>NZ_JBEPSH010000023.1:0-3601 GCF_040548795.1 Ottowia thiooxydans | reverse complement strand
TTCTTTTCCCTGTCCTTGCGCAACCAGTAGTCATCTCCAAAGCGTGCGCACACCGCCGCCACGCCCTCTCGAATCGCCTCTTGCTCCGACGTCAACTGAACTTTCATATGCTGTACTTCTTTCGCTGGGAGTTTGGGAATCCTTGGTCTTGCGACCTGGTGAAACGGCTGTTAGTCAAGCTTGGCTTCAAGCAGGATGTGTGCAAGGGTCTTTCCTAATGGGTCATTCCGAAGGGAGGCCATTCCACCGCCGCCCAAGGCTTCTCGCAGGACAAGGTTCATGCCTCCAGGGCCTGGCAATGCATATCGCTCGATCGAGCCTTTGACCAGGTGCCCCAGGTGAGATCGGACCCATTCCGGCGTGACCTTGCTCCAAAGCAGCGCAAGCTGCTGGGGGTCTCGCGCCACCAGTACAACGTTGCTGGTGTCTCCCTTGTCACCACTTCGTCCAACCGCAAGATCACGAAGCTTGACGCTGCCGTCAAGCGACTGCAGAGGGGTGCTGTCAGGCTTCCAATCGGCATTGATTGATGTGGAACCTGATGACGCTTCGTGCAACTTGAAGGGCACTTCAATCCGGCGCCCATCTGGCAAGGTCACTGTGGGAATCAGTTCTGACTTGTCCAACAAAAAAGAGAACAGACGCAGCACCGGCTGCGGGGAGGCGCGCCCTCCACCAGAGCCGGTGAAGCCCGGAGGCCCGGCTGTTCCGAATGATGGGAACTCGGTAGCGAAGGTACGAAGTGCTGCGCGATTGGGATGTTTGACTGACAGCCTCAGAACCACTTCACGACTGTTTCCCCCAGCCGCGCTGCTGCCGAACGATGACTTCTCACTTCCCAGTACTTCGGCGCAGACCTCTGTGAAGGGCCCCAGTCCATCTCTGGCATTCAGGGTTTCGCAGCGGCGGATGGCCTCTTCGGCAAGACGCTCGGCCTTGGCGACCGCTTCGAAGCCGACGACGGTGCGCTGAGCAGTGCATCGCCAGCCGTCCGCATACGTTGCACTGACTTTCAACGTCCGCGTGGGCGGCTTTCCGACGGCTCCCTTGACCAGTACGCGATGCGCGCCTACTTCGGTCAGCGTCACTCCGGTGAAATCACACATGACGTCCGGCAACGCATAGTTGCCCGGGTCATGCAACTCATAGATCAACTGTTCGCCGACGGTGAGGCGATTAACCAGCCCCCCTGATTCGGGCGTCTTGGTCAACACAAAGCTTCCGTCGGGTTCACACTCGGCGATGGGATAGCCAATGCCTGCCCAGTCAGGCACGTTGCGCCAGTCGGTGTGCAGGCCGCCGGTGATCTGAGTGGAGCACTCCAGCAGATGTCCTGCCAGGCTTCCGGCTGCGAGCAAGTCGTAGTCCGTGTCGCGCCACCCGAACTCATGGATCAGGGGGCCAAGCGCCAGTGCACTATCAACACCCCGCCCAGTAATCACGATCTGCGCGCCTTCATCCAACGCGCGCGCAATCGGAAAGGCACCCAGATAGGCGCTGGCACTGGCGACATTGGCCGGAAATTCCTGACCGCTGAACATCTCCCGGACACCGCTGGCTCGCAGGGATTCGAGCTTGGGGCCCACGTCGTCGCCCTCGACCACGGCGATCTTCACGCTCACGCCGAGTTCATCTGCCAGCGCAGTAAGCGCTCTTGCGCATGCTTGAGGGTTCACGCCCCCCGCGTTGGTGATGACGCGAATACCCTTGGTGACCACATCCTTCAGCGTGCGCCGCATGGCCGCGACAATGAAATCGGTTGCGTAGCCGAGCTCTGGGTCTTTCTTGCGTGCGTTCACAAGAATGGACATGGTCAGCTCAGCCAGATATTCCAGCATGAGGTACTTGATCTCCCCCCGCTCTACCAACTGAATGGGCCCGGTGACGCTGTCACCCCAGTAGGCTGAACCGCCCCCGATGCGGACCATTTTCTTTTCTAACATCTTCGTCGTCCTCTTCTGTTTGTGAGTGCCTGTACCTGTGGCTCCTGAGCGAATGAAGCTTCAGCCAAGTTGCTCCGCGTGCGGTTTCATACAGCCAAGGCCATGCGCCGCGGATGAGCCAGGAGGTGCGCCAGAAAGCGCGTCAGGCGTGCGATGAATGCAGCGGGTGCCTAGCGTGACGATGCTGTCGCCTTCACGACGGCTGCAATGTCCTGCGCGTCCTGCTCCATGAACTTTCGAAACTCATCAGGCCCCATGGGTTGCACGACCGCATTTCGACTTACCACGCGCTGTTGAAACTCGGGCTTCTTGATCGCAGACAGGGCCTGGCCGTAGAGCCGCTCCACCACGGCGGATGGTGTGTTTTTTGGCGCAAACAAGCCTTGATAGTTCAGTGCGCGGAAAGCCGGCAGCACTTCTCGAACGGTGGGAATGTCTGGAATTTCAGCGATGCGCGCGGGGCTGGTGACTGCGAGCGCACGAAGCTTGCCGCTTCGAATCTGCGGCATCACGATGTTGGCTGAACCTGCATAGAGATCAACGACGCCGGTGATCGTGTCCACGACACCAGGCGAGCCGCCTTTGTAGGGCACACGCATCAACTGAATTCCGGCCACCCGCATCAAGTGGGACATGGTCAACTCACCATAGTCGGCACAACTGATTTTCCCGGGTTCTTTTGCAGCCTCCTTGAGGAGGTCGTCAAATGTCTTCAAGCGCGAATTGACCCCGGTGGCGATGATGCCCTCCGTGACGATGGTCCTCACCACGGGCACCAGGTCAGTCAAGATATTGGGCGCATCTTTCAGGGTATGGATCAGGCCCAGGGAAAGATTGCCATAGGTGTAGAGGAGCGTCTTTCCATCGGCTGGGGCCTGCACGACACGAGCGATACCGATGGCACCGCCTGCCCCGCCATGGTTTTCGACCACGAACTTCTCGTTGATTTCGTTGCCGAAGGCGTCGGTGAACATGCGCCCAAATGTGTCCGCTGCGCCACCCGGCACATAGGGAATGACCATGGTGGGCTGCCGCCCTTGCGCCCACGCCGAGCGTGCACCCGATAGTGGCAGGGAAAGCGCGCCAAGAACGCCTACCGCTCGACGCCTTGAAATCATTCGATCATTCATGCTGGGTCTCCTATATTTTTTTTAAGTTGGAACACGTTGAGTTGTGAGCCGTACACGACCTGCGGCACATTTCGGGACCTTGTCGCGGCGCCATTCAAGATTCACCACCCCGTTAACCAGGATTCAGTAGGACTTGGGAAGGCCCAACATCTGTTCAGCGATGTGACATAGCGCCAGCTCCTGACTGACCGGACCCACCAAGGGACTGACTGACTCGCGAAAGTAGCGCTCGACGTGGTATTCCTTGGCTTGGCCATAGCCGCCATGCACCCGGACTGCACGCGTGCAGGCGTCGAAGAAAAGCTCTCCCGCCAAGAATTTGCCGGCATTGACTTCTGCAGCGCAAGGCAGGTCCTGGTCGTACAGCGTGGCTGCGGCCCACACCGTGAGTTCAGCCGCCGTCAACCGCGCCCAGATCTCTGCCAAGGGGTGCTGCACCGCCTGGTTCATCCCAATGGGCCGGCCAAACACCACACGTTCCTTGGCATATTTCACCGCCCGATCCAGCACGCTGCGCGTTCCACCGAG
>NZ_JBEPSH010000022.1:0-4310 GCF_040548795.1 Ottowia thiooxydans | reverse complement strand
TGGCGCCAAGCTCATTGAAAAGAAAATGGCAGAAATCAAACAGAAAATCGCCGACCTCAAAAGCATTTATCGGTATCTGGATGAAGAGCGTGCAACCCTCGAAGCCAGTGCAGCCAAGCAACTTGAGCTTCAGCAACTGAGCAACTCTTCGAACTGAACTGTCAGCATCTAGAAAACGGCTGCTTACGCCTGCTTCCAGTTTCAAGCCTGCATGTGGCTTTTCTAAAGCCTTCCGGCCTGATCCTGTCCCCGGCGCAATTCGATGCGGATGTCGGGTGTAGCGCTCGCAGCGGGGATCTGCATCGGCACGAAGGTGCTAGCGTTTGGCTTCACCGGTGCCTGAGGGAGTGTCGAGCTGAGTATTGCGGGGTGCGCTACCCTCAACGCCATGAAAAGCTTCGATGACTTCATGCCCGCTTGCATTGAAATACCTCCACCCAAGCCCTTACAGCCGGAGTTTGTAGATGTGGTCAATGATGCGCTCGACAGTTTGCGTAAGGAGTTGGGTCCGGTCCTTGACAGTCTGTATTTGTACGGCAGCGTGGCTCGGGGGAAAGCTCAACGTGGGAAGTCGGATCTTGACTTGACCTTGATTCTGACGAGGTCCCTTGCGACGCATGAAATGCGCTCTCTCGAACGCGTGCGATCAGATCTGCAAGATCGCCATCCTGAAGTGTCCAAAATCGATTTCGATATTGGCGTGCTTGAGGATGTGCTGAGCCCCGACAACTTATACAGCTGGGGATACTGGCTTAAGCACGAGTGTCGCTGCATCTATGGCACGGATCTGGCACTTAGGTTTAAGGCATTCCAGCCCTCGCGGTCGATTGCCCAGGCCATCAACGGCGACTACATGCAGGTTCTCGGTGACTATGTGATCTGTATCAATGCTGCAGAAGGGCATGCGGAGATGCAGCGCTTGCAAAAGGAGGCAGCCAGGAAATTGCTTCGTGCGACCAATGTGCTGCGTCCATTGTCAGACTCTTATTGGCCCGTAAGCTTGGCGGACTATGCTGAGTATTTTTCGGCGTCTCATCCTGAAATGGCCCACCACGTTGAGTTCTTCTTGACGCATGCGAACACACCTTACGCATCAAGTGAGGCGTTCAACGATAAGTTGGTTTTCTTCTTGGCTTGGATGAAGAAGTGCGAACTCCTGTCGACGCCCGCTTAGGATGGGACGGGCTGTTGCTTAGGCAGTCGCATGACAGGCTTCGACAGGCTCAATGCACAGCATCTTTATTGCCGAAGAGTTAGGTTTCACAACAGCCCGTTCGCGCTGAGCTTGTCGAAGCGTTGCGCAAGCCTTCGACAGGCTCAGGCCGAACGGTTTTTTCTGTTTCAACGCCACTCACCGTTTGACAGAAATCATAGAACCTCAGCCCGAACGTATGGTAGTGCGACAGATCGAACCGAAATGCTGGACAAGGCTATGACGTCGGCTTATCCAGAGTCCGAAAATCCAACGTCCTGAGCAACTTCGCAGTCTCCTGCACCAACCGACTTGCAGGCCGCGCCACCGGTTGCGCAAGCATCAAGGTGTTCCATGTCACAGGCGGCCCAATCGGAATCCTCTGCATCATGTGAGGCCTGCGGCTGATGTACAGCGCACTCTCTGGCAAGATAGAACACGCAATGCCTGCTTCGACCATGGTCAGGGCAGACTGCACCGCACCTACTTCGGCAATGATGTTCAACGCCAGGTCGTAGGGCAGCAGGGTGGTGTCTACCAGGTTGCGTATGGGGTTGGGGGCGGTGGGCAGTACCAGCGCATATTTCTTGATGTCCTTGGGTGCAATTTGACTCGGCATGCGGTGGTTGGCGGGCGCGAAGAGCATCAATGATTCACGCATGACCATCTCAAAGCTGAGCAGGGGCGTAGGTACAGGGTCGAACATCATCGCTATGTCTATGCGCCCCTGAATCAATCCTTCGCGAAGCGGCACGCTCAACCCCTCTTGAACAGACAGCATGGCTTTGGGCATGCGCTTGCGGAATTCTTTGAGCAAGGGCACACACAGGCCTAGCGCTACGCGATTGGGTAGCCCCACCACAACCTTGCCCGTGGGCTCTTCACACATGTCCGTGATTTCCAGGCGAGCCTGTGCAGCGGCATTCAGCATGGTGCGTGCATGGCCTAGCAGCGCTCTGCCTGCTTCAGTGGGTGTCACGCCCCGGCCGGTGCGCTCCAGCAGGCGCTGACCCAGGCTTTTTTCAAGCAAGGTCATTTGCTTGCTCACGCTGGGCTGCGCCAAGTGCAAGGCTGCGGCTGCGCGGCTGATGCTGCCTCTTTCCACCACCGCAACAAAGTGCTCCAGCTGCTTCAAGTCCATAGCTTTTGGGAATGTCTGATATAGGTTGTATGCAGTTTATCTTTATCCCTGAGGCGGCGACACTCCAGACGCTCCATCGAGACAAGCACTTATCGCCTCTATGACTACAACTCAATTGCCAATCATGTCCATGCAGAATCGCCGCGTTGTCATTCGTTCTCTAAGTTTGCTGCTCGCCAGCAGTGCGCTCCTGCCTGTGGCCAATGCCAACAGTGGTTCAGACTTTCCTAACAAGCCCATTCGATTGACGGTGCCGTTCGCACCGGGTGGTGGCGCGGATACGATTTCGCGGTTCCTGGGCGTTGAAATGGGCCGCGACCTGGGTCAACCCATCGTGGTTGAAAACAAGCCCGGTGCCGGCACTTTGATTGGCACGGACTTTGTGGCGAAAGCCAAGCCCGATGGGTACAACCTGGTGATTGCCACCTTTGCGCACGCCGTCAATCCGGCCTTGCAAGCCAAATTGCCTTACGGCAGCAACCAGGCGTTTGCGCCTGTGATGCTGCTGGGGCGTGGGCCCAATGTGCTGGTAGTGCGTGCAGAAAGCCCGATCAAAAATCTGGAAGGCCTGCTGGCCGATGCCAAGAGCCGCCCCGGCAAGCTGACGTATGCCTCGCCAGGAAACGGCACGTCACCGCACCTGTCGGGTGAGATGTTTGCCAAGCTGTCCAATTCGGCCATTACGCATGTACCGTACCGTGGGGCCGGCCCGGCCTTGAACGACTTGTTGGGTGGGCAGGTCGACATGATGTTTGCTACGGCCGCGGCTGCCGCGCCCATGTTGGAAAACGGCAAGCTGCGGGCTTTGGGCGTGACCACTGCTCAGCCTTCACCTGCGTTCAAGAACGTGCCCGCTATCGCCACGCGTGTGCCGGGGTATGTGGTTGAAAGCTGGTACGGGCTTTATGTGCCTGCGGGCACGCCAGCCTCGGTCATCGCGCGTCTTAACAAGTCAGCCAGCAGTGCTGCGCGGTCTCCCGGGTTTGCGCAGAAGGTGGCGCAAGAAGGGTTGACGATTGACGCGGGTCCGCCTGCGGAGTTGGATGCCTATGTGGCTGAAGAAGAAAAGCGATGGAGCAAGTTCATCAAGGACAACCGCATTCAGTCTCACTGATTTTCTGCATCTCTTAGTGCGCGCCCCGATAAGCCAAGGGCTCGGGGGCGCCCTCAGTGCACCCTATAAAGATTTACCCCAACCCATGACGACAGACTCCATTCGTGTTCCTTTGGTTGTTCCGGGAACCCGTCCTGAACTGGCCGATATTGAAGCCAACATCCAGGCGGCACGTGGCCGCATTTCAGTGCTGTATCAGGTGCTGCTCAATAGCGCGCCCTTGGCGCAGGGGTGGGAAGCGCTGCTCACGGTTATTCGCAATCACACGCAAGTGCCGCCTGATTTGCGTGAACTCATCATCCTGCGTGTGGCAGTACTCAATGGTGCTGACTATGAGTTTGAAGCGCATGTGCCTCATGCCAAAGCAGGGGGCTTGGATGACGCTCAAATTGCTGCGGCGAAGCTGGACGGTAGTGCGGAAGTTTTCGATGAAGAAAAGCGCTGCGTGCTTCACTTGACGGACTGCATGACGAGGGACATACGGGTGCGGCCCGAGGTGTTTGATGCCGTTCTTCAGCGCTTTGGCGTTCAGGTGGCTGTTGAGATCACAGCCACCATTGCGGCCTACAACATGGTGTCGCGGTTTCTGTTGGCGCTAGGCATAGAGCATTGAGTGGGGAGTGCTTGCTCAGGCTTGGAAATTCACAAACTGTTCGGGCTGAGTTTGTTAAAGCGTTGCGCGAGGCTTCGACAGGCTCAGCCCGAACGGATTTTTTGGTTCTCGACCCATTGAGTATTCCGCAGCAACCTACTCATAGCGTCTGAGTGCATCACCCATCACCCATCACCCATCACCCATCACCCATCACCCATCACCCATCACCCATCACCCATCACCCATCACCCATCACCCATCACCCATC
>NZ_JBEPSH010000021.1:0-5849 GCF_040548795.1 Ottowia thiooxydans | reverse complement strand
GAGCCTGCATGCATGAACACGACTGGTTGCCCAGTTCCGCCGGTATCCCAATACCAAAGGCGTGCTCCCCCGACATCAATCCAGCCTTCCTGGGCTGGCGCCGGCGTTGGTATCGGTTCAGGAGTCCAGACAGGAGCCGTCCGTGCAAGGGATCGTTTGTTCATGGAAGCCCGGGCTGAGGTTGAACCGCATATTCTCGCGATCGGAAGCCCTGTTGTCTCCGGTCATGCTGCAAAGCAGTTATGCCCACCATAGTTGATCGCTCTTTTGGTGAAGAGAGTTCGCGGTGCATCTTCATCTTTGGCCGATGGATCTCATCGGTGTTTCAAGTTTCGGGCGCGGGTGCCGCGTATGTGAATATCAAAAACCTACCGCCTGACCATCCCTGCGCGAATCAGATGCGGCTAGATAGCCTGTTGGAAGCTTATAGACGAACTGGCCAGAGCCAAATCTTATGAACCCTGTGGGCTTGACATCCACCGCATGTCCCATGTCTGCGCGATGGGAGGGGACCGCAGAGGTTGTCATGCTGGTGGCTGGGGTGGTGGTCAGACCCAAGCCTAGACCGGCCAACAGGACCAGCCCGGCGGAAGTGACATCCATACCAAACCCAGCTGTGAAATACAGTGGCAGATAAATCGTGAAAGGCCAGTAGCTGAAATTCATTCCGACGCAGCCCAGGATTGCGCCGGTAAAGTCACGGATGCTGAACACCGAGAAGTCGAACATGGGGTGTGTATGTGTGCGCTCAGCGATGATGAAGCCGACCAAGCTCATTGCTGTGACAACCATCAGCCCCAAGGCTATTGGGCTGCCCCAACCCAGGTCCAACCGATGCCCTCATAGGCGCGAGCCAGGCAGCCCTCACCGACAAAGACCCTGCCTTGTGCATCCACCCCGTGAATGGAACGCATCAAATCCTCCTGCGGAGCGGGACCACCTTGAAAGCCGGTTTCTGCGCAGTTGATGAAACAAAGGCGTCCTTGCGTATTGCGCAGCATCAGGTTGGTCATCTCCGCATTGCAGAAACGACAACTGGCGTCGCAGTACAGGGTGAGGGGGAATGATATGAGGGGTCGGTCATGGCGATTCCTTTTTTATTCGTTATTTCTGTATAAACAGAAATTAACACTGAAAAAAGAGGCAGGACGAGCCCTGCCTGGCGAGGATACTCAAGGTCGTTGTGCGGAGTGCTTTTCTTTCTCTGAGTATGGTGAGGTGCCGCGAACAAAGCGCTGCACGCTGACGCCGAGGCCCAAGATCTTGTCCAGCGTGCCTGGCGACAGGCGCAGCATTTCATCTGCCCAGGCGGCAAGTTTGTTCATCAGAGCCAGAGTAGAGCGGATACGGTCTTGCGCGTCAGCGGTTTCGCCCTTGAACTCGGGGCTCTTCACCAGGGTAGAGAGCATGCGGATGGTGGGGTCAAACTCGCGCTCCTTGCGCTCACGCACAATCGCGCGAAAAAGCTCCCATATATCCACGCTGGTCTCAAAGAAGTCACGCCTGTCGCCCAGTACATGGGTGGTGCGGATCAATTCCCAGGCCTGCAACTCTTCCAGGCTATTGCTCACGTTGGAGCGTGCTACCCCAAGGGTTTCGCTCAATTGTTCCGCGTTGAGCGGCTGTCTGTCCGTGCACAAACAGCAAGGCGTGAATCTGCGCTACGGTACGATTCACACCCCAGCGCGAACCCATCTCTCCCCAGTGCAGTACAAATTGCCGTTGAGTCGTGCTCAGTTCTATGAGACGAATCGTACTGACGCATGAGCTTCCCGCCATGATGCTTAACGTAGAACGCGGCTGGCGTACGCAGGGATCAAATGTCTGCGAGCGGAAGGTTCAGGCGATGCGATCAACGCACCGTGTCTACGAGAATGAAGGCAACCTTGACGGGTTTTCCTGATCGGTTTGCCCAGGCGTGGCTTGTGCCACGCTGAATGAGGACATCACCGGCTTTCATGAGGGTCTCGCCTTCTTCCATGATGGCCAGCACTTCACCTTCAAGCACGATCGCATAGTCTATGGTGTTGGTCTGGTGCATGCCCGGATGCTCGCCGGACTGCACGTCACGGTGAGCGTCCGGAAACATCGACTTGAACGTCGCATCCATCAGGCGGCGAAGCTCCATCGGGTCCTGGGGTTCGGGGGGCCATTCGATGATGCGTACAACGGTGCCACCGGGAGGAGGAAGCACGCCGCTGTGCTTGGCAATGGAATCTGCTGCCGAGAGCCCATCGCCGGGCAAGGTCCGCCAGAGGTCGGTGATCCTGTAGCCTGGTCGCTCGGGGACGACCTTTTGCGCAGGAGAGGGCCCATCGGACTCGATGATGGAGCGTCCGTTGGAGTCAAGACCGGTCAGGATTCTTCGGATCGGAGATGGCGTGTCGAGCATATGGAGTGTAAGTTTCAAAGGTGATTGGGAACTTAGTTTGTCTCGAGGTTGAGATCCGGCACCAGAGATGCGTTGGATTTGTAGGTCGCCAAGATGCGCTCCTTGAAGGCAGCGCCATTGAGGTACTGCGGCACCTGCATGAGCATCTTCGCGTTCGATGAAAAAGCATTCGACTTGGTGACTTTCTCGCAGATGCGCTCTATTTCAGAGACCACTGCTTTAGGGGTCCCCGCGGGAACATAGAGCCCATTGAGCCCCGGCGTAACGGCTGGCCCCCCGAGTTCAGTGATGGATGGAACGCTTGCAAATCCGGGATGGCGCTTATCTGAAAGTACAGCCAGGACGCGGAGGTTCTTTCCAGCCAAAGAAGAAATAGCGGGCACGCTGAAGTCCAACGTTCCTCCCATCGTGTCTGATATCAGGGGTGCGTCACCACGGTACGCGATGGAGTTGAGTTTGATTTTCATGGATTGTTCAATGGCGGCCATCGACAGATGTGGAACGCTTGCCGGGCCAGCATGGCCGTAGGAAACGACCCCTGGCTTCTGCCGCGCGCTAGCCACCAACTCCTCGAAGGATTTAATAGGCGAGTCCTGCTTGACTGCAATCGCGAAGACGTTCTCGAAAACCTGACAGACTGGCTCGATCTGGTCGGTGGTGAATGGCATTCGTTTGTTGACAAACGGGGAGTTTGTCAACGGCGAGGCAGGAGAAAAGACCACTGTGTACCCGTCAGGTTTCGCGCGTGCCAGAAACGAGAAGCCCACCACGCCACCCGCGCCCTCCCGCGCACTCACGATCCACTGTTGTCCAGTGTCCTTGGATGCCTCGTTGGCAAATGCACGTGCCATCGCGCCGACGCCGCCGCCCACGGAATAGGGAACGATGGTTTCTACCAGCTTGGAAGGATAGCTTTCTGTCTGTGCGATAGCTGGCACCGTGTAGGCCGTGGCGAGCGCCAAGCCTATGAAAGGGGCCTGGAGCGCTTGGCTGAATATTCTTGGCATTGATTGTCTCCTTGTGTGAAAAGTGAATTGGGGGTGTCCGGTGTTACCAGAGCGAGCTGTTTAGCCGGCCTGGCAGGGATGTATGCGACCTGCGCAAACGCCAAATCCGATAGGCACTGCTCCGTTGGCGACACAGCGTCCTCGGATTTCGACTTCATCTCCATCTTCGAGGAAGGCTCGCAGTTCTCCGGTGGGCAACTCGAGCGGCAGGGTGCCGCCCTGAGTCAGTTCCAGCAAACAACCGAGTTGATCGCGCACCGGGCCGGACACCGTTCCGGAGCCAATGATGTCGCCGGGCTCAACGACGCAGCCATTGCTCGTCTGGTGCGCGAGCATCTGCGCTGGCGTCCAATACTGATCCCGGAAATTCGGTGATGAGATCAGCGTGGCGGGCAAACCTCTTTCGCGACCCTGTTCGGTTTGCAGGTAGATCTCCATTTGGATATCGATTCCGCCATTCACCTGGTCTTTGGTATCTAGTAAATACGGGAGAGGCGATGGCACGTTACTGGCCCTTCGCACCGCCGCTACACGAAAGGGGGCAAGTGCTTCGGTGGTCACGATCCAGGGAGAGAGTGTCGTCAGCGAGCTCTTTGCAAGAAACGGCCCGAGCGGTGCCGACTCCCAGGTCTGGAGGTCGCGCGATGACCAGTCGTTGAGCAGGCTGACGCCGAAGATGGACTCGTCTGCCTGGTCCACACGAATGGGCTTGCCCAATTCGTTGCCGCGACCTATGTGGATTGCCACTTCGCATTCAAAGTCCAACCGGCGGCTCGGTTCATAAACCGGTTCGGTCATGTCCTTGGGGATTTGTTGCCCGCATGGTCTACATAACGGAGTGCCACTCACGCGCAGGGTTGAGGACCGTGCGTGATAGCCGACTGGCAAATGGTGGAAGTTGGGCTGCAGCGGCGCATGTGGCCGAAGCATGCGTCCGGTATTTGAAGCGTGATGGATGGAAGTGAAGAAGTCCGAAAAGTTGCGTACATCGGCTGGCATTCGCATCAGTGCATTGGTGGCATCAACCAGGCATGAAACAACTTCAGAGCGATCGGGGCCGCCGTGACGCAGCAGGCGCGACAGCAGTAGGCGCAACGTTGACAACTGCGCAGGTGTAAGGTCCATCAGCGTGTTCAGGCTGTCACTTGCGCAGGCTTTGATGAGACTGGCGTCCAGGTCTTTAAGTAAGCCGATGTTGGTCATCTGTCTCAAATCCAGAACGTGATTTCCAATTGCAACGCCTACCCTGCGTGATGGATCGCTTTCTGTTGTGAATCGACCAAATGGAAGATTTTGTATAGGGAAATCGGATTGGCCGGGTGCGGATCGTGGCACCCATGAGCATAGCGATGGATTGTGTGTTTCGTTCAGACTGGTCATGCTCTTCTTAATTAGTAGGTCGAGTGTACAACTATGAAATATGATGTGGATTCGGGTAAACCCGTTTTTTCTCTTACAGAGCCATCAGAAGTGCTTTTCGTATGGTCATCTACAATAGGACGGATGATCAAAAATAGCTTGATGGAGTGAGAAAATGAGTCGTGCCGAGACGCCGGAAAAAGTCTTGGACGCTGCGGAAACGCTCTTTGCGCAGAGGGGCTACCACGGCGTCTCTTTGCGTCAAATCGCGCAAGAGGCTAAGGTTGCTGTTTCGCTGGTGCAGTACCACTTCGCGAATAAGGAAGAGCTCTTTGGTGCGGTTCTAGGGCGGCGGATCGCAGTGATCAATTACGAACGGCTCCAGCGCCTCGACGCCGTGGAACAACGCTCCAAGGGGCAGCCTGAACTCCAGGATGTGCTACGAGCGTTCTTGGAGCCGACCCTGCTTTTCTCCCGAAACAAGGCGCAGGGCGGGCAGCAATATGCGCAACTCATCGCGCAGATCAGCAACGATCCCCAACCACACGCGCGACGAGTGTCAAGAGAGCACTCAGATCCGATCGCGCGCCAGACAATTCGCGTGCTGGCGAAGGCGCTGCCGCACATGGACCAGAAGACGCTGACGTGGTGCTACCTTTTTTCGGTAGGAGCGATGGTCTCGGCTATGTCGCCTACCGGCCGTATCCGGACTATTTCAGAAGAACGCAATGATCCCGATGACACCACGGAGTTGATCCAGCTCCTGGTTACGTTCCTGACTGGCGGCTTTCAAGCCACATACGCCACATACCCCACATACCCCACAGCAGACACTACTAATGCGGCGCACCAGGCTTGATGGGTTCAGTACCTAGCATGCACTGAAGGATGCAAGTTTGACGACATCGCATCACTAGGAGTTTGGGCGACCAGGCGTCCCACGCTCCTAGGTGTTATGCCGTCCAATAAACCCCAGCACCGCCGCGTTAAACGCCACCGGCTGCTCCCAGTTCGAGCAATGTCCCGCTTCTTTGATGATCACTACATCTGCATGCGGCATATGCGAGGCCTGCATGCGAAGAAGCGCGGGC
>NZ_JBEPSH010000020.1:0-5866 GCF_040548795.1 Ottowia thiooxydans | reverse complement strand
ATAATTCAAGGCTTCGCTGATCGCAGCGAGTCAGGCAGAAAACGAATGAGTTTTTGCCGGGTTCATTAAAAATATACAGCCGATAAGCG
Source organism: Ottowia thiooxydans (assembly GCF_040548795.1). Taxonomy (GTDB): domain Bacteria; phylum Pseudomonadota; class Gammaproteobacteria; order Burkholderiales; family Burkholderiaceae_C; genus Ottowia; species Ottowia thiooxydans_A. The sequence continues at coordinate 5,777 of NZ_JBEPSH010000020.1, read as the reverse complement.
TGGGCGTTTGGTGGGTTAATTGCCAAGTCTTTTAGACTATCAAACGCTCATGGAGATAGAAGTGAAGTTCACTTCAATTCCGTTTTTATGAGTGAACTCGAAAGAGTATAAATTTTAAACAAGATCGAACTGTAGAGTTTGATCCTGGCTCAGATTGAACGCTGGCGGAATGCTTTACACATGCAAGTCGAGCGGCAGCGCGGGGTAACCTGGCGGCGAGCGGCGAACGGGTGAGTAATACATCGGAACGTGCCCAGATGTGGGGGATAACTACTTGAAAGAGTAGCTAATACCGCATGTGATCTGAGGATGAAAGCGGGGGACCTTCGGGCCTCGCGCATCTGGAGCGGCCGATGGCAGATTAGGTAGTTGGTGAGGTAAAGGCTCACCAAGCCAGTGATCTGTAGCTGGTCTGAGAGGACGACCAGCCACACTGGGACTGAGACACGGCCCAGACTCCTACGGGAGGCAGCAGTGGGGAATTTTGGACAATGGGCGAAAGCCTGATCCAGCCATTCCGCGTGCAGGATGAAGGCCCTCGGGTTGTAAACTGCTTTTGTACGGAACGAAAAGGCTTTTTCTAATACAGAGAGCTCATGACGGTACCGTAAGAATAAGCACCGGCTAACTACGTGCCAGCAGCCGCGGTAATACGTAGGGTGCAAGCGTTAATCGGAATTACTGGGCGTAAAGCGTGCGCAGGCGGTGATGTAAGACAGTTGTGAAATCCCCGGGCTCAACCTGGGAACTGCATCTGTGACTGCATCGCTGGAGTGCGGCAGAGGGGGGTGGAATTCCGCGTGTAGCAGTGAAATGCGTAGATATGCGGAGGAACACCGATGGCGAAGGCAACCCCCTGGGCCTGCACTGACGCTCATGCACGAAAGCGTGGGGAGCAAACAGGATTAGATACCCTGGTAGTCCACGCCCTAAACGATGTCAACTGGTTGTTGGGAATTTACTTTCTCAGTAACGAAGCTAACGCGTGAAGTTGACCGCCTGGGGAGTACGGCCGCAAGGTTAAAACTCAAAGGAATTGACGGGGACCCGCACAAGCGGTGGATGATGTGGTTTAATTCGATGCAACGCGAAAAACCTTACCCACCTTTGACATGTACGGAATCCTTTAGAGATAGAGGAGTGCTCGAAAGAGAACCGTAACACAGGTGCTGCATGGCTGTCGTCAGCTCGTGTCGTGAGATGTTGGGTTAAGTCCCGCAACGAGCGCAACCCTTACCATTAGTTGCTACATTTAGTTGAGCACTCTAATGGGACTGCCGGTGACAAACCGGAGGAAGGTGGGGATGACGTCAAGTCCTCATGGCCCTTATAGGTGGGGCTACACACGTCATACAATGGCTGGTACAGAGGGTTGCCAACCCGCGAGGGGGAGCTAATCCCATAAAGCCAGTCGTAGTCCGGATCGCAGTCTGCAACTCGACTGCGTGAAGTCGGAATCGCTAGTAATCGCGGATCAGAATGTCGCGGTGAATACGTTCCCGGGTCTTGTACACACCGCCCGTCACACCATGGGAGCGGGTTCTGCCAGAAGTAGTTAGCTTAACCGCAAGGGGGGCGATTACCACGGCAGGGTTCGTGACTGGGGTGAAGTCGTAACAAGGTAGCCGTATCGGAAGGTGCGGCTGGATCACCTCCTTTCTGGAAGAAAAGCAATTTAAGCTAAACGCCCACACTTATCGGTTGTTGGAAGGGATGTCGCCAGCGACGCAATGCTTTGGCACGAAAGTGTTTAAGGTGTTGTGAAAGCCTTTAGCGATCGGCCGGGTCTGTAGCTCAGTTGGTTAGAGCACCGTCTTGATAAGGCGGGGGTCGTTGGTTCGAGACCAACCAGACCCACCACAAGCCATCCAAGACAAACCTGGGGGATTAGCTCAGCTGGGAGAGCACCTGCTTTGCAAGCAGGGGGTCGTCGGTTCGATCCCGTCATCCTCCACCAATTATTTGGTAGATAGTTAATAAGAAAAACAAGATCGAAGTTAAGAAGCGTAGGTAAGAGAAAAGAGACGAAAGAAAAAGAATAATAAGAAGAGATAGTCAGGGAGATGAAAAATCGGAAAAAGACGTTTTAATAAAGCGTGGAATATCAAAGCATCTAGCGTGATCTAGGTGTTTTGATATTGACGCTCTCGTCAATAATGGGTTGCAAGACCCACGGCTGTTCTTTAACAATTCATAGAGTCGAATCAGCGCTGCTAGCGGAAAGAGCTTCATGGCTCACCGTGCCGCTAGCAGCATGAATTTTTGATTGCGTCAAAACGAATGTATCAGCTAGTCTGAAAAATTCGAGTATTTCAAATTTAATTTTGATTACGGCATAACGCGTCAGGTGAAAGACCTGGCAGGTCTCATTGACTGGATTTTGAGTTTCGATAAGAAACGTCAAAGTTATAGGGTCAAGTGACTAAGAGCATGTGGTGGATGCCTTGGCAATGATAGGCGACGAAGGACGTGATAGCCTGCGATAAGCTTCGGGGAGCTGGCAAATTAGCTTTGATCCGGAGATTTCCGAATGGGGAAACCCACCTGCAAAGGTATCGTTATCTGAATACATAGGATAACGAGGCGAACCGGGTGAACTGAAACATCTCAGTAGCTCGAGGAAAAGACATCAACCGAGATTCCGAAAGTAGTGGCGAGCGAAATCGGAGAAGCCTTCTAGTGATAGCACGACTGTTAGCAAAACGGAATGGAAAGTCCGGCCATAGCGGGTGATAGCCCTGTATGCGAAAACAGACGTGTGGTACTAAGCTAGAGAAAAGTAGGGCGGGACACGAGAAATCCTGTCTGAATATGGGGGGACCATCCTCCAAGGCTAAATACTCATCATTGACCGATAGTGAACTAGTACCGTGAGGGAAAGGCGAAAAGAACCCCGGGAGGGGAGTGAAATAGATCCTGAAACCGCATGCTTACAAAAAGTAGGAGCCCTTAGGGGTGACTGCGTACCTTTTGTATAATGGGTCAGCGACTTACATTCAGTGGCAAGGTTAACCGAATAGGGAAGCCGAAGAGAAATCGAGTCCGAATAGGGCGAATTTAGTCGCTGGGTGTAGACCCGAAACCAAGTGATCTATCCATGGCCAGGATGAAGGTGCCGTAACAGGTACTGGAGGTCCGAACCGACTAGTGTTGCAAAACTAGCGGATGAGCTGTGGATAGGGGTGAAAGGCTAAACAAACTTGGAAATAGCTGGTTCTCTCCGAAAACTATTTAGGTAGTGCCTCAAGTATTACCGTCGGGGGTAGAGCACTGTTTTGGCTAGGGGGTCATGGCGACTTACCAAACCAAGGCAAACTCCGAATACCGACGAGTACAGCTTGGGAGACAGAGCACCGGGTGCTAACGTCCGGACTCAAGAGGGAAACAACCCAGACCGCCAGCTAAGGTCCCTAAAATTGGCTAAGTGGGAAACGAAGTGAGAAGGCTAAAACAGTCAGGATGTTGGCTTAGAAGCAGCCACCATTTAAAGAAAGCGTAATAGCTCACTGATCGAGTCGTCTTGCGCGGAAGATGTAACGGGGCTAAGCCAGTTACCGAAGCTGCGGATGCACAGTTTACTGTGCGTGGTAGGAGAGCGTTCTGTAAGCCTGTGAAGGTGGCTTGTAAAGGCTGCTGGAGGTATCAGAAGTGCGAATGCTGACATGAGTAGCGTTAAAGCGGGTGAAAAGCCCGCTCGCCGTAAGCGCAAGGTTTTCTACGCAACGTTCATCGGCGTAGAGTGAGTCGGCCCCTAAGGCGAGGCAGAGATGCGTAGCTGATGGGAAACAGGTCAATATTCCTGTACCGATGTATAGTGCGATGTGGGGACGGATTCTAATAGGTCATCCAGTTATTGGATTCTGGTTTAGGCAGATGTAGGCGACAGGTAGGCAAATCCGCCTGTCATATACCGAGGCTGCCGATCGAGTGGACTTGTCCATGAAGTGACTGAACGGGGTTCCAGGAAAAGCCACTAAGCTTCAGCTATACACGACCGTACCGCAAACCGACACTGGTGCGCGAGATGAGTATTCTAAGGCGCTTGAGAGAACTCAGGAGAAGGAACTCGGCAAATTGACACCGTAACTTCGGAAGAAGGTGTGCCCTTTTAGTGTGATGTGAACAACTGAGCATGAACGGGTTGCAAAAAATTGGTGGCTGCGACTGTTTATTAAAAACACAGCACTCTGCAAACACGAAAGTGGACGTATAGGGTGTGACGCCTGCCCGGTGCTGGAAGATTAATTGATGGGGTGCAAGCTCTTGATCGAAGTCCCAGTAAACGGCGGCCGTAACTATAACGGTCCTAAGGTAGCGAAATTCCTTGTCGGGTAAGTTCCGACCTGCACGAATGGCGTAACGATGGCCACACTGTCTCCTCCTGAGACTCAGCGAAGTTGAAATGTTTGTGATGATGCAATCTCCCCGCGGAAAGACGGAAAGACCCCATGAACCTTTACTGTAGCTTTGTATTGGACTTTGAACAGATCTGTGTAGGATAGGTGGGAGGCTTTGAAGTGTGGTCGCTAGATCGCATGGAGCCAACGTTGAAATACCACCCTGGTGTGTTTGAGGTTCTAACCTAGGTCCATTATCTGGATCGGGGACAGTGCATGGTAGGCAGTTTGACTGGGGCGGTCTCCTCCCAAAGCGTAACGGAGGAGTTCGAAGGTACGCTAGTTACGGTCGGACATCGTGACGATAGTGCAATGGCATAAGCGTGCTTAACTGCGAGACTGACAAGTCGAGCAGATGCGAAAGCAGGACATAGTGATCCGGTGGTTCTGTATGGAAGGGCCATCGCTCAACGGATAAAAGGTACTCTGGGGATAACAGGCTGATACCGCCCAAGAGTTCATATCGACGGCGGTGTTTGGCACCTCGATGTCGGCTCATCTCATCCTGGGGCTGTAGCCGGTCCCAAGGGTATGGCTGTTCGCCATTTAAAGAGGTACGTGAGCTGGGTTTAAAACGTCGTGAGACAGTTTGGTCCCTATCTTCCGTGGGCGCTGCAGATTTGAGAAAGCCTGCTCCTAGTACGAGAGGACCGGAGTGGACACACCGCTGGTGTACCTGTTGTCACGCCCGTGGCATCGCAGGGTAGCTATGTGTGGAAGAGATAACCGCTGAAAGCATCTAAGCGGGAAACTCGTTTCAAGATAAGATCTGCCGGGGCCTTGAGCCCCCTAAAGAGTCGTTCAAGACCAGGACGTTGATAGGCTGGGTGTGGAAGCGCAGTAATGCGTTAAGCTAACCAGTACTAATTGCTCGTGCGGCTTGACCCTATAACTTTGATCAATTCAGATCAGAGACCTTTAGTTATGCCAAGTGCGCAATCAAATAATCAAAGCTGATTCCAAACTCTATGAATTCGTTGTATTGACTTAAACACCAATACAACAACAAGTTATGCCTGATGACCATAGCAAGGTGGTACCACTCCTTCCCATCCCGAACAGGACAGTGAAACGCCTTAGCGCCGATGATAGTGCGGATTCCCGTGTGAAAGTAGGACATCGTCAGGCTTTTAACAGCAGCAACACCCCCAGATTAGAAATAGTCTGGGGGTTTTGTCTTTGGGCAATCGTCTTAATACAGCGCATATTCAGAATGAGCTCCGGCATACGCTCCAATGCTGAGCGCGACCGGCATCTAATCTGTTACTGAAGGGTGATACGCGCCTTCGGACGGTCGAAAGCCCACAGGCCCGGAAAAAATAAAAGCGTGTAGCCAAGCACCCGACTTACTCCCTCTCCCGCAGGCGGGAGAGAGCGGGG
>NZ_JBEPSH010000019.1:0-15741 GCF_040548795.1 Ottowia thiooxydans | reverse complement strand
CCAGGGGGTGCCAGGCTAGGCGTGGCGAGCGCCGTGTACTCATGTACACAAGCGAGCCACAACAACGCATGGCGCCCCCTGGCTTGGCAACCCTTTGGGCTGGCTCGCCCTGCGGCGTCTACTTTGTCGGCAGCCTTGACCGTAGATCACTACGGCCTGCGCCTGCCTTCGCGTATCCATCCTCAGGGCGAATCAGCGCGTGGGGGGTTAATTGATGACACGCCCTATGCCGCGGAGCGAGAGCGCGCTCGGGAGAAACTCCTGAGCTTGCGGAAGCTGGAGAGCCTTTAAGGTGTCAAGCGCTGGGGACTGCGGGCAGTTGCAGGGGGTGCAGGACAACGCAGCAAGCCGCCAAGCCCGGGCGAATCAGTCCATCAAACCCTTGAGCTGCCCAGACACAGGCACTTTCCCCTGGGTCAGAAGGGCCTTGTGCTTGTCCAGGCGATTAAGGTCGTAGAGGTAGTTCACCATCAGCCCGAACGACTGCTTCAGCCCTTTGGCAGACGGATCAGCCATCCAATTGAGCCGCTCTACCCGGGCACCATTGCCCAGATGAAAGCGAGCTACCGGGTCGAGCGGCTTGGTGCCTTCAATGCCGAGGGCCAAGTACTGGGCGGCAGACGCCAGCAGCCAGCGGCGCACAGCAGAAGACTCTTTGAGTGCGGGGACACCATCCAGGGCCGTCAACAGGTTCTTGGCGGTGGGCGCCTCCCCCAGCTCACGAGCCAACGCCTGCTGGGCTCGGGAAGGCGTGGCCTCCAACAGTCGCGCCGCATTTTTCCCCATCCACCCACGCAAACCGGGAATGGGCGAAAGCGTGGCAAACACCTTTAGACGAGGAAACTCCGTCTTGAGGGTATCCACCACATGTTTGATCAGTGAATCTCCAAAACTCACTCCACGCAGACCAGCCTGCGTGTTGCTGATGGAATAGAAAATCGCAGTCGTGGCCTTGGCCAGATCGGCCGGAGCCGCAGACTCGTCCAGCAAAGGCGTAATGCTGCCCGCCATGTCACCGAGCAACGCCACTTCCACGAAGATCAGAGGCTCATCCGGCAGGCGGGGGTGAAAGAACCCGTAGCAGCGGCGGTCGCTGTCCAACCTGTTCTTGAGGTCCGCCCAACTGCGTATGTCGTGCACGGCTTCGTACTTGATCAGCTTTTCAAGCAGCGACGCAGGGGAGTCCCAGTTCATGCTGCGCAGCTCTAGAAAGCCGACATCAAACCAGGTCGAGAACATGTACTCCATCTCGACGTCCAGCGCCGCCAGGCTGGGATAGGTCCGCAGGTGCGGCAAGAGCTGCTCACGCATGTTCACCAGAAAGCGCACGCCCTCAGGCAATACTGAGATTCGCTGCAAAATGCGCCTGCGCGGCGAGACTGTGGCGCGACGCAGCCGCACTTCCGCCACCGCCTCATCCGATGTGCCAATCGCGGCAGCATATTGAGCCTGGGCGGCCTTGGACTTGGCCTGGTCAGCCACGAATTGCTCGCTCATCAGCAGCCAGGCGTCCAGCCTTTCGCCGGCAGTGGCCGTGTCATACCAGGTGATGAATGCCTGCGCGCGGCGACCACCTTCCACTTCCCCAATTCGGGGGTCGATGATGGCCTGAAGTTGTTCCAGCAGTTTGCGCAGCGCTCTGGGAGATAGGGCCTCGCCCCGGCGACTCAGGAGCGAATCCAGACGGTCATGCGTGGCCCGCGGCGCGCGCGCTGTATCTTCAGTGGACTTTGAATTGACTTCAGTGTTCATAAGCAACCCTATCTCCACGCAATATAACCTTAACTTTTCTCTTCTCGCCGCCTACTTGCCCATACCCACATGAAAATGCCGGCCAGGATCATAGGCACACACAGCCATTGCCCGCGCGACAGCCCCAAGGCCTGCAGACCCAGGAATGCGTCAGGCTCACGGAAGTATTCGGCGATAAACCTGAATGCTCCATATCCCGTCAGGAAAGCACCGCTGACCTGACCCATCTTGCGTGGCTTGCGCGCGTACAGCCAAAGCAAAATGAACAGCAAAACTCCTTCCAGCAGGAATTGGTACACCTGAGAAGGGTGGCGCGGCTCTGGCCCTGCGGCTGGAAATACCATGGCCCATGGAAGTGTCGGATCAGCCAGGCGCCCCCATAGCTCGCCATTGATGAAGTTACCGACCCTGCCTGAGGCCAGGCCCAAAGGAACGCAGGGTGCGATCAGGTCAGTCACCTGCATCCAGGGCCGGCGACGCGAATGCGCCCACCAGATCATGGCCAGAATGACCCCCAGCATGCCGCCGTGAAAAGCCATGCCCCCTTGCCAGATGGCAAATATCTCCAAGGGGTGCGCCAGGTAATACGCTGGCTTGTAGAAGAGGCAGTAGCCAATTCGCCCCCCCACAATGACGCCCACCACACCAAAGAACAACATGTCTTCAATGTCACGCCGCGTCCAGGCAGTGGGCTGGGTGATGCTGGCGTAAGGCTCATGTTTGAGCCTGCGAGTAGCCAGCCAGAAAAACAGCGCAAAGGCTACCAGGTAGGTAATTCCATACCAATGGATCGCCAGGGGTCCCAAACGCAGCGCGATAGGGTCAATTTCAGGATGAATCAGCATGAGGGCATTGTGCATGCTTGCGCGACGTCTCCATGGCCACGTGCAAGCGTCTGAGGGGGAAACTCCAGAAGAAGCAGAGCGAAATCTCGGCTAGCCGCTATCCAAGAGCCTGTTCAAAGAACGTTTTGAAGATTCAAGGGCGCCGGCGTGAAGGTGGAGTGGTGGGCCGGCCAATGGCCTTGCGATGGCGGTTGATGCGATCATGTTTGCGCAATTCCTGCCGTTCCATCGACTTGCGCATGGTATAGCCAGACCAATCGGCCCATGCCCACCAGACAATGGCCGCCGCAAAGGGTGACAGCACCATCCACCAGGCCCACTGGGCAACAGGTTCAATCTCTAAATATTTCAATAGCAACAGAACAATTCCCAGCCCAAGCAGGTACATGAAAATTCCTTGAAGGGGATCAGGTCTTAGAACGTGTTTACGATCTATTCGGGGTCGCGTTGGGTCGCAATCGGGACGAGTTCGAAGGTCGTTTGCGCCACATGGGCTAGTGCCCATGCAAGCGAACGGCCAAAGAAATCGCCCGATTTCGATCCAACCCGAAGGGCAAGTGCCATGGCGGGCGGTCTGCGGCGTTGCAACGCTTGCCAATAGCACGGGCTATTGGCTGCGCGCCGCGCCTTGCATCCCATCCCGCCATGGCGCTTGCGCAACCCCGAATAGATCGTAAACACGTTCTTAGGTCAACCTGCATCTATACAATGGCGTTTTGAGAATGTAGCTCAATCACCCACGAAAAAAAGGAAAGACATGAAACGCGTTTTGTTCGTCCTGGCTGCCCTGGCAGGCTTTACCGCAGTCTCCACTCCGGTTCATGCTAACGAGGCTCTTGCCAAGTCGAAGAACTGCATGGCTTGCCACACAGTCGATAAAAAGCTTGTGGGCCCTTCTTACAAGGACGTGGCCGCCAAGTTCAGCAAAGACGCTGGTGCAGCAGATATGTTGGCAGGCAAGATCATGAAAGGCAGCTCAGGCACCTGGGGCGCTGTGCCTATGCCTCCAAATGCCAACGTGAGCGAAGCGGAAGCCAAAACGCTGGCAACCTGGATCTTGTCGCTTAAATAAGCCGTGTGACTATGGCGCCCGAATGAGGGGTGGATGCCCCCCCTAGGAGCCTACGTTCCCATACGTGAAACGCCGCCCTTTGAGGCGGCGTTTGCTTTTTGGCTTTGCCCAACTGCGCCAGTTAGATCGCCCCACGTGCGCAGGCTGGAAGACGCAATCCGGAGTGAAACCGGACTCAACGGATTTGCAATCCGTTGATCAACCACTTGGCTATCGCGCCATGCTGCCCCATGCTGAACGTCAGATCTGCAGGTCCTGCAGGATTACCGAGCAGTCAGTACGTCTGATCGAGCTGCGTCAGGATCTGTGGGTTTTCAAGCGTGCTGGTGTCCTGGGTGATGGCCTCACCTTTGGCCAGACTGCGCAGGAGACGGCGCATGATTTTGCCGGACCGCGTTTTGGGCAGGTTTTCACCAAAGCGGATGTCTTTCGGCTTGGCAATAGGGCCAATTTCCTTGGCCACCCAATCACGCAGCTGTTTGGCGATTTCCCTGGCTTCGTCACCCTGGGGCAATGAGCGCTTGAGCACCACAAAAGCGCAAATGGCCTCTCCCGTGGTGTCGTCCGGGCGCCCCACGACGGCCGCCTCTGCCACCAGGTCAGTCTTGGCTACCAGCGCGGATTCGATCTCCATCGTGCCCATGCGATGGCCAGAGACATTCAGAACATCGTCAATTCGGCCGGTAATGCGGAAGTAACCCCGCTCAGCATCGCGGACAGCGCCGTCGCCCGCCAGGTAATAGCCTTTGAGCTCTTCAGGAAAATAGCTTTTCTTGAAACGCTCGGGATCACCCCAGATGGTCCGAATCATGGACGGCCAGGGCTTCTTGATGACCAGAATGCCGCCGGAGCCATTAGGAACGTCGTTGGCCGCCTCATCTACGATGGCAGCAGCGATGCCCGGCAACGGCAGTGTGCATGAGCCCGGTACCAGCGGCGTTGCCCCAGGCAGTGGGGTAATGACGTGGCCACCGGTTTCAGTTTGCCAAAACGTATCCACCACAGGGCAGCGCTCGCCACCCACATGCTTGTGATACCAGATCCAGGCTTCCGGATTGATAGGTTCTCCCACGCTCCCCAGGATTCGAAGGCTTGTGAGGTCCCAGTTCTTGGGATGGACCTTTTCGTTGGTTTCCGACGCTTTGATGAGAGAGCGAATGGCGGTGGGTGCCGTATAGAAAATAGTGCACTTGTGACGCTCGATCATTTGCCAGAAACGGCCGGCATCAGGATAGGTCGGCACACCTTCGAACACGATCTGGGTCGCACCCGCAGCCAAGGGGCCGTAGGCCACATAGGTATGCCCTGTGATCCAGCCGATATCAGCCGTGCACCAGAAGATGTCGCTGTCTTTCAGATCGAAAGTCCAGTCCATGGTCATCTTGGCCCACAGCAGGTAGCCGCCGGTGGCGTGCTGCACGCCTTTGGGCTTGCCAGTGGAGCCGCTGGTATAGAGGACAAACAGCGGATGCTCCGCGTCTACAGCTACGGGCGCACATTCATCTGACTGGCCCTGCAGAAGTTCAGTGAAAGTCTTGTCGCGACCCACGGCCAAGGTACAGGCGGTGGGCGTGCGTTCGTAGACGAACACGCTCTTGACGGATTCACAGCCCGGCATGCTGAGGGCTTCATCCACGACCGCCTTGAGGGGCAATTCCTTGCCGCCACGCATCTGATAGTTGGCCGTGACCACGGCCACGGCACCCACATCAATGATGCGCTCTTGAAGCGCTTTGGCGGAAAACCCGCCGAAAACCACGCTGTGGGTTGCGCCTATGCGCGCACACGCCTGCATGGCGACCACGCCTTCAATGGTCATGGGCATGTAGATCAGGACACGGTCACCCTTTTGGATGCCGTGCGCTTTCAGGCCGTTTGCGAAGCGGCTGACACGTGCCAGCAACTCTTTGTAGGTGACCTTGGTGACAGCACCGTCATCCGCTTCAAAAATGATGGCGGTCTTGTTTTCGACCGGCGTGCCTATGTGCCTGTCCAGGCAGTTGGCGCTGGCATTGAGCTGGCCATCGTCAAACCATTTGTAGAACGGCTTGTTGGACTCGTCGAGCACACGGGTAAAAGGCTTGCTCCAGAGAAGATTTTCCCGGGCTTGGCGTCCCCAGAATTCATCTGGATTCTTGTCAGCTTCAGCACACAAGGCCTCATAGGCGGACATGCCGGAGATGCGCGCGGCCTTTGTGAGGGCCTCGCCAGGAGGGAATACGCGGTTTTCCACTAAAACCGATTCAATGGCACTCATCAGGAATGTCTCCTTCGTTGTTGCACACAGTGGACGCCCAAGCGCCCCCCTAAACCCGCTCATCATCCGACCGGGCTCTTACAAAGTTCTGACTCCGCTGGACCAAAAGGCGTTGCAGGCCTCAGCCAACGATGTTTCCACACGACGGTTGTATCAGATTCCGGGCGACCCCGACTCACTTGAATGTCGAGTCCATTTTCCACAGCTTCATTCAGCCTTGGCGCCCTCACCCCCAGACTTGCCCTTCAACCCCGTCCGAGCATGATCCCACCGGCTCTGTGCAAGTGCTGGAACTCGTCAGCGCCAGGCGTTACTCATCTTGGTATCCATTCAATGCGACCAACGCCATGCCCAACCCCTTGTCCAACCTCTCCGGAGGCACGCACGCTCCTCCAAGCCATCCTGATTTCGAGCCCATTTCCACCGCCGCTGCTGGACCCAGCGAGCCCGAAAATCATGGTGCCTAAGGGAAGCTTGAGAAAACTTGGCTCGCTGCGAAGAGGGTGGTAGAGGGTAGTAAAAATTTCGAGAATCAAGAGAGGTGCAGACTCGATTTTGACTGCCCTACTTCATAAAACCTAAAACAAAAACCATGTTCTGCTGCCGTAAAAGTCGCTATGCGGTCCTGAGCGACTCCCCACCTCGCCCCCTGCTCAAGCTCAATCAATCCAGTGCTCAACCTTTGCTCAAGAAAGTTGAAGACTATGGTGCCCGTGACATTGTTGTCGGCAACACGAATGTAGGGGAATTCCTTTTTCAGGAAAAGGCGCAAAAGGGCCAGACGGGCAAAACCTCCGAAGCCGACGGGTTGCTGGACAGCCCACCATTATTTTCCAATGATGACAACCCGGAGCACATCAAAAATCAGCTGCAACGAGGCGCCGACGCCAATCAGGTAGGCCGAGCTGGAATCACACCCCTGATTCATGCTGTCATTCTGGGAAATATCGGCAATGCTCGAGTACTTCTGGATCACGGAGTGGATATCGACGCAACTGACCACTCCAAAAATACAGCACTCACGCACGCCATCGTTGCGCGAAGGGAAACTCTTGTGCACCTGCTTTTAGCCAGAGGTGCCAACATAGAGGGCACAGTCCAAAACAGCGTTGTTACGCCTTTGAGAATGGCCCTGCGCTTCTCCCCGAGCATCGCCAAAACCCTGCTGGCACACGGAGCCAACACCGAAACCCCCAATTCGACCGGCGAGACTCCGCTGGTTTTTACCTGCTATCTGGGCGAATTCAGCGCATTCAATGCGTTGGTAGAAAATCAGGCGAATCTGGAAACCAAAGATTCATTGGGCAGAACCCCGTTGACGCTCGCAGTCATCGACAATCGGCTGGACATGGCGGAGCTCCTCTTGAGCAACGGTGCAGAAATCAATGCCATTGACAAGAATGGCAATACACCACTCACGTTGGCGATAGATAAAGGTCACCTTGAGCTCGCCAAGATGCTGTTGGCGCGAAGGGCCAACGTGCAGTATTCAGGAGATGGAACCAGCTTCTGGCTATTGCTTCGTGCCAGCAAGCAGGATGATCCCAGCCTATTGAATGCGGTTCTGAGAGCAACTGCCTATTCATCCGAGAACAGCCTGCCACCCAGCTTGCTCTATCACCTGTTTCCCAGTTCAACGGTATTTGATGATGCCGCGGTCCGAGCACTGCGGCGCGATGACCACATCGGCATCCTGGACGTCCTGTATTTTCAAGGCCGGCTAACCGGCATACCCTACACACCGCTTTTTTCATTCATCTTCATGTTTGACCCTCATCCGAACGCCCCAGGTTCGGTGCAGAACAATCTTGATAAGGCACTGTTCAACGCGGCCAAAGGGGGGGCGGTACAAATCGCCCTCGATGCGATTGCAAGCGGCGCCAATCTCAAGGCTGTGGACATGACAACCAGGCTGACACCTCTGGAGATCGCCGCTTCCAATGGATGTCTGAACGTAGTCACGGCACTGGCTCCCCTACTGCAAACTGAGCACGACGACGCACTCATTGCTGGTGCCAATAGCCGCTACGTCAATCTCGCCTTGATCGCGGCCGCCAAAGCGGGACATATGAATGTGGTCCATCAACTCCTGGTCATGGGAGCTGACCCACTGGCGGCCGACGAAGACGGCGTTTCGGCTTTTCAACACGCGAACATGAGCGGGAACCTGGATTTCGAGACGACCATGATGCTGCTCGCCGAACGGCCGTCGCTGGCATGATGTGTGCTAAACCCTGAAGCCGCCTGCCCATAGTTCAGCCCGCAGGTACGCGCGCATGCGCAAAGCTGAGGGCGCCTGACACCAATTCGTCACCGGCCTTTTTACAATAGCGGGTTTTCGTCAGATTTCAGGCCAGCATTTCCGTGCGGTCGCTCATCCATCTCTTCCAACTCATTTTCATGGCAGACCCAGTACAACATCCCGTCAACCGCCCCCTGCGCCCCTTGCCGGCACTGGTCTTTGCCAGCCGGTGGCTTCAGGTTCCACTCTACCTGGGCCTCATTGCAGCCCAAGGCGTGTACGTGGTGCATTTCCTGGTAGAGCTTTGGCACCTGATTCAAGCAGCTTTTGGCGACCAGCACGCCCTGGAAGCGCTGGTCAACGCCATCGGCTACAAAAGTAGCGTGCCCGTCACTGCGCTCAATGAAACAGTGATCATGCTGGTGGTATTAGCGTTGATCGACGTGGTCATGATTTCCAACCTGCTGATCATGGTGATTGTGGGCGGCTATGAAACCTTTGTCAGCCGTTTGAACCTTGAAGGCCATCGCGATCAGCCAGAATGGCTGAGCCACGTCAACGCGTCCGTGTTGAAGGTCAAGCTGGCCCTGTCCATCATCGGGATCAGTTCCATCCACTTGCTCAAGACCTTTATCAATGCAGACAACTACTCCGAGAAAGTGCTGATTGCTCAAACGGTGATCCATGCGGTGTTCCTGCTGTCTGCGATGGCTATCGCGTATACGGACAAACTGATGTCCGCAGCGGCCCACAACAAACACTGAGTGGCAAAGCATGGTGCCCGAGTGTTCGGCTTTCTGATTGCTCAGGCACGCCGCTTGCCTTAGATGGTGGTGACACTGATCCTCTGCGTTGGGTGCCTGAAAGCTTGTTCAAGGTATGCAAAGTTGGGGACAGCCCGTCATTCACTTAAGGTAGCACGCGCATGAATAAGCCAACCATCACGAAGACAACTCCAAGCCCTGCGCCCGCGGAACGCATCGTCAGGGCGGCCGATCAGGCCCAGTCATCTGGCCGAACCGGAGATGCAGACAAAGAGCTCCGCCTGCCCCATGAACGAGATCAGAGTGCCGACTCGACGAGTTCGCGCGTTGATCCGCGTATCAAACAGGCCAAGGACGATATCGATGCGGGGCAAGTGGATACCGACTTGCGGCAGGCGCCGGGGCTGGATGCTCCGGCGCGCAAGAAGATCATGGCCAAGCCTGGTTCAAGCCCCCAGTCCGTTCCTGAAGACAAGCGATAGTCAAAGACGGGCTTGATCCAGCAAAAGCTGATCATGGGCTGCCAGCCCGATGATCAGTTCACGCAAGGCGCTTTCTTTTCTCCCCCGCCTCCAGACCCAGTAGCTGCCTGTATTTGGTCACTGTGCGCCTGGCCACTTTGAGGCCTTGCGACTCCAACTGCCGGGCAATGTCGCCATCGGAAAGCGGACTAGTTGGCGATTCGGCAGCGATCATGTCGTTAATGACTTCCCGAATGGCTGTGGGCGAACAAGCCTCTCCACTGGCACTGGTCATGGACCTGGAGAAGAAATGCTTCAACTCGAAAACACCTAGGGGGGTTGCCATGTACTTGTTGTTTGTGACCCTTGAAACAGTGGACTCGTGCACGCCCACTTCGTCGGCAATTTCTCGCAAGATCATTGGCTTCATGGCCATTGCACCGTACTCCAGAAAGTACTGCTGTTTTCGCACAATGGCTTGGGCGACCCCCAATATGGTGGCGAAACGTTGCTCCATATTTCGCATGGTCCAATGAGCGTCTTGCAGGTGATCTATCAGCTGGGCATGGTCCTTGGTCTTATGGCGCTGAAATAGCTTTTCGTAGACTTTGTTGAGACGCACATGCGGAACCACTGCGGGGTTCAATTGAACGTCCCACCCCTTACGATCACGCCGCACAATGACGTCAGGCACGATGTAGTCAACTCTTGACGAGCTGTACGACCAACCAGGCCGAGGATTCATGCGCTTGATCCGGTCTATGGTTTGCTCGACGAACAGCGGGGTTTCGCCAAGGCGCTTGCTGAGTCCCGTGACGTCTCGCTTGGCCACAGCAGCAAGGTGTTCGCTCACCATCCGCCTTGCTAATTCGGACATGCGCGGGTCGTCGATGCCGGAGCACTGAAGCAGCAAACATTCGCCCACGCTGCGTGCTGCAACGCCCGCGGGATCGAGCGACTGCACGAGCCGAAGAGCAAAGGCAAGCTCGTCAACATGCGGCGCATGCGACTCAGGGAGAATGGCAACAAGCTCGTGCAGATCGGTTCGGAGGTAGCCGTCCTCGTCCAAAGACTCCACGATGGCCTGGCACATCGCCAAATCGCGGGCGGGCAGCGGCATGACGTTCAACTGCCCATGTAGATGCATGGCCAAGGTCGTAGGCGATTCGGTGAAGTCCATGGCTGAGATGTCAGAGCCTTCAGCGCGATGGGCACTGCCCTGAAATGCGTCTGCCAGCCATATCTCTCGATCTGGAGAATGCTCCGCATCCATGGCCTGGTCTTGTGTTGAAGCTGCCATGTCGACAGATGGCAGGCCTTCATGCGCAGTTTCAGTGTCTATACCTTCTTCTTCCAAAAATGGGTTGTCTTCCATTTTCCCGCGCACCAAGGCGGCGAAATCCAGCGAAGACATCTGAAGCATATGCACCGCACGTTGCAGATGCGGTGACAGGCTGTGATTCTGCCGAGCGCCGACATTGATTTGCAGAGAACTCATTGCATTCCTAGGTATATCAAATAACACATGGAACGCAACGACCATGCCAATTCCTGGAGATTCGAAAAATCCTGACACGGTATGAGGCATTGTCCTTCACGGCGCGAATTTCAAAATGACTTCAGCACGTCCGTTGCTCAATTTCTGCCGCCACTTTTTCTCACCATCTGCTTAATTGGATATTTTGACGGTTTCAGGAATGACCAAATTTCCTGTCTTTCAGAAAATTTTTCTGCACGCCTTGCCGTCTCCATTTAATTAAATTAACAGATTACTCAGCCTATCGAACTTGTCCTACCGGCACCCGGGATATCCTTACCTTTTTCGCATATAAAAAATACTTAGCAAGGCCTTTGAGATCCCATTATTCAGATTAAGTACGGCGGGCATGCCAAATGCCCGTAGAGGGTCCATGCCTCTCGGGGCAAGTTTTTTCGGAGTTGAATCATGGACCAAAACGATCTCATAGACACCTTGAATGATCTTGTCGAAAACTGCAAAGACGGAGAGTTTGGCTTTCGCAGCACGGCAGAGCACACCAAGACTCAAAGCTTGAAACAAGTTCTTCAAGCTCGCGCTGACGAATGCCAAGCTGCGGCCAAGGAGCTTCAGACACTGATCATGCAGCTCGGTGGCAAACCCGCTGACAGCGGCACGATTGCAGGTGCGTTGCACCGCGGTTGGGTGGCGACCAAAGGGACTCTTGCTGGCTACAGCGACCTCAATATGCTGGAAGAAGCAGAACGCGGCGAAGACACCGCGTTGGCGCGTTACCGCGCAGCGTTGAAAGAAGAATTGCCGGCAGAGGTCAGAGCCATTCTCCAACGTCAGTACGAGGGTGCCAGCCGGAACCACGTGCAAGTGCGAAGCCTCCGCGATCAAGAAAGAGCACGCGCCGCCGCTTGATACCGGGCACACCGATTGCCGGTGTATCCCGCAGCTTTCATCTTTCTGCCAATCTTGAGAAATCACTGGACGGATGATGCAGCAAATTCACTCAACCAACAGGAGCTTACTAATGAACAAAACACTGAAAACTCTCGTCGCAGCAGCCGCAGTCGCCGTGATGGGTATGGCCCACGCACAGACCACACCTCCAGGACCAGCCAGTGGTGAGCAACCCAACGCCAACACTTCGCGCAACCAGCCGGGCACCACTTCCGGTGCACCATCCAGCAACCGCGCCACTTCAACGCAAGGTGTAATGACTGGCGAACAGCCTAACGCCAACACGGCTCGAAATCCTTCACAGCCTGGTGCCTTGACTGCGCCCGCTACCGGCGCCACTACGACACAAGGCGTGATGTCAGGTGAGCAGCCCAATGCCACCACAGCGCCGAATTCTCGAACAGGGGCTACGGGTACAGGCATGCGTTCCAACAGCGGCATGACAGGTTCACAAGCCGCGCCAGCCAGCGGCGAGCGGAGCTCATCCGGTATGGGGTCCACGTCCGACGGCACGCGCCCTGCACGTGCAGACCGCCAATAAGTCGCAAATCGTAAGTCGCCCCGGCATTCGATGCGACTGACGTGACTTACTTTATGGAGGACATGGAAAGGAAGTTAAAACCCTTTCTATCCTCTGGCGAAGGGGCTGGACCAGCCCGCCTGCCTTGCGTCTATGCGCCGCTAAATTGAACTATTGCAGCAATGGCCACTTGAATCTTGACGCTCTTTAGCCAACTAATCTCCGACCGCCAAACTCGAAACTTTGATTGATTCAGCGTTTTTCAGCGCCCTCATTGCTTGCAGCATAGGACTTAAGCCGGTTGTACAAGGTTTTAAGACTGATTCCGAGAACTGCAGCTGTGCGCTCCTTCTGATACATGCATTGTTTTAAAGTAGCCTGTATAAGCATTTTCTCCGCCTGATCCATAGTGAACCCAATAGGAACGCGCACAGAGGCCACACGCTCTGAGGTATCAGTGGATTCAGCTATTGAAATACCATTGGCTTCCGGCCATTTTCTTTTTTCTGGCAATCTGGCAATATCTCCCGGCTTCTGTACGCTGGAGTCCGCTTCAGGAAGCCATTCAGGTCCTATGACTTCACCAGGCGCCATAACGTAGGCCCGCTGCACGGCATTGCGAAGCTCACGAACATTGCCTGGCCATGGGTAAAGGGCCAGTTGTTTGAGCGCGGCATCGTTGAATTCCTTGCTACGGCCTTCCTGCGCGCAAACGTCTCGCAAGAAGTGCTCAGCCAGCAAAGGCAAATCCGAGAGCCTCTCCCGCAATGGAGGCAGTTCAATGGGAAATACATTCAAACGGTAGAAGACATCCTCTCGGAGTTTCCCATCTGCGACAGCTTGCTCCGGCACCCGGTTGGTGGCAGCCACGACCCGCACATCGGCTTCCCTGCTTTGAGTGGAGCCCACCCGCATGAAGCGGCCCGTTTCCAGGACGCGCAAGAGCTTGACCTGCAGATCCAGCGGCATCTCGGTGACTTCATCCAAAAAAAGTGTGCCACCAGCAGCTCGTTCAAAGAACCCCTGGTGCTGACGCTCGGCTCCCGTAAAGCTGCCCTTTTCGTGCCCGAATATTTCACTCTCTATCAAGTTGGGCGAAATGGCTCCACAGTTGACTGCCAGGAACGGCATGTCTTTGCGTGAACTGAGTTCATGTACCGTCTGTGCCACCAGTTCCTTGCCGGTTCCACTTTCACCAGTCACCAAAACGGTAATCGAGGTGGAGGCGACCCGCTGGATCTGTTCATAGACTTTTCGCATGGGGGCTGAGGTGCCCCACATTTTTCCGAAACGCCCATGCTGTTCCGGTTCTTCGCGACGTTTATCTCCACGGCCCAGGCCTGAGAGGAAAAATTCAACGCGCGAAGACGAGATAGGTTTGACCAGATAATCCATGGCGCCCATACGCAAGGCCTCTACTGCCGAGTCGACGCTGGCCTGGGCGGTCATGAGCACAAGCTTGGGGGGCACGCTCACATGACTCTCCGAAATCAAGTCAAGCCCATTGCCGTCCGGCAGATTCGAATCCAGAAAAACCAGCTGAGGCGTTTGCAAAATCATCTGTTTGCGCGCGTCCCTCAGCGAATGCGCCGCCACAACGGAAAATTGCTCTGATGCGACAAACCCTCGCAGCCTGGTAGCTGATTCGATATCAGCGTCTACGATGAGCACGTGATCCATCCAAAAACTCCTGAGCCAAACGAGTGATAAAGCAACATCATCGACGCCAGCAAGCCCGCAATCTGTAGGAATAAGTGCCTTCCTGGCACGATCTTTGCCCGACAAATTGTTTACGTAAGGATTCGTGATGAGATGTTCAAACGACGGGGTTGCTTCAACAGGCCGCACATGCTTGCCCAAAACCCGAAACAGCGGCAGGTCGGCTGGGCGATCATTCGTACGGTCGGCGACAGTCGTCGCAGTGGCCTATATCCTCACGAGAGGCCTTGTGAACCTGGTGCGCAATGCACCTGTCATCTCCCGGGGCCCAGGCCCTGCAGAGCCGGTAGGCACAGGTAATGAACCGCCCGTAGGAGGCGCTATATTTGACTAGCGCCCTAAGGCGTATTGGATTGCGCCTGGCAAGCGGCTCATGCAACTCACTTGCTCTTGAGCAGATCAATGAATGCGCTCTCTTCAAGAGTCAGGCCCGCCTTTTTGCGCACTTTTTTAGCAAGGCGTGGTCGGGGCGACTTCTCACACAGCGCCAACACTTCCGGATGAATGTAGAACTTTCGGCAAACAGCGGCTGTGTTGCCCAATCTTTCCGCCACCCGTTCCACCAACAGGCCAGCATCCATGGCGGCAATGTCCGCCGAAGCTGAGTCGGCAAGTGCATTCAGCACCAGCTTCATGCCATAGGTACTGGCGTGCCAGGTACGAAAATCCTTGGCTGTGAAATTGCCCTCACAACAGCTGCTGATATAGGCGTTGACATGATCGGAGCGCACCTGATGCGCTTGGCCTTGCGCATCCACAAATTGAAATAGACCTTGGCCCGGTAGTTCATGACACTGGTGGATCTTGCGCACCACCCTTTTGTCGGAAATCTCCACATGCTGCTTGATGCCGGACTTTCCCTTGAAATCCAGTGTCAGACGATGGCCGTCAATTCGCGCATGCCGGCTCTTGAGAGTACTGAGTCCGTATGACCCGCCTTCCACCACATACTCCTCGTTGCCAATGCGCAGCCCCGTCCGGTCCAGCAATCTCAACACCGCAGCCACAACGGATGCAAGGCTAGCGTCGGAACGAGCCAGATCGGCCTGAATCTTGCGCCGTATCGAAGGAAGCGAATGGCCGAACTGGAGCATGCGATCAAACTTGGCTTCTTTGCGCTGCTCTTGCCACAAGGCGTGGTATCGGTACTGTTTGCGGCCTTTGGCGTCTCTGCCTGTGGCCTGGATGTGCCCACGTGGATCAGGGCAGATCCACACGTCCTCATATGCCGGGGGAATGGCTAACTTGCGCACCCGCTCCAAGTGATGGGGCGCTGAGATGACCCGCCCCCTGGAGGTAATGTACGAGAACCCGCCGCGGCGGCGCAGTCGCCGCCAGCCGGCCATCTGATCATTGACATAGAGCAGTCCCGCCCCGGCCTTGGCCATGCTTTTCCCCTACAGGATCAGGGCGCGGGCTTGGGGTCAGACACCGGTGGAGCCGAAGGTGGTGGATCACCTACCGGCGGAGGGGGCGGAGGATTAGGTGGCGGCGGCGATACGGGTGGGGTTTCGTTGGGTGTGTGCATAACGAACTCTTTATAGCGGCATGGCCCTAGGGCGTGTCATCAATTAAACCCCCCACGCGTTGCCAAGCCAGGGGGTGCCAGGCTAGGCGTGGCGACCCCCCGGTACAACAATAAACAAACCACCCACAACCAACC
>NZ_JBEPSH010000018.1:0-65111 GCF_040548795.1 Ottowia thiooxydans | reverse complement strand
CCTAAATCACCAGCAATCAGATCAACTAATCAATCTGCCTGCCACCCCGCTGAATTGCCTATCAGTTATCAGCGAAGCCTTCGATTATTGCATGATATTTATTAACCTTGCAACTACCGGGGTCTTTGAACCGGCCAGCTAATCATTCGATCAACCCACCAGCCTCTCAACCCACCGCAACCCTCGCCTTCCGGCTCCGCTTGCTTCGCCCCGCTTCAAACTGCGTGCAGTTATCAGAGAAGGAGCGAGACTATAGCATCGATTGATGACATTTTTGGGGTGGGTTGCAAAAACATCGAAAAAGATGTCTCTCGCTTTCTCTGTACAGGGTGCGACCCCGCTCCAGTGCGTAAGTTCCCTAAGGGAAGTTGTGGATCCTATATAGAAGGCCCTACTATCGCGCTACCAACATTGGAAGGAGTGAGAGGATGAGCTTGTTCAGCTGGCAAGAAAGGCCGTCAACGGCTTTACGAGATGCAGGGGTCATTGCCCCGGATGAGAGATTGCCATGGCCACAAACCATGGTGATGGGGCTGCAGCACGTGATCGCCATGTTTGGTGCCACCGTGCTCGCTCCCATTTTGATGGGGTTTGACCCCAATCTCGCCATCTTGATGAGCGGCATAGGCACGCTCATCTTCTACTTTGTTACCGGGGGCAAGGTACCCAGTTACCTGGGATCTTCGTTTGCCTTCATTGGAGTGGTGATTGCCGCCACTGCGTACGGCGGGAGCGGCCCCAATGCCAATCTGGGCGTGGCCCTGGGCGGCATCGTGGCTTGCGGGCTACTTTATATGCTGATCGGCTTCGTGGTGCAGGCTGCTGGTACCGACTGGATCGAACGCTTCATGCCACCCGTGGTGACGGGCAGCGTGGTGGCCGTCATCGGGCTGAACCTGGCGGCCATTCCGATCAAGAACATGGCTGCAAGCAATTTCGACAGTTGGATGCAGGCAGTGACCTTCGTCAGTGTGGCTGTGGTGGCCGTTTTCACCCGCGGCATGGTGCAGCGCCTTTTGATTCTGGTGGGGCTGCTGCTGGCCACGGTGATCTATCTGGTTCTGACCAATGGCATGGGATTCGGAAAACCCATGGATTTCTCCGGCATCATCAGCGCCCCGTGGGTGGGCATGCCCAAATTCACGGCCCCGGTATTTGAAGCCAACGCCATGCTGTTGATTGCGCCTGTGGCTCTGATTCTGGTGGCAGAAAACCTGGGCCACATCAAGGCCGTGACTGCCATGACGGGTCGCAATCTCGATCCCTACATTGGCCGGGCCTTCGTCGGCGACGGTATTGCCACCATGGTGAGCGGCGCCTCTGGCGGCACGGGCGTGACGACCTATGCCGAAAACATAGGCGTCATGGCCGCTACCCGCATCTATTCCACTGCAGTGTTCGTGGTGGCGGCACTTGTGGCCCTGGTGCTGGGTTTTTCACCCAAGTTCGGCGCCTTGATCCAGGCCATTCCTCTGCCGGTGATGGGTGGTGTGTCCATCGTGGTGTTTGGCCTCATCGCCATTGCGGGTGCCAAGATCTGGGTAGATAACAAGGTCGATTTCACCAACCCTGCCAATTTGCTCACGGCTGCCATCACGTTGGTACTGGGAACGGGCGACTTCACCCTGAAGTTCGGCAGTTTTGCATTGGGTGGCATCGGAACCGCAACCTTTGGCGCCGTTCTCCTACATGCCCTGCTACGCAGACGGTCCTAAGATGCGCTCTACCGTTTAACCAGGGAGTTCCCAAATGCGAGCACTTGCACATCTACGCCGACCCACCATCATCGGGCTTGCAGCCGGATTTGGCCTGGTAGTGAGCGGGTGCTCCATCGGACCCAGTACCGGCTCCCTGCCTGAACAGGTTGCACAGGTCCAATTGCGCGCTACTCAGGTAGATCAACCGCTTGCTGCCAAGCCCGTCGAAGGAATGGTGCGGTTTGCCGCGATGAAGGATGGTGCCACCCGCGTGACGGGAGAGATCAAAAACCTCAAGCCAAATTCAATACACGGGTTTCACATTCACGAGAATGGCGATTGCTCGGCCCCTGATGCCATGAGCGCAGGCGGGCACTACAACCCTACCGGCGCACAGCATGGCGCACCAGGTCACGGACACTTGGGCGATTTGCCCGCCTTGCAAGCAGACGCCATGGGCACGGCGCGGGTGCAGTATGTCAGCCAAAGCATCAAACTCACCGGTCCCAATAGCGTTGTGGGTAAGGGCCTGATCGTTCACAAGGACCCTGACGATATCAACGCACAACCGGCTGGCAACTCTGGGCCCAGGCTCGCCTGTGGGGTGATTGCGGGAGCTTGACGGAGCGTTTTGGGTAGGTGGAACTCGGGGACTGGAGCTGTTACTAACCCTCTATAGCCTTCCAGTGTTTTTTGAATTATTGGTGAAGCGCATTGGTTGGCTGTGCGTATCCCAGGAGAAATCCGCAAGGTGCTGACCATCCGTGGTCCACGTCTCCTGGCATTTTCATCTTTTTCAGAAAGTATCCCCGTATGCCACGCGACGTATGCGCTGCCGCCCCTGCCCACCCGATTCGTCCGCCCTCCTCTTCGGGCGACACGCAAGTCTCGAATTCGTCGAATCATCCTACAAATGGGGGCCCCACGGTCTCCCATACCGGTGTCGCCTCCTCGATGCAAGCGGATAAGCAGGCATGTGCGCAAGATCTCACGAGCTTGCCGCCATCGGTTCTTGACAGCGGCACCTTGTCTGTCAGCCAAGTTGCGAGCCAGACAAAGGTCTTGACGGAGCAAGAAAGCGCGGAACTGACGGAACACCAAAAGAAGGCGACGGATCTTCAACGCGAGTTGGATTTCCCAAACGCGCCCAAAAAGCCCCTGACGAAGCAAGACATGGTGGAGATGACGGAACACCGAAACAAGGTGATGGCGCTTAAGCGCGAGATGGATTTCCCAAACGCGCCCAAAAAGCCCCTGACGAAGCGAGACATGGTGGAGATGACGGAACACCGAAACAAGGTGATGGCGCTTAAGCGCGAGATGGATTTCCCAAACGCGCCCAAAAAGCCCCTGACGAAGCAAGACATAGTGGAGATGACGGAACACCGAAACAAGGTGATGGCGCTTAAACGCGAGTTGGATTTCCCGCCAAAGCCAAAGCCTCTCTCGAAGCAAGAAGTGAATGCATTGATTAAAGAACGCAATAGTCGGCCGATTGATCACGGCCTGAGTGGCCTGAGCGACGCGGCGAAAGCGCAGGTGATTGAAATGCGTGAAAGAAAACGCGAAAGGTGGATGGCGCAGCAGAATTCCGGCCCAACGCCTGCGAGTCTGAACCGTTCTGCGCCCAGCTCCCCAAGCGTATCCACTGAGGAGGCTTTGCACTAGCCGTTGGCTGATGTGCAAGTCAAGCTGCGGAACGCCTGGACAGCTTCAGTACGAACGGTTTTATGTGGCGCCCACTGTAGGGATCGTTCTCTCAGTAGGGCGTGGCTTCAAGGTATGTGGAGATTTCGCCTCACCTGGTATCAATCAGCGGTAGAGCGGGCCAGTCGTTCACTTTTCCAATAGACATCGTCGCCCACGCTGCCATCTGGTCGGAAACGATTGAGCACGCGTGACAGTACAAACATCAGGTCTGACAGGCGGTTCAGGTAGTGACGTGGCGCTTCACGTACGGTTTCTGCCTGGCCTAGCGCCACGACGGCACGCTCGGCCCTTCGGGCCACGGTGCGGCACACATGGGCTTGCGCGGCCGCGCGGGTACCGGCGGGAAGAATGAATTCCTGCAGACGCGGCAACTGACTGTTGTACGTTTGCAGTGCCTGATCCAGAGACAACAGCGCTTCGGGCTTGAGCAACTCAAAGCCTGGAATGGACAATTCGCCCCCCAGATTAAAGAGCTGGTGCTGGATATCAATCAACAGTTCTCGTACATCACCGGGCATGTCTTCGCAGAGCAGCAGGCCGATGTGGCTGTTGAGTTCATCCACATCTCCCATGGCATGTACGCGAAGGCTGTCTTTGGAGACCCGGGTGTTGTCCCCCAGGCCAGTGGATCCATCGTCGCCGGTTCGGGTGGCGATTTGCGAAAGGCGGTTAGCCATGTCCATTCTCCATACTGCGGTTCTCTGGAGCGTGTAGGCGCTCCAAGCTGTTTCATCAAAATATTCAGATCGAGCGCTTCAGACCAGAGGAACCGTGAGCTTCGCGACAGCGTCACGGGTGTCAGGGCGCACGCCTCGCCACCACGCAAAGGCCTCTGCAGCTTGCTCGACCAGCATGCCCACGCCATCCACCACCTGTGAACAGCCGGCATCACGCGCCAACCGCAAAAAGGGAGTGAGCCCCTTGCCGTACACGAGGTCGTAGGCGAGCGCGCCGGGCGCAAATACGGAGGGCGAAATCACCAGCGACTCTGCGCCCAATGATGCGGATGTGGCGTTGAACACAAGGTCGAACACCTGATCTTCCAATGCATCCAGCCCACAGCCCTGCACAGCTACGCCATGGGCATTCGGCGCGAAATCCTGGGCCAGTGCGCGGGCCTTATCCGCGGTACGGTTGGCAATGACGATGGCATTGGCACCCGCTCGGGCCAGAGGCAGCAATGCCCCCCGCGTGGCACCGCCTGCGCCCAGTATGAGCACCCGCCGGCCTTTGATCGAAAGGCCCAGATTGGCCTGCACGTCACGCACCAGGCCAATGCCGTCAAAGTTCTGCCCCAGCACGCGGCCCTCTTCGAATTTCAGGGCATTGACCGCACCCGCCAGCTGGGCGTCGGGCGACAGCTCTGTCGCGTAGGCAAACGCATCTGTCTTGAAAGGGACGGTGACATTGATGCCTCTACCGCCCTCCGCTCGAAACGCATCGACTGCTCGCGCAAAACCTCCGGGCGTGGTCTCACCGAGCAGCTTTGAATACGCCATGTCCTGGCCCGTGGCCTGTGCGAACAGCCCGTGAATCAGCGGGGACTTGCTGTGGTCTATGGGGTTGCCGATGACGGCGTAGCGGTCAGTCATGCGCGCACTTTAGCGCACCTGCCGGAAAGTCCCGGCCGCCCTCCTCCCGCAGTTCGCCGTAAACTGGCCGGTATCTCGCCCATGCAGAGGAAAAAGCCATGAATGCCCCCACCCAACCCGCCCACGTAACCCCTCAGTACCCGCAGCGCGAAGCGCCTGCTGCCCTGATCGAAGCGCTCAGCCAGCGTTTTGGCACCCAGCTTTCAACCGCCATGGCTGTCCGCGAACTCCATGGCCGCGACGAATCTGCGTTCACCACCGTCCCGCCGCCCTCTGCAGTGGTATTTGCCGAGAGCACAAACGATGTGCAAGACGCCGTGAAACTGTGCGCCGAGCATAAGTTTCCGGTCATCCCTTATGGTGTGGGCTCGTCTCTTGAAGGACATCTATTGGCCGTGCAGGGGGGCATCAGCCTTGATTTGACGCGCATGAACAAGGTGCTGTCGGTCAATGCAGAAGATCTTACGGTCACCGTTCAACCAGGCGTCACGCGCAAACAGCTGAATGACGACATCAAGAGCACCAGCTTGTTCTTCCCCATCGATCCCGGTGCAGATGCCAGCATCGGCGGCATGACGGCCACACGCGCCAGCGGGACCAACGCGGTGCGCTACGGCACCATGCGTGAGAATGTGTTGGCGCTGGAGGTGGTGACCGCCAGTGGCGAGGTCATCCGCACGGGCACACGCGCACGCAAGAGCAGTGCGGGCTATGACCTCACCCGTCTTTTTGTGGGCAGCGAAGGCACGCTCGGCGTCGTGACGGAGATTACGCTTCGCATCTACCCCTTGCCCGAAGCGGTGTCGGCTGCGATCTGCAGTTTTCCGAGCATCGCCGAGGCCGTCAACACCGTGATTTCCACGATCCAGATCGGGGTTCCCATTGCACGCGTGGAGTTGATCGATGCCAACAGCGTGCGTGCCGTCAACCGGCACAGCAAACTCACGCTTCGCGAAGAGCCCATGCTGCTGATGGAATTTCACGGCTCCCCCGCCAGCGTGAAGGAGCAGGCCGAAATGGTGCAAGAGATCGCACGCGATAACGGCGGTGCCGATTTTGAATGGGCCGACACGCCAGAGGACCGCACACGCCTGTGGACTGCACGGCACAACGCCTACTTCGCTGCCGTTCAGAGCCGCCCGGGCTGCCGCTGCATCACAACCGACACCTGCGTGCCTATTTCCCGTCTGGCCGATGCGCTGCTTGACTCCGTGCGAGAGGCCGACGAAAGCGGCATCCCCTACTTCCTGGTCGGCCATGTGGGGGACGGTAACTTTCACATGGGCTATCTCATCGATCCTGACGATGACGCCGAGCGCGCCCGCGCCGAACAGCTCAATCATCAAGTCGTCACCCGCGCACTTCAGCTGGGTGGAACTTGCACGGGAGAGCACGGGGTAGGCCTGCACAAGATGGACTTCCTGGTAGAGGAAGCCGGCGGTGGCGCTATCAACATGATGCGCACCATCAAGCGCGCGCTCGATCCGGACAACATCATGAATCCGGGCAAGGTGTTCAGCTAAAAAGCCCCTCTAACTGCCCAAACAAAAAGCCCCTGCATCGATGAGATGCAGGGGCTTTTCAGTTACTTAGCCTTTACTGCACCAAGTCGCAGTCAAAGCGGGTTGCATGCGCGCCTGCCCACGTCTTTCCGGAGACTTGGCTCAGTTTGCGGCATAGCGAGCGCCGGTGTGATGGAAGAACGCAGTCCACATATAGGTCAGGAATTGCGTGCGATTGCTCTGCAGGGAATGACCATCCTTGGAGAAGGCATAGAGCAAGTGCGGGTGATGACCTGTCGCAGTGTTCTGCAGCGTCGCCGCGTACTTGTAGCTGTGCGCAGGCATGACGCGCCCATCCGACTTGCCGGTAAATATGTAGGTCGGTGAATAGGTTTTGGCCTTGACGGTATGCAGAGGTGAAATCTTCATCAGGTTCTCGAACTGAGCCTGATGGTTGGCCTGACCATAGTCGTCGTGCCAACCAAATCCGCTGGTGAACAGGTCGTACCGAAGCAGATCCAACACACCTACCGTAGGAAATGTGACTGCGAACAGGTCCGGGCGCTGCAAGCCGAGTACCGCAGTGCTCAACCCCCCATTTGATTCGCCCTGCATCGCCAGCTTGGCCGGTTTCGTCAGCCCTGCTGCGATCAGATGCTCGGCCGCTGCCGCAATGTCATCGTAGGTGTTCTGCTTGTTAAGCAAGCGGCCAGCATCCCACCAGGCTGAGCCGAATTCACTGCCTCCACGGACCTGGGCGACGGCATAAATGCCGCCGCTTTCCAGAAGCGGAATGTATTTGGTGTCGAAGGCAGGAAGCATTGGAACGTCGAACCCGCCGTAGGCGTACAGCATGACAGGCGCATCGCCGTTGGCTTTCAAACCCTTCTTGTGTGCGATGTAGACAGGAAATGGGGTTCCATCCTGGCTGGTGACTGTGAGACGCCGCATTTCATATTGGCTGGGATCGTAGGCCGGAACTCCCATGGTCGGCCCCTGAGAAATTTCGCGCGTGGCGGGGTCATACTTGTATGAGGTGTAAGGTTGCACCAGCGACGAATAGCTATAGGCCAGTTCGTCTGCCTGCCCGGTACAGCTCATGGAGGCGCTTCCTTCAGCAGGCAGCGTGATTTCGTTCCTCCCCTGCGCGCCGTAATGGAACAGCTTGCTGCTGCCGTGAACCAGGTGTTCGGCGTAGAAGCTCGTTCCGCACTGGACGATAGTGTTGACGTAGTCAGTGACGCCTGGTGGGCTATTAGGAAGGATCTCGCGCCAGTTTTCCGGGGCCGCACGTTGAAGATCAACTTCGATCAGGCGATTCAGCGCTGCTCCTTGCGACGTGCGGATCAGGACCTTTTCAGGATCTTCCTGGCTCGGCCCGAAGAATTCGAAGCTTTTGCCTTGTGCACGGCCATCCAGGATCAGCTCCACGCTGTGCTGGGGATCGGCTATGTTCGTGCGGCCCAAAGCCGCGCTGTTGCCTGTCGTGAGAGAGTAATAGAGATAACCCTCGTGCGTGCCCACCGGGGCCAGCTGGTCAAACTGCGAACCTTGTACCCAGGCTTGTGCCGCTTCACCAGTGAAGGGCCGGTAATACAGCGTTTGGTACGTATGCGGGGAGACGTGGGCGTCGGTGGTGGAACGGGGAGTGGCATAGGCGATCCCCTGATCCAGAAGAACGAACGACCCGGCCCAGACGTTGGGTATGGTCAACATGATGCCGAAGCCGGCTTGTTGCAGGTCAATGATGTGCAGGTCGGCGAGATCCGAGTAGTTGCGGACCATGGCGTAGGCCAGATACCGGCCATCCTGGCTGACCTGGTGATTCAGCAACTGGATATGGTCGTCGGGGTCGATCCGAAAATCATCAGCCTTGACCAGGGCTGTGCCCCCTCCGATGTCCTTGGCACTGCGGGCGACATAGATGACATTGTCTGCCGAGGCGAAGTCCGAAGCCTGCGCTGGGCGCGTCGACTCTTGCCGAAGCTGCCGCTTCTGAATTTGATAATAGTATTTGCCGTCCTTGGCTTGCACGCCCTCTACGCGCTGCTGTCGGTTCACCCCACTCTGCTTGTCGGAAACAGGTTCCGCAAGGTTAGCCACGCGCGCTGATAGTGCCCCATAGTCCGCCATGACCGTGATGTGGCTGTCCGTCAATTGGTTCTGAGCGCGCACCCAATCGTCGGTTTCCCGGCTGGTGATGTCTTCCAGCCAGCGATAGGGATCGGACACCGTGCGACCAAAATAAACGTCGCTCGCCGATCCACTGCGCGTCTGGGGATAAGCGGGCCTGGAAGGTTCGGGCGCAGGGTCGTCGGAACCACCGCCGCATCCCGCAAGGGCGGCCAGTGCAATGAGAATCCAGGTTAAACGTTTAATCGACATGCGTTTCCAATGAATTGCTGAACAATGACGGGGCGTTTCGTTCATGGCTGCGCATCACGCGGGACGGGCGAGGCCTGAGTTCGGGGGCCTGAAACCTGGGACCATGCGTGCGGCGGCAGATTGAACTACACACCCTTGAGTCACCGTGGGGCTGGATTGGTTCCTCTTCCAAGCTCGCGCACGGCTATCGCCCAGAACGTGACGTGAAAACCGGGGGCCTACTGCAGCAAGCCGGTCAGCCGCCTGGATATGAGTTCGTGCGCCTGCGCCATGATGCGGTCAATGAGTTCTGCGCAGCTCGGCACATCATGGATGAGCCCGGCCACCATGCCGCAGCTCCAGGCGCCCGCATCCATGTCGCCCTCTGTCATGACTTTCGGGTAGATGCCTGCCACCTGCTCCATGATGTCTTCGATCTTCAGCGCATCGCCTTTTTCGCGCTCGATCTGCATCAACCGTTCCACCCCGGCGTTGTTGATCACGCGCTCGGTATTGCGCAAAGAGCGCATGATCAGGCGCGTATCGAGCTCCGAGGCCTTGACGATGGCCTGCTTGACGTTGTCATGCACCGGAGCCTCTTTGGTGGCGATGAAGCGCGTGCCCATGTTCATGCCCTCGGCGCCCAACGCGAGTGCCGCCACCAGGCTGCGGCCGTCGGCCATACCCCCGGAGGCGACGAAGGGGATCTTCAGTTCTTCGGCAGCGCGTGGCAGCAAGATCATGTTGGGTACATCGTCTTCACCTGGATGCCCACCACATTCGAAGCCATCCACGCTGACGGCGTCGCAGCCAATGCGCTCTGCCTTCAATGCATGACGCACCGACGTGCACTTGTGAATCACCTTGATACCGGCAGCCTTCAAGGCAGGCATATAGGCTTCGGGGCTGCGCCCGGCGGTCTCCACGGATTTGATGCCGCCTTCTATGATGGCAGCGATGTATTCAGGGTACGGCGGCGAGGCGAACGTCGGGAGAAAAGTCAGGTTCACGCCGAAAGGCTGGTCGGTCATCTCGTGGCACCGTGCAATCTCGCGAGCCAGGAGTTCCGGCGTTTTCTGAGTGAGACCGGTGATGATTCCCAGGCCACCGGCATTGGACACCGCAGCCGCCAGCTCCGCGAAACCAACATAGTGCATGCCTCCCTGAATAATCGGGTGGCGAATGCCGAAGAGTTCAGTTATGCGGGTTTTCAAGGCAGCCTTCCTTTGCGTGTAGGTGAATGCACGATCTTGGCATAACTTCTACTGCCCGACCTTGCGCACCGCAGCAAACTCGTGTGGAACCGCCTGGCGATTCCACCTTGATGGGAAGCCCCTCGTGGACTCCAAGGCCAGACTTCAGCGCTCGGCTAGAAGCAGACAGTGGACAGGGGATTCAGCGAGATGGGCGCGTGCCCATGGCCGTGAGCAGACCCAAACCGATGAACGAGGTGCCTGCGAGCCGGTTACCCCAGAGGCTGTGGCGTGCAACCCGCCCCAGGCGTGGTGCTACCAGGTTTGCTGTCAGCACATAAATGACGTCCGTGCAAGCGGCGATAGCAATGAAGACGCCCGCAAGTGCCAGCGTTTGCATCAACGCATTGCCGTGCGAATCCATGAACTGCGGCAGAAATGCAGCGAAGAACAAGGTGGTTTTCGGGTTCAACATGGCAACCAGGAAACCATCCCGGAAGACGCGCCGCAAAGGCTGCGCCGACACCTGAGGCGCAGTGTGGGCGTCAGGGGACGCTGTTCGCCACATTCGCACGCCAAGGTAAACAAGATATGCAGCACCGGCCCACTTGACTGCTGTGAACGCTACCGCAGACACAGCGAACAAGGCGGCGAGTCCGAGCGCAGCAGCCAAAGCGTTGGCAAGATTGCCAAGCGCCACGCCCGCCACGGACGAAAGCCCGCATGCTCGACCTTGCGCGAGGGTCCGTGCCACGATGTATACAACGGCAGGTCCAGGGGTGATTGCCAATAGCAGGCTGGCACCTACAAACGCGAGCAGCAAAGGTGACTCAGGAAGCATACAAACTCCAAGGTATCTCGCCTACAGTTTACGCCGGGGATGAAAGCCGCTTTGAGCGGCCTTAGCTGCCTTTATGCTGCTGTTTTCTGTCTAAGACTAGGAAATTAGCGTTTTTTCCGCTGATTGGTAGTTCTAGACTTGGCAGGCGCAGTTTGTGGTGTGTAGGTTTGCTGCGGTGGCGCTGCGCCATCTACGCCCAAGCGGCCACCGCCACCCAGACCTTGGCCTTGCACGCTTTGCGCTTTGTAATTGCGCAGTGCGCGCACCATCTGGTTGTAAGCGTCCATGAAGGCGGCGGTAATGACCTTGCCTTGAGGAGTGTTCTGATAGCCGCCCAGGCCGCCCGCGCCTGCCCAGCCGCCAATGCCGCCAAACAGGTTCATATCGGTCTTGGAGGCACTGCCTTCGGAGGCAGACACTTGCACACCTGAGCGGTTGTCGACCAGGGTCAGCATGGTGCTGGCCTCACGGGTTTTCATGCTGCCGCCGATGCTTGCCAAGGCAGCACCTCGGCCGCCGCCCAGCAATCCACCGAGTGCAGCCACACCGCCACCGGTGTTACCTTCGCTGAAAATGATTTCGGGTGACAGGCCGTAGTCGGAGGCCACCATCTGGCCACCGCCAAAGTTGCTGCCCTGGCGGCTTTGCCCGGAACTCATCAGTTCGCGTTCGCGGTTCATGGCGCGCATACCCGCGGCGCTGCGCTCTACCACCACGAAGCAGTTGGATTGCTGCACCAGCAAACGCAAGAGGTTGGCTGTGGGGGGCAGACGGTATTCGTTGCGCAGGATGGTGTACCAGCCAGCGGTTTCATTCTCAACCAGAGAGACCGTGCCTAGCGGCGACGCGCATTTTTCGAGCTGGGTGTTTTCGCCAGAGGTGGCACTGCCGCCCGCGGCTCCGGTGGCCACAGTCTTGGCCTCTGGGTTACCCATCTTCATGTTGGTGGTTTCGCAACCAGCCAGGAAAACAGCCACGCCAGCGGCCGCGAGAACGGCCAATTTCCTCTTCAGCATTCTGATCACTCCCTCGTTCGGCCGGCGTGCGCATCGGCAAAGCCGGCTCCGTTCTGTTTAGAGTCCAGCGCGCGAACCTTCCCATGGCAATGCACGCGGCCGGGCAATCCTCCCTTACCGGATCAATTAGTCCGGCAAGGACGCACATGATAGCGTTTACAAGACGTATGCAGGAGTGCCTTTAGACACAAATCGTATCTAAACGCTTTGGGTCAGAGAATCTTCTCTTCTCCACAATATGTCCTTGGACCAAAAGGCCACCTCTCTCAGGCCAACTCGTCAATTCCTGACAAATCCACGTTGAGCTCAGCTAGCAGGCGTCGTGCGATCACGAAGCATTCACGCGCTATGGGAATGCCGCAGTACATTCCAATGTGCAAAATAACTTCGCGCAATTGCACCAGGGGCACTTGAGTGCGCGTCACAGCAATGCGCAAGTGCAGCTCAAATTCCTCCATCCGACCCAGTCCAGCGAGCATGGCCAAGTTTATTAAGCTCAACTGCTGGTGACTGAGAATGCCACGCGCCCAGGTGCGACCAAAGAGTTGATTCGTAGTGTAGGCCTGCCATTCTGCGTCCAGGGCAGTCATGTCGCGCTGCATGGCCTCGAACACATCGTCACCCAGCAAATGCCGGCGCACCTCCACAGCCTTGGCGTCATAGGGGACAGCCGCGGAGGCAGGCGTTTCGGTTAACTTCATCGGGTCTCTCCTGAAAAATAGGAATTAAGTGCTAAGGTCCATTGCGCGCCGCACTGCCCCAGACAGCATGTGGGTCAATCGCGCACGAGATCCAGTTCGATGGCGGTCTTGCGGTACAACGCGTATTCGCTGCGCATGAATTCACCCAGCGCCGCACCATTTCCGCGGGGGGTGTAGACCAGTCCCGCGTCCTGCAGACGTTGCGTCACACTGGGGTCGGCAAGGGCCTTCGTGAAGGCCGCGTGCAGTTTGGCCGTGATAGCCGCGTCCAGACCGGCCGGCGCTACGATGCTGAGCCAGCCACCGCCGAACTCCGCGCCCTCGATACCCTCCTCGCGCAGTGTGGGCACATTGGGCATGATGGCCGAGCGCTTTGACAGCGACGTCGAGATCACGCGCAGCTTGCCCGACTTGGCCATTTGCAACTGGGTCGTGGTGCCGAACATGGCCTGAACGCGACCAGATATCAAATCGGCGCCCGCGGCCACCTCTCCCTTGTACTGGACCTGCACCATGTCCAGCTTGTAGCGTCGCGCCAAGTCACCCATGATCATTCGGCTTTGCACGTTGCCCACTGCGTATGAGATCTTGCCGGGATTAGCTTGTGCATAGGCGATGAACTCCTTCATGCTCTTGGCCGGCAGGTCCGGGTGCACGTACATGAAGAACGAAAAATCCACGCTGGCCGCGATCGGGGTGAAGTCTTTGACTGGATCAAACGGAGGCTTCTTGCGCATGGCCGGCACGCCCATCAGAGATCCGCCGCCAGCCCACAACAGTCGGTAGCCGTCGGCCGGGGCCCTCACCACATCGGTCATGCCAATCAAGGCCTCGGCTCCGGGCTTGTTTTCGATCACGATGGGCTGGCCAAGATCCTTGGCGGCGATCTCTGAGATCTGGCGCGCCGTGTTGTCAGCGCTGCTGCCAGCCAGAAATGGGGAGACCAGTGTGATCGGTCGGTTGGGATAGCTCGATTGCGCCGCGGCCACGAGCCCCAGCGATGCCAGGCCGAAACCCACTAGAAGGCGGCGGGTGATGCCAGTCAAAGAATTCGTCATGTTGTCTTGTCTCCAAAATTTCTCTTGCAATGCGCACCGTCAGCCTGTGCTAGGGTGCCCTGAGCATCAGCAAATCCGGTGCCAACCTGCAAACGCAGGGTGGCTCCAGTGCTGCGCCCCTAGCGCCTGGGGATGGGTGGTTACGCAACTATTCAGGCGCTGAGGGATGCCTGCCGCGTGCGCACTAACGACACTGATGTCTTTTTTGCACGCAAGCCCATGTACCTGAAACACACGCACGCGAGCCTCAACTCGCGACCCAATTAAGCACATCGCGCGTACGCTCCAGCGGCACCCAGGCATTGCGCCACGCCGGCTCCATGACTTCGGAGAGGCGCGCAATGGTCCAGCCATCGGAACGCTGGAGCAGACGCTGAGGTCGTGGCTGATTGAACAGGTAGACATCATTGCCTCGCGCACCGATGATCTGGCCGTTCACGGAGGTAGCCAGATCGCTAGCAAGGAACGCGGCCAGCGGTGCGATCGCGGCAACGCCTTCGACCGCGTTGGCAGCCAGCTGACCAGGTGCGTTAAGCGCGCGTCCCGTGGCCGCCACCATCATCCGCGTGGCCGCGATCGGCGAGATGCAATTCGAGCGGATGCCCTGCGTGCCAAGTTCCAGTGCAATCGACTTGGACAGCGCCGCAATCGCAAGCTTGGAGCTGCAGTAGTGAGCCTGCTCGGCCGCGCCGATCAGCCCGGCGGTAGAGGTCATGTGCACGAAGGCACCGGCCTGCTGCCGTTGGAACACACGTGCGGCGGCCTGGCTTACAAGAAACGCGCTGTCCAGGTTAACGCGGTGCAGGGCCTGCCATGCTTCATAACTGATCTCGGTGAAAGCTGCCTTGCGCAGGATCCCCGCGTTATTCACCACGATGTCCAGACGGCCAAAAGCCTGCAGCGCCGATTGCACCATGTCAGTGGCCTGCGTCGGAACTGAGGCATCGCCCGAATGCGCCACAGCTTGACCTCCGGCTGCGCAAATTTCCTCGACAACCTGCGCCGCGCAGTTGCTGTCGACGCCCTCGCCGCTTACGCTGGCACCCAGGTCGTTGACAAGCACCCGGGCCCCTTCACGCGCCATGAGCAGCGCAATCTCACGGCCAATGCCACGGCCAGCGCCCGTGACCAGCGCCACCTTGCCTTGCAATGCACCGGCGGCTACTGCAGCGCCATCACCAGGTTCACCGGAGCTCATACAGTCTCCTCGGACTTGGCCGTCGCGCGCCTCGCGCCGCCATACATCTCCCAGCCCGACGCGGCGAGCCAGCCCGCGTCGATGGGCAGGTCCACGCCAGTGATCGCGGAGGCATCCTCGCTGGCCAAGAAATAGATTCCACGCGCGACTTCGACAGGGTCCACGCATCGCATCAGCGCCGCATGCGAGGCTGGGTCACTCGTGGCGCGCGTGCCGCCACCGGTCGCCCAGCGGTCCAAAATACGCTTAACCAGCGTCACGCCGGGCGAGACTGTGTTCACACGCACGCCGGCATGGCCCCACTCGCAGGCCAGGTTGCGACTCAGCGTGATCACTGCCGACTTGCTCGGTGCGTAGGCATGGGTTGGCGCGCCGGCTGAGCCTGTGACCGAGGCCACGTTGACGATGCTGCCACCACCCTGCGCCACCATATGGAGACCAAAGGCCACGTTCAGCCGGTACAACCCATGCACGTTAACCGCAAAGACCTGGTCCCAGAGCGCTGCGTCCACATCCTGAGGCGCCAGCACAGCCTGGAAGGCACCCGATGCCACAACCAGCGCGCGCACCGCGCCCTGGCGAGCATGAACCTGCTGCACCAAAGCGTCGATGGCTGCGTGGTCAGTGACATCCACTCCGTAAGCTTGCGCTCCCAGGGATGTGGCCAGTTGCTCAGCCGCCGCGAGGTCACGGTCGACAACGGCCACGCGCCAACCACGCTCGGCCATCACTTGACAGGTTGCCGCGCCGATGCCATGGGCACCCCCTACTACGACCACCAAAGAAGATTCAGACATTGATTTGGGCTCCATTGCCAAAGTTTGCGAAACACACGGGCGTGTGCGGGCCACTGGCCGACGCGGCTGCACAGCGCCGCGACTGCAGAGCAGGTCCCGACGAAGGGTTCAAGCGGGAAGGTGGGCGCGGTACCAGTCCACAGCGGCCTGGGCTGATTCAGTCAGGATCTTGTCGTAGACCGAATAGTGCCCCCCCTCGAGCATGACCATGCGTTTGGGCTCCTGCGCACGTTCAAACCCGGAAAGCTGCTCTTCACGCGGGCAGCGCTCGTCATGCGTGACGGCCACCATCAGAAAGGGCGTGGGCGCGATGCGTCCTATGAAGTCGACGGGCTCGTAACTCATGCGCAACTCCTTGCTGCGCAAGGTGAGATCCCCGCGGTACAGGGTGCCAGCGCCAAAAGCATGCAGCCAATCGCCGGTTTCGCTTCCGGGTGGCGTGGGCTTTTGGCGCCGCGGTGGCTCGCCGCGCATGCGCGCCATACGGTCATCCGCGAAACTAGCCACCAACGTATCTATTTGCTCTTGTGACATGCCAATGGTGCTGCTGCGATAACCGCTCAACGTAGGAACCACGGCCACTACGCAGCGCACACGCCGGTCCATGGCCGCAGCCACGATCACATGGCCACCCGCATAACTCGTGCCCCACAGCCCGAGTTTCTGAGGGTCCACGCCATCCTGCATCGACAGGAAGGTCAGCGCATCGCGCATATCACTGACCTGCTGCCAGGGATCCAGCTCAGCGCGGGGCTCGCCTTCGCTAGCGCCCAGGTTACGGTGGTCGTAGACCAGGCAGGTGTAGCCAGCGGCGCAGAAAAACTCGGCGTAGGGCGCCAGACCCATCTCCTTAACACAGCCCGTACCATGCGTCAGCACGATGGCCGGCCCAGGCTGGGTGCGTTCGGGTCGGTAAAGCCAGCCGGCCAAACGCAGGCCATCTGTCGTGCGGAAGCTCACCTCTTCGCGTGGATTCACTTTGTCTCCTTTGACGCTGGGCGCCGACATGGGCCCAACTGCAGCAACTCAAAAGCAATCTGTATGCCACGCGCATCTGCTGGCGTGCTTTCTGCTTGACACGACTGCATTTATAACCAGGAGATATCCCCGTGAACGCAATACAGCGTGCCCTGAGCGTCGACGAAATGAAGAAATTGGCCAGACGGCGCTTACCTCGTGTGGTGTTCGACTATGTCGAAGGCGGGCTGGGGCGGGAGCTCGGACTGGATCGCAACGAATCCGCGTTCCGCTCGGTACTCCTGCGGCCTCGATTTCTTCGCGATGTACAGAACTGCGACACGCAAGTCACGTTGTTCGGGCGCACGTACACGCGCCCATTCGGCATCGCGCCCACGGGCGGTATCGGTCTGCTACGTCCGCGTGGTGACTGGATGCTTCTGCGCGCCGCGCGTGCGGCCAACATACCCATGATGGTCTCGGGGGCGGCCGACATCCGCATTGAAGATGCGGCCGAGTTGGCGCCAGAACACGCCTGGTACCAGCTGTACTGCGCCAAGGACCGCAACATCGTGACGGGCATGATCGACCGATGCCGCAACGCGGGCTTGCAAACGCTGGTGTTGACCGTCGACACCCCCGCACGGCGCCGGCGCGAGCGCAACAGCCGCAACGGCTTTACCTATACTCCGCGCTACACACCGCGGCTGGTATGGGACGGCCTGTCACATCCCGCCTGGCTATTCGACTACCTGCGCCATGGTGGCCCGCCCAGTTTTCGCAATTGGGAACCCTACGCCGGCAACGACAAACGTCAGGCCGTGGCACTCTTTCAGAGTGAGTCGCCGGCGATTCAGTCATGGGACGATGTGGCGCGCTACCGTGAGCGCTGGCCCCACCGCTTTGTACTCAAAGGCATCCTGCATCCCGAGGACGCCGAGCAGGCCGAGCGGCTCGGCGTGGATGGCGTCATTGTCTCCAACCATGGCGCGCGCCAACTCGATGAAAGCATCACCTCGCTGCAGGCCCTGCCCGAGGTGGTCGCCGCGGTCGGTGCGCGTATGTGCGTGATGCTGGACAGCGGCATACGTACGGGTGCCGATATCGTGGCTGCCTATGCACTCGGCGCAAAGTTCGTATTCACGGGGCGCGCCACCCTGTATGGGTTAGCCGCTGGCGGCGAGGCAGGCGTGCGGCGCGTTATTGATCTACTGACTGAGGACGTAGTAGGCATCATGGGGATGACGGGAAACAACTCTCTGCGCGATCTACCGCCGGACCTCGTTGTCTCCACCGCCCGCTTGAATGCCCACTAAAGCTCGTGCGTGACAGTGTCACCCGAGTAACAGAGTTGTCCCCTCAACAGACACATGTGACCGCCAGGAACACATCCGAAGGCACGCCACGTGGGTTATTTCCTGCCCACATCCGAATCAGTATCCCTGGAAGAAAGTAGCCACGAGCGCAGCTGGAGCGCCCATGCAGCCCCCTCCTTCGGCATTGGCACCCAATTTGCTCAAAGGGTGTCAGCCTCGTCGACTTCACCTGTGCCGCGTGGCGCTCGCTTTTTTCTTATTAGGAGACCTCCATGACCCAACGGCCCCT
Source organism: Ottowia thiooxydans (assembly GCF_040548795.1). GTDB lineage: Bacteria > Pseudomonadota > Gammaproteobacteria > Burkholderiales > Burkholderiaceae_C > Ottowia > Ottowia thiooxydans_A. Next base: position 46,880 of record NZ_JBEPSH010000018.1, on the reverse strand, counting down.
GTTTCGCCGCCACTTCATTTCCCTTGCCGCACTGGCGCTGACGGTGCCCAGCATAAAAGCAAACGCGGCGGACTATCCCACTCGTCCGATCGTACTGGTGTCGCCTTACCTGGCCGGCGGAAGTGCGGACGGGATCGCGCGGGCGATTGCCGAAGCAGCTGGAAAAGAGCTCGGGCAGTCCGTGGTGGTCGAATCCAAACCGGGCGCTGAGGGCCTTATCGGCGCGGGGGACGTGCTCAAGGCTCAGCCTGATGGCTATCGAATTCTCTGGGGCGGCGCTGGTTCGCTCCTTGTGGCAACAGCCTTGCGCAAGAACCCGCCATTCGACCCCCAAACGGCTTTTACGCCGATCACTGGTACGGTGGACTTCTCGTTCTTCCTTTACGTACACCCGAGCTTTCCTGCCAAGAATTTCAAAGAGTTCATCGACTACGTGAAAGCCAATCCGGGCAAGGTAACGTACGCGACTGGCAACAATCAGGGCTTGCTCACCATGGCCGACATCGAAAAGAAGTACGGTCTCGACATGGTCCGCGTGCAATACAAGGGTGAGATGGGCGCAGCCCCGGATCTCCTTGCCAATCGCGTGCACGCGATGTGGGGCACAACCAGTGTCAGCGCTTTCGCCAAAGAGGGCAAGCTTCGCGTGATTTCCACGACGTTGCCACAACGCAGCGAAGTATTTCCGCAAGTTCCCACGCTACGCGAGGAAGGTCACCGCGGCGGCGAGTTCGGCGGGGGCTGGCTTGGCATCCTCGGCCCCGCAGGCATGCCCCAACCTATCGTGGAGCGTCTGCAGGCCGCATTCACCAAGGCCTACCAGGATCCCAACGTGAAGACCAAGCTGCAAGCCAGCGGTCTGGTCTACACGCCTGCATACGCCTCGCCGGCAGCCTTGGGCAAGTATGTTGGGGAGCAGCGCGACCTGTACCGCAAGACGGCTACCGAACTGGGTATGGTCAACGACTGATCCCCAACGCAACATGCGTATGCCGATGAACCTGCCCCGTCACCATCCTCACTGGCCCAGGCGTCTGCCGCGGGCCATCACGGTACCCGACACCTCACTGTGGCACAACCTTGAGGTCAATGCCGAGCGCTACGCCGACAAGGCTGCTCTGCATTTCCTAGGCCGCGCATACAGCTACGCCCAGGTGCGCGATGCCGCGCTGTCGCTGGCCGGTCACCTTCATGCGCGTGGCGTGCGCCAAGGCGACCGCGTACTGGTGGCGATGCAGAACTGCCCGCAGTTGGTCATCGCGCATTTCGCCGTCATGCGCGCCAATGCGGTTGTCGTACCCGTCAACCCGATGTATCGGGCAGATGAGTTGCGCCACTATATCCAGAACGCGCAAGCCAAGGTCGCCATCGCCAGCGCCGATGTGGCGCCAGCCCTTGCCAGGGCGAGCGAAGTGCTAGCGCCTGATGATCGACTGGCCGAGCTCATCGTGACCCAGTATGTCGACGGTCTGCCTGCGGACCTGGGCGCTGGATTCAGCCCGCCTGCGGCCTGGCGCGACTGGCTGCTGCTTACCGCACCTCTGCCTGAGCTGGACGGCACGCGCGTGACACCCTGGGAAGAGCTGATGGACGCATCGGGGACTGCACCCGCTGCGCCTGCTCTCACAGTATGCGGCAGCGACCTGGCGCTACTGCCCTACACGAGCGGCACCACGGGCCAACCGAAAGGCTGCCGCCACCGCCACAGCAGTCTCATGCACAACGCCATGGCCACGCAGCTCTGGACGGCGTCTTCGTCAGAGACCATCATGCTGGCGGCCGTGCCAATGTTTCACATTACGGGCATCGTCAGCCTGTTGCACACGACCATCGTGAGCGGCGGCGCACTCGTGATCATGCCCCGCTGGGACCGCGACCTCGCGGGCCGACTCATCTCGCACTACGGCGTGACCAACTGGACGAACATCCCCACGATGGTCATCGACCTGCTGGCCAGCCCGCACTTTGACAGTTTTGACCTGACCAGCCTGCACTACATCGGGGGCGGCGGCGCGGCCATGCCCAAAGCCGTAGCACAACGGCTGTTGGATGCGTACGGGCTGGTCTACGTCGAAGGCTACGGCTTGACTGAGACCGCTGCACCCTCGCACCTCAATCCGTTTGAACGACCCAAGCAGCAATGCCTGGGCATTCCGTTCATAAGCACCGATGCTTGTGTGATCGACCCAGCCACGCTTGTCGAGCTCCCTGTTGGCGAAGCCGGCGAGATCGTAGTTCGTGGCCCTGGCGTTTTTGACGGCTACTGGGGCCAGCCCGAAGCCACCGAGAGGGCCTTCATCGACCTTCCGCGGGGCAGGTACTTTCGCACCGGCGACATCGGCGTGGTCGACAGCGAGGGCTACTTCTTCCTTGTCGATCGTCTCAAACGCATGATCAATGCAAGCGGCTTCAAGGTCTGGCCCGCCGAGGTCGAGTTACAGCTCTACCAGCACCCGGCCGTGCAGGAGGCTTGCATCGTCGGCACGCAGGACGCTTACCGAGGCGAATCGGTCAAGGCGCTGATCGTGCTGCGTGCCGGTCACGAGGATGTGCACGCGTCCGCCATCATTGGCTGGTGCCGCGAGCACATGGCCGCCTATAAGGTGCCGCACGACGTAGAGTTCGTGTCAGCATTGCCCAAGTCGGCCACAGGTAAGGTCCTGTGGCGCGAGTTGCAGGAACAGGAATTGCGGCGCGGCAGTGCGGCCACGCCACGCTGAATCAGCCGTTCAGCGCCCGGCCGCGCGGGTGGCTGGGCGCGGCGCTCAGGCCGCGCAGTAACCCCCGTCGACGAGCAGGTCCGCTCCCGTCATGTACGAAGAGGCGTCGCTGGCCAGGAACAGGGCCGCGCCGACCATCTCATCGGGATCGGCAAAGCGCTTCATAAGGTACTTCTGCGCCGCAGCCTTGAGTTGCTCCTGCGCATTCTCGCCATAGCGGTAGGTGATGCGGCGCGTGGCCACAGCCCCTGGGGACAGCGAGTTAACGCGCACACCGTCGTCGGCATGGTCCATTGCCATGTTCTGAGCCAGCATGATCAGCGCGGCCTTGGCCGTGGTGTAGGAGACGCGACCGGCGCGGCCCACGCGCCCGTGCATGGAGGCCAGATGGATGATGGAGCCGCCACCAGCGGCGATCATCTCGGGCAGCACTGCACGCGACATCAAGTACACGCCGGTCAAGTTGACCGACATCACACGCTGCCACTCCTGCGGGTCGATCTCCAAAATACTGCCCGTGCGGTCCAGCACCGCCGCGCCGTTGAGCAGCACCGTGGGCGCGCCCAGTTGCTGCTTAATGTTCTGCACGGCCGCCAGCGTAGCCTGTTCATCGCTGACATCGCAGGCCAGACCGATGGCCTCGCCACCGGCTTCTCGGATCGAAGCGGCTAGCGCCTGCGCGGCCTCGCCGTCGTAGTCCAGGCATGCCACCTTGGCACCCACATTGGCATAGGCGCGGCAGATCGCGCTGCAGATGCCTCCCGCACCGCCCGTGACTACGGCTACCCGACCGTCCAGCCGAAACACGCTCTCATCCACGCGCTTCATGGTGCAGCTCGCCTGGCGTCTTCCGCTTCCAACTCGGCCAGGTCCACGGCCTCTTCCTTGAACACTCGTCGCGCGATCACGAAGCACTCACGCGCGATAGGAATGCCACAGTACATGCCGATGTGCAAAATAGCCTCGCGCAACTGGATCACGGGCACCTTGGTGACCTTTAGAGCGGTACGAAAGTGCAGTTCGAACTCTTCCATGCAGCCCTTGCCGGCCAACATGCCCAGATTCAGCAGGCTCAGCTGCTGCTGGCTCAGGATGCCACGCGCCCAGGTGCGGCCGAAAATCTGGTTGGTCACGAAGATTTGGTACTCGCGGTCAAACGGCGTCATCGCAGCGATCGAAGCGTCCATTGCCGCGTCGCCTAGCAATTGGCGGCGCACCTGCTCGCCGCGCGCGTCGAACGGCACGCCGCTGGTAGTGGGGGATGAAGAACTCACTGAATCTCTCCTGTGTAGATTGCCCACCCTAGGAGCAATATCGATGCCAAACCGCAAATAGGCTTCGCCATCCCTCTCCGAGCCCAAAGTGTCGCCGCTACAGCCAGCAACTGTGCCCACCACTGTCCGCCGCGCAGACACAAATCAGCTGCCATCCCCGCCAAGGCCCGCGTTGCGGCCCCACAGGTCGTGGCACCAAAGTTGCTGAATGAACCTGACATTTTCGAGGAACCTCATGAATCTGGACGACACTCCGGAGTTGCAAGCCTTCCGGCGAGAACTGCGCGAATTTCTTTCGACCCATCTACCCGCCGACTTGCGTGCCAAGGTGACAGGCCATCTACGCCTGACGCGCGAGGACTTTGTGCGCTGGCACCGCATAGTGCATGCGCGTGGCTGGGCCGGCGCGAGTTGGCCCACAGTCTACGGAGGCACCGGCTGGACCGCCTTGCAGCAACACATCTGGGATGAGGAGTGCAGCCAGGCCGGCGCCCCGATCATCCAGCCCTTCGGAGTGAACATGGTCGCCCCGGTGATCATGGCCTACGGCAACGAAGCGCAAAAGCGCTACTACCTGCCGCGCATCCTAAGCTGTGAGGACTGGTGGTGCCAGGGCTATTCAGAGCCCGGCGCTGGCTCTGACCTGGCTGCGTTACGCCTGAAGGCGCAGCGCCAGGGCGACGACTACATCCTCAATGGACAGAAGACCTGGACCACGATGGCGCAGCATGCGAACATGATGTTCTGTCTCGTGCGCACCAACAGTGAAGGCCGCAAGCAAGAAGGCATCTCCTTCCTGCTGGTGGACATGCGCACGCCGGGCATCACGGTACGACCAATCCACCTCATGAACGGCGAGGCCGACGTCAACGATGTGTTTTTTGAAGACGTGGCGGTTCCGGTCGAAAACCTGATTGGCGTGGAAAACCAGGGTTGGACCTACGCCAAATACCTGCTTGGCCACGAACGCACCAGCATTGCCGGCGTGGGCCGCTCGAAGCGCGAGTTGCGCCAGCTCAAGCAGCTGGCAGCCAAACGCCGCGTGCGTGGCCGTTCACTTATGGACGACCCGGTTTTCGCCGATCAGGTCGCGCGGCTGGAGATTGATCTCATGGCGTTGGAAATCACGGTGCTGCGCGTAGCCGCGGAGTCCAGCTCCGCTCCAGGGGCGCTGTCCTCGATGATCAAGATCACAGGTACCGAGATGCAACAGCGGCTGACTGAGCTGATGGTCAAGGCCGCCGGTCCCGGCGCACTGGCCTACGACACAGCCTTCCTCGACGGCCACAGCGCCCACAGCCTGAGTGGCGACGACGAAGCCGCCGGCCTGGTGCCAGCCTATCTCACCTGTCGTGCCACCACCATCTACGGCGGCTCCACCGAAGTCCAGAAGAACATCATTGCCCAGCATGTGCTGGGTCTGTGAACAGATCGCCATGCAATTCAAACTCAGCGACGAACAACAACAATTTTCTGACGCCCTTCGCAAGTGGGCCGAGCGGGCCTACCCATTTGAGCACCGCCAGCAGCTTGTGCGCGGCGGACAGGGCAGCCGCGCCGAAGACTGGAACGCGCTCGTGGAACTGGGCCTCCCGGCCCTGGGCGTACCCGAAGAACAAGGGGGTCTGGGCGCTGGCGGAATCGACCATCTCGTGGCCATGCAGGAGGCCGGCCGCATGCTGCTGGCCGAGCCCTTGTTCACCACACTGTGGGGCAGCGCCTTCCTGCGAGCGTCAGGCAACCAAGCCGCCTTGCTCGAGCGCGTGGCCGCAGGCGAGCTGCGCTTGGCATGCGCGGTGTCGGAAGCCGCGGGCCGTCATGATGCTGACTGGGTTGAGGCCCAGGCGCATCGGAACGCCACTGGCTGGTGCCTGAGCGGACACAAGGCCACGGTGTTGCATGGCGGGCAAGCCGATCTACTGATAGTCTCGGCCCGCACAGCTGGCGCCGGCGCCGAGTCCGAGGGCATCACGCTGTTTGCGGTGGATGCCAAGGCCCCAGGTTTGAAGATCACGGACAGCGCGACCTTCGACGGCCTGCGCGCGAGCAGCGTGCAGTTGGACAACGTGCAGGTTCTGGCGGGTGCCGTGCTGGGTAACGTCGGCCAAGGCTGGGAAATTCTGGACGGAGCCAATGACTTTGGCGCAGCGCTTTTGTGTGCCGAGGCTCTGGGCATCATGGAAGTCATGCGCGACGACACGCTGGAGCACCTGCGAACACGCCGACAGTTCGGCCAGCCCATCGGCAAGTTTCAGGCTCTGCAGCACCGTATGGCCGAAGTCGCTCTCCAGCTAGAGCAGGCCCGCTCCATGGCCTGGTTGGCCATGACGCAGGTCAACACCGACAACGCGGTGGATCGCCGCCGCTGTGTGTCGGCCGCAAAGGCCCACATTGGCCAGGCCCTGCGTTTCGTGGGCCAGCAATGTGTGCAACTCAACGGTGGCCTGGGCGTCAGCGACGAGATGCGACTCACGCATTTTTTCCGCCGCGCAGTCGCCATCGAACTGAGCCTTGGCGACACCGACCACCATGTCGCGCGTTTTCAGGCGCAGCCCAACTTTCTCACGGCCTGAGGCCGCACGGTTCACAGAGGATCTACCATGGACATCACCGCATCGACCAACAGTCAAAGCCCGTTCTCTGCCGAGGGCGAGAGAACGCGTCGCACCATCGTTGGTGACAAGTACGTCGACAACATGCTCGGGCAGATGGATGACTTCGACCGCGAATGGAATATTTACTGCACCAACCAACTGTGGGGCCGCACCTGGTCGCGTGGCATCCTTGAGCACAAACAGTTGAGCCTGTTGACCATGGGCATGTTGGCCGGTCTGGGCCGTATGGATGAATTCGAGATGCACTTTCGCATCGCGCTCAAGCACACAAAGGTGCCGCTCGCGCAACTGCGCGAGGTGCTCCTGCACATCGGTATGTACTGCGGCATTCCTATCGCGCGTGATGCCTTCGTGATCGCGCGCCGCATCCTCAAGGAAGAAGGCGTCGATCTGTCGCAGCTGGACCAGTCGGAGGTCGCATGAACGTGCGTCTAGGCTTCATCGGTGTGGGTGACATGGGTCGCCCGCTGGCACGACGCCTGCTGCGCGCCGGCTTTGCGCTGACGGTGCACGACACCAACGACCAAGCGCTGGCTGCCATCGTAGCCGATGGCGCGGACGCCGCGCCAAGTGCGCAGGCCGTCGCTGACGCGGTCGAGATCGTGTTTGCCTGCCTCCCATCGCCAACCATCAGCGAGCGCGTGGCACTGGGCGAGCACGGTGTGGCTCAAGGCAGCAGAGTACGCCACTACATCGAGATGTCTACCATCGGTGGTGCCACGATGGAACGCTTGGCGCAAGGCCTTGGCGAACGCCGCATCGGCCTTCTCGACGCGCCTGTCAGCGGCGGCCCGACGGGGGAACGCGCGGGGCGGCTGACCTGCTTTGTGGCTACGCCGCGCGCGCAGTTCGAAGCCTGCGAGGCCGCTTTGCGTGGCATGTCGGACCGACTGTTCCACGTCGGAGAGCGCCCGGGCCAAGCCCAGGTTCTCAAGCTGGCCAACAACATGCTCAACGCCGCCAATCTGACCCTGGCCATTGAGATGGTGCTCATGGCCGGCCGTGCCGGCATCGATGAGGCCACGGCTATCGAAGTCATCAACGTCAGCACGGGCCGCAGCCGCGCAACCGAAGAGACCTTCAAGGCTCAGATCCTGAATCGCAGTTTCTCCACCGGAGCACGGCTGGATATCCTTGCCAAGGACACGGAACTGGCCATCAAGCAAGCCCGAACGCTCGGCACGCCGCACCATGCGGCCACAGCTGTGCAGCAGTTATGGACTCAAGCGGTGACCGAAGGGCATGGCAGCGATGACCTGTCGCGAATCTACGAGTTCATCGCGCAGGCGGGCGGCAAGTCATGAGTGGCGATTTCGCCACTCAGGTCGCGGTCGTCACTGGGGGCGGCAAGGGCATTGGCCGCATCATCGCGTTGGCCCTTGCACGCGAAGGCGCCGATGTGCTGGTCGTGGGCCGAGATGCCGCAGCGCTGGAAGAGACCTGTGCGGCCATCCGAACACTGGGTCAGCGCGGCATCGCTGTGGCCGCTGATGTGACGCAGCCCGAGCAGGTGGCGCGCCTCGGTGCCACCATCGATGCCGAATGCGCCGGGCAGGTCGATGTGTTGGTGACCGCCGCCGGCACGCGCGACACGCAGCAAGCCACCGTCGATGCGTTGGACCTTGCGCAGTTCGATGCTGTCATCCAGGGCAACTTAAACGGCACGCTGCTGCCTGTTCGTTGCGTACTGCCGTTCATGAAGGCACGCCGCCAAGGCAAGATCGTCGCCATCAGCGGCGTGTTCGGGCTCAAGGGCCAGCCGGGGCATGCGGCTGGCTGCAGCTCCAAGTGGGCCGTGGAGGGTCTGGTGCGGGTGCTCGCACGCGAGATGGGTCCCTACAACATTAACGTCAACGCGGTGTGCCCAGGCTATGTAGAAGGCCCACGCGCCGACGCCAGCCTCGAGCGCATGGCGGCCGAACGAGGAACGCTCGCGCAGGAGCGGCGCCAGGCACTCGAAGCGGCGACCGCGCTGGGCCGTTTGTCCACAGCCGATGATGTTGCCAACGCGGCATTGTTTTTGGCAAGCGCGCGCGCTCGCAATATCACCGGCCGTGACCTCATTGTGGACGCCGGCTGGATGCTTTGAGCCGCCCCGGCGCACTGCAGCCTTCGCGTTCCTTCCATGGTTGACCTGGTTCTTCATCTGTGCAAACGGCGAACTTGGTCAAAGTCGCTGATTCGCACTGGATACTGACGCAGGGACAATGGGTCTTCAGTCCTTGACGCCAGGCGGCCACTGCACCGTGGCCGCCTGGCGCAGCTTACGCAATGACATCAGCATCAGGTCGCGCCATCGCACACGCGACGACCATTGCTCCAGCGGCAGTTGGGCGCGGCGCTGAGCCTCCACACGGGCCACAAGCTCGGGGGTCCAAGGGTCATTCTGGCCTCGCTCTGCACCCATGCGTTCATATGACGGACCCATCTTCAGCGCATGCGCGCCAATGCCACCGCGCGTGTTCAGGTCCACAGTTTCAAACGGGCCCATGAAGCTCCAGCGCAAACCCAGACCCTCCCGAATGACAGTGTCCACATCGTCCACATCGGCCACGCCGTCGCGCACGAGGCAATAGGCTTCACGCAACACCGCGCCCTGCAGACGATTGAAGACGAAGCCTTCGGCCTCCTTGCGAACCTGAATGGGCGCCAGACTTACCTGACGATATATCTGCAGTGCCCGTGCAATGACTTGCGGGTCGGTATAGGGTGTCGGCACAATCTCGATGACCGGAATCAGGTAGGGCGGGTTGCCTGGATGGGCCACCAGACAACGCGCTCGACCCGCCAGACCCGAACTGTAGACCGAAGCTGGCAGGAACGAGCTGGAGCTCGCCAACACGGCATGTGCGGGTGCGAGTGCGTCCATCTGCGCGAATAGCGCGCGTTTGACTTCCTCGCGTTCGGGCGCACACTCCTGCACCAGGTCTGCACCGGTCAGCGCGTCCGCCAGGCTTTCGCACACCGTCACCCGCGCTGCCACTTCGCCAGGTTCTTCATCGAGCAAACCGTTCTGACGAAGATCGTCCAGGCACTCGCGCAGCTCCTGAGACGAGGCCATCCGCCGCGCCGCATCCGGGTCCTGCATGCGCACCTGCCAGCCCGCACGACTGAAGACCACAGCGAATGCCACGCCGATACTGCCCGCGCCGACTATGGCAGCCTGCCCATGCACACGATCGCTCATGCTGCCTCCTTGTTCAAAGCAATGAGTTTGAACACCGCGCGTGAAACCGCCACCACGGTGCCGTTCTCGTCGCGCACTTCCCCATCACAAAATGCCAGCGATCGGCCACGGCGTTTACAGCGCCCTTCGATCGTCAGGGTGGAACGTCCCGGCGCATAGAACTGCGTTGCCATGTCAATCGTGAGCACGCCTAGTCCATCCGGGTCGTGCGCGCGCGCTGCCGTGCTGAGCGTAAAGTCCATTGCGCTCATGATCAGGCCACCATGGGCATCTCCACGACTGTTGGTCAGATGCGGTTGCCAGTTCAAACGCGTGACGCACAGCCCGTCGGACAACGACACTGGCTCGAGGCCAACGTAGTCCATAAAGGGGACTTCAATGCCGAAAAATTGGCGTCCTCGCGGCTTTGCGAGTTCTGTCTGCTGAGTCGATGCACCGATTCCCAAAACTTCCACCTTGTCCTGTTGCTCGGACGGGGGAATGCAATTGACATGCCACTCACTTGGGGGTCGAACACTCTGGAAATCGCATTCCGCTACGGGATCACTGGCTGCGCCAACTACACAGCGTGTTCAGAAAAGACACATGAGTTCACAAACCCATGTGTGCCAGCTTCTTGTATAGGTATGAGCGAGATATACCCAGCTCCTGAGCCACACGTTTCTTGTTGCCGTCAAAGCTTTTCAAGGCTTCGCGAATCATCTGCTCTTCGACTTGGCTCAGCGCGTCGCGTACGCCCGCTGGTGGAGACTGGACGCCAATCGGCCCCACTTCGATGGGCGACGCTGCGAATGGGCCGGTGTGTGGCGGCATGGCGTCGCTGGATCGAATGACGGTTTCGAAATCCTCGATCGTGATCACGTCCGAATCGGCAAAGATCGCTGCTGTTTCCACAGCGTGGATCAACTGTCGTACGTTGCCGGGCCAGCGCTGGCTTTGCAGGAAGGGAACGACATCGGGCGCCATGGTCTTTTGCCGTGTGGTGTGCTTGATCCCGAAATCGTACAGGGCCTGGTTGGCCAGCAGTTCGATGTCTTCCAGGCGCTCGCGCAAGGGCGGCAGATGAAGGCTCACGGCACTGATGCGGTAGAACAAATCGAGCCGGAACTCACCCGAATCGATCATGGCCTCGAAATCGCGATTGCTGGCCGAGACCAGCCGGAAGTCAGAGACCCGGGCCTTGTCTCCGCCCACCCGCTCGAATGAACCGTCCTGCAACACGCGAAGCAGCTTGACCTGGATCTCCAGCGGCATGTCGCCGACTTCGTCGAAGAACAGCGTGCCCTGATGCGCCTGCTCGAATTTGCCACGTCGGCCCTTTCGCTCGGCACCCGTGAACGAACCCGGTTCATAGCCGAACAGCTCGCTTTCCACCAGCGTGGATGGAATCGCCGCCGCATTCACGGTGACCATGGACTGCTCACGCCGCTTACTAAGCAGGTGGATCGCATGGGCCACCAGTTCCTTGCCCGTACCGCTTTCACCCACGAGCAGTACCGGGACATCCAGCGGTGCGATGCGCGCGATCTGCTCCTTCAGGCGTCGGATCGCCTTGCTTTGGCCGATGATGCGGTCTAGACCATGGCGTTGGCTCACCTGCGTCGACAGTGCCTGCTGATAATGACTCAGCTCGCTTTTCAGACGCACGACTTCTGCGCTCAGGCGCTGCAGTTGGTCGGGACCCTTGAACATAACTTGACCAATGGCCGCGACCACATTGCCCTGCAGATCGAGTACCGGGCTGCGTGAGACTATGCGGGTCGTGCCGCGCATGCGCTGGATCTGCCCGATTTCGGCCTTGCCGCTGCGCACGACCTCGTGCAGTCGCGTGTTTTCAATCACATCGGTCACGGCGCGGCCAATGGCATCGCCGCGGTTCAGGCCGAAAAACCGTTCGTGAATCGGGCTGATGAAGCGCAGCAATCCCTCGCGATCGACGACGGTGAGCGCTTCGTAAGGGTTTGTAAGCAGGTGGCGAAGGATGTCGTCGGCGCAGTCCACCGTGGCGGCGAAGTCGAACAGCACATCGTTGGCACTGCGCTCAAACAGGATCAGCGCACTGGCGTCTTCCGAACCCACCGCCACCACCGCGTAACCTTTGTCGCCAACCGGCACGGAAAAAAGTCCCCGTGACATGTTGGCCCGGCTCTGCCGCGTTCGAATCACGCATTCGGAAACAGCCGGATCTCGCGCCACGCCCGAGGAAAACACCGGTTCTCCATGGGCAGACACCACCAACACACCAGCTGTCTCAAACTTCATTTTTCGTCTCAATGCCGCGCAGCAGAAGGGTCTGCGTCACCATTGCCTGTCCTTATTGTGAACATATTCAGTATAGCATCAGCTTTTTTTACGAATTTATGCCTTTTTAGAGGACACACCAAGCTGTCTGCCGAATGGACAGTCCAGTACCCCTGCCCCAGGATTCAGGGTGACATCGCAGACCGCACCGCGCAGAAAAAACGGCCCATCGCGACAAATCCTCCTGCGCCGATAGAGCAACGACGGGCTTCTGACTATTACTTCGCAATGCTGCATGTCACTCATTTCGCCAAGGAGCCTTCAGCCGCACAGACTCCTGGCGTTGCAAGATTTGGGCCTGAAGGCGTCCGATACATTGCTGGCACAAAGTGTGCTGTTACTCAGCGCATTCCACAAGTTGAGGACACCATCATGCGCTACCAGGAGATCACCTATACCGAAGACGGCCCAATCGGCACGATCACATTGAACCGCCCCCAAGACGGCAATATGTTCACGCCGTTGATGTGTCATGAAGTCCGCGACTGCATCAACGAAATCCGCCGCGAAACGCGCACGCGTGTGATCGTCATCACGGGTGCAGGCGACAAGTTCTTTTGCATCGGGGGGCGCAAGGAGGGCATGGAGGACACGCTGCTCTATGCCGGAGTGCTTCCCACGCTGGAGATGTATGAGGCTATCGACCGTGTGCAGAAGCCCGTTATCGCGATGGTCAACGGTTTCGCCGTTGGTGGTGGCAACGTTTTGCATGTGGTCTGCGACATCACCATTGCCAAGGAAAGTGCAGTGTTCCGACAGGTCGGCCCTATGATGGGCAGCTTCGACGCGGGCTACGGTACCTGGTATCTTGAGGACTTGATCGGCAAGAAACGCGCCAAGGAGATGTGGTACCGCAACCCAAAGCTCAGCGCTCGCGAAGCGCTCGACTGGGGCCTGGTCAACCACGTGGTTCCCGATGACGAGTTAAACGATTTCACGCGCAAGATTGCGCTGGAAATCGCCGACCGAGGCTCGTTTGCGCTGGCCTCAATCAAAGCGGCTTTCAACGCACGCCATGGCGGCGTGAGCGGGCTGTCCCGCATGGCGCATGACCTGCTGCTGCGCGGCTACCTCGGCACCGAAGAGCATACCGAGCTGGCTCAGGCCTTCGCCGAGCGCCGTGCGCCCGACAGCAGCAAATTCGGCCATTGAACCGTCAGTACGCAGACTGGCAACATGAGCAAGATTCTTACCCTGCACGAGCCTCGCGCCGCACGCACGCACTATCTGCACGGAACCTGGGCCGCGGAAACGCTCTATTCTCTGGCGCACAAGCATGCGCAGGAGCACGGCGATGCTTTCGCCCTGCGTGACGCCCAAAGGCGTCTTCGCTGGTCAGAGGTGCTTCAAGAAGCTGACTGCATTGCGCAGGCGTTGGACAACGCTGGCCTGCGCCCGGGCGACCGCGTGTCGGTCTGGCTGCCCAACCGCGCCGAAGTACTGGCGATCTTCCTGGCCTGCTCGCGCATGGGCTACGTGTGCAACCCCTCGCTGCACGAGAACTACACCGTGGCTGAGGTCGTCCAATTGACCCGGCGCATCGGCAGCCGTGCGCTATTCGCGCAGGCCGGTTACGGTGCCGACGCGGCCCTGCACAGCATCTTTGCGAAGCTCGATGCCATGCCCTCCCTCAAGGCCGTTTACGCACTTGAGACCGACGCCCCATCCGCCCTGCCTGAAGGTGCGGCGCCCTTTCCGCGCACATTGGCAACGCCGGCACTGCCCGCGCCCCGCTTCGATGCGGACCAGGTCGTCTACATCGCGTTCACCTCAGGCACCACGGGCGAGCCCAAGGGCGTCATGCACAGCGACAACACGCTTCTGGCGAATGGCCGCCCGATGGTTGCCGACTGGCGCCTCGACGAGCGTACCGTCATTCTCACACTCAGCCCGATGAGCCACCACATCGGGGTCGTGGCCATGAGCCAGTGGCTCGTCGCCGGCTGCGAGTTAGCCGTGACTGACCGGCATTCCGGCATTCAGCCACTTCAGTGGATTGAACAGACAGGTGCGACCTATGTCTTGGGTGTGCCGACCCATGCCATGGACCTGCTGCGCGCGCTGGACGCGCGCGCGCGCCCAGGTTTAGGTCAAGTCTCTGTGTTTTACATGGCCGGAGCGCCCATCCCACGCGAGATCGCCTTGCGACTACTACAACTGGGTATCACACCGCAGAACGTCTACGGCATGACCGAGACCGGCTCGCACCAGTACACAAGGCCTGGCGACGACGTGCAAACGATCTCGGCCACCTGTGGCACGGCTTGCCGGGGCTACGAGGTGCGCCTGTTTCGCCAGGACGACCCCGACATCGAGGTGGCTGCCGGCGAAGTGGGAGAGATCGGCGGACGTGGCGGCGTGCTGATGCTGGGCTACTTTGCCGATCAGCAAGCGACCGAACAATCCTTCAATGCTGGCGGTTGGTTCATGAGTGGTGATCTGGGGCAGTTTGATGCCCAGGGCAATCTGCAAGTGGTGGGCCGCAAGAAGGACCTCATCAACCGCGGTGGCCACAAGATTCACCCGGCCCGTATCGAGGACCTGGCATACCGCCACCCTGAAGTTGCCAAGGCTGCAGCCTTTGCCGTACCCGACGAACGCCTGGGCGAGAAGGTCTGCCTGGCCATCGTGCCAAAGGGCCTCGCGCCCTCTTGCGAATCCCTGCTGTCGCACTTGGCGCGGCTGGGACTGTCGCGCTTTGACATGCCCGAGTACTACGTGGTCGCACCGGAGTTTCCGCTCACGGCCAGCGGCAAGGTGCTCAAGCGCGAACTCGTGGCCTGGGTGGACAGCGGCCGGCTGCAACCCATGGCCGTGCGCCATGCTTCCACCGCATCGGAGAACTAAATGTCGATAGAGCTCGAATTCCGAGACGAACTCGCACTGCTGCGCATCAATCGGCCCGAGGCCCTCAACGCGCTCACCTTCGCATTGATCCGCGACATCGACCGTGCCTTGCACGACGTGGATGCCTCGGCCGCCAGAGCACTGATCGTCACGGGGGCAGGCGAGAAGTCATTCTGCGCTGGCGCCGACATCCCGGAGCTGATGAATCGCTCGCTGGCCGAACAAAAAAGCGGCGCCGAACTCGGCCAGCGCGTGTTCGCCCGCCTCGACCAGCTACGCATCCCGTCGATCGCGATGGTCAACGGCTATGCCTTCGGTGGTGGCTGCGAAATCGCCCTGGCTTGTACTTTCCGTCTGGCCGCACCCAAGGCCCGTTTCGGCCTGCCCGAGATCAAGCTCGGCCTGATCCCGGGGTATGGTGGAACGCAGCGCCTGCCGCGACTGGTGGGCGAAGCGCGCGCCATGGAATTGATCCTGACCGGCCGTACCGTGGACGCTGAAGAAGCCTTGCGCATCGGCCTGGTCAACCGCATTGTGGAAGCCCCGCTGCTAGAAGCGGCCTGCTCATTTGCGCGTGAGTTCACGGGTTACGGGCAATTGGCACTGCAATTCGCGCGCGAGGCCGTACAGCGCGCCGGAAATACCACGCTGGCCGAAGGCCTGCGCGCCGAGGCGGACTTGTCTACGCTCGCCTACCGCACCGCCGATGCCGAAGAAGGCATGCGTGCCTTCATCGAACGACGCCCCGCCCACTTCAAAGGTTGCTGATGTCCACACGTCCTTGCATTGTCGTAACTGGCGCCAGCCGCGGCATTGGCGCTGCCATCTCGGTGCGTCTGGCCGAGGCCGGCTTCACCGTCGCCTGCCTGTCACGCTCAGGCGCTCTACCCACACTGGGCGGCGTTGCCGCGCCTGCATCCGAACTTCTGGTCCCGATGGCTTGTGACATCACGCGTACCGGCGCCATGGTCGAGGCACTGGCCGAGCTGACCCGCCGCGGCCTTCAGATAGGCGGCCTCATCAACAACGCTGGCGTGCACCTGGATGCGCCCGCGGCCAGCGCCTCGCTCGCGCACTATGAAGAGGTCATGTCCACCAACGCCACCTCGGTGTTCCTTGCCTGTCAGGCGGTCTATCCTTACCTGGCTGAGCGTAAGAATGGCTTGATCGTCAACATGGGCTCGTTCTTCGAAAAGCTGGGTGTCAAGCGCAACTTGGCCTACTGTGCATCCAAGGCCGCCGTGGGCGCTATGACGCGATGCTTGGCCGTCGAATGGGCCGGCGACGGTATCCGCGTATTGGCCATTGCACCGGGTTACATCCACACCGACCTGAACCATGAGGCCATGACCGCCGGCCCCCTGCGCGCGTACCTGGACAAGCGCATTCCAGGCAAGCAGCCCGGGACGGCCGACGAGGTCGCCCGCCTGGTCACCGCTTTATTCACGATGGACGTACCGTTCCTGAGCGGCGAGACCATCACCATCGACGGCGCGCAGGGCGTCGCCCACTGAACCGCATTCCAACACCATGACGATTTTTGACCGGCTGGACGCTTCGTTGCGTCTGAACGAAGATGAACAGATGCTGCTCGACAGCGTGCGTGCGCTATGCCGCGATCAGATCGCTCCGCGCGCGGAGCACTACGACCGCAGCGGCGAGTTTCCATGGGAGAACGTGCGCGCCCTCAACGCACTGGGACTGAACGGCATGTTCATTCCAGAAGCCTACGGCGGCACACCGCTGTCGTATACCTGCTACCTGGCCTGTGTGCGCGAAGTCTCCAAAGCATGCGCGGCCACTGGCATTATCTGGGCCACCAACTTCCACGGCATGAAGCCGCTCGTGGAATTCGGTAATGAGGAGCAAAAAGCAAGGCTGTTGCCACGCATAGCCGCTGGCGGCCTGGGCGCGCTTGCCATTACCGAGCCCAACGCCGGCTCGGATGCCACAGGCATGCAGACAAGCTTCCACGAAGACGGCGATCACATCTTCATCGAGGGTGGCAAGACCTTCATCAGCAATGGAGATGTGGCTGACCTGTACTTGGTGTTCGGCAAGTGGGCGGGCATTGACGATCCGAAAAAGTCGATTTCTGCGCTTATCCTGGAGAAGGACACCCCGGGCCTGTCGGTGGTGCGGCTAGAAGACAAAATGGGCACGCGCGCCTCAAGCACCGCCACGCTGGCCTTTGACCGCTGCCGCGTTCCACGCAGCAATCTGCTGGTGGGCCCCGGCGCCGGCCTGAGCATCTTGTTTGCCTCGCTGAACCGCTCGCGTCCAAGCATCGCTGCGCACGCGCTGGGCATCGCGCGCGCAGCGTTTGAGGATGCGGTGGACTACATCAACGAGCGGCGCCAGTCAGGCCGCAAGATCATCGAGTTCCAGGGCATCCAGTTCATGCTGGCCGACTTGGCAGCCGAGCTGGCGCTGTGTGAAGGCTGGCTGTGGCGCATGGCCCAGGCCGTAGACGAGGGCGCTGAGGATTTCGGCATCGAAGCCTCGATCCTGAAGATGCGCGCCACGGATCTGGCCATGCGGATGACCACCGATGCCGTTCAGCTGCTGGGCGGCTACGGGTACTGCAAGGACTTCCGCGTGGAGCGGCTCATGCGCGATGCCAAGATCACCCAGATCTGGGAAGGCACGAACCAGGTCCATCGACAGCTCATCGGCCGCAGCTTCCTGAAGAAGTGAGCACGGCGCCCCCCCCGAAGACAACGGAGAAACCATGAAAGAGATCAAGACTGTCGGCATCGCCGGCTGCGGCACGATGGGCGCTGGCATTGCCATTGTCTGCGCACGTGCAGGCTTTCGCACCCGCGTGTTCGACACCCACGCCGACGCGGTGAAGCGAGCACGTGGTCAGACTGAAGCCTTCCTGCGCAAGTCAGTGGAACGTGGCAAGCTCGCAGCCGAGAAACTGCCGCAGATTATGGACAACTGGCTGGGCACCACCGAGCTCAGCGATCTAGCCGACTGCGACCTCGTTATTGAGGCGGTGTTCGAGAGCCTGCCCGTCAAGCACGAAATCTTCTCTAAGCTGCACACACTTTGCGGTGACGACGCCATCTTCGCGTCGAACACTTCGACCATTTCGATTACCGAAATCGCGGGCGGCTCGGGGCGGCCCGACCGTTTCGTTGGTATGCACTTCTGCCTGCCAGCACAGCTCATGAAACTGGTGGAAATGTCGCCCGGCATTGTGACCAGCGAGGCTACCTTCGAGCGTGCCTGGACTTTCTGTGAAGCATTGGGTCAAAAGCCCGTGCGCACACAAGACACGCCCGGGTTCATTCTTAACTACTTTCTGATCCCGTATCACAACGACGCGATCCGGCTGGTGGAGCAAGGCGTGGCTGAGCCAGCCGACATCGACAAGGCCATGAAGACGGCTTTGGGCTATCCCATGGGCCCAATGGAGCTACTCGATCTAGTTGGCATGGACACACAGCGCCTGCTATGCGAGGCCATGCATGGCCTCACGCATGAACCGCGTGCAGCCTGCCCACCTCTGGTCAAACGCATGATTGCCGCAGGCCACCTGGGCAAGAAGAGCGGTCGCGGCTTCCATAGCTACGGCGACAACAAGATGTTTGGAGCCTGAAGATGTTGAGCTATCAAATCCAAGCTGCCGGCGACAGCCGTTCCTTTCCCACGCCGCACGCGCTGCATGCGGCGGCGGATGCCAAGGGGTCCGGCCTGATCATCACAGGCTGCGATGCTGGGGCGGTCTTCTCGCAGTGCAAGGACTTCGCTGCACGCAGCTTCGTCGCGATTGAGCTGGGCACCGAGTGCCTGGGCGTACACACGGGTGAATCTCGTGGCAAAGAAGGCTCGAATGTGCTGGGCTTCGCGCGCTACCGCCTAGGCGATGCCGAGCCCACCGAACTGGTCGAATTGGTGCGACAGCCTGGCACCTCGGCTGACGCGCTGGCCGCAGCACGCGCCGCCTTCGAGTCGGCGGGCATGGTGGTTGCGGTGTGCTACGACTTTCCCGGTCGCATCGTCGACCGCCTGATCCGTCCTTACTTCAACGCCGCACTGCGTCGCCTGGATGAAAAGCTCGCCACAGCTGACGACCTGGACAAAACCCTGTGCCTAGGCCTGGGCTATCCCGAAGGCCCGATCACCCTGCTCGAACGAACGGGCCTGGTACACCACCACGACGTGAGCGCTGCGTTACATGCCGCGCTCGGCCAGGAATCCTACTCGCCGGCACGCCGGGCACAGGTGGCCAAGCAACGCGTGGAACGCGCGACGTGATGAGCCAGGCCCCTCTCGCCGGAATACGAGTAGTGGACTTCAGCACCCTGCTGCCCGGTCCTATGTGCAGCCTGATGCTGGCCCAGGCCGGTGCACAGGTCGTCAAGGTCGAACGTCCTGAACGCGGCGATGAAATGCGTTCCTATACGCCTCGCTTTGGCAGCGAAAGCGTGAACTTCGCGCTGCTCAACCGCAGCAAGCGCTCGGTCACCCTCGACCTCAAGACGGAGGCCGCGCGTGACCAGGCCATCTCCCTGGTGCGCGAGGCCGATGTGCTGATCGAACAGTTCCGACCCGGCGTAATGGACCGCCTTGGCTTGGGCTACGAGGCCATGCGAGCCATCAATCCCGGCTTGATCTATTGCTCCATCAGCGGTTGGGGTCAGCAAGGTCCACTTGCGAACGTAGCCGCACACGACTTGAACTACCAGGCGGAAACCGGCTTGGTAGGCCTTGCGGCAGGCTCCGATGGCACACCTGGCCTGCCACAGGCCTTGGTAGCCGACATCGCAGGCGGGGCTTACCCAGCCATGATGAACATCATGCTCGCGCTTCGCGCACGGGACAGTGATGGACTGGGTCGTCACCTGGACGTGGCTATGGCGGACAACCTGTTCACGCTGATGTATTGGGGGTTAGGCAACGGCTGGTCCGGCGCGGGCTGGCCTGCGACCAACGATGGCTTGGTGACTGGCGGCACGCCGCGCTACCAGATCTACCGCACGCTCGATGGGCGCTACCTTGCCGCCGCGCCGCTGGAGCAGAAGTTCTGGGAGAGCTTCCTCAACGTGCTGGAAGCGCCGCACCTGCTTGACGACGCGAGAGATCCGCAAGGCACTCGGGCAGCCATCGCGGCCATCATTGCGCAACGAGCCGCCAACGAATGGTTGCAACGCTTCGAAGGGAAGGACGCCTGCGTGTCGCTAGTTCGCTCGTTGGAGGATGCGGTACAACAGCCGCACTTCCAAAACCGTGGGCTGTTCGGACAGCGCGTGGAAGATTCACAAGGGCACGCACTGCCGGCGCTGCCGCTGCCCATTGATGCAAGCTTGTGCACCACCGCATTGCCGACGTTCCCTGCGCTCGGTGAAGGCAACGACACCCTGCTGCCACGTTGATCTGCGCAGGACGGCTGCCTCCATCCAAACGCATTCCCCGGGCAAACGAAACAGGTTCGGAACGAGCACGACGCTGTGTAGCTCGCGCGGACACCGGCCTGGCGCCGTGTCCGCGCATTGCGCACCACGCACTGCCTACGCCTCTGTGCTCCCAGCCAAACACCCCCATCGCGTGGCACGGAGCTTGCACCTCATGACATTGAATCACTAGATACAGGAGGTATTCCATGCGAGGTCTGATGCAAGACTGGCCGCTGCTGTGCCAGCGGATCATCGAACACGCAGCGCGCCAACATGGTGGTCGCCGGATTGTGACGCGCACGCCCGAAGGTCCGATCGAGGTGACGGACTACCTGCAGCTTCACCAGCTCTCACTGCGCATCTCCAAGCGCCTCGCTGCCGAAGGCATCGGCTACGGCGACCGCGTGGGCACGGTCGCCTGGAGCACGGCGCGCCACCTGGCCTGCTGGTATGGCATTGCTGGTCTGGGAGCGGTCTACCACCCGATCAACCCACGGCTGTTCGCCGAACAGATCGCCTACATCATCAACGATGCCCAGGACCGCTTGCTGCTGGTGGACAGCACCTTCGTTTCCATGCTCGAAGGTGTGGCCGACAAGATCCCGGCCGTAGAACGTTTCGTGATCCTGTGCGATCGCGCGCACATGCCGGTCACCACGTTGCGCAACGCGATCAGCTTTGAGGACTGGCTAGCCGGCACCGACGCCGACTTCAGCTGGCCGGTCTTCGACGAAAACACGGGCGCTGCGCTGACGTACACCTCGGGCACCACAGGCCAGCCCAAGGGCGTGCTGTATTCCCACCGCTCGATTACGCTGATGTCACTCACGGGCACCGCGCCTGACATGTACGCCTTTTCTTCGCACGACGTGGTGCTGCAGGTCATCCCCATGAGCCATGCCAATGGCTGGTCCTGGCCCTTCTCAGCGCCGATGACTGGCGCTGGCTTGGTCTTCCCAGGCGCGAAGTTGGATGCCGAATCGCTGCTGGAACTGATTCAAGCCGAACGGGTGACCATGAGCGGCGGCGTGCCCACCGTGTGGCAGACAATTTTGAGCCACTGTGCGGCCAAAGGGGTGAGGCTCGATAGCCTTCAGCGCGTGTACGTGGGCGGCTCGGCCTGCTCCCGCGCGCTGCTCGAAGAGCTGCAAAAGCACGGCGTCGAAGTACGCTCAGGTTTTGGCATGACCGAGATGGGCCCGATGTCGGGCATCGGCTCACACATTCCCGAGACCCTCCATCTGCCGCCCGAACAGGAAATGGCAATTCGCCAGAGCCAAGGCCGCGCGCCCTTCCTGGTCGAATACAAGCTAGTCAACGATACCGACGAAGTGCAGCCCTGGGACGGGCGCAGCCAAGGTCACTTGCGCGCACGCGGCCCCTGCATCGCCGGAGCCTACTTCGGCAAACCCGCGGGAAGCGCGCTAGATTCAGATGGCTTCTTCGACACCGGGGACATTGCCGTGATCGACAAACTCGGCTTCGTGCACTTGACCGATCGCGCCAAGGACCTCGTGAAATCCGGCGGTGAGTGGATCTCGTCGATTGACCTGGAGAACCACGCGATGAGCTTTCCCGGCGTCAAGGAGACCGCAGTGGTTGGTATTACCCACCCCAAGTGGGATGAACGACCGCTGCTGCTGGTCGTGCCCCAGCCGGGCGTGCTGATCAATAAGCAGGCCATGCTCGACTTTCTCGCTACTCGCGTTGCTAACTGGTGGCTACCCGATGACGTCGTGACGGTGCCCGAAATCCCTCACACGGCCACTGGAAAAATCAACAAGGCCGCCATACGCCAAGCCTACGCCAGTCACTACACGCCCGGACCCGCTTGACTCATTTCACACCCACGCGCCTACATCCCGGGCGTCCCGGCGTTCGTGCGCGAAAAGTGTGATTGCCCCATTGCCAACCCTCCATTTGCCCGAAAAAAATGAACCCTACCGTCACCTTGAACGAACACGATGGTATCGCCATCCTGTGCATTGATGCACCGCCTGTCAATGCGCTCTCACTCGCGATCGTGGCTCGTCTGCGCGACGAAGTGCGCCGTTTTGCCGCGAACGCTCAGCTGCAAGCCCTGGTTATCTGCGCTGCCGGCCGCACCTTCGTTGCCGGCGCCGACGCCCGTGAGTTTTCCAAGCCGGACTTCACTCACGAGTCCTTTGGCGACCTCATGCGCGAGGTCGAAGCGCTGGACCGCCCGGTAGTGGCCGCGCTACATGGAACTGCGCTAGGCGCCGGACTGGAGCTGGCGCTGGCGTGCCACTGGCGCGTGGCTGCACCTGGCACGCGCATGGGGTTGCCCGAGGTGCTGCTCGGCGTGCTCGCAGGTGCAGGCGGTACACAGCGCCTGCCGCGCCTGGTTGGCGCGGAGCTCGCGCTGGACCTGATGCTCAGCGGCCGCCAGATCGGCGCCGATGATGCGTTGAAGGCCGGCCTGATTGATGCCGTCGTGAGCGGCGAACCCCAGGACGTCGGTAGCAGCTTCGCACGCACGCTGGTCGAGCGCGGTGCCAAGCCGCTTCGCACACGCGACCGTGCTTTGCCCACGCCGGGCGTCGAAGAAGTGCTGAGCCAAGCCCGAGCGCAGGTAAACAAAAGGGCCGCGTACCCGGCGCCGCAGCGCATCGTGCAATGCGTGGAAGCGGCGGTTCACCTTCCCTTCGAGGAAGGCATGGCCGTGGAGTCACAGCTGTTCGACGAATGCCGTCGCTCCAGTGTCTCCGGCGCGCTGCGCCACCTTTTCTTTGCCCAACGTGAAGCCGCAAGACTGCCCGGAATCGACAACTCGGTGCGCCCGCGCGCCATCACGAAAGTTGGCGTGGTGGGTGCGGGCACCATGGGCGGCGGTATTGCGATGAACTTCGCGAACGCCGGGATCGCCACCGTGATTGTCGAGAACAATGAGGTAGCGCTGGAGCGTGGCCTCGCCCGCATTCGCGACAACTACCAGATCACCGCAGCCAAGGGCAAGTTGAGCAGCCAGGACGTGGAAACCCGCATGGGGTTGCTGCAAGGCGCACTCTCCTTCGATGCGCTAGCCGATTGCGACCTCGTCATCGAAGCGGTATTTGAGAACCTTGAGATCAAGCGAGATGTCTGCGAGCGGCTGGGTCGGATATGCAAACCCGGCGCCATCATCGGCTCTAACACCTCGACCTTGGACATCGACCTGCTCGCAGAGGCCAGTGGCCGTCCGGCTGACTTCCTGGGATTGCACTTTTTCAGCCCCGCCAATGTCATGAAGCTGCTGGAGGTCGTGCGCGGCGCTGGCACGGCACCCGACGTGCTGGTCACTGCCATGCATATTGCGCGCACCATCGGCAAAGTGCCGGTCGTCTCCGGAGTTTGCTATGGCTTCATCGGCAATCGCATGCTGGAGAGCTATCTGCGTGAGGCCGACTTCCTGCTCATGGAAGGCGCTTCGCCCGCGCAGATCGACCGCGCCATCGAAGCACTGGGCCTGGCCATGGGTCCGTGTCGCATGCTGGATATGGCCGGTACCGACGTGGCGGGCAAAATCGTGCTTGAGCGCGCCAAGGCCGGTAGCCTACCCGCGGACCCGAGCTACCGCGCTGTAGTCGTGCGGCTGCTTGAATCCGGCCGCCATGGCCAGAAGACTGGCGCCGGCTACTACCGCTACGAGGGTCGCACTCCAACCGACGACCCCGGGTTCACGACAATGTGCGAGGAACTCGCACGACAGCATGGCATTGCTCGGCGCAGCGAGATCAGCGACGCCGAGATCGTGCAGCGCTGCCTGTACCCGCTCATCAACGAAGGCGCCTGCATTCTCGAGGAAGGGATTGCCTACCGCGGTGGCGATGTGGATGTCGTCTGGGCCCAGGGTTATGGCTTTCCCGACCACCAGGGCGGCCCCCTGTTCATGGCCGACCAACTGGGCCTGCCGCACATTGTTCAAACACTGCAGCACTATGGCGAAAGTCGAGGCAATGCCTTTGGCTACTGGAACATCAGCGCACTGCTGCGGGGCCTGGCCCTGGAGGGCGGGCGCCTGAGCGAACAACGCGCGCCTTAACACCAACGTCTCGCCTTCCATTTCAATCCACTCATTCAATTCCGGAGTCACCATGAGAGAAGCCGTCATCGTATCCACCGCACGCTCGCCCATTGGCCGTGCGTTCCGTGGTTCACTCAACAACATCAAATCGCCCACGCTGATGGGCCACAGCATTGAGCATGCCGTGGCGCGCGCCAGGATCGATAGCGCCGAAATCGACGACGTCATCGTCGGCACCGTTCTGACTGCAGGCACCGCTGGGATGAACATCGGTCGCCATGCTGCGCTGGCCGGTGGTCTGCCGGTCAGCGTCGCCGCGCAAACTATCGAGCGCCAGTGCGCTTCGGGCCTCATGGCGATCGCCACCGGTGCCAAGCAAATCGTGCTGGACGGCATGGACGTCGTCGTGGCTGGCGGTCAAGAAAACATCTCAGCGGTTCAGAACGTCTACTACGAGCTTGCCGGTGCCGCGCAAGACCCGAACGTCATCGCTGCCTGCCCGAGCGTCTACATGCCGATGCTGCAAACGGCCGAGTTCGTTGCCAAAAAGTACAAGGTCTCCAGAGAGGCGCAGGATCTCTACGCGCTGCAATCACAGCAACGCACTGCCGCAGCCCAGGCTGCCGGCCGTTTCAATGATGAAATCGTGCCCATCCGCGCCTCGATGGCGGTGACGGACAAGGAAACCGGTGCAGTGAGCTATCGCGATGTTGAGCTGCGTCAGGACGAAGGCAACCGTCCGCAGACCACTTACGAGTCGCTGGCCCAGCTCAAGCCAGTCATTGAAGACGGCACCGTGACGGCCGGCAACGCTAGCCAACTGTCCGATGGTGCATCGGCATGCGTGCTCATGGACCGCCGCCTGGCTGAAAAGCGGGACCTCACGCCCCTTGGAATTTACCGCGGTATCGCCGTAGCCGGCTGCGCGCCAGAAGAGATGGGCATCGGTCCCATTTACGCTGTGCCCAAGTTGCTCAAGCAGCACGGTCTGAAGGTGTCGGACATCGGTTTGTGGGAACTGAACGAAGCCTTTGCCGTTCAAGCCCTGTACTGCCGTGATCACTTGGGTATAGACCCTCAGCTGTTCAACGTGGACGGCGGCGGCATCTCGGTTGGACACCCCTATGGCATGACTGGAGCGCGCCTGACCGGCCATGCGCTACTCGAAGGCAAGCGTCGGGGTGCTCGCTATGTCGTCGTGACGATGTGCATCGGCGGGGGCATGGGGGCTGCCGGACTATTCGAGATCTGCTGAAACCTATCCCCTACCCGTACGCCTTACTCGCTGCCCTATGCCTGCGCCAAACCCTGCCTCATGAAACGCAGCTGGGACCAGTTCTCTGCCCCCATGATGTGCGCTTCAGTCAGCTTTTGGAGTCTCTTTTTCATCGCGATTTGCAAATGCAGCGCCTCCTGCTGACGTTGCAAGGCCACGTTGGAGGTTTCTGAAAAATCAGCCTCACCTGGCTGTTGCAAGCCAATCTCCGTGGGGCTGGTGGACGATTCCAGCTCTTTCCAGATGCCACCGGCGTTGCCCAGGGGAGCATAGACATGCGCGACAGGATCTTCGACGAAGCTCATGCGCAGGCGAAGCTGGTCGTTGTCGCCGAGCTCTTGCTCGAATTGCATGCAGCTTGCGCCTTGCGGAAAACCAGCGCCATGGTCGTCGATGTTCAAGACACCCAGTGGTGCACGGCCATCGCTCACGGCAGCCATGGTGCCGGAGTAGGCCACTGGTACGCTGGTCAGGAATCCGTAGAGCTTTCCATCAGGATCGCTGACCGTGATGGAACCGCCGTCGTCAGCAGTGCTCTCCTTATGAGCCTCGATCTCGAGATACCAACTCAGCGCGCGCGCGAGAGTCAGGCTCG
This sequence comes from Ottowia thiooxydans, assembly GCF_040548795.1. Lineage (GTDB taxonomy): Bacteria > Pseudomonadota > Gammaproteobacteria > Burkholderiales > Burkholderiaceae_C > Ottowia > Ottowia thiooxydans_A. The sequence continues at coordinate 20,636 of NZ_JBEPSH010000018.1, read as the reverse complement.
CTGGGATTGCTCCGTGGGCGTTGACCTGGACTTCAAGGTAAACCGGTTTGGGGTTGTTCCGAATGAGGTATGCCAAGTTGGCTCCCATCTGGGCTTGGCGCGCCACGCTTTCGGCTGTCCGATTTCTGCCTGACCCATGGTAGCGAGCCCGGCGGGTCGCGTTTGCGACGTCGCGGTGTTCGATGAGACATTCCCTGACGGTGGGAATGAGCGGTCTCGCCAACACTTCAACCTGCGACTGGTATTGCACCAGGAAGGCCTGTTCCTGCTTGTCTGCCCGCCTGCGCGCACAGGCTCGGCGGACCACATCGGGCAGCCCGGTCAAGAGCCCACCAATAATCGACAAGCTGCGGACAATGGGCGAAAAGAAGGATACAAACGCCGCCTTCGCCTGCCTGAACGCACGCAAGAGTTTCTGGCCCGTGCCCCCAGATCCCAACAGAAGCTCAAGGCTGGGATCATTGGGGCCTCGCTCACTCAATACAGCCTCTATTTGCTCGCTTTGAGCAGTCAGTTGTTTTATGTGCTTTTGATTTTCTTGCGCGACCACATTCGCAATGTCGCTCAAAGGCTCACGCCTTTTTTCCTGTCCTTCCAACTCAGCCAGTCTCCTCACCCTATCCCCAAGGACTGGCATGCTGGTTCTGACTCGGTGTTTGAAGGCCTCTTCGTTCACGGTCTGAGGAAGCTGCGTGATCGTGGTGTAGGCCTGGCTCAGCGCCAGCCCTCCCCCCAAGAGGTGCACACCATGCACTGCCACCCCGCCCACGAAATAGGAGGCGAAGAACCCAGCCACTGAAGTCGCTACGATGATAGCGCCCACTCTGGTGCCAGAGTTGATCACCTGTCCCACCGTGGACTGAAAGCCAATCCCCACGTCCCACCACGACAGGGCGTTGCGTCGCGCCGCCGCATTCGAGCTAGCGAGACTACCGCTGCCCTCAAAGTAGCCGATGCCGCTCCGAATACCAATGCTACGAAAATCCGCGTCCAGTTCGGCCTCCAGCTTCGCGCTGTGGTGGAGGCTGCGCAGAAGCTGAATGAGAAGTTTCCCCTGGCTGAGAATTTGTTCTTCGATGTCTGCCATCTCCTCACGGGCCAACTCCGCCGCGCTCATTCCGCTGCGCGAAGGCACTGCACTGAATGTGGATATGAAGTTCTTTTCGCTTTCAGCATCCAGGATTTTCACTGGCCTCGTGCAAGGCAGCAGGCTTTTGCACCAGGTAGCCCAATCAAGCGGGGCAAGGCTCGGGCCCTCCTGGGATGGGGCCTGGGTTTCAACGCTTACTGAGATCTCTCGGCCCCCTGATTCCGCAGTGCCGGGTGAGTCCGCGTTTTTCGGCGAAATGGGCCTGGTAGGCGCGATCGCCCCTTGAAGCTGATATTCATTGACTGGCATGAACGACCTCTTTCAAACCATTTGCAACTGAGGCATGACCTTGCCTCTTACAACTTCGCGCCACATCATGGCCACGGTCGAAAATGCCTGCAACGCAGCAGACAAGGAGGCTGCGTCTGTCAATTCCAATGGCAGGCGGGCGCACAAAAGCACCACGCCTGTGCCCGCCTGCAGACCCAGCGTGCAGCCTCCGGTACCGACCCAAAGGCCATTGGCCTCCAGCATGAGCTGCATCAATTGCGTTTTGTCGACGCCTGCAGATGGATGTCCCAGGCTCGCAAAGAAGGCGATATCTCCCGTGTCTTCGTCGCCTTCAGGCGCCAGAGCAATCTCGAGGTCGGCGAATACGATCTCCTGGTTGGTCAGAAACTCCTCCACCGGCAATCCGGTGTGGCGTGCATAGTCTTGAAGTAGCGCGCTGTAGCGTGTCACGGTTCGATGTCCCCAAACAAAGCGGAAATGCCTCCAGGCGTCAGAAACGCCTTAGGAATGAAGCAAAAAACATTCTTTCTTTAGTAACCGCAGCGAGAAGTCGGTTCCATGCGATGGCCGACGCTGGCCGATGCGGTCCGCATCAGCCAACTTCTCAGACATTCAAAAGACGCGCCCGCTCAAGCCAGAGAAGACAAAGGCCAAAGATGCGTGACAGCCGGCGCTCCGTTTGCAGCCCTAGCTGCAAGGCCCGAAGAGCGCTCTGCGTCCGGAGGCACGGTCTGCTGGCTTACTGGGGGGCTACACCAAGACCGCGAACTGTTTCCACGTCAAGATAGCCATTGACAGGCAAGCCCCTCGCTTGCTGGTAGCGGGCGACGGCATCCAGCGTGGACTGGGCCAAAATTCCGGTTGCAGGGTCTGGATGAAAGCCTGCAGCCTGGAGTGCACGCTGGATCTCCGTGACCTTCTCCGGCGATGTATTGGTTTCGCACAGCACGGCGCGGCGGTCCTCGTGGGCCTCGGCCACTTTGACCTGCCAGGTCAGATGATCATATTGCGCAGGTACGTCCACCCAGCGCGTGGTGGCCGGCTGGTCCACGACCTGACGAGTCTCTGTCCGGTAGACGGCGGGCACGATCTCCTCACGCAGGGTGGCGGGCCGGTCCACCACCTGGCGCGCAAACGTTTGCGTGAGTGCTGGTACGGGTACGGTGCGCAGGTGGGCTGGTTGCAGCAGCTCGCGCTTGACCACCGTCAGCACTTCACCGGGCACTGCGATTTGACGCGTGGACTCTGGTGTGTCGATGACCTGTCTGGCGACCATTTTGAAAGTCGCAGGGACGGGCACTGATTCGGTCATTGCGGGCTTCACCTGGACCCGTTTTTTGATGGTGCGGTAGGCTGCAGGCACGTCAATGATGCGTACGCTGGCAGGTTGATCCACCACATAGCGGCTGACGTTTCGGTAGTCTGCGGCAATGCGCACTTCACGCACCCAGGCGTCCGCCGTCACGGCGCGGTCAAGCGCTGATCCCGCCTGTCCCGACACGGCAGAAGCCCTCAGCATGCGCTCTCCGGCCGGGGTAGCGCGCGGCTCGCCGCTGGCGTCTATTTGAAAGCCGAGCTTACGCGCGCGTTCAAGATCAAGCTCGTATCTGTACACGTTCTGGTAGACCGCTGGAATCGAGTCCACCCGTTGCCCGGCAGGTCGATCGATCACCTGGCGTGTGACCGACTTGTATTCAGCTGGCACCACAACTTCACTGGTGGTGGCCGCCGCTTTCAACACCTGTCGTGTCACGCTCTGGTATTGCGCTGGTATCTCAACCAGGCACATGACATCGTCTTCCAGTTGCGCATTGTCCGAGGCCGTAGCGCCTGGATCGATGACGCCGCGGGAGACGCCTCCCGTCGCCGCGGGCACCAGGGACTGTCCTGCACCCAGGGCGTGGCCCTCAAAGCGTCCTTGTGAATCCACCACAAAACCACGCAGCGGCACCACCTGCACGGCCTGGCCAACCCAGGCTCGGCCTCTGCGCCATTCACGATATGGTTCACTGACCTTGACCTGTTCCGTCACGATTTGATAGGCCGCCGGGATTTCGACCTGTCGCGTCGTCGCGGCACGCACCTCGACTTGCTCAACTTCTGTGCGCATGAGTGCCGGCAAAGGTACAACCCGGGTGGTTGCTTCGCTGCGCAAACGCGGCTCGGCAACCTGGCGCACGGGCATGCGCACGGGCACATACTGCACTACCTCCGGCCGCACCAGTACGCGATCGACTTCCGTACGGTAGCTTGGAGGAATCGTTTCGGTACGTGTGGTCGCAGGGTTGATCAGGACCTGCTCTTCTATTTCTTCGTAGACCGGAGGGATGACCCGTGTGATGGTGTGTTCAGGCACGTCCACGACGCGCACCATCTCTGTACGGTAGGTGGCTGGAAGCACTTCGATGCGGGTCGCTGCTTCTCGCGTGATGAGTTGTTCCGTGGTGGTCTTGAAAGTGGGCGCCAGCGGCTCCTCACGCGTGCCGGCAGGCCGAACCACCACGTCTTCCGTCACAGTACGAAGGGTGGGCGGTACAGGCACCTGGCGGCGTATTTCCGGGCTGACCAGCACCTGCTCGGTGATAGTCTTGTAAGTGGCAGGTACCAGCTCTTCGCGGCGCGTAGCCGGTGCCACCAAGACGCGCTCAGTCCGGGTTTCGAAACGTGCTGGCGTCAGGATGGTGGCGAAACATTCGTTGGGCGACGCAGCGTGCACACCACTAGCGAGCGTCAAGCCACCTGCACACAGAAGCGCTGCGCGCGCGATGACTCGAATTTTTGCGGGCTTGCTCATGGCGTTACAGGTCACAACAGAGATGCTCGGAGATTACGACATATTGCTTGCATGCTGCTCCATCGGAACAAAATATTGACGGCACCCAGACGAGGCGTGTTGACTGACCGTTAAATTACATTGCACACAATTTAATTTGACGCTACAATTCATCCATGCCCGAGACCACCATCCCCGCCGACGATCTGCTCAAGCTGGACAACCAGTTGTGCTTCGCCCTGTACTCGACCTCTCTGGCGATGACCAAGCTCTATAAGCCTTTGCTCGACTCTCTTGGCCTGACCTACCCGCAGTATCTGGTCATGCTGGCGCTGTGGGAAGAAGATGGACAGATGGTCTCCGCCCTGGGGCAGCGGCTCTCGCTGGATTCGGGCACGCTCACGCCATTGCTCAAGCGCCTGCAGGCATCAGGCCTGGTCTCCAGAATTCGCGATGCCGCTGATGAGCGCCGTGTGCACATCGTCCTGACGGCTGAAGGCCGCCGGCTCAAGGCCAAAGCTGTGCAGGTACCTCAGTGCGTGCTGGCTGCCACCACACGCTCCATAGATGACTTGGTCAACCTCACGCAACAGTTGCGTGGGTTGCGCGAACAGATCAAGGCGGCTTGAAACTCGGGGCCTGCCTCCTCTATTTTTCTCCCGCTTCATTCGAAGCATTTTTCACCACCACTGAAGGAACGACCATGACCACCCAACTCGACAAAGTTCTGTATACCGCTCAAGCCCACACCACTGGCGGGCGCGAAGGCACTGGCAAGACCAGCGACGGCGCGCTGGAAGTCACGCTCAGCTCACCCGGCACCAACAAGCCAGGCACCAACCCGGAGCAGCTCTTCGCAGTGGGCTACGCAGCTTGCTTCATCGGAGCCATGAAAGCCGTAGGCCCCAAGATTGGCGTGAAGGTTCCGGACGACGTGGCGATTGACTCCAATGTTTCCCTGGGCCCAACCAACGGCGGCGCGGCCTACGGTATTGCGGTGAAACTGACGATCACCCTGCCTGGCTTGGACGCAGACACCAAGAAAAAGCTGGTGGACACTGCTCACCAAGTGTGCCCCTACTCCAACGCCACCCGCGGCAACATCCCAGTTGAACTGGTGATCGCCTAAAAGAGAAATGGCCCCCACGCTTCCCCATTCCATGGGGTCCGCTGCCCCAAGGGGGCTTTTTCATCTTGGGAGCGACCCGAGCGCTCAGAACTGAAAAGGTTCTAGAGCGCTTTTTTTGAGTTTCCGCCCTAGGGCTGGGGCTGGGGGCTAGGATTGGCCGCGCAGTCGGTCAATCAGTCCGTTCAACTCTTCCAGTGAACCGAAATGAATGGCCAGTTCACCCGCCTGCTCCAGCTTGCCGGCGCGTTTTGTTTTCTTCTTGATCCGCACTTCAACCTGCGCCATCAGCAGATCCGACAGATCTTCTTCCACCCGGCGAACGTCGCCCGATTTTTCCGCTGGTCCGCCCGCTTTGCGGGAAGCCGTGAGGTTGAATTCGGCTCCCAGGCGCTTGACCAGACTCTCGGTCTCCCGCACGGACATTTTCTTGGCATTGACCTGATTGGCCGCCGTGATCTGCGCTGCGCCTTCCAGTGACAGCAACGCGCGGGCGTGCCCCATGTCGATATCGCCCGCCATGAGCATGGTCTGCACGGGCTCTGCCAGCGCCAGCAAGCGCAGCAGATTGCTGGCTGCACTGCGGCTGCGGCCCACCGCCTTGGCCGCCTGTTCGTGGGTAAGCGAGAACTCATTCACCAGACGCTGCAAGCCCTGGGCTTCTTCCAGCGGGTTGAGATCTTCGCGCTGGATGTTTTCGATGAGGGACATCGCGGCGGCGGCTTCGTCCGGCACTTCACGCACCAGGACAGGCACTTCCGTAAGGCCAGCCAGGCGGGCAGCGCGAAAACGCCTTTCGCCCGCGATAATTTCATAGCTTGCTCCTGAATCAGGAGCATCAGAGTCTTTATTGGCGGAATTCCTGGCGCTTTCACCGAGCTTGCGGACCAGGATGGGCTGCATGATGCCTTGCGACCTGATCGACTCCGCAAGTTCGTACAAGGCACCTTCGTCCATGCGCGTGCGGGGCTGGTACTGGCCCGCGCGCATGTCTGACAGGGACAGCATCATGGGGGTGCCCGCGGGCGTTGCCGGCGTACTGTCAGCACCTCCGAGCGACAGGCTGGGGCCGAGCAAGGCATCGAGGCCGCGGCCTAAGCCTTTGGGTTTTTTAGTGACCATTTAACTGAACCTGTGTGGAATGCGGTTGCGCGTGCATGAGTGCTGCGCGAGGCGCAACTATACCTAGGACTGAGCTATCCCCATGCTGGCAGAGCTTTTGGACGCTGCTGGCCATACGGTAGCTACCGGCTCAAGCGGGCTGTAGCGCGCGCAAAAGCGCTTGGGTAGGCCAGGTCTGCACGCGAGGGCCAAAGCTGGAAATCGCGGTCAGCGTGGCATTGTGGTGAGCGATGACTTGTGCGGGCGTCAGCACGAGATTGCCTGCAGACGTATGGGCGTCCTGGGCGAGGATAACGGGCCAGCCCAATGCCAAAGCACGCCGGCAAGTGGTGTCTACGCAGAACTCCGTGTGCATGCCGCAGACGATCAAAGTGTCTATGGAGTGCTTTTTCAACAGAGCATCCAGATCGGTGCGGTTGAAGGCATCCGGCGTGGTTTTGCGGATGCGGTGGTCCGCTGCGTCTATGTCGTGCCCTTGGGCGATTTCCCAACCGGGTGTGTCGGCACGCAGCTCCCCTGCATCTTCATGCTGCACCCAGATTACAGGGGCGCCTGCTGCGCGGGCAGCTTTGGCCAGGGCGTTGATGCGTTGGATGATGGCGCTGCAGTCCAGGGGGGTTGCGGAGCCCTGGCAGAGGGCTTGCTGCATGTCGATGATCAGGAGGGCTGGGGTCATGGGGGCTTTCTGGATGCTTGGGGTATGGGGTTTATTTTGAGGGTATTGGGTTGATTCGGTCTCTTGGTGTTTGGTTTTTTGCTTCTAATGGTGTTTTGCGCTTGATGGGGGTTTCTCTTTCTCCCTCTTCCTCTGGGAGAGGGTGGTGCGGGGCCGGCAACCGGTGAGGGCAGGCGGCGGTTGATTGAGTCGCTGCAGTGGCTAATTACCTTCTGCTCTTCTCTTGAGGTCGGAGGCCGGGGAGTGCGCCCGGCGGCGCAGCCACCTTCTTTTGCTCCGCCAAAAGAACCTGGCGCAAGAAAAGGCGGCCCCAAGTCCGTGTCCCTGCGCTACGCTACGGGCAACCTGCGCTGCTCGTGCGAGGGGCGGTGTCGCAGAAACTCCCTGCGTTCACTTCGCTCACTTCGGTCAAACAACTGCGACAAGCTAGATCACGAAGCAAGGGCATCTTGCAGTGCCCTTGCCCGCCCCTCGCTCTGCGCTGCTCAGCACGTCCAGAGGGGTGGGAGCCTGATTCGGGCCATTGCTTCGCTCGGCCTTGGAACACCGAACAATCAGAGATGTGTTTTAAGTGTCGCCTTTTTCTGAAACTTCCCCAAGAGACGCGCTTGCGATATCGACGACGAGTTGTTTGCATGGCGACGCCGCAGCCCCTCAACGGTTGGCCGGCCCCTAACCCTCCCCCCTACCCGGGCGCCCGCAAGCAGGAGAGGGGGCAGCATCCTCGCGCCAGCGACTGGTTATTCGAGGGCCGAGCGAAGCAATGGCCCGAATCAGGCTCCCACCCCTGTGGCCGTGCCGAGGAGCGCAGTGCCCGAGGCAGGCAAGAGCACTGCAAGATGCTCTTGCTTCGTGAACTAGCTTGCGGCAGCTGTTTGAGCAGAGAGAGCGAAGCGAACGCCGCGAGTTCTGCCGCACCGCCTTGGGCACGAGTACCGCAGGTTGCCCGTAGCGAAGCGCAGGGACACGGACTTGGGGCCGCCTTTTCTTGCGCCAGGTTCTTTTGGCGGAGCAAAAGAAGGTGGCTGCGCTGCCGGGCGCACTCCCCGGCCTCCGACCTCAATACAAGAACAGAAGCTAACTAGAAAGCACAGACAACAATTCAACCGCCTCTTGCCCTCTTCCTAAAGGGAGAGGGAGAAACCCACCAACAAGCCAAAAATCAAATACCTAAAGTCCGAATCAACCCAACCCCCTCTTCCCAATCCCCCACCCCAGACTCCGCATTAATATGCCCCCTGGCCCCCAGGACATGAAGCGCCGAGCCCCAATCCAAAGCCAACCGCTCAGCCTGCCCCAATCCACAATAAGGATCGTCACTACTGGCCACCAGAATGCTTTTGAAAGGCAAGGGTCTGCGCTCCACCGGCGACCAGCCCGGCAGGACCTGCCTGAGGTCTTCGCGCTCGATATCAGGAGGCGCTACCAGCAATGCCCCCGTCACGCGGCTGGCATGACGCGAATGCGCAGCCCACCACGCAGCCAGGATGCACCCCAGGCTGTGAGCGACCAACACGACGGGCTGGTCACAACCCAGAATCACCTCTTCCAACCGTGCAGTCCAGTCACCGCGCAAGGGCCGCATCCAGTCGTGCTGCTCCACGCGCTGGAAGCCGTATAGAGCCTCCCAGCGGCTTTGCCAATGTTCTGCGCCACTGCCCTGCCAGCCGGGGAGGGTCAAGACTTGAGGGTTCATGACGTCAACGTTAACTTGCTACTTATTTAATAGCAAAATCAACCCTGCAAGCCTCGCGCAACCATCTCCTTGGCAAAAGCCAGAAAAGCCTGGCTGCCCTTGGCGGAGGGGTCGAACACCAGGCCAGGCAAACCATAGCTGGGCGCTTCCGCCAAGCGCACGTTGCGAGGGATGACGGTGTCAAACACCTTGGAGCCATAGTGGCTCTTGAGTTGATCACTGACTTGCTGCTGCAGGGTGATTCGGGGGTCAAACATGACGCGCAGCAGGCCAATCAGGCGAAGGTCACGGTTGAGGTTCGCATGGACCTGCTTGATGGTGTTGGTAAGGTCAGCCAAGCCCTCCAAAGCAAAGTATTCGCATTGCATGGGCACCACCACCCCCTGAGCAGCGCAAAGGCCGTTGAGGGTGAGCATGCTGAGAGAGGGCGGGCAGTCAATCAGTACGAAGTCATATTCGGAGCTGACCTGAGCCAAGGCGTCTTTGAGGCGACGCTCGCGGCGCTCCTCTGCCACCAGCTCAACCTCCGCCCCGGCCAGTTCACGGTTGGCACCCAGCACGGCGTAAGGAGCGCCTGCCTCTTTCAGCTTCTCGGGGATGACGGCCGCCTCAGCCACCGTGGCCGACTCCAGAAGGACATCGTAGACAGAAAGCTCCATGGCTCGCTTGTCTACCCCGGAGCCCATGGTGGCGTTGCCCTGAGGATCCAGGTCGACCAGCAGGACGCGTTGACCGATCTTCGCCAAGCCGGCGGCGAGATTGACGGTGGTTGTCGTCTTACCGACGCCGCCCTTTTGGTTTGCGATGCAGAAAATTTGCGCCATGATCACTTGGTTAATGCCAGCCGAACACCGAAACCTATCAGGAATACACCAGCGAGTTTGGTGATAGCGCCCGACAGACGCGGACTTGAGCGCACGCGCTCTGCCATGAAATGAGAGATCAAGGTAGCCGCCAGGCCATACATGAATGTCAATGCGGCAATGGTCAACGCCATGACCGCAAACGTCATCAGACCGGGTTGCCGGGCAGGATCGACAAATAACGGGAAGAAGGCCATGTAGAAGACAATCGCCTTGGGATTGAGCAAAGTAATGAAGAAGGCCTGCCTGGCAAAGTGGTGTGGAGCTATCTTGAGAACAGCCCCCTCCCCTGGCTTGGCCAGCAGCATGCGAATCCCCAACCATGCCAGGTAGGCCGCTCCCAGCCATTGCACGAGCGCGAAGGCTGTCGGATAGGCCTTGAGTAAGGCGGCCACACCGGCTACGGCACACCACATCAAAATCTGGTCACCGGCGATAACCCCCAGCGTCGCGGCCAAACCACCTCTGATACCGCCCTGCGCCGTGCTGGAAATCAACGCCAGATTTCCTGGTCCGGGAATGGCCAGAAAAATCAATATCGCGACAACAAACGCAGGGTAGTCGGTAATGGCAAGCATGGTTCACCTAGTGGGGATCGAACTCGGTCCAAAGAAGTGTAATGGCCTAAACGAGTTCCCACGCACACGGGAACGAAGCTTTCAAGGTTTAAACCCGCAAAGCACAGCTGAGTGTCTTGAAACAGGCAGTCCGACTTGCTTGTAAACGCTCAAGAGGCATCCTCGACATGAGGTTTCATCCAGATAATGCACCTCTCCGCGCCTAGTCCGGGTACCTCCAGTTGTTCCACGTGAAACACTGAGACATCAGATGGTAGTTGCGCCAACTCGTCCACTGGATGCTTGGCTTTCATGGCCATCCAAACCCCACCCTCCCGCAAGGACGCACGGGACCATTGGGTGAAGTCAACCAGGGATGCGAAAGCTCGGGAGGTAATGACATCAAACTCCTGCCCGATGGATTCCACCCGGGAGTGAACACCCCTGAGATTCGGCAGCCCTAGCGTCCCTGCGGCCTGTTGGATAAAGGCTGCTTTCTTTGCAACGGCATCGACACACACCACCTCTATCTCCGGGCAGCACACTGCAATGACCACACCTGGAAGGCCACCACCTGAGCCCACATCCATCAAGCGAACAGGCTTTCCCTGGGTGTGGGTGCGCAAAGGGAAGATGACAGCAAGGCTGTCAAGGAGATGGTGGGTAAGCATCTCTCCGGGGTCACGGACTGCCGTTAAGTTGTAGACCTTGTTCCATTTGGATAGAAGGTCGAGATAGGCCAGAAGCTTCTGCTGCTGCGAGGAAGACAATGACAGGCCTAACTGAGTCAGGCCTTTTACGAGCTGGTCTTGAAACGGATGAGACACGGGTTCTGGCTTTATGGGGACAGTTATGGAGCTATCCACGCGCCGACCCGATCACTGGCGGGTACAGCACTTGTGGAGTGATGAGTGGTGTTCACTATGACAACAGCGCTACCCACCTGGTAGGCAAACCAGTGAATCGTGGGCCCCTCCTTCACCACCATGCCGCGTGGAGAAAGTACAGCATCCACCTCAGAAGGAGTATTGGATGGGCCGCTCAGGATGTGGGATCCCTTGTCATTTACCACCATGGAGATGGCAGATGCGCCTAATGGAGGGGTCAACGGTTCACCGTTTGCGGCGAGGTAATTGCAGTTCTCGGCATAGAAAAATGTCTTGCCCGCGGAAGCAGTCACCAAGGCGTTGAAGTTGCCAATGACAGAGGCCTTCGTTGTCCGCACGCCTGCTGAAACGCTTTGCTGGACAGGGGCTTGAGACCCAACCGTCGAAGCTGCGCTAACACAATGCATCAAGATGTCTGTGGTTTCAGCGCCATCGGGAAGCTTACGGAATATGCCCGAAGAGGGAATTTCGCCCGACACGGCGGATCGGGCCACACTGGCTCCCCGTCCATACAGCGTGTAGTCGGCCAAGCTTGGCGATGAGCTGTCGGATCCCCCTCCCCCGCAGCCGGCGACAACCAGACAGCATGCGAGAGCCATCCTATGGCCCCGCTTGGCGCCCAAAATCTCAAGCATGCGCGGCGTCTGCAATCAAGCCTTTGAACCCACTCTTTTTAAGGTGAATGAGCAGCAATGAAATAGCCGCAGGGGTCACGCCGGAGATTCTTGAGGCCTGCCCGAGGGTCTCTGGGCGATGCTTCTGAAGCTTTTGCCGGACCTCAAATGACAGCGCGGCCACGCCCAGGTAGTCCAGATCTTCCGGCAAGCGAAGTCCTTCGTAGTGGGCAGCACGCTCCACCTCATCTTTCTGCCTATCGATGTAGCCCGAATACTTGGCCGCAATTTCAATCTGCTCGATGACGGAATCTGAAAGCTCCCCCAATGTTTCACGTGAAACATCGGATGAGGCGTGTTTTCCACCATCAAGTGAAAGCAGGTCGGTATAACTGACCGCAGGCCGGCGAAGCAAATCGAACAGGTTATGTTCATGCTCGATGGCTTTGCCCAGTACCCGCTCCGACTCAGAAGCAGGCAGAGTTCTAGGATTGACCCATGTGCCTTTCAAGCGCTCTGTTTCACGTGAAACAGCATCGCGCTTGCGGGAGAATGAATCCCAACGTGCATCGTCTACCAAACCCAGACGCCTGCCGATTTCAGTCAGACGCATGTCCGCGTTGTCTTCGCGCAGTTGCAACCGGTACTCTGCCCGGCTGGTGAACATGCGATAGGGCTCGGTGACCCCTTTGGTGATCAGATCATCCACCAATACACCCAGATAGGCCTCATCCCTGCGAGGCAGCCAAGCTTCTTCCCCCCTGCACTGCAGGGCTGCATTAATGCCGGCGAACAGGCCTTGAGCAGCAGCCTCTTCATAGCCCGTCGTGCCGTTAATCTGTCCGGCAAAAAACAAACCTGAAATCTGCTTCGTTTCGAAACTGCTCTTGAGGGAGCGTGGATCGAAATAATCGTATTCAATGGCGTAGCCCGGACGAAGGATGTGGGCGTTCTCCAGGCCCTTCATGGAGCGCACCAATTCGTACTGAATATCGAACGGCAGGCTGGTAGAAATACCGTTGGGGTAGATCTCGTGCGTGTCCAACCCCTCCGGCTCCAGAAAGATCTGATGGCTTTCCTTGTCCGCGAAGCGATTGATCTTGTCTTCCACACTGGGGCAGTAGCGAGGGCCAATGCCTTCGATCTTGCCTGTGAACATGGGGCTGCGGTCAAACCCGCTACGGATGATGTCGTGGGTGCGTGAGTTCGTGTGGGTGATCCAGCACGGCACCTGCCGAGGATGCATGCTGGCATTACCCATGAAACTGAACACGGGCACGGGGTCAAGATCTCCAGGCTGCTCTTCACACTGACTGAAATCGATCGTGCGGCCATCCAACCTGGGTGGGGTGCCGGTTTTCAAGCGGCCTTGAGGCAGCTTCAGTTCCTTGAGGCGAGCCGAGAGTGACACAGCAGGCGGGTCACCAGCGCGGCCCGCCTGGTAGTTGTCCAGACCCACATGGATGCGGCCATCAAGAAAAGTACCTGCGGTGAGCACGACCGCACGGCTGCGGAACGCAATGCCGACCTGCGTCACCGCGCCCACCACTTTGTCGCCTTCAACGATCAGATCATCTACCGCTTGCTGGAACAACCACAGATTCGGCTGATTCTCCAGGCGATGGCGGATGGCCGCCTTGTAGCGTACGCGGTCCGCCTGTGCGCGAGTAGCCCGTACAGCAGGGCCTTTACTGCTGTTGAGGATTCGGAACTGTATGCCGCCTTCATCCGTGGCAATCGCCATGGCACCGCCCAGTGCATCGACCTCTTTGACCAAATGACCCTTGCCAATGCCCCCAATGCTGGGGTTGCAACTCATCTGACCCAGGGTCTCGATGTTGTGAGTCAACAGCAGTGTCTTGGAGCCCATGCGGGCTGCAGCCAGGGCGGCCTCAGTGCCCGCATGGCCACCACCGACTACGATGACATCAAAGGTTTGGGGATAAATCATGCTCATGCGTTCACCATTTCCACGGCCAGCCCGGCCTGCTCTGCCGCCCGCGCTTGATCGCGATCGGCCGTAACGAATAAATCTACACCGGCTGCCTGGGCCGTGCCAATATGAAGTGCATCCATGGTCTGAAGCCGGCTGCGCTGCATGGTCTCTATAGTGTGGCGCTCAGTTGCAGGGTTCAGAGGTTGCACATCAAACTCACAGAAATCTCCTGTGACCACAGCCAAGGCTTCCCGGAACTGAGCCTGCGTGATAGCACCGTCATGAAGATGGCGAGCGAACACCGAGGCAATTTCGGCCATGCAGTGAGCGGCCAGCACAATGCCATCGGCTTGCTCACAAACCTTCTGCACCTGCAAGCTACCGCCCTCCTGGGCGTAGCGCTTATAGAGTGCGGAGGTGTCCAATAAAATTCTCATAATATAAAAAACCTCTAATGCTGGGAGGGCAGCGCCAGAGCGACCACCAACCGTTTCCTTCACTACACCCCTGCCCTCACCCCTACCCTCTCCCGCCAGCGGGAGAGGGAGCAAACACAGCTGGCTGCGAACCAAGTCTTTCCAGTGCCACCACGGAGCGGGCTTGGCCCGGCCGTTAGTGGCGTCCCCTGGGGGATGGCGCGTCAGCGACTCAGGGGGAACCCTATCTCTGGCTTGGCCCGGCCGTCAGTGGTGTCCCCCGGGGGGATGGCGCGTCGGCGACTCAGGGGGAACCTTATCTCTGGCTTGGCCCGGCCGTTAGTGGCGTCCCCTGGGGGATGGCGCGTCAGCGACTCAGGGGGGTCTATTACCTTCCCTCAATAATGAGCTGGGCGCCAGACTTGCCGTCAGGCCGCTGAATGACGAACGGGCGCTCTATGGGCGTCTTCCAGCGGGGGAGATGCGTCCGTTCAACACTAGGGGCCACCAGCTCGGCCACGGGCTTGCCATGACGCAAGATGCGTACGGTTTCGCCGTTTTGTACGCGTTCCACCATTTCAGCCGCACGGGCGCGGAACTCAGTCACTGAGATTGTTTGCATTGTACAAATTAATATATTTTGTACATTTTATATGGGTAGGCCGCCTCAGGGGCGTCTTCAAGGGTGTTTTGGGTAAAAACGCACGGTTCAACCCCCTCCTAGTGTGATGTCTCACAAATAATTGGAATTAATTGAAAATGCAGCCCGAGCAACCGATGCCAGGATGGTGTCGGCGCTTGTATGCCACACAAAAGGCTTTGGATTCTCGTTGTGACGATCAATGTATTGCCTGATGGATTGCTCCAGCTCATTGACACTGGTGTGGATGTTGCGCTTGATCCACTTTTCGCTCAGTTGGCTAAAGAAGCGCTCGACCAGATTGAGCCACGACGCGGAGGTCGGGGTGAAGTGCACGTGATAGCGAGGATGAGCAGCTAACCACGCACGCACTTTCTCCGTTTTGTGCGTGCCGTAGTTGTCCATGATCAGGTGAATCTCTTGTTGGCCCGGTACTGCCGCATTAATGGCCTTGAGGAACTGTAGAAATTCCGCGCTGCGGTGACGGCGCTTGAGCTGCCCAATGACCTTGCCCGTGGCCACATCGAGCGCTGCGAACAGCGAGGTCGTCCCATGGCTTTTGTATTCGTGCGTACGCGTGGCCGGCTTGCCGAAGGTAAGGGGCAAGCCGGGCTGGGTGCGGTCGAGCGCTTGGATCTGGCTCTTCTCGTCCACGCACAGCACCAGGGCACGATCGGGCGGGGCCAGATACAGCCCGACGACATCGCGCACCTTGTCCACAAAATGCGCATCGGTGGACAACTTGAACGTCTCTTGCAGGTGGGGCTTCAGACCAAACGCATGCCAGATGCGCTGCACCTTCGCTGGCGACACACCTGTCTCGCGGCTCATCTGGCGCACGCTCCAGTGCGTGGCGTTGCCGGGCGTGTTCTGGCGCACCTTGTCCACGATCTGCTGAACCTGCTGGTCACCCACACTGCGCGATCGGCTTGCACGCGGTGCATCGTTCAAACCAGCCAGCCGGTAGGCCTGGTAGCGCCGCCTCCATTTGGAGACAGTCTGAATCGTGGTGTCCAAGCGCCGGGCAATCACTGTACCTGACTGTCCATCTGCGCAGCCCAACACAATGCGCCTTCGCAGCTTCTCGTCTTCTGGCGCCTTGCGCACTTGCAAACGCGCCTTGAGTTTGGCGCGCTCGGCGTCGGTGATTTGCAACTGCGTAGCGGGCGTCCTGTACGGGCCATCAGCGCAGTCTCCCATATGCAAACTCCTTCGATCACCCTATTTCTACTTAATTCAAATTATTTTTGAGACACCGCAACAGGCGCAAGCAGTAGCTTCTATCTGAAGCGTGACCCGCTCGATGTCGAATTTTTCATGCAGTAAGTCAGTAAGCTGGGCGCGCAAGGTGTCGGCCGTAGTGACCGCTTGATCCGCCACCACATGGGCCGTCAGGACCGGTTCCGTGGACGCGAGCGCCCACACATGAAACTCGTGAACGTCTATAGGGCCATTCACCGAATGGATGGCCTGCCGAATGGCCTCTGTATCCACGCCTTCCGGAACTCCTTGCAGCAGCACCCAGGCACGCGATAACACCCAGAGGCCCAGGAGCACGGCGACCACCGGGTCGGCCAGGGTCCATCCTGTCACCTTGATAATCACCGCAGCAGCGATGACGCCCACGGAGCCGAGCATGTCGCCCCAGCCTTCGAGATAGGCGCCCTTGACGTTAAGGGTTTGGCCACTGCCCGCCTTGAGCAACCTCATGGAAATCAGATTGACCATCAGACCCAGCGTGGCGACCGCAAGCATGCCGGTGGAAGCCACCGCAGGCAACCCGCTCAGCGCGCTGTTGCTTGGGAGTTTGATTGAGCATGTCCTCGATCACCTGCTGGCGTGTCACGGACTGAGCAGTGGCCTTGGCCGGCACGGGCACGCTCCACTGGTAATACCGCAGCGTGCCGTTGGCGATGACGGCGTTCAGTTCAGCATTCACCTGTGCGCGTGTCTTGGTGCTGGCCACATGTTCGGGCGTGAAGCGAACGATATCGCCATTGCCCTGGTGCCAGGCGGAACTTGCTTGTGCCAGAGACGGCGCGGCAAGCAGACCGGCGATGATCGCCCATGCCTGCCAGGTCCGTGGCGATCACTTCATATTGATCAGCCAGAAGAGGCGCAATGAAACGCCACCACTCGCGCTTGCCGCATTGCTGTGGATAAGCATCAGCGGCGGCTTGGTGGCGTCGCCCCAGGCGATGTAGTGGATCGCGCAGCCCTCCACGTCGATGAAGCCTTCGAGGCTGGGCGTGCCGAGCACGGTCCGCGCTCAGGCGGGCACGAGAGTGTTGTGTTGGGAGATGCTCAATTTGTTTTCGGTGACCATGCGATACGTTCAGAGCTTACCGCGCAAGCTGCGCCCCAAGTCCTCCCAGTCGCTTGCGTGTACCACATCGAGAATGGTGCCAAGATGCTTCTTGAGTGCCGCATTGCTGACGCCGGTCAGCGCCAGGCTTTCAGCGCGCGCATGCCCGAGGCCCGCGAGCATAGCGATTTCGCGCTGCAACGAAGTCAGTGGCATATTCGCGATACGCCGCACCATATCGATCTGATACGGGCGCTGGAGCTGCAACGTCAGCAGCAAGTGGGTGGCGGTTGGCGCAGGGTTCTGCTGCGCAATGGCGTTCATCGGGCTCGTGCGCATGTCCAGCAGACCCTGAGGCACCGGCAGGATGCGGTTCTCGCCGGGCTGCAGGCCCAGCAAGGCGAGCAAATCTTTCGGTAGCATTGCGGCGCCGGCGCCATACAGGCCTAAGCCGCGCACATGAGCGGACCGCAGCAGTTGTAGCGCCTCGCTATCGGCCGACAGCGGACGAAGGCTTGCGCCATCAAGCAGAACATGGCCACTGGCGCCGTAAGCACCGCCGGGCCAGGAACTGTTCTGCAGCAGGAACGCGCGCTGAAGGCTGCCAGAGGCGCGCTCGAGCGTGCTGGCTTCTGCTGCACTGAATCCACTGACTGGGCTACGCGTGCGAAACAAGGCAGCCACGGCGCGGGTCACGGGCCCCGTTGGGCTCGGCACTTCCACGCGCAGATCCAGCGTGTAGTGATGGCCATTGGGCCGCATCAGAAGGTTGTGGCTGTTCGAGCGGAAATACGATGCGCCGGGCGACAGCAGCCGCCCCACCCGCGGACCCTCGGGCCTAGCCAGGGCGAGGATATTGGTTTCCCCAGGTCCCGTGAACAGATGGAACTCATTCAGGAACAGGTTGCGCACGCTGGCCGGAGAGTCTTCATGGTGAAAGCCTGCCGGAAGGCCCTGCTCATCGAGCCAGAACAAGGCGGCTGCGTCTGCCCCCACCAGCCCACGCAGCACGGCACATACCTCGGCAGCGATTGGCGCAAGACCCAGGCCAAGCCGGCAAAGCAGGTCTAGCTTATGCCAAAGCCGCTGCCGCTCGGCTGCGCTCGTGGATGGTGGTGGTTTCATCTTTGAAGCATGGAGATCCGTATTATCTCCAGCGCACAGATGAAGCACGACCTCTGGTCACGCAAATAGCCGTCAAAGCAATCGGCGGTCGATGACGGTAGCCCTTGGGGGATGGCAGGCACAGACAGGGGAGCTCAATAATCGATCCGCAAGCCCAGCGAAGGCCCTGAATGGGCGCTTGGCTCGGCACGCGATTGGCTACCTGCAGTACAGCTCTCTCAAAATATTTGCTCAACTTCACCATGAAATACTCCCTACTTTCTCGCCTGGCTTGGGCGGTCTCTGTTGCATTTGCACTGACGGCCTGCGGTGGCGGGGACTCTGATTCGCAGCCCCAACCCAACCCCAACGGCCCCAAGCCAGTCATAACGCCTGTTGGTGCGGCTCAAGGAACTCCCACAAGCGCCGCTTTGACCTCAGCTGGCGGAAGCGTGAGCAGTTCGGACGGCAAGTTGACCGTCACCGTGCCTGAGGGCGCCTTGAAGGCGGCCACAACCCTCACCATTCAACCCGTTGCCAACAACGCACCCGGGCGTATCGGTGCGGGGTATCGCCTGCTGCCTGAAGGCGTCACCTTTGCCAAGCCAGTGCAACTCAGTTTTGCCTATGACAATGCCGACTTATCTGGCAGCCATGCCCAGGCACTGGGCATCGCGTTCCAGCAATCCGATGGCACCTGGAAATGGCAAGCGGGCGCCCTGAATGAGGCGGCCCGGACCGTGACGGCCGCTACCACGCATTTCAGTGATTGGTCACTGGTCAAGGGGCTCCAGCTGCGCCCCCCAAGCGCCACCGCCAAGGTGAGCAGCGGTGTAGCTCTTCGGATCGCTTATTGCTATGCGCCTTCATACAGTAATGACGATCTGCTCGCGCCTCTGGCGTTTGACTGCGAGAGCGAAAATGCTCCGGCACCTCTGAATACACCGGTTACCTGGTCTGTCAATGGAGCGCGTGGCGGCAATGACACGGTGGGTACGGTAACCGGCAACGAGGTGACCGCCCAATACACGGCGCCGAAGCAAAAGCCCGAAGCCAATCCTGTGGCAGTGGCGGCAGAAGTGCAAGGCGCCAAAGGAAAGCTGCTGTTGGTCTCGAACATCACCATCACGGATGATTTCATGGGCTATCAAGGGGGTATTTCCGGCACTGCCACGACGGAAGACACGGAAATCACCTATCAGGCGGGCTCTCTGGAATTCATTCCGTTCGAGGACCTGCCAGGTGATCTGAGGAAATATGTCGCGCGCGGAAGTCTGACCATCAAGACCCGCTACGGGTCGGGCCGTATTGAAACGGAAACCCTGGGCCTGAGCGGAGAACAGGGTGTCCTGATCGTCTACGACCCAGTGCGCAGCGGCACGCCATTGGCTGGACGATACTGGTTCAGTCTCTACGGGCTTCTCAACTCCTGCCCTGAAGAGGTGATCGCTGGAGGCGGAACACTTCCTTCATATGGAGCCGATTCCGCCAAGCTAGAAGGGGCACGAGGAATCACCTGCACCGCAGGTGGCGATAGCGTCAGTTTCAACACCCAATGGTCATTGAAGACGAGCGAGCCAGCCCTATAACGCTCGAATCCGCAAAAACACCAGGCTGGCCGGTCCGTCGGGCACCATGGCCGCCAGCGACTCTGGAATAGCAGTCGGGGGAAGGGCTCCATTACCGCTCCTGCGCACACCCTATCGAGGGATGCTGCGAGTATTCAATGGCCGACGCTGCGCACATGGCCACGATATCCTCCGGCCGGAGCCCTCGCGCGGCAGTGCCAAGGCGATGCGTCTGGACAATCAGTACGGGTGAACAAGCTGGGGTGCCCTCACATTCCCACCCGCCACTGCACCTGAAACAACCGTTAGTCATTGGTGAGCTGGGCAAAACGCATAGGGGTCAGCATCTCCACATTGCTGCACCTGGAGTCCGGTGACCTGACCATCAGCATAGGAATCGTAGCCAGTGCTCTGTGGCTCATGAGTCGTGACAGTGCCATTGCAGAGCTTGCGGCGCCAGCAAATTCAGGGCAAGGCTTTCAGGACTTCATTTGTGGGGACAACCTCAACGAGTCCTCTCTTGCCAACGCCATGACGCAAACGGAAGCTTTCGGCTTTACGCAGACAGAAGCAGCTGAATTGGTTGCCGAAGTCATTGGCGTCGTGAACTCCTGGCGAGAGCATTTCGCATCAATCCGGAAGTCGGGGGCACAACATCAGCGCAGCCGGTTGCACATGGAGGTCAGCGGGCCCTGCCGTTGGCTATGCAATATGAGTTGACGAAGGTTGCAGTGTGCTGCAAAGACTGACGTATGTCCGGTTTGGCTATTCCATGCCTGTTGGCAAATTGCTCAAGCGCCGCTGTATTAAAACGAGTGGTCTGGATAAAGTCCAAGGCTTCGGCGTTTGTATTCAAAACCCGCGCGACGAAAGGAACCCTCAGTAGCAACTTCAGCAATCGGAGCGAAATGTGATGCCTGGGAGGCTTCAAGCCAATGGGTTGTGCCACCTGTACCAGGAGCTCTCGCAAGT
>NZ_JBEPSH010000017.1:0-68774 GCF_040548795.1 Ottowia thiooxydans | reverse complement strand
TTGTGGCTCGCTTGTGTACAGTAGTACACGGCGCTCGCCACGCCTAGCCTGGCGCCCCCTGGCTTGGCAACGCGTGGGGGGTTTAATTGATGACACGCCCTAGGAAGGCTTGGCACAAGCTCGTCTGATTTCATCCAAGACAATTACACACGCTCCACGGCGCTGCCGACGGCTGCTGACGACTGCCCAACTCCCTCCATTAGCCCTGTTGGCGAATCGGCTTCCCGCTCGCAAGAGGGTGTTAGCAGTGTGGTAGCTGCTACACTTTTAGATATGCGCCGCTGGCTTGTCATTCTCCTGTTCGTGTTGCTGCCAACCCAGATGACCTGGGCGGCGGTGGCAGGTTATTGCGCGCACAAGCCAGGCACTTTGGTGGTGGACCACATCGGACACCATGACCATGCGCCGGAAATTCATGACAATGATCTGTCTGACCTTTCTTCCAGCGCGGCCAGCACCGCCGGCCCAGACTCAAGCCATGCTGCAGACTCCGGTGCGCTGGATTTGGAGCACGACTGCGGACATTGCCACGGACAGCTTGCCGGCCTGTTGATCAGCGCTCAGCAGTTGCAACTCGATAGGTCCACCAGCGCGCCTGTCCGCGCCGGTGATGAACCGCGCCCACCTTACGCGGCCGCGGAGCCTGAGCGCCCTCAGTGGGCACGCCTCGCCTGACCGGCGAGGCGGGGTTTTTCAGCTTTCTACCATCCCGTCTGCGTCCTGACGCGGACCGTCACGCACGGTCCGTCAGGACACGCTGCGACCTGTTCAAGGCGTTTTAACCGCCGCTAGTCGCTGCTCGCCGGTCTCCTGTGTGTTTCCGTCAACACTGGAGAATCGGATGCATTCCAGATCAAGAATTTCAATTGGTTTTCAGCAGGCGACGCTTGCCATTTTCATTGCCTGCGCCGCTGTCGGCGCATATGCCCAAACAGCAGAGTCTTCGGCCAGCTTGAAGGCCACCTTTGATGCGGCCTGGGCGCGCCAGCCTGAATTTCAGGCCCTTGCTGGGCGCAGGGATGTCGTGCAGGCCAATCGGCGCGCGGCTTCCGCCTGGACCCCCGAAGCGCCCGCGCTTGAGCTGACCCACAAGACCGACAGGCTGACGCGCAACGACGGTTCACGTGAATTTGAAGTGGGTATTGCCGTGCCCCTCTGGTTGCCGGGTGAGCGACGAAGCAGCGGTGCGCTGGTCGACGCAGAAAGCGCGGCGGTGGAGAGCCGAGCGGAGGCCGCTCGTTTGCGGCTTGCGGCGACCGTGCGCGAGGCGTGGTGGAACTGTCAGCGCGCGCGCAATAGCGTTGATATGGCGCATGCCCAACTGGAGAATGCGCGCCTCATTGCGCGAGATGTTGCTCGTCGAACCAGGGCCGGGGACTTGGCGCGTGCCGACCAGCACCAGGCCGATGGCGCTGTCGCTGCGGCAGAGGCGGGTGCGGCACAGGCGGAAGCGGAACGAATCACAGCCTTGCAACAACTGAAGGCGCTGACGGGCTCAACCTCGGCCGTAGAACCGGCCCCCCCCGACTTCCGTGCAGAGGCTGAACCTTCTGGTTCAGAGCTTGCTGTGCATCCCGCCCTTGTTGAACTGCAAGATCGCGCCAAAGTGGCAGAGAGAACGGCGGCGTTGGCTGCCACGCGCTCACGTGCCAACCCAGAGTTGACCTTGGCGACCACGCGCGATCGCGGAGGTGCCGGAGAGCGCTACGGGCACACGGTTTCTGTGGGCATCCGGATACCGCTGGGCGCCGGACCGCGGTATGACAGCCGCATCGCAGCCGCCCGGGCCGACGCGTTGGAAGCCCAGGTGCAGCTTGAGCTGGACCAGGCGCGCCTGCAGTCGGATCGAGAAACCGCTGTGGCTCGCGTGGGTGCTGCCCGCAGCCAGGTGGTGGCTGCTGAGCGGCGGGCTATCCTTGCACGCGAAACACGTGGCTTTTTCGACAAGTCCTTCCGCCTGGGCGAAAGCGACCTCCCAACGCGCCTGCGTATTGAAAACGAAGCCAATGAAGCCGAACGCCAGTCGGCGCGCGCACGCATAGAGCTGGCTGCCGCCATTTCTCTCTGGCGCCAGGCATTGGGCCTGCTCCCGCAGTGATGTGTGTTGCCAGGCTTTTAATCCTCTCACTTGAACTCATCATGAAACCTGTTTCTTTCTTGGCAGTGCTCTGCATCGCCACTGCGCTTTTCCTGCCAGCATTGGTGCTTGCCGACGAGGGGCATGATCATGGCAGCGCAGCGCCCGCAGCCATGGGTCCTTCATTGCCCCGCTTTGCGGCCGTCTCTGACCTCTTTGAACTCGTGGGTGTGCTCGAAGGCAAGCGAATCACGCTCTGGCTTGACCGCGCTGCCGACAATGAGCCGGTCACGAACGCCCGCATAGAGCTAGACATAGCAGGCGAAAAATTCAAGGCGGAACCGCATGAAGACACCTATGAAGTCGTTCTGACTGCTGAGCCCACGCCCGGCGTCTTGCCCGTTACGGCCATTGTTGCCGCTGGCAGCGACAACGATTTGTTGGCTGGCGAGCTTGATCTGCATGAACAAGCGCACGCCGAGCCAGTCTCACCTGCCGGCGCCTGGGCTCGCTATGCGAGCTGGGTCGGGGGCGCGCTAGCGCTCTTGGTCCTGATTTTCTTTGCTCGCCGCCTGTCGGCGTCCCGCCAACGCCGTCCTGGAGATGCCGCATGAACCTGAAAAATATTCTTTTGATTTTGACGGCGGCTTGGTCGCTGAGTTTTACCTCGAACTCGTTCGCAGGGGAAGGGCATGAGCATGGCGCCGAGTCTGCTGCGGTCAATTCCAATGGCCCACAGCGTTTGCCAGACGGCGCCGTTTTTCTGCCCAAACCTGCGCAACGTCAGCTCGGGGTCCGGACCTTGCTCTCAGATGAAGCCGATCTTCCCAGAACGTTCGAATTGAATGGCAAGGTGGAGATGGACCCCAACGCAGGAGGCAAGGTTCAACCAATCAACGCAGGCCGTCTGGAATCAGGACCCCGAGGCTTGCCTGAGCCCGGCCAGAGAGTGCGCAAGGGGGAGGTGCTGGCTTATGTGGTGACTTCGGCTTCACCCATTGAGCGATCAAATCAATCAGCGCAGTTGGCGGAGCTCCGCGCCGCCAAAGGGCTTGCTGACAAGCGCGCCGCGCGCTTGCAGGAGTTGTCCGATACGGTGCCCCGCAAGGAAATCGAAGCTGCGCAGAGCGAAGCCGGTAGCCTTGCCGAGCGCATAGCTGCCGTCGGAGGCGGGCTCTCTAACCGCGAGGCGCTGCTGGCTCCGGTCTCCGGCGTCGTTGCATCCATCAACGCCGTGGCTGGTCAGGTCGTCGACGCGCGCGAGCTCGTCTTCGAAATCGTTGACCCTGCGCGCTTGCGCATCGAAGCGCTGAGCTTTGATCCAGCCATGGCGGCCAACGTTGGTGGCGCCTCGCTGGCGCTCGGAAAAGAGCGTATGCCCTTGACGTTCATTGGCGCCGCCAGAAGCTTGCGCGAGCAGGCCTTGCCGTTGGTGTTTCGAGCTCAAGGCGCTTCACTTGATGCTCTGGCAGTGGGTCAGCCGGTACGGGTTTTTGTTCAGAGCAAGGACAAAATCAAGGGCATCGCCGTGCCGGTGGCGGCGCTGATGAAGAACCCGGCCAATCAGACCGTCGTCTGGGTGAAGACTGCGCCCGAGCGTTTCGAGCCTCGCACGGTCACGGTGGAGCCGCTCGATGGCGTGAGCGTCGCAGTGACCTCTGGCCTCAAGCCTGGTGACCGTGTGGCCACGCAGGGGGCCACCTTGATCAATCAGGTGCGCTGAGGAGTCCGTATGTTCAAGTGGCTTCTCGACAATAGCCTCGCCAATCGATTGCTGGTGATCATTGCCAGTGTCGTGCTGATGGCCTATGGCGCTTTCACACTCTCGCGCACGCCCGTGGATGTGTTTCCGGATCTCAACAAACCCACCGTAACCATCATGACGGAGGCCGGGGGCATGGCAGCGGAAGAGGTGGAGCAGCTCATCACCTTTCCGCTGGAGACCACCATGAACGGCTTGCCCGGCGTAGAGTCTGTGCGCTCCACTTCTTCGGCAGGTCTGTCATTTCTGTATGTGACCTTCAATTGGAGCACGGACATCTTCCGCGCCCGGCAGCTGGTGTCTGAACGTCTTTCTGCCATGGAGGAAGGCTTGGCAGAAGGCGTGGTCCCGCGCATGGGGCCCATCAGCTCCGTCATGGGGGAGATCATGCAAATCGCCATTCCGGTCGATTCGCAGAAGATCACCCCCATGGCGGTGCGAGAGTACGCGGACTGGGTCTTGCGACCTCGTCTGTTGTCCGTACCCGGTGTTGCGCAGGTCATTCCTATAGGCGGCGAGGTGCGGCAGTTTCAGGTGCAGCCGAACACGGCTCGCATGGCAGAGCTGGGCATCACACATGATCAGCTTGAGACGGCGCTCAAGGGGTTTTCAGCCAATACCTCGGGCGGCTTTCTGGAACTCAATGGCCGGGAATACCTGATCCGCAACCTGGGTCGTACCTCACGCCTGGACGATCTGAAGAACCTCGCAGTCAGCTCAACCAGGGGGCAGCCGATTCTGCTGCACCAGATTGCCGAGGTGGCGTTTGCCGCCGCCATCAAGCGCGGCGATGCCGGCTTCGAAGGTAAACCTGCGGTCATTCTGGGCATACAGAAACAACCCACTGCCGACACCATTGGCTTGACCAAGTCCATAGAGGAAGCGCTGGCCGGGTTGAACGCTTCACTGCCCGCAGGCATGGAGAAACCACGCGTCACGTTCCGTCAGGCCAGCTTCATTGAAGCTTCCATCACGACCTTGCAGGGCAAGCTCATAGGCGCTTCGGTGTTCGTGGCTGTGATTCTGTTTTTCTTCCTGGGAACGCTGCGTCCCACCGTTATCGCGCTGACGGCCATTCCTGTGTCGATTTTCATCACGGCACTGGTCTTTCGCTACTTTGGACTGTCCATCAACACGATGACGCTAGGTGGCCTGGCCATTGCGATTGGCGGGCTGGTGGACGACGCCGTGGTGGGGGTGGAGAACGTGCTGCGCAGGCTGAAGGAAGAAAGCATCAAACCCCTCGATCAGCGGCTCGGACCTCTGGAGATTGTGAGCCGCGCGACCATGGAAGTTCGCTCTGCGATCCTCTATGCCACAGTGATCATCGTGCTGGTCTTCATACCGCTCTTTGCATTGCCTGGGTTGGAGGGCAAGCTCTTCGTGCCATTGGGCATTGCTTTCGTGGTCTCCACACTGGCGTCGCTGGTGGTCTCGGTCACGATCACGCCTGTGCTGAGCTTCTATCTGCTGCCCCGCATGAAGAATCTAGACCATGGGGACACCAAGGTGCTTGCATGGTTGAAGGCGCGTTACCGTCACAGTCTGCAGGCCGTTCTGCTCCGGCCCAGGGCGGCACTTGTAGCCGCCTGTCTGGCAGTCGTGGCGGCAGTGGCTTCCGTGCCATTTTTCCCCACCACGTTCTTGCCGCCTTTCAACGAGGGGACTCTGCTGATAGGGCTGCGGCTGAACCCTGGCGTAACGCTGACGGAAAGTTCCTTGCTGGCCAGGCAGGCAGAAATGCTGGTCAGCAAGGTGCCAGAAGTCACCCATGTGGGCCGTCGCAGCGGCCGTGCCGAACTGGACGAGCATGCAGAAGGGGTTCACGTGAGCGAGCTGGATGTCGGACTCAAACCGGCTTCGGAGCTGACGCGGTCCATGGACGATATCAAGGCAGATATCCGTTCACGCCTGGTCAACTTGCCGGCAGCGCTGGAGATCGGCCAGCCCATCTCGCACCGCATCGACCACATGCTGTCAGGCGTGCGTTCACAGATTGCGATCAAGATCTATGGGGATGATCTGGATGCCTTGCGTGGCCAGGCGGATTCACTGCGGCAAAGGCTGGCGGCCATTCCGGGCATAGCGGACCTGCAGATAGAGAAGCAGGTGCTCGCCCCGCAGATCAAGGTCCGCGTGGACTACGCTGCGGCCGCGCAATATGGCGTGCCGGCGCCGCAAGTGCTTTCAACTCTGCAGGCTCTGGTAGAGGGCGAGAAGATCACGCAAATCGTCGAAGGCGGGCGTCGCTTTGCGCTGGTGGTGAAACTGCCGGAGTCAGCCCGGTCCATTGAGGGGCTTGGCCAGATACTCATAGAGACGCCCCTGGGGCGCATACCGCTTTCGAAAGTCGCGACCATAGAAGACGGTGACGGTCCCAACCAGATCAGCCGTGACGACGGCAAGCGGCGCATTGTGCTGTCTGCCAACGCGTCGGGCCGGGCGTTGTCGGAGATCGTGGCCGACATCCGTGTCATTGTGAACGACACCAAGCTGCCTGAGGGCCACTTCATCACTCTGGGCGGTCAGTTCCAGGCGCAGGAAGAGGCCTCTCGTCTGGTGGGTGTGCTGTCCATCGTGTCATTGATGTTGATGTTCGTGGTGCTCTACAGCCGCTACAAATCCGTGATTCTGTCGGCCTTGATCATGGTGAACATTCCGTTGGCGCTGGTGGGGGCGGTGATCGGATTGTGGCTTTCCGGCCAGCCTCTCTCGGTAGCGGCACTGGTCGGATTCATCACGCTTGCCGGCATCTCGGTGCGCAACGGCATTCTCAAGATCAGCCACTACATCAATCTGATGCGATTCGAGGGGGAGAACTTTGATCAGAAGATGATCGTGCGCGGCTCGCTCGAAAGGCTTTCTCCTGTGCTCATGACTGCGCTGGTGACTGCCTTTGCCCTGGCGCCGCTGTTGTTTGAGGCCGAGCGCCCGGGCACGGAGGTGCTGCACCCCGTGGCGGTGGTGATCTTCTCGGGCCTGATCAGCTCCACGTTGCTGGATACCTTTCTCACGCCCGCCATGTTTTGGCTGTTTGGCCGAAAGGATGCGGCCAAACTCGTGAGCGACAGAAACGCAGAGGCACTGTGAACACAGAAGCTAGCGCCGCACGCCGCTGCGCGAAACCCAGCACAACTTTTTATACACACTGAAGAGGAAAACCATGAAACTCCATGCTGCCAAGAATTTCGCTACCTTTGTCATGGCTTGCTCCATGTTTGCCAGCGCGGCGCTGGCTGCGGGCGACAAGCACGACCACGCGCATGCGCACAAACCGCTGCACGGGGGTGTCGTCGTCGAAGTCAGAGACATGGACTACGAACTCGTGGCCAAGCCTGAATCCATCCAACTCTATCTACGCGACCACGGCAAGCCGGCCGATATCTCCAAAGCAACCGCCAAGGTCACCTTGTTGACCGGCTCCGAGACTCAGGCGCTGGAACTCAAGCCTGCTGGGGACAAGCTGGAAGCCACTGGCAGCTTCAAGCTGAGTGCTGGCACCAAGGCGGTGGCGGTTGTGATTGTCAACGGAAAGCCCGCGACGGCTCGCTTCACGCTGAAGTAGTCAAGCGCCGGTTATCCGTTCTTCTGAGGGGGGCTGGGGAGGACCTCCAGCACCTTCTCCAGAGGACGTCCCAGGCGCGCGCCCATCGGTGTGACGACGATGGGGCGGTTGATGAGCACGGGCGTAGCCAGCATGGCATCTATCAGTTGGTCATCTGTGAGTGCCGGGTTGTCCAAACCTTGCTCAAGATATTCAGCCTGCTTGGTTCGCACCAGCGCACGCAGAGGCTCTCCCGTTGCCAGAGCAATGGCTTTGAGCTCTTCCCGGCTGGGCGGGGTTATCAGGTATTCCACAACCCGAGGCTCCGCACCGCTTTCGCGGATAAGTGCCAAGGCGCTCCGTGAAGTGCTGCATTGTGGGTTGTGATAGATCGTGACATTACTCATTGGATGATTCTCCTCATGTGCGAAATTCCTGGCTGAAGCAGCCCAAGTCCAACCTCAAGCCAAGCCAGGCGCATTGAATGCAGCCGCGCCCTCATCATTCGTAGAGAAGATAAGGTGCACGCGCCTCCTCCCATGCGGACTCGTCGGGTGTCGTTATCGCATCCAGATCATCAGGCGTAGCCTTGGGGTCGTCAATCCATTCGCGCAACAGCTCGCTACCGTTGATCAGGTCAATGGCCAGGCGGTCACTTTCGTACTCGTAGGCAAAATCGCGCCACAGCGGATAGTCGGGCGCTTGTTTTCGGAGGGCTTTGAACGCCAGGGATTGCAGGCGCCATGGCTTGAATGCCTCGTGGCTGTAGTGCGTGGCATCTTCCACGTGTATCTGCACTCCGGCGCACAGCTTGCCTACATGCTTGTGAAATGTAGGCTCAAACCAGCATTCGCGCAGCACGCAGCCTTGCAGCCACTGGGGTGCCATGGCACGCATATCAGCCAGCAGCCTTCGGGTATCGATATCAGGTGCGCCAAACAACTCCAGGGGCCGTGTCGTCCCACGTCCTTCAGAGAGTGTGGTGCCCTCCAGCATGACAGTGCCGGCATAAGCGCGCGCCATGGAGAGATTCGCTGCGTTGGGGCTGGGGTTCACCCAGCTGCGCTCGCTCGGCCATCCAAAGCCAGGCGCTGCCGCTGGTTGCCAGCCTTCCATCTTGATCACCTGGTATTCAAGTTTGAGTCCCAGACTGTCGACAAACCAATGACCCAGCTCGCCCATCGTCATTCCATGGCGCATGGGCATGGGGCCAGCACCCACAAAGCTTTCCCAGCCGTCTCGCAGCGTCAGGCCCTCCACAGGCCGGCCTGCCGGGTTAGGACGGTCCAGCACCCATACGGCCTTTCCGTGCGAGGCAGCTGCCTCCAGAACGTAGCGCAGCGTAGTGATGAACGTGTAGATGCGGCAACCCAGATCTTGCAGGTCCACCAGCAATACATCGAAGCTGCTCATCATGGCGTCGGTAGGGCGGCGCACCTCACCGTACAGGCTGAATATAGGAATTCCTAGCCTGGGGTCCACGTAGTCGGGGGACTCCACCATATTGTCTTGCTTGTCGCCGCGCAGTCCGTGTTGCGGCCCGAAAGCGGCCGTGAGCTGTATGTCGGGAAGTGCGGCCAGCGCGTCCAGCGAATGGGTGAGGTCTCGGGTGACCGAAGCGGGGTGAGCCAATAGCGCCACCCGACGGTCTGCCAAGGCGGCACGCAGCGCCGGAGTGGCTAAGAGACGTTCTATTCCAAGTTTCATGATATTGAGAATGAGGCTGTCCAGCCTGATTTGCGGTGAAAGTCGTACCGGGCTTCGGGGTGATGCAGCGCCCAGTAGCTCAGGCTGCCGTCCTGCGTTTCGATCACAGCGGCCAGACCCAGGTTGAATGTTTGGTCATGCCGGGGTTCCGAGATGGGCAACCAGGCCTGTATCGACAGTGTTTTCGGCGACTGAGTAAACACAATTTGAGGAGAAATCATCTCCACCCCACGCGTGTCGCGCGTGCGTTCGTCGCTGAAGGTGTAGGCGGCCCAATGGCCTGAAGGGGAGAAATTGAACTCAGCATAGGCGTTTTCGCCTCTCCGGTTCAGGAAGGCTTCAAAGCAAGTGTGCTTCCACAGGTTGTCAGATGGGCCCGGGCTGGCGCTTTGGGCTGGAATTCGGAGTTGAGCGATATCGCCTTGCAGAACGTAATGCACCTGTACGCCCCACTGACCGGCTTGGGCCTGCACATGCGTCGTCACGGCCAACGCCTTGACCGCCGGGCAGGGCGTTAGCGGATGAGGACCGAGTAAATGAGTGAAAGCCTCTGATGTCATGGCCTCTATTTTGGCAGGCCTCACATCGTTGCATGGGCTGAGCTGTCATCAATCATTCACAAATATGACATCGTTTTGTCAGAGGCGACATTCAAGATTGGCAGGCATGGCGAACAAACCGGAAGGAGATAAGAGATGAAGGAACTACCCACACCCACCTTTGCATTGTCACCCTCGGCACACCCCGCTGCGTTGCCTCGGGGGTCACTTCATCCAAGCGGCCAAAGGACGGCTGTGGAGCGGCCTGCAGACGGCCACGGGCAAGGGATTCAGGTGGCCTGGGCGCGCCACCAAGATGAAGTAAGACAGGCCCAGCGCCTGCGTCATGAGGTCTTTGCAGGTGAAATGGGCGCGCGCCTGTCCACCCCCATTCCTGGCCATGATATCGATCTGTTCGACGATTTTTGCGAGCACTTGCTGGTTCGCGACGAGCAGACCCAGGAGGTGATCGGGACCTACCGCGTGCTCACCCCTGTACAAGCCAGGCGCGTAGGCAGCACCTATAGCGACACCGAATTTGACCTGACGCGGCTGCGTACCCTGCGTCCACGCATGGTGGAGCTGGGTCGCAGCTGTGTTCACCCAGACCACCGCCACGGTGGCGTCATCATGGCTTTGTGGGGTGCCTTGGCCGAATTCATGGTGCGCAATCAGCTGGACACCATGATTGGCTGCGCCAGTATTCCCATGCTGCATAGCGGCGTGGTCAGCGGAGATGTGGCAGCCAGCATCTGGCGGCAGGTCAGCTCGACGCATATGGCGCCAATTGAGTGGCATGTCCGCCCGCGACTGGCTCTGCCGGTCGAGCGCCTGGATGGCAGCCTTCAGGTCGAGCCCCCGGCCCTGATACGCGGCTATCTGCGCCTGGGAGCCAAAGTTTTGGGGCCACCTGCCTGGGATCCGGATTTCAACACCGCAGATTTGCCGATGCTCATGCGCATTGCTGATCTACCCGCACGTTATCGCAAACACTTTCTGGGATCTGCCTGAACATGAATGCGCCCTCCAGCCCTCACTTTGGACAGATGTTGCGCGCACAAAGCGATGGGCTTGATGCGCCCCAATCGATTTCATGCATCCCCGCAGCGCGCTTGATGGACCGTGGTCCGGCTTTTGCGGCGTTGCAGCGAGCCGGCAAGTCATGGGAGGCTGCGACGTTGGATGATGGCAGAGGGTATGAAGAGACTCCAGCGCCTCCAGAGTCCTCTTCCCCTGAAATGGCGCGCTATCGCGCCATTTTCATTTCAGACCTCCACCTGGGCACGCCAGGCTGTCAGGCAGGGCCTTTGCTGGACTTCCTGAAAGAGCACACCAGTCAGACCCTGTACCTCGTTGGCGACATCATTGACGGCTGGCAGTTGCGAAGGCGGTGGTACTGGCCGCAACTGCATAACGACGTGGTTCAGAAGCTATTGCGCCGTGCACGCAAGGGCTGCAGAGTGGTCTTTGTGCCAGGCAATCACGACGAATTTGCCCGTGGCTTCGTGGGTTTGAATTTCGGGGGCATCGAAGTGCTGGAAGACACTGTGCACGTCACGGCGGATGGAAAGCGCCTGTGGGTCACCCATGGTGACTATTTCGATGGTGTGATCCAGTGTGCCAAGTGGTTGGCTTATGTGGGCGACTATGCCTACGAGTTCACGTTGAGAGTCAACCGCCATTTCAACAGTCTGCGGGCACGCCTGGGCCTGCCTTACTGGTCGCTTTCCAGCTATCTCAAGCACAAGGTCAAAAAGGCCGTGAACTACGTGAGTGACTTTGAGACTGCGGTGGCTGCCGAGGCACGCCGTCTGGGACTGGACGGCGTGGTCTGCGGGCACATTCACCATGCCGAGATTCGCAGTATCAACGGCACGCTCTATTGCAATGATGGCGATTGGGTAGAAAGCCGCAGCGCCTTGGTGGAGCATCACGATGGCCGTCTGGAGCTGATTTACTGGCAGCCTTTGTCCGGGCACGACGCGCACGCGCAGCAAGTGCCGATGCCTGTGCCTGCTGAAACGGAGCACGTATGAAGCTTGCACTGATTACCGACGCATGGCAGCCGCAAGTCAATGGCGTGGTCACTACCTTGGTGGAGTTGGTGCAACGTTTGAAGGCCAGAGGCGATGCCGTGGTCGTCATAGAACCGGGCCTGTTTCGGACCAGGCCTTGCCCGGGTTATGCGGGCATCGATCTGGCGGTGCGACCTGGCCCTGCACTCAACCGCATGCTGGATGAAGAGCAGCCTGATGCCATCCATATCGCGACCGAAGGCCCGCTTGGCTGGGCTGCCCGGCGTTATTGCTTGCGTCACGGCCTGGCGTTCACCACTGCGTTTCATACCAAGTTCCCGGAGATACTGAACGCTGCGGTGAAAGTGCCCTTGTGGATGGGCTATGCGCTGTTTCGCCATTTTCACCGGCCCTCGTCGGGCGTCATGGTGCCCACGCGCGGTGTGGCGGACATGCTGGCTACTCGCGGTTTTCAAAACCTACGGTACTGGACTCATGGGGTAGACACAGACCTCTTTTCCTTCTCTTCTCAGGCGAGTGAATACCCGCCACTGGGGCTTCTGGCCAGGCCGGTTCAGTTGTTCGTAGGCCGGGTGTCGTACGAGAAGAACATCGAGGCCTTTCTCCAGCTCGATACGCCTGGTACCAAGGTGGTTTGCGGTGTCGGGCCCATAGAAGGGCGGCTGCGTGAACGCTTTCCAGAGGTGTGTTGGCTAGGTGTGCTTCCTCGGGCAGAGCTATCGCGTGTGTATGCGGCGGCTGATGTGTTTGTGTTCCCCAGCCGGGCAGATACCTTTGGCCTGGTGATGCTCGAGGCCATGGCCACGGGCACTCCGGTGGCCGCGTTCCCCGTCGATGGCCCGCTGGAAGTGTTGGCAGAGGTGCCCGGCCAGCCTTGTGGCGGCACCATGCGCATCAATCTGGCCGAGGCCGTTCAGGCGGCACTGCAAATTCCCAGGGAAAACGCGAGGGCGCATGCATTGCGCTTTGACTGGAATCAGGCTGCGCAGCTTTTTGCTGATTTTCTAGTGCCCGCACGCACGGACACTGCTGCATTGAAGCCTGCCTCGTGATACAACGTTAGACGATCAAAATTTCCCCTCAGATGCCTTTGTCTGCCTCCAAATTGCCAGCTATCTTGCAGAAATACCCATTGCAAGACCGTGACCTGAGTATTCTCGGCTTCAATCATCGTGTCATGCACTGGGCGGAGAGGCCGGACGTTCCGCTGCTTGAGCGCTTGCGCTACCTTTGCATCGTCTCGTCCAATCTTGACGAGTTTTTTGAGGTGCGCGCAGAGGCGCATATTTCCGCGTGGCGAGAAACGTCTCGCGTGGATGCCGGTATGCGAAGCATGCTGGATGCTGCCCATGCGCTGGTAGAGCGGCAGTACGCCATCTACAACGGTTCTCTGATGCGGGCACTCGCTGCACAAGGCATGCGCATCGTGTCTCACCTGGACCGCACTGAAGTGCAAAGGCGCTGGGTAAGAGAGCTCTTTCTGCGAGAAGTGAAGCCGCTGCTGGTACCGATCGCTTTGGACCCGGCGCACCCATTTCCGCAAGTCGCCAATAAATCGCTCAACTTCATTGTTCAGCTCAAGGGCAAGGACGCTTTTGGCCGCAGCAACGAGATCGCGATCGTGAAAGTGCCGCGCGTGTTGCCGCGCGTGCTGCGTATGCCTGAAAAAGTGGCAGGCGGGGAGACTCTCTTTGTCATGCTTTCCAGCGTGATTCGTGCCCACCTGGCCGACCTGTTCCCAGGGCGAGAAGTGGGAGAGTTTTCGCATTTCCGGGTGACGCGACACTCAGACCTGTGGGTGGATGAAGAAGAAGTCAAGAACCTGCGTACCGCTCTGCGGCAGGGCTTACACCAGCGTCACTACGGCGAAGCCGTGCGGCTGGAGGTGTCTTCTGCGTGTTCAGACGAATTGGCGCAGTTTTTACTGCGGCAGTTCAAGCTGCCGCCAGAAGCCATGTTCAGGGTGCAGGGGCCGGTGAATCTGGTTCGCCTTCAGCAATTGATTCAGTTGGTGGTTGCGCCTGAGCTGCTTTTCAAGCCGTACGTGGCCAGCTACCCTGCACAACTCAGGGTAGAGCCGGACGAATCCATATTTGACAGATTGCGAAGCAAAGATGCGCTGATTCATTTGCCGTTTGAAAGCTTTGACGGCGTGATCGATTTTCTTCGTCAGGCTGTGCATGACCCGGCTGTTCTGGCCATCAAGCAAACCATCTATCGCACTGGCAATGACAGTCGAATGATAGACCTGCTGATTGAGGCCCAGCGGCGCGGAAAAGAAGTGACTGCCGTCGTGGAGCTCAAGGCACGTTTTGACGAAGAGGCCAATATCAACTGGGCCGAACACCTGGAGCGCACCGGCGCGCAGGTGGTCTATGGCGTAGTGGGCCTCAAGACACATGCCAAGATGCTTCTGGTCACGCGGCGTGAGGGACGCCACCTGCGCCGCTACGGTCATCTCTCTACAGGCAACTACAACCCTCGTACAGCGTCGCTCTACACTGATTTGAGTTACCTCACCGCCGATGCGCGCCTGACTGCTGACATGGAGCAGCTCTTTGTGCACTTGGCCAGCCATAGCAGGCTGCCACGTATGCAACGAATGCTTTTAGCGCCGTTTACGCTTCACAAGCGCATGATTGAAAAGATCCGGCACTCTGGAGAAGCGGCACGCCGTGGCCAACCCGCCCGCATTGTCGCCAAGATGAATGCACTGACCGATCAAGCGATGATAGAAGCGCTGTTGATCGCCGGAGACGCAGGTGCAAAGATCGACCTCATTGTGCGAGGCGCTTGCATGCTGCCAGCCCAGCTGACAAAAAATATCAGAGTGCGCAGCATCATCGGCCGTTTCCTGGAGCACTCCAGGGTGTTTTACTTCCGGGCCGGTGAGAAAGAAGAGCTCTGGCTTTCAAGCGCGGACTGGATGAACCGCAACATGCTGCGCCGGGTGGAGACCGCCTGGCCTGTGACGGACCCCCAACTTCGCCAACGCATCATCGATGAATGCCTGGTCGCGGGACTGCATGACTCTCTCGATGCATGGACCATGGGTGAGGGCGGCAAGTACCACCTGGTCGCGCCCGGGTCTGGCGCTCCAGCACGTGGCTCCCAGGATGCACTGATGGCGCGCTATTCAGCGCAACGAGGAGTTGAAAAGTAATGGACCTTATTTTGTGGCGCCATGCAGAGGCGCAAGAGCCCGAAGGCGACATGACCGATATGGAGCGGGCGCTCACGCGCAGAGGAGACAAGCAGGCGGCGCGCATGGCAGCCTGGCTGGATCGTCAGCTCCCCGACGGAACGCGCATTCTTTGCAGCCCTGCCGTCCGTACTGAACAGACGGTGAAGGCGTTGGCCCGCAAGTACCGGCTGCATGATGAACTGCGCCCTGGGGCGTCGCCCGAGCAGTTGCTGGAATTGGCTGGGTGGCCCAACGCCAAGGCGCCGGTGCTGATAGTAGGTCACCAACCCACGCTTGGAGAAACCATTTCCCGATTGCTTCAGTTAGGCGAGCCCGAGTGTTCGGTCAAAAAAGGTGCCGTATGGTGGCTTCGCAGCCGCGAGCGAGACACCTTGCAGCAGACCGTGGTCGTGACGGTGCAAACCGCTGAACTGCTCTGAATACGACCCCTTGACGTGAGAAGCACGTCAAAACTGGTGCAATCAGTTGGACAGGCGCCAGAGCCAGAAACTCTCACCCCTCTTTGGCGCCCAGTACCAATTGCGTTTGGGTCACCACGGCACACAGCTTGCCTTCGGCAGTCCGTATGCTGGTCTGCCAAACTTGAGTCGTGCGGCCGCGGTGCAGGGCAATGGCTTCGCCGGTGACCACGGTGTTGACCTTGGCTGCCCCTATGAACTTGGTGCTCGAATCGGTGGTGGTGGTGCTTTGGCCTGCGCCAAGATTCAAGACAGTGCCCACCGCGCCCAGCGTGTCCGCGAAGGCCATGTAGGCGCCACCATGGAGTATGGCTCCTGCAGTACAAAGATCAGGCCGAACCATCAGCTCCGCCAGGACGCGTTCGCCGCTGGCCTCGAGCAATCGAACACCCATCAGGCCCGGAAATAGTGGATCAAGAATGCGTTGAACGTCGGGAATAGCGAACACGATAATCCTCCGAGAAAAGGGGCGGGTGGCACGGTGACTATGAGGCAGGATAGCAGGTGAGCGTCGAATCTGACCAGCCAGCCGATCATCTATCTGATCGTCTATCTGATCGCCATCCACCCGCCGTTACCTTGATATTCGTTGTCCCCTGGTACCTTTTGCCTACAATTTAAACTTTCGCTCATAGTCGACGTATTGAACGTCACGCATCGCTTTAAAGGAGTCCGCCATGCCCATGACCACTGCTTCGTTTCCCTCGCGTCATGCCTTGGCCGTGCTGGCTGCTGCCTGTCTGGCCAGTGCCTGCTCGTCGGTCGAGCTGAACCCCCGATACGACCCGCCTCCTGTACGCCTGCCACAGCCACTGCCGGCCCCACAAGCTCCCGTCCCTGTCGATGTAGCTCAGCCTCAGGCCATTCCGCCTTCGCAGCCAGTGCCCCAGGTATTGCCCCCTATAGGCAGCGTTCCTTCGCAACCGTCTGCTCCGCCGCAGGCGCCCGTAGACTCCACCGTCGTCGCGCCGCCCCGTCCCGATGCCCATCTGGTCACATTCACAGGCCAGCTCGATGGCATCAGCGTGGTGCCGGCAACCCGCAGCGCTGGAGCTGGGCAGCTCGATGCGCTGTACGACTCCAACACGCGCACACTGCGCTGGAAGACTTCCTGGAACGGGCTGTCAGGCGCTATCACCAGCGTTCAATTCCACGGCCCTGCAGATGCAGGACAAAACGGTCCGGCAGCCATGATCTGGCCCGGGCCCTTCGGCCCGCGCTACGAAGGCAGAGCGACGCTGACACCGCAACAAGCGGTGGATCTTCTGGATGGCCGTTGGTACGTCAATGTGACGACCAGTGCCTTTCCTTCCGGAGAAGTGCGCGCTCAGCTGCGCATTGTCAGGTAGGCCTTGAAAGCTTGGCGGCAAAGCTGAGCGCTGCTCACAAGCCCATTCTGAGGATCGACCGCCTTACACCGAGTTGCGGTCGATCGACAAGAGCCGTTCGGGCTGAGCCTGTCGAAGAGCCTCACGCGGCGCTTGGACAGTCTCAGCGTGAACGGTTTGATATTTTTGAAAGCAAATGGGTATTAATTGGCGGAGCCCAGGTACCCATTCATCAGCGCAAAAAGCTCATTGCGGTGGTGAATGCCCAGCTTGTCGAAAGCCCGGTCCCTATAGGTCTTCACAGTGGCAGGAGAGAGCTGGAGATCTGCCGAAATCCCCTCGTGCGTCCAGCCCTTGAGCATGCGTTCGCACACTTCGCGTTCACGAATGGTGAGCGAGCTGAGCGCACTGGTCGCCAGCGAGGCGCCAGGGTCCAGAGCCAGATGCCGCTGGACACTTGAAAGAATCAGCGCACATGCGCTTTCTGCCGCATCTATTTCGTCATCGGAAAAGTTAGGTTGCTCCTCTTTCCGGTAGAGGTTGACGGCCAACCAGGCACCTTCGTTTTCACAGACCAGGGATAGTCGCTCACGCAAGGCGTGCTTGCTGTAGATGCGCTCTCGGTGGGCTCGCGGAATTTCGCGTGCATTCCAGTGCACCAGGACCTGCTGCGAGCCGCTGGCCTTTTCACGTGCCTCCATAAAGGTCTCATCGCGCAGGTACAGAGACTTTCTGTAGGCCTGCCATGAATCCAGGGTCCCGTCTGGAGACTGAAAGCTGGCGGTCAGCGGCATGGACGGCGGCATGTCACGGTACAACTGAAATACAGACCACCACGCAATGGGCATGAAGCGATTGATCTGCGCGAGCGCGTCGTTCGCGAAGTTGGTATCGCCTATGCAACCTATCAGTCCAGCCATCGACTCCAGTGCACGAGCGCTGGTCCAGGAACGGATGCGAGTGGGTTGGCTGGCGGAAATGAGCTGCATGCCTGGATTTTGGCTACGAAGGGTCTGAGCTTGGTGTGCGTACTTTCCCGCATGCTATCTCAGCGCAGGCAAGGGTTTTCCCTTGTTTGGTGCGAGCTTTGTCCCCATCGCAGAGGACAGACGGCAGGAGGGATCACAAAGAAAATTTGAACCAGTGCATAGGCTCATGGGCACGGCCCTGACCCCAAGCTGGCGCTTTCTTAGTCCGACTGGCTCCAGGAGCGTCTCTTGAGTATTCGTCCCATTCATTCTCTCAGCGATGTTCGTGCCATCGAATCGCAGTCATTTGAGTCGTATTTGCCCTTCACCAGCGTCATGCACGCCCTGGAAGTGCAAGCGCAAAGGCATCCCACCCGTGCAGCGCTGAAGTACGTAAAGAGTTCAGATCTGGCAGAGCCTGCCCAGCAATGGAGCTACCCCGAGTTAGTGGCTCAGATACGGCGGGCCGCACGCCTGTTCCAATCGCTGTGCGGACAAGAGCAGCCGCGAGTGGCTTTTCTGCTCCCTGCCATCCCTGAGGCGCACTTCACGCTCTGGGGTGCAGAAGCGGTCGGCATCGCTTGCCCCATCAACTACCTGCTGGGTGAGGAACATATTGCCGAGCTCATTCACGCTGCGCAGGTGAACGTTCTGGTGGTTCTGGGTCCGCACCCTGAACTTGATATCTGGTCGCGTGTGGCCGGCATACGCCAGCGATGCCCACAACTGAAGAACGTGTTGGCAGTGGGCGGTTGCGACGCGCTTGGCGCAGGGCAGGGCGATGTACTCGATTTTCATCAAGCCGTCGCATTGCAAAGCGATGCGGCCTTGCGCATCTCAGCCTCATTGGACGATGTGGCCGCGCTTTTTCACACCGGTGGCACCACGGGTAGCCCCAAGCTTGCGCAACACCAGCATCGCAACCAGCTTTGCGCCGCAGCGGGCGCGGCGTGTATGTATGGCGCTTCGGATCAGGACGTCATCATCAACGGTTTTCCGCTGTTCCATGTGGCGGGCTCGTTCGTGTATGGCTTGTCCATGTTCCTGGTGGGTGCGACCGTGGTTCTCCCTACTCTGCTGGGCATGCGAAACACCGGCTATGTCCAGCGCTACTGGCACTTTGCCGAGCGAGAGAAGGCGACGCTGCTGGCGGCGGTGCCTACAGTCATGTCTTCGCTGCTTACTGTGCCCAAGAACGGCGCAGACACTTCAAGAATCCGATGCCTGCTGACGGGCGGATCGCCCTTGCCACCGGATCTCGCAGAGGCTTTTGAACGGCAATTTTCGATGCCGGTACGCAATATTCTGGGGATGACCGAGTGCGGCGGCATTATTGCCATTGAACCCTGTGCAATGGCTCGCACTGCGGGCTCCGTGGGTTTGCCCATTCCGTTTGTGACGGTCCGCGCGGTGAATTCCGATGGACAGGCTGTACCCGCCGGTGAAGACGGCGAGCTGCAAATCCATGGCCCCAACGTCAGCCCCGGCTACACGGACGCCGCGAAGAACGCTGGCGTATTTCTGGAGGGCGGTTGGCTGAACAGCGGAGATGTTGGTCACCTTGATTCGGAAGGGCGCATTTATGTGACAGGCCGTGCCAAGGACATGATCATCCGAAGCAGCCACAACATTGACCCGCTGCTGATAGAAGACACGTTGCACAAGCACCCTGATGTCGCGATGGCAGCGGCCGTAGGGGCGCCTGATGAATACGCGGGTGAGTTGCCTGTGGTCTATGTCACTCTGAAGCCCGGCGCGCAGGCCGACGTCAAAAGCTTGTTGGCCTTTGCCGAACAACACATGCCAGAACGTCCCGCAGTCCCCAAGCAGATCTTCATCCTGGATGCACTGCCCATGACGGCCATTGGCAAGTTCTTCAAGCCCAGATTGAGAGAGTTGGCAACGCAACAAGTCATTGAGTCCCGATTGACGGATCGATCTCTTCAAGCCAAGGTCGTTGCACAAGTGCAGGCTGACAACAAGGGCGTGCAAGTGATTTTCCACTGCGGTGACGACGCGGCAGCTTCTGCGGTCAAGGAAATGATGTTGCCCTTTGCGCTGCGTTGGAGGGTGGCTGATCAAGCGGTTACACAAGGAGCGGCGGCATGAACGGAACCATCCACATGGATAGGCACGGCGAACACGTCGCTGTGATCCGCATCGACAGGCCCGAGGCGCGCAACGCCCTGTCGCCCAAAATGCTCTGCGCGCTGGCCGACGCGTTCCTGGCTGCCCGTCGTGATGCGCACGTGCGAGCGGTGGTGCTCACGGGCGAGGGCGATGCAGCATTTTGTTCCGGAGGCGACCTGGGTTTGACACTGCCGCTTCTGACAGGCGCGCGCGCTCCGCAGGACGAGTTCGACCGGCGCTTGCTTGAGGATGAGCGAACCATGGAGGTCTCGTCCCTGCGCAACTTCGACATCGTCAAACCGACCATCTGCGCTGTCAACGGCACCTGTCTGGCCGGTGGTTTCGAAATGATGCTGGGAACCGACATCCGCATTGCGGCGGATCATGCTCAGTTCGGGCTGCCTGAAGTGCAGCGAGCGTTGCTCCCATTTGCGGGATCCATGGCGCGTCTGCCACGGCAAGTTCCCGCAGCCGTGGCCATGCAAGTGCTTCTGACAGGCCGGCCATTCAGCGCGCAACAGGCATTGCAATGGGGCCTGGTCACGGAACTGCTGCCTCGCGATCACTTGATGGCAAGGGCCCTCGAGCTGGCCGAGCAGATTGCAGGCAACGGCCCCATCGCGGTGCAGGCTGTCCGCCGCGCAGCCATTCAAGGAAGCGGTCTTCCTCTTCACAGCGCGTTTGCTTTGGAGGACGCCGCCAAGCGAGAAGTGTTGAGCAGCGAAGACGCCCGCGAGGGACCGCTCTCGTTCATGGAAAAGCGCGCCCCCCGATTTACCGGCCGCTAAGCCCAGACATACCCCATTACATCAACAAAGGAGCCAACCCATGTCTTTTCATTCAAAGCAGCGTCGACAAGTCTTTCAAACCTGGTTCGCCGTGGCACTTGGCGTGGCCGCTGGCGGAGTCCAGGCACAAGCCAAATACCCCGACCACCCCATACGTTTGCAGGTGGGTTTCGCTCCTGGCACCGGCCCGGACATTCTTGCGCGCACGCTCGCCAAAGGCATGTCGGCCCAGTTGAACCAGCAGGTGGTGGTGGAAAACCGCACAGGCGCCGGAGGCCAGATCGCAGCAACCAACGTCGCCAAAGGTCCCAAGGACGGCTACAACCTGTTGCTCGCCGATGTCAGTGCAATTTCCATCGCGCCTTTCGCATTCTCGAAGATCGGCTACGAACCTTCCAAGGAATTGATAGCTCTTTCGGAAGTAGCGAAAACCGATTTTGTTCTGGTCGTACCCAACAGCTCCCCTGCCAAAGACGCGCAGAGCTTCATGAAAATGGCGGCCGCCAAAAACGGTAAGGTTGATTTTGGGACTTTCGGTGCAGGCAGCCCCGGACACTTTGGCGCCGTCATCCTTGGGCAACTAGGCAGCTTTCCCCTGGAAGCGGTGCACTACCGCCAAACCGGCGATGCCGTCACGGCCACCATCGCCGGCCAGATTGACGGCATATT
Organism: Ottowia thiooxydans; assembly: GCF_040548795.1. Taxonomy (GTDB): domain Bacteria; phylum Pseudomonadota; class Gammaproteobacteria; order Burkholderiales; family Burkholderiaceae_C; genus Ottowia; species Ottowia thiooxydans_A. The sequence continues at coordinate 47,563 of NZ_JBEPSH010000017.1, read as the reverse complement.
GATGTCCACCCCACTCGCCATGGCACAGATCAAAGGCGCCAAAGTCAAAGGCCTGGCTACGACAGCGCCCAAACGTTCGCCTTTGCTGCCCGACGTTGCCACCTTCGCAGAGCAGGGCTACCCGAAAGCGGACTTCTCAGCGTGGTTCACCGTGTTCGCGCCCACGGGAACACCTGAGCCCATCTTGCAACTGCTCAGCGAAAAAGTGATTGCTGCGGTGCGCGACCCCGAAATCAGCAAGACGCTGGTTGAGGCTGGTTTCTCTGTGACGGGCACCGGCAGAGAGGAAGTCACGCGCATGATCGCCGCGGATACTCCTCGGTGGAAAAGCGTGGTGGAGGCTTCTGGGTTCCGCGGGGTGGATTGACCTTTTTAGGGGATCTCGCGCCGTCCTCCAGGGGGCGCAACCTGTCGTTTGAATCTGGTCGGTATTTATTCCTTCCCTTTGAGAGAGGGTGGGGCGGGGGTGGCTAACCGGTGAAGGCAAGCAGCGGGGGGTTAACTCCCTCTCCCCGTGGGGAGAGGGCGGGGCGGGGCCGGCCAACCGGTGAGGGCAAGCGGCGGTTGATTGATCGCTGCGGTTACTAATTACCTTCTGCTCTTCACTTGAGGTCGGAGGCCGGGGAGTGCGCCCGGCAGCGCAGCCACCTTCTTTTGGTCCGCCAAAAGAACCTGGCGCAAGAAAAGGCGGCCCCACTTGCCGTGCCTATGCCGGCCGCGACCCTTCACTTCGCTACGGGCAACCTGCGCTGCTCGTTCGAAGGGCGGTGTCGCAGAAACTCCCTGCGTTCGCTTCGCTCACTTCGGTCAAACAACTGCGACAAGCTAGATCACGAAGCAGTGGCATCTTGCAGTGCCACTGCCCGCCCCTCGCCCTGTGCTGCTCGGCACGTCCAGAGGGGTGGGATACCCACTCGGGCCATTGCTTCGCTCGGCCCTACACGTATCAGTCGCAAGCGACGGGTTTTACTCCTTCTCCCGCTTGCGGGCGCCCGGCTAGGGGAGAGGGCGGGGCGGGGCCGGCCAACCGGTGAGGGTAGGCTGCGCCTCCAGAATCAGCGGCGTGTACTAAGCGATGAGAGGTCAAAAACCTCCTGTGTTGCACTTTGCAATCACACCCCACCCCCCAAGAATGTTATGGTTCGCAACATGCTGTTGCCGACCGCCCCCAACACCCCGTCCCTCCGCTCTGCCACCAACCCTTCCCACGCCAGAGCCACCCGCCGGCTCATCGGCGCAGCCCTGCTGGCCTTGCTCAGCGCCTGCGGCACCCAGCCCGTCCTTTCGCCACCTATTAAGTCATCCGCGCCACCGCCGCCGCCGGATCGCGAGCCGCAAATGGCCGCATTCAGCGCGCAACTGAACGGAAAAAGCGTCGTGCCCCGTTCAGACAGCGGCGCGCAAGGCCAGGTGGTCGCTGTCCTCGACCGCAAGACCGGACTTTTCCGCTGGAAGCTGAGCTTCGAAGGTCTGAGCGGCCCGGTGCTCCGCGCGAATTTCCACGGCCCCGCCATGGATGGCGAAGTGGCCAACCCACGCATCGCGTTAGGCCAACGCGGCGTTTCAAGCCCCAGCGAAGGCCGGGCCATGCTCACGCCTTCCCAGCGGGCCGATCTGCTGGCAGGCCAGTGGTATGTCAATCTGAGCACCGCCAAGTACCCAGACGGCGAAATCCGCGGCCAACTGATTGAAAAGCATTGATGGACAAATGCAGCTCGAGAATCACTGATCGAGCCGCCTGGCTCTCCGAAAACTGACCAAAAACCACAGATTTGGGCGTTCCTGTCCCCAGGGGGCGGGCATTCTATCCCTTTTTCAGCAAAGATTCGGCTGAAAAAGTACACTATGGGGTTGTCTTCAAGACTGGCCTACGTGAACGCCCCCATCGACGTTTCCTTTTTTCCGCGCGCCGCCAAGCCCCTTCCCAGTTACAAGCCCTACTGGGCCAAGCGCTTCGGTACCGCTCCTTTTCTGCCCATGAGCCGGGCAGAGATGGATGTGCTCGGCTGGGATTCGTGCGATGTCATCCTGGTAACGGGCGACGCCTATGTCGACCACCCCAGCTTCGGCATGTCCGTCATCGGGCGTGTACTTGAAGCACAGGGCTTTCGGGTCGGCATCATTGCCCAGCCTGATTGGCAAAGCAGCGAGCCTTTCAAGGCATTAGGACGCCCCAACCTCTTCTGGGGTGTCACGGCCGGCAACATGGATTCCATGATCAACCGCTACACGGCTGATCGAAAAATTCGCAGTGACGACGCCTACACCCCCGGTGACATCGGCGGCAAACGGCCCGATCGCGCCGCCATTGTGTACAGCCAGCGCTGCCGTGAGGCCTACAAGGATGTGCCCATCGTCCTCGGCGGCATAGAAGGCAGCCTGCGCCGTATTGCCCACTACGACTACTGGAGCGACAAGGTCCGCCGCTCCATCGTGGTGGACAGCAAATGTGACCTGCTGCTCTACGGCAACGCCGAACGCGCGCTGGTAGAAGTGGCGCACAGGCTGGCGCGGCGCGAATCCGTGGAGAACATTACCGACGTGCGCGGCACGGCCTTTGTTGCCCGCGCCACGCCCGAAGGCTGGTTTGAACTGGATTCGACAGAGGTCGATCGCCCAGGTCGGGTGGAAGATCACATCAACCCCTATCAGACCACCAGCGAGCAAGCGGCTGCGCAAGGAAGTGTCTGCGAGGCTGAGTCAGGCACCCAAGACGCCTCCAAAGCCAATACGCTGGCTGCCGAGCAGCCTTTGCGCTTTGTTCGGGGGGCGGGGCGTGTGTCCTCCACCGGTTCAGTTGCACCTGCGGGTGCCGGCACTGCGTTGCAGGGGGAGGTCGTAGCCACGCCTACGGCCGTTCTTCGTCCGCCACGCGAGCGCACGGTCATCCGTCTGCCCAGCTACGAAAAGGTCAAATCAGACACGGTGCTCTATGCCCACGCCAACCGCGTGCTGCATCTGGAAACCAACCCTGGCAACGCGCGCGCCCTGGTCCAAGCCCATGGTGAAGGAGCCACCGCGCGCGATGTCTGGATCAATCCACCTCCCATTCCGCTCACCACGCAAGAGATGGATCTTGTCTTCGATCTGCCCTATGCGCGCAGTCCGCACCCCAGCTATGCGGATGCCCGAGGGCGCCATGATGGCGAGACCAAGATCCCCGCCTGGGAGATGATCCGCTTTTCCGTGAACATCATGCGCGGCTGCTTTGGGGGGTGCACCTTCTGCAGCATTACCGAGCATGAGGGCCGCATCATTCAGTCTCGCTCAGAAGACTCTATCGTGCGCGAGGTCGAGGAAATGCGCGATAAGGTTCAGGGCTTTACCGGCATAGTGAGCGATCTCGGCGGCCCCACGGCCAATATGTACCGGCTGGGCTGCTCGTCTCCCTTGATAGAGGCCGTCTGTCGCAAGCCCAGCTGTGTTTATCCGGGGATTTGCCAGAACCTCACCACCAATCACGATCCCCTGATCAAGATCTACAAGCGTGTGCGTACGCTCCCCGGCGTTAAAAAGGTGTTGATCGGCTCCGGCTTGCGGTACGACCTGGCAGTGAAATCGCCAGCGTATGTCAAAGAACTCGTGCAGCATCACGTTGGAGGCTATCTCAAGATTGCCCCCGAGCACACGGAGGAGGGCCCGCTCTCCAAGATGATGAAGCCGGGTATCGGCAGCTACGATCGGTTCAAGCAACTCTTCGAACAATTCAGCGAAGAGGCAGGAAAGAAACAGTTCCTGATTCCCTATTTCATCGCGGCGCACCCCGGCACGACCGATGAGGACATGCTTAATCTTGCCCTCTGGTTGAAGAAAAACGGCTTCCGTGCAGACCAGGTGCAGGCTTTCTACCCGTCGCCCATGGCCACGGCGACCACCATGTACCACACCGGGCTGAATACCCTGAAAGGTATTCACCGCGACGAGCGCGCTGAAAAAGTGGATACGCCCAAGGGTGAACGCCGCCGGCGCCTACACAAAGCGTTTTTGCGCTACCACGACTCCAACAATTGGCCTCTGCTGCGCGAAGCGCTGAAAGACATGGGCCGAGCCGATCTTGTTGGTAATGGCAAGCACCACCTCATTCCCTCCTGGCAGCCTCTTTCCGATGGTGGCTACCAGACAGCTCGGCGAAAAAATAGTACACCGGCCACGACCTCGGCTTCAGGCGCATCCGTTTCCGCGAAGCCGCGTGTAGGTTCCTCCGCCGCGGGCAAGGTAGGACGTCGTGACGCCGAGATGGCGGCCTATGAACCGGTTGAGGACGTGCGGTTTCGCACTAGCCGGCCCACACCGGGTCAGCTGCTCACGCAGCACACTGGCCTTCCACCGCGTTCTACGGGCCAGGGCGGCAAGCGAAAAGCGCCTAATCGCAAGCCGAGATAAGCAGCCCGTTCCAGGGCGCTTTAAGGTTTGAAGGGCCTGGGAGCTTTTCGGACTTGGAAGTTGCCCGCTGCAAATGGACCGCATCGGTCCATTTCTCTTTTGCTTCCTGACCCAAAGCGGGGACGGCACACTAGTGGCCTGCGAACCCAAGAGCAGGCCATCCCGGAATGATGGCGGGGCGGATGCTCTCCTCTCCCTCCATCCAACATGGCTTTAAAAGTGGCATAGTCGCTAGAGCCTATGGTCGTTTTCGGGGCTCCAAGCCCGAAAGCCTCCTGGCGCTGAACTGTCCAACTCGGGTAGACTGGTTTCCACTATGCGGCATCATCCTCGTACTTCGCTGCAGCGTCTCGCGCTCGCTGCTGCCACTTTCGCTGCTTGTGCAGCGCCGAGCTGGGCTCAATTCGACCCCGCCAAGGTAGTTGTCGAACCAGAGGGAATCGCCAGGCAATTTCCCGATCCGGCGCAGGCCTACCAAACACCCGGCTTTGCTGCTGGGCGCAAAGACTTCACCTCGCATGCAGAAGTCTTCAGCTTCATCGATGACCTGGCACGTCAATCACCCCGAGTCGTTATCGAGACCATGGGCCGCTCCCAGGAAGGTCGGGCCATGGCGCTGGTGGTGCTCACGGGCACACGAGGCTTCAACCCAGCGCTGCCAACCGTGATGCTCTTGGGCCAACAGCACGGCAATGAACCAGCGGGGGGAGAGGCGGCTTTGGTTCTTGCGCAAACGCTTGCCACGCAACGCAGCGCGCTGCTGGAGCAAGTCAATGTATTGATCGTGCCGCGCGCCAATCCAGATGCCGCAGAGCACTTCCGGCGAGTCACGACGAGCGGCATCGACGTCAATCGCGATCACCTGCTGTTGCGTACGCCGGAGGCCCTGGCGATTGCCAGCGCGGTGCGGCGCTATCAGCCTGCAGTCACGCTGGACATGCACGAATTCACCGTTGCAGGGCGTTGGGTGGACAAGTTCGGATCGATGATGCGCTACGACGCGCTTTTGCAAGCGGCCTCGGTGGGCAATCTGAACCCGACCATTCGATCATTGCAAGACCGTTACTTGTCCGCCGCCCGCTCGGCCATCGAAGCTGCTGGGCAGCAGGTGTCCGACTATCACACGACCTCGCCAGATCCGAAGAACAAGACGGTGTCTATGGGCGGCGTCAATGTCGACACGGGGCGCAACGTCGGTGGCTTGCACAATTCTGTGAGCATCTTGCTCGAAACGCGCGGCGTTGGCCTGGGCCGGGCGCACTTGGGGCGACGGGTGCAGGCCCACGTGGCTGCCGCCATGGGTGTGATCGAGGAAGCCGCCAAGGATGGCGCCTCGCTGGTGCGCACGCGTGCGGAGGCCGGCTCAGCCAACGCACAGCAGGCGTGCCGCGGCAACATGGCCTTGGTGGTGCGCCAGACCCCGGAGCGTCGCACGCTTAGTTTTCTCGACGCGCGTACGGGGGAGGTCCGCGAGATCGACGTCGACTGGCGAAGCGCATTGCAGTTGGAGAATGTGCGCGAGCGAGCACGGCCCTGCGGCTACCTGATTGGCGCCGATCAGAAGGCTGCCGTCGAACAGTTGCGCCTACTGGGCGTGAAGGTTCAGGCATTGAACACGGCGCCCTCGCGCAAGCCTTGGGACGTCGAAAACTATGTGGTCGAATCGGAATCATCCGGGCAACGGCAAGACGCACGCGGCGCTATCGATGATGATGGGCAGGGCATCCGCCAATTGACTGTGCGTACAGAGCCCGCCAAGGCCGTGCCAGCCAGGGGCAGCTACTACGTGTCCATGAGCCAACCGCAGGCGGGCCTCATCAGCGCTGCCTTGGAGCCCGATTCCCAGAACAGCTTCGCGGCCAATCGCATCATCGCCTTGGATTCCGCGCAGCTTCGTCGCGTGACGCGGGTGCCAGCAGGTTTCAAGCTCGATCGCGAGCGGTAGCGAGAAAGCAGCCTTTGACGCCGGACGATGGACCGTCCATAGGGCAGCGATAATCCGGTGGAGAATGAAAAAGGCAGTTGAGAGCTGCCTTTTTTTGCGAAAGCCTGATACCACTTTGCGCTCAATGAACCTCAAGCGGCGTTATTTATTCAGCGCAACCCGGATGCGCCAAGTTGCTTGATATCGAATCGCGTTAAATAGATAAATTCCGTTCGGGCTGAGCCTGTCGAAGCCTTGCACAGTGCTTCGAGCGGCCCAGTATGAACGGATCTACAGGCTTAAAGACGATTGGTAGGAGCCCGCAAACGACCCGGAGCAGGTCGGCGGGGAGATTTGAGGAGGAATGAGTGTTGGTATCAATTGCTTATCTGGTGGTCCTTGTGTGGATCCTGTATCTCGTCTGGAGCCAGCGGGTCATGAAACGCCTGCAGAACGAGCTGGCCGCCGATTTGAAGGGCGTTCGTTTCTGGCGCGTGAATCTGGCTCGTCCTGCTTTCTTCAAACGCTGGTTCAATGTGCTGCCGTTTGAGGCCAAGGGCATCCTGATTGAAGAGGGGTCTCAATTGCGAGTGCGCGGCTACTGGCGCAGCAACAGGAAGAGATTTGAGTCTGTGCTGCGAAAGGCTGAATGCCAGCCGAGCTGGCTCGGCAACCGCTCGATCAAGTCAGGCAACATGTATTGGGGGCAGCTGAGAACGCCTAAAGGCGACTTGCTGTTTTCCGCCGATACAGGGGCCTATGCCTTGCCGTCGCGCGAAAGCCTGAAAGACATTTTCTCTTCCATCTTTCCGGAGCTCGAGTTACCAGAAGACGCCATTCAGGACTTTGCTCTGGAGAAAAATTCCCGCAGCATTGCGGCGATGGTGTTCTTCTTTGGCTTGTTGGCGTACGCGGTCATCGATTCGTTCTTCGTCTCGCGCTACGAATTGACCGACCAACAGTTGTTTCGCATTCTTTTTCACCCGGGCGTGTGGATAGGTTCGGCGGTAGTTGGAAGTGTCATGGCCATCGGCGCTTACAGGTGGATGCTCTCCGGTCACGTTCCGTCCCGTGAATCGCTGGTGCTTTCGTTCTTTGTCATCAGCGCGATAGGGTTCTCGGCACTGCCACTGGCCAAACGTGTGGATCAAGTCCTTGCGGCCGAGCCCAGCAAAAACTACGCTTATCGAGTCAATCTGCCGGCGCGTTTGGAGCCGGCCGATGAAGCTCTTGGTTTGCCCAGGCTGCGGTTTCCCAAGTCAAGAGAGTACTGGGATCAATTCAAAGATGGGCAGCCTTACTCCATTCCATTTTTGAGAGGTCCCTTGGGACTATGGCAGCTGGATCATGAGAAATTTGACCCGCCGTTGATCGCTTTTTTTGAGAAGCAAGGGCCCCGGAAATAGTCTTTCTGAGGACTACTCCATAACTTCCGACTAGCTCTGCGCAGACTGAAAACAGAAGGCCACACAGATGCCGTAGGTAGACTAGGGCCTATTCACACGTCTTAAAAGGTCTGTACCTCCCATCAGCCATCAGCCATCAGCGATCAGCCTGCACTTCAATTACTCATGTACACATGACACAGTCACCATCAACACTGCCCGCAGCCTCCGACGTTCTGGCCTTCTGGTTCGGAGGCATGCCCCCCACAGATGCGGCCGCACTTCAGGTGCAAAGCCAATGGTTTACCAAATCGGATGCGTTTGACGAGCAGATTCGCACGCGTTTTGGCGCCACTATAGAAGCTGCTGTCCAAGGTGAACTGGATTCCTGGGCCGCTGAGCCATTGGGATGGCTTGCTTTGATCATCGTGCTGGATCAGTTCACCCGCAATGTGTACCGTGGCCAGGCCGCGAGCTTCTCGGGAGACAGCGCGGCCTTGCGCTGGTCCGACCGAGGATTGGCCGAAGGCTGGGATCGCAGCCTGCCGCTCATGGCCCGTCCGTTCGCCTACCTTCCTTTGGAGCATTCCGAAGATCTCGCACGGCAAGACCAAAGTGTCGCGGTTTTCCAGGCGCTGGTGGCCCAGGCGGAGTCAGCCAAGGCGCCTGCGCCGGTGATTGCTACTCTTCGCTCCAATCTGGATTACGCCGAGCGTCACCGCGATGTCATTGACCGCTTTGGTCGGTTTCCTCATAGGAACGCCTTCCTGGGGCGGGCCAGCACCCAGGCTGAAACTGAGTATCTGGCGCAGCCCGGCTCAGGTTTCTGATGGGCTGAAAAGCGTCGCTCAAGACCCATGTCCAGCTTCGATTCGCAGCGCGAGTGCGCTGCCCGCAAGCCTTGCGCCAGCAATGATGCTGCGCAAGGTAGAGTCCGCGATGGCTCCGGAAAGCCCGTTGGCGTATCCAATATCAAGGCGAAATGAAAATGCTTCAATCTACAGAGAGTTTGGGAGATACCCCTGCTGATCGGCTTCCACCCATTCCCCCGGAAAAGTGGACTGCAGAGCAGCGCGTGCGCGCAGAGGCCATCATCCAGGGGCCGCGGGGAGCGTTGATATCGCCCTTTGTGCCGTTGCTACGCAGTCCCGAGTTGATGGATCACGCGCAAGCCATGGGCGAATACTTGCGTTATCGAAGTGCCTTGGGCCTGCATCTGTCGGAGTTCGCTATTTTGCTTACAGCGCGTGATTGGACCCAACAAGTGGAATGGGCTATTCACGCGCCTATCGCCCTGAGGGAAGGCGTGCCTGCCGCCACCATCGAAGCCATCGCTCAGGGCCGGCGCCCGGTGGGCATGACCGTAGAGCAGTCCCTGGTCTACGAATTTGTCGGCGAACTTCAACGCAACAAGTCGATCTCCGATGCGACCTGGGCCGATTTCGTGCAGCACTTTGGTGAACGCGAAGCCATGGATCTCGTGGGCATCGTGGGTTACTACTCGTTTTTGTCAATGGTGATGAACGCGGCCCGGACAGCCGTGCCGCCGTCTACGGCAGCGAGGCTGCAGCCACTCTGATGGGAGTTTCCCGGTCTTCCGGGAAAGCTTCGGGTGATCGGTGCCCATATCCCCAGAGGCCAGACTGCCGAGCGCGGCCAAGGCTCTGTGGCAGGGCAGGGGACCTTACGATCACATGGGTTGATTAGGGCATGTTACTGGAACACGCCCTAGTCGCAATGCTGTTCACTTAAGCACACAAATACCCGTTCGGGCTGAGCTTGTCGAAGCCGGGTGCGACGCTTCGACAAGCTCAGCCCGAACGGACTGGGTTTAACTGAACAGCATTGGTCCTAGTCGGCCTTCATGATGGTCTCTCCGCGCAGGAGACCTGTATCGCGAATGTTGACTTTGTGCCGCTTCCAGCCTGCATAGGTCCGCTTGAAGTAGCGCAGAGAGATGAGGTAGTAGAACACCTTGAACATGAACAGCGAACGGCGGTACGCCGGGCCGTGGTGCAGGTCTGCAGCCAGCAGAGACATCAAACCTTGCTTGATCTTGAACATGTTCTTGGGGTGCATGAACATATCGCGAATGGTTGGGTTCGTGGCTCTGTAGATGAACCAGGAATAGTCCTTCGGGCCTGCGCGCATCCGCGCTTCCAGCGCCTGCCGGGCCAAGGCGAGTTCTGCCGGCTGGTCCAGGGCCGTTGCCACCAGTTTCGCGCCATCGAAAGCGCCTTGCATGGCAAGAAACACGCCAGACGAAAACATGGGGTCGATGAAGGTAAACGCGTCGCCGATCATCAGGTACTGATCGCCGGTGGCATGCGTACTTGAATACGCAAAGTTGCCGGTGGCGTGAACCTTGTCGTCCACCAGGGTGGCGTCTTTGAGCCTGTCTGCCAATTCAGGGCACAGCGCGATCGTGTCGTAGAAGTATTCTTTCAGCGGCTTGTTCCGGGCCTTGAGATAGTAGGCCCAGCAGACTGCGCCTACGCTGGTGGTGCCATCAGCCAGAGGAATGAACCAGAACCAGCCGTGCTCGAACCAGCAAATGCTGATGTTGCCTTCACGCTTGCCTTCCAGTCGCCGTACATCGGTAAAGTGTCCGAAGAGGGCAGTGCTGTTGTGGTCAGGGTTCTTGTTCTTGCATTTGAACTTGTTGGCCAGAAGGGTGTCCCGCCCGCTGGCATCGACCAGAAATCGCGCACGCCATTGGCGCTTGCTTCCATCATCAAGCAGCGCCTGCACCTTCACACCATCCGCAGTGAAGTCTACATCTCGGACTTTCGCGCCTTCCAAGGTGCGGGCCCCGGCCTTGCCGGCATTGCGAAACAGAACTTGATCAAGGTCCGAGCGGCGAACCTGCCATGCAGAAGCTTTTGACGGGTCCCAACCCTCTGCGAAATCCACATAACTGCAGTAGTTCAGATCTGGCCTGACAAATTCGATGCCGAACTTGGGCATACCGATTTTTTCGACCTCTTCGCGCACACCCAGTTGATCGAACAAGGCGACGTTGCCTGGAAGGAGCGATTCACCGATGTGAAACCGCGGGTGATGTTCTTTTTCCAGCAATACAACGTCACGCCCTTCGCGGGCCAGCAGCGCGGCAATGGTAGACCCGGCGGGCCCACCGCCCACCACCAGAACATCGCAATTTTCAGTCTCAAGCATGGTGCGTGATTTTCATGAAGCAGCGTAAAAGCGGATATCGTAGCGTGCCTGGCGAGCGCACACTGTAGGAGGCTGACCAGGGCGTGTCAAAACGCCCTAGCCCATCATCTCAAAGTCAATGAACCCGCGCTCGACGTTAGTCGACAGTAGTTTTGCGCGCACCTTGTCGCCTACCTTGACGGCCTGGCCACGAGCGACTACAAGCTTGCCTTCTGCGGGGGGCGTAAAAATCCGCACCCACGTATTGCCCTTGGAGGCGCCGGTGACTACGCCACTGAAGATTTCGCCAATGCGGGACTCCAGCAGCATGGCTGCTTCGGACTTGCGCAACTGCCGTTCGACCTTGTTGGCAGCATCTTCCTGCCTTGTGCAGTGCACCGCCAGGAACTCCAGTTCGCTATCGGAGTAGGGGGAGGGAGCTTCCGACAGGGCCGCCTTGATCAGGCGCTGGGTAATCAGGTCTGGGAAGCGGCGGTTGGGTGCAGTCGAATGGGAGTAGTCTCGTACCGCCAGCCCAAAATGGCCGACCTTGGGCCCACCCGGTCTCTCGACCACATATTCGCCACGCCCCATCAGCTTGACGATGGTCAGCGATAGGTCTGGAAATCGCTCCGGGTCTCGTCGACGTTGCTTGGCCAGAAAACTCTCCAGCGCCAGTGAATCAGGTTCCACCGGAAGAGTCTCACCGTATTCTGCGGCGATCTCGGCTATGCGAGCCCAGCGTTCAGGAGAGCGTACGACCCGCCGGATGGAGGAGCGGTGCTTAACCGCCAGATAGCGGGCAGCAACGCCGTTGGTAGAGACCATGAACTCTTCTATCAACTGGCGAGCGTGGTTCTGTACCTGTTGGCGGATCTCTACCACTTTGTCGCCGTCGAAAACCGCCTTGGGCTGGAAAGTCTGAAATTCCAGAGAGCCTTTTTCTCGCCTGACGGCGCGAAGCTGCTGCGCCAGCGAGTGCTGAGTGCGCAGCTGTTGGTCCATGCCCGGCACGCTGGCCGCAGCTTCTGGAAGCGGCCCTTCGCCATCAAGCCAGGCGGCAACCGAGTCGTAAGCCAGTTTGGCTTTGTTATGGACTCGCGCGCGCACGATGTTGGATGAGTTCTGCGTGCCGTCCGGCTTGAACACCATTTCGGTCACGGTGGCCGCCCGAACTTCGTGAGGATTGAGCGATGTCAGGTCGGTGGAAAGCTTCTCGGGCAGCATCGGAAAGATGCGTGCAGAGGTGTATACCGACGTGGTGTTCGCTTGGGCGTGCTGATCGATTGGCGTGTTCTTGGGCACAAGGATGTCGACGTCCGCTATGGCAACGAGGATTTTCACGTTGCCATCGGGGAGCACTTCGCTCACTGAAAGCTGGTCCAGATCGCGAGAATCGTCGTTGTCTATGGAACACCAGAGTAGGCTGGTCAAGTCGGCCAGGCCGGCGCTTTCATTCGTGTCGGATGTCGTAATGGCTTTGAGTTGTTCCAATGCCGCACTTGAAAATTCCGGCTTCAGTCCGCGCTCGTGCATCGCGACCACGGCCAGATCGGCCAACTCTTCTTTTTGGTGAGGATGCAGACCCATTCGGCAGAACTCCAAAGATTGCTGCTGCCCGAGTGGCCAGGCAGCATGGCAGCATCTTAGCCTGCACTGGGGCGACGCTGAGGTGCAGGCGCCTGCTTCCGCTTCACGCCCTCGGTAAGGTGTGAAGCGGTATGTCGTTCTCGCGCGCCAGAGCGTCCAACTGCTTGCGGGTCTTGTCCGCTGCCCAATCCGCAATGGCTTTGCGTGAGGAAGGCATTAGAAGCGTCTTGATATCTGCAGAAGCAAGGCCCGCCACGCGGCAGAGCGCAGCTGCAAAGTGCGGCTCCAGTGCGGCGACTGCTACCCGCCCGTCCTTGCAGGCATACACGCTGTAGCCTGCATGAGCGCCGCCGACCGCTCCCTTGGGTTTTGTCAGCCCCCAGCCACGTGGCAGAGCCAGCCAGCCAGCGGCGTCGGAAAGTGCGATCTCCTGCCTGACCCCCTTTGCGGTCGAACGAGCCGCGAGCACGGCTGCCAACACCGCTTCACTGCCCATCAGCGCGCCGGACATGTCTGCGAACAAGGTGGCGGGTAAGTCAAGCGCCGGCACCAAACCGGCTTCCGCCAGATAGGTGAGATCGTGCCCTGGCTCCTCAGCTCGATCGCCAGGCGCGCCCACAATGGTCACCAACGACAGTTGGGGGTGGCGAGCATGCAGCGCTTTCCATCCAAGCCCAAGCTTGACGAGCGCGGAGGGCCGAAACGATGTGATGAGCACATCGGCGCGAGCCAGTTCGCGGTGCAGCGCAGCTTGCCCCTTGTCGCTCTTTAGATCGGCCTGCAGAACACGTACACCCTTGTGCATGGCCTCATATGCGTTGGGCGCATATTGGCCCATGGGATCGGCCGGCATGCCGCCGCGTGCAGGTGGCTCAATCTTGATACAACGTGCGCCCCAGGCTTGCAAGCGCATCAAGGCGGCCGGCCCGGGCAGGTTGAGTGCGAGGCTCACAACCCGAACGCCTCGCAAAGGTTTGATGGATGATGGGGTGACCATGGTTTTTCCTCTCAATTAGGTTCAGCTTTGCCTACGGATTACCAGCTTCCTGTGCCTTGCGTTTCTCCGCGTTTTTTTTCACCCGATCAAGGAGCGATGGTTTTTCATCGGTGGCCTCCGAGGTCACGGGGGGCGTGGTCGACGCCGGCGTGGAGCGCGCTTTGGGATTCTTCCATGCTTGGTAGGCGCCTATGGAAAAGAAGAGAAGAAACAGCAGCAATGCGGCTAGAAGCACCCATTTGATCACTTTGCCCAAAAAGCGCTTGCCGAAAAGGCCCACCAGAAAAGCCCATAACAATGCAATCGGGCCGAAGATCACATGCATCAACAGCGAGCGTCCTATCGATTCGCTGTGATTGCTTTTGAATGACAGGTGCTTCAGTTCGTCTGGCAGACTTACGCCCAGTTTTTCGGCACGCGCCGCCAGCTTAAGAGCCGTGTCGCGGTCTTTCTTGACACCAAGGCCACGGTCATACGCGCGCGCCAGTCCGACCAAAGCCCACCGGCCCGCAACGTCTTCGTCGCCGGCTTCCTCCAGAGCTTCCTCCAAAAGCTGGAAGGCCTGGACTTGTTCTTCGCTGCCGCTATCTTTGGTTTCTCCTGCCTGTATCATTTCTGCCAGAAGCCGCTTGGCGTTAGCGGCTACGGGGCCCTCGCCATCTTCAATGGCCTGCTGCAGCCAGCCTTCTGCCTCTTCGAAGGACTTGCCCACCATCTTTCCCTGGCGATAAAGTTGCGCTAGCTTGACTTGGGAATAGGCGTGTGAGTTCTCTGCGGCGGTCGTCAGGTGATCCAGGTAAAGCTGAATGCCTTGCGGGTCGTCCGCCAGCGGCACTTGGGTGATCCACACCTTGCCGGATTCGTTGTACCTGAGGCCTTGGTCCTCTATGGCGTCTGCCAGGCGACCATGTGAGAACGGCTCGTCATGAACATTCGCTGCTTCGATCAGGGTGGGGGCTAGCTTCAAAAGACTGTAGCCCGGGGCACGCCCCTGCACGACCCACCAGTAGGCGTTGGCCACGGCGCCATGCCAGCCAAGCTGATACGAACGTAAAAACCAGAACAAGGTTTGATCACCGTCCTGCTTGACGCCGCGTCCCTGGCCGTAGGCGACCTCGGCCAGCCGCAAGGCGCAGAGTGCGAGACCTTCGTCTGCGCCTTTTTTCCATGCGTCATAAGCGGGGCCGGCTTCGTCCAGCACTGTGTTGAGATAGTCGCCCAGAGAAAGAAAAGCATCTTCGTGCCCCAGCGCTACCAAGCGCTTCAACTGAGGCAGGATGAGAGGGTCGTTTTTGTCCTGTGCCCAGCGCGCCTGAGTGCCTTCCCAGAGAATATCCGTATATTCCGGGTCCAGCGCCAGCGCCTTCTCGCTGTATTGGATGGCGTCCTGATGACGACCGTCGCAGCGATCGACCAGGACACGCCAGTAATAAGCGAGTGGATCTTGGGGTACGGCCGCAATCGCTTCATCAATCAATCGCCGGCCAGCTTCGCGTTCGCCCCGAAACATGGCGCGATAAAAGCCAAGCACAGATTTCGTTAGACGCGCTATCCGTTGTTGGCCGTAGGGCGTCAGTGAAGCCCGCTCCGGTGCAGCGACATACTTTTCCATGGCTTCAATTGAGCCGCCCCATTCAGGACGCAAGCTCTGTAGCCGTGCGGCATGAAGCGCATAGGAGGCCGGGTCTACCGATAAACCGTAGCCAAACCAGTCCTGTCCGTTGGGAAAGTGCAGCCCCTTGGCGACTGATTCACCTGCTATCCACACCATGCGGCCGATCATGGAAAGGGCGAGCCCGGGGTTTTTTACAGTTAGCGCGGCGCGGTGAAACAACAGGCAAGCTTCACCGAAAGACTCATGAATTAAAGCCCATTGGGCCTGCGAGACCTGATTGGCCGACGACGTACCACGTGCCAGCCTTCCACGCGCCCACAGGTATTGGCCCCGCATCATCAGCGCCGCATAGCTGCCAGGAGACTTTCGCAGCCATTGCTCTGTGGCTTCGTCCATCGAGCGCAACGCGCTGGCGCCCGCTGCCATGGCAGCTGTTTCAGCCTCGCTGTCCGGGTCTCTCAGGTACTCGTTGTGCAGCCCGAGCAGCCAGGTTTCGCAGGTATTGAATTGATGGCTCAGCAGGTAGCTGCGCGCCGTTTGGAGATAAAAAGTCATGGCGATGACTGTCGAGTTGAAAAACAGGGAAATGACGACCGCCACTGTATCGCAGAGCCTCACGCCCAAGCACCAACCGAGAAGCGCTGCGGTCGCCTATCCGCTCGAAGTCACACTATTGGCTATTTCCTCTCTTCAAAGAGCGCTGGACCACCAGGCGCAGGGGCCACCATGTTGAAACACCACTCAGGAATTCAGCCACTTGCGGTGCCAAAATCCAGCGGCAGGCCCACGTAGTTCTCTGCGATGGTCTTCATGCCACTTTCCGAGTTCATCAAGTAGTCCAATTCCGCATTCTGGAACTTGGAGGTGATCGCTTCATCGTGAGGAAAGCGGTGCATGAGTTGCGTAAACCACCACGAAAAGCGCTCTGCGCGCCAAATGCGTGCCAGGCACTTGCGCGAGTAGTCATCAATGCCCGCTTCGCTGTTCTCCTTGTAGAACTCGACGATGGCGTCGTGCAGGAACTTCACGTCGGTGGCGGCCAGGTTCAGCCCCTTGGCTCCCGTCGGAGGCACGATATGTCCCGCATCGCCGGCCAGAAACATGCGACCAAATCTTAAGGGCTCGGTCACGAAGCTGCGAAGCGGCGCGATACTTTTTTCAAGAGAAGGTCCGGTCACCAGGTCGCGCCGGCCTTTGTCATCCAGGCGGTGTTTCAACTCCTGCCAGAAGGCGTCGTCCGTCCACTCTTCTACCTTGTCGGTCAAAGGTACCTGCAGGTAGTAGCGGCTCCGTGTGGCGCTGCGCTGGCTACACAGCGCAAAGCCGCGCGGGCTGTTCACGTAGATGAGCTCGTGGTTGACCGGAGGGGTATCAGAAAGCATTCCCAACCAGCCAAAGGGGTAGACCTTTTCATACTCCTTGATGGCGCTGCGCGGCACGCTGGCGCGGCACACGCCGTGAAAGCCGTCGCAACCCGCAATGAAATCGCAATCAATGCGTTCGCTCTTGCCGTCTTTCTCATAAGTGACGTAGGGCTGAGTACCGTCGTAGTCATGCACGCGCACATTCTTGGCTTCATACACAGTAGGCAGCCCAGCGGCGGCGCGCGCTTCCATCAAGTCTCTGGTCAGTTCAGTCTGCCCGTACACCATCACGTGCTTGCCGCCAGTAAGCTTGTCCAAGTCCACCCGGTGGCGCTCGCCAGCAAACAGCATCTCAAAACCGCCGTGCACAAGCCCCTCTTTATGCATGCGCGCTCCTACGCCGGCCTCGTCCATCAGGTCGATGCTGACCTGCTCCAAAATACCCGCGCGGATTCGCCCCAGCACGTATTCACCCGAGACACGTTCCACGATGACGGCATCAATGCCTGCCTTGTGGAGCAACTGCCCGAGCAACAGGCCCGAAGGTCCGGCGCCCACGATAGCGACTTGAGTGCGCATGAAGCATTCCTTTTCTTAACAGCGGACGGCGATCCCGGCCTTTTTGTTGGTTGACGTTGACGCGCGCCACGTTGCGTTGCGTCGTATTGGCATCCGCTTACGCATTGGCCTCCTTTTCCCCCTCTCTCTCTGGGCGAGGGTGTGGGGCGGGGCGGGGCCGGCCGACTGGAGAGGGCACGTAGCGGTTGACCAACCATCAAATTTCCACGAGCTTAGGACCGCCCTTTCTTATCCGCCAGAGCCAATTGCATCCATTGCGCGATGACTGGGTCAAATGTGCGATCATCGCGCAGAACTACTCACGAACTGGCCGCCATGAACATCGCACGCGCAGACACCATTGATGGCTTGGTCAAGGGCCTGGCCGTGCTCGAGAGCTTCGACACGGAGCGCCAGCGCCTCAACGCCACGCAAACCTCAGAGCGTGCAGGATTGACGCGCGCTGCTGCACGGCGCCACCTGCTCACGCTCACTCATCTGGGTTACCTGGAGACGGATGGCAGCCACTTCTGGCTGAGCCCTCGGGTGCTGCGCCTGTCTGGTGCCTACCTTGCTTCCGCCCGGTTGCCGCGCGTCATCCAGCCCACGTTGAACCGTCTCGCATCCGAAACACAGGATGTCTACTCTGCAGTGGTATTGGATGGTGATGAAGTTGTCATCATTGCGCGTAGTTCGGGCGCCGTCCCTGCCACCCGGCTCATGGCCTACGGCATGCATCTGGGAGCCAGGCTTCCCGCGCATGCCACCTCCACAGGCAGGGTCTTGCTGGCAGCATTACCGAAGCTGCAACTGAGCACCTGGCTGAAAGCTCGAACACTGCCGCGGCTGACTCCCCACACGACGACTGACATCCGAGCCTTCAAAGCACTGCTGGCCGAAACAGCCAGTCAGGACTATTGTGTGGCGAGCCAGGAGCACGAGTTGGGCGTACATGCCGTCGCCGTCCCGCTCAGAAATCCTCAGGGCTGCGTGGTGGCTGCGCTGAACGTCATCGTGCCTCAAGGAAGGATTCGGGAAGCGCCGCAACTGGAGCAGGCATTGGAGAGGCTGCGACAGGCAGCGCTCGAGCTCAGGCAAATGCTTTGAACCGCTCAGAAGGTCCGAGGCTTCCTGTCGCAAACACGTCTGGACAAGATGGCCAATTCAGCTAGCATGCTCTCGCCTTCCAAGGGCGTTATCCAAGGTGCCTTTCGAGTCATCTTCCAGATTTGCCGTACAGCTTGCCCTTGACCTTGCATTTCAATAACGACAGGAGACAACAGTGTTCAGCCACATCATGATCGGGACCAACGATCTCGAAAAATCCAAACAGTTCTACGACAACGTGCTCGGCGCGCTGGGCGTAAAGCCCGGATTTCTGGATCGTCATCGCGTGTTCTGGCGCTCCAGTACCGGCACCTTCAGCGTGAGCAAACCCATCGATGGTGAACCATCGACCTGTGCCAATGGCGCGACCATCGGGTTCAACATGGACTCTCCCGAGCAGGCCGACCGCTTCTATGCTGCCGCGCTCGCGAACGGCGCTGTGGCGGTGGAGGACCCACCCGGTTGGCGCGGAGGCCCCAATGGTCTCTACCTCTGCTACTTTCGTGATCCGGATGGTCACAAGATCTGCGGCCTGCACCGCCCGCCCAAGCCATAGCATTGGCTGACCCGGATCCGCGTGAGCTGTTGGCATGCACGCCCGCACACCACGCAGAGCCGATTTATCCGTTTCTCTGGGCCAAGTACTCACGGTACGTGAGAGTGCTTATGCGTTTTCCGTCTATGCATACTCTCTTTTTCCATTTTATGGAACGATAGACTCACGTATCGGAAAATTTTAAACTGCAGACCACTGCAATCACACGAGAAAGTTCATGAACTACACCCGTCGATTTGTTCACGTGGCCGTGTTGGCTACGCTCGCTAGCGTTGCAGTTCCTGCATTGGCACAAAGCCAGAGCGCATGGCCCAACAAGCCCGTTCATTTCATCACGCCTTATCCGCCAGGCGGCTCTTCGGATGCCATTACCCGCTTCATAGCCGATGGCGTCTCGCGCGTGCTGGGTCAACCAGTTGTGGTCGAGAACAAGCCGGGTGCCGCTGCCACGATGGGTACAGACTATGCGTCTCGTCAGGCGCCGGATGGTTACTCATTCCTGGTGGCACCCACGGCCGCCGTGGCTCTGGCTCCCTACCTGCTGAAGACCGTCAAGTACACCCACCAGAATTTCGAACCGGTGGCCAAACTGGCTTCGTCCTACGGACTGGTGACTGCGCGCAAAGACGCACCGTTTTCCGACTACAAAGGCATGATTGCCTACGCCAAGGCCAACCCCGGCAAGCTGACCTTCGCCACCAACGGGGTAGGCTCCATCGTGCACTTGACAGGGGTACTGTTGCACAAAGAGACTGGTGTTCAGCTCGTGCACGTCCCTTATAAAGGTGCTGCTGAGTCCACCATAGATCTCATGGGCGGTCGTATCGACCTCATGTATGACCCGGCCACTGCTGCGCGTGTCAAAGCTGGTGAACTCAAGGGCCTGGCCACCAACAGCGGCATCCGCAATCCAGAGCTGCCCGATGTCCCCACTCTCAAGGAGCAGGGTTTTGGGGATGGCAGTTCGTTCAGCTGGTTTGCCATCTTCGCGCCCAAGGGAACGCCTCAGCCTATTGTCCAGCGCATGGCTGAGGCTGTGCGGCAGGTGCTCGATGCGCCAGAGGTGAAAAAGCAACTCCAACTGTCCGCCCTCTATCCCAATTACGAAGACCCGGCGACATTCGCCAAATCTCTCAAGCGGGATGCAGAATTGCTTCAAAAGGTGGTGAAGGACGAAGGCCTCAAGATCGAACAGTGATCCTGTGATGACTCCAGCTGTGCCATGAATCTGCTCGGGCGCAGGGGACTGCGGAGGACATGAAGGGCCTGGCAATGCTCAGGCCATGCGTTCCGACTACCAACTATCTTTCACGAGCGAAAGACACCACATCTGCAATTTCAGCGACGTGGTCGGCCAATTCCGTGGCCAGGGCCTGCAGTATCTTGCGCCCTTCTGGCAGCAAGTGGACTTCCACCTGACGGCGGTCGACTGCACTGGTTCGGCGCTCCACCAGACCTGCTTCCTCGCAACGTGAAATCAGCGCGACCACGCCATGTGGTTGCGCCTGCAAACGTTCTGCAATTTCGCTGATCGACGCCCATTCGCGTCCCGAAAAACCCTGTGTGTGCAGCAGAGCCTGGTATTGCAGAACCGTAATGCCGTGCGCGCGCGCCGCGTCTTCGCTAAAGCGCAGAAAGCGCCGAAGTCTGAATCTGAAATCTGACAGCGCTTCGAGTCGAGGCTTGTCTATGGGCTTTGCAGGGGAAGGCATGGCAACCGGCCAAAAGCCAATGAATGCGACCAACCTACTGTAACAGGGCTAGGTAATCCGGAGCAGCACAGTGCGAGGGTAATTACTCATACTGTGACGTATTAATTACTCATAACATGACCTAATTCCGTAAGTTTTATGTAAGCTTCAAAAGGAGATTGGCCCATGCATTTGCGGATCAAACGCAAGAAAGACTTCATAGCAGGACTCATGTTCGCCGCCGTCGGGGCGGCCTTTGCCATTGGCGCTTTCGACTACACCGTTGGCAGCGCTGCAAGAATGGGTCCGGGCTACTTTCCGCTGATGGTCGGGGTACTTCTTACGGTCTTGGGCTCTGCGGTGGCCTTGTCTGCGCTCGGATCTCAACCCGGCGGCGAGGGTGATCCCGTGGGGAGAATTGCCTGGAAGCCGCTCGGCTTCATCATTGGTGCCAACCTGCTGTTCGGCCTGCTGTTGGTGGGGCTGCCGTCCCTGGGCCTTCCCGCCATGGGTCTGATCGTTGCGGTGTATGCATTGGTCATTGTTTCCTGCATGGCGGGGGCAGCCTTCAGCATGAAAACAGCACTGGTGCTGGCCACCGTACTCGCTGTGGGAAGTTACCTCACCTTCGTCATGGGCCTGGGCTTGCAGTTTCAGGTCTGGCCAACTTTCATCAGCAGCTAAGCGCCATGGAAGATCTCATCAACAACCTATCGCTTGGTTTTGCTACGGCGGTCAGTCTGCAAAATCTGTTGTACGCCTTCATAGGTTGCCTGCTGGGCACCTTGATAGGCGTATTGCCCGGCATCGGACCCACAGCCACGGTCGCCATGTTGTTGCCCGCGACCTACGCGTTGCCACCCGTGGCAGCGCTCATCATGTTGGCGGGCATCTACTATGGCTCCCAATATGGAGGATCCACGACGGCCATACTGGTCAACCTGCCCGGAGAGGCCTCGTCGGTGGTGACGGTGATCGACGGACATCAGATGGCCAAGAAGGGGCGGGGTGGGCCAGCCTTAGCTGCCGCAGGCCTGGGTTCATTTTTCGCCGGCTGTGTCGGCACCATGATGCTCGCTGCCTTTGCCGCGCCGCTGACTGAGGTTGCATTCAAGTTCGGCCCGGCCGAGTATTTTTCTCTAATGGTTCTGGGCCTGATCGGCGCAGTGGTGCTCGCGTCCGGCTCGCTTCTGAAGGCGATCTGCATGATTCTTCTGGGCTTGCTGTTGGGCCTTGTCGGAACAGACGTGAATTCGGGTGTGGCGCGCTACGCCTTCGACGTTCCCGAACTCACAGACGGTCTGAGTTTCATCGCGGTGGCCATGGGGGTTTTTGGCTACGGTGAAATCATCTTCAACCTCGCGCGGCCAGACGAGGAGCGTGAGGTCTTCACCGCCAAGGTCTCGGGACTTATGCCGTCGAAGACCGATCTAAAACGCATGGTGCCGGCTGTGCTGCGTGGTACGGCCCTGGGTTGCTCACTGGGTATCCTGCCGGGTGGAGGCGCATTGCTATCCGCATTTGCTGCCTACACCATAGAGAAGAAAACCAAGCTTGACCCCGCTGAGGTACCTTTCGGGCAAGGCAACATCCGGGGGGTTGCTGCACCTGAAGCGGCCAACAATGCTGGTGCTCAAGCATCTTTTATTCCTATGCTCACCCTGGGCATTCCACCCAATTCCGTGATGGCCCTGATGGTCGGTGCGATGACCATTCACAATATTCAGCCCGGCCCCCAGGTGATGACCAGCAATCCAGAGCTTTTCTGGGGGCTGATTGCTTCGATGTGGTTGGGCAACCTGATGCTGGTGATTCTGAATCTGCCCTTGATCGGGCTGTGGGTGAAGCTGCTCACCATTCCCTACCGCTGGCTTTTCCCCGCCATCGTCCTGTTCTGTGCCATTGGGGTGTATTCCACCAATAACAATGTTTTTGACATTTGGCTCATCGCGATTTTCGGCGTGGTCGGCTATGGCTTCCTCAAATTGAGTTGCGAGCCGGCGCCGCTGTTGCTCGGGCTGATTCTGGGGCCCATGATGGAGGAGAACCTGCGCCGTGCGCTGCTGCTCTCGCGAGGCGACTGGACCGTGCTGGGCACGCGACCCATTTCGCTGGGGCTCTTGCTCGGAGCGGTGCTCTTGCTGGTCATCGTGCTGGCGCCCTCCGTGCGCTCCAAGCGGAAGGAGGCTTTTGTTGAAGATGTCGGATAGCAGAGGGAGCGCAAAGGCTGTTCGTCTTTCGGGAGATTGAGCATGCCATGGTGTAGATTCGGTCATCAGCTCGCTTCTACCCTTGGCCTGCTTCAGGAGAGGTCACAGCAATCAGGCGGGAGGCTAATGGCAGCTTCGCCGCCTTGAGTTCTTTGCATGCAAGTCGGGGGTGACGTTCCAGGCCGCGGTCAAAGCACGCGGCGGATGGAGGGCTTCAGTTCTGCTTCATCTTCATACTCTAGGCTCCACTGCATGAGACTCCTCCTGATTGAAGACGATCCTTCCCTGGGCGGCTCGCTGCAGGCCTGGCTGCAGATGGATGGCTATGCGGTCGATTGGCTGACACGCGGTGATCAGGCTGCTGTTGCACTAGCGACCCATGAATACCAATGTGTCCTGCTGGACCGGGGTTTGCCCGGCCTGGATGGCGATGCCGTTCTTACCGCCCTGCGGGCTGCCGGGGCGCCCAATGCGCAAATGCCTGTGATCGTTATCACGGCGCGGGATACCCTGGCGGACAGGGTGCAGGGGCTGGATCTGGGCGCTGATGATTACCTGGTGAAGCCTTTTGATCTGGAAGAACTCTCCGCACGGGTTCGGGCGGCATTGCGCCGCAGCTCGGCCCAGGCTGCTCCGGTTTTCCGGCATGGCTCCGTAGAGCTCGACCCCGCCGCCAAGCGCGTGAGCTTCAACGGTGAGCTGTTGACGCTGACCGCACGCGAGTTTGCCGTCTTGCAAGCCTTGATGCGTCGGCCTGGCCACATCTTGAGCCGCGCGCAATTGGAAGAAGCACTCTATGGCTGGGGAGAAGAAGTTGAGAGCAATGCCATCGAGGTCCATATCTACAACTTGCGCAAGAAACTGGGCAACCGATTCATCGTGACGGTGCGCAACCAGGGGTATGGATTGGCACCGGCATGAAGCTCTTCAAAAAGTGGGCCGGCCAAAGTGGGCTGAAGTCTGAGAAGGGCACGCCAACGCGCCCCGCCTGGTCGCTGCGGCGACGGCTGTTGTTGATGGTGATGGGCACCAGCATCAGCCTGTGGCTGGTGAGCCTTGCCATTGTGGTGGGCGTTGCCTGGGTCGCCACCAGCGAAGTGTTCGACGATGCGCTGGAAGAGGGCGCTCGCCTGGTGCTGCAACTTGGCTTGCAGGGAGAGCGCGATGTCCAGCGGGGTCAAGAACCTGATCTTGCGCGAGGCCAAGAGCTGAAGCTTCGCATTTACTACCAGCTGGTGGCAGCCGATGGCCGCGTCATCACGCGAGGTGAAGACACCCCCAAGGAAGCTTTTCTTGCAAACCCCAAGCACAAGGAAGAAACCACAGTCTGGGTGGACGGAAAGCTCTGGCGTGTACATGCGCGCACTGGAGAAGGGGGCGTCACTGCGCAGGTTGGCCAACCTATGGAGGAACGCCTGGAGTTGCTGGCGGACATGGCCGAAAGCCTGGCGTGGCCCGCGTTGGGTCTGTTGGCTTTGCTTGGGTTCCTGAGCTGGTTGCTGATTCGTCGCCTTCTGAGGCCGCTGGAACATGCGGCGCTTCAAATCAGCGCCAAGTCGACGGATGACTTAACGCCTGTGCAGGCACACAATTCTCCTCGTGAACTTCAATCCATTCTGGACGCGCTCAATGCATTGCTGGCGCGTTTAGGGATGGCACTTAGCAGCGAGCGCCGATTCACGGCTGATGCGGCTCATGAATTGCGCACTCCCTTGGCGGCGCTGCGCATGCGAGTACAGCTCATTCAACGAGAACTCAAGCTCCCTGGCTCGCACCTTGAACAACTTCGCGCGGATCTGGATCGGTGCACGGCCCTGGTAGAAAGCCTGTTGGCACTTGCTCGGCTGGAGCCACAATCTTCCCCACCCGACATGGCGATGGTAGATTTGCATGCGTTGCTAGGCAGCCTGAATCTGGAAAGTGCGCATGCCTTGGGAATGAGGCTGGAGCGATCACTTGCGGAGCCTCACATCTGGGCTTCACCCACCTTGGCAGCGAGCGCATTGCGCAACTTGTTTGACAACGCAGTGCGCTACGGTCAGCAAGGGGGCCGGGTGCGTATTGAGACGACGAAGCTTGCGCACGGAGGTGTTCGTCTGGCCGTGCGTGATGACGGCATAGGTGTCCCTGCAGATCAGCGCGAACGCCTGGGTGAGCGCTTCTTCAGGGTTTTGGGCACTGGTAAAACCGGCAACGGTCTGGGCTTGTCCATTGTCTCGCGCATTGCAGAGTTGCATGGCGCATCACTGCGCTTTGAGGATGGGCTGGACGGCCGGGGCTTGAGTGTGGTGTTGGATTTTCCGCCACGTTCCTAGGGAGAAGTACTTTTCTGCTGCCTTCAGATTGCCTTCATGTTGGGCCGCTCCAATGGAGTCATTCCGCGATTGGCGGGATGACTTTACCAAGCACAAGGAGTTGAATCATGCATAAAGCCCTATCCGCATTTGCCGCTGCAGTCGTTTTGGCCCTGGGAGCCTCTGTGGCGATTGCCCAGTCTGCCAGCTACACCGGGCCCAGCAGTTCCAACAAGCCCGCAGCTGCAGGCACCTATTCCGGCCCGAGCGCTGTGCCGCTCATGACCGTCAAGCAGCTGCTGGACACGGGGCGCGATGATCAGCACGCCCGTCTGCAAGGCCGCATTGTTTCGCACAATGGCGGAGACCGCTATACCTTTGAGGACGCAACGGGTCGCATCACCGTCGAGATCGACGACGACAGATTTCCTGCTGGCCAGAGCATCAATGCAGAGCACCGCGTGGAGCTTCTGGGTGAGTTTGACAAAGGCATACGCAAGACAGAATTTGAAGTGGATCGCATGGCGCTGCTGCCTTGATAAGCTGCACATGTGGCCCCAAATCAAGGGTTGAATAGTTTGCAGACTTACCCTGGCACCGTCGGTGCCAGCTAATCAGTACAACGGTGACCCCTCTTGCGCAGCATGCTTACTCTCTGCTGCAAAGCATGACACATGGGAGCCAGGGCGCATGGAACCTTACAGCCGCCCGGAGATCTATGAAGCGTCTTCTTGTTTTCGTGTCTGTACGTGATTGCCAATTTCGGCAGCACCATTTGATTCATCAAGGAAATTAATGAGCACCGAAGAAATCCGCGCCATCCTTACCATCTGCCTCCTGGCTTCCTATGCAGACGGTGACAAGCACGACCGTGAACGTGAGCAGATCAGGCAGGTGGCCGAAGGCTTGGCGCAGGACCAGCAGATCAATCTGCCTGGCCTTTATCAGGAAGTCCTGCTGCGCCGCGTTCAGCTGGCTGACGTGTTGCCCCGGTTGACCAGTCCGCAATCGCGTCAGCTGGCTTACGAAATGGCTGTCTGCGTATGCGAAGCCGATGGACAGACCAGTGCGCAGGAACAGGTGTTCCTGGCCAACCTGAAGCAAGGCCTGGGTCAGGCAACGACTGAATTTGTCGCACAGGCCGATGCCATCGCCGCTGCCCCCTTGGCCGTGGGAGCTGCGGCAGCTTTGCCTGAAGCGGTCAAGGCTGGGCAGGACGCGCCACACCCTAATGCCGTTGATGAATTGCCCACGGCAGATGCTGCGCGCCGAACTGGAACGCTGTCCGTGGCGGAAATGGACCGCAAGATCCTCAATGCTTCCATCGTAAACGGCGCTATCGAGCTATTGCCAGAAAATCTATCCACCTTGGCCATCATTCCTCTGCAGATGCGAATGGTCTATCAGGTGGGGCAGAGTTACGGCTATGAACTCGATAGCGGTCATATCAAGGATTTGTTGGCGACGCTCGGCGTGGGCCTGACCTCGCAGTACCTGGAACAAGCGGGCCGTCGCCTGCTCTCCGGCATACTGGGCAAGGGCATGCTCGGAGGCCTGGGTAGACAGGCCGTCAGCAGCGGTATGAGCTTTGCCTCTACCTATGCTTTAGGGCATGTCGCCAACCAGTACTATGCAGGTGGGCGCACCTTGAGCACCCAGATGCTGCGCAACGCCTACCAGCACGTCATGGCAGATGGTAAACAACTGCAAACGCAGTACCTGCCGCAGATGCAGGAAATGTCGCGGGGGTTGAACACCGCCAAGATCATGCAAATGGTGCGCGGCAAATAACAGCTAAAGAAGCAGCCCAAGTCGCCGCTCGAAAGGAAGCCGAACGCGATTTCTCAGGCTCAGCAAATCCGTTCATTAGCTGCTTTTGCGTTTGTTCCTGCTGCGTCGGCTGGCTGCACCAGCGAGCAGCAGGCCCGTCAGCATCAGGCCCCAGGTTTGCAGTGTGGGCACGGCAGTGACGGCTGCCGGTGCAGGCGGCGCCGCCAACTCAAAATTGGCAGAAAAACTTCCCCCGGACTGGGTTGTGGTGAAGGCGACGTTGTCGACCGCGCCGCGGAACACTCCGTTCCATCCGGACCCTATGTAAGGTACGACCGCGATCACCACGCTGGCACCGCTGAACGGAGAAGCCGAGCCATTGCACGTACCTCCAGTGGCAAACAAAGAGAATGCGCAGTACCCAGACAGACTCGGTGTCCACATGATGGATGAGGCATTGATGGTGGAGGTCACCCAGGTGTTGGTGGCCGGATCTGTGTTGGTTTGATAGTAGGGCTCGAATATCAAATACGAGCGGTCACCCGTCGTCGTTGCGTTTCCATCGGCGTCGATCAAAAGAGCATAAGACGGGGCTTGCGCTGTCGGGTTGGTGCTACTGGCATCCCGGTACCAGTCATATTGCCCGGACGTGAATTGCGTCAGCGTTCCCAGGGTCCCGAAACTGCTTGCGCTGGAGGCGCTGTAAGTCCATTCGGCAGATCCGCTGCCATCGGGGGACGTCATCAGGATGGACCCATTACCGCTTCGAGCGTAATCCGCTGTGATTCCTGTGGTGCCTCCCGCCGAAGCGCTTCTGTACCACTGCTGATCAGCCTCTGGATCCGGGCTGGTTGCAATGCCCGAGGGTGTTGTGATCGTGACGGCTTGAACTCCTGCTGCGCTCATTGCCAACAAGCTTGCAATAACCAAAGAAAAACGACGACTACCAAACATGAAAACTCCCTGATGACTTTTAAGTTTCCAAGTCTAGGCTTCACAAAACGGGTGCCATCTTCGTGGTAACCCTTGTAGGTGCTTGTCGTGTAAAGGTTTTTTGTGAACGATAGGATGCAATGAAGTTAGCGTTAACTACCTTTGGTACGCATGCGGAGTTAAAGTGAAAACCCTTAGTACGGAATGCCTATGGCAAGTATTCGGATTTTTCTTAACCACCTCCAACCGAAAGCAGAGCTGATGTCAGGCCTTGAATGCGCTGGCAGTGGTCTTGCTGCGTTTGGGTGGAGGATTGATGGCCGCGGAGTTGATGAGTTCCTGCGCTCTGCGTTTGGCCAGCTCCTTGTAGAGAGCCTCTGATGTTCGCAGAATCTTTGATAGGGCTTTGACGGCACCTTGTTCATCTCTCGCGCGTAGCGCTTTGATCAATTCACGCCTGAACGCGACGCCTCCCGAAACCTGCTCCGAACCCACCTCTGCCATCAGCTCTTGCCAGGCCTGCGTCAGACCGCGAACCACGATGACTGCCACCGGATTGCCTGCGGCTTCAGCCAACATGTTGTGAAACTCCACGTTGATGCGGATGCGATCTTCCGATCGGCCCTCGTCATGAGCCGCAGCAGATTGGTTTACGTTGTCTTCCAGGGCGTCGATCTGCTCTTCAGTCAGCCTTTCAATGGCGGCGGGCATCAGCGAACCTTGAATCCACTGGCGAGCTTCGAACAGTTCGGCAATGGAAATGCTGCTGAGCCTGAGCAGGTCCGACATGGCGCCGGAGACCACGCTTGCCTTGCCCGCAGTGATGAAGGTTCCTCCGTATTTTCCCAGCCGAGTCTCCAGCAAGCCGCCCGTCTCCAGCGCTCTGAGCGCTTCGCGCAGAGCGGACCGGCCGATGCCCAGCAAGGTACTCAGTTCACGTTCGGCTGGAAGTCGATCGCCGGGACGGAGGGCGCCGTTGAACAACAGCGCTCTTACTTTTTCCGCCGCCTCATCAGTCGTTCGCAATGTCTTTCTCCATCTCAACGCAACACGTGTTGGCAGTGTATGCCGAGATTCTCATGCTGCGTTTGGATAGCTTCTGAACGTGTTCGTTCGATGTGACCCGGTCCTGCAGACGGTTCGGTGGGAATGCAAAAAAACTTGAGAACAGGGGGCTTGCACATTCCATTTCTTTGGGAATACACTATGGTCAGACCATTAAAAAGCCTGCATCTCACACCCTGTTTGCCCGCCCTTGGAGGACCGGAAGGCTCTCGGACAAAGGCTTGGCGTGCGCGTGAGGTGAGGCCGTGATGGGACAGGTTCGTTCTTCTCCAAGGAGGTCCTCGATGTCAGCGTGTAAATCTGCTTTCACTCTTCGCCGTGAACTCGGCATGTTCCTTGCGGGGCTGGCTTGCACGCTAGCCACTGTCGGGCTTGCGCAGGCTCAAGCGCAACCGCAAACACAGGTATGGCCTGCACACCCGGTCAAGTTGATCAGCCCGTGGCCCGCAGGTGGAAGCAACGACACTTTTTCACGGCTCATCGCCACGCGACTGACCACCACATTGGGCCAGCCTGTCATTGTCGAAAACAGGCCTGGTGCTTCTGGCACGCTGGGCGTCAGTCAGGTGGCGCGCTCACCGGCTGATGGCTACACCCTTGTGATGGGCAGCTCTCCCACCCATGCCACAGCTCTGAGCATCTACCCGCAACTGAGCTATCACCCTTTAAAGGATTTTGCGCCCGTCACCTTGGTCGGGTCATCGGCCAATGGATTGGTGGTGCATCCTTCAGTCCCTGCCAATAGCGTTGCAGAGTTGATTGCGCTGGCCAAGGCCAGGCCTGGAAAGCTGAGCTACGCCTCCACAGGAAGTGGATCCTCACAGCATCTTTCCGCTGAACTCTTCAAGGTCATGACAGGCGTGGACATGCTCCACGTACCTTACAAAGGGGCTGCGCCGGCGGTGTCAGATATCGTGGCAGGGCACGTCAATCTTGGTTTTCATAACCTCGTTGATGTTCTGCCGCACGTGAAGGCAGGCACGCTTCGCTTGCTGGCTGTGACTTCGGCGCAGCGCACCAAGGCGCTGCCTGACACGCCAACGATCGCCGAAGCGGGTGTTCCGGGCTATATGGCCGAGGTGTGGTTCGGCGTGTTTGCGCCGGCAAAGACGCCCCGTCCTCTCATCGACAGACTTCATCGCGAGATCAGCGCGGCACTTGCAGAGCCAGAAATCCGCGCGAGATTCGATGCATCCGGCATGGACGTGGTCGGCAGTGGTCCCGACGCATTCGCGCGCTATGTGCAGGAAGAAATTACCAAATGGTCCGACATCGTCCGTCGGGCTGACGTCAAACCCAACTAAACAGGAGATCAAACCAATGACGTTTTCAGTACTGGCTCGCTGCGAGCAAACCGGCATGTTCGGCATGGCTATCGCTACCCGGCCCATTGCCATCGGAGCCAAGTGTCCTTTTGTGCGTGCCAAGATCGGCGGCCTGGTGGTGCAAGCCAACGGTGATCCGCGTCTGGGAGCGCTGGGTCTTAAGCTTCTTGAAATGGGTTACTCCGCAGAGAAGGTGCTCAAGGAACTGCTTGACAGCGATGGTGCGGACAATATTCCATGGCGTCAGATCTCGGTGGTCGATAAGGACGGCAGAACCGCTGCGCATACAGGAAGCACCAACGAAGAATGGGCCGGTCAGATCGTGCGGCGCAACCTGGTGGTCATTGGCAACCGCCTGTCCAACGACAAGGTCGCCCAGGCCATGGCAGATGGATTTGAGAACGCACAAGGTGAGTTGGCGCACAAACTGCTGGCGTCTTTGGAGGCTGGCAGAGATGCAGGAGGGCAGGTGGCTGGGCAATACTCCACCGCCTTGCAAGTGCACAACGAACGCAGCTATGCCTGGGTAGATCTTCGCGTTGATGAGCACAATGAACCGATTGCCGAGCTGCGCCGCTTGTATGGCTTGTATGTGCCCCTGATCCCGTATTACCAGGAGCGCCCCTCCAACCCGTCGATGCCCCGAGACGATGATTGGCGCAAGCAACTGGGAATCAAGGGCGGTCCGCGTTAAGGCGCGCTGAGATAGGGCGGCCCGTGTAGGGCGGCCCGCGTTATGGCGACCGACCTCAGGGCAGGACGCTGTTCACCCATGGGGTCGCCTCGTCGAGGCAGCTCTGGGGGAGGCATCGTCCACTAACGCATATCACGCATTTTTTGCGGTGATCAATTTTTCTCTAAACTGCGGGCATGCCTATGTCCGACACCATCACCACGCTTGATCAATTGCAGCAGCTGTTTGGCCCCGTGGGCGAGGCGTCGCTGCGCAAGGAGGCCAACTTCATTCCCGCGGTCTACCGGCGATGGATTGAGGCCTCGCCCTTTGCAGTCCTCGCGACCTCCGGGCCCGGGGGGCTCGATGCATCGCCCAGAGGCGATCCGGCTGGGTTTGTCGTTGTAGAAAGCGATAAAAGCCTGCTGCTACCGGAGCGACGAGGCAACAACCGTATCGACAGCTTGCGAAACATCCTGACAGATGATCGCGTGGGCTTGCTGTTTTTCATCCCGGGAGTGGGTGAAACTTTAAGGGTCAATGGCCGCGCATCCATTCACACCGACATCGAACTATTGGATCGTCTTGCCGAAGGGGGCAAGCGACCGCAGTGTGTGATACGCGTGGCTGTCGAAACCGCATTTTTCCAATGTGCGCGGGCCATGCAGCGCTCGGGCCTATGGTCAGACATATCGAAACCGGCCGGCGTACCGACGCCTGGTGAAATGCTGCAGGCTCTGACAGAGGGCGGAATCGATGGTCAGCAATACGATCAGGCGCTTCCGGCGCGTCAGAGCACAAGCCTTTATTAAGGCGCCAGCGACACCTTAAACGCCCAGGTGCTGCGTCAGCAGACCAGGCTGAGCGATCAGTTGCGCCGAGGTGCCTTCGAACACTACCTGGCCTTTGACGAGAATGACGTTGCGGTCGGTCACTTGAGTGACGTGTTTCCAGTTTTTATCGACGATGACGCTGCTGATGCCACTGTGGCGGATGACATCGCAGATGCGCCAGATCTCTCTTGCGATCAGCGGGGCCAGGCCTTCAGTCGCTTCATCAAGAATCAGCACATCAGGGTTGGTCATCAAGGCCCGACCAATGGTGAGCATCTGCTGCTCACCACCGCTGAGTTGTTGGCCGCCATGCCCCAGACGCTCTTTCAGTCGCGGGAATGTTTCCAATACGCGGTCGTAGGTCCAGTCACACTGGCCGCGTGTGCCAGGGCGAGCAGCCATTTTCAGGTTCTCCACCACACTGAGGTTGCCGAAGATACCGCGTCCTTCAGGTACATAGGCCACGCCGAGCTTGGCGATCTCGTACGGTGCACGGCCTGTCATGGGTTTGCCCATGACCAGCACGCCGCCAGCGCGAGGCTTGACCAATCCCATGATGGACTTGAGCAAGGTGCTCTTGCCCATTCCGTTTCGGCCCATCAATCCAATGGTTTCACCGCGCCGCACGTGAAAGTCGATGCCGCGCAGGATATGGCTGGCACCGTAGTAGCTATGCAGGCCAATGGCACGAATCAGTTCTTCATCGTCAGGCTGAGCCACCGCCTCTTCCCAGGTCTTGCGCGGACGCAGTGGATCGTTGGGGTCATCAGGTACGTTGGCATTGGTACGTGTAGCCATTTCAAATCCTATTGGTTTCCGAGCGAACTTCCGTCATCCGCAAAAGGCCGCAGAGCAGGCCATACGCGCGCCATCGCAGAGCGGGCTGGGTCCCGTCGCTGGCGTCCCGTCGAGGACGGCGCGTGAGCCATCAGGGGGGCCATCAATGCTCTCCGAGATACGCGGCCTGCACACCTTCGTCGCTTCTGACGTCTGCTGGCAAACCACTGGCGATGACAGTGCCGTTGACCATCACGGTCAGGTGATCGGCGAGGGCGAAGATGGCATCAATATCATGTTCTACCAACATCATGGCGTGCTGCGGCTTGATGCGAAGCAGCAGCTCGACCATGCGCTCGGCTTCTGCCACACCCATGCCGGCCAGAGGCTCGTCAAGCAGCAGAACTTGAGGGTTGGTGGCCAGCGTCATGGCAATCTCCAGCTGACGCTGCTCCCCGTGGCTGGCTGCGCCTGCGATGGATGTGCGCCGAGAAGTGAGTCCGGCAAGCTCCAGCGCGGACTCTGCTCGCTCGTTCACCTCGGCATCCTGCGCGGCATTTTGTAGCCAGCGCAGGGGATTCCAAGGTTGTTGTGCGGTGCGTGACTGTGCGGCCAGACGTACGTTGTCCCACACGGTAAAGGGCAGAAATATGTTCGTTTTCTGATAGCTGCGCCCAAGGCCTCGGCGCGAAATCTGCTCAGGTGAGGCTCGCGTGATGTCGTGGCCACCCAGCATGATGGTTCCGGACGTAGGTGGCAAATCTCCAGAAAGCAAATTGGTCAGGGTGGACTTGCCCGCGCCGTTGGGGCCAATGACCACATGAATGCGATCACGCCAAAGATCCACGGACACGTCGTTCACGGCCGCCAGACCGCCGAATTTCTTGGTCAGATTCCTGGCCGAAAGGAGCACTTCACTCATCGCCAGCTCCTTTGCGGTGTGTCAGTTTTTGCAGCACGCCCAAGATGCCCCTGGGAGCGAAGCAAATGACGAGCACAATGAACAAGCCCATCCAGAGTTGCCAGTGCTTGCCCAGGTTGATGCCTGCCACGGCAGGAAGATCCTTGAACAGTTCCAGCATGAACTCGAACGCAAAGGCGCCGACAATCGCGCCCGCGAAGTTACCCATGCCTCCCAGGATGATCATCATGATCACGTGGGCGCTCTTGTGAAAGCCCATGAGTTCCGGGTTGACGAAGCCTGTCTGGGCTCCCCACAGGTAACCCGCAAGGCCCGCCAGCGCACCAGCGAGCGTGAAGGCGGTGAGCTTGTAGCTGAAACTACCGAAGCCGACGGCGCGCATGCGATGCTCGTTGACCCGTATACCGGCCAGTGTGCGGCCAAAAGGGCTCCAAAGCAGGCGCCTGAGGAACAGGTACACGGCTACCAAACAAAACAGCGTGAAATAGTAGAAAACGGCTTTGTTTTCGAGATCGAAGATGCCGGCATCAGGCTTGAAGTTGATGTAGATCCCGTCCGAGCCGCCTAACGACTTGTTGTCGAAGAACAGAAAGAACACCATCTGGGCAAACGCCATGGTGACCATGATGAAGTAGATGCCTTTGGTTCGAACGACGAAAAAGCCAATGACCAGGGCCGCCGCGCCAGAGACCAATACAGCCACTGGCAAGGTCCACCACAGGCTGACAGGTTCGCCTTGCGGCGTGAGAAACGCCAGCGTGTATCCCGCAATGCCGAAGTAAGCCGCATGACCCAGAGAAACGAGCCCGGTCACGCCTTGCAGCAAATCCAGACTCATGGCGAAGATCGCCAGAATCATCATGCGAGCGACCATCTGCTGGTAGAACTCGCTGCCGACAAAGGGAAACGCAGCGAGCGCGATGAACCCGAGCAGCATCACGATCTGAATGCTGCGCGGCAGAGTTTCGAGGTGAGATTGAGGTGCGCTCATTGCTTGAACAGCCCTTCAGGCTTCCACAGCAGCACAGCTGCCATCAACATGTAAACCAGCATGCCTGCAACTTGCGGCAGCAGAACCTTGCCAAACGTGTCAACCAGACCCACCAGAATGGCGGCGATCAATGCACCCCGTACGGAGCCAATACCGCCAATGACGACCACCACGAAACACATGATGAGCACCTGCGAACCCATGTTGGGGTACACACTGGAAACAGGGGCGGCGATCATGCCAGCCATGGTGGCCAGGCCTACCCCAATGGCAAACACAATGGCATGAATGAGCTTGATGTTGATCCCAAGCGACTCAGTCATGTCGCGGTTGAAGGCGCCTGCCCGAATCTTCATGCCAAGGCGTGTTTTATTGATGAGCAGGTAAAGGCCTATAGCGAGCAACAAACAGATGCCCATCATGAAAAGTCGGTAGACTGGATAGGACTGATTTTCAGTCAAGGTAATGGAGCCGGCCAGTACGTTGGGGATGGTCACGCCGTGAACATCATCGCCCCAGAGAAGCGATCTGACCTCTTCAAAGATGTAGATCAACCCGAATGTGAGCAGCACCTGATCGAGGTGGTCCCGGTGGTAGAAGTGCCGGAACAATATTCGCTCAAGAATCAATCCGAAAATGACCGACAGAATCGTTCCACCGATGATGGCCAGCGTCAGGCTGCCAAACATGCCGGAGAGCGAATACGCCAGGTACGCGCCCAGCATATAGAAACTGCCGTGAGCCAGATTGACCACGCCCATGATGCCGAAGATCAGCGTCAAGCCGGCCGCAAGCATAAACAACAGCAGGCCATATTGCACGCTGTTGAGCAGCTGAATAAGGAAGTTCGCGAAGTCCACAGAGCAATACGGGTTCGTTCAAAAAAGCCGGCGTCAACCGCAAGCGTGAGTCCGGCCTTTAGCGAACCAAAAGGCACGCTAAAGGGCGAGCGCGGAGCGGAGCCTAAACTCCAGCCCGAGAGGCCGCGGAGCAGGCCATTACAGGCCGCCGCGGAGCTGGCTTTGCCAGGCCGCCAGCGGCGTCCCCCTTATCAAGGCGCCCGGCCAGGGGGGGAAGGCGCGAAGCGCCTCAGGGGGTTGGTTACAACTTACACCCAGCGCCCGAGTCCGCCAAAGCCTTGGCCGCCACGCCCAGCACCTTGTTGTCACCTTTTTCCACCACGCGCAGATAAATATCCTGCACCGGGTTGTGGGCCTTGCTCATGGTCCACTTGCCGCGGGGGCTGTCGATGACGGTGGTTTCCAGGGCTTTGTAGAGAGCCGCCTTGTTGCTCATGTCGCCTTTGACGGAGGTCATGCCTTGCAGCAGCAGCTGGCCGGAGTCGTAGCCTTGTACGGCATACACGTCAGGCTGCATTTTGAATTGGCTGGCGTAGGCCGAGCGGAACTGCTTGTTGCGCGCGGTGTCGAGCGAATCCGCGTAGTGCAAGGTGGAGAACACGCCTTCAGCTGCGGGGCCGGCGGCTTCAATCACGCCTTCGGTCAGGAAGCCAGAGCCGTAGAGCGGAATTCTTTCTTTCAGGCCCGCAGCGGCATAGTCCCTCATGAATTTCGCAGCACCCGCGCCCGCAAAGAAGCAGGCCACCGCATCAGGTTTGAGCGAAGCGATTTCGGTCAGCAGCGCCTGGAACTCCACGTTCGGGAAGGGCAGGCTCAATTCCTTGATGATGGTGCCGCCTGCCTTGAGGTAGCCTTCCTTGAAACCTTCCAGGGATTCGTCGCCGGCGGCGTATTTCCAGGAAATCCAGACCGTGCGCTTGAGTCCCTTGTCCATCATGGGCTTGCCCAGGGCCTGCGTAGGCTGGCCGTTGGTGAAGCTGGTGCGGAACACGTTGGGAGCGCAAAGCGCACGTGTGGCGGCGTGAACGCCTGCATTGGGAATGATGCTGAGCACGCCGCTGTCGCGCGCCACTCTCTGGATGCCCATTTGAACACCGGAGTGCACGGTGCCGATCAAGACATCTACTTTGTCGCGCTGGACAAGCTTGCTGGCGTTTTCCACGCCTTTGGATGGCTCGGATTCGTCGTCGACTTTGTACCATTCGATCTCACGGCCACCCAGCTTGCCACCTTTTTCGGCAATCGCCATGCGAACGCCGTTCTCGATGGCTACACCCAGCTGTGCGAAGGTGCCGGTGTAGGGCAGCATGAAGCCCACTTTGATCTTATTGCTTTGCGCACGCACGATCTGTGGAAGCAGCAGACCGACGGAACTCGCTCCTGCCAGTGCTGCGCCGCGGGAAAGCATGAGGCGGCGGTTGGGAGAGCGAGGGGAAGATGCATTCATTGCGAGAACTCCTTTAGGTGTCAAGTTTATGGCGTGCGGTGCTCGCATTGTTGTTGATCTCTGGAATCGTCACCATATGAGTATCCCTTAGAGAAGAACACGTAGACCGGCCCCGTAGCTGGGAGTTGAATGGGGCTCTCCTCGGCTGAGAGCGACGTACGAGCAGCTTTTCCTCGGACAGGTTGGTCGAAGCACCGTTTGGAATGCGCCTGTCTTATCAATTGAAAGGCATGCTTTCTTGAAAAACGGATGAGGCGCATATAAGAACAACAAGCGGTCTGTCTACCAAAATGATGAAATAAAGTGCTCACTGAGAAGCAGTATATTTCACATCACCCCATAGAGAATACGGGTTTTCCCCTGTTTTAGACGATTGATTTTGGCCGCTTTGGGCCGCGTGGGGGGAGAACTTAATTGCGGACGAGGCCAATCCGGCCACGTTCTAATACGGCAGCCAGTGGGAATTTTGCGCGAATCCAGGCGCCATGCAGGAGTGGGGCAGGGCGAACCCAAGCGTGAGCACGCTCGAGTACCGCCCGTTCCATGCCCCGATGCTGGCTTGCAGCCGGGCAGCGGCGCAGCGGTGCGGTCGCTAAATCCTGAAGAGAGCTTGGAACTGCCGGCGGTCGCGCCGCTCTTTCCAGTTCCAGACTTCACGGCCTTCCAGACTGAGAGGACCCCAGGCGGCGATGGCGTGACCTTGCCCGCCGCCTACGACATGCAGACGCGAGGTGGCCAAGGGTATTTTTTTGAATGAGCCGCCGAACATGGCGGTGCGCAGGTTGGCTTCCAGCAGGGGGCCAATATCTGCGGACGCACCCTCAGGGACGATGAATACCTGACGGTGGTGCTCGCTCTGCAGCCGCTCATTCACCATGGGCAGGCCCGTGGCTTCTTCGAGGAGGCCGGCATGCCGCAACCATTCAGGCGGGTTGGCGCCTGCTGCCAGCAGAGGGGCGTCGCAGATCAAACTGGCGCCACTTTGCAGTTCCAGGACTTTACCGTCCATTCCAGTGCAGCGATCTTGCAGGAGCGTCACGTTAAGTTGCTTTAGCCGGTTCAGCACACGCCGCCTGAGCCCGGCAGATTCCTCAGCCAACAGAGGCTCCTCACCTGCAATGAGCGTCACACGGGTGCCGTGCGGAGCAGCCAATGCGTGGGCGGCTGCCATGGCCAGTTCAGCCCCGGCGATGCCTTGACCTATGACGGACACCTGCAGCGCACGCTCCTGAGACAAGGCTTTCAGCTGGGGCCAAAGTTGTACAAAGGTTTCGATAGGCCGAACGAACAGCGCATTTCGGCGGGCACCGGGCATGCTGGCTTCAGCCAGCTCGCGATCAATTACTGCCTCCGTATCAATGGAGAGAACGTCATAGGGAAGTGCGTCGCCGCTAGAAAGCTGCACTCTGCGCGTACCAGGGTCGAGGGCGTGCACATGCGCGGGTACAAAGGTCGCGCCGCTGGCTTCTACCAAGGCGTCCAGGGGCACGCGAATATCGTCCAGCGCATAGTCGCCGGCCACATGGCCTGGCAGCATGGCACTGTCGATGTAATACGGGTGAGGCGTCACCAGCGTGGCATGGAACTCGCCGGCTCCATGTCTGGCCAAGCCTTTAAGTACCTGCAAGTTTGCACGCCCGACGCCCAGCAGCACCAAGTGTTTCCGGGAGGGGTTCACGGTCATGGGATGCAGTGTATCGGCTTACAGCGGCAAGCTCCGCGTGTATACGTTGCAATCCGTAGCATCACACACGGTTTTAGAAGGTGTCATGCCAACAGGGCCTGCGCAAACTCACGTGCGCGGAAGGTCTGCAAATCTTCCAGTTTTTCCCCCACACCCACAAAATAGACCGGCATTGGGCGTCCTTGAGCGGGGTACTCACGCGCAATGGCGCACAGCACGCCTCCTTTGGCGGTGCCGTCGAGCTTTGTAACAATTAGGCCCGTGAGCTGCGCCGCAGCGTCGAAAGCCTTCACCTGCGCCAGGGCATTCTGGCCTGTATTTCCATCGATCACCAGCAGGACCTCGTGCGGCGCTGTCACATCGGCTTTGGTGACCACGCGGCGAATCTTGCTGAGCTCCTCCATCAAGTGCTTCTGCGTGGGCAGGCGTCCAGCCGTATCGACCAGAACCACATCCATGCTGCGTGCGCGCCCAGCGGCCACGGCGTCGAAGCTGACCGCAGACGGGTCCGCTCCCTGCTGACTGATGATTTCAACCTTGTTGCGGTCTGCCCAGACCGAAAGTTGTTCGCGCGCAGCAGCGCGAAATGTGTCGGCGGCGGCCAGCAACACAGTGGCCCCAGCGTCCGCCAGATGTTTGGTGAGTTTGCCAATGGAGGTCGTTTTCCCGGCGCCGTTCACGCCCGCAACCATGATGACGGTCGGGTGGTATTCACCCACCACCAGCTCTTTTTCCAGCGGTGCCAGCATTTCTTCGATGGCCTCTTGCAGCAGCATCTTGACTTGCGCCGGCTCCGTGGCGCGGCTGTCTTTCACGCGGCGCTTGAGATCCGCGAGCAGGAACTCGGTGGCAGCGACTCCAGTGTCAGCCAGCAGTAGTGCGGTTTCGAGATCTTCGTAGAGTGCGTCATCGATTCTTGTGCCCGTGAACACAGTGGTGATGCTGCTCCCGGTTTTGCGCAGGCCGGTCTTGAGACGATCCAGCCAGCCCGTCCGAACTACAGGCTCGGGCGTGATGAATTCAGGCGCGGATGATTCGGGCAGGACGGCGGGCTGAGCGGAGATGCTCTCGCTAGCCAGTGCTGCAGGAATCGCGGGGGGTGTATAGGGTTGAGACGGTGCGAGGGGGGCGGAGGGTGGTGGGGCGTAGGCTGCAACTGGTGCGACGCGCGCCTGTTCAGGCGCTGGAGCCGGAGCGGAGACCAGTGGCGGCACGGGCACGGCTGCGGGGACAGGTGGGGGGGAGGAGACGGGCGTCGGCGCGGCCAGTGCCGACTCAACGGGAGAAGGAACGACGTCAGTGACGGGCGCTTCTACGGGCGCGGATTCTGGCGCGGGGGTTGGTTTTTTTTTGCGGAAGAAACTGAACATTTGATTCTCTGATTTGCACCCTGATCGCTCACACCTTCTCAGGCGCTCTTGACCACCAGTGAGAATTCACTGGCTGGCGTCACTTTTCCAACTACTGCAGCATGGCCGAAGCCACGTTGCCGAAAGACCGAAAGCACTTCGTCCACACTCGCAGGAGAGCACGATACCAAAAGGCCTCCGCTGGTTTGCGGATCGGTCAAAAGTGCCCGATCCGGTTCGGAAAACCCATTTGGTAGATGCACCTCGTGCTGGTATGCAGCCCAGTTGCGAGCAGAAGCTCCCGTGATGATGCCTTGCGCAGCTAATTCGCGTACGCCCGCCAAGACCGGCACGGAAGGCCAGTCGATCTGGACCGTGACACCGGCACCTCGGGCGAGTTCCAGTGCATGTCCTGCCAGCGCAAAGCCGGTGACATCCGTCATTGCGTGCACGCCGGGCAGAACTGAAAGGGCAGGGCCCGCAGCGTTCAACTGGGTCGTGCTGGCGATCATTTGCGCATAACCTTCTGCGCTCAGCTGATTTTTCTTGAGGGCTGCCGAGAGTATTCCAACGCCCAGCGGCTTACCCAGTACCAGCATATCGCCCTCCTTGGCGCTGGCATTGCGTTTGACCCGATCCGGATGCACCAGGCCCAGCGCCACCAGGCCGTAGATGGGCTCTACGGAATCTATGGTGTGACCGCCTGCAATGGGAATACCGGCCTCGCGGCATACAGAGGCTCCGCCTTCCAGGATTTTGCCAATGGTGGCAGTGGAAAGAACGTTGATGGGCATGCCGACCAAGGCCAGCGCCATGATAGGTGTGCCACCCATGGCATAGACGTCTGACAAGGCATTTGCAGCAGCAATGCGCCCGAAGTCGAATGGGTCGTCGACGATGGGCATGAAGAAGTCGGTGGTGGCGACAAGCGCCTGGGTTTCATTCAGTTGGTACACCGCGGCGTCGTCGGACGTCTCTATGCCCACCAGCAACTCTGCCGGGATGGGCATGGCGCCGGTGCCTTTCAAGATGCTGGAAAGCACGCCGGGGGCAATCTTGCAGCCGCAGCCGCCGCCATGCGAGAGAGAGGTCAGCCGAGGTTCAGCTTCAAGGGGTGCGATTTGTCCACTCATGCATGGATTGTCTCCGATGGCGGCCCGCCTGGCGTCTTCATGGAGCATGCACAGGTTTGAAGGGCATTGAATTCCGGCACACTAAGAACGTGTTTGCGATCTATCCGGGCGCCGGGCTTCCGGGCGCCGGGCTTCCGGGCGCCGGGCTTCCGGGACCCGAATAGACCGTAAATGCATTCTTAGGGAACATTCTCCATGGGTTCTTACTCTCTCTTGTCTATGAATTCAAGATTGTTTCGTGTCGTCAGCCCTCGTGTGCTTGGCTTGACTCTCGCATGCAGCCTGCTGGCGCCTCCAGTCGTGTTCGCTCAAAAGACATCGGTTTCGGAGACGGCACCGCCCGGTCAGCAAGCTGCACGGTCTGCAACAGCCGTGAGCCAGTTCAAGCTGGACAACGGGCTGACGGTGATCGTCAAACCGGATCACCGCGCTCCGACGGTGGTGAACATGTTGTGGCTGCGTGTGGGCTCCATGGATGAAGTCGATGGTGCGAGCGGAGTCGCCCATGTGCTGGAGCATATGTTGTTCAAGGGCACGAAAAAGCTCAAGCCCGGTGAGTTCTCTCGCCGCGTTGCAGCCCTGGGCGGGCGTGAGAATGCGTTTACCTCCCGCGACTACACAGGCTACTACCAACAGGTACCTGCCTCGAAGTTGGCCGATGTGATGAGCCTGGAGGCAGATCGCTTCGCCAACAACCGCTGGAGCGATGAAGAGTTTGCCAAGGAGCTCGAAGTCGTCAAGGAAGAGCGGCGCATGCGCACCGATGACAACCCACGAGCTGTCTTGGGTGAGCAACTGAACGCCAGCACTTTCGTAGCGTCTCCGTACCGGCGGCCTGTAGTGGGGTGGATGGGCGATCTTGATTCGCTCAAACCTGATGATGCACGCGCTTTCTACCAGCGCTGGTATGTCCCTGCCAACGCTGCCGTGGTGGTGGTGGGCGACGTAGATCCACAGGCGGTTCTGGCTCTCGCAAAAAAATATTACGGCAGCATTCCTGCCCGTGCGGTGCCTGAGCGCAAGCCGCGCGACGAGCCCGCGCAATTGGGCATGCGGCGCATTCAAGTCAAGGCGCCGGCTGAACAGGCGGTTGTGTCGATGTACTTCAAAGTGCCTCGCCTTGAAGGTGTGGCGCCCACGGCTGCCAATGACGATGCACTGGCCCTTACCGTGCTGTCTGCCGTGCTGGACGGCTACAGCGGCGCCCGGCTTGATCGCGCTCTGACACAAGGCCCCAACCGTGTGGCCGACTCGGCCGGTGCTGGCAACGGCTTGATGGGGCGTGGGCCTCAAATCTTTTCGCTTTCTGGCGTGCCTGCAGCGGGCAAAACCCCCGCAGAGGTGGAAGCGGCGCTGCGCGAACAGGTCGCCAGGGTGGCCCGCGAAGGTGTCAGTGAAGAGGAACTGGCCCGTGTCAAGACGCAGTGGGTTGCCGGAGAGATCTACAAGCTCGATTCGGTCATGGCTCAAGCGCAGGAACTGGGAAACCTCTGGGTGCAAG
The DNA here is from genome assembly GCF_040548795.1 of Ottowia thiooxydans. Taxonomy (GTDB): domain Bacteria; phylum Pseudomonadota; class Gammaproteobacteria; order Burkholderiales; family Burkholderiaceae_C; genus Ottowia; species Ottowia thiooxydans_A. The sequence goes on along the minus strand of NZ_JBEPSH010000017.1, from coordinate 5,470 downwards.
GACTGCCCCTGGACGCGGATCAACGTTTGATTGCCCGCCTGCGAGGCGTGACTGCCGAGCAAGTGAAGTCCGTTGCCGAGCGGTACTTCGGTGACGACCAGCTCACCGTGGGCACCTTGCTGCCGCAACCGCGCGATCCGAATCAGAAGCCCCGCACTCCGCCAGCTGGCATGAGGCACTAAACGAGCATGACATTTTTTAAAAAAACATCGGCCCGCACATTGCTGGTCATCTCCTCAGCGTTCGGTTTCCTTGGCTCAGCCCTGGCGGCTATCCCGATCCAGAACTGGAGCCAGCCCAACGGCGCTCAGGTATTTCTGGTGGAGAGCCCCTCCATCCCCATGGTGGATGTGCGCATAGATTTCGATGCGGGCAGCCGCCGCGACACACGGGCTCAAGCCGGCCTGGCCGACGTGACTGCGATGATGGCCGGGAAGGGCGTGCGGGCCACTGGCAGCGAACCCGCGCTGGATGAAAACCAGCTGGGCGAAGCGTGGGCCGATCTTGGCGCCAGCTTCGGCGGCGGCGCCACCTCGGACCGCATGAGCTTTCGGTTGCGCACATTGACGGAACCCGATCTCTTGAAAAAAGCTGTGCATCTGGCTGCCCGTGAACTGGGCGAGCCTTCCTGGCCGGAGGACGTTTGGCAACGTGAGCGCGAGCGCATGACGGCGTCTATCAAGGAGTCTCGCACTCGCCCAGGCACCATCGCCGGACTGGCGTATTCCAAAGCGGTCTATGGCACGCACCCATATGGCTTCGAAGTAACGCCCGAGTCTTTGGCGGCGATTTCAATCGAGAACATGCGTGACCGATACGCCGCCGGCATATTGCCCTGCCGCGCCAAAGTCACCGTGGTGGGCGCGGTTACGCGCGCTCAAGCCGAAAGCTTGGTGACTGAGCTTTTTCAGCGTTTGCCCTCGGGCTCTGGCGCAGCGTGCCCATCCTTGCCTGCCATACCTGAAGTGGCGGCGCTCTCTGCTCCGCAGGATGAGCGAATTGCTTTCAAGTCCGCTCAGGCTCAGGTCTTGATTGGTCAGCCGGGCTACAAGCGAGCCGATCCCGATTACTTCTCGCTGCTGGTGGGCAACTACATCCTGGGCGGTGGGGGCTTTGTGTCCCGCCTGACGACCGAAGTGCGTGAAAAGCGCGGGCTTTCCTATTCGGTGGGGAGCTACTTCTCTCCGGCGCTGCATGCGGGTGCGTTTACCCTGACGCTGCAAACGCGCCCGGATCAGGCAGATGAAGCTATCCGCGTATCCAAGCAGGTGCTGGCCGACTTCATGGCCAAGGGGCCGACACCAGCTGAATTGAAGGCCGCCAAAGATTATCTGCAAGGGGGCTTTGCACTGCGCATTGACTCCAATGCCAAGCTGCTCGATTCCGTCGCCGACATGGCCTGGAATGGTTTGCCTCTGAACTATCTGGATACCTGGGTAGAGCAGATCGGCCGAGTATCCGTTGCAGACATCCAGGCGGCCTTTGCGCGCAAGCTTCAGCCCGAGAAAATGGTGACGGTGGTGGTCGGAGGCGCTGGTTCCTGAGTACCCAGATGGCTGAATGCCCTTTTGGCCTTGGTCGCCAATGGGGTTTCATCGAACTTTCATGTTGAGTAGGTAAGTTCGTCTTGGAGTTTTGAGTTTCCACGGCGAATCGATGGGCCTACCTGTACCTGACATGAAGATTTCTCTCCCAGTTCTCACACGGCGTGCCGCTTTGCGCCTCGGAATGGCCGGCACTACCGGCCTATTGGCCGCGCCCGCCGTGCTTGCTCAGGGTTCCAGATCGCGGAATGAGCCTCCCACGGTACTTCAGATCGTGGACACCGCCATCGAACAGCAAGACGTCGCCAAAGACTTTTTTATCGGTTCGCTGGCGGCCTGGCAGGATTTCAGCAAGCAGGACATTCTGCGTGGCCGCACGGTGGTGCACCGCAAGCTCGAAATCGATTCGACGGCGAAGGATTGGAGTGCCGGTCTGGCCGAACTGCGGGACAACCCTTCTATCGTGGCCGTCAGTGGCTCCGTCTCCGAAGGAGCGGCACGTCAATTGGCGCAGCATCTGGCTGCCGCCAAACTACCGCTCGCTCATGTCGCACCCTGGCTGCACGACATCGACAAGGCAGACGAAAGAACCTTCCCCATTTTTGCCAACCGTCAGATGCAGATCCGGCATGCGCTTCGTTCGCTCTCTATGGTGGGTGTACGGGAAATCGGAGCCGTCTATGCAACTTCGCGAGATCGAAATCTGTACAAGGCGAGTGTGGCCAATGCTGCCGCGGCCTTGAAATTGCAGGTCGTCGGCTTTGAAGGGGCGGATGATCCGCGCGATCTGGGGCGCCAGATGTCGGCGAGGTCGCCGGTGGTGATGCTGTTCCTCGGGGGGACTCCCGAACTGGCCCGTTTCACACAAGGGCTTGCGGACCAGTCGCGCCAACGCTACGTCGTGGCGCTCGCAGAAGTCAATCTGCAAATTCTCAGACAAATGGGGGCCGTGCCCACCATTCCGGTCATCGGCGCCCAGGTAGTGCCCTTGACGAGATCGCAGATGCCCGTTGTGCAGGCCTACCGAGGCACCTTGGCGCGTTTGTTCGATGAACCCACATCATCTCTTAGCCTGGCGGGCTATTTGGGGGCTCGCTACACGCAGCAGGTGTTGGCAGCCATGACCGGGCCCATAGATCGGCCCAGTGTGCTGTCTGCATTCCAGCAGCGGCAGGCGATTGACCTTGGCGGTTTCAGAGTAGCGTATGACGCGCAGGGGTTGGGGAGTACCTATGTGACACAGAGCATGCTGACTGTGGAGGGGCGAGAGGTCGGGTAGATGGCTGGCAGAGCGTGGCGGCTCTAACGTCTCCCTGGGCGACGACAATGTAGGGATGAGCACCAAGCCTTCAACAAGAAGCACCCAAGCTGCGCCCCACGTCGTGCGCATCATCGGCGGCCAATGGCGGCGTACGCGTTTGCCTGTAGCCGACAAACCCGGACTGCGCCCCACACCAGATCGCGTGCGTGAAACGCTGTTCAATTGGCTGGGCCAGGATCTGGCTGGCTGGCACTGTGTGGATGCTTTTTCAGGTACCGGCGCCCTTGGGCTTGAAGCAGCGTCCAGAGGGGCAGACGATGTGCTGCTCATTGAGCAGGACGCCGCCCTGGTGGCCAAACTGCGTCAGCTGAAAGAACAACTCAAGGCTGAGAAGGTTCAAGTCCAGCGCGGTGATGCGCTTGCAGTCTTGCGGGGCTTACCAAGAGCCAGCAAAGACCTGGTCTTGCTGGACCCGCCTTTTGCTGCTGACCTGTTCAGTTCCGCGCTTGCGGCTGCAGCCCCCCTGGTGAGGGCTGGAGGCTGGGTGTACCTGGAAGCGCCTTCGCAGGCAGATGGTGCCGAGCTGGAGGCCCTCGGGCTCACCTTGCATCGGCACTTGAAAGCTGGCGCGGTGCACGCTCATCTGCTACAGCGCGCACCGGCATAATGACTTGATCTGCGCAGCCCAACAAGGAGATCTTCGATGAGTCGTGGCGTGATTGCCGTATACCCTGGTACCTTCGATCCCATTACGCTGGGGCACGAAGACATTGTGCGTCGCGCGGCGGGGCTGTTTGATCACGTCATCATTGCCGTGGCGATAGCGCATCACAAGAAAACCCTGTTCACACTGGACGAACGCCTGGCATTGGCTGGCGATCTAGCGCAAAGGGTGGGCAATGTGAGCGTGCAACCCTTTGAAGGGCTGGTCAAAGACTTTGTGATCAAGCAAGGCGGCAAGGTCATGGTGCGCGGGGTACGCGGCGTCACAGACTTTGACTATGAGTACCAACTCGCGGGTATGAACCGCAATCTGGCACCTGATATCGAAACCATTTTCCTCACACCTGCGGCGGCGCTGCAGTCGGTCAGCAGCACCTTGATTCGCGAGATTTCGCAGCTAGGGGGAGACGTTGCACCTTACGTGTCACCCTTGGTGCTTCAGCGACTGCAAGAGAAAGTGCGTGCCAGGTAAGGCTATCCGTCAGGATTGGCGGCAGGCTTGACCAGGAGGGCGTGGCGCGGAGCCAAAGGCCAGCGCCACGGGGTCAATCCCCTTATTGTTCGACGAACGCCCGCTCGACCACAAAATCGCCAGGCGTTGTGGTGTTGCCTTCATGGAAGCCACGCTCTTCCAGCAGCGTCTTGATGGATTTGAGCATCTCGGGGCTGCCGCAGAGCATGACGCGATCAAGCTGTGGGTTGAGTTCGGGCACGCCAAGATCACGTGCCATCTGCCCGCTTTCTATCAAGTCCGGAATGCGGCCTTGCGTGGTAAATGGTTCACGCGTGACCGTCGGGTAGTACTTCAGCTGCTGGCTCACCATTTCCCCAAGCAACTCATGCTCAGGCAGTTCCTTGGTGATGTAGTCGTGATAGGCCAGCTCGCTGACCAGGCGGCAGCCGTGAACCAGAATGACTTCGTCGAATTTCTCGTAAGTCTCCGGGTCCCGGATCAAGCTCATGAACGGAGCCAGGCCCGTGCCTGTTCCGAACATGTAGAGGCGTTTACCAGGCAATAGATAGTCGATCAGCAGGGTACCAGTGGGTTTATGCCCCACGATCACCTTGTCGCCGGGCTGAATGTGCTGCAGCCGGCTGGTCAGCGGGCCATCCTGGACCTTGATGCTGAGAAATTCCAGCGCTTCCTCATAGTTGGCACTGACAATCGAGTAAGCCCGCAAAAGCGGCTTGTTATTCACCCGCAGGCCAATCATGGTGAAGTGGCCGTTAGAAAAGCGCAGGCTGCTGCTGCGCGTGGTGGTGAAGCTGAAAAGGCGATCCGTCCAGTGTCGAACGGTCAGAACTGTTTCTTCGTCAAAAGCGGCCATGATTGAGAGTGAAGGCGGTAAATCAGCACCGCGGCGCAATACGGCACACGGGTTAACCCGAGATTGTCTCATCGCTTTGGAAGAAATTGGGCTTTCCTAATCCTAAATCCATATGAAACTTCGGCTATTCATATGAATTTAGATATATGTATATGTGCCGAAGGTATGAAGGTGGACCACTCAAAAGGCCGCCGAGCGGACCACTATGGCCACCCGCGGAGCTGGCTTTGCCGGGTCGCTGTTGCTCTCCCCTGGCCGGGCGCCCGCCCGCAGGAGAGGGAGCAAAACCAGAAGGTCGCGGAGCAGGCCATTCGCGAGCACCCGCGGAGCTGGCTTTGCCAGGCCGCTAGGTGCGTCCCCCCTCAGGGGGAAGGCGCGCAAGCACCTGGCCGGGCGCCCGCCCGCAGGAGAGGGAGCAAAACCAGAAGGTCGCGGAGCAGGCCATTCCAGTGCACCCGCGGAGCTGGCTTTGCCAGGCCGCTAGGTGCGTCCCCCTCAGGGGGAAGGCGCGCAAGCGCTTGGCCGGGCGCCCGTCCGCAGGAGAGGGAGCAAAACCAGAAGGCCGCGGAGCAGGCCATTCCAGTGCACCCGCGGAGCTGGCTTTGCCAGGCCGC
>NZ_JBEPSH010000016.1:0-79376 GCF_040548795.1 Ottowia thiooxydans | reverse complement strand
AGAGTGCGGTTTGCCAGTGCCTCACCCTTCGGGCCAGTTTTTTCCGGGCCGTATTGCTGCGTTGCGCCTCTTGCCAAGGATCGCACCTTGGCTGCGCGGCGCGTCTTGCACTACGATCCGGAAAAAGCCGGCGCGGGGGTGAATTTAGTGTTAACACGCCCTAGTCATTGGAATCGGTTTTCGTAGGCCCATTCGCTATCGCCTACACTTTTGAGCTGCTGTCTTCGTCGTGTTCGGCGTTGGGTGTCAATCAAGGAGAATCGGAAAATGGCAGACAATCATGTAGGTCCCCATATTGCGTTTGACCGTGGCATTGATCTGGTCACCTTTGTCCGCTCCGGGGAAACGCAAGGCTTGCCTCAGCGCCGCGAAGAGGCGCCCTCGGAACTCGGAGGGCGGCCCCAGCTGGAAAGTCTGCTGGCTCAGCCTACGTTGGAAGACTTCCTGGAAGAAGCTATTCGTCCAAGATTGGAAAATCGAGATCTGCTTGTGCCCAGCCGGTTTCAGACTGCGCTCGATGGCGTGCACGCCGCCCTGTCTGCCAAGTGTCAGGATGAACCCAACAGGTCTGATGAAACTCTGTCGCCAGAAGACAAGCGTGTCATGCAACGGGCCGTGAGATTGCTCGGTACCGAACGGGATATGAGAGGCTTGGTACAGATGTACCGCAGCGTGCTCTATCAGGGCTAGATAGTACTGCCCGCCCCAATAGCGCTGAAGCCAGCCACATTCCCTGAATTCCCTTCTCCTGATGAACTCAGACATCACCGATCCATTGGATGAGCTGGCCGCCAAAGGTATTTCTGCCTCCCAGCTTGAGTTGATGGACTTGCTAAGTTACATCTATCTGCGCCATGGCTTGCCAGACAAGGCAGCAGTGCTCCTTTCCGCTCGTGACCTGCTCTCGCCCGACAACCGGTCTACGTTGCTGACTCTGGCGCTGGCCCAGGTTCGAGCGGGCAAGCCAGAGCGCGCACTCGAAACGCTGGAGAGATTGGCGCTGATAGGTGCCGTCGACGCAGCATTTCATCTTGTGCGTGCGCAAGCCTTTCATGCTTTGGGTCGGATGGCGGAGGCCGCAGGCGCCATGAAAGCCCACCTGGCTTTACGCACTTCACAGAAAAACAGTGGTCCTGCCACAGTAAACTGAGCGCAATGCGAAGTAGCGCCACCTCCACTCCCTCAGTTCCCTTTGCGCGCTTGCAGCGCGCTGTGCAGTTGGCAACCAGCCGGAATGACCTTGTCCTGGCGTTCTTTCTGGTAGCAGTCATCTTCATGATGATCCTTCCATTGCCGACGTGGTTGGTGGACATGCTGATTGGCACCAACATGACCATTTCGGCCATCTTGCTGATGGTGGCCATGTACTTGCCGTCACCGCTTGCGTTTTCTTCCTTCCCATCGGTACTGCTGATTACCACGCTGTTTCGTCTGGGAATCTCGATTGCAACCACCCGATTGATTCTGCTTCAGGGTGACGCGGGTCACATCATCACCACCTTCGGCAATTTCGTGGTCGGCGGTAACCTGGTCGTTGGCCTGGTGGTGTTCCTGATCTTGACCATTGTGCAGTTCGTGGTCATTACCAAAGGTGCGGAGCGTGTTGCCGAGGTCGCAGCCCGATTCTCTCTTGACGCCATGCCGGGCAAGCAAATGTCCATCGACGGGGATATGCGCGCCGGCACCATCGACATGGAAGAAGCCAAGCGCCGCCGTGGCGTGGTCGAGAAAGAAAGCCAACTGTACGGTGCCATGGACGGCGCCATGAAATTCGTCAAGGGTGACGCCATTGCGGGTCTGATCATCGTGGCGGTCAATTTGCTCGGCGGAATCGTTATCGGTACCATGCAGCGCGGTATGACGGCTGCCGACGCCACCAGAACCTATTCGATTCTGACCATTGGCGACGGACTGATCGCGCAAATTCCCGCGCTGTTCATTGCCATCTGCGCGGGCATGATCGTGACCCGCGTGCAGACAGGCGACGAACCTTCCAACGTCGGGCGCGACATTGGCTCGCAAGTGCTGGCTCAGCCTCGTGCGTTGCTGATTGCTTCTGCTGTGGCGCTTGGTCTCGGGCTGATTCCGGGAATGCCATTTCCTGTGTTCGCCATTCTGGCAGCCGTCACGGGAACCATAGGATTTGTCCTGATTCGCGGTATGCGACGAGTGGTGGACGAGAAAACCGGTGAGGTCACGGAAGTGCCTGCGCTGCAGGCCGCAGGGGAGAAGCCGCGCAAGCCCAAAGGAGATGGCAGCGATGAGTTCGCTCCTACTGTTCCGCTGTTGATGGACGTGGCGTCAGGACTGCGAAACAGCTTTGACTCGGAGACCTTGAACGACGAACTGCTGAAAATTCGTCGTGCGCTCTACTTCGATCTCGGTGTTCCATTTCCCGGCATTCAGCTTCGCTTCAATGAAGCACTTCCGCCTGAGAGCTATAACATTCTGTTGTCCGAAGTGCCTGTCTCACAAGGGCGTCTGCGACATGGCTGGTTGCTGGCACGTGAGAGAGCGCAAAACCTCGATGCCATGCAGATCGAGTACGAATCTGATCGCGACTTTCTTCCACATATACCCACCCTGTGGATCAAGGATGAACTGAGGGAGACGCTCACCAATTCTGGCATTTCCTTCATGGATTCCAGCCAGGTTCTGGCCTATCACCTGGCCTTCGTGCTGAAAAAATATTCTTCGGATTTCATCGGCATACAAGAGACCCGATTTTTGCTCGGATCCATGGAAGCTCGTTTCCCTGATCTGGTCAAGGAAGCTACCAGGGTTCTGCCTATCCAGAAGATCGCTGAGATATTGCAGCGCCTGGTGTCGGAGGACGTGTCCGTGCGCAACTTGCGCGCGATCCTGGAGTCTCTGATCGAATGGGGCCAGAAAGAGAAAGATTCAGTACTGCTTACCGAGTACGTGCGCTCCACGCTCAAGCGCCAGATCAGCTATAAGCACTCAAGCGGCCAGAATGTCCTGCCTGCCTATCTGCTCGCACCTAATATAGAAGACCAGGTCCGGGGCGCCATCCGCCAGACGTCAGCAGGCAGTTACCTCTCGCTTGATCCAGCAGTGACCAAACGGCTTGTGGAAAACATCAAGAAAACCGTTGGTGATTTGGCCGCCACGGCCCAGCGGCCTGTATTGTTGACATCCATGGACATCCGCCGGTACATGCGCAAGATGATCGAGCAGGACTTGTATGAGCTTCCGGTGCTCAGCTATCAGGAATTGACTCAAGAGATCAACATTCAACCTTTGGCAAGGGTCGATCTGTGAACGCAGTCGCATGGGCTCTTGTCCGCAGCGAAAAATTGCGTGAGGCTGTCTGTAGCCACCGCACTGCGCTGCGAAGAGGGTGGTTGCCGTGATGCGGGAAGCTCTGGTGCTGGAACTGCGCGTGCTGAGCGGGCGCCACGCGGGTGCCTCTGCGATCGCACGCCCGGGTCTCTCAGTGGGCATTGTCGACGAGGCCGACATCATCCTGACGGATTTGGATTACGCAGCGGGCTTGGCTCGTTTGCATCTGCGTGGCGATTCCCATTGGCTGTTGACATCAGCAGACTTGGATCCAGACGAACAGGCTTGGACTGATGCCCCCAGAATAGGCGATCCGGGCTATTGGGGTGGATTGGCCTTGTGTGTCAGCCCTTCCCACGCCGACTGGCCGAAACTACCCGCAGCCAAGCTTGCGCCATCATTGGGCGTTGAGGCCCAGGCAGACGATACGGGCTCAGGTGCCGGCTCGCTCCAACCTTTGTCGGGAGACGATGAACCTCAGTTTGAGCCGGCTACAGCACTCATTGCCGCGCCGGGAGAGGCTCGCCCGGCCACTCGGTCCGGGATGCGTGCTGTCCTCTGGGTTGGTGCGGCTATCTTCCTGATACTTGCCGCGTTGGGGTTGGCCGCGTTGATCTCGGAGCGCTGGGCGCGCGAACCTCAAACTCAGCCCAAGGTGTCCGAGGCTGTCGGGGTGGACCTGACGGAGCAGGCCCAAGGGCAGATCTCTGAATTGAAACTCGTTATAGCCCGTGTTGACCCTGCGTTGCGGCTTCAATTCACGCCTCAGAAGGACGGACAAGTTCGGGTGAGCGGGTGGGTTGAGTCCGTAGCGCAACTCGATAGGCTGGCGGACGCCCTGGGCTCAAGGCGACCAGCGCCTTTGATGCGGGTGCTGGTGGCAAACGATGTCCAAACTGAACTGCGAGCCCAATTGGCTGGAAGTTATCCCCATATTGATTTTTCAGCAGGTGATCCAGGAAAGGTCCGCATTCGGGGCATAGTGCTGACCCAGGCAGCCCGAGCAGAAGTGCTTTCTGCCGTGCGGCCCCTCCTGCCTGCAGGCTTGGAGCTGGACGATAGTCTGCGTCTGGCGGAAACCATGGCTCCGGATGTTCGCTCTGCTTTGGGGGCTGCCGGGTTCAACGATGCCAAGGCCCGTTGGGACGGTAGCCAGATTGTTGCAACGCTTTCGTTGCCTGATGGTGCACGGGTGCGCTTTGAAAATACGCTGCTGGCTTTGGCTGAGCGCTTTCCAGGCTTACCCCTGCGAGTCATGCCCCAGACTGTGGTCGTGGCGAGTTTGTCCGACCGGGGCAAGGCGCCTTTTCCAATCAGGAGTGTGGTGGGAGGGGACGTCCCCTATCTGATCCTGCAAGGAGGAGACAAATTGCTGCCAGGGGGGGCGTATGCCGGTTGGCGACTGCAGTCCATTGAGCCTGACGTACTGGTGTTTGACTCACCCCGGCGTCTGGTGGTGGCTAGGTGAGGTGTGGATTTCCGTAGGTCGCCCTAATAATTACCATCGAAAGTTGTTTTGACATGTCCGACAAAGCCGAAAAATTGACGCCAGGGCAAATTGGTTTGCCTGGCCGTGAAGCCCAGACAACTGACCTGGGCCCTGTGAGTGATCTTGAGGCCGCGCTGAATGCCGGCTCGGATCAGGCGCGGGACGCGTTGGCGCGGGCAGGTACTCAGGTTGAGGCCCTGACCCAGAAAACCCGTCGCGCCCTGAGCGCTGGTGCGACTTCTTCTGAGTTCAATCAATTGAACGCAGTTCTGAACGCGTGTAGCTCGGCCAAAGAAATTTTGGTAATCGCTGCGCATTCAGTCGAGCATGCTGCGAGAATGCAGCCAAGCAAGCGTTCTTAAGTTAGTAGTCGATTAACCACGGAGATCGATCGTATGGCTGCATCAAGCAATGGAATTAATTTCGCTTTTATTGCCGAGACGATGGGAACAGTGCTGACCAACGCTGAGGCCACTTTGAATGCCAAGATCGCTGGCCTGGGTCCCAATCCAACCCAAACAGACCTGCTCGATATGCAGGTTGGTCTGCAAAAATGGAGCATGATGATTCAGTTGCAGAGCACCATTAACAAGGAATTGGGCGATGTTTTGAAGAGCATCGTTCAAAAATCCGGTTGATACCAACGGTGTAGGGTTGAAAAGAAACCCTGATGCAATGATGCACAGGCAACACCCAGAAGTCGAGTTTTTTGGGGGTGGCTAATGCAATGAGGCGCCGATATGAGTTCATTTGGTAGTGTTTTGAGTTCCTTCGGCGAGAAGCTGGGGATCCAAGGTTTGGCATTTGACCAGGATGGCTGTTGCCGACTGGTATTTGATGGTCAAAAAATGTTTGAACTGCGCACTTCCAGCGCGCAGGGACGAATGCTGTTGTCCAGCCGAGTTGGTCGAAGCGGCTCACCATGGCCAGACGCCACTGGGCGCCTGCTTCTACAGGCGAATCTTTGGGGCGCTGGCGCGGGCGGAGGTTGGTTCTCGCAGGACGATCAGGGGCAAATCTACCTGCAACACGAAGTCTCTCTATCCGAAGACAGTGCTTCTCAAATGCTAGCTAAAGTTGAAGGCATGTTAAGCAGCCTTGAAGTATGGGAGCGGCGCTTATCGGAGCAGACGTCTGACCAGGCAAGCCAGCTCCAACGCCATGTAATGCAGCGGGTGTGACCCCCAACTGCTTGGCGTGGTGTGGGTGCTCTATTCTTGGTTCTTTGCGCCCTTCGGCGACTACCATCTCATCGACGGAGCACAAAGCGGCGTTAAAGTTAACAGCCTACGATTCAAAGCGAGCAATAGCTTGTTCGCGAGTCTCCACGACGTGCAAGATATTCAAGAAACCGCTGATCTCAAAGATCTCGCGAACTTGGGGTTGCATTCCGAAGATCACCATATGACCACCTTCGGGCTTCAGGCGTTTGGCTGCGACAAGCACAACACGCAGACCAGCGCTGGAGATGTAGTCCAGGTTGGTGAAATCCAGCACCAATTGACGGTCACCTTGCGCGATTAACCCTACTATGTCATTTTCTGCACTCGCGGCGTTGCCGCTATTGAGCTGGCCTGTGAAGCTCACGAGGCGAACGTTGGCAATGGCTTCATGGGCAATCATGGGTAAGCGTATAGATCGAGGTATCGTCCACGGCAATTTACCGAGTCTCAATATGATACCGCTCTGCTGAGATATTGCGGCTTGCCTGCCATGATGCAATTCCCAAACCCCTGCTCAGATACGCATGCCCTTGCGATCAAGCCTCAGCTTGAACAGATCGAGGTAGCTCTGGATTGGCTGCGCGGCTTGGCGACGCAACATGAATGGCCAGAGCGGGCAGTGTTCGGATTGATCTTGAGCGCAGATGAGGCTTTGACGAACATAGTGGCCCACGCGGGCAACGAAGATGACGTTGAAGAGGCCACTATCCGTCTGATCTGCCGGCATTTGCCTGGCGAAATAGTCTTGCGTATCGAGGACCAAGGTAGATTCTTCGACCCCACGGGGGCGGAATCAAAGCCGCTCGCGGAGTCGCTTGAAGATACCGACCTGGGTGGACATGGGTTGCGGTTGATGCGCCACTATTTGAAGTCTCTCCAGTATGCTCGCCAAGACAACCGCAATGTATTGACTCTGGTGATGTCGCTGAGCAATGGAGGCAAGCAGGCGGATCCCTTAGTTTAGAGAAGCCAAAGCTTCCTTGAGCCAATTCTCAGCGTCGCGATAGGCCACGGGTGAGGCGCCAGTTTTGACAGCGTCCGAGAATTTCTGATCGAGTATTTGATCAAGGCGCGCAAGGACGTCCGTTGGAAGTTTTCCGGTGATGCCTTCTTGTGCACTGACCCGTTTAAATTCAGATCCACCTGAACTGGCGGAAAACTGCAGCCGGGTAAAAAAATCTACGCCAGACAACGCTTGTTGACTGTGCTGCGCCATGTCGACTGCCTGTTCCACCTTGCGCGACGACAAGGCTTTTCCTGGCGCTGGACTCAAATCCAGTTCACGGGCAACTGCGCGGCTGATGCCTGCAGAAAATGATTGCCCCAGAGCCTGCACAAACGCAGAAGTGGTGTCTACCTGATCACTATCTGGCTTGACCCAGGCAACCTGACGGCCGCTGCCGGGAAGCACCCCAGTGCCCTGGACCTGCCATCGTTCGCCATCCAGAGTCAGCTTAATGGACTCATTCGATCGCGCGGCAGAGCTGAATGCATCAAGGGGCGGCAGCGCGTTGCCGAACGCAGGGGATGAATTTTCAATGGCCACGGCAGGTCTTCTTTAATTGTGTGAGATGAAAAGCAAGTACTACTACGTAAGTAACCGGCTGGGCAGGATGGTTCCGTTTTCTTTTTTATCAAAAACTTCCAAAAAAACCAAGCTTGCTAGCCGATTACAACTCACTTTCTGTCACACTGGCGGACAGGATGCCGCAAAATGTAAGTTGCCGCTTGCTTCGGTAGCTTTTGTTCTACTTGAGTACGCAACCGTGTTGGCGAAAGGAAGCGATAGTAATGTCGTTGGAGCGCAACCATGATGTAGATGGCGTTGACGCCGAAGTTCTGTTTCGCGACCTGGTCAAGGAGCATTGGACAAGATTGCATCGTTTCATTATCAAGAATATCGGCAATCACGACGATGCTGAGGACCTGACTCAGCAGGCCTTTTCCGAGGCAGTACGCTCCTTTGAACGCTTTCGCGGTGAGTCTGAGTTGTCTACATGGCTCTACGGTATCGCGATGAATCTGGTTCGCAACCATTTATCTCGTGCGCCCAGCAGGCGCTATGAGTTCACAGACGATTCCGAGCTGGAGTTTACGCCTTCTCAAGAGCTCGATCCAGAGGCACAGGCGGAACAGGCCCAGCAACTGAGCGCTTTGGCCGAGGCCTTGGAAGAATTGCCACCGAGGATGCGGGAAGTTCTTTTGATGGTGGCAGTCGATGAACTTTCATACGAAGACGCCGCTGTATTGCTGACGGTACCAGTAGGCACAGTGCGCAGCCGCCTGTCGCGGGCTCGGACGGCCTTGCGTGCCCAACTCGAGGGCCGCGGAGTCGAATTGGACTTCCTGAAGTAAGCGCGCATCAGTTGTACTTAAGCGCATATGAAAAGCTCAAGCCATCCAGCCTGATGTCACAAGAAACGCTCAGGATGCGCTTGCTGACATCTGAAGACATTTCAGCGCTACTCGCGCTGCGGGCGGACGTGCTCGCCGGCGTGGATGATCCAGACCTCTATTCCAGGGAGCCAGATGAAGCCGAATTTGTACGCACCCACGTCGGAGGGAGCGGACAGGGCGAGACTTTAGGTATCTTTGACAGTGAGCAGCTGATTGCCTATGGCATGCTGGGGCTTCCTGACCCCCAGGATCCCGAGCACTTGGGCCATTTCCTGGGCGAAGATGAAGCTTCGCTTGCGCGAACGGCCATTTTGGCCAGTTGCATGGTCAATGGGCAATACCGCGGCCGGAAGTTTCAGCGGTGGCTCCTCAGAGAACGCATTGCTTTGGCCCGTGCGCAGGGGCGGGACATTTGCATCGCCATGGCTTCACTTCGCAACCATGCTAGCCGACACAACCTCATGAGTGAAGGCTTGAGGATTGGCTGGGTGGGAGAGTTGTCAGGACTTAAAAGACACCTCTTCAGAGTGAACTTGTCCAACCCCGGGATTGTGGATGAGCAAACCAGGCAGTTGATCGAGGTCAGTGACTGGGAACGTCAGCAAGTCTTCGTGCAAAAAGGCTATTTGGGGGTCGATTCGCTTCAGGATGACCAACAGCGAATCAAGCTTGTGTTTGCAAGAATGAAGGGAAATAACGCGACCTATGCTGACCGGGAAGAACTGTCATTTTGCACCCCCATCATGAGACCTGCTGAAGTGACTTCCGAGCGGCCTCGGCGACCTGCAGATGACCGCCAGGTCACCTCCACACCGTCGCCCCATCACGCCCGATGTTGAGGGGTTATCACCGAGCCACTAGTTTCTGCGTCTGTTCGAAATCATTTGCTGTATAGCAGTTCCAAGCCATGATTGAAAATAATCCATCTCTATTGACTGACGAAAAATCCAGGAATATTTTTCAGGATTTTGGGTCGGTTGTCATTCGCAACTGGTCGGATGCTGATATTGATGGATATGCGGAGCTGGTGGCTGATCCCACTGCGATGAAATACATCGCTGATGGACATCCCAGAGCACGAGCGCGTGCCGAAGCTGAAGTAGATCGATTTCGGAAGGAAATTTCGACGCGCGGTTGGTCAAGATTCGTGATTGCCAGGCGTGATGACAATAAGTTCGCGGGTTATATAGGTTTCCAGGAGGTGAATGGAGAAATAGACTACGGAGGGCGATTCCTGCAGCAATTTTGGCGTTCCAGAATGATCCCGTTAAGCTACTGCCTTACCTTGGAGTACGGGTTTGAGAAAATAGGGTTTGACTCGCTTTACGCGACTGTGCACCCGGAAAACAAAAATGCGCTTTCGGTGACTAAAGCTTTTTTTGGTATCAATGAAAAGCTGGTAAGTGGTGCATTTGGCCAGTTGGTGAGATTTGACCTGAATCGTGAGCAATACAACCAGATGCTTCGTGAGCCCAATAGAAAATTCATGAGCAAGGCAGCGCGGGTCCACGCTGAGACAAATGCGTAAAGAAATCCACATTTCAGATATTTGTCTCTCAGATCAAGCACAGATTTTCAACTGGAAGTTGGCTCTGTATTTCCCTGTTGGCATTCTCGTGCTGATCGCCAGAGCGGCGCTGATTGTCTTGTTCGCCTTGGTGTCCTTTGTGGTGCCGGAACGTGGCCGGAGTTTCTCTTTCAGGCTGTTGCGTGGCTTTCTGGGGATCAGGGTCAGTCGAAACAAAAGCCGCGCCGAAATAGCCCGCGTAAGCGCACGCACTGTTATCGTGTCTAACCACATTTCCATGTTGGACGCACTTGCGACCCTGGATGCCGGACGTCCTATCTTGCTAAGAGGAACTGCTTTGCGGGGAAGCAGCCGGCTGGAGCCTCACATTTTTTCGCTGCTCGAACGGCTGTCCGGCGCGAGATTCATCTCTTATGAGGATAAACGAGGGCTCGCCTCACTGTTCAAGAGCTGGAAGGAGGGGGCTGACGATAGCTGCCTTTTCATTCCCGCCGAAATGACCATCAATAATGGAAGAGGGCTCTTTCGGTTCAACCCTGGTTTAATGAGCCGCGGATTCCCCGTCATACCGCAGGCGATGCGTCTGACCACCAGTTTTGGGGTGATTGCTCATCCGTTCCTCTCGGGCGGTCTGTACACGCTGCTTCGCCTTCTCATGCTGCCTTATGTGAAATTCGACATCGCATTACTGCCAGCCATGCAGCAGCAGGAGGAGGAGTCACCGCAGGATTTTGCAGATCGCGTACAAAAAGCTGTGGCTGATGATTTGGGTATTCCGGCCACTCAGTTCACCGTGGCAGATAAACACGTATATCGTCGATCGGTGCGAGAAGCCAAGTTGTCCATTTCCGCTTGAGAAATCTCATTTCCAGACTTGCCTGAAAATTTTCTACCAAGGCAAGCCACTTCCGCACAATACCCCTCCGTAGAATATTGGAGGCTGCGCCAGCAGACTATCCGGGGCTCTCTCAAGCCCCGGAGGTCGGCTTAGCGTAGCGCACCGACGGGCAGTTCCTGCGCTGACGACATGGTGGAGCGGCGTTGCTGCTGTCGGGCGGTGGTTGGACGACTGCCCGGCTTTGATGTGGACACATGGGCTTCGTCCACGCGCTTGCGAATATGGGCCAGGGCCTCTTCGACCTGATCGATCAGTATCAGGCATAGGTCGCCTTTACCCAGCATCTGCAGGGCTGTGTCAATGGCTAGAAACTCACCATGGACCTCCTGCGTACGTTTGGTGCGCTTGGCGCCCACCAGACCGTCACGCAAGAGAGAGAGCACTTCGCCGTCTTCCCGCCCTCGCTGGCACGCATCCTGGTAGAGGATGACGTCGTCAAAGGCAGCGCCCAGCAAGCGCGTTTGACCTCGAATGTCTTCGTCACGCCTGTCTCCAGCTCCGCTGATGACCACTGACCGACGGCGAGACGGCATGTTCTCCACTCCCGCAACCAGGGCCGCGATGGCGTCCGGGTTGTGGCCGTAGTCAGCAATGAGTGTGGCGCCGCGATAGTCGAAAATGTTGAAGCGTCCCGGCACACCGTGAAGGTCGCTGATGAAGCTGGCCAGGCCCTTTTGTATGGCTTCCCACGGCACGTTGACCGCCCAGGCCGCCGCAACCGACGCCATGGTGTTTTCAACCTGGAAGCCGATCTGGCCTTTGCGGGTCAGTGGCACGCGAGAAAGGGGCAGACGCTTCTCGAACTTGCCTTCCGCGCACACGATGTCGCCTTTCTCTATGAAGACCACACGACGGCCCTGCGCCCGGTGTGTGTCGATCACAGGGTGGGTTCCGTCCTGCGCGAAGAAGGTAACGGAGCCAGGGCAGTGAGGTGCCATGGCTGCCACGGCGGGGTCAGCGGCGTTCAGCACGGCCATGCCGCTGGCGGATACGTTCTTCACAATCACGCGTTTGAGGACTGCCAGGTCTTCCAGCGTGGTGATGTAATTCAAGCCAAGGTGATCGCCCGCTCCCATGTTGGTGACAATCGCCACCGAGCATTGGTCGAACGCCAGACCTTCACGCAGCAGGCCGCCGCGTGCAGTTTCGAGCACGGCCGCATCCACGTCCGGGTGCATCAGCACGTTTCTGGCGCTGCGGGGTCCTGAGCAGTCACCGGAATCGATCTGCCGGCCATTGACATACACGCCATCGGTGTTGGTCATACCTACTCTGAGGCCTTGGGCCTTCAGCAGGTGAGCGGTCAGACGTACCGTGGTGGTCTTGCCGTTGGTGCCTGTCACGGCAATGACAGGAATTCGCCCGTTGTCCCCATCGGGGTACATATGAGACATCACGGCTTCACCCACATCACGTCCCTTGCCAAAGGAAGGGCTGATGTGCATGCGCAGACCAGGTGCTGCATTGACTTCTACGATGCCGCCGTTCTGTTCTTCCAGCGGTTTGATGACGGTCTCGCAAACCACATCGACGCCGCAAATATCGAGCCCCGTCATTTGAGCTGCTTCAATGGCACGCGCTGCCACTTCGGGATGCACGCTGTCGGTCACGTCGGTGGCTGTGCCGCCGGTAGACAGATTGGCATTGGCACGAAGCACCACGCGCTGACCCTTGACCGGTACTGACTCGGGTGTGAGGTTTTGCGCAGCCAGCCGGGCTTCTGCAATGGTGTCAAAGCGGATTTTGGTCAGCGAAGACGCATGTCCATCGCCACGGCGAGGATCCTTGTTCACTTCGTCCACCAGTTGTCGCACGGTCTGCACGCCATCGCCGATGACGAGTGGTGGGTCGCGGCGGGAAGCTGCTACCAGCTTATTGCCCACCACCAGCAAACGGAAATCGTGGCCGGGCAAGAAGGTTTCCACCATGACGCCGCCGTACTTGACCGCAGCCTCATAGGCAATATTGAAATGCGCACGGTCAGACACGCCTACGGTGACGCCCTTGCCCTGGTTGCCGTCCTGCGGTTTCACCACCACTGGCAGACCCAATTCGAGTGCTGCGTTCCAGCCGTCTTGCTCATCAGAGACCGGACGGCCCATGGGCACTGGTACGCCTGCTGCGTGCAGAAGCTTCTTGGTCAGATCCTTGTCCTGGGCGATGGATTCCGCAATGGCGCTGGTGCGGTCCACTTCCGCTGCCTGGATGCGCCTTTGTTTGCTGCCCCAGCCCAATTGGACCAAGCTGCCAGAGGTGAGCCGGCGAAAGGGTATGCCCCGCACCACGGCGGCATCCACGATGGCACCCGTAGAAGGGCCCAGGCGTTCGTCTTCGTCCAGTTCACGAAGGTCTGCCAGCGCCTTGTTCACGTCGAACTGGCCACCTTCCGCTGCCGCCTGGCAGAGCGCCTGGGCTTTCTCGAATGCAGCCTTGCCGACAGCTTCTTCCGTGTATTGCACCACCACCTGGAAGACGCCCGGTTCTTCAGTGGCCGTCGTGCGGCTGAAGGTCACTGGGCAGCCAGCATTAGCCTGCAGCGCCAGGGCAGTCAGCTCAACGGCGTGCGCCATGGAGATCGGTACGCTGGGCTTGTTGGCATGAAGCCCTCCCACGGATGGGAAAAGCTCGCGCAGGTGCTTTTCAAAGTCGGGGGTGGTGCGGAGATCGCGCTCACCCTCGTCGCAGGTGACGACGGCCTCGATAGCCGTATGGCGACTCCAAAGATTAGGGCCGCGCAGTGCACGTATGCGAGTGACTTGCATGGAAATACTCTCTTCTGCTGGAAAAATTGAATAAGCCGGGTTCGGGGCTGGATTACTGCACGACCACTTGAGGTGCCCTTGAAGGCTCCCCATAGCGCTGCAAACCACCCCGAATGAGTTCGGCAGACAAACCTAGCGCCCAGGCACTGGCCACTGCAGCCAATACACAGGAACGCGCATCGCCAGCCTGGGCGTGCATCAGTGCGGAAAATGCCGGTGCGGACAGATCGACCAGCGGCATTTCTACGGTGCCTGTTGCAAGCACCACCGAGGAGCCTCGTGCAAACACCGCCCGGCCCTTGCCTGTCCGATGCTCTGTGATGGCATCGCTGTGCTCATCAAGGCTGTAGAGAATGACTTCACCATCACATAGATCGGCAAGATCCAGCGCGCCGGCGTCATCAGCGTTCAACACGGCGGCACCACTGGGCAGCACCACGTCGATTTGGGTACGCACGATGTTCCGCATTTGATCGGCATCGCGAATGTAGAACTCTTCCAGGCCCTGGGTGGAAGGCATGGCAGTGACCACCCCAACCGCACAGCGGTCATAGGGCAAGCCTTCAGCCAGAATGTGCCGCGCAGAGGTCTCCAGCACCACGGCCTGTACCGTGCGGTTGATCAGCATGCGCTCACCAGCTTCCCAGCCCAGTGCACTGCCTTTGGAGAGCTGGCGTTGGCCCAGATAGAGACCGTCCTGGCAGGCCAGGGCGGTGACTCGGCCATCGAGCTGCAACAGCCATGACACCAGATGCGCTGTGAGCACGTCGCCCTGCTGGCCCACGATGCCGACGATTGGAATTCGGCCAGAGTCGGACGTTGGAAACAAATGCTTCACGATGGCTTCGCCGACCGGTTGCGCGCGGCCCACGGCGGGTTTGAGGTGCATCAGCAAGCCGGGGCCTGCGTTCACTTCCACAATCGCACCGCCCTGAGGGGCCAGGGGCTTCTCGATATCTTCAACCACCAGATCGATGCCTGCGATGTCGAGGCCGACCACCCGTGCTGCCAATGCCACCTGATGCGCAACATCAGGATGCACCCGGTCAGTGACGTCGTTGGCCATGTTGCCGGTGCGTTCGACCACGGCGCTGCGGCCAATGGGCAAGATGCTTTCAGCCGTCAGGCCTTGGCGAGCCAGCTCCAATTGAGTGACTGGGTTTTCATACACCCGTACGGTGTCAAGTGGAAGGTGCTCTTCAGGTCCGCGGCGCGGGTCGGAGTTGACCTGGAGTTCGATCAGTTGCGCCATCGTGGAGCGACCGTCGCCGCTGACGCGTGTGATTTCGCCGCGGGTGGCTGCCACCACTTTGCCACCCACCACCAGCAAGCGATGCTCCTGGCCGGGGATGAAGCGCTCGACCATGACTTCCGAGCCTTCTTTCTCCGCAGCGGCGAAAGCTTCTTCAACTTCTTGTTGCGTGTTCAGATTCAGGGAAACACCCCGGGCGTGGTTGCCGTCCGTAGGTTTGACGACCACGGGCAGGCCGATGCTCTCGGCAGCGTCCCAGGCTTCGGCGGCGCTATCGACGGTGCGGCCCTCCGGGACGGGGACACCACATGCGGCCAGCAACTCTTTCGTGAGGTCCTTGTCGCGGGAGATGCCTTCGGCAATAGCGCTGGTACGGTCAGTTTCGGCTGTCCAGATGCGGCGTTGCGCTGCGCCGTGGCCCAGTTGCACCAGATTGCCATCGTTCAGACGGATAAAAGGAATGCCACGTTCACCTGCCGCTTCCACCATGGAGGCCGTGCTGGGACCCAGGCACATACGGTCCACCATATCGGTCAGGCGGGCCACGGTGGCCGACACGTCGTAAGGCCTATCATTGATGGCCGCCATGACCAGCTCAAGAGCGGATTCAATAGCAGCCTTGCCAATCGCCTCATCACGGCTGCGAATGACCACCTTGTAGACACCGTGCTCTGGTGTCATGCGGGCTTTGCCGAAACCCGTTTTCATGCCAGCCTGGGTCTGCAGCTCCAGCGCCACGTGTTCCAGGATATGTCCAGGCCACGTGCCATCGCGCAGCCGCATCAGAAATCCGCCGCGGCGGCCGACGCTGCAGCGGTGTTCTATCAGGCCAGGCAGCCAGGAGGTCAGGCGCTCATAGAAACCCGGAAGAGTATTTGACGGGTGGTCCTCAAGTGCGCCAATATCCACAATGGCTTCAATCACGGGACGGTACGTCCAGATATTCGGTCCACGCAGATACGCCAGGCGACGGATCACCATGTCCGGAAACTCGGTGACGGAAGCTGGGGCGCCCACGGCCGCTTCTTCTGCCGTGGCTTGGACGGCTGACGGATACAATCCGCCACCCATCGAACTGCCTTGCTCTTCTTGCTTGATTAGCCTCATCTGGAGCGCTCTCGCTTTCCTGGTTTTCAACTTTTGTGGTCACCCCCAAACAGGGGCAATGCGTTGTTCATTCCATGTCGCTGCAAACTTCCACTGCCATCACCCCCACTGAATCACTTAATTCGGTAAGAGCTCCTGCAGGCTTGTCGCTGCGTTCAGAAGAAAACGTTCGCGCTGTGCTGGAAGTTGACTTGTCTGAACGACTACGTTTCAGCCTAGGGTATGTACTCATTACAAATCAACGGCTTATGGCGCGGTTTCCGGATGAAACAGCGTGGAAATCCTGGGACCTGCGTTCTGGCCTGACGTTGACCCACCACGATTACGCTGGCGTCGGAAGCCTGGAGTTGCGAGACGAGGGCGGACAATTGGCCGTGTGGCGCTACACCCTTGGCCGCAATCCGGCAGCGCTCCGGCTGCTGGCGCAGTTCGAAGCGGCGTTGTCTGCGCACTCAGGCGGAGAGCTTGTTGAGACGGATGAGCTCGAAGAACCCGGCGAGGATGAAGAGCTTTCCGACCCAGGCAAGCCGCCTTCCACCTGGACGCTGTTTCGACTGTGGCGGTTCGCTAAACCCTATAAATGGCAGCTTTTTGGGGCCTTTTTGCTGACTTTGGCGTCAACGGCAGCCACCTTGGTTCCGCCCTACCTGACCATGCCATTGATGGACAAGGTACTGATTCCTTTCCAGAATGGTCAGAAAATCGACACCGACTTGGTCGGCATGTTGTTGGGAGGGCTGTTGGGCGCGGCAGTTCTGGCCTGGATGCTGGGTTGGGCCAAGACCTATATCCTGTCATTGGTGTCCGAGCGAATTGGCGCTGATTTGCGCACCTCAACGTATGAACACCTGCTGAATTTGTCGCTTGAATATTTCGGCGGACGCCGCACAGGCGACCTCATGGCACGCATTGGCTCAGAGACGGACCGCATCAACGTTTTCCTATCGTTGCACCTGCTGGATTTCGCAACAGATGTATTGATGATCGTCATGACGGCGGTCATTTTGTTCACCATCAACCCCGCCTTGGCACTGGTCACACTGGTCCCCTTGCCCTTTATTGGCTGGATGATCCACTTCGTTCGCGATCGTTTGCGAACCGGTTTCGAGAAGATCGACCGCGTCTGGTCTGAGGTCACCAACGTGCTGGCAGATACGATTCCGGGTATACGGGTGGTAAAGGCGTTTGCCCAGGAAGACCGCGAAGCCCACCGTTTTGCAGAAGCCAACCGCCATAACCTGGCTGTCAATGACAGGCTGAACAAGCTGTGGTCGCTGTTTTCGCCCACAGTGACCCTGCTCACGGAGATTGGCCTCCTGGTCGTATGGGCCTTTGGTATCTGGCTGGTCAGCCAGCAGAGCATCACGGTGGGGGTACTGACGGCATTTCTGGCCTATATCGGGCGCTTCTACATTCGGCTGGATTCGATGAGCCGGATCGTCTCGGTGACCCAGAAAGCCGCGTCTGGTGCCAAGCGCATCTTTGAGATTCTGGACCACGTATCCAGCGTGCCTGAGACTACCAACCCGGTCGAGCTGCCGTCGGTCAAAGGACACATCACCCTTCGCAACACGCATTTCCGTTACGGCAACCGTGCGGTCATCAAGGATTTGAACCTGGACATAAAACCAGGTCAGATGATTGGTCTGGTCGGTCACAGCGGCTCCGGAAAAAGTACGCTGGTCAATCTGATCTGCCGGTTCTACGACATCACCGAAGGCAGCATAGCCATTGATGGAATCGACATTCGCCAACTGCGTCTGGCCGATTACCGGCGCAACATCGGCCTCGTGCTGCAAGAGCCGTTTTTGTTCTTCGGCACCATTGCTGAGAACATCGCCTATGGCAAGCCCGACGCCACGCGCGCCCAGATCATGGCCGCTGCGCGTGCTGCGCATGCCCACGAATTCATACTCCGCTTGCCACAAGGTTACGACTCCCTGGTTGGGGAACGTGGCCAGGGCCTGTCGGGTGGTGAGCGCCAGCGCATTTCCATCGCCCGCGCGCTGCTCATAGACCCCCGCATTCTGATTCTGGACGAAGCCACTGCGTCCGTTGACACAGAAACCGAGCGCGAAATCCAGAAAGCTCTGGACAACCTGGTGCGCGGACGCACCACCATTGCCATTGCCCACCGGCTGTCCACTTTGCGCAAGGCGGACCGCCTGGTCGTCATGGACAAAGGCCGCAAGGTGGAGGAGGGCACCCACGAACATCTCATCGCCCAGCGCGGTGCTTATTGGCGCCTTTACGAGGCTCAAGCGCGCCAGGAGAAAGCAGAGCGGGAACGTATGCTGGCCATTGACGAGCCCACACCCGTTCAGGAAGAGGCGGTGCCCATTGCTAAAGAGGAGCGCGAATGAAGACCGTATTTGATCTTCACCGGGACGCCTTTGGCAGACTGGTTCTCACAGATGAACAAGGACAAGTCCACGTAGGGCTGGTGGCCGTGCGTGCGTTCCCGATCGCTGCGCCGGATGAGGGCGTGAGCCTTCTGGACATGGATGGCCATGAGCTGGCGTGGGTGCCAGACCTGACAGCCTTGCCCGAACCCAAGCGCACGCTGGTCGCGCAAGCCCTGGAGCAGCGCGAATTCATGCCCGTTCTGCAGCGTCTGAAAAGCGTTACCAGCTTTGCCACGCCCAGCACCTGGGAGGTCGATACGGACAGGGGCAGCACCAGCTTCGTGCTGAAAGGCGAAGAAGACATTCGCCGTCTGGGCCCAGGACTGCTGATCGTCAATGATGCGCACGGAGTGCAGTACCTCATCCGCGATTTGTCCAATATGGACAAGCACAGCAGAAAGCTGCTCGACAGGTTCTTGTAGTCTTGAAGAATCCGCAAGTGCGAAGTGTGACGTTCTAGCAAGGCCATCTGAACGTTCGTGTGGTCGTGCGTTCACAGGTTCGTGAGCGTGCCAAATCAAATTGCTGTATAAACATACAGTAATTTGATTTGGCGCCATCGTGGACTCTGATCTTCACCCCCCAGATATTCCTTCCGTTCCCGTGCGTTTGCATAAGGGACGTGGTGCCACTTCAAATATTGCACACCGCTTCGCTCGTGACGCAAGGGGCGCCTTTGACGATGGTTGGGACACGTTGCAAACAGGCAGCGTAGAAGCGGAACAAGGGTCGCCTCCCGCCACCCAAGTGATCTGGGAAGACTGCAAGAGTGCGATCAGCAGCAACGATTCAGCGGACATTCCGTTCGATCACTCGATTAACCCGTACCGTGGCTGCGAGCATGGTTGCATCTATTGCTTTGCCCGGCCTACCCACAGCTACCTGGGCTTGTCTCCCGGTCTGGATTTTGAAACCAAGATAGTGGCCAAGCGCAACATCGTGGCCCAGTTGACACGCGAGCTGGCGGCGCCGCGCTACAAGCCTTCTCATATCAACATAGGTTCCGTCACGGATGCCTACCAACCTGTGGAGCGAGAGCTTCAACTGACGCGGGGTCTCATAGACGTGCTTGCACGTGCGCGGCATCCCTTTTCATTGATCACCAAGTCCAGCGGTATTGAACGCGACCTCGATCAACTCCAACCACTAGCGGCATCTGGCTTGGTTGCGGCCTACGTCACTATCACCACTTTGGATTCATCGCTCTCCCGCAAACTGGAGCCGCGGGCCGCGTCTCCTCAGCGCCGCCTGCGTGTCATTCGTTCACTGGCAGAAGCAGGTGTTCCGGTGGGCGTCAGCGTGGCGCCGCAGATTCCTTTTATCAACGACGACATGGAACAAGTGCTGGCCGCAGCGCGGGAAGCTGGGGCCACGCGCGCTTTCTATACCGTGCTGCGCTTGCCCTGGGAACTGGCACCGCTTTTTCAGCAATGGCTTCAGGCGCATTTTCCAGAACGTGCGGAGCGCGTCATGTCCAGAGTTCGTGATATGCGCGGTGGCAAAGACTACGATGCCAGTTGGGGCCAGCGCATGACCGGCTCCGGCGTGTGGGCTGCACTGCTGTCACAACGCTTTTCAAAAGCCTGCGCGCGACTGCGCTATGGCCAGGAGCGCATCACCCTGGATCTGTCGCAGTTTCGCCCAGACTTCGCAACAGGGCAGGGACGTTTGTTTTAACGGCCTTGGCCCCCGCTATGGTTGGCTGTTGCCGGGACTGCCGAGCTCCCGCTCAGCATCTTCACAATCCCACTAACCTCACTATCCCCACAAGCCGCGCAAGGCGTGTGCCCCAGCAACGGACGCTGTCCGGCGCTTCGCGATGACGCGCCAAGCTCGTCAAGTGCAATTTACATTAGAGCTAATGCAAATGCTATTATTGGGTACTTGAATTCCAGCGAGTCGGAGATCGACTAATGTCCAAAGACGAGATAAAAGCCCGTACGAATTGGTTTGACGCCGGAGGCCACGACTACGCCAAGTTCAGGCCGGAGTACCCCCCTGAGCTGGCGCGTTTCCTGGGTGAAAGCTCTAACGCCAGTGACCTGGCGCTAGATGTCGGCTGCGGCAATGGGCAACTCACCGCGCAGCTTGCGGAACACTTCAAGAGCGTGGTGGGCGTAGACCCTAGCGCAGAGCAGATTGAAAACGCCAAGCCTTCGACCGGCGTTGAATACCGGGTTGCACCGGCAGAGAAGCTGCCCTTGGCCGATGGCCAGGCGAACCTCATCACAGCAGCTCAGTCTGCCCATTGGTTCGACCTGCCTGCTTTCTTCGAAGAAGTTCAACGTGTGGCTGCCAAGGACGCGACTGTCGCGCTCATCAGCTACGGCATCATGGAGCTTGAACCGGCGCTAAGCGATCGATTCAACCAGTTTTATTGGGACGAAATCGGCCCCTACTGGCCGCAAGAGCGCAAGCTGGTGGACTCTGGCTACGCAGACATCCTGTTTCCCTTCCCCGAGCGCGCAACACCCAGGATTGCCATGCAAAAGCGCTGGAATCTCAGCGACTTGCTCGGGTATGTGTCCACATGGTCGGCTGTTAAAAGTGCAGGGCGCGCCGGAAAGCAGCACATGCTCACTACCTTCGCGTCCGACCTCAGTGAACTCTGGGGTGACCCGGGCACGCTGCGGACAGTCGCCTGGCCTCTGAACATCAGGTTGGGTGATGTATGAGCGCGGCCTCGTCATCCATGTCTCTGAGCGAGCCTGCCCATGACACCATGAACCGCAAGATTCAACCCGGATTGGGCGAGCTGCTGCGCTATGTAGGGGAGTTGGTAGACCAAGGCGCGGAAGAGGCGTACCGCCAGATGAAGCTGTCGTACCGACCGCGCTACACCCCAGTTCTGCGGGCTATTTCAGCGGGCGCCGAGACCATTTCGGAAATCACCTCCGCGTCTAACCTTACCCAGGGCGCCATCAGCCAATCCGTGTCCTTGATGGTGGCCGATCGAATCGTTGATCGCATCACGCTGGGTGACGCGCGCAAGACGGGTGTACGGTTGACGGCGAAAGGCCGCAAGCTGATGCAGACTCTGGAGCCTCACTGGCGGGTGACCTTCGACGCTATCGAAGAATTGGAAAAGGAAATCGGCTACCCCTTGCGTGAGGCACTTCAGGCCACTGCACACGCGCTACAGGGCAAAGGCTTCGCAGTCCGCCTTGCTGCCAAGAGCATGGCCGAGGCCACGTCGTAAAACGATAGCCCCGCCCCGCCAAGATTCAGAGCCTAGGCCCCAAAGAAGTTCTTCAAGCGATCTGTCCAGCTTTCGCTGTTGGGCGAATGCTTGGCGCCACCTTTTTTGAGCGACTCACCAAACTCCTTGAGAAGTTTGCGTTGATGCTCGGTCAGCTTGACCGGCGTTTCCAGGCTGATATGGCAATACAGATCGCCCGGGTAGCTGGAGCGAACACCCTTGATGCCCTTGCCGCGCAAGCGGAACTGCTTGCCCGCCTGAGTGCCTTCAGGGATGTCAATGGCAGCCTTGCCCCCGAGTGTGGGAACTTCAATCTCACCGCCCAGTGCCGCGGTCGTGAAGCCAATCGGTACCACGCAGTGCAGGTCATCGCCGTCGCGCTCAAAGATATCGTGCTTCTTGACGCGGATCTCTATGAACAGATCCCCAGGTGGCCCGCCGCCCATGCCTGGTTCGCCGTTGCCGACGGAGCGGATGCGCATGCCGTCGTCTATGCCGGCAGGAATCTTCACTTCCAGCGTCTTCTGATTTTTGACTTTTCCCTGGCCATGGCAGGTGCCGCAAGGCTCGGGGATGATCTTGCCCGTGCCATGGCAGTGCGGGCAGGTCTGCTGAACACTGAAGAAGCCCTGGCGCATCTGGACAACACCCTGGCCGTGGCAGGTCGCGCAGGTCTTGGCAGAGGTTCCCGGCTTGGCGCCTGTACCAGTGCAGGTGGTGCATTCGTCCCAGCTTGGGATACGGATCTGCGCATCTTTGCCGGCTGCGGCTTCTTCCAGCGTGATCTCCATGGCATAGCTGAGATCGCCACCTCGAAACACCTGACGCCCACCTCGCGCACCGCCACGCCCACCTTGTTGCTGGCCGAAGATATCGCCAAAAATGTCGCCAAAGGCTTCGGCGAAACCGCCAAAACCTTCCGGGCCACCGCGCATGTTGGGATCTACCCCAGCGTGCCCGTATTGGTCGTAGGCCGCCTTTTTCTGCGGGTCGCTGAGCATTTCATAGGCCTCTTTGACCTCCTTGAATTTCAGCTCCGCGCCCTGCGCATCGCCCTGGTTGCGGTCAGGGTGGTGCTTCATCGCAAGTTTGCGATAGGCTTTCTTGATTTCGTCGTCAGACGCATTCTTGGGTACGCCCAGTACTTCGTAGTAATCGCGTTTTGTAGACATGGCAGATGGGTCGATTGACTTAAGCGCTCTTGCGTTGGTGGATTGAATGGCTCATTGGGAGCGTAAAAGCCTCGACCGTTGGCGATCGAGGCTTTTCAAGCTGGCCAATGGCGCTGCTCACGCGTTGGTTACTTGCCGTGAGCAGTGACTGAAGTCACCCGCAATCAGTCTTTCTTGACTTCTTTGACTTCAGCGTCGACCACGTTGTCATCTGCCGCAGCAGATGGTCCACCCGCATTGCCGCCAGGCGCTGCGCCTGCCGAACCTGCGGCGCCTGCTGCTGCTTGAGCATCAGCGTACATTTTCTCGCCCAGTTTCTGGCTGGCAGTCATCAAGGCTTCGGTCTTGGATTCGATCGCGGACTTGTCTTCACCTTTGAGGGCTTCTTCAACGTCCTTGATGGCGGCTTCCACTTGTTCCTTCTCGCTGGCTTCGAGCTTGTCGCCATGCTCGGAGAGCGATTTGCGAACGCTGTGTACCAAGGCATCGCCCTGGTTACGAGCCTGAATCAGTTCCAGCTTCTTGTGGTCTTCAGCGGCGTTCAGTTCGGCGTCCTTGACCATCTGCTGGATCTCGGCTTCGGACAGACCCGAGTTGGCCTTGATGGTGATCTTGTTCTCCTTGCCAGTACCTTTGTCCTTGGCAGAGACATGAAGAATACCGTTGGCGTCGATGTCAAAGGCGACTTCGATCTGCGGCATGCCACGCTGTGAAGGTGGAATACCTTCCAGATTGAACTCACCCAGCATCTTGTTGCCAGTGGCCATCTCACGCTCACCCTGGAAGACCTTGATGGTCACTGCCGGTTGGTTGTCTTCCGCAGTGGAGAAGGTCTGTGCGAACTTCGTCGGGATGGTGGTGTTCTTCGTGATCATTTTGGTCATCACGCCGCCCAGGGTTTCAATACCCAGGGACAGGGGAGTGACGTCCAGCAGCAGCACGTCTTTGCGATCACCGCTCAGCACCTGGCCTTGAATGGCGGCACCCACTGCCACGGCTTCGTCAGGGTTGACGTCCTTGCGGGGCTCTTTACCGAAGAATTCCTTGACCATGTCCTGCACTTTGGGCATGCGGGTCTGGCCACCGACGAGAATCACGTCGTTGATATCGCTCACGCTGACGCCAGCATCCTTGATGGCGGTGCGGCATGGGCCGATGGTGCGCTCGATGAGCTCTTCCACCAGGCTTTCCAGCTTGGCGCGGGTCAGCTTGATGTTCAGGTGCTTGGGACCAGAGGCATCTGCCGTGATGTAGGGCAGGTTGATGTCTGTCGCAGCGCTGCTGGACAGTTCGATCTTGGCTTTCTCAGCCGCTTCTTTCAGGCGCTGCAAAGCCAGCACGTCTTTGGACAGATCGACGCCCTGGTCTTTCTTGAACTCACCAATGATGTAGTCAATGATGCGTTGGTCAAAGTCTTCGCCGCCGAGGAAGGTGTCACCGTTGGTGGACAGCACTTCGAACTGCTTTTCACCGTCGACATCTGCGATTTCGATGATGGAGATGTCGAACGTGCCGCCGCCCAAGTCATAGACAGCAATCTTGCGGTCACCCTTGGCTTGCTTGTCCAGACCGAAGGCCAGTGCAGCAGCGGTAGGTTCGTTGATGATGCGCTTGACTTCCAGGCCTGCAATGCGGCCTGCATCCTTGGTGGCCTGACGCTGGCTGTCGTTGAAGTACGCAGGAACCGTGATCACAGCTTCTGTCACAGCTTCGCCCAGGTAATCCTCGGCCGTCTTCTTCATCTTGCGCAGGATTTCGGCGCTGATTTGCTGCGCAGAGAGTTTCTTGCCACGCACGCCCACCCACGCATCACCGTTGTCTGCTTTGGTGATTTCATAGGGCATCAGATGGATGTCCTTTTGCACCTCTGGCTCGTCAAACTTGCGGCCAATCAGGCGCTTGACGGCGTAGATGGTGTTCTTGGGGTTGGTGACGGCCTGACGCTTGGCGGGCGCTCCGACCAGAACTTCGCCATCCTCCTGGTAAGCCACGATGGAAGGGGTTGTGCGAGCGCCTTCGGCGTTCTCAATCACCTTGGTCGTGTTGCCTTCCATGATGGACACGCAGCTGTTGGTGGTACCGAGGTCAATGCCAATAATTTTTGCCATATTTATTCTCCGCTTGGAAATTTTGTAAATTCAATGCTCAGGAGTTGGTGGAGATGTGCTTGTTTTTCAAGCCGGCCATCTTCGCGTTCCTGGCAATACTTGTGGTTTATTACTTGGGTGCAGCGACGGTTACAAGTGCTGGGCGCAGCACTCGGTCTGCGATGAGATAACCCTTTTGAAGCACGCTCACCACCGTGTTGGCTTCCTGATCTGCGGGCACCATGCTGATGGCTTGCTGCTGACCGGGGTCGAATTTGCTACCGGTGGCCGGATTGATTTCCGCCACCTTGTTGCGCTCCAATGCGCTGAGCAGTTGCCTGCGTGTGGCTTCGCTACCTTCACGCAGTTGCTCGGCGGTAGCGTGTTCAATCAGTAATCCGGCTTCAAGGCTGTCCAGCACTGGCAGCAGGCTTTCGGCAAAGCCTTCCACTGCAAACTTGCGCACTTTCGAGATTTCCTCGTCAGTTCTGCGGCGCGTGTTCTGAACGTCCGCTTGTGCGCGCAGTGCCTGGTCGGTTAACTCGGACACCTTGGCTTTCAAGGTTTCGAGTTCCGCCAGAGTGTTTTCCAGCTGGGTTGCGGCGTCGTGCTCATTGGCAGCGGCAGCAGCTTCCAGCTCTTCTGGACTGAACGGCGCATCGGCCGGGGTATGAGGGTAAGGTTTGGCTTGGTCAGACATGCGGTTCAAGAGAAACGGTATCTACTCGGCTTTAAAAGTTGGAGGGGGTAAGCGAATGAGGTGAAAGTTCGCTGGAACAAAAAGTCAGTTCAGAGTTTGTCTGGCAAGCAAGACTGGAGATCTCTAGTGAGGCCCCGAGCTTTCTCAAGCGCACCGGAGAGTGCTGACTGGCTGATGTGCTCAGTAAACTTTCAATTCATGGACGTAAGTGGGAGCCAACAGGGCAAATACAAGGGTAAAAGACGTCAAAAAAGCCGGTTTTTATGCAAATTCAGCTTGAAATGGCCTTTTTTGTCTTTGTGATTGGCGTCGGCTGGCGGCGCGAGCAGGCAAAAACCGATGAGGCCAGCCTGGGCAGGCGAGCCTAAAGATGGCTCACGCAACCCCAACGGGCTTCACAAGCTTGCTGGAAGTAGCGCCAAGCCAGACAGGACATGGCGCTATGACGCCGTAACGCCATAATGATTCAAGGCAAGCAGCGTGGCTCCGGGCTGGTCAACCAGCATCAATCCATTTAAAAGTCGAAGCCAGGCCCATTGTTCCCGGCGACTTTGATTGAAGTTCGGTCTACCCTGCCGTCAGCGCCAGACGGAAAAAGGCGGCCTCATGGCCGCCTGATCAGTCCAGACCCAGAAGCTCAACGTCGAACTTCAGCGTGGCGTTTGGAGGAATCACGCCACCGGCGCCACGAGCGCCATATCCCAACTCTGCAGGAATGATCAGCGTGCGTTGGCCGCCAATTTTCATGCCGGCCACACCTTCGTCCCATCCTTTGATCACGTGCCCAGCGCCCAATGGAAACTGAAATGGGTCGTTGCGGTCACGGCTGGAATCGAATTTGGCACCCTGCTGGCCATTGTTATAGAGCCAACCGGTGTAATGCACGGTGACGCGCTGACCAGGATGCGCTTCGGCGCCGGTGCCAAGTTGGGTGTCGGCGTATTGCAGGCCGCTAGGTGTAGTGTTCATTTCAAGCAGGAAAGGTTGAAGTAATCAGGCTGAATATAGCGGCCCAATGGCCTCATGGTCAGCAAGCCTGAGTTTAACTCTCTGAAAATGCGACTAGATAGGCACGCCATGGGGCCGAAAATACCCGCTCTGTGCTATATCCGCGCCATCGGGCTGCGCTTGATGGCGCCTATTTTTTCTTGGCTTGCGATGCGACCCATTTGGTCGCGAAGGCCTGCAGATCCGACAGGCGTTTGATCAGATCCGTGCCCGAGGGGGTCAGGCTGTAGCCATCGGTTCCATGGGTGACCAGGCCCGCTGCACGCAATTCCTTGAGGCGCGTATTGAGGGTATTGGGCGTGATGCCGCCCACGCTGTCTTGGAGTAGCCTAAAAGTTTGAGGATGCCCGTCTCGCAATGCCCAGAGAACACGAATGGCATAGCGGGCTTCCAACAAGGCTAAAAGCTGGCCAGTGGCCGCGTTTTCCTTGGAACTCATTTC
This sequence comes from Ottowia thiooxydans, assembly GCF_040548795.1. Lineage (GTDB taxonomy): Bacteria > Pseudomonadota > Gammaproteobacteria > Burkholderiales > Burkholderiaceae_C > Ottowia > Ottowia thiooxydans_A. The sequence goes on along the minus strand of NZ_JBEPSH010000016.1, from coordinate 52,404 downwards.
AAGCTTCTCCTCAACTCTCTTCGGTATGTGGCGTTGAATATAGCTCAATTTACTTAAGCGCTACACGTTTAATAGCTTGATCGTCAGCCTGAGCGTGGGTTTGGTGCTACAAAATCCGGACTTTCCCGGATAAGACGCCTCTTGAGCCAGATGGCCGAGGTCAGGTTCTTTGTTTGATTTTTCAGGGCCGGGGTGAGCGTTTCTATTAAGGATGCGCCGCCGACCCTCACCCCGCCCTACGCAAAAATCTTAATAAATAACCGAATTTTTATGTCTAAATTTATATATGAAACTGACTTTCAATTTCAGCTAGTCCCCGCATGTCTCTTAACGTCTACACCTCCGTTTGCCCCGTCGTTCCCGGATGGCCGGCCATCCGGGGGATGACGGCGGAGAAGAGCGACGTAAGGTTGGTAGATGCCTCCACCCAAACCAACTCACAGCCCCGGTTCTAGGGCTCAAGTCGGCAGGCGCGCCTGCATCAGTCTCTCCCACAGGTGGGGAAGAGGTGAGAAGTCAGGAGCTAAAACGCGCATATGCTGCCCATCAAGGGTTAATTAGTCGCGTGATCTCCGCTTTTACGGTGAAACACGTGTGCTTCGAGTGATTGCGCCGATTAATCCCCATCCGTATGGGACGGCCCTATCCCGCGGGGCGGCCATCCGCGGGGCGGCCATCCGCGGGGCGGCTTCCGGGTGATGAGCAGACGCAATGAGGCGAGGACGCTGAATCCTCACGAGTCAGCCTGTCCCTCATAGACTTTTTGCAGCAACCGAATCAAAGTACGCCGCTCCGCTGCCGTCAGCGCGCCAGCAGCCTCGGCTTCTAGTTCAAAAGCCGCACGTTCGGCCAAGCGCATGCGCTCGTACCCGGATGCGGTCAGGTGAAGGCCCAGCGCCCGGCCATCAGAAGGGTGAGGACGCCGCTCCAGCACACCGGCCTGTTCAAGCGCACCGATTTTTCCCACCAGGTTAGGTGGCAGAAGGTCCAGCACCCTGCATAGCTGCTTGGAGGTAATGCCCGGGTTATGGCCAATGACGGACAAAATAGAAAAATCGACTGGTCTTAGCCCGAATTCGGCCATGCGAGGCACGAAAAGACTGATGACGGTGAGGGCCGCCCTGCGGGCGTTGTAGCCCACCAGCGTCTTCAGGTAACTGGTGTCCACCTCATCGTCCGAGATGGACACCTCTTGTGTCTTGGATGAAAGCATGGATCGAATGCAAGCTGCCGTCACTGGCTGCGGCGTGGGGTCGGGGCAGGCCAAGCGTGCGCCAAACCCCGATTTTCAGATCCCAGATTCAGTGAATCAGCGCTTGCAAATCCCTATTTACTTCTCGACCTTGAATTCGCCACCGGTCACTCGCATCATCACGCCGGTATCGGCGGTGTAACCCCAGTGATCTTGCGCGGTCCAGTTCAGCACGCCGTGGGCCAGTACAACGCGGCCCATGTTTTCAAAAGCGTCGCGCAAGGCAGCGCGGAACTCGGGCGTTCCAGGCTTAGCTTTTTGGAGGGCAATGGGCAGGGCCTTTTCCAGGATCAGAATGGAATCATAGGCATGGCCAGCAAACTGGTTGCGTGAAGCGGGTCCATACGCCTTTTCGTACTGCTGCACGAATTTGATGGCTTCGGCCTTCGAAGGGTGTGAATCAGGCAATTGTTCGGCCAGCACAGCGGGGCCGGAGACCACGAAACCGCCCTCTACCTGCTTGCCACCCACTCGCATCAGATCGCGCGTAGCGGCCGCATGGGTTTGGTAGATTTTTCCTTTGTAGCCCCGCTCGACAAGCGCCATTTGCGGCATGGCAGCGCCGGAGCCTGAAGCCACCACCAGCATGGCTTCGGGGTTGGCAGACACCAGCTTGAGGGCCTGGCCAGTGACGCTGGTATCAGCACGTGCGAAACGCTCTACGGCAACCACCTTGATGCCGGCCTTCTCAGCCTGTGGTCTGAAATCGGTGAGCCAGGTCTCACCATATGCATCGCTGTAGCCCAGAAAGCCCACAGACTTGATACCCTGGCGCTTCATATGCTCAATGATGGCGTTGCCCATGACCGCATTGGACTGAGGCAGGCGGAACATCCACTTGTCCTTGCCCGGGGGCAGTGCCACAGGAGACCAGGCCACTTGCGGCGTTGCAGATTCTTCGGCCACCTGTGCAATGGCAGCGGCCACCGGTGTGGCTACCGAACCCATGATGATGTCCACCTTGTCATTGGTGACAAAGCGCTTGGCATGCGTCACACCCTGTGTGGGGTCGCTGGCATCATCCATCAGGATCACGTTGATTTTTTCACCGGCAATCTGTTTGGGCCACAGCTTGACCTGGTTGCCTGCAGGAATGCCCAGCCCGGATGCGGGGCCAGTCAAAGGCGCGATCACGCCGATGGTGATATCCGCCATCGTGCTGCCTGCGGCCACCATCGCAATGGTGGCCACGAGAATGTGTTTCTTGAAGCGGGTCATGGTTTGTCTCCTTTTTGGCTTTGGTAAATGAATCGCACGTAAATCGGCAAGTAGATCGCAAGAACCCTGGGTATCGAGCTGAGAGACGTTTCCGTCTCAGCAGCACTTGTCCTTGATGAAATCAGGAACGGGTATGGCCTGCAGGCGGCCGCCTTCAGGGTGAATGCAGAACGCACGCGTTTCCCTGCCTTCGCACAGGATCTCATCGCCTTTCTTCACGATGTGCTTTTGGACGAAGGTCTTGGCGTTCCAGGTTTCGACGCTGGTATGCACGTGAATCAGGTCACCATAGGTGGCCGGGCGCATGAACTTGGTGTGAATTTCCAGTAACGGTGTGCCGATGATGCCGGTGGTCTTCCTCAACTCGCGCCATGGCAAGATGCCACATTGAACAAAGAAGTCGAGTGAAGACGCGTCCATCCACTTGGAAAAATTGGGAAAGAACACGATGCCGGCTGGATCGCAATCGCCGAACATCACCTTGACGTCGTAAATAGTGGTTTTGCTCATAGGCTTGCCTGGGTCGTTACTCATGAATGATGATGGCTTGCGGATACGCTTGGCTCACGCCACCGCCGGATTCTCCAGCAGCAACGCTATACCTTGGCCGCCGCCTACGCAAGCTGAGGAAATTCCGTACTTATGACCGGCGCGCTGCATCTCGCGGGCTACGGTGATGGTCAGGCGCACCCCCGTTGCCGCCAGTGGGTGGCCTAGCGCGATGGCGCCACCGTTGACGTTGAGTTTGGCCAGGTCCAGGCCCAGTTCCCTTGCAACCGCCAGCGTCTGGGCGCCCTGTGCTTCGTTGATCTCAAAGCAGCCAATGTCGTCGAGCTTCAGACCGGTTCGTTCAAGCAAAAGGCGAATAGCGGGGGCAGGGCCGATGCCCATGATTTCGGGGGGGACACCGACCGCTGCGGCGCCGACCACCCGTGCCAATGCCGCCTTGCCTGATGCTTTACGGTAATCCCCAGAAGCGACCACGGCAGCGGCTGCAGCATCCACCAGCGCAGATGAATTGCCACCGGTCTGAACACCATCTTCAAACACGGATCTGAGCTTGGCCAGCACTTCTACTGGAGAGATGCGCGGGTGGGTGTCTTTCGCCACTTCCGTCACCTTGCCTTGCAGGCGGATCCCGCGTGGCTTGTAGCCTTCAACTTCAAACTTCTCTGTGATCACAGGCACGATCTCGCCCGCCAGGAAGCCATTTTCCTGTGCAGCCACCGCCTTCGCGAACGAACTCGATGCAAACTCGTCAACCTGCTCACGTGTGATGCCGTACTTCCTGGCCAGGTTCTCGGCAGTCTGAATCATGTTAATGCCAGCCGCCGGGTCCTTGAGTGCTTCCCACATGTAGTCCTTGAAGCCCACGGGCGCGCCCAGCTTGAAGCCTGTACGGTTGTCGAAGGACGCAATGGGGTTTCGTGTCATGCTCTCTGTGCCAACAACCAAGGCAGCCTCACACGCGCCGCTTTGAATGTGTTCGCCAGCTTGCCGGAACAGCTCAAAACCGGTGCCGCAAATGCGCTGCGCCATGATGGCTGGCACTTCGACAGGCACACCCGCATAAAGGCCAATGTGGCGGGGCAGGAAGAACTGATCAAAGTCGCCTGGGGCCATGTTTCCGCAGACGACTGAGCCAATGTCGGACGCAGGAACCCCCGTGCGTTTGAGCGCTTCACGTGCGGCCTTGATGCCAAGATCTGTAGGCGAGATATGCCCGAGCACGCCACAGTAGTCCACCATGGGCGTACGCACACCGTCCAGTATCCAGACGTCGTCGAAGGCGTTGAAGAATCCCTTGTTTTTCATACAATTTTCCTGATGTTGCCCCTAGCCTAGGCCTTGCGTTTGATTCGTGCGACCCGCAGCGACCCGACTGTTTACGAATTTGCGCCAGGCTTGATGACAGTATGCGGGGTCGCGTCGTCATACAGCGCCTGGAGCAGGTCATCGCGCTCCTTCAGCACTGCCCGCTGGTTGATGCTTCCCTTGTCGGTGATCTCACCCTTGTCGATGGACGGCGGCTCGGACATCAGCATCAAGCGCGTTACCCTGTTGGCACTGCCGGTGGCGGTAAGAGAAAGATCGGTCACCAGGCTTTGGAATTTCGCCAAGACACGAGAGTCGCTCAGCACCTCGGAAAGCGGCGCGCTTGGCGGCAGATCGGTCAGGGTGCGCACCGCTTGCGTCGGGAAGACCAGGGCGCCAATTTCCTTGCGGTTCAGTCCCGCGATCACCACATCCTGGATATAGGGCGCACCACCTGCAATCACGCGGGCACGCAGCGGGCCTACGCTGACAAAGGTGCCTGTGGCAAGCTTGAAGTCTTCCGCGATACGGCCATCAAAGCGCAAGCCAGCATGGGGGTTGGCCGGATCAATCCACAGCACGGCGTCGCCTGTGCAGAAAAAGCCTTCATCATCGAAAGCTTCGGCGGTGGATTCGGGGGAGCGCCAGTAACCTGGGGTGATGTTGGGGCCGCGATAACGCAACTCCGTCTTGCCGTCTTTGGGGACCAGCTTGCATTCCATGCCGGGCGTGGGTAAGCCCAGATCACCTGCGCGGACGTCCGGGCTGGTTGGGAACAAGCCATAAGGGCTGGATTCGGTCATGCCGAAACCGCAAGTCATCACGATGCGCTGACCCACTTCGCGCTCGGCACTTTCAAAGAGCGCATTCCACACCGGCTGTGCCAGTGAAGCACCCGCATAAAAGAACATCTTCACGCGTGAGAGGAAGTTCTTGCGCAGCAGGTCATCGGTCTTCATCGCGTTGGCAATGGCTTCAAAACCGGTGGGCACGTTGAAGTACATGGTAGGCGCAATCTCACGGAGATTTCTGAGCGTCTCACCTACCAGAGCCGGAGTGGGTTTGCCTTCGTCGATATAGAGCGTACCGCCGTTGTTCAGAACCATTCCAACGTTGTGATTGCCGCCAAAGGTGTGGTTCCAAGGCAGCCAATCTATGAGAACGGGGCGCTCCTCAGTCAGTATGGGCATCGACTGGCGCATCTGCTGCTGGTTGGCGCACCACATGCGGTTGGTATTGATCACCGCCTTGGGCAGCTTGGTTGAGCCGCTCGTGAACAGGAACTTGACGATGGTGTCCAGCCCGGTAGCCGCCTGCGCTGCATCCACAGCCGGGGTGGGCTCTGTGGCCATCAAAGCCGCGAACGCAGTGCAAGGGCGGCCCTTTAAATGCGCATGCTCTGCGTTGCGGGACAGGACAACTTCAGCGTCTGCGGGCGCTGTCGCGGCAATCGCTGCGCCGTAGCGCTCACCATCGTCGGCCCATATCAATCCCGGCGTGAGCGTGTCAATCACATGCCGGAGCTTGCCGTAATCTTTGCTGATGGTGGAATAGGCGGGGGAGGCGGGCGAGTAGGGGATGCCGACGTAGAGGCATCCCAGGGCCAGCAAAGCGTGGTCCAGGCTGTTGTCGCTCAGGATGACCACAGGCCGTTCAGCACTCAGACCCCGATTGAGCAGTCCTTGGCCGATGCGGCGCGCAGCATCCAGTGCCTGAGCGTAGCTGATGTGGCGCCACGCACCCAGAGAGCCGTCGGTTGCGCGCTCGCGTTGAGCAATCAGCGTTTCGTCCGGGGTGGATTTCGCCCAGTGGATCAGGCGGTCGGACATGCGCTCGTCGAAAGTGTCCAGGCTGGCTTCTGCTGCCAGGTACTGGCTTTCGTTTTCCCCGTCTCGCAGGTTCACGCGGGTCACGCCGAAGGCAAGAGGGCGGTATGTCGGTTGGGCTGGAGCGGTTTCGCTGCCGGTCATGCTATGTCTCGCTGTCTATTTGTGTGAAATGCCAGAAGGCGCGGATCAGGATTTCTGCACCTTGCCGGCGCGGCCTTCCAGAAAGGCGCGAACGCGTTCCTTCGCCTCGGGTGCCGATTGCGCAATGGCTGACATCAGGGCCTCGGTAAAGAAGCCATGGTCGGCCGATTGTTCAGCAATGCGTGGCAGTGCGTGCATCAGGGAGTAGTTGGTAAGCGGCGCGTTCTGGGCCACGCGTGTCGCCAGTTCCATGGCTTTTTCAAAGGCCTGGCCCGCAGGTACCAGGTACTGGGCAAATCCCAGCTTTTCGCCGTCCTGTGCGTTGTAGACACGGCCCGTGAGCATCATGTCCATCATGCGCGAGGCACCGATCAGTTTGGGAATGCGCACGGAGCCGCCTCCGCCCACAAAAATCCCTCGCGAACCTTCAGGCAAGGCGTAGAACGTACTTTCGTCAGCCACGCGAATATGTGCGGCGCTGGCCAGTTCCAGCCCGCCACCCACGACCGCGCCATGCAACACGGCGATGACAGGCACCGGACCATGCTGAACGCACTCCAGGGCCGAATGCCACAGCCGCGAATGAAGCATGCCTTGGCCCGCGTCTCGCTCCTTCAACTCGGACAGGTCAAGGCCGGCGCAGAAATGCTCGCCTTCGCCATCAATGACCGCGGCTCGCACGGTGTCTGGCAGATTCTGGAAGGTGTCGCGGATGGCCAGAATGAGTCCATCCGACAGTGCATTGCGCTTTGCGCCGCGCGTAAGGCGAATCACAGCGACTTCGTTCTGTTCGCCACGGATCTCCAGTGACAGATCCAAGTATTGACTGGTCATTTCTATCTTCCTTTGCGTGCTGACAGCGTTGGTGGGGGCCGGGGGGCGCCCAAGGCGACGCCCAGGGTGATCTGTTGTGCGTCTTTTGCGGCTGTTTGACGCGATTATGGTTATAAACAATAACTAGATTCAAGCCGCAGAAGCAGTTTATTTCTAGGGGTTTACCCGTTTGGAGATCAGCTCTTCCACATCGTAGAGAGCGGTTGAATGCACCAGGTCCAAGCTCATGCAAAAATGATGTCGTCAACGTCATTAGGGCGTGTCATCCCAAAATAATTCAAAGGAGAGTTCCATGAGACGTCATTTCTTGATCGCGGGTGCGCTTGCCTGCACCGCTGTGCTTTCACCTCTTGCCGCATGGGCGCAGGCCGCTTATCCCAGCAAGCCAGTACGCATCGTGGTCCCCAATGCGCCTGGTGGCGCCGCTGACCTGACCGCGCGCACAGTAGGAGAAAAAATGGCCAAGGGTTTAGGCCAGCCCGTTGTGATCGACAACCGTCCGGGCGCCGGCGGCGTGGTGGCCGGGCAGGCCGTGGCCAGTGCCCCTGCTGACGGCTATTCGCTGCTCCTTATCTCCAGTGGCACAGCGGTCAGTGAAGCTTTGTTCAAGTCGCTTCCTTTCGACTCGCGCAAGGACTTCATCCCAGTGGCTCCTTTGGCCACCTTCGACTTGGTCATCGTGAGTTCGCCTACTGGTGAATTCAAAACCTTGGCTGAACTGATTACCTGGGCCAAAGCCAACCCCGGAAAACTCAATATCGGTACACCTGCCATAGGCACTACCCAGCATCTGGCGGCCGAGCTATTCAAGACTGCCGCGGGCATTGACGCGCAGGTGGTGCCGTTCAAAGGTACACCGGACGTCATCACAGCCATTCGCGGTGGCCAGATTCAGGTTGGGCTGGATATTCTGAGCCCGTTGCTCTCGCAAATTCAGGGCAAGGCGCTTCATCCGCTGGCGGTCACAGGCACCAAACGCTCACGCGTACTCCCCGATGTCCCCACAGCCCAGGAAGCGGGCGTCAAGAACTTGAACGCCGCCTCTTGGAATGGCTTGGCCGTTCCCGCGAAAACTCCGAAAGCGGTGGTAGACCGTCTGAGCAAAGAGATCAATGTGGCACTGCGTGATCCCGATGTACGCAAGAAGCTCGAAGCATTGAACCTGGACCCGCATCCTGGTACGCCGGCTGAAGCCGCCGCGATGCTTAACGGAGACATTCAGCGCTGGACTGAGGTGATCTCGCGCGCCAAGATCGAACGCCAGTAGTAGAGACACCTTCGCCAGAAGTTCACACCTTGCTTTGCAAACCCCTCATGGCGTCAAATGACCATCCTTGGGGGGAGATGCTGTCTGAGCCGCTTTGCTGCCAATAACCACGCTACGGGCGACTGGCTACTGGCGACATTCTCGCCTTGCAATGGACCTGTCATCGGCCTGCGCTTTTCGCTCAAGGTTTGAACACAGTCCTTAAACTTCGATCATCAGGCCGTACCCGTCGTCAGTTTTAATGACATGGGTGCCGCCAAAGTGTTGGCCTTCATCAACTTTGAAAGAGTGGCCTTCAAACTCGTTGATGTGGCTGATTTTCAAAAGAATGTCGACATGAAGCTTGTCAAGATCAAATTGAAATCGATAGTCTGTTAGGAATGGCTGAAATACCGGATGGCTATCCAGATTGAGTTCGACGTCATCGAAAAAATAGTACCTTATGCCAATCATTGTTCCATCGGCAGCAACAAGGTAGTCGTAAAAAAACCCTCCAAGATCCTCGTCGTCAGTGGTCACACAAGATGAACTCTCAGTCCATGAGGAACTGAGAGGAAGGAGGTAATGTTTCATAGTTATATGTCTCCCGGCTCCCTGGGAGGCTGCCGAACTTCCACCTGAAGCACCGAATTCGGTTGCACTCGGAATTTCTGCAACCTGATATTTTGGGCACCTTTTATCTCAGTTTTCAGACAAGTCTCTGCAACTGCTGCCCGCCCCGCTTACTAAGCTCCCGCGCTATCCTCCACGGCGCCCCACCTCCTAGGAGGGGCAACAACTTGCACGTCACATCGTCTTCGCTTCATGGTCAGCGATTCCTATGACCTGCGACGGCGAATCAGCCAGCCTCCCAAACTCAGAATCGAAGTTGCCAAGGTCATCAGACCGAGAGGTGAATTTGCGGGGACGGGGTGTGCTGGTATCGCCACCGGAGGGGCAGGTCGGCAATCCCCAATGATGGAGACATCGTCAATCGCAAAATCTGCACCATAGGGTGCGTTGGTGTTGTTGACTATTTCCAGTCGAGCGTTTGTCAAGCTCGGACTGGCTTGGAATGAAAACGAGTACTGTGTCCATGGCAACTTTCCATTGACGGGTCCGCTTGCAGAAGGAATGTTTCCTGTCTCTACACTGCTGACCACTGCGTCTGTGTCTGCATTGACAATGCGCACAGTGATGTTGGGCGCCGCATAGCCACCGACGTCATCTTCGGCAGCGGCATTGAAAATGTTCGCTATCCAAACGGATGCGCTGTAGCTAGACCCCGCGACGAGACCGCTGAACTCGTACGAATAAGCGACCGAACCCGCCATGTAGCCGTCATACATCAGAAAGTACCCGCCGGTATCGCCAGTATGGTCAGTCGCGTCCAGCCAGCCAGTCCACGATTGGTGATCTCTGGGGTTGGTCAAGCGGTAGTAATACCCCGCTCCGCGGATGATGGTGTTTGTCCCCGCGTCATACCCGTAGGGATAGGTAGATTCTCCTTCGCCGCTTGCAGCGAGTGCTGGGCCCAAGACTGCCGCGTTGGAGGTCGTCGTTTGAGGAAGAGATGTGCTGCTTCCGAAAGTTTGCACATATCGGGTTGAGCAGATCTGAGCTTCCTGAGCCGCTGCATCCCGGCTCCATATGAGCGCCGTGCTTGCCAATAGCAAAGCAAGGGAAATCTTATTGAACGATTGGGTTCGAACAGAGTAGATCTGGGCCTTCATGGTCTAGAGCTGGATGCGGCATGGTTGCAATCGTCCGACCTTACTGAGGGCCAATGAAAAGCGAAGGAATTAATTCACGTTTTGTAGATTTAATGCCTACTTCATTGCCAGCTCAGCGCGCAGGCAAAGGGTTAACCCGCGTAGTTCTGCAAGCGGGCGTAGAGGCCCCCCGCAGCGAGCAGTTCAGTGTGAGTTCCCTGTTCGGTAATCTTGCCGCGCTCCATCACCACAATTCGATCAGCGTGTTCAATCGTGGAAAGCCGGTGCGCAATCACCAAGGTGGTCCGCCCGACCATGACGCGCCGCATGGCCTGTTGCACCAGGCGTTCGCTCTCTGTGTCCAACGCAGAAGTAGCCTCGTCCAGAAGCAACACCGGTGCATCCTTGTAGAGGGCACGGGCAATCGCCAATCGTTGGCGCTGCCCGCCTGAAAGCTCGGTAGCGTTATGCCCCAGCACTGTGTCCATGCCCTGCGGCAGGCTTGCCACGTGGGCGGCGAGATTGGCATCTTCCAGGCAAGCAAGCACTCGGTCCCGATCTATGTGCGAGGCACCCAGGGCCACGTTGGCGGCTACGCTGTCATTGAGCATGGTCACATCCTGGCTAACCAGGGCAAACTGAGCTCGCAAGGCAGCAAGAGGCCAGCTTTTTGCGTCGACATCGTCCAGCAGTATCTGCCCGCCAGAAGACTGCACAAAACGAGGCAGCAGATTGACCAGCGTGCTTTTGCCTGACCCCGAAGGGCCAACGAGTGCCACGGTTTCACCGGCGTTGATGCGCAAGCTCACGCCATCAAGAGCGGGTGCAGCATCGTCGCGATAGCGAACGCTCACGTCGCGCAGTTCAATGTGCCCCTGCGCGCGTTGCGGAACCTGCTCGGCACCAGAAGTGTTGTCCACCTCAGACTCAACGCTGTCCATCAAGTCCAGGCCGCGCTCCAGGGCCGCCATGCCGCGTGTGATGGGGTTGACGACGTCGGCCAGCCGCCGGGTGGGCGCCACCAGCATGAGCATAGCCCCAATGAACGCGACGAATCCGCCCACCGTGATGGAGCGTCCATCGGCGCTTTGACCTTGAGAAAGTGCGATGCCGATCATCGTGGACAGTGCGACAGAGGCCACCAGCTGCGTCAGCGGCGTGGTAGCCGCCGAGGAGCGCGTGGCCTTGAGCGCCAAATCACGCAGGCGGCGGCTCAATGTTTCAAAGCGCTCTGCCTGTGCACCTTGCGCCCCATGCAGGCGAACCATGCGGTGTGCCAGAACGTTTTCTTCCACGACGTAAGCCAGTTCGTCGGTTGCTACCTGGCTTTGCCGGGTCACCTTGTACAGGTGGCGCGTCATGACTTTGAGTATCCAGGCCACGCAGGGCACCAGAACCAGCACGATCATGGTGAGCGACCAGTTAAGGTAGAAAAGATAGGCCAGCAGTGCAATGACGGTGAAACCATCTCTGGCCGCCGTGATGACCGCCTGCACCAACTGCGAAGCGCCATTCTGAACTTCGTAGACGATGGTGTTGGCCAATTGGCTGGCTGACTGCCGCGAGAAAAGTGTCAGATCCGCGGTCAAAAGGCGATCAAACAGCTGACGCCTGAGCACCAGCATGCCTTCTCCTGCAATTCGCGCCAGAGCGTACTGGCCGGCAAACTGTGTCAAACCTCTCAGCATAAATAGCCCGATCACGGTCACGGGAACCATCCAGATCGGCAATTCACCCTGCGTAAACCCACGGTCGAGCAGAGGTTGCAGCAGTGCAGGGATGGCCGGTTCCGTGATGCCCGTGGCCACGGTAGACCCAATGGCCAGGACCCATCCGGCCCGGTATTGCTTGAAATAGGACCATAGGCGCCGCAGGCGCTCTTTCATGGGGCGCTGGCTGGAGGGGCTGGGCTGGGGGTCGGGTGAGGCCATGGGGGAGGAGTCTAACTAGGAGGCTGTCGGACTTGGAGCGCCGTTAGCGAGAAAAGGCCCCAGCGGACAGTTTTTAGCGGGTGGCCGCCCCAGGGATTTACAGGCCCATAGCCAAGCTATGGGTCAAGAAGACCTTGAAAAATGGACCGCTGCGGCCATTTCGCAGCCGGCGATTTCCAAGTCCGACAGCCTCCTGTCGCGGAACCAATGGACCGAAGTCGTGTCGTATGAATGAATTTTGCAAGCGTGCGTCTGCGCGCTATACAGTTTGTCACGAGGGTTAATGCCGAGTGTGTAACATTCAACCCTGTATCTGGATCTCACAAGTTCACAATCGCATCGCATGAAACTTGACCCCCGTGTTGTTTTGTCTCCTGGGCTTCGCCGCCGCGGCCTTATTGTCGCCATGGCTGCAGCACCCAGCCTTCCGGCATTGGCGCAGTTTCGCGTTGAAGTCTCAGGCGTTGGGCTGACCCAGCTACCCATCGCGCTTGTGCCTTTTCGCGGAGAGGGGTCCTCTCCGCAAAAGATAAGTGCCATTATCCGTGCCGATCTTGAGCGAAGCGGTCGCTTCCGCTCTGTGGACACCACGGGCGACGCCATGGACGAAAATACGCGTCCTGACATGTCGATCTGGAGGCAGCGCAGCGCTGATTCCCTGGCCGGTGGCAGTGTGACGCTTTTGCCTGACGGCAGGTACGACGTTCGCTTCCGCCTCTGGGATGTCGTTCGCAACCAGGACCTGGGTGGGCAAGGTTACGTGGTTCCTCGCGCTGACCTGCGCCTGGCTGCCCACAAGATTGCGGATTACATCTACGAAAAGTTGACCGGTGAAAAGGGTGTGTTTTCCACCCGTCTGGCCTACATCACCAAGGCCGGCAGTCGGTATTCGCTCTGGGTCGCAGACTCTGATGGCGAAAACGCGCAAGCTGCACTCAGCAGCCCCGAACCCATCATTTCACCCAGTTGGTCACCCGACGGGCTGCAACTGGCTTATGTGTCCTTCGAGTCGCGCAAGCCTGTCATTTATGTGCACGACGTCTCTTCAGGCAAGCGCAGGCTGCTGGCGAACTTCCGAGGCTCCAACAGCGCGCCAACCTGGTCACCGGATGGCCGAAATCTGGCTGTCACCCTCTCGCGCGACGGCGGATCACAGCTGTATCTGATCAGTGCCAGCGGCGGCGAGCCCCGGCGCTTGACGCAATCGCAGAGCATTGACACCGAGCCTGTCTTCTCTCCAGACGGAAGCAATATCTATTTCGTCAGCGATAGAGGTGGCGCGCCGCAGATTTACCGTATGTCTGCCAGCGGCGGGGCTGCCCAACGCGTGAGCTTTAGCGGCAATTACAACGTTTCTCCTTCCATCAGTCCTGATGGCAGGTGGTTGGCCTACATATCGCGGGTGGGTGGAGCGTTTAAGCTTCAGGTCATGGAATTGGCCTCTGGAAATGTCGCGTCCATCACCGACACCACAGACGACGAAAACCCAAGTTTTGCTCCTAACGGCAAGCTCATCGTGTACGCCACCCGCCAAGGTGGCCGCGAAGCCCTCATGACGACTACGCTCGACGGCAAGATCAAAGCGCGTCTGGCAGGTCAGGGTGGCGAGCTTCGCGAACCCTCCTGGGGCCCGTTTCAGCGTTAATTTTTTTCTTCAGATTTCATCTCCAAGGAGTACCTTTCATGATCAAGCGTTATTTTGTGCTCGCTACAGTGGCCGCGGCGCTGGCGGGTTGCGGCTCCAGTGTCAAACTCGACCCTCCCATCCAGGACAGCGCCTCGTCAACCACCAGCGGCGCGGGCACGGGCGCTGGCACGTCAGGCACACAAGGGCAGGGCGCGGGCCAGAGTTCTGTGGCACCTGTTCAGGTGGATGCCAGCAAGTCTGATGTCGCCGGACCTACCGGGGTTGATCGCGTCATTTATTTCGACTACGACAGCTTTGTGGTGCAGCCTGCATTCCAGTCGGTTGTGGACCAGCACGCCCGTTTTCTTCAGGCCAATCGTGGCCGCAGCGTGGTGCTCGAAGGCAACACCGATGAGCGCGGAAGCCGTGAGTACAACCTGGCTTTGGGCCAAAAACGCTCTGAGGCCGTCAGGCGCGCTCTGACCCTGGTCGGCGCCAGCGATTCACAGATCGAGGCCGTCAGCTTCGGCGAAGAAAAGCCAGCAGTGTCGGGCTCTGGGGAAGACGCGTACGCCAAAAACCGCCGCGTTGAACTGCGCTACCGTTAAGCCTTGAACGTGTCCACATCAATGCCCTATTTTCGTGTCGCCGTTCTAGCGGCGGCCTGTTTCGCGGGAACTGCAGCGCAGGCGCAATTGTTTGGTGGCGACGATCAAGCACGTCAAGCCATTCTGGATCTGCGGCAGCGCTTTGACGCGGCCGTGAATGCCCAGAACCGCCTGGTAGACGAGAACACCCAGATGCGGCGCAGCATGCTCGATCTTCAACAGCAGATCGAAGCCATGCGCGCTGAGCTGGCGCGTTCGCGTGGGCAGGACGAACAATTTGCACGCGAGCTTTCCGAACTGCAAAAACGGCAGGGCGGTTCGCAGCAAGAGCTTGATGAGCGTATGCGCAAGTTGGAGGCTGCAGAAGTGGCACGTGCCGCATCCGCTGCCGCCGCCGCAACTTCACCGAGCGCATCGGATCCCGGTGCAACTCCGGGCGCGAACGCCAACGCCGCCGCATCGGATGCTGCGGAAAAGCAGGAATACGATGCGGCTTTGGCGGTGTTTCGGTCGGGTGATTTCAAAGCATCTCAAACGGGCTTTGCCAATTTCATCAAGCGTTATCCACGCAGCCAGCTGGCGCCCTCCGCTTTATTCTGGCTAGGCAACGCCCAGTACGCCACGCGCAACTACAAGGAAGCCATCACCAACTTCCGCTCGTTGCTGACTGCTGTGCCCAATCACACCAGAGCGCCTGAAGCACTTCTTTCCATCGCCAACTGCCAGGTTGAGCTGAAGGACACCCGTGCCGCACGTGCAACGCTGGAATCGCTGGTCAAGACCTATCCGCAGTCTGAAGCCGCCCAAGCAGCACGTGATCGCATCGCCAAGATGAAGTAATGCGTGTTGCTATCTCTTCTATCGCGCGGCCATGAGGCCATGAGGCCGTGCGATAGGAGCTGATCCATTGAATGTAGCTCCGCCTAGCACCATTGCTGTTCACTTAAGCACACAAATACCCGTTCGGGCTGAGCCTGTCGAAGCCGGGTACGACGCTTCGACAGGCTCAGCGCGAACGGACTGGGTTTAACTGAACAGCATTGCGCCTAGCGCGCGCCTTGCCCAGAGGCTGCAATCCGCGCTATAATCCCGAGTTCCCTTGCCGCACTCCATCTGACGCTGGAGGCGGTTTTTTGGTGGTTGGCAGCTTTGGTGTATCCAAGGCAGCCAGCACCGTATTCATCCACAAGGAGTTTGAATGCGTCATTACGAGATCATTTTGCTGATCCATCCGGATCAGAGCGAACAAGTTCCAGCCATGCTGGAGCGCTACAAAGGCATGATCACTGCCGGCGGCGGCAAGATCCATCGCGTTGAAGACTGGGGTCGCCGTCAACTGGCTTACCAGATCAACAAGCTGGCCAAAGCTCATTACCTGTGCGTCAACATCGAGGCTGATCAAGCCGTGATGGGCGAGCTGGAACACGCTTTCCGCTTCAACGACGCAGTGCTGCGCCATCTGACTGTGCAACGTCCCAAGGCTGACACCGGCCCATCTTCCATGATGAAGACGGTTGAGCGCGAAGAAGCTCGCAAGGCCCAGCAGGTCGAAGCCGGCAACTAAGCCCTAGCGGAAATAGTTGCGGGCGTGAACCGCACCGATCTCACAGCCTGCATCGTCGAACGCAGCGCACTCAGGTACACACCGGCAGGATTGCCGGCGCTGGATTTGAGACTCGAACACGAGTCAAGCGCTGAAGAAGCCGGTGTCAAGAGACAGGTGAAGGCCACGCTCAAAGCTCTTGCGGTTGGCGCAATGGCTGAGAGGTTGGGCAAGCAAGACGTTGGATCGCAGTGGCGTTTCACCGGCTTTCTCGCAACCCCCCGCAACGGCAAGCACGTAGTGCTCCATATCCAGGATTTTCAGCAAGATTTGTAAGGAGGCCCACATGGCCACGTTCAAGAAATTCAACAAGGACAAGCGCCCCAAGCGCAACACCCAGTCGCTGCTGTTCAAGCGCAAGCGTTTCTGCCGCTTCACCGTTGCTGGTGTTGAAGAGATCGACTACAAAGACATGGATGTCTTGCGCGATTTCATCGGCGAAAACGGCAAAATCATTCCCGCTCGCCTGACTGGCACGCGCGCCATTTACCAGCGTCAGCTCAATACAGCCATCAAGCGTGCACGCTTCCTGGCCATGATGCCCTACACAGACCAGCACCGCGTCTGAGGGAAAGAAGCACCATGCAAATTATTCTTCTCGACAAAATTGCTAACCTGGGCGGCCTGGGTGAAATCGTCAAGGTCAAGGACGGCTACGCTCGTAACTTCCTGATCCCTTCTGGCCGTGCTCGTCGCGCCACAGCAGCGAACAAAGCTGAATTCGAAGCCCGCCGTGCGGAACTCGAAAAGCAAGCCGCTGACAAGCTGGCAGCTTCTGCCGCTCAAGGCGAAAAACTGGCTGGTAAAACCATCAAGCTGACTCAAAAAGCTGGTGTGGATGGCCGCCTGTTTGGCTCCGTGACCAACAACGACATCGCTGACGAGCTGAAAAAGCAAGGCTTCGAAGTCCTCAAGTCGCAAGTTCGACTGCCTAACGGTCCTATCAAGACCGTTGGCGACACCACTGTTGCTGTGTCTCTGCACACCGACGTGGTGGTAGAGATCACTGTCTCCGTATACGGCGAAACAGCCTAATACTGAGTACGGTTCCGTCTCAGCCGCCACCCCACAAGGGTGGCGGTTTTTTTTTGACTTGTGCACAGTGTTTTGCACAGCATATGGGTGTCTTGTGCACAGTCCGTGCACTACTTATCCCCAGGCTATCCCGTGACACTGGGGTCTGGCCGGCGTAGTATGCGAAATCCAGGTTCAGTCTATTCATGTCATCTACCTTTCCCCCCAGCTTCCCAGATCTCAGCGACGACTCTCCTCGAGACCGTGACGTAGCGCAACTGCGCATCCCGCCTCATTCGATCGAGGCGGAGTCGAGCGTGCTCGGTGGCCTGTTGCTGGACAACAGTGCCTGGGATCGCGTAGGTGACGTATGCAAGGACACTGATTTCTACCGCTATGAACACCGCCTTGTCTACGCCGTATGTGGCAAGCTGATCAACGAAAGCAAGCCCGCAGACGTCATTACCGTCTACGAGGAGCTTCAGCGCCAGGGCAAGGGTGACGAAATAGGTGGTTTGGCGTATCTGAACTCGCTGGCGCAGTATGTGCCCAGTGCGGCCAATATTCGGCGCTATGCAGAAATCGTGCGCGAGCGCGCCATTTTGCGCAAACTGGTGACCGCCAGTGACGAAATTGCCACCAGCGCCTTCAACCCCCGCCAACCCGTGGCCAAGATTCTGGACGAGGCCGAATCCAAGATCTTCAAGATCGGCGAAGAAGGCTCGCGCATGAAGCAGGGCTTCCAGGCCATGGACACCCTGGTGGTCGACCTGCTGGACCGCGTGCAGGAGATGGCCGACAACCCTAATGACGTGACGGGCGTGCCCACCGGCTTCTACGACCTTGACCGCATGACCGCCGGTTTGCAAGGCGGAGACCTCGTCGTGTTGGCCGCACGGCCGTCCATGGGCAAGACGGCATTTGCCGTGAACATCGCAGAGCACGTGGCGCTCAACGAACAATTGCCCGTGGCCATCTTCTCCATGGAAATGGGCGCGGCTCAGCTCGCGGTGCGTATCGTGGGCTCGATTGGCCGCATCAACCAGGGCCACTTGCGCACCGGCAAGCTGACTGATGAAGAGTGGCCACGCCTCACTGAAGCCATTGAAAGCTTGCGCACCATCTCCTTGCATATTGACGAAACGCCAGGCCTTACCCCCAGCGAGCTGCGAGCCAACGCCAGGCGCCTGGCCCGGCAGTGCGGCAAATTAGGCCTCATCGTGGTGGACTACCTGCAGCTGATGAGTGGTAGCAGCAGCAACGAAGAAAACCGCGCCACTGTGCTGGGCGAAATCTCCCGCGGATTGAAGGCGCTTGCCAAAGAGTTGAACTGTCCGGTCATTGCGCTCTCACAGTTGAACCGAAGCGTGGAGCAGCGCACGGATAAGCGCCCCATGATGAGCGACTTGCGAGAATCGGGCGCTATTGAACAGGATGCCGACATCATCATGTTCATCTACCGCGACGAGTACTACAACAAGGATTCGCGTGAGCCCGGGGTGGCCGAGATCATCATCGGCAAACAGCGTAACGGCCCGACCGGCACCGTCAAGCTCGCCTTCTTGAACCAGCTCACACGCTTTGAAAGCCTGGCCCCAGGTAGTCAGGACGATTTTTAAACTAAGCTGTTTCTGGCTGGTATCTACCGTTTCTCCAACTAAAAAGCCGCGGCATGCCGCGGCTTCTTATTGGGTCATACCCCAAGGAAATCAGACGACCTTGGCAATTGACTCGCAGACGTAACCGATGTTCTTTTCGTTCAACGCTGCCACACACATACGTCCGGTGTCTGTGCCGTACACGCCGAATTCGTTACGCAGGCGGACCATTTGATCCTTGCTCAGGCCAGAGTAGCTGAACATACCGACTTGCGTGGTGATGAAGCTCATGTCCTGCTTGACGCCGGCGGCTTTCAAGCCTTGCACCAACGCTTTGCGCATGGCTTTGATGCGAACGCGCATGCCAGCCAGCTCTTCTTCCCACTGAGCGCGCAGCTTGGGGTCTTCCAGAACCATGGCCACCACCGCGCCGCCGTGTGTGGGCGGGTTGCTGTAGTTGGTACGGATCATGATCTTGAGCTGGGACAGCACGCGGTCTGCCTCTTCCTTGGTGTCGCAAAGCACAGACAAGGCACCCACGCGCTCGCCGTACAGGCTGAAGCTCTTGGAGAACGAGGTCGAGACAAAGAAGCTGAGGCCTGCAGCCACGAACTTGCCGACGACGGCGCCGTCTTCGGCAATCCCATCAGCAAAGCCCTGGTAGGCCATATCCAGGAAGGGCGTGAGACCGCGCTCTTTCACCACGGCAATCACTTGGTCCCACTGAGCGGGTGTGATGTCGTAGCCGGTAGGGTTATGGCAGCAAGCGTGCAGCACGGCGATGGTGCCGGGTGCGGCTGCTTTCAGGTCAGCCAGCATGCCCTCGAAGTTCAGCGCGCGTGTGGCGCCGTCATAGTAGCGGTACGTGTCCACCTCGAAGCCTGCCTGCTGGAACAGTGCGCGGTGGTTTTCCCAGCTTGGGTCTGAAATAAGAACTTTGGCTTCGGGCTTCAGCTTGCGCAGAAAATCGGCGCCAATTTTCAAGCCGCCAGTACCACCCAGGCCTTGGACAGTGGCCACGCGGCCAGCCTTGAATGGCTCGGAATCTGCACCGAAGACCAGTTTTTTTACAGCGGTGTCGTACGCCGCAATGCCGTCAATGGGGAGATAGCCACGTGGCTTGGGCGCGTCCATCAAGGCCTTCTCAGCCGCCTGCACGCACTTCAGCAAAGGCAATTTGCCGTTCTCATCGAAATAAACGCCTACGCCCAGGTTGACCTTGTTGGGGTTGCTGTCTGCGGCAAATTGCTCATTGAGACCCAGAATGGGGTCGCGAGGGGCCATTTCGACGGCGGAGAAAAGAGACATAGCGGAAAAGTCCTGTTGAATGCAAAGGCATCGAATCAGACGTATCCAAACGCGGCAGGACCGCATGCGGTACGCTGGAGGGGAAAACCCTCGAATTTTAGCTAGTAGCTTGAGGGACTTGCCAACTAAGATTGAAAATTGATTCAGATGTGCATGGTTTTTGCCGCGATTGGCCTCAACTATGTGGCAACTCGCTCCAAGCGCCGCATCTTCCAGGCGCCGCACCATCCAAGCGCAGCATCACCTTCCGAATATGACTTCTACTGCTGTGGCCGAAGTGCCATCCGAGGGCAAGTTCCTCAACTTTCCTGATTCCCCTTATCAGCTTTTCCAGCCTTATCCGCCTGCTGGAGACCAGCCAGCGGCCATTGATGCGCTGGTGGAAGGCGTGGAATCGGGTGAATCTTTCCAGACCCTGCTGGGCGTCACAGGCTCGGGCAAGACCTTCACCATGGCCAACGTCATTGCCCGGCTGGGGCGGCCCGCCATTGTGTTTGCGCCCAACAAGACCCTGGCTGCGCAGCTGTACAGCGAATTCCGCGAGTTCTTTCCCAAGAATGCCGTCGAATACTTCGTCAGCTACTACGACTACTATCAGCCGGAAGCCTATGTACCCCAGCGCGATCTTTTCATTGAAAAAGACAGCGCCATCAACGAGCACATCGAACAGATGCGCCTCTCTGCCACCAAAAGCGTGCTGGAGCGGCGAGATGTCGTGATTGTGGCCACGGTCAGTGCCATCTACGGTATTGGCGCGCCTGACGACTATCTGCAGATGCGGCTCATCCTCAAAGTAGGAGGCAAGCAGCCGCAGCGCGAAACCATCGCTCAGTTGGTGCGCATGCAGTACCAACGCAATGACACTGACTTCACACGCGGCTGTTTCCGTGTCCGGGGTGACACCATTGATGTGTTTCCTGCTGAACACAGCGAGCTGGCAGTTCGCATTGAATTGTTCGACGACGAAACCGAGAGCATTTCGCTGTTCGACCCTCTTACCGGCAGGGTTCAGCAGAAGGTGCCGCGGTTTGTCATCTATCCCTCCAGCCACTACGTCACCCCGCGTGAAAAGACCCTCGCTGCCGTAGAAACCATCAAGGCCGAACTCAATGAGCGCCTGAAATTTTTCGTCTCGGAGGGCAAGCTGCTGGAAGCTCAGCGCGTAGAGCAGCGCACCCGGTTTGACCTGGAAATGCTGGCGGAACTGGGTCACTGCAAGGGCATTGAGAACTACACCCGCCACCTTTCAGGCGCAGCACCCGGTGATCCGCCTGCGACCCTCACAGACTACCTCCCGCGCGACTCCATCATGTTCCTCGATGAGAGCCACCAGATGATCGGCCAGCTCAACGCCATGTATAACGGCGACCGAGCCCGCAAAACCACGCTGGTGGAATACGGTTTTCGCTTGCCCAGTGCCATGGACAACAGGCCGCTGAAGTTCGAAGAGTTCGAGCGGCGCATGCGTCAAGTGATCTTTGTCTCCGCTACCCCGGCGGACTATGAAAAGCAGCATTCCGGGCAGGTCGTCGAACAGGTGGTCAGGCCTACAGGCCTCATTGACCCCGTGGTCGAAGTTCGTCCTGCGGGCCACCAGGTAGATGATGTGCTGCAGGAAATCCGCATTCGAGCGGAAAAACACGAGCGCGTGCTGATCACCACGCTGACCAAGCGCATGGCTGAACAGCTGACGGAGTACCTGACAGAAAACGGGGTGAAGGTGCGCTACCTGCACAGCGACGTGGACACCGTGGAGCGCGTAGAGATCATTCGTGATCTCCGCCTGGGCGCATTTGACGTTCTGGTGGGCATCAACCTTCTTCGCGAAGGTTTGGATATTCCCGAAGTCTCACTCGTGGCTATTTTGGACGCCGACAAGGAAGGCTTCCTGCGAGCAGAGCGTTCCCTCATTCAGACGATAGGGCGCGCTGCCCGTAACGTCAATGGAAGAGCGATTCTGTACGCCGACCGCATGACCGAGTCCATGAAAAAGGCGATCAGTGAAACCGATCGCCGCAGGGCCAAACAGGTCGCTCACAATACCGAGCACGGTATTGTTCCGCGCGGAATCTTCAAGCAGGTGCGTGACCTCATCGACGGCGTTTACAGTGAGCGCAATGGCCGTGATGCCGAGCGTCTGCCCACCGGGCCATCTGCCATTAAAGAAGAGGCCTTGTCCGAGAAAGACCTGGCCAAAGAAATTCGCAGGTTGGAAAAGTTGATGATGGAGCACGCCCGCAACCTGGAATTCGAGCAAGCAGCAAGGACCCGAGATCAACTTGCCAAGCTAAAGAGCAGGGTGTTCGGCGCTGCTGGCGAAGGCAGCGCAGCCGCCTGAAGCGCCGAAAACTGATCAATCAGGCCCGTGCCTATGTGGGTCAGTTTCCTTTGCCTCCGCTTATGGGTCTTTTCGGGATACTTGGCAGCTACCTGCAGCTACCTGTAGCTAAACACCGCGCCTTCTATCGCGGTTCCGCATCTTGCTCCCTCTCCCGCATGCGGGAGAGGGCAGGGGTGAGGGCAAGCGAGGTCACCTTAACGCCGAAACTCGAGTGGCGTCAGCGGCTGACCCACCCCAATGCCTTAGACATTCAAGGCAACCCACAACCCAATTCAGCCCCGAACTTCCAGCATATTGCTGACACTCTTCACACCAGATACCCCTTTGGCGATAGTCTCAGCGCGCTCTTTAGCAGCAGCATTCGGTGCAGGCCCTTTGAGCGACACCACGCCATTGCTGGTATCCACATCGATCTTGATCGCACTCAGATCAGGATCCTTCATCAATCCGGCAGACACCGATGCGGTAATCGCAGCATCTCCAGCTGCGTCAGCAATGCGCGATCCAGCAGCGCTCGCGTCAGCACGCATCTCGGCTGCACCTTCCTTGATTTGCTCGCCGGTACGGGCAGCAGCCATCTTCGCTTCGTTGGCAGCAGCTGCAGCTTTCGCCTCAGCGTTTTCAGCACTCTGCTCCGTTTTCGCAATGGCCGAATCAAGTTGCTGGCCAGCGGTCCGCTCGTCATTCTTGTTGCAAGCAACCAAGCCTGTAGTGAGCGCGGCAGCGGTGGCCAAAATCATCAGACGGTTAAGACGTGTTTTCATTTGAGGTTTCTCCTACCTTTATTCATGAGCCGAATGTGCTCACTGGGTTCTAACTGTAGGCACCTCCCTTCGCCGAAGATGTCAGTGCTGGACGAAAGGTCTGTAGGAAAAAACCTGTTCGGATTGAAGGCGCCGCGGCGAAATTGAGCTTGACCCACGTCCATCTGCAGGCGCGGGAGGCCCTCCGCATGCACCTAAACGGTTCATCAGACGTCCAGGTGACCCGTCCTTGCGCCCCGAAAAACCTGAATTGCTTCAAGGCGTTACGTCATCAACCCCCTTATTCCAAATGTTTTGGCCTGTCAAGAGGGAGAATCAGTGTATACTTGATAAAAATACTCGGAATTAAATTGATCTGAGTTCCTGCAAAGGCTTAGGTCAATTTGGCTCCGGAAGAGCCTCTTTTGGGCTCCGGTATGGGGAATGGTCCCCGTCAATGTTCAACCCACGCTATCGAGGAGTTTGTCATGCGTCTTACAACCAAGGGGCGATTTGCGGTAACCGCCATGATCGACCTTGCATTGCGCCAGGATAACGGTCCGGTGACGCTGGCGGCTATCAGCCAGAGGCAGCAAATCTCGCTCTCTTATCTGGAGCAGCTGTTCGGAAAACTGCGCCGTCATGAACTGGTGGAGTCTACCAGGGGTCCTGGTGGTGGTTATTCTCTGGGCCGCAAGGCTGCAGACATCACGGTCGCTGACATCATTGTTTCCGTAGATGAGCCGATTGACGCCACGCACTGCGGCGGCAAGGAAAACTGTCATGGTGACGGTGGCCGTTGCATGACGCACGATTTGTGGACTTCGTTGAATGCCCGCATGGTTGAGTTTCTTGACTCAGTCACGCTGCAGAAACTGGTCAACGACCAGTTGGAAAAAGGCGTAGAAGTAGAAGACAAGCCTGCTACCAAGCGCGCTATCTCCAGCGCCCCGGTCGTCAAGCCCATTCGCGTGAACGCTCCCAACTCGGTCTTCGCGCTGGGTGGAATTGCTTCCAAGCACTGACCATGCGCTTGCGAGCGTGCAGTCACAGTTTTACAGATTTAACCTTTAGCCAGTCAAGCCAGCCATGAGCCAGACTCCTCACTTTCCTATCTATATGGACTACGGTGCTACCACGCCCGTAGACCAACGCGTCGTCGACGCCATGATTCCATGGCTGCGCGAACACTTTGGTAACGCAGCCAGCCGCAGCCATGCCTGGGGCTGGGAAGCCGAAGCCGCGGTAGAAAAAGCCCGTGGCCATGTGGCCGACCTGATCGGTGCAGATCCGCGTGAAATCGTTTGGACCTCCGGCGCCACCGAATCCACCAACCTGGCGTTGAAGGGTGCTGCGCAGTTCTACAAGGGCAAGGGCAAGCACCTCATCACCCTCAAGACTGAGCACAAAGCCACGCTTGACACCATGCGTGAGCTCGAGCGTCAAGGCTTTGAGGTCACCTACATGGATGTTCAGGAAGACGGCCTGCTTGACCTGGACAAGTTCCGGGCAGCCATCCGTCCTGACACCGTGCTTGCCAGCATCCTGTTCGTCAACAATGAAATTGGCGTCATTCAGGATATTGCTGCCATCGGTGCCATCTGCCGTGAAAAGGGCGTGCTCTTGCATGTAGATGGTGCGCAGGCCACTGGCCGTGTTGATATCGATCTCAAAGACCTCCCTGTTGATCTGATGAGCCTTACCGCTCACAAGACCTATGGTCCCAAAGGCATTGGCGCCCTGTATGTACGCCGCAAGCCTCGCGTCCGTCTGGAAGCGCAGATGCACGGTGGCGGTCATGAGCGCGGCATGCGCTCTGGCACGCTCGCTACGCACCAGATCGTCGGCATGGGAGAAGCCTTCCGTATTGCCAAAGAGCAGATGAAAGAAGACAACGCCCACGCAGCTCGCCTACAGAAGCGTTTGCTGGACGGCCTGAAGGACATCGAACAGGTGTTCATCAACGGTGACCTGGAGCGCCGTGTGCCTCAAAACCTCAACATGAGCTTCAACTTCGTCGAAGGTGAATCTCTCATCATGGGCATCAAGGGTTTGGCCGTGTCCAGCGGCTCAGCCTGCACCTCTGCCTCCCTGGAGCCCAGCTATGTGCTGCGCGCGCTGGGCCGCAGTGACGAATTGGCGCACTCAAGCCTGCGCATGACCATCGGTCGCTTCACCACCGAAGAAGAGATCGACTATGCGGTGGACACCATCCGCAAGAACGTCGCGAAACTTCGCGAACTGAGCCCGCTGTGGGAGATGTACCAAGACGGTGTCGACATCTCCACCATCCAGTGGGCAGCGCATTGATCAACGAACTCGGCGCTGGACATCCAGCGCAGCTTGTTCAACCAAGGAGAGAAACAAATGGCCTACTCTGAAAAAGTCATCGACCACTACGAAAATCCACGCAACGTCGGCAGCTTTGACAAGGGCGACGACACCATCGGCACCGGCATGGTGGGCGCGCCTGCTTGCGGCGACGTCATGAAGCTGCAGATCAAGGTCAATCCCGCCACGGGCGTGATCGAAGATGCTCGCTTCAAGACCTATGGTTGTGGCTCCGCCATTGCCAGCAGCTCGCTCGTGACCGAGTGGGTCAAAGGCAAGACGCTGGACGAAGCGGCTGAGCTCAAGAACAGCCAGATCGCTGAAGAGCTGGCGCTGCCACCTGTGAAGATCCACTGCTCCATCCTGGCAGAAGACGCCATCAAGGCAGCGGTCAACGACTACAAGCAACGGCACGCTTGAAACACGTGCGCTGGAACGCCAACGTCCAGTGCCGTTCAACTGTCGAACCCAGTCCCAGACACTCGTTAAAAGGCTCGGTCCCGTGATTTGTTAATCGTTCGTCATCAGCCTGCTCGCTGCCTGCCGAGGGTTTCGACTCTCGACAAGCCGAGTGCAGGCCAGCCCGAACGCCATTCAAACTTCATAAGCTCATTCTCCACATGTCCGTCTCCCTCACTCCAGCCGCAGCCCGGCACGTTAACAAGTATCTCGCCAAGCGCGGTAAGGGCGTGGGTGTGCGACTGGGCGTCAAGACCACGGGTTGCTCCGGCCTGGCCTACAAGCTGGAGTACGTGGACGATGTGGAACCAGGCGACGTTCTGTTTGAAGAGCAGGGCGTCAAGCTGATGATCGACCCCAAGAGTCTGGCCTACATCGACGGCACTGAACTCGACTACGTGCGCGAAGGCTTGAACGAAGGTTTCAGGTTCAATAACCCGAACGAACGCGATCGCTGTGGTTGCGGAGAGTCCTTCCGCGTCTAAGGCATTCATGCCTTAAGGGTGGAACAGGGCTCTATTTGCCTTGAGGCCAAGGCAAGGCGGCGCCTGCAACCGGCTGAAGCGGTCTTGCCCTTGGGGTTTCTCAGTTCGCTGAGAAGCGCTTTGCAAGAACAAGAAAGTAAGCCCATCTCCATGAACCTTCAGTCCACTGATTTTGAGCTCTTCGGCGTAGCCCCGCGCTTTACGCAGGACCTTGCGTACCTCGATGCGCGTTGGAAAGAGCTTCAGCGGCAGGTGCACCCAGACAAGTTCGCTACGCAGGGCGCAGCAGCTCAGCGCGTGGCGATGCAGTGGTCGGCGCGAATCAACGAAGCCTATCGCCGCTTGAAGAATCCACTCAAGCGCGCAGCTTATCTCTGCGAACTGAACGGCTCGCCCATCGAGGCAGAGAACAACACTGCCATGCCGGCGGCGTTTCTCATGCAGCAGATGGAATTGCGTGAAGGTCTGGACGACGCCAGCACGCCAGAAGAGCTGGCGCAAATTGCCAGCTTGTCTGAGTCCATGTGGAGTCAGGCGCTGGTAGATATTGAGCGGCAAGCAGATCTTGAGCAGGACTGGCCTGCTGCCACTCAAACCGTACGGGCACTGATGTTTCTCGAGAAGCTCGCCTCCGACATCTCGCGCAAGCGTGAGACACTCGCCGCCTGAGAATGGCTTTGCAAGATTTGAATTCGTAGAACATGGCGCTGCTTCAGATTTCCGAACCCGGCCAATCGCCCGATCCCCATCAACGGCGCATTGCAGTCGGTATTGACCTGGGCACCACCCATTCCCTGGTGGCTGCTGTCCGCCATGGTGCGGCGGAGTGCCTGCCTGACGATGACGGCCGTGTATTGCTGCCCTCGGTGATTCGTTACCTCGCGGGCGGCAAGCGCCAGATTGGCTATGCGGCCCTGGGCTCAGGCTCGGCAGAAGATGCCGAAAACACCATTCATTCTGCCAAGCGCTTCATGGGTCGTGCACTGGCCGACATTGAGCACAGCGAGAAGCTGCCCTACCGGTTCATTGATGAACCGGGCATGTTGGCCATAGACACCGTGCAAGGCAAAAAGTCTCCGGTGGAGATCAGTGCCGAAATTCTGGCCACGCTGCGCCAGCGCGCTGAAGACACCTTTGATGATGACCTCTATGGGGCCGTGATCACTGTCCCGGCCTACTTTGATGACGCTCAGCGCCAGGCCACCAAAGACGCCGCCCAACTGGCTGGCATCAATGTATTGCGGCTGATCAATGAGCCCACCGCCGCAGCCATTGCCTATGGCCTGGACAACGCCAGTGAAGGCATCTACGCCATCTTCGACCTGGGGGGCGGCACCTTCGACATTTCCATCCTGCGCCTGACGCAGGGTGTTTTTGAAGTCATTGCTACCGGCGGTGATTCAGCCCTGGGCGGTGACGATTACGATCGCGCCCTGGTCGAATGGGCATTGCCCCAAATCAATGCGCCCATGGATTCTGCGCAAGCCAAGGCTGCTTTGAAAGCTGCCGCACGCAGCGCCAAGGAAGCTCTGAGCAGTTCAGACGCCACGGTGTTCAGCGTCGCTTCAGGTTCGCAGAGCGTTGAGATACCGCTGACCAAGCAAGACTTTGAATCTGCCACTGCGCACCTCTCTGAACGTTGCATGAGTGTTGTGCGCCGCGCGCTGCGCGATGCAGGACTCACACCGCAAGAAGTGCAGGGTGTCGTCATGGTGGGTGGTTCTACCCGCATGCCACAGGTTCAGCGTGCCGTGGCAGAGTTTTTTGGCAAGCCACCCCTGGTCAATCTGAATCCCGACGAAGTGGTCGCCCTGGGCGCTGCGGTTCAGGCCAACCAACTGGCCGGAAACGACAGCGCGGGTGAATTGCTGCTGCTGGACGTGATTCCGCTTTCACTCGGTCTGGAGACCATGGGCGGCCTGGTGGAGCGCATAGTCCCGCGCAACCAGACTATTCCGGTCTCCATGGCTCAGGACTTCACCACCTACAAGGACGGCCAGACGGCGCTGGCGCTGCATGTCGTGCAGGGCGAGCGTGATCTGGTCCAAGACTGCCGCAGCCTGGCTCGCTTTGAGTTGCGCGGCATTCCCCCCATGGTTGCGGGCGCGGCGCGTATTCGTGTCACGTTCACGGTAGATGCCGATGGGCTTCTCAGCGTCAGCGCCAAAGAGCAGGCAAGCGGCGTAGAGGCCAGGATCGACGTCAAGCCTACCTACGGCCTGAGTGACGACCAGATCGCGACCATGCTACAGGAAAGCTTCACCACTGCAGAGTCTGACATCAAAGCACGCGCCCTGGCCGAAGCCAAGCTCGATGCTGACCGCATGCTGCTGGCTACCCAAAGCGCGCTTGAGGCAGATGGTGAACTCCTGGACGCTTCGGAGCGCGCCAACATAGATGCGCTCATGCTGTCATTGCGTGCCATTGCCGCCAACAGCACGGACGCTCAGACGATTGAGCAGGCGACCGAAGTTCTGGCTCAAGGCACCGAATCGTTTGCCGCTGCACGCATGAACCACAGCATTCAAAAGGCGCTATCCGGCAAGCGGGTGGACGCACTATAAGAAATCACATTCCCATGCCCGTCATCAAGATCCTCCCACACCCAGAGTACGCACCTCAGGGTACTGAAATCCAGGCCACGCCCGGCCATTCCATCTGTGAAATTCTGCTCGAGAACCACATCGAGATCGAGCACGCCTGTGACATGAGCTGTGCCTGCACCACGTGCCACGTCATCGTGCGGCAGGGGCTGGAGTCTTTGAACGAAGCAGAGGAAGAAGAAGAAGACCTTCTTGATCGCGCCTGGGGTCTGGAGCCCCAGTCACGGCTGTCCTGCCAAACCATCGTGGCGCAAAAAGATCTCACCATAGAGATCCCGCGCTACACCATCAATCACGCCAAAGAAAACCACTGAAGCATGTCCCGCCAGATCGTACTGGACACTGAGACCACCGGCCTTTCCGCAGAAGGCGGCGACCGCATCATCGAGATCGGTTGTGTGGAGCTTATCTCGCGCAAGCTGACCGGCAACAACCTTCACTTCTACATCAACCCTGAGCGCGACAGCCATGAAGACGCGCTGAAGGTGCACGGCATCAGCAACGAGTTTCTGCGCGACAAACCCAAGTTTGCGCAAGTCGCTCAGGACATTCTGGCCTACATCAAAGGTGCAGAAGTCATCATCCACAATGCCGCGTTCGACGTTGGTTTCCTGAACAAGGAATTCGAACGACTAGGCATACCCGGTATGGATGCCCATGTATCGCAGGTCACCGACACGCTGGCCATGGCCAAGCAGTTGTACCCCGGCAAGCGCAACAGCCTGGACGCCTTGTGTGATCGCCTTGAAGTTGACAACTCAGGCCGTACTTTGCACGGCGCCTTGCTCGACGCCGAGCTTCTGGCAGATGTCTACATCAACCTCACGCGCGGCCAAGACGCACTGTTGATTGATCTGGGTAATGTCGGCGAAGAAGAGAGCGGCGGCCAACCGCGTATGGATCTGTCTGTCTTCGTCTTGCCCGTGCTTGCTGCTAACGCGCAGGAGCTGGCAGCGCATGACGACATGCTCAAGCAGTTGGACAAAGCCAGCGGTGCAAAAACTGTATGGAGAAAAGTTGAAGCTGCTCCAGAGGCCCAAACAGTTGTGGCATAATCCCATCTTTCAGGTTTAGGCGATCAGCCTAGACGACGAAATCGGGTGATTAGCTCAGCGGTAGAGCACTGCCTTCACACGGCAGGGGTCGCAGGTTCAAACCCTGCATCACCCACCAAGAATATCAAGGACTTAGCAGAGATGCTAGGTCCTTTTTTATTGGCGGTCGGAAATATTCTTACGGGCATTGTCAGTAGAGCCATGCTGGATCTACACCGGGGTTCAATGGCTCACTCCGCTCTACGCAAAATCCCTTGATCGTACGTTGTGCAGGAAGTGCTGAAGTGAGGCTGCCTCACCCCGAGCTTGCTAACGATCAATGTCGAATTTCTGCGGCTTGGCAATGCTGATCTATCCCAGAGGGCTGCAACAGCTATGGGTTATTGCGATCTTCTTATACACGTATGACGGCTTTCGTCCTACAGAACCGGCGTGAAAGTGCGTTTAGTTTAGTACGTGGTGGTAACTTGAAATATTTACTCATCAATGTGATTGCCATTAATGAGGCTGGATTTGTACGATGAAAATTATTAATTCTGTTGAATTAATATTTATTCAAGTAATGGCTTTAATTTTTTGCTAAGTCTTATTTTGTGCACTGTCGAATGTTTGTCTGGCAAGAGAGAATTTATCAACTGGATGGCTTTTCATGAACTATGCTAGAGCGGATGCTCGTCGTCGCGGCCTACATCAGGAATTCACTCCTTTGAATCTTGCAAATGATTGGAGCGTTCCTAACTCTTTTAAGATCAGGTCCACTCGAAGCATGGTAATGGATGGCGCGCGTGATCTCAATTTATTTGGCTTTGAGATCAAGAAGGCCTACGGTGTGATTGAGCTAGTCGGAAGTCGCGCCGGGAAGCTAAGAACCGTCCTCGTTGCAGTTTTTTCCGATGATAAAAATGCCAACCAATCCGCGTTCAAGTTGAACGAAGAATATGTAGCGGGCCTATTGGCCTTGCCGGGTTCTTTGTTCGCGGCTGTACAGCAGCTAATAAGCGTGGACGGTGCATTTTTCCGAATTTGCAAAGATCCCAAGTTCAATGCCATATCCACCGACGCAACGTTTGGTGACGGCTCGTCCATCGATTGAGCGTTAGCTCCCTTCGTGGGGGCTCTCTCTTCTGCTCCTAATCTTTCGATCCACTCGTCCTTAAGCGCAGCCTGGACAATTCCGGTCTCCCCTGGGAGCGCCAAGCTCCAGCTTGGCAATTTCTGGCTCCCGCAAACGCCCCCATGCCAAGCTCCAGCTTGGCAATTTCTGAATCCCCGCAAACGCTGCCATGCCAAGCTGGAGCTTGGCGCTCCCAGGAGCAACAGCCTCTTCATCCAAGTTCACCCCCAACGTCGTTAAGCGCAGTGGGCAAGTCCGGTATCCCCTGGTACCGCCGAGCTCCTGCTCGGCAATTTCTGCACCCCCGCAAACGCTGCCATGCCAAGCTGGAGCTTGGCGCTCCCAGGTGCAACAGCCTCTTCATCCAAGTTCACCCCGAACGTCGTTAAGCGCAGTGGGCAAGTCCGGTATCCCCTGGGAGCGCCAAGCTCCAGCTTGGCAATTTCTGCACCCCCGCAAACGCTGCCATGCCAAGCTGAAGCTTGGCGCTCCCAGGTGCAACAGCCTCTTCATCCGATTTCACCCCGAACGTCGTTAAGCGCAGCGCGGACAAGTCCGGTATTCCCTGGGAGCGCCAAGCTCCAGCTTGGCAATTTCTGCACCCCCCCAAACGCCCCCATGCCAAGCTGAAGCTCGGCGCTCCCAGGTGCAACAGCCTCTTCATCCAATTTCACCCCCAACGTCGTTAAGCGCAATGGGCAAGTCCGGTATCCCCTGGGAGCGCCAAGCTCCAGCTTGGCAATTTCTGCACCCTCGCAAACGCTGCCATGCCAAGCTGGAGCTTGGCGCTCCCAGGAAGAACAGCCTCTCCGGCGAAGCCCCTCCTGAACGTCGTCAAGAGCAGCACGGCTAAGCCCGGTATCCCCCTGGGACCGCCGAGCTCCTGCTCGGCATCTTCAACCCTCACCAAGCCCCCATTCCAGACATGACCACAGGCTTCCGTCCGACACACCGTACGGCACGAGTACGACACAGATGTTTTCAGCGAAACCGCAGAGTAGAAATCAGCTGGCAACACTACCAGCGAACTTTTCCTAATCTCAAGTCAAAGGACTTTTTAAATGACTGCATCGAATCAACTGAAAACACTTCTCGCCGGTCTGGCCACAGTTGCCATGGTCGGTTCAGCGATGGCCCAGAGTACGCCTTCGACCACACCACCTCCTGGTGGGGTTCCCGCTTCCGGTGAGCAAACTTCCAGAGGCGCCACACCTCCTTTCGAAGCACCACGTGACAGCACAGGAAAAGCCCGCACAGAAACCAAAGCCAATGTGCCCGCATCAGGTGAACGCAATGCACGCGGAGCTTCAGGTATGTCTGGCGGCAAATCCACAAGCATGGATAAGCCGCGCACACCGACTGACGGCAAAACCCCCGCAGCGGGCGAGTCTCCTCAGTGGAGCAAAGACGGTAAAAAATAAGCCAGCGGGCTATGTGGTACCGATGACTGCACCTTGCCACAAACCTGAGCCCGTGTAGCCATCGCGTTCACCAAGGCAACGAAGCTAATCACATTCCAGCGAATTAGCCACACGCCTGCAGGCTTGGCCATCCGATCTGATTAGCCGTGCTCCGCTACCGTTGTAGCGCACGCCTAGAGTGTCCCAGCAACCACCCGCGTCGCATTGGCCGACCAAACGGGCTCGGTGGCGCAATGAGCGCTCTATGGCGGCGGATCTCCGATTCTCCGCATCCACTTCCGATGCGCTCTTGCCAGGCCACGGGTTGTATCCGCACACCCGACTAGCCTCCGCGCGATCATTGTCGATTTTGGTCGGAGTGGCCGAACCACTCTGCGTATTGGCATTGCGAATTGCCAGCCGGCATTCCGGTGAGTTTGCTGCGGCCGAACTGTTGCCCACACGTGCTGCCGGTGCCGTCACCGCGGGACTTCCTGTTTCCGTGGACTGCCGTCGGTGCTCCAGCAGATAGCGCTCATTCCTTTCCCGATCCATCTGGGTTTCTATAACGTTGTCATGCAACCGCACGACTCCACCAGAGTTGCTGGAAGCGCAAGGCGCGTCGCTGTAGACCGTCTTGCCATCGGCACCCTTGCACCTGTGAACCTGAGCATGAGAAGTACTGCTGGCCAATGTCACAAACATCACGGCTGCAACGCTCACTACAAGCTTCAGAAGTCCGTACAAACTGTTTGTCATCGCTCGCGTCCCTTACCTACATTGGTTCAAAAAAAACGGCACCCCAAAAGGTGCCGTTTTGCATGAGCTCACATCACAAGCAACTTACTTGCCCAGCGCAGCCCTGCGAGTTTCCTCCGCGGCCTTGAAGGCACCCGTCACCACCGTGAGCAACTCAGTGCGTGGAGTCAGTCGGTCCACCTGAAGGTTGCCGCCCTTGCCGCCGTAGTTGTCGGTGTACACCTGGCTGGCCGTGCGATCACCCAGCCCGATGGAATACAAGCCAAAGCCTTCTTCGTCCCAATATCTGTTGGGGAATGCGTTAGACGTAGGCGCGCCTTCCTGGCGGTCATTGCGGTTGTTGCCACCAGGCTGCTTCCACCATTCATCGCTCCACTCAAAGTAGAACATGCCGGTTACTGCAGGGTGCTTGAATGAAGCATTGATCAGTGGGCCCACTGCATTGGCAGTCGCTTTCACAGTCGCATCGTCAGAATAGATGGAGAGCCTGTCTCCATCTACACGGTGACCCGTGGCAGGAAGACCATACTCCGTCATGATGATGGGGCGGGCCGCCTCACCTTGCTTGGCTTTAAGCCATGGGTCCAGCGCGGTAGCCACTTGCTCGGCCTGGAACACGTTCACGCCGTAGTAGTCGATCGACTTTGCATTGTTCTTGCGGTATTCAATGGTCTTCTCTGCGAACACAGGGTCGTCGTTAAAGGCCCAACCAATCAACTTGTTCGGTGCGAGAGATTTGGCGCGGTCTGCGTACTTCTTCACCTGAGCCCAGTAGTGCACAGGGTAGGTGTGAATCTTCTCCCAGTACAGGGCCAGATCTTCAGGGCCTTCACACTTGCGCTCTTTCAAGGTGGTGGGCGCTGGGGGCACAGGGTCAGCGTAGTGGCAGGAGCCGCCCACTTCATTGAAGATCGTAAAGCCAATCACAGCTGGGTGATTCTTCATCTGCTCAATGGTGGCAGTGAAGTTCTCATCCCAGAAGCGGATTTCATTGGCCTTCTCAGGCAGATCAAACACAGACTTCACAAAGATCGTGTCGGGCATTGGAATGCCAACAATCACGTAAACAGGGTTCACGCCGTTGTTCCAGGCTGCATCCAGAAATTTCTTATGCTGACGCACCAGCAAGGAGCCCGGTGCGTTGACCTCTGCCGCTGATGGAATGGAGCCATCATTCTTGATGAAATTGGCAATCAGCGAATAGGTCCGCAAGGCGTTGAAACCGTGCGCGCGAATGGTCTCCATATCGCGCTTCCACACCAATTCAAAATCAAGAAAACCGCCCGGTGTGTCCCAGAAGACATCACCAAAGCTGGGGCCATCTTTATTGGACGAACCAATAGGTGCCGGGGAGTAGGCTACCCCCTTGGCCAGAAAGTCTTGGGCAGCCGAGCCGTTGACAGCAACCTTCAGGTTGGCCACGCCGGCGTCATCCATGGAAGCCGTCCAGTTGGTCGTAGAAGGCCCTGTTGCAGCTGGTACCGGGCTGGCTGAGCCTACAGCGCCATTCCACGCAATGGCTTCATCATCTCGCGCCAGCGCGTAGCCGCCGTTGCGCAGATAGTCCACCGTGGTGGACTTCGCGGTCAGCGGAACGTCTTGAACGGTCACTTCTGGCGCAGCCTGAACTTCCACCGGCCCATACACCACGGCGCCGTTTTCATCCAGAAACTTGATCTGCATGCTGTCCACACCCTCCGGTATGGCGGCTGCAGCTTTCTGCAAAGAGTCAGTTTTGCCTGAACTGAGGTGGGTGATCTTCACCTGACCTTTGGCAATGTCACCCGAGTCGCTACCGCAACCCGCCAATATGAGCACCGCCGCTGCCAGCGAAGCTGCCAGCAGGGAGCGCGGGGCTGAAAATCTGAGAGCCATGATGGTTCCTTGAAATGACAGTGCGCCCCACGAAATAACAATATGGTTCTGCGTTTAAAGGCGCGTTGTGTATCTCAATATATCAGCGCGGCGCAAGAGCGCCAATCCCTGTTAAACCTTGGTATTACTTGGTATTAATCTACCTTGGCGCCAGATCTCTTCACCACGGGCTCGTATTTGGCACGCTCGCGGGTCATAAAAGCGCCGAATTCCTCTGGCGTAGTGGCCACAGGCTCTGCCATGAGCTGCTCAAAGCGCTGCTGCGTTTCTGGCGCCTTTAACGCGGTGGTAAAAGCCGCGTTCAGCTTGTCAACCACGTCCTTGGGCGTACCGGCTGGTGCCACCAGGCCCCACCAGGTGTCTACTTCAAAGCCTTTGATCACTTCGCTAATGGCAGGCACGCCAGGCAACTGGGCTGAGCGCTTGGCCGTGGTCACGGCCAAAGGCTTGAGCTTGCCCGCCTTGATGTTGGCGGAGGCGGTAGACAGATTGTCAATATTGAAATCCACCTGGCCAGACAGCAAAGCCAACTGGGCAGGGTTGCCGCCGTTGTACGGAATGTGCACCGCAAAAATGCCGGCACCTTGCTTGAACATCTCACCTGCCAGATGGCCTGCAGAGCCATTGCCGCCAGAGCCGTAGTTCAGCTTGCCAGGGTTTTTCTTGGCGTAGGCAATCAGATCAGCCAGGGAATTGATTTTCAGGCGGTTGGCCGTTTCAGTGTTCATGACCAATACGTTGGGCACGCGCACCATCTGCGTGATGGGGGCAAAGTCCTTGCCTGCGTCAAACGGCATTTTGCTGAAAAGCCAGGGGTTGATGGCATGCGTGGCCACCGCTGCAATGCCGATGGTGTGGCCATCAGGCGCTGCCTTGGCAATCAAATCGCTGCCAATGTTGCCGCCGCCGCCCGGCTTGTTGTCGATGATGACAGGGCCGCCCAGCGAGTCTTTCACACGCTCAGCCAGCGCACGCGCAGTCACATCCAGCGGGCCGCCCGGTGCATAAGGCACGATCAGGCGAATAGGTTTGCCGGCTTGGGCAAAGGCGCTGGCAGAAGCTGCCAATGCGAGACTGGCCAAAAAGAGAGAACGTCGCTGCATGGTCTTGAACTATCTAAGAAAAATAAAACGGCCGAATTAAAGGCACAACCCGAAAAGTCTAATCTGCAAAGTGCGGGCGGCGTGATGAACACGCCGCCTTTTCGACTAAATCAATTCTTGAACCAGCTGAATCAGCTGAATCAGGCGCATCACTCTGGCTTGAAGCCCGAAGCCTTGATAGGCTGTTCCCAGCGCTTCAGGTGAGACGCCTGCATGGTGGCCAGGGCGGAGGCTGACGCATGGTTAGGCACCAGGCCAAATCCGTAGATTCTGTCTTGCACTGCTTGGTCCTTCAGGGCGTCTGCCACAGCGCGGTCAATTCTGGCCACCACATCGGCAGACATGCCGGGAGGCCCATAGAGGCCAAAGAAGGCATCTGCCACCATGTTCACGCCTTGTTCCTTCAGGGTAGGCACATCAGGCAAGGCTTTGGAGCGCTGGTCCCCCGTCACGGCCAAGATGCGCACTTTGCCTGCCTTGTGGTGTTCCAGCGTTTCAGAAGCGGTGTCTACCATCAGCGGCACTTGCCCGCCAATCAAATCCTGCGCCGCAGGAGCGCCGCCACGGTAGGCCACGTGCGTCAGCGGCACACCCGCCGCCTGGCCCAGCAACAAGCCCGCAAAGTGCGGCACGGTGCCGGCGCCGGACGTGCCGTAATTCGCTTTGGCGGGATTGGCTTTCATCCAGGCCAGCACTGTTTTCAAATCACCCGCCGGTGCACCTGGGCCTGCTGTTACGGCAAAGTCGAACGTGGTCACCCCGGAAATGGGCGTGAAATCCTTGATAGGGTCGTAGCCGATGTTGTTGTACAGCCAGGGCGCAATCACCATGGCGCCGCTAGGCGAGAGCACCAGCGTCTGGCCGTCTGGGGCGGCGCGTTTCAGTTCACCCAGCACCAGGCGGCCCGCGGCACCCGGCTTGTTTTCTACCAGCACGTTCTGCCCCAGAGAAGCGCGCATTTTTTCAGCCAGCAGCCGACCCACCACGTCCACCGACCCGCCTGGGGGGAATCCAATCAGAATCTTGATGGTTTTGTCCTGCGCAAAAGCCAGCGGCGAAGCGAAGGCGGAGGCGAGCGCAATAGTGGCTAAAGAGGCGAGGGCGCGGCGTTTCATCTGAAGTCTCCGTTGTAATGGTCTATTGTTCGCATAGTATCCATCAGCCACGAAATAAAGGAGAGAGACAAATGACCGTGATCGACGTCCACACCCACATGTTTACCCACAAGTGGATGGAACTGCTCAAAGCCAATGCCGGCATGTACAACGTCAAAACCCGCCCAGACGGCCAAAACGAGATCTTCCGCGGAGACACCCCGGTGGTGATCCCCCAAAAAGGCCACTTTGACTGGAAACTGCGCATTCAGCACATGGACCAGGCGGGCATTGATGTGTCTGTGGTGTCCCTCACTTGCCCCAACGTCTACTGGGGTGGTGAAGCCATCAGCCTGCAGGCCGCAGTAGAGGCCAATGACAACGTGGCTGACGCCCAGCGTGAATACCCAGACCGCATTCGCTGGTTTGCCTCATTGCCGTGGGAATACCCTCAGCGCGCCGTGGAAGAGCTGGAACGCGCCTGCGCCAAGGGCGCGGCAGGCGTCATGGTGCTGGCCAACGTGGCGGGCAAAAGCCTTACCGACCCCATGTTTGCCCCCATCTGGAAAGCCATAGACGACAAGGCGCTGCCCGTGCTGGTGCACCCCACCGACCCACCGGGCGTAGACGCCATGGACATGACCAAGTTTGACCTCAGCTGGTCAGTCGGCTTCATGTTCGACACCACGCTGGCCATCACACGCATGATCTTTGAGGGCTTCTTTGACCAATACCCCCATCTGAAGATCATCGCTTCTCACGGCGGCGGCACGCTGCCGTACCTGGTCGGCCGCTTTGAAAAAGGTGACGAGGTCGAGCTGCCCCAGCGCCGCCAGATGAAGCGCAAACCCACCGACTACCTGCGCCACATCTACTACGACAATATTACGTACAACCTCAACACAATGAAGTACCTGGTGTCTGTGGTGGGTGAAGAGCATGTCATGCTCGGCACTGACTGGCCCCACTGGGTGCACGACACCGCTGGCGCCCTGGCCCACACGGCACAGCTGCCACCGTCCCAGATGCGAGCCATTCGCGGTACCAACGCGTTGAGGGTGTTTGGGCTCTGAGTAGTCCAGTGAACAGAGAAGTCTGCACAGCCGATTTCTCTGTTTCACCGGGCAAGCCCCTCTATGTTTTTGAAATTAAAAGGTTTTCCCCATGCTGCTAGATGCCGATGATTGCCAACTGGTCCTGATTGACTATCAGGCTCGCCTCATGCCCGCCATTGACGGGCGTGAATTTGTGGTGGCCAACGCACTGAAGCTGGCGCGCATGGCCAGGCTGATGCAAGTGCCCGTATGGGGCACTGAGCAGAACCCAGACAAGCTGGGCGGCCTGGAGCCATCCCTGGCCGAGCTGTGCGACACCATCGTGCCCAAGATGGCGTTCAGCGGCGCAGAAGAACTGCTGCCCCTGCTGCGCCCGGCCCCCAAGCCCCAGCGCGGCGGCAACGCCCGCAGCATGCCCAAGCACCTGCAAAAACCCCCCGAGCCTGAAGCCCCCGAGCGCAACACCGTCGTTATCGCTGGCTGCGAAGCCCATGTCTGCCTCATGCAAACCGCGCTCACGCTGCTGGAAGAAGAGTGCGACGTCTGGGTAGTCACAGACGCCTGCGGTTCACGCACAGAGCGCAACCGCGACGCCGCCTACGACCGCCTGGCCGGCGCAGGCTGCGAGCTTGTCACCACAGAAATGGTCTGCTTTGAATGGATCCGCGCTGCCGATCACCCCGCATTCAAAGCCATGCAAGCGCTGATCAAGTAAACCGAAAGCAGAAACCCCAGAAGTGTGGAGCCCTTTTTTCTCCCTCTCCCACGTGTGGGAGAGGGCGGGGGCGCCCGGCTAGGGGTGAGGGCCGAGCTCGCTCGCTACAGCGCATCATCCACAGCCAGTCTCCTCCAACTCCAGCTATCCCACCTCGGTCAGCCTCGCGAAAGCATTCCGTCCATAATTATGAATTCAAAATGAAGTAAGCTTTGGTACTGAAGGCCCTACGAGCCGTTTAAAGTCGCGTCAGATAACCCTAAATTTCCCCTACAAAGCCCAGTCAAACCAGACAACTGGCCCAAAAGCCACGGAGACATTTTCATGACGAGCTATGCCGATTTCTATCGCCGTTCCATTGAGCAACGTGACGAATTTTGGGCTGAACAAGCCCAATTGATCGATTGGCATACGCCCCCGCAGACCATCTGCAACTACAGCAACCCACCCTTTGCCAAATGGTATGAAGGCGGCACCACCAACCTGTGCCACAACGCTGTAGACCGTCATCTAAAAGACCGCGCAAACCAAACCGCGCTGATCTGGGTTTCTACAGAAACCGATCAAGAAACCACCTACACTTTCCGCGAACTGCACGCTGAAGTGCAGCGCATGGCCGCCACCCTCATCAGCATGGGCGTAGGCAAGGGCGACCGCGTACTCATCTACATGCCCATGATCGCAGAGGCCGCCTTCGCGATGCTGGCCTGCACGCGCATCGGCGCACTGCACTCCGTAGTGTTCGGCGGTTTCGCCTCTGGCTCATTAGCCACCCGCATTGAAGACGCAGAACCCAAAGTCATCGTCAGCGCAGACGCCGGCTCACGCGGCGGCAAGTCCGTAGCGTACAAGCCCTTGCTGGACGAAGCCATCAAGCTATCCAAACACAAGCCCGGCGCCGTTCTCTTGGTAGACCGCGGCATGGTGCCCATGATTCTCGAAGCAGGGCGCGACCACCTGTGGGCCACAGAGCGTGAGAAAAACTTCAACGCCCAGGTCCCCTGCGAATGGGTAGACGCCACCCACCCCAGCTACACCCTGTACACCAGCGGCACCACTGGCAAACCCAAAGGCGTACAGCGAGACACCGGCGGCTACGCCGTGGCGCTGGCCGCTTCCATGAAGCACATCTTTGAAGGCAAACCAGGCGAAACCTATTTTTCGACCAGCGACATCGGCTGGGTAGTAGGCCACAGCTACATCGTCTACGGCCCGCTCATCGCCGGCATGTCCACCATCATGTATGAAGGCCTGCCCATCCGCCCAGATGGCGGTATCTGGTGGCAACTGGTAGAGAAGTACAAAGTCACCGTCATGTTCAGCGCCCCCACCGCCGTGCGCGTGCTGAAAAAGCAAGACCCTGCCTACCTCAGCAAATACGACCTGTCCAGCCTGCGTGCCCTCTACCTGGCCGGCGAACCGCTAGACGAGCCCACCGCCCAGTGGATCAGCCAAGGCCTGAACGGCAAACCCATCATCGACAACTACTGGCAAACCGAAACCGGCTGGCCCATCCTCACCGTCTGCAGCGGTGTGGAACCCATGGCCACCAAGTTCGGTTCACCCGGCAAAGCGGTCTATGGGTTTAACGTCAAACTGCTGGACGACCAAACCGGCGAAGAGCTGACAGAGCCTAACCAAAAAGGCGTGGTCGCCATTGAAGGCCCATTGCCCCCCGGCTGTATGCAAACCGTGTGGCGTGATGACGCCCGCTTTGTGAACACCTATTGGTCCAGCGTGCCCAACAAGCTGGTCTACAGCACGTTTGACTGGGGCATCAAAGACAAAGACGGCTACTACTTCATCCTGGGGCGGACAGACGACGTGATCAACGTCGCAGGCCATCGTCTGGGCACGCGTGAAATTGAAGAAGCAATCTCGGGGCACCCCAATATTGCAGAGGTGGCCGTGGTCGGTGTGGCAGACAACCTCAAAGGGCAGGTGGCCATGGCCTTCGCGGTGTTGAAGGACGCCAGCCAGATGGACGATCACGCCGCCATGCTCAAGCTGGAGGGCGAGGTCATGAAGGTGGTTGATGCATCACTTGGCGCAGTCGCCCGGCCATCGCGCGTACGATTTGTGACGGCTTTGCCTAAGACTCGAAGCGGCAAGCTGCTTCGCCGTGCGGTGCAAGCAGTTTGTGAAGGGCGGGATCCTGGGGATTTGACGACTATGGAGGATCCGGCGGCGCTGCAGCAGATTAAGGGGTTGGTGGTAGTGGGGGGATAAGTTGTTGGACCGCTGTAGGCTGGGCACGGTCGTTCGCCGTTCTAAAGCGAATGTCAGCGGCTGCCGGAACCGGTCATTGACCTTTCTCGTGCGAAGCGATTCCTCTCGCTGCCGACAACTCTCAGTCGGAATCTGTAGCCAGCCCGGTCGGCTCAAGAGGGAATGACCTTGGTCTTCGTGCAAAACTCCGTCACCAATCGTCCTATGTCATAACGTCACGCGCCAGTCCGACTGACGAGGGGTTTTCCTTAGAGCTTGTGCCCCTTGAGCAGGGGGCATTGCGGCCAAAGCGGATCGAGGATGAGCGTGTGGACTTTTGCTCTCGTGATGCCGACTCGAAGCACACGTCGGCTTTTGGGATACGGGGCAGTGTCGCCTCGCCAAACGAAAGATGATTCGACGGCGGGGCCGGTCCGACGAGCTTCGCGGACGAGGATGACTCCGTCGAACTGCTTGCCCTTGGCCTTGTGGAAATTCATGACTTGCAAGCCCATCGGCGGCTCCACGCCGTCGAGGATTTGCTCCTGTGCGAGAGCCAAGTCGAGGGCGGTGCGGGCATTGGTGTAGGCGCCGTCGCGAAGCCATTCACCAGAGAGGGCAGCCGAGATGCGATGTCCCCGACGGAATGCCACCAAGAAGTCCAACTGCGCAGCGACCCGCGTGAGTTCGTCCTGATTGGTCGCCCGCAGCTCATGTTTGACCGTGAGCCAGTCCTCGGCGGGATCGCCGCTGAAATCGTTGACTGCCAAGCCTGAGATCAG
Organism: Ottowia thiooxydans; assembly: GCF_040548795.1. Taxonomy (GTDB): domain Bacteria; phylum Pseudomonadota; class Gammaproteobacteria; order Burkholderiales; family Burkholderiaceae_C; genus Ottowia; species Ottowia thiooxydans_A. Next base: position 10,546 of record NZ_JBEPSH010000016.1, on the reverse strand, counting down.
GCCGCGCAGCGCGTTGGCTATGTTGATGTTCAGGGCCTTGCCGCCCTTGATTTTGTTGGCCTGCTCCAAGAGTTTGGCGACTTCCGTCCGGCCCTGTCCCGTCGCGCGCCTCGCGGCGGCGATCATTTCCATGCTGGTGGCGACATCCGCCTCCAGTTGGGCGAGGTCCTTGGGTTCCAGCAGAAAGGCCGCGAAACGGGCTGACAGCAGCGCTTCGGCCTCGTCGAACAGCAGCTTGTGCCGAACCGGCTTCCCGACATTGGCCCCCAACGCGTTGAGGGCGTTGGACATCTTCAACGCGCTGCGGTTGTTGGTGACCAGTATCGCGATCGTCTCCACCTTCTTGTCGCTCTGAGCCCGAATTGATTTCAAGAGCTCTCCGAGGGCTCGGCGCAGCAGATGATTCCAGTTCGGCGGTGGCTTCTCGGGGCGGTAGGCAAGGGCGGATACGCCCTTGTAGGGTGCGCCGCGTGGCTTGGCCGTCAGGATGTCATTGCCGAACGCCAAGATTTCGGAGTCCGGGCTGCGGTGGTTCTGCGTCCCAAGGTCGATCTCGTGCGGCTTCAACGCCTGCCGGATGGCGATCACGCGCTCCGGGCCGACGCCTGGCAGGTAGTCGAAGATTTGCTGCTCGAGGTCTGCCAGGCAAAGCACCTGCGTGTGTGGCGCGAGCATCTGGATGCACTGCCACGCGTATTGGCCGGTGTCCTGGGCCTCGTCCACGATGATGATGGGATGCCGATGAGCGATCGATGCCAAAAGATGCGAGCTGCGAGCCAACAGAGCTGTCGCATTGGGCGCGAACAGATCAAACGCGATCCGCCCCTCTTCGCGAAACAGCCGCTCACGCTCGACGAGCCACTCGTCCCAGCCATCGTCTTCGTCGCCGAGGCCGCCCGACAGGGCCTTCTCGTCGTGTGGCAGCAAGATCGAGAGCCTATGCGGTGCCCCAAGCAGGTAGGCGTGGGCTTTGAGGATGTCCCAGAAGAACGAATGGAACGTCTGGATGGAGAGCTGCTCCTGTTCGGCTTTGGTGGACTCGAGCTTGGCGGCATCCAAGATGCGCGCCACTGCCGCCCGCGAGAAGCTCAGGAACAAGGCCGACTGACCCGAAAGCATGCCGTCGCGAATCCGCTTGACCGCCTTGCGCAGCGCGAGCGTCGTCTTGCCGCTGCCGGGGCCGCCGATGACCAAGGCATGGCCCTCGCAAGCCATGACGCTTTCGCGCAGCTTGCAAGGCTCGTTCATGGAGCGGCAGCAGCGGCGGCCGGCTCGGGTGTTGCTCCATCGCCGTCGTCGATCGGGGGTGGAGGTGGGAACAGTGCGAACACTGACGCCAGAAACTTCGTCACCGTGGCCGGCAGCTCGTGGAGCTCACACTCCTCGAACAGGCGCGCCGACCAGCCGGCGCCCTTGTTGCCGCCGAGGGCTTCTTTGGCGATGGCCTTGACCGCGTCGTCGTTCGGGCGCGCATCGGGGATGGCGACGTTGCCGTTCTCATCATTGGCTTTTAGGCCCGACAGGAAGGACCACAGCCGATCCACGGGCACCTCCGCCACGACGAGGTCTTCGAAGCCCTTGTAGGCGTGCTCGACATTGATTTCGAAGTTGTCCGCCAGAGCCTGCGCTTGCTCGGCCTTGCGCTTCTTTTTGTAGTCAAGGTCGTAGAAGGCGAAGGTGCGTAGCTCCAGCGTCTTGAAGAACTTTCCGAACTTGGGCATGTTCGACTCGCCATCAGCGTCGAAGAAGGCCACACCCGCGATGTCCAGCGGCTGCAAGTTGGGATCGCTCTCTTCCATGCGCCGCGCGACGACGGGCATCGCATGTAACTCGGTAACGCCTTCGACGACGATGGCTGCTCGTCCCAGCATGCATTCAGACAGGCCGGAGCGAGAAAAGCGCTTGTAGTCGTTGTCTTTGAGGCCGGTGGCGTCGGAGACCTTTCGCGCCGTGACCACGCCGGCATTGCGAGCCAGCAGCAGTGTCTTGGATGGCTCGAACTTCTCGATCACGAATGGCGAGTGGGAGGTCACGAAGGCCTGCGTCGTCTTGGTCATCAGGTATTGGGCGATGCGTCGCTGGGTGTGCGGCGGCACCGCGATCTCGGGCTCCTCCATGGCGAAGATGACCGTGTCGGGCTTGAGGTCGGCGATGAAGGAGAGCAGCGCGAGCACCAGCGTGTTGATGGTGCCCGTGCCGGCGTGGGGGAATGGGACGTGTCCTTGGTCCGCCGACAGCGCCAAGAAGAACGTCATCGTCTTGCGCAGATGCTCACGCGTGAGCTCCGAGACATGCAGCTTGGTGGCGTTGCCGGGCGACTCCAATGCGATGTAGCGGGCCAGCCGCCTCTCCACGGATCGCAGAACCGGCGCGATCTCGGCCGCGTCGGCTTCGATGTCGAGGCCGCGCAGGCGCTCAATGGTCTTCTCCCACAGGCTGGTGCGCACGCCCTTGATCCGCAGGATGATGTCGAGAAGCGATCCACGCTCCAAGCTCAGCGCCCGCGAGCCGGTGCGAAGCGCCCGCAGGTAGAGGAAACCAAACAGCCGCTTGATCGGCTTGGGAAGCTTGGTCAGCTCCCCGGGGGGGGCGTCGGGACTATGGGAGAAGTAGGTGCGTGCCTCGAACTCGTCTTCCTCGGGGTTGTATTGGCCGATGGTCTCGATCCGAAGGCAAGGGACGGCATGGGGCGGATTGGCCGCGTCGGCCTCTCCCGGCCCGAGCAGTCTTTGCTCGGCCACATGCCAAAACTCGATGTTGCCGCCGCACTTGGCTCCGATCTCGGCGCCGGGTTCAATGAGGACCGCCTCGATCCGAAGCGGAGTCGGCACCCGCTCCGCGCCTTCTTCTGCGGCAGGGGCCAGGTATTCAGCGTTGTAGAAGTCGAACTCATCGACCGGAGGGAAGCGGTTGAGCCGGTCGGGGCCCAAGACCAGGTCGAGGGCTTCGCAGAGCGTGCTCTTGCCGACATTGTTGGAGCCCACCATCAGGGTGTGCCCGTCGAACAGGAGCTCCGCCGACTTGATGCCGCGAAAGTTCGAGATGGTCAGCCGGACAACCTTCATGTCTTCTCCCGTATTGGCGTAAGCCTTAGTTTGATGGTGTGGTGGTCATCATAAAGAGGCGCGCATGGCCCGTCTGCTCAAGCCAGCCCGGAACGGCCGCTTTGTAGCAGTCAGCGTCAGTTGATCTCGCAGCAACGACTGACAGCAACCGCTGCAAAGCCGACATTGCATGGTTGGTGCCCTTGCTTGTCGTGGGCACTTAACTCCGATCATTGGCGGCGTTGGTAGGCCTTTCCAGGCGAAGAGTTGGCACGCTCATCTGCCAGTTCAAACAGGCATTGCATATAGGGCTGAACCTCCTCCCATTTCGCGCGCGCGTCATAGAACTGATAAAGATTTCTGGTCGCCACAACTGCATCGGGCCACTTATCTGCTGCGCTTAATCGAGTCATGGCCTCCCTGCTATCGTCATCATCATGCAGGCCTCCGTCTTGGGCGCCGTAAGTGTGGAACTCGACTATTCGCCGAGGCTGTGGAAAGTCCGCGTCTCTGCAGTCGCCTGCGGGCGCCGATTGCTCCCGTGAGACATGAGCGCCTGCAAATGAGTCCTGAACCGTGTGAAGAACCGATCCGAACGCCACGTGATGTAGATGAGGTAGCAATATGTCCTGGTGCCCCAGGATGTACAGATCGGAGACACGCCATTCTGAACAGCCAAAGTGTTCCTTGAACGTAGGGATATCGATGTCCCTGAGCACGGTATCGGGCTTGATCTCTCGCGAGAAAACCTTCCAGGCGAATTCAAGCCAATCCAGTACCTTTGCACGTGTCGCGCCGGGGTGAATTCCCTCCTCACTGGCCATGGCATGTAGAAACTGCAAATCTCCAAAGTGGGAACGAGTCATCAGGTTGCCCCTCATGCTGCCTTTAGCATTGCCGCAGCCTACGATCTTTAGTGTCTGAGCCTTTTTCTCCGCATCCATGAACAAGCAATACCAGCGCAGCGGTTGCGTAGAGAAGCGGATGGTCTGGTTGACGTTTTTCGACTTGCCTAGGAAGGGGCAGCCGCCGTCATTGTCTGTTTGCTTGAACGGAGGCAAGTCGTTCCAACGAACCCCGTAGATGACGTACGCAGACGCAAAAGGCCTGTCCAGAGCGCTGCAACTAAGGTCCTGAGTTAGGTTGCCAAGCTTTACCGGGCAACCCATCCCAATCTGAGTAATCTCTTCATGCACGCGGCCTTTAATCAGAATCCCAAGCTTTCCCGCCACAGCGGCCAGAGAGGCCTCGGATTCGTTAGTCAACTTGGACTCGAAAGCCGAACCAGTGGGCGCAATTTGGAAGGCGGCAGCGACAGTCGACAGGGCGAAAGCGCCCGCCAAAACTGCGACCTGTTTAATGAATCGCATGACTGCGAACGCTGCGCCCCGCGGACGCTTGGGCCGCTGTGCGATCCTGTTGCTTGCTAGAGGCATTTGTCTCCTCCTATACGTTCAATGTAGATGGCTTCTCAGTTTGGTCTCGTTTTTTTATGCCGCAAACTAAGATCTAAGTCAAAAGGTTGGCATAAATCCAAAAATATTGCAAAATGTTTCCATGTGGGGTGAGTTTAGAGGAGACACAGCAATGTTCATAAGAATAAAGACCGTAAGTTGCAAAAAGCTGATTGATCGGATTGGGACTGCAAGCCCACCTGTTTGCGTGTTGTCGTAGCGAGCAGTCGCAAACGTGCTGAGCGCGATGATCATGCGCGAGTTCGCAGTAGTGGGAAGCGATGCGCTTGACGTGCGAGTGTGCCCAATTGCTTCTGGCGGCGGTCGTGAAAAGTCGTACCTAATTCACTTCTTACGAGGCGCTTTTCGTCCCCATGTGAAGGGGCGGAAGGGTGTCTCTACGTTTTTCGCGATCTGCAGAGCGTAGCGCTATGGGATACGCCGCGCAGACACAGCCGTTTCGCAGCCGCTTGCTAGCAGATGGGTTTGTCGTGGCGACGGCACGGACTGGTGATCACGCGTTTTTCTCTCTAGAAGAGTTTGAGCAGTTTTGCCAGTCACCCGCGACTTTGCCGCTGCGCAGGCAAGCGGAACTTCGCTCCCGTTTTCTAATGGGGGAGGGGACTCTGTCGGTTGGTATGCGACGGTTGGCTAACTCTCGCATTTCCGCGAAACGCGAGACAGTGTCCTCGGGTCCATCGCTACACATCATCGTACCCACCCTACAGTGCGCGCATTCTTGCCGCTACTGTCAGGTCAGCCGTTCGTTGCATGACCAAGGGTACGCAATGTCGCCGTCGGACATAGATGCCGCCTGCGACTCGATTTTCGAAAGTACTTCTCCTACCTTGACGGTTGAGTTTCAGGGGGGCGATCCTCTACTGCGTTTTGACCTGATCGAGCGCGCTATTTTGCGCATACAGGCGCGCAATGCAACTGAGAGACGGCGGATACGGTTTGTCATCGCATCGACGCTTCATCAGCTCGATGAAGCGATGTGCGCGTTTCTCAAAGATCATGGCGTACACCTGTCCACCAGCATCGATGGGCCACGCGAACTGCATAACCGCAATCGTCCGACGTCGGGGCGCGATGCATATGAGCGAACGATCGCAGGCATTCAGCTTGCACGAGAACAATTGGGACCGGATGCAGTAGCAGCGCTGATGACCACGACAAAGGCATCGCTTGGCCAGCCGGAGGACATCGTTGACGAGTACGTCCGACTGGGTTTCCGAGAGATTTTTCTGCGACCGTTGAGCACCTACGGTTTTGCGAAGCGTAATCAATCTCTGCTCAGCTATACGGTCGAGGAATTTTTCTACTTCTATCAACGTGGCTTGGAACGCGTCCTCCATTGGAACAGGCAAGGGGTTGAGATTCGAGAGGTTTACGCCTCGATATTGCTAAACAAGATGCTCTCCACTTTTGATGCAGGTTACGTTGACCTGCAGAGTCCGACGGGCGCAGGCGCCAGCGTATTGGTCTACAACTACGATGGGTATGTCTACCCCAGCGATGAGGCTCGCATGCTGGCGGAGACTGGGGACACATCGCTTCGAATGGGAAAAATCGGTACGCCGCTTCCCGAGCTATTCGCGTCGTCGACTCGCATTGAGCTTGCCAGAGCCAGTGACGTTGATGAAGTCGCTGGTTGCCGTGAATGCCCATACAACTTGTTTTGCGCGCCGAATCCCGTGGATGCTCACGCGCAGTTTGGTACCCCCTTTGTGCCGGCGCATGAAACAGAGCACTGTCAACGCCACATGGGGCTGTTCGATGCAATGTTCATGGCTCTTCGTAGCGCCGACGAAGACGTGCTGGATCTGTTTCACCAATGGGCTCGGCCCATATTGGATTCAAAAGTCTGATGCGCAAGTTCAAGGCGGTTCTCCAACCCGGCTGTCAGCCTCTCGTGCACAGAGTCGTCGGGTATGCGGACATCGCCAACGATTGGGCGCCGGACCTCAGGTTCTTGGTACGGGTCGGGTCAGCTGAAGAGAGGGAGGGCGTCGAACGACTGCAGAACACTGGACTTACCAACATTTTCTGGGCCGAAGATGCAGCCTTGGAGGATGGAGATGTCGCAGTACCCAACCCGCACCAGGAAGAGGTTGTGGTGCTGTTCCGAGAGTCCGATACTCACCACTCACTGTTCATGACGAATCGCTGCAATAGCTATTGTCTGATGTGCTCGCAGCCTCCAACTGCTGCGGACGACAGCTGGCTCGTAGAGGAGGCTATTGACGCCGTCCGTCACCTACGTAAATCGCCTGATGTGCTGGGGCTCACCGGAGGGGAGCCTTTGCTATTGGGAGTAGGGCTAAGGCGCGTGCTCGATGCGGTGGCAGTCCATCATCCGAGTACGCGAGTAGAGGTGTTGACGAACGGTCGTCTGTTCGCCAACTCAAAGATTGCGTCGCAGATATTGGAAGACTTGACTGTATCGGTGAAATGGCTGATTCCACTTTATGGTCATGCAGACTTCGTGCATGACTTTGTAGTGCAGACGCCAGGAGCCTTTGACGAAACGCTGGCTGGCCTTCTACTGCTGCAAATGCATCGGCAGGAGATTCAACTCAGGGTTGTGTTGATTGAGCCCGTGCTGCAGGTGCTTCCGGAATTGGCGGGCTTCGTTGGTCGCAATCTGCCGTTCGTGCGTGAAATTGCGCTCATGGGATGTGAGCCCATCGGGTTCGCACTTGCAAATCGCGACCTGTGTGAGGTGGACTTGAGTGAATGGGCTTCCACGTTGGAGCTCTCTGCGCGCGTCTTGCGGCGACACGATATTCCCCATTTACTAATGAACGCACCGCTATGTGCGCTGCCACAGCGCCTGTGGCCGGTGGCGCACCGAAGCATTTCCGACTGGAAGAATGTTTACGCGCAGGAGTGCGAAAGCTGTGCAGTGAAATCCGATTGCGCTGGCCTGTTCGCATGGCATGAGAAGGGCTGGAAGCCCGCGCCTTTAAAAACCATAGAAGAAAGCGAGGTCGTCTCTTGAGCAAGTTCATCCGAAATATTTCTTTGTTTATCGCGGGACTGCCTCTGCTTACCACCAAAACTTTGTCGGCAGTTCCCGGGCCGCGTGTCGATGTTGAGCCCCTTGATGCTACTGGCGCCGTCCCATTGCAGCCGTTGAACTGGGATTCGGACAATCTTTTTGCAGGGCATCGCTCGCATTCCAGTCATCGTTCCCACTCAAGTCATAGCTCCCATTACTCAGGCTCAGGTGGTGGTAGCTCAAGCTATCGTGCACCGGTTTATATCGCGCCAAGCCCGGCTCCTGCACCTTCTTACGCGCCACCCAGTCCATCGCCGAGACCAGCGCCGCTCTATCAGTCCGGATCGCCTCCTGGTGCGGCAACTAAGTCTCTAGTTGACCCAACCAGTGCCACACGTCCAGGTCAAGCTGTGCATAACGGAAGTTCCGTAAACTCCGGGTTAAGGGATGATTTGACGAACTCTGAGAAGTTGCGACTACAGATCATGCGAGTACAGATCAAGCTTAAGCAACTCGGTCTTTACAGTGAGCAGGTCGATGGGGTGATGAACGAAGAAATGCGTCAGGCGCTACGCTATTTCCAAGACCTTAAAGGCTTGGAAAAGACGGGGACTATGACTACTTCAACGCTCAATGCCATGGGCATATTGGCCGTCAACTAGTTAACTACGAGGGGACCAAGAAATATGTTGAAGACCGTCACATTGCTGGTGGCGTCTTCTATCCGAATTCGAAAGACCGAATCTAACTAGTCGCTGACAAACGCCGCAAAGCAAGTTAGTGGACGAGTCCCATCATCACACCTCACGCATATCAAGTTTAAAAATTGCCGATAGACGCTTGACGACCTCAGCTTCAGTTGAACCCTCATCGGGGCCCTCACGAAAGACAGCGCAACTCGCCGTATCAGTACCATAAGCGCAGCGATAGATAGCCACCACGCTCCCCGGCCCAGCTCCGGTGTGGCCGCACACAGTCAGCCCTTTATCAACCCCGCCTTGCATCAGGCCGAGGCCATATCCAGGAGAAGTCCAGGGGCGTCCGGGGATCGGTCCGCCGAGGGTGCGGGCTGTTTGCATCTCCTGTAGCAACGAATCAGAAAGAAGGTGTCCGGCCATTAGTCGGTCCAGGAAAATCAATGCTTCCGAGAGAGGGCCGACAAGCAAACCGTGATAAACCCAACCGGGGTCATATGTGGATGCGGCCCCCATATGTACCCCGTCCAGATCAGCTTGCGTTTTTGCGACGCGAACTCGGGAGAGACCCATCGGCGCCAATGCCTGTTGCATCAGCGCTTCCTCAAGTGCCAGGCCCGTCACACGTTCGATAAGCCTCGCGACGTACATGTAGCCGACATTCGAATAGCGCCAACCGGCTCCAGGCTCATAACGCAACCTTGAAGCGTCAAGGCGTTGCAGCATTTCATCTGGTGACCAAGGTGAGTCTTCACGAGCAACGGCAGCGTGGTACTCGGCAAGTTCGCCGTAGTCTGCCAGCCCGGCTTCATGTCTAAGCAGTTGACGCAGAGTGAACGGACCTTCAGGAACCGTGTCATCGAGGCGAATCAACCCATCACGCACCAGTGAAAGTGCTGTTGCCGATAGCACTGTCTTCGTAAAGCTCCACCAGGGAACCACAACATCGTGCCCTTCTTGCTGTACCGGAGTGCCGTTCGATATGAGGGAAAAGAACATGGTGGAGTGCACTGAATTAGGGGATTGCCGAGTCTTGCTACTGAGCCAAAGTCTCATCCCTCAACGGGTATGGACTAACTGACAACACTCGCGCGCGACGGGCTTTTCCGCTGATCTCATTTCAACCGAAGCTCGACATGCACAAAGCCAGTGCTGTCTGGTAAATCCTTAACTTCCAAATATGCCTGAGCGCGGACGAGTTCGCTAAGCTTCTTGAATCCGTAATTCCTTGGATCGAATGACGTGTGGGTTTTTCCCAGAAGCGATCCCACCACGGAAAGCCTTGACCAGCCGTTGTCGCGGGCGGTCTCGCGTATGGCTTGGCGCAGTAACTCTTTCAAGTCTGGTACGTCGGGAATCTGTGCAAGAGCCTCGGACTCTATAGGTTTTCTGAGCACCTCGAAGAAAATGAACTTGTCGCATGCCGCGATGAACGGCTCCGGCGTCTTTCGTTCACCTAGTCCATAGACAGTCTTGCCGGCTTCTCGCAAGCGTGTCGCAAGTCGGGTGAAATCGCTGTCGCTTGATACCAGGCAAAACCCATCGACGTTGCCCCCATAGAGGAGGTCCATTGCATCGATGATGAAGGCGGAATCTGTGGAGTTCTTTCCTTGCGTGTAGGCAAATTGCTGGATGGGCTGAATTGCGTGTCTATGGAGGTGCCCCTTCCACCCCACGAGGTTCTGAGTCGTCCAGTCACCGAAGGCGCGCTTCACAGTTGCAGTCCCATACTTTGCGACTTCTTCAAGCAGTTCCTTCGCAACCGATGCGGATGCATTGTCTGCATCGATGAGAACCGCCAATCTGATAGTGTCGATATTCGCCATCTAGGCCTCGTCCAATTAGGAATCGTTGAAAGGTTGATCGTTCTCAGATCGCCCAAGCCGATCAACGCACCGATGGTGACATACCTTCGGCTCTCTAACTACAGGCACCGTTGACTATCTCGAACGAAGGGACGGATTCAAGAAGGCTTATCCAGAGTCCGAAAATCCAGCGTCCGCAGCAGCTTCGCAGTTTCTTGATATGGCTTAGGGCTTTGTCTCCCCGAAAGCAAAAGTCAGCGGGCCTTGCCGTTGGCTATGCAATATGAGTTGACGAAGGTTGCAGTGTGCTGCAAAGACTGACGTATATCCGGTTTGGCTATTCCATGCTTGTTGGCAAATTGCTCAAGCGCCGCAGTATCAAAACGAGTGGTCTGGATAAAGTCCAGGGCTTCGGCGCTTGTATTCAAGAACCGCGCGACGGGAGGAATCCTCAGTAGCAACTTCAGCAATCGGAGCGAAATGTGATGCCTGGGAGGCTTCAAGCCAATGGGTTGTGCCACCTGTACCAGGAGCTCTCGCAAGT
>NZ_JBEPSH010000015.1:0-86478 GCF_040548795.1 Ottowia thiooxydans | reverse complement strand
TCACCCATCACCCATCACCCATCACCCATCACCCATCACCCATCACCCATCACCCATCACCCATCACCCATCACCCATCACCCATCACCCATCACCCATCACGCATCACGCATCACCCATCACCCATCACGCATCACGCATTTCCAGTTCTACGTGAAGCGGTCCGGTCTTTGCCTCAGGCGCATGCTTCCTCGTTAGGCTCAGCGCTGTAGCAAGGACCTGAGCGCTAGCGTCAAGCCTTGCGCGGTTTGACTTTGCTTGCTGCCAGTTTGGCGTTGCCGCGTGCCGTGTCTACATCGGTGGCTCGCGCCAGTGCAACACCCATGCGGCGTTTGGCAAAACTTTCTGGCTTGCCGAACAGGCGCAGGTCGGAGCCAGGCACACGCAGGGCTTCATCCACACCGTCAAACATGATGCCCTGTGCATCCACCCCGCCGTAGATCACGGCGCTGGCACCGGGGTTACGCAGACTGGTGTCTACCGGCAAGCCCAGAATGGCGCGCGCATGCAATTCGAATTCGCTTTGATGCTGGGTGCATAGCGTGACCAGGCCAGTGTCATGCGGGCGAGGGCTCACCTCGCTGAACCATACCTGGTCGCCCTTCACGAACAACTCCACACCGAAAAGTCCCTGGCCACCCAGGTTGTCCGTCACGGCCTTGGCGATGCGCCGTGACTCTGCCAGCGCTGCTGGTTGCATAGGATGAGGCTGCCAGCTTTCCACATAGTCGCCGCCCACCTGAACGTGACCAATAGGGTCGCAAAAATGGGTCTCCATCTGGTCGCTGGCGCCGATGGCGCGCACGGTGAGTTGGGTGATCTCATAGTCGAAGTCGATGAAACCTTCGACGATGACCCGGCCATGGCTCACGCGGCCTCCCGCCATGGCATATTCCCAGGCCTTCTGGATGTCGTCCGGGCCATCGATCTTGCTCTGGCCCTTTCCTGAGCTGCTCATCACAGGCTTGACGATGCAGGGGTAGCCTATGCCGCGCTGACCGGAATCACCAGCAGCCGAACCTACGATCGCGGACTGCAGTTCAGCCAGCGAATCGCAGAATTTGTAGGGGCTGGTGGGCAAGCCCAGCGTCTCGGCGGCGAGTACGCGGATACCTTCGCGGTCCATCGTTAAGCGCGCGGCGCGGGCCGTGGGAATCACACGCACGGTGCCTGCGGCTTCCAGCTCTTCGAGCATGGGCGTGGCAATGGCCTCAATCTCAGGCACCACCAGATGGGGCCGCTCAGCCTCTATCAAGGCTTTGAGCTGCTGAGGGTCGCTCATGACAATGGTGCGGGCGTGATGCGCCACCTGCTGGCCAGGAGCATGTTCGTAGCGGTCAACGGCGATGGTCTCTACACCCAGGCGGTGCAGTGCGATCAGCACCTCCTTGCCCAACTCTCCCGATCCCAGCAGCATGACTTTGGTGGCGTGGGGCGATAGTGGAGTTCCGAGAGTGGTCATGGACGTTTCAAAAAAAAGAATTCAGCGATGGCGGAGATTGTCACCGAAGCGGGGGCAACCACCGGAATACGGGGCGAGCTGACTTGGACTCTTGCGGACAGTCCGGAGCTGAACACGCGCGTTGCGTATCCGATTCAGACCTGCACATGCCGCTTTTTCCTTCCCGTGTGTCTGGTTTTGTACGAAATCAGCGCTGAGAACCTTCTGGTTACTTATTAACTACTTACCAAAGTCTCGAAAAATTCTCGTAGGTGTTTACACCTAATTCTCCGGACATATTTCACGAATCGTGCGTAAATTGCGCACTCGTTGAGCACACACCGCCAAGCTGAGGAGAGGACCATGGGAATTTTCTCGGAATTCAGTAAGCCTTATTTATTAACTGCTTTGCTTCTCACTGGAAATGCATGGTCACAGTTGAATGTTGGCGTAGGCTCAAGCATTGATTTCGGAGATGCCGTTGTTGAAATGGGTTGCACCGATCTTGTGGTCAGTGGAACTGCCAATACAACAGCCTCTCAGATAACCGGCATCGACGACGTCAGCATCAGCGCGGGAGGCGCGTTCAATGGCGGCTCCGCTCAGCTATCACTCTCAGGAGACTTCGCCAACGCAGGAAGCTTCAGTGGAGGATCCGGGAGCGTGATGATCGTCGATGGCTGTGGCAAAGCTCAATCGAGGGTTTCAGGGCAAAGCAGCTTCAATAACCTATCTATCACCACCGCAACGGGTAAAGAGGCCATCTTCGAAGCGGGAAAAACCACCACCGTGGCGGGCACCCTCACGCTCAATGGCGCCTCTGGAAATCTACTGAAGATTCGCAGCTCCACACCACCTAACCCCGCGCTTCTCGCAGCAACACCTGCTCAGAGCATCCAGTACGTGGATGTGGCAGATAACAGAGCTGTGGGTGCGGTCATAGCTCCGGGGTTGCCTGGGAACTTCGACTCTATCGCTTCTGGAAAAGTCTACCGCTGGTTCCGGTTTGATGAAAACGGCGACCCGATCAAGGTGCCCGTGCCCACTCTGTCCCAGTGGGGAATTTTGGCGCTCAGCGCTCTCATGATGCTCCTCTTCCTTGGTCGGCTGCCTATTCGCAAAACCGCAGCCGAAAGAGGAAGGTGAACAACGAATTGGTTGATTCGTGAATACAGATCGGAGGTTCCAATATGAATGGCCTTAAGAAAAGACACGGGGCTTTCATGGCAATGGTCATCCTGGCCGTCCCCATCGGAGTCTTCGCTCAAGATCAAGCGCCTAAGCTGGCATCTGAAGTAGGCGTGCCCGACATGGTCGATGGCAGACCTTTACTCAATAGAGTCAAGATTGCGGACGGTGCGCCCAATGAACGCCCGCGTCTCGCATCAGAACAGGATTTACCTACTGCTCAAAGCAGAGTTCAGGCAAGCGAAGCGGCCCGACGTGGCGCTGGCGCATCAACCGAAAGAATCCCTCTTGCCTCCGAGATAGATTTGCCTCGCAGGAACTGAGTTCAAGAGTGTGGCCGGAAGCAACCTTCCTAAATGATTTTTCCCATCAACGAGGTTTCAATCATGTCTGTCCCAAAAATCCAAAGTAGGCAGCTGTTAGGTTTACTTTCCATCCTGCTCGCACAGTTATTCGCGATCTCCGCCGCGCAAGCGGCGGACGTGGTCGTACAACCTTCAGCAGGCAGCGGGCTGGTGGTAAAAGACAACACCGGCGCCATCGAAAGGTTCCGAGTAAGCGAGACTGGCTTGATTTCGGTATCAGGGTGGCCGACCTTGCCAGAACAGTTATCGCAAATGTGCATAAACAGCGGGACCGGGGTACTCGGTCCCTGCGCAGCGACAGTGGGTTTTAGTCTGCCTTACGCTGCGACCGTTAGCAGCCCCTCCACACTTTTCAACATCACGCAGTCAGGCGCTGGCGGGACATTGAGCGCGGCAATAAGTGACGCGGCCAACACCACCACAGTGATGAAGGTCACTACGACCGGGTTAGGCAATGGTTTGGATGTACAACTGCCGGCCAGCAGCGGGGCCAGGGGAATCGATGTGAATCATTCAGGCGTAGGCCCAGGGGTTTTTGTCACATCCCAGGGCGGCAATGCCATTTGGGGTTTCGTTAACTCCATGTCTGCAGCCGCTGTGATTGGAGATGGCAGCTCTGGCGAAGTCATTGTGGCCCGTCATAACGGAGCAGTCTGCGGCCTCAATATAGGTCGCTGCGCTGGTATTGGCGCTGTCGTAGGCAGACATGATGGACCGCTAGGAATTGCAGTGCGCGGATTCGTCACCGACCCTGAGGGAGGTACAGGCGTATTGGGTCAGGCGGGCATTTCAGGTGGGAGTGGCGTGGCTGGCCGCTTTGAAAACGTGAATGCCGCCAGTCCCACAACTACACTGGAGGTCGCAACTAACAGCACCGGTAACCTGATCACGCTTGCTAAATCCGGAACTAACGTCGCGCGCATCGACAGTACCGGCAAAGGGTTTTTCAATGGGGGCACGCAAACAGGCGGGGCTGACGTCGCAGAGCTGATTGATTTTCGGGGGAATACTCCACGTCCGGGAGATGTGGTTGAAATCGACCCTGAAAATAGCATGCACTATCGTGTGTCCACTGGTGCTGAGAGTGCTTTGGTCGCGGGGGTCATTACCACCAAACCAGGTGTGCTCATGAACGCCACTGTAGAAGACGCCACTGGTTTGCCTGCACTCGCCCTTGTTGGCCGCGTCCCGGTCAAGGTGACGCTTGAAGGCGGAGACATCAAACCAGGTGATCTGCTTGTGTCAGCCAGTTTGCCTGGGCACGCCAAGAAAGCCCCCATCCAAATTCGGCCAGGCACCGTCATTGGCAAAGCGCTGCAGTCTTACTCCAGTGGGGCCACTGGCAGCGTTGAAATGCTGGTGATGACTCGGTGACTGATTGCCGGAGGGCCCGCCCCATTAGTTGGTGACGTGAGGTTCCAGGCAGTTGCTCGCTTGGTCTCTTTCCCTCTGTCGCCAACCAGGCATCAGACCCAGGTCAGCTTCTAACTCTGCGCAGCCGAGGGTTCGCAAAGAATGCCAGCAATCCAGAGAGCAGCATCAGACCCCAGGCCTCCATGCTGGGCACGGCAGTAGGCGTTGCTGCGGGCGCCACTGCAGCCAGAGCCAGAGGTGCGAATGGGTCATCAATGGCGCCGGCGGTCGTATTGTTGTCGCCGACTCCGTTGTCAGTGATGGTGTAAGTCACGCTATCGCCAGACATGATTCCGTGCGCGAACCAGGATGCCGCCTCACCAGCCAACCTGGGCGCAAACTTGTAGGGTGCCAAGCCTGAAAGACTGCCCGCTGGATAGTCAATCCGGACTGAAAGCGTGGCGCCTGGGCACTGCGTTGCAGCAAAGGCCAATGCACCCAGGGGCGCTTGTGCACCAAGGGGTGCACCGGCAAGGTTGGCAGGTCCAATGGCGGGGGCCTGGCTGAGTGTGCAGCCGGGTGGGTTGCCGCCGATGTTGATCGTAGCTGTGCCCCCGCTGGTCAGGCTCAAGGGCAAATTGGTGGCCAATGCAGCAGGCGTCGCAGTTGCAGTGCCTTCGGAGCCGCTTCCTGCTGCGTTGTTGGCGGTCACGCTAACGGTGTGCGCCTGGCCATTTTCAAGGCCGGTGATGGTGCAGCTTGCCGTCTCTCCAGTAGCAGGGAGTGCCGGTGTTGGCGTGCAAGCACCAGCGGCTGTGCCACCCTGTGTGCTGGCGCCGACTGTGTAGCCCGTGATGGCACTGGCCCCAGCAAAGTCAGGCTGCATGAAGCTGACGCGCAACGATCCGTCTCCCCCAACCGCGCTGATGCTGGTGGGTGCATCGGGCACGTCAAGATTCTGGAAATTGACGAAATCGACTTCGTAATCGGAGTCCACGTTGGAATCGTTGGTCTGGTCTCCAAAAACGATGACTCCCGCGTTGGACTGGATGGGCTCGAGTGTACGAGTGAGGACGGGTGTCGCAGCGCCTGAAATGATGTCGGCATAAGTAGCGTCAATGAAGACGCTCAACTGGCCGTTCACGTAACGGATGGCGTACTCATGGAATTCACCTGCATTGACCGGGACTGGTGTGCCCGAGTTATCGGCCCAGCCCACCCGGGTGTTTTCGAAGTACAACATATTGCTGCGAAATTGGTCGCCGCCAAAGGGTGGGTTAAACGCATCTACAACGGCGAACATCAGACCTGCATCCAGCGAATTGTGCGCTGATACAGAAAATGCTCTGAGCTTGATGGAAGCAATGATATTGGCGCTTCCAACAGCGTACTGATACATGTTGTACTGGCTGACTCGTGAGCCACTGAGTGTGGTGGTTTTAAACCTTGTGGTGCCAGATCCCACTTCTACCTGGCCTTGTCCACCGGTTTGCGTCCATCCTTGAGCAGTAGGCAGGTCTGCGCCGTCGTACAAAGCTGTCGGGCCGGCCCATGCGGCATGCAGCGAAGCTACACCGGCGAGGAGGAGGGCAGATAGGTGCTTCTTCATGGTGCTTGTTGCGAGAAAAGTTGAAAACAATCGGGTGGAGATCTCAAAGAACGCGTAAATTCTAACTACATATGTCTTATATGTAGGCCAATGTTCCTTGTGATCTCCAGCGCGGTGATCACGCTGTCTGCGCAGTGCCTCCGGCGGGTTGAGCTGTGTCCGGTACGCACTCGGATCTTTTCAGCCAGTTGCAGGCAACTCATTCGCGCTCTGCAGCTTCCGACCAACCAGCTCGGACGCGCTGCGGCCTTCGCTAAACCCTGAAGATGTGCGTAATCGCAAGAGGTTCATTGGTGCTTTGACTCTCTGCGCACCCAAGAAATAAGTTCAAAAAATATCAATCTAATTCATATTGCTTTAATTGAACGCGGCGTTAAAAATTCTCCTCATGGTGACCACCCGTCGCCAAGAGGCAGGAAATGGATAACACTAAGCCCACGAATCAGAGACAACTGCAGGTCCGTATTTCTCGAGGATCCGAAGACGGAACGTTCTCGACTTACTCGGTGCCCTGGCGCGAGAATCAGACAGTTCTAGATGTGGTGACAGAGGTTCAGCGCACGCAGGAGCCAAGCTTGTCCTACCGCTTCGCTTGCAGGGTCGGCGTGTGCGGGTCGTGCGCGATGACGGTCAACGGCAAGCCGCGCTGGACATGCCGGACGCACGTCAGCCGCGTCGAGGAAGATGGTGTGATAGTGATCGAGCCGTTGCGCAACATGCCACGGATCAAGGATCTCGTCGTCGACATGCGCGAGTTCTTCGAGAAGTGGAAGCGCGCTGGCAACACCTTCGTGGGCACCGCCACGCGCAACGATCCGCCGGCCATGATCTCGCCCCAGAGCAAGAAGAGAAAGCTCGCGGATGCTGCCATCGAATGCATTAACTGTGGTGTGTGCTATGCAGCCTGCGATGTTGTGTCCTGGGATAAAGAGTACCTGGGGCCAGCAGCTCTCAACAGGGCGTGGACGCTATTCAACGACGAGCGACACGCCGACCCGAAGGACGTACTGAGCAAGGCCACTTCAGGCAGTGGCTGCAACTCCTGCCACTCTCAAGGCAGTTGTATGCAGCACTGCCCGGTGAGCCTTAGCCCCACCGGCAGCATCGCGGGATTGAAGCGCAGTTCCATCTTGAGCTTGCTCAGGAGGGGCTGATATGGAAGCTCGTCTTTTTGCGTTGCAGCGCCTGACTGCGATGGTGATGGCGCCCTTCGTCCTTGTCCATCTCGCGCTCATTATTTATGCAGTGCGCGGAGGGCTGACTGCGGCAGAACTACTCTCGCGTACCCAGGGCAATTGGTTCTGGATCGTGTTCTACGGGTTGTTCGTGCTAAGCGTGTCTGTCCACGTGCCGATTGGCATTCGCAACATCCTGGTCGAATGGCTGAGGTTTGGACGGGCCGCTGCGTCCGCAGTGGGCTTGGTACTGGGCGCGTCCCTTCTCATCCTTGGTCTGCGCGCGGTCGCGGCTGTGGGAGGGCTCGCGCAATGAAGTCCGTACGCAACCATCAAGCGTACTGGGCCTTCCTTGGACATAGGCTGTCCGGCCTCGCGCTCGCCGTCTTTCTGCCGGCGCACTTCTATGTGCTTGCGATGGCGCTTGACGAAGCCAGGCTCGATAGTTTCCTGAAGCTCTCCGAGATGCCGGCGATGAAGATTGGCGAATGGGGCCTGGTGCTATTGCTCACGCTGCACATGTTTTTTGGCCTGCGTCTGCTGGCGCTCGAACTGCTGCCCTGGAGTTCGACGCGAAACGCGCGCATCGCGTGGATTGGTTGGGGTTTCGCCGCGTCGATGGTCGTTGGCCTGGTATTCATTGTGGGAGTGATCTGAGATGCAGGTCGAAAATTACAAGACAGATATCCTGGTGCTCGGCACCGGCGGCGCAGGCCTGTTCGCAGCGCTACACGCAAAGAAGGCCAACCCCTCTTTGAAGGTGACCGTGACTGTGAAAGGTCTGCTCGGAAAGTGTGGCTGCACACGCATGGTGCAGGGTGGCTACAACGTCGCGTTGGCCGCTGGCGATTCAGTGGAGCGCCACTTCATGGACACGATAGAGGGGGGCAAGTGGCTTCCGCGCCAGGACCTGGCCTGGCGCCTGGTGGAAGGCGCAGTCGAACGGGTGCGCGAGCTGGAAAACGAGATTGGGTGTTTCTTCGACCGCAACCCTGATGGATCCCTCCATTCGAAGGCCTTCGCTGGTCAGAGCTTTGACCGCACCGTGCACAAGGCCGACCTGACGGGTATCGAGATCATCAACCGACTGATGGAGCAGGTACGGGCGCTGGACGTTGAGGAGCTTGAAGAGTACCGCGCCATTGAGTTGATTCCTGCCAACGATGGCTCGGGCATCTCCGGGGTGCTGTTTATTGATATGCGCACCGGTACTTACCGGTTTATCCAGGCCAAGGCGGTTTTGCTCGCCACAGGCGCAGGCCCGACGATGTACCGTTACCACACGCCATCGGGCGACAAGACCTGCGATGGCCTGGCGATGGCTCTGCGCTATGGATTGAAGCTGCGCGACATGGAGATGGTGCAGTTTCACCCTACTGGACTACTCGGCGGACCGGACACCCGGATGACGGGAACGGTGCTCGAAGAGGGGCTGCGCGGTGCGGGCGGCTACCTGCTCAATGGCGACGGCGAGCGCTTTATGACCAACTACGACAAGCGCGGCGAACGCGCGACGCGCGATGTAGTCAGCCGCGGCATCTATGCCGAAATGCGAGCCAAGCGCACCGGACCGATGGGCGGCGTCTACATCCAGATGAGCCATCTCGGCCCTGAGAAGGTTGCCAAGACCTTCCCAGGTATGGTCAACCGTTGCAAGGACTGCGGCTTCGACTTGGCGGGCGGTCAGGTCGAGGTGGTTCCCACTGCGCACTACCTGATGGGTGGTGTCGAGTTCAATGTGGATGGCTCGACCGCTTCACCGGGCCTCTTCGCAGCAGGCGAGGACTGTGGTGGCGTGCACGGCGCCAACCGACTGGGCGGAAACGGTGTGGCCAACTCTACGGTGTTTGGCGGGATCGCCGGAGATTCGATGGCGGCCTACGTCGCGAAGGAGGGCCGCTGGCGTGACCCTGATAAACGAATAATCTTGCGCGGTATTGAGCGTGCCGAGTATCCGTTTTCCAAGGCGCCGGGGCGCATCCATGAGCTGCGCGATGCACTCGCCCAGACCATGTGGGACGACGTGGGCGTGTTGCGCCAGCGCGAAGCCATGGAGCACGGTCTCCAAGCCGTCGCGGGGCACCGCGCCGCACTGCGCGACATCGGTGTCACCGATGGAGACCGCCGCTACAACGTCACCTGGCATGACTGGCTCAACCTCGAAAGCCTGGTGGACATTTCCAAGGTCATCACTGTCTCGGCGCTGGCCAGGGAGAACAGCCGCGGCGCGCATTTTCGTGAAGATTTTCCGGAACCTGGGGACCTGCACACCAGTTGCTACACGCGCGTCGGCGCGCAGGACGGCGAGGTGCAGCTGGAGATGGTTCCAGTTTCGTTTGACATCGTAAAGCCTGGCGAATCGCTCATCGAAGGCGAAGCGGGCATCCCCCAGAACTGAGGTAAATCCCACTATGAAGATCCCCATCCAGAAAGTTGAAGAAGCGGCGCTGGAAATCATGCGCCGTGCGGCGATCGAAATTCCGCTCGACTACAAGCAAGGCATTCAGGAGTTGCAGAAGACGGAGACGGGTAAGCTGCCGCGGTTCGTGATCCATGCCATGGTCGACAACTGGGAAGCTGCCGACCAGGACCGGCGTCCGATGTGTGCCGACACCGGCCTGCCGCGCTACTACGTCAAGGTTGGTAACAATGCCTCGGTCGAGAGCGGCTTTGTTGCCGTGGAGCGCGCGCTGCGCCATGCCACGGCGGAAGGGACGGTCACCATCCCGCTGCGGCCCAACCGCGTGCATCCGCTCTGGCGCACCGACCACAACAACAACGTCGGGCTGAACGCTCCTGAGGTTGAATGGTCATTCGAACCTGATGCCGACTGGATCGACATCACCACCGTTCACAAAGGCGGTCTGTTCGGCACCGACTATCGGATGCTGTTTCCCGGTGATGGCATCGATGGGATCAAGCGTTTCGTGCTGGACACGCTGATCGCTTTCGGCAAGCGCGGCTTGGCCTGCCAGCCGGCGATTGTCGGTATTGGGCTGGGCGGATCCAAGGACACCTGCATGCAACTGGGCAAGCAGGCCGCCTGCTTGCGCACGGTTGGTGATCGCAATCCCGATCCCAAGGTGGCGGAGTTGGAACTTGAATTGATGAAGCTGGGCAATTCCATCGGCATGGGGGCCATGGGCTTCGTAGGCTCCGGGATGGTGGTGGATTGCCATATCGAGTGTGGCTATACGCACACCGGAGGCATGCCCATCAGCCTACACACCTTCTGCCTATCTTCGCGCCGTGCCACCGCGCGGATCCATGCCAACGGTCAGATCGAGTACCGCACCGATCCCCAGTGGTTCACCCCCTACCTGCGCCGGGAGACAGTCGAATGGTAAGCAACGACGACGACATCAAGGTCTTTCACCTGGATCTGCCCGCCAAGCGAGAGGACATTGCCAAGCTCGAGCTCGGCTCGGTCGTTTTCCTCAACGGCGTGGTCTACACGGCCCGCGAGGGTGTTTACAAGAAGGTGCTGGACCAGGGGCTTCCGCTGCCGGTGGATCTGCGCTCCATCAGCAACGTCAATTTCCATTGCTCGCCGGCCGCAGCGCCGGATGGTCATGGAGGCTACAACGTAGGGGCCGTCACCGCGACTGCGTCGTTCCGCTTTTCCAAGTGGATCCCGAGATGGCTGGAGCACACCGATTGTCGAATCCTGATCGGCAAGGGGGGCATGCCTGCTGACGACTATAAGCAAGTACTGGCACCGAGCGGTGCAATCTACTTGACGACCGTTGGCTACGGTACCGGTGCGCTGCTGGGCAGAGGCATCAAGCGCGTGCGTGAGGTGCACTGGATGGATGAACTTGGCATCGCGCAGGCCATGTGGCTTTTTGATGTTGAGAACTTCGGACCGTTCATTGTCGAAAGTGATCTTGATGGCAACTCACTCTTTGCACAACACGCTGAAACTATCAACGCGGGCATCGACAAGCTCTATGCAGGGCTAAAGCCTCCGGCATTGCACCGCTATGGTGAGACGGACAACCGCAAGGACGAGGTGATGTAGGAGCCGGCCGGCTCCGCATTTCTAACGACAGCTTTCAGATGGAGACAAGCACATGATCATCGACTTTCGCCTCAGGCCGCCGGTGCGCGGTTTCCTCGACACGCTGATGTACTCGGCCGGCGAGCGTCGCGATGGGTTCACGCGCACAGTGGGCTTCACGCCCTCGCCGGCGGCGCAGAAGCAATCGATGGAAATGCTTCTTAAAGAGATGGATGCAGCGAAGATCGACCGCGGTGTGGTGGTGGGTCGCCTTGCCGGTGTGCTGGGAAGCGTGTCGAACGAGGATGTGCATAGCATTGTGACCGAGCATTCCGATCGATTTATTGGCGCGGCTTCCATCGATCCGACCGACCGGCGCAAGGCGTGCCAGACTATCAACCAGGCGGTTCAGAACGGATTCAAGCTCATCAATATCGAGCCGGGTTCCTACCCAGTGCCCATGTACGCGGACGATCGGCGCCTCTACCCCATATACGGCCACTGCGAAGATATCGAGGTGCCCGTCATCATGATGGTTGGTGGCACTGCAGGACCGGACCTGAGTTACTCGGATCCGATCCGCACCGACCGCGTTCTCACAGATTTTCCGAAGTTGAATGTCATCGTTGCGCACGGTGGCTGGCCCTGGGTCAACGAGATCCTGCACCTGGGTTTCCGGCGGCAGAATCTGTGGCTCTCCCCAGACATGTATTTCTCTCGCATGCCCGGCTGGGAGGAGTACGTAAAGGCAGCCGACGGTTTCCTCTCGGATCGCATGCTTTACGCCAGCTCCTTCCCATTTTGCCCCGTGCAGGAATACAAGGAATGGTTTGAGAAACTTCCGATCAAGGAAGAGAACCTGAGGAAGGTGATGGGCGGAAATGCACAGCGGCTGCTTGGGCTTTAGCGGCTGGGGCTGTTCGCTTCGCTCCACAGTGATTCACATAGGATATCGCGCATGGACATACGGACGCTCTATACGTTGATTGCGATCGCGGACCACGGAAGCTTTGCGGAGGCCGGCAATGCCATCGGCCTGTCGTTGTCGGCGGTGAGCATGCAAGTTCGTGCGCTTGAGGAGGAGCTCGGCATAACTATCTTTGATCGTGGACGCCGTCCTCCGGTCCTCACCGACGCGGGTCTTACGCTGGTGCATCGTGCACGTGATCTGATCACGCATTGGGAAAGCATGAGCGCTTCCCTCAAGAAAGGCACCGCGTCGGGTTTACTCAAGCTCGGTAGCGTTCACACCTGTGCCTCGGGCGTGCTCCCGCTTGCACTGAAGCATCTTCAGAAACAGGGACGCGGATTGGAAGTCCACGTAACGACAGGATTGACGCATGACCTGGAGCGTGCGATCTACCACCGACAACTCGATGTGGCGATCGTGACCGAACCGGATGTTCCCAGGTCGGGCCTGGACTTCCTGCCATTCGTGGAAGAAAAACTCGTGGTCATCGTCCATCGATCGGTGAAGGAAAAAAGCGACCAGGAAATTCTGGAGCAAACCCCCTATGTCCGTTTCAACCGCGCTGCTCGAGTGGGGAATCTTGTGCAGGAAGAGATGGTGCGCAGACATATCTCGGTGCGATCGACCATGGAGATTGACAACCTTGAAGGCGTTATTGCAATGGTCGCCAACGGTTTGGGCGCCTCGGTGGTGCCCGCCAGGGGCGTGAAAAACGAGTTCCCATCAAGCATCCGCGTCATTCCGTTCGGTTCTCCGGCGGTGACCCGTCGGCTAGGAATACTGGCTCCGAAGGAGAACCCTCGGTCGCACTTATCGCGACTGCTGCTTGAGGCGCTGAAGGCTGTCTGTGCCGATCAGCACCACCTCTCGGAGAGGCCTACTTGAGTTAGCGCCAGTCAAGAAAACCACCCCAGTGCATGTTGATGACATCGAGCTTATTGGCTCGAGGGAGTGGTGTTGTCCCGGTATATCGAGGGTCATGCGAGATCGGCAGACCTACTTCCCCCCGCAATCAGAAGGAGACATAGATGAAAGACGCCAATCGATTTGCAAAAGCCCGTCGCCGTATGGTCAAGGCCATAGCGTGCGGCATGGCCTTAGCGCCTTTTCTCGCCGCGCCGGCCCGTGCGGACTGGCCCTCGGACAAGGTCATTCGGATCGTCGTTCCCTTTGCTGCGGGCGGTGCAACCGACTTGCTGGGACGCTCGCTCGCGATGGAGTTGTCCAAGAGCCTGAAGCAGAGCGTGATCGTCGAGAACCGTGCAGGTGCCGGTGGAAGCCTGGGCGCTCAGGCGGTCGCTACCTCTCCCGCCGACGGCTACACGTTGTTGCTTGCGTCGGGCAGCATGTTCACTGTTAACCAGTACATCTATAACAAACTGTCGTACTCGCTTGACGACTTCAGTCTCGTCAGCAAGATCGCGAGTGGCCCCATGGTCGTCACGGTGAACGCCGGCTTGCCTGTGAAGAACACCCGGGAGCTTATCGAGTACGCCAAGGCTCGGCCCGGCAAGCTCAGCTTCTCCTCCGCCGGGGTGGGGAGCCAGACGCACATGGCCGCCGAAGCGTTCACCGATGCGGCAGGCATCGAGATGGTGCATGTGCCCTACAAGGGAGAGGGACCTGCTTACGCGGATCTCATGGCCGGTGTTATCCAGGTGGCGGTGGCCAACATCAACGCCATATCGCCGTTGCTCAAGGGCGACCGCTTGCGGGCCTTATCTGTGACTGGCAAAGAGCGGTCTCCGCTCCGCTCGGATGTGCCGACGACCGCGGAAGACGGTGTGTCAGGGTTTGAGTTCACAGGATGGTTTGCATTGATGGCACCCCATGGAACCCCCAAGCCGGTCATCGATCGGCTCCTGGCTGAATCCAGGGTGGCTGTAGAACAGCCGGGCATGAAGCGATATTTCGCTGATCAGGGGATGTACGCGAGCATTACTCCGCCAGCGCAACTCAAAGACGAAATCAGCAAGGAGTCTGCCAAATGGAAGGCGCTGGTGGAAAAGAAGAAAATCACCGCCAACTGAGCATGGACGCGGGCCTTGGCTGTCACCAAGGTCTGCGCTGGCAGTTCAAGGTCACCGAGTCCGCATGATGCCCTTCGAATCCCTTGCGATCGCCGCCCCCATTATTTTCGTGGCCTATGCGGTCTTCGGAATGACGGGGTTCGGTGCGGCCATGGTGGCCGTGCCATTACTGGTGCAGTTCTTTCCTCTGCAGTTCGCTGTTCCCCTCGTTGTCCTGTTCGACCTGGTGTGCACTGCACTGGTTGGCGGACGAAACTGGCGGCAGGTGTCCCGCAATGAAATCAAGCGCCTTTTGCCGTGGATGCTGCTGGGGATAGTCTTGGGCGTCACTCTGCTGAGCAATGCGGGAGCCAGGTGGCCGCTGATGCTCCTGGGGGGCTTTGTGCTGGCGGTGTGCATAAAGGGGCTCTTCGGTACCCCGGCAAAGACGACTGCGCCGATGTCGAGCCTCTGGGCGCTTCCGTTCGGGGCGTTTGGGGGGATCTTCAGCGCGTTGTTCGGAACGGGCGGACCGATCTATACGATCTACCTCTCGCGTCGTCTCGATGCGCTGGATCAGTTCCGGGCCACCATTTCTGTCGTCATCTTGCTGAGCGGGCTCATTCGCGCCGTGGCCTTCGGTACTGCGGGGCTGTATTTTCAACCCGGGATTCTTGCGGTGGCCGCAGTGTTGCTCCCGGTCGCCCTCCTGGGGCTGTTGGCTGGATCGCGGCTCAGAACCCGCTTGCCGGCAGACCTATTGAAGCGCTCTATTCTTGTTCTGCTTGCGATTGCGGGGGCGGGAGCTATCTACCGAGGTTGGCTCGCGCCCGCGTGAACGAGGAGGACCCTGGACGGCTCTGCCTGTGCGCGTGACTTGCTGACGTGTGGTCGCGTGTCGGCGCCGCACGCGCAATGCTATTTCATCTCCAGGCCTGCCTTGGCGACAAGGTCCGCATAGATCGAGTAGCCATCGCTGATGAACTTTCCGGTCGCCTGAGGGGAAAGGACATGCGGGATGCCGCCAAAGTTGGCGTTTCCGGCGATCCATTTGGGATCCTGGGCCAGTTGCTTAAGTGCAGTCGCCCACTTGTTGACAGCCTGGGGGCTCATCCCGGGTGGCCCGAATAGTCCGCTCCAGCCGATGACGGCCTCAAGTTGGGCAAACCCCAATTCACGGGCGGTTGGAATGTCGGGGAATTGGGCAACGCGCTCCGGTGTGGTGGTCACCAGGGGGCGCAGCTTGCCGCCAGTCATGAGGCCCGTCATCGAGCTCAGATTGTTGCAAGCGAAGTCAACATCCTTCGTGAGTACTGCAAGGGCGACTTCGTTGCCCCCTTTGTACGGAACATTGACGGCTGCATCCGGCTTGAGGCCAAGGTTGCTGAGCAATAACTGAGGCGCAAGATTCTGGACAGTGGCCGGGCCTGAGTGGCTGTACGTCAGCTTCCCCGGGCTGGCCTTGAGCGCGTCCGCCAGATCATTCAAAGACTTGTACTTGCTCTCAGGATGGACCACGCAGATGACAGGATTCAGCTCAAGAATTCCAATGAAAGTGAAGTCTTTCCAGGTATAGGGCGTTGTCTTAGGTTGGAGCACCGGCAGAAGTACTTGCGAGCCGATTCGGCCGACCAAAAGCGTATATCCGTCTGGCGCCGCGTTCTTAACCGCAACAGATCCGATCGCCCCGTTTGCTCCGGCCTTGTTCACGACCACAACAGGCTGGCCGAGGACACCCTGCGCTGCCGCCGAGAGGTTGCGCGCAGCCATGTCGGCATCGCCACCTGCGCTAAAGGGAACGATTAGCTGAATCGGCTTGGAAGGATACGACTGTGCTGATGCGAGGGCAGTGAATGCGCTGCACATGCAGATCGCAACACGCCCAAGGAGTGTTGAGCGTGTGACGTTAAGTTTCGCCATGGTGTGTCTCATGTAGTTATAGAAATGAATGCACCGCTGCCGATGCACCGTTGTGCCGAACTCAGTGACTGATCGATGAAGAGCCATTCGTGCCGAAGACAGGCGCGGGTTCGCCCGCCATCGCAACGTTGATGCAGGCTGGTGCTTTACTTTCGCTCGCGCGTCTAAGTGCGGAGCCCAGGCTCTCAGCGCTCTCTGCAGTAGCGCCGAAGCCTCCGAGTGCCGTGGCGACATCGTGGTAACGGGCTGAGGCTGCCAACTCGCATCCGATCAGTCGGTCTGCACCATAGGTCCGTAACTGGATCAGGTGCTCGGCATTCCAGCGGAGGTCATTGCCTATCACCGCAATGATCGGCGCGTCCTCTCGAACCGCTGTGTCCAGCTCCATCAGATGGAAGCCCGCAGTGCCATCTCCCATGAGAACTACGACCGTTGAGGTTGGCTTTGCAATCTTGGCGGCGATGGCGTAGCAAATTCCTGCGCCAATCGCGCCCGACATACCGTTGATGATGCGTGTGGGGGCCTCACAAAAGGCTTGAGCCCACTGACCAAATTCCCCACCGTCACAGATCAGGATGGGATCAACTGCAGTCCGGATAAAAGCTTGCACGGTCTCGCAGAGTAGGCGGGGCGTTAGCTTGCTGGTAGCTGGATCTTCGGCTGTCTGAGCGCCTCGATACTTGAGCGCTTGATCAACAGCTGCCCGCCATGTGCCGCGCTTTCCTGGCGCTAACGGGACGCCAAGTGCGGCAAGCGCTGCACCGGGCTCGGCCTGAATGGTGAGAACCAGCCTTTCCCCCAGGAGGCGGCGGGCGCGGTTCAGCATTTGAGGGTCGGGGTCGACGGCGGCTATCCGTGCCGTTGCCCCGAGTACGGACGAGCGCCCAAATCCCAAGGTGAAATCGAGGCATTTGCCAGCAAGCACTAAAACATCAGCCTGCGGGATAAGGTCAATTAGAGATCCCAAGGAAGGGTCTTTCAGGCCGCGGGGGCTTTCCATGGGGATCACAGGAATATCGAGAACTTCCTCCAAAGACCTATAGAGTGTCCGTTTGTGCGCTCGCGCGCCGGTGGGCCCGGTCAGGATGAGAGGCTGCTTGGAGTCGCTGAGGAGCGAAGCCAGCTTCCTGATGTTGCCTGGGTCCAATTCCCCGCTTGCAGGCCGGGTAGATGCGTTAGGTTCGGGGAGGTTCGCGAACCCTGTCTCCGCCAACAGCAAGTCAAATGGAAGAGCAAGGTGAACGGGGCCCCGGCGCGGCGACAGGGCTTCGTCGACTGCCTTGTCGAGAGCCGGATAGAGTTCTTCCACCTTGGTTGGACGGAGTGAGAGCTTCGTGAGAGGCGTTGTGATTGAAACCTGATCAAGCTCCTGAAATGCCCCTGATCCATCCTCAGAGACCGAGGAATCACCGGATATGAGCAGCACCGGGCTCTCCGCCTGCGACGCCGAATAGAGCGGCGCCAGGCCGTTGGTGATCCCCGGCGCAGCGGTGACCATCGCAACACCGAGTTCACCGGTCACCTGAGCCCAGGCGTCAGCCATGAAGACGGCCGAAGCTTCGTGCCTCACGTGAACGATGCGCATACCCAAGTCGATGCAAGCGTCATAGAGCGGCATGATCTGGTTGCCAGAAAGGCTGAAGATCGTTCTAACGCCGCGTCGATGCAGCGCGTGGATGATGAGGTGGGAACCCAGCACGTATGTCTCCGTTATCTGCGCTTTCTATGACTGCGCCGTTTTAAGTTCGGAGTTACGACTCTATCGAGACTTGCGGATTGCTTGGTTGATCATTTTTGAAGCTAGGCCTCGACGCAACCGGGTGCCTGGGCCCTTTCTTGAAGACGGTCACTCAGGTTGATCTTCTGACTTTGTTGATCTTTGGCGCCTATGGCTTTATGGGCACGTAGCTTGCCGGCTGGTACTTGAAGTCAAGCGCGCGCGTGCCGTGCGCGGCGCTAATTCAATGCCCGTTGTAGCTGTCGCAGGTACGTTTCGTTCGCCGACAGTTCCGTGACTGCAGCGGGCGTGCTGCTGTGTTTGTTGGGGAATGGTCGCTACCGTGACGCCACCGGCGTGGTGGCTTTGGCTGGTCGGAGTCATGCTCGCCTATACCGTGGCAGGTTGCGGTCTGAGGGTCGCGACGATTCGGCTTTCGGTCGGCCTCTGCTTTACGCTTGCACGTGTCCTGTTGGGCGGAAGCAAGTCCCACGCCACGTTTATTCCGAGTGCCGCCTTGCTTGCGGTCGCAACGATCTTGGTCTTGTCCCCAGCGCGCAGCAACTCGGCGAAGGGAGCGGTGTCATTGCGGATTCAGTTCGGTTAGCCCTCTTTAGAGCGTCGAACATCAAGAACCATGAGTGCGGGAGACCTCGCCCGAGACTCACAGGTTTCTGATCGACTGCGCGTGGGGGCTCGCCAAGAAGCAGAACGCGGCGATGTTCAGCACGACCGTGCACCAGAAGACAG
The DNA here is from genome assembly GCF_040548795.1 of Ottowia thiooxydans. Classification (GTDB taxonomy): domain Bacteria; phylum Pseudomonadota; class Gammaproteobacteria; order Burkholderiales; family Burkholderiaceae_C; genus Ottowia; species Ottowia thiooxydans_A. Next base: position 67,981 of record NZ_JBEPSH010000015.1, on the reverse strand, counting down.
CACGAAACTCGGACTTCGAGGACTTGTGCCTGAAAACCTGTTGGGCGACCAAGGCCCCGGGCCAGCCGCCTACCAGGGCCAGGATATGAAGCGTTTGCTCAGGCGTCCTCCAAGCGCCGCGCTTGGCCGCTGATTTGTCCAGGCCATAGGCTGCGAAAGTTATGGCGCTGGCGGCGAGGTAAACCCAGGGCAGCCACCGCGGTGGACGACCCAGCAGGTATCCGAGGAGTATGACCACGGCGAATACAGGAAGGGCAAAGAGGCTGGCCCTGCCCCATTGAGCTGATCCGTTTTTTCGCACGGGCACCGCGGCAGCTCGCCTTTGGCGAAGGAGCTCAACCTGGAGTGCGCGTTTCTTGCCTTGTGGACTCAACTCGACTTGGAATCGAACCCGCTGATTGGCTTGAGGGCGTTCGCGGAGATCCCGAAATGCCTTGATGTGGACGAAGATTTCTTGGCCGCCTTGGTCTGGCTCGATGAAGCCAAACCCCCGCTCATCGTTCCAGGATTTGATGGTGCCGTCGAATTGCATGGTTTGAGTCGTCTAAGAACCTGGGGATTATCTGCGCTGGGACTGGCCAGTTCTTGCTCTGTAATGGCGCGTTCGCGAAAGGCCAGAAGATGCCGAGCAGGAGCTCGGCGGTCCCAGGGGGAACAGCCGGCGGGGCCGTGCTGCATTCGCTGAAGATGCTTGAGCTTCTAAAGCTCTAATGCAAGAGAGGATTGGTATTTCCTGGGAGCGCCAAGCTCCAGCTTGGCAGTTGTGGCGTTTGTTGAGGTCAGCAGAATTGCCAAGCTGGAGCTTGGCGCCCCCAGGGTGGAACATCCGGGTGCCGGTAGCGCCTTGGCAGGAGGATGACTAGGCGCCCAACACTTCCAAGCAGGAAAGGATTGGTATTTCCTGGGAGCGCCAAGCTCCAGCTTGGCAATTGGGGCGTTTGTTGAGGTCAACAGAATTGCCAAGCTGGAGCTTGGCGCTCCCAGGGGAACAGCCGTAAGAGGCTGGGCGCATTCGCTGAAGATGCTTTGGCTTCGGAGGCTCTAACTCAAGAGAGGACGGTATTTGCTGGGACCGCCGAGCTCCTGCTCGGCATTGCGGCGTTTACCAAGCCTCAAAGATGCCGAGCTGGAGCTCGGCGGTCCCAGGGGGGAACAGCCTGAAGGGCCGTGCTGCATTCGCTAAAGAGGCTCTCCCTTAGGATTTTTTCGCGCGCCAAGCCATACCACCCAGCAGTGCGCAGAGTGCTCCCAGCAGCCATCCGCTGTTGACCGGCACGGGCACTGGTGCCGTGAGAGGTGCGGCTGTGACAGTGAGCGTTCCGGCTTCGTAGCTGATGGCGTAGTTGCTCGCATCCGCGCCGCTGGCGATGATGGGGTAGGTGCCCGGAGGGGAGTTGGGGGTGGCGGTGGTGCTGAATACTGGCTGGGTCACCAGGTTGGCGTCCGTTTCGCCATTCACCCATCCAGACGTGATCGCCGAGAAAGCAGGGTTGGCAGCTCCGGCTACGCGGCTTGCATTTGCGGCGGTAATGACCAGCGTTGCGGGGGTGACCGTCAGGACGCCGCCCACAGGGGTTCCAAGCGAGTAGTTGGCATTGCTGACCGCGCCAGAGGCCGTGATCGCATAAGTGCCGACCGGTGAAGTGATCGTGGCGCTCGTGCCCAGGGTGGGAGGCGTCGTCAATGCAGTAGCTGCGGTGTCTCCAGCCACCAAGCCTTCGTAAGTCGCGCTGAAAGCCGGGTCTGCTGCGCCATAGACGCGCGTTGCGTCCTCTGCCTTCACAGTCAAAGAAGCTGGCGTGATGGCCAGCGTTCCATTGACGGGGGCTTGCAGCGAATAGTTGGCGCTTTCCACGGCGCCCGAGGCCGTGATGGGATACGTGCCAACGGGTGAGGTGGCTGTGGCGCTCGTGCCCAGAGTTGGCAGGGTCGTTAATGCGTTTGCGATGGTCTCGCCTGGTACCAAGCCCGCATAGGTGGCGCTGAAAACTGGATCTGCACCACCATAGATTCGCGTCGCATTCTCTACCGTCATGGTCAGGGGAGCGCGCTCAACAGTCAGGACGCCCATGCTGGGGTAGCTTGGCAAATAATTGGGGGTGGCGGTTCCTCCCAGGACGTTGATCGAGTAGTTACCTGGGGGCGAGGTCGCGGTGGCGTACGAGATCAGAGTGGGTTGGGTAATGAACGCGTGAGCGCTGGTCTCGCCAGGCGCCAGGCCTAGGTACAGGGTGGTGAGCGGCGGGTTCGCGCTGCCATAGGGGCGGCTTGCATTTTGACCCCCGACGGTCAGCGGGCGACGTACTACGGTCAAAATGCCGCTGCCGAGGGGCGCCAGCGAATAGTTGCTGTTCGCTACAGCAGCGCCGGGTGTGATGAGATAGTTGCCAGGGGGAGAGCTCGGAAGTGCAGTGGAACTCAGAACAGGTTGTGTCACCATTGCATTGGCTGGGGTTTCTCCAGGCGCCAGACCGGTGTATGTCGCGCTGAACGTTGGGTTGACGTCGCCATAGACTCGGTTGGCATTTTCGACGGTAATAGTCAGTGGAGCAGGCCCCACCGTCAAGGTCCCATTGACAGGGGGTTGCAGCGAATAGTTGGCATTGGCTACAGCACCCGTAGCAGTGATGGGATAGGTGCCCACGGGCGAATTGGTAGCCGCGCTTGTCGCCAAAGCAGGTTGTGTCACCAATGCTGTGGCGCCGGTCTCTCCGGGTGCCAAACCTGTGTATGTAGCGCTGAAAGCGGGGTTGGCGCTGCCATAGGTTCGGCCCGCATTTCCCACCGTCAAAGTCAACGGCGCTGGTGTCACAGTCAAGGTGCCATTGATGGAGGGGTCCAATACGTATCGGGGGTAAGTGACCGCGCCCGAGACTGTGATGGGGTAAGGGCCTACGGGTGAGTTGGGGCCGGCAGTGGTGCTGTATGTGGGTTCAGTGCTAAATGCAGCCCAAGACGGCGGTAGTCCGAGAACTGTGCCGTTTAGTAAGGGGTTAGGCATGCCATAAAGGCGCGTTTTATCGTTGGCTTGTATGGTCAAGTGGGAAGGCGTTATCACAAATGTCACTGTCGCTTGTTCGAGTACAGCGGCGTCACTGTTTCTGCGGCGTGTGAAAGTGACGGTCGCTGTCCCGGCTGTTTTGAAGCGAATCAGGTTGGTTGTGTACCAGGGGCTTGCGGGGCCAGAACCTACCACCACCGAATATTCAACGACGGTGTTGTCGGAGCTGACTGCGCTCGTGGTGAATGGCGTGTTGTCTGTGCCCGTCCCACTAGCGGTGAGAAATTCCAGCATCTCGATGTCCAGGTAGGTGCGCGTGATGGTGCTGCCGTGGACTATTGGAAGATTGGCACCGGCGCCACCTACATATTCATGCAACACGAAACTTGCGAAGGCGCTAGGGCTGAGCGCGAGAAAAATAAGCAAATAAGCAACGCGGACGATGCTTAGCTTCGCGTACTGTGAACTAAGCCATTCCTGTTTTTTGAATGAAGTCATTTCCCCTCCCCGGGTATATCTGGGCATAGATGTCCGTGCCTCACCTGAACTAGATTCAGTTACTTGATTTAAGCGCTTTGCAACGCGCTTGTATGCAGCCCGAATGGGCTACACGAGGGGGTTTTTTGGGGGAGGGAAGTGCTATTAAATTGCTAGCAATTGCAGTTTGGGCTATCGATCCGGCCTGATGTCTTTGGCAAGCCGCGGGCAAACGGATTGGTATTTCCTGGGAGCGCCAAGCTCCAGTTTGGCAGTTCGGGCGTATATGGAGATCAGAAGAATTGCCAAGCTGGAGCTTGGCGCTCCCAGGGGGGAACGCGTCAGAAGGCACTGTGGCGGTAGGCAACCCGAATGGGCTACGTGCTCATCAATTAGCTATGCGCAACCGTAGTGACTTCGGCCGGCTGGCGGGCCAGTTCTATGAAGGCTCGCACATAGTCGATGGCGGTATCCGTCTCCCGCGCTCCCAAAAAGATCTGCTTGGCGATGCCGCGCGCACCCATCCGCACAGGTACCACGTCCAACTTGGCCGCGTATTCCTCAACCAGCCAGCGGGGCAGGGCGGCCACACCACGGCCGCTGGCCACCATTTGCAACATGATGTCGGTGGTTTCAATCGCTTTGTGGCGCTTGGGCGTGACCCCAGCCGGCAGCAGGAACTGGTTGTAGATGTCCAGGCGCTCAATGTCCACGGGGTAGCTGATGAGCACTTCCTGGGTCAACTGGTGGGGCTTCACATAGGCCACCGATGCCAGCGCATGCCCCCTGGCCACGACGAGCACCTGTTCATAGTCGAAGACGGGTTCAAACTTGAGGCCCGGCTTGAACAGAGGGTCTGGCGTGACCAGCAGATCGATCTCGTAGCCGAAGAGCGCACCAATGCCGCCGAACTGGAATTTCTGTTTGACGTCGACATCCACGTCTGGCCAGGCAGCCAGATAGGGCGAAACCACTTTGAGCAACCACTGGTAGCAAGGATGGCATTCCATACCGATGCGCAGCGCACCGCGTTCGCCCTGCGCGAATTGGCCCAGGCGCTCTTCGGCCAAGTCCAGTTGCGGCAGCACCCGGTTCGCCACCGCCAGCAGGTACTGGCCTGCTTGGGTCAGGCGCAGGCTGCGACCTTCGCGCAGCCAGACGTCGGTGCCCAGTTGTTGCTCCAGCTTCTTCATGCTGTGGCTGAGGGCCGATTGGGTCAGATTGAGCACGCTGGAGGCAGCAGTCAGCGACCCTTGTTTCTCGACCTGTTGAACGATGCTGAGATGGATGCGCTCAAGCATATGTATGAGCCATAGTCATGGATTTATGAAATAAAACCATTTTACTTCATGGATTCTCGTCGGTAGCATCCGCTCCTATGGTTTGTTTGCATGGTTTTGTCGCAGCGATAGCCGCACGCCAGTGCAAGTTTTAGGGGAGTAAAAATGACACGTCCACTTCGTTTGGTTGCTGTTTCCGGCGGGCTGCAACGCCCGTCCAGAGCTGTCGCGCTGACAGAGCATTTGCTGGATCTGATTGCGGACGAAGTCCCATGCGAACAACGCCTGGTGGAGTTGGGGCAGCTCGCGCCGTATTTTGCCGGCGCGGTGTGGCGGTCCGAGTTGCCCACTGCGGTGGAGCGGGCGCTTTCCGCGGTGGAGCAAGCTGACGTCCTGGTGGTGACCTCCCCCGTTTACCGGGGCTCCTACACAGGATTATTCAAACATTTCTTCGACTTCATTCATCAGGACGCCTTGATCGGCAAGCCTGTGTTGTTGGCTGCCACCGGTGGCAGCGAGCGCCACGCGCTGGTGATTGAACACCAGTTGCGGCCCTTGTTCAGCTTTTTCCAGACAAACACATTGCCGCTGGGTGTCTACGCCACCGACAAGGATTTCGTCGACTACCGCGTGCACAACGATGCACTGATCCAGAGAGCCAGGCTGGCCGTGCAGCGGGCCTTGCCGTTGCTTGAGCTGATGCGTAGCCAGGAAACTGCCGCTGTTCAGGAAGTGGCCCCAGCCTGAGACCCAATTGCATGAACAAGCGAGTACTCATTGAGGAGTATTTGGACCATTTCAAAAATTCAGAGAAGTAAGTGCCATGAGAAAAGACTTTATATTCAACATCAAAAGTGAAATTTTTGATGAAAATTATCACCCGTCAGACAACACACGTTTGACGACCAATTTTGCCAATCTCGCAAGAGGGGAAAGCCGTCAAGAAAATTTGCGCAATACGCTGAGAATGATTGACAACCGTTTCAATAACTTGGCGCATTGGGACAACCCACACGGAGACCGATACTCAGTGGAGCTCGAGATCATTTCAGTAGAGATGAGTGTTGAAGACGGGGCAGGCAAGGTATTTCCGTTGATCGAAATATTGAAGCCGAATATCAATGACAAAAAAACCGGCGAACGTATTGACGGGATTGTAGGAAACAATTTTTCTTCCTATGTGCGCGACTACGACTTCAGTGTGCTGCTGCCTGAATACAACAACAACCAGGCTACGTTTAAAACACCAGATAATTTTGGTGATCTGCATGGAAAACTGTTCAAACATTTTGTGAAGTCAAGTGCTTATAAAGAGCGTTTCAAAAAGCCACCAGTGATCTGTATCAGCGCCTCAAGCAGCAAGACTTATCATCAAACTGAAAACCACCACCCTATACTGGGTGTGGAATATCGGCAAAGTGAATTTTCTCCCACTGACGAGTATTTTGAAAAGATGGGTATGCAGGTTCGCTATTTCATGCCTAGAAATAGCGTGGCACCTTTGGCTTTTTACTTCGTTGGTGATCTGCTTGGTGATTACAGTAATCTTGAGCTTATTGGCACGATCAGCACCATGGAGACATTTCAAAGAATCTACCGGCCTGAAATTTACAACGCCAATTCTGCAGCCGGCAGGTTCTATCAGCCAAGTCTTAAGAACAAGGACTTTTCGTTGACGCAAATTGTCTATGACAGAGAAGAGCGCAGCCAGTTGGCTGTCAAGCAGGGCAAATACACTGAAGAACACTTCATCAAACCGTACAAAAATATGCTTGACCAATGGTCTGCCAACTACGCCCACTGAGCACGCTCTTGGATCAACCTGATATAAATTAATCCATCATGACTAAATTATTGCCTACCTCTACTGCTGGCAGCTTGCCAAAACCGTCTTGGCTTGCTCAGCCTGAAAAACTTTGGTCACCCTGGAAATTGCAAGACGAAGAACTGATTGAAGGCAAACAAGATGCCTTGCGTCTGTCTTTGCAAGAACAGCAGCAGGCGGGTATTGATATTGTCAGCGATGGCGAGCAAACCCGTCAGCATTTTGTCACCACTTTCATTGAGCATCTCAGTGGCGTTGATTTCGAAAAGCGTGAGACGGTGAGAATTCGTGATCGGTATGATGCCAGCGTGCCGACGGTCGTTGGTGCTGTAGCTCGCCAACAGCCTGTTTTCGTGGAAGACGCCAAGTTCTTGCGTCAGCAAACCAAGCAGCCTATCAAATGGGCATTGCCTGGCCCCATGACCATGATTGACACGCTCTACGACAACCACTACAAAAGTCGTGAAAAACTTGCCTGGGAATTCGCCAAGATACTCAATGAAGAAGCCAAGGAGTTGGAGGCGGCTGGAGTTGATATTATTCAGTTTGACGAACCTGCGTTCAACGTTTTCTTTGATGAGGTGAATGATTGGGGCGTTGCGACGCTTGAAAGAGCGATTGAGGGGCTCAAATGTGAGACTGCCGTGCATATTTGCTATGGCTACGGTATTAAAGCCAATACGGATTGGAAGAAGTCACTGGGGTCTGAGTGGCGTCAATATGAAGAATCTTTTCCGAAGCTGCAGAAATCCAATATAGATATCATCTCGCTGGAATGCCACAATTCGCATGTGCCCATAGATCTGATTGAGCTTATTCGGGGTAAAAAAGTGATGGTGGGGGCTATTGATGTGGCAACCAACAACATTGAGACGCCGGAAGAAGTGGCCAACACGCTGCGCAAGGCGCTTAGGTTTGTAGATGCCGACAAGCTCTATCCGTGCACGAACTGCGGTATGGCGCCTTTGCCTCGTGAGGTAGCTAGAGGCAAGTTGAACGCTCTCAGTGTGGGCGCTGAAATCGTCCGGAGGGAGCTCCTGGGTTAGGGTATTAGGTGTCTCGGTAATTCCTGGGAGCGCCAAGCTCCAGCTTGGCAGTTGGGGCGTTGATTGAGGTCAGCAGAATTGCCAAGCTGGAGCTTGGCGCTCCCAGGGGAACAGCCGGGAGGGCCTTGGTGCATTAGCTGAAGATGCTTTGGCTTCCGAGGCTTTAACCCAGGAGGGGGCGGTATTCGCTGGGACCGCCGAGCTCCTGCTCGGCATTGCGGCGTTTGCTGAGGGTCAGAAGATGCCGAGCAGGAGCTCGGCGGTCCCAGGGGAAGCCGGGAGAAGCTTCGCGCTTTGGCCGACGTTGCCCGAGTTTCTAAGGCTTCAAATCAGGAAGGGACTGGTATTTCCTGGGAGCGCCAAGCTCCAGCTTGGCAGTTGGGGCGTTTCTTGAGGTCGGCAGAATTGCCAAGCTGGAGCTTGGCGCTCCCAGGGGGAACAGCCGAACGGCCTGGCGAGCTGGGGTAAAGCCCTGATCAAGCTGACCTTAGACTTGCATTTGGAGGACAGGCTTGCCCAGGCACCTGGAGTGCCCAGCCACTGTCTGCGACACTACGCCCCACGTTAGTGCTTTACATATGTCATCAATCCGTTCATTGCTAGGCTCCCCCACAGCCCAGCGCGTTTTCATTGCCGCAGCCGTTCTCTATCTGATCCTGTGGACGCTGGCGCCGCCGCTCATCATTCCCAGCTTGCCGCTGGACGTCGTAGAAGGGATCACCTGGGGGCGGGAATGGCAACTGGGGTATTACAAGCACCCGCCGTTTTCTTCCTGGGTACTGCACCTCTTTCATACAGCGTTCGGCCATGTGGGGCCGTTCTTGCTGAGTCAGCTCTGCGTTCTTTTGGCGCTTTGGATGGTGTGGCTGACAGGGCGCCGAGTAACGTCTGTAGAGCGCGCGTTCCTGGGTACTCTGCTCACGCTGGGCATTGTTCACTACACCCGCTCGTCTGTGGAGTTCAACCACAACGTCGCCCAGATTCCTGTGTGGGCTGCGCTGGGCTACTGCTTGCTGGCTGCCTTGCAGGACGGGCGCAAACGCCAGTGGATCATGCTGGGGGTGGTGGCGGGTGTAGGCATGCTCACCAAGTATTCGGTGGGCTTTTTGCTTATCTGCCAGGCGCTGTATCTGCTTTTTTCATCAGACCGCCGTGTGCTGCGCACACCCGGGCCCTGGCTGGCTCTGGTGGCTATGGCGGTAGTGTTGGCACCGCACCTGTACTGGCTGGTGCAGACAGATTTTCTCCCCATGGCTTACGTCAGCTCGCGCGCAACGGGCGAACAATCAGTCTCCCGGCCGGAGGTTTTGCAATTTCCGCTGGTGCAGTTCTTGAATCATCTGCCGCTGGCTGTGATCGTGCTCTCAGCGCTATTTGCGACTCGCAAGGCGCGCAAGGCCGTGCCTGCAAAATCTGCAAACTGGCGCCTGTCGCTCGACCGGCCTGCTTATATGCTGGCTATTGGCCTGGGCCCCTGCGTATTCCTGACGGTGATTGGCTTTGTGGCCGGCCTGCGGGTGTATGACATGTGGGGCCAGCCTATGTGGCTATTCAGCGGTTTGCTGGTGGCGGCCAGTCTGCCGCAGGCGTGGCTGTCCATCTTGCGTCCTTCGCTCTTGAAGGGACTTCTGGTCTGGCTGGTGCTGGTGTCCATCATTACCTGGGGTGTGTTCGGGTTTCGGGCCCAAGTGCGCGGTTACCCGGCACGTACGGATTGGCCTATGCATGCGCTGGCGCAACAGGCTGACGCCACCTGGGGCGAATTGTCGAGCTGTTCACTCAAAACGGTGGCGGGGCAGGTTTGGGTGGCTGGCTTGGTGGTGGCCAACTCGGCTGCCAAGCCTTCCATTCTCATTGATGGCGAGCCGCGCATTTCGCCTTGGGTCACGCCGCAGCAAATCCAAACCAATGGCCTGCTTTGGGTATGGCAGGACGAGGGAGATGGCGAAGCGGAGCGGGTTTCTGGTCCGCCTTTGCTCCGCAGCGTGCCGCCAGAGGCGGGCTTGCGGCTAATTGAAGGGGTTTGGCACTTTCCCTGGCGTTACAGCGCTACGGCCAAGCCGTTGGCGATCAAGTGGCGCGCTTATGTGCCTGAGGCTTGCTTGCGGGCTGGCAAGTAAAAGGCGGTTGGCGGGGTTGAAGGAGCAGAAGAATTGCCAAGCTGGAGCTTGGCGCTCCCAGGGGGGAGCCGGAAGGCTTTGGCGCTTTAGCTGAAGATGCTCGCAGTTCAAGGGCTTCAATCAGGAGAGTGCCGGTTTTCGCTGGGACCGCCAAGCTCCTGCTCGGCATCGTTGAGCCTTAGCAAACGCCGCAATGCCGAGCAGGAGCTCGGCGATCCCAGGGAAACAGCCAGAAAACCTGGCGCATGTGGCTGAAGATCCTTTAGCTTCTGAGGCTCCAATTCAGGACAAGGCTGGTATTTCCTGGGAGCGCCAAGCTCCAGCTTGGCAATTTTGGGGCGTTTATTCGAAGTCAGAAGAATTGCCAAGCTGGAGCTTGGCGCTCCCAGGGGGAACAGCCGGGAACCCTGGCGCATTTACAGCGTTAGCAAGAGTGGGTATTCCCGGCCCCCAATAGAGTGTGAATACCGTCACACTTCATGGGTAAGCTGAACCACGGCATAGTTTTGTAACCACCTCTTGGCTATTCGGTGGCACAATCCTAAATTGCGAAGTATCAGGCCCTTCCCCAGCCAGTCGCGTCCGCCAACCGGTTCAGCCGTGACGCGGAAGGTCAATTAAACCAACCCATGTTCCCTGAAGGGGAACGAAAGGTAAGCGCAGCATGAACGAGGCGAAATCCGTCTACGCCACTTACGAGGGCAATTCCTACCTGTTCGGTGGAAATGCACCATACGTCGAAGAGATGTATGAGAACTACCTCGCCAACCCCGGAAGCGTGCCAGACAGCTGGCGTGCCTACTTTGATGCCCTGCAGCACGTTCCCGCAGCAGACGGCGGCAACGGTCGGGATGTCCCCCATCTTCCAGTCATCAACGCATTTGCAGAGCGCGCCAAGCAAGGCGGTACTCGCGTGGTTGAAGCCAGCGGCGCTGACTCAGAACTGGGCCGCAAGCGCACTGCCGTACAGCAGCTGATTGCCGCCTACCGCAACGTGGGCGCTCGCTGGGCTGACCTCGATCCCCTCAAGCGCACTGAACGCCCCTCCATCCCAGAGCTGGAGCCATCGTTCTACGGCTTCGCTGACGCCGACATGGAAACGGTGTTCAACACCAGCAATACGTTCTTCGGCAAAGAATCCATGTCGCTGCGCGACTTGTTGAACGCTCTGCACGAAACGTATTGCGGCACCATGGGCGCTGAATACATGTACATGACCGACCAGACGCAAAAGCGCTGGTGGCAAGAAAAGCTGGAAAGCAAGCGCACCAATCCCCAGCTCAACGCAGAGCAAAAAAAGCGCGTGCTGGAGCGCCTGACGGCTGCTGAAGGCCTGGAGCGCTTTCTCCACACCAAATACGTCGGCCAGAAGCGCTTTTCGCTCGAAGGCGGTGAAAGCTTCATCGTCGCCATGGACGAACTGGTCAACCGCGCTGGCGCGGCGGGCGTGCAAGAGATCGTTATCGGCATGGCCCACCGTGGCCGCCTGAACGTGCTGGTGAACACCCTGGGCAAGATGCCCTCCATGCTGTTCGCGGAATTCGACCACACCGCCCCTGAAGAACTCTCCAGCGGCGACGTCAAATACCACCAGGGCTTCAGCTCCGACATTTCCACCGCAGGTGGCCCGGTGCACTTGTCACTGGCGTTCAACCCGTCCCACCTGGAAATCGTGAACCCTGTGGTCGAAGGCAGCGTGCGCGCCCGTATGGATCGCCGTGGCGATGCTGAAGGTGATCAGGTGCTGCCCGTGCTGGTGCACGGTGATGCCGCCTTTGCAGGCCAGGGTGTGGTCATGGAAACGCTGGCGCTGGCTGAAACACGCGGCTACTACACCGGTGGTACCGTGCACATCGTCATCAACAACCAGATCGGCTTTACCACCAGCGACCCACGTGACAGCCGTTCCACGCTGTATTGCACGGACGTGGTCAAGATGATTGAAGCGCCTGTTCTGCACGTCAATGGCGACGATCCAGAAGCCGTGGTGCTGGCTACGCAGCTGGCCCTGGAATACCGCCAGGAATTCAACAAAGACGTGGTGGTGGACATTGTCTGCTTCCGCAAACTGGGCCACAACGAGCAAGACACTCCCATGCTCACCCAGCCCCTGATGTACAAGCGCATCAGCCAGCACCCTGGCACGCGCAAACTGTACGCAGACAAACTGGCCGCTCAAGGCCTGGGCGAGACGCTGGGTGATGACATGGTCAAGGCCTACCGCGCCGACATGGATGCCGGCAAGCTGACCGTGGACCCCGTCCTGACCAACTTCAAGGGCAAGTACGCGGTTGACTGGTCGCCGTATCTGAGCACCAAGTGGACTGACGCTGCTGAAACCGCCATTCCTCTGGCTGAGTGGAAGCGTCTGGCTGAGCGCATCACCACCGTACCTGACGACTTCACCGTGCACACGCTGGTGAAGAAGGTACTTGAAGACCGTGCCTCCATGGGCCGTGGTGAAGTGAACGTGGACTGGGGCATGGGCGAACACATGGCCTATGCCTCTCTGGTGGCTTCCGGCTATCCGGTGCGCCTGTCCGGTGAAGATTGCGGCCGTGGCACGTTCACACACCGCCACGCCGTGCTGCATGACCAAAAACGTGAGAAGTGGGACGTCGGTACCTACATTCCGCTGGAACACGTGGCAGACAGCCAGGCTCCGTTTGTGGTCATCGACTCCATCTTGTCTGAAGAAGCGGTGCTGGGCTTTGAATACGGCTACGCTTCCAATGACCCCAACACGCTTGTGCTGTGGGAAGCCCAGTTCGGTGACTTCGTCAACGGCGCCCAGGTGCTGATTGACCAGTTCATCGCTTCCGGTGAAGTGAAGTGGGGCCGCGTGAACGGTCTGACGCTGCTCTTGCCACACGGCTATGAAGGCCAGGGCCCAGAGCACTCTTCAGCACGTCTGGAGCGTTTCATGCAGCTGTCTGCTGACACCAACATGCAAGTGGTGCAGCCCACCACGGCCAGCCAGATTTTCCACGTGCTGCGCCGCCAGATGATTCGTCCGCTGCGCAAGCCGCTGATCATCATGACACCCAAGAGCCTGCTGCGTAACAAAGACGCAACCTCGCCGGTGTCGGAGTTCACCAAAGGTGGCTTCCAGACCGTGATCAAAGATCAGGGCGACCTGAAGGCCGATAAAGTCAAACGCGTGGTGGCCTGCTCCGGCAAGGTCTACTATGACCTGGCTAAAAAGCGTGCAGAAAAAGAAGCCGACGATGTGGCCATCATCCGCGTCGAACAGCTCTATCCGTTCCCACACAAGGCCTTCAGCGCTGAGCTGAAAAAGTACCCCAACGCGACGGAAGTCGTGTGGTGCCAGGACGAACCACAAAACCAGGGCGCATGGTTCTTCGTGCAGCATTACATTCACGAAAACATGGTTTCGGGCCAGAAGTTGGGTTATGCCGGTCGCGCTGCGTCGGCTTCCCCAGCAGTCGGCTACGCTCATCTGCACCAGGAGCAACAGAAAGCCCTGATTGATGCTGCTTTCGGGCGCCTCAAAGGCTTTGTGCTGAGCAAGTGATCCCAAGCGCCGGAGCAAGAGCCACGCACTGCTCTTCTTCGGCGCTTTCGCTGAATTAATGAACAAATAGAACTGGAAAAAACAAATGGCTATCGTAGAAGTGAAGGTGCCGCAGCTGTCTGAATCCGTGGCAGAAGCCACTCTGCTGCAATGGAAGAAAAAAGTCGGAGAGGCCATTGCCGCCGATGAGATCCTGATTGAAGTCGAGACGGACAAAGTGGTTCTGGAAGTGCCCGCACCTGCTGCTGGTGTGTTGACTGAAATCGTGCAAGCCGACGGCGCTACGGTGGTGGCCGAGCAGTTGCTGGCCCGCATTGACACCGCTGCAGTGGCTGGCGCCGCCGCGGCCCCTGCGGCTGCACCAGCTGCCGCACCCACCGCCGCTGCTGCCCCTGCCCAAGCGGCCAGCGCAGCACCTGCAGGCGGCAGCAAATCAGACATCGCCATGCCAGCGGCTGCCAAGCTGATGGCAGACAACCAACTGGCTGCTGGCTCCGTGCCTGGCACCGGCAAAGATGGCCGCGTGACCAAAGGTGATGTGCTGGGTGCAGTGGCTTCTGGCGCTTCCGGCGCAGCTGCAGCCGCCGCTCCTGCTCAGATTCCTACGGGCGTGCCTACCAAGGTGCTGCCCCAAGTGGCCGCGCCTAAAGCGCCTAACCTGGGTGACCGCCCAGAGCAGCGCGTGCCAATGACACGCCTGCGTGCTCGCGTGGCAGAGCGTCTGCTGCAATCGCAATCGAGCAACGCGATTTTGACCACCTTCAACGAAGTCAACATGGCTCCGGTGATGGACATGCGCAAGCGCTTCCAGGAAAAGTTCGAGAAAGAGCACGGCGTGAAAGTCGGCTTCATGAGCTTCTTCGTGAAAGCTGCAGTGCATGCGCTCAAGAAGTACCCCGTTCTGAACGCCAGCGTAGACGGCAACGACATCGTCTACCACGGCTACTTCGACATCGGTATTGCAGTGGGCAGCCCACGCGGTCTGGTGGTGCCGATTCTGCGCAACGCTGACCAGATGAGCTTTGCCGACATCGAGAAGAAGATTGGTGAATTCGGCGCCAAGGCTCGTGACGGCAAGCTGGGTCTCGACGACCTGACGGGCGGCACGTTCTCCATCAGCAACGGTGGTACCTTCGGCTCCATGATGTCCACGCCCATCATCAACCCACCGCAATCGGCCATCCTGGGCGTACACGCCACCAAGGACCGCGCAGTGGTTGAAAATGGACAGATCGTCATCCGCCCGATGAACTACCTGGCCATGAGCTACGACCACCGCATCATCGACGGCCGTGAAGCCGTGCTGGGCCTGGTCGCCATGAAAGACGCTCTGGAAGATCCAGCGCGCCTGCTGTTCGACATCTAAAACACCACGGCCCAAGGCAGCGCCATGTCCCTCACTGACGACCTAGCACGGCTCGATGAAATGCGCCGCAACGGGGCGTTGAGTGAGGCTGAGTTTCAGCAAGCCAAGGACAGGCTCCTTGGCGGTATGCCTGCTGGCGGACCGGTGCTGAACGCGCTCAACCAGCTCCGGCGCAGCCGATCCGATCGGTGGCTCGCTGGAGTCTGCGGCGGACTGGCGCGCTCCACCGGGCTGGAAAGCTGGGGCTGGCGCCTTATTTTTTCCGTGCTGCTTTTGATGGGCGGCATGGGAATCGTGGCTTATCTACTTTTATGGATCTTCGTGCCTGAGGAATGACGGCCCGCAGATCTTCCTGACCGGAAAACTCCAACATCATGTCCAAGAATTTCGACGTCATCGTCATCGGTGCCGGCCCTGGCGGCTACATTGCCGCCATTCGCGCCGCACAACTGGGCTTTACCGTAGCCTGCATAGACGAATGGAAAAACGCTGCCGGTGGCCCTGCGCCCGGCGGTACCTGCACCAACGTGGGTTGCATTCCTTCCAAGGCACTGCTGCAAAGCTCCGAGCATTACGAGCACGCGGCCAAACATTTTGCAGACCACGGCATTTCCGTCAGCGGCCTGACCATGGATTCGGCCAAGATGATCGCGCGCAAAGACGCCGTGGTCAAACAGAACAACGACGGCATCTTGTACCTGTTCAAGAAGAACAAGGTCAGTTTCTTCCACGGCCGTGGTTCTTTCGTCAAGCCCGTTGAAGGCGGCTATGAAATCGCCGTGACTGGTGCACAGGCCGAAACACTCACAGCCAAGCAGATCATCGTGGCTACGGGCTCCAGTGCCCGCGCGCTGCCCGGCGTGCCGTTTGATGAAGAGAACGTGCTGTCCAACGATGGCGCATTGCGCATCGGTGGTGTGCCCAAGAAACTGGGCCTGATTGGCTCTGGCGTCATTGGCCTGGAAATGGGCAGCGTCTGGCGCCGTCTTGGTGCTGAAGTGACCGTGCTCGAAGCCATGCCTACCTTCCTGGGCGCGGTGGATGAGCAGATCGCCAAAGAAGCACGCAAAGCTTTTGACAAGCAAGGCCTCAAGGTTGAGTTGGGCGTGAAAGTGGGCGAGATCAAGGCCGCCAAAAAAGGCGTGAGCGTGGCCTACACCAACGCCAAGGGCGAAGCCCAGACGCTGGACGTCGACAAACTCATCGTCTCCATTGGCCGCGTACCCAACACCAACGGCTTGAACGCTGAAGCCGTGGGCTTGAAGCTGGATGACCGTGGCGCCATCGTGGTGGACGACGAATGCCGTACCAGCCTTCCCGGCGTGTGGGCGGTGGGCGACGTGGTGCGTGGCCCCATGCTGGCGCACAAGGCCGAAGAAGAAGGCGTGGCAGTGGCTGAGCGCATCGCCGGCCAGCACGGCCATGTGGACTTCAATCTGGTGCCATGGGTGATCTACACCAGCCCTGAGATCGCCTGGGTTGGCAAGACCGAGCAGCAGCTCAAGGCCGATGGCGTGAAGTACAAGGCCGGCACATTCCCATTCCTGGCCAACGGGCGCGCTCGCGCGCTGGGCGACACCACCGGTATGGTCAAAATGCTGGCAGATGCCGCTACGGATGAGATTCTGGGCGTGCACGTGGTGGGCCCCATGGCAAGTGAGCTGATTGCAGAAGCCTGCGTTGCCATGGCTTTCCGCGCCAGCAGCGAAGACATTGCGCGCATTTGCCACGCACACCCATCTTTGAGCGAATCCACGAAAGAAGCCGCGTTGGCGGTGGACAAGCGTACGCTCAATTTCTAAGAAAGCTTGGGCCACTTCGGCCCCGCGCTGCCTGCACTTCTCTTGCACATACGCAGAGCCTGTGCAGGGCGGTGCAGGCCGAAGCCGATGATTGCCGGGCAGATGTGGCTCGCAAGGATGTGGCGCACAAACAGGGAGCGGTGGCGCGGATGAATGCAGTGCGGGAGGCCTATGAGGCCGAACTAAAGACCAGAGGGTTCCAGAGCGATCCAGCGCAATTGCGCGCAGTAGAGGCGCTGCAGCGCTGTGCGGACGACTGGGCGGTCTACAAGGAAAAGCGCTCCAACCGCTTCAAGAAGCTGCTGAATCGCCCCGAAGTGCCTCGCGGGGTTTACATGTATGGCGGGGTGGGCCGGGGTAAAAGCTTTTTGATGGATTGCTTTTTCAACGCTGTGCCTATTCGCCGCAAGACACGGCTGCACTTTCACGAGTTCATGCGTGAAGTGCACAGGGAGCTGGCAGGCTTGCAGGGCACGGTCAACCCGCTCGACGAACTGGGCAGGCGCATTGCCAACCGCTTCAAGCTGATTTGCTTCGACGAATTCCACGTGGCAGACATCACGGACGCCATGATCTTGCACAGGCTGCTGGTGTCGTTGTTTGAAAACGGCGTGGGTTTTGTGACCACCAGCAACTTCAAGCCGGACAACCTCTATCCGAACGGCTTGCATCGTGACCGTATTTTGCCGGCCATTGCACTGCTGAACGCGCGCATGGAAGTGCTCAACGTAGACAACGGCACCGACTACCGCCGCCGTACGCTGGAGCAGGTGGAGCTCTACCACACCCCCCTCGGCCCCAAGGCTGATGCCGCGATGACAGAGGCTTTCAACAGCCTGGCGGTTTCGCAGGATGAGAGCCCCGTCATGACGATCGAATCACGCGAGATTCAAGCGCGCCGGCGTGCGGGTGGTGTCGTGTGGTTTGATTTCAAAACACTCTGTGGCGGCCCTCGTTCGCAAAATGATTATCTGGAGATCTCCAGCCAGTTCCACACGGTACTGCTGTCCGATGTTCCGCAGATGTTCGTGCGGCACGCCTCGGAGGCCCGTCGCTTTACATGGCTGGTAGATGTTTTGTATGACAGGCGAGTCAAGTTCATACTATCGGCTGCCGTACCCCCGGAAGAGCTCTACACCGAAGGCCCCCTGGCCCATGAGTTCCCGCGCACGGTGAGTCGCCTGAACGAAATGCAGTCAACTGAGTATCTGGCTTTGGAACATCGAACTGTGGACACGCACCTGACATGAAACTCCAATACCTGAGTGCCCTTGTGTTGATGAGCGGATTGCTGGGAGCCTGTGGCACGCCGCACCATGAACTGGTTGCTTCACAAAAAGCGGTCGATGCGGAGGCTGCACGCACGCTGGTGGCAGGTGCTCCTCCGGATGACGGTTTGGGGCCATGGCTGGAAGGTCATAGAACCCGCATATCTGCAGCCCGTGAGGCGGTTGCGACTAAATTCGCAGACGCTGAGAAGCTGTGCTGGCAGCGCTTTACCGTCAATGACTGCATCCGCGGGGCGACGGATGAGCGTCGGAGCACCCTGGACAAGTTGCGCCAGGAAGAGCTGGCCTTGAACGATTTGGAGCGCAGACGCCGCGCAGAGAACCGGCTGCGCAATCTGGAGCAGAAGCAGCGCGACGGCAGCTGATTGCTGGATTGCCGCGCGGTCACTCTTTCCCTTGGCCCCTACGCTCCTGGCTTGCTTTCAGCCAGCGCCTCAACCTTCACGATAACCAAGGAAATGTTGTCTCCACCCCCCATGGACCGGGTGCGGGACTTGGTGGTCAAGAATTCACTGGCCCTGCGGGGCGGTAGAGAGTGCAATACCGAACCGAGCTCTTCGGTGGTGAAGTATTGCCAAAGCCCGTCTGAACAAGCCAGGATGGAGTCACCAATCCTCAAGCGCGAGGTCTGATAGGTCGCCATTTGGGGCGGTTCCTCGGTGCCCAGGCAGCTCATCAGCACATTGGAATTGGGGTGCACCAGGGCTTCTTCCGGGGTCAGCCTGCCTTCGTCGATCAACGCCTGCACGTAGGAGTGATCGCTGGTGCGTGCCAGCATTTTTTTGCCACGAAAGTGATACAGGCGTGAATCTCCGGAGTGAATCCAGTGGCATTCTCCTCCTGGCTCAATCACAAAGGCGGCGATGGTGCTGTGCGGCTCCTGCTCGGCTGATATGGCGGTGAGCCTGATGACCGTATGCGCTTCTTCCACAATGCGGCGCAGCAGATCCGCAGGATTGTCGTCATTGGGGGAATGACGCTCGAAGAGCTGGCGCGCGGTGAGCAGGACCTGATCAGAGGCTTTGCGCCCGCCGGTGCGTCCTCCCATGCCGTCGGCCACTACGCCCATGACGCAACCCGATGTTCGGGGATGAATCAGCAGCCCCACCTGGTCCTGCTGATACTCCCTGTCCCCCTTGTGCAGGCCGGTGGAAGCGTTGAGTCGATAACCTTGTTCCATGATCCTAGGGCCTATGGTGGAATGGCGGCGTCGCGGTCTCACACAGAGGGTGAGGGCGCGCGAAGCAGCGAAAAACGAGGTTCATGTGGCCTTCGTCGGGAAATAGCAATCGGTTTGTTGCCATTGGCATCATGAATAGTCATCGGTTTCCAAGATCGTATTATCGAGCGAGAGCGCGCAGGCGTGTTCAACGATCATTGCTCTCTTCAGAAGAGGGCGCCGCATGAGCCCAGCGCCGTTTACAGGTTTAATATCTCTTGTGATTCCAAATTCTTACTTGTTAGCCCACACAGTCGCCAACGCGCGCTCTCAAGGGGCATCCCGCCGTTGCGAAGTGCGTTCTCTCTACAGGATACCTTTGCTTCGGAAAGCCAGCATTCGGCTTTGCCGCCTCCCAACTGCATTCGGGGCAACACCCTGCCAGAAGTTCGAATGAACTCACCTGACGACTCTCCACTGGAAAGCGGCGGCGCGGTTGACCCCGTGCAATCGCTGCAAGAGGCTGTGAGCGCGGTGTTTGCACCCCATGGCCCATTGGCCGAGGCTGCCGACACGTTTTGCCCACGCGAGGGGCAGACTCGCATGGCCCAAGCCGTGGCCAGGGTGGTGGCCGGCGGCGGCGTTCTGGTGGCTGAGGCCGCTACCGGCGTGGGCAAGACGTTCGCGTATCTGGTGCCCGCACTGCTGTCCGGTGAGCGTGTGTTGCTCTCCACCGCAACGAAAACGCTGCAAGATCAGCTTTTCGGGCGCGATCTTCCCTCGCTGGCGCGTTCTTTGAATTTGCCGGTGCGCATGGCCCTGCTCAAGGGCAGGGGCAGTTATTTGTGTCTGCACCGCCTTGAAGCCGCGCCGCAGGCGCTTGGGACCTATGAGCGAGGCTTGCAGCACGCCATCTCAAAAATAGAGCGCTGGGCACAGACCACACGTACCGGAGATCTGGCTGAGCTGCCTGGCCTGCATGAGAACTCGCCCGTGATTCCGTTGGTCACGTCCACGCGTGAGAATTGCCTGGGCGCAGAGTGTCCCAAATGGCGCGCCTGTCACGTCAACCTGGCTCGGCGCGAAGCCATGGCCGCTGATGTGGTGGTGGTCAACCACCATTTGTTCTTTGCCGATCTCGCGATTCGCGAGTCGGGCATGGCGGAGCTGCTGCCCACGGTGCGGGTGGTGATCTTCGACGAAGCGCACCAGCTCAACGAAACCGGCATCCAGTTTCTGGGCCAACACCTGGGCACAGCGCAGTTGCTGGATTTTTCACGCGACCTTCTGGCCGTGGGATTGCAGCAGGCGCGCGGCCTGGTAGATTGGTCCTTGTTGTCCAACGGCGTGGAGATCGCGGCTCGCGACTTGCGCATGATCTTTGGCTCCAACCGCGGCAGCACGCGCCTGCGTTGGGTAGACGAAATGCCAGAGGGTATAGAGCCGCGCGAATGGAGGCAGTCGCTGGGCAAGCTGGGTGAAGCGCTTTTGCAGGCCGCCGAAGGGCTGGACAAGGTGAGCGAGCTCGCTCCAGATTTCGTCCGCCTGCACGAGCGTGCCGTGCTGCTGTGCGAAAAAGTAGCGCGTTTTGCAGGGGAGTGCGAGGCAGGGGCAGTGCGCTGGGCAGACGTGGGAAGCCAGTTGAGGTTAATGGAATCACCGCTGGATATTGCCGACGTTGTGCGAACGCGTTTGCTTGGAAGCTCTGAGACAGAGCAGGCACCAGAAGCGGCTTCAGAGGCGGTCCCCTCACGCGCCTGGGTGTTTGTCTCTGCCACGTTGGGGGACGATCCCAATCTCACGTGGTTCACCGGGCCGTGCGGTTTGAGTGAGGCCGAGATATTGCGCGTGGGCAGCCCTTTCGACTATGCACGGCAGGCGGCGCTTTATGTGCCCAGGCAGATCGTGAAGCCCAATGACCCCGCACATGGCGCGCAGGTGGCGCGTATTGCGGGTGATGCGGTGGAACGCCTGAGGGGCCGCACGCTGGTGCTCACCACGACGCTGCGGGCGCTTCGCACGATTGGCGAAAAGCTCTCGGAACGTTTTAAGGGCACGCACGTGGAAGTGCTGGTGCAAGGCGAATTGCCCAAGCGTGTGCTGATGGACCGCTTTCGCGCGGCCAACTCAGCCAGTTCGTCAGGGCAGGGCGGGGCTGTTCTGGTGGCTTCTGCGTCCTTCTGGGAAGGGGTTGACCTTCCCGGAGATACGCTTCAGGTGGTGGTGATAGACAAGCTGCCGTTTCCACCACCAGGCGACCCTCTCGTGGAAGCACGTTGCCGCCGCATCGAAGCGGAAGGGCGGAGCGCGTTTGCCGACTATTCCATTCCCGAAGCCGCTGTGGCGCTCAAGCAGGGGGCCGGGCGCTTGATTCGTCGCGAGACCGATACCGGCATGCTGGTCATTTGCGATACGCGTCTCACGTCCATGGGCTACGGCAAGCGCCTGCTGGCCGCATTGCCACCGATGCGCAGACTGGCGGATGAGGCCGCGTTTCAAGAGACGCTGCAGACCTTGGTCAAGCCTGATCTGCAGGAGGGTGTGATGATTGACGCTTGAGGGGTGGAGGCAGGCGTTAATCCTGCTTGCCACTTGTGCCCGTCATTCACGGACGGCCGGCTCCGCGCAGGTGGGAATGCCGAATCTCTGAAGAGGTGGAGATAGAAGAAGAGCTGATTCGGGGCATGAACGCACTCATTGTGGGTGCGCTCATCATGCTCAAGGCCGATTTACCAGATCTGCCACCAGGGTGTTGACTTCGGCTTGAAGCCGTTGGCTGAGTACTGGCTGTTTGGGTAGGTTTTTTCCAGGACGCGCTGCGCATCGTCACGCAGCTGCGTCATGCCGAGCTTGTCGTAGGACTGCATGATGATGTAGAGGCCTTCCTCAAGCGCAGGCGCATCGCGGTAATCGCTCACGGCCTGCTGCGCGCGGTTCACCGCGGCCACATAGGCGGCGCGGTTGTAGTAGTAGCGCGCTACGTGCACTTCGTACTGCGCAAGGGCATTGACCGTATAGATCATGCGGGCGCGCGCATCTGGCGTGTAACGCGAATCCGGAAAGCGCGTGACGAGTTCCTTGAAGGACTCAAAGGCTTCCTTGGCCGCACGCTGGTCGCGTTCGGACAGGTCCTGACGCGAAATGAACGAGAACATGCCGAGCTCATCATTGAAGTTGATGACACCCTTCATGTAGAGCGCGTAATCCAGTGCCGGACTGGCCGGGTGGAGGCGAATGAAGCGGTCCAGAGTGGACAATGCCTCGGCTCTTTCCCCGTTCTTGAATTGCGCGTAAGCTTTTTCGAGCTGAGCCTGCTGGGCCAGAGGCGTGCCAGCAGCGCGGCCTTCCAGGGTTTCCAGCAGCGGGACAGCTTTGTCGAAGCCGCCGGAATTGATTTCGTCCTTGGCTTCCGCGTAGATGCGGTTGGGGCTCCAGCCAGCGGTCTGGTCGATGGGTTTTGACGAACAAGCCGCGAGCAGCGTTGCCAACGCAAGCACTCCGCTGGCGGCGGCTGATAATCGGGCACGATGCATCACAGGCGATCCTCTTGATTCAGACTCCTCCAATTATATCGGGCACCCCTTCTGCCCAAGCTCCAGACCCCGGCGAGGGAGCGAAAAATTCAGAAAACTGGGCGCTGGAAGACGACGCAGCCGATACGGCTGCCGAGTCGGAGCAGCGCCAGTTCTCCGTGCCGGCCGCGTTGCACGGAGAACGGCTGGACCGCGCCCTGGCAGCCTTGGTTGCCGAGTTTTCTCGCAATTACCTGCGCCAACTGATAGAAGACGGCGCTGCACTCCTCAACGGCGCGGCCGTGCGCAAGCCTGCACAACGCGTGAAGGCGGGAGAGCGGCTGGAAGTCGAGCTACGGCCCACACCCCAGACTCAGGCTTTCGTGCCACAGGCCATGGATCTGCATGTGCTGTATGAAGACGAGCATCTGGCGGTCATAGACAAACCAGCAGGGTTGGTGGTTCACCCGGCTCCTGGTAATTGGAGCGGTACCTTGCTCAATGGGCTGTTGGCCCGGGACGCCAAAGCCGGCCTTTTGCCGCGCGCGGGCATCGTGCACCGCCTGGACAAGGACACCAGCGGGCTTATGGTGGTAGCCCGTAGCCGCGCCGCCATGGAGGCATTGGTGGCCCGAATTGCCGCCCGTGAAGTCAAACGCGAATACCTGGCCTTGGCCCACCGTGCCTGGAGTGGGCCGGAAAGCCGTACCGTGGATGCTGCCATTGGCCGAGACCCCCGCAACCGCTTGCGCATGGCCGTGGTGGATATCAATGTGAATTCTGGGAAGTCTGCCCAGACCATGTTCGAATTGCTGCAAAACGTGGAGGAGGGGTGTCTGGTTCGCTGCCGTCTTGTTACAGGACGTACCCATCAGATTCGTGTGCACATGGCCAGCCTGGGTCATCCCTTGCTCGCGGACGGGTTGTACGGCGGTGCGCCGGCGGCGGGTATGCAGCGGCAGGCACTGCACGCGGAGAAGCTGGCGTTTGATCACCCCATGACGGGCGAATCGCTGCAATTTGTTTCCCCGCTACCAGCAGATATCGTCAGTGCGCTGGCAAACTGGGGGCTTGATTACAATCCTGAAGTCCGAGGCTAATGACTGCCGGGCTGAAGGCTGCGGCATTTTGCCGCTAATGTCTTTATTCAATGTCGCGCGCCGGTCCCTCTGGAGCGGCGCAGCGGCCATGTCATCTTCCACAGGCGTTTTGATCGCCCCCCATAAAAGAGCTCCATGAACACCGTCGAGGCCAAGCGCATTCTGGAGACTGCACTCATCTGCGCGCAGCAGCCCATGCCGCTGCGAGATCTCCGCACGCTGTTCGAAGATCAGTTGGGAGCAGACTCCATCAAGTCCATGTTGCTGGAATTGCAGGACGACTGGACCCCACGCGGTGTCGAGCTGGTTCAGGTTGCCAGTGGCTGGCGTTTTCAGAGCCGGCCCGAAATGCGCGAGTATCTGGACCGCCTGCATCCGGAAAAGCCGCCCAAGTACACGCGCGCGACGCTGGAGACCCTGGCCATCATTGCGTATCGTCAGCCGGTCACGCGCGGCGATATTGAAGACGTCCGCGGCGTCACGGTCAATTCGCAGTTGATCAAACAGCTTGAAGACCGTGGTTGGGTCGAAGTCATTGGGCACCGCGAAACCATAGGCAGACCCGGGCTATATGCCACCACGCGGCAGTTCCTGGACGATCTGGGCCTGGAGTCGCTCAATCAACTTCCCCTGCTTGAATCCATCCCTGAGCAGGTCGCCACCATGTTCGATGCCCTTCAGCCTGAGTCTGAAGCTGTGCCGGAGACGCAAGACGCTACAGAAGCCGAATCCGATGTGGCGCAAGAGGGCGTTCAGGCGGCGGCAGACCTGCCATCAGCAGAATCCGCCGATTCCTCCCACGATACGCAGCCTGAACTGCCTCTGCAGTCCGATGCGGAACTGCCGCCCGAGTCGGCACCGGAATCGGCATCCGAATCGGCATCCGAATCGGTGCCTGATTCGGTCTCCATGCCCGAAACGGACCCCTCCGCCTTGGGACAAGCCCAGCCTGAAGGCGACCTGCAAGCCGATTCAGTGGCTCCATCTCCCGAAGGGCCCGCCGATGGCTCGCTGGCCGAGGCGTCAGTTGAACCTTGGGTTGATCCTGAGGTCGAACCACTCAGTCAGCACCCTGGCGAGCCAGAGACAGACCCTGCAACAGGGGCAGAGGTCGAGCCTGAGTCGTCACTGTCTCCCGAGGCGCCCACGCCCCCCCTTTCTTCCGAAGACCCTGCTGGCGAAACCCCTCCCGCCGACACCAACGAGAACAAAACGCCATGAATCCAGACCAGCAGTCCTCCTCTGCGGAACCGACCGATGAATCTCCAGCGCCCGCTAACTCCTCCAAGGCGCCTCAGAAAGGCAACGCCGAAGAGGCCGTGAACTTCGAGGATGTCCTCTCCGGCCGCTTCGACGAAGAATTGGCGGCTTCTGAAGCATCAGAATCTTCAGAAAAGGACGAACAGGCGCCTCAAGGCCCATCCAAACGTGTGCTGAGCCCGGAAGTCGAGCAGCCCAAGCTGCACAAGGTGCTCGCGCAGGCCGGCCTGGGTTCACGCATGGAGATGGAAAAGCTGATCCTGGAAGGGCGCATCACGGTCAACAACCAGCCGGCGCACGTGGGTCAGCGGGTGCAGCTGGATGATCAGATCAAAATCAATGGCAAGCCGGTCCGCGTGACACTGCGGACCCCTCCGGCCAGGGTGCTGGCCTATCACAAGCCAGTGGGCGAGGTGGTCACGCGCGACGACCCGCAAAACAGGCCTACCGTCTTTCGCAGGCTTCCGTATCTGGCCCAGGGCAAATGGCAATCTGTCGGTCGACTCGATCTCAATACCGAAGGCCTGTTGCTGTTTACCAACTCCGGTGAGCTGGCCAATCGTTTGATGCATCCGCGTTTTGGCCTGCAGCGCGAATACGCGGTGCGGGTTCTGGGCGCTTTGACAACCGAAGAGCGTCAAAAGCTGCTGGATGGCGTAACGCTGGCTGACGGGCCCGCACAATTTGAATCCATCAAGGCCGAAGGTGTGGGCGAGGGCGCCAACCAGTGGTATCGCGTCACCATTTCCGAGGGCCGAAATCGTGAGGTCCGGCGCATGTTTGAAGCTGTCGGCCATGCGGTAAGCCGGCTGATCCGCATTCGCTACGGCGCCATGCTGTTGCCACGCGGGCTTCGGCGCGGGCAGTGGATGGAGTTGCACGAGAACGATATCTACTCCCTGGGCCAGGCTGCAGGGGTTTCCGGGGCTACGTTGCGCGGAACACCGCAAGACACTTCCGCCGGGCAAGTCCCGGCTCCGCGCAAGTCGTCCGGCAGGGCGGACCGGGGCCGGGGCTCCGGACCACGCCCAAGCAGGACCAAAGCCCCTGAGACTCCTGTGCCTTTTCGGCCAGCTTTCTCTGGGCCTCGTCGCCGCGAGGACCCGCGGCCTGTAGAAGGCGATGGCGCACATGGCCAGCCTGATCCCCTGAAAACTTCGGTGGGCTTCATTGGGGCAGACGCTTTGTCACGGCAGCGCAAAAGGGCATCCAAGTCCGGTGGTAATGGTGGCGATAGACGAGGACCGGCCTCTGGCCCCGGCTTCGGCGGCCCACGCGGTGGCAGCCGTAAGCGGTAAGCCGGTTAAAATCAAAGGCTTTGCCCGGGAAACCTATTTGTCTGCCCGGTGCGCAGAAAAAATTTCAAAAACCTTTCAGGAAATATTCACATGGCAATCGAACGCACACTCTCCATCATCAAGCCTGACGCAGTTGCTAAAAACGTCATCGGCCAGATCTACGCCCGCTTCGAGGCTGCCGGCCTGAAAGTGGTCGCTTCCCGTATGGCTCACCTGTCCCGCCGCGAAGCTGAAGCTTTCTACGGCGTGCACAAAGAGCGTCCTTTCTTCAAGGATCTGGTGGACTTCATGATCTCCGGCCCTGTGATGATCCAGGCTCTGGAAGGCGAAGGCGCCATCGCCAAGAACCGCGACCTGATGGGCGCTACCGACCCCAAGAAAGCAGCTCCTGGCACCATCCGCGCCGATTTCGCTGACTCCATCGATGCCAATGCAGTCCATGGCTCCGACGCTCCCGAAACCGCAGCCGTTGAAGTCGCCTTCTTCTTCCCCGGCACGGAAATCTTCAATCGTTAATCTGCAATCGCGCCTGTGCTTGCAGGCGCGGCTTCCAAGGGTGTCCAAAAATCTTGCCCCACGCCAAAGCGTAGCTCTGAACCTGGCTCTCCCTCACTGGGGTGAGGACGGGTCAGAGGGCTTGTCCCTGCCTGGGGCCATGCCGGCAACACCCTCGGGACATCCACCCCCTTTTTGCAAGTCAAGCCTCTGTTCGAAGGGAAATCGCGCATGACCGCCAGTGTCAACCTGCTCGACTTTGATCTGAACGGCTTGGCAGCCTATTGCGAAACGCTGGGCGAAAAGCGTTTTCGGGCTACACAGCTATTCCGCTGGATTCACCAGCGCGGTGCCTCTGATTTTGGCGCCATGAGCGATCTCGCCAAATCACTGCGAGAAAAACTGGCCGGCGTCGCCCACGTGACGGCTTTGCCGGTAGTCAGCCAGCACGAGTCGAAAGACGGCACCATCAAGTGGCTGTTCGACGTCGGTGGTGGCGATGCCGTGGAAGCGGTGTTCATTCCCGAATTTGACGACGAAGCGTCGTCCGCGGGAGGCTCTCCCGTATTAGATCGCGGAACGCTTTGCATCTCATCGCAGGCGGGGTGCGCTGTGAACTGCCGTTTCTGCTCCACAGGGCATCAAGGTTTCAGCCGCAACCTCACGACGGGTGAAATCACGGCTCAGCTTTGGTTTGCAGAGCATTTCCTGCGCAAACACCTCAAAACGGACCAACGCGTCATCTCCAACGTGGTGATGATGGGTATGGGCGAGCCGCTTCAGAATTACAACGCATTGGTGCCTGCATTGCGCACCATGCTGGACGATCACGGCTATGGCCTGTCCAGGCGGCGCGTGACCGTCTCGACCTCTGGCGTGGTGCCCATGATGGACCGGCTGGCGCGCGATTGCCCGGTGGCGCTGGCGGTCTCCTTGCACGCGCCTGGCGATGCCTTGCGTGACCACCTGGTTCCACTGAACCGCAAGTACCCGGTAGATGAGCTGCTGGAGACGTGCGTGCGTTATCTCGAGCACGCGCCACGCGACTTCATTACCTTTGAATACTGCATGCTTGATGGGGTGAACGACACGCCCGAGCAAGCCCAGGCCTTGATAGAGCTGGTGCGCCGGCATGCTGAAAAGGGCTTGCGCTGCAAGTTCAACCTGATTCCGTTCAATCCGTTCCCTGCTTCCGGCCTTACACGCTCGCCCGCACCGCGCGTGCAGGCTTTCGCGAAAATGTTGATTGATGCTGGTATTGTTACTACAGTTCGCAAGACACGCGGTGACGACATAGATGCGGCTTGCGGGCAGTTGGCGGGCGATGTGCGCGACCGCACTCGTGTGCAGGAGCGCGTCGCACGCCAGCGAACTGTCGTGCTGCACCGCCTGGGCGGTGCAGGCTCCGATGTTCACGGAAAAACCACCTGATGCCCCTTACTTCACAGCGTCGCCCCATCTTCTCACCTGCGCACTTGCTAGGTCTGCTGGCCATGCTGGCGGCCCTGGTGGGTTGCGCCAGCCAACCTGGCGGTGTGGGGGGGGCCAACGCTGATTTGTCCAGTGCTGGCATTCAGACTCCGTCTGACGACAGCGAAGCGCGCAGACGAGCGCGCACGCGCTTGGCGCTGGCTGTAGGCTACTTCGAGAATGGCCAGCACACGGTGGCATTGGATGAATTCAAGAGGGTCGTGCAGATCGACCCAACCTTCGCCGATGCCTACAACCTCGGCGGCATGATCTACATGCAGCTCAACGACGTGCAACTGGCAGAAGCCCATTTTCAGCGTGCCATCAGCATTGATTCGAGAGACGCCAACGCCTGGCACAACCTCGGCTGGCTGCAATGCGAGCAGCGTCGTTACCCTGACGCGGCGCAGTCCTTTCAGCGCGCCCTGGGTGTGCCGGGCTACCCTGGCCGCGCGCGCACGCTCATGACGCAAGGCATCTGTGAAGCACGCGGCGGCGATCGCGCTACCGCAGAAACCACGTTAATGCGCTCTTATGAGCTTGACGCGGCCAATCCTGTCACAGGCTACAACCTTTCGCAGCTGCTTTATCTGCGTGGGGACTACTCCCGGGCGCAGTTCTACATTCGACGCTTGAACAACAGCGAACAGGCCAATGCCGAATCGCTCTGGCTCGGCATCAAGGTAGAGCGGCGCATGAACAACCCCCAGGCCATGGAACAACTGGCTTCACAACTCCGTAGGCGCTTTCCCCAGTCGCGGGAACTGCAGTCCTTCGAACGGGGATCATTTGATGATTGAAAACGACTCCACGCCCAGCACCCCCGTCGACCATACCCCCGCCGACCATGTTTCGAGTGATCTTTCCGCAGGCACCATGCTGCGGCAAATGCGGGAAGCTGCAGGCGTGCATGTGGCCGTACTTGCCAGTGTCCTGAAGGTTCCTCAGCAAAAGCTGGAAGCCCTTGAGGCCGATAGCCTGGAACACTTGCCAGACGTCACCTTCGCGCGTGGCCTGGCAGCCGCGGTTTGCCGCGCCTTTGGCGCTGACCCTGCGCCTGTGCTGGCGCGTATGCCTGCAGCTGGAATTGGATTGCGGGCACAGAGCCAGGAGATCAATCAGTCGTTCCGGCGAGTCGGCGACCGCCCAACGCCCATGCTCAATACAGGGATTTCAAAACCCCTGGTGGTCGTCGTCGGCCTGTTGCTGGCCGGAGCGGCGCTCTTGTGGCTGCTACCCACATTGCCCATCCAGCTCAGTGCGCCTGCGACCTCAGTCAATAGCGATGGCAGCGTGAATGAAAGCGTCACGCCCGGCCCTCCTGTCGAAGCTGTAGCGCCTGCAGAGCCTCCCATGGCTGCGGCGCCGGCTGAACCTGCTTCTGTTCCTGCGGCGGCTGCTTCCCTGCCGGCATCCGCTGATCAACTCCTGGTCATCGTTGCAACGGCTGAAACCTGGGTTACCGTGCGCGATGCTGCAGGCAAGCAGGTGATCAACCGTGCAATTGCCGCAGGAGAAACAGTCTCGGCTGGTGGGGCCGTGCCGCTCAATGTCACGATTGGGCGCAAAGATGCCGTCACCGTCAAAGTGCGCGGCCAGCCTTACGTGATGAAATCGGCGGGCCAATCCAACGTGGCTCGTTTTCAAGTCGAATGAGGTGCAAAGATGGACAGCGCCGATCTACTTTCACAATCACGCCCGATTGAACTCGCCACGCCAGCGCCACATCGCTCGCGTCAGGCGCGGGTTACCTGGGGCCAGCGTGTTGTAACCATTGGTGGCAACGCGCCCGTTCGCGTGCAGTCGATGACCAACACCGACACCGTGGATGCCATTGGAACCGCCATACAGTGCAAGGAACTGGCGCTTGCGGGCAGCGAGATGGTGCGTATTACCGTCAATACGCCGGAAGCCGCTGCGCAAGTACCCTACATCCGGGAACAGCTTGATCGCATGGGGGTCGATGTCCCCTTGATCGGTGATTTTCACTACAACGGCCACAGGCTGCTGTCGGATTTCCCTGCTTGTGCGGAAGCACTCAGCAAATACCGCATCAACCCCGGCAACGTGGGCAAGGGCGACAAGAAAGACCGTCAGTTCGGCCAGATGATTGAAGCTGCGCTGAAGTGGGACAAGCCCGTGCGTATTGGCGTGAACTGGGGCAGTCTGGACCAGGAGCTGCTTGCAGGCCTGATGGACACCAACAGCCAGCGAGCCAAGCCTTGGGAAGCCCGGCAGGTCATGTACGAGGCGCTCATCACTTCGGCCATTGAGTCCGCGAATCTGGCCGTCAACCTGGGGATGAGCCCTAATCAAGTCATACTGAGCTGCAAGGTCAGCGGTGTCCAGGATCTGATTGCCGTTTACCGGGAGCTGGCTCGCCGCTGCGACTACCCGCTGCACCTGGGGCTGACCGAGGCGGGCATGGGCACGCGCGGCACGGTGTTTTCGAGCACCGCGCTGGCCATCTTGTTGCAAGAAGGCATTGGCGACACCATCCGCGTCAGCCTGACTCCTCAGCCGGGTGAGGCGCGCACGCAGGAAGTCGTGATCGCCTCGGAGATTCTGCAGTCTTTGGGCTTGCGCGTTTTCGTGCCCAGTGTCACGGCTTGCCCTGGCTGCGGACGCACCACCAGTGTGACCTTCCAGGAACTTGCGAAGGAAATCGACGATTACCTTCGTGCCCAGATGCCGGTTTGGCGCCATCAGTATCCTGGCGTCGAAAATCTCAAAGTGGCCGTGATGGGCTGCATTGTCAACGGCCCAGGCGAGAGCAAGCACGCCGACATCGGTATCAGTCTGCCAGGTACGGGGGAAGCCCCTGCGGCGCCGGTCTTTATTGACGGCGAAAAAGCCATGACATTGCGCGGTGAAAATATTGCAAGTGAATTCCACGCGATCGTGGAGCGCTACATCGCGCAGCGCTTTGGCGCTACGGCCTGAGGCTACAGGGCAGGGCAAGGCATACGTAGGCGGCATGGCGCCGCAGCATCAAGCGGCGGGGTCATACTCGCCAATTCATTTTTCAGTTCGCCACCCTCTGGGGCGAGACAACAACAGCGATTTTCGGGATGTCAAAAGAAAAGCAGATTACAGCCGTCAAAGGCATGAACGATATCCTGCCGCAGGAATCGGCGCGCTGGGAATGGCTGGAAGATGTGGTGCGCAAGGTCATGGCTCGTAGCGCCTACCGAAATATTCGCACGCCCATCATGGAGCACACGCAACTTTTCACTCGTGGACTGGGAGAGGTCACGGACATTGTCGAAAAAGAGATGTACTCGTTTCAGGATCGGGCCGACAAGAATGGAGATGCAGAGCATCTCACGCTGCGCCCTGAATCCACCGCAGGCGTGGTCCGTGCGGTCAGCGAGCACAACATGCTCTACGAAGGCGGCAAACGGCTCTACTACATGGGTCCCATGTTCCGTCGGGAGCGCCCTCAGCGGGGGCGCTATCGGCAGTTCCACCAGATTGGCGCCGAAGCCCTGGGATTTGGCGGACCGGAGGTCGATGCCGAACTGATTCTTCTGGCGGCCCAGCTCTGGGACGCGCTGGGCATCAAAAATTGGCGACTCGAACTCAATAGCCTCGGCCAGCCCGACGAGCGCCGCGAGCACCGTGCAGCCTTGATTGCCTACTTCGAATCCCACGCTGATCAACTGGACGAAGATGCGCGCCGCCGCTTGCACGCCAACCCACTGCGCATTCTGGACACCAAAAATCCAGCCATGCAGTCGCTGGTCGAGGGCGCTCCCAGGCTCATGGACTATCTGGGCGAGGCTTCGCAAAAGCATCTGGAGGCGGTGCAAGCCATTTTGAAAGCCAATGGCATTGACTACAGCATCAACCCCCGCCTGGTGCGAGGCCTGGACTACTACAACCTGACGGTTTTCGAGTTCATTACAGAAAAACTTGGTTCGCAGGGCACCATCTGCGGCGGCGGGCGCTATGACTACCTGATTCAGGAAATCGGTGGCAAGGCCGCGCCAGCGGTGGGTTGGGCACTGGGAGTGGAGCGCGTATTAGAGCTTCTGAAGGAAGAGGGTGTACAGACGCCAGAGCCTGCGCCTGACGCTTATGCCATCATCCCGGATGTGTCTGCCGTTCCTGCCGCCATGCGCTGCCTGTATGCCCTACGCTCTGAAGGCGTTGCGGTGCAGATGCATGCAGGCACGGGCGAGGGCATGGGAAGCATGAAAAGCCAATTCAAGAAAGCCGATGCCAGTGGCGCAAGATACGCGCTGATTTTTGGGGCAGATGAATTGGCTGCAGGCGAATTGACGGTCAAGGCTTTGCGTGACGGCGCAGGGGAGCAACAGCGCCAATCACTGACTGAAGTTTCAAAGTGGGCAACTGCCTTGAAATAACCGCCCCACATGACTTTTAGTTTTCCAGCTTGCCTTGAACAGGCAGGCACTGATTTCATTTAGTACAGCCTGTTCCCGGGACAGCACACTAAAATCCACAGCTTGAACCTAATTCAGAACACATGGCTACACATCTCGACCTAGAAGAACAAGAGCAGATTGATGCACTCAAGCACTTCTGGAGAAAATGGGGCAATCTCATTACCTGGGCGCTGATTGTCATATTCGGCGCATTTGCAGCTTATAACGGTTGGCAATACTGGCAGCGCTCGCAGGCGACCAAAGCGTCCATGATGCACGACGAGTTGACCAGCTCCATCGCCTCTGGCGATGTGGCGCGCATCGAGCGCTCCCTGGCCGACATGAAAGACAGGTTTGGCGGCACAACCTACGCAGCCATGAGTGGTCTGGAAGCCGCCAAGGCCTTGTCAGAAAAAGGAAAAACAGCTGAAGCCAAGGCGGCTCTGGCCTGGGTCGCCGACAAGGGATCCGATGCGGGGATGAAGGCGGTTGCGCGGCTTCGCCTGGCTTCACTGCTGACCGGCGAAAAAGCCTACGACGAAGCCCTCAAGCAATTGTCGGGCAGCTTCCCATCTGAATTTGTGCCTTTGGCCGCGGACAGGCGGGGAGATGTATTTTTGCTGCAAGGCAAGCGTGCCGAGGCTGCTGCCGAATTCGGCAAGGCCTATCAAGGCATGGATGCCACCAGCGGCGAATACCGTCGCCTTGTCGGTATCAAACTGAATTCGCTGGGTATTGATCCAGAAGCCGGAAAGGCTGGAGGCGCTGCATGAACCGCAAGTTAGGCTTCCCTCGTTTGCTGCCTTTGGTTGGTTCGCTCCTGGTAGGCGCCGTTTTGGCAGGCTGCGCTGCGGGCTCGAGCCGCCCCAAGCCTGCTGAATTGCCGCCCAACGTCGTTCAAGTTGCTGTGCGGCAGGCTTGGACAGCTAAGTTGCCGGCCGTCACTTTCCCGCTACAGGTCAGCGTGCAAGGCAACCAGGTTGTCGTGGCTGGCGATGATGGCACCGTCGTGACTTTGAACGCCGACACCGGGCGTGAGTTGTCGCGCGCAGCAGTCGGTGAGCCCTTGGCTGCCGGTGTAGGCAGTGACGGACGAACCAGCGCTGTGATCACCCGCTCGAATCAGGTGGTGGCGCTGGCAGGCGGGCGTGAGCTATGGCGCAGAAAGCTGAGCTCGCAGAGCTTTACTGCGCCCCTGGTCGCAGGTGGGCGCGTATTCGTTCTGGGGGCTGATCGCTCCCTGACGGCACTGGACGGAAGCAATGGCGCGGTCATCTGGAATGTGACTCGGCCAGCAGAGCCCTTGGTGCTCAGGCAATCCGGCGTCTTGCTGGCGGTGGACGGCAACCTTGTCGCAGGCTTGGCGGGTCGTTTGGTCGGGGTCAACCCCGATAGCGGCACCGTGCTTTGGGAAGCTCCCGTCGCAGCAGCGCGAGGTACCAACGATGTCGAGCGTTTGGTCGATCTGGTCAGTGGGGTAAGCCGGCAGGGCACCGAAATCTGCGCGCGCGCGTTCCAGACCGCTGTAGGCTGCATTGAAGCGGCCACTGGCACGACGCGCTGGAGCAAGCCAGCCAACGGTGCTACTGGTGTGGCTGGCGACGGCGAAATGCTGTTTGGCGCCGAGGCAGACGGCAAAGTCATGGCCTGGCGCTCCGCCACGGGTGATCGTGGCTGGGTCAATGAGGCATTGCAATGGCGTGTCCTGACAGGGCCTTTGTCGCTGGGTCGCTCCGTGGTGGTGGGTGACAGCACCGGATTGGTGCATATGCTTTCCCGCGAGAACGGCAGCCCGCTGAACCGACTGACGACTGATTCCTCCGGAGTGGCTACCACGCCGGTTGCGGCTGGCAATACTCTGGTCGTGGTGACCCGCTCAGGCGGAGTCTATGGCTTCGTTCCCGATTAATTCAATGCCTTCTTCAATGCCTTTTCTCAAGAAATTGAGAAGGCTGTCCATGCCCAACGTCGGGTGAAAAAGACCCAGGTGCAGTGTTCGACGCTGATCTGCACATAAAACCGCGCCTTGGCCCCCATGGCAGCGTGACAACTCGTCGCCATAGCTTGGAGCTATGTCTGCGGTTGACGCCTTGCCCCGGGACCCAATCCATCGGTTTTATTGGGTGCCTCACAGCATCGAACACTACACTCGGTCTATTGTCATGAAACCAGTTATTGCCATCGTAGGCCGTCCAAACGTCGGCAAATCCACACTGTTCAACCGGCTGACCAAGAGCCGGGACGCTATCGTGGCTGATTTCGCTGGGCTCACACGTGACCGCCACTATGGCCAGGGTCATCTGGGCAAGCGCGAATACATCGTCATCGATACCGGTGGATTCGAGCCTGACGCGGAAAGCGGCATCTTCAAGGAGATGGCCAAGCAGACGCGGCAAGCTGTCGCAGAGTCCGATGTGGTTGTTTTCGTGGTGGACGCGCGGGCCGGAGTTTCGGCCCAGGACCACGACATCGGCAATTACCTGCGCCGCCTGGGCAAGCCATGCTTGTTGGTTGCCAACAAGGCAGAAGGCATGCGGGAGGGCGCTCAACTGGTCGAGTTTTATGAGCTCGGTCTGGGTGATGTGCTGCCGGTCTCGGCTGCCCACGGCCAGGGCGTACGCAGCATGCTGGATGCTGCCCTCGACGCTCTGCATCTGGCAGAACCCGAGGAAGATGAAACACCGGCTGAAAACGCTGCCATCCGCTTGGCGGTGGCCGGCCGCCCCAACGTGGGTAAATCCACGCTCATCAACACCTGGTTGGGCGAAGAGCGTTTGGTCGCTTTCGATATGCCAGGCACCACGCGTGACGCCATTACCGTGCCGTTTGAACGCGCTGGTCAGAAATTCGAGCTGATCGATACCGCCGGGCTTCGGCGCAAGGGCAAGGTATTCGAAGCTATCGAGAAGTTCTCGGTCGTCAAGACATTGCAGGCCATCGAATCGTCCAATGTCGTGCTGCTTCTGGTGGATGCCACCCAAGGCGTCACGGATCAGGATGCGCATATTGCCGGCTTTATCCTGGAAGCTGGCCGGGCAGTTGTGGTGGCTGTGAACAAGTGGGATTGCGTCGATGCGTATCAGCGCGAACTGGTGCAACGCTCCATTGAAACGCGCTTGCCATTCATGAAGTTCGCCGAACTGCACTTCATCTCTGCCAAGAAACGCCAAGGCCTGGGACCGCTTTGGGGTTCCATTGCCAAGGCGCATCAGGCGGCGACGCGCAAGATGCCTACACCGCAACTTACCCGTCTGCTTCTGGAGGCCGTTCAGTTCCAGGCGCCCAAACGCAGCGGCATGTTCCGCCCCAAGCTTCGTTACGCGCATCAAGGCGGCATGAATCCGCCGGTCATCGTGGTCCACGGCAACTCACTGGAAGGCGTCACAGACGCCTACAGGCGCTACCTGGAAGGCCGCTTCCGGAAGGCTTTTGATCTTATTGGCACGCCCTTGCGTGTAGAAATGAAGTCTGCGCGGAACCCTTATGCTGAAAATGACTCTTAATTCAATGGGTTTCGGCCCTGCGGCGTAGGCCAGATTCGCCAATTCGCGCGAAGTGCGTGGAATATGCCCCTTGTGATGAGTTTTGCCGCCCTCATGTGGTAAGTTCCATCCCCTTCCAACAACAAACTCTTGAACACGGAGAATATCGTGAGCAATAACAAAGGGCAACTTTTGCAAGACCCGTTCCTCAATACCTTGCGCCGCGAACACGTACCAGTGTCTATTTATCTGGTCAACGGCATCAAGCTTCAGGGGCAGATCGAATCTTTCGATCAGTATGTCGTCTTGCTGCGTAATACTGTTACGCAAATGGTCTACAAACACGCCATTTCCACCATTGTTCCCGGGCGTGCGGTCAATTTCGCGGTCAATCCTGACGGCGCGGAATCGTCCCCCAACTGAGTTGTTAGCGGGTAACCGCTTTTAACCCTGAAACATCCGCCAGCGGGGTTTCATGGGTGCGCCGCTTCAATGTCCCTCCAAGAGGCTGTTCGGGCCGGCGGGAAATTCCAGTCCTTACTCCGCGAGAGCGGGGTAAGTTCGCCTACAAATCGAGACCCTTCCATTCACCTTGGCAAACTCTGAACAGTCCCATCGATCTTCCGCTGTGCTGGTTGGAGTGGACCTTGGTACGCCCAATTTTGACGGCGATTTGGAAGAGTTGGGCTTGCTTGCGGAAACGGCCGGGATGCGTCCGTTGGCTCGTCTGACTTGCAAGCGCAAGGCGCCAGATGCGGCTTTATTTGTCGGCAGCGGAAAAGCCGAAGAAATTCGTGCACTTGCTACCGAATTAGGCGCAGAGGAAATACTCTTCGATCAAGCGCTCAGCCCGGTGCAACAGCGCAATCTTGAGCGTGTCATGGGATTGCCCGTGAATGATCGCACTCTGCTGATTCTTGAGATTTTTGCCCAGCGCGCTCGCAGCCACGAAGGTAAGCTTCAGGTGGAATTGGCGCGCCTTCAATACCTGAGCACCCGATTGGTGCGCCGCTGGAGCCACTTGGAGCGCCAGCGCGGTGGCATTGGGGCGCGTGGCGGCCCTGGGGAAACTCAGATTGAGCTTGATCGCCGAATGATTGGCGACTCCATCAAGCGAACCAAAGACCGCCTGGTCAAGGTCAAGCGGCAACGCCAGACGCAGAGGCGCCATCGTGAGCGCCAGGGCGCTTTCAATATTTCGCTGGTCGGCTACACCAACGCGGGTAAATCTACCCTGTTCAACGCGTTGGTCAAGGCCCGTGCCTATGCCGCCGATCAGCTCTTTGCCACGCTGGACACGACTACACGCCAGTTGTACCTGGGAGAAGCCGGGGTTTCCGTTTCACTGTCCGACACCGTTGGATTCATACGAGACCTGCCCCACGGTTTGATCGATGCTTTCCAGGCGACCTTGCAGGAGGCGGTAGATGCAGATTTGCTGCTGCATGTGGTGGATGCCTCCAACCCCGGTTTTCACGAACAGATGGCTGAAGTTCAGCGGGTGCTGGTGGAGATCGGTGCAGGCGACGTTCCCCAGTTGCTGATTTTCAACAAGCTTGACGCCCTGGATGATGCGCATCGCCCCCTGGCGGCCCAAGATGTCATGGAAATTGACGGGCGCGCCCTTGGACGCGTCTTTGTCAGCGCCCAATCGGGCGAGGGATTG
The DNA here is from genome assembly GCF_040548795.1 of Ottowia thiooxydans. Lineage (GTDB taxonomy): Bacteria > Pseudomonadota > Gammaproteobacteria > Burkholderiales > Burkholderiaceae_C > Ottowia > Ottowia thiooxydans_A. The sequence continues at coordinate 30,407 of NZ_JBEPSH010000015.1, read as the reverse complement.
CAGCTCTTGCGGGCTGAATTGGCGCGCCTGGCGCTGGCCTCTCGCGGCGCCCCGGGTGGGCACGCAGAGACCGAATCAGGTCATTTGTCCAAGCCTTCCGAGGACGCTCTCGAGATTGGGCACAATAACATTTTGAATAGCCAAGACCTCTACGAATGAAAGACCGCTACAGCACCTTGCGCCTTGCCTCCTGGCCGGGTCGTTTGCGGGGCATGTTCAACTTGAATGATCAGCGTTGGGGACGGGGCGACGACTCTCCCAGCGGCCAAGATGAACCACGGCCTCCAGTAGACGAGCCCAATCCAGCGCCGCAGCGTCCCCAGCAGCAGCCTCCACGGGGTGGCGGTGGTGGGGGTGGTCGCGGGCCCAATCAGGGGCCACCTGACCTGGACGAGCTCTGGCGCGATTTCAATCGCAAGCTAGGCGGGCTTTTTGGCGGCCGTGGCGGCAACAGCGGTGGCGGTGGCACTGGTGGCAACAACTATCAGCCTGACATGAAAAGCGCCGGCCTCGGCATTGGTGTGGCAGCTGGTATCGCGCTGCTGATCTGGCTGGGCACTGGCTTTTTCATCGTCCAGGAAGGCTCGCAAGCAGTCATTACGCAGTTTGGCAAGTACAACTCGACCGTTGGTGCTGGTTTCAACTGGCGTTTGCCGTATCCCATCCAGCGCCACGAAACGGTGCGTGTGACGCAGATCCGCTCGGTTGACGTGGGCCGCGACAGCATCATCAAGAGTACGGGTCTCCGTGAATCAGCCATGCTGACCGAAGACGAAAATATCGTTGAGATCAAGTTTGCAGTTCAGTATCGGTTGAGCGATGCTCGCGCTTATCTCTTCGAGAGCAGAAGCCCGGATGATGCGGTTGTCCAAGCTGCAGAATCTGCTGTGCGAGAAGTGGTCGGCAAAATCAAGCTGGACTCGGCGCTGGCTGAAGAGCGTGACCAGATTGCGCCGCGCGTTCGCGATCTCATGCAGATCATTCTGGACCGCTATAAGGTGGGTGTTGAAGTCGTTGCGGTGAACATGCAGCAGGGCGGCGTCCGGCCTCCAGAGCAAGTGCAAGCCGCTTTCGATGACGTGTTGAAAGCGGGTCAGGAGCGTGAGCGCGCCAAGAACGAAGCTCAAGCCTACGCCAACGACGTCGTTCCGCGCGCCATCGGTACGGCAGCGCGCCTCACACAAGAGGCTGAGGGTTACAAGGAACGTATCGTCGCGCAGGCCGAGGGTGATTCCCAACGCTTTTCTTCGGTCCTGACTGAATACCAGAAAGCACCTCAGGTCACACGCAACCGCATGTACCTGGATGCCATGCAGCAGATTTACGGCGGTGTGAACAAGGTTCTCATCGACAGCCGCAGCGGCGGAAATCTGATGTATTTGCCGCTCGACAAGATCATGCAGTCGACAGGCGCTCCTGGCAATGCCGCAGCGGACGCGACTCCCGCCCCTGCTGGCGCGGCCGCCCCCGCGGCTCCAACAGCACCACCCGCCGTAGACACGCGTTCGCGCGACCCCGCTCGTAGCCGCGAGCGCGACTCCAGATAAGGCCCGCAGATGAACAAGATTGGATTCATCGGTACCACCGTCATTATTTTGCTGGGCTTGCTCAGCTCTACACTCTTTGTTGTGGATCAACGCCAGTTTGGTGTGGTCTACGCGCTGGGACAAATCAAGGAAGTGATTACCGAGCCTGGGCTCAACTTCAAGTTGCCGCCGCCTTTCCAGAACGTTTCCTACATTGACAAGCGTCTGCTCACGCTCGATAGCGTGGACACGGAACCTATGCTCACGGCGGAAAAGCAACGTGTCGTCATCGACTGGTACGTGCGCTGGCGCATTACTGATCCAGGCGCCTACATTCGCAACGTGGGCCTGGACGAGAACGCAGGCGCCATGCAGCTCAACCGCGTGGTGCGAAACGCATTCCAGGAAGAGATCAACCGCCGTACAGTGCGCGAACTCATCTCTACCCGACGCGAAACGCTGATGGAAGACGTCAAGCGCGAAGTGCTCGAGTCTGTGAAAGGTGCCAAGCCATGGGGTGTCGATATCGTGGATGTCCGCATCACACGGGCCGACTACGTGGAAGCCATTACCGAGTCCGTCTATCGCCGTATGCAAGCCGAGCGGCAACGTGTGGCCAACGAACTGCGTTCCACTGGTGCTGCTGAAGGGGAAACCATTCGAGCCGCCGCCGACAAGCAGCGCGAAGTGACCGTGGCCAATGCTTACAGAGACGCGCAGAAAGTGCGAGGCGAGGGCGATGCTCTGGCCAACCGGGTCTACGCCGAATCGTTCGGCAAGGATCCTCAGTTTGCTGAGTTCTACCGTAGCCTCGATGCCTACAAGGCCAGTATTGGCAAAAAAGGCGATGTTCTCGTGATCGACCCATCTTCGTCGGAGTTCTTCAACGCCATGCGAGGTTCCACAACCCCGAAGCGTTGATTGGATGGACGCCGACACGCTACTGATGGCGTTGGGCATCGCCCTCGTTCTCGAGGGTTTGATGCCCTTTCTTGCGCCCAAAGCCTGGCGCGGGGTGTTCACTCAGTTGCTGCAGATGCACGACGGCCAGATTCGATTTTTTGGCCTTGTGAGCGTACTGATTGGACTTGCCCTGTTCTGGCTGGTCTGAGGTTCTTTGGGCAAGGCCCTCTTTGCCGCTTACCCTGTTCCCTTGAGCAAGGTCCGTCCGCGGCTTCCCCTATTTCACTTTCCCCCGAGCAAGGCCCGCCTGCGGCTTCCCCTCTTGCTCTCTCGACCTGAACAAGGTTCGGCTGCGATTTTCCCTCTTGCTCCCTCTTCCCTTGGGGAGAGGGCGGGGGTGAGGGCAACGGCGGTTCATAGCAGCGCTGCCTCTGCGAAATTCCCGATATTTCTCCACGGAGGTCGAAGGCCAGCATGGCCCCACCCTGCAGCTACTTTCTTCCGGCCAACAATCACATTACTCCACCCGGAAGACCCCAGCCATCCCAGGAGAACCCATAGCAATTGCTGCGCTTTGAGATTTCCCACACCTCGACACTAGTAGAATACTGTTTTTAACAGCCCCCTAAAAGCCATGTCTGCTTGGCTCTTGCCGGATCACATCGCCGATGTTCTGCCTTCCGAGGCCCGGCACATAGAGGAATTGCGCAGATTGTTGCTCGATACCGCGCGTAGCTATGGCTATGAGCTGGTGATCCCGCCGATGATCGAGCACCTGGAATCCCTGCTCACTGGCACCGGTGAAGCCCTGGGGTTGCAGACCTTCAAACTTGTAGATCAGCTCTCAGGCCGTTCGCTGGGCCTTCGTGCAGACACCACGCCACAGGTCGCTCGCATAGACGCCCATTTGCTGGGCCGCAAGGGCATTACCCGCCTGGCCTACTGCGGGCCTGTGCTGCATGTACGCCCTGAGCGTGCGCATGGTACGCGGGAACCTCTGCAACTGGGTGCGGAGCTGTACGGACACGCCGGGCGTGAGGCGGATCTGGAGATCCTCAGCCTGGCGCTGGATTGTCTTCGTGCGGCCAGCGTCGATAATTTGAGCGTGGATTTGGCCGATGCCCGCATTGTGAAAAGCCTCTTGGCTGGCATCCCCCTGGAAGAAGCGGCGCTCCACGATGTGCACGCCGCTCTGGCCGCCAAGGACGAGAGCGAACTCGCGCAACTGACCCGCGATTTCCCGCCATCTGCTCGAAAAGGCCTGCTGGCGCTCGTGCAGTTGTACGGAGACGAAAACATACTGGCTGAAGCGCAGAAAAGGCTTGAGCCTTCGGAGGCCATGCAGGCTGCGCTGTCTGACCTCAAATGGCTTGCCGCCCGGCTTGAAGGTGTCAAGACCACCTTTGATCTGGCCGATCTGCGCGGCTATGCCTACTACAGTGGAACGCGTTTTTCGGTGTTCTCTCAGAGCGCGGGCGATGCACTGCTGCGTGGGGGGCGCTATGACGGCGTAGGAGCTGTTTTTGGCCACAAACTTGACCGGGATCGGCCCGCGGTTGGCTTCAGTATGGACTTGAAGCAAATCGTACGCGCTGCCCCAACGCTTGCGCTCAAGACGGCGATACGCGCGCCCTGGAGCGACGCACCAGGTCTTCGCGCCGCCGTGGCCTCATTGCGTGGGCGGGGCGAAACCGTTGTCTGCGCATTGCCGGGCGACGAGAGTGAGATCGACGAATTCCACTGTGACCGCGAACTGAAAGAAGTCGCCGGACAGTGGGTAGTACAAGCCGCAGAGGAAGGCCGCACTTCTTGAGTCGTTGACGAATGGTGCCGCGCAAGCGGCCATCTCAATGACCGCCGGTCATTGCTAACAGGCAAGCAGAAATACAGCATAAACAGGGCACAGGATGAAAACCACTAACGGACGTAACGTTGTTGTCGTTGGCACCCAATGGGGCGATGAAGGCAAAGGCAAACTGGTCGATTGGCTGACCGAGAGCGCTCAAGGCGTAGTGCGGTTCCAGGGCGGCCACAACGCTGGCCATACTCTGGTCATCAATGGTGTCAAGACGGCGCTGCACCTCATTCCTAGCGGCATCATGCGGCCTGGCGTGAAGTGTTACATCGGCAACGGCGTGGTTCTTTCTTGCGCCAAATTGCTGGAAGAGATCGAAGGCCTTGAAAAGGCGGGCGTGCAGGTGCGCGATCGCCTGCGCATCAGTGAGGCTTGCCCGCTGATCCTTCCTTTTCACGCTGTGCTTGATGTGGCACGTGAAGCTGCACGCGCCAGTGGCGGCAGTGAAAAAATTGGCACGACTGGCCGCGGCATTGGTCCCGCCTATGAAGACAAGATTGCCCGCCGCGCGCTTCGCGTTCAGGATCTGAAATACCCAGAGCGCTTCGCAACCAAGTTGCGCGAGCTGCTGGCACTGCATAACCTTGTGCTGACGACCTTCCTTGATTCCGCCAAGCTGGAATTCGGCGAAACATTGCTGCCTTATCTCAAGGATGGTGCGGTGCAGTTTGATGTCGTCTACGAAGAGGCCATGCGCCATGCCCAGCAGATCCTGCCCATGATGGCGGACGTCTCACGCGAGTTGAACGAAGCTCACCTCAATGGCGCTAACCTGTTGTTCGAAGGCGCTCAAGGTACCTTGCTTGACGTCGACCACGGTACCTACCCGTATGTCACTTCCAGCAACACGGTGGCAGGCAATGCGGCCTCAGGCTCTGGCGTGGGCCCGGGCATGCTGCACTATGTGCTGGGCATTACCAAGGCCTATTGCACCCGTGTAGGTGGCGGACCGTTCCCGACAGAACTGGACTGGGAAACCCCTGGTACACCCGGCTATCACATGAGCACGGTCGGCGCCGAAAAAGGCGTGACCACCGGCCGTAGCCGCCGCTGCGGGTGGTTCGATGCCGCCTTGCTCAAGCGCTCGGCGCAGGTCAATGGTCTGAGCGGACTGTGCATCACCAAGCTCGACGTTCTGGATGGCCTGAGTGAATTGCTGCTCTGCGTAGGCTACGAGCTAGACGGCGAAACCATCGATATCCTTCCTCTTGGTGCGGATGAGATCGCGCGCTGCAAGCCTGTCTACGAGACGATGGAAGGCTGGAGCGAAAGCACGGTTGGCGTCACTGAATACGACAAGCTGCCTATCAACGCCCGCCTTTACCTGCAGCGCATTGCGCACGCCACGGGTGTGCCGATTCATGTGGTCTCCACCAGCCCCGATCGTGATCACACGATCATGGTGCGCCATCCTTATCTCGCGGACTGATCCGCTTCAAAAACAACGAGGACTACACGATGTTGACAGAAGACGGAAAGCACCTTTACGTAAGCGCAGACGAATACCATAACCTGGTGGAAAAGCTCGCCATCAAGGTGCATCAGTCGGGCTGGAAGTTTGACACCATCTTGTGTCTGGCAAGGGGTGGCATGCGCCCTGGTGACATCCTTTCACGCATCTTTTCAGTACCGCTGGCGATCATGTCGACCAGCAGCTACCGCGCTGATGCAGGCAAGGTGCAAGGCCATCTGGATATAGCGCACTACATCACGACCCCCCACGGTCAGATTGCCGGCAAGGTTTTGCTGGTGGATGATCTTGCTGATACCGGGGTCACGCTCCAAGCCGTGGTGGATAGGCTGAGGACCAACTACGCGCCCATTACCGAACTGCGCACCGCAGTGATCTGGACGAAAGGTTGCTCCAGCTTCCAGGCCGATTATTCGGTGGAAGATCTGCCATCGAACCCCTGGATTCACCAGCCTTTTGAAATGTATGACAGCATGCCTCCAGAAAAGCTGCTGGCCAAGTGGAAGATTTGAGGCGAATCTAAGCGCTTGACATCTCACTTCCCCGAAGAGCGGGAGAGTACATTCTTCCAATGTCTGATGCCCTCATGATCGCAACCGACTCCTCGCCCCAACCACAAGCGGTGGCTGAATCACCGGGGGTGGCGGCCTACTTCATCGTGCTCAATATCGCGCCCGGTGCGCAAGCTGAAGAGGCGGTGCGATCATTCTTTGGCAATGCCGCCGGCCTGCGCCGCAGCGTGGGACAGCGCCTGCTGGGGCGAGAGCTCAGTCTGGTGGTCGGCATCGGCTCTGACGCGTGGGACAGGCTTTTTGGTGCGCCCAGGCCGGCCGCGCTTCATCCCTTCAAGGAGTTGAACGGCGAAAAGCATCGCGCACCTTCCACACCTGGCGATCTTCTTTTGCACATTCGCGCCCGCACCGAAGACATGTGCTTCGAATTGGCCACTCAGATCATGCTGGCGTTAGGCAATTCAGTGGAGCCCGTTGATGAGGTGCACGGATTTCGCTATTTCGACGCGCGGTCCATGGTCGGCTTTGTGGATGGGACAGAAAATCCCGAAGGAGCCGAAGCGATCGATGCCACCGTGATCGGCAATGAAGACCCAGGATTTGAAGGCGGTAGCTATGTCATCGTGCAAAAGTACCTGCACGACATGCAAGCCTGGAACAAGCTGTCGACCGAAGAGCAAGAGCGCGTCATAGGCCGAAGCAAGCACGACGACATTGAAATGGCTGACGATGTCAAGCCAGCCAATTCGCACATTGCGCTCAATGTGGTGGAAGACGAAGACGGCAACGAGCTTGCCATCTTGCGCTCGAATATGCCTTTTGCATCCCCTTCTCGTGGGGAGTTCGGCACTTACTTCATCGCTTATGCAAGCGATCCGGGCGTGACTGAGCTCATGCTGACCAACATGTTCATTGGCCGTCCACCGGGCAATTACGATCGGCTGCTTGATTTCAGCAGCGCTGTCACAGGTACGCTCTTTTTTGTGCCCTCACAGGCTCTGCTTGAAGAGTTGGCAGCTGGCAATCCTTTCCAAACAGGGGACACGGAGACCGCTTCGTCTGCTGTAGATGCCAGCGCACTTGCGAGCGCATCGGCCAGCGCTCCCGCCAGCGCCAAAAGCAGCGGAACCCTGTCCATTGGCTCACTCAAGGGTCAGCCTCAACTCGATTCTCTATTGACGCCTTCCAGAAACACCTGAAGGCGCTTACCTCTCTTGATCACTGCTAGGAGCTCCGCAATGAATAACCTGCACCGTGAATTGGCCCCCATTTCCGACAGCGCCTGGGCGCAGATCGAAGAAGAGGTCGCCCGTACTTTTCGCCGCAATCTCGCAGGTCGCCGTTCAGTTGACGTTGACGTGGAAGAGGCAGGAAGCAAATGCTCTGCGGTAGGCACGGGTCATATGGCTCCTCTGGCCCCCCCGCAAGAAGGCGTGATCGCCCGCCAGCGCGTGGTCAAGCCACTGGTAGAGCTGCGTGTGCCTTTTGAGCTTTCGCGAGAAGCCATCGACGATGTCGAAAGAGGTGCGGAAGACTCCGACTGGCAACCCGCCAAGGACGCGGCTGAACAACTAGCCTATGCGGAAGACCGAGCCATCTTCCTGGGCTATCAGGCTGCTGGCATTGAAGGAATTCGTGAAGGGACCTCCAATCCGGTGCTGACCCTGCCGACGGAGGCCACGGACTATCCTGATGTGATCGCCGAAGCGCTCAAGCAGCTCAAGTTGGCTGGCGTGGATGGTCCTTACATCGCCGTGCTGGGCGCTGATGTGTACACCGCAGTGCAAGAGGCCAACGATCGCGGCTACCCTGTGCTCAACCACATGCAGCGCTTGCTGGGTGGCAATGACAAACTGATCTGGGCACCAGCCATTGAAGGCGCCTACGTGCTTTCCACACGGGGTGGAGATTTCAGGCTGCACGTAGGGCGCGATCTTTCCATTGGCTACCTGAGCCACAACGAAACCAGCGTACGGCTGTATCTGGAAGAGACGCTCACTTTCCGCCTGTTGACTGCCGAAGCCGCAGTGGCCGTGTTACCGCAGGGACAATAAGGACAGCACGATGGAGCGTTCCACAGATCTGATTCATCACCCCTATAGCCCACCAGATGGTTTTGTGGCGCCCCAGCCTGGCGTCTTCAAGGCTTCTACCGTTATTTTCCCCAGCGTGGCCGCCATGCGCACGCGCGACTGGAAGAGCAAGAGTGGCTATACCTACGGTCTGCACGGTACGCCGACCTCTTTTGTGCTGGAGGCGCGGATCGCCGCTCTGGAGGGCGGTCTTCAGTGCGTCCTGGTCCCCAGCGGGCTGGCGGCCATCGCCAACGTGGCATTTGCGCTGCTCAAATCGGGCGACGAGGTTCTGATACCTGACAATGCCTATGGCCCCAACAAGGCCCTGGCCGAGGGTGAACTGGCCGCGTTCGGTATCACCCATCAGTACTATGACCCCATGAGCGTGGCAGACCTGGCTGCCCGTATCAACGGCAGAACCAAGCTGGTGTGGCTGGAGGCTGCTGGATCCGTCACCATGGAGTTCCCTGACCTGATCGAGCAGGTGCGCCTTTGCAAAGCCAGGGGAGTGATCAGTGCTTTGGACAACACCTGGGGCGCAGGTTTGGCCTTCAATGCCTTTGATCTGGACGGGCAGGGCACCGGGGTGGATATTTCAGCACACGCCCTGACCAAGTACCCCAGCGGCGGCGGTGACGTGCTGATGGGCAGCGTGACCACGCGCAACGAGGCGCTGCACCTGAAAATCAAGTTGACCCATATGCGCCTGGGCTTGGGTGTCGGAGCCAACGACGTGGAAGCCATTTTGCGTGCGCTGCCCAGTATTGGCCTGCGTTATCGTGCGCAAGACCAGGCTGGCCGCGCTCTCGCACTTTGGTGCGTGGATCAGCCGCAGTTTGCCCAGGTGCTGCATCCGGCGCTGGAGGGTTCGCCCGGAAATGCCTACTGGCAACAGGTGTGCGGCGCTGCAGACAAGGCTGACACGGGGGCTTCGGCGGGCTTGTTCAGCGTCATGGTCGACCAACGCTACTCATCCCAACAAGTGGACAAGTTCTGCGACTCACTGAAGCTATTCAAACTGGGTTTCAGCTGGGGGGGCCCCATCAGCCTCGTCATGCCATACGAGGTAGAGCAGATGAGAGGAACCAGGCCTGCTCATCTCACGGCCGGTACGCTGGTCCGGTTTTCTGTAGGTCTGGAAAATGTGGCAGACCTGCGTTCTGATCTGACGCAGGCGCTGACGTCTGCGTTACCCGGGTAGGGCCCAGGTTTCCTAGGCTTAAGCGTACTTGGAGATGTCAGCAGGGTCAGGCGTGTGCCGCTCCATCTCAGTCAGACTGGCGTCAAAGGGTAGGTTGATCTTGGCATCGACTGCTGGCTGTTCGTCCGAAATGATGGCGTATTTGATGTCATGATCCAGTAAAGCTGCTTGACTTGCGGCACTGGCATCGTTGGTGTGGCGAGCATAGAAGGTTTTGACATCATCGCCTTTTTGCAAGTCAAACACGGTCCCGCTTTGCCCGCAAATGATGAAAAACTGACTTTTGCCATCAGTATGGATATGAATCATGTTCATCGCGTGTGAATATCTGGAGCCTACCCCTGTTACAGGCACAGATATGAGGGCGCGCTGACCGGGTTTGATAAGAGACTTCAGCCGGCTTAAATAGTCCCGATCCTGTCTGTTGTCCTCATTTGAATTTACCTGGCTGGAAATAGCGCCGGTAATAGCATCAAAAGAACCAGGCCTTCCGCTATTGACTTGAACGAGCCCTCGGAAGTCGGTGGGGCTTTTGGGTGTTGAGTAAATTTGAGAAAGCGTTTCTTCAACTGCGTAAGAGCAGTTGACACAGTTCAGCACAAACCCATTTTCCCAGAGCGGAGTCAAAGATTTCTTCTCAATGCAATCTCGCAGCGCCTGAACGAAGTTTTCCCAGATGAAGGCAAGCTTGCTTGGGTTGGTGTTCTTGGCGATAAATCGAAGAAATTCTGCAGGCTTTTCGGTCGGCTCATTCGCACTTATTCTTTCCTGAAGGCTGACCTGAATATGCGTCGCTGCCTCTTTCAATGATTTTTTAGCGAACAGGCTTGGATGGTCTTCAGTGCTGGTTGCCTCATTGAATAAATCTTCATCTTCACCGTCAGATGAGAATGAAGAAGACGGCACTACAGAATAAAAATACTCGGAAGAATGGAGCGAGAAAAATTCATCAAACGCCTCGCATGAATGAAACGACTCAATTCCCTCTTCGCTGTTGTCCTCAGATTGCTGTGAGTCCTGTCTTCTCAACGCACCCTCCGCGTTGTCGTCTTCAACCCGCACTTCGTTGGCCAGCCGAATGGAATAAGCGCCTGAACTGGATAACTTCGAATCGATCATTTTTTCTGTCCACTGATTGCAGACGGCCGTGTTGAATTAATGGCTTCTTTGGACTTTAGTGGGAAACCGAAGCCAATGGTTCCATCAGAACCGTGCCGACGCTACTGACCTGCTTAGTAGGGTTGATGCCCTCTACCAAAAGCGATTCTCAGCAGATACCCTCCAAGCTTAGGTTTTCCTCTTGTGGCACATGACCGAACCATCTTCAGCTTCGACCTCTCGGCCTGCTGAGGCACTGCCTGCCGGCCTTGATGGCGGCTATGTCCCGTATGTCCCACCGCCCTCTGCGGTGCCGAGCGCAGTGATGACCCCTCTTGGGCTGGGCGACCCGCTGCGCTGGCTGGCCCGGGGCTTCAAGGATTTCATCGCTGCGCCCGGCATAGGGGTTTTTTACGGAATCTGCTTTTGGGCCATGGCTGCAGTGTTGTCACTGGTATTTCGCAGACAGCCTGAATATGTGATGTCTATTGCCTCGGGCTGTCTGCTGATAGGGCCCTTTCTCGCGATGGGGCTGTATGAAGTCAGTCGCCGCAGAGAGCAAGCCATTGCGACAGATTTTTCGGCCTCGCTGACCTGCTGGGACCGTCACATCCGAAGTATGGCCATGCTGGTGTTGGTGCTCATCGTGCTGGAGTTGCTGTGGGGCAGGGCATCGCTGGTGGTCTTTGCGGTGTTTTTCAATACTGGGATGCCCTCTACCACGGGGGTCCTACAAGCAATTTTTAACCCTGACAATATGGAGTTTGTGCTGGTCTACCTGACTGTGGGCGGCATTTTTGCGCTGCTGGTGTATTCGACGGCCGTCGTGTCCATTCCAATGATTCTTGACCGCGATACAGATGCCATTTCGGCGGCCATTACCAGCATCCGGGTGGTTTTTGCCAATCCCGTCACCATGCTGTGGTGGGGCTTGCTCATAGTGCTTCTGGTTACTCTGGCCTTGATTCCGTGGGGATTGGGACTGATCATCGCAGGGCCGCTTCTGGGTCATGCCAGTTGGCACGCTTACCGCGGCTCGGTGCGCTGGCAGGAGAGCACTTTGGAGCCTGCTGCCAAGGTGGTACAGTGAAGACTCAATTCAAGGATAAGAACATTGGCAACCCCAAACTACGGCTTCGAAAAGCGCCAAAGAGAACTTGCGAAAAAGCGCAAGAAAGAGGACAAACTCAAGGCCAAGGCTGAGCGCAAGCCTGGGCAGGGAGATGACGACCACACAGATGGTGACGCCGACAATGCCGCGCCAGGTGAGTCCGGCGGAGAAGGCTCAGGAAGCGATTAGGAAAATGAAACCGGGGTTGAGGGGCTTTGGCCCTCATAGGCTGGACGTGCCATTTGTCCGTGCCGGCCAGCACTGTCAACCAACGGCGCTGAGATCGCGTTTTCGCTGCATGCATATGCGTTCATGCTGAACCCTGGGCTCATTTTATGAAGAAATTCTCATTAGTTTTTTTTGCTGCTACCCTTTTGGCAGGGGCTGCATTGGCCCAAGGCCCAGCTAAGGCTCCTGTACCTGCGCCAGCCACCACGACTGCGCCGGTTGCGCCCGGCCCGGCCATGACTGCCTCGGTGGTTCCGCCTGCCGCCGCCGCCCCCGCCCCCGCGGGTAAGGCAGCTTCCGTGAAAGCCGTCTGCAAGGACGGAACGAAATTCGAAGGCAATACTCTGCAAGGCGCCTGCAGCGGACACGGCGGGGTCGATAACAAAGATTCAAAAACCGCGACCAAATCTCCCCGGAGCCGAGCTGGTCAGGTCTGGGTCAATGCAGACAGCAAGATCTATCACTGCAAAGGCGACAAGTTTTTTGGCAAGACCAAAACCGGCGAGTACATGACCAAGGAAGAAGCCAATGCCAAGGGCTTCCAGGCTTCAAAAAGCAGCAAGAACTGCAGCGCTTAGCTCGTCCATAGGATCAATGCGCTGGCCCTGCCCATCGCGTGAGATCAAAGAACCAGGCTGTATGCCTGGTTTTTTTATGCCTTGTGGTGATCGGCAGGCACAACAGGTCTTATCCGGGTTTGACTTCTGCGCCTGGTTCGCCCTGTTCAACGCGTCCAACGTTGTCCGTTTTTTCAGCTTTTTCAGCCGCAAGAATCTCTACGCATTTCAGTGCCAGTGTCTCTTTGTTCCAGTTGAGAGTGGCTACCACGCTGGCAGTGCCAAACTGACTGAAAAGGCGCTGAGTGGAACTGGCGTACCCCGGGTCATAGTGCTTGGAGAGCAGTTCCCGAACCACCGGCTCGTACTGTCCGGCCCGAACCAGTGCCTTCCAGGCTTCTATGACGGCCCTGCCACGCAATTCGATCAAGGCATCCAGGCGACTGCAAAACAACTCGGGGTCAGACACAAAGAATGGGTAATCTTCCAGCAGCAGAGCTACCCGAGATTCTTCAGGCAGATCCAGGCGAAGGCAGGGGCTGTTGCGCACCGCGTCGACCAAGCTGTCTTGCAGCGTGACGTTGCCAACTCGTTTGCTTTCTGCCTCTACATAGACCGGCCTGGACGTATCAAAGCCGCGCAGTGCCTCCCATATCAGCGTGTCAAAGCGTTTTTGCGATGGTTGGGGTTGGCCTGGGATCAGGCCCAGCACAGAAGCGCGGTGCCGTGCCAGTCCTTCCAGGTCAAGCACCTGAGCACCCGCGTGGGCCAATGCGTGAAGCAGTCGGGTTTTGCCAGAGCCTGTGGGTCCGCAGACGACACGGTAGTCGAGGCGCGAAGCCAAATTGGACAAGTCTTCCAGCATGGCGGCGCGAAAGGCCTTGTAGCCGCCCTCGATAACATGCGCGTGAAACCCGATTTGCCCGAGTACCAAAGCCAGTGAACTGCTTCGTTGCCCGCCGCGCCAGCAGTAGATCAGAGGTCTCCAGTTTTTGGGCTTGTCCAGGACTTCACGCTCGATATGCTGGCCTATGTTTTTCGCCACCAGCGCCGCACCGAGCTTCTTGGCTTCAAATGGGCTGACTTGTTTGTAGAGCGTTCCTACGCGCACGCGTTCGTCGTCGTGCAGGCTGGGCCAGTTGGCAGCGCCGGGAAGGCGGTCGAGTTCGAACTCGCTTTCGCTTCGTGCGTCGATGACGCTGAATTGGGCGAGTTGCTCCAGGGCGTCCTGCGCCGAAATACGCGTCACGCTCACTTGATCAGGGGCCTCAGCGTGGGCAGGATATTGGCGAGTATGGTCGGGTGGGCGGCAGCGGAAGGGTGGATGCGGTCCGCCTGAAAAAGCTTCAGCGCGTCTTTCTGGTCGGCGACGCCTTTGAGCATGAAGGGCACCAGCGCCGTCTTCTGAGCCTTGGCCACTTTCTCGAACAGCGTGGAAAAACGGTTGCCGTAATCAGCACCGTAGTTGGGAGGCATCTGCATACCCACCAGCAGCACTTTGGCCCCGGCTTGCTGGGCTGCTTGCGTCATGTGGGTGAGGTTGTCCTCGGTCATGGACAAAGGCAGGCCGCGCAAGGCGTCGTTGCTGCCCAGTTCAATGACCACCACGTCAGGCTGATGGGTCTTCAGAAGGGCTGCCAGGCGAGATCGACCGCCGGAGGTGGTGTCGCCGGATATGCTGGCGTTGACGATCTTGGTGGGATTTTTCTCTTCCTGGAGCTTTTTCTCCAGCAGCGCGACCCAGCCGGTGCCGCGTGCCAAACCATACTCTGCGCTGAGCGAGTCTCCCACTACCAGCAGCACAGGCGGCCGGGCAGGCGAGGCGGCCAAAGCCCCGATAGGAAGGCTTGCCAGAGAGAAACGTATAAAGTGTCGTCGATACAAAGCTGAAACTCTCCAATGACAAATACAACGCCCGGCACTTCGCCAGACGCCTCCCGCCCCGCCATCATCGCCGTGGAGCATGTCTTCAAATCTGTCACGGACTCCACTGGCACACTCGACATTTTGCGCGATATCCACTTTGATCTGCATCAGGGTGAAACAGTGGCCATTGTGGGCGCATCAGGATCAGGCAAGAGTACGCTGCTTTCCATCATCGCCGGACTCGATACACCTACGCGGGGTACCGTGCGTCTGGATGGCGAAGATCTGTTTGCGGGTAGTGAAGACCAAAGGGCCGCGCTGCGGGCACGCAAGATCGGGTTTGTGTTTCAGAGTTTTCAGCTTTTGGGCAACCTGACTGCACTTGAGAATGTGATGCTGCCGCTGGAATTGGCGGGTCGCAAGGATGCGCGCCGTGCTGCGACCGATATGCTGGCTCGTGTGGGCCTGGCCGAGCGCCTCAATCGCTACCCCAAGGTGCTTTCGGGCGGTGAACAGCAGCGTGTAGCGCTGGCTCGTGCATTCGTGGTGCGTCCTTCAGTGCTGTTGGCCGACGAGCCCACCGGAAGCCTGGATTTCGCAACAGGCGAAACCATCATGAATCTCATGTTTGACCTGAACCGCGAGCAGGGAACGACGCTCGTGCTGGTCACGCACGATCGAGGCATTGCTGATCTATGTTCCCGGCGCTTGACCGTGGAGGCCGGAAGGATCTTGTCCCCCCATTGAAGAGCCTGCCTTCAGATTCTCGATAAGCCGCCGAACCAAGGCGCTGTGCCTGGGAATTCGGCGCGGCCAGAAAAGGCAGACATCGTAATGCGGCAGGCCTTCATCGACCGACAAGGCGACGATGGCCTGTTGCGTACTTTGCGCCACCAGGCGCGGGTGAGATACAACGCCAAGCAGATCGCTACCCGCAACGATTTGGACCAGCATGGCGTAATCTGTGCATTGCACCGCAATTTGCGGCTGTGGCCAGTGCCTGACCCTGAACGCTTCTTCCACCACGTTGCCAGGCGTACCCGATTGACCTGCCACCACCCACTGCGCCCGGCTGATCTCGCGCAGGGAGGTGGCCGCAGCCAGCGGGTGCCCCTGGCGGCAATAGATGAGAGGCTGGCTGACATACATCAGGTGATCGCACAGCATGTCGTCATGGATGCCGCGCGGGCGAGGCGCAATGACCAGATCAAGCTCGCCAAGCTTCAAAGTATTCAGCATCTCCGGCGCTGAACCGGTCACGATAGACATGCGCGGGCCAGAACCTGTTGAGCCTGACCGAGCCAGCACGTTGACCATGCCGGGACCATAAAGCAGGCCCGCCGCAGGGGCCAGGCCTACGCGAACAACCCGGTCGTCGCTTGGCGAACGAGTGCGCGCGGGGTCTGAGAATACGGGCCGCAAGTGATCTTCGGCCATTCCCATTGCTTGTGAAAGTTCCAGGGCCTTCGCTGTTGGAATCTGCCGGCGGCCGTGCCGCTCAAAGAGCGGCAGGCCGAGCTGATTTTCCAGGCGCCGCATGGCTTGAGAAACGGCGGGTTGGCTCACCCCGGCAAGGCGTGCCGCTGCCGTGAATCCGCCAGATTCCACCACATATCGCAAGAGCTCCAGATTTCTCCAATCCATAACTTGAGATTATCTGTTAATGAGCGCGTCTATTGCTGAGCCTGCCGGGAACCTGAAAAATGGCCAGGAGCGTGAAGAACAACGCAGACAGAACACCCATCCCAAGGAGACCCGCGTGAACCCACAGTACCGTCGCCACTTTCTCGCCATGTTGGGCGCAGGTCTTTGCGTCTCGGTTCCGGGCCTGGCCCTGGCTCAGGAATTTCCTCACAAGCCGCTTCGCATGCTGGTGGGATTCGCTCCGGGAGGCCCGACCGATATCCTGGCGCGTATCGTGGCGACCGCACTGTCGAAGGCCCTTGGGCAAAGCGTATTGGTCGACAACCGACCGGGCGCTGCTGGTGCATTGGCTGCTCAGACGCTCGCAAAATCCGAGGCAGATGGCTATACGGTGATGTTCGCGGGAGATGGCCAGCTCACGCTGCTGCCCCAGTTGTCTGCCAATGCGGGGTACAGGACTCTGCGTGATTTCGCGACCATTCGCACGGTCGCTGGGCAATCGAATGTCCTGCTGGTGAACAAATCAACCGGCATGAACGACCTGCAGGCCCTCGTTCGGCAGGCCAAGGCGCGGCCCGGCAAGATCAGCTTCGGTTCGGCCGGCAATGGTACGCCTTCGCATCTGGTGGGTGCCTTGCTCGAGAACGCTGCCGGCATCGAGTTGCTGCACGTGCCTTACCGGGGTGCGGGGCCCGCGATGGCAGACTTTATCGGCGGGCGGCTGGACCTGATGTTCGTCGGCATGCCGGTGGCTGTGCAACATGCTCAGAATGACAAGTTCGCCCTGGTGGCCGTCACAGGCGCGAAGCGCTCGAGCCGATTGCCTGCGGTACCCACTTTCACTGAACTGGGCATGAAGGGGCTGGGTGAGGAAACCGACGTTTGGTGGGCGCTCGCCGCGCCTGTTGCCACACCTGCGGGCATTCAGGGACGCCTTGACGCTGCTCTGCGCACAGCGATGGAAGATCCCATGGTCAAGCAGGCTTTCGCGACTCAAGGTGTCGATCGCCTGGATCGCGACGCTGCCTCCACAGCGCGGCGAATTGAAGGTGACCAGGCGCGTTGGTCGGAATTGATCAAGGCCGGCAAAGTGAGCAACGAATGAGCTCGAATTCTCCCGTGCGTCAACCGAATTTCCTCATCTTTCTGACCGACCAGCACCGTGCAGACCATCTGGGCTGCTATGGAAACGATGTGGTGCGTACCCCGCACATTGATGCGCTGGCGCAGCGCGGAACGCGTTTCGATCGTTTTTATGTGAGCAATCCGGTCTGTATGCCCAACCGCGGCGCCATGATGACCGGGCGCATGCCTTCGGTCACCGGCGCGCGCGGCAATGGCGTGCCCTTGCCGCTGGAGAGTGTGACTTTCGCTGATGTGTTGTCGGAGTTCGGCTACCACACAGCGCTCATAGGCAAGAGTCATCTTCAGAACATGGAAGACAGGCCGCCAGCATTGCCGCCCCAAGCCCAGGCGACGACCCGTCAAAGCAGGCAATACGGCGAAGCGCGCCGCGTCGACCTGCATGCACCTGCCTATCGGCAGGAATTGCGCTCCAGTTGGGAGCGTCCAGATCATCAGCTGACTTTGCCGTACTACGGCTTTCAGGACGTGGTTCTGTGCAACCACCATGCTGACGAGTGCTTTGGTGACTATCTGCGTTGGCTGCAGAAATGCCACCCTGAGGTGGCTGGCCGCATTGGCCGTGAGCACGGCAGGCGCGATCCAGAATTCGTCGCACCACAGGCGTGGCACACGCAGCTGGATGAATTCCAATACCCGACCCACTACATAGCCGAGCAAAGCATGGATTGGCTGACCCGGCACACCACGGAGCGGCCAGGTCAACCGTTTGCGCTGATGTGTTCTTTTCCGGATCCGCACCATCCATGGACACCACCCGGGCGCTATTGGGATATGTACGACCCGGACGCCATGGCATTGCCACCTACGGCCATTCGGGCTGATGGAGCTGAGCGCCACGTGCAGTGGTTGCAGCGTGAGCGCGCCGATGGGCGTGCTCAGCTGGAAACGCCCCGCATGTTCGCCGCACAAGCGCGCGAAATTCAGGAGATCATCGCGCTCACATACGGCATGATCAGCAACATCGACGATCGCATCGGCATGGTCATGGCGCGCTTGCGTGAGCTGGACCTGGAGCGCGACACCGTGGTCATTTTCACGTCCGACCACGGCGATCTCATGGGTGATCACGGGATCATGCTCAAGGGGCCACTTCACTACCAGGGTCTGGTGCGTGTCCCTTTTATCTGGGCGGACCCTGAAGGCAGCGCAGGCGCCCGGGATGATCTGGGCAGCAGCATGGACTTGGGCCCCTCGATCTTGCGCCGGGCCAACATTGGCTCGCCCAGCGGTGCGCAAGGTTGTCCCTTGTTTGATGAGCAGGGTGGGGCCTTGGTTTCCGGCAGGAGCGGCGTACTCATAGAAGAGAGCCAGCAGAGGGCGTATGTGGGGTTCGAGACGCCGGTGCAGGTGCGCACCCTGGTCACTGACCGTTATCGCCTGAGTCTCTATCATGAGGGCGACTGGGGAGAGCTGTACGACCTGCAGGAAGACCCGCAAGAATGCCGCAACCTATGGGACGATGAAGGCAGTCAAGGCTTGCGGCAATCACTGATGGAAGAGCTGGCCCGCACACTGATGCGCCATATGGACATGTCCCCCAAGCCTACCAGTCTGGCCTGACTCCGCTCACCCGCGAGCGCCAGGGCTCAATATACTAGGGAGCGCAATCCCACATGAAAACCGCTACTGCGCAACGCCGGTCATGCATTGCGTAGTATTGACTTAAAACCCATCAAAGCTATCGCCATGAATCCATCCAGCCCCCAGGCGGGAGGGCGTTGCCCCGTCGACCACAGTGCCATGACCGGCCAGATCGCGCCCAACGGGTGCCCGGTGAGTGCAGGCGCGGCGGCATTCGATCCGTTCGAAGATGCCTACATGCAGTCGCCGTCTGACTATGTGCGTTGGGCGCGCGAGCAAGAGCCGGTGTTCTGGAGCCCTCAACTGGGCTACTGGGTGGTTACCCGCTACGAAGACGTGAAGGCGGTCTTTCGCGACAACCTGCTGTTTTCACCCTCCGTGGCGCTGGAAAAGATCACGCCAGCGACGCCGGAGGTCATGCAAGTGCTGCAGGGGTACGGTTTTGCCATGAACCGGACCATGGTCAACGAAGACGAGCCCGACCACATGGCGCGCCGCCGCCTGTTGATGGATGCCTTTCTACCTGCGAGGCTGGCCACCTTTGAACCTATGGTGCGCTCGTTGGCACGGCAGTACATGGACCGCTTCATCGACAATGGCCGCGCGGACCTGGTCGCTGAAATGTTCTATGAGATTCCGCTCAATGTCGCGCTCAAGTTCCTGGGCGTACCAGATGACGGCGCCGAGCAATTGCGCGAGTTCGCCGTGGCCCATACGCTCAATACCTGGGGGCGGCCTACTGCGCAGGAACAGATTCAAATCGCGCACGACGTCGGGCGCTTTTGGGAAACCGCGCAAGAGATTCTCGACAACATGCGTGCCCAGCCCGACGGGGAGGGCTGGATGTACGAGACCATACGCCAGCATCTGGAGCACCCCGATGTGGTGCCCGAGTCGTACATGCGTTCCATGATGATGGCTATCCTGGCCGCCGCTCACGAGACCACGTCCAATGCGACAGCCAACGCGTTCCATACTCTGCTGAGCCACCGCTCTGCCTGGGAAGCACTCTGCGAAAACCCGGCGCTCATACCCAATGCCGTGGAAGAGTGCCTGCGTGTGGGCGGCTCCATCATCGCCTGGCGCCGCCTGGCCACCGATGATGCAGTGGTCGGTGGAGTGGCCATACCCAAAGGCAGCAGGATTTTGCTGCTGCAGGCATCGGCCAATTTCGATCCTTCCCACTTCGAGAACCCCGAAGAGGTTGACGTGTATCGCGAGAGCGCGGTCGAGCACATGAGCTTCGGGTATGGCGCACATCAGTGCATGGGCAAGAATATTGCCCGCATGCAGATGCGCGTGTTCATAGAGGAATTCACGCGCCGCCTGCCGCACCTGAAGTTGGTGCCTGAGCAGTCATTCAGCTACCTTTCGAACACATCGTTCCGAGGTCCCTCTGCGCTGTTCGCCGAATGGGACCCGGCGCGCAACCCTGAACGGCTGAACCCGAAGTTGCGTGAAGCGCCTGGGGGCTTCTATGTGGGCCCGCCCCCCAAAGATGCGATTACCCGAACCGTGGTTGTGCGAGAAAAGCATGCGGAGGGCGATGGTCTTTGCCGCATCGTGGTTGCTGACGCCCAAGGCGCTGCGCTACCTGCCTGGACAGCCGGAGCCCACCTTGATTTGATCGCTGGGGGATTTCGGCGCAAGTACTCGGTCTGCGGCCTGGCAACGGATCGCTCTTCGTTGCAGGTCGTGGTTCAGAGAGAGGCCGATGGCCGAGGTGGATCACGCCACTTCTGTGACACGCTGGCGGTGGGCGACTTGCTCCAACTGGCTGGCCCCAAGAACATGTTCAAGCTGGACGAATCCGCCGAGCGGTTCATCCTGGTGGCCGGAGGTATTGGCATCACGCCCATCATGGCCATGGCAGACCGGCTGAAGTCCCTGGGCAAAAGCTATTCGATCCACTACGCAGGCCGTTCCCGTGAGCAGATGGCAATGCTGAGCCGTCTTGAGCGAGACCATGCATCCGCATTGCACCTGTACCTGAAGTCGCAAGGGCAACGTTTGTCGCTGACCGATGCTTTGGGTGAAGTGGATGCGCGCACTCGTGTCTACGCGTGTGGACCTGATCGTTTGATCGACGAGCTGGAGCGCCTCAGCGAAGGCTGGCCGGCAGGCGTGCTTCACTTCGAGCATTTCCATGCCGAGAGTCAGGTCCTTGATCCTTCACGCGAACACGCGTTCGTGGTGCATCTCAAAGACTCGGACATGGACGTTGAAGTCCCCGCAGATCGCACCTTGCTGCAAGCCTTGCAGTCCGTCGGTGTCGATGTGCCCTGCGATTGCGGCGAAGGCTTGTGCGGCACCTGCGAAGTTGCTGTGCTCGAAGGCGAGGTAGATCACCGGGACAAGGTGCTCACCAGGGCGGAACGCGCCACCAACGCCCGCATGCTGGCATGCTGCTCCAGGGCCGCAGGTGGGAGGCTGGTGGTCGCGCTCTAGGAGCGTGCGCTGCTGACATTCGGACCGTTCTTTGGCCCCAACCTGGGCATGAACCGATAATCGCGTCATGTCCACCCCAAAAGTATTATTCGGCTTCCATGCCGTTGGCGTCCGCCTGAAGACGGCACCCACCTCCGTGATCGAGGTCTATGCAGACCCCACGCGCCGGGATGCACGTATGAAGCAGTTCCTGGCTCGAGCAGGTGAAGCCGGCGTCCGAATCATTGAGGCCGACGGCGTACGCCTGGCCAAACTGGCCGGCAGCCACGGCCACCAGGGAGTTGCCGCCCGCGTTCATCAGTTGGAGCAGGCGCATTCCCTGGATGACCTGCTGGATGCCTTGACCGCCCCCCCGCTCTTGCTGGTGCTCGATGGCGTCACAGATCCTCATAATCTCGGCGCCTGCCTGCGCGTGGCTGACGGGGCGGGCGCGCATGCCGTGATCGCACCCAAGGACCATGCAGCCGGTATCAACGCAACGGTGGCCAAGGTGGCCAGTGGTGCTGCTGAAACGGTGCCGTATTTCATGGTGACCAATCTGGCGCGTACCCTGGGCGAGCTGAAAGAGCGCAGCATCTGGATCACAGGTACCGCCGGAGACGCAGACAAGACGCTTTATCAGGTGGATCTGGCCGGCCCCACGGCGCTGGTGCTGGGCGCCGAAGGCCCCGGCATGCGCCAGCTGACGCGCAAGACCTGCGATCAGTTGGTCAGCATTCCCATGATGGGAGCGGTGGAAAGCCTGAATGTCTCTGTCGCCAGCGGCGTCTGCCTTTACGAGGCACGTCGGCAAAGAGGGGTTTGATCATGTTCGGCTCTCCGATACCCATCTTCAGAATGTTCGATGAAGCGGCCGCTCTGGCCTTCTATGTTGATTTTCTGGAATTCAAGGTGGATTGGGAACACCGGTTCGAGCCTGGCTTGCCTCTGTATATGCAGCTCTCCAAGGGGGTTTGCCTGGTGCACCTGTCAGGGCACCACGGTGACGCAACGCCCGGTGGCCAGATCCGCATTCCGTGCGACGACCTGCATGCCTACCAACAGGCGCTTTTGGCCAAGAACTATAAGCACGCGCGTCCAGGAGTACAGAAACAGCCTTGGGGTCTGGATATGTCGATAGGCGACCCATTCGGCAATCGCCTGACATTCACGCAGCCGGAAGCTTGAGCCCAGGCTGCGAGCAGCATGGTTTCCTCCTGAGACCGCCGAGTGTTCGATCAGCACGACAGCGCTGGCGGATACGCCGAAATGCCGAGCAGGAGCTCGGCGGTCCCAGCGAACAGCCGCTTCGCCTGATTCCTTGGTACCTGTCGGGGTGCAGGAGTGGTCGAGAAAGTCTGCTGGTCTAAGACTCTCCCTCCTGGGACCGCCGAGCTCCCGCTCGGCAGTGCAGCGCCTGCAGAGACGCCGTACGTCAAGTTGAAGCTCGAAGGTCCCAAGTAAGCGCTGGCCAAGGGTCCCTTAAAGGAAGCGCTCAGGAATTCGGTCCTGGAACGGGAACATCTGGAAGTACGGCTTGGCCTCGCTCAGCACCCGGGCGACAGAAGGGCGGCTCATCAGTCGGTCGAAATACCTGTGGAGGTGCTGCTCCTCGGGGCCAAAGGCCTGCAGCGTACTCGCATAAAACAATGCAGGCGCGGCGGCGCAGTCAGCCAGCGAAAAATTCTCACCACAGACCCATGTGGACCCACTCGCCAGTTGGGAATTGATCACCCCGTAGACGCTCGCCAAGGCGTCGTACTTCGATTGCATGTCGCCCTGTCGATTGAAAATGCGGTCAGCCACAATAGCCTGCAGGTGATCCTGCACATGCAGGTCGAACACACGGTCCCATTGGCGTACCACCAACGCATCGACTGGCGAAGGTGGCAGTAAGCTGGCCGCCCCCGGATAGTGAAGATCGGCATGCTCGATGATGATGCTCGACTCGGGCACCGTCTGATTCCGATGGCCATCGCGCAGAACCGGAAACTTTCGCATGGGCCAGAGCGTTTGCAGCTCCTCAGCCTCTGCCGAATCGCCTAGATTGATCAGGCGCTTCTCGAACGGTACGTTCAGTTCGTAGAGTCCGACCAAAGCCTTCTGGCAATAGGAGGACAGCGGGTGATAGTAGAGAGTCAGGGACATGATGCCTGCCGTTCACTGCATCGAATGCAAGCCGATCATGTTGCCTTCTGTGTCTGACACCAGTGCGCATTGGCCATATTGGCCGATGGAGAATTTGGCCCGGTGAATCTGCCCACCTGCAGCCTCTACACGGCTTTGCTCAGCGGCGCAATCTTCGCATCCAAAATAAACCAAGGTGCCACCCCCGCCGGAGGCAACGCCCTTCATCTGAACCAGCATGCCCCCGGCGCCAGTGGCTTCCATGCTCATCGGAAAGGCCATCATGGTGGCGCCATCCGAAGCGCCCGCGTTCTCTGGGGCCGGCAATGATTCCAGAGTGCACTGAAAGACGGTTTCGTAGAACTTGCGTGCACGGGTCATATCCTGCACGTAGATCTCAAACCAGACGATGGGATTGGGTTTCATGGAAGGCTCCTAAATGTCGAGAAAGTGTTGATGATCTGAGAAATAGCCAAGGTGGCAGGCGCAGGCGTGGCAGCGGATTCAAGCGCGCTTTTCCACGAAGCGGGCAAAGCTTTCCAAGATGGCTTGCCACCCTTGCCGTTGGTGCTCTGGGGGGTACACGTTCTCAGCGTCGAAGGTCTCACGCACAGTCACCGCATCAGTACCGGCAATGAATTCGACCTGCACTTCCCGCCCATCTGCCATGGAGTACTCAATGAAGCGCTGGGGTTCGACGCGGGTGTAAGTCCCCTCAAAATCAAAACCCATACTGCCATCACGCGCTTCCATGCGCGAAGCGAATTTCCCGCCCTCGCGCAAGTCAACACTGGCCCGCGGCGTATACCAATCAGGCGAAGGCGTATTCCACTGCTCCACAGCCCGCGGATCATTCCAATCCGCCCAGACCTTCTCAATAGGCGCTTTAACGTTCGTCTCAACAGTAATTTTCATAGTCACTCTCCTTGAATAAATCCATGTACTTAAAGGGCTCCAGATTCGCTCCAGAAGAATCCCTGAATATCGTCCCAGCCGCTTACCCTTAACCTGTCGGGCCTGCCGCGTCCAGCTTCCTTCCGGAGGCGGGGAAAGGCAAGCCAGCAGCGCTATCACTCCGCGACACAAGGTTTCGCCAACTTAGGATGTGCCTTTCAGGGGGCTGCGGAGCAAGCCATGCGGAGTGGCCGCGGAGCTGGCTCCGCCAGGCCGCTGGCTGCGTCCCCCTTGGGGGGAAGGCGCGCAGCGCCTCAGGGGGGGGTAACATTCACCATCCAGGGGGTACCAAACCGGTCAATCACCATGCCAAAGCCCGGTGACCAAAAGGTCTCCTGAAAGGGCATGGACGATTGCCCGCCCTGCGCCAGGGCATCAAAAACGCGGCGACCTTCTTCGACACTTTCCATGCCAATGGATACCCACAAGCCCTGCGGCTTCGCATAGCCGCCGGAGCAGACATCCGCGTCCGGCATGCTGTCAGAGCCCATGAGCGTCTGCTGACCCACGTTCAAGGATATGTGCATGATGCGATCGCGATGTTCCGGTGCGATGGGCGGGCCATCCGGAATCTCACCAAAGGTGCTTTGGTGCACGACGGTGCCTTTGAACAGGTCTTTATAGAAGGCAAAGGCATCGGCACAGTTGCCGTCGAAATTCAAGTAAGGTGTAAATTGCATGATGGTTCTCCTGTGGTATGTATTGACTCAAACCAGCCAGGGCTGAGGCCACCCAAGTCTGGGTGAGTGACTTCAAGATCCTGCCGGTGCTTTAACGCCCTTCAACGCCCTTCAAATGCGGCTTGCAAAGGTTCAATCTCAAGCTTTTTCATCTTCATCATGGCGGCCATGTAGCGCTCCACTGCCGCGCGGTCTGTGGATGTGATCATCTCCTCATAGCCTGAGGGCGTGATCTGCCAGGAAAGGCCATATTTGTCCTTCAGCCATCCGCACACTTGAGCCGCAGGGTCACCGCCTTCTGACAGGGCGTTCCAGTAATGATCAATTTCTTCTTGCGTGTCACACAGCACGATCAGCGAAACCGCCTCAGTGAATTTGAAGATCGGCCCACCGTTGAGCGCGAGAAAAGACAGGCCGTCCAGTTCAAAGGACACACTCATCACACTGCCCGGCTTCTGGCCGTGCTCTTCTTTTCCGGCCTCCGGGTAGTAGGCGATGGCGCCCAGCTTGGACTTCCTGAAAACATCAACGTAAAAACGGGCGGCCTCTTCGGCCTTCTGGTCGAACCAGAGGCATGGCTGAATGCGCGTAGCAACAGAACTCATGAATGTTCTCCTTGACCTTTAGAAGGTCATTAAGGTAATGTGGACGATGTACACATATCTTGCTGCATAAAATGGACGCTGTCCACATATAAACCACATGACTAACGAGGATTCTCAAGCGGCGCTCCCACGCAGTACCTACAGACATGGGGATTTGCGCCGTGCCTTGCTGGATGCCGGTCTCGCCCTGGCACGCGAAGGAGGGCCAGAGGCGATCGTCTTGCGTGAAGCTACGCGGCGTGCCAAGGTAGTCCCGAATGCGGCTTATCGCCATTTCGCGGGTCATAGCGAACTGTTTGACGCAGTTCGTGCCGCGGCCCTCGGCGCGTTAGCGCAAGCCATTGAGATAGAGTGGTCGAAAGCCGATGCCATCACCGACCCCGCCGAGCGCGCACGCGCGCAGCTATCTGCCGTCGGGGCTGGCTACATGGACTTCGCGCAGGAAGAGACAGGCTTGTTTCGTACGGCTTTTGCGCCCAGGCAGCGACCGGGGGCCGTGGAGAGCGATCCTGCACGCACTGGCAGCAGGGGCCTGGGGCCCTTCGGCTTGCTCAATGCCGCACTGGACGCCATGGTGCAAGCGGGGGTGTTGCCCGTGGAGCGCAGGCCGGGAGCGGAATATCTGGCCTGGTCAGCGGTGCATGGCATGGCACTGCTGACCATTGATGGTCCGTTGCGTGCCGCATCCCCTGAGGCGCGCAAAGTCCTCGGTAAGCGGTTGCTGCAGATGGTGGAGCAGGGGCTTTAGGCGAGACTTTAAGGTTACTCGCTCAAGTAGCGCTACACAGAATCAAGGTGGATGAAACGCTACCGCTAAGCTTGCCTCCTGCACTCTCATACCCGGCCGGCAGGGTAAGCTGCCCGGCCAACTGGAAGGCGACGCTGATAGACAAGGTGGTGCGGAACGCAATAGTTGCTCCTGCAGGAAGGCTTGAGGTCAAGGTGACCAGGCGCGATGTTCCGGACAATATAGATACCGATGCGGTTCCACCGCTGACGCTGAACACCCCGATATTTGCTACGCCCGAACCTGTGATCGTGATTTGCGTTCCCACCGGGATAGGATGAGTTGGACTTGCTGTAAGCGTGAAGCCCGGACCCAGGACCCCCAATATTCCGCAGGATCCATAGAGATTCATTTCCCCTAGATCAGTGATCGGCGGGAGTGTGGGATTGACCGTGATCGATACGGTCGCGCTTGAACCGCCATTGATCAGATAGGTGAATGAATCTGGGCCGCTGTAACCTGCGTTGGGCTGATAGGTCAGCCCTGTGCCTCCGCCAGTAATGGCGACGGTTCCATTCGCAGGCTGGGTGACAGACAAGATGGTCATAGCGTCGCCTTCCACGTCCGAGTCATTGGCAAGCACATTGATCGCGGTCGCACCCGAATCTTGCTCCACTGTCGCGGCGTCGTTGTTGGCAACGGGGCTGTCGTCCACACACTGAACACGGACGCTGACGGTAGCGGAGCTGCCGCCCGGTTGGATGGTGTAGGTGAACGTATCTGGCGTTCCACCTGGTTGAGAGTTGCAGTAATTTGCCGCTGGCGCGTAAATGAGATTCTGCGCAACTTGGAGTACCGTTCCGTTGGCCGGTTGCGTGAATGAAAGTAGGCTTGCCGCTGTTCCTGCGTCGATATCTGTATCGTTGGCCAATACGTTAATGGTGACTGGGAAATCTTCGGTCGTTGTTGCTTGGTCAGCAATTGCAACGGGGAGGTCGTCCACCGGTTGAACGGTGATGGTGAATGTCTGAGGGGCACTCGTGTCGATGCCACCGTTGGCGACGCCGCCACTATCCTGGAGCACAACAGTTACTATGGCCGATCCATATGCATTGGGCGCGGACTGGAATGTCAGAGTACCGGTCGAATCGACGGAAGGTGGCGTTGAAAACAGACCAGAGTTGTTGTTGCTCACAGTGAATGACAACGTCTGGGTGTTCTGGTCGTTGTCAGTGAGGTTGCTCGCCCAGCCCGGTAGGCTTACGGGTCCGGCATCTTCCAAAACCGTGGGGTCAGCACCCTTGGTGAACGAAGGCGCGTGATTGACCTTAATAAGGTTTATGGCGAAGAGAGCACTTGCATCAAGAGGCGGCACGCCATTGTCTGCAACGGAAATGGTGAGTGACACGCTGGTGGTGGTTTGAAAGTTCAGCGCGCTTGCATTCACAAGTCTGATGACTCCAGTCAACGGGTCAATCGAAAATGCGCCACCTGAATTACCGCTTGTGATCGAATAGGTAAGCGTTTGACCTGCGTCCGGATCACTCGCGAGTGCAGTACCAACTTCTGTTCCGTTGGCACTGTTCTCTGCCACAGAAAAAGTACCAGCAGCCAGCGTTGGCGCTTGGTTAACTGCTTCCAGGTCTTGAATGTCAAAACGCAAATGCAACTGTGACGCATCTGTAGCGGCATAAACAGAAACAATGTCTATGTTCGCTCGTCCGTCACTTGAGTCACCAATGGGGTCCGTTGTCACAGGTGAGTGACCGTTCCAATCGGTTACGTGCCCATCTGCAAGGAACGCGGCCCACGAACCACCTGCAACGGAGACCATTAAAACTAAAACCAATGTGGACGAAGCTCCGGGATATTTCCGTACCAGCCATAACATGGCGCCTGTCAGCAGAATGACCGCTAGCCAGCCCGTCGCTGGTACCGCAAACACTGCGCCAGTTGCAACATCCACGGCGCTGGGCAGTCGTATGAACCCTTGCGCAAGGTCGGAACCGCCCGTGCTGTTGCCAGAAACGAAAAATGCGGGCACATCGCGCCCAACCTTGAGTCCATCAAGTGAGGACGAGAACTCAACGGTATCTGAGCCGCCGTCACCCTGACTAAGCCCCACGGGATAGCTGGCGGGCATGACTTCAGGTGCTCCGAACACACCTTCGGTGCACTCGGCTCGAGCTACTGACACTACTTGCGGGGGATCTCCGTCTACGGTCGCAGTGATACTGACTTCTACCCCTGAGACCGTGCCTGATGCGGTCGAGACAGTACAGCCTGTAGAAGCGTTTGAATCAATGTCCAGATAGGCACTATGCGTCGTAGTCTGAGCAAACACTTGCGATGCGAACAATACTGTCGCCGCAAATATCAGTGGTATTGGGGACCTCATCTGCAAACTTCCTCCAGCAATGCGTTTTGCTTATTTTTACATTATTTTCAACTCCGTGTTATTTTTTTTTGTTTTCTATGGTTCTCATTGAATTCGATTCAAGAATTCGCCAAGTGTTGAGCTGCTGTGCATGGGGCACGCTTGAAGTTGCTCTCAGATTCGGCCAATGGCTTGACCGTCCTGTTTCTTTTCACTGAGATCTTTTGCAGAAGGCAAATGAACTGATACCACTAAAGCTCAAATAAGGCCCAGAACACCCAGGAGAGCGCCGGCGCCAATCAGCCACAACAGGTGAAGCCGTGTGCGCCAGACGATGACCGTGACCGCCAAGGTCAGCACCCAAAGAGGCCAGTCCCGCGCAGGTTGGTTGTTGGCGGAACTCAAGACCCAACCGGTGGTGATCAGCAACGCGATCACGATAGGCGCCATGCCTGTTTTAAACGCTCGCACTGCACGCAACTCGCGGTTCTTGTGTGCCCAGCGTGTGGCGGCGTACGTCAGCACACCAGAAGGCAGCAAGATGCCCGACATGGCAACCATCATGCCCAGCAGCGCCAGGCCGTAAGAGGGCCAGCCGTTGCCCGCTCCCCCGCCGACGTTCATGCCTACATTCCAACCCATCAAGCCCACAAAAAGCACGTTGGGTCCAGGAGCCGCTTGAGCAATAGCAATGGACGAGGTGAACTGGTCTTCAGTCAGCCAATGGCGTGTATCCACCAGATAGCGGTGCATATCGGGCGCCGTGGTGATGGCTCCTCCCACTGCCATAAGTGAGAGCGACAGAAAGTGCACGAAAAGGGACCACCAATCGGCGCCAGTGAAGCTAATGGTCATAGTTTTGGGGTGTGGCCAGAGTCAGCGTCGGTGAGGGCGGCCGTTGTAGCGGCGATCGACGGGGCAGGTGGGGAGTCGGGCGGGTTGCCCAAGCGGTACCAGGCCCAGGCGCAGCTGGCGCCCCCAATAGTCAACAAGACCCATGCCAGGGGCCAGCGCATCAAGCCAGAAGCGATGAAGGTGACGATCACTACCGCCACGCACACAGGAACACCCATGGGACTTTTGCCAAGCGCACTGGCCAGTTTGATGCCTGTGGCGATGATCAGCCCGGCAGCGACGGCACCCATTCCCCGCAGCGCGCGCTGCGCCATTTCATTGTCTGCCACTGTGGCAAACAGAACCGCCAATGCCAGGACCACGAAAGTCGGAAAGAGAAGCAAGCCGACAAGCGCCACGAGTGCTCCCGACAGGCCGAAGTGGCGGTCGCCCACCATCATGCCCAGATTGATCACGTTGGGGCCGGGCATGACCTGGGCGACGGCCCAGTCTTCGAGGAACTGCTCACGCGTGAGCCAGCGCTTTTTTTCAACCAGCTCGCGCTGCACCACTGCCAGAACCCCACCGAAGCCTTGCAATGCGAGCCACGTAAACGACCAAAAAAGGTCAGTGCGAGAGCTTGGTGCATTGAGAGTCTCTGCTGTCTCGGTTGTTTTTGTGGCGATCGGCGGCATGCACTATTATCTGTCGGGCTAGGGCGTGTCATCAATTAAACCCCCCACGCGCTGATTCGCCCTGAGGATGGATACGCGAAGGCAGGCGCAGGCCGTAGTGAACTACGGCCTGGGCTGCCGACAAAGTAGACGCCGCAGGGCGAGCCAGCCCGAAGGGTTGCCAAGCCAGGGGGCGCCATGCGTTGTTGTGGCTCGCTTGTGTACAGT
>NZ_JBEPSH010000014.1:0-119089 GCF_040548795.1 Ottowia thiooxydans | reverse complement strand
ACGCCGGGGGGCGCCTGGTGTTGTTGGGGCTCGCTTGTGTACATGAGTACACGGCGCTCGCCACGCCTAGCCTGGCACCCCCTGGCTTGGCAACGCGTGGGGGGTTAATTGATGACACGCCCTAGTGCTGCACCTTCATTTTTAGTCTTTAAGTTTTCAGGCTTCCTCTGGCGGAGCCGGCTGGATCCTGCTTTCTCAAAAAGATTGTTTCCGAAAAGGAGAAAGTGTTGTTCCCGTTTGCTGGTTTTAAACACCCCATTCCTGGAGCAAACTACGTCTTACGGAGCCGGCCATCAGCCTTCAAGCAAAAGCCTCCTCCGAGATGAGTCTGGAAACAAGAACCGGATTCACCGTAGAGGAGGCCTCCATCCAGGCGGTCTCGCAGGACAAAGATTCAACTTAAAGGAAAAGATCATGCAAGTTAAAAACATCGCCATTGCTTCTGTACTCGCCGCCGTTTTTGCCGGCAACGCATTTGCCGCACAACCAGCATCTGGTGAAGGCCCACTGTTCCTGAATGAAGCCCAGGCTGTGAGCACAGTGACCCGTGACGCAGTCCGCCAGGCTGCCATCGCCAACCCACCTGCTGTCAATGGCTACGACGCCGCTACGGCCAGTGCTGCGGTGAAAAGCGAAGTCTCTCGCGCCGCTGTTCGTGAAGCCACTCTGGATGCCATCGCCCATGGCTTCACAGTGAAAAGCGGCGAAACAGCCTGATAGAACAAATACTTAACAAACACTCAAATAAAAGGAAAAGATCATGAAAGTTAAATCCATCGCCATCGCTTCTGTACTCGCTGCCGTTTTTGCAGGCAATGCTTTTGCTGCTCAGCCAGAATCTGGAGAAGGCCCGCTGTTTTTGAATGAAGCTCAAGCTGTGAGCACCCTGACCCGTGAAGCAGTTACTCAGGAAGCCATTGCTAATCCACCTGCTGTAAATGGCTACGATGACGCGACTGCTGGCGTGGCCACGCCCAGCCAAGTGACTCGTTCGGCGGTGCGTGACGCTACCCGTGACGCCATCGCCCATGGTTTCCGCGTGCAAAGCGGTGAAATGGCCTAAGCCATTTCCTGACGGGCAGGGCAGGCTCTGCCAGAGTCCTGCCTTCCATTAAAACAAGAGACGCATGCCGTCTCTTTTTTTTTGCCATTTGCGAGATGAAAGGATCTGTTGGAGAAGCGTCTGGAGCAGGGGAGAGACTTTGCGCAGCGGGGGGCCTGGAGGCCTATTCATCTGCTCAATCTTGCCTGCGTCTGTAGGCGGCCCAGCAGGTCATCGAGAATATCGGCTTCGCTCTGAGACAGTACTGAAACCAGTTCACGATTGAACGCTGCCACACGCGGCAGCAAGCGCTCATACAGTTCGAGGCCGGCTTGCGTCAGGCGAAGCGGGACTTGCCTTCGGTCGCTGGGACGAGGTATGCGA
Source organism: Ottowia thiooxydans (assembly GCF_040548795.1). Classification (GTDB taxonomy): domain Bacteria; phylum Pseudomonadota; class Gammaproteobacteria; order Burkholderiales; family Burkholderiaceae_C; genus Ottowia; species Ottowia thiooxydans_A. The sequence continues at coordinate 117,663 of NZ_JBEPSH010000014.1, read as the reverse complement.
ACCACCAAACGCTTTTGGACCAGGCTGGTAATGATGCGCGATGTGATGGCTCGGTCCAGCCCGGTCTGTTCGGCCAATTCAGAGGACAGCATTCCTTGTTGCAATGCCAACTCTGCCAGTATGCGCCACTCGCGCCGGGTAACACCAAACTCTTTCTCGCACATCTGAACAACGGGCCGCCCCCCGATGGCAGTCAAGCGAGAGAGGCGGAACAGCAGCATGTCATGCAGCGCTTCTGGATCGGTCAGGCGTGAAGCAGGCATAGGGTATTCATGAACAAAGATTGATTTTGTCAATTCTTGCTGGTCAGCCTAAAGTAACTGGAACTTATGAAGGCTCAGAACTGGAAATGACCGAAGAAAAACGCCCCAACATCATCTTCATTGTGGCCGACGACCTGGGTTTTGCTGACCTGGGTTGCTATGGAGGAAGAGATGCAACGTTCGGTCCGGTATCTCCGGTGCTGGACCGCCTGGCTACGCAGGGCTTGAAGTTCACGCAGGGCTATAGCAACTCGCCTGTCTGTTCACCCACTCGTTTTGGTCTCATGACCGCGCGCTGGCAGTATCGACTGCGGGGTGCGGCAGAGGAGCCCATCAACAGCAAAAGCCGCGGCAGCACGACCTTGGGGCTGCCTGCCGAACACCCCACCTTGCCTTCGTTGCTGAAAGAGGCAGGGTATCGCACGGCGCTGGTGGGTAAATGGCATTTGGGTTACCCACCGGCTTTCGGCCCGATCAAGTCCGGCTATGAGGAATTCTTTGGCCCCATGTCTGGGGGAGTTGACTATTTCACCCACTGCAGCAGCAACGGCTCCCACGACTTATTCCTGGGAGAAGAGGAGCACGCGCAGGAAGGGTATCTGACAGACCTCATTTCCGAGCGTTCGGTGGACTATGTACGACGCATGTCGCCCGGTGCGCGTGAAGGCACGCCATTTTTTCTGAGTGTGCATTACACGGCTCCGCACTGGCCCTGGGAGACGCGCGATGATGCCGGGTTGGCCCAGGAAGTGAAATCCAATCTCTTTCATTTGCATGGGGGCAACATCCACACCTATCAGCGCATGATTCATCACATGGACGAGGGCATTGGTCACATCGTGGAGGCTTTGCGCAGCGAAGATCTTCTGGAAGACACGCTGATCGTATTTACCAGCGACAACGGAGGTGAGCGCTTTTCCGACAGCTGGCCCCTCGTGGGCGGCAAGATGGATCTTACCGAAGGTGGCATCCGTGTGCCCTGGATTGCACACTGGCCCGCCATGATTCGCCCGGGCGGTCTGAGTGAGCAACTGTGCATGACCATGGATTGGTCAGCCACCATGGTGGCCATCGGCGGCGCGACACCTCATGAAAACTACCCCCTGGACGGCGTCTCGCTGCTGCCTGTGTTTGTCGACCCCAAGGCCATATTCGCCCGTTCGCTCCATTGGCGCATGAACCACAGGGGGCAGAGGGCATTGCGTGACGGAGATTGGAAATACCTTCGGGTAGATGGGTTTGACTATCTCTTCAACATCCCTGCAGACGAGCGCGAGCGCGCCAATCAAGCTGGCCGCGAGCCGGAGCGCCTGGCCTCCCTGCGCGAGTCGTGGGAAGCATGGGCCGCCACCATGCCCCCCATTCCCGCAGATGCCACCGTCAGTCTGGGGTATGGAGCCAAGGATATGCCGCAGCGTTGAACTTAGGAGGCTGTCGCGTCCGCACCCTTGTAGCGCGCTACCCAACCAGAGGCTGGGCATGTTTGAGCTGTCCGAGGGCGCGCAGGCGCCTCGGAGCCGCAGCTCAAACCCTTGCCAACGCGCACCCGATGACGACCTTCTCGGGCGCGTCCAACTACCGTTTCTAGGTTGATAGGGTTTTCATGGATGTTTTCCGTTTTGAAGTTGGCGACGACCAGCTGGCTCCCTGTTATTGTTTGCAGCGGGAAAAATGGGTGTTGACCTCATAAATCCGAAGGAGACAAACGAATGAGTTCTAAGACTGGAAACATCCCCTCGGGGACGCGCCATAATTTCTTGACACGTCGGCAGGCTATCTTGGGTAGCGCCGCAGTTGCAGCATTTCCCTTGGGCGTAGCGGCGCAGTCGTCCTGGCCCAGCAAGCCGGTGAACCTGGTTGTGCCTTTTCCCGCGGGGGGCGGTACAGATGCATTTGCCCGGCCTCTGGCGGCTCAGTTTTCGAGGCTGACCGGCAAAACGCTGGTGATCGATAACCGCGGTGGCGCTGGTGGCACTGTGGGCGCTTCTGTGGCGGCCAAGGCACCAGCTGATGGCTACACCCTGTTCATGGGGGGCGCGCACCACATGATTGCCCCCAGCATGTATCCCAAGCTCGACTACGACATCGAGAAGGATTTCGTACCTTTGATACAAGTGGCAAGCGTGCCGCAGGTGCTGGTCGTGAACCCAAAGCACACCACTGCCGCCACATTCAAAGAACTGCTCGCCCAGATTCGAAAAAGCCCTGGCAAGATGAACTATGCATCTGCCGGCGCCGGTTCGGTGCACCATCTGGCGGGCGAGTTGTTCAAGATTCAGACCAAGACATTTATCACGCACATCCCCTATCGCGGTGCTGGCCCGGCCCTTCAGGATCTCATTGCTGGCAACGTCGATATGAACTTTGATGGACTCGGCTCGTCTGCCGCTCATATCAAGGGCGGCCGGATCAAGGCCATGATGGTCGCAGGTAAACAGCGCAATCCAGCCTTCCCCGATGTCCCGTGTGCGGCTGAGCTCGGCTTGCCTGATTACAACGTGAGCACCTGGTACGGTATTTGGGGCCCCAAAGGAATGCCCACAGATATGCAGAAAGCGGCCATTGAGAGCATTCGGAAAGCTTGCCAGACGGATGAGGCGAAGGCAGTTTGGGCCGGGCAGGGCGCTCTTTTTCCGGATGTGGAAGGACCGCAGTTCGCATCATTGATATCCTCTGAAATCCAACGTTGGGCGCAGGTCGTCAAGGCCTCTGGCGCCAAGCTTGATTAATTACGTAGAAGGTGGTTTTCGGAGTGTCAAGTCCAGTTGTAGGTGGTCAGGTTTCCTTGAGTGAGCAAGAGGGTGTAGCCATCGTCACCCTTTCGCACCCCGGAAAGTTCAATGCGATGTCGCGTTCCATGTGGCGACAGCTGCGTGATGTCTTCACGCGGGTGCACTCTGGCCGCCAATGGCGCTGCGTGTTGATCCGTGGAGAAGACGGCAACTTCTGCTCTGGGGGCGACATCTCCGAATACCCCGATTTTCGATTTGATCCAGTCCAGTTGCGCGCCTTCCATGAGGACGACGTCTGGGGCGGCCTTGGTGCCATGCTGGCCTGTGACGTGCCCATCGTGGCCGCCATCGAAGGCAATTGCATGGGCGCCGGTGTGGAAATCGCGAGCTGCTGTGACATCCGTGTGGCCTCCAATTCGTCCAGGTTTGGTGCACCTATTGCGCGCTTGGGCTTTCCGATGGCGCCGCGCGAAGCGCAATTGGTGATGCGCGTGGCCGGTGAAGCGACTGCCCGTGAAATGCTCCTCGAAGCTGCCGTACTGGACGCCAGGGAAATGAAGACGCGAGGCTTTCTGCATGCGGTGGAGGAAGATGCACAATTGATGCCGCGTGCAGACTCGCGCGCGCGCCGCATCGCCAGCCTCGCACCTGAAGCTGCGCGAATGAACAAGCAGGCTTTACGGGAGCTTGCTGCCAGTTCAATGATGGCGGTTGAAGTGTTGCTGCCAGAGGCCTATACCTATGCCGAAAGTGCTGAACACCGTGAAGGTATCTCTGCATTCATAGAGAAGAGACCGCCCAAGTTTCATTGATTTTTTGCTTTAAGCATGATGACCAACCACAACCTATTTGTGGCGCTGCGCGCCGGTTTCCCTGCCGATCTGGACGGTATTGCCGTCGAAACGGATGACGGGCTTTGCTACTCCTGGCGTGATCTGGACCGGGCCACCGCCATGATCGCCAACCTGCTGCAATCGCTCGATATTGCGCCCTCGGCAGACGGTGTTCCTCCGCGGGTGGCGGTGCAGGTGGAAAAGTCGGTCGAGGCGATGCTGTTGTATTTGGCAACTCTGCGCGCGGGCTTTGTATTTCTGCCGCTCAACACCGCCTATCAAAGTGCCGAGATGGAGTATTTCATCGGCAATGCCGAGCCAGCGGTGGTGGTCTGTTCGAGCAAGAACTTCAACTGGGTGAGCAAGCTTTCCTTCAAGGCCGGCGCACGCCATGTGTTCACTTTGGACGACGACCGTACAGGCAGCCTTCTTGAGCGCGCAGTGCACTGCAGCGACCAGCAAAAGCCGGCGAATCGCCGCGCAGACGAATTGGCTGCCATTCTCTACACCAGCGGCACCACCGGCCGTAGCAAGGGTGCCATGCTCTCGCATGGAAACCTGCTGTCCAACGCGCGCGTGCTCAAGGACTACTGGGGCTGGGAAAAGAACGACGTTCTCATTCACGCCCTGCCCATTTTCCATGTACACGGGTTGTTTGTAGCCATCCATGGCGCGCTGCTTAACGGCAGCAAGATGCTGTGGATGGGCAAATTCGACCCCCGCCGCGCCATAGCTGACATGTCCCGCGCGACGGTCTTCATGGGGGTACCCACGCTTTATGTCCGCATGCTGGCAGAGCCCTCTCTGAATCGAGAGCAAGCGTCGCACATGCGTCTTTTCATCAGCGGCTCTGCCCCGTTGCTTCTGGAGACCTTCAACGACTGGCGCGAGCGCACAGGCCACACTATCCTCGAGCGCTATGGCATGAGTGAGACCACCATGCTCACCAGCAACCCCTATCGCGCCGACGCTCGCCACGATAACCAGAGCGAGCGGCGCGGGGGAACGGTCGGCTTCCCTCTGCCAGGGGTCGAACTGCGGGTGCTGGGCGATGACGGAAAGCCAGTCCCTGTCGGGGAAATTGGGGGTATTCAAGTCAGAGGCGAAGGCGTCTTTGCCGGCTATTGGCGCATGCCCGAAAAAACCGCAGAGGAATTCTCTGCTGATGGGTTCTTCAAGACAGGTGATGTCGGTCAGCAGGCCAAGAACGGCTACGTGACCATTGTGGGACGGAGCAAAGACCTCATCATCAGCGGAGGCTACAACGTCTATCCGGCGGAGATCGAAGGCTATCTGAACGAGTTGCCGGGTGTGGCTGAGAGTGCCTTGGTTGGCGTGCCTCATCCCGATTTTGGCGAGGTAGGCGTTGCGGTGGTGATCGCCAAACCAGGCGCGAAGTTAAATGGTGAGGACCTGCTGGCCGAGCTCAAGGCCCGCCTTGCCAACTTCAAGATTCCCAAGCGCTGTTTCATTGAAACGGAACTGCCTCGCAACACGATGGGCAAGGTGCAGAAGAATCTGCTGAGGGATCAGCATAAAGGTCTCTTCGCAGGGGCCGCGTAGGTTTGGCCACACAAAACAGGCAGACCGCTCACTCGCTGGCTCAGTGCCGGCGTGCTTGATCGGCTTTCCTGCGAAGCAGTCGCTTCTTTTGCCAGATGACCAGGCCGGTGAGGCTCAGCATCGCGACCAGCACACCCATCAGAGTGACAAAAATCTGAAACGGTTGGCCCCACATTCCCGCGATGTGCAGGGCCGTGATCCAACTGGTGAGCGTATCGCCAGCGGCTGCACCCGTCGGAATCCATGTGCTGCGAAGTGCGCCAGTATGGGCGTCGAAGACCACATGGGTGCGGCCAACCTTTTCTCGCACATCCAGGCTGCTGCGTACGTAGTAACTGAAGGTCGCTTTGCGCACGTCGTAATAGAGCAGGTCTTCGCGCTCGGTCTTGAAGTCTCGTGCCAAGGCTTGAGCGGACATCAGCTCACGCCCGGTTTTGAGAGCCTGGCTCCAATCGAGACCGGGCTCGAACTGAGGGACGCCACTCGCCTGCAGTGACTTCGCTGTCCCCTGAAACGGCAAGCCTGCTGATTTCATCGTGCTGTAGTAGACAGGCGAGAGGTTGAAAGCCACGCTGCTCCACGCCAGGACCACCAACATGGGCCAGATCCAGAGCCCCCCGGCGCGGTGCAAGTCGAAGTTCCGCTTGTAGGCTCCGTTGTGCCACCGGATCGACCAGGAATGCTTCCATTTGACGAGCCACGGTTTGCCAGTCAATTGGCCAGGAACAGCTGATTCAAGCCTTCGGCGAGGGGCAGGCAGGGTGAGCCAGAAACCCAGAAAGCAGTCCACTGTCCACAGTATTGCCATCGCACCAAGCAGGATGATTCCTGCCGTGCCGAGCGCCAGCGAATGGTGCAGGCGGTAGATGAAAGGCATGACATGTTTGGGGTCGAATCCGATTTCTCCCAGCACCCTCTCGCCTAGTACCTGACCGGTGTAGGGGTGAACGAGAACCTGAAGGACTGGAGCCTCAGGCGTTCCCGGCTGACCTGGCCGAGCCACTACATAGAACACTGCCGAGCGACCAGCCGGCTGACTGAGTGGAATGTGGTTGACCAGCTTGTCAGGGTACGCTCTTTCTACCTGCGCGCGAAGCACCAAAGGTGCGAGCACGTGTTCATGACCGGTCACAGGTTGGGCCTTCAAAAGCGCAGGACTTAGCCAAGCGTCCAGCTCTTCATACCAGGCCAGGAATGCGCCGCTCAACCCTGCAAGAAACAGAAACCCCGCCATGCTCAAGCCGAACCAGCGATGCAGGCGCGTGACTGCCGGTCGCAGGCGCACCGTCAAAATTCCATGGTCGCGGAAATACTGAAGGTACGAGGTGCAGATAGCACGATTCCGCCTGAGCCTGCGCTGCCTTCCCAATAGCTGCGGTTAGCCACATTCAGGACGTTGGCTCGAAGGGTGAGGGGGCGTCCGAACGAGCGGGTAAGGTAGCGCGCACCCACATCCCAGCGGGCCCATCCTGGCAACTGGAGTGTGTTCTGTGCATTCACGTACTGCGACCCTGTCAACAAGGTGCGTGCTGTCAACGTCAGGCCTGGCAGGAATGGCGTGTCCCACTCGACGCCGGCGTTGCTGATCCACCGCGGCGCGACAATGGCACTCTTGCCATCGTTGATGCCCCCTTGCGTGCGTACCTGCTGGGCTTGCATGTAAGTCACCCCGCCCAGAACCCGCAGGCCGCGCATCACCTCACCGAACGCACTGATTTCCATTCCCCGGTTGCGCTGTTCGCCATCCATCACATAGCGGTATCGATTGGGCGCGTTGCCGGGTACCGTGATCGCATTGGGTTGCTGCAGCTCAAAGAGTGCGATGGTGCCAATGACATGTCCGAAATCGACCTTGACGCCTAACTCCTTTTGCTTGGTCTTGACTGGCGGGAAGGCTTGGCCCGCGTTTTCTGCATCAGCCGGTGCCGTCGCACCTGCGCTCAGTCCTTCGATGTAGTTGGCGTAGATGGATACGTGGTCCCACGGCTTCAACACCAGGCCCACGGCTGGCGAGTTGACGGATTTTCCATAGCCGGAAATCCAATTGTTCACTGGTGCAGTGCCCGCGTAGTTGTCAACCGTGATCTTCTGGCGCCGCAGGCCAAGCGTAAGCTGAACGGCACCGTCATGCCAGGCCATGGTGTCCGAGATACCCACCGATGAAAGCTTGGTCTGGGATGCTTGGCGGGTATCCATGAAGCCAGCAAAAGGCGCGCCGGTCTGGAAGGGGTTTTCCACCAACACCGGGCGATAGAGGTTCGACGCGAAACCTTGCCACTGTGCGAAGGCATAGCCCGCTTCAATATCCATGGAAGACGCGGCTATGTTCAGCTCATGCCAAGCATTCAGGGCGCCGAACTTCACCCTGGTGCCCAAAAGATAGGACTTCGACTTGGACGACTCCGGATAGTTGACGGGCGAGGTGGTGGTATCGCCAGCGGGGTTGAGAATGCGTGATTCGGTGCGGAAGTTCGTGTGGTGGTGATTTCTAGCCCCCGCTGCTCCATAGAGCGACCAGACAGGCGATACGTCGTATTCCGCCTGTGCGACGTAATAATCGTCCTTGTAAGTCCTGCGTTCCCAGTTCTGGGCGAATCTTTCCCCAGCTTTTGGTGGCAGGGGAATGGCCGTCAAGGTGGGCGCCAGTCGATAACCCACTGCAGCCGCCTTGGCATCGTCAGACTGATAGCCCAGATCGAACGATGCACGAAGTTGGTCACTACGGTAGTCGAGCCCTATGGCGCCTGCAGCGAGCGCGACGCTCTGACCGGAGGTGGACGTATGGCCATCGCGGTAGACACCATTGGCTCGCACACCAAACTGGTTGTCTTCGCCCCATCGCCGACCCACATCGATATGCCCGCCCCATTGAGAGTCAGACGCGTAGCCGGCCGTGAAGCGGGTGATGGGCTTATCTGTCGCACGCTTGGGCACGACGTTGATGGCTCCCCCGACGCCACCGCTGGGTGCCATGCCGGTCAATAACGCGCTAGGACCCTTGAGAACTTCCACACGCTCCACTGTTTCCAGCGAGAGGCTGCCATAAGGCAGAACGCCGTAGAGGCCGTTGAACGAAATGTCGCGGTTGGCCAGACCGAAGCCTCGCAGAAAGAAATTGTCGCCACCACCCACGCTGGTGTTGCGTCCTCGGGAACTCATGCGAACAGCTGGATCATTGTCCAGAACATCAGCGAGTGTGGCGGCTTGCTGGTTCTGGATCAGTTCACTGGTGTAGTTGGCAATGCTGAAGGGCGTGTCCATGACGTCCTTGTTGCCCAGCAGTCCAAGCCGTCCTCCACGGGCAAGCTGTCCGCCTGAGTAGGGCGCAGGAGTGCTTTCAGCGGACTCGCTGCGTGCGGTGACGGTGACCGTCTGCAAAGTCGTGACCCCTGCGTCCCGTGCTGCAGCTTCCGATGACTTCGGCTTAGCCGCCGATCTGCGCAACACGAAACCGCCACCGACGCTTTGAACCGCTTCCAGGCCTGAACCGTCCAGCAATGATGCAAAGCCATCGTTCACGCTGAAGTTGCCGGTGAGCCCGCGGCTGGTTTTGCCCGCAGTCAGTGATCCGTCGATCGATAGCACCACGCCAGCTGTGGCTGCGAAGCTGTTGAGCGCTTGATCCAGCGAGCCAGACGCAATGTCATGCCGGACCACAGATGCTGCACGCTGCACGCCTTGGGCGAAGCCCATGGATGGCATGCTCAGACTGCCCGCACCCATGCACAGCAGCAGCGTGGCGTACGCCAGAGGAGATGTCGCGGCCGTTGGGCGCGAGAGCAGGCGGGGTCGTTCAGGGCGGCTCGGGTGCATCAACTTTCCTTTTCGATGGTTGCAGTGGCCAACCTCACATGGGTGATGGGCCTTCCTTTGTTTCCCGAACGAAAAGGAAAAAGTGCTACCGCCTACCGAATTTTTTTGTTGTCCCTTGCCTATGCACCCCGTGACCGCACTGTGACCCAGTAGCGGGTAAGTTTGTCCACTCTGACTGGCAAGGCTTGCGCGAGTGTGGAAAGCGCCAGATCGGTGTCACTGAGCGGATAGACGCCGGAGACGATCAAGTTGCGCACAGCGGGGTCGCACCGCAACAAGCCTCCACGGTAGCGGCCCAATTCGGCCAGGAAGTCCTCCATGCGCATGCGCTCGGCCACGAGCAAGCCGCGCGTCCAGGCTGTCTGGGCAGCCACAGATGCAGGCAATGTTTCCACTGAGTCGCTGGAGAAAAGCGCGCGCTGTCCGGCGTCCACCCGCCTGACATGGGACGGACTTGCCTGAGGGCGGATTTCCACAGCGCCTTCCTCAACCATTGCTTGCGAAGTTTTCTGCAGTTGTCGTACGGTGAAGCGAGTGCCGATGGCGCGCACAGCCCCTTGTGCCGTGTGCACAGTGAAGGGTCGCGAGGGCAAGCCGTGCAAGGTCTGTGGATCGGCGGCTGTGGCGACAAATATCTCTCCCGCCCGCAACAACACCCGTCGGCCCTCTGAGTCAAACTGCACGTCAATCGCGCTGGCGGTATTGAGTACCAGACGGGTTCCATCAGGCAGGCTGATGTCACGCTGCTCTCCGTGGCCGGTCCGGAAATCAGCCGTGATGTGTTGCCAATCTGGGGCCTGGCGCATGGCATAGGCTCCTAGGCCAGCGCCTGCAGCGATCCCGATGACGCGCAGTGCCGTACGGCGCGAGCTCGACATCTTGGGGGCATGAGCTACGCGCAATGCAGTCCCTGCTCCAGGGCTCGAAAGAGATTGCAGTTTCGCGTCAGTACGCTGGATTTTCCCCCACGCGCGAGCATGATCCGAATCTTGCGTCACCCAACGCTCAAAGCTTTCACGATCGGCCGCGGTAACTTCTCCGGACCAGAACGTGACCTGCCATTCCAGTGCCTGTTGCATGGCCCTCTCCACCGAAGGTGTCGGAGAGGGCGAGTGCGAGCCAGCAGCCTTGAACCCGGTTGTAGTGGCTTTTGCCATGGCGCGAGCGTCAAGTCCAGTCTATGGACTGAAGAGCCTGGGCGGCACGCAGCATGTATTTGCGTACTGATCCGAACGAAACACCCATGCGCTGGGCGATCTCCGAATAGGTGAGTCCGTCGAGTTGGGACAGCAAAAAAGCCTCTCTTGCTTTGGGTGTCAAGGCATGCAAGGCCGCATCGACCCGCAACAGATCTTCCAGCACCAGGGCTCGCTCTTCTTCTGACAGCGAAACAGCCGAAGGAAGATGGGCCAAGGCTTGCAGGTAGGCCGCTTCGAGCACTCGCCGGCGGTGAAGATCGATGACCAAACCTTTGGCGATCTTCGTGAGGTGCGCACGCGACTGTTCGGCCTCGGGAGTGCGCCCCGAGACGAGAATGCGCACAAAAGTATCTTGCGCAAGGTCCGCCGCATCGAACGCATTGCCCAATCTGCGGTTCAACCAGCTCTGCAGCCACCGGTGGTGGTTGCAATACAACGCGTGGATGCTCAAAGTTGTATCGCCTGACAGCATGAGAGTGTCTGCCATTTTCGCGTAGTTTTGCTAATGAGAATAATTCGTATTCTATGCGGATAGTTAAAATAAATACTAAAGTGATCAATAAATTGCCCTTACTCGTTCTTGATTGTGCAGGCTTTTACTTTTCCGGCTAACACGGTTTTCTCACTGTGGAAGCTTTCGCCAGCTGGCTTATGCACAAAATGCATGCTGCGGCGCATCAAGATCCTGTTGGAGCCGGGCTTCGGCCGACGAAACCGGAGGAAACGTAAGTTATTGATTTTATTGAACTTAAGCGGCTGCCGTTTTTGCGGGCATTCCAGACAAAGCCTTGTCCCGTAAGGCGCGGGAAGGTTTTTCAAAGAAATATCAACAAAGTTATCCACAGAAATTCTGGATGACTCGTAAAGCGCTTTGAAATCAAGTGTTTGAAGCGGTTTCCCACAATGAGAGTGAAGCTTTTGCACCCCCTGAGCGCAGGCGCAACTTCATGGCTCGTTACATTTGCCATTCAAGCGATCTTGCGGCCGCTAGCGAGTCGGCAGAGGATAGACCGTCAGGTTCCAGGGGCGATGCCGTCTGACACGCGCAGCGCAGTGGGGCCGTTACACTTGGCAGATAGGGCGGCGCGAATGTGTGCCGTTGAAATCCAAATTCATTCGTAAGGTATCCGACATGTCCTTCAGATCTCTGTTCCTCCTGCTAGTGGGGGCAGTCATTGTGGTGTTTGTAGGTGTCAACTGGACTCAGATGACAACGCCTACTGATCTGTCTTTGATCTATACAGATATTCGCGCGCCGCTGGGTTTGATTCTGCTGGGATTGATGGCATTGCTGGCAGCGGTATTCGTGGCGCTCATTGCTTACATGCAAGCCACGGTGCTGTTCGAGACTCGCCGTCACGCCAAGGAACTCTCGGTTCAGCGGGATTTGGCCGACAAGGCAGAAGCATCGCGTTTCACTGATCTCAGGGCCCACCTCGATCGCGAAGTCGCCAGGCTTTCCGAAGTCATCAACAACCAGAGCCGGGAGACCCTGTCTCGCGTGGATCGGGCAGAAATGGGGCTTCGCGAGCGTCCGGTAGACGCCGAAATTTCCCGTCTGGTGCAGGCGGTCGAAAACCACAACCGTGATCTGCATTCGAGAGTGGACCGTCTGGAGATGGGCCTGCGCGAAGGCTTGGCTGGCTATACGCCTGCGCCTTCTTCGGTGCTTCCATCGAGCCCCGCCACGCTGGCAGCGCCGCCGCAGGAGGATATTGGCAAAGTGGTGCCGAGCTGATGGGCTGCATGATGGGCTGAATGAAGAGCTCGTGCTGTCTAACGGAACAAAAAACCGGCCTTGGCCGGTTTTTTGTTGATGAGACCGTGAAGCCTGCTTAACGCAAGACCAACACCGGGATCTCAGAGTGCGTGAGCACTTGTTGAGTTTCGCTGCCCAGTAGCAGCCTTTTCATCCCTTTGCGTCCGTGCGATGCCATGACGATCAGATCGGCCTTGTGCTTCTTGGCGGTCGAGATCAGCGCGTCAGACACCATATCTGACTTGACCAGCAAGGCTTTGACCTTCAAGCCTTTGGATTCGCCGGATTTCTTGATGGCGTCGACGATTTTCTGGCTTTCTTCCATCCAGCCAGCTTCAATCCTTTTCGAATCTTCGGCGGACATGCCGATCGATCCTTCGAAATAGCTCTGGGGATAGCGCGGCACGACCTTCAATGCAATGAGCTCGGCACCACAAGTCACAGCGAGCGAAATGGCGCTGCTGACAGCTTTCTTCGATAGTGGCGAGCCATCGCTGGCTACAAGAATGCGTTGGTACATGGTCAATCTCCTATAGGGTTGGTTAACGAACCTCTACAAAACCTGTCGCGGATGCCGGTTGCTTGCCCCTCCCGGGGTTGCAGTGGCTCCTTGAGCGGTTTTCACGGTGTCCAGACCTCAGATTCACTTGGCTTGGTTGCGCCAGGGATGAATTGGCTGAGCACACCGTAACCATAAAGGCATTGCTCATCGTTGTCTTGACTTATGTCAAGGTCATTGAAAAGTATTACGCCTACATTCCATTTCATGGAAACTGCCGCCGCCCTCAATTCCCCGCAAGGGGAACCCGTGCGAGCTGAATGGCTGCCTCAGGCGCAGAGGTGGGAGCTGCTTGACGAGCCAGACGAGTGGATGGAGTTCAGTCGCCGGGTGCAAGGGCCGGAAGGTGATGCACGCGTGTGCTGGGAGTCGACGGTTGTGTTTGACGGCATGCATTGTGCGGCATGCGCGGTCACCATTGAAGACGCGCTGCGAGCCACGCCCGGTGTGCGCTCCGTCGAGGTGGGTGCGGCAAGTCACCGGGGCCGTGTGGTTTGGGAAGAGGGCGCAACACGGCCCTCCACCTGGATGCAGGCCGCGCTCAAAGTCGGCTACCGCCCATTGCCCGCGCACGACGCGTTCGCAGCTGAGCGCCGGGTTCACGAAACCCGGACCATGATGTGGCGCCTGGGGGTGGCTTGCCTGTGCATGATGCAAGTGATGATGTACGCCACACCGGCTTACTTTACGGCGCCAGGTGAGATTGAGCCAGACATCGTCCACCTGCTTCGTTGGGCCTCCTGGGTTCTCTCGATTCCGGTGATGCTTTTTTGCTGCCAGCCCTTCTTTCGGAACGCGCTGCTCGACCTCAAGCTTCGCCGTGTCAGCATGGATCTGCCCGTGTCTCTGGGCATGGTCATCACTTTTGTGGTCAGTACGCTGGGTACTTTCGAGCCAACGGGCGTGTTCGGTCGCGAAGTGTTTTTCGACTCGCTGACCATGTTCGTGTTTTTTCTGCTCACTGGGCGCTGGTTTGAGTTGCGCTTGCGTGATCGCACGGCGGGCGCCCTGGAGAATCTGATGCACCGCCTGCCCGAAAGCGTGGAAAGGCAGCGCGCTGATGGCACGTGGGAGCGCGTGGCGGCTCGCCGTGTGCGTGTGGGCGACGTGGTGAGGGTGCTTCCAGGCCAAGCCTTCCCCGCGGACGGCATGGTGTGCAAGGGCGAGACCACAGCGGACGAGGCGCTGTTGACGGGAGAGTCGACGCCGCTGGCGCGGGGGCTGGGGTCGAAGGTCATCGCCGGCAGCCACAACCTGACATCGGTGGTGGAAGTTCAAGTGCTCCATGTGGGGTCGCAGACGCGCTATGCACAGATCGTGCGCCTCATGGAGGCGGCATCCACCAGCAAGCCACGCATTGCTCAGTTGGCTGACCGTCTTGCCAAGCCGTTTTTGATGCTGGTGTTATTGGCAGCGGGGCTGGCATGCGCCTGGTGGTGGCCAAGTGATCCTGGCCACGCCTTGATGATTGCCGTGGCCATCCTCATCGTGACCTGCCCATGTGCGCTTTCTCTTGCAACCCCGGCAGCTATGTTGGCAAGCGCAGGGAGCCTGGCCAAGCGCGGGGTCCTGGTGCGTCGGCTGCAGGCGCTGGAAGTCCTGGCGTCTGTGGACACGGTTGTGTTTGACAAGACTGGCACCTTGACGCGAGATGCTTTTATTCTGGAGCGGATTCGAACGCGCCCGGGTGTGACGAGCGAAGAGGCTCTCTCCATGGGCGCCGCCCTGGCGCGAGACAGTTTGCACCCGGTTTCCCGAGCCTTGGTGGCACAAGCCGATCGCTCAGGGATGGTGTCTGAAGCCTGGCTGGTTCGCGAGTCCAGGGAAGTACCTGGCCAAGGCGTCATGGCGGAGCTGGGTTCTCCCGATAACGTTTGGCGCCATGTGCGCCTGGGTTCTCAGGCTTTCTGCATGGGGCCAGATTGGTCTTCAAACGCTGCTGCAGGCGCGGACATTGGCGCAGGCGAAGCTTTGAGTTCCCACTTGAGTGACGCGACGGGGTGGCTGGCCAGTTTCGAGTGGCGCGAGGATCTGCGTGAGGATGCCGCCCAGACCGTTGCAGCCTTGAAGGCGCAAGGTATCAAGGTGCACCTGCTTTCCGGAGACCGCCCTCAAGCGGCGGCGCGAGTGGGGCAACTGGCGGGAATCGATGACGTGCGGGGCGGCTGTTCGCCGTCTGACAAATTGAACGCCATGCAGCAGGCGCAGCAGGCCGGCGCCGTTGTGGCCATGGTGGGCGACGGCCTGAACGATGGGCCTGTTCTCGCGGGAGCCAATGTGTCGTTTGCGTTTGGACGCTCAGTGCCATTGGCACAGGCTCAATCAGATTTTGTGGTGCTCGGAGAACGGCTGCTTTCCATCCCGGCCGCTGTCCACAGAGCGCGCCGCACCATGCGCATCGTCAAGCAGAACCTCGCCTGGGCAGCTGCCTACAACGCGGTAGGTATTCCGCTTGCGGTCATGGGTTGGATGCCTGCCTGGCTGGCTGGCTTGGGCATGGCTGCCAGTTCTTTGCTGGTGGTACTCAATGCGCTGCGTCTGTCAGCCACGGCACCGCTGGAGCGAGACCTGGAAATTCCACTTGATCGGTCACCCAAGCAGCCGCCTGATCGGACGCGGGATGAACCGCTTGCGCACTTGCCATCGTTGGGAGCGTAGCTGATGGACATTCTTTATTTGCTGATACCGCTCTCGGTGGTGTTGATTTTTTTCATCCTCGGCGCCTTGTGGTGGGCTATCTACCGTGGGCAATTTGACGAAATCGATCGCGAGGGAGAACGCATTTTCGAACACGATTGACGCAGATCAAGTTCGAGCATGTGGGGTTCCAGGACACTAAATCAGGTTCAATAGGAAGGGGTGAAAATGACATTCGCCAATGCGCAGGCCACGGTCTATAACGACAAGGTGGTCAGGCAGTTCGCCATCATGACGGTGGTCTGGGGTGTGATAGGGATGCTCGTGGGCGTGATCATCGCCGCACAGCTGACTTGGCCGGAGCTGAATCTGGGCATTTCATGGCTCAGTTACGGCCGGTTGCGGCCGCTGCATACCAATGCAGTGATCTTCGCCTTTGGTGGGTGCGGTCTCATGGCCACTTCCTACTATGTGGTGCAGCGTACATGCCAGGTGCGCTTGTTTTCAGACAAGCTGGCGGCGTTCACTTTCTGGGGGTGGCAGCTGGTCATCGTGGCTGCAGTCTTCACTCTGCCCATGGGGCACACCAGTGGCAAGGAATATGCAGAACTCGAATGGCCCATCGACATCCTGATCACGCTGGTCTGGGTGGCTTATGCGGTCGTCTTCTTCGGCACGGTGGGCACTCGCAAGGTCAAGCACATCTATGTGGCCAACTGGTTCTACGGCGGCTTCATTCTGGCCGTGGCGCTACTGCATCTGGTCAACAGCGCGGCGCTTCCCGTCGGTCCCATGAAGTCCTATTCGGCCTACGCCGGTGTCCAGGACGCCATGGTGCAGTGGTGGTATGGGCATAACGCAGTGGGCTTTTTCCTCACCGCCGGCTTTCTGGGCATGATGTATTACTTCATTCCGAAGCAGGCCGAGCGGCCGGTGTACAGCTATCGGCTGTCCATCGTGCACTTCTGGGCTCTGATCTTCACCTACATGTGGGCGGGTCCTCACCACCTGCACTACACCGCCTTGCCAGATTGGGCGCAGAGCGTGGGCATGGTGTTCTCGCTGATTCTGCTGGCGCCCAGTTGGGGCGGCATGATCAATGGCGTCATGACGCTTTCTGGTGCCTGGCACAAATTGCGTGACGATCCTATCTTGAGGTTCCTGATCGTCGCGCTGTCGTTCTACGGCATGTCCACCTTCGAGGGCCCCATGATGTCGATCAAGACCGTCAACGCCCTCAGTCACTACACCGACTGGACCGTGGGCCACGTGCACTCCGGCGCTCTCGGCTGGGTGGGCCTGATCACCATGGGCTCCATGTACTACATGATTCCCCGCCTGTATGGGCGCACGCAGATGTACAGCACCAAGGCCATCGAGGCGCATTTCTGGATCGCCACCATCGGCATCGTGGTCTACATCGCTGCGATGTGGATTGCCGGCGTCATGCAGGGCCTGATGTGGCGCGCTGTCAATCCGGATGGCACCTTGACCTATACCTTTGTCGAGTCCGTCAAAGCAACCTATCCCTTCTATGTACTGCGTCTGCTGGGGGGGCTGCTCTACCTCGGCGGCATGGTCATTATGTTGTGGAACACGGTGAAAACGGCAACTGCTGGCCGCGCGGTTCCGGTTCGGATTCCTGCTGCGGTTGCACACGCCTGAAGTTAGGAGTACCCCACATGGCTAAAGAAAAAATCACCGGCCACGCCAAGATCGAGACCAACAACTTTCTCATGATCGTGTTGATCCTGATCGTGGTCTCCGTCGGCGGTCTGGTTGAAATACTTCCGCTGTTTTTCCAGAAATCCACCACTCAGCCGATTGAGGGGCTCAAGCCCTACACATCGCTGCAGGTCGTGGGCCGTGATATCTACGTCCGCGAAGGCTGCTACAACTGCCATTCTCAGATGATCCGCCCCTTCCAGGCAGAAGCGCTGCGCTATGGCCCTTATTCGGTGGCAGGCGAGTTCGTCTATGACCGCCCCTTCCAATGGGGTAGCAAGCGAACCGGCCCTGACCTGGCTCGCGTGGGCGGACGGTACAGCGACGACTGGCATCGCGTTCATCTGATCAATCCTCGTGACGTCGTCCCGGAATCGAACATGCCGGCCTATCCCTGGCTTGAGAAGACACCTGCCGACGCCGGCTCCATTCAGACACACATGAGAGGCCTGCGCACTCTGGGCGCACCCTACTCGGACGAGGAAATCGCCAAAGCACCTGAGGACCTCAAGGGCAAGACCGAGCTCGATGCCGTCATTGCCTACCTGCAAGTGCTGGGCATTCACCGCAAATAAGCATTCGGAGGATCAAGTCATGGACATCAACACATTGCGCAGCATGGTCACTGTCACTGCCCTCGTTGTCTTTCTGGGCATCGTGTGGTGGGCATGGTCCGGCAAGAACAAGGAGCGCTTCGACGAAGCGGCGAACCTGCCTTTCGAACAGGATTGACAGGCGCTGAAGTGGTCCCACAAGGAACAAGAAAATGAGTGACTTTACTAGCAACTTCTGGTCGATATTCATTTCGGTCATCACCATCGGAGGGATCCTGGCATGCCTGGCGTTGCTATGGATCAGTGGCAAGACCAAGGCCATGACTCTGAGCGACAACACCACCGGTCACGTCTGGGATGAGGACCTGCGTGAAATGAATAACCCGCTCCCGCGCTGGTGGGTGGGCCTGTTCATCATCACCGTGGTGTTCTCTCTGGTGTATCTCTATCTCTATCCCGGATTGGGCACCTATGAAGGATCGCTCAAGTGGTCGCAAACCGGTCAGTTTGACCGGGAAGTCTCCAGAGGTAATGAGCAGGCGGCACCTATCTATGCCGCTTTCTCCGGAATGAGCACAGAAGCGCTCGCCAAGGATGCCAAGGCCATGGCCATTGGTGATCGCCTTTTCATGAACAACTGCGCGCAATGCCATGGTTCTGACGCCCGTGGTGGAAAGGGTTTTCCCAACCTGGCTGATGGCGACTGGATGTGGGGCGGCACGCCCGACAAGATCCATGAGACCATTGCCAGTGGCCGCACCGGCGTGATGCCGCCGATGGCCGCTGCGGTAGGTTCTCCCGAAGATGTGCGCAATCTCGCGCACTACGTGCTCAGCCTCTCGAGCTCTCCCAACGATTCCGTTCGGTCCAATCTGGGCAAGTCCAAGTTCACAGTTTGCGCGGCCTGTCACGGAGCAGATGGAAAGGGAAACCAGGCCCTCGGTGCTCCTAACCTCACTGACAACATCTGGGTCGACGGTGCCGGTGTGGAGTCTCACATTGTCAGCATGATCAACAACGGCAAGACCAATGTCATGCCTGCATGGTCCAGCAAATTCACACCCGAGCAGATGAATGTGTTGACGGCCTACGTGTGGGGCTTGGGCGGCGGAGTGCGCAATCCAGCGCCTGCTCCGGTGGCTGTGGCACCTGTGGAGACCGCGTCCAAATAGGAGCCTTTTTAGATTCCGATTGAATGTGGGCCGACCTGCGTGCGGGGCGGGTTGGCCAGTCACAGATTTCAAGCCTCGCACACGAGCCGCCATCTTGCGTTCGATGAATTGAGTTGCCTTGCCTACTACAACCCACTCCAAAAAAACAACCGCGGCAGCGGTGGCTGCTGGAGCTGTGCCCGCTGACGAAGTCATGGTCTCGCTCTACCAGGCGCAAAAGAAAATATATCCGCGCAGCGTAACGGGCCTGTTTGCCAAATGGCGCTGGTTCTTCGTCTATGCCACGCAGATTTTTTTCTATGGCTTGCCCTGGCTGCAGTGGGGTGAGCGCCAGGCCGTGCTGTTCGATCTGGACACCAGGCGCTTCTACATATTTGGCCTGGTGCTGTATCCGCAGGATGTCATCTACCTGTCCGGCATTCTCATCATCTCCGCCATGCTGCTGTTTCTCTTTACCGCAGTGGCCGGACGGCAATGGTGCGGGTATGCGTGTCCGCAAACGGTCTACACCGAAATCTACCTGTGGATTGAAAAGAAGATTGAAGGTGATCGTTCCGCACGCATGAGGCTGGACGCAGCGCCCATGTCTGCAGCCAAGTTCACACGCAAGGCACTCAAGCAACTGGCATGGATAGCGGTAGGCTTATGGACAGGCTTTACCTTTGTGGGGTATTTCACGCCCATCCATGAACTGGCGCTTCACTTCGTTCAATGGACGCTGGGGCCATGGGAGCTCTTCTGGATCTTTTTCTATGGGTTTGCCACTTACGGCAATGCTGGGTACATGCGCGAGCAAGTGTGCAAGTACATGTGTCCCTATGCGCGCTTCCAGAGTGCCATGTTCGACAAGGACACTCTGATTGTCACCTACGACACGGCTCGGGGTGAGCCTCGCGGCGCGCGCTCGCGCAAGACGGATCATCGCGCTGCTGGCCTTGGAGACTGCGTGGACTGCACCTTGTGCGTTCAGGTATGTCCTACCGGCATCGACATCCGAGAGGGCCTGCAATATGAATGTATCAGCTGCGCGGCTTGCATCGACGTGTGCAACGGCGTCATGGACAAGGTAGGTTATCCGCGGGGGCTGATTCGCTATTCCACTGAGAACGCACTGGCACAAGGTTGGAGCGGCCGTCAGATACTGCGGCATGTGCTGCGCCCCCGTGTATTGATCTACAGCGGGATTCTGGCTGCGCTCACGATCGCACTGTTTTCCAGCCTCATTTTGCGGACACCGTTCAAGGTGGACATCGTACGTGATCGCGCCACGCTGGCACGTATTGTCGATGGCAGCAAGATCGAAAACGTCTATCGCGTGCAGATCATGAATGCCACGGAAAAACCGCAGACTTACCAGATCTCGGTTTCCGGTCTCCAGGGAATTCAACTGGTGACAGAGCCCCGGGTCACGGTAGCTGCGGCCGAGGGGCTGTGGGTGCCTGTGAGGCTACAGCTGCCCTACGAAGGTGCAAAGCCTGGTTCTCACGAAATTCATATTGACGTGAAGTCGGAACAGACCGGTCAGGTGAGCGAGAAATCCGTTTTCATCGTGCCAAGGTGAATAGCCAGATCCATTACCAAGGTGACTTATATGAGCTCTATACAGACACAGAGAATTTCTTCAGGACCCTGGTGGAAATACGGGCATATGTGGCTCGTTGTGGGTGGGCCGGCCGTCGTTGTGGTGGCATCGTTCATCACCCTTTATCTGGCGGTGACCAGGCCAGATCCAGTGTATGCCGACGCACCTCGCGGCGTCCAGGTGCAGCCGGCAGACGAGAATGATCCGGCGCTCACACCGGCCATGCAAGGTCGCAACCATGCGGCATCTCCTGCCTCAGCGAAAGCTTTGGCGGGCACAGCTCCAGCGCGCCAGCCCGGCCACCCTTGACTCACTACCGTCTCTAGGTTGAAACCCATATGCCTTACAAACGACTTATGTGGATTGCCTGGCCGGCCTTTCTGGCCGCGGCCGTGCTGGAGATGCTGGTATTTGCGGTGCTGGATCCAGAGTCGCTCAGTCTCATGGGCTTGCGCCTTGATTGGTCACGTGAGGCGGTCTACACAGTCACCTTCTTCATCTTCTGGGCGATGATGATGACCTCAAGCGCGTTGACGTTGCTGCTTTCCCTGTCTTCCCGGGTAATCAATCGGCGCGCCTCTCGTTGAACCGTCAATGCACCTAGGCCGCTTGCCCCCGAGCTATCCACGAGCGACTTTGGTAAGACTGCGAGGCGGAGGTGAGCATTTCCTTCAACGCGGCTACAGGCCGGCCTTGGGAGTCCAGCGTCAAAGCCACTAAAAAGCGAGTTCCTTCGCCCTGTGTGGGTTGGACAAAACTGCTGTTGGTGCCGTCTGCCACAGCGAGACTGCCCGCTTGGGCCCACTGACGGGTAGTGGCATCAAAGAGATTGATCCAGAGAACCGGCAGATCTTGTCCGGCAGCCTTGCGCCGCACGCCCACGGCCCAGGTGTTACCTTTGCTGTCCGAGGTCAACGCGAGGGGCCATGTGCCGTCACCCTGCTGGGCATCGGTCGGGGCGAAATCAAGCGATTTCGGGCCGGTCCAGTTCGCTGCGGCATTGTCATAGCGTGCGATGGAGCCAGAGCCTACTGCCCAGATGTTGCCCACAGGATCGGTGTTCACGCGATAGGCATTGCTTGCAAGGGTGGGCGCAGCGATGGCAGTCCAGCCGGAACCGTTGGGATCAAAGCGGGAAAGGGAGAGAGGCGCAGAGCTGGCGTCACCGGAGACCGTATGGGCTACCAATAATCTGTTGCTCGCGTCCATGCTCATCTGGAAAGTTGAAGAGCGTGCGGTGGTCGCAGGAACAGGTGCGATGGCCACCCAGTTGCTGGCGCCTGCGTTCAGAGTGAAGAGCGCCAGCGACCATTCGCCAGCGACGGTGCCGGGCGTGGGCTGGATCAGCCAGGCTCGCCCGCTGGAATCAAACACTGCGCGCGCAGCTCCGAGCAGATTGGGACTGATCAGCGAGTTGGGAGATGACAGGGCACTCCAGACCTGAGTCGACGCAGTGAACCGCAGCAGGCCTGCCTGACTGGGCTGGCCTGTGCTGTCCAGTGGCCCGCTTGACCAACGTACGAGCGCATTGCCATCAGCATCTTGCGCCATGATCCAGGCCTGCAGTGATACCGCGGCCGAGAGAGGCAGGGTGCGTGAAGCGCCGATCTGTCCATTTGAAGCACTGCTCACGGCATAGAACAGCGATTGAGCCACCGAAGTGTCGGAAGACTGGCGCCAAAGCCAGAGGGCTCCTGCGCGCATGTCAGCTGCTGTTGCCAGGACGCTGGGGGTGCCGCCGGGCCTTTGCATCGACAGGGTGGAACTGTCCAATGAGCTGGCGGTGAATGCCAGTGCTTCCGCCGCAGGGCCAAGCACGGCCAGTACTTTGCCGGCCCCGTTGGGCTGGAGCGTTAATGCAGGGGTGCCAGATCCGAAGCTGCTGGCGTTAAGGAACACGCCGGGTGTCCATTTGTCGGCAGGAGAAGGCGGCGCTGGAGGAGGTGTGGGAGACGACGAGCCATCGCCAGGGCCGCACGCAGCCAGGAGGCCTGGCAGGGCGATTAAGCCAAAAGACCTCAGTACGTAACGTCGCTTCATTCAAAGACTCTCGTATTTTCGCCCCGAGCAAGGAGACGATCCTAAGGAGTGCTGGAAGCGAGTAATTGAAAAGTTTTCAATTATACAAAAAGGTGACGAGCCTTGACCCCGGCACTGACTTCACAGTTAGGGCTGCTTGGTTCCCCACCTGACCCGGTTGGCCGCTTCACCATGCGGGAAGGCCCGTCACTGGCTATTGTAGTGGCAGGAGACGCCGTTGGGCTTCCGTAGGGCCAAAACTAAGTGCTAAAACGTTGAAAACCTCGCCTCTCAGGAGATCGAGCTGGTTCGAGCATTCGCAATCGCGCAGCCGTGCCATCAAACGGCCCACGCGGGGGTGGCAACAGCCATTGAGCGCCAACACCAGGGTAGCCGCTTCGGGGCTGGCTGAAGCTAGCGCGGTGTCGCTATCAGAAAAGTCAGGACTTTCTACGAGTTGAAGCATGCGTGTGAAACATATTTCACGACTTTTCACGAAAGTGGTGTTTCGTGAAGGTCGAAGGGACTACAAGCGTTTCTATTGCGATGCAGCATATCGTTGATTTGCCATTTGTGCTTGAGGTCGTTGCCTCAATACGTCAGTTTTGGAGCGCGGTTACGGTTTTTTTGGGCCTGCGCTACACCAGGTTGATGACGTTGTTATGTCGATGTAATTCAAAATAGTTAAGTTCTGTTGGTGTCGCCGATCACAGAAGTGCCGGCTAATGAGCCTTGTTTTTGAGGTGAGTGGGCGGCGCAAGGGCGAGATAGGCACACACAATTCAGATCCATGTGAAGTTCTGAGATGTCCCCCCGTAGAATCAGCGGATGTCTTATATGGTGCTGGCCCGGAAATACAGGCCTCGTAATTTCTCGGAGATGGTTGGTCAGGAGCACGTCGTGCAGGCCTTGACCAATGCTCTGACTCAGCAACGCCTGCACCACGCGTACCTGTTTACGGGAACGCGGGGCGTGGGCAAAACCACGGTGTCGCGCATTCTTGCCAAGTCGCTTAATTGCGTGGGAGCGGACGGGCAGGGCGGTATTACCGCTACGCCCTGTGGTGTGTGTTCAGCCTGCACGGAAATTGATGCCGGCCGCTTCGTGGACTACACGGAACTGGATGCCGCCAGCAATCGGGGCGTCGACGAAGTGCAGCAACTGCTGGAGCAAGCCGTCTACAAGCCTGTTCAGGGACGCTTCAAGGTCTTCATGATCGACGAAGTGCACATGCTCACTAATACAGCCTTCAACGCCATGTTGAAGACGCTGGAGGAGCCCCCTGAATATCTCAAGTTCGTGATTGCCACGACGGATCCGCAGAAGGTGCCTGTTACGGTACTCAGCCGGTGTTTGCAGTTCAATTTGCGTCCCATGGCGCCAGAGGTTGTTCTCGATCATCTGGGACGCGTGCTGGCACAGGAAAACGTGCCTGCGGAACTGCCGGCCTTGAGGCTTTTGGCACGCGCCGCTCGCGGCTCCATGCGCGATGCACTGAGCCTGACAGACCAGGCGATCGCGTTCGGCAGTGGTCAGTTGCAAGAAGCCGGCGTGCGTCAAATGCTTGGCAGCGTGGACCGCGGCGTGGTCTTCCAACTGATAGCCGCCCTGGCGGCCGGTGATGGCAAGGCGGTGGTGGAGCTCTCCGAGCAATTGCGCTCCAACGGTTTGTCGGCCGCCACAACCTTGGAAGACATGGCGACCGTGCTTCAGCGTATGGCTGTGCAGCAGGCGGTTGCGGACATGGCGATCGATGAAACCGATCCGGATGCACAGGAAACTGCTCGTCTGGCGGGGCTCATGCCTGCCGACGAAACCCAGCTTCTCTATAGCCTGTGCATCCACGGCAGGGCTGAACTGGGGCTTGCACCGGATGAATACGCCGGTATGACCATGGTGCTGCTGCGCCTGCTTCCATTCAAGGCAGCGGGAGGTGGCACGACGGTAAAAGCATCACCGACTGCACAGGCAGAGGCAGAAAAAAAAACTCTGAAAACAGCGGCCCCCGTTCATGAACGGCCCGCTGACGGCGCGGGGCGCGAAGAGCCTCCAGCTGACACTACACCGCCCGCTACATTCCCCGCTCCGAGCCCGATGGCGCGTCCTGGTCCGGGCGTCGGCACACTGAGTGCAGTCTCACAGCCGGAGCCTGCGAGCCCTTCGTCCGAGTCCCCACCAGTACACCCCCCCACTGCTGAGCAGTCACCAGCGCCAGCACCGGAACCAGCGCTTACGCCAGCGAATCCTCCAACGTCGGACTCTTCACCGGACTCCGGCGGCTTTGCGCCACCAGACGCTCTGGATGCCGACGAGGCCATGCCAGACTGGAGTAGCGAGGCGCCACCTTGGGACGACGAGCCCAACTCTTTGCCGCCTTCCCCGGCTCGGCGCCCGCCACAGCCGCCGACCCCCGCAGTACCGGTGCGGGAATGGTCTGCAAGGCCGGTTGCAGCACAAGGAAATCAGGCACCCGCAACGGCCGCTGCGCAAAGTCCTGAAGAGACTGAGATTGTGGGTTACGCCGTCAAAGAGCGGCCCATGCGCGAAGAGCGAGGCGAGCTTTCGCCTGCACCACCCCGTCCTGTGCAAAGGACCGCGGAAGGTGACTTCTGGCATACCTTGGTCCAAGATCTGGTCTCGCGTGAATTGATCGCTGCGTTGGTGCGCGAGTTGGCACTGCAATCAGAATTGGTGGCGCGCACTGAAAACCAGTGGACATTGAATGTTGAAAGCGAATCCCTGACCTACGCGGCCACACGCGACCGACTGCAAGCTGCCTTGGTGGAAGCTGGGCACAATGTCAGGCTGGTGGTCGAGGTCGGCACCGTTTCAGACAGCCCATCCCGCCGTAACGCTATAGTCGCAGCCAGCCGCCAAAAGGCCGCGCAAGAACTGTTGATGGCGGATCCCTTCGTGCAGGAGATGATGCGCGAGTTTGGCGCGAAGATCGTGACTGGAAGCATTAAGCCGCTTTAAACCCCCACGCTTTAAATCCCCATTTATTTAGTAGAGGAAACCCATGTTCAATAAAGGACAACTCGCCGGTCTCATGAAGCAGGCCCAGTCGATGCAGGAAAACCTGAAAAAAGCGCAAGATGAGTTGGCGCTGATGGAAGTGGAAGGCGAATCCGGTGCGGGTCTGGTGAAGGTGCTCATGACCGCCAAACACGACGTCAAGCGCGTCACCATCGACCCCAGCCTGCTGGCCGATGACAAGGACATGCTTGAGGATCTGGTGGCGGCTGCGTTCAATGCAGCTGTGCGAAAGGCCGAGGAGCTTTCCACCGAGAAGATGGGCAAGCTGACGGCTGGCATGCCCGGTCTGCCAGGAGGTATGAAGTTTCCTTTCTAAGAAGGCCCGCTCAGCATGAAGAGGGTTCGCCTCTCATGGCGAGTGCTCAACATGCCATGCTGACTTTGCTGCAAAAAAATGAGCGCCCATAGTTTTGATGCTCTGGTTCAGGCATTGCGCCGCCTGCCAGGAGTTGGGGTTCGCTCAGCGCAGCGCATGGCATTTCACTTGCTGCAGCACGACCGCGAAGGCGCTGTCTTGCTGGCACGATCACTAGAGGCGGCAGTGTCGCAGGTTCGTCATTGTGTGCGCTGCCATACCTTCACCGAAGATGAGATCTGCGTGACCTGCTCAGACCCGCGGCGCGATGCCAGCAAGCTGTGTGTGGTCGAGACTCCTGCTGACCAGGCTGCACTGGAGCGGACTGCGGCTTTCAAGGGCATGTACTTTGTTCTCATGGGGCGGCTGAGCCCTCTGGACGGAGTCGGCCCGCGTGATATTGGTTTGGGCAAGCTCATCGAACGCATCAGCGACGGCGTGGTGCAGGAGGTGATCTTGGCAACCAACTTCACCGCTGAAGGCGAGGCTACTGCGCATGTCATTGCCCAGGCTCTCAAGAGCCGTGGTCTGTCCGTTACTCGCCTGGCGCGTGGTGTGCCCGCGGGTAGCGAGCTGGAGTATGTCGATCTGGGCACCATCGCCCACGCGTTGGTGGACCGGCGCTAGGGCCAATGTCTGAAGTCCGTGCGCAGTCGGGGTTACTTGTGAGTTGACCGCTTCAGTGACTTCAGTGCATTCGGATACATCTTTCACACGCTTCTGAATGTAATGTGTTCCGGGCGAATGAGTGCATCATCACTGGTCACAAGCCGCTATCAAGGAAAACCCGATCGGGGGCTTTACCGATGACGCCTGTGCCTTTGATGGGATACCTTTGGGAAGTAGTTATTTGACTTACCCATTGTGTCTATCTCACGCCCCGGCTCTGTCTTCGGAGAACAAAGGCGCCGTCTCTTGCTGACTGCGCCGGCTCTGCCATTGATCGCGGCTGGACACTCATGGGCGCAGACATCAGCTAGCAAGCCAGAGCGATCGGAAGTGACGTTGGCAGTCGGTGGCCGGACCGCCATTTATTACCTGCCTTTGACTATTGCAGAGCAACTTGGCTACTTCAAGGATGAAGGTCTGCACGTGGAATTGCAGGACCACGCATCAGATAGCCTGGCACTGCAATCCATGATCAAAGGATTCGCGAATGTCACGGCGGGAAGTTATGAGCATGTGGTAGATCTGCGCGCCCGTGGCTTCAATTGTCTGGCTTTTGTGTTCACGGGGAGAGCGCCGCAACAGGTTTTTGGTGTCTCCACGCGCACATTTGCCCAGTTCAAGGAGCCAGCACAATTGAAGGGCCGGCGCGTGGGAACGACAGACACCGATTCTGCGACGCACTGGTTTGCCAAATACCTGCTGGCGCGCGCAGGCATGCAACCTGGGGATGTGGAGTATGTCAGCGTCGGCAATTCGACTGCTGCCGCCATGGCGATCCGCGACGGCCGCATTGACGCCATCGCCAACATAGATCCTGTGATCAGCCTGCTGGAATTTCGAGGCGAGATTCGCGTTCTATGGGACACCCGCTCTCTGCGAGGCACGCATGATCTCTACGGCGGCCCCATGGGCTCTGGCTGCCTGTATGCGTCACAGGACTTCGTCGTACGTTACCCGCAGACCGTTCAAGCCCTGACCAACGCTGTCGTGCGCGCGTTGAAATGGCTCCAGACTGCTGGTCCCAGCGACATTGTGAAAGCCGTGCCGGAATCTTTCATGTACGGCGATCGTGCGGTCTACCTTGCTGCCCTGGGGAAGGCCAGGGAAGCCCTCTCGCCTGATGGGCTGGTCTCTGAAGATTGCGTGGAGACCACCCATCGCGTGATGGCGAAATACATGAGCACTCGATCCATGGTGCGACCTCCATCACCAGCGGCAACATTCAACAATGAATTTGCCCGGCGAGCCAAGCGCCGCTTTCAAGCTTGAATTTCAGGAGCGACTGGCAAACGGATGGGTTGCCCCCGCCAACTTCGGAGCCCTGACGGTGCATCACTTTGCTGTTTTCCGGGGTCGTGCTGTTGGGGCTGCTTTCTTGGTTGAACGAGCCGTTGCGGCAGGTGCAGCTTTGCTTGAGCGAGCGCGTGCAGAAGGCGCCGCTTTGTTGCTTGAACGCGCGCGCGCAGTGGAAGTGGCCTTGGTCCGCGCAGCGCTGTTGTTGGCGCGCCGCCCATGGCGCACGGCATCGGCGGCGGCGGATGCGCCCGCGCGAACGGGCAGGAACACGGTGATCGTCTGTCCGGCCTTGAGTCCGGCATTGGCGCTGGTGTTGTTCCACCCAGCGACGGTCGCAGCTGGCAGGTCATAGCGGGCAGCCAGGCGGGCAATCGAGTCGCCTTTGCGGGCGCGCACTGCGAAACGCTTGAGTACAACCTCTGGTGCATAGGCGACCTGAGCATTGTTCAATACATGGCTTGGAACGGCTTGGGGTGCACTATCGCCGCGGGGCACGAGCAAGGTGGAGCCCGCTCTGACCAACATGCCGGATGGGATTGCGTTGACAGCGCGAAACTCGGCTTCTTCCATACCAACACGCCGAGCAGCTTCGCCCGCAGAGATGTTGGAAGGGGCCACCCAAGCGGTCCACGATGCCAATTTGGCGGGGTCGTGGCTTTCCAGATTGCGTTTGAATTTTGACGCGTTCTCCCAGGGCAGCAGTATTTGCGGCGTACCCGTGGCGAAGATAATGGATTTGCGCTGTGAAGGGTTGAGCGCTTTGAAGTCTTCCACGCGCACTTCCGCCAATCTGGCTGCTACATCAATGTCGATGTCGCGGGTGATCTCCACGGTGTCGAAGAAGGGGTGGTTTTCGATCAGCGGCAACGCTGTACCGAACGACTCAGGCCGCGCCACGATGTTCTTGACCGCTTGCAGCTTGGGCACGTAATAACGTGTTTCGTTAGGCATCTTCAGATCGAGATACCCTGTGCCCAGGCCCGCGGCCTTGTTGCGTGCGATGGCGCGCCCAACGCTTCCTTCCCCCCAGTTGTAGGCAGCCAGAGCCAAATGCCAGTCGCCAAACATGTTGTAGAGCTTTTGAAGGTAATCCAACGCCGCGCGCGTAGACCCCAGCACGTCGCGTCTGTCATCTCGGAAAAGATTTTGCTGCAGATCGAAATCACGCCCGGTGGCCGGCATGAACTGCCACATGCCTGCTGCTTTGGCACTTGAAACAGCCTGAGGGTTGAAGGCCGACTCAATATAAGGCAAGAGCGCCAGTTCGGTCGGCATGCCACGCAGTTCCAGCTCTTCCACGATATGGAAAAGATACATGCGTGAGCGCTCGGTCATGCGCTGGAGATAGTCGGGTCGGGTGACGTAGTACTGCTCGCGATTCTCAACGAGATCTGTATCCAGATCTGGCATGGCGAAACCGCGGCGAATGCGCTCCCAAAGATCGGCTGGTGGTTGGAGTTCAGCGACCGCCTGTGAGTGCAATTCACTTACAGGGACAGGAGGCATGTCTCCGGCTACGGGAGCCTGGCGACGCATGGATACCACTGGGCGCTCATTGACGGGCGTCGCGTCTGTCGAGGGCATCCCAGAAGCGGGGTCCGAAGCGGGGTTTGTGCCGGGTGCCGCGCAGCCAGCCAACCAGACGCTTGCGGCCAACGCCGCCACATGAAACCATTTCATCTGAAATTATTCTTCCATTCGCGAAGCGCGGCAAATACCGCGACTTCGTCGGTTGTGGTGGCCGCGTGAGCCTGCACGGCTTGCGTGATGGCAGTTTCGCGGCTGCGGAGAAAGGGATTGATTGCGCGCTCGACGCCTATGGACGAAGGCAGTGTGGGTGTGCCTGCTGCGCGCAACGCTTCGCATTTTTGATAATACTCTGCCAGCACCTCATTGCCCGGCTCGACCGCACTGGCAAAACGCAGATTGGCCATGGTGTATTCGTGGGCGCAGCAGACCCGCGTAGCCGATGGCAACGCAGCCAGCGAATCCAGCGATGCCAGCATCTGTGCCGGCGTACCTTCGAAAAGCCGCCCGCACCCGCCTGAAAAAAGCGTGTCTCCGCAAAACAGGAGCGGGGCGCCATTCATCTCATCTGCAAAGTAGGCAATATGACCGGCCGTGTGGCCGGGCACGTCCATGACCCGAAACGACATGCCCAAAGCCTGCACCTCATCGCCATCTGAAACCGGTACAAAGGGCTCAGGGATGCGCTCACGCGCTGGTCCGTAGACGACTGCCCCGGTGGCTTCCCGCAACGCCGCTACACCCCCCACGTGATCCGCATGGTGGTGCGTGACGAGGATGGCGGCAAGTTGCAGCTTGTTCTGCCTGAGCGCTGCAGACACAGGCTCCGCATCACCTGGATCCACCACCAGTGCGCGGACGCCGTCATGCAGCAGCCACAGGTAGTTATCGCTGAAAGCGGGCAGGGCGAGCAAATTCATAACCGACGGATTATAAAAAGCTGATGAAGTCAGCGATCAGGTGTTTTTCGTAAGCAGGTGAATTAATGCAGCCCGCCTCGAATCATTTGCCAGGCAGGTCTTTCGCAAAGCCATCCACACAAGACGATAGGCGAGCGAAGGAATTGCCCCCGAGTCGACGCAAAGGTCGGGGGTAGGGTAGATGATTAGTGGGGTAAGGTGAGGTGGGGTGAGGTTAGCTCGATCACTGTCTATGATCGAGAAAAGCCTCAAGCGTTCACTGTAGTTGGCTTTACTTTACGTTCGGTGGCCGAACCATCGCGCTTTTTCAGAGCCCAGCGCTCGACGGTATAGTAAGACAGCGCTGCCAGGGCAAGCGATATGACAGTGCCCGCCACCACCACGGTCGGCCAGCTGTAGTCAGCTCGCAGATAGCGCACGACTGGGTAATGCCAAAGGTAGACACCGTAAGACAGTTGGCCCAATCGCACGAGTGCGGGGGCACTCAGCATGTCGGCCACCAGGCCGTTTTGCCGAACTTGCGGTAGCACCGCTACAAGCACCACCACCGTGGCCAGTTCCACGACGGTCATGCCCCATAGAAGGGCGTTGTAGTCGTCCCAGGCCAGAGCCATCAGCAGCGGAATTGAAAGGGGCAGCCAGAGCGCATAACGCATTCTTCTGGCGAGAGATTGAATGAACCCCGGTTTTTCTATCACCAGCGCGGCAAGCAGAGCGCCTGCCAACAAGCCTGAGGCACGTGTGTCGAACCGGAAGAAGATGGCGTAGAACGCTTGTTCTTGGCCGACCCAGAAAACGCGCCACAACGTCGCAGCCACCCACAGCGCGGCAAGCGGTTTCCAGACCGAGCCTGTCGACTGGGCACCCGAATTGGCTCTTCGCAGAAAAAACACCAGGAGCACCGGCCATACCAGGTAGAAGTGTTCTTCCACCGATAACGACCACATGTGCAGCAAGGTGCCCGGTCGGTCGAAAAATGCAATGCCGTAATCTGCCAGATACAGGGCTGACCACACGACGTCAGAGTAGACATCGTCCAGATCTGGCCACAGCAGGGGCGCTGCCAACGCATAAACGCCCAGGAACAGCAGGAGCGCAGGCATCAACCGATAGAAGCGGCGGCGGTAGAAGCGCCAAAAATCCAACTGTCCGTGGGCTTTCCACTCCATGAGCAGCAAGGATGTAATCAAAAAGCCGCTCAATACAAAAAACAGATCCACTCCGAAGAACGCACCATCGAACAAAGGTACATGGGCGTGAGAGAGGATGACGAGCAAAATCGCCAATCCGCGCAATCCATCAAGCGCGGGGTTGTAGCGCAAACTAAATTCTTTGATCTCCAAACCTGAACGCCTCGCTTCTGAAAGTGTGGAGCGCTCAATGGCCTGCGTCCACAACTGAACAAAGCAACCCTCTAAGGCTTGCCCGGGAGAACTCTGCAAAATCGACCTGAGAAGACGTGCGGCTTCGACAAAGCTGCAAAGCAACTGACGGCATCTCATCGGCCGGGCGGCAAACGTCTTGAACCAGCCTCTGCCAGCGATGCCGATCACTGCAATTCTTCATACTTGAACGGTTCGACATTCAAGCGGCTTTGCAGAGTGAGCCTTTAGTATTGAGCCCAGTCGACCGCGTCCCGTAACAGAAAGTTGAATCCAGTGAGCACACGCAAGTCACAGCGCTCACAGGAACAATTTCAGACAGTTGATTGACCTCTGCTGGTCAGTGCCAGCTCTTCTATCGCCGTGAAGTCAAATTGCTCTAGCAGCCCGCGCAAGTGGGTCATGAACGGTGTTGGAGCGGATCCTTCGGAATGGAGCTCTATCCAGCGTTCAATGTCCGTAAGCCGCCCGAGAAGCGCCAAGGTAGCGAGCTCATCCAGAGCCTGATCGTCCAATTCGGCACCTGAATACTGGGAATTCTCGCCTCGACGCGCAGGGGGGTCTATCTGTCGCTGCCGAGCGCTGGACCAGTTTGAGTCAGATGGGTCGACTATGGGCGCCGAGAGCACGAATGAGAATGTGGTTCCCTGCTCGGCAATGCTGGTGACGCTCAGGGTGCCCCCCATGGCCGAGACTATGCGCTGGGCAATGAACAGGCCCAATCCCGTGCTTCCACTTGCCGACTGAATATGTTGGAAGGCGCCGAAGATATCGGCATTCTTGT
Organism: Ottowia thiooxydans; assembly: GCF_040548795.1. Taxonomy (GTDB): domain Bacteria; phylum Pseudomonadota; class Gammaproteobacteria; order Burkholderiales; family Burkholderiaceae_C; genus Ottowia; species Ottowia thiooxydans_A. Next base: position 85,284 of record NZ_JBEPSH010000014.1, on the reverse strand, counting down.
TCAGGTCAATGCCTATACCTGTGTCGCTCACAGCAAAGTGCAGGGCGCACGTCTTGTCTTGCGACTGAGCAGTCACCGACAGGGTAACGACACCATCGCGCGTAAATTTGGCTGCATTGGAGAGCAGGTTGAGCAGAACCTGCTGTAAACGCTTCCCGTCCAGGATCACTTGCCTAGGCAGGCGGTCAGAAGGTCGGTAACTGAAACGGTTGCTTTGCTGAGAGCACAGGGCTATTGCATACTCGGAAATCTCGTCCAGCAGACGTGGCAAATCGGTTGTGCCGGGCTGCACAGTGAGCGGCTGTAACTCAGCCTTGGCGTACTCCAGGAGCTCGTCAATCAGGTCGAGCTGATACTTCACGCTTCGCTGGATAGTCTCCAGAATTTTGTGCTGTTTTTCGTCTGCATTGGCAAGCAGTAGAGCAGAGTACCCACTTATGGTGGCAAGCGGCGCGCGCAAGTCATGGCCGATGTACCCTAGAACTTCAACTTTCTGCCGGTCCTTGGTTTTGGCGTCGGTGAGTGCTGCACTGAGATCCATATTCAATGCGGAAGTGCGGAGCGCTGCATTCCTCTCTTCCTGGCGTCGCATGAAAAACTGCCGTGCGGCTTGACTCGACAGCACTATCAAGGCTACGCCGAGTGCAGCCACCAAGGCACCCGTGATCAGGTGCTGCCTGCGCATGGGGAGCAATTCGTCCAGCGGGGCTAGCGTAAGCAACTGGTACTGTGTGTTGGATAACGGCTGGCGCTGCAGCAGATACGCTTTGCCGTTGATAAGCCATTGGCCCGGATGGCTCTCATCGGGTAAGGCCTGGATATCCATGGGGGCTCCAGGATCCTCATCATCTTCAGAAACACTGATGAGCTCCGGTGGAAGCAGCGCGGCCACGTTTCTCAGCACAAACGGCGCGGAAGATGTGGTCGTCACGCGTCCCTGGCGGTTCACGATCATGGAAATATGCCTCCCCGTCAAAAAAAGCGCCATTTCCGGTGCGTCAAATTTCACGGTGACCGATCCCTGCGCAACGTCGTTCGCGTCGTCTATTCGGCTGGAGACAAAATACGAGTGGCTTTTGTTCAAACGGGCAATACCGAAAGAATGCCCGTTGCCCGTTCGCAATGCGTCCATCAGGTACGGCCTTCCTGAATAGATCATTCCTACGATGCTGTCGGACTGGTTCCAGTTACTGGCCGTGACCGTGTCGTCCGACAGGTTGTTCATATAGATGCGTGCGTAGCGCAGATCGGTGGACAGCGCATTCATAAAGTCACCAACTTTGCGCACCAGCGGGTCACTTGTGAACTGCGCCGCACGTTCTTCTCGAGTCAACTTTGCCAACTCAGGTGGATCTGTTTGGTAGGCGGTTGCGAGTTGAATGACCTGCGCTTGACTGGCCACCATATTGGCCACGCTGAACATCTCTGTGAAGAGCCTGTCCACAACACGCGCGGTGGTTTGAGCTTCGTACTCGGTGCTGGCAGTCAAGCTGTCCAGCCAGGCGTGTTCGATTTGTTGTGATATCCACCAACCCAGGCCTGCTACCAGGGCCAACCAGAGTGCGATCAGTCCCATGGTGACCTGGCGTATCACCCTCGGCAAATGCCCGGGGTTGCGAGCAGATGGTGACGCAAAGCCGGCGGTGCTGTTCTCGCTGGCGAGAGACTGTTCCAAACGGCTTTCCTTTCGGACTGAGGGGCTTGTAGGGGGCTGCTTATTTCAGGGCGTCAAGGCATGGCTACCCAAGCGTCTGCTAGACAGGCTTTGTGGGGATGATTCCTCGCAGTATGTTGGGGTTAATTTGTGATTCATTCCTGAATTGAGTCGGAGATTTTTTCCAGAATTTTTTAAATTCGGTAGAAAAATTGGCAGGATTTGGATAACCAACTTCTATGGCAATTTCGGCAATTGTCAATGTACTTTGGCCGAGCATGAGCGCAGCTCTGCGCATGCGCTCCTGGCGTATGAACTCAAATACAGAAGTCCCATCGCTGGTTTCGAATAAAGCGTTCAGTCGTCGCATCGGAACTTGCATGCTGGACGCGACATCCGAGCTCTTCAGTGAAGGCTCGTGGATGTGGCTGAAAATATATTCAGACGCTATTTGTCTTAAGAGCAAGTTCGTGGGCAGTGACGCTGTTGGCGTTTTGCCCTCTAAAACTATATTTTTTTCGGCGGTGTCTGGCGGGAGTGTTGATTTTCTTTGAGAGAGCGAAAGGTGAATGCGTGTTCGCTCCAATATCTCGTCGACATGAAATGGCTTGCAAATATAGTCTACCGCACCCGCGCGGAGCCCCGCCAACCGTTCATCTTGGTTAATTAATGCGGATATGAAAATGATAGGAATATCCTGAGTCGCGGGATTTCCTTTTAGCAACCGGGCAATGGTGATGCCATTGCGCCCAGGCATACGTACATCCAAAAAAATAAGGTCAGGAAGCAACACCGTTGCTCTGGCGTATCCCTGGTCCCCATTGAGCGCGACGCTGACCCGGTACGAGGCATTGCGCAGTGCTGCCACTAATAGACGAAGCTGATCAGGATCATCGTCCATTATTAGTATGTGCGGAGACTGTACTTCGCTATTGCTCATAGGCACACCGGGGGTTATTGCATTTTTACGGTTCGCGATTGTCACATATCCGCGATGAAGTCTGTTTGTTTTTTTGCACTTTTGTTTGTTTTCATTGGTAAAAAGCAAAAGTTCTGAGCTACTTGGTTGGATTTTTAGGTGGTTCCTTAACCTTGATTTAAATGTGGTTTTTGTGGAAAACCCCTGGAACGTGGCTTATCTGCGAGGGAAGTCAAGGTTTAAAGTCTCGTCCGAAAGTGTTTGAACAAAGTTACATAAAGATTTTTTCGAAATTTCTTTTCAATAGGATGAATTGCAAATGAAATTGAAGAAAAGCAAACAATCTGAAGGTGATATTTCTGTATAACTCTTTGAATTTTTGCGCATACGGATTGAGGATTTCTTCGTGCCATTGGGAGATGGGCGAACCACAATGCCCAGAGCACGGAGGATGCGGGGCGGATAGTGAGCAATGGGCCTGGCAGCTGAAGCGGCTAGGCAGTGAGCCGGAGGCCGCATCTTGAGGTGTTGTGCGGATTTGACAGGCAACCGTACGGATTGGTGTTTTTGTTGGACTGAGGGGTCGCGTGCTATCTGACTGAAATTCAGAATGCATCTTATGATGCCTCCGCACGTGTATTGTCCGCCGTTTTTAGCTTTAAGTTGATATAAAAATACCGTGAGCGCCGACAAAAAATAATCTGAATTTTGTATTGAAAATAAAAATATAAATGAGTAAATAGGAGAAGGATTGTGGCTGGTCTAAGAGATTTTTTATTAACATAAGCTATTTTTAGCGGTTGATGATGCGCCATTACGCCACTAAAGCGTTTATTTGCTGTTAATTATTATTAATATCTAGAGGGTAACTTATGAAGCTTGTTTCACCGTCTATCCGGCGCACTGCTTTTCAGCGTGCGGTTCGGAAAGGATCGTTAATTTCCATAGTGTTGATGGGCATGTGCACTCTAGGTAGTGTGCAAGCGGCTCAGCTAACCTGTGGTCCTGCAAGCACGCCCTTGCGCATCAGTACGGCCAAGGCCACCTGGTCCACTGACGCGCGCTATGTCAGTGCGCCAACGGGCGCTGCCGCCACCATCGTGGACAATTACAAATGGCGTGGCTGGTTCAACAAAACTACCGCCGTTCATCCAAGCAGCGCGGGAGCTCTGGCTGGGCAGCCAGTGCAAGGCGATTGGTTGTCATTTGGTGACGCGCAATATCCCACTAGCGCTGGTGGAAACACAGGTACCGGCCCTTATCCTGCTGTGATTACGGACGGCGTGGTAGCCAACGGGGCGCTGGTGGCGCGGCGTGTGTCCTTCACGTACAACGAAAAAATCACCATTCCCAGTAACGTTGATCTATCCACCATCAAACTCATTGGTTCGGGTGGATTTGACGATAGCACGCTGTTGTTGGTCAAACCCGACAACATCCCTTCCGGCGCTAATACCAATAATTGGATTAACACCTCCGCATCGTTTGCTAACTTTGGCAGCCCTTCGCTCATCAACGTGAATGGCGCCAACACCGGCATGGGTTTCTACTATGGTGACAACACCATTGGTTTTGCGGTTGTGAACACTGGCTACGCGCCCACGACCAGCGCGGACAACCCCACCGGTCTCTTCGCGGATTTCCAGATTACGGCTGACTGCCTCCCTGAGCTGCCGCCCGCACCGACGCCTGCAACTACCGCGTTGAGCTGCCCAGTGGGCAAGCTGCCAGGTGATGAATTTGAAATCGGTCCCTTCACGACCAATGCTCGCGACTGGAGTTGGACATGGCGCACCAGGGAGCTCGCCCCTCGGGAAATTGAAGAAGTCACGCAACCTCTGTTCGACGATTACAAGTACCGCAGCTATTTCAATCCGAGGACCTTGCCTGCTCCGCAGGCACCTACTGTAGCCCGCTGGATCAGCCCGGGCACGACAAGTCCTGGCGCAGGCGACCTTCCTGGTGTGCCCTATCCTAAAGCCACTGGCCAGGCCAAGGCCTTCTGGTACGGCTCTGTCTTCACGATGAATCATCCGATTACGGTGAGCGACAACGTGGATCTCGACAGCATCAAGCTCAAAGGCCGCTTCGGGTTTGATGATACGGGCGACAGCGTGTTTGTACAGCCTGCAGGAAAGCCGGCGTACAGGCCTTTTGCACCGAATCTCTTGCAAGACGGCTACGGTGGTTTCACAAGCCAAACCACGCCGGCGATTCCCGGCTTTGAAGTAGGTTCGAACACTATTGGTTTGGTGCTTGACGGTGGGCAGTTTGAAAATGACTGCTCGACTGGCGTTTGTGCCTTGGCGGCCATTGCAGACTTCACGGTCGTGGCCAAATGCCAGGAGCCGCCACCAGTGGATCCCGAACAGCAGACCATCAACTTCCGCCAACCCAACCCTGGGGTGTATTCGGCAATGAACGGGTCGACGGTTGCATGGGGTCCAACTCCGCCACTCTTTAGCACGGCCAACCTCCCTGTCACCTACACGAGCACTACTCCGTCGGTTTGCACAGTGAACGCCAGCACCGGAGTGGTAACCTTGGTCAGCCCCGCCGTGGCAGGTAACTGCACGATAGAGGCCAATGCCGCTGCGGGCACACGTACGATTGACGGTATTGAGTACAACGTTGCAGCAGCCCCGCCTGTTCAGCGCACTATGCAGATCACGCTTCTGAAGGACCAGCTCATCACTTTCCTCGACCAGGAGGGCCGCGATGTGGCAGATGGCGCTTTTGCCATTGATCCAGCTGCTGTTTCTTCGTCCGGGCTTCCTGTGACCTACACCAGCCTGACCCCCACAATCTGCGCGGTTTCGGGCGGCACCGTGACTCCTTACCGGGCGGGTACGTGCACCATTGCCGCAGATCAGCCTGGAAACCAGGAATACGCAGCCGCGACAAGGGTGTCCCGCTCCATCGCCTTGACGGGTTCTGTGCCTGCCATTGTTGCCCCGGTGCCTACGTTGGAAGTAGCTGGCCTGGGCTTGCTGGGGCTGCTGAGTGCCGGCATGGGTGCCTTGGCGCTGCGCCGTCGCAAACGCGCCGAGTGATGGACCGATAGGCCCGCTGCTTAGTTCGCCAAGCGCGACTCGCTGAACCGCGTTGCCTCCATAAAGGGGGCAACGCGGTTTTTCTTTGTGCCACGCCCTAGAATGCATGCGCGGTTCAATCAAGCTTTTCACAGGAAAGTGGGCTTCTGGAGCCGATCACGTGGATCAATCAGGCATCTGCTGATGGCCCCCAAGCTGGATGCCGCAGAATGCGAAGACATCATCAATCAGTTAGTAATTTCCTCTGTTGCCCGAAAAAATCGCCATGAATGGCTTGCATGACTGGTTCCAAACACCGCCCGGCCAATACCTTCTGGCTTGGGAGCAAGCGCGGTTCGACGAAGCCTTGACGGATGTTTTCGGCTATCACGCATTGCAGTTGGGACTCATTGATATAGATGCCCTGCATGCCAACCGCATGCCGCATCGGTGGCTGGCGGTAGAGTCTTCTGCTATAGGAGGAGCGACGCAAGCTTTCCCCGCCATAGGCTCTGGGCCAGTGCCCCGCACGCCTCCTGTCCCATCAGAGCCATCAGCGTATCCCCGGTGGGCCATGGTGGCTGATGCCACAGCCCTGCCTTTTGCGGAAAACAGCCTTGACCTGGTGGTGCTGCCACACACCTTGGAGTTGAGCCGCGATCCTCACGCGGCTTTGCGAGAGGTTCAGCGCGTGCTCGTGCACGAAGGCAAGGTGGCCATCACAGGGCTCAATCCCGCCAGCCTGTGGGGGTTTCGGCAGCATCGCGAAAGGTTTTACGGCCGCTTTGGCCACGAGCGGCTCTACCTGCCAGACGCCGGGCAGTTCATAGGCCATTGGCGCTTGCGCGATTGGCTGCGATTGCTTGAGTTCGACCTGGAATCGATCAGCTTTGGCTGCTATCTTCCTGCCGTGCGGGGTGCTGGCACACTAGCGCGCTTTCGATGGATGGAAAAGCTGGGCCAGCGTTGGTGGCCCATTTTTGGTGCGGGTTACTTCATCATGGCAGTCAAGCGTACCCAGGGCGCCAAACTCGTAGGGCAGCACTGGAAGAAAACGCCTGCCGTGGTGGGCGCGCCGGTCTCCATAGCCAATCGCTCCCCTGCACCCACACTTACGGAAAAGAGACCTTGAATAAGATAGAAGTTTTCACTGATGGCGCCTGTAAGGGCAATCCGGGTCCTGGAGGCTGGGGCGCATTGCTACGCTCGGGCAGCCATGAAAAAGAATTGTTTGGCGGCGAAGCGCTGACAACCAATAACCGCATGGAGTTGACCGCCGTGATTGAAGGGCTGAGCGCCCTCAAGCGCCCCTGTCACGTCGATTTATATCTTGACAGCCAATATGTCCGCCAAGGAATCACCGAGTGGATTCATGGCTGGAAAGCCAAGGGATGGCGCACTTCGACCAAGCAGCCCGTCAAGAATGCGGATCTCTGGCAGAAGCTTGACGCCGTGGTGAGCACCAGTGGGCATCAGATTCAATGGCACTGGGTCAAGGGTCACGCCGGCCATGAGGGCAATGAACGCGCCGACTCCTTGGCCAATCGAGGGGTTCCGAAAAGATAGGCTGAGGTGCGAGACGATGACCGCCGTGCTTCTCCGAGTTCGCAAATAACCTCCCTCCAGCATGAAAAATTGCCACAAATCAACGCAATGGGCGTGATTGGAGGCAAGATAGCGCTGGAGATGCGGGGAACTGACTTGGAGACGAATGAATGCATCATCACCGCACCGTTGTAAAAACAAGGCCCAGGCCCGTCTTTGACCCGCTGCATTTGCAGGCTGTGACGCTCGATGTCATGGCAGGTAGCCACGCGCCCTCATCATTGATGGCTGTGCGCCAGCAGCAGAGGCTTGCACGCCTTGTGGAGGTGGCCTATGCAGACTCTGCTTTGTACCGGGAGCGGCTGGGAAAGAGCTCCTTGCGACAAAGCGACTGGTTGCGTCTAGCGCCGGTGTCCCGCGCCGAGCTGATGGATCGGTTTTCCGAATGGGTGACCGATCCCGAACTCAATCTGCAGGAATTGCGGGCTTTTACTGCTGACCCGCAGCGCGTAGGTGAACCCTGGCTTGGCAAATACATGGTGTGGGAAAGCTCCGGCACCAGTGGCAGACCAGGCATCTTTGTGCAGGATTCGCAGGCCATGGCGGTCTACGACGCACTCGAAGCGGTGCGCCACCGGCCACCCGGGGGCCGCAAGAGCATGTTTGGTGCGTTTGCACCTCTTGACTTCATGGGGCTGCAAGACCGCTATGCGCTGGTAACCGCGACCGGAGGACATTTCGCCAGTGTGTGCTGCCTTGATCGCCTGCGCAGCATCAATCCGTGGATAGAGGCGAATGCCTGCAGCTTCAGCATTCAGCAGTCCGCAGACAAGTTGGTGCAGCAGCTCAATGATTACGCGCCCATCGTGTTGGCGACCTACCCCAGTGCTGCGGCCCTGCTGGCAGAAGAAGCTGAACAGGGCAGACTGCAAGTGCGGCCCCGATGCATCATGACGGGAGGGGAAGCGTTGAGCTCGGCGACGCGGGCACGCATCTCCAAGGCCTTTGGGGCACCCGTCAGGAACAGCTACGGTACTTCAGAATTTCTGCCCATGGCGTGGGAGTGCGCCAAGGGAAGCTTGCATTTGAACGAGGACTGGGTACTTTTGGAGCCGGTAGATGAGCGCTACCGCCCGGTCCCGCTCGGCGAGCTGTCACATTCGGTTTTGCTGACCAATCTCGCCAACCATGTTCAACCGCTGATCCGTTACGATCTTGGAGATCAGGTGAGCATTCAGAAAGAGCGTTGCACCTGCGGCTCTTCACTGCCCGTGATCCAGGTACAGGGCCGCTGCGACGATACGATGCGCGTGCCAGGACATCAGCGGGGCCAGATGGTCAGCTTGCTTCCTTTGGCCTTGTGTACAGTGATCGAAGAGGAGTGCGGCGTCTTCGATTTTCAACTGGAGCAGCGTGCGCCGGGTACCTTGGTGGTTCGTTTAAATTTGGAGGGGCCAGAAGGTCTCGCGGCATTGGAGCGCTGCAAGATTGCCTTGAAGGCCTTTGCCATCTCGCAGGGCGCCAAACCCATCAGGGTAACGGGCGAACTCGGATGCGCTGTTCCCCGTGGCCGTAGTGGCAAAGCCTGCCGCGTGTTGCTGAGCGACAGGGCCTGATGAGAAGGCTAAGACCATCCAGGCAGTAATGCGACTTGAGGATGGCGATCGGTGGACAGAAAGACCAAGCTCCGGGACTCAGTCATGGCGTCATGAACACGTCATCCGTTGGCGATGGCTTCTTTTAGGGCCGACATCAGTGCGTGGCAAGTCATGGCTCGTCCGGTTTTGACAACTTGTCGATGCCCGGACGATGCGGCTCAGGTGGGCATCAGCCACTGACCGCTGCGCGCGGGGTATTCAATTTTTTCTCGCGTATGGGCAGGTTCAGGATTGCCGCGAGAAGCGCCAGTGCGATGTCTGCCTGCCACATGAGGTCATAGTTTCCAAGTTCAGTGATGGCAACACCGCCCAGCCAGGCGCCCAGGAACCCACCAACCTGATGGCTAAGGAGTGTGAGCCCGAAAAGCGTGCCCAAATAGCGCACTCCAAACAGCTTGCCCACCAGCCCTGCCGTGGGAGGCACGGTAGCCAGCCAGGTCAAACCCAGACCTACAGCAAAGACATAAAAGACCCATGGCTCTCGCGGCATCATCAAATACCAAAGAATAAGAACCGCGCGCGAGCCATACATGATCGCGAGAATCATCTTGCTGCGGTACTGTCCGACCAGATGGCCCACTACCAGGCTGCCCACGATATTGGACAAGCCAATCAGGGCCAGGGACCAACTGGCCACGGAAGGCGGAAGTCCACAGAGATTCACTTCGGTTGGCAAGTGAGTGACCAAAAATGCAATGTGAAAGCCGCAGGTGAAGAAGCCGGCATGCAGCAGCAGGTAGCTGCGGTCCGACAGCGCGGTTTTCAGCGCTTGCTTCAAGCCTTGGTCGCCGCGGGTACGTGCAACCTGGGGCGCCGGCCCGCCTTTGGTCACTCTGCCGATAAGGGGCAAGGCGGCCAAGACGATCACCGCCAGGGACCACATGGCGCCCATCCAGCCCACCATCTGAATCAGTTTCTGAGCCACAGGTGCAAATACAAATTGTCCGAATGACCCGCCGGCATTGATGACGCCAGATGCGGTGCCTCGTGCTTCTGGTGTCAGTCGCTGGGCGGCGGCACCAATCAGCACGGAAAAGCTGCCCGCCCCGGCGCCCATGGCGACCAGTACGCCCAGGGAGATGGTCAAGCCCATACCGGAATTCATGAAGGGGGCCAAGGCACACCCCAGTGCCAGTATCAGAATGCCTGCCAGCAGTACGGGCTTGGGCCCCCAGCGATCAGCTGCGGCACCTGCGAAGGGCTGGACTGCGCCCCAAACAAATTGCCCGATCGCCATGGCAAAACTGATGGTCGCAATGCCCAGGCCGGTTGAAGTGTTGAGAGGTCCCACAAACAAGCCCAGCGATTGCCGGGTGCCCATCGTGATCATCATGATGCCGGCCGCAGCCAGCGTAATGCCCAGCACATGCGGGCCTTTGAGAGTTCGGAACATGGAGCGGCTGGTGACGTAGGCGGACGCAGTGGGATTGGCGTCAATGCGCCGGAGAAAGGATGGTTATGGCGCTATGAGTCGCAGGGCGTCGCGAATCTCGTCTGCTTTCGTGGGGCGTACCAGTTGCGCCAGGGGTTTTCCGTCCCGCAGAAACACCAGCGTAGGCCAGAGCTTGACCTTGAAACTGCGCCCCAGCGGCCGGCCCGGGCCGTCTTCCACCTTGATATGTTGCACGAGAGGAAAATCCCCTGCGGCTTGCTCTATCAGAGGTTGGGCACCGCGGCAAAAGCCGCACCAACCGGTGCCAAATTCCAGCAAGACGGGGCCTTTCATGGCCTCGATGTCGGCAGGCGACGGAGTCAGGATCTCGGGCACGAAGCTGGATGTGTAAGCCATGGTCCTATTGTCCCAGTTGTTCCATTTCCTTGCAGGCGAGCGCCGAACACCGGTTAGGTGTTGGATTCGTTCCTGATCTGGCCTCAAGCCGAAGCTTCAGGAACGTGCCAAGGTTTTCGCTACTTCGGAGACCAGTGCAGGACCTTTGTAGATCAGGCCGGTGTAGATCTGCACGACATTGGCACCCGCTTCCATCTTGGATGCCGCATCAGCGGCGCTCAGAATGCCCCCCACTCCAATGATTGGAAAATCCTTGCCCAAGGCGGTCCGCAGCGCTCGCACGACCCGATTACTGGCTTCGAGCACCGGGCTGCCAGAAAGGCCACCTGCTTCTTCAGCATGGGCCATGCCTTTGACCGCGTCGCGAGAAAGCGTCGTGTTGGTGGCGATGACCCCATCCATGGCATGGCGCAGCAGCGCGTCTGCAATCGCCTGAACCTGTGCTTGTTCCAGGTCCGGCGCAATCTTGAGAAAGAGCGGCACACGCTTGCCATGTTGGTCGGCCAGTTCGGTCTGGCGTGATTTGAGCGCCGCAAGCAAGGCATCCAGCGCTGCGTCGCTTTGCAGGTCGCGCAGGTTTTTGGTGTTGGGGCTGGAGATGTTCACCGTGACGTAGTCGGCATAGGGGTACACACCGGCAAGACACGTGAGGTAATCGTCATTGGCCTTCTCAATGGGGGTGGCGGCGTTCTTGCCGATATTCAAGCCCAGGATCATGCGGCCTGGCCCGGGGTTGACGTCTCGCTGGGACTGAAACCGGGAGTTTCGAACATTGAGGACAAAGGCATCCAGTCCGGCATTGTTGAATCCCAGCCGGTTGATCAAGGCATTCGCCTGCGGCAAGCGGAACATGCGTGGCTTCGGATTGCCGGGCTGAGCCAGGGGGGTGACCGTGCCCACCTCGACGAAACCAAAACCCATGGACGCAAAGGCATCTATGGCGCGTGCATTCTTGTCCAGTCCGGCCGCCAGCCCCACCCGGTTGGGAAAGTGCAAACCTGCGAGGGTGACCGGATCATTCACCCGGCCATTGCACCAGGCCCATGAGAGCGGTGTTCCTTGCGTGCGCGCCAGGGCGTCCAAGGTCAGGTCATGGGCCGTTTCGGGGTCCAGATTGAAAAGAAATGGGCGGGCTAAGCCGTAAGGGAGCAGCGGCATTGGATAATTCTTCTTTGCAAGTAATTTAGGGAATTGTCGCAAATGCCTACACCCTCTGCTCCCACCCAGGACGAACTCAAGGCTCTGGTCGGTCAAGCTGCACTGCAATATGTGGTGCCCGGACAGATCGTTGGCGTGGGTACAGGCTCCACCGTCAACAAGTTCATTGACGCGCTGGCCACGATGAAAGACCAGATTCCCGGTGCGGTTTCCAGCTCAGAAGCTTCCACTGCTCGCCTCAAGGCATTGGGCATTCCGGTGCTCGATTCTTCCGAAGTCGAAGAGATTTCGGTCTATATCGACGGCGCTGACGAGATCGACCCCCGTGGATGCATGATCAAAGGTGGCGGCGCCGCGTTGACCCGGGAAAAAATCGTTGCCGCGCAATCGCGCCGATTTGTGTGCATTGCGGACGAATCGAAACTGGTGGATGCTTTAGGCGCTTTCCCGCTGCCGGTGGAGATCATCCCCATGTCTGCCCAGCGCATCGTCAGGCAATTTGCCGCGTTGGGAGGGCAGGCCAGCTTGCGAATGAAGGACGGCTCGCCTTTGGTGACCGACAACGGTCAGCACATTCTCGACGTCACCGGCCTGCGCATCGGCGATCCGCTGGCGTTTGAGTCAGCCGTGAACCAGTGGCCCGGCGTGGTGACTGTGGGCGTATTTGCCCACCAGAAGGCTGCGGTCTGCTTGCTCGGAACTGCGAACGGTGTTCGGACGCTGAGTTTCGACTAGAGCCGCCGATCGCCGACGCTCCTTACCCCTCGTCCCTGACACGCCCTCAGAATCAAAACCTGATGCCCGATGGATTGGCTGGCGACGGCTGAGGGGCGACTTCAGGGGCACTGGGCGACTGTTCAGCGCTCGGCTCAGACGCTGCGGGTAGCGCGCCCGATGACGCGCCCGGAGACACAGGCCGCACCTGCACAGGCACCAAGGGGGTCACGGCAGGCCGACGGTAGCTCGCCGGCAATTGCGATGTCTTTGGATAGCCTGCGGCATCCAGGTACTGGCTCCAGTCTGAATCGGAAAAGCCTCTGAGCTGTTGGCCACCAATGGTGAGCTGCGGCATGCTGTTTTCATTGTTGCCGGTGGCCCGGTGCAAGGCGGCCAGATCGTCGCTGGTCGAGATGGTTTTTTCCGTAAAAGGAACCCCTCGATTGATAAGCAAATTGCGCCCACTGTTGCACGGAACACACTCTGCAGACGTGTAAAGCGTCACCGGATAGCGCTGCGCGGTCTGCCTGAGTTCAAAAGGCAGTGCGGCATCACCGGCTGGCGCGCCTGCTGTGGTCGAAGATGTTCCCCCTGTAGCCGAGCTGCCCGTTGTGCCCGTGGCAGGAGCGCGGTTATTGGGCGCGTTCGAGGCAGGCGGCTTGTCTGAATAGGTGACGCGACCGTCAGGCCCTACCGACCGGTAGAGCTGCTGGGCTTGCGCAACGTGGCCCACAAGCAGTGCGGCAAGGACGGCAGCGAGGCAATGAGCGGGCAAGAAACGCATGTAAGACGGGATCAATCCAGGAAAAACCACAAACCCCCTGACCGCGCCTGTTGGGCGGGCACCCGTAAAAGCAGGCACCCACGGGGCATGACAGGGCCGACTTCGCTAACGCGAAGAGCCGTTATCTGGCGATGATGGCATTCATTTCACGTTTTTCCCAGCAATAACCTAGCGCATTCGTCCTGTTTTCAAGCCATGCCTTGATGTCGTAGTAGGGCGTCCATGCTGGGCTCACGGCCACGGAACGCCTTGAACGACTCCATCGCGGGGCGGCTGCCACCGGCTTCCAGGATTTCACGGCGGTACTTACGCCCGGTCTCCACGCTGGGCGTTCCGTCTGCAGAAGCCGTTTCCTCGAATGCAGCATAGGCATCTGCAGAAAGAACCTCTGCCCACTTGTAGCTGTAATAGCCTGCGGCGTATCCGCCGGCAAAGATGTGGCTGAAGGTCTGTGCGGTACGGGCAAAGGGCGGCGGCACCGTGACAGCCACCTCCTGGCGGACGGCATCCAGCATGGGCTGGAAGTCCTGCTGGGGATCATGTTCGGTGTGCAGCAGCATGTCGAACAGCGAAAACTCGATCTGGCGTACGGTCTGCATGCCGGCCTGGTAGTTCTTGGCTGCGGTCATCTTGTCAAAAAGCTCGCGCGGCAAAGGCTGGCCGGTGTCTACATGGGCCGTCATGTGTTTGAGCACATCCCATTCCCAGCAGAAGTTTTCCATGAACTGGCTGGGCAGCTCCACCGCATCCCATTCCACGCCGCTGATGCCGGAAACGTCATGCTCGCTGACCTGTGTCAGCATATGGTGCAGACCGTGCCCGAATTCATGGAACAAGGTGGTCACATCATCGTGCGTGAGCAGCGGCGGTTTGCCGTCAACCCCTTCGGCGAAATTGCACACCAGTTGTGCCACTGGCGTTTGCAACTGCCCTGTGTCCGGGCGCAACCAGCGGGCGCGCACATCGTCCATCCAGGCGCCACCGCGCTTGCCCGCGCGAGCGCCGGGGTCCAGGTAGAACTGACCCAGCAGGCTGCCGTCGCGTTCGATGCGATAGAACTCCACTGAAGGGTGCCAGACAGGCGCGCTGTCGCGGCGTATGGCCACCTCAAAGAGCGTCTCGACAATCTTGAACAATCCCTGCAGCACCTTGGGTGCCTGGAAGTATTGTTTGACCTCTTGCTCGCTGAAGGCGTAGCGGGCTTCCTTGAGCTTCTCGCCAATGTAGGGCCAATCCCAGCTCTGCGGATCTGGCAATTGCAGACTGTCTTTGGCAAAAGCGCGCAGATCAGCCACGTCGCGCTCTGCGAAGGGCTTGGCCTTGACTGCCAGTTCACGCAGGAAGTCGACCACCTCTTTAGGTGAGTCAGCCATCTTGGCAGCTACGGAGACTTCGCCAAAATTAGCGTAACCCAGCAACTGGGCTTCTTCGCGACGCAACGCCAGGATTTCGCGGATCAAAGGGGCATTGTCGAATTTCTTGGCGTCGCCTTCGGCCTGGTCTGAGGCGCGGGTGGCATAGGCACGGTACAGGCGTTCACGCAGAGTGCGGTCTTGCGCAAATTGCATCACGGGCAGGTAGCTGGGCAGTTTGAGGGTCAGTTTGTAACCCGTTTTGCCATCGGCCTCGGCCGCTGCGCGGGCAGCTGCTTTGACATCGTCAGGCACTCCAACCACTTCCGCCTCGCTCGCGTAGTAGGCATAGGCATCCGTGGCGTCCAGGGCGTTCTCACTGAATTTCTGGCTGAGCGCGGCCATGCGTTCCTGAATCTCCGCATAGCGCTCTTTGGCCGCCCCTTGCAGCTCCGCCCCGCCCAAAACGAAGTTGCGCAGCGCGTTCTTGAGTGCCTGCCGTTGCTCAGTATTGAGTGCAGAGGGATTGAGCGCCTTGTACTTGGCGTACAGACGCTCGTCAGAGCCCAGCCGCGTCCAGAACTCAGTGATCTTGGGGAGCTCAGCGTTGTACGCAGCCCGCAACTCAGGCGTATCTGCCACGGCATTCAAGTGACCCACCACGCCCCAGGCACGGCCCAGGCGCTCAGTCACCACGTCCAGCGTACGCGCCAGGGTATCCCAGTCGGCGGGTAAATCCGGCGCTACGGTCGCTTCCAGCGCAGCTTCGGATTCAGCCAGCAACTGATCCACCGCCGGTGCAATGTGCTCAGGGCGGATCTGATCGAACAGGGGGAGGTCGGTGAAGTCAAGAAGAGGATTTGCCATGGCGAATTAGCTGGGGGCGGATGGGGAAAAGTAAACAGGCTGGTGTGGATGGTATCCGCTCGTAGTTCATTGGGGCGTTAGAAGGGTGGCAAGCCTCAGGGTGCTCTGCGAAGCCAGCGTACCTGCTGGAGCAGAAATTCGCAGCATCAAAGCAGGAAAAAAGTAGCTAAAAAGTAATCTATAAACTATGGGCAGTTTGTTGCACATGCCTCGCTGCTGTGGGGCTTATCGAGTGCTCGTCTCCCTTGGCGAGAGGCTTGGGCGGGGCGCAGGCCAACCGGCGAAGGCAAGCAGCGTCAACTTAAACCCGGTTTATGGATGTGTTGAAGTCTGATTGATTCATTCTTTGGAATTGATATTTCAGACCATGCCTGCATGCACTATTGGATTGTTTGTTGATTTAAATGTCCTTGGTTATTTAGCCAGACCGAAACAGCGATTTTAGTTTGCCTCTTGCCGATTAAATTGCAAAGATCGTGAATTTTGTATGAGAAAATCTTTCGCCTTTGTTTTATTTTCTTTTCTAGTTGCTTATTTGTTTAGTGAAGTACCTTTGTTCGGGAGATCGAGCTTCCGAGAATCGGTGCAAGTCAACCAGCAATCGGGGATCTTGAGTTATACGGAATACGTACGCATAGGCGAGATGGCGCAGCCGAAGCTGAGTGAAGGAGTGTTGGAACTCCAGAGAGAGCCAGAACTTCGCTCGTTCATGAGGGATGCCTTAAATTCGCCGAGTAACCAACGCGTTCTTTATGAAATGGCGTTAAGAGCTCCCGAGTCCGGCGGACTTTTTTACGCGACCAGAATGACAATTAGGTGCATGGAGATCGCGCAGTTCACGGATTTGGGTACACAAGTCCAAACTCCACATAAAGCTGAAATGGATGGTGGGAAATACTTGTTAATGTCCCAGGCTGCAGAAAAGCTGAGGATGAAATGTTCTTCGTTTACTCCTGAAGAGATTTCAGAAGATCATATACTAACTGTTTTTGGTTCCGAATTTTCTAAAATTGACCCATTGATTTCAGCAATGAATGCACTTGGATCAAACTATAACTTCAACGATATGGAAACCATGAGGTCGCAAGTCGCTGAAATAGTTAAGCTGGGCGATCCTTTTCTGATCGATGATGTGGGTAAGAGAATGGTTCTGGCGAAAGATCCTGAGTCCGGTAAAATTGGTTATCAATTTTCTGGTAAATTTTATTTTCCGGAATCTGGCGAAGAAGTCGCTCGGGCAATTTATCTTCTCCCATGCGGGTTAGGCATGCAATGTGATCAGGATGAATTTAAATTGGCGATTAAATGCGCAGCCACTGGCGCATGCTACAGCGGCAGAATGGACTATGTCAGGCATGAATTAGCCAATAGGCCTGGCGCTTTTGATCGCACTATGGAGTTGTATCGAGAGATGGTTGAGGCGGTGAAATCTGGCGATGAAAAAAAATTCATGCACTAGTATGGGGATCGTTCTTTCGAACTTGGCACTTGAACCATAGTGGGTGGTAGGGGCGCTTCCCTTGGCAATAGGACTGGGTTTATTTTTACCGCACTGTTTTTGGGGGGCAGTTCTTTAGCCCTGGATCCGCCGGAATCCTGCTTGTGATCTTGATGTCTTCCTGCCGCCGCAATGCCAAGCTGGAGCTTGGCGCTCCCAGGAGGGAATGCAATTTCATGGCAGCCTAACTTGGCGATGCTCCAGTTCACTCTGAAGGGTGCCTTCAGCAGGTTCACGTCCCTGATTGGACATTGCTGGACTTTTGTGGGGCGTGTCGTTCGTCATCTTGACATTTCCCAAACCACAACCATACCCGCGCTTATATCGGGCACGGAACCTGCTTGGGGACTTCCAGGACGCGCAGGATCACATTGCCGCCTTTGCTTCCGCGATCGACTGGCGTTGGAGGAGGCGAGGTCTCTGCACTCGGTCAATAGCGCTTGATCGTTTTTATTTTATCTATATGCTTTCAGCAAATAAGCTGATCTATATGATACATACGGTGCGTTGAGTGTGCTGGGTATTTATTGGCTCGCACGACGTGATGTGTATGCATTCCAAGTGCGATGCGGCTTGAGTTTTTAATCGCCATGAATGCTCTTTGACTCAAATTCACGCCTTGTTAAGCAGTGATTTGGTTTTTATAAAGGTGCAAGATGATTCGACTCCTTTTGGTTGTCGCAGCTTTGTTTGGTGCGACCGGGGTGATGGCTCAGGATTTTCCAAACAAGTCCATCACCGTGGTGGTGCCCGTTCCTCCCGGGGGCGTTGTCGACCTGGCCGGGCGCTTGGCTGCAGAAGCGCTGGCAGGCGAGCTTAAATCCAGCGTCGTGGTCGACAACAAGGCGGGGGCCAGTGCCAATATTGGTGCAACCTATGTCGCGCAGGCCAAGCCTGACGGCTACACCTTGCTGGCCTCTTATTCGCTCTACCACGAGGTCAATCCGCTTTTATTCAACAACCTGAAATGGCGTCCTGAATCGTTTGTGCCCATCGGCCGGGTAGTGGTGACCCCTTCCGTGGTCGTCGTGCATCCTTCTTTGCCCGTTCATTCACTCAAGGAGTTTGTTGACTACGTCAAGAAAAACCCGGGTGCAGTGAGCTTTGCTTCACAGGGCACGGGCTCTGTTGCGCATCTTGGCAGTGAACTCCTCAAGCAAGATACCGGTATTGAGATGGTGCACGTGCCCTACAAAGGATCCGGCCCCGCCATGCAAGACCTGGTCGCTGGCCGCGTGCAGTTTTTCATCACTGCTCCACCCGCAGTCATGGGCTATGTGCAGCAAGGCCGGTTGCGTGCATTGGCCATCGCAGGGTCAGAGCGCCACCCCATGCTGCCTGAGGTGCCCACCTCGGTTGAACAGGGCTTTCCTAATTTCCAACTGAACCCCTGGGTAGGCCTCTTTGCCCCAGCGGACACGCCAGATGCGGTAGTACGCAAATTAGCCGCAGCGCTCGAGAAAGGCCTGACACAGCCGAAGGCGATCGAATCTGCCAAGGCAGCGGGGGCCAGTGTCAGCTTCCAGTCGCCTCAGGAGCTGGCCAAGACAGTGGCGCAGGGGCGCGCATACTGGGCCGCTCTTGTCAAGGCTGCGAATATCAAGATCGAGTAAGCATCAGGCAACTCTGGATGCTTCCAGGCAGAGTTGGGATAATCGGGGCAAATGCCCCACTCTCACGAACTCGAACTACTCGCTCCCGCTCGAGACGCCGATATAGGTATCGAAGCTATCCGCCATGGAGCAGATGCCGTCTATATTGGCGGCCCCGGTTTTGGCGCACGCGCTAGCGCTGGCAACTCGGTGGCTGATATTGCCCGGTTGACCAAGTACGCGCACCGCTTCAACTCGCGCATCTTCGTCACGTTGAACACGATATTGCGTGACGATGAGCTCGAAGGCGCTCGCCGCATGGCCTGGGACGTGTATGAGGCCGGCGCAGATGCCCTCATCATTCAGGACATGGGGCTCTTGGAGCTGGATCTCCCGCCCATACAGCTTCATGCCAGTACACAGACTGACATACGCACGCCCGAGAAGGCGCGTTTCCTGCAAGACGTCGGCTTTTCGCAGATCGTTCTGGCGCGGGAACTCTCGCTGGCCGAAATCGCCGGCGTTCGCGACACGCTCGATCCAGACCGCTGCACCATAGAGTTTTTTATTCACGGCGCACTCTGCGTCGCATTCAGCGGCCAGTGCTACATCAGCCACGCCCATACGGGGCGAAGTGCAAACCGGGGTGAATGCTCTCAGGCTTGTCGTCTGCCTTATCAGGTCCTGGACGCGCAGGGGCGCTTTGTCGCACACGATGCCCACGTGTTGTCCATGAAGGACAACAATCAAAGCTTGAATCTGGGGCCCCTGATTGATGCCGGAGTGCGAAGCTTCAAGATTGAAGGCCGTTATAAAGATATGGCCTATGTGAAGAACATCACAGCTCATTACAGGAAGCTTCTTGATGACATTCAAGACGAGCGTCCTGAATTGGCAAGGGCCTCCAGCGGACGGGTGAATTTGGGGTTCACACCGGACCCCCTGCAAAACTTCAACCGCGAATTCACTGACTATTTCGTGAATGGTCGCAAAGAGGATATTGGAGCGTTCGACACGCCCAAGAATCCGGGCCAACCGATTGGTTTTGTTTCCAGGGTGGCCGCGGACCACTTCGAGATGCATACCGATGAGCCGGGCCTGCGTTTGTCCAACGGCGATGGGCTTTGCTATTGGAACCAGCAAAAGGAACTGGTGGGCGCGCAGACGAACCGTGTGGAAAACATTAAGCAAGAGGGCGTTGATGGCCCCAGCAGCCTATGGCGCGTCTTTCCAAAAGACGCCATGTCTGCGCTTGAAGATCTTCGCAAAGGCACTGTCATTCACCGTAATCGCAGCATGGATTGGGTGCGCACGCTGGAGAAGAAATCTTCTGATCGCCGTATGGGCGTATGGGTGCATTTGAGTGAGTGCGATGGCGGCTTGCAACTGGCGCTGACGGACGAGGATGGCCACACCGGGCAATCTCGCGCGGAACTGGACTGGAGTGCGCCCAAGGATGAAGCAGGTGCGTCCTTGAAGCTGCGTGAATCTCTCAGCCGCCTGGGCGAGACGGATTTTGCGCCGTTCGACATTCAACTGGCTTTGTCCCGGCCCTGGTTCGTTCCTGCCAGCACCATGAACGCCTTGCGCCGGGAGGCCGTGGGCGCCCTGGAATCTGCGCGAGCCAAGGCATGGGAACGTCTGCCTCGTGCGCAGGCCGTCAGTCCGCCAGTGCCTTACCCGGACGACACACTGAGCTACCTCGCCAATGTGTTCAACCACAAGGCACACGACTTCTATTCCCGGCACGGCGTGAAGGTGATAGATGCCGCTTACGAGAGTCAGCAGGAAGAGGGCGAAGTCAGCCTCATGATCACCAAGCACTGCGTGCGTTTTTCCTTGAGCCTGTGTCCCAAGCAAGCCAAAGGGGTGATCGGTGTCAAGGGCACTATCAAGGCAGAACCGCTGCAGCTGGTCAATGGCAAGGAAAAGCTTACCTTGCGCTTCGACTGCAAGCCGTGCGAGATGCATGTGGTCGGCAAGATAAAGCGAGGCATTCTGGCTCATGGCGCGCGCGAGGCGGCGGAGCATTCGTTGGTGTTTTACAAGAAGTCCACAGCGAACTGACGGACCAACGCTAGTAGCCAAGGCTGGCCGGCTGGGGCCGTGCCGTCCCTCTCTGGGCACAAGGTGCCGGCCCAACCACCGCACCAGCCCCGCCTTGTTCTGAGTGCCTCCGAATCCCACGCGGGGCGCTTCGTATTCTCGCCCAGCCCCCCGACCGAGGGACAAATCCACTATCTGAGGCCAATCCAGGGCGCGCCACGGCCCGGCTGTGCCCCTCTTACCTCACCAGTGGCGGGTTGCGGTTCTGGAATATAGGTAAAATTACCTACTTGACTAGTTGAAACTAGGTCTTTTGTACCCTTAAAGATCTAGAAAAGCGTTGGTCGCGACTTGAAGACCCGGGTCGGGCCGCACCGCTTTCTCAGAGGACAACTCAGCCTGATCCCGCAGGACTTCCGTCAAAACGTCCGCATGCAGCGTGGGACGTTCGAGGATCCTGCGCCAACCACAGAGCTCTTGTACGAGTGAATGTGTGCGCACCTTGGCGGGTGCAGCCTTTGACTGCGCGTGAGTTTTTCAGATTCTGACATCCGGTTCTTTCCTCTATTTTTATCGATCCCTAGAGAAAACAATTTTTATGCAGCTCCCTGGTAAGACAGATTTCGAGTTTCCGTTTGCATTGGCGCGTGATTTCATGCAATACAAACAAGTGCCAATTTTTGATGTGTCAGAAGAAATTCCTGGTTTTGACGATGTTCAAGAGGACGTCAATTTGCATTTTGTTCTGGAGCGGAATGATAAGTGGAATTTGTTCAGGCTGCTTGAGAATTCTGGCGTTGATGTCAATTCGAAAAATAAAGAAGGTCTGACGCCATTGATTTTCTCGGTAATGTATAACAATGCAGATATTACCGAAATGCTATTGAATTCTGAAAAAAACAGATTAAGCGTAGATGCGCAAGATTCCAAGGGGAAGACTGCTTTGGTTTGTGCGGCGGAAAGGAACAACCTTCCAGCCCTGGGCCTGCTGCTGGAAAAAGGCGCAAACCGGGATATGGCAGACAGCTTTGGTGATACAGCGGTGACCTGGTCATGTCGCCTGGGGCATGCGTCAGTGCTGGAAAAATTACTGGCCCATGAAAAGTCCTCGCACACGCTCTCAAGCTTGCTGAACAACAAGAATATGGAGGGTCGGACCGCACTGATGCTGGCTGTCGAGGGGCGGCATACCAACGTAGTAAAAATGCTTTTGGAGGCGGGTGCAGACCCTCATGTACGAGGCCCCCGTGGAGTGTCCTTGCTGGACATTGCCCTTAACTCCAATGACGCGCAACTGGTCGAGTTGGTGGCTCAAGCAGTGGTGTCCAAAGATGAATCAGATGTGAATTCAATGCCCGGCCTTGTCGACAGACGCCTGATCAAACAGTGTATCCAGACAGATAAATGGGAGGGCTTGCTGACTCTCTCGAGGTTCGGGTTCAAGTTATACGATGATATTGAGAAAAATATTCTGAAGCGGCCCTTTCCGGAGTCGATAGCTTATAAGTATTCGAGTACAGGCGAAGACCCGCTGGATGTGCGGTTGCGAATTAATCCGCTGATACTTGCGCTGGATCTTAATCTGGTTGCTGCAGCGAAAATAATGGCGGTAGAGAAGCCAGAATGTGTGGTGTGGGTAAATGGAATTTATGAAGCCCCTATTATGGTGGCTTGTAAGATCGGAAATATTGATCTGATAAACCATTTGTTAGATAGGGGTGCGGATATTAATGGCGTAAATTGCCAGAAGGAAAGTTGCGCTTACTATGCGGCTCAAAATGGACAGATCGAAGTTGTCAAGCATTTAGCCGAGTTGGTTGATGATCAAAGTCGTGATTATTTTGTATGGAATTGTGTTAAAGGTGCAATCCAACATGAAAAGTCCGACTTGTTGGAATTTGTTTTGAGGGAGCTTGTGCTGACTGATTTGAATTCAGGCAGACCTGTGACTGGATTCAGTCAAGAGTCGCCACAGGGGTTCACAGCTCTTACTTTCGCCGTCAGTTTTGATAGAGTAGATGCTTTCCGGATGCTCCTGAGTTTTAGTAAGGAACTGCGGTTGTCCCCGAATTTATTGAGGGCCGCTGCACTAAATGCCGCTGGCAAAGGATATGTTGACATATTGGGCGTGCTCCTGGAATATTCCCGCCGAATAGCATCTATCCCTCAACTCGTACTTGAGCAGGCTATTTCTGCAGCGAGCATGAACCTTCACTGGGATGCATTGAATTTACTGCTTCAATCTGCTAAGTCCATCAATTACGACCTATTTGAACTCTGCTTCCGCGTTGCCGCTGATCACGGGCGGCTCGATGTGCTGACGAACTTGTTTGATCGTGGATCCTACCCTAACGAGCTGAGTAAATACCTTCGGTATTCTGTGGGAACTGGGCATGTGGAAGTGCTGGACTACTTTCTTCAAAAAGGGTGTAAGCGGAGTGTTGCTCTATCGGAGTTTGTCGAGGCAGCGGGTCGTGGTCACACGGAGATGGTGAATTTTCTTATTGCAGACGCGAGTGATGAAAAATTACAGTCTGCTCTTGTATCAGCTGCAAGGGAAGGGCACTGGGAGCTTGTGAATATTCTCAGCGCTAATGGCGCGAGCATCGACGAAGCATTGCCATATTTTGCGGTCATCGCGGGCGGTGGGCATGTCGAAATGCTTTCGATACTGTTCAGTCCAGATGTTTCTCTACAAGAGCGTGAGTCTGCAATGGTAGCGGCCGCTACAAACGGCCATGGGAGGGTTGTTCATTTTCTGCATGAAAATGGTGTCAGTTTGGATTGCATTAAGCCAAAATTCGACCATTTTGTATATTCAAATCATTTTGAGATCGTAAAAATACTGGTCGAATCGGGAACTGTCGTTGACCTTGATCAGCACTTGGTGACCGCAGCTTCCGCCGGGTACGGGGAGCTGGTCAGAATACTTATCGGACTCGAAACGAACCACTGGAGGATTGGAGAGGCATTGATTGCCTCGGCTGCATATGGTGATCTGGAAATGGTAGAACTCATTCTTGCGAATGAAGATTGGATGCGGGGCATTAAGCCGACGCAAATAGAGTCTGCCCTGAAGGAAGCTGCGAGCAGCGCCTATCATGAAAATAACGCCGCTGTGATCCAAATGCTCCTTCAACTTCAACCGAGGAGAAATTTTGTATTTGATGTTTATGAATCCGTTCAATCCCTGTATGAGTTGACTAACGCATCTGAGCCTCTTCAAAGAATTAAACACGCCATGAATGCGCTTGGCTCTTATCTGGGTTTCCTTCCGGAGCTCGAAGCCTAATAAGACGTCCAGGCAGAGCTATTCAGCAAGTCCACTGTGTGCAATACCCGTCGTAATTGAGCGTCCTGTGAGCTTTCCCAAGCGCTGACTTGGCGAAGGAAAAACTCGATAAACAAGCTTGCTGCATGGCTTGGAGCTTCATGGGCTCGGCGCACGAGCCCGACCACGTTGGTATTGAAACTCTCTTTGAGTTGAAGGGCCGCGAGGCTATGTCGAAGCTCGTCGGTTTCCACCAATGGCCAGGGGCAGAATGTGAGCATGTTCGTGCGCTTGACCAGCGTGAGCATCAAGGAAGCCGAATGCGCCAGGTGGATACGGTGCAACGGCTGCTCCAGGCCATGTTGCCGGAACAGGTTGTGCATCAGGGTAGGCTGCTCGCTGGGCGTAAAGTTAAGGATCCAGTCATCTTCCAGCAGTTCGGCGATCGACTGCGCTGCTACGCGAGGGTGGGTTCTACTGGCTGCCACTGTCATCTCATAGCTGAACAAGGGCAGCGCCTGCAGCCCGCGCATAGCGGAATCCGGTGCGATACGCCCAACCATCAAGTCCAGGCTGCCTTCTCGCAGGCGCGGGTAGGCCAGCGCGGAAAGACCGTCGAACATCTCCAACTGAACGTGCGGCAGCGCCTGGCGAAACAAGGGGACTGTGAGCGGAATCAGAGTTTGGGCCACCCAGGGCGTAATACCTATAGAAAGCCGCTGCGGAGTCGCTGAGTCGCGGTGGCGTGCCAGGGTCTCATCGGCCTGACGCAATTGCGCCAAGACGCGTTGTGCGTGCGACACCAGATCGAGCCCGGCCGGCGTGAGGCTGGCGCCACCTCCGTGCCGGGTCAGCAAGGCAATCTGCGCATGAGCCTCCAGCTCTCGCAGCCCTTGGGTCACCGTGGCTTGGGTGACCCCCAGCGTTCGCGCGGCCGCCCGGATGCTGCCCTCCGAAGCCACAACGGTCAAGTACCGAAGCTGATGAACTTTCATGCGCTTCATTATCCCTCGGTGAAAGGTAACGCCATTCTTTGAAAGGTATAGCCTGTCTATCGAATCATGCGGGCTGTTTCTAGACTGCGTGTCATATGACATTCACAATCGATCAAGCCGCAGCAGTGGACAAGGTGTTACCCGAAGTGGCCAGCACGGCCTCCGAGATGGTGGCTCTGCGCCACCAGATCCACTCTCACCCTGAATTGGCGTTCGAGGAATTCGACACCAGCAATCTGGTCGCCGAGCGCCTGAAGGCTTGGGGTTATGAGGTGCATCGTGGCCTGGGCGGCACTGGTGTGGTCGGTACCCTGAAACTGGGTCATGGACCACGCCGGCTGGGTATTCGCGCCGATATGGACGCGCTGCCTATCCAGGAAACCACAGGCCTGCCTTATGCCAGCCAGGTGCCGGGCAAAATGCACGCTTGCGGCCACGATGGCCATACCGCCATCCTGCTGGCAGCGGCGCGCTGCATCGCACAGGAGCGCGCGTTCGATGGCACCTTGCACCTGATCTTCCAACCCGCAGAAGAGGGCCTGGGTGGCGGGCGCCGGATGGTGGAAGACGGTCTGTTCGATCAGTTTCCGTGCGATGCCATCTTTGCGTTGCACAACATGCCTGGCTTTCCCGTGGGTAAGTTTGGCTTCAAGGAAGGCCCGTTCATGGCCTCTTCTGATTCCGTCACCGTCACGGTACATGGCCGTGGCGGGCATGGTTCTTCTCCACACCTGGCGGCTGATCCCGTTGTTGCGGCGGCGCACATCATTGTGGCGTTGCAGACCATTGTGTCGCGCAACGTGGATCCACGCGACATGGCTGTGGTGTCGGTCGGGGCGATTCACGGCGGTGATGCGCCCAATGTCATACCTGGTAGCGTGCTGATGCGCTTGACTGTCCGCGCTTACCGGCCAGAAATTCGGGCCATGTTACGTGAGCGCATCACAGCCTTGGTGCAATCGCAGGCCACCACGTTAGGCGTGACCGCTGAAGTGGACTACCACTGGCGCTATCCCGCTCTCGTCAACGATGTGGCTTCCACCGAGTTTGCTCGCCAGGTGGCCCTGGATTGGCTGGGTGAAGAAGGCTTGCTCCCGCCTTTGCAGCCGCTGACGGGGAGCGAAGACTTTTCCTTCATGCTGGAGCATTGTCCAGGCAGCTATCTGATTGTGGGCAATGGCGAGGGCGATCATCACGCCACGGGTGGCTGCATGGTCCACAACCCCGGCTATGACTTCAATGACGCCATCTTGCCTGTAGCCGCCAGCTACTGGGTGCAACTGGCGCGGCGATTCCTCGTATCTCCTGCCTGAGCAGGCTGACTTCCAGCGTTGGCCGTTTCTGGCGCTCTCGTCGTTCCTGGCGCTTTTTTCCAACTCTCACCTCAAACCCACACCATGACCACTCGCCGACTTTCTTCCTTTTCTCGCCGTCTGGTGCTGGCTGCGTGCGGCACAGCGGCCGTAGCGTTCGCGGTCCCCGCATGGGCCCAGGCAACGTATCCGTCCAAACCAGTCAAGCTGGTGGTGGGCTACGCGCCTGGTGGCTCGGTGGATATGGCCGCACGCGTGGTGGCTGACATCCTGACGGCCAAGCTGGGCGGCGCGGTAGTGGTCGACAACGCGCCCGGCGCGGCAGGCGTGCTGGCTGCCCAACGAGTGGTGAGCAGCCCTGCAGATGGCTACACACTGCTGGTAGGTTCAAGCAACGAAATGGCGGCCACTGGCCTGGTAAACCCGGCGCAAAAGTACAACGCGCTTGTGGACCTGACGCCCTTGGGTCTGGTGGCGACGGCACCCGTGATGCTAGTGGCTGGGCCCAAGGTCCCCGTCAAGAATGTCGATGAATTCATCGCCTTGGTCAAACGCAATCCGGGCAAGTACAGCTACGGTAGTTCGGGTGTCGGCTCCACCTTGCATTTTGCGGGCGAACTCATCAAGCAGCGTGCGGGGGTCTTCATGACCCATATCCCTTACCGCGGAACTGCGGCTCTGACCACCGACCTGGTGGGCGGCTCGCTGGATTTCGCCATCATCTCTCCAACTGCCGCCGCGCCCTTCATCAAGTCCAACCGAATAACAGCATTGGGTTTGACTTCAGCCAAGCGCTTTCCCACGCTGCCGCAGGTCCCTGCCTTGGGTGAAAACGCGCAGTTGAAAGGCTATGAGTTGACCGGTTGGTTTGCTTTGGCAGCGCCCAAAGGTTTGCCACCCGAAATTGCACAAAAGCTGAGCGCGGCGCTCAAGGCGGGCCTGGCGGAGCCAGCTTACCAGCGCCGCCTGGAGGAGGGCGGCTCCATTCCGGCGACCGGCCAGGAAGATCTCACGCGCATCATGCGCGAAGACACCAACAAATACCTTGGATTGGTGAAGTTCGCGAACATGCGTGACTGAGATAGCGCCGCGCGAGGCGGCGCAGACGAAGCGCAGCGAATTTAGTGTTAACGCGCCCTAATGGGCGGCTACGCGCTCGGCCGCTTCCAGGGTATTGACCAGCAGCATGGTGACGGTCATGGGGCCCACACCACCCGGCACCGGGGTGATCCAGCCGGCCACCTCTTTCACGTTGGCAAAGTCCACGTCGCCGCAGAGTTTGCCCTGGTCATTGCGGTTCATGCCCACATCGATCACCACCGCACCGGGTTTGACCATGTCGGCCGTGAGGGTGTCTCGCCGACCCACTGCGGCCACGATCACATCGGCTTGCAGTGTGTGGGCCTTCAGGTTTTGCGTGGCGCTATGGCAGATGGTGACCGTGGCGTTTTTTTGCAGGAGCATCAACGCCATGGGTTTGCCCACGTTGTTGCTGCGCCCAATCACCACCGCATGTTTTCCGCGCAAATCGATGCCGGTGCTCTCCAGCAGCTTGATGCATCCATAAGGTGTGCACGACCAAAAGCCTGGCGTCCCCGTCATCAGGGCACCTGCACTGGCCACATGAAAACCGTCCACGTCCTTGGCGGGCGAAATGGACTCAATGACCTTGTGCGCATCAATGTGCGCAGGCAGCGGCAGTTGCACCAGAATGCCGTGGATGGAAGGATCCTGATTGAGCGCTTCTACCCGAGCCAGCAGCGCGGCTTCGGTCAGATCGGTCTCATACCTCTCCAGCACCGAGTGCAGGCCTGCTTCTTCACAAGCTTGCACCTTCTTGCCCACATAAACCTTGCTGGCCGGATCTTCCCCAACCAGAATCACCGCCAGCCCCGGCGTAATGCCCTTGCCCTTCAAAGCCGTAACGCGTTGCGCCACCTCGGTACGCAATTGCTTGGCAACCGCGTTGCCATCGATGATCTGTGCAGTCATGGTTCGTCTCTCCAAATGCCAATTGAAAACGCCCGAAAGTCCATGACCCGGGCGTAAAAAATTCTTCCCACTATCCACCCTATCCCGTCCCCATCCAAGCCGCATTCAGCGCCCTTTGTTCACTTGGTTAAGTAGGAACGCAATTGACCAGTGGGTATGTGAATTGTGCCGCAAGGCCAAATGGCCGCGGAGCAGGCCATGCACGGGCCACCGCGGAGCTGGCTCCGCCAGGCCGCCAGTGGCGTCCCCCCCGGGGGGGAAGGCGCCGAAGGCGACTCAGGGGGGGCTCAAGACTTCCCCGCCAGGGCAATCTTGAGCAAGTCCGCGACAGTATTGGCGCCCAACTTCTCCATGATGTTGGCGCGATGCGCTTCCACGGTCTTGATGCTGATGCCAAGATCATCCGCGATCTGCTTGTTCAGGCGGCCTGCGACGATACGCTCGAGCACCTGGGCTTCGCGTCCGGTGAGCTTGGAAAGCAAGGCATCCCGGCTGGCCGCTTGCTGGTGCTCGGCAAAAGCCGCGCGGGCTTGTTCCAGCATGCGCTCAACCAGCGGCACCAGCTTGTCTTCCTTGAAGGGCTTCTGGATGAAATCCATGGCACCTTTTTTCATGGTGTCCACCGCCATGGGCACGTCGCCGTGCCCGGTGATGAATGCCACGGGCAGGGGGGACTGCCTTTCCATGAGGCGGTCTTGCAACTCCAGGCCGCTCATGCCTCCCATGCGAATGTCCACGATCAGGCAGGCAATTTCACGCGGGTCATAGCGTGAAAGAAATGCTTCTGCCGATTCAAAGCAGCGCACTCGAAAATCCTGACCTTCCAGCAGCCATTGCACGGAATCTCGTACGGCCTCATCGTCATCGACAACGTATACCGTTCCTCGCTTCGGAATAAGGTTCATGCAATAGTCTTGTTGTTAGTGCCTGCTTCAGGCGTGCCTTGAATCGAACTGACCGGAATCCAGAAGGTGAACCGGCAGCCCACGGGTTGACCAGAATTGTAGAGGTTCTCGGCACTGATCCTGCCTTGATGCGACTCCACGATAGACCGGCAGAGGTTAAGGCCTATGCCCAGGCCTTCACTTTTGGTGGAGAAAAATGCTTCGTATAGCCGTGCAAGAGCCTCAGCCGACAGGCCTCGCCCCGAGTCAGTGACGCTGAACTGTACGGCTTGTTGCCCATCGACCACGCAAGGCACCACGCGCAGTTCCACCAGCCTGTTGACTGGAGCGCGGTGCGCGGCGTCGACAGATTCAGCGCCGTTCTTGATCAGGTTCAGAAGGACTTGTTCGATCAGAATCGGATCCACATTGAGCGGGGGCAGGCGAGGCGCAATCTGCCGAGTCAGCCTGACCTGGCGGCGGCGCATCTCTATCTCAGCCAACTCAATGACCTGGTCGATCATGGGCGGCACTTCTGCCAGCTGGCGCCGGGGCTCGCTGCGTTTGACGAAGCTTCGGATGTGCTGCACCACTTGCCCTGCGCGCTGGGCCTGCCGTGCGGTCTTGTCCAGTGCATTCAACAGGTCCTGCTCCGCAATGCCGCCGCCGCGAATGCGCGAGATCATCCCGGTGCAATAGTTGCTGATGGCAGTCAGAGGTTGGTTCAGCTCGTGGGCCACACTGGAGGCCATTTCGCCCATGGTGATCAGGCGACTGGCCGATTGGGCGCGTTCGGCCTGTGCGGCCGCCTGTTCCTCTGCCTGGCGGCGCACTGTAATGTCCGTGGCAATGACCATCTGGGCCAAACGGCCGTCCACCCAATTGAGGTAGCGTGAACGAACCTCCAGCCACTTGCCTAGCCGCTCCATGTAGATTTCTGCATGCTCGGCGACGGCGGAGCTTGTCAGGTTGTGAAGCGGGAACCCGGCAAAGGAATCCACCGCATCCATGCTTTCGTCGGAGACAGGCGTCTCGGCACTGCCGCCACGCACCACCAGTTTGAGATGCCCTTCCGTTGTCGTGCCGAACCACTGCCTATAGAGCTTGTTGGCAAACAGCAATTCCTCGCTGCCAAGGGGCGCCACGGACACGGATGCATCCAGCGCCTCCAGTACGGTGGTAAAGCGCTCGTAGGAGGCAGAGAGCTGGCGCCGGACTCTGTTGGGTTCGGTGATGTCCGTCATGGACGCCATCCAGCCACCGTGCTTACCGGTCGCATCTACCAGGGGAGAGACGTAGAGGCGGGCATCGAACTTCGTGCCGTCCTTGCGCAATACGCGCATCTGAAAGCCCGCTGTGTCAGACGCGCCTTCCAATTCCTCTTCCAGACGTGCGGCCAGCGTGTCCCGGTCTTCGTAGGGCCAGTATGAGAAAGGCTGGGACTGGCCTATAAGTTCGTCCTCGCTCCAGCCTGTCATCTGGCAGAAGGCAGGATTGACGTAGATGATGCGCCCCTGCAAATCGAGCGCGCGCATGCCTGTCAACATGGAGTTTTCCATGGCGCGGCGAAAGCTCGTCTCGGACTGCAGCGCCATTTGAGCCTGTTGGCGCCGCTGCGACTGGCGCCAATTGGCGATCAACATCCAGGTGGTCATGGACGCCAGGACTGCCACCAGCCAGAACAGCGTGCCCCCGACGACGCCCTGTGAGGTACGCCAGGCCTGAGCCCGCAGCACCAGTCCATTGCCCACGGGGGACACGGGAATTTCGTACTCATTGACCTTGCCCGTCCAGGGGAGGCTTTCGGACAGCCCTGGCCGATCAGGAATGCTCTGGCCCGCCAGGAGCGCCGCTTTATCGTCGAGCAAGGCGACCGCATATTTGGCCAACACCTCTGAAGGCACGCCATATCGAAGCAAGCCATCGACGCTGTACTCAGCCAGCAACTCGCCCGAGAATTTTCCGCGCAAGGTGAGCGGTACATGCAATTGCAATATGGCTTCGCTGTCCTTGGGGGTGATGGGCTGTGAATACACCGGCTGGAGCAGGTCGCGCGCAAGTCCATAGCCTGCCTCGGCTTCACCTGCTTTGAGTACATCACCGTCCATCCAGTCGCGCTGCGCCGATACGCTGACAGAGGCTTGGGTGGCTATGACCCTGCGGCGGTCATCAATCCAGCTCACCGAAAGCAATTCTGGATTTTGAGCGACCAGCGACTCCGCCCGGATAAGGAAGTGGGGGGCGCTCAATTCGCGGTTGGAAACATCGCGCGCAAGCCGCATGAGTTGCTCCTGCCGCTCCAGAAGGCGCAAGCGCAGGCGCTGCTGACCGTATTCCACGTCTCGCTTGACCGCTTCCTGCTCGCGGTGCATCTCTTCCAGGCGCAGGTACCAAAACGCAGTGGCGATGACCGCGAGGAACAGCACGACGGCTGCCAGTGGTGCGAAGTGAATCAGCCGTTCACGGCCTTGCGATGACATGAGGCTCCACCATGCTGGCGAGGCCGAAGAACTGTTTTCGCTGGCGACGGATGAGGATGGGGACTGCATGGCCCCCGGAGTGTAGGTCACAAGCCTGGCATCAGTGGTTGCCAGTCATGTGTTATCGGTTTCTTGGGCAGGATTAGTAATTTATATTTCTTAATATGAAATCAATGGTCATGACTTGAAAAATGAATGTGTTTGTGGGAGGATCGAAACTTCGTACACAATGGGCGTTAAGCCATAACGAGGAGACGACGAGATGTCCGCAGAACCCAATTCATCCGGTAATGCTTCGCCTACCGACGCCGACACACAGGAAACCCGTGAATGGACGGACGCGCTGTCGGCTGTCATTGAATCTCAAGGCCCAGAGCGCGCTCACTTTCTGATCGAGCAGCTGCTTGAAACTGCTCGCCAGAACAGCATTGACCTGCCGTTCTCGGCCACCACCGGTTACGTGAACACCATTGAGCCCATGCATGAGGCGCGTTGCCCCGGCAATATCGCGCTCGAAAAGCGCCTGCGCGCGTTCATGCGCTGGAACGCCATGGCGATGGTGGTGCGTGCCAACCGTCTCCATCCCGAAGACGGTGGGGACCTGGGTGGTCACATTGGCTCGTTTGCCTCTCTGGCCAGCATGTGGGGCGCCGGCTTCAACCATTTCTGGCATGCAGAGAATGAAGGCCATGGTGGTGATTGCCTCTATATCCAGGGGCACAGCGCACCAGGCATCTATGCCCGCGCGTTCCTGGAGGGCCGAATCACGGAAGATCAGCTTGAGAATTTCCGTCAGGAAGTGGGTGGCAAGGGCCTATCGAGCTACCCTCATCCCAAGCTCATGCCCGGTTTCTGGCAATTTCCTACGGTCAGCATGGGCCTTGGCCCGCTGATGGCCATCTACCAGGCCCGCTTCCTGAAATATCTGCACGCCCGTGGCATTGCAGATACATCCAACCGCAAAGTCTGGGTGTTCCTGGGTGACGGTGAGATGGATGAGCCCGAGAGCACGGGTGCCATCAGTCTCGCAGCGCGCGAAAACCTGGACAACCTGATCTTCGTCATCAACTGCAACCTGCAGCGCCTGGACGGCCCCGTGCGTGGCAACGGCAAGATCATTCAGGAACTTGAAGGCGATTTCCGCGGCACTGGCTGGAACGTCATCAAGCTGATCTGGGGCAAGGGCTGGGACGAACTCCTGGCGCGGGACAAATCCGGCAAGCTGCGTCAGTTGATGATGGAAACGGTGGATGGCGACTACCAAGCCATGAAAGCCAACGACGGTGCTTTCGTGCGCAAGCATTTCTTCGGCAAGTACCCCGAGACTGCCAAGCTCGTGGAGCACATGTCCGACGAGGAAATCTTTGATCTGCGCCGTGGTGGACATGACCCTGAAAAGGTCTATGCAGCCTTCCATGCGGCTCATACTCATAAGGGCCAGCCTACTGTTCTGCTGGTCAAAACGGTCAAGGGCTACGGCATGGGCAAGGCCGGTGAAGGCCTCAATACCGTGCACCAGACCAAGAAGCTCTCGGACGAAGATATTCGCTACATCCGCGACCGTTTCAACATTCCGGTGCCGGACAGCGAACTGGACAAGCTGCCCTACTACAAGCCGGCGGACGATACGCCGGAAATGAAGTACCTGCACGAGCGCCGCAAAGCGCTTGGGGGTTATTTGCCTCACCGCCGGGAACGCTCCGATGAGAGCTTCACCATTCCTTCGCTGGATACCTTCAAGGCCGTGCTCGAACCCACGGCAGAAGGCCGCGAAATCAGCACGACTCAGGCATTCGTTCGCTTTCTGACGCAACTGCTGCGCGACAAGGCCTTTGGTCCTCGCGTAGTGCCCATCCTGGTGGATGAGGCGCGCACTTTCGGCATGGAAGGCCTGTTCCGCCAGATTGGCATCTACAACCCCAAGGGTCAGAACTACACGCCGGTCGACAAGGCCCAGGTGATGTACTACAAGGAAGCCACGGACGGACAGATCCTGCAAGAGGGCATCAACGAGCCTGGCGGCATTGCCAGCTGGATTGCAGCTGCCACGAGCTACAGCACAAGCAACCGCATCATGATGCCGTTCTATGTGTACTACTCCATGTTCGGTTTCCAGCGTGTGGGCGATCTGGCGTGGGCAGCCGGCGACATGCAGGCTCGCGGCTTCCTGCTGGGCGGCACCAGCGGACGCACCACGCTGAATGGTGAAGGCCTGCAGCACGAAGACGGTCACAGCCATATCCTGGCCAGCACCATTCCTAACTGCGTGACTTATGACCCCACCTTCGCGCACGAAGTGGCCGTCATCATCCACCACGGCTTGAAGCGAATGGTCGAGAAGCAGGACAACGTCTTTTATTACCTGACGCTGCTGAACGAAAACTACGCCATGCCGGGCCTGGCCGAAGGCACCGAGGATCAGATCATCAAGGGCATGTACATGTGCAAGCCCGCGCAGGCCGCCGTCGCTGCCAATGCGCCTCGCGTTCAGTTGCTGGGCTCTGGCTCCATCCTGCGCGAAAGCATTGCTGCACAAGAGCTGCTGCAAAAGGACTGGGGCGTTGCTGCCGACGTCTGGAGCTGCCCAAGCTTCAACGAACTCGCCCGCGATGGCCAGGACGTTGAGCGCTGGAACCTGTTGCACCCGACCGAAGAGCAACGCAGCTCATTCGTCACCCAGCAGCTGGAACCTCATGCGGGCCCGGTCATCGCTTCGACCGACTACATGAAGAACTATACCGAGCAGATCCGTCCGTTCATTCCCAAGGGCCGTACCTACAAAGTCCTGGGCACTGACGGCTTTGGCCGCAGCGATTTCCGCTACCGTCTGCGCGAGCACTTCGAGGTCAATCGCCACTACATCACCGTTTCAGCGCTGCGCGCGCTGGCCGATGAAGGCAAGGTGCCGATGGACAACGTGGTGGCTGCCATCAAGCAGTACGGCATCCAGGCCGACAAGATCAACCCGCTGTACGCGTAATTAGGGGGCGAACATGGCATTAGTGGAAGTCAAAGTCCCTGATATTGGTGACATCAGCGAAGTGGCCGTCATTGAGTTGCTGGTCAAACCGGGCGATACGGTCAAGGCTGAGCAATCGCTGATTACCGTCGAAAGCGACAAAGCTTCGATGGAGATCCCATCCAGTACCGCTGGTGTGGTGAAAGAACTGAAGGTCAAGTTGGGCGACAAAGTCTCGGAAGGCTCCGTCGTGCTGGTCCTTGAGGCAGAAGGCAGCGGCGAAAGCGAGGCACCTGCGCCTGCGCCCGCACCTGCTGCCCAGGCGCCAAGCCCCGCGCCTGCTGCGCAGACACAAGCCCCGGCCCCGGCTGCCTCAGAGCCTAGCGCTCCTGCGACAAGCCCCAGTGGCCCGGTGGAAGTCCATGTGCCCGACATCGGTGACTTCAAGGATGTCGCTGTGATTGAGGTTCTGGTCAAGCCTGGTGACACCGTGAAGGTCGAGCAAAGCCTGATCACGGTGGAGTCCGACAAGGCTTCCATGGAGATCCCCTCCAGCACGGCTGGTGTGGTCAAAGAGGTCAAGGTCAAGCTGGGCGACAAAGTCAACATTGGCGATCTGCTCCTGATTCTCGAAGGTGCTGCAGCGTCCGCTTCATCTGCCGCTCCCGCGCCATCGGCGCAGGCACCCGCAGCAGCAGCGCAGACTCCTGCTCCCTCTTCCGTGGCGGGAGAGGGTAGGGGTGAGGGCCAGCCTGCCAAGGGCGAGGCCAGCGCAGCCCCGCACGACCCCACCAAACCACCGATAGGCCTGCCTTACGCCAGCCCCAGCGTGCGCAAGTTCGCTCGAGAACTCG
The DNA here is from genome assembly GCF_040548795.1 of Ottowia thiooxydans. GTDB lineage: Bacteria > Pseudomonadota > Gammaproteobacteria > Burkholderiales > Burkholderiaceae_C > Ottowia > Ottowia thiooxydans_A. Next base: position 49,925 of record NZ_JBEPSH010000014.1, on the reverse strand, counting down.
GCGTGCCACTGGAAGAAGTCAAGGGCAGCGGTATCAAAGGCCGCATCACGCAGGAAGACATCCAAGGCTTTACCAAAGCCGTCATGGCCGGTAGCACGCGTACCAAAGCACAAGGCGCCGCTGCGCCCGCAGCGGGCGGAGGCACCGGTGGGGGCGAGCTGGGCCTCATCCCATGGCCTAAAGTCGATTTCGCCAAGTTTGGTCCCATTGAGCGCAAGGAGATGTCGCGCATCAAGAAGATCAGCGGCGCCAATCTGCTTCGCAATGCGGTCATGATTCCCGCCGTCACCAACCATGACGACGCAGACATCACGGATCTCGAAGCCTTCCGCGTGTCCACCAACAAGGAAAACGAGAAGAGCGGCGTCAAGGTCACCATGCTCGCTTTCCTGATCAAGGCCTGTGTCTCGGCACTGAAGAAGTTTCCAGAGTTCAACAGCTCTCTGGATGGCGACGCCCTGATCTACAAGAACTTCTGGCACATCGGCTTTGCCGCCGATACCCCCAATGGCTTGGTGGTGCCCGTGATCAAGAATGCCGACCAAAAAGGTGTTCTGCAAATCAGCCAGGAAATGGGCGAGCTGGCCAAGAAGGCCCGCGATGGCAAACTGGGCCCCGCCGACATGAGTGGCGCCACGTTCACCATCAGCAGCCTGGGCGGCATTGGCGGACGTTACTTCACGCCCATCATCAATGCGCCTGAAGTTGCCATTCTGGGCGTGTGCCGCTCCACCACAGAGCCTGTGTGGGATGGCAAGCAGTTCCAGCCACGCCTCATGCTGCCTTTGTCTCTCACCTGGGATCACCGCGTGATCGACGGCGCCGCGGCTGCGCGCTTTAATGCCTATCTGGGCCAGATCCTTGGCGACTTCCGTCGCGTGCTGTTGTAAGGAAACCAGGCCATGAGCGAAATTCAAGTCAAGGTACCTGACATCGGCGACGTCAAGGATGTCTCCGTCATCGAGTTGCTGGTCAAACCCGGTGATACGGTCAAGCAGGAGCAAAGCTTGATCACTGTCGAAAGCGACAAGGCTTCGATGGAAATTCCATCCAGCCACGAAGGCGTGGTGAAGTCCTTGTCCGTCAAGCTGGGCGACAAAGTCTCTGAGGGGTCAGTGGTTCTGGTCCTGGAAGCAGCCTCTGCAGCGGCTCCAGATGCGAGCAATGAGAGCAAGGCTGCAGCGCCTGCTGTGGCTTCTTCTTCTCCTTCCTCGTCACCCAATAGTGGCGCTGGGAACCAGCCACCTGCCGCCCCTCCTGCCGTCAGTGCCCCAGCGCCTGCTGCTGCCAGCTATGGTGGCGCAAGCGACCTGGAGTGCGACGTCGTGGTGCTTGGTGGCGGCCCTGGCGGATACAGCGCGGCCTTCCGGGCGGCGGATCTGGGCCTCAAGGTGGTGCTCATTGAGCGCTATGCCAGCCTGGGCGGCGTGTGCCTGAATGTGGGGTGCATTCCCTCCAAAGCTCTGTTGCACGTTGCAGCGGTCATGGATGAGGTGAGCCACCTGGCCGCTCTCGGGATCGATTATGGCGGTGCTCCCAAGCTGGACATCGACAAGCTGCGCGCCCATAAGGAAAAGGTCATCGGCAAGCTGACTGGTGGCCTGGGTGCCATGGCCAAGATGCGCAAGGTCACGGTGGTGCGCGGTTACGGCTCTTTCGTGGGGGCCAACCATATTGAAGTCGAGGAAACCAGCGGCACGGCTCAGGAAAAAACGGGCAAGAAGCAGGTGGTGCAGTTCAAGCGCGCCATCATTGCAGCCGGCTCCCAAGCCGTGCGCCTGCCCTTCATGCCTGATGACCCGCGTGTGGTGGATTCCACGGGTGCGCTGGCACTGAAGGAAGTCCCCAAGCGCATGCTCATCTTGGGCGGCGGCATCATAGGCCTGGAAATGGGCACGGTCTACAGTACGCTGGGTGCCCGTCTCGATGTGGTGGAAATGCTCGACGGCCTCATGCAAGGTGCTGACCGGGATCTGGTCAAGATTTGGCAGAAGATGAATGCCCCCCGCTTTGACAACATCATGCTGAAGACCAAAACGGTGGCGGCCAAGGCCACCGATGCAGGCATTGAAGTGTCATTTGAAGGGGAGGGTGCTCCGGCGCCCCAGACCTACGATTTGGTTTTGCAAGCCGTGGGCCGCAGTCCCAATGGCAAGAAAATCGGTGCTGATAAAGCAGGCGTGTCTGTCACGGACCGTGGTTTCATCAATGTCGATATCCAGATGCGCACCAATGTGGCCAACATCTTCGCCATTGGCGATATCGTGGGCCAACCCATGCTTGCGCACAAGGCGGTGCACGAGGCGCACGTGGCAGCTGAAGTGATCGCCGGTGAGCTCAAAGGCGATGAAGCGCTGGCACGCAGTGCTTTCAATGCGCGTGTGATTCCGAGCGTGGCTTATACCGATCCGGAAGTGGCCTGGGTAGGCTTGACTGAAGATCAAGCCAAGGCTCAAGGCATCAAGGTCAAAAAGGGCCTGTTCCCCTGGAACGCTTCGGGCAGGGCCATTGCCAATGGCCGCGACGAAGGCGTCACCAAGCTCCTGTTCGACGACAGTCCTGAGGCGCATGGTCACGGCAAGATACTTGGTGGTGGCATGGTGGGCACGCATGCCGGCGACATGATCGGCGAAATCGCGCTGGCCATCGAGATGGGCGCTGACGCCGTCGATATCGGCAAGACCATCCACCCGCATCCCACCTTGGGTGAGAGCATTGGGATGGCTGCGGAAGTTGCGCACGGCAGTTGTACGGACCTGCCACCGCAAAAAAGGTGATCCCCCTGAGTCGCTGGCGCGCCTTCCCCCCAAGGGGGGACGCAGCCAGCGGCCTGGAGAAAGAGGTTCCCCCTGAGGCGCTAGCGCGCCATCCCCCAAGGGACGCAGCCAGCGGCCTGGCAAAGCCAGCTCCGCGGCCACTCCGCATGGCCTGCTCCGTGGCCGTCTGACTTTGCTCCCTCTCCTGCGGGCGGGCGCCCGGCCAGGGGAGAGGGTTGGGCGGGGCCGGCCGACCGGTGAGGGCGGGGGTGTGAGGCGTGTGCTGGGTGATCTTTAAGGCGCGGATGCTTCTACGGGAGAGCTCTGAAATAGAACTGCGGAGTTCTATCGCGAATGAGCTTCGCCAAGCTCCTCGCAAACACCACTTACTACAACTTGGCCAGTCGCCCCATAGCCGCCTCCAGCGTCTCATCCTTCTTGGCGAAACAGAACCGGATCACTTTTCTGATCGTAACCATCGCGATAGAAAGCTGAGAGGGGAATAGCTCGACTCCGACTCCGACTTTGCGGATTAGCCATTTGTAGCTGACGAGCCGGGAGAGCAGAGCGCTGATTGAACACGCCCTGGCTTGCACGGCTTGGAGTTTTAGGGCCGTGCAAGACTAGGGGATTGAAGATCAGCACCGACAACCCGGTATGGCCAAATTAGTAGAGGAATCGGCCAGCCCGATCCGCTTCAGTTGTTGACTCAGACTTCAGTTGAAAACCACCTTGATCACTGCATAGCCCGACTTAATAAACAACTCATTGCTGGGGCCCACTGCAATAGCGTGAAGGTCGCGAACTTCCGTGACAACCGGCTCAAAGCGTTCAGAGGTTGGCGATTTTTTGTAAACCACTGCGTTAGTTCCAAGTCGCGGATTTCCTAAAGAGGCAGAGTAGACGTTACCCCGTGCATCCACGGCGATCCTCAAAGACGCCGGAATGTCTTTGGCAATGATGGCGCCAGACCGAACGTTTACTAGATCTATAGGCGTGTTAGTACCTGTGCAATAGGTAGGCGTATAGACATCGCCTTGGGGACTCGCTATGAAGTTGCCACCGTGTGTATTAAATGGAGGTGGAGCCTCCAAAACGTTTCCTGCGGAATCAATGGTCCTGTAGGGCGCAGCGTGGCGGTCATAGACATGCATAAGCCCGGTTGAATCGATCTGTATATTTCCCGGAGCGAGAAATGCCACATCCACTCCTTTACCTGAATAAGTGCTTCTCGATTCGTTCAGAACTCCTGCGAAAACAGATACGTTGCCGCCTGGCGTTATTTTCCAAATTCCTGCGCGACTGCCAAAAGGTTGGATCGCGGGAACAGAGCTAGAAATCTCGCAGCTTTCTCTGTCAATTTGAACCTCGAATTGACGCGGATCGCTAACATACAGATTACCCGCCTGATCGAATGCCAAACCATTTGCTGTAACAAAGCTTTTTAGAGGCATTGTTTCGGAAATGATGTCGCCTCGGGCAAAGGTCGAGACTGCTCCATTGGGGTTGATCTTTCTGACAGCATCCACGTTTTCCAGTTCAGAGACGGAAGCACATGGTTGGTCAGTTAAATAGACAGAACCGTCTGCCTTCACGGCCATTGCGTTCGTCCTGAGACCAAAGCGGCTGTCTTCAGGTGTATTCGAGTCAATTCGTCCACACGCAATATTGGGATCGTCTGAGAGGGACCCCGCGAGCAACGTCGCTATGCCATTAATCACCTTAGGGATGCCGGCAGGGGCAGGTGGCGGTGGCGGGGTAACCGGAGGGGGAGCGGGCGGAGGTGGAGCAGAAGAACGGTCGTCACCACCGCCACCACAGCCCAGGAGTACCGAACAAAATAGGGCTGCCAGAGCGAGCTTCTTTGGAGACGAAATTTCTTCCATAGCAAATACCTCAAAAAATATTCAAAGCCACATACTTCAATTTCAGCATAAGACCTGCCACCGCAGAAGAAGTAGCACCCTTGAGTCGCTGGCGCGCCATCACCCAAGGTGGGACGCAGCCAGCGGCCTGGAGAAAGAGGTTCTCCCCTGAGGCGCTAGCGCGCCATCCCCCCAAGGGACGCAGCCAGCGGCTTGGCAAAGCCAGCTCCGCGGCCACTCCGCATGGCCTGCTCCGCGGCCGTCCGACTTTGCTCCCTCTCCCGCAGGCGGGAGAGCAACCGTGTCAATGTGGTCTATCAAATTAAGTTAAGCATGCCAAGGAGTATTGGTTTTGAGCATGGCATTGAGGGTTGGGGTGAGGGCGGGGGCGTGAGTGAGGGCCGTGGCGTTGTTGAGGCGCCGAGGCTGGTCGAGATCGAAAACTGGATAGGCGACTGGGAAAGGCGGGAGGCCGCTTCCGCGCGCCGGCTCCTTGGTCTACAACTTGGCCAGCCGCCCCATAGCCGCCTCCAGCGTCTCCTCCTTCTTGGCGAAACAGAAGCGGATCACTTTCTGGTCGAACCCATCGCGATAGAAAGCTGAGAGGGGAATCGCTGCGACTCCGACTTCGCGCGTGAGCCACTGGCAGAATTCGCCTTCGGGCAGATCGCGCTCGGCAATGGCCAAGTTGTCTATGGATACGCACTGAAAATAAGTGCCCTCGCACGGAAGCAACCGGAATCTGGTCTTTTCCAGGCCTTTGCGGAACAGATCTCGCTTGGCGCCGTAGAACGCGGGCAGGTCCAGGTAAGGCCTGGGATCTTGCATGTACGTCGCCAGCCCTTGTTGCATGGGCGTGTTCACGGTGAATACGTTGAACTGGTGCACCTTGCGAAACTCAGCCATCAGGTGGGCAGGCGCGGCCACGTAGCCTATCTTCCATCCGGTCACGTGGTAGGTCTTGCCGAAGCTGCTGACGATGAAGGCCCGCGCAGCCAGGCCTGGATAGCGCGCCGCACTTTCATGCCGCAGCGGCGCATAGACCATGTGTTCGTACACTTCGTCGCTGATGAGCAGGACATTGGTGGGAGCCAGAAGGTCCTCCAGGCGCTGCATATCTGCCGGTGACCACACCGTGCCGCTAGGATTGTGCGGGCTGTTGATGATGATCGCGCGCGTCTTGGGGGACAGGGCTGCCGCGATCTTGTCGAAATCCGGACGGAAGCTGCCTGGGGTGAGCGGTACGGCCACCACTTTGGCACCCGTGAGTTCAATATTGGGCACGTAGCTGTCATAGCACGGCTCCAGAACAATCACTTCATCGCCAGGACCGGTGCAGCACAGGACAGCCGTCAAGATGGCCTGCGTCGCCCCGGCGGTCACGGTGATTTCGGTCGTTGCGTTGTAGGTGCGGCCATAAAGCGTTTCTATCTTCGACGCCACGGCTTCGCGCAGCGGGGCGACGCCCGGCATCGGCGGATACTGATTCAACCCCTGCCGCATGGCCGTGGAAACGGAGTCCACCAGCTTCGGGTCGCAATCGAAATCAGGAAATCCCTGGCCCAGATTCACGGCCTGATGTTCGGCGGCCAATGCCGACATCACCGTAAAAATGGTGGTGCCCACGTTGGGCAAGCGGGAGGGAAAGGCGGGGGTCTTAGGGCTCTCGGAGGTCATTCTTAGAGTTCGTAGTCGTTCACATGCCCGGTCATGGCCTTCATGATCAGATTGCGATCGAGGCGGTCTGAGAGGAGGCTCGCAAATTGGTACACGAAGTCGCGCAGATAGGCTCCTCGCTTGAGGGCAATACGCGCGACGTTCTGGCCAAGCAACTGGCCCAGGGGGCGGGTCACCAGATCCTGATCTGCTTCCCCCTTGACCGCCATCTCGGCGACGATGCCAATTCCCAGGCCCAAGCGCACATAGGTCTTGATCACATCGGAGTCAATGGCCTCCAGCGCGATGCGTGGGTCCAGATGCCGCTGGGCAAAGGCAGTGTCGATGCGGGTGCGTCCAGTGAACGAAGGGTGGTAGGTGATGATGGGCTCGGCGGCAATGTCTTCCAGCGCAATGCGCTCTTTCCTGGCCAAGGGATGGTTGTGCGGCAGCACCAGTACATGCTGCCATTCGTAGCAGGGCAGGGTGACCAACTCCGGATAGCTCGCCAGCGACTCGGTGGCCATGCCAATTTCGGCCGTTTCTTCTATCACCATGCGCGCCACCTGATCGGGCGAGCCTTGGTGCAGGCTGATATTGACCTTGGGATAGCTTTCACGCAGCTTGGCTACCGGCACCGGCAAGACGTAGCGAGCCTGCGTGTGGGTGGTGGCAATGGAAAGCGTGCCGCTGTCCTGGGCGCTGTACTGATCCCCGATGCGCTTGAGATTGCCGACCTCGCGCATGATGATGGCAATGCTCTCCAGCACATGTTCGCCGGGTTCTGTAACCCGCTTCAGCCGTTTTCCGTGACGGCTGAAGATCTCTATGCCCAGCTCTTCTTCCAATTCGATGATCGCTTTGGAAACCCCGGGCTGGGAGGTATGTAACGCCTTGGCCGCCTCCGTCAGGTTGAGATTACGGCGAACAGCCTCCTGAACGAAACGAAATTGGTGGAGGTTCATAGAGTATGGGTATATAAATTTCCTTAATTATGCGATATCCGTCTAACGATTTGGCGCGCGAGCCCATGCTCCGATGCGTCATCTGACTTGAAAATGTGTCAGGTTTCTAACGGATTCCACGGTTTCAAGGCAGATGGGGTCAAACAAGTGGCCTCAGCGGTAAAGAGCTCCCGCTCCAATCTCTCCACTCTCCGTTCCCTGGCATTGCGGCCAACGGCTGGTCGCGGTTTCAGCCCGTGCCCTGGCTGCCCCCGGAATCGATGCGCTGGTCTTGCCGCCATTGAAAAAATAATCCTGCCGTGCGCAAGGGATGGAACTCACAGCCTGGAGGTGTCACTCACTTCCTGCAACCGGTTGAAGTCAAGTCGTTGGCTGCGTAACTTTCACGAAAGCCATCGCCTGGTGCGCTCCCCGACGCCCATGACGAGGTTTCCCGGTTTTTTCCTTTTTTCCCAGAGTTTCCATATGCCACGTGACGTTACCGCTACCCCTGTCTCCATCAACCCGATGGGTCGCCACTCGCTCACGAGCGGCGCTCACTCATCGTCAACACCGCATCAAGCTGTAGATGGGCTCGCCACGGTCTCCAACACCGGCCTGGCATCGTCGATGCAGGCCGACAAACAGGTGTGCGCGCAAGATGTCGGCAACGGGCCCCTTGCGGGCGCGTCCCTGCCTTTAACCGAAAGCCCTGCTGGCGTACACGGGGCATTGCCTGCCAGTGCAGAACCTGCACTGACCGCCGAGGAAGTCTTGAATCGTTCACTCCGGGAAGCGGCCGCTCTAGGGCACGTAGAAGGCCTCGCTGCATCCATCGCTGCCGGAGCCAGCCTCAATGCCACCAACAAGAGCGGATCGACTGCGCTCATGATCGCCGCCCAGCGAGGCAAGCTGGAAGCGGTGAAGATGTTAGGAGCGGCCGGAGCGGACATACATGCCACCAACAAGAAGGGGGAAAGCGCGATATCGCTCGCAGTCGCGCAAGGACATGCGCACGTGGTGAAAGAGTTGCGCTTGCAAGGAGCGCGGCTCTCGTACTTGCAGCTCGAGATGAACACGCCTGCGCTGAAGAGGTTCATAGACGCCGGTAATTGGCCCGTGTCGGCTGCTTTGATCGCAGCGGGCGTGAACACCTTTGCGGCCTTCGGTCAGGGATTGGTGACGCAGTTGAGTCCAATGGTTTTGCGCGGTCTGTTGGGCGCAAACGATGTGGCAAGGGCCGCTATGAGGTGCTCGCTTGCATCGACGGGAGCACTGCAGGTCGACCTCGATTGCGCCATGGCATGCGTTGCTGCAATGAAATATCCTGAGCTTACGAAAGCTTTGCATGCGATGGGCGCTCGCATGCCTGATAGCTGCAAGGCCGGTGCGGAGCGTGGGTTGAGGGATATGGTTCGAACCAACGACAGAGCGGGCGTTCAGGCGTGGCTGGAAGCCGGGGTAAGCGTGAATGCGGTCAATCAGGACGGGGTTTCTGCGCTGATGTACGTCACGCAAGTTCCTTCTTTGGACCTCCTTGAGTTGCTGATCAACGCCGGGGCGGATCCAGAGCTGTTTGACAAAGATGGTGAGACAGCCTTGATTTACGCCGCCAAGAGAGGAAACCAGGGAGCGGCGGATATGTTGCTTCGTCACGGGGTCGATGCCGGGTTGAACGGCCCGGGGAGTCCTTCCGCACTTCAGTGGGCCCTTACGCTGAATCACCTTGGTGTAGCGAATCGGCTGTTGGAAAGCGGCGCGCAGTGCACGCCTCAAGATCTGTTGAACGCAGTGCGCTCGTTGACGGCTGGCTTGCCAGACGCCCAGATCAGTCCCCGCGATCTATTGCAAATGGCCACACTGCGTGCACTCCATGCGGGGCTTGTGCATTTGGCTGCGGTGATCCCCACAGATGTCGAGGCGGTGCAAACCTATTCCATGATTTAACGCGGGTCAACGTGGGGCCTTGCCTTGGCGCGTTGCGGGTAGCGGAGGGCTGGGCCTCCCTATTTATAGAGACGTTGCTTGACCAGCCAATCCTGGATGATGCCAGCGATGACGTCGCTGTTTTTATCCATCATGATCATGTGCGAATTGCCTTTGATGCCGATACTTGGCAGGTCAATGACGTCTACATTTCCACCGGCTGCTCGCAACGCGTCGAAATAGCGCCCTCCGTTGGCGCGAATGGTGGGCCATCTTGGGTCCTGCGCAATGTAGTCGCCGTAGATCGCAAGAACTGGCACGTTCTTCATCTTCGTCGCGTCTTCCACCGCACCGGTAGCAGCAGGCTCGACCATGACGAGTGCCTTGACCTTATCTGGTCGTGCCTGCGCCACCCGGGCGCCAAACAGTCCAGATTGTGAATGGACGATCACCACACAAGGACACACCTTATCGACCAGTTCGGTATAGGCGGCAATGGTTGGAGCGTCGGTGGAGGTCCAGCGCGGCACGTTCTGTTTCGTGAATTGGTCATAGGCCTCCACCGGGAACTGATTGCCCGGCAGCAGCTTCATTCGCTGCGGGTCCTTGCTGTAGGAGCCGGCGCCTTGCCCAATTCGAAAGCGCTCGAAAGGGTTTTCCTTGGTCAGGTAAACCGGTTCAGTCTGGAAAATGTCCGGATACATCGCAAAGCCTGAACGCCCACGCTCAACGGCGTCCGAGTTGTAGGTTGGCCAGCCTTTCTTGACAAAATAGTTGAGCCAACCCTCGCGGCCGTCCGGTGTAGTCTCATAGGTCACACCGCTGAGCCCACCGCCATGCCACATCAGCAGAGGCAGAGCTCCGCGCGGATCTTTGGGAATGAAGTACTGCACGTACATCTGCTCCACCTGGTAGACCCCATTGGGATCAAACTTGGCTGGCACACCGCCTGCGGTCAGGGCAATTTCCTTGACTGGACGGCCACTCAGCACCACCTCTCGGCCGCCGACATGAAACGATCCCATCTTCTCAAGCTGGATGGGTGCCTGCGCGCACCCCATCAGGGTGGCGAACGGCAGGCTCAATGCCAATGCCCTAGTCAACCTGGCCGCTGTTGAATTTTTCATTTGTCTCTTTCTTGGATTGATCTTGCGAATGGAAAGCCATTCATCATCGAGCTCGAAAGAGAATTTGATAATTGCGAGTTATCTATGAGTCGATGCATGGCATCGATTACTGAAATGTGGTCGGAACGGCGCGCAGAGGTAATCTGGCAACTGGCCCCTCTCAGAACACCTCCTAATTGAGAAGCTTTTTCGCAGCCGCCGCAATGCTCATCGCATCGACCTGAAAAAACGCTCTCAAAGCCGCACGGGTGTCGCTTCGTCCAAAGCCATCCGTGCCCAGGGTGCGCATACTCCGCCCGGCGGGTATCCATGCCCGCACAGATTCAGCCACCGCGCGCACGTAGTCACTGGCCGCCACGATGGGCCCCTGGGTTTGTTCGAGAAGGGTGTGGAGGTGGCTCGCCTGACCATGGGCCACCCCGTCGCGAGCCAGTTCGCTCCAACTCGTCACGCTGATCACGTCTACCCTCATCCCTTCACTGGCCAACTGCTCTGCGGCACGAATCACTTCGTTGAGGATGGCGCCCGAACCGAGTAGCGTGGCGTGAGGGCCCGACGCCTGCCCGTAGCTTGCAAACTTGTACGCCCCGCGAAGAACATCCTTGGCCACGCCCTCGGGCAAATCCGGCTGGGCATAGTTTTCATTCATCAGAGTGACGTAGTAGAAAACGTCCTTTTGCTCCACCATCATCTCTTGCATGCCGGCATCGAGAATGACAGCCAGTTCACCCGCGAAGGCCGGGTCGTAGGCTTTGCAGTTGGGAATGGTGGCAGCCACCACGTGGCTGCTTCCGTCCTGGTGCTGCAATCCTTCGCCACCCAGGGTGGTGCGGCCAGAGGTCGCGCCCAGCAGGAAGCCGCGTGCGCGCTGATCCGCCGCTGCCCAGATGGCATCACCCACGCGCTGAAAGCCAAACATGGAGTAGTAGATGTAGAAGGGCAGCATGGCAAAGCCATGCACGCTGTAGCTGGTGGCTGCGGCAGTCCAACTGGCAATGGCCCCCGCCTCGCTGATGCCTTCTTCCAGAATCTGACCATCCAGCGCTTCGCGATAGCTCAGCACGGAACCAATATCTTCCGGCGCGTAGCGCTGGCCCACGCTGCTGTAGATGCCTACTTGCTTGAACAGGTTGGCCATGCCAAAGGTACGCGCCTCATCAGCCACGATGGGGACAATGCGAGGCCCCAAGCCTGGGTCCTTCAGCAAGGCACCCAGCATGCGCACAAAGGCCATGGTGGTGCTCATTTCCTTGCCGTTGGCCTGCAGCGCGAAGCTGGCGTACTGGTTCATTTCAGGCACGGCGACTTGATCGCAAGCGGTTTCTCTGCGGGGCATGGATCCACCCAGGCGCTCGCGATGCTCAAGCAAATAGCGCATCTCCGCACTGTCCTGATGTGGCTTGTGAAAGCTCAGGCTGGTCGCCTGTTCATCTGTCAGCGGCAACTGAAAGCGGTTGCGGAACTCAATCAGATCACCAGCGTCCAGCTTTTTCTGGCTGTGCGTCGTCATCTTGCCCTGGCCCGCAGCACCCATGCCATAGCCCTTCTTGGTATGGGCCAACACGACAGTGGGCTGGCCTCGGTGCGACGCAGCCGCAGCGTAAGCGGCGTGGATTTTCACGATGTCGTGACCACCGCGTTTGAGGCGGTCAATCTGCTCATCCGTCAGGCCCTGCACCAGGGACGCGAGTTCCGGACTCTGACCGAAGAAATGCTCGCGGTTGTAGCGGCCATCCTTGGCTGCAAACGTCTGCATCTGACCGTCCACCGTGTCTGCGAAGGTCCTGGTCAAAGCGCCGCTGCTATCGCTGGCAAAAAGCCCATCCCAGTCGCTTCCCCAGATCAGCTTGATGACATTCCACCCAGCACCCGCAAACAGGCGCTCCAACTCGTCAATGATGCGCCCGTTCCCGCGAACCGGCCCGTCCAGGCGCTGCAAGTTGCAGTTGACCACCCACACCAGGTTGTCGAGCTTCTCCCGCGCAGCCAATGTGAGCGCGCTCATGGACTCGGGCTCGTCCATCTCTCCGTCACCAAATACGCCCCAGACTTTGCGACCTTCGCAGTTCAGCAATGCCCTGTGCGAGAGGTAGCGCATGAATCGGGCATGGTAGATGGAACTGATGGGACCAAGTCCCATGGAGCCGGTGGGGAACTGCCAGAAATCAGGCATCAGCCACGGGTGGGGGTAGCTGCACAACCCGCGTGCGCCCTGTTCTGGCGCTGTGATTTCCTGCCGGAAGTGCAGCAGATCGGCTTCGCTCAGGCGGCCTTCCAGAAAAGCACGGGCATAGACCCCGGGTGCGCTGTGCGGTTGAAAGAACACCAGGTCGCCGCCCTGCTGAGGGGTGCGGGCGCGGAAGAAATGATTGAACCCCACCTCGAACAGGTCGGCCGCGCTGGCATAGCTGGCTATATGCCCGCCGAGTTCTCCGTAAGCCTGGTTGGCTCGCACCACCATGGCCAGCGCGTTCCAGCGCATCAGCGAAGCCAGTTTTTCCTCCAACCCAAGATCGCCCGGGAATGCCGGCTGTGCATGGGCAGGTATGGTGTTGACATACGGCGTATTGAGGTCGGGCTGCCAATCGAGCTGGTGGCTGCGGGCCAGCCGGACCAGTTCATCCAGAATGAAGCGCGCGCGTGTGCTCCCGGCATTGGCAGCCAGGGCTGTGAAAGCCTCGCGCCACTCTGCGGTTTCGGCTGGGTCGGAATCTGATTTCAAAAGAGGTATGGGGGCGTTCATACCAAAGACTTTAGATAAATCCCTGCCGCATGTGCTGCTTATTTATTCTGAGTCTTTAATATTTCACGGCAGAATATGCTGTTGAATACATGAAATTCAATCAATAAGGCGTACAAGGTGGATAAAGTCGATAGGAGCATTTTGCGAGAGCTGCAAAGCGACTCATCTCTGTCCAATGTGGAATTGGCTCGGCGCGTCGGGCTTTCTCCTTCACCTTGCCTGGCGCGCGTCAAAGCGCTGGAAACCCGTGGCGTGATCCGCCAATATGTGGCTTTGGCCGATGCCTCCAAGCTGGGCTTGGGCCTCAATGTGTTCATCAACATCAGCCTGCGCACCCAGAGCAAGGACGCCCTGGCCCGCTTTGAGCAGCGTATTGCCGAGCAGGAGGAGGTGATGGAGTGCTACCTGATGACGGGCGATTCCGACTATCTCATCCGCGTTGTCGTGGCGGATATGGCCGCCCTGGAGCGCTTCATTCTTGATCAGCTCACGCCTATTGCGGACATAGAAAAAATCCGCTCCGGCTTTGCGCTCAAACAGGTGAGGTACAAAACGGCCTTGCCGCTGGCCTGAACTGCACTTGAATCACTTCAGTGCGGTAAACCCCCGCGAAGGCGCGATTTCACGGGCAGGTCGTTTGAGGTACCGCACACTAACCCAGCGCAGATCTCGCCATGGTTTCGAGCACGTCCGGGTGCTCTCCAATGGCGGGTTGCAGGACAAACTCAACGGCAGGGTGCTGGGCGCGCAATTCTTCGACCAGCCGGGGCAGGTCTTCTCGTGCATGCCGCCCGGTGCCGAGGAACATCGGCCAGATGGTGATCGCACGCACGCCCTCAGCAAATAATTGGTTGACGGTACTGGGGAGGTCGGGCTCCGTCAACTCGAGGTAGGCGCAAACGACGCGCGCGCCGGCCTGAATTTGTCGCATGCGCTCCGCCACGGCTTCGATAGGTGCGCGCCATGCGGGATCGCGAGAGCCGTGAGCGAACAGTACGATGGCCCGCGGACCGCTCATTGCCTGACCACCAACCATCGAAACGCTCCAAGGGAAATCAGCGAATAAAGCAAGCCCGGTGCGGCCGCAGCCATCCAGGGCTCCCAGTTGCGAAGGTTTCCAATAAAGCCGAATACGTTGTTGAGCAGGAAAAAGCTGATGCCCGCCAGCACGCCCATGAACACATAGCCAGTGATGTTGCCAGAGCGGAAATGCAGGTAGGCAAAGGGCAGGGCAAGCACCATCATCACGAGGCAACTTAAGGGATAGAACACCTTGCGCCAGAACTGGATTTCATAACGTTGAGCGCTCTGTCCGTTGTCATCCAGATGGCGGATGTACTGGAACAGATCGACCGTCTGCATGCGGTCCGGACTCAGCAGCGCTGCGGCCACCATGTCTATGGACAGGCTCGTGGGCCAGCGCAGTTCTGGCAACGCAGAGTTGCTCACCTGGGGGCGCTTATCGCCGCTCAGGCCTTGGTTGGCCTGAGATTTCGATGCATTCGACGCATTCTGCGTGGCCAGCTCAAACTCTCGGCGCTGCACGTTTTGCAAGGTCCAGGCATCGTCGTCGCCCACACGCGCCTGAGCCGCCTTGGTGGTCGACAACAACCGGCCCTGGGCGTCGAACTCAAAGATTCTCACGTTGCTCATGCTGCCCGACGGGGAAAGCGCTGCCACATTCACGGAGTAACTGCGGTCATCCTGTCTATCCTTGAGCCAGGCGCCCGTTTGTCCAACTGTCAGTTCGCCTGAAAATCTTCCTTTGAGAATCTGGCCAGCGCGGTTGGCTTCTGGAGCCAGATAGTCCCCACAGATGAAGGTCAGGGCGACAAACCCCACCCCCAGCGTCAGCAGTGTGCCTAGAGCGCGCCCGGGCCCCAGGCCGCTGGTTCGCAATATGGTGAACTCCGAACTTTCTGCCAACCGGGCCATGACGTAGATGGTGCCAATGAGCACTGCAATCGGCAGCAGCTCATACATGTGCGCAGGCACCAGCAACGCCACATAGAGCAAGGCCATGGGCAGGGTGTAGCCCTGGGGTGCCAAACGGTTCAGGGCCTGGAGTTCGTCAACAAAGTCGAAGAAAAAGAACAGCAGAAGAAAGGCCACTATGACGAAACCGACGGCACGCAGGATTTCGCCGTAGATGAGGCGCCGTATCGTGTTCATTCAGGCTTTCCTTTCCGGCGGCCCCAGCTCAGCCAGTTGCCCTGTCTGACCATCATCCACGTCAGTGCCATCAGCAGGATGCTTCCATGTAGCGCCAGCACGAACACGAAGAAATTCACTCGCCCATTGGCAATCCAGGACTGGCCGACGTTCACAAGGTTGTAATAACTGACAAAGACGAAGAGCGCAAAAATCAACCCGGCACTGCGGCCTACTCGCGGGTTGACCTTGGTGGCAGCCAGCGCAATGACCACGCAATTGGCAGCTGCAAACAACAGGCCCAGCCGCCATGAAAGCTCGGACAGGTTGAGCACGGTAGGCTCCATGACCAGCGCCGGCGTGGTTTTGAACCGCGGTGAATCGTCATTGTTGGTGGCAAGGGTACGATCGCTCACGTGAACCCCGTACTCGACGAATTCGCTCACACGCGATGAGCCGGTTTCCAGATCCGTCTGCAAGCGTTGCCCGTTGTTCAGCATGAGGAAGCGGTCACCTTGGACGACTTCGACACTTCCGCTCTGAGCGGATGTGACCGATTCGCGCTGGTTTTCCACATCCGAGATGAAAATGTTTCTGCCTGTTTCGCTTCCTGCCGAGGCCTTGTCAATGAAGAACACGCGTTGACCTCCTGCGGATTCCTGGAATTGTCCCGGCGTCACACGCTCTACGTCACCCCTGCTTTCGTAGCGATCGCGCAATTCGCGGACTTGCAGGTTGGCCCAAGGCCAGACGACCAATGCCAGCAGACCCACGACAAGCAGCACAGGCGCGGAAAATCGCATGATAGGCCTGAGGAAGGAACTCAGGTTTTGTCCGCAGGAGAACCACACCACCATCTCACTGCTCGCATACATGCGCGTGAGGGTGGAGGTTACGGATATAAAGAGACTCAGCGTCAGAATGGTGGGCAATTGCCCCAGCACGGTGAAGCCCATCACGAGAAAAACCTCGGAAGGGTTTACTCTGCCGACCGAGGCTTGTCCCAGTGTGCGGATCAGAATCATGGTTACCACGATCGTCACCAGCACCACCAGGGTGGCACCGAAACTGCGGTTGAGCTCCTTGCGAAACGACGAATGGAATAACATCGGCTGAAAGGAAAAGGTAGATTATGAACTTCGAGTTGAAGACCTTGCGCTTGGATGGGGCTGCTTCCGTGAAATCCGGCGCACTCATCGTATTGGTTTCTGAAGGCTTCGAGCTGGGTGAGGACGCCGTCTCGGTGCTGATCCGGCGCGCTATAGACGCCGGAGATTTCAAAGCTGAGGGCGGTTTGCTCCAGACTTATGGCGCTGCGCGCGTGACATCTGCCCGGCTGATTCTGGCAGGTATTGGCGATGGTTCTCCAGCCTCAGTGCGCAAGGCCGTTGTGGCTGCCATGGCCGCACTCAAAGGCTCCTCGGTCAAGGAACTGGTGATTTGCTTCGCTGCGGCCCCCCAGGGCGCTGCCGTCCACGCCGCCTTGCAGGCCGCGTCTGACGCCACCTATGTCTACACGGCAACCAAAAGCAAGGCCGAGCCCAGCAAACTGGCTCGCGTGCAACTGGGTGTGCCTGATGCTGCCACGGTTCGCGACACTTTTGAACAAACGGTTGCCATCTTGCGCGGCGTTGAGTTGGCGCGTGAATGGGCCAATCGCCCTCCCAATCACGCCACGCCGGTGCATCTGGCGGATGCTGCCCGTGAACTTGGAAAAGCCGACCGGTTTGACTGCGAAATTCTGGGTCCCAAGGAAGTCAGCAAGCTGGGTATGGGGGCCTTCATGGCCGTCGCTCAAGGCTCCGATCAGGAGCTTCGCCTGATCGTGCTGCGCTATAACGGTGCCGGAAAATCCAGTGCGCCCGTGGCGCTGGTTGGAAAAGGCATCACCTTTGACACCGGCGGTATTTCACTCAAGCCCGCTCCCGAGATGGACGAGATGAAATACGACATGAGTGGCGCTGCCAGCGTGCTGGGTGTTTTCCGTGCCCTGGCGGAGTTGAAACCTGCCATCAACGTCGTCGGCCTCATTCCTGCCTGCGAGAACATGCCCGATGGCCGTGCGGTCAAACCGGGTGATGTAGTCACTAGCATGAGCGGCCAGACCATCGAAATCCTGAATACCGACGCTGAAGGCCGCCTGGTGCTGTGCGATGCACTCACTTATGCGCAAAAGTTCAAGCCACGCGCCATGATCGACATCGCCACGCTCACCGGCGCCTGCGTCATTGCGCTGGGCGGTGTACGCAGCGGCCTGTTTTCCAATCGCGATGACCTGGCAGACGCTCTGATGCAAGCCGGCATGAAAGCGCAGGATCTGTGCTGGCGCATGCCGCTGGACGACGAATACGCAGAAGGCCTGAAGACCAACTTCGCCGATGTGGCCAACGTCGGAGGGCGCCCCGCTGGCGCTGTAACGGCCGCTAAATTCCTGCAACGCTTCGTTGAAGACACCCCTTGGGCGCACCTCGATATCGCCGGCACAGCCTGGAAAGGTGGCGCTGCTAAAGGCGGATCGGGCCGCCCTGTGGGCTTGCTGGTGCAGTATCTGCTTTCCCAGGCAGGTGAGCCTGTGCAGGCGGAGAAAAAGGCCGGCGATTCCAGCAAAGGCAAGAAAAAGCGTGCTTGATTCTGCATGGCTGTCCAGATGACCGGAGTGGAGTTTCACTTCAACGTGCCTGACAAGTTGGGCTACGCCTGCCGCTTGCTGCGCAAGGCGTACAGCGCCGGCGCCAAAGTAGGCGTGTTGGGTGACAAAGAAACTTTGCTGGCCCTGAATGCAGCGCTTTGGACCTTTTCTGCGCTGGATTTCATACCGCACTGCGCCGCTTCAGCCAAGCCTTCCATGCTGGCGGCGACCCCCATCGTCCTGGCCCTGGACGCCAGCCGCTTACCCCATACCCAGGTGCTCCTGCACCTGGGGCAGGAAGTACCCGAAGGGTTCGAGCGCTTTGAACGCCTGCTGGAGCTGGTAAGCCAGGACGAAACCGATCGCGCCAACGCCCGCCAACGCTGGCGCCACTACGCCAGCCGCGGCTACGCCATCGAACAGCACGGCCTTGGGCGCGGTTAAGCCTTGAGTTGCCCCTGGTGAAAATACCTCATGGACCCGGCATCATGCAAGGTCAAATCTACACGGACTAAGTTGAGCCATGCCTCTGGACGAGCCCCCACCATCCCGGCAGCCACCCCGTTTCGTGCCTACGCTCACGGAAATCTTCGTTCCCACAGGCGCGGCCAGTGCTGCGCCTGACGAGCCGTCACAAGGTCCGTTGCACGATGGCCACTCTGACCAGCCTACGGATGCGTTGCCGGGGCAGCCAGAGGATCTATCTGCCGACCAGTCCCAAGGGGACCACGCCCTAGATCAGCACCTGGATCAAGCTATGGAGCATGGTATTGGTGCATCAGCGCACCACAGACACGCTCCATCGGACTATCAAGTTCCATACCAGGCTGCTTATGCGCCAGCCTATCAATCAACAAGCCAACACGTCGTTGCACCTGATCAGCAACCCCCGGGGCCCTTGTTTCGAGCATCTTTGCCCGAGGAGCGAAACGTTTACCTGCCAGATACTGCGGTGATCGAGCTACTGGCCCGCATGGGGCCCGAGCTCGATGCAAGACTGAGCGAAACCATCGCGCAAGTACTGCATGAGCAGATGCCCCTGCTCAATGCCCGCATCCGGCAGGCGGTAGCGGAGGTGGTGCGCGAAACGGTAGCCAAGGCGGCCGCCAACCCTGAGCGCCGCTAGCGACGATCTTCTCAGAGAGCCTGATGCAGGCGCGCCCGCCTAATTGAGCTTTGTGCAGTTTGGCGAGCAGTGCACGGTCTTGAGTGCAGACCAGTGAATTGAACCAAACGCCTTGTCTATAGGGGTTGACCCACCTTAATTGCCTTGCACCCTGGTGCGCAAGGGCGGTGACTCGCGTGCGCTGTTGCGCTTACGCACTCTCTTGACCGCCTGAGCGTTGATCCTGACCTGGTCGTCCGTTCGGTTGACACCATAAGGAGCGCCACCCCTAGCGTGTTCCCTATGTTGTTGGCCCGAAATTTGCGTTAACGTTTATGCCCGTTGAGCACAAATCAAGTTCAACCATTTAAATCTGGAGGCTTTATGCAACTGAAGATGAGTCTGGTGGCCGTCGCCGCCCTGGCAACCGTGTCCGGTTTGGCGTTTGCGCAAGATGTGCAGGTGGTCAAGATTGGTAGCGTGGCGCCTATGTCCGGCCCGCAGGCCCACTATGGCAAGGACAACGAAAACGGCGTTCGCATGGCCGTGGCAGACCTCAACAAGCAGAACATCGTCATTGGCGGCAAGAAGATCAAATGGGAAATGCAGTCGGAAGACGATGCTGCAGATCCCAAGCAAGGCACGGCGGCTGCACAGAAACTGTGCGACGCCAAGGTCAACGGTGTGGTCGGCCACTTGAATTCCGGCACCACCATTCCAGCGTCCAAGGTCTATAACGACTGCGGCATTCCTCATGTCACTGGCGCTGCGACCAACCCAGACCTGACCAAGCCAGGCTACAAGACCACCTACCGCATCATCGCCAATGACAATGCGCTGGGCGCTGGTCTGGCCTTTTATGCCGCTGACGCACTGAAGCTGAAAAAGGTCGCTGTGATTGACGACCGTACCGCTTACGGCCAGGGCGTGGCAGACATTTTTGAAAGAACCGCCAAGTCCAAGGGCATCCAGGTGGTTGATCGCCAATTCACCACCGACAAGGCAACTGACTTCATGGCCATCCTGACCGCCATCAAGGCCAAGGCCCCTGATGCTGTGTTTTACGGCGGCATGGACGCCCAGGGCGGCCCTATGCTGCGCCAGCTTGAACAACTTGGCATGAGCAACGTCAAGTTTTTTGGCGGTGATGGCATCTGCACACAGAAGCTGAGCGAGCTGGCAGCCAACTCCAAGGTTCTGAACAATGTGGTTTGCGCCGACGGCGGATCTTCGATTCAGAAAATGCCTGGCGGCATCGAATGGAAGAAGCGTTACGACGCTGAATTCCCCAATCAGTTCCAGATCTACAGCCCCTACACGTACGATGCCGCCATGTTGCTGGCGGATGCCATGAAACGTGCCAACTCGGTCGATCCCAAGGTCTACACCCCCAAGCTGGTCGAATCCAACTACAAAGGTGTGACTTCGCTCATCCAGTTCCAGCCCACTGGCGAGATGAAGAACCCCACCATCACGCTGTCTGTCTATAAAAATGGCCAGAAAACAGCGCTGAACTGATCGCCATCGGGGCTTGGCCCCGAACGCGAGTTCGCCATACCCCCCAGCCTGGATGCTGTGTCCAAGCTGGGGGTTTTTTATTCGTCGGAGAGTGCCTGCCCTCGATCAACAGCTTTGAGGGAACACTTAGTGTGAGCTCTTCCTGGGTCCGAGAAATCTGGCCGTTACGAGAGTAATGTCGTCCGTTTGAGGCGCTCCAGCTTCAAACTGCCGCACAGCTTCAAGCAAAACCTCGGGGAAGTCGCTGTTGGGTGCCTTGTATTCGCTGGCCAGTGCATTCAGTCTGGACTCACCAAACAGGCTTCCTTCGGGATTGGCGGCTTCTGTGACGCCATCTGTATAGAGAAGCAGCGTATCGCCTGGATTCAGCTGGACGCGCCCCTGTTTGAACTTGATGTCTTCCATGACAGCCAAAGCCATGTTCTGGCCTCGTGGCATGTCTTCCACCGCTCCATCTGCGCGCATGAGCAGGGGAGGGTTGTGGCCTGCGTTGACATAATCGAGCGCGCCGCTCTCCAGGTCGAGCACGCACAGGAATACGGTCACGAACATCATCTGCTCGTTTTCTGCACATAGCTGCTCGTTCAACCGTTCAATGATGTCGGCAGGTTCCTGTAAAAACTGGGCAATGTTCTTCAGCAAGGTCCGTGAGATGGCCATGAAAAACGCTGCGGGAATTCCTTTTCCGGATACGTCGGCCACCACCATGGCCAGACGGCCATCTTTCATGAGGAAGTAGTCGTAAAAATCACCGCCCACTTCTTTGGCCGGCACCATCAGCGCCGATACTGCCGCTGCTTCGGTGGGAGGCGCGGAGCGTGGCAAGATGGAAAGTTGCATCGTGCGGGCAATCTCCAGTTCCTGCTGCAAGCTGATCAATGTGGCTTGCTGGGCCATGGCCTCGCGCAATTTATGAAGCAGGCCCACCAGCCGGTGCTGCTGCGTGGTCACCAGGTCGGACATACGTCCCAGCACGCCTGCCAACTTGACGAGCGAATTGTCTGAATGCGCATCTTGCGCTTCGGGTGGGGGTTCCAGGGCCGTCAGAACCTCGATGCGCGCCTGTTCATCCAGAGTGTCTGCAAGCTGGCGCAATTGGCCGCGGATCAGCCGCTCCTGTTGCTGGTGCGTGCGCAAGCGCTCGTCCCGCAGCATTTGAAGGTTGAACATCTCATCGCGTAGCGCAGCCACGCTGCGGGCAATCTGACCTGCTTCATCGGGTAAGGCCTGGTCGTCTTCATCAGGGGTAGCCCGCAGGTCTCCGCTGGCCAATCTGTCCAGCACCCCAACGGAGCGCGCCAACGGGCCCAGCGCATGGCGAAGATAGGCAAACACTGCCAAGCCCAGCATCGCCAGAATCAACAGGGCTCCCCCCACAGACAGCAGATCCATCCGTTGGTTCTCATTCTCCTGGTCTGTAATGTCCCAAGCGGTCAGGACCGCCCCAATGGGGCGGCCGTTGAAACCGGCCAGGGGGGTGGTCGCGGTCATCCAGTGGCGCCCATCTGGAGAGGAGGTCTGGGCGACGTTGGATCGTCTTGTCAATAGAGCCGCGCCGTCGTCAATGGCCAGGCCAGGCAGCCTTCCAGAGATCTCACGGCCACGCAAGTTGATGATGAAGCTTTCACCCGCCACTGTGCGGTTCATTTCAGGCATCAGATACCCCAGGCTCTGGCCGATAGCCAAGATGCCTGGAGCACTTTCCGGCCCGAAACGGCGCAATGCCACCATGTAATACCGTTCGCGCGAAGACTGGCTAAGGCCCGTCTGCATCTCGTCGGTGGACAGTGACCGCGTCAGCCAGCCAGTGTCCACCATGGGCTGTTGTTGCAAGGCGGTGGAACTGGTATGGGCAAGCACACGTTTTTCGTCGTACCAATCCGCACGCCATCCTGGATGTTGCTCAAGAATGGGCTTGAGGGCAGCGCCGAGGGCCTCAAGGTCACGCTTGTTCCAGGCTTTCGCGACGTCCGGTTTGGCCAGAGCCTGGTCGAGCGCGGCTTGCAATCTGCCCAGAGATTCGGCTTGCAGCTTGTTCCATGCAATGGATTGAGATTGCAACAGCACCTGGTTGTAGCGACGCGTCATTTCACCGTCGCGTTGCCATTCCCACGCGCTCCCGACGAGCCACAGCGCTGTCATGGAGGCGAGCATCAGCGCCGTGATGCGAGTCTTAAGCTGCATGCCGAGCTCCCTCAGATGGATGCGCGGAGACCGGCGCCCGGGGGCCTAGAAGCGGCAGAAGCAAGGCCAGGATGCCGCACAAAGCCAGCAAGGCATAGCCCAGGCTGTCCCATAGTTGAAACACCCGCGGCGCCCCCGCTATTTGCGCCAGCAAGCCAAAGCCTAGTCCAAATACGGCGCTACCAAGCACAAGCCCATACCGCGCGTACACGGTGTTATTCAACCAGTTGAAGCGGTATGAGATGCCCAGCAGGACTGCCAGCAGAGCCAATCCGCCTGCGGCGGTCAGCGCAAGCGGATAGCCAGGCAGCGCCGCCATGGGCGCCGAGGCGAACAGGCCCAACATGACGCCGCGCCAGCGCTGGCGTGCTGCTTGTGCACTCAGGAGGGGGGCGGCTACAAGGTGCGCAGTCTCGGATGAGAGCTCAGGTACACGCTTGCTCAAAATGGCTTGAACGTCTGCGTCTGCGTCTGCGTCTGCGGGCGGGTGTGCAGCTGGTTCTATGTCGGCGCCGGCGGCAGGGGCAGTCAGTTCAAACCGGTCACCACCAATGGTCTCTGCCAGCACTCGATCCAGCGAGTGGCGTTTCTCAAAATCTGGTTCGGTCTGCCGCAGCGACTGGGCCAGGCGTAGAACGCGCAAGTGCTGTTCGCTGACATGGCGCAATTGCTCCACCAACCAGGGAAGTCGCCTGTCGAAGTTCTTGCGGCTGACGCGGGGCGGGCGCGTCGCCAGATCGCCTGTGGCAATGCGTTCACAGCACTCCATGACCAGCCTCTCACGTCTGAGCACCGCGCCGGTCAAAGAGAACCGCAGCGCTTCATTGGCCAGGCCTGCGATGAGCGCTATCAATACCGCCACGGGTAGGCCCCAAGGCAACAGTAACGCCGACACCCGGGGCTGGCGCCAGAGCAGCTCCAGGCTGGCCACGGAAGCACCTTGGTGCGTGACGGGTATCACCACCAGCGGCAGCGTGTCTGTCTCGGTAACGCCGTTTTCCTTGAGGATGCGACCTTGCTGGTCCACCAGCGCAATCCGAACGATAGCGGAGAAGCTTTGTGTGCGCTGGTGGAAAAGATCTTCAACACCTTCCAGATGATCGACTGGAACGCCGACGTTGATGGCCAACTGAATCTGGTCTGCGACTTCTTCTGCGATGAGATGGGCGCGCGCCTCGGCCTCGTGGTAGGCCGTGTCACGCAACTGAGAGATAGCGACCCAGCTCACCATCAATGCCACCAGCGTGAGCAGCACGAGCCCCGCAGTGGCAAATCGCCGCGCTATTTTCACCGGCGACATCAGTGGCTATCCTCGTTGCGCTTGAGGGCATCAAGCCCTGCTTCCATGCGGGCGTCGATTTCTCTCAGGCGCGAGGCCGCCAGCTCCATGGCCGCGTCGTCCCTTAAGTTGGCCAGTTTTCGCAGTAGCCAGATGGCCAGCAGTAAACAGGCCACGCTCACACCAATGCTGCCTGCCAGTGTGACCCCCAGCAGATACCAGGGTGAAGGTGAAGGCGGAATAGGCGAGGTGATGCTGATGTGGCCTGCAATTTCTCCGAACGGGCCTCGTATGGGCATGCCCAGAGTGAAACCGTTCTCATGGATGACCGACCAGGACGCCGTGGCGGTGCTTCGAGCCTCGCCCCTGCCTCCGGTCGACTGGCTGTGTGCGCTGGCGGCGAGCCAGCTTGAAGGCACGCGGTCTCCAATGGCGCCTCTGTCCGTATTGAAAAGTGACAATGCATTGGCATCGAACACTTCTGCAGAGAGCAGAGACGGGTCATCAGATAAGAGGTCTTCCAGCAAGGCTTGCGCCTGCTGGCTATCGATCAGCTCAAACCCAAGGGCCAGGCTGGTTTCAAGGCGCTCCTTGATGCCCTGAAGTGCAATTTCCAAACGGGCCTCGCGCAACTCTTGCGCTTGAGAGCGTTGCAAACTCAGCAACAGGGCCGCCAAAAGCAGCAGACCACACATGGCCACCAACCACCACCGGCCTGCCACTTCCACGCAGGCTGACAGCGTGATTCTTGGTGGAAGCCAATCGGTGATGCCAGACTTCAGGGGTGGATTCACTTGATCACCTCCGCCACGTTAAGCAGTACCAACGGCGGATAGAGCTCCAGTTTCTTGGCAGTTTGCATATTGATCAGAAGTGAAAACCGCTGAAGCGGCTCGGCCGGGATGGTTTCCACCGGGGTCTGGTCAATCAGGATCTGACTGGCTTTGTAGGCAGCAAATCTCCCCACGTTGGCACCGTTCGCAAACAGCCCGAACATGCAGTGAGACTGCCGCACGATGCTCTCTGTCGTGCAGAAGGTTGGCACTCTCGCTTCAATGGCCGCCTGCGTTACGAGATCTCGGTGCGTGAGGGCCAGAAAAGAGCTGGGCGCTATGTAAAGAAAATCGGCTTTCCTTGAAGCCAGTCGCTGAATGAGTTCAGGAAGCGCATTGGCGTCAGCTTCCCCGTTGGCGTTCAGGGGCAGGGTTTCTTCCAGCAGCTCAAAACCCGTTTCCGTTGCAGCCCGCTGCAACGCTTTGGCGATGCTCTGCGTATTGGACTCGGTCGGGTTCGTGATGT
Organism: Ottowia thiooxydans; assembly: GCF_040548795.1. Taxonomy (GTDB): domain Bacteria; phylum Pseudomonadota; class Gammaproteobacteria; order Burkholderiales; family Burkholderiaceae_C; genus Ottowia; species Ottowia thiooxydans_A. The sequence continues at coordinate 24,743 of NZ_JBEPSH010000014.1, read as the reverse complement.
AGCCCAGACGCTGGAAAGGCCGGTAACTGCTGATCGCTTTGAGTTGTGCAGCCAGCGGCGCGACATGGCTCACTCCAGTGAGGTTGCGCTCCGGCGGGGCGAGTTGCTGCAACAGCCCGGAACCGACTGGATCTGTGACTTCGGTGAAGACAATGGGAAGGTCGCGAATGTGCGTCGTTGCATCGGCAGCATCATATTTTCCTGCCAGGGCCAGTGTCGTACTTGTAGACCAGGAATAGATCAGATCAGGTTTGAGCGATCGCACGGCTTCTATGAGCGCAGGCCCGTCTTCTGGACGATCCGAATAATGCACGCTCTCGAATTTGACGGATAACCCTCTTTTCACCAGATAGTCCCGAAAGCCCGCTTCCACGTTTTGTTCAGCGCGTGAGAGCACCATGGCAATGGTGTAAATTTTTTGGGGGCTGGTCGCATGCCCCGTAAAAATATGGCCGATCATCATCATCCATCCGAGCGCCAGCGCCCACGTGACTCCACGCGGCCGCCTCTGCTCAGCAGGTGGGTGGGCAGTTGGGTGGGCAGTCGCAGTAGGGCGAATAACGGAAGATGAAGTCAATGTCGTGGCGTGGATGAGTTTTTTCTCGAATCGAATTTGCCAACGGATGCGCAACAGCATTCATCCGTGAGCCACAACCTGCCTGTTACTTCATCGTGCCGATATCATTTTCACCGGAGGCTGGAAAAGTCTGAATCGGTTCTGCGCGGGTTGGCGAAGTCAGTGGCCTGGCCAGCGGGAAGGCTCTTGGAGGCGGATTGATCAAGGTGGCGGGGTAGTCTGGCGCAGGGGTAGGTTGGTAGGCCGATGCATCGGCCGAAGGGTCGCGGCCCACTGGCGCGGTAATGCGCGGCACAGGGCCGCCAGGGAGCACGGCGGGTTCAGGATCAGGCAGGGTCACCACACGCGGCTTGATAAGAAACAGCCGCTCGCGCGCCTGCAAGGAATTGACCTTGTGCGAAAAGAGCGCGCCTACGACAGGAATAGAGCCAAGCACCGGGATGCGGTCGTTGGCCTGCGTCACATACTGAGTGTTGTAGCCACCAATGAGCAGCGTCTGGTTCTCCCCCACGAGGGCCTGCGTACTGACTGTGCTGCGCCGCACAACAGGCAGATTGTCGATTTGCTGCTCCTGAATCTGGCCGTCTTCTATATCCACGTCCAGCTGCACGGTAGGGCCGATGCCACTTGGGCTGATGAAGCGGGGAGTCACCTTGAGTGTGGTGCCCACGGTGACGGGGGTCACCGTCGCTACGCGCTCTCCAGTGGCGCGAATATAGAAAGTCTCTGAGAGGTCGAGCAAGGCACCTGTGTTGTCCAGCGTCAGTATCGATGGCCGTGACTGGATCGTCGCTTCGCCAAGGCTTTCCAGCGCTCGGATTCTGGTGACCAGGTAATTGCCAGCGTCCAGTACCGTGGAGGTCGTGCTGATGCCACTACCGCGCGCAGCGGCTGAGATAGTGAGAGCTCCTGGGGTGGCAGACACATCGCCAAAACCTGCTGCGAGGCCGCCTTTGCGGCCACCCCATGCAATCCCCAGTTCGTCCAGGCGAGTAGAGTTGACATCAATAATGAGCGCCTCGATCTCTATCAAGGCGGTGGGCACGTCAAGTTGCTCGATCAATGCCTTGAACATTGGCAAGCGCTCTGGCGTGTCTTGAACGATAAGCGCATTCAAGCGCGAATCAGCCTGAATGGACGGCAGGCGGCGACGCAAGGCCACGAGATTGGCAGACCCATCTCGCATGACGCCATCGGCGCTCTGACCTTCTCCCAGCGCTTGAGTTCCCAGCGTTGCTGCCGGTGTCATTTGAGAATCCGCGGTTCTCAGGGGGCCCAGTTGAGGGTTGCCGCTCGCCCTCAGTGGAGCCGCCAGCCGTGACACTGCGTCGTTGTTGGCCGTAGGCACAGAGGCGGAATCATTCGTGACCAGATCACGCAGGACCTGCGCCAGGCCTTTGGTGGTGATCTGCCGATCCCGGTAGGTCATGGTCCTGTCGTCGACCGATGCATGTTTGAGCCTGAAAACGGCAACTTGTTGACCGCCCGCGACCAAGGGCAAGCTGTCTACGGTGCGCTTGATCATGGCCACGTATGCCGGGGGGCCGGAGATCAGGGCGAGGCCTTGTTGAGGCAACTCGCCCCAGCCAAAGCGCGGATCCAGCGCGCCCAGGCTGGTGAGCGCCTCACGCATCGCTCCAATACTGGCGCCCGAGCTGTTGATGCTGGCGGTAGCGACCTCGTTGGTACGGCTGATGAACAGCGTACCCGCGTGAGTGAACCACTGAAAACCGTACACGCCGCCTAGCTGGTTAAGAAAGTCCGATGGGCTGCGGGCCTGAAACCGCCCGTTGACGTTACCTGTGACCTGAGGTGAGAGGTCCAGCGTCAGGGTGAAGGAACCTGCAAACTCGCGCAGCACGGTGGCCAGCGGAGTGGCCTTGTCTGCGTAATAGTTGTAGGAGGCGTCGCCCCACGGCGGCGGACCAGCATACGCGGCAGGTGCGGTGGCAGCCAGCATGACGGCGGCGGCTACGCTGGCCAGGCGATGGCGGGTCAGAAAATAGCCCCCACGCTCCCTCGCTGCGCGTAGTGCGCTACCCCCTATGCCGGGCGCCCCCGAGGGGGCGCTCTTTGTTTTGGGGCGGCCTGGCAACAAAAAAAATGATGACGATTTCATTGAGCTAATCGGTCTTTCAGTGAGTCTTGGCTGCACTAGTCCAGAAGGCCAGCTCATTAACGAAAGAACCTATATGTTCATCCAGCGCCTGAGGGGATCCTGCTTTGCACAATTGTTGGAGCCAAAGTCCGCGTTCGTTCGCATCGACTGCGCAGGTCACCGATGAGCGGAGCATTCGGCCGCAGGCCAGCAAGCCGTATAGGCGCAGCACATCATCCCGAGCAGGCCCGGGTTCCGGCAGGCTGCGTAGCCGCGAGCGCACCAGAACGCGTCCATCTGCTCGTTGGAGCAATTGCAACTGATAAACATCATCGACAGTCATAGACAGTCGGTTGCCGGTGATAGGGGCGTCTTGCCCCAAGCTGGCCGCGTACTCGGCAAGAATCATGCAGCCTCCTGAACAAGGCGAGAAGCCAGAGCATGATGCATGCCACGGCGGGCCGTTGAAACTCGGCGTGGGTGGTTTTTGACAGTGAAAGAGGGCATGGGAATTCGTTGACACCTTTTCAGTCCATGGGCGGCGTACCGTCTGCCAAGAGCTGGCGCAAAAGTCGCAGAAGCTCGGCGACAGGCTCGACGAGTTCGGATGGGATGTATTGGCCAGCGGTGGATTGCTCGGTGAGCGCGCGCGCCAATGGGATATTTTGCATCACGGGTACCCCAGCTTCGCGCGCGGCATGACGCATGCGGCCGGCCAACGCACCTTCTCCCATGGCGAGCACCACGGGTAAGGGGGTTTCACCTTCTTCGTAATGCAATGCCACTGCCAGATGGGTGGGGTTGGTCACCAGTACCGTCGCTTTGCGCGCGCTGTCCACAGCGCCTTCCTGCATCATCTCCTGATGCAAATGCCGACGTTTGTGTTTGATGATCGGATCACCCTCCATCTGCTTGTATTCCTGCTTGACCTCGCTCTTGGTCATCATCAGACCTTTTCGATAGCTGTAGCGCTGCCATGCAAAATCTGCCAAGGCAATGGCTGTGTAGGCCAAACCTATGCAGATCAACATATTCTTGATGAGCTCTCCGACGATCTGGCCCAGCCCAGCCACCCCGGCTTGCGGAATGCTGGTCATGATGGGAAAAGCATCGCGCAGCAGCAGCCAGAGCAGCGCCGACAGAAAGATGATCTTCACCGAAGACTTCAGAAATTCCACCAGATTTTTTTTGGAGAAAATATTCTTCAGGTTGGCGATAGCGTTCAGTTTCTTGCCAGAAGGTTTGAGCTTCTCAAACGCCAGAACCAGACCCACCTGAAGGGCGTCGGAAAAGATACCCAACACAAGAATGATGCCCAGAAGCGGCAGCGTAAGCCAGGCGGCTTCGGTCACCAGCTTGGTGATGAGAATTTCCGCGGCATCTTCAAAATGCATCTCCATCAACGTGGTCGGCAGAAGAATCATTTCCATCAGGTCTTCCATCAGGAAGCCGGCGGCCGTCAACAAATATCCGAAGATCGCGATGATCAGTACCGTCTGGGTGAAGTCCTTGCTGTAGGCCACGTCGCCTTTTTTGCGCGAATCACGCAAGCGTTTGGCCGTGGGTTGTTCGGTCTTCTCGCTCATCGGGCGACCTCCGGTGACCACTGTTCAGTCAGAAAAGGCATGATGCCTCCCACTGACTCGACCAACTCAGCGCCGTACTCGAACAAGGTGGCGGCATAGAGCACCAGGATGAGTATTGACAGCCCGCTCTTGACGGGCATGGCCACAAAAAACACTTGCAACTGGGGCGCAAATCGACTGACCAGGGCCAACCCCAGTTCGGCCAGGAACATGGCCACGATGGCCGGTGCGGCCAGCAGCATGGCCATGCGCACCAGGCGGTTCAGCTGGTCCAGAAGCAGCACGGCAGATTCTGCTCGGAAATGCGGAATCCACCCCGTGACGCTCCACATCTGAAAGCTGTCATACAACATGCCCAACATCAGGGCGAACCCACCAGAGACCATGAAGAACACAATGAAGGCCTGGTTGAACAAGATGCCCAAGGGAGAGGAATCGTTTCCTGTCAGCGGGTTCAGGGTGGCAGAGATGCTCGCTCCGCGCTGGTTATCAATCAGGAAACCGACGGCCTCGAAGATCCAGAAAGGGATGGCCACAATAAAGCCCATCACGAAGCCCACGAACACTTCCTTGAGGATCATCAGCATCCAGAAGGCCGGGGAAGTGGAATCCATGACGGCCATCTGGCCTGCCACGACCGGCATGGCCACCAGGCCAAGCGCGCCTGAAATGGCAAAGCGAACCAGTCCTGGAACAATCTGCGAGTTGAAAAGTGGCAGCACCATGAACATGGCCAGAATGCGCGGCTGCGTCATCGAGAGCGAAAGGAGATAAACCCTTGCGTCTTCGTAGTTGAGCGGAATAGCCAGCGCTTCCAAAGCCTTCTCTCAGCAGAACTAATGGCCAACGGTTGCCATGGCGTCAAAAATCTGTACGCCGAAGTTATAGAGTTCCCCGCCCATCCAGCGTGCCGTGAGCAAAATCGTTACCGTGACGGCGATCAGCTTGACGCCAAATGAAAGGGTCTGCTCCTGGATCTGCGTCAAAGCCTGGAACAACGAAAACAAGGTGCCCACCAGCGCGCCCACCACGATAGGCGGCAGGGAAAGCCACAGCGTCAGGTAAAGCGCCTGCGTAAAGTAGGAGACGACGTCAACGGTTTGCATAGGGCCTTTGCGAGGTCAGACGTAGGAAAGGATCAGGCTCTGAATCAATCTGGACCAACCATCCAGCATGACGAACAGAAACAGCTTGAGAGGCAATGAGATGGTCACTGGGGAGACCATCATCATCCCCATGGCCAAGAGAATGTTGGAGACGATCAGGTCAATCACCACGAACGGCAGATAAAGCAGGAAGCCGACCTGGAACGCGACTGTCAGCTCAGACACCATGAAGGCAGGCATCAGCACCATGAAGTCGCGGTCGGTCATGCCCGCTGAAAGCTCGGGGCCCCATAGCCGCTTCGCGGTGCGCACAAAGAAATCCCGCTGCTCTGGCTTGCTGTTGCGCACCATGAATTCACGCAGCGGCTCCGCTCCCTCTCGAACGGCCGTGACCATGGAGCTCACACTGCTCATCGTTTCGGGGCTCGCAGTCATGCGGTCGTACATGTGAGCTCCCACAGGCGCCATGATGTAGGCGGTGAGAATCAGGGCAATGCCATGGAGTGCCAGGTTGGGCGGCACTTGCTGCACCCCCAGCGCATTGCGCAACAGGGCCATGACCACCGTGATCTTCAGGAATGAGGTGGTCACCACCACCACAGTGGGCAGCAGTGCCATCAGCGCCAGCACCAAGGCTAGCGTGATCGGATCGAAACTTGGGCTCATTCGACCTCTTGCTGGCTGCTGGCAAACAGCGTACGAATACTCACGCCCAGCTGCCCGTCTATTTCCACCAGGTCACCTTCGCCAACACGGGCGCCATTGGCACGGATGGTCACCGCGCCAGAGAGCGGTCTCGCAAGCGAGATCGCCTGACCCGGCTGCAGAGCGCGCGCCTCGGCCACGGTCAGCGTGACATCTCCCAGATCGAAGGAAAGGCGAACAGGTACCCCATCAATTGAATTGACGTTGGCAGATGGGGGCATTTCGGCGGGCATGGTAGAGCTCCAGGCTTGGGTCACAATCAATTGAGGGGGGACGGCGGAGAGGGGCTCGTTGTCCGAATGCAGCGCATCAGCTTCTGGTGGTGTGTCGTCTTGTGCGGGCGGTGCCGGCAAATGGACCTGAAGCCCGGCTGCGCCATCGGCGCTCAGCCACAGCATGCGCTGCGCTCCCAAGTGGCATCCATCCATCAGTACGACATCACCTTGCGCCAGAGCACCAAGCTCGTGCGAAGGCAGATGGGTAAAGCCGATCTCCGCTGCCAGCTTCAAGACCAGGTGGTCGTTCAGAGCACCCGGCACGGGCGCGCGCTTGCCGAGCAGGCCCGCCACCAGGAGTAGTCCTAGCGAGTCGGTATGCAATGAGGCCTTGATGGCAGCCGAGTCGTCCTCTGTACGCAGGTGCACGCCAAGCGTGTTCGCACTGTCGCCCGGTACTACCCCATCCTTTTGCATTCCCAGCCATTGCGGCATTCCACGCCCTAGCGTGTTGAGCACACTGAGTGTGTCTGTGAGAGCGGCCTCCAGTACGGCTGAAGCAAGTTCGTGTGGCAGCTCGGCCAACGAAGCGCCAGGCATCAGAGAACCCGCTACCTGGTTGGCGATTGCATGGGGCAGCTGGAGGTGGAACTCCGCACCAACCCATTCGAAGCTCAGCAACCAGTCGCCGGGGGCCATGGGTTCCGGACTGTCCGGGTGGAGGTCAACACGCCATGGCGCATTTCCCAGGTGCAGCACCAGGCCGCTGCCCCGCTGCGCGATAGCCGTGCGCGCTTTGGCCTCGTTGCGTGAAAGACGGGGCGGCTGATGGGTAGTAAAGGGAGATGAAAAATCGGGCATGGGAGACACGCGTTCAACCTGAAAATGCTTGATGACGCGTTTCCACGGGGGAGGGGTCTTCGGGATCGTCGGTGACCACACGAACCAGTGTGTCCTGGCTCAGCCGGGTGGAAAGAGATTCGCCCAGCCAGGGCACAGCCCGAACAAGGCGCGTACGTGATTGCTCATTGGCGCAAATGAACTGCGCCACGATGGCGCCTTGATCTCTGTAGACCTCCACAACCACACCGGGTAGATTTTCCGCCGCAAGTTCCATGCGAACCACAGCGCCATGCGTGGTTTCCCCCACCATCAGGCGACTGGCCATGCGCAGGATGCTTCCCTCCAACTCGGCCATCGCAGGCGATTGCTCCGCGGGAGCAGGGGTGGCCTCGGGAGCAGTCGAATTCCCAAAAAGATCAAAAGGGCGCAAGCTGGCCACGCTCTGCTCATGCGCCTGCGGCGGTGGCTCATGCGGTCCTGCGTCTGCGGACTCTTGAAGTTTGCGCAGCCTACGTGCATCTTGTTCCAGCTCGTAGGGGTCAGCGTGTGACTGGGAAGGTTGGCGATGCACCAGGTCTTGTTGCGCGCTTTCTTCCGCCATGGGGGTATTTGTCTCCGGCTGGGCCGCGACAGGGCTTTCAGTCGCTGGGGTAGTGGACGCTGTAGCCGTAGGTGCGGTGGCAGGTGTAGTGATGGCCATGGCTGGAGCGCTTTGGCCAAACAATTCGAAAGGTTGCAGGTTGGCTACGTTCGGCTCTTGCGGCAGATCGGGGAGAGGTGGGGGAGCTGGAGGAGTTGGCGTCGCGGGCTCTTGCGCCTCGAGGAGTTCACGCAATTTGAGCGCGTCTTGCTCCTGCTGATGTTGGTCGGGGTTGGGCTGGGCATTCGAGCCCAAGTCTGGTCGATTACCCAAGGCATTGTCAGAACGAGAGTCAAAATTGGGTTGTGAGGACATGCCAAGATCAAGGGAAACAGGGCGATCGCTGCTGAGGTTCATGTCCGGCTCTCCTGTGAGAATATGGATTCCCAGTCCTCGCGGTCTCGCCGGACGCTGGCGGCCTCTTCCATTTCCAGGTCCTCCAGTCGATCTGCATCGCGCGCAGAGGCGAGATCGAAGTCGCGTGAAAGGTCTTCGAACTTTGTTTTTTGCCTATGGGCTTCCTTGTGCGAGGCACGCGCAGCGGTCAGCGCTTGCTCGGCCTCCTGCTCTTCCTTACCAGCCGCGGTCACAACGTCCTGTTGGCGATCCTCGCGCTGGCGCAGGCCTGTGACCGCGTGGCGCACGTCTTCAATATCGCGCAGGCGCACGACATGCTGGCACAGGTCGTTATACAGGCGCGCTTCTATCTCCATTCCTTCGCGCAACAAGTCCGCCAGTCGCTTCTGCTCCGTTTCGTGGTTCTCGTGAGCCAGTCTGGTCAAATCGATCTGGCGGCGCATGCGCAGCTCCGCCTGGTTCTCTCGAAAACTCTTGATGCGCAGCAGTTCAGGAAACACATTCATTGCAGGCCCCCGGGCGCTGGTCCTACCAGGGCGCGCATGTGTTTCAATGTCTCATCCATTGAACAATGTTCATTGGTACGTTGCTTCAAGAACGAGCGAATGGCCTCAATCTTGTCAATGGCCTCGTCTGTAGCGGCGTCTCCGCCTCTCTTGTATTCCCCGATCTTGACCAGCAGCTCCACTTCTTCGTACTTGGCCATCAGTTCGCGCAACCGTCCAGCCAGCCATTTGTGTTCGGGGGTGGTCACCGCGTTCATCACCCTGGAGGTAGACGCCAGGACATCGATGGCAGGGTAGTGGTTGGCCGACGCGAGTCGTCTTGAAAGCACAATGTGACCGTCCAGGATGGATCGCGTTTCATCCGCAACCGGTTCGGTCATGTCGTCGCCTTCCACCAGCACGGTGTAGAGGGCGGTGATCGAGCCGCGGTCATTCATGCCCGAGCGTTCCATCAGCTTGGGCAGCGTAGCGAACACGCTGGGCGGGTAACCGCGGCGCGTAGGCGGCTCGCCTGCGGCCAATCCGATCTCCCGTTGCGCACGGGCAAATCGGGTCACCGAGTCCATCAGGAACAGCACCTTCTTTCCCTGATCGCGGAAAAACTCGGCAATCGCGGTGGCTACGTAAGCCGCCTTGGAACGTTCCATGGAAGATTTATCGCTGGTGGCGCAAACGATCACGGCGCGCCTGCGACCTTCGGGGCCCAGCTCGTGTTCCAGAAACTCGCGGACCTCGCGACCCCGCTCGCCGATCAGGGCGACCACGGTCACATCCACTGCCGCGCCTTTGACGAGCATGCCCATCAGTGTGGACTTGCCGCCGCCGGCCGCGGCAAAAATGCCCATACGCTGGCCTTCCCCGCAAGTCAGGACGGAATCCAGCGCACGCACCCCCAGCTCGACAGGTGCGCTGATGATGCGGCGCGTCAGCGGGTCGGGCGCTTCTGCGAACACGGGGTAGTACTTCGTGGCCTCTAGCGGCCCGTGCTCTGCGACGTCAAGTGGACGGCCAAGTCCGTCCAGCACCCGCCCAAGAAGTCCAAATCCTACTGGCACCATGTGGGCCCGGCCAGTCGGAATCACCTCGGTGGCGGAAGAGATCCCATACATGTCGCCAATGGGTGTGAGCAGTGCAGCATCGCGCGCGAACCCCACCACCTCGGCCTTCATCTCAAAGTCCTCGCCAGGGTTTCGGAGCAGGCAGACTTCGCCAATCTTCACGGTGGGCACCACCGCCTTGATGATGGTTCCAACGACCTGGGTAACCCGGCCTTTGATGCGCAGCATGGGCGTGTCCTGCAGCGCCAGATCCATCATCTCGGTGATGTAGTGGAACTGCCGGTGTGCTCGCGCGGGGGCAACGCTCACCGTCTCAGATGAGCGCTCGACGGGGTGCGCAGGAGGTGGCGTCATATGCGATTGCCCAAAACCTTCTGGAAGGCCGCCTGCAAGGCCGCAATCTGTCCTTCTATGCTGGCTTCCACCATGCCAATTTCACTTTCCAGAATGCAGGCTTCTGCATCCAGGCGTCCATCGGGCACGATATCCAGATACCCTACACCGGGGTAGGCCGCCAGCAGCTCGTTGGTGTGCGCTCGCACAGCGTCAACTTGACGTGGATTGACGCGAAGCGTCATCTGCTTCTGGTTTCGAACCACGGAAAGTGCGTTCTTCACGACGATCACCACGCGTTGCTCGTCATCGAAATCGTCAATGATCTTGCGCACGGCGGCCATCACAAGAGCCACCATGTCGGATTCGACCTTCGCAAAGTAATCCACCGTCCTGCTCACGGTGTCTATCATTTTCTCGGCCTGCTCCATGCGGGCTTCTGCCACGCCTTCTGCATAGCCGCGCTGGCGTTCCTTTTCGAACGCGTCATTGGCGCCAGCCACGATGGCGTCTGCCTGAGCCCGCGCAGCCTCCAGCATGGCTTCGGCATCAGCCCAGGCGTTCACTTCTGCCGCCCGCAGAACCTGCGTGCCAGGGGCCACATGGGCCTGCAACTGACGGGCCGGCTTCAGAGGATCCCGAGACGCTAAGGGAAGCACAAAAGCCATGTGGGCTCCATTTGATGCAGTCGTTGAAGGCAAACGGCGCGCGCTTGTGGCGCTGCCAGCCCAGAGACACCGCGGGCTTTGGCTCCCAGGCTGGAGGGGGGCAGCTTCCAGTTGGCGCGCTCGCGAAGAGGCGCTGGGGCATCATGCCAGGCTTGGGCCAGCAGGCCGCAGCCCAGCTGGTCTGCAGCTTCCGCCCAGCCAGCCTGCACCCAGCCTTGTGCATCGGCTGAACCAGGGAGCAATTTGGCAGCGCCCTCAAGTGCCCAGTCCATGCCATCCTCACCCAGATCTGAGCGTACCCTCAACACTTCTTCTCGTTCCACTATTTTCCGCAAGGCTGCTCCCAGCAGGGCGATCCCAAGGTCACGGGAAAGTCGCTGCAGCAGCGACGGAGAAGCCAGGGCTAGCGGCAAGGCCGGTTCGCCCAGGTTAAGTACGGGCGCTGCCATGGCACCCAGCCCGCTCAAAAGGCTTTGAGACCACGCACGGTGCAAGATCTCCAGCACACTTGGAAGCGCAGCTGCGGTCGCTTCTGAAAATCCGGTTGGGGGGGCCAGGTAGGGCACTTGCGCGGGGTGCAACGTCTTGCTTGGCAACAGGTTGAATTCAAGCAGACGAGGCAGCGCCTCGCCGCCGAGGCCTGGCCAGCGGACATCAGAGGGAACTGCCAGTTGATTCATTCAGGCACCCTCTAATTTGGGAACCTGCAGGCACTTACGAGGCCTGGACAGTGACAACGCGGTCGTGAACCACTTTCCCCCAAGACACGGAAGGGGCGCAGCAATGGGCATTGCCGCTGTTCGCGTCACCTGTGAAGCCGTGATGTTGACCTTCAAGCCATCACTTCCTTTTTAGGGGAGAGATCACGTCGGGCGGGCAAAACGTAACGCCAAAGCACAGCGCCTAGAGCGCCCAGAGTCAGCACGATGATCGCCACCAGGCTCCAGACCAGCGTAGACAGTCCGGACGCTGAAGCTGCACCCACATCAAAGCCCATCCAGTGCACGGTGGGTGGTGTGGCCACTTCACCCATTGGGGCCTGCGCGGCAACGAAGACGATGGAGACGCGTTCGGGCGCGAGACCCGGAATGCTGTTGGTCACCAGCCGACGGATCTGAGGTTGAAGAAGCTCCAGGTCATAGCCTTCCTGATGCTTGATGAACACCGCAGCTGTGGACTGAGTGCCGGGCTCGCCCGCAGTCCCGCGCTCAGGCAGCACGACATGTACGCGTGCATACAGCACGCCATCAATTTTCGATAAGGTCCCTGATATTTCCTGTGACAGCGCATAGATGTAGCGAGCTCGTTCTTCAAGTGGTGAGGAGATCAGTCCTTCCTTCTTGAACACCTGTCCCATGCCTGCATAACGTTCACGTGGCAAGCCATTTTCGCGCAGTACTTGCAGGGCGCGGCTGACCTGATGCCCCTCAACGCGTACAGCGACCATGCCGTCTTTGCCTGCCACCTTGTTGGCAGAAATGTCGGCCTTGAGCAAGGCGCCGAGCACTTCGTTGGCCTCTTCTTCCGGAATGGCGCCCATCAGGTCCACACGGCCGCTACAGGCAGCCAGCACTATGCAAAGGCTCATCAGCGCCACTTGCATCATGTGGCGCATCCAAGGCAAAGAGCGTGAGCCCATGGGTGCAAATCCTTGAACGCCCAATGTCATTGCACGCGTACCAATTGGTCGAAGTTCTGCGTTGAGCGGCTAACCACTTTTCCCAGCAATTCAAACTGCACGGACATCTGCGTCACCTGCAACTGCAAGTTCATCATGTCGCGAAGGCTCATGGATTGATCGGACTGCAGCTCCGTTTGCAGGGTGGTCCAGGTGTTTCTGAAGTCCTCTGAGACGCCCTGCAGGGATGCCAGCATGCGGTCGCCCCGGGTTTCGGAAGTTGCACTGACACTGGCCAGGGCAGCAGATGGCTCTGCTGCCACTGCCACCGGCGCCACTTCCGGTGCATTCATGATGGCTGCAAAGCGTGCCGCCGCCAGTTCGTTGGGTGCAGCGGCCGGTGCCACCCAGGTTTCCCGGGGCGCTGAACCTTCGGTGCGAGCCAGTTGAGCGACGAGTGTGTTGGCGACGGATTCCATGATGAAGCGTCCTTTAAGATATTTTGATTATCTCGAAGATTCAGAGGTAGAGCGGCATGGCGACATGGTTTTTTGGCGCATTCCGCGGTTCTTTCTTGGGATCATTTGCGAAGCGCTTCTATCAGGCACTTTTTTGAGGCCTTTCAGGTTTTCTTCATCGCCGGGCCGCTCCCAAGATGAAAAGCGCCCCCTCGGGGGGCGGCGGACCTCGCGAAGCGGGGAAGCGTGGGGGCCATTTTTCAAGCAGTTCCCATGGCGTCTTGCCCTAACAACTTACGAGCAAGCCGCGTGCCATCGCTGGTGCCCTCAGGGCGATCCGCTTGCTTGGCCACCTCTCGCAGCACCCGCTGACTTTGGCTGATTCGTCCATCCAGTTGTAGCGCCAGGCCGTGCATGGCCTGCACCATGTCGGAGTCCTCGCCAGGGGGGAGGCTGGCAGTGGCCAGATGGGTGGCTGCATCGCCTGCGCGGCGGGCATTCATCAGTGCGGTGGCCAGTCCCACATGGGGAAAGGCTTTTTCTGGCCGTAACAGCAAAAGCGCGCGGAAGATCGGTTCGGCGCGCGCCACATCTCCCCTGGCAGAGGCCAGGAATCCGATTTCGGTGAGCAGGTGGATATCTGAACTGTCAGGAAGTGAAGATGCTGTGGACATTGGAGAGTAAGGAGGTAATTTGACCGGCAGCCTGGGCGAATTTCTTTCATCCTCCCGTCAGGGAGCTGATTGCGGCAAATTACTGCCCAGGCGATCCAGGAAAGACTGTACTCGGCGTTTCAAGGAGCTCCCGTCCTCGGAAATTTCGAGAAGCAAATTGAGTGTGGTCAGTGCTGCTGAGACTTCGCCCAGCGCAAGTTGGCACTCAGCAAGTTGCACGCCTGGTTCCAAGTGATCCGGAAACAGTGTGAGCATGAGCGCGTACACATTTTTCGCCTCGTCAAGCCGGCCCAGTTCGCGCGTGCACTGAGCCAAGCCAGCCAGATAATGCCGACGGCTTGGTCCGTATTGGGACAGGAAGGCGAAGATCGGCAGCGCTTGTTCCCATTGTTTTTGCTGGGCGTGGGCATAACCCATGCCGTAAATCACTTCCAACTGTTCAGGTGAAAAGCGGTTTGCGGCGGGAAGCTTCTCGAACTCCTCATGAAAAGCCTCTGAAAAGGCTTTAAGGTCGAACTGATCAGCTTGCGTGTCGCTCTGGGAAGAATCTGTCATGGTGTACGGCTCCTTGGCGATTTTCAGACGGCAACCTTGGAGTTGCCGAGATTGGTCATGATTGAGCTCGAATTTTTATAGTACTCGCCGATCATTTCAGTGAAATCTTCTGTAGATGCTTGGGACATCAACAAGAGTCTCTTGAAGCTATCGAAGGTTTGCTCCTGCTCATTCTGAAGCTCGACCATCAGGGCGTCGATCTTCTTCTTATCCACTGAAATTTCAGACGCATTGGCTTGGTACCGAGCTTGAGCGATGGTGTTGACGCCGGATGCAACCTGTGTACTGCCCTGGATGGAGTTTGTGCCTACGCCCATCAGCATTCGGACAACCTTGTTCATGGAGTCATTGGGTATTTTTCTCGCGGCGAGTGCCATGACAACTCCAATCGTGACCGTTGCGGTGGTTCCAACCGCCATGGTGACGATCATCTTGGTTTTGTCAGAGGCGCCTGCCAATTCGCAAATGCCTTTGGACATGTCGCCCAGCAGTTGCGGTTCCACCAGGATCGCACCGGTCAAAACACCGACGCCCCCGGCAGCGACCAGGCCGATGCGGCCAGCGGTGTCCTTGTCTACCCCAACCTTGGTCAGAAACCCTTCCACCGCTTTAGTCAGGAGTTTGGATATTGAAAAGGAGGAATCCGGATTCTTTTCCTTGACGCATTGGTCGATGAATGAAATGGAAGCCCCCACCAAACCTATGACCGCAAGTGCCATAAGCGGTGACGCGGCTCCAGCCGTGGCCACGGTGGCCACGGTGGCGACCACAGCCGCCACCACAGCAACAATTTTCCCTATCCAACCCAGTATTTTGGCTCTGCGAGCCGCCTTTTGGGCTTTCAAGTCCGCAGAAAGCTCGTCCTGGATTTTGACCTTCTGGCTTTCATTGGCCTTTAGTGATTTGTTGCGGTTGGCCTCAATTCTGTTTTCCATGTTTTTCTTCTGGCCCTCATGCCCGGTGTTCACCAGGAAGTCAAGCAGGTTCGCCAACTCTTCATCATGAAGAACCCCAGCGAGAGGGGCGGCCAGGGCGGGAGCTCCGTTGGCATCCTTTAACGGGTTCTGAGTGTTCGGCAGTCCAAACGCATCAAAATCCTGAGGGCCGGCCACGGGCCGGGCAACATTGGTTCGGTCAGCAGGTGCTGCGTCCTGTGCAGCCCACACATCGACAGTTTTGCTTGGCAGCGCGGAGCCGGGCGACAAATTGGCTGGAATGGCACTCATGATGACCCCTTCTAAGCCATATTTCTGGCAATCGATTTTTTGGCTTCCAGTTCAGACCTTAGTGAAGCATCAAGTTTGTCAAGCACATACCTTGAATTTTCAATTGACTGGTTGAAGATTTCATTCTGTTGCTGGTAATCCATTTCGTGCTTTTGTGCAGCAGCGTTTTGAAAGGATTTTTCTGCATCATGTTCGGCTGCTCTGTTTTCGTTCCAGGCGCGTGCGGACGCGCCAATTCCAGATGCGAGTTGATTGGTGGCCTCGGAACCGGCTGAAATCGTCCGGTAGGAATCCATTTTCCTGGAAAGATTTTTTTCCCATTGGTCTACCGAACGATTGAACTCGTCTGCTTCCCGGTTGGAAAGCTCCTGTTCTTTCAATTGGTTCTGCTTTTCATTCGCTTCAATGGCTCGCTCCCGCAGAGATTTCTCTTTGGTTGTGACGGGCTGCGAATTCGATTCATTGGCCTCCGATGCAGGATTGCTGTCGGGTTTTGAAATCTCAGCTGGCTTTTTCGACTCCGACGCCCCTGCCGAACCTTGGTTCTTCATGGGAGTCAGTTCGATTTCCTTTTCATGCTGGCGCTTCTGATTGCTTGGGCGAGACCGAGACACCTGCTCCTGAGTGGCTTGGGGCTCCTGCTCGGATTTGTTCTTTGCTGCAGCCAGAGCTTTTTCGTTGGCCTTGGCGCTGACTGTGGGACTGGAGCCCAATTCGGGAGCTGCAGGTTGTTTGGGCGCGGGTGCGCCAGCCAGATTCGCTTTGGGTGTCGCAACTGAGCCAGTGGCACCTATGACTGGCTGTTTGGACGCCAGGGCATTGGTTGCCTTGGCGGCGTCCGAAGGCTTGGTGGGAGCAGGTGAGGCCAATTTGGCTTTGGCGGATCCCACGCCACTCAAGACTGCTCCTCCAAGAGAAACGGCTCCGCCCCCGGCTTGGAGAATGCCTTGTACCACGCCTCCCCACATTCTCAGCGGAATACCCTTTTTTTCTTCCTCCGCTGCGTTGAGCAAACTTTTCTGCCGTGATTGGGAAGCGATGTTGCGCTGATCACGCGCATTCACTCGCGCTTCTTGAAACAACCTCTGAAAGAGCGCCAAGACCGCAAAAATATCAGCGCCGGCGTCCCCGCGTGATGACTTCACCGCAAGACGCGCCGATTGAAGATCTTCGCGATTCGAAGGTTTAGGGGCGGGAAGTAATTTGTCGCCATCATTTTCTCCGGGTGCGCCTTTTGGAATGGCATCCAGATTGGGCGCTTCAGTCGATGGAGATTTTTTGCTCGCCGCTACCTTGGAATCAGAGGCCTCGTCCATGATGGCCAAGCTACTGGGAGGCGTCGTGCGGATATTAGAAGTAGAAATGCCCATGATACGTACTCCTTCTGAAAATTGGTCTTACGATCCCAAGAAAAGCGGGAAGTGAAAATACAAGGATGCAGTGGAAAAATTTGACTTGCCTGATCAGCTTTTCATTTTCCGTGGGTATTAAGGAGCAGGCGACCCCACCTTGGCGTCCATCATGGCAAGCACCGCTTCAGCCCGCTTCTTGACTGCACTGAATTTGTCATCGTTCTCGGCCAGCTCGATAGCGAGACCCAGTGTTTCCTGAGCCAGGTCTGTCCGGCCCAGCGCCATCAGGCAATCAGCACTGTGAATAAGGGGTGTGGGGTCATCCTCCATCGTCAGCGCGGCGGTTGAATAGTGTTGCAGGGCGTCTTCATAGAGCCCCTGCATTTGGGCCGCACCGGCCAGCGCCATGAGGTAGCGCGGGTTGAGGTGGTCATAGATCACCAGCATGGAGAAGACTTTGAACGCCTCCTGATACCGCGCCTGGGTATAAAAACCGTGTCCGACCTGATAGAGCGCTTCGCGCTGCGCGACCGGAATATCCATGGCATCGCCCAATGACCCGCCTTCACCCAGCCATTGCTGCGCTTCCTTGATTTGGGCCAAGGCCTGCTCTTCGCTCAGTTCATCGAGTGGTTTGAATTTCATACGCGCCCTTGGTCAATATTCAAAAAATAATTACATTTTGCTGACGATGGAACTGAACACGTCGAAGTACTTCTTGATTACCGACGAGAGCGATTCCAGAGCGTTGGAACGCTTGCTCATCAGCTGTTGCAATTCAAGCTGCTCCATTTGACTGGTGGAGTTCGCGCTGTCAATCAAACCTTGTACGGTGTTGATTGCATCGTCGACTTTATTTTTTGTGGTGTCTGAATCAAATATCCGAATCTCCATATCTGGTGGGTAGTTTCCTTTTTCCAGATACGGAATGTCTTTCTCGGATTTTGCCATGAAATCCTTTATTCTTTTGATTTCAGATTCGTTATATGAGACGGTATTTGCGCTTCCCGATGATTTTCCAGATTTATAATCCTCAATCCCTTGCTCTAGTTTTGCGATGTTGCTGGGTCCAGACGCCAAAGATTGTTTTGCCATGGATAATAGTTCCTCAATCGACCTTTGACCCGAGGGGTTTAGGTTGATCCCGGCAAGCTTGACCGCATCTTCTAATTCTTTCTTGTTCTCCGCCAGCCTATCTTTGTTCACTTTGTCGCTTGGCTTCGCATCACTTGGAAAAGAGTTTTTTATTTTGTTGAGAGCGGTCATCACACCATTCAACGCAGTGGATTGCTGGGTTTTTGCCTTCATGCCAGCGATTTTTTTCGACAGTAAGTCGTCATAGTTGTCCATGAGGGCCATCATGACGGCTGAATATTCTTCAAGTACATCGAACCGTTTGGTGGGCTGAACTTCAGATGTCGAGTTGGCCTGAGTGGCGGTGCGCTCTGCGATAGGGGCTACCATAATATTTGCTCAGTAATCTTGTGAAGAAAATAATCGAATAATGGGCTTTATCGGCTGGTAATTGCTAGGCAATCGACTTCAGACCATCTGCCGCCTGGTTTTGGTCCGGGTGGTGGCGGTGGACTTCAAAAGGTCTCGCACTTCCTGGTGTAGGGCTTGCATGTCTGCGTTGAACGCAGCTTCGGCTTGTGCACGAATCTCCGGTGTGGTGACCGATGCAAAGTAAGCTCTGGCTTTGCCCGGGTCGATACCATGCTCTTCGAAGAGCTTGTCTGTTTCTTGCAGCGCCATCTCTGCTTGGGCAATGGCATCCTCGTAAGAGAGCGTTCGGTTTGATGAAGACATACTCAAGCTTCCTTTAGAACGGTTTGATCAGTGGTGCTGCGCTTGCATGCCGCACTTATAGGGTAAGTAACTGCAGCATGAGCATGGTTCCAACTTTTAGACTTCTTTTTTGAAGTGTGGCCGAATGGATTACGCGCGCTGGCGTTGTACCACGTAGAGCTTCATTTCCTGCCCTCGGCGCGGGCTGGCAGGGGCTACGCAAACGTTGTTGCCCTGAGGACTCTGGCGCACTCGCGTGCATTCTGAATACTATTAGCCAATGATCAGACCAGGACAGGAGAAATGGAACTTTTTTGTTGCATGATTGACTCACAACGTAGACGTAAGGCAACAGTTTTTATCATTTTTGGGGGCTGACATGAATCTGGTGGATAAGACAGGCGGTTTGGCAACCCCCTTCGATAGGCCCCGTGGGCGCGCTGGCGAAGGCGGGGCGGCCATGAGTGGCCGAATGGGTGCTGAGCAGTTTGAAGTGGAGATCGAGAACTCCATGCTGGCTGAAGCCGCCGAGGAAATCAGCATGCATTTCGCAGAGTCGGCGGAGTCCAGGCACGTCGCGGAGCGCAAGAAAGAGTTGGCGCGCCCCCGGTCCCTGATGAACCCCGATGCGATAGAGAGCTACATTGAGGACACCGAGGAAGAAGAGGGCGGCTCAGAGAAGTTGCTGATGCTGGTCAAGCGCGTCATGAGCGGGCAGGGTGATCCTGGCATGCACGCCCGTGGCCTCTTCACGCGTCCCACCGCTCAGTACCTGGCACTGCAGTACGCATTGCAGGAAGGGGAAAAGCAAGGCGCTTCTGGGCAAACGCTCGAAAACCTGCACCAGGGTCTTGAAGACCTGGAGATGGAGTTTGGCCCTCGCATAAGAGCCGAACTCAATACCATCGAAGTGGCCAAGGAGGGCGCTCCCGGGCCTGCGGGGGTCGTTCAGTTTCAAGCTGCCTATGTCGATCTGGTTCTGGGCCACGCCACCTTGGCTGGCGCACTCAAGCTGGTTCTGGATCAATTCGGTGAATCTGGTCTTGAGGCGGGTTTAAGCCGTCTGCAGCGCGCATTGGGACAGGACTTGGCAGCGGCGCGCCCCAGTACGGAGCCTGCCCATCTTCAAAATCTTGTGCAGGATCTCTACCACCTGAGCGTGGCCACGACCGTGCTGGACGGTTGCCATGAACTGCTGGCGCAGCAAAAGGCAAGGTTCGGTCTTGCAGAGCAAGGGCAGGCGATTGCGCTCATGAAAGATTTGGTGAGCCTGAGCAGTGAAAGCTGGGTCTCCTCGGATCGTTTTGTGCGCCTTGCAGAGAAGGTGGGTGCGCAAGACGTGGAACCCCAGATCAACTTCCTGACGGGGGTCAAAGGCCTGCTGCGCCAAATCCCGCCGAAGGTCTTTGCCGATCTCGACCAACGTCAGAGCGTATTCAATGCTGCCCAGGACGCGCTTGACGCAGCCATCGACCGAGAGGACGAGTGAAGTGAAAAGACTGGAGCAGGCTCTGGCCGATTTTGGCCAGGAAATGGGCGTGCAGAACTTGGCAACAGGACCAACTGGCGTCGTGGAGCTGCGATTTGATCATGGCGCCACCCTTGGCTTCTTCCGGCAGGGTGAAGAGGTCGTCTTGCACTGGGCAGAACCGGCGCCCTATGAGGGGACGGGGCTTTTGCTGCGAGCCTTCAAACGGTCTAGCGATCCATCGCCCGGCGATCCCCCGCTTCAGGTCGGCTTGCGGCAAGTCGATGGGGTGGACAAGCTCGTTTTGGCAACGCGATTGGCAGAAGACCAATGTGACGCACGCGAATTCCAGCGAGTGACAGCGTGGCTTCGTGAATTCGCGCACGCGCTGAAAAACTGAAATCACGGGCTGGACTTAGCGTCCATTGAGCGTTCGGCGATCGCCATCCTGGCACCGCGTGCCAGCTTACCCGAGTCAGCTAATTTGGAACGTTTATCCTGCCGCCGCCACTTACTCAGTAGAGGGGTCGTGAATCCTGGTATTGCTCAGGACTCGAAGTGGCTCTTGTTGGTCGCGATTTAGGTGAATCAAAACTGTTCAGGACGTGATATATGACAGGCTTTTCCACGATAACTTCGCACTCAGGTTTGAGCTCGCCAAGTGAGGCCATTCTCGAGGCCGGTCAAGCTACTGACACATCATCAACGCTCGAGGTTGGTGAAGGACAAGCTGCAGTTGGAAGCGGTGTAAGCACCGCTTCGCTTCACACCGGCCGTCGAGACCAGCAAAACATTGACTCCGCCAACGAGATCCTCCAAGCCTTGCGAGCACGGGGGATTGACGCCCAGTTCCCGTTTCTAGAGGGTGACGATGAGTTCTTCGAAGCGCAGGGGTTCGAAGTTCACGAAGAAAATAGTCCGCCTGCTCCTTCTGTCGGCGCTACCCCTGGCGCTTCTAAAGCCGTTAGTTTGGGCTCCGGAGAGATGAGCGCGCAGGTCATGAGTGACCCACAGGCTCAACAGCCAGGCTGGGCGGCAAGGATATATTCCGGCATAGCGGACACCGTGGGCAGGACACTTGAATACTGCGACATGGTCATGGCCAATGCCGGGCCGGGTGCCAGGAAACCTGGTGCACCAATCCTGTCCGACGTTTCCGAAGCAACGGCTTCAGAGGCTAAGAAAATCACCGCGGACATAGCCAATGCCGGGCCGGGGGCGAGGAAAGCTGGTGCACCAGTCCTGTCCGACGTTTCCGAAGCAACGGCTTCAGAGGCTAAGAAAATCACCGCGGACATAGAAACCAAGCTTGCCCAACTCTACCGTGCTCTGATTCACACCTATCAAACGCCCGAATTGGCGTTGCAACACCCGGGTGGTTCGGGCTTGGTCCTTGGCAATGCTCCAGACGACGAAGAAAGGTCTGTCTTGAGGATCCGGGCGCTTGCGGCCTTGCAAGTCATGGGTCGCGCCGTCAGTTCCATCGCCGTGGCTGCGACGCTCCCGGCCGCTGCTGCGGAGCCGACCACGGGCTTCGTCGCCAGGATATTCGCGTTTCTCAGTGGCGTGGTTCTGGGAAGTCGTGCCCTCTCTCGCATTCCTGAGAACGCGAATCTGCGTGCCGCCGCCAACCATATCACTGAGGTGATGAACGAAGTCGACGCTCTGCTGGACAAGCTCAATGCCTTGGTACGGCAGGAGCGCATGCGAACGGCCAGCACCAGCCGGGCTCTGCTTGTGTCTCTGGAGCGTGACGATCACATCAAGACCCTGGACAGGCAGATCGAGCAACTGCAAAGCGCTCTGGCCAGGGCCAGTACCCTGCCAGCGGGTTCGACAGTGATCCAGAACAGGCCTGTGGCTCTAGGCCGCGGCGAGGCACGAGCGCTGATGCTTGAACGAATGGCCGACAGCAAATCGGTGTTCGGAGCGATCTTTTCCCTGGTGGGGCGGGCCCTGACCAGCCTGGGGATCTTCATGGCGGGCCTGCCCAGCTTCTTTTTTGGGGATTCTGCCCGCACGGAGTCCGAGCGGAGCGAGCGGGCTTTTTCTGCGAACTACAAGGATGCGCTGATCAAGCTCTCCAGCCGTGCGGAGAACAGCCGACTCGACGCAGTTGAAGACCCGATTCGCCTCATGGAAATGCGCGGTCTGTCCATCAATGAAATCTTGATCGGCCAGGAAGAGGCCGGACGTCAGCTATGCCGCGGTGAAAACCTGCATAGTCTGATCAGGGCTGGCAGCAATCTGGTTCTGGCTGAACTTGTAGTTGGAGACGGTGCCATGACCTATCTGGTGCCAAGCAATGTCACGATCGTTCGAGATCTTGCCTCATACATTGCCGTCATGGCCGATAAGCCTGCCGGGGACCTTGAGGCTCCTTTGGCTCGAACGGACTCCAGCGGCGCACTTTTGACCGCGGACCCTGACGGCAAGCTCTTTAACTTTCTGATGTCCATGCCCACCGCTTACACCGCCAACATGGTGGGGCAAGCCAGCGGTCGCCATTCTGGCATCATGACCATCGATCATCACGGGGCAGGGTTTCCCGGAGGTGCTCGGAGCATGCAGTTCGAACGGGTTTTCAAACGCGACGAAGATGGTCAATTGTCGTTGGATGGAGAGGGTAAACCTATCACGGAAGTACGGATCAGCTTCTTGATCAAGCAATCGAACCCCGTTTTCACGCCCCTGGCCAAAGAGCTGGAGAAAGTGAAGGACTTCATGGTGATCCGAGCCATTGCCGCCAATAGAGCAAGGCGGGAGTCCACGGAGGCGACTGAGAATGTCAAAGTCGCCAGCGTTCTGGCTGACTTCCATGTTGAAGAGTTACAGCAGGTCTTGCGTGAATTGAACGAGGAGAAAGCTGAAGTTGGCGTTTTGATGGCAGCAGACCTGGAGCAGGTCAATGCGCTCAAGCGCTGGAGATATCCGGTCGTCTGAGCGTCGAATGCCCCGTTATCGGAACACGTTCCATACCCTGTTTTTAAGTTCAAACCTGCATAAAGGACCAGTTGCATGAGCCGCTACGCCACACTGCTTGAAGAGTACGCCCGTCTTGTGGGCTTGCCAGTGCAGGAGTTCCTTTCCACCCAGGAACTGGTGATCCAGGATCTTGCCATTGGCATTGCGCCGGAAGGCGACGAAAGCGCGGGCAACCTCAACATCTTTGCTTCCCTGGGGCGCCCAGCGCCCGGCGTAGAGAGCGCTAAGCTCATGCAGCTTATGTTGGAAGCCAATGCTCTGTGGGTAGGAACAGGCGGCTGCACCTTGGGACTGCAAGCGGGCACGGGTGCTGTGTTGCTATGTGTGCGCTTGCCACTGGCCGTGACCGATGCCCACGCGCTATCGGCGGCAGTTCAGGCCTTTGCAGACGTTGCTTTGCTGTGGAGCGAAGTCGTGCAAGGCAGGGTGACGCCAGAGTTGCCCGTGTATTGAGAGCCGCCCGGCGTCGGGGCCGCGGACTTGTTCCTGGGAGCGCCAAGCTCCAGCTTGGCAGTTCGGGGGGCCTGCAAGCGCAGAATTGCCAAGCTGGAGCTTGGCGCTCCCAGGGGGAACAGCCTGATCCAGCGGCGCTTGGCTTGGCCGGAATTGATGGCGGTTTGCCAGAAGTTCGTTTCACCAAGGGGCCGAGAAAATTTCGTCTTGTGGCATGGAACCAAGCCCGCTCCGGGGTTACTTATGAATGTGCGGGTGGTTGATTGAAATTTGCCATCGGTTCGTGAGAAAAATATTCGAGTCGCCTCTCTGTTGTGAAGTGATTTCGCACTGATCAAGAAATCCTGATCAGAGAGAGACATCTATGGAAATCAAAGTATGAGTAATCGCCAATATTTCGATCTGCTGACAGACTATGAGCAACAGGCTCGCCCTGGCGTTGTGAGCATGGATCTCGCGAGCACCGAGGAACTCATCGTCAACGGCCGGGCCGTGAGCCTTTCCTTTGTGCCGCACGAAACCTCTCCGGAAGACGGTATGGTGATTTGCCGCACGGACCTTGCCAAGTTCAGTCAGGATCCTGGAGCCGATATCTGTCGTCTCTTGCTGCAGGCCAATAATCTTTGGGCCGGAACGGCTGGCTCCACTTTGGGCATGCGCGGAAACGACATGCTCATCATGAGCGCCTCCCGGCGCATTGGTTCGCTAAATCCCGACACCCTGGATGTTTTCCTGGGTGTTCTCTGCGCCGACGCAGACAACTGGTCTGCCCGCCTCTCTGCCAAGCCCAAGGTTGAGGCGCCACCTCAAGACTACATGCTGCTGCACATGAGAGCTTGAAAGCCCCACCAAAAGACTGAACTTCATAACTTTGCAACATGACTCAAGAACGATACGACATCGCGCTGGCCGAATTGGCGCAAGACATTGGCCTTGATGCAGCCGCACTGGCGCGCTATGAGGAACTCATCATCGATGGCGTGGCGATCGCGCTTTCGTACGAGCCGGACGAGATGGGCGGTTCCATGCAGGGTGCCTGCTACGTCGGCACGGAGTCTCTGCCAGTAGATGCTTCTCCCGAGTTGCTGCGCGTGCTCTTGCAGGGCAACACGCTAGGTGCCCCTACGCTGGGCGCTACGCTGGGCCTGCAGCGCTCTGGCCGTTTGGTACTGTCTCGCAGAGAGCCGCTGGATGCTCCTCCCTCGCGCCTGACAAATGCCTGGGGAGAACTGGCCGATGCCTCAGCGCGTTGGGCAGAGGCGCTGGACCAGGGCCTGGAAAATCGTGCTCACGAACTGGTTCATGCCGAAGCTCAATAAGCTTGGCGGTGTATAGGCATTGACGATAGTGCACAGAATCTTGCTTGCCGGAGGCGTGGCTTAGGGCGTGTTAACACTAAATTCACCCCCGCGTGAGGCACTGGCGAGCCGCAATCAAGGCGCAAACCGCAGTCGGGTTGGACACCCGGCGAGGT
>NZ_JBEPSH010000013.1:0-150185 GCF_040548795.1 Ottowia thiooxydans | reverse complement strand
ACCTCGCCGGGTGTCCAACCCGACTGCGGTTTGCGCCTTGATTGCGGCTCGCCAGTGCCTCACGCGGGGGTGAATTTAGTGTTAACACGCCCTAGCGGTGATGAGAATCTGCGTGCTCTGAAATCGGGAGCGATGGTCGGCTGATCTGAACTTCCGGCTGTATGCCTTTCTCTGCGTCCCCGTTTCATTTAAAGAACGCAAAACGCAACCAGCTTCGGCTAGCTGACCTGTAAGCCTGCAGCCTCTGCCTGTTTGTCTGCGTGGTAGCTCGAGCGCACCATGGCACCCACGGCTGCATGGGTGAAGCCCATTTTGTAGGCCTCGTCCTCGAACATCTTGAAGGTGTCAGGATGGACGTAGCGCTGCACCGGAATATGGGCTGAAGACGGGGCGAGATATTGCCCAATGGTGAGCATTTCCACGCCGTGATCGCGCATATCGCGCATGGCCTGCAGAATTTCCTCGTCAGTTTCTCCCAGGCCTACCATCAAGCCACTCTTGGTGGGAACAGATGGGTGAAGCGCCTTGAACTTCTTGAGAAGATTGAGCGAGAACGCGTAATCGCTGCCTGGCCGTGCCTGCTTGTACAGGCGCGGCACGGTTTCGAGGTTATGGTTCATCACATCTGGCGGAGCGGCCTTCAGGATTTCCAGCGCCCGGTCATCGCGGCCGCGGAAATCTGGCGTGAGAATCTCGATCTGTGTGCCCGGTGATTTTTCGCGCGTGGAGCGAATGCAGTCGACGAAATGCTGGCTTCCGCCATCACGGAGGTCATCCCGGTCGACGCTGGTGATCACCACATATTTCAGCCGAAGCTGGGCAATCGTGTTGCCCAGGTTGGCCGGCTCGTTGGGATCCAGTGGGTCAGGCCTGCCGTGACCCACATCGCAGAACGGACACCGCCGCGTGCATTTGTCTCCCATGATCATGAATGTGGCCGTGCCATGCCCAAAGCATTCACCGATATTCGGGCAACTGGCTTCCTCGCACACGGTCACCAGGTTGTTCTTGCGCAAAATATCCTTGATCTCGTAGAACCGAGTGCTCGGGCTGCCCGCCTTGACTCGGATCCAGTCAGGTTTTTTCAACGCCGGGCCGTCGTTTTGCACCTTGATCGGAATGCGGGAAAGCTTGGCGCCGGCCTTTTGCTTGGCAGTGGCGTCATAGGCGCCAGCGGGCTGTGCTTCGCGCACGACGGGTGCATTGGGGCCGAGGGTGGTGGTGGACATGAGACTTTCTTTCTAACCCTGCAGTAGGCGGGTGAGCTGCTTGGCCAATTCGTGGGCGGCATCTTCACAGCTTGCAGATACGCCAATTGTAGAAAGATCTACGGTTGTCAAGTTGGAGTAACCGCAAGGGTTGATACGCGAAAAGGGTTCCAGGTCCATTCCTACGTTCAGGGACAAGCCATGGTAGGCGCGGTGATTGCTCACCTTGATCCCTAAAGCGGCAATTTTCCCCAAGCCAGTGAAATCCGGTTGGGGCGGTGGTGAGCCCGGCACTCGATGCTGCGGGCGCTGGGTGAGCATGGCATGGCTGAAAGGGTCGTCCAGGCGCACATAGATACCCGGTGCGCCAGCCAGTCTATGCCCGGTGACTCCAAAATGGGCCAAGGTGCGAATCGCCGCCTCCTCCAGTCGGTGCACGTATTCCTTGACGAAGATGGCGCGTGATTTCAAGTCAATAAGAGGATAGGCGACCACTTGCCCGGGTCCGTGGTAGGTGACCTGGCCGCCTCGGTCCGTGGGCACGACTGGGATGTCGCCTGCCGCCAACACGTGTTCGGGCTTGCCCGCCAGGCCCAGGGTAAATACACCGGGATGCTCACAAATCCAAAGCTGGTCGGATGGGGCATTCGCTGCCGAAGCAGTGAACTGCTTCATGGCTTCGAATGTGGGTGCGTATTCGACCCGTCCCAGGTAGGTGACGTCCATGCTAGATCGCCTGTTCCATGGTCAGGAGGATGCGGTCGCAAGCCCCGTGGCCTGCACGCCCGCTCTCATCAAAGCACCCATTTGGCAGAGGGGTGGGTCGACAATGTGCGATACAGCTCATCGAGCTGCTCGCGGCTTGTCGCGGTAACCGTGATGGTGACGCCCAAATACTTGCCGCCCCCGCTTTCGCGGAGTTCTATATTAGTAGCATCGAAAGCCGGATCAAATTGCTTGGCAATATGGGTCACAGCGTGCACGAACCCTTCTTCATTGACGCCCACCACCTTGATGGGGAATGCACTGGGGTACTCAATAAGCGACTCGCGCGCTTCGGGCGTGAGCTTGATGTCTTCCGGCGGCAACTCCGCCGATGGGCCGGTGCCGCCGTCTTGAGGGGGGGACGCAGGAGTGGTCATATCGAACTTTCTTGAAGAATAGAATGGCTCAGGCTGCCGGGGGTGCGCCGAGGTGCACGATAATTGTCGTATAGAGCAGGGCGCGAGTCGTGCCAGGCTGTCAATCGAGCTGATGTTGTTGCGCCACGGCAGGTCTTCACCGGACCGTGCCGGGGATGGGTATGCGTACGCATGGCAAACAATCTTGCTTTTCCCGTGAACACCGCCTGAAAACTCTGGCAAATGGGAGGGGCGATCATTGGGTATGTTGAAAGCGCTTCCAAACGGCTTCTGAGAAAAAAAGCCGCGCACTACCCCCTGGGCTCAAGCCCAAGTGTTGCGGCAAGTTAACCGTTTTTCAGGAAACCGACGGATTACCCTCGGAGTAACCCTATAATAAGAGGCTTTGCAGTCGCAGCGGAAGATTGCAGTCAATTGTGGGTAACCGCAAGAAATCGGCTGTCATTTGCTCGAAAGCGGAAATGGTCACAATAGCACCCGTCAAGGCGAGGCCCCTGCCTGCTGAAAATGCAGATGGAGTCACCCCCGAGGATTTCAAGCCTCTGAGTGCCGAAGAAGCTCGCCAATGGCGAGCTGAGCATCCTCCTTTGTCTCCCTGGCCGGTGGTCTGGGTGCAAGCGGGGATGGGGCTGATGGTTGTGGTGGTGGCCTGGTTTGTATCCAGGGGTGCTGTGTCCGTGGTTTGGTCCGCTGGGTATGGTGTCTTGGCTGCGTGGTTGCCCGCGGTGCTGTTTGCCCGCATGGTGGCTCGCCGGATGCGAATCGAATCCAATGCTGCAAGTGCCTTGACGGCGCTGATGGTGTGGGAGGGGATCAAAATTGTATTGACGCTGGCGTTACTGCTGGCGGCGCCGAAGATCTTGGCGCAAGTGCAATGGCTGGCTTTGTTGGCCGGATTTGTGGTGACTATCAAGGCCGCTTGGGCGGCTATGTGGTTGATGTCGGTGAAACGCCGGTCAACTGTGCCGATGAACTGACCTTTGGATAAGTGGTAACGTATGGCTGCTGAAGGCGCGCAAGGGCAGACTGCTGGTGAATATATCCAGCATCACCTGCAACACTTGCAGTTAAATTTCAATCTCGAGCCCGTCAAACAGAAGTCGATCATCGACTTCAGTCTGTTCAATGCGGACTCGGTGTTCTGGTCTGTTCTTCTGGGTGCTGTGGGTTGCTGGCTCTTGTGGCTGGCTGCTCGCAAGGCCACTTCTGGTGTGCCTGGGCGCTTCCAGGCGGCGGTGGAGATTCTGGCTGAGCTGGTGGAAAATCAGGCCAAGGGCGTGATTCACAATGCCAAGAGCCGCAAACTCGTTTCGCCTCTGGCACTGACGGTGTTCTTCTGGATTTTCATGATGAACGCCATGGATCTGCTGCCAGTGGATCTGTTGCCTTTGGGTTATCAGGCGGCCGTTGGCGATAGCCATGCCTACCATCGCGTGGTCCCTACTGCGGATCTCTCCACTACGCTGGGTCTTTCCCTGAGCGTGCTGGTGGTGTGCCTGTTCTATAACCTCAAGATCAAAGGCCTGGGCGGCTGGTCTCATGAGCTGGTGACTGCGCCTTTCGGCGCGCACCCAGTGCTGTGGCCCATCAACCTGTTGATGCAGATCATCGAATATGTCGCCAAGACCGTCTCGCACGGCATGCGATTGTTCGGCAACATGTTTGCCGGCGAACTCGTCTTCATGTTGATCGCCTTGATGGGCGGCGTATGGGCCTGGCAATTCAACCCCCTCACGGGCGGTTTCTGGCTGGGTATCGGGCACGTGATTGCGGGTTCTGTGTGGGCAATCTTCCACATCCTGATCATTACGCTGCAGGCGTTCATCTTCATGATGCTGACGCTGATTTACGTGGGTCAGTCGCACGACGCTCACTGAGTCCGTGTCTGGTCTTGTGATCTAGTTTCGTTTTTTCTTTTCCTTTAACCATTCTTTCTTTTTTCTCTAGGAGCAATCATGGAAAACGTTCTCGGCCTCGTCGCACTGGCTTGTGGTTTGATCGTCGGCTTGGGCGCTATCGGCGCTTCCATCGGTATCGCATTGATGGGCGGAAAATTTCTCGAGTCTTCTGCACGTCAGCCTGAGCTCATGAACGAACTGCAAACCAAAATGTTCGTTTTGGCTGGTCTGATCGACGCCGCCTTCCTGATCGGTGTTGCTATTGCCCTGCTGTTCGCATTCGCTAACCCCTTCACCCTTGGTTAAGCGGCTGGCCTTTCTAGACTGAAAGGAGTCGAACTGTGAATATCAACGCGACCCTGTTCCTGCAGGCCGTTGTTTTCGCGATCCTGGTTTGGTTCACGATGAAGTTCGTGTGGCCACCGATCACGAAGGCACTGGACGAGCGGGCTCAGAAAATCGCCGACGGCCTCGCTGCCGCCGACAAAGCCAAAACCGAACTCGCCGCGGCCAATTCGCGCGTCGAGCAGGAGTTGGCCAGTTCGCGCAATGAGACTTCGGCACGTTTGGCTGACGCCGAACGCCGTGCGCAGCACATCATCGAAGAAGCCAAGGTGCGAGCCAATGAGGAAGCCAGCAAGATTGTTGCTGCTGCCCAGGCTGATGCCGAGCAACAGGTGGTGCGGGCCCGTGAGGCTTTGCGCGAGCAGGTGGCTGTTTTGGCCGTTAAAGGCGCCGAGCAGATTCTTCGCAAGGAAGTCAATCCGACTGTCCATGCTGATCTGCTGACACGCCTGAAGACCGAGCTCTGATCCTCAAAGCTCGCCCAAAGGAAAACGTCTATGGCAGAACTCGCCACCATTGCAAGACCCTACGCTGAAGCCCTGTTCCAGGTCTCGCGTGCCGATCTGGCCGCGACACAGTCCTGGCTGGATGGGCTGGCGGGCGCGGCGGCCAGCGATGAGCTGCTGCAGTTCGCCGCTGATCCTCGGGTCAATGCCCGTCAGGTGTTTGAAGTCGTCACTGGCGTGCTCAAGAATTCGTTGCCAGAGCGTGGCGCGAATTTCCTGCGCGCCATCATCGACAACTCACGCCTTGCTGCGCTGCCCGAAGTGGCACGCCAGTTCCGTGATCTGGCCAATGCGGTCAGCGGCAGTTCGGACGCACTGATTCAAAGCGCCTTCCCGATTGATGATTCTGAGCTGAACAGCTTGGTTACTACGCTCGAAAAGCGTTTTGGCCGCAAACTGCAGGCCCAGGTGCAAATCGATCCGGCGCTGATCGGTGGCGTACGCGTCAAGGTGGGTGACGAGGTGCTGGACACCTCGGTAAAAGCCCGCCTGGAACAAATGAAGATGGCTCTGACGGCCTGATGCAATCATCAGGCGCCAGGCTCCTCGATACAACCCTTTAGGACAAGGAAAGAGTCATGCAACTCAATCCCGCAGAAATTTCAGAACTGATCAAGAGCCGCATCGAGGGCCTGGGTGTCAGCGCCGACGTGCGCAACCAGGGCACCGTGGTGTCGGTGACCGACGGCATCGTGCGTATTCATGGCCTCTCTGACGCCATGCAAGGTGAGATGCTGGAATTCCCAGCCACCGCCGCTGGTGTTCCCACTTTCGGCCTCGCCCTGAACCTCGAGCGCGACTCCGTCGGCTCCGTGATCCTGGGTGAATACGAACACATCTCCGAAGGCGACGTCGTCAAGTGCACGGGCCGCATTCTGGAAGTGCCCGTGGGCCCCGAACTGATCGGCCGCGTGGTGAACGCACTGGGTCAGCCTATCGACGGCAAAGGCCCCATCAACGCCAAGATGACCGACGTGATCGAGAAGGTCGCGCCAGGCGTTATTGCGCGCCAATCGGTGAGCCAACCTGTGCAAACTGGCCTGAAGTCGATTGACTCCATGGTGCCAGTGGGCCGTGGCCAGCGCGAGCTGATCATTGGTGACCGCCAGACTGGTAAGACGGCTGTCGCGATCGACGCCATCATCAATCAGAAGGGTCAGAACATGACCTGCGTGTACGTCGCCATCGGTCAGAAGGCGTCGTCCATCAAGAACGTGGTTCGCTCCCTGGAGCAAGCTGGCGCCATGGAATACACCATCGTGGTGGCAGCATCTGCTTCCGAGTCTGCAGCCATGCAGTACGTGTCAGCCTACTCTGGCTGCACCATGGGTGAGTACTTCCGTGATCGCGGCGAAGATGCCTTGATCATCTATGACGATCTGTCCAAACAAGCTGTGGCTTACCGTCAGGTTTCGCTGCTGCTGCGCCGTCCTCCAGGCCGTGAAGCCTACCCTGGCGACGTGTTCTATCTCCACTCGCGTCTGCTGGAGCGTGCTGCTCGCGTGAACGCCGACTACGTCGAAGCCTTCACCAAGGGTGAAGTCAAAGGCAAGACCGGCTCACTGACCGCACTGCCCATCATTGAAACGCAAGCCGGCGACGTGTCTGCCTTCGTTCCAACCAACGTGATCTCGATCACCGACGGACAGATCTTCCTGGAAACCAGCTTGTTCAACGCAGGTATCCGCCCCGCCATCAACGCCGGTATCTCGGTGTCTCGCGTGGGTGGTGCCGCTCAGACAGATCTGATCAAGAAGCTCTCCGGCGGTATCCGTACCGACTTGGCTCAGTACCGTGAACTGGCCGCGTTCGCGCAGTTCGCCTCCGATCTCGATGCCGCCACCAAAAAGCAGCTCGACCGCGGTGCCCGCGTGACCGAGTTGCTCAAGCAAGCACAGTACAGCCCACTGCCTATCAGCTTGATGGCTGCTACGCTGTTCGCGGTGAACAAAGGCTTCATGGACGACGTGGAAGTTGCCAAGATCCTGTCTTTCGAGTCAGGTCTGCACAGCTACCTCAAGGACAAGCATGCTGATCTGCTCAGCAAGATGGATGCCGGCAAGGCGCTCGACAAGGACAAGGAGCTGGAAGCAGCTCTGACGGCCGCCATCGAAGCCTTCAAGAAAACCTTCGCTTGATCCTTCCTCGAAAGGACTAACGCAATGGCAGTCGGTAAGGAAATTCGCGGCAAGATCAAATCGGTGGAAAACACCAAGAAGATCACCAAAGCCATGGAAATGGTGTCCGCCTCTAAGATGCGCAAGGCGCAGGATCGCATGTGGGCGGCCCGGCCTTACGCTGAGAAAGTGCGTAACATCGCAGCGCACCTGGGTCAGGCCAATCCTGATTACGTCCATCCCTTCATGAAGGTGAATGACGTCAAGAAGGCTGGCGTGATCGTGGTGACGACAGACAAGGCCATGTGCGGCGGTTTGAACACCAACGTGCTGCGCGCTGTGACGGCCAAGTTGCGGGAGCTTCAAAGCGCCGGCAACGAAGTCGACGTGACTGCCATCGGCAGCAAGGGACTGGGCTTTCTGACCCGCATCGGGGCCAGAGTGGTCTCGCAGGTCGTGCAGTTGGGTGATACACCCCACCTGGACAAGCTCATCGGTCCGGTCAAGGTGCTGCTCGACCAGTACGAGAAGGGCGAGTTGAACGCGGTCTACATCGCGTACACCCGCTTCATCAACACCATGAAGCAAGAGGCGGTGCTTGAGCAATTGCTGCCTCTGTCGAATGGCAAGATGCAGGAAGAGACGCGTGCCAGCGGCACGCAACATGACTGGGACTACATCTACGAGCCTGACGCGCAGACCGTCATCGACGAGCTTCTGGTGCGCTACGTCGAATCGCTGGCTTACCAGGCTGTAGCCGAAAACATGGCTTCTGAGCATTCTGCCCGCATGGTGGCCATGAAGGCCGCTACCGACAACGCAGGCAACGTGATTAGCGAGCTGAAGCTGGTCTACAACAAGACCCGCCAGGCAGCCATCACCCAGGAATTGTCCGAGATCGTGGCGGGCGCTGCGGCGGTCTGACACGGTTCACAACGCATACAAGTTATTGGAGCAAGACAAATGGCTCAAGAGAACATCACATCGAACGCTGGCGTTCAGGGAAAAATCGTTCAGTGCATCGGCGCCGTGGTTGACGTGGAGTTTCCACGCGACAAGATGCCCCGGGTGTACGACGCCCTCAAAATGGACGGCACCAGCCTGACGCTGGAAGTCCAGCAGCAGCTGGGCGACGGCATTGTGCGTACGATCGCGCTGGGTTCCAGCGACGGCCTGCGCCGCGGCAAAATGGTGACCAACACCAGCCAACCTATCACTGTTCCAGTCGGTCCAGCTACGCTGGGCCGCATCATGGACGTGCTGGGCAACCCGATCGACGAGCGCGGTCCGGTGTCCCAGGAAAAAACGGCCTCCATCCACCGCAAGGCACCTACTTACGAAGAGCTCAGCCCTTCGCAAGAGCTGCTGGAAACCGGCATCAAGGTGATTGACCTGGTCTGCCCCTTCGCCAAAGGCGGCAAGGTGGGCCTGTTCGGCGGCGCTGGCGTGGGCAAGACCGTGAACATGATGGAACTCATCAACAACATCGCGAAGGCACACTCCGGTTTGTCCGTGTTTGCTGGCGTGGGTGAGCGTACCCGTGAAGGTAACGACTTCTATCACGAGATGGCCGATTCCGGCGTCGTGAACCTGGAGAACCTGGGGGAGTCGAAAGTGGCCATGGTCTACGGCCAGATGAACGAGCCTCCAGGCAACCGTCTGCGCGTGGCGCTGACCGGCTTGACCATCGCCGAGTCCTTCCGTGACGAAGGCCGTGACGTGCTGTTCTTCGTGGACAACATCTATCGCTATACGCTGGCCGGTACCGAAGTGTCCGCTCTGCTGGGTCGTATGCCTTCAGCCGTGGGTTACCAGCCTACTCTGGCCGAAGAAATGGGCCGTCTGCAAGAACGCATTACTTCCACCAAAGTCGGTTCGATCACATCCATTCAGGCCGTTTACGTCCCTGCCGATGACTTGACCGATCCTTCTCCAGCGACCACCTTCGCCCACTTGGACTCCACCGTGGTGCTTTCGCGTGACATCGCGGCGCTGGGTATCTACCCTGCCGTGGACCCACTGGACTCCACCAGCCGTCAGCTGGATCCGCTGGTTGTTGGTGAAGAGCACTACAGCGTAGCCCGCCAAGTGCAAGGGACGCTGCAGCGCTATAAAGAACTGCGCGACATCATCGCCATTCTGGGTATGGACGAACTCAGCCCAGAAGACAAACTGGCTGTGGCACGTGCTCGTAAGATCCAGCGTTTCCTGAGCCAGCCATTCCACGTGGCCGAAGTGTTCACGGGCTCTCCTGGAAAATACGTGTCCCTCAAGGACACCATCAACGGCTTCAAGATGATTGCGAACGGTGAGTGCGATCACATGCCCGAGCAAGCGTTCTACATGGTCGGCACCATCGAAGAAGCGATGGAAAAGGCCAAGAAGATCTGATTTTCAATCAGCGTTCAGCATCGGGCACCCGGTCAACCGGAGGGGTTTTCTCTCCATGGACCGGGGCACTGTGTTTAACCAGGAGATAACATGGCCAACACCATTCACGTCGACGTGGTCAGCGCCGAGGAGTCCATCTTCTCGGGCGAGGCCACGTTTGTTGCCCTCCCAGGCGAAGCTGGCGAACTGGGTATTTACCCACGCCACACACCGCTCATTACGCGCATCAAGCCTGGCTCAGTGCGTATTCAGACGGTGGGCGGGGAAGAAGAGTTTGTATTCGTGGCCGGCGGTATCCTTGAGGTGCAGCCTAACCACGTGACCGTGCTGTCCGACACCGCTATTCGCGGCAAGGATCTGGACGATGAGAAGGCCAATGAGGCCAAGCTTGCTGCGGAAGAAGCGCTGAAAAACGCCAAGAGCGAGATTGACATGGCTCGCGCCTCGTCAGAGCTTGCTGTGCTGGCTGCGCAGATTGCTGCATTGCGCAAGTACCGCCAAAAGCGTTGAGTTGAGACGCGTCCAAGCCGTCAAAGCCGGCATGGACGTCTGTCTAGCCAGCGGAAAGTAAAAAACCCTGCACTCGCCCTGCAGGGTTTTTTTACGTTCGCCCCAGTCCGAGGCTTGGCCGTGTGCTTATTTCTGCAGGGCGTGACTCGCGTCATTCATGCGCCCAAGGCTCCGGTTGCCTGAGGCTGTCGACTCCGGCGGGGCGAGCACGTTCCACAGGAGATATACCAACACCAAGCCCACCACCAGGAAGACCAACTGCGAAAGATAGTGGCCGCCGATGCTCAATATGGGAGGGGATTTGCTAGCAACGCAGACGAATTCCGCTGCCTGCATTCCGGTGTAGTGCATTGCACAGACGGCCAATCCCATCGTCAGCGAGGCTAGCACACGATGCCAGGTCTTGCGCACGTGGAATGCCAGCCAAAGCGCCGCGGCCGAGGCAGTGAAGGCAATCACAAACGACACCAAGACCAGGAGGGGATCCAACGTCATATCGGCGCGGAGATTCATCGCGTACATCCCCATGTAGTGCATCACGCACACGCCAACGCCAGCCAGCACGCTTCCAAGTAGCCAGCCACGCTTGCTGAATTGGCCGCCGCTGCCCGCGAGGAGCAGGGCGATTCCGGCGATAACGATGGCAGCAATCAGTGAGATGAGTGTCCAGAAACCGTCATACACCACGCGCAATGGAAGCCGGTAGCCCATCATCCCGACAAAATGCATGGACCAGATGCCGACGCCGCCTAAAGCAACTGCCGCGCCCGCGGCCATGGAACGGTTGATCGTGCCGTCGGGTCGGTACAGTCGTTTCGTATGAGCCAATGCGGCATAGGAGCCGAGGACGGAGATGATGTAGGAGAGTACGACAAGCAGCATGTCGTACCGCGGGGAAAGAACGTCGCCCACATTGAAGTTCATCGGATTATCCTCACGCCCCCGTTGAAAGCGTCTGCGCGGGGCGGAGGCCTTGCCCAGCATGACGACGGCAGAATGGGAGCTATTGCATCCAATTCGTGTATCTGAACGTTGTAAGACAACATTCACACAGTGAACGTGCACCACGCGAGTGCACATTCGTCTCTCCTGTCAGTGGCTGGAGCATAGACAAACGCGGTCAATGTAACTAAGATTGACTTTGTTGCAAGACCATTACACCTCAATTTCGCCTGTTGGAGGCGAACTTAAGTTGTCTAATGATTGGGATTTACCCGAATTGCCCGAAACGAGGCTTTGAATTCGGACTTGTGTGGGAACGCGCGATGTCATCTGCAGGTCCCCACTGGACCCGGCAGGCCTTTCAGGTCGCCGGGGTCGCGAGCAGGCGCCCCCGCCCGAGCAGCTTCCGACCGGACAGCAGGGTGAATTCCCCGGCAGTATGAAGTTTGGGCAGGGCCAGTTCAGGCCGCAGGAATTCCATCTGCAGTTCCCGCGCCACCTCAGGCAGGGGTTCGGCGCCCACGGGAACCAGCATGCGCGCGGAGAAGGCCTCTTCGCCCAACACGACCAAACAAGGGAACAACCCGGCGCGCACAGGCCGGCTTTCGGAAGGGGTGGCTGCCGCAAGCAAGGTGATTTCGACCAGCGCCGAGGGCACGAAGTCGGCGTTGGGTGCAAAGCCGGGCGGGGCCACTTTAGGCGCGCGCGCGCGTCCCATGAGCCAGCCGATGATGTTGCCTACGATAGGCAACCACAGAACCAACAGCAGCGTACCCAGATCGCGCGCGAGAGAGGGCGGCGGAACCAGCCAGCGAACCAGTCCACCACCAACGGCCAGTACCAGGAGGATGGCTGTGAAGATTTGACGGCGCGACGAAATATTGGGTTTCATGCGCCTATTAGAACGCGTTATCTATCAAGAACGCGTTATTTTTCACCCGACGATTTATCGCAACACAGGCGCGTCTGGAAGTTGATTGATGCGCTCTGCCGCCGATGGCATATCGGCATCTGGCGTTTTGGGGAAGTGCTCAACCAAAACGGCGGAGACTTCTTCAAGTGCCTGTGTCAAACCGTCTTCAAACCGCTTCTCGCGCATGGCTGTGCCCAGGCGGTCTACCATGGCTTTCCATTCGTTGGGCGGCACAAGCCTGTTGACTCCCCGGTCTGCGACCAGCTCGATCGAGTGCTCCGCCAACAGAAGATAGATCAACACGCCATTGCTGTGCGCTGTATCCCACATGCGCAGCTTGGAGAACATCATG
The DNA here is from genome assembly GCF_040548795.1 of Ottowia thiooxydans. Taxonomy (GTDB): domain Bacteria; phylum Pseudomonadota; class Gammaproteobacteria; order Burkholderiales; family Burkholderiaceae_C; genus Ottowia; species Ottowia thiooxydans_A. The sequence continues at coordinate 137,861 of NZ_JBEPSH010000013.1, read as the reverse complement.
ACAGCGCGCTCCCGAACGATCTGATCGATCGGTACCCTGTCACGGAAATGGCGCCAGAGATAGCTCAGCGGCAGCGACCCTTCGACATAGATGCGCACCTCACCGGTGTGTCGGCGTTCGCTTGCGGACACGCGGCGGTGCAATCGTTCCAGGAGGTCGGGCGGCAATGCACGGTGTGCATCGGTCTCGTCCATCCAGCGGTGCCGCAGTACGCGGCTAAAGGCAGAGATTTTCATGGGCGTCCTTACCAACTTCCGCTGGCACCGCCGCCACCGAAATTGCCACCACCGCCTGAACTGAAGCCACCGCCGCCGCCGCCAAAACCACCACCGCCTCTACCGCCTCCCCAGCCACCGCTGGGGGGAAGAAAAATCGGGCCTCCGCCGCTTCGGCCCCCTGATCGAGGAAGGCCAGACAAGGCGCTTGCGAAAAAAGCGAAGACAAGTGCAGCTACACCGGCCCCAATACCTATGACCAGGCTGGCAGTGATCACGAACGCCACGCCGCCCACACCCGCTCCGGTTACAAGCGCGCCCAGCTTGCGACCAAAAATTCCGCGTGCGAAGGCACTGATGATGGGGAAAGCGACGAATAGAAAGATGGCCCCCTCTACCCAACTGAAGCCGCCCCCAATGCCCTGCGAGGAGGGCGTCCCATTGATCACCACCGGAGGTAATGCCTCTCCGCGGATGCGTGCCGACAACTGGTCTACCCCCGCGTTCACGCCGCCGGCATAGTCACCCTGACGGAAGAATGGAGTGATGGCCTCATTGATGATGTGGCTGGCAGCGATATCTGGCACCGCGCCTTCCAAGGTCTTGGCCACTTCAATGCGCACCCGCCGGTCTTTGACTGCCACGAGAAGAATGAGGCCGTCGCCCACATCCTTGCGGCCGATCTTCCAGGTGTCGCCTACTCGCTGGGCGTATGCCGCAATGTCTTCCGGCGCCGTAGTGGGCACCAGCAGCACCACAACTTGCGACCCCTTTTCGTCTTCGAGGCTCTTGAGCTTGGCTTCCAGTCCGGCTTTCTGCGCATCGTCCAGCGTCCCGGAGGTGTCCACGACGCGTGCAGTCAGGGCCGGCACCGCTTGCAGCGGCTGTGCATTGGCAATGCCGCCCATGCCCAGTACGAAGACCAGCGCGAGCAGAACTCGGAGCATCATGGAAGAGGGCATATCCGGATCAGGGATTGGCGTGCGCGCCAATTTATCTGGATGCTGGCGCGGTTGGCGAAGTGCCGAAGTCAACTTTCGGCGCATTGGAAATCTGCGCTTCATTGGCGACGGTGAAGTTTTCCTTGGGCTTGTAGCCAAAAATCATGCCTGTCAGATTGGTGGGGAAGCTGCGCGCCAGCACGTTGTACTCCTGTACCGCCTTGATGTAGCGGTCACGGGCCACTGCAATCCGGTTTTCTGTACCTTCCAGTGCCACGCGCAGGTCAGCAAAGGCTTTGTTGGCCTTCAGGTCCGGGTAGCGTTCCACTGAAACCAGCAGACGGCTGAGAGCACCAGACAACTCGCCCTGCGCCGCCTGGAACTGCTTGAACGCCTCGGGGTTGTTCAGCGTTTCAGGCGTGACCTGGATGCTGGTGGCCTTGGCGCGGGCCTGAATCACCTGATTGAGGGTATCTTGCTCGAACTTAGCCTCACCTTTGACGGTGTTGACCAGGTTGTCGATCAGATCTGCGCGGCGCTGGTACTGGTTAACCACTTCGCTCCAGGCGGACTTGGTGCCCTCGTCCAGGCGTTGAAAGTCGTTGTAGCCGCAGCCGGTCAGGCTCAGCAGCAGGGTCAGGGCACCGACGGCCTTGAAAAGCCAGTTTCTCATGATGAAGTCCTCTCTCGCCAAAAAATGGAGCATCGGAGAAGCTATCATAGGTTAAGGTTTTTGTTTGTGGGACAACGCCGTCCCTGGGACAAATTCCACACATCTGGCCTGAATACTCGCAATCCAAGGATTCACGGCACCAATCGCAGCACTTTTCCATTCCTGCCATGCCTAAGCCACGCTACCGGCCTGCCGAGATGGCGGCCTCTGCCGACGATGTTGAAGCGGCCTTCTATGAAGCCCTGCAAGCGGGCGACATTGAGCAGTTGATGGCCTGCTGGGCAGATGAAGACGACATTGTTTGCGTTCACCCAGCGGGTGCACGTGTGGTGGGCGCCGCCGCCATCCGTTCATCTTTCGAAACCATGCTCACCGGCGGCAGAATTCGTGTCACGGTTGAGCGCACGCGCAAAGTCGAATCGCTCTCGGCCAGCGTGCACAGCGTTCTGGAGCGCATTGACGTCCAGACGGCGGAAGGGCAGCAGCACGCTTGGGCTGTTGCAACCAATGTCTTTCTGAAGACCGCTCAAGGCTGGCGCCTGGTGGCTCACCATGCCAGCCCGGGACGAGCTGAAGTGGCAGAAGCCACGGTGCCAGGACAGTTGCTGCACTAGCACGCCCCAACTTGATCCTGATATCTTGACGAGCTACCGCGCACCGCCCTGGTTACCAGGCGGCCATCTTCAGACCATATGGCCAGCACTTTTTGGGCGCCGCGTGAGCGGGCCGCGCGTGGAGTACCAGCGAGAGCGCTGGGAAACGCCAGATGGCGATTTTGTGGACGTGGATTTTCTTGATCATGGCTCGTGCAAGCCCGGCATGCCTTTGCTCGTGCTGTTCCATGGGTTGGAAGGCTCCTCTCGGAGCCATTACGCAGAAGCATTCGCTGATTGGGCCCGTGACCACGGGCTTGCATTTGCTGTGCCCCATTTTCGGGGGTGCTCTGGCGAGATCAACCGGGCGCCCCGTGCCTACCATTCGGGCGATGTGGAAGAGATTGGATGGATCCTCGCACGCCTGCGCACCTGGCATACCGCGCGTGGCGGTGGGCCCACACTGGCGGTGGGCGTGTCCCTGGGCGGCAACGCACTGCTGCGTTGGGCGGGTGAGGTTGGCACCTCGGCTTCCAGCAGTGTGAGCGCGGTCGCGGCCGTGTGCTCACCGCTGGACCTTGCGGCGGGCGGGCACGCGATAGGCCGGGGCTTCAATCGGCAGGTCTACACCCGCATGTTCCTGCGCACCATGAAGGCCAAGGCCTACGACAAGCTGGCGCAGCACCCCGGTCTGTTCGATTCCGCTCGCCTGCGTTCGGCGCGTGACCTTTACGCCTTTGACGACCTCTTCACTGCACCGCTGCACGGATTTGCAGGGGTCGAAGATTACTGGAGGCGCGCCTCCGCCAAACCGCACCTGGCCGATATCCGGGTTCCGGCCCTTGCACTGAACGCAAAAAACGATCCCTTCGTGCCTGCTGCCAGTCTGCCAGGGAAAGACGAAGTGGGGGCCTACGTGACTCTTTGGCAACCCGATGAGGGCGGCCACGTGGGATTTCCTCAAGGCGCTGCGCCGCCGGGCAATGTGTTCTGGCTTCCAGGAGCCGTGGGTGGCTGGTTGCTGGCACAACTTGGAAGCGGGTAAGGACTACAACAGATCCATTCCATGCCGTCTATCATGGGAGTATGGACGACATTGTGAAACAGGCCATGGCCAAGTGGCCCAATGTGCCGAATTGTTTTGGCTGGTTGGGACTGGATGCGCGCGGCAACTGGTACATGCGTGATGATCAGGCTCAGGCACTGGGCGGCTTTACCAGTGGGGTCGAGGGCGCCAAGGGACAACTTCTGCAACATGAGAAGCTCATCGCTTTCATTGAGCGCAATTACGAGGCGGATGACGCCGGTCGGTGGTTCTTCCAGAATGGTCCTCAACGCGTCTACGTGGAGTTGGAGGCTGCCCCCTGGGTCTGGAGAGTGCACGAGAATGGCTTGGTGCACTCACACACGGGCCAATCCGTTCAAGTCCAGCAAGCTTTGACGGATGAGTCGGGCCGCGTATTTCTGGTGACAGATAAAGGCTTGGGCCTGGTCCATACACAAGACGTCCTGCATGCTGCGGAGGCTGTCGAGCGCGGCGACTGGATGCCTGAATCGGTGCAGGCGGGGGATTTGCCTGTGCGCTACGGCTATGTGCTCAGTCCGGAGGCTGAGAGTCGCTGACGCGGCACATGGCCTGAATGCTCTGGGCCATTGTGGTCCGGGCCGTTGCCTGCATGAGCGGAATCTGAGGCCGCTCTTCCTATTGCTCTTCAGAGGCACTGCGGGCAGGGACCATGGCCGCTTCGACCGCCTGTCGAAACTGTTGCTGAACCGCTTGGCCTTGCACACGCACCGATTCACCCTGGGCAGTCGAGGCTGGCTCGCCCAGTGTTTTGCTGACGCTGCCCATTTGCTGTTTGACGACGGTCACGACAATCGCCAGCGCGATGAGTAAGCCCAAAAAACCGAATATTGCCTTCATATGGCACACCTTCCCGTGGCTTGTCTAGCGGTCATGGCTGGGATTGTGCCGCAGATGCACGGGTGCATGCAGTAGCGAGCGCCGCGGCTGCCCGCTGAGCGCTTCACTTGGTCTTGGCCGTTGCCGGGGAGGGGCGTTCATGTACATCTTCTGCGATCAAGCGCAGGCATTTGACAAAGAGAGCCCGGTATTCTTGCGGCAAGCACGTGAGAAGACGATCTTCTACGGCTGCATCACGCGGCATGATCCTGTTGAGCAAATGCACGCCTGCGGGCGCTACAAAGAGTTCATAGGCGCGCGCATCTACCGGGGAAGCCCTGCGCTCAATCAATTCACTGCTGCACATGCGGCGCACCATATCCGCGACGGTGTTACGGTCCATGGCCAGGCGCGCAGAAAGGGCGTTCTGATTAAGGCCGGGCTCCTGATGGAGCAGCACCAGCGTAGCTTTTTGCCGCGGCGTGACGCCTTCTTCCGAGAACGTGTGCGCGAAAATCTCCTCCGCCTTGAAATGGGCACGTCGCAGCAGATGAGATGGCACGTCTTCGAGCCGGAAGCTGTCCAGGATGGATTGAACTTCTTTCGTCACGCCTTGCGGCGAGCGATTGGAAGGCACGTTTCGAGCTGGACGAGTGCGGGGCATGCGGGCCAAACCGGGCTGGATGGAAATTTAGACTATTAGGTGGGGTCCTAGCATATGAGATGAATTGCGTAGAACCTCATATTTTTTGAGAACCCGATCCAGCCTCATGGATATAGCGATCGAATAGGGGTTGATACCTATTTCGGCCAGGAGGATGCGTCCCGCATAGTACGTGTTCGTCGTATTTCACACTGGCCGAACAACCGCGGCTATTGCGCCCCACCGCATGTCCTGCAGCATCATCATCGCGGTGGTGGCTTTCGAGCGCTGCGGTTCGCGTTGGCCAAATTGGCCAGATCAGCGGTGAACGGGTGATTGCGCCAGCTCAAGCTTTCAAAACGGAGGGGTGGTCCATGTCTTTATCTCGCAGAGTCCTCATTCAAAGCATGGCCGGCTCGGCCGCGCTGTCTGGCATTCCGGTGTGGGCCCAGCCTAGCCCGAGCCGCATCAACGTCGGTTTTGCCGCTGGCGGTACCCTGGACGTGATTGCCCGCCGGCTGGCAGATCAATTCAAGGGCCGTTATGCCGAGACCGTGATTGTCGAGTCCAAGGTGGGAGCGGGTGGACGCATTGCGAATGAAGCTGTGAAGAACGCTGCGCCTGATGGTGGAACGATGGTGTTGTCTCCATCTTCACCCATCGTGATTTTTCCGCACGTCTACAGCAAGCTCTCCTACGATCCTCAAAAGGATCTGAAAGCGGTGACCCCGATTTGCTCCAATGCGCAGGTGTTCGTTGTGGGGCCCAGCGTACCGGAATCGGTGCGAACCTTGAGCCAATTCATTGATTGGGCCAAGGCGAATCCTTCGGCAGGGTCTTACGGCACACCTGCCGCGGGGTCCATCATGCATTTCCAGGGCCTGGTATTTCAGAAGCAAGCGGGCATTCAACTGACGCACGTGGCCTATAGAGGTATGGCTGCCGTGGTGCCGGATCTGATCAGTGGGAATCTGCCCAGTTCGATGGCGGTGATGGGCGATGTCACCCAGTACATTGCCAATGGAAGGCTGCGTGCCTTGGCCGTCACCAGCGAGAAGCGCTCGCGCTTTCTTCCCGCGGTGCCTACTTTCGCAGAGTTGGGTTTCGGCGAAGTGACTGGCGTGGATTGGTATGGCCTTTTTGTTCCTGCGAAAACACCACAGGCCCTGGTCGACAAGCTTCACGCCAATGCGATCGCAGCCGTCAAGGAACCGGTGGTCGCAGAGTCTTTGGAAAAAGCAGGCTTTGATCCTTACACGCTTGACCAGACAGAGTTTGCCAAGCGGATACAGGCTGAAACCCTGCGATGGGGCCCAGTGGTCAAGGCGTCCGGATTCACCCCCGAAAGCTGATTGCCTCGCAGCGCCCCCCCAGTACTGTTGGGGGCGAGCTGTCCTGCTCGGCGCTTCAGGCCCAACAAAGCGCTGAACCGAACACGCCCACTGTCATGCGACGACATCGACCAACTGCATCATGCCCATGTCTTCGTGGTCGAGCGCATGGCAGTGCCAGACGAACTTGCCCTTGAAGTCTGCGAATCGCATGCGGAATGTCACGTTCCCATTGGGGGGGACCGGAATGGTGTCTGCCCAGAACGGGGTGATAGGCAGGCCGTTGACCCTGACGATGTAGCTGTCGTTTACATGAATGTGAAACGGATGCGGATATCCATTGAGGCTATGGATGGTCCATTCCTCGACGGCTTCGAGCGCCACCGTCTGAGTGACCGTGAGTGACGACTGAAACGGCACGAGCTTGGCCCCCACTGCGCCCGCCGCAAAGACCGTGTTGGCCATGAAGCCTTCTTCGGGGGGCACGAACCAATCCTCACCTTCCGGGATAGGCTTCAAGATCCGGTCATCATCCTTGTTGAGCACGGCCAGGACCAGATTGCGCTGCTTGCCTCCATGGGCCGCCAGCTCCTGGTCGGTGATCGCCTCGTGGTCCTTGTATCTGGGCAGGTCCGATGCGGAAGGCATTGGCGTGTCGACGGGTGAGCCTTCCACCACGATGCGCGCCACGATTTCTTCGTCAACCTCACTCGAGGGTGCCTTCACGGCACGTAAGTAATACGTCCCGGGTGTGTCACTGGCTTTCACCACAATGGAATGGCGGTTACCAGGAAAGAGTGCATTGCCTGGCCAGTTGGCGTCAGTGAACTGGCTTGCGTTGCCCGCGTTCATCGGCTTGAACAGACGATCGTAGACGTTCCCGTCCTTGGCATACGCCCAGAGCGTGTGGTCGTCCAGTACGGGGTTGAATGGGTAGAACGAAGACGAGTTGATCAAGTGCCAGTTCTGTACTTCGCCGGGTCGCATCACAATGGTCGGCTGATAGGCACCATTGAGCAGGAAGGCCGATGTCGGGGCGTTGACAGAATCCTTGAAGGAGTCCGTGCGCCCCGCCTCGTTCAAATTCAGCTTGTGTACAAAGATCACGCGCTCACGAATGTCGGGCGAGGTGATGAACCGGTCTGACAGGTCGCGAATGATGATGGCGCCGAACATGCCGCTGGAGACCTGTCCGTTGGACGAGCCATGCAAGTGCGGGTGATACCAGTAGATTCCGTTTTGGTGGTCCGCAGGAATGGCCAACTCATGTTGCCTGCTCTTTCCAGGCAATACGCCGCCCTCCGCTGTGTCGACCACGTAGTCGCCAAACACGCCAGGGCGGATCTCGCGTGGATCCACATGCAGGCCATGGAAGTGGAGGTTCGTGCTGTTCTGGAAGTTGAGGTATTCCACGCCCGTTTGCCGGGTGTTGTCAGGCAGCCGGTTGTTGAGCAGAATTCTGAGCGTGTCTCCCTGGTTGACTATGAGTGTCGGGGCCGCGTATTGGCCGTTGAAACTGCGCAAATGGGTTTGAGTTGGCGTCGCCTTGCCGGGGTATGCAGGATCCTGAACTTGCGCAATGTCCAAAGTTTGCGTGGTGTATTGAGCGTTGAGCTCCATCTCCAGTTTGCCATTCGCGGATGTCAAAACTTGCGGTTCAGGCAAGGTGTCTTCGGTGCCGTCGTCGCCTGCGCTGCCGCAACCCGCTAGCGGCAACATCGTTGTCCCGGTCGCCAGAGTGAACATCCATTGAAGAGCTGCACGCCGGCGCGGTTGATTGAGCGCCGGATGGGTGTCTTTGGGTGAATTTGATTCGATCATGGTGCCGTCTTTCAAGCAAATGCCAGGAGGTGGGGACGAGGCTGAACCTGTATCGATGGAAAGTCGCCGCAGGCTGAACAACGGTTATTTCCCCATGCATGCACACCCTGGTCGCTGAGCGCCAGCACATGCCCGACCCCAGCGGACAGCTGCGTGACGCGGCGCAGGCCGGCCAGGCGCACCGGACGCGCGGAAGCCGAAGGTGCCTCAGCGCCCAATTGCCCCAGGCCGTTCCAGCCCCAGGCGAAAACATCACCATGCACTGAAGTGGCCACCGTGTAGAACATGCCACCGTCGATCTGGGCGACCGGAAACCGGGTTCCTACGCGGGTAGGGCGTGTGAGATGGCGTGCACTGACATCTCCGGCTTGTCCGTAGTGGTTGGAGCCCCAGGCCCATAGCCGAGCGGCTTCGTCGACCGCAAGGCTATGAGTGTCGCCCGCCGCAATGCGCGTTATGCGCGCGGGTATGTCCAGTTTGCGCGGCAGGGATTTTTCGAGAAGATCGCCCTGGCCCAATTGTCCAGCAGCGTTGGCGCCCCAGGTCCATACGTGGCCTTTGCGGTCCAGCGCCATGACATGGCTATGCCCAGCAGCCAGCAAAGCAATGGGAGGCAGCGCTTGAATGCGGGCGGGCTGTGCAACCAGTCCATCACTAACGCGCCCCAACTGCCCCTGCACACGCATGCCCCAAGACCAGACGGTGCCATCGGCGTACACCGCGATGGTGGCCGATTCCGTCTGCACGACCTGGGTGGGCGACGCAGGCACACCAGCGATCGGTGCGCGCTGTATGCCGTTTTCAGGCGACACCACCGGGCGACAAGACAAGACCGGTCCTTCCGCGCGTACAGCGATGGTGTCGGCATGGCCGTCAGCCACCAGCGCAAATGGGAGGCTTGGGGGATTCAAGCGCTGCGGCACCGGCTGCGCATACCGGTTATGGCCTATCTCCGTAGGGTTGGATAAACACAAATCACCTGGGTAGCCAGGTGGCAACTTGGCGCCCAGTACCTTGACGCTTCCCCAGCCCCACGCTTGCCCATTGCTGTCAAGCGCGATGGAGCGGTCGCGCCCGGCGCTGACCTGTTCGATCTTCGTTGCCATGATCTGCCATCCTCCTGTGCGGCATGCAATTGCATGCCGATGTAACAGAGTTTGACATCAATTGCACCCGAAGTGTGAAGTTGCGTAGTGTGATGTGAACCAATTAATTAATTTTTATATAAGCCGTGCTTGCCGATGCCCAGTGCTTAAGCAGCTTGGCTCAGCACTTTGAAGGGTGCTTCACCGCCGGTTTTCTCAAGTTGCGCGACCAGGTCCAATTCCCACTGCAGGTACGTACGGAAGTCGTGATCACGTTCGGCCAGGTCAGTGGCGAGATAGCCTGTGAAAGGCCAGTCGTCATGACCCGAGAGAATCCCTTCGCGCCCTGTTTCGGTGGGGAGCTCGGCTTCGAACCATGCGCGGTTGCCCCCAAGGATGGACCTGGCATCGGCACCTTGTGCGCGGAGCGCCGCAGCCAGTATTTGCGCGAGCACGCCGTCACGCGAGGTCAGCAGCACGGGCGTGCCTGACTTCAGATTGCGCACGACGTCAAACACACGGCTCGGCGCTACAAAGCGTGCGCCGGAGATATGTCGCCTGCCATAGGCGTGGTTGTGGTCCACATCGAAGACTTGGGCATGGGCGCTTTGCTGCAAACCGGCCACGTCATGCACTGAAACCGTTGGGGCAGCAGGGTACTCAGGGTCGTGCAAGAGGCGATAGGCCGGATCACCCGTTTCCAGCGCGGCCTGCGTCGCAGGTTGATAAAGATACACCTCGTACGCACCCAACTGCACCAGCCACGCAGCCGTGCTGTGCGCACGCACGCCATCCCAGTCGGCCAGCACAACGCGCGCATGGAGGGTGCCTACATAGGCGTCAGTGGCCTGCACCAACTGACCTCCAGGTGCCCAGCGCCAGCCTGGCAGATGGCCAGAGCGGTATTCGTCGATCGTGCGAATGTCCAGGCGATAAAGGTTGCGGCTGTCGTCTTGGGCAAAGGCGGCCAACTGGGCGTCATCGATGGTCTTCACCCCCGAGCGTTGTGACAGCGCGCGTGCTTTCTCCCGAGCGGCTTCCAGGTGCTGCGCGCCAGGCTCGGGCAGAGCGGTGCGACGGCCGTGCTTGAGCTCGTGGCCTGCCAGAAGCCAGGCCATGGTGCCGTCTTGCAGCGACACCACCGGGTTGGGAATGCCGGCATCCAGAAGTGTCTGCGCGCCAATGATGCTGCGAGTGCGGCCTGCGCAGTTCACAACGACCAGGGTTTTCGGATCTGGCGCCAGTTCGCGGATACGATAAGGCAGCTCCGCATTGGGGACGCTGTGCGCTCCTGGCAAGCTGAAGTTGTAGAACTCCTCTGGCGTGCGGCCATCGACAATCACCAGGTTCTCACCAGCCTGCAGCTTGGCTCTCAACGTGGCGACATCGATGTGCGGCGTCTTCGCTTGCACTTCGATGACTTCGCCCAAGGCTTTGCTGGGCACGTTGTCACCCGTGAAAACCTCATAGCCAGCGGCTTCCCAACCCAGGGTGCCACCTTCGAGAATGCTCAGTTCGGTGTAACCCAGGCGCTGCAGCTTCTCGGCCGCCACTTGCAGGGCGCTGCCGTCCAGATCGACCAGCACGATAGGGGTAGAGCGACGCGGCACCAGGTCGTCGATGCGTTGCCCCAAGCGCCAGAGCGGTGCATTCACTGCAAGGAGCAAATGCTTTTCGGCGAACAAGCCGGCTTCGCGCACATCGATGACGGCAATCTCGTTGCGGGTGGACAAGCGCTCGCGCAAGGCTGCGGGGCTCAGGACAGGAAAGGTGTTTTGAGACATGGAGGGAGACCTTAAAAGTCAGCGGATTCGGTAAGCACTTCGTGTTTGCGGCGGCGAAGTGTGGGAACGAGGGTGGCGATCACAAGGACCACGGCCACCAGCAGAAGAGACAGCGACAGTGGACGGTTGTAGAACACGCTGAAATCACCTCTTGAGACCATCAGCGTGCGGCGGAAGCTGGTCTCCAGCATGGGCCCGAGCACGAAACCCAGCAGCAGGGGCACAGGTGACACCTTCAGCTTGAGCATGGCGTAACCCAACACACCAAACAGGCTGAGCAAAGCCACATCGAAGGTGGAGTTCTGCACCGAGTAGGCACCGATGGCGCAGAAGACGAGAATGGCCGGATACATGAACCGGTAAGGCACGCTCAGCAGTTTGATCCAGACACCGATCAAGGGCAGGTTCAGCACGACCAGCATGGCATTGCCTATCCACATAGACGCAATCAGTCCCCAGAACACCTGGGGGTGGCTGCTGATGGCTTGCGGACCCGGCTGGATGTTCTGGATGATCATGGCTCCCAGCATCAAGGCCATCACAGCACTGCCAGGCACGCCCAGCGTCAGCAGCGATATGAAATTCGTCTGTGCGGCCGAATTGTTCGCCGACTCAGGGCCAGCTACGCCTTCAATGGCTCCCTTGCCAAGTTCATGCCGGTGCCTGGAGAACTTCTTTTCCACGGTGTAGCCGGCAAAGGATGCGATGGTGACCCCTGCACCGGGCAAGATGCCGAGGATAGAGCCGACCGCCGTTCCGCGCAGGATGGATGGCGCCATGCGGCGCCAATCCTCTCGCGTGGGCATCAAGCCGTGCACCTTGGCCACCGGAACGATCTCCTCGGCTCTGCTGCGGCGCTGGTTCTCCAGATTGGCCACGATTTCGCCAATACCAAACAAGCCCATGGCAATTGCCGTGAATTCAATGCCGCTCAGCAGTTCCAGTACATCGAAGGTATACCGTGTGGCACCCGAATTGACGTCAGTGCCCACCAGGCTCAGCAGGACTCCCACCACCATCAGTCCCAGCGATTTGTCTATGGAATCAGGAGACATGGCCACAGCGCCCACCAGGCCCAGCACCATCAGTGAGAAATATTCGGCCGGACCGAACTTGAAGGCGATCTCCGTCAAGGGCATTGCCAAGGCCGCCACCAGCAAGGTGCCGAAGCTGCCCGCGACGAATGAGCCAAGCGCGGACGCTGCAAGCGCTGGCCCGGCGCGGCCCTTCTTGGCCATTTCGTAGCCGTCTATGGTGGTCACGACAGATGAAGACTCGCCAGGAATCTTCATCAGGATCGCCGTGGTGGAGCCACCGTACTGCGCCCCGTAGTAAATGCTGGCAAGCATGATGAGGGCCGACGTTGGCGGCAGGGTATAGGTCACCGGCAGCAACATGGCGATCGTGGCCACCGGCCCCAGGCCCGGCAAGATGCCGACCAGGGTCCCCACCAGGCAGCCTGCCAAGGCGTAGAGCACATTCTGCAAAGTCAGCGCTGTGGAGAATCCCAGCGTCAGGTGATCAATCAGCTCCATCTTGAGCTCCAGTCTGTTTTTTTCATCGCGACTCAGGCAGTCAAGAATTCATAAGGTCAGGAAGCCAGGAATGACGGCCATAGCTCGAACGGCAATCCCAGGAAATAGATGAACAGCCCCACGTTGAGTGCCAGCTGAAACAGCGTATTGAGCAGCGTGCCTCTCCATGTGAACTCATGGCTGGCCAGACTCGATACGATGATCAACAAAGCGAGCGACAGCACCAGGCCCAGGGGCTTGAGTGCAAGAGAGAACAGAAGCAAGGAGCCGACCATCCAGAGCAGTGACCGCAAGTCCCAGCGCTCAAGCACGGTGCGCTCGGCGTTCCGGCTCAAGGCCCGCAACAGGACGACCGCGCCGAGCAGGCACAAGATCACACCCAGAATGAGTGGAAAGTAACCAGGCCCCATGCGGCCAGCGGTTCCCAGGTCGTAGCGGGTAGCTGCGATGCCGGCGGCCAACCCGCCGACCAGGATGTAGAAGAACCCGACCGCAAAGTCGTTTTGGTTCCTGATCTGTCGGAGAGTGCTCACTTCAACTTGATCCCGGTTTCAGCCAGGATCTTGCTGTAGCGGTCGTATTCATCGCCCAGTGCCTTGTCAACTTCAGCAGGCTTGCTATTGCTGACCACCGTGAAGCCCAGGCCTTCAAGTTGTGCGCGCACTTCCGGTTGCTGTAGTACGGAGTTGATGTCGCGGTTCAGCTTGTCGACTGTGGCTTTGGGTGTGCCCTTGGGTGCCACAAAGCCCTGCCAGGTGTCCACCACATAGCCAGGAACACCCGATTCGGCAATGGTGGGCACATCCGGAAGTGCTGGGGAGCGGGTAGCCGTGGAGACGCCGAGGCCGATCAACTTACCTGAGCGCACATGGTCCGTGACAGCAGCCAGGGTAATGTATTCGCCATCGATATGACCGCCCAGCACGTCCAGTGTGGCAGGGCCACCACCAGGGTAGGGTATGTAGTTCGGGCTCGCGCCGATCTGCTTGGAAATGATTTCGTGCGCAAGATGCTGCAGTCCGCCTATCCCGTCAGGTAGGCCAATGGTGACCTGGCCGGGGCGCTTTTTCAACAGCGCCACATACTCCTGAAAATTCTTCACGCCCAGTTTGGGGCTGACGGCAATCAACTGCGGGCTGATGGCTGCTTTGGCGACACCGGTGAAATCCTTGATGGTGTTATGGGCCAGATCCTTGTGATGCAGAGCGCTCAGCACATTGCCGGTACCAGACAACAGCAATGTGTAGCCATCTGGTGCGGCGCGCGCGGCCGCTGCCACCGCGAGCGTCCCACCCGCCCCCGAGACGTTTTCAACCACCACGGTCTGTCCCCAGCGCTCGCTGAGTTTCTGGCTCAAGGCACGTGAGAGTTTGTCGGCGCTGCCACCGGGCGCGAAGCCCACCAGAATGCGCACAGTTTTGGTCGGAAACTGTGTTTCCGCTGCCAAGGTTGCCGTGGTGCCGAGAGCCGACAAAGACAGTGCGGCGCCAAGGGCCAGGGCGCTGGACTGAATGAAGTTTCTTTTTTTCATGATGAAGTTCAAAGACAGGTACAAAGAGGCGAGCGGGCCCGAGGCAGCCACGCACCCTGGGTGCGTGTTGCCTTGATCCGGTCAGATGGAAACTGAGAGTGAGTGTGAAAAGCGTGGTCGCGGAGGGCGCGTCAACAACAGCAGTTGTGAGAGCTCAAGGGCCTGCTCCTCAATAACAGCGGAGCGCCCGTGCGGACGATCCGCAAGCAAAATGGACGAGCAGTCATCAGCGCATGCTTGACCGTTCTCAAGTAGCCGATCTGCGATGCGGCAAGGTCGATTCGCCCGTACAAAGCGGGCAAGGACTTTTCAAGCGCAATCAGTGAGGAGGTCCACGACATGCATGAAATTCTCCCGCCATTCAGACACTTTGAATGTTCTATTTACGAGCTTGAATATCTGAAATCTGAGTTAACGCCCCTCGTCTGAAGGCGCTGGCGGGTTTCTGCGGAACTGCTGTTAGGCTCGCGGCCATGTTCACATCCACGTTCACTTTCGCGCCCGGCAACTTCACGGAAGAGTTCCATCGGCTGGATCAGCGCATTGCCGAGGTCGCGAAGTCCATCCCTGGCTACCTTGGAGAAGAGGCATGGGAAAACTCGTCGACAGGCCTGGTCTCAAACGTCTATTACTGGGAGTCGATGGAAGCACTCATGCAATTGGTGCACCACCCCTCTCACCAGATCGCGAAGGCACGGCAGGACGAATGGCTCAAGGGCTATCAAGTGGTGATTGCGGAGGTCCTGCGCACTTACGGAGACGAGCGCATGTCTCATCCGTTGCGGGGCAAGTAAAACCTCCGGGGGAACGTCGAACAACGCTCGGTCCACACCGAATGGTCGGTGTTGATCTCAAGTGGTACTGCCTGGGAGCTTGGCGCTCACAGGGGGAACAGCCGGATCGAAGCGGTGGTCTTGTTTGGGAGGGGTTTGAACTTATTCGGTGCTGGTGTTGGAGTTAGTCTCTAGCAACCTGGCAACCTGGCAACCTGGCAACCTGGCAACCTGGCAACCTGGCAACCTGGCAGCGTGCCAGATCCCGGGCTTACTAAAAGATTGTTTCCAATTTGGATAAAGTCTTGTTCTGGTTTGGTGGTTTTAAACACCCCGTCTCTGGAGCAAACTACGTCTTACGGAGCCGGCCACTAGCCTTTCAAGCCAAAAGCCTCCTCCGCGATGAGCCCGATGAATAAAGTGGGTTCATTGAAGAGGAGGCAGCCTGTTGGGCAGCCTCGCTGGACAAAAGATTCAATCAAAGGAAAAGATCATGCAAGTTAAAAACATCGCCCTCGCTTCCCTGTTCGCCGTGGTTCTCTCTGGCAACGCTTTTGCAGCGCAACCTGCTTCTGGCGAAGGCCCTCTGTTTCTGAATGAAGCCTCGGGTGTCAGCACACTGACTCGCGAAGCCGTGCGTCAGCAAGCCATCGCCACCCCACCTGCTACGGATGGCTACAACGCATTCGCAGTCGATACCTCTGTGCATAGTGATGTCACCCGTGCTGAAGTGCGTGCGTCAACTCAGGATGCCCTCGCACACGGCTTCCGTGTGAAAAGCGGCGAATTTGCCTAACGGCAAGTTGAAGCGGGCCTGCCAAAAGGCCGCGCGAACTACAAAAAACGAGATGCTTGTCATCTCGTTTTTTTTGGATTGCGTTGAAATTAGCGTGTACTTACAGGATCCAGCACCTCGAAGATGCTTCGAATTGAGCAAGCGTCTGGTCGTCGGCGACACTGGTTCTTGTGCCCATTGCTCAGATGCCGTCGTGTAACACCTGCGGCTACTGTTCGCCCAGTGAGTTCACCTGAGCCATCCCGCTGTTTGTTTGGGTGGCGACTGGTCGAAGTGTAGTTATTGTCAGTAACTATCTCTAGGCAAAAGATTGCGTAATCGCAATTCAAACTTTACACTTTGGGATATTGGTAATTCTTTTATCTCACCATGAACGCTTCTTTCGATCGCTCTCTGCCGTCTTCGCTTCGCATTCGGCGTCCTTTGGTGAGTTCTTTGGTGCTGGTAGGTCTCTTGAGCGCCCACGGTGCGTGGGCCGCCACATGGAACATTAACTTTACCCCCAAGCAAACGACAAGCACACCCTTAGAGCCTGTGTTCAGTTGGACTCCGCCGGATGCCAACACCATGTTTGGGACCGTCATTGACTGCACTGGCGGTGCTATCTCAGCGCTACCAGGTCCCGGCATGGCTGTCTACGGGTTGGATGGTCCCCCCGTTCACCGAGCCTTTGTTCAATTTGCAAACGTTTATGCGGCGCCATCTAGTGTCGCTGTAACGGTAACACCTGATACCCCCGGCGGCGCGGTCAACTGCACGCTCGATACTGTTCCGACGAGCTACAGCCCAGGTTCAGGCAGTGCCCCTCAGTACAACATTCATGCCAACATCCGCGATGGCTGGGTGCACGGCATCTTCGCCAACGAGGATCCAGCAGGCTGGCAGTTGTCGTTCTCGCCGACCAACACGGGATCAACAAGCAACACCCTATTTTTAGACCCAACCGTTGGCGGTCCTGCAATCGGTTCGCAGATAAGCTCCGGCCCTATAACCGATAGCGGGCCTGCCACAACGAATCTGTTCATGAATGGCAAGACGACCGCGGCCACGGTCGAGTATGAGCTGACCCAACCACAACCGACCGACACCACCATCACATTCACTGTAGAAGCCGAACCGCAAGCCTACGGCACGCAATATGACCCGACCGCTGGCGGCTATCAGCAGCCCGAATATACGACCCCGAAGACGGTGACCGTCACAATTCCTGCAGGATCCACCACCGCCCAGGTGTCCATCCCCAATATCTTGCCCGGCTCGCAGGTCACCATTACGCCAGTGAGTCAAAATGGCTTCAACATCGTCAACAGCCCCATTCTCGTCAAAACCACGCCACTCCCCGTGGCCACAACGATAGAGCCTACAACCCTCGTTAATTTGGTGACGCCAGGCGATGCAGGGGTGTTTACTCAGACCAGTCCCACCAACGTCATTGACTTCAAGGTGGTACTGGACAAACCCATCGTCCAGCCCCCGGAACCCAAGCCGCCGACCGCT
This sequence comes from Ottowia thiooxydans, assembly GCF_040548795.1. Classification (GTDB taxonomy): domain Bacteria; phylum Pseudomonadota; class Gammaproteobacteria; order Burkholderiales; family Burkholderiaceae_C; genus Ottowia; species Ottowia thiooxydans_A. The sequence continues at coordinate 120,740 of NZ_JBEPSH010000013.1, read as the reverse complement.
GTCCCTACCATCAATGAGTGGGGCCTGGGTCTGCTGGGCGCGCTGCTGGCTGGTTTCGCAGCTCTGAGGCGGCGCTCGTTGACGCGTCGGGGCTGAGGCCCTTCCTGACGTCGCTCGCAAGTGCAGGCCGGCGCATTGCTTTTTCTTCTGTTTGATCATGACCACCAGTCTGCTGCGCGCCAAGACGCTGCTCTCACATTGCTTGCTGATTCCCGTCGAACACATTGATGACGATGCGGACGTGGGCGATCTGCGCGATGTGGACAGTCTGATGTTTGAAGGTATCGTGATCGAGATCGAGAATGCCACTGGATCTGCAGTGGATGTAATGGATTTACTGCAACTCAGAACCGTCCGTGATGTGGCCAAGATTCTGGATGGTCAATCCTTGAACATTACGAACTGACATCGGCACTTTCGCGGATGGATCCGTCCGATATCTGCAATGAACTGTACCGCCTAGCCCGTACTCGGCCAGGCGAGACTCTGCTGGATCACCACAGTGGCCGCAGGATTTGGGTGGTGCAGAATCCGCAAGACGCCCATCTGATCCTTAAGGCCAATGCGGGTAACTGGCCCAAGCATATGGCCTGGATGCGCCAGACCCTGGGACCTTCGCGCATGTCCGAGAACCATGACGCATGGACTTCCCGCAGACAGTTGACGCAGCCGCACCTCAATCACTATGACGTGGACAAAACGGTTGATGCCTCACGCAGGGCATTGCGTGAAGCGCTGCCCCAATTGATCGGGCAGACTGCCATCGGCACGCTGCCCGATCACCTGCTTCGCACCATGACCCTGCAGGTCCTCACGGAAGTGCTTTTCGATATCGACTTTCGCCAGACCGGCATTGACCCACAACATCTGTTCCGCCTGTTGGAGCTTAGCGCGCAGTACGCTTTTGTGCCGGCCGGCGGCCTGACCGGTGATACGCGGCGGCAACACCTGAGCCTGCTGAATGCGGCCAAGGCACAGCTCATGCAGGACTTGCGGGTGTTTCGCAGCGCCGAATTCGCCTGCAAGCCGGTTATCCAGGAGATGTTGGCTGCCGAGGCATCCGCCCGCGATCAGACGGACCGCTTTATTCTGGAGCAGGAGCTGATCACCCTGCTGGCTACCGGCTCAGAGACCAGCGCCAGCACCTTTGGCTGGGCCTGCCACTTGCTGGCACAACATCTTGATGCGCAGGATCAACTGCGTGATGAAGCACGTCGGGCAGAAGCCGTACCCACGTTGATGGACGATTTCCTCGGTGAGACCATGCGGTTGTTTCCCGCCAATCCTATCCTCGCCCGGTACGCGCTGACCGATGACCGCCTGAGTGCCGGGCCGGTGCTGCCTGGTGATGTGGCCCTCGTATCGCTGGTCGGCTTGCAAACACAGGAATCTTCCCGCAAGCATCCATGGCAGCTCGATCTGCCTGCGTCCCGAGACCTACCCGGTCGCGCGGAGCGCGGCTTCGGGACCGCCTTTGGGATAGGGGAGAGGGTGTGTGGAGGAAGGCTTTTCGCCATCACAGAAATGCGCACCTTGTTGCAAGAATTGCTGCTGCAAGCGCGTGTTCTACCCACTGCCAACGAACCTCTGGAACAGCCTTTGGACATGCAGTGGTGCTCGCTCATGGTCAGGCTCGGCGGTCATCGCGTTCATATTCAGCCTTTGCGGCCTCATTCATGACTTCGCCCCTTCAGCTTCTTTCCCCCGATCAGCATCTGGGCCTTGGGCTGCGTCCAGCCAGCAATTGGGCCTTTTGCAAGACGCGGGATGCCGTTCCCATTGCCTTGTCTGAATTCGCAGACTTGGCGGGGTGGCACCCCATCGTTTTTTCCACCGGACCAGTGCCCATGCCGCTGGCCGTGCTAGGTACTCAGCAAGGCCAAAATAATTTTCTGGATATGTCCTGCCAATGGCCTGCGCACCACGAGCCTCCCACCGCACTCAAGCTTCATCCGTTCTCCCTGGGTGTTGACGCCGCAGATGCCCAGAGGACTGTAGTGATGGTGGATTTGGCGGACCCGCGCCTGGTTCCCCTGGAAGAAGATGACGCTGCGCAGCCGCTCTTTACGTTTGATGGCAAGCCATCGCCCACGCTGTCTTCCATCACCCAGCGACTGGGAGCACACGCGTTTGCGCTGAAAGAGGCTTCCGCCCTGGGTCTTGCCCTGCAGCAAAGCGGCCTGCTGGAGGATATGCATGCAGATATCCGCACACCCGATGGCACCACCCACAGAACCCGCACCTTCCGCAGTGTGAGCGGGTCGAAGTTTCGAAATTTGGCGACGTCTGAATTGGAGCGTTGGTTCCGCCAAGGCTGGACAGATGCCGTTGCGCTGCATCTGTCCAGTCTCAGGCGCTGGGTTCAGCTGTATGAAAGGCAGCAGCTCCATGTGAAGGCCTTAGCCTCCGCTTCGCGTGCAAATGACTGAAGCGGGCTCAGTGCGCCCGCCGATTCACAGCTTGGCTGAGGCCCTGGAGCGCGCTGCGGCCAGCCCGGCGGGTTTGCGGATCTTCGACGGTAGGGGCGCATTGGCGGCACAGGCAAGCTACAAGGAGCTGTATGTGCAGGCGCGGGCACGGGCAACGCAATTGCGTTGCCTCGCCCGGACTGAACTGATTCCGCCAGTGGTCGGGCTGATAGCCCACACCCACCTGTCGTTCATCGTTGACTTCATGGCCTGTCAGTGGGCTGGCCTGCTGCCGTGTCCAATACCGCCGCCCACGGTGGCTCTGGGCATCGAAACTTATGTCCAACGCGTCAGTCGCATGTTATCAGCGGTGCAGGCTAAGGCATTGCTGCTCGATGACACCCATGCATCGCTACAGAGCCATTTCGAGCGTGTCGCAGAGCCGGAAATCAAGGGCCTGTCGTTAATGACAACGCGCACCTTGCCAGCAGTCGACGAGACCGTGGATTTGCGGCCACTTCAAGGCAGCGAGGGCGCCTACATTCAATTTTCGTCCGGCACCACAAGCGATCCCAAAGGCATAGAAATATCGCAACGTGCGATATGCCACAACCTGAACGCTATCCTGCATGCAGGCCTCTGCATCACACCTGGTGATCGCGCGTTCTCATGGCTGCCGCTCTACCACGACATGGGCTTGGTGGGTTTTCTGCTCGCGCCAATTATGGGTGCCGTGCCCCTGGACTTGCTCCCCCCTCAGGTTTTTGCGCGCAGGCCTCAACTTTGGCCCAGGCTCATGGCGGAACTGCAAAGCACGATTTGCTTTGCGCCCAGTTTCGCATGGAGTCTTGCCGCAGACAGAACGCCACCGGACGAGGCAGAGCGTATTCGCTTGAATTTGCGCGTGGCAGGTGTGGGGGGCGACGCTGTGCGCATGCATGAGCTGAACCGGTTTGCAGAGCGGTTTGAAGCCGGTGGCTTCTCGGCAAAGCAGTTTCAGCCTTGCTATGGCTTGGCCGAGGCCACGTTGGCCGTAAGTATGGGACCGGTCAGTACGGACACACAGGGCCAACTTGCAAGCGGAAAACCCTTACCTGGATGGGAGGTTCGAATTGTTGATGAAACCGGTGCGGCGCTGCCCGCACGGCAGGTCGGCCGCATCCAGATTCGAGGCCCCGCATTGATGACCGGATACTGGCAAAGTGGTCACCTCTCGCCCGTGCAGCCAGACGAATGGTTCCTGACCGAAGATCTCGGCTACCTTGCTTCCACAGGCGAACTGGTTGTGACCGGCCGGCTGCAATCGCTGCTGGTCTTACGTGGGCGCAATGTCCACGCGGAGGCCATAGAGGACGCAGTGTGCGCCGCCTTGCACTTGCCCCATGGCACGGTGTTGGCCTACCAGGAAGTTCCACAGCAGTCTTTATCCACCGGACTGGTTGTATTGGTAGAGTGCTCATTACAGGACGCTGAACAGCGCGAGCAGTGGATGGTGACTGCGCGAAAAGCTGCATTCCACGTTAGCGGGGACGCTACCGAAATCCGGCTGGTCCCGCCGCGGACGGTGAAACTGACCACCTCCGGAAAGATTGCCCGGCAAACTACCTTAGACCAGATCCTAAAAGTCCATGACTGATTCTGTTGCATCCACAGGACCGGAGGGCCAAGCCTTACCGCAACTGGTCCGTCTGCAGGCACACGACGCACCCGAAGACTGGTCATGGATAGGCCCTGACGCACGGGCCAGCCTGAATACCGCTGTGCCCTTGGCAGAGACCGATCAGGTGCCCGCACTTCTGACACGTCCAGGCATACAGATCTGGGGCGTCTATGTCGCCGGTCGGTTGCAGGGCGCATACCTTTGCAGCGCTCATGCCCAGCATCAGGTGACACGCGTTGCATTCGCGTCTCATCCTCAGGCGTCCGGCCTCTGGCTGCTTGAGCACACCTTTGGGCAGCTGACGGAAATTCTCTTGTCTGCTGGTGCGCAAAAAATATCGGTTCATCTGTTTGCAGCAATGATCCGGCGGCTGTGGCCCCTGTTGCGCCTGAACAAGCGGTTCTTTCTCGAAGGCCGACTGCGCCAGGAGTGGCAGCCTGCTCTGCAACGCAATGAAGACGTGTTCATCATCTCAGCGCTGGCACAGGAAGGTATGCGGCCAGAACCGGGAACATTGTGGTTGAACACCCATGCAAGAACTTCAGGCCACCGCTTCTTCAGCAATTGGACTACTTCTCAAGCTAGCGACCCGCTGCCCGAAACCAATGTACGGGGCCCTACGCTTGTCGACACCCCAGAATATCAATTGCGCACACTTGCCGCCAAGGACGTTAACGAGACCCTGGTTCGCTTGCTGAACTCCCCACAGTTGGTGGGAAGTATGAATCTGCCGCGCTTTACATTCAACTTACCCAGTGCACGGGCGCTGTTGGCAAGCTTCGACCGGAACTTCAATCAGTTCATCGGCATATTCAAACGAACGGATGGCGAACTCATCGGTTTCTACACCGTTCTGGTCAACGAGCGTGCTCGACAAGCCCATCTAGCCCTCGGTATCCATTCCAGTGAAGCTGCTGCGTCGCGCGTCATGGTGGACACCATCACGCCGTTGACGGACAGCTACTTCGAGCGCTTTGCAATTCAGAAGATTGTTGGCAACGTGCTTGTTTCGAACCGCCGGATGCTTCTCAGTCTTCCGCACAACTACACGTTCCTGTTCGAGGCTGTGTTGCGTCAAGAATGTGTCAGTGACCAAGGCCGACTGGATGTGGTGGTGTTCTCCACTTTCCGGGATTTAGCTCTACGTCCCAGGTTAGGGAGACTTACACCCGTGCCAGTCGAGACGTAAATCACATCAATTCGAAAGACTGGATGTGACCATCTCGTAGATTTGCTATCAGGAGAGATTGCCTTGCGCAGAAGAGGTGCGGGACATCCTGGCGCTTCACCCGCCTGAGGGCGCAGCTTGCAGCGTTGGCAGTCGTCATTTCATGGGCTGGCCGCTTGACGCCCACGGTGATGCAACAAGAGCACGGCTGAGTCACCTACCTCAGGCAGTGATCATTCCACCGATGTAGGAGATGCGGGTGCCAGGCTCTCACAAGTTGGGCGCGCTAGATCCCGAGTTCGCAGAATCATTGTTTCCGATCTGGAGAAAGTGTTGTTCTGGTTTGGTGGTTTTAAACACCCCCTTGTCGGAGCAAACTACGTCTTACGGAGCCGGCACTAGCCTTTCAAAGCAAAAGCCTCCTCCGCGATGAGTCCGAAAAGATAAAGCGGATTCATTGAAGAGGAGGTCGTCAGATAGGCGGTCTCGCTGGACAAAGATTCAATTCAAAGGAAAAGATCATGCAAGTTAAAAACATCGCCCTCGCTTCCCTGTTCGCAGTGGTTCTCTCTGGCAACGCTTTTGCAGCGCAACCTGCATCGGGCGAAGGCCCTCTGTTTCTGAATGAAGCCTCGGGTGTCAGCACACTGACTCGCGAAGCTGTGCGTCAGCAAGCCATTGCCACCCCACCTGCTACGGATGGCTACAACGCGTTCGCAGCCGATACCTCTGTGCATAGCGATGTCACCCGTGCTGAAGTGCGTGAGACAACTCGTGATTCCATTGCCCATGGCTTCCGTGTGAAAAGCGGCGAATTTGCCTAACGGCAAGTTGAAGCGGGCCTGCCAAAAGGCCGCGCGAACTACAAAAAACGAGATGCTTGTCATCTCGTTTTTTGCATTTGGCGATCGGAGTTTCCAGGTCTAACTGGGCCCGACGAGTCTTACATGCTGGGATCCTCGTCAGCGCGAGAAAAAATTAACCGCTTCGCCAATTCGATAGGATCTCTGAGCAAAAAAGACTACTTTGAAGAATTTTTCCGCTTTGGGCGGATTTAATTTCTTACAAAAGATGCGATTGGTTTGTTTATTTATGGTGCTTTCAAAAACATAGCAAAAATCCGTTTGCCATGTAAGTCCCGAAGCGCTTTGTAAACCCCAATCATGGCGTCGATTTCACTCTAGTCCTAGATCGCTTCACTATGAAGCAAGCCAGATGCATTGAACTTCCCTATCCTGGATTTGGCCTTGCCAAAACCATAGTTGAGCAGGTGGGCCGGGTGTGCAGCAAGCGCACCGATCACGCTGTACAGCAGAACAACACCAGGGAGTTCGATATGTCATACCTTTCAATAAGCGCAGTGAGTCGCGCAGTGAATCGCGCTTGCGCCGCGGTCACAAGTCTGGCCTTGGCCGTGGGGACCATGTGTCTTGCGCTGCCAGCGCATGCGGCCGTGCCGGCCGCTGAGCGCCAGGTGCTGATTGACCTTTACAACGGCACGGCGGGTGATGGCTGGACCACCAATACAGGTTGGAAGACAGCTGGCAATTTCAGCGCACCTGGCACCGAGTGCACGTGGTATGGCGTGCGATGTGATGTCGCGGGCAACCGGGTTACTCGGATCATTATGAGTTCCAACAACCTGGTTGGCCAACTGCCGGCGACGCTGAACACGCTGACGGCATTGACAGACTTCTCGCTCTATGACAACCAGCTGACAGGCGCCATTCCCAGCATCAGCGGATTGACTGCGCTCGAGTATTTCGAAGTTTCCGTCAATCAGCTGAGTGGGCCCATCCCCAGCTTGAGTGGCCTGTCGATGCTGCGGACCTTCTACGTCGGGGACAACCAACTCAGTGGGCCCATCCCCGATCTCGCTGGGCTGCCGGCGCTGGAATCCCTACGCGTTGAAAACAACCAATTGAGTGGCACTCCGCCGGCCGCACCCGCCTCTTTGCTGCCAGGTGGCACCGCCCTGTGCCCCAACTTCCTCCACACCCCGTCCCCAACCGACGCGGCCTGGGACACCGCACGAAACGGCACCTGGTCTAGTGACTGCACGCCAGGTTACCTGGTCAGCAGCACGGCAGGCTCGGGCGGTCGCATAGGGCCGCCTCAAGGTGTGCAGGCCGGCCAGACTGCCACAGTCGTCATTACGCCAGATCCCAACTTCGTCATCGACACCGCCTTCAGCACCTGCGGCGGTTCGCTCGCCGGCAACACCTTCACCACCGGCCCCGTTAACGCCGACTGCACCGTCCGCGCCTCCTTCAGGTTGGCCCCGGGGGCCATCAGGCCGACGGTCTTTGTCACCCCGGTTGATGGAGGCGATGCGAGATGCACGCCAGAAATGCCTGAGGCTAGTTCAACCTGCACGGCCACGCCGGCACCCGGCTTCCGGTTGCTGCGCATCGAAGGCTGCGGGGGCACGCCCGGTTCCACCAGCCCGTACACCACGGCTCCCATGACCGGTACATGCATGGTGTCAGTGACTTTCCAAGCGGTGACCCCAGCGGTGCAGCCCGGTCCCGTAGCGGTGCCCACGCTGGGTGAATGGGCGGTTATCGCGCTAGGTCTCCTGCTGGGCGGATTGGGTGTGCGTCGGCTCCGCGTCAAGCGCCTTGAGCGGATGTGAATGAATTCGGCTTGACTAGGCTGGCCGTCAATGGCCGCTTAGTCAAAGCGCGATGCGCATTGGCACGCTGACTGGTGAGCATTTCTCTCGCATTTCTCTCAGTGAGTGAGAGCAGGCAAGTGCGGTTGCTCATCCACTGCTGCCAGCAGCGCCATAAAAACCATACCTACGAGACCGGAAAATGCGAGTCTCGTACTTTTTATTTCCTACAGCGGACTCGCTTCATTCATTGTTGGCCTTGCCAGAGGCTCCTGTTTTGAAGTGTCCACATGGGGCGAGGCGGATCATGCAAAATGGTGTGGCTGAGATTCATTCAAAAATCCAGGAGGGAAGAGATGAGAGCTAGTTCCAGAGTTTTGCGGAAGGCGATGCTTGGCTCCGTTATGTTGGGCGCCTGTACATTGGCCAGTGCTCAGAGCCTTGAATTCGATGTTTGGGGCATGACTTTCACGAACACAGCACCAGGTAGCACTTCTGCTCCTATTGTTCGGTCAGTGATCAACCCATCGGCAGCGGATGTCACCATCACCGCCGTAGTGCTCCCGCCCAACCCGCCTTTCAATATCACTCACAATTGTCCTTTGGCGCCCTTGGTCCTCGCCGGCGGATCCAGTTGCCAGATCACGGGTACATTCACTGCTCCAGCGGCCGCAGGGACGTCCGAGGGCTTTGTCCGGGTGGAAGGGTCTGGCGTCAGTACGATTGCACTTACTCTCCGAGGGACGTCGAATGGCGTCGTAGCCTCGTCGCATCCAGTACCTGCGACGGGTCCATTGGCCCTGGTCCTTGCAAGCTTCGCTATAACGGTACTTGGGTTTGTCGCAAGGCGCAGGCGCCAGAAATAAGCCGCGCGAGGCGGGGCTATCCACTGCGCACACTTCTTGCATCAGATTTTTAGCGGTTGTGGCGCCGGGCTGCATCAACGATTCCGGCGCTCCCGGATCGCAAATCCGGTTTCTTTCTTCATGCGAGCACTCCGTCTGCCAGTGGCAGCCATTGTGTTGCCTCGAATTGGTGGATATGCAGCTTTAAGGGGTAGCACTCTGTACTCTAGCTTTTGAGGGGCACTGGGCGCGTATTTGATTTAGCAACAGCAAGGCTAAGTCACCCCCCTTAGGCGGCGCTTTTCCCGCCAATGCATGTGATCCGTGTACCAGGATCAGAGAAGTTCAGGGCTTGCGCGAACCCGACGTCAACAAACCATTGTTTCCAAACCGGTGAAAGACTTGTTCTGAGTTGGTGGTTTTAAACACCCCCTCTCTGGAGCAAACTACGTCTTACGGAGCCGGCACTAGCCTTTCAAAGCAAAAACCTCCTCCGCGATGAGCCCGACAAAAGCGGGTTCATTGAAGAGGAGGCCGTCAGATAGGCGGTCTCGCTGGACCAAGATTCAATTCAAAGGAAAAGATCATGCAAGTTAAAAACATCGCCCTCGCTTCCCTGTTCGCCGTGGTTCTCTCTGGCAACGCTTTTGCAGCGCAACCTGCATCGGGCGAAGGCCCTTTGTTTCTGAACGAAGCCTCGGGTGTCAGCACACTGACTCGCGAAGCCGTGCGTCAGCAAGCCATTGCCACCCCACCTGCTACGGATGCCTATAACGCATTCGCAGTCGATACTGCTGTGCATAGCGATGTCAGCCGTGCTGAAGTGCGTGCCTCAACTCAGGACGCCCTCGCACATGGTTTCCGCGTGAAAAGCGGCGAATTTGCCTAATGGCAATTGAAGCGGGCCTGCAACAAGGCAGCGCAAGAAATAAAACGAGATGCTTGTCGTCTCGTTTTTTTTTGCCAGCCATCGACACAGCGGAGTGAAAAAGCCACGTGGGGCATGCGGCATGAGAACTCCCTTATAACGCCAATGCAGATCAGACGCATGCTCGCAAGCAAGCAGCCAGATTGCCATTAGCCGATTGGCCCATGCCAACGCGATCGCATTCGTGTTAAGACCACCAGTGGCGCTGCTTTTTTCTGGGAGGCTGGAGTCGGCCGGAACGCATATGCCGTTCCACCCGCCGCTCACTGGCGGGTGGAGCAATCAGGAGTCACTGGGTCTGGGCCACCCTCCGGCCAGAGCCTTGTAGAGTGCAATATTCGACCTCACGGCATTGACTTGGCTTTGCGCCTGGGCCTCCTGTGCAATAAGTTGCTCACGCTGGGCGTCCAGCACTTCATACAGGCTCAGAGTGCCGCCCCGGTACATGCGCTGTGCTAGCGCTTCCGCCTCGTCGCGTTGAACTGACGTGGCGCCCCACATAACCCACTCCTGCCTGGTTCGCTGGGTTTGAATCAGAGCGTTTTCTGCTTCTTCCAGCGCGAGCAGAACCCCTTGCTGATACTGGGCAAGGGCCTGGGCAGCGCCGGCTTCGCTTGCGGCAATGCGAGCCCGGACGCGGCCGACGTCGAGAAACGACCAGTCAATGCCCAGAAAGGCCCTGTGGTTGGCGGAGCTACCGGTGAACAAGTCACCACCTGCCAGCGTGAAGCTACCCAGCACTCCGCCAAGAGATACGCGGGGGAACAGATCGGCCGTTACGACGCCAATCCGCGCGGTGGCTGCGTGCAGGCGCGCCTCTGCTGCTGCCAAGTCGGGTCTTCTGCGCAACAGTTCAGCGGGTGTGCCAGGCGTGAGGCTGGCAGGGACTTTCGGCAATGCACCGGGACTTTCCAACTGGGCGATCAACGCGCCAGGTGAAAGGCCCAGCAACACTGCAAGGCGATGCTCAAGCGTGGCGACCTGAAGATGCCACGGGGGAATGCGCGCCTGAGTACTGTTCAGTTGAGCTCGAGCGCGCGTCACGTCCAATGCGGTGCCACTTCCCGCTGCGAATCGACGTTCGACCAGTTGCAAGGTGTCGCGTTGATTCTGATCAGCCGCTTGTGCTATCCGAAGACGCCATTGCGCGCCACGCAGTTGCGTATAGGTGTCTGCCACCTGAGCTGCAATCAGGACCTGCAAGGCCGCAACGTCTGCGTGAGAGGCTTGAACCTCAGCCTGTTGGACTTCGATGGCTCGCTTGACGCGACCCACCCAATCGACTTCCCAATTGGCGGCGATGCCCGCACTGTAAGCGCGCGTAGATCGCGCCTGACCCGGACTGAGTTGGTCTATGCTGAGCTTCTGCTGCGTAGCATCTCCTGCCATTTTCACCGTAGGCAAACGATCCATCTGCGAATGCACCAGCAAAGCTTGCGCAGATTCAAGTCTTGCTATGGCCGCACGTACATCGTGATTGCCCTGTAACGCTTGTTGTACCAAACGTGTGAGCTGCGCATCACCAAATTGACGCCAGAAATCCGCTTCGCGAACGTCTGTGGAGGTTAACGTCGAGCGGTCTTCCCCGAGACCTGCCTCCTGTCGCGCAAATTGCGCAGGAACCGTGCTGTCAGCCGGGGGACGTTGGAAATCTGGTCCGACGGACGCGCATCCGGAAATCAAGAGGGTGCAGGCGAGTGCTGCGGCGCTGAGGGATGAGGTCTTAAACATGGGCATGCTCGTCTGAAAGGCCAGGTTGCGGTGCCCTTGGCATCGGGATATTCGAAGAATGCACTTGTAGTTGGGTGCCGCTCAGCTTGCGCAGGGTCACGTAAAACACAGGGGTGAGAAACAAGCCGAAAAGCGTGACACCCAACATGCCGGAGAAAACCGTAACGCCGGTGGCCGCGCGCACTTCCGAACCTGCGCCCGTCCCTATGAGCAAGGGCAGGGCGCCCGCGATGAAAGCGATCGATGTCATCACGATCGGGCGCAGGCGCAGTCGGCAAGCCTCGCGCGCTGCGTCTTGAATGCTGGCTCCCTTCATCTCCAGCTCGCGGGCAAACTCGACGATCAGGATGGCGTTCTTGCACGCAAGTCCCATCAGTACCACCAGCCCAACTTGCACGAAGACGTTGTTGTCGCCACCTGAGAGCCAGACGCCGAACAGCGCAGCGCAGATGCACACCGGCACGATCAGAATCACTGCGAGCGGCATGGTCCAGCTCTCATACAGCGCCGCGAGCACAAGAAATGCCAGCATCACTGCCAGTGCAAACATCACCACTGCTGCGTGGCTTTGCTCGACTTGCTGGTAACTCATGTCCGTCCATGCCAGCTCGATGCCCGCAGGCAGGGTCCTGTCTGCGATCTCGCGCAACTGGGCCAAGGTCTCAGAGGAAGACATGATGCGCGGGTCTGCGTCACCTATCAAATCTGCCGCCGGAAAGCCGTTGAAGCGCAAAACCGGATCCGGGCCGTAGCTGGGGGTGACCGTCACCATGGAGGCGAGCGGAACCATCTCGCCACGATGATTGCGCGTCTGCAGTTTGCCTATGTCCTCTGCCGACTGGCGGTAGTCGGCATCGGCCTGCAGCATGACCCGGTACACACGACCAAAGGCGTTGAAGTCATTCACGTAGATGGAGCCCAGGTAGCCCTGCAAGGTTTGAAATAGATCGTTGAGCGCAACGCCCTGCGCCTTGGCCTTGGTTCGATCGACTTTCACTTCCAGCTGCGGAATATTGGACTGGTAGGAGCTGACTGGATAGTGCATACCCGGCGTCTTGGCTATTTCTGCCTGAAACGCGTTGAGTGCTTGTTGCAAGGCCGCATAGCCCAACCCGGCGCGATCTTCCAGAAAAAGTGAATAGCCGGACCCATTTCCCAAGCCTTCAATGGGTGGCGGCATCAGCGCGTAGCCAAAACCTCCGTCCATGCCCGCCAGCTTCGCATTGAGTTCGGCGTTGATGTCTGTCGCGCTGCGTTGGCGCTCCGAAAAGGGCTTGAGAATGACGTATGCGCTGGTCAGATTGGGCGTGTTGGTGCCTTGCAAGGCATTCAGACCGGCAAATGCGGGGACCGAATCCACGTCTTCGATAGACAACGCATGGCGCGTGAGTTCCTGGGTGATGTCGTCCGTTCGGCCGAGCGAGGACCCTTCAGGCAGTTTGGCTCCTGCAAACAGGTAAAGCTTGTCCTGCATGGGAATGAAGCCACCCGGCACCTGGTTGAAAAGAAGTGCTGTGCCTCCCAGCAGCGCGACGTACACCAGGAACACCAGACCACGCAGCTTGAAGGAGCGACCGACGGCGCGTTCATATCGATTCGCGCTGCGATCGAATGCTCTGTTGAACCGTTTGAAGAACCAGCCGAACCCTGCTTGCATGGCTCTGGTCAGTCTATCTGGTCGCGTCCCATGCCCCTGGAGAAGTTTCGCCGCCAGCGCTGGTGACAAGGTCAGAGAGTTGATGGCGGAAATGACCGTGGAGATTGCAATCGTCACGGCAAACTGCTTGTAGAACTGGCCGGTGATGCCGTCCAGGAATGCCATGGGCACAAACACGGCGCACAACACCAGTGCGATGGCGATGATGGGCCCTGAGACCTCCTTCATGGCCAGGTGGGCCGCTTCGCGCGGCGTGTGGCCTTTTTCAATGAATCGCTCAACGTTTTCCACTACGACGATGGCATCGTCCACCACGATGCCAATAGCAAGCACGAGCCCAAAAAGCGTCAGTGTGTTGATCGAGTATCCCAGCAGATAGAGCCACGCGAACGTACCTACGATGGACACGGGTACGGCCAGCAGCGGAATGATGGACGCACGCCAGGTTTGCAAGAACACAAGTACGACCAATACCACGAGCACGACCGCTTCAATGAGGGTGGTTTGCACCGCCTTGATGGAATCGCGAACGAAGACGGTAGGGTCCCAGAGGTACTTGAATTGCGTGGCTTGAGGCAGATTCTGGCTGAGGCGGTTCAAGGTTTCGTAGACCTTGTCGGCCACGCCCAAGGCGTTCGCACCTGGTGATAGAAAGATGCCGATGGCAGCCATGTTCTTGCTGTCGAACGAGGCCCGCAGTGTGTAGTCACTGGCACCCAGTTCAAGCCGCGCGACGTCAGACAGCCGAACCAACTGACCGTCGGCACCCGCCTTGAGCACAATGTCTCCGAATTCCTCGGTGCTTTTCAGTCGGCCTTGCACATTGATAGACAGTAGTTTGTCTGTGCCCTTGGTACTGGGCTCTGCGCCGAGCTGGCCGGCGGAGACCTGCACGTTCTGTTCGCGAATGGCTGCAATGATCTGATTGACTGTCAATTGACGGGCTGCGGCCTTGTCCGGATCGAGCCATATACGCATGGCGTAGTCACCGGAGCCGTATACAACGACATCCCCGATCCCTGGTATGCGGGCCAGCTCATCCTTGACCTTCAAGGTGACGTAGTTGCGCAGGTACAGCGTGTCCAGCTTGCCATCGAAAGAAGCCAGGCCCACATACATCAGCGGTGTCGCCGACCGTTTCTGGGTTGTGATCCCGTACTGCCGTACTTCTTCAGGCAGCCTGCTTTGGGCCTGACTCACCCGATTCTGCACCCGGACCGCGGCAGCATCTGGATCGGTGCCGTGACGGAAAGTCGCCACCACCTGCAGACTTCCATCCGAGGCGGCGACAGACTTCATGTACATCAGTCCCTCCACGCCATTGATGGCTTCTTCCAGCGGGACTGCGACCGACTCTGCAATCTCCTTGGGGTTGGCTCCGGGATAGACAGCGCGCACCACCACGCTGGGGGGCACCACTTCCGGATACTCTCCCGTGGGCAGTTGCGGAATGGCTATCAGGCCGACGGCAAAAATGATGACCGACAGTACGATGGCGAAGATCGGTCGGTCTATGAAGAACTTGGAAAAATCCATGGCGCCCTCTGCCTACCGTTGGCCCGACAGGGCCATTTTTTCTTGTGCTTTTGGAGACGCTGATGGCGTTTCATCAGCGATGACTTTGGGCGCTATGGGCATGCCCGGGTAGTAGATGCGCTGCATGCCAGCCACCACCAATTGGTCACCTGCTTCGAGGCCCGATTCCACGATACGACGTCCTTCGAACATTCGTCCCAGTTTGAGCTCACGCCGCTCTGCCCGGTTGTTTTCGCCCACCACGTAGACGTACTTTCGATCCTGATCCGTGAGCACCGCCTTGTCGTCAATCAGCACCGCTTCAAATTCAGTTCGGCCCTGCATCTGCACGCGCGCGAACATGCCGGGCGTGAACAGCCCGTGATCATTTTTCATCGTCGCCCTGACGCTGATGGTGCCCGTCTGCGGATCCAGACGGTTGTCGGTGAATCCCACCTGGCCTGTATGGGGGAATCCTTCGTCGTTGGCCAACCCCACTCGAATCGCCATGGCGGCTCTGTCGCCGCTGGTGGAGCGCATGGCCTGCCTGCTGCGCAGAAAGCTTTGCTCGTCGGCATCGAAATAGACGTGGACCGGATTTTGGGACACCACAGTGGACAATACGCTTTGGTTGGCCTGTGCCAGATTGCCTGTGGTCAGCAGGGCACGCCCTGCCAAACCTGTAATGGGAGAGCGCACCTCGGTAAAGCCCAGCTCAAGCCGGGCGCTGGTCACAGCCGCTTCTGCGGCACTCACGTTGGCCAGGGCCTGAGCCAGGCTGCCTGCCCGGTTGTCTGCCTCCTCTGCGGAGATGGCCCGATCTGCCAGCAATTCGCGAGCCCGCACATCCTGTGTCTTTGCCAAATTGACAACGGCGTTCGCGCGCTGCAGATGTGATTGAGCGCTGGCCAGCGCGGCCTTGTAGGAGCGCGCGTCTATGGTGAACAGCAACTGTCCTTTGCGCACGAGCTGGCCTTCGCTGAAATTTACACTCTCTATGTATCCGTTCACCCGTGGGCGAATCTCCACCGATTCCTGCGCGGCAATGCGGCCATTGAAGGTGTCCCACTGCTGCACCTTCTTCGCTTGCACAGGAGAAACATTGACCGAAGCCGGGGGCGGCTCGGCTGATGCCCCTTCTTGCTTGCTACCCTGGGCCTGGCCACAGGCAGTTAGCATGGCTAGCAGCATGGCAGCAGCGCTCGACGCCGCTACGCGCAGCCTCAAGTGCGAGTTGATGGTTGAATTCATTTTGAAATCCCTTGTTGCGAAGGCGCTTGTTTTCTGGGCGCCCGTGGACAAAACTTGGAACGAGGATGGGTTTCAGTCATCCCGCGATAGAAAGGCCTTCGCTTTGCTCGTTGCCAAAGATGATTGTTCAAGTTAAAGTGAACTTCAAGTCAAGCAACAGTGAGAATTGCCACCATGAACACTAGGGATGATGAGTTGCTGCTGATCGGAGCCATTGCCCAGCGCGGTGGCGTGAACGCGTCAGCATTGCGGTACTACGAGTCACTTGGACTGATCGAATCTGTCCGCACGACTGCTGGGCATCGCCGCTATAGACGCTCTACCTTGCGCAGGGTGGCCTACATCGTTTTTGCACAACGCCTGGGGTTTCAACTCGAAGAAATCGCAGCGCAATTGAATGGGCTATCCAAGCACCATGCGCCCAAGGGCGATGAGTGGAGCAGCTTGTCGCAAATCTGGATCAAGCGCGTGGATGAGCGGATTCAGGAGCTTGTCCACCTGCGCAATAGCCTGGATAACTGCATCGGATGCGGTTGCCTGTCTATGAAGGTATGCAAGGTTTTCAACCGGGAAGACCGCCTTGCCGAAAAAGGCGCAGGACCCAGGCTTTGGCTAGGTGACACGCCGACAGCTGACGAAGACAGCCAATGAATTGGTCTTTAGGGGGCCGGGCGTGGGCAGGCTCCGCAAGAAGAAGCGAGGCCCGCATGCAGTCGCTGCATGCGGGCTTTGCAATCCTATGGGATTTTTTGCAGATTCGAGCTGCGAATGGGGTGGTGAACAGGCGGTCGCATCGCGGTCTCGTCTTTGTTGTGGGGGCGAAGACAAAAAGCCCCCACCGCTGGCCGCAGGTAGCCACAGTTAGCGTTAGCGTCGCTGTGATACTCGCGGTTGCAGCTTGCATGCGCCAACGCACGCCGCCAACAGACTCAGCAGCAGCATACCCCAGGTGCCCAGGGTAGGCACAGGCGTAATGGCGCCTGCCGACGGCGGGGCGGTGTCACGCAGCCTGAAGCTGGCTTGCACGCTGCAATCGGCCGTGGCGGGGGCGGTGGTGTAGGTCGTGCCTGCCAAGGTGCCGCCGCAGCCAGTGACTTGGTCAATCACATAGCCCGCTGCGGGTGTGAGCGCGAAGGCTTGCGTACTGCCTGCGACGGCGGTTTGCGGCGTGGCCGGGTCGATCGTGCCATTGGGACCGCTGCCGGGAGTAATGGTGTAGCTGGTCGGCTCCACGGACTTGGGCTTGAAGGTGGCCAGCACCCTGCAATCGGCTGTGGCCGGTGCGGTGGTGTATGTGGTGCCAGTTAGTGTGCCTCCGCAGCCGGTGACTTGGTCGATCTCCCAGCCAGCGACAGTTGAGAGCGTGAAGGTTTGAGTGGCGCCCGCGGGGGTGATTTGCGGCGTGTTGGGACTGATGGTGCCGTTGGCATCGGTATCGGGGGTGATGGTGTAGGTGACAGGCGCGGCCTGCACCTCCACCGCGCCGATGTCGCATCCCGCGCCTTGTGGGCGTGTGATGCCGCGCTGGTCGGTCGCGGGGCAACCGCTGGCGTCGGCTCTGTCAATGGCCGGGCTGCCGGTGCCGGGCAGGTGGGTGCGCGTGGGGCCACCGTTGTCTTGCAAAGCGGCCAGAAGCGGGTCGGCGGCGCCGCTGGCGCCGGTGAAGCTGTCGCAACTGATGCCAGCGCCTGCGCAGCCGCCCTGCAGGATGCTGGTGCCAAGCCCGACAGTGGCGTTGCCGTTGCCGTTGCCGTCGTTGGCGATGGCTGCGCCTGTGGAAGAGGTGTTGCCCCACAGGATGCTGTTGCGGAAGATTGCGTTGCTGGTGGCGCCTGCCGCCGCATAGTGACGAATCGCGCCGCCGAGATTGGGCACTTTGTTGCCGTGCATGGTGACGTGGGTGAAGACCTGGTTGATGGTGCCTCCGGAGAGGCCCCAGCTTGCCACAGCCCCGCCGTCCTGGCCTGCATTGTTGCCACTGAAGGTGACGTTGGTGAATGTGGGGTTGCTCGAACCGTTGGATTTAGCTGAGTTGTAGACAGCCCCGCCGTACCAAGCATTGTTGCCACTGAAGGTGACGTTGGTGAACGTGGGGCTGCTGGTGCCACCGCCGATCCCGGCGTTGAAAATCCCGCCACCCGATCCCGACGCTTTGTTCTGGTTGAAGTGGACATCGCTGAAGACGGGATTGCTGCGACCGGCTCCATTGCCGTCGTTGTAGATGGCCCCGCCGTCGCCGCCGGTCAAGCTGATGTTGACGTTGCCGTTGAAGGCGACGTAGCTGAAGCGGGGGCTGCATTCACCGCCAGTGCCAGTCCCATTGCAGAACACAGCACCACCGTAACCGTTAACGGTGCCAACGCCATTGCCACGGGTCAGCGTGAAGCCTTCGATCAACGTGCTGTTGATGATGGGCCCACTGCCCGTGGTGCCATCGATGTACAGGATGCGCGTGGCATTACCACCGTCGAGCGTGGTGCGGCCCGGGTCCAGCGGCAGGGCACGCGCGTCCGCCGTAGCCTCGTTACCTATGAAGTCACCGCGCAGCACCAAGGTGCGGTTGATGACATATTCGCTGCTCTGCGCATAACTGCCGCGCTGCACCCAGATCTCGGTGCAGTTCTTGCCGTTGCTGTTGGCGATCGCGTCGCGCAACGTGGTGGGCTGCGTCCAGGTGCTGCCGTTGGCGGCGGCGGTGCCGATAGCCGCGACACGGCAAATGTCGGCTTGCGCACTGCTGGCCAGGGTCAGCAGTGCGGCAATCCACAGCAATTGGCGCACGGGGCGGGCAGTAAGAGGTGTTGGCAATGGCATGGTGACTTCCTCCAGCGAATGAATCAAGTGTTTTTTGAGCAGGCGCCGCGTGCCCAGGCCCGCCACCGGCAGGCCCAGCAGCAGCAAGCTCCATGGGCCCAGTCTGGAAGGGCGGTGGTCAGGGGTGACGGCATGGCGGGGCCTTTTCAAAAATGGACTGAACCACGATAAGAAAATCTGCCAACTCGATCTTTGCCTACAACGAAGTAGGCTGGGGCTAGAGCGAAATACCACCTGAAAAATTCATAGAAGTCGCTTCTGTCCCTTTTTCAGAAATAAATTTTTCGCTATTTCTTGAAAAAAAATGGATTGCGAAAGATCCATCAAATGTCTTTGTAAAGAATCCAAACACCTGGCACCGCAATGCTCGGCAATACTGGGCAATATCTAAAAGCGCAATGGCATCGCAAAGAGGAGGCTGACATGGACAGCAATAACTCGCGCTTCAGTGGCGAACCCCGCACGCATCGGATACGTACTAACCCAATCGGCCATGCACAGCCGTTGGCCGCCTTCCAGCGGCAACTCACGCAGTTCCTCCAAGGCGTCCATGTCGAGCCATTGCATGACCAGCCACTGGCGCTGGAGAGCACCATCACCAGCTTCGACAGCATGGTCATCAGCATTGCCCGGACAACGCCAACGCGTTGCACTCACCCTGACGAGGAGCCCATCGACGATGGCGTGCTCTTGATGGGGATGCCGGTGGGCAAATGCCGGCTGCAGGTTCGCAGCAAAACGTGGGACATGGTGGACAAAGACATGGTTTTCGCTCGCCCCGGCCAAATGCAATCGGTCGTCGCCTATACGCCAGCGCACCTGTGCTCAGTGTTGCTCTCTCGCTCGCTGCTGTCGTCGATGGGTATCGACGTGGATGCGATACTGCTGCGCCCGCTGCGCGACAACCCGACGGCGGCGTTGTTCACCCAATATGCCCATTTGCTGTGCGACCACAGCGCGCTGGCATCGCCTGAGTTGCGTCGCGCAGCCACCTTGCACCTGCACGATCTGGCCGCGCTGCTGGCCGGTGCCTCGGGCGACATGTCGCACCGGGCATGCGGGCGTGGCGTGCGCGGTGCGCGGCTATTGACCATCAAAAACGATATTGCTGCGCGCTTCACCGACCCCGCGATCTCGGTGATCGATGTGGCGCGGCGCCAAAACATCACACCACGCTATCTGCAGATGCTATTGGAGCAAGACGGTCTTACCTTCACCGCGCTAGTACTGGAGCGGCGCCTGGCGCTGGCGCGACGCATGCTGCAAGACCCTCGTATGGCCAAGTACGCCATCAGCGCCATTGCGTTCGACGTGGGCTTTGGCGATCTATCGCACTTCAACAAGAGCTTTCGCATCCGCTATGGGCTGACGCCGTCCGAAGCACGGCGTTGTGCGCCGGGAGAGCGCCACTGATCAACAAGCACTGATTGCAGCTACTTCATAAGTGTTAACGGCCTTGATGGGCTCCGATCCACGCTAGCAGCTTGTCGATCGATTTATGCAGAGGATCCCTGGACCTCTAAAGACTACGCAGGAGTACATTGAACAAGAAAAAGCCCGCATGCAGTCGCTGCATGCGGGCGTGGAAATCCTGTGGGATTTTCTGGATAATTCTTGGTGCGGCTGGCGGGGATCGAACCCACGACCCTCGGCTTCGGAGGCCGATACTCTATCCACTGAGCTACAGCCGCTTTTGAAGTTAGCCCTGCATTATCCCTGATTGTCGGTGTCTATTTCGGAAGACAGGCCGATCCCGCGTAAAAAGGCATCGAGAGAACTCAATCCTGCGGCTTCCAGGTCGAAAGAAGGCTCCAGCAGCCAACTGAAGATGAGTCCGTGCACCATGGCGTGCATGCCTTGAGCCAATTGGCCCAGAGGCGCCGGAAATGCAATGCCATGTTGCTTGCTGGCGCTCTCGAGCGCAGTCTGTACGCACTGCATATGTTCGCGCTGAGATTGCAGCAGACGATCGCGCACAGCACCCAACTCTTCTGTGTGTTCCACCATCAATGTAGCGATTTCCAGCACGCGCCGAGTCTGCTCGTCGCTGGCGATCTGGCGGAGCGCTTTCCTGAGCCCCTGTCGCAGCGCAGCAACAGGGTTTTCACCGCTCACATCTGGCAGCGTGCTCTCCAGCGGCAAGGTGACGCGCTCCATCATCGCGTTGTACAGGTCAGCCTTGTCCTTGAAATGCCAATACAGCGCGCCACGCGTGACGCCTGCGGCTTGAGCAATGTCATTCAGCGAGGTGCGCGAGACGCCTCGTTTCTGAAAAACGCACTCGGCCGCGTCAAGCAACGCGGTGCGCGTGGCTTGGGCGTCTTCCTTGGTACGGCGGGCCATGTAATAAATGGGTGAGAAGATGGGACAGAGATGAGACTTGCTTCGATATTAGCATATACATTCTTGAATGTATGTATAATTCCGAACGGTTTCACTCGGCTAATGTCCAAGTTGCTGCTAGATTTACGCGGCATGGCTGCATTCGCCCGAATGTCTACCCAGTGTTTGTCCCCTGCCGGGACAGCACTCCCTATTTCCAAAAATAGCAAGAGAAATCAACATGTCAGATACGCGTGCCGTCCGCTTCTCGTTGCCACCACGCCTGCTGCCTGTGGGCGCTGCTGTGCTGCTGGCCTTGTCTTTGGCTGCTTGCGGCAAGAAGGACGAAGGCGCGCCAGCCGGAGGAGCTCCCGGTGGTGGAATGCCTCCACCTCAAGTGGGCGTCGTTACTGTGCAGCCAGGCTCTGTGGCCCTGGTAACGGAACTTCCAGGCAGGCTTGAGGCCTCCCGTGTCGCTCAGGTGCGTGCTCGAGCAGCGGGCATCCTGCAGAAAAGGCTCTTCCAGGAAGGAAGTGATGTCAAAGCAGGCCAGGCCCTGTTTGCCATCGACCCAGCGCCTTACAACGCCGCACTCATGAGCTCGCAAGCCACGGTCGCCCGCGCTCAAGCCAATCTGCAGCAAGCGGCTGCTCTGGCCGATCGCTACAAGCCGCTGGTAGAGGCCAACGCAGTCAGCAAGCAGGAATACGCCAATGCAGTGGCCGCACGTGCCCAAGCAGAGGCTGATGTGCAAGCTGGCCGTGCGGCGGTGGAAACCGCGCGCATCAACCTGGGCTACGCCTCCGTCACCGCACCAATCAGCGGTCGCATTGGTCGCGCGCTGGTCACAGAAGGCGCGCTGGTGGGGCAGGGTGAGGCCACCCAACTGGCCGTCATCCAGCAGATCAACCCGCTCTACGTCAATGTGACGCAATCTGCCAATGAAGTGATGAAGCTGCGCCAGGCACTGCAAAGCGGCCAGCTGTCTCGCGCCGGTGGCGGAGAAGCGGTCAAAGTACAAGTGTTGCTTGAAGACGGCAGCGTCTATGGCAGTCCAGGCCGGTTGTTGTTCTCCGATCTGTCGGTGGACCCTGCCACTGGTCAGATCAGCTTGCGCGCTGAAGTGCCCAATCCGCAAGGCATGCTGTTGCCCGGCATGTATGTACGCGCTCGTATTGAGCAGGCGCAAGTCAACAACGCCATCTTGCTGCCTCAGCAAGCTGTCACACGCGGCGGCAAGGGCGATTCAGTCCTGGTGGTCGCGGCCGATGGGTCGTTTGCACCGCGCCCAGTCAAAGTGGGTGAAGCGCAAGGCAAGTCCTGGGTGATTCTGGACGGCCTCAAGGCCGGTGAGCAAGTGATCGTCGATGGCGTGATGAAGCTGATGCCAGGCGTGAAAACCGTGAAGGCGGTGCCGTGGCAGGAAGGCAAGCCTGCCGCAGCTGCTCCAGCCCAGCCCGCCTCCGCCCCCCAAAATCCAGCTTCCGGCGCCCCCGCCGCGCAAGCACCGGCTTCAGCAGCTTCCAAGTAAGCAGCGAGGACACAAGGCATGGCCAAGTTTTTTATTGATCGCCCCATCTTCGCGTGGGTGATCGCTCTCTTCATCATGGTGATTGGGGTAACCGCAATCACTCAACTGCCCATCGCGCAGTATCCACAGGTGGCCCCACCCACCATCGTGCTGAACGCCGTCTACCCTGGCGCTTCGGCAAAAACGATGGAAGACGCGGTGCTGTCGGTGATCGAGCGCGAAATGAACGGCTCTCCTGGGCTGGCTTACATGGAGTCCGTGGCGCAAGCCGACGGCTCCGGCAGCATTACGCTGTCGTTTGAGCCCGGCACCGACGACGATCTGGCCCAGGTCGACGTGCAGAACCGACTCTCACGCGCCACGCCTCGCCTACCCACCTCGGTGGTTCAGCAGGGTGTGCGCGTAGACAAATCGCGTTCCAACTTCCTGCTGTTCGTGATGCTGTCCTCGTCCAGTCCGGATCTGGACGTGGCTCAATTGACAGACTACGCCTCTCGCAACGTCATGCCGGAGCTGCAGCGCGTAGCTGGCATTGGCCAGGTCCAGTTGTTCGGTGCAGAGCGCGCCATGCGGATATGGATCGACCCTGCCAAGCTGCAAAGCTTCAACCTCTCCGCCGGCGACGTGAGCAGCGCTATTCAGGCGCAGAACGCCCAGGTGTCGGCGGGCTCGATTGGTGATTTGCCGTTGGTCGCTGGACAAACCGTCGCAGCGACGGTCGTGGTGCCTGGGCAGATCAACAGCGTAGAAGAATTCGGCAATATTGTGTTGCGCGGCCTCTCTGATGGTAGTTCCGTGCGCCTGAAAGATGTGGCGCGCATCGAGCTGGGCGCACAAAGCTACGCCACGAGCGCTCGCCTGAACGGTGAGCCTGGTGCAGGCTTGGGCGTCATGCTCTCTCCTTCAGGCAATGCCTTGGCTGCCGCCGAGGCAATCAAAGTGCGCATGAAAGAGCTGGAGCCGTACTTCCCGGCTGGCATGCATTGGACCATTCCATACGACAGTTCTGAGTTCGTGAAGATCTCGATCAACGAAGTGGTCAAAACGTTGCTCGAGGCCATCGTGCTCGTGTTCCTGGTGATGTTCCTGTTCCTGCAGAACTGGCGCTACACGGTGATTCCGACCATTGTGGTTCCGGTGGCACTGTTGGGTACGTTCGCCGCGCTGCTGGCGTTCGGCATGTCCATCAACGTGCTGACCATGTTCGGCATGGTGCTGGTGATCGGTATCGTGGTGGATGATGCCATCGTGGTGGTCGAAAACGTAGAGCGGATCATGGCGGAGGAAGGGTTATCGCCCTTGCTCGCCACGCGCAAGGCCATGAGCCAGATTTCTGGCGCCATCATCGGCGTGACGGTCGTGCTGATTGCCGTGTTCGTGCCACTGGCATTCTTCGCCGGCTCGGTAGGTAATATTTACCGCCAGTTCTCGGCGGTCATGGCCGTGTCGATTTTCTTCTCGGCATTCATGGCGCTTTCGCTCACGCCAGCGCTCTGCGCGACCTTGCTCAAGCCAGTTGAGGCCGGGCATCACCATGAAAAACGTGGATTCTTCGGTTGGTTCAACCGAGGCTTCAGCCGCACAGCCAAGGGTTATGAAGGTTTTGTGGCCAAACTGCTGCGTCGCTCTGGGCGGTTGATGCTGGTTTACCTGGCGCTTGGAGCTGTGGTGGCCATCATGTACACACGGCTGCCCACGTCCTTCCTGCCTTCGGAAGACCAAGGCTACATTATCGTGAACATGCAATTGCCTCCTGGCGCCACCATGGAACGCACACAGAGCGTCGTGGAGCAAATGGAAGAGTTCATGAAAAAGCAGCCCGAGGTGGCCAACATTGTGTCCGTGCTGGGCTTCTCCTTTTCCGGCCAAGGCCAGAATGCGGCTTTGGCATTTGTCCCACTGAAATCCTGGGATGAGCGAAAAGGCGCGGAACACAGTGCTGACGCCCTTGCGGGCCGTGCGATGGGGGCGCTCTCGGGCGTTCGAGATGCCTTTATCTTCGCACTCAATCCGCCTCCCATCCCGGACTTGGGCAATAGCTCTGGTTTTACTTTCCGCCTGCAAGATCGCGGGGGCCATGGACATGATGCTTTGGTCGGCGCCCGCAATCAGATGCTGGGCATGGCGATGCAGAGCAAAGTGCTGGCAGGCGTGCGTCCAGACGGTCTTGAAGATGCGCCTCAATTGCAGGTCGACATTGACCGGGACAAGGCCGCTGCGCAAGGCGTGAGCTTTGCAGCGATCAATAGCGCGATCTCCGCATCACTGGGCTCGGCTTACGTGAACGATTTCCCGAACGCAGGCCGCATGCAGCGCGTGGTGGTGCAAGCGGATGCCCAGGCCCGCATGGAGCCAGATGACATCCTCCGGCTGACGGCACTCAATAGCAAAGGCGAGGCCGTGCCGCTGTCAGCGTTTGCGACTACCCGCTGGATCACCGGCCCTATGCAGACCATCCGCTACAACGGCTATCCCGCGATGCGCATCGCAGGCGGACCCGGGCAAGGTTTCAGTACGGGTGAAGCCATGAAAGAGATGGAGACGTTGGCAGCTAAATTGCCCGCGGGCTTCGGTTTTGAATGGACTGGCCAGTCGCGGGAAGAAAAGCTCGCAGGCAACCAGGCGTTGATTCTGTATGCCTTCGCTATCCTGGCCGTGCTGCTGGCGCTCGCTGCGCTGTATGAGAGCTGGTCCATCCCGCTGGCCGTGATCCTGGTGGTTCCGCTGGGGGTACTCGGTGTGCTGCTGGCCATTACCGGGCGAGGTCTCTTGAATGACGTGTACTTCCAGGTGGGTCTGATCACGATCATCGGGCTATCGGCCAAGAACGCGATTCTGATCATCGAGTTCGCCAAGGATCTGCAGGCGCAGGGGATGAGCGCGATCGAATCAGCGCTGGCTGCCGCGCACCTGCGGTTCCGCCCGATCATCATGACCTCGCTCGCGTTCATTCTGGGCGTGCTGCCGTTGGCAATTGCTACCGGAGCCAGCTCCGCCAGCCAACGTGCCATTGGTACTGGCGTGATCGGCGGCATGATTGTGGGCACCACACTGGCGGTGTTTTTCGTGCCGATCTTCTTCGTGGTCGTGCGGAAAATCTTCAAGAGCAGCCAGCGCGAACGCGAACGTTATGCCGAGCATGCGGCGCAAGCGGGCATTACGCCTGAGGCTGCGCACGCCTATGTCGAAGCGGCAGAGGAAGGCCTCTCCGCTGAGGAGCGGCGCGCCATGCATGAAGGTGCCGAGCCACCTGCCTCAGGCGCCAAAAAGGATTCACATGACTAAGCACCGTAATTCACGCGTTACTGGCGCAATCCGGCCGTTCACGGCACTGGCCCTGGCCAGCGTGCTGGCGGGCTGCTCGTTCATCCCTGCGTATGAACGGCCAGCCACGCCAGTCTCAACGCAATGGCCAGATACCGCCGGTGCGCAAATGGTGGGCGGCACAGCCGCTGCTGACCTGCCTTGGCAAGAGTTCGTGCACGACGTTCGCCTGCGGCAAGTGATCGAGTTGGCGCTGGCCAATAACCGCGACCTGCGCGTCTCTATCTTGAATATTGAGCAAGCGCGAGCCCAGTATCAGATCCGCCGCGCCGATCAGGTGCCTACCCTGGCCGGATCCCTGACCGGGACTCGCCAGGCGCCCAACGCGTCAGGCGGCGAAAACGCCCCCAGCGTCAGTTCTGTCTACACCCTCGGCGTGGGCATTTCCGCCTGGGAGCTGGATTTCTTTGGCCGCGTCTCAGCGCTGAAGGATGTGGCGTTGGCGCAATACCTGGCTACTGAAGAGGCGCGCAAGTCAGCCCAGATCAGCCTGGTCAGTTCTGTGAGTACAGCCTGGCTGTCACTCCAGGCCGATACCGAGTTGCTTCTGCTGGCAGAGCGCACCCTGGCCACCAGAGATCAATCACTGCGGCTGACCAAGCTGCGCTTTGACAACGGCGCGTCATCGGCGCTGGATTTGCGGCAGGCCGAGTCGCTCAGCGCCTCTGCGCAAGCTGCACGCGCTCAACAACTGCGGCTTCGTGCACAGGACATCAACCTGCTCACCTTGCTGGTGGGTCAGGCGATTCCTGAGAACTTGTTGCCCCCCTTGCCTGTGGTCTCTGTGGCACCACCCTCCAATGATCTGACTCAGCCCACACCTGCAGTCGCGCCCACAGGAGAGCTTTCCACCTTCACCGAGGTGCCGGCTGGGTTGCCTTCTGACCTGCTGCTGCGTCGGCCGGATATCCGCGCTGCCGAACAGCAGTTGATCGCTGCCAATGCCAACATTGGCGCGGCGCGCGCAGCCTTCTTCCCTCGTTTTTCCCTGACTGCAAGCGCCGGACGGGCGAGTACGACGCTGGACGGTCTGGTGGGTTCAGGCGGCGTGGGTGCATGGTCGCTGGCTCCCAGCATTACGCTACCGATCTTTGACATGGGGCGCAATCAAGCCAACCTGGACTCCGCCAAGGCAGCCCAGGAGATCACGGTGGCGCAGTACGAAAAGGCCATTCAGACCGCCTTCCGGGAAGCCGCCGATGCCCTGGCGGGCCGTGCCACGCTGGGCGAACAACTGAAGGCTCTGGAGGCCCAGGCCACCGCTGAACGGGATCGTTTCCGTCTGGCGGATTTGCGTTATCGCAACGGTATTGCCAACTACCTGGATCTGCTGGATGCGCAGCGCTCCCTGTTCGCTACCGAACAAGCGCTCGCGCAGACGCGGCTTGCTCAAAGAACCAATGAAGTGCAGCTGTACAAAGCGCTTGGCGGTGGCTGGAGTGAGCCTGCTGGCGAGGCTCCGCGCCCCGCAAGTTGAGATGATCTGATGCCCGCGCGGAGGTGCGGGCGTCAGCCGTCCTATAATCATAGGCTTGCAGCGTGGCCGTGCATGACGACGCGCGTGCTCCGCAACAGAAAATCACCACGATCCCCCCCGAGGACGCCATGAGCGACAACATGCACGAGGAAGCACATACAGGCCCGGTCAAAACGCCTAAGCAGTTATTCTGGATTAGTTTCGCGGCATTCGTGATTCCGGTGTTCATCATCATCGGCCTCGTTTACTACGTTACCTCGGCGAACAAGTTGTCGCCTGGAGCCACGGATACTGAACGCGCGGTCGCCCAACGTATTCAGAAGATCGGCACCGTGGAGATCCGCGATGCCAACCGGCCATTGGCCGGCGGCGAAGAGGTCTACAAGGCTCAATGCGCGGCTTGTCATGCTGCGGGCCTGGCCGGTGCGCCCAAGTTCCAGGACGTGGGGCAGTGGGCTTCTCGCATTGCCACTGGCTTTGACAAGCTCTTGCACTCTGCCCTCGCTGGTAAAGGCGGCATGGCACCACAGGGCGGCGGCAACTTCACTGATGTGGAAATTGGTCGTGCCGTGGCTTACATGGCCAACGCCGCTGGCGCCAAGTTTGCTGAACCAGCAGCTCCCGCTGCTGCTGCCAGTGCAGCAGCCTCTGAAGCAGCACCACAAGCCGCTGCAGCAGCACCGGCAGCAACCCCTGCACCCGCGGCCGAAACCGTGGCGGCAGCGGCTCCAGCGGCAGCAGCCCCGGCAGCTCCTGCCGCAGCGTCTGCAGGCGCGGGCAAGGCTTTGTATGACAGCGCTTGCGTGGTTTGCCACGGCGCAGGCGTGGCCGGTGCCCCCAAGTTTGGTGACAAAGCGGCTTGGGCGCCCCGCCTGACGGTCGGCTTTGAAGAGGTGCTGAAGATCGCTACCACGGGCAAAGGCGCCATGCCTCCCAAAGGTGGTGCAGTCACTGCGTCGGACGCAGACTTCCGGGCCGCAGTTCAGTACATGGTGGATTCGGTCAAGTAAGCCGCGGTTTACACACCCGACACCTTCCAAACAAAAAGCCGGTCTCTGACCGGCTTTTTGCATTTTCAACGTTGGCGTGAGTTGACCACGCCTTAGATCAGTGATTTGGCATGGGCCAGCACGTAGTCGCAGGCCTTGGTCTTGATCTGGCTGCCCACCTTGTCGAGACTCAGAGATTTACCGTCGCTGCCTTGCAACAAGCCTTTGACTCCGGTCTCATAGCCCGATTTCTGGGGTTGTTGGCCTGTGACCATGCCGAGCAACTTGTCTTTGACGCCACTGGCAGCATCAGCGCTCAGATAATTATTCTTGATGCAGTATTGCAAAATCCCGGCGGCGTTGCCCATGGCGCTGCTGCCAATACTTGGCATGGACAAGCCCAACCCGCTCGCCAAAGCGGCTGCGCCACCTGCTTTGGCGCCGTCTCCACCGGTGCCGGACGTCGCGTTGGACTGGTTCAGCCTGTCCTTGAGCGCATCCAGCATCTGGCTTTGAGCCAACGGGGAGGCCGTTGCAGCTATCCATGCCAAGGTCACGAAGATGACACGTTTTTTCATAAGACGCTTCCTGAAAAATCTACGGATGAAAGCAGTCTAAGCTGAAAGCTGACAAAGCAAGGACTTGCCTCCTTCGGGCCTAATTCAGCAGGCCTCTTACCAGGAGAGGCCAGGCCGTACAAAAATGGGGCGCGCCGCAGTGGGCTCACGCATCGAGGCCGAACGCCCCTTCTGCCAAACGTGTGTTGATTTCCCGAGCGACGGAAACAATCAGGGGGCTCCAGTCCTTCAAGATGGACTCTACGGTCATGGCTTCGCTTGAATAAGAGACGCCCAACGCCGCAACGTCATTGGTATGAGCATCCCGAATCGAGCAAGCGACAGTGATGTCACTTGCGAAGTCCTCTTCGACGCCCAGCGCATACCCGTCTTCCCTGGTCTTCGCGATTCGTTCAAGGATCTTGTCCATCTGCCAGATACTCTTGGGCATCAAGGGCTTAAGTTCGGACTTGTTGAGAACTTCCTGAACCTTTTCGTCCGGCATGGCAGCCAGGATGGCGATGCCTGTGGCCGTGCAGTACGCCGGAAGCCGGGGGCGTTCGCCCAGATCATTGCCTAGCATTTCCAGGCTCGTGTAGCGGACGGGGAACACGGTGTCGGTGCCGTCCAGCATGGCCAGATTGACCGAGGCGCTTGTTTTGCGCCGCAGGAATTTAAGGAAGGGGCTTGCGGAGGCAATGAGCCTGTTGGCTTCGAGATAACGCTGGCCCATATCGAGGCAGCGGCGCGACAGCCTGTATTCACCATCTCGGCCCACTTTGTCCAAGTACCCTAGCCGCCACAAGGTGTGGGCCGCGCGCTGGGCTGCGCTTTTTTCCATTCCCAGTTCTCGAGCGGCTTGCGAGAAACTGGCGGAAGGCCGGGCCTTGTCGAAAATCTCCAGCAACTGAAAAGCCTTGGCGACGCTGTTGACGAAAAGGGGATCTCTGTCCGCATCAGGGCTCGTCTTCTTTGTCATACGTACAGATCTCCGGATATGTGGTGCGATTTCTTCTGATTCATGGTGGGCGATGTGGTGCGCCGCTCGCGGTTGCTATGCACTGGGAGTGGCCAGGGGCATGCAGTTGTTGACCAGGCTGACCCAGTAGGCCGCACCGACAGGTGCAACTTCATCATTGAAGTCGTAGGCAGGGTTGTGGAGCCCGCAGACTGTCTTGGCGTCACCTGCCTGCCCAAGGCCATTGCCTAGCATCAAATAGCAGCCAGGAACAGCTTGAAGCATAAATGCAAAATCCTCCGCGCCCATCGTCGGAGTGAAATCGTCGATCAACCATTTCGGACCTAACCAGCTCAGGATCGTGTCCCGGCAAAGTGATGTGGCATGTGTGTCGTTGATCGTCGCCGGGACGGTATGCTCAATGTCGACCTGTGCGGTGCATGAGAAAGCAGCGGCAATGCCTTGGGCTAACTCTTGAATTCGAGCACAAGTCCTCTCGAGCACTTGGGGAGAGAGCGTGCGCAACGACCCTCCCAGCCAAGCCTGCTCGGGTATGACGCAATGATTGTCACTGCCTTGAAGCTGGGTAATGGAAAGTACAACGCTGTCTTGTGCAGCCGTGTTTCGGCTAACTACCGTCTGCAGCGCCTGGTAGAGGGTAGCGACCGCAGCGACTGGATCAGAGGTTTGCTCAGGCAGGGCCGCATGACCACCCTTGCCCCGGTAGGTCACCTTGACCCGTGAAGACGATGCCATGATAGGGCCTGACGTCAATGCGAACTGACCGGCGGCCAGGCCCGGCCAATTGTGCATGCCGAATACGGCTTGCATCGGGTGGTCCCGAAACAGCCCGGCATCGATCGCGGCGCGCGCGCCGCGTCCATTCTCTTCCGCTGGCTGGAAGATGAGATAGACGGTTCCGTCGAAATCCCGGTGCTGATTAAGATAAAGAGCGGCACCCAGAAGCATGGTTGTATGGCCGTCATGCCCGCAGGCGTGCATGCGTCCTGGATGGCGTGATGCATGCTCGAACGTGTTGGTCTCCATGATGGGCAATGCATCCATGTCGGCCCTGAGTCCGATCGCTGCCGTCCCGGTTCCAGATCGCAGGACACCGACGACGGTGGTGTCACCCAGCCCGTCAAGCATCGGAATTCCCCAGGTCTTCAGCAGCTCGCGGACTTTCGCCGCGGTGCGGTGTTCTTCGAAGCTCAGCTCCGGGTGGGCGTGCAAGTCGTGGCGGATGGTCCGCATCAAATCGCCGGCTTCGCGTCGCACAGCCTCAACCAAAGGATTTGAGGTCCATTCCGATTGATTCGTATCCATCATTCAACCCGCCTGAGAAACTGCCGGATGCGATCGTTCGATGGCTGGTTGAAAAAGTTCTCCGACGATGCATCTTCGACGATGACGCCACCTTCCATGAAAATCACGCGATCAGCGACCTCACGGGCAAACCGGACTTCGTGCGTGACGATGATCATGGTCATCCCCCCTTCGGCGAGCTTGCGCATGACCGTCAGAACTTCGTCCCGAAGTTCGGGGTCCAGTGCAGAGGTCGGTTCGTCGAACAGAATGACGTCTGGATTCATGGCCAAGGCGCGCGCGATGGCCACCCGTTGCTTCTGACCTCCTGAAAGTCGACTCGGATACTCATTCTCTTTTTCAGCCAGGCCCACCTGGCTCAATAAGGCGCGCGCTTGAACGATGGCATCTTCCCTGCGCACGCCCTTGATCTGGACAGGACCCTCGATGATGTTTTTCAGGGCGGTCATGTGCGCAAACAAGTTGAAGGACTGGAACACCATGGCCGTCTTGCGCCGTATGTCTCTCACCTGCTTGTGTTGAGCGCGCTTGAGTCCCGCTGCGCCGTTTTGCACTGACACATGAGTGCCGCAGATGGTGATGTCGCCCTTGTCTGGAACCTCAAGGAAGTTGAGACTGCGCACGAACGTCGTTTTTCCAGAACCCGATGGCCCCATGACCACGACGACTTCACCACGCCCAATGGTGACACAAACTCCTTTCAATACTGCATTCGTTCCAAAGGCCTTGTAAAGTCCTTCAACCTGAACCACAGCTTGGCTGGCTTCTTGCTGACTCATTTGATTCCCTTGCTCAAGCGACTTTCAACCCAGAGCTGGAAGAAGGTCAGAACCTGATTGATCAACCAATACAGAACGCCGGCGATGATGAACATTTCCATATATCGGAAGGTATTGGAGCCAATTTGCTCAGCGACTTTGGTAAGTTCCACCACGGTGATGGTCGATGCCAAGGACGTGTCTTTCATCAATGCGATGTAACGCGTTCCCAGGCTAGGGGCGGCTATCCGAACTGCCTGGGGCAGCACAATGCGAAACAACGTGCGAACCGGTCCCATGCCAATGGACTGCGCTGCTTCAATTTGTCCCTTGTCAACCCCGAGAATGCCCGAGCGGAAATTCTCCGAGATGTAGGCGCCCGCGCACAGGGAGAGGGCCAGGATGGCTGTGGGCACGGGGGCAAGATCAATACCGTAGTGAGGCAGGCCGAAGTAAATCAGCAACAGTTGCAATAGCAACGGCGTTCCGCAGAAGATCGATACAAACGAGAACGCCACCCATCGCAGCAGCCTGATGGAGGACAGACGACACAGCGCGATGACCAGCCCCAGCCCGGTCCCAATGACCGCTGAGCTGAGGCCGAGAAACACCGTCATCACCAAGGCCCCTTGAATCAGCGGGCCTGCCTTGACCACCAGGTCAATCATTTGGCGTCCTTGGGCATCTTCTTGATGTCGTCTCCCATATCAATGCCGGGGAGCCATTTGCGCGAGATGCGGTTCAAGGTGCCGTCGTCGATCATTTCCTGAACCACCTTGTTCACAGCCAAAGCCATGTCCGCTTCTCCTTTTTTCCAGCCAATGGTGCCGATCTCATAGTCAAGATTCGGCCC
This sequence comes from Ottowia thiooxydans, assembly GCF_040548795.1. Classification (GTDB taxonomy): domain Bacteria; phylum Pseudomonadota; class Gammaproteobacteria; order Burkholderiales; family Burkholderiaceae_C; genus Ottowia; species Ottowia thiooxydans_A. The sequence continues at coordinate 88,054 of NZ_JBEPSH010000013.1, read as the reverse complement.
GGCAATCTTGACCGGGAAGCGTCCCTCTCTGGCGGCTGTCATGCCTGTGATGCGGTCAGTGAGGCGGGCGTCAACTCGTTTGAGTCCTAGGTCCTGAAAGGCGAGGATGAAGTTGTCGTAGACGCGGATGTTCGAGTCCGCCAGATTCTTGCGCGCCCAGGCTTCATCCGATGTGCCTCCTGCGACTGCCAGTCGCTTGCCTTTCATGTCCTCCGGCCCACGTATGGTGTCGTTGTCGGCATGCACAAAGAGGTTCTTGGAGGTGACCATGTACGGAATCGAGAAGTCAGCGGACTTGCGGCGTTCTTCCGTGGGTGTAAGGATGGCCACGACGATGTCGTACCGGTCCGAGTTCAGGCCAGAGATAAAGTTTTTATAGGTGTCGGCGACAAACGTGATTTTGGGAATGTTCAGGCGCTTGGCCAACTCACGTGATACGTCTACGTTGTATCCGGTGGGCTGGTTGGCCTCGTCCATAAACCCCCACGGTTTGAGGGTGTCCGTCGTTGCAATCCGGATCTCATTTTTTGTACGTGTCTTCTGCAACACGGTCTGTCCGTGGGCAAAAACTGTCCCGGCCGTCAAGGCAAGAACGGTAGTCCATTTGAAAAGCACAGACATTTTTTGGGTCATGTGGCTCATTTCTATCTCCTATGAAAATTGCAGGCCGTAAAGGCCAGAGTTGACTTGCACGAACACTAAAACGAACACGAGAACAAGATTTTTTAGCTCTGCACGGCCGCCGTCAGAAGCCGGCTCAGGCCTTGCTCGATCGTCTTTTCGTCGGTGGCAAATGAAATCCTGACCCATCCAGGCGCGCCAAAGACGGACCCGGGAACCGCGGCCACGTGTTGGGTTGCCAGTAGCCATTCACAGAAAGCCATGTCCGGTTCTGCGATCTTGCGAAAGCGTGTGCCGCCCGAGAACGCTTCATTCAAATCCAGCATGGCGTAAAACGCTCCATCGGGTCGCGGGATCTTCACGCCGGGATGACTCTTTGCGATTTGCATCACCAGATCACGGCGCCGATGGTATGCCGTGACCATGTTGTCGATGGATTCCCGTGGGCCGTTGAGGGCTGCTACCGTAGCCGCTTGGCTGATGGAGCTTGGGCCGAGGGTCGTTTGAGCCTGAAGGTTGGCCATGGCCTCGATGATGTCGGCCGGGCCGGCTGCAAAACCGAGCCTCCATCCCGTCATGGCAAACGCCTTGGAAACGCCGTTGGCGACAAGAATGCGTCCCGCGAGATCTGGGCAGAGTTTCAGCAAGGACTCTGGGCGTTCGGGTGTGTAGTGCAGATGCTCGTAGATCTCATCAGAGAGGATCAAGACGTCAGGCCGCTCGCGGAGGGCCTCGCCCAGAGCCAGGAGTTCGTCTTTTGTGTAGACCAGGCCCGAAGGATTGCTGGGCGTGTTCAATATGAACCAGCGCGTACGCGGGCCCATGGCCGCGCGTAGTTCTTGCGCGGTCAATCGGTCGCCGCTGGGGCGCACAAATGCAGGCACGCCGCCCGCCGCGTAAACCATCCCTGTGTACGCAGCCCAGTACGGAACGGGCAGGAGCACTTCGTCGCCTGGCTCCAAGGTGACAGCGAGGGCGTTGGAGATGACTTGCTTGGAGCCATTTCCAACCATGACTTCGTCATCGCTGAAAGACAGGCCGTTCTCCCTCAGGAACTTCTGCCTCACGGCTTCGCGCACCGCCAAGGTTCCCCGCACTGCGGTGTAGTGGGTGTCCCCTTCGCGCATGGCCTTGATTGCCGCGTCGATGACATGCGCCGGGGTATCAAAATCTGGCTCACCGGCTGTCAATGAATCGACCTTGATCCCCTGGGCTTGCATGTCAGCGACTTTGGCAATCGCTTCATAGATCTTGGACGTGGTCACCATGGCCATGCGGTCGGCGACGCGTTTTTGCGGATGGAGTGCTTTGATGTCGGAGATCATGTTCATTTCATTCACCCAATTGTTCAAATGCCTGCTGCAAGCGGGACATGGTTTGCTGGCGTGCCGGCAGAAGGGGAAGGCGCGGATGGCCAAAGTCAAATCCCTTCAGCTGCAGAGCGGCTTTCAGGCCAGAAGGATTCATCTCGGAATAGACGGCGTCGGCCAAGTTGGCGTAGCGTTGGTGGATCTTCATGGCGCCTTGCATGTCGCCGGCCTGCACGAGCGCCTGCATCTGGTTCCACGGGGCAGGGTCCAGATTGGAAAGTGCCAGGACACCTCCAACGGCACCCAATGCAATCTGTGCGGGGAACAAAGGTTCTTCGCCGGACAATACGGCAAGCTTGTTGCCGGCCAGTTGCACAAGACGGGTCAACTTCGCAAAGTCGGACCCACTGTATTTGATGCCGATGATCGTCCCATCCTCAGCCATTTGGGCGATGGTGTCGGCGCGCAATTCGATCTGGGTGCGGCGCGGAATCTCATACAGGACGATGGGGAGCTGCAAAGCCGCCTTGTAGTTGGAAAAGTAGGCGCGCACGCCTTCGTCGGTGCCTAAGGCGTAGTAGGGCGTGACCACCATCAGCCCATCCGCTCCGGCGTCTCTGGCAGCAAGTCCTGATTGGACGGCGTCCTCGTAGCCGGTTGCCAGAACGCCCGCGATGACAGGAATACGCCCACTCGCTGCTTCCACTGTCCAGCGCACCACATTTTGTCGCTCTTGGGGGGATAGCGCGGGGTATTCGCCCGTGCCACCAAGGGGCGCTAAGCCTGCAGCGCCCTTTTCAATGAGATATTGAACGTGTGCATGGATGGCATCCCGATTGATCTTGCCTTGCGAATCAAAGGGCGTCGCTGTGGCGCAAATGATGCCTCGCAAACTCTCCGTACTGATGGACATAAAACCTTCTTAAAATTGCATTGCAATTCAATTGAATTACAGAGCAATTTTAAAGTTTCGAAACTTAGGTTTGCAATGAGGGTTTTATCTACTATGCAAAGCGGGAAATGTTCAGGCAGGCAACGGAAAGTCAGAGAGAGACTCCGATAAAGCGTCGACTTGCCGTGTCAGGGTTGCCGTTGGCACCTACATCCAAATCCCTTGATACGCGAGACACCAAGTACGGCGGACTTGAACGCTATGGCTGTGCGCGTTGATTTGTGGCGTCTTTAGCAGGAGCGACGTTCAGGGTGCAGTCGTCCGAAGAAATAGCCGACGTGGTGACCGGGGGCTCAGGCTTGGGCTCCATGCAGCTCTTCCAATGCTGGATGAATTCAACAGGTCTGCCAGGCATTGGAGGCAGCGGTAAAGAACACCAGGTCGCACGGGCGCGGACCAATCTCATGGAGCCCTACAACCGGCAGAGGCCGTGTCAGTCCGCAGAGTTGCAGAACGCCCGATCAGATCATCGGGCGCCTCGGACGGGCATAAGTAGGCGAGATAGGGGGTGCCTGAGTGACGTCAATCTGGTCCAGGACGGTTCAAGCTCGTCAACGAGCAGCTTCCTGCGCATGATCGAGCACCGCCTGCAGCATGCGCTGAAGGTGCGGCTGCACCTGGGCTGCCAAGTCTGGCGTAAAAGCGAATGGCAGCGTTTCCTGCATGTAGCTGCACTGCGTCATCTCCAGTTGCACCGCATGCTGCCCATCGTGGGGCCGCCCGTGGTGACGCGTGATGTACCCACCGGTAAAGCGCCCATTGAGCACACTGGTGTAGCCGGTGGCTTCTTTGGCGATCGCCAGCAGCCGATCGGCAAGGGTGGGGTCACAGCTGGCGCCCTTGGCGGTGCCCAGGTTCAGATCGGTCAGTTTGCCTTCGAAAAAACGCGGCAGGACGGAGCGGATCGAATGGGCGTCCCACAACATGGCAATGCCGTGCTGTGCCTTGATGCGTGCCAATTCGCTGGCGAGCTTGGCGTGATAGGGGTGCCAGATCGCATCGCGGCGCGCGGCCACTTCAGCGTTGTCCGGTTGGTCAGAAGGGCTGGAGTAGATGGGGGTGTCGTCGAAGGTGTCGATCGGGCACAGGCCTGTCACGCTTTGGCCAGGGTACAGGCTGGCCCCATCCGGAGGACGGTTCAGATCGATCACATAGCGCGAATGCGTGGCCACCAGAATGGAAGCACCCATGGCCTCTGCAAAATCGTACAAACGTTCCAGATGCCAGTCTGTATCAGGTACATGGCGGGCTTCAGCTGTGAAGCGCGCCGCGAGTTCTGGCGGTACATGGGTACCCGCGTGCGGCATGGAGACCAGCAAAGGGCTGGTTCCTTGTCGGAAATGAAACGGGGGTTCGTTGGTGGAGAATTTCATGGACTGTCCTTCAGGAGCTCGGAACGGGCGGCCACAAGGCCTCTGGCGGCGGCGGCATGCGCTTCGTGGCGCGTGCCGCGCACGCGGGTCTGGCCTGCCACGTAGACGCTTTCAATGGCACTGGTGCGGTGGCTGGCAAACACGTGTGCCGACAGCATTTCAGGGCCCTGCAAACCCGCCATGGACGGGTGCTGTGCGTCCAGAATAACCAGGTCGGCCTGCTGACCTGCGGCAAGGCCTGCCACAGGCCGACCTGCAGCCTGCGCGCCACCAGCCACGGCGGCCAGCAGCATGGCGGAGGCGACCTGCGGATGCGCGGCCGTCGCCATGACATTGCGGCGGCGCGTAGCCAGGCGCTGCCCGTACTCCAGCAGCATCAATTCTTCAGCGGCATTGACGCAGGCATGGCTGTCTGAACCTATGCCCCACGCACCCCCTGCAGATTGCCATGCAGGCCAGTCGAACAGACCGTCGCCGAGGTTGGCTTCAGTACTGGGACACAAACCCGCCACAGCGCCGCTGGCGGCGGCGCGACGGTACTCGCCTGCGTCCATGTGCGTGGCATGCACCAGGCACCAGCGAGCGTCCACTGGCGCGTGTTCGAGCAGCCACGCCACGGGGCGCTGGCCACTCCATGCAAGGCAGTCTTCAACTTCCTGGGTTTGCTCGGCGATGTGGATGTGCACGGGCGCAGTTGCATCGAGTGCGTGCAGGCCTGAGACCACCTCGTGCAGCGCTTGCGGCGGTACGGCCCGCAGCGAATGCGGCGCCAGTCCCACGCGTACGCCTTGCGCGCCATTGAATGGCTGCAAGCGCTCCAACAGCCTGAGCATGTTGTCAGTGGAGCGGATGAAACGGCGTTGCCCGTCATTGGGAGACTTGCCGCCAAAGCCGCTGGCCTGATAGAGCACCGGCAAAAGCGTCAGGCCTATGCCTGCGCGCTGCGCTGCCCGAATAAGAGCCCATGCGAGTTCCGCGTCGTCTGCATAGGGCGTTCCGTCTCGGTCGTGATGCAGATAGTGGAATTCACAGACGCTGGTATAGCCAGCCTCCAGCATCTCCACGTACAGGCCGAAGGCAATGTCCTCGAGCAAGGCGGGATCGAGACGGCTCGCGAAGCGGTACATCAGCGTGCGCCAACTCCAGAAGCTGTCTTGCGCAGCGCCGCGGTATTCAGTAAGGCCCGCCATGCCGCGCTGAAATGCGTGGGAATGCAGGTTAGGCAGGCCGGGCAGCACGGGGCCTTTTGCTTGCACTGTGCTATCAGGGCAAGTCGTGTCAGTCTGAACCGCTACCAGCGTGCCCAGGCTGTCCCAACGAAGCAGAACGTGGCGAGCCCAGCCGGTGGGTAGCAAGGCGTCGTCTGCAAACACACTGCTCATACGCCGCCTTCTTCGATACGCCCGTGGCGGACGACACAGCGCACCGGCTTCTGGCCAAACCAATAGGCCATCTCTGCAGCGTCCTTCAAATTCCACAGCACGAAGTTGGCAGGCCGGCCTGGGGCGAGCTCCCCGTGGGTTTGCTGCAAGCCGAGCGCGCGTGCCGCATGGGTGGTGATACCCGCAATCGCTTCAGGAACAGTCAGCCTGAAAAGCGTGCACGCCATATTCGCCATCAGCAGCAGGCTGAGAGCAGGCGAGGTGCCGGGGTTGTGGTCGGTTGAGACGGCCATGGGCACTCCTGCCGCCCGCAGGGCTTCAATCGGGGGAAGGTGGGTGTCCCGGAGCGTGTAATAGGCGCCTGGTAAAAGTACGGCCACCGTGCCCGCCGCTGCCATGGCGTCAATGCCATCTTGAGACAAGTGCTCAATGTGGTCGCAAGAGAGCGCTCCGAAGCGCGCTGCCAGTGCCGCGCCCCCCATGTCGGACAACTGCTCTGCATGCAGCTTCACCGGAATACCCAAGGCTTGCGCGGCTAGAAAAACCTGCTCCGTCTCCGCCAGGGAGAAGGCGATGCTTTCACAAAATACGTCTACCGCATCGACCAGACCTTCGTCATGAAGCGCGGGCATCATTTCATTGCACACAAGGTCGATGTAGGCCTGACTGCGGCCAGCGTACTCGGGTGGCAAGGCGTGCGCACCCAGGAACGTCGTGCGCACGGTCACGTTGTGCGCAGTGGCCAGGCGGCGGGCCACACGCAGTTGCTTGCGCTCGTGTTCCAACGACAAGCCGTAGCCCGATTTGATCTCTATCGCGCAAACGCCTTCACTCAACAGCTGCTGCAATCGTGCCGACGCGCTGTTGAAGAGCTCGTCTTCGCTGGCTTCTCGCGTGGCGCGCACGCTGGAAACAATGCCCCCGCCGGCTCTGGCGATCTCTTCGTAGCTGGCGCCGGCCAGGCGCATGGCAAATTCGTTGGCCCGCTGGCCGCCATAGACCAGATGGGTGTGACAGTCCACCAGGCCGGGGGTGACCAGCGCGCCGCGCCCATCGTGCCTCTTGGATGACGCATATTGTTCCGGAACCGCATGGGTAGAGCCGATCCAGGCCAGGAGGCCTTTCTCGACGACGAGCGCGCATGGCTGCCCATCGATGCCTTGCAAGTCGGTCCACAGGCCATCGGCAGAAGAGGAAGTGGCTGAGGAAAGCATGTTCATGTCTATGGGGCCGCGCGCCATTGCACCGCCAGCATGGCGGCGTTCGGATCGGAGGTTTTCAGGCTCCACTGTGCAGGAGCCGACGCCCACCACAAGCCTTGTCCGGGTAGGAGGGACTGGTCGCCGGCTTGCCAATGGCCGCTTTGCGCAAGCAACAAGCCGTATGGCGTGCAAGGCAGCTCAGTGGCTCCGCGGATCACCTGCAGCTCGGCCTTGAGCCGGCTTCGCCGAGTCATGACATTGAAATCGCGAGACGACTGGCCTTTCAGGCGGCAGTCAATGCTTGCATCTCCGCTGAACTCAAACGGCTCAAGTGCAATGGTAAGGTCGTGGTCTATGCCTCGGCCACTCAAATGCACGCCGTCGCCGTCCAGCAAGGTGATGATGCGGTCCACGTCTTCGAATACCGAAAACGGACCGTCGGCGTCAATGCTGGCGATCGAAATTCGCCAGTCGAAACCATCCATATCAGCACCTGGCGGCCAAGTGGCGATTTCCCGTGTTTGCCCACCCTTGTTCTTCCAGGGCATGTCGGGTATCTGCGCTACATCGAAGCGCTGGAAGATGGGCTCGGGCGGCACGATATGACTGACTCAGACACTGCCCAGGACAGGCACGGCTGCAACCAGACGCTGGGTATAAGCATGCTGAGGGTTGGTAAGCACCTCCTGCGCAGAGCCCATTTCCACGATCTCGCCCTTCATCATGACCGCCACCCGGTCGGCAAAGGCCCGTGCGATGGAAATGTCATGGGTGATCATGAGGTAGGCGACCTGGCGGGAGCGCTGGATATCCAACATGAGGTTCAGCACCTGGCCGCGGATGGAGACGTCAGCACCCGAGAGTGGTTCGTCCGCAATGATCAGCCGCGGCTCCATGGCCAGCGAACGCGCAATGGACACGCGCTGGCGTTGCCCCCCGCTGAGCTCGTGCGAATAGCGGTCAATGAAGCGGCTGGCGGGCCGAAGGCCTACGTCTTCAAGCAGGCGCAGGCAGCGCGCTTCACCCTCGCCGGGTTGCTTCCAGAGCGCTTGCATCAGCAACTCTCTAACCGATTTGCGCGGATTCAAAGCAGCCGTCGAATCCTGGAAGATGGGCTGCATTCGCGTGCGCACGTCGCGAAAGACTTCGGGCGGCATACCCGTCAGGCGCTGGTGGTCAAACGAGACGCTGCCCACGTCCGGTTGCAATAGACCGAGGGCGATGCGTCCCAGCGTGGATTTGCCGGATCCGCTTTCGCCAACCAGAGCGACGATCTCTCCAGAATGAACCGTGAGACTCACCGATCTGACGGCATGGAAGAGGCCACCGCCAGGTGACTTGAAGCTCTTGCTGACGTTGTCGAGCACCAACAGCGGGTCAGCTGCATTCGCCAGATGGGAGGGGTTGGTATTTGGCATGCCTGTCTTTAGTCCTGGGCGGTGGAATATTCGCCTTCGATGGTCGCGAAACGGCCATCCGCGCTGCGCGCTGCCTGGGCCGCCTGTATCAGTCCCCGCGTGTAGGGGTGTTCTGGGGTCGCCAAGACCTGCTGTGTCGCGCCTGATTCGACGATACGGCTGCGGAACATCACGTAGACGCGTTCACATTCTTCCCACACCACCCCAAGATCGTGGCTGATAAGCAGCATGGCCATGCCCAGACGTTGGCGTAGATCGCGCAGCAGCGTCAGGATTTCTGCTTGCGTGGTGACATCCAGGGCCGTGGTCGGTTCGTCCGCGATCAACAGGCGTGGGCGGCAACCCAGCGCGATGGCCAGCAGCACCCGCTGACGCATCCCCCCTGAAAGCTCGTGAGGGTAAGAGCGCGCCGCAGTGCTCGGCAGCCGCACCAGTTCCAGCAGTTCTGCCACCCGAGCCTGTACGTCCTTGGTGGCTTTGTCGTGGCGTTCAACGCTTTCAGCGATTTGCCGTCCGACACGCATGACGGGGTTCAGGTAGCTCAACGGATCCTGAAACACCATGGCCACGGGATGACCGCGCATATCTTCCCATTGGCGATTGGAATAGCGGGTCACGTCGTGGCCGTCGATGGTGATGCGTCCGGCTTCGATGCGGGCAATACGTTCCGGGAGCAGGCCCAGCATGGCCCGGGCCACCGTGGATTTACCGGAGCCCGATTCACCTACCAGAGCGACGGATTCACCTTCGCGAACAACGATGGAGACGTTCTGCACGGCCGTCACGCTGTCGTTGCGAGAGCGGTATTCCACGCGAAGTCCTTCTGTTTGCAGCAGAGGCTTGGCGCCGTTCTTGGCTACGCCGTGGTCAGGTTGATGTTCATTGGACATGGACTTACCTCGCATTGCGTGGGTTGAGCACGGCGGCCACGGCATCACCGAACAGGTTGAACGCAAGCACAGTGATGAAGATCGCCATGCCGGGGAAGAAGGACAGCCACCAGGCATTGAACAGGAAGCGCTGGCCGCTATTGAGCATGCGGCCCCAGCTCACCAGTTCGGCGCTGGACAAGCCCAGAAAGCTGAGTGAGGCCTCGAGCAGGATGGCCTGACCAATGATGAGCGTGCCTACGGCGAGCACGGGCGCTACCGCGTTGGGAATGACTTCACCAAACAGTACACGGCGCTCGCTCATGCCCAGACAACGCACGGCATCGACGAATTCGAGCTCTTTCACGCGCATCACTTCGCCCCGCATCACCCGTGCAACCTGAGGCCATGCGAGCATACCGACCACCGCGATGATCTGCGGCAGGCCTGTACCGGTCATGGCCACGATCACCGCTGCCAGAATGAAGCTGGGGATCACCTGGAAGAACTCGGACACGCGCATGACGACGACATCGAACCAGCCGCCATAGAAGCCCGCAGCCGAGCCGATCAAAATACCCAGGCCGGTGGCCATGAGTGCCGCGAAGAATCCAACGGTCAGTGAGACTCTGGCACCGTGCAATACACCTGCTGCGACGCTGCGTCCCAACTCATCGGAGCCAATCAGAAATTCGGCTGAAGGGGCGACGAATGAATCGTTGCTGATGACATGCGGATCCAGACTGGGGAAGAATCCCACCGTCAAGGCGATGAGCACCAGTGCGGCGATGAACACCCCGGCGATCATGCCGCTCGGATGGTGGGCCATGCCCTGGAAGAACTTGTTAGCGGGCTTCATTGCTTGTCTTCACTCGTGGGTCGAGAAGGGCGTACAACAGGTCGGTAAAGATATTGATCACGACCACAGAGACGGCGGCGAGCAGGAAAATGCCCTGAAGGACTGGATAGTCACGGTTGGTGATCGAGGTGATGAACAGGCTGCCGATGCCAGGCCATGCGAACACCGTTTCCACCAGAATGGCGCCCGTAAGCGAGTGCCCGAAGTTGTAGCCAATCACAGTGATCACTGGAATCATCGCGTTGGGCAACACGTGCTTCCAGAGGATGGTGCGGCGCGAAAGTCCCTTGGCCTTGGCTGTGAGCACATAGTCGTGGTGCAACGCTTCAGACACGCTGGCGCGCGCAACCCGGGCCACAATCGCGATGTAGAAAATCATCACGCAGAAGGCCGGCATGGCAAGGTGGCGAAGGATGTTCAGCACCAGGTCGATGCCCGTGTACTCCTCTCGCATGCTCCGCATGCCCTGAACGGGCAGCCAGCCCAGTTGGATGGCGAAAACGATCACGAGCATCTGGCCTAGCCAGAACACCGGAACCGAGTAGCCAAACAGTGACAGGGCGGTGATGGCACTGTCCTGAGCCGATCCGGCGCGCGGTGCTGCGGTCACGCCCAGCACGACACCGACGACGGCAGCAAAGAAAAGTGCAGGCACCATCAGCAAAACAGTGGGCCCCAGCCGCGCCAGGATGAGATCGAGCACCGGCATACGGTTGGCAAACGAGAAGCCCAGGTTGCCCTGCATCAGATTCCAGAGGTACAGGCCCAACTGCGTGAGGATGGGCTTGTCGAGGCCAAATTCGGCTCTGATCTTCTCTGCGTAGCCAGGGGGCACGGGGAAGTCGCCAAGCAAGGCGTCGATAGGGTCACCGGGCACCATGTGCACGATGAGAAAGTTCAACACCAGAATGGCAAGCACGATCAGTGCTCCCCAGGCCAGGCGGGAGAGGATGTAACGGCGCATCTTCAACTTCTTTCTTGCGTCTTGGGCGTCAGTCGGGCGACGAGGGCACCGAAGTCCTCGCAACTCTCAAGGGACCAGATCTCATCGGCCAGCGCTTTCGCAGCTGACTCGCCCAGAACCGGTTCAAGCAGGGTTGCTGCCTTGTCACTTAGTTCATGGTCGCTAAGCGGCGCTTCAGGAGCGCCTTTGGCAAAAGGCACGTCCAGGTATTCACTGCGACCATCCTGGAACACCACTTCCAGTGATGGGTAATCCTTGGAGCCCAGAACGCGGTCTGTGCGGATATGGGTGAGCCCCATCAGGCGCTGTATTTCTGGTTCCTGGGTGCGCAGCGGTTGGAACTGCTCGAGCGTCGCGCGCCCGCTTTCGGCCGCCACTGCCAGGCAGTACGGCATGCTGAACTGGGCTTCCAGAAGGCTGCGTACGTCGGTGCGCTCGAACTGCCGCTTGGTTTGTGCATTTCCGTGCACTACAAGCCGGGCAATGCTGCGGCTGTCCTCGGGCGCCCCTGCCATGATGGACAGAATCGCATCGACTGCCGAATGAATGGTACGGCAGCAGGCATAGGGCTTGATACCGGAGTTGAGTATGTGGAAATCCGTACCCAGTCCCGCCACCGCCTGCTCCGGCGTGGCTACGTCAGGAGCGTAGGTGTTGTAGAAACCACCCCACTGCGCATCCAGCACGTGGGCAGGTCCTGTCAGGCCTGACTGCGCGAGCAAGGCGGCACTCACGCCAGTCTCGGCGGCCTTGCCCGGATGGAAACGCTTGACGAGCGCACCGTCGGCCAGGAAAGCCCAGGTACCGCCTGTAAAGGTGCCGGCGATACCCAGCGCATGTGCAAACTCCCTGGCATCCAGTCCAAGCAGTCGCGCAGAGGCTGCGGCCGCACCGAAGCTGCCGCAGGTGCCGGTTGAATGCCAGCCACGCTCATTGTGTGGCCGGTAGCCCCCACTGCCTTCCAGCACTCGCCCTGCCAGGTCATACCCGGCCGCGATGGCGACCATGGCCTCGCGGCCACTGAGCTTGACCGTGGGAGCGAGCGCGCAGACCGCAGGGATCACCACAGCCCCTGAGTGTCCACATCCGCCAAAGTCATCCAGTTCCAGGGCGTGAGCGGCCGTTCCGTTGACCAGGGCGGCTGCTGCGGGAGCCAGCGTGTCACTGCGCCCCCACAAGACGGAGGTACCACTGCCCGAACCCGCACGAGCACCCTTGGCGACCGACTCGACCACCTCGGTGAGTCCTCCCGCGGCCCCGGCGGCCACGGTGTCCAGCAGAAAACGCTTGGCTGCGTGGATGACCTCCGCGGGGAGGTCTTCATAGCGGGCTTGCGCCCAGTAGCGCGCGAGCTGCTCGCTCAACGTGTCACTGGCCTCTGCCCGAGACTTCACTTCATCCACACGCTACCCCACCACTGCTGGTTGGCGGCTTGCCACAGGCCTTGCAAGCGCGTGCTGGCAACTGCAAACTGTGGCTGCTGGTGCAGGTTCAGTACAGGCAGGTCCTTGGCCAGAATTTCCTGGATGCGGTCATAGGCGCGTTGGCGATCTGCTTGTTGGTGAGCGTCACGGCCGGCGTCGAACAGGCGGTCGACCTCTGGGTTCGAGTATTGAGACGCGTTGTTGAAGGTCGTGCCCTTGACGATGGACTCGGTCACGTAGGTACGTGCAATACCCAGCGCTGGATCGCCCAGTGTGGTGTAGGTCTGCAGAGTGGCTTCGAAGTCGTAGTCGGAATAGACGCGTTTGAGAATGACGGGGCGTTCGGCACCTTCCAGCACCACTTTCACGCCGACGGCTTGCCAGAAGCGTTGCAGGGCCTGCGCGGCTGGGAGCCATTCCGGACGGCCGGTTTCAAACAGCAGTCGCATGGTCATGCGGTTACCGTCGGGGCCAGGCTTGAGACCTGCGTCGTCGAGCATCTTGCGTGCGCGAGCCGGATCAAACTTGTACATCTTGTCGTAGTTGACCGCTTTGTTGTAGGCCCACAGGCGTGTGTCGAACGCGCTTTTTGGCACACCACCCAGGTTGTAATAGACCTTGCTGTGGATGAAGTCGCGGTCCATGGCCACCATCAAGGCCTGGCGTACTTCTGGTTTGGACAGAGCAGGGTGCTTGGTGTTCAGGATGATGATGTCGCTGCCTGGGTAGCTGACTTCACGCATCTGGAACTGCGGGTTCTTTTGAAGCATCTGCACGGCGTTCAGCGGCATGTAGTCAGGCACGATGTAGTCGACTTCACCGGCACGCAAAGCGAGCACGCGGGAAGCGGCATCGGGCATGATCTTCAGCACGACCCGGTCAAGATACGGTTCGTTCTTGCGCCAGTAGTCCGTATTGCGGGTCAGCGTGACATGGCTGCCGCGAACCCATTCCGAGATCTTGAATGGCCCGTTACCCACAGGTTGCGTCAAGATGGCAGGACTGCGCAGGATATCGGCACCGCGCAGTACGTGGGCTGGCATCACGGCCGCGTTCTGTTCGCACGCCAGCGAGAACAGGAACGGCGCAAAAGGCTTTTTGAGCTTGATCGTCACGCTCTGTGGCGAAGGCGTCTCGATGCTGTCAATGAACTTCGACGCTGCGTTGAAACGGGGGCCGAACTTGCTGCTGATTTCTTCGAGCGTGAACTTCACGTCCTCGGACGTCACGGGTTTTCCGTCATGCCACTTGGCGTTCTCGAGCTCGAACTTGTAGACAAGGCCGTCGGGTGAGATGTTCCAGGACTTCGCCAGGCCGGGCACGATCTCAAAACCCGGTTTGAAACGGACCAGGCCGTCATAGATGAGGCAACTGGCGGCCACATCGGGCACGGAGTTGGTCGTATTGGGGCTGAGGCTAAGGGGGTCGGTACCCAACACCATCACCGCAGTGCCACCGCGCTTGGGAGTCTGAGCCGTGGCTGCACCAGAGAAGGAGGCCATCAGCGCACCGGTCGCGACGAGCGCGCCGAGGGCTAGGGGCCGGCTCAGAATCTTCGAAAGAAGATGTGAAAGAGTCATTGTTGTCTCCGTAGGGTTGGTCGTTCAGGGGCTGGGTATCAGGTTATCAGGCGCGGTGCTTGATGATGGCAAGGGTGCGCAGCATTTCGTTGGTCAGGATCATGATGCCTTCGTCGGCGCCTATGCCGGGCTTGGACAGAATGAAGTCCGGTCCTGTGGCCAGCGCCATTTGCGCAGTGATGCGCGCGGAAAGATCGGTTTCATTGGCCGTACCGCCAAGGCAGCAGCCCATGCCGTTGGCCTTGCAGAACAGCACGGCTTCGATAGTGTTGTTGATACCACCGAGATCAGGTGCCTTGATCTGAACATAGTCGCTGGCACCAGCTTCGATGAACAAGCGAATATCTTCCAGGGTGTTGCACCATTCATCGGCAATCAGACCCAGCCGGGCGCCACGGGCGGCCAGCAAAGTCTTGAGCTTCTTGAAGATGACGATCTGTTCAGCTTGCGTGGGCGCTATCACGGGGGATTCGATCAACAGGTCGAAAGGCGCGACATCCTTTTCCAGGCCGGCCAGGTAGTCGGCCAAGCCTTCGAGGTTGTCACCGAACAGATCGCCCAGTGTGCCGTAGAGGTCCAGGTGGATGCGTGGCTTGTAGCCTGGGGCGCCCACTTCCTTGATGCGTTTGACGATGGAGCGCGCATATTCGGTCAGCACAATGGCGTTCGGCCCCAGATCCACAGCCATGGTGAACGAAGCGTGGGGCAGTACAGCCGCTTGCTTCATGATCACCCGATCGAGTTGCAGGTTGTCGCCTCGGTGACAGGAGGCCAGCAAGTCGACGGGCTTGGTGCCTACCGTGGAGCCGTATTCAGCGGCAATGATCTCCGCTGCAGTCTTCCGATTGGCATGCGCCGTTGCGGCCAGCAAGGCTTGTGTAATGCCATAGCGCAGCGAGGTGTGCAGGCGGCGCCCATCGGCTTGCATGCTGTCAATTTCGTTGGCATGTGCGCGGAACGTCTTGGCGTCACGCCCGACAAGCCAGGGGCGCACCGTGGATTCCATGAAGGGCAGGTGTTGTTCGGGCACAAACAGGGGGTCACGTCCAGCCACGCCCGAGAAGATCACATCGGCGCATTCACCTACGACGATGCTTTCGTCTTCC
This sequence comes from Ottowia thiooxydans, assembly GCF_040548795.1. Taxonomy (GTDB): domain Bacteria; phylum Pseudomonadota; class Gammaproteobacteria; order Burkholderiales; family Burkholderiaceae_C; genus Ottowia; species Ottowia thiooxydans_A. Next base: position 72,994 of record NZ_JBEPSH010000013.1, on the reverse strand, counting down.
AGCACCAGCATGACGGAGAGTATGGCTCCCGGCTGCACGATGGCTTTGTAGCCCGGGGTGATGGGCGCGCCCTCGACGAAGCTGCCGTTGTTGCGGCCATGGGCCTTCACGGCCACCAGGTCCTTGTTGAAATAGCCGGAACGGCCTACGGAGTAAATGACGTCCTTGATCTTCATATAACTTCTCCCTACAAATGTGGTTTTAAGGTGCAGCTCCCGGCTTGCCGCGAAGCTCGCACGCGTGACTCTGGGTATCGGCAGAGTTGCTACGCCCTCTAGGGGCGAGCTCTTGTGCTGATGGCAAAGCATCCTTTGGACATGCGCAGTGGTCTGCCGACCGCAGCGGCGAATGAAAGTCTCCCTTGGTTATTTCTCGCGGGCGCCTCAAGCGGGTCAGGCTGGCTGACGCCGTCAGCGCGCCATTTCGAAGGTGGAAGCGCTGGAGCGTCGCCATGCGGGCAGGCTGCTTTAGAGGCTGGCGTACAGGCTGAACTGCTTGCGCCGCTCTCAATGAGGACGGCTGCTTATTATCATCGGCTCGATGAATGGTTGTCATCGCAAGCATGAACAGACCCTTTGCGCCCGTTTACTTCACCATGGGCAGCTTGAGGCCAAATTTCTTGGCCTTTTCTATTGCCAACTCATAGCCCGCATCGGCGTGGCGCATCACCCCTGAGCCGCAGTCGTTGATGAGGACACGTGAAAGGCGTTTTTCTGCCTCTTGCGTCCCATCGCACACGATGACCATCCCGGCGTGCTGCGAGTAGCCCATGCCTACGCCACCACCATGGTGAAGACTGACCCACGTGGCGCCGCCTGCCGTGTTGAGCATGGCGTTCAGCAGAGGCCAGTCGCTCACGGCGTCGGTGCCGTCCTTCATGCTTTCGGTTTCGCGGTTGGGGCTGGCCACCGAGCCCGTGTCGAGGTGGTCGCGGCCGATCACGATGGGCGCCTTGAGCTCGCCGGTGCGGACCATCTCATTGAATGCCAGGCCTGCGATGTGCCGTTCACCCAGACCCAGCCAGCAGATGCGTGCGGGCAAGCCCTGAAAGCTGATGCGTTCCCTGGCCATGTCAAGCCAGCGGTGCGTGTGCTTGTTCTGCGGAAAGAGTTCCTTGATCTTCGCGTCCGTCTTGTAGATGTCTTCCGGATCACCCGACAGAGCTACCCAGCGGAAGGGACCTTTGCCTTCGCAGAACATAGGGCGGATGTAGGCAGGCACGAAGCCGGGGAAGTCGAAGGCGTTTTGCAGGCCTTCGTCGAAGGCTACCTGCCTGATGTTGTTGCCGTAGTCGACCGTGGGCACGCCCATGGCGTGAAAATCCAGCATGGCCTGCACATGCAACTTGCAGCTTGCTGCTGCTGCTTTTTCCAAGGCCTTGTGCTGCGCGGGATCCGCCATGGCTGATTTCCACTGCTGCGTTGTCCATCCTATGGGCAGATAGCCGTTGATGAGATCGTGGGCTGAAGTCTGGTCGGTCACGATGTCAGGGCGAATACCTTGTGACTTGGCGCGTTTGACCAGCTCCGGCAAGACTTCTGCCGCATTGCCCAGCAGGGCGATCGAGACGGCATCGCCCTTTTCGGTATGGTGTTTGATCAGTGCCAAGGCATCGTCGATGTCTTTGGCCTGCTTGTCTACATAGCGTGTGCGCAGACGGAAATCGATGCTGCTTTGCTGGCATTCGATGGTCAGTGAGCAGGCCCCCGCGAGCGTGGCTGCCAGCGGCTGCGCGCCCCCCATGCCGCCCAGCCCGGCGGTCAGTATCCACCTGCCTGAGAGACTGTTGCCATAGTGCTGGCGTCCGGCTTCCACGAAAGTCTCGAAGGTGCCTTGCACGATGCCCTGGCTACCGATGTAGATCCAGCTGCCAGCCGTCATCTGGCCGTACATGAAAAGCCCTTGACGGTCCAGCTCGTTGAAATGCTCCCACGTCCCCCATTTGGGTACGAGGTTGGAGTTCGCGATCAGCACACGCGGTGCATCGGTGTGGGTCTTGAAAACGCCCACGGGCTTGCCAGACTGGACCAGCAGGGTTTCGTCGGCTTCAAGTTCCTTGAGGGACGTCAGAATCTGATCGAAGCATTCCCAGTTGCGGGCGGCGCGACCAATGCCGCCGTACACCACCAGATCCTGGGGGCGTTCGGCCACTTCAGCGTCCAGGTTGTTCTGGATCATGCGAAAGGGCGCTTCAATCAGCCAGTTCTTGCAATTCAGCTGGCTGCCGCGGGGGGCTCGGATGACGCGGCTTGCATCGTGACGGGGATCCATGGCGGTCATCTTTTCAATGGCTTCAGGGGCGTTCATCTCATATCTCCTTGGCGATCGCTGTTCATTGGTGGCTGGGCAGGCAGGCGGTCAGCGGCTCTGGCCATGCAGTCTCTTGCGCCCATATGCGCATGTGCTCTATGTCGGTCGCGAGATAGCGGTCCTGCTCCAGGAAGGCGACCCGGCTGCGGATCGCAGTGAGTTCTGCTTCCACCAGTGGTGAACTCTTGAGCAGGGCCGTCGAAGACTTGTGGGGTGGGCGATCGAAGTCGATCCCCTGTGCGGCCGCCATGGCTTCGATCCCCACCATCACGGCCGCATTGCGCACCATGTCGCCCAGGCGCCGTGCGGCGTAAGTGGCCATGGAGACGTGGTCTTCCTGGTTGGCGGAGGTGGGAAGGCTGGTGACGCTGCTGGGGTGGGCCAGGCATTGGTTCTCAGCGGCCAGTGCCGCGGCAGTGACCTGCGCGATCATGAAGCCGGAGTTCACGCCGCTGTCCTGGATCAAGAAAGGTGGCAGGCCTGAAAGACCCGGGTCCAGCAGCAACGACAGCCTGCGCTCCGAAATCGCGCCAATTTCTGCCACGGCCAGGGCGATGATGTCTGCTGCGAAAGCCACCGGTTCGGCATGGAAGTTGCCTCCCGAAATCACTTCACCGGTTTCGGTAAATACCAGGGGGTTGTCCGATGCGGCGTTGGCCTCTATCCCCAGGACACGGGCGGCATGCGCGAGGTTGTCCAGGCAGGCCCCCATCACCTGCGGCACACAGCGTATGGAGTAGGGGTCTTGCACGCGGCCACAATTCGGGTGGGAATAGTCGATTTCGCTCCCGTCCAGCAAACTGCGCACCGCAGCCGCAACGGCGATCTGTCCGGGCTGACCCCGCGCTGCGTGAATCCGTGCATCAAAAGGCTTGATCGAGCCCTTGATGGCTTCCAGTGTCAGGGCACCCGACATGAGGCCGGCGGCAAACACGCTTTCCGCGCCAAACAGACCTGCCAAGGCCAGGGCCGTAGAGGCCTGGGTGCCGTTGAGCAAGGCCAGGCCTTCCTTGGGGCCCAGCACGAAGGGCGCCAGACCGACGGCCTCCATGGCGGCATGTCCGGAAACGACCTTGCCCTTGACCTTGGCTTGCCCTTCGCCGATGAGCACGCAAGCCAGATGGGCCAGCGGAGCCAGGTCGCCAGACGCGCCTACAGATCCTTTGCAAGGGATGACGGGCAGGACTTCCGCATTGGCCAGAGCCAGCAGAGCGTCAATGATTTCCCTGCGGACCCCCGAATGACCCCGCGCCAGGCTGACGGCCTTGGTTGCCAGGATCAGACGAACCACGTGATCAGGCAGCGGGTCTCCCGTGCCCACGCTATGCGAGAGCACGAGATTGCGCTGCAACTCTTCCAGACGAGCTGACGCGATTTTGGTGCTGGCGAGCTTGCCAAAACCGGTGTTGATGCCGTAGACCACCTCGTCGTTGGCCACGATGCGATCAACGACGGCCTGAGCTGCGGCCACTTCGGCATAGGCCGCCTCATCCAGAGACAAGCTCAATCCTCCTGCGCTGATGCGACGCAACTCGCCGAGAGTCACCTGGCCAGGGCGCAGTACCAGGGATGTCGATTCAGTCCTCATATATTCCTGTATATACATTCAAGTTTGACAAAGATCGCCTCACATTTCGGCGAAATTACAGCATTGTCATATAGTCATGTATATACAGTTAAACCCTTTAATACTTTCAGCTCAATTTCAGCTTACTTTAGGGTTGCCGTCTGCACCAAAGCGGCTTCCCAAGCGGTACCTTTGCCCAGGGTGAAGGCAGCGTACCAGCGTGACAGGCGCCCCGCGGTACCAGGTTCGGCGGGTGAGCAGAAGGCAGGGGTCTGTGGGGCCGGTTTCAAGCAACTGGGCTTGTTCGGGTGTAGGCAGCACAGCGTCCACCACGTGTTCGATTTGATCGAAAGGTATGTTGCGAACCAGGTATTCCGAGGGTTGGATCACGGAAAAATCCTGCTCCCCAAAACCTGGCGCCATCTTGGGGCTGACGTACCGGTCTTCCAGCTGAATCGGGACACCGTTTTCCAGATGAACACACACCGTGTGAAACACAGAAGCGCCAGCGCGCAAGTCCAAGGCAGTGGCCACGTCTATCGTCGCCGACAGCCTCTCCACGCGAAGGACCTTGTAGAGATAGTCGTGCCCGCGCTGACGGATCTCGCCCGCTAGATTGGGAATTTGCAGCAAGGTGGACTGGGGCTTTTCTTCTGCAACGAAGCTGCCGACGCCTGCAATGCGGACCACCCGGCCTTGCTCGGCGAGTTCACGCAAAGCGCGGTTCACCGTCATGCGGGAAATGCCAAAAAGGGCTACGAATTCGTGTTCCGAGGGTAGCCGGTGTCCGGAGGGCCATTCACCGCTCTGAATGCGGCGAGTGATGTATTCCCTGACCTGCTCATACAGGGCCAGGCCCATGGTGGCCTGGGGGGCTGTGGTCTCGGTGCGAGAACCACTCATTGCTCACATCCGAATGTGCAGGAGCTTGGGGCCCGGGTCAAACGAAGGCATGAGGTCACAAGACGACGGGAAGCCATTTAAGGAGGTTCAGACAAGTCTGAAAGACAATTACGGAGCCTGGAGTTTAATGTGCTTGCTTCAAATGTCTATACAGGGTCAGTACCTAGGGAAATTCTGGGCTTCGGAAGGATGTGTCCCGCAGGTTTTCAGCGCCGAGGCCGTGAGGTTCACGAGGTGAGGGAACAAGTTGAGGGACAACCCTCATTCAATAGACCTCATTTCTGCCAGTCGCCCGGGCTCCGTGCGACTACGATGCACTTCATGCTGGCGCGTCGTGTGCGCTGGCCACCAAAATTTCACCACACCTCGTGAGTGTGTGGTGCCCAGCGTATCCATCAGGAAGCCATGGCAACCATCGAATCTTCTTTATCCGTCGTCAACGACGCCTACAAGGCCAACCGGGAAGGCATGCAGGCGTTGCTGGGCAGAGTCAGGCAATATGAAGAGCGCACGCGCCAGAAGTCAGCGGCTTCGCGTGAGAGATTCGACAAGCGAGGTCAGATGTTGCCGCGCGAGCGCCTGGCACTGCTGCTGGATCCGGGCACGCCGTTTCTTGAGCTCTCCACGCTGGCAGGCCTGGGTCTGGACAACGCCGATCTGGAAAAGAGCGTTCCGGGGGGAGGAGTCATCGCCGGTATAGGGTTTGTGAGTGGCATCCGATGCATGGTGATGGCTTCTGATTCCGGGATCGATGCAGGTGCTCTTCAGCCGATGGGCCTCGACAAGATTTTGCGGGCGCAGGAATTGGCGCTGGAAAACAAGTTGCCCTACGTCCAACTCGTGGAAAGCGCGGGCGCCAATCTGATGGCCTACCGAGTGGAGGATTTCATTCGCGGAGGCAATACTTTTCGCAATCTCGCCAGGCTCTCGGCCGCTGGCCTGCCGGTGGTCACCGTGACACACGGATCTTCCACAGCCGGAGGGGCCTATCAGACCGGCCTGTCCGACTACATCATCCTAGTGCGTGGACGCTCCAGGGCCTTCCTGGCCGGGCCGCCTTTGCTCAAGGCTGCGACGGGCGAGATTGCCACCGAGGAAGAACTGGGTGGCGCTGAGATGCATGCATCCATCTCAGGCCTTGGAGACTACCTTGCTGAAGATGACCGAGACGCTTTGCGCATAGCCCGCGAAGTGATGAGCCAGATAGACTGGAATCAAGGTCAGCCGGCCGACGCAAGCCGACACTTCAAGCCCCCGCGGTATGACGACGAAGAGCTGCTGGGCATCATGCCCATGGATCACAAGCGCCCGGTGAATATGAAAGAGGTCCTGGCGCGCATTGCCGACGATTCGGAGTTCCTGGAGTTTGGTGAGAACTATGGCGGCGCGACCGTGTGCGGACATATCAAGATCGAGGGCTGGCCGCTGGGGGTGATCACCAACAACGGCCCGATCGATCCCGCTGGCGCTACGAAAGCCACCCACTTCATTCAAGCTTGCTGCCAGTCCAAAACTCCCATTCTCTATTTGAACAATACCACCGGGTTCATGGTGGGCAAGGCCTATGAGGAAGGGGGGATCATCAAGCACGGATCCAAGATGATTCAGGCGGTGACCAATGCCACGGTACCGCAGATCACCTTGTACTGCGGCGCTTCCTTTGGCGCAGGCAATTACGGCATGTGCGGACGTGGCTTTCATCCGCGCTTTTGCTTCTCCTGGCCCAACGCCAAGACCGCTGTGATGGGCGGCGAGCAAGCTGCAGAGACCATGGCCATCGTCACGGAGGCGGCCATGCGGCGCAAGGGTGAAGTGGATCAAGCGCGCATCGACGCGCTCAAGCAGAGCATCATTGACCGGTTCGATCGCCAGATGAGTGTGTTCACGACCAGTGCGCAATTGCTGGACGATGGCGTCATTGATCCGCGTGACACGCGCTCTGTTCTGGCCAACGTGCTGGCCATCTGCCGGGAAGCGGCGGCACGCCAACCTCAGTCCATGCAGTTTTCCGTTGCCCGGCCATGACCAAGATCACGTCCACGCCTTTCCACAAGATCCTCATTGCCAACCGCGGCGAGATTGCGCTGCGGGTGATCCGCACGGCACGCGCCATGGGCTACATGACGGTGGCGGTGTATTCCACGGCAGATCTTCGTTCGCGTCACGTGCTGGAGGCGGATCAAGCCGTGTGCATAGGCGATCCTTTGCCGGCACAGTCCTACCTGAACATGGACGCCATCATCGAGGCGGCACGCCAGACTGGCGCAGATGCCGTGCACCCTGGTTATGGCTTTCTGGCCGAAAACGCCAGCTTTGCGCGCGCTTGCAGAGACGCTGGCCTGGTATTCATTGGCCCGTCTCCCGACGCCATCATCGCCATGGGCCACAAGGCGGGCGCCAAGCAAATCATGATGGATGCGGGTGTGCCTTGCATTCCAGGTTATCAAGGCGACGATCAGAGTGAAGAAAGGCTGCAGACGGAGGCCGAGCGCATCGGTTTTCCGGTGATGATCAAGGCGACGGCTGGGGGAGGGGGCCGAGGCATGCGCCTGGTCAGCACCGCCAAGGAGTTTCCCGATCTGCTGCGCAGCGCCCAGTCTGAGGCCCGGAATGCGTTTGGCGATCCTGAAGTCATTCTGGAGCGCGCGATCACGGAGCCGCGCCATATCGAGATTCAGGTGTTTGCTGATCGCTACGGCCATGCCATTCACCTTGGCGAGCGCGATTGCTCCGTGCAGCGGCGCCATCAAAAGGTGATTGAAGAGGCGCCTTCTCCGGCAGTTGATGCTCAATTGCGTGATCGCATGGGCGCCACAGCCGTGGCCGCGGTCAAGGCCATTGGCTATGAAGGCGCAGGCACGCTGGAGTTTCTGCTCGATCAGCAGGGCCATTTCTACTTCATGGAGATGAACACTCGCCTGCAGGTGGAGCACCCCGTCACCGAGGCCGTCACGGGCCTGGATCTGGTCGAGCTGCAGTTGCGCGTGGCGGCCGGAGAGAGCCTGACGTTGAAGCAGGACGATGTTGTCTTTCAAGGCCATGCCATTGAAGTGCGCCTGTGTGCCGAAGACGTGAGCAAAGGATTCATGCCGCAAAGCGGCACCATGCTGCAGTGGCAGGCACCAGAGAGTCTGCGGGTGGAACACGCGCTGAGTTCCGGGGCGGAGATTCCGCCTTACTACGATTCAATGATTGCCAAGATCATTGCGCACGGTGGGGACCGCGATGAGGCTCGGCGCCGCCTGATGCTGGGCCTTCATCAGACAGTGGCGTTGGGGGTGACCACCAATCAGGTGTTCCTGGGCAATTGTTTGCGGCATCCGGCGTTCGCGGCTGGAGAAGCCACGACAGGCTTCATCGCCCGGCATCAGGATGAATTGATGGAAACGGAAGGCCGTGCGCGCGAGCGCGCGGTTGCTGTGGCCGCCGTGCTGCTTTTTGAAACAGCCAATGAACGCACCACGCAGGGCGGCTTGCGGCGTTTGGCGCATTCGCTACCGGTGGCCATGAGTCTGGAGATGGAGAATGCACAGCACAAGGTTCTGATCACCCAGAGCGGCTCCTACCGCTTTGAGGTTGAAGTGCAAGCTCGGCAGCATGCCATTGATCTTGTGGAGCTCACGGAGAATCAGGCTCGCCTGGTGATAGACGGGGTCATGGAGAGTGCCGCCTTCCTGCGCGATGGCTCAGAGCTGTGGCTGCACTACCGCGGGCAGCCGATAGCCGTGAACGATCGCACGCGCAGTGCTGCCGAGCGTGCCGCCCCCGGTGAGGGTGATGGCAAGGTGCGTGCCTCCATGAATGGACGCGTGGTGGCTGTGCTGGTGGCGCAGGGCGATCTGGTCGAGGCCGGTCAGCCCATCATCACGCTTGAAGCAATGAAGATGGAGCATGTTCACTTGGCGCCCGTCAGTGGCCGTGTCAGCGCTCTGAGTGCAGCCTTGGGTGAGCAGGTCACCTTGCGCCGCGTGCTGGTGGAAATTACCGCTCCGGCAACTTCCTGATACTGGTAGTCCGACAGCCTCTTAGCGCTTCAAAAGAAAACGCCCCTGTGTTTAGCAGGGGCGTTGACTCCTGGGGCGTGTTGTCGAAGCGGTAGATCGACAACATGTCCTTTGCTGCGGCTACGTCAGGCCGGCAGCGCTACCAGCGGACTGCCAAACATTGGATCGTCTTGCTTGGAAGCCAGTGCTTTGGCCAGATCCAGGCCCAAGGCTTTGGCAACGCCAGCGCCATAGGCCGGGTCGGCGGCATTGCAGTTGCGGATGTGGCGGAACTTGACGAACTCCGGCGCATCGCCCATGGCACGGCCCGTATTGCCGAACAACACTTCTTTCTGCTCGTCATTCATCAAGCGGAACAATTTGCCTGGCTGCTCGAAGTAGTTGTTGTCGTCCTTGTCGTAGTCCCAATGGTCGGCGTTACCGGTCAGCTTGAGCGGCGGCTCCATGAATTCCGGCTGCGATTGCCATTGTCCGAAGCTATTGGGTTCGTAGTGAGGCAGGCCGCCGTAGTTGCCATCGACACGGCCGGCACCGTCCCGGTGGTTGCTATGGACCGGGCAGCGCGCCTGGTTCACCGGGATTTGTTGGTAGTTGGTGCCCAGGCGGTAGCGCTGTGCGTCTGCATAGTTGAAGAGCCGTGACTGCAGCATGCGGTCTGGGCTGGCGCCGATGCCGGGAACCAGGTTGCCGGGAGCGAACGCCACTTGCTCGACGTCGGCAAAGAAATTCTCAGGGTTCTTGTTCAGCTCGAATTCGCCTACTTCGATCAGCGGATAGTCACCCTTGTACCAAACCTTGGTGAGATCGAATGGATGCAGGCGGTATTTCTCGGCGTCTGCTTCCGGCATGATTTGTACGAATAACTTCCATTTCGGAAATTCACCGCGTTCGATGGCTTCGTACAGGTCGCGCTGGTGGCTTTCACGATCCTTGCCGACCAGTGCCTCAGCTTCGGCATCGGTCAGGTTCTTGATCCCTTGCTGTGTGCGGAAGTGCATCTTCACCCAGAAGCGCTCCCCTGACTCATTCCAGAAGCTGTAGGTGTGCGAGGAGAATCCGTGCATGTGCCGGTAGCTGGCAGGGATACCGCGATCGCTCATGACCACAGTGATCTGATGCAAGGCTTCCGGGTTGAGCGTCCACCAGTCCCAGTTATTGAGCGCGCTGCGCAGATTGGTGCGGGGATCGCGTTTAACAGCCTTGTTCAAATCAGGAAACTGGCGTGGGTCGCGTATGAAGAAAACGGGCGTGTTGTTGCCAACCATGTCCCAATTGCCCTCTTCAGTATAGAACTTGAGAGCAAAGCCTCGGATATCGCGCTCGGCGTCGGCCGCGCCGCGCTCGCCCGCCACGGTCGTGAAACGGGCAAACATCTCGGTTTTTTTGCCCACTTGGCTGAAGATCTTGGCACGGGTGTACCGTGTGATGTCCTGCGTCACTGTGAAGGTGCCAAATGCGCCAGAGCCCTTGGCATGCATACGGCGTTCAGGGATGACCTCGCGCACGAAGTTGGCCAGGCGCTCTTGCAGCCACACATCCTGAGCCAACAGCGGGCCGCGGGGTCCGGCAGTCAGGCTGTTGCGGTTGGTGGATACGGGGGCGCCAAAGTCCGTGGTCAGGTGAGTCACGGGGCACTTCTTGGTATCGTCGCTCATGAGGCAGGTCCTCTTTGTAGTGGGAGTGTTGCCACTATAAGAGACCCAGTGCAATCCTACCAATTGATTCCGGTTAAGACCACGATAGACGGAGCCTTACTTCAGCTTGTTGCGGTGAAAATATCACCTTGATGATTGGTCCAATGGGCGGGATCGGCCAGCCGACTGTGGTCTTCAGCTGGTCGGTGAAAGACATCTTTCATGTCTTCGGAATCTGCCCAAGCACAGGGAGTCAGCTCGCTCAATTGCTTTGTATGTTGCTGCAGAAACTCCAGGGTGACAGCCAGGAATCGTTCGTTACCGGGTGGTAGCGCGAGCCGTATATTCTCCAATGATCGCACCGAATTTTTTTCCGAAGCCGAAACGGCGTAGTCGAACATGGTGAGCACCGCTATCCCAGTGACCATTGGAATCTGGTTCGATGATCGCTCGTGCACCAGACGGCGTACGAGGGCAGACAACAGCGAAAAGTAGGGGCTTGGTGCCGACTTCGTCCAAAGGACGCCGTTCAATAAGACCTTTCCCAGAACCTGCCTCGCTTGGGCAATGCCCGGGGTCAAGTCCACTTTTGGTACGGAAAGGGCGAACAAGGGATGGCCAGTCAGCGAGATGATCCGTGCCAGATCCCCCGGCAGAAAAGATGAATCGACGTAGAGTCCCCCCGTGATTGCCAGGCGGTGGTAGCGGAAGTAATCGGATGCCATGGCGGGCACGCCGCAGGCTAAAAATCCGGATACGACTTCTTGCCCGAAATGTGCGTGAAGGCAATCAGCGGCGGTCCTTCGATCAAACAGTTCGTACTGTTCAGGAAATGCGCTTCGCCACTGATTTTGGCGAGAACGGATGGCTGGGGGGCAGTAGTCCGGTTGATGCCAATATTGAACGACTGAAATCACTGTCCAATGCTTCCTTCAAAAATCACATCGACATTTGCAGGGCAAACGGAGTTGCAAGCCCCCTATTCCCTGAGACGCGAAAAGCCAATGAAGCTCAATCTGTAGTGCTGGGGCTCCAGAAAGCCTGGGTGACGTAGGGGTTGGCCACCAAACGAGCCACCATGGCATCCAATGCCTCGCCGTCAACACCGGTTGCAGACAGCACTGCTTCAATCTCTACGGAATCGTCTCCGAAGGCGTGTGCATCCAGATCGCGGGCAGGATAGCGTGCTTGCTCAAGCTCCGCTTCGAGCAGCTGCATGGCCTGCTTCTGCCAGTTCTTGGGTGCAATCAGGTGAATGGTGTTGGTCACTTCGACCGATTCTGTGTCCAGTGGCTGGCGGTTAATTCGGTTGACGATGGGCCGGAGTAGCGTATTGGCCGCCAGCACGAACACGGTGCCGAGCGCAGCTTCCATGATCAGATCGGACCCCGCGCATGCGCCCACGGCAGCGGAGCACCAAATGGTGGCAGCGGTGTTCAGGCCTCGGACATTTCCGTCTTCGCGCATGATGACGCCCGCGCCCAGAAAGCCAATGCCCGAGACCACGTAGGAGATCACCCGGGTGGCCCCTTCGGCCCCGGCCAGACGGTAGGCGATGTCGACGAAGATGGCAGCACCCACGGCCACCAGCACATTGGTGCGCAGGCCAGCGGTACGCTGGCGGTATTGGCGTTCAAGGCCAATGGCCCCTCCCAACACGAATGCCGCCGTGAGGCTGACCAAGGTGTCCAGGAAAGATGCGAAATCAATGTTCTGTATGAAGTGCATGGAGCGTCGGGTGGCGGTGGGCGTGTGATCAGTCGGTGACCGCGGGGCAATGACGCTCGGTCAATGGGCTATCTGGGGCGGAGCAATGGCCATATCCGCTACGCGCCGCGGGGTGCCCAGGGGCGCTCCGGCCTGGCCTTTCTGGACAGCTGCCATGTCTTGTTCGCTCGGGTAGAGGCCTGACAGCCAATAATCCATGGTTCTTCGTACCAGCGGCGCAGCATGTGCGGCACCGAAGCCTGCGTTCTCGACGATGGCAGCCACCGCGATCCTTGGGTTGTCTGCTGGCGCGAAGCCAATGTAGAGCGAGTGGTCACGCTGGTACTCGGACAACCGGGCGGCGTTGTAGCGGCCTTTCTGGCCGATGGTGATGGCCTGAGCAGTTCCCGTCTTACCCCCCGATACATATTGCGCACCTGCAAAGACGCGGGTGGAAGTGCCTTCCTGGGTGACGCCCACCATGGAGCGCAGAACCAGGGCGACGTTCTCGGGTTGATAGCCCAGGCTTTTGCCCGGCGGCCGCGGGATGTCTATGACTTCCTGAGTGACCGAATCCTGTCGCGCCTTCACCAGGTGAGGCGTATGCCACACGCCGCCATTGGCCAGGGTAGAGGTGGCTTGTGCCAACTGCAGCATGGTGAAGTTGTTGTAGCCCTGCCCAATACCCAGTGAAATGGTTTCTCCCGCAAACCATTTCTGTTGTTCAGGACGTCTGTAGGCGTTGCGCTTCCAATCGGTAGAGGGGAGCACGCCACGCGTTTCGCCGGGGATGTCTATGCCTGTCACCTGACCAAAACCCAGTGGCTTCATGAAGTCATGGATGGCATTGACACCCATGTCGTTGGCGAGTTGATAGAAGTAGACGTTGCTGGATAACGTGATGGCGCGTCTGAGGTCGACCGGACCCAGTGCATGACCTGAGCGGAAAGTGTGGCCCCCAAAGGTCCAGGAGCCGCCATCCATCACGACTGTACCTGCCGCGCGCTTCCCAGTTTCAAGCGCCGCCAGGCCCATGAAGGGTTTGTAGGTGGAACCCGGCGGATAGGTGCCGCGCAGAGCGCGATTGAGCAGAGGCTTGTCCAGGGACCCGTTCAATTCGCCCCAGGTCTCGTGGTCAATACCTTCGACAAACAAGTTGGGGTTGTATGTGGGCTTGCTGACGAAGGCCAGAATCTCGCCATTGCGCGGATCGAGCGCCACCAGCGCGCCACGCCGTTCGCCGTAGAGATCTTCCACGAGCTTTTGCAAGGTGATGTCAATCGACAGGCGAACCGAGTCGCCCGGTGTTGCGGGGTGGCTGGCCAGCCGCCGAATCGCTCGCCCACCCGCGGACGTTTCCATTTGCTCTACGCCGGTTGTGCCGTGCAGCACTTTTTCAAAGCTGCTTTCGATGCCAAGCTTGCCGATGTAGTCGGTGCCGCGGTAGTTGGCTTCGTCCTCGGAATCGTCTATGCGCTCCTTTTCAGACTGGTTGATGCGGCCGATGTAGCCCACGACGTGCGCCCCCGCTTCGCCAAGGGGGTAGGTCCTGAACAGCCGCGCCTTGATCTCAACGCCGGGAAATCGGTAGCGCTGAGCCGCAAAACGCGCAACTTCTTCGTCTGACAGTCGCATGCGTATAGGCAGAGATTCAAAGCTGCGGGAGTCTTCCATGAGCCGTTTGAAACGGCGCCGGTCGCGCTGCGTAATCTCCACCACTTCACTGATGGCGTCTATCGTCTCTTCCAGCGGGCGAGCCCGTGAAGGCGTGATCTCCAGTGTGTAGGCCTTGTAGTTGGTGGCCAGCACGACGCCGTTGCGATCCAGGATCTGGCCGCGGTTGGGGACGATGGGCACCACGGCCGTCCGGTTGGTTTCCGCGCGCTCGGCATAAGAATCATGGCGCACCACCTGCAGCACATAGAGGCGAGCGACCACCAAGCCAAAGCCGAAGAGCATCACCAGCCCCACCACCAGAAGGCGCAGGCGAAAACGCTTGATATCCGCTTCGACGTTACGAAGTTCGGTCATGGTGCTTCAGAGTGGCCTGTTGGCGTCAGGATTGGGCGCGCGGCGTTGGGGCGCCAACAGCAGCGCGCCGATAATGGGCCAAAGCGCAGCTTCGAGCAGGGGGGACAGCAACACTTGCCAGCCGGGAAATGCCGCACCGCCGATCAATCTCAGCACGATGGTGATGGCGTGCGCGGCAAAAAACAGCGGCAGGAGCTGAACCGCTTGCCCCGGTACGGAAAACCACAGGATTCGCCGGTGGATCATGATGGCGAAATAGATCAGCACCGTGTAGGCCAGTGCATGCTGGCCCAGGAGAGAGGCTTGGTGCACATCCAGGCACAGGCCGAAAAGGAAGGCTGCTCCCAGGCCTACGCGGCGCGGTTGATGCACGCTCCAGAACACCAGCACGACGGCCAGAAAGTCCGGCATCCAGGCGACTCTTCCCAGCGGAAGCAGGTTGAACATCAACGCCACCAGCAAGCTACCCCATATGAAAACGGGGCTGGCCGGCAGCAGCAGTTGGCGGCCTTGGGGCATGATCATGGGCTGACTCCTGGAGCAGGCGTGCGGGGTGTGCCGGGCCGCGTAGCAGCCGGCGAGCCGGATGGCGCGGGTCGGGCATTGGGTGCGCCCGTACTGCCGTCCGGTATCTCGGGTCGGCTGACCGGAGACAGCACCATCACGTGCATGACGCCTTGCATCTGAGCCAGAGGCCTGCCCTGAATACGCGCGAAGCTCGAGTCACTGCGTCTATCGACTGAGATGACGCGGGCCACTGGCAAACCAGGCGGATAGACCCCGTCCACGCCGCTGGTGGTCAGAAGGTCGTCTTCCTTGACATCTTCAGTCACTGACATATAGCGAAGCTCAAGCAGGCCGCCATGAGGGGTGGGGGCGCCATAGACCACGCTCCGGGTGCCGGTACGCGCATTCATGACCGGAATCACCTGATCGCGATCGATCAGCAGCGTCATTTCGCTCACAAAGGGATAGACCCGCGTCACTTGCCCCAGTACGCCATGCTCATCCATGACCGGGGAGCCGGGCTCAATACCCTGCAGTTGCCCTTTGTCTATGACCACCCGGCGGCTGTAGGGGTCTGTGGCGTCGTACAGCACCTGGGCAGCAATCGCCTGCGCCTGAACGCGGTCTTTCAACGCCAGCAATTGGCGCAGGCGTTCGTTTTCCAGCAACAACTGCTCCACCTGGCCCGCGCGCTGCGATTGCTCGGCCAGTTGCACGCGGGCTGCAAGTTCAGTCTTGCGGGCGGTTTTCAGGTCCGTGAGGTAGCTCGTGAAGGTTTGCACCATCTGCACGGGTTGCAGAGCCAGCCATTGCGCCGGATACAGAATGGTTGCTACGCCAGCCCGCAGGGGCTGAGCCACGCGAAACCGGGCGTCCGCCACCATCAGGAACAAGGCCAATGCGCTGTAGAACACCAGCCGGGAAAGCGCCGATGGCCCTTGCTTGAAGAAGGGCGGTGGCAAGCGATCTAGCGATTCCAGCGGCATGTCAGAGGAGCGGCACGGCGGCGGTATTTAACCTGATGTCGTGAATGGGAGAGCTCGCCAAGCATCTACAAAGCCAGTATCAAGCAGGCCCGAGGTTCCGTGCAATTCCACATGGTATTGCGAGACGGTGAACCCTGCATGACACTGATCGAAGCCCACAGACTTTGCATCGTACTTGCGACTCACGGCGCTAGTATCGCTGATGCTCCTGAAAAATGAGCGAAACAAGCCGAAAAATAGTTCTGCATGGGTCAGTCTTTTCACTGACCATGGCAGAGGTGGCTGCATTCTGCTGTTGGGGAGATACCGGTTGGATCTTGACCGAGGTCAAGGCAAGGCGCGCAAGCACCTTGCCTGCACTTATTCACTGGTGAAGATGTTGCCCAGGCGCTCCATGCGCTCAAGCGCCAGGCCGCACCCACGCACCACGCAGGTCAAAGGCTCTTCCGCGACCAGCACAGGCAGGCCGGTCTCTTCGGCCAGCAGGCGATCAAGATCGCGCAGCAAGGCACCACCGCCGGTGAGCATCATGCCGCGTTCAGCGATATCGGCGCCCAGTTCTGGAGGCGTTTCTTCCAGGGCTTTCTTGACTTCGGAGACGATGCTGTTGAGCGGCTCGGTCAGTGCTTCCAGGATTTCGTTGCTGCTGATGGTGAAGCTGCGGGGCACGCCTTCAGAAAGATTGCGGCCCTTGACTTCCATTTCCTTGACTTCGCTGCCTGGGAATGCGCTGCCGATGCGTTTCTTGATGGCCTCGGCAGTGGGATCTCCAATCAACATGCCGTAATTGCGGCGAATGTAGTTGATGATGGCGTCGTCGAATTTGTCTCCGCCCACGCGTGCCGAGCCTTTGTAGACCATGCCGCCGAGCGAGATAACGCCCACTTCGGTGGTGCCGCCACCGATGTCCACCACCATGGAACCGCTGGCCTCGCTTACTGGAAGGCCGGCGCCAATGGCTGCGGCCATGGGTTCTTCGATCAGGTAGACCTCGCTGGCACCAGCACCCAGCGCTGATTCGCGAATGGCCCGTCTTTCGACCTGCGTTGAGCCACATGGCACGCAAATGATGATGCGTGGGCTGGGCTTGAGCAGACCGCGCGGATGCACCATGCGGATGAACTGCTTGAGCATTTGCTCAGTGACAGTGAAGTCGGCGATGACGCCGTCTTTCATCGGCCTGATGGCCTCAATGTTGCCGGGCACTTTGCCCAGCATGGCTTTGGCCTCTTTACCTACCGCCTGAATCGTCTTTTTCCCTTGCGGGCCGCCTTCGTGACGGATGGACACGACAGAAGGCTCATCCAAGACGATGCCTTTGTCGCGAACGTAGATCAGGGTATTGGCGGTGCCGAGGTCGATCGCCAGGTCGGTGGAGAAGTACCGACGGAAAGCTCCAAACATGAATTGTCCTCTTGGGCACACGGCGTGCACCATACCGCCGCCGCCAGCGGTTTCGCCGCAGAATTTAGGTGTTTCTAGAGCAGATGCGAGCCGTTTTCGAAACGTTGCATCAAAGGCGGGATAATAACGCATCCCCCTCGGGGGTCTCAGGGCACAAAGCTCCCTTGAGTTATAAGTTACATTTGGTTTCAATCCGATTCTTCTGGATTTCCTTGATTTTCACATGTCCCTGACCTCTCCTGACATTGAGCGTATCGCCCATTTGGCACGGCTCGGCTTGAGCAACGATCAAAGTGAGCGCATGCTCACCAAGCTCAATGACTTTTTTGCCATCGTTGAGGCCATGCGAGCGGTGGACACCACCGGCGTAGAGCCTCTGGCGCATCCGATTGCCGTTATCCAGGATGTGCAACTGCGCCTGCGTGACGATGTGGTGAGCGAGCCCAATCAGCGCGAAGCCAACCAACGCAGCGCCCCTATGGTCGAAGAAGGCCTGTTTCTGGTGCCGAAGGTGATCGAATGACCAGTCCTCACGAGATTCATGACCTGTCGGTCGCGCAACTGTCTGTCCGTCTTCGCGCACGTGAAATATCTGCAGTAGAGACCGCTCAGCATTTCCTGCGCCGTTCAGCCGAGCATGCGGATCTGGGTGCCTTCCTTGTTCAGGACGAAGACGTCACACTGGCACAGGCGCGCGCGGCCGATGTGCTTCTGGCCTCGGGCACTGCCCCAGCGCTGGCCGGTGTGCCCATAGCGCACAAAGACGTTTTTGTGACCAAGGATTTTCCCACCACCGCAGGCTCCAAAATGCTTCGCGGTTATCGCTCTCCTTTTGATAGCACGGTGGTTTCCAACCTGGCCAGCCAGGGCATGGTCACCCTTGGCAAGCTCAACTGCGACGAGTTCGCCATGGGCTCTGCCAACGAAAATTCCGCTTACGGACCCGTGAAAAACCCCTGGGACATTGCGCGTGTACCCGGAGGATCCTCTGGCGGCAGCGCTGCAGCGGTGGCTGCCCGGCTGGCTCCCGCGGCAACCGGCACGGACACGGGTGGCTCGATTCGCCAGCCCGGCAGTTTTTGCGGCATCACGGGCATCAAGCCGACCTATGGGCGTGCGTCGCGCTACGGCATGATCGCTTTTGCGTCCAGCCTGGACCAGGCAGGACCCATGGCGCGAACCGCCGAGGACTGTGCGTTGCTGCTCTCGGCCATGTGCGGGCCGGACCTTGATCGCGACTCCACTTCCCTTGATGTGCCTGCCGAGGACTTTTCCCGCAGCTTGGGCGAGAGCATCGAGGGCCTGCGCATTGGTGTGCCCAAGGAGTTCTTCGGTTCAGGGCTGGCCGGGGACGTACGGGCCTGCATTGAAGCTGCGCTCAAGGAGTACGAGAAACAAGGTGCTCGCCTGGTCGAGGTTTCCCTGCCTCGCACAGAGATGGCTATTCCGGTGTACTACATCATCGCGCCGGCAGAGGCCAGCTCTAACCTGGCGCGGTTTGACGGCGTCAAGTTCGGCCATCGCGCGAGCCATTACAGCGATCTGGAAGACATGTACAAGAAAACCCGCGCCGAAGGGTTTGGCGAAGAGGTTTTGCGCCGGATCATGACGGGTACTTATGTGCTGAGCCATGGCTACTATGACGCCTACTACCTGCAGGCACAGAAGATTCGCCGGATGATCGCCGATGACTTCCAGCAGGTATTCAAGCAGTGCGACCTGATCGCCGGACCGGTCGCCCCGACAGTGGCGTGGCAGCTGGGTGCACAGGAAAGAGATCCGCTGGCCGACTATCTGGCCGATATCTTCACGCTCCCCGCCTCGCTCGCGGGGCTGCCTGGCATGACCGTGCCAGCAGGCTTTGGCGAAGGCGGCATGCCCGTGGGCATGCAATTGATTGGCAACTACCTGCAGGAAGCGCGGCTACTCAATGTGGCGCACCGCTTGCAGCAAGCGACTGATTTCCATCTTCACCGTCCTGCAGGAGTAGCGCTGTGAACCCGAGCCCGACCATGAGCGCTCCAAAATTGATTCAGGGCTACGAAGTCGTCATCGGCTTCGAAACGCATACCCAACTGCAGACCAACAGCAAGATCTTCAGCCGTGCCTCCACCGCATTCGGTGCTGAGCCCAACACCCAGGCCAGTCCTGTGGATCTGGCCTTGCCCGGCACGTTGCCGGTCATGAACCGAGAGGCTGTGCAGTGCGCCATCAAGCTGGGTCTGGCATTGGGCTCCCACATTGCGCCGCGCAGTATTTTTGCGCGCAAGAACTATTTCTATCCTGACTTGCCCAAGGGCTATCAGATCAGCCAGTTCGAGATTCCGGTGGTGCAGGGTGGAGAAGTCTCATTTTTCCTGGGTGAGGAAAAGAAAACCGTTCGCCTGGTGCGCGCGCACCTGGAGGAAGACGCAGGCAAGTCCCTGCATGAGGCCTACCAGGACATGAGCGGCATCGACCTCAATCGTGCTGGCACGCCTCTGCTTGAAATCGTGACAGAGCCCGACATGCGCAGCAGCGAGGAGGCCGTGGCCTACGCCAAGGAGCTGCACAAGATCGTGACGTGGATTGGCATTTGCGATGGCAACATGCAGGAAGGCTCCTTCCGCTGCGATGCCAACGTGTCTGTGCGCAAACCCGGGGGGCCATTGGGAACCAGGCGCGAGATCAAGAACCTGAACAGCTTCAGGTTCATGCAGCAAGCGATCGACTATGAAATCCGCTGGCAGATCGATCAGATAGAAGATGGTCACAAGATCCAGCAGGCTACAGTCCTGTTCAATCCCGATACCGGCGAAACCCGCGCCATGCGAACCAAGGAAGATTCCGCCGATTACCGGTACTTCCCCGACCCCGATCTCCCGCCTCTTTGCGTTTCAGAGCAATGGATCGAGGAAACGCGCGCTCGCATGCCGGAGTTGCCACGCAAGATGGCAGATCGTTTTGTGGCCGATTACAGCCTGCCCGAATACGACGCCGTCACGCTCACTCAGTCGCCTGGGATGGCGTCCTACTTCGAACAAGCTGCCAAGGCCAGTGGACAACCCAAACTGGCGAGCAACTGGATCATGGGCGAGGTCTCGCGCCGTCTGAACACCGGTGAGATGGGCATTGAAGCCGCTCCCGTGTCGGCCGCACAACTGGCCGCTTTGATACAGCGAATTCAGGATGGCACCATCAGCAACGCGGCTGCCCGCCAGGTCTTCGATGCCTTGTGGGAAGGCGAGGGCGCTGAGGTCGACGCTCTGATTGAAGCCAAAGGCCTCAAACAGATGAACGACACCGGCGCGCTGGAGCAGATCATTGATGACGTGCTGGCGGCCAACCCGGACAATGTCGCTCAATTCAAGGCGGGCAAGGACAAGGCGTTCAATGCGCTGGTCGGCCAGGCCATGAAGGCGAGCAGAGGCAAGGCCAATCCGGCTCAGGTGAATGCGCTTTTGAAAAGCAAGCTGGGCGGCTGAGGCTCAGCGCTGTGCGGGCTGCTTTTTGGCGGCCCGTGGCTTGTTCTAAGGTCGGTTACCGGGCTGAGCCTGCCAGAGTTGCTGCAGGCGGGCCAGCTCTTCATCAAACCGCGCATTGATTCGGGCGCGCTCCGTATTCTGGGCCGCAATGGCGTTTTGCTGCTGCACGACGCTTTGGCCGTGGCCCTCTATGCGCCGACGCAACTGGGCTGGTGCTCGCGAGGGGTCCTTGCGATAGAACTCCATCTCTTCATCCAGAGATGTGCGTTCCTGGGCCAGTTCGGAAATACGCCGGTTTGCGGCCTCAATCACGCTCTGTGAGGGCGCCAGTGCTTCGCGCCGACTGGCGTCGTGTGTGGCCTTGTCTGGGTAGCGGCCAAGGAGCGCACGGTCCTGCCGAAGGGATTCCGACGCGCGTTGCCGGGTCAAGGCTGCCTCGCGCTCGCGCAGCTCACGCGCTTCGCGTTCGTTGGCGCTCAAGGAAGGGCCGACCACGCGTCGGGTGGTGCCGCTGCGGTTCAGTTCGCGTTGCTCACGGTCTATGCAATCTGCGATGGGGCGATCGGAAGACAAACGTTTGCCACTGGCGTCCACACAGGCATAGATGTCCGTGGTGCTGCCTGTTGATCTGGCCTGACCCAACGCAGCACCTGCAAGCACGAACAGACCCGCCACCAAGGCAAGTTTGCGCTGGCGGACCAAGATTTGACAGAAAAACAGAGCGCTGCTCACCCTTCTTCTATACCGTAACGTGTTCTATAGGCGGAAACCGCTTGCCAGTGCGACAAAAAATTGTCATCTCTCTGCAGGTGTTGCAATAAGTGCGCCAACTGTGCAATGGCACAGACTTGCAGTCCCAAGGTGTCACGAACATATTGCACTGCACTCCAGGAAACGTCTTCGCCGTTCTCGGTTGCGCGTTCCTGGCGGTCAAGTGCAATCACCACCGCGTGCGGGGTTGCGCCGGCCGATCGGATGAGCGCTATGGATTCACGGACGGCGGTGCCGGCAGAGATCACGTCATCGACGATCAACACCCGACCCTTGAGCGGAGCACCGACAAGGACACCACCTTCGCCGTGGTCCTTGGCTTCCTTGCGGTTATAAGCAAATGGCTTGTTGTATCCGAGCCGGGCCAATTCCACTGACACCGCCGCACCCAGGGGAATGCCCTTGTAGGCAGGCCCAAAGATCACATCAAACTCAATGCCTGATGCCAGTAGCGCTTGCGCGTAGAACTGAGCGAGGCGGCCTATTTTGGCGCCATCGTCAAACAGGCCCGCATTGAAGAAGTAGGGCGATAGGCGACCTGCCTTGGTCTTGAACTCGCCAAAGCGCAGCACACCCGATTCAATGGCGAACTGCACGAATTCCTGCGCCATTGCATCGCGGGTGGCGTTTGCGGACACCGAGTCGTCCGGTTTCATCGTCGATTTCCTTTATTCAAGTTCTCCAGCCTGACTTGGTGCGCATTGGAGCGCATCACGCTGGGCTACCACCAAAGCTATAGCCACATGGCTGAAAAATTCTCGACCGGATTGTATTTGTGTACCGGAATCTGCTCGCTCCTTTATTCTAGTTTTGAATAGGGATCCTTGGTGTGGTGAGTTCACCAGTGAGTCCTAAAGTATTGTGTTCAAGTGGAAAATTTCTGAGATGGGCGTGCCATGTGAGGGGTAAGCAAGCCCTCCAGCCACTGCGAAAATGCTTGCAAGCGTAGCGACAGATGGCGGCGGTGGGGGTACACAAAATTCACCGTCATAGGCCCGGGCCGGGCAGTGGGCATGATGTCCACGAGTTCACCTGCGAGCAAATGGTCCTGGACGTCAAACGCTGGAATCTGGATCATTCCCAGGCCCGCCAGTGCGCAGGCGATGTAGGTCTCCGCATTGTTCGCGCTGACGCGAGCTGAAGGCGCAGCGGTGCGGAGCTCGCTGTCTTCCATCCATTCCCAGGGCGCGGCCCGCCCATTGGACGGAGAAAGGTAGTCGACCACGCAATGCGTGCTCAGATCGTAGGGACTTCTTGGTTCTCCATGTTGGGCCAAATATGCTGGGCTGGCGCAGTTGATGAGTTCGAATACGCCCAAGCGGCGGGCCACCAGGCTGCTCGATACCAAGGTGCCCATGCGCAGCGCGCAGTCCACTCCTTCCTGAACCAGGTCAATGGTCCGGTCGGAGGAGCCCAGGTCAATGTCCACGCCTGGGTAGCGATCAAGAAAGTCTTGCAGCTGAGGTGCAATCAGTCTGCGTGCAATCCGACTGGGAACATCGATTTTCAGGCGGCCCGTGATGGCATCGGCGTTGGGTCGAAACTGGTTTTCCAGATCGTCCATGTCCGCGATCAGCGTGGCTGCCCGTTCCAGCAGGGCTTCTCCGTCCAGCGTCAGGCTGACCTTTCGTGTGGTCCGGTGGAGCAGACGGGCACCCAGTCGGCGCTCGAGTTGCTGCATCGCCAAGGACGCGGTGGCGCGAGGCAGTTCTAGCTGGTCTGCCGCCTGGGCAAAACTGCCGCACTCTGCGATGCGCAGGAAGATCCGAAGGTGGTCAATACGGTCCATGGCTCACCATTGTTGCGGTTTTATGGATGGACTAACGAGAATTTCTCTATTTATCTTTATTTTTATGTCAATAGCATAAGAAACCTTACTCAACCAAGGATTCGAAATGTCGAACAAGCACAGTATTCAAGGGAAAGTGGTCCTGATCGCCGGCGGCGCGAAAAACCTGGGCGGCCTGATCGCACGTGACCTGGCAGCGCAAGGCGCCAAGGCCGTGGCCATCCACTACAACAGCGCCGCCAGCAAGGCCGACGCTGATGCCACGGTAGCGGCCGTTGAGAAAGCCGGTGCGAGGGCGGTTGCACTTCAAGGCGACCTGACTTCCGCGGCAGCCGTCGAGAAGCTCTTTGCGGACACAGAGAAAGCCGTTGGCAAGCCTGACATCGCCATCAACACGGTCGGCAAAGTACTGAAAAAACCGATTACCGAGATCAGCGAAGCAGAGTATGACGAGATGACGGCTGTCAATTCCAAGACTGCCTTTTTCTTCCTGAAGGAGGCTGGCCGCAACGTGAACGACAACGGCAAGGTGCTGACTGTGGTGACTTCCCTGCTGGGCGCTTTCACTCCGTTCTATGCCTCCTATGCGGGCACGAAAGCACCTGTGGAACACTTTACTCGCGCGGCAGCCAAGGAGTTCGGTGCACGGGGCATTTCGGTCACCGCTGTGGGTCCCGGTCCCATGGATACCCCGTTCTTCTACCCCGCTGAAGGCGCCGAAGCTGTGGCGTATCACAAGACTGCAGCAGCGTTGTCACCGTTCTCGCCCACGGGGCTCACCCACATTGAAGATGTGGTTCCGTTCATTCGCCATCTGGTGAGCGACGGCTGGTGGGTGACCGGGCAGACCATTCTGGTCAACGGTGGCTACACCACCAAATAAGAAAAAAAGCGCCAAGCGTGGGAAGAGTGGGAAATGCGCAAAAAAAGCAAAGGCGCGGAGATCGAAGTCAGGCTATAAGCCAAGCTGTGTTGTGATGGCGCAGTGCCTGTCCGTAGTGGGGAGAAGGTACAGCGTCGATGCTCGGCGAAATTGCTCAGCAGATCTCATCTGTGCGCAACCAGGGCGTGCTAGCACGTCCTGGCCAGGTGCTTCTCGTCGCGAAGTTTCATTGTCAACAAGGGAGTGGGTTATGCATATCGTCATGGTCATCGGTGCCGGCATCTTGCTGCTATGCGTTTTCGCGATGTTCGGTTGGTTATGGGGAGCGAGCACTGCTGGTATCGCCTTGGCGGTAAAAGCCTTCGTGCCAGTCTGGTTGGTGGTGGCTTGCGTGAACATGTGGGTCGGGGTCAGCCACGCGGGTTACTCTGTCCGTGAGGAAACGCCCATCCTGGTGCTCAACTTCGCGTTGCCTGCCATTCTGGCGGCCCTCGCAGCATGGCAGCTCTCGCGTGGTTAACGCCACCGGCCGTCCTCATCAGAGTGAGAGCGGCTTGCGGTGGATCCGAGGAGATTGAACTTTGAATCCCACGGTTGCATTTCCTCTGAATGAGGCCCGCGAAATAGTTGCCTACTGGCGCGAAGCCGGTGACAAGGGCAACTGGTTTCGCAAGGACCCTGCGTTCGACCGGGATTTTAGGAACCGTTTTTTGAGGCTCCATGAAGCTGCTGGCAGGCGGGAGCTTGATCACTGGGCTGACACTGCAGATGGCTCGCTCGCTCTCATGATTCTGCTGGACCAATTTCCGCGCAATTCTTTTCGCGGGACCGCGCGCATGTATGCCACCGACGAGTTGGCGCGCTGGTTTGCACACGACGCCCTGAAAAAATCTCATATGCAAGAGGTACCTGCCTCGCTGCAGCTTTTTTTCTGTCTGCCGTTTGCCCATTCCGAACAATTGGCAGACCAGGATGTATCGGTTGAGCTCAACACCCTGCTCGGGACTGAGGCTCGATCACATGCTGAAGGCCACAGAGACATCATCAAACGATTCGGACGTTTTCCGCATCGCAACTCCATACTGGGTCGTGCAAGTACTCCGTCAGAAATTGAATTTCTACGCAATGGTGGTTTTGCGGGCTGAGGGGTGCGGTAACTGACATTAAGCGGGCGATTGATCAGTTCTTTAACTCCCAGCTCACCGCCCCTAGACCGTCGGCACCGTGCCCCCATCGATTAAGTGCTCCGAGCCTGAGATCGAACCCGCCCTCGGCGAGAAAAGTGATCAGGTCGGCAACTTCTTGAGGTTTGGCCGGCCGGCCGAGTGAGATTCCGCTCAGGGATTGCATGATGATTTGCTTGCCACCTTCGTAGTCGATCCCTGCCTGACCCCAGTGCTCTCGCACGGACCGCGCCGTGGTGGTGACCTGGAACTCCCACATTGCACAAGGCTTGAACGACGGCGGCCCCAACGCCTTTTGTGCCGCCAGTGACCAGTGCCCGCAGGCCTTTCAATTGAAGATCGAAGCTCATACTGAGATCTCCAGCGATGCGATCAGGCCACGTTCCAGGCGAAAACGGTAGCGAAGATCGACCGGGCTGCCGGGAAAGTTGCCCGCCACGTGAGCGCGCACCACCTGCATGTCCGCCTCTCGCTCCAAAGCGAAAGGCACCGTTGTGTACGTGTACTTGGTCGTTGCTGCTGCTTTCCATGCCTGGATGGCTTCCAGCCCGGTGTGAGTGTGGCCTTCGTCCTTCACAACGGCGTGCGCCGTGAAGCAGCGTGCAAGGGCTTCGGGGGTTTTTTGATCGGCTGTGAAGTAGGCGGCAATCGGCTGCGGAAGATTCAGGGTGCTCATGTTGAAAAACCTTGTGAATGAAGTTGATGTCCTGAGGATGCGCCTTAGTGAGAATTTAGGGAATATCCTAGAATCTGTATGAGCTATGTAGAAAGCAATACAGAATGAGAGGGTCAGAGTTCGCTGAATTGAAAGCCTTCGCCGCTGTGTTGGAGCGCGCAAGCTTCGCGCGTGCCGCAGAGCATCTGGGCCTTTCCCCTTCAGCTCTCAGCCAGACCATCCGCCTGCTGGAAGCACGCCTTGGAGTGCGCCTGTTGAATCGCACTACGCGCAGCGTGTCACCCACCGCCGCAGGTGAGCTCTTGTACGGTCGCATCGCACCTGCCTTTCGCGACATGGACGAGGCAGTGGCTGAAATCAGCGCCGTGGCCGGTCAGACGAGCGGCTTGCTGCGCATCAATACGCTGGGCATGGCCGCCCGGCAGGTCATTGCGCCCCGGTTGGGGAGGTTTCACCGCGCGAATCCTGAAGTGGTGCTGGATATCGTGGTCGATGACGGGCTGAGTGACATCGTCGCGGGCCGCTTTGATGCCGGCATACGCGTAGGTGGACGGCTTGAGAAAGACATGATCGCCGTGCGCCTGACGCCGGATGTGAAGATGCTGGCCGTGGCAGCGCCGGAGTATCTGATGCGGCGCGGCACGCCCCAGTCTCCAGCCGACCTGCATAGCCACGCCTGCATCAACTGGCGGCTTCAGCTCGAAGGGAGGGCTTACCGCTGGGAGTTCGAGAAAAAAGGAAAGCGAGTGGAGCTTGAAGTAGAAGGGCCGATCGTCACCAACCATTCGGACACCGGCGTGGCCGCTGCGCTGCATGGACTGGGTATCACCTATGCATTCGATCGCGGCCGTGTGGACAAACACCTCGCCCGTGGAGAACTGGTCCAGGTGCTCGCGGATTGGTCGATCACGCGGCCAGGCTTGTTTCTGTACCACCCCAGTCGACGCCAACTTCCTGCAGCGCTGCGCGCCTTCATCGATTGCATGCTGGACATGGACAGCCTGGACAGTACTAAAGGTTGCGGCCACTAAAGGTCGTCAAAGCGCTCTCCCTTACACCGGTGTTCTCGGTGCTCATTGGGTGTGGCAATATGAGTTAATTGATACAAGTTGTATACAAGGCGTTTGTTTTTGGCAATAATCCGCGGCGCCCGTCGCAGAAATTTGCAAATCGGGGGCTTTCGGAGTTATTTCCTTGCAATCCAATCTGCAGTTCGCTTCACCAGTTCCCGGGGGCTTTATCAAACCCACGCTGGTGCGCTCACGCATCGTTCTCTCCCGCCTCATTTTGTGGTCTGTCTTCACTTCGGCCCTAGGAGCGCCTCTGCTCTCCCAGGCCCAAAGCTGCAGCCCTGGAGAAACACCTGCCGCATTTGGCTTTACCGGGGTAGCGCAGAACCTTACCGTGCCTGCCGGCGTGACTTCGCTCAGGGTTTTCCTCAACGGCGCCCAAGGTGGTAATGGCCGCAGCGGTGCTGGCACCATCGGTGGTAGCCCGAACTCTATGGGCGGGGTTGGAGGCATGGGTGGGCGTATCAGTGGCACTTTGGCCGTGGTACCCGGGACTGCCCTCGTCATCAATGTGGGCGGCCAAGGCTCGCAATCGTTGAACGCAGGTGGACTGGGAGAAGGAGGCTTTGGCACAGGTGGCGGCGGCACCGACCTGCGAGTCGGGGGCAACGGGGTTGGCAACCGAGTGGCCATTGCCGGCGGCGGTGGTGGTGGTGGCAACGCCGGCTGGAGTACTGCGAACGCGATCGCAGGGGGTGCCGGAGGCGTCGGCGGTGGTGGAAACGGCGTGGCAGGCGCCACGGTACCTGGTGGCAGAGGGCCGTTCGGCGGAGGTGGCGGCGCCGTTGGTACTGGCGGGGTGGCCGGTGCTGGTTGCGGCGGATTTCCGGCCACTGCGGGCAATGCCAGCACCGGTAAAGGGGGAAATGCCTCCAACTTCAGCGGTTCGTTTAACGGCGCCGGCTTCGGCGGCGGCGGCGGCGGCGGCGCCACGATTGGCGCCGGTGGTGGAGGCGCTGGCGTTGGCACGACGACTTGCCAACAGAATTGGAATGGCGGCGGCGGGGGTGGCGCTGGAGGCTCGACGGCCGCCAGCGGATTGACCAGTGTCACCATCAACAATGGGGTTAACGCCGGCAATGGATCGGCATTGATCTGCTTCGCATCACCCACATTCTCGGTAGGCGGCACTGTGTCCGGTCAGACAGGGGCCGTCAATCTTGCGCTGGTGGGTTCCAATCCGGCGAGTAGCCAACAGCTTACCGTTCCAGCGGGCGCCACGGCATTTGCATTTGGCACACGCTTGCCAGCGGGGGCGAACTGGAGTGCCAGTGTGTCGAGCGCGCCCGCCGGGCAGTTATGCACTTTGAGTTCCTCCAGCGGAACGAATATTGGCGCTAACGTCACGAGTGTGGCATTGTCATGCATCACAGTGGCGGTATCCGTCAATCCGGCGACGCTATCGGGCGGCACACACAGCTTGCCAATTTCGCCGCAACAGCTCTCTGCAGCCAGCGCGAACGGCGGGACGGCGCCCTACGGCTTTGCAGTGACCGCAGGGACTCTGCCCAATGGTCTTTCACTCTCGCCTGACGGCGTGCTGGCGGGAACACCAAACGGTGCAGGATCGTATACCTTTACTGTGCAGGCCACTTCAGCCAATGGCTTCCGTGGTTTCCGCACCTACAGCATCGTAATCGCGCAGCGCGCGCAGAGTATTTCAAACTTCGCCTCCGCGCCAGCGGCACCGGTGTTCGCATCGGGGGGAACGTTTACCGTGGCTGCGGTCGGCGGGGCGTCGGGCAATCCAGTGGTGTTCGCCAGTTCCACGCCTGCAGTTTGCACGGTGGCAGGAAGTACAGCCACCATGGTTGGTGCAGGTGCCTGCGCATTGACGGCCAATCAAGCCGGGAACGCCAACTACAGCGTAGCGCCTACCGCGAGCCTCACGGTCACGATTGGCAAGCAGAATCAAGCTATTTCAAACTTCGCCGCGACGCCTGCGGCACCAGTGTTCGCATCGGGCGGAACGTTCACAGTGGCTGCGGTCGGCGGGGCGTCGGGCAATCCAGTGGTGTTCGCCAGTTCCACGCCTGCAGTTTGCACGGTGGCAGGAAGTACAGCCACCATCGTAGCCGCGGGGGATTGTGCATTGACGGCCAACCAGGCCGGTAACGCCAACTACAACGCAGCGCCTGCCGCTAGCCTCACGGTCACGATTGGCAAGCAGAGTCAAGCTATTACGGCATTCGCCGCGACGCCGGCGGCACCGGTGTTCGCATCGGGCGGAACGTTCACAGTGGCTGCAGTCGGCGGGGCATCGGGCAATCCTGTGGTGTTTGCCAGCTCCACACCTGCGGTGTGCACGGTGGCAGGAAGTACAGCCACCATCGTTGGCGCAGGTTCCTGTGCATTGACGGCCAACCAGGCCGGCGACGCCAACTACAGCGTAGCGCCTACCGCGAGCCTCACTGTCACGATTGGCAAGCAGAATCAAGCTATTTCAAACTTCGCCGCGACGCCTGCGGCACCAGTGTTCGCATCGGGCGGAACGTTCACAGTGGCTGCGGTCGGCGGGGCATCGGGCAATCCTGTGGTGTTCGCCAGCTCCACACCTGCGGTGTGCACGGTGGCAGGAAGTACAGCCACCACCGTTGGCGCAGGTTCCTGTGCATTGACGGCCAACCAGGCCGGCGACGCCAACTACAACGCAGCGCCTGCCGTTAGCATCACGGTAGAAATTGGCAAACAGAGTCAAGCTATTACGGACTTCGCTGCGACGCCAGCGTCACCGGTGTTCGCATCGGGTGGAACGTTTGCCCTGGCTGCGGTCGGCGGGGCGTCGGGCAATCCAGTGGTGTTTGACAGTTCCACGCCTGCGGTGTGCACGGTGGCAGGCAGTACAGCCACCATCGTAGCCGCGGGGGATTGTGCATTGACGGCCAACCAGGCCGGTAACGCCAATTACAACGCAGCGCCTGCCGCTAGCCTTACGGTAACGATTGGCAAGCAGAGTCAAGTCATTACTTTGCAGGTCTCTCCGAGCACCATCGTATTCACGCCTGGCGGCACTTTTACCGTGAACGCAACGGGTGGCGCATCAGCGCTACCCGTGACCGTCACTATTGCTGAAGAGAGTGCGAGCGTGTGCGCGTCGGGCGGTGCCAACGGTACGACCATCACCATGCTGTCTGCGGGTGACTGTGTGGTTCATGCGGATCAGGCAGGCAACAGCAACTACGAAGCTGCGACGCGTGTGACACAAACCGTAAGCATCAGCAAGGCCACGCAAACGCTCACGTTTGACGCTCAAGCTGCGCAGGTCTTGGGGGTAGGCGGAACGTTCTCGATCAATCCCCTCGCCACCAGCGCAAGTCCTAACAGTGGCGCACCCATTGTCTATCGCTCACTGACTGAGGCCATATGCACGCTGAGTGGCACCGAAGTGACGGTGGTGGGCAGCGGCACATGTGACGTGGAGGCCAGCCAGGCTGGTGACGTCAACTATTCAGATGCCGAAGCAGTCCAACAAAGCATATTGATTAGCGCGCCAATTACATCCTTCAGCGGCACCACGCAACCCCCAGGTGGTGTAGGCAGCGCCCCGGCCGGCCTGGCAACAGCCACGATCTCAGGCGGTGGCCCGCGCTGTGCGTTTGATCTGGATTCCGGCAACACAGGCTTTATCGCTGCGACTGCACCACCTCCGCCTGGTCGGCTACTCAACCAGGGGTTGTTCAAGTTCAAATTGGTGGGATGCGATGCCTCTCCAGTGCGTGTCACCGTGACCTGGCCGACAGCCGTCACCGCTTACATCAAGTATGGAAAAGCTGAGCCGAGTGCAGGTACCAACAGCTACTTTGCCCCCACCGGCCTGAATGTGGCTGGACAGGTGGTCGCATTTACCGTGACCGATGGGCAACAGGGCGATGACGACTGGGCCGTCAATGGGGAGATCATCGACCCCTCCGGTCCGCTCGTTTCCGACGGCGGCGCGCCGAAGGCAATTCCTACCTTGAACCAATGGGCCCTGGCGTTGTTGGCTCTGTTATGTCTGTATGCGGCCGGATATGCGTCGCGACGCCGTGGCGGTGCCGCAGGTGGCACTCGCTGAGCGGCTTACAGAGTGAAGCCATCTTCAATCGAATTACCTTCACTCAAACCCTGCGCCAATGCCTCGAAAACCACCCTTATCCTCCGCGAGGTACGCAGTTCGCGGTGGGTGACCAGCCAGATCGGGAAGATCACAGGCGGCACGTCGTCCAGTACGCGAACCATGCCGGGGGTTTCGCGGGCGATCTTGTCCATCATGGCGCCGATGCCCATGCCCTGGCGTACCAGCGCCCAGTGGGCTACCGTGTGGTCCGAATAGCAGCTGAAGTTCACTTCGCTAACGGGCAGGCCATGTTGGCGCAGGTAGGCCAGGAACTGGCCTGAGCGGTCGGCGCCCACAAAGGGCAGGTGGGCCGCTTCCTCGGCGCTGCGCGGATGGCCGTGGATCTTCACCCAGTCTTCAGATGCGTAGAAGTTGGCTTCCGCCTGCCGGATCAAGCGGGCAATCAACTCGGGTTGTTCCGGCTTCACGTGGCGGATGGCAATGTCGGCCTCGCGGCGCAGCAGGTCGCTCAGCGCATCGGACGAGATCACCTCGATCGTAATGCGCGGTTCCTGTTCGCGCAGCTGCCGCACCAGCGGGGACAACAGGTAAAAGGCGACCATGTCTGTGGCGGATACTGTGACCACACCGCCCACCGTCTGCGATCGGCCGGTGGCTGCCATGCCCAGGGCCTCGGCTGCAGCGCCCATGGCCCGGGCATGTTCCAGCAGGTCCAGCCCGGTGGGGGTAAGTGCCATGGCCTTGCCCACGCGCTCGAACAGCGTCACGCCCATGCGCTGCTCGATGGCCGCCACCTGCCGGCTCAGAGTCGGCTGAGTCAGGCCTAGCTTGCGGGCAGCCGCCGACAGCGAACCGGTTTCAGCGGTTTCCAGAAATGCCCTGAGCTGGTTCCAGTCGATTTTGTCCATGCATAAATGTATATCTCCACTGCAAGTTTCCGCTATTTCCTGTTGACCTGCGTATGGATAGCATTTCAGTCTTACCTCACGCCCAACTGTTGCTCTTTCATCCCTATGTCAAATCTCACCTACTTTTCATTCCCGGTCCAGAAGTTCCTTTTCATGAGCAAGGCAAACGCAAGTCCGCTGTTCCGCTGGGCTTGCCTTGGATTGGCTGCAGTGATGCTTGTGGGCTGTGGCGGCGGCAGTGACGACAACGGAACCTCACCTCCACCCTCCGGCGGGATGTTTACGGTAGGGGGGGCGGTCAGCGGCCTGGGCACGGGGAAAACGCTGACGCTACAGAACTCCGGCACCGACGATTTGGCATTGAGTGCGAACGGCAATTTTGTGTTTGACACCCGGCTGGACAGTGGCGTGGCCTACGCCGTGACGGTCAAGACGCAACCCATCGGGCAGCGCTGCATCGTGACGCAAGCCACGGGCACCGCGACAACGAATGTGAGCGATGTGCAGGTGCGCTGCGACAACCTGGCGCCAGCCACCTTCACGGTAGGGGGCTCGGTGTCGGGATTGACAGGCTCTATGGTGCTGCAGAACAACTTGGGCGACGATTTGCTGGTGGCCAGCAACGGCGGCTTTACCTTCCTTTCGGCATTGGCTGCGGGCAGCGCCTACGCCGTCACGGTCAAGTCCCAGCCCGTGGGTCAGAGTTGCACGGTGCGTAACGGCAGCGGCACTGTGGCCTCGGCCAATGTGGGGGCGGTGGAAGTGACCTGCGCCACATTGGCGGCAGCCTTGCCGCAGGGCGACTGGAAGCAGGAGGCATGCGTGCTCATCGGCCCCGGCCAATGGGGTCGCTCACTATGGCGCATTGCAAAGCAGAGTGAAACGCACGCCACCGTCAGCTTAGGCGTTGCCACGTACACGGATGCGAACTGCGCAGTACCTGGTCAGATCATCGGCGGGCAGGCAAGCGACGGGGGCGATTTCAAGTTTGACCGCACGGATGCAACACCCACGCTCAGCGCCTTCTGGGGCAACTGGGCTCAGATCACCGGGCAAACTTCGCGCACTGTGTGGGCGCGCAAGGGAGCGTATCTCTGCCTGCTGGGCGATCAGACACCGACGGTATTCCCCACAGCGGCCAGCGTGGAGAGCTACGTCAACGCCATCATCCCCAACAAGATTTGCTACACACAGAACTAGCATCCAGGTCTTGCCGCTTGCTCAAACGCTGCCCTCTCTATTGATGTCGTCCCTCGCCATGACCCCGCGCTCCGACGCCTTACCCCCTTCCATCGCAGCCGCTCGCAAGGCAGCTTTCTGGGACCGCACTGCGCGCAAGTACGCGGCTGACCCGATCGCGGACATGGCGGGGTACGAGGCCACGCTGCGGCGCGTGCAGGCCTTCCTGTCGGCAGATCAGGATGTACTGGAACTCGGCTGCGGCACTGGCACCACCGCGCTGCGCCTGGCGCCTTCAACCCGGCGGCTGCTGGCCACCGACGTCTCGGGCGCGATGATCGCCATCGCACAAGAGAAGCTGACGGCGCAACCTGTACCTCAACTTAGCTTCGCGGTAGCAGACGCCGACGCGCCGGTGATTGGGCAAGGTGCATACGACGCGGTGCTGGCTTTCAACCTACTGCATCTGGTGAGCGATCTCGACCACGCGTTGGCGCTTGCCGTGCAGGCCTTGCGGCCGGGCGGTTTGTTGATCTCCAAAACGCCCTGCATCGCCGAAATGAACCCGCTCATCCCTTGGCTCGCATTGCCAGTGATGCGTGCCATCGGCAAGGCTCCCGACGTGCTGTGCTTCAACGCGGATCGCCTGCAATCGGCCGTCCTCCGGCAGGGGCTGGAGATCGTATCGGTCGAGCGGCACGGCACACGGGGCAAGGACTTCCGGGTCTTCATCGTGGCTCGGAAACCGGCCTGAGATTCCCAGCTTCACAAGCAGGCTTAAGAACGTGTTTACGATCTATTCGGGGTCGCGTTGGGTCGCAATCGGGATGGTTTGAAGGTCGTTTGCGCCGCATGGGCTATTGGCTGCGCATCGCGCCTTTCATCCCATCCCGCCATGACGCTTGCGCGACCCCGAATAGATCGTAATGGGCAGGGGGGTGTTGAACATCTCAAAGAACCGTTATCGCAAGTGGGACCGCCTCGCGGCCAACAACTTGAGCTGATCGCTGTCGTGCCATCGTGATCGCAGTGTCTTCAATCATGTCCTCCTGACCGCCCACCATGCCTCTTCTGCCGAGCTCGACCAGTAAGTCCCGAGCGGGTACGCCATACTTGGCTTCAGCGCGTTTGGCAAAAAGCAAGAAACTCGAATACACGCCCGCGTAGCCCAGAGTCAGTGAGTCGCGATCGATGCGAATCGCATGGTCCATCATCGGGACGACCAGATCTTCCGCAACATCCTGGATCTTGAAAACATCGACACCGGTTTCAATGCCCATGCGTGCGCACACGGCAATGAACACTTCCATCGGCGTATTGCCTGCTCCAGCACCCAAACCCGCGGCGGACGCGTCGATCCGATTAGCGCCAGCCTCGACGGCCGCAAGCGAGTTCGCGATGCTCATCGCCAAATTGTGGTGCCCGTGAAAGCCGAGTTCCGTCTCCGGGCTCAATGCAGCGCGCACTGTCGCTATGCGAGACGTGACGTCGTCGGGAAGTAAGTAACCGGCCGAATCGGTGATGTAGAGACAGTTCGCACCATAACTCTCCATTAGCTTGGCCTGTTTTGCCAAGCCCTCAGGACTGTTCATGTGCGCCATCATGAGAAAGCCCACAGTATCCAGGCCTAGCTCGCGAGAACGGTTGATATGTTGCTCGCTCACGTCCGCTTCGGTGCAGTGGGTTGCAACGCGGATCGTGCCAACGCCTAACTCGTGCGCCATCTTGAGATGATCGATCGTCCCTATTCCGGGCAAAAGCAAGGCCGAAATGCGAGCCTGCTTCATGAGCGGAATCACGGCACTCAGGTACTCCTCATCTGTATGTGCCGGAAACCCGTAGTTGACGGAGCTTCCACCTAAGCCATCTCCGTGCGTCACCTCAATCAGGGGTACGCCCGCCGCATCTAGGCCGCAAGCGACCGACTTCATCTGATCCAGAGTCATCTGATGGCGCTGGGGATGCATGCCATCGCGCAACGTCATATCGTGGACTGTGATTTTCTTACCTTGTAACTGCATGGTGTGACTCCTCAAGTGGTTGTGCACCGACCATGGAACTGGACGAAAGCATCTGTTGTGCAAAAAGATCGGCGGTCCGTGCGGCCGCCGCCGTCATAATGTCCAGATTGCCGGCGTACTTCGGCAGGTAGTCTCCCAGACCCTCGACTTCCATGAAGATGGAAACTCTGTTGCCATCGAACACGGGTCCGTTGACAAGGCGGTAGCCTGGGACGTAGCGCTGAACCTCCTTGACCATCTGAAGAACCGACGCTCTGATCTCCTCTTCACGGGGTGTCTCATCCGTCAGGCAGTGGATGGTGTCGCGCATGATTAGCGGCGGCTCGGCTGGGTTGATGACGATGATGGCCTTCCCCTGCCGGGCGCCGCCGATCGCTTCCACGGCCTTAGCCGTGGTGCGGGTGAACTCGTCAATGTTTTTCCGAGTGCCCGGGCCCACGGAACGACTTGCAACCGTTGCGATGATTTCCGCGTACTTGACGCTCTGCACACGCGAGACGGCAGCGACCACCGGGATGGTTGCCTGTCCGCCGCAAGTCACCATATTGACATTCATCTCGCCGCTTCCGATGTGCTGCGCCAGGTTGACTGAAGGTACGCAGAACGGGCCGATGGCTGCGGGAGTGAGATCGATCATCAATACGCCCAATTCATTCAGTCTCCGGCTGTTCTCGCGATGGGCATAGGCGCTCGTAGCGTCGAAGGCGATCCTGATCCCGTCTTCGGTAATGTGCGAAAGCAGACCATCGATGCCGTCGGCAGTCGTCTTGATGCCCATTTCATCTGCCCGCTGAAGTCCATCAGATGCAGGGTCAATACCCACCATCCATCGTGGTTCGACGAACTCGCTTCGCTGCAACTTGGCCAGCAGGTCGGTGCCAATGTTTCCCGGTCCGATAACCGCGCATCCAATCTTTCTACTCATAGAGTTCTCCTGTTTTTATTTCGCTGAATTGCACAGCAACAGACCCTATTCCGGAAATCTGCATCTCGAAACGATCTCCTGCCTTGGCTGCGACCATCGGGCCCAAGGCCCCTGTCAGAATCAGATCGCCAGCTTTAAGCGGTTGCTGCAAGCTCGCCATCTTTCTTGCAAGCCATACGGCAGCGTTGAGTGGGTGTCCGAGGCAGTTGGCTCCTGTGCCCCTGGACACCACCTGGTTTCCCATCTTCATTGCCATCTGGCAGTCACGCAGGTCAAGGCCCTCAAGTTTGCGAGGTGTACCTCCCACCACGACCAGCCCGCTCGATGCGTTGTCGGCCACCGTGTCGAAGAACCCGATCTTCCAGTCCGCAATTCGGCTGTCGACGATCTCGATGGCCGGCAAGACGTACTGGGTGGCGCTCACGATGTCAATCCATGTGGTATGAAGATGCGGAAGGTCCTTGGAAAGAACCAACGCTATCTCTCCCTCGACTTTGGGTTGCAAGAGCTTGGTCATCGGAACAACTTCGTTGTCGCCGTAAACCATGTCGTCCAGCAAAGTTCCGAAATCGGGTTGATCGACGCCAATCTGCTTCTGGACCGCCAGCGAGGTAAGTCCGATTTTCCGCCCTACGACGCGCCGCCCATTGGACAACGCATGGTCTACGTTGAACTGCTGAACCTTGTAGGCCAGCTCGGGACGCATGCCAGCATCGAGTCCTGCTACGTCGCGTAGCGCAGGGATGGGGCTGCGCAATGACTGCGCGCGTCGCAGTATCTCCGCCATTTCCTTGACAGTTTCAGCTTCATTCATGGGGTAGTTGGGGGTGTTGTGGAGAGGAGCCGTCCACGAACATCAGGCCGTAACCGGCGATGAGTTCGTCGATGGCTTGGTAGTGACGAAACTCGCACCCCGAGACACCAGCAGGGAGGGCGGCACGGCCGATCAGCCAGGTTTTTGATTCGTGCCCAGACAGTCCGGCGTCCCGTGTGATGGCGTCCTCGGTCAATGTCTTGAAGTAGGCGAAGTCCGCATGCTCGATCGCTTCCATCCAGCGCGCGTCCCATGCCTCGTTGAGTGGTTTCATCGCAGGATCACCCGCGGCAAGCGCACGCCCGGCTGCGATCACGAGTTTGATTTTTCTTTGCCTGATCTCCTCCGTCAGTTCGGAGCGGGTGGTGATGCGTTCTCGCACAGCCGGATCGCTATCGTCCATGCGCGGAACGGGTGGTTCGTGCGACAACCCGCCGGAGCCGAGCAGCAACGTACGTCCAGGCAACTGCTCGACGAAAGCGCCCAGTGCCCGCCCCAGTTCGAGACAGCGAGCCACCCGCGGGATGGAGGGCGGTGCTACCGAATTCACGAAGATTGGCAGGACGGGTGGTGTGTCGAGCGAACCCCAGATAAGCTGCAGGGGTTGTGTAAAACCATGGTCAACACGCATCCGGCGAGAAACAGCAGGATCGAATCGCATGTCCGTCAGAAACTCGGCGCAGGCAAGTGCGGTGTGTGCGTCCACGTTCAGAGATCCGGTCGGCATCAGGTAGTCACCCACCGAGGTGGCCGAGCTTCCGATGCAAAAGGTTGGCATCAGCTCATTGAAGAAGCCGTTGTAGTGATCGGGTCCAATCAGCACAATGCGGTCAGGCGCCCAACGCAGGACATGATGACGCGCTTGCTCGATCGCACTTCGGAGTCTGGCTTCAATCGCCGGGTCGATCTTTGCCAGGCCGAGAAGCGGTGTGTGAGACATGCCCAGGAACGCGCGTATACCCCGGGCGGTCATGCAGCGACTCCCTGAGTTGCCGGCCGACTTGCTGGGCAGACGGCTGTCGGGTTGCTTGGCTTGATTTCAGCTTTGTATATCGACGATGCAGGATCTTCAGATTGCACGAGGTCCATTGCTCGGGCCAACGCATCGAGCGTCGTATCCAGATCGCAAGGCATGCAAACGGCAGCGACGATCCGGTCTGGTCGCAAGACTACGACCGAACCCGCCGCGATATCAAACCACCTACGCAACTCGTCGTCACGGTCCGTCACCACGATGCCATCCTGCGGAGGCTCACGGTCGATCAACTGACATGGGGGCCGCACAACGATCGACAACGTGTCCAAAGTCTTGAGAATGCGGCGGGCGCGCAGCCCCAACCACCGGTCGACATTGACACTCCAGCTGACGAGCGCAAAGCGGAGGCCGATGGCATCGTCCAGGCGAAGGCTCTGGCCGCTTGCGTCACTTATCCATGGCTGCGGCATCATCTTGCCCACCAACCCTTTAGGGTCCGGCGATGCGGCGTGCACGATAGCCCCACTGCGAAAGAAGGGCATAGGTTTGAATCGCATCTCCGCGATGTAGTTGCGTAGACTCGGGATGCGCGAGATCCAGGGTGCAGCAACATTTCGAAGCGTGCGAAGTAGAGCGTTGCCCGGGACAAAGATCCGACCCACGAGCACCGACAGGTCGATCATTGCGGCAGCATGCGCGTGCCTTTCTTCGGTGTAAGTATCGAGCAGGCGTTCGCCGCTGCGGCCCTGTACCGCCAGCGCGAGCTTCCACGCCAGGTTGGTTGCGTCGCGGATTCCGGTATTGAACCCTTGGCCCTGCCATACGGGCATCAGGTGCGCGGCATCGCCCGCCAGAAAGACATTGCCGCGGCGGAAGCTCGGTGCGATGCGAGCATGGTGCGTATATACGCGGTGCCGAATGATATCGGGGTTGACGTGTGCCGGCAGCACACGCTTGAGCAGCTCGCGAATAGTGTGAGTCTCTTCATAGGTTCGTTCGTCTGCGTTTGTCGGAACGAGAAACTCGAAGCGTCGAATGCCGTGGGGCAACGCGATCTCGACGTACGGGAAGTCGTCACGCAACACCAGACTGACGTTGGGCGTGCCGATGGGATCGTTCGCAATGTCGATCACCAGCCACTTTGTGGACTCACTTTTACCGTCGAACGGGATGGCCAGCATGCCGCGTACGGCGCTGCGGCCACCGTCACAACCCACCAGAAAGCGAGCCGTGATTTCCCGAGTCGATTCAGCAGGTGAGTCCTGGCTTGATTTTGATTGCACCTTGATGCGTACGTGGTCCCCGTTATCGACGACGCCTTCGACGCCATGGCCCAAGCTCAACTGGACGTGCGGAAAGCGGTCAAGTCCAAATGCAAGCTCACGATCGATCAACGGCTGGATAAATCCGCTGCGTCGCGGCCAGCCGAAAGGTTGTGCCTGTGGGTTGATCGACACCAGCACGCGCCCACGGCGGTCGATGAAGCGCATCGCTTGATTGGGAACGCTGTGCCGCCGGACAGAATCTGTCAGTTGAATGGCTTGGAAGCTGCGCAGACTCTCGTCGTCAAGTCCCACACCGCGTGGATAGTCGATCAGCGCGGGCAGGGTCTCGAGGACCAAGGTGCGAATGCCGAGCATGCCAAGGTGATTCGCGAGAGTCAGTCCGCAGGGGCCCGCACCTGCGATCACCACGTCCCATTCAGTCAATGCAGTCATATCTTCACCCGGCAGTTGCTCTGTAATAAATGCAATGCTCGCGGTTCACAAGGAGGCTGTAAACTGAGTGCATCAGGTGCACTCATGCCTTCGTAAAAACCCGTTGCCGAAGTGCCAACACCAGGAGACTTGCATGCCCACAGCGCCGTCATCGGACAACAATTACAAAGAAGTCCGCGGTCTTACACGTGGCCTTCTGCTTCTCAAGGCGCTCAATGCGTCCCCGGGCGGCATCGCCACCACAACAGAACTCGGACGTGCTTGCGCAATGCACCGAACAACCGTCAAGCGCTTGATGGAAACGCTGCGCGCCGCAGGACTCGTTCGTCATGGAGAGCGCGATGGCCAGTACTACCTAACCTTTGAAGTGAGACGTCTGAGTGAGGGCTTTGCCGATGAGGCATGGGTATCTCAGGTCGCCACTCCACTCATGCATGATTCTGTGAAAGACCTGCTGTGGCCTTGTGACATCGCGACTCTCGAAGGCGGCTTCATGGTCGTGCGCGAGTCGACACACCGATGGAGCACGCTGTCGCAGCATCACGCACGGCTGGGTCAGAAGTTGCCACTACTGGTGACGGCTGTCGGCCGCGCCTATCTGGCCGCATGCTCCGATGAAGAGCGAGACACACTGATCAAGATCCTGGCAGAGCGTGGAGATGAGACGAGCGAAATCGCGCGCGATCGCCGTCAGGTCGCCAAGATGGTCCGCGACACTCTGCGTCGCGGATACGCCATCAATGAAGGTGAGTGGAGCCTCGAGTCCGACTTCGGCGCGATCGCCGTCCCGGTCTTCTCCGGCAAACGCTTGCTGGCCGCCATTAACATGATCTTTCCGCGCAACGCAGTCTCTCCAGGCGACTTGAAGTCGCGCTACGCAGTGCGCTTGACGAAACTCGCTCATTCGATCGGCAGCGCAAGCCGATCCTGGATAGAGGAGTGAACTTGTCAGCGTGTTTCAACCGCCGTTGAGAAATCCGATCACGTGCCTGTTGAATTTGTCCGCATGCTCCCATTGAGCCCAGTGTCCACAGCGACTGAAGACGATTAGATCGGCATTCTGGAGGCCGGCCACCAAGCGCAGGCCGATATCCAGAGGAACGAATCGGTCATCGCGTCCCCAGATGACGAGTGCGGGCGCTGTGATTTCGGACAGGCGCGGGCTGACATCGGGAAATTGCTTCGGGTTGAGCTTTGCACTTTCGAGAAAATTCACCAGATGTTCTGGTCGAGCATTCAAGCTGGCAAGGCGGCTTTGCAGAAGCACGTCGTCAATGGTGGAGCCGTCATAGACGAAGACATTCATCAACGCTTTCAGGTTTTCGACCGTTGGCGTGCGATAGACCGACTGCACCAACTTGATCCCCTCGGTGGGCATGGGTGCAAATGTACTGGCGCCTCCCGTGCCGCCTCCCATAAGAACCAGTTTTCCAACGCGTTTCGGATGCCCTAATGCAAACGCGACGGCGCTGTGCCCGCCCATAGAGTTGCCCACGAGGTGCGCCCGTTCAATTCCGAGCACGTCGAGTAGTCCCTTGAGCGCAGCGGCATTTAGTTCTGAGCGAGATCCGCGGGAAATGACCGGGTCGCTCTGGCTCCAGCCGGGGCAGTCCATCAGGATGACGCGGTAGCCAGCATTCACGAGCGGCTGAACATTCCGGTGGAAGTTCGACCAGCCGCTCGCACCGGGACCTGAGCCATGAATCAGGACGACCGCCTCTTTGCCGTGGCCAGCGTCGTTGTAATGGAGCCGCAGCTTGAGTTCGCCTTCGGTGATCTCCACGAAGTGGCTGGTGTTTTGATCTGTGAAACTGGACATCATTCCACCTCTGCGCCGCTCGCCTTGACGATGGGTGTCCAGCGCTCAATCTCGCTCTTCATGAAGGCTGTGAACTTCTGAGGTGTCAGAGAAAGTGGCCGCATGCCCTGATCGCCGAAGCGCTTCACCAACTCGGGGTTGCCGATCGCGGTGGTCACGGCATTGTTGAGTACCGCGATGACTTCCTGAGATGTTCCTGCCGGGGCGACCACGCCAAACCAGACGCTCGCATCTAGGCCTGTGACACCGCTCTCCGTCAGTGTAGGGATGCCCGGAAGGCTGGCAGACCGTGTTGGGCTCGCGACCGCGAGGGCCTTGAGTTTCCCGCTTGTAATCAAAGGACCGCTGCTCGCGAATACATCGAACATCATGTCAACTCGCCCGGTTGCAAGATCTTGCAAGGCAGGCGACGAACCTTTGTACGGCACGTGGACCATGGTGGTGCCGACCTTTGACCCCAGGCTGCTTCCAAGCAGGTGACCGACCGAGCCAAGCCCCTGTGACGCATAGCTGAGGCCCCCCGGCTTCGATTTCGCAAGTGCCATCAGTTCCTGTACTGAGCTGATGGCACTTTCTTTAGAGACCACGAGCACCATCGGCGTCTCGACGAAGGCGGCGACTGGAATGAAGTCCTTCAGAGGGTCGTAGCTGAATTTTTTGAACAATGTTTGATTGATCGCGAACATTTCGCTCGCGCCGACAAACAAGGTGTAGCCGTCGGGTCGTGCCTGTTTAACAATGTTGCCGGCAATCTGTCCGCCAGCGCCGGGCCTGTTATCTACCAAGACAGACTTGCCCAGCGTCTCCGTCATTTTCTGCGCGATGTTGCGTGAGATGGTGTCTGTCGGACCACCCGGTGCGAACGGCACCATCAACGTGATCGGACGTGAAGGAAAGGTTTCCGCAGAGGCAACGCATGACGCCGCAGCAATGCAAAGCGCGGCAACACGTCGTATGAGAGTTGAGGTTGTGATCTGCACGTAGGTCTCCAGTTTGCAAACTGTCCGCTTTTCGTTGAAGTGCACCGCACGCAATCTGTTTCGGACTGCTGTGAATGGTCGTATCCGCAGAAGTCGCTGTAAACCGAGTGCATCCAGTGCACCTGTATCTCAGTGAAATCCCCAACATCGCCACGGTCGGAGGTGGACGCTGAGAATCTAGGATGTCATCACTGTTGTTTACACAGACGACGTGGTCGCCTGGCGGCCCTCTTCATCAATCGAATGGCGCTTAGCTAGCGTGCCTTATCTCAAATCTAAAAAAAGGTGCGGATTCTCGCGACGACCGGGCCTAGACGGTCCCTCATCACGTCTAATGTTCTGACATTCACGGAATGGGGGGACAAGGGCATGCTTCCGGACCAGCAGTTCGCTATGTTTGCGCCTTCAGCCACGACTACGGCGACCGCAGCCCGGCGCAGTACAGCAATCCAGTCAGAGATGAAAAAGCCGGAGATTGAAAAGCGGCTGTTCGAGTTGAGATTCACCACGATGATTCTGAACCTGACCGAATTCGCGGCCAAGATCAAGGCGGACCGACAAACACGGGGGCCTCTTGTTTCTTCGACCGGCTTTACAGCAGAAGAGTGAATCAGATTGCCGTGCCGGAGGTCTGCTTTACTCTCGTTTGGTCATTTGTTCACTCGCCGATGAAAGCCGAAGATTCACGGCGCCAAAAAATGCGCCAAACTGATCGGATTACAGAGTGAAGTCGTAGTCGATCGTCAAGGGCGCGTGATCGCTGAACTTGACGTCTTTATAGATGGCCGCAGCGCGCGCCGTTTGCGCGATGCCAGGGGTGGCGATCTGGTAGTCCAGTCGCCATCCCACGTTATTGGCATAGGCCTGTCCCCGATTGCTCCACCATGTGTAGCAGGTGTCAGTCGTGTCGGGGTGCAGCCGGCGATAGACGTCTACCAGGCCACCTTCGCTCAGGACTTTGGTCATCCAGGCCCGCTCCTCTGGCAGGAAACCGCTGTTTTTCTGGTTGCTCCGCCAGTTTTTAAGATCGGCGTTTTGATGGGCAATGTTCACATCGCCCATGAGAATGAACTCACGATCCTCACGCAATGCCAGCAATCGGGGGTAGAGCAGGGCGAGAAAACGGAACTTTGCTTGCTGCCGCTCTTCGCCGGATGAGCCACTGGGGAAGTAGCAACTGATGATGCTGAGCTTGCGCCCGGGCTTGTCAAAGCGGGCTTCTACCCACCGGCCTTCGTAGTCGAACTCTTCGTCGCCCAAGCCCACGATGACCTCGGAAGGCTCCTGGTGCATGTAGATGCCCACGCCAGAGTAGCCGCGTTTCTGGGCGTAATGAAACTGACCAGGCATCTTGCCCACATGGCAATGGATGCCGGTCACCTGCTCGCTTTGAGCCTTGACTTCCTGAACTCCAATGACGTCAGCTTCCTGCTGGCTGGCCCAGTCAAAAAAGCCCTTGCTCGCGGCGGAGCGGATTCCGTTGAGGTTTGCTGTAACTATGCGCATGCGTGTATTTTCCATGAAGCCCGGCTGCGCTGCGCGTGTGGGGCCGGAACTGATCAATTCACTTGGGATTCTTCGCCTCGCCCGCCTTCAGGGTGTCGCGCATGGCCTGCGCCAGAGCCTGGTTGCCACTGGATGTAAGTCCTTCAATAGCGCCTTCTCTATCAGGCAGTTCACGGTGCTGGTTGAGCTTTCTCTTGCACTCCAGGCGGGTCAGCACGATCTCGATGCCGACGATGCGACTGAGTTGTTCGGCGAGGTAGTCGGTCGGCGCATCTCCCATCTTCCAAGGCTTGGCCTGGTCGGCCTCGTGCTTGTGCGTCAGGCGCGCCACTACACCTCGTATGAACTTCTCATCGTCTCGCACGTGAATCTTGCCGTGGGCATGAACCACTTCGTAATTCCAGGTGGGTACACGTCGGTGGGTTTCCAGCTTGCCAGGGTACCAGTTGGGTGAGACGTACCCGTCCACACCGCGGAACACCACGAGCACATCGGCGCCGTCCTGAACTTCTTTCCACACGGAGTTGGCACGCGCCACATGGGCAATCAATGTTCCGCCTGAGCCTTGATCGGCATCCAGAAGGAACGGCA
The DNA here is from genome assembly GCF_040548795.1 of Ottowia thiooxydans. GTDB lineage: Bacteria > Pseudomonadota > Gammaproteobacteria > Burkholderiales > Burkholderiaceae_C > Ottowia > Ottowia thiooxydans_A. The sequence goes on along the minus strand of NZ_JBEPSH010000013.1, from coordinate 28,610 downwards.
GGTGGTCTGCTTCAAGGCCGTCGGACGTCGTTCTGACCAGCATGCCCAGCGGATGGGCTCGGATGATGCGGTGAATCTCAGTGAGGTCTGATTCTGCAAAATGCTGTGGGAGATACATGGGAGGTCTCTGGGTTATTTCTCGGTTGGCTCGCGCCGACCGGAGGCTCTACTTTGCACTTAATCCGGGTTGGTGAAAATAGCCCATTGTCATCAGCACGAAGGGCAGTGTTGAAATGACGTCTACCGACAACGATGGCACGCATCGAGCTCAAGATCGACGAGCCATTGAACCCCCTTCGAACCAAGAGGGAAATTAAAGCCGAGGTGAACCCATGGCGCAGTCGCCTCGTCAGGAAATGGATGCTCAGCGCAAGGTGGCTAGAAATGCGGCCAAGTCCGCGGCGTCTTGCTCGGTCATGCCCATCGCGGGCATGGCTGATCCCGGTTTGACGGCATTCGGGTCGCGCAACCAGCGCACCATTTGGGCCTCGGTGTTGTCCACCACGCCCGCAATCCGGGTTCGGCTGGCCATGCCACTCAGCGTGGGGCCCACCTGAGGGTCAGGAAAGAATATGATGCCGGGAATGGTGTGGCAGCCGATGCAGGCGTAGGCATAGAAGGCGCGCCTTCCACGCTCTACATCCCCTGCCTGAACTTCTCCATCTGCCGTTCGCTCGCAACGCTGGCCTCGGTCGCTGGGGCTCATCAATTGCGCGAACTTCGCCGGAGTCAGGGAAGGCAGCTTTTGAACAAAGGCCGTCACGGCCCACAAGTCCTGCTCAGACAGGCGGTGTTCCCACGCGGGCATGCCTGTCATCTTGAGGCCGTTGCGCGTGATCCAGTAAATCTCACGCGCGTGCCAGCGTTGAGGAGCATCGATCAATGGCCCTGGCAGAGGTTGCATCGATTGTGCAAAGTCATTGGCCGCAATGCCGGGGCCTCCATGACACTGCAGGCATTTGTTTTGATAGCACAGCGCACCGCGCTCCATGACCGACGCATCCGCAACGTCTGGCGGCTCTATGTTCCGCGCGTGATGACGCACGGATTCCTGCAAAGCATACTCAAACAGAGAATGAACGGGTGGCAGATGCTGAACGTTGCCCGCCACGTTGTAGAAGCCTGCTGACACCACAAACCATGCAACGCCGACGCAGGTCATTGCGACTGCAACCAGCGTGAGAGCCACGATCTTCGCACCGCGTTTATCCATACGAAATTGTCCTACATGCGATGCTGGCTTTCTTGTCGGTGAAAGCCTTCGCATCGCGGCCGATAATGACTACATGCCGCAGGCGGACCACCTCTTCGAGCACGGGTCGCTGAGACCCGTTTTGTCTTCGGCCGTCCTGGTGTTGGCATTCGCGGGGATAGGTTGCGACTCGAGTTCGCCTGAACCTCAAGCATCTACTTCTGCGTCTGTGCAATCAGTGCTGCGCGGTAAGTCGCTGATTTCTCAGTACCAATGCGGCAGCTGTCACACCATTCCGGGTGTGGCTGATGCGCGCGGGGTCACCGCAGTTTCCTTAGAGGGCTTTGGACGTCGTAGTTTTATTGGCGGACGTATTCCTAACCAGCCTTCAGCCTTGGCGACGTGGCTGATAGATCCTCATTCGCAGGTCCCCGCAGCCACCATGCCCTCTTTGGCGGTCTCCCCGGCACATGCCCAGGACATGGCGAACTATCTTGGGACTCTACGGTGAGTTCAGGTGCAACCTTATCGACCCCGCAATCTGCGTTTCATGCAGGCGGCGAACAGTCAGCGGCATTTATTGAGTTGACGATAGTACTGGTGGCCGGCGCGACCGTGATCTTTGCGGGCGTCATGCTTCTGCTCTTTTTGTCCCTCTCTCGCGAAGGTCGGGCCCATACCCGCCTCTGGCTCATGGGAGGGGGCGTACTCATGCCTGTGGTTGTGCTGACCGCGCTGTTTTTCTACAGCGAATGGAAGCGTCCTGCGTGGAAACCTGTTCCGCCACCCAATGCACTGGTGGTTTCGGTGACCGGGCACATGTGGTGGTGGGAAGTCACCTACCACGACACGCAGACGGGCAGCCGCTTTGTCACGGCCAACGAGATACGTCTGCCACAAGGCAGGCCGGTGTACTTTGCGCTGGCAAGCGAGGACGTGATTCACAGCTTCTGGGTGCCCGCACTGGGAGGCAAGATGGACATGGTTCCTGGGCGAATCCAGCATCTCTTGCTCACGCCTGCTGCCCTGGGGCGCTGGCGAGGCCAATGCGCAGAGTTCTGCGGCGAGCAACACGCCTTGATGGCGCTTGATGTGGTGGTGAGTTCTGCCGAGGAATTCAATGCCTGGGCCTTAACGCAGGCTCAGCCTGCCATGACCACCGATCTGTTGTTGAGTCACCCTGGTCGTAGCGCCTTCCTCCAAAATCGCTGCAACTTCTGCCATGCCGTTCGGGGCATTTCGGATGCCGACCCCGGCGTTGCCCAATCAGGTCTCGGTCCTGACCTCACTCACGTCGGCAGCCGTGTGTCTCTCGCTGCGGCCACTTTGCCCAACACGCCTCAGAACCTCCGCCGCTGGATCGAACATACGCAAGACATCAAGCCTGGCGCACGCATGCCTTCTGGCGCCGATCGCGTGCCGTCAAAGGACATGGAGGACATTGCCGAATGGCTCAGTCAGCTGAAATGAAGGCGTCTTCAGGGGCCATACAAGAGGCATTCCCCAACCGTCTTCCTCGCCCGACGGGGGAACGAGAAGCGCTTGAGCGGGCCTGGGAGCCCCCGCAGGGCTGGCGCAGGCTTACGGCGGTGAACAACTCACAGATCGGCATTTATTACATCATCGCAGCAATGGTGTTTTTCGTGTTGGGAGGGATTCTGGCGCTGCTGATGCGCCTGCAGCTGGCCACGCCAGACAACGATCTGATTGGGGCCAGCACCTACAACCAACTCTTCACCATGCACGGCACGGTGATGATGTTTCTGTTTGCCGTGCCCATCGTGGAGGCGATTGCAGTTTTCCTGCTGCCCAATATGCTGGGCGCACGCGATCTGCCGTTTCCGCGTCTGTCCGCCTACGCCTTCTGGGCTTATGCCATAGGCGGGTTGGCGTTCTTCTGCACCATCTTCTGGAGCGTGTCACCCGACGGTGGATGGTTCATGTACCCGCCACTGACCAGCAAACAGTTTTCGCCCGAGATTGGGGCAGACTTCTGGTTGTTGGGTATAGGCTTCATTGAAATTTCCGCCATCGCCGGAGCCATTGAGCTGATCATCGGAATCTTGTTCACGCGCGCGCCGGGCATGAAGCTCTCCAATATGCCGGTGTTTGCATGGGCTGTGCTGGTGAGCGCGGTCATGATCATCTTCGCCTTCCCAGCGGTCATTGCCGCCACCACGCTTTTGGAGCTCGAACGCGCGTTTGACTGGCCATTCTTCGATCCGCAGCGTGGCGGAGACCCGGTACTTTGGCAGCATCTATTCTGGTTTTTTGGCCATCCGGAGGTCTATATCATCTTCTTGCCCGCCGCGGGCATGGTCTCCATGATGGTGCCGGCGATGGCAGGCATTCCATTGGTAGGTCATCGTGCTGTGGTGGCCGCTTTGGTCTGTGTTGGAGTGGTCAGTTTTCTGCTGTGGATTCACCACATGTTCACCAGCGGCGTGGGCATCAACGCTTTGCTGCTGACATCGATTGCCAGCTTCGTCGTGGCCATCCCGAGCGGGCTTCAGATTTTTGCGTGGATAGCCACTTTCTGGAACGGTCGTGTGCGCATGAACACGCCCACGCTTTTTCTGCTGGGCTTTCATTGCATCTTCCTGATCGGGGGGCTGACAGGCGTCATGGTGGCTGTTTTGCCTTTCGACTGGCAGGCCCACGACAGCTACTTCATCGTCGCCCATCTGCATTACGTCTTGATGGGCGGCATGGTTTTTCCCGTGTTCGCCGCGCTGTACTACTGGTTTCCAGTGATCAATGGCGCTCAACTGTCAGAGCGCCTGGGTCGCTGGTGTTTCGCGTTGATGTTCGCTGGTCTGCATCTGGCATTTTTCCCCATGCACATTACCGGTCTGCTCGGAATGCCAAGGCGTGTATACACCTATTCCGACTATGTGGGGTGGAATGCCTTGAACCTGGTGTCCACCATCGGGGCGTTCACCTTGGCGGCGGGGGTTTTGATTTTCCTCATAGATGCGGTGCGCGTTCTGCTCAAACCGGATCGTGATCATGACAATCCCTGGAACGCCGGCACGTTGGAGTGGCTGCCGCCACGCGATTATGGCGTGCGCAGTATTCCGGAAGTTCGCGGAACCGAGCCACTCTGGGATAACCCTTCACTTTCCGAACAGGTTGAGCAAGGCCGGTGGTGGGTACCCGGAACTATTTTCGGCGGGCGTGAAACGCTGATTACCCATGCACGCACTGCACGCCCCTTGCAGCTCTTGCGCTTGCCTTCAGAGGGCTGGCAACCCTTTCTCGCTGCGGTGGGTACAGCAGGATTTTTCCTGCTATTGACAGTGGAATGGATGACTACAGCGTTTGTGTTCGGAATGGGCTCCATCGCGGCCATGGTCCAGTGGGTCTGGCAACTGGACCGCAAAGCCCCGCGGCCATGGGCCGAGATTGGCGAGGGGGTGCGCGTGCCCGTGCAACCCCTCACAAGGCGCTCGCATTCATGGTGGGCGACCTTGCTGCTCGTCATCGTGGATTGCACGATCTTCGCGTCCTTTATCTACAGTCATGTGCATCTTTCCATGGCTCTGGATGTGTGCCCACCGCCGGGCGCCAGTCTGGCAAACCCCTGGTTGAGTTACGCGAACATCGCCTTCATGGTGATGAGTAGCGCATGCATGTTCGCCAATACCAGGCGAGGTCTTCAGCCTGGTTCGCAAACATCTCTGCGTGGATTCACCCTGCTGGCCTTGTTGTTCATGGGCGCTGCTTTCGCACTCGCATTGCGTGGGCAGGTTGACGCCAACCTCTCACCCACAGTAGATGGCTGGAGCGCGTCGGTCGCGATCCTGCTGTCCTATCAGGGATTTCATACCGTGGTGCTGCTGATCCTCGGTGTTTACTTGATTGCGAGATCCTGGGCAGGGCTTGTGGTACCAGAAGCCCGTGCCACGCTGGACAACGTTGCACTGCTCTGGCATGCAGCCACGTTCCAGGTGCTTGTGACGGAAGTAGCGCTGCGCGCGGTTCCTGCGTGGATGAATTCGATTTGAGCCGAGATCTCAAGCTACGGGGCCATCGCTCATCTCGGACCCGGTAGCTAGGCGAGCCACTGCGCTTTTGGTTGCTAAAACCCGAGCGTGGCTAATCTTCTAACGCAAGCAAGGTGCTCTGTGCCTGGCCCGGTGCCGCACGGATTACTGCCTTGCCGAGATATTGATTGCATATTGCAGGTAAAGTGCAGCAAAATACCATCGAATAGGAGACAAAGATGTTTGCAGTAACCGAACCGAATCAGCCCTCATATGCCGTACTCAACCCGTCAGGCGAACCACATTACGCACCTCCCCTGACCCCCACTGGGCGGCTTGCCTCTTTGGAGGGAAAAACCGTGTATTGCATCAGCCAGGTCATCGGCGGCGCGGACTCATTTCTTTCATGGATGGCAGAGAACCTGCACCGCTTCGCGCCAGGCGTCAATGCTGTGTTTGTTCGCCGCGAAACCACCTACATGTCAGATGAACCCGACTTGTGGAAACGGGTGGAAGAGGATGCCGACGCAGTGATTTATGGATGCGGCGCGTGCGGCTCCTGTTCGATGTGGGGGACGCATTGGTCTGTGCAAATCGAGAAGCTCAAGGTGCCGACGGTGTATGTCGTGGACGAACCATTCCGGCTCGATGTTGAGATTTCATGCAAGAAGGAAGGCATGCCATCACTGCGCAGGGTGCATGTACCGCATCCGTGCGACATGATTGAGGACAAAGAAATGGAGTCAATCGCGCAACGGCTCATCCAGAGCCTGACAGAACCTCTGACTGAAGCCGAAATGACGCCCGCTCAGACGAGTGACCTCAATCCCCAACGCATTGCATTCAAGGGCAGCCTGGAAGAGGTCAATGAGTTCTTTGACCGCCGCCATTGGAGCGACGGAATGCCAGTCTTTCCTCCCACTCAGTCCGCCGTGAGCAAGCTCCTTCGGGGGACCTCGCGCAATGCCTCAGACGTGGTGGTCGATCGGTTTCACCCGGAGGGCTACCGAGTCACGGTCGAAAAAGTCGCAACGGTGGCTTCCATGGCCAACTGCACGCCTGAACACTTGCCGATACTGCTTGCCATGGTGAAGGCGGTCAGTGCACCAGCCTTCGCTTCGTGCGTTCGTTCAACCACTGCCTTCTCTCTTGCAACCGTAGTTAGCGGGCCCATCGCACAGCGCATCGGGATGAATGGCGGCGTCAACGCCCTCGGCGCGGGCACCGGTAACCGGGTAAATGCAACCATCGGTCGCTTCATGCGTCTCGCGCTGATTTGCCTCGGAGGCTCTAAATCGGGAGTGAGTGACCTCAGCAGCATTGGCAATCCTACGAAGTACAGCCTGGCATTTACCGAGAACCAGATAGAGAGCCCGTGGCCCTCCTACCATGCGTCCCGGGGTTTTGACGACAGTGAGGACCTTGTGTCGGTGCTCTACGGCGGTTGGAATTTTCTTTCTCCTTTTGCCAGATTCATGAGCAGCATTGAATTAGGCCTGGACTCCATGGCCAGAGGTCTGGCACAGTTCGAGATGCCGCGCGGCGCGCTTCTCCTGCTCGACCCCATCGTTGCTGACAAACTGCATGGGGCCGGATACTCTAAAGAAGACGTCACACGGTATTTATGGGAGAAGGCGACACGTACAGCCAAGGACTTCCGCAGCGATTACTTCTACAAGGCATTCATGGAGCAAGGTATCAGAGGCAACGGTGCAGCTTACCAACAGCGGCGCTGGCCCCAGTCCTATCTTGATGCTCCTGACGACACGGAGCTTCGCGTCTATCCCGAGAACTCCATTGAAATCATTGTCGTGGGTGGCCGCACCAATCCGATGTCGCAAGCTTGGCAGTTCTACAATCCGTCTACGGTCAAAGTCGACAATTGGAAGTAGCCGTAAGACTCAGTGGCCGAGGAGCTTGCGCGCGTCGGCCACGAGCAAGTCGATCCACCCGGGAAGGTTCGCGTCAACATTGAATTTTTTCCGCCCCATACTGAACCCAAAAGGATCAGTCGATTTTTATAGACGCTTTCTTGATGACCTCCCCCCACGCAGCGTGGTCCTTTCGCACAGTTGCGCTGAACTCAGATGCGGTAGTGCCTGTCAACTCCACGCCGAGAGGCGCAAACTGCCGGACGACTTGAGGGGATTGAACGGCCGCTCGTATTGCCTTGTTCAGCGCTGCCACCACCGAGTCTGGCATATTGCCTGGTCCAAACACTCCAAACCAACCGCTGATGTTCAAGGCATCGAGCCCGAGCTCGACGACGGATGGAACATCAGGAAGCACTTCGAGCCTCTTGATCCCCGTTACTGCAAGCGCTTTGACCTTGTCCGCCTTGATGAAGGGAATGGCGGACGAGACGGAGTCGAAGTAGACCTGCACAATGCCAGCCTGCAAATCCCGCTGTCCCTCCGTAGCGCCCTTGTAGGGAATGTGAATGAGCTTGGCACCATAGATGCTGTTGAGCATCTCGATGTACAGGTGTCCGGTGGTGCCGATACCCGCAGACGCTGCAGTGACCGGCGATGACTGAGACAAGGTAACCAGTTCCCGAAGATCCTTCGCTTGCAGGCCCTTCTGCGCACACACCACCACGCCGCTTCGGAAGAGCTGGGAAATGGGCGTGAAATCCTTGAATGGATCGTAGGGAATCTTGGCAAGAAGGTGAGGCACTTGGGTGTGCGTTGCGTTGATGGTCAGTAACAGCGTGAAGCCGTCGGACGGCGCCTTTGCAACCAGGCTGGCTCCAAGCACGGTCGCGCCACCAGGCTTGTTGTCAACGATGATGGGGTTGCCATTAAGCTCTGCCGACATGGTCGGAATCATTGCTCGCGCCATGAGGTCAGCTGGTCCGCCGGGGGGCGCAGGAATAATGAATTTAATGGGGGGCGATGAGGAAGAGAACGCGCTCGCGTGAGCGCCTCCGGCAAAAAGCGAAGCCAGGCTGAAGCTGAGAATTTGGCGGCGAGTTGTCAACATTTTTGTCCCCTGATCAAGCTGAAAGCTCTTTATCCAATGCCGATGCAACGAGCGCTGCGCACTTGTCAGCGTCCACCAGAGCGTCCAGAATGGTTCGATTGGAGCCACTCCTCGCATCACCGATGGCGAATAAGTTGGGTGCACTTGTTATGCCATTGCCATCGGTCTTGATAAAGCCGTCTGGGTCCAAGTCCAAAGCGCCACGAACATGATTGTTGTTTGCCTGGCGGCCGATCTGAATAGATATTCCCGTTGCTTGGAGCGCTCGTTCGAGTCCATCATCGCCTTGGACAACCACCGAGTCCAGACCATTGAAGCCGCCAGCTGAAGTCACCTGCGTGTTGAGCAATACCTCAATCTTGGGATGGGCGACGATGGCCTGCATGCGAGTCGCGCCACAGTTGAGCTGGGAGGACTTCTCCACCACAAACACCTTGGAAGCATATCGCGCCAGGTGCAGTGCGTCGCCGGCGCCACCATAGCCGCCGCCGCTGACCAACACTGGCGAATTCTCATAGAAGATTGCATCGCACGAAACGCAGGCAATGTGGCCAGCGCCTTCGTATGCGCTCAAGTTGACGGAGTCCATTTGAACGGGCTTGGTCCCCGTCGCAAGGATGACAGCCCTTGCGGTGAGAAATGCTTCGTCCGCCAGGAGTACGGTTGCGCAGTCCGCGTAGGCCTCAACACCGTGCACTTCAACAACATGGAATTTCACGCCGGCTTGCGTAGCTGCATCCGCCAATTTTTCCGAGAGCTCCAAGCCGGTCATTCCATTCGGGGCAATTTCTGAATCTTCTATCCACGGAACCGACTTGAGTTCACCTCCGATGAGCCCCTGGTAAAGGACTATCACGGCGACGCCGTTTTGAGCTAACCTCGCGGAGGCTCGAAGTCCTGACGGACCTGCACCGACGATAACCACATCTATCTCCATGATGGCTTGTCTCCTGTAATATGATTGCATAATGCAATTAAATTGCAGGCATGTCAATGGCGTGTTTACGCGGGGTTTCCGCTGAGTGTGCTGAGGGCCGCCCCTGACTAGAATTGCTATGAACGCCCTACAACCAACCTGACTTAGCTCCACCCGTGCCAACTACATTGCAGCCGCTTGACAGGCGCATTAACTACCGCTTCAACCAAATCTCCCATCGCTGGAGTTCGCTGGTGGTTTCGATGGCGCGCAAGAAGTACAAGCTCAACCCGGCCGAAATGAAAATGCTCTCGGTCATTGGGTGCTATCAACCCGTTTCTCCGAGCGACCTCGTCGACCGAACATCGTCCGATTCGCCGAAGGTGGCCAGGGTCGTGACCAGGTTGGTAGAGGAGGGCCTGATTGAACGTGAGCAGGACAGTGCTGATGGTCGGCGCGCTGTCTTGACAGTCACCAAGCGTGGCGCCGCCATCAATCAGGAGCTTGACCGTCTATCACACGAGGTAGAAGAGCGCGTCACGAGTGTGCTCACAGCAGATGACAGGAAGCATCTCGAAGCCATTCTCGACAAGCTTGACTTTGGTGTTCATGCCGTCACCAAGGATATTGCGGGGAGCAGGAGCGCCTGATCTCCTCTGGGGAGCCGGGTGATCCCAGGGGGCCAGGTTGCAGATGGTGTCGAGCGCCCCGAGTGTGAACTTCGATACAGTGTCGGGCGCACACACTCATTCGAACTCCTTTTGCCAGGCACCCATGGACCCGACACGAGCGCATATCCTTGCCGCCATCAAGGTAACTCTTCCTGCCTGGCAGTCGATGGTTGGACCACACGTGGAAATCGTGCTGCACGACCTGTGTAAGCCCGAGAACTCGGTCATCTACATCGCAAACGGACATGTGACTGGACGTTCGACAGGCGCCTCGCTTCTGGGTGGCCCCTTGAATGACAAAGCGTTTCTGGCTGCCAGACGCGAGTTGTCCCAGCCCGGGGGCAACCAGCATTCCGTCATTTTGGACTATCCGACACTCGCACCTGACGGGCGGCCACTTAAGTCGGCGACCGTTGTCTTCAGAGATCAGGACGGGGTGCCGTTTCTCGCGCTCTGCCTGAACTCGGACTTGCAATTAGTCAAAGACGCTATGCGCTGGCTGGAAGGATTCCTGACACCTGCTGGCGCGAGCGAGCCACCCCGGCAAGAGCCTCACTCACCTGCTGTCGAAGTACCTGCGGCGCCCAAAGAGCAAGACCTTGAAGTTCTAATGCGCACTATCGTGGAAGAGGCGGTGGCACGGTTGGGCAAGCCTGTGCGCGAGATGAGCCGCGACGAAAAGCTTGAAGCCCTCAAGCCTATGGTGAGCAGAGGAGTACTCCTCGTACGCGGTGGCGTAGGTCGTGTGGCGCAGGCTCTAGGCGTTACCCGGTTCACCATATACAACTATCTCGATATCCTCCGCGAACGCGAAGGTATCACTTCGGCGAAGTAATTACCGGCATCCCTCATAGGGTTCACCCTTGTTCAATATTTCAACAAAATGTTGATACTTGGCGCATTGATTGCACTATGCAGCAAATGCGCATCTGCGCGCGAGCGCGAGCGCTGGTTGTGTCCGAGGGCGAACCACACTACCTGAGGTTCGCTCTGGTATTTAACACTATGTTGATTGTTGGAGGGTATATGGACGTTGCGCGGAGGAGTTTTTTCAAGAAGGCCGGGGGTGCCACTTTGGCGACCTCGCTTCTCACCCAGGTGTCGGCTTGCGGCGGTGGCGGGGTGATGTCGAGCGCAGAGGCATCCACCATACTGCCTGCCAAGGCTATGTTTCCCGGCGTGGCCGGCAAGGTGTTTCTGAATTCGGCTGCTGACCATCCCTGGAATCAGGCGGCCACGGACGCTCTGAAAAAATATGGGGAGGCCAAGCTGTCGCTTGCGAGTGGCTCAGTCAGCGCTACTGCGAGGTTCGCACAGCTCATCAACGCCGATGCTGACGAGGTGACCTATGTGCCCTCGACGTCCATGGGCGAGTACCTGGTGACCAAGGCAATGGGACTGCCCGAATCGGGCGGTCGCGTGGTCACCGATGCGTTGCACTTCGTGGGCTCGTTCTACATGTACGAGCAATACAAGAAGCAGGGGCTGGACGTCGTGACCGTGAAGATGGATGGCGAGTATCGAATCTCGATGTCCGATATGGCGACCGTCATTACGCCAGGCACTAAGCTTGTGGCCGTATCCCACGTTTCGCTCTACAACGGCTTCACCCATGACCTGAAGGCATTGTGCGATCTGGCGCACTCGCGCGGCGCGCTGGTCTACGTAGACCTGATTCAATCGGCAGGCGTTGTGCCCATCGACGTGAAAGCAATGGGGGTGGACTTCGCAGCGTGCGGAACCTACAAGTGGCTGATGGGCGACTTCGGCTTCGCGTTCCTCTATGTTCGCAAGTCCCTGCTTCCGCAGCTCAAACGTCCCTGGTACGGCTATCGCCAAACGCGGAACTTTGCCGCCCCAATTCTGCATGTCTACCCACTCGACCCACCGGGTGTCGTTCCATACGAAAGCGAACAAATAAACAGTGTCGCCGGCTACTTTATGGGGTCTTTCCCAGCCAGTGCTGTAGAGACAGCGTGTGCGGCATCGCTGGATTGGATTCAGAGCGTTGGGGTAAACGCAATCCAGTCCTATCGTCAACCAATGCTCCAGGCGTTGCAGAGTGGGCTGCGCAGCAAAGGTTTCCAGGTGGTCACGCCACCCGACAGTACGTCTCCCATCGTTACGTTTGCCTATCAGGACGCAGCACGGCTGTCGCCCCGTCTCGCCGCAGCAAACGTGGTCATCACGCTGCGCGCGAACCATGCCCGCATTTCGCCCTCAGTGTTCAACGACATGTCTGACATCCAGACCTTCTTGAACGCTGTTGGCACCCCCTGATTCAACCAAGAAAGTACCGTTATCATGAACATCGGACGCATTTCCAACATCATCATCGCAGTGGCTGCTGTAGCAACTCTGACGGCGTGCGCTAGCGCCCCGCAGTACAAGAATTCCGGCAAAATTCTGCCGACAACCCTCCCATTTTCTGAAGCCGTTCAGGTAGGCAACACTCTCTGGATGTCCGGTCAGATCGGCAACATTCCTGGCTCGCTCAATCTCGCACCTGGCGGTATTTCTGGCGAATCCAAGCAGGTGCTGGAGAACATCAAGACCTCGCTCGAAGCTCACGGTTATTCGATGGCCGATGTCGTCAAGTGCACTGCGATGCTTGCGGACATGAAGGAGTGGAACGCCTTCAATGAGGTTTATCAGACCTACTTCCAGAAGGGAAAATTCCCAGCGCGAAGCGCCTTCGGCTCGTCAGGCCTGGCGTTTAACGCTCGGGTAGAACTGGAGTGTTTCGCATCCAAGTAGCACTCCAAGCTTGACTCGCTCCTGAGCAACGGATTTCAAAGTCTTGCAATTTGACTGTGCTGAACACTCTAACGACCAGCGCCAGAGGTTGAGCAGTCCGACATCGAACTGCTAAAGCAATTGATCAGCATGGTCGGCCTTGGCCATGTGGAGTTGGTGGATCGATTCCATACTCGGTGGTCTGTCGACCCGCTCATCCGACTTGCGCGAGGGCGGGCATCTGTCGCGACTGCAAGGCTGCGGTGTCATGGGCCCGGGGCAAATGACCCCGAGTTGTTTTCAGTGGCTGTTGAGGCAATCGACCGCTGTCAGTCCAGCCAACTTACCCTGATTTCGGAACCCGCCACCTAGCAGATTGAAATCTAGCCGGGAACATGGGATGGCTAAGGGCTGACGATGCTGCAGTGACGGTCCTGTGAGAATGAACACGCCTGCAAGTTGCCCTTCTTCATACCTGCAATTCGGTCATGAGCTTCACGGGAATCCACCAGAACCCAAGATGACCCGTTGCGGGCCACGCCGTATGGCGTCACAACTTATGGTAGTTTACTGATAACGTCAAATGTTACAAGCACTGGAGTAGATGATGGAGTCCGTACGCCCGTACGAGCGCCCAAGGTGGCAAAAGGACCTGGACAGGTTCTTACCTCTCAAAAGTCAGTTCGTTCTGTCTGGCAACGTCAGGGATCAACAAATCGCGGAGGTTTCCCCAGGTGTCGTGACGGTGCTGCCTCTTGCGCAATTGCTCGCCGCCAGCTTTCGCCAAGGGGGGTATGCCCACGCCATCCTGTATGAACCTATTCTTGGCTTCAGTTGCATCACCCAACCAGGAGAGGACCCTGCCCCCGCTGAATCGGTGTTGACACAGCTTGGCCTCGTCGTCGCCAATGGTCGTGCTGCGGGCGGCATTGACATGCTTTCATCGGTCTTGGCGCAGCTGGTTGAGCGACAGGGCGAGCCAGTAGCACTCATTGTGGATTTCGCTGCCAGACTGATTGCCCGACCATCAGATTTGACCAGCGCCGAACAGCAACTCTTCACGAGGGCATTGATGCTTTCTCACAAAGCCCGCAGCCGCCCTGCGGGCCCTGATCGCAAACCCTATTTCAACTCCATCGTCTGGATCACAGAACGTGAAGCCGATCTGCCTGATTGGCTTCTGGTCGCCAACCCCAGGATTCGACACATTCCGATTTCGCGTCCCAATGGCGAAGCGCGAAGGGCGCTCGCCTCGGCACTGGTTCGACCGCTGGCCAGTACCGCAAACGCTGATCAGACGCTGGTACAGAAGTCTATTGATGCCTTTGTGGATGGCACGGAAGGCATGCTGCTGCTGGACATGAATGCCATTGCGCTATTGGCAAGAGTGGAGGGGGTCACTATAGACAAGATTGCTGACGCTGTCCGTCGCTACAAGGTAGGCGTCACCGAAGATCCGTGGCTGAAGATCGACCGCGACAAGATCAGGAATGCTGAAACGTTAGTCCGTCAACGCGTCAAAGGTCAATCCGATGCGGTCACGCACATGCTTGACATCGTCAAGCGCGCAATGACGGGGGTGGGTGGCGGCAAACGTGGTGGACGCCCCAGGGGTGTTGCCTTTCTTGCCGGCCCAACAGGCGTGGGCAAAACCGAGTTGGCCAAGACCATGACAAGCCTGCTGTTCGGCGATGAGAGCGCATATATTCGCTTTGACATGTCCGAGTTCAGCGCAGAACACGCCGATCAGCGCCTGATCGGTGCGCCGCCTGGCTATGTGGGGTACGACGCCGGTGGCGAACTTACCAATGCGATTCGCGAGAAGCCTTTCAGCATCGTACTCTTCGACGAGATCGAGAAGGCCCACCCCAAAGTCCTGGATAAGTTTCTCCAAATACTCGATGATGGTGTGCTGACCTCTGGTCGAGGTGACCGGGTGTACTTCTCCGAGGCGCTCATCATCTTCACATCGAACCTTGGAATCTACAAAGCCACCGATGACGGAGCGCGTGTGCTCAACGTCTCCTCATCAGAGCCATACGATGTTGTAAAGGGGCGGGTTGAATCAGAGATAGATCGGCACTTCAAGCTTGTCCTGAACCGTCCTGAAATCCTGAACCGAATTGGCGAGAACATCATCGTCTTCGACTTCATCAGGGAGGACGTCGCCCTGCAGATATTTGAGCAAATGGTTGACAGCATTACAGCTGATTTGCTGTCACAAGGGCTGACGATCGGCATCTGTGATGCTGCCAGAAAGAGCTTACGTGGGCTTTGCTTGCATGATCTTTCTAATGGCGGGCGCGGCATCCGCAATCAAGTGGAGGCTCACTTGGTGAACCCACTTTCCCGTGCGTTGTTTGATATGGACGTCAAGACAGGCGCAAGACTTCGAGTCGATGCCATCGGAGAGGGGCAGATCAGATTGACCGAGGAGTGAGCATGAAGCTCTCACTTTCGCGGATCCATTACCCCGTCACAACGCTAGGCCCTGGGCGACGTATCGGCATTTGGTTCCAGGGATGCTCGATCCGATGTGCGGGTTGCATCTCGCGAGACACGTGGCGATTTCGTGAGGGTGACGTCATGGCGGAAGATGTCATCCGGCGGATAGCCCCCTGGATGAACGAATGCGACGGCGTCACGATTTCCGGTGGTGAGCCTTTCGATCAGGCTGCGGGGTTGTTTGATCTGCTGAAACGCATCAAAGCTCACAGGCGCGCGGCCAATGTGCTCGTCTACAGTGGATACGATCTAGAGCGGCTGGACGCACATCAAGAGTTGCGTCGGGGGTTGATCGACGCATTGATCACGGACCCTTATGTCGGGGATGCGGATCAAACAAAGCCTCTCAGAGGCAGCGACAATCAGCGTCTTCACTTCCTCTCTGAGCTGGGAGAGGCCGTCTTCGGTCAATACGAGCGGCAACTGGGTGACTCAGACAAAAGCCTGGATGTCATGTTTGACGACGAAGGCACCGTGTGGTTGGCCGGTATTCCGCGCAAGGCAGACATGCATCGCCTCGCGGCAATGCTGCGCGAGAGCGGCCATGTGGCACACATCACAGAAGCACCGAAAATTTTATGAACGACCAGACGCTTGTTCGGTTTTGCCCGAACTGCCAAACTGAGCGAGCTCTCACAGAGATGTTCTGCGAAGGCACGATTGGCGCCCATCGCTGCGACTGGAATCTGTTGGACGTCTCCATTCGTCCCACCGGCTGGCGCCCAGCACCCGTGATCCCCGCGCAAGCCCCACAGCCACCAGCTACGCTCACATGCGCCAATGGCCACGGCATGGAAGCGGGCGACCTGATATGTTCGGTCTGCGGCGCAGACCTTGCTCAAACAGAAGTTGCCGCAACGCCATCGACGCAGCCGGCGCCTGGACAGGCGGAGGAGACTGTCATAGGGGGGTGGCGGGTGCTTCGCGCGATCAGCAGTGCTGTTGGATTGCGAGATCGTTACCTGGTCGAAGAAACAGACTCTGATCGCTCAGGCGTTTTGACGCTGTACCACCATGGTGCCGAGCCAGATCCGTCTGTGTACGACGCACTGCGTCGCGTATCGCTGGAGCACGTTCCGGAGATCTTCGCAACGGGCCGCTGGAATGATCGCGCCTTTGAAGTCGCGGAGGAACTAACCGGAGGCACCTTGGCGGACCTGGGCATCGTCGTAGATGACGCCACCTCTGTTCGACGGATCGTCTATGAACTTGGCAAAGCATTGGATGCCCTGGCGGAATCTGGCCTTCGGCATCGAGATATCCGGCCAGGAACACTCCTCGTTCGCAACCGCGATCCATTGGACCTTGTCATTGGAGGCTTTGGGTCTGCTCGCCTTTCCGAGTTCGACCTGGACATTGTCTCTCCGCTCGAGGTGACCAGATACATGGCTCCGGAAGCCGTGGCGGGAGGCGTCGCAGCTGCATCAGACTGGTGGAGCCTTGGCATCGTCCTCCTGGAACAAATCACGCGAGGAGCGTGTTTTGAGGGCGTCAATCAGCACGCATTCCTCATTCACATTCTCTCGCACGGGGTCACTTTGCCCGCTGGGTTGCCTGCAGACATAGAAGTGCTACTCAGGGGCCTGCTTGCACGAGATCGACATCAACGATGGAAATGGTCTGAAGTACAAGATTGGCTTGACGGCCATGCGCCCTATGCCCCTCCGTTGGCAACGCTTAGAGGAGATCAATGCCGAGGCCCGCGCCTTACGCTTGGTGGCAACCCATATTTTTCGCCGCAGACTTATGCCTTGGCCGCCGCAGAGGCCGCCAATTGGGCAGAAGCTCAAGATCACTTCACTCGGGGCAGCATCACTACCTGGGCACAAGACGCAGCCTTCGCACCGCAAGTCCTGGCGGGCCTTCGCCGCATCGCCAAAATCGACACCATTGACGAGGACTGTCGCCTGCTGGTTGCGCTGAAGGTACTCAATCCAGAGATGCCTCCGATCTACCGGGGAGATATCGTCACCCCGAAATGGCTGCTCGACCATCCGATCGAAGGTTACGACCTGGTGTCTGGCGCTGTACCGGATCTGCTTTCCGAACTTGATGCAGAGAACTGGCTTCTCCGGCTCAAGTCTCGTGCCATTGCGGTCCGGACACGTGCCCACAACTTGTCCATCGATCTCGACGAAGACACGCTCCGCATCAACCTCCTCAGTACCTCGCGAGCCCGCCTTGCCGCTGAATGGGAAGAACGCATAAAGTATCTGCCGGACTCAGAACACCATGGGTTGCTCAATTTGTTGGAACGACGAAGCGTCAGCGAGGAAGACCTCATCGTTGTCCTGAGTGCAGCAATCAGTCAGTTTCGATCTTGTGATGCCATCGTCAATGAAGCGGGGGGCTTGGCCCGGCAGGCTGGCGTATTGATTTTCGACGAAACGAGCGCGCAGGACATCATCCAATGGCCACGCGGCGAGATACTCCAAGCGGTCGCGGAGCGCATTGAAGGCTTTGCCAAATGCGCCTTTGCGCCCCTGAATGAATGGGCAGACCAGTTCAGGCTAGAGAAGCGCCTGCCCCTCTCGAAGGCCCTTGTGTTGCTGTCCATCCCTCAGGAGGAATGGCAAGAACCACAGAAGCAGCAGTACATCTCTCAGATTCTTGACTTCTTTGAGAAGAAGGTAGTGAGCGCAGTCCTGCGGGGACCACTGGTGCGGATGACCATTGCAAGAAGTTCACCACGCGTGGACTTGTCAGAACTTCAAACAAGCCGACTAGATGCCAGCGCTCTGCTCAATCACTTGATTCAGCGCAGTGAGCGCTCCGTTACGCTGGATCCAGCAGCACTAGATAGACCTGAAAGTTCAACCGGCTCCAGGCTTCAAAGCCTGGAGCGCCACAACCAGCTTTACAAGCGTGACACGGGGATTGATGGCCTTTATCTGGGGTTCCCCTTTATTCTGACCAAGGACGGCAGAACCGGCTCGTCCACGCGGATCGCACCGGTGTTGCTATGGCCCGTTCGCTTGCATCACGAGGTGGGGACACGAGGTAACGCGACACTGAGCTTTGACAATGATCGCGAGGAAGTTCGGCTCAACCCGGCGCTTGACGCCATCTTGGGGCCTGAGGCAGCAAAGGCGTGGCAGCAAGCTGCGGCAGAGGTTCTGGGGCGATCCGCATTGACGGCCGCCGACGTCATCGACGCGTTCGGTACCCTCGCAGCGCCACGATCCCGTGCGCTTGGCCAACTACCAGGCCCCAAGACACAAGTGGCACCACGAAGCAATGAATTGGATTGCTCCGCCGTGTTGTTCCATGTGACTTTCATGGGCCAGGCGATTGGTGAGGATATTCGTACGTTGAAAGAGCGGTCGCCTGCGGGGACTGGCCTTGAGACGGCGCTACGTTTGAATGCAAAGCCCCATGGCGACGAGAAGGGGGCACAAGCTTCGCGAGAAGTCGATCGTTTTTTCACGGTCCACAGCGATCCTTCTCAAGAAGAAGCCGTGTTGCTTAGTCGCGAAGCCCCAGGTCTTTTGGTGGAAGGTCCACCAGGCACCGGCAAGAGCCAAACGATCGTCAACATGGTTTGTGACGCTATTGGTCGAAGGCAAAGTCTATTGATCGTCTGCCAAAAGCACGCGGCGCTCGAAGTGGTTTGCAAGCGGCTCATTGCTGAAGGGCTAGGGCAACGTATCGTCATGGTCAACGACGTCAACCGCGATCGAATGCCCATCATTCGAATGGTGCGGGAGCAACTCGAGGAGTTTGCTCGCCGCAGTATTGACCCCGTCGCAGCGGTTCGACGAAAGCGAGAGGCTACTGCAGCCCGAATTGATGCGCTTGAGGGCGCCATCGACCGACATCACGAGGCGCTCCACCGTGTTGATGATCGAATCGGCACCAGCTACAGAACGGTGCTGGGTGAGTTGATTCGGCTGGAAGAGCCCGCGCCGCCCCTCGATATCCCAGCCCTTCGCCCACTCTTGGATCGGGTGAGTGTGGGCGAATTGGCCTCACTGGAGGAGGAAATTGCACCTCTGGTCCGCCACTGGTTGCCTGCGAAATACGAGGGCAGCGGGCTGGCTCCGCTCTTGCCCTTCGCACCGGATCAAGCCACGCTGGAGGACTTCACCGAAGCTTTCAAGCACTTTGCACAGTGCGAAGCGCTACGGGTCGATGTGCTGATGACCCGCTCAAGCAGCTTTGAAGTGGACGATCCTTCGCCACATCGAGCCTGGCTGGCTGCGCATGGGCACGAGTTCTTGGATCTGCCCGACGAGCAGAGACTGACGTTGGCCAGATGGCTGCCCTTGTTCCGGCACGCAGACCGGCCTGGCGATCGCTTGATTTCAGAGCTGTCAGCCCTCCGAGATGATCTCACTTCATGCCGATCCGCTGATCACGACGGGCAGTTGTCGCCCGCGTTGACCAAGGTAGAAGCGGCCAGGCTCACCAAGTTGAAGGATCTCGCCACCGAGGCCAGTGCTCCCAGCGGAATGCTTGGCAAGTTCAATCCATTCAAAGCGTTGAGAAAGAGGCAAGTCGTTCGGTTTCTCAAGGACTTGGGAGATACAGGGACACCGCAACGCCTTGAGGCGCTGATATCTGCTGCGACACTTGAACTGAAATGGCGCCCCATTCGGGCTCGGATCGTGGAGGTCCATGCGCAACTCAAACTGCCTGAACTCGAGGCAGATGCCGGTTTGACACTCCTGCCTACATTGGCGCGAACGCTGGGGGACGTTACAGGAACATCAGTGCTGGCATCCCACCTGGCTATCGCTCCGTGGCCTGAGCGTATGGATGAGGCTGTCGCTAAGGAATCCAAAGATGCAGTCTTGAAGCTCTTTGCCGAATTCGACGCCGCATTTGCCCGCTTCGAGGCTCGAGCAGAGAGCCAAAAGGCACTCCACAGACTCGAGAGCTGGGTGCAACCAGAATGGGTGCAGAGATGCTCACGGGCCATCGTGACCAATGAGATCAACGCGACGAGCGTCAACTCAATTAATGCTGCGCTACCGTCCCTGTCGGCATACCAGCAGTTCCGAGGTCGAGCGCAACGACTGAGCCCACTGGCCACCTCAGCATTCGCAGCTATGCGGGCCAGAGAGGCTCAGCTTGAAGTTGTGCCGGTTTATGAGCTTGAAGAGCTCACTCGAAGGATCCTCAACAGAGAAGCGCGACTTGGCTGGAAGAACAGCTTTGAACAGTCCACACCAGAACTTGCTTTCGAGCGGCACGAGCTCGAAAGCAAGATCGCGAGCCTTGAGACCCTTGATCTTGAGATGCGCGCCCTCAACCGTGAACTTCTGAAGGAGGACTTCGAGCAAGGCTCCATCGCGCCACTGAGAGCTTGGGAAGACATCACGCGCCTGACAGGACAACGTGCGCGACGTCTGCGAGAATTCATCGACATGGGCAGCAGCCTTGGACTGATGAAGCTCCGTCCGATCTGGCTGATGAATCCGGATGTCGCCAGTCGCGTCCTCCCACTCAAAGCGGCGCTGTTCGACAAAGTCATCTATGACGAGGCGTCTCAAATGCCCGTCGAGTTCGCGCTGCCGTCCTTGTTCAGGGCGCGGGTGACCATCGTGAGTGGAGACGAGAAGCAAATGCCGCCAACGGCGTTCTTCTCCAGCAGGATCGAGAATGATGAGGCCCAGGCGTTTGATGGCGAAATGCCGGACGAAGATGCCACGGAGGACGAGCGCGAAAGCTTTGATGAGACCTGGAACCGCAGGGAAATCAAAGACTGTCCAGATCTTCTGCAACTTGCTCGGACCTGCTTGCCCAATGCGAGACTGCAAATTCACTATAGATCAGCATACAGGGAGCTGATCAACTACTCCAACGCAGCCTTCTATGGGAATGACTTGAGCGTACCGGTCCGCCACCCAGAATCCACAGTTCTGCGAGAAAAACCTATCGAGATGGTTCGAGTCGATGGCGTCTACCAAGATCAAACCAACCCCGAAGAAGCCAACAAAGTGGTGGAGTTGCTGGCGGAGATGTGGAAGGCACCCTATGCGCAGCGGCCGTCCGTTGGGGTCGTCACATTCAACCGGAAGCAGGCTGACCTGATTGAGGAGGCACTTGAACTGCGCGCAGAGCAAGATCCAGAATTCCGTGAAGCCTACCGCCTGGAGAGCGAGCGCAATGAAGACGGCGAGGACATGGGTGTGTTTGTCAAGAACGTTGAGAACGTACAAGGCGATGAGCGCGATGTCATTTTCTTCTCATCGACGTTCGGACGAAACAAACAAGGAACGTTCAGAAGGAACTTTGGGGTGCTGGGCCAAAAGGGTGGAGAACGCCGCCTGAATGTCGCCGTCACTCGGTCACGGCAGAAGATTGTCATGGTGACATCCATGCCAATATCCGATATATCCGACATCCTGACCACCAGGCGCCCACCCACAACACCTCGGGATTTCCTTCAGGGTTACATGGAATATGCAAGGGCGGTATCTGGCGGCGAATTCAGCTCGGCGCGGACGCTGCTTTCAAGACTCTCTATCTCGAGAGAAACTACGGCATCGCAGAAGCCTCAACGATCTGCTGATGGCTTCATTGATGCTGTGGGAGAGTTTTTGCGCTCATTGAACCTGAGCATCAAAGCGTCGGAGGAAGGCGATGCCTTCGGCTTGGACTACGCAGTAGAGCGCCCCGACACCGGATTGTTTGCCATCGGCATTGAATGTGATGCCCCAAGGCATGCGCTCCTCGCTCGCGCTCGTGCTAGAGAGGTGTGGCGCTCCAAGGTCTTGGGGCGGGCCATCCCCGTGGTACACAGGGTTTCGTCCCATGGCTGGTATCACAACGGTGCTGATGAGCGGCAGCGACTTGCTGACGCTGTCCAAGCAGCTTTGCGCTTGGAGGTGGCGGCATGAGTGGTCCCAAAGTTGTGCGGGTTGTGACCAGAGAAGAGTTGGTGGCTCAGGGAGAGTCTTTGCTGGCTCGACTGGATCAAGCACTGAACATTTGGCGGCGTCAATGCGCTCAGTTTGGACAGATAACCGAGCAAGAGTTGACTAACGCCGTTTCGCGCCGCGATGCACTGGAAACGCTGCTCCGCGCGGATCAGTTCCAAGCATTCAGCAAAGGTGCGAACAATGAAATCGGGTATCTTCAATCCGATGTTGAGACGCGACGTCAGGCTGCCATTGAAGCCAAAGCAAGAGAGCGCGCCCGAGATGTGTCTGGCCGCCAGAACGCCAAGGCATTGGCTAAAGCGTTGCGTGCAAAGGCCGGTGTCGATGCCAACCTGATCGCCGAGCTCGAAGGGGCGGCAACAGGGAACCTATCCATCGCTGCAATCGACCAGCTGTTGGCAAAAGGTATTCAGCTGCTTTCAAATCGAGAAGGCAAGCAGTTGACCGAAGGGCAACGCCAACTGGCTGGCCGTCTGGGAGCTGGTGAAACCACGCAAACCTTGGAGCAGTGGAAAGCCAACCAGATCAAGGTTGACTCTCGCCAAGAGGCCCTGCTCAAAGCAATCACTGAGTTGGCCATGTTGGGAGACGTCGGTACGTCGGAGATGTTGAATACACACCTGGCATCTCTGCTGCAAAGCGGTGACACGACTCAATACGCAATGCGCATGGATAGCCTGCTTATTGATGCTCGCAATGCAAAGACAGCCTTCGTTGCCGCCGAACAAGCCATCAAGGAACTGCAATTGGTGACAGCTGAGTTTTCGAGGGCTGGAATCGACGCGGCAAGTTGGCAGGCCAAGGTTGATCTAGCCACCCAACAGAGATCTGTGGAGCCCCTCCGCTTGTTGGCGGATGAGGGGCGAAACGAACTTTCTCAAGCTTTGCGATCCAAAACTGCGCTTGCTCGCAGGCAGGCGGTACTTCTTGGATTGGCCAAGCTGGGGTACTCTGTACAAGAAGGCATGTCGACCACACTGGCTCAGGATGGCCGCTTGGTCATCAAAAAGCCAGACATGCCAGGTTACGGCGTAGAAGTAGCTGGTGGGGCTGCCAACGAAAGATTTCAAGTTCGAGCGGTTGCGCTCTCTGCATCGAGAGATATGACACGCGACCTTGATGCCGAGTCCCGATGGTGCCAGGACTTCACAAATCTTCAGGCTGAACTGCGCGTCAATGGCGATGAGCTCGTGATTGAGAAGGCCCTGCCTGTAGGGGCAGTCCCCTTACGTGTCATTGAAACTGAAGTAGCAAAGCACACCGTGACTAGGACTGCAACGCCCATTGCCAAAGGACGGCATCAATAGCGGTTCGCCAGCGCAACAAACAGGGAAGGAACACAGCATGGCCGTCTGTCTTAGAAAGAGCATCTGAGTGAGTTCCTTGAGTTTCAACCGCTCCAAGTTGGGATGGGTTCTCTGCGCTGGACCCACTAGGCGGAACTGGAAACAAAGGGCGATTCGCAGTCAGGCGAAAATTTCGCAGCCCGCGTGATGCTACGCTCCCAAAAGTCGTTTCGAATCAAGGCGTTTTGACATTATGTTTTGAGTTTTTGAAACTTTGCTATCCGATATGTCGAGAATCCCATGCTGAAATACCTCACGGTTCCTGTCACACCTTTTGCTCAGAACTGTTCCATCGTCTGGTGTGACCAAACCCTCCAAGCCGCCGTGATTGACCCCGGTGGTGATCTGGACAAAATTGAGTCTGCTGTCCGGGAGCTTGGCCTCAAGTTGGAGCAGATCTGGCTCACCCACGCCCACATTGACCACGCCGGCGGCACGGCCGAATTGGCGAAAAGGTATGGTCTTCCGATCACAGGCCCGCATCCGGGCGATCAGTTCTGGATCGACGGCCTTGCACAGCAGTCGCAGATGTTTGGTTTTCCCAAGGCGGAGCCCTTTACGCCCTCACGTTGGCTGCAAGATGGCGATACCGTGCAAGTGGGTGAAAGCGTGCTGAACGTTCGGCACACTCCGGGCCATACGCCAGGACATGTCGTGTTTCATTCACCGGAAGCCAAGCGGGCCTTCGTAGGCGACGTGCTGTTTTCCGGAGGCATCGGCCGTACCGATTTTCCCGGTGGCAATCATCCAGAGTTGATCTCCAGCATCACCCAGCGTCTATGGCCCATGGGTGATGACACCGTCTTCATTCCAGGCCATGGTTCGGAAAGCACCTTCGGACAGGAACGGCGCAGTAACCCCTTCGTGCGCGGAACCTGATACGCCAGGTACCTGGTCCCAAAACCGGGCTGATCAGGCACGCGCTGGCGCTTCAGGCAGAGGCACGTTGCCAAGCTGGCGCCGCACCGAATCCGCTTTTTGCGTAACGGTCCAGCGTCAACCCGTCCATCGAGATGTCGGTGGGGCGTCCCGTGGCCAGGTCTGCAACCAACTTGCCTGAGCCGGCAGCCATGGTCCAGCCGAGCGTGCCATGACCAGTGTTGAGCAGAAGGTTGTCGTAGCGGGTAGGGCCCACGATGGGGGTGCTGTCGGGGGTCATGGGACGCAGGCCTGTCCAGAACTGCGCGCGCGGGATGTCGCCTCCGGTAAACAGATTGCCCAGAACCATTTCCAGCGTGGCTCGCCGACGCGGGTTGAGCGCGAGGTCGAATCCTGCAAGTTCGGCCATGCCGCCCACACGGATGCGTTGGTCAAAGCGCGTGATGGCTACTTTGTAGGTCTCATCCATGACGGTGGATTGGGGCGCACGCGAAGCGTCCACCAGGGGCACGGTCAGGGAATAACCTTTGACGGGGTAGACCGGAAGATCCAGGCCCAATGGTGCGAGCAACTCACGTGAGTAACAGCCGAGTGCCAGGACGTAGCGATCGGCCTCCAGGACCTCACCCCCTTCAAGCCGAACTCCGGTGATACGGTCACCATTGGTGAGCATGCCTGCAATGCGGGTTCCGAAGCGCAAGCGCACGCCTTTTTGCTTGGCCAGATCTGCCAACTGCGTCGTGAAACGATGGCAATCGCCAGTTTCATCTCCAGGCAGGTGCAAACCTCCGACCAAGCCGGTTGCGTGGGCCAGCGCGGGCTCGATTTCATGCAGTGCGTCGCTGTTCGTCATGAGCCGGTAAGGAACGCCACAGGCATCCAATACCTGGGTGTCGCGCCGGGCCGCCTCCAATTGAGCTGCAGTGCGAAAAACCTGCAGCGTTCCCAGCGTGCGTTGTTCGTACTCAATACCGGTTTCAAGGCGAAGTTGCCGCAGGCGATCACGGCTGTACTCAGCCAGTCGTGTCATGCGCTCCTTATTCACCCCATAACGCTCGGCTGTGCAATTGCGCAGCATGGCGGCCATCCAGCGCCACTGAAAAAGTGATCCGTCTGGTTTCCAGGCGAGCGGCGCATGTCGCTGCATGAGCCACTTCATGGCTTTGAGAGGAATTCCAGGGGCAGCCCATGGCGTGGAATACCCAGGCGATACCTGGCCCGCGTTGGCAAAGCTGGTTTCTTGCGCCACGCCAGGCTGGCGCTCCAGAACAGTTACCTCGACTCCAGCCTGCGCCAGATGGTAGGCCGTACTGACTCCGATCACCCCGCCGCCAAGAACAATTGCTTTCATCGCCGTCTCCTCGAATGAGAAGAAAGTCTAAGAAAGAGTGCGCCAAAAAAATCACTGAATTGCTTGATGCTTCGCTGATTAGCTATCAAAATTCACTGATAGAAACTGTTTTGTCAGTGAAATGCACTTCCTCGACCGAATTGACAGAAAAATACTCCATGAACTGCAGCGTGAAGGCCGCATTTCCATGACCGATCTTGCCGAGCGGGTGGGGCTTTCCACCTCCCCTTGCACTGAACGCGTCCGGCGCATGGAGCGAGAAGGGGTCATCAAGGGCTACCACGCGCGGGTAGACCCGGAAGCGCTGGGTAGAGGCCTTCTGGTGTTTGTTGAGTTGACGCTCTCGTCCAAATCTGCTGAGGTCTTTGAGCAGGTGCGGCGAGAGCTGCTTCATGAACCCCGTGTGCTGGAATGCCACCTGGTGTCCGGCACGTTCGACTACCTCATCAAGGCCAGGCTTTCTGCCATGCGCGAATACCGCGATCTGTTGGGGCAAATCCTGCGCAAAGTACCCGTTCCGGCTCAGAGTAACAGTTACGTGGTGATGGAAGAGATCAAGGAAGGTTTGCTGATGCCGGTAGATCCTGTTCCGGCAGCGTGAATAATAGAGCGATGAGTAACCAAGAAACACTTCGCAGCGCTTTCCCTCTCCGGGCCTTTGGCGTCCTGCGCGCCAGCGACAGGATCGTTGCCGGAGTGGCCTGTGTCTGAGCAGGCGCTGGACTCAGCCTCAGCCGCGTCAGCGCGCAAGCCGTCCTGGCTTGAAAGCCTGAAGATTTACCTGGAACCGGCGAGCCTGCGGATGCTGGCCCTGGGTTTTTCCGCCGGATTGCCGTTGATGCTGGTTCTGGGAACGCTGTCCTTTCGGTTGCGTGAAGCAGGTATTGACCGCAGCACCATTGGCCATTTGAGTTGGGTGGGTCTGGCCTATGGCTTCAAATGGGTCTGGGCGCCGCTGGTTGACCGTGTGCCACTGCCTGGTCTCACTCGCTGGTTAGGGCGTAGGCGCAGTTGGCTGCTGCTGGCTCAGTGCTGCGTGGCGGCGGGCTTGGTGGGGGTGGCTATGGCAGACCCCAGTGTGTCGCTTATGACCGTCGTGTGGTGTTCGCTGGCGGTGGCTTTCGCGTCCGCTACGCAGGATATTGCGCTGGACGCCTACCGGATTGAATCCGCCCCTGCAGACCACCAGCCGGCTTTGGCTGCCAGCTACCAGACAGGCTATCGTCTGGCCATGATCTGGGCAGGCGCTGGCGTGCTGTGGTTGGCCGCACGGGCGCAAGGGTCCACTGGCGGCTATGACAATTCAGCGTGGCAGGCCGCCTACCTGATCATGGCTTGCTCCATGGTCATTGGGGTGCTGACTGTCCTGTATTCCTCCGAACCGGTCAACGTACCCTTGCAGCGTGCGCGGAGTGCCGCAGAGTGGATTCAAACGGCGCTCATTGATCCGTTCGCGGACTTCTTTCGCCGCTATAAGTGGCAAGCGGCATTGATCCTGGCCTTGATCGCGGTCTATCGCATCAGCGATGTGGTGATGGGCATCATGGCCAATCCGTTCTATGTCGACATGGGCTACACCAAAGATGAGGTGGCGGCCGTCACCAAGATCTACGGGGTCATCATGACGCTGGTTGGCGCCTTTGTGGGCGGGAGCCTGGCGCTGCGTTTTGGCGTGATGCGCATTCTCATGCTCGGCGCCGTGCTGAGCGCAGGCAGCAATCTGCTGTTTGCATGGCTGGCTGGCTACGGACACAGTGTGCCCGCCCTGATTGCAGTGATCTCCATGGACAACCTTGCCTCGGGAATTGCGTCTGCAGCCTTTGTGGGCTATTTGTCCAGTTTGACCAACATCAG
This sequence comes from Ottowia thiooxydans, assembly GCF_040548795.1. Lineage (GTDB taxonomy): Bacteria > Pseudomonadota > Gammaproteobacteria > Burkholderiales > Burkholderiaceae_C > Ottowia > Ottowia thiooxydans_A. Next base: position 1,305 of record NZ_JBEPSH010000013.1, on the reverse strand, counting down.
TTATTCAGCCACGCAATACGCGCTTTTTTCTTCGTTGATGTTATTGGCTCCGAAGTTCGTTGCCGGATTTTCTGGCGACTACGTGAACGCCTTTGGATACAGTACCTTTTTCACAAGTACCGCGCTATTGGGGCTGCCTGTGCTGGTGTTGGTGGCAGTGGCCATGCGCGTGCAGCGCAGGCACGTGGGCAGCGCGTGAGGCGCATTGCCTGTAGAAGAGCAGACAACTCTCCGATGTAAACCAGGGCATGGTCACACTGAATGAAAGCGCTGAAACAGGGCATGGGTTTACCTATCTTTACGTCTCCGACAAGCGCGGCTGTCCTAATGCAGGCAGCATGGCGATGAAGGATTAAGGAACGCATGAGTACACACCACCTGCTGATGATCGAGGACGATACCCGCCTGGCCGGCATGGTTAGCGAGTACCTGTCGCAGTCAGGCTTTTCCGTCACTCACATGACGGATGGAGAGTCCGGACTGGCCGCGCTGCGGGACAAGCCTGCCGATCTGGTCATTCTGGATTTGATGTTGCCCGACGTCGACGGCCTGGAAGTTTGCCGCCGCATTCGCGCATTCTCCGGTGACATGGCGCGTGTTCCCGTATTGATGCTCACTGCCAAGGGTGATCCCATGGACCGCATCATCGGTCTGGAACTGGGGGCCGACGACTATCTGCCCAAGCCTTTCGAACCTAGAGAGCTGCTGGCCCGCATCCGTGCCGTGTTGCGCCGCCATCAGACAGGTGCCACGCCGGAGCACAAACTGATGCGCTTCGGTGCCCTGGAAATTGACCGAGATGCGCGTGTGGTGACCTTGGCTGGTCAGCCGGCTGATCTGACCAGCTATCAATTTGATCTCCTGGTGGCGTTGGCAGAACGCGCAGGCCGTGTGCTGACGCGCGATCAAATCATGGAAGCCGTGCGCGGGCGGGAATTGGAAGCCTTCGATCGATCCATTGACGTGCACATGGGCCGCATACGCGCGGCCATAGAGGAAGACGTCAAGAACCCCAAGCGCATCTTGACCGTACGCGGCGTGGGGTACGTGTTTGCCAAGCAGCAAGCCTGATCCACTTTGGCGGGGTGTGCTGCATGGCCAATCCATTCGATACCAGCCGATCCTGCCCCAATGCAAGCCGCATGATTAGGGCGTGTCATCAATTAAACCCCCCACGCGTTGCCAAGCCAGGGAGCGCCAGGCTAGGCGTGGCGAGCGCCGTGTACTACTGTACACAAGCGAGCCCCAACAACCCCAGGCGCGCCCCGGGGTGGCCACCCCTCGGGCGGGCGCGCCCCCCGGCGG
>NZ_JBEPSH010000012.1:0-164431 GCF_040548795.1 Ottowia thiooxydans | reverse complement strand
TGCGGCGCCTCCCCGGGCGCCCCCGGCGTCCCCCCCGCGGGCGTTGTGTTTTACCCCCCCCCCCCCCCCCCCCCCCCCCCCCCCCCCCCCCCCCCGGCTAGGGGAGAGGGCGGGGTGAGGGTGCGACGCCGCTCGCATGAGCGCGACGTATCATTCTTCATTCAAGTGGTGTGAGCACGCCCTGGTCGGCCTGCCTTGCTGCTACCCCGATATGACGGCGCGCGGCCTGGGATGGGCGCGGCATTCACATACATCGCAAGAAGGTCTCTAGATGCGTTCGTTGACTGAAGTGAAATTCATTGCCTGCACTCACGACGAGCATGCGCAGGCGATCCTCAGCATCTTTAACGAAGCGATAGTTAATTCGACGGCTTTGTACGACTACCATCCCCGCACGCCGCAAAACATGGAGGGGTGGTTTCAGGCCAAGGCAGCTGGTAGATTTCCGGTGATCGGAGCGGTCGATCAAGACGGGGCTCTCCTGGGCTTCGCCAGTTATGGCACGTTTCGCGCATGGCCGGCTTACAAGTACTCCGTCGAGCACTCAGTCTATGTCCATAAGGATCACCGCGGCAAAGGCCTGGGCCACGCGTTAATGGGCCAACTCATTGAAGCCGCTCGCGCACAGCAGTTGCACGTGATGATTGGCGCAATTGACGCCGCCAACGCGGGCAGCATTGCGATGCACGAGAAGTTGGGCTTCGTTCACGCTGGAACCATCCAGCAGGCGGGTTTCAAGTTTGGAAGCTGGCTGGATGTGGCTTTTTACCAGCTTATTCTGAATACGCCGACTCATCCAGTGGATGGGTAGAACCCGCCCTCGAACCGCGCAGTGGACTCAACAGAGTGGCGAGCCTTGCGAGCACGTCAGAGGTAAAAACCCGCAAGGAGGGGCGTTACATAGCGCTTACAGGCACAGGCCTGGGTTTGCCTTGGTCATCAATCGCGACATACGTGAGCTGCGCTTCAGTGACCTTGATGTAGCGTCCCTGGTTGTTGAATCGCTCAGCGTAGACTCCCACATTGACCGTCATGGAGGTGCGGCCGATGCGTTCCATTTTTGCCAGGAATGAAAGAATATCGCCCACTCGAACGGGTTGCTTGAACACAAACTGATTGACGGCCACCGTCGCCATGCGCCCCTGGGCATAGCGGGCGGGCAATACAGAACCTGCCAGATCCACCTGGGCCATGACCCAGCCACCGAAAATGTCCCCGTTGGCATTGGCATCTCCGGGAAGTGGGATGACTTTCAAGACCAATACATGATCTGCGGGCAGCTCCACGGATTCGCCCTGCACCGGTTCTGTATTGGGTGGGCGCAGATGCGTGGTAAGCGGGCTTGTGATGTGGGACATGGGCACCATCTAGAAAACATAACGAAAGGCGATTTTCCAACATGCGCGGAGGCGGCGAGCAAAATTCTCCCGGTCGGACAGAGGGATTAGCAAAGGGCAGCACAGCGTCGCGGTCCGATTGGCGCACCCTGGCTCGGCTTTTTCCTTATCTGTGGGAGTACAAGTGGCGCGTGTGCGCTGCGTTCCTGTTCGTGATTGGCGCCAAGGTGGCCAACGTCAGCGTACCGGTGCTTCTCAAGAATCTGATTGACAGCATGACCCTCAAGCCGGGTGATCCGGCTGCGGTGCTGGTTGTTCCAGCTGGGCTGCTGCTTGCCTATGGAGGTCTGCGCTTGCTGACCTCCTTGTTCACAGAGTTGCGCGAACTGGTTTTCTCCAAAGCCACACAAGGCGCGTCTCGGCAGATCGCGCTCCAAACCTTCGAGCATCTTCACGCACTGAGCCTTCGTTTTCACCTTGAGCGGCAAACCGGTGGCATGACACGGGACATCGAGCGCGGCGTACGCGGCATCGAATCACTGATCTCCTATACGCTCTACTCCATCTTGCCCACGCTGGTGGAAGTCGCGATGGTGCTGATCATCCTCGCGGTCAATTTCGACCCCGGTTTCGCATGGATCACCTTGACGGCGCTGGGGGTTTATATCGTCTTCACGGTGACGGTGACCGAATGGCGCTCGCAGTTTCGCCGCCAGGCGAACGAGTCTGATTCCGCGGCCCATAGCAAGGCCATCGATTCGCTTCTGAATTTCGAGACCGTCAAGTATTTCAACAACGAGAATTTTGAGGCCAGGCGCTACGACGAGAGCCTGCAGCATCTGCGCAAAGCGCGGCTGAAAAGCCAGAGCACGCTCTCACTGCTCAACACGGGTCAGCAGATCATCATTGCGACGGGCCTCATTGCCATGTTGTGGCGGGCGACGCAGGGTGTGGTGGACGGCAAGCTGACCCTGGGTGATCTCGTGATGATCAACGCCTTCATGATTCAGCTCTACATCCCATTGAACTTTCTGGGCGTGATTTACCGGGAGATCAAGCAAAACCTCATTGACCTTGAGAAAATGTTCACCTTGATGGACCGCGAGCGCGAAGTGGCTGACGCCCCGGGCGCGGAAGATCTGAGAACGCATGGGCCGGTAGACGTTCGCTTCGAGCATGTGGACTTCGCTTACGAGCCTGCCCGGCCCATTCTGCATGACTTGAGTTTTTCAATTCCAGCGGGCAAGACAGTGGCCGTGGTCGGCCCTTCGGGTTCCGGTAAGTCCACGCTGGCTCGCTTGCTCTACCGCTTCTACGATGTGGGCGTATCGCCAGCTCAATCAGCGAATACGAATGCTCCGGCCCAGCCCGGCGGTCATGGCCGAATACTGATAGCCGGGCAGGACATTCGCGGCGTGACCCAGTCCAGCGTGCGACGTGCCATCGGCATCGTGCCCCAGGACACGGTGCTGTTCAACGACACCATCGCCTACAACATTCGCTATGGCCGTCCGGAAGCCACCGACGCGCAAGTGGAGCAGGCAGCGCGCGCAGCTCACATTCACGAACTCATTGCCAGCTTGCCCAAAGGCTATGCAAGCATGGTGGGTGAGCGGGGGCTTAAATTGAGCGGCGGAGAAAAGCAGCGCGTGGCGATCGCCCGCACGCTGCTCAAAGATCCCCCTATCCTGATCTTTGACGAAGCTACAAGTGCCCTGGATTCGCGCAATGAACGCGACATTCAGGCGGAGATCCAGAATGCGGCGCGCGGCAAGACCACCTTGGTCATTGCGCACCGGCTTTCCACCGTGGTCGATGCCCATCAGATTCTGGTCATGGAACACGGCCAAATCATCGAGCGAGGCACCCACATGGAGCTGCTCCTGGCCCGTGGACGCTATGCCGACATGTGGGCCTTGCAGCAGAATGCAGAGCGATCTGAAGAAAATCTTTGACCCGCTTCTGTTCAGGCACGAAAATTGATACGTATAAGTCGGAGCAAATAGTTCGCACAGAGGTCAATTTTTTGGCGAATTTCGCTCTTGGGTCTCAGAAATGCGGGTTAACGCGTACGGCCCACTTCGTAGAATTGCGTTCTCAAGGCTTCTGCCATTTCTTTTTTTCAAAGGACCATCCGCATGAAAAAACATCTTCTCGCCTTGGTGGCGTTCTCTCTAGTTGCTGGTGGCGCCGTGGCGCAATCAGTGGACACGCTTGCCAAGATCAAATCCCGTGGTGCCGTGAACCTGGGTGTGCGTGATTCTTCCGGGCTGGCTTTCACAATCGGCGGTGGCAAGTACGTCGGTTTCCATACCGAAATGGCTGAGCGCATCATCGAAGACCTGGGTAAACAACTCGGTTCGACCTTGAAAGTCAACTACCAGGTCATCACATCGCAAAACCGTGTTCCTCTGGTGCAAAACGGCACCATTGATTTCGAATGCGGCTCTACGACGAACAACATCGCTCGTCAGAAAGATGTGGCTTTCGCATTCACCACCTATGTGGAAGAAATTCGCATGGCCGTTAAGACCAGTTCCGGTATCAAATCCATCAAGGATTTGAACGGTAAGTCAGTGGCTACTACCACCGGCACCACTTCCGTGCAGACGCTTCGCAAGAACGAGCGCGCCAACGGTATCGACTTCAAGGAAGTTACGGGCAAGGATCACGCGGACAGCTTCCTGCTGCTGGAAAGTGGCCGCGCTGATGCATTCGTGATGGACGGCTCGATTCTGGCCAAGAACATCTCCACAGCCAGGAACCCCAAGGACTACGCCATTGTGGGCGAAGTCCTGAACGTAGAGCCCATCGCCTGCATGCTGCCCAAGGATGATCCTAAGCTCAAGAAGGCCATCGACGACAGCATCGTGCGTCAGATCAAGGACGGCTCGCTGGCCAAGCTGTATGACAAGTGGTTCATGCAACCGATTCCACCGAGCAATACATCGCTGAACATGCCCGCTTCTGAGAGCACCAAAGCCGCTTGGGCAAGCCCTAACGACAAGCCAATGGAAGACTACGCCAAGAAATAAACATGGCGCACTCGCAAGCGTAAGCTGCGCCCGCCATGAAAATGATGGCGGGCGTTTTTCGTTCTAAGAACGGCGCGTTGAAGGGAGGAGTGAGATGCTCAATATGGATTGGAAGGTATTCTGTCAGGATACCTTGACCGGTGATGTGGTCGCCGGATGCTTTGGAACAAAGGTTGACCCTACCTACCTCAATTGGCTGTTTTCGGCCTGGGGTTGGACGGTCGGCGTATCGCTGACGGCGCTCATCATTGCGTTGCTGGCGGGTTCCATCATCGGCGTGTTGCGTACCTTGCCGGACAGCCCCTGGTTGGTGCGCCTGGGCAATGCGTGGGTGGAGTTGTTTCGAAACATCCCGCTTCTGGTGCAGGTTTTTCTTTGGTATCACGTCGTCCCGGCGCTGGTTCCTCCCATGAGAGACTTTCCTCCATTCATCCTGATCGTGTTGGCGCTGGGTCTCTTTACTTCGGCTCGTATTGCCGAGCAGGTGCGTTCGGGTATTCAGGCGCTGCCCAAGGGGCAACGTTATGCAGGCATGGCGCTGGGCTTTACCACCCCGCAGTACTACAGGTACGTGATCTTGCCCATGGCCTACCGGATCATCATCCCGCCGCTTACCAGCGAATCGATGAACATTTTCAAGAACTCCGCGGTGGCCTTCGCGGTGTCCATTCCGGAGCTGACGCAGTTTGCATTGCAGGCGGGTGAGGAGACCTCGCGCCCCATTGAGGTATATCTGGGAGTCACCGTGCTCTACATTATCTCGGCGATGGTCATCAACCGCATCATGGCTTTCATAGAAAAGCGTTCCAGAGTTCCCGGCTTCGTAGCGGCCGGTACTGGCGGAGGACATTGAGCATGAACCTCGATTTTTCCATCCTCAACTGGGATCTGATCCAGAACTTCATCCTCAAGGGGCTGTATTTCAGCTTCATGTTGACCATTGTCGCCACGCTGGGCGGTATCTTCTTTGGCACCATCCTGGCGCTCATGCGCTTGTCTGGCAAGAAGTGGCTGGACGTACCGGCGGCGATCTATGTCAACGGCATGCGCTCCATTCCACTGGTCATGGTGATCCTGTGGTTCTTCCTGCTGGTGCCTTTCATGATTGGCCGGCCTATCGGGGCAGAGTATTCCGCCATCGTGACTTTCGTGGCTTTTGAAGCCGCGTATTTCAGCGAGATCATGCGTGCAGGTATCCAGTCCATTCCGCGCGGCCAGGTGTTTGCCGGCCAGGCCATGGGCATGACCTATGGGCAGAACATGAAGCTGGTCATCCTGCCGCAGGCATTTCGCAACATGCTGCCGGTACTGCTCACGCAGACCATCATCCTGTTTCAAGATACCTCGCTGGTCTACGCCATTGGAGCCTATGACCTGCTCAAGGGATTCGAGACTGCGGGTAAGAACCTGGGCCGCCCGGTAGAGATGTACCTGATGGCTGCCGTGCTTTACTTCATCCTCTGCTATGCGCTGTCCTGGCTGGTCAAGCGCTTGCACAAGAAAATTGCCATCATTCGCTGACCGGAAAGAGAGATTGATATGTCTGATTACATGATCCAGGTAAAGAACGTCTCCAAGTGGTATGGCCCTGTTCAGGTGCTCAACGACTGCTCGGTCAATATCACAAAGGGCGACGTGGTGGTGGTTTGCGGCCCTTCGGGCTCGGGTAAGTCGACTCTGATCAAGACCGTCAACGGTCTTGAGCCCATCCAGAAGGGCGACATCATCGTCAACGGGACGTCGCTGACGGACTCCAAGACCGATCTGCCCAAGCTGCGCAGCAAGGTCGGCATGGTGTTTCAGCACTTCGAGCTGTTCCCGCACCTTTCGGTGACGGAAAATCTCACCATCGCTCAGATCAAGGTACTGGGCCGCAAGCCTGATGAAGCCAAAGTCCGTGGCCTGAAGATGCTCGACCGCGTGGGGTTGATGGCGCACAAGGACAAGTTTCCTGGCCAGCTTTCCGGTGGCCAGCAACAACGTGTCGCTATTGCGCGCGCCCTGTCCATGGACCCTGTGGTGATGCTGTTCGATGAACCTACTTCCGCGCTGGACCCTGAAATGGTGGGTGAGGTGCTCGACGTGATGGTCGGGTTGGCGCACGAGGGCATGACCATGATGGTCGTCACACACGAGATGGGCTTTGCCCGCAAAGTCGCCAATCGGGTGATCTTTATTGACGTGGGTGGCAAGATTCTGGAAGATTGTTCCAAAGACGAGTTTTTTAATCACCCAGAGAACCGTCAGCCGCGCACCAAGGACTTCCTGAGCAAGATCCTCCAGCATTGATCCATCCCCCTGAGGCGCTTGTGCGCCATCTCCAGGGGCGCGCCACCACTAGCCGCTTGGTCAAGCAAGCCTTGCGGCTTCGGACGACCAGGCTCCCCAATTCAGTGGCGAGGCAGATTCGAACGTTCCTACCAGGGACCCTGTGCTGATGCCATTCGATCAGCCCCTGAAAAGCTAAAGCCTGAATCTATCGAACCGGCGGCAAACTTCCCAGTAGTCGGATCAGGTCCTGCTGGCGCGTAGAGCCAGTCTTGGCGAAGATGGAGGAGAGCTGCGAGCGCACTGTGCTGATTTTCACGCCCAGTTCCAAGGCCATTTCTGCGGGTGCACAGCCTCTCAGCATGAGGGGCAGCAAGCGCGCCTCTGCGGGGCTCAAGCCGAAAATACGCATCACAAAGTCAGAGACCGCCGGAGGTGTTTCGACATGCCTGGCCAGGAGCAGCATGCACGCCCCTGGTTGTATTTTCTCGGGCGCCGGCCCACAAGGTTCTTCTATCGGTAAAGTCAGAGCCATCAGTTTGGGATTGGTCTGGCCAAAAGCAGCTCCGCCGCCCTGCCCGCGAGCGCAGGCATGTACCAACGGCCCTAATGGTTCGTGCAAGGCCACGCGTTGCGGCAAGCTTCCCAGCCAACGTGCAGAGTGCGGATCTGCCATCAATGTTCGAACGCCTTGGTTGGCGTAAAGCACCCGGCCTGCGGGGTCCAGCATGACCACGCCAAAGTCCAGCGCGTCCAGGAAACGGTGCAGCAGGGTCACTTGTTCCTGCAGGCGACGCGTACTCCAATGAAGGTCGAACGCACGAACCACATGCGGGAAGATCAACTGCATGATGGCTATATCGTCTTCGCTGAAATTGGGCTGATCAGGCCGACGAAAGAAACTCAGGTGAGACGGAGGTGCCAACCCCGGCACACTGCCGTCTGATACCGCCGAAACCAGCAGATATTCGGTCGAGAGTGGCGCCAGATACTCTTTGTAGAAGCGGCTTTGACGAAATACCGGTAGGGGCACGATGTCACTGCCTCGCGCAATATTGCCCTGAACGAACAAGCCGTCTGCGACGCCCTGTTGAAGCCAGATGTCGTGCTGCCACCAATAGTCGGAATAGGCGCGGGCGGCTTCGTCGGAGTGATTCCAGGCAGCATAAAAGCTCTGGTCGCGTTGTCCCTGACCGGCCGCCACCAACATCGAGAAGCTGGCGTCGAAGAGTTCGGCCATGACGCGCAAAGCCTCCGGCCAAGCCTCGTCTTGCCCCACGGCACCATAGAGTGCGTGTTGTATTCGACTGTATACGGCCAGCGAAAGTTGGGCTGCTTCCACTACATCCCTTTGTAAGCCCCCCGTTTTTGGCACAGGTTCATCTCGCACGCAAGCGAGAAATTCCTTGTAGACATAGGGCTTACTGGGTTATCAAAACCTCGGTTCACAGGATCGATGCCTGCCTCAGCCTTTTCAGACTTATCTCGGTAGAGGAGGCATCTGAGCGCCTGAATTTCGACGTAACGCCTCGGCTTTGAATGATCACCGAGGCGATTAAGTGCTCAAGGCTGGTGCCTCGGCTTACTTCTTGCGTGCTGCGATAGCTTTTTCAGCTGTGGTCACAAGATCAGCGCCAATCTGGTTTTTCCATTTGGTGTAAATCGGCTGGGTGGCTTTCACAAAAGCTTCACGCTCGCTGGCGGAGAGGCGGGTCACCGCGACGCCCGTGCCTTCGATCTCCTTGAGCAAGGGCTGGCCTGGCTCCACCATGCCTTTGCGGGCCAGGGCGAGTTGTTCTTTTCCGGCTTCAAGCGCGGCTTGGCGTACGGCCTCGCGGTCGGCTGGCGTCCAGGAATTCCACACTTCCTTGTTGACCACGAAGATCAGCGGATCCGCAACGTAGCCCCACATGGTCAGGTGCTTTTGGCCCACTGTTTGAAGCTTGGAGGCGGTAAAGATGCTCAGGGGATTTTCCTGGCCGTCCACGGCGCCGCTGGCGAGAGCGGGTTGCGCGTCAGCCCAGCTCATTTGCGTAGGGTTTGCGCCCAGAGCTGTAAACGTTTCCAGGAACAGTGGTGAGCCCACTACACGAATCTTCAGCCCTTTCAGGTCTGCCGGCGTCTTGATTGCATGCTTGGAGTTGCTGATTTCACGGTAACCGTTTTCTCCCCAGGCCAGCGGCAGTACGCCCGCCTTGTCGATGGTTTCGAAAATGCGTTTACCGACTTCTCCCTGCGTCAGCGCGTCGACAGCAGCGTAGTCGGGCATCAGGAAAGGCATCGAGAAAAGGTTGAGCTGCCGGACCTGCGGAGACCAGTTGATGGTCGAGCCGATGGCCATGTCGATCACGCCTTGGCGCAGCGCGGAGAATTCACGCGTCTGATCCCCTTGAATCAATGAAACGCCAGGGTAGAGTTTGATGTTGATACGGCCATTGGTCTTCTCGCGTACTTTATTCGCCCATATTTCGCCGCCCTTGCCCCATGGAAAGGCGGTGCCCAGCACGAGCGACATCTTGTATTCGCTCTTGTAGTTCTGGGCCACAGCAGGGGCAGACAGGCCCAAGCCAGCCACAGCTGTGGCGACTGTGGCGAGAGCGAGCAGGGTGCGTCGAAGTTTGATCATGATGGAAGTCTCCTTTTAAAAATGGCTAGCAAGGTCGGTAGAAAATCTTGTCATGGCCCTGGGCATGCAGGGCCTTCTGGAACAGCTATCTTGAGCGGAATGCAGGCACGGCGTGCATCAGTATCCGAGCACGCCCGGTAGCCAGAGCGCCAACTGCGGCCAGACGATCACAGCCACCATGACCAAGCCCATGGCCAGCAGCATCGGACCCACCCAGCGCACGGTCTCTTCCATTCGTACATTGGCTATGCGGCAAGAAACCATCAGATTCACCGCCAGAGGGGGTGTAAATTGGCCCAGCGCCACCTTCAGGGTAAGCAGCACCCCGAACCAGACCGGGTCCCATTTGTAGTGCTCAACGATAGGCCACAGCAAGGGCACGAAGATCAGGAAAATGGAGACGCCGTCAAGGAACATGCCCACGGTGATCAGCAGGAGAATGAGCAGGGTAAGTACCCCATATTCGCCCAGGCCGGAATTCAAGATGGCACGCGTGATCGGGTCAATCACACCCAGCGTCGAGAGTGAATAGGCGAAGATGCCCGCCAGCGACACCACCAGCAGAATCACCGCCGAGAGCTCGCCTGATTCCTTCAGAATAGGAAACAGGTCACGCAGGGTCATGGTGCGGTGGATCACCATACCCACGAACAGCCCGTAGAACACGGCGACCACGGCAGCCTCCGTCGGTGTGAACCAACCCGCGCGCATGCCGCCCAGGATCAGCACCGGTGCTGCCAAGCCCCAGACGGCCTCGCGGAAACTCTTCCAGAACGGGGGGCGGGGCATGGAGGCTTCCAGCGCACCCATGTTGTGCCGCCGGGCAAGCCAGACCGCAGGCACGATCAGCGCCAGTCCTGCCAACACGCCTGGAATCATGCCCGCAGCAAAAAGTGCTGGAACAGAAGCGCCGGGCACCAGGACAGAATAGACGATGAACGCCACAGAGGGAGGAATCAGGATATCCGTGGATGCCGCTGCGCCGACTACGCTGGCCGAGTAGCTGGCTGGATAGCCGGCTCGGTTCATGGCGGCGATCATCACCGCGCCCACGGCTGCTGCATTCGCAGGGCCGGAGCCCGAGATGCCACCCAAAAACATGGCCACTGCAATGGCCACCAGAGGGAGCATGCCCGGTCCGCGTCCCACGATGGCGACCGCAAAATTCACAAGCCGCAGCGCCACACCCGATCGATCGAAGATCGAGCCGACCAGAACGAACATCGGGATGGCGAGCAGAGGGTACTTGCCGAGGCCGGCGTAGAAATTCTGCGGCACGGCCAGCAGGCCGAACCACTGTGCATCGCTATTGGCAATCGCAATGGCTGCCGCGCCAGCCAACCCCAGCGCCGCGCCAATCGGTACGCCAAGCAACATCATCGCGATGAAAGCGGTAAACAACAGAGTCGCGATCATGGTGCATGTTCCTCCGCACGAACTTCGGGTGAAGTCGGCAGGGCGGGGTCATCAGAGGCTGCAACACCTTTGCGCCGCATCAGTCCAATGGCACGCAGGGTGATGGCCACAGAAATGATGGGCAGCCAGATTGAATACCACCACTGAGGCACGCCAATCCCCGGAGAGGTTTCGCCGTACTGAATATCGTCCCACACCATGCGCACTGACAGGGCGGCGATGAGCGCGAAAAGCAGTGCAACCATGGCCGCACCGAATTTGGCCAGCGCGCGCTGCCGGCTGATGGGGCCGGAGTCGGCAAAGTACTCGATACGAATATGCCGATTGCGTGCCACGGCGGCGGAGCCCGCCACCATGGACAGGGCGATCATCAGGAATATGGAGACTTCCTCTGTCCACGCGAACGACGCATTGGTGAAATAGCGCACCAGGACGTTGGCGAAGGTGATCAAGGCCAGCGCCGCCATGATCAAGACCGTGAGCCAGTCTTCAATCTTCAGGGGCACCCTGGTCTTGGATTCGGCCTCGGAGGGCGGGGTGGCTCCGGAGTTCTCTCCGGGAGAAAGGGGGGAGGTCATGCTGTATTTGTTTTAAAGCGCTCAAAAAAAGCGCTTCAGGCGCGCTAACCCCCTATTATCGGGGCTCGGCTGGCCTTTTGCGCCTGCAGCCGCTATCATGCTTGCATGCAAACCCTGAGTGCGTTGCCCGTGTGCACGTCGGCCATTTTGGCTGGCGCTGCCATTGTGCGCGCGCGCTTTGGCGCTCATCAGCTCAAAAGGGCGACCACGCCCCACGGAATGCGCCACTCGGCCGCACTCCCCTGAGCCCGACGATCGCTCTCCTCTCCCTCTCCAGCGCCTCCCTCTCCAGATCGTCGGGCCTTGCCCGCCAGCGCTGCTTTTCCTATTCGACAGGAGATTGCAATGACTTCCAATATTCAAGTGCTTCGCCGCGTGATCACCGAGCTCGACCACGTCCGTATCTACAACCTTTTGAAGCGCCAGTTCGGCAACACCAGCGCCCCGCAGGCTGAAGAGCTGAGCGAGGCCATAGACAACGCGGATCTTGTGCGCCCCCAAGAGATAGGCCCCGATGTCGTCACCATGTACAGCAAATTGCGTGTCCTTGACACGGCAACCGGTGAAGAGCGAATCATCACGCTGTGCTATCCCCCTGACGCAGATGCAGCCACGGGCATGATCTCTGTACTTTCGCCGGTAGGCACCAGTCTGCTTGGATTGAGCGTTGGCGATGTGGCACGTTGGCACGTGGCGGATGGCAAGGAATCGGCCATTGAAATACGCGCCATTGAATTTCAGCCGGAGGCGGCTGGGGACTATACGAGTTGACTGATTCCCCCCTGAGGCGCTCACGCGCCATCCCCCAGGGGACGCAACCAGCGGCCTGGAGTAATGTGGCTCCCCCTGAGGCGCTACGCGCCATCCCCCTGGGGGGGACGCAGCCAGCGGCCTGGCAAAGCCAGCTCCGCGGCTACACCCGCATGGCCTGCTCCGCGGCCTTTTGATTTTGGCTCCCTCTCCTGCGGGCGGGAGAGGGAGTAAAACCATCGCTTGCGACCAATGCGTGTAGGGCCGAGCGAAGCAATGGCCCGAGTGGGTGTCCCACCCCCTTTGGCCGTGCCGAGGAGCACAGGGCCTGGGGCGGGCAAGAGCACTGCAAGATGCTCTTGCTTCGTGAACTAGCTTGCGGCAGCTGTCTGAGCGTATTGAGCGAAGCGAAAGCAGCGAGTTCTGCCGCACCGCCTTGGGCACGAGCACCGCAGGTTGCCCGGAGCGAAGCGCAGGGTCACGGACAGTGGGGCCGCCTTTCTTTTGCCTACTTTTCTTTGGCGGAGCAAAGAAGAAGTAGGTGCGCCGCCGGGCGCACACCCCGGCCTCCGACCTCAATGAATGAGCAGAAGTTAATTGGTAATCGCAGCCGTACCCCAATTTCTTCGTCTGCAAATAGCCAGAAATACCGTCTCACCCCGCTCCAAAACAAAGCAAAAAACACCCCACCCCGGTCTCTGAGAAAATCCCCCCTCATGACCGCCCCCCAAACCCTAACCATCACCCGCCCCGACGACTGGCACCTCCACGTCCGCGACGGTGCCGCCCTGAACTCCGTGGTGCCCCACACCGCAGCACAGTTCGCCCGCGCGATCATCATGCCGAACCTGAAACCGCCCGTGACCACGGCCGCTCAGGCTTTGGAATACAAGGAGCGCATCCTGCAAGCCGTGCCTGCCGGCATGGACTTCGAGCCCCTGATGACGCTCTATCTGACGGATGTGACTCCAGCGGAAGAAATTGCTCGCGCCAAGGAAGCGGGTGTCCATGCCCTTAAGCTCTACCCCGCCGGCGCCACCACCAACAGCGACGCCGGAGTGACCGACATCCGCAAAACCTACAAGACGCTGGAGGCCATGCAGCGTGCAGGTCTCAAGTTGCTGGTGCATGGCGAGGTGACTGATTCGGAGATCGACCTGTTCGACCGTGAAGCCGTTTTCATTGACCGTGTCATGCAGCCGCTTCGCCGCGATTTTCCAGAGCTGAAAGTCGTCTTCGAGCACATCACCACCAAGGAAGCGGCTCAATTTGTCGAGCAAAGTGACGCCTACACGGCAGCTACGGTGACTGCACACCATCTGCTCTACAACCGAAACGTCATCTTCCAGGGCGGTATCCGGCCACACTACTACTGCTTGCCTGTCCTGAAGCGAGAAGAGCACCGCCAAGCCCTCGTCAAAGCCGCCATCAGCGGCAGTCCCAAGTTCTTTCTGGGTACCGACTCTGCTCCCCACGCCTCACACTTGAAGGAGCACGCCTGCGGATGCGCTGGCTGCTATACCGCGCTGACGGCGATGGAGCTGTACGCTGAGGCGTTTGAGGCTGCAGGTGCTCTGGACAAGCTGGAGGGCTTTGCTTCCTTCTTTGGTGCAGATTTCTACGGCCTGCCTCGCAATACGGGCACAATCACGTTGCGCAAAGAGCAATGGCAGCCACCAGAACAGGTACCCTTTGGCGACACAGTGGTTAAACCACTTCGCGGAGGTGAAACCTTGGGATGGAAGTCTCTGTAAGCCGATCGAACGCCACCTGGTTTCAGCATCGCATCCTGTGTATCAAGGGATTGGATCGCCTGCTTCGAGTCGAATCAGCGATGGGACTTCCCTTACTGCACCGCGAAACGATCGGCCCGCCGCTGACGTCCCCTTTCGTTGTAGATGATGGCGATGGCAGGGCCCAGCGAAAGCAACACCAGCCCCCAGGGCAACGGCAAGCCCTGCGCCACAGCCAGAGGGCCAAGGCCAATGCAGGCCAACACAACGATTACAAGGCCCATCTGGTTATCCTGGGCGCGAGTGACATATCGATAAAGAGCCCAGATAAAGAACACAAATAGTGCCTCCGGGATGGCGACGGCGCTGATGGCAAAGAGCGGTGAAGACGCGTGGCTGGCCTGCTGGGTGGCTTCACTGGTCGCCTTCAGCGTATCGGCTACCACTTCCAGTCCGCTGCCGACCGCCGCGAGCGCGGCGAAGGCGAAATAGTGGCCGTACCCCCAGCCAAAACTTCGATTACGGTGGTGGTGAAGAGCTTCTCCTGAGGGGAGCAGGAAATACATCCACCATAGACAGAATGCGAGCAGTGCTCCGCCTAGTCCCACAAGGCCTACATCCCATGAGGAGCCGTGTGCTTGCACCAACCCCGCTATGGCATTGGTGGTGCCCAAGATGGCCTCGCCCAGGATCATGATGACGAAGCCGCTGTACCGCTCTGCGATATGGTGAGGGTGCCAGGGGGTCGCCGGTCCGGGACGCTCCGCCCAGGCCGGTACCGATAGGTCCAGCGCTACCAAGACAATTAGCACGGGCCAGATCATGCCCTCTGCCAGCCAGCCTTGTGAGCGCGCCATATGGAACAGGATCCAAAGCACTTGCACGACGGCGATGCCTGTGGCGTAGCGCCAGCACACGGCGCGGCGCTCAGCGTCTCCCATCCCGGCTCGTATCCACTGGATGCACAGCGGCAGCCGCATGAGTGCGTACCCCAATACACCCAGAAAAAACTGTCCTTCAAACAGGCCAGGCACACCGGTTGCAAAGACCAGCACCCCGCCCATCTGCAGGAGTGTGAGTATGCGATGGACCGCATCATCGTTGTCGTAAGCAGAGGCGAACCAGGTGTAGTTCATCCAGGCCCACCAGATAGCGAAAAACGCCAGCAGGTAACCAGGCAGTGCTTGCACTATGTGGTGCGCTCCCTCCGCGTGGTGCAGTTGGGCAGCGGCCAATGCCACCGCCACCACAAAAGTCAGATCGAAAAGCAGTTCCAGAGGGGTTGCGACACGGTGTTGCTCGTGTATGTCGCGTCCGCGGATGGAGCGCTTGAGAGGGGCCGGCGAAAGGTTCATGAAACGACCAATCCTTGGGATTCGTCAGAATGTTAATCACGAACACATGGGTGAGGCAGCGTTTTTTTGCTCAGCCCTCTGATTTTTGTACTTTATCGCACGGGAATTGCGGTTGCGAACACCGCTGAGCCCTCGGTTCCCAGGCGCGTCGCCTACAGCACCGGCCCCAGTGTGGCCATGACGTTGTTCCAGATGCGGCGCCACCAAGGCCACTGCTGAACCTGTTCCAGAGTCACGGTGTCTGCCTGGTCGATGTAATGTTGCTGGCGCGCCTGCACGGCTGCAGTCGTGCCCTTGTCCTGGAGCAGCATGTTGTTCTCGTAATTCAAGTCGAAGCTGCGCAGATCGATGTTCGTCGAACCCACCAGGCTGACCTCGCCATCAGCGGTCAAGGTCTTGGCATGCAGCAAACCACCGCGAAACTCATGGATGAATACACCCGCCCGCAGCAAGCGGTGATAGGTGCTTCGGCTGGCTGCGGCCACGATCCACGAGTCATTGCGCTTCGGGAATATGAGCGTGACCTTCACACCCCGAAAAGCTGCGGCACAAAGCGCTTCCATGACCGTCGCATCAGGCACAAAGTACGGGGTGGAAATGGTCAGTTCGCGCTGCGCCGTGGCAATAAGGGTTGCAAACAACTGCGGTGTTGATCGGCTTCGTTCAGTGGGACCGTCGCCCACCATTTGAGCGGCAAAGCCGTCAGGGTGTGCCAACGTCTCTTGCGTCAAGGGGTTGAAACTGTCGTCGCCGGTGGCCTGCACCCAGTCGCTGGCAAACAGCAACTGCACCTGGCCCACGGGAGGTCCTTCCACGCGCAGCATGATGTCCACCCATGGGGCATACCGCGCCTTGACCAGAAAAGCAGCATCCGCACAGTTCTGGCTGCCCACATAAGTCACCCGCCCATCGATCACCGTGATCTTTCGGTGATTGCGAAGATCGATGCGGCTGGTCAGGACGACTTTCAGCAGGTTGTTGATGGGCAGGGCCACGGCCAACTTCACCCCAGCCTCTTGCATGGAGCGCCAGAGCGCGGTGCGAATCAGAGGACGCGAGCCGAGCCCGTCTACCATGGCGCGGCACACCACCCCTCGCTTGGCGGCACGGATCAAGGCATGGGCGATATCGGTTCCCATCTCATCGCCCAGCCATATGTAATAGAGGACATTGATTTCGTGTTCTGCCAGATCCATGTCGGCCAGCATGCGCACGCGCGTTTCGTCGTTGCCCGACATCAGCTCGGCACGGCATCCGGAAAGTGGAAAGAAGCCGTTGACAGATGCGGCATACCGAAAGACACCCTGCCATTGAGGGCGAATGAGCGTCGATATGTTCTCCGGCTTTCCCAGCATGTGCCGAACGGGCGTGTTGTCCGGCCAGTGCTTGCGCATGAACTGGGCCACTGGTTGGTGGCGGCCGGTAAGGCGCCGGCCCAGATTGATTTCACCCAGCAGGTAATAAAGCACTACGCCAACGTAAGGCAGCAGCGTGAGCACCATCAGCCAGGCCATGCGCTTGTCGGGCGAGAGATCGTCGCGCAGCAGCACCCGCATGGCAGCTGCCACCACCAACAAGCCATGCAGTACGAGCAAGACGGTCGAGATCATGGCCGCTCAGGTGGCGATGAACTTGGAGCACAGCGTGCGCACTGGGCTCGAGCAGGCTTGAAGGGCATTGATTTGATGGCGCCTAGGAGGCTGTCGGACTTGGAAATCGCCGGCTGCGAAATGGCCGCAGCGGTCCATTTTCTCGCTATCGGCGCTCCAAGTCCGACAGCCTCCTGGATTGCTTTTTCGCTTGTGGCAGGATTGGAGAACATGGTAACCCAAGCTCTTCAAATCAACTGGAATGCCCCCTGGTGGGAGGCGGTGCGTTCACTCGGGCAGCCGGCGCTGGCCAGTTGGACGGCTGGAGCGGGTGTGGCTCAAGCATTGAATGCCGTTGGCCCAGCGCCAGTCAGCTTTGTGCCTCACCACGCGTTGGCTGAGGGCCAGGCGTATGAACGTTTTATTTTTGAGCGCCGTGCGGTGCCTACGCGCGACAATCTTCACGACTTCCTCAATGGCCTGATCTGGTTGCGTTATCCGCGTGCAAAGCGCCGCATGAATGCCCTGCAGGCGCAGGAGATTGCCGCCAATGGTGTTCAGGCCACCCGGGGGCCGGTGCGGGATGCGATCACCGTGTTTGACGAAAACGGGGCCCTGCTGGCAGCTCCCGAACCCCTGATGAGCGCGCTGAGAGAGCGGCAATGGGACGAACTCTTCGGACCCCTGCGGCCGCTCTGGGGGCAGGCAAGGCTCTGGCTGCTCGGGCATGCTGCACTGGAAAAACTGGTTTCACCCTACAAATCGATCACTGCACACGTGATGGCCGTCCCAAAGGAATTGCGAACACCTGACGAGGCGGACGAATGGCTCGCGGACTGGCTGTGTGCAGAGCGCCTTGTGCCCAAGCCCTTCGTACCCCTACCACTTCTGGGCATACCGGGCTGGTGGTCGGACAATGAGGACGCCGGTTTCTATGACGACAAGGCGGTGTTTCGACCCAAAAGGGCTGCGTTGGCCGAATCTGCCGGTCGCTCTGCAGTGCGTCAGAAGGCGCTTTGACACGCCTCGACAAGCTCAAAGCGTGCGCTCGCAGCATTCTGGCGTGTAAATTGCTGGAACCTAGTCATTGAAAACTGTTCAAATACGCCCCAATTACCAAACTCGGCGTGGCCGAGCCCATCTAATAAAGGAAAAAGGGACCCGATGAAACGCATCATGTTGTTCGTTATGACCAACGTCGCCGTTATGGTGGTGCTGGGCATCGTCACCAGCTTGTTTGGTCTGAATCGCTTTGCTGGCCCCAACATGCAGGTGGGCCAGCTCATGGTGTATTCGCTGGTGATTGGCTTCACTGGCGCCATCATTTCGCTGTTGATCAGCAAGCCCATGGCTAAAAGCAGCATGGGGGTCAAAATCATCAACCAGCCCGCCAATGCCGACGAGGCCTGGATTGTCGAGACCGTGCGCCGCCTGTCTGAGAAAGCCGGCATCAAGATGCCCGAAGTGGGTATCTACGAGGGTGAGCCCAATGCCTTCGCCACGGGCGCTTTCAAGAATTCAGCCCTGGTCGCGGTTTCCACTGGCCTGTTGCAAGGCATGACGCGGGAAGAGGTCGAGGCAGTGCTGGGGCATGAGGTGGCCCACGTAGCCAATGGCGATATGGTCACCATGACTTTGATCCAGGGCGTGATGAACACGTTCGTCGTGTTCCTCAGCCGCCTGATTGGCTCGTTCATCGACAGCGCCCTGCGCAAGGGCAGCGACAGTTCTGGCCCTGGAATTGGCTACTATGTCAGCACCATCGTTCTGGACATCCTGTTCGGCTTCCTGGCCGGCATGATCGTCGCCTGGTTCTCACGTCACCGGGAATATCGCGCAGATGAGGGTGCTGCACAACTGATGGGCCGCAAGCAACCCATGATCAGTGCCTTGCAGCGTTTGGGCGGCATGCATCCAGGGGAGCTGCCCAAGACTATGCAGGCGATGGGTATTACTGGTAGCTTGGGCAAGCTGTTTGCGTCGCACCCTCCCATGGAAGAGCGCATCGCTGCACTGCAGGCTTACAAAGGCTGAATGGGGGCGGGCCCCCAAAACTGGGGGGCCTAGGGTCCCTGGAGCGCGTTAACCAGCTCTGGGCCAGCGAGACGACGGTCTGCTGAGCAAGGTGGAAGATCTTCGGGGTTCTTCCGCAATTCCCAGGCGGGCGTTCCCTTCCGCATTCAGGGCCGCATCGCCCCTGGCGCCTGATTCAAATCCATGGCCACCGCTTCCCCTACTTTGATGCCATCAATTCCGGCGGACAAAATGCCGCCTGCGTAGCCAGCGCCTTCGCCAGCGGGAAAGAGCCCGCGCACGTTGAGGCTCTGCAAATCCTCGCCACGGCGGATGTTCACGGGCGATGACGTTCTCGTCTCGACACCGGTCATCACGGCGTCCGCCATGTCGTAGCCCTTGATCTTTCGCCCGAATGCCGGAAGTGCTTCCCGCATGGCTGCAGTTGCCCAGTCCGGCAAGAGCGTATGCAGGTCAGTCCAGTGCACCCCAGGCTTGTAGGAAGGAATGACCTCACCCACTTCGCTGCTGGGGCGTTGCGCCATGAAGTCGCCCACACGCTGTGCAGGCGCGGTGTAGTCCGCGCCACCCAGCACATAGGCACTGGCTTCGAGTTGCCTTTGGATCACAATGCCTGCCAAGGGATGCACTTGATCCGAAGGCAGGTTTTCTACGCCGAATGAATCGCCCAGCGTGTCAATGAAGGCTGCAGGGTCTCGGGGATAGTCGGATGGATCTATTCCCACCACCATGCCCGCATTGGCATTGCGCTCGTTTCGGCTGTACTGGCTCATGCCATTGGTCACAACGCGGCCTGACTCACTCGTGGCAGCGACGACGGTTCCACCTGGGCACATGCAAAAGCTGTAGACCGTGCGGCCATTGCCCGCATGGTGCACCAGCTTGTAATCGGCCGCGCCCAGAAGAGGGTGGCCAGCATGACGACCCCAGCGGGCGCGGTCGATCACGCCCTGAGGATGTTCAATGCGCACGCCAATAGAGTAAGGCTTGGCCACCATGGCCACCTGGCGGTGGTACAGCATGGCGAAGGTGTCGCGTGAACTGTGTCCCAGCGCCATGACCACGCGGCGAGCAGGAAG
The DNA here is from genome assembly GCF_040548795.1 of Ottowia thiooxydans. Lineage (GTDB taxonomy): Bacteria > Pseudomonadota > Gammaproteobacteria > Burkholderiales > Burkholderiaceae_C > Ottowia > Ottowia thiooxydans_A. The sequence goes on along the minus strand of NZ_JBEPSH010000012.1, from coordinate 144,631 downwards.
TTCGTAGTGCTCACCCGTCTGAAGGTTTTCCACTCGCAGGCCGCGCACGGCCTGCGAAGCCGTCTCGCCTTCCAGTACCAGGTCCGTGACGCGGTGCTGAAAGCGAATCTCCCCTCCAAGGGCGGTGATCTGATCGCGCAGGCTTTCCACCACCTTGACCAGCTTGAACGTCCCTACGTGGGGGTGCGCCACCCAGAGGATTTCTTCCGGCGCGCCGGCGTCGACAAATTCCTGCATCACCTTACGACCCAGGTGGCGCGGGTCACGCACCTGGCTATAGAGCTTGCCGTCTGAAAACAGACCTGCGCCGCCCTCACCAAACTGAACGTTGCTCTCCGTATTGAGCTGGCCTTTGCGCCAGAGGCCCCAGGTGTCCCGCGTACGCTCGCGCACGGGCTTGCCGCGCTCCAGAACGATGGGTTTCAAACCCATTTGGGCCAGCACCAAGGCGGCGAAGATGCCGCAAGGGCCAAATCCGATCACCACCGGACGCTCTTCTTGCTGGTCTGCGGGCCAACCGGCTGGCGCGGAGAAGGGCGGGTGCCAGGCCATATCTGGTGTGGCTTGAACGTGCGGATCTTTTTCCAGCTGCGCCAGGAGGGCAGACTCCCGCGCGGTGTCTGCCAGCGAGAGGTCGACGATGTAGACCGCCAGCAACTCGGCTTTGCGGGCGTCGAAGCTGCGCTTGAAAACCTCCAGTGAGGCGATGGCGGTCTCAGGAACCTGGAGCTTTTGCGCGGCCAGAGTGCGCAGCGCGTTCTCAGGGGCATCAGCCTGAGTAAGAGGCAGACGAAGTTCGGCTATGCGTATCATGAGTTGCTGGGCTTGTGTTTATCAAGCAATGCAGTGTGGAATGCGTGATGATAAATGCTTGCGCTCCAACCCGTGTGCAGGCTCCTCCAATGGAGTGTTGACGCAGACACCTTGCCAGCGCCTGCGATATTGACGGTCAGTTCGTAAACAGGCGCTAAGTCGTTTCGCCGGCCAGGGCAGCGCGCAAGGCTGCGGCGCGGTCGGTACCCACTGCAGCTTCGATCTTGGCAAACAGGTCTCGCAGGCCGGTGTAACCCTCGGCACGCTCTACCGCTAGATTGAGCTTGAACCCACGCAGACCCAGGGTGGCCGTCAACTGGGTGGCCAGTGGATAGGCTGCCTGGTAACGACGCTTCTGTTCATCGGCTGTCAGGGCGGGGCTACCCAATTCCAGGCCCGAGCGCTGCGATGCCCGATCCAGCGGAGAGGGTGAACTCAAAGGGGAAAGGGAAGAAAGAGGGGCGGGCGTGGTCAGAGGAGCAGGCGTGGTCAAGGACGCGAATGAGCTGTTGGCCGCGCGTCTGGCTGCAAATTCTTCTGGAGTGGCTTCCCGAAGCAGCCCGCTGTTGAGCAGGTAGGCAATGTCTTCGGTATTGACCCCCAAGCCCGAGGTGTGGCGCAAGACTTCCGCCGCAGAGCGCATACCGTCAAACATGATCAGCGCAGCGCGCTGGCGTTGGGACAAGGTGGCGGCATCGCGGCGACTGAGAGCTACTGAGGCGAGAGCAGTCTTGGTGTAGGGCATGGCGATAACGAGCCGTTACAGATCACAAAACCTCAATTGAACGGCCTTTTGGCTTAATTCTGCGTTCACGTAAACCCTTAAACGATTACTTTCGCCCAGGAAGTGGGCGTGCCTGTAGCTGTTATGCCGCAATCACGCCCGGGGTGCTGTGTCAGGCAGGCAGGTAACCATCCACCGAGAGGTAGCGCTCGCCGGTGTCGTAGTTGAAGCCCAGAACGCGAGAGCCTTTGGGCAACTCGGGAAGTTTCTGTGCAATGGCGGCCAGTGTGGCGCCACTGCTGATGCCTACCAGCAAGCCTTCCTGGCTGGCACTGCGGCGGCCGTATTCCCGCGCGGCCTCTGCCTCGACCTGAATCACACCATCCAGAACGCTGGTGTCCAGATTCTTGGGAATGAAACCTGCGCCGATGCCCTGGATCGGATGCGGGGCAGGAGATCCGCCACTGATCACGGGTGACTGGGTAGGCTCCACTGCGAAGACTTTAAGCGCCGGCCATTTGGCCTTCAGCACGCGTGCAACCCCTGTGAGATGGCCGCCGGTGCCCACGCCGGTGATCAGCGCATCCAGGCCTTCGGGGAAGTCGTTCAAAATTTCCTGCGCCGTGGTGGCTTCGTGCACTGCCACGTTGGCGGGGTTTTCGAACTGCTGTGGAATCCAGCCACCGGATGTCTGGCTTTGCAGTTCCTCAGCGCGGGCGATTGCGCCTTTCATGCCTTTTTCGCGGGGGGTGAGATCGAATGTAGCCCCATACGCCAACATCAGCCTGCGCCGCTCGACGCTCATGCTGTCTGGCATGACCAGGATCAGTTTGTAGCCTTTGACCGCTGCCACCATCGCCAGACCCACGCCGGTATTGCCACTGGTCGGCTCGATGATGGTGCCACCTGGCTTGAGCTTGCCGCTCTTCTCGGCATCCTCCACCATCGCCAGCGCAATGCGGTCCTTGATCGATCCGCCGGGGTTGGAGCGCTCAGACTTGATCCATACCTCAGCATCCTGACCGAAGAGGCGGTTGATGCGAACGTGCGGTGTGTGTCCAATGGTCTCTAGTACGTTGCTGGCTTTCATGGCAGGTTCTCCTATGGGGATGAATGCGGACTATGGGCCCATTCTGGCGCAATCGTTCTACGCTTTGCGATATATGAATATGGCCCTTTTCGCCTGTCGGGCTTGTCTCCGTGCGAGTTAGAACCTCTGGAGAAGAGCCGTTACTCATTGGGAGTCGTCATTTTCAGTTGGCCGAGTGCCGCGTTACAGAAAGATTTCCATAACCCAGATTGGAAATCAATTTGATTCCAGCGCAAGACTTGTTTAAAGAGCTACTGCCTTTGTCGTCGAGCGCTATCACCGAACGTGGGAACAAACTCAACAGACTGTTTAGTGTTCTGCGGACCGAACTTGAGCGCTGAGCGATAATCGCTCCTGTGAAGTCCGCCAGACCGCCGCTGGTGCATGTCCCGAAAGGGCGCACTGGAGGAACGTCCGGACTGCAAAGAGCAGCGCAGGAGCTAACGGCTCTCCACCGTGAGGTGAGGATCAGAGCAACAGAGACGAGCCGATTCAGTTCGGGTGAAACGGGCAATCTCTGCGCGCAGCAACACCAAGTAGGCACACGTTGAGGCGGCTCGCTGAGTGTGCGGGTAGGTGGCATTGAGCCGGGTGGGCGACCCCCGGCCCAGATTGATGGCGGTCACATCGCGGGCAACCGTGGTGCACAGAATCCGGCTTATCGGTGGGCTTCACATTTTTTCTTGATCCGATGTCCCAGAACCTATCGCATCCCGTGCTCGAGCCCGACGGCGCCCCCATCGATCCCTACGACTGGCTGGAAGACGTGCAAGGCGAGCGCTCGCTTGCCTGGGTGCGTGAACGCAATGCGGCCTCGCAAAGCGAGTTGGCTGCGCGGCCAGAATACGAATCCACGCGGGTGCAACTTCTGGAGGTCATGAATGCCCAGGACCGCATTCCCTGGGTCTCGCGCCGTGGCGACTGGCTCTACAACTTCTGGCAGGACGAGCAACACAAGCGCGGCATCTGGCGCCGCACCACGCTTGCCGAGTACCGCAAGCCACAACCCGTTTGGGAAACGGTGCTCGACATCGATGCACTCAACCAGGCCGAGGGCGAGAACTGGGTCTGGGGCGGCGCTGACTGCCTGGCACCAGACTATCGGCGATGCCTGCTGCAGCTCTCGCGGGGAGGGGCCGACGCCACAGTGGTGCGTGAATTCGACACCGTCAGCAAAGAGTTTGTGCAGGATGGGTTCAACCTGCCCGAAGCCAAGCTGAGTATCGAATGGGCTGACGACAACACGGTCTATGTGGCCACCGACTTCGGCCCGGGCTCATTGACTGACGCGGGCTATCCACGCGTTATCAAGCGGTGGGAGCGGGGAACGCCTGTGCTTGCGGCCGTGGTGGTGTTCGAGGGAGAGCCACAAGATGTCTCCGTGAGCGTGAGGGTCGATCGCACGCCGGGCTTTGAGCGCACGATATTCTCCCGCGCGCTCGACTTCTACAACACCCGCGCCTTCTTGCTCGATTCGGTCAGCGGCGCGATGGTTGCGCTGGACATTCCGAGCGATGCCTCGCCTGACTTCATGCGCGAGACGCTGCTGCTGCAACTGCGCAGTCCTATGCCTGTGGGAGACAAGACGTTTCCGGCTGGTTCTTTGCTGCATGCCGATGCCGCCGCTTACTTGCGCGGTGAACGCGTTTTGCAGGCATTGTTTACCCCGACCGCCACGCGATCACTGGCCGGCTACACGGCGACGCGCAACCACCTGCTGCTGAACGTCATCGACAACGTGGCGGGCACTCTGGAGCAGTGGCGCAAGGACGGCCACACTTTCTTCAGGCGGGAAATCGATGCCCCGTTTCCAGGCACGCTGGACGTGAGCGGGCTGTATGACCCTCTGCTTGAGGACGATCCTCTGGCCGAAGCCTACTGGCTGACCTATACAGACTTCCTCACACCTGAATCGCTGCATCTTGCGACGACCGTGCATGACGAGCGCGAACTTTTGAAGTCTCGTGGGGCGCAATTTGACAGCTCCGGTATGAAGGCCGAGCAGTATTTCGCCAAGTCCAGCGACGGCACCGCCGTGCCCTATTTCGTGGTCTGGCCGAAGGGGGCAACAGCCAACGGTCGTAACCCCACGCTGCTTTATGGCTACGGCGGTTTCGAGGTCTCGCTGCAACCCTGGTACTCCGGGGCCTACGGCCAGGCGTGGTACCCGCATGGTGGGGTGCTGGTGGTGGCCAACATCCGTGGTGGCGGGGAATACGGCCCCGGCTGGCACCAGAGCGCTGTCAAGGCCAGCAAGCAGCGCAGCTTCGACGACTTCATCGCGGTGGCCGAAGACCTGGTGCGGCGGCAGATCACCTCGCCGCGCCACCTCGGCATCATGGGCGGCAGCAATGGCGGCCTGCTCGTCGGTGCGGCCTTGACCCAGCGTCCCGATCTTTTCAACGCCGTGGTGTGCCAGGTGCCGCTGCTGGACATGCGCCGCTATCACACACTGCTGGCTGGCGCGTCCTGGATGTCCGAATACGGCAACCCCGACTTGTCCGCTGAATGGGCGTATATCTCCAAATACAGCCCCTATCAGAACGTGAAGCCCGGTGTGGCCTACCCGTCTGTGTTCTTCACCACCTCTACGCGGGACGATCGCGTCCATCCCGCACACGCGCGAAAAATGGCCGCGCGCATGCTGGAGCAAAAGCACGATGTGCTCTATTACGAGAACATGGAGGGCGGCCATGGCGGCGCGGCTGACCACGAGCAACGCGCTCATCTGCAGGCGCTCGAATTCAGCTATCTGTGGCGGCAACTGGGTTGAAGCAGCTCTGCCGATTCCAGGTGCATGCGCTCTGAAGTCTCTACCTGGGCATCAACGCCGGCCGCTTCATCAACCCTGCCACCAACCGCCCCAAGGTTTTCAAAGCCGGCTCCAACTGCTCGAGCCGAGGATGCCCATAGTTGAGGCGAAGATGGTGCCGAAAGCGCTGGTCTGCGGAGAAAATCGGGCCCGGCGCCACGCTGATGCTCTGCGAGAGAGCCAGTCGATGCAGCTCCAGTGCGTCCACCTGTGGAGGTAGCTCCACCCACACAAAATAGCCTCCCTGCGGCAGGGTCACACGCACCTCAGAAGGAAAATGCCGTGCAATGCAGCGCAGCGCTTCCTCGCGCCGCAGGGCGAGCAGAGACCTTAGATGGCGCAAATGCTTGTCAAAGCCGCCTGCCCGCAGATAGCGCAGCACAGCCAGTTGTGAAGGCACGGCCACGGATAAAGTGCTGGAGAGCTTGAGCCGTTCCACCGCCCGCGCGAAACGCCCCGCGGCAGCCCAGCCGAGGCGATAGCCGGGCGCCAGGCTTTTCGACATAGAGCTGCAATGCATCACCCAGCCCTCATCATCAAACGCCTTGGCCGGTAGAGCCCGGCGCACCCCGAAATACAGCTCTCCGTACACATCGTCCTCGATGAGCGGAACCTGGTGGCGCGTGAGCATTTGCACAAGCTGCTTTTTCTGCTCAGCCGGCATCAACGCGCCCAGTGGATTCTGAAAGTTCGGCATGAACCAGCATGCGCTCACACGCTCGCGCTGCAGCACGTTTTCGAGAGAGTCCAGCTGTACGCCGTCACGCGGATGGGTGGCTACTTCCACCGCTCGCAACTGCAGCCGTTCCAGGGCCTGCAGGCAACCGTAGAAGGTGGGCGATTCGATCGCCACCGCGTCGCCCGGGCGGGTGACCGCCTGCAGGCACAAATTCAACGCCTCCATGGCGCCGCTGGTGACCACGATCTCGTCGGCGCTCGCCACCACGCCGTTGCTCATGTAGCGCAGTGCAATCTGGCGGCGCAACTCCTGATTGCCTGGTCCCAGGTCGTGCAGCATTTGCTCGGGCTCCAGTTCACGCAGGCCCGCACTGGTTTCGCGCGCAAGACGCTCAAGTGGGAAGAGGGCTGGGTTCGGAAAAGCCGATCCCAGTGGCACGATCCCCCGCTCGCGGATGGACCCCAGCACTTCCAGAACCAGATCATTCACGATCACCGTGTGCGAATTAGGCTGCGGACGAGCGAGCAGGGGTTCGCTGCGTTGAGGCGTCGGCGCCTTGACAAAAAACCCGGAGCGAGCCCGCGCTTCTATGCGTCCTCGTGCCTCCAGCAGCGCGTAAGCCTCGAAGACGGTGGAAGGGCTCACGCTGCGCGATGCAATGGTCTCCCGCACGGACGGCAGGCGCTCTCCGGGCCGCAAGGTTCCAGCCGTTATCTGAACCTCGATCTCTTCGGCCAGAGCTTCGTATTTTTTCATGGAGACATCTATCTGATATGCAGTTTTTCGTATTCTCCATGACTGATATGGTATGTGCAATACATCTCACAAGGCACAGTGAAGAATGCATCTGATACGGTTTTTATAAGTGCATCTGAGCCTTATCAGATCAGTATCTCGCTGGCAGACTAGGGCGGTATCCTTTGAAAACCACCATGACAGCCAAAGTAATCTTCTTGTGCCGTGCGATCGCCGCCGTCCTGATGGCCTGGGGTGGGCTTTCACCCTCGTTCGCTGCGCCTCCCATGAATACCATGGCCCAGCGCATGCAGGCTTGCGTCGTCTGCCACGGCCAGGAGGGTCGTGCCACGAACGAGGGCTACTTTCCCCGCATCGCGGGCAAGCCGGCGGGCTATCTGTTCAATCAACTGGTCAATTTTCGGGAAGGCCGGCGCAAGAACGCGGCCATGGCTTATCTGCTCGACCAAATGAGCGACACCTACCTGCAGGAGATTGCCGACTATTTCTCTGGCCTGGAACTCGCCTATCCGCCTCCGCCACCAACGACCGAGGCCGGGCCTGCCTTGGCGGCCGCCTTGGCCCGCGGTGAGCAACTGGTGCGTCAGGGGGATGCAGCACGTGGTGTTCCGTCCTGTGCCTCGTGCCATGGCGCTGCCATGACGGGCGTCATGCCTGCAACACCCGGGCTGGTCGGGCTGCCGCGCGACTACCTCTTGAGCCAGTTTGGCGCCTGGAGAAATGGACAGCGCCATGCCGCCAAGCCGGATTGCATGAAAGAGGTCGCCCTGCGTCTGTCGGCTGAAGACGTGGGAGCCATGGCCACCTGGCTTTCTCTTCAACCGGTTCCTGCCAATGCCAAGGCGGTCAGCGAGGCACCCCAGGCTTCGCTCATGAAGTGCGGGAGTACGCCATGAGCCGCATGCGTTCATTGTCGATCCGACTAGGGGCGGTCCTGCTGTTGGCAGGACTTGGTGCAGCGCTCATTGCATGGCTGAATGTGCGTGGTGAGCAACCGGTGAGCGATGCACTCCCTACGGTGGTGGTCAGCCCAGGGCTGGTTCTGCGGGGCGCTTATCTGGCAAGAGCGGGCAACTGCGCTGCTTGTCACACCGAGCGTGGTGGTCAAGCCTACGCCGGCGGCAAGGCACTGACGACGCCTTTCGGCATCGTCTACGCTGGCAATCTGACACCCGATGAGGAAACCGGGCTTGGCCGCTGGTCCGCAGATCACTTCTGGCGAGCCCTGCACCACGGGCGCTCTCGCGATGGCCGGCTGCTCTATCCCGCCTTTCCGTACACCGAATACACCCACGTCACGCGTGAAGATTCGGATGCCCTCTATGCATTCTTGCGCACGCTGCCCGCGGTCAGGCAAGCCAACTCGCCACATGATTTGCGTTTTCCCTACAGAACCCAGGCGGCGCTGGCGGTGTGGCGCGCACTTTACTTCTCACCGGGTGGCTTGGCGCCCGAACAAGACAAATCTGCGGAGTGGAACCGAGGTGCTTACCTGGTGCGAGGCCTGGGACATTGCGCCGCATGCCATGCCCCACGGAACTTCATGGGTGCCACTCAAAACAATCTGGGCTTGGATGGCGGATTGATGCCGATGCAGAACTGGTACGCACCGTCATTGGCCTCTTCAGCGGAAGCCGGTGTGCAGAACTGGGGCATACAGGAGGTCGTGGATTTGCTGAAGACGGGTGTCAGCGCCAAGGGCGCGGCCATGGGGCCTATGGCTGAAGTGGTCTATGGCAGCACACAACACCTGAGTGAGCCTGATCTTCAAGCTATGGCGACCTACCTGCGCGCACTGCCTGAACACGCGCCAACACGACAGCCGGATACCCAGGTTGCCCCTACATCAAGAGAGCTTGGCGCCCAGGTCTACAAGGCGCAATGCGCCGAATGCCATGGCGCACGCGGTGAGGGAAGACTGGGTGCCTACCCTGCGCTGGTCGGGCACAGGACCGTCACCCAGGCGTCGAGTGCCAACCTCATCAAGATCATCGTCCATGGGGGCTTTCCCGCCACGACGGACGGCAATCCCCGCCCTTACGGCATGCCGCCCTTTGGGCAGAGCTTGAACGACACCGAGATTGCGGCATTGGCGTCTTACGTGCGCTCTGCCTGGGGTAACAAGGCGAGCGGGGTCACGCCGTTCGACGTCAATCGTGTGCGCTAGTGCCAATGCTGTTCAGTTAAACCCAGTCCGTTCGCGCTGAGCCTGTCGAAGCGTCGCACCTGGCTTCGACAAGCTCAGCCCGAACGGGTATTTGTGTGCTCAAGTGAACAGCATTGGCGCTAGTGCTCATACGAGTGTCAATACCCATGCCGTGAAAGGTCAGATATGAATATTCTGCTGCAGATCAAGACCGTGCTTTGGAGCTTTCTTGGCGTAGGCCGGCGCAAGGACATGGCCCAGATTCACGAACGCGGAAGCCCGATTGTTTTGGTGGTCGTTGCGTTCGGATTGCTGCTGGTGTTCGTGGGAGGGCTCGCGTTGCTGGCCCACTCCGCAACGGCCGGGTGAAAGCTGAAGGTGTGTGATCGTTCCTCTGGGCGTCGCTATGATGCCGGATGGAGGCGACGATATGAAAAACCTACTTCCCAAGGCGATGGCCCTGCTGGTGGCCCTGGAGCACCTGTACATCATGGTGCTCGAAATGTTTTTGTGGAATAAGCCGCAGGGACTGAAAGCTTTCAACCTGACTCAAGAGTTTGCAGATGCCACGGTCGCGCTCGCGGCCAACCAGGGGCTCTACAACGGCTTTCTGGCCGTCGGCTTGTTGTGGGGCCTTTTTACCCGCAAACGAAGCGTGGTGATTTACTTTCTGCTGTGCGTGATCGTCGCGGGAGTTTATGGCGCGGCGACCGCAGCACCGAAGATATTCTTCGTCCAGGCCTTACCCGCCATCATTGCATTGGCGCTGACGCTGCTGCTCGAGCGCCCCCGCGCCGCCTCTTACCTGCGCTGAGGGCACAGGTTTTTTGCGCGACCAGCCGTATCAGGATGCGTGCTGAACCAGTCAAAGGCGCCAGACTCGCGTGGGCCTTGGTTCGGCGGTGGGGCTGAGGCGGCCGCCTTGTTGCCGGCCTGCTTCTCTTGCGCGTCGTTTTCTATGGACAGCAAGAGATCCGTCATGGGCTTGGTAGGCAGGCCTGCCTTTCCCATCATCGCAACGGCATAACAGTCGGCTTCGGTCTCATGGCTGCGCCGGTACGCCAGGCCCGTCAGAAGGGAGCTGCTGAATGAGACTATGCTCGATACATCACCGAGCGCCAGTCCCAGCCCGGCATTGAGCACCCCTTGCTCGACCACCATGCGCGTGGTGTGGCGATGGTCTACGTGGCCGATCTCGTGGGCCAGCACGCCTAGCAAAGCCGTGTCGCCGGCGCCGCTCGAACGTGCCTTTTCAACCATGGCGTCCGTCATGACGATGGTGCCTCCGGGAAGTGCAAAGGCGTTGGCGGGCATGCCTGAACGAAACTCAAGCTTCAGGGGCGGCGCATAACCGGGGTAGCGCTGTAGATCGGGTCCAATCAGTGCTGTCAGGCGACCGAAGCCCTCTCTTATCTCCGCTTGCCTTTCCGGGGCCAGTTTGGTGGGTTTGACATAGGTCTCATCAATTTCCTTCATGGCACGCTCGGTCAGCGCCAACTCCCAGGCGAGCGGCACATGACGCGCGATCTGAGTGGCTGCCCACGGCGTTCCCCAGCGATAGAAAGCCCAGATGCCCACGCTGGCCACAAGCAGTACGCCCAGCAGGACCCTGAGCTGGGTTTGCATGCGCTCGGCAAGTGGGGGTCGACGTCCGCTGGCCATCAACATGTCCTGCCATTGGAGTGGGTCGTCGATCTGCAAGCTGCCGTGCTCGCCCAGATCCACCACGACCCGTGGTGGCGCGCGTCCAGCGCTCCAGCGTTCGGGCCATCCTACTTGGTGGTGAGCCAGCTCCAGTGTCTGGTCCTTGTCCAGGGCGCGTAGTTGCAGTCGGGGGCCGCCAGCACTGGCAATCAGTTGTACCGATGCGGGTCGCGCGCGCGTGCTGAGGCCATCGAACCAGGAGGCGGCGATGGCAGTAGATGGCGGGGCAGTGCTCATTCGGATCTTGTCCAGCGCGCCTACCCAATCAGATCCAGGCCCATGGCATCTGCAGCGGCGTCGCCGAAAGCGCCTTGTTGCTTGACCAGTTGACCCACGAGCTGATCCGTGCCCCCCTTGATGTGCAGCGTCACAGAATTGACTTTCATGGCGTATTCACTGGCCACGGCAAACGGCCGGTAAAAGCCCAGCGTCACGACGGTCAGGAGGGCATTCTTGATTCGCAGCCCTATGAAAGCGCTGGTGCGCAGATTGGTTTTGAATCGCGCGATGTGGCTGACCCCTGTGTTGTTCCAGACCAGTTGGAAGATGCGTGCCTGTCTGTAGGCGCGTACGGGCAATGTGGCCAGCACAAAGGCCAGGAACACCCCCACAGCAGCCAGAATGAAGAAGAAGATCATGCCAGCCACGCCGCTGCCTTTGAAGGATTGCGCCAGCAATGCCGTTGAACCACCTGCCAGCAGCGTGAATACCAATGAAACGACGACCACCACCAACAGGAAAAAGCCGGCCGTGGCCAGCCAGACGCGCACAAAATCCATATAGACAGGTTTCCAGCGCCCCATCTGGTCACCGACGCGGGCGCGCAGCACCAATAAGCTTCGGAAGTTGTACTCGAGCCGTATGACGCACAGCAGCGTCAACGCCATCCCCAACAGGCCCAGCCCCACCACAGGACCGCTCAAGGAAGGAAGTTGTACAGGAGGTCCGTCACCTTCAACGCCAATGGGTGGATGCGGTGAGAGCGCATTCATGGCAAAAAATACCACCGCCCACAAAGCCGCGATGGCAAACACGGGCCAACTGGCTGCATACACCTCCCGCCATGAAGCCAGAAACGCGAACCTCACGCCACGCCAGCGTGTGGCACTCAGGCGAAAGCGCATGGCGCTGCCCCAAAGGAATGGCAACAGCGCGGCAAACCCGAACAGCAACAAGCTGGCGGCCAGTTGCTGCCCGGTCTCGCTCGCTACCTGATAGGCGATGTAGAGCGCAGCCATCAACAGAAAGCCCAACACCATCTTGCGCTGTTGGACCACAAATTCCATGGGGCTGCCTGCAACCTGGGTATGGCTGTAGAAATACTGCGCGGTGCGCCGCCTGGCCCACGGCGTGTAGATGCCCAGGGTGACAATGGACAGCAGCACATTGACAATCCAGACCCGGAAATATTCGCTACCTGAGCCCGTGAATTCAACAGGATGCGCATCTATGCCCTGACGGCGGATAACTCCGGTGTCGCTCATTGCCATGACAGCCCTCTTCCTCAATTATTGGGTTTGAGTGGCAGTGTAGCGGGTGAGATGTCCTCTCACGTCCGAGCTCGTGTTGACGGCCTATGTGGCGACCGGCAACCGGGCGCCCGCCCGCTCCCCTCCCAGTGCACCCACTGAGATGGCTTCGCCAGGGTGGGTCCCCTCGGGGATACCCGAGTCGAAAGGCCGCGGAGCAGGCCATGCAAGGGCCACCGCGGAGCGGGCTTGGCCCGGCCGCCAGTGGCGTCCCCCTGGGGGCGCCCGGCGTAGGGGGAAGGCCCGCCAGCGCCTCAGGGGGGGTTAAGCCCCATCCCCTGGATCCGCTCCACATGCGCCAGGAGAGAGCGCTTGGCTACGGGCCACACGCGGGAGGGCACGTCGTCGTAGGCCTTGGCGACCCAGTCATCCATAGAGCCTTGAGGCAGGGCCTGCATCGCCGCCAACACCTTGGCTTCGCGCGCCAAACGGTGCTTTTTCAGATGGGTGATCTGGTTGCGTGCACTTCCCAGCACATAGCCGTGAGCGGGCAAAATGAAGTTGGCATCATGCTCGGTGCAGGCGGCGCCCAGCTTATCCAGAGAGTCCAGGTAAGCGGTCATGTCCCCATCGGGTGGGTCCACCACGGTGGTGCTTCCGTTCAGGATGTGATCGCCTGAGAACAGAACGCCGTCTTCCTCCAGCAGCAGGCACAGGTGGTTGGCGGCATGTCCTGGCGTGTGAATAGCGCGCAGGGTGTGGGTGATGGGGCCATCGGGCGAATCAGCAGTGAGCACCAGGCGCTGATCGTCGGCGAGCACCTCGTCTGGAGTGAATTCGCTGGACGCACGCGCTGTAGGCGCAGAGGCCAGGCCCAGGATAGGCGGCTTGGCGGGGGCGCACAGCGCCTGAAGCGGCTTGGCGCCGGGTGAATGGTCGGCGTGCGAATGCGTGCACACAATGTATTTGATGTTGCCGCCCGCTGCTCGCCAAAGCCGCTCTGTATGGGCATCATCCACCGGACCGGGGTCGATCACGATATAGCCTGTGCGCGGATCACCGACCAGATAACTGTTGGTGCCGGGGCCCGTCATGAAGCCGGGGTTGCCAGCCGTCAGGCGTTGCACGTTTTTAAGCAGGGAAACAGGGTTTTCAGCCTGCCAGTCGAGTGAGTGCAGCAGTTGGCCGTCTGGCGTCACCATCTCCAGTTCGCCGAATGGGCTCTCATGCTCCATGTAGCGCGCTTCCTTGCCAGCCAGAAACCCTGCACGGGGGCAACTGGTCCACAAGGGCTTTTCTGAAGAACAGGCGACCAGAATACTCTGGACGTCACTGTAGTTTTGCAGTCGTTCCAAAGTGCGGATCGTGGGGAAGATGATGAAAAAGTTTCCTGCCTTGTGGCGCTCAAGTGCGTCTTGCGGACGCACCCAGACGGGTTCGAACTGCTCAGCTTCGTCCGCAGCGGGCGTTTGGCCTTCTGGCATGCGAGCGACCAGAAAAGGGACGTCAAAGCGGCGCGGTAGATCACGGTCGGTGATCCAATGGGCCAGTACATAAACCTTGTCTGCGGCCAGCTTCAATCCCCGGGCCCGGCATTGTTCAGCCAGGGGCGCATGGCGATCCAGCGCAGCGACATCTTCTGCTGTGGCAAAGCTGCCATCTGCACGCTCTGCAAGCAATATGCCCAGTTCCTCAAAGCTCTCGCGTATGGCTGCAATGGCCTGCGTCAGATGCTCGTCGCTCTGCGTGGCCCGCCTGCTTGCCAGGGCATGGGTTGCCGCGTCCGCAGCATCAATGCCGCCGCCCGGAAACACATAGGCCCCTGGCGCGAAACTGGCCGTGGGAGAGCGCCGCGTCATCAGCACCTCCACACCAGCGGGAGAGTCGCGCAGCAGCAGCACAGTGGCGGCTGGTCGAAGTGGTGCGGGGTCCCGCGGCGGGTACAGGAGTTGGCTGAGGCGAGGCATGGGCCGCATTATGGAGGCATCCCTGCATCTTTGCCGCAACACTGACGGCTTGTACGCAGCGCCGCCAGGGCGGCGCCTTGGCCGCCGATAGGCAGGCTGTGATCAACCCCGGCGTTGCATGCGACGGGCGCCCACCAGGCCCAGTCCGGCCAGCAAGCTCGTCATCAACATCAGGGCCCATTCACTCATGGTGGGAACCGGCGCCACGAAAGCCGCCACCACGGTGATCGTGCCCGTATCGGTGCTGGTGCCGCCCGTCCCGATAAGCTCCGATCTGCCTGGTGCGGTGGGACTGCCGCTGACAGGGCAGGTCACAGTTTGAGCTTCGGGAATGTTGCCGGGCGATGTCCAAGGCGCGCCGCTGGGGCTGATGGTGCAAGCGCCTATGGTCAAGCCGTTCGGCAAGCCAGCGACCGTACAGGGTGCCGCATCCGCGTCGGCAGTGCCCCTGTTTTCACAGGTAAATGAACCGTTGTAGGTCTGATTGACGGTGCCGTTGGGCGGCATGCCCGAAAGGTCAATGACGACATGGGGCTCTCCCGTCACCACGATGCTACCGGTACCTGTGTTGTTGTCCGGATTGGACTCGGTCGTGCTGGTGCCTGCCGTGATAGTGACGGTAGACGTGCCTTTATCGCCCGTGGCTGGTGTGCCGGTGACCGTACAGCTTATCGCTTCGTTGATCCCCAGAGAGGAGACCGGAGGTGGTGGTGTGCAGGTCACGGTGGTCCACGCAGGCAAGCCGGCAGGCGAGCAGGTCGCCGCCGCCGCGGCTTCGGTGCCCGCGTTCGTGCACACGAAGCTGCCCGAATAGGCGGTACCCACAGTAGCTGCGGGAAGTTCAACCTGGGTCACCTGCATATCAGGCTCGCCCGAAACGACGATGCTGCCTGTTCCAGTATTGTTGTTGGGGTTAGCGTCAGGGCTGTTGGGGCCTGCGGTAATGGTCACGTCGGAGGTGCCCTTGTCGTTGACCGTGGGCGTGCCCGTCACATTGCAGGATATCGTCGCGTTGATCTCCAGTGAAGCAACAGGGGTAGTGGGCGTGCAAGTGGTGGTGAGCCAACTGGGCAGACCGGTAGGCGCACAGGTCGCGGCAGACGCGGGCTCTGTACCACCGTTGGTGCAGACGAAGCTGCCGGAGTAAGCCACACCGACCGTAGTTGCTGGCAGGTTGACGCTGGTGAATTGCATGTCTGGCACACCGGTCACCACAATGCTGCCCGCGCCCGTATTGTTGTTGGGGTTGGAATCAGGGTTGTTCGGTCCGGCGGTCACCGTGACGGCAGATGTTCCGCGGTCATTGACGGTGGGTGTTCCAGTCACCGTGCAGGCGATAGACCCATTGACCGCGAGCGAAGACACAGGCATTGGCGGGGTACACATCACCGTGGCCCAACTGGGTACGCCCGAAGGGGTGCAGGTGGCTGCGGGGGCCGCTGCTGTGCCCGAGTTGGTGCATGTGAAGCTGCCGGAGTAGGGCGCGCCCACCGTCGCCGCAGGCAAGTTCAAACTGGCAAACCGCATGTCAGGCACGCCTGCGATGACGATGTTGCCTGAAGCCGTGTTGTTCACTGGATTGGCTTCTGGGCCGTTAGAGCCGGCCGTGATCGTGACCGGAGTCGTGCCGTTGCTGCCCGTGGGAGGCGTGCCGGTGACGGAACAAGCCATGCTCTGGCCGACTGCCAACGGATTGACAGGTTGGGGGGGAGTGCACAGGACAGTAGTCCAGCTCGGCAGGCTGGAGCTGATGCACGTGGCATTGGCTGCTGCCATGTTCCCTGCGTTGGTGCACACGAAACTCCCGGAATACGGGGCGCCTTCCACGCCCGCAGGCAGGTCGACGTCGCTTACCTGCATGTCCACCGCGAGCACGGCAAATTCTTTTGTCGCAGTGTTATTGGACATATCGGAGTCCGCCGTGACCACAGGGGTGCCGCCCACGACCGTGGTGCTCGAGCCATTGGTACTGCCCGTGGCGGTCGTGGTGCCCGCGGCTGTGGGAATTCCGGCCACCGGGCAGGTGACCGTGCTTCCCACGGGAATCGAGTTGCCTGCGCTCCAGGCGCCTGCGCCGCTGATCGTACAGGCGCCCACCGACAAGCCTGCAGGCAGGCCGGACAGGGTGCAACTGGTACCGACGGTGGCGCTGTTGGCGCCTATGTTGGTGCACGCGAAGCTGCCGCTGTAGGAGGCGCCCAAGACGATCGCGGTAGGCAGATTGGTCAGATCAATGGACAGGTCTGGCGCTTTGATGGCCAGCAGGTCCCGGTTGTAAGCGACGAACGCCAGGTCTGATTGCCCGCTGAGGACCTGCCTGAAGGCTGCGGCACTGCCCACTGTAGAGGCATTCAAACCAAAGTCAGCCAGCGTGTAGGACTGCATGCGGAGCGGTCGGAGTCCAGGGGGCTGCGCTGAAGTGCCTCCCGTAGCGGTGAAGAACTTCCAAGATAGATTCCCGACAGAGGCCACGCTGCCGTAACTGACCGAAATCGGTGTGCCGATCATGACGTTGCTGGAGTTCACGAAGTAATACGTATCTGTCGTGCCCGGGTCACCAACCTGGGTTGTCAGAATGGCGGGAACGCTGAGGCTGGCGCTGCTAGGGATGGTGATGGGGAAGTTAAGAGACTGAGAGGGGGCATTGAAAATGGCAGTGCCCAGCTCCAGCCCTTGGGTGCCATCGGAGAGAAACCACGTCAAGTTGGGATAGGGCGTCTGCACAACCATGCCGTTAGCCCAGGCAGTTAGCGTGGACGCATTGGCTGTGAGGCCCGTCGCCAACGGTACGAAGGCCTGAAAATTGGCAGGCGTAAAGCTGCCAGGTACCAGCATGCCGTTATCCAGGCCAGTGGAGTAAGTCACTGCGCTGGCACCCGTCCCGGTTGTGAAGCTCAGCAATTCGGTGCTGACCGTTGCGGTTGCTGGCGCCGTCGTGGATGTTGTCCACACGGCGCTTCCTTGCTTGCCTTGAATGCGAGTCACGGGGGTGGCCGTGACGATGGTGGCGGACAGCGATAGCAGCGCCGCGGTGAACCAGGTTCTATATGTGCAAGCAAAAGGCAGTGAAACCCGCATTAGTCTTTTTCCTCTCTGATGAAGTCGTACTGCTTCAATTGTCAGTAGTTCATCTGCGGATTTGAGTTATATAAGCTCAATTCAAATCGCGAATCCGGGAATATGTCTTCATGAGTTAGGTTAAAAACCGGGGTCAGATCCTGGTTTCTTGCTCTTTCGTAGAATCCTTGCCAATACTTTTGAAGGAGCTGAGAGTCTTCGGCTTGTAGATTTATGGCCCGCCTTCCTCGTCTGAGCATCGCTGCCTATCCGCACCACGTCATCCTGCGGGGCAATAATCGTCAGCCCATTTTTCATGAGGCGGGGGACTACCAACGATTGCTGGGCCTGCTGCGAAACTTCGCAATCGAGCACAAAGTGGCGGTGCACGCCTATGTACTGATGACCAACCACCTGCATCTGCTGGTCACGCCGGACAGCGCCGACGGCTTGCCGAACATGATGCAGGCACTTGGACGCAGCTATGTGCGTTACTTCAATGACAGGTATGACCGCTCGGGCACCTTGTGGGAGGGGCGCTATCGATCTGGCTTGATAGAAGCAGAGCGCTACCTGCTGGCTTGCATGATCTACATGGATCTGAATCCGCTGCGTGCAGGCATGGCAGTGTCCCCTGCGGACTACCCTTGGTCCAGTCATGCCCACTACATAGGCTTGCGTTCAGACCCACTTCTCACGCCGCATGCACTGTTCTGGGAGCTGGGCAATACACCGTTTGCCAGAGAGGCCGCCTACGCCAACCTGGTGGGGATGGGGCAGGGTTCTGCACAAAGTGAGGCACTGACCCGCGCCGCACACAGCGGTTGGGCTTTGGGTTCAGATCATTTTGTGGCCGATCTTCAACAGCGCACCCAGCGTCGTCTTTCGCCAGGGCAGGCTGGTCGGCCGGCAGGTCGGTCCAAGTAAAACTGTGCCAACTCCTGGTTGATTGGAGGTAACACTGAGTGGCTTGGGTTGGATGAACTGGCGATGGAACCTCTGGCCACGACCTGTGACAAATGAAGTTCATACGCGCTGGTTGAAGGAAGTCTCACTCATTGGTTGAACCTGCCTCGCAAGACGGCTGAGCTTCCATGTTGGCAACCCACCGAACTCTGGAAAGAACTTCCCCTGTGAACTTTGGCTCCCCCCATCCTGGCGGTTTGCAATCTCAACTGCACTTTCATGGTCTCGTTGCGACGCCGCCGCAAGCCGCTGCGCCGGATGTGAGGCGCATTCAAATCAGCGATGGTGCAGACCGCGAAACTTTGCTCAATGGACTCCAGCTGATTCCAGATGTCCGAGTCTTGACCGCAGTCGAACGAATTCGGTTTGCGGTTGAACGCAACGACGTTCTATCTCTGCGTGAGTTGTCCGCGTCCGATCCCAACGGGTTTTTCGAATCCATTCACGACGGCGACGAAGTGTTTCTGGTGCGGGCATCAGAGCTCGGCCATGTTGAGATGTTGAGATTTCTTCTCGATTGCGACGTGGAGCCGAGCATGCAGGATGCAGCAGGGAGAACGGCCTTGATGTTTGCTGCACAGCACGATCATGCTGGCTTGGGCATGATGGAGATGCTTCTCTCGTGCGGGGCGAATCCGGATATCCAGGATGATGAAGACAGAACGGCCTTGCTGATCGCTGTTGGGCGCCAGAACCTGCCGATGGTGAAGTGCCTGGTGGAAGCTAAAGCGGACATCCAACTGCGCGACGCAAGGAACTGGAGTCCCTTGATGCATGCGCTTTCAGCGCGTTCAGAGCGGCGCACTGCGATAGCCGAATTTCTGCTGGACCAATGGCGCCAATATGAAAGGGAAATCCACGAGCCCCTGCCGCTAGGCCCCGAATATGAAACCTACACCACTGCCCTGCTGGATGCGTTAGACGCCGGAGTCGACTTGGAGATGTTCGATCTCCTTCTGCGACGGGGGGCGGATGTCAACCAGGCTGGTGGTAATACAGATTGGATACGGCTACCTTTGATCTCCGCAATTTCAGCACGCCGGATTGACTTGGCGGTCCGCATGTTGGAGGTGGGCGCGGACTTCAGGGCGCGCGATAGCGAACGATACAACGCTCTGATGATCGTGGTTTCAGACCAGTTGGCGCAGCGGGCGAAACTGTTGGAGAGTTTTCTGAGGTCAAGCCTGGTTCCTGACCAGCGCTTCATGGTGAATTGGAGTGTCCAGAATGAAGCGCTGTCCCGGCCTTACCGGCAGATGTTGGAGCTGATGCTTGACGAAGTGACAGATCACATCGATGCGCAGGCTGACGATGGTCGCACTGCGCTGATGGATGTGATCATGGCCGGCGCTGACCTGGCCATCGTGAAGAGGTTGCTGAATCTGGGTGCGCGAGCCGATTTGCGGGATGATGACGGTTGGAACGCCCTGATGTTTGCAGTCTTGAGGAAGCGCGATGACGTAGTGAATCATCTGATGCAAGGCCTGCCCAACGTCAACGCACAGGACGATCGTGGCAGGACGGCCCTGATGGATGTGATTGAGGCCGACGGTGAGCTGGCAATCATAAAGTGGTTGCTTGAGCGGGGAGGGGATGTCAGGCTACGCGATCTTGGCGGTTGGAACGCCTTGATGTACGCGTTTTCAATGAAGCGCGATGCACTGGACCTTGTTCTGAGAGCAGTAACGGACCTCAACGTGAGGGATGAATCAGGACTGACCGTCCTGGACGACATGATTCGGGCCGTTGGGTCTGAGAATGCTCTGCTGGAACTTCTGGCCAAGAGCTCTTCCTTCCGTATTGTGTATGTCGATTCAGCACCCATCCTCTTCGACACAGGCTCCATGGACCCCAACAGGTTGCCATCTCCTACTGGCGCTCCATGGCCCAATGGGTCGTACGCGCCGCAATGGCTCGCCGAAAACCATGATCGGCAGGACGCCTCGTACATCCAGGAAAAGATTCTCCGCGATATGGAGGGCGGTGCCACCGTCCAGGCGTTGCAGGCCGTCCGGGAATGTTATCCAGATCATTTCAGCGAAGTGATGACGATCCACGGCGAATCCTTTCTGGTGGCGGCCGCCGAACACGGCCATGTCAGCAGGGTAAAGTTTCTTCTTGAAAGCGGTGTGAACCGGGATGCCCAAGACAGTTCAGGCAGGAGCGCCTTGTTTCTCGCCGTCTGGAAACGAGAGCCCGAGATAGCGCGTCAGCTCCTGGCCGCGGGTGCCAACATTTTTCTGCGTGCGCACGATGGCCGAAGCGCCCTGATGATGGCGGTCGTGCAGCAGCGAAGCGAGCGCTTTGAGCTCATGCAGCGCCTGCTACCGACAGACTTGGATCTCAGAACTCTCGATGGTTGGAGCGCGCTCACGAGCAAGCTTGCCTCGTTGGGTAGTGGCTTGCTCGAGTGCATGCTCAATCAGATCACTGATGTTGATGAGCAAGATGCGCAAGGCTGTACCGCCTTGATACATGTGATCGCTGCCGGTGCCGATCTGGCGACAGTATCGAGCTTGCTGATCAGAGGCGCGAACATCCAGCTGCGCGATCACCACGGTTGGAACGCCTTCATGCATGCGGCCTCCTCCAATGCCCCCGAAGAGGTGCTGGAATTTCTTGTCTTCCACTTGGACCGCCAAACGGAACTCATCCGTGACCTCCAGCAGCTTGCGGCTGACATGACCGAGCTTGTGAAACTCAAGTCTGCACAGCACGGGCAGGGCGGAGTAAAACGCCGCCTCCAGGAGCTGGAGTCCGACAGGGCAGACCTTGAGAACGCCAGGGCGCAACGCACCCAGGCTGTGGATGAGAATGAACTGGTGGCGCTGGAGTCCGGACAGGACACACGGACGCAATGGGATCCGGCGCTCCAATGATCAACATCATGAAGTCGAATCATTTCGACTAGAAAGTGATATTGCCACGGAACCTATTGGCCGATGGTGTGACTCATTGAGTTGCTACCCGCTGGTCTGAAGCATTTGCAAAAAGGGTGCTTCGCCAGAAACGTTGCAATCAATGAAGGAATATTTCGTGCCCGACTTCAATAGCTCTCACAGCGCCTTCCCGTCCTACCCCCTGGATTCATCAGGGACTCACCAACCGGCCCCGTCTCAGCCTCAGTGGGGCATCCCGACACCGCCTGACCCAGAACATACGACGGCGTCACCGTATAGAGGTCGCTTTCAGGTTGCTGAGAACAACGGCGCATTGAATGCTTCTCTAAGCAATGAGCGCTTCATGTTTCGCCTCAATGAAGTGAATCACTTCTCTGGGGCCACCCCGCAGATAGGCCCTCGGGAGTATGAGTACTTCGGAAAGCCATTGGACGAAGCGATGCGCCAAGCTGTGCTGGAGAGTGATGTGGACACGCTTCAGGCCATCCGCCAGCAATATCCGGCCCCGTTCTCGAGCCAACTTTCCAAACTGTTTTCCGTGGACTCCGGGCAGCGAACCTTTCTCATGCTGGCCGTCGAGCTCGGTGACCGCAAAATGGTCGATTATCTGCTGACGCTCGGAGCCCAGGTGGAACAGAGAGATGACTATGGCCGCACCGCTTTGATGATTGCAGCCCAGAAGGGGAATCAGGAAGTCGTGGAGAGCTTGCTCAAGGTGGAAGGCATAGATATAGATGGGTGCGACAGAAAGGGCACGCCCGCCCTTGTGTATGCCGCCGCTGCGGACCAAACGGATATCGTGGACTTACTCTTGAGACACCGCGCAGGCGCCCTAAAACCTTACCTGATATTTGACGCCCTTTATATGGCAGTGTCACGTAAGAACTTGGAAATGGCGCGGCTCTTGAATGCCGTTCTCCCTTTCGATGCCTTGGTGCCAAGACGGGACTAACTTAGCTTTCTGATACAGGCCATCTCCACGCAGTTCCCGAGCTTTGTGCGGGGACCTATCGAATGCTGCGAGGACCTGGAAAACACGTACCTTCAAGGCCGGACTGACTGATGCGCGTGGTCACCGCGCACGGCCTGGATACGCCGAACAATGGGTCTTGGACCACCAAGAAAAGAGCTGATCCATGCGTCAGAGCCCGCGTGACGCCTCGTCATGGAACCCTTCTTCAGATTGCGTTACCAACAAGGTAATTGTCCGGGTTGCAGTTCGCGTTTCAAGAGAAATCGCATGCGCTTTTCTTTTGGCGACCCGCCCCACCCAGCTCAATGACTTCAAGAAATTCATGAACTTCGGATCGACCACCCCCAATAGCTCGCAGCTTCCCCCCATCACACAAGGCTTTGGTGCTTCGTACCCTCTGGCGGCACCCACGCGTCACCAGGCTGAGGGCTGCGGTGAAAGAGACGTCCAGATGGGCGATGGCGCGGCACGCGACGCTTTGTTGGAAGCGCGGGGCGTGGATCCCGGCAAGCAAATCCCGACCATGCCTGAGCGCTTGCGCGCAGCGATCAATCACGCAGATGACGCCGCTCTGAAACAGCTCTTCGAGGCCGACTGCTTGGCGTTTCAGCAATGGATGAACCATCCACAAGGGGCCTTCCTGGTCAAGGCTGCGCTGTCCGACGAAATCTCAAAGTTGAGCTTTCTTCTGAGCAAGGGGGCGCATCCGAACATCCCGGATGCTGGGGGGAAAACCGCTTTGCATGTCGCTATTGCGCGTCAAGATCCCCTGAGAGAACGGATGGTCGACGCTTTGCTGAGATCCGGTGCTGACTTCACTTTGCGCGACAACGAAGGTCGAAGCCCGCTGATGTTGGCAACCAGGGCAGAGAGTGAAAAAAGATCTTCTGACCCATTCGTGCGGCTACTGAAGCGGTACGAGCCCCGGAAAATCAATGAGCTGGATCCACGCTCGGGCACCACTGTCCTGTTGGATGTAATTGACGCAGGAGCCAGCGTGAGCAGGGTAGCTGCTGTAGTGAACAAGGGCGCCGACGTCAATTTGCAAGATAGCGGGGCGCAGTGGACACCTTTGATCTGCGCAGTGGAAAGATGCCGAGTCGACTTGGTCCTTCTCTTGCTCAATCAAGGTGCAGACTTCAAGATTCGTGATGCTCAGGGTCGCAGTCCCTTGATGATCGCTTATGAGAGGCTGCTTGATGCGCAGCATGAAAAGGTGCTCGAGTTGCTGGCGGCACGAACCGGCTCGCATGCAGAGCAGCGCTTCACCACGGAAAGTGCTCTGCAGGTCCAAAGGGTTTCAAATCCCTATAAGGAGATCGCGACCCTTCTGCTGGGAAAAGCAGGCAATCTGAATCAACCCGACGAGCAAGGCCGAACTGGCCTGATGGACTTGCAGAACTTGCAGTCGAATCGGGTTCCTCCGTTCCAGCGTCTTGTGGTGCCGATACCGCAACCGCGTTCGGTAGAAGCGTCACAAGCTCACCGGCATATGTGCACTGCGGTGGATAACAATGACATGGCGTTGTTGACGGGCTTGCAGGCGCAATTCTCGGCAGAGGCTTTCACAGCCTTGATGAACGATCCAAGTGGTGGGTTCTTGATGAAGGCTTGCGCTTATGGTCGTGCCACCATGGTGAACTTTATGTTGGCGCAAGGCGCAAACCCGAATGCCATGGATTCCTTAGGTAGAACGCCCTTGTTTTTCGCCGTGGCGAACCGAAAGGCTGAGGTAGTTGAAATTCTGCTGGCCATAGGCGCCGACGTTCAAGTGGGAGGGCTTTTGACACTGGAGAACGCATTGGCCCGTGCGGTTGCCGAGCAGCGCAAGGAGCGGTCTGAAATTGTGCAGGAAACCCTGTGGTGGTCCAAGTTCAATGCCTGCTCAATCGGTGGCTGGGAAGCGATATTGAACGCAGTTTCAAACCGAATCAGCGGCACTTTGACTCTGCTTCTCAGTCACATCAAAGAAATTGATACGCAACATGTGCGAGGCCGTACGGCCTTGATCGATGTGATCGCGGCCCGAGGCGATCGTGCGACGGTGGAAAATTTGCTGAGCAGAAGACCCAACGTGATGCTGCGAGATGATGATGGCAGGAGCGCGTTCGATCACGCGCAGGGCCAGCCGGCGCTGCTGGAGGCCCTTACGGACTACGTAGGTAGCATGAGCAAGCAAGAATACGTCCGCCTCTGCAGAGAATCCGAGACGGCCTTCAATGAGCGCATGAAGCTCTTGGTGGGCGGAGCAGCAGAAATGTCTGACTTCAACGCGTGAAGACAGCGGTTTCGCAGGACATCCCGCACCTGATACACGCCCGCGTGCAAGACTTGAAAATGATACCGCCCCGGAACCTATTGGTAGATCGTGTGACTTATGAAGTAGCTATGCTGGTCTGACGCATTTGTCAAAGGGATGCTTCGCCAGAACCGCTGCAATTAATGAAGGAATCCTTTGTGCCTGACTTCAATAGCTCCCATGGCGCCGTCCCTTACTCCACTTCGCTGTATCCATCAGGGACTCGCCAACCGGCCACGTCTCAGCCTCAGACGGGCAGCCCCACGCCGCCTGGCCCAGCACATACGACGGCGTCACCTTATGGAGGTCGCTTTCAGGTTGGTGAGAGCAACGGAGCACTGAATACCTCTCTAAGCCATGAGCGCTTCATATTCCGCCAAAACGACGTGAGTAACTACCGTGGAGCCGCCACGCCCATATACCATCGGGGGGAAGAATACCTCGGACGGCCATTGGACGAAGCGATGCGCCAAGCTGTGCGGGAGAGTGATGCGAACACGCTTCAGACCATCCACCAGCAGTATCCGGCCCAGTTCTCCATCCAACTTTCCAAACTCTTTTCCGTTGGCATTCCTGGCTTTTTTGCCGTTAACTGCGAGCAGCGAACCGTTCTCATGCTGGCTGCCGAGCGCGGTGATCTCAATATGGTCGATTGTTTGCTGACGCTTGGGGCACAAGTGGAGCAGAGAGAGGGTTATGGCCGCACCGCTTTGATGATTGCAGCCAAGAAAGGGCGAGAGGACGTCGTGGAGCGCTTGCTCAAGGTGGTGGGCATCAATATTGATAAGTGCGACAGCAAGGGCGCGCCCGCCCTGGTGTACGCTGCCGTTGCGGACCAAACGGATATGGTGGTCTTACTCTTGAGACACGGCGCGGGCTCCCACAATTCAGCTCTGAAAGATAGGGCCCTTGAAGCCGCAATCTCACGTCAAAACTGGAAAATGGCGTCGCTCTTGATGGATCATGGCGCTACCTTTCAGTACTCAAAATCAGGACGGAATGACCTTAGCTTCCTGATGGAGGCCATTTCCAGGCAGTTCCCGACCTTTGTGCAGGCACTTATCGAACGCGGTGAGGACCTTGAAAAGACGGACCTTCAAGGCCAGACGGCTCTGATGCACGCGGTCAGTGCGCGCGGCCTGGATACGGCGAATAATGGGTCTTTGAACACCGAGCAAAGCGCTGATCCATACGTCAGAGCCCGCTTGGAGGACGAGGCTGCACGGGAGGAAGGGAGGCGGGTGAAATTCCAGGAGATGCTGGAAATGCTGTTGAAGGCAGGCGCCAACGTTTATGCGGCGGATCGTCAAGGCTGGACGCCGCTGATGCATGCCGCTTCTGCGGACAGCGATGCAGGAGCCGAACGCATGCTAGATCGGATGATCGACGGCATCATCGACCGTACCGCCCCTCCCGCACAGCCAGAGCAACCCGCCGGTCATGGCGTCATCCGCCGATTCGCGGAGTTGCTTGAAGATGATTCTGACTACGAACGGGAATTGCGTGTCAGGCCTCCAGCATTCGATTCTTATGGCGAGGATGAGATGGAGAGTCTCGACCCGTCTCACGAGAGGCGAACGTAGGCGTCTGCACGATTTGTGTGAGTGAGTGTCGATCATGAGCCCCGCGGCTGCTATCGACCAGCTTCTAAAATCAATAAATTGGGGCCGAGCACAATCTTCTGGCCTATAGGGTGCTTCAGTGCCTTTTTAGTGCATTGGCAATGCATGCCAGAATTGTTGACATGAAGCCCATCGCGCGTCGTTACTCCTGGCTGGCGCTCTGGCTGGCGTGCTCCGCCATCGGGGCTGGCTGGCTGGCCATGAATCGGTTGGCGGAGTTGCGCGCGGACTTCGACACAGATGCCCGTATCGCCCACCGTGTTTTGAGCCAACGTATGGCTCAGCACGATGCCATTCTGGCCACCCTGGCACTGCTCCAACCTGCCAAAGGGAGTGGAGGCGCCGAGCGGCTCTCGGCGCTCTATCCGCAAATCCTCGAAGTCGTGCAACGCCCAGAGCAACAGATGTGGCCTGCGGCCATCGAAGTCACTCTCAAGGATGCAGAGGCGACTTCTCGGCAAACGAGGCGGGCTGTACTTGCTAATGAAGACCTGTCTTCAGGCAGGTACTGGTTGGTGCTGGCGGCGCACCCGCTCAGCCATGCTTTGTTAATTGATCTGAAGGCTGCAATGCCCTGGGGCGAATGGCCCATGAAGGGGGCCACCAGCGCGGTGAGAGCGACTCTTGTCCTTGCTGGTGCAAGCTTTGTGATCCAACCAGGGCTTGCTGGGCCCGGATCTTTCCCGCGCTGGCGCTGGGAAGCTGCGAAAGTGTTGGCTTCGGCCAGCCAGCCGCTGGAGCTGGTCCTTGAGCGGCCCGTGACCTGGCGCGAGCTACCTTTGGCAGCCATGGTGGGCTGGAGTCTGTTAGCCGCATTGCTGCTGGCCGGTCTCAGGATGTTGTGGAATCAAAGGGTGGCGCGCCAGCGCGCTGAAGAGTTGCTGCGTCTGGGTCAGGTGGCTCGTCTCAACACTTTGGGTGAGTTGGCCGCTGGCATGGCTCACGAATTGAATCAGCCTCTGACTGCGCTGTTGGCCAATACCCAGGCTGCCCGTCGCTTGCTCGATGAAAAACCGCCCGATGTTGGAACCGCGCGCGATGCCATGGCGCAAGCAGCCCACCAGGCACGCCGCGCTGCTGACGTGGTGGGACGGTTGCGTCGCCTCGTGGAGCGGCCCGAGCTGGCAACACAAGTTCAACCTGTGGCTCTGGGCGCGGCCGTGCAAGAAGCTTTGTATTTGCTCGAACCGGAACTACAGCGCCACAGTATTGAGGCTGAGGTCGTCTCGCAGCCTGATCTTCCTCTCGTTCGGGCTGAGCCTGTGGCACTGCAGCAGATTATTCACAACCTTCTGATGAACGCAGTGCAAGCGATGGAGCAAGTGTCCCCTGCTCGGAGGAGGCTCCACCTGCATTGGCAGCGGCAAGGGGCACAAGCGCTGCTCGTGATTCGAGATACGGGGGCGGGAATTCCTTCCGAGGCAAGAACACGGGTGTTTGAGCCTTTTTTCACTACACGCGAGGGCGGCCTTGGCCTGGGTCTCAGCTTGTCTCATAGTTTGGCTGAGGCCATGGGCGGCAGCCTGGTGCTGGCTAGTCCTCCTGAAGGCCTAGGTGCCGAATTCCATTTACTGCTTCCTCTGGCATGACTGTTCTCTCCGCCTCTCTGTCTCCGCTTATTCACTTGGTAGACGATGATGCAGCCGTGCGCGACGGCCTTGCCCTGCTGATCGGGACAGTGGGGTTGCGTGTGCAGACCTGGGAGGATCCTCAGGCTTTCCTGAATGGATTTGAGCGCGGCGGAATCGGTGCCATCTTGCTCGACGTGCGCATGCCGGGCACGAGCGGACTGACCGTGCTGGATCAACTGGTGGCGCGCGGGGTGGATCAGCCTATCATCATGTTGACTGGTCATGGCACGGTAGACATGTGTCGACGCGCGTTCAAGGCCGGGGCTGCGGAATTCCTGGAAAAGCCCGTAGACGACGAAGTGCTCATCGAGGCACTTCAAACTGCTGTACGTCAGCATGTGCGCACACGTGAACGCCAAGGCGTCGACCGTTCTGCTGAGGAGCGTTATGCACAACTCTCTCCGCGCGAGCGTGAGGTGCTGGGCCTGATCGCGAGCGGTCTCACCAACAAGGAAATTGGTCGAGCCCTGGATCTGTCACCGCGCACGGTAGAGACCCATCGAGCCCACTTGTTTGCGAAGTTGGGTACA
Organism: Ottowia thiooxydans; assembly: GCF_040548795.1. Classification (GTDB taxonomy): domain Bacteria; phylum Pseudomonadota; class Gammaproteobacteria; order Burkholderiales; family Burkholderiaceae_C; genus Ottowia; species Ottowia thiooxydans_A. The sequence goes on along the minus strand of NZ_JBEPSH010000012.1, from coordinate 116,493 downwards.
GATTCGCTGGCTCAGCTCATACGGCGCTATGCCGCGCTGGTGGACGCGGATGCGGACCCTGGAAGCGGTCGATAAGCCCACTCTTGGGTAGCGCCTCACGCTGCAGAGTTCCACGGCGTCAAGCGGCATAACCCGTTTGTGCAAAGCGCGGGCCTTGGGCGTCTGGACATATTTTCGAGCACCTTGACTGCGCCCTTGACCCATTCAATGCAAAGTGTCCGCAGACCTCCGTAGTTTTACGGAGGCTTGAACGTAACTGGCCGCATGGCGGCGGTGCCCGCAAATTTCTACAGTATCCCTACGGCGCCAGGTTCCGATGAATCCGAGCCACGCCGCAGCAAAACACCAATTTCTGGAGAAACCATGCACCGAGTCCTCGCTATCGCCCTTCTCAGCCTGTCAGCCAACGCCGTTCAGGCAGCCGATGCAGTTCGCACCGAAAAGAATATGTCCTTGTCCCTGGCCAATGAAATTGCGGCACAGACCGTGGCGACATGCACTGCCAATGGCTATGCGGTCACGGCCACGGTCGTGGACCGCGCAGGCACCGTGCGTGCTGTGCAGCGCGCGGACAATGCTGGTCCCCACACGCTGGAAGCCAGCCGCTTGAAAGCCTACACCTCTGCCTCGGCCAAGAACAGTACGGGCGCCATCATGGAAGCTTCGCAAAAGAACCCCGCTGCCGCCAACCTGGCTCAGATTCCGGGCTATTTGTTGCTGGCGGGGGGACTACCCATCAAGGTAGGTAACGAAGTGATCGGCGCCGTGGGAGTAGGGGGCGCCCCTGGCGGCCATCTGGATGAGCAATGCGCTCAGAGCGCACTGACCAAGGTGGCCGGGCAGCTTCAATGAGCACGCAGGTTCGTCGACGCGGGTGCCTGACTGCCATGGGTCTGACGTTGGCTGGCCTCTCGCTGGCGCCTGTGGTCAACGCGCAAATAGCGCCTACAGGCTCTGAATCCGCTGCTTACCGAGGGCTGCATCTTGCAGCCGCGCGCGGCGACGTGCCTGGTCTGCAGCGCCTGCTGGCTGCAGGGGCGGACGTCAACGCGCGAGACGGCCACGGCCGCACCCCCTTGCACGTGGCGACATTCGCCCGTCAACATGCCAGCCTGCGGGCATTGGCGCAAGGCGGCGCTGAACTGGGTGCACTGGAAAAAGATCGGTATGACGCCGTGACCATTGCCGCTGTGGCCGACGATGAGGACACCCTCAGAGTCCTCCTTGCGCTAGGTGCCAGTGCGCGCCAGATCACCAGCAGGTACGACGGTACGGCGCTCATCGCTGCGGCCCACTTGGGACACGATGGTGCCGTGCGCCAGCTTATTTTGGCTGGCGCGCCGATTGACCATGTGAACAATTTGCACTGGACAGCTGTTATCGAGTCCATCGTGCTGGGCCATGGTGGTGCGCGTCATCAGGAGACGCTCCGTGCGCTGATTCAGGCGGGGGCAAACTTGCACATTGCGGACAGCCATGGTCGCACGCCTTTGCAGCTCGCTCAGCAAAGAGGGTTTAGGACTATGGAACGCATGTTGACGCAAGCAGGGGCGCGTTGAATTGACTCTTGGCCGCGATACGAACCAGGCCAAGTTAAGAGTGTTCGCGCATGCTCCGGCAAACCGGGAGCTTTAGAACACCTTGAAAGTACTGCGTGCGCTAACTCCATACCCTTGTTTTTAATGTGTCCCCAATTAATTTTCCTCATCAACGAATTCTATTAAATAGGTATCTGACCCCAATAAATAATTCTTGAAGAAATTGCTGCACCGCACTATCCTTGGGTCCAGTCCCGATATAGATAGAAGATGGAGCCCACGATGACCACATCTGCTGAGCAAGCGCAATTGCGAGAGAACGGCCTTTACGATCCAGCCAATGAACATGACGCCTGTGGCGTTGGTTTCGTGGCACACATCAAGGGTGAGAAGAGCCACGCCATCGTCACTCAGGGTTTGAAGATCCTGGAAAACCTGGATCACCGCGGTGCGGTGGGTGCCGATGCGCTGATGGGCGACGGTGCAGGCATTCTCATTCAGATGCCAGATGCGCTCTATCGCGAGGAAATGGCCAAGCAAGGTGTCACGCTACCGCCTCCAGGCGAATACGGCGTTGGCATGATTTTCCTACCCAAGGAAAGTGCTTCGCGATTGGCGTGTGAGGAAGAGTTGGAACGCGCTGTTCGCGTTGAAGGCCAGGTGCTCCTGGGCTGGCGCGATGTGCCCGTCAACCGCGACATGCCCATGTCGCCCACTGTGCGGGAGAAAGAGCCCGTCATCCGCCAGATCTTCATTGGCCGCGGCGCAGACGTCATCGTTCAAGATGCTCTGGAGCGCAAGCTCTATGTGATCCGCAAGACCGCCAGCGCCAACATCCAGGCCTTGGGTCTGCGCTACAGCAAAGAGTACTACGTGCCCAGCATGAGCAGCCGCACGGTAATCTACAAGGGCTTGCTGCTGGCCGATCAGGTCGGTACTTATTACCTGGACCTGCAGGATGAACGCTGCGTATCGGCACTGGGTCTGGTGCATCAGCGCTTTTCCACCAACACCTTCCCGGAATGGCCTCTGGCTCACCCGTACCGCTATGTGGCGCACAACGGTGAGATCAACACGGTCAAGGGCAACTTCAACTGGATGCGGGCACGCGAAGGTGTGATGAGCTCGCCTGTGTTGCAGGACGATCTGAAGAAGCTCTACCCCATCAGCTTTGCGCATCAGTCGGACACGGCTACGTTCGACAACTGCCTGGAACTGCTGACCATGGCAGGCTATCCGCTTGCCCAGGCCGTCATGATGATGATCCCCGAGCCCTGGGAGCAACACACCACCATGGACGAGCGCCGCCGTGCGTTCTACGAATACCATGCCAGCATGCTGGAGCCGTGGGACGGACCAGCCTCCATCGTGTTCACCGACGGCCGCCAGATTGGCGCCACGCTGGACCGCAACGGCCTGCGTCCTAGCCGCTACTGCATCACCGACGACGACTTCGTCATCATGGGTTCAGAATCCGGCGTCCTGCCTGTGCCTGAGCACAAAATCGTCCGTAAATGGCGCCTTCAGCCCGGCAAGATGTTCCTGATCGATCTCGACCAGGGCCGCATGATCGATGACGAAGAGGTCAAGGCCAGCCTGGCCAATGCCAAACCGTATACCCGCTGGATCGAAGATCTGCGTATCCGTCTGGACGATGTGGCCGTACCCGTTGCCGGGCTCGACGCTGAAGAGTTGCCCGTCAACGAGACTGAACCTCAGTCTTCCGGCGTAGAGACCACCTCACCCGAATTGCTCGACCGCCAGCAGGCTTTCGGCTACACGCAAGAGCACATCAAGTTCCTGATGAGCCCCATGGCAGCGTTCGGCGAAGAGGCCATTGGCTCCATGGGCAATGACAGCCCGCTGGCCGTGCTTTCCGATCACAACAAACCGCTCTACAGCTACTTCAAGCAGTTGTTTGCGCAAGTGACCAACCCGCCCATCGATCCGATTCGCGAAGCGATCGTGATGAGCCTGGTGAGCTTCATCGGACCCAAGCCTAACCTGCTGGATATCAACCAGGTCAACCCGCCGATGCGGCTGGAAGTGAGCCAGCCGGTGCTGGACGCCTATGACATGGCCAAGCTGCGCGACATCAAGCAGTACACCCAGGGCAAGTTCTCCAGCAGCGTGCTGGACATCACCTACCCAGTGGCCTGGGGCCCCGAGGGCGTGGAAGCACGCCTGGCTTCCTTGTCTGCGCAGGCGGTGGATGCCATCAAGGGTGGCTCCAACATTCTGCTCATCAGCGACAAGGCGGTCTCCAGCACCCGGGTGGCCATTCCGGCACTCCTGGCGCTCTCCAGCATCCATCAGCATCTGATTCGCGAAGGCCTGCGTACCAGTGCCGGTCTGGTAGTGGAAACCGGTAGCGCCTGCGAAGTGCATCACTTCGCGGTGCTGGCAGGCTATGGCGCAGAGGCGGTGCATCCCTGGCTCGCCATGGAAACCATTGCGAACATCCACAAGGATTTGCCGGGCGACCTCAGCGCTGAAAAAGCAGTGGTCAACTACGTCAAAGCGGTGGGCAAGGGACTCTCCAAAGTCATGTCCAAGATGGGTGTCTCCACCTACATGAGCTACTGCGGCGCGCAGTTGTTTGAAGCCATTGGCATCAATTCAGAGACCGTGGAGAAGTACTTCACGGGCACTGCGAGCCGCGTCGGTGGCCTGGGTGTGTTCGAGATCGCCGAAGAAGCAGTGCGCCGTCAACAGGCGGCCTACGGAGATGATCCCGTGCTCGCGAACATGCTGGACGCCGGAGGCGAATACGCCTGGCGCACACGTGGCGAGGCTCATATGTGGTCGCCGGACGCCATTGCCAAGTTGCAACACAGCACGCGATCCAACAACTGGAGCACGTACAAGGAGTACGCACAGCTCATCAACGACCAGAGCAGGAGTTTGATGACCCTGCGTGGCCTGTTCGAATTCAAGGTGGATCCCGCCAAGGCGATTCCCATCGATGAAGTCGAGTCAGCCAAGGAAATCGTCAAGCGTTTTGCTACCGGGGCGATGTCTCTCGGCTCCATTTCCTCAGAGGCGCATGCCACCCTGGCCGTGGCCATGAACCGCATTGGCGGCAAGAGCAACACCGGTGAAGGTGGTGAAGATGCCAAGCGCTATCGCAACGAACTGAAGGGCATTCCTATCAAGCAAGGCCAGACCATGTCTGAACTGCTGGGCCAGGATGTCTTCGAAGTCGACTACGCCTTGAACGAGGGCGATTCCATGCGCTCGCGCATCAAACAGGTGGCCTCCGGCCGATTCGGCGTCACGGCAGAGTATCTGTCCAGCGCGGACCAGGTTCAGATCAAGATGGCGCAGGGCGCCAAGCCAGGCGAGGGGGGTCAACTGCCCGGCGGCAAGGTCACCGACTACATCGGCAAGTTGCGCCACAGCGTGCCAGGCGTTGGCCTCATCAGCCCACCTCCGCACCACGATATCTATTCCATTGAAGATCTGGCTCAGCTGATCCACGACTTGAAGAACGTGGCGCCGCATGCTGGCATCAGTGTCAAGCTCGTCAGTGAAGTAGGCGTGGGCACTATTGCTGCAGGCGTGGCCAAATGCAAGAGCGATCACGTGGTGATTGCAGGCCATGACGGTGGCACCGGCGCATCGCCCTGGTCCAGCATCAAGCACGCGGGCAGCCCATGGGAAATCGGTCTCGCCGAAACGCAACAGACCCTGGTCCTCAACCGTCTGCGTGGGCGTATTCGGGTGCAAGCTGACGGTCAAATGAAGACCGGCCGCGACGTCGCCATTGGAGCCTTGCTGGGTGCAGACGAATTCGGTTTCGCCACGGCTCCGCTGGTAGTCGAAGGCTGCATCATGATGCGCAAATGCCACCTCAACACCTGCCCTGTCGGTGTGGCGACGCAAGACCCCGTGCTGCGTCGCAAGTTCAGCGGCAAGCCGGAGCATGTGGTCAACTATTTTTTCTTCGTCGCAGAAGAAGTGCGTCAGATCATGGCGCAACTGGGTATTCGCAAGTTTGACGACCTGATTGGCCGCAGTGACCTTCTTGACATGAAAGAAGGCATCGAGCACTGGAAAGCCAAGGGCCTGGATTTCAGCCGCCTGCTGGCTCGCCCGGTGGTGCCTGATGACGTGCCACGCTACCACGTCGCCAACCAGGACCATGGTCTGGCCAAATCACTGGACAACCGCCTGATTGAAAAATCGCGTCCAGCCATTGACTCAGGTGAGCGTGTCAAGATTCTGGACACCACACGCAACGTGAACCGTTCAGTCGGTGCCATGCTCTCGGGCGCGGTGACCAAGGCACACCCTGAGGGTCTGCCAGACGACACAATCCACATCCAGCTGGAAGGCACCGGTGGCCAGAGCTTTGGCGCCTTCCTGTGCAAGGGCATCACGCTCTACCTGATTGGCGATTCCAACGACTACACCGGCAAAGGCCTCTCAGGCGGCCGTGTGGTGGTGCGCCCCAGCCTGGATTTCCGTGGACAGGCGCACCAGAACATCATCGTGGGCAACACGGTGATGTACGGTGCCACAACAGGAGAAGCGTTCTTCAGTGGTGTGGCCGGTGAGCGCTTTGCAGTGCGCCTGTCTGGTGCGACTGCGGTGGTAGAAGGCACGGGCGACCACGGCTGCGAGTACATGACTGGCGGCACGGTGGCCGTGCTGGGCAAGACCGGAAGGAACTTTGCTGCCGGTATGTCGGGCGGTGTCGCTTACGTCTATGACGAAGACGGCCAGTTCGCCAAACGCTGCAACACTGCCATGGTCAGCCTGGACAAGGTGCTGCCCGCGGCCGAGCAGCGTGCGACTGCAGATCGTTCCATATGGCACCGTGATCAGACTGATGAAGACCAGCTGAAAGCGCTGCTGGCCGACCACAACCGCTGGACCGGCAGCCGCCGTGCGCGCGAATTGCTCGACAACTGGGCGGAAGCGCGCGGCAAGTTCGTGAAAGTCTTTCCGAATGAGTACAAGCGTGCCCTCGGCGAAATTCACGCCAGAAAGCAAGCGTCCATCAGTGCGGAAAAAGCGCCAGCACCAGCCAAGAAAGAAGCTGCACCAGCCAAGTGAGTCGCGACGCGAATGGGCCGGGGTTGATGCCTTAGTCAACCCGGCTCCTCCGCGCCACTCTTCTCAGCCAGTCAAGAATCAAGAAAGCACATCATGGGAAAAGTCACCGGCTTCATGGAGTTCGAGCGCGTCGATGAGGGCTATGCCCCGGTCGCGGAGCGCCTCAAGCACTACAAGGAATTCGTTATCGGCCTGGACGACGCGCAGGGCAAAGTGCAAGCCGCGCGTTGCATGGACTGCGGCACACCGTTTTGCAACAACGGCTGCCCCGTCAACAACATCATTCCGGATTTCAACGATCTCGTTTACCGCAGCGACTGGAAGAACGCGTTCGCAGTACTGGATTCCACCAACAACTTCCCAGAGTTCACCGGCCGTATCTGCCCCGCTCCGTGTGAAGCCGCCTGCGTACTCAATATCAACGACGATCCGGTCGGCATCAAGTCGATCGAGCACGCCATCATTGACCGTGCCTGGGCTGAGGGCTGGGTCGTTCCCCGCCCCGCGAAGATCCGTACAGGCAAGCGCGTGGCGGTAGTCGGTGCAGGTCCTGCTGGCATGGCGGCTGCGCAGCAATTGGCGCGTGCTGGTCATGACGTCACTTTGTTCGAGAAAAACGACCGCATTGGTGGTTTGCTGCGCTATGGCATTCCAGATTTCAAGCTGGAGAAATCGCACATTGATCTTCGCGCCGAGCAGATGCAGGCCGAAGGCGTCACTATCCGCACAGGCGTGCTTGTGGGATCCGTCCCCAAGGACAGCAAGATCACCAACTGGGCCAAGGAAAGCATCAGCCCTGCAGAGCTGCAAGAGCAATTCGATGCCGTCTTGCTCACAGGTGGGTCTGAAGTCTCCCGAGACCTGCCGGTCTCCGGGCGTGAACTCGATGGAATTCATTACGCCATGGAGTTCCTGCCGCAGCAAAACAAGATCAACGCTGGCGACAAACTGAAAGGCCAGATCCGTGCCGATGGCAAGCATGTCATCGTCATTGGTGGCGGTGACACTGGCAGCGACTGCGTAGGCACCAGCAACCGCCATGGCGCCAAGAGCGTGACTCAGTTCGAAGTCATGCCCATGCCCCCTGAGCAGGAAAACAAACCCCTGGTCTGGCCCTACTGGCCCATCAAGCTGCGTACCAGCTCCAGCCACGACGAAGGCGCGCAACGCGAATTCGCCATTTCTACCAAACAGTTCGACGGCGAAAAAGGCAAAGTCAAGAGCCTCACCACGGTTCAGGTCGAGTTCAAGGACGGCAAATTGAGCGAAGTGCCGGGAACAGAAAAACAATGGCCGGCTGATCTGGTGCTGCTCGCCATGGGTTTCACCAACCCGATGGCCACGATGCTCGAGGGCTTCGGTATCGAAAAAGACGCACGTGGAAACGCCAAGGCCACCACTGATTTCGACGGCGGCTACGCCACCAACGTGCCCAAGGTATTCGCTGCCGGTGACATCCGCCGCGGCCAGTCCCTCGTGGTCTGGGCTATTCGTGAGGGCCGTCAAGCTGCGCGCTCTGTGGACGAATTCCTGATGGGATTCAGCGATCTGCCCCGGTAGACTCCCCCCTGAGTCGCTGACGCGCCTCCCCCCCCTGGGGGGGGGACGCAGCCAGCGGCCTGGCATAGCCAGCTCCGCGGCTACACCCGCGTGGCCTGCTCCGCGGCCTTTTGATTTTGGCTCCCTCTCCCGCAAGCGGGAGAGGGAGTAAAACCGTTCGCTTGCGACTGATGCGTGTAGGGCCGAGCGCAGCGATGGCCCGAGTGGGTTTCCACCCCCTGTGGCCGTGCTGAGGAGCGCAAAGCGAGAGGCGGGCAAGGGCACTGCAAGATGCCCTTGCTTCAAGATCTAGCTTGCTGCGGATGTCTGAGCGGCGTGAACGAAGTGAACAAAGCGAGTTCCGCAGCGCCGCCGCTCGATTGAGCACCGGAGGGTGCCCGGAGCGAAGCGCAGGGGCACGGACTTGGGGCCGCCTTTTCTTGCGCCAGGTTCTTTTGGCGGAGCACCGGAGCGCCGGCCGAAAGAAGGTGGCTGCGCTGCCGGGCGCACTCCCCGGCCTCCGACCTAGGTTCAAGAGCAGAACCTAACTATCCCCCCCACCCCCAATCAAATCCAAAAATAAATAGTCCAAAGTTGACCCCATCCTCCACCCGATCAAAAATCCCGCGTCACACAAGGAGCAGAGGACATGAGCAACAAACGACAATTTCTAGCTGCCAGCACCCTGGCGGCCCTGAGCGGAACCGTAGCGGCAGCACCCAAGCCTGTCGTCAGCCCAGGCCCAGGCCTTCTAACCATCACCGGCTCCATCCGCAACACCAACCGCGGCCCCATCGACAAGGCACTCGATCAGATGATGGTCAAGCAACAGCAAAGCTTCACCAAGGCCCATGTCTTCGATTTTGCAGGCCTCACCAAGCTTCCAGCTCGTACCATGGCCCCCACACTCGAATACGACAGCAAGCCCCATACCTTGCGCGGCCCCCTGCTGACCGAAGTGCTTCGTGCAACCGGTGCGCCAGAAGATGCCGCCACCCGCCTGGCGATGCGGGCCATCGATGGCTACACCGTAGAGATTTCTCTGGGTGAGGCTCGTAGCCTGGGATTGATCGTGGCCACCCACCTTGATGGCAAACCCATGGCCTTGGGCGGCTTGGGGCCCCTATGGGCCGTACTGGATGCCGACCGAATTCCCGAGCTGGCCTCCAAGCCGGTGACCGAGCGTTTTGCCAAATGCCCGTGGGGGCTCTATCACGTAGCGGTGGGTGCTTGATCCTCAGCGCCTGAAGCCAGGTTGCCCCGTCGTGGTGATGATCTTGATTCGGAGCTTTTCCACAGGGTGACCCCTGGCCTGCAGCACCTCGAGCAAGGAGGGCGTCATCTGGCGCAGCTTGGCCGCTGCTGCACTATTGGGAACAAGTAAGCACCAACTACCTTCCTCAAGCGCCCCGGCTTGAACAGCGGCTTGAAGCAGTTTGGGCATCAGCGGCCGGATCAGCGCCAATCGGACGGCAGATTGACTGGCCAAATGGCTCAGATGGGACAGAGTCGGCGCGCCCTCTACCGCCTGAAGCAGGGAAACGGATGTGGAGCGGCGGTAGGTTTGCATGGGTACTTCTTCAGGGCTGACACTGTGCTAGCGCGCTAAATTCACGCCCACGGATTGAACGAGAATTATCCTCCTAGCCGGGTTTCTTATTGCGCAGGTAAAATGTTTGGTTACTCGCGCGAGCGAAGGGGCTGCCAGTTTCACAAGCTTGCAATGCAGGATCTGCGTTTCTGACTTGTATTCAAGCTGGCCGCCCTCAGTTTCCGTATTCATTTCTGACGTCTTAGGGGTTTTGGTCGCCTGTCGTTTTAACGCGCATGGCGGCCGCGCACGCATGGCCACCAATTTCCTCACCAAGATCTTTGGCAGTCGCAACGACCGTCTGCTCAAACAGTTCCGCAAAACTGCGGCCCGCATCAATGCCCTCGAACCTGATTTCGAGAAGCTGAGCGATGACGATCTGCGTGCCAAGACGCAGGAGTTCAAAGACAGGCACCAAAAGGGCGAAACCCTGGATCAACTGCTGCCTGAAGCCTTTGCCCTGGTGCGCGAAGGCTCCAAGCGCGTGATGAAAATGCGCCATTTCGATGCGCAGCTCATTGGCGGCATGGCGCTGCATGAGGGCAAAATCGCTGAGATGCGCACCGGCGAGGGCAAGACGCTCACCGCCACCTTGCCCGTCTATCTCAATGCGCTTGCTGGCAAGGGCGTGCATGTGGTCACAGTCAACGACTATCTGGCCAACCGTGATGCCCAGTGGATGGGCCGACTCTACTCATTCGTCGGTCTTTCGGTGGGCGTGAACTTGCCGCAAATGTCCCGCGAGGAAAAGCAGGCCGCTTACGCCGCAGACATCACTTACGGTACCAATAACGAGTACGGCTTCGACTATCTGCGCGACAACATGGTGTACGAGCCGGTTGAACGCGTTCAGCGCAAGCTCAACTACGCCATTGTCGATGAGGTCGATTCCATCCTGATTGACGAGGCCCGCACGCCTTTGATCATCAGCGGACAGGCGGAGGACCACACGGCCACCTATGTGTCCATCAACAAGGTCATTCCTGCCCTGACGCGCCAGGAGGGCGAAGCTGATCCCCGCACCGGCCTTGGCGTCACCAAACCTGGTGATTTCACAGTAGATGAAAAAGCCCATCAGGTCTACCTCACAGAGCAAGGCCACGAGACCGCTGAGCGTGTTCTCGCTGAGCAAGGCCTGATCGCTCCGGGTGCCAGCCTCTACGACCCATCCAACATTTCGCTCATGCATCATCTTTATGCAGCGCTGCGGGCCAACCACCTCTACCACCGCGATCAGCACTATGTCGTTCAGCAGGGCGAGCGTGGGCCAGAGATCGTGATTGTGGATGAGTTCACTGGTCGTCTGATGAGCGGCCGCCGCTGGAGCGATGGCTTGCACCAGGCCGTGGAAGCCAAAGAAGGCGTGCAGATTCAGGCTGAAAACCAGACGCTCGCCTCCATCACCTTCCAGAACTATTTCCGCCTGTACACCAAGCTGTCCGGGATGACGGGCACGGCAGACACCGAAGCGTACGAATTCCAGGAAATCTATGGCCTGGAAACGGTGGTTATTCCTCCCAACAAACCCAGCCGACGTGACGACCAACTGGATCGGGTCTACAAGACCACCCAGGAGAAATACGCTGCGGCCATTGCCGATATCCGGGAATGCCACGAAAGGGGACAGCCAGTCCTGGTGGGCACGACTTCGATCGAAAACTCGGAAATCATCGACGAGTTGCTCAACAAGGAAAAGCTTCCCCATCAGGTCCTCAACGCCAAGCAACACGCACGGGAAGCCGACATCGTGGCCCAGGCCGGTCGGGCCAAGATGATCACCATCGCCACCAACATGGCAGGCCGCGGTACGGACATCGTGCTGGGCGGTAATATCGAAAAAGCCATTGAAGCGCTGGATGCTGACCCGTCTCTGGACGAAGCAGGCCGCAAGACCATGGCCGCGAAACTGCGCGAGCAATGGCAGGCGGACCATGAAGCCGTGAAGGCGCTGGGTGGTCTGCGCATCATTGCCACTGAACGGCATGAAAGCCGCCGAATCGACAACCAGTTGCGTGGCCGTTCTGGCCGCCAGGGCGACCCCGGTTCGTCACGCTTTTATCTGAGCCTGGATGACTCGCTCATGCGCATCTTTGCGGGTGACCGCGTGCGCGCCATCATGGACAGGCTGAAGATGCCTGAAGGCGAAGCCATTGAAGCCGGCATCGTCACGCGCAGCATCGAGAGCGCTCAGCGCAAGGTCGAGGCTCGCAACTTTGACGTTCGCAAGCAGCTGCTTGAGTATGACGATGTGGCGAACGATCAGCGCAAAGTCATCTACCAGCAGCGAAACGAGATTCTGGATTCATCCCAACTGGATGCACAGATCGAGTCCTTGCGCCAGGGTTGTTTCACAGATCTGGTTCGTCAGTATGTTCCTGCAGAATCCGTCGAAGAGCAGTGGGATATCCCTGGTCTCGAAAGAATTCTGGCCGACGAATGGCACATCGATTTGTCCCTGCAAAAGGAAATCGAATCCTCCAGCGCCATGACCGATGAGGAAATCCTGGAAAAGGTGCTCCACGCGGCAGATGAAGCTTATGCAGCCAAGCTGGAGCTGGTCGGTGTGGAGAATTTCCGTCCGTTTGAGCGTGCTGTGCTGCTGCAGAACATCGACAGCCACTGGCGGGAGCATTTGAGCGCGCTGGACTATCTGCGCCAGGGCATCCACCTTCGCGGTTATGCGCAGAAGCAGCCTAAGCAGGAGTACAAGCGAGAGGCTTTCGCGCTATTCGGACAGATGCTGGACATCGTCAAGGACGAAGTGACACGCACCCTGATGACTGTGAAGATTCAGTCCGGCGAGCAGATTGAAGAAGCGGCTGAGAGCCTGGAGCAACGAGCTGAGAAATTCAGCAACGTGACCTACACCGCTCCTACCGAAACAGGTGAAGCGCAGACTGTGCCCGCCTCTGCGCTGGCCTTGGGTCTGGAAGACGAAGTACCTCGTGTGGGCCGCAACGAGCCTTGCCCTTGCGGTAGCGGTAAGAAATACAAGCAGTGCCACGGCGCCTTGAGCTGAACCACCGCCCACTTCAGAAAGCCAAGCATGCCTGTTAATCTCACGGCCCCTGATCCTTCCAGTTTGTTCCCTGTCGCTGGCGTGCAAATAGGCATTGCTGAAGCTGGAGTACGCAAGGTTGGCAGGAAAGACCTTACGGTGTTCCTGATTGATGAAGGTGCCAGCATTGGCGGCGTCTTCACCACCAACCGCTTTTGCGCGGCACCAGTTCAAGTGTGCCGTGAGCATCTTGAAAGCCAGAAGACCGCTCCCGTCCGTGCCATTGTGGTCAACACCGGAAACGCCAATGCAGGTACCGGCGAGGACGGCCTGGCAAGGGCCCGGCAGACCTGCGCTGCCTTGGCTGAGTTGCTCAAACTCAAGCCTGAACAAGTGTTGCCGTTTTCCACCGGCGTCATCATGGAGCCGCTTCCGGTAGATCGCATCATCGCTGGCCTGCCTGCGGCATTGGCAGACGCGCGGGCCAATCATTGGGCACGTGCCGCTGAGGCCATCATGACCACCGATACCTTGCCCAAGGCCTACAGCGCCAAGGCGATGGTGGGCGGTGCCGAGATCAGCGTAACCGGTATCAGCAAAGGCGCCGGCATGATTCGCCCGAACATGGCGACCATGCTGGGATTCATGGCCACAGACGCACGTGTCGACCCGGCCATCATGCAGCAGTTGTCGTACGAACTCGCCGAAGGTTCATTCAATCGCGTCACGATCGACGGCGACACGTCCACCAACGACTCTTTCATCGTAGTAGCCACCAATCGAGCCGATCACGCACCAGTGACTTCGCTGGATTCGGCAGACGGCCGTGCCCTCAAAGAGGCGCTGCTGGCAGTAGCCCGCCAACTGGCACAAGCCATTGTGCGGGATGGCGAGGGCGCCACCAAGTTCATTACGGTCCGTGTGGAAGGCGGCAAGACTGCGGCTGAATGCCGCCAAGTGGCCTACTCCATTGCTCATTCGCCTCTGGTCAAGACCGCGTTCTTTGCCAGCGACCCCAATCTTGGCCGAATTCTGGCGGCAGTGGGGTATGCAGGCATTGGCGATCTGGATCAGACGCTGATCGATCTGTACCTGGACGATGTGCATGTCGCCGTCAAGGGCGGGCGCAATCCCGCTTACCGAGAGGAAGACGGCCAGCGTGTCATGAAGCAATCTGAGATTACGGTGCGCGTGCTGCTCGGAAGAGGCTCGGCAAGTGACACGGTCTGGACTTGCGATTTCAGCCACGAGTACGTCAGCATCAACGCCGACTACCGGTCCTGATGGGCTGTTGACTCGCCAGCCTCTCGGCGCCGTGAGGAGGTGGGGGAGGTACTGGTAGCGCGGCTCCTATCCAGGAATTTCTGCGTTTTTTTGTGCGTGCGTTGGCGCCTTGGCTAACCTGGAGTGCCGACTCACGCTTTTGGCTTGAAGTGTCGGCGATCAAGTAGGGGTGGATTCTTATGGACTCGATGGTTTCAAAGTTGATTGATCGTCTTGATGGCCTGATCACTCGGATCGAGACGGTGTTACCCCAACCCTTGTCGGCACCGGATTGGTCTCAGTCGATTGCATGGCGCTATCGCAAGCGTTCATCGGGACATGGGTCTCTGGAGCCTGTCCGCCATGTGGCAGCCATGGCATTGGCTGACCTGAAAGAAATCGATCAGCAGAAGGAAAAAATTGAGCGCAATACGCGCCAGTTCGTGGAAGGGCGCCCAGCCAACAATGTCCTTTTGACAGGTGCCCGCGGTACAGGCAAGTCATCTCTCATCCGAGCCTGCCTGCATACCTACGCCGCACAAGGACTGCGGCTCATCGAAGTTGACAAGGGCGATTTGATCGATCTTCCCGACATTGTGGAAGTCGTCGCTGGCCTTCCTGAGAAATTCATCATCTATTGCGATGACATCAGTTTTGAAGAGGGCGATGGTTCTTACAAGGCGCTGAAATCCATGCTGGATGGCTCTGTTGCGGCCAACACACCGAACGTGCTGGTGTATGCCACCAGCAACCGCCGACACCTGCTGCCAGAGTACATGAAGGAGAATCTCAGCTACCAACACACCGAGGATGGTGAGGTGCATCCAGGTGAAGTCATAGAGGAAAAGATTTCGCTCTCAGAGCGTTTTGGCTTGTGGGTCAGCTTCTACCCCTTCAGCCAGGATGAATACCTCACCATCGTGGCCCAATGGCTGTCTTCATTGGGCGCTTCTGCACAAGAAATCGCCGCCGCGCGGCCGGAAGCGCTGGTTTGGGCGCTTGAGCGCGGTTCACGCTCAGGGCGAGTGGCCTACCAGTTCGCACGCGATTTCATCGGGCGTCGTGCGCAGCCGGCGTGAAAGAGTCTCTGATCAAGGCGGATACCCACCTGCCTCGTGCCGAAGGGGCAGATCGGCCTGTCGTGGAGGTGGGTGTAGGCGTTTTGTTCAGGCCTGACGGCTCGTTTCTGCTGACATCCCGCCCACCGGGTAAGGTGTACGAAGGCTATTGGGAGTTTCCTGGTGGCAAGCTTGAAGCAGGCGAGACGGTTGAACATGCACTGGCCCGCGAACTGCACGAAGAGCTGGGCATTCAGGTCGATCCTGGCGCCATCATCCTTTGGCGCGAACAGCTGGTGGACTATCCTCACGCTCTGGTGCGCTTGCATTTTTGCAAGCTGACCGTATGGCAGGGCGAGCTTTCCATGCGCGAAGGCCAATCGTTCGTGTGGGAGAGCCTGCCAGTGAAAGTGGAGCCTGTATTGCCAGGAGCCATTCCTGTTCTGCGCTGGCTGGAAGAGGAATCCTCACCAGGGTGAGCCGGCCCCTACTGGTACTTTGACAAACCATGACAAATACCCTTTCGGGCTGAGGTTCTATGGTTTTGGTCAAGTAGAAAGTGGCATTTGAACTCCCTAAGACTATTCGGGCTGAGCCTGTCGAAGCCTCACGCAACGCTTCGACAGGCTCAGCGTGAAAGGCGGTAGGTGGGCTGTCTTCAATGACGAAAACGTCAATAGGCCCCTTTATTGCAATGGAGCGCCCGATTCCGGTGTGCTGGCACCGTCGTCTTCCTGCACTTCCATGCGAAAGCTCTCACTGGCCCATGCCCCGAGGTCGTGCGTCTTGCAACGCTCGCTGCAAAAAGGCCTGAAGCGGTTTTCCGGCGCGTACAAGCTAGGACCACCACAAGCTGGGCAGCGGACCGTGCGAGCGTGGGACGCCGTCTGTGAAGGGGGAGGCGGAGCGTTTTTCATGCGCAAAGTGTGAGTTCAAACGGAACCTCTTCGCGTGCCGTGTGCAACTTGCCGTCAGGACCAGGTCGCATCAAACGGACGGAAACCACGAGCCGATTTCCGCTGATTTCCGGCACCAGACCCAGTGAGTCGTCAATGCGTAAGCGAAGCAATTGAAAGCTGCGGCCCTGTGGCAGCGTCTGCTGAAATTGTCCAGCGGTCGACATGACCTTCTGAGGCTTCCCGGAGTCTCGCAGAACCTGCATCAGCAGTGTCAAAGCCCTGGCCAATGGACCTAAGGTGCTGGACCACTGGTCAAGATCGGCTTTGCGGCTGGCAACGGGGCCTTGTTGCCACGAATGGTAGGCGGGCAAATCAAATTCGCAGGTGCCACCAGGAATGACCGCGCGGCTGCGGATGCTCATGAGCCATTCGTTGTCCGTCAGATCATGGCCGGGTTTGCCAATCTGTTGGCTGAACTGCGTAAACGCTGTCTCGATCTGTCCAAGAATGAAATCAAGTGAGGTTTCGGAAATGGCCGGGTTGCCGCGAAACGCCGACATGTGGGTTTTCAGTTTCTCCAGATCCTTGAGCACGTCCGATTTCAAATCGGCACGGCTGCTTACATCCATGATCTCGAAGATCGTGATTAAGGCGAAATGATGATCGAGCGCGGACTCCCGGGGCAACAGCTGGCTGAGCCGTCCGAACAAATGTTCAAGCCGGAGGTAGGTGCGAATGCGCTCGTTAAAGGGATATTCGTAAAGTATCACGCGTGTGTTGCAGGGCTGGGCTGCCACCATCATAGTCCCAAGCTGGGAAGCAGGGATTGCACGCTTTCACGCAACGCAGGAAGTGACACGCCGGCGCCGTTATAGATCACGATATCGGCCGCGCTCAGGCGGGCCTCTCGCGACGCCTGAGCATCAATGATGCGCTGCACTTCCTCTGTGCCGATCCCGCTTCGAGCCATGACGCGTTCGATCTGCGTTTCCGCCGGGCAGTCAATCACCAGCACGCGGTCAAGCTTGCCGCGCCAGCGCGCGCCAGACTCGACCAGAAGAGGTACATCGAACACCAGGCACGTCTTGCCGCTGTCTGTGGCCAGCTTGGCCTGTCGGTCCACCTCCTGGCTGACCAATGGGTGAATAATGCTCTCGAGTCTGTGCCGGGCAGAGGTGTCGCCAAAAACCAGTTGCCGCATCGCCCCGCGATCAAGCGCGCCATCTGCACCCAGCATCTGGGGCCCGAAAGTCGCCACGATGGCCGGCAGGGCCACGCCGCCTGAAGCCGTTGTGGCGCGCGAGATGGCATCCGAATCTATGACCGCAGCACCGCACTCCGCCAGCATCGTGGCTACAGTGCTTTTCCCGCTACCGATCCCGCCCGTCAGGCCGAGACGCAAAGGCTCTTTCATGTCATTTGTCCGTAACGCCGCATGAACCCTGCGGCCAATCACGCAAGTCTAAAGGCAGCGCAGGGACATTCCAGGTCGGCGTGTTGAGAACCCTCTCCCACGCGTGGGAGGGCAGGGTGAGGGTGAGCCCCGTTCTGGCACGGTCATGCTTCGCGAGAGCTCATTGCCGCTGGGAATTGGTATCCCGCGCCAAGCCCTTCCTCTCTCAGTTTCCTACCCCAGGCCAATGACCCGCAAAATACTCTGAGGCCCAAACAACATGGCCGTAATCCCCGCCATGGCGAGAAACGGGCCAAACGGCACCACGCCGCCCTCACGCAGCGAGCTGCTCAGCTTCATGCCTATGCCCACGATGGCGCCAATCACAGAAGCCATGAGGACGATGGGCACCAGGGCCTGCCAGCCAAACCAGGCCCCCAGCGCTGCAAACAGCTTGAAGTCGCCGTAGCCCATGCCTTCCTTGCCTGTGGCGAGCTTGAACCCCCAATACACCAGCCAAAGCGACAGGTATCCGGCCACAGCTCCCCACACGGAGCTGGTCACTTCAACGCCAGTCCAACCCAGGACGGAGGCGATGAGACCGCCCCAAAGCAAAGGCAGCGTAATGTCGTCGGGAAGCAAGGTGGTGTCCCAATCGATCAGCGTCAGCGCTACCAGGGCCGCTGTGAAGAGGCACCAGGCGCCTGCCGTAGGCGTCAAGCCCCAATTCCATACGCACCAGGCGAACAAACCGCCGGTCACAAGCTCTACCAGGGGGTAGCGGGCGCTGATGGGCTTGCTGCAATTCGAGCATTTCCCGCGCAAGAACAGATAGCTCAGCACGGGAATGTTTTCATACCAGCCAATCTGGTGCCCGCAGTCAGGGCAGCGCGAGCGTGGGACGACCAGGTTGAACGCTTCCTGCTCCACGACTTCCTGGCCCGACATCTCCGCATAATCCGCCGCCCATCTGCGTTCCATCATTTTGGGCAGACGGTGAATGACGACATTCAGAAAGCTGCCGACAAGCAGCCCTAACAGGCCGCCCACGGCGGCATGCAACCAACTTGGAAATTCCATCAGACGACCTGGCCCAGCTTGAATATTGGAAGGTACATGGAGATCACAATGCCGCCGATGACGGTGCCCAGGACCACGATGATGATGGGCTCCATCAAGCTGGAAAGCCCCGCGACCATCTCATCGACTTCTGCTTCATAGAAATCGGCTGCTTTACCCAGCATGTGGTCCAAGGAACCAGATTCCTCGCCGATGGCAGCCATCTGGATGACCATGCTGGGAAACAGATTGACGTTGGTCATGGCCGTTGTGAGGCTGGTGCCGGTAGAAACCTCTTGCTGGATGCTCTCCGTCGCGGTGAGATAGACCGAATTTCCGGACGCACCACCTACTGAGTCCAGCGCTTCCACCAGCGGCACGCCGGCCGCGAACATGGTCGACAAGGTGCGCGTCCAGCGAGCAACAACCGCTTTTTCTATCAAAGCGCCAAAGATGGGCACCTTCAGGAGCACACGGTCCATGAACTTCTGCATCTTTTCGCTGCGCTTCCAGGCCTGCATGAAAAAGTAGCCACCGCCGCCCAGCGCACCGAAGATGAGCCACCAATACTTGACGAAAAACTCGCTGATGGCGATGACGAGCAGGGTTGGCGCGGGAAGGTCGGCGCCGAACGATGTGAACACATCCTTGAAAGATGGGATCACAAAAATCATGATGATGGTCACCACAACGAAGGCCACCACCAGCACCGCAATGGGGTACATGAGAGCCGATTTGATCTTGGACTTGATCGCCTCGGTTTTCTCCATGTAGGTAGCCAATCGGTCGAGCAGGGATTCCAAAATACCGGCGGCCTCACCGGCTTCCACCAGATTGCAGTAGAGGCTGTTGAAGTACAGCGGATACTTGCGGAACGCGCTTGACAGAGAGGTGCCCGTTTCCACATCCATTCGGATGTCGTTCAGCAGTTTGGTCACGCTGGCGTTGGGGTTGCCGCGGCCCACGATATCGAACGCTTGCAGCAATGGCACGCCCGCCTTCATCATGGTGGCCAGCTGGCGGGTGAAGATCGCAATGTCCTTGGGCTTGATTCTCTTGCCCGAGCGCATGCGCCGCTTCTTGATCTGCGTGGCCAGGACACCCTGACGGCGCAGCACGGCCTGAACCTGCTTTTCACCCGCTGCCCGGGTCTCACCGCGCACGATCTTGCCATTGCGGTCCTTGCCTTTCCACTCGAAGACAAATTCCTTGATCTGCTTGGCACTTGCGGCTCGGGTTGCCATACGAGGTTCTTTCTAGTTATCTGTTCTTACAGGTTCGTGACCGCCTGGACCTCTTCCAGCGAGGTTACACCCAACTTGACCTTGTGCAGACCCGATAGGCGCAGCGAGCGTACTCCCTCGGTGCGTGCCTGTGAGGCAATTTCCAAGGCGTTACCGTCTCGCAAGATGACGCGCTGCATTTCTTCGGTGATAGGCATCACTTCATAGATACCCACCCGCCCCTTATAACCGTTGTTGCAACTGGCACATCCCACCGGCCTGTAAGGTGTCCAGCTACCATCCAGCTCTGACTCCTCGAAGCCGGCTTCAACAAGGGCTTCCCGCGGAATATCAATGGGTGCCTTGCAGTTGGGGCAAAGGCGCCTTGCCAGACGCTGTGCGGTAATCAGGATGACGCTGGAGGCAATATTGAAGGGCGCAATGCCCATATTGCGCAGGCGTGTCAGCGTGGTGGGGGCATCGTTGGTGTGCAGGGTCGAGAGAACCAGGTGACCCGTTTGAGCTGCCTTGATGGAGATGTCGGCGGTTTCCAGATCACGGATCTCACCGACCATGATGATGTCTGGATCCTGGCGCAGGAAAGATCTCAAGGCGGTGGCGAAGGTCAGCCCGGCTTTCTCATTGACGTTGACCTGGTTGACGCCTGGCAGGTTGATCTCGGAAGGGTCTTCCGCAGTCGCAATGTTCACTCCCGGCTTGTTCAGCAGGTTGAGACATGTATAGAGCGACACCGTCTTGCCCGAACCGGTAGGGCCCGTGACCAGAATCATGCCGTAGGGTCTTTCGATCGCTTTGAGAAGTCGGGCTTTTTCCTCTGGCTCATAGCCCAGGGCCTCGATTCCCATCTTGGCACTGCTGGAGTCCAGGATACGGATCACTATTTTCTCGCCAAACAGCGTGGGCAGGGTGCTCACCCGGAAGTCAATCACCCGGTCTGGCCCTATCTTGAGCTTCATCCGGCCGTCCTGGGGCACCCGTTTCTCGGAAATGTCCAGGCGCGAAATCACCTTGATACGCGAGGCCAGCTTGTCCTTGATGGCCACGGGGGGTGTCGCAATTTCCCTCAGTTCCCCGTCCACGCGAAAACGTACGCGGTAGTAGTGCTCAAAAGGCTCAAAATGCAGGTCAGACGCGCGCATGTTGAATGCGTCTATCAGCATCTTGTGCAGAAACTTGACGACAGGCGCATCTTCTACATCGGTCTGAGGCGCTTCCTCTTCCACAGGGACATTGGCGTCGAGCGTGGCTTCATCAAACTCGAAGTCAGAACCAACGATGCCTTCCATGGCCTGAGTGGTCGACTGGTTTTGCGCCTCAATCAGCCGCGTCAGCTTGTCGAACTCCCCGATCACCCATTCCACGCCCAGTTGCGTGGTGAATTTGATTTTTTCCGCCGCTTCGAGGTTCGAAGGATCGGCCGTGGCAATGATCAGGCGGTTATTGCGCTTTCCGAGTGCTAGCAGGCGGTAGGTCTGAGACAGCTTGCCGTCAATCAAGCCCGCTGGCAAGCGCTGCGGATCCAGCGCCTCAATGTCGATCAAAGGTGCAGAAAAGGCCGTCGACATCGTGTGTGCGAGGTCTGCGGCAGACACCGTGCCCGACTCGGTCAACTCGGCAATGAAGTTCTTGCTACTGGCCAGTGCCTTGCGATAGATGTCATCTGCCGCCTGCTGGCTCAGCTTGCCGGCCATGACCAACGCGCGCCCCAGGCCTGGAAGTGCAGCAGCTTGAATCTTGGAAATGGAGTCGACAGTGGCCATGCGTAAAGTATGTACTACTAAGTTACCCCTTCGATCATCGCCGATCATTCAATGTCTGTAAACGAAGTTACCGGGCCAAAACGAGAACTGTATTGGTGAATCAACACTTTGCGCGCGAAAGTTTCAGCTCTGGTTGCTTCGAAACCTGGTTTGTGTGAACAAATTGCATTGCAGCCGCATCCACATGGCTGGCTGTTGGCGCGATTCAAGCTGTTTCACCGTCTGGATTGACTACCGCGCCCAGGGTCCCGGGCGCCGTGAGGGGTTTTGCAGAGGCTCCTTATGCTATCGGTATGGATTCAATTACCCAAATCACCCTTGGTTCGGCTGTCGGTGTGGCCGTCATGGGCCGCCGCACCGCAGTCTGGAAGGCCGCGCTGTGGGGTGCCATTGGTGGGACCTTGCCTGATCTTGATGCTTTCATTGACCACGGTGATGCCATTCTCAATATGACGAGGCACCGGGCCGAGAGCCACTCGCTATTGGTGCTTACCTTGCTGGCACCCGCCATGGCCTGGTTGGTTTCGCGCTTGCACCGAGAGCAGGCACTGTTCAAACGATGGTGGTTGGCGCTTTGGCTGGTGCTGATCACGCACCCTCTGCTCGACACCATGACGGTCTACGGCACGCAATTGCTGCAGCCGCTCACCGATCATCCGTTCGCGATCGGCAGTGTTTTCATCATTGACCCGGCCTACACGCTCCCGTTGCTGTTCGGAGTGATAGCGGCGCTTTGCCTGAAGTCTGGTCGCGGACTGGCGTGGAACGCAGCCGGATTGGTGATCAGCACGCTCTACCTCGCCTGGAGCTTCGGCGCGCAGCAGTACGTAACGCATGTGGCGCGTGCGTCACTACAAGATCAGGGCATTGACGCGCAGGGCCTGCTCGTGACACCTGCCCCATTCAACACCGTGCTGTGGCGACTGGTAGCCACAACGCCCACGCTTTACCGAGAAGGGTATTACTCATTGCTCGACGCCGATAATCACATTGAATGGACCCTGCATGACCGTGGCGCGGCACTGATGTCGCAGCATGGCCACGACCCTTACCTGGCACGCATGGCGGCTTTTACGCACGGTTTCTACAGTGTTTCTTCAGAGAGGGACCATTTGTTCGTCACCGACTTGCGCATGGGGCAAGAGCCGAACTACACCTTCCGCTTTGACCTCGGCGCCGATGTCTCGCGGGTTCATGGCGGGCACAAGCCGTCGCTGGCCGGTTCTCGCCCCGATCTGGAACGTGCATTGCCATGGCTCTGGCGCCGTCTGTGGGGGGAGCGAGTACCGCCCATGTCTTTCGTGCCTGAGCCTGCTCGATCTCCGGTACCTTAAGGGAAAAGCACGCCACGCCCAGAATTGCGTTTGCCGTAGCGGGACCGACGACGGCTTTCCAAGGGTGATGGGCGGCGCGCCGGGCGCACTGCCAATGCGACGATGGCGATGCCACTTGCAACAATCAACGCGTCTTCAATCAAGCCGCTGCGGGATTGGCCGATGCGCTTTATTGCGCTTTTTCTGGCCTCCAGCGTGACGTAGGCGAGGGGCACAGCGGTGGCCACCGCTGTAAGGGCCCCTGGTTTTTCCTGTCCTCTAGGCGCCAGCGCCGCGCCTGCAATCCCGGCACTCAACACCCTTGCCAGCAGTCCCAGAAAGACGGTCCTGTCGGGTGCGGATTTCATTTTGTCGCCAGCCAACTCACCGATTCCCATCGCCAGTGCGCCGAACTTGAACAGGGGGCGGTCCAGAAGCGTGAGTTTTCCTGGCGTTGAATGTCCCAAAAGCCGAGCGACCGACAAAGTCGCCATCGGCGTCATGGACCGTGCACTCGCGACTGCCCCAATCAGGGCGGACCAAAGCAGGGCAGGGGTTTTCATATTCTTTCCATCAGTGTTCCAGATGGCAGAATCTTCGTGCTTCAAACGTGTGCGGGTCATGCCCGAAACACGCAATCAGGTGTAGGAGGGGGACATGAGCCGAGCCCTATCCAGCTCTCCTCATGGGTCCCCCACATCGCTCACGGAGCACCCTGCGAGTACTTACGCATCAGCTTCGTACCAATTGGTAGGGGCCCGAAAACGCTCGGGAGCGCGGTATTACGAGCGTCTCAGCAAGAGCTGGGACGCTAGCTCCAGCAGGCTGTCTGTGTATTCATTGGACGGGAGCATGCGAGCTGCGTCTATGGCTCTTTGGGCCTGATCAGCTGCCGCCGCGCGCGTGCGTTCCAGTGCGCCGGTCTGGCGTACGATTTCCGCAATGGCTGGCAAATCCTCGGTACTGCCAGTTTCAATGGCTTGGCGAACAAGGCGTGCCTGCTCTTCGGAGCCCAGGCGCATGGCCAGGATCAACGGCAGAGTGGCCTTGCCTTCTCTGAGGTCGTCGCCGAGGTTCTTGCCCATGACCTCGGCATCGCCATCGTAGTCGAGCACATCATCGATGACCTGGAAGGCTGTTCCCAGCGATTGCCCGTATTCAGCGCAAGCGGCTTCAACCTTAGGGTCCGCTCCTGCCAGCAGGGCGCCCAATCTTGCGCTGGCTTCAAACAGCTTGGCAGTCTTGGAACGGATCACGCGCAGATAACCGTCTTCGTCGAGAGCAGCGTCGTGCATGTTCATCAGCTGCAACACTTCTCCTTCAGAGATGATGTTGGTGGCATCTGCCAGGATCTGCATCACGCGCATGCTGCCTGCGTCCACCATCATCTGGAAAGCGCGGGAATAGAGAAAGTCGCCCACCAGAACGCTGGCGGGATTGCCGAATACTTCGTTGGCCGTGCTGCGACCCCGGCGAAGCGTGGATTCGTCGACCACGTCGTCGTGCAGCAAGGTGGCGGTGTGGATGAATTCGACCACTGCTGCCAGGTTGAATCGCTGTTCACTGCGGCACCCTAAGGCTCCACACACCAGCAGTAGTAGTACGGGTCGCAGACGCTTGCCCCCCGCAGAAATGATGTAGCGCGCGACTTCGCCCACCAAGGGCACGCCGGAATCGAGCCGCCGGGCAATGGTGGCGTCTACCTCGCGCATATCTGCCGCAACGAGATTCAGGGCCTGATTGGTGGTTGTGGAAGAGGCTGACAAGGGCTGAGACTGCTGGGTTTGAGAGCGCTACAACCGGCAGGTGCAGCGATCGGCATTATGACAAATGGCCTTCTCACGTGATGGTGTCTGGCTTTTGCCCGAGCCAGCCGCAGAGAGTTTCTATCCGTACCCGTTGAAAGTCCGTGGGCACCCTGACTGGCGCTCCTTGCCCATAGTTGGCGAAAACCCGAAGTACTGCTAGAATACCGGGTTCTGCCAGAAATAGGTCTGGTAGAGGCTTTTCAATTCATGAAGAGGTTCACATGTACGCGGTCATAAAAACCGGTGGCAAGCAGTATCGCGTTGTCGCTGGCGAAAAAATTAAAGTAGAACAGATTGCTGCGGATGTTGGCCAGGAAATCACCCTTGATCAGGTGCTGGCTGTCGGAAGCGGCGGCGAGTTGCAGATCGGGGCACCCCTGGTGTCCGGCGCCACAGTAACGGCTACGGTCGTTTCCCAAGGCAAGCACGACAAAGTGCGCATTTTCAAAATGCGTCGTCGTAAGCATTATCAGAAGCGCCAAGGCCATCGCCAGCTCTTCACCGAACTCGAGATCGGCGCCATCAACGGCGGCGGCAAGTCCAAGGAGTAAAGAACCATGGCACAGAAAAAAGGCGGCGGCTCAACGCGAAACGGGCGCGATTCCAAGCCCAAGATGCTGGGTGTGAAGGTGTTTGGCGGTCAGAGCATCAGCGCTGGCGCTATCATCGTCCGTCAGCGTGGTACACGCTTCCATGCTGGCACAGGTGTCGGCTTGGGCAAGGACCACACGCTCTTCGCATTGGTGGATGGCCATGTGTCATTCGCCATCAAGGGCGCTCAGAATCGGCAGACAGTGTTTGTAACACCAGCTGCCTGATCACTGACGCTCTATGCGCCGGAGCCCCGCCAAGCGGGGCTTTTGCGTTTTAGAACGTCTTCATGGTCTTTTAGGGCGCCGGAAGGGCGCCTGCGCGCCTCCGGCGCCCGGACGCCCGGCGCCAAAAAAGACCATGAACACGTTCTAAGGGCTATTTTTGTTGGGCTTCAGGCGAGAATCTCGGCTTGAAGCCAGGAGATCACCATGAAGTTCGTAGACGAAGCATTTATAGAAATCGCCGCAGGAGACGGTGGCAATGGCTGCGTTTCGTTCAGGCATGAGAAATACAAGGAGTTCGGCGGCCCCAACGGGGGTGACGGCGGACGCGGCGGCCACGTTTTTGCAGTAGCGGACCCCGCACTGAACACCCTGGTCGATTTTCGCTATTCGCGCCGGCATGAAGCCAAGCGCGGTCAGCACGGCATGGGCTCTGATATGTTCGGCGCCGCCGGCGATGACATCGTGCTGAAAATGCCGGTGGGTACGCTGGTCACCGACTCTGAAACCGGTGAGGTGCTGTACGAGCTTCTCACGCCAGGCGAGCGGATTATGATCGCCAAGGGCGGTGATGGTGGCTTTGGCAATATGCGTTTCAAGAGCGCGATCAACCGTGCGCCCCGTCAGAAGACCCCAGGCTGGCCAGGTGACAAGAAAAGCCTCAAGCTCGAATTGAAGGTGTTGGCTGATGTCGGCTTGCTGGGCATGCCCAACGCCGGAAAATCCACTTTCATTGCGGCCGTCAGCAACGCACGGCCCAAGATTGCCGACTACCCTTTCACGACATTGCACCCTAATTTAGGCGTGGTGCGTGTGGGGCCCGAGCAGAGTTTCGTGGTGGCCGACATTCCCGGTCTCATAGAAGGCGCATCCGAAGGTGCAGGTCTGGGCCACCAGTTCCTGCGCCATCTGCAGCGCACGCGCGTGCTCCTGCATCTGGTGGATTTCGCTCCCTTTGATGATGCTGACCCGGTCGCACAGGCCAAAGCCATCATTGCAGAACTGAAAAAATACGACAAGGCGCTCCATGCCAAACCGCGTTGGCTGGTGCTCAACAAGCTGGACATGGTTCCGCTGGAAGAGCGCGAAGCTCGTGTAAAGGATTTCGTCAAGCGTATGCGCTGGAAGGGCCCTGTATTCCAGATCTCGGCGCTGACCCGCGAAGGTTGCGAGCCGCTGATTCACGCCATCTACAAATATCTTCGTGCCGAGCACATGGCGGAGCAGCCACAAGAAGCGCCAGATCCACGATTTGCTGAATGAGCTCCCCCCTGAGTCGCTTGCGCGCCTTCCCCCCTGGGGGGACGCAACCAGCGGCCGGGCAAAGCCCGCTCCGCGGTCACCCCGCATGGCCTGCTCCGCGGCCTTTTGATTTGGGGCCCTCTCCCGGCCGGGGGAGAGGGCGTTGTAGACTGTCGCTTGCGACCGATACGTGTAGGGCCGAGCGCAGCAATGGCCCGAGTCGGGTATTCACCCCCTTTGGCCGTGCCGAGGAGCGCAGGGCGAGGGGTGGGCAAGAGCACTGCAAGATGCTCTTGCTTCGTGAACTAGCTTGCGGCAGCTGTTTGAGCGTATTGAGCGAAGCGAAAGCAGCGAGTTCTGCCGCACCGCCCCTGGACCGAGCACCGCAGGTTGCCCGTAGCGAAGCGCAGGGTCGCGGCCGGCATAGGCACGGACAGTGGGGCCGCCTTTTCTTGCGCCAGGTTCTTTTGGCGGACCACCGGAGCGCCGGCCGAAAGAAGGTGGCTGCGCTGCCGGGCGCACTCCCCGGCCTCCGACCTCAAGGCAAGAGCAGAAGACAAGTAATAGACACTGCACCTAAAATTACCGCCGTATGCCCTCACCGGACGGCCGGCCCCCCCACCCTCTCTCGGAGGGAGAGGGAGTGAATGCAACCGCCGCATGCCCTCACCGGATGGCCGGCCCCCCCCACCCTCTCCCAGGGGGAGAGGGAGTAAAGCAGGCGCACCTCCTCGCTCAGAGCAAGAGGGCGCTCAATACCGCCACGGTAACAACGACCAAACAACGGCTAATACCCGTTTGCGCCTCTCCGCTGCACGCGACATGCAGCCCCATGGACAACTGAAATGACTCAACAAGAAACATCAGACGTGCTGCGTAACGCACGCCGCATCGTGGTGAAAGTGGGCTCCAGCCTGGTGACCAATGACGGTCGTGGTCTGGATGAGCAGGCCATCGGAGAGTGGTGCAGGCAGATGGCCCAACTGGCTGAGGGTTCGCCGGAAGCGGGGCTCAACGGGCGGCGTGAGGTCATCATGGTGTCCAGCGGCGCGGTTGCAGAAGGCATGAAGCGGCTGGGATGGGCCAAGCGCCCTCGCGAGATCAATGAGCTCCAGGCCGCCGCGGCCGTCGGTCAAATGGGCCTGGCGCAGATGTATGAGACCAAACTTCGCGAACATGGCCTGCGCAGCGCGCAGGTGCTGCTGACGCACGCCGACCTGGCCGATCGCGAGCGCTATCTCAATGCCCGCTCCACATTGCTCACGCTATTGCAGCACCAGGTGCTGCCGGTGATCAATGAAAACGACACGGTAGTGAACGACGAAATCAAATTCGGCGACAACGACACTCTGGGGGCGCTGGTGGCCAACCTGGTCGAAGCCGATCTGCTGGTGATTCTCACCGATCAAAAGGGCCTCTACACGGCCGATCCTCGTCAGAACCCGAACGCGGAATTTGTTCATGAAGGGCGAGCGGGAGACAGGGCGCTGGAGTTGATGGCCGGTGGCGCCGGCTCTTCCATTGGCAAAGGGGGCATGCTGACCAAGATCGTGGCCGCGCGGCGTGCGGCGGGTTCAGGTGCCTCTACCGTGATCGCCTGGGGCCGCGAGCCTGACGCGCTTCTGCGCCTGGCCAGGGGCGAGCGCATTGGAACGCTGCTGGTGGCCCCCACGCAGAAGACACAGGCGCGCAAACAGTGGATGGCCGATCACTTGCAACTGCGCGGAGCGCTCAGTGTGGACACTGGGGCCGCTGCCAAGCTTCGGGGCGAAGGCAAGAGCCTGTTACCCGTGGGCATGACGGCCATAGAGGGCGTGTTTTCCCGTGGCGACGTAGTGGCCATCCGCGATGAAGCTGGGGCAGAAATCGCGCGCGGGCTCGCCAATTACTCCAGCGCAGAGGCGCGTTTGCTATGCCGCAAACCCTCTAGCCAGATCGAAGCTCTGCTGGGGTACATGGCCGAGCCGGAGATGGTTCACCGCGACAACCTGGTGCTGAGCCGCTGAAGAGGCAAAAAAATAGCGGATTCGGAGTTGCCGGGAGTGCGCCATAGGCGGAGCGCCGTCTGAAATGAGCCTGCTACCCACCGATGCACCTTCCGCCTGAGAATAAATTGCGGTAAGAACTTGCCATGGAACCGAACGCTGTTTGGAGTTACTCACATTCAGTAGTTCAGTAAACCGCCTGCTTCATTTGAGCGGTTATTCATCTGTTTCATGGAAGATTGCCCGCATGTCTGGCTCCATCGATCGAATTTCTCAGGGTTTCTACTCCCAACCCGTTGAGGTCGCATCCTCCCACGAGGCCAGCAATGGCCGAATGGTAAGTGTGGGTACAGGAGACACCAGGCAGAGCTTGAATGAAGGGCGAAATTTCCTGGTCTCAACGCTGTACGCGGTCATTCATTATTTTTTTCCTCCCACTCCCGTATTGAATGCGCAAGAGGCCGCAGAAGCGGTATCGAACTTGTGCCGTGCAGCACGTGATGGTGACCTCGCACAAGTCCAGTGGTCGGCAGTTCAGCTGGCGCCGGAGTTGATCAACCAGCTGGGCGAGGGCGGAAAGAGCGCATTGATGTGCGCAGCTGAGAGCGGCCACACCGAAATCGTCAGGGTGCTGGCTGGTCGATTGAAAACGCGAGAGGCGATCAACCAGCCTGACGCTCAGGGTCACACGGCACTGATGTGGGCCGTCGTCAACAGCCACACTGAAACCGTCCAAGTCTTGGCGGATCTGCTGAAGAAGCCGGAGGCGATCAATCAGGCTGACGCTCAGGGTCACACCGCATTGATGCTGGCCGTCAGAAGCGGACACACTGAAACCGTCCGGATCCTGGCGCACCAGCTAAAGAAGCCGGAGGCGATCAATCAGGCTGACGGCCAGGGGCACACGGCACTGATGTGGGCCGTCAGAAGCGGGCACACAGAAACCGTCCGAATCTTGGCGGACCTGCTGAAGAAGCCAGAGGCGATCAATAAAGCGGACGGCCAGGGCCGAACCGCATTGATGTTGGCCGCCGGAAGCGGGCATACAGAAGCCGTGCAGATCTTCGTGGATCTGCTTAAGACGCCAGAGGCGATCAACCAGGTTGACGTGCAGGGGCGCAACGCACTCGCATGGGCAGCCGGAAGTGGGCACGCCGAATCCGTCAGGATCTTGGCGGACCTGCTGAAAACGGCAATCAATAGCGCTGATGATCAGGGTCAAACTGCACTGATGTTGGCTGCCAAAAATGGGCACACCGAACCTGTCCGGATCTTGGCGAACCTGCTCGAATCGCGATCGGAAATAAATAAGACTGACGGTCAGGGTCACACCCCACTGATGTGGGCTGCCAGAAGCGGGCACACCGAATCCGTCCGGATATTAGCGGAGTTGCTGAAGAGGTCGGGGGGGATCAACCAGCCTGATCCGCAGGGTATCAACGCACTTATGTTGGCCGCTCAGCACGGCCACTTGGACGTTATCCGTGTTCTGGCTAACACGCTGGGGGACCTAGAGGCTCTTAACCACGCCGACGCGCAAGGGACCACCGCATTGATGTTCGCTGTGTCACACGGACATTCTCATTGCGTTGAGTTGCTGGCAGGATTGATGGATCGGACGTCGCTTCTGAATCGCCAACGTCGTGATGGGAGCACTGCGATGATGATGGCGGCTGAGAGGGGAGACGTACGCAGCGTCATCGCTTTGCGGAATGGAAGTGGTTTCATTTTCAAAGACAACGGTGATACTGCGCTGAGCTTGGCTCATAGTCGCGGCCATTCTCACATCGTCCGTCTGCTATTAGATAGCCTGATCCGGACCAATCGCTCTAACAATACACCGGCAGCTGTGGATCGAGAATGCCTTCGAATAGCGGGACTTCATGGCCACTTTGGTGCGTTGATCAACTGGCTCAAGCAGTGCGGAAACGACAAGCTTGCCCACGTTTTTTTCACAGCTCTCGATTCCACCGGTGTCGAAGTTGCATACCGGCCTGACATGCTGGATCGCGCCGCGGATTACGGTTTTTGGCGCGTTGCGTCGACACTACTGCAACGTGGAACAGCGGTGTGGACGAGCGAGGATCGCGATCGCGCACTTGCCCTGGCAGCCGACAGTGGGCACTTCTCAGTGCTGAACACGTGGGCGGCCCAAGGGCTTGATGTTTCTGGTGAAATCATCATCAGAACCTTGAGGGCTATAAAAGCTGAGGAAGTTTCTAAGCCTTCGCCGAAATACATGCTCCCCGATGAGGAGCAGCTAAAACTAGCCGCCTTTGACGCCTCCTCGCTGGACGAGAAATACGCCACGGTGTTGAGCAACGCAGCCTTCAATGATTGGGAGCACTTGGCTCATGCCGTGCTGAAAGCAAAGGCAAAGGAATTGGAGTTCGATCTGGAAACGTTGGTCAAACCAGTTAACCCCCCCCGTGGTCGCCGTAATCCCCGGCCCAAGTGACGAGTAAATAGGGGCTGCGATCGTCAACGCTACCTCAATGCGCGATCGCACATGGCTCACACTTTTGCGGCACCAGGTGCCGCCGTTAATCCTAGTCGTTGTACAGCGTGCCTTTGGGCGATCTAAGGGCCCTTACCATGGCGTCCTTGGTCTGGTTCGTACCAGTGCCAATGCAAATTCCATCACGGGCCAGCCTGTAGGGGTGCGGGTAGGTCACTTGGCCCCGCATGCTCTTCCATTCATTTGAACCGCTGGCGACCCAGTCGCTGTCTTGCGTCTTGCGTGAGTAGACGCGGTATTCACCAGTGGCGCAGCGAATGCCTTCGTATATGGCATTGACCGCGCTGGGGCCTCGCGCGATGATCACATAGCGAACAACACCGGTCTCTTGATTGATGGAGATCGTGTCCGGGTCAAGGCCGATCTTGACTGAGGACGCCGCCGGGACCACTACGTCAATCAGGCCTTTGAGGCTGTAAGCAGGTGGTGGCGGGACGGCATCTTCCGCCCACTGCGCGCGATCCAGATCTGCATATTGCGCGGCCACTGGCCATGCCATGCAAAGCATGGCGGCGGTTATCGCGGTAGGGAGTATGGAAAAAATGGAGAGTTTCTTCATGTCTGATGAGTGGATAGCAGGGCAGGAGTTCCTGATCGACACGGTCCCACGTGCAGCACATGGGTGGTGCAGGTGAATACGCCTCTTCAGTCCCTTGAAACAGAGAGATCGACAGTGCGTGAGCTCCCACACCAAAGGCCGGGACGGCAGTACACGCATGGCCCATTTCTCTGGTTCACTGGACACGGGCCTTGAATTCAAATGCTGCTTTGTCGCTTGGGTCCACCGCTGTCCGGCAGGCTGTCAAGGGTGGCTCCGGGAGGCAACTCAAAGCCTGCGATCAGGGTGCGGTGCTCGAAAGCAGGCCGCTGTTCAGAACCCAGATGCGGTTGTGCATGAAAGTCGCTCGCCATGCTGTCCTGTTCGCGAGGGCGCATGCCACCTCTCAGGTAGCGGTTGCGGTGTTCCGTACGCGGCAGATAGCGTGCCAATTCGGTCAATGCCATCTCGTAGACGCCGCGTTTGAATTCCACCACCACATCCAGCGGGACCCAGTAGTCATTCCAGCGCCAAGCGTCAAACTCTGGATGGCTGGTGGCTCTCAGATTGAGCTGCCAGTCATAGCCAGTCAGCTGAAGCAAATACCATATCTGCTTCTGGCCTTTGTAATGTCCGCGCGCGTCGCGGCGGATAAACCGGTCTGGCACCTCGTAACGCAACCAGTCGCGGGTTCGGGCCACAATGCGCACGTGCTCGGGCTGGAGCCCGACTTCCTCGTGCAATTCTCGGAACATGGCTTGTTCGGGGGATTCACCGCGATCAATGCCACCTTGCGGAAACTGCCAGGAATGGGTGCGTATGCGCTTGCCCCAAAATACCTGATTTCGCTGGTTGAGCAAGATGATGCCGACATTCGGGCGAAAGCCTTCCCGGTCGAGCATAATCGAACCTCAAATTTTCAATAGTTGCAGTCATTATGCACGCTTAACCAGGCGTGAAGGGGTGGCACTTACCCCATGGCCCGCACAGCCTTTTTTTGGATCCGATGAAAGCATCTCAGTTCCTGATTTCCACTCTCAAGGAAGCGCCGGCTGATGCCGAGGTGGTCAGCCATCAGCTGATGACGCGCGCCGGCATGATCAAGCGCCTTTCTGCGGGTGTCTACACGTACATGCCCATGGGTTTGCGCGTGATCCGCAAGGTGGAGGCCATCGTGCGTGAGGAAATGAACCGCGCAGGGGCGGTGGAGTGCTCCATGCCCGTGGTTCAGCCGGCTGAACTGTGGCGCGAGACAGGGCGGTTTCAGACCATGGGGCCCGAGTTGCTGCGCATTCAGGACAGGCATGAGCGTGATTTTGTCGTTCAACCTACCAGCGAAGAGGCTGTCACGGACATCGCGCGCCAGGATTTCCGCAGCTATAAGCAATTACCCAAGAATCTTTATCAGATTCAGACCAAGTTTCGCGATGAGCGCCGTCCGCGCTTTGGCCTGATGCGTGGCCGCGAATTTGTCATGAAAGACGCTTACAGTTTTGACCGTGACGAAGCAGGCGCCAAGGCCAGCTACCAAATCATGGCCCGGGCGTACAGGGCCATCTTTGACCGTTTTGGACTGAGCTACCGCGCGGTGGCTGCAGATTCAGGCGCCATTGGCGGCGATCTGAGCGAAGAGTTCCAGGTGATCGCCTCCACGGGTGAAGATGCCATCGTCTACAGCACGGGCAGTGGGTACGCCGCCAATATGGAAAAGGCAGAGAGCGCTGCGCCAGCGGCACCGCGCCCAGGCGCAGGGCAAGCTTTGACGAAGACGCCCACTCCTGGGAAAAGCACTTGCGCGGACGTGGCCGAGCTGCTGAGCATACCTTTGAAGTCAACGGTCAAGTCCCTGGTGCTGGCAACGGACACCCTTGATGATCAGGGTGAAGTCGGCAAGACCCAGGTCTGGCTCCTGCTGCTTCGCGGTGACCATGACATGAATGAAATCAAGGTCGGTAAGCTGCCCGGGTTGAACGAGAGCTTCCGGTTTGCCACCGTGCCAGAGATCATCGAGCATTTCGGCACCAAGCCAGGGTATCTGGGCCCCATCCAGCTGAAAAAGCCTGTCAAGGTTGTGGCCGACCGCGAGGTGGCGGTGATGGCAGATTGGGTCTGCGGGGCCAACGAAGAAGATTTTCACTTGACCGGCGTCAACTGGGGACGTGATCTGCCTGAGCCAGACCTGGTGGCGGACATCCGAAATGTCGTGGCTGGGGATCCCTCGCCAGACGGGCAGGGCGAATTGGCCATCCAGCGCGGCATTGAAGTGGGCCATATCTTCTTCCTGGGCACCAAGTACAGCAAGGCGATGAATGCCACCTTCCTCGACGAAGACGGCAAACCCAAGCACTTCCAGATGGGGTGCTATGGTATTGGTGTCACACGCTTGCCGGCTGCAGCCATCGAACAGAATCACGATGAGCGCGGCATCATCTGGCCTGACGCGATTGCGCCATTCACCCTGGTGATCTGTCCTGTGGGCATGGACCGCAGCGAAGCAGTGAAAGCCAGCGCCGAGAGCCTCTACCAGGATCTGGTGGCGGCCGGCGTGGATGTCATCCTGGATGACCGTGGTGAGCGACCCGGTGCCATGTTCGCTGACTGGGAGTTGATCGGTGTGCCTCACCGCGTGACCATAGGCGACCGCGGCCTGAAAGAAGGCCAGGTGGAGTACCAACACCGCCGTGACGCCGCTCCCACCAAAGTCGCCGCTGCCGACATCACGGCCTTCGTAAAAGGTCGATTGGGGGCATGAGCGCAGCGCCGGGCCGCCCCAAGCAAGCTTTCACCAAAGGCGAAGCCGGAGGTGATTTGGAGTTTGCAGCGCCGGGCCGCCCCAAGCAAGCTCTCACCAAAGGCGAAGCCGGAGGTGATTTGGAGTTTGCAGCGCCGGGCCGTCCCAAGCAAGCTCTCACCGAATGCGAGGGCGTCAAGGTGGCGGCCACGTCAAGGGCAGACGGTCCGTCCAGGCGCAGGTTATTGCTGTCCGTACCTGTTCTCGCGGCGCCATGGGTCGTGCCCGAGACTGCCTGGGCAGGAGGTCAGCTCGAAGAGCCGATGATCGATTCCGTGCGCACTGCACTCAGCTCTGCCATTGCCAATACTGCACCGCCCGTTCCCGTCTTTAGCTCTACTGCCGCACGACTTGCCTATCTTCGCTGGTTATCGGCGATGAGCGACCGGCTGTTTGGCCGCAAGAAAGACTTCTCCACGCGCATCGAATTTCTTCAAACCGTCTGGTATGAAAGCCGGCGTGCGCGGCTGGATACCTCGATGGTGCTGGGGCTCATCCAGGTGGAGAGCGCGTTTCGCAAATATGCGGTCTCCAGCGTAGGGGCTCGTGGCTACATGCAGGTGATGCCGTTCTGGACCCGGGTCATAGGCGATGGCGACCCCGGCAAGCTCTTTCACATGCAGACCAACCTGCGCTTTGGCTGCAATATCTTGCGGCATTACCTGGACCGGGAGCGTGGAGACACGTTCATGGCTCTGGGCCGCTACAACGGCTCACGCGGTAAACCACAGTATCCCAACGCGGTGACCGCAGCCCAAAGCCGTTGGATCTGGAATGATCCGGCATAGGGCTTCCTAGGGAAGCGGGCGCTGCCCTTGCCGGGCAACCATCATCCGAAAGCCAGCATTCGATAGAGCTCATTTTTACCTCGTACATCCAGATGTCGCACCCCCAACAGCTTTTCTTTGTTTCCGGCGTCAAGCAGTTCTTGCCGGATTTCTTTGCGGGCAAGAAGGTCCTGGAGGTGGGTAGCCTGGATCTGAACGGCTCGGTCAGGCAGTTTTTTACTGATTGCGCCTACGAGGGACTGGACGTGGGAGCGGGGCCAGGCGTGGACACCGTTTGCCCGGGGCAGGACTATGGGGCGCCTGCGGATGCGTTTGATGTTGTCATTTCCAGCGAAATGATGGAACACAACCCCGCCTGGCGAAAGACCTTTCTCAACATGCTGCGCGTAGTCAGGCCCGGAGGCCTCATGGTCCTGACATGCGCCACGACAGGGCGCAGGCAACACGGCACGACCGCTTATAGCCCCACGGATTCGCCGCTGACGAATGAGCAGGGAAGTGACTACTACCGTAATCTTACGCAAAGCGATATTGCAGGCCTGGTGAACCTGGATAGCTGGTTTTCCACATGGCACTTCTATGAAGACCATACCAGCCACGACCTTTATTTTTTTGGTCTGGCTTTGGAGGCATCGTCAGAAGATATTCGGCGCGGAACTGAACTCGCCAAGGCCTTCACGGACTACTACTTCAAGCGCAACATTCTCGGTTTGCAGTGAGCTAGCGCAGGATGCGTATCCATTTGACGTCTTTCGCCGGAGCGGTGATGGACGAGTTGCTCCAGGAAGTGATCCAGTCTTTTCTCTGCGCCCTCAGGCTTCTGGGGCACGAGACGACCTATGGGCCGGCGCAGTTGCGACAGGATGTGGACTTCAATGTCATGCTGTTCTGCCTGGACGTCGATCCTCCCGTGTCGCAGCCCATGGCGGCGCGGTGCATAGTGGTTAACTTTGAGCAGCTCATCTCATCGCAACGGGGTTCATACCTCCAATTGCTGAGGCAGCATTTTGTATGGGAATACAGCCTTGCGAACATATCCGGGTTTGAGCGACTGGGCGTTGAGAATTTTGCCCATTGCCCCTATGGCTATGTCGCAGGTGCCGATAGTGAATGGGGTTTGGCCGATCGGCTTGCGCAGGCGGAGCGGGACATCGATGTTTTCTTTTATGGAGCGATGAGGCCGCGCCGTCGCAAGCTGCTGGATCAAATGAGGCAGCGTGGTCTCCGCGTGGTCAGCAATGACGGAGATTTCGGGTTCAGTAATGATTTTAGAGATGCGCAGTTACGCAGGGCCAAACTGGTGCTGAATGTGCATGCCTATGACGATTCCCGCATCGTTGAAGTGGTGCGCCTGGGGCAATTGTTGCGACGACGCAAGGCAGTCCTTTGCGAACTTTATCCCGACAGTGAGCTTCATCCGGCCTTGCGGGCCGCGGTATTTGGCGCTCCTTATGAGTCGCTGGCGGATACAGCGCAACTGCTGCTGGCAGCGCCTGAGCTGCGTGAGCAAAAGGAGCTGACCGGTCTGGAAGCCTTCAAGTCGCTGGATTTCGCCGAGTCAGTTCGACGCGCATTGCAGACCTACTTCCAATGGCGCGAAGATCGCACCTAGGGGCAATGCTGTTCAGTTAAACCCAGTCCGTTCGCGCTGAGCCTGTCGAAGCGTCGCACCCGGCTTCGACAAGCTCAGCCCGAACGGGTATTGGTGTGCTTAAGTGAACAGCATTGCATCTAGGGGCTTTTTTCCAGAGCCTCAGTCTGAGTCGTCACCAGCACCTGGTCGATGCGGTAGTTGTCCACGTCCATCACCTCGAAACGGTAGCCGCCCCAATGCACACGGTCCGTGCGGCGCGGCACGCGCCGGAGCATGACCATGAGAAAGCCGCCAAGCGTGTCGTATTCTTCCGGATCAGGCAGATCAGCGAGATCCAACGCGCGCTGAACATCCTGCATGGGCGCGTGTCCGTCCATCAGCCACGATCCGTCGTCTCTGCGGACAATCAACTCTTCATCTTCCGGCGTCACCAGCTCGCCCATCACGGTGCTCATCACGTCGTTCAAGGTGACCACGCCGACCACGGTGCCATATTCATTGACGATGACGGCGAAATCCTCCTGCTGGCGGCGAAACTCGAGCAGCACTTCGGAGAGCGTCAGGCGATCGGGTACTACCACCACCTTGTGCAGCAGGCTGGGGTCGTTCAGGTGAATAGGCCTGGAATTGAGTGCGCACTGAAACAAGTCTTTGGCATCCACGTAGCCCAGCAGGCGATCGAGTTGGCCGTCGCACACGGGGTAGGTGGAAAAGGGCTCCGCGGCAATTCGTGCCCGAACCACTTCATCGGGGTCGTCCCTGCTCAGCCAGGCAATGCGATCGCGTGGCGTCATGGCGCTGGACACCACGCGCGTGTCCAACTCGAACACATTTTCTATGACCTGCTGCTCAGGCCTGGCCAGCACGCCCGCCTGAGTGCCTGCTTCGGCCAAGGCCAGTATGTCGTCTGGCGTGATGCGTTCATCCCGCTGGGTGGGCAGGCCGAAAAGTTTCATAGTGAGGTCGGAAGCTCTTGTATAGAACCACACGACGGGTTTGAACGCGAGCAGGAACTTCTCCATCGGCCCCACCACCCACATGGCCACGCGCTCGGGCTCGGCCATGCCCAGGCGTTTCGGCACCAGATCAGCAAACACCACGAAGACAGAGGTCACGGCGATCACCGAGCCTATGAACGCCACGGTGCCTGCGGCGGATGGGCTAAGCCATACAGCAAGCCACTGACTGAAGTAAGGGCTGAGAAGCCCTTCGCCCACAATGCCACCAAGAATGGAGATGGCGTTCACACCAATCTGAACAGCGGTGAAGTAGTAGCCAGGCTGCTCATGGATACGCAGTACCCGGAGCGCTCTGTCGTCGCCGTCGTCGGCAAATTGACGCAAGCGCAAGCGGCGTGAAGCTGCGAGAGAAATCTCGGCCACCGAGAAAAATGCGCTGGCGGCGATGAGCAGCGCAATGATCAGCAGTTGTTGTGTAAAGCTCATGCGTGCGCAAGAAAAAAGAAAGCCTCAGGCTCGCGTGGAGGCCATATTGTCATGGCTGACCTTGCTGCATTCCGGCGAGTGAATTAACGACAAGTACCAGATGAAAATGCCTCAGTTGTTAGTTCGAAAAGGGCCAAAAGGGCAGGGCGCTATGTAGGAACCGGATGACATGATGGAGTCATTACGCTCCCTATAATGACCCAGGGCATGGACGTCCTCAGGATGCACTCAGTGGCCCCGTTCCCAGGTCCGAACGCACGCTTATGAAGCTGAATTCCTGGAATTACCATGCAACCCGATACCTGAAACGAAAGGCCTATTATGTTTGACATCTTAATTCGCGAAGCGGCTACACGCTTTGGTGTGGGCGACAAGGCGTTGCCACTTCTGCAAATGCTGCTGGCCTACATGACGGCCAAGGAAACTGGTGGCCTTACCGGATTTCTTGAAAAGTTCAAGGCGGCTGGTCTGGGGCCCATCGTGCAATCCTGGCTGGGTGGTGGCCCTGCTGCCCAGCCCGTCAGCAATAGCCAGCTTGAGACTGCCATTGGCGCAAGCGGCGGTTTGCTTTCGCTGTTGACTTCCAGGCTGGGGGTGGACCGGGAGAGCGTCACTTCTGCCGTTGGATATTTGTTGCCGGCCGTGGTCGGCAAATTGACCCCAGGCGGGAGCATTCCATCTACCTTGCCTCCTGAAATTGCCAGCCTGGCCGCAGCAGGGCAGGTTCAATTGGCGGCTCCGGTCGTGCCAGCAGCTTCGGGTACGGCGGGCGCAGGTGGCGCCATGAAATGGTTGCCATGGATCATCGTGGCGATCGCAGCGCTGTTTGGCTTGAACTACTGCTCCAAGAGCCGCACCAGTGAACCGGTGCCGGCCACCGCGCCAGCTTCCGCGCCTGATACAGGGGCTTCTGGTGTGATCGGTGGCTTCGGTCCTGGTCCAGCCACGGCACCAGCGTCCGCACCGGCCTCTACTCCGGCCACCGGCGCCAGCGTGCCGGGTGGCGACGTTCAGTCCAGTACAGAGCCTGAAGGCGCTGGCATTCTGGCCTGGCTGTCCAGCGAAGCTCCGGCACTCAAGGTTTACTTTGAAACCGGTAAGACCGATGTGTCTGCCGAGTTCGGAGCCAAAGCGACGGAACTGGTGAACTATTTGAAGGCCAACGCAGATGCCAAAGCGGTCATCTCAGGCTTTAATGATGCTACCGGTGATGCAGCGAAAAATGCTGAACTCTCCAAACAGCGCGCCGAGGCGGTACAGGCTGCCCTGGTGGCTGCCGGGGTGCCGCAAGACCGCACAGTGCTTGAAAAGCCTGCGGACCCTACTGGTAACGCCTCAACGAATTCAGCCGCTCGCCGCGTGGAAGTTGTAGTTCGCAAGTAGGCTTGAGAGTGCCCAATGAAAACGGACGCGCGAGCGTCCGTTTTTTTATGGGGAGCGTGGACTTTATTCGCTAGCGCCCACCAACTGTTGCAGTTCGCCCGATTCGTACATCTCCATCATGATGTCTGACCCGCCGACGAATTCGCCATTGACATACAACTGCGGAATGGTGGGCCAATGGCTGTAGTCCTTGATGCCTTGGCGGACTGCGTCGTCCTCAAGCACGTTGAATGTGGTCAGGCTCTGGGGGCTGACACCGCAGGCTTTCAAG
Organism: Ottowia thiooxydans; assembly: GCF_040548795.1. Lineage (GTDB taxonomy): Bacteria > Pseudomonadota > Gammaproteobacteria > Burkholderiales > Burkholderiaceae_C > Ottowia > Ottowia thiooxydans_A. The sequence goes on along the minus strand of NZ_JBEPSH010000012.1, from coordinate 76,599 downwards.
ATCTGGATGGCACGACCAGAAAAGCCACACATCGGAAAGCTTGCGTTGCCCTTCATGAACAGGACGATCTGATGGCCCTTGACCAATTGATCGATACGTTGCTGTGTGTCGTCGCTCATGAACAATACTCCTGGTTGGATTCAATAGTGCAATTATCGTAGAAGCAGCCAAGAGGCGTCGCCGCCCTCATTTTTTGCGGCAGACTGGCAGCGAGCATGGCGACTCTCACCTGGCTTGAGCCTCCACAGCGTCCACGGGATGGGCCCGTCGCCGGAGCAAAACAGCGCTCAATAGGCCGCCCACCTTGGTTGCGGTACGAAGTCATATGCTGCCCCGGGTGTGCTGCCCAGCATCTGTCTGCATAAATGGAGCCGAAAATGGGAACGAAAGCCGACATAGTCAAAGGCTGTTCCTGGTTTATAGAAAAAGTGTAATCAAGATCGGGCCGTCGTTATTTCACCCGGCGTTAAGAATGATTCGAAATGCCGCCTAGTATCTCGGGCAGTGCACTGTGTATTGCGTCGCTCGCCGCTTGCCGCGAGCGACGACTTACGCTTTCCCTGTCAACGAAATTTGCAAAAACCTGCCGTGCCTGGATCTGGCATGGGCATTTAAAAGCAAAAAAACAAACAAGCAAGCAAATGATTTCTAATGGGAAATAACTAAAAAAGGCATCCGAAGATGCCTTTTTGATTGTCTGAACGCAATTTAAGCGATCAGGAATTTTGCGCGGTCCTGGCCTTCAATCCATTTAGGGGCTTTGCCACGGCCAGTCCATGTTTGGCCAGTTGCTGAGTCACGGTACTTAGGTGCCACCTTGCCCGTTGTACGAGGCTTGTTGGTGCGTCGACCTGAAGAAAACACATCGTCAGCGCTCAGTCCATACTCGCTTACCAATGCGCGAACTCGTTGCACTGCATCGGAAATCTCCGTTTTGCGGGCTTCTTCGATACGAAGTGCCAGTGCTTCTTGTTGCTGCAAAAGTTCTTTGTAAGTAGACATGAGGATTTACGGTTCAATATGGAGATGTTCTGAATATATCACTTTTTTAATTAACAAGTTTGTCAAGCTGCAGAAGAATGCAGTGGACGAGCCAATATCTTCTCTATACGACGACCCTGCAACTCACGCACCTCAAATATCCAGCCTGCGCATTCGATCTGTTCGTTTACGGAGGGCAAATGACCCGCCACAGACAGCAAAAGTCCGGCCAGGGTGTTGTAGCGCCCCTTGTCTTCCTGCGGCAAATCCTTGATGTCCAGGCGTGCTTTCAACTCTCCTACGGGCATCAGGCCGTCTAAAGTCCAGGAACCGTCGGCACTTGGAATGGCCCAGGCATCCATGTGGGCATCGGGTTTCAATTCGCCCGTAATCGCTTCCAGCAGATCGCGTGGCGTCATCATTCCCTGAACCACGCCATATTCGTCAACTACCAATGCCAGGCGTCCGGAATTAGACCGAAGTTGTTCCAGCATTTCCATGACGCTTAAAGTTTCTGGCAGAAAGGCAGCAGGTTCTACATGATTTTGGAGCAGAGAATTGTCGTCCTGGCGGCTCAATTCCAATAGGCGAGCCACGCTCATAAGTCCCACAACATCATCCAGGCCGTCGTGACATACCGGGTACCATGAATGGGCACCTTTCTCCCCGCGTCCCGCCACATAATCCAGGGCCTCATTTACGCTTTGGGCTGCATCCAGCCATTCGATGTCGCTTCTAGGCACCATCAATGAAGTCAGTGGTCGATCATCAAGGTGAAATACGTTTCGCACCATTTGATGTTCGTGCTCTTCAATCAGCCCTGCATCAACACCTTCTTCCAGACTGGCTGAAATTTCTTCGGTGGTCATGCCGCGTTCTTGCGTATTGTCAATTCTCAGCAGTTTCAAAGTGGCGTGGGTGCAAATTGACAGTAATTTCACAAATGGCTTAGCGCCTGTGGCAAGCCAGCGCATGGGTTGAGAGACCCAGCGTGCGACAGCTTCGGGATATAGCTGGCCAATGCGCTTGGGAACCAATTCACCGAATATGATGGTGGTGAAAGTGATGATCGTCACAACGAAGGCTGTGGCGATGACCGACGCTGCCGAGGCGCTGACGCCCATGGTTTCTACCCAAGCCGCGACGGGGCCACTGAAAGCAGCTTCGCCGACAATCCCGTTGAGCATGCCGATAGACGTGATCCCCACTTGCACGGTCGACAGAAACTGCGTGGGATTATCGAGAAGCTTGAGCGCTGCTGCCGCACCCGTGTCGCCACTTTCTGCCATCGCTGCCAATCGGGCCTTGCGGCTGGAGGCGAGAGCCAGCTCGGACATGGCGAACACGCCGTTGAGCAGCGTTAGAAAAGCAATCAGCAGAAAATTCATAGAAACCGGGATCCTCCCCGGTGGGAAATTGACACCATGGCACTCTACATGATTGGAGACGTACAGGGATGCAATACTGCACTTGGACGTTTGTTGGACGAAATCAACTTCTCACCCAGCCGTGATCGCCTGGTATTGCTGGGCGACCTGGTCAACCGTGGCCCGGACTCTCTTGCCGTGCTGCAGCGCTTGATGGCGCTGGGCGATGCGGCGCACTGCCTGCTTGGCAACCATGATCTGCACTTGCTGGCGGTGGCCCATGGTGTGCGCAAGCTTCACCGGGGCGACACCGTGGCAGATATTTTGCAATCCCCTGATCGGGACGCGATGCTGGACTGGTTGCGATGGCGTCCTCTGGCGTGGCGTGAGCATGGCGTGTTGATGGTTCACGCCGGTGTATTGCCGCAATGGAGCTCGGATCAAGTGCTCGCGCTCGCGGGTGAGGTCGAGACCGTGCTGCGTGGCAACGATTGGATTGCTTTCATGCACCAGATGTATGGCAATCAGCCGGATCAATGGCATGACGATTTGCACGGTGCAGACCGCCTGCGGGTCATCGTGAATGCACTTACCCGGCTGCGCTATTGCACACCCGATGGTCAAATGGAGTTTGAAACCAAGAGCGGCGGAGCCCAGGATGCCCCGCCGGGCCATCTCCCGTGGTTTGACGTGCCAGGCCGCTTGACCGCAACACACGTGGTTGCGTTTGGCCATTGGTCCACATTGGGATGGTTGGATCGGCCGGACATTCTGTCGCTGGATACCGGTTGCGTCTGGGGCGGCTGCCTCAGTGCCGTGCGCCTGGGGCCCGGCGCAAAGGACCGTGAGTTGATTCAGGTGCATTGCGAACAAGCCCAAGCTCCAGGCAAGCAGGGTAAGCGCTCATGAACGCGCGTGCTGCCCAAGCTTCGGCGGGGATGAAGCGCCTGGCGCTAGGCTTGCTGCTAGGCGCTGCTGTGCTGTATGTGCTTGGCACCTGGAGGACACCTTATCACTCGGCGTGGGGCTATGTGGCAGCCTTTGCCGAAGCTGCCATGGTGGGAGCCATCGCTGACTGGTTTGCGGTCGTCGCGCTCTTCAGGCATCCGCTCGGTGTGCCGATTCCGCACACAGCCATCATTCCCGAGAACAAGGATCGCATCGGAGAAAATCTGGCCAACTTCCTGGGTGAGCATTTCCTGGCAACCGATCAGGTGTTGGCCCGTCTGCGTGACTTTGATGCGGCTGGACGTGTAGCTGCCTGGCTTTCCGTGCCCGCCAATGCAGAGCGTGTCAGTGAGCGGTTGGTGGAAGTGGCGCGCTGGGCTGTGGGGGCGCTGGATGATGAACGCGTTCGTCAGTTCGTGGCTGAGTTGGCCAGAGATGGCTTGCGTCAGGTAGAGATCACACGAGTTTCGGGCCAGGTGTTCGAGGCCATGACGCAGGATCGTCGTCATCAGGAATTGCTGGACGGCATTCTTTTGCAGTTGGCAAAACTGCTGGGAGAAGACGCTGTTCAGGAAACCATCACCGAGGCGATTGCGCGAGAGATCAAGGCGCTCAAGTATGTGGGCCTTGATCAGATGGCTGCGCGCATGGCGACGCGAAAAGTCGTGGTGATCATTGCCAGGACCATCATCGATATGGCAGACGATCCGCAACACAGCCTGCGCTTGCGCTTTGACGATATGGTGAGCGGGTTTGTGCAGCGGTTGAAAGACGACCCTGCCATGGCAGAGCGCGCAGAGCAGCTCAAGGCAGAGTTGCTGGACAACCCGGCAGTCGGCTCTTATGTCAATCAGCTGTGGTCGCAACTGCTGTCCTGGCTGCAATCCGACATGGATCGAAGTGATTCAACCATCCGCGCGCGTGTCACCCAGGCTGCGCAAACATTGGGTGAGCGATTGGCCTCCGATGACGCCATCCGCACCTGGATCAACGGCGAGTTGCAGACAGCGGCGCCGCAACTGATAGAGCGTTACCGTGAGGACATCCGCCGCTATATCGTTGCCCGGGTTCAGGCTTGGGATGCGAAGGAAATGACCTTGGAACTGGAGCAGCACATCGGGCGGGATCTCCAGTTCATTCGAATCAACGGGACGCTGGTGGGCGGCCTGGTGGGGCTCATCATTCACACCCTGACGCAGCTCTTGGGGCCAGTATGAGCACGCACTGCCCAGGCGCAGCCCCCGGAATCTGGGGGCTCAGGAAGGATCGCTGGCCTTGAACAAGGCCGCAATCTTGCGCTTGGGCTTGATGTTGGCCGAAATGCCTGAACGCTGGGGCTTGGCCGCCGACTCCCAGGGCGCGGGCTGTTCCGGCGCTGCGCTAGCCGATTCATAAGGACGGTCGAAGAACGGGTCCGCAGGTGGTGCGGAGGGCGTGAACGAACGGCGTTCGTTGCCACTGCGGCGGTCCCGCGGAGCCTCTGACTCTTCCTGCCAGGCACGGCGGCCATCATTGAAGCGACCGCGCGGTTTTTCTTCTTCGAACTCTATGTGTTCGACCTCAATCTTTTTCTTGAGCAGCTTTTCCAGGTCACCCATCAATCGGCCATCGGCCCTGGTGACCATGGTGACGGCCAGTCCGGAGGCGCCAGCTCGGCCGGTACGGCCAATGCGGTGAACATAGTCTTCGGCGTTGAAGGGAACGTCGAAGTTGAAAACCGCAGGCACATCCTTGATGTCCAACCCGCGCGCCGCCACATCTGTGGCCACCAGCAGATCGACTTCACCTGCCTTGAAGGCCGCCAGGGCCTTCAGGCGTTCATCCTGGCTCTTGTCGCCGTGTAGAGCGGTCGTCCTGAGACCATCGCGCTCCAACGTGCGCGCAAGCCTGGCGCAACCGAGCTTGCTGTTGACGAAAACGAAAGCCTGCCTGATGGCGCGGTCTTTCAGGACCTGGCGCAGTGCACGGCGTTTGTCTTCGTCCGACACCATGTAGAAATGCTGCTCGACCGTGGAAGCTGTTTCATTCGGCCGTGCCACCTCGATGGTGACCGGGTCTTGCAAATAGCTGCCTGCAAGCCGTTTGATTTCGGGAGAGAACGTCGCGGAAAACAACAAGGTTGTGCGCGTTTTGGGCAGGTAGCTCAGAATGCGCTGCAGATCCGGCAGAAAGCCGATGTCGAGCATACGGTCGGCTTCGTCCAGAACCACGTATTCAACCTGGTTGAGCACCGCAGTCTTGGCTTCGATATGGTCCAGCAGGCGGCCAGGCGTGGCGATCAGGACTTCGACGCCTTTTTTCAGCTCCGCTGTTTGCGGTTTCATGTCCATGCCGCCAAACACCACGGCGCTGCGCAGCTGGGTGTACTTGGCGTATTGCTTGATCTGGCCTGCGACCTGATCAGCCAGTTCGCGTGTGGGCAGCAGCACGAGTGCCCGTACGGGATGGCGCGCAGGCGACGTACTGACGTTTTCGTGCTTCAGCATTCGCTGCAGCAGGGGCAGCGAGAAAGCGGCGGTTTTGCCAGTGCCGGTTTGCGCGGCACCCATGACGTCTCGGCCTTCGAGAACCACCGGAATGGCCTCGGCCTGGATAGGCGTCATGTTTTCGTAGCCCATTTCGGCCACGGCGCGCTTTAAGGGTTCTGCCAGCGAGAGATTGGAGTATGAGTTGCTCATGAACCCCCTATTATCCCCCTTGGCGCGCTGCAATGCGTTTATTGGAAGCTGAGACCTCTTTCGATCACCTATTTATGACCGCACCCAGGCGAATGCGGGTCTGGCAATCGGTAGAAGAAAAAGGCGCATTACAGCTGGAAATTACCATCGCCCAGCTTTTCCCACGAACCACAATTGAGAATTTGGCTGTTGTCGGTTTCATGCATTTGAACGATGTCCGCTGCAGTCAGGGCTTGGGTTTGCGCCGTGAGGCATATCGCGTTGGCAGGCGTGGTCATGAAGGTCAACTGATAGCTGTTGAACACCTGGCCTGTCTGTAGATTGATATTCTCGTTCTGGTAGCGACGCAGGGTGTAACCGCTATAAGTCTCCACACCTTGCGGTGTCAGGCGGGCCTGCGTGATCAATGCGCTCTCGGGTTGATAGAAGCTGCGGGTTCCGCTGCAATTGGATCCCGAATAGAGAAACTTGTTGCCTGTCGTGTTGATGGCATTGTTCGCGCCGCGCGTGAACAACATGTAGCCTCTAGATTGTGTATCTGTGCCACCGACATCAGTGTCGCCACAAGCGAACGGTGCCCAGCGGCCCAACGCGGCCCCGACCTCGCTACCTTGGTTTTCCCCAGAGTCTGAGCCGCCCCCGCCGCAGGCGCTGAGAAAGGCAAGACTTGCACTCGCCATCAGCACGAGTTTGAATGTCGAAAGGGCGGAAAAACGGTGAATCGAGCGGCGGTTACGGGCAGTCATTGGGCTCCAGTCGGTTTGTGCAGCAAAGGTGGCGATAGCACCCGGAGCAGCGAGCTTATCGCGGGTAATCTGCATTACCGGCTCGATAACGTCTGGAGTGGTGACAAAGGGTGTCGGGCCAGGCCGGTATGGCCCCGACACCAACGCCGCTGCCGCCGCCGCCTGAAGCGGTGCTGGCAAACGGCTTGCAGAGCGCGCTTAAAGGCTTTGAGTATTGAAAGTGTCGCAGGCCTGAACGCTGCCGGTTTTGAGTCCGGTGTTGAACCACCGCTGGCGTTGGGCACTGGATCCGTGTGTGAAGCTGTCGGGCCGTACGGTGCCGGACTGTTGCCGCTGCAGTGCGTCGTCGCCGATGCGCGCGGCGGCATTCATGGCCGATTCGATATCGCCTTGTTCCAGCCAGTTTTTGGCTTGCTGGGATTTATTGGCCCAAATGCCTGCAAAGCAATCTGCCTGAAGTTCCACTCTGACGCTAAGGGCGTTCTGCTGCGATTGGCTGACTCTGCCTCGCATGGCATCTACTTTCTGCGTAACGCCGAGAAGAGTTTGAACGTGGTGAGCGACTTCATGCGCGATCACGTAGGCCTGCGCAAACTCTCCAGGCGCACCAAGCTGACGGCTGAGCGTGTCGAAGAAATCCATGTCCAGGTAGACCTTTTGGTCGCCCGGGCAATAAAAAGGACCCATGGCCGACTGGCCGGTACCGCAAGCCGTGGGCGTGACCCCACGGAAGAGCACCAGCCTGGGTGCTTTGTATTGCGCGCCACCCTCACGGAAGATCTGGCCCCAGGCGTCTTCTGTAGACGCCAGCACGGTGGACACAAAGGCCGCACGAGTATCGCCGGCTGGCGGCTTTTGAGCCGGGCCCTGTTGCTGCTGCACCTGCGGTTGGCCGCCGCCAGTGATCACGCCTATGGTGGTCAGGGGATTGATACCAAATACCCCCCATGCGACCAAGGCGATCACGATGGTGCCGATACCGATCGAGCGCCCCCCAATTCCGAAGCCACCGCCGCCGCCGCCCGAGCGTCGGTCTTCCACGTTGTCCGACTGCCGATTGCCTTCCCATCTCATGGGTGAACTCCTCGCCTTAATGCGCTGGTGCGCTAAATTACTGTAATGGTATCCCCAACTACACCTGTTGTGCAGTTTCCCCGGGTCTTCGATCGGCCCGTATTGGTAACCGGGTTCGATTCCTTTGGTGGCAACACGGTCAACGCCAGCTGGCTCATCGCGCAGCAACTTCACGGCAGCCGCATCGCGGGTCACAGGTTGGTTGCAGCGCAATTGCCCACAGTATTCAGTCAGTCAGCGTCCACGCTGCACGCGCTCATGCGCGAGCATGATCCTGCACTGGTGATTTGTCTGGGTCTGTCCGAGCGCACGCGCTCCATTTGCATAGAGCGTATTGCCATCAACGTCGATGATGCCCGCATTGCCGACAACGCCGGCAGGCAACCCATCGATGAACCGGTAGTTTTAGGCGCTCCAGCTGCTTATTTCAGCCTTCTTCCCATCAAGGCCATGAGCGCGGCAATCAACGCCGAAGGCATTCCGGCGGAAATTTCTCAGACTGCAGGCACTTTCGTGTGCAACCACGTGTTTTTCAAGCTGATGCACCTTGTGGCCACCGACGGCCAATTCAAGGGTGTGCGAGGCGGCTTTATGCATGTGCCACCCGCGAGTGAAACTGATGGCCAAGGATTGCCCCTGGCTCAATTGGTGGATGGCGTGCGCATCGGCGTGCATACCGCCTTGACGGCGGTTGCGGACATTCGTGCGGAAGGCGGGAGTCTGAGTTGAGCCTAGGGCGTGTCATCAATTAAACCCCCCACGCGTTGCCAAGCCAGGGGGTGCCAGGCTAGGCGTGGCGAGCGCCGTGTACTACTGTACACAAGCGAGCCACAACAACGCATGGCGCCCCCTGGCTTGGCAACCCTTCGGGCTGGCTCGCCCTGCGGCGTCTACTTTGTCGGCAGCCTTGGCCGTAGATCACTACGGCCAAGGCTGCCTTCGCGTATCCATCCTCAGGGCGAGTCAGCGCGTGGGGGGGTTAATTGATGACACGCCCTAGCTGACCGCTCAGGTCTTGGGCAGGGTCACGCCCACCTGGCCCTGGTATTTTCCGCCCCGGTCTTTGTAGCTGGTCTCGCAGACGTCGTCAGGGTCGCTTTCGAAAAACAACACCTGTGCGCAACCCTCGCCCGCGTAGATCTTGGCAGGCAGCGGGGTGGTGTTGGAAAACTCCAGTGTGACGTAGCCTTCCCACTCTGGCTCAAACGGCGTGACGTTGACGATGATGCCGCAGCGAGCATAGGTGCTCTTGCCGAGGCAAATGGTCAGCACATTGCGTGGAATGCGGAAATATTCCACCGTGCGGGCCAGCGCGAAGCTGTTGGGCGGAATGATGCAGACCGGGGCGTTGATGTCTACAAAGCTTTTTTCGTCGAAATTCTTGGGGTCCACCACGGTCGAATGGATGTTGGTAAAGACCTTGAATTCCGGGGCGCAGCGAATGTCATAGCCGTAGCTCGATGTACCGTAGCTGACGATCTTCTCGCCAGTGGGTGATTGCCGCACTTGACCGGGCTCGAAGGGCTCGATCATGCCGTGTTGCTCTGCCATGCGGCGGATCCATTTGTCGCTCTTGATGCTCATTGCGCGAGTGTGTCTGATGTGCTGGAAGGGCAGGTATTGTAGGAAGGGCGAGTGCAAGAGCCGGGAAACGCATTTTGGCTGCACCCTCGGTACGAGCATTTGATCGCCCAATGCTTGTTGAGACCAATTATGGACTTAGACCGCCGGTAGCTCTTCCTGGGACAAGATGTAATATTTTACTTTTTAAATATAAGGTTACAATCTTGCGGTCCGACGAGTTGGAAAGTTCTCCGAACCCGTCAAGCTTCTTGGGGAGAGAGTACATGTCCGCAGTTAAAAATGTCCTGGCTTCAGTGGCGCTAGCGTGCGCTTTCGTGAGCGCGCAGGCTCAGGTGAACACCAACTTGACCTATAGCCTGGCGCTCACCGATGGTCAGATGACTGGTCGCTTCTATGATGGCCAGCCTTGTGATCTTGAAAGCGGTACTCCTGACAACCGATTCCGCACCATGCCCATCACGGTGACCACGGCGGGCGACTACGAGTTCGTGGATCAACGCGAATCGCCCACGATTCAGGACGGAACCTTGGGCATCTACTCTGGGGTCTTTAGTTCAACATCTCTCGCGACCAACTGCGTGGCAAGTGTGGATGACGGCGCCACCTTCACTTTGGCCGCCGGAACTTACACCTTGGTCATGACAAGCTATGGCGGCACCAACGGAGAGGGGGGAGATCTCCCAGGTAGCTTCCGCTACACGATCGACGGACCTGCAGCTGTTCGCTTGGGCGCGCAACCCGTGACTCCTCCACCTGTCACGGCAGTGCCTACGCTTTCCGAATGGACTTTGATGCTCCTGGCCCTCTCTGCTGCAGGATTGGGCGCTAGCCGCTTACGCCGCAAGTCCTGATTGGCGCGAACCCGGTTTATGAACGGGCTCTCAGTTGCCAGCTACAGCCCGCCTGCTTTCTGCTCTGCCTGCGCCGCTTTCATCTGCATGAGCAGGCAATGCAGCATCTCGGTGGAAAGCCCGTGTAGCACCAGGCGGTAGCCGGCACGCAGGGTGCTCATCGGCACCAGGGGGTGCTTGTTGTTGAGCAAGATGAGGTGCTCAGGGCTGTTCAGGATGGTGGCGCAGTAAATGCCTATGGTTTCATCCAACTGCAGCGAATTGGCGGCGCGCCAGAAATCGTTGTCGGTGAGAAAAAGCTGATAGACCGGCGTGAAGATCTCGATGGCCGATTGCAAGTCGATAGCGTTGAGCCGGCCCTTGGGCATGTCCGCCAGGTGCAGCTCGGGCTGCTCCAGCATGCTGAAATCCACCTGATCCAGCGGCACCGGGGCCAGCGTGCTGCCGTTGGCGCGCAGCGCGGTATTCAGGTTGATGATGAAGTTGTAGAGATTGAGGTCGTGCTTGAGAAAAAGCTCGTCCTTCAGGTCATCGATGTCCGTGGGGGCAAGCGGACTCAGCTGCACTTGGACTCCGGAGTTCGCGGCGATGAACGCGAGGATCTGCGAACCCAGGTGGAAGTGGCGCATGATCAACCAGTTGGCTTGCGGAGACAGCGTCAAGCGCATGCCGCGAGCCAGGATGCGGTGCAACATGCGCGAGGCCGACCAACTGCGTGGCAATGGGATCTTCAGCAGTTGGATCAGCACGATACAGGTGCGCGCCAATGGCCGGATGAGCGGCAGCAGATACTGGCGCGACCCCGAAGCCGCATCAGCCAGCCAGGCACGTTTGACGCCGTCTTCCAGTGGCGTGCTCTGATCCAGATAACTGGCCAACCAGGGGCTGGGGTCACGGGGGTCGTGCAAGATGTCCTTGGGGTCCAGGCTTTGGCTCACGATGATGTCGGTGTTGTTTCAGTCAAATGGATTCGAACTGCAAAGCGTAAAGCTGTGCCGTATGCCGTGCAGTTTGCACGATCTGTTCGGCTGCAGCAGGCTCGATCTCAAGAACCATCGTCACCGCCTGCAGCCAGCGAGTCAAATGGTGCTCGTCATTGGCGCCATGGTAGGCCAGGAAGCGGAAGGCGCTGGCAGGCAGGTCTACCTGCTCGCGCAATAGGGGCAGCAAGGCCGGCACGATGCGCTGGCCCGTCCCTTCAATGATGTAGATGGCGCCCAGCAAACCCAGTGGATTGGGCATGGCCGCCAGTCCATGCAGGTAAGCGTTCAAGGCTTCGCCACCCGGGTTGCGCTTGAGTTGGTCCAGGGGTAGTTGACCGCCTGCAGCCAGGTAGTCTTCGTACAGAATCTGAAAGTCGTTTTGCTCTTCTCCCGCGTGTTGTCCGATCAGCGCCGCCAGGGGGAGAAAGCGCATATCCAGAGACGCCGCACCTTCTCGCATCCACTTGCTGCCTTCGCGCACTTGCGGCACCCAGTTGGCAGTCCAGCGCTGGTAGGCGGCGGAATTGAAGCGCCCGTGAACAAGCTGCTGCATGACGGGGGCGCGCCAAACGCGGGAGCGATAGTCCTGCCAGACGCTGGCCAGCGACGTCAGCACAGGACGGAGCACGTCCCCTGCGCTGTCGGGAGCGTGGGGTGCGTCGAGGGTTTCGGGCCACAGCTGGGGTTGGGGGGCTTGGACGGCGGTCTTGGCAAGAGGCTGCTTGACCACGCCTTGTGCAGGCACGACTTCGAAGCACATGAAGGCCGCCGTGATGCGTCCGGACTCCGGAATGAAGCAGAGAACGGTATCTCCGACTTTGGGCGAGCGAGTGGCAAACCACTCCGCCAACATGACAAAGATAGACGCGGCGCCGGTATTTCCGCGAGTGGAGAGGTTGCTGTACCAGCGGTCCTTGGGGATCTGCAAGCCGGCTTTTTCAAGCAGGTCATCGATCACGGGCGCAAACTTGGCCGACGAATAGTGGCACAGGAAGTGGTCCACCTTGCCAGGAACAATCCAGCCCTCGTGTGCGAGCTTCACATACTCATGAATGCCGACGTCAAAAACGTGGGGCAGCAAGCGGATGTCTTGCCGCAACGACAGCGCGCCTGCTGCCTCGGCCTCGGCAGCCGTCGCAAAATCCAGAAAGGACCTGGAACGGTCATGCGTAAGGCCAAGCTGCATACACACTGGGTAATCGCCCGAAAAGCTTTTCTGGTGCGTCCATTTCAGTTGCAACGACAGATTGCTTTGGCCGACGGCAGCCGGCGTGCGGCCGAGCAAGCAGGCGCCCGCTCCGTCTGAAAGCATCCAACGCAGAAAGTGCGCGTCAAAGTCTATGTCATAGCCTGCTGGCCCGAAGCGCGAGTGCTTGAACATGCGTGAGGGCATGTCCACGCCCACAGCCAAGGCCTGAGCATGGCTACCCAGTTCCACGGCTTGGGCGGCAAACTCCAGGGCCGATACGCCAGCCACGCAGATGCCCTGGGAGGACAGCGTTTGCATGGGTGGCGCGCCGAGCTCACCTTGAATCATGTTGGCAAATCCAGGCATGAGTGCATCCCCACCAGAGGAGCCTACGGCAAGCAAGGAGACGGCGTCCAGTTCTGATCCCGCGCTGCGCAGGCAGTCGCGGATGGCTTGCGCAGCCAGATGCGCATGGCTTTCACGGGTATGACCACCGGGGTCAATCGCGTAGTGGCGGGTCTTGATACCGTTTTCGGCGAGGATGCGCTGCTTGATACGCTGCGATGCTCGGTTGAGTGGCGCGACATAGGCGTCCATCTCGTCATTGCTGATGGGGTTTCCTGGCAGATAGTGGCCAAGTCCAGTCACATAGGCGCTTTGATAGGCGGTGGGCAAGAAGGGTGCTCCTAGGAGGGTCAGGGCGATCGCGTATCCGCGCTGGTCTTTTCGGCCATCAGCGGGCGGCTGGCCAGGCGTGGCCAAGCCATGCCTAAGGTCAGCGTGATCAAGGTGTAGCGGGTCAGCGATCTTTCAATCAGGCTGGGGTGCAGTTGCGATGCGTAGTGCAGGTGGTAGTCAGGCAAGTCCTTCCAGTGCGCCTTGGGATGCAGGTGGTGCGCGGTGTGGTAGCCGATGTTGAAGAACAGACGGTTGACGCCGCCTGTGAAGTTGCGCGCGAACTGCAGCCGGGAGTGGCCGTCCGCGTGGGCGTGTTGAAGGTAGTTGGCGCCCAGCAGCCAGTGCAAGGCCAGTGCTTGGGGCAGCAGGACATAGAGGCACCACGCAACGGGGTTCAATGCGGCCAACAGGGCGTGAAAACCGGCCACCCACAGCCATTGCCGCAGGTAGTAGCGATGCACAGCAGGAGCGCGCACTCGAAGGCGTGCATGCCAATCGCGAATCAACGGCCAGAGAACATAAAGGGCCTGGGCAGGATGGAGCAAATAGCCTGCAAGGTGGTTCGTGTCGCCAAACCGGAAGCGGTAGGTCCGTGCGGCGTCCTTGGGGCCATGGTGGTGCCGGTGGTGATTGGCGTTGTGCGTGGCATGGAACACGTGGCAGGCATGGCCCGTGAACATGGACAGCAGGGTATCTGTGAGGCGGTTGAGGGCGCGACGGCGCCAGATGCGCAGATGCATGTGGTTATGTTCAATCACCACCAGCGCCAGGCTCAAGTAAATCAGCAAAGCGTATGCGAGACCTTGCCACCAGAGGTTCAACTGACCGCTGTATAAAAGCGCGAGCAAAGCTGGCCAGGCGAGCAGATAGGCCGTAGTGCGCACGTCGCTAGGGTGGCGAAGCGCAGAGAACCTTGCTGTTGCAGGGCGAGAGCCATCGTAAGCAGGTCCCTGAGGGCCTGACCTGGCAGCGGGCACAGCCCCTTGTGGGGGGCGATGAAGCAACAGTTCAGGGACGGGTTTCATTCCGCAGATCGGTGCCGAACCAGCGATCCATGAAGGGAAGCATGAAACCAAAATTGCCTTTGTAGCGCACGTGGTGCATATGGTGTCTGCGTGCACCATTGAGCCACCAGCGATCGCGCGCTGCCCCGGGCAAGAAATCGTAGTTGGAGTGTCCGATGTTGTTGAACAGGATGCTGATGACTGGCAGCATGGCCAAGGCAGGGAAACTGAAGTCGTGCACCAGCATCGGTGGCACGATCACGCTGCCCAGCAGCGCAGCCTCCACGGGGTGAAAGCTGAAAGTCGCCCAGGGCGTGGTGATGACGGAACGATGGTGATCCAGATGAAATCGCTTGAGCCGATCCGTGTGCAGCAGTCGGTGGCAGAGATAAAAGTGCACTTCGTTCCAGAGCGTCAGCACCAGAATTTCCACAGCGATTTGGGCGCCGCTGGGGTCTTCTGCCACCCGTGACCAACCCCATTTAAGCACCAGCCACGGGGCTACCAAGCCCGTACCAAAGATCAGGATGGACAGGGCCGATTGCCTCCATTCGCGCACTCTTTGACCGGCAGGCAGTGGACGAGGGTCCAGTACAGAACCATGGCGCAGCCTGGGCAGCACATGCTGGGTGAGTGCCAGGGTGAGAAGAGCCCCGCCCACATACAGCGCGCTGAAATACAGCAAACCAAATGCAATGACCTGGTAGAAGGCCAGGTTCACGAGATCGGCATTGGTCAGGTCTGAAAAAGGCACGGAGCTATCAAAGACGGGGATGAAGACGCTATTGTCATCGCAAGCATGCGGCTTGCAGGCGCCAGATACTCGGGTACCGTTTGGCGCCACTATCAGGGGCGGCGCTCGCTACCTTTGCGGGTGGCGTGCAAGAGCTTGCACGCCACCGGTTGCGCTGAGGGATGCGCTTGAGGATGGGCTTAAGAAAAGGCTTACTTTTGCTCGCCAGGCACCTTGCCTTCAACGCCTTTGACGTAGAACATGATGCCACGCAAGAATTTGTCGTCAGCCACCTGGTCTTTGGCCATCACTTCTTTGCCTGTGTTGTCCGTGATGGGGCCTTTCCAGATCTGGAAGCTGCCATCTTTCAAGCCGGCCTTGATTTCATCAAGTTTGGTCTTGATGTTGTCCGGCACATCGCTTGCCAGCGACACGAGATCCATGGCGCCATCTTTCACGCCATACCAGGTCTCGCCAGTGGTCCATTTCCCGTCCAGGACTTCAGACACGGTCTTGGTGTAGTAGGGCGTCCAGTTGATGATGGCTGAACCCAGGTGGGCTTTAGGGCCGTAGGCAGTCATGTCGCTGTCCCAACCGAAGGCGCGTTTGCCCATGGATTCTGCGGTTTTGAGCACGGCAGGAGAGTCGGTGTTCTGGAACAGGACGTCAGCACCACCATTGATGAGGGAGGTGGCCGCTTCTGTTTCCTTGGGCGGGTTGTTCCAGTCGTTGACCCAGACCACCTTGGTTTTGATTTTTGGGTTGGTGGATTGAGCGCCCAGCGTAAAGCTGTTGATGTTGCGCAGCACCTCGGGAATCGGTACCGAACCCACCACGCCCAGCGTGTTTGACTTGGTCATGGCACCCGCCACGACGCCAGCCAGGTACGCTCCCTCGTAGGTGCGGCTGTCGTAGGTGCGCATGTTCGGCGCTGTTTTGTAGCCCGTGGCGTGCTCGAACTTCACATCCGGATGGTCTTGCGCCACTTTCAAAGTGGGCTCCATGAAGCCGAAGCTGGTGGTGAAGACGAGTTTGGAGCCCTGGCTCACCAGATCACGCACCACGCGCTCTGCGTCAGGGCCTTCGTGCACGTTTTCAACGAAGGTGGTGCTGATGCGGTCACCGAATTCTTTTTCCAGCGCCTTGCGTGCGTTGTCATGCGCGAAGGTCCATCCGCCATCTCCCACAGGACCCACGTAGACAAAACCGACTTTCAAGGGCTCAGGCTTGGCCGGTGCCGGGGCACTGGCTGTCGCAGGCTCGGGGGCTGGCGCGGCCGCAGTGGGGGCTTCCTCTTTCTTGCCGCAGGCAGCCAGTGCAGCCGCGGCCATGGCCGAGAGAGCGACGGCTTTGAATAGCGAGCGTTTTTTTAGATCGGTCATGGATTCCTCGGGTGCTTTGGAGGGAGTGGATAAACGAGCATTTTAGAAGTGCGCTGCAAGCGCTCCAAAAATTCTTCAAAAGTGGCAAGCATTTGCCCTCGTGAATGAACACGAGGGCATAAGCAGATGGTTCAAAGGTACGAAAAAAGTACTGGACTTTTTGGTCCGTGGACTCGCGCTCACGCGCCAGGGTAGAACGGCTTGCCCAGAGATGCGGGCATGTTCAGGCGAATCCAGGTGGGGTTGCGAGAGATCAGTGCCAGCACCACGATCGTGGCGACATACGGCAACATGGTCAGGAACTGGCTGGCGATATGCACCCCTTGGCCTTGCAGGTGAAACTGCAGCATGGTGACGCCGCCGAACAAGTAGGCCCCCAGCAGCACACGGCCGGGCCGCCAGGTGGCGAAGGTGGTCAATGCAAGCGCAATCCACCCTTTACCAGCGACCATGCCTTCCACCCAGAGGGGGGTGTAGATGACCGATAGATAGGCGCCCGCGAGGCCACACAGTGCCCCGCCAAATACGACTGCCGCCAGCCGGATGCGCCGTACCGGGTAACCCAGCGCGTGCGCGGAGGCGGGCGATTCGCCTACTGAACGCAGAACCAGGCCGGCTCGCGTACGGTAGAGAAACCAGACCATTCCAATGGCCAGGAGCACGGCGCCATAAACCAGCGGGTGCTGCCGGAACAGGGCGGGCCCTACAAAAGGCAAGTCTGCCAGGAAAGGAATGGAAAAGCGCGGGCGCTCAGGCAGCTTGGCTTGCACGTAGCCGATACCCACGAAGGCGGAAAATCCTACCCCGAACAGGCTCAGCGCCAGTCCTGTGGCGTACTGATTGGTATTGAGCCAGATCACCAGCACGCCCAAAATGGCAGCCAGCAGTGCGCCAGCGCCCATGCCTGCCAGGAACCCCAGCCAATCATTGCCCGTGTGCACTACAGCGGCAAAACCGGCAATCGCGGCGCAAAGCATCATGCCTTCTGCGCCCAGATTGACGATGCCGGCTTTTTCGTTGATCAACAGGCCCAGGGAGGCTATGGCCAGCACAGTCCCTGCATTCAGGGAAGCGGCGATGAGAAGGGCGTAGCTTTCCATCAGGCGGACCTCCCGGCACGGATACGGTAATTGACCATCGTGTCACAAGCCAGCAGCATAAAGAGCAGCAAGCCCTGAAAGACGCCAGAAATTGATTTTGGCAAACCTAAACGCGATTGCGCCAACTCGCCACCTATATAGAACATGCTGAGCAAAATAGCCGACAGGACCATGCCCAGTGGGTGCAGTCGTCCAACGAAGGCGACGATGATGGCCGCAAAGCCATACCCTGCCGGGATATGTGGTGTGAGTTGACCGACGGGCCCAGCCACCTCAAGCGCTCCTGCCAGGCCGGCTGTGCCGCCTGAAATCAGCAAAGCCACCCACAGGGCCTTGCGCGAAGAAAAACCCGCATAGCGTGCGGCCGCCGGGGCGAGACCTCCCACCTGCTGAGCGAAGCCGCTTCGAGTACGAAACAGGTAAAGCCATAACAGCGCGGCACCGACCAGTGCGATCAAAAGCCCGATGCTGGCGCGCGAGCCTGCCATCAAGCGGGGTACGAGCGTGGCGCTGTCAAAGGTACGCGTCTGTGGGAAGTTGTAGCCCGCAGGGTCTTTCCATGGCCCATACACCAGAAATCCCAGCAACTGTATGGCCACGTACACCAACATCAGGCTGACGAGAATTTCTCCTGCGTTGAACTTGTCGCGCAGGAAAGCCGTGATGGCCGCCCACGCCATGCCGCCCAGGGTGCCGGCCAGCAAAACGACCACAAAGATCCAACGTCCTGAATCTTTGTCTGCCAAAAGGGCGGTGCCTCCTGCTGCAATGGCGCCCACGATGAATTGACCCTCGGCGCCAATGTTCCAAATGTTGGAGCGAAAGCAGACGGCAAGGCCGAGGGCGATCAATAACAAGGGGGTCGCCTTGAGGCTCAGCTCGCCCAAGGCATAGGCGGATTTGATCGGTTCCCAAAAGAAAACCTGCAGGCCTTTCACCGGGTCTTTGCCCAATGCCACGAAGAGCAGAACACCGAGCAGTACCGTGAGGGCGAGCGCGAGCAGTGGCGAGCCGTAGGTCCACCACTTTGAAGGGGTCGGGCGCGGTTCAAGCCGTAGCATGACTGCCCTCCTGCTGCATCTTGCTCACGCCGGGAGGCACCTCTTCGTGCCAGAGTCCGCTCATCCATTGGCCGATCTTTTCCACGGTGGCGTCCCGCCTCGCGATGGCGGGCGAGAGCTGTCCTTTTGCAATCACGTGCAGGCGATCGCAGATTTCAAAGAGTTCTTCCAGCTCCTCGCTGACAACCAGCACGGCGCATCCGGCATCCCGCAACGCGAGCAATTCGCTGCGGATCTGAGATGCGGCGCCCACATCGACCCCCCAGGTGGGCTGGGCCACGATAAGCAAGCGGGGTTTGGCGTCTATCTCGCGCCCCATGATGAATTTCTGGAGATTGCCGCCTGAGAGTGAGCGAGCGGGGGCTTGCGGCCCCGCCGCCTTGACCCTGAATCTCTCAATGATTGCAGCGGCCTGACGCGTGAGTTCCCTGGTTTTCAACCAGCCGAACTTGCCCACCGATTCCTGGCGTGTCAGCAGCAGGTTTTGCGCCAAGGGCAGCTCCGGTACGGCACCGCGGCCCAGTCTTTCTTCGGGCACAAAGTGCAGGCCACAGGCGCGTCGCTTGCCTGGTGACATCTTCCCCGCAGCCTGGCCGCACAGGGAAATAGCAGGAGCGGGCGCCCGCTGATCTTCTCCTGAAAGCGCAAACATCAATTCGCGCTGCCCGTTGCCTGACACGCCGGCAATGCCTACGATCTCCCCAGCCCGAACATCCAGGGACATATTGACCAAATCCACGCCAAAGGGTGATTCGCGCTTGAGATTCAGTCCTTGCACTTGCAGAACGACTTCGCCCGGCGTTCTCTCATGGTGTTCCAGGGCAGGAGGCTCGGCACCAATCATCATGCGGCTGAGGGACGCGTTGCTTTCCTGCCGCGGATCGCACAGGCCAGTTACCCTGCCTCCGCGGATGACCGTGCAGGCCGAGCAGAGAGCGCGGATCTCGTGAAGCTTGTGGCTGATGTAGAGAATGCTGCAGCCCTCAGCAGCCAGCTGTCGCAAAGTGACAAAGAGCTTGTCGACCGCCTGCGGGGTCAGCACGGAGGTGGGTTCATCCAGAATCAGCAGGCGTGGGCGTGCCAGCAATGCGCGGATGATCTCCACCCGTTGCATCTCACCCACGCCGAGCGTGTGCACAGGTCGCTGTGGATCGATCTCCAATCCGTAGGTGCTCGCCACTTCGGTGATGCGGCGCGCTACATCGGGCAAGGTCAGGCTTTTGTCCAACCCCAGCCAGACGTTTTCAGCCACGCTCATGGTCTCGAACAGGCTGAAGTGCTGGAACACCATGGAAATGCCGAGGGCACGCGCTTCCTGAGGGTTTTGAATGTGCACCACAGAGCCGTCGAACATGACTTCGCCCGCATCAGGCTTGACCGAGCCGTAGATGATCTTCATCAGGGTGCTTTTGCCGGCGCCGTTTTCTCCCAGAACGGCATGAATTTCGCCCGGTCGCACGGCAAGCGAAATGTCGTCGTTGGCCACTACGCCAGGGTAGTGTTTGGTTATGCCGGAGAGCTGCAGTCGAAAAGGCGCGTCGGAATTCATGTTCAGAATCAATGTTCGTGATCTTGGCTGGCAGTGTCTTTCCAACTCCTGATCGCCTGGGCAATGGTGGCCCGCTCGAACTCGGGATGCCAGCGGTAGCGCAGCACATGTTCAATCACGAAAAAACCCAGCAGCGATGCCGGGGAGACGGCGAGTGTAAAGAATCCCCATGCCTTCAACCCTGCCAGCGCATAGATCGTCACCGAAAGAAGGGCCATCACAAGGAAATACACTGCCCACGCGCGCGTGAGCTTGCGGGTATAGATCTCCATGGTGGGCGTCAGTGGATGCACACGCCTAGCCACTCCGGTGATGAGCGGTTGCGAACGGAGCGAGACCGCAAACCAGAGGCAAAGTGTCACATAGACCGTGAAGTACTCCGCGACGTAGAACAGTTCTGCCCGATCGGCATTATGTTGATAGATGAAGTAGATGCTGGTTGGCAGGATGGCAGTCAGCGCTGCACCCAAAAGCCGATGCTGACGCCAAGCCCAGGCACAGGCAAAAAAGACGCAAGGGGCGAGAAAACTCAGTATGGCCAGCGGGGAACGCGGTTGAAACCACAACACGCCTATGCACCATAGACCATAGACGATACCCAGCGCGGTCCCGAATCCGAGCGCAGACGCGCGCTTGGCGCGAGCCTTTGGTGCAGAGGCGGGTATTTCGGAGCTCAGGGACATTTGTCGATGATACTGGTGCCTTCACTTCAGAAATCGATTCCGACGGATCATTCCCATGCGCTACAGGCGGTCGTTTGCTCTTTTTCCCCATGCGGGTGTCCTGATGGGGGCGCTGACGGGGGTTTTGCTGCTGAGTGCCTGCATGTCGAGTCCTCGGACCTCTGGCCCGGCCCTTGTGAATACGCTGGGCATGCAGATGGTGCGTATACCGGCGGGGGAATTCCTGATGGGCAACCCGTTCTCGGTCGATGAGATGGCACGCGACTTCCCAGCCATAGAACGCGCCCGGCTGGAGACGCAGACTGACGAACGACCCCCGCACTTGGTGCGAATTTCTAAGCCCTTTCTCATGGCTCAGCACGAACTGACGGTGGGGCAATTCCGACTTTTTCTTGCATCCTCCGGCTACGTTCCTGAGTCAGTCGCAGATGGCACTGGAGGCTACGGCTACAGGCGCGACTACGATCCGGCGCGCAGCGCCCGTGGAGATGCGTTCGAGGGCCGTGACCCACGCTATTCGTGGCAGAACCCTGGCTTTCCTCAGAATGAAGACCATCCGGTCACCAACGTTACCTGGAACGACGCACAAGCCCTCGCGGACTGGCTGACGCGCGCAGAGGGGGTGCGCTACCGATTACCTACTGAAGCCGAGTGGGAGTATGCCTGCCGTGCAGGTTCGACCAGTCACTATCCACATGGCAACGGTACGGAGCAATTGGCAAGGACTGCCAACACCTTCGACGCGTCCACTGCAGCCTTGTGGCCCCAATGGCATTCCGTAGCCGCTCCGGGCGACGACGGCTATGCATTCACAGCCCCGGTAGGGAGTTTTCCACCCAATGCGTTGGGGCTGTACGACATGGTGGGCAATGTCTGGGAATGGGTGAGCGACCTGCATTCAGACGACTACTACGCGCAATCACCCAGCCAGGATCCGCAGGGCCCCACCGAAGGGGCCGTCCGCGTGCGCCGGGGCGGTTCCTGGCATACCTGGCCCGTGTATGCGCGTTGTGGCTTTCGCAATTGGAATACCGCCAGCACTCGTTACACCTTGGTAGGTATTCGTCTCGTGCGCGAACTGAAATCGAATGAGCATTAGGCGCGCCGTTTTACTCCCTTTACCTCTAGGGAGAGGGCAGGGTGCTTTACTCCCTCTCCCTTTAGGGAGAGGGCGGGGGTGAGGGCAAGCGGCGATTGATTTCGCGCTGAGGTTACTAATTGCCTCCTGCGCTTGCATTGAGGTCGGAGGCCGGGGAGTGCGCCCGGCAGCGCAGCCACCTTCTTTCGGCCGGCGCTCCGGTGCTCCGCCAAAAGAACCTGGCGCAAGAAAAGGCGGCCCCAAGTCCGTGCCTATGCCGGCCGCGACCCTTCACTGCGCTACGGGCAACCTCCGGTGCTCCATCGGGAGGCGGTGCTGCGGAACTCGCTTTGTTCACTTCGTTCACGCCGCTCAGACATCCGCAGCAAGCTAGATCACGGAGCAAGGGCATCTTGCAGTGCCCTTGCCCGCCTCCCGCTGTCCGCTCCTCGGCACGGCCAAAGGGGGTGGGGTACCCATTCGGGCCATTGCTGCGCTCGGCCTCCGTTGACCGGGCTCACCTGTTTCGGCGCACCTACCGGCGCTCTCCACCTTGCTCCAGCACCCGCAACAACTTCTGTCCACCACGGCCATCCACCTTGTGGCCCAGCCTCTGCTGCTCCGCCTTGATGGCCTCACGCGTTTTCGCGCCGATCATGCCGTCCGCGCTACCGATATCGTGTCCGCGTGCCAGCAATTGAATTTGCAGTTCACGATTCTGCGCGCGGCTGAGGCCAGGGTCGTCCGTGGGCCAAGGCGTGACGAAATCGGTGCCTTCTCCAGATTTCGCGACAAGATCGGACAGGTGTGCAATGGCCAGTCCGTAGTTCTCGCTTGCGTTGTAGCTGAACAGCGCATCGAAATTGCGCCCCACCAGGAAGGCTGGACCTCCACGTGCTGGAATCAAAAGGCCCGCGCTGGGCACGCTGTTCGGTAGCGGGGATCCATCCGCCAAAGTAAGGCCTGCAGCGCGCCAATTGCTGATGGGCTGCTTGTTTTTCCGGCCAGCGCTGCTGGTGTCAAAACCAGTCGGCAGGCGCACTTCAAAGCCCCAAGGCTCGCCGCGTCGGTAACCTGCGTTTTGCAGGAACTTCGCGGTCGAGGCTAGCGCATCCGGTACGCTGTCCACGATATCTCTGCGGCCGTCGCCGTCAAAATCCACGGCACTGCGGAAAAACGTACTGGGCATGAACTGAGTCTGGCCAAACGCCCCTGCCCAGGAGCCCGACAATTTCTCGGGCACGATATGGCCTTCCTGCAAGATGCGCAGTGCCGCAGCGAATTCACCTCGGAAATACGCCTGGCGACGCCCGAAGCAGCTGAGCGTGGCCAGGGACTGAACCAGTGGCCGGCCACCGAGGTTTTGGCCGAAATTGCTTTCCACCCCCCAGACTCCCACGATCACATTGGCCGCCACACCGGTTTGCTGTTCGATCTGCTGCAGGGTCTCGTTCCACTTGGCAAATCCGGCGCGACCTGCTGCCACGCGTTCATCGTCTACCAGGACGGCCATGTAGTCCCAAACGGGCATGGTGAATTCCGGCTGCCGGTTGAGCAATACCAGCACCGACGGGTCCGGCGCCAGGGCATCGGTAAACCGCGTGAACGTGGCAGGCGTGATGGCTTTGAAGGCAGACGTGCCTCGTAACTCATTCAAGCAGCTGTTGAATTCCACCGGATCCAGTTTGGGAGGAAGGTCTTGCGCCAGGGCAGCGGGGGCCACGAAAGCAGCGAGTGAGAGGGCGGAAAGTGTCGTTCGGACGAATCGGTTCATGTAAAAAATGATAGCGCAGAGGTGCAAGTAGGGACGACCTGGTACCTTTTCTCAGGTTACGGGAAGTTTTTTGTAGAGGACCTCACGACATGGCGAGCGTGGCTGGCAAGCGTCTTCAGTTGTGGAGGGTCTGAAGATCCAATGTCAGGGTTGAGGTGCCCGCAGAGTCGGCGCTGGCCTGCTCCGCGAAGCCCAGTGCCTGGGCAAGCTGACGCATGCGATGGTTCTCTGTGAGCATGGTGGCGGTGAGGCTGCGCGTGCCGACGGAACGTTGGTAGCCTATCAGCTTATCCATGAGGATGCGCCCCAAGCCTGTACCCTTGAGCGCAGGGCGCAAGATGATGCCAAACTCGGCACCGATGTTGTCTGGATCTGCCTGTGCGCGAGCAACACCCAGTGTTTTCTCCGTTCCATCGGCTTCCGTGATGGTCGCGACGAAGGCCATTTCGCGCGCGTAGTCAATCTGCACGAGTCGCGCCAACTCGCTGCGCTCCATGGTGCGGCGGCTGTAGAACACGCGCATGCGGATGTCGTCAGGATCCAGGCTCTCCAGGAAAGCGCGATGCTGCGATTCGTCCTCCGGACGAATGGGGCGCAGCGTCAAGGCCTGGCCTTGCCAGACCATCGTTTCGATCAACTTTTCTGGATAGGGCCGGATGGCAAAGTGGGCCGAGCCGGCAGGTGCTTTGGCGCTGACGCGCACGCGTGCGTCAAGTGCGATGGCGCCTGCGTGGTTCACGATGAGCGGATTGATGTCCAGTTCGGCGATCTCCGGGACATCAGCCAGCAACTGTGAAACCGCTTGAAGCGTGGCGACAATGGCGTCCATATCGACGCGAGGCACATCGCGGTAGCCTGCCAGCAGCTTCGAGACGCGCGTGCGCTCTATCAGTGCACGTGCCAGAGACGCATTCAGCGGAGGCAAAGCCATGGCGCTGTCTTTCATGACTTCGACCGCTGTGCCGCCCTGGCCGAACAAGATCACGGGACCGAAGGTTGGATCCACGCTGGCGCCGATGATCAGCTCCTGCGCCTGATGCATTTTCACCATCTGTTGCACGGTGAACCCATCGAGCCGCGCCTCAGGGTGGCTGTTGGTGATGCGCGTGAGCATTTCGCGGGCAGCGGTCCGCACTGCCTCAGCATCTTGCAGATTCAGCACCACACCGCCGACATCCGATTTGTGGGAGATGTCTTCCGACAGGATCTTCATCACCACCGGAAAACCGATGCTCGCAGCTTCGTTTGCTGCCGCTTCGGGATCTGCGGCTACGCTGCGGGTGGCCACTACGGGGATGCGATAAGCTTCACATACGTCCTTGGCTTCGGGTTCAGTCAGAAGGTCGCGGCCGCTGGCCAGCACCTTGCTCACGATGGCTTGCACTCTTGCGGTGTCAGGCCGGCTTTTATCTGATACGGGGCCTTCGACAGGGGCGCTGGGCGGGGCTTCGGACAGCTCCGCTTGGTTGTGCCCATAACGCTGCAACATGCCGATGGCTTGCACGGCTTGCTCCGGCATGTCGTAGCAGGCAATTCCAGCCTCCAGAAAAAGCTCTCTCGCCTCGGCCACAGCATGTCCACCCACCCATGCGCTAATCAGAGGCAACCCGGGTTTGCCTGTTGGTTGGATCGCGGGCACCATAGCGCGTGCGATATCGGTGGCCGGAACAATGGCCGTAGGCGCGTGAATGAACAGAATCGTGCCGGTATCGTCGGGGTGGCGGGAGAGGGCGTTGAGCGCGTCCACGTAGCGCTGGGCGGGCGCATCGCCAATGATGTCCACCGGGTTGCCGCGCGACCAGTTGGCGGGCAGCACCGCGTCCAGATCACCAACCGCGGGTGCTCCGAGTTCAGCAAGCGGCACGTTGCTGGCAGCAGCAGCATCGGCAGCCATGACACCGGCGCCGCCGCCGTTGGTGAGAATGGTCACTCGGTCTCCGATCGGCCCCTTGAAGCGGGTGAGGATCTCCGCCGCGAGAAACAGCTCTTCCAGGCTGTCTACGCGCAGCATCCCCGCGCGGGCAATGGCGGCGTCGTAAACGCCATCTGCACCAGCGAGCGCACCCGTATGGGAGGCCGCGGCCTTTTGCCCCTGCGCACTCCGGCCGGCTTTGACCACGATCACTGGCTTGTTGCGCGCCGCTGCGCGCGCCGCCGACATGAACTTGCGCGCCTGATCAATTGATTCGATATACAGAAGGATGGCACGCGTGCGCGCATCACTGGCCAGGTAGTCCAGCATGTCGCCAAAATCCACGTCTGCATGCTCACCTAGTGAAACAAAGTGCGAAAACCCGATACGGCGTGCGTCAGCCCAATCCAGCATAGCCGTCACCAGCGCCCCGGATTGCGATATGAATGCCAGTTCACCCGGTCGGGCTGGAATATGGGCGAAGCTGGCGTTCAGCCCTGCATGAGGCGCCAGCAAGCCAACGCAGTTAGGGCCCAGGATACGCAGCAAGGTGGGTCGAGCGGCCTCCAGCATCGCCTGCTTCTGCTCGCCTGACAGTCCCGCGGTGATGACCACCGCAGCCTGAGTGCCGCGCCGCGCCAACTGCCGAATCAGGTCGACGACGGTAGAAGCTGGCGTGCAGATCACCGCCAGTTCAGGTGTCTCGGGTAGGTCGGCAACTCGGGCGTAGCAGCGTTCGCCTGAGAGCGCTTGGTATTTGGGGTTGACGGGGTACACCTTCACTGTCTCACCCTCGGAGCGCATGTTGCGCCAGAGGGTGCCGCCCACCGAGAATGGCCGCTCCGAAGCGCCGATAACGGCGACAGAGCGTGGATCGAACAGAGAGTCAAGGTTGCGAATGCTCATGGCACAAGCATAACGGTGCAACATGAAGCAGCCGTTAAATCGGCGTGCCCACAACTTGCCGTGCAATTTGAGTTCTATCCGGTCGGCCTGTTCGACAGTGGTTGAAAACCCTGAAAGGGCAGGAAGACGGGCAATCGGCTGCGAACTCACATTGGCCTATGAGTCGCATGTGCGAGCCGTCTTCGATGTCATGCGCCGTGCAGTACCACGGGATTGGACAAGATGCCGATCCCCTCGATTTCGCACTCCACGAGATCGCCGGAGCGCAGGTAGCGCCCATCTGCCACGCCGCAACCTGCTGGCGTGCCCGTGGAAATGATGTCACCTGGGTTCAGCGTCATCGCACGCGAAATGCTGGCCAGCAACCTGGGCACTTTGTAGATCATTTGCGCAGTGGACGCGTCTTGGCGGATCTCGCCGTTGACTCGGCAGACAATTCGCAAGGGATAGGGGTCTGGCAACTCATCGCTCAATGCGATCGCTGGCCCCAACGGACATGAACTGTCCAGGCTCTTGCCCTGAACCCAGTTTTGCCCGTAGCGACCCGTCAGCGTGCGCGCTGTCTCGTTCGCTTGCAAGCCTCGGTAGCTGATGTCGTTGCAGATGGTGTAGCCGGCCACGTGCCGATACGCATCGCCCTCGGCGATATCCCTGCCTCCACGCCCAATCACGACCGCCAGTTCGACTTCGTAGTCCACTTTTTCGCTGAAGCCGTGGTTGGCGATCGGGTCTCCGTGGGCCACGGTCGTGCCGGGCAATTTGGTAAAAAAGAAAGGTTGCTCTGGCGGAATCAATTGGCCTTCGGCACCATGATCGTCATAGTTGACTACGTGGGCCAGGATGCGCGAGCCGTGTTCTATGGGGGCCAGCAGTTTTACAGAGCCCAGCGGCACGAACCGGTTCCGGCTGGCGCGCACCAGTTGCATAGCCGCGCAGCGGGCTGCCTCATCTGCGGCCAGAAACAGCCGCAGGTCCCGAAACAGTGGAGCCAACCAGTCCATTCCGTTCTCGCAGGCTGCGAGCGCGAGGTCCAACACCTGATCGCCCTCCACCGCGCAGACGTGCGGGCCGGCGACAGTCGCCATGCGTGCTACTTTCATTGATAACTCCTGGTATGGGCCGCTTAGGCGGCCAGTTCGCGCATGACGGAATAGAGCGCTGGTTGCTGCTCGAAGCCAATGCCTGGTGATTGCGGAAGGCTTGCGTGGCCGGCTTCGATCGTGACTTCGTTGCCGAAGCCACTGAATATCCCGAAGGTGTCAGGGTAGGATTCGCAAGCGCCGAGTCCAAGGCCGCCGGTCAGGTGCAGGCACATCAAATTGCCGCCGTGTGGGTACATCGATTGGCGCGAAAATCCGTGGCGTTCGGCGACCTCCAATACCTTCAGGTATTCGGTGATGCCAAAGGCGAGCGGAGGGTCAATCTGGATGATGTCGCGGTCAGCGCGAAACCCCCCATAAGACAGAAAATGATCCAGCTCCAACGCGCAGGCCATGTTCTCTCCGGTGGCTAGCGGTCCATCGTATACAGCGGCAAGTTCAGCGAAGGTTCTGTAATCGAGGCTATCGCACGGCTCTTCGAACCAGCGCAGCCGGTAAGGGGCGATGGCATGCGCATAGGCCAGGGCCTGAACTCGGTCGAAGCTGCAACTGGCGTCGACGGCCAGATTGTTTCCTTCGCCCATGATGCTCAAGATTGCCTCAATGCGACGGCAGTCTTCGTCCATGGACATTCCCCCTATCTTCATCTTGACCATGGTATAGCCCGCATCCTGGTGGCGCTGCATTTCGGCACGCAGATCAGCCGCTGTCTGGCCTGGAAAATACCAACCGCCGCCGACATAGGTCGGGACTCGCGTCATGACAGCACCTTCGTTGAACCGATCCGCCAGTAGCCTGTGCAGAGGTTGGCCAGCAACCTTGGCGACGAGATCCCACACGGCCACATCGACCGTACCCATGGGGATAGAGCGTTCAGCGTAGCCGCCACGACGCTCTCGGTACTGTCCTTGCCGGGCGATCGCGAAGGGGTCGAAGTTGCTGTGGTCAGGCTCCAGCAGACTTTGCGGGGGCGCAGCCAGAATTCGCGGCGCAATGCGTTCTCGAATCTGCTCGCCGCACGCGTAGCGGCCGAAGGAATTGAAGGCGTAGCCCACCAGAGCTTGGCCGTTACGCACGACGTCCGACACCACGGCGACCACGCTGGTGGTCATCTGGCTGAAATCAGAGCGGGCGTTCGAGAGGCGGGTCTGCAGTGGTACAGAGCGTTCAACGATACGGGTGATGCGCATGTTCAATTGGGCGTGGCGCCGGAAGTTTTGACGGCGGCCGAAAACTTGGTCATTTGCTGCTCGACGAAGGCGAGCGCGCGCGGGGCGGGAATCACCGTGGTTTCGAAGGAGTTCTCAGCCAGCTTCGCTTGCACGCCGGGTTCTTCCATCGTCTTGCCTATGGCCTGCACAAGCCGCGCATGCACATCCGCAGGCAGGCCTTTGGGCGCCGCGACCACCCATAGCGATGCAGCATCCACCCCGGAAAACCCGGCCTCAGCGAATGTGGGAGTCTGGGGGAACTGCTTTGAGCGCGTGTGCCCGGTTACCGCGATCGGAGCCAAGGCGCCCGACTGCACCTGTTGGGTGACCAGCCCGGCCAGGTTGAACATCATGTCGACTTGCCCACCGAGGAGGTCTGCGATGGCGGGTCCCGCGCCCTTGTAAGGCACATGCAGCAGATTGATCCCGGCCGCATTCTTGAGAGTTTCGCCGTGCAGGTGTATGACAGTGCCAGAGCCTGCGGATGCGAAGCTGAGTTGATCTGGCCGAGCCTTGGCCTGCGCGACCAGTTCGGTGATGTTGCGTGCCTTGACGCGTTGCGTATTGACCACCAGTACCGCGTTGGCGGTGGCGATCACGGAGAGGAAGTCGAAGTCGCGCAGGCTGTTATAGGGGATCTTCGTATAAAGGCTGGGGTTGATCGCAAAGGCTGTGTCGAGCAGTCCCAGGGTGTAGCCGTCGGGTGCAGCGCGTGCGACAAGCCCGCTGCCGATCATGCTGGCCGCGCCACCGTTGTTCTCCACGACCACTGGCTGGCCCAAGACCGTGCTGAGGCGCTGTGCAAAGATGCGCCCCAATAGGTCGGTGCTACCTCCCGCGTTGTACGGCACGATCAGCCGAAGAGGGCGGTTGGGGTAGTCGGTGGCGAAGCCAGACGCAGGCAACAAAGCGGCGAGCAAGACGCTGGCCAGGTACGAGCGGCGCGTGCAATTGAGCATCTGAACTCCTGCTGGTGAGAACGGGAACAGCTCCAGTATAGGAACGCTTCTCCTGCGAACCCCATGGAGCGGATTGGGCAGAACTTGGACTTTTCGCCGCTCGGATCGTGAAAGCGTTCCTGGTTCAGGCGATGCGCACAGGGGTAGCGTGCTGCTGGCGGAAGAGGCTGGGGCTCAGTCCACGCAACTGGCGGAAGCGGCGGGAAAAGTACGCTTCGTCCTCAAAGCCAACCCGCGCTGCAATTTCGGCGATCGGCCGGTCAGTGTTGGCCAGCAGGCTGCAGGCAAGATCCATTCTGCGCGCGGTGACGATCTCTACAAACGTATTGCCGGTTTCGCGTTTGAGAAGGTGCGCAAGGTAGTTCGGAGACAGGAAAGCCGCCGCTGCCGCATCGCTCAGAGTGATCGGGTCGGCCAGATGAGCGCGAATGTACCGGCTGACTCGGGCGAGTGAGGCCCGTCGGCTACCTGTCAGTAGATTTTGGGTGGCTAGTCGCTGCAATGCCGCGTCCCAGCGACGGCATACCAAACCAATAAGGCGAGTCAGGTCTGCACGGATGAATTCAGTAGCGTAGAACGCCCCCTGTTGTTGTTCCTTCAGCATGCGCTCACATAACTGCGACGCTTCGTGCAGTTCTGTGCCTTCGAGCACGAAGTCCATGTGCTCCTGATACATGAAGGGCGCAAGCTCAGGCATATCCCCTATAGGAAGGTCTTCCAGTTCCAGCAAATTCAGCGAGCTCTCCGGGCGCAGAAAGCCCAGGCGGTAGTTGATCAGGAAGAAGTCACCGTTGTCCACATGGTCGATGCGGTGCATGCGCATGGGCAGGATGAAGCTGAGTGTGCCGGGTCTGATGGGCAGTGTGGTTGCACCGAGTGTTTGCTGCGTGCTGCCGGCTAGATTCACATGGATCTGGAAGTAGTCGTGCCTATGCAGTGGCGGCTGTGGCATCTCGCAAGAGCTGCTGCCGCGAATCAGGAATGCGCCGGCCGGTAAAAAATCGTCGCTGCGATTCGTTCTTGTGGCCGGAGTTTTTAACTTGCCCATCCCGACCCTTTTTCGTCATCCCGCGCAAGCAGGAAGCCAGTCCCGCAGTATGCGGGTTTACTGGTTCTTGCTGGCGTGAGGATAAGGGCCATTCAGCGCTGTTTCCGGGAAGCTCTGGCCTCCACAGTTGCAACGCTCAGGCGTTTCGCCGCGCAGCCGCTTCGGCCACAGAGAGCGCCGTCATATTGACCAGCCTACGCACGGTGGCTGAAGGCGTCATGACATGTGCCGGCGCTGCGGTGCCCAGCAACATCGGCCCGATGGTCACGCCGTGGCCCACCGTGATCTTGAGCACGTTGAACAAGATGTTGGCGGCATCCAGGTTGGGACACACCAGAAGATTGGCTTCTCCCGTCAGCGTGCTTTCTGTCACTGCGCGGTCGCGCAATAGGGAGGACAAGGCGGTGTCGCCATGCATTTCTCCATCGCACTCGACATCCGGTGCCAATTCACGGAATAGATCTCGCGCACGTCGCATCTTGAGTGCGGAAGCACGCTTGGATGTGCCGAAGTTGGAGTGCGACAGAAACGCAACTTTGGGTGGCAGGCCAAAATTCTCGACTTCCTTGGCTGCCATTTTTGCAATCGCAGCCAGAAGCTCAGCGCTAGGGTCTTCGTTGACATAAGTGTCTGTCATGAACAGCGTGCGGTCTTCCAGCATCAGCGCGTTCAATGTGGCCAGACCCGGCGCGCCGGGCTCCACACCAATGATGGCCTCAATGTGCTCGAGATGCTGGTCGAAGCGACCTAGCGTTCCGCATAGCATGGCGTCGGCATCGCCCAGGTGCACCATCAGCGCAGCGATGATGGTGCTGGAGCGGCGCACGGCGGCCTTGGCCACTTCAGTGGTCACGCCATTGCGTGCCATCAGGCCGTGATAGGTCTCCCAGTACTGCCGAAAGCGTGGGTCATCGTCAGGGTTGACGTTCTCCACGTCTTTGCCCAGGCGGATACGAAGACCGGCCTTCTGAATTCGCTGTTCAATCACCGCTGGGCGGCCGATGAGGATGGGCAGAGCCAAACCGTCATCCACCGCAATCTGAGCCGCGCGCAGCACGCGTTCGTCTTCACCCTCTGCGTAAGCCACGCGCTTTTGCGCGTTGGGCACAGCCTTGGCTGCAGCAAACACCGGTTGCATCACCATCCCGGTCTGGTAGACAAAGCGGCCCAGGCTGGCGCGGTAAGCGTCCATGTCTTCGATGGGCCGTGTCGCGACGCCGGAAGCAACCGCCGCCTCTGCCACGGCAGGGGCGATGCGCAGAATCAGACGGGGGTCGAACGGTGTCGGGATGATGTAGTCTGGACCGAACTGGAGATCCTTGCCTGCATAGGCAGCAGCCACTTCGGCACTGGATTCAGCTTTGGCGAGCGCTGCGATTTCGCGCACACAGGCGAGTTTCATCTCTTCTGTGATCTTGGTCGCGCCGCAGTCCAGTGCGCCACGGAAGATGTACGGGAAGCACAGGACGTTATTCACCTGGTTCGGATAGTCCGATCGGCCGGTGGCAACGATGCAATCAGGCCGTGCGGCTTTGGCCAGTTCCGGACGAATTTCGGGCTCTGGGTTGGCCAGAGCCAGGATCACCGGCTTATCGGCCATGGTTTTGACCATTTCTTCGGTCAGTACCCCAGGCGCTGAGCAGCCAAGGAAAACGTCTGCGCCCTTGACCGCGTCTGCCAGCGTGCGCGCATCTGTTTTCTGCGCATACCTTGCTTTGGAGACGTCATAGCCGCCAGGGCGGCCCTCATAAATCACGCCCTTGGAGTCGCAGGCAAACACATTTTTCGGGTTGACTCCCAGTGCCACCATGACGTCAAGGCATGCAATGGCGGCCGCGCCGGCGCCAGACACAGCCAGCTTGACTTGGCCTATGTCCTTGCCCACCAACTCAAGACCGTTGAGCAAAGCGGCAGACGAGATGATGGCGGTACCGTGCTGGTCGTCATGGAACACCGGAATGTTCATGCGCTCACGCAGCTTCGTCTCAATATAGAAGCACTCCGGCGCCTTGATGTCTTCGAGGTTGATGCCGCCCAGCGTAGGCTCCAGCGCAGCGATGATCTCCACCAGCTTGTCAGGGTCGCGCTCGTCCAGTTCGATGTCGAACACGTCAATGCCGGCGAACTTTTTGAACAGGCAGCCCTTGCCCTCCATCACCGGCTTGCCGGCCAGTGGCCCGATGTCACCCAGGCCCAGCACGGCGGTGCCGTTGGTAATCACGCCCACGAGGTTGCCGCGCGAGGTGTATTCGGCCGCTTTGGACGGATCTGCCTGAATGTCCAGGCAAGGATAGGCCACGCCGGGCGAGTAGGCGAGCGATAGATCGAGTTGGTTGGAAAGTGGTTTCGTGGGCGAAACGGCGATCTTGCCTCGTGTGGGAGACCGGTGGTACTCGCGCGCAGCATCGCGCAGAGCCATCTCTGTGGGTGAAAGTTGTTGAGCCATCTTGTGTCGTCCTCCTTGTAGCCGTCAGCGGGAAGCCTCCATTCCAAGAAGGATGGGGGCCGCCCCCTTAGCCTAACCCAAAAACCGCAAGGTTCCTGGGCGCTCAGAGGAGGGATTCACCTGATACAGATCGTTGAAGGTGCCCGGTCAGGGGACTTGCGGAGCAGACCTCGCACCTCTGGCCCAAACCTTCGAGGCAAGACACGGACTCAGGCGAGCGCCCCACAGTCCGGTTGACTTCACAATCAAGGCCGTGCAGCCGCTGGTGCGATACGTTCTCCGCTCCAAGCCACCAGACCTCGCACCAGACGCGCAAACGCTACGCGGGCTTCATGCAGCGCCCGAGTCAGATCATCTGCCGGCTCAGCCACAGAGGCTTTCCAGGACGCTGGGGTGTACTCCCAACTGAAGTTGACCTCAGGCGTGGTGGCTTGGCCAAACTGTCCAGAGACGATAGGCTCCAGCACCACTTGCCGTCCCGCGTTCAGCTGCAGGCGTTCGCCCGGTTGCAAGTGCAAATCGCCCAAGGGACCGCTGCCAAGGCCTTCGTGCGGGCCGTTCAAGGTGGCCCACACGGCGCCATGAACGATCAGGAGCTCGCCGTTCTGACGTGGCCGCAAGGTCATCGCCTGCCCCGGCTGCAATTTCCATGTGCCGCTCGCATGTTGCTGCGCGGGCTGATGGGTAGCATTGGTGATCATGGCGGGCTCCTCAAGGGGACAGTTTCAGAATGAGTTGGTAGTCGCTATAGTGCGCCTGCAGTCATTGACAGTCCAATGAATTTCGGCAACGCTATTGATTCCAGAATCACATCAATGGCGAGCGCCGTGCTCCATTCGCAAACTCACCTTAGAAGCCGCCCCATCCAGGCAGGCCATCTGCGCGCCTTTGAAGCCGTGGCCCGACATTTGAACTTTCGTATGGCTGCGGAGGAGATGGCGCTCACCCAATCGGCGGTCAGTCGGCAGATCCAGGGCCTGGAAGATGAGGTGGGTGTGGCTCTGTTTCTGCGCCATACCCGCGCGGTGGAGCTGACCGCTGCGGGCATGCAACTGCTGCAAGCGGTGGCCCAGGCTTTGCCACGGATAGACGGTGCTGTGAGACACATTCGCCAGAGTGCCGGGCGAAAGCACGTCTCTGTAACTACTTTTGCCTCATTTGCCTCCATGTGGCTGATTCCGCGGCTGGAGGTTTTTCAGCGAGAAAACCCCGACATTGACATACGGATTGACGCTTCAGACACGGCTTTCGATCTCGAGCTGGCTGATATAGATGTCGCCATTCGCTACGCTCCGGCTGCCAACATGCCGCCTTCGGCTCGTCGTCTGTTTGGCGAGTCGGTCACGCCTATGGCCAGTCCCTGGTTGCTCAACAGCAATCCACCCATCCGGCAGGCCAAAGACGTTCTGGGTTTCACGCTGATTGAAGCGGGGGACGCTTACACGCCTCATCTTGAGTGGCTCACCTGGCGGCGATGGCTTGACTCGAACGAGTTGGCTCACGCCCACCCCAAGCGCTGGTTAAGCTTCAACTATGCCTATCAGATGGTGCAGGCCGCGCTGGCGGGGCAGGGCTTGGTATTGGCTCGCCCACCGCTGGTGGCAGAAAATCTGGCCAACGGAGACCTGATCGAAGTCTTGCCGGGTGCTCGCTTGCATTCACCCATGGCCTATTGGCTCCTTGTGGCCTCACGCAGTGCGGTACGACCTGAGGTTCAGGCTTTTGGCCAATGGCTGTCCGCTCAGGCTGCGCTGACGCGGATTACGAGTGGGGAAGGGGAGGATCCGGACCTCGTGAACGATTTGGATTGACTGCGCCTTCGATCACCACCCCATGTCCTGGCGGACGCCGTCCGAATCGACGGCATCGCGGGCGGGCACAAGTCGAGCGCAGCTATTCGGTCGGATTACATCGTGAGCATTTTTTTACACAGGCCACACAATTCCGTTGTCGTTCAGGATCGCGTCCAGCGGTTGGTCGTGCGATTCAGGCTCAAAGTCGTCGAGAAAGCCATTCGTAAAGCCTAGCCCCACTGTGTGGGGACGTGGTTCCAGAGCTGCCAGAGTGCGGTCATAAAACCCCCCTCCGTAGCCCAGCCGGTATCCTCCCGGCCCGTAGCCCACACAGGGCACAAACAGCAGCGTGGGGGTAATGAGTTCGGTATCCTTGGGTTTCGGAATGCCGTAGGCGTCCTCTTCCATGGGGCAGCCGGGGTACCACACGTGAAAGGTGAGCGTTTTGTGCACCTTGTCGATCACCGGCAAGCCGATACGACGGCGTTGTGCCTCGCCCTGCAGCTCCCCGTCTTCTTTCCAGCGGTGCAGAGCCGGTAATGGATCGAATTCGCCCTTGATGGGCCAGTAGGCACCAATCACGGTATCGGGACGGTCGAGCAGCCAAATTCGCATGACGCTTTGCAGTCTGTCAGCGCGCGCCAGCCGGTCTTCCAGATGCAATCGCTGCTCAATAAGGCGCTCGCGCAGTGCTTTTTTTCTGTGGGAATTGTCCATAATGACCTTGATGTGTTTTCCAAAGATTCTGACATCCTTCCTCGGCCCCGTTGTGTGGCTGGCTTGCGGAGCCTTGCTGCCGGGGCACGCGACGGCCCAGGGCAGCCTGGGCAACGCGCCTGTTTTGGCATCTTCGGCGGTTAGCGACAGCGCCATCCTGGACATGCGCGAGGCCGCCAGGCGCGGAGACAAGGCCCGCATGGCCGCTCTATTGCCGGCCACACGCGGGCACGCTCTGGAACCCTGGGCGGCCTATTGGGAAATGAAGGCGCGCCTGGAGGAGGTCAGTTTGCCGGAGGTGCAGGCACTCCTGGCTCAATACCCCGGCACCTATCAGGAAGACCGCTTGCGCAACGATTGGCTGCTCTTGGCAGGTAAACGGCGTGACTGGGCAGGTTTTGCAGCAGAGTGGCCGCGCTTTCGCATGCGTGACGACCGAGAGGTCCGCTGCTACGCAGCCGCCCTTGAACTGGCGCAAGGGCGTGCTCTAGCCCCCGACGCCGTGGCCGATGTTCGCCGCGACTGGTTTGCTCAGCGCGACCTCGACGACGGTTGCCTCTTGGCCGCAGGATTGCTTCACCAGGCAGGCCAACTGCCTTTTTCAGACCTCTGGAAGAAGGCACGCTTGGCCATGGAGGCCAACAGGCCGAGCCTTGCACGCGCGGCGGTCAATCTGGATGCACCAGACGCTGCAGCCGCTGTGGCCCAGATCCAGACCAGCGCTATCAAATACCTCACAGGCCGCGCAGCAGTGGGTACGCGCAAGGGGCAGGAACTGATCGTACTGGCGCTTGTCAAGCTGGCCACACAAGACCTCGACCAGGCCTTGACGCAGATGGAATCCAAATGGAGTGTTCAGCTCACCCCGGAAGAGCGCAATTGGGTGTGGGGCGTGATCGGGCGGCAGTCCGCGCTCAAGCTGCAGGACAACGCCGTACAGATTTTCGCCAGAGTCACGCGCGACGCAGATCTGAACGACGAGACTCTGGGTTGGAAGGCGCGCGCAGCGATGCGTCAGGGGCAGTGGCGAACCGTGAAGTCCGCCATAGAAGCCATGGAACCTCAGGCGCGAGAAGAACCCACCTGGGTCTACTGGCGTGCCCGATCCCTGATGGCTCTAGCCCGCAGCGATGTTGACCGCGAATTGCCTCGCCAATTGCTCGAGAGCATCGCGGGTGTGCAGGGGTTCTATGAAAAGCTGGCTCAAGAAGAGCTTGGCCGTCTGACCAGCGTACCAGCCCCCCCTCCTGCACTCACGCAAGCCGAGAAAACCGCCGCGCGCAACCACCCGGGACTCAACCGCGCTTTGCTGGCCATTTCAATTGGCCTGCGCAGTGAGGGTGTGCGTGAATGGAATTACACCACCAACCTGCATACGCCAGGTGGTATGCCGGAACGTGAGCTGCAAGCCGCCGCGGATCTTGCATGCCAACACCAACTGTGGGACCGCTGTATCAACACCAGTGAGCGCACCCGTTCATTCCTGGATTACGGACAGCGCTTTCCCATGCCTTTCCGGGATGCGGTCGTCAATCAATCTCGCTCCATTGGCCTCGATCCTGCGTATGTCTATGGTCTGATCCGTCAGGAGAGCCGCTTCATCATTGCGGCGCGTTCAGGGGTTGGTGCGTCGGGTCTGATGCAGGTCATGCCAGCCACGGCCCGCTGGACGGCGCGCAAGATTGGCATGACAGGCTTCACGCCCGATCAGATCTACCAGCAGGACACCAACATCTTGCTGGGCACCAACTACCTCAAGCTGGCGCTGGACGACTTCCAGAGTTCATTGCCCATGGCAGCCGCTGCGTACAACGCGGGTCCTGGCAGGCCAAGGGTATGGCGCGCACCGGGTGGTTTGAATCCTACCTTGGAAGGAGCCTTATGGGCGGAGAACATCCCATTTTCGGAAACCCGTGACTACGTCAAGAAAGTCCTCTCCAACACGGTGGATTACGCTGCCATTCTGACGGGCAGGCCCCAGTCGCTCAAGGCCCGCCTGGGTACGGTGGGACCCCTGCCCACGGGGGCGGTGGATCTGAGCACAGAGCTGGACCGACCCTCTAACTAGTACTCAACTCACCCTGACAGCAGTACGGAATATTCAAGATGGAGGTGCCCTTTGCTCAAGCTGTATATCGGCAATAAAAATTACTCGTCCTGGTCCATGCGCCCCTGGGTGCTGCTGAAGCAATCAGGTATCCCATTTGAGGAAGAGATGGTGCGTTTCGATTCGTTCGAAGCAGATTCGCAGTTCAAGCGCGCGTTGCAAGCGCTCAGCCCGACAGGCAAGGTGCCGTTGCTGGTGGATGGCGCACTGGCCGTCTGGGACACCTTGGCCATTGCGGAGTACCTGGCCGAAGCATTTCCTGAAAAGCAGCTTTGGCCAAAAGATACCAAGGCGCGAGCCCACGCACGAAGCGCCTGCGCTGAAATGCATTCGGGCTTCTCAGCGCTGCGCAGTGCCTGCCCGATGAACATCGAAGCCAGCCTGCCGCATATTGGCGCCCTGGTTCTACGCGACCAGCCAAGCGTAGGGGCAGACCTCCGTCGCTTGTGCAGTCTATGGGATGAGGCCTTGTCGAACCATGGCGGACCCTGCCTGTATGGCGATTTCAGCATTGCTGACGCCTATTTCGCACCAGTCGTCATGCGCATCAAAACCTATGCGCTGCCTGTGCCTGCAACCGTCCAAGCCTATCTTGGCCGCGTGTGCGCCCTGCCTGGTGTCAAGGCATGGATCGACGGTGCCCTGGCCGAGCAGGATTTTCTGGCATTCGAAGAGCCCTACAGGCTTTCCCGGTAAGGCGCCAAGGCTGCGGGGCGTGCGTTCATGGCCTCCGTTATACGGGGTCCGTTAAACGGCGTCCGTTACACGGGGTCCCCTTATTCAGGCGGGACAGGCAGATCAGGGGTTTCCCAATCCGGGCAGCCGAGGTACCAGCCACTGGGCCACCAAATCCGAGCCTTGAATCGACAAATGGTCGCTATCGCGATAAAGCGGCTGGCCCTGCAGCACCAATGGGCACAGCGCCCCTGTGCACAGGGGTTCAGCGGGATTGAGCACTTGGACGGGTGCCGACTGCGTCGGGCGGTGGGCGTTCCAGCGAGCAACTTCGGTCTCAATGATCTCCCGGTACAGCGCATTTCGCGCATCATGGGACGCCGCGCTGATGGCGCAAGCCGGGGCCGGTCCTAGCCAGCCTTGGCCGGTGCGTGGCCTCAGGCAGGCATTTACATCGGCGCCTAATTCCGGCGTGTTGAGCAACCATAGTACCTTTTTGCCCGCGCTTCCCAATTCGGTCAGCGTACGGCGAACACCCGCACGAAATATAGAAGCATTGTCGGTCTGTGGCTTTGGAGAGGAGCCGGAAAGAGGGGGAACCTCACGCAGCCAGCGGCGCGATTCGGTGCCGGAGGGCTTTTTATCGGTACCATTGACATAGAAAGCACCCCGCACGTTGATCAATACGCCCTTGATGTGTGGACTGCGCAGCACATGGCGTAGAAATGCTTCGGGTATTTCATGCGGGCATTGAAGACCCAGCTCGTCTGACCCGGAGTCCACGCCATTGAAGGGCATGCAGCCACCGCCGCCCAGATTCACCCACTGACCCGGCATGGCTTTCATCAGTCCCGCTGCCAGTGCGTTGCCATGGGAGTCGCCCAGCAAGGCCCACTGCGCGGTATCAGGATTGCCGCGGCAAAAGAAATCATCGCGCTTCCAGGGATTCACCGCGGCATGGCTCAAGCAGGTACTGTCGCGGTAAAGGTGCGTTTCGTCCCAGAGGACCACTTGCGAAGCGGCTGAGTTGCGTAAATCCGGCCAGCTTGTTGGGGTGTGTTGCCACATCCAGTAGCCTCCCAGCGCCATGGCGAGCATGCCGGTGGCGAGACCACCGGTCACGGTCTTGGGATAGTCCGAAGCCAACCGGCGCATCGGTTGTTCGGCAAAACGGTAGGTCAGTGCAGCCAAGCCCAGTGCCAGCGCCAAGCCTGGAACCCGTGTCCATGGCTGAATATGTTGGGGGTCCAGGCTGTTGAGGTAAGCCATGATGGGCCAGTGCCACAGATAGAGCGGGTAACTGATCAGGCCCACGTACCGCATCAGCGGGTGAGCAAGAAGGCGTTGGTTGACCCCGCTTTGCGCAGTGCAAAGAAGGGCGCAGGTAGTCAGCGCTGGCGCGAGAGCCAGCGGTCCAGGAAAATGCCAGCCCTGCCATGGGCGTTCACTGAAGACCAGGAACGCCAGAAGCAGTAGCGCTATAGCTGATGCGGCCACGAACCGACCTGACGGCGTCGCACTGGGGTTGCGGGGCTCAGCGGCCTTACGCAAATGCCAATCTGCCAACATGACCCCGAGAAGAAACTCCCAGAATCGCCCGAGGGGCCAATAGAAACCGGCGCTTGGTGAATACCGACTTTGCCAAAGGCTGAGCGCAAATGAAGCGGCAGCCAGTCCTGCAAGCAACAAGAGGATTGGATTGGCCCGCGGCTTGGTGGTTAGGCCGACGTCGGTGGCCAAAGAGGGCTGAACCGTGGCGGGTGCTTGTTTCGCCCTGTTGATCAGAAGGAACAGCAGCGGCAGGAGCAGATAGAACTGCTCTTCTATGCCGAGCGACCATAGATGAAGCAGCCATTTTTCGTGCGAAACGGCATCGAAGTAGCCAGCTTCCTGCCAAAGCATCAGATTCTGTGCAAACCCGGCGCTGCCCAGAATATGTTTGCCCATCAGGGACAGCTGTGGGGTGGGTAAAAGCCAAAATCCCGCCAACGCCACGGCGATCAAAGTGCAAAGCAAAGCCGGGAACAAG
This sequence comes from Ottowia thiooxydans, assembly GCF_040548795.1. Classification (GTDB taxonomy): domain Bacteria; phylum Pseudomonadota; class Gammaproteobacteria; order Burkholderiales; family Burkholderiaceae_C; genus Ottowia; species Ottowia thiooxydans_A. Next base: position 36,253 of record NZ_JBEPSH010000012.1, on the reverse strand, counting down.
CGTCGTACTCGTCGGGCGTAGAACTGTGCGATACCCGCCCCATCGTGCACCGAGGTCCGGGAAATCAGACTGAGGCTCACGACATACCCGGAGATCACGAAAAAAACGTCAACGCCGATAAACCCCCCTGGAACTGCCTGGGGGAAAGCGTGAAAAGCCAATACGCCCAAAATGGCGATGGCACGAAGGCCGTCAATGTCAGGACGGTGGAGCGCAGAAACTTGCAAGGCTTGAATAAGCGAAAAACCTCAGATTCTCAGGCAAGTGCGTCAGTCCAGCGGCCAGGGAGCCTGTGGGTAGGCTGTAGAAGGTTGGTCAGGTTCGGAAGTTGATTCTTTTGGGACCTCTTCACGGTGACCTCGGCGCCACCAGGGTGTCACCGAATCCACCTGCACTGGCTGTACCGCTTCGCCGAGACGCGGCATCACCAGGCGGGTGCCGAACTTCGGCGCCAATTCAAGAAGCCGCTCAGGAGGTTGATCCCACGAATGCATCGCCAGTGCAAATGTTCCCCAGTGAACTGGAAGCAAGGGGGCGTTGCCCAGCAACGCGGCCGCCTCCAGCGCATTGTCTGGTCCCAGGTGAATGTCACCCCAGGCGGGGTGGAAGGCGCCCACTTCGAGCATGACCAGATCGAATGGACCCAGGCGCTCGCGAATCGTGGCGTATTCGCCTGTCAGACCTGTATCGCCGCTGAAGAACACCGCATGGCGCGGACCGCGAATGACCATCGACGACCAGAGCGTCGCATTTCTATCCTTGAGTCCGCGGCCAGAAAAGTGCTGCGATGGCGCTGCCGTGATTTGAAGGCCTGTGCCGGCAAGCTTGAAGTCCTCCCACCAATCCAATTCATGGATACGCTCTGGCTGAATGCCCCAGGCCTGGAGGTGAGCTCCTACGCCCAGGGAGGTCACGAAAGGCACCTTGCTCTTGGCCAGCACCTTGATGGTCGGGTAGTCCAAATGGTCGTAGTGATCGTGTGAGATGACCACAAGGTCCACGGCGGGCATGTCGCGCAGCGTGACCGGTGCCGGCTGAAACCTTTTGGGGCCGACCAGCACCGAAGGGGAAGCCCGCGGCCCCCAGACTGGATCTGTCAGCACCCGGTAACCGTCAATTTCTATCAAGACAGTCGAGTGTCCCAGCCAGGTCGCGCGCAAACCACTGTCCGGTTGGCGAAGCCAGGCCGCGCGAGGGTCCAGAACGGGAAACGGTGCGTCGGGCACACGCCGGCCTCCGCGGCTGAGGAACTCGCGAATCGACGGCATGGGAACCGTCGGGTCACGCAAGCCCGCAGGGATGGGCCTCACATTGCGAAAACCTGTTTCAGCCCATCTGGGGGAAGCGCGCATGCGCTCCAGCCGGAGACCATCAGCGCGTTTTCCGAGTGATTTCATGGGAAGGGCCGTAGTCAATCAAGCTGGATGCCGCGTGACTTGATGATGCCATCCAGCAAGGTGGTTTCCCGGCTGACACGCTGAGCCAGGCCTTCCGGCGACGTGCCCACCGCCTGCCAGCCTTGCTGGAACATGCGTTGGCGCACTTCGGCGCTTTTCATGATGGTGGCAAGCGCCGAGGAAACACGCTGTCTGGCTGCAGCACTCAAGTTGGCAGGGCCTATGAGTGCTGTCCACACCTCCAGATTGAAATCCTTGACACCTTCCTGGGCCAGGGACGGCAGTTCCGGCACCAGCGCACTGCGTCCGCTGGTCGTAAGGCCAATCGCCTGAAGCTTTCCGCCTCTGATCTGTGGCATGGCGACGCCAGGCGGGATCAAGGCCATTTGTACCTGGCCTCCGATCAGGGCGCCCACGACAGCCGGGTTGCCGTTGTAAGGCACGTGAATGGCTTTCAATCCCGGGACGCGCGCTTTCAAAAGCTCCATGCCCAGATGGCCCACGGAGCCTGCGCCCACTGAACCATAGTTCCACTTGTCGCCCTGTCGTCTGGCTTCCTCGAAGAACGCCGCCCCGCTGGGAACATTGACAGGAGCCACCAGGATGAGTGGCGCCGTAGTCAGCAGGCTGAGGTAGCTGAAGTCGCGCGCAGGGTCGTAGGCCAGCTTGGGGTAGAGCGTTTTGGACGAGGTCAGATTGCCGTTGATGACCACCCCCAGCGTGTGATCATCAGTGGCCTTGGCCACCGCGTCCGCCGCAATATTTCCGCTGGCACCGGGCTTGTTGTCCACAATCACAGGCTGCCCAAGTGCGTGTGCCAGGGGTTCTGCAATAGCCCGCGCAGACATATCTGGGGTGGAACCGCCAGGAAATCCCACCAGAATGCGGACCGGTTTGCTTGGCCAGGCTTCGCTCTGCGCGAGAGCGTGCGCTGGCACGGAGATGGCAGTGGCCGCTGCGGCCAGGCTCATGAACTGTCTGCGATGCATAGACTCTTACTGAATTGGGTTGGGAAGATTTTCGCCGTCTTTCCCCAGGTACGCTCCGGCCCTGAGAAGCTGATTTTGCAAACTCGTGACGTCAATGCTCCGCGGCGCCACGTTGAGAGATAAAGCCGTGGCCGCCCCAGTGCCGGCAGCTTGCCCCATGACCAGGCAACCCCCTGAGACGCGGGCGGCTGACTGACCCCCGTGTGTCATGGAAGCGCAGCGTCCTGCCACCAGCAGATTGTCCAGGCCGCGCGGTAGCAGCATACGCCATGGCAGGTGATTGAAGCCTCGACTGGCTGCACGCCCTTGCGCCGTATCAGTGCCTTCAGGCCAGCGGAAGCTGACGTTGCCAGCCACATGCTCCTCTACCATCCAACCGTTGACTCCGATGGTGTCCTCGAAGCTGGTGCAGGACAGCACGTCCTGCTCGCTGAGCTGGTAGTCGCCAAGCACGCGTCGCGTTTCTCGCACGCCTATCTGGGGTGGTATGTCCATCAGGTAAGCCGACTCAAACCCCGGCACGTCACGGCGCAGAAAACGCAGGAAATGCGCGGCCTGGCGCCTGCCTTCGGCCTCCGCTGCTGAAAGTTGCAGCGCGTCTGTCCCGTCCACGGGCCCACCGTCCGGGCGCGCAAGCTGTGAAACATTGGCGCGCCATTCTGTGGGATTCTTCTGCGGCCTCAGGATGGGTGACTTGCGGGCGAAGTGCTCGCCGCGGGCGCTAGCTTGCTCCATCAGGGTGGCCACACTAGCCCAGGCCGGGCCGGCTCTGACCGGATCCACACCGCCCACTCTCATCATGGTCGAGGGATACATCATGTCGTGGCCGTCCGCCCCTTTTTCAAACGGAGCGCCCGCTAAAGCCGCAACGTCCCCATCGCCGGTGCAGTCAATGAAACAGCGCGCGCGTACAGCAAAGCGTCCGGATTTGGTCTCTATGAAGACGGCTTCGAGATTTGCAGGGTCGCGCATGGCCACACCGGCCACCCAGGCGTGAAGGAGCACGCGTGCGCCACTGGCGGCCAGCAACTCGTCTGCCGCAATCTTGAACGCGGCGGTGTCGTATGCTTGCGCCGCTATACGGCCGTCAAAAAGAAGGTGGGGTGTGTTGAGGCCTCCCAGAGCATCGATGCGCAAGAGCAGATCATCCGCGACCCCGTGCACTACCTGGCGGAGTGTGCCGTGCACGTTGGCGTGCAGACCACAGAAATTGGTCACGCCCGCCGCCGTGCCCATGCCCCCTAAAAAGCCATAGCGCTCCACCAGGAGTGTGTTGGCTCCTGATTGGGCCGCCGAGGCTGCCGCTGCAAGTCCGGCTGGGCCACCGCCCAATACCAATACGTCCACCTCATCGAGAACCGAGGTCTCGCGTGCGTTTTCCGTCAGTGTGCGATTCATGGCGCAACAATAGCACTGGTGGGCTGAATAGGTTTGTAGGCGCTGGCCGGCCTCGTGCGCGCAGCTTGCCCTAATATCGGACCAATGAAAATCTATATGGTTGGTGGCGCAGTGCGAGATCGCTTGCTCGGATTGCCGGTACAAGATCATGACTGGGTGGTGGTGGGTACTACGCCAGAGCAGATGAGCGCCCAAGGCTTCACGCCGGTGGGCAAGGACTTTCCCGTGTTCCTGCATCCAGACACACGCGAGGAATATGCACTGGCGCGCACGGAACGCAAGAGTGGGCGGGGGTACAAGGGCTTCACGGTGCTCGCGGACGCCGGCGTGACCCTGGAAGAAGATCTGGCCCGGCGGGATCTCACCATCAATGCAATGGCTGCCCAGGAAGGCTCGCCAGAGCTGGTCGACCCCTTTGGGGGCCAGCAGGACCTGAGCGCCAAAGTGCTTCGTCACGTGACGCAGGCATTTGGCGAAGATCCAGTGCGCATTCTCCGCCTCGCCCGGTTTGCGGCGCGCTTTCATGACTTCTCGGTCGCGCCCGAGACCATGGCATTGATGCAGAACATGGTCCAGGACGGAGAAGTCGACCATCTGGTGGCAGAGCGCGTCTGGCAGGAACTTTCGCGGGGATTGATGGAAAGCCACCCAGAGCGCATGTTCGAGGTACTGCGCGAGTGCGGAGCTTTGCGCGTCATCCTGCCCGAGGTCGATCGCCTGTGGGGCGTACCGCAACGTGCTGAGTACCACCCGGAGGTGGATACCGGCGTGCACCTGATGCTGGTGATGCAAATGTCTGCTCGGCTGCAGGCGTCCTTGCCGGTGCGCTATGCCTGCCTGACCCACGATCTCGGAAAAGGCACGACACCGGCAGACGTCTTGCCACGCCATATTGGCCATGAGCAACGCAGCGCCAAGTTGCTCCGCTCTTTATCCCAGCGCCTGCGCGTACCTACCGAATGTCACGCACTGGCCGACGTGGTGGCCCGAGAGCACGGCAATATCCACCGCAGCGGTGAACTCAACGCGGCTGCCGTTGTGCGGTTACTCGAACGCTGCGACGGCTTTCGCAAGCCAGCACGCATGCAAGACATCCTGCTCGCCTGCGAATGTGATGCCCGGGGGCGAGGGGGGCTGCAGGAGTCTGACTATCCGCAGCGTGATCGCCTCGCAGCGGCCCTGGCTGCTGCGCAAACCGTGCCAACTGACGAAGTGGCGCAGGCTGCGCAAGCGCGCGGCGCAGTGGGCGAACAAGTCGGAGATGCTATCCGGCGAGCGCGCATAGCCGCCGTTGCGGCCATGACGCCCACCAGGGTTGGATAATCGCCTCATGGCACGACCCATTTCTGCTTCGCATGACAAACGCCGCGACGAAATCCTGGACGTCGCGGCGGCCTGCTTCGCTCGCCAGAGCTACCCTGCCACCAGCATGAACGACATCGCTGCGGCTTGTGGCACCTCGAAGGCGCGGCTTTATCACTATTACGGTAGCAAGGAGTCCATCCTTTTTGACCTGCTGGATCGCTACACGCAAAAACTGTTGCTCATCATCGGGCAAGCCGAGGCGCGGGCAGAACGCCAGGCCATGGACGAACGTGCCGCGCTCCACGAGCTGGTGCGCGCCTTTCTGCGCGAGTATGAGACATCGGCGACAAGACACGCGGCACTTCTGGGCAGTACTCAGTTTCTGGCCATGGAGCAGCGCGAGATCATTCTCAATCGCCAGCGCGACGTGGTGGCCGCAGTGGGGCGGTTTTTACGCCGCGCCTATCCCACGCGCCTGAATGCTCGGAACCAGACCGCGATCACCATGACCTTGTTCGGCATGATCAACTGGACATTCACCTGGCTCCGGCCGGGCGGGCCCATCAGTTACAGCGCGTACGCAGATGAAGTGATTGCAATTCTCGAGCAGGGCCTGGCCACGGAACCCTCGAAGGCAGCTTTGTCCGTCGCTTCACATAGCCTGCCAAGCGATAGAAATTCCAGTTGACGACGTGATCTCCCGGTGACGGGACGTGCCTGCATGAAAGTCGTAGGGATAAACGCACGGGGATAATATACTTACTGACTGGCCGGTAGGTTGGTTCGGGTGCCCTCGTGCTGGCGTTGTCCGTCACAGAGCTTTCCGATAGAGAAATATCCTGGATTTGCGCTGAAAGCTCGCACCATCACGCTGGATGGTTGCGCCACGGCCCGATCAACTGTTGAGCCAGGCAGTAGCCGTCATCTTTGGCGGAAAGTGGTCGTCGCCGGTGAGGTGAAGATCGGATGTAGTACTTGGATGAAATCAAAGGACTTAGCATGCGGGCATATGCGGTGAATTCTTTTACCGAGCCATTGGTCGAAATCGAGGGCGCAGACCCTCAGCCCAAGGGTACGGAAGTGGTGGTCGAAGTGAGCCGTTGTGGTGTTTGTCACACCGACCTCCATCTGCAGGATGGCTATTACGACATTGGCGGGGGTAAGCGCCTCAATCTTGCAGACCGGGGCATCAAACCACCGTTGGTGATGGGCCATGAGGTTCTAGGTCGGCTGGCTGCCAAAGGGCCAGATGCCCCCATCGCGGACTCCGAAGTGGGCAAGAGCTTTCTGGTTTTTCCGTGGATTGGTTGCGGTGAGTGCGAAGTCTGCAAGCGCGGTCAGGAGAACCTGTGCGCCAAGCCCGGCTCGCTCGGTGTATTCCGTTCCGGCGGGTATGCCACCCATTGCGTGGTGCCGCATCCCAGGTATCTTGTCGATGTGACTGGGGTGGACCCCTCCATCGCGGCCACTTACGCCTGCTCTGGCCTGACCGCATACAGCGCACTGCGCAAGCTGGATATCGACAAAGAGAACGACCTCTTGCTGCTCATGGGCTTCGGCGGTGTGGGCATGAGCGGCCTGCAGGTGGCGCAAGGCCTGGGCTATCGAAAGATCGCGGTGGCTGAGATTGATGCCGCCAAGCGCGAACTGGCACTGAAACACGGCGCGTCATTTGTAGTGGATCCGCGAGATGCTGGCGCCACAGCCGTACTTGCAGAAGCCGGCGGCTTGGCTGGAGCTATCGATTTCGTGGGCGCCAAGGCGACAGCGGAGTTTGCGATTGCAGCGCTTCGCAAAGGCGGGATCTATATCGCAGTGGGTTTGTTTGGTGGGGACATCACACTGCCGCTTCCTCCGCTTGTGCAGCGCGCCATCACGGTGAGAGGCTCCTATGTGGGAAATCTCGTTGAGCTGAAGCAGTTGATTGAGCTGGTGCGTACCAACAAAATCGCTCCTTTGCCCGTGGAGTCCCTCGAATTTGCCGCGGTCAATGAAGCCCTGGACCGGCTTCGCACTGGAAAAGTGCAGGGTCGCCTCGTCTTGGCACGGGAAATCTAGCCAGTAAACATCTACAAGCTGGTCAGCTCCTCAGTTGGCCAGCCAGATGCCCTGGCTTCCAATTTGGCCCACGATATCAATCAGCCGGCTCGCCACAGCAGTCACCGCCCGCGTTGGCCCCTTGGATTTTGAATAGGCCAGGGAAACCACACGGGAAAACGACGGATCCACAATCCGGGAAGCTTGAAGCTTGCCTTCCTGCACCTCATTCCAAACCGCGTGAATCGGCAGCACCGTGTAGAGGCCTTCATCCCGTGTCAACTGCCGCTGAAGGGGGAGGGAATCGGCCTCAATAGCGGGTGTTATCACGATCCGGTGTCGTCTTGCGCCCGCGTCCAGCGCGGTGCGAAGTCCGTTCGGCGCGGCGGGCAAGATGAAGGGTAAGCCGTCCAGGCTGGTGAAGTTAACCGTGGACTGAGCGGTCAGCCGGTTTCCTTTGGCACCTATCAGATAGCTGTCCACGGTTGCCAGAGACTCTTCGTGCTCAGGCAGCGTGGGTCCATAGCGGTAGAGAATCGCCAGATCAGTTCGAGCATCGGTGAGCCACTCTTCCACCTGACCGCTCGATCCCTCCAGGATCTTCAAGTTGACCCCGGGGTGCTTGGCCCGGACATCCGCAAACAGTTTGCCGATCAGAATCGTGCCGATGGACGGAAGCGTCGCCACCGTCACGGTCCCCACTGGTTCATGGAGGTCAGCGCGAATGTCGTGCTCCAGCACCTGCGCGCGCTCCAGCAGTTCTTTCACTTGAGGGAACAGACGCTGCCCTGCCTCGGACAATTCCACGCCTCTACCTGTGCGATTGAACAAGCGCGTTCCACATTCACGCTCCAGTCCGTTCACTTGCCTGCTCAGAAACGATTGACTGCTGTCAAGAAACAGCGCCGCGCGGGTCAGGCTGCCAAGCTCTCCAATGGCAACAAAGGCTCGCCACTTCTGAAGATCAGCGGTTATATCCAGGGCGAAGTCGGACGCTTTTGGCTTTTGCATTTGCGGGATTATCCAGTCCCCAGGCCCCGAAGGGGTGGCTGAGAGGCCACGGCGCTCCGGCTATTCGGGATTTCCCGAATAGCCACTCTGGTGCCGAATGACCGCGCAAGTTCTGACCCGCGGCAGTTGGCCGCCCGCGACCATCATCACCTTGCAGGTCGTGGCGGCCTGACCGGATTACTCTACGCGCGCGCCGGAGTTCTTCACAATGCGCTCCCATTTAGGGATCTCGCTGCGGATCAAGGCGCCGAACTCTTCGGGCGTGGACGCAGTGGGTTCAATGCCCAGGCCGGTAAGCTGCTTTTTCAAGCCTGCGTCGCTCATGGCTTTCACGATGGCGGCGTTCAGACGCATCACCACGTCGCGCGGTGTGCCCGCCGGGGCCAGCACGCCGAGCCAGTTGGAGACTTCGTAGCCCTTGAGACCAGCCTCATCCAGGGTGGGGATCTGAGGCAGCGCTCCCATGCGCTTGGCAGAGGTGACTGCGAGCGCATGCACCTTGCCGGTTTTGATGAACTCTTCGTACACCGTATAGGAGTCGAATGTGGCGTCAATGCGCCCTGCCAACAGGTCGGTCAGCAGCGGCGAACTTCCCTTGTAGGGAACGTGCTGCATATCGACACCTGCCATGCTGGCAAAGAGCGCCCCAGAGAGGTGGCTGGAGCTTCCGTTGCCAGCAGAACCGTAGGTGATGGTGCCAGGCTTGGATTTGGCCAGAGCGATCAGCTCGGCCACGTTGCGGGCTTTCACTGAAGGGCCGACCACCAGCACGCGTGGCGTGATGTGCGTGAGCGCAACCGGTGCAAAGTCCTTGACGGGGTCGTACCGCAGCTTTTGATAGAGCGACGCGTTGATGGCATGTGTTCCCATCGTGGCGAAAAAGACCGTGTAGCCATCAGCGGGAGCCCGGGCCACCATTTCAGCGCCCATAGTTCCACCTGCGCCGCCACGGTTGTCGATGACCACCTGCTGGCCCAACTGCTCGCCCATGTGCAATGCCAGGCCGCGTGCCATGACGTCGGCGGCACCGCCGGCCGGAAACGGAACCACCATGCGCAGCGGTTTGTCCGGAAATGCGGCCAGGGCTGGGAGGGGGAGGGCGGCCGCTGCGGCAAGAGCGGTGACGAGCGTGCGACGGCTTAGTTTATGTAGCATTGAATCAAGTCTCCTGTTTAGTGCGGACTTTATCTTGCCGCAACGGGTTCAGGCATGCGCATGTACGCAAGACTGTTATTTGGCTTGGCGCCTTGCGGTTGATTTGGCACGTCGTGGACAATTACACGGCTCTCCACCTCTGCCACCTCGTCGGTGGCTGCTTCATGTGACGCACTCAAATCAGGCGCCTGGCCCCCTGGATGGTTTTGTCGTACTGGACTTGAGCAGAGTCTTGTCTGGCCCCTATTGCACCATGATGCTTTGCGATCTGGGTGCCAGGGTGATCAAGGTGGAGCAACCCGGATCGGGCGACGAGGCCCGTCATTTCCTGCCCATGGCAGCGGACGGAACTTCTGCCTACTTTGCCGCCATCAATCGAGGCAAGCAATCCATCGCGCTGGATCTCAAGGCCAAGGACGACCGGCTTGTCTTCGAACGTTTGCTGGCGCGTGCGGACGTCCTGGTGGAGAACTATCGCCCGGGCGTTCTGGATCGGCTGGGCTACGGCTGGGAGAAGCTTCGCACGCAGCACCCTGGCCTGGTGCTGGCTTCCATTTCCGGCTTCGGGCAGACAGGGCCCTACCGCGACCGTGCGGCCTACGACGTGGTCGTGCAGGCCATGAGCGGCATGATGAGCATCACGGGTCACCCGGATGGAGATCCTACGCGGGCCGGGTCTTCCATAGGTGATCTTGGGGCCGCGCTGTTCGCGTGCAATGGCATACAGGCAGCCCTGCTGCGACGCTCCCGCACGGGGCTGGGTGGACACGTGGACGTGTCCATGTTCGAGGCGCAAATTGCCATGCTGGAAGGGGCCATCCCGCAGCTATGGTGCACAGGGCAGTCGCCCAAGCCTTTGGGCGCCAGACATCCGGGTGCGGCACCGTTCGATGCTTTTCGCGCGGCGGACGGGCACTTGGTCATCGCCGCCGGCTCAGATCACCTGTTTGCCAGGCTGGCCGAAGTCCTTCAACTTCCCGACCTTCCGAAGAATCCTCTCTTCGCGCAGCGCGCGTTAAGGGTCGTCAACCATGCGGCGCTGAAAGTGGCCATTGAAGGTGCGCTGGCTTCTGCCTCCGTAGACCATTGGCTAGTCAGATTGGAAGAAGCAGGCGTGCCGGCAGGCCCCTTGAACGACATTGCCACCATGATGGCGGACCCCCAGGTTAGCAGCAGAGGAATTCTGCCCGAGATCGAAAGCGGCGGGGGGCAGCGTGCACCAGTGACACCTATCTTGATGTCTGGCCACGCCTACCCGGATCGGCTTGGGCGGGTACCGGTTCTGGACCAGGACCGAGAGGCGATTCTCCAATTTGCTCAAGGCTCTTAGGTCGTGGTTGACGCGCCTTGGCACACTGCATAGCAGCTTTGCGCGCTGGCGGGCTGGCGGTAACAGCCGGACTTCCCTAAATTAGGGGAAAACCAAGAGGAGCAGACATTCCATGAGTAGCTTGAACGGCGTGCGCGTGCTGGATCTCAGCCGCGTGTTTTCCGGCCCGTGGGCAGCGCAGATGCTGGCCGACTTTGGTGCCGATGTGATCAAGGTCGAGCGGCCTGGCCGGGGCGATGACGTGCGGCAACAAGGCCTGCGTGTGCGTGACGCACAAGGGAACGAAACGCGGGAAACCTCCTCCTTCATCTCCATGAACCGCGGCAAGCGCTCGGTGACGGTGGATATTTCTCAGCCCGCCGGACAGGCTCTGGTGCGTGAGCTGGCCAAGGACAGCGACATTGTCATCGAGAACTTCAAGGCGGGCGATCTGGTTCGCTACGGCTTGGATTACGCGTCGCTCAAAGAAGTCAATCCTCGCCTGGTCTACTGCTCCATCAGTGGTTTTGGCCAATCGGGGCCCTACAGCCATTTGCCGGGGTATGACCCGCTGTTCCAATCCATGAGCGGGCTCATGAGCATCACGGGGCATGCTGACGAAGAGCCGGGCGGCGGTCCGCTTCGCGTTGGCTACTCGGTAGGCGACATCACTGCGGGTTTTTATGCGGTGAGTGCCATTCTGGCTGCATTGCGGCATAGAGACATGGTGTCGGGCGAAGGCCAGTACATCGATCTGGCATTGCTTGATTCGCAGGTGGCTGCCATTTCGCACGTGGGCATGATGTACCTTGTCTCTGGCCAGCAACCACCGCGCCTGGGCAACGTCTCGCCCATCACCTGCCCTTGGCAATCATTCGACTGTGCAGACGGCCAGATCGTGATTGCCGTCGGCAACGACACGCAGTTCGCAGCGCTGTGCCGTGAGTTGGGACATCCTGAATGGGCAACTGACGAGCGCTTCGTCACTAACCCGCTGCGAGCCAGGAATAGGCAGGCCTTGATACCGATGATCTCCGAAGTCTTTCTGACCCGAGGGGTGCAGGACTGGAACGAAACCCTGGAAGCCGCAGGCGTGCCCGCCGGTCCCATCAACGGCTTTGAAGATGTTTTTGCTGACCCCCAAATCGTGCACCGTCAGATGCGTTTCGATTTGCCGCACACGTCGGCAGGAAGCGTCCCGCAAGTGGCCAATCCGGTCAAGTTCTCTGCCACGCCGGTGCAGTATGACCGCGCGCCGCCCTTGCTCGGCGAGCATACGGAAGAAGTTTTGAAGGAGCGGCTTGGCTTTGATGACGAGCGCCTTTCGCAACTGCGTCAAGCCAAAGTTATCTAACCCTCAATCGACTTTGCGTGGGGTGCTCAGGGGACTCGCGTCAGGACGGCGTTGCTGAAGTTCGCCGCACGCGTCCGGACGAACACGAGCAGTGTGGACCCGGCTGGCTCTATGCAGCCTTTCAATTTTTTGATGACGCAAGCCTCGGTTGCGAATCAAACGGCCAAGGAAGATGGATATGGTGGAAAACGAATCTATTGCGATGTTTCGAGACAGCGCAGCGGGTTTTCTCGGTGCCACGGATCAACGCCAACGTGTACGTGAGCTGGAAGCTGCAGGCGGTGGCTTTGACCGCGCAAGCTGGGGCGAGATCGCCGAACTGGGCTGGCTGTCGATACTGGTGTCAGAGGCCGACGGTGGCCTGGGGCTTGGCGTTCCCGAACTCGTCGCCATCGCCGAGGAAGCCGGTCGGTATCTGCTGCCCGAGCCGCTGGTAGATGCAGGTGTGCACCCCGTAGCCTTGTTGGCTCGCCTGGCGTCGGGTGGCTTGCGTGACACTTTGCTTGCCGATATTCAGTCCGGTGCTTTGGTAGCGGGCGTGGCCTGGCAAGAAACAGCGGGCGCGCTTGAGCCGGCTGATCCCCGTGTCACAGCCCGTATGCAGGGAGATCAGGTGACCCTCACGGGTCGCAAGCTATTTGTGCGTCCAGGACCAGGAGCAGATGGTTGGTTGGTTTCTGCCCAGACGGCCGATGCGTCCTTTCTTCTGTGCTGGGTAGCCGCTGAAGCACCCGGATTGCGACTTGAAAACGAATGCGGCGTCGACGGAAGTGCCATCGCTGCGCTGCATCTTGACCAAGCCCAGGGGCAGCTGATTGCCGACGGCCAGTCTGCTCTTGCAGCGCTGAGCCAAGCCAATGAAATAGCGCGCATTGCCCAAAGCGCTGAGCTGCTGGGAATTGCCAGGCGCACGCTGGAGCTGACACGGGACTACCTGACCACCCGCGTGCAGTTTGGAAAACCCATCGGCAGTTTTCAGATACTTCAGCACCGTTCAGTAGATGGCTTGATTCAGGTCGAGCTGGCTACCGCGTGTCTGCGCGAAGGCGTGGCGGCTCTCACGGAAGCCAATCTCGCGGCCACTGCCAGCCGAATCAAGGCACGTTGCGCTTATGCCGCAACCGAAGTCACGCGCATGGCGATCCAGATGCACGGGGCCATAGGTACCACCAACGAATACGACATCGGCCTTTACTTCAAGCGAGCCATGGCGCTGGCCAGCCGCTGGGGCAACGCCGCTGGGCATCGGGGCCGGTGGCAGAAATTGGCGGTCACCACGGCCACCCACTCACCGGTGGAGACCGCAAAAGCAACGCCTGATTTCTCGCCGGACCAGGACTGGCAAGCCATGCCAGAACCCGAGTTCCGCGCCCTGGTGCGAGCGCTCTTCGCCGCGCATTATCCGGAGGCCCGCAGGCACATGCCTTACCGGCAAACCTGGGCCGAAAGTCGGGATTGGTACATGACGCTTTCCCACCTCGGGTGGTTGGCTCCGGCCTGGCCCAGGCAGTACGGCGGACTTGGGCTGCCTGCGGACAAGCTGATCGCCTATATCGAAGAAACCGAGGCCTGGGGTGTGGCACGTTCACCGGATCAGGGTCTGGTGATGATAGGCCCCATCCTGATGCGATTCGGGACCGAGGAGCAACGCCAGCGCTTCCTGCCCAAGGTGCTGGCCGGTGAACATGTCTGGACACAAGGCTATTCAGAGCCGAATGCGGGCTCGGACCTGGCCGCAGTCAGAACCGAGGCTGTGCTGGATGGAGACCATTTTGTGGTCAACGGCCAGAAAACCTGGACCACGTGGGGCAGTGACGGCACCCACATGTTCATGCTCGTGCGCACGGACAAGACCGTCAAGAAGCAGGCGGGCATCAGCTTCGTGCTGGTCGATCTCAAATCGCCGGGCATCACCGTTCGGCCCATTCGCAACCTCGCCGGTGAGCAGGAGTTCTGCGAAGTCTTCTTCGACGATGTGCGCGTGCCGCGGGAGAACTTGGTGGGCGAGCTGAATCAGGGCTGGACGGTGGCCAAGGCCTTGCTCGGATTCGAGCGCCTGTTCACCGGAAGTCCCAAACACTCGCAGCACACGCTTCATCAAGTGGAAATGCTGGCTCGCCAGCGCGGCTTGTTGGAAGACGCCGCTTTTGCAGCGCGCTTGGCCGAATTGCAACTCGATACGGCTGATCTGGGAGCTGCCTATGCTGGCTTTGCAGAGATTGCCAAGCGTGGAGACCCCATACCGCCGACCATTTCCATGTTGAAGATCTGGTCCACCGAAACATACGAGCGGCTTGCGTTATTGCTGATCGAGTCTGCGCAGGACTATGGCGCTTTCCGTGACCATTGCCAAACGGACGAAATTGATCTGCACGTCGTGGCGCCCCTGTTCAACGCCATGAACGCCAAGATCTTTGCCGGCAGCAACGAGATCCAGCGCAACATTCTGGCCAAGACCGTGCTTGAACTTCCCGCCTGAGAGGACTGGACATGTTGATATTGCAAACCCCTGCGGGCTTTCTCGATCACGTGGGCCAGAAGCTGGGCACCAGTGATTGGTTCACGGTCGAGCAACGCCATATAGACGGCTTCGCCGACGTGACCGGAGACGACTTCTGGATCCATGTGGACACGGAGCGAGCGGCTCGTGAGATGCCGCAAGGCAAGACCATCGCGCACGGCCTGTTCATTCTGGCTTTGGTGCCTCGTTTGCAGCGGCAGATATTCCGTGTGGAGCGGCGCGGCAAAGGCCTCAACTATGGCTCGGACCGGGTGCGCTATACGGCATCTGTCCCCGTAGGCTCGCGTGTGCGACTGCATCAGACCCTGCAAGCGGCCGAGCGCACGGGCGCAGGAACGCGCATCACCACGCTGTGCGAATTCGAGATCGAAGGCCAGCAACGTCCCGCCGTAGTCGCCCAGTTCATCTTGCTCTTGCAAGACGAGTGAGTTTTTCCCTTTGCCATTTTTCGCGTCAATCAGGAGACTTCCAATGAAAAAGCGTTCCCTGCTCATCATCGCCTCGGCCTTGCTGGCCAGCACTGCCATGCCCACCATGGCGCAGTCCAACTGGCCTGCCAAGCCCATTCGACTCGTCGTACCGTACCCACCCGGTGGTCCCGTGGATCAGATTGCGCGTTCCATCCAGCAGCGCCTTGGAGAGGTCCTGGGCCAGAGCATTCTGGTCGATAACCGGGCCGGTGCCAGCGGCATCATCGGTATGGATGCGGCGATCAAGGCCGACCCTGATGGCTACACGTTTGGCTTTGGCGTGCCCGGCGGCATCACGGTTCTGCCTCACTTGCAGAAAATGCCCTACGACATCAACGAGATCAACTACGTTTCGCTGGTGGCTCGCGTGCCTCAGGTCATCACTGTGGGCCCCCAAGTGCCTGTCAACAGCCTCAAGGAACTGATTGCCCTGGCTAAAAAAGATGCTGGCAAGCTCAATTACGGTTCCGCCGGCAATGCGACCACACCGCATCTGGGCGCTGCTCTTTTTGCTCAGGAAGCGGGCATCAACATGGTTCACATCGCCTATAAAGGTGCAGCGCCTGCCGTGACTGGCCTGCTGGGCGGAGAAGTGCAAGTGCTGGCCGCCGATCTCCCTGCGGTGCGCGCTTTCACCGCGCGCGGCGTGAAAATCCTGGCTGTCTCCAGCGCACGCCGCTCTGAGTTGCTTCCTGATGTGCCCAGTACGGGAGAACTCGGCTTGCCGGAAGTGGTGGCGGAGTCCAATTACGGCATCATCGCCCCCAAGGGCTTGCCCGCGCCCATCTTCGAGAAGATGCGCCAGGCCCTGGTGACCACACTCGCCACCCCTGACGTGAAGAGCCGCCTGGCCGGCCTCGGTGCGGTGGCCATCAGCACCACGCCGGACGAGTATCGCAAGCTGATGCAATCCGAATCCGCCCGCTGGGGTGCGCTGGTCAAGAAAGCAGGTATCAAGCTTGACTGATTCAGCCGCCGGGCAAAGGAACCTGAACGTGAACATCGCGGTTCTGGATGACTACCAGCAATTGGCGGCGGGCCTTCCAGCCTGGAAGGCCTTGCCCGCGAGCGTGCGCATTCAGACATTCTCCACGCCAGCTGCCAACGAGGACGAGCTGGTGCGGCGCCTGGAGCCTTTCCAGGTGGTCGTGGCCATGCGCGAGCGCACGGCGTTCCCAGCGCGAGTGATTGAACGGCTGCCCAACTTGCGCCTGCTCGCCAGCACGGGATTGCGCAATGCCTCGATCGATCTCGAAGCCTGCAAGCGCCAAGGTGTCGTGGTCAGTGGAGCCCGGGGTGCCCGAAATGGCCGCACCAGCACCTCAGAGACCGCGCTGGCGCTGATTCTCGCATTGGCCAAGCAACTCGTGCCGTCTCACCAGGCCTTGGTTGAAGGGCGTTGGCAGCCCGTGCTGGCCTCCGGCGTGGCAGGTCGCGTGCTGGGTCTGGCGGGCTTGGGAAACATAGGCGCGCAGATGGCGCAGCTGGGGCGGGCCCTGGGCATGGAAGTCATCGCATGGAGCCCCAACCTCACGGCAGCCCGAGCCGCGGAGCATGGCGTCCGTGCAGTCAGCTGCGATGAGTTGTTCGAGCAGTCAGACGTGCTTTCCTTGCACCTTGTCCTCAGCGAGCGCACCACGGGACTGGTTTCGAAGGCCAGACTCGCCCAGATGAAGCGCGAGGCCGTTTTGATCAACACCTCACGTGCTGGACTGGTCCATGAAGAGGCGCTTCTGGAAGCGCTTCAGGAGCGTCGCATCGCCGGTGCGGGGCTGGATGTCTTCTGGCAAGAACCCCTTCCTGCCTCGCACCCGCTGCTCAAAATGGACAACGTCGTCCTGACGCCGCACCTGGGCTATGCCACCTTGGAAAATTTCACTGCTTTTTACGCAGGGGTGGTGGAGAATATTCTGGCGTGGATCGAAGGTCGGCCTGTGCTGGCGCTGCAAGGCGCCTGAATTACATGCTGTTTCGACGCATACCAGTATTGCGGGAACGGTTCATGACTTGCCGGCATCGCTCCCTCTAGACTGCCATTCAAGCCTGAGGCCCCTTGCAGAAGGTCGCCCGGGATCTTCATAGAAAACCGAGACACCAGACATGAATGACCTGACCCAACTCCAAGTCCAGATAGAGGACTTTGTCGCCACCCTGACACTGAACTCACCGCCAGTCAACGCGCTGACACGTGTGTTGAATGATGAACTCACACTCGCACTGGATCGCATTTCCGAGATGGACGAGGTGCGCGCCGTGGTACTCACCGGTGCCGGCAAGGTATTTTGCGCCGGCGCGGATCTCAAAGGCCGCAAAGACGTGATTAAAGGCCCGGGTGACCTGCCCGCGCATTCCCGCCGGACGCGTGAATGCTTTCACGCCATCCGCGAATGTGCCAAACCAGTGATCGTCGCCATCAACGGCGCAGCCCTGGGGTCTGGTCTGGCGATGGCAGCTTCAAGCGACATTCTGGTGGCTTCCGAGAAAGCCACGCTCGGCATGCCGGAAGTAGACGTTGGCTTGCTCGGCGGAGGCCGCCATGCCATGCGTCTGTTCAGCCATTCGCGTCTGCGCTTCATGGCCCTGACGGGCACGCGCATTGATGGTGCCGAGCTCTATCGTCTGGGCATTGTGGAAGCCTGCGTGCCTCCTGAGGAACTGATGGCCAAGGCGTATTCGATTGCGAAGAGCATTGCATCCAAGAGCCCGGTTGCCACGCGCATGTTCAAGCACACGCTCAACGTGATCGAAGACATGAGCCTTCGGGACGGCTACCGCTACGAGCAGGACATGACGGCCCAAATTGCCAAGACGGACGATGCCAAGGAGGCTCAAACCGCCTTTGCTGAAAAGCGCGCGCCGGTGTTCACAGGCCGTTGATCTTTCACACCACCATCGAATTGCTATGCCTCGCATTCCGCTTTTCCCCACCGAAGAGATGAGCAGCGCTCAGCGCGCCGTGCTCGACAAGATCATTTCTGGCCCGCGCGGGAAGATTCAGGGCCCGCTGCGTGCGGCTCTGCACAATCCCGAACTGGCGGAAAGGTGGCAGGCCCTCGGCGCCATCCTTCGCTACGACACATCGCTACCCCCGCGTTTGTCGGAGCTCGCCATCATGATCACCGGCAGGGCGTGCAACTCTCCATTTGAGTGGTATGCGCACCGCATTGAGTCGGAGAAGGCGGGCATTGAAGCGCCCATTCTGGAAGCGCTGTTGCTCCAGCAAGAGCCTCCAGGCATGTCGCAGGACGACGCCGTCATCTGGAAATACGCGACCGAGTTGAATCGCCATAAATCTGTCTCGGACAGCACCTACCAGGCGGTGGTGGATCGGTTTGGCGTGCGTGCAGTGGTGGAACTCACGGCGCTTGTGGGCTACTACACACTGGTGGCTATGACACTTAACTGCCACGAAATCCCCTTGCCTGAAGGTGTGGAGCCTGCTTTCCAGCTGCCACAACAAGGAGCGCTGTCATGACCACGCAAGAGCTTGGTGGCGGGGGGTGGGATTGCCATGCCCACCTGTTCGGCCCGTATGAGCGCTTCCCGCTTGCAGCGGATCGAAGCTACACACCTCCGGAGGCGCTTGAGCAGCAGTACATGGCACTTCTGCGCCGCCTGGGATTGCGCAGCGGTGTGTTGGTGCACCCCAGTGCCTATGGCGACGATCACTCCCTGTTGCTTCATGCCCTGGCGGCGCAGCCAACGCTTCGGGGTGTGGTGGTCGTGCGACCTGACAGTCCGCTTCCACTGAAGGGATTGCGCGATCGCGGCGTGCGCGGTGCGCGTTTCAGTCACCGCAGTGGTGCAGGTACCAATTTTGCCGGCAGCGCTTCTTTCGCTGACTTGCAAGCCCTGACCCCGGCCCTGACGGAAGCAGGCTTGCATGCCGAACTCTGGACAGACTGCAAGGCTCTGCCTGAGATCGCCGATGAGGTTCGCAAGCTGCCAATGCCTGTGGTGATCGATCACATGGGTGGGTTTGATGTCAAAGCCGGACCGGATGAGCCGGGCTTTCGTACGCTGCTGGATTTGCTTGAAACTGGTCGGGTGTGGGTCAAGTTATGCGCCTACCGCAACTTGTTGCAAGAGCCGGACTGGGAAGCGGGGCGCGTGTTCCAGAAGAAGATGCTCGAGGCCAATCCTGAACGGCTGGTATGGGGAAGTGACTGGCCGCATCTGCGCGTTACCCCTGTGCCCGACACCGTGAAATTGCTGGACATGTTCATGGAGTGGGCCGCAAGCGATGCGCTGGTCAAGCAGGTGTTGAATCTCAACCCCGAGGCTCTTTACTCCTGATGGCACTTTAGTGGGCCTCGCTATAGCTCTCAGGCCGCAAAGCTGCTATGTCGGCTGTCCCCTTGCTGCGAACCTCCTGCTTCGAAAGAATTGATCCATGGCAAATGAGAAAATGTATTCCACCCCGTCGTTGGATAAAAGTGGCTTTCAATTGGTGGACGGCGAGGCGCTGGACACCGAAACAGCTTACCGGCTGCTGGTGGGATGCGTCGTACCGCGTCCCATTGCCTGGATTACCACCGTCGATGAGCAAGGGCGTGTGAATGCAGCGCCCTTCAGTTCATTCAACTACGTGGCTACCAGCCCACCTATGCTTGCGGTCAACGTTGCACTACGGCCCGGCAGCGGCAGCGTCAAGGACACGGCCCGCAATATCGATGCCACGCGCGAGTTTGTCGTGAACATCGCCACTGAAGACCAGATGGATGTCATGCACCGGACGGCACAGGAATTTGGACCCGAGGTGAGCGAGACGGAGACGCTGGGCATAGATCTGCTGCCCAGCAAACACGTACGTGCCCCCCGCATAGCGAACTCACCTGTGCAGATGGAGTGCAAGCTCGATCAGATAGTCAAGCTTGGGCGAGGCATCAATACCCTCTACATCGGCGAGGTCGTGGCCTTCCATCTTGCAGACCGTATCTACGACGGCCACAGAGTCAATTCCGAGGCCATGCGGCCGTTGGCCAGGCTGGGTGGGCCTTTTTACGCTGGCCTCGGGGAGATTTTTCACCGTCCCATGTTGCAGAAGCCGCCGGGCGGAGAAGGCTGGGCTCCCAGTGGCACCCCTGACAAAGCCGGCAAGCCCTAGCCCTGACCTGCATTGAAGACGCCATAACTACACTGAGATAGGAGACACCGTGATCAATTCGATCGTCAAGTCATTTGCTCGTCGTGCCTTGCTGCTGTCAGCAGCAGTGGCTGCTGTTTCCATGGCCCACGCACAGAGCGCCTGGCCGAGCCGGCCTGTCACGCTGGTTCACCCGTACGCGGCTGGTGGCCCCGCGGATGCCATGGCCAGAGCACTGGGCCAGCAATTGTCGAAACGCCTCAACCAGACTTTCATTGTAGAAGCCAAGGCGGGTGGGGCAGCGACGATCGGAACGGGCTTTGTGGCGCGTGCGAAGCCAGACGGTTACACCCTTCTGATCAGCACATCAGCCGGCCATGTGGTCACACCGCTGATGCAGCGCATTCCCTACGACGGCATTGGAGACTTCTCTTTTGTCTCCATCGTGGTGAGCCAGCCCAACGTTCTGGTGCTCCATCCCTCACTTCCCGTGAACGATCTTCAGGGTCTGATCACCTATGCGCGGCAACATCCTGGCACACTGAACTATGCATCAGCGGGCATGGGCGGCGCGACCCATCTCGGCGCTGAGGCGTTCGCCCAGGCGGCCCAAATACGCATGACGCATGTTCCGTATTCCGGAGCAGCCCCGGCCTTGAAGGATCTTCTGGGTGGTCAGGTGCAACTGGGTATGCTCAACTTTGCCGCAGTGAAACCATTTATCGATGAAGGTCGGATCAAGGCCATAGCCTATGGTGGAGCCAAACGAAGCCCCCAACTTCCGAATGTTCCCACCATGGCCGAGCTTGGCTACGGCAATACCGCTACGGCGACCTGGTACAGCCTGGCCGCGCCCAAGGGAACACCTCCCGAAGTGATCGAGATCCTGCGCAAAACCTTGCAAAGCGTTAGCGCAGATCCGGAATGGCAGAAGGTATTGGCGACACAGGGTGCAGAGCAATTGCAACTCTCGCCCGCAGAAACCACCGCGTTTGTCCAGAAGGACAAGCAGGCCATGCAACAACTTCTTGGCACCCTGGGGTTGCTAGGGGACAAGTAAGCCCCTGTACACCTTTGGCGTCTTTCTTTGTATTCCTCTAAAGCTCCCCATTTCATATGAGCACCCAACCTGGCCCTCTGTCCCACGTCAAGGTACTTGACCTCAGTCGCATTCTGGCTGCCCCTTGGGCAGGCCAGATCCTGGCCGATCTGGGCGCTGAAGTCATCAAGGTCGAGCGGCCCGGTGCTGGCGACGACACCCGAAGCTGGGGCCCTCCGTTCCTCAAGGACGCTGAAGGCAAGCCCACCAAGGAGGCGGGCTACTATCTCGCGGTCAACCGGGGCAAGCGGTCCATCACCGTCAGTCTCGACAAGCCCGAGGGTCAACAGATCGTCAAGGAGCTTGCCAAGCGAGCCGATATCGTTCTTGAGAACTACAAGGCCGGTACCTTGGAGCGATATGGCCTGGACGAAGCCTCCCTGCGTCAAATCAATCCGCGCTTGATCTATTGCTCTGTGACGGGCTTTGGCCAGACCGGCCCGCGCCGCGATCAACCCGCCTACGACTTCCTGATTCAAGCCATGGGCGGCCTCATGAGCGTGACGGGTGAGAAAGATGGCAAACCGGGCGGTGGTCCGCAGAAGGTCGGTGTGCCCATCGTTGATCTGATGACTGGTATGTACACTGCAGTTTCTGTGCTGGCAGCGCTGGCTCGTCGCAACGAGACGGGGGTGGGCGGCTATATCGACATTGCCATGCTCGATGTCCAGGTGGCCACGCTGGCCAATCAGGCCATGAACTATTTGGTCAGTGACAAGGTTCCCCGCCGCAATGGCAATGCCCACCCCAATATTCAGCCGCAGGACGTCTATGCCTGCGGGGATGGTGATGTGATCCTGGTGGTCGGGAATGACGGCCAGTTTGCGCGACTGTGCAAGGTGCTGGGAAAAACCGAATGGGTAGCAGACGAACGCTTTACCACCAATGCCCAGCGTGTGCGCAATATTGGTGAGCTTTCAGAAATGCTGCGCGCGGAGTTCGCGCAGTGGACCAGAGAGAAGCTGATTACTGAACTGGACGTGGTGGGCGTTCCGTGCGGGCCTATCAACAGTGTGGCCGAAGTGTTTGAAGAGCCTCAAGTCAAGGAAAGGCAGATGCTGCGCCATGTGCCTCATCCCTCAGGCGTGGATGTTCCCCTGGTCGCCAGTCCGATGCGCTTCGAAGGAGATCCTCTGCCAATCCGTTCAGCGCCGCCGCTGCTCGGTGAACACAGTGAGGCTATTCTTTCGGAATTGGGCTATGCGCCTGCTGATATTGAGGCGCTGCGCGCTTCGGAGGTGATCTGATGAACGAAAAGTTGCAACTGCATTGGTCTCCCAGGTCGCCTTATGTGCGCAAGGTGATGATCTGCGCGCATGAGCTCAATATGTTGCCCAAGCTGGAGCTGATTCGCTCCGTGGCTGCGATGCTCAAGCCCAATCCCGACATCATGGTGGCCAACCCGTTGTCCAAGATCCCCACCCTGGTTCGCCCTGACGGATCAGTCCTGTTCGACTCGGTGGTGATCTGTGAATACTTGAACGATCTCGCGGGCGGAACCTTATTTCCGTTAGAGGGTGAAGCCCGCTGGCAGTCGCTGCGTTGGCATGCCTTTGGCGATGGCCTGCTGGATGCCTTGATCCTCTGGCGCAACGAACGCGAACGCGAGCAACCGCTGCAAGCTTTGATCGATGCCTTCGAACTCAAGTCTCGCGCTTCGCTGCGCCAGCTCGACTCAGAAGCGCCGGCTCTGGAGGCGGCCCCATTTTCGATGGGCAGCATCACCGTAGCATGCGCCCTGGGCTACATGGACTACCGCTTCGACCAATTCGGCTGGCGTGATCAGGCGCCCAGTCTTGCCAAATGGCATGCCAAGATTTGCGAGCGGCCATCGCTCAAGGCCACCGAGCCGGTTGATGGGTAAATTGCGGCTGCCTTATCCGGCAACCCTGTCATCCAAGGAAAAGGTCACGCCATGGCGTGACCTTTTTTTTGTTCTCCGCGCCGTCAAGAGCAAGCGCAGGGGCAGGGCTTGCAGACCACGCGCCTGATGCGTGTGGCGGTAACTTTGGCCTCAGCGGTCTGAGCCCCCTCGAGCCAGCGATCCTTAGGGACCGATGACTTAGGAACCGATGATGATGTCCTCACGCGTAGTGAACATCTTGATCTTGCTGATGAAGGTCGCACCGTCCGCGTGCAAGCGTTTGGCTTCAGGCGATTCGTTGGCGCGCTTCATAGACTCCAGATCGTCATACCAGAGCTCTGCAATGCCGTCTATTTCGCCTTCGATAGAAGGCATATCAGGCCGTGTTCGCTCCGCGAGGATATGCGTCAATACGTAGCGGCGCAAACCAGGCACCGAGCGAGCCAAAGGGGCATGAACGTTCACCCAATGGTCCACGAATTGTTCATGCGTGATGTCGCTCTTGCGAACGAGAAGAGATAGGCTTTTGATCACGTCGGTTCTTTCAGTAGATTCACTCTATGACGATGTTGGCGCCGCGGATGATTTTTTTCCAGTAGCTGTCTTCTTCCTGGATCTGACGCGCCAACTCCTCTGGGGTTGAAGAAACAGCACTCATGCCCTGAGACTGGAACTGCTCCTTGTAGTCAGGCATGCTCGTGATTCGAGCGGCCGCTTGCTGCAGTGTCTTGACCACGGCATCTGGGGTTCCAGCGGGAGCAAAAATGCCATACCAGCTAAGAGTTTCAAAACCCGACAGACCTTGTTCTTTGAACGTCGGCACATCTGCAGCCACGGGAATGCGCGAAGTCGACGTAGCCGCCAACGCGCGCAGTTTGCCTGCCTTGACCTGCTGTATGCCTGTGACTGCTGCGTCTACTAGAAACGTGATCTGGCCGCCCATGACATCGGTCAGTGCGGGAGATGTGCCCTTGTAGGGAATGTGGCGGACATCGGTTTGGGATTGAGCCTTCAGAACTTCCCCCCAAAGGTGGCCGGAGCTGCCCTGACCCGCCGAGCCATAAGTGACTTTGCCAGGGTTCGCCTTGGCATACGCCACCAGCTCGGGAATGGTCTTGGCAGGGAAGTCGTGCTTGACGTACAGCAGACTCGCAAATGTGGAAGTCAAGCTGATGGGCTTGAAATCCTTGACCGCATAGGAGAGGTTGGGATAGAGCGACGGATTGACCGTCATGATGCCTGCAGATGAATAGAACAGCGTGTAGCCATCAGCGGGAGCACGCAGTGCGGCAGACGCGCCAATGCTTCCGTTGGCGCCGCCCATGTTTTCGACAATGACCTGCTGACCCAGCACCTCAGACAGCTTGTTGGCTGTCAGGCGCGCAGAGGAGGAAGCCGAGCCTCCGGGAGCAAAGGGAACGATCAGCCGTACCGGTTTTTCTGGCCATGCGGCCACAGCGGGAGTGACAGCAACCGCGTAGAAACCTGCCACCAGCAGGCCAAGAACGGATCTACTCAAAATTATCTCCTGGATCTTTTTGGATTTTTAGAAGCTCTATCGTTCATCCGACAACGACTTCTTCTTTGACGATGAAGGTCTTCTGACGGCCTATGAAAGAAGCTCCGTGAGCCAGCCAACGCTTACCTTCTTCCGAAGCGAAGGCACGATCCGTGCTCGCTTGATCGTCCCACCAAGTCTCGGCAATACCATCGACATCGCCCATATCCCACACCACAGGTACGTCTGCACGCTGTGGTTGAGAAGTAATGTGATCAATCACATAGCGGCGCATCTCGGGAACCGCATGGGCAATAGGGAGATGGTCTTTCCAGTGCTTGAGAAACTCTTCCTTGGACATGCCCTCTTTGCGGGTCAGTATTGAAATTCTCTTGATCATTTGCGTTGCTCCTTATTCAGCTTTGATTCCTGCGGTCTCGATCACTTTTTTCCACAAGGCGTGGTCAGCGCGAACGCGCTGTTCCAATTCCTTCGGAGAACTACCGACGGCTTTCATGCCAGCGTTGGCGTAACGTTCCACAATTTCAGGCGTCTTCAAGATGGCGTTGACTTCAGTGTTGAGTCGCTGCACGACGGCTGCAGGAAGGTTCGCTGGTCCAAATACCGCCATGAAGCCCGTCACTTCGAACTTGGGAACGGCCTCAGCTATAGGAGGAACCTTGGGAAGAAGGGCATCCCTGGCGACGCCCGATGTGCCCAATGCAATCAACTTGCCAGATTCCAGATAAGGCAACACTTCGGAGATCGTTCCGAACATCCAGTCGATGTGACCCGCAATCACGTCGGTGAGCGCTGGCCCGTTACCTTTGTAAGGGACATGAATGAACTTCAGGCGTGCCTGAGAAGCCAAAACCTCTGCAGTCAGATGATTGCTCGAACCGTTGCCCGCACTCCCGTAGCGCAGTGCGCCGGGCTTGCTTTTGGCCAGCGCCAGGAACTCCTCCATGTTCTTCACGCCAAGCGCAGGATTGACCACGAGAATATTCACATATTCATTGATCATCGCAATGGGTGTGAAGTCCTTCAAGGCATCGTATGGCGGTTTGGCAAGAAGATGCGGCGTGATGGTGTGGCTGGCCGAGTTACCCAGGCCAATGACATAGCCGTCGGCTTTGGCTTGTGCAATCCGGGTTGCCCCGATAGAGCCACCCGCACCGCCGATGTTCTCGATGACAACCGGTTGACCAAGCCGTTGCTGCAATCTCTCTACCAACGGTCTGCTCATCAGGTCGGTCGCTCCGCCAGGTGGAAAGGGAACGATGTACTTGACTGCGTGAGTCGGCCACGTTTGCGCGTGTGCGGCTACCACAGCGAGTGAAAGCGCAGTGGCGCCCAAAATGCGTTTGATCACAGGTCTCCTTGTTTGTTGTGAATTCAGTTTATTTAGGAGTCAGCTTCGCGTAAGCCCCTTTGCGCGCACTTCTGCTTTGCGTATCAGCGCAAGGCTGATGTGAAGTGGCCATGCCGATTGACCGTCCGCCGGAGATCTCGTCGATTGATCCCGGTATCCAACCGCTTTCAGGTATCCAGTTTGATACCGCGATCCTTGATGATCTTTCTCCACGTTTCTATTTCTCTAGCCAGGAAGACTTCAAACTCCTTGGGTGTGGTGCCCCGCGCACGAATGCCTTCCAAGGCCAACTTGGGAGCCAGTTCTGGGGCATTCACCGCTTCAACGATGGCTTTGTTCAAGCGCTCAACAATGGGTGCTGGCGTATTGGCCGGGGCAGCAAATGCCCACCATGCTTCTATGGCGTAGCTGGGGTAACCCGCTTCGGCAATGGTGGGGTAGTCCTTGAATGCTGGCGATCGTTCAGCGCTGGTAATGGCGAGAACGCGCACGCGGTCTGATTTCAGAGCCGAGGCTGCTCCAGAGTAGGAGCTGAAGGTGTAGTCGAGTTGCCCACCGATCAGGTCTGTGATGACGGGGGCGGTACCTTTATAGGGCACGTGCAGCATTTTGATGTCTGCCACCGATTCGAGCATCTCGCCCATGAGGTGCGCAGTACCTCCAGTGCCGGACGATCCGAACGTGTACTGTCCTGGCTTTTCCTTGGCCAGCCGCACAAGGTCTTTGACGTTCTTCGCCGCGGCATCCTTGCGTGCAAGCAATAGGAGAGGGGCGCTGGCCGCCAATGTGATTGGCGTGAAGCTCTTGATGGAATCGTAGGGGAGGTTGCCTACCAGGCTGGCATTGATGGCGTGAGCCGGCGGCATCTGCAGCAGGGTGTAGCCATCCGGCTTGGCTGTCGCCACGGCTTGTGTACCGATGAGCGTGTTGCCGCCTGCCCGGTTTTCCACAATGACCGACTGTTTGAGTGATTTGGTCATCTGGTCGGCAATCGCCCGAGCCAGCACGTCATTGATGGCGCCTGGAGGGTAGGGCACCACAATTTTGATCACACGGTTGGGAAAATCGTTGGCATAAACACCTGCAGACACCGCTGCGAGTCCACCGGCGAAGGCTTGAAGAACGCGTCGACGAGATGCCGAGGCTGTTGGGCCACCTTGATTGATCATGAAACTGTCTCCCAGGTTGTTGTCGATTCAGTGTAGTAATTGGAGTCAGTTTTCTGTAAGCCCCTCTGCCTGCACTTCTGCTTTGCGTATAGACGCAAGGCTGATGAAACTGGTGGGTACTTGTTGACGCTGGGAGCACCCAGTCCTTCACCTTGAAGTTGTATGAAGCAGCCACCTCACGCTGGACAATGAGACTCAGGGTCGGTGCGGGTCCAAGGGGTGTCTGACGATGGAAATGCAGGCGTTCACACAGTTCGTTGCACAGCCTCATCACCCCGTGTTCTGGCGCGACCGATAATTCGTCTCCATGACAGAACCCATCGCATCCCCGATCTTCAATTCCGTCGACGTCGTCATCATGGCGGCGGGCAAGGGCACACGCATGAAAAGTCGCCTGCCCAAGGTGCTGCATCGGCTGGCTGGACGGCCCCTGCTGGGGCACGTACTCCGCGCAGCCGAGGGGCTTGGCGCACGGGGAGCGACGCTGGTGGTCGGCCACGGGGCCGCTGAGGTTCAAGCATTCTGTGGGGCGACTCCCAAGTCGAACCCGGGTGAAACTGTTCAACTACCGCTTCAGTTCGTGCTTCAGGAGCCGCAACTGGGCACGGGGCATGCGGTGCAACAGGCGGCTCCGTTGCTGCCCGATGATGGTGTCACTTTGGTTCTCAATGGAGATGTTCCCTTGGTGGAGCCCGCCACTTTGCAGCGCCTGGTGGCCCAGTGCGGTGGACATCAGATCGCACTGCTCACGGTAGACACAGGCGAAGATGCCGGGGCGTATGGCCGCATCGTGCGCGCCGCTCAGCGAGCAGGCGATGCCCCGGTGGAAGCCATCGTGGAGGCTCGCGACGCCACGCCTGCTCAGCGAGAGATCACCGAGTGGTACAGCGGCGTCATGGCCGCACCCACCGCCTTGTTGAAGAAGTACCTGGCGCTCCTGCGTGACGACAACGCGCAAAAGGAGTTTTATCTGACGGATGTGGTCAAGCATGCGGTAGCCCATGGCACGCCCGTCGTCGCGCTGAAAATCGCTGATGAAATGGAAGTGGCCGGCGTCAATAGCCCGGTACAGTTGGCTGAATTGGAGCGCGGAGTACAACGGCGCGCTGCCACGGGTCTGATGGAGTCCGGCGTGCGACTGATGGACCCTGCCCGGTTTGACCTGCGAGGGGAACTGGAGTGCGGACAAGACGTCGAGATCGACGTCGGTTGTATTTTCGAGGGCGTGGTTTCCCTGGCAGACGGAGTAAGAATCGGCGCGCACTGCGTGATCGCGAACGCCCGAATAGAAGCTGGCGCCGTGATCCATCCTTTTACACACATTGACGGTGGCCGCGAAGGCGTCACAGTGGGGGCGGGCGCTTTGGTTGGACCCTATGCCCGCCTGCGCCCCGGTGCGCGCTTGGGCGCTGAGGTGCACATTGGCAATTTCGTCGAGGTCAAGAACTCCACCCTGGCAGCCGGTGCCAAAGCCAATCACCTTGCCTACCTGGGTGACGCCACTGTGGGCGAACGCGTGAACTACGGTGCAGGCAGCATCACCGCCAACTATGACGGTGCGAACAAGCACCGGACCGTGATCGAAGCAGACGTCCATGTGGGCAGCAACTGCGTGCTGGTGGCTCCGGTGACCCTTGGTGCTGGTGCCACGATCGGAGGTGGCTCTACCATTACCAAGAATGTTCCTGAAGGAGCCCTGAGCGTCGCGCGTGGAAAGCAGATCACGCTGGCTCAGTGGGATCGGCCCAAAAAAGGCACTTAAGACGTCCGTGCCAGTGGCACTGGCCACGCCACCACGGCTTACTGATAGTCGAACCAGACTTTGGTGGCGTCTTCTTCGAGTGAAAGACGCATGCCTATTTCAAATCTGTCGGCTCTGTACCAGCCTAGAAGAAATTGAATAGGTTGGCCCTGGGGATCAAAAAGTACCCTGTGAATCTTCCAGACTGGTGAGCCTTCGGCAATCCCCAGATGCCGCGCTGCGCCCGAGGGGGCAGGGATGCAAGTGAACCGCTGCTCGGCGGAGGCAATGCGGGTACCGCTTGACTCCAGAATCTGCACCAAAGCCTTGCGCTCCAGCTCAGCGCGGGTGAGAGGATGCCCTATAACCACGGGCAGATAGGTCTCGGTATAGGTGAGCGGGGCGGTTTCGTCCGATCGCAGACGCACGACGTGCGTGACCACCGTACCTGCTGGCACCTGCAGCGAGGTCGCTACGGAAGCGCTTGCTGAAACGCGCCCAAAGTAGAGCACCTTGCGATGGTCACGGCGGCCACGGTCAAGAAATTTATCGACATGCTCGCGCAGAAGTCGACGTCGCGCCGCCATGTCAGGGCCGCCCGTGGCTTGGGTGCCACGGCGTTGCTGGCGCTTGATCAGTCCCGAATCCTCCAGCGCACGCAGAGCGCTGCGGACAGTCACGCGCGCCACAGAAAATTCCGTCGCCAGCGCCCGCTCGCCCGGCAAACCTTGCGCGTAGTCGCCGCGCTGGATGCGTTGAGCCAGGGTGTATTCGACTTTGCGGTATTTGAGGGTAGGGGACATAAGAAAGAGCAGTGGCTGGGATGGTGCTGCAGCTCTGGTCTTATTGCGATAGGACCAATGGTCTTATTGTGTGCCAGGTCCGGGTTATGGACACTGCGACCCTGAACTACAAAAAACGGAGACCTCAATGAAAATGAACCGCCGCCAATGGCTGCATGCAGGGGCGTGCAGCGGCTTGGGCCTCACTTGGCCTCACATGGCCGCCGCCCAGAACGAATATCCCAGCCGCCCGATCACTTTCGTCGTGCCGTTTACCGCAGGAGGCGGCGGAGACATGGTGGCGCGCCTGATGGCCAAGCATCTGGGCGAGCGCTTGAAGACGGCGGTCGTCGTGGAAAACAAAGCTGGGGCGGGGGGCACCATCGGCAGCGCTCACGTATTGCGTTCCCCACCGGATGGCTACACCTTGCTCAACATGTCAAGCAGCTATGCCATGCAGGCCGCCACGACGAACGTACCCTTCGATCCAATTCGCGATGTGCAGCCACTTCTGATGGTGTCGCGCGATCCGGGTGTGATTTTGGTCAATGCCAACTCCAAGCTCCGCACAGGCAAGGACTTGTTCCAGGCCGCCAGGCAGAACCCAGGTCGTTTGACCTATGGCTCAGCCGGAATCGGCACCATCGCCCACCTTGGCATGGAGGCTTTGGCTTTTCACATGGGCGTGCAGATGCAGCACGTTCCCTACAAAGGTTCATCGCAAGCCTTTAATGACCTTTTGTCAGGATCGATCGATCTGATGCTCACCACCTCTACTTATGGGGCGAGTTTCGTCAAGTCAGGGCGCGCCCACGCTCTGGGGATCTGTGGCTCGGAACGCACCGAGGTGTTACCCCAGGTGCCCAGCTTCGTTGAGCAAGGGTGGCCGGATTACGTACTCTACGACTGGAAAGCCATTGCCGGACCGGCCGGCATGCCGCCTCAGGTGGTGCAAACATTGAACAAGGCCATGAACGACGTGCTGGCACTGGACGCTGTCAAGGACAAGTTCCGAGCCGACGGCGTTGCCATTGTGGGTGGTCCGCCAGAAGTGTTGGCCAAGACCTTGCGCGACGAGATTGGTGCCTGGAAATCTCTGGTCAAACGTGCCAACGTGGTGGTGCAATGAGCATGAAGCCCGCTCATGCGCAGCTGCGCGCTGAGTTGCGTGCTGGCGCAGGCATGTTGATGCCGGGCGCAGGCAACGCGCTGGCGGCGCGTTTCATCGAGCGTGCGGGATTTCGTTCGCTCATGGTCAGCGGCGCCGCCGTGGCTAATTCGTACCTGGGGATGCCGGATATCGGGCTGGTGTCGGTCACGGAGTTGGCGCAGCACGTGGCAGCGGTCCGCGAGGCTGTGAGTCTTCCCATCCTTGCAGATGCAGACACTGGCTTTGGAAACGCATTGAATACCCGCCGTACCGTCCAATTGCTGGAGCGCGCTGGGGCCAATGCCATCATGCTGGAAGACCAGACCTATCCCAAGCGGTGCGGCCACTTCGATGGCAAAGGCGTGGTGTCCACGCAGGAAATGGTTTCCAAGATCAAGGCCGCAGTGGATGCGCGCCAAGATGATGGGCTGATGATCCTTGCGCGCACGGATTCACGTGCGGTGGAGGGCTTCGAAGCGGCCCTGGACCGTGCACGCGCCTATAAGGCCGCTGGGGCCGATTTCCTGTTTGTGGAAGCACCCTTGACGCGGGAGGAACTGCTGGCCATCCCCCGGGAAGTGCCGGGCATTCATATGTGCAATATGGTGATTGGTGGCAAGACACCGCTGCTGCCGCGCGAGGAGTTGGCTGCGGCGGGGTATGCAGCCATCTGCTATGCCAATGCCGCGCTGCAGGCGTCCATGCTCGCCATGGAACGTGTACTTGGGCACTTGCATCAGCATGGGTCCATAGAGGGCGCCGAAGATCAACTCATGATGTTTGCTGAGCGTCAGCAAGTGTTGGATGGCGCCGGCTTCAAGGCGCTGGAGCAGAGGTACGCATGAGCATGAAAGCGCCGCCACCGCCCCGAACTTTCCTGGACAAGGTGTGGGCTGAACACCGCATTCTTCCTCTATCACCAGATGCAGACTTGCTTCAGATCGACAGGTTGATACTGCATGAACTCTCGGGCAGCCAGGTCATGCGTGCATTGGGCGAAAGCGGAAGAACCCCGATGGCGCGCGATCAGGTGCTCACTGTGATCGAGCACCTGATCTCCACTCGCCCTGGCCGCGGGCCGGTCGAATCGCCGTCGAAGAGCGGTCCCATCATGATCGAGACCACGCGTCAGGCCTCGCGTGACTGGGGTCTGAAATTCTTTGACTACGATCATCCGCTGCAAGGTATCGCCCACGTCGTAGCACCTGAACAAGGCATCGTGTTTCCGGGCGCCACGCTGGTTTGTTGCGATAGTCACACCAGCACCGTGGGAGGCATCGGTGCCTTGGCCTGGGGCATCGGTGCGAGCGAGGCTGAGCACGTACTGGCGACCCAGGCCCTGGCGCAGACACGTCCGCGCCGTATGCGGGTGAATTTCAACGGAACGATAGGTGAAGGCGTCTATGCCAAGGACCTTATCCTGGCACTCATAGGCCAGTTAGGGGCTCAGGGCGGTATAGGCTACGCCGTGGAGTACGCCGGCTCCGCCATCGCCAGTCTGCCTGTAGAGGGCAGACTCACGCTCTGCAATATGTCGGTGGAGTTCTCAGCCAAGTACGGCTTTGTTCCGGCTGACGACATCACGTTCGAGTACCTGGTTGGTCGCCGGTTCTCGCCGCGCGGGGCCGCGTGGGATCAAGCTGTGGCGCATTGGCGCAATCTGCGCACCGACGAAGGAGCCCAATTCGACAAAGAAGTGGATATTGACTGCCGCAGCCTGACCCCGCAGATTACCTGGGGGGTCAGTCCGCAGCAGGTTCTATCGGTGCGAGATGTTGTGCCCGACCCCGCTGATGCCCCGGATGCCGAGTCCCGCGCATTGGCTGAGAGAGCCGTCCGTTATATGCGGCTCACACCGGGAACGCCCCTTCTGGGCACGGCGATCGACGCGGCCTATATTGGCTCGTGCACGAATGCTCGTCTTTCGGACTTGCGTGCCGCGGCACGTTTGCTTCGAGGCCGACATGTCAAGCCAGGCATCCAGGCTGTGTGTGTGCCAGGGTCCACTCCCGTCAAGCACGCCGCAGAGGCGGAAGGTCTGGACCGTGTGTTCATGGACGCAGGATTCGAATGGCGAGAAGCCGCTTGCGGCTTTTGCGCCAATATGGGTGATGCGCGGTTTGCTGATCAGCGCGTCATCAGCACCACCAACCGCAATTTCGAAGACCGCCAGGGCCCTGCCACCCGCACCCACCTGGCCAGTCCCGCTACCGTTGCAGCTTCAGCCATCGCTGGCTGCATTGCCGACCCCCGCCTTTTCACGGCGATCGACTGAAGATTGATCATGGAAGCTTTCCGCCACGTGAGCGGCATCGCCGCCCCCCTGCTGCGCATCAATATCGATACGGATCAGATCATCCCGGCCCTTTTCCTGGGCGGTACAGACGCCAAAGGGTACGGGGCCAACCTCTTCCACCACTGGCGCTTCTTGCCAGATGGATCGCCCAACGGGGATTTCGTGCTCAACCAGGCCCCCTACGATCGCGCTCAGGTACTGCTGGCTGACCGCAATTTTGGATGTGGCTCTTCGCGCGAGCGAGCGCCCAAGGCCCTGCGCGAATTCGGTTTTCGCGCCGTCATAGCTCCATCTTTCGGGGGGATTTTCTACAACAACTGTTTTCGCAACGGCATGCTGCCGGTGGAGTTGCCCATCGAGCATGTGCGCACGATCGCGCAGGAAGTTGAGTCAAGCAAGGGGTTGGGCCGTGTCACCGTGGACCTGGAACGCCAGTGTGTGGAGTCGCCCACAGGCCAGGTGTGGTCCTTTACAGCGCCCCAGGCCTTGCGTGCGATGTTGCTCGAAGGCATGGACGAGATTGCCCTGACGCTTCAGCGCTTGCCAGAGATCGAGGAGTTTCGCGCGGCAGACCAAAAACTCAGGCCCTGGGCGTACGCCATGTCTGCAGCCTCCTAGCCAGAATACTCCGGCTAAGCGCGGCTAATTCAGTCAGCCTCGGGGCTTCTCAAGCAGACAGGCTTTCCCAGCGCTCCATGGCGGCCAAAAGCTCCTCATCTATGGCCGCATCGCGCGCTTGCATGGCCATGGCCTTTTGAAGGTCCGTTTGATAGAGCGTGCCGTCCGCCAGGGCCGCGCGCAGGAGGTTCTGTTCCTTCTCCAGCGCCTCGATCTGGGCGGGCAAGGTGTCCAGCTCACGCTGATCCTTGTATGAGAGCTTCTTCTTCACCGGCGCACTGACGGGCTGGGGTGCCTGCGCAGGAGTTGCCGGCTCGCTCACAGCTTGGGCTTGATCCCCATCTGCTGCCTGCAGATTTCGCCACCGCGCGCTTTGCGTCAACCAGTCTTGCACGCCGCCTTCGTACTCGCGCCACAGGCCTGGACCTTCCCAGGCAATCGTACTGGTGGCCACGTTGTCCAGAAAAGCCCGGTCATGGCTGACCAGAAACACCGTGCCGTCATAGGTCTGAAGCAAATCCTCCAGCAATTCCAGCGTATCTATATCCAGATCGTTGGTCGGCTCGTCCAGCACCAGGACGTTGGCCGGACGCGCGAACAAGCGGGCCAGCAATAACCGGTTGCGTTCTCCGCCTGAGAGGCTGCGTACAGGTGAAGCTGCACGCGCCGGGCTGAAAAGGAAATCCGACAGGTAACTCTTCACGTGCTGCCGGCGGGCGCCGATCTCAATCCATTCGCTGCCCGGGCTGATGAAGTCGGCCAGCGTGGCGTTCAAGTCCAGAGCGTCACGCATTTGATCAAAGTAGGCCACCTGCAGGTTGGCGCCGAGCTTGATTTCTCCACTGTCCGGTACCAGCTGGCCAAGGATCAGCTTGAGCAGTGTCGTCTTGCCTGCACCGTTGGGGCCAATCAGACCCACCTTGTCTCCGCGCAGTACCGTGGTGGTGAGATCGCGCACGATTTGTTTGCTACCAAAAGACAGGCACACATCGCTGAGATCCGCCACGAGTTTGCCCTGGTAGCCGCCCACGCCTGCAGAATCTACATCCATGCGCACCCGACCCACAGCGTCGCGACGGGCCGAGCGCTGGGCCCGCAGCTCATGCAGCCGGTTGATACGACCCTGCGCGCGTGTACGGCGTGCTTCCACGCCCTTTCGAATCCAGACCTCTTCCTGAGCCAGAAGCTTGTCAGCCCGCGCGTTGATGGTCGCTTCCTGAGCCAACTGCTCTTCCTTGCTGATTTGATAGGCGGCGAAGTTGCCGGGGTAGGAGCGCAGTTGGCCGCGGTCAAGCTCTACGATGCGTGTGGCCACACTATCCAGGAATGCACGGTCGTGCGTAATAGTGACGAGGCTGCCCTTGAAGTCCTTGAGCAACTCCTCCAACCACTGAATGGCGTCCAGGTCCAGGTGGTTCGTTGGTTCATCGAGCAGAAGAACGTCTGGCCGCTTGACCAGCGCCTGCGCCAGGGCTACGCGCTTCTTGGTTCCACCAGAAAGCTTGCCGATCACACCTTCAGGGGGAAGATTCAGCCGGTCCAGGGTTTCTTCCACGCGTTGTTCCCACGTCCAGCCGTCCTGAGACTCGATCTCCGCCTGCATGGTGTCCAGGTCCCCGGCACCTGTGCTGTAGGCATCAATGAGCGCACGCACATTAGCCAGGCTGGAAGCAACGGTATCAAATACAGTGGCTTCAGCATCCAGAGTGGGTTCCTGGGCGACGAAAGCCACGCGCAGATCCAGCCGCTTTTGCAAAGCGCCGTCGTCCGGGCGCTCCATGCCCGCCAGAATGCGCAATAAGGAAG
This sequence comes from Ottowia thiooxydans, assembly GCF_040548795.1. GTDB lineage: Bacteria > Pseudomonadota > Gammaproteobacteria > Burkholderiales > Burkholderiaceae_C > Ottowia > Ottowia thiooxydans_A. The sequence goes on along the minus strand of NZ_JBEPSH010000012.1, from coordinate 826 downwards.
ACTTGCCCGCGCCATTGCGGCCAATCAGGCCTACACGCTCGTTCTCTTCCAGAGCGAAGTCTGCATGGTCAAGCAGCGGTACATGGCCAAAGGCAAGTTGGGCGTCGAGCAGGGTAAGCAGGGCCATCTGTATAGAGACTTAAGGAAAGCAAAAAAGATGTGCCGAGTCTGACAGGTCGGCGCAACAAATAATTTCCGCGGCCAATTTGCCACCGCCCAAAAAACAATGTTATAGTCTCGCTCCTTCGCTGATAACTGCACGCAGTTTGAAGCGGGGCGAAGCAAGCGGAGCCGGAAGGTGAGGGTTGCGGTGGGTTGAGAGGCTGGTGGGTTGATCGAATGATTAGCTGGCCGGCGCAAAGACCCCGATAGTTGCAAGGTTAATAAATCTCATGCAATAATCGAAGGCTTCGCTGATAACTGATAGGCAATTCAGCGGGGTGGCAGGCAGATTGATTAGTTGATCTGATTGCTGGTGATTTAGGGGTGGTTTTAGTTCTTCGGAGCGGGCTGCAAATAAATCAGAAAAGTTTGACAGAACTTCAAAATCTGTGCCATAATCGAGGGCTTCGCTGATAACTAATAAGTTCTTAGCGGGGTTAGCAAGAAGGGTTAAGAGATTAATCTGATTGCGGTGGGTTTAGATTGGGGTTGGGTGGTTTTGAAGTAATTCGAAGCGGCGCAAAATCAGTAGAAACCCTCAAGTTTGACAGGTCTTTAAAATCTGTGCGATAATTCAAGGCTTCGCTGATCGCAGCGAGTCAGGCAGAAAACGAATGAGTTTTTGCCGGGTTCATTAAAAATATACAGCCGATAAGCGTGGGCG
>NZ_JBEPSH010000011.1:0-167862 GCF_040548795.1 Ottowia thiooxydans | reverse complement strand
GGCCGGGCGCCCGTCCGCAGGAGAGGGAGCAAAACCAGAAGGCCGCGGAGCAGGCCATTCCAGTGCACCCGCGGAGCTGGCTTTGCCAGGCCGCTAGGTGCGTCCCCCTCAGGGGGAAGGCGCGCAAGCGCCTGGCCGGGCGCCCGTCCGCAGGAGAGGGAGCAAAACCAGAAGGCCGCGGAGCAGGCCATTCCAGTGCACCCGCGGAGCTGGCTTTGCCAGGCCGCTGGGTGCGTCCCCTTGGGGGAAGGCGCGCAAGCGACTCAGGGGGGGAATTCAGTCCCCCGCGCCTTCAACCAAAAACCGCACACGCCGCACACCTTGCCATTCATCGGTTTCAAGCCGGAAAGCCAGCATGACGCGGGAGGGCAGGGGCGTGTTATGTCCAAACCAGATGCCGTCAACCGCCTGGCCTTGATGGCGTAGTTTCAGCGCCAGATGCTTCTCGCCCACAAGGCGCTGGCTTAGGACGTCCACCTCTTCACTGAAGACCGGCGGAGCAAAACCTTGGCCCCACACTTCACGGTGCAGGGTGTCGATCAAATCGGCTCGGCGGTATTCCGCAGCCAGCGGGCCGTCGGTGGCCAGGCGGCGGGTCAAGGTGGCGGCGTCCAGCCACTCGGCAGCTACTTTCTGCAACGCCTCATCGAAGATGTCGAAGTTCTCTTCTGTGATGGTGCACCCGGCGGCCATGGCGTGACCTCCGAACTTCACTAAAACGCCCGGATGGCGCTTGGCGATCAGATCTAGCGCGTCGCGCAGATGAAAGCCAGGTATCGACCGGCCAGAGCCTTTCAATTCGTGCTCATGTCCTGGCGCTCCGCTGGCAGCAAAGACAAAAGTGGGGCGGTGGTGCTTGTCTTTCAGTCGTGAGGCCACGATGCCCACCACACCCTCATGGAAGTCAGGGTCGAACACGCACAGCGCGGTGGGGGAGGATTGTTCATCTACTTCGAAAAGCGATTCAGCCACCTGCATGGCGTGCTCGCGCATGCCGCTTTCAATCTCTCTGCGTTGGCGGTTGATGCCGTCCAGCGTGGCGGCCAATTCAGCGGCGCGGCCAGCATCGTCGGTCATGAGCAGTTCAATGCCCAAGGTCATATCAGCCAGGCGGCCAGCGGCGTTGATGCGCGGCCCCAGGGCAAAACCGAAATCGAAGGTAGTGGCCTTGGCTGTACTGCGGCCAGCCACAGAGAACAAGGCGTCCAGACCTGCGGGCAACTGACCCGCGCGAATTCTCCGCAGCCCTTGCGCGACCAGACGTCGATTGTTGGCGTCCAGTTTCACGACATCGGCCACGGTGCCCAGAGCCACGATGGGCAGCAGGATATCGAGCTTGGGCTGGTTGTGGACATCAAAGGCGCCGCGCGCCCTGAGTTCAGCCCTCAGCGCAAGCAGCACGTAGAACATCACGCCTACCCCAGCGATGGATTTGCTCTCGAAGGTGCAGGCAGGTTGGTTGGGATTGACGATGACGTCGGCGGCGGGCAGCTCAGCACCCGGCAGATGGTGGTCCGTGATCAGAACTTTCAGGCCGGCAGCACGCGCGGCAGCGACGCCCTCCATGCTGGCAATGCCGTTGTCCACCGTGATCAGCACGTCGGCCTTGCGTTCAGCCACCCGCTTGGCAATGGGGGCTGTGAGGCCATAGCCGTCTATCACACGGTCGGGCACGAGGTAGTCGACGTCGGTAGCCCCCAATAGCCTGAGGCCACGCAAACCCACAGCGCAGGCGGTGGCGCCGTCGCAATCGTAATCGGCCACGATGCAAAGCTTCTGTTTGGCGGCAATGGCATCGGCCAGCAGGACAGCGGCCTCGCGCGTGCCCAGAAGATCAGAAGGGGGCAAAAGCCGAGCCAGGCTGGAGTCCAGCTCATCCTTGTGGGCTACACCACGGGCCGCAAAAAGGCGTGCCAGCAGCGGGTGTACACCCGCTTGCTCCAGCGCCCAGGCGGCGCGTGGAGGGATGTCGCGGATTTCTATCTTCATATGGTCAATCGTTCAGTCTTGATGCGGAGTGTCGGAAGGCCATAGACGGGCTAGCGCTCCGTCTAAATTCAATTTCGGCCGCTTGAAATATCCGTTGATTCGAGCGGCCAGGCCTGGCTGCAATGGGTTAAGGCTGAGGGCCCGTGCAGGACCGCAAAGGGTCAAGCGTACCTGGTGGCCGGCTTCAAGGGCGGCCAGCAGCCGTTGGCCCGAGTCGGCATCCAGCTCACGCCAGGCTTCATGATGGGCTGCTATGGCCTGGCTGAGTAAGGTGCCAGCCTGAGCCTGCTCAGCAAGGATCAAGCGGTTTTCGACGGCAACGTCTGGTCGAGGGGGATGGGGTTCGGACAGGACACCGGCTCCGGTGATCCACAGCGCGTTGATGGGCAATTGCCCTGCACTCTCTCGAGCGTCGTTGACTGGGTGGGTGTAGAGCAACATTTGGAGCTCGCTCTGCAGCCGCCGTAACAAGGCGGCATGGGCCGGCACCGGTGTGTTGGCCAACAAGCGGGGCGTCAGGCGGCGGCCCGTTGCGCGTGCCATGGACCACGTGGACAACTCGCGAAACATCTCACCTTGTGCCAGCCAGGCGTTGGGCATGACATACCGGACATCCATACCATCTTCCCGGAACAGAGGCTCAGCCGACGCCAATAAGGAGCGAGAGTGCTCTTCATCAAGCGCCAGCAAGGCACTGTCAGCCAGCAAGACATGGTCCATGCCCAATTGCCAGTGACAGGGGATCAACCACGCGCACGGCGTGCCGATGGTGTTTGTTTCAAGCGCTGCCCATGGAATCTTGCCGGGCTCAGAAGGCAGGTCCAGCGCGCGCGCTGTGGCCAATTCTGCTGGATCGCTTGGGTTGTTTTCGTCGCATTCGATGACGCTGTCCTGGCGCAGGCGGCGGAGCAGGGCATCCAGGTGGGGCAGGCGCGGCATCGCCTGTCGCTCATGACCCTGCGGAAGTGGGAACAGTGCGCCAGGAATGATCAGGTGCCGTAGCGGCTCTTGGGAAGACATAGGGTTGTATTGTCCGGGATGCCACAATGTCGCTTTTCCAACACCGGCCTTTGAGACCTTATCAAGTTAACAGGGGCCCGACGTTTCAACAAAGTTTGCTCATGCTTTTACGCGCGCCCTATGAACTACTGCTAGGTTGGCGATATACACGCGCTGGCCGAGCTTCTCGGCGCAACGGTTTCATCTCCTTCATCTCGGCAGCCTCCATGCTGGGAATCGCCTTGGGCGTGGCCGCCTTGATCATCGTCCTGTCGGTGATGAATGGTTTCCAGAAAGAAGTCACCGGCCGCATGCTGAGCGTCATCTCGCATATTGAGCTGTTTTCTCCGGACGGGTCGGCGCTGCCCGACCCCCAGCGCACGCTCTCAGAGGTGCGTGCCAATCCTGAGGTGATCGGGGCCGCTCCTTTTGTGGGTGCTCAAAGCTTGCTGGCCAGAGGCGAAGCCATGAAGGGTGCGCTCATTCGCGGGGTGAGCCCGGAGATGGAACCTCAGGTGACGGATATCGCGGCTCAGTTGAAAGATACCGCCCTCAAAAAATTGGTGCCTGGCGAGTTCGGCATCTTGCTGGGCAGCGATCTGGCGCGCAGCCTGGGGGTCACTGAAGGTGATCAGGTCACGCTGATTGCGCCCAGTGGCCAGGTGACTCCCGCGGGCGTGGTGCCACGCCTGAAGCAGATGACCGTGGTGGGGACATTCAACTCGGGTCACTATGAATATGACTCGGCGCTGGCCATGTTGCACATTGAAGATGCAGAGCGCATTTTTCGGCTGGAAGGGCCTACGGGCATCCGCTTGAAATTGCGTGATCTGAACGAGGCCAGGCAGGTGACGGATCAGCTCGCGGGCACGGTGAGCGGCAATTTGCTGCTCCTGGACTGGACGCGCCAGAACCGCACCTGGTTTTCTGCCGTTCAGCTTGAAAAACGCATGATGTTCATCATCCTGACCTTGATCGTTGCGGTGGCTGCATTCAATCTGGTCAGCACCTTGGTCATGACTGTGCAGGACAAACGTGCGGACATCGCCATCTTGCGAACCTTGGGTGCAAGTCCCCGGAGCATCATGGGCATATTCGTCGTACAGGGCGCCATGGTTGGTGTGATTGGCACGCTGGGCGGTCTCGCGCTGGGGCTTTTAATTGCCTTCAATATCGATGTGATCGTGCCCGCACTTGAAAGCCTGTTCCGTGCCAGCTTTCTGCCCAAGGACATTTATCTCATCAGCAGCATGCCGAGCGACCCGCGGCAGAGCGACATTTTGCCCATTGCAGTGATTTCCCTGATTTTGTCCTTTGTGGCGACTCTCTACCCCAGCTGGCGCGCCAGCCGTGTCAACCCTGCTGAGGCGCTGCGCTATGAATAATGGATCTGCTGCTCGAACCTTGAGCGCGCATGGCGGGGCCGTCCTGGAAGCCAAAGGCCTCTCCAAGAGATTTCATGAAGGCCCGCTGGATGTCACGGTATTGCAAGGGGTAGATCTCTCCGTCAAGGCCGGTGAAACGCTGGCCATTGTGGGGCAGTCCGGCTCCGGAAAAAGTACCTTGCTGCACATGCTGGGCGGGCTGGACGCACCCACCTCCGGCGCTGTGCGCCTGATGGGGCAAGATTTCAGTAGCTTGTCTGCGTCCGCGCAAGGCACTCTGCGCAACCGGCATCTCGGATTCATCTACCAGTTCCATCATTTGCTTCCGGAGTTCAGCGCACTTGAAAATGTGGCCATGCCCCTGTGGATCAGGCGCATGCCAAGAGCGCAGGCGGCAGAGATCGCTGAGCAGGTGCTGGTACAGGTTGGACTCAAGGACCGCTCCCATCATCGCCCGTCCGAACTATCAGGCGGAGAGCGACAGCGGGTGGCCATTGCACGCGCACTGGTCACGCAGCCTGCTTGCGTTCTGGCGGATGAGCCTACCGGCAACCTCGACAGAGTCACAGCTGACACGGTTTTTGAACTCATGCTGCGCTTGGCGCGCGAACACGGCACGGCCTTTGTGATGGTCACTCACGACGAATCCCTGGCTGCCAGGTGCGACAGGCTTGTGCGCCTCGAGCGTGGCAAGGCGGACTAAGGCGGCTAGGTCTGGAGTTTGGTGGCATTACGCCGTGAAGCAGGTGTGCAACTCCTGCTTGCCCTGCGCTTGGCGCCAATGCCGCTGACGCGGGAGCCTTACAAAATCCGATTGAACCAAAGCATGGAAAGTCCGCCGGCCAACAGCGCTAATACAGCAGCGGCAAGGGCGAACAAGGCAGAGACTTCTGTTTCCTTTTTCTCTATGGTCAGGCGGCTGCTGAGGGTTTCGTAGACTTTCTTCAGGTCTGCTGCGGTGCCGGCGTAGAAATAGTCTGCCGCCGTGCGCTGAGCAATACCCTTCAGGGTCGCTTCATCCAGCTTCACACGCATGGACCATCCTTCGAAGCCAATGGTCTCACCATCCACCGTGCCGATGCCCACCGTGTATACACGCACGCCCCGGTCGGCGGCCATCTTGGCTGCTTCGAGAGGGTCCACCCCGGTCGTGCGCTGTCCGTCGGTCAGCATGATGATGGCCGCAGACGTGTAGGAGCCAGGCGCCACAGGAACAAATTCATTGACCTTGGGCGGCGCCTGGTCCAGAGAGCGGCCAGTGCCGCGCATGCGGTCAAAGCTGAGTTGTTGAAGTTCAATGCCTGCATCGGGAAACAATGTGGCCAATGAAATGACAATCGCGTTCCCGGTAGCGGTGGCGCGTTGCAATTGAAAACGGTCAATTGCCGTGACAAGGTCCTCCCGGTTCACGGTGGGCAGCTGGGCCACCTGTGCTGAACCTGCGAAGGCCACCACACCCACTTTGACATTGCGGGGCAATTCCGTCAAAAAGGCCTTGGCTGCATTCTGAGCCGCGACCAGCCGGTTGGGCTCCACGTCCGTGGCCCTCATGCTTCCTGAAACATCCATCGCCAGGATGATGGTTTGCTGGTTGGAGGGCAGGGCCACCACGGCGACGGGCCGCGCACTGGCCAGCAGCATCAGAGTCAGTGCAAGCAACAGGAGCAAAGGCGGTACATGGCGGCGCCAGCCAGGGCCTTTTCCCATGGCTTCCTTGACGATGGACAAGCTGGCGTAACGCACTGCCATCTTTTTCTTCCGCCTCATCAGCCATACGTAAAGAAGTATGAGCAGGGGCAGCACCAGCAGCAGCCACAGAAACTGCGGCCACAGGAAGTTTGGCTGGGGTATGCCAGCAGGCCAGCGCCAATCGGTGAGCCAGGACGGATTCATGATCGTTCAGTTCCGTTAATGCATTTTGCGTCAGTTCATCTCAGGCCGCGCGGCTCAGATGGCGCGGCAATCCAGCTCCCGAAGAGAGTCGGGTGCGCTGTTTGCGTAGTTCGGTAAAGCGCACAACGGCGTCTACCAAATTCCCATCTGTAGACAGCTCCAAGGTGTCAACTCCAATACGCGCAAGCGCAGCCCGCAGATCCGCTTCGCGTTGCGCGGCGATAGATGCAAAACGCTTGCGAAAGCTGGGGTTGTGGGTGTCGACCAGGACCTGTTCACCCGTTTCAGCATCGCGCAGGGTGAGCAAGCCCAGGTCCGGCAGGTTGAGTTCAAGAGGGTCCAGAAGGCGCACAGCGACCACTTCGTGGCGGATGGCCAGTTGCGCCAGCGGCTTTTCCCACCCAGGTTCACTGATGAAATCCGACACTACAAAAACTGTGGACCGGCGTTTGATCACGTTGGCACCGGCTCGAAGCAGATCATCAAGGCGGGTCGAGCCCCCTGCATTGACAGTCGCCTCCTGAGTCGCTGCGGCTTCCCGGTTCAACATCAAATTCAGCAGGTGCAGCACGTGGCGCCGTCCGGCACGGGCAGGGATCACGGCATCGACGCCCGTACCGTATAGCAGGGCGCCTACTCGGTTTCCGTGGCGTGTAAGCACCCGCGCCAGAACCGTGACGAACTCAGCCGACACATGGTGTTTGCGCTGAAGGCCCGAGCCAAAGTCCACCGAGGGGCTCAGGTCCAGCAAGAACCAGGCGGCCATCTCTCGATCTTCGGTGAACACCCGCACGTGGGGGCTGTCCATGCGTGCGGTGACATTCCAGTCAATATGGCGCACATCGTCGTGGTGCTGGTACTCCCTAAGATCCGCCAGATCGAGACCGCTGCCGCGCATCAAGGTGCGGTAGTCGCCTTGAAGGAGTCCATCGAGCCTGCGGATCACGGACCACTCAAGACGGCGCAGCACATGTTCCGCGTCGGGCGCGCCCGTCTGCCCCTTCGAGGGCGACGGGTTGGGCACCGCATGCGGTACGGGTTGCTTTGGGCCTCTACGCCACCAGTTTTTCATGCTGCAAAGGCTTGGGTGGTGGAGGGACCTTCGCCATGACCCGGATGATGATGTCGTCTGCCGAAAGTCCTTCGGAAAGCGCTTCATAGGACAGCACCAGACGATGGCGAAGTACATCGGGTACCAGGTCACTCATGTCTTCCGGCAGGGCGTAACTGCGGCCTCGCAGCAATGCCAGAGCGCGCGCGCCTTCGGTCAGATTGATGGTGGCCCGGGGGCTGGCACCAAAAGTAATCATGGGCGCCAGATCCTTCAGCCCGACGTTGGCCGGGCGGCGCGTGGCAGACACCAGTTTGACCGCATATTGCACCAGTGAGGGGTCTACATAGACCTGCCGGCATTCGCGCTGCAAAGCGGCCAGCTGATCAGTGGTGCCCACAGCGGTGGGTTCGACCCGAGGCCCGGTGACCCGCTGGACAATGACAAATTCCTCTTCGTCGGTCGGGTAATCCACCAACACCTTCATCATGAAACGATCTACCTGCGCCTCAGGCAGAGGATACGTGCCTTCGGTCTCTATGGGGTTTTGCGTGGCCATCACCAGGAAGGGCTGTGGCACGAAATGCGTCTGGCCAGCGATGGTGACCTGTCTTTCCTGCATCACCTCCAAGAGCGCGCTTTGCACTTTCGCCGGAGCGCGGTTGATCTCATCAGCCAGGAGCAAGTTGGTGAACACCGGCCCTAGTGAAGTGGAGAAGTCGCCGGTTTTCTGGTTATAGATGCGGGTGCCTACCAGGTCGGCCGGCACCAGGTCAGGCGTGAACTGTATGCGCTTGAACTGTCCGCTCAGTGTCTGCGCGAGTGTCTTGACAGTGAGCGTTTTAGCCAGGCCTGGCACGCCTTCCACCAGTAAATGCCCGCCAGCCAGCATGGCCACCATCACCCGTTCCAGAAAGCGATCCTGCCCCACCACCACGCGCTTGACTTCGTAGAGGATCTGCTCCATCAGTTCTGCCGTTCCAGGGCTCTGGGTAAAGGCGGAGGGGCTGGGTACGCTTTCCATGAAAATCTCTTTCAATCAAACGAAAAATGACTCTTGCACCGACATCGGGCGGCTAAAACGGAGGCTGCCCTGCGGCGGCGGCGGCGTTTTCAATAGGGACAGCAAAGCCTATGCCAATGAATGTGCGCGCTGAGGTAGGGTTGAGGATGGCCGTCACGATGCCCACCACCTGACCATCCATGGTAACCAGGGGGCCGCCGGAATTTCCCGGGTTGGCCGCAGCATCGAACTGAATAAGGTTTCGCATCATCTGGCCACCTTGCGGTGACTTGAATCCCCGGCCCAGGCCAGAGACCACGCCCGCTGATACGGAAGGGCCAATAGAGAACGGAAAGCCCACGGCGACCACCTGATCGCCAGGCTGAAGGTCGTTGGTGGAGCGCATGGTCGCGGGCTGGAGATCGTCCGGAATCTTCTGTGCTCGCAGCACCGCCAGGTCATTTTCGGCCTGGTAGTTGACCACGACCGCGGGGCTTTCAAAACCGTCTGCGAAGGTAACTTTGAGGGTTTCCGCCCCCTGAACGACGTGCAAATTGGTCAAAATCGTGCCGTCTTCGATGATCACGACGCCAGAACCAACGCCCTGTTCGACATCCGGCTTGCCCTTTTTTCCGGCCACATAGCCTTCAACGCGGACGATGGAGGGAGCCACCGTAGCGGCCGCGCTGGCGGCGGGCGAAGGGAGAACTTGCGTGGTCAAGGTATGCATCACGGCCGCATTGATGTCATCTTGCGTCAACTGCCTGGGGCCGTTTCTGAGAGACATGCTCAATGACAAGGCCAGCATGACACCCAGAGTGCCAATGGCTAGCCACAATGTCCGAGGGTGATTGAGCGCACGCAGCACGCGCTGCCGCCGTGATGGCGCCAGCTCTACCGGCGGAGCATCAACCGGATGACTCTCGGCCAGGGCGTCGCTGGGCTCAGGCGCCCGGCTGGGGGTTGAACGACTGTAAAGCGCGGTCCTTCGCATATTGATGCACCGTGGCTAGAAGCTGAAGCAACACAGTACCACGGTTCAATCAGTTGCGCACTGCATGTTGCAGCGCGGCAAGCATCTTCAGCTAGTTCAGTCGCCACACACCTGCAGATATTTCTTGGGGCATGATGGCACTCATGTACGCTTGGATCGATACCCATTGCCATCTTGATGCACCGGAGTTCAGAAATGACCTGGATTCGGTGCGCGCAAAAGCCGCGTCCGTCAAGGTCTCGAAGTGCATCATTCCGGCGGTAGAAGTGGCCACATTCGAAGATGCACGCAGCGTGGCGCACCGTTTTGGTGATTTTTATGCGCTGGGTATTCACCCTTTGTATGTGGAGCGCGCTGCCCCTGATGATCTGACAAGGCTTGACGAATCACTGAGCCTGCATGCGCAAGATCCTAATCTGGTCGCAGTGGGGGAGATCGGGCTCGACTACTTCGTTCCCGAGCTCAATGAACCTGCGCTCAAGGCCAAGCAGGAGCGGTTCTACCGGGAACAGTTGAAATTGGCGCGTAGTCATGCATTGCCTGTCATTCTCCATGTGCGCCGCTCGGTGGATGCCGTATTAAAAGGCTTGCGTGGCATTGAAGTGCCTGGGGGAATTGCCCACGCCTTCAATGGCAGCCAGCAACAGGCGCAGATTTTCATTGATATGGGTTTCAAGCTCGGATTTGGCGGCGCTGTGACATACGAACGCGCCACGCGACTGCGTGAACTTGCCGCGACCCTGCCAATTGAGTCTCTTGTGCTTGAGACGGACGCCCCGGACATTCCGCCGCACTGGCTCTACGCCACTGCGCAAGAGCGCAACGACGGCAAGCCCCAAGGCCGGAACGAACCGGGCGAACTGCCAAAAATCGCAGCCGTCATCGCCGAATTGAGAGGGATTTCCGAACAGGAGCTCATGGCGCAAACCACCCGCAATGCGTTGGCTGCCATTCCTGGCCTCGCCAGATTTTCTTGACCAATCATGGGTGCAGCTGCCTGAGCTGCCGCCAGCTCTTCGTTCAGGCGTTTTCCAAACCGGTGGCCAGAGGCATCTGCTCGACCGTAGTGACAAATTCTTCCAGTATGTCCTGGATAACCTGCCGGACCGAGCTTTCGTTGTTGATGGTACCCACGATCTGCCCGACTGGGCAAGTCATGTAGTCCAGCGCCCGGGCACGGTCAATGCGCAGGCGCGCTTCTGCATTCAGCACGTTTTGCCAAGGCATGGGCAAGGTGGCTGGCGCGTCGGGCTGCACCCAGGCTTCCGTATATTTGCTGCGCAACATTCGGCCGGGCTTGCCTGTTTTTGAACGCGTTTGAACGGCATCTTCCGACCTGGCCTTGTAGAGCAGCTGCTTCATTTCATCGGTCAGGTCGCTTTCGCGCGTGCCGTGCCAGATGGAGCCGCACCAGATCCCCTGGGCGCCCAATGCAAATGCCGCTGCCATGTGCCTTCCGCGTCCAATGCCGCCGGCGGCCAGCACTGGGATCGGGGCCACTGCATCCACCACCTCCGGCCACAACACCATGGAAGAGACGACACCCGTATGACCTGCGGCTTCGGAGCCTTGCGCGATGAGAATGTCCAGGCCTGCTTCCTTGTGCTTCAGAGCGTGTTGCACCTTGCCTGTCATCGCCCCGACCTTGATGCCATGGGCGTGGAGTCGATCAAGAATATGACGGGGTGGCGAGCCCAGTGCGCTCACCACCATTTTGATATTGGGATGGCGCAGCACGACTTCCAGCAGTTCATCTGCGAACTCGGGGGTCAGGTGCATCTGCGCCAGCTCGTCATTCAAAAGGCGATCGCGCTCCGACTCAGGCAAGTGAGGAATGCCCGCATCGTCCAGCAGTTTCTTCTGCCACGCAACGTGTGCCTGCGGGAGCTTGTCGAAACTGAGCGGCTCTCCCACGGTCTCGAACTTTTGAGGCAGGAGCATGTTGATGGAGTAGGGCTTGCTGCCCACCTGCTCATCTATCCAGCTGAGTTCGATCTCCAATTGTTCAGGCGTGTAGTAGGCCGTGCCGAGGCATCCCATTCCACCTGCGCGCGTGATCTCGGATACCACGTTTCGGCAGTGGGAAAAACCGAATACCGGGATCTCGATTCCCAACATTTGACATACGTTGTTGTGGTTCATGGTGATGAAAAAGGGTATGAGGAGAAACGATGAGAAAGCAGCTCATCTTGAGAAGGATGCTTGATGATACAATAAAACATCAATGCGGTGAACGGTGTTGTTTGTCTGTGCTTTGGCCTCTGCGTCATTCATGGACAGGCACCGCGAGGTGATCACCAAATTGCTCACGGATCGATGGATTCGTTTTTCCCGGAGACAAAAAAAGGAGACTTCATGCGTTGGAAGACATGGCTGGCTATAGCCGCCACATCCGCAGTTGCCTTGTATGCAATTCCTGCATCGGCGCAATCCACTCAGGTCACACGCTTCGTGTCGGGCAGCACACCGGGTGGCGGCGTGGACACTCTATCCAGGGTGCTCAGCGATTCCATGGCCGCATCAATGGGTCGGACCATCATTGTTGAAAACAAGCCAGGGGCGGGCTACACCATTGCCACTGACCATGTTGCCAAGTCCAAGCCGGACGGCAACACCGTGCTGATTACCTTCAACGTTCAGCCGACCTTCGGCTTGGTGGGCTCCAAGCTGTCATTCGACCCTGTCAAGGATTTCCGGGCCGTCGGCATGATTGCAACCACGCCTTATGTGATCGTGGCCAATCCCAACCTGCCGGGCGCGGATCTCAAACAGGCCCTGGCCTTGGCCAAAACACAGGGCCGCTCACTGACCTTCGGCTCCATCGGCCTCGGTACCCCTCAACATCTGATGATGGAACGTCTGAAAGCACAGACCGGTGTGGACATCCGAATGATCCATTACAAGGGCGTCAGCGCCATGATGGATGTGATTGGAGGCACTGTGGATTTCAGTTTGTTGACGCCATCTTCCAGTGAGGCGCAGGTCAAGAACGGCCGATTGAAAGCGCTGGCAGTGAGCAGTCCCAACCGCTTGCCCGAACTTCCCAATGTGGCCACGGTGGCAGAGCAGGGCTACCAGGGCTTTATCAGTGACGGCTGGTACGCGATGATGCTCCCTGCCAAGACACCCCCAGCCATCGTGCAGGCGTACAACAAGGCGCTGAACGAGGCGCTGGTGCAGCCTACCGTGCGTGACCGCATGCGCGCACTGAACGCCACCCCCGCGCCAGGTACGCCGGAGGTATTGGATCAGCTTATCCGCGATGATGCCAAGACCTGGCGCAAGGTCATAGAAGACAACAAGATCAAGGCCGAGTAGGCCAACACAGCGTTGTTGGATCTGCCATGCCATCCCCAACCGTTGTGCGTGCCGCTCCCCAGTTCACACCGGGTGCAACCGCTCTCTACGCGCAGTTGGCCAGTGTGCTCCGCAACCAGATCCTCAGCGGGCAATGGGCAGATGGTGAGGAAATCCCCAGCCTGCAGGAACTGGTTGATCGATATGGCGTTGGCCGTGTAACGGTTCGGCAATCCGTGCAGATACTCGCGGATGAGGGCTTGCTCTCAAGTCAGCGAGGGCGTCGCACCTTCGTAATCTATAGCCCACAGGCTGCTCAGGTCGATGTGGCGGGCAGGCCACTTTTCACGTCCGTCGCTTCGATGGAGCATCCATCGCCTCTCTACGGTGTGGCCTTGCTCTCACGGGGCCGTTCGGAAAGGCTTCCACCCGCCAGGTGGCAAGTGGGGCGAGACGAGGGTCCTTATACACACGTTCGAAAGCTTGATCAGATAGATGGCTCGCCTTACGGACTGTCCTCGGTGCACGTGGCTGAGGATATCTATGATCGTTTTCCTAAAGCGGCTGAAGAGTCAGAGAAACTGATTCAACTGGTGCGCAAACATGCCGAGTCTGTGAGCCTGGCGAAAGAGCGCGTGACCGTCATGCCCATGGATTTTGATGCTGCAGCAGCGCTAGGCTACCGAATGGCAGCGCCGGCTGCCCGAGCCGAGCGAATTCTCTGCGACGCTTCGGGTCGTGTGATCTATTTCGGTGTCACGATCTATAGAGGCGATCGCTTCGGCCTGGACCGTGATCTGTTTGAATACTTCGCCCAAGACGCTCCTGGGTCGGGGCAGAAAAAATAGTTTTCGTTATGCACGCACAATCTTCATCTTTCCCAGTAGCAGCACCAGCACCAGATTCAGGCTTGAGCGACAGTCTGGCTTTTCAGCACGCGCCAGCGGCTCAGCGGCTATTTTGCGGTGCCGACAGCCTGGGTAATTTGGGCCGTGAGCTGGATCGCTTGGGGTGCTCCCGCGCTGTCATCATTTCGGGGTCATCACTGCATCGTGATCAGCTCGCCTCCCAGCGCTTGCGAGATGCGCTGGGACATAGGCTGGCAGGCTGGATACCGGGAACTGTAGAACACAGCCCCGTGCCTGCAGTGCTTGAGATCGCCAGGGAGCTGGAGCGCCTGCAGGCCGATGCCGTGATTGCCGTGGGGGGAGGCTCTGCCATTGTCACAGCGCGGGCTGCGAGCATCCTGCTCGCCGAAGGGGACGACGTCCACCGCCTTTGCTCCCAGAAAGACGCTGGTGGCAAATGGATTAGCCCGCGGTTGACGCAGCCCAAGTTGCCGCAACTGGTGGTGCCGACGACGCCCACCACAGCTTGTGTCAAGGCGGGGAGCGCTGTGCTGGACCCCGTCAGCGGTTTGCGTCTTGCGCTCTTCGATCCCAAAACACGCGCCCAAGCGGTGCTCATCGACCCCAAGCTGGTGGCTTCTGTGCCTGCCTCTCTCGTACTGAGTTCCAGCATGAACACCTTGGCCATGGCAGTGGAAGGGCTGGAATCCCCACAGGCCAATCCTTTCTCTGACGCCTTGCTCATGCAATCGCTGCGCATGCTGTCCGAGTACTTGTTGCCCGGCATGAGTGGCCATACTTCGGGCCGCTGCGAACTCGTGGTGGCTGCAGCGCTGTGTGGGCAGGGCACCGACTTCGGCGGCGCCGGGCTGGCTTCAGTACTGGGTCATGCCATAGGCCACAAGCATGGGGTGGCCAACGGCTTGGTCAATGCGATTGTGTTGCCCCATACCATGCAGTTCAATGCTCCGGCTACCGGTCACGGTGCACCCCATATCGCCATCGCCCTGGGCGCGGCCAGCCAGCCAAGGCCGGATGTCAAGGATGCAATAGACCGCGTTGTATCTTTGCTTGAAAAACTCCCACTGCCCAGGCGATTGCGTGACGTTGGCATCGAGCAAGCTGCTCTGGGCGCCATTGCGGAAGATGCACTGAGCGACTGGTTTCTACAGCGCAATCCTCGGCGTGTCACTTCCTCGCAGGAGGTGTTGGACCTGCTTCATGCCGCGTGGTAAGGCAAGTTGAGCACTTACTTCGCAATATGGCGATCCAGCCAGTCGGCCAACCAGGCGCCGATCTTCAAGCTGTGTTTATCTTGCATGAGCATGTGAGATGCTCCAGGCAAGCCTACATCGTTGAGTACGACGACTTCCGCTTTCGCGCCAGCCCGGTTGGCAACACTCGCGAATTCGCGGCATGCCTTAAGCCGGCCTGCCCAACGTTCATGTTGGTCTACATAGTCTCCCCAAAGCACGAGTATCGGCATACCTTTATAGATACTCATATCGTCGCTCGCTTTCGGACATGCGCCGGGTTCAATAGACACGATGCCTGCAATACTGCGCTGGTCAATGCTTGCTGCCTCGAAAGGGTAAATGCCTGACTGCGAGTGGCTTACAAGTACCGCACCATTGAGTTTGCGCGCCAGTTCAGACAGTGCTGGTACCGTAGGGTTGGGGGTGGGTAAAGCCCTCGACCAGTCTGGGACCATCTGCTTCCAGAACTCTGCTTGAGCTTCCAGAGGAAATTGCATGCCTGGAAAGACCTTGGGATACTCTGGGCCGAATCTGAAGATTTGCCAGGCACTTTCTTGGCCGGCACCGAAGACATCAGGCAATTTGTCAGACCCAGCACGACCGCTCTTGACTTGCACGATGGCCGACGTATCAGCCGCCGACCGACCTCGAGATGCTTGGTCAACCACGTAGGTCGGAAACCCTCGACGCACGAAGAATTCATCCCAACCCATGCGTCCATCTGGTGTGGACTCCCAAGTCTTTCCACTGAGGCAGCATCCGTGGACAAGTACCAGTGGTTTGCGTTGCGCTGCAACCGGCACCTGGTAGTGCACGTATATCTGGTCTACCGTAATGGTGCCTGTCGGGGGGAAAAACCCAACCATTGCCAGATCATTCGATTTTACGTTTCGCCCGCCGACAAAAAAACTACCCTGGCTGGCGATGGTGAGCGGATCGGAGGCCAAGGGGGCTTTGGTAGCTGCACAACCAACAAGAACCAAAGCCAACGCCATGACGGCAAAAAAAGAACATAAGCGGCGCACGTTGTCTCCTTCTGTTTGAATATTTCCGAACGAATACTCACTGATGGAGCCACCTAAGTACATGTTCGAATCCGCAACTCTGTTTTGCAGTTCATTGAACAGGGCCGGTCCCCGGTCCTTCTCAGTTCATCGTGGCGTTCTCAGCCGGACAATGAGGGCCAGCAGTGCACTCACGGATGCGAGGCCCGTCACGGACATCCATCCAAACCTGGAAAACAAAGTGGCCGCCAATGCGGACCCTATGGCCATGCCAATGAACATTCCTGTGAAAAGTACCGCATTGAGTCTGCTGCGTGCATTCGCGTCAATGCCGTAAATGATGGTCTGATGGGCGATTAATGATGCTTGTATCCCCATATCAAAACCCACGGCGCAAACCACCAACAGCCACAGTTGTGAGTTTGAACTCATAAGTGGCGCCAGCCCCATAGCGGCGAAGAAGACGAACACCACTCCTGCGCCCAAACGTGTGACAAGCGGGGCGCCATAGCGGTCTGCGATACGCCCGGCAACGGGGGCAGCCAACGCGCCGGCAGCTCCTGCCAAGCCGAAAGCTCCGGCTGCGGCGGCACCTAGGTGAAACGGCTCACCGTGCAACATGAGCGCAAGGGTGGACCAGAAAGCGCTGAAACCAATAGACAACAAACCTTGCGCCCAGGTCGCTCTGCGAAGCGTTCCATGTTGCTGCCACAGCGAACCCAGGGAGCGCAACAGGGCGAAGTAGGGCATTTGAGTCGTGGCCTGAAAGCCTGGCAGCCGACGCCACGCAGCCAAACCTACAAATCCGATGCTCGCCGCTGCCGCCGCAAACATCGCTCTCCAACCCCAATGCTCAGCGACAAAGCCGCTCACCACGCGCGAAAGCAGAATGCCCAGCAAGAGGCCAGTCATCACGGTTCCTACTATTTTGCCGCGCTGCGACTCCGGCGCCAGAGTGGCGGCCGCTGGAACTATGTCCTGGGCCATCGTGGCGGCCAGACCTATCACCAGGCTGGCTGCCAGCAGTGTTGGGAGGGAAGGAGACAGCGCTGCCAGCAGCAAGGCCGCAAACAATATGGCGGCTTTGGCCAGAATGATCTTGCGCCGATCGTGTCGGTCACCTAAAGGAGCGAGAAAAAAGATGCCCAGGGCATAGCCCAACTGAGTCAACGTAGGCAGGAGCCCCACCGCCTGCGCCGACGCGCCTATATCGTCCCCCACAACCCCCAACATCGGCTGGCTGTAATAGATCGCTGCGACGGCCAGGCCGGCACCGCTGGCCAGCAGAAAGGTCAGGGACAGGGGCAGTCCGGCAGCCGAGGCGAGATGGGCCGGATCGGTGGCGGGCTTGAGCAGTGGAGTATCGGTTTTTGACATGCTGCCAGCTTAATATTTGCGAATAATTAGTTGAATATATTAAAAATGCAACGTAGTATTGCGAATTACGCAAAAATAGACCCAAGTATTGATGGACAAACTTCAAGCCTTGCGCGCCTTGGTGAGCGTGGCCGAAGCTGGGGGCTTTTCCAAAGCCGCGCGGCAACTCGGCGTGGCTACCTCATCGATTACCCGCTTGATAGACAGCCTGGAAGACTCACTTGGAACAGCCCTGCTTACCCGGTCCACCCGCCGCGTTACGCTGACGGACGCCGGTGCCGCCTATCTTGAGCAGGTGAGCAGGGTGCTCTCTGATCTGGATGAGGCCGACGGCAGCGTGTCGGACACCGGTGCCGAAGCGGTGGGGCCCTTGCGGGTATCGCTGCCGGCGACCTTTGCGCGCCTGCAACTGAGCCAGCATTTCACAGGTTTTCTGCGAGATAACCCGCGTGTCTCTCTAGACGTTGTGTTGTCTGATGCGTACATTGATTTGGCAACCGAGCGAATTGACGTGGCAGTCCGAATCGGAACGCCGTCATCTCAGCCCCAACTCATTGCTCGAGTGTTGGTGGAGCATCACCGATACGTGGTGGCCAGCCCTTCGTATTTGAAGCGCAATGGGACGCCCGTACGACCTGAGCAATTGGCGGGCCATGAGTGCCTGCGCTTCAACTACCAGGTGGGGCCACAACGCTGGTCTTTCCTGTCTCCAGAGCAGGAGAGCTGCCATGTCGAAGTTCAGGGGCGTTTGGCCGCAAACAGCTCCGACATCCTTCGTGAGGCCGCACTGGACGGACTTGGCATAGCCTTGCTGGCGGAGTGGCTGGTCCGCGAGGATGTACAGGCTGGCCGCTTGAAGCGGCTCTTTGCTGGCTATGAGATCAATCCCCAGGAGCAGAACACCTGTGTCTATGCTGCGTACCTGCCTAACCGCCGCCATTCGAGAAAGGTCCAGGCTTTTCTGGAATTTCTTCAGACGCATTTGACGAAAGCAGGGCGCGTTGACCCAGACGAGCCTCAACGGTCCGAGAACCAGCGGATTCAAGCTTGAAAGAGTCCCTTTATTTCCAGCACGCGCCAACAGCTCGACGGCTGTTGCGGCGCGGCTTAATCTCTGTCCTGTGAGTGGACACGGCAACTCCGCCCATGCGTTGTGGTCGCTGCGGACGAATGGGCTACAGTCCACGAAGTTATCCGCCACACTTGTTTCGACATGACCCTTTCCCGCAATCACGTTTTGCCCGACGGAATCCTTCGACTGGATGATTGGCTTCCCTATCAGTGCTCGGTCATCACGAACCGGGTGAGCTCCATGCTCGCTCGAATGTATTTCGAGGAGTTTGGAATTGGCGTAGCCGAATGGCGTCTGGTAGCGAATCTTGGGTCTTTTTCACCGATGTCTGCCAAGCAGCTTTCCGAAACTACCGCCATGGATCAGGTAAGCGTGACGCGAGCATTGAATCTGCTGGTAGAAAAAAAACTGGTATCGCGTCGTGTTGATGGCAAAGACCGTCGAAAGGTGGTGCTGCGCCTGACCAAATCTGGAATTGAAGCTTACGGCCGTGTTGTCCCATTGGCTCAAGCCATCGAACGTGAGCTGACGAGCACTCTCACGCCGGAAGAGCTCGAAACGGTGCACTCGGCCATGAAAATTCTGGTCGTTCGTGCCAACGTTGCACTCGACAACAACCGCGACTGGCGAGAACTCTTGGCCTAGAAGATTGTTCAAGCCTCTTTGTTGAGGCGAGCTTTTAGGCGCGCCGTCGAAAACTCCAGAGAAATCGTGTGGCCAAAATTGATTTCTTAAAGAAACAGTTTCTAAATGAAATGAATTGATGTAGCATCACGCTTGTCGGTGGGTCGTCCTGCTCACCGAAGAACAATATTCCTCGATCGAAGGAGACAAGCATGATTCAACGTCGCGATTTTCTGGCTGCTCTTGCCTGCTCGATGGCTGCGCCTGCGATATTGGCGCAGACGCAAGCCCAGACCACAATCTCAAAACCTGCACGCTTCATACTGGGCTTTCCTCCTGGCGGATCGCTAGACAGCATTGCGCGCTTGCTGTCTGAGCGCATAAAGGGCAGCTATGCCCCAGTGGTATTGGTTGAGAACCGATCGGGGGCAGGTGGCCGAATCGCGATGGATTACGTCAAGGCTGCAGAGCCGGACGGTAGTGTCGTAGTGATGGCCCCCGCGTCCGTCATGGTGATATATCCCCACGTTTACAAGCGTCTTTCTTATGACGCTTTCAAAGATTTCACGCCTGTCTCCACCCTCTGCACGTTTCAATTTGGTTTCAGTGTGGGGCCAGCCGTGCCCGCTGAGGTTCGAACCATCACTCAGTTTGCGCAATGGTGCAAAGCAAACCCCGCTCAAGCCAGCTTTGGCTCCCCGGGGGAGGGGACGATGGCGCATTTTGCTGGGATCATGGTCGCCAAAGCTGCTGGCATCGAACTTACCCATGTTCCGTACAAGGGAGGTGCTCCGGCGATTCAGGATGTGGTCGGTGGGCAGATTGCCGCTTCAGTCAACGTATTGAGTGAGCCCCTGCCGTTTGCGAAGGAGGGTCGAATCAGAGTGCTGGCTACTACAGGTGCCGCCCGATCCTCCTATCTGCCTGAAGTACCGACCATGCGAGAAGCCGGTTTTCGCGATTTCGACATACAGGAGTACTTCGCTGCTTGGGCACCCCCAAAAACTCCACCGCGCTTGGTCAATGCGCTGGCCGAGCAAATCCGTGCGGCGGTGGCTACTAAAGAATTGCAGGAGGCCTACGCGTCCCGCGCCTTCCAACCCGTTGTAAGCGGTCCAACTGAATTGAGTGCCATGGTTCGCGCTGACTTCGAAAGGTGGGCCCCTGTCGTGAAGTCGACCGGTTTTTCCCTGGAGAGCTAAATGAAGGAGCAGGCTATGGCCCAACAAAAACGTGTTTCGGTGCTTGGTACGGCATTCATGGAGTTTTCAAGCCCAGAACCGCAAGCGCTGATCGATGTACTGTCGCGGATGGGTTTTCGCAACGTCGCCCGGCACCGCGAAGGCCAGGGCGTGCTGATGCGTCAGGCCTCAGTCGATTTCCTGGTGAGCACTGATCCAGCCGGTCACGGCAGGAAATTTGCCGCAGTTCACGGACCTTCGTGTGCTGGCATGGCTTTCCGTGTTGCCGATAGTGCATCTGCCATGGAACTGGCCCGCGTGCGTGGTGCAAAGCCTCTTGGAACTGCGCCCTCATCCTTGCTGCCGTCGTGCGCCCTGGAGGGCATTGGCGGAAGCGCGTTGTACTTGGCTGACGAGAATTCCCTCGCGGAGCTCTATTCGCAACTGGACTTCGATCCAGCAGCGGTGGAGGCAGTAGATAAGGACTTGACTCCATTCGTCAGGGTAGACCATGTGACGCATTGCGTTCGACCTGGAAACATGGCGCAATGGGTCGACTTCTACAAGAACATCTTCGGCTTCGAGGAGGTGTTCAAGTTTGTGGCCGGAGATGCCAACAACGGATTCGACACCATCGCAGTGCGTGATCCGGAGAGCACCGCTTGTGTGACTTGCCTGGAACCCATGGGGCGTGCGTCGCAGATACAGGAGTTCATGGACGAGTACAACGGGGAGGGCATTCAACACATCGCCCTGCTCAGCGACGATTTGTATGGAAGTACCGAACGCCTTCTGGCCAGCGGCGTGGAATTCCTCCCAACGCCAGCGGCTTACTACGACTTGCTGGAAGAGCGTCTTCCTGGCCATGGTGAAGACGTCTCGAGAATGAAGTCTCTTGGAATGCTTCTGGACGGCGCAGCCACTGGCGAGAACCCGGATGAGCGCGCTCGCTTGCTGCTACAGATTTTCACACGCAAGATGGTAGGCCCCATCTTCTTTGAAGCAATTCAGCGCAAGGGAAACAAGTCCTTTGGCGAGGGAAATGCGGTGGCACTGTTCGAAGCGATCAAACGCGAGCAACAGATTGATGGCGTCGAGGCCGATGTTGCCAGGTCCTGAGAAATATGGCCTGGCTTATACGTTGCACTTACCGCCCCGGCGGAGCTGCTGAGCGCCTTGGCGTTCGAGCGAGTCACATTCGCTACATGCTGGAGTGGCTGCCTCAAACCGTGTTTGGTGCAGCCATGCTGGATGAGACGGAGCGGACGCCAAAAGGTATGGTTGTGGCCCTCAATGTCACTGCGCGGGAGCAAGCCCAGCACTTCATCGACCACGAGCCCTACTTTTGTGCGGGGCTTTTCGAGATGGTTGAGCTGACTCCCCTTATCCAGATGACACCACCCCAAACACCTGATTTTCTCCTGCGCGAACTTCAAAAATCTCAGTGAGTTTTGCATGAATAAACCTATCACTATCCCAATGCGGGCCGGCATAGCATCCCGACAGGCCCATGCTGATCTGCCTCCTGGCACCTACGAGCGAGAAATTGGGCGGGAAGGCTTTAGCGGCCAGGCTACCCACATGTATCACCTCCACGCACCGACAGCATGGCTGCGCTGGGACGGCCCTCATCGACCACGTGCCTATGACCTGAACCGGATGGACACTGCGGCTTCGGGCTTGATGAATTGCCCCCTCGATGCCCCGCTGGTCGCATCCAATCAACATATGCGATTGCGTTGCTGGAAGACTGAAGAGCCTATGTCTCATCTTGCCCGCAATGCTGACGGCGATGAACTGATCTTCCTCCATGCGGGTGGCGGGCACTTGTATTGCGACTATGGTCACTTGTTATTGCGGGATGGCGATTACCTCTTGCTGCCACGCGGCACGGCCTGGCGTTTCGAACCCACGTCTAGTTCGTTTCTTCTGCTGATCGAAGCCACGGGTGATAGTTTCCAACTGCCCGATCGCGGGATGCTGGGTGAACATGCGCTGTTTGACCCTGCGGTACTGGATGTTCCCCAACTAGATGCCGAGTTCATCGGGCAGCAAAACAATGCCGCCAGCAGCCGTGAATGGGCGGTCCGCATTCAGGCTCGGCACCGCGTGTCCACCCTGGTATATCCACACAATCCCCTGGATGCAGTGGGCTGGAAGGGCACACTGGCTCCTGTCAGGCTGAACTGGCGTGACATCCGGCCAGTGCTGAGCGCACGCTATCACGTTCCGCCGTCGGCGCACACGACATTCTTAACGCAGCGTATGGCCATCTGCACCTTCTGCCCGCGCCCAGCAGAGACAGACCCCGGCGCGTTGAAAGTGCCTTTTTTCCATTCCAATGACGACTACGACGAGCTGTTGTTCCTGCATTCTGGTCAGTTTTTCAGCCGTGACGGCATGGGGCCAGGAATGTTCACGTTTCACCCGGCTGGATTCCCCCATGGCCCGCATCCCACAGCCTACCGCACCAGCTTGACGAACCCGCGTACTGAGTTTCATGAGGTTGCCATCAATATCGACTTGCGCGATCCGCTGGACATTGCCCCTGGCATGTCGAGCTGCGAACGCACCAGCCATGCAGACTCCTGGAACGGCTACCTGGATAGGGCAGATCATCAACTTGGGCAGGTCGTGGCATGAGGCTGGCAACGCGTGAGAATGGGTGCCGTGACGGCCAACTGGTGGTGGTCTCCAAAGACGCCAGGCGATGCCTGGCTGTACCCGAGGTCGCACCTACCCTGCAGAGTGCATTGGATGATTGGGAAACAGTGCGTGGGCACCTTGAAGTTGCCAGCAAACGCCTTGAGGCCGAGCCGGACTTGGGCCTTTCGCTGGAGCTGACGTCGCTCATGGCTCCGCTGCCACGCGCATTTCAATGGGTGGATGCCAGTGGATACCTTTCACACATGGAGCGCGTGCGCAAGGCCCGTGGTGCTGAGATGCCGCCGTCGGCTCGCATTGAGCCTGTGATCTATCAAGGCCTTTCAGACCGAAACCTATCGTGGTGCGAAGATATTCCGTCTGACGCTTCCTGGGGCACGGACCTGGAGGGCGAAATTTCGGTGATCACTGGAGATGTGGGGCCTGCGCCGACCTCGAAAGAAGCGCTTGAACAGGTCAGGCTTTTAATGCTTGTCAATGATGTGTCACTGCGAGCCCTGATTCCGGCTGAACTTCAGAAGGGCTTCGGTTTTTTCCACAGCAAGCCTGCCAGCGCGTTCGGCCCGTTTGCCGTTACTCCCGATGAGTTGGGTGATAGCTGGCGCGATGGCCGTCTCTTTGGCCGACTGAAGGTAGAAGTCAACGGGGAGGTCCGAGGGGATTTGCGCACAGGGGAGGATCAAGACTTCAGTTTCGCCGACATCCTGCAATACGCCACCCGCACGCGGGGACTGAGCGCGGGAAGCATAGTCGGCGCGGGTACCGTGTCCAACCGTGATTCCAGCCGCGGCGTTGCCTGCATCGCAGAGCAGCGCATATTGCAACAACTAGCAGGGGCGCAGGCCGAGAGCCTGACGAGATATCTGCTCCCAGGCGACACCGTGACCTTGTCCTTCAGTCTGGACGATGGCAGGGAAGTGTTTGGCCGGATTCATCAAATGGCGGTCGCGGCGAAGGAGGCGCGACGTCGGCCTCGCTTTTTGGATTCGCGGGCCTGAACCCCTTCTGACAGGTTGTCGAACAGATGAATCCGCAGCATTTCGATTATGTCGTCATCGGCGCGGGGGCGTCGGGCTCAGTAGTGGCCGGCCGCCTTGCAGCTGACGGTGCGCGAAGGGTACTACTCATCGAAGCTGGTCAGGATATTCCGCCCCACGCAGTGCCCCGATCAGTTTCGAACCCTTTTCCCGTTTCCTACGGCGTGGCGTCTTACACCTGGCGCGGATTGACCGCTGCCGTAGGCCCTGATAGAGGGGCAGGGCGCGGGCGCTTCACTCGTCCATACTTTCAAGGTCGGATCGTCGGCGGCGGCTCCAGTATCAACGGCATGTTTGCGCAACGTGCGCTACCGTCGGATTTCGACGAGTGGGTGGCGGCCGGTGCGCATGGATGGAGCTGGGATGAAGTATTGCCCCACTACCTTCGCTTTGAACGCGACCTTGACTTCGATGGACCGCTCCACGGGCAGGATGGACCTATCCCCATCAGGAGGCAGCAGGAAAATCAGTGGTCTGGTTTTGCCCACGGATTCGTAGCCGCGCTTGAATCTCAAGGTCTGCCTTACTACGCCGATGTGCACTCAAATCATGGAGAGGGTGTCTCTGCAGTCGCAATGAACAACACAGTAGATCGTCGTGTCTCTGCGGCAGACGGTTTTCTCGATCGCGCGGCGCGCGAGCGCGGGAACCTGACGATCGTTGCGGACAGCGTGGCGGAAAGAGTGCTTTTTGATGGGCGCAAGGCGACAGGCGTTCGGGTGCAAACACCATCGGGAGTGGTGGACTTCAGCGGCGACGAAATAGTGCTCTGTTGCGGTGCGGTGCACTCACCAGCGCTTTTGATGCGCTCGGGCATTGGCGACGCGCAGGCGCTGCGCGATCTTGGAATAGAAACGGTGGAGGATTTGCCCGGTGTGGGCCGGAACCTGCAAAATCATGCAGGCTTTCATTTGGCCACCTATCTCGCCAGAGGTTCAGCACAGTCTGCCGACGTTCAAGCGGCCGGTCAGGCGCTTGTGCGGTTCTCATCGAACAACGATGATTGCCCGCCCATGGATATGTATGCGTTCGCTGTGGCCCGTTCCGCCT
The DNA here is from genome assembly GCF_040548795.1 of Ottowia thiooxydans. Classification (GTDB taxonomy): domain Bacteria; phylum Pseudomonadota; class Gammaproteobacteria; order Burkholderiales; family Burkholderiaceae_C; genus Ottowia; species Ottowia thiooxydans_A. The sequence goes on along the minus strand of NZ_JBEPSH010000011.1, from coordinate 143,138 downwards.
GGCATCCGCTCGGAAGAAGAATTGGTGCATTGAGCTTCTGTGTGCAAAAGCCTTTTTCGAAGGGGACGGTGGAACTGGTGTCGCCCGAAGCGGCCATCATGCCTCGTGTAGATTTCAACCTGCTATCCGATCCGCGGGATTTCGCGCGCATGGTCCAAGGTGTCGAGTTCTGTCTCAGGCTGCTTGCATCGCCCTTGCTTTCGCAACATCTCCAGGAAGTTTTCATACCCAATGGAGGCCAGGCGAATGCGCTCAACCAACCTTCGGCGCTGAACTGGAGCAAGGCCTGGATTGCCAGCCGATTGTTCGAACTCGGACCGACTGTGCGCCGCTCTCTATTGGGCGATAGCATCGTGAACCCTTCCTCTCTTGCCGGAAACCGCTTAGAAGTGGAACGCCTGGTTCGCGAGCATGCGGCCGGTGTTCACCACCCGTGTGGCACCTGCAAGATGGGGACCGAAGAAGATGCAGAGGCTGTACTGGATTCCCAATGCCGTGTCCGGGGTTTGACTGGATTGCGCGTTGCCGACGCGTCTGTGATGCCGAGCATCGTCCGCGCCGGAACGCATCTAACTGCTCTGATGATCGGCGAGAAAGTGGCCTCGATGCTTGTCGACAAAAGGCAATCGGCCACGAAGGGGTGAACGAGAGCCTCATACCCGCCTTCCGGGCCGAGTTGATAGAGTGAGACCTCAGTGGGTCGATAGCCACTGAGTGAAGGCTGCAAAGAACTGAGTTGACCCGGCTAAAGAGAGTGTGGCCGTTGTGCGTCCGACGGTGGGCGACGCCAGCAAGAGTTTGCCGCTGGCAGAATCAAAGCTGGCGGTAAGTTGCTGGCCATCGTCGTCCATCGCCTGCAAGTCGTAGTCCCAATCTCCTCCATCGTCGATGGCGTACTGACGGCTGGGGAACTCATGACTAGCCCAACGCAAGACCTGCTCGATTTCGCTCGCCATCGCGGTCACGCGGTCCGGGCCCACGCTGGCCATGGCATCCCAGTTGCTGATGCCATGCTCGTCTTCGCTGTAGTCAAAAATCAGATAGTCCAGATCCATGGTCCATTGTGAGACAGAAACGCCCGAGAATGGCGCTTGCTCATCTCTCCCGACGTCTGCGGATCGAGATGTCTACTGGCTCTTGACGCCTCTGAAGGCTATTCGATATTCTGAACCTGCTCGCGCATCTGCTCGATCAGCACTTTCATGTCGACGGAAATTCTGGTCAGCTCCAGCACCGTTGATTTTGACCCCAGGGTATTGGCTTCACGGTGCAGCTCCTGAATCAGGAAGTCCAGTCGCTTGCCTACCTCGCCACCTTTCTTCAAGATGGCCTGGATTTCGTCCAGATGGGAGAGCAGTCGGCCCAATTCTTCGGATACGTCAATTCGGATCGCAAACGCAGTGGCCTCGCTGAGTGCACGTTCCTGGGCTGCTGCGGCCGGTGGTGCGTTGTCCACCCCGGCCAAGGCATCGTTCCAGCGCGAGAGAAAGCGCTGCGTTTGGCCTTCCACGGCCTTCGGGATCAGGGGCTGGGCTTCGCCGGCCAGTCTGCGCAGCTCCGTTAAGCGCACTTCCAGCAATTGGACCAGGCGAGCCCCTTCCCGTGCCCGGGCTTGCACAAAATCATCCAGAACGGTCTGGGCAAGAGGCAGAACGGCTTCCGTGATACTTGCTGAGTTCTGCTCTTCAGAGCCGGCTGCCAGGCGCAAGACGTCCGCAACAGAGAGCGCGGGTGCATCCGGCAACCAGGCGCGAACCTGATCCTGGACAGATGACAGGCGCTGCAAGGCGCGAGGGGAGGGGTCCTGCAGGCCCGCTCCATCGCGGCCTTCGATATAGGCGCGCAACTCCACCTTGCCTCGCTTCAACCGCTTGACCAGAAGTTCGCGCAAGGCAGGTTCCTGCTGCCGAAGCTCATCTGGCAGGCGAAACTGCAGATCCAGGAAGCGGCTGTTGACAGAACGCAACTCAATGGCGAGGCGCAAACGCGACGCCTTGGCGGCTGAAGATGCTTCTTCAGGCTTTGGGGCCGCTTGTTGACCGCTTGCGTAGCTGGTCATACTGTAAACTGACATTTAAACCTTTCCGGGGTACGACGGTCTTGGCGGCCATTTTCTATCACCCGGTACAGACCGTCTGGGGATACTTGCCGCAAATTATGTCAAAGCCGAAGCCAAGCCCTCTGCCGCCGAAGACGGTGATCGGCGGTTATCGCATTGTGCGCAAGCTTTCAGCGGGCGGCTTCGGGGTGGTCTACCTGGCGATCGACAAGGACGGACAGCAGGTCGCCATCAAGGAGTATCTTCCTTCCGCGCTGTCCACTCGGGCACCCGGAGAGTTGGTGCCTCAGGTAGCTTCGGAGAAGTTGTCACTCTATCGCCTGGGCCTCAAGAGTTTCTTTGAAGAGGGGCGCTCCCTGGCTCAGATTTCGCATGCGTCCGTCGTCAGTGTGCTGAATTTCTTCCGGGAAAATGAAACCGTTTACATGGTGATGAACTACCTGGAAGGCGCCACCTTGCAGGATTTCATTGTGACCGCGCGCGACCTGAAAAAGCAGAAGGTCTTTCGCGAATCCACCATTCGCTCGCTTTTTGATGAAATTCTGCGCGGCCTGCGAATTGTCCATCAGCACAAGATGCTGCATCTGGACCTGAAACCCGCCAACATATTCATCACCAATGACAATAAAGCGGTCATGCTGGATTTCGGTGCGGCACGAGAGGTTCTGAACAAGGACGGTAATTTCACCCGCCCCATGTACACCCCAGGATTCGCGGCACCCGAGATGTACCGGCGCGATTCCACCATGGGCCCCTGGACGGACATCTATGCCATTGGCGGATGCATCTATTCCTGCATGCAAGGCTATCCTCCCAACGACGCGCCGCAGCGGCTCGACAAGGACCGACTGGGCTTGTCGCTGACCCGCATGAGAGGGGTGTACTCGGACAATCTGATCGAAATGGTGGAGTGGTGCATGTCGCTGGATCCTCTGTCGCGTCCCCAGTCGGTGTTTGCGTTACAGAAAGAACTGGGCCGGGAGGGCGAGCGTCAATACACCAAGCTTTCGGTAGGTGAAAAAGTGCGCTTGCAGTTTGATAATGTGATGTCTGATGCAAAAAAGAACATCATGCGTGCCACTAGATTCGGTCCAAGATAACGCGCTCAATTCGACGCCCAGAATGGCGTGGCTGAAGCGCTCTCGGCAGAGATCCTTTCAAGACATGTGCACTTAGGCACCGGACAAAAACGAACCCCGTCAATCCGATGAAATTCTCTGTATTCCAGCTCAGTCGCATCGGCGGCCGTGAAAAGAACGAAGACCGCATGGGCTACTGCTTCACCCGTGAAGCCAGCATGTTCATGCTGGCCGATGGAATGGGTGGACATCCTGAAGGGGAGATGGCAGCCCAGATTGCTTTGCAGACCATGTCCTCGCGGTTCCAGCGTGAAGCCAAGCCACGCCTACCTGAAGTCGCGCCTTTCCTGAGCCGCGCCGTCAAGGCTGCTCACCAGCAAATCGTTCGCCACGCGAGCGCACGGGCTATGCTGGACACGCCCCGAACCACCTTGGTGGTGGCTCTGATCCAGGGTGGGCAGCTGTATTGGGTCCACTGCGGAGATTCGCGCCTTTACGTCATGCGCGGCGGCCAGCTGCTTGCGCGCACGCGCGATCACTCCTATGTTGAAGCGCAAAACCGTGTCGGCATGCCGCTCAAAGGAGTTAACCGCAACGTTTTATTTACGTGCCTGGGTTCCGCGGTTCGGCCTGTTTTTGATATTTCCGGCCCCTTGCTCCTGCGCGAGGGCGACAAGATATTGCTTTGCTCGGACGGGCTTTGGAGCTGCGTGGAAGACAAGCGCATTGTCCTTGCGCTTTCGGAAAATCCTGTCGCCAAGGCAGTGCCGGAGTTGGTGGATGAAGCACTGAAAAATGGCGGCGCCCATGCGGACAACGTGACGGCGTTGGCGCTTGAGTGGGAAGGTTCATCTCATCGAGCCGATGCTGCGAAGGATGGATTCACTCAAACGGACACCATGAGCCTCGAAGGCTTTGCTTCCACTATTCAGTCGGACGACCTGGAGCCCACGGGTGGGGGCCTGGATGAACGAGCGATTGATCGTTCCATTGAAGAAATCAACCAGGCCATCCAACGCTCGATAGGCCGCAGACGCTGATCGCAAATCTCAGGGTTGCACCGTTCTAACGGTCTTTCGATCCGCTTGGGCCGCGCCTTGCGGATCTCTTCGATTGGCTGCTTTATAGCCCTCTTGCAACGGCGGAGCTCAGGCTCTGAGAAAATGGGGCATCTGCGCTGATGTGCCCAGCCGCACAGCGTTATTCCGCCTCAGCGATCTTCCCCCTCATTCAATCCTCCTACATGACTGCATCTTCTACATCTGGCGTGACGCAACGAGTTGGCCGCGCGGCCAACGAGCTTCGCCCCGTGCGTATCACCCGCCACTACACCTTGCATGCCGAAGGCTCCGTACTGATTGAGTTCGGCAATACGCGCGTGTTGTGCAATGCCTCCGTTGAGGAAAAAGTGCCTCCGCACAAGCGGGGCAGCGGAGAAGGCTGGGTGACTGCAGAATATGGAATGCTGCCGCGTGCCACGCACACTCGGGGTGATCGGGAAGCCGCGCGCGGCAAACAGAGCGGCCGCACTCAGGAAATCCAGCGCTTGATCGGTCGCAGCTTGCGGGCGGTTTTTGACCTCAGGAAACTCGGAGAGCGCACGCTTCATCTTGACTGCGATGTCATCCAGGCCGATGGTGGCACACGAACAGCCAGTATTACCGGCGCTTTCATTGCCGCGCAGGACGCCGTGAACTGGCTCATGCAGCGCGGCACCTTGACGGAGTCCCCCATCGTTCAACCTGTGGCGGCCATATCCGTAGGTATCGTGGGCGGTGTTCCACTGCTTGATATTGACTACAGCGAAGATTCTGCTTGCGACACCGACATGAACGTTGTCATGACCGGGGCCGGTCACTTCGTGGAAGTTCAGGGAACGGCCGAGGGGGCTGCTTTTTCCCGGGCTGAGATGAATGAACTGCTGGCGCTGGCAGAAAAAGGCATTTCTGAATTGATTGCCGCTCAGCAGCAGGCGCTGTTGCAATAACGCTGTTCGTGCGCAGGTAGGAACAAGGTCATGAAAATCGTATTGGCTTCGAACAATCAGGGAAAACTGGCTGAATTGCAGGCCATGTTTGCACCCTTGCAGATGACGCTGGTGCGCCAATCTGAACTGGGAATTGGCGAGGCCCCAGAGCCTTACCGCACATTTGTTGAAAACGCCTTGACCAAGGCTCGGCACGCCAGCGCCGCCAGCGGTTTGCCGGCTTTGGCTGATGATGCCGGTCTGTGCGTCGACGCCTTCGGTGGCATGCCTGGGGTGGACACAGCCTACTACGCTACCCAGTTTGGCTACGAAAAAAGTGACGCCAACAACGTACGTGCCCTGCTCGAGCAAATGCGCAATGTTGACCAGCGCCGCGCCGCGCTGGTCAGTACCCTGGTCGCGCTGCGCAGTGCAGACGACCCGGAGCCCCTTATTGCCGTAGGCAGGGCTGTGGGAGAAATTGTGCGCGAGCCCAGGGGCGAGAATGGTTTTGGCTTTGATCCTGTGATGTTTATCCCCAAGTTTGGAAAAACATTTGCGGAGCTACCTTCGGAAGTGAAGAACGCACACAGCCATCGCGGCCAAGCCGCCCAGGCCATGGTGGCCCTCATGCGTGAACGCTGGCTGTGAAAGACATCACTCACTACATGCGCTATGGCACGCTGCAGTTGCCCGCGCTGCCGCCGCTTTCACTTTATGTGCATCTGCCCTGGTGCTTGAAAAAGTGCCCCTACTGCGACTTCAATTCACACGAGCCTCGTGCGGGTGTTGATAAAGCGGCGCAGCAGACGCGTTACGTGGATGCGCTGATCCAAGACCTTGAAGCGAGTTTGCCGCTCATATGGGGCCGCCAGATCCACAGCGTCTTCATTGGGGGCGGCACTCCCAGTTTGTTTGAGCCCGAGGCCATTGATCGATTGATTGCAGCCATCAGGGCGCGGGTGCAGCTGGCGCCATTGTGCGAGATCACGCTGGAAGCCAATCCTGGCACCTTCGAGCGCGAGCGCTTCGCTGCTTTTCGTGGGGCGGGCGTGACCCGGCTTTCAATAGGCGTGCAGAGCTTCAATGATGACAACCTGAAAGCTCTGGGGCGTGTGCATGACGGCGCCCAGGCGCTTGCAGCGGTAGAAGAAGCTGCCAGATCCTTTGACACCTTCAATCTCGACCTCATGTACGCGCTGCCCGGCCAGACCCTGAAAGGCCTGGAGCAGGATGTGCACACTGCTTTGGCCCTGTCACCTCCTCACATTTCAATCTATCACCTCACGATAGAGCCGAACACGGTGTTCTTCAAGTTTCCGCCCAAGGTGCCGGATGAAGACAGTGCCTGGACCATGCTTGACCGCATTACAGAACTCACTGCCGGCGCTGGCCTGGAGCGCTATGAAGTGTCTGCCTATGCGCGGCCAGGCCACCGAAGCGTGCACAACCTCAATTATTGGCAGTTCGGTGACTATCTGGGACTGGGTGCAGGCGCTCATGGCAAGCTGAGCTTTGCACATCGAATCATTCGCCAGGTTCGCTACCGGGAGCCGGACCTTTATATGGATAAGGCGCTGGCGGGAGACGCGATTGCGCAGGAACATGAGGTGGTGCGCAAGGACCTGCCTTTTGAATTCATGCTGAATGCCTTCCGATTGAAAGACGGGTTCTCACTACAGGATTTTGCGGACCGGACCGGCATGCCCCCCAGCAGCATTTCGGAATCTTTGACGACAGCCGAGAAAAGCGGTTTGATTGAACGAGAGGGTGTTTGGGTGCGGCCAACCGAGCGCGGATTCGATTTCCTCAGCGATCTGCAGGAACTATTCCTGCCCGAGGACGGAGGCGAAAAAACGTCGTAGGCCTGAACTGACGCCGAGTAGGTGCCTACGCTGACTGACCTCAGCAGCAAATTTTTCTAAAGTAAACCCATCGCAGACGCTTTGTGTCCTGACCCTCAGGACCGGCTCGGTGAACCACTTTAGACACAAGGAGCTGAATATGAATGAAGACCGCGTTAAAGGCAATTGGCTGCAATTCAAAGGCAAAGTCAAAGAGCAGTGGGGCAAGCTGACGGATGACGATCTCGACGTCATCGCAGGTAAGCGCGACCAATTCCTCGGCAAGCTTCAAGAGCGTCAAGGTATTGCTAAAGACGTCGCTGAGAAGGAACTGTCCGACTGGGAATCCCGAAACAAGGATTTCCGCTGGGATTGAAACTCCAGGCGCACGGCCTCACCAAGGTCTGTAGATTTTGATTTATAGATTTTGAGGTCGTCTCGTGAAAAAGCCGCACCCTTCGGGCGCGGCTTTTTCCATTTACGCAGTCATGGGTGAGGATTAAACGGGACACGACCCTCCACGCGAGAAATTTAGATTTGCTCCAGACGCACCGGTGCTGGCAATCCCGCCGACTGTATGAGCTTTTCCAACAGTGGGACCGGTTGATCGCCTACCTCCATCGCGCTCATTTGGCCGTTGTCCATGAATCCTTGTTGAACCCCATGGTTCAGGAACTCCAGCATGCTGGCGTAGTAGCCACCATGATTGAGCAAGCCCAGAGGTTTGTTGTGGTAGCCCAATTGCCGCCATGTCCAGGTCTCGAAAAACTCTTCAAAAGTTCCTATACCGCCCGGCAAGGCAAGAAATGCGTCTGAACGTTCAGCCATGAGGCGTTTGCGCTCATGCATGGTGTCCACAATCAGCAATTCGGTGCAGCCTCTGTGGGCGTGCTCGCGATCCACCAGCGCTTGGGGGATGACGCCGATCACTCGTGCACCAGCTTCCAGCGCTGCGTCCGCAACTACCCCCATCAAGCCGCTGCGACCGCCGCCATAGACCAGCTGGCCTTGGTGTTCACCAATCCAATGTCCAACTTCACGAGCGACTTCAGCGTAAGCCGGGGTGGCTCCGTTGCGCGAGCCGCAGTACACACACAGAGAAAACGCGGGCTCCTGCCCAGGATTGGAAACGGAATCAGTAGTTTTCATGAAACGAAGAATTTGACATATACGGCCGCCAGCCAGATGCCGGTGGCCAATAACAAGCTCAGAAGAACAGCGGCGCTACCCATGTCCTTGGCCCGCTTGGAGAGATCGTGCCATTCTGGCCCGATGCGATCGATGGCGGTTTCTATCCCCGTGTTGAGCAACTCCACAATCATCACGATCAGCACAGAACCAGCCAGCAGCGCAGTTTCAGCCCAGCTTCTGCCCACCCAGAAAGCCAATGGAATAAGAACCATGGAGGCAATGGCTTCCTGCCTGAAGGCCGTTTCGTGCCAGCCTGCGCGCAGACCCTCTATGGAATATCCGGTGGCGTGCCAGATACGGGACAGCCCCGTCCGAGCCTTTTGCGGATTGACTGGCTGGCTGGGGTCCCTGGTGGGGTTGGCAGGTTTCGATGGATTGGGCATGGAGCTCATGCAGACATTTTCACGCAGGCATATGGCAACTTGTTGATGAAAGCGTTGCCGCCCTTATTTCTGCCTTTTCCCGGCTCTTTCTCAGCCTTTTGGCTTTGCCTTAACTTTCGGTGGCAATCGCGGTGCTTCGACCAGGCGAGTCCCTGCCCATACGTCGTGCCAGAACTGCCCGTGCTTTTGAAATCGGCTGAGCAGCGCCCAGACAATGACCCATCCGATCATCAGAACCGAGATTTCACCGCCCGAGAGTCCGAAGGGCGCCATGACCAGTAGTGGAGGTAAAAACCAGATCCAGCTCAAGAAATACCGCAAAAGCGCCCGCCACTGGGGAAGCGGCAGGCCATTTCGGTCCACTACGCGAATATGCCAGGTCTTCATCGCCAAGGTCTGTCCTTTGGACCAGAACCAGGCAAAGTAGATACCAGCGACCACAAAAATGAACGCTTGCAGGCCGTGCCGGTTCTGTAGGGCATGGCGGGTCTGCGTAAGTGCGCTAAACAGATACCCAGCCAAAAACACAACGGCAAACATGAGTGTGCCTTCGTACAGCCAGCAGGCCATGCGACGCCACAGAGCGGGTGCAGTGAGCGCTGTGGGAGGCGCGCTGGGAGAAGAAGGCATCATCAGAATACGTGGGCGGGATCCAAAAGCCGGACCTGCCTTCAGCGGCCCTTGCTAGAAGCTCATGGCCTGCGACATGAAGAAAATTGGACCGGAAAAAACTTCGCGCCATGCGGCCTAAGCCGTCAGCGCGATCCGGTGAGCATACCTTAAGGGCGTGTTGCCGGCGCTGGTTTAGGCTCTGCTGGGGCGGGCGCGCGAGGCAGCAGGGTATTTCTGTTCAGCGGCGAGGGCGTTTGGGCCCCGCCCGCAGGGGGCTCTGCAGGACGTGGTGCCGCACGTAGAATTTTCTCAGGCGGAACTGGCCGCAGCGCCGGTGCGGTACTTTTGGGTGGTTTGGGGCGATCTGCTGCCAGACGCTCCCGTTCCTCAGCGGAGAGAGATTGGTACTCTTCCCACTTGGCTCTTTTCTCGTCCACCGGGAGTTTGCGTGCTTCCCCAAAGTTCAAACGGGCCTGCGTGCGCTGCGCGGGTGTCAATTTGGCCCAGTCGTTCATCCGCTCCTGGAGCATATCGCGCTCTGTTGGAGACATGCGGTTGAAATTGTGAGCCAGGGCTATCCACTTGCGCTGATGCTCGCCGCTGAGTTTAGGCCACAGGCTTGCCAAAGGGCTCAATGCTGTCTTCTGCTCGCTGTTGAGCGTATTCCAGCTGATGGATCCCAGCAACGGCGTTGCAGGAGGGGTCGATGGCGCAGGCTTGGCTGGAGGAGGGGTAAGTTGCGCATAAGCAACAGCACCCGCCGCAGCCAACGCTATGGTCAATACAGAAAGGCCACTTACCAACTTAACGCGCATGTGCAATAAACCAGACTTATTGGCTCGAAGTGCGCTGGGCAGGAGCAGTTTTCAAGAATTGAAGAAACCCAGGATCGGAGTAAGCGGCTGGCGGCAGATCGTCGGTCAGCAAGGCGGTATCGACTTCAGCGACCTCTGACGCACGGTCGTCTTCCTGGACTATGTTGATAGTTACAAGGCCGACGGCCATGGCAATCACCAGCACCGTGGAGGCCAGGCGACCCCAGAGTCCCAGGACATCGTCGCTGAAGCCACCCAGGGCCACGGTGTTTCCGTAACGTGCGGCTGAAGCGGGCGCTGTACGTAGCCGCGTGACCGCAACAGCTTGTTTGCGCCGTGCAATGGCTTGTTCTCTTGTGGCACGCAGGCGCTCGCTAATGTCATGCGGCAGCTCGGCGCTGCCGGCTGACAGGCGTGCAGCCACTCTCAGTCCGAAGCGGTTTTGAAGTATCTCAGCGTGCGCACGGTTGTGCGGTGTTTGAAGGCTGTTCATGGCATGATTCCCTTGGCCCGGAGTGCCTTTGCCAGCGCCTGAACTGCGCGGGAGCAGTGCGTCTTGACACTGCCTTCCGAACAACCCATGGCAGCTGCTGTTTCGGCAACATCCATCTCTTCCCAATAACGCATCAGAAAAGCCTCGCGTTGACGCCCGGGCAATTCTTGGACTTGTAACTCTATGGCGTGGAGAATTTGTGCACGCCGCGTCAAGTCTTCAGCGCTTTCAGTTTGCTGTGAATCTGCCACCCCCGCAAAGGTTTCCAGCAGATCAAAATCATGGTCACTTTCCGCAGTCTCGAAGTCGCTCATGTTCGAGAAGAGGGCTTTGCGGGTCTTTTGCCTTCGGAACCAGTCGAGGGTGGTGTTGGAGAGGATGCGCTGATAGAGCATCGGCAACTCTGCCGCGGGCTTGTCACCATAGTGCTCGGCGAGTTTCATCATGCTGTCCTGGACGATATCAAGGGCAGCTTCGTCGTCGCGGACGTGATATAGCGCGCGCTTGAACGATCGCTTTTCGACGCTCTTCAGAAAGTCGGAGAGTTCTTGTTCGGTGGCCAATGGACGGTTCGCGACGGGAGTTGATGCGGTCGATGGGAGGGCGTGTGGACGAGACGTCGCGAGAAAAACGTCACTTTTTGCGGGCGATTATGGCATCCGTGAGGGATTTTTTTCATAAGCGCTCTGACAACTCTCATGTTGCAGTGCGATAATCTCGGCTGCAGTCAAAAAAGGCAAACGGGTCTCGGCACGGCGGATGGTTCTTTCGCCCATGGCTGGTGGCCTCAAGTCCTGACGCGGCCTCATAAGGGCTGGCAAGGGGCACCCAAGGTATTTCGTCAGAGAAATTCTCGAAAGGTTTATCAAAATGGAAATCTCCAAAGCCGAACTCAAATCGGCCGCTGCCGCCTCTGCGGGCAGCCAATCCTCCGAACTTCGTGGCGCTGAAATTCTCGTCAAAGCTTTGCAGCTTGAAGGCGTGAAACACATTTGGGGTTACCCAGGTGGCGCAGCGTTGCACATTTACGACGCACTCTACAAGCAAGACGTCATCCAGCACGTTCTGGTTCGCCATGAACAGGGCGCGGTTCACGCCGCCGACGGTTTTGCCCGCGCGACCGGCGAAGTCGGCGTCGCCCTGGTCACATCCGGGCCTGGCGTGACCAATGCGGTCACTGGAATTGCCACGGCCTACATGGATTCCATTCCCATGGTCATCATCACTGGTCAGGTGCCTGCCACCGCCATTGGTCAAGATGCCTTCCAGGAATGTGACACCGTGGGCATCACGCGGCCTATCGTGAAGCACAACTTCCTGGTCAAGGATGTGCGGCAAATGGCAGACGTGGTGAAGAAAGCCTTTCACATCGCTCGCACTGGCCGTCCTGGTCCTGTGGTGGTGGATGTGCCCAAGGACATCGCTTTCGCCAAGGCTACCTGGACAGGTTATCCAGAAAAAGTCGAGATGCGCTCATACAACCCTGTGAAGAAAGGCCATGGCGGCCAGATTCGCAAGGCGATGCAGCTCTTGATGGCGGCCAAGCGCCCCTACATCTACACGGGTGGCGGCGTCCTGCTCTCCAACGCCTCCGGTGAGCTGCGTCAATTGGTCGACATGTTGAACACTCCGGTGACCAACACCCTCATGGGTCTTGGGGCATTTCCGGCCACAGACCGTCGCTTCCTGGGCATGCTCGGCATGCACGGCACGTGGGAAGCCAATAACGCCATGCAGAACTGCGATGTCCTGCTGGCCGTGGGTGCGCGTTTTGATGATCGCGTCATCGGCAATCCCAAACACTTTGCGCAAAACGAGCGCAAGATCATTCACATCGACATCGATCCGTCGAGCATCTCCAAGCGCGTCAAGGTAGATGTGCCTATCGTGGGCGATGTCAAAGACGTGCTGATCGAGCTCATGGGCATGATCAAGGAAAGCGGAGCGAAACTCGATCAGCCTGCGCTGGAATCCTGGTGGCAGCAGATTGAAGGCTGGCGTGCTCGCGATTGCATGAAATATGACAGCGACAACCAGGACGTCATCAAACCGCAGAAAGTCATACAGACCCTGTGGGAAATGACCAAGGACGCTGACGCCTACATCACCTCTGATGTCGGGCAGCACCAGATGTGGGCAGCCCAGTACTACAAATTCAATGAGCCACGCCGTTGGATCAATTCCGGTGGTCTGGGAACCATGGGCGTCGGTATTCCCTATGCCATGGGCATCAAACTGGCCAAGCCCGAAAGCGAAGTGTTTTGCGTGACCGGTGAAGGTTCTGTGCAGATGTGTATCCAGGAACTCTCTACCTGCCTGCAGTACAACACCCCCATCAAGGTGCTTTCGCTGAACAACCGTTACCTGGGCATGGTTCGTCAATGGCAGGAGATTGAATACTCTGGCCGCTACAGCCACAGCTACATGGATGCGCTTCCCAACTTTGTGAAACTGGCAGAGGCTTACGGCCACGTCGGCATCCTGGTGGAAGATCCGAAAGACGTTGAGCCAGCACTGCGCGAAGCACGCAAGCTGAAAGACCGCACGGTATTCATTGATTTCCGCACGGATCCCACCGAGAACGTGTTCCCGATGGTCCAGGCCGGTAAAGGCATCACTGAGATGCTGCTGGGGTCTGAAGATCTGTGAAGACAAGGCCCGGTGCCCGTGACGGGCGCCGCGCAATCCATAATTTCTTAGACGAATCTATTGTCTGCCGAGCCTGCGCATTACCGTGCGCAGGGGAGGGCAGCGAAAAGAGGAATCGACATAATGAAACACATCATTTCCGTACTGATTGAAAACGAGGCGGGCGCGCTGTCTCGTGTGGTGGGCCTGTTTTCTGCCCGTGGCTACAACATCGAATCCCTGATCGTTGCGCCCACTGAAGACGAGAGCCTGTCTCGCATGACCATCCAGACCCGCGGTTCGGACGAAGTCATTGAGCAGATCACCAAGCACTTGAACCGCTTGATCGAAGTGGTCAAGGTGGTCGATCTCACTGAAGGTGCCTATATCGAACGCGAGCACATGATGGTCAAGGTGCGAGCGGTGGGCAAGGAGCGCGAAGAAATCAAGCGCATGTCCGATATCTTCCGCGGGCACATCATTGATGTCACGGACAAGAGCTACACCATCGAGTTGACAGGCGATCAGGCCAAGAACGACGCTTTCCTGAGCGCTATCGACAAATCCGCCATTCTGGAAACTGTGCGCACCGGTGCCAGCGGTATCGGGCGGGGCGAGCGGTTGCTGCGAGTGTGATCGTTTTTTCGCGCTGCGATTGGTCGTGCAGTTCGCGGCCCGGCGCGATCCTTGTTGATTAATTTATTGACTGTTTCCTAGGAGAAAACCATGAAAGTGTTCTACGACAAAGACTGCGACCTGAGCCTGATCAAAGGCAAGACCGTCGCCATCATCGGCTACGGTTCGCAGGGCCACGCGCATGCGCAGAACCTGAATGACAGCGGCGTCAAAGTCGTGGTGGGCCTGCGCAAGAATGGCGCTAGCTGGCCCAAGGTCGAAAAAGCCGGCCTGAAAGTGGCTGAAGTTGGCGAAGCAGTGAAGTCCGCTGACGTCGTCATGATCCTCTTGCCTGATGAGCAGATCGCCAAGGTCTACCGCGAAGACGTCGAGCCCAACATCAAGCAAGGTGCTTCGCTTGCGTTCGCACACGGCTTCAACGTGCACTACGGTCAAGTCGCTCCACGCGCTGACCTTGACGTCTGGATGGTGGCTCCCAAGGCCCCTGGCCACACCGTTCGCAACACCTACACCCAAGGCGGCGGCGTGCCCCACCTGGTGGCTGTGCACCAAGACAAAACTGGCAAGGCCCGTGACCTGGCTCTGAGCTACGCCATGGCCAACGGTGGCGGCAAGGCCGGCATCATTGAAACCAACTTCCGTGAAGAAACCGAGACCGACCTGTTCGGCGAGCAGGCCGTGTTGTGCGGCGGTGCCGTAGAACTGATCAAAGCCGGTTTCGAGACATTGGTTGACGCCGGTTACGCGCCTGAAATGGCCTACTTCGAATGCTTGCACGAACTCAAGCTGATTGTCGATCTGATCTATGAAGGCGGCATCGCCAACATGAACTACTCGATCAGCAACAATGCTGAGTACGGCGAGTACGTGACCGGCCCTCGGATCGTGACCGACGATACCAAAGCTGCGATGAAGCAAGTGCTGCGCGACATTCAGACAGGTGAGTATGCGAAGAGCTTCATTGCTGAGAACCTCGCAGGTGCACCTACGCTGCAAAGCCGTCGTCGTTTGAACGCCGAGAGCCAGATCGAAGTGGTGGGTGACAAGCTGCGCGCCATGATGCCATGGATCAAGGCCAACAAACTGGTTGACAAGGCCAGGAACTGATCATCGAGCAAGCGCCGTGAATTTCACGGCACTTGCCTCGTAGCCAAAAAAGAAGCCACGCAATGCGTGGCTTCTTTTTTGGCCTTCTAAAGCAAGCATCGGAGTGCTTACTACTGGAGTGGGATGTCCTCCTGGGAGCGCCAAGCTCCAATTTGGCATCTTCGGGGTCTCTGCAAGCGCTGCAGTGCCAAGCTGGAGCTTGGCGCTCCCAGGGAATACCGCTGTATTCCAGGCTGTGATGTGGCAATTTTCGAACTGCTAGACCCAGTCAGCATCTGGTTGCTGTCTGTAGCCAGCGCCCGGGTCGGCAGGCTGCAGAGGCTTGCTAGGCGTTTGATGTGGGAAAGAAAAGGCATGGCTGGTCGGTAAACCGATGGCTAGCATAAAGACCCCGGGAGATCGCAGAGATCTCGGAGTCGTCCCACGATGAAACTAGGGCGTGTTCACACTAAATTTACCCCCGCGTGAGGTACTGGCGAGCCGCAATCAAGGCGCAAACCGCAGCCGGGTTGGACACCCAGCGAGGTTTGCAACGCTGAGTGCGGTTTGCCAGTGCCTCACCCCTTCGGGCCGGTTTTTCCGGCGCGGGGGGTGAATTTAGTGTGAACACGCCCTCAACCTATTTGGTCAAAATGAGTTTGCCAAGCTTGGTGGCTTGCAGCTTGTATACGAAGCCGTTGTGCGAAATCTGTACTGTTTTCTGACCGCAGAGCAAAGTAGCGCTGTCCAGGCGAGGCGCCGACAAATCAGCATCATCGAAACGTTGTGTTGTGGAAGCGGGCCGAGCTTCATGCTCCGCTTCCAGACTCAAGGGTACCGCTCTGGGCGGCATCGCAACCGGGCGGGATACACGCAACGTGCGCCGACCGTTCGAAGGGGCTAGCGAGGTGTTCATGGACATGGCGGCAAAGTTTTTGGAAGGAGGAAAGAAGTAATCTGCATGCAGTGTAGCATTTAAATGAGATTGATTCGCATTTGCGAGATTATTTTTTTGACTTCCATAGTGCCCGGGAGCGCAATGGTGGGCATCCATCACTTTCTGTAAGTCGCTTTGCGCATAAAAATTCATATAAAACAATGGCTTATAGTTCAATTTATGCCAGTTGAAACAGATGTGGCCTGATGTTTTTCAGCCAAGAAACTTGCCTTTCCTACTCCATCAAGGCATGTGCAGACCCCCTGTTCAGGAATGGGGCGTAGCGTGTTCTCAGGGATTTTTCCGACACGAAGCCAAGCCGAATTACACTGCCCCTCATGCCGATAAGGCGCTAACCTTTACTCAATGACAGAACCAGACGCATTCCATGAGCCGAAATTCCCTCAGGCGGAAGAAGCTCCTCCAGTGCGTAAACCCCGCAAGGGCATTTACGTGCTGCCTAATCTTTTCACGCTGGCGGGACTCTTCGGTGGGTTCTATGCAGTTGTGATGGCGATGAACGGGCGCTTCGACCTGGCGACGACCGGTATTTTTGCAGCCATGGTGCTCGATAGCCTGGATGGTCGTGTGGCTCGCATGACGGGTACGCAAAGTGCGTTCGGCGAGCAGATGGATTCGCTCGCAGATATGGTGAGCTTTGGCGCTGCGCCTGCGCTCATCGCTTACGAGTGGGCCCTCCGACCATTGGGCCGCTGGGGTTGGATTGCGGCATTCGTTTACTGCGCCTGCGCTGCGCTTCGTCTGGCGCGCTTTAACGTCAATACATCCGTCGTCGACAAGCGATTTTTCCAGGGCCTGCCATCTCCGGCGGCCGCGGCATTGGTGGCCGGTTTCATCTGGTTGACCAGCACCATGTTGTCGGCCCAGCACGAAGTACCGATTTTCAGGGATCTGATGTCGCTCTTCGGGGGTATGAGAATTGAGCGTTCGGACTTCGCATGGATCATGTTCTGCGTTACCTTGTTTACCGGACTGACCATGGTGACCAATATCCCGTACTACAGCTTCAAGGATTTTGGCGGACGGCGCAGTGTCCCCTTTGCGGTACTCGTGCTGATTGCCCTGGTTATCGCCATCATCAGCATTGAGCCTGCTACCTTGCTCTTCGTGCTGTTCGTGGGGTATGCGCTTTCCGGCTACGTGATCTACGCTTGGCGCCGCGCCAATGGCTACAGGACAAGTATCGTCAGCACCTCCACGGATGAACCCGAGGAGAGGGGCTTGCATCAATAATTTCGTATCCGCGAAGTCTTTCCGTGTAGCCACTTGCAAAAGCTTGTGCTATATTCATATTCAATGAACGCTAAATCCCTAGCCCTACTACTAACACCCAACGGGTGGAGGCGGTAGCGCGCAAGTTCGGCGTTTTCCCAAACTCTCGGCCCGTTCGCACCAGCAACGGGCCGTTTGTTTTTTGTGGAGTTGCTGGATGCCTTGTTAATTGATGAGGACTTTTCCATGTTGTCGCAACCCGCTTCCAAATACCGTCCGTTTGCACCTATTCGTCTTGCTGATCGCGCATGGCCAGACGCCGTGCTGACACGCGCTCCTACGTGGCTCTCGACCGATCTGCGTGACGGAAATCAGGCTCTGGTCGAGCCCATGGACGCTAGCCGCAAGATGCGCATGTACGAAATGTTGCTGCGCATTGGGTTCAAGGAAATTGAGGTGGGGTTTCCCGCTGCCTCGCAGATCGAATATGACTTTCTGCGCAAACTCATCGACGAGAAGCTTATTCCAGATGACGTCACCATTCAGGTGATGACGCCGGCGCGCGAAGAGCTGATAGCGCGCACTATTGAATCGCTCCGTGGAGCTCCTCGTGCCATCGTTCACGTTTACAACGCAGTAGCCCCTGCGTGGCGCGAAGTGGTGTTCGGCATGACCGTCGCGGAAGTGATGGAACTCGTCAAGGGCAGCATCGAGCAGGTGCGCCGTCTCACTGACGCAGAGCCTCAGACCGAGTGGACTCTGCAGTATTCCCCGGAGACGTTCAGCTTGGCTGAGCTCGAAGTATCGGCCCTGGCATGTGAAACGGCTATTGCCGCATGGGGTGAGGGTCGTCCCATCATTCTGAACTTGCCCACCACGGTGGAAAATGCCACGCCAAACGTTTTTGCCGATCAGATCGAGTGGATGTGCCGGCGCTTTAAAAATCAGCCGGGTGTGGTCATTTCTGTCCATCCGCACAATGACCGTGGAACGGGTACCGCTGCGGCAGAACTGGCCTTGATGGCGGGGGCTGACCGTGTGGAAGGTTGCCTCTTCGGGAATGGCGAGCGAACCGGCAACCTTGATGTGGTCAACGTCGCACTGAACCTCTATACGCAAGGCGTGGCGCCTGGCCTGGATTTCTCGGACATTGACGCTGTGCGTGCAGAGGTCGAGTACTGCAACCAATTGCCTGTCTCTCCCCGCCATCCTTACGCGGGCGATCTGGTCTATACGTCCTTTTCAGGCTCCCACCAGGATGCCATCAAAAAGGCGTTCGCGGCTCGTCGTGAATCGGACGTGTGGAATATTCCGTATCTTCCGATTGACCCCAAAGATCTGGGGCGCAGTTACGAGGCTGTGATCCGGGTCAACAGCCAGTCTGGCAAAGGTGGTATTTCCTACTTGCTCGAGCATGAGTACGGCCTGCAGTTGCCCCGTCGCTTGCAGATCGAGTTCAGTCAGATCGTCCAGCGAGAAATGGATGTCGGCGGCAAGGAGCTGACGGCACAGGACATTCATGCGCTTTTCGAACGGGCCTATCACCCGGCGCAAGATTCCCTTCAGAATCTGGAGACCCAAGCCACAGGCGACGAGGTGCAGGTCCGTGCGATCTGGAAGGGGCAAGCGGTTTCCGGCACAGGAAATGGTCCGGTCGATGCCTTGACGCAGGCATTTTGCAAAGCTACCGGTTGCCAGGTGCGGGTCCTGGATTACCACGAACACGCCATCGGCAGCGGTGCCGACGCACGTGCCATGGCGTATGTGGAGTTGCGCGTGAACGAAGAGCGAACACTTTTTGGCGTGGGCATGCACCATGACATCACATTTGCAGCCCTTTATGCCCTGGCCAATGGCGTTGGCCGTGCAGCGCTGGCGCCCACGTCACAATACGAGGTTGCGACCGCCTGAGACCGTGTGAGCGAGTCCCTTTTGCCCAGCCTTATTCTTCGGGCATGCCGGACTCATTCAGACATTCTCTGGCTGCAGACCGAATCCGCTTGATATACGAAAGACCCACATGACTGACAAGCTCATCATTTTCGACACCACACTGCGTGACGGCGAACAATCTCCTGGCGCGAGCATGACCAAGGACGAAAAGCTCCGCATCGCACGCCAGCTGGAACGCCTCAAGGTAGATGTGATCGAAGCGGGCTTCGCGGCCAGCAGCAATGGCGATTTTGAGTGCGTGCAGGCCATCGCAGCGGCTATCAAGGATTCGACGGTCTGCTCGCTTTCACGGGCCAATGACCGGGACATTGCGCGTGCAGCCGAGGCCTTGAAACCTGCGGCACGCGGTCGAATCCATACCTTTATTGCGACGAGCCCGCTGCACATGGAGAAAAAGCTGCGCATGACCCCTGAAGAGGTCCTGGAGCAGTCCAAGTTGGCGGTTCGCTTCGCTCGCAATCAGATTGACGATGTGGAGTTCAGTGCTGAGGATGGCTATCGCAGCGAGATGGACTTTCTTTGCCGCGTGATTGAAGCGGTCATCAAGGAGGGCGCCACCACGGTCAACATACCTGATACCGTGGGCTATGCCATTCCGGAGTTGTATGGCGATTTCATCCGGACGCTGCGCGAGCGGGTGCCCAATAGTGACAAGGCAATCTGGAGCGTGCACTGCCATAACGACCTCGGCATGGCGGTGGCGAACTCCCTGGCGGGAGTGAAGATCGGTGGAGCCCGCCAGATTGAGTGCACGATCAACGGCCTGGGTGAGCGGGCAGGCAACTGTTCGCTCGAAGAAGTGGTGATGGCCGTGAAGACCCGCAGGGACTATTTTGGACTCGACGTCGACATCGACGCGTCGCACATCGTGGCTGCCAGCCGCATGGTGAGCCAGACAACAGGGTTTGTGGTTCAGCCCAACAAGGCCGTGGTGGGAGCCAACGCCTTTGCACACGCCAGCGGCATCCATCAGGATGGTGTCCTGAAAGCGCGTGATACATACGAAATCATGCGTGCCGAAGATGTGGGTTGGAGCGCGAACAAGATCGTGCTGGGCAAACTGAGCGGGCGCAATGCGTTCAAGCAGCGTTTGCAGGAACTCGGCGTGATGCTGGAGTCTGAAGGAGAGATCATGGCGGCTTTTGCCAAGTTCAAGGACTTGGCTGACCGCAAGAGCGAAATCTTCGACGAAGACATTCTGGCGCTGGTCAGTGATGAAAGCGTTACGGCTGAAAAGGAGCAATATGGTTTTATTTCCTTGTCTCAGCACAGTGAAACTGGTGAACGACCACAGGCAGAAGTAGTATTTTCTGTGGGCGGCAAGGAAGTGAAAGGCACTTCAGACGGTAATGGTCCGGTAGATGCCTCACTGAAAGCCATTGAGAGCCATGTGCAGAGCGGAGCCGAAATGGTGCTTTATTCCGTTAATGCCATCAGCGGTTCAACCGAAAGCCAGGGAGAGGTCACAGTGCGTTTGCAGAACTCCGGACGAGTCGTGAACGGCGTGGGGGCAGATCCGGACATCATCGTAGCTTCAGCCAAGGCTTATCTGAGTGCTCTCAACAAGTTACACAGCAAAGCTGAACGAGTGGCCGCTCAAGGCTAGGTTTTTATACAGTATTATTAAATTGGGTTAACAAAATAAAATAACTCTCTGATATTGCATGATTTTTCTCATTTGAATACACTGCGTGCAATCGTTGTTTAAGGGTGAGAAAAAATCATGTGGACTGTTGCGTTTCGCAATCTAGGATCAATTTCCAAGAGGGTCCTCATGGTTACGACCGCCACGAGTTTGATTTGGTTGGCGCCGTCCGCACCGGTGGAGGCCTCGTCCAAGAAAGCTGCTGAGCGTCAATCTACCAAGCGAACCGCTGCAGCACCGTCCAAGGCCAAGCCGGTCGTACAAAAAGCCGCGAAAGGCAAAGCCACGGTAACGCAGGCTCGCGCCACTGACACCAAATCTTCAAAGAAAACCGGAAAAAACCGGAGTGAGCGCGTAACTGCCAAACTGGGTGGCAAGGGTGCCCATGGAGGCAAAGCGCTTGCTGCACGTGAAACCAGGCTGTCGATGCGGTCACGGGCCGCTGAGCGTCCTGTGGTGCCTCCAAGGTTGTCGTTCGGCCAGATGGCCGGCTTGCACGCCGTCGGTGATCCTCTGGATCTGAAATCCAGCGTCGCTCTGGTGGTTGATCAAGACACGCGCGAAGTTCTTTTCAGCAAGAACGATCATGCTGTTCTCCCGATCGCATCGCTCACCAAGTTGATGACCGGCCTCATCGTCTCTGATGCTCATCTGCCTCTCGACGAGATGATTACCATCACCGCCGAAGATGTGGACACGGAAAAAGGCAGCCGCTCACGCTTGGCTGTCGGCAGTGTGTTGACACGTGGCGAACTGATGCACCTGGCGCTCATGTCCAGTGAAAATCGGGCTGCTCATGCGCTGGGGCGCAGTTTCCCCGGTGGGCTGAATCGCTTTGTCGCTCTCATGAACGCCCGCGCGATCATGCTCGGCATGAAAGATACGCGTTATGTAGAGCCTACCGGCCTCTCCAGCGGGAATCGTTCCAGCGCGGTTGATCTGGCCACCTTGGTGGCAACCGCTTCTCAGGATCCACTGCTGCGGCAGCTTTCCACTTCGCCAGGCTACGAGGTGGCCGTGGGAAGCCGGGTTCTCCAATACAACAATACCAACCGACTCGTGCACAACCCGGAATGGCAGATTGGCCTGCAAAAAACAGGTTATATCTCTGAGGCCGGGCAGTGCCTGGTCATGCAAGCCAGTGTGGCCGGTCGCAAGATCATCATGGTCTTTCTTGATTCAGCTGGCAAGTTCAGCAGAATCGCTGACGCAGAGCGCGTTCGCCGCTGGATGGAGCATCAGCATCTGGCCGCGGTTGCCGGCTGACCTGATCCTGACCTGAACTTTTTGGGGGAGTGGGCCATTCCCCCGAGAGAAAGCCCAACCCTAGTCCGGGTTACCGCGCCGCTTCGTGATTGCCCAACGCTGCTGAAATCTGGTTGGCGGTCAATTTGAGCTTGGGGTGCCAGTTGTCCTCCAGCCGGTCAGCTGGTGCCGAAATGGACAAGCCGGCCACCAGTTTCCCCTGATCGTCATAGATGCCGGCCGCCATGCAGCGCACACCGGTTTCCAGTTCCTCATTGTCCACAGCCATGCCGAGCTGGCGGGTTTTCACGAGTTCACGCTCCAGTAGAGGCAACTGGGTGATACTGTTGCGAGTGTGTCCTGGCAGGCCTGTTCGGGTGGCATAGGCTCTTACGCGAGCGAGATCGTCGGCGGCCAGGAACAATTTGCCCACGGACGTCAGATGCAGCGGAGCGCGACCGCCTATCGCGCGCACCACTTGCATGCCTGATCTTTCGCTGTAGGTGCGCTCGATATAGACGATTTCATCGCCTTGGCGAACGCTCAGGTTGACTGGTTGCTGGATAAGTTTGTGCAACTCGCGCATGGGCTCCAGAGCGGCATCTCGTACGTTCAGTCTGCCTTTGACGAGGTTGCCCAGTTCCAGCAGCCGCATGCCAAGGCGGTAGCTGCCTGCTTCCGGGCGATCCACGAAACGCCCTGAGGCCAGATCATTGAGGATGCGGTGGGTAGTGGATGGATGCAGCCCGGTCTGCTCGCTTATTTCCTTGAGCGACATGGCGTCTTCGCGTGATGCCAGAACATCGATCAGCGCGAACATGCGCTCAATCACCTGAATGGTGGGAGTAACGTGGGCATCTGGATTGGACTTGCGCATGGTTGGTTGGTTTTTTTAGGCGCGGATAGCCTCAGGAAAATGAAGCCGCCAGTTCAAAGCGCAAAGCGCCGACGCAGTCCGGGCTACGGCGAGCATTTGAGCGGCCGACGTAGGCAACGCCGAGCGGGTGAGTTTTGACAGTCAAGGCGGGCATGGAGAATGGTTTGCGCCTGTTCAGGCGTTTTGATCGTCAGCAGGCTCGGCGGGGGCGCTCTGATGGGCAATCCAATGGTCGCCCTCCAGCCGCTCGGAAGGGCCGAAGCGTGCCTTATATTCCATTTTTGGGCTGCCTTTGATCCAATAACCGAGATAGACGTAGGGTAAGCCTAGTGCCGCAGCCTGCTCAATTTGCCATAGAACACCGTACGTTCCGTAGCTGGTCTTGGGCAGAGGTTCGTAGAAAGTGTAAACGGCTGAGATCCCGTCATTGAGCAGGTCGATGATGGAGACCATCCGCAAGGCGCCAGGCGAGTCGCTCCCATCGATGGCCGGTTCACGAAACTCCACCAGTCTGGAGTTCACCTGGCTCTGCAGGAGAAACTGAGTGTATTGGTCGACACTGTCGTGATCCATGCCGCCTCCGGTATGGCGGCCTGTCTGGTAGCGCAAATAGAGCTGATAGTGCTCGGGCACAAAACACAGCTTCAGTATTCGCACCTGCAAACCTGCATGCTGGTTGTGCGCGCGGCGCTGGCTGCGGTCCGGTAGGAAGTCCGCGACTTTGATGCGTACCGGCATACATGCATTGCAGCCGTCGCAATACGGGCGATAGGTGAACATTCCACTGCGGCGAAAGCCCTTGAGCACCAGACCTGAATAGGCATCACTGTGGATCAGGTGGCTTGGTGTGGCAACTTGAGAGCGTGCCTGGCGGGCTGGCAGGTAGCTACACGGATACGGAGCCGTGGCATAGAACTGCAGCGTCTGAAATGGAAGGTCCTTGAGGTGCGTCACCGGTCAGCAGGGGAGGGAGGCATCAACGTATTCCAGTATACGGGGTCGAACTGCCAGCGCGGCGCCGGTTGATTCAATTGCGCCTTGACGCGGTCCGAAAACTGCTTGCGCGGCACTGGGTTGGCTCCCAGAGATGCGAGGTGACGGGTGGCTTGCTGGCAGTCTATGAAATCAATCTGATGCTCCCGGCAAAAGGCCACCAGTGCCGCCAGGGCAATCTTCGAGCCGTCGCTGACAGTGGTGAACATGGACTCACCAAAAACGGCGCGCCCAATGGAGACGCAATACAGCCCTGCCACCAAACGGCCTTCAACCCAGGTTTCGACGCTGTGTGCGTGGCCTGCGGCATGAAGGGCCTTGTAGGCCTGCACCATATCAGGAACGATCCAGGTGCCCGCCTGATCTGAACGCTCAATACCTGCGCAGGCCGTTATGACATGACCGAAGGCTGAGTCAATGCGGATTTCGCAATTCGTGTTCATGCGAAATCGCTGAAGGGTCTTGCGCATCGAACGGTGCAGACGAAATGCGGAAACATCGAGCACCATGCGTGGATCGGGACTCCACCAGAGGATGGGCTCGCCTTCGCTGAACCAGGGAAAGATCGTGCAAGCGTAGGCCGCGAGCAGCGTGCGGACATCCAGCGCCCCTCCCATGGCCAACAGGCCTGGAGCAGAGGAGTCCTCCGGCCAAGCCTGCTCCAGTGGCGGAAAAGGCTCGCCCGGGCGCAACAGTGCGAGAGGAGGGTGACGGCCAGATTTCACTTATTGCGGTGGCTGCCAATGGATGTCGATGTCGTGGACACCCCACGCCCCGCGCCGAAGGTCATCGAAGAAGCACTTGAGCGTCTCCTTGACCGTAGTGAAAGAGATTTCGTCCCACGGCACTTCGGACTCATGAAACAGTCGGGCCTCCATCGTTTCAAACCCCGGCGAAAATTGATCACTCAGCAGCCGGGCCAGATAGAAGACGTGGACCTGGCCGACGCGTGGGATGCTCATGGTGCTGAAAAATGGTCCCATCTCAATCTGGGCACCCGCTTCTTCCGCTGTCTCGCGCGCAGCTCCCTGGGCCACCGATTCGTCCATTTCCATGAACCCCGCGGGCAATGTCCACTTGCCCAGCCTGGGTTCAATGTTGCGCTTGCACAGCAAAACCCTGTCCCCGAGATAGGGGACAGTACCCACCACGAGCAATGGGTTGACGTAATGTATGGTGCCGCAATTGGGACAAATGGCACGCTCTCGCGTGTCGCCATCGTCGGGAACGCGATAGCCCACGGCGGTTCCGCATTCGCGGCAATGCTTGATCTGTTTGCGCTGCATGAGAACCGCAGTGTAGCTGCGGCTTAACCCGGCTGGAGAGACCAGGGCCGCCAGCCAGCCTGAACTCCAAGCTATCAAGAGTGTGTCTATTGTGGCGGGCCCCCATTTGAATGCATTGAAGCATCGAATCTGGAATTCGTCCTACACCTTGAATCCGTGGTTTGGGTTCCAATGAGCGTGGAACGCTGAAGGCTTGCAGCAAAAAGACGTCGTCTGTGGCTGTGTCTTGAACGTACTGCTGAGCGGATCATCTAGTTCCGCAGCTAAAGTAAAGGATGAACGATATGAAACGCACTATTTTTTCCAGTCGTGCCTTGGTACTTTCGGTCACTGCGGCAGCAGTGTTCGCGACTGGTTGCGCGAATATGACCGAAACGCAGCGCAATACCGGCATAGGTGCGGGTATCGGCGCTGTAGCCGGCGGCCTGATCGGTGATGGCGGCGGCGCGGCTATTGGCGCAGGCGTGGGTGCCCTTGGCGGATATGCCTGGTCGCGCTACATGGAAAACAAAAAGGCCGAGATGCAGCGCGCTACCGCTGGTACAGGCGTTCAGGTGACTCAAACTCAGGACAACCAGCTCAAGCTGAATATTCCTAACGATATTTCGTTCACGGTGGGGCGTGCTGACATCCAGCCGGCGCTTCGTCCCATCCTTGATCAGTTCGCCAATGGACTCGGTACGCAGCCCAACACTGAGGTCGTCATCGTTGGTCACACGGACTCCACTGGCAGCGATGCCATCAACAACCCGCTGTCTGTTGAGCGCGCCAATAGCGTGCGTGACTATCTCTCTGCTCGCGGAGTCGACTCACGCCGCGTAAGGACGGAAGGGCGAGGTTCCCATGAACCGATTGCCAACAATGGCACGGATGCGGGCCGAGCACAAAACCGCCGCGTGGAAATCTTCCTTGCGGAGCGCGCGGTGGCCGCTGCTCCTGTGCAGCAGCAGCCGATGGGCGCCCCCATGGGCACGCCTATTGGCACGCCGGCCAGGTATTGAGTCAGGTGTTGAGGCCACGTCTATCCACTGATCACCTCATTGGCTCCTTGACTTTCAGGATTTCACCCTCTGGTCAAGAGTCTGGCTCATGAGACTATTTTTGCAAGCTTGAGAAAAGCCGCCGACCTGGCGGCTTTTTTTTGCCCGTGCTACAACGGCGGCATGAGTACTTCAATTGCCGGGCCGGATGGCCAGTTGCGTTGTCATTGGTGTTCTGGGGCATCCGAATTTCTCCCCTATCACGACAAGGAGTGGGGTTTTCCGGTCAAAGACGATCGCACCCTGTTTGAAAAGCTAAGCCTGGAAGGATTTCAATCCGGGCTCAGCTGGCGAACCATCTTGATCAAGCGCGAGAATTTCCGGGCGGCTTTTGAAAACTTTGAGGTTGATCGCGTCGCCACGTTTACCCAGGACGACGTGCAAAGACTGCTCGCAGACGCTGGTATTGTTCGCCACCGCGGCAAGATCGAAGCGGTTATTCAGAACGCCCGGTGTGCCCGGGAGATGATAGGCCGCGAAGGTTCTCTGGCGGCGTTCTTCTGGAGCTATGAGTCCACGGAGCCGGAGGCCATGCTGCCGCAGGCCATATCCACTTCGGCACAGTCGATTCAGCTCTCCAAGGATCTGAAGAAGCTCGGCTGGAAGTTTGTCGGGCCGACCACGATGTATGCCTTCATGCAAGCGGCAGGCATTGTCAATGACCACGCCGCAGATTGCATTGTCCGGGCCAAGGTTCACAAGGCCCGAGGGATATTCAAAACTCCTGGAAGTGCTCTACGTTCGGAGCCGCCGCGAAAAACGGCCCGATGATGGCGCGCCATTCTCCGAAAAGAGGAGATTCACGAAAGCCCTTGGTGTGGTCTTCCAGGGTTTCCCACTGCACTTGCAGCACGTAGCGCTCTGGCGATTCGATGCTGCGCCGGACCGTGGCACCCTTGAAACCTTTGGCCTTTGAGATCACGGTAGCAATGGCCCGTTGAAGCTCGGGCTCGAATTCAGCCTGTCGGCCTGGGTTGATGCGGATATCTGCAATTTCAAGAATCAAGGAGTTCTCCCTTTTGGTGGTATGAAATGCCTTCAGGCGTTGTATCCTTTGGACCATGAAACTCTACAGCTACTTTCGCTCTTCTGCCTCGTTTCGCGTGCGCATCGCGCTTAATTTGAAGAGTTTGGCGTATGACTACATACCCGTTCACCTGAATAAGAGCGAGCAGAAAACACCAGAATTCGCCGCCCTGACGTCCGAGCAACTGTTGCCCGTGCTGGAAACGGACCACGGCAGGCGCTTGACCCAGTCCATGGCCATCATCGAATACCTGGATGAGACACACCCGGAGCCCCCGCTGTTGCCAGCCGATTCGCTGGGCCGGGCCCGTGTGAGGGCTCTGTCGCAGATCATCGCCTGCGAAGTTCACCCTCTCAACAATTTGCGGGTGCTCAAGTACCTCGTCAAAGACCTTGGTGTGAGCGACGACGCCAAGAACAATTGGTACAAGCATTGGGTTCGCACCGGACTGAACGCGTTTGAAGCGCATCTGGCCGCTGCGCCGAGTTCCACCTACAGCCACGGGGAAACGCCTTCTCTGGCCGATTGTTGCCTGATCCCTCAGATTTTCAATGCCCAGCGTTTTGATTGTGATCTCAGCGGCCTGGATCGGACCATGGCGGTTTTCCAGACCTGCATGAAGCTGGAAGCTTTTCAGAAAGCACAGCCTTCGGCATGTCCGGACTTCGAGGCTTGATGCCGAAAAATTCTGATTGGATCGTGCCTGATTGGCCTGCGCCTGCGGGTGTCCAGGCGGTGTTCACGACTCGCAATGGCCAGGCCGGAGCCGAGGGCGCATCCCAGAGCCCTTGGGATCGCTTTAACTTGGGCGATCATGTCGGCGATGATGCCCTTCATGTGGCGGCCAACCGCGCCGCACTACAGCACAGCCTGAAAGCGCAAGCCGTTTTCTTGAATCAGGTGCACGGTGTCACGGTGGCCTCTCTGGATACGACCACGGAGCATGGCACGGTGGCAGACGGTGCCATTTGCGCCCATCCCCGCGTAGCTTGCACGGTCATGGTTGCAGACTGTCTTCCGGTTTTATTCACAGACGCAACGGGGGCCGTGGTGGGGGCCGCCCATGCGGGTTGGCGGGGTCTGGCGGCTGGGGTGCTGGAGCACACGGCGCGCGCGCTCCGGAAAATGGCGGCCTCGGCGGTTCCTCATCACCTGGCGCATCAGGACCCCATTGAATTAATGGCCTGGCTGGGCCCGTGCATAGGCCCTGAGGCCTTTGAGGTCGGGGCCGAGGTGAAAGATGCTTTTGTCCGGGATGATCCGGGTGCGCAAGCGTGTTTCGTGAGTACCCATGCAAACAAATATCTCGCCAACCTTCAGGGCTTGGCCCGTCGACGCCTGAAGGCCGACGGGGTGACGCGGGTTTACGGCAACGATGGCTCCAGCAACTGGTGCACCGTCACGGACTCAGGCCGCTTCTTCTCCTACCGCCGCGATCAGTCTGTACTGGGCGGTACGGGTCGCATGGCGGCCTGCATCTGGCGAGCCTGATCGAGGCGGCCCGACTCTGCTCAACTGTGGATAGTTGCCCTTTTGCTTAATATTTAATCAGTTCAAAAGCGCACCTTATAGATCAACCACTTGGATATGCCATACAGCGTTTGCCATGGGTTATCCACATCTTTGTCCAGTGCCATAAGGGATAACCCCAGAGAAATCTGAGTCCTTCAAATCATGAATACCAAGCTTTATCGGGCTGCTGAGCTCATTCAATCTTCAGGCACAGCCCATGACGCCGACTGGCGCAAGCTGCTTTATGCCGGAGCGACGCTGCCTCCCGGTGAGGAAACTCTGACGAGGAATTTGAGGCGTGGTCTATTGATCGTGGCCGCGTTGTTGGGTGGTTCCGGCCTGATCTTCTGGATAGCCGCCAATTGGCAGGAGTTGTCGCGGGGGGCGAGGCTTGCGGTGGTTGAAAGCTGCTTGCTGGCGACGCTGGTGGCCGCCTGCGTTTTGCCGCGCGCTCGCGAAGCCTGTCTCGTGGGGGCTTTCCTCGCCCTGGGGGGCTTGCTGGCTTTTATCGGCCAGACCTATCAAACTGGCGCTGACGCCTGGCAGTTGTTTGCCGCATGGGCCGCGCTTTCGCTGCCCTGGGTTCTGGGTACACGCAGCGACCTTCTATGGACACCGTGGGTGGCTGTCGCCGCCTTGGCGCTCAGTCTCTGGACTGGACCACTTGGATTGGTGAGTTGGTTCGATTCCGCCGAGCCCCACGGCGTCGAGTTGTCCGTGACGTTTATGGCGTGGCTGGTGCTGGGGCTGCTGCCACTGGCCGTTGCCCATGTCAGGTGGTTGCGCTTGCCTGGCGGGGTGGGGCGCTGGTCTCATCGGCTTGCGCTGGGCTTGACCCTCAGCGCCTGGACAGGGCTTGGTCTGGCAGGGCTGTTCATGTCCGAGTCCATCTCCTTCGCGTGGCCATTGGCGGCCCTGCTGGTCGCGGGTGTGATTTGGATGAGCTTGCGCAGCCGCTGGCGAGACCTGCCAACCCTGGCGTTGGCATTGTTGGCAGCCAACGTGCTGATCATGGCATTGGCCGCACGCCTCTTGTTTGCCAACGATACCGAGATTGGTGGACTGCTGGTGCTGGGTTTACTCGGCCTCGTCTGTCTGGGCCTCAGTGCAAGCTGGTTAATGCGTCAGCAGCAGAGCTGGGTTGATGGAGAAATGGCATGAGCACAGATCGCCCATGGATTGAACAGGCGCAAGCGCGAGGGTGGCTTCCGGAGAACTGGGGCGTGGGCCCGGGCGATGCAGAACCCTCTCCTCTGTTGATTGCGCTAGTGCTTCTTGGTGCCCTGGCGTGCAGCGTACCCTTGTTGATTTTTCTTGGCTTCGGCTTGGGAAACGTGCTTTCCGAGACGGCCGCAGGCTATGTGGTGGGAGCGCTCAGCATGGGGGCAGCCATGTTGTGCCTGCGCCGTACCCGCCATATTTTTGCTATTTGCCTAGCGATCGTGTGGTGGGGCTTGGGCGCAACCATCATGTTGTGGCGCTGGATGGACGATACCGACGGCGGAGCCGGCGCTATGCTTGCTGCAGGCGTCTTTCTGGTGGTGTCTCTGCTGGGTAGCGCCGCCCTGACTCGTGCTCTATGGGTTAACAGGCTCATAGGGTTCGTCTTGGTGCCTGCCTTGTTCGCCGTACTGTTGCTGAGCCTTCAAACGGTGGGAGCCCATGACGAATGGTGGGTGACTTGGTGGCCTTTAGGCTTGATGTGCTTGACCGTGATTTGGGCTTGGTGGAGTTGGCGCGAGGAGAAATTCTTAGGCCAGCCCGATGCAGGACGTCTCGCCGCGCTGGCCGACGGATTCGCCATTGGAATCTTGGCGAATGCGCTGTTCTTGAGCGTCTTCCCTGCGCTGTTTCTAGGCTTCGTCGGCAATGTCTGGGGCGATGGCTCGACGACTTGGATAGACGGAGTTTCACGTTCTGTGGCCGTCATCATCACGCTTGCAAGCGGATTCGCCTTGGTTCGGCGTTGGCGCAGCGGACGCCCGCACATGGGCTCTGCGGTTCAGCACAGTGATACCTTGTTGGCCCTGAGCTTTGTGGTGATGGCTGCAGCAAGTTGGTTCAGTCCTGCTCTCGGTATGGTGGCCTTGGTGGCTGCCGTGGCGGCAGCCACTTCGCGCTGGCGATTGGTGATTGCAGCGGCGGTGGTGGCGCTGGCGTTGTTGTCCAATTTTTATTACAGCCTGGCCTGGCCGCTGGTGACCAAGGCGTTGGGGTTGGCCGTGATGGGGGGGGCTCTGGCGTTGGGCGTGTTCGTATTGCAATGGGGGCCGCGCTCGCGCAAGCATTCCAAGGAGGCTACGGCACCGCGTTCCAAGCGGCAACTGGGATGGATTCTCGTGGGAGGCGTACTTGCTCTGGGATTGGCCAATGCAGATGTCTGGCGCAAGGAGCAAGTCATAGCTCATGGACAGCGCATATTGGTTCCGCTGGCGCCGGTAGACCCTCGCTCACTCATGCAGGGCGACTACATGCAATTGCGATTTTCGATTCCGCCAAAAATGTTGGAAACGTTGAATGAATCGGCGAGCTATCGTCTGTCCAAACATGCCGTTGTGATTGCCCGCCTGAACACACGTGCAGAGGCAGAACTTGTTCGTCTGGATGGCTCGGGTGAGACTTTGGCAGAGGGGGAGATCCGATTGCCGCTGCGCCAACTCAAGGGGGATTGGGTGCTGGTGACGGATGCCTACTTCTTTGCAGAAGGCCAGGGAGCCCGGTTTGAGCAGGCGCGGTTCGGTGAATTCCGAGTGCTGTCTGATGGACGCGCCTTGTTGGTGGGCTTGGCCGATCAGGAAGGGCGCGGAATTGCCAGTTGGGAGCCCACCCCGAAAAATTGAGAGGCCCGCCGAGCAAAATGCACCAAAGAAGTGAATTTTCATGAAACTCTTTGCTTGATGTAAACGGGACCGCGTGCGAAGGTGGCTACCTAGTGGTATGTCCTGAGAGGCCGCAGCCTGAAGACGCCCCAATCTCAGCGTATATTGATGCTGTCAGGCGGTAGTCACGAAGGCGACTGATACTTTCGTCAAAGCCCCGCGTCTGCAAGTAAGGAGAAAGATTCGATGATTCAAAACCCCGCCGGCGGTCTGTGGCCTGGGATGGCCGATATTTTTCCAACGGCCATGAACCAGTCTCTTGGGCAGGGTTTTACTGAAGGCTGGACCAAGGCCTTTCAGGCGTTCCAGAATATCGACGTAGGCCAGCTCGCAGGACACGCGCCGTCCATTGAAGCGCAAGCGCTCAAGTTCTCACCTGAAAAGCTGCAGCAGCTTCAGGCGGAGTACATCAAGGAGGCTGCTCAGCTGTGGAACCAGTCCCTGCAATCCAGCCAGCCGCTAAAGGATCGCCGCTTCAAAGCCGAAGCCTGGAGCAACAATCCGCTCGCTTCGTTCACGGCGGCTGTGTATCTGCTCAACGCCCGCACCTTGCTGGCGATGGCCGACGCCGCTGAAGGCGATGCCAAGACCAAGAATCGATTGCGCTTTGCGGTCGAGCAATGGATGGCTGCATCCGCTCCCAGCAATTACCTGGCCTTGAATGCTGAAGCTCAGCAAAAAGCCGTAGAGACCAAAGGCGAAAGCTTGGCCATGGGTCTGAAGAACATGTTGAACGACATGAAGCAGGGCCATATGTCCATGACGGATGAGAGCCTCTTCGAGGTCGGCCGCAACGTGGCGACTTCCGAAGGCGCGGTGGTGTTCGAGAATGAGTTTTTCCAGCTCATCGAATACAAACCTCTCACCCCCAAGATCTTTGAGCGCCCGTTCCTGCTGGTGCCGCCTTGCATCAACAAGTTCTACATTCTCGATCTTCAACCAGAGAACTCGCTCATTCGTTATGCGGTGAGTCAGGGGCACCGGACCTTTGTCGTAAGTTGGCGGAACCCTGATCAGTCCATGGCTGAAAAAACCTGGGACGACTACATCGACGATGCCGCTATCAAGGCCATTCACACGGTGCAGGACATCACGGGCGCACCGCAGATCAATGCGCTGGGTTTTTGCGTCGGTGGGACCATTCTGACGAGCGCCCTTGCGGTGTTGGCAGCGCGGGGGGAAAAGCCGGTTGCTTCTGCAACCTTGCTGACCACGCTGGTTGATTTTTCCGATACCGGCATCCTCGATGTGTTCATCGATGAAGAGATGGTGAAGTTTCGCGAGATGCAGATGGGGCAGGGGGGCATGCTCAAGGGCCAGGACCTGGCCTCCACGTTCAGTTTCCTCAGACCCAATGACCTGGTCTGGAACTATGTGGTCGGCAATTATCTGAAAGGCGAGACACCTCCACCGTTTGACCTGCTTTACTGGAACAGCGATTCGACCAATCTTCCTGGCCCGTTTTATGCATGGTATTTGCGCAATACTTATCTGGAAAACAACCTTGTCAAACCAGGCAAGTGCACGGTCGCGGGAGAGAAGATTGATTTGCGTAAGCTGGACATGCCGTTCTATATCTACGGCTCGCGTGAGGACCACATTGTTCCCATTGGTGGTGCCTATGCGTCTACACAGGTGATTCCAGGCAAGAAGCGCTTCATGATGGGCGCGTCTGGGCATATTGCGGGCGTCATCAACCCACCTGCAGCCAAGAAGCGCAGCCACTGGGTGCGCGACGATGGAAAATTTCCAAAGACAGCGGAAGAATGGATGGCCGGTGCGAAGGAAGTGCCCGGCAGTTGGTGGACAGATTGGGCGGCCTGGCTTAAAGGTCACGCGGGCAAACAGATCGTTGCCCCCAAAGCGTACGGCAAAGCTGGCAAATACAAGGCGAGTGAACCCGCACCGGGGCGTTATGTGAAGGCAAGGTCCTGAGAACGTTTGGACGTTCTGGTACTTGCCCTATCCGATTTCAAAAGGAGAGATCTAAGTGGAAGATATTGTGATTGTTTCAGCCGCGCGTACTGGCGTTGGCAAGTTTGGTGGCTCTCTGGCCAAAGTGTCTGCGACCGAACTGGGCAGCATTGCAATCAAAGCTGCGCTTGAGCGAGCCAAGCTTGGCCTCGATCAGGTGGGTGAGGTCATCATGGGCCAGGTGCTCGCAGCTGGCGCCGGCCAGAATCCTGCGCGTCAGGCGCTGATCAAGGCTGGTATCGCCAAAGCCACTCCTGGGCTGACCATCAACGCGGTTTGCGGCTCCGGCTTGAAAGCGGTCATGCTCGCGCACCAGGCCGTAGTGACAGGCGACAGCGAAATCGTGGTCGCGGGCGGCCAGGAGAACATGAGCGCGAGCCCGCACGTCCTGCTGGGAAGCCGTGACGGCCAACGCATGGGCGACTGGAAGATGATCGATTCCATGATCGTCGACGGCCTGTGGGACGTGTACAACCAGTACCACATGGGTATCACCGCCGAGAACGTGGCCAAGCAGGAAGGCATTACGCGCGACCAGCAAGATGAGCTGGCCCTCGGAAGCCAGAAAAAAGCGGCTGCCGCGCAGGCCGCAGGAAAGTTCAAGGACGAGATCGTCCCCGTGAGTATTCCTCAGCGCAAGGGTGACCCCGTGCTGTTTGAATCCGATGAGTACATCAACACCAAGACCAGCGCGGAAGCCCTGGCCGGTTTGCGCCCAGCCTTTGACAAGGCAGGCACGGTCACAGCAGGCAATGCCAGCGGCATCAATGACGGTGCGGCCGCAGTGGTCGTCATGACCGCCAAGAAGGCTGCGGCCTTGGGTTTGACCCCTTTGGCACGCATCGCCAGCTACGCCACCGTCGGCCTGGACCCCGCCACCATGGGGTTGGGCCCCGTAGGTGCCACTCAGAAGGCACTTTCGCGCGCTGGTTGGAATGTGGGCGATGTCGATCTGTTCGAACTCAATGAAGCCTTCGCTGCACAAGCATGTGCGGTGAACAAGCTATTGGGTGTGGACCCCGCCAAAGTGAACGTCAACGGTGGCGCCATTGCCATCGGGCACCCCATCGGTGCCAGCGGTTGCCGGATTCTCGTGACCTTGCTGCACGAGATGCAGCGCAGTGGCGCCAAGAAAGGCGTGGCGGGTCTGTGCATTGGTGGTGGCATGGGTGTGGCGCTGGCTCTTGAGCGATAAGCCATTGGCTGCAACTGCGCAACAGGAGCTCGCAGCGGTCTGGCCGGAGACGGCGGCTGGTTGCGGGTATCCGTGAAGTTGGTTAACTATTTTTTGATTGATTAAGGAGACAAATGATGGGTAAAAGAGTCGCATACGTAACGGGTGGTATGGGTGGTATTGGGACCGCCATTTGCCAGCGCTTGCACAAAGAGGGCATGACCGTTATCGCTGGCTGCGGCCCTACACGCGATTTCAAGAAATGGCTCGATGAGCAGAAGGCTCTGGGTTATGAGTTCTATGCCAGCGTCGGCAATGTCAGTGACTGGCAATCCACTGCGGATGCGTTCACCAAGGCCAAAGCCGAACATGGTCCTATCGAGGTGCTGGTCAACAACGCGGGTATTACGCGTGACCGCATGTTCTTGAAGATGACCCGTGAAGACTGGGACGCGGTGATCGACACCAACCTGAACTCCATGTTCAACGTCACTAAACAAGTGGTGCCCGACATGGTCGAAGGTGGCTGGGGCCGAATCATCCAGATCAGCTCCGTGAACGGAGAGAAGGGTCAGTCTGGGCAGACAAACTACTCTGCTGCCAAGGCAGGCATGCACGGTTTCACCATGGCTCTGGCACAGGAAATGGCGAACAAGGGCGTCACGGTGAATACCGTGAGCCCTGGCTACATCGGAACCGACATGGTCAAGGCTATCCGCCCAGACGTGCTGGAAAAGATTGTTGCCACCATTCCCGTCAAGCGCCTGGGCACGCCCGAGGAAATTGGCTCTATCGTCGCCTGGCTGGCCAGCGAAGATTCTGGCTTCACCACCGGTGCGGACTTCTCCTGCAACGGCGGCCTGCACATGGGTTGACAGGTTCAAGCTCGGCTTGCGCGCGAGCGGCCTGACCGTTTGCGCGGACCTGACCCCAGGTTTGGACTTGCGTCCGAGCCTGGGGTTTTTTGTGGCCAGAAAGACGCCTTAAATACCTTTGCGCGACGAGTACGCGAGCTGTACGGCTGTGGGCCGACCTGAATCGAGTGGCGGAGGCTTGCGGCCCTCATGCGGTGCTAGTGCAGATCAGATTCCCACCACCACGGGAGGCAGAAATACGTTTTCGCAAGCGCGTCTCTTCTGAAACTAAATGTTGCATATCGAGAGCTCCATCGCATAATGACTCTGTCGCACCCGGCTTAGTTGCATCCAAGTCATCACATGCCCCTTATCCCGTCAAAGCTCCTCTCTTCTACCGTCGCCGTGTGCGCGGGCGCAGTCCTGCTGATGGGCGGTCAACCCCTCTTGGCGCAGACCACGGCCACCCCCCGCGTCATCGCCTACCTGGGGGGCGGGCCGAGCGATCCGGAGAGGCGTTGCATGGACGAGCTGCGCGCTGCTTTGGAAGTGGCCGGCTGGTCGTTTGACAAGCAAGTGAAGATCGAATGGAACGACGCGGGCCACGATCCGGCGCGCCTTGCACCACTGGCGCAGGCATTGGTGGCGCGCCGCCCAGATGTGCTGCTGAGCACTACGGTCGCACCAACCGAAGCTCTGATGCAGGCCACGAAGACTTTGCCCATCATTGTCATCGGCCCTGGCAACCTGGACGGGGTCGTTGATGCGCAGGCGCGTCCACTGGCCAATGTGACGGGTGTGGTGCTGAGCCTGACGGGCCAGCATGGCATCAAGCCACTGGAAGTGCTGCTGCAAGCTTTCCCCGGCGCACGCCGTATCGGTCAGATCGAAAATAGCGGAAACCCTCTGCATGCCAAAGCGGGGGAGGGCGGGCTTGGGCCTGTCCAGGACATGGTACGACGCGCTGGCGCCAAACTGTTCCGGGTGCATTTTTCGGGCGAGGCCGGCGTTGCCGGTGCTTGGGAGGAGTTGGCTCGGCTCAAGGTCGATGCCGTCATGATCCGGCCCGACTCGCCGGGGATGCTGGCCGAGCATGCGCGCCAGTCGCTGCGGTTGCGGTTACCCGCGATCTCGCATCACGCCTGGTTCAGCAACCGCGTCGGAGGCTTGCTCAGCTATGGCGTCATCGGGCGCATTGATTTCTGCGGCCGCGCGGCACAGTATGTCGATCAAGTGCTGCGCGGCCGCGCGGTGGCCGAGTTGCCAGTCCAGGAGCTGTATGAAGCGGGGCTGAGCATCAACCTCGACACAGCCGAACAGATGGGCGTACAACTACCTCCTGCGATGATTGCGCGCGCCGTCCGCCTGATCAGGCCGCAAGTCGCTAGCACGCCGGGGAGCGTTAGCGGGAAAGCGCCCTGATGCGCTTGCCCAGGCACCGCCTGTGGCGCAGCTATGCCCTTTGGGTGGCCGGGCTGGTCACGCTGGTCATTCTGGCCAGCGGCAGTGCGCAGCTGTGGCTGATCCAACGCGAGACACGTGTGGCCCTGCAGGCTCTGCAAGCCCTTGAAGCCACGCAGGCATCGGTTCGCATTGAGCGCTTCTTCGGAGAGGCTGGTGCCTTGCTGCGCTCCAGCCTGTCGCTGATGGATTCGGGCCATATTGGCGATGTGGACGTTGATGTTCAGCTCGAGTTGTACCGCCTGATGAAGCAATCTTTGGCTATCGAGTCGCTCTACTGGATCGACGGCGAGGGTCGCGAGCGCGTGCGCATCTCGCGCATGGCACCAGACCGCATTGGTCTGGGCGAAGACCGCAGTCAGTCGCCCGAGTTTGTACACGCTCGCGCCGCAGCCCCCTGGTTCGGCCCCACGACCTTCATCGTCAACCAGCCACGCGTGGTTATGGCGCTGCGCGGCAAGGTCCCGGAGAGCGGGGTGCTCGCCGCGCAGCTTGATCTGGCGCAATTGCGCGAGAGCATTGGTGAAACGCGCTTTGGCCGCGAGGGTGTTGCTTATGTGATCGATGGCGAAGGGCACCTGTTGGCGCACCCCGATTTCTTGCAAGTGCTGGCTCGCCCTGATGGCGCTGCGCGCCCGCCGGTGCGCGCAGCGCTCGCTGATGGCCTTGCGGGCAGCGATCATGGACTGATCGAGTTCAAAACGCCCGAGGGCCGCGCGATGGTTGCCCGCGCTGCCACGCTGAGCGTTCCCGGCTGGCGGCTGATCACTGAGCAG
Source organism: Ottowia thiooxydans (assembly GCF_040548795.1). Taxonomy (GTDB): domain Bacteria; phylum Pseudomonadota; class Gammaproteobacteria; order Burkholderiales; family Burkholderiaceae_C; genus Ottowia; species Ottowia thiooxydans_A. Next base: position 105,480 of record NZ_JBEPSH010000011.1, on the reverse strand, counting down.
CCGCGCGACGAGGCGTATGCGCCGGTGCGCCGTGCCCTGTTTGCCACGCTGTTGATCCTGGCGCTTGCCGTCGTCGCGGGCTCGGCCGTCGGCATCGTGCTGGCGCGCCGGGTGGTGCGACCGATCCAGCAGCTTGCTGAAGGTGCTGACCGCATTGGTGAAGGCCATCTTGATCACCGCATCGCCCTGGCGCGCGGCGACGAGCTGGGTCAGCTTGCGGCCCGCTTCAACCAGATGGCCGAGCGCTTGGGCGATTCGTATCAGCTGCTGGAAACCCGAGTGGCTGAGCGCACACACGAACTGGTGGCCAAACGCGAGGAAGCCGAACAGGCGAACCAGGCGAAGACCCGCTTTCTGGCCTCGGCCAGCCACGACCTGCGCCAGCCCCTGCACACCATCAGCCTGCTGGTGGGGGTGCTGCGCAGGCAGCCTGTCACGGCAGATGTGAGCACGTTGGTGGAGCATATCCAGGTGTCGGTCGCTGCCATGGAGGCTTTGTTCGTTGGTCTGCTAGATATCTCCAAGCTCGATGCAGGCATGTCTCGGCCAGCGCTGGGCGATCATGCCCTGGCCGAGTTGCTGCATCGGGTGGCTGCCAGCCACCAGCCGCAAGCGGCGCGTAAGCAGCTGCGGCTGGCTGTGGTGCCCTCGCGCTGTGCTGTGCGCACCGATGCGGCGATGCTGGAGCGGGTGTTGAACAACCTGGTGTCTAACGCAATCCGCTATACCGAGCGCGGCAAGGTTCTGGTTGGATGCCGGCGGCGCAAGGACGGCGTTGAGCTGCAGGTGTGGGACACCGGCATTGGCATTGCGCCGGCCCAACTGCCGCACGTCTTCGAGGAGTTCTTCCAGGTCGACAATCCGGAGCGCGACCGCGACAAGGGGCTCGGGCTCGGCCTGGCCATCGTCAAGCGCACACTTGCTCTGCTGAGGCATCCCTTCACAGTTCGCTCGGTCCCGGGTCGTGGCACCTGTTTTTCGATCTTGCTGCCCCTGGCCGAGGCACTCCCGGTGGTGCTGCCTCGGCCACAAGGCTTGGCGCGCCCAGAGCACATTGCGGGGGCATTCATCGCAGTCATAGATGATGAGGCCGATACGCGCCGGGCCATGCAGGCGCTGTGCAACAGCTGGGGCGCGCACGTGGTCACTGCCGCATCGGCCGAACAATGCGTGGCGCTCCTGGGCGAGCACTTGCGCGACCCTGACCTGATCCTGTGCGACTACCGGCTGCGCCAGGGTGAAAACGGGCTGGCCGCCGTTGGACAACTGCGCGCGCACATCGGCCAGGCCGTACCCGCGATCATCGTCACCGGCGACATCGCTGCCGCCGACCTGCGGCGTGTGGCTGACGCGGGCCTGCCACTGCTGCACAAGCCGGTTGGCGCCGAGCGGCTGTTGGCCGCCATTGAGGCGGCGCTGGCAGATCACCCAAGCGGGGGATGCGGTTTGGTGAAATCCGGTGCAGACTCGGACCATGAAGATTCTGCTGGTCGATGATCACGCGCTGTTTCGCGACGGCGTAGCGCTGCTGCTCAAGGAGCTGGACCCGGCGGTCCAGGTCTGTCACGCAGCCAACGTCCGCGAGGCGCTGGTCGCCCTTGAGGCCAGCGCAGACATCGAGCTGATCCTGCTCGACGTCATTCTGCCGGGCACGCATGGCCTGCAGGCTTTGGAGGAGGTGCGCGAGCGGCATCCCGGTGTGCCGCTGGTGATGATGTCATCGCTGGAGGACCAGGTGACCATCGTGCGTTCGATCCAGCTGGGCGCGATGGGTTTTATTCCCAAGTCGGCTTCGTCACATCAGATGTTCGAGGCTTTGCGCACTGTGCTGGCGCACGGGATCTATGTGCCGCCGCTCAGCCTCGCAGGCGTGGCGCTGGCGATACCGGTGCAGCCGCGCACGACGCCCGCCGAACTGGGGCTTACGCCCCGCCAGACTCAGGTGTTGCGGCTTATCCTGGAGGGCAAGCCGATGAAGCTGATCGCGCTTGAGCTGGGTCTGAGCCAAAACACTGCCAAGACCCATGTCAGCGCCGTGCTGCGCGGTCTGGACGTCACCACACGCACCCAGGCGATCGTGGCGGCCAGCCGGATGGGGTTGATGCTGGACGGCGACGGCTCTCGCTCCACGCCCGCTGCTGCGCGCTGACCGCATCACCCAACTGGGTGATGCGCGCAAGACCTGCTGTTCGTAACATGTTGATGCAAGCCGACCAGCTCAGAGCTTGACTTGGTTCTGCGCGAAGCGCTTATTTCATTCCTGAATTAGAGGGTTTTTCATGTCGTGGTCTTCCAAATTACAAGCCGTTGCTGCATTGCTGCTGACCGTTAGCCTGTCACCCGCCTTGGCTGACATTCCCGCTTCCGAGCGTGCTGTGCTCGACGCCCTCTACGCAAGTACCAACGGCCCTGGCTGGGTTGCCAAGACTGGCTGGGATAACCCTGGCTCCACCGTGTGCACAGGTAACGGTCCTGGTTCATGGTTTGGCATCACCTGCGGCTTGAACGACGGCACCTATGATCATGTCGTCGCCATCCGCCTCCCCGACAACAAGCTCAGTGGCCCATTGCCTGCGCTTGGGGGGCTGACCGAACTGCGCGGCTTCATCGCCTTTAGCACCAACGGCGACGGCAGCAGCAATGTCACCAGCCTTCCCCCCGATCTGGCGAGCTTGACCACGCTGCGAAACTTTTCTGTTGCCGCCAATGGCCCTGGCCTGACCGGCACGATCCCATCGCTTGCTGCGTTGACCAACCTCGAAACCTTCCGTGTCAACCACAACGGCCTCACGGGCTCATTGCCTTCGCTGGCAGGGTTGAACAGCCTGACGCTTTTCTGGGCACACAACAACCAACTCACAGGCTCCATACCTGACCTCACAGGCTTGAATCTGACGGCCTTCACGGTGGGGAATAACCGGCTGACGGGCAACCCACCTGCCGCCCCGGCCTCGCTGCTTGCCAACAGCTCGAGCCTGTGCGCCAACAACTTGAGCAAACCTTACGTTGAAAGTCCGGCATGGGACGTTGCTACAGGCAGTACGCCGTGGTGGCGTGCCTGCGAGAGGGCTACTTCCGTCGCCGCCACCGCGGTGCCTGCACTGAGTGAGTGGGCTCTGATTCTGTTGGGCAGCATGCTTGCCGGCGTCGTGGCTCTGCGCCGAAAGGGCCACGTTTGATCCAGGACGTGTTCATCAACTAGGAGATTCCCAGCTCTGGCACCGGTCCGGGTTGCTTCTGCGGTCGGAACTGCGACCCAGCCGTGGAGCAGTTCTGGGGATCGATGCGGCAACGTTTGCCCCGCACATGAGGGAAGGCTTCATGCCGGGAATAGAGCGTGTCGGAAGGCCGCAGTGACAAGGGCCATCACCGAAACCCTCTCGATGATGCGGAAAATCTTCTCATTGCTCCGCGCAGCTCCCGAGAAGTCTGCGAACCAACTAAAAACTGGACTACGGGGCCTTGTCCGCGGTTGATGCTTGTGCTCGCCGCGGCGAAACGCCAATGGTGGCACCCGGCTCGAAACGAGTAAAACTCCCAGGAAGTGTGGGAATGGACTAAGCCATTGCCACAAAAGGACTTTTCTTCGCCAGCACACTGCCTGCAAGAGAGGCGGGTCCTGCTTATCTATCCAAAACGCTTGCTTGCTTCCGAAACACATTGGGAGGTTCGGGGGAGGGGTTTTACCAATTGATAATAATTATCATTTAACATCGGAGGCTCGAAGTAAAGCATTCGCTGCCCATTTTTTGTGGCAGTTCGTGCTGTGTGAATAGAAGTCAAAGGAAATTCATGACCAAACCTCCCATCGCCATGATCAGACCTATCGCAGCGGTCTCACTTGCCCTTGTCTTGGCGGCATGTGCCTCTCCTGGCTTTGAGGCGCCCGACGCGAGCTTCAAAGGGCGTGTGAATGTCATCGAAACGCCCGTGGTTTTGGCCGGAAGCCAGGTGAAGCTTGCTGGCCAGGACTTCAAGCCCGGCCAGGAAGTGACCATCTACTACGGGGGGACTGCTCTGAACCAGGCGCCTGCCGTGGTGGGTGCTGATGGAAAATTCCAGACACAGTTTCAGGTGCCACAAGGCGCGCAGACCGGAAACCATTCGCTCACAGTGAATGCCGCCAAGCCGGCCGCAGCCGTGTTGCTTCCGCTCAAGGTCTCTCCCAATGTGCCTCTGTCAGGGCAGGAGCGCTTTGATGTGAAAGTGCAGAAGCTGGTGCCAGGCCTGTACCAGGCCGCATACAGCGCCAAGAGTGACCGAGTTTTCGTGACATCTGCAGTTGGCCGCCCCCCCATCAGCCAGACGGAACTGGTCAAGATCAACCCTCAGACTCTGGCCATTGAGGCCCGTGTCGAAGCGGGTCTTGTACCTGCTGCAGCAACCGCTTCGGGCAACGCCCCGGCCGTCAATCGATTTGCCGTCTACGGCGTGGCAGTGGACGATGCCAACGGCACTGTCTGGGTCACCAACACGCGCCAGGATACTGTGGCCGTCTACAACCAGGCTGATTTGAAGCTGATCAAGCAGTTTGATGCTGGTGTGGTGCCGCATGCGCGTGACGTGCTGGTCGATGCTGCACTGGGTAAGGCCTACGCGACACCCGTCGGCCAGGCCGACATTGTGGTCTTCGACACCAAGACGCTCGCCGTGCTGAAGAAAATTCCTCTGCAAACCACGGTCAAGGGGCCTGGCGATCGCAAGTTCTCACCCATGAGCCTTGAGCTCGACGCAGCCAATCACCGTCTCTTCACGGTGAGCATGTCCACTAACGAAGTTGCGGTGATCAACACGCGTACCGATCAGGTGGAAAAAGTGTTTGCTCTCGAAGGTGCCCGGTCGGCTTCCGGCGTTGCCTACGATGCCAGGACCAACCGCGTCCTGGTGGCGTCTCAGGGCTCTGACAATTTGATCATTGCCGATGTCGCAAGCGGCAACGTGCTGCACGATGTGAAGGTGGGGGCTGGCGCGCTTAACGTGGCCTTCGACCCGGTGAGCAACCTGGCGTACGTGTCTAACCGCGCATCAGACACGGTGACGGTGGTGGATATCAATGGGCGGATCGTTGCCAATCTGGCTGGCGGCTCTTTTCCCAACCACGCTGTGATCGACGGCAAAGGTGGTGTCTTCGCTGTGAACAAAGCAAGGGGTTCAGATGATCCTCAAGGTGACCGCATCTCCTATATCAAACTGCGTTGATTCGCCAAGGATCGATGCTTCTCTCGCCCCGCGTTCTGGCATCCGTGGGGCAGGGCGGTTCGATGGCGCTCGCTCTCGATTGGCCACAGGGCCAGCGCGGCGAGCGGTGATCGCCTGTGGCCGTGGCGTTTTCGCTCTGGCTGTCTTCTGGCATCGGCCGAGTGAGTCTACTTGTATTGCCACAAGTGAAGCGCTGGATTCCTATGGCGTCCACACGCGAAGGGGCTGCGGCTCAATGAAGCCCGGCTGGGTTCCTGATCAAGAGAAATCTCCTTCATCGGGTGCCAAGCGATGGGTTCAGCCGAGCCTTCCGCTTTCTTGTTGATAAAAATAAATCTACCCCACCGACATGTCCAAAGAAAAATGCCTTGCGGCACTGACCGGCGTCTGTGCCACCTTAGCTCTTTCCGTCGCTCTGAGTTTCCCTGTCCCAACCCATGCACAGGCGTTGCCGGCCGGCTGGCTCGCTGTTGGCCAGCCGCATAGCCTGAAGGTCTCCAGCGCGACCCCCAAACTCCCTACGTCGGTGACGTCTGACGATGGCGCCACGGTGCGAATTACCGATGCGTCACGCGTTATTGTGGGTGGGGACGATGTCATTGGCATCATGGAGGCGCTTGGCCTGGGCAGCCGCGTGTTTGCAGCGCCAGAGAGTTCTGTCACCTTGGCCGGCCGCAAGGCGTCCCATCATTTTCTGTTCAACCGCACCACGGGAGCTGAAGGCGTTTTAAGCCTGGATGGCACGCTGTTCGTGGGCAACAGCTTGCGGCGGCATGCCAAGCTGTCTGAAACCCTGCGCAAGACAGGTTTGCCGTCGGTTGTGATCGATGATCTGCAGCCGGCCCCCCAGAAAATCCGCAAGACTGCAGCGGCGTTCGGCCTGAAAACCGAAGGTGAAAACCTGGCGCGTGAACTGGAGCGCCAGTACAAGCAAGCAGAGGCGATTGCTGGGCAACTGCCGCGCCGCACGCGCGTTCTTCATATTTCTGCCACCGGCGGCGGCGGTCGGCCTACGGTGGGCGGCAAAGACACGGCTGCGGCTCAGCTCATTCGGCTGGCGGGGGGTATCAATGTCGGGGACGATGCCAAAGCTGGCGACTACACGGCGCTGAGCAACGAAGGCATGGTGGCTGCCGCACCGGAAATCGTGTTGCTGACACGAAGTGATCTGGAGCTCTTCGGGGGTGAAGCCGGAATATGGCGCGCATACCCCGCGCTCAAACAGACGCCTGCCGGGCAGAACAACCGCATCTGGGTCATGCCTGATGAGCAGCTCAAGATCGTGGGCGTGCATTCCGGTGCGGGTGCTCTTGCACTTGCAAGCGCACTCAAGGGGCTGACCTCGAAGTGAGTTCTGCCACCACACCATTGCGCTCGGGCGTTCGACGCCCCAGTGGATATTTGCTGCTTCTATTGCTCTCTGGCGTGCTGATTGCCGCCATGGTGCTTTCTTTTGGCATAGGACCGCTGAAGGTGGCGCCTGCAGACGTCTTTCGCATTGTGCTGGAGCGCTTTGGCATTGGCGATGCTGAAGGCTTGAAGGCTCGCGACATGGCTGTCATCTGGAACTTGCGTATTCCGAGGGCACTCATGGGCGCGCTCGTGGGCGCGGCCTTGGCCATGGCCGGTGCCGGGTTGCAGGGGCTCTTTGGAAACCCTTTGGCTGATCCTGGTGTGGTGGGGGTGAGCCAAGGCGCCGCACTTGGAGCGGTCAGCGCCATCGTGATGGGAGCCAGCGCTTTGGGTGAATGGACCGTTCCTGTGGCAGCATTTGTCGGTGGCATGGTGTCGACCACGCTGATCTACCTGTTGGCTCGACCCGGAAGAGGCAGCGGAACAGTCACTTTGCTGCTGGTTGGCATTGCCATTGGGGCTGCCTGCTCGGCCGCCATCGGGTTTATGACCTACCGAGCCAATGCCGCGCAGTTGCAGTCACTGGTGTTCTGGCAGATGGGATCGCTGGGTTCTGCAGATTGGTCCGACCTGGCTGCGGCCCTGCCTGTATTCTTGCTTGGCGTGATCGGGATGCTATGGCTGGCCAAACCGCTGGACATGCTTGCCTTGGGTGAGCGGCAGGCTCAGCACATCGGCCTGGATGTGCGGCGTGCCCGGGTCTTGCTGGTGACTTGTTCTGCGCTCCTGGTAGGAGCCGGGGTGGCGTTTGCGGGCACCATAGGCTTTGTCGGTCTAGTAGTTCCTCATGTGGTGCGGTTGCTGGCGGGGCCTGGGCATCGTTGGCTATTGCCGCTTTCAGCGCTGACCGGGGCCGCTTTGATTGTGGTGGCTGATACCGCCGCGCGTACCCTGGACCCACCTTCCGAGATTCCGCTCGGGTTATTTTCTGCCGCCATTGGCGCGCCATTTTTCCTCTGGTTGGTATTGCGCCAGCGGCCAGGAGGCGCGCGATGAAAGCGACCTCCGGACAGCCGCTGCTGAGCTTGCGCGATGCGAGCTTTGCGATAGACGGTCAAGCCCTGGTGCAAGGCGTGTCACTCGATTTTCAGCCTGGCACGCTCACCGCTCTGGTGGGGCCCAATGGCGCTGGCAAGTCGACCTTGCTGGCTCTTGCTGCTGGAGACCACGTTCCGACCCAGGGCAGTGTGCAGGTGCATGGCAAAGCGATTGACCGATGGCGTGTGCGTGAACTTGCGCGCGAGCGATCAGTCATGCCGCAGGACCATGCCGTGCGATTCGCTTTTTCAGTGCATGAAGTCGTTGCAATGGGGCGCCTGCCGCACCCGCCTCAACCTGCTCAGGACGCGCAGATTGTTGAAGCTTCCATGGCAGCTGCGGATGTGACTCACCTCGCGCAGCGCGACGTGCAGTCGCTTTCTGGCGGAGAGTCCGCCCGGACCGCGTTTGCACGTGTGCTCTCACAGCAGACGCCCCTCATCTTGCTGGACGAACCCACCGCAGCACTGGACCTGAAGCATCAGGAGTCCATGCTGCGCAGCATGAGAGGCCTCACGCAGGCCGGGCACTGTGTGATTGCCGTGCTTCACGATCTCAATCTTGCAGCCGCCTACGCGGACCGGATCATCATGTTGAGCCGTGGGCGTGTGATGGCTGACGGCACACCACGTGAAGTCCTGACAGGTGAACGCATCCATTCCATTTACGGGCAACCCGTCACAGTGATTGAACATCCTACCCGCCCGATTCCCTTGATAGTCACCATAGACCCATGACCCGCTCTTTCCATCGGCCTCGCCGGATAGTCTTGCTTGCCTTGGCCGGCGGCGCTTTTTTGCAGGGCTGCGCAAGCAGCACGAAGTCGATGATCGCCGCTCCATCTGATCAACCCATTCCGCCCACCAATCTGGATCTGTCCACGTACTCTTTGAACCGCCCCGTAGGCAAGAGCGTTGCCGATGTGGGCTCGCCTCACTACCGGTTTGAACACTTCAAGCTGGAATCTGCAGATGGCAAGCGACATTACAGAGTGCAATTGGCAGTGCCCAAGGCGCCCCCACCGGCTGCGGGCTATCCTTTGCTGCTGATGCTCGATGGCAATGCGTCTTTTGCCTCCCTGACCGAGGACCAGTTGAAGCATATGGCCGACAGCAACCGCCCAGTGGCCATTGCCGCTCTAGGCTATGAGACCCATCTTGGCGTGGACGTGGCTGCACGTTCCTTTGACTACACGCCCCCCGTGCCAGGAGAGGACCCCACGTGGGACGACGAAATGCGTAAGCGCCTGGGTGGCGGGGCAGATGTTTTCCTGGATCTTCTGGAGCAGAAGATGCTGCCTGAGATTCGCAGGCGCATACCCAGCGATCCTGCACGGACCACCCTCTGGGGCCACTCGTATGGAGGCCTGCTGACGCTGTACACACTTTTCACGCGTCCGCAGTTATTTCCGAGGTACGCCGCGGCCGATGCTTCCCTGTGGTGGCACGGTGGGTTCATCTTGACGGTCGAGTCCAAGGCCAGAGCGGTTACCGCAGGACGCACCACTGAGCTGCTATTGATGGCTGGCAGTTCCGGGCTGGAAGTTCAGAACGAAACGCGCGCTCTACGTCCGGGCCTCGATCCGGCTATGGTCTTGGCCGCACGTGAGCGGCGGCGCTCGGTACCCCCGGACGCTGCTCCCAAGCTTGCGGAGCGTCAGGCCTTGCGGCAAGGCATGGCAGTGACGTGGAAGCCCTTTCCTGGCGTCAGCCACGGACCAATGCGGCCGGCTTCCATCCCTCCTACGCTTGAATTTGCCGCGCGCTGAACGCCATGAATTCCACCCCCTTGCCTTTTCGCATGTTTCCGCTGCTGTTCGCAGCCTTGACGGGGACCATGGCCATGATGTCCTACGTGGCGGTGATCGGCCCCATCGTGCGCCGTCTTGGCTTGCCTGAGTGGATTGCAGGCCTGTCACTGACGGTCGGTGGGGTGTTCTGGATGTTGATGGCGCGCTGGTGGGGGCGTGTGAGTGACCGCCATGGCCGCAAGCGGGTGTTGCTTATAGGCTTGGCCGTATTTGCACTGGTCTATGCAGGGCTGGCTGCTGGGGTTGATGTCGCTTTGCGTGGATATGCTGGCGTGACTGCCGTGGCGGTGCTGCTGATTGTGACCCGCTCCCTGATCGGCGCCTTCTATGCCGCTGTGCCGCCTACAGCTGCGGCCGCGGTGGCAGACAACACCTTGCCAGGAGATCGGTCCTCCGTCATGGCCAAGCTGGGCACCGCCAATGCGCTCGGTATGGTGGCCGGGCCTGCCGCTGCAGGATGGTTGGCCACCCTGAGCCTGGGGGGCGCGCTCTATGCGGCGGCCGTCTTGCCTGCCTTGGGTTTCCTCGTCATTGCTTTTTGTTTGCCTGCTGACGGGCCCCATGCGGCGCAGAAGGCCGGGTTTAGCGCACAGTTAGCGCCGGGCCAGCGTCCTGTCGCAGCGATGACCTGGTGGGACCCGCGCCTGCGTCACTTGAGTTTGACCGCATTCACGGCCATGGGCTCAGTGGCCATCGCGCAGGTTCTGGTGGGATTTTTCGCCATGGATCGTCTTGGCCTCAGCGAAGCAGACGGCGCAAGGGTGGCAGGTCTATCCCTTACGGTGGTGGGTTTTGCGCTCATTTTTTCTCAGCAGTTTGTCATGCGCCTGAAAAGCGTGCCTCCGATCCGCTGGATCTGGTTGGGCGCTTTGATAGCTGCGCTGGGTTTTTCCAGCGTCACGCTTGCCAATGGCCAAACCACCATCCTGCTGGGGTATGGGGTTGGTGCTTTCGGCATGGGAATGATTTTTCCGACCTTTCAAGCCATGGCCGCCAATGCAGTGGATTCCCATGAGCAGGGTGCTGCAGCCGGAACGCTGGCGGCAGCGCAAGGCCTGGGCATGGTGGTGGGGCCGTTGGCAGGCACCATGCTTTATCAAGTGGCCCCCGCCTTGCCCTATCTATTCGTTGCGAGTGGCTTGCTCATCCTGAGTGTGGGCACTGTCCTTGTTCGGGCGAACAAGGCAGCGACCGCTTCGAGCCCCGAAATCTGAACTCACTCACCGCGAACTCACATTCACACGGACCATGTCAGAGCCCCTCATTGCCCTGCGCCAAACCTGGCCAGAGGAATTCGTTCAACGCTATCGCCAGGCTGGGTACTGGCGCGGCGAGACTTTCCCTGGATTTTTGCGCGAGAGAGTAGGGCGTTACTCAGAGCGTACCGCCATTGTCGACCATGAAAAGCGCTGGACCTATGCGCAACTGGGTGAGCGGGCGGAGACGGTCGCGTCGGGTCTGCTGGCCTTGGGTTTGCAACGCGGAGATCGGGTCGTCGTTCAGATCGGCAACGTCGCAGAGTTTTACGGCGTCGCATTCGGGCTGTTCCTGGCAGGCATGATCCCGGTCTACGCGCTGCCGGCGCACCGGATCACGGAGATCAGCCACTTCGTCCGAAAGTCACAGGCTTCGGCCTACGTGGCTCAGCAGCAATACGGTGGGTTTGACTACCGCACTTTGGCGCGCGAATTGCTGGCACGCGAGCCTGCCCTCAAGCAGGTGGTCATATCTGGAGATGCGGCCGAGTTCGCTGCGCTCCAAGACTTCAAGCACGATGCCGCTCGGCTTTCCGCACCAGACCCCGATCCGCAATCGGTGGCGTTCTTGCAGATATCGGGGGGAAGCACAGGCCTTTCCAAGCTCATCCCACGCACCCACGACGACTACATATACAGCTTCCGGGCGAGTAACGAGATATGCGCCATAACCGAGAACAGCCGCTATATGGTGGCCTTGCCAGCGGCTCATAATTTTCCCATGAGCTCTCCCGGAGCGCTGGGCGTGCTGTACGCCGGAGGCACTGTTGTACTTTCGCGCTCGACCGCAGCGGAAGACGCCTTTGCGCTGATTGAACGCGAGCATGTCACCGATCTCGGGTTGGTGCCGCCGCTGGCGCTGCTGTGGGCGCAAGCGGCGCAGCACACGGGGCGTGATCTGTCCAGCCTCAAGGTGCTCCAGGTCGGGGGTGCCAAACTCACGCCAGAAGCCGCGCGCCGAGTGATTGCCGGCTTTGGATGTCAGTTGCAGCAGGTATTTGGCATGGCAGAAGGCCTGGTCAACTACACGCGTTTGGATGATGGTGAATCCGTCGTTCTGAATACCCAAGGCCGCCCTATCAGTCCGGATGACGAAGTTCTGGTGGTCGACGATCAAGGGCAACCAGTCCCCATTGGGCAGAGCGGCTATCTGCTGACACGCGGTCCCTACACCATCAGGGGCTATCACAATGACGACGCTGCCAATGCCCGGGCTTTCACAGAAGATGGTTTCTACCGCACCGGGGATGTGGTGCAACAGTCAGCCGACGGCTACCTCACGGTACAAGGCCGTGCCAACGATCACATCAACCGAGCTGGCGAAAAAATATCTGCAGAAGAAGTGGAAGACCATCTCCTGGCGCATCCGCAGGTGTTCGATGCTGCCGTCGTCTCCATTCCCGACGAATATCTGGGCGAGCGCATCTGCGCATTCATCATCGTGCGTGGCGAGAAGCCGCGCGCGCCTGTATTGAAGGCCTGGATGCGCGAGCGAGGGGTGGCCGCTTTCAAGATTCCGGACCAGATCGTCTTTGTAGACGCGTTCGAGAACACGGCTGTAGGCAAGACCAGCCGAAAGCAATTGCGTGCTCGCCTGCGTGGCGAGTTCCTCGATGCTCAGAACGCTCCGGCCGTACATTCTTCCAACCATCCAGTGACATGACGAATTCACCCGCATCCGACGCATCGGCGTTCACCCTGGAGCGCATCCGTGGCGACATTGCCAACCTGATTGGCGAATCGCCTGATGACATTGGTCTGGACGACAACCTGATGGATCTTGGACTCGATTCCATGCGCCTGCTAGGACTTGTTGCCGAGTGGACTCAAGCAGGCCTGCAAGTCGACATCTTTGAGCTGGGTGAGCATACGACCTTGGGCGGGTGGTGGAGTGTGATCAAGAAGCACCAGGGTCAGGCGTGAAAGCCGTTTTCGAATCGCAAGTCGAGCCCTCTGCTACACAATCCGCGACCGCGACCGCGACCGCGACCGCGACCGCGACCGCGACCGCGACCCGGAGCCCTCACGCCATCGTTACTTCAACCTCTCAGCCGTGGCCGCTGACCGAAGCCCAACTGGGGCTTTGGTATGCGCAACGTCTTGCGCCAGAGAACCCCAGTTTCAATACAGGACATGCCCTGTGGATTCGCGGTAATCTGAACGAACCTGCCTTCACCGAAGCTGCGTTGCAAGCTGCGCGTGAAGCGCAGTCACTGAGCCTGGCAATGCGTGAGGGTACCGATGGACCGCGCCAATGGCTGGACGCTTCGCGCGTCCCTGGCCTGGAGCGGATTGATTTCAGCCAGGCCCCAGATCCTGCTCACCGGGCGCGAGAGGTGATGTTGCACGACATGCAAACACCAATTGACCCGGTGAAAGCGCCGCTTTCTCGGCAATGCCTTTTCGTTCTGGGGCCCGGTACTTATGTCTGGTACCAACGTGCCCACCATCTGGCCAACGATGGCTATGGCATGGCCTTATGGGGCGCCCGAGTGAGCGAGCTTTATGCACGCCACGTGAATGGTGCGGCTGATCGCTCGCCCTTGAATGGTTTGAAAACCCTGGTGGAGGAGGACGCCAGCTACGGCGAAAGTGATCGCCGGATGAAGGACGCCGCATTCTGGCGCGAGAGCTTTGGAGATGCGCCTGAGGTGTCCAGCATGGCGTTCGGAAGAGCCAATAGCGCGTCAACTTGCCATCGCCTGACGATGGCTATGGATCCGGCGCTTTCCGCTCGGCTGTTGGCTTTCGCTCAATCAGCCAAACTGCCTTGGCCGGATGTGCTCACATCGCTGACAGCCCTTTATGTGCAGCGCATGTCAGGTGCAGCGCAAACCGTTGTGGGCGTTCCCTACATGGGCAGGTTGGGCAGCGCCAGTGCGCGCGCCACGGCCACTGTGATGAATGTCCTGCCACTTCGGGTGGCTGCGACGCTGGAGTTGCCTTTGACCCAGTTTCTCCAGGACATGGCAGGCCAGCAAGCTCGGGCTCGTCGCCACGGTCGCTACCGCAGTGAGCAACTTAGGCGCGACCTTGGACTATTGGGTGGACAACGCAGGCTTTATGGGCCTTTGATCAACGTGCAGCCCTTCTATCGAGCTCTGGAGTTCGTGGGTGTGAGCACTGATCTGGAGATTCTGGGTACCGGTCCTATCGACGATATCACCCTGGGTTTTCGAGGCGACGGCGTCCACCGCCTTGACCTGGAGATCGAAGCCAATCCTGATCTATACAGTCTGGCCGCCGTCACGGCGCACAAGGAACGCCTGCTGGCCTTCCTGGAAGCGGCCCTGACCGCACGCACAGTCGGCGACATCGCCTTGGCCAGCCCTGCCGAAGCCAGACGCTATCTTGTGGATGTCAACGCTACGGACCATGACGTTCCTCAGACAACGCTCAGTGCCTTGATGGAAGCGCGCATGGCCAGCACGCCGCAGGCGGTAGCGCTGGAGTTTGAAGGTCATCAGCTTACATATGGTGAGTTGGAGCTGCGCACGCGCGCACTGGCGTTCGCGCTGCGCACGAGAGGTGTTGGGCGCGAGAGTCTGGTCGTCGTGGCGCTTCCCCGGTCGCTGGAGCTGGTGATTGCCCTGGTTGCGGTATTGCGATCCGGCGCAGCCTATCTTCCGCTTGACCTGGAACACCCCCCAGAGCGTCTTGCTCGTGTGATTGCTCTTGCGCGGCCAGAATGCGCTTTGGTGTGCCAGGCCGATGCAGCATCCTTGCCTTCAGCGCTGCCCATCATCGATCCATCTCACTGGCCCCTGGAGCCAGAGCTGAGCTTCCAAGAGCTGAGTCTGGCCAGTCCAGATCCGCAAGACGCTGCCTACGTCATCTACACCTCAGGCTCTACCGGAGAGCCCAAAGGCGTGTTGATTGAGCACCAGGCTATCGTGAATCGTATCGAGTGGATGCGCCAGTACTATGCTTTTGACGAGACTGACCGCATACTCCAGAAAACACCAGCTACTTTTGATGTTTCGGTATGGGAGTTCTTCCTGCCGCTGGTGACCGGTTGCACCTTGGTGATTGCACCACCGCAGGCTCACCGCGATCCTGCGTGGCTGGCATCCATCATTCGCCAGCGCAAGATTGGAACCTGTCACTTTGTGCCCTCCATGCTCGCGGCTTTCCTGGCCCATCCAGGTTCACGCGGCCTGTTCCTTCGCCGGATTTTTTGCAGCGGAGAAGAATTACCTGCCACGCTCCGAGAGCGTTTGCATGCCACACTGAAAAGCGAACTGCACAACCTCTACGGACCTACCGAAGCCGCGGTGGACGTGAGCTATTGGCCAGCCGATACCCAAGACCATTCGCACCCCGTACCGATTGGGTATCCGGTATGGAACACCCGGCTCTATGTGCTTGATGCGAAGATGAATCCGCTTCCGCCAGGTGTGGCCGGCGATCTCTATCTGGGTGGCGTACAGCTGGCCCGCGGTTACCTGGGGCGCGATGATTTGACCGCTGAGCGCTTCCTGCCTGACCCTCATTGCACAGGTGAACGAATCTACAAGACAGGTGATCTCGCGCGGTGGCGTGAGGATGGGGCAGTCGTGTTCCTGGGCCGCAATGACCACCAGATCAAGCTGCGTGGCTTGCGCATTGAGTTAGGCGACATAGAAGCAGCGATGGCTTCATTTGACCAGGTGGTGCGCTCTGGCGTCGTGGTACGCGAGGATCGCCCAGGTGACAGGCGTCTGGTTGCCTATGTGCAACCTGGCTCGGCATACGACAGCAGCGCTCTGCACGCCCATGTGGCGGCACGCTTGCCAGATTACATGGTGCCCAGCGCTTTCGTCGCACTGAATGACTGGCCTGTCACCAGCAACGGCAAGCTTGATCGTGCACGCTTGCCTATGCCAGATGTTGAGTTGGCTGGAGGCCAACCACCTCAAACAGCAACAGAAGTGGCGTTGGCCGAACTGTTTGCCCAGGTGCTTCAACTCAAGCCAGGCACCCCCATCACCACCGAATCGGATTTCTTCAGTCTGGGCGGGGACTCGCTCATGGCCGTACAGCTGCTTGCGCAAGTGCAAGACCGTTGGCAGCGAAATCCGGGTCTGGGTTCGCTTTTTTCCAACCCCAGCCTGGGGGCACTCGGCTCGGCTATCGATGCCGAGGTGGTGAGCTTCGACAGCGGGCTGGCTCCGCTCATCCAGCTTGCCGCAGGAGACCCTGCAGAATCCCTGGTGTTCGCCGTGCATCCGGCTGGCGGTATCTCGTGGGGATATCGCCTGCTGGCACGCGCGCTCGCACAACCCGCATGGGGGCCAACGCGGAGTGTCTATGGCCTGCAATCTCCGGCGCTTGAGCCCGACACGCCACTGCCTCTTAGCATCGACGAGCTGGCGCAGCAGTATGTGTCGCGCGTGCTCGAGCTTCACCCCCGCGGCCCCATCCACCTCTTGGGGTGGTCTGTTGGCGGAATCATTGCCCAGGCGATGGCTGTGCAATTGCGGGCACGTGGCCACCAGGTGGGCCTGGTTGCGCTCCTGGACGCCTATCCTGCCGATGTGTGGCGAGCCGAGCCTGAGCCCACCCCTCTTCAGGCCCTGCGAGCCCTGCTGGCCGTGGCCGGTCATGATCCGGAAGGCCACCCAGAACTCACCACACGCGAGGCCGTGATCAATTTCCTGCAAGAGGGCGGTACCGCATTGGGCCATCTTCCCGAAGAAGCGCTACACGGCGTGGTGCGGCTGGTGACGGACACCAACCGTCTGATTCGGCAGCATCACCATCAATATTTTGACGGCACCATCACCCATGTGCGTGCGGCCAGGGATCATGTCACCAAGCCACAACTGCAAGCCAGTGGATGGAAGCCCTATGCAGCGCGGGTAGATACCTTGGAAGTGCCTTTGCTGCACGCCGAGATGACCGGCGTGCAAGCTACTGCGCTCATTGCGCCAGCACTGCTGCGGCGTCTGGCTTAGGCAGGGTGCCTTCCGGCTTGTAGATGGTTTCATGGCCGGCGCGCCTATGGGATTTTTGGATGCCCGCTGGGACCGCCGAGCTCCTGCTCGGCATCTTCGATTCTTCAGGCGCTGGCATGCCAAGCAGGAACGCACCGCTCTGGGTTAAACCGATCGCTAGCGTGGTCATCGGCGCGATGCGGTACAGGCTCCCGCTATCGGACGATGGAGGCTGTAGAGAAAGAGCAACTGCGCAAACGGCCCACTTGGATGATTCTGAGCACCCTAGAGGCTGGCAAGGTGTGTATTTTTCAGATCCGTAATCAGAAGACATCCTGGCGAATGGGTGATGCATAAAGGGATTTTTGCTTCCTGCACTACCGATTGAGGTGTGACGCCGCAGGCCCAGAACACGGGGAGCTCGTCGTCGCGAATCTCGACCGCATCGCCATAATCGAGAAGGGCTAGATCGTCGATGCCGATCAGTTCGGGTTTACCGATGTGCACCGGTGCCCCGTGAACCGCTGGAAAGCGTGACGTGATCTGGATCGCTCGGATCACATCGCTCGGGCGCAGTGGCCGCATCGAGACGACCAATGACCCACGGAATGGACCAGCAGGCTGGGTTGCGATGCTGGTTCGGTACATGGCGACGTTGCGCCCCTGCTCCACATGCCGAAGCGAAATTCCCCCTTCAATTAATGCTTGTTCGAAGGAAAACGAACAACCGATCAGAAAGCTAACAAAATCGTCACGCCAGAGCGCCTGGATCTCAGTGGGTTCTGCGGCGAGTACGCCATTGCGCCAGACGCGATAGCGAGGCAGGTCGGTTCGAATATCGATGTCGCTTCCGACGCGGGGCAGGGCTGGGTCGCCGGGTTCGGAGACCGCCAGCAGAGGACAGGCTTGCGGGTTGCCTTGGCAGAAGCGCAAGAAGTCGGCCACGTAAGCTTCGGGCAGTATGACGAGGTTGGCTTGCACGTAACCCGGCGCGAGACCGCCCGTGTGGCCAGAATGTTCACCAAGGCGCACGCGCAAACGCGCTTCCGATGCGGGGGAGGTCATCGCACTGCCTCCGGCACTTCACCGAAGCCACCACCGCCGGGCGTGTCGATCTCGAACATATCACCGGCCTGCAACTCGGCGCTGTCGGCATGGTCGAGCGTTTCCACGCTGCCGCTGCTGCGGATCACCCGCGCGCGGCCGGGCAAGCCCGGCTGACCACCAGCCAGTCCGAAGGCGGGATGCTGCCAGCCGTTGGCTAGCAGGGAGACTGTCATGGGTTCGAGGAATCGCAGCGTCCGCGTGCCCCCGTTGCCACCGTGCCAGCGGCCAGTACCGCCTGAATCGCCACGGATTTCGTAGCGTTCAAGCCGCACAGGAAAGCGCAGCTCCAGCACCTCCGGGTCGGTAAGGCGTGAGTTGGTCATGTGCGTCTGAACGACCGAGGTGCCGTTGAAGCCATCACCAGCTCCCGAGCCGCCCGAGATGGTTTCGTAGTATTGGTGAGTCGCGTTGCCGAAGGTCAGGTTGTTCATCGTAGGCTGGCTGGCCGCCAGCACACCGAGGGCGCCGTAGAGAGCGTTCGTCACGCAGGTAGACGTTTCGACATTGCCCGCCACCACCGCAGCTGGATGGCGTGGGTTGAGCATGGAGCCTTCGGGGACGATGAGAGTGAGCGGCTTCAGGCCGCCTGCATTCATCGGGATTTCGTCATCAAGGAGCGTTCGAAACACATACAGAACAGCCGCTGTGGTGACGGCACGCGGAGCGTTGAAGTTGTTAGGCAGTTGGGCCGAGGTCCCGGTGAAGTCCAGTGTGGCACTGCGCGATGCGTGGTGTACTGTGAGCACGACCTTGATCTGTGCGCCGTTGTCGAGCGACACGGTGAAACGACCGTCCCACAGTTTTCCAATGGCGCGGCGAACCGCCTCTTCCGCGTTGTCCTGAACGTGACGCATGTAAGCGCGAACGGCGTCAAGGCCGAAGTAGCGCACCATGGAGAGCA
Source organism: Ottowia thiooxydans (assembly GCF_040548795.1). GTDB lineage: Bacteria > Pseudomonadota > Gammaproteobacteria > Burkholderiales > Burkholderiaceae_C > Ottowia > Ottowia thiooxydans_A. The sequence continues at coordinate 86,841 of NZ_JBEPSH010000011.1, read as the reverse complement.
GCTCTTCGCGACCCTTCTCGTTGGCGGCGACCTGGGCGCTGAGGTCTGCGATGTTCTGGTCGATGTTGCGCGAGGGGTAACGGGCGCTGCTCAGCAGTTCGCGCAGCGCTGCTTCCCGCAGCTGTCCGTTTTCGACCAGCAGGAAATCGGTGATCAGCACGCCTTCGTCTTCAATGGTGAGAGAGTCGGGTGGCATCGATCCCGGTGTAAGCCCGCCGATGTCGGCGTGGTGGCCGCGCGAACCGACGTAGAACAGCACTCGCGTACCGGCTTCGTCAAACACCGGAGTGATGACAGTAACGTCGGGCAGGTGGGTGCCGCCAGCATAGGGATCGTTCAATGCATAGATGTTGCCTGGGCACATCGTAGTGCCGAACCGGTCGATAACGGCGCGCACGCTGGCGCCCATCGAACCCAGGTGCACGGGGATATGGGGCGCGTTCGCGACCAATTCGCCGTCGGTGTCGAAGATGGCGCAGGAGAAGTCAAGGCGCTCCTTGATGTTGACTGAGTGCGCCGTGTTCTGCAGCCGCCAGCCCATCTGTTCAGCGATGGACATGAACAGGTTGTTGAAGATTTCCAACATCACGGGATCGGCATCGGTGCCGACGGCGTGGCCCCGTGGGCGGGGGACATGGCGTTCGAGCACCAAGTTGCCAGACGCAGAGGCCGTGGCGCGCCAGCCGGGATCCACGACGGTGGTGGCGTTCGCGTCGGTAATGATGGCCGGGCCGTAGATGGCGTCGCCCGTTCGCAGGTGCGACGCCGCATACAGGGGCGCCTGCTGTCTGCCCTGCTCAGTCTCGAATGGCACGCTCGAGAGCGCTTGAAGCGTCGTTCCGGCTTCCCGAGCCGGGCGAGAAAAGTGGTGCACGTTTTCGGCGGGTCTGTCACCGGCGATGGCCTCGACCACTGCCGAGTCTATGACCAGATCGCGGCCTCGCATCAGGAACGCGAAGCGCTGGCGGTACGCGAGCTCGAAGGTGGCGATCATGTCAGTAGTAGAGCCCCATGGCACGGCCAGGGTGGTGTCGGTGCCTTCATAGCGCAGGTAGAGTCGCCGGACGACCTGAATGCCGTCGGATTCGGCGCCAGGGGAGGCCAGCTCGTCTCTGGCGGCAGCGGCCAATTGGTCCAGCACATGCAGGGCTGCTGCGGCGCCATCGGCGTCGAGCCGGCGCTCTACAGAGCGTTCGCGCATGGCTGTCGAAACCGCAAGCCCCATTCCGTAGGCTGACAAAACGCCCGCTAGCGGGTGCACCAAAACCCGGGGCATGGCGAGTGCATCGGCCACCGCACAAGCGTGCTGACCGCCTGCACCCCCGAAGGTAGTGAGGGTGTAGCGCGTGACGTCGTAGCCGCGCTGCACTGATATGCGCTTTATGGCGTTGGCCATGTTGCCCACTGCAATCTTCAGAAAACCTTGCGCGAGCGCTTCGGGCGTGGTCACGCGCCCTGTGGCACTGGAGACTTCGTCGGCGAGTTGGGCGAAGCGTGCTCGCACCACATCGGCGTCCAGTGGCTCGTTGCCGTGGGGACCGAACACAGCTGGAAAATGCGCTGCTTGAATGCGGCCCAACAGTACGTTGGCGTCAGTCACGGTGAGCGGGCCGCCACGGCGGTAGCAGGCCGGGCCTGGGTCGGCGCCCGCGGACTCCGGGCCGACCCGCAAACGCGTGCCGTCAAAGCGCAGGATGGAGCCACCACCGGCCGCCACGGTGTGAATGCTCATCATGGGTGCGCGCAGGCGAACACCTGCCACAAGTGTATCGAATGCGCGTTCGTATTCGCCTGCGTAGTGCGACACATCGGTGGACGTGCCGCCCATGTCGAAGCCGATTACCCGGTCGTAGCCTGCGGTGACGGAGACGCCAGCCATGCCGACAATGCCACCCGCCGGGCCGGAGAGCACCGAGTCCTTGCCTTGGAATGACAGCGCGTCGGTCAGCCCGCCGTTCGACTGCATGAATTGCAGCCGAACCCCGGGCAACGCCGCCGAGATACGATCGACGTATTGGCGCAGCACCGGTGACAGGTAGGCGTCCACCACGGTCGTGTCACCCCGGGCAACAAAGCGGATGAGTGGAGACACGCGGTGCGAGACTGACACCTGCGTGTAACCCATCGCGTGTGCGATGGCCGCAAGCTTCTCTTCGTGCACCGCGTTGCGATAGCTGTGCATCAGGGCAATGGCGATGGCCGAAAACCCCATAGCGCGTCCTTGGGCAAGCAATTCGCAGGCCTGATCTTCGTCCAGCGGCGTGACCACGCTGCCATCGGCGGCGAGCCTTTCGTCGATCTCCACCACGTGGCTGGCCAATTGTTCGGGCAACACGATCTCGCGGTCGAAGAGGCGAGGGCGATTCTGGTAGGCGATGCGCAAAGCGTCGCGAAAGCCACGCGTCACGGCCAACAGGACGCGCTCGCCCTTGCGCTCGAGCAGCGCGTTGGTGGCCACCGTCGTGCCCATGCGCACGACGGCGATGCGCTCGGCCGGCACCACTTCTCCGGGCGCGAGTTCGAGCAACCTGCGGATGCCTTCAACCGCCGCGTCGGCATAGAGGCCTGGGTTTTCAGAGAGTAGTTTGACGGTGCTCAGAGAGCCATCGGGCCGGCGGCCGATCACGTCGGTGAACGTGCCTCCCCGGTCGATCCAGAATTCCCAGCGGCCAGCGGTGTTGGCGTGGTTGTCGGTGTAGTCGGTGTCTGTCATCATAGTGAAGAGGCGGCGCGCGCGGCTTGGTCGTACAGCCCCGAGAGCAGGCGCAGGCGGCTGGCCACGTGGGAATGAGAGTCGCCGTCGGCCTGTTCGCCTTCGGCGCTGGCGAGCAGGCAGCGGCCGCGCACATCCCGGAAGCGCTCGATCAGGGCAGCGCCATCGGCTGTGGTGGTGTAGAGAACTTCCTTGCCCGTTTTTTCCCCACTGACCAGGCCCAGGCTAGCGAGTTTCTTCAGGGCGTAGTTGATGACGTGCGCGTCCTCGTAGTTGAGGGTGAAGCAGATGTCTGCCAGCTTCTTGCCGCGCTCGCGGTGGTGCACATGGTGCAGGACCAGGATGTCGTTGAAAGCCAGGTCGGGCTCACCGGCTGCGGACATGCAGCGCATGACCCAGCGGCTGAAAGCGTTGTGGGCAATGATCAGGCCGAATTCCAGCTCCGACAGCTCCGCGTGGGGCCCGTTGGCGAGGTGGGCGGAAGATAGGATGCGAATGCGTTCGCCTGCGGTTGGGGTGGAACGCGGGGGGGCATTTTTTCGGGTGCCGGTCATGGTGTGATCCGTTTTCGGAATTGCGCAACCAGAGACGTGGCGCCCTGTTCGGCCACATAGAGGTTGCCGGCCGTGTCGCCTGCCAGGCCGTGGGCATAGATACCGAATGCACGGGCGCGGCCCAACACGCGGCCGTCCGTGGTGTCCAGCCGAGAGAGGCGCGGCACCTGCTCGCTCACATACAAGGTGAGGCCGTCAGCGGTGGCCCACAAGGCCATGGGGCGCACCAGGCCCTCCCACATGGCCAGCAGGGTGCCTGTACCGTCGAAGACCTGGATGCGGTCGTTGTCGCGGTCGGCGCAGAGTACGCGGCCGTCGGGCAAGACCCACACGGCGTGCGGTGTGTTGAACGCGCCGGGGCCGTTGCCGGGGCTGCCCCAACTGCGGCGCAGCCGGCCGTCAGGTGCGAAGCGGTGCACACGGGAATTGCCGTATCCATCACTCACGAGAATGTCGCCGTCGGGGGCTATGTGCACGCCCGTGGGGTGGTTGAAGGGTTTCTCCCAAGCGGGCAGGTTGTGGCTGCCCAGAGCCATCACGGGTCGCAGGTCGGCGTCAAATGCCAGCACCTGATGCGCGTCGTAGGTGGTCACCCACAGGCGGTCTCGCGCATCCACATGCAGACCGTGACCACTGGTCAGCAAAGGGTGGTGAAAGCTGCGTTCGAGCCTGCCATCAGGCAGGTAAATGCGCAGCGCGGGCGCCGCACGCTGCAGAACGAACACACGGCCGTGGCGGTCCAACGCGAGCTGGCTGATCGCCTGCACGTCGCTGCCGTCGGGCCCGGGGTGCTGCCATGGTCGCTCCACAGTGAAGTGGTCGCGGCCGTCGGTGACGACGAAACTCGCCGGCGAGGAAGGCGCTTCAATCGCCATCGCCATCTTCTCCCTCGAACAACCGTTCCTTCGAAGGCGCGATCTCGGTGACCAGGTCGCGCACCAGCCGTTTGTTGGGCAGTGGAGCCACGTCGTAGGTGCGGCCGGGCTCCAGTTTCGCGGTGCAGGCGTAGACAGTCTTTCCGTCGAGGCGCACCATGCATTCTTTGCACGCGTTGGCGTTGATACAGGAATACCGGAAGGCCAGCGTGTCGTCGGCATTGGCGCGTAACCAGCGCAGGCCATCGAGCAGCGAGGCCGCCGCGTGAGCTGGCACTTCATAGTCCTGCAACATGGGCGTTTGCGGCCCGCCGCCCCGGTGCACGCGAAGTTGAATGGATGAGGTGTCTGAGGGTGTGGTCATGCGCGGACTTCTTCGGTTTCGGGCTGATCGGCGAGCCGCTCCACTGGCTGCGTGGCCAGGGTCCACAGGCCGTCGCGCCAGGCGATGGTCTGGTTGAGCGTCCAGTCGTCTTCCTGGCCTGGGTGGTCTTCGCGCTGGTGGGCACCTCGGCTCTCAGTGCGCGCTAGCGCGCTGTGCGCGACCGACTCGGCCACGAGCAGCATGTTGCGCAGATCGAGTGCGTCCAGGCGCACCGGATCTTGCGGGCCGCCTCCGGGCAATTCGGTGCCGGCGCGCTGGCGCAGAGCACGGATGTCGAGCAGCGCCTGGCGGATGCCGACTTCGGTGCGAAACGGACCCAGGTGCCGTTGCATCAGGTCTTGCAGCACTTCAATGAGCGCGGCCACGTTGGGGGGCGCATCGGCGCGCGGCTCGACCGTTGACAGCGCCTCGAGCAGCGGTGCGGCCTGCGCACGCAGTACATCGACCGAAGGCAGCGCGGCGTGCATCACGTCTGCCGCAGCCGAACGACCGGCGCGGAGCCCGAACGCGATGGCTTCAGTGATGGCATTGCCGGACAACCGGTTGGCGCCGTTGGCACCGCCTACCGCTTCCCCCGCTGCGTAAAGACCGGGCACATCGGTGGCGAGCGAGGTGTCCACTCGAATGCCGCCCATGTGATAGTGGGCGATAGGCGACACTTCAATCGTCTGTTGTGTGAGGTCGATGCCGGCTTCCTTAAGCCGTCCGATGATCGGACCGAACGCTTCAAGCAACGCCGACTCGGGCACATGGCGAAAGCTCAGATATGCGCCACCAGCGGGCGAGCCACGACCGGCCTCGACCTCTTTGAGGATCGCGTAGGTGGCCGCGTCGCGCGTGGTGGTGTAGCCGGCAGCCTCGTTGCCGTTGCCGTACCGATCCATGAATTCCTCACCGTCCCGGTTGAGCAGCCTCCCGCCCAACTTGTAGCGGAAAGGGTCCCACATGATCGGGTCGAACCCCACAAGACGGGGCGCGAGGTGGCCTATGGGAAAGAACTGCACGAACTCCATGTCCAGCAGCCGCGCGCCCGCACGCAGCGCGAGGGCAAAGCCGTCACCCCCCATATTGAGCGATGCGCTGTTGCGGCGGTACAGCCGGGTGAGCCCACCGGTGGCGATCACTGTGGTGGCTGCGCGAATCAACACGGGCTCGCCGGTGGTCAGGTGCAGCGCCACCGCGCCCACCGCGCGGCCTTCGTGCAAGAGCAGGTCCACCACGGCCAGGTCGCCCACGCGGCGCACCTGTGGCGTGCGGGCCACCTGATTGCGAAGTGTCTTAGCGATTGCTGGCCCGGTGTTGAGATAGTCCACATACACGCAGCGAGGGCGGTCGTGGCCTGGCGCATGGGCCTGGGTGAGGTGGCCGTTGGCGTTGGCCCAGCCCACGCCCCAGCGGTTGAGCAGGCGGATCGCATCTACACCTTCTTCGCAGAGGATGCGCGCGAGCGGCTCGCTGCACAATCCTCGGCCGGCCGCCAGCGTGTCGCGCAGGTGGTGGCGCCAGTGGTCGGGCTCCTGCTCGCCCAGCGCAACGGCAACGGTCATCTGCGCCATGATGGTTGCTCCGCCCCTGCCGATGAGGCTGCGGTCGGCCAGCAGCACTTGCCGGCCGGACTCGGCCGCGCCGATGGCCGCGGACATACCGGCGCCGCCGGCGCCGATCACCAGCACGTCTGTTTCGAGAGTATGAAGAGTAGTCATGGAGTCGGTACTCGGGTGGCGCGCGTCAAGCGCAGGTGATGCGGGTCCGGACGCTGGCAAGCGCGCTTTCGGCGGCGGGAAGCGCATGGGAAAAGTGGCCGATGAGGTCGGTGGTGGTGGAGCGGCGGGTGGCCATCAGGCAGGTCACCTCGCCCCCCGTGACGCGCGTGGTGTGCCAGCAGCCGGGCCGCATGCAAATGCCTAAGCCTACCGGCACGCGAAATGCGCGAAAGCTGGCGGGATCGGGTGTGTCGCCGGTGGCCACGATCTGAATGATCTCGCCCGTCAGCGGCACGATGGCTTGTTCGGTGAGGTGGTGCACTTCGAGCACGCCGATAGCGACGCTGTGGTCGCGGTAGCGGACCCAGAGGAACTCCGGCTCTCCGCCCACTCCCGTGTTGAACACGTGGGTCTGCCAGAAGTCGGTACCCACGCTGTGGAAGGCCGGTACCAGCGGACCAGCTGGCGGCGCGCCCAGCACGGTGCCGTATGGTGCAAAGCTCTGCGCGTGCAGTGGCAGCATGGGCAGCAGGTGGGTGAAGGCTATGGCGTCCGTCATTCAGGAGGCACCCAGGTAGGCCTTCTGCACGGCGGGGTTGGCTATGAGCTCGGCCGCCGTTCCCTGAAGCACCACGTGCCCGTGCTGAAGCACGTAGGCGTTGTCCGCCAATTCGAGCGCGATGCGCGCGTTCTGCTCCACCAGCAGGATCGTCTGGCCGGCGGCTTTCCAGCGGAAAAGAACTTCGTAGACGGCGTCCACGAAAATCGGTGAAAGCCCCATCGAGGGCTCGTCAATGCAGATCAGCCGGCCTCGCCGCAACCAGGCGCGGCCTAGCGCAAGCATCTGCTGCTCGCCGCCCGAGAGCGTGCCTGCCGCCTGGCGCCGCCGTTCGGCCAGGCGTGGGAAGGCGGTGAACACCTCGTTGAGGTCCTCTGCAATCGCGGCTTTTTCCTTGCGGCGCGGGTACGCCCCCAGCAACAGGTTTTCATGCACAGACATCTCGGGGAAGACGCGCCGCCCCTCGGGCACGCTGGCCACACCGAGGTCGATGACGTCGGCCGGTGCACGGCCTTGGATCTCACGGCCGTCGAGCACGATGCGGCCGCGCGTGGGGGTGACGAGGCCGAGAACGGATTTGAGGGTAGTCGACTTGCCAGAGGCATTGCCCCCCAGCACCGAGACAACCTCTCCGGCGTGCACCACCAGGCTCACGCCGTAGAGCGCCTGCACGGCGCCGTAGTGCACGTCGATGCCATCGATCGTCAGCAGGGGAGAAGGGGAGGTATCAGCCAAGGTGGGCATCCGATTGGGTGGGACGCGTGCGGGCACGACCCAGATAGGCTTCGACGACCTCAGGGTGGTCCAGCGCCTCGGCCGGCGTACCGGTGGCGAGCACGCGACCTTGATTGAGCACGACCACACGGTCGGCGATGCGACGCACGAGCGAGAGCTTGTGTTCGACCACCAGAATCCCGAGCTTGGGTTGTTCAGCTCGCAGAGCGAGCAACAGGTCGGTGAGCTCGGCTGTCTCGCTCGGGTTCATGCCGGCGGCCGGTTCGTCAAGCAACACGAAGCGGGGGTGTGCGGCGAGCACGCGCGCGATCTCCAGGCGCCGCCGGTTGGCGTACGACAGGCTAAATGCGGGTTGCTCGCGCCGCGGCCACAGTCTGTCGCCAAAGCGCTGCAGGGCGGCTTCGGCGCGGGCCTCGGCTTCGGCACGGCGGCGGCGCCAGCCAGGCAAGCCGAGCAGCTCGCCAGCCACTTCGGTGAACGGGTTAACCAGCCCGCCGTGCCGACTCCGCAGCAAAGCAGCCTGTGTGCCCAGTCGCACGCTGTCCCACACGCTGAGCGAGGGGAATACCCGCGATGTCTGAAAGCTTCGACTCAGGCCGAGTTGCGCAATGCGCTCGGGTACCAGGCCGTGGATGCGCCGCCCGTCCAGCATGATGCGACCTGCGGTGGGCTTCTCTACACCACTCAACAGCTGAATCAGAGTGGACTTGCCTGCCCCGTTGGGGCCGACGAGCGCCACGGTCTCGCCGGGTGCGAGGGAGAAGCTCACGTTGTCGACGGCCTTCACACCGCTGAAGTGGCGGCTCAGGTCTTCGACCTGAAGACCATGGCCTTCGTTATGGATGCGTGTGTTCATGGTCAGCGCGCTCCCAGCAGGCCGTGCGGGCGGATGCGCAGCATGATGAGCAGCGCCACGCCGTAGGCAATCATTCGCCACTCGGCGAACGGCCGCAGCAGCTCGGGCAACAAAGTGAGCGTGAAGCCCGCGAGCGCCGCACCCGTGATGTTACCCAAGCCGCCGAGCACCGCGATGGTCAGCAGTAAGATCGAAGCACTGACGGTGAAGCTCTCCGGGCTCACTACGTTCTGCACGTAAGCGAACAAGCCCCCGGCGGTGCCCGCGAGCACGCCCGAAAGCGCGAAGCCCAGCAAGATGTAGCGCCGCACCGGCAGCCCGGCCGCGTGTGCAGCAAGACGGTCTTCGCGGATGCCGCGCCACACGCGGCCCAGGCCCGAGTCGAGCTGGCGCTGGGCAAGCGCCAGCGCCACCGCCGCCACAGCGGCAATCAGCAGGAACTTGTCTACCAGGCTGGAGAGCGTGAGTCCTCCCAGCAGCGCTAGCCGGGGCGCTGGAATACCGATGAAGCCCATGGGGCCGCGCGTCACGTCGAGCCACACCATGAAGATCAGGTAGCCGATCTGGCCCACTGCGAGCGTGCCCAGCGCTGCTGTGTGGCCGCTGAGCTTGAGTAGTGGCAACGCCGCAACCATCGCGATCACCGCGGTGACCAGGGCCGCGCCAACCAGAGCGGCCTCGGCAGGCCATCCGTGGTTGCGCGCCAGGATGCCCACTGTGTACGCGCCCACTCCATAGAAAGCCATGTGGCCGATGGACAGAATGCCGAGCGATCCGGAGACCAGCGTGACGCTGGCTACGAGCAGGGCGAAAATCATGGCGTACGCCACGGACTGGAGCAGGTACGCGTTCTGCGTAGCAAGTGGCAGCAGAGCGAGCCCCGCGCCCGCTGCCAGGAACCCCCAGGGGGGCAGCTCCCATACCCGGACTGCACTACGCTGGCTCGACGAGGACGCGAGCACGCTGGTGCTGGGCATGGCGCCGGCAGCGCCGCCGGCACCACCGAGCGCATCTAGCCGGCGGTCACCGAGCAAGCCTTGCGGCCGGAACACGAGAAACACGAGCACCAGTGTGTAGGCCACAAGATCGCGGTAGCCTTCTCCCACGTAAGCGCTGGCCAGCGTTTCCACCACACCTAGCAACAGCCCGCCGAGCACCGCCCCGGGCGTGCTCGTCAGGCCGCCGAGCAGCGCGGCGGCAAAGCCCTTGAGCCCGTAGGGCAGCCCCATTTGCGGGAACACGCTCTTGAAGTACAGCGCCACGAGGATGCCGCTTAGCGCGCCCAGCGCGCCCGCAAGACCAAAGGCGAGGCGCTTGACATTGGCAGTGCGTACACCGAGTTGCGCAGCGGCGTCGCGGTCCTGCGCGGTGGCCCGCAGGGTACGGCCCAACCAGGTTCGGGAAAGGAACAGCGTCAGCGCGATGGTGGCCAGCGCGCCAAAACCGAAGATCAGCAGATCGGTGCTGGTGATGTAGGCGGCGCCAAAGAAGTAGGTCTGCTCTTCGAACGGCACCGGGAAAGCCTGGCCTTCGGGCGACCAGATGATCTCGGCCAGTTGGTCGATGATGAGACTGATGGCCAGCGTGGACAGCACCGGGGCGATGTAGGGCGCGTTCTCCAGCGGGCGAAGGGCCACGCGTTCAAGCAGCACGCCCAACAGCGTTACCACCGCCACTGAAAGCAGGGCTGCGGCCGGCAGCGGCAGGTGCAGCACCGTCACACCGCTGAACGCGATGAAAGCGCCCAGCATGAAGAGGGCGCCCTGCGCGAAGTTGATGAGGTTGGAGACGCCGAAGACCAGCGAAAATCCCAGCGCAATCAGCGCATAGACCTGGCCGATGGCCAGACCGTTGATGATCTGGCTGGCGAAGAGTTCGAGCATGGATGGGGCAGCAGGTAAATGGCCGTCTCGGGCGTGCTGTTGCCAGCAGGCTCGAGATGGCGAGGGAACCGGGAACGCTCAGTTCAGGACGTGGAACGCGCCACCACGAACGACGAGGAACGTCGGGGCCTTTTTCACGTTACCGTTTTCGAACTTGGACACACCGGTCACGCCCTGATAGGCAGGGCCGTTGGCCAGCTCGTCGCGTACGGCCTGGCCGGTCAGTGGCTTGCCAGACTGGACCACCCGGCGAATGGCCGCGACGCCGACCCCGGCGGCGTCGTAGGCCAGGGCCGCGAACTGGTCGGGCGACTTGTTGTACTTAGCGGTGTATGCATCCACGAAGGCCTTCTTCGACGGATCGCTTGGTGAGAATATGCTGTGGACCACCACTCCTTCGGCGGCCTTGCCCGCCAGTTCGATGAACTTGGGCGAGGTCAACGGAATGCCTCCTCCGACGGGGATATGGACGCCCGCTTGGCGCAGTTGCTGGATGAAGATCGAAGCTTCCTGGTAGGGTAGCGCCAAAAAGACGCCATCGGGATTGGCCGCTTTGATTTTGCTGATCAACGGACGGAAGTCTTTAGAGCCTGGAATGACCGCTTCGGTCAGCAGCACTTTTCCTCCGTCCTTTTCGATGGACGCCGACGTCGCCTTCACGGTAAACACACCCCAGTCGTCCTGGGAGTACGGGATGACGATGCGATTGGCTTTCAGCTTTTTGTGGATGGTGTCAGCGTTGTACTGGGCCAGGATGTCGTCGGTGTTGTTCTGGCGGAACTGGTACGGGCTCTGACGGCTGAAATCGGGGTGCGATGAGGTCGGGCTTATCTGTGGAATCTTCGCCTCGGTGAAGATGGGTGCGGCAGCAAGCGATGCCGTGGTGGACCACGAACCGATGGCCAGCACCACACCAGGGGACGAGGCGATCTTGCGGGCGACGGTGGCCGCTTCCTGGGGAGAATTGCGGTCGTCCTCGATCAGCAGTTTGATGGGGCGTCCGTTGATGCCGCCGTCAGCGTTGAGTTTATCGATGTAGAGCTCGACGGCGTTCTTGAAGCTCGCGCCGTACTCGGCGAAGTTGCCCGAGAGGTGGGAGAAGAATCCAACTGGAATGGGCTCGGCTGCAAAGGCCGAGGCCGAGGCCGCCGTGGCCAGCGCGGCCACCATCGTGCGAACGGGGGGCAGGTGAAAAACCATAGCGAGTCATGCCTTTCGAGACGTTTTTTGAGTCAGGTAAGGTATGAATTCTCGTTAATTCATCGATAAAACCTCAACGAACAATTGTTGATATTCATAGTCGGTTTGCATATATGGTGTGCGCCAAAGCGACCAGCCTGCAAGACGAACTACTCGAGAAGGGGCAGCTCCTCGGCAGCATTGTGAGGAGCTCGGCGGTCCCAGAAAAATACCATTCAGGGCGCAGCTTCCTTAGGCGTTCTTTACGGGGAGACTCAGGCCTTTTCCAACCAGCGCTGCACCAACCGCACAAAGAAACTAGCCCCAAGCGGGAGCAGGTCGTCATTGAAGTCGTAGCTGGTGTTGTGCACCACACATGGCCCCGCTCCGTGCCCTGGATCGCGGTGATCGCCCTCGCCGTTACCAATGAAGGCGTAGCAACCGGGGACGGCTTCAAGCATGAAGGAAAAGTCTTCGGCCGCCATGATCGGTGTTTGCGTGATGACCTGGGAAGCAGGCAACATCTCTGACAGGACCTGACGGGCGACGGCGGTCTCTGCCTCGTGATTGACGGTGGAGGGGTAGTTGCGCCGAAACTCAAAATCACATGCCGCGCCAAACATGGCACCCGCATGTTCCGTGATCTCGCGCATGCGACGCTCGATCAGGTCCAGGGTCTCTGCGGTGTAGGCCCGCACCGAGCCCTGGATTTCGCAGGTGTCCGGAATCACGTTGGGCACATCGCCCGCGTGAATCATCGTGACCGACACCACGGCTGTTTCCAGAGGCTTTTTGCTGCGCGTGATGATGGTCTGAAGTGCAGGCAGGATCTGGCTGGCAACGGCAATAGGGTCCACAGACAGCTGGGGCATGGCAGCATGGCCGCCCTTGCCGCGCACGGTGATCCTGAATTCGTTATTGGAAGCCAGCACGGGCCCCGGCGAGGCTGCTATGGTTCCAACCGGAATGCCTGGCATGTTGTGCATGCCAAATACAGCATCCATGGGAAAAAGTTCAAACAAGCCGTCGCGCATCATCTCGCGTGCCCCACCCCCGTGTTCCTCGGCCGGCTGAAATATGAGATAGACAGTGCCGTCGAAATCGCGGTGCTGTGCCAGGTACTGCGCCGCACCCAGCAGCATGGTCGTGTGGCCATCATGTCCGCAGGCGTGCATTTTGCCGGGGTGCTGGCTGGCATGCTCGAACTGATTGGACTCCTGCATGGGCAGCGCGTCCATGTCGGCACGCAGTCCGATGGCGCGCGTGGAGCTGCCATGTTTGAGGATGCCCACGACCCCCGTTTTGCCCAGACCACGGTGAATTGGAATGCCCCACTGCGTCAACAGGCCTGCCACCAGATCCGACGTGCGCGTCTCTTCAAATGCCAGCTCAGGGTGAGCGTGAATGTCACGCCTGACCGTGCGCAAATACGCGGCCTGGCTCACGATGTCGTCAATCAATTTCATATGGCTTGTAAAAATCCCTGTGGGTTTCAATCAGGTTCTTGATTCAGGCTCAGCTGGGTGTATGAATTCCGTGCGTGCGGAATTCGTTCACTGCCTGCTCAGTTGGCCTTGAGATCGAGGTTCTTCAGTATGGGTGTCCACAGCGCCTTGTCCTGTGCAATGCGCTCTGCGAATGCTGCGGGTGATGCATGGTAGGGCAGGGAACCTTGCGCCTCTATGACTTTTTGAACCGCTGGATCTTGCAAGATCACAGCGATTTCCCGGTTAAGCCTATCTACCACTGCAGTGGGAACCCCCTTGTTGGTGACCACACCCAGCCAGACAGCGCCCTCAAATCCTTTGTAGCCTTTATCAGCGAAAGTGGGAACCCCCGTGAAGCTTGGGCTTTTGACGCTCGGGCTCACTGCCAACACGCGAAGCCTGCCGTCCTTGACCATGGGCTCCACCAGAGAAGTGCCAGCCAGATAGATCTGCGTATCGCCTGCGGTCACGGATGTCAAAGCATCAGGGCCGGTCTTGAAAGGAATGTGTTCGATCCTGGTTCCGGATTGCTCCTTGAACAATTCAAACAGTACATGAGGCGGACTGCCGTTGGATGACGAAGCGTAGTTGAGCTTTCCGGGTTGGTTTTTGGCCAATGCCACCAGTTGCTCGAGTGTCTGCGCAGGCACCTTGGGATTTACTGCCAGAGCCATGGGAATCACGGCCAGCGGGCTCACCGGAAGCAACTCGTCCGGGTCATAGGTCAGTTTGGAAAACACAAAGGGATTCCACACCGCATGGGCATTGGTGATGATGGCCAGCGTATGACCATCCGCGGGGCTGGCTTTGAGCGTCTGCAGCGCCACCATGCCGCCAGCCCCGGGCTTGTTCTCCACGACCACGGCTTGTCCCAGGCTTTGACGCAGGCGGTCGGCCAGAGGGCGAGCAAAGTTATCAGGCAAGCTGCCGGCACCACCATTGACGAGAATGGTGACGGATTTGCTGGGAAACGCGTCAGCGGCAGAAACCGCCGAAGCACAGAAGGAGAGTGCCAGGGAAAGTGCGCGCAGGCGAGCGCTACCAAATAGCCAGTGAATCGAGCTCATCTTGCTTCCTTGCAGCTTAACGTTGCTGAAAAAAAATGGCTGGTGCTGCTCGAATCGAATGCAGCCTTGGCTAGGGGGCGGTCTGTTGAAGTCTAGCGCGTTTTGAGGCAGCCATTGCGGCCACCTATACCGGTTCTGCCGGTGCTGCCATTGCAGCAGCCGTTGTGTAGCCAGGTTCTACGTCGAAGTATCGAAGCAACAACGATAGAAAAACCCCCGTCTTCACGAGGGGGTTGTTTTCAAGTCCTGGCCCAGCGTCCTGCGTTCGTCGAATACGAAGCAATCGCCCTGGAAATGAGCTCCGTCGGTTTCCTCGAAGTACTTGAGTATGCCGCCTTCAAGTTGGAAGACATGCTCCAGTCCTGCTTCCTGCATCAGGATGGCCGCCTTTTCGCAGCGGATGCCCCCGGTGCAAAAGCTCACGACGGTTTTGCCTTGCAAGTCGGCTTTGTGAGCCTGCAAAGCGGCCGGGAATTCGGTGAACTTGGTAATTCGCCAGTCGATGGCGCCCTCGAAAGTGCCATGATCGACTTCAAAGTCATTGCGGGTGTCCAGGGTCACGACCGGGCGGCCATGGTCATCTGCGCCCTGTTCCAGCCAGCGCCGCACGGTGGCGGGCGTGACCGCAGGGGCACGCCCATTGGCGGGACGGATGGTGGGATGGTTCATACGGATGATCTCACCCTTGACCTTCACCAGCATCTTGCGAAACGGTTGGGTGGCTGACCAGCTTTCCTTGGGGGTGATGTCGGTAAAGCGAGCGTCCCCGTGAAGTTGCGCCACGAAGCCACGCACCGCCTCGGGCGGCCCGGCCAGGAAAAGATTGATGCCTTCTTCGGCCAGAAGGATGGTGCCCTTGAGGTCTGCTGCCTGCGCACGCTCATGCAGCAGCGAGCGCAGTGCCTCTGCGTCGGGCAACGAGACGAATTTATAGGCGGAAATGTTCAAAATCTGGTTCACCTGGCAATTTTAGGCCTGACTGCGGGCATTTGATGATGTAGACAGACCTAAGGACCTCCGAAACGAAGGCTGTGGCGGCTATGTCCTCGAATAATGCTGTCTTCATGCCGGCATGTTGTAATTCCCGCTCTGTGCTGCCTTGAATTGGAAGCGGCATTTTTGAATTCGAAATACGACGAAACCAGGGAAAATCAGGGCAATGCAGGGGAACGCAACCGCAATCAGCGAAAGTCTGTCTATCGGCGCCAGAGACCAATCCGACCGACATGCCCCTTGGCGCCTGTCTGTTGCGCCCATGCTCGACTGGACTGATAAGCATTGCCGTTACCTCCACAGATTGCTCACCAAGAACACGTTGCTCTACACCGAAATGGTGACCACCGGCGGCTTGCTTCATGGAGCAGAGCGGCGCCATTTGCGCATGGACGAGTGCGAGCATCCCGTGGCCCTCCAATTGGGGGGAAGCGATGCCGCAGATCTGGCTCAATGCGCGCGCATCGGCGCCCGCTGGGGGTATGACGAGATCAACCTGAACTGCGGATGTCCCAGTGAACGCGTTCAACGCGGTGCGTTTGGCGCCTGCTTGATGGCAGAACCGCAGTTAGTGGCTGATGGCGTCAAGGCCATGGTGGATGCCGTGGATATCCCCGTCACCGTGAAGCACCGCATTGGTATTGACCGCGAAGAAAGCTATGACTTCGTGCGCGATTTTGTCGGCACGGTGAGCCTGGCAGGCTGCAGAGTGTTTATTGTGCATGCGCGCAATGCGTGGCTCAAAGGGCTGAGCCCCAAGGAAAATCGGGAGATTCCACCGCTGCGGTATGAACTGGTCTACAGGCTCAAACGAGATTTTCCGGACTTGACCATTGTGCTCAACGGAGGGGTGACTACCAACGAGCAGATAGCTGAGCATCTTCTGCATGTGGACGGAGTCATGGTGGGGCGCGAAGCCTACCACCACCCCTGGATCATGAGCGACTGGGATGCGCGCTTCTTCGGAAACTCTGCCTGTGGCCTTTCGCAGGACGAAGTGGAAGCTGAGATGGTGGCCTATATGGTGCGTGACGCGGCGGAGGACGGTACCCCTTGGTCCGCCATTGCGCGCCACATGCTTGGAATGCACCACGGCCGCCGAGGCGCACGCTTATGGCGCCAGGTTTGGAGCGACCATAAACTGAAAACCGAGTCTCCACTCAAGGTATGGGAGTTGGCTCGCTCGCACCTGCAGGTGGACGCGCAGCTTGCAGCCTAGGAGCCTGGAGGCTCCCTGGAGCCCTGCGACGGGGATGCGGTGGCGCTCGGGCCCCCACCTGCTACTGAACGGTCACGATATTGTCTTCGGACTCCACAGGCGTTGAGTATTGCGCCTGACGTTCCGCTTCATGAAGGACATCCAGCACCTTGGAGCTGGTGGCGGCAGTTTCAACCACCCCGATTCCAATTTCCGGATGGAAGGTGTGGGTCTGCGCATCTGGCCCAAGGACCTGCATGGCTTGGGGCAAGAGTGTGCGCAGGCGCGGTAGGACGGAACTGGAGCGCTCCCTGTGCCGGTCTGTGTCCTGAACGATGATGAAGCAGCGGGGGTGGTAGATACCCACCACACAGCGAAACCCCACGATACGACGAATCCGGGCGGCCATCACAGGGAGAATCTGAGAGTCTGCACCGCGCTCCACGGTGTCAGCCAGTTCATACAGATTGCTGAGGTAGACGCAAATGACGGTAGATCTATTTTGCTTGCGTCCGGCCAGCCAGAGCGTGTGTTCCACCTTGGACACCAGGCTGGCTCCACTGGGCAGTCCAGTGATGGGTTCCACCGTCGGGTCAAGTCTGGCCAACTGCGACAAACGCCGGTTCTCGTGATTGCGCAGGCTGACAAGGATGGACGTCAACAGAAAATAGGCCAGCGTTGAGGCAGCGGTGAATGCCCAGACTCCCAGCCCCAGAGGAACATCCAAGGCCCGAAGATACAAGCCGGACGTCATGAAAAAAAGTATGACGCAGGCAATGGCCATCCAACCAGCAAGGGGGTCGCCCAGAACCGAGGCGCGCAGGGTGACGCCAATGCCCAGAACCACTGCCATCAAGTTCAGCACGGCTGCGGTTGCGAGCACTTGGGAGTATTGTTGGTCGGGCATCAAGGCGGCTGAGCCTGCCAGGGCCAGCCCAGCCAGGAGCATGGCGCGCGATCCCCAAAGCAGAAGGTGGTGCACGACTTTGTCCTCGCGGCTGCCGCCCATCCAGAGGTTCAGATAAGAAAGCGTCAGGGCCGCAGAAAGCGGGCCCACCGAAACCTTCGCAACTCGCCAGGCGAGTGTATTGAGGTGTGGGAACAGCGTTTCAGGGAGTCCGCATACCAATATCACCGAAACGCCAATCGCCAATACGAACATCACGTTTCTCAGCGTGCCGGGGCTCCGGCGATCGGAGAGGAACAGGCTCAAAGTCAGCGTGAAAAGTGTAAACACCCCACCAGCCAGCGCGGACCAAAGCGCGATTTCAGATAACGACATGCGTGGATTGTGAAGGCAGAACTGGAATGTGAGGAAAAAAGTTGCACTAATTTCCTTGGCGTTATCGCTGAGAAGTAAGAAAGTTTTATCTAGTAAAGCCGCAGGCGGTATCCCGCGTCACCGTCCTACAGAGGTGTTGCAGGAAACGAGGAAGAATAAACAAAAAACCAACAGGAACGGAGTTTCTTATGAATGCTTTTGCTGTCCCCAGCAGTCACCTCTCGATGGGAGCCTATTATCCGAAAGGCCACCTCTTTGCCATGTTCGCTGACACCAAAGCGGCCGAGGCGGCCGCTTTAAAGGTCAATGAGGTGGAAGGCGTGGGGGCCGTTGCAGTCGCCACTCCGCAGGCCATCATCGCGGCTTTTTCAGAGCGCGCGGCAGAGGTAGGAGGGATGCCCTCAGTAGGCCGAGAAGATCAGTTCATGGCTCGTTATGTGGAACTGGCGCAATCCGGAAAAGCGGGCTTGCTCATCGAAGTGGCGGATGCGACACCAGAGGGGTTGAGTCAGACGCTCCTGGCATGCGGCGCCTGGCTTGCTTATTACTATCGGGCATTGATTATTGAAGAGTTGGTTGAGCTTACTCTTCGCACAGAGGGGGCTGCCGCAGGAAAGCTTTGAGGAGGCTTTCAAGCCTTCGCTGCAATTGCAATACTTTCGAACTTCCAAACGTCCAAACTTCCGCACTTGGGCAGTTTTTCAAGGATTATCCAGCCTCCGGTCGCAGAGGCTGGATAATCAATGTCCATTCGGCGTGGTCCACGCCCTGGTTAATAAGATCAATCCTTCATAGTGCCAAATCATCTTCTTGAATCGGCATCTTGTAAGTGACGGCCCAAGACGCTCTACTTGTTGGCCCAGGAGTCTTTTAGTCCAGTGATGCGATTGAACACCAGCCGGCCCTGCCCATTTTGTTCTGAGGAATGATCATGCCGATCCGCCACGAAAAAGCCGTGGCGTTCAAACTGGAAGTGATCCTCGGGTGCAGCATTGATCAGATCAGGCTCCACCATGGCTTGCACAATCGTCAAGCTGCCGGGATTGAGTACTGACAGAAAATCGCGCCCACCCGCATCGGGCTGTTCTTCGGTGAAGAGACGGTCATACAGGCGTACTTCTGCAGATTTGCCATCGGCCACACCTACCCAGGTAATGACACCCTTGACCTTCACGCTGTCGGCCCCGGGGGTACCTGATTTGGTGTCGGCAATGATCTTGGCAAGCACTGTTTCAATGTTGCCGGCAGCATCCTTGGTGGCGCCCGTGCACTCTATGACGTAGCCGTATTTCAACCTGACCTTGTTACCCGGAAACAGCCTGAAAAAGCCTTTCGGAGGCGTTTCTTCATAGTCTGTGCGCTCAATCCAGACCTCTTTTCCGAGCTTGAAGCTGCGTTGGCCCATTTCAGGGTGATGGGGATGCCGTGGCGCGACGCAAGGCTCCAGATGCTCATCGCTGCCGAAGACTTCCGACCAGTTTTCCAGGACCAGCTTGATGGGCTCCAGCACTGCCATGGCTCTGACGGCCTTGGGATCGACCGCTTCCCGCAAGGCAGCGTCCAGGGCCGCATAGTCGGTCCATGCGCCGCCGGTCTTGGTAACGCCGCTGCGCTCGGCAAACAGCTTCAGTGATTCAGGCGTGTAGCCTCGGCGACGCAGGCCTGCCAATGTAGGCATCCGTGGATCATCCCAGCCGGACACATGGTTTTCCTCCACCAGTTGACGCAGCTTTCTTTTGCTGGTGATGACATGGCCCACGTTGAGCCGTCCGAACTCATACTGCCTGGGCGGGGGCGCTGTCAGCAGACCGCCTTCGGCAAGGCGCTCTAAAAGCCAGTCGTAGAACGGGCGCTGGTCCTCAAATTCCAGCGTACAAATGCTGTGCGTGATCTGTTCCAGCGCATCTTCCAGAGGGTGCGCGAAGGTGTACATGGGGTAGATGCACCACTTGTCGCCTGTGTTGTGGTGGGTGGCCCTGCGGATACGGTAGATGGTGGGATCGCGCATATTGATATTGGGCGAAGCCATGTCAATCTTGGCGCGCAGCACCATGGAGCCATCTGCGTGCTTGCCATCGCGCATTTCGCGCAAGATGCGCAGGTTGTCGGCAGGGGTCCGGTCACGGAACGGGCTGTTGGTGCCGGGCGTGCCGAAATCGCCGCGATTAGCGCGCATCTGTTCCGGCGTTTGTTCGTCTACGTAGGCGTAGCCGGATTCGGTCAGGTATTCGGCAGCCCGATACATGAAATCGAAATAATTGCTGGCGAAATACTCGTGGGGCTGCTCTGTGCCCGGCTGTTGCGGCTGATCAGCCAATAGCGTGTCGTAGCCTAGCCATTTCACAGCTTCGCGGATGCTGTCGACATATTCCTGTTCTTCTTTTTCAGGGTTGGTGTCGTCAAAGCGCAGGTGGCACACGCCGCCATATTGCTCGGCCAGACTGAAATTGAGCCAGATGCTTTTGGCATGGCCGATGTGCAGGTAGCCATTGGGCTCAGGCGGGAATCGGGTGCGGATTTTGGCAGGGTCAGAAATGCCGGCTGCGTGATGGGGTCCATCACCTGGGGCGCCGCCCCACCGGCGGCCAGCATAAGCGCCGTTTTCAAGGTCGGCCTCAATGATATGGCGCAGGAAGTTGCTTGGCTTTGGAGCGTCGGGCGTTTTGGCCGATTTGGCCGCGTTGCCGGTTTTCGCCGGTTCGGAAGGAGAAGACATAGCTGAATTCTAGGGGGACAAATGCTTTATCGATTTGCGCAGCCTCTTTTCAGAGGCGCAGGTCTGGCATTGGAGCCGCTGGGCAGGAGCAGGGCCGGCTCCCTGTGGCATTTTTGGTGTTACCGCTTGACACGGCTTTCACCTAATGGATGTGCTCTGTATCGGGTCTTGAACGTTTAATAAATACAAGCTTGCCGTTTGTCTGGAGTTTGTCCGGGCATTGCGTCTTACCGTCACGAGCTTTTTTGTGTAGTTCCTACACGGCCTTTTTAGGAGAATTTGATATGAACCCAGTTCAGTCAGGCCCCGCAACCGCTTTCAAGCGCTTCATCGCCCTCGGTCTGGTCGGCGCCGCAGCTTTGGGCTTCAGTGCTGCAGCCCAGGCGCGCGGCGATGTTCACTGGTCCGTCGGGATTGGCAGCCCAGGCATTTCAGTGGGAGTGGGCTCAGGCGTCGGGTATTACCCACCGCAGCCCGTGTATATGCCACCACCGGTCGTGTACAGGGCTCCGCCACCTGTCTATGTAGCACCTCCTGTCTATTATCAGCCTCCGCCAAGGGTTGTATATCAGCCTGCTCCGGTCTACTATGTGCCTGCCGGGCCGCGAGGGCACCACAAACATGACTGGCGCGCCAGACATGGCCGAGGTCATGGCCACGGACACGGCCATGGGCATTGGCGCTGAAGTCCGGTTGTATCGCCTATTTGCGCTTAGTTGAGCCGAATAACGATTTCTCCAAGGTGACCACCCTTAGGCCCGCTCGCAAGAGTGGGCTTTTTTCTGCTGACCAGGGCGGGCCGGCGTTGATGAACCCATGCAGGCCCGTGCAGACGGCGTCACTCAAGCATTACGCCTGATTGATCTACATCGGCTTGAAGAGGTGGCTGTAAAGCCGGCTGACGGGCAAACGATCTGAATGCTTGTGCAGCGTGATCAGGTACTTGCCGGTTTCGTCTCGCTGTACGGAATCAATCGCCCCGGCCCGTACCAGCGTTCCCCGATGAACTTGCCAGAACTCCTCAGGGTCCAACTGCGCAAGCAAGTCTTTCAGCGGTGTGCGGATCAGGTGCTCGCCACCTTCCGTGATGACGCGGACATACTTGTCTGCTGCCTGTAAATACAAAACGTCCGACAAAGGTACCAGTCGAATCACGTTGCTGGCTGCGGCGCTGCTGACTTGCAACTGGCGCAGCCGCGCAATGGGTGTGGGCGCAGGGGGCTGAAGTGCGTTCATCATCAGAGCCAGTTGGTGGGCTGTGGTTTGAAGAGAATCGTCGGCGGTCGCGGCACTACCAGCCGGCTCTGACGCCCGGTCGATGGCCAGACATAGCTTTTCCACCGTCTTGATCAATCGGGCAGGTTGCACCGGTTTCAGGATGTAGTCCAGTGCATTGGCTTCAAACGCTTGAACGGCATACTGATCGTAGGCGGTCACGAACACCAGTGCCGGAAAAGGCTTGCTGGAGGTGTCCCATGCGTCGGTGAGCTCGGCAGCGGCGTCCAGGCCGCTCAGACCGGGCATCCGGATGTCAAAAAAGAGAACGTCCGGTTTTAATTCGAGTGCTCGGTCGACTGCGCTGGCACCGTCGCCCACCACAGCGACAATGCGCAGATCGGGCCAGGCTTTGACGAGTTCAGCTTCAAGAGCTGCAGCCAGCAGGGGTTCATCCTCCGCGATGAGAGCCGTGGGTTGCCGGGCTTTCATAGGCTGGCACCTTTCAGGGGGAGGCGGATGAGCACGGTGGTGCCTGCGCCTGGATTCGATCGAACAATGCAGACGCCGCTGACCCCGTACGCAGTGGCGACACGCTGACGCACTTGAGACAAGCCGAAGCCGGTTGCTGAACCCTTTGCAGAACTGCCTGAACTGGTATGTTCCTGGGCAGGGGCCAAAGGTGTCGCTTCAAATCCAACGCCGGTATCCGAGACTTCGAGTTCCAATACCTCCGCGCCCTCTCGCCGGGCCCTGACTGTGATGAGGCCGCCAGCCACTTTAGGCTCCAGCCCATGCTTGATGGCGTTTTCAACCAGGGGTTGCAGGATGAGAGGAGGTACCAGGACCCCGCGCAGGTCCTCGGGCAGTTCGATGGAGCACTTCAGACGCGCACCCATGCGGATAGACATCAACTCCAGATAGTCACGCAGCCGGTCAAACTCGGATGCCAGTGGATGCGTGGTTGATCGAGACGCACTGAGGGTCGCGCGCAAGTAGTCGTTGATTCGATCGACCATGAGTTGTGCGGCTGCTGGGTCGATGGCTATCAAGGCGCGCAGGTTGGCCAGCGTATTGAACAGCATGTGCGGCTCAAGCTGAGCCTGGAGCAACTTGAGCTGCGCCTCGGTGGCGTCTCTCTCGGCGGCATTTTTGTCTGCCATGAGATTGGCGGCCTTGCCACGCAAGTGGAAGTAGAAAGTCGCTGCGGCGCCCGCGACCACGGTCACGACCAAACCAATCTGGTCGTCGCGTGTGCTGCGCAGACTGCTTGTCCCGAAGAGGAAATTTCCCAGCGCAGTGCCAAAGTAGAACCCGCAGCCTATTCCGATGCCCGCCAGGCCAAGGCCTCTCCAGCCTTTGGGCCACCCATGACCGCCATTGGCGGAGCGATGGCAGTGGCGTTCATCGATGAAGTAGCGGCCGAACTCGATGACGCCCCACGTGATCAAGCCTACGCACAAGGCATTGCCCACTTGAACCCAATACAGGCTGTTGGGCCAGATCGTGGTGGTGAGCACCGCCACGATGCAACAGAACGCCACGACCTGTAGCAGGTGGCGCAACGTGGCAGACCAGTCAATGCGCATGGGGAGTTTCGATCGAGCAACTCAGTCGTGTGCTTTTCAGCTAAGTGGGGCGCTGGGACCCCCACGTTGGACCGCTCGCTGGTACGCCGGACGAGCGTGGATACGCTTGAGCCATTCGGTCAGGCGTGGATAGCTGGAGTCAAGCCCAGCGCGTGCTTGAGCCGCTTCCAGAGGGAAGCTCATCTGTATGTCCGCGGCAGTGAACTCGGCACCAGCGAACCAGTCGCGCTCTGCCAATTCGCTTTCCATGAAGCCCAGATGTGTTTTCAACTGGGGAGAAATGAACCCGCTCATGGTTTTGCCGACAATGCCTTTGGCAATGGGTTTGGCAAAAAATGGCATGCGGGCGTTGGCGATTCGGTCAAAAATGAGCTTGAGCAGAAGCGGCGGCATGGCAGAGCCCTCGGCGTAGTGAAGCCAATACCTGTAGCGGAGCGCTTCTGGCGTCCCAGGGGTGGGGCTCAACCGCCCATTGCCGTATTGCTCGTTCAGCGTCTCGATGATGGCGCCAGACTCAGCGAGCGTCATGCCGTCTACGCAGACCACGGGAGATTTCCCTAGCGGGTGGATTTTCTTGAGTTCGGGCGGTGCCAGCATGGTCTGTGGGTGGCGACGATAGAGGACCAGGTCATACGGCAGTTCCAGTTCCTCCAACAGCCACAGAATGCGCTGCGAGCGCGATTGCTCCAGGTGGTGGACGATGATGGGGGTGGTGGGAGTGTTCATGAGGTGCATTTTGCGCGTCTCGGCGACGCATTCTCGATATTTCCGGTACTGGGCCGATCTCAGGCCAGGTTCACCAGGGAAGACCTTGGGCGGTTTGCAAGGCGCAGCACGCGAAGCGAACGGGCGGCGAACATGCCTGAAAGCGCTCCGTACAGGGCAGCCACGGTGAATTCGAAGCCAGCATGCCTGGCCAGCGCTGGTTCCATGGAAAGTTGCACGCCTATGACGTACTTCATGAGAAAGACCATCATGATCAGCACAAGAGGAATCCAGCTGCCGGGCATATGAAAACTGCGCGTGGCGGCCCGGTAGGTTGTGCCCTGCGGTGCTTTCATGTTCCAACTTGCGGCGATCACTCCGGCATAACACGCAGCCCAGACGGCCAGCACCTCTGCCAGACGGCCTCCGGCGCCGAATGCCGAGTGGACGCCCCACAGGGCGAGGCCACCCATGGCCACCGGCATCAAAGCCAGGCGCCAGATGTGGACGTCGCGGGGCCGGCTGGCGGAATATCCCAACCAAGCCAGTCCTGCCAGAAGCCCGCCTACCCAGGCGGGGGTATGACCAATGATGGTGGAAATCTCTTCGGGGTGGGCGATCAGCAGGTCGGTCAACAGCATGGAAACTCCTGAAAGTAGGGTGTCGATGGCATGACTGTGCCGGGCAGAGCGAAGCCCTGCCAGCCTCTTGCGACGAAATGCAGCCTGTTGGCGCGGAATGCCGCATCCGAGGAGCGAGCGGGACGGGCACAGCAAGCCGTTGACGACCACTGAAACAATCGGGGGGTGCACGCGCCATCACGCCTGGCGGACGTAGAATCCGCGCCCGAAGCCGCGAATCGAGCTATTGCAGAAAAAGGACTCTCTTGGACACCGTTTTACTTCTTAAGGCAGCCATCATGGGCATCGTAGAGGGACTGACGGAGTTCCTGCCCATATCTTCCACGGGCCACCTCATCCTGGCTGGAAGCCTCCTGGGGTTCACAGGTACCAAGGCTCAGGTCTTTGAGATTGCGATCCAAACCGGCGCCATCCTGGCGGTCATCATCGTCTATTGGCAGAAGATCATGGAGACGGCCGTGGCTTTGCCCACCAGCCGCAGTGCGCAGCGCTTCGTGGTCAATGTTTTGATAGCCTTTTTACCGGCAGTGGTTTTAGGCCTGCTGGCTGGGAAAGTCATCAAGGCGCACCTGTTCACGCCCCTTGTTGTGGCCACTACCTTCATTTTGGGCGCCTTCGTGATCTTCTGGGCTGAGCGGCGCCCGCAAAGTGCCGCGCGTATCCACACCGTGGAGGACATGAGCGCATGGGATGCGCTCAAGGTTGGCCTGGTGCAATGCCTGGCGATGATCCCGGGGACCAGTCGCTCCGGTGCCACCATCATCGGTGGCATGCTGCTTGGGCTGTCTCGCAAGGCGGCAACGGACTTTTCGTTTTTCCTCGCCATGCCTACCTTGATCGGTGCCGGCGTCTATTCGCTCTACAAGGAGCGTGCAATCCTGTCGACAGCGGATATTCCATTGTTTGGGGTTGGGCTTGTGTTCTCCTTTATCAGTGCCTGGATCTGCGTTCGGTGGCTTCTACGTTACATTTCGAATCATAGTTTTGTGCCCTTCGCCTGGTATAGGCTGGCGTTTGGGGTCATCGTTCTGGTGACCTGGCTTACGGGCACGGTGGTCTGGCAGGAGTAAGGCATGGAAGAAGCAGTGCGGTAAGGGTGGTGTTCGCTCTGGCGGTGGCCCATGAGGCGGGCAGCACGCTCCGAGTTGCCCGGTGGCGGTTACACGACTAGAAACAATGCTGTTCATTTAAGAACACAAATACCCGTTCGGGCTGAGCTTGTCGAAGCCGGGTGCGACGCTTCGACAGGCTCAGCGCGAACGGACTGGGTTTAACTGAACAGCTTGCGACTAGAGACGCAGCCCAGAGGCTCGTCAGCGCTGCAGGTTAAATCTCCACTTTGAGCCCTGGTATGTTCAGCTTTACAAATCTTAAGATGGCCGACACTGAGCGTCCTTGGTGAGACGCTACGATTTCCAAGCCCAAACGCCAGGTTAATCCCACTTCATTTCAGACCATGCAAGCTACGCCGCCTGATACTTCTGCTGCAGCTACGGCCGTTCAGGCCCAGCCCCGGCGCCGCTGGCTGAGCTGGGTCGTGGGGCTCTTGCTAATGGCTTTGCTAGTGGGAAGCGCCTGGTGGCTCGTACAGCGATCCAAGGCGCCAGCACCTGCCCCAGGCAGGGTCAGTGGCGGGCCACCCCCGGGGGCGGGCGCCGGCAGGCTGGCCGTGACCGTGGGTTCGGCCAGCGCGCACCGGGGCGAGCTTCCCATTTACATAGAAGCTCTAGGAACCGTGACCCCCGTGGTCACGGTGGCTCTCAAACCCCAGGTGTCGGGCGTGCTGACAGAAGTCCGGTTCACCGAAGGGCAGGGCGTCAAGAAGGGCGACATCCTGGCGGTCATTGATCCTCGTCCGTTTGAACAATCGCTGGCGCAGACACAGGGCCAGCGTGCACGCGATGAAGCTCAGCTGGCTGCAGCTCGTGTCACTTTGCAGCGCTATCAGACGCTCTGGGCTCAAGACTCCATTGCCAGACAGGAAGTAGATACCCAGGCGGCGCTTGTCAAACAACTTGAAGGCACGGTTCAGAGCGATCGCGCTGCCGAGGATGCGGCCAAATTGAATGTCTCCTATGCCCGCATTGCATCGCCCATCACGGGGCGAGTGGGTCTGCGCGCAGTGGACCCCGGCAACATGATGCAGGCAGGGAGCACCACCATTGCCACGCTGACTCAAATGGCTCCCATAGACGTCCAGTTTGCAGTTCCGCAGGATCGGGTGCCGGATGTGTTGGCGGCTCAGCGAACGGGCCAACTGCCTGTGGTGGCATTGGACCGCACGCGCTCCAGGGTAATTGAGCGCGGGAGTTTCTCCACGCTTGATAACGTGGTAGACACCACCACTGGCACGGTCAGGGCCAAGGCACGTTTTGCCAACGCAGACAGTGAGCTTTTCCCATCGCAGTTCGTCAATATCCAGCTTCGGTTGGGCGTGGCTTCTGGCGTCCTCGTACCTGTGACCGCAGTACGCACAGGACCCAAGGGTGACTACGTTTATGTGATCGACAGTGAGCGTGTGGCTCACATGCAAAGCGTCAAGAGAGGGCTGGCGACCACGGACCAGATTCAGATCGTCTCTGGCCTGAATGGCGGAGAGTTGGTCGTGACCGAAGGCGGTGATGCCGTCAAGGACGGCGCTCGTGTGCAACTGGCTGGAGATCGGCCCGCTGGTGCTGCGCCCGGAGCTGGGGCCACTAACCGGCGAGCTCGCGGTGCGTCGGCCCCAGGCCCTTCAGCCAGTCAGGCATCGGCGGCTGCCAGCCGTCCAGCAGCTGGTGCCATTGAAGCACGGAGTGCTGCCACACCAGCCTCGGCTGCGAGCTCGCCAGAGTGGGCCAGTCGTTTGTCGCCTGAGACACGGCAGAAACTCATGGCCATGTCCCCAGACGAACGGCGCGCTTACCTGGAGCAGATGCGTGAGCGTCGTGCCCAGGGCCAGGGGCCACGCAGAGAATAAGCCAGCGCGTGCGCCATGAATATCTCTAGACTTTTCATTCAGCGCCCCGTTGCGACTGGCCTATTGATGGTCGCCATTGTGCTGGCAGGTTTGGTGGGTCTGCGCTTTTTGCCCCTGGCGGCATTGCCCGAGGTCGATTACCCGACCATCCAGGTGCAAACGCTCTACCCGGGCGGTAGTCCTGACGTGATGAGCCGCACGGTCACGGCGCCCCTGGAGCGCCAGTTTGGCCAGATGGCAGGGCTTGATCGCATGGCCAGCACCAGTGCGGCGGGGGTGTCCATCATCACCTTGCAGTTCACACTGTCGCAGTCCATGGAATCCGCTGAGCAGCAAGTGCAAGCTGCCATCAATGCGGGGGCTTCCATGCTGCCGGCCGACCTTCCCGCCCCGCCAATCTACGCCAAGGTCAATCCGGCCGACGCGCCGATTCTCACTTTGGCCATTTCCTCCACGGCCTTGCCGTTGACCGAAGTGCAGAACATGGTCAATACGCGCCTGGCCCAGAAGATCAGCCAAATCAGTGGCGTGGGTCTGGTCACGCTGGCGGGCGGGCAACGCCCGGCTGTTCGTGTTCAAGGCAATGTGGATGCGCTGGCCGCGCTGGGCATGGGTCTGGACAGCGTGAGTTCGGCCATCAGCGTAGCCAACAGCAACAGCGCCAAAGGTGGCTTTGACGGACCCCAGCGCTCCTACACCATCAATGCCAATTCCCAGCTCATGACGGCTGCGGACTACCAGGAGCTGATCCTGGCGTATCGCAATGGCTCACCCGTACGGCTGAAAGACGTTGCCCGGGTGATCAACGGCTCGGAAAACAGCCGCTTGGGCGCTTGGGCTGCTATCCAGGCGGATCCCACCACGCAAGACGCTGCACCCCCAAAAACATCGCTGACGCCTGCGATCATTTTGAATGTGCAGAGACAGCCGGGCGCCAATGTCATCAGTACCGTGGACGCGATCAAAAAAGCGCTGCCCGGTCTTCGCGAGAGCATGCCCACGACCGTGAGCGTGGAGGTGTTGACGGACCGCACCACCAGCATCCGCGCTTCCGTTCAGCACGTTCAGATGGAGCTGTTGCTTGCCGTGGTCATGGTGGTGCTGGTGATTTTTTTCTTCCTGCACAGTGGCCGTGCCACCGTCATTGCTTCCGTCGCGGTGCCCATATCCTTGTTGGGCAGCATGGGGGCCATGTACTTGCTGGGTTACAGCTTGAACAACCTGAGTCTCATGGCCTTGACGATCGCCACCGGGTTTGTGGTGGATGACGCCATCGTCATGATTGAGAACATTTCCCGGCACATGGAGATGGGCAAGAAGCCGTTTCAGGCGGCTATGGAAGGCGCTGGTGAGATTGGCTTCACCATTGTCTCGCTCACGGTGTCTTTGATCGCGGTGCTGATTCCGCTGCTGTTCATGCAGGAGGTGATAGGCCGCCTGTTCCGTGAGTTTGCGGTGACGCTGGCCATCACCATTTTGATATCAGCTGTCGTTTCCCTCACGCTTGTGCCGATGATGTCGGCGCGCTGGCTGCGTACCCTGCATGCACCCACGGGTGGGATAGGGCGCTCAGTGCAGCGGGGGATGGACTGGGTTGTGGGCCGCTACGATAGGGGTTTGACCTGGGTGCTCAGGCATCAACCGCTGACCTTGCTCGTGGCGTTGGCCACGCTGGTGCTTACGGGCTTGTTGTACTGGGCCATGCCCAAGGGCCTGTTTCCCACGCAAAGCACGGGCCAGTTGCAAGTCCGAGTGCAGGGAGCGCCTGAGGTTTCTTTCGAGCGGATGTCTGCTTTGCAGCAGTCAGCAGCAGAAGCCATTCTTTCTGATCCGGCGGTGCAGTCAATCAGCTCCATCGTTGGAGTGGATGCGGTCAACAATACGATGCTGAGTGCAGGCCGCCTGATTGTGAACCTGCGCCCGCAAGGCGTTCTGGGAGATAGCCAGGACAGCATCATGCAGCGCCTGCGCTTGAGTGTCCTGCAGTCGACGCCAGGTGTTTCAATTTACCTGCAACCGACTCAGGACCTGACCGTGGACAGTGAGTCGGGCCCCACACAGTATCGTTTCGCTCTTGAAGGTGTAGATACGGCTCTGGTCAATGACTGGGCGCAACGTCTGGCTCAAGCTTTGCAGTCCGTGCCAGAAGTGCGCAACTCCATGACCGATGCAGGGGCCAGAAGCCTGACTGCCTACATCGACATCAACCGCGACACCGCGGCCCGGCTGGGCGTGACCGCCAGCGCGCTGGACAACACGCTCTATAACGCGTTTGGCCAACGGATTGTTTCCACCATCTTTACGGACACCAACCAATACCGGGTCATTCTGGAAGCTCAGCGCGATGAGGCGACGACTTTGCACGCGCTCTTGAATCTGCCGGTCCGTACAGGCAGCGGCAGCACCACACCGCTTTCCTCGTTTGCCACGGTGCGGGAGCAAAGCGCTTTGTCTCAAGTGGTGAGAGTGGCGCAGTATCCTGCCGCCACAGTGGGTTTTGACACGGCGCCGGGCGTGTCACTGGGTACTGCAGTATCGGCGGTGCGCGCCGCTGCGAGCCAGGCGGGGCTGCCTGAAGGGATCCGGCTTCGGCTCACTGGCGCATCGGGCGCTTATGAAAGCTCTCTATCCAACCAGCTTTGGCTTATTCTGGCGGCGGTCATTTGCGTGTACATCGTGCTGGGCGTCTTGTATGAGAGCTATGTGCATCCGCTCACCATACTTTCTACCTTGCCTTCAGCCGGAGTGGGTGCTTTGCTGGCGCTTTGGATGAGCGGGCGCGAACTCGACGTGGTGGGCGTCATCGGCCTGATTCTGCTGATCGGCATCGTGAAGAAAAACGCGATCATGATGATTGACTTCGCTATTGAGGCCGAGCGGGGGAGGGGAATGAGCCCCCGCGAAGCGATTCATCAGGCTGCACTTCTGCGGTTCCGGCCTATCTTGATGACCACGCTGGCCGCCATGGCGGCGGCGCTTCCGCTCATGTTCAGTGTCGGTGATGGCGCCGAATTGCGCAGACCCCTGGGGATTGCCATTTTTGGCGGCTTGGTGCTGAGTCAGTTGTTGACTCTATTCACAACGCCGGTGGTTTATTTGGCGTTCGATAGATTGGGGCGCAGCTTGGGAACTAGCCGCGGTCCTGAGCGCTTGCAAGAGCCAGCTGAGACCTACCCAGAGGCTCCAAGGCTGTGAACCTCTCGCGCCCTTTCATTGAGCGGCCCATCGCCACGGTCTTGTTGACCCTGGGGCTGGCGCTGCTGGGGATAGGCGCTTTTTTCCTGCTGCCGGTGGCGCGTCTGCCTGCTGTGGATTTTCCTGTGATTTCAGTCAGCGCCAATATGTCGGGCGCTTCACCGGCTGACATGGCGCGCTCGGTGGCCACTCCACTGGAGCGCACTCTCGGTGTCATTGCGGGGGTCAATGAGATGACCTCCCGAAGTCAGACCGGTTCAGCCCGCGTGACGCTGCAATTCGATCTGGATAGAAATATCGACAGCGCCGCACGTGAGGTGCAGGCTGCGATCAACGCGGCCCGCGTTGATTTGCCAGCCGATCTACGCTCCAATCCCACCTACCGCAAGGCCAACCCCGCATCGCAGCCGTTTCTGATATTGGCTCTGACGTCTACCACGCGTACGCCAGGCCAGATATACGATGCAGTCTCCAATGTCATCAGCCAGCGGCTTTTGCAAGTGGACGGGGTGGGGGACGTTGAGCTGGGAGGATCTTCACTGCCGGCAGTGCGCGTCGAGCTCAATCCCTTTTCAATGCAGGATCTGGGGATTTCGGCAGAAGATGTGCGCGCTGCTCTTCAGTCCAATAATGCCAACCGCCCCAAGGGACTGATCGAAGTCGGAAGCGGTTCCGACAGCCGCGCCCTGCAAGTCCTGACGCCCGCACCTGGCCTGCGCGCTGCCGATTATCGCCACCTGATCATCGCCTCTCGCGGCAACAACCAGGTTCGACTCTCTGATATTGCCGAGGTCACTGACAGCGTGGAGAACACGAGAACGCGGGGGCTCTTCAATGGCGCCCCGGCCATCGTGGTCAATGTCACGCAGGAGCCTGGCGCCAATCTGATCGAAACGGCAGATGCTATCGATGCGCTCCTGCCCATCTTGCGTGCGCAACTGCCGCAGGACATCAATCTGGACGTCGCCATCGATCGTACTGGCTCCATCCGTGCATCCGTGATGGAGGTGGAATTCACGCTTGTCATTGCCGTGATTCTGGTGGTGCTTGTGGTGGGGCTTTTTTTGCGCACGCTGCGTGCCGCTGTCATTCCCGCTGTGGCTACAGTGGTGTCGCTGCTGGGAACATTCGGGGTGATGTACCTGTGCGGTTTTTCACTCAATAACCTGACGCTGATGGCGCTGACCGTGGCGACGGGCTTTGTGGTGGACGACGCCATCGTGGTGCTGGAAAACACTTCACGCCACATGGAAGAGGGCATGCCACGCCGTGAAGCCGCCTTGCGCGGCGCTCGCGAGGTGGGCTTCACAGTGCTCACCATCAGCCTCTCACTGGTTGCCGTATTTATTCCCTTGTTGTTCATGGGAGGGCAGCCCGGGCGGCTGTTCAGGGAATTCGCCGTCACACTCTCAGCTGCGGTGATGATTTCGTTGGTGGTGTCTCTGACCACCACACCCATGATGTGTGCCATGCTGCTCAGAGTGGGAGCCAGGGATGCCACCCCTCGTCTGAGTCTGGCGCAGCGTTTGCGCGCGCGATTTCCGGTCTGGCTGGGGGGCGGGCCATCTACCGCCGCACCGGCCAGACAGTCCTGGATGACGCGCATCTATGCCCGCGCGCTCGATGCCTCACTTGCCGCGCCCTGGGCGGTGATGCTGGTTCTTCTGGTGGTGGTGGGGCTCAACGTCTATCTGTTCACGCATATTCCCAAAGGCTATTTTCCGGAGCAGGACAACGGCCAGATGATCGGTGGCCTGCGTGCCGACCAGAGCATCTCATCCGAGGCCATGGGCGACAAACTAGCGCAGGTTGTGGAAATCATCAGACGAGACCCTGCCGTAGGCACCGTGGTGGCATTTGCCGGCGGCAGCCGAACGGGGGGCGGATTTCTAGCTGCGGCGCTCAAGCCTAATGGCCAGCGCGGCGGAGCCACAGGGCGCGAGACGACGCGGCAGGTCATCAATCGGCTCAGGCCCCAGATGCAGGGTATCACCGGCCTGCGGGTGTTTTTGGGCCCGGTGCAGGAATTGCGAATGGGTGGGCGAAGCAGCAACTCGACCTACCAATACACGCTGACAGGAGACAACGCAGATGACCTGCGCACATGGACGACAAAACTCTCCGAACGTCTGAAGCAGGACGAGCGCCTGGTGGACATCGATGACGACCAATCTGACAACGGCGTAGAGACTTTTGTCAACATCAACCGCGATCAGGCCGCTCAGCTAGGCATCAGCCAGACCAGTGTGAATGCGGCCCTCTATGACGCCTTCGGACAGCGGACGGTGGCGACCATGTATCAGGATCTCAATCAGTATTCGGTGGTGATGGAGTGGGCACCCCGCTATGCCACATCCCCCGTGGTGCTGCGCGACGTGCTGGTGCCGGTGACGCTGGCCGTGTCTGCTGCAGCCGCTACTTCCCCCAGCGTGTTCCAGACCGCACCGCAAAACACCATGTTTTCGCTGCCCAATACCGCGCAAGCGATCACGGCCAATATGACGACGGGAAGCGCTGCGGCCAGCAGCACCTCGTCCAGCAGCACGCGTACCTCAGCCAACCCCGGCCAACGCAACGCCTCCACCGGACAGGCACTGGCTCAGACGGCAGCCACCATGGTGCCCCTGTCGGCATTTGCATCCTTCTCGGAGAGGGCCGTGCCTACGTCGGTGTTTCACGACGGCGGTGAGCTTTCTGCCACCATTTCGTTCGATCTTGCCGAAGGTGTGTCACTGGCTCAGGGCCGAGAGGCCGTGCTGGAGGACCAGGCCGAGATTGGCATGCCCAATAATGTCAGGGGCTCTTTCAGTGGTGCCGCTGCAGCCGCTCAGAAAACCCAGTCCGAGCAGACCATTCTCATCATCGCTGCCATCGTGGTGATCTATCTGGTGCTGGGGATACTCTACGAAAGCCTCATCCATCCGATCACGGTGCTCACCACCTTGCCCTCCGCCGGCTTTGGTGCATTTTTGGCGCTCATGGCCATGCGCATGGATTTTTCCATCATGGCCTTGATCGGCGTGTTCCTGCTGATCGGGCTTGTCAAAAAAAATGCCATTCTGATCATCGACTTTGCTCTGGAGGCCGAGCGCGCGCGTGGCCTTACGGCCGCTCAGGCAGTGCGAGAGGCCTGTCTGCTCCGCTTGCGGCCCATCATGATGACGACATTGGCCGCCGGGCTGGGTGCGCTTCCCCTGGCCATTGGCTTTGGTCAAGGCTCCGAGCTGCGCCAGCCCCTGGGCGTGACCATCATCGGTGGTTTGATAGCGAGCCAATTGCTCACACTTCTGACCACACCTGTGGTGTATGTGCTGCTCGATAAACTGCGCCGCCGTCAGCCTGATGAGACCCATCTGGCGCGCGAGGCCACTATCTGAGAAGGCGCTCCTGCTCCGAACGCCGCAGATTTCAAGAAATAGCTTCATCATGGCAGTCACGACTTATCGAATCATCACCCAGGGCCTATCTCTGGGTTTGCTCTTGCTGGTGGGAGCCTGCAGCATGGCGCCGAGAGACCCCTCTGCGCCGCTTGAGGTTTCTGCGTCCTGGAAAAACGCCCCTACCGCTGAAGGGTGGGTCAGCGCCGACGCGGCCCGCTCCTGGGATGCGGGCCAATGGTGGACGCTCTTTCAGGATCCGGTGCTGGCAGGTCTCATGGAGCGGGTGGACATTTCCAATCAGAACCTTGCCCTGGCGGTGGCCAATGTGGCCCAGGCCCAGGCTCTTTTGACTCAGCAGCAGGCTGCGCTGTGGCCCACCTTGGGTGTTCAAGGGGGCGTGCAGCGTTCGGGTGGGGGCGGATCCACAGGCTCCGGCAGCTCCCTTTCTGCCAGCTTGTCCGCCAGTTGGGCCCCCGATCTCTGGGGGCGTCTTGGCGATGCCGCCAGAGCACAGGCCGCCAACGTGCAAGCCAGCCAGGCTGACTTGGCCAACGCAAGGCTTTCTGCGCAAGGCAGCCTGGCCGCTGCCTACTTTGCCTTGCGTGAGGCTGATGCCGAGATCGCCCTGCTGGACGACACCGTCACGGCGTATGAACGCAGTACCCAGATTACCCAAAACCGCTATGACGCTGGTGTGGCTGCTCGCACTGATCTTTTACAGGCGCAGGCAACACTTCTGAGCGCGCAGGCCAACCGCACCGCGCTCGGCCGCAGTCGCGCCATTTATGAGCATGCTATCGCCTTGCTGGTGGGTCAGACTCCCGCAGACTTTTCAGTTGAAGCGCAGCAGTGGGTGGGCGTTGTGCCTGAAGTACCTGTCGGGGTGCCCTCTACCTTGTTGCTGCGCAGGCCCGACATAGCTCGCGCGGAGCGCTCAGTGGCCGCCGCCAACTTGCAGATTGGTGTGGCACGCTCGGCCTTTTTCCCCAATTTGACACTCAGTGCCTCCGGCGGGCCGAGCACAGGCTTTCCTGTCAGCAACCTGTTTTCAGCTTCCAATCTTCTTTGGTCACTGGGCTTGTCGGTTGCTGAAACTTTGTTCGACGCAGGTGCACGCCAGGCCAGGGTTGATCAGACCATGGCTGCGCGCGACGCCGCTATTGCGAGCTACCGACAAACGGCGCTGGCCGCCATGGGGCAGGTTGAAGATCAGTTGACCACCTTGCAAACCCTGG
Source organism: Ottowia thiooxydans (assembly GCF_040548795.1). GTDB lineage: Bacteria > Pseudomonadota > Gammaproteobacteria > Burkholderiales > Burkholderiaceae_C > Ottowia > Ottowia thiooxydans_A. Next base: position 51,737 of record NZ_JBEPSH010000011.1, on the reverse strand, counting down.
CTGTCCAGACCGATCAAACCCGCCAGGCCGCTGACGCTGCCGCGCGCGTTGAGCAGCAGGTGTTGAACAGCTACCAGGCAGGCCTGTCGGCCTATACCGCTGTGGTAACCGCTCAGGCCACAGCGCTGTCTCAGCGGCGCGCTCTGTTGCAGCTTCAATTGCAGCGGCAACAGGCGGCGGTAGGCTTGATTCAGGCGTTAGGCGGAGGCTGGCAGGCGCCATGGGAAGCAGTTGCTACCCCATGAACACCCCACCACCCCTTAAAAACGCGGAAGTGCGCGAATCGGCTTTTGCAGAATTGAGGCGCGAGCGCCCCTTCATGCGCCTTTGGTACGCCCGCTTGCTGGGTACAGCAGCCGCCCAAATGTTGATGGTGGCCATTGGGTGGCATATGTACGACCTCACCGGCAGTGCCTGGGACCTGGGCCTGGTCGGTCTATACCAGTTCGCGCCCGCACTGCTGCTGGCCTTGGTGGCTGGCCATGTAGTGGATCAGCACCACCGGGGGTTCATTCTTGCGATTTGCCTGGGTATGCAAGGCGTCGTGGCGCTCGTGTTGCTGGCCGCGCACCTTGCCGGCCACGACTCGCGTGGCTTGCTCCTTGGCCTATCTTTGCTACTGGGCTGTGTTCGCGCCTTTCAAATGCCCGCCCAGCAGGCGCTGATTCCTTTCCTGGTCCCGCCAGGGCTTCTTTCCCGCGCCATGGCGTTCTCATCTTCCGGCATGCAGGCGGCTGTCATCGGAGGACCTGCGCTAGGGGGTTTGCTCTTTGTGGCTGGTATGCCGGTGGTCTACGGCGCCTGCGTTTTCCTGTTCGCAGGTGCCTGCGTGCTGGTCTCGCGAATGGGCTATACCCACCGCCCTCCAGCCAGGGAACCTGTGACCGTAGCCACTTTGCTTGCAGGTGTGCGTTTCATCTGGGACCGCAAGCCAGTCTTGGGCGCTGTCTCTCTGGATCTGTTCGCAGTCTTGCTGGGTGGAGCGGTAGCGCTGCTGCCCATCTTCGCCAAAGACATTCTTCATGTTGGCCCCTGGGGGCTGGGTCTGTTGCGCGGCGCGCCTGCGGTAGGCGCCCTGGTCATGTCCATCTGGCTCACACACAGGCCTATAGAAAGGCGGGTAGGGCGCACTCTTCTGGTGTCCGTAGGAGCATTTGGCGTTTGCATGGTGGTGTTTGGTTTGTCCGAAAGCTTTGCCTTGTCTCTGGTGGCGCTCGCTATTTCCGGCGCTGCCGACATGGTCAATGTCGTGATCCGGCAGACACTGGTACAACTGGAGACCCCCGACGCCATGCGCGGGCGCGTCAGCGCGGTCAATTCCATCTTTATCGGCGCCAGCAATCAGCTCGGTGAATTCGAGTCGGGAGCCACGGCGGCGCTGATAGGACCGGTGGGTTCGGTTGTGATGGGCGGTGTAGGAACCGTGTTGGTAGCGTTGGCCTGGGTGAGGGTGTTTCCGACTTTGGCAGGGCGGGATGCCATAGGCGAGGGACGCGAAAGGGTTTGACGGAAAGAGCCAAAGAGTCCCTCTCATCGCATTCACCCGGTTAGAACCCATTTCGCTTGCGACTGACTATCCCAGGGCCGAGCGAAGCAATGGCCCGAGTCAAGCTCCCAACCCCTTTGGCCGTGCTGAGGAGCGCAGTGCCCAAGGCGGGCAAGAGCACTGCAAGATGCTCTTGCTTCGTGATCTAGCTTGCGGCAGCTGTCTGAGCAGAGAGAGCGAAGCGAATGCCGCGAGTTCTGCCGCACCGCCTTGGGCACGAGCACCGGAGGTTGCCCGTAGCGCAGCGCAGGGACGCGGACTTGGGGCCGCCTTTTCTTGCGCCAGGTTCTTTTGGCGGAGCAAAAGAAGGTGGCTGCGCTGCCGGGCGCACTCCCCGGCCTCCGACCTCAATGAAAGAGCAGAAGGTAATTAGAAAGCACAGACAACAACTCAACCGCCGCTTGCCCCCCTGGTTGGCCGTCCCCGCCGATCCCTCTCCCGGAAAAGGAAGGGAGAGGGCCTTTCACCTCTCGAATCCCCCAACCCCTAATTCACCATCACCAACTTACCCTTCACCTCCCGACTATTCATCCGCTCATAAGCCGCCTTCAATTCACTCATAGGCATTTGCCTGTCGATCAAGGGTTTGATCTTGCCTTGGGCGTACCACTGGGCAAGCTCCTGCATAGCAGCCGCGTTGGCCTTGGACTCCCGGCTTGCAAAATCACCCCAGAACACGCCCACAATGCTGGCCCCTTTGACCAGCGCCAGATTGATCTTGATCGCTGGGATATCGCCAGCGGCAAAGCCGATCACCAAATGACGGCCTCGCCAAGCGATGGAGCGGAAGGCTTTTTCGGTGAAATCGCCCCCAACCGGGTCATAGATGATGTCCGGACCCTTGCCTGCCGTCAGCTCTTTCAGGCGCTCGCGCAAATCCTGAGTGCTGTAGTTGATGGTCTCGTCTGCACCCAACTCCTTGCAGAAGGCGCATTTCTCGTCCGTTGACGCCGCGGCGATCACCTTCGCGCCGGCCAGCTTGGCAATCTGGATCGCAGACATGCCCACGCCGCCCGCCGCACCCAGCACCAGCACTGTTTCGCCGGCCTTGAGCTGGCCGCGATCCAGCAATGCATGATGGCTGGTAGCGTAGATCATGATGAAAGCGGCCGCGTCTGCAGGCGGAAAGCCGGGGGGCAAAGGCATGCACAGCTTGGCTGGCGCCAAGGCGTGCGTACCAAACCCGCCTGTGCCGGGCAGGCATGCCACAGACTGGCCCACCTTCAGCTCGGTCACATCTTCCCCAACGGCCTCAATCACACCGGCATACTCGGAGCCTGGAACGAACGGCAGTTTGGGCTTGAACTGGTATTTGTTCTGAACAATCAGAAGATCAGGAAAGTTCAGGCTGGCTGCCTGGATCCGGATGAGCACCTCGCCTTTGCCCGGTTGGGGAGTGGGCAATTCCTTCCATGTGAGCGCATCAACCCCTACAGGGTCCTCGCAAAGCCAAGCGTGCATAAAGTCTCCTAGTTTCCGTCAATGCGGGTGATGATAAAAGCAACGGAGCTGCCTAGATCGCTTGAATGTCACTGCCGCGACGGGGCCTTCTGGGTTGTGGAGGCTCCGCGGCACCCTACAATCGGTTGCATCTGATTCTTATCCCATGAAAATTCTGCTTTGCAACGACGACGGTTTCCAGGCTCCCGGCATTGTGGCGCTCTATGACGCGCTCAAGGACATCGCCGAGGTCGAGGTGATCGCGCCCGAGCACAACAACAGCGCCAAATCGAATTCGCTCACGCTGTATTCGCCGCTGTATGTGCACCAGGCCGCCAACGGGTTCCGGTACGTGAACGGAACTCCTGCCGACTGCGTGCACATCGCCATGACGGGTTTGCTGGGCTACCGGCCTGATCTCGTCGTTTCAGGTATCAATAATGGTGCCAATATGGGCGATGACACCATCTACTCCGGTACCGTGGGTGCCGCCATGGAAGGCTATCTGTTTGGCGTACCCGCCATTGCGTTCTCCCAGGTGGAAAAAGGCTGGGGCCACATAGACGCCGCTGCCGCCACGGCACGCGACGTGGTGGCCAAAATTGGCCAGCATCAGCAGGAGGGTGGCAAGCCATGGCTGTTGAACGTGAATATTCCCAATCTGCCGTTTGATCAGATCAAAGCGCCCAAGATTTGCCGACTCGGTCGGCGACACGCCGCTGAGAAGGTCATTACACAGACCAGTCCACGCGGGGACACCATGTATTGGATAGGCAGCGCCGGAGCAGCGTTTGACGCCGCAGACGGCACCGATTTCCATGCTACCGAGCACGGCCACGTGGCTATTACGCCATTGAAAGTCGATCTGACAGACCACGACGCCCTGGGCTACTGGTCTCAGGGGCTGGGCCATATGTGGGGCGCCAGCGCAACCAGCGGGGCGAAAAACTGATGGCAGCACCTCCACGTCCGGGGTTTCCCGCTCGCATCCATAACATGGGCAAGACGTACAACGCGCCCGGAACCCGTCCGGCAGCACGCAGGCCGGGGACTGGTGGTTCTTCATCGTCGGCGCCGGTTTCTGTTCCAGAGGCGGGTGGCGTCATGATGCCGGGGCGCGACAGCATTCCAGCCCGTGCTCGCATGGTTCAGCAATTGGCTGATTCCGGCATTCGAGATCTTCAGGTCTTGCGCGCGATGGGTGCCGTAGACCGGCATCGATTCGTCGACGGCGCCCTGGTGCCACAGGCCTATGAAGACACGGCGCTACCCATTGGCTTGGGGCAAACTATTTCCAAGCCTAGTGTGGTGGCCCGCATGATCGAATTGCTCATGCAGGGCGGTCTGCGTGGCCCGGACGGCAAGCTTGGCCGTGTGCTGGACGTCGGCACAGGCTGTGGATATCAGGCGGTGGTGCTTGGCCAGGTGGCCAGCGAGGTCTACAGCATTGAACGTTTGAGAGATTTGCACGAAAAAGCCCGCGCCAATCTGCGTCCCATGCGGATAGCCAACGTACACTTGATCCTGGGCGACGGAATGGCTGGTTTCGCCAAGGGTGCGCCATATGCTGGCATCATTGCAGCTGCAGGTGGAGAAGCCATTCCTGATGCCTGGATTGAGCAGCTTGCCTATGGTGGCCGCTTGGTAGCGCCCATTGCCACGGCGCCTGGTCAGCAGGCACTGATGGTCGTGGACAGGTCTCGCCAAGGGGTGCAGCAAACTATTTTGGAAGCGGTTAACTTCGTGCCCCTAAAATCGGGTGTCGCGTAACGCGCAAAGGATTGTTTTGTTTATGTTTTTCTTCTCAGGAGAAGGCCGGGCTGTCCCAGCTTTTCTTGCCTCCCAAGGGGAGCGGGCTGGTATTCGTCCGGCTCTGAATGTTCGGAGTCGAGCTGGTCTCGCGTCACTTTTTGTGGCTGCTGCCGTGCTGTCAGGTTGCAGCACTACGTCAACCACGCCAGCGCCAGTCGAAGATCGCGGGGTCAGCAGTGCCCCCCGGCCTGCAACGGTCGCAGTCGATCCCGCAACGCTTCCAGGTGCCGAAAATGCGGGTAAACCGGGTTTCTATACCGTGCGGCCCGGCGACACCATCATGAAAATCGCTACCGAGGTCAATCAGCCCTGGCGCGATATCGTTCGCTGGAACAATCTCGAAAATCCGAACCTCATCGAGGTCGGCCAGGTGATGCGCGTGATTCCACCTACAGCAGGTGCCGTTACCGCAGCACCTGCCATCGGCACCCCTCCCAAGCCGGGTGTGGCTGTGGCGACGCAGACTACACCGGGCGTCACGCCCTCTCCGGTCACTCAGCCATCGGCGTCCGCACCAGCACCGGCGCCTGCTCCCGCACCCTCAGCCGGAGCCGATGATGTGGCGTTTATCTGGCCCGCCAGTGGTTCAGTTATCGCCGGATTTGATGAAGCCAAAAACAAGGGCGTGGGTATCGGTGGTAAGGCCGGTGATCCCGTCCTGGCGGCCGCTGACGGCAGGGTCGTCTACGCGGGTTCCGGTCTGCGCGGCTATGGCAACCTCATCATCCTCAAGCACAACAACACTTTCCTGACGGCCTATGCCCACAATCAGGCGTTGCTGGTCAAAGAAGATCAAAGCGTTAAAAAAGGCCAGAAGATTGCTGAAATGGGCTCTAGCGACACAGATCGTGTCAAGCTGCATTTCGAAATCCGCCGTTCCGGCAAGCCTGTCGATCCTACGCGTTACCTGCCATCTCGGTAAGCATCTCGCAACCGAACGGCGGCGCGCCGCTTTGTCTTTGAGCTAGCGATGGATACAGCTTCCTGAAGATTAACTTTCTCTCCCATGAGACCTGTCGAAGCGCTTCGACAGGCTCAGGGCGAGAGGTTGGTCCCTGAAGGTGGCTTATCCGCAAGCTGGAGGACGAGTACCCAGTCGGCTGCACTCTCAGCCGAGCCATGAAAACTCATGTGATGCCGGGGCAGCACAAGGTTTTTTGACGCCATTTTCGACGTCCATGCTCGGTCAGGTTTTGCAGCGGACGTTTATGTTGTGAAGCTACGCGCCCTTTTTGAATTGGCATGACAAAAAAATTAGCCGCAGGTGCGGCCCCCACGTCTGATGGCCTGCGTTGCCCATGGCGAACATCGTCCTCGGTAAAAGCCCTGCGAGGTCATTGCCTGTGACCTCCGTTGTTGAAAACGATGTGGCCCTCCCGGTCTCGGATGAGGCCTTGCCAGAGGGATGGCTGCGGGTCGAGTCGCTAGACATCGAGGCCCAGGGCATTGCTCGTCGCCCCGATGGCAAGGTGGTGTTCATTGATGGCGCCTTGCCCGGTGAACTGGTTTCGGCCAACGTCCATCGCAAGAAAAATAATTGGGAAGCCGCCACGCTGACTCAGATTCATCGTGAATCCAGCCAGCGCGTGCGTCCGGGTTGTCCGAATTTTGGGTTGCATGCGGGCGCTTGCGGCGGCTGCAAAATGCAGCATCTGGACGCCAGCGCGCAGGTGGCGGTCAAGCAACGTGTCCTCGAGGACAACCTTTGGCACCTTGGCAAAGTCAAGCCTGAACTGATCTTGCGGCCCATTGAAGGTCCGGCCTGGGGCTACCGATACCGCGCGCGATTGTCCGTACGCTATGTGGAGAAAAAAGGCCAGGTGCTCATCGGCTTCCATGAGCGCAAGAGCCGATATGTGGCCGACATGCGGCAGTGCCCCGTATTGCCGCCGTACGTGAGTGCACTTCTCCTCCCGCTGAGGGACTTGATTTATGGCATGGACGCGCGCCAGACCTGCCCGCAGATCGAACTCGCGGCGGGTGACTCCGTCACGGCTATGGTCTTGCGCCATCTGGATCCGCTTTCCGCGGGAGACCTCCAAAAACTGCGTGATTTCGGAAAGCAGCATGCAGTGCAGTGGTGGCTACAACCCAAGGGGCCTGATACCGTCCAATTGCTGGAAGAAGGCGGACCGGAGCTGTCCTACACCTTGCCTGACTTCGGCATCACCATGCCGTTCAAGCCGACGGACTTTACCCAGGTCAACCCGCATATCAACCGAGTGCTGGTCACGCGCGCGCTTCGCCTGCTCGATGCGCAAAGCCATGAACGGGTCATCGACTGGTTCTGCGGTTTGGGCAATTTCACCTTGCCTATCGCCACTCAGGCAGGTGAGGTGCTGGGGATTGAGGGTAGTGAAGCCCTGGTGGCTCGTGCGCATCAGAACCTGGAGAGAAACCGGGCCTCGTCTGTACCGGCGTTGGCATTGAATGCGAGCTTTGTCGCTCGCAACCTCTTCGATATGACCGCGGAGCTGCTGGCAGCCGATGGCTATGCTGATCGCTGGCTGGTGGACCCTCCTCGCGAAGGCGCTTTTGCGCTTGTCAAGGCGGTAGCGGCCATTCACCAAGCGCGCATCGGCGCCGAAGACGCAGAGCCGCTGCCTGAAAATGCCCGCGACTGGCAGCCTCCAAAACGCATTGTGTATGTGAGCTGCAATCCGGCCACACTGGCCCGAGACGCAGGTCTTCTGGTGCACCAGGCAGGCTACCGCTGCGTATCAGCCGGTGTGGTTAATATGTTCCCTCACACAGCCCACGTGGAGAGCATGGCCGTGTTTGAATTAGCCTAGTGCCCTTAGGCAAGCGCCCCCGCCCCGAGGGGCAGGGCGTTGGCTGCACGAGCTTTGACAAGCCGGTGTCTTTAGGCTCAACCTCGCGCAAACAAGGGATGCAAGCTGCTGTGCTTGGCATCAAAGACTTGGCCGGGACTTTCGTCTATCTGCAGCGTCACGCCGACCGGCCGTTGGGCAAGCGTGAGGCGGCCTGGGTGGAGAACCTCGAGAGGAATGGGTCGCCGTGAGCCCTATGAAGCCATGACTGCTTCGCACTTCATTGAAAGCTCCGCTGTCCTAGCTGCCAGCAGGCCTTAGCCCCAGGTTCTCGCGCAAGGTTCGACCTTCGTACGCCGAGCGAACCAGCTTGCGGCGCTGCAGTTCCGGAACCACTTGGCCTACGAAGTCACCCAGGCCTTCGGGAAGAGTGAGCGGCATGATGTTGAATCCATCAGCCTGTTGGTCCTGGTGCATATGCTCCAACTCGTCCGCGACGTCTTGCGCAGTGCCAATCACATAGCGGTGGCCACGCGCACCGGCCAGCATCAGGTAGAGCTGGCGGATGGTCAACTTGTCGCGCCGCGCGACTTCCAACAGCACCTGCTGGCGGCTCTTGCTGCCGTTGGTTTCGGGCAAAGCATCAGGCAGAAGAGAGTCTGGTGGATAGGCTGACAGATCCATTCCGCCCGTGGCGTTGTAGAGCAGGTGGTGGCCCACTGCAGGATGCACCAGCGCATCAAGTTCATCCTTGATCTCTTGCGCATGAGACCTTGATTGGCCTATGACTGGTGCCACGCCAGGCATGATCAACAGGCTACCTGGGTCTCGACCCGCCTCAGCGGCTCGTGATTTCACCTTGGCATAGAACGCCTTGGCACTGTCCGCAGAGGGCTGGGCGGTGAACACGATGTCGGCAGTCCGCACTGCCAGTGCCACTCCGGTGTCAGACGATCCCGCCTGCACCACGATTGGCCTGCCTTGAGGTGAGGCCGCAATGTCCAAAGGACCGCGCACTGAAAAGTGGTGACCTTTGTGGCCCAGCACGCTCAGGCCCTCAGGGTTCAGGAAAACGCCGTTTTCCGCGTCATCCACAATGGCATCGGGTTGCCAGCTGTTCCAAAGACCCAGCACCACGTCGGCAAATTCTGACGCCCTGTCGTAGCGTGAATCGTGCGCGGCATGGCGTTCGTGTCCAAAATTCCAAGCCTCTGGATCGTTTTGTGAGGTCACCAGATTCCAGCCCGCGCGCCCCTCGCTAATCAGGTCCAGCGAAGCGAACTTTCTGGCCACATGAAACGGCTCGTTATAGGTTGTGGACGCCGTCGCGATCAAACCAATGTGTTTTGTGGCGGAGGCCAAGGCCGAAAGCAAAGTCAGCGGCTCCAGCCCCAAAGTGCGCGCCGAATGGCTGATAGCCGCTGTGTCAGTCGTGCGCACTCCTAAAAAGTCCGCCACAAACAGGAAATCCAGAAACCCGGCTTCAGCCTGCCGCGCAATCTCCAGATAGTGCCCCAGATCCGTCGCCGGATTGTGCCTGCGCCCCGGCCTGCGCCAAGCCGCCACATGATGCCCATCCGCCAGAAGAAACAGACCCAGACGAATGGGCGGTTTAGAAGTACTCATTGAAATCCAAAAAATAATCGTCAGACTGCCCAACCAATTCGTTCCGAGCTAAGAGGCGTCTCGGCTACGGCGCGCCAGCGCCTCAGGGGATCCAATACCCCCACCAAAAGGCCGCGGAGCAGGTCATCCGTGAGTAGCCGCGGAGCTGGCTGCGTCCCCCTCGGGGGGGATGGCGCGCCAGCGCCTCAGGGGGGTCAGTAATACGTTGCGTAAGGCTTAGCCCGAGCGGTGGCTGCGGCCCACTGCTGCGAACTCAGTGTGGTCTTCCCCGCAAAACGAAAATCGAATGCTTGCGTGATCGGCGGAACGGGAGTGTTGGGCTCTCCCAGAAATTTGACAATCAGCTCCGTATATTCCTTCAGCTCCTTCGCGTCCGCCGTTCCCAGGCCGGTCTGACGTGCAGCATCTGAATTGCCGATGTGTTGATACAGTCCCAGGCCAATCTTGGCGAACTCTGGACCGGTGGAAGAGAGCTTGACCTCAGGCGCGGCCTTGAAAAACAAATTGAGCGCTCTGTCAGGCTCTGTCAATGCAATCTTGATTGCTTCCAGCAGGCCTTCAGTAATGTTGCGGACCAGCTCGGGGTCTGATTCCAGAATGGAGTTCTTGGTTACCAGGGTATGCCCATAGGTTTCCAGACCTACCGCAGCGTAAGGCAAATAGCGCGGCTTGAGGCCCTGGGACAAATAAACGGGCGCAGAACTGCCGATCACCGTGCTGTTGGCCTCAGCCAGCTTGTTGATCACGGCGTGCGTGCTGTTGTCAAAGTTGACGGACTTGATACTCTCCGGATCCACGCCAGAGCGCCTCAGGTACTCTGGCAAAAATATGCTGTCGCTGGTCGTAAGAGTGCGCCCCACGGTCCGGCCGGAAAGGTCTGAGGGTTTGCGCACTGGGCTGTCATCGCGCAGCCCGACGGCCCAGCCGTTGGTGTATGACGTGATCGCCACTCCGCGCAGCGGCAATCCCTTGGCAACACTCAGCACCAGGGACGGGAACTGCGAAATGGCGAAATCCAGTTTGTCAGAAGCAACGCTCTGCAGAGCCGGGAACGATCCCTTGTGGCTGAAGAGTTCCACATCCAATCCGCGCTTGCGCCAGATATCGGTTTGCTGTGCCACCTGCGGGTAAAGCGTGCTGCCCTGCGGAACATAAGGCAGGCCAAAGCGTATCTTGCGCAACTTGCGGCTCTGAGCAAAAGAGGGCAGCGAAGTGCTGGCAGCCGTCAGGGCCAGTGCCTTGACGAGCTGACGCCTGCTGTTGGATATGACCCGTCCAGGGACTATGTTCTTATCAATCATGCAATAGGACTCCGGTTGCTTTAGGTGAAATGGGGGCCATGGATTCGCGCAAGGACGCGACGCCGAAGCAAGGTTGTTTTCAGAAGGTGCGGTACTTTCGAAGCACCACTTTTTCAACCGCGGCCACGATGCCAAAGAGCAGCATGCCCCCGGTGCTCAAACAAACCACTGCAGCAAAGATCAGCGCCGTGTCGGCTTTGGATGAGGCGAAGAGAATCAGGTAGCCCAGCCCACGCTGAGAGGTGATGAATTCGCCCACCACAATGCCGATCAGCGATAAGGACACAGCAATCTTGCTGCTGCTGAAGATGTAGGGCAGCGCAGTGGGAACGCGCAGCGTCTTGAAAATCTGCCAGTTTGTCGCGCGCAAGGACTGGGCAAACCGCACCAGGTGGGGCGGCGCGGTAGACAAGCCGGTAATCGTGGAAATCATGACCGGAAAGAAGCCCATGAAGGTGGAAAATGCCACCCGCGATTCGGTCTCTATGCCAAACCAGACAATGAACAGCGGTGCGAGCGCAATCTTGGGTGTGAATTGCAGCAGCACGAGGTTCGGGAACACCGCCTCTTTGACTGGCTTGTAGAGCGTGATCAAAAAAGCGAGAACCAGGCCCAAGGTCGTGGCGCAAAAGAAGCCCAGTACCACCTCACTCAACGTGGCAGCCGCGTGCGGCCAGATCACCTCATAGCCACGAAACAGCACGCTCACCACATCGCTGGGTGCGGGCGCCGTGGCTTTGGAGACTTCAAAGAACCGGCACGAAAATTCCCACAGCAGCAGGGCGCACAACGCTGTCAGTGCAGGCACCGCAATTCGGCGCAGGCGCTCCCAGCCATCGAACGCCGGCGCGGTCAGTACAAGGCTCTTGGAGCGCAGGGTGGCCACTTTCTCAATACTCATGGCGCGACCTAGGTTTTGTATTCAGGGCTGACGTCGTCCAGCCAGCGGATGAGTGCGGGCCAGTCCCGGCTCTTCTCGGTGATGCCGCCACGCCCTCTAATTTGGTTGGCAGCGTGCACAGAGACTTCTTCGCGCGGAATCACGATGCCGTCCACACCGCCTGCCGCCTGGAGGGCCGCAAGCTGCGATTGCGCCGCATACTCAAAAAAGTGGTGCTCCACATATGCCTCAGGAATGGTCCTGCCACCAATCAGCACCCCATGGTTGCGCATCACCAGAAACTGCTTGTCGCCCAGGCTGGCCAAAATGCGGTCACGCCCGGCCACGTCGAATTCGAATCCGTCGAAGTCGTGATAGGCCAAATGGCCATGGAAGCGCACCGCATGCTGAGTGATGGGCAAAAGCCCCACCTTCAGTGCAGACAGCGCCATGTTGGCTGGCGTGTGGGTATGAAATACGGCTTGCAGATCAGGACGACCTTGTAGAACACCGCCGTGAATGACCTGACCGCCTGCGCTGATGGAATAGGGGCTATCCAGCAGGCGCTTACCCGCGAAGTCGTACTTCACCAGGGAAGAGGCCGTAACCTCGCGAAACAACTGCTGCTCTCCCTTGATGAGGTACGCCTCATCCTCTGCGGGCACCCTGGCGGAGAGGTGGTTGTAAGTCAGGTCAAAGACGCCGGTCAGGGCCATCAGGCGGTAGGTGGCAGCCAGCGCCACGCGTGTCTGCCATTCCTGTGGAGACACCTGGCTGGCGACGGAACGAGTTGTTTGAATGGTCTGGCTCATGAGTTCGTGGGGAAATGATTCAAACGATGTTCTGGGTCTGTGTTTGGATTTGCTGACGGAAGCTCTCCAGCCGCTGGCGGAACAAAGCGTTGGGCGTGCGTGCCGAACTGCCTGGCTCATGGCCGGAAATCAGGTCGCGGATCTGCGCTTCCAGGTGTCTGAAATCCGGCGAATGCAAGACATCAGCAGGCCTGCGCGGCCGCTCAAACGGCACAGAAATATCAGCAATGATTCGCCCTGGCCGGGCTGACATCACCAGCACCCGGTCAGACAGCAGCAGCGCTTCTTGAATGCTGTGCGTAATCAGCACCACGGTCTGGCGCAGGCTCTCCGTCAGCTCCAGCAGCAGCAGGTTCATTTCGTCGCGGGTCAACGCGTCCAGTGCGCTGAAAGGTTCGTCCAAAAGCAGAACGCGAGGCGAATAGGCCAGGGCGCGGCAAATGCCCACCCGTTGCCTCATGCCTCCAGACAATTCATGTGGAAGTCGGTCCTTGAATCTCTCCAATCCAAGCAACTCGAGAAGGGCCGCAGCTTGAGGCTCCACGCGTTTTACGGGAATGCCGCGAATTCGCGCCGGATAAAGCACGTTCTCCATGACACTTTTCCATGGCAAAAGCGTGGCGTCCTGAAAGACAATGCCTACTCTGTCGCTGGGCTCGATGACTTTCTTGCCTTCAACTTCCACCTGGCCGGAATCTGGTTGATCCAGTCCTGCCATCAGCATGAGGGCCGTACTTTTTCCACAGCCACTGGGGCCCACCAGAGACACAAACTCGTTTTGCGCAATCGACAGATCAATGTGCTGTAGCGCCTCGGTGTAGCCACTACGGCCCCTATAAGTTCTTCCGACGTGGCGAAAGCTGATTTCCGGTGTCTCAGCCATGGCTGGCTGCATGGACGTTGGCCGGGCGGCTCAGGTTGAAGTGTTCCCGGAGGGTAGAGCCTGAATATTCTTTCCTGAAAAGGCCGCGTGCCTGCAATTCCGGAATGACCAGTTCCACAAAGTCTTCCAGAGCACGGTCCATATAGGGCGGAAAGATCATGAAGCCATCCGCGGCTCCGGCTTCAAACCATTCCTGAATGAAATCGGCCACCTCCGTGGGACTGCCCACCACTTCCTTGAAGATCTCATGCCGGCGGTAGTAGCGGAACAGGTCTGCGAGTGAAATGTTGTCTTCTCCGTAGAGCCAACGCGCTGTGCGCAGGTGCTCTGCAGCGCTTCCAGTCGCAGCCAACAGCGCCGGAACCTCCGAAACGGGCGTGGCGGGCTCCGCCCCATCCAGCGCCACACCCAGGCCTTGCGCGAGAGCGTCGATGTCAATGGGTATAGGCCACGATTGCTGCACCTGGCGGTACAGCGCATGCGCTTGCTCGGAAGTTTTCGCCGTGTAGACCGCAATGCCTGGAATCACGAAGTGCTCATCAGGATTACGGCCTGCGGCGGCGGCGCGGCTTTTCAGATGCGCATAAGCCTGTTTTGCACCGTCAAAGCCCAAAGTAGACGAATCAGTGAACTTGATATCTGAATATTTAGCGCCTAGTTCAATCGAATGGTCTGAACGGCCGGCATTGACGATGGGTAATTGTCCTTGAATTGGACGTTCGACATTCAGCGGGCCCTGAACTGAAAAGAATTTCCCCTTATGAGAAATCTGGTGAATCTTATTGGTGTCAAGAAATGGTTTTTCCTTGTTGCCCAATATGGCGTCATCTTCCCAGGTGTCCCACAAAGATTTAACAACCTCCACAAACTCTGTTGCCCATTCATAACGTAAGGAATTGTCCCAGTGTTCCTTTCTGCCATAGTTTTGTGCAGCCGATTTATCCTCTCCGGTGACTATATTCAAACCTATTCGGCCATTGCTCAGGCGGTCCAGTGTCGCCGTGGCCCGGGCAACGCTGTAGGGCTCTGAATAGGTGACATTGGTGGTGACCACAATGCCGATTTTTTCGGTGACGCCAGCGACGAATCCAGCCAGCGTCAGGGCCTCGGGCCGAAGCACCTGGTTGGGGCGCTCGTTCTGTAGTTCCGTGGAAGAGGAAACGCGGTCGCCTATGAAGAAAAAATCAAACTTCCCGGCTTCTGCGATTTGCGCAGATTTCTTGAAAAGATTTCGGTCAATATCCGCGCCCGTGCGTGCGTCAGGCAAGCGCCAACCGGCAGGGTGAAATCCAAAAGGCCATATGGTGAATCCCAGGTGCAACTGGCGCGTCTGCTTTGTCAATTTCTAGTTCCAATATAAATTTGATTCTGTCAATTCGGCTGCTCTTACTGACAGTCGCAGCTTAACTTGAGGAATTAAATTTATGGAAGGAGACTTAGAACTTGTACGAACTAGTTTATTTAAATTCTATATAAGATGGCATTTGGCTGGACGCGTGGTCCAATAACCATACGGATCGATCTTGAGGGGCTCAGGGTGCTGGCGTCTTCGGTGAAAAGTCGCAGTCAGCCGCCGCCACACAGCGCCAGCACTGTGGTTTGCGCGCCAGGCAAACATAGCGACCTAGCAAGATCAGCCAGTGATGTGCATGGTCCATGTACTTCGCCGGTACGCGTTTGAGCAGCTTCAGCTCCACCTCCAGCGGTGTCTTGCCAGGCGCCAGGCCGGTGCGGTTCCCAATGCGGAAGATATGGGTGTCCACTGCCATCGTGGGCTCGCCAAACGCCACGTTCAGCACCACGTTGGCCGTCTTGCGGCCCACGCCCGGCAACGCTTCCAGTTCTTCGCGGGTACGCGGCACTTCGCCGCCGTGCCGCTCTATGAGAATGCGACACGTCTCCAGCAGGTGCTTGGCCTTGCTGCGGAATAGGCCAATCGTCTTGATGTAACTCTCCAGGCCTTCCTGGCCCAGAGCCAGAACTTGCCTGGGTGTGTTGGCTACCGGAAAAAGCAACCGGGTCGCCTTGTTGACGCTTATATCTGTCGCCTGCGCTGACAGCAGCACTGCCGCAAGCAGCTCGAACGCGCTGGAAAATTCCAGCTCACTCTGCGGTTCAGGATTGGCCGCTTGCAAGGCGGCGAAGAAACGGTCAATCTGGGGCGGGTTCATGATCTTTGGCTCCCTGACCATGCTCAGGGGACCCTTTATCGGGTGGCTGGAAGATGCGAAAGGCAGGATCTTGCCACGAAGACAGGTTCTATTGAGACCTCGCGCCTGGCGATTGGCGACAATACGCACTTCCAATAAAGAATGACTGTCATGCCGAACTCAAACTTGCCCTTCGCCCAGCGCCTAGACAATGTGGAAACTTCTGCCATTCGTGAGCTTTTCAAGCTCCTGGGCAAGCCTGGCATCATCAGTTTCGCGGGGGGATTCCCGGACAGCGCTATGTTCGATGTCACGGGCATCGCAGCGGCTGCGAACAAGGCCTTGACAGAAGAGCCCGGTAGCGCGCTGCAGTATGGCGCCACGGAAGGCTATGAGCCCCTGCGCAAGCAGCTGGCCGCTTTCATGGCACAAAAGGGCGTGCAAAACGTGGCGCCTGAGCAGTTGATCGTGACCACAGGCAGCCAGCAGGCGCTTGACCTGATCGGCAAGACGCTTATCGACCCCGGCAGCAAAGTGATTGTGGAGGGTCCTACCTTCCTGGCCACCATCCAATGCTTTCGCCTCTACGGGGCAGATCTGGTCAGTGCACCGATTGATGCAGATGGCGTGCAGGTCGATGAACTGGAAGAGCTCATCAAACAGCACAAACCCAAGTTCATCTACCTTATCCCCACCTTTGGCAACCCCAGTGGCGGCTTGTTGAGCCTGGAGCGTCGCAAGCGTGTGCTCGAACTGGCGGTGAAGTACCAGACACTTGTCGTAGAAGATGACCCCTACGGAGATCTCTATTTCAATGCGGCACCTCCGCCCAGCCTGCTGGCGCTCAGTCACGAAGTGCCGGGTAGCCGGGACTGGCTGGTGCATTGCGGCTCACTCAGCAAGGTGCTGAGCCCAGGCTTGCGAGTCGGCTGGATGGTCGCCCCTGCGGAATTGCTCGCAAGGGCAGTGATGTGCAAGCAATTTAGCGACGCGCATACCAGCACCTTTGCGCAGGCCACCGCTGCTCAGTATCTTGCAGGCGGCCACATGCCTGCCACGCTGGCCCGGGTGCGCAAAGTGTATGGCGCACGCGCCAAAACCATGTGTGACGCCCTTCGCAGCGAACTGGGTGATGCCATCGATTTCGTCACGCCGCAGGGCGGCTTGTTCGTGTGGGCGCGGCTGACCGGAGCCAACGGCAAGACCAAGGATGGCGCTACCTTTGCTCGTCAGGCTATTGAAAAAGGCGTTGCCTTCGTACCCGGAGCGCCGTTCTATTGCGCCAATCCCGATCTAAGCACGCTGCGTCTGTCCTTTGCGACTGCAGACGAAGACCGAATCCGTGAAGGCGTTGGCCGCCTGGCGCAAGCACTTTGAAGCTGCCAAGCACCCCCCCATAGGCTTTGCTCTTGCATTCATGTAGCCAGTCCCCAACTGCGTCACATGAAAACATTGCAAACCCCTACCCAAACGACCGCCGTTCTGGCCCAGTTGCTGGAACGGTTGGATGCAAGCCGCGTGTCGGTAGATGCGCACCAATACCACACTGTGGTGGAGCGCCTGTCGCAGGCGCTGACCGATACAGACGTGGACTGGAGCTCCCTTCTCGACCAAAGCCCCGCTGCGACCGAGATCTACGAAAACCTCCACTACGCAGAAGCTGGCTTGTGCCGCTCACCGCTTGAAGCGGCCACCGCGGCTGAGATGGCTGCCCGCGAAGCGATTGAGCGTGCACGCCGACGGGACGAGCCTGCGTCCGCATCAGATATTTGACCTGCTATTGAGGAGGCCGCCAAGACCATGAGCGAAGCGTTGCACATTGTTTGCCCGCACTGCCATACCACCAACCGGGTGCAAACAGATCATCTGACCAGCCATCCCGATTGCGGCAGTTGCCATCAGGCGCTGTTCACAGGGAGTCCGGTGGTGCTGGACAACGAGGCAGCTTTTGATAAGCACCTCATGCGCAGTCATATTCCGCTTCTGGTGGATTTCTGGGCACCCTGGTGCGGCCCTTGTCGCATGATGGCCCCAGCGTATGAAAAAGCGGCTTTGCAATTGGAGCCGCAATTTCGGGTGGCCAAGGTCAATACGGAGGCGGCCCAGGCCTTGGGTGCGCGCTTCAATATCCGCAGCATCCCCACGCTGGCCCTTTTTATGGGTGGGAAAGAAGTTGCCCGGCAAGCGGGTGCCATGACTGTTCCATCCCAGATCGCTCAGTGGGCCAAGACCCAGATTCGGTAGGGCTCTGGCTCGTCTGAAGGCCGGCTTCAGAAAAACCTCATTAGATGCAGCCACCGGATACCTTGCATATGGTTTGCAGATGAACTCAGGCCGGCATCACCACTGATTGGCCCAAAAGTCTAGGGGGCTGTATTCTCTTGGGGTGAACCGTCCTGAACCCAGCACCGCGCCATCCGCCCGCCTGATCGGTGAGCACCCCTCCATCGTTCGCCTACGCCAGCTGATTGATCGGGTGGGTCAGAGCAAGGCCAGGACGGTGTTGATCTATGGCGAAACAGGTACGGGAAAGGGGCTTGTGGCGCGTCTTTTGCATCATGCCTCCAGCCGTACGGCAGCTCCGTTTGTAGATATCAACTGCGCGGCTATCCCTGGACCATTGCTTGAATCCGAGTTGTTCGGGCATGAGAAGGGGGCCTTCACAGGAGCCGTGGGTCATAAGCAGGGTTTGATCGAGTCTGCGGACGGTGGCACGGTGTTTTTAGACGAGGTGCGGGAGTTGGATATGGTGATGCAAGCCAAACTCCTCACCCTGCTAGACACCCGTCGTTTCCGGCGCGTGGGCTCCGTTCGCACCACGGACGTTGATGTTCGGTTCATCGCCGCGACGAATAAGATTCTTCTCGGAGAAGTCAAGGCCGGTGCCTTCCGCGACGATCTCTACTACCGGCTGCAGGTGGTTTCCATCAATCTGCCGCCGCTCAGAGAGCGGGGTGACGACCTTTTCATGCTGGCGCATGCCCATCTGGACGTGTGCAATAAGGTTTATGGCAGTCGCATGAGCCAGCTCGATCCCGAGGTGGAGGACGTGTTTCGTCGTTATGCCTGGCCCGGAAATGTGCGTGAGCTTGAGAATTTGATAGAACGGATCTGCCTTCTGGAAGATGGTCAGCAGGTCATGTTGAAGCACCTGCCGGACCGCATCATCCGTGAAGCCCGCAACGCTCGCCCGCTGCCTGCAGCCTCTGGGGCAGGCGGAACCGGGCAGCCCTATCACGTGGCTACCGCACAGTTTCAAAAGCAACTGATTGGCGACGTACTCACCGAATGCCGCGGAAACTTGGGGGATGCCGCTGCTCGCCTGGGATTGACCCGTCACGCACTCCGGCATCAGATGCAAAAGCTGGAAATGAATTCCCTTTAAAAGCCGTGCGTGGAATTTTTCAAATGTGTGTAAATTTACGCGCATTTCATGGCGTCTTGCATAGGTGCGCTTGTGCAAGCAGTTGAATTTAAAGGATTTATTATTTTTTTGAAGTTGGCATCAATGCTGCATTAGTTCTCGCGTCGAAACAAAAAGCGAGAAACACAGCATGGATTCCCTCAAGATCATTTGCCCCAATGGACACCTAGGGTTCGCCCCTCTGAGAACGGAGAGCTTCGAGATAGGAGTGAAGGCCGCGCCAGACTACATCGCCGCCGATTCAGGAAGCGATGACGTAGGTCCGGTGCCGCTGGGTTCTGACACATCCACCAGCCCTGAGAGTTGGCAACGGCATGATCTGGAGCAAATGCTTCTGGCCTCGCGTAAGCTGAAAGTGCCCATGGTCATTGGCTCTGCCGGTGACACAGGAAGCAACAGCAGGGTGGATCTGTACGTGTCCATCATCAAGGATCTGGCACGGAAACACGGCCTGCCGAAATTCCGCCTGGGGTATTTCTATTCCGAGGTCAGCAAGTCTGATTTGCGAGCCCGTATGGACAAAGGGGGGGCCGTTCGCGGCTTGGACGGCTTTCAGGATCTGAGCTTCAGCGAGCTGGATGCCACGGACCGGATTGTCGCCATGGCAGGTGTGCATCCTTACCTCCATCTCCTGGGGCAGGGCGCCGATGTGATCATCGGAGGCCGAAGCTCAGACGCTGCGGTATTTGCAGCGCCCGCACTGCACCACGGCTTTCCCGCTGACAACGCCTACTACCTCGGCAAGGTCCTTGAATGCGCTTCATTTTGCGCAGAACCGTATGGAGGCAAGGAAACCGTCATGGGTGAAATTTCGCAAGACGATGTTCGGGCGACTGCCATGCATCCACAGCAGCGCTGCACGATTGCGTCAGTATCTGGCCATGCCATGTATGAACGCTCCAATCCCTATGAAGAGTTCTTTGCAGGTGGCAAACTGGACATGACCCATTGCCACTACGAACAAATCAGCGAGCGAACCACGCGCATCACGGGCTCCCGTTTTATCCCCGATACGCAGACCAAGGTCAAGCTTGAAGGGGCAGGGAAGGTTGGTGAACGGTATGTGGGCATATGCGGCATTCGAGATCCCTACACGGTAGCCAACGTAGATGCCGTGATTGGGTGGGCGCGCGATCAGGTCAAGGCGCGGTTTGGCAGCGAGGGTTATCAGCTGCACTACACAGTCTATGGCCGCGATGGCGTCATGGGACCACTGGAGCCCTTGCGCGACAAGCCGGGCCATGAACTGTGCGTCATGGTCCAAGGCGTTGCGCCTACCCGTGAAATGGCAGAAGAGGTGGCAATGATTGGCTTACGCCAGATGTTCTATGCCCGGCTGCCAGATGTGAAAGGCACCGC
The DNA here is from genome assembly GCF_040548795.1 of Ottowia thiooxydans. Classification (GTDB taxonomy): domain Bacteria; phylum Pseudomonadota; class Gammaproteobacteria; order Burkholderiales; family Burkholderiaceae_C; genus Ottowia; species Ottowia thiooxydans_A. Next base: position 31,733 of record NZ_JBEPSH010000011.1, on the reverse strand, counting down.
AGGTTCCGTGGCTTTTCCGCTTGATGAAGTACTGCACGCCAGTCCCGCTTACCGCTGGACCTTGAACCACACGATAGAAGTGGCTGACCCCATGGAGCTGTTTTCCACCCACATGACCGAAGCCGGCGTCTGAACAAACCAATCAACGAGACAAGCAAATGACCAATGCAGCCAAACTTTGCGAACTGGCAAAGACCATCAGAAGCAAGAACGCCGGTGTCAACAAGATCACCTTCGACATCATCTTCCGTGAGCACGACACCTACGAGCGCGTCAAGAGATCTGGGGCCATCACAAGGCAGTCCATGGCGACTCTCTATCGGATTGATCCATCGCGCATCAGCGATTTCGTGGAGTATGACCCCGGCCTCGCTATCAAATTCACCATTTATCGCGACAGGCCGAGCGGTTGTGCAGGAGATGGTGACATCTTCGGCGCCCAGCAGTACGCACCTTTGCTAGACCTGCCAATTCCGGTCGAAACTTCTTCCAACGTTCGTTAGAGATCAGGAAATCATCATGGTCGTTTCTAACCTTTGCCGCCTTTTGGTTCTTGCAGTGGGTTGTCTGCCCATGCTCTGCTCTGCGCAACCGGAGGCCGAACCAAAGCTTCCAGCCTTGATGAAGATTGTCGTCCCGTTCTCGGCCGGGGCGAGCAACGATGCCATAGCGCGGGCAGTGTCACCATTGCTGGCCAAGCGATTGGGCACCACGGTCATTGTGGAAAACAGGCCAGGCGCAGCAGGCGTGATCGGTGCTGACTATGTGGCCAAGAGTCCGGGCGATGGATCAGTCCTTCTGCTGACTTCATCAACGTTTCTCACTGCGGCTGCAACTCAGCCGAAGTTGCCTTATGACCTGGTGACTGCCTTCTCTCCCGTAGCGCTCATTGGCGATGGGCCGATGCTGTTGGCAGTGAGCGCGCAGACGCCTGTCAAGACCATAGGAGAGTTCATCGCGGCTGCCAAAGCCAAACCGGGTGCGCTGACCTATGGCACTTCGGGGACTGGCTCCATCGCGCACCTGGCCACTGAGATGTTGGCGGATGCTGCCCACTTCAAGATGACCCACATCCCCTATAAAGGTGCATCCAATGCCTTGCTGGACATGGCTGGCGGACAGATCGACATGATGATCTCCAACTACACCTCGATTGCACCGCAAATCAAATCTGGAAAAGTGCGCGCCTTGGCAATCACCTCGGCTCAAGGCAATCCGGTATTTTCAGAACTGCCTCCGGTGTCGAGCGTAGTGCCGGGATACTCGGCCGACATCTGGGTTGCCCTGTTCGCGCCCGCCTCCATGCCACCAGCGTTGGTAGCCCGTCTTAACCGCGAGCTCGTTCAAATTGCAAAGAGTCCGGAAGTCAAGGCTTTGTTGGAGCCAGATGGCGCCACCCCCATGGCTCTCACACCAGAAGAAGTCTCTAGACGCATCAAAAGCGATCTTGCCTTGTGGAAAAAGATTGCGATGGAGAAAAAGATCGTGATTGAGTAGACGATCACCCCTAGCAAATCGAACCTACTTAGCAGATCGGACCCACCTGGCAGATCGCGCAGTGGGCCCATGCCCATCTGCACTTGCACTGAGCGGTGCCTTGGTTGTTGGAATTAGCCAGGGTCCGCTTCTAACAGCGAGCGCTTGGATGTCTCCGGCAGCGACAGGGTCACCAGCAATACGACGACCGACACGGCCACCATGTACCATGCGGGCGCCAGCAAAGACCCGCTTTTCAGCACCAGCCAAGCGCCCAACAGTGGCGCGGTACCGCCGAAGATCGTGTAGGCCAGGTTGTAGCTGATGGCTGAGGCGCTGAATCGGGTTTTGGTGGGAAACAGCTCAAGTAGTGCGGCGCCCAAGGGGCCTGAAAAGAGGCCCATACCAATGGCCAAGAGAGATTGCCCAAGGATGGCGGAAACCAGCGTGGCCTGTCCGGCCAGCATGTAAGCCGGAATGCTGATGCAGGCATTGAATAGCAGTCCGGTGATCAGCATAGGTTTGCGCCCAACGAGATCGGACAGGTATCCGCTCAGGATCATGGAGAGAAATGCCACCACCATCGCAACGCTGTTGGCGGTAAGGGCGTCGGTGCGGCTCATTCCCACAGAGGCCGTCAAGTACGACACAAAGTAGCCAGACAAGGTGTAGAACGCCAGACTGGAGAAGGCGGCTAGACAGAAGCTGAACGCCATTTGTTTGCGTTGCTCTCGCATGGCGTCTTTGACCGGGCTGTTCGATATCTGGTTAGAGGCTTGCGCTTTCTGAAAGGCCGGCGATTCGTCAACCTGGGTCCTGATGTACAAGCCAACCAATGCGAGCGGGCCACCCAGCAGGAAAGGAATGCGCCAGCCCCAGCTCTCATAGGCTTGATTGCCCATGAGGCTGGTGAGCAGCAAGATCAGTAGCGCAGCGGCGACGGGAGGCAAATTGGCGAACGCATACGTAAAGGCTACATGCAGTCCTCGCCGGTTAGGTGGTGCGTGTTCGGCAACGAACGAATTGGAGCCAATGGTTTCCCCTGAAGCGGACAAGCCCTGTATCAAGCGCAGAACCACAAGCAAGATAGGCGCCCATATCCCGATCTGGGCATAGGTGGGCAGAAGTCCCATCAGGACGGTGGAAGCTCCCATGCCCAGGATAATTCCTGCCAGCACCGCTCTTCGTCCATACCTATCCCCCAAGCTTCCAAAAATGAAGCCTCCAAGAGGCCGCATGACAAACCCCACGCCGTAGACTGCGAAAGCCGAGAGCAGGGCAGTGCTCGGATCGGCAGTCGGGAAAAAGAGCTTTGCAATGACAGTGGCGGAGTAGGCATAAACCACGAAGTCATACCACTCTACGAATTGCCCTAGAGCTGCGGAGTACAGAACGCGCTTGTTGTTGGATTGTGTTGACATGGATGTCTCCGGTTTTTCTGAATGAGATGGCACGCCCTCGAGAGCGTTAACGCGACCTGAGCGCTCAGATGGATGCCAATCGATCTGGCCAATACCCGGGCGATCAGGCGGTCACCTGGCTGTGCTCAGTTCGGTGCAATGCGGTATCTGCGGTGCTTTAGCGATGGCAATGCTTCCCGTACCGTTTGGAGGCGTTCGAGGTCAAGGTTGGCCGTGCAGATGCCCTGCTGCTCTGCCACGCCTGCCACGGTCAAGCCAGAGGGGTCGAGAATCATGCTCATTCCTACCGACTCAGGCGGAGGCTGGCAAGGCGCGAGAACGAAGCAGGTGTTTTCGATGGCGCGGGCTCGCAATAGAGTGTCCCAGTGCAGTTCCTTCAGGCTTCCGGCAATCCAGCCCGCACCGTACACGAGCGCATCGGCACCCTTGTCCATCGCAATCCGGGCAATCTCCGGAAACCTGAGGTCATAGCAGTTGAGGATGCCAAACTTGACGCCGTCGATGTGGGCTACATACACCTCGTCATGATTCGGCTTCAGCGGAGCGTGCCTGTTCTTGGCTGATTCCTGGAAGCTGAATGCGTCATAGAGATGCACCTTTTCGTAGCGTCCAGCGATCTCCCCTTTCGCATTGACATGAACGAAGACGTTGCTGGAGCGCGGCTCGCCGCTGGGTTCATAAATTCCAATAAGAACGTCTATTCCATGGGCCACGGCTGATTTGGCGATGCCTTCGACAAACCATGCAGCCGAGTTCTCTGCATGGGTATGCAGCTCCTGCCTGCTGGACTCAAATGCAACCATGCTGGCTTCTGGAAAAGCAATGACCCTGGCTCCTTCAGCCGCTGCGAGGCCGATGTGATCCACGGCTTTTTTCAGATTGGCGGCAATGTCTGGCGTGCTTTTGAACTGAGAAATTGATACCTTCAAAGTATTTCCCTCTTATGTCTGATCTACTGATGTTAAGACGGGGAAATGAGCGAAGTCCAATACCAGTTTTTGCTTAATTGATAACATAATAATCATCAATGAAGAACCTCCCATCCATACGCCGATTACAGATGTTCGAGCAACTGGGCCGCACCCTCAACTTCCACCAGGCCGCCTTGGAAGCCGGATTGGCTCAACCCGCTCTCAGCCGCGGTATCAACCAACTCGAGAGCGAATTGGGTTTCAAACTCTTCGAACGGACCACCCGATCCACGCAGCTGACGCCGGCAGGACAAGTGCTTCATCACCGTGTTCAACAGTGGCTGCATGACATGGAACGCTCATTTCGGGAGTGCAGGCAACTGGCCGCCGGCAACACTGAGCAATTGGTATTGGGCTATTCCGCACAGGCGTCCAATGGATGCATGTCTCAGAAGCTATTCCAGTTCGGGCTGCGCCATCCGCAGATTTCGTTGAATTTGCAGCTTCTTTCGTCCGACGCAGCTTGCCTCGAGGTGGAGGCAGGCACCCTTCATGGCGCTTTCGTCCTGCGTGATGAGCATGCCTTGAGCAAGCTGCATCTTGAGGCCCTTGCGGTGGAAACTCAGCGCGTGGTCGCTTTGTGTTCTTCGAGCCACCCCCTTGCGGCACGGCAGACCTTGAGAGTGGGCGAACTGGCACAGTGGGGGATTGCTATTGGAAACGACTCCCGATGGAGGATCTTTCGATCCATCATCTTTGCAGCGTTTGAAGCTAGCGGCACCTCAGTGCGTATTGCCTACGAGGCAGACGACACCCCGCTGCTGCTGGAGGCGATTGCTCAGAGCGAGCACATCGGTCTTTACGGTGAAGGTATAGCGAATCAACTACCGACCACGCTGGTGGCAGTTCCTCTGGATACCGCTATTGAGCTGCCGGTCTGCTATGTTTTTCGCCCTGGCGTGAGCAAGAGCGCGCAGACGCTCGCAGCATTTATATCGTTGCTCTGATGCGTAACAGGTGCGTTGATTGAGAAGACGTGCTCAAACCTGAGCACGTCTTTGTCTGTGACCTGCTTCGCGAAGAAGCCGCTCAACGCGCGCGTTCAGATTCAACAACCATGTCCAGCACGTAGACGTGTCGGGAGGCGTCCGCCGGCACGTTTTGGCGGACAAAGCGATTCACGCGCAGCACGTTGCGGATGCCGGGTTCATGGGTGTAACCCTCTATTTCGTTGTAGAAGTTTTCCCACGCGCCCACGCGATGCTTGACGCCGTCTTCGCGGTAGGTGACTACGCGCACACGCAGACACTGAGCATCTTTCATCACTCCGTTCGAGCATGCGACGCGTTCGGGAGCCACTTCAAGGAACATACGTTCACCAGGTCCACCATACTGCGTGCTTGCAGTGGGTGTTCCAGTCAGTTCCCAACGGCTGCCGTCGGCGAATTGAACAGTCAACTGGGGTGTTGCCCCGCTTTTGAGGCTATAGCTTTTGGCTGTGGGCAATTGCGTGGCCACCTTGCGTTCCAGCGCCATGAGCTCATTGTCCGCACAGGCACGCATCGTCGAGATCACGCGTTCAACGCGCAAATTGGAACCATCGATGGCATACGCTGCCCCGACCACATTGCACAGGTTCTTTACCGACAAATTCCGGTTCTCAAAATTCAGTCGGAGAGCGGGCTTGCCGCTTAGCTTCCAGCCGGCGGCAGCCTGCCCGCCTGCGTCGTAGGCGTTGGCCAGATCCCATTCGTAGGCGGCCAACGGGGAGGGTGCTTTGGTAGGAGCTTGGGCGGAGCTACTAGCCGATGGTGGTGCGGCGGATGGCATACCGGCTCCTTGTTGTGTGGTTGCACAGGCTACCACCAGGGATGACAAGGTAAGAACCGACAGAATTTTGAGCATATTTGACATCCTTCGACGAGTGGTCATGAAGAGCGAGCAGCCCTATAACTTTGCAGTCGAGACCATACCGCAATTCCTTTCCAGGAACAGGGTCCTGAGCAGGCAAATATTTGTAAGCCTGAGCACGGTGCTTGGCTCAAGAAGCACTGACTGCAAGGAATATACGTTTCATATATATTCCAGATATGGTTGGAAACGCGAAAAGGTAATTACATGGGAATCGTGAACATTGACGATGAGCTGCACGATCAACTGCGCAAAGCGTGCACGGTCTCGCACCGCTCTATCAACGCGCAAGCAGGCTTCTGGATCCGGATCGGCATGATGTGCGAAATGAATCCTGATCGAAGCTTTCAGGAACTCGTGGCTGAAGAGCTGAGATCAGCGGGGGTGCAACCGCCAAAGCTCAGTGGTTTGCGCTCATGATCAAGCAGCCCGAAGAGCTTGAACGCATGGCAGAAAGCGGACGCTTGCTGGCATCGGTTTTCCGGGCGGTGGATCAGTTGCCGCTGGCAGGCATGTCCACCATGCAGGTGAATGATTTTGTAGAGAAGATGATCGTCGAGGATCTGCAAGCCCGGCCTGCCAGCAAGGGGCAGTACGGATTTCCCTACGTGCTCAACGCTTCCATCAACCAGGTTGTCTGCCACGGCATGCCGTCCGCATCGGACGTTCTGAACTCGGGCGATATCGTCAACTTTGACATCACTCTGGAAAAGAATGGCTATATCGCGGATTCCAGCAAGACCTATCTGGTAGGAGAAGTCTCCTATGCTGCCAAGCGCCTGGTGGATGTGACCTACCAGGCGCTATGGAAAGGCATAGCGGCTGTCCGCCCCGGCGCAACACTTGGTGACGTAGGGCATGCCATCGAGCGCCATGCCAAAAAAAACGGCTACACCATCGTGCGGGAATACTGCGGACACGGTATTGGTCGTGAAATGCATGAAGAGCCGCAGGTGCTGCACTATGGGCATCCCAGAACTGGCCAAGTCCTGCAAGAAGGCATGGTGTTCACCATCGAGCCCATGCTTAACCAAGGCAACCGCGCAGTCCGTACCGAGGCCGATGGCTGGGCGGTGGTCACGCGGGATGGCAAGCTGTCAGCGCAATTCGAGCATACCGTGGCCGTCACCAAATCGGGCGTGCGTGTGTTGACCCTGCGCCCTGATGAAAAGCCATTGTGCGCAGTTCAATAGACAGCCAGGCTCACTGACCACGGTCCTTGACTGGCCGTGCCATGGCGGCAGGCGAGAATTCGGGCAGCGGTGCGTTCACGCGTGGCAAGCCCATGATCTCGCGCGCTTCCTCAGGCGTGGCGGGTTCCATGTCCATGTCGCGAATGATCCTGACAATGCGCTCTGTGAGCTGGACATTCGTGGCCAATTCACCTTGGCGATAGTAAAGATTGTCTTCAAGGCCTACACGCGCATGCCCGCCCAACAGGAGCGCAGCCACGTTGGCTTCCAGTTGTGAAGTTCCAATGCCGCTTACGCAAAAAATGCTGTTCCTGGGCAGCACGTCCACCATCTGCTGCAAATAGCGCGGTGAAAATGGCATCGCGTTCTGGAAATTGCGGTGCACGTTCATCACCAGGTTGATGAAGTGAGGCCCATCGTCGTGACCTTCCTCGATCAGCGTGGTCACGTCCTGGAGAATGTGCGTATGGGCGAAGACTTCCCACTCTGGTTTGATACCCCGCTCCTTCATGCCGGCGGCCAGTTCACGTCCCTTCGACAAGGGCGTATCCATCAGGATTTCACGGCCACCAAAGCTCAGGTTGAGTGTGGTGGCGTCCAGCGTGCACATCTCGGCGCCGGCCTCCATGCCTTTGATGCGCTCTTCCCAGGCAATCTCCCAGCGGCCTCCGGGTAGTTCGCGGATCATGTCGCCGTGTACACCGCCGCCTGTCGAGTTGTTCAGCACAATATCGCAACCAGCCGCGCGTATGCGGGAATTCATGTGGCGGTATATGTCGGGGTTGCAGGTGGCGCCGTCATCGGGGCGGCGAGCATGCAGGGCCACCACACTGGCGCCCGCATTCCAGCAACGGATCACATCGTCTGCGATTTCCGCCGGCTGGGTGGGCAGGTGAGGGTTCTGGGACTTGTGTGCCATGCCGCCTGTGGGCGCGATGGTGACGATGACCTTGCGTTTGCTCATGATGTCTCTGGAAATTGGTTCTGGAAATGCGTCTGTGGATCTGCACTGGTCTCAGCTTGGGCCTTTGCTCGCACCCTGGATACCGCATTTCAGTTGGGCAGCACGTCGGCGTAGGTGCTCAGAAAGCTTTGCACCGCTGCTTCAAAGCGGGCAATGGCCTCATCGGTCACCGGCAGTGAAAGCACCACCAGGCCGCGCGGTGCGGTGTAAATGCCGTTGGCCAGCAGATGAAAGAACAGCAGCTGGCGGAGCTTGGGGTCGAAGCCGGTAGCGTCTTCAGGGCGGCAGATGGGGTTGGATGTGAAGTGCGAGTTCATCACCGAGCCCACGCCGGTGAATTGCATGGCCACGCCCGCTTTGGCGCAGCGCGCATTGAGGCGCTCGCGCAGCGCCGCACCGCGCTCTGCGAGCGCGCCGGCCGCGGCGGGCGGGTAGAGCTTGGTCAGGCCAGCAAGCCCCGCAGCCATGGTGACCACGTTGTTGTTGAAGGTGCCTGAATGAGCCAGGGAGCCTGTACGCGGGTCAAAAATGGCCATGATGTCGGCCCTTCCGCCGAAGGCCCCGAAAGACATGCCGCCGCCAATGTATTTGCCAAGAGTGGTCATGTCGGGCGTGATGCCGTGCTCCGCAGCCAAGCCATGCGGAGCCAGGCGTGACGTCATCACCTCATCAATCATCATCAAGGCGCATGCTTGCGTGGTCAGACGACGCAGTGCATTCAAGAATTCAGCGTGCGCGGGAATGCAGCCGCCGGCTCCCAGCATGGGTTCCACCAATACGGCAGCGATCTTCGGGCCTTGTGTTGCAAACGCTGCTTCTGCCGCGGCCACGTCGTTGTAGGGCAGCACCACGAAGTCATAGGGAACCGTAATGGGCGACGGCTTGGCACCGAAGGTCAGTACGCCACCGTGGTAGGCACCGGAAAACACCACGATCTTGGGGCGCTTGGTGAAATGGACCGCGGCGTTGATGGCCATCAGATTGGCTTCAGTGCCTGAGTTGGTAAAGCGCAGTTGCTCCACCTGAGGGAACCGTTCACAGATGAGCTTGGCCAGCTGGCCTTCAAGCAGGTTGTGGCCTGTGAGGTTGATGCCACTGGCCATGGCGGTGGCAACCGCATCCCGAATCTCTGGCGCTGAATGGCCGTAAACCCCGGCTGTGTACTCTGCCAGGAAGTCGTTATAGCGGTGCTCGTCAGCGTCCCACAGGCAGGCGCCTTCGCCACGGGCCATGGTGAGTGGAAATGGCGCGTAGAACAGCACAGAGCGGCTGTTGGCTCCCGGCATGTATTGCGCCTGGGTTTCAAACTGGCGCTGGCTGGCTGGGTTTTTCGCGATGAAAGCAGATTGCAATTGAGCCAAGTGAGTGTCGAGTGCGGTGTCTTCGGTAGTAACTGCCATGGCGCGGAGATTTTTATGAGACGTTGAGAAATCGAAAAGACCGGATGGGGCCGGAGTCACAGGAGTGGGCAAGAGCAAACTCAAACGGCGGAAATAACGCCGCTACCGGCTGAGTCAAGGTCGCGCCAGTTGCCTGGAGGCGGTGCTGTCACGCTGGAGTTCAGCGGCGGCACAGCAGGCTTCAGACGAGCCAGATCGGGGCGAGGGCGTTGCAGCAGGTCGTTGCCAGCGAACGCTTGTTCCATTGCTCGCGCGGCTGAAAGCAGCGTGAGATCGCCCCTGAACGTTCCCACCACCTGCAGGCCAAACGGCAAGCCTTTGGCATCAGTGCCGCAAGGCAGCGAGATGCATGGATGGGTGGTCAACGTGGTGACGTAGGTCAGTGCCAGCCAGCGGTAGTAATTGGCCTGTTCACGTCCTTGCACAAAGCGCGCATAGGGCATCGTCCACGCAAACGGGGAGACCGGCGTGGTGGGTGAGATAAGCAGGTCGTAGTCTTTGTAGATGGCTTGAAACCGCTGCAAGATCCGCGTTTGTTCCACTTGAGCCCAGACGCCGTCCACCAGTCCCATGCTGGCGCTCATCTCATAGTTGGCACGTGGGTTGGGACCCAGGCTGTTCGGGTCTTTCTCATAGGCATCTTTCATGCCCGCCACGAATGCTTCCGTACGGAGCACGTCGAAGCAGCGGTGCACGTCGCCCAGTTCCAGAGAGACCTCATCGCATCGCGCGAAAAGATGTCGCATGGCGGAGATTTTTTCTGCAAAGGTCGTGCGAATTTCTTCATCCACATCACAGACGCCAAAATCTGTGGTGAACGCTACCCGAAGCTTTCCAAGCTCCGCAGCCGGCAGTTGCAGGAACGCCATCGGGTCCAGCGGATAGCTGAGCGCGTCGCTTGCGTGGACACCGGCCGTGGCCGCCAATTGCAGACAGGCTTCGTCCACGGTCCGCCCCATGGGCCCGACCACGGAAAGAGCAGACCAACCCAGGAGCCTGCGCGAGCTGGGTACGACCCCCGGGGAAGGGCGCAGCCCCACCACGCCGCAGTGCGCAGCAGGAATTCTCAGCGAACCTCCGGTGTCGGAGCCCGTGCAAACGGGCAACATGTCGCATGCCAGCGCAGCGGCGGAACCACCAGAAGACCCCCCAGCGTTCAAGTTGGCATTGAAGGGGTTGCCGGTCGCTCCCCAAACCGGGTTGAAAGTATTCGCTCCAGCGCCCATTTCAGGCACGTTGGTCTTGCCCGCCACGATGCCGCCTGCGCGGCGCAAGCGTGCGACAAGTTCTATATCTTGCGCGGGTACGTGGTCGCGAAACAGCGGTGATCCGTAAGTCGTCAGCAGGCCTGCAGTGGGCTCCAGGTCCTTCACCCCTACGGGCAATCCGTGCAGCAAACCCAGGGGCCCACCTTGCAATACGGCTCTTTCAGCAGCACGTGCTTCTTCTCGCGCCCTGTCAAGACAAGTGGCGGTAATGGCGTTGACGAGCGGATTGAGGGTCTCGATGCGCTCAATGCAGGCATCCAATAGTTCGACAGGCGAGATGCTCTTGTCCGCGATCATCTGCCGCAGGTCAACGGCAGAGTGTTCGACGAGCTTGGTAGAAGTTTTGCTCATGATGCGTTCGAGCTTTTGGGTTATCAATTGCCCTGAATGCCAGCCCGCGCGGCCACGGCACGCATAGTGGGCAATTCGCGCTCGATCTGAGCGGCTGCCTTGGCGCCGCTTAAAAACACTGCGTCCACGCCTTGCGCAGCAAAGCCTTGACGCACTTGAGGGTCTGCAATCGTCTCAGCCAGTGCTTTTTCGAGCTTGGCGCGCACTGCAGGCGGCAGACCCGGAGGTGCTGCCAACATGCCCCATGAAGTCACGTCCAGCGGATAGCCGCTTTCAGTCAGAGTCGGAACGTCAGGCAGGTGGGGTGATCGCTTTGCAGAGGTCACGGCAATGGCCTTGACCTTGCCGCCTTTGAGCTGAGGCAAGGCGGCCGTCACGGTGTCCATGGAAAAATTGATCTGGCCTCCGATCAAGTCCGTCATCGCAGGGGCACTGCCTCTGTAGGGCACGTGAAGCATCTTGGCGCCCATGGCGCCGAGCATCATCTCTCCCGCAAAATGAGCAGCGGTGCCATTTCCGAATGAAGCATAGGAATACTTGCTTGGGTTGGCCTTGAGTTCCGCCACCAAGCCCTTGACGTCGTTGACGGGGGTATTCACATTCGCCAGCAGCACCATGGCCACGTTGCTGCCCATGCCAATGGGCTCAAAGCCTTTGACCGGGTCGTACGAGAGGTTGGCGCTGATGGCTGGGTTGAAAGTGAAGGTAGAGGCGCTGCTCCAAATTAGTGTGTAGCCATCAGGCCGTGATTTGGAGACGAAGCTGGCACCAATGGCTGTTCCTGCGCCCGGCCGGTTGTCTACTACGACGTTCTGTCCCAGCCTGTCGCCCAGCTTCTGCGCCAGCAGACGCCCCTGTGCATCACCGCCACCGCCAGCAGGGTAGGGCACCACCAGCGTGATCGGCCGGTTGGGAAAATTGTCTTGGGCCGCTACGGGTGCTACAAAGGAGCCGAGGCTGAGAGCGGTGACGCATAGGCCAGCAATGGAGGGCAGTGACAGTCTCATGAGGTTCTTTGGCGTGGGTTGAGATTGATGAGCTGACCCTGCGGTTTTTGCTAAGCCAGGCTGTTATGCGAAATGTAGGGAACGTTAGTACCCTCAGCAATATCAATATTTAGAATTTATCGTTGCGAATTTCGCAAAGTTACCTGTCAACCGAGGTCACGCATGCCCAAGACATTGAACAACCGTGTGCTGCAGGAGTCTGCCTTGCGCCACTTCCTGGCGGTGGTGCGCCATGGGTCAGTCTCTGAGGCGGCTAACCGCCTGGGAGTGGCCCCTTCGGCAGTCAGCCGGCATATTGCGCGGCTGGAGAGCGAGCTGGACACGCTGCTGTTCGAGCGGCGGGCGCGAGGGATGGTGCCCAATGCCGCTGGCGAGCTCTTGGCCGTACACGCCAAGCGAGCATGGCAGGAGATCGAACGAGTCGCCGATGACATCAAGGGGCTGCGCGGCTTGAGAATGGGGACGGTGCGAATTGCCAGCACGGAAGGTTTTGCCAACGAGTTCATTCCACCTCTGGCGGCAGAGTTTCGCCGCAGCTACAGCGGAATCAGCTTCTCGCTCAAGGTGAGCACCCAGGCCAGAATTGTGCAGATGGTGCGAGAAGGAGAAATCGACATCGGCATATCTTTAGGCCTGTCGTCCGAACGCGGGATCAATGTCGAGTTTCGCCACCCGTCCCCCATCCTGGCCGTCGTGGGAAAAGGCCACCCGCTGGCTAAAAAACGTGAGCTTTCATTGGCCCAGGTCGCCGCGTACCCGGTCGCCTTGCCTCATCATTTCACAACGCTCAGGCAACTGCTGGACATCAGCGTCAGCCGCCAGGGTTTGCACTTCGAGACCGTATTTGCCTGCGACCATCTCGGACCCCTCATCCGATTCGCGGCTTCCGGCGGTGGCGTGACCTTCTGCGGTATGGAGGCCCTCAAAGGTCTGCTTGAAAGCAAGGACGTAGTGGCTATTGCGCTGCGTGACCGCGAGATGAACGAACGCCATTTCGAGGTGCAGACCATGGCAGGCCGGACTTTGCCTGCGGCCTGCAAAGCCTTTCTCGATCACATTGGCTTGGTACTCGGCGCGCGCCTACCTGCTTCAGTTTCCAGAAAAGCCCGCCAGGGATAAACCGGTGGCGGGCTCAAGTCAGGCGCGCGTGGGCAATCAGGCTTGGCTCACCCGCTTGCGGCGCCAGCCGAGCATTCCCAGCGCGGCTGAAAGCAAGGCTAAAGCGCCGGTCTCCAAAGTTGGAACAGGCTTGAGCGCGTTGTCTTCTGGAGCGGCCACTTCAGCCAGAAGTGCAATGCCTCCCGGATCACGGATGGAGCCGTTTGGGCTCAAGTCGTTATCTCCGATTTGACCATCAGTCAGAGTCAGTATGACTTTGTTTCCGCTGATGACGGCGTTCGGGTAGGCATACCAATGGTCGAATGTGTTGTCCGCAGTTTTACCGAACTTGTAATATTTGGCGTTGGCTGGCAACTGCTCTGGATAAGTCAGTTCCACAGAGGCCGATTGACCTGGTTGACCGCCCGTCAACTGCAGACTGACCAAACCGTAGGGAAAGCTCACTCCTGCGGGCGGGTTGGCAGCAGCCAGGACAGACAAAGCTTGTGTGGAATCGAAAGCCCAAAGGCCGTTTCCTCCGCCGCTCACCGTAGCCTGAACATCGCCCGGTTTTCCGGCCGGCGCAAGAGATGCGGTAGCGGGTAGGGGTGCAAAGTCAAACCGCACTTGGCACGGGGTGGCGATAGGCCCGGTGGTATAGGCCGTCCTGTGTTCGTTCCAAGCCCCGGCGGGGCAGCTGCTGCTTTCAGACAAACCGACGAGTTGATAGCCAGGCTTAACCACCACCTCACACGTGCTGGATTGCCCCGGCACAGCGCTGCTGCACGTGATGTCGCCTGCGGCCGTTGCGTTGGGTGTGCCAATCACTCCATTGGTGCCATCACCAACCACTAGCGATAGGGGTTGACCCATGATCACGTAGCTGTAGGTCGCATCCATCTGGTGCCGGTATCCAGGCATGACAAAAGCAGTTCCTGCGCTGGAGAAGCTCAGGGATCCATCGCCGCCCCTTATTGCGGTGGCAGTGCCTCCCAGATGGATGAACTCATTGGCCATGGCCGTCTGGGTTTGCCGGGTCTGAGTTGTTAACTCCACCTGCAGGTTGACTGACTGATTCAGCTCCAGAGCGGCAGTCGGTGCAGTGCCCCGGGCTTCCACCGGAAAGTTGCTGGCCAGATAGGCGTGGTCGGTTGTGATGCCGTGGGTACCCCAACTGTAGTACTTGTAGAACGTCGCGGCATCGTTGATGGTCCATGGCCAGAAGGTGACGCCTCGGTGCTTGGCTTCCTCCATGGTGGCTTTGCGTATAGCGCCGAAGCTGGGGTTGAAGGTCGAAGAGTTGGCCTGAGTGGCATCCAGTACCTGTCGCACACTGTTGGAGAGGTCAGTGCTGTCCGCGATGCTGTTCAGAAAGCCTCCCGTCAGTTCGGGCATCTGTTCGGCGCTTCGTTTCAGTTGATCGGAAAGGAAAGAGATGGCTACCGATTGATCAGCAACGCCTTCTTCTGCAATCTCTTTCTTGAGTTGCTCAATGATCAGAGGGTTGCTGCTCTTGAGCTCAATGACATGCGTGATGGGATTGGCCTTGAACGCCTCAAAATACTCGCGCAAGGTCGGTATTTTGTAGCCGTTGCCCTTGGTGCTCAGCGCTTTCAGCTGCGCCAAAGTCATGCCCTCCACAGCCCCGGTGCCATTGGTCGTGCGGTTGACGGTGGTGTCGTGCATGATCACCAAGTGGCCGTCGGACGTGATGTAGATATCGTTTTCTACTGCATCCGCGCCAGCGTCAACTGCCAGTCTCGCTCCTTCCAAAGTGTTTTCGTCAGCCCTGCTGGGCATGCCACGATGTCCGATGACCAGGGGCTTGCGCAGCAAGGTGTTCGCAGGCAGTTTGGCCAGCACCTCTGTATAGGGCGATGCATCACGCGAAACCACACCGTTGACGCCCGTTGCAAGAATCTGAGCCGCTTGAACCGCATTCGCAGCTTCAGCGTTGGTCCAGACTGTAATGAGCAAGCGCTGCAGTCGAGGCACAAGTTCACGGGTAGTCAATGAGGCAGGCAACAGCGCGATCTTTGCACCTGCGCGGTTGGTGTCACCGCTGATCAAGAGAAGATCCTGGGTGGAGTTGGTGAGCTCCCTTTGTGTGAAGTCCACTGCTGTGCGCACTTTCGGCAGTAAGGCCCGAGCTTGCTTCAATAGCGGGACGTCGGCCGAAAGAAGTGTCAGGTCTGCCAGGTTGTGAATGTTTTCAGAGAAGTTCACCAAGGCATCCACCGTGGCGGCATCCTTGATGCGAAGCAGCGGAATGGTGTTGCGAGAGCTTTGCTGGAACAATGCTTGTAGTGTTCCGGCCGAAGCACCGTCAGCGTCTGTCAGGTTGAGGGAACTGTCGAGCGACAGCAGAGCATTGCTAACGCCTGATCCATTTAAAGAAGTTCCGTTTTTGACCGTTTGCGCAAGTGTCGGTGCCATGGAGGCCAGCGTTCCTGTGTCTTGAACGGCCACAGGCATGTCGAGGTCCGGCAAAGGCACGCTCTGCTCAGTCACCTTGATGTTTTTGACACGCAACACTGCGCCAGCAGTCTGAATGCCCACTCCGCCGGCTGTCAAACCAGACGTCATCACAGTGTCATGAAGAAGCACGCCATTCAGATACTGGCGCACGCGGTTGCCATGCACCACTACAGTGGCTTTGTAGGTTTTGGCTTTGTCTATCGCTTCTGTAAATGACTTGGTGCTACTGACGGTCCAGGCGGCTGCCCTGCGGAGCGCAAATTCGGTGCCATTGCTGGCCGTAGCGTTTTGTCGAATGGCGAACTGATGATAGGGCTCGAAAGCGACCGTCCCCGTGGCTGGCGATGCCCGGTACATCACACTGACCCAGCGGGTGGCATCGTTGTTCAGAGCTGCGTCAATCGTGAACTCCATATCGACGCGGTAGTTGGAGAGGGGTTCCAAAGCGCTTGGCAGCATCAGGGCTGTCATCGCAGAGGAACTGGCCCGCCCATCGATGATCAGGTTGCCCGTCGCTGCCTCGAGTGTTACCGTGCCACGATTCCAGCTCGGCAGACGCCAGCCCGTGGGCAGGCTGGTCACAGCCGCATTCGTGAAGGATTGGTCCAGATAGACTTGATCCGTTGGCCCCGCTTTTTCCAAGCTCGCGCCTGAAGTGCGAGCTTGTTGAGTTCCCGAGAGGGCGAGACTGCCCGCTGCAAAGGCCGATGGCATCGAAAAGCACAGCAGAGAAGCCATTGCTGCGGCGAGAGGAAGGCGTCGCATACGAGTTCCAGAAAATGAAAGCCGAGAGCATGTCAAAGTGTGGTGACACACCTGTGACGTTCGTTGCTTTCACGGAACAAGTGTGCATATGCAGCAGTGTCTTCGTGTCTTGAATGCACATCAAGCCTGTGTGGTGCGTGCGTGCCACGCTGCACGGCTACTGCACGGGCGCCTGCCACTCCCGCCTGCGTTTGGGGCGCAAACGCAGGGCGCCCAATCCCGCGGCCCCCAGACCCAGCAGACCGATCGCGGGTGCTCCCAGCGCCGGCACGTGTGCCAGGCCGTCCGGTGCGGGTTCAGGTGCTGCGGTTGAAGGCGTAACCGGAGCTGAAGGCGAGGAGTCGCGGGTCAGTTGTGCGGCGTGGGCGCGCACAACGAAGGTGTATGTTGTGCCATTGGCCAGACCTGTCACCATGCACGCGGTGGCGGGTGCCTGCACCGTGCCGCACCCAGCCTGGCCGGGCGAAGTCACCACCGTGTAGTGCGTGGGTGCCAAGCTGCCAGGCAGCTGCGCGGGTGCTTGCCAACGCAGGGCGACGCGGCCATTGCCCGCGGTGGCTACCACGTTTGTGGGGGCACCCAGGCCAGGGTTAACAGGGCCGTTGGGCGTTACGGGCGCGGTGGGGATGCTGGTGGCGGTGGCGCCTCCTGCCGCTGTGGCCGTGACGAGAAAGGTGTAGGGCGTGCCATTGGTCAGTCCCTGGACGGTGCAGGTGTTGGCGGGCGCGGCCACGGTGCAGCTATGTCCTCGGGTGTGGTCGGTCACGGTGTAGCTTGCCACCGCCGGATGACCGATGGGTGCTTGCCAGGTGACGGTGGCCTGGCTGTTGCCAGGTTGCGCGCTGGCTTGCGTGGGCGCGCCAGGTGCAGGGAAGCTGGTCATCCTGAACACATAGGGGGCGGACCTCATGCCGCCTGTGTATATGTGTGCCTGGTACTGACCTGCGGGCAGGCTGGCAGGCAAAGGGATGGATGTAAAGGTGCTGGCCGTGGCAGCTGCAGCGGGTTGCAGCCAGTGCAGCGAACCGCCGTCCATGCGCTGCACGGTCAGCAAGGGCAGGTGGCTTGCTGCCTGGGAGGTGGCCCCATGGCCGGCCTCGGTCTCGTCGATGAATGCCGCACCTGTCAGCACCAGCGGCGTGCCTGCGGCGATCGCGCTGGGCCCACCAGTGATGGCCGGGCGTACACGATTGCCACCGATGGGCGTGCGAGGATCGATCAGCCACGTGCTGGTGGCGGCGGGCGCTACGCTGTAGCCGCCTGCTATCAGCACTCTGCCATCAGGCAGAAGGGCGGCGGTGTGGTCTTCGATGGCACTGGGGGTTGTTCCCACATCCGCACAGGTCAGCGCGGAGGGCTTGCACAGAGTAATCGCATTGACGTAGGCGGATGTCACCGTACTGCGTCCGCCCACTAGCAAGACCTGGCCATTGGGCAGCAGCGTGGCGCTGTGCATGCTGAAGCCGTTGCCCCGTCGGGTGCCGCCAGTGAGCATTTGCGTGGCTCCTGTCGCGGGGTCGTACAGATGATTGTCGCCACCACCGCCCGAAATCATCACTTGGCCGCTGGGCAGCAGGGTGGCGCTGTGACCGCTGCGCGGGCCGGCGAGGGGACCAGGGCCAGACTGCCAACTCGCTGTGGCGGGGTCGTAGATATCGACGCTACTCAACAAAGAGGTTCCGTCGCTGCCTCTGCCGCCTGCCACCATCACTCGGCCATCTTTCAACAGCGTGGCGCTATGGCGGCTGCGCCAGCTTGGCAGGGCCGCGGTAGGCACCCAGTCATTGCTCGCGGGGCGGTAAATGTCGGCGAGGTTTCCCGATGTGCGGCCGCCGGCTACGAGCACATTGCCCCCCGGCATCAGCGTAGCGGTGTGACCCCAGCGCCGCCGGGGGGCGGTGGCGGCTCGGCTCCAGGCGCTGGTGGTGGGATTGTATAAATCGGCCTCATAGACACCGTTTCCGACATGGCCTGGTTGGCCGCCAGTGAGCAGCACGCGGCCATCGGCCAGCAGGGTTTGGGTGCCCTCGACGCGGCCATCAACGAAAGGTGCGCCCACGCTGGCCCAGGTGTTGGTCGACGGGTCATAGCGCTGGGCTGGCATAGGGGTGTTGCCGTCAGGGCGCGAACCTCCGGTGACAAGCACACTGCCATCTGACAGTGTTGTGGAAAGTCGCCACTGCGAGCCTGCCAGACCGCCCGCGTTGGCGACGGTGGGCTGGGGCTGGGGGGCATAACGCTGGCTGCTACCCAGCGCGGCCCCGGAAGCATCGGCCCCGCCCGTGACCAGCACTTCGCCGGCAGGCAGCAACAGGGCGTGATGGCTGTGGCGGGCTTGTAGCGCGAGTGTGGTGGGTGCTGGCGTGATGGCGTTGCCGTCGGTTGAAAGCACTTCGGCGGTGCCTATGGCCGCTGCGCCCGTTCCCAGACCACCCGCTAAAAGAACACGGCCATCAGGCAGAAGAGTGGCGCTATGGCGGCTACGCGCTGCGAGTAGCAGCGGACCTTGCGTCCAGGAGTTGGTCAAGGGGTGGAAGAAATGGCTGGTACGCAGAGCTTCGCCGTTGTTGTCTAAACCGCCAGCCACGAACACGCGGCCATCGGGCAACAAGGTGGCACTGTGCAGGGTGCGATGGTTGCCTGCAGGTAGCGGAACGCCGGTCCAGCTACCGTCAAGCTCGCGCAGGTAGGCGTCGAGAGTGGGGGTCTCGTGATTGCTTTCGCCGCCCACGACGAGCACGCGCCCATCGCGCAGCAATGTGGCCGTGTGATCGCGTTTGCCAAAACTGCTGCCGGGCAGCGAGGGGGCATTGGTCCAGGTGCCGGTGGCGGGGTCGTACAGCTCGGTGCTGGTCAGTGCCGCCTGGCCCGCAATGCCCTGACCGCCGACCACCAGAACTTGCCCATTCGGCAGCAGCGTGGCCGTGTGGCGCGCACGGCGCAGGGTGGGGGTCGTCGTCGTTGGGGTGAATCCGCCAACGCCCGGTTCGCCTGCGCCCGGGTCAAAGAGGACGCTCGAGCTCGCCAGGGGTACTTGCCCGCCACTGCTGGTGAGGCCGCCCACCAGTAACACAGTGCCATTGGGCAGCGGCGTGGCCGTGTGTGCTCGGCGGGCTTGAGCCAGATCCGGGCCGGCGCGCCATTGCCCCGTAGCGGGGTTGTAAAGCGAGGTCGTGGCATATACGGACAGATTGACCAGGTTGGCACTGCCGCCGACTACCAGCACCTGGCCGTTGGACAGCACGGTGGCGGTGTGTTGAGCGCGGATCTCAGGCATCGGATTTGCGCCTTCCCATTGCGCCTGGGCGGATGTGACTGCGAACAGCGTGATGATCAGTGCCGCGAAGCTCAAGCGGGGCGTGGTTACTACGGTCATGCGGAGAAAACTCATGAAAAATTGTTGGATGGGTCCAGAGCAAAAATTCACCTTGCCGTTATGTCGATGCCAGCTCCTGGTTACCACAACGGGGTACTTCATAAAGCCCTGAGAGCTCCTGCATCAGGCGTTTGAAGCTGCTTATGAAGGGGTGAAATCTCTGCGAATCAGATGCCGGCCGCACAAGGTACTCAGGATTTCCCGACGGCGCCCCACCTGATGGGGGTAGGTGTTGCAGACGGCCCGCAGGGGGAGGGGGGGACGTTGACGCACGCTGCAGCAACTTTTAGATTGGGGTCATGCCTGCCTCACGATCGACCCGCCAAGCCGCTCGCCATGCACTTGCACGGCTGCATCGCATGTCCAGTCTCGAGATGGGGGGAGTGTGGCTTATTGAGCCCATGCTTGCCGAACTGGCACATGTGGTGCGATTTGACTTTGGCGGTCTGCTTTATCCCAGCAGCGACGGCGCGGTGGCCGCTTATGTCCAGGACGGTCCACTGCTTGACGTAGTGGCTGACAGCTTTGAGCCGCACATCTTGCAAAGCGAGCGGCATGTTCTGGGACGGAGTTCGCATGACCTGTCGGGCGCGGTGGCCCATGAATATGGTCCCAAGCTGCTGCGCGAGTTGATCCAGGTGCCCCTGCGCGAGTTCCAGCGCAGCGATTTCTTCAATGTGGTGGCCCGCCCGGGCGAAGGCACGGAGTATTTGAAGTTGACCCTGCGCACGCCGCAGGGTGCTGGCGTGGGCACACTGTTCCTGTTTCGTGAAGCTACGTCACCTTTGTTCACGCCTCACGACGTGGCGAATGTTGCGCGACTGGAACCCCACCTGGCGCGCATCTTGCAAAGCGGTGAATGCGACTCAGACCAAAGCGAAATCCACGGCGAGGGGCTACTGGTGGTCACGCCAGCGGGGAAACCACTCTGGCTATCACCAGAGACGGAGGCCTTGCTGGCCATGGCGTTCGGTTGGCGGTGGCGTTGGCGCAACGGTATGGGGCTACCTCCAGCCTTGCTCGAACTGCTGCGGCGCTTGAACACGACGGAGATTCTTGAGGTGCCAGCACTGGAGCTTCAGACTGCGCAAGGATGGTTTTCGGTGCGTGCGACTCGCATGGCTGCTGCGGACCACACACAAAGCCCCGAGGCAGTGGCCTTGCACATCACCCGCCGTGTGGCGCGGGGGACGCGCCTGCTTGCAGCGCTACTTGCGCTGGATTTACCTCAGCGCCAGCATGAGCTGGCCTGGTGGCTGGCGCGTGGCTTGTCAGAAACGCAGACCGCTCAGCGCATGGGCATCAGTATTCATACAGCGGTCTACCATCGACGCCAGCTCTACAACCGGCTAGGGGTGATGGATAGACAAGAATTGCTGGGTAAGCTGGGGCGGGCTTAGGCCATGCTGATGACTCATCTGCATCTGAACGATGCCATCGCTACTTCTTGCGGCGTACGCGCATCACCTCGATATTCGCGCGTTGCTCTGGCGTCATAGCGGCTGCGGCCCGCGGATCAGCGGCCTTTTCCACGGCCAGATACATCCCTGCATGCAAAGCCGCAAGCATAGCGGTGGCATATTCAGTACTCGTGAGCTTGTGGCGCGCTAGCGCAGCGCGTATGCGCGGTTGCGCATCGAGCTTGCGCGCGATGTCCTGTACGGACTCAGCGTCTGCTTCATCGTCGTCATCGCCCTGTTTGTCGGCTGTGCCAGAGTGCTTCAGTTCAGCTTCCAGCGCGTTCATTCTGTCGAGCAGGGCAGGGGTGAGCCGAAAACGAGCCGGGTCTGTGCCACCTGCGGCCAAGGCCTGACCAGCCATCCAGAGGCCCACGCCAATGGTCAGGGTGAAAACCGAACGTAGAAGAGCGAAGAGAGTCATGAGAGATGGGTTCAAGAATGGAAATCAACCAGCCTAATCTTCAACGGGCGTTTGCACCCCACCTCGCAGGGGTAGGGTTTGGAAGCACCTGGCAATGACAATGGATTACCATGCTCTGCATGGCCGTGAATTCATCTACGTTCCAATCCCTCGCACGCCTGCAGACCATGGCGAGCCTGTCAGGCGGCGGTCCGCAGCACATCGTCTCCCTGCTGCAAACGTTGCGTCCGTCGATAGGATTTGACGCTGGGGCCTACGTCCATCCCGGCGTGGATGAAGGCGGCGAAGGTGTGCTGGAGACCTATCTGGAAAACCCGGCTTTGCAGGCGGCGATGGCGGATTATTACGATCCCCGTATGCTGCAGGACGAGCGCCGGTTGTTTCAACGCAGCCTGCGCCAATTCGGCGAAGCCGTGCGCCATGAACATGGACCGCACCAGCTGGAACAGCTGCTGAAAGTGCCTTACCGGGAACTGTTGCGCAGCGATTTCTATAACGTGCTGCTGCGCCCGGCCGATGTGGCGCATTGGGTCAGTTTGGTGCTGCGTACTCCGCAAGGTCGGGGCATTGGTACCCTCATCTTTTACCGTCATGCGGGGTCAAGGCCTTTCGCACAGGACGAGGTGGCCTCTCTGGCCCCACTTGAAGCCAGCCTGGCAGCCATCCTTGAGCCTTGCGACCTCGACACCAAGGACAGCGAAGTGCATGCGCAGGGCCTGCTGATCGCTACCCAGCAGGGCCAGCCTTTGTGGATATCGCCCGAAGCCGAAGCGTTGATGCCACTGGCATTTGGATGGCGCTGGCGGCGCGGTGCCGAACTGCCTGCAGCATTGCAAGAGTTGCTGCGCAGGCTCACGCCTCAGTCCTTCATCCCCCAGCAGCAGAAGCCTCAGCTTGAGGTGCGCAACAGCCATGGTTGGTTTTTGTTGCAAGCTACACGCTTGGCAGCTGCGCATGGTGCAGAAGATGCCGCAGCGATACACGTCACTCAGCGTGTGACGCGCGGCACGCGCTTGATGCGGGCGTTGCAGGCGTTGCGCCTTCCGCAGCGTCAGCAGGAACTGGCTTGGTGGCTGGCGTATGGCTTGTCTGAAACCCAGATTGCCGCGCGCATGGACATCAGTATCAACACAGTTGTGTACCACCGACGGCAGCTCTACAACCGCCTGGGAGTCATGGGGCGCGAGGAGTTTCTGTCTCAGCTAGGGTGGGCAAATTGATGATGGAAGCAAGGGGCAGAATGGCTCCCTCGCTTAAAGGCGGATCTGCCGAAAACCTTTAACTCCACAGAGCCGGCTTGTTTACCATGAGTGCATACACTGCCATCATGGCGATAAACGCTGGGTAGCCCAGCGCTTCCCAGCGCCGTGCGAGTTGCGCGTAAGCAGCTGGTATGGGCGTGCCCTGTTCGGCTGCTACGCTTGCCAGCTGAGACATCCGAACCTGCATCAGCACCACGGGAATCCAGCACGCGCCTGCAAGTACATACAGCGCCATGGACAGCAGTAGCCACGGAGTGTGCCAAGCCCAACCTGCCATATGCATCATCGCCAAGCCAGATAGCGGCTGAATGATCACTGCCGGAGTCGTGAACCACCAATCCGCGCGCACCACCAATCGGCTGACCACCGCCTGGGCTTGTACAGAGCCACTGCGGTTGGCAAAGAACATGTAGAAAGCTGAACCAAAGCCTGTGCCCACCAACAGAACACTGGAGAGAATGTGAATGGTCTTGAGAACCAGATAGGTGTTCATGGTGCTTACTTCTTAGGGGTGTGCACCTGCATCAACAGCAACAATGCCGCGGCGATAGGCAGGTTCTTGCTCAAGGGCCCCAAGGGGTGCAGCCAAAGGGCGGGCAGCAGCGCGGTGGCCGCCAGCGTCATCACGAGCATGCCCGTCAGGGCAATCGCATAGGCCATCTTCGACGGGCGAAGCCACAGCCAGAACCCGATGACAAGATCCATTGCGGCGCCAGCACCGATCAACCAGTCATGCCAGGGCCCCAGTGGAACGCCTGCGGAACGCAAAAGATCGCTGCTTTGCCCATTCCATTGATGAACGCTCACTACAGCAGTGAACAGCCATACAAACACCAGACTCCAGCGAACCCATCTCAAGGCGGGCAGAGGGTGCACCTCGCCACTTGTTACCCGCGCGTGAAGTGAATCACTCTGCAGCCGTTCTTGCGACTGCGCATCTTGGGGGCGTCCGGACAAAGTTCGATTCACAGCTCAATCCTTTCCGGACTGCGCTTGGATATGACGCAACATGTGTTCTACAGCGACCGGATCACGACCCAGCCAGGTCGGCAGCACCGATGGATCACAGCAGTTGTCATGCGAAGCCAACACAAGGGAGGCGCTGCACCAGGGGGATGCCGGAACGGCATCGCCAAGCCGTGCGCTGGCCTGGCTCACCCAGTCGGGCAAGGCTCTCACGAAGGCAGGGCGCAGGCCGCGTTGAGCTCTAAGGCCGGCAATCATGGCGGCCATGCTCAAGCGCTCGGCACCACCCAATTCCACGATCCCAGTCTGGCCGGATTGCATCAGAGCCTGCATGGCGTCGGCAAGGTCATTCACCCATAGCGGCTGAATGAGGTGATCAAACATGGGCTTCGGAAGTGCCAGCACGGGCAGCAGTGAGAGTCGCATGAAAAGCTGCGTGCTGGCACCCCCTGCACCTATGACGACGCTCGGCCGCACAATGACCCCATCCAGTCGACCGGCATTCGTCAGCGCTTGCAGATGCTGATCAGCGGCGCGCTTGGTGCGTGCATAGGGCGTTTCGTTGCCATCCACTCCCAAGGCTGAGAGTTGCATGACCTGGCGTATCCCCATCTCGGCGCAAGCATCGAACAAGGCCATGGGGGCCTGGGCATGAATGCTCTCCAGCGGCGCCTGCGCGCTTCCGCGCAGATGCCCGACTGCATTGATGACCGCATGAACCCCTTGAAGGTGAGCAAACCAATCAGCGGGCTTGAGCTGACGACCATAGTCCACAGGTGGCTGGCTGCGTCGGCTTCCAGCGCGTACGTTCCAGCCTTTGGCTTTCAGCCGTTGGGCCAGGGCTTGTCCAATGAAACCTTGGGCACCGCACAACAAGACAGTGCGGCCAGTGGAGGAAAGGTTGTCTGCCATGATGGTTCCTTCAAGCTGTCTCAATGGTGAGGGATGTGGTCGTCGAGGTCACAGCGCCCGCCTTGGCATCGGGCACTGTGGCGCGCAGTACGTTCAGCGGCGCGCCGAGCGGCTGATTCAAGGATCCACACCACCGGCCATTTAGGCATACGGTAGCGGTTGCGCGCAATCACAGGGTACAGGCGGTTGGCTAAGCTGTGAATCACCGGCCACTTGAATACGCCAGGCGCCCAAGTCCAGCCAATGCCCTCATAGGCGCGAGCCAGGCAGTCCACACCGACAAAGACCCTGCCTTGTGCATCCACCCCGTGAATGGAACGCATCAAATGCTCCTGCGGAGCGGGACCACCTTGAAAGCCGGGTTCTGCGCAGTTGATGAAACAAAGGCGTCCTTGCGTATTGCGCAGCATCAGGTTGGTCATCTCCGCATTGCAGAAACGACAACTGGCGTCGTAGTACAAGGTCAGAGGGAACGAGGTGATGGCATTTGTCATGGTAGTTTCCTTTGTTCGTTATTTCTGTATTAACAGAAATTATCACTGAAAAAATAGGCAGGACGAATCCCGCCATGAGTAGGACCTTAAGGTTTTAGGGTAGTGCTGCTTTCTTTCTCAGAGGACGGCGATGAGCCGCGCACAAAGCGCTGCACGCTGGCGCCGAGGCCCAGGATCTTGTCCAGCGTGCCTGGCGACAGGCGCAGCATTTCATCTGCCCAGGCTCCAAGCTTGTTCATCAGATCCAGGGTAGAGCGGATACGGTCTTGTGCATCGGCAGTTTCGCTATCGAATTCGGGGCTTTTCACCAGAGTGGAGAGCATGCGGATGGTGGGATCAAATTCCCGCTCCTTGCGCTCTCGCACTATGGTGCGAAAAAGCTCCCATACATCCACGCTGGTCTCAAAGAAGTCGCGCCTGTCGCCCAGTACATGCGTAACGCGGATCAAGTCCCAGGCCTGCAATTCCTTCAGGCTATTGCTCACGTTCGAGCGAGCAACCCCAAGGGTTTCGCTCAGTTGCTCTGCGTTGAGCGGCTGCCCATGAACGAACAGCAAGGCGTGAATCTGTGCCACGGTGCGATTGACGCCCCAGCGCGAACCCATTTCACCCCAGTGCAGGACAAACTGCCTTTGAATCGTACTCAGTTCCATGCGAGAAATTCTATTCCATAAATTTCTGTCAAGACAGAAATTTATATTAATCTCAGTATCTGAGTCGATAGCGGATGCTTGTTCACATGTTGCGCTGGATTCTTCCGAACACCAGACTTCGTAAAAGCTCATGGGTAAGATGCCGCGTTGTCACCAGCATTCCCCCTGAGACCCGATGAGCCAAAGCAAAGAGCGAGAAGATCAAGCCAATTTAAGGCTTCAGCCGCTCTCGGCCACTGCATCCTCACGTCGTCCAGGATCGTTCATGGAGGTGCTGCTGGTGTTCTTGAAGCTCGGCCTTACCTCATTTGGCGGCCCTGTGGCCCACATTGGCTATTTCCGCACAGAGTTTGTGGAGCGACGGGCATGGTTGGACGACAAGAGTTACTCGGATCTGGTCGCACTCTGCCAGTTCTTGCCTGGCCCCGCGAGCAGCCAAGTGGGTATGGCTTTGGGGCTGGGGCGAGCGGGCTGGCCAGGGGCGCTTGGCGCATGGCTTGGTTTCACGCTTCCGTCTGCCGTCTTTCTCATCGTCTTCGCTCTCGGTGTCACGCAATGGGCCGGGCTGGCGCAGTCCGGTGTGATACACGGGCTCAAGGTTGTGGCGGTAGCTGTGGTTGCACAGGCCGTGTGGGGCATGTCAGTGACGCTTTGTCCGGATCGATCAAGAGCGTGTATTGCCATCATTGCGGCCTTGCTGGTGCTTGCAGTGCCGACCACCTTGGGTCAGGTGAGCGCCATTGTTGTGGGGGCCATCGCGGGAAGGTGGTTCTTGCAACTCGGTAGTTTTCCAAGTGCCGAGCACCGCTCCTATGGTGTCAGTAAACGGGTAGGGGCTCTGCTGCTGTTAGTGTTTGGCCTGTTGCTCTTGCTGCTGCCCGTTCTGGCTGCCATAGTTCGGCAGCCCACGGTTTCAATCATCTCTTCGTTCTACCAGGCGGGGGCACTCGTTTTTGGAGGAGGACATGTGGTGCTACCCCTCCTGCAAACAACGGTTGTGTCGGACGGGCTGGTCACCAACGATGCCTTTCTGGCCGGTTACGGCGCGGCTCAGGCCGTGCCTGGCCCCTTGTTCACTTTCGCCGCCTATCTGGGGGCGGTCATGACGGGTCCTTTGAAAGGCTGGTGGGGCGGCTTGGCGCTGCTTGTCGTCATTTTTGTTCCAGCGTTCCTGATGGTGGCCGGGGCTTTGCCATTCTGGGAGACGCTGCGACAGCGTCCAGGCGTGCAACGTTCTATGGCTGGTATCAACGCAGCCGTCGTGGGTGTGCTGGCGGCAGCACTGTATGACCCGGTATGGACCAGTGCCATTCACTCCCGAGCCGATTTTGGATTGGCGCTCGCAGCCTTTGGCCTGCTGGTTTATGGACGCCTGTCACCGGCGTTGGTCGTGGTCCTTGCTGCGGGGGTGGGGTGGATGTTGATGCATTGAGCCTCGGGTTTTTGGGGGCCAGTGAATTCATTGTTGGAGATTGAATTCAAACGACCACAGCGCCAAACGACTGAGTCGCATGCATAAAGCATGACCTTGGCCCCGGTACATCCCCGACGATGCAGACACATGTTGGTTCTGTGACTGTTCGCGTATGAATTGACCTTCAGTGCATGGGTATGATGGAGCAAACCAGAACACCCGATCAATTTTTTCACGGTCGTATCTTAGAGATGGCACGCGCAATTCATTCGGGGAAAATCAGTGCCGAACCTGTGAAAACATGGGTTTCGCTGGACATGGATTCGGCGGCAAAGCTGATTAAACACTTCAGCAGTACGCGGGATCGTGGTGTCATGAGCCGCACAGGTTCTGATGGCCACACCGGTCTGAAGCTGTTTCTAGGGAAAGCAGGCCTGCTGGGTGGGATCAAGCGCAGCGCAGCGCGTTTTTCCGTTGGCCTTGTCGCTTTGGTGCTCACTGGGTGCGCCCCAGTGCAAACCGCATCCATGAGCGATGATTTGCAGCTCATCGCACGCGCCAAACAAGGTCACGTCCGCGATCTGCGCGGTGAGTATAGGCACGCGTTGTGCCCGCGTCTCACGGGTGAACGCGCCTGCGAAGATGTACTTTTGCGCTTGCCCGGTGAACCCGTAGCGCGCCACCATGCGGCCAGCAACGCAGCGTCCCTCGCAGCGCGTTACCGCATTGCTTTCGTTCCCGGCTTGTTCTCTGATTGCGCCGAGAAGTGGCTTGTGCCGTTCGCTGACGTGGCCGACGAACTGAGTGCCGCTGGCTTCGAGGTTAATCTGCTGCGTGTCCAGGGGCGCGCCGGCACCGAACAAAATGCCACGCAACTCGCAGGAGAGATCGCCGCACTGCCGCACGACGGCAAACACCTGATCGTGTTTGCGTACTCGAAGGGTCTGCCCGACGTATTCGATCTGCTGGTCCGTCACCCACCCGCGCGACAGCGCGTCGCTGCGGTCGTCAGCTATGCCGGTGCCGCGCGCGGCAGTCCTCTGGCGGATGAGCTACGTGATATCTATGACGCGTTTGTCACGCGCCTGCCGATAGGCGGCTGCGCGGTGGGCAACGGCGCTGAACTCGAAGCGCTTCGACCCGGCGTACGGCACGCTTGGTGGACTACTCATCACCAGAAGCTTCGTGACACGCGCATACCGTTTTTCTCGCTCGTTGGTGCGCCGCTACCCGAGAAGGTCTCACCATTGCTACGCCTTAACCACAGCCGCCTGGCGGAGCGGGACGTCAATAACGACAGCCAACTGCTCGCCGATGATGCAGTCGTGCCAGGTAGTGCGTTACTCGGATACATCAATGCCGATCACTGGGTCATGGCAATGCCGCTTGCAAAGCAAGTGCCAGCGCTTGCCGCCCTTTTCCACGACGACCTGCCACGCGGTGCGCTCGTGGGCGCCGCAATCGAAGTTGTTGATTCGGCACTTCGTACGGCACCTCATTCACTGAGTCCGCCGTGACTCGCTATAACCCCGCGCATGGCCGTCAGCCGAAAACTCAAGCGGCCTTATGCACCACCGGTGGCAGTTACTTCACGTGTTCCTTGAAATACCGCCCAGCTGAGTGCTGCAGTGATCCATGCCGCTACACCGCCGTACAGCATGACCCAACCGAAACCTTGGGTGATCGCCCCCTGGACGATCACGCTAGCGTGCTCTGCATCCGCAAACGCGCTCATCGCCTGCATGGCCGCGGTTGTGTCGCCCCCAGCCAGACGTTCGGCAATGGTGCGAACTTGCGCTGCATCCATTGATAGCCCCAAATTTTTCTGTAGGGCGGCTGTCAGACCTGCGACCAAGACCAACCCCATCCCGGCAATATTGAGTGCGAGGGTGATGAGACGTGCGCTCACATCCATGCCCGATGCCATGCCTGCGCGATGGGAGGGGACCGCAGAGGTTGTCATGCTGGTGGCTGGGGTGGTTGTCAGACCCAGGCCTAGACCGGCCAACAGTGCGCCTGGCAGTACAGGCCATGGCCCCTGCCCGGTGAAATGGCTGCCCAGTTTCATCAGGAAAAACCCCAGACCAATCAAGAAGAGGCCCCCCGGAATCACCACACGCGCGTCATAGCGCAACAGCAGCCACTGGGCGACCGGTGGCATCACCAGGAAGGGCACGGTATAGGCCAACAGGGCCAGCCCGGCGGAAGTGACATCCATACCGAACCCAGCTGTGAAATACAGCGGTAGATAAATCATGAAAGGCCAGTAGCTGAAATTCATTCCGACGCAGCCCAGGATTGCGCCGGTGAAGTCACGAATGCTGAACACCGAGAAGTCGAACATAGGGTGTGTATGTGTGCGCTCAGCGATGATGAAGCCGACCACGCTCATCGCTGTGACAACCATCAGCCCCAAGGCTATTGGGCTGCCCCAACCCAGACTTTGCCCTTGCGTGATGAGCGATGTCAGCCCCAGCACTGCGATGCTCAGCGTCAGAATGCCGCCTATATCCAGTGGTTGATGCCTCGCCTGCGCATCACGGGATTCCGCCACCCCTGTCCAGATCATGGCCAGGCAAACCACGGCCAACGGTGCATGAACCACGAAGACCCAGTGCCAACTGGAAAGGGCCACGATCGCGCCACCAATGACCGGGCCGAAGCCCAGGCCAATTCCCGCCACCACCCCCCACACTGCGAATGCACGTGCACGTTCACGGCCCGCGGGGAACTGGAATGACAGGATCGCAATGGAGCAGATGAACATGGCTCCGCCTGCCATCCCTTGAAGGAAGCGAGCCACTATCAGTGTGGTTGTTTCGGTGGCTATTCCACACAGCAGCGACGTCAAGCCGAAGGCCAGCACCGTGAGGGCGAAGACCCTGCGACGGCCATAGCGGTCTGCCAGTGTCCCCGTGGCCATCAGCACACTGGTGCATGCGATGGTGTAGGCGTTCATGATCCATTGCAGGTCCTGAAAATTGGCGTGGAGCTTTGCTTCCAATACGGGCAGGATGATGGGCACGCTGGATATTTCCAATCCAAACATCAAGGCTGCCAGGCAAACAGCCATGAGGGTGAGCAGCGAGTTTCGGGCGGGGTGCATGTTTTTTTGCAGGAGCATGAGAAGGAAAGTCCGCCATTCTGTAGACTCTCAACTCATGGCGCAAATGATTAAATTTCGCCGTATTCATTTACATGATTCATTAATAGGCGGCCATGACTTTTGACTCCAGCCTTCTGCATACCTTCGTCTGCGTACATCAGGCCGGGGGCTTTACTCGCGCGGCCGAACAGCTTCATCTCACACAATCGGCCGTCAGTCACCAGATACGTCGGCTGGAAGAAATCGTCGGGCGGCCGCTCCTTCACCGCACCACCAGGCGTCTCAGCTTGACGGCAGACGGTGAGGATTTCCTGAGGCTTGCACAGCGCATCCTGAAAGCCCAGGACGCACTGGCTCAACACTTTCGCAGCTCTCCCATAGAAGGAACGGTCCGTTTCGGCTTGCCGGAGGGGTTTCTCAGCGAGAGCTTGCCTCGGCTGCTTCGCCAGTTTTCACGCAGCTGTCCCAGCGTTCGGCTGGAGGTCAGCGTTGGTTTGACGCAGGATTTGCCCGCCATGCTGCGTGATAGGGAGCTGGATCTTGCCGTCTTGGTATCGCCTGCAGGGACCGGGCAAGGGCAACTGCTTCGGCGTGTTCCCATGGTGTGGGCGGGAGCGGAAGACTTTGTATGGTCAGGTACTTTGCCGCTGGCCTATTCGCCGCCACCATGCGTGTGCAGGCATATCGCTGTGGATTCACTCAATGCCGCGGGGATTGCCTGGCATGGTGCGTTCAGTTCACCGAGCCTGCAGGACATGCGCTCGGTCGCGCTGAGCGGACTGGCGGTGACGGCATTCACCCAAGACAATTTGCGACCCGGTATGACGACGCTAGGGGTCAAGCATGGGCTGCCCCCTTTGCCAGAACTTGATTACACCTTGGTGCTGTCTGATTCTGAACAAGAGCACCCTAGTCCAGCAGTCGCTGAACTAGGGCGGCTCGTGTCCGCATTCGCGCGGACCCCTTAGTCCTATCTATTCGCCTCGCCTGATTCAAGAGACTCACTTGAAGTCAGTGGAAGGCTATGTTACCCACAGACGTGAGCTGTTGATCGTCAGGTGTGTGTCGGTCAAGCCTTGTGCCGTCTAATAAACGCCAGTACTGCCTCGTTGAACGCTGCCGGCTGCTCCCAGTTCGAGCAATGTCCCGCTTCTTTGATGATCACTACATCTGCATGCGGCATATGCGAGGCCTGCATGCGAAGAAGCGCGGGCGGTGTGTACAAATCGCCATCGCCAGTCATCAGTAGGGTAGGTGTCTTGATGCTCTCCAATCTTGCCCACGTGAGCGCAAACGGACGCGTGGGCGTGATTTTTTCCACCAACGATTCTTTGCTCAATCTGAGCCACTCCGCCATGCCTGCGGGGTTGCCGGCGCGGTAAGAGGGGTGCAACTCCTTGAACTCGACGGGGAGGGTGTTGAATTG
>NZ_JBEPSH010000010.1:0-208202 GCF_040548795.1 Ottowia thiooxydans | reverse complement strand
GCTAGGCGTGGCGAGCGCCGTGTACTACTGTACACAAGCGAGCCACAACAACGCATGGCGCTCCCTGGCTTGGCAACCCTTCGGGCTGGCTCGCCCTGCGGCGTCTACTTTGTCGGCAGCCTTGGCCGTAGATCACTACGGCCTGCGTCTGCCTTCGCGTATCCGTCCTCAGGGCGAGTCAGCGCGTGGGGGGGTTAATTGATGACACGCCCTAGTCAACACGCTTTGAGCACCGCGTCATGAGTTGGACATCTCCCATCGCGCGCAAACTTTATCTGCGCATCTGGTTGGCGGTTGTAGGCAGTGTGGCGGTCTTGAGCCTGCTTGTGGGCTGGGCCTGGCAGGCAGCCGAAGAAGAACGTGAAAGAGACCGTCAGCCGCCTGCGCCGCGCGAGGTGTACGTTCGCAACGCGGCCGGCGAGTTGATAGGTACAGCCGAGATGCCTCCGCGGCGAGGGCCGCCAGGCCAGGGCCTGGACTTTGCAGTGACCTTGAACGACGGCCAGCAATTGAGCGTGCATCTCGCGCCGCGCAATCGTGGGCCAGGTGGGGCAGGGGGCCGCAAGAATGAGCCGCCGCTGCCATGGCTGCGTCCGCCTTATGGGTTTCTCTGGACTTTAGCCCTTGCCGGTTTCGTCGTCATGCTGGGCGTTTTCCCGGTGGCCCGTAGATTGACTCTGCGTTTGGAGTCACTCCAACGTGGTGTGAAACGCTGGGGAGAAGGCGATTTGTCCGTGCGCCTGCCCACAAGTGGTGAAGACGAAGTGGCGGATCTGTCGCGCCACTTCAATGATGCTGCTACGCGTATTGAGGGTCTGATGGACTCACAGGCAGCGCTGCTTCAGTCGCAAAAGTCCTTGCTGGCGAATGCTTCGCATGAGTTGCGCTCGCCCTTGGCGCGTATTCGCATGGCTATCGAGCTGATGGGGCCGCAGACGCCGCCTGCCGCCCGCTCCGAAATTGCACGCAATATTTCGGAGTTGGATCAACTGGTCGACGAAATTTTGCTGGCCAGCCGGCTTGACGCCAATCAGGCCGACCTGGGTACAGTGGAAGCCATCGATCTTATTGGATTGTTGGCTGAAGAGTGTGCTCGCGTGGATGCCGCCATGGACTTGGCGCCCGATACGCCCGAGGTCATCGTGCCGGGGGTCGCCAAACTGATACGCCGTGCCGTTCGCAACCTGCTGGAAAACGCTTGCCGCCACGGACATCGTGCGGGTGGTTCGGGCGAGGTCAGTGCAGAGCTGAGCCTGGAAGGCGCACACGCCGTGTTGCGAGTCAACGATCGCGGACCAGGCGTGCCGCCCGCGCAGCGTGAGCGCATTTTTGAGCCCTTCTATCGGCTGCCCGGTGCCAGTGAGCGTGAAGGTGGGGTAGGCCTTGGGTTGTCGCTTGTGCGCTCCATAGCCCTGCGCCACGGCGGTTCAGTGGCATGCGGTGACCGCGTAGGCGGTGGCGCCTGCTTCGAGTTGCGGCTGCCTGCCGACGCGGACTCCAGGGCCTGATAACGCGCCCGGGTCGCCCGGCCTTCGCGTGGGTGGGCCTGAAAAGTCTCCGTATCCCGCTGCGCTCAGCTGCCTTTGGCAGGCTGAAGAAACAGATCCAGGTATTGCTGGCGCATACGCCGGCGATCAAACACGGCATGCACATGCGCTTGCCCGGCCTCTGCTACGCGCGAGGCCGTGGCAGGGTCCTGAAATAGGCTCGTGATGGTTTGCGCCAGGGCCTGGGCGTCTTCGTGCGGAACCAGAAATCCGGTTTCGCCATGCGTCAGGACTTCCTGCACGCCTTCCACGTCGGTTCCTATGCCGCAGCAGCCAGAAGCCATTCCTTCGATCAAGCCCAGCCCCAGGCCTTCGTAGTGGGTGGACAAGACACAAAGTTTGACGCGGCCGAGCAGCTCCGGGAGATTGCTTACGTGACCCAGAAAACGCACCTGCTGGTCCACGCCCAACTTGCGGGCCAGGGCTTCGGCGCGCTGACGCCAGCTGGATTTACCTTCTCCAGCCAGATAGATCGTGGGTCGCAGTCCTTGCTCAGCTAACAAGGCTGCGGCCCGAATAAGGGTGAAATGGTCTTTCTGTCCGGCAAATCTCGCAGGCATCACGATGGCGTCTTCGCGTTCGTCCCAGGGGCGGCCCTGAGTCCAGCGCGAGAGGTCGATGCCGTTCAGGACCACGGTGCAGCGCTCAGCGGGGTGGCCCAGGCGAACCAACGCATCGCGCACCGCGCGCGAAACGCCGATGATGCGCTCGGTACGCTCGGCCAGCCATAGCGATTTGCGCAGGCGCCAGAATCCGTAGCGTTCACGCACATTGTGTTCCACTTGAATCAGCCGGGGAACACCGGCTTTCAGTCCGGCATAGCGGCCCCAAAGGTGCTCACTGAAGCCATGCGCCACAAGCACGTCGGGTTTCCATTGATGGCAAATGCGCTTCAGCGCCATGATGGTCACGGTGTGAGACCAGCGTGGCACAACTTCCACTTGCAAACCTTGGGCACGCAATTGTGCGACCCTGGGCGCGGGGTCGATGGAGGCACGGCGCCTGAGAACGAGCAGTGTTTCCTGGCCGGGCTGTTGCCCGCACAAATCGATCGCGACCTGGGTAGCGCCCGAAAAGCCGCCGGAGACAAAGTGCAGCACGCGTAACGGGCGCGCTTCCTGGGAGGTCTTCATGGCAAATCCATGGGGTTCTTTGGCTTTTGAGCCAGGCGCCGGCTTGGCGCCGCGCATAGGCTCAGAGAGCAGAAGGCCGCAATCGAGCGAATACCGGACAGAGCAAGCGTCCTCACGATCTGACGGTGGGGCGCTGCAAGCACGCGAGCCATATCGTTACCATGAGCAAGTACATCATGTTGCCGTTATTGTGGGCAAACATCACCTGGGTCAGGCCGAAACCGGCGAAGCCGAGTACCGTCATCAGGCCGCAAGCGGCGATGGCGCGGCGTTCATCGGCGTGTTCGGTTGCACCTCCGCCCTGCGTGTCTTCCGGTTCGCGGCGCAAACCCCGCGCGAAGATCAGGCCCGGCACGACAAAGAACAGGGCCAGTCCGGCGACGCCCAGCAGACCTCGCTTGGCGAACATGTCTAACCACTCATTGTGTGCGTGGTTGAATTCAAGCGCGGCATCAGGCATATCGCCTCGACCCACGGCTTGTCTTTGCAGTCTTTCGTAACCGTCTTGCCCTGCGCCCAGCCAAGCATGGGCTTCGCCGACTTCCAACGCTAATTTCCAGAACGAACGACGCAGCCCGACCGAAGTGTTCTCAGCCTGCAACTCGTGTGCTTGCCACTCGTCGATACCGATACTCACCCTCTGCTGCACAGGTGGCAAAGCCAGCAGTGCCAGGCAGGCCACCACAGTGAAGGCAGCCGCGCGCAGGGCGTGTGACAAGGATTTGCCTG
Organism: Ottowia thiooxydans; assembly: GCF_040548795.1. Lineage (GTDB taxonomy): Bacteria > Pseudomonadota > Gammaproteobacteria > Burkholderiales > Burkholderiaceae_C > Ottowia > Ottowia thiooxydans_A. The sequence continues at coordinate 204,793 of NZ_JBEPSH010000010.1, read as the reverse complement.
TGGAACGCGGCGGCGCTTTCAACCAGAAAATCAGCAACATGAGCGCTGGCAGCGTAAGCCAGCCGCCCCGGCTGCCAGAGGCTACGCTGGCCACCATGCCCAGGAGCACCGCGATCCAGCCCACCGCTTTCTGCCAGCCTTGCTGTGCCCGCAACGCCCGGGCGCCGCTCCACGCAGCCAGAAGCAGGGCCAGATTACCGAACTGGATGGCGTTGGTATAGCCGGCAGCGCGGTCCCACCCCAAAATGCCGATCTGCCACAGGGCAGTCAAGCCAGCGCCGATAGCACCTACCCAGCAACCCCAGTTCAAGGCCTTTTCGGAAGGCCGACCTACCAGGAGCGCAGGCAAGGTCAGAAATACGAGCAAATACTTGACGCTTCGGTCCACCCCGAGGGAATTGGTCACGAGCTTGCCGTCCACGAAGATATGCATGCTCCAGACCATTCCCATGAGGAAGATCGCGCCGGCCCAGGCCCGCATGTCGCCAGGCCATGAGAGACGGCCGCGCAGCACTGCCGGCCAGCGGTACAGGCCTAAAAGGAGCAGGAGAACCGCACCCCAGGAATATCCCGAGGGTATGGAAAGTGACAACGCCAGCAACAGAAAAACCGCAGCATCCAGGGCCTTTGGCTCCAGGGGCGCGGTTCGGAGGGACAATTTGTTGGAAGGCGGTGGCGGGCCGGGGCGGTCAGGAGCGAATACCAAGCTCAATGTGCCGCGTGGAAAGAAGAAGGGTCCTTAAGCCGATAGACCGTGCCGCAATAAGGACACTTGGCTTCGCCCGAGTGGGCAACGTCCAGGTAGACACGCGGGTGGGTGTTCCACAACTGCATGTCTGCTTTAGGGTTAGGGCAGAAAGCGCCGCCTTCGGGCGTGACTTCCGATGCATTCAACTCGATGATATTTTGGCTCATGCGCTTGCTCCGCTCAGACCTTGCTGAGCCACTTGCTGTATTTGGCGTTGCGGCCATTCACGATGTCAAAGAATGCGTTCTGGATCTTTTCCGTGAGCGGACCGCGCGAACCGGATCCGATTTCAACCCGGTCAAGCTCGCGAATAGGGGTGACTTCTGCCGCTGTGCCGGTGAAGAAGCATTCGTCCGCGATGTAGATTTCATCGCGGGTAATGCGCTTTTGCACCAGCTTGACACCCAGGTCTTCACAGATGTGAAGCACGGTATTGCGGGTGATGCCGTTGAGCGCGCCAGCCGACAGATCAGGCGTATAGACCACACCGTCCTTGATCACGAACACGTTCTCACCAGCGCCTTCACTCACAAAACCGCTAGCGTCCAGGAGCAGAGCCTCATCGTAGCCGTCGTCAAGGGCCTCCATGTTGGCGAGGATCGAGTTGCTGTAGTTGCTGACCGCTTTGGCCTGCGTCATGGTGATGTTGACGTGATGGCGTGTGTAGCTGCTGGTCTTGACGCGGATGCCGCGTTTCATGCCTTCTTCGCCCAGATAGGCGCCCCAGGCCCATGCAGCAACCATCAGATGGACCTTATTGCCGCGTGGGTTGACGCCCAGCTTTTCCGAGCCTAGCCAAACCAGAGGGCGCAGGTAGCAGCTCTCCAGCTTGTTTTCCCGCACAACGGCTTTTTGCGCTTCGTTGACTTCTTCCTTGGTGAACGGCATCTTCATGCGCAGGATCTTGGCGCTGTTGAAGAGGCGATCCGTGTGCTCCTCAAGACGGAAGATGGCCGTGCCGCCCGCCGTGTTGTAGGCACGAACGCCCTCGAACGCGCCGCAGCCGTAGTGCAGTGTGTGGGTCAATACGTGGATCTTGGCATCGCGCCAGTCGACCAATTGGCCGTCCATCCAGATCTTGCCGTCGCGATCGTCCAACGGGAGGGCAGCAGCGCTCATGGGTATTCCTCAGCTCAGTATTGTTGAAGTGGCGGCAGGCCACCTTGCAGGGCGAATTCTAAACTTCGCCAGATTCCTCGGTCTGCGCGGGCCTCTCCAATTGCCAGCGGACCAGGCGCCCCCCTACAAATTCGCAGGTGACCTTGGAGTTTCCAGGATCGCGCCAGAGGTAGATTTCAGGCTCCACGCCTTCCGGCGACATGCGTTCGCCGAGTGAACGAGTCATGCCGACCACATGCATCAGTGAGAGTTTGGGCCGCAATTTCACATTGAGCATGACTGCGCTGCCTACATAGCCGATAGGGCGGTCGGCTGCGCGCTTCATGATGGTGATGAGCCGGGTGTAGCTGAGCAGGAACCAGAGCACCAAGGCGCTGCCCACCAGGGCAATGCCTGCCCAGCCACCAGTGCGCCAGGCGCCAGCACCCAGTGCTATGGCGGCTATGAGAGTAAGAATTTTTTGCCAATTCATATTGTGATTGTCGCGTGTCTTTTGCGCTGTCCCTGAAGAGGCCACTCAAGGGGCCAGATGAATCACTTCAGAGAGACTGCTGATCAGGTTCTGAGAGTTGAACTCACCGCTTGGGAGATGATTCTCGGAACAACAAAAAGCCGTTTGGGCGGAACCTGTCGACGCACTGTTTAATGCTTCGACACGCTCATCCCGAACGGATGTTCAGATCATAAGTCCTTGAATTTCGCGGTAGTAGTGCTTTTTATTTCATTTCGAATGGAATAAGTAACAAGGACCAGACCTGCTCAGCGGCTGGCGGCCGCCCGTGCTTGCGACAGCCAGTCGTCGAAGAGCGTTTGGTGGGCCTTGATCCAGCCTTCGGTCTGGCGCTCGATGTCTGCCGCGGAATTTTTGCCGTCGTTCATGGCATTGTTTTGCGCGGTGATGTCCGCCACCGACAGATTCATGAGTGAGAAAAGCTTGGCTGCGTCGGGATGCGCCTCAATGAAGGCGCGGTTGGCCAGGATTCGCTGATGGTTGATGACCGAGCCGTAGTTGCGACCGTTGGGAAGCGTGGTGTCCACACCCGCCTGATCGCCTGGCAACGCAGAAAACGGCACTTGCAGCCATACGACGTCTTTGCCAGGCACCAGTACATTGCTGACCCAGTACGGCGTCCAGGTGTAGTAGAGAACCGGCTGTCCGGCTTTGTACCTGGCAATCACGTCCGCCATCAGGGCCGGGTAGCTGCCTTGTTGGTGCTGCACGGTGTCGCGCAGCTTGTAGGCAGTGAGGTGCGTTTCAATCATGGTTTCGCAACCCCACCCAGGCGTGCAGCCGGTCAGGTTCGCTCTGCCATCGCCATCGGTGTCGAACAGTTTGGCAATATCCCGCTCAGCCAATTGGGACATGTTGGTGATGTTGTGTTCGTCAGCCGTTTTCTTGTCGATCAGATAGCCCTGAATGTTGTCTGCCACATACGTGTTTTCACGCCAAAGTTTGGCGTCGCCCCCCGAGTTTTTGTAGAAATCGCCGTGCATGGGATCCCAGTGGGCTGCCAGGAAAGTGGCATCTCCATTGGCAATGGCCAGGTGTGCAGTGGGGTACTCGACTTCGCGGATGGGCTGCACTTCATAGCCCAACTTCTCCAGCGCTTTCATGGCCAGCAAGGTCTGGAAGGTTTCCTCTGCAATCGAGCTTTTGAGCGGCTGCACGCGCACCCCTTTGCCAGGCAACTGCAGATCAGACGATGCATGGGCTGCAGGAGTCAGGGACAGGAGAGCGGCGGACACGATGGCCAGGCTGGCGCGCCGCAATAAGGACAGGGAATTGAAGGTATTTGGAGTCACGCTGGGAGTCCTTGAATGTCGGCTGATGGATTTAGGCGGAGTGCGCAATGGGGGGCACGCTGGGGCGGCCGGGAGCGGTAGCGGCTGCGGAAGGTGCAGCAGTTGCGGCAGGCGTGGCACGCGTGCGGGTCAGCCTGCGAACCAAACCAATGGGCCCACGCTGATGCCAAGGCTGACCATGGCGACGAGGTTGGCTGAGAGCCTGCGTCAACCGGTCCAGGACGATGGCCAGAATCACGATGCCAAGTCCCCCTACGGTGGCCAGACCCATATCGAGCCGACCAATGCCGCGCAACACCATGAGTCCCAGGCCACCGACAGCGATCATCGAGGCGATCACCACCATGGACAGGCTCAGCATCAACGCCTGGTTGATGCCGGCCATGATGGAGGGCATGGCCAGGGGGATCTGTACCCGCGTCAGAAGTTGCCAGGGCGAAGCGCCGTAGGCTTGTGCAGCTTCCACCAGGTCGGGGCGCACCTGACGGATACCCAGATTGGTCAGTCGCACCAAGGGCGCCAACGCGAAGATGATGGTGACAATGACGCCGGGCACGTTGCCAATGCCAAAGAGCATCACTACAGGCACCAGGTACACGAATGCGGGCGTGGTTTGCATGGCATCCAGCAATGGCCGCATCACGCGGTTGGCGCGCTCCGAGCGAGCCAGCCATATTCCTAAAGGCATGCCGATCAGCACGCAGAAGAAAAGCGCTGTCAACACCAGTGACAGGGTGACCATGGCCTCCGACCAGATGCCCAGCAATCCAATGACGAGCAAGGACACCAAGGTTCCGATGGCCATGCGGGCGCCTGCCAATTGCCAGGCCAGCAGTGACAGAATGCCGATCATGACCAGCGTCGGTGGATATTGCAGCGCCGCCTCTACCCCGCCCAGCAGGGCGTCAACGGGTTGGCGCAGCGCCTGGAACGCGGGGCGGAAGTTGTCGACGAACCAGTTCAGGCCCTGGTTGATCCAATCCTGCACTGGCAGGGTACCGTCAAACCAGCCCGTCACCGCGGGCAAGGTGTCTGCACCTTGCTGCGCCGCGTTGTGGCTGGCGGAAGCCAGGCCATCACCTGCTGCCGTCATCGGCCCGGTCAGATCCTGCGTGACCGCTTGCGGGCCATTCAGCCACTCGGGTTGGGCGTCTGCAGGAATGGCTTGATAGGGATCCTGGTACACGTCGGGCGCTGCGCTCATTTCTGGGGGAGCGATGCCTGCGTTCTCTGCGGTCGCGTTGGGGCCTTGCAGCCAGGCGGGCGCTGCGTCTGCAGGTGCGGCCTGATAGGGGTCCACAAAGGTGGCGTTGTCGGAAGTATTCATAGGATTTGTTCGGTATTCAGGCGGTCGCTGCGGCGACGGGTTCAGCCTCGGAATCAGTCTTGGCGGCAGGAAGCGGATTGCCGTCTGCGTCGGTGTTGGGGTCCAGGAAGGTCAGCAGCCTGTTCTTGCTGATGGTGCCGACGAAACCTCCGTCTGCTCCGACCACAGGCAAGGGCGCAGGTTGCGACACCATGTGGCCATAGAGATCTGCAATGGGGGTATCGGCAGCGATGGGTTGAACGGTGTCGACAAATGCGTTCTTCAACCCCAGAGGACCTTCGCGTCCCTGCAATGCAGCACGCAGCGAGTCCGCGGAGACTGTCCCGAGGTATCTATGGGACGTATCCACCACATAGGCCCATTCCCGATCGTGGTCCTGAAGGCGCTTCAAGGCGGGACGACAGCCGCGGGTGGGGCTTTCCGATATTTCCACCTGCGTCTTGCGGGCGATGTCTCCAGCTTTGAACACTGCGGCCGCGTCTACCCCGCGCACGAACTGGCGCACATAGTCGTTGGCTGGACGGCGCAGGATTTCCTCTGGCGTACCCACCTGGACCACTTGGCCATCTTTCATGATGGCAATGTGATCGCCGATACGCATGGCTTCGTCCAGATCGTGCGAAATGAAGACTATCGTGCGGCGCTTTTCCTGTTGCAGCCTGAGCAACTCTCCCTGCATCTCGAATCGGATGATGGGGTCCAGTGCAGAAAATGCTTCGTCCATCAGCAAGATAGAAGGATCGGCCGCGAGAGCGCGAGCCAGCCCAACGCGCTGTTGCATGCCGCCAGACAGTTCGTCGGGATAGCTGCCTGCCCATACCGCCAGGCCCACCTGTTCCAGGGCTGCACGTGCAGAGCTTTCACGCTCAGCCCGCGCAACGCCTGCGAGTTCGAGTCCGAAAGCGGTGTTGTCCAGCACGGTCAGATGCGGCAGCAAGGCAAATGACTGAAACACCATGCTGATGTGCCGACGACGGAAATCACGCAACTGCTTGTCGCTGTATTGAGCGATGTCTTCGCCATCGACCACGATGCGCCCTGACGTGGGCTCGATCAGCCGATTGAACATGCGAACCAGGGTGGATTTGCCCGACCCTGATAAGCCCATGATGACGAAAATCTCGCCTGCTTCTATGTTGAGGCAGGCGTCGAATACACCGATTGATTGGCCGGTCTTCTGAACGATTTCCTGTTTGCTCAAGCCTTGGCTTGCCAGCGCCAGGGCGCGCTCGGGCGAATCGCCAAACACCTTGAACAGGTGGTCGATCTGAATTTGCTTTGCCACGATGATTTCCTCCGGTTTTATGACAACCGAGGAGGGCTGAAGCCGCGAGCCGAAACGACGCCAACGACGCCGACAACGACAGGCGAGCCTTGAGCCGAGCCTGGTTGTGGGTTGTGGAGAGTTCGCGTGAGCCTGCGCCGATAGCGGATAGGCCAATGCCGTGGGAACTATGTGCCTGCTGACACTCCACCCATAGCACCGTGATCAGGTCCGGGCATAAGTACCACTAGGACCGATGACTGCGAACAAACCTGGCTCCGAGAAATCGGAACGCCAAGTATCGAAAAGAAAGCATTATATCAAAATTAATATGAGGCTGTCTATAAAACCCTTCGGTAGTAATGAAGAGCGGCCCTTGCCTAGGGTGCGGCACACCCGAGCTGCCGGCAAAGACCTCCGGTAAATTGGCCCATTGAGGCAGCGAACCGGCTTGTTCAGACCGACCTCAGGTGTGGCCTGCCATTCGTAAATGACATGTCTGTCCTCGCAAGCGGAAGGTCAGGAAGTGCATCGCGCGCAACACACTTGGGCGTGAAGAATCAACTTGTCATTTCGTGATTTCCCTCATGTCCCAGACTTCCCCTGTCTCCGAGTCGCCTCTGGCGACCTATCACCGTCATTTGCGAGCTGGGCAGCTTGCCTATCAGTTCAGCCCCTCGGCGGGCCGGGCGGTGTTTTTCCCGAGGCTTCTCTGCCCTTACAGCGGCAGTGATGAATTGGAGTGGCGCGTCAGCCAGGGCCATGGAACTGTCCACGCCACCACGGTCGTCTATCCGCGTGAAGGCAGTCCTTACAACGTGGCCTTGATTGATCTGGACGAGGGGTTTCGGATGATGTCGCGCGTAGAAGGGCTACCGCCGTTGGAGGTGCGCATTGGCCAGCGCGTGAAGGTGCGCGTCGTAGAGGCAACGGGAGATGAAGCGCCGCTGCCTGTTTTTGATCTGGCAGGAGAAGCAGCATGAAGCGCGGAAGCTGCGCCATCGTAGGGGTGGCCGAGTCCGATCTGGGGGAAGTGGCCGAGGGCATGTCGCCACTGGATCTGATGGCCCAGGGGATTGGCCGGGCTCTGGACGATTGCGGGCTGAAACTGCGCGATGTCGATGGCTTGTTTGGCGCAGCCACACAGAGCCGCATGGTGACATTGGCCTTGCGAGAGTACCTGGGTATTGATCCTCGCCATGGCGATTCGACCTACCTGGGTGGCTCATCGTTCATGACGCACGTGGCGCACGCACAAGCGGCCATTGAGGCCGGCCTTTGCGAAGTGGCCGTGGTGACCTATGGGAGCACCCAGCGTACAGAGGGCCGTTCAGCCACTCGCGGCAAGGACATCAATCCGTATGAAACGCCATTTAGGCCTTTTTTGCCGTCCACGGCTTACGCGCTCGCGGCCTCGCGGCACATGCATGAATTCGGAACCACCCGAGAGCAGCTGGCAGAAATCGCCGTGGCAGCGCGCAAATGGGCGCAACTCAACCCGGCCGCCTGGGAGAAAAAGGATCTCACCATAGAGCAGGTGCTGAGTTCGCGCATGGTCAGCTATCCCCTGACCGTGCGGGACTGCTGCCTGGTGACTGATGGTGGTGGCGCTTTGGTAATGACCTCTGCTGCGCGTGCACGTGATCTGCGCAAGCCGCCCGCCTATGTATTGGGTTGCGGCGAATCGGCCAGCCATACAGCCATCTCCAACATGGCGGACCTGACCCGCACTGCGGCGCGTCAATCTGGCGCGCTGGCTTATGCCAGCGCAGGACTTGGGCCCAAGGACATCGACGTGCGCGAGGTCTATGACGCCTTTACCTTGACCACCTTGCTGTTTCTGGAAGATCTGGGCTTTTGCCCCAAGGGCGAGGGCGGGGCGTTTGTCTCTGACGGCAAGCTTCGTCCAGGCGGTGCGCTTCCTACCAATACCAACGGTGGCGGCCTGTCTTACTGCCATCCCGGCATGTATGGCTTGTTCCTATTGATTGAGGCGGTTCGTCAGCTGCGAGGCGAATGCGGCCAGCGCCAGGTTGCAGATTGCAACGTTGCCCTGGCTCACGGCAACGGCGGTGTCCTTTCAAGCCAAAGCACGGTGATTCTCGGCAGTGCGGCCACGGTTTGAGAAGGTGGCAGCATGGTTTTCTCCACTGATTCTTCTGAGAGATGCGGCGCGACGTGACCTACCTGGATGCACAAGACGAAACCCAAATTCTGCTGCGCGACGCCGTTCAGGATTTCCTGAGCCAGGAGCATCGTCTGGAGCGCCTGCAGCAGCTGTACCACGGCAAATCGGTGCTGGATCGCAGGCTTTGGGCCGCCATGGCCGAACAAGGCTGGCTGGCCTTGCGCCTGCCTGAGGCTCTGGGTGGCAGCGCCCTGGAACCCGTGCATGCTGCCATAGTGGCTGAACAGTTGGGTCGCCATGCCGTGCCAGAGCCGTTGCTGTCGTGCGCCATCCTGCCGGCGTTGCTGGCGTCCCGTTTTTCTGAGGCCGCCGGGTGGCTCCCCTTGACGCAGGGCCTGCTGGATGGCTCCCATGTGAGCACGCTGGCCTGGCAGGAAGATGCTCGCAGCCTGGATCCTTCGTGCGTCACCACGAAGGTGGAGCGTCGCAGCGATGGGGCCTACATGCTGAGTGGCCAAAAGATCGGCGTTGCCTGCGGTTCATTCGCTGACAGCCTCTTGGTCACAGCACTGCTCGATGGCGGTCTGTCTTTGTGGCGGGTGGCGCGAGAGGACCAACGTGTGAGCCTGGTTGAATCGCTGACCAGCGACGGTGCTAGTGTGGCGGTGGCTTCATTCGACGACGTTCCCCTGACTCACGAGAGCTTGTTGGCTCAAGGCCCGGCCGTAAGTGCTGCGTTGTCAGCCGCCCTGGATGAAGCTCTGCTTTTGGCCGCCTGGCAACTGGTGGGCCTGGCTAGCGCCGCGCTTGAAATCACGCTGGAGTACTTGCGTACGCGTGTGCAGTTCGGCCAGCGCATTGGCAGCTTCCAGGCCATGCAGCATTTGAGCGTGGATGTGAAATTGCAACAGGCACTGGCTCGCGCGGCATGCCAGAGTGCGTTGCGGCGGCACGCCCAAGCGCCTGAGAGCGCCGCTGCACGTGCGGCCATTGCGACCGCCAAAGCGCGTGCCTCTGATGCCGCCCTGCTGGCCGGCCGCTTTGGGGTGCAGGCTCATGGGGCCATAGGTTTTGCGGCGGAAGCATCCATCGGTTGTTATCTGAAAGCGGCCCTGCGCTGGGCAGCGTTTCTGGGCAATGGCAGCCATCATCGCCGGCAATACGCCCTTCACGCCGACCTGCACGGAACAAGCTCATGACCCGCATGGACCGCAATCAACTCAGCGACGATGAATTCAGGCTCCAGTTCCGTAGATGGATAGAAGCCAATTACCAGTCGCCACTGCGCGATCCTCTATGCCGATTGACCGGTGCCCAAGCGCGGCAGTGGCTGAAGGCGCAGTACCGCGACGGCTGGCGTGCCCCGGCCCTGCCGGCAGAGCACGGGGGCATGGGACTGTCTCTTCGCAAGCAACTGATCTATCAACAGGAGCTCGAGGGTTTTCGCGCTGCACGTCCCATGGACATGGGCCTGCGTCTTCTGGCCCCTGTCTTGTTGCGATACGGCACGCCTGAACAGCAAGCGACTTGTCTGCCGCGCATTCTCTCGGCAGACGATGTCTGGTGCCAGGGCTATTCGGAACCCAACGCCGGATCGGATCTGGCGAACCTGCGGACGGCGGCCAAGGATTGCGGTGACCACTTTGTCATCAATGGCCAGAAAACCTGGACCACGATGGCCAACGATTCGAACATGATCTTCATGCTGGTGCGCACCAGTGTGGAGGCCAGGAAGCAGCAAGGCATCACATTCTTGCTGGCAGACATGTCCACTCCAGGCATTCGTGTGCGTCCGATCCGCACTTTGGCGGGGGAAGAGCACTTCTGCGAGGTGTTCTTCGACGATGTAGTCGTTCCGCGTGCCCATCTGGTAGGTGAGGTGGGTGATGGTTGGTCAGTGGGTAAGGCGTTGCTTGGGTTTGAGCGCTTCAGCCATGGTTCGCCCGAACTTTTGCGCCACGCGTTGTCGGTACTCATGCGCACCGGCACGGCACTGGGACTGCAAGGCGACGACCGTTACCGCGAAGTGTTGGAGCGGCACGCCTGCGACGTTGCAGACGCCTCGGCTTTGTACGAGCAGGTGTGTGAGACAGCCCTCGCCGGGGGTGACGCGGACAACGATTTTTCTATGCTCAAACTGTTCAATGCGGAGGCTACGCAGCGCATCGCCGAGGCCGTGCAGGAGTTGGCCGGCTCCTCTGGTGGCTTGTTGGGCGCCGCCCCGCACCTGGGCTTGCCGGAAGACCTCGAATGGCTCTACATGAGCACTCGCCCGTTGACCATTTTTGGGGGAACCGCTCAGGTGCAACGCAACCTGCTCGCGACGCGCGCGCTCAAGCTACCTAAAACATAGAACCTGGAACCGGCCCCTTTCAAACTCAGCCGGATGCCTGGCGACCCGTACCGGATCCCAGCGACCCCCCATCAGCCAGTTCATCAAAAAATATTTGCAATCAACCATGTCCAGTTCTTTTCCAGCAGACCACCAGCCCCACGCTTTGGACTCCTTGTTCCACCCCCGGTCGGTAGCGGTAGTGGGAGCATCTTCAGATCCCCGGAAGATTGGCGGTCGGCCTATCGCCTACATGCTGCGCAGCGGCTTTGCTGGTGAGCTCTTTCCTATCAACCCAGCCCAGGCAGAAGTGCAAGGTGTGAAAGCCTACCCTTCGCTTCGCGCCATTGGCAAGCCTGTCGATCTCGTCATAGTCGCCGTCGGGGGCGCGCATGTGGCCGAGGTGGTGGACGAGGCGATTGAACAGCGAGTGAGCGCTATCGTGGTGTTCAGTTCGGGATTCGCAGAAATGGGGGACGATGGCCGCCAGTTGCAGGAACGCATTGCCGCGCGGTGCGCCCAGGCCGGCGTTCACTTGCTGGGGCCCAACTGCATTGGTGTATTCAATTCGCACCAGGCCATGTACGCGACGTTCATTACTGCGCTGGAGCACGAGCAGTTCGAACCCGGGCATGTGGGCATCGTCAGCCAGAGTGGGGCCATCGGTTCTTATCTGTATGGCTTGGCAGGCGACCGCGGTGTGCGCGTCAGCCACTTCGTCGCCACGGGTAATGAGGCAGGTCTGGACGTGGCCGACTGCATAGACTGGATGGCGAATGACCCGCAGACCCATGTTGTGATGGTCTACCTGGAGGGCTGTCGCGATGGAGATCGTCTGTACCGCGCGCTTGAGCAAGCGCGGTTGCGCCGCAAACCCGTGATTTTGATGAAGGTCGGCCGAACCGAGCAAGGCGCAGCGGCTGCTGCCTCACACACAGGCTCGCTGGCGGGCAGCGATGTGGTCTATGACGCGGTGCTGAGCGAGACCAATGCCTGGCGGGCCAATTCGCTCGAAGAGATGGTGGACTTGGCCTATGCCTGCTCCGTGGGCCCGATGCCGCGCGGCAATCGCCTGGGGGTCGTCACGTCCTCGGGTGGTGTGGGCGTGATCGCCACGGACGAAGCTACCCGCACTGGTCTCGTGTTGCCTACCTTGCCACAAGAAACCCAGACGGCCATCCTGGAGATCGTGCCGTTCGCCAGCGGAGTCAATCCGGTTGACACCACGGCACAGACCATGGGAGATCGCACTCTCATGACGCGCATTCTCGAACTGGTGTTCGCGCATCCTGGTTTTGACAGTGTGCTGACCTTCAATGCGAATATGGGGCGCAGCGAAGCCGAGTTCGGGAAAATCCGGGAAGCGCTGTACCAGCTGCGTCGCGAGCATCCGGACCGCCTGGTGGCGATGAGCATGCGCGCCAAACCGGAGATCGCCGCAGAGATTCAGCGTGAAGGCATTCTGGTGTTCTCCGATCCAGCCCGGGCCACCGCGACCATTGCGGCGGTGGCGCGCATCGCTGCGGGCTTTGATCGCCCGCCGGCAAGAGTTGAAGAATCGGAGGCTCGTCAGGTCCTGCCGCTGCCTGCTGGCGCGCTGGACGAAGCTGCGGCTCGCACGCTTCTGGCACAGCATGGGATTCCGTTTGCGCCACTGGAGCTTGCCTCAACTACGGAGGAGGCGGTGGCAGCGGCACAGGCCATGGGTTATCCGGTTGTCATGAAAGTGGTATCACCGGATATTCCTCACAAAAGCGACGTAGGAGGGGTGGCACTTGGCCTGCGCGATGCCGAAGCCGTGCGCACCGCTTGGGCGGTCATGATGGAATCAGTGGGGCGTGCGTGCCCTCAGGCCCAGATAGACGGGGTGATGGTTTCGCCCATGATCACCGGAGGTGTCGAGACCGTGATGGGCGTTACGCGCGATCCAGTGTTCGGGCCGATGGTGATGTTCGGCCTCGGTGGCGTCTTTGTGGAGGTGTTCAAGGATGTCACCTTCCGGCGTGCGCCTGTGAGCTTGACGACAGCGCACGAAATGATTCGCGGCATCCAGGGGCTCCCGCTATTGACGGGTGCGCGAGGCAAACCAACGGTCGATCTGGACACTCTGGCCAGCGCCTTGGTGGCCTTGTCCAACTTCGCCGCTGCGCATGCCGGTGAATTGGACAGTGTGGAGATCAACCCATTCATCGCCAGGCCTTCGGGTGGCTGCGCGGTGGACGCCCTGATTGTGAAACGCTGACTGCCCGCGAGGGGGCATCAGATTTTTTTGAATACCCGGCTGAACAGATATTCAACTTAGGAGACCTAATGGCACTCATCAACTACCTCAATCGGGTGCACCTTGCACCCGGGGCGCTTAATCAACTGCCGAACGAACTGGTGACATTGAGGATCACGCGCCCGATGGTGGTCACTGATCCTGGCTTGGCGGACTCGGACCTTCTGCAGCGCTTAATGGCTCAATGTCCCCCTCATACGGTGGTATTTTCTGATACGCCGCAAAATCCTACGGAGGAAGCGGTAGAGGCCGCTGCGCGGCAGTATCTTGCAAGTGGTTGCGATGGTTTGGTGGCCTTCGGCGGCGGCTCTCCAATGGACTTAGCCAAAGCTACGGCAGTGCTGGCCACTCATGGGGGACCTCTGGTTCAGTACACCGTGGTGGAGGGTGGTGAGGCACGCATACTGCCGAAGGCCTCCCCCATCATCGCGGTGCCAACGACCGCTGGTACCGGCAGTGAGGTTGGCCGATCCGCAATGATCAGCATGCGCAGTGGCGGCAAGCGCAGCGTGCGCAGCTTCCATTTGGTGCCACGCGTGGCCATATGCGACGCAGAACTCACGCTGGGCCTGCCGGCTCGACTGACTGCAGCTACCGGCATGGATGCCTTGACGCACTGCGTGGAAACCTACCTCTCGCCGGTGGATAACCCGGTTGCGGCGGCCATCGCGCTACATGGTGCGGAACTGGCGTATAGGAACATTGAAGTAGTCACCCTGGGGGATCCCACCAATATCGAAGCGCGTCACAACATGATGGCTGCCGCTCTCATGGGAGGGCTTGCTTTTCAAAAAGGGTTGGGCGCCGTGCATGCCCTGGCCCACCAACTGGGGGCTCTCAAGGAGCCGTTGTTGCACCACGGCACGCTCAACGCCGTACTTCTGCCGGCCGTATTGCGCTACAACCGCGAATACGTTGCTTCGCGGGCGCTGGTGCTGGAGCGGGCTCTTGGCTTGCCTGAAGGCCAAGATTTGGCGGAGGCTGTTGAGCAACTCAACGTGCGCCTGGGGCTTCCTCTTCGATTGAGTGAAATGGGGGTGCCGGCCGATTGCCTCGATGCGATGGCCGAGGCTGCGCCCGGCGATCCGTCCACACGTACGAATCCCAGACCCGTGGATGTCGCAGGATACCGCAGCATTCTCGAAGATGCATTTTGAGATAGAAGGGACTTTACCGATGCTTTATCCACAACTCCGTCAACTCATCGCAGGTGAGTGGAGAGAAGGCCGTGGCGATGATGTGCGTGTTGTCGTTAACCCAGCGACCGAGGAAGTTTTGGGGAGGTATCGCTGTGCCAGCGATGACGATGTGGATCAAGCGGTGGCGGGTGCAGAGCAGGCTTTCGCGGTATGGCGGGCGCGCTCGCCCGAGCAGCGCCAAATTGATTTGCACCGTGTGGCGGCACTGATTCGCGAGCGCGTAGATCGAATCGCGCACCTTCTGGCCTCCGAAGGCGGAAAACCGCTGCATGATGCCCGGCGCGAGGTGCTGCGCTCGGCAACCATCATTGAATGGGATGCTGCTGAGGGACGTCGCCTCTATGGTCGAGTGATCCCGGCTGAGCCGGGGATGCATCTGGAAGCCATGCGTGAGCCAGCGGGGGTAGTTGCTGCCTTGATCGCCTGGAACTTTCCGGTAGGATTTATGGCCCGTAAGGTGGGTGGCGCACTGGCTGCCGGTTGCGCAGTGGTGCTTAAATCCACTGAGGAAACACCGGGGACCTGTGTGGCTTATCTGGAGTGCTTCGTCGACGCGGGCTTACCCCCTGGGTTGGTGAGCCTCCTGATCGGTGATCCAACGCGCATCGCTCCCCGGTTGGTTGCTGCCCCCGCAGTGCGGGTAGTCAGTTTCACCGGTTCTACAGCGGTGGGTAAGGCCATAGGCAAATTGTGCGCGGAGCACATCAAGCGATCAGTTTTAGAGCTGGGTGGTCATGCTCCGGTGCTCGTCTGTGAGGACGCGGATATTGAGAAGGCAGTCACCGCTTTAGTTGGTGCCAAGTTTTTGAACAATGCCGGGCAAGTTTGTGTGGCTCCAACCCGCATGTTTGTTGCCCGGCCCCGCTATACCGAGTTTTGCGAAGCATTCGCGCAGGCTGTGCGCGGTTTGCGTGTAGGTGCCGCAAATGAAGACGACGTGCAGATGGGGCCATTGATCCACGAGCGTCGACGTACGGCCATTGAGTCCCTCGTTCAAGACGCCCAGTCGCGTGGTGCCAAATTGTTGGCGGGTGGGAGACGCATAGGAACCCGTGGCTTCTTCTATGCGCCTACTGTGCTCGCGGATGTTCCTGTGGAAGCGCGAGCGATGAACGAGGAACCTTTCGGTCCATTGGCACTGATAGCCTCTTACGAAACTCTTGACGAAGGGTTGCGGCGGGCCAATGAGCTGGGTTACGGACTAGCAGCCTATGCCTTTACTGAATCGGCGCGGTCGGCGCGGCTGATTGCTGAGCGTATCGAGGCGGGCATGCTTTCGATCAATCATTGCACCGCTGCCCCGCCTGGGGCACCTTTTGGCGGTGTCAAAGATAGTGGTCATGGCCGTGAAGGAGGGCCCGAAGGCTTGCTTGAGTTTACGAGCATGAAGTTCGTCTCTCATAAGATGTATTGAATCCCGGCAGTCCTTTAGCGATATTTCGAATTTTCTATACGCCCTTGCGAGCTCCTGCTCCGAGGGCGTTTTCTTTGGCGTGCTGTCATTCGCCAGAAGTCGTAGCGGCACCGCACAAAGCAATGACAAAAGATCATACCAGGGGGCTCATTTGGAAGATGTCGCAGCAAGGGCGCTCCCTATCATTCATTGCACGTCCTTTGGGGAGCCACATGCTCAACGAAGGGTGAGGTCATCTAAGAAAAGCAAGAGACAACCATGCACATGGGACACGGGGCCGAATGCTCTGTTCGAGCCAGCTGCCACGTGGAGTCTGGAGTGCCCCAAGGCGCATTTCCGGATGTGCTCTCGCTTCACAGGGGGCCAATGACTGCACCGACAAAGCACTGGACGTCAACGGCTACTGATCGCTGATGGCTTGAAGATCATTTAATTATTCAAAGGAGCATTCCATGACCATTTCCCGTACATCGGTCGCGCGACGCGCGGTCCTGGCATTGTTCGCCGCGACTTCGTTGGCCGCGCCTTTGGCCTCATTTGCTGCGGATTTCCCCAATCGCCCCATCCGCATGATCGTGCCATTTCCTCCCGGTGGCGCCACGGATCTGGTGTCCCGCCGCATGGCGCTGGCAATGGAGAAGGATCTGGGCCAGACCGTCATCGTCGACAACCGCGCGGGCGCAGGTGGCATCATTGGTGCGGAGGCTGCCGCCAAGTCCGAGCCGGATGGCTACACCATCTTGTCGACCACGGCAGGGGTGCATGTGGTCAACCCGGCGATCTATCCGAAGTTGCCCTACGATCCGCTCAAGAGCTTTGAACCGATTTCTCAATCTGTGATTGCCCCTCTGGCTCTGGTGGTCTTGAGCAAGTCCCCATTCAAGACGGCGCAGGAGCTCATTGATTTCGCCAAGAAGAACCCGGGTAAGCTTTCCTACGGAAGCGCCGGCAGCGGCTCTTCTTTGCACCAGAACGGTGAGATGTTCAAAGATGCGGCGGGCGTGGACATTTTGCACGTGCCTTACAAAGGTGCAGGTCCCGCAGTGACCGACTTCCGTGGCGGCAGAACCGACATGATGTTCTCCTATGTGGGCTCGGTCATGCCCAGCGTGAAGACTGGCGAATACCGGTTGCTGGCCATCGGCAGCCCCAAGCGCCTTCCCTTGATTTCGGACACGCCCACAGTCGGAGAAATTCTGGGCCAACCCGGTTTTGATGCCGACACCTGGACAGGCTTGGCAGCGCCTGCTGGTACACCGCCGGCCATCATTGCGCGCCTGAACAAAGCCGTACATGCAGCTCTGGAAGCCAACAAGGAATACTTCCAGACGAATGGCTACGTGATCATTGGAGGCACATCGGATCAGATGAAGCAACGCATTCAGACTGAACTCAAGACGGTGACGCCGCTGCTCACCAAGATCATGGGCCAGGCCCGATAAATCACGACACTGCAACAACACGCCGCGCAAAATGGACAAAGCCAGAAATTTGGGTGCTCGCTTGAACGAGCAATTGAGATTGCCAGTGATTTGCTCACCGATGTTCATCATCTCCAATCCGGAGATGGTGATTGAGCAATGCAGAAGTGGTGTGGTCGGCACCTTCCCGGTACTCAATGCCCGGCCCCAGGAAGAGCTGACTGTCTGGCTGACGCGAATCGAAACTGCCTTGGATGCTGAGCGCGCGGCGGGCCGTAAGGTGGCTCCGCATGGGGTCAACCTGGTGATTCGGCCCAATGACCCGCGCTTCGAGGCAGACCTGGCCACCTGTGTGAGCCACAAGGTGCCGGTGGTCATTACCAGTCTGGGAAATCCGGCAGCGGTGGTGCAGGCCGTTCATGCCTATGGCGGACTGGTGCTGCACGATGTGACTTCCGCGCGGCATGCACGCCGCGCGCTGGAGGCCGGTGTGGACGGGCTGATTCTGGTGTGCGCCGGGGCTGGTGGGCATGCGGGCGCATTGAGTCCGTTTGCGCTGCTGCGAGAAGTGCGCGCTTTCTATGACGGCTTGATCGTCCTGGCGGGCGCGATTACCGATGGTCGTTCAGTATTGGCGGCGCAAGTCATGGGCGCCGATCTTGCCTACATGGGCACTCGCTTCATCGCCACGCGCGAATCCGGTGCGGTAGAGGAATACAAGGCCATGCTGGTGCAAGCCAGTGCGACCGACATCATCTATACCCCTCATTTTTCTGGTATTCCTGCCAACTATCTCAAGGCCAGCCTGGTGGCCGCGGGCCTGGACCCTGACAACCTGCCCCAGGTCAACGCCGCCGAGGTGCGCGCTCGTGGCGACCGGCAGACGCGCTGGAAGCACATCTGGGGCGCGGGGCAAGGCGTGGGCAATATCCAGGATCTGCCTGGCACGGCGGAATTGGTCGACAGGCTGACGGCTGAATACAAGTCGGCGCGAGACGAAACTCTGAAACGGTTCGCATGATGGATTTGGCCACTCAATCAACTGGCACCGCAGGATCTCTGGAGCCCTTGTTCTCCCCGCGCAGTGTCGCTGTGGTGGGTGCATCCCAGGACACCAAGCGCATTCGGGGCAGGTTGCTGCGGCAACTGCTGGACGGCGGCTTTGCCGGTCCGGTGTATCCAGTCAACCCGAGCAGTGACCTTATTCAAGGCCTGAAGGCTTACCCCAGCGTGGAGGCCTTACCCGAGGCTGTGGATCTGGCATTGATTGCCGTGGCCGCCGAGCAGATCATGGAGGTGCTCGCGCAGTGCGCCAGACGAGGCGTTCGCGCCGCTGCCATCTTCACTGCCGGCGCCAATGGGGTACCCCTGGGGCAGCGCCTGCAGGATCACGTGGCCGCTTTTGCACGCCAGAGCGGCATGCGGATTCTTGGCCCCAATGCCGAAGGTTTCATCGATACGGAAGGCGGTCTGCTGGCCACTTTCAGCCCGACATTGATTCACGTTCCGCCGCTGCCTGTGGGAGCCCTTCCGCGGCGCGGCCGTGTGAGCATCGTGTCTCAATCGGGCGCCATGGCGTTTGCGCTTTACAGCCGCGCCATGAAAGATCATGTGCCCATCCGCCACCTGGTGTCTACCGGCAACGAGTCGGATGTGGAGTTGCTGGAGGTGGTGGACCACCTCGTTGCACAGGCAAGCTCTCGGGTCATCCTTCTGTTTGTGGAGGGGTTCCGAGATCCACATCGGTTTGCAGCGGTGGCCTCCAGGGCGGCTGATGCCGGTGTGGCCTTGGTCGTGGCCAAGATAGGTCGATCCAGTGCGGGGCAGAGGGCGGCGGTGTCGCACACCGCCCACCTCACGGGCGCCGACACGGCTTACGACGCCGCCTTCGAGCGCTATGGCGTCATTCGCGTGGATACGCCTGACGAGATGCTGGCTATTGCGGCCGCCATCAGCGCCGGGGCCTACCCGAAGGGTAAGCGTGTGGCCATCGTCACTACCTCTGGTGGCGCTGGTGGATGGGCGGCGGATATTTGTGAGCAAGCGGGGCTTGAGGTGCCAGAGTTCGCACCGGAGTTCAAGCGCCGACTCGGAGAGATCGTGCCGGACTACGGGTCAGCGGAGAATCCCGTGGATGTGACGGCCCGGGTCGTGGAAGACGGCGGCCGTACCTTGCTTGGGATCCTGGATCTGCTCGACACGGCGCCTGGCATTGATATCGGCCTCGTCATCATGTCTCTGGTGGCGTCCGAGCGAATCACGGGCATAGAGCCTGAGTTGGCCGCCTTGCACACCAAGCTTGCCCGGCCCCTCGTTTTTCACTCTCCGGGCGTGGCTGGGGCCGAAGCGCTGACGGCGCTGGCGCGCGTGGGAGGCTTGCAACTGGGGCTACCCGAGTTTGCCCGCGCCATGCGCACACTGGATGAGTACCGCCTTTTCCGCGACCGTTGGCAGCAGCGACGAAAAACTCAAGCCGAGCCCCTGGTCATTCCTTCGAACGCCCCCGCTCTTACCGCAGGCGTGCTCGACGCGAAGACGACACGCGCGCTTCTGTATGCCTGGAAGGTGCCGCAGCCGGGCGAACGGATCGTGTCCGGCGTGGAGGGGGCCGTGGAAGCTGCCGAGTCCGTAGGCTGGCCAGTCGCCATCAAGATCGTTTCGCCAGACATTGCCCATAAGACCGAAGCCGGAGGCGTGGAGCTAGGCTTGCAGAATGCGCAGGAAGTGCGCGCCGCTTCCGAGCGAATTCTGGAGCGCGTGCGCAGCCGTATGCCTGATGCACGCATCGAAGGCCTGCAGGTTCAGCAGATGATGCCTCCGGGACGTGAAATGGTGGTCGGTGTGGTGCGCGATCCTGACTTTGGCCCCATGGTGATGCTTGGATTGGGCGGCATCTACATCGAGGTTTTGCGCGACGCTGTCTTCGCTCTCGCACCGCTGACACTGGACGATGCCCAGGGCATGATCGCCCGTCTGAAGGGGCGGGCTATTCTTGATGGCGTACGCGGCGAACCTCCAGCGGATATCGGCGCACTGGCAGAACTGTTGGTCTCAGTTTCACGGTTGGCGGCGGCCCACGCCGATGACGTCGCAGAGATCGATCTCAATCCCGTGCTTTTATACCCGGCTGGCCGTGGTGCGGTAGCCGTCGATGCTCTCGTGGTGGCCGGCGCGCCGGCTGCCCGAGAATCTCACTGAATTCCAACTTAGGCGATTTCCATGGCAGAGATTGAATATCAGCGCGAGGGTGCTATTGCGCGCATCGTCATCAACCGGCCCGAACGCAAGAACGCGCTGGCCAATGACATGCGCCAGCGCCTGACCGAGGTTTTTCACGAGGCGAATGTGGACGACGAGGTGCGCGCGGTCATATTGACCGGCACCGGTGACACGTTCTGCGCGGGAGCGGACGTCTCCCGCATGGCGCCCCGCGACGTGAAGGGGGCCCGCAACAATCTGCAGCACAACGCGCACGCGCTGATCAAGGCGCTCTACCACATCGAAAAGCCTGTGATTGCAGCGGTGCGGGGCTCTACGGTGGGCATTGGCCTCAGCATGATGCTGGCCTGCGATATGGCCGTGGTGTCCGAGACCGCACGCTTCTCCTGCATTTTTGCGCGCCGCGGCCTCGCGCCAGATTCAGGTGCTGTATTTTTCCTTTCCCGCCTCATCGGATTGGCGCGTGCTCGCGAGATGGTGTTCACCACCGACTTTTTCGCCGCCCAGGAAGCGCTCTCGCTTGGCGTGGTCAACCGGGTGGTGGCTGATGCAGACCTGGAAGCGGAGGCCCAGGCGCTGGCCGAACGAATGGCTGCCCAACCCACCTACGCGCTGGCCATGGCCAAGAAGATGTTCCAGTTCTCGCTGTCTCCGCCGTTTGACCATTTCCTCGAATACGAAGCGCTGATGCAGCCGCAGATTCACCAGACGCAAGATTACCGTGAGGGCATTGCTTCATTCAAGGAAAAGCGCCCACCGAACTTCGTCGGGCGCTGAGGCCGGTGGTCGCGAACAATTTAAAAAGAAAGAGACAAGCAGATATGCAAAAAGGCAAACGCGGATTTTTGGCGACGAGCGCCTTGGGCGCTTTGGCACCCCTTGCCATGACGTCAGCGTCAGCGCAAACGGCGATGAACAACAAGCCGCGCACCTTTGTCCTGGTGCATGGCGCCTGGCATGGTGCATGGTGCATGGTGCTGGGCACGCGCGGCAGATCGCTTGCGTCAGCAGGGCCACAAGGTCTATGCGATGACGTTGACGGGCTTGGCTGATCGGTCTCACTTGATGAGCGATGCCATCACGCTGGACACGCATATCACAGACATCGTCAACTTGTTCAGTTGGGAAGACATTGATCAAGCCGTTCTCGTGGCGCTCCTACGGCGGATGGCCGGTCTCTGGCGCGCTTGAACAGATCCATGACAAGGTGGCGTCGGTGATCTATCTGGATTCGTTCGTGCCGGAGAACGGCCAATCAGGAGCCGATTTGGTCTCGCCTGGCTTACGTAAATTTCTCGACGACGCGATGGCGCAAGGGCAAATGTCCCGGGCACCTCCGAAGGCTGAAGTGTTCGTGTTTGAACGCCCTGAAGATGCTGCCTGGGTGACCTCGAAGATGACGGCACAACCCAACCGTGTGGCACTGCAGAAGATCACTTTGACCGGCGGACGCGAGAAAGTGGCTCGCAGGGCCTATATCCGAACCACGCGCTACAAGAACGAGCGCTTTGACGGCTATGTGAAAAATCTGGGGCAGACACCCGGTTGGCGAGTCCATGAACTTGATGCCGGTCACGATGCCATGGTGGATAAGCCTGAAGAAGTGACCCGGCTGTTCCTGCAATTTTCCTAAGAGGCCGGAAGGCAGAAGTCTTAGGAGCCTCTGCCCCTTCACCATCAGGGTATTGAGCCCTCTAAGTAGATCGAGATCCTTTGCGATGGTTGCCTATGGCGAGTCGACGGCGCTCCCGGTACTAAGGGCTGGAGGAATCCTCTGTCCTGATAAGGCAAGGTTTAGAGAAGTTGGGTGTCATTCCATTGGCTACATCTCAAACACTGGAAAGGCCGAGCCTGGCGGCTCGGCCGATGGAATCAGCCCTCTAATGTGGCGCCCGAGCGGCGCACGATCTCGCGCCAACGGTCATACTGATCCTGGGAGAACTTGTCGAGTGCGGCACCGCGCAGGCTCATCAGCTCTCCGCCAAACCTGTCGATCAGTTTACGCATTTCTGGCGATGCAATAGCTTTCTCGACCGCATCGGCCATCGCCGACACGATGGGCGCAGGCGTGCCGGAGGGCATGTAAAGGATTGTCCAGGTCTTGGCTGCAGGCAGGGGAAATCCGTCCTCGACAATGGAGGGTACGTCGGGTAGAGAGGGCAGTCTTTTTTCCCCCATGAAGCTCAGCGCACGCACACGACCACCGAGTACCTGTTGCAGCAAGGTGATGGGGTAGTCGAACGCCGCATCGATGTGCCCGCCCACAAGATCATTGATGGTGGGGCCAACGCCCTTGTATGGAACGTGGGTGAGCTTGATCCCAGCGGTTTGCTGGAACATTTCTCCTACCAGGTGGCCCCCACTGCCAACGCCGGCCGAGCCATAGCGGATTGCGCCAGGATTGGCTTTGGCGAACTCCACAAATTCTTTCAGATTCTTGTAGGGCCGGGAAGGGTGCACTCCAAGCAGTGGAATGCTGTCGAAGAGTCCGTGCACCGGTGCGAAATCCCGTATCGCTTGATAGCGCAGTTCTTTGTAAAGTGCCGCATTGGCTCCGTGCGTGGCTTGCGTCCCGATCACCATGGTGTAGCCGTCAGCTGGTTGATGCGCCGCATGTCCCACACCGATCGAACCGCCAGCGCCGCTGCGGTTCTCGATAACGATGGTTTGACCTAACGTTTTCGAGACCAGTGGGGCGAGGGTGCGTGCCTGCACATCTGTCACACCTCCTGGGGGGTAAGGAACGATGAATGTGATAGGGCGCTGACGAGGCCAATTATCCGTGGCAGAAAGTGCTGGCCATGGTGCAGCAGCGCCGCTGAGTAGGCCGGCCAGGACGGTGCGACGAGGAAGGTTCATGTGTGTCTCCGGGTTGATGTGATGGGCAGTAGCGGAGGGAGCGAAACTGAGTTCGTTGTCGACTCAAATTTCGTCAGCGGATGGTGCTACCAGGGTGGCGAACGATGGATCGCCACTTTGTGCGTTCGTTGCTAGGAGCAGGCTTTGTCGCGAAGCGGCTACTCATGAAGGCAGGGGCCTTCGGAAGCCATTTGCCTTAAGTTGCGGAAGACCCCGGCGATGTGTGCTTTGTGATGTCTCAATTTTTTCTCTAGCGTCGCGCTGAATGTCACAGCGATGTTGAAGGCATTGTTGGTCAGTCTTTGGTTGGCTAGGACTTCCGCTTTCTCGTCGAGAAATGATTTGCGAGAATGCCTAAGACAGCTTGCAGCTTTAACATCCACGCTCAGTCATGGTCAAGAACCTTCTCGCTCCGCTGTCAGAATTTTCGCTTTGCATCTTGAGAGAATGGTTTGTCACGGCCCGTTCGGGTACGCAGGATTTATTCACACCTTCTGAGCTAGAACGTTGTGATCGCCCTCAGCGCTGGAACTGCGGCATGCTGCCGAAAATGCCTCGCTTGGAGTCGATCAACACGAAGAATTTCGAATGCGTTGATAGAACCCTTCATCACGAAAGGGCATCTAGGAGGCTGCGTAGTGAAGACCTCTGGCGGCTTATCCCAACAGCGCCCGCCCGTTGTCCAGCACCTTCTTGCCGCGCTCGCGCACAAAGGCCTGGAAGCTGACCACATCAGCGTCCCGCCAGAATTCGAAACTCAGCGTCTCGCCGGGGAACAC
Source organism: Ottowia thiooxydans (assembly GCF_040548795.1). Lineage (GTDB taxonomy): Bacteria > Pseudomonadota > Gammaproteobacteria > Burkholderiales > Burkholderiaceae_C > Ottowia > Ottowia thiooxydans_A. The sequence continues at coordinate 180,900 of NZ_JBEPSH010000010.1, read as the reverse complement.
GGCAGAAGAGAAGCGGACGTCGAATGACTTGAGCCTTTCGGGCGCGTAGTCGAGCAAGTGAGAGATCACCAGGCGTGCGCCTATACCGTAGGTGCACAGCCCGTGCAGGATGGGGCGTGGAAAGCCCGCTCGTGTGGCTGCCTCTGGGTCCACATGCAGGGGATTGCGGTCCACGTTCAGTCGATAGAGCAGAGCGGCGTCCAGGCGGGTAGGTGTGTCGACCACTAGGTCGGGCGCTCGCTCGGGCAGCGTGTGGGGGGTGAAAGTGGGACCGAACGAGTCACCAAAGCCACCATCTGCGCGGCAGAACGATGTCTGCACGATGGTGACCAGCGGCTCGCTGGTGTCTGCGTTGGAGATCACTCGTTCGACATGGACCAAAGCACCCTTGTCAGCGCCTTTATCTTCAGCGCCTATCACCCGGGAGTTGGCCACAAGATGTGCGGCAGGCGGAAGAGGGGCATGGAAGGTGAGCCGCTGTTCACCATGCACTACTTTGCTGCGCGTGATGCCGGTGCGGGGGTCTACGGTCCAGGCGCCCAGATGGCACAACACCGCCGCCATGGTGGGCACTGCCTTGAGGTCGCGCTCATAGACGAAGGGCAACTCTCTTGCGTCTATGGGATCAGCACCAAAACCTATGCTCAGCGCGTAGAGCAGGGTTTCACGGTCGGTGTAGGTTTGGTGCCGCGGTTCAAAGGTCCATTCGCGCAAGGCATCGGCGTTCAAAGGCATGAGGCTTCTCCTGCTGCTGGTTCTGCTTAGATGGCTTCCCAGCCCAACACATTTTTAGTGCGTTCAGCAGGTGTGAAGCTGCTTTGGAAGGCGGGCACGAGCATTTCGGCCAGCGTGCCGGGCGTCCAGCCTTCGCTGCGGTGCAGGGTGCGGACCGGGCGGGGTTGGTTGTAGAGGTAGACCTCATTGCCACGGGCGCCGAAGATCTGGCCGGTGACGTCCTTCGCAGCGTCCGAGCACAGGAAAACAGCCAGCGGTGCAATTTGCTCGGGGCGCGTGGTCTGGCGGCGCTTTTCAAGGTAGCGTTCCTGCTCTTCGGGGGAGAGGCCTGGCACGCTCTCGATCATCCGGCTGAAGGCGTGTGGTGCAATGCAGTTGGAGCGGACGCCAAAGCGCGCCATGTCCATCGAGATCGAGCGTGATAGCCCGACGATGCCCATTTTGGCCGCAGCGTAGTTGGCTTGGCCCACAGAGCCGATCAAGCCTGCGGTAGAAGTCATGTGAACGAGCGCTCCGCTGTTTTGCTCGCGGAAATGGCCTGCAGCCGCACGGGCCATGTTGAACGCGCCAAACAAGTGCACACGCATCACGGTTTCAAAGTCCGAGGGCGTCATCTTGTGAAAAATCGAATCACGCAAGATGCCTGCACTGTGTACGACGGCGTCAATCCGCCCGAAGGTGGAGACCGCACGTTCGACAATGCCGCTGGCAGACTCCCACTCCGCAACACTGCCGCCATCGGCGATGGCCTGGCCGCCGGCAGCCTTGATTTCCGCCACTACTTCTTCGGCAGGGGAGCTGCCACTGCTCTCGCCATTGAGCGAAACGCCAAGGTCGTTCACGACCACGCGCGCACCTTGTCGAGCGGCCTCCAGGGCAACGCCCTTGCCAACGCCGCCGCCGGCGCCGGTCACGATCACGACTTTGTCCTTGAGCAATTGAGTGGGGGTGGTCATGGCTGTTGGCTCCTATCTATATATGCAGTCAGTGTCCTGTCGGACGGGATAGCCTTCGATTCTGCGGGTATGCATGGCAAGCAAGCCTTGCTTTTTCAACCGTCTGACATAATAAAAACTCATGTTAGACAACGTGCGACTCCAGGGAAGTCACCCACGAGGGATTCGTTCACTGCTTCAGCCCGTCCGGCATCCACCCTTTACGATTTGCTCATGAGCCGACGCATTCCGCCTCTGAACCCTTTACGTGTCTTTGAGGTTGCCGCCAGAACACAGAATCTGACCTTGGCGGCGGAGGAACTGCATGTCACCCAGTCTGCTGCCAGCCGCCAGATTGTGGTTCTGGAGACTTACCTGGGGGTGCAGTTGTTCCGGCGCGAACGCCATGGTGTCACGCTCACGCGGGCAGGTGCGCGCTATGCAAGCCAGGTGCTCCCGGCCTTTGAAATGATCGCCGAGGCCACCAAGGACTTGACCAAGGGAACGAGCCAGGGTCCGTTGCGAGTTCGCACCTACACCACTTTCGCTGCCAAGTGGCTGATTCCAAGGCTGGCGGAATTCCGCGCTCTGCACCCCAGCATTGAAGTGCGCATATCCAACGACGTTCCTGACGTTGACTTCGACCGCGACCCCGTGGATGTGGCCATTCAGTTTGGTGATGGCCATTGGAAGGGGGTGCAGACCGACCTCATGTTCCACGATGAGATCGAGCCGGTCTGTTCGCCGCGCTTTCTGACGACGCACGCGCCTGAGACCAAGTATCCTCACTCTCTGTTGCGCCAGCGATTGCTTGTATCTCGCTATCGGCGCAGCGATTGGGACGAGTGGCTTCGTGCCAGTGATCTGGTGGATGAAGCCGCTCAGGCAGAGCGTATGGATTTCGGCAGCACCTTGCTCTCCTGGCAAGCGGCAGCGGACGGACTAGGCACCGCCATTGGGCAGACTGAACTGCTGTCGGGGGAGTTCGCCTCCGGCCATTTGGTGCGTCCTTTTGCCAAGCCTCTGCTGAGTTCGCGGGCGTATTACCTGGTTCGCCCCCAAGCACAAAGAGAGACACACAAAGTCAGTGTTTTCAGGGACTGGTTGCTGTCTGTGTGCGCTCCAGTGCTAGAGCGCCAGAAAACGCAATAAGCGAGAAAAGTCTTAGCTGAACCACTTGTTAAGCCACTGGTTGACGGCTTCTGCTTGTTCAAACTGAACCCAGTGACCTCCGTGGGGCACGACGTGGGCGGCGCGGTTGGGGCGCTCCTGGAGCAACGCTGCCGCAGCTTCCGCCGGGACAGCGGTCACATCATGCTCACCCCAAAGTGCGAGAACGGGCATTTCAAGAGATTTCATGGCCTCTACCAAGAGAGGTTTGCGCGACCAGTTCTTGCTGCGTGTTCGGGTGTGCGTGGCAGAAGTCTCGTGCACCTCGAGCGCGAGGGAATCGATGCTTGCAGCGTTGTGAAGCATGAAGGCGGCCAGATTGTGGCGCAAGGCTGCGTGCCGCTCGGCTTCTTCCAGCCCACGCCACTCGATCATGTCGATCTGCTGGCGCCGCGTGCCGCCATGACCTCCTGGACCCAGCAAGGCCAGGCGCTGAATGTGTCCGCGGTGGGCTGCCAGGCAACCCGACACCAGTCCGCCAAAGGAAAAACCGGCCAGATCTACCGGCGCTTTCTCGCCCAGCAGTTCGTTCAGGCTGCTGGCCAAGGCACTGACCAAGCGTTCCAGCAATTTGGCGTCACGAGGATCGCCAGGCAGCGTGTCTGAATCGCCGTAACCCGGCATGTCCGGGACCCAAACGGTGTGGCGCGGAGCAAGGGCTTCAATATTGCGCACCCAATGCCGCCATGATCCGTGGCCGCCGTGCAAAAGCACGAGAGGAGGACCCTCTCCCCAGGCTCTCCAGGCTACTTTGCCATCAGGCAGGTGAACATCTTCACGCCTGGCGGAGGCGTTTAGCTTGGCAAGAAGGGCATGGCTTGGGGAAGATATGTCAGTCATCGCTATCAATATGGATGTTGCCTTATCTCAATACCAAAGCGTCGACCGCCAGCACGCCCTGTCCTTCGGGCATGACCAGCATTGGATTGACTTCGGCTTCGGCAATCTCCCATTCTGGCCGAACAGCCAGCTGCGAGAGCGCCGATACTGCTGCGGCCAAAGCTTCCAGGTCGCCTTTAGGCTTTCCACGCAGGCCACGCACCGTCGCCAGCGATCGAACCTCATCCACCATTTCACGGGCAGTCTCGACGTTGACGGGGGCCAGCCGGATGCTTCTGTCCCGTGCCACTTCAGCCCAAATGCCTCCAGCAGCCAGCATCACAATCGGGCCCGCCTCCGGGTCCACGCGGTAGCCAATGAGGACTTCGGCCAGGCCTTTGACCATAGGCTGAATAAGCGCTTCGTCACAGGCAACTCCCGGTGCGTGTTGCGCCAGGTTTTGCTGCAATTTCAGGAGCGCGGATTGCAGTTCGTCCTGGTTGTTGATTCCGAGAATCACGCCGCCTACCTCTGTCTTGTGAGGAATCTCGGCAGAGCACACTTTGGCCACCACCGGAAAGGCGAATGGTAGTGGTGCTGGTTTCTGGCTCAGCGAGATAGTGGCTGCTGGCGCGTGGGGTACCCCCAAGGTGTCCAGGATTTCATACGCCTGGGCTTCGCTGATGGGACGAGCCGGTGTCAACGATGTATGTTGCGCTGCTGCTGGCGTGCCCAAGGGGCGGCGGGCACTGACAGCGGCGATGGCATCCGCACATGTTTCCGGCGAGCGAAAACACGGAACGCCGGCGCTGGTCAACCGGGCCAGTGCGTCGGGGGCGTCCGGGACCAGCATGGCCGCCAGCGGGCGCTGATGGTTGGCATGGTCGAGAAGGGGCTGCACCGCCAGGTCAGGCTGAAAGCGTGCTGAAGAGCCCACAACACTCACCACCAGATCGAATTCAGGAGCGTCCAGCAAGATATCCAGCGTAGCTTTCATCACGTCATAACGCGTGCCGGCCAGTGTCAGGTCCAGCACGCGGCCGGGATTGGCAGCCACCCCGGCTGCGGCAAGGCGTTCCAAGGTGGCTGGCGTAGCGGGTGTGACATCGATGCCGCGTACCCCCAGTTGGTCCACCACCATGGCCGAGCCGCCGCCGGTTGTGGTGACGACGCCCACGCGCAAAGGGCGGCTGGGCGTACCTGAGGGGGGCAAAGGGAAGCGCCGCGCCAACGGGAGCGTTTCCAGCAAAGTCTCGAACTGGTCGACACGCGCAATGCCCAGATCTTTCAGGAAGGCGTCGGCCACATCGTCTTCGCCGGCAATGGCGCCAGTGTGGGTGGCAGCCATCTCAGCTGCAGCAGCTGAGCGCCCCAGCTTGTAGGCGATCACCGGTTTGCCCCGTTTGGCGGCTTCGCGGGCAAAGGCCTGGAGTTTTGCGCCATGGCGCAAGCTCTCGATAAAGAGGAGGTAGCCTTCAATCGAAGGATCGTCGAGCGTGGCTTGGCAGATCTCGCCAATGCACAGATCGACCTCGCTGCCGACCGAAACCATGCCGGCGAAGCCCACGCCGCGCGCCTTGCCACGCGAGACCAGGGCGCCCAGCATGCTGCCACTGTGCGAAGCCACGAACAGGCGGCCAGCCGGTACATCCGGCTCGGCAAAGGCGGCGTTCGCGGTGAGCATCAAACCGGTGCTTGCCCGCACAACGCCCAGGCTGCTGGGCCCAAGAAGCCGTGTTTGGCTACCTGCTACCAGGCGCCGCAAAGCCTCCTCGCGCGCCACCCCTTCCGGGCCAGACTCCGAGAATCCGCTGGCCAGGACCGTGACCAAAGGAACGCCCAGCTTCACGCACTGTCCTACTACCTCCAGCACGGTCTCTGTGGGCGTCATGACAAAGACATGGTCCGGCACTTCAGGCAGTGCCTCAAGGCTGGGCCATGCAGGCGCGTTCTGGACCGTGGCACGCTTGGCATTGATGGGATAGACCCGGCCTTGAAACCCTGCCCTGCGCAGGAAGGTCTGCGGCCGGCCCGCCGTCTTGGCTGGGTCATCAGAAGCACCTACCAGTGCGATGCTCGCGGGATTCAACAACGCGGAGGTCAGGTGGCCGGGAGAAAAGCGAGCGTTCATGCAGTCTTTCACTTACGCAGCCTTGGAGGCGCGTTGAGAGAAGGTGCGCTCGAACACCCCTTCGGCGATACGGTTTTTAAGCATTTCTATGGAGCCGCCCGCGATCATCCAGCCGCGGGTGCGGCGTACGCAGTATTCCACCAGAGATTCCTGGCTAAACCCCAATCCGCCCATGACCTGCATGGCTTCATTGGAAACCTCCCATCCGGCCAGGTTACATGCCAGCTTGGCCATGGCGGTGCTTTGCGCTGTAGGCAGGCCAGTTTCACCCTCCATGGCCGCGCGGTAGAGCATCAACTGAGCTTGCTCCAGTCTCATCGACATGTCAGCGAATTTCCATTGCAGACCCTGGAATTCACACAAGGGCCGGCCGAACTGCGTTCGGATCTTGGCATGTTCACGCGCCTGGTTGAATGCGTACCGCCCCAAGGCCAGCGCGCGTGAGGCATTGCCCAGGCGTTCGATATTGAAGCCGGAGATCTGTTTCTTGAAGCCTCCCGCGCCCAGCAGCACGTTGCTCTTTGGAATGCGGCAGTTGTCAAAATAGAGTTGTGACCACCGCTCGCCGTTCATGAACGACGAGGGCTCGCCCACCATCAGGCCGGGCGTGCCGCGCTCTATCAACACCGAGCCTATCCCGCCCACACCGGGGCCAAAGCGCACATAGACAAGATAGAGTTCGGCGTCGCTGCTATGGGTGGAGAACACCTTGCTGCCGTTGATCACGTAACTGTCGCCGTCTTCCTGGGCGGTGGTTTTGAGGTCGGTGGCGGCTGAGCCGGCATCCGGCTCGGACATGCCCAGGGAGATCAGCTTCTGGCCGGCCAGCAATCCGGGCAGGAAGCGCTGCTTCTGCTCCGGTGTTGCGTACTCCACGAAGGTGCGAATGGGACCGAAGTTGCCGGCCTGGACGATATCGGCACTTTTGGGGCAGGCCAGGGCGACTTGCTGAATGGCAAGCACCGAATGCATGAGCGTGCCCCCCTGTCCGCCATCTTCCTCGGGAAATGCGATGCCCAACAGGCCTTGCTCCGCGATCAATTTGGCGGTTTCCCAGGGGTAGCTTTCGGAGTGGGCACGAGCGAGTGCGCCTTCGGCCAGTTGATCGTTCGCAAAGCGCCGGACGGAGTCGGCAAATGCCTGGTGCTCTTCGCTGAGCTCGAAATTCATGGGCTGTTCCAGATAGGTGAGACTGGCAGCGATAGTGCATGAGCGAGGCGCCTGTGAGCACTTCAGGATTGGATGTAAGGCATGAGAATTTGTCATTCCAATACACCGATTTCGGTAAAGTTCGGGGCGCTCGGAAGGTACGAATGAACCAGGAGTGCGCGAAAGAGCCGTCAAAAGCGATCTGTTCAAGGCAGGCGCAAAGCCGCAGCGAGAGGCTTTGTGCTGTCCAGGGCGCACCCGCCCATTAGCGCCCCATGTCTTCAGACAGCTCCGCTGAGCTAGGCCGGAAAGATGGGGAACCTCTTTCCCTGGAAGATTGATCTGAGAACGTTGTTTTTATAAAACGATTCAAGTGGGCCTATTTTGTTTTGTTAAGTACGCAAGAATCGCCTTCTTACTCCTCAGGCGAGAAGCTGCACAAACCACCCCGCCATTCCGCCATGGCGAAAATTTCCGGTAGCACTCTGGCCAGTTCATCTGGATCCATGTCGATGCCGTTGGCTTCGAGCAGAGGAGCCGCCTCACGCACCATTTCTCTGTAATCGGTACGGCCCCGGAATTGCTCCAGCGTATCGGCATAGGGCTCCATGCCCAGCGCTCGAACCAGTAAATCCGCGTAGTTGAGCACCTGGAAACCATGCGTTTTTCCATCCGACGCAAGCTGCCGGTGGCAGGCGTGATAAAGCGAGACCAGTGCATCGACATCATCTTGCTTGCAGCGCGCTATGGTCTGCGCGCGCACTTGCTCTTTCAAGGCAGGCGCGCGTTCTGCGCTCGATACGCCACACATGTAGCCAGGCTCCTCGATCTCGTCGACGATGGTGAGACCCGGAATTGCACGCATTAAGCGCATCACGTTTTGCCCTACATCATGCATGCCGTGGTGCGTGTGAACGACCACGCGCATATTCACGGGCGTGGTGAAGAGTTTGTGCAGTTCATCTTCGCGTTCGATCAGGAACTTGGTGATGTGGTCGAAATCGAAGCTGACGGAGCGGTAGTCCTTGATCGTCTCGGTCAGGTGAATACTGCAGGAGGGGCACCAGTTCAGCACCGTCTTAGGGTTGAAGGTGCCGAACCGATGCAGTGTCTGCTCGCTCACTTTGCCGCCGCGCTGCAGATCACCCTCCCATTTGCTGTGGATGACGCCGCAGCATGAAGCCGGACCGCCCATGACCTCGTAGTTCACGCCCAGTGCCTCGAGCACGCTCATGGCGTTGAACAGCAGCTGCGGTGTGCGCACCGGGTTGCATCCGGTGAAGAACACCACGTCCACGTCTTTGGGTTTCTTCAGTTTGAGCAGGCGTGCAGCATCTTCTGGAACCAGTTGCATGGACACGAGAATGCGGATGGCGCGTGCCATTTTCTGAAACATGTGCGGCGTGGGGTGTGTCTTGGCAGACACCTCTGCATTGGCCAGCATCAACATGCGGCGCGGGTTGATGTCGACAGGGCACGCGGGAATGCATTCGTCACAGCCGTTGCATTGGTAGGTCCACAAGGCTGAGTCCTCGCGCATTGGTTGGCTGCTGTCTTTCATGAAATCGAGCACGCCTGTGACTACGTCCACTGGCTGGGCAGCGGCCAAGGTGGCATCGAATGGAACCACGGGGCAGACTTCAACGCACTTGCCACAGCGTGTGCAGTTGGATAGCAGGTCTTCCCAGGCGTGTGCGTAGAAGGAAGTCAGGGTTTGGGGGACGTTGTTCTGTTGGGTTTCCATGAGGTGCCTCGTTGAGTTTTGCGTCGCCCCCTCCTGCGTGCGTGCTTGATGAGGGCGAGTGCATCCGCTGCGCGCGATGACAACGTCTTCGAGCGCGTGGTGGTAGGGTGAAATACGTAGCTACGCGGGTAAAGCGCGTGCCGTGGGCTAGCTCACGGCAGGTGCGGGCGCAGTCAGGTGTGAGTGATCTTCACAATCGGGATTCGATCGTGTGTACTGCGGTCTCCAGCAACGGGACAATTTCCTTGCCGCGCGGCGCGGTCATGCGCTTCACCCCTGAAGCGATGCTGAGCGCCGCAAATGCGACGCCATCAACCGGATTACGGATGGGCAGTGCGAAGCCGCCCACGTTGTCGATGTAGTCACTGGCGGTGAAAGCAAAGCGGTCTTTTGCCGTGCGTTTGACCATCAGCCGGATGCGTTCCGCAGCCAGCAATCCGGTTTCTCGATAGCGCATGCCGTTGGCCCGCATAATGGCCTCGCGTTCGGATTCAGGCAGCGCTCCCAAAATGGCAATGCTGCTTAAGCCCACGCCCAGCGGTCGCCTTGAGCCGATGTCTACGGGCATTTCCTCTACTGCGAATTCGCCAGTCTGCCGGTCCAGGCATACCGTATCGAGCCCGCTGCGCATGACCAGAAAGACGCACTCTCCGGTCGTCTCGGCCAGCTTGCTCACTGTGCCTGCGCACAGCTCTCGCAGGCCCAGGCGCGGGAATGCCCTGAGCCCCATCTCGTACGCGAAAGGTCCGAGGAAATAGCGCCGAACGCCTGTTGCGTGAATGACCAGGCCTTCCTCCGCCAGCGCACCGAGCAGTCGATAGGCCGTGGCGCGCGTCAAATCGCAACGTTTGGCCAACTCGCCGGCGCTGGCACCATGCTCACCCGCCTGGCTAAGCTCGCGCAGCAGTTGCACCGTGCGTCTAAGGCTCTGTGTTCCGGCCTGGGGGCTTTTTTGCAAGAACGACATGGGAATCTCCATGAGAGGGCGAGGCCGACCGGCGAACCTGGATCGATGGGACTATTGTGACCGGGATACTCACGACGTGGACAGTTTCTTGGTGCTGCATCACGGCCTGGAGTTGAGTCCAAGCTTCTGGATCAATGATCCCCACTGCTGGGATTCACGCTTGAGGCGCTCAGCCGTTTCGGCTGGGCCTTGCACCGCAACGATGGCCCCAAGGTCGCTGAAGCGCTGCTGCATTTCCTTGTCGCTCACAACTTTCTCCACATTCGAGCGCAATTGTTCGATGATGGGTTTGGGCGTAGCAGCGGGTGCATATAGGCCAAACCAGTTCACCGCCTCATACCCACTCACACCCGCTTCCGACACAGTGGGCACGTTGGGCAGCTCAGCCACCCGCGTGCGGGATGTCACTGCCAAAGCTTTTACGCGGCCCGCTTTGACCATGGGGAGAATGGTGGGTAGCACTTCCAGTGCGATATTCACTTGACCACCCACGAGATCCTGTACCGCCGGACCGCTGCCCTTGTAAGGCACGTGCACCGGCCGACCGCCGGTTCGCGAAAGCAGCAATTCCATGGCCAGATGGGGCAGAGTGCCATCACCCGCTGAGGCGTATGACAACCTGGAGCCCGGCTTGTTCAGCAACGCGATGAGCTCCTTCAGGTTGTTGGCCGGCACGGAGGGGTTCACTGCCAACACCAGTGGCGATTCCGCGAACTGGATGACTGGTGCGAAGTCTTCAGCCTGCACACGCGCCTTGTCGAGGGTGTGCGGAACGATGGTGAACACGCTGGGCACGGTGGTGAGCAGCGTGTAGCCATCGGCGGGCGAGCGTGCCACCTGCTCCGCTCCAATGGCTCCAGCGGCTCCTCCCTTGTTTTCGACGATGAATGACTGGCCCATCGAGGTGGAGAGTCTCTGCGCCAGCACGCGGCCCAGGATGTCGACGGGGCCCCCGGGGGAATACCCGACGACGATCTTCACGGGTTTGTTGGGGTAGGTCTGTGCCGCTGCGAACTGCGCGGAAATCGCGAATGAGAGCGCCAGGCCGAGCTTGGCAGATAGCTTGAAAAACGTGGGGCGGAGCATTGAGGCAGTTCCTGTATTTGAAGGCGAGTGGAGTCTTTCATAAGCACTCGACAACGCAAAGCAGCGTCTCAGATTGTCCACATCATGGGACGTCTGGTCCGCGTGATAACGTGTGCGCCGTTTTTTGATCGGACCTCCTTCATGCACTCCATTTCAGACCTCATACGCCAGCTTGATGAACGTACTACCAGCGCGGCTTTGCTGCTGAAAAAGGCGCAGAACCAAGCCATCAAATCCGCTGATTTGAACGCTTTGGCTTTTGTCGATTGGGAGGCTGCCCAGGCCTTGGCTGTGCAGTGTGATGCAGCTCTCGCCAAGGGAAATACACGCGGGGTATTGAGGGGCATTCCCATCTCCATCAAGGATTTGTACCCTGTTCGCGGCATGCCCACCCGGGCCGGCAGCCGCGCTGCATTGCCCTCTGATGCCATGGATGTGACAAGCCACGAAGCTGTGCTGGTCGCACGTCTGCGTGCTGCAGGTGCAGTCATTTTCGGCAAGACCAATATGCACGAGATCGCGCTGGGGTCGACAGGCGAGAACGTCTGGACGGGCGATGTCAAGAACCCCTTTGATCCACTTCGTCAGGCCGGTGGATCATCCAGCGGATCGGGCGTGGCGGTGGCCACAGGAGTGGGTGTGGCGAGCATTGGCAGCGACACGGGAGGATCGGTCCGCATCCCTGCCAATTTCAGTGGGGTGACAGGCTTCAAGCCTACGCATGGAGCGATTCCATTGGAGGGTGCTCTACACCTTTCCTGGACCTGCGATCATGCAGGCCCCCTGGCGCACAGCGTGGCCGATTGCGCGCTGTTGTTCGAGGTCATGGCTGCCCGCACCCTGGAAGCGACCCGCATCGCCAGAGTGCCGCGTTTTGCCGTGCCTGCGAGCTGGTTGCGTGGCCGCCTGTCGGTGGAGGTGCACGATCATTTCGAACGAACCCTCGCGCGCCTGGCTGCTCTGGGTGCGCAATTGGTGGAGGTCGATACGCCGCTGTTACCTCGAGCTGCACAGTGCTTCACCGACATCGTGCAGGCTGAGGCCGCATGGGTACATCGTGAAGCGCTGGGTCAAGGCGGCGTGGGTTTTTCCGAACTGGTGATGCCGGCGCTTCAGCGGGGGCAGACATTGAAGGCGGGCGACTACATCGACGCCCTGCATGCGCGTGCGGCCATCGCCGCCGAACTTGACGCCATCTTGATCGGCTGCGACGCCATGCTGCTACCAACCTCAGCCGTCGTTCCTCCACTGCGTGGCCAGACCCAGGTACAGGTGGAGAGCGGCTCTGCAACGGTGCGTGAAGCGGTGCTGGGCCAGACCTTGCCCTTTTCGCTCGCAGGCGTGCCTGCCTTGTCGATACCCACCGGGCTGATCGATGGTTTGCCCGTGAGTTTGCAGGTGGTGGCTGCGCGCGGGACGGACGATGCCCTTTTGCATCAAGGCCAATGGTTGCAGGAGCAGGTGGGCCAGCGGTTGACGCCCTTCGTGATGCAGTGAGCGAGTGAGCGGAGTCCGGTGTCTCACCATGTGGATGTTTGGCGCAAGGCGTTGACGCCTCAGCGGGCGCTGCGGCCTACTCGCGTCGAGATCAGGCAACCCTGATCACGACGCACCCACAACGCTGCATCGCAGGCATTCATGTCATTCGGCTCGATGCAGCGCTTTGGATTACTGAATTTCGCTCCAGGAGAATCTGATGTCCACGCCCGCAACCATGCACCACATATGCCATGAAAACGGTGGGCCACCCTCCGTGATGCAGTTGAAGAAGGGCTCCACGCCCGCCATAAAGTCCGATGAAGTGTTGATCCGCGTGCAATACGCAGGTGTGAACCGTCCGGATGTGCTGCAGCGCAGTGGCTCTTACCCACCTCCACCAGGTGCAGCACCTGGGCTGGGCTTGGAGGTTTCCGGCGTGATCGCTGCAGTTGGCGCAGAGGTGAGCCAATGGACCGTGGGCGATGCTGTATGCGCGTTGACCAACGGCGGCGGCTATGCGCAGTATGTGGCTGCTCCTGCGGGGCAGGTGATGTCCGTGCCTGAGGGTATGTCGATGCTGGAAGCCTCCGCGCTGCCGGAGAATTACATCACCGTCTGGAGCAATGTGGTCGAGCGTGGTGGGCTTGAGAAGGGTGAGACCTTTCTGGTTCATGGCGGCTCATCGGGCATAGGATTGACGGCGATTCAACTGGCCAAAGTCCGTGGTGCAACGGTCTACGCCACCGTGGGTAATGCAGAAAAGGCGCGCGCTTGTGAGTTTGCAGGAGCCGATAAAGCCATCAATTACCGCGAAAAGGACTTTGCCGAGGCTATTGCCGAATTGACGGGTGGCCGTGGCGTAGATCTGATTCTTGACATGGTGGGGGGAGACTACATCGCCCGCAACATTGCCAGCCTGGCGCTGGACGGCAGGTTGGTGCAGATCGCGTTCCTGCAAGGCTCCAAGGTGGAGGTGGATTGGTTGTCGCTGATGACACGCAGGCTTACCTACACCGGCTCTACGCTGCGCCCGCGCTCCCTGCAGGATAAGGCGCGCACTGTACAGGCGTTGCAGCATAACGTGTGGCCTCTGCTTGCCCAGGGCCAGGCACGTCCTGTTATCCATAAAGTGTTCGCGTTGGCGGATGTCGGTGCAGCCCATGAGTTGATGGAGTCATCCACGCACATCGGAAAGATCATGCTGGAAGTACCGCAGGACTGAGAAGCTGCTTTTTAGGCCACGCCGGATTCACTGACACCCCTGAGTTCGCACCACCTCTTCCGAAGCACAGTGTGCGGCGGTGTTTCGTTAGGAAGCGCCAATAACGCACACACATGCTCAATCCATCCCTGATCCCTGAACGGGTCGTCGCAGATCGCTTCCTGCCACGGCCCTGGAGAACCCATCATGACCCTTCATCTGGTTGCACAAGCTCACACGACGGAGTCGCCGAGTTCCGCCGACCCGCTCTCACCCCCGGCTGCGGCGTCTCTGGGGGGCGTGGCGCATTCCGGGCGCCTTACTGCGCTGGTGAAAGCGGTGAGCACGGTCTGCTCGGGCGTAGTCAGCATCGAGCTGTGCCCTGCTGCAGCGGGAGAGACGTTCCCGGCGTTTGAGGCGGGCGCGCATATCGATCTGCATCTGCAAAGCGGCATGGTGCGCAGCTACTCTCTACACAACGCACCAGGGGAGCACAACCGCTACGCCATTGGCGTGCTCAACGACAACGCGAGCCGCGGCGGATCGCGCTGGATCCACGAACATCTGCGTGCGGGTGATCACATCCCCATTTCATCGCCACGGAATCTCTTTGCGTTGAATGAGCAGCAGCCCGCGCACTCAGTGTTTGTGGCAGGCGGTATTGGCGTGACACCTATCCTGTCGATGCTGCGCAGACTGGTGCAGCTGGGGCGCGGTGCCCACGTGATCTTGTGTGCCCGCAGCCGCAGCAGTGCACCATTTCTGGATGAGTTGGTGCACCTGACGAGCCGAGGAATTAGCTTGCACACGCACTTCGATGACGAGGCGGGGGGGGCGCCGTGCCTTCGCTCGCTCTTGGCAGCACACCAGCCGCGTGATCACTTCTATTGCTGCGGCCCGTCACCCATGCTCACCAACTTTGAGTCCACTTGCGCAGAGTTGGGCTTTGCCAACGTGCATGTCGAGCGCTTCAAGGCTGACCAACCCGTCAGTCCGAAAACAGCGTTGACGGGTCATTGCACGGTGGAACTTCGCAAGAGCGGAATGACCATGGAGATACCCAAAAACAAACCGGCGCTGCAGGCCTTTCTGGATGCCGGAGTGGACATTGAATTCAGTTGCGAAGAGGGCGTGTGCGGGGCTTGCGAAACCCGCATTCTGGAAGGCGAGGCGGAGCACCGCGATAGTGTGCTCAGCGGTGCTCAGAAGGCGGCGCAGAAGTCGATGATGGTTTGTGTTTCACGCTGCCGCTCTGATCGAATGGTGCTGGATTTGTGACCTGTTGATCGCGAGCCTCACGCCTAGTCGGCCAAGTGCATGCGGATTTCCTGTGCGGCCAGCTGAAGCGCTGGTAGCACCCGCTCGCGCAGATCTGAGATTTCCAGGCTGCGCAGAGTACCGCAGGCGTTGATGGAGGCCACCACCTCCCCGGCTCGGTTGCGAAGTGGCACGGCGACAGCCCGCAGGCCAAAGGCCAACTCTTCGTCGACTATGGAATACCCATCACGGCGTATGTCCGCCAGGATGGTGCGCAGCTCCTGTGCGTTGGCGACAGATCTTTCTGTGGGACTGTCGAATTTGATCTGGCTGATGACTTCGTCCAGGCGCTGGGGCGGCAAAGCGGCCAGAAGCACTCTTCCCATCGCCGTGATGTGCGCCGGCAGGCGCGTTCCCGTGCTGACCATCACCTGGATGGGCTGATGCGAGTTTGCACGAATCGTGTAGAGCGCGTCGCAGCCGTCCAGCACGGCAGCTGCGGCCGAGACATGGTGCGCGTCGCTGAAGCGTTCCAGAACGGGCTGCGTCAGCTGCCATATCGGTTTTGAGGCGAGATAGGAATAGCCCAGATCAAGCACCCTGGGCCCCACGGAAAACCGTTTGCCGGTCTGATCGACGTAACCAAGATCAACGAGCGTCAACAGCATGCGCCGTGCAGAAGCCGGCGTGAGCGAAACCTCCTTCGCTACTTCGCTGATGGTCATGGGGGTGTGGCGGCGGCCAAACGCCAACAAGACTTGAAGGCCCTTAGCAAGTGAATTGACCCGGTCCGAGCGTGTCGATTCCATCTCATCACTTTGCTTGCTCAAGTCCCTGCTCTCCTTTAGTGGTCGCTTCAGATTGGTCGATGCCGCAAGGAAATGCGGCTCGCAATTATGCGCTGAGCGTTACTTGACAAAACCAACGAGGCAAATTTATGATTACGCTATGCGCAAAAGTTTGCGCATAGCGCAAGAAATTAATCCAGACATTGCCGTATTTGGCTCGTGGAGATTCAGTGACCGCCTATCAAAACATCGTCGTCGACCGTCTTACCTCCATCGTGGTGGTGACGTTCAATCGCCCTGCATCCATGAATGCGCTTTCTCCCGAGATGGAGTCGGAGATGTGGGACGCCATCAACCGTGCCGATGCCGACCCCGAGATCAGAGCCGTTGTCCTCACAGGTTCGGGCAGCGCGTTCTGCTCCGGCTACGACATCTCCCGCGGCCCTGGCGATGACCGGCCCTCCCTGCTGGGGGCAAGCGAGTTGTCCAACGCTGAGTTGCTCAAGGGCTGGATGAACATAGACGGAGGAGGACTGGAGCGGTTGATGCGCATTTGGCACATCTCCATTCCCGTCATTACGGCCATCAATGGGTGGGCGATGGGCGCGGGGTTCTGGTATGCGTTG
Organism: Ottowia thiooxydans; assembly: GCF_040548795.1. Classification (GTDB taxonomy): domain Bacteria; phylum Pseudomonadota; class Gammaproteobacteria; order Burkholderiales; family Burkholderiaceae_C; genus Ottowia; species Ottowia thiooxydans_A. The sequence continues at coordinate 164,813 of NZ_JBEPSH010000010.1, read as the reverse complement.
GCATCAGACATCACGCTCGCTTCCGACAAGGCCGTTTTCGCGCAACCTGAGGTGCGTCATGTCTCCAACACCAGCTTTCTGTTGGCTGCCCTGGTGGGATGGAAGGCAGCTCATCGGTTCGGGCTGACCGGGGATCACATGGATGCGGCGGAGGCCTATCGCCTGGGTATCGTCAACGAGGTGGTGCCACACGATGAGTTGATGGCGCGGGCCTGCGCCCTTGCCGAACGCATCGCCCTTGTACCCGAGCCCTCAGTTCGCCTGAACAAGGCCGTGACCTGTTCAGGCCTGTTGGCATCGGGGTTGCAGGCAGGGCTGGCTTTGAATGCGCCTTTGTCTGCGTTGGCGCATGCATCGAACAACGAAGAGCGGTTGCAGCTGTGGGAAACGATGCGTCTGAAGGGAATGCGCGCTTTTGTGGCGCAGCGGGATGGCCCGTTTCTGCCGGAACCCTTCGGACCGAAGTCAGCCCGCCCGAATCCGCTGTCCGCCACGGGGAACGGAGCAGGGGACGCCAGCAAATGATCGACAAGATACGTTCGGATGTCGATAAAGCGCTGTCTTGCCTGAAAGATGGGAGCAGTCTCATGATTGGGGGCTTCGGCGAATGCGGGCGCCCCAACATGTTGATAGCTGCAGTACTCGACAGGGGGGTGCGTGACCTCGTGCTGGTCAGCAATAACTCGGGAACAGGGCGCGTCGGACTCGCTGCGTTGCTGCTCAGTGGTCGCGTGCGCAAGATGATCTGTTCCTACCCTCGCGGCGATCTGGCGGTGGAGCTTGAGCGGATGGTGAAAGCCGGCTCCATTGAGCTCGAAGTGATGCCGCAGGGCACGCTGTCCGAGCGGATGCGCGCTGCGGGCGCAGGTATTCCGGCGTTCTACTGTCCTACCGGATTTGGCACGACTACCGCACGCGGCAAAGAAACGCGCGAGTTCAATGGACTTGGTTGTGTGCTGGAGACAGGGCTCACCGCCGATGTGGCCCTGATCAAGGCGGGGCGTGCCGATCGCTGGGGCAATCTCACATACGACAGGCTGGCGCGAAACTTCTCGCCGCTGATGTGCATGGCGGCTCGCACGGTCATCGCTGAGGTGGATGAGGTCGTGGAGCTAGGCGATATCGACCCTGAACACGTGGTGACCCAGGGCATCTTGGTGGATGCGGTCGTTCGCACGCAACCCGTCGATGCGCGTGTCTGGGAAAGGGCTCTGGCATGAAGCCGTTGACAAGAGATCAGATCACCTGGCGCGCAGCGCAGGATGTTGAAGACGGCATGGCCGTCAACTTAGGGATCGGATTGCCAGAAGGTGTGGCCAACCATATCCGGACTGGCCATGAAGTCATCTTGCACAGCGAGAACGGAATTCTTGGCATGGGGCGTTTGGCCCGGCCCGATGAGATCGTTCCGAATCTCATCAATGCCGGCAAGGTTCCCATCACCATGGCACGCGGTGCGAGCATCTTCGACCAGGCTCAGTCGTTCGCGCTCGTTCGTGGCGGCCACATCGACCTCTGCCTGCTTGGCGCCTTCCAGGTAGCTGGCAACGGGGATCTCGCCAACTGGTCGCGAGCGCATGACGATAGGCTGCCGGCCATAGGTGGCGCCATGGATCTCGCGCGAGGGGCACGCAGCGTCTGGGTTCTGATGGCTCACACCCAATCTGATGGCACGCCCCGGATCCTGGAGCGCTGTAGCTACCCCCTGACTTGCGCGGGAGTGGTGCGGCGCATCTATACCGATCTTGCCGTGATCGATCTGACCAGCAAGGGCGCCATCGTGAGCGACATGCTGCCGGATCTGTCGCGCGAGGAGCTGCAGTCTCGAACCGGTTTGCCTTTGACATTTGCTGCGAACGTGGCGCCGTTATGCATTCCGTGTTGATCTGACTGCAATGCACCGCGGGGGCCAGGTAGACAACGGCTTGCAGCCCTCAGGAATTGACATACCTCGTTGTCGTTGACAACACTTGAAATGGAGAACGATACATGCCTAGAGCAATCTTGCTGACGCAGGACGGCGGTGCAACCCTCGCGCAGGTGACCGACCTCGACGAGGTGCAGTGGCCAGACGCCGCGGTGACCGTGGAGGTCGAGTACTCCACATTGAATTACAAGGACGCACTGGCCATCACCGGCAGAGGGCCGGTGGTGAGGACCTGGCCTATGGTGCCCGGCATTGATTTCGCAGGAAGGGTGAAATCCAGCACCGACCCCCGCTTCGCGATCGGTGCACCAGTAGTGCTCAACGGCTGGGGCGTCGGTGAAACCCGCTGGGGCGGGCTTGCCGCCATGGCGCGAGCACCGGCTGAGTACCTGATCGATCTGCCTCCCGCGTTGACGACCAAGGATGCAATGGCGATCGGAACTGCTGGGTACACGGCGATGTTATGTGTACAGGCGCTGGAGAAAGCTGGCATTGGGCCGGACGCAGGAGACGTTCTGGTCACCGGTGCCAATGGCGGAGTGGGTGGCTTCGCGATTGCTTTACTGGCCCGGCGCGGCTATCGAGTCGTGGCGTCCACGGGGCGCACGGAGGAAGCGCCACACCTGCTCGAGGTGGGCGCCGCTGAAGTGATTGACCGGGCAACACTTTCCAATCCGGGCAAGCCATTGCAAAGGGAACGCTGGGCTGGCGCGGTTGACAGTGTGGGTGGCGCGACATTGGCCAACGTTTGCGCGGCCACCCGATATGGAGGGCTGGTTGCCGCATGCGGGCTGGCTCAGAGCATGGATTTGCCGGCATCGGTCGCGCCGTTCATTCTTCGCGGCATCACCCTGGCCGGTGTTGATAGCGTGATGGCACCCTTGGCGCGGCGCCAATCAGCCTGGGAGGCGCTGGCTCGTGAGGTCGATGCCGACACCCTTCGCCTGCTGTGCCCGCGTGTGCTCTCTTTGGAAGATGCCATTGACGCCGCTGGTGCACTGCTTGATGGGCGGATTCGGGGCCGGGTGCTGGTCGATCCGAGTCTCTAGTCCAGTGAGATGGGCCCGTCCTCTGCCTAGTCAATCTTTGACTCACGATTGCTGAGACGAGCAATCGCTTCTCCGATTCCTCATTCATAGAACAGCGAGACATCAACCTCATGTGCGACACACCCACATCTTCGCGTAAGCCACTCAACCGGCGTCAAACCCTGGGGCTGCTTAGCGCAGGCGCAGCCGCAGTGGCTTTTCCAGGCTATGCGAATTCCTATCCAAGCAAGCCCATCGAGTTGGTCGTGTGCTACGGCGTGGGAGGTGGCAGCGACAGCTACTACCGTGTCCTCGGACAGATCCTTTCCAGGCAACTGGGGCAGTCGGTCGTGATCGTCAACAAGCCGGGCGCCGGGAGTGCTGTGGGATCGGCCTACATCAAGAATGCAGCACCGAACGGATACACCATTGGAAATCTAACCGAAGTGATGATGCGCGAGCATTTGTTAGGTAATACCCAGTACGACCCTGCGAAAGACTTCACCTACATCGGCGTGGGAGCCTCCGTTCCTTTTGGTTGGGCGGTCAGGGCCGATTCGCCCATCAGGTCACTGAACCAGTTGGTCGAGGAAGGCAAGAAGTCTCCAGGCAAACTGAGCTATGGCGCAGCGGGCTCGCCCAAGTTGCCTTCCTGGGCCATGAAGTTGCTGGAAGGCCAGACGGGCGCCAGCTATCTGGGCGTGCCTTACCCCAGCAGCGCCGCCATCATTACCGCCGCTATTGGTGGGCAGATCGATTTGATCTGTGACGCGATCGGCGCCTTGGCTGGCACCGTGAGCGGCGGCCGTTTGCGCATGCTGGCGGTGTCCTCAGACCAGCGCCTGCCGCAATGGCCTGAAGTACCTACAGCGCGTGAGTTGGGGATCAACGCCACGACCACTCTGCCTTACGGTTTAGGAGGACCCGCCGGAATGCCTGCTGCGGTGATCGCCCGTCTGGAAGACGCCATGCGCAAGGCGGTGGCAGACCCAGAGCACCAACAAATAGTTGACAGGCTCAACATGGCAAGGTGGGTGCGTATCGGAAAACCCTATGACGACTACATGCGAAGCCAGTATGCCGCCATGCCGGCGCAGATGAAGGCGTTCGGTGCGCTCTGAGCGATGAGACACCCAATGACCGGCGCCGAGAGCCTGTGCGAAACGCTCCTTTCGAATAATGTGAACGTTTGCTTCGCGAATCCAGGGACCTCCGAGATGCACTTCGTGAGTGCGCTGGATCGCCAACCGGAAATGCGCTGCATCCTTGGGTTGTTCGAAGGCGTGGCGACGGGCGCTGCTGATGGGTATGCACGCATGATGCAGAGGCCCGCAGCGACGCTGCTGCACCTGGGCGCGGGCTTGGCGAACGGGTTGGCCAACATTCATAACGCCAAGCGTGCGGGCAGCGCCATGGTCAACATCGTTGGAGACCACGCCAGCTATCACCTGAAGCACGACGCACCGCTGACCAGTGACATCGTCTCCCTGGCCAAGCCTATGTCGCACTGGGTTCGCCGGACGCGCAGTGCAGCTACCGTTGCGGAGGATGCGTGCGAGGCCATCCGCGCCTCTCGTGAGGCCGGTGGACAGATCTCCACCCTGATTCTTCCCGCAGATGCGGCGTGGTCTGAGCTCCCATCTGGACAAAAGCCTCGAAGTCCCCACGTACCAGCACCTCTGGCGGTGCCTTCTCAGGATGAGGTGCGTGATGCCGCCAAGGCGATCCGCGCAAACGGCCCTGGAGCATTGCTGTTGCTGGGTGGTGCCGCCTTGCGAGGTCAGGCGCTGGATCTGGCGGGCACGATTTCGTGCGCCACAGGAGTAAGGTTACTCGCAGAGACCTCCAACCAGCGCATGGAGCGCGGACGTAACCGTGTGCCCATTGCTCGCATTCCCTATTCTGTTGCTCAAGCGCAGGCCGCTCTGAGTGACGTGCAGCAACTCGTACTTGTTGGGGCACGTCAGCCTGTGGCCTTCTTTGCTTACCCGAACATGCCCAGTGTGCTTATGCCTGAGGGTTGTGCGTGCATTCAACTGGCGGCGCCGGGGCAAGATGTCCTTGTTGGCCTCCAACTGCTGGCGCAGGAACTAGGCATTCCCGTGGGTGCGCCAAGTCTGCGCCTACAAAATGAAGTGGCCACTCATCCTTCGACCGGTCCCCTTACGGGTGCCGTGGTCAGTCGTATCCTGGCCCACTACCTACCCGAACATGCAATCATCTGTGATGAAGGGCTAACCGAGGGGCGCGAATTCCCGGCCGCAAGTTTGAATGCGGCCCCCCACGACTATCTGCAGTTGACGGGCGGCGCCATTGGCATGGGGCTGCCCCTTGCGGTGGGTGCCGCTGTAGCGTGTCCTGAGCGCAAGGTCATTTCATTGCAAGGCGACGGCAGCGCGATGTACACCTTGCAAGCTCTGTGGACGCAAGCCCGGGAGTCGCTGGACTGCCTGACCATCATCTTGGCGAACCGAAGCTACGCCATCTTGCACGGAGAGATGGTCAATGTAGGAAGCAGTGCGCTCCCCAACGGAAATGCGCAGCGCATGCTTGATTTGGAAAATCCCGCACTCGACTGGACCTTGATAGCCCAAGGGATGGGCGTAGAAGCCGTACAGGCCCGCACGGCAGAAGAATTTATCCGCCAACTTCGCGCGGGGCTGTCGGCGCCCGGACCCTTCCTGATTGAAGCCCTGATCTGATCCTTTAGAAAGCGCTCCTGCATGCTGCCAGCGATCTTTTCGGTGCGTGCGGCACTGCACACACGCCCTCATGCAGATTGACTGGGCGCTGGCCCAAAGCCACGCAAGTTTCTTCGCGCTTCGTTCGGCACGGGAGCCGCTCGAACGTGTCAGCGCTGACATTTGAGGGCATCAGGTGGCGCAAAAGGTCGCAGCCCGGAGAGCAATCCCCCTGCCAAGAAGTCCGAATAACTTCTTGTTGGCTGGCTCGATTCTTGCAAAGGACAGCGCACTGGATCGGTCCTGGGGTTTGCCCTAATGCGAAATCCGCATTTGCAAATTATAAAACGGTAGTTCTATTTTGCGGAACCCGTGCCACGATCCGGATGTGAATAGCCGCCTCTCATCCAACCGAAACCTGCTGCAATGACCACTCGACTCGTCGTGGGCGCGATCAGTGCTGAAGCCAATCGTGTGGCCACCCATCTCATGCATCACCTGCTGCGCGACGAAATTCCTGCAGACGGTGCCTTTCTGGCCTGGCCTGCACACCGCCCTTCGCCTGAGGCCTCCAAAACCTCCCTGTTGGGCTTTACGCGCATGCTCTCCAGCGCGGCGGAGCAGAGTGGGCGTGCCCACCTGGGGCTTGATATGGCCTGCACTGACATGGGACCCAGCCACAGCATTTTCGGTGGCTTGTTTCTCTATGCACCTACTGTAGGCAGTGCACTGGAGTCTCTGGCGCGCTATTTTCCTGTGGTGCAGACAGGTACCCGTGTCGAGCTGGTCCAGAACCAGGGTAGCGCCCGTTTGATCTACGACATACACAATCTCGCGGGCACAGATCGTCTACACGACGCCGCCTACACCCTGGGTAAGCTGTGTCGTTCACTTCGCCGGGGTGTGGGCGAGTCGTGGGCCTTGGATCACGTGACACTGTCCGCCCCGGCACCCCGGTTGCAGACCCCTTATCAGCGGGTTTTCCGGGCCCCGGTGGTGTTCGATGCCCAGCATACTGCACTCCATTTTTCGCCTCAACTTCTCAGTCAACCCATTGCCTCTGCTGATTCCAGACGGTATGCGGATTTCTGCGCTCATCTCGAGCGGATGATGCCAGCCGGGCAAGAACCCGAGGTTCTGGAAGATGCCCTTCGTGCCTGGATGGTGCATGCGGTGCGGATGGGGCGTGCCACGCTCGACCACGCTGCGGCCGACTTCGGCGTGACCCCAAGGACCATGCAGCGGCGCTTGAAGGAGCAGCACATCAGTTTCCAGCCGCTGCTGGCGCAGGTGCGCATGGAGACGGCGCAGCACATGCTGTCTCAAAGCACTCTGGCGGTGATGGATATTGCGGATCAGCTGGGCTTCAGCGAGACCAGTGCGTTCACCAGGGCATTTCGCAGCTATACGCGGCAAAGCCCCAGTGCATTCCGTCAGTCGGCGCTCGCTGGCCCGATTCACTGAGTTGGGACCATTTAAACCTTCACGAGTCAGGACCCAACCCCGTTCGGGCTGAGCTTGTCGAAGCCTTGCGCGGCGCTTCGACAGGCTCAGCGTGAACGGTAATAGGTTGATTGTCATGAACTACGAAAACATCAATAGAAAGCGGCGACAGGAGTCAAGAGCGCGCGCATGACGGCCGGCGTTCCTGCTGCTGTGGAGGTACTTGGCGGCCACATGGCGGATTGTCGCGATTGGTCAATTAATTTCCGGCTTCACTGACTACGCTGTGCACACGTATTCAGGAAATCTGCCGTGAAATTCACCTTCTCTCCTTTGCATCGTCAGCACGCCCCCGATCAAATCATGGTGCGTGGCACCATGGTTGCCAACCTGGAATCTCCAGAGCGCGCCGAAGCGCTGCTCAAGCAGCTTCTGGATCAAGGCCATGAGCAGGTCAGCCCCCAGGGCTGGGATCAGAAGTGGATAGCGGCAGTCCATGACGCCGGCTATCTGGACTTTCTCTCCAGCGCCTATCCACGCTGGCGCGAGTTGCCTAATGCCACGCCCCTGATTCATCCTCATGCCTTTGCGCATTACAGCTCACGTCGCCGTCCTTCCAGTATTCAGGGGCAGGTGGGCTTTTATCTTGCGGGCGGGTCATCACCCCTGGCAGAAGGCACCTGGGATGCCGCAGTGGGTTCGGCCCATGCAGCGCTGGAAGCAGCGAAGTTGGTCCAGGAAGGTGAGCGCGAAGCCTATGCGCTGTGCCGCCCCCCCGGTCATCACGCCTATGCAGATTTCGGTGGGGGCTTCTGCTATCTCAACAACGTAGCCATTGCTGCCAACTATATGGCCAGCCAACTGGGGCGGGTGGCGATTCTCGACATAGACACCCACCACGGCAACGGCACCCAGTCCATCTTCTACAAGCGCCGCGATGTGCATTTCGTCTCGGTGCATGGCGATCCGAACGTGCTGTTCCCGTTCTATGCAGGCTACGCTGATGAGCGCGGGGAAGGTGAGGGCGAGGGTCACAACCTCAACCTGCCACTGCCCCTGAAGTCGGAAGACCCCGTCTGGCTGGCCGCCATTGACCAGGGGATGGCATCGATTCAGTCCTATGCGCCCAAGGCCCTTCTGATCTCACTGGGCTTCGATCCCTTCAAGGGAGATCCGTCGTCGGATCTGGCTGTCAGCACCGAAGGTTTCCGCGGTGCGGGTGAGCGCATTGGCGCCTACCGCGGACCAGTGGTCCTGATTCAGGAGGGAGGCTATCTCGTTGAAAAGCTCGGCGAGAACCTCTCGGCCTTCCTCGAAGGCTTTATGCGAGCTCGCAACGCCGGCTGATTTCTTCACCACACCAGGATAAACATCTCATGAGTACCCCCAAGAGCGCCAATTGGCAGAAAGACGTTGCGCACGTCGTGCATCCCTATTCCAATCTGGATGCTCACGATACCCGTGGTCCATTGGTGATCACTCGTGGTGACGGTTGTTATGTAGAAGACGAGAGCGGAAACCGGTACCTGGAAGGCATGTCGGGCCTGTGGTGCGCATCGCTGGGTTTCTCGGAAAAGCGCCTGGTGCAGGCTGCCACCAAACAGCTCAACACGCTGCCCTACTACCATCTGTTCAACCACCGTTCCCACCCGCCGGGCATTGAGCTGGCTGAAGCGCTCACCGCCATTGCGCCGGAGGGCTTGAACCATGTGCTGTTCGCGAACTCCGGCTCTGAAGCCAACGATGCAGCGATCAAGCTGGTCTGGTACTACAACAATCTGCTGGGCCGGCCCAAGAAGAAGAAAATCATCTCACGCCTGTATGGCTATCACGGTGTGACCGTGGCCTCGGGCAGCCTCACGGGGCTGGTGCATGTGCACCGGGATTTCGATCTGCCTATTCCTCAGGTCAAGCATACGGACTGCCCGAGCCATTACCACTTTGCTCAGCCTGGTGAGAGCGAAGAGCAGTTCGCTGAACGCCTGGCCAACAACCTCGAGAAGATGATTCTTGAAGAGGGCGCGGATACGGTGGCTGCCTTCATTGCCGAGCCCATCTCAGGCTCAGGTGGCGTGATCGTGCCTCCCAAAGGCTACTTCGAGCGGGTGCAGGCCATCTTGAAGAAATACGACGTGCTGTTCATCGTCGATGAGGTCATCTGTGGGTTCGGGCGTACGGGTCAGATGTTCGGCAGCGACAGTTTTGGCTTGAAACCAGACATGATGACGGTGGCCAAGGGGCTGTCGGGCGCATACCAACCCATCTCTGGATTGTTGCTGACCGATGCCATTCATGACGCGCTGAAAGCGGGCAGTCGCAAGCATGGCGCGTTTGCCCATGGCCTGACCTATGCGGCACACCCAGTGGCCGCTGCGGTAGCTCTCGAAACGATCAAGATCTATCAAGAGCGCAAGATCGTCGAGCACGTGCAGTCCGTAGCGCCCTATTTCTTCGAACGCCTCAACCAGCTTTCCGGTCATCCGCTGGTAGGCGAGGTGCGCGGCATGGGGTTGCTGGCGGCCGTGGAAATTACCTCTGACAAGGCCTCGAAAACCCCATTCCCCCCGGAGGCCGGCATTGGCGCGTGGATACAAAACAAGGCCATGGAACACGGCGTGATCGTGCGCGCCATCTCCACCTGCATTGCGCTGTGCCCACCGCTTATCAGCGAACGCCAGCACATCGATCAGCTGGTCGATGGTCTTGCCAAAGCCCTTGATGAAGCGCAGGCGCATTTTGGCGCCGCTGTTCCTGCCTGATCCCTTTTCCAGAGGACTCCCCATGAAGATCGTCCAGAAAATTGCACTCACCCTAGGTGCGGCCCTGTTGGCCGGTGCCGCTTTTGCACAGGCACCGCGTGCAGGTGGTTCGCTCAATCTCATCGTGAATCCTGAGCCGCCTGGAATCAACCTTGGCCTGGCCAAGCTGGGCCCCAGCTCCTTCGTGGGCAGCAAGATCTATGAGGGCTTGATCTCGCTCACACCCAAGCTGGAACCCATTCCGAGACTGGCTCAGTCCTGGACGATCTCACCTGACGGAAAGGTCTATACCTTCAAGCTGCGTCCTGGCGTCAAATGGCACGACGGCAAGCCATTCACTTCGGCCGATGTGCTTTTCAGCTTCAAAGACTATTTGCCTGTCACGTTTGCACGCACCAAGCTGATCATGGAGCAGGTGGCCAGCATAGTGGCGCCTGATGATCTGACCGTGGTGTTTACATTGAAGCAGCCCTACCCGGCGTTCATGTACATCTTCGAGGTCGTGGGCGGCACCATCATGCCCAAGCACCTCTACGAAGGCGTGACCGACTACCGCACGACTCAGGTCAACAACACCATCGTGGGAACCGGCCCCTTCAAGATGGGTGAATGGCGCCGGGGATCGTTCATCAAGCTGGTGAAAAACACCGACTACTGGGAAAAGGGCAAGCCGCATCTCGACAATCTGTTCTTTCATATTGTTCCCGATGCGGTGGGGCGCTCCATTGCCTTTGAAAGCGGCAAAGTGGATGCGATCCGCGCAGGAGATGTCGAGAACTTCGAGATTGCGCGCCTGGCCGCGGCACCCGGCGTCAGCCTGACAAAGGCCGGATGGGAGTTTCTGCAGCCGGTAGGCTTTCTCAACATGAATCTGCGCAACAAACCGCTTGGTGACCTGCGCTTCCGACAAGCGATAGCGCACGCCATTGACCGGAACTTCATCATCAAGAACATCTTCTCGACCTTTGGGGAACCGGTCCACGGCGCCTTTCCACCAGGCTATGCGTTCCGTGATGCCAGTGTGGAGACCAAGTACCCGTATGACCCCGCGCGCGCCAAAGCGCTGCTTGACGAGATGGGCCTCAAACCTGGGGCGGACGGCACGCGTGTGAGCTTGCGCTTGCTGCCCTTACCCTATGGCGAAACCTGGCAGAGACTTGCCGAATACACCCGTGAGCGCTTGAACGCAGTAGGCATCAAGACCACCATCGTGGCCACCGACGTACCCGGCTGGTTCTCACGTGCTTCATCGGGTGATTTCGATCTGGCGTACAACTTCGTCTACCTTCTTGGAGATCCCGCCATTGGTGTAAGCCAGACCTACCTGTCTACCAACCAACTGAACCGTGGGACTGCCGCGAACATTGATGGTTATGTCAACAAAGAAGTCGACGCGTTGCTCATCAAGGCCGAACAGGAAACGAACAAGGCGGAACGGGCCAAGCTTTATTCGCAACTGCAAAAAACGCTCTCTCGCGAGTTGCCGATTCTCTGGACGCACCAGATGATCATGCCCACGGTCTATCGCACCAAGGTGAAGAACCTCATCACCACAGGCCAGGGGATGAACGAGAACTTCGCCGACGTCTGGTTGGATAAGTAAGCAGTTTCCGGAGTACAGGGCTCACATGGATAGATTTCTATTTTTCGGGCGGCGCTGTTTCAAGGCAGTGCTGGTCATCCTCTGTGTGATCGCCATCAACTTCGCGCTCATTCGTGCAGCGCCTGGCGATCCAGCCACCATTCTGGCGGGCGAAGCGGGCGCGGTCGATGCCGGTTTCGTCGAGCGGATTCGCCAGGACTACGGGCTGGACAAGCCGGTGCCCGTTCAGTTGCTGACGTACATGAAGCAACTGCTGAGCTTCGAGTTGGGAAACTCTTACCGGGAAAACAGGCCTGTCAAGGACATCGTGCTGGAGAAGCTTCCGGCTACGTTGCTGCTGACGCTGAGCGCCTTCGTCTTCTCCGTTGCTGTGGGCGTCAGTTTGGGCATTGCAGCAGCCAGAAGGGCAGGGACGTGGTTTGACACCCTCATCACGGCGGGCTCTCTGGTGTTCTTCGCCATGCCCCTGTTCTGGATCGGCTTGCTGGCGATCGTTTTCTTCTCCATGAAACTGGGCTGGTTTCCACCCTACGGCATGAGCACCGTGGGCGCGGACCTGACCGGCTGGGCGGCGATCATGGATGTGGCTCACCACCTGATCATGCCTGCCGTGACCCTTGGGCTTTTTTATGTGGCCATCTATACAAGGGTAACGCGGGCGGCAGCGCTTGAGGTGATGGACCAGGACTTTGTCAAAACTGCCAGAGCCAAAGGTGTGCCAGAGGGGCGCGTGTGGCGCAGCCATATTCTTAGAAATTCGGTGCTGCCGGTCATCACTTTCATTTCGCTTCAGGCGGGGCACATCCTCGGTGGTTCCGTGCTGATCGAGACTGTGTTCGCCTGGCCGGGCATCGGAAGATTAGCGTTCGATGCGCTCTTCCAACGCGACTACAACCTTCTGCTGGCTGTGTTCTTCGTCAGCTCGGTGATGGTCGTGATCTTCAACCTGATCGCCGACCTGCTCTACAGCCTGGCGGATCCACGCATTGAGCTTCAAACATGAAGGATCTGCTGTCCCGATTGCTGCGCCAGCCGGCCGGCATCGCTGGTGCCACGATGTTGGCCTTCATCATGCTTGTGGCCGTGGGAGCGCATTGGCTGTATCCGGGTGACCCCTGGTCCATGGTTGCGGATCCCAATCTACCGCCCTTCAGCCCGGGTTACCCGTTTGGAACGGACATGCTCGGGCGTGACGTGGCGGCGGGTGTGGCCCATGGGGCACGGGTGTCGCTGTTGATCGGCTTTGTGGCCACCTTGGTGGCGGTCTCGGTCGGGACGGTGCTTGGCGCCGTGGCGGGCTACCACGGAGGCTGGGTCGATGACAGCATCATGCGGTTCACAGAGATCTTCCAGACCATCCCTGGCTTTCTGCTCGCATTGCTCATGGTGGCGATATTCGGCCCATCGATGTATTCCATCGTAGGAGCGATCGGAGTCATCTCCTGGCCTTCGGTCGCACGGCTGGTGCGGGCGGAGTTCCTCTCGCTGCGCACACGTGACTTCGTCAAGGCCGCGGTGCTCGGGGGGCAATCTGATCTGCGAATCGTTTTCCGGCAAATCCTTCCCAATACGCTTTCACCCATCGTCGTGGCGGCATCGCTCATGATGGCGACGGCGATTCTTCTGGAATCAGCCATCAGCTTTCTGGGTTTGGGAGACCGCAGCATGATTTCATGGGGTTTCATGATCGGTGCCGGTCGGACGACGCTGCTCCAGAGTTGGTGGCTCTCGGCCATTCCCGGGGCGGCGATTTTCGTGACTGTACTGGGCTTGAACTTCTTGGGAGACGCATTGAACCATGCACTAAGCCCAAGGCGCAGGGGGCATTCATGAGCAAGGAACCTTTGCTGAGTATTCGGACCCTGTGCGTGGCCCTGCCCCCTGGCGGTGATCGCGAGTTCGCCGTGGAAGACGTGTCTCTTGACGTCCGTGCAGGACAGACGGTTTGCGTGGTAGGAGAGTCAGGCTCCGGCAAGTCGGTGATGGCCAATGCGGTGATGCGCCTGTTGCCGGAGCGAACGCTTCGCGTGACGGGCGGTGAGATCGCGCTGGAGGGTGAGAACCTGCTGGCGTTGGATGCCGAGTCGCTTCGCCGCATGCGCGGAGCGCGCATGGGCATGATCTTTCAGGAACCTATGACGGCGCTCAACCCGGTGATGACCGTCGGCGATCAGATTGACGAAGTGCTCATGGTGCACGGCCAGCAGGACGCGAAAGTGCGTGAGCGCCGGGTCGTGGAGCTGATGACTGAGATGAGTCTGCCTACACCTGAAACGCTTCGCCACCGGTACCCATTTCAGCTTTCCGGCGGGCAACGGCAGCGCGTGGTGATTGCCATCGCCATGGCACTGGAGCCTCGTCTGCTGATCGCCGATGAACCCACCACCGCGCTGGATGTCACTACGCAGGCTCAAATCCTTGCGTTGATCAAGCGCCTGCAAGCCACGCATGGCATAGGGGTTCTGTTTATCACCCACGATTTTGGTGTGGTGGCGGACATCGCGGACCACGTGGTTGTGATGCAGCACGGAAAAGTGGTTGAAAGCGGTGAGGCAACGCAGGTTCTGCGCCAGCCCGTCCATCCCTACACCCGCCGGCTCATCGACGCGGTTCCGCGCATGCGGGATGCCGTTGGCAGTGCAGAGGCGTCTAGCCCTCTTCTGAGCATTGAGCAAGTCAGCAAGAGCTACCGTTCAAGAGGTCTGGGACTTTTCGGAGGCAAGTCTCGCACGCTCGCGCTCGATGAGGTGAGCCTTGTGATTGGAGAGGGCGAGACCGTGGGCCTGATTGGTGAATCAGGTTCGGGCAAGACCACACTGGGCCAATGCGTGATGCGTCTGCTGGACGTGGACAGCGGTCGAATCCTCTTTCAAGGCCAGCCGGTGCATGAATGGCACGGACGGCAGCTGAAGGCGTTGCGGCCACAGATCCAGATGATTTTCCAGGACCCCTTTGCCTCCTTGAATCCCAGGCACAAGGTGGGGCGCATTGTCACGGAGAACGCCATCCTGTGCGGCGTGGAAAAGACGGAGGCCGATCGGCGTATGCGCGAAGTCCTGAAGGTCGTGGGGTTGGATGAAAGCGTGGTCAACCGCTACCCGCACGAATTCAGTGGGGGGCAGCGGCAACGCATCGGCATTGCGCGGGCACTTGTGATGCAGCCTCGCCTCATCGTTGCGGACGAAGCGGTGTCTGCACTTGATGTGTCCGTGCAGCAGCAGGTGCTCGGCTTGCTGCGGGAGGTGCGTGATCGCCTGGGGTTGGCGATGCTCTTCATTACCCATGACCTCAGGGTGGCGAGCCAGATCTGTGACCGCATTGCCGTGATGCACAAAGGCCGCATTGTGGAGACCGGCACGGTTCAAGCCATCTCCCGCGCGCCAGCGCATCCCTATACACGCAGCTTGTTCGAGGCCATGCCGGGACAGGCCTGGGAGCGTGACGTCGAAGAAGCGGAGCGCTTGCTGGTTTAGGACGGCGCGCAATACCGCTTCCATTATTTTTGAACGAATTGATTCAGATATTTTCAGGAGTTTTCCATGTCCAACGCATATGAGAAGCTGGCGCTCTATATTGACGGCGAATTCTGCGAAGGCGAAGGCCGAGTGGAGCAGGCGGTGCTTGATCCCGCTACGGGCCAGACCATAGGCAAGCTTCCTCACGCCAGCCGTGCTGATCTTGACCGTGCGCTTGCGGCGGCGCAACGCGCATTTACCACCTGGCGTCACGTCTCGCCAACGGAGCGCGGTGCACTGCTGCGCAAGGTGGGGCAGCTCAGCCGTGATCGCTCGCAGGAGATTGGTCGCAATATCACGCTGGATCAGGGTAAGCCTTTGGCGGAAGCGGTGGGTGAAGTGCTGCGTTGTGCTGACCATTGTGACTGGCATGCGGAAGAAGGCCGGCGTATCTACGGCCGCGTCATTCCACCCCGGCTGCCCAATGTGCGCCAGTTTGTGCTGCGTGAGCCCATCGGTGTATGTGCCGCGTTCACGCCCTGGAACTTTCCGTTCAACCAGGCCATTCGCAAGATCGCTGCAGCCATTGCCGCCGGCTGCACCATCATCCTCAAAGGCCCCGAAGACTCGCCAAGTGCTGTGGTAGCGATTGCACGTCTGTTCCATGAGGCAGGCCTTCCTCCCGGTGTGCTCAACGTGGTCTGGGGTGTGCCGCACGAAGTCTCTGAGTACCTGATTGCTTCACCCATCGTGCGCAAGGTTTCTTTCACAGGATCCGTGCCGGTAGGCAAGCAACTGGCCGCCCTGGCAGGAAGCCATATGAAGCGCATCACGATGGAGCTGGGCGGGCATTCTCCTGTGATCGTGTGCGCCGACGCGGAAGTCGAACGCGCGGCGACCATGCTCTCCGCATTCAAGTTCACCAACGCCGGCCAGGTTTGCGTGTCTCCCACGCGCTTCTATATTGAAGAGCCCGCCTATGACCGCTTCATGGCCAAGTTCATTGAGCTGACCCGTGGAATCAAGGTCGGCGCAGGACTGGAATCCAGCACCAAGATGGGGCCTCTGGCCCACGAGCGTCGCGTGACAGCCATGAGTGAGTTCGTTGAAGACGCCAGGACGCGAGGTGCGCGCGTGGAAGCTGGTGGCGAGCGGATTGGAAATTCGGGCAATTTCTTTTCACCCACCGTACTCACGGCTGCGCCGGACGATTCGAAAATTATGCAGATGGAGCCTTTCGGCCCCATTGCATCTTGCGTGCCTTTCAAGGACCTGGACAACGTCATTCAACGCGCCAACAGCTTGCCTTACGGCCTGTCTTCCTATGCCTTTACCAGCAACACCCGCAATGCGCTCCGAATCCAGAACGGTGTGGAAGCGGGCATGGTCAACATCAACCACTTTGGACAGGCACTGCCCGAAGCCCCATTTGGTGGCGTGAAGGACAGCGGTATTGGAAGCGAAGGGGGCACAGAGACCTTTGACGGCTATCTGGTGACCAAGTTCGTGACTCAGATGGATTGAGAATCTCAGCTTTGAAAACCGGGTGCTCCGGGTGCTTATAGCGGCGTGGCTACGCTAGGCTGTCAGGGTTATGGCTGGTTACCGCAGTAGTCTGGCAAAAAACTCGGCATCAAGCCGGGGAAGGGCCTGACCTCGCCATTGCCCCCCAGCCTGCCAGGCAGGCACCAGGCAGGCACCAGGTCTTCTTAGTGACTGCCGGCAACGGGCTCAGCGTGCAAAATTGAATCAACGGCTCGGGCCTTAGCTCGCTTGGTCTGCAAGCTCAAGACCCCCTTGAGCTTTCTCCGCGCAAGCTTTTCCTTTCACGCACTGTATCCAGGTCTGCGGTGTCTGGAGAGCCTGCCCAGAGCGCTTTCACAACCTTTTCCACCGGACTTCCACGCTACACATGACGACTCTTAAGAATTTGCTGAACCCTCGCTCTGTTGCGGTGATTGGGGCCTCAGAAGACCAGACGAAGTTCGGCGGCAGGTTGTACAAGACCCTGTTGCAACATCAGTACGCGGGTGAGGTCTATCCCATCAATCCAGCCAGGGAAAGCCTTTTCGGCCTGAAAACCTTTCCTTCGATCGACGCCACGCCCCAAGCGCCCGACATGGTGGTCATGGCTTTGCCGCGCGACAAGGTGAAAGAATCGATTACCGCCTGCGCGGCGCGCGGCGCCAAAGCGGGGATCATCATCACATCTAAGTTCTCGGACGAGGGTGCCCAGGGGCTGGCGCTGGAGCGTGAAGTGGTCGCTGCGGCCCAGGCACATGGCATGCGCCTGATCGGGCCCAACTGCCTGGGCCTCATCAGCCCGACCAACAAGCTGGTGTTGTGTTCATCTCCTGCGCTCAACGTCCCGAGTCTGATTGAAGCGCCCATCGGCTTCATCAGCCAGAGCGGCGCTCTCATGGGTACTCTCTTCGATCGCTCCTATGGCATGGGGATAGGTTTCTCGCACTGCGTGTCGGTAGGAAACCAGGCCGATCTGGAGCTCTGCGACTTCATAGAGTTCCTTATCGAAGACGAGCGCACTCAGGTGATCACCAGCTATGTCGAGGGTATCAAGTCGCCTGAACGATTTGTCGATCTGGCGCGCCGTGCGCGCGCGGCCGGAAAGCCCTGGTTGATGGTCAAGGCAGGCGCCAGTGATGACGGCCGCCGCGCTGCTTACTCCCACACGGCCAGTCTTGCTGGCGACTTCGCGGCCTTGAAAGCCATCTGCGCGCGCGAGAACGTCATCATGATGGATGACCCTCTGAACATGCTCAGCCTGGCCCGTGCCATGGTGCGCTACCCCAACCGCCGTGTGCGGGATGTGGCGATTCTGACCACCTCTGGCGGTGGAGGTGCCATTTCGGCGGATCAACTCTCGAGCAGCGGCATTGGCTTGGCGCGGTTTCATGATGCCACGCGCGCCGCTCTGGCAGAGCATTATTCAGAAGGGCAGGCATCCAACCCTGTCGACATTGGTGGGCGCAAGTCGGACGCCACACCCAAGCTGGGCATGCTCACCTCAGAGATTGCCCTGGCCGATGCCGCCACAGATTTGGCCTTGATGGTGCTGACGACGGCACCTGATGTACCTGCATTTACCCGACAACTGGCCGACGGCGCGGAGCGGCCGGCGGCAGGCGGCAAACCCACGCTTTATGTCATGCTGCCTGGGCGGGTCGCTGAACCAGCGAGGCAGATGCTCGTCGAGCGCGGCCTGCCCTACGTGGATACCCTGGCTGAAGGGACGGCCATATTGCGGGCTTGGAAGTCGTGGTCCCTTTATGAAGCGCCCGATGCGCCGCAGCGGCCTGCAGGCATGGCGCCACTGCAAGCACCGGGCGAAGGCCTTTTCGGTGAAGCTGCCTCCAAAGCATGGCTGGCTAGCGCAGGCATTCCAGTGAATCAGGAACGCCTGGTCAAGAGTGCAGCCGAAGCGGTGGCTGCCGCGGACGATGTCGGCTATCCCATGGTGCTCAAGATCGTCTCTCCCGATATCGCGCACAAATCTGATGTGGGTGGCGTGGTCTTGAACATTGCGGATGCCCAAGAGCTTCGCGCTCGCGTGGAAACCATGCAGGCTCGGGTAAGCCGGGAAGCTCCCCAGGCGCGCATTGAAGGTTATTCGCTTCAGAAGCAGGAAAGTGGCGAACTGGAATTGCTCGTTGGTGCTCGTCGTGACCCGCAGTTTGGAGCGCAGGTCGTGGTGGGCGCAGGGGGGGTGTTGGTGGAACTGCTCGAGGATGTGGCGGTCATGCCAGCACCCATTGACGCCGCAAGCGCACGGCGCGCTGTACAGGCGCTCAAGATTGCGCCCCTGCTTGGTGCCTACCGAGGTCGGGGTGCGCTGGACCTTGACGCCGTGGTGGACGCCGTCGTGCGCTTGAGCTGGTTGGCGCATGACCTGGAAGGCTCACAGGAGCGCGGCGGCGCCACGGATTTCGAGATCGAAATCAATCCCTTGAAAGTCAGGTTGGCCGGGCAAGGCGTTGTCGCTGTGGATGCACGCGCGCGGCTTGGAAACGCCTGAACGGGCTTGTATCGTCTTTTTTATCACCTCATCACTTCAGGAGATCGTCATGTCGCAAGTCATCATTGAGCAACACGGAAAAGTCACGCTATTTACCATCAACCGGCCCGCTCGCAAGAATGCCATCTGCAAAGACACAGCGCTCGAGTTGCAGGCTGGATTTGCAGAGTTTGATGCCTCGGAGCAGCGCGTGGCGGTCATCACCGGTTCTGGCAACGATGCGTTCTCATCGGGCGCCGACGTGACCAATCTGCCCGAGCTTTGGCGCTGCATTCCGGGCTCCGGTTTTACCACTGACAAACCCATCATCGCCGCGACTGCGGGATGGGTCGTAGGTGGCGCTTTGGTGCTGACCATGATGTGCGATCTCATCGTGGCCGCAGAGAACACCCGCTTTTCATACCCGGAGGCCCGTTTGGGCTTTACCGGCGGCATGATTGCTGGCCTGGCTGCGCGCATACCGCACAAGGCTGCCATGGATTTGATGCTGCTGGGCCGTCCGATGAGCGCTGAGCGTGCCTACAGTGTCGGATTGGCCAGCGATGTGGTTGAGACGGGCAAGCAAGTTGAAATCGCTATGGAGCAAGCGCAAAGCATGGCGAATTCCGCGCCCCTGGTGCTCGCAACTATCAAGCGGTTCGTGAATCAGCACGTGATGCCCAAGAGCCCCTCGGAGATCATGTCGGAGACCATGCGCCAACTGGATGTGGTGCGTGAGAGTGCCGATACCCGCGAAGGCATGGCTGCTTTCCGCGAGAAGCGCACGCCCAACTACACAGGCCGTTGAAATCCCGGTAACCGCGTGCACTTCGCGTGCGGCATGGCAGTGCGTCAGGCGGGGCGGGAATTTCGGTAATTCCAAGGCTCTGGCCTGCGCTATCGCAGGCGCTATCGGATGGGCGGACAAAGCGCCAAGCACGCTCCGGCTTGTGCGAACATCACGCCCTTTCATGATTTCCGGAAAGTACGTGCTGATGTTCCGTTTCGATACCCGCCAGTGGGCGGTTGGACTTATCTCCGTCCTGGCGCTTCTGGCATCGATGTCCGTTGCTCAAGCGCAGCAGCCTAAAGTGGTGGCTGTGATGGCCATCGTGGATCACCCCGCGCTCAACGCCATACGCCAAGGGGTGGAAGACGAATTGAAGGCACTAGGCTGGGAAAACGGGAAGAATTTTCGCCTTCACTACCAAAGCGCGCAAGGCAACACGGCCACGGCGGGGCAGATCGCTCGCAAATTTTCGGGCGACAAAGTGGATGTGATCGTGGCCATTGCCACGCCCACCGCTCAAGCCGCCGCCGCGGTGACCAAAACCATTCCTGTGGTGTTCTCCGCTGTGACAGACCCTATCGCGGCGAAGCTCGTCAAGGATTGGAAGCCCAGTGGCACCAATGTGACCGGCGTCTCTGATCGCCTGCCGTTGGCAGCGCAAGTGGACTTGTTGCTCAAAGTCAAGCCTGGCGCCAAGCGCGTGGGCTATGTGTACAGCCCAGGAGAAGCCAACTCCACATCCATGTTGAAAGAACTCAAGGCAGAGCTGTCCAAGAGGGGCATGAACGTGGTCGAAGCGGCTGCACCGCGCACGGTGGATATTCCTCACGCAGCCAAGAGCCTCGTGGGAAAAGTCGATGTGATCTACACCACCACCGACAACAATGTGGTGTCGGCGTATGAATCCATGGTGCGTGTGGCGGTGGAGGCGAAGATTCCTTTGGTGGCAGCCGACGTGGATTCCGTCAAGCGCGGAGCCGTGGCTGCACTCGGCATGAACAACCACGAAATGGGTCGGCAGGCGGGAAAGATCGTGGACCGAATTCTTCGGGGCACTCCCCCAGGGGCGATAGCGCCGGAGACCAGCCAAGGCGTGTCTCTGGTGGTGAATCCACGAGCTGCTGAAAGGCAAGGCCTCAAGCTGTCTGATGCCTTGATGAAGGAAGCTGCTCAGATTGTGAATTGAGGGGATGCCCCTCTCCGGCCCTTGCTCTTTCGCTTCGTAGGCAGGCAGAGCAAGCATTAATGGCTATTCGGGCTGAATGCCTGCCTGCTTGATCAAGCGGGTCCACTTTGTGAGTTCGCTGCGGCTGAAGTCAGCCAGTTCCTGTGGAGTGCTGGTCACCGGTTGCAAACCCAATGTGGCCAGACGCTCCTGCATCGCCGGGCTCCCCACAGCCGCGTTTATTTCCCGGTTGAGACGTTCAACCACTGGCCCTGGCGTGCCCGTCGGCACGAACATCGCATACCACGCGAGCAGTTCAAAGCCTTTAAGTGTTTGTGCAATGGGCGGTACCTCCGGCAGTACAGGAGAGGCGCCTACGCTGCTCACGCCGAGCGCGCGCAGCTTGCCTGCCTTGACTTGAGGCGTTCCGGTCGCCATGTCCGTGAACATCATGTCGACCTGACCTGCGACCACGTCGTTCAAACCCAGGGGGATGGATTTGTAGGGCACATGAAGCATGTCTATCTCTGCCATGCTCGTCAACATGGCGCCCGGCAGCAGCGTGCCGGCGCTTCCAGATGCGTAGCTCAACTTGCCTGGACGAGCCTTGGCCAAGGCGATCAGCTCAGGCAGTGTTTTCACCGGAAGAGCAGGATTGACCACCAACAGTGCGGGTGTGTTGGCGATTCGCCCGACGGGCGCGAAATCCTTGATTGGGTCGTAGCTGATTTTCTTCATCAAGCCCGGTGCGGCTGCTTGCGTCGTGTTGGTCGTGACAAACAGGGTGTAGCCGTCGGGAGCGGAACGGGCCGCTGCGAGCGCTCCTATGGTGCCGTTGGCTCCAGCGCGGTTGTCTACCACGACGGGCTGACCCAGTGCGCGGGAAAGATGATCGGCTACAAGGCGCGCCACGATGTCGTTGCCGCTGCCTGGTCCAAACGGCACGATGATGCGCAATGGGCGTGAAGGCCAAGTGGCGTCCTGAGCAAACGCCGGCAGCGCGGTCAAGCCTGAAATCGCCGCAGTGGATGCGGCAGTCAGAAGAAATTGGCGTCGGGTCATGTGGTGGTGTCTCCGAAAAAAAAAAGGCGATGCGTGGAAAGGTGAATTCAATGAGCGGGCGCTGTTGGCACTGTGGGCGCAATGCTGTCAAGCCAGTGCAAGATCCGAGCGGCGACTGCGTCAGAGTTGAGGTCCATCATTGGAAAGTGCGAATTCCCGCTGATCCCCTCACTGGGCAAATCACAGATGTCCGTTTGCACGCCGGCTGCCTTGAGCGCCCTGGCATAGGCATCCACATTGGAGCGATAGCGCTGCCAGACGGGGTGCTCAGCAATATGGTCTCCCCAGACCAACAAGTGCGCGGGCAGCGCCGCGGCGCCGTGGATATCTGCCGCTCCGGGGGCACCAGACGGCTCCACGGCGATCACCCCTGCCACTGAGTTGGGTCGTCTGCGCGTGGCCTCAAGAGAGAAACCGCCACCCTGGCTGTGGCCGAGCACGATGCAGGGGCCGACTTGCTGCAGAAGCGAATCGTAAGCTGCGAGTGTCTGCGCTTCATGGTCTGTCCAACGCGGCACCCACTGGGCAGCAAAGGTGTCAAAGGCATTGACCGGGAACTGCTGGCCTGCATAGGCGCACCGATCTGCTGCCTGGGTTGAATAGCCAGCGCGTGGCCCGATGCGAAACATGTCCCAGCCTTCATCAAGGGTCCGGTGCAGGGGGGCGTCCGCATAAATCTCGGGCCACCGCGACCAGCCTGCGCGGCCGCGCTCGACAGCATCGCTGACATAGACATCAAAGCCCGCGCGCAGGAATATAGTGAGCCAGCCTGCGCGGCCATCGGGTGTTGTTTCCCAGTTGGCGCCAGTCATGCCACCTCCGTGCCAAAGCAGAAGAGGAAAAGGTCTGGTGGGTTGTGCCTGCAGGTAGGCCTGCACATACATCTGACCGCTGACGTGGTCACCGTTGGGGTCTACACCACGTGAAGGTCCATTCTGGGAAAAGCGTCGCTGTTCGACCGGCAGCCCTGTCAAAGTGCGCACCGAACCTCCTACGAAGAAACTGCGGATCTCACGCAGGCACATGGGCGCGCAGGGGGCATCCACGCGCGTGTTGACATCTTTCACGGCTACTCCTTAGTTGCGTGCAGACAGGCCAATCACATCCACGGAGAAACACCGGATGCGCGGTGTCTGACCAAGGTTTTTCAGCAACGAACGCTCAGCGCCATCCATGAAGGCATTCAGAGCCTGCGTATCTCGATAAGGCTGCGCGCGGTAATGCATTTCCATGAGGATCGAGGCGCCTCGGGCCATGACCGCAGGCAGGAAGGCAATCTGAATTGCCGTGGGTTGCGCGCGCAGCAATTCCATGCAGAGCTTTTCCAAATCCGATCCCACTATTTCTATCTGATCGGGCGAGAGGGACGCGGCGCTGAAAATTTTGATGACGGGCATGAAGACAACCAGAAAGAAAAGAAGAACCAGGAGCGGAGGGGCGAATTCTTGGTGTTGGACTACATTCTGTAAATTGATCAATTCTCAAGATTTAATGCATGGCGATCACGAATTACCGCGTCGATGACTTGAGGGCATTGGCAGCGCTGCATGCCGCTGGAAGCTTCGTGCGGGCAGCAGAGCGCCTACACATCACACAATCGGCCTTGAGTCGACGCGTTTCTCAGTTGGAGGCGGTGGTGGGTGGTCGCCTCGTTCAGCGCACTACCCGTCGTGTCGCGTTGACCTCGCTTGGACTTAATCTGATCCGCAAGACAGCCCTGCTGCTCAATCAACTTGACGATGCGGTAGCTGAGGCTGGCCGAAGTGCGCGTGGTGAATCTGGGCGCATAGATGTGGCTTGCCTCACGACGGTCGCCTATTCGATGCTGCCTCCTGTACTGGATGCGTTCCGCAAACGCTATCCCAACGTACGCCTGCACCTGCGAGATGACACTGGACAGCGCGTTGCACACGCTGTGCTTGCGCGCGAAGCAGAGTTCGGCATTGGCGTGCTGGGCCATCCGTCGACCGAGCTCCATGCTGAGTACTGCGTGGACGACCCCTATGTCATCGCGTTCAGAGCAGGCCACGCACTGCAACGCCGCAAGCGTGTTTCCTGGAAAGAGCTACAAGCGTGGCGGGTGGTGGCGCTGCGATCGACCAGCGCCAACCGCCAGCAGATCGACGAAACCCTCGCCGCGGAGGGTATCGCGTCGCCGTGGTTCGACGAAGTGGAGCATTTGTCCTCTATGCTGGGGCTGTTGCGTGGCGGGGTTGGCATTGGCGTGTTGCCCCATCTGGCGTTGCAATCGGACGCGGCGGTTGATCTGTTGTCGCGGCCATTGCACTCCCCTGATATCGTGCGGCGCATCGGACTGTTCAGGCGGCGCGACACCTCATTGAGTCAGCCGGCGGCGACGCTTTGGGACATGCTGCGTGAGCATATGGCAGGCCATGGCTGAAATCGCGCAACGGATCTGCCTGACGCGGATAACCCAGCCAAGGCTTCAGGTGACATCAGGTTTTCCATGAGTCGATATAGGCGCAGAGTGTGCGAACATTGCACACTCGTTATTGGTTTTGAATTTAGAAAGATTGCACGATCATGACCACTTTTGTTGCTCGTCGATGGGCTGTGGGCACCCTGGCTGCCCTCGCGACATTGGCAATGGCGCCTGGCGTACAAGCCCAGGCAGTCAAGACCGTTGGCGTGACCGCTATCGTTGACCACCCGGCGCTCGATGCCGTTCGCAAGGGCGTTCAGGACGAATTGAAGGCTCTGGGCTGGGAAGAGGGCAAGAACCTCAAGCTCAGTTACCAAAGTGCACAGGGCAATTCCGCCACCGCCGGGCAAATTGCTCGCAAGTTCGTTGGCGACAAGGTCGACGTCATCGTGGCCGTGGCCACTCCCAGCGCGCAAGCAGCTGTGGCTGCAACCAAAAGTATTCCTGTCGTGTTCGCTGCGGTGACCGACCCGGTCGCGGCCAAGTTGGTCAAGAGCTGGCAGCCTTCCGGCACCAATGTCACAGGTGCTTCAGATGCCCTGCCTCTGGCAGCGCAGATCGATTTGCTGTTGAAAGTGAAACCAGGTGCCAAGCGGGTGGGTTATGTCTATAGCCCCGGCGAAGTCAATTCCACCATCGTTCTGAAAGAGCTGAAGGCGGAGCTGGCCAAGAGGGGTATGACTGTGGCTGAAGCCGCTGCGCCACGCACCGTCGATATTCCTTCCGCTGCCAAAAGCCTGGTGGGCAAGGCGGATGTGATCTACACCACCACGGATAACAACGTCGTCTCGGCATATGAATCCATGGTGCGCGTGGCCGAAGAAGCCAAGCTGCCGCTGGTGGCCGCTGACACCGATTCCGTCAAGCGCGGCGCCGTTGCTGCTTTGGGAATGAACTATTACGACCTGGGTCGTCAGACCGGCAAGATCGTGGACCGCATCCTCAAAGGCACCAAGGCGGGAGCCATTGCGCCAGAAGTCGGCGCCAAAATGTCACTCGTGGTTAACCCGGGCGCGGCTGAGAAGCAGGGCGTCAAGCTGCCAGAGGCCTTGATCAAGGAAGCCGCCGAAGTCGTGAAGTGACTTAAGTGACTTCTTCGTCTTGTCCGAACTCGCTTTGAGGGTGAAATAAAATCTCGCTTATCAACCGGCGCCTTCGTGGCGCCGGTTTTGCTTTTTGCCTAAAGGACCGACCCTATGTCGATGCTCTCATTCATGGGTGCGCTGGAAATCGGACTCATCTTCGCGCTGGTGGCGCTGGGGGTGTGGATCTCGTTTCGCGTACTCGATTTCCCGGACTTGACCGCTGATGGCAGCTTTCCTCTCGGTGGGGCGGTGGCAGCCGTGCTGATTGTGTCAGGCTGGAATCCGTGGTTGTCTTGTCTGATTGCCATGCTGGCTGGCGCTGCAGCTGGGCTGCTGACAGGCTGGCTTAACGTGCGGCTGGGCATCTTGCAACTGCTGGCGTCCATTTTGACCATGATCGCGCTGTATTCCATCAACCTGCGCATCATGGGCGCACCCAATATTCCGCTGCTGGGCGAGCCCACAGTCTTCATGCCATTTGTCGGAGAGAACGACGCCTATTGGGTGCAGCCACTGGTGCTCGCGGGCATTGTTCTATTGGTCAAGCTGATGCTGGACTGGTTCTTTTCTTCTCAGATGGGATTGGCCCTGCGCGCCACCGGCGCCAATCCGCGCATGGCGCGTGCTCAAGGCGTGCACACTGGCCGGGTGGTCCTGGGCGGCATGGCGCTATCCAATGCCTTGATCGCACTGGGAGGCGCTCTGTATGTGCAAACGCAAGGCGGGGCAGATGTGTCCATGGGCCTGGGCACTATCGTGATCGGCCTGGCTGCGGTCATCATTGGTGAAACGCTGATGCCAAGCCGCACGCTCTACATCATCACTTTGGCCACGGTGGTAGGTGCAGTGATGTATCGGCTCTTCATTGCTCTGGCCCTGGAGGCTGATTTCATAGGCCTGAAGGCGCAGGATCTGAATCTGATTACCGCGGTCCTGGTGGCTGTGGCGCTGGTGCTGCCGCGCTTGAAGGCCAAATGGCGCAAACCCGTCAAATCTGCCAAGCCTGCAGGAGGAAGCCAGCCATGATGCAACTGCGCAGCTTGTACAAGACTTTCAATCCAGGAACGCCCATAGAGAACCCAGCGCTTCGCGGCGTGGAACTCAACGTTTCGGCGGGGGAGTTTGTCACCGTCATCGGCTCCAATGGTTCAGGCAAGTCCACCACGTTGAATGCCATCAGCGGAGATCTGCTGGTCGATGACGGCCAGATTGTCATAGACGGCCGGGATGTGACCCGCCTGAACTCCTGGGAAAGAGCCAGCCTCGTTGCACGCGTGTTCCAGGACCCCATGGCGGGTACCTGCGAGGCGCTCAGCATTGAGGAAAATCTGGCCCTGGCCTGGCAACGAGGCCAGCGCAGGGGGTTTGGTCGGGCCGTACGATCGGAATTGCGTACGCTGTTTCGCGAGCGTCTGGCTCAGCTGAATCTTGGCCTGGAGAACCGGCTCAGCGACCGCATGGGCCTGCTCTCGGGGGGGCAACGGCAAGCCGTGAGCCTCTTGATGGCAGCCCTGCAGCCTTCACGCATCCTGTTGCTGGACGAACATACTGCAGCGCTCGACCCCAAGACCGCTGCATTCGTGTTGCAACTCACGGATCGCATCGTGAATGAAAACAAGCTGACCGCGCTCATGGTCACACATTCGATGCGGCAGGCGCTGGACCACGGCACGCGCACCATCATGCTGCACCAGGGCGAGGTTGTGCTTGATGTTGCAGGGCAAGAGCGCGCACGCATGGATGTACCAGATCTGTTGGCGCTGTTCGAGCGCACGCGGGGTGAAAAGGTGAGCGACGACGCGTTGCTGCTCGGCTGACAGACGGTTGCCGGGCAGGTCACAGGGCATATGCCCTATGAAGTGCTAACTCGCGCGTTAATCCAGACCGCGCACCAGCGCCATCGCCTCGTCCACGCGTTCCACGGCGTGAATGGTCAGGCCTTCCAGGGATTTTTCCGCTTTCTTGGGGGCGTTGGCTTTGGGGACAACTGCGACGGAAAAGCCCAGCTTTGCGGCCTCCTTCAATCGCTCCTGCCCGCGCGGAGCGGGGCGAATTTCGCCCGCCAGGCCAACTTCTCCAAAGGCAATGAAGCCTTTGGGCAGTGGCTTGCCTCTCAAGCTGCTGGTAATGGCGAGCATCACCGCCAGATCGGCCGCAGGCTCGCTGATGCGTACCCCGCCCACCGCATTGACGAACACATCCTGATCTCCGGTCGCGACACCCGCATGTTGGTGCAGCACGGCCAGCAGCATGGCCAGGCGGTCGCGCTCGAGTCCCACCGAAAGTCGGCGAGGGCTCGGTCCCCCGGAATCCACCAAGGCCTGGATCTCCACCAGCATCGGCCGGGTTCCCTCCAGCGTCACCAGAACGCAACTGCCGGGCACCGGTTGCGCATGTTGGCTGAGGAAAATAGCGCTGGGATTGCTCACGCCCTTCAGCCCTCGCTCGGTCATGGCGAAGACCCCAATCTCGTTGACGGCCCCAAATCGGTTCTTGATGGCCCGCACCAGCCGATAGCTCGAATGGGTATCGCCTTCGAAGTACAGCACGGTATCTACCATGTGCTCCAGCACGCGAGGCCCAGCCAGTTGCCCGTCCTTGGTCACGTGGCCTACCAGTACGATGGCACAGCCGCTGGCTTTGGCATAGCGGGTCAGGTGAGCCGCGCACTCGCGGACCTGGGCCACGCTACCTGGGGCACTGGTCAATTGATCGCTGAAAACAGTCTGTATCGAGTCGATCACCGCCACGGCAGGTCGCTGACTGGAAAGGGTAGCCAGGATCTTCTCCAGCTGTATTTCTGCCAGGACGTTGACCTCAGAGCCGACGATGCCCAGCCGCCGCGCCCGCAAGGCAACCTGCGCGCCGCTTTCTTCGCCCGTGACATACAAAGTGTTCAACTGCGCCCGCTGAAGGGTATCCAGTGCTTGCAACAACAAGGTCGATTTGCCGATGCCCGGATCACCGCCAATCAGCACCACGCCACCCTCGACGATGCCACCGCCGAGCACACGGTCCAACTCGCTTTGTCCGGTCGGCGTACGCGCCACCTCCACCGCATCGATGGCAGCGAGTGCCCGGACTTCGCTGCTGGGGGCCAAGGCTGTAAAAGCCGTACCCAGACGGTTCTTCCCCGAAGCAGGAGCTTCGGCCACCGACTCAATCAATGAATTCCATGCCCCGCAGGAGGGGCATTTGCCCAGCCAGCGTGCGCTGGTCGCACCGCATTCGTTGCAGGTGAATATGCTCTTTTCTTTTGCCATCACCCGATCGTAATGGCGCTTTCGTTCAATCGTGCAGAATGTGGAAAGCGATTGGCCTTGGATCCGGTGACGGCGTGGCTGAGAATGTTCGTTATAAGTTGTCCGAGCTCCTTCTTCCTGGGTGACTGCAGGAAGGCTGGCTCTTGTTGGATATAGACCCCTTTGCGGAGAGACTCGATGAAGAAACTGCATGCTCTGTGGGCGGCCGTAGCGGCCGCAGCACTGGTTTCCTGTGGCGGAGGCTCTGATTCGCCAGCGCCTTCCCCTACGCCCACCCCGGCGCCCACGCCGGTAGCCGGTGACCGCATCGAGCCCCTGGACACGGCGCTTTCTCCGCGTAGCACCCTTGCCAAGACGGCCGTCGTGGCCACCAAGCAGTTCCCTTCAGGCGCGCCTACGCCGCGCGTGAGCCTTGGGCCGTTGACTGTAGTGAAAGCCGCAGCCTTCGGGGAGATGGGAACAGCCTTGAAGATCGGTGAAGGTCGGGAGGTGGCTGCCACGGCAGACTCCGGGGATCTGGCTGCCTTGTGGAGCTGGAAGCCCACTGCGGAGGGCGGGCAGGTGGCTGCAGTGGCTTTTGAGGCAGAAGGCGCCCGGGCCATTCGATTGGCGGTATTGGCCGACAGCGTGCCTGCGGGTACTGTTTTGCGCTTCTACGGCGTTGGAGATGAAGTCGTCGAAATGACGTCTGACCAACTTTCCCAGCTACGTGCCACCAATGAATCAAGGGGTGTGATGGGTGAGGCTGCTCGCATGGTGTGGGGCCCGGACACGGCGGGTGCAGTCAGTACTCTTGAGGTTCAGTTGCCGGCAGGCGTAGACGCCAGTATGTTGCGCCTGGCGGTGCCTCGGCTATCGCATTTCACCACTACCGTCGAGCAAACCTGGGCACAACCAAAGGATGTCCGCAATATTGGGGCAGCTGACAGCTGCAACCTGGATGTGATGTGCAGGCCGGATCTGGACACTGAAAGCCGATCGGTGGCCAAGATCATCTATTCCACCAGTTCGGGTGCCTTCATGTGCACCGGAACACTGCTGAACGATGTCCGCAGTAGTCGAACACCATACTTCCTGACGGCTACCCATTGCATATCGGATCAGGCCTCAGCTTCCACCATCGTCGCCTACTGGTTCTTCCGGGCCTCAGCTTGCAATAGCGCTCCACTCGTTGACACCGCGATGACCCGCACCACGGGCGGTGCCGATTTGCTGTATGCCAACGCAACCATAGACAACACACTGGTCAAACTCAATATGCAGCCACCTGCGAGAGTGGTTTACGCAGGTTCCTATTTTGGTTCAGGAGTCACGCCTGGCGTTGGTGTGGCGAGCGTCCACAATCCTCAGGGTGATCTGCAGAAATACAGTGTGGGTCAAGTGACCGGATACGCTGCCTGTACGGGATCCACTTGCGTGGACAGCAGTGCCAGCCTCGGTGCTCGGCTCAAAGTGGCCTGGCAGCAGGGGGTGACTCAACAAGGCAGCAGCGGCGGACCTCTTTTTACACAGATCAATAGCACGCGCTATGTCGTTGGATCGCTTTGGGGCGGCGCTGCCAGTTGCCAGAATCCTAATGGCGCAGACTATTACGGACGTTTAGAGAACTCCTACGCTGCAGGCATCAACCGTTGGTTGAACTGAGAAGGTGTGAGCGAAATCGGCATGCCCGCCTTCTGAGCCCCATTGCAGGCGCGCTTTAGAAGGTTCGGCCAGCCCGTGATTAACACCCGTCAGGCATAAACCCAAGTCACAATCGAGTCATGAGCATTACCGTTGATGACTTTGATCTGCCCTCGGACCGCACGGCTCCCCGCATGGTGTCCGCCGCGACTGCGTCGCCCAAGGAGGAGGCGCTGGAACGCGCGCTGCGACCCAAGCTGCTGGATGATTACGTTGGTCAGGCCAAGGCGCGTGAACAGCTGGAGATTTTCATCGGCGCTGCGAGAAAACGCAGCGAGGCGCTGGACCACGTGCTGCTGTTCGGCCCCCCGGGATTGGGTAAAACGACGCTCTCTCACATCATTGCGCATGAGTTGGGCGTCAACCTGCGCCAGACGAGCGGCCCCGTGCTGGAAAAGCCGAAGGACCTGGCGGCGCTTCTTACCAATCTGGAGCGCAATGACGTTCTGTTCATTGATGAAATCCATCGGCTGAGTCCCGTGGTGGAGGAGATTCTCTACCCGGCGCTTGAGGACTTTCAGATTGACATCATGATCGGCGAAGGGCCTGCCGCGCGCTCCATCAAGCTCGACCTTCAGCCCTTCACTCTGGTGGGCGCCACGACGCGCGCGGGCATGCTCACCAATCCCTTGCGCGACCGTTTCGGCATCGTCGCACGGCTGGAGTTCTACACGCCGGATGAACTGACGCGCATTGTCGAGCGCTCTGCGGGCCTTTTGAAGGTGGAAACCGATTCGGAAGGTGCCCGGGAAATCGCCCGCCGCAGCCGCGGCACCCCGCGTATTGCCAACCGTTTACTGCGCCGTGTGCGCGACTACGCTGATGTCAAGGGTGACGGGCGAATCACGCAGGACATCGCGCACAAAGCGCTGGCCATGCTCGATGTGGATCCTATCGGCCTGGACGTCATGGACCGCAAACTCCTTGAGGCTGTGATCCACCGCTTCGATGGTGGACCGGTGGGGCTGGACAACATTGCTGCCAGCATCGGCGAGGAGCCAGGCACCATAGAAGACGTGATCGAGCCCTATCTGATCCAGCAAGGCTATCTGCAGCGCACGCCAAGAGGGCGCATCGCCACGTTGGCTGCCTACAGACACTTGGGGTTGGCTGCGCCGCAGGCACCGAGCGGACTGTTTGGCGACACAGCTTGAGGCAGGGCCGACCAAGTCCTGGCGTGCAGGGGCCATCGGCCAACGTAAGTCTTCGGGTCGCTCGGACAGGGCCGAGTCCATGATCGCGAGATCGCTGGGTAGGGCCGTGCTTTAGGCCTCGACCTCTTTTTTTGATTTGCGACCGTGGGCACCTGGAGGCGTTACAGCCTTTTACTCCATTATTTTCAGTTTCTCCCCACAAAGTTCTCACGGCCTAGTTCCAAACGCAACACTTGCGCTAGCGCGCGGATGTTGTCTGTGTTGAAATTCCTCTCGAGTGGGGTTGGGGCAGCAAAGGGCTCGCCTTGCCTTTTTCTGGTGCTACTGGAGGAATCTAATGAAAAAATATCTGGCGGAACTGATTGGCACTTTCTGGTTGGTTCTCGGAGGGTGCGGTAGTGCTGTGCTGGCAGCCGCGTTTCCCGAATTGGGCATAGGTTTTGCGGGTGTGTCGCTCGCATTTGGCCTCACGGTGCTGACCATGGCTTTTGCCATAGGGCACATCTCAGGTTGCCACCTGAATCCTGCCGTGTCGTTCGGGCTGTGGGCTGGTGGTCGCTTTCCGGTCAAGGATCTCGTGCCTTACGTTATTGCTCAGGTGATTGGCGCAGTAGCTGCTGCTGCCGTGCTGTATGTGATTGCCAGTGGCCAGCCAGGCTGGCAGCCAGGCGGGTTCGCCACCAACGGATATGGCGATCTTTCTCCGGGCAAATATTCCCTGATGGCCGTACTGGTGTGCGAAGTCGTGATGACGGCGGTATTCCTGTTCGTCATCATGGGGGCCACTGACAAGCGGGCGCCAGCCGGTTTTGCGCCCATTGCCATTGGCCTGTGCCTGACGCTGATCCACCTGGTGAGCATTCCCGTATCCAATACCTCGGTGAATCCCGCACGTTCTACTGGCGTGGCGCTTTTTGCACAAACTGGCGCTCTGAGTCAGTTGTGGATCTTCTGGCTGGCCCCTATCGTCGGCGGCATCATCGGCGCAGTGGTCTACAAGGTCGTTGCCAGCAACGAAGACTGAGCACGCGGCCTGAGGATGTTTGCATAAAACATCCTCGACCCAGGACCTGGCCGTTCCTTGAATCGATCGCACACACGCTCTAAGACCCTGTGGCTTTCGCAATGGGAGGATAAAGGGATAATCCTGCCATGCACATTCGCTTTACCAAGATGCAAGGCGCGGGCAACGATTTTGTCGTGCTCGACGAGACGGCGGGACCGCTGGGGCTCACGCCTGCGCAATACCGCTGGCTGGCGGATCGCCATTTTGGCGTCGGAGCTGACCAGATCCTGGGCGTCCGGCCTGCACCGCAAGCTGATGTGGATTTCGAATATGTGATCCACAACAATGATGGGGGCGAGGTCGAACACTGCGGCAACGGCGCGCGCTGCTTCGTGCGCTTTGTGCGCGGGCGTGGCCTGACTGACAAGCGTACGGTTCGCGTCAAGGTCAAGCGCGGCGTTATCGAGCTGACCGAAAACGTGGACGGTGGCGTCACCGTGGACATGGGCGCCCCGGTGTTTGATCTGCCTGCGGTGCCATTCAACCCCGCTGGCATGAATCCCATTGACCATGGCGGCTGGCAACTCTGGCCCGTGGCTTTGTCTTCTGAAACTTCCTGTGGTGCAACTTCAGGCACGGTGAACCTGGCTGTGTTGTCCATGGGTAACCCCCATGCGGTTCAATTGGTCGATGATGTGGACAAGGCGCCTGTCCTGACCCAAGGCCCCTTGATTGAAAACCATCCTGCCTTTCCGAACCGGGTTAACGCGGGTTTCATGCAGATTGAGAATCGCGGCCAGATCCGTTTACGCGTCTACGAGCGCGGGGCGGGTGAAACCTTGGCCTGTGGCACGGGCGCCTGTGCGGCTGTGGTGGCGGGTATTCGTCTGGGCCTGCTTGATCAACGTGTTCAGGTCTCCACGCATGGCGGCGACCTGACCATTGAGTGGGCCGGCCGGGAAGGCAGCCCGGTGCTGATGACAGGTCCAGCCACTACCGTCTTTGAAGGCGAGATCGACATTCCAGAAAGCTTATGAATTCCACCGCCATGAATCCCATCACCGAAGAAGATATTGCGCAGTTTCTGGTGCATACCCCTGATTTTTTCGAGCGACACGCCGATTTGCTCAGTGCAGTGCAACTTACCAGTCCCCATGGCGGCCGCGCTGTCAGCCTTCAGGAGCGCCAGGCAGAAATGCTTCGCGAGAAGATCAAGGTGCTGGAGCAGCGCCTGATGGAAATGATGCGCCACGGCAACGAGAATATGCTGATTGGCGACAAGCTCCAGCGTTGGTCGCGGCAGCTGTTTCTGGTGCAACGCCCAGCTGACCTGCCCGTGGTGACGGTGAGCGAGATCAAAAGCCAATTCAGTGTGCCGCAGGCGGCCATCAAATTGTGGGACGTTGCGGACACCTACGCAGCAGAGCCCTTTGCGCAGGAAGTCAGCGGCGACGTTAAAAGCCTCGCGTCGTCCCTGGTAACGCCTTATTGTGGCGTCAACGCCGGGTTTGAAGCCGTGAGCTGGCTTGAAGACCCTGAAGCCGCCGCATCGCTAGCCTTGATCCCCTTGCGGCCTGCCGAAGGTGCGCCAGCGTTTGGCCTGCTGGTACTGTCCTCTCCCGACAGCCAGCGTTATCAGGCCGGCATGGCCACCGATTTCCTCGAGCGCATCGCCCAAATCGCCAGCGCAGCACTTTCTCGGCTGAAACGATGAGATAACTTTTCAAGACCTGTATGGCGCATTTACCCCTTCCTGAGGACGATGCAGCGCTGATCGAGCGCTATCTGGAGCACGTACGGGTCGAGAAGCGCTTGGCTGATCGTACGGTCACGCTCTACAGCCTGGATCTTGAAAAGCTGAAGACCTACGCCCTGCAAGCTGAGGTGCAGCTCAAGGATGTCCAAAGCCATCATGTGCGCCGCTGGGTGGCCCACATGCACGGTGGCGGCCGCAGTGGCAGGGGCATTGCCTTGATCCTCTCGGGCTGGCGGGGGTTTTATGTCTGGCTTGGGCGTGAAGGCCGCATTGCCTCCAACCCGGTACAAGACATCCGTGCACCGCGACAGGCCAATCCCTTGCCGAAAGCCCTGGGTGTGGACGAAGCTGTCCAGTTGGCTGAACACCAGGAAACCGATGATGACCCATGGCTGGAAGCGCGTGACGCCGCCATGGTTGAGCTGCTCTATGGTTGCGGCTTGCGTGTGGGAGAGTTGGTGACGCTTGACGTGTCCGCAAGTACCGAGGCTGAACGCAGTGGCCGGGGCTGGGTAGATCTGCAGTCTGGAGAGGCGCAGGTGCGAGGCAAGGGCGGCAAGCGCCGCGCCGTCCCCTTGGGCCGTGCGGCAGAGGCTGCTTTGCGCCGATGGCTGGAGATTCGCTCCGATGCACCTGCGGGGGTCGATGCAGACGCTGCGCGAGCCTTGTTCAACGGGCGTTACGGTACGCGTCTGACAGCCGCATCAGTTTGGCAGCGCCTGAAGCGTCGCAGCCTGCTGGCGGGCCTGGCCACGCCAGTACACCCTCACATGCTGCGCCATTCATTTGCCAGCCATATGCTGCAATCGAGCGGGGACCTGCGCGCTGTCCAGGAACTGCTGGGCCATGCCAACATTGCCACCACTCAGGTCTATACCCGCCTGGACTTTCAGCATTTGGCCAAAGCCTACGATGCTGCGCATCCGCGAGCTAGGAAAAATCCCCCCCCCCTGAGGCGCTAACGCGCCTTCCCCCCAGGGGGACGCAGCCAGCGGCCTGGCAAAGCCAGCTCCGCGGCTACTCCCGAATGGCCTGCTCCGCGGCCTTCTGATTGAGACTCCCTCTCCTGCGGGCGGGCGCCCGGCTAGGGGAGAGGGAATAAGACCATTCGCGTGCGACCAATCGGTACAGGGCCGAGCACAGCAATGGCCCGAATGGGTATCCCACCCCTTTGGCCGCGCTGAGAAGCGCAGGGCCAGGGGCGGGCAAGAGCACTGCAAGATGCTCTTGCTTCGTGATCTAGCTTGCCGCCGCTGTTTGAACGTAGAGAGCGAAGTGAACGAAGTGAGTTCGGCGGCACCGCCCCTGGGCCGAGCATCGCAGGCTGCCCGGAGCGAAGCGCAGGGACGCGGACTTGGGGCCGCCTTTTCTTGCGCCAGGTTCTTTTGGCGGAGCAAAAGAAGGTGGCTGCGCTGCCGGGCGCACTCCCCGGCCTCCGACCTCAATGCAAAAGCAGAAGCCAATTAGCAATCACCAGGCGTAAAACTACCGCCGCTTGCTCTTACCGGTTGGCCGGCGCCGCCCAGGAGCCAATCAGCTAAATGCATGGGCTCGGAAAGTGGAGGGCAGAAGCACTATTTCTGCGCCGCAACACACTCCCCACCCTTACACCCCAACCAATCCAGCAACTGCCGCAACTTCGCTTCAGACCCCGTATCAAACCCCTCAATACCGATGGATTTCAAAACAGCCTGACCTTCCGCAGAGTTCGGAAGATCCAGCAAAGCCCTCTGCATGGAGGCAATGGCCGCTTTGTCGAAAGATTTCTCTGCGATCAGAGGGAAAAAGGGTTGCGTCACACTCTTGTGCAACACTTGGCCGCCTTCCTTGACCCACTTCTTGGCAGCGCCGGAGTAGGAAGCCAGCGCGCCCACCTGGCCGAAGCCATTCGTGATGTAGAAACTCACCGCTTCCTGCTCACGGACGTAGGTCACGGCTTCCTTGTTGATGTCGATGCCGTTGTTGCGCAATTCAGCGGCGCAAAATTTCGTCATGTAGGAGATCTTTTCCGGCATGACGATCTTCTTGCCCTTGATCTCTGCCAGTGATTTGATGGGGGAGTTCTTGGGAATGGTGATGAAACACTGACCGTCTGGCTTGGCTGTGGCGACGTACTGGTAACCATAGTTGCGCAAGCCCCGAGCCGGAAAGTCGCTCGGCCGAGCCAGAGCCAGGTCAAGCCGGCCGGTTTCCATACCCTCTTCGAGCTGAGCAAACTCCCGCACGAACACGACATTGACGTTCGTCTTGAGTGCCCCACTCAGTACTTTGGCCAATCCCCCGTACTTCAGCAGCACCCTTGCGTGATCCGTACCACCAGAAGTGCCTTCGCTCACTCCCAAAATCAAGTCTTTTGCCTGCACCTGGTGAGCACACACAGCCACCGTGCCCATCACCAGCAAGGATCGTAAGTTCATCTCTTCCCCCTCCAGGGATGCGAAAAAATGACCCAGCAGGTTCTACAGAAAACGTGCGGAGTCATAAACAAGTTCTACATGCAATATTTGCAGACATGTGGCCGCCAGCATACAGGGAAAGTCCCAGGGCGCTAAACTGACAGGTTCGGCCGCCGGTGCTTTCGGTGCTTTACTGATAACTTTGACTGTCACCTACCATGTCTCTCATCCCCGCAACCATCCTCACCGGCTTTCTCGGTGCTGGAAAAACCACGCTTTTGAAGCGCGTGCTGACCGAAGCCCACGGCCAGAAAATCGCCGTGATCGAGAACGAGTTCGGCGAAGAAAATATCGATAACGACATCCTGGTCAATGACACACAGGAGCAGATCATCCAGATGAGCAACGGCTGCATCTGCTGCTCCATCCGTGAAGACCTTCGCAGCACACTGCAATTGCTGGCGGCCAAGAAGCGCAAGGGCCTGCTGGATTTCGAGCGTGTTGTGATCGAAACAACAGGTCTGGCGGACCCAGGTCCCGTGGCGCAGACTTTCTTCATGGATGACGAGATCGCTGAGAGCTTCCTTCTGGACGCCATCGTCACCGTGGTGGACGCCAAACACGCGGCTGGGCAACTCAATGAGCGCCAGGAAGCGCGCCGGCAAGTCGGGTTTGCTGACCAGATCTTCATCAGCAAGGCTGATCTGGTGAGCCCTACCGAGCTCGAGGCGCTGCAGCACCGCCTGAAGCACATGAACCCCCGCGCACCCCAAAAGGTCGTTCATTTTGGCGATGTTCCGCTCAACGAAGTCCTGGATCTTCGTGGTTTCAACCTGAATACCAAGCTGGACATCGATCCGGATTTCCTCAAGGAAGACGAGCACGATCACCACCACCATGATGGCGAGCACTGCGATCACCCTTCTCATGCCCACGGACACGATCACGGTCATGACCATGGGCACGGCCACCATCACCACCACGATGATGATGTCAAGAGTTTCGTTTTCCGTTCCGAACGCGCCTTCGACCCCGCCAAGCTGGAGGATTTCCTGGGGGCCATAGTCAATATTTATGGTCCGCGGATGCTTCGCTACAAGGGCGTTCTGGCCATCAAAGGGACGGAGCGCAAGGTCATTTTCCAGGGTGTGCATCAGCTGATGGGTAGCGATCTGGGCCCCGCGTGGGGCGAAGACGAGCCACGGATCAGCAAAATGGTCTTCATCGGAATTGATTTACCCAAAGACATCCTCGTGCAGGGCCTTGAGCAAAGTTTGGTGTCTTGAGGGCGGCAAATGCCGCTTCAAGACCCCTTCCCGTGAAGTAATAACGGTTTAGGGTGCCCGTTCGGCCAGAACGCCGATACAATCGCCGCACTTTTAACCGGTAGGGTGTGGAACATTGAGTTCTTGCCCCATGGCTAAGTCGCCCAAGAAGGTCTATAAGAGGGCTTTGAGGAATGAAGAAAGACCCACTTCATCCCTTCCTTGTACATTCAGTGGACTGATAGATGCCTTCCGGCTCCATCGGCCACGGGAGACAGACAAAGTGAAATCAGCGGCTGCAAAGAGCACGGCGAAATCCAAGGCACCACCTTCCAAGGCGGTGCCAGCCAAAGCGACCTCAGCCCCTACCAAGGGGGCTGCGGCTGTCAAGACATCGTCGCCAGCCAAAGCGGCTCGCGCGCCCGCACCGGTCAAGACCACACCGTCCAAGACGGCTGTGCCGAAAACCGTCCGTCCAACCGCTACCCCTATAGCTGCAGCTCCTGCGCCAACAGCTCCTAAGATATTGCCCATGCCCATCGTTGCTTCTCAGCCCGTCCCTACCCCCATCAAAAAGGATATGAGCCTGGCTAACAATTGGAAAACCAAATCGCCCGCTGAAATGACGGATGCCGAAATCATCGCCATGCCTGACGGCGAGTACATGAATGAAAAGCAGATGGCCTATTTCCGCCTGAAGCTTTCGCAGCTCCGCGCAGATATGCTGGCAAATGCTGGTCAGACCACTGAAAATTTGCGTGAAGACACCGTGGTGGTGCCTGATCCTGCTGACCGTGCCACTATTGAAGAAGAGCATGCCCTGGAACTGCGCACGCGCGACCGCGAGCGCAAGCTGCTCAAGAAAATCGAGCAATCCATTGCCCGGATCGATGCCGGTGACTATGGATACTGCGACGAAACCGGCGAACCTATCGGTGTGGGGCGTCTGTTGGCTCGGCCTACGGCGACGCTTTCGCTAGAGGCGCAGCAAAGGCGCGAGCTCAAGCAAAAAATGTTTGGCGATTGATCAGCGCTTTGGGATGGTATGACTGGTCCAGTAAATCAGAGTAATCGACTTTGCGTGGGCACCAGGGCGGGCCGCATTGGGCACGCGCGGGGCCACCGGCCGCGCTACCCCGCGATCCCGGAGTTCTTGCGGTAGAAGCAGCATCATGAGCAAAGACTCCGGCTCATCAGGTAAAGGCGGTCTGCTGTCCAAAGTGGTCAGGTTCGTGAGCAGCCCGACCACTCATTGGGCGGATCTTGATCGCCCTGAAGTGACACCCGAGGAAAATGACTCCCGGCTGGCGCTCAAGGAGATGATTGAACGCAAGCGCCGCAATGACTTTGTGCGGAACCGGGAGTTCGATCTGTTGCGCAAGGCGCGTCGCCGCGAGTCTCCCGCAGCTCCTGATCGCGGTGCCTCTTCGTCCCTCTCTCAAAACAGCGAATTCGCCAGCACGGGAGAACGTGCGCGGACGCTGGAGAAAATCGACGAAATTGAAAAGCAGATGTCGAGCGCCTGGCTGCGCAACAAAAGCGTATCGCCTTCTGTACAGGCCCGAGAGCCTTCTGCGCCGTACGCGGATACCGTGCTCGCTCCGGTTTCTGCGGCCCACAGGACCTCTGGTGAGAGAACGACCATTGCGCCGGGCATTGCTGCTGCGCGCCCCTTTGATCCAACCATCAATTTTGAAGCTCTTCCCCGGGAGATAGTGCGAGAAGAGGCCATGGCGCCGCTATCCGGTGCACACAGCCTGCCTCCGCTTCTGGATTCAATGGGAAGCCTGGCGCCGACGATCCCCACGCAGGCGAACGACGCTTTGTCCAGCGGTCCGATGGGGCTGGAAGCTCAGGCTATTGCCAAGCAGGCGCCCGAAATTGAAGAGGCTGCGATTCGGTTTGCCAACGGAGATACTGCTGGCGCGGAGTCTGGGTTGCGCGAACTTCTTCGTGGAGGCGATTCGCACAACCAGCCCCAGGACACCTGGTTGACCCTGTTTGATCTCTATCGCGCCACCGGCGAACAGGACAAATTTGATGATGTGGCCATTGAGTTTGCCAGCCGGTTTGACCGCTCTGCACCTCAATGGACATTGGGGCCGCTGCTTTCGTCTCAGAATGCAAGCTTGCTTCCCCAGGAGATCAACAAGCCCAGCAACGCATTGGCGCACTGGGTGGCCCCTTCCATACTGGGCGTGCAGTCGGTGGCGGCTCTTAATGCCACGCTGGCGCGAACCGGATCTCCATGGCGTATCGATTGGCGCTATCTGAAGACCGTTGAACCGGCAGCGCTTCCCGTTTTTACCGAAGCCTTGCAGCGTTGGGCGGACACGGCGGTCCGGCTCAAGTTCATCGGCAGTGAAATTCTCTTGCAGCTGCTCGATGAGCAGTCCCCCACGGATGACCGCTCGGTCGATCCCATGTGGTGGGTGGCGCGCCTGGCCTTGCTGCGCGTCCTGAATGAAATGGATGAATTCGAGCTTGTAGCGCTCAAGTATTGTGTGACCTATGAGGTGTCCCCGCCGGCATGGCAGGAGCCCAGCAGTGCTTTCACGGCCATGACAAGTGATGGCGATTCCATTCTGAGCGCGCAAGACGATCAGAATCCGCCGCATGAAGCGCAAGAGGCGTCTTTCGGTGCCGACGTTTCGCCGCTGCTTGGAGCAGGAGAGCCGGCGAACCAGGGGGCCATCAAGAGCGAGCTTCAGGGGGTTCTGCTCGGAGATGCGGAGGCGGCGCTGCGTGACTTGACATTGGCCGATGGGGTGGTTTCCATCGAGTTCAACTGCAGCCAGCTTGAACGCGTCGACTTTGGTGCGGCAGGCACGCTGCTCAATTGGGCCACCGCTCAACAGTTGCAGGGCCGCCAGGTCGTGTTCAGGCACGTCAATCGGTTGGTGGCGGCTTTTTTTGGCGTCGTAGGTATCAGCGAAGTGGCTCGCGTCAGACTGCGCAAGGATTGAGATTTCATTTTCGGGGCTTGCAAATCGTGCCATCGCCCCCATGTGCGCGCGATGGAAGCATTTCACGGTACTACTATCATCAGTGCCCGGCGCAAGACGCCTGACGGCTGGCAGGTCGCCATTGGCGGGGACGGGCAGGTCACCTTGGGCAATATCGTTGTCAAAGGTACGGCGCGCAAGGTGCGTAAGCTCTATCACAACAAGGTTTTGGCGGGCTTCGCTGGCGCCACCGCCGATGCCTTCACCCTGTTTGAGCGTTTTGAGGCCAAGCTGGAAAAGCACCAGGGCCATTTGACTCGCGCCGCCATCGAGCTCACCAAGGATTGGCGCACTGATCGTGTATTGCGCCGCCTGGAAGCCATGCTTGCAGTGGCCGACAGGGAAACTTCCCTCATCATCACCGGAAACGGCGACGTACTTGAGCCAGAGCACGGCCTGGTCGCCATCGGCTCTGGGGGAGCCTATGCGCACGCAGCGGCCAAGGCCTTGCTTGATCACTCTGACCTCCCGGCTGACCAACTCGTCAAGCGGTCACTGGAGATCGCCGGTGAGTTGTGTATCTACACCAATATGCATCACACCATCGAGACGCTCTAAGAGCTCCGGGCGCGGAACCTTCAGTCTTCAACGCCCTCTCAACGGCAAGGCACGCGCCCAAGCCCCATGTCAAACGATTCACGCTCAACGTCAATGTCCTCAATGACTCCCCAGGAGATCGTCTCCGAACTCGATCGCCACATCGTCGGCCAGAAAGACGCCAAGCGCGCGGTGGCGATTGCATTGCGCAACCGCTGGCGCCGCCAGCAGGTCGATGAAAAGCTGCGTCCGGAGATCACGCCCAAGAATATTCTCATGATTGGTCCCACTGGTGTGGGAAAAACAGAAATTGCCCGCCGGCTCGCGCGGTTGGCTGGGGCGCCGTTCATCAAGGTTGAAGCCACAAAATTTACCGAAGTGGGGTACGTGGGCAAGGACGTCGACTCCATCATCCGCGACCTCGCTGAAATGGCGGTCAAACAGGCGCGCGAAGGCGCTGTCAAAAAACACCGTACCCGTGCAGAAGATCTGGCTGAAGAGCGCATTCTGGACGTACTGATCCCGCCTGCGCGCCTTCCTGAAGGCGCAGCAGCGCAGCCTGCCAGCGATAGCGCAGCACGCCAGGGCTTTCGCAAGAAGCTGAGGGAAGGCCAGCTGGACGACAAGGAAATCGAGCTCGAACTGGTCCAGCCGCAACCTGCGCTCGAGATCATGGGGCCTCCCGGCATGGAAGACATGGCCGAGCAGCTCAAAGGCATGCTGGGCAACATGGGGGCAAGCCGCCGCAAGATGCGGCGCGTGAAAATCGGCGAAGCGATGAAGTTGCTGGTTGACGAAGAGGCGGGCAAACTCGTCAACGAGGACGAAATCCGCACGCAGGCGCTTCAGAACCTGGAGCAAAATGGAATCGTCTTCATTGACGAAATTGACAAGGTCGCCTCGCGCGGTGGTGAAGGAGGTACGGCCGAGGTCTCGCGCCAGGGGGTGCAGCGCGATCTGCTTCCGTTGGTCGAAGGCACCACGGTCAGCACCAAATACGGTATGGTCCGCACCGACCATATTCTGTTCATCGCCTCCGGCGCGTTTCATCTTGCCAAACCGAGCGATTTGATACCCGAGCTCCAAGGCCGTTTGCCTATCCGGGTAGAGCTGGCTTCGCTCTCGGTCCAGGATTTTGAAGCCATCCTGATCCAGACCGATGCTTCTCTGGTGCGCCAGTACCAAGCCTTGCTGGCCACCGAAGGGGTCAACTTGCAATTCACCCCTGAAGGCATTTCCCGTCTGGCTGAAATAGCATGCGCCGTCAATGAGAGCACGGAAAATATCGGGGCGCGCCGATTGTCTACGGTCATGGAGCGTCTGCTGGATGAGATCAGTTTCGATGCGACCAAGCTGGAGGGGCAGACGGTCAGCATCGATGCGGCCTATGTCGACGAAAGGCTGTCGGCGCTGAGCCGCAATGAAGACCTCTCCCGTTACATACTCTGATGGCCTGGAAGGGCCATCGGGCTCGGGGCAGGGCTGCAGCGCAGTAAAGACAGCCCACCCCACCCATTCCTCCCCGTTGTCCCATTCGCTCTGCGATAGCGCCTTCAAAGCCGCCTCTTGCCAGGCGGCT
The DNA here is from genome assembly GCF_040548795.1 of Ottowia thiooxydans. Classification (GTDB taxonomy): domain Bacteria; phylum Pseudomonadota; class Gammaproteobacteria; order Burkholderiales; family Burkholderiaceae_C; genus Ottowia; species Ottowia thiooxydans_A. Next base: position 121,716 of record NZ_JBEPSH010000010.1, on the reverse strand, counting down.
TTTTACTTGAAGTCTTGAGAACCTCTGTTTGCGTTCTCGCGCTCATTTGCCAACCTGTTCACGAACCCGCTTTTTTTCGGAATTTCATGCTCGATTCCAGGGTTACTTTCGATATCTCTCCTAAGTTCTTTATTTAAAAGAAAAAACCCTTATACCCCTGCGCTTGAAAGCCAGCTAAAGCATTGATTTCATTGAAATAATTTGTAGATGCCCTATCGACTGCTACGGTTTTCCTGCTACAGTGCAAAAAAGTGCAATTAAGTGGTGAAAAGTGCCTTCGCCATTAGTTTGACACTGTTTCAAAAGGGATCCAAGTGTTTCAAGGGGCGTCGTCGCTGAGTCTGGATGCGAAGGGTCGGCTTTCTGTGCCGACCCGGCATCGTGACGTCCTGGCGGCCACTGCCTCGGGTCAACTCACCATTACCAAGCATCCGCACGGCTGCCTCATGGTGTTTCCGCGTCCAGAGTGGGAAAAGTTTCGCGAACGTATCGCTCAGTTGCCTATGTCCGCCCAGTGGCTCAAGCGCATCTTCCTGGGCAGTGCCATGGACGTGGACATGGACGGCACCGGGCGTGTCCTCGTTTCTCCAGAACTTCGTCAGGCGGCAGGGCTCGAGCGCGACCTCATGCTGCTTGGCATGGGCAATCACTTTGAACTGTGGGACAAGATCACATACGAAGCCAAGGAAGCCGAGGCTATTCAAGCCGGCATGACTCAGGCATTCGAGGAACTCGTGTTTTAGGAGGCAGGTGAGCGAATGGTCACACATCACGGTCCTGCTCCAGGAGGCTGTCGACGCCCTGGTAACGGACCCAAAAGGACAGTACGTGGATGCCACGTTCGGTCGCGGTGGGCATTCGCGCCTGATTTTGTCGCGCCTCGATCCCGCAGGGCGCCTGACAGCTTACGACAAGGATCTGGAGGCGTTGGCAGCAGCGGCTCAGATCAAGGACGAGCGTTTCGACATCCGTCACCAGGGCTTTGCCAGCCTGGGCGAGCTTCCGCCGCGCAGTGCGGCGGGGGTTCTCATGGACCTCGGAATCAGCTCGCCACAAATCGACAACCCCGCGCGGGGTTTTTCTTTTCGTGCAGACGGCCCGCTGGATATGCGCATGGACACCACGCGCGGACAGAGTGTGGCCGATTGGTTGACAAGTGCTTCACAGCAGCAGATCGCAGAGGTGATTCGTGAGTATGGCGAAGAACGGTTTGCTGGCCCCATTGCAAAGGCGATTGTCGCTCGCCGACAGGAACGGGGCCCGTTTTCATCCACCCTTGAACTGGCCGAACTCGTGGCTGGCGCGGTCAAAACCCGCGAGCCGGGCCAGAACCCTGCAACGCGCACATTTCAGGCTCTTCGGATTTTCGTCAATGCCGAACTTGAAGAGCTCGAAAAAGCGCTGAAAGGATGTCTTGAGGTGTTGCAACCCGGAGGGCGGCTCGTGGTGATCAGCTTCCATTCCTTGGAAGACCGCATCGTCAAACAGTTCATCGCACGGCATTCGCGTGCGGTGGTGGATCGCCGCGCGCCTTTCGCAGAGCCACCTCCGTCCCTTCTGAAGGCACTGGGTCGCGTGCGACCCAGTCCTGCAGAAGTGGCTGCCAACCCGCGCTCGCGTAGTGCCATCATGCGCGTGGCCGAGCGCACAGAGGCGCCACTATGACGCGTCTTTCCGTTGTTCTGTTTGCCGCGGTCATTTTCAGCGCGCTTTACCTCGTGCGCGTTCAATACGATTCGCGGCGCCTGTTCACGGAGCTCGATCGTGCGAATGCCGAGGCTCACCGTCTGGAAACCGAGCGCAGCCGGCTTGAAGTGGAAAAGCGGGCCGAAGCCACCTCATTGCGTGTCGAGAAGCTTGCGAAGGAAAAACTGGCCATGCGCACGGTCACGCCTGCCATCACTGAATATGTTTCAGTGAGCGCAGCTCCAGCGCCTGCTGTTCAAGGTGGCAAGCCATGAAAAGCATCCGCTACACCTCCAGCCCGCTTCTTGCGTCCAAGACCCCTGTCTGGCGCAGCAAGTTCATCGTGGCGTGCCTGGCCCTGGCATTTCTGGGATTGGTTGCGCGCGCGGCCTATGTCCAGGTCATTGGCAACGACTTCTTCTTGCGCCAGGGCGAGGTCCGGTTCGCGCGCACCCTGGAAATGCCTGCCAGCCGTGGCCGAATCCTTGACCGAAACGGCCTCATCCTGGCGTCCAGCGTGGTGGCGCCCAGCATCTGGGCTATTCCTGAAGATGTGGAGCGCGATAGTGCCAAGCTGCAGAAGCTGGCTCGCCTGCTCGGCATGCCCCTGTCCGAATTGAACAAGAGGCTGGCCGATGAAGACAAAACCTTTGTCTGGCTCAAGCGCCAGGTCGACGAACCTGTGGCCAAGGAGATCGCAGATCTGAAGATTGCGGGTATTTATCAGCGCAAGGAATACAAACGCAAATATCCTGAAGGTGAAGCTGCGGCCCACGTGGTCGGCTTCGCCAACGTAGAGAACCTGGGTCAGGAAGGCGCTGAGCTTTCATTCGAAAAGCAGTTGTCAGGGCAAGCTGGGTCTCGCCGCGTCATCAAAGACCGGCTTGGTCGAGTGGTCGAGGGTGTGGGAGATGACGTGCCGCCAGTCGACGGCAAAGACATCCAGCTCTCCATTGATTCCAAGGTCCAGTTTTTCGCCTATCAGAAGCTGCGGGATTCAGTCACCGCACACAAGGCGAAATCAGGCAGTGCTGTCGTGCTTGACGCGGTCACCGGTGAAGTTCTGGCGCTGGCCAATTATCCGAGCTACACCCCTGATGACCGGCGCAAACTTACCGGCGCGCAGCTCCGCAACATTGCGATCACGGACACGTTCGAGCCAGGCTCCACCATGAAGCCTATCACCGCCGCCATGGCCCTGGAGGCAGGGCGCGTTACTCCTCAGACCATCATCAACGTCTCTCCGGGCAGCTACCAGCTCGACCGGTTCACCATCCGTGATACCCATAACTATGGGTCTCTGACGGTTGAAGGTGTCATTCAGAAGTCAAGTAACGTCGGCGCATTGAAGATTGCGCAAAAGATGCGTCCCCAGGAAATGTGGGATACCTATACAGCGCTGGGCTATGGACAGAAGCCCCAGTTGGCATTTCCCGGTGCGGCGACCGGGCGCCTGCGGCCCTGGAAGAGCTGGCGTCCTGTAGAGCAGGCCACGATGTCTTACGGCTATGGTCTTTCGGCATCGCTATTTCAGATGGCGCACTCCTATACGGCCTTCGCGCATGATGGGGAAGTCATCGCGGCCACTTTGCTCAAGCGCTCGGAGCCTGCCCATGGGGTGAAGGTTTTCTCGGAAAACAATGCGCGCGCGATCCGCAAGATGCTGCAAATGGCCGCTGGTCCAGGGGGTACTGGCCAGCGCGCACAGACGCTGGGCTATTCGGTCGGCGGCAAGTCAGGAACTGCGCACAAGCAAGTGGGTAAGGGCTATGCCAGCAACAAATACCGTGCTTGGTTTACGGGCATGGCGCCGATCGAGAAACCTCGCATCATTGTGGCCGTGATGATTGATGAGCCGAGCAATGGGGTTTATTTCGGCGGAGCGGTGGCTGCGCCCGTCTTCAGTGAAGTGGTGCAGCAGACCTTGCGCATCATGGGTGTGCAGCCTGATATGGCGGTGAAACCCCAAATTGTGGCCAGTTCGGTAGAGGAGTCGTTCTGATGACGCGCACCCTCAAGTCTGCGCTGGCAGAACTTCATTCGCCATCCGAGGCTGCACAGTGGCTTCGTGCGCGGGTGACAGGCAAGCTGCATGCAGACAGCCGCCCTGTGCAGGCGGGCGATGGATTCATCGCTTGGCCCGGCGCAGCGGTCGATGGCCGAAAGTTCGTAGGCGCTGCGCTCGCCCAAGGCGCGCAGGCCTGCCTGGTGGAGCTCGACGGTGCGGATCAATTTGGCTTTGAGCAGGACAGCGTTGCGGCCTATGCGCATTTGAAGGCGGCCACCAGCCTCATTGCCGATGCCTATTACGAAGCGCCTTCGCGCGAGTTGAGTGTGGTGGCCATTACGGGCACCAACGGCAAGACGTCTACGGCGTGGTGGCTGGCATCGGCACTTTCCAGTGCAGGCTTGCCCGAGAATGCGCCTTGCGGTTTGATCGGTACGCTGGGCACAGGTGTGCCGCCAGAAGTGTGTTCCACAGGCATGACCACCCCGGACCCGGTGTTGCTGCACCGCCGCTTGCGCGCATTCGTGGATCAGGGTGTCAAGAGTTGTGCCATTGAGGCTTCTTCGATTGGTATCGCCGAGCACAGGCTGGATGGAATGGCCATCAAGGTGGCCGTATTCACCAATTTCACTCAAGACCACCTTGACTACCACGGCAGCATGCAAGCCTACTGGCAAGCCAAGGCTGCGCTGTTCGACTGGACTGGCCTGCAGGCTGCAGTGATCAATCTGGATGACCCGCGGGGCGCTGAGTTGGAGGCCAAGGCAAGAGCGCGAGGCCTGGACGTCTGGACAGTTTCTCTGCGTCAACCTGCCCGTTTGAGCGGGGCTGGTTTGACCTACGGTGACCGCGGCCTGAGTTTTGAAGTCAGAGAAGATGCCCAGGCGCACACCCTGGACACTTCGCTGATCGGTGACTACAACGCCTCCAACGTATTGTGTGTGTTGGGCGCACTGCGTGCACTGGGTCTGCCGCTGGCCACCGCGGTGCAGGCATGCGCCGATCTTCCTGCCGTCCCGGGGCGCATGGAACGCGTGGGCGGTGAGGGCGAACCCCTGGCCGTGATTGACTACGCCCACACGCCTGATGCGCTTGACAAGGCGCTGGCAGCCCTGCGGCTACTGGCGGAACAGCGTGGCGGTGCGCTGTGGTGCGTATTTGGCTGTGGGGGCAACCGCGACGCCACCAAACGGCCGTTGATGGCCGCTGCCGTTGAAGCTGGTGCTGACCGGGCAGTGGTGACCAGTGACAACCCGCGTGGTGAAGACCCCATGGACATCATCCAGCACGTGCTGGCGGGTTTCTCTGATACCGAGGGCGTGCTGGTCCAGGTCGATCGGGCCCGGGCCATTGCACAAGCGCTTTCCGAGGCGGCAGCCTCTGATGTGGTGCTGATTGCCGGCAAGGGGCACGAGGACTATCAGGAGATCAATGGGCAGCGCCAGCCGTTCTCCGATCATGAGCAGGCCCACGCAGCTCTCATGGGGCGGAGGTCGGTGGCATGAGTCCTATGAACTTGAGCCTGGACCTGGCAGCCTCCTGGCTGCCCGCTGCGCGCATCGTGGGAGATGGCTCACTGCAGGTGTCGCGCGTGCATACGGATACCCGAACACTCGCGCCAGGCGACTTGTTCGTTGCCATCAAGGGCGATCGATTCAATGCCGCTGAGTTCCTTGCTGAAGCCAAGGCCAAGGGCGCCGTGGCCGCTATTTGTGATGCAGACGCAGAACCGCTCTTGCTTGCTGCGGGTCTAGCGGGCCTGGTGGTCCCTGATGCGCGGTTGGCGTTGGGCTCGCTGGCGAGTGGTTGGCGTAACCAGTTCGATCTGCCCTTGATTGCGGTGGCGGGAAGCAACGGCAAGACCACCGTGACGCAGATGATTGCCAGCATACTGAGTGCGTGGCGAGGCGAGGGCGCCATGGCCACTGAAGGCAATTTCAACAATGACATCGGTCTGCCTTTGACTTTGTTGCGCCTGCGCTCCTCTACGAAAGTGGCGGTGGTGGAGCTGGGTATGAACCACCCCGGAGAGATTGCAACGCTGGCGGCCATTGCACGGCCTACCGTGGCCTTGGTCAACAATGCTCAACGCGAACACCAGGAATTCATGGCCTCGGTGGAGGCGGTGGCGCTTGAAAACGGAGCGGTGTTCAAGTCGCTTCAAGCGGGTGGTTCTGCCGTGTTCCCGGCGGGCGACCCCTTTGAGGAACTCTGGCGCGGCCTGTCGCTTGGTGCCCGGCACTGCTTGTTTGGAACCCAGGCCCAAGGCGCTGCTGTTCACGTCCTATCTGCCGAATGGTTGGCTGACCGCTGGAGCATCCGTGCCTCCACACCCGCTGGCGAAGTGGGCTTTGAGCTGCACATGCCTGGTCGCCACAACGTGACCAATGCGCTGGCTGCGCTCGCATGCGCGGCTGAGGCAGGTGCGCCGCTGGATGCCATGGCGCAAGGGCTGGGCACATTTCGCCCGGTCAAGGGCCGTTCCCGTTCCATCCTCTTGCGTCAGCGCGGGCGTGCCATCACCTTGGTGGATGACACCTACAACGCCAACCCGGATTCGGTGCGGGCCATCATCGACGTTTTGGCAGAGCTGCCCGGCCCGCGCCTTCTGGTGCTGGGTGATATGGGCGAAGTGGGCGAGCAAGGCCCTGCGTTTCACGCAGAAGTGGGCGCGTATGCACGAGAGCGCGGCATCGAGCGCTTGCTGGCCCATGGACCCCTGGCCATTCACGCCGCCATGGGTTTTGGAGGGGGACGGCATTTTGAGGACATCACGGAATTGACAGACGCTGTGCGTACACATATGGGGCAATGCATCAGCATCGCTGTCAAGGGATCCCGCTTCATGCGCATGGAGCGCGTGGTGCAAGCGCTCACAGCGCCCGCTGACGGTCACGCGGAGGGTGCTCATGCTGCTTAGTCTTGCAACCTGGCTCCAGGCGCAGTCGCCCGAATTTGGCTTCTTCCGCGTCTTTCAGTATCTGACTTTCCGCGCTCTCATGGCTGCGCTCACGGCGTTGGTGATAGGCATTGTCGCCGGTCCGTATGTGATCCGCCGCCTGACTGAACTCAAGATCGGCCAGCCCATCCGCGGCTACGGCATGGAGACGCACCTGAGCAAGAGAGGCACGCCGACCATGGGCGGCGTGCTGATTCTGATCGCCATCGCCATATCCACCTTGCTCTGGTTTGATCTATCCAATCGATTCGTCTGGATTGTCATGATGGTCACGTTCGGGTTCGGTGCCATCGGGTGGGTTGATGACTGGCGCAAGGTGGTCAACAAGGACCCCGAAGGCATGCGTTCGCGCGAAAAATATTTCTGGCAGTCGGTCATTGGTCTACTGGCTGCGCTGTGCCTGGTGTTCAGCATCTCCGAAAGCTCGAACGCACGCGTCCTGGAGCTTTTTGGTGACTGGATTCGCTCGGGTTTCACCATTGACCTGCCACACGCTGCCGGATTGATGGTGCCCTTCTTCAAAGAGGTGAGCTATCCCCTGGGCGTGTTGGGATTTGTCATCCTGAGCTACCTCGTGATCGTCGGATCCAGCAATGCGGTCAACCTGACCGATGGCCTGGATGGGTTGGCCATCATGCCGGTCATCATGGTGGGATCAGCCCTGGGTATCTTTGCGTACGTGACGGGCAGTTCCGTCTACGCCCGCTACCTGTTGTTCCCGCATATCCCTGGCACGGGCGAGTTGTTGATCTTCTGTGCCGCCATGGCCGGCGCTGGATTGGCGTTCCTCTGGTTTAATGCCCACCCCGCCCAAGTGTTTATGGGCGATGTCGGCGCATTGGCCTTGGGGGGCGCCCTGGGAACGATTGCCGTCATCGTGCGCCAGGAAATCGTGCTGGCCGTCATGGGCGGCATTTTTGTGGTTGAAGCGCTGTCGGTCATGTTGCAAGTGACCTGGTTCAAGCTCACCAAGCGCCGCTATGGCGAAGGTCGCCGCCTTCTGAAAATGGCGCCTCTGCACCATCACTTTGAAAAGAGCGGATGGGCCGAAACTCAGGTCGTCGTCCGGTTCTGGATCATCACCATGCTGCTTTGCCTGGTGGGGTTGTCATCACTGAAGCTCAGGTAATGAACGACCACCTGAAAGACCACCACATTCTGATCCTGGGCCTGGGCCTGTCCGGTCTGGCCATGGCGCGCTGGTGCGCCCGCCTGGGTGCAGAGGTGACGGTTGCCGATACGCGTGCAGCACCCCCTCAGTTGGAGACTTTGCGTGCCGAGATGCCGGCTGTGCGTTTCGTGGCTGGTCCACTGGACGCCAAGCTGATAGCGGACGCGGACCGCGGGTTCAATGCGATCTACCGCAGCCCCGGGCTCTCGCCTGATGAAGTGTCCGGGGTGACCTCAGCTGCCAGGGAGCGTGGTCTTTGCGTAGAGGGGGAACTCAGCCTGTTCGTGCATGCCCTGGAGCAATTAAAGACTGAGCGTGACTACGCCCCTTCCGTGTTGGCCATCACGGGAACGAACGGTAAGACCACCGTGACCTCCCTGACGGGGCAGTTGGTAGAGCGCGCTGGAAAGAGCGTGGTAGTGGCTGGGAACATTGGCCCTTCCATGCTCGACATGCTTGGTCAGGCGCTGGATCAAGATGCACTGCCAGAGGTTTGGGTGCTGGAGCTTTCCAGTTTCCAACTTGATGCGGTGACCCGTTTTGAGCCTGCTGCTTCCACCATCTTGAACCTGACGCAGGATCATCTTGACTGGCACGGCGATATGGCTGCTTATGCAGCGGCCAAGGCCAAGGTATTTGGTGACAGCGGGGTGATGATTCTCAACCGGGACGACCCTCTGGTGGCCGCCCTGCGGCCCCCGGTTGCCAAGGGCAAAGCTGCCAAATTGCCTCAGCGCCCGGTGCTCACATTTGGTGCTGGCTTGCCGGAGGCGCCGGAAGACTTCGGCATTGAGATGGTCAACGGCATGGCCTGGTTGGTGCGTGCGCTGGAGGCGGATGAAACCTTGCGCCGCCGCAAGGACGCTGCCCAGGAAATTCACCTGCAGCGCTTGATGCCCGTCGATGCCTTGCGGATCCGCGGGCGCCACAATGCGGTCAACGCACTGTCGGCGCTTGCGTTGGCTGTGAGCTGCGGGTGCCAGCTGGCCCCCATGCTGTATGGCCTGCGTGAATACCGCGGCGAGCCGCACCGCGTTGAATCCATAGGTCTGCTGGGCGACGTCGAGTACTTCGACGACAGCAAGGGCACCAACGTGGGTGCTACCGTCGCTGCGTTGAACGGCCTGGGTGCTGACCGCCGGCTGATTGTCATTCTGGGTGGTGAGGGCAAGGGCCAGGACTTCTCACCGCTGCTGGAGCCCGTCAAGCGCTTCGTGCGAGCCGCTATCCTGATCGGACGCGACGCTGACAAGATTCGCGCCGCCCTGGAAGGCTCAGGTGCCCCCTTGATCAACGCCTCTGACATGACAGAGGCTGTTGCACTCGCGCGCGACAACGCTGAAGCGGGGGATGCGGTCCTGCTTTCGCCGGCCTGCGCCAGCTTCGACATGTACCGCAACTACGCTCACCGTGCAGACGCGTTCTGCGCTGCTGTGAGAGATCTGGCTCACGCCGAAGGCCTTGAACTGGAGGTGCCAGCATGAATGCTGCTGTCGAACCCTCTGCGGCATCGCCAGTGCCAGAGGCCAAACCCCGTCGACGCCGTTCGGCAAGGGCGGCCAGTGAGCATCTGCCAGTGCGCATTGGCGGCATGGAGTACGCACGCACGGCCAGCACACCCACACGCGTGCTCGGGTTTGACCAGGCGCTCATCTGGGCCTGCCTGTTTCTGCTGTCCTGGGGCTTGATCATGGTGTATTCGGCCACCATTGCTATGCCGGACAACCCACGCTTTGCGCGCTTCGGGCCGAATTTCTTCGTCTATCGCCACGCCCTGTGGATCTGTATGGGCTTTGTGGCTGCGCTGATCACGTTCCAGGTGCGCATGGATTGGTGGGAAAAAGCCGCCCCCTGGCTTTTCGTGGTGGCGCTGGCCCTTTTGATCGCGGTGTTGATCCCGCATGTGGGAAGCGTGATCAATGGTGCGCGGCGCTGGATCTCTCTGGGTCCCATGAATTTCCAGCCGTCCGAAGTCGCCAAGCTGGCGGTGCTGCTTTACGCCGCCGACTACATGGTGCGCAAGATGGAAGTCAAGGAGCGGTTTTTCCGCGCGGTGCTCCCCATGGGAGTCGCTGTCGGCGTGGTGGGCGCGCTGTTGCTGGCTCAACCTGATATGGGTGCCTTCATGGTGATTGCGGTCATCGCCATGGGAATCTTGTTCCTGGGCGGGGTGAACGCACGCATGTTCTTCCTCATTGCGGCCGTTCTGGTGGTGGCCTTCGGGTTGATGATTGCCTCTTCCGAATGGAGACGCGAACGTATCTTTGCCTATCTCGATCCATGGAGCGAGCAACACGCCCTGGGCAAGGGCTATCAGCTCTCACACTCCTTGATCGCCATCGGACGAGGCGAGGTGTTCGGTGTGGGCCTGGGGGGCAGCATCGAAAAGCTTCATTGGCTGCCAGAAGCCCATACCGACTTTCTATTGGCCGTCATCGGTGAAGAGTTCGGCCTGATTGGTGTCGTCTGCGTGATCGGCCTGTTCATGTGGCTGACCCGGCGCATCATGCACATCGGTCGTCAGGCCATTGCTCTGGACCGCGTGTTCTCGGGTCTGGTGGCACAAGGCATCGGCCTCTGGATGGGGTTTCAGGCCTTCATCAACATCGGAGTGAATCTTGGCGCGCTGCCCACCAAAGGACTGACGCTGCCCTTGATGAGTTACGGAGGCTCAGCCATTTTGGTCAACCTTGTGGCCATTGCCATCGTGCTGAGGGTGGACGTCGAAAACCGCCAACTGATGCGTGGAGGGCGGGCATGAGCGCAGACATGAGCCGTTCCCAGCCGTCTCTCGGTACAGGCATTGCCGGCCCTAAGTGCGCGCTGGTCATGGCCGGAGGTACCGGTGGGCACATCTTCCCGGGGCTGGCCGTTGCCGATGCCCTGCGAGAGCGCGGCTGGCGGGTGCACTGGCTGGGCGCTCCGGGCAGTATGGAGGAGCAACTGGTGCCGCCTCGCGGCTATGCGTTCGAACCCATCGCCTTCAGCGGTGTCCGTGGCAAAGGACTCAAGACACTCTTTCTGTTGCCGCTGCGCTTGCTCCGGGCTTTCGGGCAAAGCGTCAGTGTGATCCGACGCGTGAAACCCGACGTCATGGTGGCCTTTGGCGGATACATCACCTTCCCCGGTGGCATGATGGGCGTGGCTCAGAACAAACCACTGGTGCTGCATGAGCAGAACTCGGTAGCTGGCATGGCCAACAAGGTTCTGGCGGGCATTGCTGACCGAGTTTTCACAGCGTTTCCTGGCGTGCTGCCCAAGGCACGCAAAGTGCAGTGGGTGGGTAATCCGTTGCGCGCGGCCTTCACACAATGTGCAGAACCCGCTGCGCGCTTTGCCGGAAGAAGCGGAGCGCTCCGCATTCTGGTGGTGGGTGGCAGCCTGGGTGCCCAGGCGCTGAACGATGTCGTTCCCAAAGCGCTCGCACTGATTGATACCGCAGAGCGGCCCATCGTCACTCATCAAAGCGGCGCCAAGCAGATCGACGAGTTGCGTGCGGCCTACCGGGCAGCCGGCGTTGAAGCCACGCTCCTGCCTTTCATTGACGATATGGCGACGGCCTACTCCGAGGCAGACCTTGTGATCTGCCGTGCGGGCGCGACCACGGTGAGCGAAATCGCCGCCATTGGCGCTGCCGCTCTTTTCGTGCCATTTCCCGCAGCGGTGGACGATCATCAAACTGCCAACGCGAAATTCCTGGTTGATCAGGAAGCCGCCTGGTTGATTCAGCAGCGTGATCTGACCCCCCAAATACTCGCTGATCTTTTAAGGAATACGACCCGTGCCAGCTTGGTGTCCTTCGCAGAGAAGGCCAGAACAATGAGAAAAACGAACGCCGTCGAGAAAATCGTTGCGGCTTGTGAGGAGCTGGCCGCATGAAGCACGCCATCCGTCACATTCACTTTGTGGGCATCGGTGGCTCAGGCATGAGTGGCATCGCCGAGGTCCTCCACAACCTGGGCTATAAGATCTCAGGCTCTGATCTTTCAGACAGCACTACGCTGCAGCGCCTGGCGGCCCTGGGCATCAAGACTTTTATCGGCCATGAGGCTGCCAACACCGAAAGTGCAGACGCCGTAGTCACCTCGACTGCAGTCAAACCAGACAACCCTGAAGTACTGGCTGCCCGAGAAAAGCGTATTCCCGTGGTTCCGCGCGCCATGATGCTGGCCGAATTGATGCGCCTGAAGCAGGGTATTGCCATCGCGGGTACGCACGGCAAGACCACCACCACCAGCCTCGTGGCCAGCGTGTTGGCTGAAGCAGGACTCGATCCCACCTTCGTCATAGGCGGCCGACTCAACAGCGCGGGAGCCAATGCCCGGCTTGGAGCAGGCGACTACATCGTGGTCGAGGCCGATGAATCAGATGCATCCTTTCTGAACCTGCTGCCGGTGATGGCGGTGGTGACCAACATCGACGCCGACCATATGGAGACCTATGGCCATGACTTCAACAAGCTGAAGAAGGCGTTTGTAGATTTCCTGCACCGCATGCCGTTCTATGGCACCGCCATTCTTTGCCTGGAAAGCGCGGCCGTGCGTGAAATTGCGGACACCCTGGCTTGCCCCGTCACCTCCTACGGGTTTGCCGAAGACGCGCAGGTTCGCGCGGTCGACGTGCGCGCCGAGCACGGTCAGATGCATTTCACCGTGCAGCGCCGCAATGGCGTTCAACTACCTGATCTACCCATCGTGCTCAACCTGGCAGGCGAGCACAACGTGCTCAACGCCTTGTCGGCCATTGCGGTCGCCGTGGAACTGAACGTACCGGACGCTGCAGTGCAGAAGGCATTGGCAGAGTTCAAAGGGGTGGGCCGTCGCTTTCAGCACTACGGGGACCTGCCCGCCAAGGACGGCGGCACGTTTACGGTCATCGACGACTACGGTCACCATCCGGTGGAAATGGCGGCCACCCTGGCGGCTGCCCGCGGTGCGTTTCCTGGCCGCCGCCTGGTGCTGGCGTTTCAGCCCCATCGGTACACGCGCACCCGTGACTGCTTTGAGGACTTCGTGGATGTGATTGGCACAGCCGATCGCGTGGTCCTGACCGAAGTCTATGCCGCGGGAGAAGATCCCATCGTGGCTGCAGACAGCCGGTCGCTGGCGCGAGCACTGCGTGTGGCTGGCAAGGTGGAGCCCGTCTTCGTGGCGGATGTGTTTGATCTTCCAGCCTTCGCGATTGAGCATGCACGCGGTGGTGATGTCGTGATGTTCATGGGGGCTGGTTCCATAGGGGCGATCCCGGCCAAAATCGTTGAGTTGCTACAAAAAATAGAGCATAATTCGGACGTTATCAATCCATCATGACGACAAGCAGTGTTCAATTCGGAAAAGTGGCTGTCCTGATGGGAGGCCAGTCAGCGGAACGCGACGTTTCGCTGATGTCCGGTGCCGGCGTGCTGGCCGCTCTGCGCAGCCGCGGCGTTGATGCGCATGCCTTCGATCCTGCGCAGCAAGGCATGCACGAATTGCGCAGCCAAGGTTTCTCGCGCTGCTTCATCGCCTTGCATGGGCGTTACGGTGAAGACGGTACGGTCCAGGGCGCGTTGGAGTTGCTGGGCATTCCCTACACCGGCGCCGGTGTGCTGGCCTCGAGCATGGCCATAGACAAGGTGATGACCAAGCGCATCTGGATAGCCGAGGGCTTGTCCACTCCTCGTCATGTTTTGCTACAAAGAGGTCAGTCCAACAGCGAACAGCTGCTGTCATTGCCGCGCGAACTCGGCCTGCCGCTGATAGTCAAACCGGTTCGCGAAGGTTCGTCGCTGGGCGTTACCAAGGTCACGGACGCCTCTCAAGTGCAGGCAGCTGTCCAGGCCGCTGCGGCCATGGACGCAGACATCATGTGTGAACAGTTCATCTCCGGAGACGAGGTGACCTGCGCTGTCCTGGGCGCTGGTGACAGTGCACGTGCACTGCCCGTGATCCACATCGTGGCCCCTGAAGGCCAGTACGACTACCAGAACAAGTACTTCACCGACTCCACGCAATACCGTGTGCCCTGCGACCTGCCTGCGGGTGAGGAAGAAGCCATTCAGGCGCTGGTGCTCAAGGCCTACAAGGTGCTGGGCTGCCGGGGCTGGGGACGTCTGGACGTCATGATTGACGCCGCCACCCGCAAGCCCTATTTGCTGGAAATCAACACAGCGCCAGGCATGACCAGCCATTCCCTGGTGCCCATGGCCGCCAAGGCTGTTGGAATCAGCTATGAAGAGCTGTGCGTCAGCTTGCTGGCGTCCGCATCGCTGGATTACCCCGCAAGGCAAGCGCAGGAGGCGAATGCATGAACAGTGCCATGCCGTTACCGCTGGATGTCCGACTGATGAACCTGACCACTTCAATTTTGGTCACGGCTTTGCTGTTGGTGTGTCTGGCGGCCGGCCTGTGGTGGGTCATGCGCAATCCAGCTTTCGCCATCGGCCGAATCACGGTGGAAGGTGATACTGCGCACAACAGTGCTGCAAGTCTTCGCGCCAATGTGGCACCTCGATTGACAGGCAATTTCTTTACGCTGGATCTGGACGCCGCGCGGATGGCTTTTCAATCGGCACCCTGGGTGCGCAAAGCCATGGTGCAACGCGTGTTTCCTGATCAGCTCAATGTCAGCTTGCAGGAGCACGTGCCAGTTGCCATCTGGGGCGAAGACGATAACCGCCTGGTCAATGTTCAAGGCGAAGTCTTTGAAGCCGTGGCTGATGACGATGAAGAGGACAGCCTGCCCAGGTTGCTGGGCCCCGAGGGGCGCGCGCCTCAAATACTGGAGATGTACCGCGTTCTGGCGCCCATGCTTGAATCCCTGGGACAACCGGTGGAGGAGTTGGCTCTGGAGGGCCGGGGAAACTGGCGCGCGGAATTGGCCAACGGCGCTGTCCTTGAGTTGGGACAAGGATCGGCGGAGGAGCTGAAAGCCCGTGTGACGCAGTTCGTCAGCACGGTGGGAAGTGTGGCGGCACGGCATCAGCGCAAAGCGGACGCGATTGAATTCGCCGATCTGCGGCATACCTCCGGCTACGCGCTGCGCTTGCGCGGCGTGGCGACGGGCCAGCCTGAGCAAAAGCTCGTGCGGCCCAAGAGATGAGAACGAGCAAAAAGCACAAGAAATACTGGTGAAAAGATGGCAAAAGAGTACAAGGATTTGATCGTCGGCCTCGATATCGGCACCGCCAAAATCATGGTGGTGGTGGGAGAGGTGTTGCCCGGCGGCGATCTGAAGCTCGCCGGTCTTGGAGTGGCGCCGAGCAATGGCCTCAAGCGCGGTGTGGTGATCAACATCGACGCAACGGTGGCCAGCATCCAGCAAGCCTTGAAAGAGGCTGAGCTGATGGCTGACTGCAAGATCGCACGCGTCTACACAGGCATCACCGGCAGCCATATCCGCGGCATCAATTCCAGCGGCATGGTGGCGGTCAAGGACAAGGAAGTCACGCCTGCGGATGTCGCTCGCGTGGTGGAGACGGCCAAGGCGATCAATATTTCGAGTGACCAGCGCCTGTTGTTGGTCGAGCCGCAGGAATTTGTCATCGACGGGCAGGACGTAAGAGAGCCGGTTGGCATGAGCGGTATGCGCCTGGAAGCCAAGGTGCACATTGTCACTGGCGCGCAGAGTGCCGCTGAGAACATCATCAAGTGCGTACGCCGCTGTGGTCTGGATGTCGATCACCTCATGCTCAATCCACTGGCGTCAGCTCAGGCAGTACTGACTGACGACGAGCGTGAACTTGGTGTGGTCTGCGTGGATATCGGCGCCGGCACGACCGACGTGTCCATCTTCACGGGCGGCTCCATTCGGCACACCGCTGTGATTCCAATCGCTGGCGATCTGATCACCAGCGATATCGCCATGGCCCTGCGTACGCCCACCATGGACGCCGAAGATATCAAGGTCGAACACGGCTTTGCCAAGCAATTGCTGGCCGACGCCGAAACCCAGGTAGAGGTCCCTGGACTCGGCGACCGGACACCTCGCATGCTGTCCAAACAGGCATTGGCTGGCGTCATTGAGCCGCGTGTCGAAGAAATATTCTCGCTGGTGCAGCAGGTGATTCGCGAGTCAGGCTTCGAAGAGGTGCTTTCCTCCGGCGTGGTGCTCACGGGTGGCAGCGCCGTCATGCCCGGCATGCTGGAGTTGGGAGAAGACATATTTCTCAAGCCAGTTCGGCGCGGCATTCCCAAGTATTCCCGGGCCCTGTCAGACATGGTGGCTCAACCAAGAGCAGCGACTGTCATGGGCTTGATGGAAGAAGCCCGGCAGGCTCGCCTGCGCGGTTTCAAGGTGGCGCAAAAGAGCGGTGGCATGAAAACCGCATTTGGCCGCCTCAAGGATTTCATTGTGGGGAACTTCTGATGTCCATTCTGAGTCGTCATGCGTTGTGCTTCTTTTCCTCTCGCTTGCGGTCGAGGACAGGTGCGCCTCACGCGGGCGTGCTCAGACAAGGCGTCGAAGCCGCAAGCAAGTCTACGCGGTCCTTTTTTCCGGACGCAGGCGGCAAGTCCTGTTTCTGGTTGAGTACGGGGCCACCGACCTGGGTCCCCCAAAGAACGAAAGTTTCAGGTCAATGAAAACAAAACAAATTTCAAGATTTTTCCCATTTACGGCAACTGCAGGCAGACAAGGAGTGACATCATGAGCATCGAGATGATTGAAACGGACGGATTTCACGCGGGCACACTGATCAAGGTGATCGGGGTTGGCGGCGGTGGCAGCAACGCCGTCGATCACATGATCTCGCGCAGCGTTCAAGGCGTGGAGTTCATTTGCGCCAATACGGACGCACAAGCGCTCGGTCGCACCAAGGCCTACGCCACGATCCAGTTGGGCGTCAGCGGACTGGGCGCGGGCAGCAAGCCCGACAAGGGCCGCGAAGCGGCAGAGGCGGCCACCGACGACATTCGTCAAGCCATCCGTGGCGCGCACATGTTGTTCATCACCGCTGGCATGGGTGGCGGTACGGGGACTGGCGCTGCACCGGTCATCGCCCGTATTGCAAAGGACATGGGCATTCTGACCGTCGGCGTGGTGACCAAGCCATTCGATTGGGAAGGTGGTCGCCGTATGACCAACGCCGAATCCGGTTTGTCCGAACTGGAATCGAATGTCGACTCTCTGATCGTGGTGCTTAACGAGAAGCTGCTCGAAGTCCTGGGCGATGAAATCACTCAGGACGAAGCTTTTGCGCACGCCAACGATGTGTTGAAAAACGCTGTGGGTGGTATTGCCGAGATCATCAATGAATACGGCCATGTGAACGTCGACTTTGAAGACGTCCGCACCGTCATGGGTGAGCCTGGCAAGGCCATGATGGGAACTGCAGTGTCCAATGGCCCGGATCGTGCCCGTATCGCTGCAGAGCAAGCCGTCGCTTGCCCGCTGCTGGAGGGTATTGATCTCTCAGGTGCCAAGGGCGTGCTGGTTCTCGTGACTGCAGCCAAAGGCTCGCTCAAACTGAGCGAATCGCGCGAAGCCATGAACACGATCCGTGCTTACGCTTCTCCAGACGCACATGTCATCTATGGCGCAGCCTACGACGACACCTTGGGAGACAGCATCCGCGTGACCGTGGTGGCGACAGGCCTGTCGCGCCAGGGCGTGCGCCGTCAGCCCATTACCGTGGTTCAGGGCGGCCTGCGTACCGGCACCGACAACGTGCCGTTCTCCATGCCTTCCGCCAGCGGAATGGGTGGAGGCGTTGGCAACTCTCACGATTATGGCCAGATGAGCGTCCCTAGCGTCTGGCGCAAGCCACCAGATCGCACGCATGCAGCGGCGCGCGTCGATGCACTGTCTTCGGGCGGCATGGATGATTTCGAAATCCCTGCCTTCCTGCGCAAGCAAGCAGACTGATCGCCAAGGCGGGGCGCTGGTCAGCAGCGTCTCTGGACAAAAGACAGGGGTTCGTGAAAACGGACACCCTGTCTTTTTTTGCGTTGTCGAAATAGCATACTGGCGTGCGCCCTGGTCCTGTCTTGCCTCACGCGAAGACAGCGCCATACCCTGACAATGTAAGAACCATGCAAAAGATTTCTCCCGAACCTTTGGTCATCGAACCTGTCGGCGACCGGTGCGTACTGATTCGCCTGGGCCAGGGCATTGATCTGGCGACGAGTCAAAAGGCGCACGCCGTGACAGAGTTCCTGAAGACCCAACGCATACCGGGGCTGAACGAAGTGGTGCCTGCGTTCAACTCAGTCGCAGTCCATTTCAATCCCATGGCTTATGCCATGGATGACGGGCTGCCCACAGCTCAGGTCGCCCAACAGTTGAAGCAGTTGTTGGCGACGGATCTCCCAGCCCGGGTAGGTACGGGCCGACTGGTGGAAATTCCTGCGTGCTACGGAGGAGAATTCGGCCCGGATCTGGAGGAAGTGGCCGAACGCAGCGGGCTCACGGTGGAGCAAACCATCGCATTGCACAGTGAGCGAGCGATGGCGCTCTACACCTACTTCTTTGCCCCTGGAAACCCGTTCTTCGGGCCGCTGCACCCTGATCTTCGGGTGGGTAGGCGGGCATCGCCGCGCACGCGCCTGGAAGCCGGATCAGTCGGCATTGCGAACGGATTGTCTACGGTGTATGCCTCTGCGTCGCCAGGTGGTTGGAACATCATTGCGCGCACACCCTGGACCTTCTTCGATGTGCACCAAGACCCCCCGGTGCGTCTACAGTTAGGCGATGAGGTCAGGTTCAAGCCGATCACTCCCAGCGAGTTTGAACAAATGCGGGAGGAGCGCGCATGATTGTGATGAATGTGGTGCGTGCAGGTCTGCTCAGCACGTACCAGGATCTGGGGCGTGTGGGGCAGCAGTGTTTCGGCGTACCGGTCAACGGACCCATGGACGAGTGGTCACACCGGTTGGCCAACGCATTGGTGGGTAATTCGCCCCAGGCGGCTGTGCTGGAATGCGCGATCACAGGCCCTCGGGTGACGTTCTCCGGTGACGTGGTGGTTGCCTTGTGTGGCGCAACCATGGACGCGACGGTAGATGGCCAGCCACTGCCTTATCAAACGGCGGTCTATGTCCGCCGTGATGCCGTGCTGGACTTGGGCAAGCGTCACAGCGGAGCCTATGCCTACCTGGCGGTGCGGGGGGCCCTTGATGTGCCAGCGGTTCTGGGCAGTCGCAGCACCAATACGCGCGCACGGTTCGGCGGCTTTCAAGGACGGGCTTTGCGCAAGGGCGACCAGGTTCCGTTCAGGCCGCACGCACAAGCAGCTCCGCTCAAAGTGGAAATCCTGGGGCGGCAAAGTGGTTTAGCCCTGGTGCCCGGGCGCCAGGTTGCGGCGCGGCAGTCATGGCATGGCGATGCGATTCGCTTTGTTCCAGGCCCGCAGTGGAGTCTTTTCACGCCAGAGTCCAGAGCGGCCTTCACCACTCAGCGCTACAGCATGTCGCCGCAGTCTGACCGAATGGGAACCCGACTGAGCGGCACGGCGATCAACCTCGAACGGCCGCTGGAAATGATTTCGGAGGCTACCGTGTACGGCACCGTTCAGGTCCCACCAGATGGGCAACCGATTGTCCTCATGGCAGACCGTCAAAGCGCGGGAGGCTATCCCAAGATAGCCTACGTGGCGAGTGCCGATCTTCCAAGCATGGCCCAGCGTCTGCCAGGAGATGAGGTGCGCTTCGAGGCCATCACGCAGGAGGCTGCCGAAGTTCTTTGGCGAAGTTTCGAGACGGAACTGGCCGACGCTTGCATGGCTGCTGCGGCGGCGTTGGACTAAGCCTCTTGAATATCCCCACAACAACTTCCACACGAACAACATCATGCCAAGCATCGACATCAATTGCGACATGGGCGAGAGCTTTGGCTCATGGGTGATGGGCCAGGATCTCGAGCTGCTCCAATACGTGAGCTCTGCCAATATTGCCTGCGGCTTCCACGCGGGTGATCCCAACGTGATGCTGAACACGGTGCGGGCAGCGCTGACACTGGGCGTGGCCATAGGAGCGCACCCGGGCCTGCCCGACTTGCAGGGGTTTGGCCGGCGCGCCATGGCGGTGGATGCGCGGGAGGTTTATGCGCTCACGCTCTACCAGGTGGGCGCCCTGGATGGCATGGTGCGTTCGCAGGGCGGAGTTCTGAGCCACGTCAAAACCCACGGAGCGCTCTACAACATGAGCGCCCGCGATCCGTCTTTGGCCGAGGCTGTGGCCCAGGCCGTGCGCGATCTCAATCCGCAGTGGTCGATTTTCGTCGGCAACGAAACGATGGCCCGGGCCACCACAGCGCTTGGCTTGCGGGCCGTGCGAGAAGTCTTCGCCGACCGAACTTACCAGGACGACGCCACGCTCACACCCCGATCACAGCCGCACGCCATGATCGAAGATGTGGGTGAGGCTGCCGCTCAGGTCGAGCGCATGGTCAGGGAAGGTGTCGTGCGGGCGCTGTCCGGCAAAGAGGTGCCTATCGTGGCCGAGACGCTTTGCATCCACGGTGACCAGCCGGGTGCCGTGCAATTTGCCCGCCACATCCGCGCCGCCCTTGAGGCTCAGGGCATTGTTGTGGCGAAGGCATGACGCAGAACGTGAACAGGCAAAGACCCTTCAGCATGGCACTCCCGCCCGGATGTGAGATTGCCAATACAAACATAAAATAGCGCCATGCTTTCGCAACGCACCTTGAAATCGCTCACTCGCGCTGTCGGCGTCGGCCTGCACAGTGGTGAGCGGGTAGAGTTGACATTACGCCCCGCTCCGCCCAATACAGGCATTGTCTTTCGCCGTATTGACCTGCCCGAGCCGGTGGATATTCCGGTCAGTGCCATCTCTGTTACAGATACGCGTTTGGCGTCGACGATCTCCAGTGGGCATGCCAAAGTTCGCACGGTCGAACACCTGATGTCGGCTTGTGCCGGCTTGGGTCTGGACAATCTGTATATCGACATTACCGCAGAGGAAGTCCCCATTCTTGATGGCTCGGCTTCTTCCTTTGTGTACCTGCTTCAGAGCGCCGGCATAGAACTGCAGAAGGTACCCAAGCAGTTTCTGCGCGTCAAGAAATCGGTAGAGGTGCGTGAAGGCGAGGGCGATCAACTCAAATGGGCGCGCCTTGATCCCCACCATGGCTTCACCCTCAGCTTTGAAATCGACTTTGACCACCCGGCGGTGGACTCCACTGCCCAGCGTGTCGAGTTTGATATGGGGTCGGGCCGCTACAGCCGCGACATCGCCCGTGCGCGTACTTTTGCATTCAGCCGTGATGTCGAGATGATGCGCGCCAGTGGTCTGGCGCTGGGCGGAGGCCTGGACAATGCCATCGTCATGGACGATTTCAAAGTGCTCAACAGCGATGGACTGCGTTATGCCGAAGAGTTTGCCAAGCACAAGATCCTGGATGCCATTGGCGATCTGTACTGCATTGGCAAGCCCATGTTGGCGGCCTACGGCGCGTTCCGCTCAGGGCATGGGCTGAACAACAAGCTGCTGCGCGAGTTGCTGGCTCAGCCTGATGCCTACGACCTCGTGACTTTTTCTGACGAGAAAAAAGCCCCTATCGGTTTCGCGCAGTTGTCGCGGGCCTGGTAAGGAAGCCTTATGTTGCTGCTTCGCTGGGCGATCCTGCTGCTCCTGCTGTTTGCGGGCGTGTGCTTTGCTTATTACGCGGCCACTGGGCAGGACCGTTTCAAGCGCATCGGCTGGGTGGTGCTCAAGTGGACTGTGCTTGCAGCGCTGGGTTTCTTTGCGGTATTGATTGCGGAGCGGGTGCTTTAGGGGGTGTTGCCAGTGCCGTCTGTGCTCCCTCTGACTTTGGGCGAGGGTGGGGTGGGGCCGGCCGGCCGGTGAGGGCATGCCGTGTTAACCCCCTCTCCCTTTAGGGAGAGGGTGGGGGTGAGGGCGAGCGGCGGTAGTTTTAGGCGCTGCGGTTGCTAATTTCCTTCTGCTCTTGAATTGAGGTCGGAGGCCGGGGAGTGCGCCCGGCAGCGCAGTCTCTTTCTTTTGCGTCGCCAAAAGAAAGAAACCAAAGAAAAGGCGACCCCACTGTCCGTGACCCTGCGCTTCGCTACGGGCAACCTCCGGTGCTCGGTCCAGGGGCGGCGCGGCAGAACTCCCTTCGTTCACTTCGCTCTCTTCGGTCAAACAGCTGCCGCAAGCTAGATCACGAAGCAAGAGCATCTTGCAGTGCTCTTGCCCGCCCCTGGCCCTGCGCTCCTCGGCACGGCCAAAGGGGTTAGGGGGCCTGACTCGGGCCATTGCTGCGCTCGGCCCTCGAATAATTAGTCGCTGTCGCGACGTTAACCGATCGCCTCAGGCCACCAGGAGCCCCTGCTTCTCTATGAACGACACCACCTCATCCAGTCCCTGCAAGGTCTTCAGGTTGGTCATGACAAAGGGCTTGAGTTCCTTGCGCGTGGTGCGCATGCGTACGGTGTCTTCGCGCATCACGTCCAGGTTGGCGCCAACATAGGGGGCGAGATCGGTCTTGTTGATGACGAACAAGTCGCTTTTGGTGATGCCAGGGCCCCCTTTGCGCGGTATCTTTTCACCCGCAGCGACATCGATCACGTAGATCGTGAGATCGGACAACTCGGGGCTGAAGGTGGCCGCCAGATTGTCTCCGCCCGATTCGATGAACACGATGTCTGCATCGGGGAACTGCGTCAGCATGCGGTCGATCGCTTCGAGGTTGATCGACGCATCTTCACGGATGGCGGTGTGCGGGCAGCCTCCTGTCTCCACACCCATGATGCGTTCGGGCGGCAGCGCACCGCTGACGGTCAAGATGCGCTGGTCTTCCTTGGTGTAGATGTCGTTGGTGATCGCGATCAGATCCCACTTGTCTCGCATCGCCTTGCATAGCATTTCAAGAATGGTGGTTTTACCCGACCCTACGGGGCCGCCTATGCCCACACGCAAGGGCGGCAGTTTCTTGGTGCGATGAGGAATGTGGTGGAGCGCTGTAGAGGTCATGAGCGGAACAATCTGGAGTACTGATGTTCATGCCGGGCGGAGTGAATCGCCAGCATGGGTGAGAACGCCTGGCGCGCGTTGTCTGGCAGAGCCTGGGCATGCGCTACTGCGGTGGGGATTTCATGGGCCAGCTGGGCCAGGATGCGCTGCCCCGCGCTTTGGCCAAGGGGCACAGCCTTGAGGGCGGCTTGCACCATGTTCTCGGCCCAGCCGAAGGCATAAGCCAGTAGAGCGTGCTGTACGGATGCGCCGGTGAAGGCGGTGGCCAATGCGAATGCGACAGGGTAGGTGGGCCGTTGCAGGGACAAAGCCGCCAGCTGGGTCACTTGTCCGGTGCGCAGAGCATCCTGGAGGTGCTGATTGCGCAGCCAGTCGGCCAGAGACCTGCCCATCTGTTCCGTCTGCAATCGCAGCTCTCTGCTTTCACGGGTGAAAAGGACCCAATCGTTGAGTCCTTCCACGCGGAGCATATCGCCCTCCTGCCAGGCCGGCAGCGCTTGTGCAATGGCGGCCATGTCGCTGCGTGCCTGGGTCAAATGAAGTTGCTGCACCAGCCAATCGGCAGCCTCGGCCTCTGTGCTGACCAGCGAAGCATCGATGGCGGCTTCCAGCACTTCAGAATAGGAAAACCCCCCGACGGGCAGCGCTGGCGAGGCCAGCCACATCAACTGCAGGAGCGTCGCGGGAGAGGGCTCAGTGCTCATGCCCATGTGAATGCCCGTGATGGCTATGGTCGTGATGGTGGCCGTGGCTATGCCCGTCATTGGTGACGTGGCCGCCGTACGCACCCCCTTCTGGTTCGAAGGGCAGTTCAGCTTCGATCACCGTCATGTGCATGGAGCGCAGCATGTCGGCCAACACATGATCAGGTTCGATCTTCAGGTGATCCGGCTGCAGTTCTATGGGCACATGGCGGTTACCCAGATGGTAGGCGGCTCGCATCAGATCAAAGGGTGAACCATGCTGGGCGCAGGCCGTGATGTGCATGACCTTTTGGGGTGAAGCCAGTACGCTGATCAGGCTGCCATCCTCGGCCACCAACACATCACCACCCCGAACGGCCTGGCCGCGCGGCAAGAAGACAGCCACACTGCGCCCCTGGCTGTCGGTCGCAGAGAAACGGCTTTTTTGGCGTACGTCCCAATCCAACTCTACGGTGGCTGCGCGTTTGATGAGGGCCGGTGAGAGGCCTTGCCCTTGAGTCAGGAGTTTGTTGACGTTCAACATATAGCCCGGATTTCGTTCAAAACAGAAAATAACGTTGAGCCATAGGCAGGCTGACCGCCGGCTCACAAGTGAGCAGTTCCCCGTTGGCGCGCACGGCATAAGTCTGGGCATCCACTTCCATATGGGGCGCCAGGTCGTTGTGGATCATGTGGCGCTTCTGAACGCCGCGGATGCCTTTGACCGCCGACAAATTCTTGTGCAGTCCGAAACGCTGGCCAATACCTGCGGCCAGGCCAGTCTGTGAAACAAAGGTCAGCGAGCCGCGCGCGTTGCTACCTGCGAACGAGCCGAACATGGCGCGGTAGTGCACCGGCTGGGGTGTGGGAATACTGGCATTGGGGTCACCCATGGCCGCCATGGCGATGCTGCCGCCCTTCAGAATGCAGGCTGGTTTGACGCCAAAGAACGCGGGCTTCCAGAGCACGATGTCGGCCCACTTGCCGACTTCCAGGCTACCCACCTCGTGGCTGATGCCATGGGCAATGGCGGGGTTGATGGTGTATTTGGCAATGTATCGTTTGGCGCGGAAGTTGTCATTGCGAGAGCCATCTCCCTGCAGGGCCCCGCGCTGCTGCTTCATCTTATGCGCGGTCTGCCAGCAGCGCAGGATGACTTCGCCCACACGTCCCATGGCCTGGCTGTCAGAGCTGAACATGCTGATGGCGCCGATATCATGCAGGATGTCCTCGGCTGCAATGGTCTCCTTGCGGATGCGGCTTTCGGCAAAGGCCAGGTCTTCTGCAATGCCCGCATCCAGGTGGTGGCAGACCATGAGCATGTCTACGTGCTCGTCCAGGGTGTTCACCGTGTAGGGACGCGTAGGATTGGTGGAGCTGGGCAGCACGTTGGCTTCGCCCACCACTTTCAGAATGTCAGGTGCATGGCCGCCACCGGCTCCCTCGGTATGGAAGGTATGAATGGTGCGGCCCTTGAAAGCGGCCACGGTGTCTTCGACAAAGCCGCTCTCATTGAGCGTATCGGTGTGAATCGCGACCTGCGTGTCGGTTTCTTCGGCCACCGTCAGGCAATTGTCAATGGCTGCGGGCGTACTACCCCAGTCCTCGTGCAGCTTCAGGCCGATGGCGCCGGCGTTGATCTGTTCGTGCAGCGCCGCTGGCAGGCTGGCGTTGCCCTTGCCGAGAAACCCCAGGTTCATGGGGAAAGCGTCTGCGGCCTGCAGCATGCGCTCCATATGCCAAGGCCCTGGTGTGCAGGTGGTGGCAAAGGTGCCGGTGGCAGGGCCGGTGCCGCCCCCTATCATGGTGGTCACACCGCTGGCCAGGGCTTCTTCAATCTGCTGTGGGCAGATAAAGTGGATGTGCGTATCAATGCCCCCCGCCGTGACGATCAAGCCCTCGCAACTGATGATTTCAGTCCCTGGCCCGATGATGATGTCCACGCCGGGCTGAGTGTCCGGATTGCCTGCCTTGCCAATGGCGGCGACGCGGCCGTCCTTGAGGCCAATGTCGGCCTTGACGATGCCCCAGTGATCGATGATCAGGGCATTGGTGAGCACGGTGTCCATGGCACCCTGTTCCCGCGTACGCTGACTTTGCGCCATACCGTCGCGTATGGTTTTGCCACCGCCAAACTTCACTTCTTCGCCATAGCCGCCAGCCGCCAGAGTGAAGTCCTTCTCTACCTCGATGATGAGATCGGTGTCCGCCAAGCGCACACGATCGCCCACTGTCGGGCCGAAGGTTTCGGCGTAGGCGCGCCTGTTCATGGTTGCCATTTAAATGCCTTCCTTTCGAGGGCCGCGATGAAATGAAGCAACACGGCTCATTTCAGTGCGCCCATGACCAGGCCGCGAAAGCCGTAGATACGCCGGTCGCCCCCTATGTCAACCAATTCCACCGTTCTTTGCTGGCCCGGTTCAAAACGCACTGCCATGCCACTGGCAATGTTCAGGCGCATGCCCTGCGCGGCCGGGCGGTCGAAATCCAGGCTCGCGTTGGTCTCTGCGAAGTGGTAGTGGGAACCCACCTGAATAGGACGGTCGCTCGCGTTCTTCACCACGAGGGTCAAGGTGCGCCGACCGGGATTGAGGGTATGCGAGCCCTCGTCCACGAAAAATTCGCCCGGAGTCATACCCACCTCCCAGTCAAGCCAGTCGCACCAGCATGAACGCGCCCAGCAGCGCCGTGGCACCGCCGCCCAGCGTAGCCAGCCATTTCTGGCGCTGCATCACCGCACGGCCCAAGACGATGCCGGCCATGTGCAACACCGCCGAGCCCAGCGCCACGCCAGCCAGGGCGCCCAACACGGCTTCTGCGCTGCCTGCAGACAGTTCTCGTCCGTGCGCTGCTCCGTGGAAAAAGGCAAACACGCCTGCGAGCGCCGCAGCCGCTGCCCAGGGCATCTGCTTTTGAACGGCTACCAGCAGGCCCATTGCGAGCACAGAAGCCGCAATCATGGGCTCCACACCGGGGATCCACAAGCCGGCGAAGCCTGCGAGCGCTCCGGCCACGAGCAGCGCCACAAAAGCTGCGGGCGCTCGCCATGCTGGGGTGACAGTCAGAGCGCTCCAGACTCCCACGGCCAGCATGGCGGCCAAATGGTCCGCGCCCGTGAATGGATGCACGAAGGCATGGGCGAAACTGTCCAGCAGGCCATGGTGGCTGCCGGCATCGGCACCCGTGTGCGCCAGGACGGGCAGTGAACAGACCGTGGCGGTCGCGGCAATGATCAGTTTTGTGATTTTCATAAAGCGCACCAAAGAGATGTCAAGGGGTGTTCAGAGGTTCAAACGATAGGGTCGTGCACGGTGACCAGTTTGGTGCCGTCAGGAAAGGTCGCTTCGATCTGGATGTCTGGAATCATTTCCGGTACCCCCTCCATCACGTCTTCTCGCGCCAGCACAGTGCGTCCCGCACTCATGAGTTCGGCCACCGTACGGCCGTCGCGCGCGCCCTCCATCACGAAGGCGCTGATGAAAGCCACGGCTTCCGGATAGTTGAGCTTCACGCCTCGTGCCTTGCGCCGCTCGGCCAGCAGTGCGGCGGTGAAGATCAGCAGCTTGTCTTTTTCGCGGGGGGTGAGTTCCATGTATGGCATGAGCGCAAGCGGCATGCCAAGTCGGCTATGGAATTGGGGCGCTAATTCACCAATATGGCGCGCTTGTTATGCGGGGGTGAGTATTTGTGTCATTTTTTGGTGCGTTGCTGCACTGGGTTGGTGCTGTGGGCGGGGTCGGCCATGTGGCGGGTGCTTCACTCCCTCTCCCTATAGAGAGAGGGCAGGGGTGAGGGCACGCAGCGGTTGATTGGCCCGGCTGCGGTTACTAGTTGCCGTCTGCGCTTGCATTAAGGTCGGAGGCCGGGGAGTGCGCCCGGCAGCGCAGCCACCTTCTTTTGCTCCGCCAAAAGAACCTGGCGCAAGAAAAGGCGGCCCCACTGTCCGTGTCCCTTCGCTTCGCTACGGGCAACCTCCGGTGCTCATGCCCAAGGCGGTGCGGCAGAACTCGCGGCGTTCGCTGCGCTCTCTCTGCTCAAACAGCTGCCGCAAGCTAGTTCACGAAGCAAGAGCATCTTGCAGTGCTCTTGCCCACCTTGGGCCCTGCGCTCCTCGGCACGGCCAAAGGGGTGGGATACCCACTCGGGCCATTGCTGCGCTCGGCCCTCGAATAACCAGTCGCTGGCGCGAGTATCTTGTTCCCTCTCCCCTAGCCGGGCGCCCGGCTAGGGGCGCCCGGCTAGGGGAGAGGGGGGCCGGCCAACCGTTGAGGGGCTTCGCCATGCAAACAACTCGTCGTCGATAGCGCAAGCGCATCTTTTTTTGGCCCCGGAAAAAGTGACCGCCTAAAGCACATTGCTGAACTTTCGTTGTTCCAAGGCCGAGCGAAGCAATGGCCCGAATCAGGTTCCCACCCCCTTTGGCCGTGCCGAGGAGCGCAGAGCGAGGGGCGGGCAAGGGCACTGCAAGATGCCCTTGCTTCAAGATCTAGCTTGCTGCGGATGTCTGAGCGGCGTGAACGAAGTGAACAAAGCGAGTTCCGCAGCGCCGCCGCTCGATTGAGCACCGGAGGGTGCCCGGAGCGAAGCGCAGGGACACGGACTTGGGGCCGCCTTTTCTTGCGCCAGGTTCTTTTGGCGGACCAAAAGAAGGTGGCTGCGCTGCCGGGCGCACTCCCCGGCCTCCGACATTGAAAAAAAGCAGAAGGCAATTAGTAATCACTGCGCCTAAAACTACCGCCGCCTGCCCTCACCCTACCCTCTCCCAAAGGGAGAGGGGACCTGCATCAGTCTCTCCTACACGTGGGAGACGGCACAAGGCCCTCGCGCCAGCGACTAGTAAACGAGGGCAGTACACTAGATCAGACGTTCTTGTGGTCTGCCCGAGCATGCCAAACTCATTCAACTTTTCGACCCATGGCATGGCACGCACAACTATCGCTTGACTATCAGACGCAGCAAGGAAAATCCACCGTCCAGTTTCTGCACGATGGCCCGTTGCGCGTCCTCAAGAGCCTGTATCCGGAAGGCCCGGCCATCTGCCATAACGTGCTGGTGCATCCGCCCGGTGGCTTGGTCGGTGGCGATATCCTCGATATCTCCGTGCATGTCGGCCAAGGTGCGCACGCCCTGGTGACGACTCCGGGCGCGACACGGTTTTACAAAAGCAACGGCCAGCGAGCACTGCAGCGCACACGTCTGCAGCTTGATTCTGGCGCTCGGCTGGAATGGCTTCCGCTCGAAGCCATTGCCTATAACGCCTGTGATGCCGCCAATCAGCTTGAGTTCGCACTGGCTGAGGGTGCGCAGCTGCTGAACTGGGACATCACAGCCCTGGGTTTGCCCAATGCCGGTCAGCCTTTCGAGCAAGGCGCGTTCGTGCAACACATCGAGTGGCCAGGCCACTTTCTGGAGCATGGCGAGATCGCTGCGAAAGATAGTCTGCTGCTCGATGGCGCCTTGGGTCTGGCCGGGCGCCGCTGCATGGGTACTTTGATCCTGGCCAGCGGCACACCCTTGGCGCGTGGCCAGC
The DNA here is from genome assembly GCF_040548795.1 of Ottowia thiooxydans. Lineage (GTDB taxonomy): Bacteria > Pseudomonadota > Gammaproteobacteria > Burkholderiales > Burkholderiaceae_C > Ottowia > Ottowia thiooxydans_A. The sequence continues at coordinate 92,770 of NZ_JBEPSH010000010.1, read as the reverse complement.
GCGAGTCGCTAGAGGAGAGTACTCATGCGATGCTGGAGTCTGCCCCTGAAGGTCTGATCGCTGGTGTCACCGCACCTAATGAGCATATGTTGGTGCTGCGCGGTCTCTCTCCGCTGGTCGAGCCCATGATGCAGCTCTGGAAAAGCGTCTGGGCACATTGGCGATCGGAACTTTGGGGCGTGAACGGTGATGCGCCCAGGATCTGGTCCACCTAGTCCTTCAGGCCGAGAAATCGGCTGTGCCGCCCGCGCCTTGTCCTGTAAACCCTGGCAAGTAGCGACCTCCTGGGTGATTGGGCCAGTACGCGATATCGCCTCATATCACGCTGCATGACCGGGCTTGGACATCAGCCTGGCTTGAACTGATCCTTCAGACCTGCCCAGCAATCCGCATAGCCAGCATCCAGCGTGGGGCTGTTCAATGCGCTTTCAGTGGGAATCAAGCGATAGCGGCTTTCAAACATGAAGGCCAGGGTGTTGTCCAGTTTTTGCGGCTTGAGATCTGCATGGCTGGCCTTGTCGAAAGCTTCCTCGTCTGGCCCGTGGGGCACCATGAGATTGTGCAAGCTGGCGCCGCCTGGCTTGAAGCCTCCAGGCTTGGCGTCGTACTCTCCGTACACCAGGCCCATGAATTCGCTCATGACATTGCGGTGGTACCAGGGCGGGCGGAAAGTGTTTTCCATCACCAGCCAGCGCGGCGGGAAAATCACGAAATCGCAGTTGGCGGTGCCAGGGGTGTCACTGGGCGAAGTGAGCACAGTAAAAATGGACGGATCAGGGTGATCAAAGCTGATCGATCCTATGGTCATGAAATTGGCCGTGTCATACCTCACCGGTGAGAGGTTCCCGTGCCAGGCCACCACATTGAAGGGCGAATGGCTGGTGGGCGCATGCCAGAAGCGGCCGCCAAATTTCTTCACCAACTCATAGGCGACTTCGGCTTCTTCTTCGCAAGCGGCGACAGGCGCCTGGAAATCGCGCGCATTGGCCAAGCCGTTGGATCCAATCGGACCGAGTTCCGGCAAGCGGAAATGTGCGCCGTAGTTCTCGCAGAGGTAGCCGCGCGAAGGGCCATCGGGCAAGCCTACCTTGAACACCACGCCGCGCGGCATCAGTGCGATCTGGCCGGGTTTGACTTCCAGCACGCCCATCTCGCTGGTGATCACCAGGCGGCCTTGCTGCGGCACAAAAAGAATCTCGCCGTCCGCATTGACGAAGGCGCGGCGTTCCATGGAACGGCCGGCCAGGTAAACATGGGCAGCCAAACCGTGTTGAGAGTCTGCATCGCCATTGGCCGCCATGGTGTGTACACCGTCGATGAAGTCGATGTTGGCCACGTCAGCTGGCAGGGGCGCGGGGTGCCAGCGCATTGGCTCAGGCGGGGCGGCCACCGATCGATCGCCGCCCGTACGCCAGGTTGTCTGCTCGTAAGGCTGGTACCGGCCTGCCACCACCGAAGGTTGGCGGCGGTAGAGCCAGCTGCGGCGGTTCTCGTGCCGCGGCGCCGTGAAGGCGGTGCCCGAGATCAGTTCGGGGTAGAGATCAAAGGGCGCTCGTTGCGGACTATTGCGTCCTTGCGGCAGTGCGCCTGCCACTGCTTCGGTGGCGTATTCGTTGCCAAATCCGCTTTGGTAGCGGCGCTCTGTATTGATTTGATCGTTCATGCCAGATTCGTGAGTTGCAAGCTGGGAGTGCCATTCACAGTCAGTCAGGGAGGCGGAGTTTGTTAACCAAACCGTCGCCCACTCAACGCGACTTGAGCAAGATTATGAACACGTCTCGGATTGTGGGTGCTAGCGGGTGCGCCGATACATGCTGTTGGTGCTGCGCGCCAGACCGGCAGCATGCAGGCGGTCAATCGTGCGGCCCGCATGCGCGTGGGTGATGGCAAGGCCCAGCGCATCGGCTGCGTCGGGGCGGGGCGCAGAGGGAAGGTCGAGCAGACGCTGCACCATGGCCTGTACCTGCTCCTTGGCAGCGCGGCCGTGCCCCGCTACTGCCTGCTTCATCTGCAGCGCGGTGTATTCGGCCACCTCGAGATCGCAGGAGACCAAAGCAGTGACACAGGCGCCGCGCGCTTGTCCTAGCAGCAAAGTGGCTTTGGGGTTCACGTTCACAAACACGATCTCCACCACGGCGGAGTCAGGTTGATAGCGGGCCTTGAGTTCGCAAATGCCATCGAACAGGATTTTCAGCCGTGCAGGCAAATTGCCGATGTCGGCGCTGGAGGTCTGAATGACCCCGCTTGCCACATATCGGAGCGCGGACCCTTCGACATCAAGCACACCAAAGCCGGTCGTGCGCAAGCCGGGATCTATGCCGAGAATTCTCATTTGCTACTGAGTTTATAGCAAAGCGCTGGTTCAGGGAATTCAGGGCGTATCCACACGCTCTAAATGCCAAAGTACCAACGAACGGAATGGAAAAAAACCGGCGCAGCGAAGCACAAAGCATCCACGCGGTCGAGCAAGCCGCTGGCTCCCGTGACGGAAGGCGTGTGACCGCCCCAGTTGGTGACACCTCGGTCGCGTTTGAGGGCTTTCATCACCAGATGCCCGAGCGAGCCTGCAACGCCGGCGATCACAGACATGACTGCTGCCTGGGCTAAATCGAATGGGGTGACGCCGGTCAGAATAACGCCGACCAGTGCGCCTGCCCCTATGCCAACAAACCAGTTGCGCCAGGAAAAACTGGAGCTCACATTGGGCGCATGCGGACTTCCCGGCCAGTATCGGTTGGCCAGATGCTGCGCCAGCATGCAGCTCTGCACAACGATGGCGAGAAAGAAAACCAGAAATGCGTTGCGACCACCCCAACCTGGAAAATTCAGAAGCAGCAGAGCAGGGACGTGGGAGAGTCCAAAAACGCAGACCATGATCCCCCACTGCACCTTGGCGGTTCGTTCCAGAAAGCCATGGGGGTCGTCCGCCAACGCGCTGACCACCGGTATGGCCAGGAACACATAGACGGGAATGAAGACCGTAAAGAGATTGAAATGGCTAGAGCCGACCAGCCAGTACTGGATGGGGAGCACGACAAAGAAAGCCAGTACCAGGCTACGGTGGTCGCCTCTTCGGGTGGGCGAGAGGGTGATGAACTCCCGCAAGGCGAGGAAAGAGACCAGCGCGAACAGCACTGTGGCCGCTGTGTTGCCGGTGGCCCAGGCGCACCAGAATATGAGCGCCATGAACCAGGAATGGCGCAGAAGCACACGACCGTGCTGAAGGTCTGCGGCATGTCCGAAACCTGGTTTGCCTTCCTCGGGCTCTTCACTACCACGCTCCCGCAGTGACAGAGCCAGCAATGCAGCCGTCGCCAGGATCAGTATGCCGAAGACAAACAGGAACAGCGCAGTCACCTGCTGATCGGGCGTCAGGCGGCCAAGAAACTCAGTCATGCTTATATGTCTCTCAGGGCGACGACCGCCTGTCTTGCCCGGTCAAGGAATGCGCGGCGCTCTTCATCGGGCTCCAGGCGAATGGGCGCGCCGAAAGTTACGGAGCACAGTACGGGCACCGGGACCACTTCGCCTTTGGGCATGACGCGCTGCACGTTATTGATCCAGGCCGGCACGAGCACCACTTCAGGAAACTTCTGGGCGAGGTTGTACAGGCCCGCTTTGAAGGATTGGGGTTCTGGTGCGTTGCCACGCGTGCCTTCCGGGAAGATGATGAGTGAATCGCCGCTGGTCAGTGCATCTATCAATGGCTGCAGAGGATCTTCGTCCCCCTTGCGTTCGCGTTCCACGTAGACCGCATTGAAGACTGCCGTCGTGATCCAGCGCCGGAAATTGCTTTTGGTCCAGTAGTCCTTGGCGGCAATAGGCCGGGTAATGCCTCGTAATTCTTCGGGCAGCGCCGCCCAGATCATCACCAGGTCAGCATGGCTTTGGTGATTGGCAAAATAAATGCGTTGCTCGGCCTTTGGCGGAGCGCCATACCAGCGAGCCTGTGCGCCTGTCAGAAGCCGCACAATGCCCAGCAGCAGATACCCCATGGCCTTGGCGGCCCATTGATTGCCTGTGATCATGGTAATTCCGCGCTGCGCATGCGGGTCACAATGACCTGAGCACGATGATTCAAATAGGCAGAACGGGGAACCTTCTCGAAATAGCGTGGGCGTGGCAGCATGACCGCGAGCCGGCCAGCCTCGTAAGCACTCAGTTGCGCCGCGCTTTTCCTGAAATAGTGGCGTGCAGCGGCCTCGGCACCAAAGACGCCCTCACCCCATTCCACGTTGTTGAGATAAATCTCCAGAATCCGCTCCTTGCTGAGGATCTTTTCCAGGGCGTAGGTCAGGACCAATTCCTGCCCTTTTCGGGCCAGCGTACGTTCGCCTGACAGAAAAAGATTCTTCGCCAGCTGCTGGGTAATGGTGGATCCGCCGCGGAGCTTGACTTGCCGCGGTGGAAGGTTCTTCTCGGCACGCTTGGCTGCGGCTTCCTCCGCTTTGGCGTTGCGTGCCCAGGCTTTTTCTATGGCTTCCCATTCGACGCCGTCGTGGTTGATGAAATCATCATCTTCCGACGCGATCACGGCGCGCTTGAGGTTGCTGGAAATCTCGTCATAGTCACGCCACTGCTGGTTCCAGCGCAGGGTGCCACTGGTAGCCAGACGCCAGGCTTCCGACCGCTGGAAACTGGTCGATTGGGGGTCGATCACGGTCATCAGCACGATACGGCCAATGAAAAACAACTGCAGCACCAGCAAGGACAGGGCTACCAGCATCAACCAATGGAAAGCTTTGCGCATGTTCAGAAACAAAATGGCTCGTTGGAGACAAGAACGCTATCGCTATTTTGATGCAGGCGCTTCATCCTGCAACGCCGTCTCCAGCGTCATTTCATGGGTGAAGTTAAAGCGTGCAGTGATGTCGATCTGATCGGTTTCCTTGCGCATGGCGGGGCTGAAAGCTCCAAAGGGTGCAGAGGCCTGTGCAATGGCTTCTGCCAGCCGGTCCAGGGCGCGGTTGCCGGAGCCTTGCACCACCCGCGCATCGAGGATTCGACCGTCGTGGTTGATCAGCAGGGCCATCATCAACTGGCCGTAGAGTTTTCTGCCCGCGACTTCCGGAAAATTACGAGTGCCGCGGGCTTCGATCTTGCGCCGCAGTTCGTCGTAGTACAGGGCGTAGGTGGTGCCCAGTGTGGCTGGGCTCAGGTAACGCTTCTTGGGCCGGGAATTTTCTTCCTCCACGCGCCGTTCAATGGCCGCCAGAAGCTTGGCGAGCTGGCGCCTTTTTTCCTCCTGGGCCTCGGCATCGGGGGTGGACTTGTTCCGATCTGGATCCGGAGGCGGCAGCGCTGCCATTTGGTCGCGTATCTGCGCCATCAACTGTTCCTGCTGCTGAAGCATGGAGTCGATCTGGCGCTGGTTCTGATCGACGGCGCTGTTGCCCTGAACCTCTACGACACTGGGGGGTAAAGGTGTGCTGGCAATCCGCTTGTCGGCTGCCTCTCCTCCGCCCGCCAGGCTGGCTTGCGCCAGCGCCTGAGCCTTCTCGGGTTTGGCTTCAGATTTGGAGTTGACCAGTATCACTTCAAGTGGAGACTCCTCGAACGCCCGTTTGAATCCTTCGGGGTCGACAAATCGCACGGTCAGTAGTGCGGCATGCACCACGAACGAAAGTCCCAAAGCCCACTGGAGGACCGAGAGCGACTTGAAGAAGCGTCCAATCACGGGCTTGGATGGTCGTTGGCTGTTTCGGCTTCGCTCACATCGACCGCGATTGCAATCGGGCCGGCTGCGGCATCTTCGTCGTCGTCTTCAGGCTCGCTGTCGGCGCTGCTGGTCTCATTGCCGACCTTGCTCAGCACCTCAACGACCGTACCGCCCACGTCGAGAGCAATGTCGTCGATGGCACCCAGTTTCACCCGCACCTGGGTGCCGCGCGGCAGACCTTGCGCGCCCATCACGGTGAACACCAGCGGAAGTTCATCGGCTCTTGCCAGCCAGGCGCCGCCTGTTTGCTCGCGCAGCAGGCTGGCGGTGAGCTCGGTAATGCCTTGCTGGCGCAGGTAATGCAAGGTCCAGAAACGCTCCATGCTTGACTGATGGGCGTTGTAGGCGCTGTAAGCGGCATCAAACGCGCTGATGATGGCAAACAGCTGCGCATCCTTGGGCTTGAATGGGGCAGCCAGCGCGGCGGTCTGCCCGTGGCGTGCGGCTGCGATGATCTGCCATTGGTTGGCAAGGTCCACATAGCGGCGCAGAGGCGATGTGCTCCAGGCGTAGCTGGGCACGCCTATGCCCGCATGCGGCAGAGCCTTGGCGCCCATGCGAACCTTGACCCCAGGCGCCAGACTGGCCTGGCTGCGGTAGATGGCCGGCACGCCAAGGCTGGCCAACCACTGGCCCCAGGTGCTGTTGGCCAGGATCATGAGCTCTGCGACCATCAGATCCAGCGGAGCGCCGCGTTGGCGCGTGGTGATCTGCACCGTTTCCTGGCCGGTCGGGATATTTCCATCGTTGCCCACGAGCCTGAAGTTGTAATCAGGCCGGTTGAAGGTCTCTGGCTTGCCACGCACTTGCTCGCGCCTGGCTTTGAGGTGCTTGGCCAGTTCAAACAGAAAGGCCAACGCTTCGCGTTGGATAGGCAGCGCCAGGCTCTCGGGGTCGTTCGGCGCATCAGTTTGCGTGAGCCATTCTTGCGTGATCAGATGATCCAGCTGGTCGTGACGCAAGTTGGCCGCGATAGGTACGCGCTCCAGGCGGGTCTCGCTGCCTTTGATTTCGAACGTGGCTTCGTCCAGAGTGACGTAGAGCGAGACGGCAGGAACGGCGCGCCCTTCGCTCAGCGTGTAGGTTTGCACCACTTCGTCCGGCAACATGGTGATCTTGTAGCCGGGCATGTAAACGGTGGACAGGCGGTTTCGGCCAATCTGGTCCAAGGCGTCACCGGGCTGAAGAGCGAGTGCGGGCGCGGCGATATGGATACCCAATACCACGGTGCCGGTCCCCAATCCTTGCAGGGACAAGGCGTCGTCGATCTCTGTGGTCTGCGAATCGTCGATGGAATAGGCCTGAACTGACGCCAGGGGCAACTCTTCTGCAATAACGGGCGCTTCCAGGGGGGGGAAACCCGTGCCCTTGGGGAAGTTATCGAAAAGAAAGCGCTGCCAGTGGAACTGGTAGGCTGACTCGATCGCGCCAGCCTTTTGCAGCAAAGCCAGAGGTGCCGCCCGTGTAGCACGGCTGGCCTCGACCACCGCTTTGTATTCGGGCGCATTCTTGTCGGGCTTGAACAGAATCTTGTAGAGCTGCTCGCGAATGGGTTCCGGGCAGCGCCCTTCACCCAGTTCCGTTGCCCAAGTTTCTATCTGCGCAGCGATCTGCTTTTTCTTCTCAATGGCTGCCAGCGCTTGTGCCAGGATTTCGGCCGCTGCTCTGCGAAACCGACCTTTGCCGGCGCGGCGGAAATAATGAGGCGCTTCCTGCAATGCCATCAGCATGCCAGCCTGTTGGACCAGGCTAGGCGCATCGCCAAAGTATTCGCTTGCCAATTGGGCGAACCCAAATTCCTCTTCCGGAGCGAACTCCCATGCCAATGGCAATTCGACCTCGGCTGCCAACAGGGAGGCTTCCGCCATCAAGGCGGCGGGTGCGGGCTTCTCGAAACGCAGCAACTGATTGGCGGATTTGACCTTCAGGCGTTTGCCCGAATCCAACTCCACCTGCGCCGATGCTTCCGTCTCGGACAGTACTTTTCCGGCCAGGAATTTCCCGGCTTCATCAAACAATACAAACATGGGCTGCATTGTCTCGCACCTTGGGCTCGGGAATGTTCCTATGGACGCAGGTGCATCAAGTAAAGAGCACCTCTCGACCACACCACGGCCACCAGACGACCGTCCCTGGAGCACCCTGAAACCATCATCCGCACCAGCAAGACTCTCTCAATGATTGAGATGATAAGTATTCTTTAATTGTTAAGGCTGAGCAGTATATAGGTACTTAAGAAGTATTTCGATACGTAAAAAACCTTCTTTGCGAAATTCAAATAGGCTGAAATGATGCTTTCCATGAGTCAAGCATTTACCCCGGAAAGCCCGCTCGCAAAGCAAATCTGTGGTGCTTCCTTGAATGTGCCGAGAGACTTTTTTTCGAGTGTGAGATGAACTCCCTTTCCGACATCGCCGCAGCTCTCTCAGAGAGCATCTCCCCGTTGGAGGCCAATCAATGGCTCCATATTCCACTTGATGAGCAGCGCGAACTTCGCCTGCTTCGCTCGTCCGGAAAGTCCGGTGTGATCGCAGTCATGGCTCAAAGGCCCCTGCCTTGTACGGCGGAAGAAGTCGATGCCCTGGAAGTGATGCTCCTGGGGCTGGGTGTCGAAACGCGCTGGAGCGACAGGCTGCTGGGGGGAGTAGACGAGAACGGCTGGAACTGCATATCTCTCACGCTTGGCCAGCCGCAAGACGCCGTCCGGGTGCAAGCCAGCCTGGAGCGCGTTCTAAGCCGTTTGCTCGCACTCACATCTGCAGCGTCCATTTCTTCATCCTCTGTGGGATCCAAGGGAAGGTTGATGGCTGGGGGCTATGCATGAAACCCGCGATTTTGGCCGACCACCCCGGATTTCAGCGTTTGGTGGACAGCCTGGGGTGTCCACTGGTGCTCTCTACGCCACGCTCTTTCGACCTGGTGTTCGAAGGGGGGCTTCCTGTGACCGTTTCGCTCCACCCGAACGACCTGGAAGTCGCCATCGACGTCTGGTGTTACGACGCAGCACCGCATAAGGCGCAGGTCCGTCGCAATATCGTCAAGTCTCTGCTCATGTTGAACCACGCTGCCCTGACAGAGCAGGCCGTGCGCATTGGCATGGACTCCCGGGGCCTCATCCTGCTGCATGGCAGCCAGGTGTTGGAAGGGCTGCAAGGCACCTCCTTTTTGAACTGGCTGACCCAGTTGGTCGAGCAAGGCCGGCGGATTCGCACCCTTCTCAACACGTATGAGGAAGAGCCAGATTCCCAAACGCGTGCCGCCCATCCACGCGGGGCACTTTTGCACTGACTTATCCGCGGGGCCTCCGACGTCGACGCCAAGCCATTGGCGCCCATCACCTTCTTGAAACCACCTGAACAGGACGTACTATGACTGAACTTTCCAGCATCGCTACACGGATGGGTGTCAATAGCCTCCAGTGGCAAGTCGCCACGGATGCAGGGGCTTCACAGGGGCTTTGGGCCAGGCTGAAAGGCCTGTTCAGCACCCCGCTGGTGGGGGTAGCACAGCTCATCAACGTACGAGAGGTTTTCAAGGGGTATATCCAGGACCGGGCCGACGCCTTGAGTCAAACCGTGCCCTCGTCGCAGCGTGACAACTTGAGAGAGCGGGAGCAAGACCTGATGCAGGAGATTCTTGAAGGCTCGTTCAACCAGACCATGGACGCCGCAGTGGCGCGAGGCGATGGCAAGATTGCACAAGCGGCCCTGTTCAAAGCAATCGCCCGCGCCAACGAGCAAGCTCAAGATGCGTTGATGGAGTTGCAATCGCATTCGCTGCGGGCGCGACTGGTCGATCAACCTCTTTATGACGAGCGGCCACAGATCGTGGTGCGCGCCGATCAATCCCTGCAATTGATACGTCCAGCGCCTCGCATTGAAAACCTGGTGCTGCGTGGCGGCGGCGCAAAGGGCGTGGGCAATGCGCCAGCCCTGGTCGAGATGGAAAATGCCGGCCTGCTGTCTGGCCTCAAAAAGATCGTGGGTACTTCCGTCGGGGCGCTGACGGCGGTGAGCATCGCCAGCGGGCAGGATATCACTGCGTTTTCAGCCCTGGCAGATGGGCTGGACATGACCAAGCTGAGGAATGAGCCCGCCAGGTTTGATGCGCGTTACCCGGGCATTGATGTGAACTGGCGCGTGGGCTTTCACGGTGGCCGGACCCTGGAATTGCTGGACGAAGTCTCAGCGACAAGCGTGTCCACCTTTCTGAATCAAAACTGGAATACCGCCCAATTTCAGAACAAGCTGGCGCTTCTGCGTAGCAGGGTCGGGGACAAAGCCGTGGCTCGCCTGGAATGCTTGCGAAAGCAAGACTTTCAGGCCAATCGGGCCGACCAGATGATCACCTTCAATGATCTGGCTCTCATGCGCGAACTGGATCCAGCGAAATTCAAGGAACTGGTGCTGACAGGCTGGGATGACACGAACGATGGCATGACCTATTTCAATGCTCAGACCACTCCCAGCATGCCTATAGCGGTCGCGGGGCGCATTTCCATGAGCTTTCCCATCGTATTCAAGTCGGTCACCCTCGATCCTGGCGACGGCCTTGGGAAGCGAACATTCGTAGATGGCGGGGTGGGAAGCAATATGCCCACAGAGGTCATCATGGGCCATCTGAGCGGTCGCGACCTGGAGCAAGCGCGCTCGCGCACCGCCATCATGACGTTCGACGATAACGGAGAGGCATACGACGTGATGCACCGTCCACCAGAGGCGCGCAATGGCTTCATGGATTGGATTCTCTCCCTGCTCAGCGGTAATCCTGGCTACGGGCAGTCAGCTACCGCTGACAAGGCCAAGGAAAACGACATGGGGCCCAGCGCCTATGTGATTTTCCATGGAGATATTGGAACCCTGGATCTTCGTGCGTCGCCCGAGAGGGTGGAAAAGGCCAAACTCATGTCTACGCTCAAGACCTTGGAGCAAATCGATCAGCGCCAGGGACAAGCGTATGCCGTGGATTGCGACAGTGTCGCGGAGTGCTTTCGCCTGCTCACGAACGCAGAAAGAGAGGCGCTGGTCAAAGGAGGTGCCCCGACCCCCTTCGACTACCCCCGCTACACCGATGATCCGGCCTATCGTGCCGAGCTTGAGCTCTACCACCTTGCCCTGGAGAGAGGAAAATCCTGGGCGAGCTTGCATGTAGTCAACTACGTGTGATCACTTCAGCGGCCGGTCCGGTGCAGGCTTGCCTGCCGGACTGGTCGAAAAACCCCTAGGGCCAATCCTGTGCTCAGTCCATGTAGGCCCTAAGCCGACTGCAGTCGCAGAAACTCCAGCACCTGTCCCAGGTGCAGGTGAAAATCCGACAAAGCATGATCGCCCCCTTCCAGCAACTGGATACGGCAGGCGGCATAGCGGGAAAACATTTCTCGCCAGTCGAGCAGCTCATCGCCTTTTGCAATCAGCGCGTAAATGCGCTCAGGATGCCTGATCACGCCACTTTCCAGCTGCCGCAACTCGTCGATATATTCCCGCCGGAAGAAAAATTGCTCGGCAGGGTTGTGCCAGGCGCGTAATTCACCAATGTAGGCGGTCAAATCGCGGGCCGGATCTACGGCAGGGTTGAGCACGACGGCACGGCATGCCCGCTGTTGGGCCAACCAGGTGGCGTAAAACCCCCCCAGGGAGGAGCCCACAATGGCCATGTTCTCTGAAGGCCAGGTCTTCGTACCTTGATCGATCAGCGCGGCCGCTTCGGCGGGCGAGGGGGGCAGTTGCGGGCACCACCAGGTCACGCCCGGGTGGTCCGCTGCCATCCGCTCGGCCATTTGGCGGGCCTTGGCAGACTGGGGGGAGGAACGGAAGCCGTGCAGATAGAGAAGATGGCTGGTGCTCATGCGGTGAATTCTCCTTCATTGAACAGGCGCGATAGAGCGGATAATTCGTCATGCCTGTAGTGTTGGAACGACCCCCCCTGTGGCAACGCATGCTACCCATGTTGCGCGGCTTCGATTGGCTGCTGCTTCTGGCCGTCGTGCTGCTCGCGGGCGCTGGCCTGATGGCCATGTATTCGTCTGGCTTCGATCATGGCACCCGATTTTTTGATCATGCCCGCAACATGATGCTGGCCGGTGGGATCCTGTTTGTGGTCTCTCAGGTGCCTCCGCAGCGCTTGATGGCTCTGGCTCCCCCGTTGTACGCCTTTGGTGTCGCGCTGCTGATCGCCGTGGCCCTGTTCGGCATTACCAAAAAAGGCGCGCAGCGGTGGATCAACGTCGGGGTGGTCATACAGCCGAGTGAACTGCTGAAAATAGCGACTCCGCTCATGCTGGCGTGGTGGTTTCAGCAGCGGGAAGGACATAAGAGACCGCTGGATTTTGTGATTGCTTTCGTCCTGTTGGCCGTGCCGGTGGGCCTGATCATGAAGCAACCTGATCTCGGCACATCGCTTTTGGTCATGTCAGCAGGCCTGGCGGTCATCTTCTTTGCAGGTCTTCCGTGGAAGCTGGTTCTCCCGCCCGTGGTGCTGGGTCTCGTCGGCATTGTGCTGATCGTGGCCTATGAGCCGCAGATATGTGCGGAGGGCGTACGGTGGCCCGTGCTTCACGAATATCAGCAGCAACGGATCTGCACACTCCTGGATCCCGCCCGGGACCCTCTAGGAAAAGGCTTTCATATTTTGCAGGGCATGATCGCCATTGGCTCAGGCGGCTTGCATGGCAAGGGCTTCATGCAAGGCACCCAGACTCACCTGGAATTCATACCCGAGCGCACGACGGATTTCATATTCGCCGCGTTCTCTGAAGAGTTTGGCCTTCTTGGCAACCTGGGCCTGATCGCCGGGTTCATTTTTCTGGTGGCGCGCGGGATGGTCATTGCCGCCGAAGCCCCCACCCTGTTCTCAAGGCTCCTGGCAGCTGGCGTAACCAGCATCTTTTTTACCTACGCCTTCGTCAACATGGGCATGGTGAGTGGTATTTTGCCGGTGGTGGGTGTGCCTCTCCCCTTCATCAGCTATGGCGGAACCGCCATGGTGACCCTCGGTTTGGGGCTTGGAATCCTGATGTCGGTGGCCAAAGCGCGCAGAACCCCTTGAGCGTGGTGAGAACGCGCCCTGGATTACGCACACGGGTTCGTTGCACGCACTATCATGTGCAGAGGATGTCTGAAGTGTTTTCCAAAGTTGCCAGGTTGACCGTTCGCCACGCTTTGATGTTGGGCGTGATGGCGATAGCCCTGTTGGCTTTCACGGGGTGCGCGAGCTTGCCTGACTATGTGGACAGGCCTGTTTCCACGGCCATCAAGCCGGAAGTTGCCACCTCTTTGGGTGACTTGGTGAAGTCCAGGCGCCAGGGTGTCCGGCCTGGCTATTCGGGCTTCGCGCTGATAGATTCCGCCGATTCGGCCTACTCCAGTCGCCTGGCTTTGACCGAGCAAGCGGAAAAGACTCTGGACATTCAGTATTACGCCATCCATTCTGATCCGAGCACCAGAGAGTTGCTGCGCGCCGTGCGCCAGGCGGCCGCACGGGGCGTCAGGGTCCGCATTCTGCTCGACGATTTTCACTCTACCGGGGAGAATGCGCAGATCATGCGCATGGCCTTTGTACCCGGGGTGGAAATGCGCATGTTCAACCCCCTGCCAGGCCGGCGCGGTTCAGGGACCCTGCGCGCACTGGGGTCGCTCAATGATTTCATGCGCATACAGCACCGCATGCATAACAAGGTGTATATCGCAGATAACGCCTGGGGCATCACTGGCGGGCGTAACCTGGGCGACGCCTATTTCGGGCATGCGCAGGAGAGCAACTTCATTGACATGGACGTGCTGGCCGCAGGGCCCATCGTCCAGGACATGTCGGCTAGTTTTGATAGGTACTGGAACGATAAATTAGCCTATCCCGTGCCTTCGCTCATCACCGCGGATGAGCTGAAGGTCCTGCGCGACGCTGCAAGGCAAGCTGAGGCCCCGCCTGTGGATCGCAAGGTGGTCGCCGATCTGCCTGCCGCCATGGATCTGAAAAACGAGCCCTTGATTTGGGCGTCCGCGGCACTTCTGGTGGATAAACCTGCCAAGCTGGTGCCGGAAGAAAACGAACAGGTCACAGAAAAAGAGCAAGACACGGTGATCGACGGCCTGCTTTCATGGATGCAGCAGGCTCGGCAGGACGTGCTGATCGTCTCGCCCTATTTTGTGCCCGGACCGAAGATGATGGAGTTCCTGGCTGCCATGCGCGCGCGGGGCGTCCGCATTCGCATACTGACCAATTCCCTGGCGTCAAATGATGCGCCCCTGGCTCATGTGGGCTATGCGCGCTACAGGCAAGATCTGATCAAGATGGGGGTTGAATTGCATGAGATGCGTGCCCTGCAGCGGGAAATGGCGCGCACGGTTTTCGGCTCTTCCGGGGGCGGATCCAAGGCCAGTCTTCATGCCAAGATGATCGTGATCGATGGCCGCCTCATCAGCATTGGTTCCATGAACCTTGATCTGCGCTCGCAACTCCAGAACAGCGAAGTGGCCTTGCTCATCCGCAGCCGGGCCTTGTCCAGCCAAGCCAGCAAGCTGATTGAGCAGACGCTGGATGAGGGCGCGTGGAAGCTGAAACTGAACGAAGGCGATGGTGATCTGGTCTGGCAGGCGCCGCCCGGGGCCGACTTTGACGACGCCCGTACGGAGCCAGACGCCAGCCGGATGTTGAGGCTCATCCTTTGGTTGCTCGGGCCTCTGGCGCCTGATGAGATGCTTTAGGGCGTGTTAACACCCGCCAGGGGTGCGACGCGGAAGCTACAAACGCCCCTTAGCCCTCAAAGAGGCTTCGCGCGACGCTGCAGCTCCGAGGCAATGACAGATTCCGCGACTGCCGCGACCCGGGCTCCCGCCTGCTTGCTGCCGGCGCCAGCGTAGTGCGGCGTAATGATCAGATTGGGCGCTGACCAGAGCTCGTCCCCCGCAGGCAAGGGCTCGGGGTCCGTGACATCCAGGCCCGCGCCTCGCAGATGGCCGTCTTGCAGGCAGCGCAGCAATCCGTGGCGTTCAACCAGGGGGCCGCGTCCTACATTGATCACGATACCGCCCGCGTTCATCTGCCGGAGGGCGGTTTCGGAAACGATGCCCATGGTCAAATCACTCAGGGATATGGCGCAAATAAGAACGTCTGCGCCTTTCAGTGCTTCGTGGATCTGATGCAACTGGAACGACTGGGCTGTGCCTGCCGTGTCAGACAGGCTGCGTGACACAAAGCGGATGTTGACATCGAAACCCGCCAAAACTTTAGCCAGGTATTGGCCAATGGCGCCGTGGCCAAGGAGCGTGACCGTCTTGCCCTCGATGGAAGTCGCTTGGCGCGATAGAACTCCCTTGGACCAGGTTTGTGCACGCTGTTGCTCCCATGCCATGGGCAAGCCACGCAGCAAAGCAAAAAGCAGAGCAATGGCGTGATCACCCACTGCATTGGCGGTGGCGCCTGGCGTGTTCGATGTCCGGATCTCGGGTGGTAATTCGCACAGCGGTACGCCGTCGTTGCCGGAGCTGACCACGTGCATCCATTGCAGCACGCCACCCGACTTGACGATGGATGCGATCAAGGCCGCTTCCTCTGGCGAGGGATTGGCGGATATCAGCCCATGGGCGGTGGGCAACGCGAGGGCGACCTCTTCCCGGGTTTTGACGATTTCCAGGTCAATGCCCCTAACTTGCTGGAGCACGGCAATGAGCTCGTCTCGTCCGAGGGGGATATTGGGCCAGTAGACAACTTTCATTTCTCATCACCGTAGGCGATCTGGATCAGGGCTTCGCGCAAGGATTTCATGCGTTCAGCGCCCACGAGTTCCGTGTACTCGTCTTCGATCAGCTGGATGCTGGCGTGCATGCATCGGATGTATTCCAAGCCGGGTTCGGTGAATTTGACCAGAAAGGCGCGTTTGTCCGCACCGTCGGGTTCTCTATGGAGCAGCCCGGCTTCTTCCAATTCCTTGACCAGGCGTCCTACCGCCTGTTTGGATACACCCATGCGGCGGGCAAGGTCCACGCTGCGCGTGCCGTCCAGATCGATGAAGGGAAGCAATCTTCCACTGGCCTGACCCATGACGGCCTTGTGGCCGGTGGCGTGGCTCTTGACGAAGTCGTCATTGGCCATGTGATCGGTCAGCCGATCGAGGAAGTCACGTCTTGCCAGCAGGAGCAGGCGGCCAATGCCATGGCGCCGTGCGGCTTGCAGGGTTTGCAGTTGATTTCTAGTGAGCATGAGCCGGGGAATGTAGCACCGCCACTCGCCCCATTTCCAGAGTTTGCGACATGATGGTAAACGATGTTGACTAAATAATGGTTTGAACTTAGATTCTGAAATGAACCGTCCTACGCCGTTGGCGCACTTGCAGGCGACGCGCCTTGCAGTTCAGTCGGTGGCAACTATTGAACAAAGGAGATGTAGATGGCACGCATTGAGGTGAAGTCCGAGGTCACTGGAAAAGTCTGGAAGATCCTGGTTGCAGTCGGCCAGAGGGTCGAGGCTGAAGGCACCGTGATGGTGGTGGAGTCCATGAAGATGGAGATCCCAGTCGATAGTGAGAAAGGCGGAGAGGTCGTCGAGCTCATGGTGGGGGAGGGGGACCCCGTGGAGGACGGACAGGTCGTTGCCATTGTGCAGACCTGAGAGGTGATGGCTGATGGTGGGCCAGAAAAAGCATTGGCACACCGCCAAGTTGGCGCCCGGCAAACGCAAGGGGGCTTGGGGCCTCGTCCACGATCAAGCGCACCGGGCATCGTGGTGAGGCTTTGAATATCTTGATATCAAGGAGGTTTCCATGAATATCGTTGTTCAGTTGGCGTCGGTTTCGCGTATTTGGGCCTGTGCTGCCGCAGCGGCGGCATTGGCGGTGGGCTGGCCCTCCCTGGCGTCAGCCCAGGGCTGGCAACCTACGCGCAAGGTGGAGTATCTGGTTCCCTCAGGCCCTGGGGCCGCGCTGGATCTTGCCGCACGCGAGATCACGCAGTCGCTGGAGCGCAAGAAGATGATCGACCAGCCCATCATCGTCTCCAACCGG
The DNA here is from genome assembly GCF_040548795.1 of Ottowia thiooxydans. Taxonomy (GTDB): domain Bacteria; phylum Pseudomonadota; class Gammaproteobacteria; order Burkholderiales; family Burkholderiaceae_C; genus Ottowia; species Ottowia thiooxydans_A. The sequence goes on along the minus strand of NZ_JBEPSH010000010.1, from coordinate 76,058 downwards.
AGCGGTGGTGCGGGGACGGTGGCCATTCAAGCCTTGCTTCAGCATACGGGCGACGGACATTGGCTGTCTACCTTCACGACCGGCATGCTCAATGCCCGAGCCATTGGCAACGTCGCCGCGAGCTATGAAGAACTCACGCCTATCGCCGTCATGTTGGAGGAATCCATTGTCGTGGCGGTGCGAACTGATTCGCCCATCAAGAACGCGAAAGACCTTGTCGACAAACTCAAGGCTGCGCCCAACTCGCTCTCCATAGGCGTGGCCACTGCCATCGGCAACCACATACACGCAGGCATCGCGAAACCGCTCAAGGTGGCCGGAGTCGATATCGCCAAGTTGCAGATGATTCCGTTCAAGTCCTCAGCCGAATCGATGACTGCACTGCTGGGCGGACATCTGGATCTGGTGGCCGCTTCCACACCCAATGTGATCACACAGATGCAGGCCGGAAAGATTCGGGTGATCGCGGTGGCAACGGCAGAGCGCCTCGGTGGTGTGCTGTCGTCCATTCCCACATGGACCGAGCAAGGCGTGCCCGCGGTGTTTTCATCGGTACAAGGCGTGCTGGGACCCAAGGGTATGACCCCGGAGCAGATCAAGTACTGGGAAGACGCCTTCCGCACAGTGAGCGAAACACCTGAATGGAAGAAGTTCCTCGCGGCGCAGAACTGGCGGCCCATGTTCATGGGGTCCGCAGAGATGAGTCGCTACCTGGCTGCCGAATACACGGCCACCAAAAGCCTGATTGATGAGTTGAAGCTCCAAGGCAAATGAATCCAGTGAATCCAATGAAGGAGATGTCAGCATGAGTTGGAGAGAAGAAGCGCAAGAGATCCATCGCCGCAGGGAGCTGGCGGAAGCCTGCGGTGGGGTGGCCGCGGTTGAAAAGCATCACGCCGCTGGCAAGCTGACGGTGCGCGAACGCATCTCCGGTTTGCTGGATGAGCGATCGTTTCGGGAGGTGGGCAAGCTGGCAGGCAAGGCCGTCTACACCGATGGCAAACTCACAGGCTTTGAGCCTGCACCCTACGTCATGGGGCTGGGCTCGATTGATGGTCGAGCCGTCGCGGTGGGCGGTGAGGACTACACCATCCGTGCCGGCACGGGCTTCGGCAGCGACCGGCGCAAGGGGGGGCAAGGGGGGTTCGTCGAAGATCTGGCCTTTGAGTACCGCATCCCTTTGATCAACCTGATCGATGGAACCGGTGGCACGGTCAATACCGTCAAGCGCAAGGGCTATTCGGTCATTCCTGGCTATGGCTGGGATGGTTTTGAGCGTTCAGCCTCTCTGATGGGCATCGTGCCGGTGGTCAGTGCCGTCATGGGGACCGTGGCCGGCGGGCCGGCGGGCCGTGCGGTGCTGGCCCACTGGACCGTGATGGTGCGTGATACCAGCCAGATCTTTGCTGCCGGGCCTCCCGTGGTGGAGAGAGCATTCGGTACGCGCTTGCACAAGAACGACCTGGGCGGTGCCAAGATCGCCGCGGATACCGCTGGCACCATCGACAACGTGGCTGCGAACGAAGAGGACTGCCTGCAGCAGATTCGTCGCTTTCTTTCCTACATGCCGCAAAACGCCTGGGAGTTGCCGCCGTCCATCGTGTCGGCCGATCGGGTGGACCGCTGCGAGGATGCGCTGGTCGACATCGTGCCGCGCTCGGACAGGCGGGCCTACAACATGAAGAAACTGGTGGGCATGGTGGTCGATGAGGGCTCCATGTTCGAAATTCAGCCCACCTTCGGGCGTGCAGTCATTACCTCATTGGCGCGGATGAACGGGCACGTGGTGGGCGTGATCGCCAACAACCCCATGGTGGGCGGCATCGTCGATGTGAAGGCAGCGCGCAAGCAGTCGCACTTCATTGAACTTTGCGATTCGTTCAATATTCCGCTGGTGTTCTTCGTCGATGTGCCTGGCTTGCTGGTCGGTGTCGAATCTGAATCCGAAGCCATCATGCGCTTTGGTATTCAGCAGCGTTATGCATTGGCACAGGCTACGGTGCCCATCTACACGGTCATTGTCCGCAAGTGCTTCGGAGTGGCGGGCGGCAGTGTGATGGATCGAAGCGGCCTGAATTTCAAGATTGCATGGCCATCTGCGAGCTGGGGTTCGCTGCCTATCGAGGGCGGCGTCAAGGCCGCCTACCGCAAGGAGATCGAGGAAGCGCCAGACCCCCAGGCCCGGGAAGCAGAGATTGAGGCAGAGCTCCGAGCACTGTCCTCGCCGTTCCGTACGGCAGAGGCTTTCGCGGTGGAGGATTTGATCGACCCGCGCGAGACCAGGCCTTATTTGTGTCAGTTCATTGAGGCCGCGCAGCATCGTTTGCGTACTCAGACCGGGCCCAAGGCACGGACCGGCGTCAGACCGTGATTTTCGTCAAAATAATCAGGAGACAACCATGAGCAACGGCGAATCGCAAGTACCAAGGCCCGGTGTGAGTCGGCGCCGTGCGGTAGGGGGCATGGCAGGCGTGGCATTGGCTGGGCTGCTGCCTGGCATAGCGGCGGCGGCATGGAAGCCTGATCAGAATGTGGAGTTCGTGGTGCCAGCGGGTGCTGGGGGTGCTCTCGATCAGGTGGGCCGAGCCATGAAGCAGTTCTATGATGAGACAGGCGATGCCCCGCCCGGAAAGACATTCCTGGTTACCAATAAGCCAGGGGCCAACGGCAAGATCGCATTCGATTTTCTCAAGCAGCGGCCTGGTGATGGCAACTTCCTTTCCCTCAACACGCATGGCTACATTGCCAGCTACCTGACGGGCAACCTGGATGTCTTGCCGCACCGCGAGTTCACCACCATCGCCGTGCTGCAAGATGAGTATCTGACGCTGGCGGTGCGCGCTGATTCCCCCATCAAGAATGTGCGCGACTTGCTGACAGCCATGCGGCGCGACCCTGGTAGCCAACGGATGGGCGTAGCCACCAGTATTGGCAACCACATCCACGTGGGCACGGCCAAAGCCTTGAAGGCCGGCGGAGTCGACATCAAGAAGTTGGTGGTGGCGCCCTTCAAATCCTCATCCGAGTCGATTGTGGCTCTGGTGGGTGGCCATCTTGAATTGGTGGCGTCCACCACGCCTAACGTCATCACCATGATGCAGAGCGGCAAGATTCGGCTGTTGGCCATCAGCTCTCCGCAGCGGCTTGGTGGCGCGTTCAAGGATGTGCCGACTTGGCGCGAGAGTGGCGTCGATTCCGATTTCAGCTCCGCACTGGGCATCATCGCGCCCAAAGGAATCTCGGCCGACCAGCTCGCTTACTGGGAAGGCCGGTGCAAGGAGCTGGTAGAGCACAAGGAATGGAAGTTGCTGGTCGAGCGCAATCAGAGCCGCTCGAACTTCATGCCGCACGCCGAAGCACAGGCTTACTATGAAAGGGAGTACCAATCCATGCGTGGCATCGTGAGTGAATTGGGGCTGTTGCAGGTGAAGGCATGACGCAAAGTGATTCGAACGCAGCGCAAGCCGAAACATCTGCCGCAGGGCCGGCGGCTTGGGGACCGCTTTCCGGCTACCGCGCCATCGAACTGTGCTCCACCGTAGCAGGCCCAGCCTGCGCGAAGTTGCTGGCCGACTTTGGTGCGGATGTCATCAAGGTCGAGCCGCCCGCAGGTGACCCGCTTCGCAGCATGGGGCGGCACAAAGGCGATGTATCGCTGTACGCCGCCACCATTTTGCGCAACAAGCGGGCGATCACCATCGATCTTAAAAAACCTGATGGCGTGAAGCTCGTGCGGGCCTTGGCCATCAAAAGCGATCTATTGGTAGAGAACTACCGCCCGGGGGTCATGGAGCGGCTGGGTCTCGGCTACGAAGAGCTGTCCAAGGAAAATCCAGGCTTGGTCATGGTGCGAATTTCAGGCTACGGCCAGACCGGCCCCTACAGCGGGCGACCAGGATACGGCGCGATTTGCGAGGCGGTGGCTGGCGTGCGCCACCTCACCGGAGACCCGGATCGTCCTCCTGCAAGAGTGGCATTGGCCACCACCGATTACCTGACCTCGGTCTACGCCGCCTTTGGTGCCGTCACTGCGCTGCTGGCGCGCGGGCGTACAGGACGCGGCCAGGTTGTCGATGCGGCGCTCTATGAAGCAGCGTTTTCGCAAATGGAAGCTTATGTGCCCGCCTATGAGACGACAGGGTTCGTACCCAACCGGGTCGGCCCCAATCTGCCGAACATGGCGCCCAATAGTCTGTACCCCACCAAGGACGGCGGCTATGTGCTGATCGCTGCCAACAGTGACGCCACCTTCAAGCGCTTGATTGACGTGATGGGGCAACCCGAGTTGATCAACGACCCCCTCATGGCCTCGATCCGTCTGCGCGGATCCAACATTCCCTATTGCAATCACATCGTGTCTGCGTGGACCATGCAGTTTGATGGCATAGAGATTGAACGCATGCTGCTAGAAGCCGAGGTGCCGGTCTCGCGGGTCTACACCATGCCGGACATCTTTGCGGACCCTCACTTCGCTGCTCGCGATATGCTGCCACGCGTGCCGCACCCGCAGTTGGGCGAACTGGTGCATCCCGGGATAGTCCCCAAGCTGTCGGACACGCCCGGACGCATCGTGCACAGCGGCCCTGACCTGGGCCAGGACACGCGTGCAGTTCTGAGTGACGAGCTGGGCCTGTCTACCAGTGAGATTGCAGATCTGTTCGAGCGGCAGGTGGTGTTCGAAAAACCAGCGGGGGCCTAGAACCTATCCCTTGTCCGTTGACGACCTGTTGAGACTTTCCTAAATCAGGAGAACCACCCGTCAGGCTGTGGTTCTATGGCTCAGCCAAACTCCACTCCGTTCGGTCTGAGCCTGTCGAAGCCTGCCCTGAGCTTGTCGAAGTGGCCTTGTGCAACGCTTCGACAGGCTCAGCGCGAACGGACATTGGTGATTTCTAGGCCCATGAAATTCAAGTGTCTAAAGGCGTGCATTGAATTTCATGCTCTACGTCATGCTCCAAACACCGTTCGGGCTAAGGTTCCATAGTTCAGGCAAACACCAAACACCGTTCGGGCTGAGGTTCCATAATTCAGGCAAACACCAAACACCGTTCGGGCTGAGCCTGTCGAAGCCTTGCGCAACGCTTCGACAGGCTTGTATGGTTGAGGCTCCATCAACAAACCATGAAGAAAGGGCGAGGAGCCGGGATGGAGGGACATCGACAGGCATCGGCCGTTGCTTTAGATCCAACGGACCGACTTACTGAGTTACCACCCCATCCCTGCGCCGAGCGACGATTAGGAACCTGGCGACGTCACCTGCATGATGCAGGCTCGATCTCCAATTCTTGCAAGCTCACGCCGACAGCAGGGTCCACCCCGGCACTCGTATTTTGTACGATGAATATCCAACAAGCTACTCAATTTGTTGGCGTAGATGTCGCAAGCGCCCACTTGGATGTCGCCGTGCATGGGCAAACCAACGTGCGCCGATACGCCAACACACGCGAAGGCATCGCCCAATTGCTGCGCACAATTGCTCGCGCCAGCGTGCTGGGGCTAGAGTCGATTGGGCGCTATCACATGGCCCTGGCACAGGCCGCTCATGCTGCAGGCCAGCATGTTTATGTTCTTAACCCCCTGGACGCTCGTCGCTACGCGCAGTCGCTGGGCCAGCGCGGCAAGACCGACCGGACTGATGCGCTGATGTTAGCGCGCTATGTGTCTCGCGAACACGACCAAATGCACCAATGGCAGCCGCCTACGGCCAGCCAGGCCGAGCTGCGCGAGCTCATTGGTCATCGCGCAACCTTGGTGCGCCAACGCAGCGCACTGGCGCAGGCCGGTAGCCATAACAAGGTGCTCTCGTGTCTGGACGCACCGGTGCTCAAGGCGCTGCACAAAGCTATTGAGCGCATCGACGCGCAACTGCTTGCCACCATAGAAGCTGACCCAATAAGCCGCCAGGCGTTCGGATACATCACATCGGTGCCCGGCCTGGGCCCGGTCTGTGGATCGCTGTTGGTGATGATCTTCGCGCGCATGCACAAGCTCAGTGCTGATGCGGTTGTCGCCTTCACCGGACTGGACCCGCGCCCGAACGACTCAGGCAATAAAACCGGCCAAAGGCGCCTGTCCAAGAGAGGATGGTCGGAGATCCGGCGCCTTCTGTACGCAGCTGCAATGTCTGCTGCACGGACCAAGACCTGGAGTAGGTTCTATCATGCTCAACGAGATAAAGGGTTGAGCACGACCGCCGCGTTGATCGTGCTCGCCCGAAAGCTCCTGCGTGTGGCCTTCTCACTGTTCAAGCAAAAAAGCAACTTCAACGCCTCCATAGCTGCCGCAAAAGCTTGACGAAAACCATAGAACCTCAGCGTGAACGGTGTAGTTCGACTGACAACAAGTCCGAAAACGTCAGTAGGTTGCATTCACGCCGTGCTCCCCAGGAGCATTCACTGCAGTTAAAAAATACAATCACCTTCAAAGTATTCTGGGGAGCAGGTGATGACACAGGAATGGATTGGGCTCGGCCGCAGTATGAGTACGTTAGTGCTGCTGGGTGCGCTGTTGGCGGGATGTGCGAGTGGCGTTCCCGGTGGTCCAGGCAGTGCGGCTAGCGATGTGCCCGCGTCCAGCCAAGGTGCCTCGCAGAGCAGCACGAGCTCCGGCGAAGATAAAAAAGCTGTAGCTGGAAACACCACAAAGTTCGATGGTCTGGAGCCGTACGTGACCCTGGAGGGTAAAGATAAATTTGGCCATTACCACACCATGGTGACCAAGCTCACCTACGCCCTACGCGGCAATGCACTGGAGCGTGTGGAGTACGACGAGGACGATGCACCAGACGTGCGCGCCGAGGGGGTGTTCAACAACGACGTGGAGGGTGAAGGAGCCTTGCAATGCTCTGAACGCGGTGCGGCCTATAACCAGGCCACCATGTGGTACCCCTACACGGGGCTGCTGGTGCACGGCGGCAGCCTGACTGGCGTGATCCAAACCGGCGGCGCACCGCGTGCCACCGTGGTGATGGACCAGCGCAGCGAAGTGGGCGAGTTGTGGGTCAAGCGTGAAACCACGCCCTTTGTTTTTGCAGGATGTGTGGGACCGCACGCGGTTCAGCGCGGCCATCGCACACGGTCTGGCTTTGTACAGGCCGGCGACCGCTTGTCGGTGCAAGTGCCCGGTCAGCGCAAGCCTCTTCAAGTGCGGCTACCGCGCGAGCCGCAGGTATATGCCGCACTGGAGTACGCCAATGGGTTAGCTGCACTGGCGCCTGCGCGCATTGTGCTGGTCACGATCGATGTCCCGCGCAAAAGACTCGTTCTGCAATACCAAGTCAGTTTTCCGGTCAACACCAGCCTCACGAGTGCGACCTTGCTGGAGACCTTGACCGCTGAAGAGCTGGCCGACCGGGGTGATCGCTCGCCGCAAGCGCACGAGAGTTTCAAGCGTGCGAACCGCGCCATCTCCACCCATTTGGCTCAATGCATGCCTGCCACGTCTCCGGTGAATGATGTTTGCCTGCAACCCAATGCGGCATTGACGAAGCATTTGACCCTGCTAGGTGATTGAGCATTGCTAGGCCTGCTCCGGGGTTGTCTAAGAGACTTCGGGCCTCGGACCGGTCAGTCGCTGACTTGCCTCAGCAGTGCAAGCAGGCTTTCGTGATCACAGCACGCGTGCGATCAAGCTCGCCACCCCGCTGAGCAATAACGTGGTGGTGAGCGGTATGAACCACTCTCGCCCGAAGAGGCGAAAGCGAAAGTCCCCGGGCAAGCGTCCGAATCCAAGTTTCTGCAGCAGCGGAGTAAACCAGCTGATGAACATCAGCGCGACGAAGATGACGATAATCCAACGGATCATGGAACTGGCCTTGGATCAGAGTCGGTGAGTGCGGTCGCCCTCGGCGAACCCGCGCGCGGTCCAGTTTTCACTGGTGGAAAAACCGATGACTTTGAACAACTCGCCCATTTCATGTTCAGCCACCAGTTTCATGGCGGTGGCGCGTTCTGGCAGGCTGGACGCCTGCATGAGTTCGCCAATACCGCAGTTAAGTAGAAATCTGCCCTGGGACGTATAGCCCAGCACGGAAAGTCCCGCGTCCTGGGCCGCCATGGCAATGCCGGTGAAGTCAACGTGGGCGGTGATGTCCTTGAGGCCCAGATCTATCAGCGGATTGTCATCTACCTGATGCGCCCGGTGGCACACCATAGTGCCGCCTGTGCGTTGCGGGTGGAAATACTCCGCCTCAGGAAAGCCGTAATCCAGGAAGAATGCGGCGCCGCCGTTCCCGGCACGCATGCAGGCTGCCAGCGTGGCTATGAAAGCGCGTGCCTGGGGGTGGATTTCCGTCACCACGTCGTGCTCGCCTTCGATGTCAAGCGGAGGGCGTAGGTCCGTAGGGCGATCAGCCCAAGCCAACGCGTGGCCATGCACAGCGACGCCGCGCTCGTGCCATACCCCGTCTATTCGTGCCAGCAACTGCACCGGCATGGCATCAAGCACCTCATTGCCGACCACGACGCCGTTGATGGCCGCAGGCAGGCTGTCGTGCCATTGCACTTGCTCTGCCCACTGGGCCAGAGCCGTCTGCTGCCGGCGTCGAAGGGTTCCGGAGACGTCGACGATGTGATAGCGCTTGACCCGTGCGCTGAGCGACCCCAGCAGCTGAGCCGCGAGCGCGCCGGAGCCCGCGCCGAACTCCCAGATATCGTCACTGCGAGTGGCATCAAGCGCTTGCTCCACCTGTATCGCCAGCGTCTTGCCAAACAGGGGTGAAAGCTCCGGGGCGGTGATGAAATCACTTCCGCTGGAGGGCATGGCGCCGAATTTTGGCGTGGTGTTGGCGTAGTAGCCCAGGCCGGGCTCATAAAGTGCCAGCTGCATGAAATGGTCGAACCCTATCCAGCCACCAGAGGCAGCGATGACCTTTTCCACCCGGGTTTGCAAGGGGGAGGCTAAACTGATTGCTTCGCTTTGCACACCTTGATTGTCTCTCCAAATGCCTACACCTTCTTCCGACGCGCCGAGAACCGTGTTGGTGACGGGAGCCGCCAGGCGGCTTGGCCGCGAGATTGCCCTGGCTTTGGCGCGTGCCGGCTGGCATGTCGCAGTCCATTACCGCACTTCCAGCCAGGATGCTGTGGAGACCGCCACCGCTTGCAAACAGTTGTCAGGCGTCGCTGGCCTTTTTGAGGCGGATCTTGCGGATGAGCCAGCGGTGCGTGCCCTGTTGCCCCGCGTGGTCTCTGAAATGGGCCGAATCGACGCGGTGGTCAACAGCGCCAGCCTGTTCGAATTTGATGATGCCGCCAGCTTCACCTCCGCGGCCATGGAGCGCCATTGGCGCACCAATACCGCCGCACCTATCTTGCTGGCTCAAGCCTTGCACGCTCACTTAACCGAGCGTGCCGCCGATGCAGCCAGTGGAGCGGTGGTGAACCTGCTGGATCAGAAACTTTTCAATCCAAACCCGGATTTTCTCAGTTATACGCTCAGCAAAGCGGCCTTGCACGCGGCCACCACCCTGCTGGCACAGTCTCTCAGTCCCTTGGTGCGGGTGGTGGGTGTGGCGCCAGGCCTCACCCTCACCAGCCACCTGCTGGAGCAAGATGAGTTTGCCGCATTGCATACACTCAGCCCCCTTGGCCGCTCATCCACGCCAGAAGATGTAGCGCGTACTGTGGTGTTTGCGTTGGAGAACCGCTCCATCACAGGCACGACGTTGCTGGTTGATGGTGGCCAACACCTGATGAAGTTCGAGCGCGATTTTTCCTTGATGAAACCATGACATCTTCACTCTCCACAGGTCAGCAGACCCTGACACTTACCGGCCTGCGCTTTGACGCCACTTTAGGCATCCTGGCGCATGAGCGGACGGACACCCAGCCCATCCAGGTGGACGCAGAGCTGAACCTCGGTGTCCAGGCGCTCAAGCCGCACGACGATGACATCAACCATGTGCTGGATTACCGCAAAGTGCGCCAGATCATCATTGATGAATGCACCGCTGACCATGTGAATCTGCTTGAGACGCTGATCGGCAAGTTGACTCAGCGCCTGCTGCAGCTACCCGGCGTGCTGGGGGTGCGCGTGAAGATCGCCAAGCTGGAGATTTTTGACGATTGCGAAGTGGCGATCCGGATGGAATCGGGAGAGTGGTAAGAACCCACGTCCTGGCGTGATCCGTTTCTCAACGCACTCATACGGCTCATTCCGCTCACGCCGCCTTGAGGCCGGCCTTGTTCATACCGCCACGCGTTCGGCGTAGGCTACTTCGATGCGGGTTGCGGCCTGACGCAGCAGGGGCAGATAACGGCGGGTGGCGACATCGAAAGTCATCGCAGAATCTATCCAGATGATGTTGATGCAGCCCAATACGTGGGTGCCGTTCATGATCGGTACGGCGATGCTTGAAGTCTTGGGCATGAATTCGCGTTGCCGGGTACCGTAACCACGCCGCCTTGTCGTGGCCAGCGTTTTGCGCACCGCCTCCGGATCGCGCACCTTGTCCTGATCCGGACCCGCCATGGCGCCGATGCGCTCCAAAATGGCATGGCGTTCCTTCGCGGGCGTGAAAGCCAGGTAGGTCCAGCCGACTGCTGTGCTCAGCATGGGTAGCTGCCGGCCGACCCATGAGCGTTCTATGGACAGTGGGCTTCGGGTATGTGTGGTGGATCGGATCACCATGCCTTCATTTTCAAACGTGGCGATATCGGTCGGCCACACCACCTCATCGAAAAGTTCAGCGAGTACGACATCGGCAATCTCGGTGATCCAGTCCTCGTCCTTGTATCCACCGGAGAGGCTCTTGACCTTCAGTGTCAAGCGGTAGGGGTCGCGTAGACCGCTGCGGCGAAGAAAACCTTCTGTGCGCAGCGTTTCCAGCAGCCGATGCACGGTGGGCCGAGGCAGGCCTGTATGGCTCGCCACTTCTACCGAAGTGGCATGCCCCAGTGCGTTCACGGCGCGCAGCACAGCCAGGCCGCGCTCAAGCCCGCGCACAGAGTGGTAAGACGACTCGCTCATGAAAATGCAATGTTCAAGGGCTGGACATTCAGGTGAAATCGTTTGACTTCGGATCATAGCAATCCATATCCTTCGGCCATCGCTTCGAATGACGCCACTGAAGGAAGAACCCATGACCCGCCCTCCTGATGCGCAGCTGACCCACCTGGGGCTCTATGTCCGTGACCTCGACACGATGGTGGCGTTTTACGCCGACTTGCTTGGCATGGTGGTGACAGACAGCGGTGAGCTGCGCGGTGCGCGCATCACGTTCATGAGCCGCAATCCAGAAGAACATCACCAGCTGGTGATGATCAGCGGTCGTCCTGATGATGAATATTCCCCTGTCAGCCAGATGTCCTTTCGCGTGGGGACGCTGGAGGATCTGCAGTACTACCACCGCGCCGTGGCAGCGATGGGATTGCGTGATGTGCGTCCTTCCAACCACGGCAACGCATGGAGCATCTACTTCCTGGATCCCGAAGGCAACAAGGTAGAGATCTATGCAGCATCGCCTTGGTACGTGAACCAGCCGCACCTGCAGCCGCTGGACCTCGACGCACCCGCTGATGAAATCCGTGCCAGTACAGAAGCCATGGTCAGGCGCGATGCAAGCTTTCAGCCGCGTGAGACATGGCAAAGCACGCTGAGTGCGCGCCTGGCCGCTTGAGACGGTCGTCAGGAACTTCTTTGTACACCACAACCCCCACGAGACATGAGCACTGAAATGAAAACCGACGCGCCCACCGCCACCTTGCCTCCAGCGTTTCGCAGCGTCTGGTCCGAACTGCGAGAAACCTCTTTCCGTCAGGGATGGGTCGACGCGGGTGGCATCAGTACGCGCTACGTGCAAGCGGGACCCGCGGATGGCCCGCCGCTGCTGATGGTGCACGGCACCGGCGGTAGCTGGGAGTGCTTTTGTGCGAACCTGGCGGCTTTCTCCAAACGCTACAACTGCTACGCCCTCGACACCGTGGGCGCAGGTTTCAGCAGCAAGCCAGACATCGATTACGAGATCCCGGTGTATGTCGAACACGTGCGAAACTTCATGCAGGCGGTAGGTATTGATAAGGCGTCCATCATCGGCGTGTCTCTCGGTGCGTGGGTCGCGGTTCGATTTGCCTTGACGCATCCGGAGAAAACGCAGAGCCTGGTGCTGGTTTCTGCGGCGGGGCTGCTCACCGACGCGCAAACGTCGGCAGACATCAAGGGTGCGCGTTTCAAGGCGGTGGATGACCCCAGCTGGGCGAATGTCAGTGCCGTGTTCAAGGGCCTCATTCTTGAGGAGCACAACCGTATAGACGACTTTGTGGGTGTGAGGCAAGCGGTCTACAGCCAACCCGGCATGCGCCGTGCCATGGAACACATTCTGTGCCTGCAGGAGCCCGAGGTTCGTGCCCGCAACATGATTGCAGAGAGCGAGTGGCGCGGCCTTCAAGCGCCCACGCTGGTCATAGGCGCGGTGGACCACAAGGACATTTTTCTTGAAACCGCCCAACGCATTTCAGAGCTGATTCCGCAAGTGGAATATGTGGAAGTTCACCGCTCTTCTCACTGGTCCCAGTTTGAGTCTCCGCAGGAGTTCAACCGCGCGGGGCTGGATTTTCTGCAACGCACAGTGCGCTGATTCGCTCCACCCCGAGCCTGCCCGAAAGGGCGATGTCGACCACGTCAGATGCCTCTCAGAAGGCACATATACCCACAGGAGACAAATCATGAACATTCGCGCGCGCCGTCGGCACCTGGCTTTCACCGCCCTGGCGGTCTGCACGGGACTTTGCGGTCTCCTGTCGGGCGTGCCTGCAGCGGCCCAGGACTATCCGTCAAAACCCATCAAGTTCCTCGTCGGGTTCACGCCTGGCGGCAGCGCTGATCTCATCAGCCGGTTCGTAGCCCAAAAGCTTGGCGAGCGGCTTGGACAGCCCATTATGGTGGAGCAACGCCTGGGAGCCACCGGCATCATTGCGCAAGATGCCGTCTCCAAAGCTCCGCCGGATGGCTACACCATGGTGTTGCTCACCGGCGGGCATCCTACATCTGCGGCAATGAAGAAAAAGCTGCCCTACCACCCGGTGAACGACTTCGGCATGGTGTCGACGATCATCGAATACCCGATGGCCATTGGCGTGAGGCCAGACTCTCCCATCAAGTCATTTGCGGATTTACTGGCACGTGCCAAGGCAGAGCCGGGCAAACTCAGCATGTCGTCCGCTGGCATCGGCAGCCTTCATCACCTGCTTGGCGAGTGGATCAAGATTGAATCAGGCACGGAGATGATTCATGTGCCCTTCAAGGGGGCAGCGCCAGCGTACACAGAGTTGCTGGGCGGGCGGCTTGATGTGTTCGTCGAGACCATGACCTTCTTGAATGTCAACTTCAAGAATGGCCAGGTGCGGCCGCTTGCGGTGTCTTCCTCGCAGCGCCTCAAAGACTTTCCCAATGTGCCGACGATTTCTGAAACCCTTCCCGGCGTTGACCCCACTTCGTGGCTGGGACTCGTAGTCTCGCCCGGCACGCCACGGGCCATCATTGACCGTCTCAATACGGAGTTGCGGGCAGTTCTCGCCGAGCCGGCAACGGCCGAGCGGTTTGCGCAACTGGGGGGTGTCCCCGCACCTTCTTCACCCGAAGAAATGCGCTCTCGCGTTCAACGGGAGATAGACCGCTGGACGCGTGTGGTGAAGTTGCGCAATATCGAGCGCGAGGATTGATGGCCTCCCCCTCCCGTTCGGGCTGAGCCTGTCGAAGCCTTGCGCAAGGTCACTTCGACAGTTTCAGGGCAGGCTTCGACAGGCTCAGCCCGAACGGTGTTTTTTGGTTCAAACGCCACCTTCCGCTTGAGAACCATAGAACCTCAGCCCGAACGGAGGTTTGTGATTCAAACGCTCGGTTCAGCCATCAGCCATCCACGCCACTAGACTTACAAGCCAAGACGTTTTCCTCTCCGACATTCGCCAATCAACTCCAGGAACAACCAGTGAAGCTGTTACGCCACGGAACCGCAGGCCAGGAAAAACCCGGCGCACTTGATGCCGACGGACAAATCCGCGACCTGTCGCTTTTGGTCCCTGAATTCACCCCCGACTGGATGGCGCCCGCCAAGCTGCAGGCCTTGGCGGCCATCGATTTATCGCGCATGCCGCTGGTGCCAGAAGGTACGCGCCTGGGTGCGCCTCTCACCGGCATTCGGCAGTTCGTGGCCATTGGCTTGAACTACCGCAAGCATGCCGAAGAATCCGGTATGGAAATTCCCAAAGAGCCTGTTGTTTTCACAAAGGCCGTCAGTTGTATCGCAGGCCCGAACGATGACGTCGAACTCCCCGAAGGCTCACAAGCCAGCGACTGGGAAATCGAACTTGGTTTCGTGATGGGTACCTGGGCGCGGAAAGTCCCCGTCGCACAAGCGCTCTCGCACGTGGCTGGCTACTGCCTTGCCAATGACATCTCCGAACGCGATTGGCAGATGAAGCGCAATGGGCAATGGAGCAAGGGCAAGAGCTTTGATGGGTTTGGTCCCATCGGCCCCTGGTTGGTGACCAGTGACGAATTGCCGGATCCGCAAAACATCGCGCTCAAGCTCGCAGTCAATGGCCAAACCAAACAGCAAAGCAACACCGCCGACATGATTTTTCCTGTGGCCGAAATCGTGTCTTATCTAAGCCATTTCATGACCTTGCTGCCCGGCGACCTGGTAATCACCGGCACACCAGAAGGCGTCGGCTTGGGTGCCAAACCGGCACCTGTATTCCTCAAGCGCGGCGACGTGATGACACTAGACGGTGGCCCCCTCGGGAACCAGCGCCAGCGGGTTGTTTAGTGTGAACGCGCCCTGGTTAACAAGGCGTTTCCAGCAAATCTGACGCAGTCAGCGGCAGTGTGTCCCTGGAGGTTTGCGCGACAGAAGACGATCCTTCTGAAGCGCAGGCTAGCCTTTGAAGCGTTTGCGGGTCAGTGCCAGTGCAATCCAGAACGCCGAGACGGTGTAGACGATCAGGACAGCGGCATGGCGCCAGGGGTTCTCAGGCCATTGGTCCAGAAACAGCGGACGCACCAGATCAATGGCTGCCGAAAGCGGCAACCAGTCTGCAATAGCCCGTATGAATCCAGGCAACTGTTCACGCGGAAAGAACACCCCGGACAGGAACATCATCGGCGACAGTCCCAGCGTGAAGTAATAGGTGAAGAAGTCGTAGCCTTTGGCCAGTGCATTGAAAATCAAGGCAATGCAGCTGAAGGTGATGCCGACGCCGAGCAATACGGGCCACGCAATCAACAGCTTGGGGCTGTGGCTGATGGAGAGCGCGAACATCACGCACAAAATGGCCGTGACGGAAAACAGCGCCTTGAAACCGGCCCACAGCATCTCGGCCAGCACAATGTCGTCCAGCCTCACGGGGGCATTCAGGATGCCGTCCCATGTTTTTTGAACGTGCATTCGAGAAAAGGCCGAATACAGCGCCTCAAAACTGGCCGCGTTCATGGCGCTCATGCAGATGGAGCCGCTGGCCAGAAACAGGATGTAGGGCACCTGGCGCCCTTGAATCTCCACCTGGCCCACCAGGGCGCCCAGGCCGTAGCCGAAGGCGACCAGCCAGATCAGCGGTTCGGCAATGTTGGCCAGCAGGCTGGGCACGGCCAGCTTGCGCCATACCAGGAGGTTGCGCAGAAAAATCGGCCACCAGCGCATGCTCAGGCGCGGCGGGGCCCAGGGGGAAGTTTCGTTGCTCAACCGTCCTCCCGGATCTGGCGGCCAGTCAACTTGAGAAACAGATCTTCCAGATTCGCGGGCCTGTGCAGCGTGCGTAACTGGGGATAGGCCTCAAGCGCCTGAATCAGGGGCCGCGCATGATGGGTGTAGAAAAAAAGTGTCTCGCCGCTTCGCTCCATGCGCGCAGCGTGCTGCGCCAGGGGCGATCCGGCAAGCTCCAGGGCGCCTTGGCCGTAAACCTCGACGACCTCGGGCTCAAGGTGTTCCGCAATGAGCTCTCTTGGCCGGCCTTCGGCAATCTTGCGGCCATGGTCCAGCACCAGCAGGCGGTGGCACAGCCGTTCGGCCTCATCCATGAAATGCGTGGTCAGCAGAATGGATTTGCCACTTTGCAGCAGCATCTGCAGCCGCTCCCACATCAAATGGCGCGCCTGCGGGTCCAACCCCGTGGTGGGCTCATCCAGCAAAAGCAGGTCTGGGTTGTTGATGAGCGCCCGCGCCAAAGACAGGCGCCGCTTCATGCCGCCAGAGAGCTCACCCGGCTTGGCATTCGCTTTGTGCCTCAGAGCCGCGAAATCAAGCAGTTGCGGTACGCGCTCAGCCAGCGCCGCGCGCCCCAGGCCAAAATAGCGGCCAAAGACAAACAGGTTCTCAGCACATGTGAAATCAGGGTCAAGGGAGTCGAACTGACTCACCACGCCCAGCCTGGCCTTGATGGCAAGCGCGTCCTGGGGCATGGCCCAGGAGGAGCCATCAGCCTGGGTGAAGTAATGGAGTTGGCCTTCATCCACTCCCGTCAGACCCAGGCACATGCGAATGGTGGTCGTCTTGCCCGCGCCGTTGGGCCCGATCACACCCAGGCACTCGCCGGGCGCGATGGAAAGATCAACGCCATCGACTACGCGGTTTTCGCCGTAGCGCTTGACGAGACCTCGGGCATCCAGAAGCGGAGGGACATTCATGGGAGCCTATTTTGCCTTGAATGCGGGCGGTCAGCGTGGCGTGGCAGAGCTGAATTCAGCGGGAGCGTTTCCGGCACTACTCATGCACCCACCAGTGCAGCGCTCGGTGCCTGCAAGGTCTTTGCGTGACTGCACGTGTTCGAAACCGGCGTCCATCAGCAAGGCGCGCACTGCGACAGCCTGATCCCAGCCATGTTCCATCAGAAGCCAGCCACCAGGGACCAGGTGCGATGCCGCGTGGGCCACCAAGTGCCGGATATCGTCCAGTCCGTCTGATCCACTGACCAGGGCTTCTCTGGGTTCGTGCTGCAAGGCTTGTAGATGCGGGTCGTTCTCTGAGATGTAGGGCGGGTTGCTCAGAATCAGATTGAACCGTTCGCCCGCCACTGGGGCGAACCAACTACCGGCCAGAAATCGAACCGGCAGGCGCAAGCGATGGGCATTTTCCGAGGCCACGGCAAGCGCGTCTTCACTTTGGTCTATGGCAGTGATCTCCGCTTCTGGAAGCTGGCTGCGAAGCGCCAACGCGATCGCTCCACTGCCCGTACCCAGATCGAGCAGCCGCAAGGGTGCCGGGCCAGCAGGATGGGCGCAAAGAGAGAGCGCCCAATCTATCAAGGTTTCGGTGTCATCGCGGGGGTCCAGCACGCGCGAGTCTATGGCCAGCTCGAGACCGTAGAAGGGTTTGCGGCCTGTGAGGTAGGCCACTGGTTCGCCATTGATCCTGCGGACCAGCAAGGCTTTGAATTGGGCCAGAGTCTCCGGGGGCAAGGTGTCCGTGTCGTGGGCTACCAGCCACGCGCGCTCATGGAGCGGACGCCCCAGGGAATGCAGCATCAATATCCGTGCGTCCTCGCGCGCGACGCCGAGGTCCTGCGCATGCGCCAGTGCCTGAGCCAGTTTCTGTGCGAGTGGCTGTGTGGTCAAGGGTTGGCCATGCGGTCCACGACGTCCCGCACACCAGGGACTTTCTGCACCGTCTGCCGGGCAAGGTCTCGGTCGGCTGCGGAAGGCACAGAGCCGCTCAGCACTACGACGCCGCCTTCCAGGCCTTCCACGCGCAGGTTGGAGCCCGCCAGGCGAGGCTCGGCCGTCAGAGTGGCGCGAACGCGATCGGCCAGCCGCTGAGAGCCTGCGGTGGAGCCCGCATCCAGCGTGGCGGGGATGTTTTCAAGGCGCGGCAAAGGTATGTTCTGCGGCGTGGCGCCCCACGGCGTGCCGCCGCTGCATCCGGCCAGCGCCAGCGCGGTGCAGCACAAAATGGCCAACGGTACTTTGGGTTGTTGCATAGAAATGCCCCTTCGTTCAGGTGTTGACTTCCAGCTCTGCCATTTGTTCGGCTTCCCGCTCAGCGCGCAGTGCGCCGATCACTTCGGTCAGGTCGCCTTCCATGATGTAGGAAAGCTTGTACAGCGTGAGGTTGATCCGGTGGTCGGTGAGCCGTCCCTGCGGGAAATTGTAGGTGCGTATGCGGTCGCTGCGATCGCCTGAGCCAATCAGTCCCTTGCGCGTCGCGGCTTCCTTGGCGGCACGCTCGCTGCGTTCTTTCTCCTGGATCCGGGCTTGCAGCACTTGCAAAGCCTTGGCCTTGTTGGCGTGCTGGCTGCGCCCGTCCTGGCATTCCGCCACGATGCCGGTCGGCAAATGCACCACGCGCACGGCAGAATCGGTTTTGTTGATGTGCTGGCCGCCGGCGCCGGACGCACGGAAGGTGTCTATGCGCAAATCGGCAGGGTTGAGCGTGATCGCTTCGGCTTCGTCGGGTTCCGGCATCACTGCCACCGTGGCCGCGCTGGTGTGAATGCGGCCCTGGGTCTCGGTGACGGGCACCCGTTGCACCCGGTGCCCGCCAGACTCAAAGCGCAGCTGACCATAAGCGCCATCGCCCTCGATCTTGATCACGATTTCCTTGTAGCCGCCAATTTCGCTAGGCGACTCGCTCATGATCTCGCAGCGCCAGCCTTGGCGTTCTGCATAGCGGGTATACATGCGCGCCAGATCACCGGCGAACAGAGCTGATTCGTCTCCGCCGGTACCGGCACGGACTTCTATGAAGGCATTGCGGGCATCTTGCGGGTCCTTGGGCAGCAGCATGCGCTGCAGTTCCGCGTCCAGTTCCAGCATTTCAGCTTCGCAAGTGGCGATTTCTTCCTGCGCCATTTCTGCCATGTCAGGATCAGCCAGCATTTCGCGGGCCGAGGCCAGATCAGCTTCTCTTTGCTGGTAGCGCTGCCAGCGGCTGGCCAGTGCCGATACATCGGTATGCTCACGCGAGAGCTTGAGAAATGCCGGCATGTCCGACATGATGTCCTGCCGGGAAAGCAGGAAGTCGAGTTCCGAGAGGCGTTCGGCGTAGCGGCTGAGTTGTTGGCGGACGAAAACTTGCATGGAGGCGACATTGTCGCTGGTTTACAAGGCTATCTCACCACCACGCCGTGTTCGGCGTCAGATCGTTGAGCAGGCATCCATGCCGGCGCCGCAAATCCGTGCGCGGCCGATCTTGTTGATGACGACGCAGCGTTCACGGGCGGTCACCTCCGACTGGAATCGAATACCGCCATTGCCAATCCCAGCAGACGAATCCTGTTTGAGAAATCCGTCTGCGCGATAGGCAAAGTAATCACGTGGTGTGCAATTGCTCGTGTCTGAAGACAGCACGATGCCTTGGGGGAGCGCGCTGCTCTCTGAAACCTGCTCGTCCTTGGTGGCGTCGAAATCTCCGCTGCCATCGGTATCCACGTACACGCGCCAGCCTGAAGCCCAACCCACTGTGGTGTCCATGGGCTCGACGATGGTCTGCCGGTTGCGGCTGATGGCTGTGGCGCGGGCAGTCATGGTGGCGGAGAGTAAATCAGACACTGTGGAAGACAGCGCTTGATTGGCTGCAAACGAACGAAGGCTGGGTGTCGCCAACACGGCCAGAACGGCGACCAGGGCCACCACCACGAGAAGCTCGATCACCGTGAACCCACGGGGTTGCCGCGATGACGAAGGCAGCGTCATTACCAGCAAGCCTTCTCGGTTGTGGTGCGGGCACTGCCTACCTTACAGCCTCGCTGCCCTTCGCTGGTTAGATAGAGGTAGCTGATCTTCTTGGGGTCAGTGCCGCGAATGGTGGCACGCACTTCAATACATTGTGCCGCCGTGCGTGCGTTTCCTGCCGCGTCGTCCTCGCAAAGGTCTGAAGAAATCGTGCACGCACTGGCATTCAGGTTGTCACCTGAAAATACTTTAACGGCAGGGTTGGTCGCATCGCTAGCCACCTCAATATACCTATTCATCTGCGAAAAGTAGCGCTCCTGTTGCTGCATGGCCTGCATGGCGCCAGCACGGCATTCGGTTCGCTTGCCCTTGGCAATTTGATCTATGTAAGAAGGGTAGGCAATGGCGGCCAGTACCCCGATCACGGCCACGACGATCATGACCTCGATCAGCGTAAAGCCGTGCTGTTTAAGGGGGGTGTTTTTCATGAAGATCACTGCGCTTTAATCCTCGAAATCCTTGATTTCTCGCCAGCCCACCCGGCCTGCCGGGACCTTGACGGCCACCGTGCTGCCTTGAACCACTCTGGGCTTGGCTTCGCTGGTAGAGCTGATGGGGGCAGACTTGATGACAAGGTCGCGGCGGCCTACCGCCGAGCGCGCAGTGTACGAGTAAACGCCTGCCGAATCGTCCAGCAAGACAATGTGCGGCTGCCCCAGGAAACCAGAGGTGATTTCCACCGCTGCCCCTACGGACGAGCCGTAGATATTGTCCGCCGTGATGGAGCGACTGGTTCCAATCACGTTGCAGTCGGGCGGCGGAATCATCGAGTTGATGGCCGAATACCCAAACCGGTTGTCTCCGTCTACGGAAACGCGCTCTCCAGCCGCAGGAAGTTCGAAGTACCAACCGCGGTAGGTCCGGTTGGCACCTGTACCGGTACCGACACCATAGTTGAAGGTTGCTGCTCCGTCCAGCAGCCCGGTGCTTGTGTTCAAGCTTCGCTGGAAGAGCTTGGAAGTGCCGATCTGGTAGTCCGTCGCAGTCGTGGAGAGGTTGTCCCAGACGCCATAGATCGCCTGAACGGTGGTGTCTGTAGAGTCGGTTCGTTCAATGTACTTGCCCGTTCCTGCGATCACCATAAAGCCATAGGACAGACCCGGAGCCACCATAGGCGCCGTAGTCACAGGGCGGCGCCTGCCGTCAGAATCCTGCAAGATCGCCATGGGTATGGGTTGACCGCCCGCCTTCTGCAGCGCCGCCTCGGCATTGTCAGCACTCAGGCCGAGCTGAAGGTCAAACTTCCAAAGATTACCCTGGGTGTCACCTGCATAGAAAATGATGGCATCACCTTCCAAGCCCTTGGCAAAACCAGGGTTTGCCAAGGCCGCGGTTTTGGTGTTGTCGGCTGCAGGCACGGCGACCTTCATCTTGAAGTAGTTGGTTCCCAGCGTCCAGGCATCGCTGGCTGATTTGTCCACGCTAAGCAGAAACAGGGCTTGTGCGCCGTCGGCGCTGGCATGGCCGTCAGCCTGATAGTTGTTGTAGCCGCTACTGACCGCCACGAACCATTTGTATACGGGGGCTCCAGTACCTGCCATCCTGACTTTTACCAGCTTTGGAGGGGTCACCACATTGCCCATGTCAGGGTCATCGCTGTCGGTGAACTCGAACATCACCTTGCTGGCATCGAAGCTGTCGGGGTTGGTGACATCCAATGCGAACACACCCTGGGCGCCACCGCCCATGCCTGAGACCAGCAGAGTTTTCCAGTTTGCATTTCCGTCGCTATCGGACACCTGCGCTTCACCGACGGCGGGGACGGCATCGACGAATGGCCGGTGCACATAGTAGGGATCGGCCAATGTATTGATATAGGGCGCCACTGCGCGCGGAATGTAGGCAAACAGCTCTTTTCCGGTGTCGGCAGAAAAGGCGTGCAGCATGCCATCGTTGGCTCCCACATAGACCACCGCTGTTCGAGTCTTATGGGTGTTGGCAAAAGCACCGTAACCCACGCCCGTGACTTGCGGGTCAGCCTCTTTTTTGTAGATGGTGCCGGAATTGATGATGTCGCCGAGCACGGAGTAACGCAAGCGCAGATAACCTGTGCCGGACGTGCTTGAAACCTCATTGGTGCGCACGCCGCGGAGCCAATTGATGTGCGCGTCGGCCATGTCCGACGCAGAAAGTGCCCCCGGCGCGGTGGTCGGCTTGGTTTGCAAGGCGGTCATGACGGCCGTATCCAGATTGCCCTTGTTCGTCACAGTAAAGGCTTGACCGCCCACCTTGCCCGCATCGCGCGAGAAAGTGAAAATTTTGCGATTGGCGGGCAATACCATGGGACTGTCTGCAGGCACTGTCGCTGCCACTGAGGCGTCCGTCAGAATTTTTCCTGCGTCCCAGGTGGTGGAGACTACCTGAACCTGCGCAGTGGTCGTATCGAAGCTGACCCTGGCTTTGAGAAGATTGCCGGCCCAGGTCTTGGCATTGAACTGGGGCAAGAAGGTGTCTCCGTCAGGAGAGGTCGAGCTAAACCGCAATGAACTCAAGGCGGTGACCGTAGGCGTGCCTATGGTGTCGATGGGAATATCGAAGAATCTCTTGATTCCGTCCAGCAACTGCTGCGCCCGGCTGGCGATTACGTACCCATTGGGCGTGTTGGGGATGGCTGAATATTCCCAACGAGAATTGTCCTCAGCTCCGGTAAGCATGTTGCGAAACGGGTGCCCGTCCAGGGCCACGCTCACCCCTGAAGGGTTGTTCACAGGTTTGAGTGTTTGTCCCGCACCATCTGTGTTTTCAAACCAGCCGTACTTACCCGCGAGATAGAAGCTGCTGCGCCTGGGCTTGATGCCGCGCGGGTTAGTGTCTTCGATGGATCCATTCCCGCCTTCGTCCACGTCGATGGTGAAAGTTCTCACGCGGACCTTGCTCTTGCTTTTCCCTTGCGCGTCGTTGTCGTTTCGGATGGGCTGCGTGTTCGCCCAGTAGGCTGCGCCCGACCAGTAATAGGCGGAAGAAGACGATGATCCCGTCCCCTTGCCATTGAGGTTGTCATTATTGGGATTGGGATTGGGATTGCCTATGGTCTTGATGGTGGCGCCAAGCGAATTGGTGACATCCCTTTCCGTATTCGTTTCAAAATCAGCGATGACCTTGGCCCAGTAGGGGGTATCCAGGGTGCCACCGCCTGTCAGTGTTTCCAGTGCACGCGAAGTATCCGTACTCGATTCATTCACACTGGTGGTGGAGGAAGTGCGGTGCCCGGGCAGGCGCTTGTCGTAGTGCGTGTTGACGTCACCGATGGTCAGGACGTAATTTTTGCGTTGACAAGAACTGGAGATGGGGTCGGTCCACGAGGTATAGACAGGGTAGCCATCGTCTTGCATGGGCGTGGAGACGGCATTTGCCGAAGGACCTAGGCCCATGAAATAACGCAGTGCTTCGTAATACAGCTCACCCACCGGGTCGTTGGATTTATAGTAACCGGCAGTTCCGGTTGTTCCAAACCGGTTGATGTAGTTGATGGCTCCGCTGTAGGTGTAGCCTGTGGCATTTCGTGGGTTGGTGGTGAACACCCCTGTGCTCAGATCCCATTCCTTGTTGGCGTTGTTTGTGACGGTCCCGGTGTTGCTCAGCTTCGTGGGGCCCAGAAAATCCATCGGTGCGCGCAGAACGCCGCCATTACGGCCGTTCCCGTTTTCAGCGAGGTAGCCAAACACGGCTAGTTTGGCGCCATCCGACTTCAACTGGATCTGACCAACTGGTTTGTAATTGCCCGAAGGGTAGCGCTGGCACAAATCCGTGCGAGTAGAGGTTTCTGTACCCTCGCACACCTTGACGCGCGTGTACATGGGTAGAGGCACATTGCTGGCGTTCCGCTCGGGATTGAGGTCGCCGTAGTACGTGGTGGTCGTGACCGCTTGCTGTTGTTGGATGTGCTTCAGATTGGTCGTGCAGGGATAGACCTTGGTATTCTTCGGTGGTTTTCCAGAACCACCGCCTGAGGTGATCTGAGCACCACAGGTTCCCACGCCGTTGGTGTTGTCGTGGCCTGCGTTGCTGGTGCAGTACCAGCCTGCGGTTCCATTTGGCCACTGGCAGGTCGTGTCTGGCACGGCCACATCGACTGCGACGTTGTTGGTGACTGAGGTGGAAGGGTTGTCGCAGTTCGCACCATTGGCCGTTTGGCGTCCGAACCACAATTTGTCCTTGCAACTGCCAGCGTAGACGAAGGCTGCTCCGCTGCGCGGCGTAGGATCCGTGGGCATCACCTTGCCCACCAGTGCTATGGGGATCTGCCGCGCCGGGAAATAGGTCGCATCATTCAGTGCCCAGCCACTATAGAGATAAGCCCTTTCAAGCACCGTGCGCGTAGAGGTGTCGATTGACCGGTGGCCCCCGGTCAAGCCCAGGCGAAGAATGTCAATGGCAGAGGTCGCCACGTAATTGAGCAAATTGCCGCTGTAGGCGCTGCCGCCACAGGTTGCATTGCTTCCTGTCCCGGTGACGGTGCCACTTCGGACAAAGTATTCGCCATTGAGGTTGGCAGAGGATGTGTCGGAAGTTTCCTTGTAGGTATAGCAGCCCGTGGAGTCCCAATAGCCCAGGTAAGTCGTGCCTGGGTCGTAGGTGGAGTTTCGGTAGGCGGCGCCTACCGTAGGAAACTCCACCGACAATGCCAAGGCAATATTCGGAACCTCCTGGATGACGGTGTTGGGACTGGAGTTCAGATCGACCGCTTTGGGCAGTACTGGGGGCGTCTGTTGAGAGACGGCGACCCCCAGAGCCAGTCCTGCGGCCACCACGGCCAAGGCCCCACCCGCACGGAGCCAGCGTGGGCTCAAAAAGGAGCGAAGTCGCGTTGAACCGGATTTCATGGAGTAGTCCTTCAGCCGCATTTTTTCTCCAGCATGGGCTTGTAGATTTCGCCCTCCAGCATCACCTTGGTATTCCCATCCACACCATATCCCATGGCGTAGACCTTGTAGGCAGCTTCCACTTTGAAGGTTTTGGAACTTCCCAGCATGATCTGAGGGGCCGCTGGCGTTTGCACGATGATGTATTTGGGGGGCTTGGCAGGCGAAGGTGCCGGCGTGCCATCTGCGCCCGTGGCGAGCTGGGAAGCTCGACCTGTGAATTCACCGAATTTGACGTAAGCCCGTTTGCTGTCGTCAGTTTCTTCCCAGTTGATCTGCTTGTAGACTGGGGTTATCTTGGATGCGTCCAGACCGCAAAAGCCGCGGCTGAATGAACTCTTGCTACAGCCTGGCTCGGCCACGAGGCCGGAAGAGGGATTGCCGAACTTGCACCCGCGAGCCTCGGTCACGGTGGTAGGCAGATTTGCGTCCATGATGTCCAGCTCGGCGTCGTTCAGGGCCAGTTCAGCAGCTTGAAATGCGACCTGGCGATCTCGGTCGTTTCTGGAGGCCTTGTCACCCAGCAGTGTGAGACGGGCACTGAAGAGGGCGGCGGTGATGGCAATGGTCATCATGAGCAGCACAAAAACCAGTGCGATGCCATGCTGCCGAGTCGGATGTGCGAGGGGCTTCATGATCGTTCTGGGCGGTTATGCGGAGTTGCGCAGCAAAAAAGTCGTGACATAGGTTCTGCGAAGACGACCATCCGCAGGGGGCGTGAAGCTAAGCCCGGCTTCGGTGTTCCCGTTGCTGAAATCCGCTCCCAAAGGAAAGAGGGCAGCTGTGCTTGAAACCTGAGCGCTTCCGGGCGCACCTCTCACGACCAGGCCGACCCGTATGGCCTTGACGAAGCGCCAATTGGCATCGCCGACATCTGCCGCACTCACCCAGCGGTCCGGAACGCCGTCACGTGAGCAGGCGGGATCGGCCAGAGGCAGGCACAGATCGACCCCATACATGATCTGCATGGACTCGACACCTCGCACAATGGCATTCTTATCCCGTGACGCCGTTCCCGGATCACTGTAGCAGTAGAGACTGGGCTCATTACTGTCGGTGTCTACGTAGAAAATACTCAAGCCCAGTTCCCCGACCGTCGTGGGCATGCCTGGACTGGACGCTGCCACCGCCGTTCCATTGCAGGTGCGCATGGTCCCATCCGCCAGAGGTTTCCCTGTGCGTCCATCGGCTCCAGACCCATAGAACCGAATCCCCAGGCTGTCGCTGGCATTTGGTGCGTTGCTATTCCTGCTGCCGAAGTTGGAGCTGGTGACCGTGGAATTGTCGAACCCCAGCACGGGGCAAGGTATGGTGTTGGCCGTGGTTTCGCAAAGATCGAAGAGGTTGCTCACGGTTCCGCCTGGAACGGCCAAGCCACCACCGCTTTCTATGCCGCGAGACAGCAGCGCGACGTTGGCATAGCCGGCATTTCTTGCGGCTTCGCCTATCAGGTGGAAAGCGAAACGTGCAACATCGTCCAATTGCTGAGAGCCGTCGACAGTTCGCTTGCTGGAAGCATTCACGCTGTACAAGGAGACCGTCGCCACGGTGATGAGCAGCATCAGCGTGATGGCGACCAGAACCTCAACCAGGGTCAGACCGCGGTGGCGCTGGCGTGAGCTTTGCCTTGCACGCAGAAGGCGGTTGAGCTTAATTTTCGACATAGTCCTTGAGGTTGGCCATGACTGAAATCGCAAACCGGGGACGATCCGCCGTCATCCAGTCGGGCGGGGTGTCGGTGGTGCCCGCCAACGGCTTGCCCAGCCAGCCCATCTTGACGATCACCATTTCGCCCGCTTCATCACAGCCTCCCCATTCGAGGTTGCCGGAGGCGTCGCGCGGTGAAGAATCCCTGCAGACTTCAGCCCGGCCTGCAGGAAGCATTTGAGTCGACTGCACCCGCGTTGCCCAGTCATTGCGCATGGCATTGACAAATTTCTTCATACCGTCATCGGTATTGGTGTTACAGGATGCCCCGGTACCGACACAGGCATTGGCATCTGGGGAACTGATATCGAGCGTCTTGGAGTCGAACAAAAGGCTGTCGGTGGTGGTGCTTTCAGCGTTAAAGGTGGCCTTGACGCCAGAAGGCACCATCTGCATCAATTCGCCATACTCCCGCGCCATGCTGGTGGCTACACCGGAGTTGGCTGAGTACTGGGCCGCCTGCAGCGAGGACAGCTGCAAGCCCGCCGCGGCGAGCAGGCCAAAAGCAAATATGACCAGCGCCACCAGAACTTCCAGTAGCGTGACGCCTCGTTGCGCAGAAATGCGGCCGATTTTCATAGCCGCAAGTTTGCCTGGAGCCCTCCACCTGGGCATCTGGAACGCGCCAAGCGGTAGAGATTCTCCGATGAACGGTTTCGAAGGCTTGGGCGGGTTTAGCGGCTGGAGGAGCTTTGTGAGCGCAGAAACAGGCGCGTGATAGCCTGAGAGGTCTGCTCTCTATGTTCTGGATCTGCCGAACGCAATTCGGCCATCGCGCCATGGAGCATTTTCTGCGTCAGGCCACGGCTGAAGGCCTCAAGCACTTCCTCAAGGTCCTCACCCTTGGCAAGACGCCTGCGGGCGCGATCGAGTTCGAGCGCGCGCCACTCGTCCGTCTGGTCGTTGAGTTGACGGATCAAGGGGACGATGCCCGCCGCTGGATCGCGCTGATCGACCCAATGCATGAAGCTTTGCACGCCGGCATCAATGATGGCTTCAGCCTGAGCCACGGCTGCCTGGCGGTTGGCTTGCCCGGTTTGAACGACTTGGGCCAGATCGTCCACGGTGTAGAGGTAAACGTCGTCCAGATCCCGAACTTCAGGTTCTATATCGCGGGGCACGGCCAAGTCGACCATGAAAATGGGCCGATGGCGGCGCTTTTTCAGCGCGCGTTCTATGGCCCCCAGGCCGATGATGGGCAGGGTGCTGGCTGTGCAACTGATGACGGCATCGAACTCATGAAGGCGATCGGGAAGATCGGCCAAACGCATGACTTCAGCCCCCATGCGCGTGGCCAGTTTTTCTCCCCGCTCCAATGTGCGGTTGGCAATAGCCATGGATTTTGGCTGCTTGGCAGCGAAGTGAGTGGCCGCCAACTCAATCATTTCGCCTGCGCCCACAAACAAGATCTTGACCTGCCGCATGTCTTCGAACAGGTTGCCGGCCAGGCGCACGGCCGCTGCGGCCATGCTGATGCTGTGAGCGCCGATCTCAGTCGAGCTTCTGACTTGTTTCGCAACCGAGAAGCTGCGTTGGAACAGCTGGTTCAGGGTGGTACCCAGTGCGCCAGCGTTCTCGGCAGCGCGCACCGCGCTTTTCATCTGCCCCAGGATCTGCGGTTCTCCCAGGACCATGGAGTCGAGCCCGCTGGCCACCCGGAAGGCGTGGCGCGCGGCGTGGCCGTTTTCCAATACATAGGTATGGTCACGCAACGCCTCAGCAGACACATTGCCGGCCTGGGCCAGCCACCCCAACGTATGATCAATTTGCACCCGCTCGCTGGCACAGTAGACCTCTGTACGGTTGCAAGTGGAGAGGATGGCCGCTTCTGGATGACGGCTGTGCGAGTGCCGCAGGCCCGTGAGTGCAGGGGCCAGTTGATCGAGCGCGAACGCGAAACGACCGCGCAGATCTAGCGGCGCGGTGTTGTGATTAAGTCCAAGTGCCCATACGGCCATGGGTGCGATTATAAAATTTGTGGCGGCACTCTTGCTTTTCTATTGCGAGAGGGCTTGATCAACATCAAGAATATGAATGTCATTGACCTGATTCTGCACGCTGCCGGCTTCATGGCGCCCGCCCTTTTTGTGGCGCTGGGTGTCACTTTGCTGGCCAGACTGTTCATGAAGACCAAGCTTTCTACCCGGGGGATTTCTCGGCAGTTTGCGATCAATTTCGCGGTCGGCTTGGCAGTGTGCGTGGCCGGATTGGTGATCACTGGCCACGACGGGCGGATGTGGACCTATGCCGCGCTGGTGCTGATGGTGGCGACCAGCCAATGGGCGCTCGGGTAGCGCGTCTTCGCACGCCCTAGTCCGGAACGAACAGGTCCACCCGGTCGCTCACTATGCCGTCTGTTCCCAAGGCGATCAAGCGTTTGGCGGCCACTTCATCATTGACTGTGTAGGAGAGGCAGCGCATGCCCATGGCCTTGACGCGCGCCACCAAGGCTTCTCCCCAGAGTTCGTGTTGGCAGATGATGGCCGCGCATTCTAGATTCTGAGCATGGTCTGCCCAGCCTCCCCACAAGGTGTCCAGCAGCAAGCCGCGCGGCAAGTCCGGCGCTGCTTTCATCGCTCCGGCAAGAGCCTCTGGCCGGAATGAAGTCAGAAACGGGGGGGTGGCAGCCTTGGCCCAGAGACGGGCTGCCAGCGCTGCGACCACTTGGCCCGTGCGCTCTTCTTGACCGGGCGTGGGTTTGATCTCAATGTCCAGGAAGTGACCGTTGGCAAGGCACCAGCGGGCAACGTTCTCAAGGGTTGGAAGGGGCTCTCCGGCGAAGGTTCTGGAATGCCAGCCGCCTGCGTCGAGCCCGGACAGCTCACCCCAGGGGGAGTCGCCTGCAGTGCCTTGGCCGCTTGTGGTTCTATCCAAGGTGCTGTCGTGCAGAAGAAAAGGCACGCCATCGGCGCTCAATTTCGCGTCGCATTCGAACATGCGCCAGCCATGTTGTGCGCCCAGGCGAAAAGCCGCCAGGGTGTTTTCGGGGGCTAATTTGCCCGCGCCGCGGTGCGCAATCCAGAAGGGGTAGGGCCAGTCAGCGGTCATGGGATGTACGGCAGGGGCAGGTCGAGGGGCAGCTCCAAACGGGCGGGGCCGGTCAGCCGACGAGGGCGCAGCGTCCATGCTCACCTCGCCTGGTTTTAGCGGATTATTGGCTCACCGGTGACCAAACAACCAGACTGGGGCTATTGCTCGATCCGGTTGCCGGTGGCTTCATCAAAACCATGAATGCGGTCCTCCAGCGGCACGACATTCAGCGTTTGTCCGATCGCGGGTGGCATCTCGGTCTCATGCATGCGCAAAATGGTCAGCGGGCCCTGCTCGCCTCCCATGTGGCCATAGACCAGGCGCTCAGCTCCCAGCATTTCTACCGTTTCCACGACGACTTGCCAGCCGCCAGAATCGACCACACGCAAGTGCTCAGGCCGAATGCCCAGCAACACGCCATCGCGCACGCCTTCCACGCCTTTGAGCAGGTTCATGGGCGGCGAGCCAATAAAGGTGGCCACGAACGCAGTGGCGGGCCTGTGATAGACCTCTTCAGGCGTACCAAACTGCTCCATGCGCCCAGCATTCATTACCATCATCCGCTGAGCCAGGGTCATGGCTTCCACCTGATCGTGCGTCACGAACAAGCTGGTGATGCCCAGCTCACGGTGCAGCTTTTCGATCTCAAGCCGCGTATGGGCGCGCAGTTTGGCGTCCAGGTTGGAGAGCGGTTCATCGAAAAGAAACACCTGCGGCTGTCGCACGATAGCCCGTCCCATGGCCACGCGTTGTCGCTGGCCCCCAGACAGCTCGCGGGGCTTGCGTTGCAGCAGTGCACCGAGCTCCAGAATGCCGGCGGCCTTGTCGACCCGGGCCTTGATTTCATCGACCGGCACCTTCTTGATCTTCAACCCGTAGGCCATGTTGTCGAACACGGTCATGTGGGGGTAGAGCGCATAGTTCTGAAACACCATGGCGATATCGCGCTCGGCAGGCTCCAGGTTGTTCACCACGCGGTTGCCGATGCTGATGGTGCCGTCAGAGATTTCTTCCAGCCCTGCGACCATTCGCAGCAGGGTGGATTTACCGCAGCCCGAAGGGCCGACGATGACCACGAATTCACCATCCTGGACCCCCGCGTTGACGCCATGGATGACCTGGTTGGCCTTCGGTCCTATGCCGTAGCGCTTGATGACGTTGTTGAATTCGATGGAAGCCATGTTGGTGTTGTTCGTTATGCGGGGTTAAAGCCATCGGCCGGGGTCGGCTGACCGGGGTGGCTGCGTGTCATTTCTCGGTGTCGACAAGGCCCTTCACGAACCATTTTTGCATCAGGATCACCACCAGGGCCGGGGGCAGCATGGCCAGGATGGCCGTCGCCATGACGACGTTCCATTCAACATAGATTTCGCCAAAGATAGCCCGCTTGATGCCCAGAACGATGGGATACATGTCTTCGCTGGTGGTCACTATGAGGGGCCAGAGATATTGGTTCCAGCCGTAGATGAACTGGATCACGAACAGCGCTGCCATGCTGGTTTTTGACAGGGGCAGCAGGATGTCCTTGAAAAAGCGCATAGGTCCGGCGCCGTCGATGCGTGCGGCCTCCGCCAGTTCATCGGGCACCGTCAGAAAAAATTGACGGAAAAGGAAGGTGGCGGTGGCTGAAGCGATCAAGGGCACTGTCAGGCCTGCGTAGCTGTTGAGCATTTTCAGGTCCGAGATGACTTCATAGGTCGGACCGATACGCACTTCCACGGGCAGCATCAAGGTGATGAAAATCATCCAGAACATCAGCCCACGGAAAGGGAAGCGAAAGTAAACCAGCGCAAATGCCGACAGCAAGGAAATAGCGATCTTGCCCAGTGCAATGACCATGGCGGTCACAAAACTCACCCAGAGCATGGGCCAGCCAGCGGCAATGGTCGCGCCGTTGGCCGTCTTTCCGCCCAGCAGGGCGAGCTTGTAGGTATAGGCAAAGTTGCTGCCCGGAACCAGGGACAGCGGGTAGCTGCCAGCGATCTGCTCGGCTGTTTGCGTGGACATGATCAGGGCCACGAGCACGGGAAAGGCCACGATGGCCACGCCCAGGATCAGCACAGCATGGGCCACGGCGTCCAGCACGGGGCGGCGTTCAATCATCATGATCAGTACTGCACTTTCTTCTCGACGAAGCGGAACTGAAATACCGTGAGCAGGATGACAATCGCCATCAGGACCACGGATTGGGCTGCAGAGCCGCCCATGTCGAGCGCTTTGAAACCGTCGTAATAAACCCGGTAGACCAGGATGGAGGTGTCCTTGCCCGGACCACCGTGGGTGGCCGCATCCACGATGGCAAAGGTTTCAAAGAATGCGTAGATCACGTTCATCACAAGCAGGAAGAACGTGGTGGGCGAGAGAAGAGGGAACACAATGGTCCAGAATCGCCGCCAGGGCGTGGCGCCGTCAATGGTGGCCGCTTCAATTACCGCGTTGGGAATGGATTGCAGGCCCGCCAGGAAAAACAGGAAGTTGTAGGAGATCTGCTTCCAGACGGCGGCAATCACAATGAGTGACATGGCATGGTTGGGATTGAGCAGGTGGTTCCACTCCAGCCCCATGGCCTTCAGTGCATAGGAAATCACGCCCCAGGGGGACGCGAACATCATCAACCAAAGAACGCCCGCCACCACGGGTGCCACCGCATAGGGCCATATCAGCAGGGTTTTGTAAACTGAAGCTCCGCGAACGACCCGGTTGGCCATCACCGCGAGCAGCAGCGCCACACTGATGCCCAGCACCGCCACCAGCACTGAAAACACCGCTGTGATCTTGAATGAGTTCAGGTAGCTGGGGTCATTGAAGAGCCGCTCGAAGTTGGCCAGTCCCACGAACTCCCGACTGGTGCCGAAGGCGTCTTCCTGCAATAGGCTCTGGTAGAGCGCCTGAGAAGCAGGCCAGAAAAAAAACACCAGCACCACCGCCATTTGCGGCGCGACCAGCAACCACGGCAGCCATGCAGACTTGAAACGAACTCGTTTTTCCATGGGCAACGATCATAGCTGCCGCAAAGGGCAGCAAGGGGGGTGTCAATTCAGGGATTACGCCAGTATCGGCTCCGCCCAGGGTTGGTTCTCGTGCCGCGATGTTCTGATCATCGGCTACGGGGAAGTTGCAAGGATATCGGGGGTTGCCTCCACGTTCTCCAACGCGCGTTTCGCTGCTTCGCGCTCTGATTATTCTTCGCCTGACTTTTTCGCAGCGGCGAGCGGGGAGGGGCTAGAAATTGCCCCTCGCCCTGAGTCTTATGTTGTGTTTACTTATATGTCACGGCATCCGCGCCCGAAGGTATCTTGAGCCCGAGAGATGACTCCCAACGGGCGCTGATGCAGGGATTCAACCCTTGTTGGCCTTCTGGAAGCGCTCGAGTTGCTCGTTTCCGCGCTTGACCGCTGCGTCCAGGGCTTCTTTGGCAGTCTTCTTGCCGGCCCACAGGCCCTCCATCTCTTCGTCGATGATGGTTCGGATCTGCACGAAGTTGCCCAGACGAACGCCGCGTGATTTTTCAGTGGTCTTGCGGATCATTTGTGTGACCGCTACGTCGGCGCCAGGGTTCTTCTTGTAGAAGCCTGATTTTTCCGTCAACTCGAAGGAGGCGGTCGTCACCGGCAGGTAACCCGTCCGCTGATGGCTGGCAGCAGCCACTTCAGGCTTGGACAGATAGGCAAAAAACTGGCCAATACCTTTGTATTCGTCGGGCTTCTTGCCTGCCATGACCCACAAGCTGGCGCCGCCGATCACGGTGTTTTGTGGCGCACCTGGTACGTCTGGGTAGTAGGGCAGGGTGCCAATACCGTAGCCGAACTTGCCATTGCGCACGACGTTTCCGTACAGGCCGGAGGATCCGGTCATCATGGCGCACTCGCCGGAGACAAAGGTGGCGTCTGCGGAGTTATTGCGGCCCTTGTAGATGAACAGCCCCTGCTTGGCCATGTTGCCCAGGTTCTCCATGTGGCGGACATGCAGCGGTGTATTGATCGCCAGGCGGGTATTCAGGCCGCCAAAGCCGTTGTTCTGCGTGGCGTACAGCACGTTGTGCCAGGCACTGAAGCTTTCCAGCTGTGTCCAGCTTACCCAGCTGGTAGTAAAGGGGCACTTATGGCCGGAAGCCTTGAGCTTGGCAGCCGCGGAGGCCACTTCTGGCCAGGTCGTTGGCGGTTTCTCGGGGTCCAGGCCAGCGGCCTTGAAGGCGTCCTTGTTGTAGTGGAATATGGTGGTGGAGCTATTGAACGGGAACGACAGCATTTGCCCGTTCGGTGCGGTGTAGTAACCAGCCACAGCGGGAATATAGGCGCCTTGATTGAAGGTCACACCTGCTTGTTTCATGACTTCTGCGACTGGCTTGACCGCGCCTTTGCTGGCCATCATCGTGGCTGTGCCCACCTCAAAGACCTGCAGAATATGCGGCGCATTGCCGGCACGAAATGCCGCAATGGCTGAGGTCATGGATTCATCGTAGCCGCCCTTGAAAGTGGGAACGATCTTGTATTGGGTCTGACTGGCATTGAATTCCTTGGCGAGGTCATTCACCCATTCACCTAGCGCACCACCCATTGAATGCCACCACTGGATTTCGGTCTGGGCTTGAGCGGGCAAGGCCAGTGCGGCGGCCATGGCGACTGCTGCAAGGGGAAGGCGACGGAAAACTTTCATATTGACTCCAGAAATATCGCGCGAGGATATTCGCTATTTGTGACGAAAGAATTGAAGAATTATTTCCGTTGAATGACAAGGGGGTTTGTACGAACGCGCCCTAAACGCGCTGGCGATGTTCCAAGGCGCTCACTTCCCCGTTACGATGGACTTATTGCACCCCTCCGAACGCCCTCAATGCAGGAGTTCAAAAACTAGCCCCCACGCTCCCTAGCTGCGCGTAGTACGCTGCCCCCCATGGGGCGCTTTTTTTGTTTTGGGGCGGCCCGGCAACAAAAAACCAGACGGCCGCGGAGCAGGCCATAAGTGAGTAGCCGCGGAGCTGGCTTTGCCAGGCCGCTGGCTGCGTCCCCTGGGGGAAGGCGCGAAGCGCCATAGGGGAGGTCGATTCCAGCGGCTGACCTTGCATTCCATGTGTGAATGCTGCGCCGCAGTAAAATTGCTGCCCAGCCGGACACTGTCTCTCGCGTCTTGCCTCATAAATCCCACGCCGCGCTGGGCCTGAAGCTTATGAATGCTCCTGCCACGCTAAATCACTTGCTTGCAGCCGCTGATGCGGCCCCGCGGTTGCGCGAGATCCCGTACAACTACACCAGTTTCTCTGACCGGGAGATCGTGTTGCGCCTGCTCGGCGAACGCGCCTGGGAGCTTCTGGGGAGTCTGCGCGGTGAACGCCACACGGGCCGGTCTGCTCGCATGCTCTATGAGGTTCTGGGGGACATCTGGGTAGTGCGGCGTAACCCGTATCTGCAAGACGATCTGCTCGACAACCCACGTCGGCGCAAGCAACTGGTTGAAGCCCTCAACCACCGCCTGACCGAAATCGACAAGCGCCGCACACCGGACAACGACGCCAGCCGCGACGCTCTGGTGGGCGAGCTACTGGTGTCTGCCCGCCGCGTGGTGGCGGCATTTGACCGCTCTTTCGACAACGTGGCGGCACTGCGCCGCCGCGCCGCCAAGGCGCTTGGTCACTACACCGCCAAGGACAACATCAAGTTTGATGGCCTTTCGCGGGTGAGCCATGTCACCGATGCCACGGACTGGCGGGTCGAATTCCCGCTGGTTGTGCTGACACCTGATACCGAGGCCGAAATGGCAGGGCTGGTCAAGGGTTGCATCGAGTTGGGTCTGACCATCATCCCACGGGGGGGCGGCACGGGCTACACTGGCGGCGCGATTCCGCTGGACTGGAAAACCGCCGTCATCAACACGGAAAAGCTGGAAGCGCTGGGCCAGATCGAATGGCTCAGGTTGCCTGGTCTCGACAGGGACGTTGCCACCATCCACACCGAAGCCGGGGTGGTTACCCAGCGCGTGGCCAATGCCGCCGAGGCTGCTGGCCTGGTGTTCGCCTGCGACCCGACCAGCGCAGAGGCCAGTTGCATAGGCGGCAACATTGCCATGAATGCAGGCGGCAAGAAGGCGGTTCTCTGGGGTACAGCGCTGGATAACCTCGCCAGCTGGCGCATGGTGACGCCCGACGCCCAATGGCTGGAGGTGACCCGGATCGATCACAACATGGGCAAGATCCATGATGTGGCGGTGGCCAGTTTTGAGCTCAAAACCTTCGACGCCAGCGGTAAAAAGCTGTTGAAAACCGAACGTCTGGACATTCCGGGCTCCACTTTCCGCAAGGAAGGCCTGGGCAAAGACGTAACGGACAAGTTTCTTGCCGGTCTTCCAGGTATCCAGAAAGAAGGCTGTGACGGCCTGATCACCAGCGCGCGCTGGGTGCTGCACCGCATGCCGGAGCACACGCGCACCGTGTGCCTGGAATTTTTCGGCCATGCCAAGGATGCCGTGCCCAGCATCGTCGACATCAAGGACTTCATGTTCGCAGAGGCCAATCGCACCGGCGTCGTGCTGGCGGGTCTCGAACACCTTGATGACCGCTATTTGCGTGCTGTGGGTTACAGCACCAAATCGCGCCGGGGTGGTTTGCCCAAGATGGTCTTGTTGGGCGATATCGCCGGTGATGACGCAGACGCCGTGGCACGCGCTACCAGTGAGGTCGTGCGCCTGGCCAACTCGCGTTCGGGCGAGGGTTTCATTGCCGTCAGCGCGGACGCACGCAAGAAATTCTGGGCAGACCGCAAGAAAACGGCGGCCATCAGCCGCCACACCAACGCTTTCAAGATCAATGAAGACGTGGTGATCCCGCTGCCTCGCATGGCCGAGTACACCGACGGCATCGAACGCATCAATATCGAGCTGTCGCTGCGCAACAAGATCGAGCTGGCCGATGAGCTGGAAGTTTTCCTGGAGCGCGGTAACCTGCCTCTGGGAGAAAGCAGCGAGGGCGTCGTTTCGCCCGAGTTGCTGGCTGAGAAGGTCCAGCAGGCCTTGGTGGTGGTGCGGGAAGTCCGTAGCCTGTGGCAGGGCTGGCTGGACGATGTGGACACCCTCTTTCCCCAATTGCAGGACCACAGCCTTCGCGCCAGCTGGAAGACGCAGATCCGCGCACCCTTGCGCGACATCTTTACGGGCACCGATTTCGAGCCTCTGCTGGCGGCGCTGAATGCCGTCCAGCAGCGCGTGCTCAAAGGGCGTGTCTGGATTGCGCTGCACATGCACGCCGGCGATGGCAACGTGCACACCAACATTCCCGTGCATAGCGACAACTACGCCATGCTGCAGACCGCGCACGAGGCGGTTGACCGCGTGATGGCGCTCGCACGCCATCTGGACGGCGTGATCTCGGGTGAGCACGGCATCGGCATTACCAAGCTTGAGTACTTGAGCGACGCTGAGCTGGCACCGTTTGCCGAGTACAAGCGTCGGGTGGATCCTGAAGGCCGCTTCAACCGCGGCAAGTTGCTGCGCGACACAGCGTTGCCTGATCAACCCGGCAGACGCCTGCGGGCAGATCTGGGCAATGCCTATACGCCGAGCTTTGGGCTCATGGGGCATGAATCCATCATCATGCAGCAAAGCGACATCGGCGCCATTGCCGATTCGATCAAGGATTGCCTGCGCTGCGGCAAATGCAAGCCCGAATGCTCGACCCATGTACCGCGCGCCAACCTGCTGTATAGCCCACGCAACAAGATTCTGGCTACTTCGCTGCTGGTAGAGGCTTTCCTCTATGAAGAGCAAACCCGGCGAGGCGTCTCGATCAAACACTGGGAAGAGTTCGAAGACGTTGCGGATCACTGCACCGTGTGCCACAAATGTCTTTCGCCCTGCCCGGTGAAGATCGATTTTGGCGACGTCACCATGAATATGCGCAACCTGCTGCGCAAGATGGGCAAGAAGACCTTCCGCCCTGGCAACGCGGCGGCCATGTTCTTCCTGAACGCCACCAATCCGGCCGTCATCAACGCAACCCGTGCAGTGATGACCGGCGTGGCATTCAAGGCGCAGCGCGCAGCGGTGGACCTGTTGCGCCCCGCCGGCCGCAAGCAGACCCAGCACCCTCCCGCTACCTTGGGCAAGCCGCCCCTGCGCGAGGAAGTCATCCACTTCGTCAACAAGAAGCTGCCCGCTGGCTTGCCAAGCAAGACCGCGCGTGCGCTCCTCGACATCGAAGACCGTGACTACGTGCCTGTGATCCGCAACCCCAAGGCCACCACGGCGGACAGCGAAGCGGTGTTCTATTTCCCGGGCTGCGGGTCGGAGCGCCTGTTCTCGCAGGTGGGATTGGCCACTCAGGCCATGTTGTGGCATGCCGGCGTCCAAACCGTGCTGCCGCCAGGCTATGTCTGCTGTGGCTACCCTCAACGTGGCTCGGGGCAGTTCGACAAAGCCGAGAAAATGATCACCGATAACCGGGTGTTGTTCCATCGCGTGGCCACCACGCTCAACTACCTGGAGATCAAGACGGTGGTGGTCTCGTGCGGTACGTGCTATGACCAGCTGGCGGGTTACGAATTCGAAAAGATCTTCCCCGGCAGCCGCATCATCGACATTCACGAATTCCTGCTTGAAAAAGGAATCACCCTGCCGGTGGAGCAGCAAGGGTCTTACCTGTATCACGAACCTTGCCACAACCCCATGAAGCTGCAGGACTCCACCAAGACGGTGAAGGCACTGATTGGTGACAATGTGCTTAAAAACAACCGCTGCTGCGGGGAAAGCGGCACGCTAGGGGTGACCAGGCCTGACGTGTCGACTCAGGTTCGCTTCCGCAAGGAAGAAGAGATCCGCAAGGGTGAGGCCGAATTGCGCGCGACGGGCGCCGTGCCAGAAAAGGCCAACGTCAAAATCCTCACCAGCTGCCCAAGTTGCCTGCAAGGCCTCAAGCGCTATGAGGGGGATTTGCAGAACGGCTTGCTGGAAGCAGACTACATCGTCATTGAGATGGCCCGCCATATCCTTGGGGAAAATTGGCTGCCAACCTACGTGTCGCAAGCCAACTCTGGCGGTATTGAGCGCGTGCTGGTTTGATCGGTAGCTCGGTCGCCGTCAGCCTGGATGACCCCATCCAGGGATGATGGGGCGTTGCATTTGAGCGTCAGTGCGGCATTGCTGCCACTGAAAAGGCCAGGTGCCGCCCGCCGAGTGGGCCCAGGAGTCCGCCAGTGCAGTGCAGCCCTGGTTGGCTCCCATCCCGGAAGCCGGGCGCCCGCAATGGCACTTGCGCGGCCCCGAAAAGACTTTGAACAGGCTCTTAGGGTGCTAGGATCGGGTGTTTTGCCGCCAGGCACGCTCTCTTTTGTTGCATGAACAGTCCATCCTCCCTTGAGTCCCCGGCTATGGAGCCCACCCTGGAGTCTGCCAGCACACTTGCCGACCCGTGGCATCGTTTTGGCAGTCTCCTGGTGCGTGCTGGCAAGCTCAGCGCGCGAGACATGGAACGCGCCATGGCCGCGCAGCGGGAGATGGGCGGCTCGCTGGACCGGGTGCTGGTCAGCCTCGGCCTCGTCTCTGAAGTGGATGCCGCGCGCGCCCTTTCGGAGCATCTGGAACTGCCTTTTGTCACGGCAGATGCCTTTCCTGATCAACTGCCGGAAACCGAAGGCTTGTTGCCCGAGTTTCTGAAGGCCAATCGAGTGCTGCCGCTTCGTGCCGAAGATGGCCAGTTGCAAGTCGTCATGGCGGCGCCCCAGGACTCTTTCGTGCTGCAGGCCTTGCGATTGACTTCCGGCCTGGCCGTGCATCCAAGCGTCGGCGTGCCCAGCGATATTGAAAAGGCGCTCACACGCTTTCTCGATGAAGCGCCCGCCAGTGAAGATGACGAAGAAAGCGCTGAGCTGGAAGGCGACTCTGGCGATTTCGTAGAGCACCTGCGAGATCTGGCCAGTGAAGCGCCCGTGATCCGCCTGGTGAACGCCATCATCGGCCGCGTCATCGAGCTTCGTGCCTCGGACATCCACCTCGAACCATTCGACGATGGCTTGCATGTGCGCTACCGGGTCGATGGCGTCTTACTTCCTGGGGAAATGGTGCCAGCGCGTCTGGGCGCGGCTGTCAGCTCACGCGTGAAGCTCATGGCGCATCTCGACATTGCAGAGCGTCGCCTGCCGCAAGATGGTCGCATCAAGACCCGTGTGAAGGGGCGCGAGCTGGATCTGCGTGTATCGACGGTGCCCACCGTGCACGGCGAAAGCGTGGTCATGCGTGTGCTGGACCGCGCCAGCGTGCGTTTCAGCCTCGAAGACATGGGATTCGAGAAAGATACGCTCTCACGATTCAATCAACTCGTATCGCGGCCACACGGCATCCTGTTGGTCACAGGCCCCACGGGCTCTGGCAAAACCACGACGCTCTATGCCGCATTGGCCAAGCTCGATTCGACCACGCAGAAAATCATCACGGTTGAAGATCCAGTTGAATATCAGCTGGAAGGTATCAACCAGATCCAGGTGCATTCCCAGATCAATCTGACTTTCGGTAACGCGCTGCGCTCCATCCTGCGGCAAGATCCCGACATCATCATGATCGGTGAAATGCGTGACGGGGAAACGGCGCAGATCGCCGTGCAATCTTCACTCACGGGTCACCTTGTACTTTCCACCTTGCACACCAATACAGCTGCCAGTGCCGTGGTACGTATGCAGGACATGGGCGTGGAGCGCTACCTGATTACTTCCACTGTCAACGGCGTGTTGGCGCAGCGGCTGGTCCGCCGGCTTTGCAGGCACTGCCGCGCGCCTGTGCAACCGGCGCCTGAATTGGTGGAAAGCTCCGGCCTCTCCCGATTCCTGTCCCCCGGCGCCCCCATTTATGAAGCTAAAGGGTGTGATCATTGCCGCGGAACGGGCTATCAGGGGCGCGCGGGTATCCATGAGTTGCTGGTGGTCGACGAAGACATGCGCAGCGGTATCCTGAGGGGCCTGGACGCCAGTGCCTTGCAGAATCTGGCCATTCAGGCTGGTATGTACACGCTCTATGACGACGGCTTGCGCAAGGTGGCCTCCGGGGTGACCAGCCTCGACGAAGTCTTGCGCGTCACCCAGGATCACACAGATGCCTGAGTTCGTCTGGCGCGCGGCGCAGGCCAATGGCCAACTCGTCGAAGGCCGCACCGAAGCGGCCGCAAGCGCTGCCGTCCTGCGTCAGTTGCGCGAGCGCGGACTCACGCCTATCCATGTAGAAGACGCTGCGCTGAACCCCGCCACGGCCAAGAGCGTGCCGGGTTTGCGCGTAAATACCCGGATAGACAAAAGCCCGGTCAAGGCAGCCGACATCCTGACGCTGACCACCGAGCTTTCCATCATGCTGCGCGCTGGCCTGGCGCTTGACAATGCTTTGCGCGTTTTGATCGAGATGAGCCACAAGCCCAGTGTCCGTGTCTTGCTGGAGGCAATCCTTGAGGATGTGAAAGGCGGTGCCCCGTTCAGCCGTGCGTTGACTGTGCACCGCGAGCATTTCGGTGATTTCTACATCAATATGGTGCGTTCAGGCGAGGCCAGCGGTCAGATGTCCCAGGTGCTCGAGCGCCTGGTCTCTCACATGGAGAGGCTGCGCGCCCTTCGAGAAAGCGTGGTTTCTGCCACGCTGTATCCGGCCATTTTGCTAGGTGTGGCGGTGATCTCGCTCGTGGCCATGCTGGGCTTCGTGGTGCCGCAGTTCGAACAGCTTTTCAAGGACATGGGGGACGCACTGCCCATGCCCACACGCGTTGTCATGGTGCTGGGCCATGTTTTCCGCAGCTACGGGCCGGTGTTGATTCCGGTCATCGTACTGGTGGGCTGGCTTTTTCTGCGCTGGTTGCGCTCGCCTTCAGGACGTGCCAAATGGCAGAACTGGATATTGGGGCTGCCGGTGCTCGGTCCCTTGCTGCACAAGTACGAACTTACACTTTTTTCGCGTTCGCTAGGCACCCTGCTGGGCAACGGCGTGCCGCTATTGACGGCCTTGCATATCGCGACTGAAACTGTAGGAAATGCGCGACTGCGCGAGCCGCTGTCCAAGATGGCGCCCATGGTGAAAGAGGGCACGCGCATGGTTGTCGCCATGCAATCCACGAAGGTATTTGAACCTTTGGCCATCAACCTGGTCAGAGTGGGAGAAGAGACTGGCCGTATTGGGCACATGATGACCGAATTGGCCGACATCCTGAACCGAGAAGTCGAAACCGGCATCAAGCGTGCGCTGACTTTACTGGAACCCATTCTTATTTTGGTGCTGGGCGTATTGATCGCCGCCATCATTGTGTCTATCTTGCTCGGCATCCTGTCTGTCAACGACCTTGCCCAATAAACCCTGTAAAGAGAGAAAAGCGCCATGAAAACTTCCGCGCTACGCCAGCGTCTGTCCCTGTCATCGTCTTCATCCCACCCGCGTCGTAGCAGGGGTTTTACCCTGATCGAATTGTTGGTGGTGTTGGCCATTCTGACCCTGCTCGCAGGCATTGTGGGCCCTCGCGTGCTTAACCAATTGGGCGGCGCCAAGTCCAAGACCGCTGCACTGCAGATTTCCGACATCGACAAGGCGCTTGAAATCTACAAGCTCGATACCGGCCGCTACCCTTCCAATGCAGAAGGCTTGCAGGCCCTTATCACCAAGCCAGGTTCGGCGAACGGCTGGAACGGCCCCTATCTGAAGGGCGGCGTACCCAATGACCCATGGGGCAGTCCGTACCGCTACGCCAACCCCGGCCCCAACGGTGGCATTGAAATCCTTTCACTAGGCGGGGACAGCGCGCCCGGCGGTGAAGGTGAAAACGCCGACGTCCGGAACGTCAACTGAGTTTTCTCCGCTCTTGGAACAACTGGCGATGCAGCGCTCATGGAGGGCTGGCGGCGTTGAGGGGAGCTCCCCTCGGGCCCGTCCTGCCCCTTCCTCTTCCCAGGGAAGGCGAGAGCAGTCCTGCGCCAGACGCCCCGCTTTGATGTTGCCTCCGGGTGATGCCCATGCAACCCATGCAGGACGCTCCCTCAGGACCAGCGGCTTTACCTTGATCGAAATCATGGTCGTCATGGCCTTGATGGCCTTGCTGGTCGGCCTGGTCCCTATCGCCTTTGGCCGCTTGAGCGAATCCGCGCAGTACCGCGAAACCGTGCGTGCCATTCTTACTGACATGCGCACTGCCAGGTACCTTGCGCAAAGCGGTGGTTCCGATGTCCGGTTTGCCGTCAATCTCAACCAGCGCAGTTTCGGCGTGGAAGGGCGCAAGCGTCATACTGTGCCTGAACCTTTGCAGATCCGCGCCGTCATGGCCCAGCAGGAATCCGGCGCCGATGGCGATATGGCCATCCGCTTTCTGTCCTCCGGAGGAGCTAGCGGCGGCAGTGTGGATCT
Source organism: Ottowia thiooxydans (assembly GCF_040548795.1). Taxonomy (GTDB): domain Bacteria; phylum Pseudomonadota; class Gammaproteobacteria; order Burkholderiales; family Burkholderiaceae_C; genus Ottowia; species Ottowia thiooxydans_A. Next base: position 33,456 of record NZ_JBEPSH010000010.1, on the reverse strand, counting down.
GCTTCGCCCTTCGGGCGGAGGGGTCAGGTTGCGCGTGGATTGGTTTTCTGGCCGGGTCGAGCAGGAGCCCGTCGGGCCATGAGTTTCCGTTCACGATCGCCAAGGGGTCGAGTGCAAGGCTTTTCGTTGCTTGAAATCCTTGTGGCTTTTGCCATCATGGCCATCGCGCTGGGCATGCTCTATCGCGTGATGGGCAATAACGCCCGCCACACGGGTCAACTTGCAGGGCAGGAGCGGGCCATGGTGCTGGCACAGTCCCTCTTGGCGGCCTATCAGGTCGCTCCGGCTGAAGGTATTCAGGCCAGCGGGGAAACGGCCGGCTACGGCTGGACAGTGCAAAGCGCACCGTTTCCCACGCCTGCAAACGACCAGCCACGCGCGGCTCGCCTGCATGAACTGCGAATCAGCATTCAATGGATGGATGGCACCATGCAGCGCAGCTATGCGTTGGCCAGTGTGCGCCCGGAACGCAGGCCTCAGGCAGGGGGGCGCTCATGACGCTCCGTTGCTCATATGGGTTGACTGTCCGGAACGGGCGTCAGGTCGCCGGCTTTACGCTGGTCGAAGTCCTGATCGCACTCGCACTGCTGTCTTTGCTGATGCTGGGTCTCACGGGTGCCATGCGTGCCATGAGTCAGACCAGCGAAAGCATCGAACGGCGTATTGACTCTTCAGATCGCCTGCGTGTGACAGGCGCCTTGCTCAATTCGGTGCTTGGCTCGGCATCTGTTCGGCGCTTGCCGGGCGGAGGCTCCACTGGGACTGCGCAAGCCATTTTTTTTGAAGCTACTCCAAACTCACTGGCGTGGATAGGCGTCATGCCGGCTCGTTATGGCGTTGGGGGTCGCCACTACATGCGTCTGGCGCTGGAGGGCTCGCAGGTAGTGCTTCGCTATGCTCCCTGGACAGGCGCTCCAGTTTTCTCAGCATGGGGTAGTGCCAGCGCGCAGGTATTGGCCGAGCCCGTAACGGGCTTCGATCTGCGGTACCTGGAGCCTGACACTCTGCAATGGTTGCCCGCTTGGCCACCGCAGAATTTGCGACCGAACATCGTTCTGCCCTCGGCCGTCGAAGCCACCATACATGGGGTAGATCCCCCTTGGCCTCCTTTGGTGACATCCATGCGCGGACTGGCAGCCACGGACCCTTCCGTCATGAGAGGCTCTTGGGGCCCATGAAACGCAGTCGTCCTCATCACACTTCTGGCATGGCGCTGATCGCCGTCCTGTGGATCGTCGCGGCCTTGAGTCTGTTGGTCACAGGCATGTCTCAAACGGTGCGGCAGCAAATTCTTGTTGCAGGAACGCAACGCGATGAAATCGTCGGGCAAGCCCTGGGAGAAGCCGCTGTCGCGTTGACGCTGCAGGAAATACAAATCAGCCCACAGCGCCCACGCGGCATGGTGCAGGGTAGCCAGCGCTTCGATGGGGTGGACATGCAAGTGGAAGTCATGCCGCTCAACGGTTTGGTGTCGCTCAACGGCGCAGGCGCGCCTATGCTTTCGAACGTACTTCGGGTGGCGGGCGGGCTGAACCTGTCCGCTGCTGATGCCATGGCCAATACCGTAGTCCAATGGCGTGACGAACGGGCCGAGGGAAGCGACAAACGCTGGTTCGAGTCCGTGGAAGACCTGCTGCTTGTGCCCGGCTTCGACTACGCCCTGTACGAGCGAGTGAGTTCGCTTTTCACCGCCGTCACTCGCACTGGGGGGGTAGATCCCCTGTCAGCACCGCCAGAGGTTCTGGCAGTGCTGACGGACGGAAATCTGGCGCAAGCTGCGGACATCGCCGGTCGGCGTTCCACCCCCGGTGCCAATGTCGATACCAGTTTGCTTAATCAGGGCCTCGTATCCCGTGCCAACTCAGATGAATATCGAATTTCGGTCAAGGTTCCGCTGGAAGAAGGCAAAATGCTGCTCCTGACGCGAGATATTGGCCTGACCTTTACGCCTACCGGCGAGCCTTGGCGCGTATTTTCCGCTTCGCGCCGAATCCTGTCCGCATCATCGCCCTGAACCGGGGCGCGCTAATTTTTCAACATGCTTGCATCAAGCCCTGATCAACGTCGCTTTTTTGGCCTGGATGTCTCCCAGTGGCCCAGCCAATGGTCTGCGGCGGGAGATTTGCTTCTCAGTTCCCGCGCGTTTCGCTGGCTGGCACCTACCGTTCGTGTCGAGCTGATCCAGGCTAACGGCCAAAGCAGCACCTGGGACATGGTGCAAGGTACTGCCCACCTTGCGCAAGAGGGCGCGAGTTCCGAGCAGGAGGCCAGTATTCGGGCTATAGAACTCCTGCCGGAGCAGGTACTGCGTCGGCAACTGGTTTTGCCCCAGCTCGCGCGAGCTGATCTTGCCCGGGCAGTGGCGCTTGAGGTCGCAGCCATATCGCCGTTCCCGCCTGAGCGTACTGCGAGCGCGTTTGCTGCCAGGCCCGGGGCCGGCGACACCCTGGCCGTAGATGTGGCACTGACTTCCACCCAGGAAATCGAAAAGCGCTTGCAACAAGTATTAGGCACAGGCGCCTCTGACAATGTCACGGCAGAAGTGTGGGTACTGCCAGGCCCTCGCGCCAACGCTCACGAAACCTGTGTCCCGCTGGTCTTCGGAGGATATGGGGGTGCCGAACGCAAGCGGCGAGTTTCGCGAGTACTCAGTTTGCGGGCGGTGTTGCTGGCCGTAGCCCTCTTACTATTGGTTGCAGTGGCCATCACGCCCACTGTGCAAACCAGAATGAGAGCTTTGGAGGCACAGCAGGCTTTTGATCAATTGAATGCCCAGGCCAAACCGCAACTCACACAACGAGAACAAGTGGTGCAACGCACGGAGCGCCTGCAGACCATCGCCAAGCTCGCCGAACAGCAACTGGCACCTCTACCTGTTCTGGATATGCTCACAAAAACCTTGCCTGACAGTGTCTGGCTTTCCAACCTGCGGCAAGAAGGCGCCAAGGTAACTATCAACGGTATTGCCGATGACGCTGCTGCCTTGGTGCGCCTTTTGGGCAGCCAGCCTGGTGTGTCGGGTGTGCGTTCGCCGTCCCCCGCCACTCGCGTGGGTAACAGTAATAAAGAGGCCTTTTCTCTCGAGCTCACGCTTGATCCCGCCGTCTACGGGTTGTTGCGCGCAGGAGTCCAGCCATGAGCGGGGAGGGATCTGTCATCAAACGCAGAGTCCTGCGCCCTGAGCACGCCTGGCTGTTGGCAGGCGGCGCATTGCTTGTCGCCCTCTTGATCGTCGGTGTCAGCTACGTCGCTGCCAAGCACCATCAAGCCGCGACCCTGATTGAGCAACTCGAGCCTCGGTATGCGCGTCTGGCAGGCTTGCGCGCCGACGGCGAGCGGTTACGCACTACTGAAAGCACTCTTTCCGCCAATCTGTCGCGGCTCGCCTACGGCGCTGACGGAGATCCGGCTCAGGCTGGAAACTCGGCGTTGCAAGAGTTGCGCACAGCCATGACCGCGCGGGGCCTTCAAGTGGCCAGCAGCCAGGTATTGGCTGCGCGTGAGGACGGAGATTTTTTGCGCATCGGCCTCAACCTGCGTGTGGAAGGTGAACTTCCTGCTCTGCGCGACTTTCTTCGTGATATGGCGGCCATGTCCAAGTCGCCCATCATATTCAGTGAAAACACCCAACTGACACCACAGCCGGTGCAGGGGCGCCCTCACAACATCATTGCGCAGCTCAGTCTGTTCGTGCTGAAGGTGCGCCAATGAATCGCCGCATCACACCTATGCTGCTAGCACTGAACGTGCTGTTGGTCGTTGTCCTTGCCTTGTTATGGTCTGGTATCGGAGGCACCAATCATTGGTCGCCACCTGCGGCCCAGCGCCCTAACCTTGATGACTCGCGCGCGGCATTGCTTCGCACACATCCCGAGGCCGGTGCCGCATTTGCAGAAATCGTTGATCGGCCACTGTTTTCTGCTACCCGGCGCCCACCGCCACCGCCTGCTCCAGAGGCACCGGCGTCCGCGCCTGAAGTACCTCCCGTTGAACTCGACAAAATCAAGATGTTTGGCACCATCAATGGGCCTGCCCTGCGGGGTGTACTGGCTGAAGTCGAAGGCAAATCACGCTTTGTCCGCAGTGGCGACAAGATAGGCGAATGGACTCTGCGCACCATACGCAGCAGCGAAGCCGTGTTTGAAAAAGGCGACGAAGAACGCGTCATTCCGTTGCCTCTGGCTTCAGGCGCAGCACCTGCGGCTGCAGGCAACAATGCCAGGGGGGGTGCCGCTCGAACGAATGCTGCAGCTCCGCGGCCGGCGCCAGCCCGTGCTGCCCCTGCAGGCCCAGCACCTGCTCGAGCCACGCCCCCAGCGGTTTCAACACCGCTTGGTACGATGCCTCAAGTTTCCCCTCGTCCTGCAGCGCCACCGTCCGCTGCACCGACAAATCCGTCCACCGGCGACTCTCCTCCTGCCATAAAAGGGTCGTTCGGTCCATGAGGTTTTCCATATTTCACTCAAGCTTCGCGAGCCTTCTGAAGAAGGCCCAAATAGAAGCGGACGCAGGGCCGTTTCAGGTTTGCCTGCTGGTTTCACCCCGGTTTACAGGGCTCCCAGCGTGCGGCCCCCGTTGTCAATAGGTTCACAGATGCATCCACAACGCTCCACCCTCTCCTTGCTCGTGCTCACGCTGCTGGCAGGTTGCGTGACGCAGCCAGTGTCGCCTTCCAGCGCAACTCTCAGCCAAGCGGAACTGGCCGCCGCACCGCTGCCTCAGTGGCCTGCTGCCTCTTCGGCACGCAGGGCCGCGCCCAAGCCTCTTCAAGACGCGTCTGACATCGAGCCCGTCATTATTCGTGGCAATGATCAAATGCTGAAAGGTGTGAACGCTGGGCCCAGCACCATCAAGGGGCAGCCCACCAGTTTCAACTTCCAGGATGCTCCCACGGCGGAGGTGGTCCAAGTCATGCTGCGCGACCTGCTCAAGGTTGATTACGTAGCGCATCCCCCATTGCCTGGCACCATCACACTCGTCACACGGGGGCCAATCAATGCCGATAAAGCCTTCAACCTGCTGGAAAGCGCCCTGCAGATCAATGGGGTAGTCCTGGCACGCGATGCCCGCGGAACCTACCATGTCGGCACGCCAGATGCATTGAGCTCCATCGTTGCGGCTCCGCGCCTGGCGGGTAATGGCACGTTGCCTCCGGGCTACGGCGCCATCGTGATCCCGCTTGAGTATCTTGGCGCGCAGGAAATGGCCAATATCCTGCAGCCTTTGGTGAAACAAGGCTCCATCGTGCGTGTGGACACCATGCGCAACGTGCTGGTCATGAAAGGCACCAGGGCTGAAGCTGAAGGCTGGCTTGACCTGGTCAATACCTTCGACGTCAACATTCTTCGCGGAATGTCTGTCGGCATGTTCCCCCTCAAGCACACGACTCCGGAAGAGGTCCAGGCCGCCCTGCAGATGCTCTCCGGAACCATGCCTGCTGCCGGAGCTGTGCCCTCTGGCATGGCTTCAGCCAGGTTGGGCAGTACTGCGGCCAATCGAGGCAATGCGCCTCAGGCCAATGCGGCTCGTGCGGGCGGGGCGAATGCAGCGGCAGGCGCTGCGGCGGCCCCGAATGCCCCGGCCATTGGTGCCAATGCGCTGGGCGAGGGCAGCCCCCTGTTTGGCGCTGTGCGCGTCATGGCCGTTGAACGCATCAACGCCGTGCTCGTGGTAACCCCTCGCTCGGCGTACCTGGATGAAATCCGTTACTGGATCGAGCAGTTCGACCGTCCCAACATGAACAGCGCCGAACCTCAGCTGTTTGTCTACAAGGTGCAAAACGGATCCTCCGACCACCTGGCTGAACTGCTCAACGGTATTTATGGCGGGACTTCGGCGTCTGGGACCCCAGGCACTGGCGCCACCGGCGTGGCACCTGGGCTGGGCACAGTCAGCAACACATCCTCCGGTGGCTTCGGCGGCAGCGGGTTCGGAGGAGGCAGCGGCTTCGGTGGAGGAGGCGGATTCGGCGGCTCTTCCCTGGGGGGCACCGCATTTGGCTCTAACCAGCTCAACCGCAATGTGCCCACCAACCAGCAACGCGCCACCGTCAGCGGCACCACCATGCTCGGCCAATCGGTTCGCGTCATGGCCGACCGCATCAACAATACGCTGCTTATCCACGCCAAGCCCTCTGAATATGAGCGCATAGAAGCCACTCTCAAGCGCCTGGATGTCCAGCGCGCCCAGGTGCTCATTGAAGCCACCATTGTGGAGGTCATGCTGGACGACAGTCTGCAATACGGTCTTCAATGGGCTTTCAATAATGGTTTCGGAGGGAATGTTCGGGGTACCGGCATTCTCAACAATGCTACCGGCAACAATTCCGGGATTCCGCTGGCCTCTGGGTCCACCGCCTTCAACTTTCCTACCGTTACTGCAGGTACAGGTTTTACCTATGCCATTGGCAATGGCGCAGGCAACATCATGGCGGTCTTGAGCGCCCTGGCTGGCAAATCGCTTGTCAAAGTCATCTCAAGTCCTTCGCTTTTGGTGCTTGACAACCACGCTGCCAACATCAGCGTGGGAACCCAGCAACCTGTTAACGTTGGCGGTGCCATCGTCACTGGAAATGTCACCACGACGGGGAACATTCAGTACAGAGATACCGGCGTCATGCTGGGTGTAACTCCCTCAGTCAATGCGGGAGATCTCGTTACCCTTGATATTAATCAGCAGGTGACCGACGTTGGAACTGGAGATACCGTGACCGGGCAGCCTACCTTTACGCAGCGGCAGATCCAGTCGCAGGTGGCTGTACGGTCTGGTGAAACCGTGGTGCTAGGCGGCCTAATCAAAGACAATTCATCATCTGGCAGAAGCGGGTTGCCTGTGCTCTCATCCATTCCTGTGATTGGGGGCCTTTTTGGTACGCAGAGGAAGAACACGACCCGCACTGAGTTGCTTGTGGTCTTTACACCTCGCGTGGTTCGATCGGATGAGGATATTCGTGCAGTAAGTCGCGAGCTTCGCGATCGGATGGGCGGCCTCACTGCTTCGGGCATTTCAAATCTTGCGCCACCCCGTCCTGCAACTACCGCGCCCTGATACCGCTGCCTGAGTCGCTCCGACCTTGACCAGGGCCAATGCAGGGGGAACTTGCATTGGCCCTGCAAATTTATTCGCTCCACACTGAGTTGAAGGGCTGGAGATTTCGGAGCGTTGCGTGGAGCATCACCTTTTGTGGTGCTCACGCTCGGCGGAGTTTGGCATTAAAGTTGTTCAAGTGCTTATCTGGCACAAGTAGTAATGAGCATTCGCCCCTAGCCAAAAAAGTTACTCACCCAGAGGCTTCTTGTAAAGGGGCCGCGCGAGCAATAGCAGCACTGGCCTACCCCTACTTATTTCCATTTCAATTATTGGGGGATTGTTCGGTACATAGGTCAAAAACAGCCGGCGAACCGAATTGCTGCTTGTCTTGGCGCCTCAGATGGATTGATCGGATGAGGATATTCGTGAAGTAAGTCGCGAACTTCGCGATCCGATGGGCGGCCCCCTGCTTCAGGCATTTCCAAGTCTGGCGCCACCTCGTCCTGTAACAACTGCGTCTTGAGACCGTTGCCTGAGTCGTCCCAGCTCGGAGGAAACGAACTGAGGGGCTAGGGACGAGACCAGCAAGGCCGAGCTGCAATGGCCCGCACGTAGCTCTTTGCCGGGAGCGGTCGCGCCTGAAGGTTGGAGCATGGCCAGGCGTGAGATTCTTAGCGCTCAGCGGGCCAAACTTCTATACCAAGCACACCGGCGGAGGTCGTGAAATAGGCAGCGCGGAAATTTAAAGGATCCGAAAAAAGACCCAGACAAGCCAAGATGCCTTCTTGAAACCTGCACGGATTGGGGGGCAATGGTGTTGGTGAGGCGATGAGTGGCATTGAAACAACTATATGTCGTTCAGGTTGAGGCGTCGAAACCGTATGCGGAGCGTAGACACGTTCCTTGTGAACGGCTGTACTGCGGGCAAAAACAAAGGTCAAAAAATGGAGATCTTGCGCGCCCGGCCCAATCCGATGGCTGGCTCCTGCGGCAGCTTTTCAGCATTTCGAGGTCTCAAAAACTGTTGATTGGCTTTGAAAATGAAGTGCAACACGTGTTACGGCCTTTAGAGCAGGTCGGCCAGTCAATGTCCCGTTTCCATTGACGCGACCGAGCCGATAAGCGCGCACTCCAAACCTCAATGAGCTGGGCCCGACGCGGATGATGGCTCATCCGTTTGAATAGTGGTGCGCCTTACCACTGGACCTAAAGTAGAGGGTACGTTGCGTACTGAGCAGGGCTTAGGCTTCTTGCTGGAATGCTTGCTCCATTCAGGTCGCGGCACGCTTAAGCCCTTATATATAAGGGTCCCAAGGGTCATAGAGGCCCCGTCTGAACATACATATAGCAATCCAACGATAGGTTTCTTGCAATAAGGCCTTAATCGCGTCACAGCGGAAATTACCCTTATCTGTTCCGCATCCTCTTGAAGACTGGGTAACCAGTGAAGAGGGGCACCTTCAGATGGCGTTGAGCAGCCAAAGTTGGCCTCAAGGCGTTAATAGAGACAGGGGAGGCGCCTTCTTTCGGCTACATTTGGTAATGGTAAGCTGCTCAATTGTCGAGCGACTTTGCGCCGTTGGCGGGCCGCCCAGCATACAAACCAATATCTGACGGGTACGCTGAAGCGGGTCGCAGCCGAGTCTCGGTGCGGCGCAGTACGAAGTAGGTATAGCATGCGACATGCCGCATCGAGTGAACTTAGTGGCCGCAAAGCTGGTCTTACCGCCGCTGGTTCTTCCAGTTGGGCGATCCAGCCCTGTTAAATATTCTCCCTGAGGAGCTTTTTCTCCATGACATCAGTCTTTTCTTCGTTCTTGCCGCGCCGCACGCTGTTGGCGACAAGTGCCATTCTTGCGGGCGCTTTGCTGGCAGGCTGCGCTTCCATGACCGCCAAAACGCCAGAGCAAGAGGTGCAGGCCCGCGCTGAAGCCCGCTGGGATGCGCTGGTCAAGCGCGACTTTGACAAGGCCTACAACTTTGCGCAGCCGGGATTTCGTGCAGTGGTCAAGCCTGAGGCCTATAAGCAGCGATTTGGCACTGCAGGTACCTGGAAAGGCGCGCAAATTCACGAAGCCACTTGCGAGGCCGCACGCTGCACTGTTCGAGTCAGACTGACAACCGCTATCAATATTCCTAGATTTGCACGCAGTATTCCCGAAGTCGTGGGTTATCATGACGAGGTGTGGGTTCGTGACGAAGGGCAGTGGTGGTTCTTTGAGAAGCTCTGAAGTCCTTTTGTCAAGCGGGTCTACGCACTTGGGATCGTGCATATGTTGCATAAACAAAACAGTACGTTGACGAGCCATAGAATCCGATTGAATCGAAATCTCAAGCCGTGCTACGATCACCGAGCATTCCAAGAACTGGCTTGGTCCTTGCAATTACCTTTTTAATGGAGTCATAGCTATGAAGAAAAGCTTATTGGCACTCGGCGCTGTAGCCGCTCTTGGGGGCCTGGGGTTCTCTGGTGCTGCACACGCTGTGTGGGTCGTTCAAGATGTCACAGCCGCACCAGCTCAAACGCTGAGCGCGTCGACTGACACCGGTGTTGGCCACATTCTGGTCACTCCTTACTTCAACACTGCCAATCAAACTGGCACGCTGTTGTCTGTGGTGAACACCGACACTACCAACGGTAAGGCTGTTAAGGTCCGTTTCCGTGGCGCTGCTAACTCTGACGATATTCTTGACTTTACAGTCCTGCTGTCGCCTTATGACGTGTGGACCGCATCGGTCTCGCAAGGTCCTGACGGCTACTCACGCCTGTTGACGCCTGACAATTCTTGCGTGCTGCCACTGATTCCTAACGCAACCAACACCCCCGGTGGCGTTCCTTTCACTGACACTCGTCTGGATGCAGCTCTGACCGTGGAAGCACGTGCAGCTCACACTCAAGAAGGTTACGTTGAGTGGCTGAACATGGCCGACATCCGTCCAGGTTCCGAAGTTTACGAGACTATCAAGCACAAGAATGGCGTGGCTCCTTGCGGATCCACAGCATCCGGTGCTACGGTCTTGGCTAAGCTGATGAACCCAGAGATCGCACTGAGCGTCGCTGAAGCTTCGACCTTTGGTCTGACAGCTCCTACTGGCGGTCTGATGGGTAACTGGTCCATCTACAACGCGCAGAACGTGACCTCCTACGGTGGTCCTAACTCCGCGATTGTGGCTCTGCAGTCTCAATCAGTTGGTTCGCCTGTGCCAGCAGCAGCTCGTCTGTTCTTCGCACCGCAAATCGGCGCTTCGAACCCAACATTCCCTGCCGATGCTAAGTTGGTGTGGTCTGAAGAGATCGCTGGCGTTCGTAGCCGTTTCGGCGAAACAGCTGATCCGCTGTTGACCAACGCTGCTGGTGGTGGCACTACGCCTCCGCTGGTCGAAATGTTGCCTTTCGACTTGCCTGACCTGTCTACGCCTTACGTCAGCACGTACCAATACGCGCCGACTCAAGCGGCTGCGTTGAGCGCTTCGCTGGCTACTTCGGCAGTGATGAACGAGTGGACTGCTGGCACCGACAACGGTGTTGACTTCTCTACTGACTGGGTGTTCTCTCAGCCAACACGTCGTTACCAAGCAGTGGTGAACTACAACTCGCCTAAGCTGGGCGGCGGCGTAGAGTCGAAGCCAGTCTTCAACTTCTACTCGGCACCATTCTTCTACCCAGAAGGCTCGGTCCAGCTCAAAACGCGTACTTCCGGTGGCTTGTTCTTCGGTTCTATGCTGTGCTTGAGCGACGGTGTTGCAACTTACAACGCCTACAACCGTGAAGAATCGACCATTGTTCCAGTGTTCAACGGTGAATTCTCACCAGGCGCACCAGTGGGCAAAGCACCTGGCTTCTGCGGTGAAGTTGCTGTCTTGACATTCGGTGACGCATCCGTGCGCGCACTGAACGCTTCGCTGACAACTTACAACATCGCTAACGCCAGCTTGCCTGGTGGCGGCGCTGGTTGGATGTCTGTGAACCTGCCAGCTTCTAGAACTGTCAACGGTACGACTTACGCTGCAGGTCTGCCAGTGATCGGTTACGCTGCCAATACCTTCAAGGCTGCAAACTCAGCGGGTACTGGTAACTTCGGCGATGCGATCACGCACCGCTACAAGCGTCCATCTGGTCCAGCACCAGCTATCGTTCGGCCACCTGTGTCCGAGTGATGCCATAAAAGTTTCTTGAATGAAACGCCTCCAGCTTGCTGGGGGTTCTAAATTCAGAACTTTTAGTAAAAGCGGAGGGAAACCTCCGCTTTTTTTTTGGTTGTCAATGTATTACGAATACAGAACATTCAGTTTGGGGTGTCACGCGTATACTTGGCCTATTCCAACCGAAGCGTGGATCTGATCAACGAAGCTGATCGTAGCTTGCGCTTGGCGTTCCAGCCAGGTCGTTCCCTCCATGCGGAAGCTCCTTGGTCTAGCCCCGAGCAATGGCTAAATGATCCGGCTCTACCCCCTGAAGTCGACACTGTGAAATCTGTTTCTCGAAGCCTTTCTTCCATCGTGCTTGTCGCCGCAGCTATGTTGCCGGCGACACTTTGGGCCCAGTCAGCCACAAACCCCGGTGCTGTGGCACCGAACACCGACAACACGGTTCTCATTCGAGGCCCAGGTGGCGAAGTCACGACTGCGCAATTTCTAGCTGCTGTGGAGCAGCTCGTTCCGCTTAATCAGCGTGAAAGCTTTTTTTCTAACCCGAACAACATAGAACAGTTGGCGCTGTCCATTTATTCCCGCCAAACCTTGGCTGCCCAGGCGCGCCAACAGGGGTTTGATCGCAAACCAGAAGTGGAGCGCGTGACGGCTATTGCGCAGCAGCAGACCCTCTCGGATCTGTGGCTTACAAACCAAGCGGAAGCCAAACTTCCATCGCCACAGCAACTGGAGCAGTACGCACGTTCCGTGTATGAGTCGCAAAGCTCTGCCACGCGTGAAACAACTCAGCTCCGGGTGCGCCACATCATGATTGGGATCTCGCCCTCCTTGCCCGACGACCAAGCCAAGGCTAAGGCCGAGAGCCTGCTCGCCCAAATCAAGGCTGGGGCAGAATTCCAACAACTGGCACGCGCGGAGTCTACCGACAAGGGAAGCGCTCCGCGTGGCGGAGAGTTGCTGCAACCCATGGAGCTGGGCTCAGATCGATCCGCTTTCGAAGTTGCCGCAGCTGCTCTCACGAAACCCGGCCAGACGAGTGAAGTTGTCAAGTCCAATGCGGCCTATCACATCATTCAATTGATTGAGCGCAAGACGCTCTCCGGATTCGACCGGCGCCGTGATGAAATCGTAGAGCAGTCCAAGGTGCAGTTGACCGCGAAAGCCCGTGCCGATGTGCTACGGGGTGCCCAGGCAGGGGCCGAACCGAACGAGGAAGCTATATCAGCCCTCGTGCGCTCTCCCGCGGCCAAGTAACTGAGCCAGCCATTCCCCACCAAGCTCAGGAGCCCAGCCCTGGGTCAACGCACAAACGCCTCCCCCCAGAAGAGGCGAGATTCCAATCATCATGCAACTAATGAGCAGCCTGAGTGAAGATCTCCGCGCACTGTGGAGTCTGCGTCGCCTGGTGGGTGTTCTCACGCGCCGGGAATTTGAGGCGCGCAATGCGGGCTCTGTCGGCGGCATTGTGTGGGCCTGGCTGCCGCCGCTGCTCACGGTGTTTGCATACTATCTGGTGTTCGATGTCGTCTTTTCCATGCGCCTGGGAGAGCACGCGCCCACGAGCCGAGTAGGGGCCTATTTGATCGTCGGCATGCTGCCTTGGATGGCTTTTGCGGACGCCACGCAGCGCGGCATGAGCAGCTTGCTGGATGCAGGCGGCATGTTGCAGAAAAACCCGCTTCCACCAGCCATTTTTCCTGCGCGCTCTGTACTCGCCAGTAGCCTGGTGTTTTCACCCCTCATCTTGCTGTTGATTCCCATCTATACGCCCGCACACCATTTCTCCTGGGGGGTTGTGGCGGTGTTTCCTCTCTACGCGCTCCAACTGCTGTTGTGCTTTCTATTGGGCTACCTTCTTGCCGTGTTGGCGGCAGCGCTGCGTGACGTGGTGCAGGTTGTCGGCTTCTTGCTGTCCATCGGGATCTTTCTCTCACCGGTTCTTTTTCCGGCCACGATGTTCCCCGAGCCCTGGCGCTGGGTTCTTTGGCTCAATCCCATGTCAGCCCTTGTGATGGGCTATCAGTCCGCCTTGCTTCAGGGCGCCTGGCCACCGATTGAGATATGGGGTGTCATTGCGATATGGCTGGTCGGGTTGACGTTGGTGCTCAACATGGCGCTGTCTCGCAGCCGCGACCAGTTGGTGGATTGGCTATGAGCGCGACTCCCGCAGTGGTTCATGCAGATCCCACTCCTTTGCGGCTGAGCAATCTGGGCAAGGAATATCTGATCTATGACTCCCCCCGCGCCCGTTTCAAGTCCTTGATCACGGGGCGTGCCACACATCGCAGCCACTGGGCCTTGCGAGATGTTTCCTTTGAGCTCCAGCGCGGGCAGTGCCTGGGGGTTGTGGGGGCCAATGGCGCGGGCAAGAGCACACTGCTCAAGCTGATCACCGGAACCTTGCAGCCCTCGCAGGGGCAAGTTGTCCGAACCGGGCGTATCACGGCCATCCTGGAGCTGGGCGCCGGCTTTCACCCTGATTTCACGGGCCGTCAGAACCTGTACTTCGGCGGCAGCCTGATTGGCATTACGCACGCAGAGATGGCCAGGGTCGAATCCGAGATTCTGGCGTTTGCAGAGATTGGCGAGGCGATTGATCGCCCCGTCAAGACCTATTCATCTGGCATGGTGGTGCGGCTGGCGTTTGCCCTTGTCACGGCGGTCGAGCCCGACGTGCTCATCATCGATGAAGCCCTGGCAGTGGGCGATCAGCATTTCCAGAAAAAATGCATCAGGCGCATCGAAGAATTCAGGCGCAATGGCTGCACGATCCTGTTCTGCTCTCACAGTCCCTATCACATACGCCAGCTGTGCGATGTCGCACTGTGGCTGGATGGTGGCAGAGTCATGCAATTTGGCGAGACCGAGCCCGTGCTCGGCGCCTATGAAATGCACACGCGCTTGCTTTCCAGCTCGTCGGAAGATTCTGCGGAGGAGTCGCCAGGGAAACACGAACAGGTCCAGCCTGCTTCCGAGACCCTTGAAACAACGGCTGATAACGCAACCAATACCACTGCCGGCTCACCTGCGGCTCGTCGGACCCCCTCGCCAGACACCCCGGCCACCATCATCTCGGTAGACATAGCGGACCTGGGCGAAGGCGATCCTCCGCTTCTGGACAGCCGCGACCTGGTTGCCACGATCACGGTGCGTGGGCATGGGCAGGAGCGGCCCAATATTGGCTTCATGATTGAGCAGTCTCGTGGGGTGGGAATTACTTCTCTCGCCACGCACGAAGAAGACGCCAAGCCCGTGGAGATTGAACCAGGCATCTGGCGCTCAGTGCTCACGTTCCCCAAATTGCCTCTGCACAGCGGTGAATACGTGATCAGCGCTTTTCTGTTCGACGAGAGTGGGTTGGTGGTTTACGACCAGTGGTTCCAGTTCATGCATTTCAGGTTCGTCATGCCGACACTGATGCCCGGCTTGGTGAAGCTGCCGCATCATTGGGCGTGATGACAGCGGTTCGGGCTGAGGTAAACGCAGCTCGGTATTGGAACTTCGAAAAAACAAAAGTTATGACCCAAGAACAAGATCCCATTCTTCTCCTGCAGCAAGGCGAAGCGCTCCTGGCAGCCGGCGACCTCCTCGCGGCGAGCAAGGCACTCACCGCAGCACGAGGCGACACCCGTACACGCCTGGCTGCGCACAACCTGATCGAGCGTCATCAGCTTGACGACGCCTTCTGCCATTGGATGGGCGTGAATTGTGAGATATCTCCGCAAGACGACATTTTCCGTTTCTTCGACGGGCATCCCACTTCTATCAATCCCCTGCGTGACTACATGGCCGATGGCTGGCGAACGCTGGCTGAACTGATGCTGCTGCTGGAGTCAGCGGGCCGCCCCTTGCTCGGGGTGAAAAGCTTCCTGGAGTTTGCCAGTGGCCATGGCCGATTCACACGCCATCTGGTGAAAGCCATTGGCGCGCAGAATGTCACCGCCTCCGATGTCGTCACAGACGCCGTGGATTTTGCTCGTGATACCTTGGGTGTGCGCGCTTTTGCTTCTGCTTCCCGACCCGAGGAACTGGTGACTCCAGGGCGGTACGACGTCGTGTTCGTGCTTTCACTGTTCAGCCATTTGCCCAAAAGCAGTTGGACGCGCTGGTTGACCAGGCTGTATGAGAGTGTTGCGCCAGGTGGCTTGCTGGTGTTCACCACCCACGGGGCAGAAGCTGTACGCCGCCAGGGCGTGGTGCTGGATGACGAAGGATTCTTTTTCGCGCCTTCCAGCGAATCCAACGCCATTGACGCGCAAGAATACGGGACGGCTTTCACCAGCGCGGAGTTCGTGCAGGCGCAGGTGTCTCAGCACATTGGAGCGGACCGACTGCTGCGCTTTGCGCCCACCTGGTTTTGGCACCATCAAGACGCTTGGGTCATTTCCAAGCCCTGACGATAGCCTGCGCCGCTCGGACTTCGGCTGGTCTTCAAGTCCTGGAGTTCACTAGCTGATCACTCAGGCTCTGGCTGGACAGGTCAGAGCTTGGTCGCCTGCCACCCCACCCCCGTCAGTGCTGATCACTCGATGGTCGATGGTCGATGGTGGACACGAGTGGAACCTGTAGATTAGATCAAACTATAAAAGAATATTAAAGTATTCATTTATAGATTAATTTCCAATGTCTATTTAAACTAATGGTTCATTCCTGATTGGTTTAAATTTTCCATGATCTTTCCCTACACCTCGCGTCATTTTTCAGCAGAAACCCCGAACCTGAGCAACATGGCGTTCTCATCCATGCCTTCCACGGAGGAAGGATGGGCAGAGTTGGAGAACGAATACAAGGACAGGCGTCCTACAGAAGAATGCTCTGCTATCGAAGACTCTATTGCCTACACATTGAGTTTGATGTCAGAGTCCAGTGAGCTTGGTCAGCGCTTGGCGGCGATGCAGAGCAAGTGGGCGGCACTGTCCAGTGGTGATGTGGGCCTGGAAGAAAAAACGCAGCTCGGGGCCCAGCTTACCTCTGAGGCGCAGGCCTTGCTGGCGACTCTCAACTTGGATGCCCAGGACAATGCGGCGAGCCGTATAGAGTTGGAGGCAGATTATTCACAGCTGACCTCGGGCCAGGATCGCTCTGATCAGAGCGCAGCGTGCGCTCAGGTCATCAAGAGCGCCCTGGACGAAGCCAGAATGTTTCATCAGGTCCTGCAAGAAGGTATGGCGTCCTGTCACATCTGCATCACGGGCTGCGCCTCTGTACTGGCTGAATCCTCGGCCAAAGCCTGAGTCTTCGTCTAGATGTACAGGCCAGACGCGGACGCCGAGCTGCCAGTGGCCAATCGCCGGGAAGAAGCACCTGCTGCAATGGCGTTTTGCGGCCCGCCAGGAATACCCAGAGGGGCTTAAGCGGCCCCCTGGATGCCACCCGCGTGAGGCTGTGGCGGCTCTATTTCTTCAACCAGCTTTTGACACGTGTCTGCCAGCGCAGCGGGATGGCTCTGGCAACGCCAGACAGCACGGGTAAGGAGCGCAGGCGCACCAACAGCGTCAGCAGAAGCCCTTTGCTTCCTTCAGAGACCGGCGACGTGGAAGCGGCTTGACGTAGAAGCGTTTGCAGCTCCGGCCCTGGGCCCGATGGCGCTGCCAGACCCTGCAGATACTCTGCCGCATACCATTTGGCGGAGTCACCCACACTGGCATTGGCCAGAAGCTCGTGCTGGGCACTGGACTCCATGCTTGGCACAGGCGCGCCAGGGCTTTGACCCGTGGCGAAATGGCGTGCGCGGATATCTTCGAAGAACGATACCCACTGAGCGGGTGTTTTCTGCCAGGGCGTGACCCAGCTCCAGGCACGGCCTGTCAGGCGCTCTGAAAATGCCCCCAGATCTGGAGCGACCACCGGCCATCCCCCTTGCAGGCAAGCGGAAAGTGTATAGCTATAGGTCTCTGGCCATTGGGCGGGAAACCACACCAGGTCGGGTTGAAGCCACTCCAGCAGAGACGGCAGCTCTTTGTCCTCATACTTGCCGTGTACCGTCAAGCGTGCGCCCGGTTGGGTGCGCAGTGCCCGATACCCATAGCCGATCAAGTGAAACTCGATGCTGGCGCTTTGCTTGGCCGCAGCTACAGCAACGTCTTCAAGCACATCAGCGCCTTTGATGGTGCTGAGGGCGCCTATCACCGCTATTTTCAGTGGCCGATGGCCTTCCAGCCGCGCCGGTTGAGGAGCAGGTAATTGCGCGTTGTGATCGATGTCGGTATGCGGCACTATTCGCGCCGCCGTACCAGGCACCATCTTGGCGATGCGGCCAAGGGCGTCACGCGCAGGCGCAATCAAGAATCGGGCGCCGGATAGAAATTCAGCATGCGCACGGCGCCAGGTCGCAATATCCATGCCTTCGGGCGCAGGAGAGTTGGCCAGGCACTTGCCGCACTGCTCCGGTCCCAACTCGCCGCAATAGCTATTGGTCCGGTCCGTCAGGGAAATCTGAGGGCAGATGGTGTAGTAATCGTGCGCTGTGAAGTCAAAGCTCACGCCCAGTTGCTCGGGCAACGTCCGCACGAACTCTCCGTTGCCCAGTAAATGATGGAAATGCACGTGCTGCACACCGAAACGCAGCAAGGTGTCGATGAGCACGGCCTGCTCTCCCGGCAGCGAGTAAATCAGCTCAAAGCTCTCTTCAGGGTCTGGCAGACGAATGCTCACGCGCTGGCCGGGCAGGGGTCTGAGCACCAGGAACTGCGCCTGCTCTCGCAAAGCGGACGCCAGTTCATGAACGTGCCGCTCGGTGCCACCCTGGCGATCATGCAATATGGCCAGAATGACCGGCCGGTGCCCGTCCTGAATGCGAGCGATGTCTGCGGCAAGGCGCGCCGGCTGGGCCGGATCGACCTGCAAGAAGCGCATGACATCGCCTTCATAGCGGGGGTGCAGCCGCCGGAGGGTCTCCATGGCAGCGCGCTCGCGGGGGCTCTTGGCCGCGCCGAAGCTGACGCCGCCGGCGTGGCGCACGAAAGTGTCCAGCACGTGCAGGTTTCGCCAGCCCGCGTCGGAGGCACGGACACAGAAATCGTTTTCTTCCCCGTAGCCTTTGCCAAAATTTTCCACGTCGAACAAGCCTATGGCCTGCAAAGCGTCGCGCCGGATGTACATGCAAAAGCCGATACCCGTGGGAACATCTACGACCTGGCCCGCGCTGGTACGAGCGAACAGGGCGTCAAGCCGCGCAGTGTCCCAGCCTTCTGGCAGTTCGTTGTCAGCACAGAACCGGGGATAGCTGCAGATGGTGGCGTTATTGGAAAAAGGCGTGACCGACGCAACCTTCTGGTCGCAATAGGCGGCTGCGCGAATGCGGTCGAGCCAGTCGTTGGCCACCTCAGCATCGCTGTTGAGCAGCAGTGTGTCATGGGTGCCCGAAAGCGCCATGCCGCGATTGACCGTGCCCACGAATCCCAGGTTGGTTTCGTTTTCGAGCAATTCAATCCGCGAATCCGTCTTTGCAATCTCGCGCAGCCAGGCCGTCACTTCCGGCTCTGGGCTGGCATCGTTGATGACAATCAGCCGCCAGAGAGTGCGGCATTCGGAGCGCAGCACGGAAAGCACGCAACACTGGGTGTCAGCCAGACCCCGGTAGACGGGGACGATGACGTCAACGGGGTGATCGGGTGGAGTCAGGGGCTGCGCCAACTTGACCTGGCTGGGGTCCGCCGAAACGGGGCCTCGGCCCAGCAATTGATCCAACTTCATTTTGGCGCGCACCAGAGGTCGGCTGGCTCTAAAGACGGTGGAATTTTCCAGGAATTGAATGTGCTGGATGGCCTCTTGCAACTGCAATTTATGGTGGCGAAGGTCGTTGGACTGGACTGCGAGGGCGCGCCGGAATCTGGCCAGCTCCTCCGCATGATTGACGGCCAGTTGATCGTGCTGAGCACCGAATTGCTGATGGAGTCGGCTGAGTTCCTGATGATGGCGCTCTGCGACTTCCAGTCGTTCGCCCTCAATCTGTTCGCCTAATTCTCTGTGAAGGCGTGTCAGTTCAAGCTGGTGGGACGCCTGCAGCTCTTCCCTGGTCCGCGCAATCCGGTGTTCCGCCAGCTGTGTTCGAGTCTCAAACTCCGTGACTGCGCTTGCGAGCGCCAGATAGTCCGCCGACATGGGCCAACCCATGTCAACCTCAAGATGGCCACCTGCGGCCGCAGCCACGACGGGCGCCGTGACAGGCAACTCCACCCAGGGGTCGTTTCCATGCAGCAGTGCCAGCACGGTCGATGAAACATCGCCCAGTGGACGGAACAGCATTTCCTGATGAGGCGCGCTTGCGAGCAGCGCGCCGTCTTGGCCTTGCCATTGCCAAAGGCGTGTGCCGTCCGCGGCATACAGTCTCATGGCGTGGAAATGGACGAAGCCAGGGCGGTCCGCCGGATCGAGGCGCAGTGTGCGGGCTGTGGGGGCAGCCGGCAAATCAAAGCGCAGCGTCTGGCGCGGAGTGCCTACGACCCCCGCAGCGCTGATCTTGCCTTCCTGAGTGAAAGCATGGCTGGATTCACCACCTTCCGTTCCGAGGAAAAGCTCGGCGGTGAAAAACGCGCGCGCGGGCAGGGCAGAGGAATGAACCTCACGGCTGACCGTGCTCAGTTGTTCGCCCGCAGCCAGGGGCCGGATAATCGCAATGAACTGATAGGTCAGAGCATCTGGCAGAGCCAGCAGGTGCCGCGCCACACTGGGCGGCAGGGCATCAAACGACGACCTGAATTCGGAGTCCGGCAACTCGCGATCAACGGTTTCCAGGTGCTCGGCCACCCAGTTTTGCTCCGCCAGAAATCTCTGCAGGCTGAGCCGGGTGAAGAAATGGACGTGGGTTTCATCCAGCAGGCCCTCTGGCCTATACAGGAATTCCCCAGCCATCAATTCGGCGATCAGGCCGGTGTAGGCCACGTTCGGGATGGACAGCAAGGCCCGCCCGCCAGGGGCCAGCAACTGCTTGCATTCCCCCAGAACGCGGTCCGGGTGTCGAATATGTTCCAGGACGTCCGCGCAAATGATGATGTCGTAGCTGGCGGCCTCGAACACTTCTCCCAGCTTCACGGTGTCCAGGTCAGCCACCTCGACTCGGCGGTAGTGCGCAGAAGCGAGTTGGGCCTCGTCCGCACTGATGGTGAGTCCATCTATGGTGACGCCGCTATCTTGTTCCTTCAAATACCTTCCGACCGCGCCACTTCCACAGCCGAGGTCGAGCACTCGAGCGTTCTGAGGAATGTGGCCGGCAAGAACAGATAAAGACGTTCGTTCGCGGGAATCAATATGCCGCTCATAGATATGCAGCGGGGAAGCAGTTGGCGCCATGAGAATCTTCAATGCCGAAGAGCGGAGAACGTCCAGGAGCCTGGGATATTCAATCCAGCGAAACTAATCGCTGGTACCGATGTCGCTCTGTGGGCTCCTCCGTGAGACTCTTAGGGGCACGGCGACTTCTAAGAACGTGTTCACGATCTATCTTGCCTTATTCCCCGAAGATGAGGGCGTGATGCTACCATGCACGGCTTTTTGCCTGCGATTTAGCCAAGGGAGTTTGGCGCATCGTTTGTTACAAAACATAAAGCTGTCCATCGTTAAAAAAAAGCACAGCTACACGCCTAAACTGAGCACCGCCGGATTCGGTGATCAACACCCATGATTTCCCTTGCGCTGCTCGCTTTCGTGATGTCCCTTGTGTTCACCGTCTGGGTGCGCAGGGTGTTTATCCGTTCTTTTTCCCACTACGCACCGGACGCGCCACAGCGGTTTCATGTCGGCCACGTTCCCCGCATGGGCGGGGTGGGGTTGCTGATGGGGTGGACGCTGGCTCTGGCTTCGTTGCCTTTGTTGCAATGGGCCGGTATGGCAGGGAACATCGAACTTGACTCTGGCCTGCACCGATGGCTCTTCATGTTGCTTCCCGCAGTGGCTGGGGGTGTACTGGAAGACCTTACGCAGCGGCTTACGGTGCGCTGGCGTCTGCTGCTCACCTTGAGTTCGGGTTTGCTCGCATGGTGGCTCCTGGGCGCCACAGTACCCAGCCTGGGATTTGCCTGGGTTGATGGATTCTGGAGCCGCTGGCCCTGGCTGGGCGTGGGGCTGGCAGTGTTGGCTGTGACCGGCTTGCCTCACGCATTCAACATCATTGATGGCTATAACGGCCTGGCGGGCGCTGTTGCGCTGGTCGTGTGCCTGGCCCTCACTCACGTGGCCATACAGGTGGGTGATCGCGAACTTGCTGCCATGTCCATTGCACTTGCGGCGGCCACAGCGGGTTTTCTGGTCTGGAATTATCCGCGTGGGCTCATTTTTGCGGGCGATGCAGGTGCCTATGTATGGGGCTTGTTAATTGCCACCATCAGCCTGCTGTTGGTCCACAGGCACCCATCAGTTTCACCCTGGTTTCCCTTGCTGCTTCTGATCTACCCGGTCTGGGAGACCATATTCTCGATCTACCGCAAGCTTTGGCGAGGGGTTTCGCCAGGTATGGCGGACGCGTTGCATCTCCATCAATTGGTTTATCGGCGGCTGGTGCGCAGTGTGCTTCATGAAGATGAAGTCAAGAATATGCTCAAGCGCAACAACCGCACGTCGCCCTATCTCTGGAGCTTTATCGTACTGACGGTGGTGCCGGCTACGCTGTTTTGGCGCTATAGCAGCGTCTTGCTGGCGTTTTGCTTATTGTTTGCCGTGAGTTACGTAGTTGCTTATGTGATGCTTGTGCGATTCAAGGTGCCGCGCGTATTGCAGCCGCCGCGGCAATAGCTATTAGGCATTAAGGGACAGGTTGCAGGCGACAGGTCATAAGCAGTAAGCAATAAACCATAAGGAAAAGCAGCGGGTAATGTGTAGCCGCCAATGCGCAGCAGCCTATGGGGCAGGCATTCTCCGATTTGTGCCGTGAGCAGGTTCTAATAGCCTACGTTTCCAGGGAAATCCTGTGGGCGTTACCAGCCCCCATCTCCTGCAAACAAGCAACAGCCCGGTGAAATTATCATCACCGATTCATTCTCCAATCAGAGTCCGCCATGAATACCGAAGAAGTTCAAATTCCTCCGCGAGACAAGGCCGAGATCCTGGCCCAGGCCTTGCCCTACATCCGTAAGTTCCACGGCAAGACCATGGTCATCAAATATGGCGGTAACGCCATGACTGACCCTGGTTTGCAGCAGGATTTTGCTGAAGACGTTGTTTTGCTCAAATTAGTCGGCATCAACCCCGTTGTGGTTCACGGAGGCGGCCCGCAGATTGAAGCGGCGCTCAAGCGGCTCGGCAAGCAAGGTCGCTTCATCCAGGGCATGCGCGTCACAGATGCGGAGACCATGGAAGTGGTCGAATGGGTGCTGGCTGGCGAGGTGCAGCAGGACATCGTGGGTCTGATCAATCAGGCCGGTGGCAAGGCTGTAGGGCTGACGGGCAGGGATGGCGGCCTTATCCGCGCTCGCAAGCTCAAGATGGTGGATCAGAAAGATCCCACCCTTGAACATGATGTGGGCCAGGTAGGCGATATCGAACGCATTGATCCAAGCGTGGTCAAGGCGTTACAGGATGATGCCTTCATCCCAGTCGTCAGCCCCATCGGCTTTGGTGAAGACAACGAGAGCTACAACATCAATGCCGATGTCGTGGCGGCCCGTCTTGCGATGGAGTTGCAAGCGGAAAAGCTCTTGATGCTCACTAACATTCCTGGCGTGCTGGATAAGCAAGGTCAGCTTTTGCCGGAACTTACGCCGGCCGGCATTGACGATCTGATCGCAGACGGCACTATCAGTGGTGGCATGCTGCCCAAGATTGCTGGCGCCCTGGATGCCGCCAAAAGCGGGGTCAATGCCGTGCACATCATTGATGGCCGCGTACCGCATGCACTGCTTCTTGAAGTGCTCACCGACCAGGCTTTCGGAACCATGATCAAAAGCGCCTGAGCGCTTGACTCTGTAATCTGGCGGAGGCAGCGACTTCCGTCAGACTTCTGATGTATTAGGTTTAATTGGAACAATGTGCGAGAATCATTTAGTCACAATTGATTCATCATGCACTCAGCTGACGAAACCGCACCAGAGCCTGTCCGGGATGCCGAAGACCCCGATCAGCCTAAGCATAAGCACGCCGGGTTTATTCGTAAACGCCCTAAACCCGGCGAAAGGCGAGTGCAGATCTTGCAAGTGCTGGCTCAAATGCTGGAGCGTCCAGAGAGTGAACGCATCACCACGGCGGCCCTGGCGGCGCGCCTTGAGGTGAGTGAGGCCGCCCTCTACAGACACTTCGCCAGCAAGGCGCAGATGTTCGAGGGCTTGATCGACTTCATTGAAGCCACTTTGTTCGGCTTGATCAATCAGATCACTGAGCGCGAACCTGAGGGGCGGGTCAGAGCCGCCCGGATGGTGGCCATGATATTGCAGTTCGGCGAAAAGAATCCGGGAATGACCCGTGTCATGGTCGGCGACGCTCTGGTTTACGAGCACGAGCGCTTGCAGCGGCGCATGATCTTGCTGTTCGACAAGCTGGAAGCTGCGTTGCGCCAGACGCTTCGCGATGGGGCAGCTGATGCGGGTGTTGCTCTGACGCCAGACCGTGACGCGCAAGTGAAAGCCTCGGTTCTTTCTTCCTTTGTCTTGGGACGTCTGCAACGTTTTGCACGATCGGATTTCAAGCGCTCTCCACTTGAGCATCTCGACGAGAGTCTGAGTCTTCTGGCCCTTTGAGGGATTTCGAGCAGGGCACCTGGCTGGCAAAGCCGCTTACGCTCGGCTGTTTCCAACAGTCAGGCAAACAAGTTCGCTGAGCCTGCGGCTCCTGCTGGAGGGCACTCTGCTTGCCAGGTCAGGTGGCGCAAACCTCGCCTGATTAAAAGTGCTCGTAAAAAAGAAATCTTAAGATTTACGGGTAAATACTTACGTCAAACACGTCTGGCTGACTTGGCGTTGTCATCGGGATGGTAGAAAATAAAACGACCGTTCGTTTTATTTGACCCATGTCCTCCACTCCTCCTTTTGCCCAGCGAAAGGCCCCTTCAGAGGGGCCGACGGTGGCGCGCGCTTTGCCCAAGGGGCAGCAGACCAAGGCGGCTATCGTCGATGCTGCGCTGCGCATGGCTTCCCAAGTCGGCTTGGAAGGTCTGTCCATCGGTACATTGGCAGACGTCATGGGCATGAGCAAGTCTGGTGTATTTGCTCATTTCGGCTCGCGCGAAGAGTTGCAGATCTCGGTGGTCAACGAGTACTACGCGCGTTTTGAGCGCGACGTCTTTTACCCCGCGCTCCAGGAGCCGCGCGGCTTGCCTCGCTTGCGAGCCATGTTTGCGAACTGGATGCGGCATACCGGCGCCGAACTCGATTCGGGCTGCATTTTCATCAGTGGTGCTGTCGAATTTGACGACAGGCCTGGTTCGGTGCGTGATGCGCTTGCACAGGCCGTGAGCTCCTGGCTGGATGCCATGACGCGTGCCGTTCGGCAAGCGCGTGAAGAAAACCATCTCTCCCAAGAGGTGGACGAGCGCCAAGTCACCTTTGAGGTCCATGCCTTGATCCTCGCACTCCATTACGAGGCGCGCTTCCTGCAGATGCCCGGCGCCATTGAGCGTACGACACGGGGTTTCGAAAGCATTCTCTCGCGCTATTGCGTCAGCAATTAATTTAATTCACTAGACATTTTCCAAGGAGCCAGTCCCCATGCCCACCTACAACCCCCCTCTGCGCGATATGCAATTCGTCATGCACGAGGTGCTCAACGTCGTCGATGAACTCAAGGAAATTCCTCGTCATGCTGACGTGGATACCGACACATTGAACGCAGTCATCGAAGAGGGTGGGAAGTTCGCTTCGCAAGTGCTGCAGCCTTTGAACCTGAGTGGAGACACCGAGGGTTGCGTGCTGGACAAGACGACTCACGAGGTCAAAACCCCCACGGGCTTCAAAGATGCCTACGCACAATATGTTGAAGGGGGCTGGGCAGCGCTGTCTTGCGATCCAGAGTACGGCGGGCAGGGCTTGCCTATTGTGGCCAACCAATGCGTCTACGAGATGCTCAACTCTGCCAACCAGGCGTGGACCATGTACCCCGGTCTATCGCATGGCGCCTACGAAGCCCTGCATGCTCATGGCACGCCGGAGCAGAAAAAGAAATATCTGCCCAAGTTGACCAGCGGGGAGTGGACCGGCTCCATGTGCCTGACCGAACCGCATTGCGGCACAGACCTGGGTCTTTTGCGGTCCAAGGCCGAGCCTGTGGGCGATGGCACCTACAAGATCACCGGCAACAAGATCTTCATCAGCGCCGGCGAGCATGACATGGCGTCCAATATCCTCCATTTGGTGCTGGCTCGGCTTCCAGATGCGCCAAAAGGCAGCAAAGGCATCAGCCTGTTCCTGGTTCCCAAATTCCATGTCAACGACGACGAAAGCCTGGGTGAGCGCAACCCGGTCTTTTGCACAGGACTTGAGCACAAGATGGGCATCCACGGCAACTCTACCGCCCAGCTGAGCCTGGAAGGTGCGGTGGGTACGCTGGTCGGCGAGCCGAACAAAGGGCTCCAAGCCATGTTCGTGATGATGAATGCAGCCCGTCTGGGGGTGGGTAACCAGTCCCTGGGCCTGACCGAAGTGGCCTATCAGAACGCGCTCATCTATGCCAAGGATCGCTTGCAGATGCGCAGCCTCTCAGGCCCCAAAGCCAAAGACCAGCCTGCAGACCCCATCATCGTGCACCCTGATGTGCGCAAGATGTTGCTCACTGCCAAGGCTTACGCTGAAGGTGGTCGAGCCATGTCCATCTACTGCGCCATGCTGCTCGACAAGGCTCTCTACCACCCTGATGAGAAGGTGCGAAAGGACAGTGACGAACTGGTTGCGCTGCTCACGCCCATCGTCAAAGCCTTCCTGACCGACAACGGATTTGCAGCCACCAACCACGCCATGCAGGTGTTTGGCGGCCACGGCTACATCCATGAAACCGGCATGGAGCAATACGTTCGCGATGCTCGCATCAACATGATCTATGAAGGCACCAACACTGTGCAGTCTCTGGATCTGCTGGGCCGCAAGATTCTGGGCAATCAGGGGGCGACGCTGAAAAAGTTCGGCAAGTTGATTGCGGCCCTGGTTCAGGAAGAGGGTGTCAACGAAAAGATGAGCGAGTTCATCAATCCGCTGGGCTATCTGGCAGATCAAATGACCAAGTTCACCACCGAAATCGGCTTCAAGGGGTTTATCAACCCTGACGAGGTGGGCGGTGCCAGTGTGGACTATCTGCGCGTGGCAGGCCACCTGGTGTTCGGATACTTCTTTGCACGCATGGCCAGTGTGGCCCTGAAAAAGCAGGCCGAAGGCAGTACAGACCCCTTCTACACTGCCAAGTTGCAGACCGCGCGCTTTTACTTCGCGCGCCTGTTCCCCGAGACCGCGAGCCTCATGCGCACGGCGCGTTCGGGCGTGGCCAATCTGCTGGAAACAGATGAGGCGCTGGCATGAGCTCCCCCATCGCACTCGGCTCTCAGCCAACCAGGCTCGCCAGGTTGTTCATTGCTGGCCTCGCACTTGCAGGCAGTACGGCATGGGCGCAGATGACGCCCGTAGGTACCTGGCAAAGCATTGATGATTCCACAGGGCAAGCCAAGGCACAGATCGTCATCTCTGAATCTGCTGGCGTGCTCACTGGCAGGATCGAAAAGCTCCTGCGCAAGGAGGCCGACCCCAACAGTATCTGCGACAAATGCAGCGGCGACCGCAAGGACAAACCGGTGGTTGGTCTCGAAATCATTCGAGGCGCCAAGAAAGCGGAAGGCAAGGAAGTCTGGGAAGGCGGCCGAATTCTTGACCCTGAGAAAGGCAGCGACTATGGCCTGCGCCTGACGCCCATTGAGGCCGGCAAGAAATTGGAGGTGCGAGGCTCTATCGGTCCATTCGGGCGCACCCAGACCTGGACCAGGGTCCAGTGAAGCGTCACCTTAGAAAGAATTGCTGAAAATGTCCCGATTCAATGTGAAAAAAGTCGCCGTGCTCGGCGCAGGTGTGATGGGGGCGCAAATAGCTGCGCATCTGGTCAACGTCAAAGTGCCTGTCGTCCTGTTTGATCTGGCCGCTAAACCGGGTGAGGACGGCAAGCCGGTTTCCAAAAATGGCATCGTCGAAAAGGCGATTGCCAACTTGAAAAAACTCAAGCCTTCGCCCTTGGGGCTGGCAGACGACGCCGATCTCATCGAGGTGGCCAACTACGAAGATGATCTCAAGAAGCTCAAAGGCTGTGATTTGATCATTGAGGCCATTGCTGAGCGTATGGATTGGAAGAGTGATCTGTATCACAAGATCGCCCCCTTCGTAGCCAAGCATGCCATCTTGGCAAGCAACACTTCCGGCCTGTCCATCACCAAACTGAGCGAGGCGCTGCCAGAAGCTTTGCGTCCGCGTTTCTGCGGTATCCACTTCTTCAATCCCCCACGGTACATGTACCTGGTGGAATTGATCGCCACGCCCGCAACCCAACCTCAGGCCATGGACGACCTGGAGGCCTTCGTCACCACCGCACTTGGCAAAGGCGTCGTGCGCGCCAAAGATACGCCCAACTTCATCGCCAATCGGATCGGTACCGCCGGCATGCTGGCGACCATGAAAGAAGTCGACAAATTCGGACTCACCTTCGATGTCGTGGACGACCTGACTGGCAAACGCCTGGGTCGCGCACCCAGCGGCACATTCCGCACCATCGACGTGGTGGGCCTCGATACGGTGGGCCACGTCATCAAGACCTTGCAAGACAGCCTCAGTCCTGAGACCGACCCTTTCTACGAAACTTATGGCACACCGGCTGTACTGGCCAAACTGCTGGAGTTGAAAAACCTGGGCCAGAAAACGGGTGCAGGTTTTTACAAAAAAGTGGGTCGTGACATCTTGCGTTTTGATCTGTCCGGAGGCGAGTACGTGCCGGGAGGCCAGAAGGCTGATGAGGTTTATGGCCGCATGCTGAAAAAACCGGCGGGAGAGAGGCTGAAGCTGCTGCGCAACGCAGAAGGCCCTCAAGGTCAGTTCCTCTGGGCGATCCTGCGAAACGCTTTTCACTATGCGGCGGTGCATCTGCAATCCATTGCAGAAACCGCGCGCGATGTCGACCAGGCGATGCGCTGGGGCTTTGCAATGAAACAGGGTCCTTTCGAACTCTGGCAAGAAGCGGGCTGGCTTGAAGTAGCCAAGATGATCCAGGAAGACATTGATGCAGGAAAGGCGATATCGAAAGCGCCATTGCCTGAATGGGTTTTCAACGGCCCTGTGGCGCAAGCCGGTGGCGTGCATACTGAGCAAGGTTCCTGGAATCCTTCGAGTGCGCGCTTCGAGCCTCGTCGCCAACTGCCTGTGTATGAGCGGCAGCTCTTTCCCGAGTTGCTGTTGGGAGAAGGCGGTCCCCGTCCGGCGACTGCGGGCAAGACCTTGCAGGAAACTGATGCTGTTCGTATCTGGACGCTCGATGATGAAGTCGTCATCGCGACATTGAAGACCAAGATGCGGGCCATCAGTCCGGAAGCAGGCGAAGGCCTCATGCAGGCGGTTGACCTGGCTGAAAGCCAGTACCAGGGCCTGGTCATCTGGCCTGGTGATGACCCCTTCTCGGTAGGTGCCGATCTTCAAGCCATGCTCCCTGGCTATGTGGCTGGTGGCGCAGGCCTCGTGGACTCCATGGAAAAGGAACTGCAGGACCTGATGTTGCGCATCCGCTATGCCAATGTGCCGGTGATTTCTGCCATTCGTGGCATGGCCCTGGGCGGTGGCTGCGAACTGGCAGTGCATTCTTCGCGGCGCGTGGCCATCATGGAAAGCTATATCGGCTTGGTGGAAGTAGGTGTCGGCTTGATCCCCGGTGCAGGTGGCTTGACCTATCTCGCGCGCCGCGCCTATGAGAATTCTCAAGCCAGCGCTGGCAAGGATTTGCTGCCCTTCCTGACCGAAGGCTTTACCGCCGCCGCGATGGCCAAGGTGGGCACCAGCGCGCTTGAGAGCCGGAAGCTGGGGTACCTGCTCTGGAGTGACATCGTGGTGCCCAACAAGGACGAACTGCTTTACGTGGCGACCAATGAAGCCAAGGCCATGTACCGCGCCGGTTACCGGCCTCCACACCGGAAACAGTTTGCGGTAGCCGGCCGGGACGGCAAGGCGACCATCCAGGGGCAATTGGTGAACATGCGAGACGGTGGTTTTATCAGCCAACATGATTTCCATGTCTCCAGCCTGATTGCCAATGTGCTGACCGGCGGTGATGTCGATCCCGGCACCATGGTGACTGAGGAGTACCTGATGACGCTCGAACGCCAAGCCTTCACCTCATTGCTGGGCCATCCCAAGACGCATGAGCGGATCATGGGCATGCTGGCGACGGGTAAGCCGGTCAGGAATTGAGCGCACCCTCACCCCAACCCTCTCCCACAAGTGGGGGAGGGAGCAGGAGGCTCTATGCAACCCACAAAACGATCGCCCAAGCCCCACTGTCAAACGGCTCAAGAAGTTCAAGAAGTTCAAACGAAGCCAAAAAGCTCCCTCTCCCGCGTGCGGGAGAGGGTTGGGGTGAGGGAGCGCGCTCGCGCGCTGCGCCACACTCAAACCGACCCAGAAGCCTTGCTTTGGAGCAAATTACGCGATCGCCGTCTAATGGGGTTGAAGTTTCGGCGCCAGCGCCCCATCGTGGGCTATTACGCCGACGTCGCTTGCTTGGAAATCGGTCTTGTGATTGAAATCGACGGTGGTCAGCATGCCGCTCCTGATGCAGTCCTTCGTGATCAAAAACGCAGCAGAGCTCTGTCGCAAGAAGACTTCGACGTGCTTCGATTCTGGAGCAACGAGGTGCTAAGAGAAACGCAATCCGTTATGGAAAAAATCAGGCAAGTCGCTGAGATGCGCGCCGCTGCTCTCGCCCCTCAGCCGGGTGTCCTCTCCCTCTCCCTTACGCGGTAGAGAAAATCCAAATAGTCGAGACCAACATGACCAAACAAATCCAAGACGCCTATATCGTCGCCGCCACCCGTACCCCCATCGGTCGCTCGCACAAGGGTTACTTCAAATCAACCCGGCCTGACGATCTGCTGGGTCATGTCCTGCGTGCCGCGGTAGCCCAGACCCCTGGGCTTGATCCTGCGGCTATCGAAGACATCATCTGCGGCTGCGCGATCCCGGAAGCCCAGCAAGGCCTGAATATCGCGCGCATTGGCGCCGTCCTCGCCGGACTGCCCCACGGTGTGGGAGGCATCACCGTCAACCGTTTCTGCGCCTCTGGTCTGTCAGCGGTTCAGATGGCGGCTGATCGCATTCGCGTGGGCGAAGCCGATGTGATGATTGCAGCGGGTGTTGAAAGCATGAGCATGGTGCCCATGATGGGTAACTCGCCCTCCCTGTCGCCCGCGATTTTTGCGGACACCAGCAACGTGGACAACTATGGCATTGCCTACGGCATGGGTCTCACGGCTGAGAAAGTCGCGCAGCAGTGGAAAGTCTCTCGCGATCAGCAAGATGAATTCGCCTACGAATCACACATGAAGGCCTTGGCAGCGATCAAGGCCGGAGAATTCGCAGATGAAATCCTGCCGGTGGAAGTCACTTCGAGCAATGTGAACCTCAAGACGGCCGAAGTCTCCAAGGTACAGCGAACTGTCAGCATCGACGAAGGCCCGCGTGCAGACACCAGCCGTGAAGGCCTGGCCAAACTGCGTACGGTTTTCGCTGCCCGCGGATCTGTCACTGCCGGCAACAGCTCGCAAACCAGCGACGGCGCGGGCGCACTGATCCTGGCCAGCGAAGCCGCCGTCAAGCGCTTTGGTCTCACTCCGCTGGCTCGCTTTGTCAGTTTTGCTGCCAAAGGCGTGCCGCCACAGATCATGGGCATTGGCCCGATTGAGGCCATTCCAGCAGCACTGCGCAATGCCGGCCTGAAGCAAGACGACATCGACTGGATCGAATTGAACGAAGCCTTTGCTGCCCAGTCTCTGGCCGTCATCAACTCGCTGGGCTTGGACAAAACCAAGGTCAACCCCATGGGCGGTGCCATTGCGCTCGGTCATCCGCTGGGAGCCACAGGCGCCATTCGCTCGGCCACAGTGGTGCATGCCTTGCGCAGGCATAACAAGAAATACGGCATGGTCACCATGTGTGTAGGCATGGGGCAGGGCGCTGCGGGTATCTTCGAGAGAGTTTGAGATTCAAGAGGCTCAGAATGGCTCATCTCCGGTAATTCACTCACTTCAATATTCATAAAGTCGGAAAGGGCACCATGGCACACGCATCTCAGGCCAGCAGCCATCCATTTGATGAAGCCATGGCGCTGGTGCCTCTGGCGCCACGTGCCGACGAACATGGCAGCGAACCGCCTCGAGAGTTCGAGGGGCGTACCCATCCGGCCTACGCCAACATGGTGGGGCCGTTTGGGGGTGTGACCGCCGCGCAGGCGCTGCAGGCGGTGCTTCGCCATCCACAGCGCCTGGGCGATCCGATCTCGCTCACGGTCAATTTCGCTGCGGGGCTGGCCGATGGTCCGTTTCGCATCGAAGCGACACCAGTGCGCACCAACCGATCGACGCAACACTGGACAGTGACTCTATGGCAAACCGGCACTGACGGCCTTGATACCGTCATGCTCACCGCAACGGCCGTGACCGCTGTTCGAAGGGCTACCTGGGGCGCTGTGGATGAAGCCATGCCGTCTGCGCTGCCGCCTTCCAGCGTGCCCAGCGTACCTTTCACGGACAGCGTGCGCTGGGTAAGTTCCTACGACATGCGCTTGGTGGCGGGGACTCTGCCCAAGCAATGGGATGGCGCAGAAGCAGATAGCCTCACCCAGCTCTGGCTACGTGACAATCCGCCTCGTTCGCTGGACTATGCCAGCCTCACGGCGTTGGCGGACGCATTTTTTCCTCGCATCTGGCGACGCAGGGCGCGTATGACGCCTATCGGCACCGTATCCATGACGGTCTACTACCACGCGGGCCCGGAAGAATTGGCGGCGACGGGAGAAGGTTTTCTGTTCGGCCAGGCCCGCTCCCAATCTTTTTTCAACGGCTTCTTTGATCAAAGCGCCCAGTTATGGAGCGAGACAGGCCATCTTCTGGCCACCACGCACCAGATCGTCTATTACAAGGAGTGAGGCTGCTCGGGGGCAACGCAGCGCGACCGCATTTTCTTCGCGCAATCGCTTAGGATTGCCTGGGTTATGGTCACCCAGTGTCGTGAGCTGGACATTGGTATTCGGTTTCACCGCTGCGCAATTCGCTTCAGTCCACGCCAGCCCGGCTTTCTGCCCATACCCTCTATTTCGCCCGGCCCGACCGGGTATGTTCAACCACCCCTAAGAGCTCTTCCATGTCCGAAATCCTCTCCCATCACGACGCCGGCGTATTGACGCTCACATTCAACCGGCTGGACCGCAAGAATTCCATCAATGCTTCCATGTACGACGCGCTGGCCAGCGCCATAGAGGCCGCGGCGAGCGATCCCCAAACCCGCGTCGTCGTTATTCAGGGCCACGAAACCGTGTTTTCGGCAGGCAATGACCTGCAGGATTTCCTGGCGAACAAACCACAAGGCATGGATGCGCCAGTGTTCCGCTTCCTCAAAGGCATCGCCACGTTCCCCAAGCCTCTGCTGGCAGCGGTTTGTGGGCCCGCAGTGGGCATCGGCACCACGATGCTGATGCATTGCGATCTGGTCTATGCAGGTGACAACGCGGCGTTCTCCATGCCTTTTGTCAACCTCGGCCTGTGCCCAGAGGCGGCTTCGAGCTTGCTTGCGCCGCGCCTGTTCGGTTATCAACGGGCGGCTGAAGCGCTGCTGTTGGGCGAACCCTTCTTTGCGGAAGCCGCGCTGGAGGTGGGTCTGGTCAATCGAATCGTGCCGCCTTCGGAGGCCAATGGTCTGGCTCAGGCACAGGCGCGCAAGCTCGCGGTCAAGCCTTTGGCCAGCCTGATCGAAACCAAGCGCCTCATGAAAGGCGCCCAGCAGGAAGAAGTGCTCAAGCGCATCGGTGAAGAGGCTGCCAGCTTTGGCCGCATGCTGGGCGAACCCGCAGCACGGGAAGCTATGACGGCATTCATGGAAAAAAGGTATCCGGATTTCAGCAGACTTTGATCCCCCCCTGAGTCACTGGATTGGTCTCCCCCTGAGTCACCTTCGGTGCCTTCCCCCACGGGGGGACAACACCGATGGCCGGCGCAGGTCCGTCCATGGCGTTCCCGCATGGCCTGCTCCGCGGCCGTAGGGGTTTTTCGCCCTCTCCCCTAGCCGGGGGGGCGCCCGGGGGGGGCCCGCGCGGGGGGGGGGGGGGGGGGGGGGGGGTCGCCGCGCGCCCACG
>NZ_JBEPSH010000009.1:0-264052 GCF_040548795.1 Ottowia thiooxydans | reverse complement strand
AACTTCACTGTGACCGCTGACAATGGGGCGGCGGGATCCACCGGTTCACGGGCCTACTCTTTCGTAGTGGATCCTCCCCCTGCACTGGCCATTACTCCTTTAACTCTGCCCAACGCCACACAGGGCACGGCTTATACCCAAACCCTCACCGCCAGTGGCGCCCCAGGACCCTACAGCTTCGCTTTGACCGCGGGTAGCTTTCCCCTGGGGATGTCCTTCAACAGCGCTGGTGTGCTCAGCGGCACTCCTACCGTCCCTGGCACCTTCAACTTCACTGTGACCGCTGACAATGGGGCGGTGGGATCCACCGGTTCACGGGCCTACACCCTGGTTGTGGGTCCTGCAAGTGTTGCCGCGGTCGCTGTGCCTGCCATGTCCGATCTGGGGTTGTTGCTCACAGGTGTGGTTCTGGCGGGCCTAGCTGCACTGCGTATGCGTCGGCGCATTTGAGCGCCATCCTGATGCAGCACCGTAAAAGTCAGACTTGGATAAATGCATCACCAACCGCGTTGGGACACGATACCCACCGTCGCTTTCGGGTAGGAACACAGCCAAGGGCTTCAGAAGAAACTTTGCCGTATTACCACTTCAACTTCTTAACCGGTGTCTCATTGATCTGTCTGACCTTGGCATCCTGCAACTGCTGCTCCAGCCGCGCCATCTGCTCCATCTGCTCCATCAGCGCCGCCAGCCGCTGCTGAGCCTTCTTCGCTTCATCCGGTGTAGTGGCGTTCGCTACATCCGCCACCGCAGCATTGATGGACTGTTGCAATGCCCCTTAGCAGCCTGAATGCTGTGAATGATGTCCATGGCGGTGGACGGCATTACTGAGAGTGTGGTGCCGATGCCCTCATGGTGGTCGGCGGTGGTGTGGGTGATGTGCATGGCGGCATCCTTTCTTCTTGTTGTTATGTGCCGTGCGGGCGCACTCCTGGAGCGCCTGCAGGGGACCGGGATTCAAGAGGGTATGTGGGAGAACCCAATCAAGGACCGATACGCCCATCGGGGCGGATCGGTTGACCTTGCTGCCTCTTTCCTCTTCTCTCACTCCCTGATTTCACCTACGTGTCGACCTGGATGGGGTTTCCTCTATCAGGCTGTGGTCATCGATGTCTGGAGCCGCCGTGGGGTGGGCTGGGCCATGGGTGAGCGCATGACTGCCGACCTGATGCTGGCGGCCCTTGAACATGGCGCTTGAATATTGAAGCCAAAGCAGCCTCAAGCGCCCATTTTTTGGGCGCTTTTAGCTATTGTTTTAGGATCAATCCATGACCCCGCGCCGCTGCAAGGTTCCCGCCCCCAGCGTCGCCGCCATCAAGCTCAGCAGCACCAGCGCCCACTGGCCCAGTGTGGGCACCGGGGTCACCATTAGAGGCACCACCACGTTTGGTGCACCCACCGCCACCGGGTCAGTAATCACGCCGTCTACGGGGTTGCTGTCTCCAGCGCCACCGTCCGTCACCTGGTAAGTCACGGTGTTGCCGCTCATGGTGGCGGGAAACTCGGCCCAAGTGGTGCCGTTGAACTTGAACAACTTGGCGTTCGCAGCTAGTGGTTGGTCAAAGGTCAAAGTCAGCGTCAGCGTGGCACCTGTGCCGCATACGGTGGTGGTGAAGCCAAACGCACCTTGGTCAAAGCTGTACCCCGCAGGCAACGTGCCGCCCAATGCCACTGCGGTAGGGAACTGGCTGCTTGCGTAGCCACAGGTCGCGCTGCCGCCGGTGAAGCTGGCGGTGATGGGGCTGGTGCCGGGCGGTGTGCCTGTCACGCTGCGCACGGGGGGTGACGCAGTGCCCACCGTGATGACTTGGGTGACCTGCGGGGCTGCGGTGTAGTCCGCATTGCCCGGGTTGTTGGCAGCCACCGTGCAAACGCCTGCGGCCAGGGGCGTGACGGAAGAGCCGCTGACCGTGCAGATGGCAGGCGTGAGGCTGCTGAAGGTAGTCAAACTGTCAAGCACTGGTGCACTACTGGTGGCACTCACCGTGCCTGCAGGACCACCCACAGTGAGCGTCGGGGCGGCGCCAAAGGTCAGCACCTGGTTGCTCGCCGAGGAGGTGTAGCTGAACAACGCTGCGCCCGTGCCACTGCCGATGGCCGTGGTCACCACCACATCACAAACCGCAGCCGCATGGGCGGGCGTGGTACCGGTGAGAGTGGTGTCGTTCACCACCACGAGGTTGATCAGTGCGGCACCACACGCCGTGGCCGATGTGGCTCCGGTGAAGCTGGTGCCGGTGACAGTGACCGCTGTGCCGCCCAGCGTGGGGCCGGTGGGGGGGCTAATGGCTGTGACGGTTGGTGTTGTCGCCATCTCCACGGCTCCGATGTCGCAATTGGCCCCCTGCGGGCGGGCCACGCGGCGCTGGTCTTCAGTAACGGTGGTGCCCGATGCGTTACAAGCCACTGAATCGATGGCCGGGCTACCGGCGTGCAGCCGCCGCGTCCACGTGGGGCCGCCGTTGTCTTGCAGTGTGCCGAGCAGGGGGTCTGTGTTCAGGTTGTTTGCCCCAGCCCCCGTCCAGCCGCCTTGCACGATGCTCCACTGAACAGTGGATGGAAAGTTGGTGGAACTGTCGAAAATCTGTTGGCCGGGCCCCCACAGAATGCTGGCCGTGATGGTCGGGCTGCCGGTGGTGCTGGCGATCGAACTACCGTCGAGGCCTGCCAAGTTAGAGCTGAAGGTGGCGTGGCTGATGGTGGGGCTGATGGTTGAGCCGTTGTAAATCGCGCCGCCGTAGGTTTCTGCCAAATTGCCATTGAAGGTGGCGTGGCTGATATCAGGGCTGCTGGTTCCTAGGAAGCCAGAGTTGTAGATCGCACCGCCCACACGTGCCAAATTGCCATTGAAGGTGGCGTGGCTGATGGTGGGGCTGCTGGTGCCTTCGAAGGCAGAGTTGTAGATCGCGCCGCCGTCGAAGCGTGCCGAATTGCCGATGAAGTTGGCGTGGCGGATGCCGGGGCTGCAGACCGAGCCAGCTCCCCGGCCATTGCAAAGTAGAGCGCCGCCTTGGTCGTGAGGAAAGTTGCCAGCATCCGCCTGCCCGCCCGTGATGCTGAACCCCTCAATCAGGGTATAGCTGGTGTCAGCGGCATCAGCTGTGTAGGGGCCGCCTGCGCCGGTGCTGCCCGTGCCGCCCACAGTCAGCACGTGGAAGCTGTTCTTGCCCTGAATGTCGCTTGCCAATGCCGTGATGCCGCCGTTGGCACTGGCGCCCGCGTCGTTGTTGTCGATATCGCCCGACAGTACAGTGTTGCGGGTGTTGAGCACACGCTCACTGGGCACGCTGGTATTGCCCGTGTAGCCGCCCTTCAGTTGCAAGGGCCGGCTAATGGCAAAGCTGATGCTGCGCTCTGCATCGGTCACCGCTGCAGGAGCGGCAGGCACCGCAGGTTTGTAAACCCCTTGTTTGACACGAACCTCAAAACACTGCCCTGCCGTGGTGTTGCCATGGGCCAGAGCCAGCGCACCTTGCAGTGAGTTGGCATTGGCCCAACTGGTTCCATTCCCCGTGCCGACGGCGGCGGGGGCTGCATACAACACTGTGTTAGTGGTGCACGCTGCCGCTTGCGCAGCGCCCGCACTGAGTGTGGCGGCCAGCGCCAGCAAAGCTTTGGCGCACACACCGCCAGGGCTGCGCCGTCGGATGGGCAAGGCGGGCGACACATGCAGGTGGGCCGGGGTGTGGTGAACGGTCATGGTGTGTCCCCTTTAAACCACTTGAATATTGGGTCAAAACGGCATCAAGCGCATGGTGGATGGCCGCTTGTAGCTATTTTTTAGGAGTTACCAATCGCCCAGCGGTGGTGGTGATGGTGGTCGCGTGGTGGTGCGCAGAGGCGGGCGCCCAACGGAACCGGCGTGTAGGACATGCATGTGCTGCTCCTCGTTGCTTTTTATTTTTTGGCGAATTGCGTTTACCGGTTGGGCGCAAGAGGCCAAAACCATTGCCATACGGGTTTTATTTGGAATCTTTGGCGAAATATCATGCTAACACCATGCTAACACCATGGAAACACCGTGGGAATTGGCGATTTACAAAATCGCTGAAGTCGGCTAGTGGGTGTGGTGCTGCGCCAAAAGATTGGTTGCGGGGGTGACGTCCTAGCGTCATGGCGCATAACAGTGCTCCCGCAGGGCGCCTAATTAAGCGCGGCAAACGACACAGTGCCGCGAGTGCCAGAGTTACCGCGACTAACCTACAGGGCGCCCTGCTCAGCTTCTGTCGCTGGTCGTCAACGATACAGGCGCAGGAGCTGGCCGTGTGGGCCCGAAAGCGGATTGGCACCTACTGGTGTGACAGGGAGCGCAGAGAGGGGCTTATTGGGGCTTGGCCGGAGTAGCCGGTTTCCCCACCGTGGGAAAATAAAGCAAAACGCGCTAGGCTTTTCAGAGCACTAGCGCGTTTAAATACTTGGGGTGGCTGATGGGGCTCGAACCCACGACAACCAGAATCACAATCTGGGACTCTACCAACTGAGCTACAGCCACCGCGAACTTCGAATTATAGCCAATAGAAACGGGCTTTCTTCTGGTCT
This sequence comes from Ottowia thiooxydans, assembly GCF_040548795.1. GTDB lineage: Bacteria > Pseudomonadota > Gammaproteobacteria > Burkholderiales > Burkholderiaceae_C > Ottowia > Ottowia thiooxydans_A. The sequence continues at coordinate 259,513 of NZ_JBEPSH010000009.1, read as the reverse complement.
TGCCCTTTAATTTTTTCAGATCCGTTGAAACCTGCCGAATCCAAAGCAAAAGGGCCCCATTTCGGGGCCCTTGAGTTGCAGGCGTTGGGCCTATCAGTCGTTGCTGCCGCTGGTCAGGCCCAGGATGGCGAGCAAGCCTTGGAACACGTTGAAGATATCCAGGTACAAGGCCAGCGTGGCGCTGATGTAGTTGGTCTCACCGCCGTCGATGATGCGCTTCAGGTCATACAGCATGTACAGGCTGAACACACCGATCACCAGCGTGCTGATGACCAGCATGCCGATGCTGGAGCCGACAAACACGTTCACGATGGCGCCGACCATGACCACCAGGGCGCCCACGAAGAGCCATTTGCCCATGCCAGAGAGGTCGCGCTTGATGACGCTGGCCAAGCTGGCCATGACGAAAAACACGCCTGCCGTGCCACCCATGGCGGTCATGACCAGTTCAGATCCGTTCTTGAAACCCAGCACCATCGCGACCATGCGCGACAGCATCAAGCCCATGAAGAAGGTGAAGGCCAGCAGAACCGGCACGCCAGCGGCAGAGTTCTTTGTCTTCTCGATGGCATACATGAAGCCGAACGCTCCAGCCAGGAAGACGACAAGACCCAAGCCGCCGCTCAGGCTGGCGGTGATACCGGTGGCCACACCCATCCAGGCACCCAAGATGGTGGGGATGAGGCTCAGAGCCAGCAGGAAGTACGTGTTGCGCAACACTTTATTGCGCTGCTCGGGCGTAGCAATACCACCGCGTGCGGCGTCTGCATAGCCAAAAGTTTGAATGCGGTCGCTCATAAGTCAGTTCTCCTCTTGGTGGCGATAAAGATACGCCGCTGGGGCGGCTCGACGTTCATTGTACGTATGAGTAGCTTTGATTCTAAAAATTCCCTTAGAAATCAAAAAGATGCGCGCTTCGCTATTAAATGGCTTCTCACCATGCAAAAATTTCCTTGAAAACCACTCGCCAACCCCCTGGGGCTATGGTGAAATTTCCAGTCGGGTCTGTAGACGTTAAGTGGAGGCTGAATTATGAAAACCAACTACGCCCTGGAATTTTCTGATGTCAAGGCTATTGCGGAAGCTGCCGTCGCGGAAGCTCTGAAAAACCAATGGGCCGTTGCGGTAGCCATCGTGGATGACGGCGGGCACTTGTTACATTTCCAGCGCATGGACGGCACCCCTACCATTTGCGCGCACATTGCGCCTGCCAAGGCGCAATCGGCGGCGTTGGGGCGGCGCGAAAGCAAGGTCTATGAAGACATGATCAATGGGGGCCGCTATTGCTTTCTTTCGGTCCCTTTGCTGGAAGGCATGATGGAAGGAGGTGTTCCCATCATGAAAGACGGTCAATGCCTGGGCGCCGTGGGGGTGAGCGGAATGAAATCCAGCGAAGACGCCCAGGTTGCACGTGCGGGGATCGCCGCACTGGTCTTGTAGGCGATTGAGCATCAAGCCCCAGAATCTCTTTGCTCCGTCGCCTCCAATCAGTAGCTCAAACGCTCTGGACGCAATTCCTGCAAGATCGTGGTGGCTATTTCCTCAATTGACTTGGTTGTGGTTGAAAGCCAACGGATTCCTGACCGGCGCATCATGCTTTCAGCTTCGGCTACCTCCATACGGCAGTTGGCCAGGCTTGCATATTGAGAGTTTGGGCGGCGTTCGGAGCGGATCTCCGACAGGCGCTCGGGAGAAATAGTCAGGCCAAACAGCTTCTTGCGGTGTGTTGAGAGGGCCGGGGGCAACTGGCGGCGCTCAAAATCCTCGGGAATCAGCGGGTAATTCGCCGCTTTCAGGCCGTGTTGCATCGCCAAATAGAGGCTGGTGGGGGTTTTTCCGCTGCGGCTCACACCAATCAGAATCACATCGGCGCCTGCCAGATCACGGTTGCTTTGTCCGTCGTCATGGGCGAGGCTGTAGTTGATGGCCTCGATTCGGTCATGGTAGGCCTGGCTTTTGCTGATGTCAGAGAACCTTCCCACACGGTGATGGCTCTTGATACCCAGCTCAAGTTCCAAGGGCTGAACGAAGGTGCCAAACATGTCCATCAGCATGCCTTTGCATCCTGCGCGGATAATGCCCAATACTTCCATGTCCACTAAGGTCGTGAAAACCAGAGGTCTTTTGCCCTCTATTTCCCCAACGTGGTTGATCTGGCGCACTGCCTGGTGAGCCTTGTCTGCGGAATCGACAAAAGGAATGCGAACCCGATGCGGCACGAAGTCGAACTGAGCCAAAATGGCGTTGCCGAAGGTTTCGGCGGTGATGCCTGTGCCGTCAGACACGAAAAAGACAGTGCGCTCTGGCATAGAGTTAGGCTCCTGAAGTCGGGCTTAAAAACATAGAATCCCATCATTATGCGAATTCAACCCACCCGCTTGGAAAGTGGCTCAAAAGCACAACTCCAATGCCCGTCTATGCGAGTGGGTAGCGCGCGTCCTCGTTCCGCCTTTGAACGACGCGCACCAACGGTTTTAACTTCTGGAGCTTTCTCATGTCTGCACTATTCGATCCGACCGCCCTGGTCGTACCATTTGAAAAATTGAGAATGACCGACGTAGAGTCGGTCGGTGGAAAAAACGCCAGCCTTGGCGAGATGATCTCCCAACTGCCGACCGAAGGCCCAGAGGGCGTTCGCGTTCCAACCGGCTTTGCGACCACCGCGCACGCGTTTCGCCAGTTTCTGGCCCACGACGGACTCGAAACCCGCATTCAAGCCAGGCTGAACGCGCTGGATACTGAAGACGTCCGTGAACTGGCCGTCGCGGGTGCAGAAATTCGCGGCTGGGTAGAAGCGCAGCCCTTCCCGGCTGATCTGGAACAGGCCATTCGCGAAGCCTTCGCAACGCTCAGCGGCAGCAATGCCCAAGCCAGCTTTGCAGTGCGTTCTTCCGCCACTGCAGAAGATTTGCCAGATGCTTCCTTTGCGGGGCAGCAGGAAACTTTCCTGAATGTCACCGGCATCGACGACGTTCTGCACAAGATGAAAGAGGTCTTTGCCAGCCTCTATAACGACCGCGCAATCAGCTACCGCGTGCACAAGGGGTTCGCCCATGCTGGCGTCGCTCTGTCAGCTGGCGTGCAGCGCATGGTCCGCAGCGACCTGGGCGCTGCTGGTGTCATGTTCACGATCGATACGGAAAGCGGTTTCGAGGACGTGGTGTTCATCACCAGCAGCCATGGACTGGGCGAGACCGTGGTGCAAGGCGCTGTGAACCCCGATGAGTTCTATGTCCACAAGCCAACTCTCAAGGCAGGCAAGAAGGCCGTGATCCGTCGCAATCTGGGTTCTAAACTCATCCAGATGGTGTTTTCCACCGCCGAGGAAAAAGCGGCCAGCGGCAAGCTGGTCAAAACCATTGACGTTCCCACCGAGTTGCGCAACCGTTACTCCCTCACCGACGAAGATGTTCTGCAGTTGGCCCGCTACGCGCTGGTGATCGAAAAACACTACGGCCGTCCGATGGATATCGAGTGGGGCAAAGATGGCACGGACGGTGGCATCTACATCCTGCAAGCTCGCCCAGAAACGGTCAAGAGCCAGCAAAAGGGCAAGACAGAGCAGCGCTACAAGCTCAAGGGCACCGGTACTGTGCTGGCCGAAGGCCGGGCCATTGGCCAGAAAATCGGCACCGGCCCGGTCAAGATGGTGCACAACATCTCGCAGATGGATCAAGTGCAGCCTGGCGACGTCCTCGTCACCGACATGACCGACCCGAACTGGGAACCGGTGATGAAGCGCGCCAGCGCTATCGTGACCAACCGCGGTGGACGTACCTGCCACGCTGCCATCATTGCCAGAGAGTTGGGCATTCCTGCCATCGTAGGCTGCGGTGACGCCACCGAAAGGCTCAAGACGGGCACGTTGGTGACGGTGAGCTGCGCTGAAGGTGATACAGGCCACGTCTACGACGGCCTGCTCGAAACCGAGGTGACAGAGGTCAAGCGTGGCGCCATGCCGCCCATCTCCACCAAGATCATGATGAACGTGGGCAACCCCCAGCTGGCTTTTGATTTCGCCCAGCTTCCTAATGAGGGCGTGGGCCTGGCTCGGCTAGAGTTCATCATCAACAACAACATCGGCGTTCACCCCAAGGCCATCCTGGACTATCCACAAGTGGATGGCGACCTGAAGAAGGCGGTGGAGTCGGTGGCGCGAGGCCATGCATCGCCGCGTGCGTTCTATGTCGACAAGGTCGCTGAAGGCGTGGCCACCATTGCCGCCGCTTTCTGGCCCAAGCCTGTGATCGTGCGGCTTTCAGACTTCAAGAGCAACGAATACCGCAAGCTGATTGGTGGCAGCCGTTATGAGCCGGAGGAAGAAAACCCGATGCTCGGTTTCCGCGGCGCAGCGCGCTACATCAGCGACGATTTCCGCGAAGCCTTCGCCATGGAATGTGAAGCTCTCAAGCGCGTGCGTGAAGAAATGGGTCTGACCAATGTGCAGGTGATGGTGCCATTCGTACGCACCTTGGGCCAGGCTGAGCGCGTGACCCAGCTTCTGGCCGACCACGGCTTGAAGAGTGGCGTCAATGATCTGAAGGTTGTGATGATGTGCGAGGTGCCAAGCAACGCCATCCTGGCTGAGCGCTTCCTAGAGTACTTCGATGGCTTCTCGATCGGCTCCAACGATCTGACGCAACTGACGCTGGGTCTGGATCGGGATTCCGGCATGGAGCTGCTGGCCGCTGACTTTGACGAACGAGATCCTGCCGTCAAAGCCTTGCTTCAGCGTGCCATCAGTGCTTGCCTTGCCGCCGGGAAGTATGTGGGTATCTGTGGGCAGGGCCCCAGCGACCACCCAGACTTTGCCCATTGGCTTGCCAAGGAAGGCATTTCTTCGATTTCGCTCAATCCTGACAGCGTCATCGATACCTGGACATTGCTCGCGGGCTGACAACCTGCCCACAGCCTGATTCGCTTCAGAGATGCGGCACCACCATCACGCAAAGCGGGAGAAGGAGCCTGGGGAGCCCGCCCCATGGCCTCAACCCCGCTTTGATCGCGTGACTGTGGTGCTGCTTCTGGTGTGGATAGCAGCTTCCTTTGGCGTCAGCTGGTTTGCCAGAGATCTACGGCAGGTCGTCATCGGCTGGCCGGTGAATTTCTGGTTTGTGGCGCAGGGCGCCGTGCTGACGTTCCTGGGCATCGTGGTGGCCTATGCCACTATCCGAAACCGGCAGGAGTGCTCCGATACGCGCGACGGGGCGCAAACAGACACGACCAATGAAAGCGCCTGACAACGCACGGCGCTATGAGTCGCGCCTGCATCGGGCCTTGTTTTTGTTCGTGGTGGGTTTTTTGGCCTTTCTGGGCCTGATGGCGTGGGCAGAAAGTGCCGGCCTTTCCCGTGCCTGGATAGGCCCCATTTTTCTGTTTGCCACTGTCATGCTCTATGCGGGTATTGGCATATGGGGCCGCACGACGGACCCTGAAGAGTTTTACGTGGCGGGCCGGCGCATACCGCCCATGTACAACGGCATGGCCACAGCGGCAGACTGGATGAGTGCCGCATCGTTCATCAGCCTTTCCGGCGCGTTGTACTTGCAGGGCTTTTCCGGTACGGCGGCACAACCCGGCGGCCTGGCCTACGTGCTTGGATGGACCGGAGGATTCTGCCTGGTTGCGCTGCTGATTGCGCCGCGTTTACGCGCCATGAAGCTCTACACGGTGCCAGACTTTTTTGCCGTGAGGTTTGGGGGCTATTGGCCGCGCCTTTTGGCTGCCGCTGGCGCAGTAGGCTGCTCCTTCATGTATGTGGTGGCCCAAATCTACGGCATTGGTCTGATCGCTTCGCGTTTGACCGGGGTTCAATTTGAAATTGGCATCCTGCTGGGATTGGGCGGTGTGCTGCTGTGTTCTTTCCTGGGCGGCATGCGCGCCATCACGTGGACGCAGGTCGCGCAGTATGTTGTTTTGTTGCTGGCATTCCTGATCCCCGTTTCCTGGCTGGCGTTCAAGCAGTTGGGAACTCCCCTGGCGGTCATGGCCTATGGTGCGCAGTTGCCCAAGATTGAACTGCTCGAACAGGCCTTGATTGACTCGCCGGAAGAGCAGGCTGTAAGAGCTATCTACCAGGAGCGTGCGCGCGACTATGCCGAGCGATTGCGGGACCCCGCTGCAGCCTTGGCGCGGGATCGCTCCCAGCTTGAGGAGCGCATTCGCATGCTCAAGGCCCAGGGGGTGGATTTTTCTCTCATCATGCAGGCACGGCGCGAACTGGCCGCTCTACCGCGCAATGAGGCCAGTGCCATAGAGCGCTGGACGCGTGCCATGAACGAGTCCCTGGAACGCAGCAAGCCGCTAGGAGGGCTGCCGCGGCACGGACAGGCTTTCTCAGGCGATCCGGATGGGTCGGAGGCTGAACAGAAGGAGTTCCAGGCGTCCAGGCTGAACTTCATGGCGCTGATGTTCTGCCTCATGGTGGGGACTGCCAGCCTTCCTCACCTTCTGACGCGGTTCTATACAACCTCAGGGGTGGCAGAAACGCGTAATTCAGTCGCTTGGTCCGTTGGATTCATTGCCTTGCTCTACTTGGCCACTCCTGCGCTTGCAGTGCTGGTGAAGTACGAAGTGATGCAGAGCCTGGTGGGTAGCAGCTTCGATGCATTGCCCAACTGGATTGCACAGTGGGGCAGGGTGGACCCTGGCCTGGTTTCCGTAGCGGACGTCAATGGTGACCGCATTTTGCAGTTCGGTGAGATTCGTCTGGGTGCAGACATGATCATGCTGGCAACACCTGAACTGGGTGGCTTGCCTTATGTGGTTTCCGGCCTGGTGGCGGCCGGAGGCTTGGCTGCAGCGCTCTCTACCGCTGACGGGCTCTTGCTCACCATCAGCAATGCGCTGGTGCATGACACGGCTCCTACCGGTCCCGATGGCATGGTGCGGGTTTCAGAAAACCACGTCATCTTCTCCAAGTTTGCGCTGCTGGCCACCGCCATGCTGGCTGCATTCGTGGCCGTCCTGAAGCCCGCGGAAATCATCTCGCTCGTCACAGCTTCGTTCTCTCTCGCAGCATCCACCTTTTTCCCCGGTTTGGTCATGGGGATCTTCTGGCCACGCGCAACTCGCCGTGGTGTCGTAGCCGGCATGCTGGCGGGCGTGGGCGTCACGGTGAGCTACATGCTCCTGGCCAACCCCACGCTGCGCGCCTGGTGGGGTGCATCGCCTGGCGGGCTGTGGGGTGGCGTCTTACCTATGTCGGCAGGTGTCTTTGGGGTGCCAGTGGGTTTCGCTGTGATCGCCTTGGTATCGCTCCTGCCCGTGCGCGAAGCCAAGGCAGGTTCAACCTGAGCGGTGCGAGGCCTCTGTGCCTCGGCCTGCGCACCGCAAATGTCGATCAGAACGCGGGGACGAGTGAACCGTTGAACTTGGTTTCAATGAAGGATTTGACCTCCGGCGATTGATAGGCCTGTACGAGGCGCTTGGCCCAGGGTTTGTCCTTGTCTGCACGCCGAACAGCAATCAGATTCGCATAAGGGCTCTTGGGAGATTCTTTGAGAACAGCATCTTTTTCGAGAGACAAGCCGGCTTTCTCAGCGTAGTCGTTGTTGATGGACGCAATCGTCAGGTCATCCAGAGAACGCGGGAGCTGCGCGGCATCCAGCGCAATCAGTTTGAGCTTTTTGGGATTGGACACCACGTCCAGCGGCGTTGCCGTGTTGTTTTTGACTGCGTCAGGTTTGAGGGTGATCAGCTTGGCTTCCTGAAGCAACAGCAAAGAGCGGTTGCCGTTAGATGGATCATTTTGAATGCCCACGGTAGCGCCATCGGGCAGGGCTTCCAGGTTCTTGATCTTGCGTGAGTAAAACCCCAGAGGCGCAGTCACCGTCAGCCCCACGGGCACGAGATCAAAGCCCCGCGCCTTGTTTTGGTTGTCCAGAAAAGGTTGATGCTGAAAAGCGTTCGCGTCCAGGTCTCCGGCTGCCAAAGCGGCGTTGGGCAGTTGGTAGTCGTTGAAGACGATGACTTCTATCGGCAAGCCATCGCGGGCTGCGACTTTCTTGACGACTTCAAAAATCTGCTCTCCGTTGCCTACGGAGACGCCTACTTTCAGCGGCTTCCTCTCCTGCGCATGAAGCGGGACGTGTGCAGTGAGGAAAGCAGTGGTGGCTAAAGACAAGGCGACGGCCAAAGCGGAGCGACGGCTAGGTGTGTTGGGCATAGTGAGCAGCTTCTAAGAATATGAAAAGAGCTGCAGTTTGTTGGCGCCTTCCAGGTTTGCAAACGAAGGAAACTGTGCAACCTTATGTGCGTTTCAAGGAAGTAAAACAGACTTTTAAGACAAAAAAGTAATAAGGTGCGAACTATTAATTCGTTCCCTTATTGAGCTGTAGTTCCCATACTCGCGTCATTCAACGATTTTTGAACCTTGGGTGGATGCGCATTTTTTGAGTGCGGCCGCTCCGGGCTGACGTTCTAAATGACCACAGTTTTGCCCATTCGATCTCCTGCGCCGGACGCTGTCCCGGCTGCCCCGCCCGTCATTCGGCTCGAATCCGTACGCAAGTCGTTCTCACTCCCCAGTGGAGAGAGTTTCCATGCAGTGCGTTCGCTCTCTTTGGATATCCACGCCGGCGACATTTTTGGATTGATTGGCAAAAGTGGTGCCGGAAAGTCCACTCTGCTGCGGCTGATCAACCTGCTCGAACGCCCTGACGCCGGTCATGTGATTGTGGATGGCCGTGATCTGACCAAGCTTTCTCGCAGTGAACTGCGGGACACGCGCCAAAACCTGGGAATGATCTTCCAGCAGTTCAACCTGATTCAGAACGCAACGGTGGCCGACAACGTTGCATTCCCACTCAAGATCCACGGCCGTCACACGCGCGCGGAAATCAAGGAGCGTGTTCTTGAATGCCTGAAACTGGTGGGGCTGGAGTCCAAGAGTGACAGCTATCCCGCGCAGCTGTCTGGTGGACAGAAACAGCGCGTGGCGATTGCCCGTGCGCTTGCGCCCCGTCCCAAGGTGCTGCTATGCGATGAGCCCACTTCTGCGCTCGACAGCGAAACCACGCATGAGCTTCTGGCAACGCTGCGTGACATCAACCAGAAACTGGGCGTGACCATCGTGATCGTCACGCATGAACTACAGGTAGTGGAGTTGCTCTGCCAGAAAGTCGCGATTCTGGAACAAGGTGAACTGGTCGAGCAGTTCGCGGTAGATGGGCCGACCGGCCCGCGCTTGACGGTGCTGGGCCGCGAGATCGACGCACTGGTGCGCCGCCGCGCACGTGAAGCACAAGAAGCTCTGCTCTCCGATCCAGAGTCTGTGGGTAGCGCAGCCTCACATCGCGTCCACGTCCAGGGAGTGGCCTATGCCTGAGAACATTGTTGCCATCTTGCCCGAGTTGGGCGTCGCTATTGGTCAAACATTTTTGATGCTGGCCATCGGCCTGAGCGCTGCCTTGCTGATAGGTGGTCCGCTGGGCATTTTGCTGTTCCTGTTAAGCCCGGGGCAGTCGCTGCAAAACAAGCCAGTGCACCTGGTGCTCAACTGGATTGTGAACACCGTAAGGTCGTTTCCCTTCATCATCTTGTTGGTGGCCCTGGTGCCCTTTACAAGGGTCATCGCGGGCACATCCATTGGTCCATTGGCTGCGGCGGTGCCACTGTCAGTCGCCGCGATCCCCTACCTGGCACGCCTGGTTGATCAGTGTTTGCGTGAAGTGCCACGTGGCGTGATTGAAGCTGCTCACGCGATGGGAGCCACAGAGCTGCAGATCATCTGGAGAGTGCTGATTGTGGAAGCGCGCTCTGGTCTGGTGTTGGCATTCACCGTTCTGGCCGTGAGTTTTCTGTCCTATTCAGCCATTGCCGGTGTGGTGGGCGGGGGCGGTATAGGCGACCTGGCCATCCGTTATGGCTACTACCGCTTTCAGACAGACGTGATGGTGATGACCGTCGCTCTGCTGGTGGTGCTGGTTCAAATCATTCAATTCGCTGGTACCACGAGCGCACGCCGCCTGGACAAGCGTTGAGCATTTCTCTTATCCCCAATTTTTAGCTTCATCTTCCAACTTTAATTTAACGTCATCATGAAACACACGCCTCTACGTCGCTCCGTTCTTGCCCTCGCTTTCGCAGCTGTCGCACTGGGTGGCCTGCCGCTCCAAGCCGGTGCGCAAAACGCCAAGAAAGAACTCACTATCGGTGGCACCGCCGGCTCCAACATCGACCAGCTCAAGCAAGGTATCGTCCCGATTCTTGAGAAGAAGGGCTACAAAGTGAAGCTGGTCGAATTCAATGACTATGTGCAGCCCAATCTTGCGCTTGCACAAGGTTCACTGGATGCCAACTTTTTCCAGCATCTGGTCTACCTGAAAAAATTTGCCGCTGACCAGAAGCTGGACATTGTTGAGCTGGTGCAAGGCCCTATCGCCCCGCTGGGCGTTTATTCCAGCAAGCGCAAGACCTTGACGGAAGCCAAAGATGGAGACCGCGTCACGCTGCCCAACGATCCAAGCAACTTGGCACGTGCACTTGTTCTGCTGGAGCAAGCCAAGTTGGTCACGCTGAAAAGCGGCATTGACCCATTGCGCGCGTCTGAGAAAGACATAGACCAAAACCCCCGCAAGCTGAAGTTCATTCCGCTGGAAGCTGCGCAACTTCCACGCTCGTTGGGCGACACGGAATACGCCATCATCAACGGCAACTTCGCAATCTCTTCCGGCCTGAAACTGACTGAAGCGGTTTCACTGGAAAAAACGCCTGACCACTACCTTAACGTGGTGGCCGTCAAGCGTGCCGATAAAGACGCGGCCTGGGCAAAAGACCTGAGCGAAGCCTACCGTTCCAAAGAGTTTCAGGCTGTAGTGGACAGCAAGTTCAAGGGCTACGCGAAACCTTCATTCTTGCAATAAGCCAAGAGCTGGTTCGCAAAGTGTTCCAAAAAAAAGAGAAATCGCACTGGCGATTTCTCTTTTTTTATGGGGTCATGCCTGATGGGTTGCACGCTCAGGCGCGTACCGCCCGTTTGTAGAAGAACACCGCGATCCCGACGAACCCCAGCAGGCCCAGCCACATCGCTGGAGCGAAGCCTTCTCCCACGAGCGCCAGTGGCGCGTCTTTGCCGCTAAAGCCTATCAGCGCCGCAATCACCAGACCCATCAGACTCTCACCTACGATCAAGCCTGACGCCAGAAGCAATCCGCGTTCTTCAGCTGCAGCGGCCCAGGCTGCTCCGGCATGCTTGGCACGTGCTTCAATGGCGCGCTTGATGAGATAGCCAAGCACAGCGCCTGCGGTGAGCGTAAGCCCAATGGTGGGGGGCAAATAAATACCCAACCCCACTGCAAGTGGCGGCAATGCTCCTTTGCCAGAGCGGCGCAGCATGACGTCCGCCACGATCACCACCAGGCCAATCGCAATGCCTAAACCAAGCATGCTCCAGTCCAATGAACCACTGAAGATGCCCGTGGCAATCTGGTTCATCAAGGTCGCTTGCGGCGCGGCCAGCGCTTGAGTCGGATCCATGCCCTCGCGCGGCATCGAACCTGCAAAGCCGTATGCGTTGTAGAGCAGATTGAGCACCGGAGGAATCACAGCACCTCCGACCAGGCAGCCAATAATCAGCACGATCTGCTGGCGCCGAGGTGTAGCGCCTACGATGTATCCGGTTTTCAGATCCTGAAGGTTGTCATTGGAAATGGCAGCCATGGCCAGAATGACCGCCACCATGAACAGCACCAGCCCGACGCCGAGTTTGCCTGACACGCTGGCTTCAAACGCAGGCACCAGCGAATGCAAACCCAGCAAGGAAAGCCCCATAAGAATGGTCGCGATGATGCCAATGCCTGAGATGGGACTGGCGGATGAACCCACCAACCCGGCCATGTAGCCACAAGCAGCCGCCACCAGAAAGCCAAACACTGCTGCAAAGAGCACGCACAGACCTGCGAGGCTGTAGAGGGCCACGCTGCTCAGCTCAGGCATGTAATCTTCTATGAAGCTGCTGACAACTCCAAAGAGCACCGCCAGCGCCGCCAGCCCGATGACCAGCATCCAACTGCGTGGCATATCTTGATCGGTTTCATCACGAGGCGCACCATTGGTCGGCTCCGCCCGTGCGGGCTGACTGCGAATGGCTCGGATGATGGGGCGCGCCAACGTAGCCACTGTCCATAGGGCAGAAATGCCAATCACCCCAGCACCGAGAAAACGAGCCTTGCCAGCCCACAATTGATTGGCTAGATCGGTCACGGCTTGTCCGGCCAACGGCGTAGCCTCTGAGGTCAGCCAAGGCACCACCACACCCCAGCACAACACCAGGCCCAACAGTACGGAAATCCCTGCTGCCATGCCCATCAGGTAACCAGCGGCCAACAGGGCTGGCGAAAAGCCTGCCGCCACACGGAAAACGACGTTGCCCACGGGAATCCATGTGCTGAAGGATTCGCCCAATACGCGCAGGCCGCTGCTCATGAAACCGAACAAGGCTGCCAGGCCTGCACTCCAACCGAGGTCGTGAAGACTGGAGTTCTGGGAGCCCGCTTTGCCGTCCGTTCCGCTCTTTTGGCGCTGCTGGTCTCCCACTCGCAGGACCTCGGCTGCAGCGACCCCCTCGGGGTAGGGCAGGTTGGATTGCACCACCATGACTCTGCGAAGGGGTACGGTATAGAGCACGCCCAAGGTACCGCCCGCAGCGCAGATCAGTGAGGTTTTCCAGAACGGAAAGCCAGACCAGAGCCCCAACATCATCATGGCCGGCAGAGCGAAGATCACGGAGGAAAGAGTCCCTGATGCAGAAGCTTGTGTCTGCACCAGATTGTTTTCAAGGATGTTCGAATCCTTGAAGCGGTACAGAAGCGCCATCGAAATCACCGCCGCCGGAATGGCTGAAGCAAAGGTCAAACCAACCTTCAACCCCAGATACACATTGGCCGCAGTAAAAGCCAATGTAATAAGCGCACCCAGAAGAACGCCGCGCACTGTAAATTCACGCGAGAAATGGTCTTTAGTCATGGTTGAGTATTTAACGACGCTGGTCCTGGCGCAGATTCTTTACGCCTAGCAGTCACCTCTCCCTCAGGCGACCGGCGGATTGTGCACCGTTCTCAAGCAAGAATTCATCGCTTGTAGAACAAAAATACTCTTTTTTTGCTGGAGCCCTGTAAATTCGACCGAATTGCATACCCCATCGATCTTTCACAGGCTCTGGATCAGTCTAAATCAGGGTTTACCAGATATACCGACTTATAGTCGGGCTATCACCCTGCGACTACCGAGCTCCTGCGCGGCACGCAGCGTCCCTACATCTCAAACGCTATTACTCATCAGGCACTCGGCAAGCCCAAGGGCGAAGGGCGAAGGGCTCACCTTCCGAATGCGGATGACATATGAAGCCTAGACAATCTGATAAATCAGGCTTCAATGATCAACTTGCCGGTGCCGATGAATTCGTTGAACTCCACCAAAGGAATAGCAGCGTTCATAGGCTGGCCATCTTCTTGCCAGCTCATCACCATACTTTGTTCGGCGCGTTCCAATTCAATGGCGTAGTCAGGCTCAATGGCGATGAGAGGTCCGTCGCCGGCACGAAATTCCAACCGAGTGCGTACACGCGCCCTGGCACGTTCTCCGGGAATCATTCCGTCTTGATCAGCGGTGTAATCAATTGGAGAAATGTTGGCAGCGTTCATAAAAGCCTCCGGTCGAGAGATAGGTATAAGAATAGATAACGATTATTGAGGGCATGTGACCACTGCGGTGTCGGACGAGGGCGCTTTAATCTGCAAGCAGCATGCCTCATTGACTCGGGGTGGAATGCAAAGAAAGAAGCGATGATCTGCCGAAGCAAATCATCGCTATAAAAACCGCAGCCCTAGGAGGAAGGGAGGAGAAGAAAAAAGCTGCGGCTAGAGACTTGATAGAAACCGGGCGTAGCCAGGGATGGCCAGGAATGGTTCAAGAGCAACGCACGAATTCCACATCCGTGGTCGTCAAGCACGCGTCGATATCAGGAGCAGTTACTGGAAATGCTTCCACCACTGGTAATCGCAGGAAGCATGCGTTGGCACTGCTCCAGGTTGGCGAACCGGAAATTGAACGGATTCCCTCCGGCATCTGCAGCAACTGCACGCGTTGGCAACCTCGCCTCAGCCGAGCTTGAGGAGCAGCGAAGCGTGTCTGAACCGTGAGAATTATTTCGCTGCAGATTCTTCAGGTGCGTTGCACAGGTTGCTGAATCACGCGCGTCATATTCAGCCACAACCTTCCCATCCGTCGAAGCGTATTGAAAGAAGCGCCCCTCCTGGCTTGTTGGGGTGGATGTGGCCGCACAACCGGACATAAGAAAAATCGCACCCACGCAAGCCGTGGTGGCGAGAGCGGTGTGAATCATTGAAGTCATTGGTTGGGCCTTAAGGAAGCTGCTGTCTAGATGCAGCCATTTTGGGCATACCTGAGTCGCGCTCACGTCGGCATCAGGCTTTGGTCTTTGTCAGACACGGACCACAAAGGGCCGCGCAGAGTCAGAAGCGTTTGCTCAGAAACCGTGATCCTTGCAACCCAAACCGCCAAGGCAGGTCCACCGCTTTGGTAATGCCAATGCGTGGGCCACTCAGTACTTGCGCCGCGGGCGTGTCTTGCGGGGCAGCCAGAACCTCAAATGGAGGTTCATCCAGGCGAAGGCCATAGTGGGCCAGCGTAATGCCTAGCGCTTGCCCCAAGCGGCCAGGACCTGCGCAGAGCAGGCGTTCATCTTGCAGGCCACGCCTTTCACGCATGCGGTCTAAACCCTGCGTGGGCTCCAGTGCTCTGATCAATACCCCAGCGCCGTGATGCTCTTCGCGACAGACAAAATTCAAACACCAATGAATGCCATAGCTTCGATAAACATAGGCGCGGCCCGGCGGGCCAAACATGGCCTTGTTTCGAGGGGTAGGCCCAGGGTACGTGTGAGAAGCCGGCTCGGAGCGATCGTAGGCTTCGGTTTCCACAATGATCCCGCCCACACCGTCGACCAGCAAAGTGGCGCCAATGAGCGCTTGCGCAAGGACTGGCGCATCCTGCTCAAAGTCTTGGGTACGTAGGGGGTGGGCCAATGGAAGTAGGGGCAGGATAAGTTCAGACCAAGATCAGTACACAGTCTCTACCGTGTACCCGCGCGCTTTCAATAAAGCGGGAAGGCCTTCCGAGCCGAACATGTGTAACGCGCCTACGGCACCAAATACTGGGGCACTTTTGCCGTGCAATTCATCAAGGCGCGCGGCTATGGCTTGGTTTCGATCGTCCAGAACGCGTTTCAGCATGGCACGTTCTGCAGGCGTTTCGACGCATTCGCACCACTTTTCGTAGCTCTGAAGTGTGGCGGCATCGCTCGCGGCCCATGCGGTTGCGAGCTTGAGCAATACCCGCGTACCTGCGCCGCTTTCAAGGTCGTCCAGACTGCTTTTGACTATGTCCGTCAACTCACTCTGGCTGCTAGCGCGCAGCGCGGAGAGTTGCTCTTCCACGGTCTCCAACGCATGCACCGGTTTTTCCTGGTGATGAGCGAATGCGGTCAGCATGGTCTCCACACCAAAGGCGGACTCCAATTGCTGACGGCGTGCGGCGGCCACCAGTACCGTGCTTAGCTGGAACTCGGTCTTCAAGCCTTTGAGGGGCTCCCAATCAAGGCACTCAGCTTGCGCTTGGAGGCGTAGACGGGCTGTGAGTTCAGGAGCAGGGCGCAAGTCGCCTTCTTTCAGGCGCATGCCTTGCATGAGCTTGGCCGCGGTGGCGGAATTGCTTAGATCCATCTCCAGCGCTATGACACGGCTGTCATGGATGGCCGCAAGCATGCGGGGCCCAGGTGACCACCACTCCAAACGGCCCAAATGCATGGTGCCATAGAGATAGGAGTGCTTTCCGCCTTTACTGATCTTCCAGAGAAAGCCGCGGTCTTGTGTCTGGTTGGCTGCAGAAGAGAGCGCCGCCTCCGTGGGCAGGACGAAAGGCGCAATGCATCCCTTGCCCCAGGCAGCAGGGGCCAACAGCGTTAGCAGTAGACCGCAAGCGGTCACCGTCCATTGACGAAGCGTTGAATTCATGAACCTGCGTTACAGAGTGAAGTTGGTCGACGCATGTTTTCTTTAAAAACCGCTGGAGCGCCCTAAAAGGCGAACTATCCAATGTTTTCAATTCTCGTTGATCGGAGAGTGGTATTGCCGTCGGGCAGGGTTTACAGGTGATGCAGGTGACAATGGCGGGTTCATGTCCCCATCTATCGAACACTACGAGAATTTCCCGGTTGCATCCTGGTTGTGCCCGCCCCACCTGCGGCCACCTATTGCTGCAATCTACCACTTTGCCCGTACCGCGGATGACATCGCGGATGAGGGCGCCGCTACGGCAGATGAGCGCTTGGCTGAGTTGGCAGCCTACCGCGCTGACTTGCATGCCGTGGCGCAAGGCCAAGCGCACTCAAAGCGCTGGCAACATGTGTTTGATGCCTTGGCGGTTCAGATCGTGGCGTTCAGTCTGCCTATACAGCCGCTGGACGACCTCCTCTCGGCCTTTACGCAAGATGTCGCCATGACACGGGATGGCAACGCCTATGAGAATATGGCCGACCTGCTGGACTACTGCAGCCGATCTGCCAGTCCGGTGGGCCGGTTGCTGTTGCACCTGTACGGAGTGAATGACGACAAAAGCCTGGCTCAGAGCGACTCCATTTGCACGGCGCTACAACTTGTTAACTTCTGGCAGGATCTGAGTGTGGATATTCCCAGAGGCCGGTTTTACTTACCTCTGGACGAATGCGCTCGGCATGGCATTCACATCAGCGATCCTGCCCGCCAGTTCCCTGAACTGCGCCAGAACCGCCAAACCACGCGCCTCATTCAGGTGTGCGTGGCGGATGCACGCGCCAGGATGCAAGCCGGAGCGCCTCTGGTGCATCGTATTCCCGGCCGGGCAGGGTGGGAGCTGCGTGCGGTGGTGCAAGGTGGCCTGCGTATTCTGGACAAGATTGCGGGTATGGGAGAGTCTGGGTATGGCTCGCTTTTGCAGCGTCCCACAGTAGGCAAAATGGACGCCCCCATCATTTTTTGGCGCATGCTTCGCATGTAAGCTGGGGTTCGGCCCCGGCGGATGGGACAATCCCCCTCGTGAGTACTACCCCTCAAGACTACGTTCAACAAAAAGCGGCTGCCTCGGGCAGCAGCTTCTATTACGCGTTTCTGTTCCTTCCTGCGCCCCGCCGCGCGGCCATTACCGCCTTCTACGCCTTCTGCCGCGAGGTAGACGACGTCGTGGATGAGGTGAGCGACCCTGGTGTGGCCGCCACTAAGCTGGCCTGGTGGCAGTCGGAGGTGGGACGCGCCTATTCCGGCCAGCCCACACACCCGGCTATGCAGGCGCTGATGCCCCACGTGGCTGAATACGGCATAGAAGCCAGGCACTTGCTGGCAGTCATAGAAGGCTGTCAGATGGACCTTACCCAGTCCCGGTACCTGGATTTTGCAGCGCTGCAGCGCTATTGCCATCTGGTGGCCGGAATTGTGGGAGAGGTGTCTGCCAAGATCTTTGGCCAGAGCCTGCCGCAGACCACCGAGTACGCCCATACCCTGGGCCTGGCGTTTCAGCTCACCAACATCATCCGGGACGTTGGCGAAGATGCGCGGCGCGACCGCATTTACCTGCCTGTCAGCGAACTCCAGAAGTTTGATGTCAAGGCACATGAAGTTGTCAGCGGTGTGTATTCAGACCGTTTCCTGGCCCTCATGAAGTTTCAGACCGAGCGCGCTCACGCCTTGTATGACAAGGCGCTGGCCTTGCTGCCCGATCAGGACAGGCGCAGCCAGAAGCCCGGCCTCATGATGGCCAGCATCTACCGCACCCTGCTGCGTGAGATAGAGGTCGATAATTTCCAGGTGCTGCACCAACGCATTGCCCTCACCCCCCTGCGCAAGCTGTGGCTGGCCTGGAAGATGCAGGCGCTGGGCCGGTTCTAGGCATGGGCTTGGCGATCGAGGTTGAGATGAGTTTTTCGCGGTGCAGGTGTGCGCACCGCTGCCTGGTAGTCAACGGTCACGCCAGGCGTTCTGCTGTGGCCAGCGCCGTTTCCTGAAATGACGACTTCCCAAAGAATCGCCATCGTCGGCGCCGGTTGGGCGGGTATGGCTGCCGCCACCCGGGCCGTACAGGAAGGCCATCAAGTCACCGTGCTGGAAGCCGCTCGCGTATTGGGTGGCCGCGCGAGAGGCGTACCGCTTAGCCTGCCGGATGGCCGTGAAATCTGGGTAGACAACGGGCAGCACATTCTCATCGGCGCTTATGCGGATTCTTTGCGCTTGATGCGCCTGGTAGGCGTGGATCCCGAGAAAGCTCTCCTGCGCTTTCCGATGGCATTGACGTTTCCAGACGGCACCGGCCTGTCATTGCCGGATCTGCCGACGCCATTGGACGCGCTGTCCGGCATCCTGCTTGCACGCGGTTGGCCCTGGGCATCCAAGCTGGCGCTGCTGCGTGTGGCTATTCGCTGGCAAATGGCTGGATTTCGTTGTGATCCAAATGCCAGCGTGGCAGATCTGTGCATTGGATTACCACGCAAGCTCATGAAGGAATTCATCGAGCCGCTGTGCGTTTCCGCTCTCAACACGCCTGTTGATCAATCCAGCGGCACGGTTTTTCTGCGCGTGCTGAAAGATGGCTTGTTCAGCGAGCGCGGCGGCTCCAACTTCCTCCTGCCCCGTTGCGACTTGAGCGCGCTCTTTCCTGCTCCCGCCGCGCGCTGGATTGAAGAAAGAGGTGCCCGCGTGCTCACCGGTCGGCGAATCGGTGTCCTGGAAAGGCAGCAAGAGCAGTGGTGCATAGATGGCGAGCCTTTCGATCGTCTGGTACTGGCCGTATCCGCGTCAGAGGCCGCGCGAATCGTAGGAGCTTCTTCTCAGACGGCCGAGGGCCCCTTGCGAGACGCAATGAGCACCTGGGCGAGTCAAGCGGCTGAACTGCAGTTTCAGTCTATTGCCACGGTTTATGCGCAGGTTGACTCTGTCGAGGCCGGCCAGCTGCTGAAGCGCCCCATGCTGGCGTTGCGTGCTGATGACCAGCGTCCGGCTCAATTTGTCTTCGACAGAGACCAGATCAGCGCGCCACCTCAACCCTCTAAGGTATTGGCCTTTGTCATCAGCGCCAGCCAGGGTGATCGCTCTTTGCTCGAGGCGGCGGTGACTGCACAAGCTCAGCGCCAACTGGGGATGTTGGTCAAGCCGTTGCTCACCGTCATTGAAAAGCGCGCCACATTCGCCTGCACGCCCGCCTTGAAACGTCCGGCCGCCCCAATTGCCCCAGGGTTGGTCGCTTGCGGTGACTACATTGAAGGACCCTATCCGGCCACTTTGGAAGGCGCAGTTCGGAGCGGTTGGAATGTACTTGAGATTCTGGGAAGCGCTGTTCCGCCGCGGACAGGCCTGACAGGCTAATCATGCTGCGATCCTGTTAGGAAAGCTCGAGGCCTTGGCAGGTGCTTCATAGATCGGCATAGGAATGAAGTCCACAAGCTGGAGCACCCAGTCTGTGAGACGGCTTGCACACGTTACAAAAGCGCAAAAGCCCAGTCCCTGAAAGCGCATTCATCTTTGGTTTTTTTGATTTTTCATTTATAAAAATGGAACTTTTTCATGGTTTTGATATGAAAATATTAAAACACTTTGCAATTAGCTGATCCAATCGATTTAATCCGTCGCTAAACGCAACTGCGCTTATTGGCGCCTATTGGAGCAGACGTATGCGAGGTTTGAAAAAGTGTATGGGTGCCATCGGGATTCTCTTGATGGCGGCGGTCGGCAGCGCTTCTGCGGAAATAGTTAACTGGGAATACAGTGTTCAATCGCAGTTCAACACGTCCTCGGGTGCCACTCAATTCATCGGTGTTGGACCCGGTACCGCGGATGGTTGTGAATCAGTCGCTTCTTCGTTAATAAGTTGGGGCGCATGTCCAGTAGGTTCTGCGAACAGGAGTTCGATAGGCGTATCCGACACTCCGCAATCAGGCACGCTGGCCACCAATGGTGCAGCAGAAGTTGCCAATACCTACACTCACTTCAACAGGGTCATATCCAGTGTGAACGCTAAGCTAAGTAGCGCGGTAATCTCCATTACGCTCGCACTGAAACCTGCGGGAAGTTCTGACCCGTTTTCCTACTTCTCCTTCGAGTCCCAGATAAAGTTCTTCGAAACACTGAATAGTACCGCTGACGGCCCCTGCGTTGTAGCCGACGGTGCTCTACCATGCAGTGACATCTGGGTTGTGGAGAATTCCCTGAATAGAAACTTTGTATACGAGGGTCTCGAGTACGTCGTCAACTTTTTCCCAGGAGCTGTGCTGAGCCCATTGCCAGATGAAGTCTGTGCGGCTGTCTCTGCACCGACTAACTGCCTTGGTTTTACCACCGCAGAGCAGATTAACGATGCGATGCGGTTCTATATGAACGTGACCTACGCACCACCACTGGTGACCGTGGCGGGCCGGGTTTATGTCGAAGGCAGTTCGCCAGCCAACACCCAGGACGATGGCAACACGGTTGATCCAGGCTCAGTCACACAGGTTTCTCTGACCTGCACCGACCCCACCTACAGCGCAGGCCCGATCACGACCGGGGCAGACGGCAGTTACAGCTTCAGCGAAGTGCCTGCAGGGGCGAACTGCTCCTTAACCACCACGCCACCTTCGGGTTATCAAGCCGCCTACACGCAGCAGGGCACCACGGGTGAATCTGGCACCCCTGGCACGCTGAATACCGGGGTAGCGGGCAGTACGGGTGTGCAGACAATTGCTATCAGCGTGCCAATGAATGGCTCTACCGGCAGTCTTTTCGCCTTGCGCCCGATGACGGATATGACCAGTGCCACCGTCTGCACCCCTAATCCGGCGGCTGCTGGCACGGCTGTCAGTTGCACCACAACGTGCACCAATGCGGGTAGCAGCACAGCATTGAATGCGTTTTGCAGTATTCCAAACGCCTCAGGGCTTCCGGGGGCTCCAGTGCCCGCATGCAGCGCTGGGGTGTCCGACCTCACGAGTGGTGGAACGATAACTTGCACTGTCAACTTCACAATGCCTCAGAGCGGCAGCATCAGCGTCACGGGCGGCACAGGTGCTGACAATGACAGCAATGGTGGTTCCGTACCATCCGCAGGCAATAATCCCTCCATCACAGCGGTCACCCGCCCGGGCGAGGGGCAAGTTTCCACCCCTACACCCGTGCCCGGTCTGGGAGGATTTGCATTGCTGTTACTGCCCGTTTTGATGGGGCTGGGAGCATTCCGCCAACACCGGCGCCGCTCTGACGGCGGAACTGATTAAGTAGGATCAGGAGGTTCTACTGACGTAGTTTTCGGACGGTTTCTTGCGCCGGCTCGGACTTGAGGCAAGAAAAACCTCACTGTCGGGCCGGTAGCGCGGTTCCCGTTTAGCAATCTGGTTAGAATCGCACCACCAAAAAACCTGTCTACGGCGGGTTCGCTTTTGGGAGAGTTGTTTTGAGATGAGACAACTGAAAACGCGGGTGTAGTTCAATGGTAGAACGGCAGCTTCCCAAGCTTCATACGAGGGTTCGATTCCCTTCACCCGCTCCATTTCCAGGATATGCAGAGAGTGCGGTCTCTGCGTTACAGGCGGCACATATCCCGCCCCCAGACTTAGCTGCAGGCTGCCACAATGGCCTGCGCATCTACACGCGAGCTCTCGTTATTGGCCGCCGTTCTCTCACTCGCACTTAAAGAGCACCTCGGCTTCTGGCCAAGCTCCTAGGGGGCGAGGAGGGCGTTGAGTGATATCTAGCAAGCGGAACTTCTTTCCATCCTTCTCGCACGATGATGAGGCTTCTTTAATTGCATCGGCTTTGAGCTGCTCGGCGTTGTAGAACACACCCGCATTGGTCTGGTGCGTAACTTTGCGCAAGCCATCGGACAGAGGCACGACGCCCGTTGTGGGAGTGGCGCAACCCGCGACAATGAAGGTGAGGGCGATGGCAAAGCTCAGGCTTACTCGTTTCATTTCTTATCCAAGTATTTGACAATTCGATAGCGGATGTTTTTTCGCCCGAAACTTGGTCCAACGGCCATCTGACCGCGGGAGTTGAACGCCATATTCATGCTCTGGCCCTGCGAATAGCCATCCTGAACAATCGCAGCATCTCCACCGGCCTTCTTAATTTCCTCAGCAATGGCTGTCCGCATGCGCGCATTACCGAAAAGATTGTCGAAATCTTCGACAGTGGTTACCCCAAGGACCTGATAACGCCTTGGCGGATCGCCGTTGTCCCAGATCTCGTAGCCATCAATCACTTCTTTGGTGCCGCCTTGCCCCTCAATGATTTGACTTGTCCTGCCTTCATAGACCTGGTAGTTGGTTTGCGCGCAGCCACTTAACACTGCGAGAACGCCCAAGGCAATAGCCAACCTTCTCATACATCCCTCCCAAGAAACATTGGCTTACATGATAGCCTCTGCTCCTAGCGTCAAGAGACTAGTGAAAGCCCTTGGTCCCGTTGAGACAAAGGTAGAGGGGTGCATGCACGAGAAAGCAGTCCTCAAGATGCGTGAACTTCTTTCAGCAAAGAATCCACGATCTTGTTCGCAGATAGCGCGGAGTCCGTTAGCCCCAGGTGCCCATGGCCTACCGCCATGTGAAGCCCCGGCAAGCCCGAGCTACCAATCTTGGGGATGGAGTCGGGCATGCAGGGGCGATGCCCCATCCAGTGGGTGGTGGGCACGCCTTCCAATTCAGGAAACAGATCACGCGCCATGCCTTCAAGAATGAGTGCTCTCCTGGTATTGGGCGGGCTCTGAAGCCCGGCGATTTCCACCGTGCCGCCTATACGCAAGCCACCTTCCATGGGCGCGAGAAACACCTTCTTGTCTGTGAGCAAAATGGACCGGGAGATCAGCGAACTCCCGCCTTCGAACTGAACGTGATAGCCGCGTTGACTTTCGAGCGGTACATGAACCCCCGCGCTTTGAAGCAATTGCTTGGACCAAGCCCCTGCTGCCACCACCAAGTGAGAGAACACTTCAGTGCCGTTGTCTGACTGGATGATCCAACCGCCGCCTTCACTGCCCTCCAGGCTGCGCACATCTCGCTTGCAGACTTGACCACCGGCTGATACAAAGGCCGCCACGATGGCTTGCACATACCGAAGGGGGTTGAGGATGGTCGCGTCATCACTCAGAAAAATTCCCACCGGATAGCGGGAGCCCATACGTGGCTCCATTTCTGCAATGCCTGCGGCATCCAGCTCTTTAAAACTCAATCCGTGCTGACGACGCAGGTTCCAGGAGGTTGCATCGCCTTGCAGGGCGGCTTTGGAGGGGTACAAATGCAGCTGGCCGCGGTGGACCAGCAGCTCAGGAACACCGACTTCCCTTGTGAGTTCTGCGTGTGCTTGAACTGCTCCTGCATGGAGCTTCACCAGCGCTGCGGAGTTCCGGGCCACCACGCTTGGACGTGCAGACATGACAAAGCGTGCCAGCCACGGCGCCGCCTTAGGAAGATAGCGAAGCGGCAAGAACAGCGGGCTGTTCGGATCACTCAACATGGAGGGAGCAGACTTGAGCACGCTGGGCGTGGCCAGAGGCACAATGGAGCTCATGCTGATGGCCCCCAGATTGCCGAAGCTGCACCCTTCTCCAGGTTCGCCCTTGTCCATCAACACCACATCAAAGCCGCGCTTGCGCAGTGCATAGGCAATGCATGCACCCACGACCCCAGCTCCTATGACCCCGACGCGAGCCACAGGCGGGACAACTGAATCGCTCATGATTTATTGACTGAATTCGCGAAGCACGCGCATGTAGTTGCCGCCGATGATCTTGGTCACCACTTCCTCAGATACACCCCTCTGTAGCAGGGACGCGGTAAGGTTGGGCCACTGATCCCAGGTTTCCATCCCATAGGTTTGTGCGTTGGGATCAAACCGGTCTTGCGGACGCCAGCCTATCCAGTTGAAGCCCTTTTGCGGCTTTACCATCTCTGGTGTCCAGGTGAGGGCGTTGTAATACGGTTTGCCCCAGTCGGTGCCCACACCGACATGATCGGCACCCATGACGTTCACCATGTGCAGGATGTGATCAACCACCACGTCAAACGTGGCCCATGAGCGAGGCTTGCCCACTTTTTCTGCATTGTCGTTGCCATCAGGGCCCACAATGAATGCGGGAAGAATGACGATGCCGGCGTAACCCCCTGAGTCTGCAATGCCTTTGAGGGTTTCATCCCACAGGCCTCTTGGGTGACCACTGATGTTGCGTGCTGCAGTATGCGATGCGATCACGGGCCGGCGAGGAGCCGCTACCGCGTCCCTGGCTGTGCCCGCACTGGCGTGCGAGAGATCGACCATGATGCCCGTCGAGTTCATTTTCTCGATCAGGGCTGCGCCAAATCGGCTCAGGCCTCCGTCATTCGTCTCCAGGCAGCCGTCTGCGTAGCGCGTTCGGAGGTTATAGGCCAGTTGCATGCTGCGCACGCCTAGTTCATGGAGCTTATCCACGCGATCCAAGTCACTGCCCACAGGCTCTGCGTTCTGAAGATTGAACATGACGGCATGATCACCAGCCTTGTAGGTGTTTTCTACCTCCGTCGCGGTGTTGGCCACTTTCAGCTTGCCGTTGAACAGCTTGGCAAATTCCTTGGCTTGGCGCGCTGCTTCAACCGTGGCTTCAAAGGCAGTATCTGGCGGGCCCGAAGCATATAGTGTGTAGTTGCCAGCGGTGACACCCG
The DNA here is from genome assembly GCF_040548795.1 of Ottowia thiooxydans. Lineage (GTDB taxonomy): Bacteria > Pseudomonadota > Gammaproteobacteria > Burkholderiales > Burkholderiaceae_C > Ottowia > Ottowia thiooxydans_A. The sequence goes on along the minus strand of NZ_JBEPSH010000009.1, from coordinate 234,807 downwards.
CACGATCCCAGTAGTCCAGATATTCCTGGCGGGTTTTTTCGTCCTTGGCGCATTGCTCGATCAGATGCCGCGCCATGGCTTCCTTGATGGCGGGGCGGGTGCCACCTTTGGCTTGAATCTCCAGCCCAATCTCACGCATGGATGGCGTGACGACCCATTCATCAATGAACCCTGGCGCCAGCGAATCAAAAACAATATTGTTCTTGTGCAATTCACGCGCGCGCTGCACGTTTTCTTGCGAAGGAATGAAGGAATGTTCCATGGATTTGATAGGACCTTCTTGAATTGTTCTTGAACTATTGCTTCTCTATTCCGGCCGCTTTGACCAGTTCGTCAAAAGCTTTGACGTCCTGGCGAACCAGCGTGGCGAACTCATCCGGCGAACTGGCCAGGACCCTCGCGCCTGACGCCTGAAGCTTCTGAATCAACCCTGGGTTCTTCAACACTTCTGCCAACTCCCTGCCCAGTTTTTCCACGATAGGTTTGGGTGTGCGGGCCGGGGCCAGAATGCCTTGCCAGCTTCTGACTGAATAGCCGCTCAGCCCGCTTTCGTCGCACGTAGGCACGTTGGGCAGCAGGGCTGCCCGGGTGGTGTCGCCTACGCACAGTGCCAGCAAAGCGCCATCCTTGAGGTAAGGCAGGTAAACCGTGGCTGCGTCCACCGTTGCTTTGATCTGGCCAGACACAATGTCTCTCACGACATCATTGGTGCCCTTGTAAGGCACCTGGTTGACCACAATGCCTGCCATGGTGTTGAACTGCACCTGGGCCATGTGCCCTGAAGAACCAATGCCTGGCGAGCCCATAGACACGGTACCCGGGCTGGCTTTGACATACTTGATGAAGTCAGCCGTGGTGCGGGCCGGCACCGAAGGGTGCACTACCAGGGCATTCAAGGTTTTGGTGGTGGTGCCAATCGGAGCAAAGTCAGCCACCGGGTCGAACGGCAGCTTGCTGTACAGCGCTGAGTTGATGGCAAGTGCCGCTGAGGTGTAGAGCAGGGTATAACCATCGGGCTGTGCCTTGGCCACGGCGCCAGAAGCAATACTGCCCCCCGCGCCAGGCCGGTTTTCTATGATCACCGTCTGACCCAGTCGGTCGGAAAGGAGCTGTGCAACCAGACGGGCCTGCACGTCAGTGGCGCCACCGGCAGAAAACCCGACCAACATCCGAATGGGTCGTGTCGGAAAATCTTCTGAAGCTTGTGCCTGGCTATGAGAAGCCAAGGCGCATAGGGCCAACAAAAGAATCAGCTTGCGAGTCGGAAATCGGCCCATGGATTCACTCCTGCGTTACGCTTGGATGGTTCGAAACAAATCCTATCCAGATCAGGGCATCTCATCCAATCCTATTTTTCTTTGACTTCATAAGTACAGGATATGGCTTGGTGCGATGCTCCGGACATGTGGCCTTGCGGCAGGTGACTTGCAGAAAGTGGAAAACGGATGATCAAGCTAAGACAGCTCGAGGCCTTTCACGCGGTCATGCTCACAGGCACTGTGACCGCAGCGGCTGGAAAACTGAAGATTTCTCAACCCGCTATCAGTGAGCTGATCGCGCAGTTGGAAGAGCAAGTGGGATTTCCGCTTTTCTCGCGGGAGAAAAACCGCCTACAGCCGACGGATGAAGCGCGCTATCTTCATGCATCCGTGGCAAACGCTCTGGACGGCCTGGATGGAGTTGAACGCCTTGCTGAGGACATTCGGAACGCCAACGCCGGAACGCTTCGCATAGCGGCCATGCCCATGCTGGCGCTTAATTTTTTGCCACGCATTGCCGCTTCGTTCTTGAAGCAGCATGAAGATGTGAACGTCGTGCTTCAGGCGCGAAGCTCACCCACCGTGGTCAGGTTGATTGCCTCACAGCAGTTTGATATTGGATTTGCTGAGGGTGATTTCGACACTCAGTGGATGGACGCCAAGCGCATGCGCATGCCCTGTGTGTGCATTGTTCCTGCAGATAGTGCACTGGGCGGTAAAGCCGTCATACAGCCTGAGGATCTCAATGGCCTGCCAGCCGTGATGGCGCCGCAGGAGCATCAGCGAACCGAGAGCTTGCGAAAGATCTTCTCAGAGCGAGGGTGTCACCTCAAGTTGAAGGTGGAAACTCCGCTGTTCACTTCCATGTGTGCCTTCGTGGCCGGTGGATACGGCTACAGCATTGTGGATGCGGTGACGGCTCAGACGGCATCGAAGGAAGGGGTTTTGATCAAGGAGTTTGTGCCCAGTTTCTTCAATGATTTTGCAGTGCTGTTTCCCAACGGAAAGCCTAGGTCGCTGACGGTGCAAAGCTTTATAAGTGATGTGATGGCTGAGCTGGAAAAGCTGGGAGTGATTGCAGATTGAAGTGGTGGAATGTTGGTGCAAGGCCTCGGCCTGTGGAAGCGCCCACGCTTCTGATTCAACTGTGGCGTTACTAGGGTATCCATCCGCAGATTCCATTTTTTTGAGAAGATCCGGTTCAACGCTACACCATCTAGAATTTTTCGACTTCCGCATGAGTACAAGCAGCATTGATTTTCTGTCACACAACCGTGCCGCCTGGGATCGCCAAGCCACTGAGCAACGCGAGTGGTCGCGTCCCGTCAGTAGCGAACTGATTGCTGCGGCCCGAAACGGTGACTGGCAGGTGCACCTCACGCCGCGTCCCGTGCCCAGCGACTGGCTAGGCGATATACGGGGCCGGCGCATCCTCTGCCTCGCTTCGGCGGGCGGACAGCAAGCGCCGGTGCTTGCAGCGGCCGGTGCACAGGTCACCGTGTTCGACCTGTCGGACGAACAGCTTCAGCAGGATCGCCGAGTTGCCATGCGCGACGGACTTGAACTGAAGACCGTGCAAGGCGACATGCGCGATCTGAGTGCATTCGCCGATGCGCATTTCGACATCATCTTTCACCCAATCTCCAACCTCTATGTGCCGGACGTGCGGCCTGTGTGGCACGAGTGCCATCGGGTGCTGAAAACCAACGGTGCCCTGCTCGCGAGCTTTTACAACCCTGTGGTGTTCATCGGCGACCGCGACCCGGCACTGTTGGCACAGGGGTTGGTGCGCCCGCTCTACAAACTGCCGTACTCCGATCTACGTGATTTGCCGCAGGATGTACTCGAGACAAAGCGGCAAAACGCAGAAGCGATGGTGTTTGGTCATTCACTGGCTGACCTGATCGGAGGACAACTGGCGGCAGGTTTTTCTATCGATGGGTTTTACGAAGACGAACAAGCCAATCCACGCTTCCTGGTCGACCGTTTCATGCCCACCTTCATCGCGACCCGAGCACTGAAGCGTTAGCCCACTGATCATTGATATGGCAAGCCCACTCTTTTTTCAGACACCCAAGGGCTTTCGGGTCTGGCTTGACGCCAACGGCGCCACTGCGTCGGAATTGATCGTAGGTTTTCACAAAGTCGCGACCAGCACGCCCTGTATGACTTGGTCCGAATCCGTGGACGAAGCTCTCTGCTTCGGTTGGATAGACGGCGTCCGCAGACGCATCGATGATCTGAGCTATTCCATCCGTTTTACACCCCGCAAACCGGGCTCGATCTGGAGCGCGGTGAACATTGCCAAGATGGCCAGGCTTGAAGCCGAGGGCCGGATGACTGCGGCAGGGGCTGCTGCGTATGCAATGCGAACCGAGGCGAAATCTGCCATCTACTCGCACGAACAGCCATCGATTGCCGAACTGCTGCCGGGTGAGTTGGCGGATTTCCAGCGTAGCGGGGCTGGGTGGACCTTTTTCGAAGCCACACCGGCTGGCTATCGCAAGCGCGTACTGCACTGGGTCACTACAGCGAAGAAGGACCAGACACGAGCCGGACGGTTGGCCCAACTGATGGAAGCTTGTGCTCAAGGAGCACGTTTACCGCAGTTCAAATGAAGTGACTGAAAGCACGGCACTATGATGAGCCTTCATTTTTCGGATGATTTTCCGTCAACTGAATTGGCTTATTGAGACTTTCATATATCCATGAAAAACACCCGTTCGGGCTGAGCTTGTCGACGCCTTGCACGGCGCTTCGACAGACTCAGCGTGAACGGTGACAGGTTGATTGTCATAAACGACGAAAACGTCAATAACCCGCCGATCGAGCTTTCGCTCAGCTCCCATGGTCAAGAGAACTAAGGCGTCGCAGTGCCATTTTTTGACTTGGGCGCTCGAACGGAGATGAGCTCGAGATTTTCCAGTGGAAGAACACGACCGCGTTGAGTTTGAGCGTCAACGATGGCAATGTGTGTTGGAGAGGTGTCAAGCACAAAACCTGTGGCTACGAACTCGTCATTGCGTTTGAGCTCAACACAGGAATACATCGAAAGCTGGCAGCCTTTCCTGAACTCCAGTTCATGTTGTTCAGCGGAGGCTTTCCCGGCGAACTCTCCTAGGCCTGCAGGAACACGTACGAATACCGTCAACAGAGCAAGTACGAGGGGAAATATTCCCATGAACAAGGCAGTGAGCACCATGTATCGAATTAGGCGACGTCGCCATTTTGGCTGACACGCAAGCCATGCAGGTGACTTGCAGGTCAGCGAGCCCTACATGGTTGTATGTGCTCATGCGACCATGCTATCGCCGCGTGCTGCCGGGGTACGTTTGCGAGGTTAGGCCGTCAAACGTTGTTCTCTCAAACGTTTGCTTCCACATGTTGCGCGGCTGATTGCAAGTCAGACCACGCGGAATTTCACGTGAGTCCGACTGGTGCTACGGGCGCAGCGAATCTGCTGCCTAATTTCGCCGCTTGCACTGGTCGTATTCGATGGTGGCCTGTAGGATCAATTGTCCCCATATTTCCACGTGTTGACAGCAAGGCCTGCCAAATACTCTTGCCGCTTTTCAATAGCCGCGCGATTCCATTTGTCAAAATTGCAAATGACGAATGTCGTTGCGAACTCCGGGCACTGAGAAAAAATTTCATCCTTCTTATCGTTAAACGATTTTGCTCCCACTTTCTTGTTTTTTGCTTTTGGGACCAGCGCTAAGTTTCCTAATCTGTTGACAAAATCTCGGTGCTCGTCCGCCTCGACGCTAGTATCGCTCGGTTTCCAGTGCTGGTTTACGTTCTTCGGTAGCACGTGCTCAAGATTTACTTCATCGGGGTCGGAATTCACAATTTTCTCTGTTGGCGAGATACTGTTTTCAATTTCCGCGAGAATGTAGCGTGCGCGCTTTGTGTCGGTAACGCTCTTTAACTTGAATGCATCGGAGAATGAATTGTCGCCTGGATAGATCTGCTTCAACTCTTTGAAAACGTGAGCCGCTTTGGTTATCGTCTTAGCCCAAATGGGTTTCGGGAGGTCGGAATAGTAGTTGGCGGCAACGCCAGTCCGCTCTTCGCCGATAAAGTTATACCGTACAGCCATTACGACCAACAACTTGGTTAGTTTTCTGAACTCGTCCTTAGGGAAGTTCTCATAAGCCGCCAGCAGGATTGGAAGTGCTTGTTGTGCATCCAGCAAGCGAAGGATGTTTATATTCTTTTTGGTTTCTGCCGGGTGGTCATTCCACACTGGACTGGACCCACTCCGGAGGGCCTCGTAGATGCGAGCTGAGCCGGCAAGCTGATTTGCAAATGAGACGGCTTCTTGTGCAGAAGAGATCTGATCTCTAATCGACCGAAATAACCCAGTCGTGGATGTTCTGCCGTGTAATGAAGTCCAAAAGTGATTCAGAAAGCGGTTCTTTGGATCAGCATCCTGCAGGTTCTCCTTAAGGGCTGCCCATTTTTGCTTTACTTCGGGCAGGCCCGACTTTGCTTTCGAGAAGAGATGGTTCTTCAGTAAGTCCAGAGTGTCGAGGGATCGCCCTCGATCATTTAGAGTTTCAAAAATCTGGTACGCATCAGCCTCATCGCTAACGCTCAGTATAAGAATTTTCACCTTCTCCTTCAGGTAGGTGACGATTTCCAGCAATTTTTTGTCGTCGAAGCCATCGCCCATGTATTGCTTTACAAGAGCGAGTAGGGAAAATCGGGCGCGGCTGGAGTCCACGTCCGGGGCTACAGCCGCCAACGCCAGTAGGGTCGTTCCAGCCGACTCCGGATCGTGATGGAGAACACCATCTATCCAACCGCCGCGCCCACCTCGTGCCGGTCACTGTCCGCGAGCGCGGCGACTTCACGACCGTAGGTGTGTTCAGATCGCGTCCGGAGGGACCGAGTTACGGCAGGTCGCTCACGTGGAGTGAGAGCTGGAGAGAAGACGGCCTTTCCACTATGCACTACAGTATTCCCGAGGGGTTTTCGTCACGGATCACCCGCATGGCTATGGACCATCTCCGAGGCGATGCCCCGCCGCCGCCATCATGGGACAGACTGGGCACCGATCACTTGAAATGGTCTACCGGTACATTCGGCCAGTGGAGAAGTGAAACCTCCCGACCCTTCTGAGATACAGACAAACGAACAAAATCGTAAATGACCACGATTTACTGTGATGAAGCAGGCAATTCGGGAGCGAACCTCCTGGATCCTGAGCAACCTTGTTTCGTGCTTGCCTCTAATGACTTCTCGCGCGAGGAAGCCGAATCACTCTTGGAGCACGTTCGCTCAGCGCAAGGCGCCGAACCCAAGTTCACAGGTCTAAGGAAATCGGGAAACGGCGTCGCGAGGTTGATCCGCTTCCTTGCCGATCCTCGACTGAGTAACGAGCGTGTAGTGGTCGACGTCTTTCACAAGAAGTTCATGGTGACCACAAAGCTTGTAGACATCGTGGCTGAGACTGTGGCGCACGAGTTTGGGCCGGACCTCTACGAGTGCGGTGCGAATCTTGCAATGTCGAACATGCTGCACTACTGCATGCCTGTCTTTTGTGGCCAGGAGAATACAGACCGATTTCTGGCTGCATTCGTTGAATTGATTCGTCGGAAGGGGCCTACTGAGGTCGATAATTTCTACGCGGCGGGCGACGCCATGATCAAAGCGTGCACGAGCGACGATTTCAAGGGCGACCTGTTTCCGTTCGTGGAGCGCAGACTCTTCGACATCTGGTTTGGGGGGTATCTTGACTCGCTGGCGCTTGACCCCGCCATCCCCGCACTCTTCCAACACATCGCAGCTTGGGGATCTAGAAAAGAAGACCGCTTTCATGTAGTGCACGACGCCTCGAAACCTATCCTCGCGTCTCAGGCGACCTTCCAAGACATGCTAGCGTTGACGGGTGAGGGGTCCAACCTGATCGGTTACGACCGTCGGAAGATGCGATTTCCCCTACGCGCTCTGACACTCACGCAAGCTGATTCAACCTTGCATCCCCAACTCCAGGTTGCTGACCTGTGCGCAGGCATCACCAACCATCTTCATCGGTGCTGGATAGCCGACAACTTTGACGAACTCGCCACGGCGACTCGTGACTTGGGTCGCGTAGATTGGACGTTTAACGGCGTAGTGCCATCTCCTGATGTCACACCGGAAGCGCTTGGTACTGCTGAGGGCGAAGGTACGAACGCCGTCGATGCGATAGCCGAGCACCTCTGGCAACGCCGGCAGTTCTGATTCCAAAAAGAAGACGGCGCCGAGCGAAAGCTCGGCACTGTGTGAGTTGACTTGCGAGTCGCAGCGCTTCACGCTGCTAAATGCTTGACTCACAAAAAATTTGGCGGAGTGGACGCATTCAAGCCCTCGCGCCGGGCGTGAGAGACCGATTCTGGAGTAACCCGGTACGCGCCGATCGTGCTTTCTAATGTTTGCTTGGTGCCAGCCAGCGTGAGGTCGCCGACCGGCATCGAGCGATACCAATTGCTGCTTCTCGGTCACTCAGCCGAGAGTCTGAGCTCATATCACGCTTCGACTTTAGTACGCACAAAGGGAGATTGACGCTTTACTTTTGAGGTGAGAATGTCGTCAGGAGGATGGGAAGTGAAGGTAAATGCCTTTTTTGTGAGCATAGGTTGGATGGCGCTGTTTGCAACTTCGGCAATGGCCCAGGTCTACCGATGCGAAGTGAACGGAAAAGCCAGCTATTCAGACGAACCATGCCTGGGTGCCAAGCGTGTGGATGTCACTCCTACTCGCGGGCTGGACAAGCTTTCCGGTAAAAGTCAGAAGAGCAGCGAGGTCCGTCGGGAAGAACACAATAAGCTACTGGCTGATTTCGAGCGACCGATACTGCGGAGAACGCCCGAAGAACGTGCGACGTACAGCAGGCGTGCACGGAACAATCTGACCCCCGAGGAGATGGCCGAGTGCTATGTGAGAGACCCTCGAATCGAGAGCCTTGAAAAAGAAGAAAAGACGGCAAATGGGGCGGAGCTGAAGCAAGTGCAGCAACAGCTTTTGAAGGAACGCAAGCGTCAGCGGGAGTTGAAGTGTTGAGCGGCTTCGCGTCCATGTCATAGCGGAGTTTCGTCGCAGCGTCTTGCCGACGGGACGCCCTCAGCGTTAAGGCGCCCTGGCCACAAATTCCAGCGCTCCATTGTTACGGAGTGGCCACACAAAATCTGGACGACTACTTTGGCTGGCAGAGCATCATCGAGTTGGACGATTCCGTAGGCTGCAAGGGGCTCTTGACTGCTTCATTTCGTTAGGCAATTGAATGCGCTGATTGGGGAATGAATTCCGCCGAAAGCGCAATCAACTTATTGAGTTGCCACGAGAATTCACCGTCAAACGCTTCGTGATGCGCCACCGCGCCATATCCGCCGTCCGCATACACCATTGCATAGGCCGAGTAGCTTGCCGCTTGTATCGCCTTCCCATTGACGGCATTCGCAATGGCGTAGCTTGCTGATACTGCCGCATGGCCACATCCGTCAATGGACTTCGATCCGCGATGCCGGTTGGCAAGCTGATCCGCGTCCTTTTGAACCTGCAAAAGGACCACGGCATCCAGAGTGCCCTCCAGATATTTTCCCAGAAGGTTCAGGCACTCCACGACTTCCGGCTCTTCCAACAAATGCTCGATGCGCTTGGCGCAGGCATATCCAAACGCCAGTCTGAGCCGCTCATTCTCGGGGGCAGAAAGACAAATGCTGTTTGCGTAAGTTTCAAGCTGCTGGTTCATTTCAGTTGATCCTTGAATGCCTATGGCAAATATGAATCATTCCGAAAGCTTTTGCAAATCCTTCTCTGCGAACCGATCTGGCTGGGGCACACACCTCAAAAATTCTGGAACTCAGGCTTTTGGCTTGACCTGCCTCTTTTGCGCGTGATAGGTGAGGGAGGCGCCGATACAAAATGCCAATTCATCCGTAGGCAAGTCGTCGGAGATGTTGAAAAGCAAAGCGCGATTACCTTCAAAGTTGAAATCATCTCGGAACAGGGTGCGAAATGTATCAACGAGGTTCGTATTGCAATTGAAGTAGAGCGCAAATTGTTCAGGTTGCTTGCTCTTCCAGTCCATTCTGATGGTGCTGCCACTCTTGCTTGCTGCCGTCACATACGCTGGTTCGCCCCATTTCAGGGTCTCCTGGATTTCGCCAACGCCATCTGTCGCAGCCGCCACTTTGAATACCAGATCTCGAAGGGACAGCATCTTTTTGCGCACAGGCGGCGGATAGGCACTGAAGCGAGCTTCAACCGCAGGGTCCGCAAAGGCCTTCATAAAAACTCTCCAATGCGCCAATAACTGGCTCACTGCAAGTTTAAACAAAGTACGGCCTAACGCAACTTGCAAAGGGGCAGAGTTGCCAGCTTGTGATTCCGATGTCAGGCAAGCGAATACTTGAAGCTGCGGGCCAGGAATTCCAAAGTGCGGTTATCCGCCAGCTCAGCCGATTCGGTGTGAAATTCAGTCCGGTCACGGTTAGCAAAGCCGTGGTCTGCATCGGGGTAGACGATGACCTCTGCGTCGTCCAGGCCCGCCAGTGCTTCACGCAACGAGCGGCGGAATTCGGGCTTGGTGCGTTCGTCGTGGTACGCCAGATGGATTTGCTGCGGAATGCCGATGCTGCTGGCTGTGTCAATGCCGTTGGGTAGATTGCCTGGGTAGTAGGAGACGATGGCGGCCGCCGTGGCCAGGCTGGCGGCTTGGTACGAGTAGAGGCCACCCCAGCCCAACGCGACGATGGCCAGTGGCAGGTTCTCGCCTTGAGGAATGTGGGCACGCAGGGCCTGGGCTGTTTGGGCGATGTCGGAGACGATCTGGTCAGATTGCAATTGGCCGATGGCTTTGCGGGCGTTGTCGCGGTCGGCGTATTCAAAGTCCAGATTGGGCGCTACGCGCCAGAGCAGATCGGGGGCCGCAGCGGCATAGCCTGCCCTGGCCAGCCAGTCAGTCACGCGGCGCACTTCCTTGTTCACGCCGTAGATTTCCTGGGTGACGATGATCAGGCCTTTGGCCGGGCCTTCTGGCAGCGCCAGGTAGGCGGTGAAGTTGCCTTTTTCGGTTTGGATCTTCAATGTCATGGGGTCGGTGTCCTTGGGGCTTGGATGGGATAGGTGATGAGCTCGCGCTAGTTCGTGGTGGCTTCTTCGATTTCAGGCTTTGCGTCAAGGCCTGAGCCTGGTTGCTCATCTGGCTCGGCCGCAAGCAGGAAGGCATCTACCTCGGTCCAGTCCTGGCCTGGCTCCAGAAACACGGCGCAGGAGCGGATGCGGGCATAGTCGACGCTGGCCGCGTCGCGCAGACCCCATGGCGCCTCACCGCGTTGAACCGCGTCTGCGGCCTTGAGTAATTGGCGCCTGACGTGGATGATGGTCTTGTCGCTCTGGCTCAGGTATTCACGCGTGCGGTCGACAATGGAGCCCATGGACTCTTGCACGATCATGTCTTCTTCAAAGAAATGACGGTTGGGGAACCCACTGAAATGGCCTTCCTTCATCGCGGCGCGGTCTTGTCCCCACATGTCGTCCGGGCCGCTGGTGGGGTTGAGGAAGTTGTCTGGGTCTGGGTTGGCATAACGCCAGAAATCATCGATCTCTCCAGGCTCAAACGCAGCGTCTGTGCGGTAGTTCAACACCCACTGCGTGCAGGTCTCGTCATCGATGGGCACGGACATGACCAGTTTGCGGCGCGTGGGCTTGCCAGGAAAGCCAGGCAGGAACGAGCAGTAGGGCGCCACGAACTCGCGGATCTTGGCAAAGCGGCGGCCATCACCAAAATCACGCACCGCACCTTCTCGGAAGCCGTAGGGCTTTTCCAGAATTTCGAATGTGGGGGACGAGACGGAAGTCGTGGCTGTGAAGTTGGCACGCATGCCTTCAGACATGGGTGATTCGCTTACGGGGCGGCTGAAGAGCACCCCGCTGTGCAGAAAGCTCAGGTGCGCTGAATCAAGCACGGATTCCAGCAGTTGGAGCCAGTTGCTTTTGATGAGGCCGGAGCGCACGTCAATCTGGTCGTCTTGCAGGTCGACGAACTCGAAGGCAGGGAAGGGCGGTGCCGGATTTTCTTTGTCTATGTGTACCCAGACCATGCCGCCGGCTTCACGCACGGTGTAGTGTTTGAGTGGCACTTTGCGCGCAAAGGCTTCGCGGCGTTCGGGCTGTTCTGTGGGCACGTCTACCGTCTTGCCACTGACGTCAAACTTCCAGCCGTGGTAGAGGCAACGCAGGCCATTGCCTTCGTTGCGAGCCAGCGCGAGAGACGCGCATCTGTGCGGGCAGGCTTCGTCAAAGAAGCCCACTCGGCCATCGGTGGCGCGAAAGACCACAAAGTTCTCACCCAGCAGTCGTATGCGCAGCGGCGCCCCGTCTCTTTCCAGGCGAGCTGAGCGGGTCACAGGGTGCCAGTAGCGGCGCAGAGTCTTGCCCATAGGCGTGCCGGGCCCTACGCGGCACAGTTTTTCATTGTCTTCGTGGGTCAGCATGCGGCCTGCTCCTGTGTGCGCTGCGGTGGATGAATCAGTTGACGCAAGCGCGGTAGAACACGCGGCTTTGCTTGGCGAAGTCGCCGATGCCGCGGTGCTGCACGGTGCGGTTGTCCCAGAGCACCAGGGTGCCAGGTGTCCAGCTGAATCGGCCTTGTACTTCGGGTGACTTGATGGCTTCAAACAAGATGGTGAGCAGGCTTTGGCTGACGGTGCGGCTGACGCCCTTGATGTAGGTGGTGTAGGACTCGTTGACGAAGAGTTGCTTCTTGCCGGTCTCGGGGTGCACCCGAACGATGGAGGTTTCAATGGGTGCATTCAGGGCGCGCTGGCGTGCGTATTCCTGCTTGTCGAGAAAGCGGTCAGACATGTGTCCGGTGGCGTCCCAGTAGTGCACTGCCGTCAACGTTTCCAGGTACGCTGTAAATAGCGGGTCCAGTCGCTCGTAAGCGGCTACGGCGTTGCTGAAGAGCGTGTCGCCACCGAACTCGGGAACGGCCTTGCCAAACAGTGCGGTGTAGTTGGGTGGGTTGGGGCGGAAAGCCTGGTCGATGTGCCAGATGTAGTTGCGGGCTACTTTTTTGTCTGTGGAGTCAACGATGTTGGCCTGGGTCTCTTTGGATACCGCAGGGGTTTGAGGGCCACTGTAGAGCACAACCTCCCCAAAGGCTTCCAGAAACTCCGTGAAGTTCTGCCCGGTGACCGTGCCGGGTTCGAACGACAGAAGGCCGTGCTGGAGCAATGCCTGTTTCAGTGCGTGTTGAGCTGACTCTGGTAGCGTGCCTCCGCTGTATCGCAAGCCTTTGACAATTGCCCCGACAGCAGGTTGCCAAGGCGTGATGGTGAAGTCCAGCGCAGGGGTGTTGACTGCGATGGGGTTCTCTAGAAGTTCGGCTTCAGCAACGGACACGGTGAGCTCCGGAACAGACTGTTGGAAGAGGGCGAGATTGGCTCTGGCGTGCTCTCGCTCGTTTTCATCCTTGCGCGTTGGATGAACTGAGTGCGGGCACAGAGACATTCTTCGCTTCTGCCATTCATCTGCAAAGGACGCAGTTCATGTATGAATAGTTGAAATCCGAGCTTGGGTGCTCACGGAGTCGACTCTATTCTTTGCTGCTCTTTCTTTATTTCACGACGGGGTTTTGATGACACGCAGTGCTTCTTCGGTAATCGACCTGGCAGGTCGATTTGCAAAAGCTGTTTCGCGATTAACGATCGTATTGGGGTTGGCGCTGGCCACCACGGTGACGTTTTCGCAGACCAAGATCAAGTTCGGTTTGATCGGGACCAATGAATCACAGCTGCCTATCTGGGTGGCGGTGAATGAGGGCCTGTTCAAGGCGGAGAAGATCGAGATCGACCCCATCGCGTTTCGGGGCGGTGGCGTAGCGGTGCAGGCTTTGGTGGGTGGGTCTATTGATCTGGCTGCGTTTGCAACGGACCATGTTCTGCGTTTGAACAACAGGGGAGTACAGGCGCGCTACCTGATTGGTATCGACCGCTTCATTACGCACATTCTGGTGATTCCTGCGAACAAGGATTACAAGAGCTTGCGTGATTTGAAGGGCAAGAAAATTGTGGTGTCTGCGCCTGGCAGCTATTCGGACAACGTGCTGCGTTGGTCTATTAAAGAACTTGGACTGGATCCGGACAAGGACTTCACCATCATTGGTACGGGAGGTGCTACGGCGGGACGTGCGGGCCTGGATTCTGGACAGGTGGATGCGCTGATGACCACGACGCCCGATCTCATCAACGATGAGATTGAGTCGCCTGGCAAGTATCGGATCTTGTACGACTGGCGCACGATTCCGCATTCTGGTCAGGCCGTGATTGGCAAGAAGGAATGGGTAGACAAGAACCCTGAAGTGGCCAAGGGGGTGGCACGAGCGATCTACAAGGCTGAGCAGTTGATTCAGAACGACCCAGCAGCTACGCAGCGCGGGGTGAAGAAGCTGTTTCCTGAGCGCAGTGATGAGTTTGTGAAGCGCTTTGCAGCGGCGGCGCCCAAGATTTTGTCGGCGGACGGGCAGATATCGCCACCGGGGTTTTTGAAGATGATTGATATCTTGCGGTCGGTGGAGCCGGATTTGAAACCTATCAAGCAGGTGGATGTGGACTTGACGGATAAGCTGTTGGGGCGCTGATTCTCGGGTTCATGCTTTTTTGAGAATGCCAGGCGTTTGCTTGGCATTTTTTTGGGTGTACCGTTGTGCAAAGAGGTTTAAGGGTTGGGTGTTCGAGGTTTGATGGGACTTGGTTTTGGGGCGTGCGGAGGAGGGGCAGTGCCCGATGGACCTCCAGCTCCGGCGTGGCGGTTTGGTGATTGGGAACGGGGAGAATTGCCGAGCAGGAGCTCGGCGGTCCCAGGAAACAGCCGAACAGCCACTCCCGGCCAAGTCTGGGTTTCAGCTTGTGTGTGCTTCGCTTGAGGGAAGTTGGTTGGAGGCTTCGTGGGGGAAGCGCTTTGCGACTGCCAACCACCTGTTTGGAATTTTTTGGCGGTAGAAAGGATGAGGAAGATGCCAAGCTGGAGCTTGGCGCTCCCAGGGAACAGCCAATGCCGGCTAGGTCCAGGTCTCGGGCCGGAGTGCTTGGGTTTAGGGAAGATGGTTAGGGTGCTTCGCGGGAAGCCTTCTACAGCTGCCAAGAACTTGCTTGGAAATTTTTTGGCGATAGAAGGGGGATGAGTTGCCAAGCTGGAGCTTGGCGCTCCCAGGGAGCGGCTAATCCGTCGGGCGGCGCAACGGGTCAGGCGGCTCGGACTGACTCGGTCATGATGTCGTTCCAGATGGCGTCGACATACCGGTGGAATGCGGGCAGCTTGCGCACATTGCGTGAATCGCGTGGGCGGGGCAGGTCTATCTGGTATTCAGACTTGATGCGGCCAGGCCGGCCAGTCATGACGACGACGCGGTCTGACATGCTGACGGCCTCTTCAATGTCATGCGTGACGAACACAACGCCTTTGCGGAAGCGGCTCCAGATACTCAGCAACTCTTGACCCATGAGCAGCTTGGTCTGAGCGTCCAGTGCGCCAAAGGGTTCATCCATCAAATAGATGTCTGGTGAATACGCCAGCAAGCGGCAAAGCGCCACGCGTTGGCGCATGCCTCCGGAGAGGGCGCGGGGATAGTAAGCGCCAAACTGTTCCAGGCCGATGAGGGCGAGTAGTTCGTCTATACGTTTCTCGCGGTCGTTGACCGGATACCCTGCGCACTCCAGGCCGACGGCTATGTTTTCACGTACGTTGGCCCAGGGCAAGAGGACATCACGCTGAAACATGAAGCCAATGCCGGGCGGTGTTCCTCTGACGGGTTTGCCCCGCACCAGGACTTCACCTGACGCCGCTTCAGCCAAGCCGGAGATCAGCTTGAGCAGTGTGGATTTTCCGCAGCCGCTGGGGCCGACGATGGAGAGAAACTCACCCTCCTTCAGGTTCAGGCTGACATCTGCCAGGGCCAGCACCGTGCCGCCGTAGTCCATGGCGACATTCTTGATTTCCACTGCAGGCTCAGCTGAATTCAGGGCAGCTTGCCGCAAGAGTTCGGGGTCGGAGACGATCGCATTCATGGTGTCTTGCCCAGGTCAGTAGCGGTTGCGAATCAGGCGGACTTCGGCGAGCTTGACCAGCTCGTTCAAGACGATGCCGACCACCATGAGAATGACCAGGCCGGTAAAGACCCCAATCACATCTATTCGCCCGGCGGCATGCTCTACGTACCAGCCCAGGCCACGGTTGGAGCCGAGCAGTTCTCCAACCACTGACCCAATCAGGGCCAGGCCAACCCCCACACGAATAGAAGCAAAGATCCACGGCACGATGGAGGGCAGGGTCACCTTGCGGAAGATATAGGTGCGAGAGGCCCGCATAGCCTTGAGCATGTCGACCAGGTCGCGGTCCACACCGCGCATGCCTTCATAGGTGTTGAGGATCACCACGAACACCACCAGTGAAAAAGCCATGACGATCTTGGACATGGGGCCAATGCCAAACCACAGGATGAACAGCGGCGCGAGGGCGATGCGCGGAATGCTGTAGAGCCCCAGGAAGAAAGGCTCCAGCACACGTTCCACAAACTTGCTGTAGGCGAACAGCAGGCCCACAGGAACACCCACCACCAGACTGAGCAGCAGCCCTGCGGCGGCCTGGGTGACGGTGGGCGTCAGGTGCCAGAGCAAGTCGTTTGAGACGATCAGGCTCCACAGGCGCTGCGCGACCTTGCTGGGCTGGCCTATCCAGAACGGATCCAGCAGCCAGCGTGCGGCTGCTTCCCACAGCAGAACGAAGGCGACCGCAAATACAATGCGGGCGATGATGACGCGCGTGTTCTCACGGCGAGCCCTGTACTCGGCAGGGGTAAGCGCGGGGCGAAGCGCCTGCGCCTGCGGGGGCTCGGGGTTCGCTGCTCTGTCTTCGGCGTAAGAACCCGGTGGCTTGGCGCGGTAGATAAATGTCGGTGCGGTGCTCATGTGCTGACCGCTTCTTTATATGGGGCTGCAGCACGAGTCGGGTGTTCCAGCGGCAGGTCTTCACGATTGCCCCATTCGCCCCAGGAGCCGGTGTAATTGCGCGGTGCGGAGAAACCTGCCAGCTTCAGCGCAAAATAGGTATGCGCAGCCCTCACACCGCCCCCGCAGTAAACCGCAACTTCGCGGTCTGGCTGAAGGCCCAGGTCGTAGAAGGCCGCGCGCAGTTCGGACGCTGGTTTGAAACGCCCCAATGCGTCAATGTTGTCGACGTAGTCGCGATGGGACGCACCGGGAATGGCGCCGGCGCGATTGGCGCGGATCTCTTCGCCAAAGTATTCGGCGGCGCGTCGGGTATCCAGAATTTGCAGATGGGTGTCGTCCTGGCGCGTGAGAATTTCTGCGTGGCCAATGACGGCCTGAGGCACTGGAATGGCCTTGAAGTGAGTCGGAGCGTAGATCGGCGCTTGAGTGGTCAGTTCGGTTTGCTGGAGCGCGGCAATCCCGCCGTCGAGCAGGGAGACGGCTGGGTGGCCCAGGTACTCCAACAGCCATGCGCCGCGTGCGGCGCGTGAGTCAGAGCGGTTTTCGTAGAAAACCACGCGTTGTTCACGCGTGATGCCCAGCAGGGAAAAGATCCATTCATACTGGGAAACCAGAGCCTTCAAGCCTGTGGGAGACGTGTCGTGATGGGCGAAAAGACCGACGTCCAGATGCCGCGCACCGGGAAGATGGCCTTGCCAATAATCGTTGGCAGGCCGGGTGTCGATCACCACCACATTGGAGTCTGACAAATGGGCTGAGAGCCATTGTTCGTCGACCAACAATAGGTGCAGGCTGCCTGGGGCGGCATCGTTCTTGATAACTGCTGAGCTCACGCTGGGCTACTCCTGAAACATTGAGGCTGGAAGGCGTTCAATGAGAATAAGAGTTACCTTGCAGTGTCAGAAGGACTATTTCCGTATATCGTTATTTCAAACGAGATGGGGCATGTGGGGGGCGAGTCAGCGCCCGGGCATGCGCAGCGCCTGAATGGAATCGTGCTTGCGGACTGGACTCGACAGTACCAGCGATGTCGTCACCGAGCCATGCACGGCCAAGGCGTCTACCACGCGCTCTAAATTTGCAGGTTCTGCAATGGCGCAACGCACCACGAAACAGTCCTGCCCGGTCACGCGGTCAACTTCCAGCACTTCGGGCATGCTCTCGAACAATTTCAGATAGGGCGCTATGCCTTGGTGATTGGTTTCAATGCGAATGATGGCGTTCAGGCTTACGCCAATCTTGCTCAGATTCACGCGTGCGCCGTAACCCTCGATCACGCCCGCTTCCTCGAGCTTGTGTACGCGTTCGCTCATGGCCGGTTGCGAGAGGCCAATGCGCTTTCCCAGTGCTGCGAGACTTTGTCGCGCATCTAGCTGCAGTGCCTGAACTATCAACCAGTCTTTCTTGTCGAGTTGCATAGATTCAAAAGGAAATAGGTGCGCGACTCTTAAAGGCTGCCGATACTTTATCGGTTTGCGAAGCATGTTTCCGATGTTTTGCCCTGTTCGATCAGAACCTTGTCGCCTATCGTACAAGCTCAACCCCAGTTTATTAAAGAATATCAATGCAACTCATCGGCATGCTCGACTCGCCCTACGTTCGACGCGTGGCTATTTCTCTGCACCTGCTGGAATTGCCGTTTGAACACCAGCCCCTCTCCGTGTTCAGCACCTTCGAGCAGTTCAGCCAAATCAACCCGATTGTGAAAGCTCCCACGCTAGTAACTAATGATGGTACGGTGCTGATGGACTCAACACTGATCTTGCAATGGGCCGAATCACTCTCTTCGCATAGTCTCACTCCTGCCGATTCAAGGCAGCAGCTGCGCGACCTCAGGCGCACCGGACTGGCCCTGGCAGCATGTGAAAAGGCAGTACAGATGGTTTATGAGCGCCAATTGCGGCCCAGCGAAAAACAGCACCAGCCGTGGCTGGACCGGGTGGGCCGCCAGTTGGATGCTGCTTACGCTGCTCTGGAGACAGAGTTTTCGCGCGGCTCAGAAGAAGTCGAATCCAACCGAATGACGCATGGCCAGATTGCTACAGCCGTGGCCTGGAGCTTCACTCAGTTGGTGCTGCCTGGACGGATACTGGCGTCAGCGCACCCTGCCATTGAGCAATTCACGACAACAGCCGAACAATGGCCCGCCTTCCGTGCCTGTCCTCAGGTGGATTCCGGCCAGTGAGGTTGGGAGCAGCGTTAGCGCCGCTACCCCATCACCGGTTGGCAGGCCCCCAATCCTCTGCCTCAGGCAGAGGGGGCTAAGACATTCGAGCAGGGGAGGATGAAGAGGAAATGGCGCTGCGCCAGCCTTCCTGGGTGATCATTGAAGCGGACGGTGAAGCGGCTCAGCGCCGCACTTCATCTACCAGGGCGCGGAACTCGTCGATGTCTTCAAAGCTGCGGTACACGCTGGCAAAACGTACGTAAGCGACTTTGTCGAGCTTCTTCAATTCGCGCATGACCAGCTCGCCTATGCGGGAAGAGGGCAGCTCGCGCGCGGCGGCGGAGAGAATTTTTTCTTCTATGCGCTCTATGGCAGTGTCTTGCTGCTCAGTACTGACCGGGCGTTTGCGTAGCGCGAGGTCCAGGGAGTCTTGCAGCTTGGCGCGGGAATACGGCACCCGCCGGCCGTCTTTCTTGACGATGCTGGGAAAGCTGACGTCAGGCCGTTCGTAGGTTGTAAAGCGCTTGGCGCAATGAGCACACTGGCGGCGCCGGCGGATGAAATCGCCTTCGTCGGAGACGCGGGTGTCGACCACCTGCGTCTCGTTATGGGCACAAAAAGGACACTTCATCTGCTTGCTCGGTAATGACCGGCGCTACCGGCGTGGCCGCCGATGAGAAACGACGGATGGGCCATGGTAGCGCTCATTGGTCACACGTGGCAAGCAGCTGGTTTGCCTGTCAGCCGCGGTAGACCGGGAAGCGGCGTGTCAGGTCGGCCACCTTGGCGCGCACGGCGTTCAGGTTGGCTTCGTCGCGTGGGTTGTCCAGCACGTCTGCCACCAGGTTGGCCGTGGCACGGGCTTCTTCTTCCTTGAAGCCGCGCGTGGTCATGGCGGGAGAGCCGATACGCACGCCACTGGTCACCATAGGCTTCTCAGGGTCGTTCGGAATCGAGTTCTTGTTGATGGTCATGTGCGCTGCGCCGAGAACGGCTTCAGCTTCCTTGCCGGTGATGCCTTTGGGACGCAGGTCCACCAACATCACATGGCTTTCAGTGCCACCGCTCACGATGCGCAGACCACGCTGGGTCAGCGTCTCGGCGATGACTTGCGCGTTCTTGCGAACCTGAATGGCGTATTGCTTGAACTCTGGCGACAAGGCTTCCTTGAACGCGATGGCCTTGGCTGCAATGATGTGCATCAGCGGGCCGCCTTGCAGGCCGGGGAACACGGCACTGTTGATGGCTTTTTCATGCTCAGCCTTCATGAGGATGAAGCCGGAACGAGGACCGCGCAGGCTCTTGTGCGTGGTGCTGGTCACGATGTCGGCGTGAGGTACAGGGTTGGGGTACTGGCCGCCAGCGATCAGGCCGGCGTAGTGAGCCATGTCCACCATGAAAATCGCTCCGACGTCTTTGGCCACTTTGGCAAAGCGTTCAAAGTCAATGGCCAGGGAGTAGGCGCTGGCACCGGCCACGATCAGTTTTGGCTTGTGTTCGTGCGCCTTTTTCTCCATCGCGTCGTAGTCGATGGCTTCTTGTGCGTTCAGGCCATAGCTGACCACATTGAACCACTTGCCGCTCATGTTCAATGGCATGCCGTGGGTCAAATGGCCACCTTCAGCCAGGCTCATGCCCATGATGGTGTCACCAGGCTTCAGGAAGGCCAGGAACACGGCTTCATTGGCAGAGGCGCCGCAGTGGGGCTGTACGTTAGCGGCATCTGCGCCAAAGAGTTGCTTGACGCGGTCAATGGCCAGTTGCTCGACCACGTCCACATGCTCGCAGCCGCCGTAGTAGCGACGGCCTGGGTAGCCTTCTGCGTATTTATTGGTGAGCTGTGTGCCGGCGGCTTCCAGCACGGCTGGTGAAGCGTAGTTTTCGCTGGCGATCAGTTCGATGTGGTCTTCCTGACGTTGGTGCTCAGCCTGAATGGCGGCCCAGACTTCAGGATCGGTTTGTGCAGTGAGGTTTTTACGGTCGTACATGGTTTGGCAGTCCTTCGGTGGAAGGGAACGTCCCAGGGACGCAATGAGTAACAAGCGTCCCTTGCGGGCTGCCCAGGCGAACGGCTGAATCGCCAGCTAGAAGTTGCCAGCGGTGCGCTTCCCAGTGGTGTTCGGAGGCGTAAAGCACCTGATCCACGTCAGCGGCATGAAAACCGCCTATCGCCAGTCGCGCACCTTGCCAAGTTTATCCGACAGCGGTGCCCATCGCTTCTGAAAGGCCGCAAGCTGTCGCTTAAAGAACGCATGTGTGCAAAAGAAACTTCCTCGTGCTACATTAGAATGCGAATGACTTGCATTGTCATTAGCGTTGGCATTCGCATTCGCGACCACGCCGCTGTCGAAATTCCCACACCTACCTCATGCCTGTTTCTTCTTTTCGCTCCGCGCGGTGGTTGCTTCCCTGGCTGGCCGTAGCCTCGGCTCAAGCGCAAACCCAACCCCAGCCTCAAGAAGCGGTGTCCGCTACCTTGAAACCGGTGGTCATCACGGCCACGCGCACTGAGCGCGACATCGACGAAGCTCCTGTACGCACTGAGGTCGTGACAAGAGAGGAGATTGAACGCACCAATGCCCATACGCTCAAGCAAGCGCTTGAGAACGTGCCTGGCCTGCAGATGCGGGAAGTCCTGGGTAAATCGGGCTACGAGCTGTCTTTGCAGGGCTTGAGTGCCGACCAGGTTTTGGTGTTGATTGATGGCTTGCCCATCACGGCCAGCACCGGCTCGACGGTAGATTTGAGCCAATACCTGCTGGACGAAGTCGAGCGCATTGAAGTGGTCAAGGGCGCCAGTTCGGCCCAGTACGGAAGTTCCGCCATGGGCGGCGTGGTCAACGTCATCACGCGGCGCCAGGCTGCCGGGTTCGGCGGCACGGCTTCTGTCGATGGCGGCAGCTATGGCAGCCAGAATGACAGCGGAAGATCCTTCAATGCGAACAACCGCAACGCTCGCTTCAGCCTGGGCGGAGGCGGCGAGAAGTGGCGCCTGTCCGTTTCTGGCGAGCGCCTGGATGGTGCGGGCTTTGGCGTAGACCCCAGCAGCTACCCGCGTCAGGGCGATGCCAGCTTGCGCCAGCAACTGGCTGCCCGCGGTGAGTGGATTCCCAGCAAAGACGGGCGCGCCTGGCTGGAAGCTTCGCACTACACAGAAGACGATACCCAGCGCTACAACCTGTTTGTGCCGCCTAACCAGGTGCCTCAGCGCAAGTTGGAGAACATCACGCGCGACCGGGTGAGTGGCGGGGTGGATTGGCGCTTTGCCAATGGCATGCGGGCGCAGGTCAAAGGGGTGAATGAGAGCTACGACAGCCATTCACCAGGCTATTCCAACGAAGTCCTGGCTACGGACCGCCGTTCAAGCCAACGCATGCAGCACTTGAGCAGTCAACTCGAGCTGCCGGCCTGGGGGCGTCAGCTCTGGATGATTGGTGCGGACTATCACCACGAGACCCTGTCTCAGACCAGTAACGGCTCTTCAGAGTTGGTGACCCTGGGCAATGCCAAACGCAGCAATGCCGAGTTGTTCGTTCAAAACGACATCATCCTGAATGACACCTGGGAAGTGCTGCTGGGCTTGCGCGGCCAGAATGATTCTGACTTCGGCAGCCACTGGGCACCCAAGATCAGTGTTCGGGCCAATCTGCTGAACACGCCTGAATGGACGGGTGTGTTCCGCGCCAGCCTGGGCCAGGGCTACCGCGTGCCTAACCTCAAGGAGCGCTACTACCTGTTTGACCATAGTTCACTGGGCTACAAGGTGGTGGGCAATCCGAATCTCAAGCCCGAGTCTTCGACCAGCTTGCAACTGGGCGCTACTTTGAAACGCGGCGAGCGTCTGACCATTGACGTCAACGGTTTCTACAACCGCGTGCGCGATCTGATCCAGACCGACGACGTCAACGCTTCGGTGGTGGATGGCATTGCCACCTATACCTACGCCAACATTGCCCGTGCGCGCACCAGCGGCCTGGACACCAGCGTGTTCTGGCGTGCCAGCCCCGCGCTTTCACTGAACGCGGCGCATACGTATACGTCTACGCGCAACGAAACCACGGGCCAGGAGCTTACGCGCCGGCCGCAACAGATTGTGCGTGTGGGGGCGGACTGGCGCGTACAGCCCAATACCGTTTTGGGCCTTCGCCTGCGGCACCAGAGCAGCGAACTGGTAGATACCGCCACACGCGCCCGCTCGCCTGGTTGGACCACGGTGGACTTCAGCCTGAACCATCGCATTGGCAAGCAGGTCACGCTGTTCTTTGGCGTGAACAACCTGACCAACCGCCAGCGTGACTTCGTCAACACCAACGATTTCGGGCCCATCTCCGGCCGCTACATCTACCTCGGCGCCAGGTTCGCATTTGGCAATGCCGTTCGTTAAACACATTCACAGTAAGGAGCTAGTCATCATGAAATCCCATTACCTCAAGTACGTTTCTGTGGCCGTGGCCGCATTGGCTCTTAGCGCCTGCGGCGGCGGTGGGGATGACTCCCCGGCACCTGCCCCGACGCCAACGCCTGCTCCAACACCCGCTCCTACGCCAACGCCCGCACCATCGCCTACCCCTGCGCCTACACCTGCTCCAACGAGCAAATTCACGCAGAACGCCACGTGGGCCGTCACCTTGCCTGCGTCCGGCCAATCGGTCTGCTATGACTTCGACGCCAAGACAGAAGCTGCCTGCACAGGAGCGGCCTGGGACATCAAACTTGTGAGCGGTGGCCGTTCGGCGAGCGTCTTCACCAACAGCGGCCCTAGTGGTAGCGGCACGGGCGGCGCGTTCGGCGGCCCCTTCACCCACACCTGGGCGGATCTGGAAAAGTGGAACGATGCGCTGATTGATCCTGTGAGCGGTGCCATTCCGGCCACCCTGTACGCAGCAGACACCGCCAAGAGCGCGTTCACAGGCGTTAACGCCATTCAAGCGGCTGCGTTTGAATACGACCTCAACGGTACGCATCAACTGCACCCCAACTTCCGCGTGTTCCTGGTCACGACCAACAGCGCCTCCGCTGTCGTCACAGGCGCCGATGGCCCCGTGTTCGCGTTGCAGATGACGGGCTACTACGGCGGCCCCACAGGCACAGCGTCCGGCTGGCCCACATTCCGCTGGGTCGATACAGCCAACCCTGCCGTCGTGAACACCGCGAGCGTGAACGCCTCTGCGGGCTGGGTCTACTACGATCTGGTCAGCAAGAGCGTTTCTACCGAAGCAGGCACATGGCATGTGGCTTTCAACCGCTACAACGTCAAGCTGAACGGCGGCACTTCTGGCGCAGCCAAAGTGGCTGGCTTCCTGAGCAAGACACCTGATGGCTTCTATGCTGCTGACGGCACGACTCCTGTCGTGGCCAAGTTCAATGCAGCGACCAACCTGGCAGATACGCTGGCCGATTTGCAGGGCAGCCTGACGGGGCCAAGAGCAGCTTCCGCCTGGGTGGTGGACTCTATTGGTTCGCAACTGTCGCCCAACTACACAGGCACCTACCCGAACGCTCTGAACTACGGCTGGTACAGCTACTACCCCACTGACGCAGCAGCTGCGGCC
Source organism: Ottowia thiooxydans (assembly GCF_040548795.1). Taxonomy (GTDB): domain Bacteria; phylum Pseudomonadota; class Gammaproteobacteria; order Burkholderiales; family Burkholderiaceae_C; genus Ottowia; species Ottowia thiooxydans_A. The sequence continues at coordinate 210,833 of NZ_JBEPSH010000009.1, read as the reverse complement.
GTGGGCCTGACTCAGCACATGTTGAAAGCCCACCCTGAGGCTGCTTCGCTGGTGAAATCCGGCACGGGCAACAGCTATGCCCGCGTCCGCTTGGCCAGCATTGCATATGCACCGGCCACGCCAGCTTATGCCGGCGCACAGACCTGGACGTTCGACTTCGGTATCCAGCCCGCTACGCCCTGATCGTCAACGTCTCTCACTGCCCCTTGCCCGCTTTGGGCCAGGGGGCCTGCTTTTCAAACAAACTCTAATCGTCCCAACCCATGAACGTAGAAACATTGAGAACCCGTTTCGCCGAAGCCCGTGCTGCAGGAAAACGAGCGCGTGACGCCGCCGAATCCATCGGCGTGAGCGAAGGCGAAGCTGTTGCAGCGCATGCCGGTAATCACGATGGCGCTTTGAAAGCAGTGCCGCTGACCAAGTCCTGGCTGGATATTTTGAAAGCCGTGGGCGAATGTGGTCCGGTTCTGGCGCTGACGCGCAATGAAACTACGGTGCATGAGAAAACCGGCGTCTATGAAAAGCTTTCTGCGCAGGGCCCTGTCGGCCTGGCGCTGGGTGGCCCCATCGATCTGCGTCTGTTCTTTATGCATTGGCACGCTGGCTTCGCAGTGACCGAAGCGGCTGCACAGCCTAATTCGCCCGCTGCTTTGAGCCTGCAGTTCTATGACGCCAGCGGTCTGGCGGTACACAAGATCTATTGCCGCGATGCGACCGATAGAGCAGCCTTTGAGGGCGTCATGCAGCGTTTTGCAGATGCTTCGCTGGCCCCCGAATTCAAGCCCCGTCCAGTGGCTCCTGCGGTCAAGAGCGATGACGCCATTGATGCCGATGGGCTGCTGCAAGCATGGGCTGGCATGAAGGACACCCACGACTTCTTCGAAATGCTCAAGAAGTTCGGTGTGGAGCGCCAGCAGAGCTTCCGCCTGGCCGAAGGCCGCTTCACGCGCCGCGCACCCGCCAACGTGGCGCGCCAAGTCTTGCAAGAGGCTGCATTCGATGGCGCACCGATCATGGTTTTTGTGGGAAGCCTCGGTTGCATCCAGATTCACACAGGCCCTGTGACGCGCGTTGAACCGATGGAAATCCGTGGTATTCAATGGCTCAATGTGCTGGATGCGGATTTCAATCTGCACATGCAGGAAGATGCCATTGCCAACGCCTGGGTGGTGGAAAAGCCCACGACCGACGGTACCGTCACTTCCGTCGAACTGTTCGACGCCAAGGGCGACTTGATGGCCATGTTCTTTGGCGAGCGCAAACCCGGCAATCCCGAGCGTGAAGATTGGCGTGCCATCGTGCGCAAGGCGGCGCCGACTGCGGCTGTTGCTGCGTAAGGCCAGGAGCGCGACGGTCCATGTTGTCAACTCCTTCGCGCCGCCAACTGCTGGCGGCGGCTCTTACCGCCAGCCTGCCGCTGGCGGCAAATGCCCAGCCGGCACCTGCCCGCTTGCCTCGTCTGGTCACCATCAACGGCGCGATCACGGAAGTGGTCTATCTACTGGGGGCGGAGGCTCAACTGGTGGGCACAGACACCACCAGCCTGTATCCGTCAGCCGCCCAGAAAACGCCCAAGGTCGGCTATTTGCGCCAGCTTTCTGCAGAGGGCGTGCTTTCGCTGAAGCCTGATGCGATCATCGCAACCTCCGATGCGGGGCCTCCTGTGGTACTGGATCAGTTGCGCAGTGCAGGTGTTCAGGTGGAATTGGTGAAATCAGATTACACCTGGAACGATGTGACTTCCAAAGTCCAAGCCGTGGGCCGCGCAGCTCGGCGCGAAGCCGCAGCACGTGATCTGCAGGCCAGGCTTGACGCGGAATGGGCTCAAGTGGGTCGCCAGGTGGCAGGAGTGACGCGGACCAAACCACGCGTGCTGTTCATTCTTTCCCACGGCGCTTCCGCTCAGGTGGCAGGGCAAGGTACAGCGGCGGAAGCCATGATCCGGTTTGCAGGCGGGGTCAATGCGCTCTCTGGTTTTCAGGGCTACCGCCCCATGACCGCAGAAGCCATGGCCAGCGCAGCCCCCGACATCATTCTTTCAACCGACCAGGGCATTGAGGCCATAGGGGGCGTAGACAAGCTTTGGCAACGGCCGGAACTGGCGCTGACGCCCGCGTTTCGCCGCAAAGCCTTGGTGGTGCAGGATGCTCTCTTGTTGCTTGGTTTTGGCCCGCGCTTGCCGCAGGCTGTACGAGAGCTGCATAGTCGGTTCTACGCGTGAGTGGCCTGGTATCGCCAGCTCGGCTGGCACCCCGCAGCGCGCTGGTGCTGGGGCTCTTGCTGGTGGCCGTGGCTTTTCTGGCGGGCAGTGCAAGCGGGGCGTATCACATCTCGCCTGGGCAGCTCTTGAAGCTGCTGGGCGAAGCGCTGTCCGGAAGCATCACGGATTCTCCGGAGCATCTGGTGTTCCTGAACATTCGACTTCCCCGCCTGGTACTGGCGGTGGCTGCTGGTGCTGGCTTGGCCATGGCTGGCGCCTTGATGCAGGGCATGTTCCGAAATCCTCTTGCAGATCCCGGTCTGATTGGCATCAGCAGTGGTGCTGCCTTGGCTGCGGGGGTGGCGATCGTGTTGGGGCAACGCTGGTTCCCAGACCTGCCCCATTCCTTGGGCAGCTGGACGCTGATGGTCGCCGCTTTCCTGGGCGGCTTGACCGTGACCCTGGCGATCTACCTCTTTGCGCAGGGACCTTCGGGAACGCACATTGGTGTGATGTTGCTGGCAGGCGTGGCAGTCAATGCCCTGGCCGGCGCGGGCCTGGGGTATCTCAATTTCGTGGCCACAGACGAGCAGCTGCGCAACATTCAATTTTGGCTCCTGGGCAGTTTAGGCGGGGCGCGCTGGAGTGCAGTGGCTCTGGTCGCCGCGGTGGTAGGCATCACTTGCGCGGCGGGCATGGCCTGGGCGAGGCCGCTCAACGCCATTGCGCTGGGTGAGGCACAAGCAGAGTTGCTGGGAGTCAATGTGGAACGCACCAAGCGGGCCGTGGTGGTCATCACCGCACTCGCAGTCGGGGCGGTCACGGCGACCACGGGCATCATCAGCTTCGTGGGGCTGATTGCGCCGCATTGGGTCCGTCTGGTCGCGGGGCCTGATCATCGGGTGGTGCTGCCCGGTTCAGCATTGTTGGGTGCGACCCTGGTTTTGACTGCTGATGCGGTGGCTCGCACTATCGTGTCGCCGGCAGAGATGCCTCTGGGCGTGCTCACGGCATTCATTGGTGGACCCATGTTCCTGCTGATGCTGCGCCGATTCAGGGGGCGAGTATGACGCTGCAATGCATGGGCGCGCGCGTAGGCCTGAATGGCCGGACCCTGCTCGAAGGCGTTTCGGCAACGCTTCGTCCGGGTCGCTTCACGGTCATTCTGGGCCCCAACGGTGCCGGAAAATCCACACTTCTTTCCTTGCTGTCTGCCCAGCGGCGTCCCGACGCCGGTCAAGTGCTGCTGGATGGTCATTCTTTGGCAGGCATGTCAGCGCACAAACTTGCACTCCGTCGGGCGGTCATGCCTCAGGAAAGTGCAGTGGCTTTTGACTTCACGGTGCGTGAGGTGGTGGAGCTGGGGCGCTACCCTCACCGCCAGCGCCCGGATGCCAACGAAGCCGGGATCATTGCGCAGGCGCTGGCGTCTACCGATGTGACGGCTCTTGCCCCGCGTATTTTCAATACGCTCTCTGGCGGTGAGAAAGCGCGCACGCATCTGGCCAGGGCTCTGGCGCAGGTGTGGACAGCCCGGCCAGATGGTGCTGCACGCTGGCTGTTATTGGATGAACCCACGGCGGCCCTGGATTTGTCGCACCAGCATCAGGCCCTGGGCTTGTTGCAGAACAGAGCCCGGCAAGAGGGAATAGGGATCATTGCGGTGCTTCATGATCTCAATCTGGCTTTGCGGTACGCAGACGACGCCCTGTTGCTGGCCAGCGGGAAGATTGCTGGATTCGGCCCAGTGGCTGAGGTGTTGACGCCAGAGCGCATGGCGAACATCTGGGGTATTACCTGTACACCAGTCAAAAATGACCAAGGTTTGTTGCAATACCTTTTCGAACCTTCGAAGGGGTAGGGTGAATTCACGCTGAATTCGCCTTGCGCGCACCCCTGGCTCAGGCCTGGCACACGCTATGAGTTCTGTAGTGTCTGCAATCTCAAGCAATAAAGTGTGATATAGGCTATACTGCATCATTGGCTCAAGGCGTGTTCGCTGCGTTGAACCAGCGTTTGACCTGATTGAAGCCTTAGCTTCGCTCGTTTGGGGCCACACCTCCCCCAAGCCAAAGACTGTCAACACTCTCTTGGCGAGCTCCACTCAATTTGCATGTTTTCTGCAAATTGACCTCTTCCGGCCCACAGCATTTGCCTTTTTGGCTCGGGTTCTCAAACCCCCTCTGTGAAATGGCCGGTTCCTTTTAGAAAGTTAAATGGTTAACTCCACAGCCCAAAATATTGGGCGGTATCTTGTCACGCCGATCACCCGCCGCACAGAGTCTGGTCTCTACCAGGCTTCGGTTTCGATCCGCCGTGGCATGCATGATCGAATTTTTCGCTTTATTCCGCAGTTTTGCAGTGATAGTGGGGCGCAGTTGTATGCGCTGGACCAAGCTCGCAGCATGGTGCTGAACCGACAGATCGGCTGAGCCGCCTATTCCCCCCCCTTATTCAAAAAGGACACTAATGGCAAAAGAAGAACTAATCGAGATGCAAGGCAAGGTAGACGAGGTTCTGCCCGATTCACGTTTCCGCGTCACGCTGGAAAATGGTCATACGCTGGTCGCCTATGCTGGCGGCAAAATGCGTAAACACCGCATTCGCGTGCTCGCCGGTGATCGCGTGTCTCTGGAGATGTCTCCCTACGACCTTAATAAAGGTCGTTTGACCTTCCGTCATCTCGAGCCGAGGAATTCGTCTTCGGGCGCTCCTCGGTCAGGCGCTCCGCGCCGCTGATCTTCCCCACCATTCATTGTTAAGCCAATCAGCCTTTTCTCTCTCTCAGGACATTTATGAACAACAAACTCTACGTCGGTAACCTTTCCTACAACACCCGTGATGACGACCTGCAACAAGCGTTTGCTGAGTTCGGCACCGTCAACTCCGCCAAAGTCATCATGGAGCGTGACACTGGCCGCTCCAAAGGCTTTGCCTTCGTTGAAATGGGTAGCGATGACGAAGCTCGCGCTGCTATCGAAGGCATGAATGGCAAGAGCGTTGATGGCCGTTCAGTGACCGTGAACGTGGCACGCCCTATGGAGCCACGTAGCAACGACCGTTCCGGTGGTGGCGGCTACGGCGGCGGCGGCGGTGGCTACGGTGGTGGCGGCGGTGGCCGTAACCGCTATTGATTAGCCTTTTGCCTCCTTTTCGGAGGTAAAAAAACAAAACGGCCTTCAGGCCGTTTTTTTTTGTTCACGTCAAAAGGTAGACACCAGGCAGACCTTGGCAGGCGCTGACCTGGTACCACCCTTTTGATCAGCCTTGGCGCCTTCTGGCGTTCCAGAGCAGCAAGCCCATCAAGAGGCTGAGCAGCACCAGGCCGGACTCAGAAAGGGACGGGATGGGCTCAATGCCGTTTCCGACTCGGCTGCGTACAGGTGTGCGTACGCACAAGGGGTCGTTTGCGGCGCACTGGGCTGCCGGTATGCAGGAAGAACCGCTGCAAGCAGGTGGCGTGGGCGGTGCTTCACAAGTGGCGCCCGTGCAAGCGAGGGGGGCGGTTACAGCGTTCACGATCTGAGTCAGTTGGGCTGACACGTTGTTCAGCACCTGGAAGGTGACGGTCACTGCGATGCTGCCGCCCGCCGCAATGGTGGGAAAGCCAATGTTGCACAACGATCCTGCGGGAGCATTCGCTGCACACGCCGTGGTGCCACCGCCCACAGACACCAAAATCGTGCCTGCTGGCACTACTTCGTTCATGCTGTAGCCGGTGACTGCTGTGCCGCCAGTATTGGTGGCTGTCAACAGGTAGCTCACGGTCTGGCCCGGTTGCAATGGTTGCTGGGTTCCAGGCGCCAGCGTTTTGCTGGCGGACACGTTGCCACCCAACGCCACTGTGATGGGCAATTCCGCGCAATGACCAGGCACGGCTGGGTCAAGTGAGGCGCAAGTTCCACCCGGCGCAGGGGTGACCCCGTTGTTGAAGGGATCTCCCCCGCCTCCGACAGCGGCCTGGCTGGCTGCACCTGCGGCCACTGCCCCCGTGATGCTGAGCGGTAAGGGGATGCTGCTGCTGGCGCCATTGGCAAGCGCGGAGGCCGAGGTGCAAGTGACGGTCTGCCCAGCCGCTGTGCAACTCCAGGCTCCTACGGTTTGCACACCTGTCCACCCAGGTTCAACCCCGGCAGGCAAGGTGTTGATGACCGTCGTGGTCCCTGAGGTGCTTACGGGGCCTGTATTGCGCACGTTGAGCGTCAGTACCGCTCCCGTCTGTCCAATAGTCCACGGGCCATTGGCGCTGTTGGTGATCTGCAGCTGCGGCGCACTCACAGGACTGACGACGGTGCTTCTGCAGTTGTCAGCATTCGGGCAAACGGGGTCACCGCCGCCCAGAACCGTGGCGGTGTTGCTCACGCTGGGGGCGGCCGCCGCCGTAGGCGTGACCGGAATTGACCAACTTGTGCTCTGTCCGGGCGTCAGGCTGGTGGTTCCGACACAAGTCACTTGTTGACCGGTCCTCTGGCAACCAGTGGGCACGCTGGAGATAGTCAAGCTCGCGGGAATAACGTCGATCACGGAAATATCACCCACAGTGGCGGCACTGCCTGTGTTTTGAACCTGCAGCACATACTCGCCCAGCACCCCGACCGCCAGGTTGGGGCTGGCCGTCTTGGTCAACTTCAGTTGAGGTGCACTGATGGGGGTTGTCACAGCGGCTTGGCAGCGTGCCGGCAAGGAACTTTGAGCGGTCCCTGGGACGCAGCCGGGGTCTCCACCACCGGTGGCAGTGGCGGTGTTCTGGATGGACTGGCCGTTGATCGAGTTTTGCGCCGTCACTGGAATGACCATGCTGGTCGAGGCGTTGATGGCAAGGCTGCTGACGGTACAGGTCACGGTTTGGCCGGTGGCCAGGCAATTGGTCGGAATGGTGCCTAGCGTCAGGCCAGCAGGCACTTCATCGGTGACGGTCACGTTCGCATTGGTAGCTGCGCTGCCGTTGTTGGTCACGGTGAGGGTGTAGTTGGCGGCTTGGCCCACCACCAGGGTGGTGGGATCAGCGGCTTTGGTGATCAGCAGCTGCGGTGCGGTGATCGTGCCGCTGGCGCTGCCCGAGCAGTTGACTCCCGTTGGGCAGGTCGGGTCACCGCCGCCCGTGACGGTCGCTGTATTGTTGGCCGCCTGGCCGACAGCGCTGGGCAGCGGCGTCACTGGAAGGCTATAGCTGACCTGGCCACCAAAAGGCAATCCAGCGGGAACATCGCAGCGCACGCCTTGCCCGCCCGTGCTGACGCAACCAGGGGGTAATGTGCCAATGCTGAGCGAGGACGGAACCACGTCATCGATCTGACCTGCCAGCGTGGCGGCTTGGCCGTTGTTGGTGACGGTGATGACGTAGGCGTTCGGGACGCCAGCGACCAGTGTCGTGTTCTGCAGCGTTTTGTTGACGTTGAAGCTAGGAGCGTTCACAGGTGTGACCACTGCGCCCTGGCAACTCTGGGCGAGAGGTCCCGTAGCCGGACATTGGGCATCTCCACCCCCTCGGACGAAGGCGGTGTTGGTGGCGGGCGAATTGGTGCCTGCTGCAATAGCGACGGGTATGGAGATGGTCGGAGCTGACGTGTTGAAAAGCAACGCTGTTGCTCGCGTGCAGGTGATGGCGGTCGTCGTGCTCGCGCTGCAGTCCCAACCTGCGCCCGTGGGTGTGCCGGTTGCTGTAATGCCTGCCGGTAGCGTGTCAGTGACGGTGACGGTGCCACTTGTGATGCTGGTTCCGTTGTTGCTTACCTGAAGCGAATAGAAGCCAGTCTGGCCAACCGCGAAGGCGGCAGGTGTTGCTGACTTGGTGATGGTCAAGTGAGGGCTACCCGCGTTGGTGTTCGTGGCTGTAGCAGACTTGGCGCACGGCGTGCTTGTGCAGGCCATGCTCGCCGGGGGCGTGGCGGTAACCGTATTGACGATGTCGCCCGTCGCGGAAGGCGCTGCCATCCCGGAAATGACCATTGCAATGGCAGAACCCGAGGGTAAGGTGACGTTGGTCAGATTGATGCTGTTTCCCGTGCCGTTGGCGTTCACTGTAGAGCCGTCGCAAGCCCCGCCGGCACTTCCTGCGCAGGTCCAGGTGCTCACGTTCACGCTGGATGGGACGCTGTCTGTCACGTTGACGCCAGCTACATTGCTGGGCCCGTTGTTCTGCACCGTGATGGTGTAGTTGAGTGCCTGGCCAGGAAGATAGGTGCCATCTGTCGGCTGTGTCGCAGTTTTGCTTACCTGCAAGTCAGCCCGGGGCAGCGAAGTGTTGCTGTCTTGCGCGGTGACGGTGGCTCCGCCTGCGGGTGTGGCAGATGCCGTATTGATCAGAGGCGAGGTAGTCATCGAGGACGAAAAGCGCACCGGAAGAGAGTAAACCAAGGCATTGCCTGCGCCGCCGCCCACAGTGGCGCCGGTGGCTCCGAAAGTGCTTGCGCCTGAAGCGCCCGAGATGGTGCCGCAGACGCCAGTCCCGGTCACGGTGCACGTGGGTACTCCGGTCAGCGTCACTCCCGCAGGCAGGTTGTCTGTCACGCTAATTCCGGTTGTGTCGCTGAGGCCGACGCTGCTTACGGTGACGACATAGGTGCCGGTGGCACCTGGGGTGTAGGTTGTGCTGTTGTCCGTTTTTGTGATCGAAATCCTTGAGTCCTGAGTGACGGAATTCGTGTCTGTCTCAGAATTGTTGGCCGAGTTCGGGTCTACGACGGTGGAGGGCGGGGTGATGGTCGCGGTGTTGGAGATCGATCCGGTGACGCTCGCGGCGATCTGCGCGGTGACGGTGAAAGTCACCTGTCCGGTCGTGGCGGGAATGGTCACAGGCGCTGCAATCGGTCCGTTACCACTTGCTGCGGGGCAGACTGCGCCGCCGGTGGCCGCACACGTCCAACTGGTGAAGGTCATACCAGGCGGTGGCGTATCCGTGAACTGAGCGCCAGCAATGTTGCTGGGGCCGGCGTTTCGCAGTACCACGGAGTAAGTGGTGGAGCTGCCCGCCGTGACTGTCGACACGTTGTCAGTCTTGGTGACGCTCAGATCACCGCTGCCGGTCGCTGAGAGCGTCGCAGACACGGGGTCGGGGTTGCTGGGGCCTTGATTGGTGACGAGGTTGTTGGCAGGCACCACGTTGATAAGATTGCCCGCATCATTGGCCCGAACGTTCACTGCAAGGGTACAGACGCTGCCTGCGTTGATACTGGCGCCGGCACCCGTGAGGCCGACTGTACCGCTCCCGGCGACGGCGCTGATGACCGCAGATGACGCTGTGCAGCCCGTACCCGTGAAGGTCGCGGAGGGCGGTGTGGCCACCACCATGCCACTGGGCAGCGTATCACTGAGCCTGACACCGGTCAGATTGATGGCGCCCGCGCTATTGTTCAGAACCTGCAGAATAAGTTGCGATGTTCCGCCCATGGCCACGATGGTGGGATTGAAGCCCTTGGCCAGGTTGACTGAAGGGTCTCGGGCCACCAGATTGGCAGACGCGGCCGAATGGTTGATGACGTTTTCATTGCTGGAGGTGACGGAACCTACCGGTAAAGTATTGACAGCTGTTCCGTTGGACAAGGCGGGCGCGGTCACTGGAACTGAAACTGTGCACGAAGTGGCTGCGTTCGCGGTACCTACTGGAAGCAACCCCCCACTCAAGCTCACACTGCCGCCGCCCAACGGGGCGGTCACCACACCGTTGGTACAAGTGGTGGTGGCTGCGCCTGCTATCACCATGGCATAGGGCGTCGTTGGCAGCGAGTCGGTGAATGACAGATTGGTCAGGGCGGCCGCTTGTGCTGCGCGTGTCAGGGTAATGGTGAGCGTCGAGTTCTGAAGGCCGGAGGCAATGGGTGTCGGTGCAAAAGCCTTGGAGACGGTCAGGGCCCGTGTCACAGCGAAAGTCGCAGTGGCGCTGGACGTGTTGTTGCCCACGGTGGTGACCAGTCCCCCTACCGGGATGGTATTGGTGCGGTTGGTCAACGCCGCGTTGCCAGCGATGCGGACAGGAACCGTGATGGTGCACGTGCCTCCTGCGGGTATGGCTCCGTCTGTCTTGGTGACCAGGGTAGCGCCCAAGGGGGCGTTGACAGTTCCTCCGCAGGTCGTGGTGGCTGCCCCACCCACCGTGATTCCGGCACCCATGGTTCCCAGGTTGTCCGTGAACGAGGTAATGCCCGCGGGAGAGGAAGAGTCGTTGCGCAGCGTAATGGTCAGATTCACCAAGCCTGTCTGGACTGCCGTGCCGGTGAAGGTCTTGCCCACATAGACCACCCCTGACGGATTGATAACCACGGTAGCAGGCACGATGGTAGGAGTGACGCCACCGAAGTTGATGCCTGTGATCTGAGTCGCCCCATTGGTGCTGCTGATAGCAGATCCACCGCTGTTGATGGCTGTGTAGTTGATGCTGATCGTGCAGGATGTGGCACCGGTGCCTGCGGGGGCAGAGGCTACGCTGCCACCCGCCACCGTGACCACGTTGGCTGAAATCGACACCGATCCACCGCAGGTATTGCTGGCCAGACTTCCAGGAATGACGCCGGCTGGCAAAGTGTCAGTGAAGTTGATGGGCATGGCCGAGCCCACGTTGTAGTTTTCAATGACGAGGTTCAGCACGGACGATGTGCCGTTGAAAATCGGGCTGGCCGCAAACTGCTTGACGATACGCGCTCCCGTCTGCACTGTCGTATTGGCGGCAAACGCTGCGTTATTGCTGGCGAGCGGGCCTTCAGCTGCGGTAACGCCCCCGACGGGAATGGTGTTGGTCGCCGTGCCACTGGAAAAAACGTTGGGATTGGATGGCGTCACTTGAGCCGTGACTGTGCAGCTCGAGTTGGGTGCTATGGTGCCGCCCGACATGGAAATAGACGAAGCATTTGCGACAGCATTGAGTACGCCGGCGCCGCACGTCGTGGTGGCATTGGGAGGGGAAGCGAGCCTGAGCAGTGGGGGCAGGTTGTCCGTCACTGCGACGTTATTGAGCGCAATGGTATTGTTGTTTCGCAGCGTAATAGTGAAGGTGTTTGTTCCGTTGCCATGGACGATGGCCGGAGAGAAAACCTTGGTGCCCACAATGGCTGTGAGGCCTACGACGGTCAGACTGGCGTCCGCTCCTTGGCCATTTACACCTTCCGAAGAGGTGAGTGCACCCGCAGGGATTTCATTGAGATAGGTGTCACCTGCAGCGGCCACTACATTGACGCTGAATGAACAAACGCCCGGTCCGGTGGAGGAGGCTGGAACCGTTGCACCGCTCAGGGTGACAGCGTTGCCGCCGGCTACGGCGGAAATGCTTGCGCCTGCGCAATTCGTAGTGGCGTTGGGCGGACTGGCGATGACGAGGCCCGCTGGCAGGGTATCCGTGATGCTAGCCCCCGTAGCTGCCACGCTGTTTGAATTGAAGAGAGCCACCGTCAGCGTCGAAGGCTGGTTGACGGCTGTGGATATGGGGTTGAAGCTTTTGTTAACTCCCATGGCTGCGTAACTCGAGCCACAGAGTAAAAGGGCCAAGCCTGCTGCCAAATACTTTGGTTGTATTATTTTGCTGGAAAATTTAAACATTTTTCCTCACTTCTGGTATTGAGCTGCGAACCCGGAAAATCAAGGGTGCTGGGGTTGGCTTGTGGTTCGGGGACTGGTCTTGTCTCGTGCTTTTTCGTTCAAACAAACACGACCGGCCCAGACCTCCAGCGTGTTTAGCTACGTGGGGATTGATCCATTGAAATAGCCAATGACGCGGCTGCTTCATTTTGTTCAGGTTTACTGAAAACAGAAACTTCCGCACACCAGGAATTAAGGCTCAACGTGAATTTTTTCTCGATTGCGGCTTAGCGGGAAAAGCACGGATAAACCCGGCCGGGTGAGCTCGGAAAAGTGCGGGCGGGGGATTTGGCGAGCGTGACGGTGCCTGCCCAGGAGGGAGGCCGTGCTGCGCTAGTGGGGATGGCGTGCCAAGACTTGCGTGATGAGTCTGGCGGCGATTTGAAGCCTCAGGTTAGGAGGCTAAATCGGGTGGCCGATATTCGAGGGAAAACCCGGGCTGCTGTGGAGCTGGGGTCATTGAATAAATCGAACATGTAGACCAGATTTATTCCAAAGATCTAATTAAAAAACAATTCTGGCCAATAGTTTTTTTAGTAATTTTTCATTCAGGGAGAAGCCTGGTGCGGTCTAAGTCGCGATGAACAATTGAGGTCTTTTTTTGAATTGATTTTCCGAACGAGTAATTAAATTTCATTCAACTGAAAAAGTAATCCAAAAAAGTAAAAACCCCTCGCGGGACCAATTGTTGGCCGCCGTGAGGGGTTCGAGAATTAATTAACGGGTTGCTGTATTTTCGCGAAATAGGCCCGAACCGATACGGATCCAGATTTCTTCAATTCAAGAATCAACCGGGCTCAAGACAGTGAAGCCACCTTGGTGTCAGTGGTTTGTATGGGCGGAGTTGCGGGGATGGGAGTGGGCGGCGGCACCACGGCTGCACGAAGGCCGGGGGTGTTGCTGGGCAAGGGACGACCCTTGGCTACCTGATACAAGCGAGAGTGTTCCTGCAGCACTTTTTGCGCATAGCCTCCATCGCTAGGTAGATTTGCGGCGCCCACGTAGTAGCGCAGGCCACCTTCCACCGAGCCTGCACGGGCAATGTAGTCCTGCAGGATTTTGACGCCCACGCGCAAATTGGTCTTTGGATCGAACGCCGCGTAGTGACCGCCGTAGTCCATGTACTTTTCCGAGTGCACAGAAGTCATGACTTGCATGAGACCCTGCGCACCCACAGAACTTTGTGCGAAAGGGTTGAAGCTGGATTCAACAGCCATCACCGCCAGGATCAATGTGGGGTCCAGACGGCTGCTACGGCCAACTTCATAGGCCTCAGCGACCAGCGCAGCCAATGGCTCTGGGGCCACTCGGTATTTCTTGGCGATCCAGAACGCCACATTGGCTTGTTCGAGAGGCAACTCGCCCGGGTTAGCCGCGGTGGCGCGATCGATGGCACCTGGCTCAGGCCGGACGCCGGTCGCTGCCACTTTGCGCTCGGTCAGCCAACTTGTGAGGCGTTCCTCGCCTTGCGCACGCAGATCGGGCCTGGTGCTCAGCATGACTATGCCGAACACAACAGCCAGGCCAACCAGGGCAAAACTGTTGTGCATGATTTCGAAGAAGCCTTCAGCCACGTCACCGCAGAATGTGCGTATGCCGCGCGCCACAGGGCTGCCAGCAGAACCAGATGCTTTCATCGCATTCCTTATCTAGCCACCAACGCACTCCCCAAACCTTGGCACTGAGGGTGGCGGCCAAGGGGGGCGAGGCTCGTTGACGGAGTCGCTTAAGAGGGTGCCCATGTACGCGTGCGCCGAAACGACCGGCGCTGCATGCGTTTGTTCTTCTTGGAACGGGGCCTGCCAGAATTGGCAGCAGACCAGGGTTTTCCTGGGTTTGGGTTGGATGGCGCGATTCTAGAAGCGTTCCAAATACTCAGTCAAGTATAAGAAACAGAGAGAACTGTCTAAAAATGATATAAAAAAGCTAAAAGGTGTATCTGAAGGCTGCTTTAGGACGTACTCCAACGCATTGACTGCGTCAATCGCGAGCGTGGGAGCATTGATACTTTCATTTGACTTGAGACCTTGAGCGGGATTACAGTGAAGTTGTCCGATGCTCTCGGGCAAACCTAGGCGCAAGGGCCTGCCTGATGTAGCTGATACATCGGGACAGGAAACCTGAGTCAACCCCTTGAAGGCAATACATTGCCTTCTCCCGCTTTCTGGAAACATCAAGCTTTCCAGAGCGGACCCGGTGGTCATTGACGCTTTTGTCGCACCACCTAGGGCCCGGCGGCTTGACTTCAGGTCGGGTCGCCGGGCCTTCTGATTTAGATTTTGCCTAAAGTTGCACTTGGTATAGGTTTTTTTCATTCGACTGGGGCCTGGATGCATGGACAATCCGCTCCTGATGGAAGAAAACGGCGCTCACCCCAAACCCCAGCCTCCAGTAAAAAGATTTCTCGCGAACCGATGGGCTCGCCGGGCGGTCTACCTGCTGGGCACGCTTTTGACTCTCTGGATACTGGCTTGGCTGGCCCTGCCGCCACTGGCTAAATGGCAAGGCGAGAAGATTGCGAGTGAGCAACTGGGCCGCAAGGTCAGTATTGGCTCTATAGATTTCAAGCCCTGGAGCCTGGAATTGACCTTGCGGGATCTGGCTTTGGCCAGCGCGGATGGCAAGACCCAGCAGTTGACCGTCAAGCGGGTGTATGCGGATGGCGAACTGGAATCTCTTTGGCGCCTGGCGCCTGTGGTCGATGCGATCCAGATCGAAGAGCCTGTGTTGCGTGTGGCCCATCAGGGAGAAGGCCGTTACGATTTTGACGACATCCTTGCACGCCTGGCTGCGCAGCCCAAGAAAGAGGACGATGGCAAGCCAGCACGCTTTGCGTTCTACAACATCGACCTGAAAGGCGGCACGCTCGATTTCGACGATCGAGCGGTTGGGCAGAAGCACGAAGTGCGGGATCTGCAACTCGTCTTGCCTTTCATCAGCAACTTGCCATCGCAGCGTGAGATCAAGGTGCTGCCGCATCTGGCATTTGTGGCCAACGGCAGCCGATTCGATTCAACTGCACAAACCTTGCCTTTTACCGATTCACGGCAGACTGATGCGGTGTTCAGGCTGGCCAAGCTGGATCTGTCTCCTTATCTCGGCTACATCCCGTCAAGCCTTCCCGTGCCGTTGCGGCTCAAAGCAGCCATGGTGGATGCTGAACTGACTTTGGGATTCGAGCAGACTCCCAAGCCGTCCCTGCGCCTGGGTGGGAACTTTCAAGTCAGTGGACTGAAGTCTGTTGACACAAAAGGTGCTGATGCGCTGACCTTCGATGCGCTGAAAGTTGAACTGGCCGACGTCCGGCCTCTGGAGCAGCGGGTGCACCTGGCGTCGGTTGAGCTGAACGGACCACGCGTGGTGGTGCACCGTGACAAGCAGGGCCAGATCAACCTGTTGGTGTCTACGAGCGAAGAAACCGGATCGAAGACAATTGCCAAGGGGGAAGTCGTCACCGTGGCAGCGGCGCCAAAAGACCCACAGGGTAGGGCTGCTCCGGGATGGCAGGTGTCCATTGACAAACTGGCCGTGCACGGTGGTACGGCGGCTTTCACGGATGAGACCACGGCTGAAGGGGCCTCATCGGCGGCCACGCTGCAATTCGACAAGTTTGAGCTGGCGGTAGAGTCTGTAGGCTATCCATTTGCCAAGCCGCTCTCCTTCAGGGGCTCTGCCGCATTGGTTGGCGCCGAAGGCCTGACGCCTTTGCTTGCGCAAGCCAGAACTGCGGTAGGCGGTCGACAGTCAAAGTCTCCGGCGGCGGAGGTGGCTCGAGGGGCGCCTACCTTGGCGTTCGAAGGTACTGCGACCGATCGCGTGGCCGATGTGTCGACGAGAATCGAGCACGTGCCAGTCGCATTGGCTGCCCCTTACCTGGCGCAAATCATCCATCCTCGGTTGACGGGTAGCCTGGACGCGCAGTTAGCCTTGCATTGGGCAGCGCCCATGGCTGCAGACCTGCCGGCCAACCTCAAGCTGAAAGCCGAGCGCGTGGCGCTCAATAACTTGAGTCTGACGGAATCAAATTCGGCCAGGGCCAGCGCTCCAAAAAATGAGCGGCCAAGAACCTCGCGAACCAACGCAAGGCGCGACTCACTCGCTTCCGTGCGTCAGATTGAAGTGGTGGACGCCGAAGTGGATCTGCGCACCCGGGTGGCAAGAGTCGGCAAGCTTTCCATTGGCGAACCCAGCATGGATGTGGAGCGTGGGTCTGACAAGCGCTGGATGTTCGAGTCATGGCTGCGCCAGACAACCGAGTCATCAGCTGCTCCTGCGACAACCGGCAAGGCAAAGGCATCTGGAAACCCGCCACCTGGCGCGCCCTGGAAGTTCGCCATCGATGAGTTTTCACTGAGCGGAGGCACTGTGGGTTGGCGTGACGCGGCCACGACGCGTCCTGTGAGAGCCGAACTGACCCGCCTCAAACTGGAGGCACGCCAGCTTAGCCTTGATTCTGGAAAACCCATGCCCGTGACCTTGTCGACGCAATTGGGCGCGGGCCGGGCTGAGCCCGGTTCCATTTCCTGGCGAGGCACCGTGGGTTTGACACCGATAGCGGCCAACGGAGCGGTAGATGCGCAGCGCTTGCCCGTACACGCTTTCGAGCCCTACTTTGATGACGCCATCAACCTGGACATATTGCGGGCCGATGCCAGTTTCAAGGGGCAGGTGGCTTACAGCGATACAGCACAGGGCCCTCGTCTGAAGCTCAATGGCGACGCTCTGCTGGAAGAGCTGAGAACCCATAGCCGACCTAATTCGACACTGGATGCTGGTGCGGCTCCGGCGGACGCCACGGCGACGGCCCGTTCCGCAAGCGGCAGTGCGCCTGCGCTCACCGCACCCCCACCATCAAGCAGGGGGGCTGAATCAGGTCGACCTGCGGGCGAGATGACTGCTTCGCAGGCGTTGGTGGCGCCGTCTGCGGTTCGAACCAGCACGGGCTCGAGCAGGACCAATGTTTTGGGCGAGGAGTTACTCAGCTGGAAGCTTCTGAGGCTTGCCGGGCTCGATGTGGCGCTGGAGCCTGGGAAAGCGCCGCGGGTCGAAGTCAAGAATACGCTGCTGTCGGATTTTTACGCGCGGCTCATCATTGATCCGAATGGCCGAATCAACCTGCAGGATCTGCTGAAATCGGGAGCAAGTGATGCTCCCGCCTCTGCTACGTCGACCAGATCGGGTGCCGGTTCGCCTGTCAATGGGATGCCCGCATCGGGAGAGTTTTCTGCAGGTGGGGGCGCATCAGCCTCACCGGCCGCATCGTCGGCCACCTCAGCCGCCGCTGCGACTGATCCGAATGCCCCGGTCATTCTTTTTGGACCTGTGGAGCTGGTCAACGGCAAGGTGCTGTTCTCAGACCGCTTCATCCGCCCGAACTACTCGGCCGATTTGACTGAGTTGAATGGCAGCCTGAGCGCGTTTTCTTCCATCGCACCCGCCGGGGCGCCGCAAATGGCCGATTTGAAAATTGTGGGCCGCGCCGAAGGAAGTGCGGCGCTCGAGGTCACCGGCAAGCTCAACCCGTTGGCTAAACCGCTGGCATTGGATATCAAAGGTAAGGTGAGCGATCTTGAACTACCGCCACTGACTCCCTATTCTGTGAAGTACGCCGGGCACGGCATTGAGCGAGGCAAGCTCAGCGTCGATGTTTCTTACGCCGTGCAGCCCGACGGCCGCCTGACGGCTACCAATAGGTTGGTGTTGAATCAACTCCAATTCGGCGAACCGGTGCCTGGGGCGCCCGCCAGCCTGCCAGTCAAGCTGGCCACCGCGCTGCTGGCCGATAGCAATGGCGTGATCGACCTCGATCTTCCGATCAGCGGGTCCTTGAACGATCCGCAGTTCAGCCTCGGTCCTATTATTTTCAAGGCGGTGGTGAACCTCATCGGTAGGGCCATTACCGCGCCGTTTACGCTTTTGGCCCGTGCGCTAGGCGGAGGTGCCGGCGGGGATGATCTGGCACAGGTTCCTTTTGCGCAAGGAAGCGCCGCTTTGAACGCTGAGACGCGTGCGAGGCTGGACAAAGTTGCCAAAGCGCTCAACGATCGTCCAGCTCTGAAACTCACCGTGGTTGGCACGGCCAGCTTGTCTGTTGAGAGCGATGCCTGGCGACGTGAACGTTTGAAGGCCCTGGTCGCAGCGGAAAAACGCAGTGAAGGCGGCGGGGGTACGGTTGGCCAAGGAGCGCAAGGGGGTTCAGCACCTTCGGCCACCGAGAAGGCGTTGCCTGCCGCAAGCGCGGCGTCGGCGGCTGAGCGCGCGGTGGGTGAATCAGACTACCCAGTGCTGCTCAAGCGGGTGTACCGACGTGCAGATTTGCCGAACAAGCCACGCAACGCGCTGGGTTTTGCCAAGGACGTCTCCGTGGCTGAGATGGAAGCACTCTTGCTGGCCCACATAGATGTGGGTGAAGACGCCATGCGTCAGCTCGCGGTGCAGCGCGGCGTGGCCGTGAAGGACTATTTAGCCAGCAAGAAGTTGCCAACGGACCGCCTGTTTCTGGGGGCAGCGCGAACCGGAGGGGCCGCTACTGAGGGGGCGACACCTGCAGCGAGTGAGGCGGGTGCACAAGGCGCGGCAGCCAAGTGGGCTCCTCACGCCGAGTTGAATTTGAGCGCGAAGTAAGTCAATTTACGCGTCGCTGAAAGTCTTCGTAGGTCAGCCGAAGTCCTTCTGCCAGGCCCATGCGGGGCTCCCACCCCAGGCTTTGTAAGCGCGTGCTGTCGAGGAGCTTGCGGGGAGTGCCGTCTGGTCGCTCGGGGTTTAGCTCTATGCGGCCTTGAAAGCCCACGGTGTGCGCCACTTGCTTGGCGAGGTCCAGGATGCTGATGTCTTTGCCAAATCCCGCATTCAAATGACGCAACCTCGGCTGTGTGTGCTGTCTATATACCTGCGGATCGAGGTTCATGACGTGCACGCAAGCGGCTGCAAGATCGTCCACATAGAGGAATTCGCGCCTGGGTGTACCGGTGCCCCATAGTTCGACTGCAGGCGCGCCACTGCGCTTGGCTTCGTGAAAACGCCGGATCAGCGCTGGTACGACATGCGAATTCTCGGGATGGTAGTTGTCGCCCGGACCATACAGGTTGGTGGGCATGAGGCATCGGTAGTCGATGCGGTGGCTGTCTCCATACTGCCGGTTGTAACTCTCACAGAGTTTGATGCCGGCAATCTTGGCGATGGCGTACGACTCATTGGTGGGTTCCAGCGAGCCCGTCAGAAGCGCTTCTTCGGCCATAGGTTGGTTTGCTAGCCGAGGGTAGATGCAACTGCTGCCCAGAAGCAGCAATTTCTTGACTCCTGCGAGAAATGACCCGTGGACGACATTGGCCCCTATCATCAAGTTCTGAAACAAGAACTCTGCGGGTAGCGTGTCGTTGGCATGAATGCCTCCTACCTTGGCCGCGGCCAGATATACCTGACTGGGGCGCTCCCTTTCCAGGAAGGCACGGACGGCAGCCTGATCCGTCAGATCAAGTTTTGCTCTGGTGCGGGTGACGATGCACTCCGCGGGATAGCCTGCAGCCAGCAGTTGGCGCACGATGGCGGAGCCCACCATGCCTTGATGACCCGCGACATAAATGCTGGAGGGTTTACCGGCAGAAATGGTGGTGTGGGCAGTCATGAAGTCGTCGAGATGCTTAATTCATCTGAAATGACCATATTCTGTCCCTGAGTTGCACCGAGCCTGCCTTGAGCCATGAGCAGCAGCAATAGGTAGCTGTTCAGTCTTTCGAGCAGGAAGCCCATGGCCCTGCGCTGGTAACCTTCGCGACGCTGATAGTACGGACTCTCCGTAAAAGTGGCCGCGCGGCGCAGGACTGAGAAGATAGCTCGGAAGTTCTCCTTGCCATAGGTTGCGATGCTGCTCGATGGAACGAATGCTGTCATGTTCAGGAACCCCACCACCTGTTGATCAGGAATCACCTTGGCCTGGGCCAGAAAATGGCCGAAGTTCACTATGTCTTCGAGCACATGGACCTGAGCATATTGTCCAAGAATTCCCTGATCCAGGCTTATTTGCGTATTGGTCAACTCAGTCTCTTCGGAGCGATCAAAGGCTGATTCATACTGGTCCAGCTCGTGCGCCTGGATGACCATGGCCCATGGCTGATTAATGGCAGGTGCCGCCTGGGCAGGTTTTTTTGGAGCGATGAAACGGCGATAATGGAAGACCCGCAGAAACCGATGTCCGGCTAATATGTCATCAAGGTGGTCCAGCAACCAGAAGAGCTGGGCATACTCTGACAAGGTGTCGCCGTAGGGCCCGAAGGTGTTGTCAGGTACGTGAACGGATCTTGCCCGAGTGTTCAATGGCACTGGAGAGAGCATCAAATCCACGTATCTTGCGAAATTTTCCGGAAAGGTACGATGTCCGACGCAGATGTTGATGGTGCTCACAATTCGATCCAGTTAAGCCTATTATCAGATGTGGACAGCCAAATGACTCCCTTGCTGGCGCCTTTAAGCTCTTCACCTCCACTCAAAAACCGGGGCCAAACTGCTGGATGCGGATCGCCAGTTTGAGGGTTTTGTCCCGGGTTCGCCCAATCCGGCGAAAATAGCGTGTTCGAGCCGCTTCGGCTCCTCTTTTTTTTAGACTTATGTTTCCCTTTTCTCGCGATCACAAAGACCAGCCAGAAGAACCGCAGGCTGCCCCCAAGCCAGCGCCTGAGGCGCATCCGTTGGACGCACTCACCGGAGGCGTGTTCTCGGCCGCCACTTCAGGTGAGCGCGCTCAGCGTGTTCGCGAGTGGCTGACCACAGAACCTTCTGCTGACCAGATGCAGGAGGTATTCAAAGAGCTGTCCGGCAAGGATAAAGGCGCTGCCAAGGCACTGCGTGAGAAGCTCGATGACCTGCGGCGCGCCAAGGGTCAGGAAGCCGTAGCGGCGGAATGGGCCAGCAAGGCCGAAACCCTTTTGAAAGCTTCGCGCTTGAATATTGCTGATGCGCTGGCGTGGCAGCGTGATGCAGCCAAAGCGGGGGCACCTCTATCCAGGGAGCCCTTGTCCAGGCTGCGCACTGAGCTGGTCGAGCGGATCAAGACCGTGGAAGATCTTCAGCAGCGCGTGATGGTTCAGCGTGAAGCCGCCATGCTGCTGGCTCAGCGCATTGAACTGCTCTCTACGAAGCCTTGGCGTGATGCCCAATCGGCGCAGCCGGGAATTGAATCAGATGTGGCGCGCTGGCTTGGTGAAGCGCAGGCGCTGCCTGAAGACGCCCAGTGGCTCAGCGTCGACGCACGTTTTCCACCCCAATTGGAGTCTGCGCAAAGCCAGTTGAACGCTGTCTGGGAAGCCTTCAGCGCTGTGCTGGCCCAGGCCGTCGTGGCATCAGAGGACAAAAGCGCTGCACTGCCAGCAGTGCCAGTATGGGCGGACGAACTGCGCGCGGAGCGTGGTGAATCTGCCCCGCCTGCCGCCAGCGACAAACCAGAGCGTCAACCTAAGCCCGCCGTTGCGCCCGAGCAACGCGCGGCCGCGTCCAAAGCGGTTGAAGCGGGCGTCATGCTGCTCGAGCAGGCTGTGAGCAGCGGCAACACCAAAAATACGCACAGCGCGACCGCCGCATTGCGTCAGTCATTGAAGGCTCATGGCCGACTGATCGATGACGCGCTGGAGGCCCGTGTACATAGTGCGCTGGTTTCCGCTGGCGAGCTTGAAGGCTGGCAGCGCTGGAGTGCTGACAAGGTGCGTGAGCAACTGGTGGCCAAAGCTGAGGCTCTTTTGGTCAAGCGCAAGCTCAAGGGTCCTCGGCCTGTGGCCGCGGAGGCTCAGGCTGAATCCGGCTCGGCGACTGAACAGACTGCTGAAGCTGCCGATCAAGCAGCCACTGAAGCCGCTGTGGTTGCACAGGCCGAACCTGCCGCTCCAGCAGACGCTGCGTCGACTGAAGTGGAGTCGACCCCCACAGAAAACGCAGCAGAAAGCTCAGTGTCCGGTGAGGCCTCCGCTCTGGAAGCCGCCACAGAAAGCGCCGAAGCAGCGACTGATAAGCCGCTGGACAAGGCCACTGAGAAAGCCGCAGCCGCCGCCGAAGCTTATGAAGTGGTGCCTGCCATGGGTGGGCGCAAACTGCAGGAAACCATTCGCAAACTGCGTGAGGAATGGAAGGCTACCGATCAAGGTGGCGCGCCTAACCACGGTCTGTGGAAGCGTTTTGACCGAGCTTGCAGCGAAGCCCACAAGTTCGTGGAGCAATGGCTGACCACCGTACGCGCGGAAGCGGCAGCGCACAAGGCTGAACGCCTGGCCCTGATTGAGGAAGTCAAGGCGTGGGGCGCGAAGAACGTGGGCGCAGGCGAGGGTGCTGATTGGAAATCCATCAATCGTCAATTGCATCAGTTCTCTGAGCGTTGGCGCAACGCCGGCCATCTGGCCGAGAAGGCATTTGCCGAACTGCAACCCCAGTGGAAAGAAGCCATCCACACGGCTGCGGCTCCCATCGAGAACGCCCAGAAGCTCAGCACCGAGCGCCGTCAGGCCATGATCGCTGAAGCCGAGGCATTGGGTTCCGCGCCTATGCTGCGTGTTGATGCCGTGAAGTCTCTGCAGCAGCGCTGGCAAGCTGAGGCGCAAACTGTGCCGCTGGATCGCCGATTTGAGCAAAAGCTCTGGGATGCCTTCCGCAAACCCATTGATGAGGCGTTCAACCGCAAGACTCAGCAACGCGAGCAAGCCAATGCGGCCATGAGTGCCCATGATCGCGCTGTGCTCGACGCAGCCAAAGCTTTGGAGGCAGCCAATGCCAGCGGTGATGGCCAGCGCATCCGCGCGGCTCTTGCCCAGCTGGAAGCGGCCACACGTGGGGAAGCTGTGGCTGCCGCCGCACCCGCTCCATCCACGTCACCCGCTGCTGCAGCTGAAGCGGTCTCTGGCTCTGACGCACCAACTGGTGATGCACCGGCAGAGGATGCTGCGCCCGAGTCCGCAGATGCACCTGCGCCTGCTCCGGTGGCGCCGCCGAAACCTGCCAAGCCCCTGGTTGCCATGCGCGGGGACGACCGTCCCGGTGCTCGGAAAATCGAGCCAGCGGCACCTGCTCGCGGCGGCAAGTTTGGTGATCGCCGTGAAGGCCGTCCAGGTGATCGCCGCGACGGCGCCGCCAAAGGTGGCTTCGGCAGAGACGCGCGGGGTCCCGGCGGTCCCGGTGGGTTCGGTGATCGAGGCGGCCGGTTCAACGACCGCCCCGAGCGTGGGCCACGCCTGGGGGATGCAGCTTTCCGTGCCCAGCGCGACGCCATGGAACACGCACAGGCTCAGCTGCGCAAGCTTGCTGCACAAGCGCACGGTGAGACCCTGACTCAACTGCTGTCTGCCTGGTCTGCCCGCCAGGCCGATCAATTGCCTAGTTCGCAGGAACTCGGCCGTAGCGTCAGTGGCGGCACACGCAGTGCGTGGGCCCAGGCACTGCAGGCTGCTCCGCAAGGCAACGCTGCCGAGCCTTTGCTCCGCCTGGAAATGGCTGCCGAGGTGCCTACGCCAGCTGAGCAATTGGATGCCCGCCGGGCTCTGCAGCTTCAGCTTCTGACGCGCCGCAATGAGCCGGGCCCGTCCGAGACCTGGGCTGCCGACGCAGGCAAGGTGCTGGCCGCGCCGCATGATGAAGCCGCAGCGCGGCGCTTGCAGAACGCGTTGAAGGTGTTGATGCGCAAGTAAGCAGGAAACATGGGGTCCACACGTACCCCATGCTCGGAAAGCAAAAATCCCGGTACATGGCCGGGATTTTTGCTTTCTGAGGCTGAGCTGACAGACGGGGGAGGTTCTGAAACGGGATGGTCAGAGATCGTCCAACATCAGTACATTCACTTCGTCGCCTGCTGCCACAGGACCCTGTTCATGCTCGAGTACGAGCAAGCCGTTGGCTTGCACCATGGATGAGAGCACGCCCGAGCCTTGATTGCCGGTGATCCGTACAGTGGGTTGGCCATCTGCGCGCGGCGTCACGATGCAGCGCTGATACTCGGTGCGGCCTGGTTTTTTTTGAATCGGGCTTTCACTGACTGCCCTCAGCATGATCTGGGGCTTGGGGGAGGCTCCCATCATGCGCAGCAAGGCCGGGCGAACGAAGGCGATGAAGGTGACCATGACGGCCACTGGATTGCCTGGAAGGCCAAACAGCAGGGCACTGGACGTGGGCGCTATGACCCCATCGCTGCTTTGCGCACCAGCAGCCGGGGCCGAAATATGTCCGACGGCCATGGGGCGACCGGGCCTCATGGCAACGCGCCAAAAGGCCATGTCACCGAGTTTTTGCATCAGTGTTCGTGTGTGATCGGCTTCGCCAGCACTCACGCCGCCACTGGTGATGACGGCATCGGCGCGGGCGGTTGCTTGCAGCAGAGCTTTTTCCAGCAGTGCAGGCTCATCACGGACAACGCCAAGGTCGACCACCTCGCAGCCCAACTGCTTGAGCATGCCAATGACCGTGTATCGGTTGCTGTCGTACACAGCGCCTTCGCGAGGAGCCTCTCCCGCAGAGAGAATCTCGTCGCCGGTGGAGAAGTAGGCGACCCGGATGCGCCGATAAACCTGAACTTGGCCAAGGCCCAGGCTGGCCAACAGGCCGAGGGCGGCAGGCCCCAGGCGTTCACCCTGGGCAAGCGCCGTATGCCCGGCCATGAGGTCTTCACCCAGATGTCGCCGGTTGTCACCGCACTTGAGGACGTTCGCAGGAATACTGACGGCGTCGCCTTGGACCCGTGCGAATTCCAGCGGTACAACAGTATCCAGCCCTGCAGGCATGACGGCACCCGTCATGATCTTGACGCACTTGCCAATGCCTACTGTGCCTTGCCACGCTTTTCCTGCGAAGGCCGTGCCCACTACCTGGAGCCGCAGAGGCAAGTCAGGCTGCAACTGCGCACCATTGAAAGCGAACCCATCCATGGCGGAGTTGTCATGCGGGGGAACACTCACGGGGGAGACGATGTCTTCGGCCAGCACACGCCCCAGAGCGTCAAACAAGGCGACCTGCTCAGTTTCGGTGACCGGTGCCACCAACTCGTTCAAGAATGCGCTCACACGCTCGGTGGTCAGCGATTGAGGGTCGTAACCCTGCAGCCTGGCTGCGATTTGCGCAATGCTTTTCATATGGATTTAAAACTTCTGCTCCAGCGCTTGCAGCAAACGGCTGACCGATCTCAGTCGTCTGAAAACCTAACCGCCGATGTAGCTCATCTCCACTCGCCGGGCTGTTCTGGGGCCCGAATGGTCAGGCAGGCTGGCGCGCAGCTCGCTGTAGCGATCGGCTCGGCCCTGCCAGATGGCGGCAATGGCCTCTCTGATGTGTTCGTCGCTGGCCCCTCCGCGCAGCATGGAGCGCAGATCGTAGCCCTGGCTGGCGAACAGGCATAAGTAGATACTTCCCTCTGTCGAAAGCCGGGCGCGATTGCAATCGCCACAAAATGCATGTGTGACACTGCTGATCACGCCGATTTCTCCCAAGGCCGCATCGTGCTTGCCGTCTTGGCCTACATAACCCCAGCGTTCGGCAGTTTCACCGCGGGCGGTGGGCTCCAATGGCATCAGCGCAAACTCTGGTTGAAGCCTGCTGATGACCTCCGCGGAGGGCAGCACCTCATCCATGCGCCAACCGTTGGTAGCGCCGACGTCCATGTACTCAATAAAGCGCAGCGTAATACCTGTACCCCGAAAATGTCGCGCCATGGGCAGGATCTGATGGTCATTGGTGCCGCGCTTGACCACCATGTTCACCTTGATCTGCTCCAGTCCTGCAGCGCTGGCGGCCTCGATGCCCGCAAGCACATCGGCCACTGGGAAATCGACATCGTTCATGCGGCGAAATACGTTGTCGTCTAACGCGTCCAGGCTGACGGTGACTCTCTTCAGCCCGGCCGCTTTCAGAGCCTTCGCTTTTCTCCCAAGCAAGGTGCCGTTGGTGGTGAGTGTGATGTCGAGCGGATCACCGTTCAGGGTCTGCAATGCGGACAACTGCTCGATCAGCGTTTCCAGGCCTTTGCGCAAAAGAGGCTCACCGCCTGTCAGACGGAGTTTGCCCACGCCATGTCCCACAAACAACCGCGCCAGACGCGTAATCTCTTCGAAAGTCAGGAGGCTGGCGTGTGGCAGGTACTGGTAGTCCTTGTCGAACACCTCTTTGGGCATGCAGTAACTGCAGCGGAAGTTGCAGCGGTCCGTCACGCTGATCCGCAGATCACGCAGCGGGCGGCCTCGCGAATCGACCAATTGCCCGGGCGCCGGAAACGGCTGTGCCGCGCGCGGCACAACAAGGGGCCGGCTGCGCTGGTCGATCAGAGGGATCACGCGTTCAGCCATATGAGCTTAATTATCTCCCAGTGTGCATTTGCGCGTCAGAAGCTAGGACATCCAGTTCCCGGGAGGTAACATTGCTCTGATTGTCCACCTTGAAACCTGCCATGTCCCTTTCTCGTCGTCGATTTGTCCAGGGAGCGTGCCTTGCTGCACCGTCGCTCGCGGTGCAAGGGCAAAAACCAACCGCGCCGCCGATGCCGGCAGATGGATCGGTTTTCCGCCTGGGTGCGGTGCCGCTGTTGGACGGCGGCCGCTTTGAGCCCGCACAGGCGCAGGGAAAGGTGTTGGTGGTGTACTGGTGGGCCAGTTGGTGCCCTTTTTGTGCGCTTCAGAGCCCCGAGATGCAAAAGCTCTGGGACTCTCAACGCGCTCGAGGCTTGCAGATGCTTGGCCTGTCTATCGACAAAAAGCCTGAAGAGGCCGTGTCTTACCTGAAGAAAAAAGCTTATACGTTTCCGTCTGCCTGGATGAGCCCTGAAGTAGCTCGTCTCTATCCCAAGCCCGATGGCCTGCCCGTGACCATTGTGATCGGCAAGGATGGGCGTGTAGCGCAGACCGAAAAAGGACAGCTGTTTCCTGAAGATGTGGAGCAGTTGGCGCGGTGGATTTGAGGCTAGGGGCTCAACGCTAAACGCTAAACGCTAAACGCAGCGCGCGCCATCCACCTCGATGCAGGCGCCGCTGATGAAGGCAGCTTCATCACTCAAGAGGTAGAGCGCTGCATTGGCCACATCAAGTGCGGTGGAAAATCGGCCAAGGGGTATGGTGGACAAGAATTTTTGCCGCCGCGCTTCATCCAGCGTGCCACCAGCAAATTCGGCTGACAGACCAGTGTCGGGGTTGAACACTGGGTTGATGCAATTGACTCGAATGTTGTCAGGACCCAGTTCGGCAGCCATGGATTTGGATGTGACTATGACCGCAGCCTTGCTGCCGTTGTACCAGGTAAGCCCTGGGCGTGGCCTGATGCCAGCGGTGCTGGCGATATTGATGATGCTTCCGCCACCTGCTTTTTTCAAGGCCGGAACCGCATGGATGGCGCTCCAGTAGATGCTCTTCATGTTCACCGCATAGACCTTGTCGAACTCAGCTTCGCTGACTTCCAGCATGGGACGATTGCGATGTGTCCAGCCCGCGTTATTGACCATGGCGTCCAGCTTGCCGTACTGAGCGATCGCGGTCTCAACCAGGGCCTGCATCTGCATTCCCTGGGTGACATCGGCGGCGACGAAAGCGGCCTGTCCACCCGCCGCGCGAATGCTGTTGGCGACCTGTTCGCCTGAGTCGGGATTGACGTCATTGACGATCACGCGGGCGCCTTCCTCTGCCAGCCTTCGCGCAATGCCCTCACCGATGCCGCCACCTGCACCCGTGACGATGATTGATTTTCCTGAAACGCGCACGATCTTGGCCTTGAGTGTTGTCTGGATAGACGCAGGATAACGAAAATACAGGCTTTTTATCGGACCACGTCCGCCATGGCTTTCTCAGACAGGGCCGTGCTTGACGGCCACGGTTTTGAGGGTCGTGAAGCCGTGCAGCGCTTCGAACCCCTTCTCTCGCCCGTATCCAGACGATTTGACGCCGCCAAAAGGCAACTCCACGCCGCCCCCCGCGCCGTAGTTGTTGATGAACACCTGCCCGCTGCGGACCCGGCGGGCCATGCGGAACTGGCGCGCGCCGTCTGCAGTCCAGATGCCGGCAACCAGCCCGAAGCGGGTGGCATTGGCCAACTCTACTGCGTGATCCTCGTCGGTGAACGACATGGCTGAAAGCACGGGGCCGAATACTTCTTCCTGCGCAAGCCTGTGGTGGACTGGAACATCGGCCAGCAGCACAGGCGCCTGGTAAAAGCCGGCTTCTGGCGCATGTTCGTCGATGGTGCCCTGAGCGACCAGTGGGATTCCGGCTGCCTGTGCGTCGCTCAGGAAATCCCATACACGTTGTTGTTGCGACTGACGGATCAGCGGACCGACGTCCAGGTCCATCGCTGCCGGACCTACGCGAAGCGCTTCAAAGGCCTGGCACAGGCGGCCAAGCATTTTTTCATAGATGGCCTGCTCAATCAGCACGCGAGAACCCGCCGAGCAGGTCTGACCGGCGTTTTGAACAATGGCGTTGATCACGACAGGAAGGGCAGCATTGAGATCAGCGTCCGCGAAGATGATCTGAGGGCTTTTTCCACCGAGCTCCAGCGTGACCGGGCAGTGCCGCTCCGCCGCAGCTTGCTGGATCAGGGTGCCCACGCTGGGGCTTCCTGTGAAGCTGATGTGGTCGATTCCGGGATGGCGTGCCAATGCGTCGCCCACCTCGTGCCCGTATCCGGTCACGATATTGATGGCGCCAGCGGGAAAGCCCACTTCCGCCGCCAATTGAGCCACCCTGATGACGCTCAGGCAAGCATCTTCCGATGGCTTGACGACACAGCAATTGCCCGCAGCAAGCGCACCACCCACGCTTCGGCCGAAGATCTGCATGGGGTAGTTCCAGGGGATGATGTGACCCGTGACTCCGTGGGGTTCCCGCCAGGTGAAGACACTGTAGCCCGCCTGATAGGGGAGTGTTTCCCCATGCAGTTTGTCGCAGGCGCCCGCATAGAACTCAAAGTAGCGGGCCAGCGCTGCGGCGTCTGCGCGGGCCTGCGTGGTGGGTTTACCGCAGTCTCGTTGTTCCAGCGCGGCCAATTCATCCGCATGTTCGAGAACCTTGTTCGACAGAGCCATGAGAAGTCGACCTCTGGCGGCGGCCGAAAGATCGCTCCAGGGGCCGGCAAAGCACTGGCGAGCAGCCCGAACTGCGGCGTCGACGTCGCGCTCGTCGCTGCGCTGAATTTCATCAAAGGTCTGGCCGTCAGAAGGGTCTGTCACCTGCAGGGTCTGGCCCGAAAGTGAGGCAATGGAGCTGTTGTGGATGAAGTTGAGCTGCATACCCTCCATTGTGCGATGGTTGTGCGATGGTTGTGTGTTGTTGTACCAAGATCGGGATATTGGAATGGCTTCAAGGCAGGGCATTGCCTGCCCTTGGTGGTGCCCTTGCCACTGCTGTTGGTCGACCGATAATGGGGCGTCTCCGGCTAGAAAGCCGCTGAAAAAAAGTGATCCCCGTGACCGACATTCTTCCCGCGCGTTTCCCTTCTGACCTTCACGAGGTTATTGGCATCTTTCGCGAGTATGTGGCGAGCCCGACGGTCAGCCTCGATTTTCAGGATTACGAGGCCGAGTTTGCACAGCTTCCGGGCAAGTATGCGCAACCTCAAGGGCGCATCATGCTTGCCTGGCAGCAAGGCGTGGTGGTGGGTTGTGCGGCGCTGCGCGCAGTCGACAGGGCTCACTGTGAACTCAAGCGGGTGTACGTCCGCCCTGTGGCCAGAGGCCAGCACATTGGCCGCCATTTGGTGGAGAAAATGATTCATGAAGCCAGGTCCGCGGGCTACACGAAAATGTCCCTGGACGTATTGCCCGAGTTTGCGGCCGCCCAGCAGCTCTATGAGTCATTGGGGTTTGTGCCGGCGCAAGCGGTCAGCTACAACCCTGTCGTGGGAACCAAGTTCCTGGCTCTCAGCCTGTAGACGGGCGCAGCGTGCTACGGAGCAGGGCAGGCCGGAAGTTCAGTGCACAGCGGTGACTGCTCCGATGCGCGCAGGACCTGCCCGCTTTTCGATTTCGTCTTGCAGCTCGCGGCGCAACCCCATCAGAAAAAGCAGTTCAGCCGCGACGAACAGGGGCCCGATCAGCAAGCCCATGATGTCGTCCACAAAGGCGGGTTTGCGTCCTTCGAAGATATGGCCGACAAATTGAATGACCCAGCCCACGAGAAACAAGCCTATGCCTATCCAGAGCCAGGTGGCGGTGGACTGGCCGGCTGCCGCGTCGGCCACCAGCAGGCCCACCAATAGCCATCCAGCCATCAGCCAACCGAGGGGTCGGTCTAGCTTAAGGTAGTAGAGAGCCACCAGCACGCTAAGCAAGAGGGCCGGTGTGAGTGGAACGGGCCCCAGCATCCACGCCGGGCGCGCGAGCAAGACCTGAACGGCCAGCACGATCATGGGGATTCCCACAAAATGCGTGGCAATGTTGCGCTTTTCCCGGTGGTAGGCAGCGTAGTTAGCCAGTTGATCGACCAAGGTTTTCATGCAAGGCCTTCTTTCCTGAATGGGTGCAGATCGCGTGCACACATCCTAAAGCGGAACTGGCCTGGATTCAATCGGTCATTCCCAGGGGCGCAGATCAAGAAAGCGCTGCCAAAGGACCAGCCAGGGTGCCCATTGATGACCGCCCGGCGTGACGAACACCTCTTGGGGCGGCAAAGCAGCTGCCAGAAGCTTATGGCTGAAAGCGAATCGGTCGCTGTCGCCATAGCCAAGGTAAAGTGGAACACGTGGGCCAGCGGAGCCGGCATGCGCACGCAGCCATCGCCAGAGCGCGAGATCGTGCGCGTCGGCATTCGGCATCTCTCCACTCCAGGAGCCCAGGCCTCCGGCGTCGTGGATCGCCGCCGGCAAGTCTCGTCTTCCCAGAAAGGGGGCCATGACAAACACGCCGTCAATCAATTCCGAGTGCTCGCGGGCAAACAGCAGCGATCCATAGCCGCCCAATGAAATACCCGCCATCCATATGCGTTTGTAGCCCTGGGCGCGAGCCGGCGCCACGACTTCATCATGCAGGCGATGCACGATTTGCTGAGCCGTGTAGTAGCCCGTGTGGGCGTCTACAAGTTGCAGGTCGACGGGCAGTTTCCGCTCGCGCAGGGCTTTGACAAACCCTTGGTCCACGAAGTCCTGGGGCGTGTCATAGGCGCCCGGGAGCAGAACAATCAGCGTATCGGAACGGCGTGCGGGGTCTGCACGCTCCATCTGGCTATCCATGGGTGTTTTAAGGGGACGTGGCAGCAGCGCGCATGAAGAAATCCAGGGTGCCAGCGCCAGCACGGCGGTGAAGCCGCGCCGACTGGTGGGCAGGGCCATAGCGTCCCCGTCGTTCATGTCGCTGTTCAGTTGAATGATGAACCGATGAACCGCACGTGCAGTCTCAGGCCACAGGCTTTAGAGCGGTTTGCGAGCGCGGTATTCGGAGAAAATACCTAGTTCCACGTACCGGTTGACATCTTCCAGTCCGGCAGCGTTCATGGTTTCCATGATGCGCGCGGGCGGGGCACAGGCTTCAATGCTGTCCCAGTAATAGCGCCATATGCGCGGAGTGTGAGCGCCAGCCCCTCGCAGCTTGGCCACAAGGGGTACCCAACCGCGCATGTAGCCCTTCAAGAGGACCGTTCCCAGCCCGCTTTCGGGTTTGGTGATTTCCAGTACGCACAGTCGGCCGCCTGGCTTGAGCACGCGATGAAACTCGCTGAACGCAGCGCTCAGGTCGCTGATATGGCGAAGTGCATAACCCATGCTGATGAAATCAGCGCTGGCATCTGGCAGCGGGATCCTTTCCGCCTTGCCTTCGACCAGCTTGACCTTGGAAGCCAGTGGACTGGCACCCATCATGGCGGGGCTCGGATCTACGCCCGTCAGTAAATCGGGGCTGCCGATGATGCTGATGGCCTGTGTAGCCACCAGCCCCGTTCCAAAGCCCACGTCCACCACCCGCATGCCTGGCGCAAGGCCGGCCCGTTCAAGTGCCCGGCGCCGATACCAGGGACCGCTACCCAGGGCAAGTGTGCGCTCCACTCGGTCATAGTCAGACGCAGTACTGTCGAAAATCTCGCGCAGAAAGCCTGCGCGTTCTTCCTCGGTACGGTAATAGCCTTCGATAGGCTGATGCGGCGCGCGCACTGGCTCCGCAGATTCTTTTGAGGCGCTCATGAAAGGGTTTACCGGTTGTGTTTTTGGTCGACTGAAGCACGCACGCGCATGACTCCAAGAAGGTGTTTACGATCTATTCCCGACCCCGGATAGATCGTAAGCACTTTCCAAGCGCCCTATCTTGCCATGGCCGTGTCTATTTGGGTGACTGGGTGGCGCGGCGCTGCACACTTGCCACGTAGGCATCGCCGTCGGGCGCCTGACGACGGCTTTGAGCGTCGGCCAGCATTTGGCCCAGGCATTCCATGACTTCATGGTGGGCTTCATGCAGACTGCCTCGTTTGGCCGCAAGCAGCTCGACTGCTTGCCGAATGCCTCGTGGCTGGTCAATGCTGCACTGCTCACTGATGGCCAGATGCATGGACAGGTGCAAAAAAGGGTTGCCGCCAACGGCTCCGTCGCCGTAGTTGCGTGCTACAGCGGCCTCGGCATCAGCGAAATCGGGGTGCCATTCTGGGTGTTCGGCCATCCACCCTGAAGCCAGCGTTTCGATGGCTTCCATGGGTTGGCCGGACCTTGATTTGGCCCAGGCGCCGCAAAAAAAACGGCGAACGTCGGCTTGGCTGGGATTGAACATGGGCGGCAAGCGTAGCACGTGGCGCCGACGGACAAACGCACAATCGCATAACATCGTCGGTTGAGCCCGTAGGAACTCCCTTCAAAACCCCTCGCGGCGCCAGGTCATAGCGGCCCGTATCGGCGACGAGTTTTAAGGAGAATTCCTAGTCAATTGTTCCAAAGAGGAGAATTTTTCCGTGAAACAAGCCTTCATCTGTGACGCTATCCGTACCCCTTTTGGTCGCTATGGCGGCTCTCTTAGCAGTGTCCGCACAGACGATCTCGGCGCTATTCCCCTGAAGGCACTGATGGCGCGCAACCCCAATGTGGATTGGCAAGCGGTGCAGGATGTGATCTATGGCTGCGCGAATCAGGCGGGCGAAGACAACCGCAACGTGGCTCACATGAGCAGCCTGCTTGCCGGCCTGCCAATCGAAGTGCCTGGCGCCACCATCAACCGCCTGTGCGGTTCTGGCCTGGATGCGGTGGGCACTGCAGCACGCGCCATCAAGGCCGGAGAGGCGCTGATGATGATCGCGGGTGGTGTGGAAAGCATGAGCCGCGCTCCCTTTGTCATGCCCAAGGCAGAAACCGCCTTCAGCCGGGCCAATGCGGTCTACGACACGACCATCGGCTGGCGCTTTGTCAACAAATTGATGAAGGCGCAATACGGTGTGGATTCCATGCCTGAGACGGCCGAAAACGTGGCGACCGATTACAAAATCGAGCGCGAAGCCCAGGACAAGATGGCCATGAACAGCCAGCTGCGCGCCGTGGCAGCCCAAAAGGCCGGCCATCTGGCGCGGGAAATCACGCCCGTGAGCATCGCTCAGAAGAAAGGCGATCCGCTGATCGTCGACAAGGATGAGCATCCTCGCGAGACCAGTCTCGAGAAGTTGGCGGCGCTCAAAGGTGTGGTTCGCCCTGACGGTACTGTGACTGCCGGCAACGCCAGTGGTGTCAATGACGGTGCCTGCGCCTTGCTGCTGGCGGACGAGTCCAGTGCGGCCAAGTATGGACTGACACCCAAGGCTCGCGTGGTGGGTATGGCAACTGCAGGTGTGGCTCCACGCGTGATGGGTATTGGTCCTGCTCCTGCGACCGAGAAAGTCCTGGCGCTGACTGGTCTGACGATGGACCAGATCGACGTGATCGAACTCAACGAAGCTTTTGCCGCGCAGGGTCTTGCAGTGCTGCGTATGTTGGGTCTGAAAGATGAGGACGAGCGCGTCAACGCCTGGGGCGGCGCGATCGCCCTGGGGCATCCGCTGGGCGCCTCTGGTGCACGCCTGGCTACGACCGCCGTGAACCGCCTGCACTCGCAAGGTGGGCGCTACGCTCTGTGCACCATGTGTATCGGAGTGGGCCAGGGCATCGCAGTGATTCTCGAGAAGGTGTGAATTAGTTTCCGCGCGGTCCATGCCGCGCGGAGTCTCTTTTCTTCGTCGCTGCTAAGAAGTTGGAGTAAGTTTTGCTAGGGAAAGATGTGAGTGCTGAGAAACGTTTGAATATTCTTTTCACCAATAATACGCTGGATATTAGAGGTGGGTCGGAAATGGTTATTCTGGATTTGGCGAAAGAGTTTCGCCGCCGAGGCCATTTTCCTATAGCGTTCAGCACGAAACTGGGACAAATCGAGAAAGAGCTCAAGCAGGCGTGCATACCCGTGGTGTCCAATCTGGATGCCATAGGGAATGCCCCGGACATCATTCATGGCCAGCATCATCTGGAGGCCATGGCTGCCATGGCCTATTTTCATGACACGCCTGCCGTTTATGTATGCCACGGGTGGTTCCCCTGGGTGGAGACCCCGCCAGTATTCTCAAATATAAAAAAATATGTGGCTGTTGGTGAGTTGACTCGCGAGCATATTTCAAATAGCTGTGCTGTCAAACGGGAAGATATATCCATTATTCCAAATTTTGTAGACCTTGAAAAATTTGAGGTCAGGAAGAGCATAAACAAAGTTCCCGTTAATGCAGCCATATTCGGTAACGGTATCGGCAAGAACAGCACACTGGTGCGGTCGGTTGCTGAAGCCTGTAATCTGGCTGGCATGAAAAGGCTGGATTTATTTGGACTGCGAAGCGGAAACCCCATCAATAATCCGCAGGAAGTGCTGCCGAACTACGACATTGTCTTTTCGGTAGGCCGGTGCGCAATCGAGGCCATGGCCGTGGGTAGCGCGGTCATCATCTGTGACGAGTCCGGTGTGGCGGAGATGGTCCGGCCGGAAAACATGTCGGCCATGTTTGGGCGCTTTGGTTCCAGCTCTCTGCGCAAGGAGCGCTTGAATGCGGATTTTCTCTGCAGGGAGATCAGAAAATACGACGCAGCAGGTGTTCGACAAGTGACCGATTGGATCCGCGAGAAGGTCGATCTTCGACATGCCGCAGATCGTTACGAAAGCGTCTATCGCGAGGCTATAGGGCGTGCAAGCATAGAGACGCGAAATAATGTTTCGGGAAGAGATCCGCGCTTTGTCGATGTGGGCAAATACATTGCTTCTCTTGCCGCAACGATTAAAGGCATCGAGGCAGAGAGCCACGGGCTGAACCGACTGGTGGATGAGTTGCAAGGACAACGTAGTCCCGCCAATCGATCAACTCCGCCAAACCGGCAATTGCCAGCCATGGTGCACCGACAACATGCGCAGTCCGGCGGTGACCGCCACAGTGGTGCTGAGGGCAAGCCAGGCGGGGCTACCCACATCCAATAGCAACAAATGCAGCCAGCCGCCTACGAACGCCCAAAGGGCATAGGGGCGGTGGTCGCTCAAGGCCTTCGGGATCTCATTGCACAGCACATCGCGCAGCACGCCGCCAAAGCAACTGGTGGTCACACCCATCAGTACGGCTATCAACGCGGGCTGCTGGAGGCTCACACTCAGGTCCACGCCAACGGCCGTAAACAGCCCCAAGCCAATGGCATCTGGCCATAAGATGGCTCGTTCGGTGAGTTTCAGGTGGCGCTGGCGCATGAAAAACATGGCTAGCACGCACAACGCCATTGTGGCCCACAGGAACTCAATGTGGCGCACCCAGAAAAATGGCCGTTGATCAAGCAGCAGGTCTCTCAGTGTTCCGCCGCCAAATGCAGCAGCGAAGGCCACAACGCAGACGCCTACCGCATCCAGCCGCTTGCGCCCGGCTTCTATCACACCCGAAAGCGCAAATGCCAGCGTCGCCGCCAGCTCCAACGCAGTATTCAGGTGAGAGCTCCAGGCGAGCTGCGTTGGATCGGGCAGGTTCATGAGCCGGTATTGTGCCTACAGGTTTGGTCACTGTGTACAAAACCAAATATGCGTACAGTTGCGCGCTGTGCACAAAACCCTTAATCCACGCCCTGGGAGAGTTTTTCCTTGAGCCTCCCATTGATCACGGACTGGCAGTTCTATGCTGCAGCGGTCCCCGCAGTGTTGTTGCTGGGTATAGGCAAGAGTGGTTTCGGTGCGGGCTTTGGGTCGTTGGCCGTGCCACTGATGGCTCTGGTGGTCAGCGTGCCTCAGGCGGCTGCGATTTTGATGCCGGTTCTCTTGCTCATGGACCTCCTGGGGCTTGCTGCATTTCGTCGGGACTTTGACAAAGCGCTTCTGAAGTTTCTCCTGCCATGGGCTTTAGTCGGTACCGTGATCGGCACGCTCTCGTTCAAACTTCTCGACGCCAGGTGGGTCGCTGGCCTGGTCGGGGTGTTCACGCTTCTTTTTCTGGCGCAACGCCTGTTGTTCAAACCAAAAGCCGGGGGCGAGCCACCTGCACGGTGGGTCGGGGTGATGCTGACCACCATCTCTGGTTTCACGAGTTTTGTCGCCCACGCGGGTGGGCCTCCACTCAACGCCTACGTCATCCCACTGGGGCTTAAGCCGGTGGTTTTCACAGGGACTATGGCTTATCTGTTTTTTGTGGTCAATCTGTCGAAGTGGGTTCCGTATGCCTGGCTTGGTTTGCTGGATTTGCGCAACATGCTTACTTCATTGGCCCTTCTGCCGCTGGCGCCGCTGGGGGTCTGGATCGGAATTCGCATCGCCCGGCGTATCGATCCAAGGCTTTTTTACCGGTTGATCTACGTCGGCATGTTTCTGACTGGCGTGAAGCTGGTGTGGGACATGTTTTTGTGATACCCCCAGATTTTTGATCACACCGTGTCTTAATCCGCCAGATGCTATGAACCAGAGCTAGGTTCCAACTTTTCCCTGGCTGCGTTTTCGACCCGGGCTGCCCGGTCAGCAGCCATTTGATCCTGCAACTCCCGCCTGCCACGCCGGGCGAGAGCCAGCACAGCTTCTTCATCCCGGTAGATCGGATGGGCGAGTTCAAGCAGGTCAAGGTTGTGCTCTCTAAAGCTGTGCACACGATCTGCGGCTTCGTCATCGTCCATTCCCAGCGCGTGCATCACGTCCTTGGCAGACAGCAGGCTGCTCTCGAACACCTCACGTTGAACGTAAGTCACGCCTCGCTCCTTGATTTCGTGCCACTGTGTGACGTCACGAGCGCGCGCGACGATTTGCAATTGTGGAAATTGCTCGCGTGCCAGTTCGATGATCTTCAAGGCTTGCTCAGGATCATCGACGGCGACTACGAGTACCTTGGCTTGCGCGGCACCAGCGGTCCGCAGCAGGTCCAGGCGCGTGGCGTCACCATAGAACACCCGGTAGTCAAATCGGCGGGTTTGCTGGATCAGCTCGGCGTCATGATCAAGCACGGTCACCTTCATTCCATTGGCCAGGAGCGTCCTGCCCACGATTTGTCCGTATCGTCCGAACCCGGCAATGATGACTGGCGCGGCCTCCGGGGCTTCTGTCTCGTCCAACGGCATCCCGGATCGTGCAAGGCGTGGCACCACCCAGCGGTCGGCCAGCAGAAGCAAGATAGGCGTCAACAGCATGGAAAGGACCACGGCGCCAGTCAGCAACGAGGCTGTGGCCTCCGAGAACACACGGGCCCCTACGGCAGTCTGAAACACCACGAACGCGAACTCTCCCCCTTGTGCCAGAAGCAGAGTGAAGACGGGGCGTTCCTCCCGTGGCAGGCGCATGACCCGTGCCAGAACGGCGACGACTACAAGTTTCGTGAGCATGAAGCCGGCGAGGATGCCAAGTACCTTGAGGGGGGAATCCAGAAGCACATTGAGATCCAGGCTCATGCCTACGGCCATGAAAAACAAACCGAGCAGCAGGCCCTTGAAGGGTTCTATGTCGGTTTCCAGTTCATGGCGGTACTCGCTGTCAGCCAGCACCACGCCGGCAAGAAAAGCGCCCAGGGCCATCGACAGGCCCACAGCCTCCATGAAGGCTGAGACGCCCACCACAAACAACAAGGAGGCTGCAGTGAAAATTTCCTGCCTGCCGCTGCGGGCAATCCAGTGCAAAAATGGATTGAGCAGCAGACGCCCACTCGCCAGGATGGCGACCACCGCGCCTATCGCACGCAGGGCGTGTGTCCACCCATCTCCGCTTTGGGTCGGGCTATTTCCCAGAAGCGGTAACAGAGCCAGGATGGGAATCGCTGCCACGTCCTGAAACAAGAGGATTGAAAATCCGGCTTCTCCGCTGGTGGTGCGCATGAGGTTGCGCTCCTGAATAACCTGCAGCGCGCTGGCGGTCGAAGAAAGCGCCAGGCCCAGCGCTGCGGCCAGTCCGATTTGCCAGGAAATGCCAAATATCCCCACAGCGGCGCCGGTCATCACGGCGGCACAGCCGATCACTTGAATCGATCCCCAACCAAAAATGGGACGTCGCAAGGCCCAAAGCCGGCGCGGGTCCAGTTCCAGCCCGACCAGGAAAAGCATCATCACCACACCGAACTCTGCGAAATGCAGCGTGTCCTGGACATCACTCACCAGGGCCAGGGCATGTGGCCCGATCACAATCCCGGCAGCCAGATATCCCATGATGGAGCCCATTCCCAAACGGGAAAAAAGCGGGACAGCAAGGACGGCAGCGCCCAGGAAAACAAGGCTGAAGAACATCCAGCTGGAAGGGTTGTGCATGCCGCTAACATACTGGAAAGCAAGGCGGGTGTGCAAAATCCCGCTCAAACATTTGAAAAAGGCGGTCCAATGCCGGTGATAGTTATCGCCAATCCAAAGGGCGGCGTGGGTAAATCCACACTTGCCACCAACGTCGCAGGCTATTTTGCGACGCAGGGCCACTCGGTCATGCTGGGTGACATCGACAAGCAGCAATCGTCTCGCCTCTGGCTTGACTTGCGTCCGCCTGCCGCGGCTCCTATTGCCGCCTGGGAGGTGGCGCGCGACGACGTGGTGCGCCCACCCAAGGGTACGACCCACGTGGTCCTCGACACGCCTGCCGGCCTGCATGGCAAGCGGTTGAAGGACGTGCTGCGCATTGCAGACAGGGTGTTGGTGCCTCTGCAAGCCAGCATTTTTGACATCTATGCCACGCGCGCTTTCCTGGACCAGGTCATGGACCAGGGCAAGGAGCAAGCCAAGGAGCAGAAGCCACGCCTGGGAATTGCGGGCATGCGCGTGGATGAGCGGACCATTGCCTCAGAGCAACTGCAGCAGTTTGTGGCCGGTCTCGGCCTACCCGTCGTTGGAATGCTGCGGCCAACCCAGAACTATGTACATCTTGCCGCGCGAGGACTGACGCTGTTTGATGTGGCGCCCGGCAGAGTAGCGCGTGATCTGGAGCAATGGACCGGCATTTGCAAGTGGCTGAGCTAGGGCGTCGTAACACGTCCTGGCGTGCTGCCAAAATCGCTAGCGCAGGACATTTCCCTCTACCGCAAGGCCTTTCAAGGTTCAAGTGACCGTGTTCAAAACTCCCGGGAAGCTCCACTATGAAAACATTTGACACCCTCGATGAACTTATCGCCCTGGTAGGGCAAGACATCACGACCACTGACTGGTTCACCGTCACTCAGCAGAACATCAATCAGTTCGCGGACGCCACCGGTGATCATCAGTGGATACATGTCGATCCGGAGCGGGCCAAGGCAGGCCCCTTCGGTACGACCATTGCACACGGGTATATGACTCTGTCCCTGCTGGCCGGTTTCTTTGATCGATCCATTGCCATCAAAGATGTGCGGATGGGCATCAACTACGGGCTCAACAAAGTGCGGTTCATGGCGCCTGTTCCTTCGGGCAGCCGGCTTCGCGCACAGGTCAAACTGCTTAGCTCTACCCCCATCGAGGGTGGCGTACAGATGGCCTGGCAGTGCACTATCGAGTGCGAGGGCCTGGATAAGCCTGTCTGCGTGGCAGAGCCTTTGTCACGCTATTACCGCTAGCCTTCCCAAGTCTGCTGGCGTCAAGCAAATCCTATCTGTCGCCAGGCCTCGAACACGGTGACGGCCACGGCGTTGGACAGGTTCAAACTTCTTTGGCCTGAGCGCATGGGAAGGCGCAAGCGTTGCTCTGGAGCAAATGATTCACGCAGCTCAGGACTGAGCCCGCGTGTCTCCGATCCGAACACCAGGGTGTCGCCGGACTGAAAGCTGACGTCGTGCACAGCGCGCTCGCCGCGAGTGGTGAGTGCAAACATACGCAGTGGATCTGGGCGAACGGTCTCCATGAAGGCAGACCAGTTCGCATGCCTTTGCAGCTCTGCATACTCGTGGTAGTCCAGGCCCGCGCGACGCATGTGCTTGTCATCCATTGAAAAACCCAAAGGCTCAATCAAATGGAGTGCGCAGCCGGTATTGGCCGCCAGGCGAATCACGTTGCCGGTGTTGGGCGGTATTTCTGGTTCTACGAGGACGATGTGGAACATGGGGGATCGCCAGTTTGGGAGTATGGATTTTGCGTCAGTGCCCAGTACGCGCTATGACCAGGGCCGTGATGTGGCGGGGGTTGGCTTTGCGTAACTCACCTGCGGCAGCGCGAAGAGTGGCCCCGGTGGTCATCACATCATCAAGCAGCACGACGCGTTGGCCGCGAAGATCTCCCGCGCGCGCAGGGTGGACGCTGAACGCGCCGACCAAACTCTTCAGACGCTGCTCGCGTGTCTTCTCATGTTGAGGCAGCGTGTGGCGCGTGCGTTGCAGCACATCGGCACGCACCCGGCCAGGGGCCAGCCGGCGCGCCAACAACAGCGTCTGGTTATAGCCTCGTTCGGCCAAACGGGGCGCTGAGAGAGGAAGTGGCACCACCGCATCGGCAGCGGCCAGCACCGGGGCCACTCCCGGAGTACGCATCAATATCTCCGCCAGAGTGGCCGCGAGTCCCGTGTCGTTCTTGAACTTGAATCCTGCAATGCAGTCCGTCCATGGCCACTGATAAGTGACTGCGCAGAGACAGGCGTCCATGGGGGGTGGGTGGCGCAGGCAGGCACCACACACCTTGGCTCCGCCACTGAGAGGTAGCGCGCAACGCTCGCAGCGTGGCTGCCGCTGCGTAAACTGGGTGATGCAATCTTCGCAAAGCGTCGATGCCGGCCAGGTATGGCATATCTGGCATCGGCTAGGCAACCAGCGCTGTAGAAGCATTTTCGGGCGCAACTGGCGGTAGTTCTGCGCTTGGCTATGCGAGCGCTCATTCAGCGGGGAATTACTCGGACGGGGCGGTAAGGTCATGGGGCGGTCAATATACTGCGCCTACCGCGCCGATTCACCGCAATTCATGATTTCGCGGTAGTTCTGCTCCCTTTATGTCTGATTCTCTACCTCCTAGCATCGACCCCAGCGCTGCCGCGCGCTGGGCATCACTGGCCTCGCGTGCCACCGATGCACCCTGGCTCCACGAAGAAGTGGCTGAACGCATGGCCGAGCGTTTGCGCTACATACGCCTTCCGGTGGACCGCTGGGCCGACTGGGAGCCTGAGCGCGGTGGCTTGAAAGGGCACGCCCTGGTGGCAGGACAGTACCCGGATGCTGAGAGCTTCGAGGTTCGTGCACGGGCCGTTCCAGAACCACAAGAGGCGGTCACGCCCAAGTGGTGGCAGCGGCTGGGGCGTTCCCGACAAGGCCCCAAAACCGGGGTTGCACCCCCTGAAGGCGTCATGCAGATGGTCTGGGCGAACATGCTTGCCCACCATGCTGCCGATCCGGCGAGGCTGCTTGCTGACTGGCATCGGGCGCTGGCGGTCAACGGATTTGTCATGTTTTCCTGCCTGGGCCCGGATACCTTGCGCGAATTGCGTGAACTCTACGCCCGCCTGGGTTGGCCACCGCCTACGCAGGATTTCACGGATATGCACGACTGGGGAGACCTTCTTGTCGGAGCAGGTTTTGCAGAGCCGGTGATGGACATGGAGCGCATCACCTTGACTTTCCACACTCCGGAGCGACTGTTGCACGAACTGCGAGGGCTGGGACGCAACCTGCATGTCGCCCGGTTTCCCGCATTGCGAGGCCGTGGGTGGCTCACGCATCTGAAGGCAGGGCTTGGTGAGCATTTGCGCATGGCTGCCTCGGCAGAGGAGGGGGCAGGGGGGCTGGCCCTTAGTTTTGAAGTGATCTACGGCCATGCGCTCAAACCCGCGCCACGTCTGCCGGTTACGGCACAAACCGAATTCACGCTGGACGATATGAAATCGGCTCTGCGCGAGCGCAAAAAGCCCCAAAGAGGCCATTGAGCAGGTGAAAGTCCGAGTGGCGTAGTGAAATAAGTTCATAGCTGCTCAAGCTAGGGGTTACGAGTCGGTTAAACTCGCCGGCATTACGCGCGGGGAGAACTCCGTGCCTTTAGCCTATGCGCGGCATATGGCTGAGCGGCGTTGGCGCGCGAAATACGGCCCAGGTGCGCAAGGCTCCCAGGCGAATCCATCGGGCCGGCCTGCTCTGGCCGGTGGTGAATTTTGTGGTTGAGACTCAAGAAAACGTGAACACGATGAAGAGCATTTCAAACAGGTTGGCCGGTGTTCCGCGCCATGCGGCCATCTGGGCGGCGGCTTCGGTCGCCACGGCCGTTCAGGCACAGGTCAAAGATTTGCCGGGTGGCCCGGGTGTCAATCAGCTCAACCTGACACCAGGCGTGACACGCATCGCAGCCGAGCAGTACAGTCTGCACTGGATGATGCTGATTCTTTGTCTGGTCATCTTCATTGCCGTGTTCTCGGTAATGTTCTATTCCATCTGGAAACACCGCAAGTCGCAGGGCGCGAAACCGGCCAAGTTCCATGAGTCCGTCACCGTTGAAGTGATCTGGACCATCGTGCCATTCCTCATCGTCATCGGCATGGCGCTGCCAGCCACCAAGCTGGTGGTGGCGCAGAAAGACACTTCCAATGCAGACCTGACCATCAAGGCCACGGGTTATCAGTGGAAATGGGGTTATGAATACATCAACGGCGAAGGCGAGGGCATTTCTTTCCTCTCTACGCTGGATCCCAAGCAGCGCGCCTTGTCCGACGCTGGTACTCCGGCTGGCGACGACTACCTGCTGAAGGTCGATCACCCGATGGTGGTTCCCGTTGGCAAGAAGATTCGCATCATCACGACAGCCAATGACGTGATCCACGCCTGGATGGTGCCCGCCTTCGGCGTCAAGCAAGATGCCATTCCCGGCTTTGTACGGGACACCTGGTTCAAAGCCGAGCAAACCGGTGATTTCTACGGTCAATGCGCTGAGCTTTGCGGCAAAGAGCATGCCTACATGCCCATCCATGTGAAAGTGTTGTCGGCTGCGGATTACACCGTGTGGGTCGATGGCGAGAAAAAACGCCTTCAGGCCCTGGCGGACGATCCCAACAAAGTCTGGACCTTGCCTGACCTGGTGGCTCGTGGCGAGAAAGTCTACGCAGCCAATTGCGCAGCTTGCCATCTGGACAGCGGCAAGGGCGGCGGTGCCATCAAAGCACTGGACGGCAGCCCGGTTGTCCTGGGTAAACTGGCCGATCAAATGCATGTCCTGCTGGAAGGCCGTAACAACGGTGCCATGCCGGCATGGAAACAACTCTCGGATACTGAGTTGGCAGCAGTCGCTACTTTCACCAAGAACCACTGGTCCAATAAAACTGGCCAGCTCGTGCAGCCTTCTGAATTCAAGGCAGCCCGAGAAGGTAAATTCCCCGGCTAAGCTGGCTGAT
Organism: Ottowia thiooxydans; assembly: GCF_040548795.1. GTDB lineage: Bacteria > Pseudomonadota > Gammaproteobacteria > Burkholderiales > Burkholderiaceae_C > Ottowia > Ottowia thiooxydans_A. The sequence continues at coordinate 167,415 of NZ_JBEPSH010000009.1, read as the reverse complement.
TGCAGTCCTGGTCAGTATCAAGATAAAAGAGAACAGTCTCCCGGAGCAGTCATATGAGCGCCGTACTTCCAAATTCCCACACCGATCATCACGACCACCACGGGCATGATGATCATCACCACGAAACGCCTACCGGATGGCGTCGTTGGGTGTATGCCACCAACCACAAGGACATCGGTACGCTGTACATGCTGTTCTCGTTCGCCATGCTGATGGTGGGCGGTCTGCTGGCTCTGCTGATACGCGCTGAACTGTTCCAGCCTGGCCTTCAACTGGTGAACCCGGAGCTGTTCAACCAGCTCACCACCATGCACGGCCTGATCATGGTGTTCGGTGCGATCATGCCGGCGTTCGTGGGCTTCGCCAACTGGATGATCCCGCTGCAGATCGGCGCGAGCGACATGGCTTTCGCCCGCATGAACAACTTCAGCTTCTGGCTGTTGATTCCGGCCGGCCTCATGCTGGTGGGCTCCTTCTTCATGCCTGGCGGTGCACCTGCTGCCGGATGGACGCTCTACGCACCGCTCACGCTCCAGATGGGTCCTTCCATGGATGCGGGCATCTTCGCGATGCACATCATGGGTGCAAGCTCGATCATGGGTGCCATCAACATCATCGTCACCATTTTGAACATGCGCGCGCCTGGCATGACGCTGATGAAGATGCCCATGTTCTGCTGGACATGGCTGATCACAGCCTATCTGCTGATTGCTGTGATGCCTGTGTTGGCTGGAGCCATCACCATGACGCTGACTGACCGCCACTTCGGCACCAGCTTCTTCAATCCTGCCGGCGGCGGCGACCCAGTGATGTATCAGCACATTTTCTGGTTCTTCGGCCACCCCGAGGTGTACATCATGATCTTGCCGGCTTTCGGCATCGTCAGCCAGGTGATTCCGACGTTCGCACGCAAAAGATTGTTCGGCTACGCCTCCATGGTGTATGCGACTTCTGCCATCGCGATTTTGTCCTTCATCGTCTGGGCTCACCACATGTTCACCACCGGCATGCCGGTGACCGGACAACTGTTCTTCATGTATGCCACCATGCTGATCGCGGTGCCAACAGCCGTGAAGATCTTCAACTGGATTGCCACCATGTGGCGCGGTTCGATGACGTTCGAAACGCCCATGCTGTTTGCCGTCGGCTTCGTGTTCGTGTTCACGCTGGGTGGTTTCACCGGCCTGATTCCTGCGGTCGCACCTATCGATACACAGATCCAGGACACCTATTACATCGTGGCCCACTTCCACTACGTGCTGGTGGCAGGCTCGCTGTTCGCTCTGTTCTCGGGCTACTACTTCTGGGCTCCAAAATGGACCGGCGTGATGTACAACGAGACACGCGGAAAAATCCACTTCTGGTGGTCGCTGATCTCCTTCAACGTGACTTTCTTCCCGATGCACTTCCTGGGCTTGGCAGGTATGCCACGCCGCTACGCTGATTACCCCATGCAGTTCGCTGACTTCAACATGGTGGCTTCGATTGGCGCATTCTTCTTTGGCTTCGCACAGCTGTACTTCTTCCTGTTCATCGTGGTGCCTACCATGCGCGGCAAAGGTGAGAAGGCAGCGCAACGTCCTTGGGAAGGTGCTGAGGGCCTGGAATGGGAAGTCCCATCTCCTGCTCCGTTCCACACCTATGAAAATCCGCCCAAACTGGACGCCACCGCAACACGCGTTATCGGCTGATGGGTTGGGAGCAAACAGCCATGACTCCTGAGCAAAAAAAGAGTAATCGTCGCCTCGGACTGATCCTGGGGTCAGTTGCGCTTATATTTTGTCTGGGGTTCGTGGTGCGCATGGTCGTGCTCGGCCACTAAGGATTGCAGTCAATTCCATGGGAATTCGAAACGATAACGCGAAGATGGTGGGCAAGCTGGCCATTGTGGCTGCCGGCATGTTCGGCTTTGGCTATGCCATGATCCCTATCTACAGGGCTATCTGCGAAGCCACTGGTGTCAACATCCTGACCCTCGTCGAGCGGCAAGTTCCGGGTAACGGCGGCATAGGCCGACCTTCGAATACACAGGTCGATGAAAGCCGCACCATCGTTGTCGAATTCGATGCCAACTCCCGTGGTCCCTGGCATTTCAAACCTGCTCAACGTTCCATGAAGGTGCACCCGGGTGAGCTGTCCACCGTGATGTACGAGTTTCAGAACGTCCAGGACCGCACCATGTCTGCGCAAGCGATTCCAAGCTATGCGCCTCGACAGGCAGGGGCTTACTTCAACAAGCTGGAGTGCTTTTGCTTCAACCAGTACGAGTTGGAGCCTGGGCAAAAGAAGGAGTGGCCAGTAGCGTTCATCATTGATCCACGGATTTCCAAGGACGTGACGACCATCACCCTTTCCTATACCTTCTTTGAGGTGGGAGCCAAGCCTCCGCCAACGCCTAGTTCTGCCAGTGCAGTCACTATCGTCAAAGGAGAGGTTGGCGCGTGAGTGAGGATCCTTCCGATCGTAGTGAGGCGCCTCAGGCAAAAAATGCTCCGAAGCCGACTTTCTTGCGATCGATGCGAATTGTCGCGTGGGGGTTTCTGGGGGTTCGAAAAAATAGCAAATACCATGAAGATCTGGGGCAAGCTAACCCTTTTCACCTGATCATCGCGGCGTTTCTTGGGGTTTTGATATTTATTGGGGTGCTGCTGCTGGCCGTTAAATTGGCGGTATCCGGCACCTGAGTATGGAAAAACAGAGCAGGAATGACTGCTCAAGCAGTTAATGAATTAGAGAGTACAGGAGCCACGAAAAAATGAGTACTACCGCCCACGGCAAAACGCCGTACTACTTCGTTCCGGGACCATCGCGTCACCCGGTGATGGCGGCCATCGGGCTGTTTATGGTCATTTTTGGTGCCGCTGAATGGATCAACGGTGCTGATTGGGCCAAATACGTGCTTCTGTTCGGCCTTCTTTGGTGGCTTTTCATTCTTTATCAATGGTTTGGAGAGTCCATCCACGAGAGCGAAAGTGGTCTGTACGGGCGCAAGATTGACCTGTCCTACCGCTGGAGCATGAGCTGGTTCATCTTCTCGGAAGTCATGTTCTTCGGTGCGTTCTTTACCGCACTGTGGTGGGCTCGCTCGCACTCGCTGCCCGCGCTGGGAAGCCTTGACAACGCATTGCTCTGGCCAGACTTCAAAGCTGTCTGGCCCAGTGCGTCTCCAGGTGCCACAGGCTCTCCTGCCGGCATTATCGAGCCCTTCCAGACCATGGGCCCCTTCTGGTTGCCCACGATCAACACAGCCTTGCTGCTGACCTCGGGCGTGACACTGACCATTGCCCACCATGCTCTGCAAGTCGGTAACCGTGCTCGCACCATCGCCTTCATGTGGATGACGGTTTTGCTGGGCGTGATCTTCCTGTTTGTTCAGGGCTACGAGTACTACCATGCCTACACCGATCTGAACCTCAAACTGAGCTCAGGTGCGTTTGGCTCTACGTTCTTCATGCTGACCGGCTTCCACGGCCTGCACGTGTTCGTGGGTATGCTAATGCTGCTTTTTATCACCTTGCGTCTGATGAAAGGCCATTTCACGCCGCAGCGCCATTTTGGTTTCGAAGGCGCAGCCTGGTATTGGCACTTCGTGGACGTGGTTTGGCTGGGGCTCTACATCCTTGTTTATTGGATGTGATGACGTCAGCCCAAAAAAAGCGCCGACAGGCGCTTTTTTTATTCATTCGAGATGATTCTTGAACCTTCTCATGACCGCCAAGGTCTGGGGCTGTGAGAGGTTATGCAGAGGGTCCCTAGGTCAATTTGTCCGACCAGAACGGTCGCTGGTGGCCGTTCATTGCGTTTAAATTAGGGGTTCAAGAGCCTTGAGGAATGCCAGTAGGCTGCAGGTAACCCAGTTTCCAGGCGATCAGAACACAGATAAAGAGCAGGACAGAGAGTCCGACCCTGAGCGCCAAAGCGCGTACCATGCGGCCAGCGCGTTTGGTGTCATCCGTCTCACCCGGCTTTTCTCCGCGCATCATAAAAAAAAGCGCGGAGGCCAAGCTTCCGATGATGCCTATAAACGCTAAACCCACAATCAATTGCTTCATGAGGCTGATTATCCTGTGATTGCGACATCGCGTACCTGGCGATTTTGGCTCGTGCTGGTGTTCACGGTGATTGGCATGGCTGTGACATTTTCGCTCGGGCGTTGGCAATTGGCGCGTGCGACGCAAAAGCAGGCCTTGCAGGAGTCTATTGAGAGTCGTCAGCATCAACCTGCCATAGACCTGGCGACCGTTGCCGCACCCATTGATCAGACGCAGCTCGACAAGTTGCTTCACCGCCCAGTATCACTGCGCGGGGTATGGGTGGCTGATCGCACCGTCTATCTTGACAACCGGCAGATGGGCGGCCGGCAGGGCTTTGACGTGCTCACGCCTTTGCGTTTGTCGGGTGCCGATTCTGTGGTGCTGGTTCAGCGTGGATGGGCACCACGAAATTTTGGTGATCGTACGGCCTTGCCTGCGGTGCAAACGCCTTCAGGTGAAGTGACCATCCTGGGCCGGATTGCAGCGTCTCCAGCACGGCTTTACTCATTGGGCGAAGACGGGCATGGCGCGATCCGGCAAAATCTCGACCTTGAAGCCTTCCGGGGCGAAACGGGCTTGCCCTTGGCAAGTCTCACGGTGCTACAGACCGGCGAGGCATCCGAAGGCTTGCTGCGCGAGTGGCCCCAACCTGCCACCGGGGTTGAGAAGCACCACGGCTATGCATTTCAATGGTTTGGCCTGTGCGCACTGATAGGCCTGCTTTTTACCTGGTTTCAAGTTGTCCGACCCTTCTACATTTCCCGCCGTGTCTGAACCGAGCCCTTCACAAGACCAGCCCCTGGGGCTCACCGTTCATTCCTTGCCTACGCCTTCGGAAGCGGGCGCTCAGAATGCCCGCAGCACCCGCAGAGGGCGCTGGACTATGCTCGCGCTCGCGCTGATTTGCGCTACGCCTGTGATCGCATCCTATTTCAGCTATTACGTGGTGCGGCCTGAAGGACGGCGCAATTTCGGCGAACTGATTGATCCACAGCGTCTGGTACCGACGGTGACCGCTACGAACGTCGCGGGTCAGCCGGTGGATCTGACCACGCTCAAGGGTCAGTGGCTGTTGGTCAGTGTCAGTGGTGGAGCGTGTGACAGCGCCTGCCAGCAGCACCTTTATATGCAACGCCAACTGCGCGAAAGCCTGGGCCGGGAAAAAGACCGCCTCGACTGGGTCTGGCTGGTGACCGACGACGTACCCCTTACGCCAGAGCTGCGCCCGGTGGCTGACGTCGCAACCGTACTGCGAGTACCTCCGGCTGAACTGGCAAAGTGGCTGGTCCCTGCCGCAGGCCATCAGGCATCTGAACATCTGTATGTGGTGGACCCCATGGGGCACTGGATGATGCGTTTTCCTGCCAATATGGATATGGGGGGGGCTGCCAAGGCCAAGCGTGACCTTGAACGTTTGCTGCGCGCCTCCGTCAGCTGGGATAACGCTGGCCGTTAGAACCATGGATACTCCCGCTCTGTACAACTTGGCGCCTGCCTTGCGCCTGATGGGCATGGGTGCAGTCATTGCGCTGGGGCCACTGGCCTGGGTGTGGCTGCGCAGCCGACAGGCGGCGCCACAACAACGCTTGCGTTCGCTGACGTTGCTCACTTTGTTTCTGACTTTTGACCTGGTTCTGTTTGGCGCGTTTACGCGCCTGACGGATTCAGGCTTGGGTTGCCCCGATTGGCCGGGCTGCTACGGCCATGCGAGCCCCGTAGGCGCGCGAGATCACATCGCCACGGCGCAGGCGGCCATGCCCACGGGCCCGGTTACCCACGGCAAGGCTTGGGTAGAGATGGTTCATCGCTACCTTGCCACGGGCGTAGGCGTTTTGATCGTGGTATTGGCTTTGACTACCTGGTTGCACTGGCGCCGGCAACGTGATGGGCTTCACCCCGGGTGGCCAGCATTTACGCTTTTCTGGGTGTGCGCGCAGGGGGCTTTTGGGGCTCTCACCGTCACTATGAAATTGTTCCCTGCCATTGTGACCTTGCACCTGCTGGGAGGGGTGGGCCTGTTGGTCCTGCTGGCCGTTCAGGCCGAGCGATACCGCCAGTCAGCAGGTGGCATACGCGAAGTGCTGAGCGCAGGACTGCGCGGCCTGCTTTGGCTTGCAACCATTCTCGTAGGTGTTCAGATTGCACTGGGTGGTTGGGTAAGTACCAACTATGCTGTTTTGGCCTGCAACACTTTCCCTCAGTGCCAGGGTAGTTGGTGGCCCCAGATGGACTTTTCGCAGGCATTCGAGCTGTGGCGTCCCCTGGGGTTTTCGGGTGACGGCACGGGGCTGGAGTTTGTCGCACTGACGGCAATTCACTATACCCATCGCCTTTTCGCTTATGGTGTGTTCATTGTCATTGGCCTGCTGGTGTGGCGCTTGCATCGCGCGGGCGCATTGACCGCTCAGACACGATGGATTGGCGCGCTCACATTGCTGCAGTTGATCACCGGCCTGTCAAACGTGGTGCTGGACTGGCCCCTCGTGGCGGCCGTGCTGCATACAGGGGGCGCGGCTGCGCTGGCCACCGTTTTGGCCTGGGCCTTGTGCGCAAGCCGTATTGAAACTGCTCGTCACGCCGCGCCTGCCCTGGCCAGCGGCGTGGTTCAAGGAAGGTTGCCATGAGCACCCGCACACCCACACCTACGCCCGTTCCATCCAGCCAAGCTCCGGTGCCCGAGGCTGCGCTGACAGGCGCGATGCCGGTATGGCGTCAGTACTATGTGCTTACCAAGCCTCGCGTGGTGCAACTGATCGTCTTTTGTGCCCTCATAGGCATGGTCGTGGCCATACCCGGCGTGCCCAGAGGAGCCGCGCTGGCGCGTATGGCCATTGCGTGCCTGGGGATCTGGCTGGTCGCTGGCGCAGCCGCGGCCTTCAATTGCCTGATTGAGAAGTCCATTGATGCCAGGATGAAGCGCACCGCCTGGCGCCCGACAGCGCGCGGAGAGCTTTCAGATCGACAGGCGCTCACCTTCTCGGCGCTGCTTTGCGGCGTGGGTTCCGCCATCTTGTACATCTGGGTGAACCCGCTCACCATGTGGCTGACCTTTGCGACCTTCGTCGGCTACGCGGTGATCTACACGGTCATTCTCAAACCGCTCACCCCGCAGAACATCGTGATCGGCGGGGCATCCGGGGCCATGCCGCCGGTGTTGGGCTGGACTGCGATCACCAACCAGGTGGGGCCGGAAGCACTGATCATGTTCTTGATCATCTTTCTTTGGACACCACCTCATTTCTGGGCCCTGGCGCTCTATCGGGTAGAGGACTATCGCAAGAGTGGGTTGCCCATGCTGCCCGTCACGCATGGTAATGAGTTCACCCGCTTGCAGGTGCTGCTCTACACCATCATCTTGCTGCCCGCGTGCCTGCTGCCTTTCATCTATGGCATGAGCAGCTGGTTTTATCTGGTGGCCGCCATTGTGCTCAACGCTGGGTTCATCTGGTACGCGTTCAGGCTGTGGAGGCAGTATTCGGATGAGTTGGCTCGCAAGACTTTCCGTTACTCGCTGATCCATCTCGCCTTGCTCTTTGCAGCGCTCCTGGTCGATCATTATTTCATCTGACCTCTCCACAAAATGGAGAGAGATTCGCTGGCGCCCACACCCTGACGCCTGCTCAACATGAGGATCTTTATGCAACGCCGATCTACCTTGAAAAGCTTGGCAGCCGCTAGCGTGCTGCTTCCCCTGGGCTTGCTAGGTGCCTGTTCCGAGTCCAAGACGGTGCAGTTCCAGTCTGTCGACATCACCGGCGCGGATTACGCCAAAGGCTTTAAATTGACAGACGTCAATGGGCAAGCCCGAACCCTGGAAGATTTCAAGGGCAAAGTCGTGGTGCTCTTTTTTGGATTTGCACAGTGTCCTGACGTTTGCCCAACCACCTTGTCTGAGCTGGCTGAAGTCAAAAAGATGCTGGGTGCCGATGGCGACAAGCTGCAAGGCGTGTTTGTGACTGTGGACCCCGAGCGAGACACTCCCGAAGTGCTTAAAGCCTACACAGCAGCGTTCGACCCGAGCTTTGTTGCACTGTATGCTGATTCACCTGAAAAGCTGGCCGAAACCACGAAAGACTTCAAGATCTATTTCAAGAAGGTGGACGGCAAGACACCCGGCAGCTACACCATCGACCACACCGCTGCCAGCTACATCTACGATCCTTCTGGCAGACTGCGCCTGTACTCCCGCTACGGCAGCGGAGCCAAACCATTGGCCAACGATGTCGCCTTGCTTTTGAAAGGCGCCTGACGGGCCGCCTGGCGAGCGTTGCTGCGGCTGCCCGAACACTCGCGATCCTGATCGCAATGTCATCAATGTGTCGCCGCTACTCTTGTCGGTTATTCGCAAGCTACCAGTGCCCCAACTGCCGATAACACTCGCGCATTCAGACACTTACTTTTCCTTGTCGATGTAGCGCTTTGGGGTTTCGCCGGTCATTTGGCGGAAGAATGCGATGAAGGCGCTGTCGCTGGCGAAGCCTAGTTCAGACGCTGAGCGAGTGACGCTAAGGCCTGCCGCGAGCAAGTCCACTGCTCTTAAGAGCCGCCAGCTTTGCCTCCATCCCTGATAACTCATGCGGGTCTCGCGCCGAAAGATGCGAGTGATGGTCCGCGCGCTTGCGCCGACTCGTTGTGAGAGTACTTCCAATTCCGGTGGTAGCTCCTCTAGATCCAGCCGGGCAAGCCGCGGATCGGATGGAACCGGCAGGAGCATTGGCTCATGACGCGCAGTAGCCAGTTCATCCATGCAGACGGCGAGTAAATTGCGCTCCGCCCCTTGTGACCAATCTGTGTCGAATGGCTGGAAGCTGATACGCTCAAAAACCTCTCGCAGCAGAGGGAGCATCGTGACAATGGCCGGTTCTGCAAAGGGCATGACAACGCGCGCTGGATCGAGGTAGATCGAGCGATATTCCACCTCGCTGCGTATACAGACCCTGTGTGGAATGCACGGCGGAATCCAGGCTACGCGGATGGGGGGCAGGATCGAGATCGCGCCCGGCAGCGTTATGCGGATCGAGCCGGCAAAGGCAAAAAGCAACTGCCCGCGCCCGTGGCTGTGCCAGCCAGAGTCATGCTGGACCAGACGCGAGGCGATTCCTGCGACAGGCTGTGCTATCTGGTCGACATCAAAAGGATCCGATGGGGCCAGCCAAGCCATAGATTACCTTGTTCTTGTCCAATTTCCGACATATTTTGTCATAACGTTTGTAATGAACAGAGAGGTAATTTGAGAGAGTAGCGGTTTCAACATCGAGATTCGCTCCCATCGTGCTCCGCCGTCCGCCTCTTGCCCTCACCATACTGCTTCTGAGCTTTCCCCAGGTTGTGGAGACCATCTACAGCCCGGTCCTGCCGCTGATCGCAAGGGCCTATCGCGCTACGCCACAAGAGGCTGCTCAGACGCTGTCGCTTTGGTTTGTTGCTTTCGCATTCGGCGTGGTGGTCTGGGGGCGGCTGAGCGATGTTGCTGGCCGTCGACCTGCGCTGCTTGCCGGATTGGCGCTTTATGCGGTCGGAGCCGGCTGGGCGATGGTTGCCGGGGATTTCGCGCAGCTTCTCCTCGCCCGGTTGAGTTCGGCGTTTGGTGCGGCGGTGGGCTCGATTGTCACGCAGACCGCACTACGCGATAGCTATCGCGGCTCGGATCTCGCCCGCGTTTTCTCCTTGCTCGGGATTGCCTTGGCAGTCAGTCCCGCCATTGGGATGTTCCTGGGTCAAGAGATCGCTTCCCGCGCAGGTCATCAGGGCGCGTTCGCCGCATTGGGTTTGCTTGCGGTCGTGCTTCTAGGGCTGAATTTTGCTTTCTGGCCCGAGACCCGACCATCCAAAGTTCAGACTGCACGTTTTCTGCCGACCTTGCACGACATGCTGCGGGACGGCGATATCTGGCGCAATGCTGTTCTGATCTCCGTCTTCAATCTAGCCTTCTTCGGGTACTACCAACTTGGCCCCTTCGTGTTTGAAAGGTTGCAGGCTCGGTGGTTTGAGTTCGGAGACAGCGGCATCTTCCTGGCAGGAGCCTCGCTCCTTGGCGCATTCGCAAACTCGGTGCTGCTGCGGCGTGGTTGGAGCGCCGGCCAACTGGTCAGATTGAGTGCTTGGCTGTTGGCCATCGGCGCAGGAATTCTGGTCCTGCTTGCATCAAGCCCAGCCTTTGTTATCGGAATGGCCGTCGTTGCGTTGGCCTATGCCATGGCGATCCCCAATATCCTTACCGGGGCCCTGCGGAACTATGCGGACCGGCTTGGCACCTCGGGCGCCATTCTGAGCATGCTCTATTACGTACTACTCGGGCTGGGGTTGATGGTGGCGGGTTTTGGCCAGAGGCTGGATCTTCTCCTTGTGGCCTGCGCCGTACTCGCAGCTCTTGTCCTTGGATCAAAGCGGCTGGTCCGCAGATAACTTGGGTATGAGTCGGCAGACCTATCTGCGGCCGTTCTTCGCTTCCATTCTGTGGTTCGCATATCGAGAGATTTTGCGGACAGGAGTCGGGCGGTCGGAAGTCAGGTCAGGTTTCGGAAAGCGCCGGTATATGGGAAATCCGCCTAAGTTATTTATAAACCTGCGGTATCTGGCTGTGGCGTAGTCGAGCGGATTTTGATGTGGGAGTCATGATGAAATGAATAATGACCCCCACGCTCCCTCGCTTCGCGTGGTCTGCACTCCCGAGCGGGTATTTTGGGCCCGGCAATGAAAAATGGCCCCCCGCTTTCCCGCTTCGCGAGGTCCGCTGCCCCCTATGCCGGGCGCCCCCGAGGGGCGCTTTTTACTTTGGGACGGCCCGGCCAATAAAAAAAGCCCGCTGGTTGGAGCAGCGGGCTCTTTAGCTGTTGAATGGACGGCTCAGGCGTATTCCGCCAGTGCTGTCTTCATTTTTTTCATGGCAGCCACCTCGATCTGGCGGATGCGCTCCGCGCTGACACCGTACTCGCCGGCGAGTTCGTGCAGCGTCATACCGCCGGATCCGTCGTCCCGAACGTTCAACCAACGTTCAGTGACGATGCGGCGGCTGCGTTCATCCAGGCCTCTCAATGCGGTTGCGATGCCTTCGGTGGCCAATGCGTCGCGTTGGGCGGATTCAATCATGGCAGTGGGCTCATGATTGACGTCGGACAAGTAGGCGATAGGGCCAAATGCCTGGTCTCCATCGTCAGCAGGTGCGGGATCGAGCAGGACGTCGCCGCCAGAAAGGCGCATCTCCATCTCGCGCACTTCCTCAGCCTTGACGTTCAGCTGACGGGCGACCACGTCAACCTGGACATCAGAGAGGTTGTCACGGTAAGTGACGTCCTGTTCGGCGTCTTCGGCCTTGAAACCCTGTTTCATGGACCGGAGATTGAAAAATAGCTTGCGCTGGGCCTTGGTGGTGGCCACCTTGACCAAGCGCCAGTTTTTCAGAATGTATTCATGGATCTCGGCTTTGATCCAGTGAAGGGCGTAGCTCACCAAGCGCACGCCCTGGTCAGGGTCAAAGCGCTTGACGGCTTTCATCAGCCCGACGTTGCCTTCCTGGATGAGGTCAGCGTGAGGCAGGCCATAACCCAGGTATTGGCGCGAAGTAGAAACTACCAGGCGCAAGTGTGAGAGGACCAGCTTACCGGCTGATTCGACGTCGCCTGTGTCGCGCAAATCCTTGGCGAAGCGTTGTTCTTCCTCGTGCGTCAGCATAGGCATACGGTTGACAGCCGTGATGTAGGCGTCAAGGTTGCCCAAGGACGGGACGACGGACCATGGATTGGCCAGCGCCACCGCAGTGGCGGCAGGGGTGGAAACCGCAGTGCTCATCTTGGAATGTCCTTTAGTCATAGTCAAGTATTTTAGCACTCTGTTGGAGTGAGTGCTAATGAGAAAAGTTCATTCAGAAACACAACTCTACGCTGGATTTTTTCACCCTGCTGGCTGACGGGATGTAGGAAAGCTGAGTATTGATATGTGAGGTGATGGATACGACCCAAAACACCGCCTGGATCACTGCCCACTACCCTCAAAGCCACAGCCAGGCCCCTGCTCGTCTTACAAACTTTACGGAGCAGACACGCGCGTGGTCGATGCCCCCTGGCTTGCCTGCTCCTTCTTGCGTTTGGCTTCGCGCTCGACACGACGTTTGTTGGCCAATGCCCGGATTTCTTCTTGCGTCACGAATCCATCGCGATTCGCGTCGGCGGCACTGAACTCTTCGGCCAAGGAAGGCTTGAAACGGGTGATCCAGGCGGTTTCGTCACGCGACAGTCGGCCATCTGCGTTTTTGTCCAGCATACGAAACCACTTGATAGCTTGCTCGTCACCTTTATCTGCCTTATCTACTTTGACAGTGGTGGTGTTGCCGGTGGCAGGTGCTGATGCCGCCGATTTAGGCTGTGCCAAGGCGGAACCAGCAGCGGCCAGCCACACGGCCCCTGCAAGAGCCACTGTGATTTTTTTAGAACTCATGCTGGTTTGTGGGCGCCGGGCGCAGGGAGTTCCCTTGTGAGCTCTGGATTTGTAACTCCGCTCGTGACGTGGCCCGCGGGAACGTGACGGGCCGCATGCTCTATGTGCCCGGCTTGGTCGTCGAAAAAGAAATCGGGTTCAAATTCCCTCAGGAATTCCCCTTTGGGCAAGCCCCCCAGGAACATGGCTTCGTCCACGCCCACCCCCCAGTGCATCAAGGTACGGATAGCGCGCTCGTGAGCAGGTGCGCTGCGCGCGGTAACCAGCGCAGTGCGAAGTCGCATGGAGCCCCCGCTTGACTGCTGCAACCGGTGCAGAGCAGCGAGCAGGGGTTTGAAGGGGCCATCCGGAAGGGGGAGGGCCGCTTTGCGCTTTTCGTGGGCCTGGAACGCGGCCAATCCCTTCTTCTGAAAAACCAGCTCTGCTTCGTCCGCAAACAACACGGCGTCACCGTCAAACGCGATTCTCACTTCATGGGCGTAGTTGCCCATGGCCTGGGCCGAGTCAGTCACTACACGTGCAGCTGGAAAACCCAGGTTGAGCGCTCGGCGGACATCCGCTTCATTGGCAGATAGAAAAAGGTGCGCACCCAGAGGGCGCAGATAGCCGAAGGGATCACGTCCCTGCGTGAAAACGCCGCGCTCCAGGTGCATGCCCGCAGCGCCTGCGCTGCGAAAGACGCGCATGCCGCTCACCGGGTCGTTGCGCGAAAGAATGACGACTTCGACCCTGCGATGATCCGGATCGTTGAATGCCAGGAGCTTGCGGACCAGGGAGAAGGCCACACCAGGCTTGGCAGGGGCGTCCAGTCGTTCGAGCTGCAAGCGCATATACGCTTGCGGATCTCCTGCCTCGAACAGGCGGTTCTCTTCCTCGAAATCAAAGAGTGCCCGCGAAGAAATGGCAACGACGAGTTGGTCTTGAAGTGAAGCGGGCATGAAAGGCCTATTTAACCCACTGGTTGAGCTGCATGATGGGAAGCATGACCGCCAGCACAATCAGCATCACCATGATGCCCATGGCCACGATCAGGAGCGGCTCCAGTACGGTGGCCAACTGCATGGCGCGGCGCTGGACCTCGGTGGAGAGTTGAGTGGCTGCTCGCTGCAGCATGATGGGCAGTTGCCCGGTCTGCTCACCCAGGCGTGCAAACATGGCCAGCAAGCCGGGAAAGCGTTTTTTCTGCGCCATGGCCGACGCCAGTGGCGCGCCTTCCCTCACCAGTATCAGCGCATCTTCTGCATCTGCGCGCATGGCCGTGTTGTTCAATGTCTCTGCGGCAGCTTGAAGAGCACGCAAGATAGGTACGCCCGAGCCCGCCAGCATGGCCAGCGTACTGGCAAAGCGGGCGGAGTTGTAGCCGCGTGACAGGCGCCCGACGATGGGCAGGTTGAGCCAGGCGGCGTCGAATTTCTGTCGCAGTGCAGGCCTGCGCAAGGCCCACCGGGTAAAAAATGTGGCCAGCACGATGGCAGCCAGCATCCACCAACCCCAGCCGCGAACGAAGTCGCTGATGGCCAGCATGGCCACCGTGAGCCAAGGCAGGGCATGCTTGGAGCCCGCGAACACGGTGGCTACCTGGGGTACGACGTAGCTCACCAGAAAGATCACGATCACGATGGCCACGACGGTCACGATGGCCGGATACAGCGCAGCGCCTATGAGTTTGGCCTTCAAGGCTTGGCGTTCTTCCAGATCGTCTGCAAGCCGTTCCAGCACGGTGCCGAGGTGACCACCTTGTTCGCCAGCTGCGATGACGGCCACGAAGACCTGAGAAAATTCGCGCGGGTGCTGCATCATGGCTTTGGCCAGGGGCGAGCCCGCGTTGACTTCCGAGCGCAATGCAGCGATCAGATTGCGTTGTTTTTCATCTTCAGCCTCTTCTGCCAGCGCCGTAAGGGAACGTTCAAGAGGCAGGCCAGAGGAGACCAGTCCGGCGAGCTGGCGCGTCCAGATGGCCAACTGGGTGGAGTTGAAGGCACCGCCGCCCAGAATGGGTTTTGACAGCAGCCCCGGCCCGTCGATACCGCCGGACACCGGGTCGACGTTCAGTGGCACCAGCGCCTGCCCGCGCAAAAGCGAGCGTGCTGATTTGGCGGTATCGGCCTCAATGACGCCCTTGCGGGTCTTGCCGTCGGCTTGAAGGGCCTCGAAGGAATAGGCAGGCATGGTGGCGATGTTACCGGTATAGGCACATGCCTTAGCTTAATGTCCCTTGGAAAGGTCAAAGTTCGATGGCAGCCCGAAGCCAGAGTGTGCGCCCAGGTTCGTTCAGGCGCCTGCCGCTGGAGAACCCGAAGCCTGCATCACCTGACAGGTTCAGGTGTTCTGCATAGGCTTTATTGAAAAGGTTGTCCACGCCTGCGAGCAGCTTCAATCGCTTATGGAGGCGGTATCCCGTATGCAAGGACACGACGCCAAAGCCGCTGCTCGCGCCAAAGTCCTTGCCGACCACGTTGCCCTGTCCTGCGCTCACACGGCGCTGAGCGGGAACCAGGCGCCACAACCCGCCCGCGTTCCATGGGCCTTGCGTGTAGTTGAGCCCCAGGCGCAACTCCGCGGGTGGGATTTGTGGCAGCGGGCGGCCGTCGGTCTGGTTTTTAGCCCATGTGCCTGCCACTGTGGCCTGCGCGTTCCAGGAGGCGGCGAGCCGGTACTGGCCTCCAAGCTCGAAGCCCATGGTGGCTGCGTCCACATTTCGAACGGCTGACTTGCCGCCCAGATAGTCGAACAAGATGTAGTCTTGCACCACACCCAGGTAGCCGGAGACCCAGAGTTGCCAGGCTTCGCTCTTCCAGCGCGCGCCCACATCGAACTGTGTGGTTTTCTCGGGCCTGAGTGTGGCAAAAGCATTGCCTTTGTCGCTCGCACTGTTATGGGGGGAGATCAGCTCCCAATAATCTGGGAATCGTTGAACGTGGCCCAGGCCTGCATAGACCACTTCGCCGTGGGTTAGCTTTTGCTCCCAGCGAAGCAAGCCGCTGAGCAGGGCGCGGCGGCTTCGGTGGTCTTCTCTGCTGTCTGAACAGCGCCAGGCCTGCGCATGGTCCAGGCGTATTCCGCTGATCCAGCGGGTGCGTGGCCCGGATTGCCAACTGGCTTGTCCAAACCATCCCAGGTTGGACAGTTTGGCGTCGGGATTCCAGCTGCGTTCCTGATAAGACGTGGTGGCAGGTCCGCCGCGCCACTCCAGCGGGCTGCGCTGGGCATCGATGCCGGTGATAAGTTGCCAGTTCTCAGAGGGCTCGAGGGTAGCAGCCACGCGTGCGCCGGACGTTGTTCGGCGCACCTCGGTTGCCCAAGCGGTCGCCATGCCATCAGCGGCGGGGAAGGGCCGCAAGCTGTAGTTGTCCATCACGTGGTTGATGTGATTGGAGTAGGCCGTTGCTTCAAGTTTTGACCACCAGGGCGTGATGTGTTGCTTTTTAAAACGCATGCCAAAGCTGTGTCGGCGAAACTCCACGCCGTCCATGCTGCGGCCTGCGTATCTGGCATGGCCATCGCCCATGCCCGCGGTGAACTCAACCAGCGTGTGAGCATCGGGCGTGAGACCTAGGGCGAGATCGGCGTTCCACTTTTTCCAGGCTGAGGGAATTCGCACACCATGGCCGTCGAGGTAATCGCTGGCCTCTGACCGATTGGCTGTGCCCCGCAAGTACATCTGCGAATGCCCGGCTTCCAGCTCTGCGGTTTGATCATTTCGGCCGCGTGTTGCACTCAGCATGTTGGCGCTTAACCGGGCTTCGGGTTCGGTGAAACTGGGCGTGATGCGATCAAAGCGCACGACGCCGGCTGATGCGCCCGGTCCCCAGATGACGCTTTGAGGGCCCTTGATGACAATGAGTTGATCAAAGGTTTCTGGGGAAATGTACGAACTTGGAGCGTCCATGCGGCCGCCGCAGGCACCGAGCAGGGTTGTGCCATTGGTGAGCAGAGGCAGGCGAGAGCCGAACTGGCCGCGAAAGACGGGGTCGCTGTTGGAGCCACCGCTGCGAATGGCTGAAAACCCTGGAATGGTCTTCAGGTAGTCTGCTGCGTCGCTGGCCGGTATCGGCTGGCGGGGCTGCTTGGGGTCTGCCACCACCTCTGTCGGCGACTGATCGTGCACTGCCGTAACCACCACTTCTGCCAATGCGTCTGGAGCTTCTTGTTGATTCAACGCCGCCGTTGCTGGCAGTGCTGTGAACAACACCCAGGAAGTCACTGCGGTAGGGATGCGGGAAAGTTTGAAGACGCGAGCAGGATGGAAGTAGGAAGCGGGCATGCAAGGGTCTGGACCCCATGGCAGGAAAGAACCTGGTGGCAGTTTCCGGCCGAGGTGAGGGATGAACGGGAGAAAAGTGACAAGCCAGGTGCGCCCGCCAGATTGGCCTGATCAGGCTTTGGTCACTGGCGCAGGCCCGATCGGCAATTTTGTAATTTTAATAGCTAATTAGTATTAATTATTTGACTGTGCCCTGCGGCGAGATGGATTTTTGGTTTTTGTCTTGCAGGTCGCCGGCTTTTCTAACCGGGCGAGCACGGCGAAATCAAACGTGTTCGTAGCACTCAAATAAAGATTTCCCCAGTTAACCAATTCCCATGAAAAAGAACTATATTTCTTGTTGCAAATAATTACCTGAATTAACTTGTAATGTGTTTTGTTACTTTTGAGTTCGGGTCGTCCGGCTTTGGCGAGCCGGCATCTTTTTAGTCTCCGAGCCCAACTGAAGAAAACCATTTCCATGAACAAGAAAAACAACTCCGTGGGCTGCCTGCGCCCTTTGGCTATGGCCTGCGCCTTGCTGATCAGCGGATTTGCAGCAGAGGCCCAGGTCTCTTTGTCTGGGGCCAACGGCGTGGCGGTGAAGTCGCCCTCCGGATCGGTGATCACCGGCTTTGCCAATGACGGGTCAGTGACTATTCCCGCCTTGGGAACGACGGGGGGCTACGTGTTCACCGATTCCGCAGGCAAGTTGTCGGTAGGTGCGGGCCCGATTGGCCCTGTCGGCGCGACGGGAGCAACAGGGGAGACGGGTGCAACGGGCGCAGCGGGTGCAACGGGCGCAGAGGGACCTACAGGTGCTGCGGGGCCCACTGGTGCCGTAGGGCCCACAGGCGCTGCCGGAGCTACGGGCAATGTCGGACCGACCGGCCCTTCAGGCGTCACAGGACTTATTGGTCCTACGGGCCCGGCAGGCGCGACTGGTGCCCTGGGGGCCATAGGTCCCACGGGCGCTGGGGGGGCAGCGGGTGTGGCTGGACCCACGGGGGCTGTGGGACCCATGGGACCTACAGGCGCGGCGGGAGCGCCCGGTACGCCCGGTACGCCGGGCTCTGCAGGCCCCACCGGACCTGCAGGCAGTGCAGGTGCTCAAGGTCCGACAGGGGCAGCCGGTGCCACCGGCGCTACTGGCCCTGCCGGCGTGTCTGCGGACGTCTATGGGAACGGCTCCAACGGCGCCATGACGATTTCTGGCAATACGAATTGGGAGACAAACCCGCCCAACAGTACCCTTCAATTCACTGGGTTCACTGTGAATGCCGGCGCTACGCTGACTGTGCCTAGTGGGCTGATCATTCGTGTGAGTGGTCCCGTCAGTATTGCGGGCAGCATTGTGGTGTCAGGTAGTCCTGCAGATGACAAAGGAATTGCTTCGTCAGAAGCCGCTTTCGACAACTCCGGTAATTCCACATTTGTTCAAAGTGGCGGGAGAGCGCGGCTCAATCCCCTGCTTGCGCGGACACTGGTGAATCCGGGGGCGGCGGGCGGCGGTGTGGGGCCTTACAGGCTAGCCCAGGGCGCGCTGGCCAATGCTGCCGGCGGAGGCACACTCGTGATTGCGGCCACCGGGGCCATTTCGGTCTCGGCTGCCGGGGCTATCAGGGCCAATGGGACCAATTCCCAAGGCATCGTGCCCAACGTCAGCGTTGGCGGCGGTGGCGGCGGTGGTGGTGTCATCGTGCTGGCATCCAAGGTATCCGTCACCAACACTGGAACACTCCAGGCCAATGGCGGCAAGGGGGCTGACGCTGCCAATGGGCCGTCGGGAGGATCTGCCTCCGGTGGTGGCGGAGGAGGGCTCATCAACCTGATCGCACCCAGCGTCACACAATCAGGCTTCGCAAGCGTCAACGGAGGCGCAGCAGGAGGGGGGACGAACACAAGCGTGGGCTTCGGAGCGGGTGGAGGAGGATCTGCTGGCAACGGCGGGAACTCAGGTGTGGGGAGTACAGCAGCTACTGCCGGCTCAGCGGGCATTGTCCTGAGCACTACTGCGGACCCTTCAAGTCTGTTCATGGGCGCTGCACATCTGCGTTAAAGCGTCAGTTACTGGGGTCTGAAAAGTGCAGGCGAATGCAAGCTTGAAGAAACAGCGTCGCCTGCCTTGGTACACTACGCCCCGTTGCCTCCGTAGCTCAGTGGATAGAGCGATCCCCTCCTAGACGTTTTTTGGGCACCAGATAAGCGAAAGCTGCTGTGTGAATTGAGTCAAATTCGGTGAACCCTCTGGGCTTCCAAGCCCGTGGCAACGCCGAGCCAAGCCCCTGTTGGGGAAGGTGTAGAGACTAAACGGCTCAGGCCTGCATGAACCCCACCGGGTTCAATGGCCAAGACATAGTCCAGCCCACGAACACACGCAAGGTGTGGCGGTGAAAACCGAAGTGGGATGAAGGGATAGGTCGCAGGTCCGATTCCTGCCGGGGGCACCATTTTCGTGCGATGCCAAAATCCATTTGAACGGCGCTAGGGCGTGTCGTCAATGAAACGCCTCACGCGCTGACTCGCCCTAGTATTTCAGCTTCGGGTACCACTTTGCGGGTCGTCCGCCGGGCGTGAGATCCAAAATTGACCATAGCGCTGCAATGTCAGGCGCGTCTCGTGGATCCTGTCCAGGATCGGCCATTTCTTTGGTCATTTCACTGGCCCAGAACAGCCGCACTTGGTCGCCGTCCTTCTTGAACACCACCAGCGCCGGGTATTCGCTTCCATCGTCCATGAGAATGCCCAGGTCCCTGGCGTAGTCATCGCCCACGGTCTGCACAAAGTTCAGGTCACGCCAGCCGCGCTCCTGTGCAAAGGCGTACTGTCGCTCCACCGGTGAGCGTCCCAGTACCTTCAGAGCCACCTGTTGCTTGATATCGGCCGCATTACCCTCTACAGAGCCCAGCCAGTTGGTGCACATGGGACAGGGTCGCTCGCGTTGCGGCCCATACATCCAGAAGTAGGTGACCAAGGTGTCCTTGTCGCCAAACAGATCTGCCAAGCCCACATCGAAACCTTGTTCGTCCTTGAACCTGTAGTCCTTGGCAATCACCGGTCCGGGCGGCAAAGCCTGGCGCTGTGAGACCAGGCGCGTCATATGCCGTCGAAACTCGATTTCCTCGGCCAAAAGGGCTTTGCGAGCAGCGTCGTACGCAGGCGACGCACCAGGAAAAGGCGTCCTGGCTTTTTCGGCCAACTGCGCTGCCGGGGTCAAGGAGGGGCCTGCAGAACTTGTTGTCATCGTTGCACTCCTTTGGCCACGATGGGCCTATGACCGCATAACTATGCCCACAAGGCCAGCCAACTGGAGTAGGAGAACAGCTCTTCTGACCCTAGGCCGACGAAAGCCTTGGGTATGAACAGGTTCAAAACTATGGCTACGGGCTTCCCAGGGAGATGGTTTGAAGGCTTTTCCTCAGATCCTTTTCCACCGCTGGAAACTCGCCTTTGGTGGAGTTGAAGTTGAAGACCAGCATCTTGCCCTTGTGGGGGGTCACCAACATGATGTTGTGGATGTCTGTGTCCACGGCCCGTGAAGTCATTTCAAGAAAGATCCACTGCTGGCCCTGCAGGTCCATGAGCTTTCTTTCCTTCCACTCAATACCGGGAATGATGCGGTCGAACACCTTTTCGAATGAGGCCTGCACCTCTGCCAACTTGTCCTTGGGCAGCTCAGTGGGCTTAAGGTCAGCCGCGATAGTCGTGGTGCGGCGGGGATTGCCCACCACAAAAGTGGGTGCCCGGCTGGAAGGGTATTTATTGCCGATTTCTTCAGCCGTGAGTTGAGTGAAGCCTGCAGGGGCGTCAAAAGACACGCCCGTGTCGGGAATCGTGAACGTAGCCGCGCTGGCGACGGTGGCCAGGAGCGCCGATGCAGCGACCAGGGTGAGTTGGATGAGCCGGGATTTCATGATGTTCGGGTGACCTGCGGGCCAATGTTGTTAAAGGGTACTGCGCTAGTCAAACGATAACGTGTAGATCAAATCCACCGCACTGCGCTCGCCAGCCTGCCCGCGCAGCAACCATCGTTTGGAAAGCTCGAAATAAACAAACAGGGTGCCCATGGCGCCCGCGAGGCTGTGCTCGTAGGTGGCGTAGAGCTTTTCAGACAGGCGTTTGCCCAGAGTGACCGTGGCTCCCGCTGTGCCGCTGTCCGTGTCGGCTCCACCGCTGAAGCTGAGCTCGTCCAGACCAAAGCGCGATGCCATGGTCCGGCCTTCCCGCCCTCCCATGATGGCGAGGGCTGCCTGTTGAAGCAGCGCGGACTCCGCACCACTGGAGGGGGCCGCACGACCGAGCATCAACCAGGCGAGCTTCTCACTGTCGGGAAGGTCTGGCTGGGCATACAGGCGAATGCGTGGGAGTAGCGCCGAACCTGTGACCTGCACGCCCACACGCTGATCAGACTGGTAGTTGGGCCGCAGCGCGAGGATATCGAAGGTGGGATCGGTCGCAGGGCCATTGAAGCGTATCACGCCGGTCTCGATATTCAACTGTTGGCTGTAGGCGCGGAAAGTCCCGCCGATCGTGTTGATCGTACCCGTCACTCTGGGCAGGTTGCCAATGGCTCCCTTCATGGCCAGGGAAAGTCTGCCGGCCAGTCGGGTGTTGATCCCCATACCGCGGACGCGGAAGTCCTCCCCCAAATCGATCTGAACCTCGCCATTGAGGCTGGCTGGAGCCTGCGCCCCGGCCGTGCCCTGCGGTACAGGTTTGGAGCCTGCTTCGTTTGCCACAGGTGACGGAGCTAACCCAGCGCTGGTGCGGGTAACGCCTCTGATCACAACATCGCTACCCAGTGTGGGAGCAGAGTCTTCTGGGAGCGCGATGAGGGCCTTGTCCACAGTCAGCCTGCCATTGACGGTGCTTTCGCGCCCGGCCACGCTGGCTTGCAACTGGCCGGAGACAATGACTTGACGGTCGGCACGCAAGCTCGCATGCAAGCGATCCAGTGTGGCGCTCATGGAGGCCTGTACCTGGCCGTCTTGCAGCCGGGCTTCGCCCGTGGCGCGCAAGCTGCCGCCTGCTTCCGCCGTGCCACCGCCACGCAGGCTGAATTCATCCAGTATCAGACGTTGCCCATCCAGACGCGCCCGGAGCCGTCCGCCACTGAATTCGATGCCGTCCACGACCGAGCGCAGCGCCAGATCATCGGCGCCCAGGGTACCCGACAGCAGCGGCTCTGCGCGAGTGCCTGCAATGCGGATATCGGCTGCCAGCGAGCCTCTTACTCGCCAGCCGGGAGGCGCCAGCTGGGACCAGGCGCCCACGCGTGGTAGCGCAGCCCGCAATTGGCCAGACAGAGGGGCGCTTTCGGGCCAACTCCAACTGAGCTTGCCTTCTTCGTTTCTGCTGGATGCAAATTGGGAGCGAACTTCGCCAGTCACAGTACCCAGCTGTTCGGTGTCCCAATTGAGTCGAAGCGTGATGGCCTGTCCGGCACTGCTCAACTGAACGCGCGCGTCCTTCAGGCCGGCGGCGATGCGCGTCTGCACTCCGGTTACTGCGTCACGCGCGGTCACGACCAAGTCACCTCTCGTGCGGGCCAGTTCGGCATCGATGCGCATGGTTTCGCCCAATTGGGCATTCCACTGTCCATCGAAAATCACGTCCCCCGTGACACCAGAGTCGCTTAACTGCGAGCCCGCGAACAATTCAGCCCAGGCCAGCGGCAAGCCGGTGATACGCCCGCTGGTGCTGAGTGTGCCAGCACGCCATTCAAGCGGTTGCCAAGCGACTGTGGCTTGCGATGGGGCCGCGCTCTTGAGCGGCGCGGTGAGCAGCAATTCACCGGCACTTGCCTTGAATTCGCCGCCGCCCTGCGCGCCCGATGCGGGCGCCCAACTGAAGCTGACGGGCAGGCGACTACGGACCTGCCACGGTGCATCTGTTCGTCCCTGGCTCAGGGCCGGGTCTTGTGCAATGAGCTCGAGTTGCCGCAAAGTTCCTTGCCAGCTAGACGCTGCCAGCGTCACGCCAGCCCTGCTGCGCCCGCCCCCTGCGTCTGCGCGAATCCTGAGCGTACGCTTGTCCTGCATCACCGTGCCGCGCAGTGCCAGTTCCGCCTGGGCCAGTCGGCCACTCAGATTGACCTGAGTGTCCTTCAACGCGATGGGACCGTTGGCTGGGGCGGTGCCCCCTGCGGCCAGGGCACCGCCATTCGAGACTGCCTCCGCACCACTGTTGACGCGCCATTGCGCTGAAGGAATGTCGAGTTGGGCCTTCACGGTGGGATCAGTCCATCCGCCTTGCCAACTTCCTTGGAGCGCCAGTTGGCCATTCGCCTGAGCAGAATCGAGTTCCGATGGCACGCCGGGTAGTTTTTGAATCCAGGCCAGGACTTTGGCGAGGTCGGTGACCTGGGCGTTCACCGTGCCACCTCCGGCACGTTCGGCGACGTTGGCGTCCAGCTTGATGAGTGCTCCCGGCGCGCTCAACTGAATCTGGCCTTTGCCAGAAGGAGCGTCCGGGCGTGCTTCTATGTTGGATCCGGTCAGTTCTGCGTCTGAGGTGAGCACGCGCAGCTTGGCGATCTGAAGCAAGCCTTCCTGCCAACGGCCTTGCGCGGTGGCGCTTTGCAGGCGCAACGCTTCAATGTCTCGGGCCAAAGCCGCTGCAGCGGTATTAGCGGTGCGTGCAGGTGGCGGCCGGCGGTTGGCGCGCGCTTGCAGTGCAGCGTCAAAATCCAGGGTGTTACCGGCGCCAGAGACGGTGGCACGCCCATCGAGCGGGAAAGGAGCCAGCTGTGTATGCAGCCTGGCGGGGTCAATACCGTTGAGTGAGGTGACCAACTGCCAGCGACCTGGATTGCCTGAAGATGGCGATGGTGCGGGGGGCGCAGAAGGAGAGGTTGATGTCGGTGTCGACTTCAAGGAGGGTGCGGATGCCGACCAGGAGCCTGTAGTCTCCAAAGTGCCGCCCGCGAGTTCTGCCTTGAGCGCCTTGATGGTGGCCACGCTGTCCTGCCAGATTGCTTGCGTGTTGAGGCGCTCCAGTGGCAGGCGCTTCTTGTCCCAGGGACCTGGCAATGCATTGGTGATCTGTGCAATCACTTCCCATCCTGCGCTCTTGCCGTCGGTTTGGGGGCTGGCGGGCGTGGGGGCAACGCTCAACTCTCCGGTCAGGCGGGTTTGCGGTCCTGCGGACCAAAAAGGTGCAACGTCGAGGTTGGCAAATCGGGCTGAAGCTTCCGGCAGTGGTAGCGCAGCCCAGGGCGTGATGCGGGCCGTGGCGTCCGCGCTGGCCAGGGGTGCGTCGCCATCGGTGGCTTGGCCGCGCACCTGGGCTTGCGCGCGCATTTCGGTCAATGGGCCCTGCACCTGCGCGTTCACTGAAAGGGGAACGCTTTGCACACCCTCTGGTGCCGGGCTTAAGAAATTCCCCGACAACCTGGCATCTATATCCGGCGATCCCACCGTACCCAGGCGAACTTCTGCCTGGTAGGTGCCTTGTGCAATCGTCGCGCTTTCAAGGCGAACCCGGTGATGGGCTCCGTCAAATCCGTAATGTCCCGCGACGTCTTCGGCACTGAAGACTTGGGGATTGACCACTTCCAGCTTGCCAGCCTTGAGCTCGTCAATCTGCACTTTCAGTGGCAGGCCGAGTGCTTGTGGTGGGCCGGAAGATGGCTCTGAATCAGGTGGGCGTTGGTCGTCGACCCGGATGTGTCGCGCACTGAGGCTGGTGAAGTGCAATTGACCACGGATCAGGGCCAGTGGATCCCAGGTGTAGCGTGCGTCGTACACATCCACGTTCAGACCACCTTGGTTCCAGCGTATGTGGCGAGCCTCACCTCCCCGCCGAAGTGCGCCTTGCAGGCCCTCTATGCCAAGAGCTTCAGGCGGTAGATAGCGTTGTCCCCAGCCCAGCACGCGGGCCAGTGATCCGTCGCTGCCTGCCCAGTACCAGAGCGCGGCCAGGCCAGAGGCCAAGAGGATCACCACGGAGGCGAAAAAATAGGCAAAACGCCTGAGCCAACGGCGCCTGCGAGCAGGCGGGGAGGGCGCTGGCGGGGATGGTGAGGCGGAAACCGGCAAAGTGTCCGAAACTGGCGCCGGCGCAGGGGTTGAGTGGTCGCTGGGCTCAGTCATCAGAAGACGAACCCAACCGACAGGTGCAAGCGCACTTTGCGTGTTTTAAGCCCGTAGGCGAGGTCAAGCTGCATGGGTCCTACTGGCGTTTTCAGGCGAACGCCTGTGCCTATGCCCAAACGGGGGTGGAGGTCCTTGGGTTTATCGGCCACATCGCCGAAATCGAGGAAGACGGTGTGCTCCAAAACGCCGGGCAGACGATCTTGCAGGATGGGGCGTTGCCACTCAATGCTGCCGATGGCCATGTAGCGTCCCGGACCGATCACACTGTCTGGATAGTCAATGCCGATGGCACGATAGGCATAGCCGCGAACTGTGTTGTCTCCGCCGGTGCGAAAGAGCAGGGCGCTTGGTACACGGGCGCCGCTGTTGGTGACCACGGCGCCGCTTTCGGCGCGCAGCGCCAGCCGACTGGCGCCGCCGCCTTCACCCAGGGGTACGATGCCGAGCCATCGGGCAACACCGCGCAGGAAGGGCTTTCTGACGCCTTCCAGGGTATAGCCGCCACCCAGCTCTGCCCCCAGGCCGTAGCCGCGCGACGGGAAGGGCAGGCTGTCAAAGTAGCGACCCGTCCAGATGTAGTTCACAGAAAGTGCAGAGCCGTCGCCGCTGCGCGCGTCCGTCAGTTGTGCTCCATCACGCTCGCTCACTTGCGCCCGGTCAAGCTGCACATACATATTGCGGTCAAACCGATCGTCATTGCGAGAGCGGCCAAAGCGCAGTTGCTGAGACACAGTGACCAGATTCTTGTCATCCAGCCTGTCTATTTTGGCGAGCGCTCCCCAGCGCCAACCATTCTCTCCGGGAATGCTCTGCCAATCGGTTTGCAGATAGGAGTGCTTCTGTTCTATCTGCATCTTGGTGATGGCTCGCCAGCCGATGCCCGGCACCCGGTTGTGACGGTACTCAAGGGACAGGCGCGGACCGCCATCGGTAGAAAAGCCGCCTCCCAGGACCACCTTTTGAAGCTTGGCTTCAGTCACCTGTATCTGTACGGGTACGGCTTCGGGGTTGTCTTCGGGATCGATGAAGACGGTGGCTGAATCGTAGTAGCCACTTGAAGTCAGGCGGTATTGCGCATCGTTGAGCTTGCGCTGGTCATAAATATCGCCAGGCTGCAGGCGGGCCAACCTCGGGACCAGAACGGGGTCATAGCGCTCGGTGCCCGTGACCTTCAATGGCCCGAGCCTGTACAAAGGACCGGAGTCAAGCTGAACACGAAGGTGTGCCAAATCGACCGCGGGGTCCACGTCGGCCAGGCTGTAGCCCACCTTCCCGGCCGGGTAGCGGCGCGCTACCAGCAAGCGCAAGGCATCCGTTTTGGCGCCGCTCCAGCTGTCCTGCGTGAAGCGGTCGCCGGTTTGCAGCTTCCAGCTTGAGCGGATCTCATCGCGCTGCTCCACGGTGCCGGAATCGCTTGACTGTGCCATATCGCCTTCGAAGTCGATCACGACCTTGCCGATGACTGTGGGCTCGCCGGGCTCGACCTCCATGACGATGGTGGGACGGGAGCCGCTCGGCTCTTCGCGTGTGATCTGGATGCGTGGATTGAAATATCCTTGCGTGCCAAGCAGTTCACGCAAGTTGCGTTCCGACAGCACCAGTAGTCGCTCAAGCTCAGCGCCTTCGAGGTCGGTGATGGCTTGAAAACGTTGCAGTTCGTTATGACGTTCGATCAAGGAACGCACGGAGTCTGGTGCCCGGACTTCGATCTCGAATGCCTTGACGGCAGGTGTATCGCCGGTGGCGCCTACGGCGCCTTGCGGTGTAACGACTGGGGGAGACTCTGGCTGAGCAGGCGGCTCGGACAGAGGCGATGGCCCTGCCGACGGTGTCTGTTCAGGAGGGGGAACGGGCGCCATCTGCGCCATGGTTTGACCGCTTGCCAGCCACGCGCATGCACACAGCGTACCGACCCGCCAAAAGCGCGTCCACCTATGTGCTGCGAAATCTGGATCACCAAGCAAAAAACGAAACTGCATCAAGTCGATATTTAAGAAGTCCCCGCATCCAGAAAATGACCCGGAAAGTCGCATATTATCGAATCTCGATGTTGCAACGCTTGTAGGAAATATGGCATGCCTGCTACAAACGGTGTGGTGCCCGGGTTCAACACGCCGGGGGTGGGTTTCGATCAACCCTTCGAGATGCTCGAGGCGTGCCATGAACGAGTGCAGAGAACTCTAGGACTTCTAGGGCGTCTGTCGGACCATATTCAGGCCCACGGCCATGATGCCTCTTCTCGTTCAGCCGCCGCTGATATCTTGCGCTATTTCGATATCGCTGCGCCGCTCCACCATGAAGACGAGGAGCGCCACCTGTTTCCTGCACTTTCAAAAAGCGACGACGCAGACATGCGCAAGCTCGTTTCCAGGCTGCGAGCAGATCACGTGAATTTGAGTGCGCTATGGAGCAGGCTGCGTGTAGTGCTTCTGGCCTGGCGCGACCTAGATCGGCCGCCTTCGATATCCAAGGCTGACCACGCTTTGATGGATGAGTTTTCACAGATATACACAAGCCATATTCCGCTGGAAGAATCCCTGGCGTATCCGCGTGCTCGCTCCTTGATCGATGCCGCTCAACTCGCCGACATCGGGCGCGAAATGGCCATCCGGCGAAGGGGTTGATAACCCCTGACTTGCATTATTTCGACAGCATCCGCATCGACTCTTCCAATCCCTTGAGCGTCAGGGGGAACATTCGATTGCCCATCAACTGCTGGATGACGGCAATGCTTTGGCGGTACTGCCATACACCCGGTGGTTCGGGGTTGATCCAGGCAAACTTGGGGAAGGCGTGCGTCAGGCGTTGCAACCACTCAGCTCCGGCTTCCTCGTTGTTGTATTCCACACTGCCACCGGGTTGCAGAATTTCGTAGGGGCTCATGGTGGCGTCGCCCACAAAGATCAGCTTGTAATCCTTGTTGTACTTTCGGATGATGTCCCAAGTGGGAAACTTCTCCGCAAAGCGCCGGCGGTTGTTCTTCCACATGAAGTCATAAACGCAGTTATGGAAGTAATAGAACTCCAGGTGCTTGAATTCAGCTTTGACAGCTGAAAACAACTCTTCCACACGCTGGATATGTTCATCCATGGTGCCGCCTACATCCATCAGCAGCAGCACTTTGACGTTGTTGTGCCGCTCGGGCACCATTTTGATGTCCAGCCAGCCTGCGTTGGCTGCAGTGGAACGGATGGTGTCGGGCAGATCGAGCTCAAGCTCATTGCCTTGGCGCGCGAACTTGCGTAGCCGCCGCAGGGCGACCTTGATATTGCGCGTACCCAGCTCCTGGCTGTCGTCGTAGTCCTTGTAGGCGCGCTGGTCCCAGACCTTGACTGCACTTTTATTGCCGCCTTTGCCGCCGATACGGATGCCGCGGGGGTTGTAGCCGCCATGGCCAAACGGGCTGGTGCCACCAGTGCCAATCCATTTGCTGCCGCCTTCGTGGCGCTCTTTTTGTTCCTCCAGGCGTTTCTTGAGCGTTTCCATCAGCTCTTCCCATCCCATCTTCTCGATGGCCGCCTTTTCTTCCGGGCTCAATTCCTTTTCGAGGATCTGGCGCAACCAGTCGGCGGGGATGTCTTTGGTGAAGTCGGTCAGTTGCTCCACGCCTTTGAAATAGGCGGCAAAGGCGCGGTCAAACTTATCGAAGTGCTTTTCGTCCTTGACCAGGGCTGTGCGAGCCAGGAAGTAAAAATCATCAATAGTGCAGGCATCTGGCTGCCGTGGGCCCACCACGTCGGCCTGCATGGCTTCCAGCAAGACCAGAAATTCCTTGACGGAGACCGGCAGCTTGGCGGAGCGCAGTGCGTAGAAAAAGTCGATCAGCATGGAAAAGCAACCTAAATAAGACGTCTGCCAAGGAGTCGCGTCATTTCTGCCCGGTCGGGGAGGTCATTTGTTGACCATGACGCGCCAAATACCCTTTGGCAAGCACGTTCTGAAGCCGAATTTCGCTAATTATGGTCGGGAACGCACTTTTTGACCTGTACCTCTGCGACAGCAAGCCTTACTGGCAGAGTTTTCCTAAAGATCTGTGCGCAGTGTCCAAAGCTCTGGAAACAGCACGACATCGAGCATCTTGCGCAAGTAACTGACTCCGCCAGTTCCCCCTGTGCCGCGCTTGAAGCCGATGACCCGCTCAACCGTGGTGACGTGGCGGAAGCGCCAGAGCCTGAAGGCATCTTCGAGGTCCGTCAGTTTTTCTGCGAGTTGATAGAGATCCCAATGCTGTTCGGGCGCGCGATAGACGCTCAGCCATGCAGCTTCGACCTCGGCGCTGGCTTCATAGGGCTTTGTCCAGTCTCGCTCCAGATAATTTTGCGGCACCGGGATACCTTGCCGGGCCAGCAGGCGCAGGGATTCGTCGTAAAGCGATGGCGCTTCGAAAAACGACTGAACCATGGCCAGCCGCTCAGGGTGGTGCGCATGCGGAGTCAGCATGGCCGCGTTCTTGTTGCCCAATGCAAATTCGATGCAGCGGTACTGAAAGCTCTGGAAACCGCTGGAAGGGCCTAGAAAAGGCCGGATGGCACTGTACTCGGGTGGCGTCATGGTGGCCAGAACGTCCCACGCATGCACCAGTTGCTCCATGATGCGGCTGGCCCGGGTGAGTTTCTTGAATGCAGGTGGCAGGCGGTCTTCGCGCAAATCGCCGAGGGCTGAACCCAGCTCGGTGAGCAGCAGTTTCATCCACAGCTCGCTGGTCTGGTGCTGAATGATGAACAGCATCTCGTCGTGCGCTGGCGACAAGGGGCGTTGGGCATTCAGGATCTGATCCAGATGGAGATAGTCGCCATAGCTCATGCTGCGGCTGAAATCGAGTTGCGCTTTTTCGGTATGAACAATGGTTTCAGGGGTGGCCATGGCGTTGTCCTCTGTGTTGTGTTTCAAGTGACGGCGTGCTTGCGGTTGAAGCGAGGCTGCGCGTACTCCCTGTCATTCAATACTTCCTGCAAGCCTTGCACGGCCATGGCCACGTTCTCATAGGACAAATAAAGAGGCGTGAAACCAAAGCGCAAGATGTCGCTCTGCTGAGCGTCTCCGGCGCGGTAGTCCCCCACGATGCCCCTTGCGATCAATGCTTGCACGATGGCATAGGCGCACCCGGCAGGGAGCGAACTCGCCGGGGTGAGGCACACCTGAGATCCACGCAGAGCATGCTCGCGAGGGGTCACCAGTTCAAACTGGCCGGGGCAGTATGTTTCCACCAGCTCTATGAAAAGGTCGGTCAGTGCCAATGATTTGGTACGCAGCGCGGGCATGCCGCCCAGTTTGTCTGCCTCCGTGAAAACATCCAGCGCGCAGTCCAATGCAGACAGGCTGATGATGGGCTGGGTGCCGCACTGATAGCGTGTGATGTCCATGGCCGGCTCATAGCCGGGGGTGAAGGCGAATGGTCTGGCATGGCCCCACCAACCAGCCAGGGGTTGCCAGCAACGCGCTACATGGCGCGGGTGGACCCAGGCAAAGGCGGGTGCGCCTGGACCGCCATTGAGGTACTTGTAGCCGCAACCTACTGCAAAGTCAGCGTCGGACTTGGTCAGCTCGACCGGTACCGCTCCGGCGCTGTGACACAGGTCCCAGATCGCCAGCACCCCGGCAGCGTGTGCCGCTGCTGTGATGCCGGGCATGTCATGCATAGCGCCTGAGCGGTAGTTCACGTGCGTGAGCATGAGCACGCCGACTTCGGGGCCCAGGTTGGTGTGGACTTCATGCGGTTCTATCAAGCGCAGATTCCAGCCGCGTTCGCGGCACAGCGCTTCCGCTATGTACAAGTCCGTGGGAAAGTTGCTGCGTTCGCTGACAATGGTTCGGCGAGTCGCGCGAACCTGCCCCTCTGCGTGCTCTGCTTCGGCTTGTTCCACAAGGTTGATCGCCGCTGAGAGCACTTTGTAGAGGTTCACCGAGGTCGTGTCTGTGGCGACCACTTCGCCTGCGCCTGCGCCAATCAGTGGTGCAATGCGGTCTCCTACCCGGCGCGGAAGATCGAACCAACCCGCGGTATTCCAACTGCCGATGAGATCGCGCCCCCATTGATCGGCCACAACCTGGGCCACCCGGTGAGGCACGGCGCTAGGCAACGCCCCAAGGGAGTTTCCATCGAGATAAATCATGCCCTGGGGCAGATTGAAAAGTTGTCTGAGTGGGGCCAGCGTGTCGGCGGCGTCGCGGCTTTTGCAGTCTTGTAGGGAGATCATTTGTCTGAGGCGTGAAAGGGCTTCAAAGTTGACGCAGAACGGCACGTACGGGCGATGCGTCAGCGCTCATGAGTTTCAAAGGCAAGGCGATCAACTCGTAGTCGCCTTCGGGGACCTCATCGAGCACCAGGTTCTCCAGCACCCGTAAGCCGCGTCGGCGGATGACCTGATGGCTTTGCAGATCCTTGCTACTGGCTGGATCGATGCTGGCGCTGTCAATGCCAATCAGCACTACCCCGGCATCTGCCAAACGCTCCACTGTTTCGGGCGCAAAGGCGGGAAGTTCGTCATCCCACTGGTCCATCGGCATGCGTGTGTAGGCTCGCACCAGCACACGTGGCGGCAGCTCATGTGCAGCGTGGGCCAGGTGAGTCCAGTGAATAAGCGGGCGCACACCTATTGCATGAATCACTCTGCATGGGCCAAGGAAGGCAGAGAGGTCGAGCAAGCCTACGGCAGCGCCTTGCGGGTCGTAGTGAAGCGGTGCGTCTGCGTGCGCTCCTATGTGCGGAGAAAGCGTCAGGCTGCTGACATTGACTGGGCAGCCTGGCGAGATTTCCGCATTCCAGCTTTGTGCGTAGGGCGTGTCCCCGGGAAAGACCGGAGAGGCCGCGTGCACTGGCGGAGAGATATCCCACAGTTTCTTCATGTTTTGCAGGGCGTGGTTCAGGTTTAGGCTGTTGTGAATGGGATCGGCCCAGCCATGGGGCAGTCAGAAGGCGTCAGCTCCAGGAGAGCCTGGCAGATTCGTTCACACCGACTCAACGTAAGGTAGCCGTTTGTGCGCCGCGTGGTGTCGGTTTTTTCCAACGGCCTGGTCGATGGCGTGAACCTTGGTGCGTGGGGCGCTGAAGAGAGCGCCCATGGCTGGCGCCACAGTCTCAACCGGCCCAGTCACGCAAGGGCTGGGCAATTAGCCTGGCCTAATCCGCCAACGCAGGCAGAGCATGGCGTGCACGAGCCCGATGGCACGCGTCGCTGCCTTCTTCGAATTCCTGGCAGGGCGAGGAGCGCCATTCATAGATGCCGCATGCCACCCGCTCGCCAATACGGCCCGAGAGCGCGGCGCATCGAACCGGCATATGGTCTGTGCCACGCATGCGGCAAATGCTGCCGTTAACCACCACAGTCAGTGAATCGGGAACGCTTCCTCCCTCTGACTGCAATTCGTGGACCGAGAAGTCCACACGAAAGTGAGCGCAGCAGGCACCGCAGGATTGGCATGCGCTCATGGTGGGAAACGATTCAAAAGCAAATCAGGAGTTGGTTGGACGCATCCTTATCCGAATGAGTCACCTGAACCGATTTCAGGCACTGGGACTCCATCGAATGGGTGTTTACTTCAAGCCGCGCCGTCTTGTGATTCGCTCTGGCGGCCCAGCATCAAGAACTCCAGCAGCGCCTTCTGCGCGTGCATGCGGTTTTCAGCTTCGTCCCACACCACCGACTGTGGTCCGTCAATGACTTCCGCGGATACTTCTTCGCCACGGTGCGCAGGCAGGCAGTGCATGAAAAGCGCGTCAGGCTTGGCAGCACGCATCATGTCGGCATCCACGCACCAATCGGCAAACGCCTTCATGCGCTCGGCATTCTCAGCCTCATAGCCCATGGACGTCCACACGTCCGTGGTGACGAGGTCGGCGCCGCGGCAGGCCTCCAGTGGGTCGCTGAAGAACCGGTAGTTGCCAGCGCCCTTGCGCGTGCCAGCCACGAGTTTTTCATCGACCTCATAGCCGCGCGGAGTACTCACATGAACCTGAAAGCCCAGGATGTCGGCCGCTTGCAGCCATGTGTTGGCCATATTGTTGCCGTCACCCACCCAAGCCACTGTTTTTCCCGCGATGGAGCCACGATGCTCTATGTAGGTGAACAGATCCGCCAGGATCTGGCAGGGATGGTATTCGTTGGTCAAGCCGTTGATCACGGGCACCCGGGAGTATTCGGCAAAGCGCTCGATACGCGTTTGCTCGAATGTGCGGATCATCACGATGTCCACCATGCGGCTGATGACGCGCGCCGTGTCTTCGATGGGCTCGGAGCGCCCCAACTGGCTGTCGCCGCTGGTGAGATTGACCACTGAACCACCCAGCTGGTACATGCCGGCTTCGAAGCTCACACGCGTGCGCGTGGAAGCTTTTTCGAAAATCATGGCCAGCGTACGGTCCGCCAGTGTGTGGTGCTTTTCGTAAGTTTTGAACTTGCTCTTGATTCGCGCCGCACGCTGAAACAGGTATGCGTATTCGTCGGCGCTGAAATCGCTGAACTGAAGGTAATGCCTGATTGGAGTGGTCATCGTGGTGGGCTTACTCTTGCAAGAAGGTCTTTATCAGCGGCACGAGAATACTGACAATTTCGTCGGCCTCTGCCTCTGTCAGGATCAGTGGTGGCACCAGTCGGATCACGGAATCCGCAGTGACGCTCAGGAGCAGGCCCGCTTCTGCGGCGCGCTCCGTGAGAACGCCACATGGTTTGGTGAGCTCGATCCCCAACATCAGGCCCTGGCCACGAATTTCCTTGACGCCAGGGTTGCCTGCGAGGGCTTTTTCCAGTGCTGCCTTCAGGTGGGCGCCCACCTTGGCGGCATTTTCCATCAGCCCATCTTCTTCCATGATTCGGATGGTCTCTACCCCTGCCCGCATCGCCAATGGGTTACCGCCAAAGGTCGTACCATGGTTGCCGGGTTGGAAGATGTTGGCCGCTTTAGGCCCAGCCACGACGGCGCCGATGGGCATGCCTGATCCCAGTCCCTTGGCCAGCGGCATCACGTCCGGAACAATGCCGGCCCATTGATGAGCGAACCACTTGCCTGTACGGCCCATGCCGCACTGCACTTCGTCGATCATCATCAGCCAGTCACGCTCGTCGCAAAGCTGGCGCACCTGCTTGAGGTAGTCGATGCGCATGGGGTTCACGCCGCCTTCGCCCTGGATGGTCTCGAAAAACACCGCCACCACATTCGGATTGCCTTCGGTGGCTTTCTTCAGTGCGTCGATATCGTTCAGGGGTACGCGAATGAACCCTTCCACCAGAGGTTCAAAGCCTTTTTGGACCTTTGGATTGCCGGTGGCGCTCAATGTAGCGATGCTGCGCCCGTGAAACGCCTTTTCATAGACTACGATCTGTGGATTGCTGATGCCCTTGTCATGGCCAAACTTGCGGGCCAGCTTGAGGGCGGCTTCATTGGCTTCCAGCCCGGTGCAACAGAAGAAGGCGTTGGTCATGCCGGCCATCTCGGTCAGC
Source organism: Ottowia thiooxydans (assembly GCF_040548795.1). GTDB lineage: Bacteria > Pseudomonadota > Gammaproteobacteria > Burkholderiales > Burkholderiaceae_C > Ottowia > Ottowia thiooxydans_A. The sequence goes on along the minus strand of NZ_JBEPSH010000009.1, from coordinate 133,172 downwards.
TTTTTGGCCAGCACTTCCGCGTTCGGCACATGGTAGTAGTTGCTGCAATGGATGAGCTTGCTGATCTGATCCTGCAAAGCGGGAACAAGCTTGGGATGGTTGTGTCCCAGAGTGTTGACAGCAATACCGCCCAGGCCGTCGAGGTAGCTCTTGCCGTTGACATCCCAGACGCGACACCCCTGGCCGCGCTCCATGGCGATCGGCAGGCGGGCGTAGGTGTTCATGGTGTGCGGCGAGGCGGCTTCGATGTGCTTTGTCACGACGTCAGGCTCCTGAAAAAGAAAATCGGGCCAACGAGGCCCGCTAGAGTTGCATTCTAGGGGCTTGGAACGACACGTTTATTGCATTGATCACATCACAGTGAGTCATTTTCAGGTGTCTGGACCCGAACATCGGTAGTCACATGGGGGTGGTGGGGAGGAGCGCCGCATCGCTTTTCGTCATTTTCCCGAATGGTTTGTGCCTATGGAATTGGCTTTTAGAGAGCCATTTCAGAACTGGTTACGATCAGTCGGGAACCCTGTCACAGTACTCAAGTCTTATATAAGATAAAATTTTGTGCGGTGCAGCAGCCACAAGCGGACTGCACTTCTTTTTCACGCCAGAACCCCCGATGGCCATCAATCCTTCCAGCAGTGAAGTCTTCATTCAGGGTGTGACCCTGTCCGGTCGCACGTTTCGCCCCAGCGATTGGGCGGAACGGTTAGCGGGCGTGATGAGCCCTTTTCGTCCCGGGGGCGCACGCCCAGGCAGTCACTTGAGCTATTCGCCCTGGTGCGTACCCACCGCGCTTAATGGCGTGAAGTGTGTCGTGGTCAATATCGCCTTGCGCGATCACGATCCCATGGCCTGGGATTTCGTCATGAACTTCGCCAGAGACAACGAATTGCAGTTGGTCGAAGCCTGTCTGTTGCCAGATGAGAAGCCTTAGGTCCCTGGGAACCTGAAGCTGGGTCTACGAAGATGAGCGAATCTCCAGGGTGACGCCCGCTGTGGCTGCCGTCTGAAAGTAAGTGAATCCGCTGCGGTCGGGCTTGCGTCCATGCATGAGCACTTCCAATCCGGCACCCACTCCAGCGCGCTCCGCTTCGTCACAGTTCGGGACGTCGAAGCCCAGATGAAAAACCCCTTCACCTCGCTCTTCGAGAAATCTCCTCTGGGGGGTATGGCCTTGCGGAGGCTGGCATAGCTGGATCTGCACGTTGTGCAGCTCAGCGTAGGCATATTTGAGTTGCAGGAAGGCTTCAGGGTCTGGCGCAGTGAGTTCTTCTCTGAATGCCTCGAGCGATGGGAATGGTTTCCACGGACCAATGCCGAGGGACTGGTAGTGCGCGATGGCGGAATCAAGATCTGCGACCACAATGCAGACGTGGTGGAGAGAGCGAAATATGTTGAGAGTTGGCATGGAGTTCTCAAACGCACGGATGCGTTTGTAAGTGATATCAGTGAAAAGTGGCTATGAAGAGCCTCACCGCGCGCTGATCGAGGCAGACGAGCGTGATAAGGGTGTGCGAACTTCTCGCCAGTCTTGAATCTTGGTCAGAGTTCGCTCGTCTACCGCGGCAAGCTCTGAGGCATTGAGCCCGCGTGTAATCAGCACGACGCCGAGCGTCTCAAGTGCTTGCAAGGGCAGGGGGCGTGGAGTTGAGAAGACAGCACCTACGCTTTGAATCAGGACAGCGTGATTGCAGTCGGTGGGGTGCACCATGCCTTTGAGGCGGAGCAATCGGTCCCCGCAAAAGCTCGCCAGATCATCAAGCCATAGGGAAATGCTTTCCCAGTCCATCCTCGTCTCCAAAGTGATCAGAAAAGTCGAGATTTCTGCATGCTCTCTGACTGCCGCAGTCTCAGCGCCTCGTGTGAGTGGCGGCAAGATACCCAGCGTAGGTGATGAACTGCGCTTCTCATGTGAGATCACACGGAATGCCCGCTTAGCACGCAACGCAACGCTTTCCTCATCTATCAAGAGCGCCCAGGGGTTGACGCTGCGCAAGGTCGCCGCAGCGGCCTGTCTGTCGATTGCGTCAGCAAGGTCAAGCTTGGTCATCACCAAAACGTCTGCGGCGGCCAACTGCGCGGCGACTTCGTCGTGTTCAGCCAGGCTGCGATGACCATTGATGGCGTCGAATGTGGCGATCACCCGGACGTCCAGCACCAGACCGGGCAGACGTTGAAGCGAGCGAATGATGGGGCCAGGCCGGGAAAGGCCGCTGCACTCCAGAACAATGCGTCTGAGGGGCTTTTCACCGCGTGCGATGCGATCTGCCTGCAAGCTGGTGATCGTGGTTTGTAAATCGTGAACCAGTGAGCAACAAATGCACCCATTGCTTAACTGGATGGCCGGGACACTTGCATCAGCGACGATGACGGCACCGTCGATATTGATCTGACCCACTTCGTTCACGATGACGGCGGTGTCACGTGTGTCCGCCTGCTTCAGATGCTCCAGGAGCAGACTGGTTTTTCCGCTGCCGAGAAAGCCGCTCAGAATGAACAGTTCGATCTTCATCATGTGTGGCCTGCAAGCTCCGCCGCCTTCTTGCTGGCGACGACCATTGCCCTGACATCTGCCAGAAGTTCATCAACGTCGTAGACCACACCCCCGCAGATCGTGTAGCGCAAGGCTCGCTCGCGGGCAGGGCTGTTGGTCGACTCATCCAGTCTGACAGCTCCGCAGCCATAAAGCAGTTTGAAGTCCGCCAATGGATTGGAGTCGTGTACCAGCAAGTCGGCGCACTTACCCACTTCCACGGTACCTATCTCATCCTCCATTCCGACCAGTTCAGCCCCCTTCAATGTCGCTGCAGTCAGGACTTCCAGCGGTGAAAAGCCGGCTTCCTGCAGCAATTCAAGTTCCCGGATAAAGCCAAAGCCGTAGACCTGATAGACGAATCCGGAGTCGCTACCCGCGCAAACACGCCCACCAAGATTCTTGTAATCGTTAAGAAATTCCATCCATCGCTTGTATTGCGACTTCCACTGAATCTCATTGGTGGTGGACCAGCGGTACCAGTAGGACCCATGCCCTCCACGTGAGGGCTCGAAGTACGACTGCAGCCCTGCCCAGGTGTAGTCATCGTGCCACTCCGCACGCCGTGCGCGCATCTGGTCGCGGTTGGCGTCGTAAATGGCCAGGGTGGGAACAATCGTGAAGTCCAGCTCTCGAAAGCGATGGAGTACTTCTGTCCATTTGCTGCTCCCGGGTGGAGCAGCCAATTGGAACCCACTGGCAGCTTGTGAAAAGCGATGGTATTCGTCTGTGTAGTTGTAGTCAGACGGGTAGTCTTGCAGTGCCTGACCTTCAAACAAGGACTCCGGGATGCCGTAGTAGTGCTCCTGGCTGGTGAGCCCCCATCCGGCGGTGCGAAGGGTGTTCATCCTCGCAACGGCTTGTTGAGAGTGGTGGCAGCCAGATCTGAGCCCCAGCTTTGCGCACTCTTCCAACGCCGCCTGCATGATGCTGGGCGGAGCTCCGAAGAACTTGATCCCGTCGGCCCCGCGCTCCTTGACTTGACTCAGCCAGGTGCGAGCTTCGGCGGGAGTGTGAATCACTTTGACGAAGTCCGTTACTGCCGGGAAATAGGGGTACGCAAGAAGTCGGGGAGCCACGATCTCATGGCCTTCCGACTTTTTTTTCTGATCAATCGTCCACGCCAGGCCGTTGAAGCACCCCATCTCCCGCACAGTGGTCACACCATGGGCCAGCCAGAGTTTGTAGACATAGTCTGCAGGAGCCATGGGACCTGCCGCGGCATGGTAGAAGATGCCTATGTGCGCATGGCAGTCGATGAACCCCGGGGTGACGTATTTGCTGTGGCAGTCGATCTCGTGGTCTCCTGCTGCAGGTCTGCGCTCGGCTCGGATCGGCTGCCCTGCCGACCCGACGCTAACTATCGAGGCGATGCGTCCCTTCTCAACCACGATGTCGGCAGGTCCCCATGGAGGACCGCCGCTTCCATCGATGATGGTGGCGCCACGCAGCACCAGGCGCGAAAAGGGGCCTTGTCCCTGGTCACGCTGCTGGGCCGGCTCCACCGCATGCAGCCCAGACAGCATGGCTGTCTGGATCATCTCTTCGCCAGGGGCGTGCTGAGGCTCCGGTGGCCTGAGGGCAGAAGCTTTCACTTGGCGATGTCCAGTTTTTCAATGATGGGTGCCCAGGCCTTGGCATCGCGTTGGGTCAGGCGCTCGACTTCTGAAGGCGCGGCAGCCCGGTTTTCAAGGAACTGTGCTGCCATGCGTTCCTGAGCCTTGGGCGTGGCCAGCGCTTTATTGATCGCCGCGTTCAGTCGCTCGATGAGAGCAGGTGGAGTGCCGCTCTTGGCCACGACTGCGTACCAGCCGGGGACGTTCATGTCGATTCCAAGCTCCTTGAATGTGGGCACTGAGGGCAGATCTGGCAGACGCTGGCTTGCCGTGACCGCGAGAGGCACCACACGGCCTTCCTTGGATAAAGGAACAATGTCGGAGGCGACTGAAGTCATGACCGGAGTCGCGCCCTGCATCAGGCTGGTGTAGAAAGAAGAGCCGGCGGAACCCCCAAATGGAACGTGTTGCAACTGGATGCCGGTGCGCTGCATCAGCAACTCTGTCGCCAGGTGGGTCGAGTTGCCAATACCTGCGGAGGCGAAGTCAAGCCTTCCTGGCTGAGCCTTGGCCTTGGCAATCAACTCATTGAGTGTTTTTACGCCGAGGCTTGGCGAAACGACCGTGATAAACGGGGACTCAGCGAGCATGGCCACACCTACAAAATCCACTGACGGGTTGTAGCTCAACTTTTTGTAGAGCAGCGGGTTCCACGAGAGATTGGACACGCCCGCGACAAAAAGTGCGTGGCCGTCCGCGGGTTGCGAAAGGACATAGGAGGCGGCGATCGTTCCATTCGCGCCGGGCTTGTTTTCAACCACAAAGGCGTGCTTCAAATCCTTGGACAGCTCTTCGGCCAAGACGCGGGTCAATGTGTCAGGCCCTGTCCCAGCGGGCTGGGGTAGCACCAACCTGACCGTGCGGCTTGGATATTGCTCTGCGAGTGCTGTGATCGAAGTACAAAAGCTGCTGAGGGCAAGCACCAGCAGAGTGCGGCGATGTGACATGGGTTTCCTTTATGAGCCGACAGAAGTTCGCGGGGAAGCACTCCGCGCGTAGGCCGTACTGTCGGTCTATGCCTCAGTGCCGTCCAATGGATTCGGTAGATTCAGTTATCACTGGAATCTATAATCGAATTTTCGCAGCAGAAACCCAGTCATGAACGACCGTTTTCGTGCGCTTGACCTGAATCTTTTGCGTGTGTTTGAAGCACTTATTCAGGAACTCAATGTCACGCGGGCTTCGAGACGGCTCTATCTGTCTCAGCCTGCGGTCAGCAACGCACTGGCACGCCTCAGGGAGGTTCTCGGAGACATCTTGTTCGAAAAGACGCGCGGAGGAGTGGTGCCGACTTCCAAAGCGCTTGAACTGTGGCTCCAGTTGGAGCCTCACTACCGCGGGCTGCGAGAAATCCTTGCACCGCAAGCTTTCGATCCGTCCCAGTTTGTCGGCAAGTTGAGGGTCGCAATGACTGACTACACCAGTGAGCGAGTGATCCCCAGGCTTGGCTTGTATCTTCAGCAGCATGCCCCCGCATTGCGGCTGGAGATCGTGCCCTACAGCCTTGCGGATCTTCCCCAGCTTTTTGAGATGGAAGGCGTTGAACTTGCGTTGGGCACCTACCTTGATGACTCTCGGCAGAGTCGGAATTTCCACACACATGTGCTTTGGAAAATTGAATTTGGTGTTTTGATGCGCGTGGGCCATCCACTATTAGAGGGCGCGATCAGCTTGAGTGAGTTCCTGCAGACCCCCCACGTGGAAGTCTGCGCAAGGGGCATGCACACGGGTGTCTACGACCAGATCCTGGCGGGGCATGGCCTCAAGCGCAACCTGGCTTTCACCATGTACGGATTTCAGCAGGCGCTGGGGCTTATACAGTCATCGGACTGCATCGCGGTTTTGCCTCGGTCCCTGGTGGATGATGGTCCATACACCCAATCTCTGGTGGTCAGGCCACCGCCGGTTCCCGCGCCGCCGCGAGATCTCCGGCTCATATGGCATGAGCGGCAAGACGCTGAACCTAAAAATACCTGGCTTCGTAAGGAAATCATGGCCATGTTCCCCAGCGCGGCAGGGCTCGCCAGCGTGCCCACCCTCTCGCAATGAGTTAACCAAGCGTGTCCTCTTGGTTCATGAGGCCTCGGTATGGCATGTGAGGGGCAATTCGTGGTTTTGAGTCCAAAAAAAAGAGCCGCGAAGCGGCTCTTTTTTCTCTGCTGACAGCGCACCCGTTACAAACGGCGGTAGGCTTGCCTGAATTTGATCAGTCAGCCCAACCGGGCGGTTTGCCTGAAATTCAGGCGGAGGCTTGTACCAAGGTCTTGACCTTGGAGGACAGGCGGCTCTTGTCGCGAGACGCCTTGTTTTTGTGGAAGATGCCTTTGTCGGCGACGCTGTCCACAACGGACTGCATCAGAGCAAAGGCGCTCGTTGCCTTGTCTTTGTCACCGGCGAGAACTGCCTTTTCAACGTTCTTGACGGCGGTGCGGTATTTGGAACGAAGCGAGGTGTTCGCAGCGTTGAGTTTCAAGTCCTGGCGGACGCGTTTACGGCCTGATGCCAGGCGGGGGTTCTTTTTCTTGGGCTTTCCAGCTGCCATGAGAGTATTCCTTTAGGTGTCTGAGGATGTTGTGAGCAGAACCGCGCATTCTAGCAGGATTGGGGTCCGCGGTCGATTGGCTTGCGTTCGGGACAATGCAGGGTGTGCACATGGATGCAAGTAGGCCGTGCCCGCCCGTGCCCTAAACTCCATGCCTTTCAGATTGAGATTGCGCATCTCAAGCGCCTGAGCGTCGGCTTTTGATCCAGAAAGCGGTTTTTCAGGAGCCTGGGGTGACGCATCTTTCCATGAGCCTATTCAAATCCGCCTCCACCGTTTCGCTGCTAACCCTCGCTTCGCGCGTAACAGGGTTGGCACGAGACGTTCTGATGGCATCGGTTTTTGGCGTCAGCGCCATGACGGACGCTTTCTGGGTGGCATTCAGATTGCCCAATCTGTTTCGCCGCGTGCTGGGGGAGGGGGCCTTCAGTCAGGCATTCGTGCCCGTACTGGCCGCAACGCGGGCCACGGATGGCGAAGCAGGTGCCAAGCTGCTGATCGACCGGGTGGCTTCGCTGCTGGCGCTGGTGCTGATCCTGCTCAGTTTGCTGGGTGTGCTGGCAGCCCCTCTGCTGGTATGGGGCATGGCCAGTGGATTGCCCGCCGAGGGCTCTGCTGCCGCAGTACATATGACGCGCTGGATGTTTCCCTATATAGCGTTCATGTCCCTGGTGGCCTTGGCGGGCGGAGTGCTCAATACATGGGGAAAGTTTGCGGTGCCGGCCGCATCGCCCGTGCTGCTCAATTTGGCATGGATTGCAGCTTTGGTGCTTCTCGTGCCGGTTTTTTCGCGCCTGGGTATTGAGCCTATCTATGCCTTGAGCGCTGGCGTTCTCGTGGGCGGTGTATTGCAGCTGGCCCAGCAAATTCCAGCGCTGCGCCACTTGGGCTTGCTGCCACGTATTCGCTGGAGCGGGCAGGCCCTGCGTGACGCATGGCGCGATCCGCAAACGCGAAAGATCGCGCGGTTGATGTTGCCGGCGTTGCTCGGCGTCAGCGTGGCGCAGATATCGCTGCTCATCAATACGCAGATTGCTTCCCACCTGACGCCGGGAAGCGTCAGTTGGATCACCAGCGCAGACCGTCTGATGGAATTCCCCACGGCCCTGCTGGGGGTGGCATTGGGCGTGGTGCTGATGCCTCAGTTAGCCGCCGCTCGTGCCAAGGAAGATGCCGCGCATTACTCGGCTTTGCTCGATTGGGGCTTGCGGCTTGTCGTTCTGTTTGCAATGCCTTGCGCTGCTGCACTGCTGGTGTTCGCCGAACCTCTGGTGGCGGTGCTCTTTCACTACGGCGCTTTCGGCGCCCGAGACGTTCAAATGGTCACTCTGGCCCTGATGTCTTACGGTGTGGGCTTGCTTGGGATCGTCGCGGTCAAGGTTTTGGCCCCAGGGTTTTATGCTCGCCACGACATGCGCACGCCTGCGATCATTGCGGTGGTGGTACTGGTGTTCACTCAGTTGCTGAACATCGTTCTGGTGCCATGGCTGCAGCATGCCGCACTCACGCTGACCATCAGCCTGGGCGCATTGTTGAATGCGGTGTGGCTGCTGATAGGGCTGATCCGTAGAGGAAGCTACAAACCCCTGGCAGGTTGGGCGATTTTTGCCGCGCAGGTACTGGGTGCCACCGCACTCATGGCCGCTTTTTTACTCTTGGGTACAGAGCGGGTGGAGTGGGTGGCCACGCCTGGCTTGGCCCGCGCAGGTTTGATGGCGGCATTCATCACTGGTGCGGGCTTGATCTACTTTGGGGCGCTGAGAGTATCGGGACTGAAACTCAGGAAGTTGCTCAGGCGTTAGATCGTCAGCACCCTCCTGAATTCAGAACTCGCTTCTGGGGCAAGTTCTGCTCAGGGCGCCCGCTCAGCGAACCACAAGAGCGTTTTTGGTTGAAAATCCCGCATGGCCTTGAATTTTTCTCTTCCCACACCGCTTGGCTACTTTGGTGCCCTGGTGGAGAGTGATGAGCATTTCCCGCTACTGGAGTCGGTTGCCAGCCTGGCGCAGGACGAATACCCTGAGCTGGACGTGCAACAAGTGTTGGGTGACGTGGACCAGATGGCCGCGCGCCTTCAACGCCGTGTCGCGTCAGATGCACCCATGCTGGAACGCGTTCGCGCGCTGAACCAGTTTTTCTTCAGCGATCTGGGATTCGGCGGCAATCTCAATGATTACTACAACCCTGACAACAGCTACTTGAATGTCGTGCTGCACACGCGCCGTGGGATTCCGATTTCGCTGGCTGTGCTCTGGATGGAGCTGGCGGGTAGCCTGAAATTGAAGGCGGAAGGCGTGGGTTTCCCTGGTCATTTCCTGACCCAGGTCAGTCTGCCTGTAGGAAAAGTTGTAATTGATCCGTTCACCGGCCAGTCCCTCAGCCGTTCAGATCTGCGTGAACGTATTGCGGAAATCCATCCCAATCTTCCGCTGGGAGATGGGAGCGAATTGCCGCTTGGGCTGTATCTTCAAGTCAGCACACCGCGTCAAATCGTCGGGCGTATGTTGCGCAATTTGCAGGAAATTCACCGAACGCAGCAGGATTGGCCGCGCTTGCTGACCGTGCAGGAGCGCCTGGTCCAATTGTTTCCCAATGCCTGGGAAGAGGTTCGTGACCGGGGTTTGGTGCTGGCTGAACTGGGCGAACGCCAGCGTGCCCGCAAGGATCTATCCGCTTACCTGCGCGAGGCTCCGAACGCATTCGACCGCGAGACAGTGGTGGATCGGTTGGCGGAACTTGGCGGGCTGCTTCCCTAGGTTGAGGAGTTTCGACTTCCGGCGGGCATAAAAAATGGCCCCCCACGCTTCCTCGCTTCGCGTAGTCCGCTGCCCCCCCCTTGGGGAGTACTTTTTATTTTGGGACGGCCCGGCAATAAAAAAGGGCGCTACTGCGAGTAACGCCCTTTAGATCCGAAGCGGTCAAGCCGCTCCGATCGCCCATGGCAGGTTGGCCCCGCCTCTGTTTAGTTTCTGCGTTGGCGGCGTCGGAGAAATCCCAGACCAGTTGCCAGAAGCAACAGGCCAGCCCAAGCGCCTCCTACAGGAACTGGCAACATGGGATAAAGGTTTTCACCGGGGTCACCGTTACCTCCTGCTTGCGTGGTTTTACTTGTCTGGGCTTGGCCTGCCCCGACGTTCCCGGATGAGTCGGATTGAGTCGCGGTAACGATGACTGGTCCTTGCGGCAGGCCTCTGACGTTCGTAGGCGGGGCTGTCCAGGTGCTGTTGGAGTTGCAGATAGCGGTCGTCGAGGCTGCGCCAGGCAATCCTGCGCCAATGATGACGGTCACGTTGCTACTGCCGGCTTCGCATGTGCCACTGGGCTGATAGCTCCCCTCATTGTCGGCGCCGATCAGGGGCGCGGTGACGGTAACGATGGGGGGAGTTGTATCAACTTCGGCTGCAGATACTTTGGTCGTGGTGGCCTGTGCATTGCCCACGTTGCCAGCAGCATCGGACTGGGTTGCCGTGACTTGAACCGGTCCTGCAGGCAAGCCTCGCGCATTGATACCAGTCACCGTCCAAACGCCCGGGTCGCCCAAGGCTTTAGGCCCTTCGCATACTCCGGTTTGCGCCATTCCCCCAATGGTGATGCTGACGCTGCTGTCTCCGATCGTGCAGGCGCCTGTCACGCTGAAATTGCCCTGATTGTTTTCATTGATCTGCGCGGGCTGGGCTACTGTGACTATAGGTGGGGTCAAGTCCTTGAGAGCCACGCGCGAAGCGGGTGGGGTGGTGGTGTTTCCCGCCGCATCCGTCTGGCTGGCAGTGAACGTGATATTGCCATCGTTGAAAGCAGTCATGTTGCGCGTCACGGACCACTGATTGGAAATGCACGTTGCCGCAACACTGACCGTATGCGCCGGATTGCCGTCAGAGACCGTGGTGTTGACGGCTGTGCCGCTGTCGGAACAACTGCCGGAGAACACGTAGCTGGCCGCGTTGGCGGGGATGATGGGCGGTGCGGAAGTGATGACTACCGAGGGAGCCACGGTGTCTTTCGTCGCCGTGCCTGAGCCGCTACCGGCGCCCTGAGTCGCGGTGATGACGACAAAGCCATCTGGCAGGCCACTCACGTTCACGTCGACCCCCAGTTGCCAGGTGCCGCCGCTGCTGCACGCTGCGGCCCCGGCTGGCACGCTGCCTATGTTGACGCTGACATCGCCCGCACCCGCAGTACAGGTGCCTGATATCAACGGCGTATTGCCGTAGTTGCTCGCATTGGCCGCGTTGATGACTGGCAGCGGCGTATTGACCGTGACGTTCGGTGTGCTCACTGCCGTGTTCTTGGTCACTGCGGTGCTGGCAACCACGCCGTCCTGGTTAGCGAAGAAGCTGATGGAGCCATCAGGCAGATTGGAGCCTGAAGGAGATGCATTGATGTTGGCGCTGTACGTGCCGGCTCCGCCACAGGAGGTTGACGTGGTCGAGGATGGGTTTCCGGAAGGATTGCTGCTGACGGTCACAGTGCCGCCGCCCACGGTGCACGACCCCGTGATGGGCACTGCGGTCTGGTTGCTGGTGTTGATGTTGGGAACTGCGATGCTTACAGAACCAGGCGCAGCCTGGCAGTTGGGCATGGTGGCTTCAGCGTGCGCCACAGTCAAATCAGAATTGATGGCGCCCAAAACACTCACGCCCAGTCTAAGTCCGTTGACCGTTAGCTTGTTTCCGGAAATCGATTGTTCATTGAGCAGCAGGGTGAGACTGGCGACTAACGGGATTTGGACGTTGAGGCCTGTGTTCGGAGCCACGTTCAGCAGTGAGCCCAGACCCGAGATCAATGGGTTCAGCAACAAGCCCAAAGTGCCGCTAGAACTCAATCCGGTGATGCTGGCCTTGCCCGAAGGCTGCGCCGTCCCGCTCACGCAGGTAAATCTGGCTTCAGCCGTGACAGCGTCGGCCTTCAGGCTCAGCAGGTTGGCGCGATTGCCCAGAAGCGGCAGGCCCAGGACGCTCACGTCCAGGCCGACCACCTGGGCTTCTGAGTCCACCTTGTTCTTGGATAGCGCGCTAATGGTTCTGCCGTAGATGTCGCCCGTGTTCACGCTTAGAACATTCAGGCCCAGTGCAGTGACCCCCGCGGTTGCACTTAGCAATGGGGCATAAGTGGAAAAGTCCTGGGGTGCGGGGGGAGCTTGCGGCGCCTGGTTGTTTCCAGTATCGCCCAACGGGGCAGATAAGCCGACTACATTTCCTAGCGAGGCTGATAGGTTAAGGCCGTAACCACGCCCTTGCGCACTGGTAGCTGCTGAGGCTCCTCCGGCTGCAACAAGTGCTGCCGCAGCGGCCATTGCGCAAACGACGCGTCCAAACCTTGATCTCATTGCAGAGGTATGCATCATCTTTCCCTCACTCTTTTTACTTACAAAAATGGTGGAATTCGACTATTTCCAAAGTCAGAATCCCAGAGAAAATTGTTGCTTTGCAATGGATGGTACACCTTTGATACTATTTTTACATGTGAATATGTACAGTTTTAGCTAAGGGATTGCACTAATGGGTTAGTTGTTAAATTTAAGGATAAAAGTGTTAATTTATTGTGCTGATATTGTTCAGAAAACATGGTAGATAAATACCATCGGACAGCCAAAAATGTCTGCAAACAAAGGTTTGCGAAGAAGTCGGCACTGACTTCAAATCAGGCGTTATTGGTGCAGAAAGGGGGCGTTGAGGAACGGGCCTCGCCCGGCTGATCAGAGCCCGTTACGGTGCTGAGCGCGCTCTACCGCGGGTGGAGGCGCCTTGAGGCTATGTTTCAGAGGCCACCCATGCGTTGGTCGCGTAAATTGAAACTCTCGCGATGGCCAGCAACCCAAGTGGAGAGCTGCAAGCAGAGGCCACAGGCCAGGTTCTGCGCTGAACCTTCAAACCCATCCAGAGGCTTCTAGTTCTCGCTTGAAGTAGGCGTAGAACAGTGGCGCGGCTACGAGCCCCGTAGGGCCGAACACAGCTTCCATCACAAACATCACTGCCAGCAATTCCCATACTCCCATATGCGTGCGGTGGCCAATCACCTTGGCATTGATGAAATATTCAGCTTTGTGAATAAGCACCAGGAATACGAGGCATGCAAGCGCAACCCATGGGGATACCGACAAGCCCACCAGTGTGAGTACGGCGTTGCAAATGAGGTTGCCGACAATGGGGATCAGTCCGGCTGCAAAGGTGAGCAAGATCAACGCCATGCTGTAGGGCAGGCGACTATCCCAAAGCGGCAATATGACGAGCAAAAATATGGCCGTCAGCGTGGCATTGAACAGGGCAATCCAGAATTGGGCCACAACGATCTGCCTGAAAGTCTCGCCGAAGCGGGTCAATCGCGCATGCAATTGCGCAGAAAGCGGACGAAGTACGATCACCGTTGGCCGCGCCGCTGCCAGCGCACCAATCAACAAGCCGACAAAGGCAAACAATAGCCCCGTGAGCCACGTGCGGCCCGTGGTAGCCAATGTCCCGGCCTTGCTGGCCAGATAGGTGGCGATGGCGCGCTGCACATCTGAGGCGCCAGTTGGCAACTGGTTGGCGATATCGACCGGCAAACGATCACGAAAGTCCAGCACCGTTCTCGCCATGAAGGCCAGCAGATCTCTGTAAGTCGTGGGCGCATCAAGAATGACGCCACGTGCGCGAGGCAAAAGCAAGGCGATTACTATGATGGGAATCAAGGCCACCACGGCAGCTGCCAACTTGGGCGCATGATGATCCGGTGTGCGCAGCAGAGCGCCCAATCGCGGGCTGAACCAGCGGGCGGCGAGAAAGCCCAGGCATGCACAGAGCAAGCCTGGCAGCAATCCCTGCCACATGATCAGAAGGAGAGCCCCCACCATGGCCAGGTGACTGGCGACGATGGCGATCTGTTCGCGACGTTCGGAATCAGGCGTCAAAGCTTACAACCCGGAAAAAGAAATGGGCCCCCACGCTTCCCCCGCTTCGCGAGGTCCGCTGCCCCCCGAGGGGGCGCTTTTTATTTTGGGGCGGCCCGGCAATAAAAAATGGCCCCCACGCTTCCCCCGCTTCGCGAGGCCCGCTGCCCCCCGAGGGGGATGCTTTTTATTTTGGGGCGGCCCGGCAATGAAAAATGGCCCCCACGCTTCCCCCGCTTCGCGAGGCCCGCTGTCCCCCAGGGGGGGGCTTTTTATTTTGGGGCGGCCCGGCAACAAAAAATACCCCTCAGGCAACTACCACAGCGGCATCTGCTCCGCGGGGTGCGATGCGGCCGATCTCAAACACCTGCTCGCCGGCGGCGCGCAGGGTTGCGGCGCAGGCCGCGGCTTCCTCGGCCTTGATGACCAGGACCATGCCGATACCGTTGTTGAAAGTACGGTTCATCTCGAAATCGGAAATGCCGGCTGTCTTCTGAAGCCAGGAGAACAGTTCGCTCCGTGGCCAGCTGCCGTTGACCAGGTGAGCAGCCAGGCCATCCGGCAGCACGCGAGGAATATTTTCCAGCAAGCCCCCGCCGGTGATATGAGCCAGTGCCTTGATGGGGTGCTTGGCAAGTGCTGCGAGCACGTTTTTAACGTAGAGACGTGTGGGGGCCATCACAGCCTCGCGGAAAGGCTGGCCGTCCAGGGTGGCTGGCAGTTGGTCTCCTGCGCGCTCGATGCACTTTCGCACCAGGCTGAAGCCATTGCTGTGCACGCCGCTGGACGCCAGGCCCAAGACGATGTCACCTTCTGCGACATCCCTGCCGGTGAGAATCTTGGATTTTTCCACAGCACCGACGCAAAAACCTGCCAGATCGTATTCACCCGGAGGGTACATACCGGGCATTTCGGCGGTTTCGCCGCCAATCAGGGCGCAGCCGGACAATTCACACCCTTTGGCAATTCCGCCAACCACGGCGGCCGCAGTGTCCACGTCCAGCTTGCCGCAGGCAAAATAGTCCAGGAAAAATAGTGGCTCAGCGCCCTGCACCAGGACGTCGTTGACGCTCATCGCAACCAGGTCAATGCCTACAGTGTCATGCATGGACCACTCGAAGGCCAGGCGTAGCTTTGTCCCCACACCGTCGGTGCCGCTGACCAACACGGGTTCCTGGTAACGTTTGGGAACTTCGAATAATGCGCCAAAGCCGCCCAAGCCGGACAGGACGCCTTCACGCATGGTGCGTTTGGCCAGGGGTTTGATGCGCTCAACCAGAGCGTCGCCAGCGTCAATATCGACGCCAGCGTCCTTGTACGACAGGGGGGTAGAAGCAGAAAGGGTCATGAAGCAGGTGCGGCATGCCGGGCTGCCGCATAAAATTTGGGGAATTTTGAATGATGACACACCCGGAAGACTTTTTTGCCGCGTTTTTGATGCGGCAGGGATCACATGAAGCAGATTGCGCTTGATATCGGCTTGCCTCACGAGGCCACGCTCCACGGTTTCCTGGCTGGCTCCAACCAGGCTGCCTTGCAGTATTTGCGCACCTGGAGTGGCAGCGCTACGCGTTCGCCCGTGCCCGTCTACCTCTGGGGGCCCTCTGGCGCAGGCAAGACTCATCTGCTGCGGGCAATACGCCACGAGTTGCTTGCGCAAGGCGCTGCTGTGGGCTGGCTGGATCCTGATGCCGATCCGAACATCGCTTTCAGCGAGCAATGGGACGCCGTTCTCATGGACGACGTTCACCTCTACACCGCTGAGCATCAGCATACGGCGTTCAACTGGTTCGTCAACGCCGTCAGTCCGGTATCCGGCAAGCCACGCGGTGTTCTGGCCGCCGGCACCTTGCCGCCCTCCGATCTGGCACTTCGAGAGGACTTGCGCACCCGATTGGGGTGGGGGCATGTGTTCGAGCTTCACCTACTTCAAGAGCAGGAGTGCCGGGCGGTTTTGCGCCAGGCGGCTGATGCCCGCGGGGTGTTTCTCTCTGACGAGGTGATGACCTTCGTTCTGGCACGATTCTCGCGTGACCTGGGTAGTCTCATGCAATTGCTGGACCACCTGGACCGCTATGCATTGCAGACCAAACGTGCGATCACCATCCCGCTTGTCAAATCCATGCTGGAAAATGATTAGCCATTCGGCCGCGTTTTGCGTCGACCGGCCTTTTTATGGTTGCTTTAGTTCTCCACCTGCGTGCACAAAGGCCAATGCAATTGAAATTCCAACCGGGTGGGGCCGCGACTACAGTGTCGTGACATCCACGGCACCCGGCTGCTTACAAGCGCTGCCTTTCAGTTCTCTCGATTCATGAAACTTGCCCTTTTCGATCTCGATCACACTCTGCTGCCTCTGGATTCCGACCATGCGTGGGGAGAATTCACTACCCGCATCGGTTGGACAGACCCGGTGACTTTCAAGCAGCGCAATGACGAGTTTTTCGCTCATTACCAGGCAGGCACGCTCAATGTGCATGAATATGTACGTTTTGCCATAGACGCTGTACGCCTCAAGGGGCCTGGCGCGGCGGCCCAGGCGCACGCGCAATTCATGAATGAAGTGATCACGCCAGCCATCACGCCGAGAGCGCGCGCTCTTGTCCGCGAGCGCCAGCAAGATAGCGATGCCGTGGTCATCGTCACCGCTACCAACGAGTTCATCACGCGGCCCATTGCCCAGGCGTTTGGCGTAGAGGAGCTGATCGCGGTCAATCTGGCGCGCGGCAGCGATGGATGGATTACCGGTGAAATCGAAGGCGTGCCCTCATTTCGCGAGGGCAAGGTGGAGCGCGTAGAGCAATGGCTCGCCCAGCGCGGCATGACTTGGCAAGACGCTGAGATCAGCTTCTACTCCGATTCCACCAATGACCTTCCTCTGCTTGAGAAGTCGCAGCATCCCGTGGCCACCAATCCCGCACCGGGATTGGAGAAAATCGCCCGGGAGCGCGGTTGGCGCATACTCAACCTATTCTCTGAATAGCAATGATAAAAAATTTCCTAGACAAGCTCATTGGCAAGGCCACGGGCAAAACAGGCTCGACGAGCCGCAAGCGCCTGGGCAAGAGGGTTGAGGTGGGGCCGCAGGTGCACGCCATCAATCCTGCGCTGGTCGACGAAAGGGCGGCCAATGTGGTGCGCGTCCTCAAGGAGGCGGGATTCGAGGCCTATATCGTTGGCGGCGCAGTGCGCGACCTGTTGCTAGGCCTCAAGCCCAAGGACTTTGATGTGGCCACCAATGCCACGCCCGAACAGGTGAAAGGCTTGTTCAGGCGCGCCTTCATCATAGGCCGGCGTTTTCGTATCGTCCATGTGGTGTATGGGCGTGGGCGCGACCACGAGGTCATTGAAGTCTCGACCTTCAGGGCTAACGTCGACAATGCGGCTGCTGAAGCCGTGAGCGGCAACGAACGCACGGCCAAAGGGCAGTTGGCAGGCATGACCCATGCCGTCGGCGCAAGTGGCCGTGTACTCCGGGACAATGTCTGGGGCCCGCAGGACGAAGACGCAGCCAGGCGTGACTTCACTGTCAACGCCATGTATTACGACCCCGAGACGCGCGTAGTGGTTGACTACCACAATGGTATTGAAGACGCGCAGAAAAAGCTTCTTCGTATGATTGGCGACGCCGCCACAAGGTATCGGGAAGATCCGGTACGCATCATTCGCGCGGTTCGCTTTGGCGCCAAACTCTCCGCCCTGGGATTCAAACTTGAGCCCAAGACCGCCAAGCCGTTGCTTGAGGCCAGGGCGCTGTTGGCGGAGGTGCCGCAAAGCCGCCTGTTCGATGAGATGATCAAGCTCATGCAGACTGGCCATTCACTGGCCAGTGTGGATCAGCTGCGCAAGCTCGGCCTGGCCAAGGGTATCTACCCTTTGCTGGATGTCATCGTGGAGCGAGCCGACCATCCTTTCGTCAAAGCTGCGCTGCAAGATACGGATCGCAGGGTGTCCGAGGGCAAACCTGTGGCGCCATCTTTCCTGCTGGCGTGCGTGCTCTGGCACGACGTACTGAACGGCTGGAATGCTCGTCTCGGACGGCAAGAGCTCCCGTTTCCATCCTTGCAAGCCGCGATCGATGAGGTTTTTGATGACCGCGTGGGAGACGTATCCGGGCGAGGCAAATTGGGCGCGGATATGCGCGAAATCTGGATGATGCAACCGCGCTTTGAGAAGCGCAACGGGCATTCGGCTTTCAGCTTGACTGAACAGCCCAGGTTCCGTGCCGGATTCGATTTTCTGCGCCTGCGGGCCGATATCGGAGAAATTGACGAGGAATTGGCCGATTGGTGGCAAGAATTCAGTTTGGCCAGCGATGGTGCCCGCGAGAGCATGGTGGAGGAATTGCGTGCAGAGCAGCAACGCGCCAAACGCCAGCAGCCACGCGTCCATAGAGTCCCCAAGGCGCCGGTTCAGTCACAGGGACATGCTCATTCATCCAAGGATGGAGATTCGGTCCCGGCATCGAGCAATGCTGATGAACTCGACGGAAGCGAAGGTGAGGCCAATCCTGCCAAGAAACGCCGCCGCCGCCGCCGCAAGCCGTCAGGTGGAGGCGCTAATGAGTCAGGATCGGGTGGGACCAGTGCCAGCCAAGCTGGCGGCGATCCCAACTGAGTTTCCCGCTTCATTGTCAGTTATCACACCTATTCATCGTGATGCCGGAGTGCGACCCAGATGCTCACTCGCGCGTGCGACCCGGGGCTGGGGCCGCCGAGCCTGACCCTGAGGGTGAGCGCCAGGGACTGCAGGTCCCTCTGGCAGGCGTGGCGCCGCATTTGAAATCGCCTGTCGTCGCGTACGTGGGACTGGGGGCCAATCTGGGCGACGCGCAGGGATCGATTCTGGCTGCGATGAGCAGCCTGGGCCGCTTGCGGCAGACAACGGTGACTTCGCTCTCCAGCCTCTACCGCACTGCCCCGATGGATTCTTCAGGCCCTGATTACATCAATGCCGTGGCCGAAGTCTCCACAGGCTTGACTGCACCGGATTTGCTGCGCGAATTGCAGCGGCTGGAATGGGCCGCTGGCCGTGAGCGACCCTATCGCAATGCGCCTCGCACGCTCGATCTTGATTTACTCCTCTATGGAGATGCTCGTATCGAAAGCTCGCTGCTCACATTGCCCCACCCTAGACTTCATGAACGAGCCTTCGTCCTCGTCCCGCTGTCTGAAATTGCGCCCACGCGTGTGGGAGTGCAAGCGCTTGAGGCGGTAGCGGGGCAGGGCATTGAGCGCATGTGAACACGCCCGGGTGCGCTAGCGCCATCCATTCTTCTCAGGCCTGCTTATGCAATTTCTCCAATCGCTCCCCATTCCCCTGCAAACCATCTTGCTGCTCGTCGCCAGCAACGTGTTCATGACATTCGCCTGGTACGGGCACCTTAAAAACCTCTCGACAACGCCTTGGTGGATCGCTGCCTTGGTCAGTTGGGGCATCGCCTTGTTCGAATACATGCTCCAAGTGCCTGCCAACCGGATCGGCTTCACGCTGTTCAATGTAGGCCAACTCAAGATCATGCAGGAAGTCATCACACTGGCGGTGTTTGTGCCGTTCGCAGTGTTCTACCTTGATCAACCTCTCAAGCTTGATTTTCTCTGGGCGGGGCTGTGCATGGTGGGTGCGGTCTATTTCATTTTTCGCAGCGCCTAAGCGTCTGTTCCAAGTCTCGTCGCGGGGCACGGAGGGGGCAATTTCCGAATGTCCCAGATCCGATCTCCCTGTGCCTTAAAATTGGGGTGTCACTGAAAGTTCAATCTAGTGACATCAAATTTTCACGCAACGCCGGAGTCTTCGTTATGCTGTTCAGCAAGCTATTGCCCAAGGAGGGCAATTTTTTTGAGCTCTTCAACCAGCATGCGGATCGCATCGTCGAAGCGGCGAAGGCGTTTTCGCTGCTGGTTACCCACTATGGCGATGATCGCCTGCGCGAGCAATATCTGCAGGAGGTCGACAATGCAGAGCACGCTGCGGACCGCGTGACGCACGAAGTCAACCGCCTGATCCACACCACCTTCATTACTCCTATTGACCGGGAGCAGATCCACACCCTGATCAACTTGATGGACGATGTCGCAGACCTGCTCCAGGACTCTGCTCAAACCATGTCCCTGTACGACGTGCGGCACATGACGGAGTCCATCAAGCGTCTCACCGATCTCTCCGTCAAATGCTGTGAGCGGCTGCGCCACGCCGTCAGCTTGCTTCCCAAGATTGCAGAACCCGCTACTGCTGAAGCGGCCCTGAAGACTTGTGAAGAAATTGATCAACTCGAATCCGATGCTGACCGCGTCATGCGCAGTGCCATGAGCGCGCTGTTTCGAAACGAACCGGATGTCCGCGAGGTCATCAAGCTGAAAGCGATCTACGAGCTGCTGGAAACCGTGACCGACAAGTGTGAGGACGTGGCCAATCAGATTGAAGGCATCGTTCTGGAGAATTCCTGACATGCTGAGTTGCAGCCTCAGCCTCGAATTCACCCTTATCAGAAAGATCTGAGAATCATGGAAACCGCACAAGCTGCGCTTTGGGTCGTCATCCTGCTGGTAGGGTTGGCCATCGTGTTCGACTTCATGAATGGCTTCCATGACGCCGCCAATTCCATCGCCACTGTGGTGTCCACCGGTGTATTGCGTCCTGCACAGGCGGTGGTGTTCGCTGCGTTTTTCAACGTCATTGCGATTTTCGTATTCCATCTTTCTGTGGCCGCGACGGTCGGCAAAGGAATCGTCATTCCCAGCGTGATCGACGTGCATGTGGTGTTTGGCGCCTTGGTGGGCGCCATAGTGTGGAACCTGATCACCTGGTACTACGGCATTCCCAGCAGTTCTTCGCACGCGCTTATCGGCGGGATCGTAGGCGCCGCGCTGGCCAAAGCGGGCCCCAGCGTCCTTGTGGCATCGGGCATCTTGAAGACCGTGGCGTTTATCTTCATTTCACCTTTGCTCGGGTTCCTGCTGGGTTCTCTCATGATGGTGGTGGTGGCGTGGGCGTTTCGTCGCGCCCGCCCGAACAAGGTAGACCGCTGGTTCCGGCGAATGCAGCTGGTTTCAGCCGGCGCTTACAGCCTGGGCCACGGCGGCAATGATGCGCAAAAAACCATCGGCATCATTTGGATGCTGTTGATCGCCACAGGCTACACGGCAGCAAGCGACGCCGCTCCGCCTACCTGGACCATCATCGTCTGCTATCTGGCTATCGGTCTGGGGACCATGTTTGGCGGATGGCGCATCGTCAAGACCATGGGGCAGAAGATCACCAAGTTAAAGCCAGTGGGCGGCTTCTGTGCGGAAACTGGGGGAGCCTTGACCTTGTTTTTCGCAACCGCGCTGGGCATTCCGGTATCGACCACCCACACCATCACCGGTGCCATTGTGGGCGTCGGCTCCACTCAACGGGCCAGCGCCGTGCGTTGGGGTGTCGCTGGAAACATCATATGGGCATGGGTGCTGACCATTCCTGCAAGCGCCCTGGTGGCGGCCTTGGCCTACTGGTTCAGCAACCTGATCTTCTGATCTTCGCCAGGCTCGTGTTCAGGCGCCTGAGAGCGCCTGGCTGCGTGACGTGGCTCTGAGGTACGCAAGGGTGCTCTAGGGTGCTGTGTGCCAGGAGACTCAAGCTGGGCGGTCACTGTGAAAGCTTGCGCGCTTCCTCAATCTGGTATTCAAAATAGCGTTGGAAGCTGAAGGCAATCGACGCCATCAGCACGGCTGTACCAATCATGAGAGACAGCGATATGCCGATGATGGTGAGCCAGTTTGTGCGACCTGGCGCGGCGTCGGGAGCAAGCTCTGGGTTGAAGCGGGCATTCCACTTCTCCGGTGACATGAGCCCGTAGATGATGGCGGTCAGAGCGCAGCCCGCAAAAGTGAACCCCAGCACGGGAAGCAACAACCAGGTCCATTGGTCGTCCTGGCCGAAACGGGTCAGGCGCATGATTCCGTAGAAGCCGATGGCTGTAGGGATGGGTAAAAGCCAACCTAACCAATCACCGAAGCCGCGCAGATAGAAGCGATGCAAGCCGAGCGGGCCGCCAAGGAAAGTCAACCAGGTCGCAAAAGTCTTGTTCTTTTTCATTCAATTGAATTTGGCTCGGGGTGAAAGAGCCAAGGGGAGGGGATTTATGTTGCGAAATGGCACCGCAATTCACGTGGGGGCCTGCGATACATCACTGCCAGAGCCAGGAGTCCCTAGCCACAGTTTTGGGGAAGCTCTATAATAATCGGCTTTCTCAGTGTGTCGCTGGCCGGGTGGCTATGTCGCGTGTCTCAGCACTGAAAAAATAACTGGGTTTGATCGCCATTTCATTTCGGGGTGGCAAAAAGCTCGGGTTTACCACCCACAGGACATTCAATCATGGTCGTTATTCGTCTCGCGCGCGGCGGTGCTAAGGCACGCCCTTTCTTCAACATCGTTGTGGCTGACAAGCGCGTTCGTCGCGATGGTCGCTTCATTGAGCGCATTGGTTTCTACAACCCCACCGCTACAGGCGCTGCCGAAGGCCTGCGCATTGCTCAGGACCGTCTGGCCTACTGGAAGAGCGTTGGCGCACAAGCTTCGCCAACCGTTGAGCGCCTGATCAACCAGGCTGCCAAAGCTGCTCCTGCCGCAGCTTGAGAGCGCAGCTCTCATGATGCTTCCCGGGCTTGAGCCGGCAGAATTGCCAGCGGACGCGGTCGAAGTAGGCCGCATCCTTGATGCCTGGGGGATCAAGGGCTGGTTCAAAATTCAGCCCTACAGCGCCTCGCCTGAGGCGCTTTTTTCTTCCAAACGGTGGTTTCTTCAGCCATCAGAGCGAGCCGGTAAGGGCTCGTTTGCCGGAACCGTGCGCCTGTCGATCAAGGAAGCCAAGGATCACGCGGATTCCGTGGTGGCCAATGCGCATGAAATTCCAGACCGCACCGCTGCCGAGCAACTCAAGGGTGCCCGGATATTCGTCTCGCGCTCTTCGTTCCCGACACCTGAAGAAGGTGAATACTATTGGGTGGATCTCATCGGTTTGACTGTGGTCAACCGTGAAGGCGTGACGCTTGGGGAAGTGAAGGATTTGCTGTCCACGGGTCCGCAAACAACCTTGGTGCTCAGCTTCGAAGAAGCGGGCAAGGTCCAGGAGCGAATGATTCCGTTCGTGGATGCCTATGTGGATTCGGTCGACCTGCCTGGCCGGCGAATCAACGTGGATTGGCAGCCCGACTATTGAGCAGTTGGGTAGCCGAATGCGGAGTCCCCATGTGGGATCAAACGCATATCTGAGCAAAGGTGCGGGTGCATCTGAAGGCCAATGCTTTCGCGAATAGAAGACCTGTCCGCTTATTGGTCTCAGCTGGCTGCGGTGTCAGGGCTCTACCTGGTCACCTGAACAAAAATTTCGTTGGGCTTGACCATGCCGAGCTCGGAGCGAGCCTTCTCCTCCACCATTCCTAGACCTGCTTTCAGATCGTCCACCTCGGAGGCGAGTTGCTCGTTTTCGAGTTTCGCCCGCGAGTTGGCCGCTTTCTGAAGGTCCAGTTTTTTCTGCAGCCCCGCCACATTGGGAATGCTGCCGCGACCGACCCACATCTGTGCGTGCAGGGTCACCAGGATGGCGACCAGCACAAATGGAACGACGCGGTTACTCATGCCCTTCAGTACGTGGCTGTAGTTGGTTTGGATGCTACGATTTTAGTAGGATCAACGGAGGTTGTAAAAGGCTGAGCGACCGGGATACTGTGCCATATCTCCCAAATCTTCCTCAATTCGCAGCAATTGGTTGTATTTAGCCATACGGTCGCTGCGGCTCAGCGAGCCGGTTTTGATCTGTCCCGCGTTGGTACCCACAGCGATGTCGGCAATGGTCGAGTCTTCCGTTTCGCCTGAACGGTGGCTGATCACGGCTGTATAGCCGGCGCGCTTGGCCATTTCGATGGCGGCAAAAGTCTCAGTCAATGTGCCAATTTGGTTGATCTTGATGAGGATCGAATTGCCAATGCCTTTTTCGATGCCTTCTTTCAGGATCTTGGTGTTGGTAACGAACAAGTCATCACCCACCAACTGCACCTTATCTCCCAGGCGCTCGGTCAGCAGTTTCCAGCCATCCCAGTCGCTTTCGCCCATGCCATCTTCAATGCTGATGATGGGGTACTTGTCTACCCAGGTGGCCAGCATATCTACCCATTGCTGAGCAGACAGGCGCACGCCGCCTTCGCCTTCCAGCACGTATTGACCGTCCTTGTAGAACTCACTGGCAGCGCAATCCAGGGCCAGCACGATGTCTTGGCCCGCGGTGTAGCCGGCGTCCGAGATGGCTTGCAAAATGAGCTCGATTGCTGCTTCGTGGCTTTCAACGCTGGGTGCAAAGCCGCCCTCGTCGCCCACAGCTGTCGACATTCCGCGGCCGTCGATGATTTTCTTCAAGGCCTGGAACACCTCTGCGCCCTGGCGCAGGGCTTCGCGGAAAGAGGATGCGCCCACTGGAACAATCATCAATTCCTGCAGATCGAGGGAGTTGTTGGCATGGGCGCCACCGTTGATGACATTCATCATCGGCACGGGCAGCTGGCAACCATTCATGCCGCCGAAATAGCGGTAGAGCGGCAAGCCAGATTCTTCAGCCGCAGCACGTGCCACCGCCATGCTGACTGCCAGCATGGCATTGGCGCCCAGCCGGGACTTGTTTTCCGTGCCATCGAGGTCGATCAGGGTCTTGTCCAGGAACGCTTGTTCGGATGCATCGAGGCCCAGAACGGCTTCGCTGATTTCGGTGTTGATGTGCTCTACAGCTTTCAACACGCCTTTGCCGCCATAGCGCGACTTGTCGCCGTCACGCAACTCTATCGCTTCGCGCGAGCCGGTGGATGCGCCGCTGGGTACGGCAGCACGGCCCATGACGCCACTTTCAAGCAGGACGTCGCACTCGACAGTGGGGTTGCCACGGCTATCCAGGATTTCTCGGCCTACGATGTCTACGATTGCACTCATGATGATGGTGTGGTTTGGAAGTTAAAAAATCGGGAATACGGGTTTCAAGCCAAAGCTTGAGCGCTCTGGTAACTCAGATGCGCGGCGTTCCAGGGCAGCACGGCATAAGACAGCGTGAATTTTGCAAGGTCTACGTGGATGGCCGCGTCACCAGGCTGCGCGCGTGTCAAGCCCGTCATGGTGCAGCGATCTTGCGGTACGCAGATCAGGTCTATGGATGCGGCATGGAAAATGTTTTCCGCAGCACCTTTGAAATTATCGCCGCTGAACATGGGGGCAATGTAGTAAAACGCTGCATAGCCCAAAGACTCGACAAACTCGACCAGTTGATCGCGATTGCCCGTAGGTTGTCCGTTGGTGAAATCTATCTCGAGATAGACCACAGGGCGCAATCGGGCCAGCAGGCTCCGCGCCCCTTCGAGCATCTCAAGCTCAAAGCCTTCAATGTCCGCTTTGATGAAATCCACACGAGGCAGGCCCAAGCCGTCTAGATGGATCATCTCGACCGGCTCAGACAGGTCGGAGGCCTGCGGCTGCACATCTCGCAAGGAAAACCCGCCAAAGTTATGTGCGGTGTGGGGGTCTTGCTTGGGAAAGCGCGCCGCTTGGGTTCCGCGCCCTACCGCCTTGTGTAGCGCATGAACGTTGAAACACTCATTGAGTGCCAGGTTGGCGCACAGCAGTTGGTGAGTGAGGCGGGCCGCCTCGAAAGCGTAGATAGTGCCTTTTTCCCCTACCGCGCGAGACATGGGAACGGTGTGCGAGCCGATGTTGGCGCCGGCTTCAATCACCACATCGTCCGGACGCAAGATTTTCTGGAACAGCGAGACTTCAGCTTCGGACCACTCTCCATAGGTGCGCAGGCTGCGGCCGACATAGGTGTCGTTCTCATTGACTAGAAACCTGCCATGCCGAGCTTCGGTGAGTTGGTACGCCATATTTTTCGAGCCCGGTGGATGGCCGGATCAGACGCCCTCGACGGCGACCATGTTCATGATTGCCGCGCCAGCGCGTGCCTGTCGGGCACGAAGGTACTCCGGAGAATCAAAGAACGCCTTGGCTTTCTGAAAGTCGTCGAACTTCAGCACCACCATGCGGCCCGGTGTCCAACTGCCTTCAAGTGGCTGCACGGCACCGCCGCGCACACAAATCTCCGCGCCGTGCGTTTGAATGGCCTCGGTCGACCACCGCTTGTACTCTTCGTACTGAGCGGGATTGGTGACTTCGACCTGGGCGATGATGTAGCCGCTACTCATGGCGGGTGCTCCGGCTGTTAATGGTCAAGCGTTGAAGTTGTTTTCGAGAAAGCCGTTTTTCTTGGTAATCTGGTCAAGGGCAACCAAGGTTTCCAGAAGCGCCTTCATATGCTTGAGCGGCACGGCATTGGGGCCATCCGACAAGGCTTTGGCGGGGTCAGGGTGAGTTTCCATGAACAAGCCGGCCACGCCAACCGCTACGGCGGCTCGTGCCAGCACAGGCACCATTTCTCGCTGTCCCCCACTTGATGTGCCCTGGCCACCGGGCAATTGCACGGAATGCGTGGCGTCGAAGACCACCGGCGCCGCAGTTTCCCGCATGATCGCCAGGCTGCGCATGTCACTGACCAGATTGTTATAGCCAAAGCTGGCACCGCGCTCGCAGGCCATGAAGCTGTCTGCGGGCAAGCCTTTTTCAATGGCGGCGGCGCGCGCCTTGTCGATGACATTCTTCATGTCGTGAGGCGCCAGAAACTGCCCCTTCTTGATGTTCACCGGTTTGCCGCTTTGCGCCACAGCCCGGATGAAATCGGTCTGGCGGCAAAGGAAGGCAGGGGTCTGCAACACATCAACCATTTGCGCCACATGAGGTATTTCAGCCTCGGTGTGGACATCGGTCAGAACGGGAACACCTAGCTGCTTTTTGACATTGGCCAGAATTTCCAGCCCTTTTTCCATGCCAGGGCCGCGAAAACTGACCCCACTGCTGCGGTTGGCCTTGTCGTAGCTGCTTTTGAAGATGAAGGGTATGCCCAGGCTGGCAGTGATTTCCTTCAGCTGGCCGGCGACGTCCATCTGCAACTGCTCGGACTCGACCACGCAGGGGCCTGCGATCAGGAAGAAAGGCTGGTCCAGCCCAATCTCGAATCCGCACAGTTTCATTTGATGGCTTTCAGCGCCTTGGCGCCAGCTTGGCCCTGATGAGCCGCCTGATGCTCCAACGCGGCCTCAATGAAGGCGTTGAACAAGGGATGGCCGTCCCATGGTGTGCTCTTGAATTCGGGGTGGAACTGTACGCCCACGTACCAGGGGTGCACGCTTTGCGGCAATTCCACGATCTCGGTGAGATGCTCACGCTGGGTCAGCGCGGAGATGACCAGGCCCGCCTGACGCAGCGAATCCAGGTAGTTGACGTTGGCTTCGTAACGGTGGCGGTGCCTTTCGTTGACAACGTCACCATAGATCTTGTGGGCCAGCGTGCTGGGTGCAACGTCGGAGCTTTGCGCGCCCAGGCGCATGGTGCCACCCAGGTTGGAGGCGGCATCGCGCTTCTGGATGCTGCCGTCCTTGTCTTTCCACTCGGTGATGAGGGCGATGACGGGGTGAGGTGTCGCGGGATCGAATTCGGTGCTGTTGGCGTTTTCCAGATTGGCGACGTGACGCGCGTATTCGATGGTGGCCACCTGCATGCCCAGGCAGATGCCCAGGTAAGGAACGCCACGTTCACGCGCAAAGCGGGCGGCAGCAATCTTGCCTTCCACTCCGCGAGGGCCAAATCCGCCTGGTACAAGAATGGCGTCGTATTTGCCCAGCTTGGCCACGGTCGCCGGGGTAATAGTCTCGGAATCAATGTGCTCGATCACCACCTTGGCATGGTTTTGCATGCCGGCATGGCGCAGCGCCTCGTTCACGGACTTGTAGCTGTCCGAGAGGTCCACGTATTTGCCCACCATGGCAATGGTGACATCGCCTTGTGGGTGTTCCACTTCGTGCACCAGATCGTCCCAGCGTTTCAAGCTGGCAGGAGGCGTGTTCAGGCGCAGCTTGTCGCAAATGAGGCCATCCAGGCCTTGCTCGTGCAGCATGCGGGGCACCTTGTAGATGGTGTCCACATCCCACATACTGATAACGCCCCAGGCCGGCACGTTGGTGAACAGGCTGATCTTGTCACGCTCTTCTTCTGGAATAGGGCGGTCAGCCCGGCAGAGGAGGGCGTCGGCCTGGATGCCGATCTCGCGCAGCTTCTGAACCGTATGCTGCGTGGGCTTGGTTTTCAGCTCGCCCGCGGCTGCGATCCAGGGAAGATAGGTCAGGTGCACGAAGGCGCTGTGATTGGGCCCGAGTTTCAGGCTCAGTTGGCGCACCGCCTCCAGGAACGGCAAGGATTCAATGTCACCGACGGTGCCGCCGATTTCCACGATGGCTACATCGACCTCACTGGAGGTTCCGATACCAGCACCGCGCTTGATGAAATCCTGGATTTCATTGGTGACATGCGGAATCACTTGCACCGTTTTGCCCAGGTAATCGCCGCGGCGCTCTTTTTCGAGCACGCTTTGGTAGATTTTGCCGGTGGTGAAGTTGTTGGCCCGCTTCATGCGGGTCGTGATGAAGCGCTCGTAGTGGCCCAGATCCAGGTCGGTTTCAGCGCCGTCGTCGGTGACGAACACCTCGCCGTGCTGGAACGGACTCATGGTGCCCGGGTCAACGTTGATGTACGGATCAAGCTTGATGAGAGTAACTTTAAGGCCGCGCGATTCTAAGATCGCGGCCAAGGAGGCCGAGGCGATTCCCTTGCCCAGGGAAGACACCACACCGCCGGTGACGAAGACGAATTTGGTCATGTCATGACGAAGGCGTCAGCCTCCGCTCGGTGGGAAATTCCGATTATAGGCGCCCGCATTGATCCCTTAGAGCGGTTTACGATCTATTCACCGGCGGGCCTCCGGGATTCCGAACAGATCGGAAACGCGTTCTTAGCCCGTGCTACATTGCCCGGCATGAACGATTGGGTGCAAGAATCAGGCGAATTGTCAGGTCGCCATATTGTGCTGGGCCTCTCCGGTGGCGCCGCATGCTTCAAGGCTGCGGTGCTTTGCCGTTCGCTAGTCAAGGCTGGCGCGACCGTGCAGGTCGTGATGACAGAGGCAGCGGAGCGCTTCATGACCTCGGTGACCATGCAGGCACTGTCTGGCCGCCCGGTCTATACATCTCAATGGGATACCCGGCCAGATAACGGCATGGCCCATATCAATCTCAGTCGAGAGGCTGATGCCATTCTGATCGCGCCGGCCAGCGCAGATTTCATCGCCCAGCTGGCGCAGGGCAGGGCAGATGAGCTCCTGGCGCTGCTTTGCCTGGCACGGCCGTCCGAGCGAGTGCCTCTGCTGTTGGCGCCTTCCATGAACCGTGAGATGTGGGCGCATCGAGCCACGCAGCGCAACCTGAGCCAGATCGTAGAGGATGGGGCGCACGTTCTTGGCGTCGCCCATGGCGATCAGGCATGCGGGGAATTCGGAGATGGGCGGATGCTCGAGGCCGATGAGCTTCTGGAGGAATTGATTGCCTTCCTGGCTCCCAAACCTCTTGCCGGGCAGCGCGTGCTCGTGACAGCGGGGCCGACTTTCGAGGCGATTGACCCGGTACGGGGCATTACCAATCTCTCGAGCGGCAAGATGGGTTTTTCCATTGCGCGGGCCGCGCGGGAAGCCGGCGCGAACGTGGTCTTGGTGGCCGGTCCGGTGCACTTGCCCACGCCGCGAGGTGTCCTGAGGGTCGATGTGACCTCAGCGGAGGACATGCGTCGCGCCAGCGTGGAACATGCCGAATCCGCAGATATTTTTGTTGCCACCGCAGCCGTGGCGGACTGGCGGCCCGCCGAACAGGCCGTCCACAAGATCAAGAAAGACGGCAGCGGGGAGGTGCCGCATCTTTCGTTCGTAGAAAACCCGGACATCCTGTCTGAAATTGCGCATTCTCCGCGTGCACGCTCGGGTGAGCTTTTCTGCGTGGGCTTTGCCGCCGAGAGTCAGGATCTTCTGGCCAATGCGCAGGCCAAGCGTGCGCGCAAAGGCGTGCCGCTCCTTGTTGGCAATATTGGTCCCGCAACCTTTGGCCGAGATGACAATGCGCTCTTGCTGGTAGACGATGAGAGCGCTCGCGAGCTACCGCACGCCAGCAAGCGGGTATTGGCGCAACAACTGGTGGCTGAGATTGCGCGACGCGTTTCCGGCTGGTCCGCCTGATGGGCGAGCATGAGTGTGAATAGCTCATTTCCTCTGCCTGTCCAGATTGGCGCTCGTAACGAGGGGCATGCATGAGTTCGCAGCTGATTGACCACACGCCGCCAAACGGTGACTTCGCGCGCTATATCGACAAGCTCATGCGAGAAGCGGAAATCGCGCAGCAGAGTACTGTTGCGGTCCCTGCAAAGACGGCTGGTTCCGCTTCTCCACGAACTGCTGTCCCTGCGCAGCCCAGGCCCCCAGGGGCGACGTCTGCCGTGGCGACCCGCAGTGAAGGCCCGCCAGAGCTGGTCGATCTGGTGAACAAGGTTTTTAAAAGATCGAGCCTTCCCAAAGAGGGCAAAAGTGCCGGAGCCTGGTGGCCGTGGGTGGCCATGGCATTGGTGGTCTTTGGGGTGATTTTTCCGGTGGCCATCGGGACGGTGGCAGTGATCGCATTTGTTGTTTGGCGAGCGCTGAAAAAGCTTTCCGGTACCCGAGGTGCCAGAGTAGGGAGAAAATTTTGAAGATTGATGTGAAGATTCTGGACGAGCGCCTGCGCACGCAGATGCCCGCTTACGCAACCCCCGGCAGTGCCGGCCTCGATTTGCGTGCTTGTCTGCAGACACCCCTTGATTTAGCGCCGGGCGCCTGGCAATTGGTCCCGACGGGCATGGCTATTCACCTGGCCGACACCGGCTACGCCGCTCTGATCCTTCCGCGCTCCGGGCTTGGTCATAAACACGGGATTGTCCTGGGTAATCTGGTGGGACTGATCGATAGCGACTACCAGGGCCAGTTGATGGTCAGTGCCTGGAACCGCAGCGAGACTCCTTTCACCATCGAGCCCATGGAAAGAATTGCCCAGTTGGTTATCGTTCCTGTGGTGCAGGCCAGATTCCACATCGTCAGCGACTTTCCTGCAAGTGAGCGAGGCGAAAGTGGCTATGGCTCCACGGGCAAGCAGTAGTCGGGTGATGGCGCCAGGGGCGGAGGCAAGCTGCCGCGTACGAATGGTCCTACGCACATTCCTTCCCTTCGCTGGTGGAATAGTGGCCTGAACCTGGGCTTAATGGGGGTATGCGTGTTGACCGAAGCGCACGGACTTGCCCTGTCAATGCAGGCATGTCTGCTTTTGCGGTCACTCATAGCATTCAATAAGGAGTAGTTCAAATGATCAAATTTCAACGATTAGGCGGCGTTTGCTTGGCCGTAGCGGTGGCCGCATCCCTCGCAGCCTGTGCTGGTCAGCCTTATGGCAATTCTGGCTACCCTTCTGCCTCTCAACCGCCTTATAGCCAACCCGGTTATTCATCGTTTGCCACTGTGACCAACGTCGAGATGGTCCGTGCGGGCGGAAGTAGTGGTGTTGCAGGCGCAGCCATCGGTGGTGTGGCGGGCGGCGTGCTGGGCAACCAGGTCGGCGGTGGGTCAGGTCGCACTGCCGCTACCGTGGTAGGTGCGATTGGCGGAGCGCTGATCGGTAACGCGGTTGAGCGCAATTCCGCAGCTGGCCGCGGTGCGGACGTTTATCGAGTGACCGTTCGCCTGGATAACGGTGGCACCCAGAGTTTTGACTACCAGCAGGCGCCCAACGTCCGCATAGGCGAGCGCGTGCGCGTTGACGGTAATCAGCTCTATCGTTAGTCCTGAAATGAATGCCTAGGAGGCTGTCGGACTGGGAGCGCCGATAGCGAGAAAAGGCCCCAGCGAGGACAGTTTTCTGCGGGTGACCGCCCCAGGAATTTGCAGGCCCATAGCCAAGCTATGGGTCAAGAAGACCTTGGAAAATGGATCGCTAAATGGACCGCTGCGGCCATTGCGCAGCCAGCGATTTCCAAATCCGACAGCCTCCTAGTGCAGCAGCGTCCCACCTGGGGCGGCTGGCTGCACCTTGAAAAAACCGGTACCGGCGGTGCCGGCCGCAATTTCTTCTTCGCTCGCCTCTCGGACCGCTTCCACCTTCAGATGCAAGCGCAGTCCAATCCCTGCAAGAGGATGATTTCCATCCAGGACGATATGTTCGGGATAAATCGTAGAGACGGTGTAGAGAGTCTCTGGTGACAGTTTGGAATTCAGTCCTTCAGGCAGAGCGTGACCCTCGAAAACCATACCTTCTTCCAGGGGCTCCGGGAATAGCGCGCGTGGTTCCAGGAAGAGCTTTTGCTCGTCAAAATCTCCAAAAGCGTCTTGTGGCTCCAGATTGAGAATCAGCTTGGCACCGGGCTCGTGGCCTTGTAGTGCTTCCTCAATCTTGGGCAAGAGATCAGCACCTCCCAACAAAAAGTCTACGGGCTCGTCGAGCACGTCCAGATCTTCGCCCAGGCTGTCTTTCAATGTCCAGGTGAGCGAAACAACGCATTGCTGTGTAATTTCCATCGCACAATTGTCGCATTGCAACGTACGGGCTGCCGCGAGGCGCCCTTTCTTCTTTTTATGATGGACATCACCCAACCCCTGCAGCTCCTCGGCGGACTCACTCCTGTGCAGTTCATGAAACGCCACTGGCAAAAGAAGCCGCTTCTTATTCGCCAAGCCGTTTCTGCCTTCACCCCGCTGTTGGCAAGAAGCGAGCTGTTTGAGCTTGCCGGGCAGGAGGGCGTGGAGTCACGTCTGCTGAGCCAGGGTGAGCGCGGCTGGAAAATGCGTCAGGGCCCGCTGGCTCGCCGTGCACTTCCGCCTGCAAGTCAGCCCAATTGGACATTATTGGTTCAGGGAGTGGATCTTCACCACTCGGGTGTTCACGACTTCATGCAGCAGTTTCGGTTCGTTCCGGACGCTCGCCTCGATGATCTGATGATCAGCTATGCCAGTGATCAGGGAGGCGTGGGACCCCATTTCGACAGCTACGACGTCTTTCTTTTTCAGGCGGCAGGCAAGAGGCGCTGGCGCATAGGCCGACAAAACGATCTGAGCCTGGTAGAAGGTCTGCCTCTGAAGATACTGTCCAACTTCGAGCCGGAAGAGGAGTACGTGCTCGAGCCTGGGGATATGCTTTATTTGCCGCCGCGCTGGGCGCACGATGGCGTTGCGGTAGGCGCCGACTGCATGACCTATTCCATAGGTTTCAGGCAACCTTCGCGGGGCGAGTTGGCACGGGAGCTGCTCACACGAACTGCGGATGAAGCGGCCGATTTTCTGGGTGATACGCCCTACAAGGATCCATCGCAACCTGCGGTGTCTCGTCCCGCGCAGGTGCCTGCAGCGATGCTGGATTTTGCCCGCGATGCAGTAGAGAGGGCGTTGAGAGATCCTTCGCAATTGGCCATGGCTTTAGGCGAGGCGTTGACCGAACCTAAGACGAACGTATGGTTTGAGCCATCACCTGCACCTGCAAGTGGACAGAGCAGTGGTGCTATCGTCCTGGATCGCCGCACCCGTATGATGTATGACGATCAACATGTTTTCATCAACGGCGAGAGCTACCGTGCTGGTGGACGAGATGCGCGCATGATGCGAGACTTGGCGGACAATCGGGCCCTGTCAAAGGCTGATGTGACTCGGCTGAGCATGGATGCCATCGAGCTGGTCAACCAATGGAAAGAGTCAGGATGGCTGCACCTCAACTGAGGCGTTTCATCTGATATGCTTCGTCCGAATGCATGCTTTTGGCTTCAGGGTGAGCGCTTCCAGAAAAAGTGGTCACCCGTCAACCAAAACAAACCATCGATTAGTTCTCAATTTGACACGATTGAACGTCGTTTCAGCGCATCAGGGTTTATCACAATTGCTAAGGTGCGGGCTATAATCGAAATCTGAGCGGAAAGAGAATAAGTACTTTCTCTCGGTCAGGACGAAGTTTTATATCGAGTCGCCCTGGCGCATTCCGGAAATATTACTCTCAAAAGGACCATTGAAATGAATAAATCGCTTGTTTTGGCCGCTCTGATGGCTGCTGCTGCCCTGACTGCTTGTGGCAAAAAAGAAGAGCCAGTTGTGGTTCCAGCACCTGTTGAAGCTCCTGCTGCAGCCCCTGCTGCTGAAGCCGCAGCGTCCGCAGCCGCTGACGCAGCTTCTTCTGCTGGCGCAGCCGCTACTTCCGCAGCTGACGCTGCCAGCGCTGCTGTGACTGGCGCTGCAGCTACTGCCGGTGCTGCGGTTGATGCCGCCGCTGCTGCTGCCAGCACTGCTGCCGCTGACGCTGCATCCGCTGCTGCTGCCGCTGCTAGCAAGTAAGCAAGCGAATGTCTCCGGAGCTATGAGCTCCGGAAGAGAGCCACCGTTCAGGTGGCTTTTTTTTGTCTTATCAGGCGCGGCTTGGATCGGCTGGGATCAAACGCTGTGCCAGTCGCTTCCCATGGGCGTGCAAAACAGCACTTCAGCCGGCGGGCAACCCAGTATTCCGGAAAGGGCAGCCTGTGCCAGGGTTGGGTGGTTGTTTCGTTCGCTCAGGTGTCCTGCGATCACTGTGTGAAGCTGTTCGTGCAGCAGAGCCTGCAGTGCCTGGGCGGACTGACCGTTGTTGAGATGGCCATGCGAGCCACCCACGCGGCGTTTCAGGAAAGCCGGATAGCTGGACTTTTCCAAAAGATCCAGGTCATGATTGCATTCAAGCAGAAGGGCATGGCTGCCCTGCAGATTGCTCAGCACATAAGGTGTGATGTGGCCAAGGTCCGTGAGCAGCCCCAACGAGCGCGCACCATCTGTGCAACTAAGCTGCAAAGGCTCCTGCGCGTCATGGGGTACGGTGAACGGGCGAAGTTGCACGTCACCTACAGCGACCACTTCACCATCGCGAACCACCCTCAACGGGATATCTGCTGAGGGGGTATCCAGCGCTCGCCACGTCCCGGCACTCATGATCAGCTGAATCTGATGACGCTTCGACAAGGTCACAGCACAGCCTACGTGGTCACTGTGCTCATGGGTGACGAATATGGCATCCAGCTGCGAAGAGGTGATGCCGTGACGTTGCAGGCGAGTTTCTATCTGGCGAACGCCTAGCCCACAATCCACCAGCACTCGCGTGCTGGTGGTGCCATCCCACGCTTCTATCAGAGTGGCATTACCGGAGCTACCGCTGGCCAGGCTGCAAAAGCGCAGCATGGTCGCTGTCCTTACTTAAGTTCGTCAGCAATGACCTGAACGATGCGCTGTGCTGCAGCCTGTGGAGCAGGACCGCCGTTGGTGTCCAGAACAGATACTGTTGCCACCTGGTTTTCGCTCTTCACTGCAATCTGATATCTCGAAGTCGGCACAGGAGGGGTTCCCCGTCCGAGCAGCCTGCCGAAAAAGCCCGGTTCCTTTTTCTCCAACGTAGGGTCGACGTAGCGGACGAAATAAATACCCTTGTTGCGGTCGCGGTCCTCAACCGTAAAGCCCGTGCGGTCCAGTGCCAGTCCAACTCGGCGCCATGCACGGTCGAAATCCTCGTTGACTTGAACCACTGGCGTATTGTTGACGCTGGCAACGCGTGCATTAGGTGCGGCCGGCGCTTGAGCGGCACTCGCCAAAATAGCTTTTGACTGCTCCTGGGATACGCCAAGTCTCACCATCAAGCGGCGAAGGAATTCTGCCTCCAAACCTGGGTCGCTCGCGCGTGGTTGCCAGATGGTGTTGTCACGCTGCGCGTTGGTAAAGGTCTCTTCCATGCCGCGGTGGCTGATGAAGATGTCTGTTCCGCCCTGCGCGTTGCGTTCCAGGCGCGTGCGGAATTTATCGCGTTCTCCGGTGGAGTACACCGAATCCAGCAGCTTGCCGATCGTGCCGCGAATGAAATCCTGCGGAATTTTGGCGCGGTTTTCAGCCCAATCGGTTTCCATGATTCCGATGTTCTGCTGGTCTACCGCGAGCAGGAAGCCGCTTTCCAGCCAGAATTCACGCACGGGGTTCCAGAGCTTGTCCGCAGGACGGTCCACCCGCAGCCAACGTTCATTTCCGGCGCGCTCGAAATGCACATCCGCCAATGTGGTCGCTGCGGTAGGCGTGCCGGTTGTGGCGGCAACGGCCTGTGTGGCTTGATAGCTGCTGGCCGACACGGCGGAGCCGGGTACGACATAACGCGACTGGCCAGGCAGTTGGGTCAGATCAGGGGGTACTTCCAGTGAAACACCCCGGCCGGAACTCTTGTAGTCGATCCTGTCGGATTCGAGAACCGAACACCCACCCAAGCCGATGAGCAGGGCAAATGGAAGGGTGCGGATAAGAAGGGAAGGCTTCACGAGTTGGTTTCCTTTAATACGGAACAAGCGTTCAGGCTGACAAGCGCCATGGCGCTGAATTCATTTCAACAGGCCGCTTGCCCGCAGCGCTTCTTCGACGCCAGCCTCAAAAGACTGTGCCATGGGGGTCATTGGTAGCCGGAGGGTGCCGCCACATAGGCCCATGCGAGCCATGGCCCATTTCACGGGGATGGGATTGGCTTCCACAAAAAGCTGTTTGTGGACCGGCAGCAGTTTGAGCTGGATGTCCATGGCAGCACGCACATTTCCGGCAACGGCGGCTACGCACAGCTCGTGCATCAATTTGGGGGCAATATTGGCGGTGACGCTGATATTGCCCTGACCTCCGCAGAGCATCAGCGCAACGGCCGTGGGATCGTCACCGGAGTAGACGGCGAAGTCCTTGGGTACTTCACGAATCAGCCACTGCGCACGCTCGATATTGCCTGTGGCTTCCTTGATGCCCACAATGCCCGGGACTTGCGTCAGGCGCAAGACGGTATCGTGCAGCATGTCGCCCACGGTACGTCCGGGCACGTTGTACAGCACCATGGGCAGATCACCCACCGCTTCTGCGATGGCCTTGAAATGACGGTACTGGCCCTCTTGCGTAGGCTTGTTGTAGTAGGGCACTACCTGCAACTGGCAGTCGGCGCCCACCTTTTTGGCAAAGCGTGCGAGCTCAATGGCTTCAGCCGTTGAGTTGGCTCCACAGCCTGCCATGATGGGCACGCGGCCTGCGGCTTGTTCGACTGAAACGCGGATGATTTCCTGGTGTTCGTCTATGCTGACCGTGGGCGATTCGCCCGTGGTGCCGACCACTCCAATGCAATCAGTGCCTTCGGCAATGTGCCAATCAATCAATTTGCGCAGCGTGGGGTAATCCACACTGCCGTCTTCGTGCATGGGCGTCACGAGTGCGACGATACTGCCGGTGATAGGTGTCATGAAAGTGCTTGTCTTTCGCGGTGAAGCGAGCATTTTAGTGCGCTAGCCCGTCGTTTGACGGCCTACAGCGGATATTGTTCCGCTGCCGTATTTTCCCTCGCCGCTCCGGTTGGCCGTTTGGCCGCCGCAATGCGCTGAACAAAACGCGGGGGATTAGCCAGAAAACCATCTTCAAATGCGACGATTCTCCATGGCGAACCTGCGCATGCCTGCAATAGCTCGCCCGGTTGGAGCAGGAAGTCTGGCCGTGAGGGCTTGCCGACGGTCTCATTGCCTGCCGCGAAGGTTTCATAAATCAGTACTCCGCCCTCTGCAACGCTATCGAGCAGTGTAGGCAACAGGGGCCGCCAC
Organism: Ottowia thiooxydans; assembly: GCF_040548795.1. GTDB lineage: Bacteria > Pseudomonadota > Gammaproteobacteria > Burkholderiales > Burkholderiaceae_C > Ottowia > Ottowia thiooxydans_A. The sequence goes on along the minus strand of NZ_JBEPSH010000009.1, from coordinate 96,003 downwards.
AGATAGTTGGTGACCACCACTGCACCGAATTGCCGGCCCGCCAGTGGCCAGGGGCCGTTCTCGATATCCGCCAGAACCGCCTCACCCAGAGAGCTCACTGCTTCTATGGCGGCTGGGTCGCGATCGACGCCGGTCACCGCGTGGCCACGCTCCGCAAACCATCTCATGTGGCGACCGCTTCCGCAGGCGACGTCAAGGACCGGCGCGCCTGGGAGTACGAGAGGTGTCCAGCGCTCTATCCAGGGCGACGGAGCAGTAAGGGAGTGGCTGGGGGCTGCTTGCATGGAGTTCGCTTGAATGGAGCTGGAGGGTGTTTGTCTGCACAGAGGGGCTTTTAATTGGGCGGGGCTCCGAGCCCGGATTTCCGGTTTGGCAAAGGGTTGGAAAGTGAGGCATTTTCCACATGTATTTTCCTCACTATGGCCCCCAGGGGTGGACCTGACTGTGAATTTATCCAGTCTATCAGGAGTGGCCGGGCTAAAATGCTCGGTTATGGCTACGAATTCCACATCAGCATCCGGTTACTCGGAAGGCTCCATCCGCGTGCTTAAAGGGCTGGAGCCCGTCAAGCAGCGGCCCGGCATGTACACGCGTACTGACAACCCTCTGCACGTGATCCAGGAAGTACTGGACAACGCGGCGGACGAAGCTTTGGCCGGGTTCGGCAAGAAAATCAAGGTATCTCTGCACGCCGATGGCTCGGTCAGTGTAGAAGACGACGGACGAGGCATCCCTTTCGGAATGCACCCCGAGGAGAAGGCACCGGTTCTTGAACTGGTATTCACCCGGCTGCATGCTGGCGGGAAGTTCGACAAAGGTCAGGGCGGCGCCTACAGTTTTTCTGGCGGTCTTCACGGTGTGGGGGTCAGTGTGACCAACGCCCTCGCCAAACGCATGGAAGTCACAAGCCACCGCGAGGGCATGGTTGCCACGATGGTTTTCGAGGCTGGTGATGTCGTCGAGCCTCTCCAGGTTCGCAAGCAGGCTGAAGGCGATCGCCGCCAGGGCACCACCGTGCGTGTTTGGCCGGACCCCAAATATTTCGAGTCCCCTGTGCTTCCCATAGCAGAGTTGACGCACCTGTTGCGCAGCAAAGCGGTGCTGATGCCCGGTGTGAGCGTCGCTTTGTTCGATGAGAAAAAGAAGGACACCCAAACCTGGCAATACAAGGGTGGCCTGCGCGATTACCTGGAGCAAACTTTGGTCGCGGATGCGGTCATCCCCTTGTTTGAGGGTGAGGGCTATGCGGGCAAGGATGCCGAGAGCTTCGCAGAGGGCGAGGGCGCACAGTGGTGTGTCGCTTTCACCGAAGAGGGGCATCCGGTGCGCGAAAGCTACGTCAACCTGATTCCCACCAGTGCAGGCGGCACGCATGACAGCGGGCTGCGAGACGGCCTTTTCAACGCAGTCAAGAGCTTCGTCGAACTGCACAGCTTGTTGCCCAAAGGTGTCAAGCTGATGCCTGAAGATGTGTTCGCGCGTGCAAGCTATGTGCTTTCTGCCAAGGTGCTGGACCCTCAGTTCCAGGGCCAGATCAAAGAGCGGCTCAATTCGCGTGACGCAGTTCGCCTCGTCTCTGGCTATGTGCGTCCCGCGCTGGAACTATGGCTGAATCAGCACGTGGAACATGGCAAACGCCTGGCCGAATTGGCTATCAAGGCGGCGCAAACCCGCCAGCGTGCAGGGCAGAAGGTTGAAAAGCGCAAAGGCTCCGGTGTGGCCGTGTTGCCCGGCAAACTGACCGATTGCGAAAGCAGGGACCTCACACTCAATGAGGTGTTTCTGGTCGAGGGCGACTCCGCTGGCGGCAGCGCCAAGATGGGGCGTGACAAAGAAACCCAAGCCATCCTGCCTTTGCGCGGCAAAGTTCTCAACACCTGGGAAGTCGAGCGAGATCGGCTCTTTGCCAATACCGAAATTCACGACATCTCCGTGGCCATAGGCGTTGATCCTCATGGTCCAACCGACACCCCCGATCTTTCTGGGCTGCGTTATGGAAAAGTCTGTATCCTTTCAGATGCGGATGTCGATGGCTCGCACATTCAGGTACTCCTGCTTACCTTGTTTTTCCGCCATTTCCCTAAACTGATAGAAAAAGGCCATGTGTACGTGGCCAGGCCTCCCTTGTTCAGAGTGGATGCACCGGCTAGAGGCAAAAAGCCAGCCTCCAAGATGTATGCGCTGGATGAAGGTGAGTTGACTGCTATTTTGGATAAATTGCGCAAAGATGGCGTGTCTGAGGGAAAATGGACCATCAGCCGCTTCAAAGGGCTGGGGGAGATGAACGCGGAGCAATTGTGGGAAACCACTCTCAATCCAGACACCCGCCGTCTCCTGCCGGTGCAATTGGGCCGGTTTGACTTCGGCCAGACGGCCGCTGAAATGACCAAGCTCATGGGCAAGGGCGAAGCTGCTGCCCGCCGTGAACTGATGGAACTCCACGGTGATGCAGTGGAAATCGATATATGAACAAACACTGGCCATGAATGAGGCTCTGCTTAGACTGAAAACGCTCGCTCGCGTAGGGCCCTTGCTGGTCGCCATGTGGCTGTCCGCCTGGCATGGGGGTGCGCGCGCTGAACTCTGGGCGTATGTGGATGATCGGGGAATGACTCATTTCGCCTCTGAACAGGTGGATGATCGGTACGAGCTCTTCTTCAGGGGCCGGGATGCTGGCAGCAAAGACCAGGTGGCCAACGACGGCGCGCTGGTCTCCGGCAACGGAACTGCACGCCCAGGTGTCAGGCCCACGGGCACCGATGGGCAGCCGGCCTTTGTGTTGCCCAAGCGCTTTGCCGATCTCGATTCCTCCAAGGGCTACAAAGCGGTTCAAAAGCACATGCAAGCGGCAGCTCAGCGGCATGCGATTGACTACGAACTCATCAAGGCGGTGATCGCTGCGGAATCAGGCTTTGATCCGGTTGCGGTTTCACCCAAGGGGGCTGTGGGACTGATGCAGTTGATGCCCGCCACAGCGGGGCAGTATGGGGTGATAGCGGACCGTCAAGGGCGAAAGGACAAGAAGGGCAATTCCCTGCCCCTGCTGACCGTCGAACAAAAGCTGGTCGATCCTCAGATCAATATCCAGGCCGGTGCACGCTACCTGGCCTATTTGATCAAGCTCTTCAAGGGCGAGCTCTCCCTGGCTGTGGCGGCCTATAACGCTGGAGAGGGGGCTGTGCAGCGCGCTGGCAACAAAATCCCCAATTACAAGGAAACGCAAGGCTACGTCAAAACAGTGATGGGGTTATACGAATTCTTCAAGCCGAACGCCCCGCTCGCGCAGCCTCGTGCCGACACGGCCGGAAAGCTCAGCGGTCGGATAAGCAATTCCTCTCGAGGCCGTGTGCGCGTCGAGCTGGGGGGAACCCCTAGCAGTACGAATGGTGGTGGCCCGGTTGATGCCATTCCGGCCCCAAGGCCTTCACAGGCGCCATCGAACAGCTGGGCACCGGTGGCTTATGCCCCACAGGTGCCTGCAAATGAACTGAGCCCGTTGGCCGAGGCGAGCTTCGCCTTGACTGATGCTCGCCAATAAGTCCTTTCTTTTTCTTTTTTCCCATGAACGATCAAACGGTCCTGGACCTGGCCGGGGAGGGCAGTCATTCGCCTGACGACCTGGCTTTGGCCACGTACGCACAGCGCGCCTACCTGGAATATGCTCTTTCCGTCGTCAAGGGCCGCGCGCTTCCTGACGTGTGCGACGGGCAAAAGCCCGTGCAGCGGCGGATCCTCTATTCGATGGAGCGCATGGGTCTTGGCTATACCGGAAACACCGGAGCCAAACCAGTCAAAAGTGCCCGAGTAGTTGGTGATGTGCTCGGTAAATACCATCCGCACGGAGACACGGCTGCGTACGACGCCCTGGTCCGCATGGCGCAGGATTTCAGCCAACGCTATCCCTTGATTGACGGCCAGGGAAACTTTGGTAGCCGCGACGGCGACGGCGCCGCTGCCATGCGTTATACGGAAGCCCGTCTGGCCAAGATCACCAGTCTTTTGCTGGACGAGCTTGACGAAGGCACGGTTGATTTCACCCCTAACTACGATGGCTCGCATGATGAGCCGCGTCAGTTGCCTGCGCGATTGCCATTCGCCCTGCTCAACGGCGCCAGCGGTATCGCCGTCGGCCTGGCCACAGAAATTCCCAGCCACAACCTGCGCGAGGTGGCAGAGGCCTGTGTGGCGCTCGTCAAATCGCCACAACTCACCGACGAGGATCTATTCGCGCTGATCCCCGGTCCGGACTATCCGGGCGGTGGGCAAATCATCAGTTCATCGGCAGATATTGCGGATGCCTATCGCACCGGGCGTGGCAGTCTCAAAGTGCGGGCGCGGTGGAAGATCGAAGACCTCGCACGCGGCCAGTGGCAGATGGTGGTCACTGAATTGCCCACGGGTGTGAGCAACCAGCGCGTGCTCGAAGAGATTGAGGAGCTGACCAATCCCAAGATCAAAGCCGGAAAGAAAGCGTTGACGGCTGATCAGACCGGTGCCAAGGCCACGTTGCTGGCAGTGCTGGACACGGTGCGTGACGAATCCAGCAAAGACGCAGCAGTGCGTCTGGTGTTTGAACCTCGCACCAGCCGTATCGGCCAGGACGAGTTGGCGAACATTTTGCTGGCCCACACCAGTTTGGAAACTTCTTCTTCCATCAATCTCACAAGCGTCGGCATTGACGGAAGGCCCGTACAGAAGTCCTTGCGCCAGATGCTGCAGGAGTGGGTGACGTTCCGCCAGCAAACCATCACCCGTCGCAGCCAGCACAGGCTGCAGAAGGTGCTGGACCGCATTCACATCCTCGAAGGTCGGCAACTGGTGTTGCTGAACATCGACGAGGTGATTGCGATCATCCGTCAGAGCGAAGACCCCAAAGCGGCCTTGATTGCTCGCTTTGCATTGAGCGAGCGGCAAGCGGAAGACATTCTGGACATCAGACTGCGGCAATTGGCCCGTCTGGAGGCCATCAAGATTGAGCAAGAGCTCAAGCAATTGCGAGAAGACCAGGGGCGGCTGGAAGACATTCTGGGCAATCCGGCCAGCCTCAAGCGGTTGATGATCAAGGAAATCGAAGCTGATACCAAACAATTTGGTGATGCGCGCCGCACGCTGATTCAAGCGGAGAAAAAAGCCGTCGTTGAAGTCAAGGTCATTGATGAACCCGTGACCGTGGTCGTCAGCGAAAAAGGCTGGGTCCGTGCGCGTACAGGACATGGACATGACGCCACCGGATTTGCCTTCAAATCGGGTGACGGCCTGTACGGCACTTTCGAGTGTCGCACCACGGACTCCATGCTGGTGTTCGGCACCAATGGCCGTGTCTACACGGTCGCCGTGGCGAATCTTCCCGGCGCTCGCGGCGACGGGCAACCTATCACCACCCTCATCGATCTGGACGCAGGCACCCAGCCGGCGCACTACTTTGCCGGACCAGATGGGGCAGTGCTGATGCTGTCTGGCTCGGGCGGTTATGGATTCCTTGCGCGGGTAGAGCACATGTTGTCGCGCCAGCGTGGCGGCAAGTCATTCGTGACCCTGGGTGAAGGAGAGCAAATCTGCCGTCCTTCGCTGGCCTCACTGCCCAATGCTTCCTCTGTGGCTCCAGCCACCCACATTGCCTGTGCGTCTACTGGAGGGCGGATCCTTACCTTTGAAATCACCGAACTGAAAGTCATGGAAAAAGGTGGGCGAGGTTTGACCTTGATCGACCTGGAGCCCAAAGACGCCTTGGCCGGTGCAGTGGCGTACACCCGCAGTGTCCGCATCAAGGGCATTGGCCGGGGCGGAAAGCCGCGTGAGGAAACGCTGGAAATTCGCAGCCTCAACAATGCACGCGGGGCCCGTGCCCGCAAAGGCAAGGCAGCAGACCTGGGATTCAAACCGACCGGGGTGGAGCGCGTGCAATGATGGGCATAGACGTTTCCACCGTCGGGCTGCTGGTAGCGGTCGTCACCGGTCTGGGAAGCGCCTGGCTGGCTCGACGACTGGGGCGAGGGTGGCGTGCCCGGCGCGCTGCCGAGCAGCAAAAACTTCGGCGTGCCGGTGAATCTCGTCAGGTGCGCCGGGCGCGAGAGCGAGAGCAGCAACGCAAGGGCTGATGGCCGGATAAGTGTTGGCCCCAGAGCCAGCTTCAACTTCCCATTATTTGGTTTCAAGCGGGCGTGAAACGCTGACGCTCGCAGCTTATGCGCCGCTCACCCGGCCGGCAGACAGGGCACCGCTCGCCTTGGTTCATGGTCCGTGAATCCTGAGTTGAGTACCTAAGTTAGTACTTTGGATATAATTTAAATGAGAATATTTCTCATTATTAGACTATAGCTATTACTTCTTAGGTCGGTTTGCATCATGCAAAAACATAGACTCGCGCTGGCGATCCTGGCAGCCATGGCTCAATTTCCGGTGTCGTCCCAGACGGTGGCTTCACCGCATGCTGCGCAAGGTGCGAGCCCCATTTCGGATGTGACACGCAACGGGGTGGGGATTGTGCACATCACTGCGCCCAACCCCTCTGGCGTCAGTCACAACCAATTCCAGCACTTCAATGTTCCAGCCGGTGGTTTGATCTTGAACAACAGCACGCAGCCTTCCGTGACCGTGCTGGGTGGGGGCGTGGCCGGTAATCCGCAGCTTGGAAGCCTGCCCGCTCGCCTCATCGTGAACGAGGTTATCTCAGCTTCACCCAGCATCATGCGTGGCGCACTGGAGGTGGCAGGTTCACGTGCAGACATTGTTGTGGCCAATCCGAATGGCATTCACTGCGACGGCTGTGGCTTTTTGAACGCAGGACGCGTCACACTCGCGACCGGCGCGCCCGAGTGGAACGAGGCAGGTGGTGTCCAGGGTTTTCGTGTCGAGCGCGGTGTGCTGAGTGTGGGGAGCGGTGGCATGAACGCTCAGGATCTGCACCAACTCGATCTGCTGGCTCGCGGCATCGTCGTCGAAGGCAGCGTTCAAAGTCAGCGCATCCGTGCCATCTCCGGGGCCAATTTGGTGACCTATAACGAAGGCGGCACGCCAGAGGTCCATCAGGCTTTGGAAGGCCATGGTGACGCGCCTAAATTCGCCGTGGACATTGGTGCACTCGGCGGTATGTATGCCGGGCAGATCTACCTGGTGGCCACGGATCAGGGCATGGGCGTCAACAGTGCCGGACGCTTGATCGCACGAGAGGGCGCTCTGCATCTTCAAAGCGACGGTCACCTGCACATTCATGATGCCTTCGCCCAGCAGGGCATGCATGTAGCGTCGGCAGGTGGAGAGATTGAGTTGACAGGCGAAGTGGTGTCTCCCGCCGCCGTGCAGATTTTTGCTGGAAAGTTGGTGCGCAACGCAGGCCTTCTGGCGGCTGGCGAGGGTCTGTCTGTTCAGGCCTCGAGAATTGAAAACGGCGGCAGCCTGGTGGGTGGTGTGGCGAACCCTCGCCTGCAAAACCTGGGTGCCAAGTCTGAGCAGGCGGGCCATGGCGTCCATCTGAGCGGCGAAGTGAGCAATGGAGCAGATGCGCTGATCTTCAGCGCCGGCCACCTCAGCATTGATGGCTCGTTGCGCAACGTCGGCGGGCGGGTTCATTCAGAGGACAACATCACGGTCAGCGGGCTGATTAGCAATGAGAATGCCGACCTTCGAACAGTGCGGGAATCCTCCATCACCGCGGCCCATGAAGTTTATTATGCGGATGAGCTGGCACCGGGACATATGCAGCGCGCGAGTGACGTGCGCTTCGATCGTCAGCACAGACTGGTGCTCGCGAGTGAACAGTTTCCGTTCGAGCAGTTCGGCCACGAAGCCATAGAGCCGGTGTGGCTGCCCGGTTCACAGTTTTCACTCACGAAAACGCCTGAGGCCCGTTACAAGGATTCCGACCCCATCTGGGAGCGATTTGGGGTTAAACCGCCCGACTTCAGTGATCTCAGGGAACTGGCTCCGCTGCCAGGTGTGGGCATTTGCACCCACAACAGCACTCCGAGCGCCAACGGTCCATGCAACCAGTACCCGGAAGCTGCCCAGATGTACGCGGAGGCAGTCAATGCGCGCCGCGCACTTTCCATGGCCGAACTCCAGCTGAAGCTGGATGCATTCAACGCAGACCTGGAACATCGCCGCACTTCACGATACGTTTCGCGCACCATTGATCAGCGCCAGATAACCGAAGATCGCGTCATCGCCAGCCATCCTGGTCAGGTCATCGCTCGCGGAGCCATCAGCGTGGGCGGTGGGATCAATCGCGATAGCGTGCTTTCAGCTGGGGGCCAGTTTATGTCTTTCGGCGCCTTCGACAACCAGGCCACGGTAGGGCGCGGAACGGTGGTTGCCGAAGGGCGCATTCGGCGCACTGGGTCGGATGCGTCGCATCCCCAGGGGGATGGGTCTCACTCAAGCGAGCCCGTGCTCTTCGCATCTTTGGATTCCGAGCAATCCTTCCCGCTCGATATCCGGGCGGCCGGGGTCGACTCTTCCCACATGCGAAGTGCTTACACGCGAGGTGCTACGTCATCGGGTGAGTCGCTTCCCCATCTGACTGAAGTGATGCAACACGGATGGTCTTCGCGTGCGGCAATTCCTCACATACGAGTTGCCGACGAGACGCGTGGCAGCCTGCTGGCAGGCAGTGACATCCATATCCTGGCGCCCGGGCAGGAAGTTCGCAATGGCGGGGCGATGATTGCGCACGGAAGTGGTACCTCCCCAGGCAGAATCAACGTGGACGCGGCTGACATCACGCACCAGGGTTCGATGGCTGCACAGCACACCCTCCTCAGGGCCACACAGGACATCGTTGTCACGGGCGGGAAGATTCACCCGGTGGGCAATGAATTGGGAGATACGCGTTCTGTGCTCAAGGCCGGACGCAATATCGAACTGAGTTCCGCGTTGAGAAAAACCATGGAAAGCCATGGCTCTGCGCAAGTGGAGGCTTATCTGTCGCAGCAAACTACTCAGGTTTCGGCGCGGAACGTCGAGTTGCTGGCCGGACAGGATGTGCTCACGCAGGGGGCTTCGATCCAGGCCGGTGATTCCCTGGAGGCCCATGCGGGGCGTGACATGCACATCGCCACTGCGTACGAAAGTCGAACCACGCAGGTGAACCCAGGGCTGAACGAGCAAGGAGGGGCCTTTCTTTGGCGTGAAAGTGAGGGTAGGGCGCTTGGCACCCATCTGAGCGCGGCTGGCGTGGCCAATCTGAGTGCTGGCCGCCATCTGAGTTTTACGGGTAGCGAGTTGGGCAGCCAGGGTGATTTGCATCTGCGTGCTCGCAATATCAGCATTGAAGCCGCAGGCATTCAGCACACACTGTCACTGCAAACTGATCAGGCTCGCAACCCCCTTCACGCGCAAACCTCTCGCCACAGTGCCACCCCAAGCGTTCTGACCGCTGAACGCAGCGTCACTCTGATCGCTGAGAAAGACATCGATGTCCTTGGCAGCCAGGTCCTTGCGCAGCACGGTCAAGCCCTTGTATCAGCCGGGCAGGATCTTGCCATTCAAGGCGTGGTCACCGTATCGAGCAATCAGGCAAGCCATGACTCACCGGGGGGCGCATGGCTCTCCTTCAATGAAGGGAGCTCGCGCCGCAGCTCCCATGGCAACGCCATTCACAGCTCTCAGGTCGAGGGCAACCGCATCTCTTTCAATGCCGGCGGGGACGTGAAGATTCGCGGCTCCAGTGTCACCAGTGAAAACGCGCTGAATGTCATCGCCGGCGGCCATATTTCTCTCACGGCCATGCAAAGCGCGAGTGAAGAGAGTGTGGGCTCCCGGGAAGCCACGCGTGGGGCTTTTTGGTTGGGCAACATGCTCACGCTGGGTTGGAAGGACAAAACCAAAGACATCCATACCGGCACCGGTACCACGGAGCGCGGCAGCATCGGCTCGTTGAACGCAAGCGTGCAGATAGATGCTGCAGGAGCCTACACACAGGCTGCCAGCGACTTGCTGGCAGCCGAGGACATTACCGTGCGTGCCAAGGACATTCATCTATCCGAAATGGAGGAAGCCCACCGCAAGGCTGAGCATCGTACCGAAAGCGGTACCGGCGGCTCAATCAGCCTGGGCGCTTTCGGTTTTTTGGGGCTGACCCATACTGCGTACACCAATGCAAAGTCAGCCTTCCACGCGGGCAGTGGCCGCGTCGCGATGCTGCACACGCTGGCCGCGTTGCGGGGCGCAAAAATTACAAAAGGGATGCTTTACTCCAAACAGGATCAAGATGGAAAAACCACCCCGGCTGCCGTCGGAACCTGGTCGGGGCTTCTAGGCGGTGTTCGCATGGGCTTGCAGTGGAGTGATTTTTCCATCTCCAGTCAAAAGCTCAGCGATGTTCCACAGACGGCAGAAATCAACGGCGGAGGCAAGGTCCACCTCATGGCCGACGAGCAAGCCGGCATCTTGCGCACAGCTGGTGCTTCGGTTCAAGGTGGGCACGTGAATATGAGTGCGTCGCAGATTGAGCTAGGCGCCGCCCGTGCGCACGAACATCTGGAAGCAGCAGACACTACACATGCCGCCGGCGCAGGAGCTAATTTGGGCGCATCCTGGGGCGGCGATGCCTTCTACAGCTTCGCCGCGCATACCACCAGGGAGAGCCGGAGCCGACCGCGTTCGACAAGAATCAGCGCGCAGGAAACTCTCAGCGTCCGGGGACCTCAACATGTACGTTTGCAAGGCGCCGTCCTGGAGGCGGATTCCATCGCCCTTTCGGCTGGCACCGAATTGCTCATTGACAGCCTGCAAGACACTGCAACGGTATCTTCGGATAACACCGCCGCAGACCCCGCCTTTTGGTCCGGTGACGGCATGGTCTTTACTGGCGCAGGTGGTGGGCAAGGTGCCGGGCAGTCGGAATACGCTGCGGTGACCCTCCGAAGCGGCATTCTGGCTGGGCGCGGTGGATTTGATATCCACGTCGACGGCACCACCCGCATCGCAGGTGGATTTGTCGACAGTCTGGCGCCTGCGCAGAACAACCAGATAGTCAGCGGGCACCTTGAAACTCGCGACATCGTGAATTCCCGCGCTCACAACGCTCGCGGCGTTGACGGATACGCTGGTTACGACACCTACTTCCCCGGAAATATCCATGGAGGCTGGAGCCTTATTCCCAATGCGCCTTTGGTGGATCAAGGCAGAAAGACCAGTGAAACCAGGGTTGTCATTGCCCCTGGGGCGATCACTTTGACCAAGGAAACTCCCAGCGCGGCGGCAGAGCAGATCGAAAAGCTCAACCGTGATGCAGCGTCAGAGCGCCTTCAAGTGGTCTTGGACCTGCCGGCCGATCCGGGCAAGCTTCTATTGCAGCACGGCGCCCTCATCTGGGCGATCGGCGCATCGATTCCCCCACGCCAGATGGCTGATTGGGCCGCATTTGCAGATGCGCGGCTGTTGCAAGCGCAGGCAGGGGGAAACCAAGTGCTGGCACACTGCTGGAGCGCGCACGGCAGTTGCCGTGCACTGGGAGTTGAGGGCTTCAACGCACTGATTGGAAAGCTGGGCTTGCACTGAGAATTTCCCCTTTTCGGGCCGCTATCCGGGCATTGCTGATGGATCGGTCTCAATGCAGGTTAAAATATTCGATTCGCCAATTTACATAAAGCAGGGCGGTCATGCATGAGCAGGCCGCCCGCATCGTTTGAGACATATTGTGCGCGGGTGGCGAAATTGGTAGACGCACCAGGTTTAGGTCCTGACGCCAGCAATGGTGTGGGGGTTCGAGTCCCCCCCCGCGCACCACAACTCATATTTCTTTCGAGAGAGAAAACATAATGGCCGTGAACGTGGAAACCCTTGAGAAGCTCGAACGCAAGATGACGCTGACCTTGCCCGTGGATTCAATTCGTGGCGAAGTCGACTCGCGGCTGAAGAAGCTTGCACGCACTGTGAAGATGGACGGCTTCCGTCCTGGAAAAGTCCCCATGAGCGTGGTGGCCCAGCGCTATGGTTATTCGGTGCAGTACGAAGTCATGAACGACAAGGTGGGTGAAGCCTTCTTCAACGCTGCCAACGAAGCCAATCTGCGCGTGGCTGGTCAGCCCACCATCACTGAAAAAGATTCCGCCCCTGAGGGTGAGATGGCATTTGATGCCGTGTTTGAAGTCTTTCCTGAAGTGAAAATTGGTGATCTGGCGACTGCTGAAGTCGAGCGCGTCTCTGCAGACGTGGGCGACGAAGCCATTGACCGCACCATCGACATCCTTCGCAAGCAGCGCCGCACTTTCGCCCAGCGCGCTAAAGACGCTGCCGCTGAAGATGGCGACCGCGTGACCGTGGACTTCACCGGCAAGATCGACGGCGAGCCCTTCGACGGTGGCAAGGCCAGCGATTTCCCCTTCGTGATCGGCGAAGGCCAGATGCTGCCTGAGTTCGAAAATGCTGTGCGCGGCATGAAAATCGGCGAAAGCAAGACGTTCCCCCTGGCCTTCCCTGAAGACTACCAAGGCAAGGAAGTAGCTGGCAAGACGGCCGATTTCATGGTCACAGTCCATAAACTGGAAGCCAGCCATCTGCCTGAGGTCAATGAAGCCCTGGCCAAGTCGCTTGGCGTCAAGGACGGCACTGTGGACGCTCTGCGCGCAGACATCCGTAAAAACCTCGAGCGCGAAGTGAAATTCCGCATTGCCAGCCGCAACAAGCAAGCTGTGATGGACGCCCTGGCTGCCAAAGCTGAGTTGGACCTGCCCAAGGCCAGCATCCAGGCTGAACTCGACCGCATGGTCGAGAGCACCCGTGCGGACCTGAAAGCTCGTGGCATCAAGGACGCTGACAAGGCGCCAATTCCCGAAGACCTGTTCCGTCCCCAGGCTGAGCGTCGCGTGCGCTTGGGTCTGGTGGTCGCTGAGCTGGTTCGTGCCAACAATCTGCAAGCTACGCCCGAGCAGATCAAGGCTCACGTCGAAGAAATGGCTTCCAGCTACGAGAAGCCAGAGGAAGTTGTGCGTTACTACTACGCCGACAACCGCCGCCTGGCCGATGTGGAAGCCCTGGTGATCGAAAACAACGTCACCGAGCACGTGCTGGCGAAAGCCAAAGTGGAAGACAAAAAGCTGAGCTTTGACGACCTGATGGGTCAGCAAGGCTGAAATCACACATGGAATGCAGGATGATTGCCGCGAAGCAGTCCTGGATCCATGGCATGATTTTCGGTAGTTCGTGTCCAGTCGGCCAAATTGGTTGACGTCATGGGGCTTGAGCCTGGGGCTTCAAGCCCCATTTGCTTTGAATAGAACCAACGGAGTTTTCATGAACGTACTTGAAACCAGCAACCTCGGCCTGATCCCCATGGTGGTCGAGCAATCCGGCCGTGGTGAACGGTCCTATGACATTTATTCCCGCCTGCTCAAAGAGCGAGTGATTTTCCTGGTGGGCGAGGTCAATGATCAAACTGCCAATCTGGTGGTCGCACAGCTGTTGTTCCTCGAAAGCGAAAACCCCGACAAGGAAATTTCGCTCTACATCAACTCTCCAGGCGGGAGCGTGACGGCAGGCATGTCCATCTTCGACACCATGCAGTTCATCAAGCCGGACGTGTCCACCATGTGCCTGGGCTTTGCTGCCAGCATGGGTGCATTCCTGCTTGCCGCCGGTGCCAAAGGCAAGCGTTACTCGCTGCCTAACAGCAAGATCATGATTCACCAGGTACTGGGCGGTGCTCGTGGCCAGGCAACGGACATCGAGATCCATGCCCGCGACATTCTTCGCACCAAGGACCAGATGAACCGGATCCTCGCAGAACGCACCGGCCAGCCGCTGGAAAAGATCCAGCGCGATACAGAGCGCGACTATTTCATGACCGCCGACGAAGCCAAAGACTACGGCCTGGTGGACCAGGTCATCGCTCAGAGGCCATAAGCATGCGCTTGCGCTCTGCTGCCCGGCATAGTTTATTGCTCCCTGGAGATGCCTCTTCCAATGGGGCTGGCTTGGGGACGAAAGAGCCGCCTGGTGGCACCATTGCCGCACTGAGCCTGCCGGCAAGTGTTAGTTAAGCCGGGTGTGCCGTTGCTTTTTGGCAACGGCATTTCCCTTTTTGGCCACAAAGCATTCGGTATCATGCGGCCATCCATCATCAAATTGTCATTCAATGGCCGATAAAAAAGGCTCTTCCAGTGAGAAGACGCTGTACTGTTCGTTTTGTGGCAAGAGTCAGCACGAAGTCAAGAAGCTGATTGCCGGACCTTCGGTGTTCATCTGCGACGAGTGCATAGACCTGTGCAACGACATCATTCGCGACGAGCTTCCGGCCACTACAGAGCCTGAGGCCCGCAGCGACCTGCCGACGCCGTCTGATATCAAGAACAACCTTGATCACTACGTCATCGGTCAAGAGCGTGCAAAGCGCACGCTGGCGGTGGCGGTGTACAACCACTACAAGCGCCTGAAGCACAAGGAAGACGCCAAGGGCGGCGACGTTGAGCTGGCCAAGAGCAACATCCTGCTGATCGGGCCCACGGGTTCTGGCAAGACTTTGCTGGCTCAGACACTCGCGCGCCAGTTGGACGTGCCCTTTGTCATGGCAGATGCCACGACATTGACCGAAGCTGGCTACGTCGGTGAAGACGTTGAGAACATCATCAGCAAGTTGCTGCAAAGCTGCAACTATGATGCTGAACGCGCTCAGCGGGGCATCGTCTACATTGACGAAATCGACAAGATCAGCCGCAAGGCTGACAACCCCAGCATCACGCGGGACGTCTCGGGCGAGGGTGTGCAGCAGGCGCTTCTCAAGCTGATCGAAGGCACCTTGGCCAGCGTACCCCCACAAGGCGGTCGCAAGCACCCGAATCAGGATTTCCTGCAAATCGATACCACCAACATTCTGTTCATCTGCGGCGGCGCTTTCGCCGGGTTGGAAAAGGTAATCGAAGCGCGTACCGAGGCCTCGGGCATCGGATTTGGTGCCACCGTCAAGAGCAAGAAGCAGCGTTCGATTTCCGAAGTTTTCTCAGAAATCGAACCTGAAGATCTCATCAAGTTCGGTTTGATTCCTGAATTGGTGGGGCGTATGCCGGTTGTGGCGACGCTTGCCGAGTTGAGCGAAGACGCACTGGTTCAGATTCTCACGGAACCCAAGAACGCACTGGTCAAGCAATTTGGCCGTTTGCTGGCCATGGAAGGGGTCGAGCTCGAAATTCGTCCTTCGGCTTTGAACGCCATTGCCCGTAAAGCGCTTGCTCGCAAGACGGGTGCACGCGGTTTGCGCTCGATCCTGGAGCAGGCTCTGATCGATACCATGTTCGATCTGCCCAACTCCGCCAATGTGGCGAAGGTGGTGGTCGATGAGAACACCATCGAAGAAAGCCAGCCGCCATTGCTGGTCTACCGCGAAACTGCTAAAAAAGCTTGAGTTTTTCTGCCTTTTCTGCCTTCCTTCGAGGGGCGGAAAGGGCTGGGAGGCTCGGCTGCATTGCCGTCAGTCAGACGTTAGAACCCGCTCCAACTTCGCTTTTCGTGAAGGAGGGCATCAAAATTGCAAGGCTTTACGCGCCATTTAAGGCGCCAACTCCCCAACGGGTTGAAAATGTGACTTGCGCAGCCATATCTGGCTGACAACCTTGAGGATTTTCCATGTCTGGAACTACGCCACTGCCTGCCACGCCGATTGACCTGCCCCTGTTGCCATTGCGCGATGTGGTGGTCTTTCCGCATATGGTGATTCCACTGTTTGTGGGTCGCCCCAAGAGCATCAAGGCGCTCGAGACCGCCATGGCCGCTGACCGGCGAATCATGCTGGTAGCCCAAAAGACCGCTGCCAAGGATGAGCCCGCCGTTTCCGACATGTTCGAAGTCGGCTGCGTCTCCACCATTTTGCAGATGCTGAAATTGCCTGACGGCACTGTCAAAGTGCTCGTAGAGGGCCAGCAGCGCGCTACCGTCACTCACATTGAGGACGGTGAGTCTCATTTCATCGCCACAGTGACTCCGCTGGAGCCTGCTGTCGGGCAGGACAGCAGTGAAGTAGAAGCGCTGCGCCGGGCCGTCATGCAGCAGTTTGACCAGTACGTCAAACTGAACAAGAAGATTCCGCCCGAGATCCTGACATCCATTGCCAGCATTGACGAGCCGGGTCGCCTGGCCGACACCATTGCGGCACATCTTCCGCTGAAGCTCGAGAGCAAGCAATTCGTGCTTGATCTGGCCGATGTCAAAGCACGCCTTGAAAATCTCTTTGAGCAGCTCGAGCGCGAAGTCGACATTCTCAACGTCGACAAGAAAATCCGTGGGCGTGTGAAGCGCCAGATGGAGAAGAACCAGCGCGACTTCTACCTCAACGAGCAAGTCAAGGCCATCCAGAAGGAGCTTGGCGAAGGTGAGGACGGCGCGGACATAGAAGAGATCGAGAAAAAGATCAAGGCCGCGCGCATGCCCAAGGAAGCGCGCAAGAAAGCCGATGCCGAGTTCAAGAAACTCAAGCTCATGTCACCCATGTCGGCCGAAGCCACGGTGGTGCGGAACTACATTGATGTCCTGGTCGGTTTGCCATGGGCCAAGAAAACCAAGATCAAGCACGATCTGGCTTATGCAGAGCAAGTGCTGAACGAAGACCATTACGGCCTGGACAAGGTCAAGGACCGCATCCTTGAATACCTTGCTGTTCAGCAGCGAGTGGACAAGGTCAAGGCGCCGATTCTCTGCCTGGTCGGCCCACCTGGGGTCGGCAAGACATCGCTTGGCCAATCCGTTGCGAAAGCCACGGGTCGGAAATACGTGCGCATGGCACTGGGTGGCATGCGCGATGAGGCCGAAATTCGCGGCCACCGCCGCACTTATATTGGTGCCATGCCTGGCAAAGTGCTGCAAAGCCTGAACAAGGTCGGCACGCGCAACCCACTGTTCCTGCTCGACGAGATCGATAAGCTGGGTATGGATTTTCGCGGAGACCCTTCAAGCGCCTTGCTTGAGGTGCTCGACCCCGAGCAGAACCACACCTTTGGCGACCACTATGTCGAGGTGGACTTCGACCTGAGCGACGTGATGTTCGTGGCGACTTCCAACTCGATGAACATCCCGCCTGCGCTGCTGGATCGCATGGAAGTTATTCGCCTTTCGGGCTACACGGAAGACGAAAAAACCAATATTGCCATCAAGTATCTGCTGCCAAAGCAGATCAAGAACAACGGCCTCAAGGAAGGCGAGCTCAAGGTAGACGATGATGCCGTGCGTGACATCGTGCGCTATTACACGCGTGAAGCCGGCGTTCGCTCCCTCGAGCGCGAGCTGTCCAAAATCTGCCGTAAGGTTGTCAAGGGCCTGCAGCTCAAGCAGTTGACGCCTCAGGTGATGGTCACTGCGGAAAATCTGAACGACTACCTGGGCGTACGCAAGTTCAACTACGGTCGCGCAGAACTGCAGAACCAAGTCGGGCAAGTGGTCGGTTTGGCCTGGACCGAGGTCGGCGGCGATCTGCTGACCATCGAAGCGGCCACCATGCCGGGCAAGGGCAATGTTCAGCGTACAGGCCAATTGGGCGATGTCATGAAAGAGTCGGTCGAGGCGGCACGCACTGTGGTGCGTTCGCGGGCTCGCGGCATGGGCATCAAGGATGAAGTGTTCGAAAAACGCGACATCCATATCCACGTGCCAGACGGTGCCACGCCCAAGGACGGCCCAAGTGCAGGTGCAGCCATGACCACTGCCATTGTGTCGGCACTCACCGGCATTCCTGTGCGCGGCGACGTCGCCATGACGGGTGAAATCACACTCCGCGGAGAAGTGACTGCCATTGGCGGCTTAAAGGAAAAGCTTTTGGCGGCACTGCGAGGTGGGATCAAGAAAGTGATCATTCCTGAAGAAAACGTCAAGGATCTTCAGGAGATCCCTGCCAACGTGAAGGAAGGTCTTGAAATCATTCCCGCCAAGTGGATCGATAAAGTCCTTGAAGTGGCCCTGGAGCGCCAGCCTGTGCCATTGACGGATGATGAGGTCAGCGCTCCGGTCGAGCCTGCCGCTGCACCCGTGGTGGAGAAAAAACCCACGCGAGGCTCTGCAGTCAAGCACTAAGGGCACTAAGGGCCAAGTTTGGACGAGGTATCACTGCCGCAGATTTCGCAACGATTTCTGCGGCACTTGCCAATACCCCAAAAAATTGGCTATACTACAAGGCTTGCGACGCGGGAATAGCTCAGTTGGTAGAGCGCAACCTTGCCAAGGTTGAGGTCGCGAGTTCGAGTCTCGTTTCCCGCTCCAGAAATTTTTTCAGGGCTTCACCAAATCCCTGAACATAAAAAAAGCAGCTTCGGCTGCTTTTTTCGTTTCTGAATGGTCATTGCTCTCTGCGTGGTTCGTTCTAGGTTGATCGTTCTATCTAGTTCGTTCTAACGTGTGCTTTCTACTGACGCGCGCGGTGGCTGCTGATCTGTTTTACTTTCGGTCCGCTGCCTGCAGCGCCTTCAGGAGGGACTCGAATTTAGTCACCATGTCGGCCTCTTGCACGCACGCGTAACCCAGCACCAGTCCGCGTTGGGCAGGTGTTCCCGGTGCGAAATAGGTGGAAAGCGCTTTGACGTGGATTCCTCGGGCCAGGGCTTCACGCGCAACCAGGGTGTCTTCCAGGGCGACTGGAAAGCGCATTACCAGATGCAAACCAGCTTCGTCCTCGCCGTGCATCATCCAGTCTTTGCCCAAACGCCTTTCAATCAGAGTCGCAAGCATCTCACGGCGCTGTGCGTACAAGGTTCGCATCGCGCGTATGTGAGAGGCGAAATGGCCTTCCGCAATGAATTGGGCGAGCGTGGCCTGGGTCATGAGCCGACCCTCGCGATACAGATCAGCGTGGGCTGCGCGGAAGCTGGCCACCAGCTCCAGCGGGACCACCATATACGCCAGGCGCAGCCCGGGATAAAGCGTTTTGCTGAAGGTGCCTACATAGATGACCCGGCTTCCCCCTGCCAGTCCCTGCATGGCAGGCACCGGCGTGCCGGATAGGCGGAACTCGCCATCGTAGTCGTCTTCAATGATCCAGCTTCCGTGGCGGTGTGCGAGGGAGAGCAACTCCTGCCTCCGTTGAAGCGGCATGACCGAGCCGAGAGGATATTGGTGCGAAGGCGTTACAAACAGAAAGCGCGGAGCTTCTCCGGCAGCCGGTTCCACACAGCGCATGCCCTCTGCATCCACTTCAACAGGGATCTGCCCAATACCATTGGCCTCCAGAATCGAGCGCGCTCCCCAGTAACCGGGGTTTTCCATCCAGGCTATATCGCCCACATCGCCGAGCAGACGAGTGATCAGGTCAATGGCCTGGTGGGCGCCGTCCGTGACGACGATCTGCTCTGGCGAGCAGTTGACAGACCGCGTTGCGGCCAGATGCCTGGAGAGGGCTTCTCGCAATTGCGGGTGCCCGCCATATCCATAGCAAAGTTCTTCCGCGCGGTGGTTGCGCCAGCAGGCATTGCGCAGCCTCGTCCACACCCGTGCGGGAAAGCGCGATACGTCCGGGACACCGGGCATGAAGGCACTCCATTGGGTGGCAGAGGCTCTGGGCATGGCCACAATGCGTGAACCCCGGGCGGATAGGGCATCTGACTTGCGAGGCTCGGAATGCGACGTGAACGCCATCGCCCTGGCGGTCCGCCCCAGGGGCAGCCGTTCCACACGCGTGCCCATCCCCTGCCTGGAGCTGACATAAGCCTCCAACTGTAGCTGGCGGTACGCCGCCAATACCGTATTGCGCGCAATCCCCAGTTCGTTGGCCAGAACCCGGGAAGGCGGAAGCAGGGCGCCCACCGAAAGAACCCCGTCCTGAATGGCGCCGCGCAGGCATTCGTAAAGCCGCCGATGCATGGGGGCCGAGCCGGCCGGCATGCGCAGCTTGATGAGATCAACCAGGAGCGCTTGCATGGTTCAATTCAGCATGCCTGCCGACTTCGCAGGGATCACCAGAAGGCGTGGCTCTGTTCCAACTTCAAATGGCCCCATCAAATTGCCTGGATTGGTACCAGGTCTTGATGCCCTTCGGATGTTCAATTGACTCAGCACTTTGATCGAAGCATGCAGATGCCATGTATCCAGGCGCCGGGAGAGTTTTTTCCCCATCATCACCCCTGTATCGGAGATATCGAAATGACCACATCCTTGCATCGCAGGCGCGTCCTTCGCGCTGGTCTCGCCTTTGGCGTGAGCGGAGCAGGCGCATTGGCCGCCACATCGATTGCGCGCGCAGCCACCTATCCCACTCGCGTCGTCAACTTTGTAGTTCCCTATGGCGCCGGTGGCCCTTTCGACATCACTGCGCGCGTTGTGGCTGAACGCATGTCCAAGCATCTGGGGCAGACCGTCGTCGTTGACAACCGCAGTGGCGCAGGCGGCATGATCGGGTGCACCTATGTGGCCAGAGCGCCTGCCGACGGCTACACCCTGCTGCTTGGCGGGCTGACCACTCATATTCTGATGCAAGGTGCAGTGGAGACCATGCCGTTCGATCCCATCAAGGATTTCACCGTGGCCTCGCTGCTGTCCAAAATGCCTCTGGTGATGGTGGTGAACAACGATCTGCCGGTCAAGGACCTGCGCTCGTTGGCGGATCTGCTGCGCAACAATCCCGGCAAGTATGACTTTGCTTCGGCAGGCAACGGCACGTCTGGTCACATTCTGGCGCAGAACTTTGTGGATTCCATTGGCGCCAAGGCCGTGCATGTGCCTTACCGAAACAGCGTCAACGCCTATACGGATCTGCGCGGCGGACGCATCGCATTCATGGTGCAAACAAGCGGCTCGACAGAAATGCGCTCCGGTGTGGTGCGTCCTCTGGCCGTGTTCTCCGACAAGCGGTCTCCAGCAATGCCCAATTTGCCCACCGTGGCGGAAGCTGGTCTGGCCGACAGAGTCAAATACAACCTCGAACCTTGGCAAGCTGTCATGGTTCGCAGGGGAACGCCTGCCGATGTCATTGCAAGGCTCAACGCGGCCGTGACGGCCACGCTGGCTGACCCCGCACTTCAAGCGCGGTTCGACGAACTGGGCTTTGTAGCCACCCCGGCCACGCAGGAGCAAGGTGAGCGCTACTTCCAGGAGGAAAATAAGCGCTGGGTCCCTATCGTCAAGGCGATGGATCTGGTCGGGCGCTGAAACCCTGGTCATAACGCTTTGCACACCATCACCTAATTCCAATTGAGCATTCCATGCCATGTGATCCCGAGATAGTCGCCTTCTTCGACTTTGTCACGCGAGAGATGAATCGCCATGCAGCCACGGGTGGCCTCACGGTGGAAGAGCGCCGCTGGCGCGCCGAGCAGTACGCCAAATTGACGGCCGAGCCGCACCCGCCCGAGCTCGAGTCTTCACAAATGTATATCGCGCTCCCAGGCCGGGAGGTGCCCGTTCTGGTGCACCGCCCGCGTTCAACGGAGCCCCTACCTGCCATCTTGTTCTTTCATGGTGGCAGCTATGTCGCCGGAAGTCCACAGTCGCACGACTTCATCAGCGCCAGCATTGCCCACAATACGGGTGCGATCGTGATCAGCGTGCATTACCGCCGGGCTCCAGAGAACCCCTATCCTGCTCCCACTGAAGACTGCTATGCGGCGCTGTGCTGGGCAGTGGCGCAGGCAGAGCGGCTTGGCATTGACGCGACCCGTATCGGCGTGGCGGGCGACAGCGCGGGTGGATCGCTTGCTGCCGTGTGCACTTTGCTTGCGCGTGACCGCGGTGGTCCGGCCATCGCGCACCAGACATTGATTTACCCCGGCCTTGGTGCGGGGCCCGAGACGGCCAGCTTTCGCAACAATACTGAAGATCTGTTTCTCAAACCAGCGGGCGTTGAATTTGCCCAGCGTGCCTTTCTGGGAGACTCTGAACCCGACGCCTATTCCAGTCCGTTGCGTCATCCTTCGCTTGCGGGCCTGCCCCCCGCGTACGTGCTGGCGGCCGAACTTGACCCCTTGCACGATGACGGCCTGTTGTATGTCGACAAGCTCAAGGCCGCGGGCGTACAGGCCACCCTGCGGTCTGCACCCGGCATGGTGCACGGCTTCATTCGCGCGCGGCGCTGGAGCAAGGTCGCTCAGGCTGAGTTCGAGGCCATGTGTGCAGAGATGCGCCAGGCTTTGAGTCTGCCTGTGCCTCAAAGCACGCCCTGGTAGATCTGTGTGCGGTGGCATGGCGCGGCTCTCCAGAGCGGGCCATGGCCGAACCCAAGTAGGCCTGATGGACTCGTTCACCCTGTCTCAGGCCATGGCCACTTCGATCAAGCGCGGACCGGCGCTGGCATGTGCACGCGTCAGGGCTTGTGCAAACGCCGCAGCATCGGCCACACGTTCAGCCGCTACGCCGTGTCCGCGTGCGAGCGAAACCCAATCTGCACGCGGGCGATCCAGCGTCAGCATGTCGCGCGCGGCCCGACCCGTGGGACCAGCACCGGTATTGCGCCACTCTCCTTGGAGAATGGCGTAGTTGTGGTTGGCAAAAATCACCACAGTCACGTTCGCTGACTCGCGGGCCAGTGACCAAAGAGCCTGTTCCGTGTAGAAGGCGCTGCCGTCACCCACCATAGCCAGAACGCGGCGGTCCGGGCATGCGACAGCCGCACCCAGGGCCACTGGCATTCCGAAGCCTATGGAGCCGCCCATGTTACCTAGCAGGGTGAATGGGCCCGACCCCGTCATCGTGGCGTAGATGCTCCGCCCCGAGGTGACTGATTCGTCCACAACAATGGCATTCTCAGGCAGCGTGTGGGCTAGCGCCTGCGCGATGGAGTCGGGCGTCAAGGGGCCTGACGGGTATGTCGCTTTCACACGCGGTGTGTACGCAAGCCTGTGGCCTTCAGGCACGCAGATAGAAGCCAGCGCGGCCATGGCCACTTGCGGATCCACGCCAGGGGCGACTGCCTTCACGACGCGGCAATTCTCGGGAATCAACACGCTCGGTTTGTCGGGGTAGGCGAAGAAGGCGACGGGTGTTGGCGCGCCCATCAGGACGATGCAATCGACGTCCGCCAGAAACGCCAGTGCCGCATCGACTGCATACGGAATCCGTGGCACTTCAGGAAGTCCACCGCCGCGCTCCATGCGCGCATTGCTGCCAGGCGACGCCACGCGGCAGCCTGTTGCCTCTGCTACGGCAAAAGCCGCCCGGATGGCCTCGGCGCGCAGCGCCTTGCCTCCCAGCAGCAAAAGCGCGCGACTGCCGTACTGGCGCAGCGCAGAAGCGGCGGCCTCGATATCGTCGTCATTGGGTGCGACGGCTTGCGCTTTCGGGGCTATCGATGGCGAAACGGCTGTACGACCCCAGGCGGAGTCTGCGGGCAGCACCAGTGTGGCGATGCAGCCCGGCGTGCCTTGCGTGGCTGTAATGGCTTGCGCCGTGCATGCGGCCACTTCATCAGGCGTCTGGGCGCGGCCCACCCAATGCGACATGGGCCGGGCGAGTGTGTCGATGTCGCTGGCGAGCGGTGCATCATGCTGAAGGTGGCGGACGGCATGATCACCCACCACGTTGATGACGGGGGTGCCTGCCTTGCGCGCATTGTGCAGATTGGCCAGGCCGTTCGCCAGGCCGGGCCCCAGGTGCAGCAAGGTGGCGGCAGGTCTTTCCGCCAGGCGGGCATAGCCGTCTGCCGCGCCGGTCACTACGCCTTCGAACAGACCCAGAATCGCCCGCATGCCTGGTGCCCGGTCGATCGCGGCGACCAGGTGCATTTCAGAGGTTCCAGGATTGGCGAAACAGGTATCGACTCCGGAGGCCAAAAGCGTGCGAACCAGCACGTCGGCACCCGTAGGCCATTGAGATTCATCCATCAGACAGTCTCCAGATCGGCTTTGGCCAGTGCACCAAAGCATTGCGAAAGAATATCCAGGCCTTCATCAAGCAAAGCGTCCGATGCTGTCAAGGGCACAAGGAAGCGCATCACGTTACCATGGGTGCCGCAGCTGATAAGGATGAGCCCGCGCCGGCAGGCTTCGGCCAGCAGGAAGCTCGTGGCCTTGGGCGCTGGGCGCGATGGGTCACCACCTTCAAACAACTCGATCGCGACCATGGCCCCCAGGCTTCGAATGTCGCCAATGATGGGGTGTTCCACGGCCATTGCCTTCAGGCGCTTGGTAAAGCGCTCGCCAATCTCCTGACTGCGCTTGAGCAAGCCTTGTGCTTCGAAGGCGTCCATCACAGCCAGCGCCGCCGCGCATGCCAGGGGGCTACCGGCGTAGGTGCCGCCCAGTCCCCCCACATGAGGCGTGTCCATGATGTCAGCACGTCCCACCACGGCAGACAGCGGAAACCCTCCCGCCAGCGACTTGGCCACGGTGATCAGGTCCGGCTCAACCCCGGCTTGCTCGATTGCGAACCAGGTGCCGGTACGGCCTGCGCCGGTTTGCACTTCGTCGGCGATCAGCAGGATGCCGTGGGTGTCGCAAAGCGCGCGAAGGCGCTGAAGAAATTCCGGTGGGGCGATATAGAAGCCACCTTCACCCTGTACCGGCTCCACGATGATGGCCGCCACCTGGGTCGCTTCGATGTCGTTCTTGAAGAGCGTTTCCACTGAGCGGATGGCGTCATCCACCGTCACCCCGTGGAGCAAGTTGGGAAACTGGGCGTGAAAGATGTTCGCCGGAAACGGACCGAAACCTTTTTTGTAGGGCATGACCTTGCCTGTCAAACCCATGGTCAGCAGCGTACGCCCGTGATAGCCGCCGCCGAATGCAATCACCCCTGGACGACCGGTGTGTGAGCGGGCGATCTTCACCGCGTTTTCCACAGCTTCCGCACCCGTGGTGAGCAGCAGAGTTTTCTTGGGCGACTTGCCCGGCGCCAGAGCGTTCAGACGCTCTGCCACTTCCACATAGGGCTCATAAGCAAGCACCTGAAAGCACGTGTGCGTGTAACGCTCCAGCTGGTCCTTCACGGCCTCCACAACACGTGCGTGGCGATGCCCCGTGTTGAGCACTGCAATGCCACCGGCGAAGTCGATATAGCGCCGGCCCTCTACATCCCAGATTTCCGCGTTCTCGCCGCGGGCGATAAATACCTCGTGGATATTGCCTACACCGCGAGGAATGGCCTGGTTGCGGCGGGACATCAAAGTGGCGTTGGAGGTAGCAGGGGAGTTGTGCATGGCAGAGGCGCTGGAAAGAATGGATGGCATGTCCTGTGGCCCGAAAGGTGTGATCGCCGGGACGAAATGCGTCAAAAAGCGATTCTGGTCCGCGCTCTCCAAGAGCGACAGGTACAAAAGTGCAAGTGCTAGCTAGACCTGTACTGGTACCCAGCCCTGTACAATTTTTAGAAGTTTCCCGTCCGGTTTTTCACCGCATCGCTTTTCATGTTTGCACTGCAGCACCACAGCCAAGTTCCGTTGGTTCAGCAGATCGTCACGCACTTCACTGGCTTGATCGAACAAGGCAGGCTCCGCCTGGGTGCCAAACTCCCTTCCATCCGCCAATTTGCCAAGACGCATTCAGTCAGCGTCTTTACCGTGGCTGACGCCTACGACCGACTGGTGGCCCAGGGTTACCTGGTGTCTCGTGCCAACAGTGGGTTTTTTGTGAAGCGCATGGCTGCCGCTGACGCAGCGGCGACGGGCACCGGGGTCAGGCGCTGGGCGCCCTTTGACGCCATGTGGTGCTTGCGCGAAGTGTTTGAGAACCGAGACCTGGCACTGAAGCCGGGTTGTGGCTGGATTCCAGATGCCTGGCTTTTCAATGACGGTTTGCAGCGCGGGCTTCGAGCCCTGGCTGCCGACGGCGGAGATTTTGGGGGTTACGGCGACCCCCTGGGATACAGGCCATTGCGACAGACGATACGAGACGTCATGCTCGAGCAGGACATATCCGTCTCATTGCCCCAGATACTGCTGACACAGGGCTCCAGCCAGGCGCTGGACCTCGTCGCGAGAAGCCTGATCAAGCCCGGAGATTCTGTCCTGGTGGACGACCCAGGGTATGCCAATCTGCTGCATTCGCTTCGGTTCCTGGGCGCGCGCCTGCTGGGCGTTCCGCGTTCGCCGGATGGGTACGACCTGGGTGTTCTGGAAAGCTTGATCACCGAGCACCGGCCAAAGGTCTTCCTGACCCAGCCTCGGCTGCACAGCCCGACCGGATCGGTTGCCAGTCTCGCGCAAATGCACAGGGTACTCAATCTGATTGAGCGCCACGACATGCTCCTGGTTGAAAACGACATCTACGCAGACCTCGACCCTGTGGTCCGCCAGAGTTTTGCCAGCCTGGATCAATTGGACCGCGTCATCCACATCCGAAGTTTTTCCAAAGCTTTGTCACCCAACCTCAGAGTGGGTTATTTGCTGGCCAGCGCCGATCTGGTCGAAGACTTCGCCCAGATGAAGATGATGTCCGGGCTGACATCTTCCGAAATCTCCGAACGCATCACGCACCACGTGCTGATGGACGGGCGCTGGCGAAAACACCTGAAGTCATTGAGCGGTCGCCTGGCCGACGCGCACGATCAGACGGCCGAGCGGCTTCTGCAAATGGGCTTCAAGCTGTTCGCGCAGCCAAGGGCGGGGTTGTTCCTATGGGCTCATCATCCTGACCTGCCTGATTCCGACGTGGTTTCTGCCCAAGCGGCTGAGTGCGGCATCATGATGGGGCCAGGCCATCTGTATTCCACTTCGCTGGAAGCGACGAACTGGATGCGCTTCAATCCAGCCTATTGTGATGACGAGCGCATATTCGACTTCTTGAAGACGGCGCTGGCGCAGCGCCAAGCCGTGTGACCCAGCCTTCTGATCTGCCAGTGCTCAGGGCTGCGGGTGACTGATCATTCGCGACGGCAGGTGTGGCGTAAAGTCAAAAAAATAAGGCTATAATCGCTGTCTTTGCTGATCACCAAACAGCAAAAATTACGCGGGAATAGCTCAGTTGGTAGAGCGCAACCTTGCCAAGGTTGAGGTCGCGAGTTCGAGTCTCGTTTCCCGCTCCAGAGTTTTAAGCCTCGTGAATCTCAAACGGTTCGGGGCTTATCAAAGAGAGCTTAGGCTCTTTTTTTGTCGGGGAATCTCCTGGCAATATGGAAGTCAAACGTTGTCCTGGCCTTCAGGACACGCATGCGGGAATAGCTCAGTTGGTAGAGCGCAACCTTGCCAAGGTTGAGGTCGCGAGTTCGAGTCTCGTTTCCCGCTCCAGTTTCCCAGATGCACACATCAAGTGTCGTCTGTAGCTTGTTCAAAGGGCTTTGAGGCCCTTTTTTCACGCCTTCGAACATCTCCCTTCACTCCATGACGCCGCTCTGGCGGGCAGGGCACTGCGCTTGCGAAGGCCCTGCGCCATGCTCCCTTATGCTTCGGGCAAGCCTTGTCTCTTTTGGGAATGAACACCCCCTCGAAAGATCGATGGCCTTAGCTTTCACCGACCAAATGGAATGAAACGCCCCATCCTGCTCTCACTCGCCGCCCTCCTATCGATCCTGCCTCACGTCAGCAGGGCACAGGAGGCGCAGACTGACGAGGTCATGGATTTGCCAGAGGTCACCGTGAGCGTTCCGCGCGGCAGCGTGCGAACCTTCGAGGTGGCTGGCTCGGTTGACCGGGTAGATGGCAGCGACATCCGCGAAGGCCGCATGCAGGCCCAGCTGAGTGAGGGGCTGGCGGCAGTTCCTGGCCTGCAATTGCAGAACCGATACAACTTCGCTCAAGACTTGCAGCTGTCCATTCGGGGTTTTGGGGCACGCTCCACCTTCGGCGTACGGGGTGTGAGGCTGTACGTGGACGGGATCCCCGCCACGCTACCCGATGGGCAGGGCCAGACTTCCAACATCGACATCGCCTCGCTGGACCGCGTTGAGATTCTGCGCGGGCCGTTCTCTGCGCTCTACGGCAATTCCTCCGGCGGGGTGCTGCAGGCGTTCACTGTGACGGGCAAAGGAGCGCCGCGCCTGGCCTATTCAGCGGCGGGTGGTAGCTCCGGCGCCTGGCGCCAGGGTGTGGAGGCCTCGGGATCAGAAGGCAAGATCGACTACGTTCTCAGTGCCAACCGTTACCGCACCGACGGCTGGCGTGACCACAGTGCGGCCACGCGTGATCTCGTCAACGGCAAGCTGGGCGTCACACTCGATAACGGAGGGCGGCTGACCATGGTGTTCAACCGCGTACGCATCAGCGCGCAGGACCCGCTGGGGCTCACCGCTGGCCAGCTCTCTGACAACCCACGTGCCGCCGTGCTGGCTGATCAGTACAACACCCGCAAGAGCGTGCTGCAAACTCAGGCCGGGTTGCTATGGGAACACAGAATAGATGCCGACCAGCAGGTGCGCGTCATGCTCTATGGCGGGCAGCGCGCTCTGAACCAGTTTCAGTCCATACCGCCTTCCGCCCAGCAGAGCCCGCAACACGCAGGTGGCGTGATCGACCTGGACCGTGACTATGGCGGCGTGGATGTACGCTGGCGCGGTTCCTTCGATTTAGCTGGACTTCCCTTTGAGTTGGCCGCAGGACTGAGCTACGACAGCCTGCGAGAGTCCCGCAGTGGCTATGAAAACTACGTCGGCAACGTGCAGTCGCCCGTACTCGGCGAGCCGGGGCGCCTGCGGCGGCTCGAACGCAATCGTGTGTCTAACCTGGACCCCTATGTTCAAGCGACTTGGCATCTGGCGGAGCAATGGACTGTGGACGCCGGTGTGCGGCGCAGCCAGGTCAGCTTCGACTCGCGTGACTTGTACGTGGTCGGCGCCAATGGTGACGACAGTGGCCAGGCGCGCTACAGCCAGACGCTACCGGTCGCCTCGATCCGCTGGCAACCGTCACAGGATTTGGCGCTGTACATCTCAGCAGGGCGTGGATTCGAGACGCCCACGCTCAATGAACTTTCTTACCGCCCCAATGGCACGGGGGGCTTGAACTTCGCTCTGCGGCCTGCGGTCAATGACAGTCTGGAACTCGGTGCCAAGGCCCGCATGGCGGGCGGCATGCTCACTGCGGCGCTGTTTGAAACACGTACCCGCGATGAGATCGTCACTGCGACCAGCTCAGGCGGGAGAACCACCTTCCAGAATGCAGGCCGCACACGGCGGCTGGGTTTTGAGCTGGGCTGGCAGCACGAAACGCCCAGTCACTGGCGCACGCAGGTGGCGCTGACCTGGCTGGATGCGCGTGTGCGCGACAGCTTCTGCTCGTCCGCGCCTTGCAGCAACAGCAACGTCGTCGCGGCGGGCAGCCGCATTCCGGGTATTGCAAAACAATCGCTTTTCGCCAGTTGGGGGTGGGTGCCGCCGCAGGGCTGGCGTGCGGGTATGGAAGTGCGCACTTTGAGCCGTATTCAGGCCAATGACCTCAACACGGCCAGTGCACCGGGCTACGCTGTAGTGTCTCTGTATGCGGGCTACGTTCGTCAGTGGAAGCGGTGGGACTTCAATGCCTTTGCGCGAGTGGACAACGTGGCGGACCGACGATACGCGGGTTCGGTCATCGTCAACGAAGGAAATGCCCGCTACTTTGAGCCCGCCCCGGGGCGCCAATGGATGGTAGGGATGGGTGCAACGTACCGGTTCTAAAGCGCTTGGGAGCGGGCCTGGAATTTATTGGCGCTGCCTGTCAGCTCACGCACCGCATTTCAAGAGACTTTAATTGTTGACAGGCCTGGTTGAGGCCGCCTGACGCGATCTGCCACATCAGCCGCACCCATGCCGGCTGCAACCCCCTGTGTACTTGGATTCTGATTTCTGGCATTGCAGTCCTCTGCAGGGTCTTTGATAGCGCGTCTCAATTTAATTGCAATGAAATTAAATTGATTTCTTTTTTGACAGCAAATGTTGCGAGGCCTAGCATGCGCTCACTGCTTAACTTCTAGCCATGCGCGGATAGCGGCAGCGCGGTCGGCCAGGGATATCCACCTCACAGACGATTTTCTTCGCCAACGCAAAAGTAATTTCTCACAGACTTTCAAGCAAAGACCACGATGACACTCATCCTCTCTCCCCGCATTCGCTTGCTTGCCGCCAGCCTGGGCGTGATGGCCGCCTGTGCAGTAGCTGCTCCCGTCCTGGCTCAAGACGCTGCCCCTCGCACTTCAAAATTGGTGGTCGGCTTCAGCCCTGGAGGTCCTGTGGATCAAGCCGCGCGCTTGATTGCTGAGCAGTTGGGGACCAGGACCAAGTCCACTTTCGTCGTTGACAATCGTCCGGGTGCCAACGCGCAATTGGCAGCCACACAGGTCAAGAACTCGACCCCTGACGGCGCCACCATTTTCGTCAGCAGCAGTACGGCGATCACCATGAACCCGACCTTGTTCGCCAAGACCATCACCTACAACCCGGACAAGGATTTCTCGCCCGTCGCTCCTCTGGTTGAGATGCCTCTCATTCTGGTGGTCAACGCCAGCGATCCGAAGATGCAGTCGGTCAAGTCTTTGAAAGACCTGGTCGAGCTGGCCAAGCGGACGCCAAAAGGGCTGAACTACGGCTCCTCCGGCAATGGTGGCCTGGTGCATATTGCGGCTGAGCTATTGGCTACAAGAACCCACACGAACCTGGTCCACATTCCCTACAAAGGGACGGCCGCAGCCCAGGCTGCCATCCTCGCAAAAGATGTGGACATGACGTTCGACGCTCTGGCCGTCATGCCCCACATCCGGGCGGGAACTCTGCGAGCCCTGGCTGTGTCCTCTAATCGGCGCCTGGCGGAACTGCCTGACGTTCCCACGGTCGAGGAGCTTGGATACGGCGATTTCAACGTGGCCTCATGGGTGGGCTTGTTCGTACCCAAGGCCACGCCGCGCTCCTATGTGGAAAAGCTCAATGCAGAGGTGAACGCCGCCATGAAAGATCCTGCTTTCCGCGAGCGTCTTGCAGTCGTGGGTCCACTGATGCCCATGACCGTGTCTGAATTCGAACAGAAGATCCACAAGGAAACCCAAGACCTTTTGATGGTCATCAAGACCGCCAAGATCACCGTCGATTGACGCCCTTGCAGTTTGAGACTGGCGCAGGAACTCTTCCTGCGCAGTATTCACACGCCCATCGTTATCGATTTTCAAACGTTTCCATGCCTGATCTCTTTGCTCCCGACGCATTTGCTGCAGCTCGAAAGCCGTTGCCCGATGCCAGCACGCTGCCCCCCGTTGCCTACCATGATCCTGCGTTCTACCAACGCGAGGTGGACAGGCTATTCATGAGGGAGTGGAATTTCATAGGTCATGAGGACCAGCTTCCGACTCCGCGCTCGTATTTCACCATCGACTTTGCCGGTGTGCCGGTGATCGTCACTCGCAATGCCGCAGGCGAAATTCGCGCATTTGCCAACTCCTGCCGGCATCGCGGCGCGCGCCTTGTGGAAGGAGAGGGCAGTTCTCCCGTGTTCGTCTGCAAGTACCACAGCTGGTCTTACGATCTCAACGGCTCGTTGCGAGGCTGCCCTGGCATGGAAGGGGTTCAAAACTTTGACAAGGAAGAAAACGGGTTAGTGCCCGTACGGCTGGAGAAGATGGGACCTTTCATGTGGGTCAATTTCGATCCGGAGGCCGCTTCTCTTGCAGAGCATCTGGGAGATTTGCCTGCCAAGGTGGCAAGCCATGGGCTCAGCGAGCTGGTTCTCACACGCCGCAAGGAACACGATGTCCAGTGCAACTGGAAGGTGTTCGTCGAGAACTTCATGGACTACTATCACACGCCCACGGTGCATAAAAAAACCCTTGCACGTGGCAGTCTTTCGGTCTATCACCGCAAGCCGGTCGAGCTTGCACCATGTGATGGCAACTATCTGGAACTGTATGCCGCCCACGAGGGTACGGCTGGCCTGTTGCCCGGCGTTGAAGGTTTCCCAGAGTGGCCGGGCCTGGAAGGCCGGAACAAGGAAGGTTCGACCTTCATCTTCACGTCGTCCTGCGGCTTGTTCGGTTTTACCAAAGATTGCGTCTGGTACGTTCAGATCAACCCCACCGGTCCGGAAAGCATTCGTTTGACCTTGGGCTCATGCTTTCACAAAAGCACCGTAGAACGTCCGGATTTTGAAGAAGTGGTTCAGCGCTACTACGAACGCTGGGACGTCGCCGTCGAGGAGGACAACGAAATCAACGAACTGCAGCAACGAGGCGTGCGCTCGCCACTTTGCAAGCCCGGTCGAGTGTCACCTTTGGAAGCCGTCTCCTACGCATTTCGCCGCCAACTGCTCGACAAGTTAGGCCTGTGAAGCACCCGTGGTTTCATCGATTCCCGCAATTCTTCATTCCCCAATCTGAATGACCGTGAACAACCACTCTGCTGATATCACTTTTTTCGGCACGGGAGAGTTTGCTGCTCGCGCCTTGTTTGATCTCGCAGCCAGCGCCAGCCAAGCCATTACCGTGCAAATCGTGGGTCGTAGCGAGGCCAGGCTGGCCTGGCTGCGCACTGCGGCGAATGCGCGAGCGGTTCTTTTCGGGCGGCCTGTGCGCACCATCACCCGTGTGTGCCCGAGTTTTGACGAGGAGTCGATAACGCGCGTACTGAAGGAGTCTCGGCCGAAGGTGGTGTTCCAGGCGGCTTCCTTGCAAACCGCATCCGTTCTTCGTGGTGCCGACAATGCCTGGAGTCAGCTTGTCCAGCAAGGGGGGCTGAGTGCCACGGCACCCTTCCAGGCCTTGCTGTCGCTGCGGATCGCCCGGATTGCTGAACACGTTCTTCCCGGCATTCATTTCCTCAACGCCTGCTTTCCTGATGTCGTCAATCCGATGCTGGTTGCAGCTGGCGTACGTGTGCTCAGCGGTGTGGGCAACATTGGCATTCTCTCCAACGCATTTGCTGGTTCCAGGAATGTTCGAGAACCAGGGCGTGTGCGCGTGCTGGCCCACTACCAACAGCTTGGCGTCTGGCGCAAGGTGCCACAAGAGCGTGCAGGGACTGCACCGCGTGTATGGCTGGACGGCCAGGAAGTCGACGACGTGTTTGGGGCGTTCGCGGATGTCCAACTATCGCCAGAAGTGGCTTTCGATATATCAGGAGCTACTGGCGTGCCGCTCATGGTGGCGCTAGCGTCAGGGATGGCGTGGCGTGGCCACGTGCCGGGGCCGCTGGGGTTGCCAGGTGGCTATCCGGTGCGCATAGATGCAAGCGGGAACATGTCTCTTGACTTGCCAGAAGGCGTCACTGCGAAGGACGCGGAGGCCTGGAACAAGGCTTTCGAGGAACGCAGCGGAATGACGGTGGGTCCGGACGGTCATGCCCAGTACCACGGCCTGCTTCGTGAAAAGCTTCAAGCGCACGACGCCGACATTGCAAAAGGATTCCACTGCGCTGACGTAGAGATCGCCGCACAGCGCTTGTCTGCGTTGCGCGATCGTTTGCAAGCGGCGCCCGCGTTGGCTTGAATCTGTGAACCTCCATGGCCGCATCCTGAGCTTTATGCCCAAGCTGACCCCTTTTTCAAACCAATTCATATGATCACTTCCAACAATCTGAAGGGCATCTATTCGGCGCTGCCTACGCCTGTTCATGCCGATGGTGTTGTGCATGCCGATGCCGTGCGCACCATGGTGCGCCGCCAGGTCGAAGCAGGCAGCGCGGGCCTTGTGCCCATTGGCGGAACCGGTGAGTACGGAGCGCTTTCCGGCACACAGCGCGAAGCCATGGTGCGCCATACTGCTGAGGCCAGCGCGGGGCGCTTAGCCGTAATAGCAGGCATCCTGGACCCTGGCTACGCCGATGCGCTCGCCGCCGGGCGCCGCATGGCAGCTGCCGGTGCGGATGCACTCATGGTGGTCACGCCGTACTACACCAACCCCTCGTCGGTCGGCGTGCGTGATTACTTTTTGCGTTACGCCGACGAAGCGCCGTTGCCCATCATCCTCTACGAAATCCCTTACCGGACACGCATCGCGATAGCCCCCGAAGTGCATGAAGAGCTGTCGCGTCACGAGCGCATCATCGGCATGAAGGCATGCAACCTGGATATGTATCATTTCCTGCGTGTGCTCGCCTGTGTGGGCGATGACTTCGCGGTGCTCAGTGGGGAGGATTCGTTGCTTCCCTTGCACCTGATGGCCGGCGCGCATGGCGGCATCGTGGTGACTGCAACGCTGTTGCCGCGCGTCTGGAATCAGCTTTTTCAGCTGGTAAAGGCTGGCCACCATCGTGAGGCCCTGCTACTGCATCGCCGTCTCATGCCCATGATGAATCTCGCTTTTGCGGAAACGAACCCCGGGCCCATGAAGGCCGTGCTGGACCTGGTAGGCCCCGCAGCACCCGAGGTTCTCGCTCCTTTGGTCGCGCCGCAGGCAGGATTGGTGCAATCGCTCAGGGCGGAAGTGCAAAATCTCATGGCTGAATTTGGCGAGACGCCCTGAATCACGTGACCCCCGCCAGCATTGCTGACTACCAGCGCATTGCACGCAAGCGTCTTGCTCGCATCGCCTTTGATTACCTGGAGGGCGGAGCGGAAGACGGACATACCTTGCGTCGCAACCGCCAGGCTTTTGAACGCCTGACCTTTCAGCCTCGTGTGATGTGCGATGTCACCCACGTCGACTCGGCCGTGACCGTCTTGGGAAGGCCTCTGGCCATGCCGGCCATCGTGGGCCCGACCGGGTTGAACGGCCTTTACATGCCTCGGGCCGAAGAAGACCTGGCCAAGGCCGCGCACGCTGCTGGGCTGCCTTTCGTATTGTCATCAGCCTCCACATCCTTGATCGAGGACGTGCGTCGCGCGACGGCCGGTGACTTGTGGCTGCAGCTCTATGTCCAGCAAAATCGCGCCATTGCCGAGTCTATGGTTCAGCGTGCTCGCGATGCCAACTTCTCGGTATTGATGGTCACGGTAGACACACCCGTACATGGCGTGCGGGACCACGATGTTCACAATGGATTCAAGCTGCCGTTGCGGCCGTCCGTGCGACTCATGGCAGATTTGCTCATGCATCCGCGCTGGTGTCTGCGAATGATACGACAGGGCGGCTCCCCCCAACTGGTCAATCTGGCGCGAAGCCTTGGCGAGCGTGCCAACATCAACGCACAGGCGGCGACCATGAGCCGACAGATGGACATGGGACTTGATTGGGGCGCCATAGCCTGGTTGCGCAAGCTTTGGGACGGTCCCATCGTGGTCAAGGGGATACTCTCCGTTCATGACGCTGACAAGGCTGCACAGCTTGGCGTAGACGGCATCGTGCTGTCCAACCATGGGGGGCGTCAGTTGGCGTTTGCACCCAGCCCTATCGAGATTTTGCCCCGCGTGATGGACAGGGTTGGCCAGAGGTTGACCGTCATCGTCGATGGAGGGGTTCGCCGCGGCAGTGACATTGCCAAAGCACGCGCGCTGGGCGCTCAAGCCGTGTTGCTGGGGCGTGCTCCTCTCTACGGCCTGGCAGCCAGCGGTCGCGCGGGTGTAGATGACGTACTCGGCATCTTGCGTAGAGAGTTCGAGATTACGCTGCGACTGCTTGGCCGTTGCCAGGCAGCCCAGCTTGATGCAACAGCCCTGGACGACGGACACCGCGACCAGTTGGCACGACTGGATTGTTCATGACATCTTCTTATTCATTTCAACAGCTCGATCTTGCGCAGTTTGCCCATGAGGATCGCTACAAGTTCTTGATGGCGAGCGTCATACCCCGCCCGATAGCCTTGGTCACCACACTTGGCAATGATGGCATCGTCAATGCCGCGCCTTTTAGCAGTTTCGTGGTGCTGTCCATTGATCCGCCCTTGCTAGGTATATCGGTGGCACCACGTGACGATGGTGACATCAAGGACACGTCGCGACTGATTGAGGCCACTGGTGAGTTCGTCATCCACACTGTGGACACTGCCATGGCGAGACAGGTTCAGCTTTGCAGTGCCGCCCTCGGCCCTGACCAAAGTGAGGTAGAGCATGCTGGTCTGGAACTGGTGCCCTCGCTCAAGGTCAAGCCGCCGCGCATTGCACAAGCGCCTATCCACTTCGAATGCAAGCTGCATCGAATAGAGTATTTCGGCCACCGCCGCTCTGCGCTCATTGTGGGGGAAGTCGTTCAAACTCACAGCCGGGAAGGGCTGGTCAAGGGACACCGGGTCGATCCGCTTGAGGCGAACATGCTCGGGCGCCTCGGCGGCGGTGTCTATTGCAGCTCCACAGGGATAATCAAGGCCTGAATCGGTGCACACCGCGCTGATAACCTGCCTTTCAGATGTCCAACGCAGACTCGCCTCTCTTCGTTAACGCAATCGCCAAGTGCTTCAAGGTCCTCGATGTATTTGATGGGCCTAAGCGCCAGATGACGATGGTGGAGATTGCGCAGGAAAGTGGACTGGACCGCAGTGCCGCGCAGCGCATGGTCTTTACGCTGGAGACCTTGGGGTATCTCGGACGTGTCCCGGGAACCAAGACCTACGCGCTGACCTCGCGCTTGCTCAGCTTTTCCTACAACTACGTGCGTTCGCATGAGCTGGTTTCCAAGGCCATGCCCTACCTGCAGGAACTGAGCACCACGTTCAATGAAACGGTCAATCTGCAGGAGTTGGACCACACCGAGATCGTGTTGATTGCGCGCGTGGTGAGCCCGCATCTACTGAATGTCCGTGTGGCTGTGGGCAGCCGGCTGCCCACATTTTGCACAGCTTCCGGCACGGCCATTCTCGCCTGTCTTCCTGCAAGTCACAGAGATCGGATTTTGAGCGAAAGTGATCTCGTTCCGTTGACGCCTCACACGGAAGTCCAGCGAAAGAAGTTGATTGCCCGTATCGAGCAGGCCGCACTCAAAGGTTACTCCGTCGTTGCGGACCAGGCCGTGATTGGCGACATCTCATTGGCCGCGCCTGTCATAGGCCCGGACGGGCTACCCCGGGCCGCGGTCAATATTTCAGTGCCGTCGAGTCGATGGACTATCGAGACTGTGGAGCGCAAGATGGCCAAACACGTTCAGGCCGCTGCACGCGCCTTGTCCGTGGACACGCAGTAGCTGCCTGCATATTCCCGGCAACACACATCAGCCCGCAAGCAGTCCTATAACGATCGCATTGACCAGGTCAATGGAAAATCCGCAGACCAGGGGCACGACCACGAAGGCCTGCCGTGCGGCGCCGAATTCTCTGGTCACTGCGGTCATGTTGGCGATGGCGGTGGCTGTTGACCCTAGCGCAATGCCGCCAAAGCCTGCGCATACCACTGCCGCTTCGTAATTTCGCCCCATGGCGCGAAATACCACCAGCAGAACGAAAGCGATTGTGAGCGTAATTTGCACGATCATGGCCAAAGTGATGAATGCAAGCACGTGCTCCAATTCCCAGAGTTGAAGCCCCATCAATGCCAACGTGAGAAACAGACCCAGGCAGACGTCGGAAATGAGCGCCAGTCCCGGCTGCATGATCGGAAAATCCCAAAGCTTGCCTGTGCCGCCGAACTTGCCTAGATCCGCCACCGCTCGCAAGATGATGCCTGCCAGCAGGCACCCCACGAAACTGGGAAGCTTCAGCGGTGTCATGTCCGTCAGTTGGGTAATCCCTTGTCCCAAAATCAAGGTGCAGTTGAGCCAGAGAATGGCCAGCAGCACGCCGTGATAGCCCAGGTGTGCGCGATCTTCATCCCGGTGCAGCACTCCCACTTCAAGTTCGGCTTCGCCGGAGGGCTTGACCCGATGGCGCTTCATCAGAAAAGCGGCCACCGGACCTCCTATGACGCATGCGGCGATCAGTCCCATGGTATTGGCGGCCAACCCCAATTCCTGAGCATTTGTGATCCCCAGGTTTTCGGCAAAATGATGTGACCAGGCCACCGTCGTTCCCACTCCGCCAATGAGTGAAATGGACCCCACCATCAAACCGGCTCGTGGGTCCATTCCGAAGACGCTCGCCAGCCCCATACCGGCAGCGTTCTGCAAGAGTATGAAAACGATAGACAGCGCGGTCAGGATCA
Organism: Ottowia thiooxydans; assembly: GCF_040548795.1. Taxonomy (GTDB): domain Bacteria; phylum Pseudomonadota; class Gammaproteobacteria; order Burkholderiales; family Burkholderiaceae_C; genus Ottowia; species Ottowia thiooxydans_A. Next base: position 58,277 of record NZ_JBEPSH010000009.1, on the reverse strand, counting down.
AGAACGGCCGCCCGCCTGCGGCCAGCGTGCGCATATCACTGCTCAGCCCAATCGCTGCGAAGAAGTACAGCAGCAGGCCATCCCGTATGCTGTGATCAAAAGACACGGTGATGCCTGCACCGTAATAGAGTGCGCAAACGATCAGCGCACCGATCACACCGCCCACCAGGGCTTCGGGGATGCTATAGCGACGCAGCCAGCTGACACGGGCGATCAATTCCTTGCCACCAAAGAGCAGCAGGATCGCCAGTGTCACACCCAATAGCGGAGTGACTTGAATCAGAATGATCTCCCAATTTGGAATGAGTTGTACAGGGGAATGGCTTGCGGACGGCAGCGTTCACGGGTGCAGCAGCGTACGAATACAACGCGCTGGCGACCATGCGCGTTCGCACGACTTGCAAGTATTCCCGCGCATGTTCCACGGTAGATGAGATTCCACTCTGGCCTGTAGTCAACGCTAATGCGGGCGGCGCTCAGGCGCCTTTCATGAATCAACTGCTGCACGGGTTCATTGCCTAGCTGGGTGTCCAGCTAGCGAAACGATCTATATTGATGACATCGTGCCACCAACGTGCGGAGGGCAGAGATCCACCTTGGAGTCTACCAAGTTTGGAGCACTCTACCCACGCAGTTCCCAACCCGAAGTATTCACCCCCCGCGCGGTTGCGGGGAGCGGCGCGGAGAGATCTAGGGGCGCGGTAAGCCGATCAGACCATCTTCACGCGCAGGTCGGTCAAACCCGTGATGCGTCCTTCCATGGTGTCGCCTGCCACCACGGCGGCCACGCCTTCGGGGGTACCGGTGTAGATCAGGTCGCCTGGCTGCAACTCCCACGCGCTGGAGAGGTGCTCAATGGTTTCAGAGATATTCCAGATGAGCTTGTGAATGTGGCTGCGCTGGCGGTCGCTGCCATTGACGGTGACGGAGATCTCAGCGTTGACAATTTCACCTGCTGCTTCCACAGGCGTGATGGGGCCGATCGGCGCGCTCAGATCAAACCCCTTGCCGATACACCACGGGCGGCCTTGCTTTTTCATGTCGTTCTGCAGATCGCGCCTGGTCATGTCCAGGCCGACTGCGTAGCCGTAGACGTGCGACATCGCGTCGGCGGCCTTGATGTTCTTGCCGCCTTTGCCGATGGCCACGACCAGCTCGATTTCATGGTGCAGGTTCTTTGTCAGCGAAGGGTAGGGCATTTGGCCGGTCTCGCCAGCAGGTACGACGAGCACCGTGTCGGACGGTTTGAGAAAGAAGAACGGAGGCTCGCGGCCTGTGAATCCCATTTCCTTGGCATGGTCCTCGTAGTTGCGGCCGACGCAATACACGCGGTGCACAGGAAAGAGTTCGCTTCTACCAACGATGGGAACGCCGGTGGTGGGAGTAGGAGAAAAGAGGTAGCTCATGGTGTTTAAGTTGAACAGGAAAGAGATCAGGAGATGGATACTTCGGCGGGCAGGTAGGCCTGCACCAGTTCAGGTGGCAATTGTGAGAGGGAGTGTCGGCGAACATCCGCAGTGGCCTGCTGCAGGCGCGGCATGTCCAAGGCTTCCATGGTGTTCACTTGAACACCGAGCGATCGCAGGCGGGTCAGCGCTGAGGTGTCTTGCTCGGCGGCGTTCGAGCGTTGCTGCGCGGTCGCTTCTTTCACTGCTTGCTGAAGGGTCTCGCGCTGCGCCGGGCTGAGTCGTTCATACCAGCTGCGGGGACACACCAGCAGCAAAACGCCATAGAAGTGACCGGTGAGGCTTACATGAGGATGGTGTTTCCACAGATCGAACGTGAGCAGGTTGGTCAATGGATTTTCCTGCGCGTCCACTGTACGATCCTCCACCACGCGCACCAGATCTTTCACGTCAGTGGTCATCGCCGTGAAGCCCAGGGCGGAAAGCGCTCGGCGGTACAGGTCGCTGTCGAGCGTGCGGATCACCAGGCCTTGGCAGTCTTCGGGTGTCGCTATGGGGCGCACCGCGTTGGAAATGTGGCGAAACCCGTTGTCCCAGAATGCGAGCACATGAAACCCGCTTTGTTGCGCCACTGCGCGTCGCAGCAGGTTGCCAGCCTCCCCGTCGAGCGCGGCCAGGGCGGTTTGGCGGTCTTGAACCGAAAAGGGGAGATCGAGAACAGCCAGTTCGGGCACGCGCGCCGACAGGTAGCCTGAGGCCATGTAGCCGATATGACGCTCTCCGTTTTCGAGAGAGGCGAACAGCGAGGCGGCACTTTCTCCCAGGGCGGTCACGTCGGGTTGAAGGTGGGGCGTACCCACTAGGGAACCATCGAGCCGGCGCGCGAGCGTGGTGAGGGCTGCGGTGAGAATGGAGGCATTTCCTTGGTAGCCAGCCAGGTAGAAGGTGGATTTCATGCTGGATTCTCGGATGGACTGGTGGTACGGCAGCGGGCAATGGCTTCTACGATAAACGCATTATCCCGGGCTGATTCGCCCCGGGCGACACAGCCCTCGAGTAGCTCTGCATAGAGGCTAGAAAAAGGCAGGCCCTGCCCTCGGGCTGAGGCCTGTTCCAGGATAAGGCGGAAATCCTTGAGACTCTGGTCGAGCTTGCCCTGCAGTGGCTCGAACTTGCGCGTGGCCATCATCTTGCCCTTGACTTGCATGACTCTCGAATACGCAGCCGAGCCGATCAGCACGTCGAGAAAGCGCTCGGGGTCCAATCCCAGCTCGCTGGCGAAGACCAGACCTTCTGCCAGCGCACTCCGGTTCAGCCCGAGCACCAGGTTGACGGCAAGCTTGGCGCGGCTGCCATTGCCTGCACTGCCAAGGAAGTGTCTCGAAGGGCACAGTGCTTCCAGAACCGGCGCAGCGCGGCGCAGGTCGTCCTCGGCGCCGGCCACCAACCCGACGGCTTCGCCCCGCGCCAGCGTGCCGCTGGTACCTGAAATGGGCATTTCGCAAAAGGCCAGGTTGCTTGCGGCGCAACGCTGAGCCAAGGCAGCTATGCGGTCTGGATCGCACGTACTCACGCACAGTATGACCGGCTTGCTGCCGCTCTTGCGCGTGGCGTTCAACAGTCCGCCTTCGCCTTCTATCACCTGTTCGACCTGCGTGGTGTCGAACACCGCCAGCACGATCACGTCGCATGCGGTCAGATCAGTCAGTTCTGTAGCGGCGACGCGACCAGTGCCGACAAAGGCCGCTTTCCGCGCGGGATCGACGTCATAGCCAACCAGCTCCAGGCCAGCATCTCCGAGACGGGTAGCACAGGCGGCGCCCATCAGGCCCAGGCCAACGATGCCGACTCGCAGGGCGACGTCTGGCGTCTTCGCAGGCTCAGTCGATGAAGCGGGAGCGTTGTTCATCATTCGGCCTTGATACCTGCATCTCGGATCGCTTTGCCGATGCGGGCATGGCCTGAGCGAGTGAGTTCGTCCAGTTGCGCCGGTGTGGAAGACACTGGGTCCAGGCCCAGCCCGAGCAAACGATCACGCACACCAGGGTCTGTCAACGCACGTGCCACCTCGGCATTGAGCTTGTCGACAATGGCCTTGGGCGTTCCCTTGGGCGCATACAGGCCTAGCCAGGTCGAGAAGTTGAATGCAGGCATGCCGGCTTCAGTGAAGGTGGGGACGTCCGGCAGGAGGCTGGAGCGACGCTCCGCAGGTTGGGCCAGCGGGCGCAGCTTACCGTCCTTGATCAAGGGCAGCGCTACCGAAATTGCCGAAAACATCAACGGCACCTGCCCGCCAGCGACATCTACAGTGGCCTGGGTGGCGCCCTTATAGGGCACATGCGTCAGCTGCAATTTGTTGGCAGAGGAAAACAGCTCCATCGCGACGTGATGCGGGCTGCCATTGCCACCGGAGGCGTAGTCCAGCTTGCGCGGTTGTGCCTGCGCTTGGGCCACCAGTTCCGTCATGCTCTTGGCTGAGTTGTTGTTGGCCACCAGCACCCATCCGATGTTGGCCATGCGGGTGATCGGCTCGAAACCGTTCAGGGGGTCGAAGCTCGTCTTGGCGGCCAGGTTGACGGCGTAGTTCAGTACGCTGTCGGTGATGCCGCCCAGTACGTAGCCATCCGGCGCGGCGCGGGCCACGCGATCGGCACCGACCAGCCCGGATGCTCCGGGCTGATTTTCGATGGCGAAGCTGGCACCCATGTTTTCACCGACCTTGCCCAGGACGACGCGGGTGCCGACGTCAGCTGCGCTGCCGGCCTGTAATGGCACGATGACCTGGATAGGTTTGCTTGGGTAGCGGGCCTGAGCCAGGACTGCGGCTGGCGTGGCCAGTACCGCCAGCAGGGAAGCTATCAATGTTGCGCGGCGCGATGGAGCGAAAGGAATATGCATGTTTGTCTCTATGGAATAGTTTTATTGAATCGTTGGAGCGAAGGCTTTTTCAGGTGACCCAGCGGTTGGCCACTATCAAGCTCATAGGTGTCATTCCTTCATCCCCGCGTCCGCCACCACCTTGGCCATGCGGGCATGGTCTTTGGCCATGTAGTCACGCATTTGGGTGGGCGTCATCACGGACGGATCAATGCCGTTGTCGGCGAGGCGTTTGACCGTGTCGGGGTTGCGCAGCACTTTGGTCAGTTCACCGGCAATGCGGTTGACCACATCATCCGGCGTTGCGGCTGGCGCGACGAGGCCTATCCACGATGCATAGTCGTAGCCTGGCACGCCCTGCTCGGCCACGGTGGGGGTATCTGCCATCGCGGGCGTGCGCTGGGCGCCGGCCACTGCAATCGCGCGCAGCTTGCCTGCCTTGACCAGAGGCAGTACGGTGCCAATGGCGTTGAACATGACCTGCACCTCGCCTCCCGCCACACCGACGGCTGCCGGGCTGGCACCTTTGTAGGGCACGTGCAGCATCTTTGTGCCCGTGGCGACTTCGAGCATGCTCATGGCGATGTGCTGGGCGCTGCCGACGCCGCCACTGGCGTAGCTCACCTTGCCGGGGTTGGCCTTGACGTAGGCGATCAGTTCCTGCACGTTGTTCACGGGTAAAGAGGGGTTGACTACCAGTGCGGTAGGCAGCACCGCCACCATGCCGACCGGTTTGAAGCTTTTCGCCGGATCAAAGGGGACCTTTCGCAGATGGGGCAGCACACCCAGGATGGCGTTGTTGCAGCCGCACAGGGTGTTGCCGTCGGGCGTTGCGCGGGCCACCTTCTCTGCACCGATGGCGCCTGAGGCACCGGTCTGGTTGTCAATCACGATCGGCTGGCTCAGCGCGGCAGACAGCTTGTCGGTGACGATGCGCAGGGCGACATCGGAGCCGCTTCCGACGGCCAGTGGCGTGACGACCGTTACCGTCTCGCCCGCAGCCCACGCGGTGGACAAGGCGGCCACGGTAAAGCACAGGGTTGTAGCGCGCGCAATGCGCGTCAGCAAAGATGCCATGAAAATGTCTCCTTCATTTATTGTTGGGCGGGGCGTGAGGTCTTCTCAGAGCATCACGCGGCCACCATTCGTATCCAGGTTGACGCCGGTCACGAAGCCGGCGCCGTCGGATGCCAGGTACAGCATCGCGGCGACGTGGTCCCCTACCTCCGCCAGCCTGCGCAGAGGTACCTGGGAGGCGATTCGCTCGACGTCTTCTGCGGTGCGCAGCGCCGCCACACGCGGCGTCAGGGTGGTGAGCGGGGCGATGGTGTTGGCCGTCACCCCATGCGGGCCCAGCTCGTACGCGAGAAAGCGCGTCAGCTGGGTGACGCCCGCCTTGGCCGCACCGTACGCTGGTGAAGAGGCGGCATGCACTGTCCGGCCCGAGATAGAAGTCACGTTCACGATGCGCCCCGCCTTGGAGGCCTTCAGCGCCGGGATGGCAGCGCGGCAGCACAGGAACACGCTGCGCAGGTTGAGCGCCACAGTGGCGTCCCATTCGGCGATGTCCATCTGCTCGACAGTGAGCAACTTTTTGTAGCCACCGGCGCAGTTGACCAGCACGTCGAGGCCGTGGCCGGCTGCGGCAATCTCAGCGAATGCTGCGATGACCGCCGCCTCGTCCGTGATGTCCACTGCCAAGCCTGTGGCGCTGGCCCCATGCTGAAGCCCGGCAGCGATCTCCCGCACGCGCGCGCCGTCAATGTCCAGTAAAAAGACGTGCGCGCCTTGTGCCGCGAAGGCTTCTGCCGCAGCGGCACCGATCCCCCCGGCGGCGCCTGTGATCACGACGCTGCGGCCGGATAGTTCAGGGTAGTGCGGCATCATGCAGCCCGGGGTGCAGATGAGATGTCTGTGCAGTTCATCGGGGCACGGTGCTTGTAGTGTCCGACGGCTGTTGCGTGCTGCTGCCGGTCTCGGTTTCCTTGAACTCCGAATTGGCACCGGAATCAGTCCACTCGGGTACACGACCGATGCGCGCCGCTTCGTGCCAGGCGAAGTTGAGCTCGATCTTCAAGCCATTGATGGGCTCGCGCATGAAAAGCTGGTAGAGGTTGGAGTTGTGCGCTTTGCGTTCGCTGAAATCCACGCCATTACGAGTGAGGCGTTCGATGAACTCTTCTATACCGTCGCAGTTGAAGCAAAGGTGATCGATTCGGCCTGAGCCGAGCGCGCCCGCAGCGGAAAAGTCGCGGTCACCATCTGTGGGCGTTTTCAGGTACGTGTCCTGGTGCTCGGAATGGCGAGCCTTGCCGATGTGAACCACGTCCTGCTCGCCGATATAGAGCCAGTACACGGGAAAGCCGAACTCGGGGTGGTAGCCGTTGCGAAAACCGAGGTTCTCTACGAACCAGTCGCGGGTGGCCTCGGGGTCGTGCGTGAGAATGAGCGCGTGCTCCAGAAATCGAAGTCCCATGGCGATGTCTCCAGCTTGTGATGATTTTTTATTTGGCGTGCTCGGACGAGACCGGGTTCGTTACCCCGGTTTCGATCACAGTTCGCGTGGCGTTGACCGACGCATAGATCCAGAGGATCTTCATGGGCTCGGTCTCCGACATGTTTCGAAAGCGGTGCGGCACGTTCGGGGGAATGAAGGTCGTGTCCAGGGGTTTGAGTTCCTGTACATCTCCATCGATGTCGAGATAGGCGTGGCCACTTAACAGCATCACGCTTTCTTCGCAGTTGTGGCTGTGAAAGGGAATGGCGGTGCCGCCACTGAACTCGGTGATGCCGTTGATGAAGCTTGTGGCGCCGATGGACGGCAGCACAAGAGGCGTGGTGCGGGCGCCGCCGCCCCGGTCGTGGCTCTTGATCTGATCGGGGCGCAGTACAGCGTATTTGGTGAGGGAGGCGGTGGCAGGGGCGTTGGTGGTCATGGGATTGCTCGTGTTGTGGTCAGGTGCGTGCGGGTCCGGTCCACACGGTTTTGGTATTGGTGAACTCGTGCAAGCCCAGCTTGCCCAGTTCGCGGCCGTAACCGGATTCCTTGATGCCGCCAAATGGCAGGCGGGGGTCAGAGGCCACCAGTCCGTTGATGAACACGGCGCCGGCCTCGATGCGACGAGAGAGCTTTCTTGCGCGGTCCAGGTCGTTGGTCCAGAGCGCCGCGCCCAGACCGAAGTTGGTCGCGTTGGCGATCCGAACGGCCTCGTCGGCATCGCTCACTCGCAGTATCGCGGCCGCAGGCCCGAAGGTTTCCTCCTGCGCTGCCACCATGTCGGGCGTGACGTGGTCCAACACCGTAGGTTGGTAGAACGCGCCTGGGCGGTCTACTGGCGATCCTCCCAGCAGCAAACGTGCGCCTTGCTGAACGCTCGCCTGCACCTGCGCGTGCAATTCATCGCGCAGGTGGCGTTTGGCCATGGAACCCTGTGTGCTGTGCTCCTGCATGGGGTCATCGACGTGCAGTTTGCGCGCTCCCTCGCAGAAAGCATCTACAAAGCGATCGGCCGCAGCCTGTTCCACGATGAAGCGTTTGGCTGCAATGCAGCTTTGACCAGTGTTTTGAAAGCGGGCCTTCACTGCCACCGCAGCGGCCGCTTCAATGTCCGCGTCAGCCAGCACAATGAACGGGTCGGAACCACCCAACTCCAGCACTTGCTTTTTCAGCGCTGTGCCCGCCTGTGAGGCGATCTTGCGACCCGCAGGCGTCGAGCCGGTGAAGGTCACAGCAGAAATGCGCGGATCGGCGATAAGGCCTGCCACCTCGCCCGCACCTACCAGCAAGGTGGTGAAGAGTCCGGCAGGCGCGCCCGCGCGTTTGAAAATGTCCTCTAGCGCCAGCGCGCATTGCGGCACATTGCTCGCGTGCTTGAGCACCATGGCGTTGCCGCCTGCCAGCACAGGCGCCGCTGCGCGCATGACCTGCCAGTACGGATAGTTCCATGGCATGACGGCAAGCACGGTACCCAGTGGGTCATACGCAATTCGGCTGTCGGTCGCGTTGCTGCTCACCACCTCGTCTGCCAGGAAGCCGGGCGCGGCGTCCGCGTAGAAGTCGAAGTTCCAGGCGCATTTCTCTACTTCACCGACCGCTTCGCTGAGCGGCTTCCCCATCTCCAGGGTGGCCAGGGGGGCCAGGTCGGACTTTTGCGCGCGCAGCGTTTGTGCCACGCGGCGCAGCAGGTCCATGCGCTCGGCGATCGGAGTTCTCGCCCATTCGCGTTGCGCCTTCGACGTCTCCGATAGTTTGCGGTCAATGGTGGCCGCATCGTGTTCGTCGAATTGCGCCAGGACGCCGTCGGTGGCGGGATTGGTGGAATGGATGCTCATGCGAAGGCCGTTTCTTTCAAGGCTGGGATGCCGAGTTGGCTGGCCAGGGTGTGCAGCTCGCTCATGACTCCGGCTGAGACGGGAATGCCCCCGTCGCGGTACCGCGCGCGCTTTTCATGGCTTTGCTCGCCGGGCAACCAGATGCGCTCCACGCCAGGCAGGCGCGCGCTGTCGCGGATGTCGCGGACCAGTCGATCGACGTTGTGTTTGAATAGCTGGGGATCGCCGAACGCGGACAGATCGATCACGAGAATGGCCTGACCCGTGTTGGTGACCGTCTTGAAATCAGAGTTGAAGTCGATCACATCGCGACCCATGGCTGCGCCACCCAGCGTGCCTGCCAACAGACCGACGATGAGCGCGAGGCCATAGCCCTTGTGTGCGCCGATGGGCAGCAGAAAGCCTTCGTTCGAACGGTTGGGATCAAGCAAGGGTTTGCCTTCCCGATCGATCATCCAGCCTTCTGGCATGGGTTCGCCCCGTTTGGCCTTGGCCTTGACCTTGCCATACGCGGCCACGGTGGTGGCCATGTCCAGCACCACAGGGGGTTCTTCGTCCGTGGGGATGCCTGCGGCAATCGGGTTGGTGGACAGCAGCATGTCCATGCCGCCCCATGGTGGCAGGTGGTTGGCGTTGCCTACCGCAAAGTACAGGCCGAGCATGTCGTGCTCAAGCGGACGGCGCGCATAGAGCGAGGCAGGACCCGCGTGGTTGCTGTAGCGCGTACTCACCCAGGCTACGCCACAGGTGCGGGCTTTTTCAATGGCAATATCCACCGCTTTGCTGACCACCAGGTGGCCCATGCCGTTGTCGCCATCCACCACGGCCATGGCTGGGCGCTCTTCAACGATGCGGATGTCAGGTTGCTTGTTGATGCCGCCTGCTTGAATGCGCTTGATGTATTGGGGCAGCCGGATCACGCCATGGCCGTCGGAGCCTTGCAGGTCGGCTTCGGTCATGAGCCGTGCCACCTGCGCAGCGTCGGCGTCCGGCAGGCCTTGCTGGGCAAAGGCTGAGTGTATGAATTCCTGCAACGCTTGTGCAGTGACGATGGAGGGGGTCATGTGGACGGAGGTGTTGGGAAGAGGTTGAGAAGCGTGGGTATGTTGGTCATCAGTCCGCTGAGATGCCCTTGGCCTGAATCAGTTTTCGATACAGCTCGTACTGGGTTTTCGTGGCGGCACCGAAATCTGCGGCGCTGGTGCCGCGGGGTGTTACGCCTATGGCCAGCAGCTTGTCGCGGGTGACGGGGTCGTTCACCGCGGAGACCACTTCGCGGTTGAGCCGGTCGATGACCCCCGGGGGGGTACCCGCAGGCGCCACCATCGCAAACCATGAATTGAATGTGAAGTTCGCCATGCCCGCTTCATGGAAGGTGGGCACGTTGGGAAATTGGGGCAGGCGCTGTGGCGTGGACACCGCCAGCAACCTGAGCTTTCCGCCCTGAATCAGGGAGGCCACCGTGCCCAGGCCCTGCATGGATACATCCACTTCCCCAGCCGCGACGGCCACAGCTGCCGGCGTGGCGCCTTTGTAAGGCACGTGCATGAGGTTGATCTGTGCGCGATCCAGAACGAGTGCCATGCCGATATGCTGTGGGCTGCCGTTGCCGCCACTGCCGTAGTTCAGCTTGCCTGGCGCTGCCTTGGCGGCTGCGGTGAAATCTGCCAGGCTTCGGTAGGGCGAATCGGTTTTGACCACCAGGCCCCATTCGATGGTGCCCACCAGCGACACTGGTATGAAGTCAGTGAGCGCATTCCACGGCATCTTGGCCATCATGTGCGGCACCATGGTAAGGACACTGTCGTTGAAACCACCAATGGTGTAGCCGTCAGGTGTGGAACGCGCCAAGCGTTCTGCACCGATCACGCCGGAGGAGCCGGCGATGTTCTCAATCGCAAAACCCTGGCCCATGGATTCGCCCATCTTCTGCGTGACCACGCGTGCTGCGTTGTCCACTGCACTGCCGGCGGCCAGCGGAACGATCATGCGGATGGGTTTGTTCGGGTATGTGCTTTGGGCATGAATCGCCAGGGGCAGGGAAAGCAGGGCCGTGAGGGCGGTCAGAGCAATGGGGCCGAACAATTTCATGCGGTGTCTCCGTATCTTTGTAATGTGTCCAGTGCGTGGCTGGAGAGGAGCCTGCAGATTAGGGACCTCAGCCTCGCTTGTCTAATGCTGAATTTGTGTCCTGCCATATCATCTTGATATCGGAAGGCCTCAAGATGAACCTGAAAACCCTGCGTTATTTCGTCGCCGTGGCTGATAGCGGCAGCCTGACGGCCGCTGCGGCCGCCATACCGATCGCTCAACCCGCGCTCACAAGGCAGATGCGCGAGTTGGAGAGCGAAACGGGAGTTCAGTTGCTGCAGCGCCTGCCACGCGGGGTGCGGCTGACGCAAGCGGGCGTGACGCTGTACGAGTCTGCGCAGCGCATCCTGTCCGAGGCCGCACGATTGGACCGGCGCCTGGCGCAGAGCCAGCAGCGCGATCTGGTGCCCGTGGTGGTGGGGGCATCACCGACTCTGGCGCGTTTGCTGTTGCCTGGCTTGTTCGAAAAAAGCATGACAGCGATTTCCAACTTGGAACTTCGGGCGCGGGAGGCATTCACGCCCGAACTGATCGATTGGTTGGACCGTGGAATGATAGACCTCGCGGTGTTGACCAACCCCGAGCCAGGACACCCGCTGTCCTTTCAACCCTTGCTCGGTGAGCCATTTGCCTTGGTGTCTCACGCCAAGATGGGCATTGGCCCAGTGGTCTCGGCGAGTCAACTCACCCGCATACCGCTGTTGATGACAAGCTTGCACCGTGGGTTGGTGGACCGCCAGCTCGCGAGCCTGGGTAGGTCCTTGAAGGTGCAGGCAGAGATCGATTCGGTGGACTCGATCCGGGCCATGGTCCTGCGTGGACGCTGGGCAACCATCATGCCCGTGTCGGTGTTTCGCGAGCACCTGCATCAGGAGCCCGTGGTGATGTCCGAGGTTTCAGGCGTGCAACTCAATCGCCTGCTCGTGCTGGCTACGCGTATTGATCCGCGACCAAACCCATCCCTATCGGTGGTGCATGACTTCGTGATTGCGGAGTTTGCGCGCATGGAGCGCCAGGGCATCTTCAGCTTTGGCAGCGCACACGCGGGGCTAACCTGACAAAGGCCGTCCGGACCGAGGCAGCGGTCCCGCACGAGTAATCGTCTTTTAGGCAGCCCCTGACGTTTCGCCGCTTGAAGAGCGACACATCACACGCAGCTGGGAAATCCAGGAAGGGTGTGGACAGTCCCTCTGCATCCTGACCCAAGCTGAACCGCTTATGCCAGGCGACTGTCGTCAAAGAGCACCTCAGGCAGACCGCGCACACCCAGGCCATGGAAGGCGAAGACGGCGCCAGCATCAGGGTGTTCGCTGCGCAAGAGGTTGCCGCTGTTGCTGATGCTTGTGACGTAGAGCACGTCCAGGTTCTCGCCGCCAAAACACGGGCAGGTGGGGTAGGGCGTTGGTACATCCAGCAGTTGGACCAGGGTGCCATCGGGGCGGAAGCAACCCACCTTGCCTGCCTGTACCAGTGCGACCCACAAGTTGCCGTCAGCATCCACGGTGGTACCGTCAGGCGCTGAGCCGTGGGGGCGGGTATTGAACAATGCCCGGCGGGGCCCGACCGCGCCGGTGGCGGGATCGTAGTCCACGCAACTCACGGTGTCGCTGAAACTGTCGGCGTGATAGAGGGTGCGGCCGTCGGGGCTGAAGCAGGTGGCGTTGGCCAGGGCGATGCCATCGAAGAGTTTCGTGACGCTGCCGTCGGTGTCCAGGCGGTAGTACGCGCCATCCGTATCATGGCGGCCCATCACCAGGGAGCCTGCCACGAAGCGGCCTTGTCGATCGGTACGGCCATCGTTCATGCGCATGGAAGGGCCCTTGTGCTGAACTTCGGCCAGTTGACGAGTGCTGCCTGTGCCCAGATCGAGGAGGTGAAAACCATCTTCGAGGGAGAGTACCAGGCGACCACCCTGCGTCAATGCAATGGAGCCTACATCGCTGGGAGTGTTCCATTCGCGGTAGTCGCTGCCCTGCAGGCGGCGTACCAGGCGCGCTTTGGAGTCAATCCAGTACAGCGATTGGTCACGCACGTCCCAGAGAGGGCATTCACCCAGGCGGTCGCGGGTGGTGCCCACGATCTCAATTGTTGTCGTCATGCGTTGCTCCTGGAGGCGTTAGGACTGCGCAACGCATCGGCGGCTGCGGCTCGGCGGATGAGGTAGCTGCGATACTGCTGGGGCCAGGTGGCGTATTCCTTGTTGGCACCCAGGGACACTTCAGCGTGGACGGCCCAATTGGGGTTGTACAGGGCCTCGCGGCCCACACCGATCAGGTCGGCCTGCCCGGCTTGCAAATGGGCTTCTGCCTGCTGCGGTTCTATGATCAGGCCCACACCCATGACTTGCAGGCCGGTGGCAGCGCGCAACGTACCGGCCAGTTCAGCGCGGAACTGCAGGCTGTTGGACACGGAACGACCCTGTGTGGGGTAGCTGGCGATGCCGCCTCCCGAAGAGCAGTCGACTACGTCTACGCCACGCTCTTTGAGCGCGCGCAGCAGGCCCACCATTTCGTCGAAATCCAGGCCACCATCAATGACATCAGCGAGTGAGACGCGCCAGAAAAGGGGCCTGTCTTCGGGCCATTCACGGCGCACCGCCTCTGCCACTTCCAGCGCAAAGGTCCAGCGGTCTTGACCATAGCGATCGCTGCGCTGGTTGGCCACGGGTGAGAGGAACTGGTGGACCAGATAGCCGTGGGCACCGTGGACCTCCAGGGCACCAAAGCCAGCTTCGCGCGCACGGCGTGCTGCATTGGCCCAGGCTTGCACGATGGCTTCCACCTCAGTCGTTGAAAGCGTCTGTGGCGTAGGCCAGCCGTTACCCACTGGAATGGGGCTGGGACCTACCACCGGCCACGGCGGCTCGCCGCGTGCAGCGTCGGCTTCGCCCAGCGGCCCGTGGCCATGCCACCAGGTCTGCGTAGAGGCTTTGCGGCCGGTGTGACCGAGTTGGATGGCAGCCACTGCACCGTTGTCGCGCAATGCTTTCGCCACGCGCGCTAGTGGAGCGATTTGCTCATCTTCCCAAAGCCCGATGTCTCCGTGAGTGCTGCGGCCGCGCTTCTCCACCGCGGTTGACTCGACGAAGACGATTCCTGCACCACCTAGCGCGAAGCGGGTCAGGTGGGCCAGGTGCCAGTCGGTTGCGCGTCCTGATTCGTCGCCTGAGTACTGCTGCATAGGCGAGATCACCACGCGGTTGCGTGCCTGCATGCCGCGTATCTTGAGTGGACTGAAGAGTTGGGTCATGGTCTTTTGTTTTGCCAATAGATCGATGCGAATGGTCGCGACGCAAGTGGCGACGCAGTTAGCGAGGCAGGTAGAGAGTCGGTTACCGCGGCTGGATGCCGGCGTCGCTGGCCACCTTGCGGAATCGCTCAATCTCAGTGGTCTGGAACTTGCGCATGTCTGCGGGCGACAGCGTGAGCGGGTCCGAACCGAACTTCTCTACGAAGGCGATGGCCGCCGGCGTCGACAAAAGCTTGCCCATGGTCTGAGCCAACTTGTCCGTAATGGGCGTTGGGGTTTCAGCACGAACATACATCCCACCCCAGCTGTAGTTGACGAAGCTTGGAAAGCCACTCTCCTTGACCGTGGGTACATCGGGCAAATCAGGGTGACGTGTATCGCCGGTCACTGCAAGCGCGCGCAATTTTCCGGCCTTGATCTGCGCCAGTGTCGCCAGCGGGTCGCTGATCGCCCAATCAAGCTGGTCACCCATCAGCCCCACGACGATATCGCCGATTCCTTTGTAGCTGACGTATACCTGCTGCGTCTGGGTGACATTGGCGAACCAGGCAGCAGAAAGCTCGAAGCCCCCTGTATAGCCTCCGACGTTGAGCGATTTTCCAGATTGGCGTGCGCCTTGCGTAATGTCGGCCACGCTCTTGAGAGGGGAGTTGGCACCCGTCACCAGAACCATCATCTGGCGAGAGAGTCCGCTGATGGGTTTGAAATCATTCTGCGCGTCGTAAGGGACACCTTTCATCAGCACCGGATTCACTGCCATGTGGGTGTTGGTGCCAAGAAAGATGGTGTGACCATCGGCTGGTGCGTTCTTGACGGCCATGGCAGCTATAGCGCCATTGGCGCCGGGACGGTTCTCGACAATGACGGATTGGCCCAAGGCCTTGCTGAGTTGCTCGCTGAAGAAGCGAGCAGTCATGTCGGAGCCGCCCCCTGCGGCAGTTGGAACGACGATACGCAATGTACGCGCTGGAAAAGTCTCCTGCGCCGACGCAGCGGGGACCAAGCTGACGCTGCATGCAAGGGCCCAGGAAATGGAGATGATCTTTGAGATGTGTCCGATGTTCTTCACGTTTGTCTCCTCAGTTATTAGTATGTTTTTTGAAGTGCCCACGAGCTAGATTGACGGTCGGCAAATCAACGGCGCGGATTCCCGGAGGGCAATTCAAGGATTTGTTTCGCCAGAATGTTGCGCTGGATCTCGTTGGAGCCACCGAATATGGCCGGCATGCGCGAGTCCAGGTACTGCCCCATCACATCGGTAGCGATGCCGTCAATGACCACATCGTCCATCTGGCCGCCGTAGTCGCCCGCCAGTTGCACCAGCTCGTCTGTGATGCGCTGGTACGTCTCCGTGCCCCAGATCTTGAGGTACGAGACTTCCGGGCCCAGCTCTTCGCCACCTCTCAGGCGGCCCATGAAGATCTCAAAAGCAGCCTTGAGGTCGCGCACATCCAGAACGATCTGGGCATAACGGTCGCGGAACCCTCCGTCCTCCAGCGCCTTCGTAGCTTCCACCAGGCGATCCAGTTGAGCCAACGCGTACTCGCACTGCCTGGGGGTGCCAAAGAAGATGCGCTCTTCGCGAAGGAATGAGTTGGCGACGTTCCAGCCGTCGTCTATGCGGCCCACCACGTTGGAGACCGGAACGCGCACATTGTCGAAGAACACTTCGCTGAACTCTCCCTCGCCCTTGAGGTTGACGATGGGGCGCACTTTCACGCCGGGCGTTTTGAGGTCAATCAGCAAGAAGGTGATGCCGCGCTGCTTGGCCACGCCTTCGGCTTTGCTCGTGCGCACCAAGGCGAACATCCAGTCTGCGCCGGGGCCCAGGGTGGTCCAGATTTTCTGGCCGTTGACTATCAGGTCATCACCGTCGCGGTCGGCACTGGTGCGCAGGCTGGCCAAGTCGGAGCCTGCATTGGGTTCGGAATACCCTTGGCACCACATGATCTCACCACTTAGCACGCGGGGCAGGTGGTAGTCGATCTGCTCGGGGGTGCCGTGCATCAGCAGCAGCTTGCCAATGGCCAGGCCATGGTCGGGGATGCGGGCGCAGCCGTAGCGTGCGATTTCTTCCGCGTAGATTACTTGCTTGGTAGCTGACAGGCCCATGCCGCCTGCCGACTTGGGCCAGGCCGGTGCAAGCCAACCCTTCTTGGAGAGCGATTGATACCAGTCAGAGATGTCTGAATAGAACGCACGCTTTTTCATGAAGCGCTTTTCAGGCGGATAGTTGGCGGCGATCCAGGTCGCCAGAACGCGGCGAAATTCCTCGTCGGGCAACTCGGCCACGTCTACGTCGTCTGCTACCACGACCGGCGTCGAATCTCCCTGTCGCACGCGACCGCTTTTAATCAGCTCGTTGATGAACTGGCCGCGCTGCCACAACGGGTTGCCTAACCACGCAGAGAGCGTCAGTCCGCGCTTGAGACACAAGCCGATGTCCGTTTCGTCGGCGATGCCCATGCCGCCGTGCAGATGAATGGCGGCCTTGCCTACCAGCAGCGCCGTGGCGCCCGCGCGGGCACGTGCAGCACGCAGAGACTGTATGCGGGTTACCGCGTCTGCCGTATGGGTCCAGTCCAGCAAAGCATTCTCGGCCGAGGCACGCGCCAGTTGGCAATGCATCCACATGTCCACCATGCGGTGTTGCAAGGCCTGAAAGGATGCAATGGGCTTGCCGAACTGAATGCGCTGCGAGGTATAGGCCACCGTCGTTTCCAGCGCGCTTTCGGCAACGCCCACGAGTTCGAAGGCGGAGACCAAACGAGCAAGCTCGATCGCCTGAGCGACCGCTTCCCGTACGGCAGTACCTCGGGCCAGTAGCGCTTCGGCGGGCAGACTGACGCCATCGAAAGAGACCGAGCCGAAGTTCAGGCCATCCACCGTGCGGCTGTTGTGCACGCGCAGGCCAGCTTGGTCGGACCTGACCCAGACCAGCGCGGGAGCACCGGCTTCGAGGGCATAGACCACAAAACCGTCGGCGGCACTGGCCAGGGGCACAAAACGCTTCTCGGCGCCTTGCAATTGCCAGCCCTCGCCACGTTTCAGGACTTGCAGCTGGGTGTTCTCCAGGTCCAGCGCACCGGCCGACTCTTGCCACGCCAGTGCGGCGACGGTCTCACCCCCCATGACGGCCTCGAGCAGCGCTTGTACCGCAGCGGATTGGGGGGCCAGGGGTACCAGGGCTTGCACCACCATCACGCTGCTGGCTACGAACGGCTCAGGCGCCAGGCCGCGGCCGAGTTCGCTGGCAATCAGAGCGGCTTCGGCTGCTCCGAGGCCGAAGCCACCCAGCGCCTCGGGCACCAACACGCCGTGCCAACCGGCTTCACCCATCTCGCGCCACACGGCGCGATCGAAGGGCACTTCAGTGTCACGAATACGGCGCACGCGTGATGGCGCGGGTTGTCTGGATAGGAACGCTTGCACACTGTCGCGCAGCATCGTCTGGGTTTCGTCGATCGTCGTCATGGTGTCTGTGAGTCCGTTTCCGCCCTCTGGAGGGTGGCGTTGGCGATGGGTTGAAGGGTTGGCCTGGCCGGGCGAAGCTTGAGCGTCAGATGTATGCCAGTGCAAGCTCTGGCCGGGGAGCGTCAATAGCCTTGCGCGCCGTCAGCGAACAAGGCGTTCTTGCTCTTCAATGCTTTCTTAATGACATATCATTCATGCCGGGAAGTCTACTTGCCGACCGGTAAAAATGAAAGCCATTCAATGGCCGCAAATACTCGGTAAAACCCTAGGTTTGCCCTGGGTCCTTTCCTTTGGGTCAAAAATCACCAATATCCGTTCGCGCTGAGCCTGTCGAAGCGTTGCGCAAGGCCACTTCGACAGACTCAGGACAGGCTTCGACAGGCTCAGCCCGAACGGTGTTTTTTGGTCCAAGCGCCACTTTCCGCTTGACCTGAACCATAGAACCTCAGCCCGAACGGTGTGGTTTGTTCAAACGACACTTGCCGCTTGAATAAAACCATAGATCCTCAGCGTCAACGGTCATAGGTTGCCTGTCTTGAAGTCCAAAAACGTCAATAGAAGACGGGCTATGACTTCGCCATCTAGCCAGGCCCGCCGCGGTGCAACCTCGGACAGCAGGGGATGGCGTCAGCGGCCCTGTGCCTGGATGTTTCCCACAGGCTCGCTCGCCCGACGTGAGTAGCGATGCGCCAGCGCTGCGCAGACCATCAACTGCATCTGATGGAAAAGCATCAGCGGCAGCACAATGGCTCCCACCGATGCCGCCGGGAAGAGCACCTTGGCCATGGGTACGCCACTGGCCAGGCTTTTCTTGGAGCCGCAGAACACAATGGTGATTTCATCGGCCTTGTCAAAGCCCAGCTTGCGCGCTGCCAAGGCCGTGAGCACGAGCGCAAGCGTCAACAGCACGGCGCACACAACGAGTAGGCCGGCCAGAGCCGACAGTGGCACCTGCTTCCACAAGCCTTCCATCACGGCGGCGCTGAAAGCGGTGTAGACCACGAGCAAGATCGAGCCCTGGTCAACCAATTTGAGTGTGGACGCGTGGCGCTTGACAAAGTTGCCAATCCAGGGGCGCAGTAGATGGCCAGCCACGAAGGGCACCATCAATTGCAGCAGAATGCGGCCAATGGCGTCAAGAGATCCGCCGCTCTGGTGGTGCGGCACCACCAGAGCGTTGACCAGCAGCGGCGTGATGAAGACGCCCAGCAGCGTGGAAGCGGAAGCACTGCACACCGCTGCAGGAACGTTGCCCCGCGCGAGCGAAGTGAAAGCAATGGCCGACTGCACCGTCGCTGGCAGCACGCAAAGATACAAAACGCCCACATACAGCGCAGGCGTGACCAGAGGCGCCAGAACCGGCTTGAGGACCATCCCCAACAACGGAAAAAGCACAAAGGTGCTGCAAAGAACGAGTAGATGTAGCCGCCAATGGGTTACCCCGGCAAAGATCGCCTCTCTGGAGAGCTTGGCGCCATGGAGGAAGAAGAGCATGCCAATGGCAATGCTGGTCGCCATCTCAAAAAAATAAACCCATTGCCCGCGGGCAGGCAGCAGGCTGGCTGCTGCCACCGTAGCCAGCAGGGCCAGTGTGAAGTTATCAGGAAGGTAGCGCGGGCGTGTCATGCCGGGATTGGACAGCCCCCGGATTAAAAAGAGAAATGGATTTATCTGATGGATATATGATTCTGAATCATGAATGTCACCTTGCGTCAGCTCCGCGTTTTCCGGGCGCTTGCCACAGAGCGCAATTTCAGCCGCGTGGGGGAGCGCATCGGCCTGACGCAACCTGCGGTGAGCCGGTCCATTCATGAACTGGAGGGTCAGCTCGGTCTCAAATTGCTTGACCGGACTACGCGTGAAGTGGCTTTGACCCAGGCAGGCCTATCACTTGCCACGCGGCTGGACAGGCTTCTTGATGAGTTGGATCAAACGCTGCGTGATGTAGGCGACATGGCGGGCGCCCTGCGCGGAATAGTGCGAGTCGCCAGTAGTCCGACACTGTCTGCCAATCTCATGCCCGACTGCATTGCGGCCTGTTTGCTGCAGGAGCCGGATATTCAATTGGTCCTGCTTGACCGCATTCAGCAGGACGTTCTGGGCAGCGTTCGGGCGGGTGAGGTGGATTTCGGCGTAGTGATCGAGCCTTCGCCCACCCATGACCTGCATTGTGAAACCGTCATGCAGGACCCCTTTGTGCTGGTGGCCCCCCAAGCCCATCCTCTGATGCGCCATCGCTCTCTGCCTTGGTCTGCTTTGAGTGGCTATGCGCTGGTGCTGCTTGACCATGCATCAGGCAGCAGGCGCTTGATCGACGCCGCCCTGGATCAGCATGGCGCTCGTTGTGAGGTGGTCCAATCGCTGGGGCATCCCACGACGGTGTTTCGGATGGTTGAGGCGGGGATTGGCATCAGCGTGATGCCCGCTTTGGCCGTTCCCCCAGATGGATTGGGCCGACTCGCTACGCGCCCGCTCATTCCCGTTGTTCAGCGAGACATCGTACTGGTGCACCGCCGCAACCGCTCGCCGTCGCCGGTCGCCCAGCGCGTGTGGGAGCTGGTCCGTGACACCGCTATTGGCCGTCTGCTTCGTTGACTTTCTGATTAATGCGGTCACGGCGGTGGCGCACAAGCGCGGTTTGAAAGCCATCGTCACGCTATGACGGAGGGCCTGCGGCATGTTTTAACGCAGGTCCCACCGGTCATAATTGACCCCATCGTAAAAGGATCGTTCTGTGAGTCTATCTGAGCAGCAAGGCGACATGCTTCGCCGTGAAAGTCGTCTACGGACATTGCCCGAGCAAATAGCAGAGCGTCTCTATGAATCTATTGTCTCCGAGCGTGTTCAACCCGGTGAGCGCCTGAGAGAAGACGCCCTGGCGACTTCTTTTAACGTGAGCCGCGGCCCCATACGTGAAGCACTTCGTATTCTTGAAAACGATGGTGTGATCCAGATGCTGCCTAACCGCGGTGCCTATGTCAGCAAGCTTTCCGTGGCTGAGGTCAACAGCGTATTTGAAGTCCGCATACTGCTGGCCGGCGCCATGATCCGGGGCCTGGTGAATGCGGACGCTGCGGTTTTTGCGGACTTTGAAAAACGGGTCCAGAAGCTCGAGGCACTCGCCAGGGAGCCAGGCGAGCAAGCCAGCACCTACGCCGCTTGCAGCGTTGATCTCTCGTTGACCTTGGCAGATTCTTGTGGGAATCCGGTGCTGGCGCAGTTCATGGGTTCTTTGGCGCGGCGCAGCTGGCGCTACACCAAACTCAGTTTGCGGACCATAGAGCGCCGTCAATCGTCAGCGCAGAACTGGCGAAAAATCTACAGTTTTGTCATGAAGGGCAAGTTTCATGAAGCTGGCGACATCATGGAGAAACTGGTCAACGCGACTCGAGTCGACGCGGTCAACTACCTGTCCGAGATGGAATCTGCCTGACCAGCCTTTGGGGCGCGGTGGCGCAAGACCTGCCGTCAGCTAGTCTGCGCTTGCTTCGAGTGGCGGTCTTCGGATTGAAAAACGATTCCCTGGCTGCCCAGGCGATCTATTTCGTCCTTCGACATTCCTGCAATCTCGCTGAGCACGCGGGTGGTGTCTCTTCCCACAGCCCCGCCGCTTGAGTAGACACGCCCTGGCGTCACAGAGAGTTTGGGAACAACGCCCGCCACCGTCACCGTCCCCAGTGTGTCGTGGGGGACTTCAAGCAGCATGTCACGCGCCTTGAAGTGAGCATCATGGAAGATATCTTCCATCGTGAAAATGCGGGTTGCAGGCACGCCTGCCGATTCCAGGCGCTGTTCCAGTTCAGTCAACGGGAGCGATTGCGTCCAGTCAGAAATCAGTTTGTCCAGTGCGTCACTGTTCAGAGACCGTGCCCTCGCTTCAGCGTAGTCCGGATGCGTGGCCAGATGCGCCTGCCCCATCGCTTCTGCCAGGCGCTGGAAGACGGCGTTGCCCATGGCCGTGATGTGAATGTGTGACCCGTCACCCGAAGAATACAGATTGTTCGGCGTGCTGTCTGGGAGCTTGGAGCCCGCACGGTTGGCAATGAATCCCAGCTTCTCGTAGGCAGGCACGTGGGGTTCCATGAAACTGAAGGCAGATTCATACAGGCTGGCATCAATCAACTGCCCCACACCGGATTTCTTCTGGTGCAAAAGCGCCATGACGGCACCGAATGCTGCGTACAGGCCGGTCACGCAATCCGTCAGGGACACCGCCGCGCGAGAAGGGGGCCGGTCAGGATCGCCCGTGACGTGCCGAAGGCCACTCACGGCCTCACCGATCACGCCATAACCTGCGCGTTCACTGTACGGCCCGTTCTGACCGAAGCCGCTGATGCGCACCATGATCAGCGAGGGGTTGATTTCCGAGAGAGCGTCGTAGCCCAAGCCCCATTTTTCCAAGGCACCAGGGCGGAAGTTCTCAATCACCACATCGCACTCTTTGACCAGTCGGCGAACGATTTCTCGCCCTTCTTCGGAGCGAAGATTCAGTGACACAAGCGACTTGTTTCGCAGGATGCTGGCTGCGTAGAGGGACTGGCCTTCGTAGCTCTTGCCCATCATGCGAACTGCGTCACCCTCTGCCGGCTCCACCTTGATGACTTCAGCTCCGAAATCTGCAAATAACCGACCGCAGAACGGACCGGCAACGGTAGACCCCAGTTCAAGAACTCGATAACCGGAGAGCGGGCCGGAAGCGTTTGGGGGGGCGTGGTTCATAGCAATAGTCCAGACATCTGAGAAAGCGCCGCAGGCAGTCGGCTTTAGATCTATGCTGATATTATTATTGTCAACAAGTTGAATGTCTACTACAATTTCTTCGACGGGCATTTGTCACTGGTGCAATTTGCAACTGTTGCCTGCGGAATCTGCCTCAAGCGGCTATCACGTCGCCAGGTGCGAGATTGATCTGAAGGCCAAGTGAGCGTGTGGCCTGTCGGCGTGAGCTCGGTCATTCGAGTGGCCAGAAGTCGCCACTCCATCCAGGCAACATCCGCCACACGGCGGCGTTGTGTCTGGGTTATTGCGTGAAAAACATAACGAATGGAGACAAAGACATGATCAAGCGCAGAGAAGTCGTTAAACAGATAGCTGCCGTCTCGTTGGCAGGCGCATCAGGCACGGTGCTCGCCCAAGGTGGTTACCCCACCAAACCTATCAACATGGTGTGTGGCTTTGCCGCAGGCAGCGCCACCGACGTCGTGGCAAGGGTCATCTCGCAAAAGCTCGGCCAGCGCATGGGGCAGTCGGTGGTGGTATCCAACGTGACCGGGGCTGCTTCCACCATTGCTGCAGACTCCGTGGTCAGATCGGCCCCCGACGGCTACACCTTGATGACGGTATCCAGCGCCATTACCATCGTGCCTGCGGTCTACAAGAACCTGAAGTTCGATGTGGAGAAGGACCTGGTCGCCATTGCCAACATAGGCTTCATTCCTACCGTGCTCATGGTGGCTGATTCGCTGCCTGTGAAGACCTTGGCAGAGTTTGTGGAGTACGCCAAAGCCCACCCTGACAAACTGAACTACGGCTCCTCAGGCACGGGTGGGTCCACGCATTTGGCAGCCGCGCTCCTGGCCCAGACCCTGGGTCTGCGGATGACCCACGTGCCCTACCGTGGAAACGGACCGGCAGGACAGGCCTTGATGGCCGGCGAAATTCAAATGCTGGTAGACACCACCGTGCTGGCCGCGCAATCGGTTCGCACGGGCCGAGTTCGAGCGCTTGCCGTGACGGGTAATGCACGCTCACAGGCCTTGCCCGATGTTCCAACGTTTGCAGAAGCGGGTGTCAAGAATTTTGATGCGTCTGTGATGTTCGGAATCATGGGCCCCAGGAAACTGCCGCAAGCTGTTGTCGAGCGAATCAACAAGGAAGTCGCGGAGGTCCTGGCCGATCCGGCTGTGCAGGAACAGCTGGGCAAAACTGGCGGGCTTCAATTGGCCGCCAATTCGCAGGAGCAGTACGCCAAATTCATTTCGGATGAAATTTCCAAATGGAAGAAGCTGGCGGCCCAGATGGACATTCGGGCTGAATGACTTCAGGCCCGCACACCAGCACACCCGCACCCAATCACGCACACTCGGGAGTACACAGAACGATGGAAACTTTGACAAAAGGAGCCAGTCAGCAGGAGGCGCTGGACACTTGGCAAGACGAACTGCAGGAATTGCAAAAGCGCCATGAGTTTGCAGAAAAAATGGGTGGCCAAGAGGCTATCGCCAAACAGCACGGAGCCAATCGCCTCACTGTTCGTGAACGCATCACACAGCTCGCTGATCAAGCCAGCTTCCAGGAAGTCGGAAAGCTGACCGGCCAGGGCCACTATGTAGATGGAAAACTGCAAAGCGTCACACCTGCACCTTATGTCATGGGGCTGGCCACCATAGACGGTCGGCCCGTGGCCATCGGCGGTGAGGACTTCACCATCCGTGGTGGCTCCAGTTGGAGTGGTGACCGAAAGAAGGGCGGGCAGGGCGGCTTCGTCGAAGACCTGGCACTCGATTACCGTATTCCCCTGGTCAATCTGATAGATGGCGCAGGTGGCAGCGTCACTTCTCACAAGCGCCGCGGCCACGCGGTTTTCCCAGGCGTGCATGGGTTTGAGACTTCGGTCGAGCTGATGAGTGTGGCCCCGGTGGTCAGTGCGGTACTGGGCACAGCAGCCGGGGGGCCTGCCGGACGGGCCATCCTTTCACACTGGTCAGTGATGACGCGTGACACCAGCCAGATCTTTGCCGCAGGACCTCCCGTCGTGGAGCGCTCTCTCGGGCAAAAGATCAGCAAGGAAGAGCTCGGTGGGCACAAGGCCGCATCGGACATGGCGGGGCTGGTGCACAACGTCGCGGCGGATGAGGCAGAGTGCTTTGAAATGATCCGGCGATATCTTTCCTACATGCCCAATAACGTGTGGGAACTGCCTCCAACGGTGGACATGCAGGATCCGCCCGAGCGCGCGGAAGAGGCGTTGCGGACCATCGTCCCCAAGGACAGGCGCAAGCCCTACAACATGCGCAAGCTGATCAGCCTGGTAGTGGACAAGGAATCGATATTCGAAATTCAACCCACCTATGGCAAGGCCGTCATCACCAGCCTGGCGCGAATGAATGGCAAAGTCGTGGGGGTGGTCGCCAACAATCCAATGGTCCATGGCGGCGCCCTGGACGTCAAATCATCGCGCAAGCAGACCCACTTCATCCAGCTTTGCGACACCTTTCATATCCCTCTCATCTTCCTGGTCGATGTGCCGGGATTCATGGTCGGGAAAGATGCAGAACTGGCAGGAACCTTGCGCGAAGGCATGCGCAGTGTGTATGTGGCGATGCAAGCGACGGTGCCTATCCTCACCGTGGTGGTGCGCAAGTGCTACGGCATGGCCGGCATGGCGGCGACGGACAAGAATGGCATTGGCCTGAAGCTGGCCTGGCCTTCTGCAGAGTGGGGGTCACTGCCGGTAGAAGGTGGAGTGGCTGCCGCCTATAAGAGGGAAATTGCAGCGGCGGCTGACCCCAAGCAGAGAGAACGTGAGCTGGAGGCAGAGCTGCGAGAGCTCACTTCGCCTTTTCGCACGGCTGAAGCCTTTGGTGTGGAAGACATCATCGACCCCAGCGAGACCCGACGTTATCTTTGCCGCTTCATCGATGCCGCTCAGGGTCGGCTCAAGTCAACGCTGGGTCCCAAGTTGAGGTCGGGTGTTCTGCCGTGAGGTAGGGAGCCTCTGCAAAGAGGCGTGCCTGTAGTTTCCTGAATTCGCCCCGGAGCTCAAAGATGGGTAATGACAGATGAAGCGCTTGAAGCGTCATGGATTGCATCGCCTTGCAGAAGACGTGTTGCTTCACGGCGCGAATCGTCCACCAGCTTTTCCATGGCGTCTCCGGCGCTCTGACCATCGCCTATCAGCAGCGCTTGCACAAGCACGCGCCAGGTTCTTGCGGACTCCTGGCGTCGCAGGGTGCTGCTGAGGCCAAGCTTGGTATATCGCCAGCTCTGGCGCGCGAGGGAATGCATGATCTCGGCCAGGCGTGCATTGCCGGAAGCATTGGCCATAGCCAAGGTCAACTCGACGCTGGCTGCCAGGTAGCCGCTGGCGTCATCCTGCGTGGCGGCAAGTTGCTCCAGATGCTCTACTCCGGCCACAAATGGAACAAGCGCTGCCCGAGGCATGGCCGCGAGTCTGCGCGCCATGGTGCCTCCCAGGACTTTTCGAACTTCGAATATGTCGTTGACTTCCTTGGTGGTGAGTTTGGTCACGTGCGCGCCTTTGTTGGCGAGCACCCTCACAACAGAGTCGCGCTCCAGAATTCGGAGCGCTTCCCGTACCGGGCCCCGGCTGATGCCGAAGGCCTCTGCCACAGCGTCTTCCCGGATACGTTCACCTGGCTGGTACTGCCCGGCCACGATAGCGGAGTAGATGCGCTCAGCTATCTGCTCCGGCATGGTGCGTAACGCAGCCACGCCGTTACGCATGCCTTCGGTGCGACCCAATGCTTCTTGCGCATGCTCGACGGAGCCGGAGATCGAGTTCATAAGCCCTCTGGCGTCGGCTGTGAGGCGCCGTGCGTGTTGCGTCGTGCGTGTGTGGGTCAGATCTCGATGATCGCCAACTCCTGGCCCTCTTTGATGGCCTGGCCTTCTGTGACGAGGATCTGAATGATCTTGCCGCTTTCAGGTGCCAGCACCGGAATTTCCATTTTCATGGACTCGAGCACCATGATGGTGTCTTCTGCCTCCACGGATGCGCCTACTGCCGCGCCAATCTTCCAGACGCTTCCGGTCACTTCAGAGCAAATTGTTTCGGTGGCCATGACTTTTCCTTGTTGAATTGAACTAAGTTGAGTATAGTGGACATTCAGTTTGTCAACAATCTTAATGTATAACGACATCGAAGGAGACATCGGATGAACAAATTCTCGCGTCGGCTTTTGGCTCAGTGCCTGGCAGCCGCCACCCTGGGTATGACGACCCTTGCCGCCCTCGCGCAGGATTGGCCGTCCCAACCCGTCAAATTGGTGGTGCCCTACGCGGCCGGGGGCACTACAGACCTCATTGCGAGAAAGCTGAGTGAGCGTCTCACGCGCGAACTGGGGCAGACTTTCGTGGTGGAAAACAAACCCGGTGCAGCCACCAACATTGGCGCGCAGTTTGTGGCGCAAGCCAAACCAGATGGCAACACGATTCTTTTCGGGAGCGTATTTCAGGTGTTGAACCATGTGTTCGGTCCTGATCCGGGCTTTGACATGTTCAAGGCGCTTGAGCCAGTGAGCCTGGTGGCGGAAATGCCTTTCGTCCTGGCTGCCAACCCCCGCACGCCTTATCAGAATGGCCGTGAACTCATCGCAGCCGCGAAGGCGGAGCCCAAAAAGCTTTCAGTCTCACACGCCCAACTGGACATCTCGCTGGAATTGCTCAACAACAAGGCCGGTATGGAGCTGCTGCTGGTCCCCTACAAAGGCGGCGGTCCCGCCACCACCGACGCCATGGCAGGCCAGGTCAACATGGTCTATGCACTGGTTCCGGTTCTCCTGCCGCACATTCAGGCTGGCAAGCTCAAGCCCCTGGCAGTCACATCCGGCACCCGCTTTGAAGGCTTACCCAATGTGCCCACCTTTGTAGAGAGTGGCGCCGACTTCGACATGACCATGTGGTACGGCCTGTTTCTGCCCGCCGGCACACCCAAGCCCGTCGTTGACAAACTGGCCCGAGTGACCCAGCAGGTCATGACCAGCAAGGACATGGTGGAAGCCATCCGCGCAGCCGGAGCAAATCCAAGGTTCAGTGCACCTGCCGACATGCGTTCTCAATTGACCAAGGAGCTCGCAAGCTGGCAAGGCGTTGCTAAGGCCATTCCAAAACTCATGCAGAAGTGAAACCCGCGATGTTGTCTTCTCAGTCATCTTCCGAGCGCGCCATTGGACGCCTCTTCGTGGCCAACCGTGGAGAAATTGCGGTTCGCATCATCCGCGCCTGCAAGGCACTTCAGATCGAATCGGTCGCAGGGGTCTCCGAGGCTGATCGAGAGTCCCTGGCGGCCAAGCTCGCTGATTCGGTGGAAGTCATCGGGCCGGCGCCTTCGGCAGAGAGTTATCTGCGTATTGACCGCGTCATCGATGCCGCTAAGAGAAGCGGATGTGATGCGCTTCATCCAGGCTATGGATTCCTGTCGGAACGTCCTGCCCTGGCACGCGCCTGCAAAGAGGCCGGCATCGTCTTCGTAGGTCCTTCGGCAGAGGCCATTGAACAAATGGGCGACAAGATCACGGCAGTCAGGCTGGCTGAAGCGGCAGGCGTGCCGCGCGTACCCGGTTCTGGTGCATTGGAAAGCATGGATCAGGCCCTGGAGCTGGCGCGCGGCATCGGCTATCCGGTACTGATGAAGGCCACGGCGGGCGGCGGTGGGCGCGGCATGCGCATTGTCAGAGACGAGTCAGAGCTGCCTGGGGCTATGGAGTCCGCAGCGAATGAAGCCAAGGCGGCCTTCGGTGATGGAACGCTGTACCTGGAGAAATTCATCGAGTTCGCCCGGCACATCGAGATCCAGGTCATGGGCGATCAATTCGGCAACGTTGTACACCTGGGTGAGCGCGAGTGCTCGACTCAGCGCCGGCATCAGAAGTTGATAGAGGAATCGCCTTCACCCGTGATCACTGCAGTGATGCGAAAGGAAATGGGGCAATGCGCCGTTCAATTGGCGCGCAATGTCCACTACGCTGGCGCCGGCACGGTTGAATTTGTCCTGGACGAGACCGACGGGCGCTTTTATTTTCTGGAGATGAACACGCGTATCCAGGTAGAGCACCCGGTCACTGAAATGGTGACCGGCATCGATCTGGTGGCGGAGCAAATCCAGATTGCGCAAGGGCGTCCCCTGTCTTTCACTCAAGAAAGCGTGAGCTTGCAGGGCCATGCCATCGAATGCCGGATCAATGCGGAAGATTTCAACAAGAACTTCCTGCCAAAGCCTGGGCAGATCGTCCGTTGGGTTCCCCCCGAAGGTGCAGGCGTTCGTCTCGATTCACATTGCTACAGCGGCTACGAGGTGCCTTCCAACTACGACTCGCTTTTGGGCAAGCTGATTGTCCATGCCGAGAACCGTGAGCAAGCCATCCAACGCATGAGGGACGCGCTGGGCGCATTTGTGATTGAAGGCATTCCCAGCACCATCGCCTTTCATCGTGAGGTGCTGCAAGACGAGGCGTTCGTTGAGGGGCGTGTCACCACCCGTTGGGTGGAGCAGAGCTTCATTCCTGATCGCAAAGCCAGGTTGCGGGCGCAAGCAGAGGCCGCGAAGGCCGCCATGCCCGCACAAGCCACGACTGCAAGCCTGTGAACGCCACCGCCGTCTGCGCGCGATGACTTCCCCATCACAGCGCTGCCGGACCCAAGTAAAAATATAGGAGAGCGAAGTTGAACCAGAAGACAAGTGCGGCGCAGGAGCTGCAAGCTGAATTTGAACGGCGCGAGGTCCAGGCGCTGGGTATGGGGGGGGAAGCGAAGCTGGCCGCTCGCAAAGCGTCAGGCATCTTGAACGCCAGAGAGCGAATCGAAAAGCTGGTGGACCCAGGCAGCTTCATGGAATCTGGCTTGTTTGCGACTTCCGTAGTTGAAAGCATGCGAGATCGATCCGCAGGGGACGGCAAGGTGGTCGGCTACGCACGTATTGCCCAGCGGGATGTCGCTGTAGTTTCAAATGACTTCACAGTGATGGGGGCCTCCAGCAGCTCCACCAATTCCAAGAAGATCAGTCACATGAAACGGACCGCGACCTCGCGCGGCATTCCGCTGATTTTTCTGGGCGAATCCTCAGGGGCGCGCATGCCCGACACCATGGGTGCCAGAGGCATGGGCACCATGCTCGGCAACGACCCTACACAATACATGCGCATGCGCGAGACCCCTTGGGCGGGTGCCGTGCTCGGTTTCTGTTATGGGTCTTCGACCTGGTACACGGGCTTTTGCGATTTCAGCGTCATGCGCAAAGGCGCCATCATGGCGGTCTCCAGCCCGAGGCTGGTTTCCATGGCCGTCAAGGAGCAGATCGACCCTGAGGAGATCGGTGGGTGGAAGTTGCACTCTGATGTGACTGGCTTGGTCGACATGGTGGTCGATACAGATGACGAAGCCCTTGAAGCCATCAAGCGATATCTGGCCTACATGCCAGGCCACCACAACGAAGCACCGCCGGTGGCGTCAGTGCGAGAGGGCGCAGGCGGTGACATGAGCCAGATTCTGGATCTCGTGCCCATCAGCCGCACGCAGGTCTATGACGTGCGCAAAGTAGTGAAGACCATTTTTGACAAAGACAGCGTCTTCGAGATGAAGCCGCGCTTTGGCAAGGTGGCTGTGACCGCACTCGCACGTCTGGACGGGCACACGGTGGGCGTCATAGCCAACAACCCTCTGCACAAGGGGGGAGCTCTGGATACGGATGCCTGCGAAAAAATCACGAGCTTCATCGTGATGTGCGACTCTTTCAACATACCGTTGGTGATGCTGGTCGACACGCCCGGTTTCATGATTGGTGTGGACGCAGAAAGAAAGCGCGCGCCTGGAAAGATCATGAACTTCATGACCGCGCTGCAGTTGGTCACTGTGCCCAAGATCTCCATCATCTTGCGAAAGAGCTATGGCCAGGCCTACCTGAACATGGGTGGCGGCCGCAACTCAGATGAAGTCGCAGCATGGCCTACGGCCGAGGTGAGTTTCATGACCCCCAGCTTTGCCGTGAACATTGTCCATGGCCTGAGCCCGGGCGACGAAGGCTATGAAGAAAGGCTGGCCGAAATGGAAAAGGGCAATAACGTCTACGACATCGCCTCCATCTATGCTGTTCAAAATGTGATTCTTCCGCATCAGACGCGTGACTATCTGATCAGGACCTTGCAAGTGCACCGGCTTCGACTGACCGGTGGTGTGGGCAAGCATTTGATGCAGACCTGGCCTTCCACTTACTGAACCAAAGGCAGCCTGCCGTGTTGATACAGGTGCTCTTGATCGGCGCGGTTTCGGGGTTTATTCAAGGGCTTTCGGGGTTCGCGTTTGGCCTGATCGCGACGTCTTTATGGGCCTGGATACTGGCTCCGCAAAAGGTCGTTCCCCTGGTTGTCATGGGATCGTTGATCGGCCAGTGCATATCCATCCTGGCAGTGCGCAGGCACATCAATGTGACACGCGTGCGCCCTTTTGCCCTGGGCAGTCTCGTGGGGGTGCCGTTGGGGACACTGCTGCTCCAGGCGCTGGATATGACCGTGTTTCGCCTCATCATCGGATTGGGACTGGTCATCTATTGCTCAGTGATGCTCTGCTCCATGAGACTGCCCAAGGCGCATGATGCCTCGCCCGCTGCGGATGGTGGCGTGGGCGTGGTAGCCGGCGTGTTGGGCGGCGCCTGCGGCCTGGCCGGTCCCCCCATGATTTTGTGGTGCTCCATGCGGGGCTGGGACGTTCTGACCCAGCGCGCCACCTACCAGCCCTTTTTCATGTTTGTCCAGGTTCAGGTGCTTGTTTTCTACATCTGGCAGGGATTGATAGATGCCGAGTTGATGAAGCTTTTTCTGTGGCTCGCTCCGGTCATCATGCTGTCGTCCTGGGCTGGGTTTCGAGCCAGCCTGAAGGTGGGGGACGTCCACTTTCAGAAAATCATATTTGGCTTCCTGCTCATTTCCGGCTTGGCCCTCTTGACGCCGGGGCTGCGGCTGGCATGGCGCGCCTTGGGCTAAGGAGCCTCTGCAAACCCCTCACGGCCGAATGGCCCGCCCCGTCAGATCATCTGACATGAAAGGGCTAAGGTTTAGTTTTAATACATTTTCTTCCTGTCGGGAGACGAAATAGGCAATCCTGGATCCACGCTTGAATAGAATGTAGGGAATAACTCAAACCAATCCATAACCTACATGGCACTTTCAACCGACGAGAAGCTGGTCAATCAACTTGCGGACCAAATTCAACAAAAAATCGTGACGGGTGAGTATCGTCCGGGCGAGAAGCTGAAGCAGGTTGCCCTTGCCAACACCTTCCAGGTAAGCCGTACGCCAATACGGCAAGCGCTATCTCAGCTGGCCGCTCGCGGAATCGTCGATCAGAGCCAGACGGGTGCGGTCGTCAAATCACAGAGTTCCAAAGACGTCAGGGATATCTATCGGGTTCGCTCCGAGGTTGAGGGGCTGGCGGCTCAACTGGCCGCTCAGTGGATTACAGATCAACAGCTCCTTGAGCTTCGGAAGATCCATACGAGGTTCGTGCACGCGGTTACCGAGTTGAGCCGTCTACGCGCGGAGAACCCAAGTGGCCATACTGAAAGCGCTGGCTATCAAGCTGCCCGGCAGGAGTGGGTGTCTTCCAACAGCGAGTTCCACGCGATCATTTTTCAGGCTTCGTGCAATGCGTTTCTGGGAAAGATCATTGCTGATCTTCAGCTGGGTTCCGCGCGGGGCAGGATCGCATCATCCGCATTGGGCATGTATAAGCACCGAATGGAGCGGAACATTGCACATCATGAGGCCATCCTCTCAGCGCTGGAAGCGCATGACGAAATAGCTGCACGCAGAGCTATGGCTGCCCACGTGGATGAGTCGGGGGAGTTCGTGGCCACTTGGATGGAGAACCAGTCCCAGACTCAATGACACGGTTTCCGTGCCATCTGTGGCGAACGCCGGTAACAACCCGGGCGTGCCACTGCACATAGCATCTCGTTGCGCAGCGAAAGATGCGAGCATGACGCGAGGCTTTTGATCGGCTTTTGACCGGCTTCTGATCGAATGCTCTGATCCGTGCGATCAGTTCCATAAGGGCGTTGACTGCACGAGTGGCGGATTGGCCAGGCAGCAGCCTTCCCAAGTTTCCTCGGGCCTGCGGCACGCGGTGCTGTAAGTACGCAGATTCACCTTTCTGCCAAGACCTGCTCACGAGGCTCCGTACCTCCATCCCCCCCGATCTCCCCGTCTACAACTTACAGGCTTGTGTGAGCGTGGCCAAACGCCCCGCAGGCGGAGCTTGGGACGGTCTCCGAAGCATCTAGCCGTCGACTTGTCTGGATGCCACTGCACGGGTCAGTAGGGCCTCCCCAGGCGCGCGCCACGTCATGCGGTCATCGCATAAAAATCTATTTTCTGGATCCAGGAAAATGAATCAAGGCGAAAAAAATTGAAGTAATGGTCTATTTTTAGGGAAAACCCGATATTTTTCACCTGATCTAGTACATAGAATACGCAAAAATCCAGTTTATGGATCCAAAAAAGTGTTTTGTGTACAAATCCATCAGGAGACTTGAAATGAGCCAAATGTTCTTGCGGCGCTGGTTGCCCGCACTTGTGGTGGCGGTGGCTGGCGCATGCCATGCGCAGGGCGTTATCAAGATCGGTGAGGTCAATAGCTACAAGGTGACCCCGTCCTATCTCGACCACTACAAGCGCGGTTGGCAAATGGCTCAGGACGAGATCAATGCAGGCGGTGGGGTCCTTGGTCGCAAGCTGGAAGTCATTTCGCGCGACGACAACGGTAACCCTGGAGACGCTGTGCGCGTGGCAGAGGAGTTGTACTCCCGTGAAGGAGTTCGCCTGTACTTTGGAGGATTTCTCTCCAATGTGGCTGTTGCGCTGGCGGACTTCTCCAAGAACCGCCAAGTGTTTTATCTCTTTGGAGAGCCAGGAACGGATCGCGTCATCTGGTCAGAGGGCAATCGCTACGTTCACAGATTAGGTCCTTCCACTTATATGTCGGTGGCCATGCTTGCCGATGAAGCAGCCAAGCACAAAAAAAAGCGGTGGGCACTGGTCTACCCCAACTACGAACTCGGGCAGTCAGCGGCTGCGACCTTCAAAAAGCTCTTGAAGAGCAAGCAGCCTGATGTGGAGTTCGTCGCGGAACAGGCACCCCCTCTCGGCAAGGTCGATGCGGGGGCGATCACTCAAGCGCTGCTTGATGCCAAACCAGATGCCATCTTCAACGTTCTCTTCGGTGCGGACTTGGGTCGGTTCGTTCGAGAGGGCAATAGCCGCAAGCTTTTCGACTCTGTCCAGGTCTATTCCATGTTGACCGGGCGCCCGGAATATCTGGACCCTCTGGGCGCCGAGGCACCCAAAGGCTGGATCGTGACAGGCTACCCGTGGTATTCCATCGACACACCAGAGAACAAGAAATTCGTTGAGGCGTACAGGAAGAAGTTCAACGACCATCCGAGGTTGGGCTCGCTGGTCGGTTACTCGACGCTGCACTCGCTCGCGCAAGGCTTGCGCAAGGCCGGCTCGCCTGAACCGGAAGCGCTCATCGGCGCGTTCAAGGGGCTACAGGTCGCAACGCCCATGGGGTCGGTCGTTTTTCGTCCTCAGGACAACCAGTCGACCATGGGCGCTTATCTCGGAAAGGTGGCGCTCAAAGACGGTAAAGGCTACATGGTGGACTACCGCTACGTGGACGGTGCCAGTGTCGTGCCGCCTGACGGCGAAGTCTCGAAGCTGCGACCATTGAAATAGGCCGAACCATGACTTTGCAAAGCCTAATTCCCCAGCTGATCAATGGTCTGGCGGATGCATCGGTGGTGTTTCTTATCGCGTCGGGACTGTCACTGATCTTCGGTGTCACCCGTATCGTGAATTTTGCTCATGGCTCATTTTTCATGGTCGGCATCTACCTGGCTTACAGCCTGGTGACCGCCATCGGGGGCGGTGCGTTGGGATTCTGGACGAGCACCCTCTTGGCCGCACTGCTGGTGGGTCTCCTGGGTGCGGTGGTTGAGATGACCGTACTGCGACGAATCTACAGCGCTCCCGAACTGTTCCAACTGCTGGCGACTTTTGCTCTCGTTCTTATCATCAAGGACGCTACGCTGTGGCTTTGGGGAGCGGACGAACTGTTCGCTCCGAGAGCTGCGGGTCTGGAAGGTTCCGTTTCCATTATGGGAACGCTCTTTCCCTCGTATGACATCGTCATGATCGTACTGGGTCCGTTGCTTTTGGGCGCGCTTTGGCTGTTGTTCAAACGAACTCGGTGGGGCGTACTCGTGCGGGCCGCTACGCAGGATAGGGAGATGGTGGGCGCCCTCGGCGTCAACCAAGGGCGCCTGTTCACTGCGGTTTTTGCGCTGGGATGCCTGCTGGCTGGTCTGGGTGGTGCTTTGCAAGGCCCGCGCATGCCTGCCAACCTGGCGCTCGACATGGACTCCATCGGCACGGCGTTCGCCGTGGTGGTCGTTGGCGGCATGGGATCCATTCCTGGTGCTTTCATTGCGGCGTTGATCATCTGCGAGTTAAAGGCACTTTGCATCGCACTCGGCACCATCACCGTCTTCGGAATCGCACTACCGGTGTTCAAGTTCACTCTGGTGGTGGAATTTGTTGTGATGGCTGTGGTTCTTGTGTTCCGCCCTTTTGGATTGTTGGGCCGGCCGACCAGTACGAACTCAGCAGCCGTTGCGCAGGAGCCGGTCTTGCGGTCCGCCTCCAATCGCACGCGTCAGATGGCCATCATTGCGGCGGTGGTCTTGCTGGCATTGCCGATTCTTGAACGCAGTTTCCCCTACATGATGGTTCTGGGCGTCGATGTCCTGGTTGCTGTGTTGTTCGCGGCCAGTCTGCACTTCATCATGGGCCCAGGCGGCATGCACTCCTTTGGCCATGCGGCCTACTTCGGACTGAGCGCCTACGTCTCTGCGGTGCTAGTGAAGTCGACGGGTCTGGACATGATGACCGCACTGCCTCTGGGCGTACTGGGTGCGACGGTCGGGGCTGCTGTTTTCGGGTGGTTCAGTGTTCGCCTGTCAGGCGTGTATCTGGCCATGCTGACGCTGGCTTTCGGACAATTGGTGTGGGCCATCATCTACCAATGGGATGCCGTAACGGGCGGGAGCAATGGCCTGATTGGCCTGCGGCCACCGGAGTGGCTGCGATCGACCACGGCCTACTACTACTTCTCGCTCTTGCTTGTCTTGGCTGGTCTCTGGTACATGCGCCGGGCCTTGTTCTCTCCGTTTGGCTTTGCCATGCGAGCTGTGCGGGATTCTGAGCTGCGGGCAGGGGCCATCGGGATCGATTGCAAACGCGTTCAGTGGGCAGCCTTTGTTCTTGCAGGCGCATTCGGTGGCTTGGCTGGATCACTTTTTGCGTTTGCCAAAGGCAGCATCTCACCTGAGGCCATCCACGTGGCGAAGTCCATCGACGGCTTGGTCATGGTGCTGCTCGGCGGTGTTCAAACCATCGCTGGACCTATTGTGGGTGCGACCGTGTTTGTCTGGCTACAAGACACTGTGGCTCGCAGTACGGACTATTGGCGTGCGCTGCTCGGGCTGATCATTTTGACCTTGGTCATAGTGTTCCCGGCCGGTATTGTCGGCTCACTGCAGTCCATGGTCGCTTCATTGAAATCGTCCCGCAGCTCGCGGCAAACGAATGTCACGAATCCAGTGCCCGCCATGGAGGCCAAGGCATGAGCTTGCTATCAGTACGCCATATAAGTAAGCGCTTTGCCGGAGTAGCTGCGGTAAGCGATGTGTCCTTTGATGTGCAGGCAGGTGAACTGCTGGCCTTGATCGGACCCAATGGAGCAGGAAAGTCCACCTGCTTCAACATGCTCAACGGTCAGCTCAAGCCTGACAGTGGCCAGGTCATATTGGATGGTGTGGATGTCGTGGGCAAATCTCCCAGGCAAGTCTGGAAGCACGGTGTTGGCCGCACCTTTCAGATCGCCGCGACGTTCGGTTCGATGACAGTGCTGGAAAACGTGCAGTTGGCCCTTCACTCCTACCGCTCTGGCGTGTTTGCTGTGTGGCAAGCGATGTCGCATTCTCATCGGCAGGATGCTCTATCGCTGCTGGAGCAGGTCGGTATGCACGAGCATGCGGACAGACCTTGCAGCGTGCTGGCTTATGGAGATGTCAAACGCGTGGAGTTGGCTGTTGCCCTTTCCAATCAGCCCAAGCTGCTGTTGATGGACGAGCCTACGGCTGGAATGGCGCCCAAGGAACGCAACGAACTGATCGCCTTGACCAAGCGCCTGGTGATTGAACGGCAGATCGGCGCGCTCTTTACCGAACACAGCATGGACGTGGTGTTCGGATATGCGGACAGGATGATTGTTCTCGCACGCGGCAAGCTCATTGCAGAAGGGGAACCCAACGCTGTCAGAGCCGACCCAAAAGTGCAAGAAGCCTACTTCGGCACCGGAAAGACATTTACCAACGAACAGTTGGAGGGGGCCACGGCATGACAACGAAAACCCTTTTGGAGGTCAAAGCACTGAATGCCTACTACGGTCGAGCTCAGATTCTTTTCGGCATCGACTTGCAGGTCCGCGCCGGCGAGGTCGTAGCCCTTATGGGGCGCAACGGAGCCGGCAAATCGACCACCATGAAAAGCATCATGGCCATGGTGCGCAGGCGCAGTGGTTCAGTAGTGTTCCGCGGGCAAGAGGTCTCCAAGCTGCAGTCGCACCAAATCTCGCGCCTGGGCCTGGGGTTTGTACCGGAGGAGCGACGGATCTTCAGTGATCTGACGGTCATGGAGAACTTGTCGGTGGGTGTTCAACCGGCACGTGAGGGCATGCGCACTTGGACTACAGAGGCGCTCTTTCGCATGTTTCCGAACCTGGGGCAAATGCAACAGCGTCCCGGGGGACAGATGAGCGGTGGCGAGCAGCAGATGCTCACGGTGGCCAGAACCCTGATGGGC
This sequence comes from Ottowia thiooxydans, assembly GCF_040548795.1. Lineage (GTDB taxonomy): Bacteria > Pseudomonadota > Gammaproteobacteria > Burkholderiales > Burkholderiaceae_C > Ottowia > Ottowia thiooxydans_A. The sequence goes on along the minus strand of NZ_JBEPSH010000009.1, from coordinate 21,193 downwards.
AATCCATACCTGGTCATGCTCGATGAACCGTCCGAGGGCGTTGCTCCCGTCATCGTCGAACAGATGGCGCACATGATCCACCAGCTCAAGAGTCAAGGCCTTTGCGTGCTTCTATCGGAGCAAAACATCCATTTCGCCAGCCTGGTCGCGGACCGTGCCTACGTGCTGGAGCGAGGCCAGGTTCGTTTCTCCGGTGACATGCATGAGCTGATCGCTGACAAGCACATCCGCAGCCAATACCTCTCTCTCTGAAGACTATGCACGATCAACCTTCACTAACTCCCACGGGAAGCCTGCTCATCAAGAACGTCGGTCTCATGCTGACGGGCGATCTTAAAAATCCGATCAAGGATGCCGATGCCGTCTTGTGTCAGGACGGCTTAATTACCGCCATCGGCAAGCTATGCGACCTCGACGCCGAACAGGCAGATATGGTCATTGATGCCCACGGTTGTGCGTTGGCTCCCGGATTGATTGACAGCCATGTTCATCCAGTTTTTGGTGATTGGACCCCTCGGCAGAACCAGATCGGATGGATAGAGTCATTCATGAATGGCGGCGTCACTTCGATGATCTCCGCTGGTGAGGTGCACCTTCCCGGCAGGCCGCGCGACATAGTGGGTATCAAGGCGCTGGCCATCACGGCCCAACGTGCCTATGCAAACAGTCGGCCGGGCGGCGTGAAGTTGCTCGCGGGCGCTCCTGTCATTGAGCAGGGCATGGTAGAGGAAGACTTCAAAGAGCTGGCGGCGGCCGGTGTCACCCTGCTCGGCGAGATCGGCTTGGGGTCTGTCAAAGACGGGCCCACGGCACGAAAGATGGTCGAGTGGTCGCGCAAGTACGGAATTCAGTCCACCATACACACAGGTGGGCCTTCCGTGCCCGGGTCCGGCTACGTTGATGCCGAGATGGTGCTGGAAGCGGATGCTGACATCATCGGTCACATCAACGGAGGTCACACAGCCTTGTCGACCAGGCAGATTCGATGTCTGTGCGAGGGGTGTGGCAGGGCCATCGAGATTGTTCACAACGGCAACGAGTTCGCGGCGCTGTTTGCCCTGCGAACGGCCAGGGAATTGCAGCAACTGGACAGGGTCATTCTCGGCACAGATTCACCGGCGGGATCCGGTGTGCAGCCCACGGGCATTCTGCGGTTGATAGCCATGCTCTCCAGCATTGGCGAAGTTCCCGCCGAGCAGGCTATCTGTTTTGCCACCGGCAACACCGCTCGAATCAGAAATCTGAACTGCGGCCTCGTCGAATCCGGGCGAGCTGCCGACTTTGTGTTTCTTGATACCGCGCAGCACTCTTCCAAGTCCAATCTGCTTGAAAGCATCGCCGCCGGCGACTTGCCGGGTGTGGGCATGGTGGTGATTGATGGCCAAGTCCGGTGTGGACGCTCGCGGAACACGCCGCCTGCTACACGCATTCCCCAAGTTTTGTAACGCGCCTGAAGGCGCTTTTCCCAAGGAGATGGCAATGTCCAATGATGTCCAGCTTGACCTCAGCAAGCACAACCCCCCCGAGTACCGCACTCCGGATTCCATGGAGTGGGAAATGGGACGCTTCAAGAACAAGACGAAGTTTCTCTTTCACACGAATCCGGCGAGGCCGACAGAGCCGAATGCAGGTTTTCTGCACTATGAACCTGGCGCCGGCTTTCGGTTGCACAAGCACGACTTTTCACAAGTCTGGTATGTGATCGATGGAGAGTTCAATATGGGCGGCAAGGTCTACGGTCCTGGCACCGTCGTATATCACGCTGATCCGCACTACGAGGACGCCATGACCACAGAGACTGGGGGCACCTTGTTCTTCGTCCAATATCAGGGCCCAACTACCGGTGGGCGTCCGGTGTACGAAGGTCGTATGAACATCAAGGGCGAAGTCAAGGATGTGACAGCGGCGGACCTCGAGCACTGATTGACTAATGAACCGTGCGCCGAACGCTTCTAAGCACCTTCAACGGTGCCTGGTACACACAGAGTGTCACGGCGCGCGAGCGCTTGCGCAAGACATTGTTCAAGCGCTTCTGCCGGGCATCTTCTCGTCCAGACCAGGTGGCGTCGGACGTTTAACGCTGCTCAGTCATTCCGGTTCGGTGCATAGGTCGGGATCCCGATCGCATGAATGAATGTGCCACTTCAGGCGCACCAAGAACTACAACAAATTATTCCAATCTATAGAGGGAAAATCATGATCAGAGTCTTGTCCCAAAAGGTGCTCGTCAGCTTGTTTCTGGCGATTGGCTTTTTGAGCACGTCCTTTGCATCAGAGGGTTGGCCGTCGCGAGCTTTGACTTTGGTCGTCCCGTTCGGTGCCGGCGGCATCACAGACGTCACGGCCCGCACGGTTGCGAAGCTGCTGCAAGAGGAGCTCGGGCAGCCGGTGGTGGTGGACAACAAGCCCGGTGCAGGTGGAAACATCGCCGCAAGCGCAGTGGCGCGCGCGAAAGCCGATGGGTACACGTTGATGGTCATCACCAACGGCATGGTGGCGGTGAACCCTTTGATCAACAAATCGCTCAGTTACGACGCTGTCAAGGACTTCACCTACATCTCGATGATTGCCAACACTCCGCTTGTATTGGTGGTCTCGGAGAAGTCACCCATTCAGGATCTGCGCTCTCTGGTGGCAAAGGCCAAACAGGAAAAAGAAGGCGTTGCCTTCGCTAGTTCTGGGCTGGGCACTTCAATACACCAGGTAATGGGCTCGCTTTCGCAGGCCACGGACTCCACTTTCCTGCATGTCCCTTATAAGAGTGGTGCAGAGGCCGTCAATGGATTGTTATCGGGCGGCGTTGAGAGCACCGCTGTCGAGACCGTAGTGGTCGGGCCATTCATCGAGTCCGGCAAGATGCGACCACTTGGCGTGACGTCGAGCCAACGCGTGCCGAGACTTCCGAAAATCCCCACGGTATCCGAGCAGCTTGGCGTGGAGTTTGACGTGGGGTCGATCTCTGGCGTGGTGGTGCCTCGCGGTACTCCTGCCTCAGTCGTCAAGCGGCTCGAGGATGCGCTTGCCAAGGTACTCAAGAGCGAAGGCATGAAGAGCCTGTTCGCGCAAGGTAGTCAGTCCATGCCAGTGGGTTCCGAGCCCTTTCGAGATCGTATGCGCAAGGAAATTGAAAAGTGGAAGGGGGTCTTTGGGGCTCCGTGACTGCAATTGATGTGATTTGAATCAGTAGTTACTTTTACTTAGAATTGATCTTGCATCAACGGATGCATCCAAAAATAGATCGTCTAAGGGGAGCTCTGTGCAGCAAGGTCCGGAAGATAGCCATGCCATCCTCACCACCGCAGTTGAGAAAAAGCTGTCGCGACGCCAGTTGTTTGACGGAGGCGTCGGGCTTGGCGCGCTTTTGCTGAGCGGGAGGGCAGCTGGCGCGGACCACTCGCATCATTCCACGCATGGGCAGCACGCCCCTCATGCCCATACGGGTCATGGTCACATGGACATGTCCCCCACGCTCGGCAAGGTGCAAGACAAACGAGCACCCGCCATGGACCAGCCGCTGCTTGAGCCAGAAGTCCGCCGCTCGGTCAATGGTGTGCTTGATACCTCCTTGCGTATGGCCTATGCCTACCGGTATGTAGGTGGGGTCAGGCTTTATGTGCGCTCTTATGAAGGCACGAGTCCGGGACCCACTTTCCGCGTGAAGCCGGGCGACACCATGCGCCTCAAGCTTATCAATGACTTGCCACCTAACCGCGATGCCATGCCCGCGGACATGAGCCGCCCGCATCAATTCAACAACACGAATTTTCACTTCCATGGTGCGCATGTCAGCCCAAGTGGCATTGCGGACAATGTCATGCGCTCCATGGCACCTGGCAACACCTACAACGTCGAAATCAAAATTCCGCCAGATCACACCAGAGGCACTTACTGGTACCACCCCCATCACCACGGAAGTGCCGATGTCCAGATGTCGAGTGGCATGCTGGGCGCCATTGTGGTGGAGGGTGACTTTGCAGATGTCCCGGAGATCGCTGCGGCTAAAGAGCGCCTATTGGTGCTGACCCAAGTGGTGCATGACGCCCACGGCATGATCGAGAACTTCGAGACCTTGTTCCCTGAAACGGCCACGCGTTTCCTGGCCGTGAACGGACAAAGAAGGCCGATGATTTCCATGCGCCCTGGTGAGGTGCAGCGCTGGCGCATACTGAATGCGGGCTACCAGGACGACATGCTGCTTGTACTGGACAAGCATGACTTGCATGCGGTGGCCTATGACGGTATCCAGCTTGGAGCCGTGGAGCCGCTCAAGCAGATCCTGATTGCGCCTGGCCAACGCGTCGACGTCTTGGTTCGTGCAGGGGCGGCAGGCACCTATGAGTTGAATGCCGCGCCTTACGATCAGGGGCATCCGTCTCCCACCGGCACTCTGGCCCGGGTGGTGGTGTCTGGTGCACCCCTGGATATGAACCTGCCCAGGGCGTTGCCGCGACCCCCCTTGGAGTCCATCAAGGCTTCGGAGATCACCCACCGCCGCACGGTGGTGTTCTCCGCGACAGCGCCAGAAGCAGACGCTGCGGGCCATTGGCAAGAGTTCGGGTTTTTTATTGATGGAAAAAAGTTCGACCCGCGCCGTATTGACCACCGCGTCAAGCTGGGCGCTGTGGAAGAGTGGAAGATCATCAACACGCATGAACATGACGACCACGTCTTTCACATCCACACCAATCCCTTCGAGGTCGTGTCCGTCAACGGCAAACCACTGGCTGTTCCTCAATGGCGGGACACCGTGATCGTCGAGCGCCAAGGCGGTGAAGTCGTTTTCCGTTCACGTTTCCTGGACTTTACGGGCATCTTCATGTTGCATTGCCACATGATGAACCATGAGGAAATGGGCATGATGCAAACGGTAGAGGTCTACAAGCCTTAAGCCACAAAAAAAAGCAGCCCCGGTGGCCTGGGCCACGCAGGGCTGCAACTGCCTTCGATCTCGCTACAAAGGCACGGGAGACACTCTTTTGGGCAGACTGCTTGAGAACGTCATGGCGTTCAAGCAGCTCGCCTCAGCAATGGCCGCTGGTGGGCGGAAAATAGAGGCGCGGCGCGCTCTGCGGCCAGCTCGATACGCGCTTGCAAGGCCGGGCTCGTGACCTGGTAATTCTCAAAGTCAGCGTTGGTGCCATAGACGCCAATAGGCAGCGTAAGCGACTGAAAAAACGCGAACAACGGGCGCAATTGATGGTCCAGAACAAGCGCGTGGCGGTCGGATCCACCCGTGGACGCCAGCAGGACCGGCTTGTCCACCAGCGCGTCCTGGCCCACCAGATCGAACAGATGCTTGAAATGCCCTGGATAGCTGCCGCGGTAAACCGGCGCAGCGACGATCAAGAGATCGGATGACTCTATGGCCTGTAGCTGATCTTCAATCTCTGCAGGCAGCTCATTTCGCGCCAAGGCCTGCCCCAGAGGGCGAGCGATCTCATTGAGTTGTATGACGCGGGTGCGGATCACCAAACGCTCTTCAAGTGCACCTAGGAGCGCATCGATCAGCGCCCGCGTGCGGGAAGGCAGGGTGACACTGCCGACCACGGCAACGACGTCAAGAGGAGTAGGCATAGGGCAGTTGCTTGTGCGTTTTGCGAATGGAAGTTCACTCTACGGCGCGAGCGACCAAAGTCCAACGAAAGAAAACCGATGTGCTTAGAAGAAAAACAACTGCCAAAGCGTGTAAAAAAAAATGCTCTGGACTTCGTGCGCGAGTTGCTTGAGTTTCTCGATAGCTGGAATACGCATATGGACTACCTGAAAAATTAGTTTGCACAGTCAATGTCCGAAAGCAAACTAAGGGTGTCGCGCACTTTGCGCTTGGTCCAAGCTCCCCACCATGCAAACAAATCGCCATACGATTGCCCCCGAACCGGCGCCCCGACTGAGAGTGGTCGATGGTGCGCTTCATCCGTTTGACGCGGCATCCATCGACATTCTGCGAACTCAGACGCTGCGCATGTCTGTAGTCCGCGTGTGTGCCAATGATTCAACGGTAAAGGACAGTAGATATGGTGGCGTTGGTTCGATTTGATGCAGATGGACGCTGGAGCGAAACCTGGGTCTGTGATCAACTTGTGAAACAGCACCTTGAGCCGGCCGGTGTCCGCTGGGGGCGTTGGCCACTGCGGCCTTTGGACAACGGTGGGCTAGATGAATTGCGTTCTGTCTACAAACAAGAGCTGAACGCCTTGGCGGACCATTTTTCGCTGCAGAGCGCGGACAGAGTCACCATGGCCCCGGGGCACCCCCGCTGGCCTGAATTGAGAGGCCAGTTTTTGACAGAACACCGGCACGCGGATGCAGAAATAAGGTTCTTCCTTGGAGGCGCAGGCCTTTTCTATATCCGCGATGCAGACGGATTTCTGGGTCTCTTGTGCGAAGCAGGTGATTGGGCCGCACTGCCTGCGGGCTTGGCTCACAGCTTTGATGCAGGAGAAGAACCGCAGTTCGATGCAATCCGGCTATTTGGCGCGGCGAACGGCTGGGTGGCTGAGGCCACTGGCGCACCCGTAGCGGAGTTGCCGCTGTTCGATGATTTTGTCGGCGAGCTACTGGAGCGCATGGGAGAAGCCCTGGAAGAGTAGGGCAGTCCGATAGGAGCAGCACTCCAAAGCAACTGCTAGCCTGCCAGAGTACCCTGCTCGCGGAGTTGCTCGATTTGATCCTGACTGTATCCCGCCTCACGGAGAATTGCCTGCGTGTGCTGGCCGAGCCGAGGCGCGCAAGCGTCGATGGTCGGTGCCTTGTCTGACCACTGAAATCCAGCAACTGCCATCGAAACTTCGCCTTTGGGTGTCTGGACTTTCTGCAACACGGCGCGGTGTTTGAGTTGCGGGTGCTGGATGATCTGATCGATCCGGCGAATCGCCCCGCAGGGTACGTCAGCGGCAGTGAGCGTCTCTTCCCAGAGCTCGGCGCTTTGAGTCGACATGGCGGTTTCTATCAGTTCCCTCAATGCGGGTTCATGCTCGATCCGTGTCGACCAGTTGGCAAACCGGGGGTCGTTCAGGGCTTCGCCCAGTCCCAGCGTCCGCATCAGATTGATGAACTGCTTTTCCTTCATCACTGCCAGTACGATGTCGCCGCCGCCGGTTTTAAACCTGTTGCCTGTAGGCTTGCGGCTGACCGATTGATTTCCTATCTGAGTGTGCTTGACACCGGTCATCGTGGTCTCGCTCACCTGCGAAGACAGGAACGCCAGGGCTGAATCCAGCATGGCGACGTCGAGGAAAGCACCTTTTCCCGTGCGCTCGCGCTCGAACAGGGCGCTTGCAATGGCGAACGCGCCGGTGGACCCCGCCATCAGATCGCAAGCCGCAAAGCCGATGCGCATGGGGCCTCCTGCCGGGTCACCGTTCATGGACATCACGCCAGACATCGCCTGGATCTTGCCGTCGAAAGCTGCTGTGTATTGTTCCGGTCCGGATTGGCCGAACCCTGAAATCGAGCAATAAATCAGGCGCGGATTTAATTCCTTCAAAGTTTCGTAGTCGAGGCCCATGTCCTTCATCACGCCCGGGCGGAAATTCTCGCAAACGACATCCACGTCCTTGACCAGGGTACGAAGAATGGAAATGCTCTCTGGCGACCGCAAATCCAGCGCCAGGCTGCGCTTGTTCAGGTTCATTGACAGGAACATGGGCGACATCTTGGCGTCAGCGAGTGCCTTGTCTGCTGTCACCTCGCGAGTAGGGTCACCCTCCAAAGGCTCTACCTTGATGACCTCTGCGCCCAGGACTGCGAACTGAAAACTTGCAAACGGCCCGGAGATATACCGCGTGAAGTCCAGGATCTTGATCTGACTGAATGGCAAACTCATTTTGTCTCTTTCATCTTTTTTGGTGGTGAACCGGGGAGTGGGCGGGATGGATCTCCAAACCCTGCCGCTAGCAGAAACTCCAGCCGTTTGCATAGGCTCTCGTAAGCCAAGGATTCCAAAAGGTGGCTACTATCCGAATCGCTGGAGCACAAGCCTCCTCGATTTTTCATTCTTCATCAAGCACATTCATGACACGTCCTGTCCTTCATACCCTCATCTGCAGCACACGTCCCGTTCGTGTGGGACCCGCGGTGGCCGAGTGGGCGCACGGCGTGGCGCAGAGCCACGGCGGGTTCGACGCGAAGCTTGTCGACCTGGCATCTTTCAATCTTCCGGTTTTCGACGAACCAGAGCATCCCCGCTTTGGCCGCTACGTGCATGAACATACGCGCGCCTGGAGCGCCAGCGTCTCTGAGGCCGATGCGTTCGTATTCGTGGTGCCTGAATACAACTATGCACCACCGTCCTCCCTGTTGAATGCATTGACCTACCTGGCACGTGAGTGGAATTACAAGCCCGTGGGCTTTGTCGGCTACGCCGGTATTTCCGGCGGCATGAGGTCTGTGCAGGTCGCCAAGGGCCTGGTGAACACATTCAAGATGGTGCCTATGTTCGAAGGTGTCTCGGTGGTGAACGTCGCGCAGCAACTTCAAGCAGAAGGTGGTCTGGCCGCCAACCCGATCAACCAGCAGTCCGCCACAGCCATGCTTGACGAATTGCTCCGCTGGACCAACGCCCTTCAGACCCTGCGCGCCAAATAGGCATCGGCAAGAGCTGCCAAGGGTTTGTTTGCGATGAAATTTTTCCCATGAGCTATTTGCTCTGGACCCTGTCGGCACTGGCTGGGTTCCTGATCATCGCCACCTTATTGCCGTGGCTGAAAAGCCCGGCATGGTGGGTGCGTATATGGGATTTTCCGCGCTTGCAGTTGGCGCTGCTGTCTCTGTTGGGCAGCATAGTCACTGCCATTTCAGCGGTGACAGGGCACTGGGAATGGGGGCTGCAGCTGGTGTTTTTCATCACCTTGCTCTATCAAGCATGGTGGATCTTGCCCTACACACCGTTCTATAAGCGCGAGGTCATGAGTGCGTCGCCGGGTGCAGACAGGCCGCACCTGCGCGTGATCGCCTGCAATGTCCTCACGTCCAACCGCAATACACGCGCTCTGATCGATCTGGTCCAGGAGCACCGCCCTGACGTGCTGGTCACCTTGGAAACGGACGCATGGTGGCAGCAGCAACTGCTGCCGCTGGAGAAAGACTATCCCTACCGCATTGCGTGTCCACTGGACAACCTTTACGGTATGCACGTCTACTCGCGCCTCAAACTGAGCGATGAGGAAATCACCTACCTGGTGGAGCCCGATGTGCCAAGCATTCATGCGAGTGTGCATGTCACTGATTCATTGGTGGTGCGAATGCATTTTTTGCATCCAGCCCCGCCTAGCCCCACAGAAAACGAAGAATCCACCGAGCGTGACGTAGAGCTTCTGCTGATTGCCAAGAGCCTGCAAGAAGAAAAAGGGCCCGTGATTGTCACGGGAGACTTGAACGACGTCGCCTGGTCGCCCACGACACGCATGTTCCGCAAGATCAGTCGCCTGCTTGATCCGCGTGTGGGCCGTGGGATGTACAACAGCTTCCACGCCAATTACTTTTTTGCCCGCTGGCCGCTGGATCACTTTTTTCACAGTGACCACTTCCAGGTCGTGGAGGTAGCGCGCCTGCCATCGATTGACTCAGACCATTTTCCTGTTCTGCTGGAAGTGCAATACCACCCCGCCAACGCAGATTTGCAGGAGGGCTTGGAAGTCAAAGCCGAGGACCAACGCGAGACGGCCGAAATGCTGGCGGAAGAGGGCGCAGACGTCGGTGAGGTGCCGCGTCCAAAAAGCAAAGGCTGAGAAGAATGGTGTGGCTTGGTTTCACCAAGTCAGACTAAGCGCCCGGCGTTCCCGGTGAGCTCTGGCGTGCCAAACGTCAAAACGCCCCAGAACCCGAAAGGGTGCTGAGGCGTATGAAACCTTGGAGGCGCGATCCGGAGTCGAACCGGACTAGACGGATTTGCAATCCGTTGCATAACCGCTTTGCTATCGCGCCATGCTGAACAACTGACGTTAAAGAGACCTTATAGCCGCCCAGACGTCCGTTATAGCTGAGCTCTAAATTATAGCCTTGTTTCCTTGCCCGTCTTCTAGAAACCAATCAGCTCGTCCGATCTGCTGAAATCGCCACCCGGGGCGGCACAGAGAACCTCTGGGGCAGGCGCTCGCAATAGTGGCGCGATTTCGTCCATGGTCCCCGTGAGCCATAGAGCCATGTCCCCGGGTTCTATGGCGAACGCTGTACCCGGAATCGTCTCTTGCGCGACGGATATATACGCCTCGTCCGCGCGGGAACACATTCCGATCCCAGTGGGGCAGGTGACGGCCGCCGATGTGCCAAAGGGCTTCAATCTCTCGCTCTTCGGGGGCGACATATCTGATGCACATGCGTAAAGTCTAGGAGGGACCGGCAAGCTCCGCCAATAGGGGCCTTCCCGTGGCTGGTGCCTTCTGGCATTGCAGCGACCACCTAGAAGCCAGTCTCCAAGGACAACTGGCGTTCCACAAACATCAACCTGTCTTGCCCAAAAAACAGTTCATCGCCTACGACATAGGTGGGTGAGCCTGGCACACCTTCTGCTATCGCTTTATCAGTGCACTGCTGAAATTGATTCTGAATTTGGTCCGAATGCGCCAGATCCAGCATGGTCTTGGGTGAGATGCTGCAATCTTCAGCCAGCGAGCTCAATACATCCTCGTGGCCAATGTCGCGGTCGTCCCGCCATAGTGCGGTAAGCAGTGCGAGGGAGAACCCATCGACGTCCAGGCTTAAAGCTTGGACCGCCAGTGCGCACGACGATGGCAGCAGCCTATCCCCGTGGTGATGCACGGGGTGCAGAATCACTGGAATCTGCAGCCACTCGCTCCACCTCTTGACCTCAACTTCAAACTGATGCGCGCGCCGAATTGCACTGCGCTCTGCAAAGGGCGTACTGCCGTAGGCCGGCACGACTTGCGACAGGTCTATGGGCAGATGCCGCAACTTGCGGCCACTGCGTTGAGCGAGATCGGTTATGCGCGCGGCTCCCAGGTACGCATAGACCGATCGTACCGAGTAGTAGTAGTCGATCGGCGTGAGATCCTCCGGGCGGTCCATGGTCTCAATCGTTCTTCAGACCGGCCTTGCGTATCACTGGGCCCCACTTTTCGTAATCCGCCTGCAGGACATCGGTGAACTCCTTGGGCGTGCTGCCTACGGGCTCGAGGCCTTGGGCAATGAGGTTGGCTCGGATGGCAGGGTCACGCATGGCGCGTGCATAGGCTCGGGAAATTCGTTCCTTCTCAGCGGCGGGAGTACCTGCCCGTACCGCCACACCTTGCCAGGACGCCGTTGAGTAGCCGGGCAGCGTGTCCGAGATGGGCGGAAGGTCTGGTGCAAATTCTTGCCTGCGGGGGCTGGAGACGCCGAGCAGGGTGAGGCGGCCGGATTCAGCATGCGGCCGCAATGTCTGATAGGCATCCAGCATCAAGGCAACCCTTCCGGCCAGCAAATCGGGCAGGGCCGCCGCGCCGCCTTTGTAGGGCACCACGGTGACATCGAAGCCACCAGACATGGAGAGCAGCAGGCCACCCAAATGCGACCCGCCACCCAGGCCCGAGGCCGCAATGGTGAGTTTGCCTGGGTTCGCACGGCCCCAGGCGACCAGTTCGCTCATGGTCTTCACGGGCACTGCCGGCCCGACCGCCAGAACCAACGGAATATTCACCAGGAGAGAAACCATCTCCAGATCCTTGAAGGTGTCATAAGACAGCTTCGAATAAGTCCAAGGGTTGAAGGCCAGCGAGGTATAGACGCCAATGACGGTGCTGCCGTCTGCGGGGCTGCCAAGGCCAGTCTGGATCGCCGCAATGCCGGCTGCTCCAGGTTTGTAATCCAGCACCACGGTCTGGCCCAACTCCTTTTCGACCACCGGCAGCGCGGCGCGTTGCATGGTGTCAGTGATGCCACCCGGGCCAGTGGGAACCAGCACGCGCAGATTGCGGGCGGGTGTCTGGGCCGATACAAGTCCGCTTGTCAAAGCCAGGGCGCCTAGCGCTGCGGAGTTAAGAAGGTCTCGACGTTGCATGTAGGCACCAATGAGTGGTTTTTAACAAGGAATTGTTCAGCTTATCAGAGCCTAACTGCCTCAGCTTCATATGCTTATTCCGCAGTCTGGCATGCCTTCATGAGTGGCTCCGTGCAACAGGCATTTCAGTTTGTCTTGGCTCTTCTTTCGTTCGCGTGACGAATTGGCGGGCACATCTGACTTAAAATCCCGGCCTGCTGATTTCTTTCTGCCACTCCCCTAGGGAGCCAGAAAGAGGTGGTGTTGACGCCTTGCGCGTTAAGCCCGAGTGGTGAAATCGGTAGACACAAGGGACTTAAAATCCCTCGACTTCGCGGTCGTGCCGGTTCGATTCCGGCCTCGGGCACCAGAATGGAAACCGCTCCTGTGTAAGCAGGGGCGGTTTTTTTGTTGGAGTTGAACCACCCTGAATCGCTGGATTCCTTTTCTATGTTGAAAAGCAGAGGGCTCTTCTTGCTTTGAGAACCTAGCGCTTTTCCAAGCAGTCCGCGAAGCTTGTTTTTCCGCCCTCTTGAATGAAAGCAGTTCGGCCCTTGGTCCAGAACACCAGGGTTTCCGATGCACTTGCGTAACGCGCGCCATCAGCCGATACGACTTGCGGGAGGGTGAACGTACGCCCGTCGGAGAGGGCCAGCCTCACTTGAGCGGGGGTGCTGTCGTTGAAGAAAGAGGCCGCGATCGTGCTCGATCCTGAACAGGAATATTTCACTTCCAAGGGTTGAGGTGGCTTGGCGCCCTGAGCGCCTGTACTGGCGGCTGGCGGTTTGGGATCTGCTGTACAGGTGCCTCTGAAATAGGCGTCAGCAGAGCAAGTCTTGCCACTGGTAAGTTTGCAGGTGCCCAACTCGGCGGGTGTGTTCGTGGCGCTGGTTACCTTGTAGGTTCCACCCGTGATGGCACAAAATCGGGACGCGGGCGTGACGTAACCCGAAACCCTCAAACCGCCCACTGGGCAGTGGCCGCGCAGCATGGCCCATTCCTCGCACATGCGGTTGCCCCCGAACACACAGATGCCGTACTGGCCACCAGCGGGGTTCTTTTCGATTTGCGACTTTCCGCCTTGGCCGACGCAGTGCTGTGACGCCGGATTGGCGAGTTGCACGGCAGGTGTTTGGGCGAATACGCTATTCGCCCCCGCAAAGGCGATCAGCGCCATGGCGAAAGCAAGAAGGTAGTGGCGCAAAGAGAAAATTGATGACGATTGGGCTGTGTGCATCTTGAGCTTCGTGGACGCAGTTTTGAGGTCAGGCTTTGAAAACGGTCACTAAGCATAAAAACAGTGCAATGGGGCACAAAGCATTATTTCCGCACTTAGGGGCGAAGCGGTAATCTACCCCCAAAATGGGCCAAGTGTTGCTGGTTTCTCATTCCGTAAGCACGTCGTGTCACACCGTACCAGCGGCATGTCAAGGCGATGACGCGCCTACCCTATAGCCCAACAAGTCCAGCCAGCGCACAATGGTGCGTACCAGGTAGATAGTGTCGGTTTCGGCTGGCCGTATCCCCAACAGAAGACGAGACCGAATTATTCGTATGCCGAACAGCTCGCCCGTGAATGCGTCTGCCACTCCTGCAGAGCCCTTGCCAGGGCTTCGCAGGGAAGGTGTCATCTATGAGCTTCATCACATTGGCATACCGACTACCGAGGTACGTCCTGGCGAGCGTTACGCTTCGCGTGTCGGCATGTACACCACTGATGACCTTTCAGGGCCTGTTCCTATCCAGTGGCACCGCTCTGAGGCCGATTCGCCGCTCCATAGCCTTCTCAAGGAGCAGCCTCATGTGGCTTACAAGGTCAATGATCTTTCGGCGGCGCTGGTGGGCCATGCTGTCATTTTGGGACCGTACGAGCCTATAGATTCGTTTCTGGTAGCGGTGGTGAGCAACGCTGGAATGCCCATAGAGCTCATTCAGACGTCGCTTAGCGATGATGAAATATGGGGGCGAGCCCGAGCGGGAATTCATTCCAACCTATACCGGTCGGAGATGAGCTAAAGCAAGCCTTGCCCTGGAAAAAATTCCTACCCGCCCCAATGCAGGACAATATGGCCTAGCTATATAAATGAATTCTGCCTCGGACGTGAAGTCCGCCGCTTTCCTGAGAAGGAGCGTGCCGGTTGACCCCGGTCAGGCGCACCAAGAGAGTAATAGGCCATGAATCATCAAGACGCACCTTTCGAAATCCACGTGCATGGCGACGTGAAACTGCGCGCCGATGTCGACTTCGACACCCTTCAAGAGGCGCTCAAGCCCCTGTGGAAGTACGCTGGCGCAAGATCGCTCGCCGATGGGGCGACCAGTCTGTATGAGGATGAGCCAGGAATTCGCTTCAATCCGCGCGAACATTTACTGCAAATGTGCTGGACTTTGCAGGGCGAAGAGGACTTTCGCCACCAACTGGACGAGCTCTGCATGAACCTCAACGAGCTTTCCGAAGCGGGCGCCCAGATCGAAATCACTTTCTACGACGCTCAGTTCGACGAGGAAGACGAAAGTGCCGGCAGAGAATCGCGGGACGATTTCGTGCTGCTGTTCGTGGGTCCTACCCCGGAGGCCATCATGCAGGCGCAGCGCGATCTTCTGGTGGAAGATGTCGTGCACCTGATGGAGCGCCATTTTGATGGGGCCGAACTGGGCGGCGTGGTGCAAGAGATAGACAAGCTCTTTACCGACCGCTTCACGGCACTCACCAGTTCGCTGGATCTTGGCAAACCGCCACGCAGTCCTGGCGGCGGTGGCGCAGGTCACGGTGGTGGCCGTCGCCCTCGGCACCTCCATTGACCCCGTAACCCCTCGGACATGATGCCTTGGTAGCCATGGTGGCTTCGAAGGTCTTCCAACCCGGGGAGTCATTTGCTGCCGCTATGCTGTGCAGATGGTTGGCGGTCCGTTCAGCCTGAAATCCAATCGCATGAGCATTTTTTCCTCCGAGGTGCTGAATCCTGGCGTCAAGAAGCGCGAGGTATTTGGCTGGGCGATGTACGACTTCGCCAATTCTGGCTATACCACGGTGGTCATTACCGCGGTGTTTGCGGCCTACTTTGCAGGCGCGGTTACCGAAGGTGCGCCTTGGGGGCCCTTGGCGTGGACGGCGGCGCTCAGCACGTCCTACGCCATTGTCATGCTGACCATGCCGAGCCTGGGGGCCTGGGCCGATCTGCGCGGAGCCAAAAAGCGCATGCTGGCGTTCTTCACCGTCTGCTGCGTTGTAAGCACTGCGGCATTGGCTTTTGCGCGACCGGGCGATGTGGCCATGGCCATGCTGTTGATCATCGTATCCAACACCTTCTATTCCTACGGCGAATCGCTCACGGCCGCTTTTTTGCCGGAACTGGCGCGGCCAGAAGGCATGGGAAAGGTCAGTGGATGGGGGTGGGCCTTGGGCTATGTGGGCGGTATGTCTGCTCTGGGCATTTGTCTGGCCTATGTTCTTTCTGCCCAGGCTCGTGGGGAGACTGCTGCGCAGTTCGTGCCGATCACCATGCTCATCACGGCAGGCTTGTACGGTTTGGCGGCCCTGGTGACCTTCACCTTGCTGCGCGAGCGCGCCCGGCCTGTGGTCGCCAAGCCGGGGCAGGGCGGTGGCTTGAAAGCGGCGGTGCAGCAATTGCGCCAAACCTGGCGGGAAGCCCGCCGCTACCGTGATTTCGTGTGGTTGCTGGTGTGTACGGTCGCCTACCAGGGGGGTGTGGCCGTGGCGATCACCCTGGCCGCTATCTACGCTGAGCGAGTGATCGGTTTCCAACCCCAGGAAACCATGGTGCTCATCTTTGTGCTTAACCTTGCGGCGGCCATTGGGGCTTTCAGTTGCGGGTATCTACAAGATCGCATAGGCCACAAACTGGCGCTTGGATTGACCTTGCTGGGGTGGGTTGCGGTCTGCATCATTGCGGCGTGGGCGCAAACCAAGGGGCAGTTCTGGTGGGCAGCAGCACTTGCCGGACTTTGCATGGGTTCAAGCCAATCCGCCGGCCGAGCCATGGTAGGCCTGTTTGCCCCAGAGCGGCAGCTGGCGGAATTCTTCGGTCTCTGGACCGTCGCTATGCGCCTGGCCAGCATCATCGGGCCATTGAGCTATGGGCTGATCACCTGGATGACTGGCGGCAACCAACGTGTAGCCATCGCTTCCACCACGGTTTTGTTCGCCCTGGGGTTACTGGCACTTCTGCCCATCAATGTGCGGCGTGGCCGAGAGTCTGCCCTGAAGGCGCAAACGGCATGAGAGTTGACGCTGCTTTCAAAGCGCAGATCAGCTCTGCCCTGATGCACTGGGAGCGAAGCGTCGCTGAAGACGCGCGGTCCCGGAAACGGGCAGCCGTGGCGCTGACCATCCTGGACGAAGGATGGGGTGCTGACCTGGGGGGCATCAAGAATCCGACCCAGCAAAGCGAGAGCCCCGCCATGCTTTTGACACGGCGCGCTGCAGGCCTTCGCAAGCACGCCGGACAATGGGCTTTACCGGGTGGTGCCATTGATCCTGGCGAATCGGCGGAGGAGGCTGCGCTCAGGGAACTCGGAGAAGAGGTCGGCCTGGTGCTTAATCCAGACCGAATTGTGGGAAAGCTCGACGATTTCGTCTCCCATTCTGGCTTTTGCATCACGCCCGTTGTGGTCTGGGCTGGAATCACAGAAGGCTTTACGCTCAATCCGGCAGAGGTGGCCAGCGCTCATCGAATTCCGCTCACGGAGTTTCTGCGCCCGGATGCACCTTTACTTGACTCCATAGAAGACAGCACTCACCCTGTGCTTCGCATGCCTGTGGGAGACGGCTGGATCGCCGCACCCACGGGGGCGATCATTTATCAGTTCGTTGAAGCTTGCCTGAGAGGGCGCACCACTCGGGTTGGGCACTTTGCGCAGCCGCTGTTTGCACGGAGCTAGTGTTAGGAGCATGGGCCTCTCGAGCTTGGCCCCATCCTGACGACGTTCTAGCGTGCGGTGAGCGATTCAGGCCGTCGCGAAAGGCTGCACCTTGGTAAGACCTGCCGCGCCCGTCAGCCAGCGCGAGGCGGCGGCACTCAGTGCTTGGCCGTCACCGCTGTCGAGCAGCTCAAGCGACAGGGAGGAATCTTCTTCTGAAGCGAGCAGTCCCTGGGAAGTCAGCAGGTCCTTCGTATGCCGAGCGACGGCCTCACCGGGGTCAATCAATTGAACTGAGGTGCCGGTTCGTTGCTGAAGGCGGGCAGCGATCAAGGGGTAGTGGGTGCATCCCAGCACCACGGTGTCAATCTGGCCTGGGCCCTTGCCCAAGGCACCCAAGGCAGCCACGTGCTCGTCGAGCAGGGCGTCCGTTGGCGCTTCGATTCCGCTGTAAGCTTCTTTTTCTATCGCTGCGGCAAGGCCCGTACAAGCGTGTGGGACAAACTCAACTGGTCCCGACAAGCGCTCGCGCAGCAGCCGGAATTTCTCGCTGGAGAGCGTTCCGTGCGTTGCCAACACGCCGACGCGGCCAGTGCGTGTGGCCAGCGCGCCGGGTTTCAAGGCGGGCTCAATTCCCACGATCGGAAAGCCCGCATGCTGCTCGCGCAAGATGCGTCCCGCAGCTGCGGTGGCCGTATTGCAGGCGATCACGTAGGCCTTGATGCCATGCGAACGACGCATGCCTTCCAGAACCGCCTGTGATCGTGCAATCACGTAGGGATCACCCCGCTCTCCATAAGGTGCGTGCGCGCTGTCGCCGGCATAGACGAAGCGCTCCCGGGGCAGGGCAGCAAGCAGCGCACTGAGCACTGAGATGCCGCCGATGCCGCTATCAAACACACCTATGGGCGCAGAGTTCATGACAGGATTATCAGGCTGTGTTTATGCCGTAGCCAGCTCAATGCCTTTGAATTCGCCGGAAGCGATTCGCTTTTCCCACTCGGCAGGGCCGGTGTTGTGCACGCTGATGCCTGAGGCGTCCACGGCGACGGTGACGGGCATATCCACTACGTCGAATTCGTAGATGGCTTCCATGCCGAGGTCTTCGAAGCCCACTACCTTGGCTTTCTTGATAGCTTTGCTCACCAGGTAAGCCGCACCACCCACTGCCATCAGGTAGGCACTCTTGTGCTTCTTGATGGCTTCGATGGCAGTTGGCCCGCGCTCGGACTTGCCAATCATGGCAATCAGACCGGTTTCCGCCAGCATCATGTCGGTGAATTTGTCCATGCGCGTTGCAGTGGTGGGGCCCGCCGGACCCACAGCTTCGTCGCCGACCGGGTCGACCGGGCCGACGTAGTAGATGACTCGGTTGGCAAAGTCCACAGGCAGCTTTTCTCCCTTGGCCAGCATGTCTTGAATGCGCTTGTGGGCGGCATCGCGACCGGTGAGCATTTTCCCGTTCAGCAGCAAGGTGTCGCCTGGTTTCCAACTGGCGACTTCTTCCTTGGTCAGCTGGTTCAGGTCCACACGCTTGCTCTTTTGGGTGTCAGGGACCCAGTCGACCTTGGGCCAGAGGTCCAGTGACGGCGCTTCCAGGTACGTCGGCCCACTGCCGTCCATCACGAAATGGGCGTGGCGCGTGGCGGCGCAATTGGGGATCATGGCCACAGGCTTGCTGGCAGCATGCGTGGGGTACATGGCGATCTTGACGTCCAGCACGGTGGTCAGGCCACCCAGGCCTTGAGCGCCAATGCCTAAGGCATTGACTTTTTCGAACAGCTCCAGGCGCAGTTCTTCGACCTGCGTAAGCTTCTCGCGCTTGGAAGCCTTGGCTTGCAGTTCGTACATGTCCAGGTCGTCCATCAGGCTTTGCTTGGCCAGCAGGACGGCTTTTTCCGCTGTGCCGCCAATACCAATGCCCAGCATGCCTGGAGGGCACCAGCCCGCGCCCATGGTGGGAACAGTTTTCAGAACCCAGTCCACGATGCTGTCACTGGGGTTGAGCATGACCATCTTGCTCTTGTTCTCGGAGCCGCCGCCTTTGGCTGCGACCGTGACATCGACCGTATTGCCAGGCACGATCTCAATGTAGATGACCGCAGGCGTGTTGTCCTTGGTGTTCTTGCGCGCAAAGTGCGGGTCGGCCACGACGCTGGCACGCAGGCTGTTGTCGGGGTGGTTGTAGCCGCGGCGCACGCCTTCGTTGATGGCGTCTTCCAGGGAGCCCGTGAAGCCTTCCCAGCGCACATTCATGCCCACTTTCAGGAACACGTTGACGATGCCGGTGTCCTGGCAGATAGGCCGGTGCCCAATGGCGCTCATCTTGCTGTTGGTAAGAATCTGAGCCATGGCGTCCTTGGCGGCAGGACTCTGCTCGCGCTCATACGCGCGTGCAAGATGGGCAATATAGTCAGACGGGTGGTAGTAGCTGATGAACTGTAGTGCGGCGGCGACGGATTCAATCAGGTCTTCCTGCTTGATGGCGGTCATGGCGTGGGTTCCTTGTTTTTTCGTGGGATATGAAGGACGAACGTAGGGGCATCACTCATCTGCTAACGTTACGGCCAACTCGCTATTTTGACAGGCTGGATTGTCCCCTGAGCCGCTTACGTGCCCTCCACCCGGAGAAGGTGCCGCCAGTGGCCTGGAAAAGCCTGCTCCACGATGACCTTGGCAGGGGCTTGACCGCTGATCACCCGTAGTGAAAGAGTGAGCGCGCACGAGCCTTTGGTGAATTGGTAACTGGTAATTTCAGATGACAAAACCTAAGCAAACCCGAACCGAACTGGATACTTTCGGTCCCATTGAGGTGTCCGCCGACCAACTGTGGGGCGCCCAGACGCAGCGCTCCCTTCAGAACTTCGATATCTCCGGAGAGCAGCAACCCCGAGAGATCATTTACGCACTCGCGCTGGTCAAACGGGCCTCGGCCGCCGTCAACCAGCGCCTGGGCCTGCTCAAGGAAGAAAAAGCCAAGGCCATCATTGCTGCTGCAGATGAAGTGCTGGCAGGCCAGCACCCGCGCGAATTTCCGCTCGTCGTCTGGCAGACCGGCTCTGGCACGCAGACCAATATGAACCTCAATGAGGTTCTGGCCAACCGGGCCAGTGAAATCATGGGCGGCGAGCGGGGCGAGGCGCGCCTGGTCCACCCGAACGATGACGTCAACAAGAGCCAGTCCAGCAACGACGTATTTCCGACCGCCATGCACGTGGCGGCGGTGCAAGCGCTCACCGGCAAATTGCTGCCCGCCATTGCCAAGCTGCGCACCACGCTCGAGGCGAAGTCGCGCGAATTCGCAGATATCGTCAAGATTGGCCGCACCCACCTGCAAGATGCCACGCCGCTTACGCTGGGCCAGGAATTTTCGGCTTACGTGGCTCAGCTGGGACACGCTGAAACGCATGTGCGTGCAGCCCTGCCTCATCTGTGCGAACTGGCGCTGGGTGGAACTGCCGTGGGTACCGGCTTGAATGCACCCAAGGGCTACGCTGAAGGCGCCGCTGCGGAATTGGCCAGGCTTTCAAATCTACCTTTCGTCACCTCGCCGAATAAATTTGAGGCTCTGGCCAGCTGCGATGCGCTGGTGTATGCCCATGGCACCCTCAAGGGCCTGGCCGCCAGCCTGAACAAGATTGCCAACGATGTGCGTTGGCTCTCCAGCGGACCGCGCAGTGGCATTGGCGAGCTCAGTATTCCGGAAAATGAGCCTGGCTCTTCCATCATGCCGGGCAAGGTCAACCCCACGCAGAGCGAAGCACTCACCATGCTGTGTGCTCAGGTCATGGGCAATGACGTTGCGATCAACATCGGCGGCGCCAGTGGCAATTTCGAGCTGAATGTTTTCCGCCCCATGATTGCTCACAACTTCCTCCAGAGCGTGCGCCTTCTGGCCGACGGCATGGTGAGCTTCAACGATCATTGTGCTGTGGGCATTGAACCCAATCGCGAACGCATTGAGGAGCTGGTCAGCCGATCGCTGATGCTGGTCACGGCACTCAATCCGCATATCGGCTACGACAAGGCAGCTCAGATCGCGAAGAAAGCTCACAAGGAGGGCACCAGCCTGCGGGAATCCGCGCTGGCCACGGGTTACGTCAACGCAGATCAGTTTGATGCGTGGGTCAAGCCAGGCGATATGGTGTGAGTGCAGGGCGACGTCGGTGAGTGCATGAAGTGTGCATGAATTTCTACGGACAGGGCTAGGGCGTGTCATCAATTAAACCCCCCACGCGCTGACTCGCCCTGAGGATGGATACGCGAAGGCAGGCGCAGGCCGTAGTGATCTACGGTCAAGGCTGGCGACAAAGTAGACGCCGCAGGGCGAGCCAGCCC
>NZ_JBEPSH010000008.1:0-417962 GCF_040548795.1 Ottowia thiooxydans | reverse complement strand
TTCGGACGGTCGAAAGCCCACAGGCCCGGAAAAAATAAAAGCGTGTAGCCAAGCACCCGACTTACTCCCTCTCCCGCAGGCGGGAGAGAGCGGGGTGGGGCCGGCCAACCAGTGGGGGCCCGGCAACCAGTGAGAGCTAGCCAACCGGTGAGGGCAGCATCCGTTGAACCACTCCCGGAGTCGGCCCGCACCTCACACACAAAAGTCTACGGCCACTTTGCCACGCCTCGAATCTCGCCTTGGATAGCTTCCACAGGAACCTAGAACTCTATGAGAAGAAAGTTCCATTTTTTCTTGGGAGGCAACACAAATTCACATATGATGTGAGTGCGAGCTCTCTTGTAACACCTGGGAACACAAGGCAGGAGAGGCAGGAAAATTTCTTCAGGATGATGAAAATGGGATCTGCGATTCAACGATTTCTCTCTTTACTTCTGTGGTCACTTTGCGCCTTCACTCTACAAGGGCAGGCTCAGGCAGTTGAGCTGAACGACACCGGTCTCATAGTCAATCAAACTTTTGGAAGAGACGTCTGGGCGAGAGACGGACGATTACAGAAAATTGGCGGAGGCGCGGCCGGTTTTGATTTCACGCGCCTGTGTTGGAATGGGGAAGCAGAAGGACAGCCCAATTGCACAGGCATTTTGGTTCCTAATTATTCGAATACCCCGGTGACAGGCAGTAAAACAGACTGGGCCTGTGTTCGCGACAACGTCACTGGGCTGGTATGGTCTGTCCAATCACGAGGCGCAGATCTGACGCGAGACGATAACGTCAAGCCATGGGCCGAGGAGCGAGTGGCTGGCCCCTCTTCGGGCCACAACCAGCGAAATCGCTGTGGAATTAATACCAATTGGCGAATGCCTGCATACGATGAATTGCTTTCTATCGTGCACTTTGGCGCTGAGAGTGGAAGTCCTCGAATAGATCGGAACTATTTTCCTGGAAAATTAAGCACAATTAATGTGCTTGATTATTATGATATTCAATGGACCAGCACTGAAAACTGGCGGAATAGAGAAAAATCCAGACTAATTCCCTTTTCAGGAGATATAACCGTAGATCAGTTGGAGGTGGTAACTCCTCGGATCTCTTACCGTCCCGTGTGGAACCCAAATGGAAATGGTATTGACCATGGGTTAATGATGGCCTTTCCTTCATCACGCTCAGTTCGCCCTGCTTGGCAGTGTTGCACATCGGCGGGCGACATCTTTCCCACCGTCACAATCGCGAACTTTTTGAAGTTGGAGGGATTCAACGACTGGCGCCCCGCCAACCTCAAAGAAATTTACAGCTTGCTACCAAATTTTATGGCTCCCAGCGCATACATAGTTTGGAGATCTCTCGGTCACATTGATCTTCAGCACAATTACGGTTGGTATTTTGGCCCAGCACTCGGGGTCGGCAAATCTGAGGCAGAGCTATATAGGGCTGGGAGAGGTCCGGCCAGAGTGAGTGTTGGCGCTGAATTGCCGGTGCGCGGTGGGTCAGTTCATTCCGGGTATCTAAGCGAGCGCCCCTCGGTCACATTATCGGTGGTGACGCATCCTGGTGGGTCGACGCAGTGCTCGTCAGTCGGCGAAATGCTTTATGGTACTGCCGTCCAGTGCAAGCCTTTGCCTGAAGAAGGGTTTGCGTTTTATGATTTTGTTTATGGACTTAGAAAAGATCGATCTAACACAAACTGTACACCATTTAATAGTGACCGAGTAAGGTCTATAGGCACAGAATATGCAGGTCATGTCATCTTTGAAAGAGATGGCACCCTCAATATTCCTTCGCTTAATGTTAGCTGCAGCGTTGAATATAAGTTTGAACAAACTCAATCGCTGGTAAAAACTGACGTTACCCCTGCAGTCGGAGGGCAAATGTCTTGCACAGGGAACGGTGCCAAAGGCTGGGTGGAAATCGGCGGAACGGGTTCCTGTACAGCAGTCGCAAATCCTGGTTACGCAGTTCGCTCCATTTCGGGGTGCGGGGGCGTTGCCAGCCCAGGCGGAAACTACACCACCGCAGAGGTTAGCAAGTCCTGCACGGTGACGGCCGCTTTCGCCCAAACTCAGACGATTGGCTTTGCGGAACCCGTGGTTCCCGCCTTCGCGCCGGGGGGCACGTTTGAGCTGAGTGCCTCCACCACCAGCGGCTTGCCAGTAAGTTTCAGTGCCGCACCAGCCAACATATGTATGCTGGTTAACTCCACCGTGACCATGTTGGCCCCGGGAACGTGCTCGGTGACGGCGAGTCAAGCAGGCAACGGTGAAGTGGATCCGGCCCCACCCGTGACGCGCAGTCTCCGATTTGTCGCGCCCGGAGATGGTGACGGTGACGGCAACGGGGCAGACCCGGGCATCCGCGCGGTTCCCACACTTGGCGGTTGGAGCTTGGCGCTGATCAGTTTGCTGGCCGCCGTGTTCGGTATTCGCCGCGCCAGGCGGACCTGACGCAGGAAGCCTAGAATAGACGGCATGATTTCACGCGACATCACTATTGAGCGCCTGTCCACGGCGCGGTCACTTTTGCTTGAGCCGTTCGGCTTGGATGAGAGCCAGTTACAGCAAACCCTGGCGTTGATTGCTGAACAAAAAATTGACGATGCCGACCTGTACTTCCAGTACACGCGCTCCGAAGGGTGGAGCCTGGAAGAAGGCATCGTCAAGACTGGCAGCTTCAGCATCGACCAGGGCGTGGGTGTTCGCGCAGTGGCCGGTGAAAAGACGGCATTTGCCTATTCCGACGACATTTCCTTGGCTTCGTTGACGGATGCCGCACTCACCGTGCGCTCCATTGCCTCAGCCGCACAAGAGCGGCGTGTCAAGCTTCCGAAGCGAAAGCTGGCCCGCAGCCGTTCTCTCTATCGCGATCTGGACCCCATTGCCAGTCTGGACAGCGCGGCCAAGGTCGCCTTGTTGGAAAAGGTAGAGCAGCTAGCGCGTGCCAAGGACCCGCGCATTGTGCAGGTGATGGCCAGCCTGGCGGGTGAATACGATGTGGTGTTGGTGGCCCGTTTGGACGGAACCATCGCAGCCGATGTTCGGCCACTGGTCCGCCTTTCTGTCACCGTGATCGCGGAGCAAAACGGCAGGCGCGAGGTGGGCTCCTCAGGCGGCGGTGGTCGTCTGGGTATGGCTTATTTCGATGATGAGCAAATTCGGATCTATGTCGACGACGCCGTCAACGCTGCGCTGACCAACCTCGACGCTCGCCCGGCGCCCGCTGGTGAGATGGCAGTCGTACTGGGCCCGGGCTGGCCCGGCGTCTTGCTGCACGAAGCCATTGGTCACGGTCTGGAAGGTGACTTCAACCGCAAGGGCTCCAGTGCTTTTAGCGGCCGCATCGGTCAGCGTGTGGCTGCCAAAGGCGTCACTGTCTTGGACGACGGCACCATTCCAGACCGGCGCGGCAGCCTGAATGTGGACGACGAAGGCCATGCCACGCAGAAAAACGTCTTGATCGAAGACGGGATTCTGAAAGCCTACATTCATGATTCGCTCAACGCGCGCTTGATGAAGACCAAGCCCACAGGCAATGGCCGCAGAGAGAGCTACGCTCACATTCCCATGCCGCGCATGACCAACACCTATATGTTGGGTGGTAAACAGGATCCGCGTGAGATTGTCGCCAGCATTAAAAAGGGCCTGTACGCCACCAACTTTGGCGGCGGGCAAGTCGACATCACCAGCGGAAAATTCGTGTTCTCCGCCAGTGAAGCCTACTGGGTCGAGAACGGAAAAATTCAGTACCCCGTCAAAGGCGCAACCATCATTGGCAGCGGCCCCGAGTCACTCAAGAAAATTAGCATGATCGGCAACGATATGAGGCTGGATTCCGGTGTCGGTACCTGCGGCAAGGAAGGGCAAAGTGTGCCCGTGGGCGTGGGCCAGCCGACCTTGCGTATCGATGGCTTGACCGTGGGGGGCACGGCTTGATCTGATCCGCCGCGGAGTTGGCAGCCAAGAGAAGATCCGACCATGAAGCGGAGCGTCATGGTCGATTTGGTAATCGCCGCCGGGGGAATTTACAGTGCACAGAGTGATGTTGCAGCGCAACGCATCTTGTGTTCTGTGAAGTTGTGATCACACCAGGTGAACAGGCCTATGCTAAAGTGCAATCCGTGATGACAGTACGCGCAGCTTTTTGGTTTTACTTTTGGTTCTCAGTCCCAGGCGGACGAGAGGCAAACGTGTAGCCCGCGCGCACCCTCCCGAAAAAAACCGCCGAAGCTTAGAGCCCGGCGGTTTTTTTTTGTCCATTTCGATTGCAGCGAACACTCCAAGGATCTTTCCCATCATGAATGCCAAAGCAGCCAGTTCATCTCCCACGTGGCAACCGTCGCAGGAACGTACCAGCCAAACCGACGACGAACGCATCAAGGACATTACCGTGCTGCCGCCACCCGAGCATCTGATCAGATTTTTCCCCATACGCGGCACGGCGATTGAGACGCTGATCTCAGACACCCGTAAGAACATCCGCAAAATCATGCACGGACAAGACGACCGCGTGCTCGTTGTGATTGGTCCGTGCTCCATTCATGATCCGCAAGCTGCGCTGGAATATGCCCGTCGCTTGAAGCCACTGCGCGAGCAATATGCCGATTCGCTGGAAATCGTGATGCGTGTTTACTTCGAGAAGCCACGCACGACTGTAGGCTGGAAGGGCTTGATCAACGATCCCTACCTGGACGAAAGCTACAGAATCGATGAGGGGCTGCGGATTGCCCGTCAGTTGCTGATCGACATCAACCGCACTGGTATGCCCGCGGGCAGTGAATTCCTGGATGTGATTTCACCCCAGTACATTGGGGACCTCATCAGCTGGGGTGCCATTGGAGCCCGCACGACTGAAAGCCAGGTGCATCGTGAACTGGCATCCGGACTGTCGGCCCCGATCGGATTCAAAAACGGTACCGATGGCAACATCAAGATTGCAACGGATGCTATCCAAGCTGCCGCTCGTGGCCACCACTTCCTTTCGGTCCACAAAAACGGCCAGGTGGCTATCGTCCACACCGATGGGAACAAGGACTGCCACGTGATCCTCCGGGGTGGCAAAGAGCCCAACTATGATGCCTCCCATGTTCAGGCAGCCTGCAAGGAGCTGGAAGCCTCCAAGCTGCCTGCGAGCTTGATGGTTGACTTCAGCCACGCCAACAGCAGCAAGAAGTTCGAGCGTCAGGTGGATGTGGCGCGCGACGTGGCTGCGCAGATCAGCGGTGGCTCACGGGGCATCTTCGGCGTGATGGTGGAAAGCCACATCAATGCGGGCGCTCAAAAGTTCACGCCGGGCAAAGATGACGTGAACGCGCTTGAATATGGCAAGAGCATCACGGATGGCTGCATAGGATGGGACGACACCCAAACTGTGCTGCAGGTACTGGCCGATGCAGTTCACGCACGACGCAGAAGTTAAGAAAGTTCGGGCAAGCCGCAAAAAACGGCAGATGCCATGATGCTGAAATGCCAATCAACCAGAGGTGATCGATGCAAAACGAAGTTCGCGTCATTCAGGATGAGCGCACCGAATGGTGCTTTGAGCTCAAAAGTGCGTCCTCGTTGACCAGCGCAGAGGGCCGCGCCTGGCTAGACGAGCAGTTCAACCAACTGGGCAGCGAACCCCTGCGTCCCACAGGCAAGCTGCTGGTGGCAGATATGGTCCTGGTGGTCGCGCGCGACGCTGGCCCCAAGCTGCTATCCGATGCCAGCTGGGGTCAACGGTTTGCAGAGGCCGCCAGCGCGGCGCTCGGTAAATCTGTGGTGCGCATTAACCTGGCGACTATGTCGGTTTCCTACTGATCTTCCCTGTGAGGAGTGTGGTGGGCGCAACTGCGCCCACTGGATCCCACCAAAAGAACTCTTGCTGATGTTCTCTCTGGACGGCGAGTTCGCTCCCGCAGCCGAGCTCAGTCGGTGGTCAGCTTGGCTGCTTCAACGACCTTTTTCCATTTGACCTGCTCTTGTGCAAGGTAGGTGCGCATCTGATCGGTTGTCATAATGTCAACTTCCGCGCCCTGATCTTCAAGCTTTTTCACGACGGCTGGATCTGCAAGCGCCGCATTGAACGCCTTGTTCAATTGCTCGACGATGTCCTTAGGTGTTTTGGCCGGCGCAAAGATGGCGTACCACTGGGACACGTCCACGTTGTCGATGCCTTGCTCTTTGAGCGTCGGAATGTCGGGTACCGTGGTGGAGCGCTTGTTGCCCGCAATGCCTATCGCCTTGAGTTTGCCTGATTTGACCCAGGGACTGGCAGTGAAAAGGCTGGGGAACATCAATTGAGTCTGCCCACTGATGGTGTCAGTCACTGCGGGGGCCGAGCCTTTATAGGGCACATGGACCATGTTCGTACCGGTGGAGAGTTTGAACATTTCCGCGGCAAAATGCGGGCCGGTTCCAGTGCCGGCCGATGCGTAACTGAACTGGCTCGGATTGGCCTTCATCAAGGCCACCAGTTCCTTGGCGTTGTTGGCCTTCACGGAAGTGTTGGCCACCATCAGTGTTGCAGATGATCCCACCATGGCCACCGGTTCAAAGTCCTTGATCGGGTCGTAACGAAGCTTTTGCAGCGCGGGGTTCATGGCATGCGTAGCGATGTAGCCCAGCATCAGGGTGTAGCCGTCGGGCTTGGCACGAGCGACAAACTCACTGGCGATAGAGCCGTTGGCGCCCGCTTTGTTCTCGACGATGACAGACTGTTTGAGAGAGACCGATATGGCCTGTCCAAGGACACGGGTCATCGCATCATTGGCTCCACCCGGAGCAGTCGGAACCACGATGGTGATGGCTCGGTCCGGAAAGGCCGCTAGGGAGGCGCCGCAGGCCAACACCGCGCTCGTAGCCAAGGCACTAAGACGAAGGGCTTGAAAAAAATGCATGGTTGTCTCCGATGATTGAAATGGCGTGTCATGGCCTGTCCCTCGGCCGTAACCGTATGGTCATTGGTTTTATACGTTCTGTTAATTGCATGTTTAAGATTGATTGATGCGTATACTCGATCAATAGATCCGCAGACAAGCCACCCAGCGTTATTCAGGCATAGCCTTGAAATGGGGTGGGGGAGGGGCTACAACCTTCGCAACGCTCCGGCGCCGCGGCGGCGTTGGGAAGGGTTTGACAACTTGCACTCTTATCTTCAATTGCTTGGTTGCCACTTAGTCTATGTGGTGGGTACTACGACTTTGGGTAACCGGCCCTGTGGATCAATTGAAGAATGCGACCGCTTGAGGTGTGCTGTAGGTGAGGAATCCGGGCAAGCCGCCATCGACGCCGTAGCCTGACTGCTTGCGCGGTTCGAAGTAGCGGCCAGTTCCAAGCGTCGGTCCCGTCTGCTTGGCTGCATCCGCGGATGAATACACCGAGATGCCGCCTGCATCGATGGACCGCGCCAGCTTGAAAGCCAGATCCGACCGGTGTGTCCAGATGCTTGCCGAGAGACCGTAGACCGTACCGTTGGCCAGGGCGATCGCATCATCCAGGTCGTCGAACGCTTCGATGGTCATCAGCGGGCCGAAGACTTCTTCCTGTGTGACCTTCGATGCGCGCGGCAAGCCGCATGCGAGGCTCGGAAATGCGTAGTAGCCGCGTTCGTTCGCGCTCCCGCGAACACACCCGAGGTCGACGACTTCTCCCTGCTCCCTCGCCGCTGCGAAATACGCTTCTACACGGCTTTTCTGTGAAGCGCTCGCCAAAGGGCCGAGCCGCGTCAGTGCATCACCGGGATCGCCGATGCGCCATTCAGCTGCGGCCTTCTGCAGGCCGTCTATGGCTCTCTGTTCCATACCTCTGGGCACCAGAAGCCGGGTCTTTGCGACGCACCATTGGCTTGTATTCCAGAACGCGGAGAAGAAAACGGCCTGCCACATGCGAGGGTCGTCGAACGCGTCTTCGAGCACCACCTGCGGTGACTTGCCGCCGCACTCGAGGAGCACAGGTTTGAGCGAGCGCTCTGCGGCGGCTCGGGCGATCGCCATGCCGGTGCTGGTGGAGCCCGTGAACGCGACCAGGTTGACGTCCGCATGCGATGCCAAAGCATTTCCTGTCTCCGCGCCCGGCCCGAGCACTACGTTGAACAATCCGGCAGGCAGGCCCGCCTCGCAGGCGAGCCTGGCCAAATAGAGAGCCGTGCGCGGGCAATTTTCGGACGGCTTGACCACGATCGTGTTGCCGGCGGCGAGCGCGGGAGCAACGCGACACAGCACGTTCATGACCGGCACGTTCCACGGCGTGATCGCTGCGACCACGCCGCGCGGTCGCCGCCAGACGACCCCGAGCCGACGCTCCTCGCTGTCGAAGAGGTCGCCTTGGGCACGGTCGATCATGTTGGCGTAGCTGCGAATAAGAGGGCCCGCGGTCGCATTGATGGCTTTCGCGTCGCTGATTGGTCTGCCAATTTCGAGCGTCTCGAGCTGGCTCAGTTGGGGCACGCGGCTGTCGAGCAGGTCGGCATAGGCCATGAGCAGGCGTTTGCGCTCCGCACCGGGCATGCGTCCCCAGACGGTGTCGAAGCAGATACGGGCGGACTTCATCGCCTTATCGACGCTGGTCTGATCAGTGATCCAGGTCTCTCCCGCGTTGGACGCGTCCGCGGGATTGAAGTGCGGCATGGAGCGCTCGGACCGCTCCTGCGGGCGGCCGTCGATCCAGGCTGTCTGGTAGGTAGTGAGGTCGGAAAGCGTCAGCACGGAAACGTCGGCTTGAAGTGAGTGGGTCATACCAAGGATTTTTTGTTGGATCGAGAGAACACCGTCCGCCGATCAGCGCCGTGCCGGCGAAAAACGAAGCATGTCAGCTGCTTTCTCGGCAATCATGGCGGTCGATGCATTGGTGTTTGCCGATGGCGTCGTTGGCATCACGGAAGCATCCACCACATAAAGGCGCTCGACCCCCCGGACGCGCAACTTTGCGTCGACTACAGTGTGCGAATCCGACGCCTCGCCCATCTTGCATGTTCCAACGAGATGGTAGGCCGTAGTGCCGAACCGACGCACATAGTCGAGCCATTCATCATCGGTGTGGCACGCCTCATCCGGATGAATCTGCTGCTTGATGATCTGGCGCATGGCTGCACTGCGGAAAATTGCACGACAGTGCTTGATCCCGGTGATGAGAATGCGGCGATCTTGCTCGGCTTGCAGATGATTGGCCTGTATGTAAGGCGGTGCGCGAAAGTCCATCGATTGGATTTGCACAAAGCCGCGACTTTGCGGACGCATGCACCAGGTGCCGGATGTAATGCCTGGAAACGCATCCAGCCCAAGCGTCTTGCTGGAGTTCAGGCTGGCAGGTGTAAACGATAGCGCATAGTCATTCTCTTTGGAGTCAGCGTTACTTTTGCAAAAAGCATAGACTGCCATGGCACTCATGGAGAGTATCGACGGCTGGCCGAGCAGCCAGCGCGCTATTTCCTTGATGAGTGGCAGCCCGCGCGAGCGGCCATTGATGGTGTCGATGCCATCGTGGACGCGCGCCACAATGCGAGCAGCATAGTGGTCGGAAAGATTGGCCCCCACCCCTGGCAGGTCGACCACCGTAGAAATCCCCAAGGCCTGCAAATGTTTGCCGGATCCAAGACCTGAGAGTTGCAGCAACTTCGGACTGTTGACGGTGCCCGCGCTGAGCACTACACCGAGCCTTGCATGAAGTGTCTTGACGACGTCGCAGCCACCCATCGAGTACTCGACTCCGTTTGCCACTCGACCTGTCATCAAGACGCGACGTACCGTTGCGTTGGTCAAGACCCGAACGCCCCAGCGCCGACGGGCGGGGTGAAGATAGGCATGAGCGGAACTCCATCGCTTACCCTTGTGAATTGTGGCCTGCGCGTAACCTACGCCGAACTGGGAAATTCCGTTGTAGTCCGGATTGAATGGAATCCCTGTCTCTATCGCGCCTTGGATGAAGCGATCACTGATGGCATCCCGGCGAGAGAGCACGGTGACAGGCATAAGGCCTGTGCGTCCCCTGAAGTGGTCGTCGCCCAATCCTGTGAAATTTTCGTATTTCTGGAAGTACGGCAGCACCGATCTGAAATCCCAGCCAGTGCAACCCAGGCTAGCCCAATTGTCAAAGTCCGATGGCTGCCCTCGGCTGTATACCATGCCGTTCACGGCGCCCGAGCCGCCTAAAGTCCTGCCTTGGATGAAGGGAATATCTCGCTTTAGCGTGTACGGAGTTGCTCCATGGACAAACTGCCAGGTGATGCGCGGATCGACCGACGTTTTCATCATGCCCGCGGGCACGCGGATATAGGGGTTGTTGTCTGGCGGTCCGGCTTCAACGACACAGACGCTGTGGCCTTGTTCCGCGAGGCGGTAGGACAGGATGCATCCCGCGGTGCCGGCGCCAACAATGACAAAGTCGAACGTATTCACTTGCTTCAGTCAAGTTTGAGGTCAAGTGATTTGATGAGAGGCGCCCATAATTTGACGTCATCCTCAATGATTTTGGAGAATTCTTGTGAGCTGCTGCCCACTGGCTCCATGTAAAGCTTTTTCGCACGCTCCAGAAAAACAGCATCTTTTACGACGCTATGGATGACGGTTTCCCACGTCTTGACCGCGGCGGCTGGAGTGCCAGCAGGTGCCAGCAAGCCCAGGAAGGTACCGCGGTCCAGCGATGGGATGCCGATCTCGGCGAAGGTCGGCGTGCTGGGCAGTGTGGACAGTCGTTTCTCAGCGGCAACCGCCAGGATCTTTGTTCTTCCAGTGGGAAACTGAGTCGATGCGCCGGGTGACAAGAAGGCCGTGTCGACGTCACCTGCCATCATCCCGGACACGGCTTCGGTTTGTCCTTTGTAAGCGACGTGCAGCAAATCAAAATTTCCAACCCGCGCGAGCTGTTCGCCATAGAGGTGGGCGAGCGAACCGATACCGTACGAAGCGTAAGTCACCTGCCGCTTGTGCATGTTGGCAACTACATCAGTCGCTGAGCGCTCTCCCAGCGCAGAAGGGCGGTAAAACAGGACCAGAAAGCCATTGGTCACCACGGAAATTGGTGTGAAATCTTGCAGCCTGTACGTGGGCTTCGCGTAGAGGAGAGTCGATAGCACATGCGAATTCAGCGTAAAGAGGAGCGTATAACCGTCCTTTGGAGCTCGTGCCACGTATTCCGCCGCGATCATCCCATTGGCGCCGGGCCGATTGTCGACGATCACTGACTGTTTCAACTCCGTTGACGCGCGCTCGGCTAAAGCGCGGGCAATGATATCGACGCCACCACCAGCGCTGAACCCCACCACTATGCGGATAGGTTTAATCGGATAGTCTTGTACCTGACCAAGGGAAGGTGACCACCCCGTAACGGCAAACGCAGCAACGGTGGCAAGCTTGAGTATTTTTTTCATAGGTGGCTCTATTTGTTGATGGAAGACTGGAGATGGGCACGGAGAAATGGGCTCTCTCACTTGAGCTTCCAGGTGGGCAGCGTCTACTTCGCTGCCGACTTGGCAAGCCAGTAGGACAGGCTTGAGCCGAACTCCCTAGCAGCGCTGCAGGTTTCCTTGTCGATGGGAGTGTGGCTCTCGACCATGCGGCGGTTGGGGCCGAACAGGTTGATGTCTCCGCGGAGGGTCACCAGAACTCGGCAAGTTCAAGGAGGTCTGGAAGGCCACTCTGCAGCGCTTCGAGCACTGCGGAGAGCTCGTTCCCAGGGGGCCGGTGTAGGAGGTGCTCCTGGGCCGGACCGCTTGTTACCGAGGCCTCACGCTTCCAGCAACACTGTCGTGCGGTTCAACAGCCTCCAGCCGTGCGCCTTGTAGTTAGGTACGGCGAAGTGCATGTTGCTGAAGTTGTCCCACATCACCACATCGTTGAGTTGCCAGCGGTGTCGGTAGACGAAATCGGGGCGGGTGCAGTGGTCGAACAACATCTTCAGAATGGCCGTGCTTTCAAGTTGCGTCAGCTCGACAATCTTCGCTGTGAAACCCTCGTTGACGTAGATGGCGGGTCGCCCGCTCACGGGATGCTTCAGGATGACGGGATGGATCGCCGCCTTGCTCGCCGCCTGGTCCAACTTTCCGGCGTATTCTTTCGTGTAGCTGGTGCTGA
Organism: Ottowia thiooxydans; assembly: GCF_040548795.1. Classification (GTDB taxonomy): domain Bacteria; phylum Pseudomonadota; class Gammaproteobacteria; order Burkholderiales; family Burkholderiaceae_C; genus Ottowia; species Ottowia thiooxydans_A. Next base: position 405,922 of record NZ_JBEPSH010000008.1, on the reverse strand, counting down.
TGGCCGCGTTCAACACCGAATGCACTGCGTTCAGACCGTCCAGCATGACGCGGACGGGGGGCGACAAGGCATCATAGGCTCCTGCCATGTCGGCGAACATCGTGTCGCCTCCAACCGTTGGAAGTTCTACCGCGTAGAGGATGGAGCCTCTCGGTGCTTGCTGCATCCACGAACCATCCGAATGCCAGTAGGTGCCCGCATCTTCCCGCCCGAGCGGCTTGCCGTCGATCTTCTTGTTCGAGACGCGGTAAATCTCGGGGTAGCCTTCCAGCAGGTAGTGCGCGAGCACGGGGGCCTGCGTCGCGATGTCGTCCTGCACTTTGCCGAAACAGGCGGTCAGGCGGACATGGTCGGCCGGTGTGAGGTGCTGGTCCCTGAACAGCAGCATGCCGGAAGCCTCGGTCCACAGCCTGCGTAGCAGAGCGATGTCGTCGGCAGTCTGCTCCCTGGAGAAATCCACGCCGTAGATCTCCATGCCGAAGTTGGGAGTGAGTGGTCTGAAAGTAATGGTTGTCATGGGTGTGTGCTTCTCATTCTTCGATGTGGCATCCGAGGCGTGCGAGCGTCGCATCGACCCACGGGCGCTCAAACTTTCCAGCCTGAAGATCACTGACGATCCTGGCTTCGGCGGCCTGCTTCTCCCGCGCCGATTGCAAGAGGTGGTTCACCGCGTCGAAGGGCAGGCACAGCACGCCGTCGTCGTCCCCGATGACGAGGTCGCCGGGTTCGATGACCATGCCATCGATGGCGATCGGAACATTGATCTCGCCGGGGCCATCCTTGTAAGGGCCCCGGTGCGTCACACCGCTGGCAAAGACCGGCATGGGTGATTTGGCAATGACGTCTGCGTCCCGGAGGGAGCCATGGATCACCAACCCACCCAGTCCCCGCTTGATCGCCTCAAGCACCATGATTTCGCCGATCAAAGCGTTAGTAAGATCGCCTCCGCCATCAACTACGATGACGTCGCCAGGTTGAGCGATTGACAGGGCCTTGAGGATCATCAGGTTGTCCCCCGGGCGCGTCTTTACCGTCAGTGCGGGCCCTGCCATGCGGTCACCCCGGTGCATGCGGCGCAGGCGCGGGCCACCGGCCGTCATTCGGGCCATGCCGTCGCTCACATTGGCCACGGGAATTGAAAGGAATTCCTGGGCGAGCTGAAGCGGTACCGCGCGGCGACGCTTGAGAATCTGCAAACCGATGTTCAACGTTATCTCCTTTGTATGAATTGGCCGCGGACGGCTCAGTCGAGTTTGATGTTCGCTGCGCGGATGACCTTTTCGTAGCGCGTGCGATCACGGGCGAACAGCTCACGCATCTCTTGTGAGGACCCGCCCAGTGGGTCAGCTCCCATTCCCACGATCTTCCCGCGGGCTTCAGGCGACTTGAGCATCTCGTTGATGGCAGTGTTCCATTTGAGCGTGATGTCGGCGGGCGTGCCACGAGGCAATAGCAATCCGAAGGCGCTTGCCATATCAACCCCGGTCACCCCCGCCTCGGCGAATGTAGGTACGTTCCGCAAAGACGCGGCGCGTTCAGTACCGGTCACGGCAAGCGCGCGGATCACGCCTGACTCGATCTGCCCTTTCAGGGTCGGGATTGAGCCGATGTAGAGGTCGATCTGTCCGCCCAGCAAATCCGGCAATGCGAAGGCGGATCCCTTGTACGGGATGTGCGCAAGCTTGATGTTGGATGCGCGTTCCCAGATTTCGTGCAGGATGTGGGCGGAGGTTCCGTAGCCTGGTGTCGCGAACGAGATCTTGCCTGGCTGTGTCCTGGCCACCTCAATGACCTCGCCCAAGGTCTTGAAGGGGGAGCTGGCGCGGACCACCAGCACCAGCGTGCCCTTCGCGATCAGGCCCACCGGCTCCAGGTCCCTGTCCGGGTCGTATGACAGCTTGCTGTAGACCAACGGGTTCAGCGCGACGTTGTCGGTCTGGCCAATGACCAGGGTGTAGCCGTCGGGACGCGCCTTGGCCGCGAGATCGAGCGCCAGGTTGCCTCCGGCTCCTGGCTTGTTGTCCACCACGACATTCCAGTTGCGTCCTTCCTTTACAAAGGTGGAGAGCATGCGCGCCAGCAAGTCGGGCGCCCCGCCCGGTGGGTAGGGAACGATGATTCGCACCGGACGGTCCGGGTAAGGCTTGTCCTGTGCGATGACAGCGCCAAAAGGGGTGGCCAGCACTGCAGCAAGCAGCCATTTTGAAATTGAGTTCATGTGATGTCTCCAAAGTTTTGTTGTCTTGCAAGGTGCTCTTGCCGCGCGGGTCAGGTGCCAGTGGTGGCCATTTGCTTTCTGTCCCTGCCACAGTCGATGAGCCACTGCAGCGAGGCTTGCACCGATCCCGTGGGCGCCGATTGCAGTTCCAGTGCCGCCGCGGTTCGCTCGAACAGCGCCCGCGCACCGTCGAGAACTAAGGGCTCGATACCGTTCGCACGCATCAGATTGGCCGCCTCGATGACCTCTTTGTGCCGCCGCGGTGCGTGCTCGATGTGCGTGGCTACCAGCGATTCCATCAGCGTCTGAAGCGGCATCTGGTCGATGTCGAGCAGTACTTCGTGCAACTCCGCGCGCAGGCCTGCCACTTCGGCTGTCGTCAGGCATTCGATGGTCAAGGCTTCCAGTCCCTTGGCGAAGATGCTTCGCAACAGCTTCAATTGCGCTGCGTCACCTGGCTTTGGGCCCACGACCCGGATGGGTGCACCCAGGTCTCTGAACAGCTCGACAAACTGGCCTGCCTGCTTGCCGGCGCACAGCAGGGGGGTTTTTGATCCCCGCAGGTTCACGGCGCCTGTGATCGCGACGTCGACGAATCCGACGCCATGTTGCTGGGCTTCGGTGTCGGCAAGCGCCATGTCTTGCGGCGTGGCTGTGGTCATGTCGATGTACAGGCTTGCACGACGCATGCAGGCAAGCGCGCGTTGCGCTACGTCCAATGCCGCTGAACCGAATACGGCGCTGACGACGACATCGGCATCTTCAAGCCACTCCCCGGCGCTGGAAAAGATGCCAGCCCCCGCAGTCTCCGTCATGCTTTCCAGCGACGGCGTTGGATGGACGTCCCACACGCCCAGCAAGGCATGACCCTGCTCGACCAATGCATGGCCATAACACTGACCTACCACCCCACCGCCGATCAATGCGAACTTGATGCGCTGCATATCATCTCGAAAAGTACAAAAATTGTGCAATCTATCTTACAGGAGTGCATTGGCTTGTCAAAGCATTTTTTGTACATTTCGTTAGATGGTGTCGAAATTGCTGTTCTTCTGTGTTGGGTGGTGTAGGTAAAATTGCTGGGGGAATGCGGCCTTAGAATGGGGTTTTCCACGAACTTGGAAGAGATGTGGAAATGAACATTAAAAGAACATTTATGGAATCCAAGGCTAGCGATGAAAGATAGCGACAGTGCCTACTCGCTCATGCGTGAGCGGATCGTCGCCGGTCAGTACGCGCCCGGTCAACAGATCAAGGAAGCGCCGATTGCTCGCGAGTTGAGCATCAGCCGGACACCGGTACGCGTTGCGCTGAAACGCCTGATCGAGGACGGACTCGCCACCTCGGACACGGGGCAGGGCGTTCACGTTGTTGTGTGGGGCGACAAGGATATAGAGGAGACCTTTCACCTTCGGATGCTGCTCGAGCCCTACGCGGCCTTCCTGGCGGCCGAACGTGGAGGCGAAGTTCTGGTCGAGCACCTGCACGGCCTCAACGAGGAAATGTCGGCGGGCATCCGATCGGGTGACGTTGAGAAAATCCAGTTGGTGAACCGGGCGTTCCATCAGGCGCTGCTGGATCAATGCGGCTCGCCTCGCTTGCGCGGTATCCTCGAGTCGATGGCGGACATTCCGATCCTGAGTCGTTCCTTCTACCTTTCCGATCAGGCGGAGCTGCTGCAGAGCTTGCGCCACCATGAAGAACTTACATTGGCTTGCGCAGACGGCGACGGTGAAACGGCGCGCAAGGCGATGGAGTTGCATCTTCGGGCCGCGTACAGGCGTTTCGTCCGGCGTCGGGCGGGCTATCAGGAGGCTGTCCGCCGAGCCGCCGGGTCAAGCACGGATCCCGAGAAGTTCTGATAGGACTCTGTGTCCTTTCGCACTTAGAAGTACGGTAGGGGGACTGAGATGGAAAGGACCACTTTGGGTAGATCAGTCCGTTTGATGCTTCCGGCCAGGAGATCGCAGGTCCTTCCGATGTTATGAAGCCCAAAGAACGCGTGCTCGTCGAGGTCGATGCTTGCGTGCTTGCTGCATGGCGATCTGGCGTTTGAACGCACACGAATTTCCTTTCGCATGGCACATGCTTGGAAACTGACCAGGGCATGCACGAAATCTGGGCGGACTGCACGTCCAGACGATCGCAATGCCCCAATGGTGGGCGCAGGCTGCCAATACCACCACCTCCTGCCGTGCATGCTGGACCTCGACACCCGTTGAAACGATTTCTGGCCGTTGTGGCGCGAATGTTGCTCTCCCTCTGAGTGCCAGGTGCTCAGTCCCTGGCCTTGGCGCACGCCCCAATCCTGTTGGGTGTGCGAGAGCCTATGAATGTCGATCAAGTCAACCTGCCCAACGTCGATCTGAATCTGCTCAAGATTTTCGTCACCATCATGAACGAAAAGAGCATCACAGGAGCAGGTACGCGGCTGGGTTTGACGCAGTCAGCGACCAGCAATGCCCTCAACCGCTTGCGCGCCCACTGTCAGGATCCACTCTTCGTGCGCACTTCAACGGGTATGGAGCCCACACCGTTCGCGGCCGAACTCTTTGATCCAGTATCAGCTGCGCTTGAAACCATTCGCCAGACCTTTGAGCAGCGCACCACGTTTGAGCCAGTCACTTCCACCCGAACGTTTCGGATCATCCAGAACAACTTTGGAGAGCTCCAGCTTCTGCCGTCATTGGTGGAGCGCCTTCAGTCGCAGGCGCCCCACGTGAAGATTGTTTCCTTGACCATGGCGCGCGAGCACTATCGCGAGGCGTTGGAAGACAGTACCGCAGATCTCGGCGTGGGCCGTTTGCCTCCTGGTCAGTTTGTGCAGCGCCACCTCTATGAGGATTCACTTGTCTGCCTCATGCGGCGCGAGCATCCGATTGGCGATGAGATGACTCTCGAGCGCTTTCTGAGCACCCCGCAATTGGCCTTCTCGGAAACCTTTCAAAGCGAGCTGCTGGTTCGGCGCGCGCTGCTGAAGAAGGCTTCGGAGCGGGCCATTGCGATGAAGGTCTCCAGCACCGCGTCCGTTGCAGATGTCCTCGCGCGCACGGATCTGATCGCTGCGGTACCGGCTCGTTGGTTCAAGGGCTTGCATAACCGCGATGCCTTCCGGGCCGTCCCGCTGCCCTTCGAAACCGAGCGTATCCACTCTCATGTGTTCTGGCACGAACGCAATCACCACGACCCCGGACACCGTTGGTTGCGCAATCAAATCGCCGAGTTGTTTGTGGACCAGGAATAGTGTGCGAGTTCGGGTTGGGCGGGTTGGGCGTAGGGTGGGAGTGGAGTGTCCTCGGCGTCTTAAGACCGCATAGGGGCGAGTGCTGAATAGGCTGGACGCCCGCGCCAGCTCCGTGAATTCGCGCGGCTGTGCGGATGGACCCAACCTCCATTGATTTGATGAATTCAGCCTATACGTTTTCGAGCGTTTCCAGAATGTGACTGCGTTCCTAAGATGAAGCATCGTTGTTGCAGTGCAGCACCAAGCCGCAAGCAGCACTCAGGCGAGCTCATTTAATCGGGGGTAGCGTGTCAAGGATCAAAGTCGAACTCAGCGGGGTCTCGCAGCAGTTCACCCGCACGGGAGCCGATGTTTTCACGGCATTGGAAAAAGTCACCATCCGGATCGAAGCCGGCAGGTTCGTCAGCTTGATAGGACCGTCGGGATGTGGCAAGAGCACCATTTTCAATATCGTCGCAGGCCTGCAGCAGCCTACCGAGGGCGAGGTGATCATCAACGGCCGTGAATCGACCGGCATGGTTGGCGCAGTGGGCTACATGCTTCAAAAAGACCTGCTTTTTCCGTGGCGCACTGTGCTGGAGAACATCGTGCTCGGCATGGAGGTCAGAGGCGTGAGCCGCAAGCATGCCCGGGACTACGCGTTGCCCTTCCTGGAGAAGTATGGGCTTGGAGGTTTCGCCGACGCTTACCCGCAGGCGCTTTCCGGCGGTATGCGCCAACGTGCTGCCTTGCTGCGCACACTGCTTTTTGACAGCGACGTCATCTTGCTCGACGAGCCGTTCGGCGCACTCGATGCTCAGACCAGATCGCATATGCAGGAGTGGTTGCTCCAGATCTGGCAAGACTTCCAGAAGACAGTCATCTTCGTCACTCACGACGTGGAAGAGGCGGTCTATCTGTCGGACGAAATTTACGTCATGGCGGCGCGCCCAGGCCGCGTGATCTCACATATCGACGTTCCGCTTGAACGGCCTAGGCCGCGCTCCATTGCCATGAGCAGGGAGTTCCGCGAAATGAAGTCAGAGTGCCTGAACCTCCTCGGCCATTTCGAAGCTTCAGAGCCCGTGCACTGACCGAGGAGCCACATCATGACCGCCACCATGGCCACCAAAGCTTTGAACCCACACGCCAGTATGTCCGCCTCTGATGCGGCGGCAGCGACTGTCGCGGTGAGCGCCAGCGCGCGTGCTGTGCCATCTCCCCCCTCCAAACCGGAGATGGCGCCTATCCAGTTGCGCAAGCTTCCAACAGAGCGGCTGTGGCCGACCTGGTTTTCATTTGCGCTTCAGCTTGTCACGCTGATTGCTGCGGTGGCATTTTGGGAACTCGCGGCGGAAAAGAAATGGGTGGACCCGTTCTTCTGGTCCAAACCCAGTGAGATCTTTGCCACGCTCAAGATCTTCTTCACGGCAGGTGCTGCGTGGACCGACATAGGGTTCACGTTTCGGGCTGCGCTTATGGGTTTTGTCATTGGGACCAGTCTGGGAAGTTTGATTGGGCTGTCTTTCTGGTGGTCCCGCAACTACGCCAACTTCGCGCAGCCCTACATCATTTGCTTTGAGTCCATACCGAAGCTGGCGCTGGCGCCGCTGATCATCCTGATGTTTGGTGTGGGCGTGTCGTCCAAGGTCGCGATTGCTGTGGCGTTGACGGTCGTGGTGTCCACGCTCACCACGTACTCGGGCGTGCGATCGATTGATCCGGATTTGCCTCGTCTGATGTACTCCATGGGTGCCTCGCGCTTGCAGGTGTTTCTCAAGGTCGTTGTGCCGTCGGTGCTGCCCTGGGGAATTTCCGTCCTGCGTGTGAACATTGGTTTGGCCTTGACGGGTGCCATCGTGGGCGAGTTCATTTCTTCCCAGCACGGTCTGGGCCGGACGATTCTTTACGCAGGGCAGACCTACGAGATCTCATTGGTCTGGGTGGCCGTGCTGGTTCTCTCGTGTCTGTCCATTGCCATGTACCTGGTCGTTTCCTGGCTGGAAAAGGTACTCCTCAAACACGTCAAGCGCTGAACCTGCGCTGTCCTCACCCATTCGCCCTGTTCTCGTTTCCCCTTTATCCAAGGAGCTACTCATGCACAACCTCAACCGTCGCCGCTTTACCCAAGCCACCCTTGGTGGCATTCTTGGCCTTGGTGCCACCATGCCTCGCATTGTCCAGGCGCAGAGCGGCCTGACAGACGTCATCGTGGCCGAACCGGTGCATTCGACCGGTTATCTGCCTCTGTATGTGGCTATGGATCAAGGCTTTTTTGCAGAGGAAAAGATACGGCTGAAGATCCTCACTGTGGAGGGCGGTTCCGGACATACGAACGCGGTGCTGACCAAGCAGGCCTTCGCATTCATTGGCGGGCCTGAGCACAATGCCTTTGCCAAGGCCAAAGGTGCTGAGCTGCGCTCGGTCGTGAACGTGGTCAATCGCGGCAACGTTTACCTGGTAGCCCGCAAAGGCGCGGGGCCCAAGGACAGGAACTTCGCCGCCTACATGAAGGGCAAGCGCATCGCGACCCAGTTCTATGGCGGCACGCCCAACTCCATCACACGCTACCTGCTCAAGGACTGGGGCCTGCAACCCACCGATGTGCAATTGCAGGAGATCAGTGCGGCAGCTGCCCTGTCAGCTATCAAAACAGGCAACGCAGATGTGGCAGTGACCACCGAGCCTATGCTCACGCGCGGCATACGCGAGGGCCTTTGGGAGGAGCCCTTCTTCAATGTGCCCAAGGAACTGGGTGACTACGCCTACTCCACACTCAACGTGCGCAAGGAGTCCGTCGACAAGGAGCCTCAGCTCACAGCTGCATTTGTGCGTGCGGTGGTCAAGGGGCTGAAGGCCACCTATGCGGACCCGGCCATGGCTGCGACTGTGGCCAAGAAGGAGTTTCCGACCATGTCCATCGAGGACATGAAGGCCACGATCGATCGGTCCTTCGCGGACAGCATGTGGAGCAAGGACGGCAAGATTTCTGCAGGTGCCTGGGACACCTGTTCGAAGGTCGTGCGCACGGCCAATCTTCTGAAAACCGATATTGCCTATGCGGACGTGATTGATGCGCGTTTTGTGAGTTAAGCCCAGGCCAAGCAAGACGCATTGAACTGCGTCTTTTATGTCGCTGCGGTGAACATCACAGCAGCACCCTACAAGCAGGACAGTCAAAGAGTGGTTGCCGCCTCTTGATCGCGCGTCCTGCCGATCCCTGAGTTCTTTCAGCGACGCCTCGTTCAAAAAGGCGTCGCGGGGATGACGCTGTCTTCTCGCCCAGGCAGGGGGGCACTTTTTTTCTTCTATCTGCATCTACCAAGCCCGCCTTCCCATGTCCCGCAGTGTTGCCCTTGAACCGCCCGAGGTGGTCACTTATCGACAGATCCTCCGGGTCCATCCCGCTCTCATTGTCATCATGTTGAGCGTGGCAGGACACATGGTGATGAACAGTGCACTGGCACCTGTGCTCTCTGTGTATGCGGGATCGTTCGGCGTCAACGAAATTGCCATAGGCCTGGTGATGACCATCTTTGGCGTGGGGCGCCTGCTTGCGGACATTCCGGCTGGCTTGCTCGCGGAAAAGCAAGGCCGCAAGCGCTGGCTGTGGATGGGCCCACTCATTGCAGGCAGCGCATCCATCGGCGCAGCTTTGACCCAGGACTACCAGTGGCTTGTCGCACTGCGATTTCTCCAGGGCATCGGCTCTGGAATCTACATGACGGTCGCTGCCATTGTCTGTGCCGATCTCTCCACACCCGCTACCCGTGGCCGCGTGATGGCGCTCTACCAGGCCGCTGTGCTTACAGGTGCGGGCCTGGGTCCTGCCATCGGGGGCATCAGTTCTGACCTGGGCGGAATTCAGGCCACTTTCTGGATCTCGGCCTTGATTGCGTTTTCTACAGTGGCCTACGTATGGGTTCGCATGCCGGAAACCAATCAGGCTAACGCAAAGGCATGGGCACAGGCACAGGGCCAGGCCAAGGACTCCGTGAGCGCCACACGCGGATCCGTCCACGGCATGGCCGCCTTGATGGCGGTGGTCGGCGCCTTGCCCCTTCTCATGCTGATGATTGTCAACTTCGGTGTGTTCTTTTCTCGCTCCGGTGGTCAATGGACCGCGCTTCCTTTGCTGGGCACTGAGCAGTTCGGTCTCAGTGCCGGTCGCCTCGGCCTGATTCTGGCGCTTTCATCCCTGCTGAATTTGGTGGCACTTCCTTGGGCGGGCTCCCTGGGTGACCGATTTGGCAATGGGCGCGTCATCCTGGTTTCATCTTCATTGACCGCAGTGGCGCTGATGCTGGTGGCTTTCTCGGTCGATGTGGCCATGTTCTCGCTCGGTACTGTGCTGCTGGGCGTGGCAGGTAGTTTTGTGGCCCCTGCCATTGCCGCTTTCGCCGCGCAGCACGCTCCCAATTCCCAGTTTGGGCCCACGATGGGCGTGCTTCGCTTCGGCGGCGACCTGGGGTTCGTATGCGGTCCGCTCCTGCTGGGCGCCGTGATGCAGTTTTTTCACGCCAGCTACGCCGGAGCCCTGCTGGTGAACGCTGCCATTGTGGTGGGCGCCACGGTCGCGTTCGCCTGGGTTCTTCGGCGTTCGGCTTCACCCGCTTCCATTCACTCTCGATTCACCAACCCTCCACCAAAGGAATCATCATGACTGAACGCATCTGGGACCAATTCCTGACCGAACAGGACAAAGCCGTCTTCAAGGCTTCGGGCTACGGAGCTCTCGCGCCCTGGGGCAAGCGACCCGCACTGATCGTGGTCGATGTCAATTACGCCTTCACAGGTGAGAGTCCGATGCCCATCCTTGAGTCGATCAAGAAGTGGCGTACGGCTTGTGGCGAAGAAGCGTGGGAGGCTATTCCTGTCTTGCAAAAATTGATCACTGCCTGCCGTAGCAAGGGGGTGCCTGTGATCTACACCACAGGCACAAGCCGTGCCGATGGCTGGACGTCCGGATCCTGGTCATGGAAGAATGGCCGCCGCAAGGAGGCACCCAAGACAGAAGACGGACTGGACGGCAATGTCATCGTCAAGGAAATCGAGCCCGGCCCGCAGGATCTGGTGGTGCGCAAGGAAAAGCCCTCCGGCTTTTACGGAACGCCGCTTGAGAGCTATTTGCAGCTTCTGGGTTGCGACTCGGTGATCGTCACGGGCACCACGACGTCGGGTTGTGTCAGGGCCACCGTGCTGGATGCGTTTTCATTGAATTTCCGCCCTGTCGTGGTGGAGGATGCGTGCTTCGATAGATCCGAGGCCAGCCATGCGATCAACCTCTGCGACATGAATGCCAAGTACGCGAATGTATTGCCGTCTGAAGACGTGCTGGCGCATCTGGAGAGCTACCCCGCTGACCAGTTCGAACTTCCGACGGGCTCGGGCATGGCATCCACCCGCGTCTGGTACTGAATTCGGTCACCTGATCCTTCCATTCACGGACCTCCATCCAATCGGCACACACCATGAATCAAAATCAAATCTGGGATTCCTTTCTGACACCACGTGATCAACAAGTCTTCGAGGGCTCCGGCTTCGGCGCGACTGGCGGGTTTGGAAAGAAGCCTGCGTTTCTCATCATCGACGTCTCCTACGGCTTCTGTGGTCAGCAGTCTGAGCCTGTTCTCGAGTCCATCAAGACCTGGCCCAACTCTTGCGGTTCGGTCGCTTGGGACGCAATTCCCGTCATCGGGAAAGTGGCAGATGCCTGCCGCAGCAAAGGTCTGCCTGTGATCTACACCACCGGCGTGGTGCGTGAAGACAAGTGGGACATGGGCAGTTGGGGCTGGAAGAACGCCCGCATCGAAGAGGCCAACAAGTCGGCCAGCGAACAGGCGCAGGTCGGCTTGCCCGATGGCAATGAAATCGTGGCAGAGATTGCTCCGAAATCGCGGGATCTGATGGTCTACAAGCGCAAGCCTTCAGGCTTTTTTGGAACGGACCTCCACTCCTACCTTCAATTGCTGGGGTGCGACTCCGTCTATGTCGTGGGCACGACGACGTCTGGCTGTGTTCGTGCCACCGTGATTGACGCCTTCAGCCGGAATTTCCGTGTGGCGGTGATCGCCGACGGCTGCTTTGATCGCGTGCAAGCCAACCACGCCATCAATCTGGCGGATATGCATGCGAAGTATGCGGATGTGGTCTCCCACGAGGATGTGCTCGAACACATCGCATCTTTGCCGGGCGGTCTTTTCGAGTTGCCCAAAGGCGCTCAAGCGGCCTGATTGGCTTGATGGCTAACGCTCTTTGATCGGCCATTCAGGCCGATCTCTCGCCCAGGACCTGAGAAAGTCGAGCAGTGTTCGCACTCTCAGCGGTATGGACGCTCGACTTGAGTAGATGGCGAATATCTGCAGCGGCTCCGGTGCATAGTCCGGTAGTACGGTGACCAGCGCGCCGGATTCCAGTTCGTCGCTGATCATATAAAGCGGATGCATGGAGATGCCCATCCCGGCGGCTGCAGATTCAGCCAATACATAGCCAAAATTGGACTGCATATTGCCCTGCACCCGCTGGGTTATCGGTCCTGAGGGGCCGAGAAAATGCCATAGGCCGGTGGGTGCTTTTGTGGTGTTCACCAGGCAATTGACCTGCGCCAGATCAGCAGGAGTTTTCAGGTCTGCGTGCCTGGCCGCAAATTCCGGTGAAGCCACGAGTACCTGGGGCACATCCGCCAGCTTGATGGCCTTGTGACTGGCATCTTTGAGTGAGGTTCCAATGATGATGCCTACGTCCAGGCCCTCATTGATGAATGTCTCCTCTTTTCGATGGGTCAGAAGGATCAACGTGATTCTGATGTCAGGGTGGAGGCGGCAGAATTCTGCCAACACGTGAGTGAGTCGATTGGAGCCGAATGAAGGGGCGACTCCGATCCGGATTTCGCCAGTAATGTCCTGAGACAACTCTGCCACACGGCTGCGCATGGTTTCGAGTTGGCCGACCACGGATTCCCCAAGCTCAACCACTTGCTCACCAGCTAGCGTAAGGCTCATTTGCTTGGTTGTGCGATTCAAGAGCCGAGCGGTCAGCGTTCGTTCCAGGAACGCCACGTGTTTGGTCACCGACGCTGGGGAAAGGCCAAAGTGATCAGCCGTACGCGCGAAGCTTCTGCGACGAGCGACTTCCAAGAAGACCTTCAGAGACATCAACTCATCCATCTATTCTTTCTCCATTGGAAATAACAAATTTGCCCGCTGCGTATTGTGGGTCCTTGGAGAACTAAGGACACTCCTCCATGCCACTTTTAAGTGACGATTAGGTGACGATCTCTTTCTGGAGGGGAAACATGAAACTCAAGCCAACAGGCAAAATTTTGGGCGCGAGGGTTGAAGACCTGGACATCAGCGTCCCTCTGAGCGAGCAGGATCGAAGTGAAGTCATGAGTGCGCTGGGGCACTATGGCGTACTGGAGTTTCCGGAGCAGACCCTCTCTCCTCAGGCGTTGCGTGATTTCAGCGCTCAATTTGGAGAATTGTTCATCTCACCCGGTGGCCGTGCCCAGGAGCCAGGTTTCCCTGAAATCATGAACCTCTCCAACATTGTCCGAGATGGGCAACCTTTAGGGCTGTCTGACGCAGGGCAATCCTGGCATACCGACATGTCGTACATGCCGATGATCGCTTTCTCGAATGTGCTCTATGCATTGACCATTCCGTTCCGCGATGGTCGTCCACTGGGCGCTACACAATTTCGGAACATGCATGCGGTCTGTGAAGCGTTGCCACCCGAGATAAAAGCGCGCTTGAATGGCCGGCGCGGCATCCATGATTTTGAAAAATTCTGGGACATGATGCGGCGAGAGAAAGGCAGCTCAAGGCCAGCTCTAAGTGAAGCCGAACGAAGAGCTCGCCCTCCCGTGAGCCAGCCCTTGATCTTTCCACATCCCATTACCGGCCGCGAAGTGCTGTATGCGAACCCTGGCTATCTCACCGGGATTGAAGGGCTACCCCAAAAGGAAGCAGAAGAGTTGATGGATTGGCTCTTCGAGTTTCAAGAAAGAGATGAGTTCCTGTTCGAATTTCATTGGAGCCCGAGATCTGTGCTGATGTGGGACAACATTGGCACCACGCACAACGCTGTTGCGGACTATGGCCTGCAAGAGCCCCGACACATCAAACGCTGCCAGGTCATGGCAACCGAGTTTTACAGCAGCGCTGGTACCGGGATTCCGGTCCAAGCACTGACTTGAGTCGAGCGATCCAGTCATTAAAAATCAGGAGCCAAACATGCGAGTTTCCCCATCTTCAAGACGCCTTGCTGCCGCCGGCTTGGCTTTGCTTGCCAGCGTGCCACTGCTTGCGCGCGCTGCCGATCCCGTTTATCCGGCACGTCCTGTGACCATGGTGGTGGCCTATGCGCCAGGTGGCGCGACAGATATCGTTGCCCGCGCACTTGCACAGGAGATGACCTCGTCGTTGGGGCAGAGCGTCATTGTCGACAACAAAGCGGGTGGGGGCACGGCCGTGGGCACGTTGGGAGTCAAGCGGGCAATGCCGGACGGCTACACCCTGCTTTTTGGAACCAATGCCTTTGTGATCAGTTCCTTGATTCAAAAACCATCTCAGTGGGATCCCGTCAAAGATTTCGAACCCGTTGGACTCGTAACGACCCAGGCCTTGGGAGTTTTCGTTCGCCCTGGACTGAATGTAAACACCATTGCGGAGTTGATTGCATACGGCAAGGCAAATCCCGGCAAACTGAACTTTGCTTCATCAGGGAACGGCTCCGCTCAGCACTTGGCGGGTGAAGCCTTTCAGCAGGCTGCTGGAATCAAAATGGTTCACGTCCCTTACAAAGGTGCAGGCCCTGCGCTTCAGGACATGGTCGGTGGTCGGGTGGATCTGATGTTCACCTCCATGGTGGGCATGTCCGAGCTGACCAAGGATCAGAAAGTCCTGCTCATCGCCACGACCGGTAAGAATCGTTCATTTGCTACCCCCAATGTACCTACAGTGGCAGAAGGTGGCGTGCCGGGCTACAACGTGCAGCCCTGGCAAGCGCTATTTGCGCCAGCCAAAACCTCTGCGCCCGCGTTGGCGCGACTGCAAAAAGAACTGGCTCGGATCGGCAAGGACGAAAACATGACTAAGCGGCTTCGTGATCAAGGCATGGAGCTCACAGTCAGTACGCCCGCAGAGCTGAGAAACCATCTGCAGCAGGAGCGCGCTTCTTACGCGAAGCTGCTGCAGACGGTGACTGTCGACTAACTATGGCAGACCTGCTGAATACTGCAGACTACAGGGAGCAGGCTCGCAAGCTTCTGCCTCATGGACTGTTCGAGTTTGTCGATCGTGGAACAGAAGATGAAGTCGCCTTGGGCAACAATAGGCGCGCCTTCGAGGCCATCAAGTTGGTTCCGCGCACTTTGGTGGATGTGTCGCAAAGAAGTGCGGCGACCTCGCTTTTCGGCAAGTCCTTGAAAATGCCCTTGGCCATCGCGCCCACGGGCGCGGCGGGTTTGATGTGGCACGACGGTGAAATCGCCTTGGCTAAAGCTGCTGCGGCCGCAGGAATTCCTTTTACAGTCGCCACAGGCTCCCTGACCTCCATGGAGAGAGTGGCCAGGGAGGCTGGTGGTTCACTCTGGTTCCAGCTTTACATGTGGCCAGATCGCAGTGCTTCCTATGGGTTGGTGTCGCGCGCTGAAGCCGCTGGCTACGAGGCACTTGTTGTGACGGTGGACACCGCCGTGGGTTCCAACCGCGAATACAACGTACGCAACGGATTCACCATTCCCTTTCGCTTTTCGGCGCGAAATATCGTGGATGTGATGAGCAGTCCGCGCTGGATGCTGAAGGTTCTGGCACGGTATGCCCTCACCACGGGCTTGCCCCAGTACGAAAACTATCCGCCAGAAATGCGCAGGAGCGTGGTGGCTCGCCCGATGGGTAAGGCCATGAAGAAGACAGATTCGCTCACCTGGGAGGATTTGCGTGAGCTGCGCAGGGTCTGGCCACGGACCTTGATCGTGAAAGGCATTCTGGATCAAGGCGATGCGGCTCGCGCCATCGAATGTGGCGCAGACGGCATCGTGATCTCCAACCATGGAGGGCGAATGTTGGATAGCTCCATTGCGCCTTTGGATGCACTTGCAGGTATCGCACAAACGGTTCACAAGCGGGTGCCTCTGCTGCTAGACGGCGGCATCCAGCGAGGCAGCGATATCGTGAAGGCGCTGGCATTGGGCGCCGATGCGGTGCTGGTTGGAAGATCGACTTTGTATGGCCTTGCCGTCTCGGGTGAGCGCGGTGCAGGCCACGTACTTTCGCTTCTGCATGAAGAGCTGGTTCGCGTCATGGGACTGATCGGCAGACCTCTCATTTCCGATCTGGACAAGCACTGTCTGGCGTAGATCGTGCTGTCTCACACTCTTGAAAGTTGTTTCATGAACGATCACGCGCTCAATGACTCCCCCTCGCAGCGTCTCAGCCGCTTTTACTTCTGCCTGGATGAACGCAAATACACTGAGATGCTTGAGCTGATGGACATCGATTCGATATGGCATCGCCAGGGAAAGATCTTGAGAGGGCACGAACAAATTCTTCAAGCGCTTCAGAGCCGGCCTGAATCCAAGAAAGTCCGGCACATCATCACCAATGCGTTCTGGGATGCGCGCTCGAACAGCACATGCACCGCGTTCGCATACCAGACCGTGTACCTTCAAGTACCCAGCGAGCCTGGACTGCCTGCAAAACCTACCCATGCAAGCAAAATTTCGGCGATCAAAGCAGACATGCGCCACTCAGATACGGGCTGGTCCATCATGGAACTGTCGTCCGTTGTCGCGATGAATCTGGCCACCTGAAACGTCTGTTGGGCATCGGTTTGTTTTCAAGCAAAAGAGGATCTTCTTGTGAAATGGATTAGATATTCCAGTGGCGAAACCACTTCTTATGGCATCTTGACGGGCTCTACCGTTCAGCCGGTCGTGGGAGATCCCTTCCACGGATACGACGTCACGGCGAACCAGCTGCAATTGAAGGATGTGAAGCTTGAGGTGCCGGTGATTCCTCGAACTTTTTATGCCGCGGGCATGAACTATGCGCAGCACGTGAAGGAAGTCGCCGAGCGTCATGGAATCGAGCCTGTACTGCCAGTGAAAGCCGACATCGGCTACCGTGCGAACAATGCCCTCCTGGCCCACGATGAAGATGTCATCATTCCGGCAGATGCAGGAGAGCGGATTCACTATGAGGGTGAACTGGTCGTTGTGTTGGGGCGCAAAGCCAAGAACGTCACCGAAGAGCAAGCCCTGGCTTGCGTATTCGGCTACACCATCGGAAATGATGTCAGCGAGCGGGATTGGCAGAAATTAGACAGAACCTTCTGGCGAAGCAAGAACACGGATACCTTCAAGCCCATGGGGCCCTGGATTGAAACCGAATTTGACATCAGCAATGCGCGTACAGAGATTCGTCTGAACGGCCAGGTTTCATACTCGTTCGATACCGCGGCTATGATTTTTGGGGTTGCTCACTTCATCAGCCGCATGTCGCAGTACCTCACGTTGTACCCCGGCGATGTGATCTGGATGGGCACCGATGGCTCGTCTCCCAACATTCGGCACGGTGACGTCGTAGAGGTCGAGATTTCAGGCCTGGGGACGCTTCGAAATCGCTTTCTGCGCGCCGGCGCTTGAGGGTTTCCTGTCGTGAATCGGAGTGATTCAAGGGGAGGCTGCCCATGGCACACCGGACGTGCCAGTGGCCTCGGGCGCTGAGTCACCTGCCGCCCTTCAATGGCCAAAGGGCGTGAGTCAGCGTGGAGCCTGCGGTTGGCCTAAAGCGTCCAGGAGCCGTGCGTGCACACCGCTGAAACCCCCATTGCTCATGCAAAGCAGGTGATCGCCGGGTTGTGCCAACTGAGTGACCTGGTGCACGATATCTTCGATGGAGTTCGAGACTTGCGCTCTATTGCCCATGGGGGATAGGGCGCTGCGGGCATCCCAATCGAGACCTCCCGTATGGCAAAACGCCAAGTCGGCCTTTTCCAGCGACCACGGTAGTTGGTTCTTCATGGTGCCCAGCTTCATGGTGTTGCTTCGGGGCTCGAAAATGGCCAGAATGCGATCGCTTGCTCTGCCGCTGGCATCGAGTTGGCGGCGCAGGCCGTCCACGGTCGTGCGGATGGCGGTAGGGTGATGGGCGAAGTCGTCATAGACCGTAATGACACCGCCTTCGCGTTGCACGCTCCCACGCACTTCCATGCGCCTGCGCACGTTCTGGAAACGGCCCAACGCTTGTGCAGCATCCCGGGGATTGACACCCACATGCTCCGCCGCCGCTATGGCTGCCAGGGCATTGAGTTGGTTGTGCGTGCCCGACAGGGCCCATTCGACGCGGCCTACGGATTGGCCGTGCTGCAGGACTTCGAAGTTGGAGGGCTCGCCCTCGGCCATGAAATCGCTCACGGCGCTGCCGAAGCTGCGCTGCTCACTCCAGCAGCCTTGTGACAACACCCGCGTAAGGCTTTCCTCCAGGCCATTGAACACGACGCGCCCGCCAGGAGGCACCGTGCGAATCAAATGGTGGAATTGCCGCTCGATGGCAGGAAGGTCATCGAAGATATCGGCGTGGTCGAATTCGAGATTGTTGAGTACTGCGGTCCGTGGGCGATAGTGGACGAACTTGCTGCGCTTGTCGAAGAAAGCGGTGTCATATTCGTCTGCTTCAATCACAAAGAGCGGTCGCTCCGAGCCTTTGGGAGCCGGGCCGCCAAGCCGGGCGGAAATGCCAAAGTTGAGCGGCACCCCGCCCACCAGGAATCCCGGCTGCAGGCCCGCACTTTCCAGAATCCAGGCCAGCATGGATGTGGTGGTGGTTTTGCCGTGCGTGCCGGCCACGGCGAGCACGTGGCGGCCTTGAAGTACATTCTCCAGCAGCCACTGCGGGCCGCTGATGTAGGGGGCGCCGGCGTCCAGGATCGCTTCCATTAACGGAAACTTGGGCGTTCCATCGGGCAGACGTGCGCGGCTGACGACGTTACCGATCACGAACACGTCTGGCTTGAGCGCGAGCTGGTCTGCACCAAAGCCCTCGATCAGCTCGATACCCAGTGCGCGGAGCTGATCGCTCATGGGTGGGTAGACGCCAGCGTCGCAACCCGTCACGGTGTGCCCGGCCTCTCGCGCCAGTGCGGCGACGCCGCCCATGAAAGTGCCGCAAATGCCCAGGATATGAATATGCATGCGGCGATTCTACGAGGCCAGGGTAGATGATCGCGGCTTACGCGGAGGACGTCATTCGCATCGGTGTCAGGGGCGCGCTGTCCGTAACCACCTCTTTCAGTTGATTGGTTGCGGTCGTCAGTCTTTCAGCGTGATCAGCACCTGACTCACTGGCTTGGCGAACTCGAGAAAGCTATCGAGGATGTGCAAACTGTAGGAAGTTCGCTTCTATCTCGATTTTTGGCCTTGATTCTGGGTTTAAGAACTCCAGCCTGATTTTATATTGAGTGTCTTCCGACCAGGTGATTTTTCGATCTGATTCAATGTTTTTCCACCCTTTATAGGATGGGTCCTCTGTGTTGGCTTTCTTTTCTTTTTCTGCTATGGAGTTTAGTGGAGCGAACTCACGATAAGCGCCGACCATGTCGGAAGCCTCGTCCAAGGTCTTGGTCATCAATGGGGCATGGCTTGCGGTCAGTTCTATAGAAAAAACGCCGTTCACTTTGGTGATGATGTATTCCGTGGGACGACCGCTCTGCGGAAATTGAATGTCATATCCGTCAAGGGCTAGCCGCTTAAATTCGCGGCTGGTGGTTTGATGGCAAAATTTCTTGACCATCGCAATTTCAGTTTCAGTGAGCCCCTCTGCGGCTAATTCCTTAGAAATGCGTGCTACTGACTTGCTGGGATCCTCTAGCTCGCTTTTACTTGGCTTGAACTCTACGCCGTTGATCGTAAAGAGGTCTCGGTTTATATCCTTCTCGAATTGTTTTTGCGAACCAGGCAGAAGAGGGCTCTCCGCAATGCTTAATATGCCATTTTCAAAGTTCTCGCAGGATTTGATGTCTATCCGTTTGTAGGTGTCTTCGTAATAGATGAAATCATTCAGAGGTTCAAGCTCTATATCTATTGAAAATACGTATTTTTTACCTTCAAAAACAAATTCTTCTTTGAAGGCTTCTAGATAATCGTCGTCAACTGCTGAGCGGAGGTTGTCGAAGAATGCATACTTTTCTTCGATGGTGGTTTCTGGGGCGTCCAGACTATCGAGTTGTGACGCCAATGTTTTCCAGTCAAGTGAAGGACCCCACTTCGACAGATGTTCTCCTACGAAACAATTTTTGCTGGTTCCCGAGCAAAAGTGCTCGCACTCTGGTAGCCCAACATCGATGGACAGTTTTATAAATTCTGCATTGCTGAAATCAACGCTGAACCTGTCTTTGTATCCCGAACCGGCCAGCGATTCCAGGCGTCTGAATGCTTCCAGTCGCTCCACGTGCGTAGAGTCCTGATGGCTAAAGGTGAGTAAGCACTGCTTGCATTCCGCGCGATCAGTATTGAAAACCCAGTCAGAAATGCAATCGCAAATACGCTCAAACAGCCCCATTTTGCTATTTCCGTTGTCGGCCGCCGCGCGCACGCTTGCGAGTTCCTGACGGCTTAGGTTCGCTATGGAAAAGGAGTGTTGAGAAATTGCGCCGCTCATTTGAAGACCATGATGAAGTTATTAAAGGCGCAGACCATCTGTCACCTATCAGTACTGTAAGTAACCAGTGGGTAGAGAACGGTTCCAAGATCAGTGGGACGAACATCCATCTTGAATAAAAATAAATTCTTAAGTATTCACTATGGGGTCGGCTGCGGTGGTTCACGCATTGCGGCGCGTCTTTGAGGTTCGTCGAGTCTCCGGCGTGAGGGCACCTTCCCATAGTGGGCGGCACGGAGCATTCAACTTGTCTAGGGCGTGTTAACGCTCCCCTGGATGGCCCTGCGTCCGCCGGGGAACCTTTGCGCAGGCAAAATGGGCGAATGGAATCCCTGACACAAGAGATTGCCGCAGCGGCGGCTCGCCTGGTGGTCGAAGATGGACTGGACTATGGCGCAGCCAAACGCCGGGCGGTGAAATTGCTGGGGGCGCCAGCTCGTGCGCCCCTGCCCGATAACGACACGCTGGAAGCCGAGGTTCGCGCGTACCTGGAGTTGTTTTGCGGTGAGACCCAGCCAGCGGAACTGGCCGCATTGCGCCGGCTCGCCTTGGTCTGGATGGACCGTCTCGCCGAATTTCGCCCCTATCTGGCGGGCGCGGTATGGAACGGAACGGCCACTCGGCTGTCTGACATTCATCTGCAGTTATTCTGCGATGATCCCAAGTCGGCTGAAATTTCCCTCATTGACCATGGTATTGCTTACGAGCCGCGCACCGTGCGTGGCTTCAATGGCCAGTCCGTGGAAGCGCTGAGCTTTTCAAGTCTTTGCCCTGAACTGGGCGAAACGATCGGAATCCACCTCATGATTTATGACCACGATGATCTTCGCGGGGCCTTGCTGCCTCGCGGCTCTGCTTCCCGTGCACCGCGCGGCAATATAGGCGCTGTGAACAAACTCCTCCAGGAGACTGATGCATGAGTGATCCGACTCCCAATGAAGCGGCGCCTGCCAACGATCGCAGGCGCTGGTTGCTGGCTGGAGCCGTGGGCGTAGGTGCGGCTGTGGCCGGGGCAGGCTTGGCTTGGCAACGTTTCCAACCGCATGAACAAACGCCTGATAATTTCTGGGAATTGAGCTTTCCCTCCCATCTGGAGGGTGCCGCGCCCCTGTTGCTGGCACAATTCAAAGGCAAGCCTCTTCTGGTCAACTTCTGGGCGACGTGGTGTCCACCTTGTGTGGAGGAATTGCCGCTATTGAACCGCTTCTATAACGAAAACAAGGCCAACGGCTGGCAGATGGTTGGGCTTGCAGTGGACAAGGTGGAGCCGGTGAAGCGGTTTCTCACGCAACGGCCACTTGATTTTCCGGTGGGCATGGCCGGCATGGAAGGCACGGACCTGGCCAGATCTCTCGGTAATGAAGCTGGGGGGCTGCCCTTCACCGTCGTATTTGGTGCAGAGGGCCGTGTCGTTCAGCGAAAGATAGGGCAGGTCCATGAGCCAGACTTAAAGGCTTGGCTAAAGAAGGTCTAATTCAAGCCGAAGTTAGCAGCTGAACACGTTTTTTAAAAGCGTTTTGCCGATGCACCAAAGAGGTGTGTCGGCGAAAATATTGTGAATTCGACGTAATTGCAAGCTTTTTGATGTAAATTCGCGGTGTTTCATCTGGAAGCCTACATTTCATGGATTTGCGCAAACTCAAGACTCTGATCGACCTCGTGTCGGAATCCAACGTGTCCGAACTGGAGATCACCGAGGCCGAAGGTAAGGTTCGTATCGTCAAGGGAATGCCTTCTCAGGCTCAGGCTGTGGTGTACGGCCCCGCCCCAGTACAAGCACCGGAGGCTGTGCCCACATCGGCCGCCCCGGCTGCTGCTCCTTTGAAAGAGGCGGAAGCTTCGAGCGACGCGCCTGAGGCTGGTTTTGTCGTCAAGTCGCCTATGGTGGGTACTTTTTATCGCTCTGCCAGCCCAGGCGCCAAGCCTTTTGTTGAAGTCGGCTCCCAGGTCAAGGAGGGCGACACGGTCTGCATCGTCGAGGCCATGAAGATCCTCAATGAGATCGAAGCCGACAAGTCCGGCACGATCAAGAAGATCCTGGGTGAGAATGGACAAGCGGTTGAGTACGGACAGCCGCTGTTCGTGATCGAGTAATCCGGGAGCTCGGATGTTCAAGAAGATACTGGTCGCCAATCGCGGCGAAATAGCTCTGCGGGTGCAGCGCGCCTGCCGCGAACTGGGCATCAAGGCGGTCATGGTCTATTCCGAGGCCGACCGCGACGCAAAATATGTTCGTCTGGCTGATGAGGCGGTGTGTATCGGACCGGCGCCTTCAAGCCAGAGCTACCTGAACATGCCGGCCATCATTTCGGCCGCTGAAGTCACCGACTCTGAAGCCATCCACCCCGGCTACGGCTTTTTGAGTGAGAACGCCGACTTCGCTGAGCGTGTGGAGCAAAGCGGGTTTCAATTCATAGGCCCTACACCAGAGTCCATCCGCGTCATGGGCGACAAGGTGTCGGCCAAGCAAGCCATGATCAAGGCAGGGGTGCCATGCGTACCTGGCTCTGAGGG
This sequence comes from Ottowia thiooxydans, assembly GCF_040548795.1. Taxonomy (GTDB): domain Bacteria; phylum Pseudomonadota; class Gammaproteobacteria; order Burkholderiales; family Burkholderiaceae_C; genus Ottowia; species Ottowia thiooxydans_A. Next base: position 383,307 of record NZ_JBEPSH010000008.1, on the reverse strand, counting down.
TGAGCTGCCCGAAGACGCGCCCACACTCAAGCGCATCGCCAAGTCCGTAGGCTACCCGGTCATCATCAAGGCCGCAGGCGGCGGTGGCGGGCGTGGCATGCGGGTCGTGCACACTGAGGCTGCTCTCCTGGCCGCCGTCCAAATGACCAAGGCAGAAGCCGGAGCGGCATTTGGAAATCCGGCGGTTTATATGGAGAAGTATCTCCAGAATCCTCGCCACATCGAGATCCAGGTCATTGCAGACAAGCATCGCAATGCGGTTTACCTGGGCGAGCGGGATTGCTCCATGCAACGCCGCCATCAGAAGGTCATCGAAGAGGCTCCGGCACCGGGCATTCCCCGCCGACTTATCGAGCGTATTGGTGAGCGCTGCGTGGCCGCCTGCAAGAAGATTGGCTACCGTGGCGCGGGCACGTTCGAGTTCCTGTACGAGAACGGCGAGTTCTATTTCATCGAGATGAACACGCGTGTTCAGGTGGAGCACCCGGTGACTGAATGGGTGACTGGGGTGGACATCGTCCGCACTCAGATCACGGTGGCTGCAGGGGAGAAGCTGCCCTTCACTCAGCGCCAGATTCAGATCAGAGGCCACGCCATAGAGTGCCGTGTGAATGCTGAAGACCCTTTCAAATTCACACCATCTCCTGGCCGCGTGACCACATGGCACATGCCAGGTGGCCCCGGCGTGCGGGTGGACACGCACGTCTACAACAACTACTTTGTACCTCCCAACTACGATTCGATGATTGGCAAGATCATCGTTCATGGTGATACGCGTGAGCAAGCCATTGCGCGGATGCAAACCGCGCTTGCGGAAACCGCGATTGAGGGCATCAGCAGCAACGTTCCGCTGCATCGCGAATTGATGGTAGACGCCAACTTCATTGCAGGTGGTACCAATATCCACTACCTCGAGAAGTGGCTAAGTGACCATAAACGCTGAAGAACCGATATGTTCGAATTGCGACTGATCTGCCCCGAGGAGCGGGTCGAAGCCATCTGCGACGCGCTGGACGCGCTGGATGCATTGAGCATTTCGGTAGAGGACGCCGACGCGGATACCGATGCTGAGCAAGCCTTGTTTGGCGAGCCTGGCATGCCCCCTCCTGCAAGCAGCTGGGAGCGTTCTTGCGTGGTGGCGCTGTTCGGTTCCGAAGGCGCTGCGCAGGAAGCCGCCACGTTGCTGGTCGCTCAGGATTTTTTTGAAGGCTGCCTGATTGAGTCCGTGAGCGCCGTACCAGACGAAGATTGGGTGAGACTGACGCAATCTCAGTTTGCTCCGGTGGAGATCACCCCAGAGTTCTGGATCGTGCCCACATGGCATGAGCCTCCAGCAGGGGCGCAGCGCGTGATCCGGCTGGATCCGGGTCTGGCCTTTGGTACCGGGACGCACCCCACCACTCGCATGTGCTTGCGCTGGGTTGCGCGTCATTCCATGGCCGGCGAGCGCGTTCTCGATTACGGCTGCGGTTCAGGCATCCTGGCCATCGGTGCCGCACTGCACGGCGCGGACAAGATCGACGCAGTGGATATAGATGAGGCTGCGGTGACATCTACCGCTCTCAACGCAGAGGCCAATGGGGTCACATTGGCGGCAGGTCTGCCAGATAAGGCGCAAGGCGAGTATGGGGTGGTGCTGGCCAATATTCTGGCCACGCCGCTGAAGGTGCTCGCACCATTGCTCTGCAGCCATGTCGCCGACGGCGGTTCTCTGGTCCTGGCGGGCGTGCTCGAGCGTCAGACGGCCGAACTCCAGGCTACCTATGAGCCATTCATTGACCTGCAAGTGGCGGACACGCAAGAAGGCTGGGTGCTGCTGGTAGGCAAGAAAAAGTCAGGTGCGTCCTCTCGCTGAGGGTGGCCTGTGTCTCGATCCAACCCAAGCGCGTAGAGATCTTGAATGCGTTTTTCCAGCGCATTCATGGTTTAGACGGGCTCGCTCCCCGGGGCGCTTAGAATCCGTTCCACACCATGAGCCTGATCACGCGTTGCCCCGCTTGTGCGACCATGTTCAAGGTCGTTCCTGATCAGCTGCGCATTTCTGCCGGCTGGGTTCGGTGCGGGGTATGTGGCGACGTGTTCGACGCGGCAGCGGGTATGCTGCCCGCTGCGCAAAGCAAAGAGTTGGCGCCATTGGCCTCGCTCTCGGCACCGACTCTCCTGGCAACGTCCGAAGACCTGGTGCATGAGTCTTCCGAATTCGATCCCTCATCAACGGACAGCCAGGCTCACGTCGATGAGCGTGCCCACGTGGACGATTCTGATCATGAGACAGAATCAGAGCTGTCAAGTGCGTCGGCTCCTGATGAAATTCGCCAAGAGCCATTGATCCAGGACCCACTGGTTTCAGAGTCTGTCACTTCCGGGCCGGCCCTATCAGAATCCGCCATTCCGAAATCCCCAGGCCCAGAGTTTCCAACACAGGAGTCATCTCTTTTGGAGCCGTCCGATGCCGAGCTGGATGCGCTCGCGGACGACTTCATCTCGGCTCAATCTTATTCCATGAATTTTCGCCCGGAGGGCGAGGGCGAGAGTGGACTGCGGAGCAAAAGCCCTGGCTATCAAAGCTTGGAACCAACTCTGCCCAGAGCCGATGCCTTGTTGCTGCGTCCTGACAGGGCTGAATCGTTGGTGCAGCCGGAAGAAGCGCCTCCGGCGTCCTCTGAGAATATCTCCGCCCGGGAACAATCACTGGCCCAAGAATCTGTACTGGCTGATGAAGTTGCCAACGCCTCTTACGCAGATTCAATCTGGCCATCCGCTTCCGAACCGGCGCCGGAGGAGGATGAGCAAAATGCGCTAGCTGCGCAGGAGGTCCCGTCGTTTGTGCGTGACGCCAGACGCAAAGCCTTCTGGCGTTCTCGGGGTGTTCGTGCGTTTGTCTGGCTGGCCGTGGCGTTGGCAGCGGTGGGGCTGGGTCTTTCTTGGACTATTGATCAACGCGACTGGCTGGCAGCGCGCGAGCCCAGGCTTGCACCCTTGCTGGGACAGATCTGCGTGCCTGTCGGGTGCACCATTGAGCCATACCGGAATCTCAATGCCATCGTGATTGACGGATCGAGTTTTCAAAGGGGGGCGGCCAATGTATTCCAACTTGGTTTTACTCTGCGCAATGAGGACGACGTCCCCGTGGCAATGCCTTCGTTGCAAATCGCTTTGACCGATGCCCAAGATCAGGTGATCGAGCGGCGGGCATTGCGCGCTCAGGATTTCTCCAGCTCGCGCACACTGCCAGCACATGGTGAATTCAGTGGCACAAGTGCATTGACGGTGGATTCACCCGATCCATCGACCATAGTGGGCTATCGCCTGGTGGCGTTCTACCCCTGATGTACCCCATTTTTTAATAGACGGACTTCTTTCCATTCATGGCTACCCTCATTTGCGGCTCCCTCGCTTTCGACACCATCATGGGCTTCGAGGGCCGTTTTGCGACCCAGATCCTGCCTGAGCAATTGCACATACTGAACGTGTCGTTTCTGGTGCCAACGCTCAGGCGAGACTTTGGTGGTTGCGGTGGCAATATTGCCTATGCCATGCACCAATTGGGAGGCACCCCTCTGCCGATGGGCACGGTGGGAACCGATGGCGCCGATTATCTGGAGCGCCTGCGCACACTCGGCATCTCCACGGACTTCGTGAAGGAGGTGAGCGACACCTACACCGCGCAGGCCATGATCATGACGGACCTGGACAACAATCAGATCACGGCGTTTCACCCCGGCGCCATGATGCAGGCCCATGTCACACGCATCACTGCGCGAGAAGATATTCGTCTGGGCATTATCTCGCCCGATGGTCGCGACGCCATGCTGCAGCATGCTGAACAGTTTCACGCGGCGGGCATTCCCTTCGTGTTCGATCCAGGCCAAGGCTTGCCGATGTTCGATGGGGCAGAGTTGGCGCACTTCGTTGATCTGGCCAGCTGGGTCACGGTCAATGATTACGAAGGCAAGATGCTGTGTGATCGCATGGGAGTTGACCTGGCGGAACTTTCGCGCCGCGTACGCGGGCTTGTCGTGACGCTGGGTGGTGAGGGCTGTGAGCTGTGGGAACAGGGCCAAAAAACTCTGGTGCCTGCTGTGAAGGCCAGCGCAGTGGTCGACCCCACGGGGTGTGGAGATGCCTGGAGGGGGGCTCTGCTCCATGGGTTGGAGCAAGGGTGGTCATTGCACAAGTGTGCCACCTTGGGCAATCGCATTGGTGCCCTCAAGATTGCTGCGAAAGGTCCGCAGAACTACGTGGTGACGCCTGAGTTGCTCTCAGGCCTGGATTGAATTTCCTCAAGCTTGAGTTGAGTTCATTTTGACGTAAAAAAGCCCGGCAGATTTTCAAATGCCGGGCTTTGATTTATCGACCCTTGCGGGCCGAAAGGCTCACACGCCTCAGGGCTTGCTAGCCATTGGGAATGGCCATGCTGCCTGTGGATTCAGCGTCGTTTGTGCCGCAGGGGCAGGCTTTTTAGCAGGCGCTTTCTTCGCGGCTGCTTTTTTGGCCGGTGCCTTCTTGGCAGCTGGGGCTTTTTTCACTGCAGCTGCCTTTTTGGCAGGAGCAGCTTTCTTAGCAGGAGCAGCTTTCTTCGCTGGTGCGGCCTTCTTAGCAGGAGCAGCTTTCTTCGCTGGTGCGGCCTTCTTAGCAGGAGCAGCAGCTTTCTTCGCTGGTGCAGCCTTCTTGGCAGGAGCAGCAGCTTTCTTCGCTGGTGCAGCCTTCTTGGCAGGAGCAGCAGCTTTCTTCGCTGGTGCAGCCTTCTTAGCAGGAGCAGCAGCTTTCTTCGCTGGTGCGGCCTTCTTAGCAGGAGCAGCAGCTTTCTTCGCTGGTGCGGCCTTCTTAGCAGGAGCAGCAGCTTTCTTCGCTGGTGCGGCTTTCTTCGCTGGAGCAGCAGCTTTCTTAGCCGGTGCGGCTTTCTTAGCTGGTGCAGCAGCTTTCTTCGCTGGGGCCTTCTTCGCGGCCGCTTTTTTCGCAGTTGCCATGTTTTTCTCCTTGATCAAGTTGAACTTTCAACAGGGAACACTTCGTGCCTGTTGAGCGCACGAAGCGATTCATGGCGCTGGGGCTTGCGACTCCAGCGCCATGAACACGGGTGCATCACCCCACTCGCTTCTTTGAGCGAGAGTGGAGTGGTGCAAAAAAATAAACGCACGTTAATGTCGTTTCTTTCAGTCCCAGGAAAGAGCGCCGCCGGACTGATACTCGATCACCCGGGTTTCGAAGAAGTTACGCTCTTTCTTCAAATCGATCATCTCGCTCATCCATGGGAATGGGTTTTCCTCATTCGGGAAGAGCGGCTCCAGGCCGATCTGCGTGGCACGCCGGTTGGCGATATAGCGCAGGTAGCCTTTAAACATGGAGGCGTTGAGGCCCAGCACGCCGCGTGGCATGGTGTCCTCCGCATAGCGGTATTCGAGTTCAACAGCTTGTTCAAACAAGCCTTTGATCTCTGCTTTGAAAGCCGGCGTCCACAGGCCGGGATTTTCGAGTTTGATCTGGTTGATCAGATCAATGCCGAAATTGCAATGCATCGATTCATCACGAAGGATGTACTGATACTGCTCGGCGGCGCCGGTCATCTTGTTTTGCCGGCCCATGGCAAGAATCTGCGTGAACCCGACGTAGAAGAACAAACCTTCCATCAGGCATGCGAAGACAATCATGCTCTTGAGCAAGGTCTGATCGGCTTCGGGAGTTCCCGTCACAAACAACGGATCTGAGATCGCATCGATGTAAGGGATCAGGAATTCGTCCTTGGCACGGATCGAACCTACCTCGTGGTACGCATTGAAAATTTCCGACTCATCGAGCCCCAGCGACTCGACGATGTATTGGTAGGCGTGCGTGTGGATCGCTTCTTCGAATGCCTGGCGCAGCAGAAACTGGCGGCATTCAGGCGCCGTGATGTGGCGATAAGTCCCCAGCACGATGTTGTTGGCGGCCAGCGAATCAGCGGTAACGAAGAAACCGAGGTTGCGCTTGATGATCCGACGTTCGTCTTCTGTCAATCCGTTGGGATCTTTCCAGAGGGCGATGTCGCGGTTCATGTTGACCTCTTGCGGCATCCAGTGGTTGGCGCACGTGGCGAGATACTTTTCCCAAGCCCACTTGTACTTGAACGGTACGAGTTGATTGACGTCTGTCTGACCGTTGATGATGCGCTTGTCTGCTGCGTTGACGCGGCGTGCGCTGACAGGGGCAGTTGCTGAATCTGGCGTAGATGGTGCAAGCGATTCAGATTTAGAAGCGAAGACAGCGCGCTCGCCGACGCTTGATGTATCGCGTGGCGTTTGCATGAGAGGTTGCAGTGCTGGTTGCAAAGCAGGCCTTGATTCTTCGTCCCAGGTCAACATAGAAATTTCCAATGCTTCAATTATGGGAGCAACAGCGCGAATTGAAAAGTGTTCACGCTGTTGGCTGCCAAATATTTGTTGTTATGTGGCATCGCCACGAGAACTTTTACTGATCACCACTTCCATTGATCCTTTCATCGCCGGGCCGTCCCAAGATGAAAGACGGCCCCCTCGGGGGGCGGCGGACCACGCATCGCGGGCAAGCGTGGAGGCCTTTCATCGCCGGGCCGTCCCAAGATGAAAGACGGCCCCCTCGGGGGGCAGCGGACCACGCGAAGCGGGGAAGCGTGGGGGCTTCATTTCATTGGCACGCTTCGCAGCCTGGGTCATCGATCGCGCAGAACTTCACGTCAGTTGCAGGTGACTCCATCAACGTTTCCGAAGACGCGAGTGCAGGAGCCGAAGCCTGCTTGCCTGGTGCTCCAGAAGTCTGGCTTGAACCAGAAGAAACCGAGTTGAGCCGGTCCGATTGCACGGTCGATTTTTCTGCGTGCGTTGCACTGGAAGTGCGCAGGTAGTAAGTGGTCTTGAGGCCACGCAACCATGCCAGCTTGTAGGTCTCGTCGAGCTTCTTGCCAGAGGCGCCAGCCATGTAGATGTTCAGACTTTGCGCCTGGTCAATCCACTTCTGGCGGCGCGATGCGGCTTCCACCAGCCATGACGGTTCGACTTCGAACGCAGTGGCGTAGAGGTCCTTGATGTCTTGCGGCACACGATCGATGGGCGCGAGTGAGCCATCGAAGTGTTTGAGATCCATCACCATCACATCGTCCCACAGGCCCAGGCGCTTCAAGTCTCTGACCAGGTAATGATTGATGATGGTGAACTCACCGGAGAGATTGCTCTTGACCGAGAGGTTGCCAAAGCAAGGCTCGATGGATGCATCGACGCCGACGATGTTGGAGATGGTGGCGGTAGGTGCAATGGCGACGCAGTTGGAGTTGCGCATACCGTCTTTTGCAATCTTGCGACGCAGCGAATCCCAGTCAAGGGTGGAGGAGCGGTCTACTTCTACATAGTTGCCGCCGCGCGATTGCGCCAGCAGATCCAGGGTGTCCAGAGGCAGGATGCCTTTGTCCCAGAGTGAGCCGCGGTAGGTGGAGTAGCGTCCGCGCTCGGCTGCCAATTCGGTAGACGCCCAATAGGCCTCGTAGCAGACGGCTTCCATGGAGCGATCTGCAAAAGTGATGGCTTCGGGCGAGCCGTAGGCGATGCGCAATTCATACAGGGCGTCCTGAAAGCCCATGATGCCCAGGCCCACCGGCCGGTGGCGCAGGTTGGAATCGCGTGCTTTCTTGACGGCGTAGTAATTGATGTCGATCACGTTGTCGAGCATGCGCATGGCTGTGCTGATCGTGCGCTGAAGCTTGGCGTGGTCAATACCGCCATCTTTCAAGTGCTGCAGCAAGTTGATCGAGCCCAGGTTGCAGACGGCCGTTTCCGTGTCGCTGGTGTTGAGGGTGATCTCGGTGCAGAGATTGCTCGAGTGCACTACACCGGCGTGTTGCTGAGGGCTGCGAACGTTGCAGGCGTCCTTGAATGTGATCCATGGATGGCCGGTTTCGAACAGCATGGAGAGCATCTTGCGCCAAAGGTCGATCGCGGGCAAGGTCTTGCTGGGTTTGATCTCGCCACGCAGGGCGCGATCTTCGTAAGCCACGTAAGCTTTCTCAAAATCGCTGCCGAACAAGTCATGCAGGTCTGGCACGTCGGAGGGCGAGAACAGGGTCCAGTTGCCCTTTTCCATGACACGGCGCATGAACAGGTCTGGAATCCAGTTGGCTGTGTTCATGTCGTGCGTGCGGCGGCGGTCATCGCCGGTGTTCTTGCGCAGCTCCAGGAATTCCTCGATGTCCAGGTGCCAGGTTTCCAGGTAGGTGCAGACTGCGCCTTTGCGTTTGCCGCCCTGGTTGACTGCCACGGCAGTGTCGTTAACCACTTTCAGGAATGGCACCACGCCCTGTGATTCGCCGTTGGTGCCTTTGATGTGGCTGCCCAGAGCACGTACGCGCGTCCAGTCGTTGCCCAATCCGCCTGCAAACTTGGAGAGCAGGGCGTTTTCCTTGATGGACTCGTAGATGCCGTCCAGATCGTCAGGCACCGTGGTGAGGTAGCAGGACGAAAGTTGTGAACGCAGCGTACCGCTGTTGAACAGCGTGGGAGTGCTGCTCATGAAATCGAAGGAAGAGAACAGCTCGTAGAACTCGATCGCACGTGCTTCACGGTCGACTTCGTTCAAAGAAAGGCCCATGGCAACACGCATAAAGAAAGCCTGGGGCATTTCAATGCGGGATTTGCGCAGGTGCAGGAAGTAGCGGTCATACAGGGTTTGCAAGCCCAGGTAGTCGAACTTCAGGTCGCGCTCTGGCTTGAGCGCTGCGCCCAGACGGGCCAGGTCAAACTGCTGAAGCCGTTCATCCAGCAGGCCGCCTTCCACGCCTTTCTTGATGAATTGAGGGAAGTACTCTGCGTAGCGGGAAGCAAGTTCTGGCAGGCTGACGGTCTCGCCCAGGACTTCCTTGGCAATCGTGTGCAGCAGCAAGCGGGCCGTGGCGTAGGTGTAGTCCGGCTCTTTCTCGATCATTGTGCGCGCGGCCAGGATGGCGGCTTTATAAACTTCTTCGACGGGAATGCCGTCGTAGAGGTTGCGCAAGGTTTCCGCCAGGATGGGCTCGCCGCTCACGTCGGCTCCCAGGTTGGCGCAAGCCAGGTCAATCAACTCCTGGAGGGCCGGCATATCCAGCGCCAGTTTCTGGCCTTTGTCCAGAACATGCAGTGCAGGGGTCTCTACGATGGCTTCCGCTTTCTGATGAGCGCGCTCCTGGGCTCGGCGCTCCCGGTAGAGCACGTAGGCGCGCGCAACCTCGTGGTTGCCGCTGCGCATCAGGCCCAATTCGACCTGGTCTTGCACGTCTTCAATATGAAAGGTGCCGCCACCAGGACGCGAACGCATCAAGGCGCGCACCACGGTCTGCGTCAAGCCGTCGACCACTTCGCGCACGCTTGCGGAGGCGGCGCCCTGGGTCCCGTGAACAGCCAGGAATGCCTTCATCAGGGCCACTGCAATCTTGGTCGGCTCAAAAGCAACGACGGCGCCATTGCGCCGCATGATCTGGTAGCTTGCCAGCGCATTGCCAGCGCCCGGGGTAGGGGTGGCGTGCTCTGATGAGGTTTTGGGGCGGGTGGTTTGGGCGGGCGCAGCGGCCGTAGCTGATTGCATGAGGTCCTCTCAGTAAGTTGTTGTTGTCTCGGTGAAATGAGGTGCGCGGCCTGCCAGATCGGGCGGCGGCGCTTTATTCTGCGTAGGCCATGACGATACACTATATGTAGTGCTTTGTTCAAGTGAGAGGCACTACTGGTTGTGTAATTTTATTTCTTCAAAACCGGCATTTTTCTCGTTCTGGGGCGCTTGTTCCGCTTGTGCAGCCGTCTGTTGGGGTGTAAGTGCTTGGATTGCAACGGGCCCAGTCAGCGGCTTTTCGCCCCGTGAAAAGAGGTGCGCGCTGTTATGGAAGAGAGTGCGGCTGCGCGAAAAACAACGTTCGCTCGAGCTGGTGTGCGAGGTGCGGTCAGCCTGTCTTTTCCGTCGTGCGGCGCATCCTGGCGGATCCTGAGAATCTGTCCCAATCGAACGGCGATGCCTTGATGTCGCCCTTCAGTTCGTAGTTGGCGGCGTGGCTGATCAAGCCGTTCAAGAGCGCTTCGGCAGCGATGGACATTCTGGTATCTCGGGGCTTGCTTATATATATGGGCCTCACGATGTCCCTTGCGCTGATGCGCCTGGTGCTGATTTCGCGGCGGGCAAAGTGAGCGTGTGCGCAAGCCGGCACCATGCAGGACCCGAATCCGGCCGCCACCAACCCGGCCTGGGTCGCCAACTGCTCGACCTCCAGACCAGAATCCGTCGCGCCAGCTTCTTCCAGTATCTGGCGTGCAGGGGCATAGCCGTCACGCGTTCGAACCAGCATCTTGTGCGTGCCATGCAGATGAATGAAAGACATGCCCCGCAGATCGGAAAGGCGCAATTCCTTGTTACCCGGCGCCGCGCTTCCCAGCGGGCTGGCGATGTACATGGATTCTTCGAAGAGGGGTTGGAAGTCGACCTCCTGAGGTGAGCCTGGTTGCGAGCTGATGGAGAAATCGACCAGACCCTGGCGCGTCATTTCACCGCACCGCTCCGAAGACACATCGAAAAGGCTGACTCGAACCTGTTCGTGCTTTTTTCGGAAAGGCCGAAGGGCGCCGGGAAGCCAATACTCCGCGAGTGAGGGCACAGTGGCGATCGTCACATGGCCTGCCTCCAACGTGGAGACGGCGCGCAAGTCGGTCTGAACGAGGTCCAGCTCCTTCACGATGCGCCTGGCACTGCCCAACAAACGCTCGCCTTCAGCAGTCAAGCTGACGCCTCGGCGGCCGCGTGCAAACAGCCGAACGCCAAGCTGCTCTTCCATGCGGGCAATCAGCTGACTCAGGGCAGACTGAGTCATGTGGCACCTCTCCGCCGCAATGGTGAACTGAAGAACGTCGGCCAAGGTGGTGAAGGCTCGAAGGTCTCGCTCGGATAGGTTCATCAGCATCTCTAATCAAAAGATCACTAATATTAATTTTACATATACCTCTTAAAAGCGAAGAATCCGCTAGGCGCAACGAAAGAGGGCGCGGCGTGAGTGGTCGATCAGGCACCGACCTGCAAGACATAGGGGCCAGGCCTGGAGCAGAGTTGCTGACAGCGATGCCCCACTCATTTGAAAATCCAAGGAGACGACATGAATTTGCTTTCACGTGTGGTTTTGACGCTGGGCGTCGCCATGACCGGTTTCACGGCAGCCGCTGATGACGCCCCCATCAAGGTCATCCTCCCTTTTGCGGCGGGAAGCGGTACTGACAATATTGCGCGACCTTTATTCGACGAAATTTCCAAATCCACCAAACAGGTTTTTGTTTTTGACAATCGCCCGGGGGCCAGCGGGGCGATCGCGGCGCAGGCCGTGGCGCAGTCGGCACCAGATGGTCGAACCTTCATGGTGACCACCAATACAACGCACACCATCAATCCGGTCTTGTTCAAGAAGTTGCCTTACGACCCCATCAAGGACTTTGCGCCGGTCGCGATGGTCGCCACTTCGCCGTACCTGCTGATGGTCCGCAAGGACATGCCGGTCTCCAACGTCAAGGAGTTGATGGATTGGATCAAGCGCAACCCTGGCACTGCGTCTTATGGCTGGGGGGCTGCAGTGAGCCAGATGGCGGGAGCGGGGTTCTTGAAGAGGTATGACTTGAACGCTGTTGGCGTGGCCTACAAGAGCAGTCCGCAAGCAGTGACGGACCTCATGGGAGGGCAGATTTCGTTCATGTTCCTGGACCTGGCGGCTGCGGTGCCTCACCTCAAGGGCGATCGACTCAAGCCGCTTCTGGTCACTGCGCCCAAGCGCCTTGCTCAGTTGCCTTCGGTGCCCACCGCGTCTGAGGCCGGTGTCAAGGACTTCGACGTTTCAGCATGGATAGGCGTGTTTGCCCCCGCTGGCACGCCTGCACCGGCTCTCAAAAAAATGACGGAAGATGTCTCGCAGGCCATGCGAAGCCCGGCTCTGCTGCAAAGGTTTGAGGCTTGTTGTGTGCCCGAAGTATTGGTCGGTGATGCCTTTTCCAAGTATTTGCAGAAGGACGCCGCTCAATGGGTTGAGCGGGCGGCTGCAGCCGGTATTCAACCTGAGTAGATGGGCCAGGGGCGATCACTGATGGGCGGGTGCTCGTAGCTCAACGCCTGCCGGTTGGACCTGTGCCGGCGTTCGTTCAATCCCACCGGGGCCAGTTCTCATTGCGGCTGCGCGTGCCTGCTGGGCACCGCCAAACCATGGCCACTGCGTGGCCAGAACAACTTCATCGCAGGACGGGGCGCGCGCTTTCTGGCGACCCCATGCTTTTTCACGTCATTTTCAATTGCTAGAGACCACCATGACCGCAACCCAATCCGCCGGGCTGGCCCCGCTTCACGGCATCCGCGTGATCGACATCACTGAAGTGGTCATGGGCCCTTCCGCAACGCAGATGTTGGCCGAGCTTGGCGCAGAAGTGATCAAGGTGGAGCCTCCGGGCGGCGACATGCTGCGAGCGACTGGCCCGGGAGGGCGCAAGCAGGCGGGGCCGCTTTTCCTCAACCTGAACCGCAACAAGCGAAGCCTCGTGCTGGATTTGAAGACTCCCCTGGGCCGGGAGGCAGTGCTGCGCTTGGCTGCCAATGCAGACGCGCTGGTCTACAACGTTCGGCCTCAAGCCATGGCGCGGCTGGGCCTGTCCTACGAAACCTTGCGACAGGTCAATCCCAGGCTGGTGTACGTGGGGACCTTCGGTTTCAGCCAGCGGGGTCGGTACGCGAAGAACCGGGCGTTCGATGACCTTATTCAAGCGGGTGTGGCCATTCCCGCCGCTTCCATGATGGCTGGCAGTGAAACGCCGCGGTACGCGCCACTCAACCTGGCTGATCGCGCCACGGGCATGTACGCATTTGGAGTGATTTGCGCCGCCTTGTTGGCACGTGAGCGCACTGGCGTGGGCCAGGCTGTCGATGTGCCCATGTTCGAGACGATGGCTACTGTGATGCTCGGAGACCATCTTTACGGCCATACCTTCATACCGCCACGGGGATCTTTTGGATATCCGCGCTTGCTCAACCCACAACGTCGGCCATTTCAAACGCTGGATGGTCTGGTCTGTTGCCTGGTCTATACAGATGATCAGTGGGCAAATTTTCTTGGTGCCGTCGGCGAGGCCGATCTATTCCAGCGCGACCCCCGGTTTGTGGATGGAGAAACAAGGACCATGCATTCCGAGGAGCTCTACAAGCTACTCGCGGAGAAACTCGCCCAGGAAACATCTCAGCATTGGAAGACTTTGCTGGAACCGCTGGGTATCACCGTATTCAGCGCTCACACCTTCGAGACTTTGCTGGAAGACCCGCATCTGAAGGACATCGGGTTCTTTCAGGAATACGAGCATGCCACCGAGGGAACGCTCCGAACCATGGCGGTGCCCAGTGAATGGTCCTCATCCACGCTTCCTGCATTGCAGCCGCCCCCGCTTGTCGGGCAACACAGCAGCGAGATTCTGCAAGAAGCTGGTTTTACCCAGGAGGAGATTGACGAGATGGTCCGAATGAAGGTCACAGAGCTGGCTGGGCCAAGCAAGACATCTGCTTGACTCACGCGCCTGATTTTTTGTCACTCCCGGAATTTCTTTCATGATGAACTTTGACCTTTCTGACGACCAACTTGCCATTCGCGACGCCGTTCAGGCGATTTGCGATGACTTCGGACCCGACTACTGGCTTGAACGAGACCGTGATGGGGTGTGGCCCACTGAGTTCTGCGACGCCATTGCCAAAGGCGGTTGGTTCGGGGTCACCATGCCAAAAGAGCAGGGCGGAAGTGGTTTGGGCATCAGCGCGGCGGCCATGGTCATGCGCACCATAGGCAAGTTGGGTTCTGCTGCCGTGTCCTCCATCCACCTCAATATGTTTGGACCTCAGCCCGTGGTGGTTTTTGGCACGGAAGAGCAAAAAGCACGGATGCTGCGCCCCTTGATCGCTGGCAAGGACCGCGCCTGTTTTGGCGTGACTGAGCCCAATGTGGGCTCCGACACGACCAGAGTGAAGACCTTTGCGCGCCGCACTGCAGATGGTTATGTGGTGACGGGGCAGAAGGTATGGACTTCCACCGCTCAGCAAGCGAACAAGATCTTGCTGGTGGCCAGGACAACGCCTATTGAAGAGTGTGCACGCCCGATGGACGGCGTAACCCTTTTCTATACGGATCTGGACAGGTCCAGCGTGCGCATCAGAGAGATCGAGAAGATGGCGCGCAAAGCTGTTGATTCGAACGAGCTGTTCATCGATGGCTTGCACGTTCCGCTTGCGGATCGAATCGGCGAAGAAGGCAAGGGCTTCAAGTATCTGCTTCACGGCTTGAATCCCGAACGTATTTTGGTGGCGGCATCCGTGCTCGGCGCAGCGGAAGCGGCGTTGATGAGTGCTGCGGCTTACGCCAAGGAGCGTGTGGTGTTCGGACGGCCCATCGGGCAAAACCAGGCTATTCAGCACCCACTTGCCGAATGCTGGATGCGGCTGCAATCTGCGGAACTGCTGATGTGGAAAGCCGCAGCCCTCTACGACGCAGGCAAGCCCTGCGGACTGGAGGCCACTTCAGCCAAATACCTGGCAGCCGAATGCCACTTCGAATCCTCTTTGCGTGCAGTGCGTACCCACGGAGGGTTTGGATTTGCCAAGGAGTACCACGTCGAACGCGGATTCCGGGAGAGTGTTTTGAGTCTTTTGGCGCCGGTGACTCAGGAACTGGCGCTTTGCTATGTGGCTGAGCAGGCGCTGGGGATGCCGAAGTCTTATTAGGAGCGTCAAAGTTATGGAGGCGCGCCGACCTCTAGGGCCCAAGATGAGGCCGAACGCAGCGATGGCCCGAATGGGGTTCCCGCCCCTTTAGCCGCGCCAAGGAGCGGAGGGCCAGGGGCGGTGGCCGCCACACCCAGCGCATCTGCGGCCTGTCCCTGACTCGCCGCATGATGATCACCGGAGACCGCATCTCCGGCGCCGAGTTCTACCGCCGCGGCATCGTGGAGACTTGCGTCCCAGCGGATCAGCTCATGCCCACAGCCATGGAAATGGCCCGCCGCATCGCCAGCAAAAGCCCGCAGGCCAGCCGCACTGCCAAGCAGGCGACATCCACAATTGAGTTCATGGCTCTGCGCAACGGTTACCGGTTCGAGCAGAACATGACCGCCGAGCTCAGCAAGTCTGATTACTCGCGTGAAGCCATGCGTCCATTTGCGGAGAAGTGGCCTCCGGTTTTCACGGGTAGTCGATCGGTAGCTGAGAGGCAGCAAGCGTTGGCATCATTCGAGCGCCGCTGGCCCTCACTACCATTTGTCGTGTCCTCAACTAACGACGAGGAAGGGCTGGCACTCAAACGCCGCTGGCCCTCACCCTAACCCTCTCCCGCATGCGGGAGAGGGGAAAACCCCCTTCGCTTGCGACTGACTGCTCGAGGGCCGAGCGCAGCGATGGCCCGAATCAGGCTCCCAACCCCTTTGGCCGTGCCGAGGAGCGCAGGGCAAGGGGTGGGCAAGAGCACTGCAAGATGCTCTTGCTTCGTGAACTAGCTTGCGGCAGCTGTTTGACCGAAGAGAGCGAAGTGAACGAAGGGAGTTCTGCCGCACCGCCCCTTGCCCGAGCACCACAGGTTGCCCGTAGCGCAGCGAAGGGACACGGACAGTGGGGTCGCCTTTTCTTTGGTTTCTTTCTTTTGGCGACGCAAAAGAAAGAGACTGCGCTGCCGGGCGCACATCCCGGCCTCCGATCTGAAGTGAAGAGCAGAAGGGAATTACCAGCCACCGCGCCTAAAACTACCGCTGCTTGCCCTCACCGGTTGGCCAGACTCGCCCAACGCCATCCCAGAGGGAGACGGGAAAGAAGTTACGCAGCGATCGGGAGCACGGCTGACGTTGTTCAAAAGACCGGCGCTGAGCAGGCTCATTCAAGACGCCGGGAATCGCTCTTCAGACCAACCCAAATTATTCCGCAACTCATCCCAGTCAAACCCAACCCCAGGGTCCTGCTTACGCCCAGGCGCAATGTGCTCATGCCCGCTGATAGCGCTGATAGGGTAGTGCCCTGCAATGGCCGCACAGAGGCTGCTCAGTGTTTCGTACTGAGCCGGCTCGAACACCCCCCCCTCAAGCCCCTCAAGTTCTATACCCACCGAAAAATCATTGCAGTTGCTCCGCCCCTGATGGCAGGAAGCGCCAGCATGCCAGGCTCGATCTGAGCAACTGACGAACTGCCAGAGAGCGCCGTCACGTCGCACATAAAAGTGGGCAGAAACTTCGAGTCCCCGGATGCCCTGGAAATAGGGGTCTTCTTCCCAATTCAGCTGATTGGTGAATAGCGCCTGGACGTAATCGCCTTCGAAGCGACCCGGCGGCAAGCTGATGGAGTGCACGACAATCAGATCGACTTCGGTGCCGACCGGCCTGGGCCCAAAATTGGGGGAGTCAAGCCGACGTGCGTGCCGGTACCAGCCTTGATCCCAGAGGCTCTTGCCAGTGTCGGTGGCGGGCAGGGATTCAGGGGGTTTCGTCGGCATTGTCTTCACCTACCGGACCGGTGATACCCAAGCGCGCCATTCTGTAGCGGATCTGGCGCAAATTCAGCCCTAGTCGTGCTGCAGCCGCGGTACGGTTGAAGCCTGTCTCGGCGAGTGTACGAACCAGCATTTCCTTTTCCTGCACATCCAGCCAGGCTTGGAGGTCGGCTGGAATAGCGGATGAGTCAGGCGAAATCGAGGGTGTGGTCAGGCAAGCTGCTGGCTTGCCAGTTGACGGCAGGCCCAAATCGCCCAGGCCGGAGTCGCTGGCTTCGCTGTCGCCCTCGCCCAAAGCCAGGGAGCGATGGAGCAAGTTTTCGAGTTCCCGCACATTGCCGCGAAGAGGCGCGTCATTGACCTCGCTCAGCAGACGGGTGGAGACCGGTTGGGGCTCGGTGCCGGATTCAGCAGCGATGCGCTTGAGCAGCGCTTCGCACAGATCGGGCAGGTCTTCTCGACGCTCGCGCAGTGGGGGCACAAGAATCTCGATCACGTTGAGGCGGTAGAAAAGATCTTGCCTGAACCGACCGGCCTGCACTTCTGCGGCCAGATCCTTGTGTGTCGCGCTCACAATGCGTACATCGACAGACTCCTCCAGTGTTTCTCCGAGCGCACGCACGCGTCGTTCCTGAATGGCCCGCAGCAGCTTGGCCTGCATGGCCAAGGGGAGATCGCCGATTTCATCAAGGAACAAGGTGCCGCCACGGGCGGCCTGAAAGAACCCGGGGCGGTCCTGTACGGAGCCGGTGTAGGAGCCTTTGCGGGCTCCAAAGAACTCGGCCTCGAGAAGGTTCTCGGGAATGGCTCCGCAGTTGACGGGAACGAAAGGCCCTGCGCTTCGCTGGCTGCACGCATGAATGGCCCCTGCTACCAGTTCCTTGCCTGTACCCGATTCGCCCTGGACCAGCACCGGCGCCATGCTGGTGGCGACCTTGACAATGCGCTGTTTCACTCCCCGCATGATGGCCGAGTTCCCCACCAGCCGGCCTAGCGCCACGGACGCCGCATTCTCAGAGGAACGCTCCAAGTTGGCGGCAGCGGCATGGGTTGAAGCCTGGGGCGAGCTTGCCAGTGAGGGTGTCGATGCCGATGATTGCAGGGCGGAGGCCACGACGGTGCGAAATTGCTTCAGATCTACGGGTTTGGTCAGGTAGTCAAAGGCTCCGGCCTTCAAGGCTTCGACTGCGTTTTCGGCCGAACCATAGGCTGTGATCATGATGCAGCGTTCGGGGCGGCGTGCGGTGGCGACCTCACGCAAGAGTTCCAGGCCAATGCCATCCGGAAGCCGCATGTCGGTGATCAGGATGTCAAAGTGCTGCCGCTCCAATTGCTCACGCGCCTGCGCAAGGCTGGCGGCTGCCTGCACGCGGTGACCTTCGCGAAGCAAAGTGAGTTCGTAGAGGGTGCGCAGGTCTGGCTCATCGTCGACGACCAGGACGTGAGCGGGTTCTGATAGGGAATGGGAATTCATGGCAAGTCCTGCAGAGGCGGGCGAGAAAAACTCCCGGGGGCGCGCCTCAGGCTGAGGAAAAACTCATTTCCATCGACAGGCTTATTTTCACGTTCACGCGGTGAACGCTCATAGCTGATGGAGCTCGCGTGTCGCTCGCACAACTCGCGGCAAATGAAAAGCCCTAAGCCAGTGGAGCGGCTTTCGGATGAGAAAAATGGCTCGAACAGATGGCGCCGAACGGTGGGCTCCATGGCGGCGCCGTCGCTCCACACGGCCAGCATGACGGGGCCGTCACGCACGACATGTGTTTTGACTTCTATGGCTTTGGGCGAACGGCTGGCATAGCGCAATGCGTTGTCCAGTAAATTGATGAGAACCCGTCGCAGATGCTCTCGCGAAAACTGGACGTGGACTTCAGGCGCTTGCAACTGGATGTCCAGAATCGCGCCCGCGCCGTTTTGTTGCGCCCAGTCCCGGCAGATGACCTCGGTGCAGGAGTTCAACTCCACCACCTCGTCAAGCCCATCGTCGACCTGGTGTTGTACGCGAGCGATAGAGAGAACGTCGTCCACGATATGACCCAGCCGCTGTGCGTTTTGTCGCACCATCTCGCTCAGGCGCCGGTGCTCCGGTTTCTCGAGTTCTTCTTCCAGTAACGCATTGGCTTGGCTGATGGCGGCCAGAGGATTGCGTATTTCATGGGCCACTGCGGCAGACATGCGTCCCATGGCGGCGAGCTTTTCCGTGCGCAGTTGCGCTTCCATTTCCCGCATGTCCTGAAGAAACATGACGCACAGGCCTCTGCGCCCGTCGTGCAGGGACGGGGTCAGAAGGGTTCGTACCTGCAGGTGTGAGCTTTGCAGATCGGCATGGCGCAGGACGATCTGAGCGGAATCCACCGCTCTGTCGACAAAGCTCATGTGCGCTATCTCGGCAAGTTGTGACCAGGCCGGGTTGTCGTCGAGGTTGAAGATCGGCGGAGTGACGTCTCGGTCCGAGTTCAGGATCAGTCTGGCCGCAGGGTTGGCCGCACGTACCACGCAATGGGCATCGACCACCAGCACACCGTCGGATAGCGTTTCGATGACCATATTGTTGACCATCGATTGCTCGCGCGCCTCCGCACGGTTACGGCGAGCGGTGCGCTCTTCCCGCGCCAATCGACCTGCAAGGTGGCTGATTAACCACCCCAGCACCAGCAATCCGGCTCCGGCGAGCGCCGTCTGGGCCCATTCTGTACTGCCTGCCCAGTCCGGCGAGGACGTGGATCTGACCGTAAAGCCCAGCAGCAGCAAGGTCGCGAGTGCTGCGGTTCCCAGAGCGAGCGCCCGAGATCCGAGGATAGCGGCCATGAGAACTGGAAGCGCCAACAGTGGGGAAAAGTTGAGGCTGTTGATCTGCTGCAAGAAGAGCAGGCCGAAAAAACCGAGGTCAGCACCGGCCGTGTACAACCATTGGCCATCGAAGTGGCGACCTTGCCGCCGGGGATGCGCCAACAATCGAACCGCGAGTGTCAGAACCAGGTAAGCGGCAGACAGGATGAGCAGCCAGGCCGGTGCCGTATGGCTTGCAAAATAGAGAAACAGGTACAGACTCAGCAAGGACAACGCGATCATCACGCGCGCGGTCATGAACGCCCTCCACAGGCGCGCGAAGTCCGAATCTTCAGGATTGCCCAGGTCTGTCTCCAGGGTCAGCTTCGAGCTGAGACCCGAGGGCATTCGCGCCGAGTTGAACCATGACGACTGGTCCGCCGGCCTGGCTTGTGTCATTAGTAGCGCCCTTGGGTTCCAGGGACCTCAGTCTGGAGTGGCACAGGGCAGACTGCGCCTTGCCCTGCACTCTCTGGCGCCTCGTTGCATGGCCAATTTCTCAGTTCCACAGGTCTATTCCTGATCGCGATGAGCGATAGAGCAGTAACTGCCTCGAGGGCCGGCCACTGCGTCCGACTTGGGAAAGTGCACACCACAGACCGGACAGCTGAGCATAGGCTGGACTGTGACGGCCTTCTGGGTTTTTGGGGGCCTCTGGGGGTCTTGCTGCTGGGACAGACGACGACCTCTTTTCCAAAGCCAGACGCCGGCAAGGACAGCCAATAGGAGGATCAGAATTTTCATGTGGTTCGTCCCAGCAATACCTCGAGCACGAAGCGCGAGCCTACGTAGCCCAGCAACAACAATCCCGCGCCCACATAAAGTACCCGGACCGCGCGTCGCCCGCGCCAACCCCAGAGCCAACGCCCTAGCAGCAGAGCCGCAAACACCAGCCAGGACAGGGTGGTAAATATGCGCTTGTGATCCCAGCGCCACTGTGTGTGTGACGAGCCGTACAAGGTTTCACCGAACAAGGCGCCGGCCAGCAGAGTCAGCGTGAGCAGCACAAAGCCCGCGCCGACAAAGCGGAACATCAGGCGCTCCAGGGTCAGAAGCGGCACGCCTCCGTCGCTACCCGGTGCGGCGTGTCGCATTTGAGCTTCTGCGCGTGTCATCAGCCAGCCATGAGCCACCGCGGCGGCGAACATGCCGTAGGCGGCAATGCCCAGGGCCCAGTGCAAGGGCAGCCAGGGCGATGAGGTAGCGGGCAAGGGTGTGCCGGGAAAAAGCAGCGCCAACACAATGGCCAGCGCTCCGAATCCCGCAAGCGCCCACCGCGCGCGAAGTTTGGGGTAGAGTTGGCTCTCCACCACATAGGCGGTCAAAACCAGCCAGACAGTGATGGACAGGGCCGGTGCAAAGCCAAAGCGGGGGACCTCGCTCAGCATGCTGGAGGCCAGCAGCAAACCGTGCAGACCCCAGGCCAGCAGCAGCACGCGCCGTGCGCTGACGGTGCCAAGAGTTTGAGCGGCCAGTGCCGGAATGGCGTAGGCTAATGCCGCCGCCATGCCAAGCAGCAGGCCGATCGGAGAAGCGCTGGCTAGAATCATGGTCACAGTTTAGCGGCTCGGGCCTCGAATCCAGGCAGTCGCATACATTCTTCGGCTCTCTTTCCAGGCAGTCGCGTTCATTCTTCGGCACACTTGCATGCGATCCTTGCCGCGCGTGCCCCAAATTATGGCTACAGCCCTTACCGACAAACTCTCTGGCCTGGTCAAAAAGATCTCTGGCCAGGCTCGTATCACTGAAAGCAACGTCGCGGACATGCTGCGCGAAGTTCGCATGGCCTTGCTCGAGGCGGACGTCGCACTGCCCGTCGTGCGGGACTTTATCGCCCGGGTGAAAGACAAGGCTTTGGGTCAGGAAGTCCTGGGCAGCCTGAAGCCTGGCCAAGCGCTGGTGGGCATCGTCAATCGGGAGCTGGCCGCGACCATGGGTGAAGGCGTGGCCGACCTGGATCTGGCAGCTCAGCCGCCGGCCGTGATCCTCATGGCTGGCCTTCAAGGCGCAGGTAAGACCACCACAACCGCCAAACTGGCTCGCCATCTGATCCAGAAGCGCAAGAAGAAGGTGCTCACGGTCTCGGGTGACGTTTACCGTCCGGCCGCCATTGAACAGCTCAAGACTGTGACCGCGCAGGCAGGTGCGGACTGGTTTCCTTCCTCTGCCGATCAGAAGCCGCTGGACATCGCGCGTGCCGCCCTGGATCATGCACGCCGCCACTACTATGACGTGCTGCTGGTGGATACCGCAGGGCGGCTGGCGATCGACGAAGCCTTGATGCAGGAAATCAAGACCCTGCATGGTGCCTTGAACCCCGTGGAGACCCTGTTCGTCGTCGACGCGATGCAGGGCCAGGATGCCGCCAATACGGCCAAGGCCTTCAAGGATGCTTTGCCCTTGACGGGCATTGTGCTGACCAAGATGGACGGCGACTCGCGGGGCGGTGCAGCGCTGTCGGTTCGGCAGATCACGGGCGCGCCTATCAAGTTTGCCGGGGTGTCCGAGAAGATAGATGGCCTGGAGGTGTTTGATGCCGAGCGCCATGCAGGCCGCATTCTTGGCATGGGAGACATCCTGGCATTGGTCGAGCAGGTTTCTACCGGCGTTGACCTGGAGGCCGCCAAGAAATTGGCTGATAAGGTCAAGAGTGGTAGCGGCTTCGATCTGCAGGATTTCCTCGGACAGCTTCAGCAAATGAAGCAGATGGGGGGCTTGGGCAGCCTGATGGACAAATTGCCTACGCAAATGATGGCCAAAGCCACAGACGCGGATCTGAATCGTGCTGAAAAGGATATTCGCCGCAAGGAGGGCATCATCAACAGCATGACGGCTCAGGAGCGCAAAAAGCCAGACTTGCTCAAGGCCAGCCGAAAGCGCCGCATCGCTGCGGGCGCGGGGGTGCAAGTGCAGGAGGTCAATCGTTTGCTCAAGGAGTTTGAGCAAATGCAAGGCATGATGAAACAGATGAAGGGCGGCGGTCTGATGAAGATGATGCGCCGCATGGGAGGCATGAAAGGTCTGATGGGGGGCGGCATGCCTCCCGGGATGGGCCCAGGCGGAAAGCCTCCTTTCTGACGCATGAAAACCGCCCCCGATCTGTCGTTTCTTGAGGGTGTGACCCAGGTTCGTGTGCTCATGGTCTGCATGGGCAATATCTGCCGCAGTCCCACGGCTCAGGGTGTGCTTGAAAAGCAGTTGAAAGGCACTGATCTCCAGGAGCGTGTCTGGGTGGATTCAGCCGGTACGCACGACTACCACGTTGGTGCACCGCCGGATGAGCGCGCGCAAATGCATGCGGCCCGCCGCGGCATTGATCTGACTGCCCAGCGGGCGCGACAGTTGGTCTTGCGCGATTTCGATGAGTTTGATCTGGTGCTGGTCATGGACTCATCCAATGAACAGGCCGCCAGGGCTTTATGTCCCCCGGACCAGCGGCACAAGATCTTCCGCCTGACTGATTTCTGCGCCATCGATGGCATGCACGAAGTTCCTGACCCCTACTATGGGGGCGCGTCAGGATTTGAAGGAGTTCTGGATCTGGTCGAAAACGCGTGCACGGGCTTGCTGGGGTCTTTGAATATCCAGGATGGCGGCACCTGATTCACACCGCACCCAGGCATCGGCCTTCTCGTGCCAACTGGGCAAATTCTTCTCCCAGAAAATCCAGTAATTGCCGAATCGCAGGACGCATGCCGCGGTGCGAGGCAAAAGCGGCCTGAATAGTCCCGGCAGGAGGCGCCCATCCGGGCAGCAGTTCCAGCAGTCTGCGTTCCACGAGCGCCTCATGTACCAGCATGCGCGGTAGCGCAGCGCAGCCGACGCCGCTCAAAGTGGCGCACATCAGCGCCCCCATGTCGTCGGCGATCAGGCGCGGTTGATGCCTCACCTGCGCTATCTCTCCCGAAGGGCCGATCAACGTCCAGTGCGATTCGTCCGGAGAGTTTCCCAATCCGAGGGTGGGCAACTGGGTGAGTTCGGAGGGTGTTGAAGGCGGGGCGGTGGCGGTCAGCAGTTGCGGCGCGGCGACCAGGATATGAGGGCTGCGTGCCAGAGCCTTCACGATCTCTTCTGGGTGGGCAGAAGACATGGATCCGTCTGCCGTGGGAAACCGCACGCGCAGCGCGAGATCAACGCCGTCATGCCATAGGTCGACATTTCGGTTGGTGGATTCCACTCGCAAGGTGACCTCTGGCCACATACGCAAAAAGCGGGAAAGCATGGCCGCCACGGCATGTTGCAAAAGCGCGGGCGGGCAGGAAATCCGTACGGTTCCCCGCGGGGTGGCGGTTTCTTCCGCAGACAGTGCCCGGGCTGCATCCGCTTCAGCCAGCATGGCGCGAACATGCTGCAGCGTTCGTTGACCAATTTCCGTGACCGCGAATCTCCGGGTGCTGCGCTGGATGAGGCGAACGCCAAGACTTGCCTCCAGATCAGCGATACGTCGACTCAGCTTGGATTTTGGAATACCGGTGGCACGCTCTGCGGCGGCAAAGCCACCGTGTTGCGCTACTTGGGCAAAGTAGGCGAGATCGTTCAGGTCTTGCATGGTTTCAATAAAAGCAATGGTTCCAGGCCATGGCGCTACCCGAAAGGACGGTCATCGGTCAGCAGGCCGAATGAGTTTTCAATGAGTTTTTGTTCTACATATAGGACGATGTGTGGCATTTTGGACGCTTTTATTATTCCTGTCCTGCCCATACTATTAATACATGCGCTGGCAGATCGGCTTGGCGCTCCACTCGCAGGAGTTTGAGATGAAGAAAGTTCTGAACACACGCAGCGCCCCTGGCCGCCACTGGGTCGGTAATGGGTTTCCTGTGCATGGCATGTTTGGCTACAACGGTGAGGGCGTGGCTGAACGCAGCCCATTCTTGCTGCTCGACTATGGTGCGCCAACTCGTTTTGAGCCCACCACGGAGCGTCGTGGCGTCGGGCAGCACCCGCACCGCGGCTTTGAAACCGTGACCATCGTGTACGACGGGGAGGTGGAACACCGCGACTCCACCGGCGGCGGTGGCGTGATCGGCAAGGGCGATGTCCAGTGGATGACCGCCGGTGGCGGCATCATCCATGAGGAATACCACTCCGCGGAATTTGCCCGCAAGGGTGGCCCGTTTGAAATGGTGCAGCTGTGGGTCAACTTGCCCGCCAAGGACAAGATGACGCCAGCTGGGTACCAGGCCATCACGGATGCGCAGATCCCAGCGGTAGCTCTGCCGGGCGGTGCAGGTCAGGTCCGGGTGATTGCAGGCCAATTTGGTGACACCAAGGGGCCCGCGCGAACTTTTTCGCCTATCAATGTGCTGGATGTGCGCTTAGCGGCCGGTCGTACCGTGCAGCTTCCTCAACCCGAGGGTTGGGCGACGCTGTTGGTAGTGCTTGCAGGCACGGTGGCAATTAATGGGGACACGGTGCTGCGCGCAGCAGAGATGGCCACGTTGTCCACCCTGGGAACAGGCTTGGAGATTGAGGCTAACAACGATGCCAAGTTGCTGCTGCTCTCGGGTGAGCCGCTGAACGAGCCTGTGGTCGGATATGGTCCCTTCGTGATGAACACCGAAGCGGAGATTCATGAGGCCATCAACGACTTCAACGGCGGGCGCTTCGCCAAGCATTGAGCTTTTTTTGAGCTCACTGAGCTACTCGTCTACCCGGCAGCTTCGTCCTTGGGCGAGGCTGCCGCC
This sequence comes from Ottowia thiooxydans, assembly GCF_040548795.1. Taxonomy (GTDB): domain Bacteria; phylum Pseudomonadota; class Gammaproteobacteria; order Burkholderiales; family Burkholderiaceae_C; genus Ottowia; species Ottowia thiooxydans_A. Next base: position 358,302 of record NZ_JBEPSH010000008.1, on the reverse strand, counting down.
TTGATGAGGGGCAGGCCCAGACTTTCAGCCCAGGATTCGCGCATCCAATCTGAAGTCTGGTGAAGTTGGTGCAATTGCGCGATGGCTGCTTCCTGAACGCGCGAATTCATGGCCTCTTCAAGTGGGCCCGGAGCCATGCAGCTGGCTTGCCCGAGTAAGGCCCAGGTCTGTTGGCGCCTGGTCTCCGCCAGCAGCACACATTCACAAGTCACTTTACCTACTGTCTGCGTGTCTCCGATGGCGATGGCCATTTTCATGCTGGTAAGCAGGCTTTCGTTCAAGTGCCTGGCTATCGTGCGGCCGGCCGAGCCTTCGTTTGGATCGATGCCCGCAGCCTGGCAGAGGTCACTGAGTATCTCCTGGTGCCTTTTCGCCTGGCTCAAGCATGCCTGCCATCTTGCCTTTCGGCTTGGCCGGTCTGTGCAGGCAATGGCCTCCGAGTAAATGGCCATCACCCCCATTCCCACTTCCGTCATCTGGAGAAGCAGCTCTTTCGACGCTGCGGGATCGCGCATTTTTGATGCCATTAGTGCTTTCGTAGGAAAATGTTCGCTGGACGCGGCCGAAGCAACCGCCTGTAATTGAACACAGTGGGGTTGTAACTGCTCTTCATCCGATACGCACTAACTTTTGTTAGTGCTGCGGCGCAGGAGATACACGCCCCTTTTTTAGGCCACTAAGCCTCATAATCCTCTGCCATCAGCAAGAGAGGTCTGCGTGCGTGTTCAGCGTGTTTTGCAATCTCGGCGCATTACATTGAATGACGCCGAGCGGGAGACTTTGGAGAATTCGTTCCAGTCAGTGGTCACATTGGGCCCGCGGGAAACGTTCATCGATCAAGGGGAAACCGTCAACTTCAGCGCGTTGCTGCTCGAAGGCATGATGAGCCGTCATGTAGACGATTTTGACGGTTGCCGGCAGATGGTTGCGCTTCAGGTGGCAGGTGACTTTGTGGATCTTCACGCCTACCCGCTGAAGACGCTCGACCATGACGTCGCCACGTTGACGACGGTGCGGCTGGCCATCGTTCCGCACTCTGTACTTTTCGATATTCAGCGCGACCAACCCGAACTGGCGAGAAAGCTGTGGTTCCTGACCCTGCTGGATGCCGCCATGCATCGCAAGTGGGTTTACCGGCTTGGTCGCCTGAAGGCCATGGCTCGAATGGCGCATTTCTTCTGTGAGACCTCTGCCCGTTTGGCCGCCGTCGGATTGTCAGATGGCAAGCAGTTTCCGTTGCCGCTGACCCAGTTCGATCTGGGCGAGATATGCGGAATGACCAGCGTCCATGTCAATAGAGTGCTACGGGCACTGCGTGAGGCCGGTCTGTGTACCGTCCGCAATCAACAAGTGGAAATTCTGAATTGGAATGGTCTGGCAGCGGCAGGGGCGTTCGAGCCTGGTTACCTCTACCTTGACGAAGCCATGACCAAGCGCTTTTCCGGCAAGGTGACTGAAGAGCAAGCCGTCCGGGCAAGTGCGCTAGACGGGAGTCCTTCATAGAGGCAGCGCTTTGCGGTGCCATGCTCAAGTGAGCGCTTCCTAGCGGCTCTCCTGGTCAGCGACTCGACATATAGATGACTGCTGCGGCAACGCTCCAGCAGATAAGCACGCATGTGAGGATGAGTTCTTCGTCCGCCTGAAAAACATCACTCCCCGCAAGTGGAAGTGCACATGGCTTGCTGCCATGTGGCCATGACACGACCTTGTTGTTCCTGCGGCTCCATGAGAGTCTTCAGGACGCCTCCGTCCATAGAGCGAAGCCTTCATCGACGTGCTTGTCTCGGACCGCGCAAACCCCAATAGTTCTCTCAATTGCTTTTAAAGCCTCACGGCGGCAAAATCCTCCGGATCGTAAACAAAATGTAAAAAAAGTATATGAATGATGGATTCTTCAAGCGCGTAGTTGGTGGAGCCGTCATGACTTGCGGCGTTTGTTTCGGAGTATTGATGTTCAGCGCCGTCCAGGCAGCTACCCTGCAGGTGCAGCCTGGGGGGACGGATACCGGCAATTGTCAGGCTCTACCCTGCCAGAGCATTGCTTATGCGCTCTCTCAAGCAGCCGCCAGTGGCGACACCTTGCAGGTCGCCGCGGGGACTTATGTCGAGCAACTGACCATCAATAAAAGCGTGACCGTGCTGGGAGCAGGTAGCGCCAGCACCATCATCCGCGCGCCGGCGGTCCTGGCGACCAATCCCGCCATTTCGCCTGGCAGCGGCGGCCAATTGACTGCGATTGTGTTCGTGACGGGGGCTTCTACTGACGCCAGCATGAGCGATCTTCAAGTGCGCGGCCCCGGGCCTGGCTCCTCGGGTTCTATCGGGTATGGTGTCTTCGTGGGTGGCAATGCAAGGTTCACGCTCGACCATACCCACATCACCGCCATTCGCGATGAGCCGTTTGCAAACAGCCAAAATGGAGGTGGCGTACGTTTTGGAGCACCGGGCACGGGGCAGGTAGGTCTTGGTCAAGTGCTTGATTCCGTGATCGATGGGTTTCAGAAGAACGGGGTGACGGTGTCCAATGCCGGCTCCCACGTGACGCTGCGCGGGAACACCATCACCGGAACCATGCCGCCGCCTACCATTGCTCAGAACGGCATCCAGATCAGCGGCGGTGCGGTGGCGCTGGTGGAAGACAACACCATCTCCAATCTGCAGTGCAGTACCTCCAACCCTAACTGTGGGCTGGATGGCTCGTGGTCGATTGGCGTACTGCTTTCGAGCGCCGGCGCTGGCACGGAAGTCATCAACAATCGTGTCAGCCATGCCGATGGAAATCTATATGCGGTCGGTAGCAGCGCCCAGGCATATACGGTCACGGGCAACGGGTTCAGTGATGCGACCTATGTGAATGTCACGGCCGGTGGCGTGGCGCTGAATATGATGGGCAATACGCTGTCGGGCGCGGAAGTAGGCTTGTTTGCAGCAGGTTCGAGCACCGCAACCACGGTCAATTTGAATGGTGGTAATCGCATCTTCAATGCGACCCGGCAGGGCATTCGCACGGTGACATCACCTGGTGCCCTCCCGGTTCTGGTGAGCGGAAGCGGCAACCAGTTCTACAGCAACCTCACAGGCGCAGAGAACCCGGATCTGGCGCCCGCCATCGTTCTGGATCTGCCATGCAACTGGTGGGGAAATTCGACCGGCCCGACCCATCCAGGTAATCCTCTGGGACGAGGCAACTCTGTGTCTGATGGCATTCAATACATCAATTGGGCCATCGACAATACGACGTTTGCCTGCGTGGGCAACCCACAGCGCAATGAATTCATGGCGCGTACGCCAGCACCTGTTCCATCGAATGGCCTCTGGGGGCTCTTCGCGATGGCGCTCGCGCTGGCTGGATTGGGATCCTTAACCTTGCGCGGCAGACCAGGGGCTTGACGACTGCAGTACGCGGTAGGTTTAGCGGCCGCTCAGGTATGTCGTGCTAAGCGAATGCCGCTGAACTGCCACCGAGCGGTCGCGGGGAAAAAATTTCGATAGGAAAGGCGCGCATGTCCGGCTGGCGTGGCGACGGAACTTCCACGAAGCACGTATTGGTTGACCATGAATTTTCCGTTGTACTCACCCACTGCGCCCTCGGCGATGCGAAAGCCCGGGTAGGGTGCGTAGGACGATTGTGTCCATTGCCAAGCATGTCCAATCCACTGGTCAGACTCCCATTTCGTGGAGGGAACACCTGAGGACATCGCGTGCTCCCATTCCGCTTCGGTGGGAAGCCTCGCGCCAGCCCACCTGGCATAGGCGTCAGACTCGTAATAGGACAGGTGAAGGGCAGGTTTAGCCAAATCAAGTGCTTGCCGACCACTCAGGGTGAACTCATCCCAGCCACCGTCAGGACGAGGCTGCCAATAGATGGGGTGGCTCAAATCCTGGCTCGCTCGCCAATCCCATCCTTCCGCAAGCCAGAGCGAAGAATCTTCGTAGCCTCCCTCTTCGATGAACCTGGCGTATTCCGCATTGCTGACCAGCCGGGACGAGAGCTCAAAAGGCGCCAGATAGACCTTGTGGCAAGGGCTTTCATTGTCAAATGCGAAACCTGTGCCTTGATGGCCTATCTCAATCAGCCCGCCCTTGAAAGCCTGCCACGCTGGCACTGGTGCCGTGGCGGCTTGGGCAGGGGTAACTTGATCCGTATAGGCTGGCCACATGGGATTGCAGGAAAGCAGGTGCTTGATGTCGGTGAGCAGCAATTCCTGATGCTGCTGCTCATGCTGCAGACCAAGGGTCACCAGTGGCATCCAGGGTGTTGCTTCATCCGCGTGCGCCATCAGGGCCTGCATGCGGTGGTCGACATCGGCACGGTATTGCATGACCTCTTCCAGTGAGGGGCGGGTCAGTAGGCCGCGCTGAGGACGCGGATGCCTTTCACCTATTGCGTGGTAGTAGGAGTTGAACAGCACGCGAAACTCTGGCCGAAAGGGAGCAAAGCCCGGCTCATGCGCTGCGAGAACGAAGGTCTCGAAAAACCAGGTCGTGTGGCCCAGATGCCACTTGGCGGGACTGGCGTCCGGCATGGACTGCGCTGCGCAGTCCTCAGCGGAGAGCGGTGCTACCAACGCACGGGTGTGAGCGCGCACGGCATTGAATTGTTCGAGCAAGTCGCTGTTGGGCAGGCGTGAGAGGTCGTTCATGGCTGTGCGTACAGCAGCGCATACCAGCCCCGCTCATCAGTCCACGATTGCACTCGCGCAAATCCGGCTTGACGCAGCATGCCGGCAAATACCTGCAGGGGATATTTATAGCTGTTCTCAGTATGAATGCGTTCACCGCATACAAAATCGCGCCCGCCGCCTGCCCAATGAACGCTTTGCGATGTGTCTGCCTGCAAATGCATTTCTATGCGTGACGCGACGGGGTTGAAGAAGGCTTGGTGAGACCATTCGGAAGGATCGAAATCACTGCCAATCAGGCGGTTGACGTGCGAGAGGATATTTCGGTTGAATCTTGCCGTGATGCCGTCTGCATCATCGTAGGCAGCTTCCAGCACATCCACTTCCTTGGGTAGGTCAATTCCGATCAGCAGGCCCCCGCTACTGTCAATCCAGGCGCGTGCTTGACGCAGCCACTCCAGAGCCTGCGGGGGGTCAAAGTTGCCGATGGATGAGCCTGGGTAGAACACCAGCCTGCGCTCTCTTGGAATCTCGTCAGGCAGCTGCACCCGGCTGGTGAGGTCTGCAATGACTGCACGCGCATCCAGATTCGGATCCGCGTGCCGCAGCCGCGCCACGCCTTCTTGAAGGATTTCCGCTGAAATATCTACACCCACAAAACATTGGGGCTTCAATATGTCGCAAAGGATCTGAGCTTTCTCGCCATTGCCTGCGCCCGGCTCGATCACCGTATGTGTGGTGCCTATGGCTCGCTTGATGTCCTCAGCACGCTGCTCCAGCAGAATGCGTTCTGTCCGCGTGGGATAGTACTCTGGCTGATTGGTAATGGCCTCGAATAGTTTTGAGCCCAACTGGTCGTAGAAATACTTGGGGGAGATTTGAGCCACTGGCTGCATCAACCCCTGGATGATGTCTTCGTGTTGCATGAGCAAGGCCTGCGCGGCTCTCAAGAGAATCACTGCATTCTCCGCCGCTTGGCGGCGCTCATTTGTAGGCCAATGCCTCGCAACGGCGTGCCCGATTGAGTATGTCTTTGCTCTTTATCCTCGCATCACGGCGGGAGATTTCACACTCTGGCGAGCGCACTCGCTTGCGATGCTTGAGGTCGGACCGGGCGTATGAATGCGCCTTAATCGCGCGTTACCCGCATCACTTCTTCCTGGCTCGTGATGCCTCGTGAAACCAGGCGGTCGCCGTCATCACGCATCAGCTGCATACCGTGCGACAGCGCGGTAGCGCGGATCTCTGACTCGGCTGCGCGGTTATGGATCTGGGCGCGAATCTGGTCTTCAACCACCAGCAACTCGAATACGCCGGTGCGGCCTGCGTAGCCAGTTTGTCCGCATGCATCGCAACCTGCCCCGTGGCATGTGATGCAATACTTTCGCACCAGCCGTTGCGCCAGAACGCCGAGCAATGAGGAACTGAGCAGGAAAGGCTCAACTCCCATATCGGTCAGGCGCGTGACGGCACTGGCCGCATCGTTGGTGTGCAGCGTGGCCAGGACGAGGTGGCCAGTCAGCGAGGCCTGAATCGCGATTTGCGCAGTTTCAATGTCCCGAATCTCGCCAATCATGACGATGTCCGGGTCCTGGCGCAGAATGGCTCTCAAGGCGCGGGAAAAGTTGAGCTCAATCTTGGAGTTGACCTGCGTCTGACCGACCCCTGGAAGATCGTATTCGATGGGGTCTTCCACCGTCATGATGTTGTTGCGCGTGGCGTCCAGACGCGCGAGCGATGCGTACAAGGTCGTCGTTTTGCCGCTACCCGTGGGGCCTGTGACCAAAATGATGCCGTGCGGCTGCGCAATCAGGCGTTCGAACTTATGCAGCACATCGCCCAGCATGCCGACGGCTTCCAGGCTGAGTTTGCTCTCCGATTTGTCCAGCAAACGCAAAACCGCCCGCTCACCATGGGCGTTGGGGATGGTGGACACGCGCACGTCGATGGCGCGGGTGCCCAGCCGCAGGCTGATTCGCCCATCCTGAGGCAGCCGCTTTTCAGCAATGTCCAGATCCGCCATGATCTTCAGCCGGGAGATGAGCGCCGCATGCAGTGCGCGGTTGGGCCGGACCACCTCACGCAAGGCACCGTCTACCCGAAAACGTACGGCACTATGGCGCTCGTAAGCCTCGATATGGATGTCGCTGGCGCCATCACGCGCGGCTTGCGTCAGCAACGCATTGAGCATGCGGATGATGGGCGCATCGTCTGCAGACTCCAGCAGATCTTCCACTGCCGGCAACTCCTGCATGATGCGTGAGAGGTCTGCATCAGACTCGACTTCACTCACCACGGCCGCCGCGCTTGACTCGTTATCGGAATAAGCGGTGCTGATGCGCTGCGCAAAGGTCTGCGGATCGGACGCTTGAAGTGCCAGTGGCACCTCGGCCGTGCCGAAACGGCGCATGACTTCACTCAGCGCGGCAGGGTCGGGACGGCCGTTGTGCCACAAGGTAAGGCTTTGTCCGTCGTCTTCCAGCAGCAAGCTGGCCGAACGGGCAAAAGCATAGGGCAGCAGGTAGCGCATGCGCCTTGAGCCTTTTGATTAGTTGAAGGGGCGCTCGCTCGCGCCACCTAAATAGTGACCCTCGCCGCTGGCCGGAAAGTTATTCACAGGAGCGGATGGGCGGCTCAAATAGTGGTTCTCTCCGCTGGCGGGTCCCTCGATCAACGGGGGCGGTGGGGCAGGGCGCCTCCAGGCTTCAGGGTTGTCAGGGATGACAAAGGGCATCACGGGGGCCTGGTTGGCGTGCTCCACCACGCTGGCTGGAGGCTGGTTGCCCTGCTGCGCGCGTCGCATGTAGTCGTAGCGGTCGAGCGAGTAGCTCTCGGTCGCGGCGGCGTCCCGTACGATCACGGGGCGAAGGAAAACCATCAGGTTGGTTTTCACGGCATAGCGGCTTTGTGACTTGAAGAGGTTGCCCACCAGAGGTATATCGCCCAGTACGGGCACCTTGTCTTCGTTGCGGGCGAACTTGTCTTCCAGCAGGCCACCCAGCACGACTACGGAGCCATCGTTGACCAGCACGCTGGATTCAATGGCGCGCTTGTTGGTGGTCGGTCCATTGGCACTGCCGCCGGTGCCCGCCACTACATCAGATACTTCCTGATAGATCACCATCTTGATGGTGCCGTCTTCACTGATCTGGGGGCGCACGCGCAGGGTCAGACCCACGTCTTTGCGTTCGTAGGTCTGAAACGGGTTGACCGATGTGTTGCTGCTGGCGCTACCCGTATTGGTGAAGCTGCCGGTGACAAATGGAACGTTCTGACCGACGATGATCTTGGCTTCTTCGTTGTCCAGCGTCAGCAGTGTGGGCGTCGATAAAACGTTGCCAGTGCCTGTGGATTGGAGGAAGTTGGCCAGCACGGCCAGGTTACTGGAGCCGGCCAACAGATTGAACCCTTTGCCTGGACGGACCGTCGGAGGAGTGGCTGTTGAGCCTGGTGTTCTATTTCTATAGGCGAGTGCTGCCACGCCCAGGTCGACAATATTGGTCGCGGCTGCCCCACCGCCAGCGCTGGCAGTGGAGAAATTGGTACCTACGATACCTGCACCACCAAGCAAGGCTTGCCATTGCACACCGAGCTCGGCCGCCTTGTCGGCTCGCACCTCGGCAATCAGGCTTTCCACGAAAACCTGTGCCCGTCGTTGATCCAGCTTGTCAATGACAGCCCGTAGTTCGCGGTAGACCGGCTCCGGAGCGCTGATGATCAGGGAGTTGGTGGATGGATCGGCCTGAATCTGCCCGCCAGTAGACGGCTGATTGTTGCCGGCGGCGTTGATGCTCGGGCCGCTGTTCATGCCGCTCATGCCGCCGCTGGACGAAGAATTGTTGTGATTGGTGTTGATCGCCTGTGCCTGGGAGATATTGCTCAAGCCACCAGATGGGGCACCGCCACCGCTTGAATTGCTGCCCGGTGTATTGGACTGGCCGGGCAGAGCTGCCAATGCGGCACGCAGCGTAACCGCGAGTTTGGTGGCGTCGCTGTTCTTCAGATACACCACGTGAATGTTGCCGGCAGAACCGTCCGTGCGGGAAGCGGCAGGTTGATCCAGCTGCTCGATGAGCGCTTTGGCCTGTGCCAGTCGGGCTGCATTTCCGGCGCGGATGATCACGGCATTGCTGCGGGGCTCAGGAATCAGCGTGGTGCGGTAACCGCCTTCAGCGGAAGCCGCTGCACTGTTGGCTGGAGCGGCCTGCCCTGGAAGGCCCGCAGTCGCAGGGGGGACCGCCGCGCCGCCGGTGCTGCCGCCCGTTTCCAGCAGTTTGGAAACAAGGGGCGCCAGATCGGATGCCAGGGCGTTCTTCAGGCGCACAATTTCGACGCCCGTGGCCTGCGCCACGTCCAGGCTGGAAATGATGCGCGCCAGACGCTGCAGGTTGTCACCGTAGTCGGTGATGATCAACGAATTGGTGCCAGCGTTGACGTTGATCGTGTTGTTGGGGCTGATGAGAGGGCGCAGGACCGGCACCAGGTTGTTGGCGTTCTCATGCGTCAGTCGGAATATCTGCGTTTGAATCTGCCCGCCGCCCGCAGGCCGGTCGCCTGCCGAGACGCTACCGCCTTGCAGCTTGGCCTCAGATTCGGGAATCACCAGGTAGATGCCATTGCTCTCCACCAGCGCGAACCCTTGCGTTCTCAACTGGGTTTGAAACAGGCGAAGCGCTTGCGCCGCATTCACCGGTGCGGTGGACGTCAACGTCATCGTGCCCTTGACGCGCGGGTCTACCACCACGTTGCGCCCACTGATGGTAGCCATGGTGCGCGCCACAGCATCAATCTCTGCGCCTGCAAAATCCAGCGTGACCTCACCCGCGCGTGCGGCTCTGGTGCCTTCCTGCGCGAAAGCAAAGCTGGGAATCAGGGCGCTTGCGCAGAGGGCGAGGACCGCCATGGCAACGCGACTCCTGGCCTGAATTTGCAGGGCGAGATGGCCGGACGTTGCAGGCTGACACATCCTGGAAGATAAAGATCTCATGCGGTCGTAGTCTTGGCTTAGCCGAGCGAAATGATGGCACGCTCACCTTGGCGGCGGCCGATGATGTTGAGCAGATTGGCCAGCTGGGCCTCCATGCCCGGGGCTGCGCTGGCCTCACCGGAAAAACGCAGGCGTGAACCGACCCACTGGCCCTTGCCCGCCAAGCGGAGGGAGCCTTCGAGCGTGGAAAGATCAAGCGAAGGGGAGTCCCCGCCAGTGAGCGTCATGCGATAGGAGCCCAGAGGTTGCAGAGTGGATAAGCGCGAAGACATATGGCGGGCAGTGAATTCCGCGCTGCCTCCCATGACCATTCGGCCATCCAGCCATTCTACTGAAAGCTCACGCGTGGACAGTGACAGTTGCCCTTGAGGTTGAATGGTGTTCCATGGCGTTCCCAGACCCGTCAGCACCGCAGCAGGCCAGGCGGACTGCCCGTTGGCCACGTTCAGGCGGGCGCCATTCCATCGCGGGGTCATGTGCAGCTCAAGCGGTGCGCCCGGAATGCAGCATTCGGCCGTGAGGTGCGCACGCACCCCAAGCCCGGCTGGTCTCAGTTTCCAGTGGACTCTGCCCGGCAGCGCCGTGCTTCCCAGGCTGCCAGCGCCTCCTGTCAACACCAGCCGGGCCGAGCCCGACCACACGCTGCCTTGTGAATCCAATAATTGCACGATGCCACCCGAGCCCCGTGCGACCGCTGAAGCCAGCCAGCGTGCGGGCGCCGCCAGAAGCAAAACCACCACCAGCGCAACCAGCGCCCCGGCCAGCGCCCATTTCCAGGGCGCCCGCTCCTGCTTGATGCCAGGAGCGGTGCGGTTCATGGCCTTGAAAGGTGTTGCTTTCATGGTTGAGGAAGGCTCAGGGACAGTGTGCCGTTCCAGCGTGCGGGCGTGCCCGGTGCGGCGCCAGGCACGCGTGACAGGCGTGCTTCAACCGGCGCTGCGCGTGCGTTGGCGCGGGCATCGGCGAGGTATTCGGCCAGTGCGGCGGCAGAAACATCTTTCAGCGTGATGTTGGCGCGGTCTCCGACAACGTTGAGCTGCCCGCCATTGCCCAGACGTTGCCGGACCGCGGTTTCAAGCGCTCGCAAGGCATCGCTTTGGCCCAGTTTGGGCATCGCCTTGAGTGTTTCGGCTTCCGCCTGCAGGCGTTGCATCTGCTGTGCCTGCATTTCAAGCGCCTGCCGCTGAGGGCCAGCTGCACGCAAGGTGCTCAATGCGGGAGCCAATGCCAGCCACCAAAGAAGTGCCACCACCACAACCACCACAGCCCCGCCAACCAGGCGGCGTTCGCGGGCATCCAGCGCTGCCCAAGCGGCAGTCATGCGGCTGCCCGAAGAAGGGGCAGAAGAGGCGTTCGCGGAGCTTTTCATGGTGCGCCCTCAGGTTTCAGCACCACGGCGTTGGCTTCTGTTTGCATTTGATAGCCTAGAGGTCGCAGTCTCTGATTGGCCTCGGAGAGCGCGCTGGCCGCCATCTGCACACCGCGTGCGCGCAGTTCTCCCGCAGAAAATTCGATGGCGGACGGAGCAGAGCCCGCGGGTGCCACTAGAGCGAAGGCGCTCAAGGCTGGTTCAAGATCACTTGCCGAAAATGCACCCGAGGCCTGCCGCAACGCAGCGACTTCGCGCGCCATCTGAACAGGCGCATCGACCACGACCTTGACCTGAGGGAAAGTTTGCGTGAGAGCGGCTTCTATTTGAGAGCGCCGCGCTGCCAGGTCTGCACGCGTTTGCCAAGCCAGCCAGTTGAGGCCCACGATTTGCGCTAGCAACAATAAGGCCACGCCCCAGCGTGCCGGGCGCCACGCCGGCGCGTACATAAGGTCACGCCACACGGCGCCTGCGCGTTTGGCCGCACGGGCGCGGCCTCCTTGCGAGAAATCAAACTGAGCAAGGTCCCAGGAAGAGCGCGTAGCCTCCAGCATGCGCTCCGGTGCTTGCTGGATGGTGAGCTGCCGACCCAGGGTCTGCTCTGCCAAAGCTGCGACGGCGGGCTCAGTGAGCAGTTCGGCCTCCTGCGACGCATCATCAGTCGGCTGGGGTAGCAAGGACAGCGATCCCGGCCCCAGAGGCAAAGCTTGCACCCCGCCGGGTACTGCATCGCCGCTGATCAGCAGTTGGGCCCTCTCAGGCACGCCCGCGACAATGAGGCGCAACGGGCCCGTGCGCGGGCTCAATTCTGGGACGATGCGGTTGACTGTACGGCCGGCGGCATCCAACGCGTGCATGTGCGCGCTGAGCCATGGGCGATTGCACACTGCAACCCAGACAGAGCCTGCGCTACCCGCGCCCGGCTCCAGCGCGAAGTGCAATTGGTCCGCGTCATCGAGCAAGTGTTCTTCAAGCAGGCCGGCCAAAGTGGCTCGCAAGCGCGGGGACCCTGGGCCTATACCCTTGGGCAACTGGACTTTGTGCCATGAAAGCAAGGCCGGGGGCACCATGGCCACGACCTCGACGCCTCGGCCCGCAGGAGGCAGCAGGCCAGGTAAGGCGCTTCCATGCGCGTGCAGGCCTTGGCCGTCGCGCGAAGTGGCGAAGTCATAGTTGCCAGGCGGGCCGGCGGGCAGTGAAATGAGAAGCAGGCTCATGAGCGCGGGTAATTCTATGGGCTTAGTGTGAAGGAGGGCGCCTGGCGTTCCATTTGAGATAAAAAAAACGCAGGCCCAGAAGCGTGTTCTGAGGGCAGGGGCTGAATGAAGTACGCCTGAGAGACGGGCTAAACCCGGCCTTTTGTCACGGCCCGGCCATGGGCGTTGCCATATTGAGTGCGGTTCGCTGACGCCACAAAGTCAGCGCCACCTTCCTGCTTGGGGTGTAGATGCGCCTTACAAGCGAAGTTTCTTCCAGGGCGATGTCGTCCAGCCGCAGCCGGCCTCGCACTTCGAAAAAGCTGGTCGTCACACCAGTCCAGTTGGTGGGGAGCGGTTCTGCACCGCTTTGCTGAACGGTTTGCAAGGCACTGGACGCGCTGCGGAAGTAGGCGCTGGTCCTGGCGCTGACAAGCCTTTCCGCACCGGCCAGATCCAGCCCGGGCACGGCGGCGTAGATGACCTGGGCGCTGGCGGTGTTGAGGTTGACGGTTGTGGGAGCGTTGTCGATCAGTGGCAACAATGTGGCGTAGGGACTTAGCGCTTTGAGCGTTGCCGGGGTCAAACCCAGCCAGGTCAGTTGCTCGAAACGAATCGGCATCAGAGGTGCATCGGTATCGGTTTGAACTTGGGACTCGCGCATGGCGGCGCGTGCGCTCAGCAGATTGCGCTGCAGTGACTCCAGCTCATCGTAAGGCAGATTCAGCAGCTCGAACAGCCGCCGAAAGCGGTCGATCGCCTGCTTGCCGTCACTCGTTTCGCTCGTCAGCACGAGATTCATGACGTTCAGCCGCGATTGAAGGTCGACGATGTGCCCTGAAAGGAAGGCCTCGCGCTCTGTTTCTGTGCTCGCTTCGCCGCCTGCCAAAAAGGTGGACAGGCGAGCTTCTTCCAGAGGCACCGCCCAGGGTTCACCTAGATGGTCTATGGTCGAATTGCGCGCATCGCCCATGAGAACCAGGCGACCCCAATCCAATGCGCCATTGAGAATCCAGCTGGACTGCACGCGGGCCCTCTCGGAGGCTTCGACTTCGACCCCACGCCATTGGCGCCACATGGCTCCTGCTGCCAAGGTGGCCACCAGCGCAACGGTGATCATGGCCGCCAGCAGGGCGGCTCCGCGCGAACGCTTCATGATTCACCTCCGAACGTGGGCCTGACCCAGTCCACGACCAGGGGTCCCGCCAGGGCCTGGCCAGGCGACAGCGTGATCATCAGGCGTATGCCATCGGGCGCGGCAGTTTCGGTTTGAGTGCCTTCGGAGGCGCTGGAAAGCGGATTGGTCCAGGCATTGTTCCGAAAGTAGTGCAATTGCCAGTCGAGCGCGCCGGCGATGACGGTCTCCGCGGCGCCTCCTGACGCAGATCCCTGCAAGGACGCGGTTTCTCCCCAACGGGCTGCGCCCTCCCAGGCGGCTTGCCAGGTCTGTATCGTTTGCAGCGGCGGAGACTGCCAGCGCAACCATTGGCCGCTGCCCGCACGGCGCGTCCATGCCACGACACGAAGCCCCCCGCCTGTATCGCCCGCGGCCAAGCGAGTGATGCGCAGCGTACTTCCATTCCAGGAGATGCTGCGATTGACGATGGATCCTGGGGGCGTGGGCTCTGGAGCTGGCCAGACCATCATGGCATCCAGATCTGCTCGCCATTGGCCGAGGCCCGCCTGGAGTGCGAGCACGTCGTCGGTGTAGCGGCGCGTGGCCTCCTGCGCACGCGTCATGCCGTCTATGCCTTGCCAGGTGAGCAGGGCCATCAAAGCCATGATGGACAGTGCCACCAGGACCTCTATGAGTGTGAAGCCGCGCATTCTTCGTGCGGAGCGTGCGTCCATCGTCGCGTTCGCCATCAATTGCGTCCGATGATGGTGGAAACGCGCAGCACTTGTACACCGGCCTCGCTCACGGCCGCGTCCACGCGGCGGAAGTTGGGGTTGGGTGTGGGACGTACGCTGAGTGTGACCTGCAACCCCAAGTTGGCCTGAACGCAATCGATCGTACTGTCGCCCACACCAGGCAACTGGCGTGCAAGACGAAGTCCGGTCAGCTGGTTTTCAGCGCATATCTGAGCCAGCAAGGCGTGGCCCTGTCGTTCCGCATTGCTGGTGAGTGCGGCGGTCGCCTTCAAACCTGCTACCAGCGCTATGGCGGTGATCGCCAGCGCCACCAACACTTCAACCAGAGTAAAACCGCGCGATGAGATCTTCATGGCGATAAGCTGGCTGCCCTGAATGGGCGAAGCCCGTCCGTGGAAATGCTCACCACCGGCTGAGGTGTGCCCTCGCGATGAATCTGCACGGACTGGGGCCCAATCAGCGGGTCTGGTCCGAGAATCAGAGGTGCGTTGCCCATCGTGCGGGTCTGGCTGTCCAGCCATCGGGTGGGCAAGGGGTCTGTCCCGGGTGGTTGCCCTTCAAATACAAAACCCTCTGCGGTCGGTTTCCAGAGGACCTGAACACCTGCGGCCCGCGATCGCGCACGCGCGGACTCCAGCAGAGCAGCCAGCCGCTCTCCATCGCGCGCGAGCGCGTCCGCTGTGCTGTCGCGCAAGGCCAGGCTGGCCACGGCAGTGCCAATGGCAATCACTGCCACCACGACCATGAGCTCAATAAGCGTGAAGCCGCGCAGAGCCTGACGACCGCATGAGGTGCGGCTACCGCTTGCCATGGCGCACAGCACCGACATCCTGGGGCAAGTACACGTTATTCAGGCCTTGGACGTCACTGCCAACTGCCAATGTCCGCGTTCTTGCCTTCTCCGCCGCTTTGGCCGTCGGCGCCAAAACTCATGACATCGACTTCGCCTTTGACGCCGGGATTGAGGTACTGGTAGGGGCGTCCCCACGGATCATTGGGGAGCTTTTCGAGGTAAGGCCTCCAGTTTCCCGGCGCCGGCGGCGAGGCAGGGCGGGCGACCAGCGCTTGCAGGCCTTGTTCGCCCGTTGGGAAGCGTTGGTTATCCAACTTGTAGAGTTTGAGCGCTTGCATGATGTTGTGAACGTCGGTGCGCGCAGCGGTCGCGCGAGCGTCATCCGTGCGGTCCAGCACGTTTGGCACGATCAATGCAGCCAGCACGCCGATGATGACCAGCACGACCATCAGCTCAATCAGGGTAAAGCCGGCAGCGCGGCGCCAGCGGGATAGACGGGGGGTTGTCATAAAACGTTCCGAAAACTCAAGTCGCATCAATGATAATCGCGAGATGATGACAGCTTTTGTTTCTGGAAAACCATGAAATCCAGGATGGCTTCCCCCCGCCTGATGGTGGGCGTAGTCACATTCGCCGTTTGGGCGGTGGCTGCGGGCACCGCGCTCTATTGGGGAATGTACGCCGCTGGCGCCCAGAATAAGGCTGTTCCGCCCTCTGCGGCCTCAGCGCAGGCCATTTCCGTGGACTCACAGGTCGTGGCGCGGGCGCTGGGTGCCACCGCACCGGCAGGGGCGGCTTCGGCCGCAGCACCCGAGGTGGTCAGCCGCCTGGCTTTGCGTGGCGTGGTTACCCACAATGGCAGGGGGGCCGCATTGATTGCAGTGAGTGGTAAACCGGCCAAACCATTTGTCGTGGGTGCAGAGGTGGAAAGCGGCTGGACGCTCAAGTCTGTATCCCCTCGTGCGGCGGTGCTTTCAAGTGGCGAACGAGAGGCAAGCCTGCAAATGCCTGCTCTCTCGGATCGTTCCGCTCCTGCAGGTGCGGCACCCGCGGGAGCTGCGTCCGGATCGCTGCCGGGAGTGTTGCCTTCGCTTCCCTCTCTCCCGTTGCCTGCGAGGCCTGCAGCCCCAGCTGCGGCTGGCTGAAGGCTCGACCAGGGTCGAACCTCCTCCCCGTTACTTCAGGAACAGCTTGTAGACCGGGTTGTTCGTCTCTTCTACCCACGGGTAGCCCAACTCATCCAGGAACAGCCTGAACGCCTGATCGTCTGTTTCAGGCACCTGCATTCCGACCAGAATGTGGCCATAGTCGGCGCCTTGGTTTCTGTAGTGGAAAAGCGAGATATTCCAGTTGGGGCGCATCAGGCTCAGGAACTTCATCAGCGCGCCTGGCCGTTCAGGAAACACGAAACGCAAGAGGCGTTCGTTGTGTGCCAAAGGCGAGTGCCCGCCAATCATGTAGCGCACGTGTTCCTTGGCCAGCTCATCCTGGGTAAGGTCTAGTGTGGGAAAGCCCTGCTGCTCCAGCGCACTGGCAATCTGCGGCGACTCGCCCCTGCTGTGGGTGGTCAGGCCTACGAACACGTGGGCGCGTCCTGCGGCGGCGGCTTCACTGATTCGGTAGTTGAATTCGGTCACGTTGCGTGGCCCACCCGGCAGTTTGTCTATGTATTCGCAAAAGCGCCTGAAGCTGCCTCTCTCTTCCGGGACTGTGACTGCAAACAATGCCTCGCGCTCTTCACCGACTTCAGCGCGTTCAGCGACGAAGCGCAGGCGATCGAAGTTCATATTCGCGCCGGAGAGGATGGCCGCGTAGGTTTCCCCCTGTGTCCCGTGCGTGGAAACATACTGCTTGATGGCCGCCACGGCCATGGCACCGGAAGGCTCCACAATGCTTCGGGTGTCTATGAATACGTCTTTGATGGCTGCACACACGGCGTCGGTGTCGACGCGGATGAACTCATCTACCAGGGCCCGCGTCACGCGGAAGGTTTCCTCGCCAGCCAGCTTGACTGCGGTGCCGTCCGCGAACAGGCCCACGTCGGTCAGGGTCACCCGTTTGCCTGCCGTCACCGATTGCGCCATGGCATCGGAGTCGATCATTTGCACGCCGATCACCTTGATGTCCGGCCGGACTGCCTTGATGTAGCTCGCTACGCCGCTGATGAGGCCGCCACCGCCAATAGCGACAAAGATTGCGTTGAGCGCGCCTTGGTGCTGGCGCAGGATTTCCATCGCAATGGTGCCTTGTCCGGCGATCACAAGGGGATCATCGAAAGGGTGAATGAAGGTCAGGCCCTGCTCGCGCTGAAGCTTGACTGAATGGTCGTAGGCGTCGGAGTAGCTTTCGCCTTCCAGTACCACTTCGCCGCCTAGCGCCTTGACCGCGTCAACCTTGAGTTGCGGCGTGGTCACCGGCATGACGATGACTGCCCGTGTCCCCAACTTTTGGGCCGACAGAGAAACGCCCTGGGCATGGTTGCCGGCAGACGCGCAGATCACGCCGTTGCGAAGCTGTTCGGGTGTGAGGTGCGCCATCTTGTTGTAGGCGCCTCGCAGCTTGAAGGAAAAAACCGGTTGCTGGTCTTCTCGCTTCAAAAACACCTGGTTGCCCAAGCGACGGCTGAGCGCCCGCGCCGGGTCGAGGTTGGACTCGATGGCCACGTCGTAGACGCGTGCTGTGAGAACCTGCTTGAGATAGTCTGTGTTGGTCAGGCCGGAATCAGGCCCGGCTTGCGTGGAGGGTGAAGTCATGGCAGTCCTTGGGAGGGCGCAATCATAGGCTCCCTGGCGCTTCGCTGCCGATGGATGGCAGGAGCGTGAAAAAGCGTTGGACAAAAAAAACCCCGAGGCCTTGCGGCACCGGGGTTTGAATCCACCTTTGAAGGGGTGGAGGAGACAACCGTTGCAGGGAAACCCCGCTTGCATGAAGCATAGTGTAGCGAAAACTACAGCGGTCTGCATGTGATTTGTTGCAACGCAACAATTCACCTTTCAAAAATGCGCATTTTTTTAGGCTAGCAAAGGAGGATGTGCCAAATCCGCTACGCTTGGAACTCAATTTCAAGAAAATTCTGAAGAAAAAGAGCCCTATATGGAATGCACCGTAAGTTGGACAGGCGCCGCTGGAACGCGATCAGGCATGGGCTTTGTGGCCGAGACCGGCTCTGGGCACATCATCACCATGGACGGCGCCCCGGACTCAGCCAAACCGGAAAACGGAGGGCAGAACCTGGCGCCTCGGCCCATGGAGACGGTGCTGGCAGGCGCTGGTGGTTGCACGGCCTATGACGTGGTGCTCATCCTGAAGCGGGGTCGCCATGACGTGCGCGGCTGCTCGGTCAAGCTCACGAGCGAGCGGGCCGAAACGGATCCCAAGGTGTTCACACGCATTCACATGCATTTCACCGTGATCGGCAAAGGCGTGCCGCCGCAGGTCGTTGAACGCGCCATTGCGCTCAGCCATGACAAGTACTGTTCAGCCACCATCATGCTGGGCAAGACTGCAGAAATCACGACTTCATTCGAAATGGTCGAGCCGGCCTGAACGCCAGGGCGCAGCGGCGCTTCATATCCGCTGCGCAGGCCCGCTCTACAGACGTTATCGGTCCATTCAAACGTAGTGGGCCGTGCCTGTCATGACGCGTGCCGCCATGCGCATGATCTCGCGCACCGGCAAAGGCAGTTCAACTCCACCAGCATGTAGCGCGGCGTCTGCGTGCGCAGCCTCGTCTTGTTGCATTTGAGCAACGATCGCACGGGACGCGGCGTCGTGTTCCGGGAGCCGGTTCAAATGGCTTCCCAGATGCTCCGCCACCTGGCGCTCAGTTTCCACTACAAAGCCCAGGCTTAAAGCGTCGCCCCCTACCCGGCCTGCCACCAGGCCAATGGTGAATGCGCCTGCATACCAGAGCGGATTGAGCCATGAGGGGCGGTCGCCCAACTCTTCCAGCCGTTCGCTGGTCCACGCGAGGTGGTCGGTTTCTTCTCGTGCGGCAGCTTCAAGATGGCGACGCAGATTGTCGTTTTTTGTCGTCATCGCCTGCGATGTATAGAGTGCTTGTGCGCAGACCTCTCCCACATGATTGACCCGCATCAGTGCTCCTGAAAGACGCCGCTCGGCAGGCGAGAGCGTTCCTCCCTGGCTCCCTGGCTCGGGGGTGGGGGTGGCACGCGCGGCCCGCGGAACCGCAAACAAAGTGCGCATGCCGCTATCTACAGCGCAGAGCAATCGGTCAGAGAAGTTCATACAGATATGGTAAGGGTTAAAACCGATTGACTGTGATGTTGCTGCGTCGCCACAGAAATTGACTTCAATTGAATAAAGACAGTTTTGTCTTATTCGCTTAACCGCGCCTTGGTGCAATAGCTCACAGCTTCCCGTTTGCGTGGAGGTTGGCCCGGCGGCGGTGGCGACACAAATGATGCCTCGGCGCCTGTTCGCATATTCAACCTTGGAGATCTGCAATGAAAAAAACTCTGCTTGCCTTGACTGTATTGGCCATGTCAGGCGCCGCGATGGCCCAATCTTCCGTCACTCTCTATGGCGTGGCTGATGCCGGCCTCGGCAGAATCAAATCTGGCTCGACTGGCTCCTCTCCTGCCAACGACGCTTCCAACAAAACAGAATTCATCAGCGGCAGCCGCATGAACAACGGCGAAAGCCGCATCGGTGTGCGTGGCGTTGAAGATCTGGGTGGCGGCTTGAAAGTCGGCTTCAATTTTGAATCTGGCCTGGACCTCGACACCGGCGCTGCATCCAGCGCTTTCTGGTCACGCCAGGCCAACCTGTGGTTGGGTGGCAACTGGGGTACTTTCAAAATGGGTCGCGCCTTCACGCCTAGCTACGGCGGTGTGGCAGCCTGGGAACTCACCAGCATCGCCAACTACTCCGTCGTGACCAACACCTTCAACTACGGTGGTGCTGGTTCGCGCAACAACAGCCAGTTCAGCTACAAGACGCCAGGCGGCCTGGGTGGTTTCAGCGCTGAAGTCGGTTACGTCACCAAGGCTGACAACGCCGACCGTGCGAAATGGGACTTCAACGTGATCTATGCCAATGGCCCTATTGCTGCGGCGTTGACGGCTAACAAGGAAAAAGATCAGAAAACTGGTTACACCTTGGGTGGCAAGTACGACTTCGGCTCTTTCGTGGTTGCAGCTTCTTACAACCACACGCGTGACACCCGCCGTGGCTTCACCGTGGGCGGTACTGCGAAGTTCGGCGCTTTCAGCGTCACTGCCGATGTCGCCCGCGACACCAAGAACATTTCTGGCAAAAAATACACAAACGTTCTTCTCGAAGGAAAATACGCCCTGTCCAAGCGCACTTTCGTCTACCTGGCAGGTTTGCGCCTGGACGGTTCGACCAACTACGGCATTGGCGTTCGTCACAACTTCTGATCGGAAATCCGATGAGCTGGCCCAGCTGAGTTCAGCCAGCCGGCAGATGCGGGCGGAACAGCGTCAGTTGTTCCGCCGCAAGAACTCTCCTTGGTTGTTACATTCGTTGTAGATTGCCCACGGGTTGGGCGCTCCTGTTGTCCTGATGCAACGAAACGGCGTGGTCAAGCGCGATTCAGTGCCGAAGCCTTTGCAAGTTGGGGGCAGGTCTGGTGCAATAGCAACAACTTCCCAAAAGGGGAGGTTGGCCCGGGGAACCGGCGGGAATCGCAGACGGACCCTTCGCACCGGCGCCCTATGTTTAACCTTGGAGAACTTGCAATGAAAAAATCTCTGATTGCCTTGGCAGTGCTGGCTGCCTCCGGTGCCGCGATGGCTCAATCTTCCGTGACACTGTATGGCGTGGCTGATGCCGCCATCAACAAAATTCAAGGTCAGCAAACCCAAATGGGTAGCGGCTCCACAATGACCAACGGCACTTCCCGTCTGGGCGTGCGTGGCGTTGAAGACCTCGGCGGTGGCCTGAAAGCTGGTTTCAACTTTGAAACTGGTCTGTCCCTCGAAGACGGCGCAACTTCCACTGCTGGTGGCGGTTTCTGGGGCCGTTCTGCTCACCTGTGGTTGGGTGGCAACTGGGGTACCTTCAAAATGGGTCGTTCGCTGAACCCATCTTTCTACGGTGTGTCCGGTGGCTGGGAACTGACAGGCGCTGCTAACTACAACGTCCTGAGCAACACTTTCGGCTGGGCTGGTTCTGGTGCTCGTAACAGCAGCCAATTCAGCTACAAAACACCTTCCATGGGTGGTTTCTCTGCTGAGCTGGCCTACATCACCAAAGGTGACAACGGTGGCAACGCTAAGTGGGATGCTAACGTTCTGTACGCAAACGGCCCTATCTCCGCTGCTATCGCTGCTAACAAAGTTCAGCAAGGCAAAACAAACTACGCTTTCGGCGGTAAGTACAACTTCGGTTCGTTCATTCTGGCCGCTTCGTACAACGCTCGTAAAGACGGCGTTCGTCGCGAAGGCTTCGAAATCGGTGGTACAGCCCTGTTCGGCGCATTCAGCGTTACTGCTGACGTGACCCGTGACCGTCGCAACGACGCTGGCAAGAAGTACACCAACTTCCTGCTGGAAGGCAAATACGCACTGTCCAAGCGTACATTCGTGTACCTGGCTGGTCTGCGTCTTGACGGCACCAACAACTACGGTTTGGGCGTTCGCCACAACTTCTGATTTGACGCTGTAGTCAACCGTTCAATAGAACGGTTGGCGTCACGCAGCTCAACTCTTTTAAAAACCGCCTTCGGGCGGTTTTTTTATGGGCGTGCCTTTATGTTATGGGCGTGCCTTTATGGCTTGAGATGCGCCAAGAACTTTCTGTCATCAGTGAGTTCATGCTCCCAGTTGCTGCACAGCAGATATCCAGTCTCTTGCGGGCGAGCATTCGGTCTGACTTGCGCCGTCCTGGATTTTGAGATGGGCATTGAGAAAGAGCTCTTCACGCCTTGTGTCAGATGCATCCCCGACTAAAAGCAGCGGGCGACGGGGCGTTTGCGGAGGTCCAGAAATTGCCAAGCTGGAGCTTGGCGCTCCCAGGGAATACCGGACTTGGCCGAATACGCTTCTACCCGTTGGTGGCTTAGTTTTGTTCTACGGTTTCCACCATCAGGTCTACATAGGTGTCTGGGCCAGATGTCAAACGAATGCGCACGGGCAGGTATTGCAAGCTCGGAGCGAACCAAATTTCAGCCGACACGGAGCTGCGGGGCTTGGCCAGGGGCCTGGGTTTGAGGTGGAAAGCAGGGGTAGGGCCGAGACCGGGTAGCTGCACGGTGTCTTCGCCCACCACATCGTAGGTCCATTCGTCCACACCACCAGGCCGTGCAAGCCAGAAGTTGATCTGACTGCCCGGTTTCAACTGCACCTGACCAGTGGAAAAACGATGCCCCAATTCCAGGAACTGACTGGCAGCATCCTGTATTTCTTCAGGGCGGGGGACACGTTCGCCGTTGTCCAGACGAATATCTTCTCCTATGCGAACGCCCCTCCGTTTGGAGCGGACCTGCTCTTCATACAGTTCCGGTCGCAAACCTCTTTCGGTAATTTCCCCCTGGCTGGTAAATCGCGAGGACATCAGGATGCCCAGATCCAGCTGCACCACCGCTTGGTAGCGCGTACCTTCTCTTTGCCACCGAACCTGAGCATTTCCATGAAGCTCGCCCCGAAAATTGCCCCCCAAACTGTAGCGCAGACGCGTATTTGCAGGCCAGGTGGCTAAAAATGCGGGAGGAGTGTCACTAGCACTCGCCGACGGCACAGGCGCAGGCGCTGGTGAGCCCTCGGTACCTGCCACTTGGGATGCAGGGTCCGACGCTGAATTGCTCGGCGCTTGGGCAAGGGCAGGTGCAGACGCTGTCTCACCGGGGGTGGCTGCCGGTTCTTGGGCGGCGAGGTCTGTAGGTTTGTCCTCTGCAGGCTCGGCAGCGAGCGTATCCGGTGCAGTCTCTTGCAAAGGTGCGCTGGCGGGAGTTTGAGGCGGTTTTGCCGTGGGGACCTTGCCAGGCTTGGCAGAGGCCACTCGGACTGATGGCTTTGGAGGAGGCGGTGCTGAGACGGTTGTGGTGGGAGGCGGTTCGGGGGGCTGTGGGGTAATCGTACGGGTGTAGAAGGGCTCGGACACTTCCTTGAGCACGCTGGGTGGCTGAAGCAGGTTGGTGAGCCACGCAAGAGCCACCACATGCAGCGCCAGCGCCACGAACGTGGCCATGGTAAATCCACGCGCTCTCTCACGGCGCGGGCCTTGTTTTAATCCGTTGCTCAGCGCCCAGGCCACGGGCGTGCACCCGCCACCGAATCGCTGCTCGAGCCATCGGGAGGCAGCAGGCGCCAGGTCGTACTTCCACTGGGAATGGCCAGTGGCAGGCGCAGCAGTTTTCGATCGCGCGCCACCAGAGCGATCACCTGCCGCGCGGTGCCCGCATAGAGAGGCAAGTCCTCCAGCTTGGACAAGCGCCAGCCTGAGGCTGGCACACCACGTGTGGCAGGCAATTCCACGCCAATCCATTCGTCTCCCGCGGACAGGCCTGCGGTGGCCGCAGCGCTGCCAGCCAATACTACTTTCACCACGACGCTCCCGGCGGCTTCACTCACGCGCAAGCCCAAAGTCTGGGCGAGTTGGGATGGCTCGTCGAGCACCCTGACGCCTTGTGCCTGGAGCAATTGCTTGAGGGGCAGTTCAGTGGTGCCGTGCACCCAGCTTTTCATTTCGCCATCAAAGCTGCGGCCCCCAAGTTCGCCCAGCACTGCCACGAAATCGGCTTCAGACATGGGCCCACCCTGGCAACGCTGCCAAAGCGTACGCATGACTTCATCCAGTGTGGTTCGGCCCTCCTGACGCAAGGAGAGATCAAAGCAAAGAGCTACCAGCGCACCTTTGGTGTAGTAACTGATGGTGCTGTTGGGCGTGTTTTCATCTGGGCGGTAGTATTTCACCCAGGCGTCAAAACTGGCTTGTGCGACAGACTGAACGTGACGGCCCGGCGCTTGTTGAACCTGATTGATGGTCTTGGTCAGAAGCCTGAAGTAGCCGGCATCGTCTATGAGGCTTGACCGGCGAAGAAGCAGATCATCGTAATAGCTGGTGAAGCCTTCAAAAAACCAAAGCAGTTCTGTGTAATTTTCCTGGGTGTAATCGTACTGCGCGAACTCGGACGGTCGCAGGCGCTTGACGTTCCAGGTGTGGAAATATTCGTGGCTGATAAGGCCCAGCAAGGTGGTGTAGCCTTCGCTGGCGCGCGCTTCCCCTTGCCGGGGCAAGTCTCGGCGCGTGCAGATCAGCGCTGTGCTGAAGCGGTGTTCAAGCCCGCCATAGCCATCGTCGACGGCGTTGAGCATGAACACGTATTTATGGTGCGCTGGCTTATTGGCGCCATGCCAGAAGCGAATGGCTGTTTCACAGATTTTCTGCGTGTCGCTCAGCAGGCGAGCACCGTCAAACGATGCTGACGCGCCTGCAACCACAAATCGGTGCTGAACGCCGCCTGCCGTGAACTCTCCGCTCCAGAAGGTGCCCATTTCGACGGGGCTATCAGCCAGTTCGCCGTAGTTGGCCGCTGAGTAAGTGCCAAAACCATCTGGGCTGGTGCGCCCGGGGTTCAACGCGGTGGCAAGCTGCCAGTTCGGCGCTTCTTCAGGCTTGGCAACCTTCAGAACATGAGGAGCGTCTTCTTGGCCGTGCACCCGCAGGCATAAGCTGGTGGGATTGAAGAAGCCTCGCTGGCTGTCAAGCCATGCTGTGCGAACCGAGTTGTCAAACGCGTAGGCGCTATAGCGCACGACCAAGGGCCGATCGGGGTCGCAAACAATGTCCCACGTGCATTTGTCCACCTGTTTTATATCGATGGCGCTGCGCCCCTGGCGAGCCTGGACGCCATGAAGATGGCGTGCAAATTCGCGGACCAGATAGCTGCCGGGAATCCAGACCGGGAGCGACAGGCGCTGCAATGCGGCTGGCTGGGCCACGGTGAGTTCCACAGTGAACTCATGACCTGCCAGGCTGGCAGGCTCTATGACATACTGCACCGCCGCGGTCTTGCGCTGAGAGGGTTTGCGTGAAGACATATAGCTGGCAACCTTAGGAACGCGTTGAAGACCCCGAATGGATCGTCGACACGTTCTGACAGCCCAAGGGCACTTGGGCGCGACTCATCAGCGAGTCAGAAGTTTTTCGATTTGTTGAGCGTTGATGGCGCCAGGCACCCGGGTTCCATCCGCGAACACCAGGGTGGGTGTGCCTGTGATGCGGTACTTCTTGGCGAACTCCACATTCGCTGTCAGCGCATCGGTATTGCAACTGGCGGCTTTAGGTTGGCTGTTGTCCAGCATCCAGTCGGTCCACGCCTTGGCTTTGTCTTTGGCGCACCAGATATTGCGTGATTTCTCTTCCGAATCTGCACCCAGGATAGGCGTCAGGAAGAGATGGACCGTCACGTTGTTGACGTTTTGCATGTCTTTCTCAAAGCGCTTGCAATAGCCGCAGTTAGGGTCTTCAAATACCGCGACCTTGCGCTTGCCGTTGCCCCGGACGATGGTAAATGCGTTCTTCAAGGGCAAATCCTTGAAGTCGATGGCGGTTAGCTTTTCCACGCGCTCGTCCGTGAGGTTCTTGCGATTGCGTGTATCCAGCAGCGAGCCTTGAATCAGATAGTTGCCCTCGGCATCGGTGTAGAGGATATCGGTGCCGATGCGAACCTCATACAGCCCTGGCATGGGCGTCTTGTTGACTTCATCAATCTGGGTCAAAGCGGGAATGCGCTCGCCCAGGTTTTTCTTGATGGTGGCTTCCTGTGCGTGGGCCAGTCCCGGCAGGGTCAAAGCCATGGCCAGCAAGAGGGCTTGTTTTAATTGTGAGGTCAACATATAGATACCGGCTAATCAGATTTAAAGGATGTTCGAGGCATCTGCGCGCTTGCAGTTCCCATGGCCAGGCGTGCGATGGCGGACTTTAAAGGTCCACTGTGATCAAACATGGTCATGCCCCAGTTGCGCAGCGAGGCCAATGTGCCCTCCGGTCGACTGAACAATTGTTGCATGGCATCGGTTGCCACACTCATACGAAGCCACTCCGCCTGGCGAGCGCGCTCGTACTGACGCAATACTCGCATATCTGCAGGACTGCGCCAGGCCTGTCTTCGGGCAAGCACTTGCGCCAACTCCGCTGCGTCGCCCAGGCCCACGTTCAGGCCTTGTCCTGCCAGCGGGTGTATGGCATGCGCAGCGTCCCCTGTGAGAGCAAAACTTTCACCCGGTCGTCCGGGCATGGTTCCTACCCACTTTTGGGCATGCGCGAGCATCAGGGGCCAGGACGCTCTCTCGGACGCCATGGCCACTGCGCCCAGGGCGCCATGACTGGCGTCCGCCAGCTGCGCTGCAAAAAAGCCCGGTTCGCAATTCATCAGCTCGGCCACACGCTCAGTGCGTACCGACCAGACCACGGCCACCTGTTTGCCCTGAGGACCGCCCAGCGGCAAAAAAGCGAGGATCTCACCCATGGGCGTGAACCATTGCCTGGCTACTTGCCCATGTGCGTACTCACAGTCAATTCGGGTGGCGATGGCATGCTGCGGATAAGCGGTCGAGCTGAATTCCACGCCTAATGCTGCCCGTGTCTGACTTGCCCGGCCTTCGCAGACCACGGTCAGTGGCGCGGAGACTGGAGATGTGAGCTCTTCAATGGCCCCCTGGTAGCGAACGGCCTCAGCCAGTTTGGTTTCAAGCGCGGGGACGTCGACGATCCAGTTCAAGGCATCAACACCCTGCGCCTCAGCTGCAAACCGCAGGTGACCCTGCTGATCGCCATGCACCTGCATTTCGCGTACAGGCGTGGCAAAGCGTTCCTCGGGCCAGCAACGCAGTGATTCGAGCAAGGCCTTGGCCGCGGGGCTGAGCGCGTAGGCGCGCACGTCGCCATGGCCGCTTGCTGGATCTCGCGCTGGTGCTACAAGGCCGACGCGCAGCCTCTCGCGCGCCAGAAGCAGGGCTAGCACGCGGCCGACAATGCCGGCGCCGCGGATGCAGATATCAGGGGTAAGCGCCATGAGGACCATTGTAGGCGGGCTCAAGGCGTCTGCTATGGCATGGCAGTCATCTATTGGAGCGGGTAGCGGGGTGATCCGGGCAACGGTGCGCGTTCTCGTTCCAAGTCAGCACGCCAAAGCGCGGGAAAACGGCACGCACGATCGCTTCCTATGGCTATTTCAATGTCATCCGGGCAAGTCCAGGCCAAATTGGAAGTGCCTTTGCATGTGACGAGTGGAGTACAAGGAGTGTCTCCACTGCTTGAACCCTTGAGAGACAATGCGCATCCAGGCCAAGCTATCGGCTCTTTTTCGCGCTTATTTGGATACTGAAAAATGCCTCTACCCGATACCTCTTCAAGCGATGTGCAAGCCACCATTGCACGTCTTTTCGTGTACCCCGTGAAGTCATGTGGTGGCGTGGAGGTACGTGAAGCTGTGCTCACGGAAACCGGTTTTGATCTCGATCGCGCCTGGATGGTGGTAGACAGCTCCGGCACGTTTGTGACGCAGCGTGATTGTCCGCGCATGGTATTGATTCGCCCTCAGATCAAGACTTTTGAGGTCGTGCTGCGCGCCCCCGGAATGCTGGCCCTGCACGTGGGTATTGATCAGGTGGAGTCGCCCACCACGGTTCGAATATGGAAAGACGAAGTACCGGCATGGGACATGGGGGATGTAGCAGGCCAATGGTTCAGCGACTTCCTGGAAAAGCCGGGGCTGCGCTTCGTTCGCTTTGACCCCGAGGTGCAGCGCCTGGCTTCCAAGCAATGGACTGGCGAGCTGGACGCACCCATTGAATTTGCGGACGGCTTTCCTGTCTTGGTGGTCAGTGAGGCATCACTGACGGGGTTGAACACTCGCCTGCAAGCGGCGGGCCACGAGGCCGTCGGCATGGAGCGTTTTCGCCCCAATATCGTGCTGGCAGGTATTGAAGAACATGACGAGGACAGGCTGCAAGAGTTCGGCATTGCGGCCAAGGACGGACTGGTTCGTGTGCGCCCGGTCAAGCCTTGCCCCCGTTGCCCCATACCCAACGTAGATCCTGCCACCGGTGTGCCTGGCACGCATGTGATGGATGCCTTGCAGGCTTACCGGGCTGATCCGCGGCTGGATGGCGCCATTACCTTTGGCATGAATGGCATCGTGACCGAGGGCGTCGGCCATACGCTCAGGGTGGGCGACGTCGTGAACGCGGACTTCCGCTTCGATTGAAGGTGGGGCGCTCTTGCGCTCTGGCATAGGCCGGAATCAGATCATCCGATGATTTCCAGCACATGATCGCAGGCGTCGAGGGTGGACTGCCTGTGCGCGATGATGACGACCGTTTTGCTTCCGGACAAACTTCGGATGGCTCCGTTCACGGCCTCTTCGGTAGGCCCGTCCAGTGCGCTGGTGGCTTCGTCCATGCAGAGCACAGGCGGGTCTCTGTAGAGAGCTCTTGCGATGCCAAGCCGCTGGCGCTGCCCGCCCGAAAGGCGTATGCCGCGGTCTCCTACCAGGGACTGATAACCGGCAGACAGTTCACCCACAATGAAATCATGTATGTGGGCGGCGCGCGCGGCACTCTCCACTGCTTTCATGTCGATGAGATCTTTGGCGACTCCAAAGGCGATATTTTCTGCCACGCTGGTGTCGGCCAGGTAAATATGCTGGGGAACGTAGCCTATGGATCGTTGCCACGCCCCGACATCTTGCGGCGTCACGGACTTGCCATCTACCAGAAGCGCCCCAGTATGGGGGTGCAACAAGCCCAGGACAATGTCCATGACAGTGCTTTTGCCGACCCCACTTTGACCGGATATGCCCGTGATTTTCCTGGCAGGTATCACCAGCGTCCGATTCTTCAGGACAGGCTTGTCTTTTGCGGACGGGTAGGCATAGGAAACGCCTTCCAGGCGAATTTCATGCTGAGGAACGATCACGTTATGGCTTACACGCTGATCCTCACCGGGCATCGACAAATCACGATGGATAGGCTCCAGGACTGCGCCCGAAAACTTAAGCTTGGTCAGGCCGCTGTACATGGATTGCAGCGCTGGCAAAAGCCGGTAGGCGGCAAAGCCGTACAGGCCAATGGTGGGGAGCACGTGGCTCACGTCGCCAGAGCGCCACAGCAATACCAGCGCAATTGCAATCAAGCCCGTGTAGCCCGCTGCTTCCACGAGATAGAGCGGCGCCTGGCTCAGCGTGTCTGCCGCAGCAGAGCGGCGAGAAGTCTCACGGGATGCCTCGGAAAAATCCCGTAGATACATCTCCTTGGCCTGCGTGAGCTTGACGTCCTTGATCCCGCTGATCACTTCATGGCAGCTTTGATAACGCCGGATATTGGCTGCCTGCCGCGCGGCGCCAATGAACGCCAGGCGCTTGCGTACTGAGAAATAGATGACGCCGTAGAGCGTGCCCACAGCGGCCACGATCCATAGCGCCATCTGGGGGTCGTAGGCCAGCACCAGCAAAGTCATGGCCAGGGCCACGGCCCCTTGAGCCACCACGATGGACAGCGGTTGAAGAAGGTCAAAAACGAGCTGATCCACGTCCGAGAGAACATTTTTCGCCAGCTCGGAAGGGTTGCGTGTGAGAAAGAATTCATAGGGTTGCCGCAAATACTGCGACAACAAGCGCGTTCCCAAAGATTGCCGCTGCATCTGGATGAACCGGCTCACGACATGGAGTGTGATGGCCTTGAAAATCGACGATGCGACCACTGCGACCATCGTGATGAGGCCCAGCGCGAAAATGAAAGTGACCGAGTCAGAGAACCCATACCTTGCGTACACTGAGCTTAGCCAGGCGTTCTCCTGGATGATGCCAGGGCGAGCCAAGACCGCAAGAAATGGGGCAATCGAAAGTACGCCCGCGGTTTGCAGCAAAGCCATGGCACTGATCAACAGCAAGATCCAAATGGCCTTGCGCTGCTCTGCAGGAGTCAGCAATTCCCAAATTTTCTTGCAGGTAACTAGCATGGTTTGCATCCTTCAGGCAGACTCTGCAAAACCCGTCACGGAGCGGGCTGGGACATGGGGCCGAAAGCGGAGTTGAACGCGGGGCAGGCGCAGAGCCAGGAGCCCCAAGGCGCTTAGCACACCGTTGCCTTGCAGGGAAATCAGGGTGCTGGCGTTTCTCGGATATTGGGCCAACCGCCTTCGGTCACATCGTGAACTGGATCGAATTTGAGGATGTCCTCAATGTCTTTGTACTGTTCGATCAAAGGTGGTGTGAACGGCAGCTTCGAGCCAGGGGCTATGTCGCAGGACACGCCGGGTTCGTCCTGCTGGCGCGGCAGCACCACTGCAAACCCGGTCAACTGCGCCGTCATATCTTTAATGCACGACTTCAAGGTTTCTTCAGAGGCGTCGAAGCGCTCTGCGATCAGGCGGATTGCTTCATCGGCGCTGGGCGCACTTAGCAGGATGAGCAAGCAGTCTGCGGCTGATCTGTTGAGTGTGTAGTAGATGCCTCCCTGCAGATCAAGCAGGACGAGCTCGTCTTCATAGTTCTCAAACAGGATCTCGGAATGGGGAAATTTCAGTAAATTCATGATGGCTCGATAAATAGAGTGCGCGAGGAATGCGGAGCGCAGGTAAGGTGCTGCTCAAGGCGTAGAAGCAGTCCGCTTGCGGTCCAGGGACTTTTTGAAATTTCTGAGCAGATTGAGATCGACCATGTTTTTGCCTTTGGTCATGTTCCCGTCGTGGCGCCGGAAGAAAACGGAAATGGCATCCAACCTCTGGACAATCACCTTGCACTCCTGAGCTCGCAAGAACCAATCGAGATCCTCGCCAAACCTGAGTTCTCTATCAAACAAGCCCACCTTGTTCAAGAAGGCGGTGCGCCTGAAAACAGTGCCAGAGATGCTGCGTGAAAATGCATCTCCAGGCTCTCCGAATAGGTCGTGACCTTGGCCATCGGCCTTGATTCGGGCCAACTGAGGCAGGCCCATGGCTACATCAATCTGTGGATCACCTTCCAACACATTCAGTAGGCGAGCCAGCATATGGGGAGCCCATAAATCATCGCTGTCCAGAAATGCGATGAAATCGCTTTGCGTGTTGGAGATACCAAAATTTCGGGCCGCTGCAGGACCTCCATTGGCTTGAGACAGCACGCGTACACCCGGATAGCTGCGTGCGCGCTCTGCGGTCCGGTCATCGGAGCCGTCATCGACCACGATGATTTCGAGGTTCTGGCAGTTCTGGCTCAGAACATTTTCGATGGCAGCACAGACCAGCAACTCACGATTGAAAGCCGGAATGATGACGGCAGTGGAGGCTTGTGAGAACGTGGAGAGATTCATGTCGAATGCAGGCTAATTCAATCGATGGGTTCAATGGGTTCAATGGGTTCAATGGATCTTGGCTGCATCCCGTTTGCGGTCAAGTGCTTTCTTGAATACCCGCAACACATTGAGCTCTACCAGGTTCTTGCCTTTTGTCATGTTGCCGGTGTGTCTGCGCACAATGACCGATGCGTAATCTACCCGCAGAATGTGGACTTGCAGCTCCCGCGCTCTTGTAAACCAATCCACATCTTCGCCAAAAGTTAGGTCTGCATCGAACAGGCCAACTCTCTCAAAGGCTTGGCGGCGAAATACGGTGCCGGTAATGTAGGCGTCAAATCCTTCTCGGGGATTTCCATAAAAATCTCCGGTCTCACTACCGTGGGTGAACCTGGCGAGCTGAGGCCATCCCATGACCACATCCACTTCGGGGTGCTTGTCCAGGGTGTTCACCAGTTCCCGCAACATGTCGCTTGGCCACAAGTCATCGCTGTCCAGGAAAGCAATGTAGTCGCCCCGCGCATTCACAATGCCCCGGTTGCGCGATTGTGCGGGGCCACTGTTGGGGTGCTGGAACAACTTGACTTCCGGGTGGCTGCGCGCGCGCGCAGCGGTCGCGTCTGTGGAACCATCGTCCACCACAATCAGTTCCAGATCCGGATACTGCTGAGCCAGTACGTTTGAAATCGCATCGTCTATCAAATGTTCCCTGTTGAACGCGGGGATGATGACCGTCAGGGGGGTGGGAGCTGCAGCCTCGTCGACAGGTGCAGGCCCTATGTGGTTGCGGCCTTCGTTAAGCCAAGAGCGCAAATATTCGATCAAACGCTTTCTGTCAGAGCCCAGTTTCAACCTGAAGCTGGGCACTGAAGCGCACAGGCGGTCTATGAATTGATAAGTGTCATTGCCGGCATAGGGAAGCTGTTCAACCGTGGTCAGGCTGGCTGCGTGTTTGACCTCATGCCGGCTGATCGTGTTTTCGATGACGGATTGCGGAGCGTCATGCACCTTGGGCACCAAGATGGCTCGAACCGGCATGGATGCTGGAATTTGGTCCGCAAATGTGGGAATCAATTCGAAGATGGCTTTCTCGTTCTCGCCGCCTTCCGGGTTCGTCAGGCAAGGTCGCAGCCTTTCGTAAAACGAGAGTTGGTCCCTGTTGACCTTGGCAGAGGCATACAGGGGATACACAGTAGGCTCAGGCTCCAGTGCCAATACGACATAGTCGTCACCAGAAAAATGCATGCCCTCTTGCAGGCCGTTCAGCGCTGTAGAGGACTTTCCGATTCCTCCGCTGCCGGTCAGCAGAATGGCACCCTCAGAAGTACCGATGGCCGCCCCATGCAGCAGCTGTCTGTCTTCTTCGCTCATGCACCAGTGAAGCAGAGAGCGCAAGGGCGCTGCCGCACACCAATAAGGCAAATGCTCCGGCTCGTCCACCCAGTAGTAGCCAAGGCGCTCGCTCCGAGAATACATGTTGACGGATAGCTCTCCGTACAGAAAGGCAAACTGAAATACCTTGTTGTTGAATCCCCAGATGTCGCCCCTGTCGGTAAAGTGGCGCCTGTCGCAGGGTGGAGGCGGCGCACCGATCGCGCTGCTTGATCTATCCCAGAGGCACAGGGTATGCGCTGGCTTGCAGCCTTCTGCGGATTCCACGCAAAGATGCCCAAGCGCAGGCAGGAAAATCTGCTTTAACTTCTCACTGGCAAAACGCAACTCAATGCAAATGCCTGCTAAAACGATCCTGGTGATGGATTGGTGCATAGCGGCGGCCTGTTGGTAGCCTTCCCCCATTTCCTGGAAAAACGCCCGCTGCACCTCTTCATCTTCATAGAAATCCGTCATCATTTTTCACCCATCGCTTGGCGCCGCCGGTCGAGATGTTCTTTAAGAATGGACAGATGCTGCTGGCGCGCGGTTCTGTGCGTTGCCCCTGAGTTGGTCTTGTGGATTCGCCGGTGCAGCAAGATGTCCGGCAGCGTCTCGATACGCAAGCCCATGCTTTTGGCTCTCAGGTGCCATTCGATATCGATCCCCACCAGCAAATCCTCTCGAAAACCACCCACGCGTTTGAACACCTCTTTTCTGACAAGCAGCGTGCCGCTCACCGGTGCTGCCATGGGTTCGGGTGGGCAAAAGAGCTGGGCCTTCTCTTCTGGCGTCAGGTCTGCGTCAACGAACTGCTGGGCGTAGCCGTGCAAAATATCTACGGCAGGGGACTGTGTGAAGTGTTTCAGCTGAATCTGAAGTTTGTCCGATGGCCAGAAATCGTCAGAGTCCAGGAACGAAATGTATTCACCGCACGCGCGCTCAACACCCACGTTTTTGGCCTTGCTGGCACCTTGGTTGTGCTGATGAAAGTATTGAACCCTGTTCCCATACGCCTGGACGACTTTGGCTGAATCGTCAGTGGATCCGTCGTCAATCACGATGATTTCGTGATGGAGCATGGTTTGGTTTAAGGCGCTCTCAATCGCTTGTGCAATGTATGTCTGTCGATTGAAGCATGTGATGATGATGCTTACCAAAGGTGATTTCATGAGTCATCCATCATTCAACATCCATGCGGCCCTGCGATGAAAAAAGGCCCCCACGCTTCCCCGCTTCGCGAGGTCCGCTGCCCCCCGAGGGGGCTTTTCCATCTTGGGGCGGCCCTGCGATGAAAAAAGGCCCCCACGCTTCCCCGCTTCGCGAGGTCCGCTGCCCCCCCCGAGGGGGCTTTTCCATCTTGGGGCGGCCCTGCGATGAAAAAAGGCCATAGGGCATATGCCGCGGCACGATCAGCCGCGAGCAAGAATGCGCCTGATGACATAGCCGGGCGCTTCTCGCCAGTAGCTGAGCTTGCAAGCAGTCTTCAGATAGTTCGGAAAGCTGGCCACGCGCTGCCATAAAGGCATTCCGTGCAGTGCGCGCGAATGGTTGAACCATCCGAGCATCAGCAACTGATCAATGCGCATGTCACTGGAAGAGCTTGTGAGAAGCGAAAACTCCAGCCTTTCAAAGCGAGACGGGTTCAGCTCATCCAATTGCTTCAGGATGGGTCGAGGAATGGGCGCATCGAACCGGGAATGAATATATTCCAATGAATTCTTCAACAGTTGTAGCCCATTGAGGGCACGCGCATGCGCCATCAACCGAGCCCAATCAATGTCGTCCTTGCGGAGTATCCACATGGCGTCAGTGATCCAACGCATAGGCGGTAGAGCATTCCAGAGCGCGCCATGAAGGCAAACATGCAAAAGCTGATGGGTCGCGTCAAAAGTACGACAGGCTTCGCCCTTGAAAGTAACCGCTCTGGCGTGTTGCCAAAAGGACTCCTCGGCACCTGGCCATGTGGCGCGGTGCAACGGAGTCCAGTGCAGATCGATCTCCCATGTCTGCCCATGGATGGTGCGCGTGAATTCAATGGCATGCGTCAAGCGCTCCGATCGGATTTTTGCGAAATCAACGGAAAAGCGCTGCGTATACCCCAGCTCGCGCAGTATCTGGCTTGCTTTTTCGAAGTCATCCGGACGCACCATGATGTCCAGATCGCTCATGGGCCTTAGGGCAGGGTCTTCGTAATAGGCTTGAATCATGGCCGCGCCTTTGAGGAGCATCACCTCTGTCGACGCCAGGTTCAAAGCGTGAACCACGCGGCGCAGCTCCGCGAGCATCATCTGGTTTCGGCACCACTGGTAGCGATAAATCCCCCGCAAGCGCCCCATTTCATGGTCCACCCATCCCGCCTTTTCCGCCTGCTTGAAAAGCAATGGCAAGAGGCGATTGGACGACTCATCAAGATGTTCAATATCTTCTGCATCTCGCCAGATTCGCCAATGCTGGCCAAAAAGCTCGGCGGGGCCAAGGCAAGCGTGAAGTAGCGCCTCCTGGCCCGGACTCGGAAGATTCTGGGACTGGGCGGGCGCTTCGGAGCCGGGGCGTGATGAAATGGACATGAGCAAAATGAAACGCGATTGAGCCTGTTTAACCCTGGGTAACGTTGGGGAATGGCTCACTTTCCCCTGGAATTCACGATGCAACCACCGCCTGGAAGATCAGCCGCGCGAGATCGTAACGCTCCCGCTGATTTGTATCAATAAGAAAATTTCGTAGCTTGCCCGCAAGCGCTTGGGCATGAGTCTGCAAGGGGGATGCTAGGCGAATTGACCGGAATGTAGACGGCTATTCCTGAATGGCCCTCCCCCCATTAGTACAATCACGCTCTTATCAGAACTTACACAAGGCCTCGTCATTTCCAGATGACCGGCCCCGCGCAGGTGGATTCCAGCGCGGCCGTTCAACTCCCTGGATTCTCGTCAGCACGGGAATGACGCAGGGGTAGGTTCTGTTGACAAGGAATTTCCATGAGCTTGCAATGCGGCATCGTGGGCCTGCCGAACGTCGGCAAGTCCACGCTTTTCAACGCGCTGACCAAGGCGGGCATCGCCGCCGAGAACTATCCCTTCTGCACCATCGAGCCGAATACCGGCGTGGTCGAGGTGCCTGATCCACGCTTG
Organism: Ottowia thiooxydans; assembly: GCF_040548795.1. Taxonomy (GTDB): domain Bacteria; phylum Pseudomonadota; class Gammaproteobacteria; order Burkholderiales; family Burkholderiaceae_C; genus Ottowia; species Ottowia thiooxydans_A. Next base: position 322,702 of record NZ_JBEPSH010000008.1, on the reverse strand, counting down.
GCCAAGTTGGCCGAAATCGTGCAGCCTGAACGCATCCTTCCTGCGATTGTCGAATTCGTTGACATCGCGGGCCTGGTGGCTGGAGCCAGCAAGGGCGAAGGTTTGGGCAACCAGTTTCTGGCGCATATCCGCGAAACCGACGCCATCGTCAACGTGGTGCGTTGCTTTGAAGACGAGAATGTCATTCACGTGGCGGGCAAGGTTGATCCCATTTCGGATATCGAAGTGATTCAAACCGAACTGTGTCTGGCTGATCTGGGTACGGTGGAGAAAGCCACGCACCGGTACGCCAAAGCAGCCCGCAGCGGCAACGACAAGGAAGCTGCGGCCATGATCAAGCTGCTGGGTCCGGTGGAAGAGGCGCTGAACCAGGGTAAACCTGTGCGAACGCTCAATCTTTCAAAGGACGAGCAAGCCATCCTCAAGCCGCTTTGCCTGATCACCGCCAAGCCCGCCATGTTTGTGGGCAACGTGTCGGAAGATGGTTTCGAGAACAATCCGTTCCTGGAGCGCTTGAAGGAGTATGCGGCGACCCAGAATGCGCCCATGGTCGCCATCTGCGCCAAGATGGAAGCCGACATGGCCGACATGACCGATGAAGACAAGGAACTCTTCCTGGCCGAGATGGGGCAGGAAGAGCCGGGTCTGAACCGTTTGATTCGCGCTGCGTTCAAGCTGTTGGGCCTGCAAACCTATTTCACCGCCGGCGTGAAGGAAGTGCGCGCCTGGACTATCCGCATCGGAGACACGGCACCGCAGGCCGCCGGCGTGATTCACGGCGATTTTGAGCGCGGCTTCATTCGTGCCCAGACCATTGCCTACGATGACTACATTCAGTTCAAAGGCGAGCAGGGCGCCAAGGATGTGGGCAAGATGCGCAGCGAAGGCAAGGAATACGTCGTCAAGGATGGCGACGTGCTGAACTTCTTGTTTAACGTCTGACGAATTTTGCTGAAGTAATCAGCGCCGAGGCAGTTCCCCCCAGGCGCAGGCGGTGATCACTGCACTAGCATCCGTTGAAAGCGGGTGCTGGCCTGCATGCATTCTTTTTGCAAGCGCTGAATGATCTTGGCGACGGGCTCTACAGCGCGCGCAAAATCTACGGCAGGGCCCATGGAAAGCATGCCCTCTTCGTGCTGACCTGCCTGATACGCCAGGGCCTGCGTGCGCTCACCGCTGATCAAGAGTCCGAACTCAGCATGGGTACGTGCTCCAGCCTGCTCCAGAGCTGCCACTTTGCGGGCGTTTTCGTTGTCAATGACACGCCAGGTGTCTCCGAGGCTGCCCAGCACCGCGCGCGTACCATGCGCGTCTGTTGCGACCACACGTTGTTTGTAAGCGTCGTGTGCGGGAGTTTCCAGGGCGGAGGTGAAGACGCTGCCCATGACCACGGCGTCAGCACCTAGAGCCAAGGCGGCTGCAATTTGCCGCCCATGACCAATGCCGCCCCCTAGCGCCAGGGGAATGCGCAACTGTTCCAGCGCGAGTGCGCCGTTGAGGAACGTCGGCAGCTGGTTGCTGCCGGGATGACCACCTTCTTCCATTCCGACCAGGGTCACGGCGTTGACTCCCATGGCCTGCGCACTGAGGGCGTGACGGACGTGGGCACACTTGTGAATGACGATGGCGCCTGCTTCGCGGAAGTGGGGCATCAGCTCCGTAGGAGGAAGGCCTGCGGTCTCGAAGACGCGCACGCCCTCCTGTAGCGCGATCTTCAAGCGGGTAGTCATGGCGTCATTGCCAGATCCCCGGCGTGAAAGAGTGAGGTTGACGCCAAATGGCTGCTCTCCGGATAAGTGTCGGCATTCATGCAACGCTTGCCGGAAATCGCCATCTGTGCGCGAGCTGCGCGCCGTCAGGAAACCCATACCGCCCGCGCGCACCATGGCAGCGACCAGGCGCGCATCTGACAACCACATCATCCCGCCCAACAACATGGGCCAGCGGATGCCCAGCAACTCCGTCAGGCGAGTGGGCCAGCGTTCCGGGATGGAGGTGTCCGCAGACATGGGACGTGCATTCATATGTGTCTTCCCATAAGCAGGATGGGCTGAAGGTCCTTGGCCAACTGTCGTAGCAAGGGGCCGACTTCGTTCAACATCAATGGCTCTGGCAACAGTGAGTCCGGTCCTCCGCAGCTCACCACATAGCGCTCACTGACAGGCAGTTCGATGGCTGCTGCCACGGTGTTGATCTGGTAGGCGGGGCGCGGGTGAAAAACGAAGCCACGCTCCGGATATTGGGCAATGGCGGTGGCCATGGCTTGCTGGTCCGCTTCGTCACCCATGCGCCCTTCTGAAGTGGCCCTAGCGATCAATGCCTCTCGGTCTTCCGGCGTGCAGCAGGCAAGGTAAGACCAACCAATAGCGCTATGGAACAGGGGGATGCGCGAACCTACGCGCAGGTTCATCAGCAGGGGTGAATTGCCCTGGCACCTGAGCAGGTACACGATGCTGTCGCCGTCCCGCCGGCCCAGGGCAACTGCCACCTGATAGCGATCTGCCAACACCTGCAGCAACGGGCGAATGACTTCAAGCGCCTCCTGACCTGCGAGCGCGGCACTTCCCAAGGCGATGGCCGCAATGCCCAGTTGTAGTTTGTCTTTGCCGGGAACCACATGCAGAAAACCAGTTTTCTGAAGGGTGTGGCACAGACGCCAGACGGTGGGCTGTGCCAATCCGGTGATATGCGCGATTTCGGTCGTGCCCAGTGTTCGCCGCTCGGCATCGAAGCAGCGCAGGATTTCAAGCCCCCGGGCCAGGGCCGTCACAAATTGCCGATCGGGCTCAGCAGCATCTTCTGCCGCAGGTGTGTGGGCGCGCACAGGCGCAGGACCTCTTGACATGGTTGAGGGTCTCCTCTAACATTAATTCACTAAACGAATTATCAATTCGCACAGCAAATTATAAGTGCTTTTGAAGAAAGGTGTAAAGAGAATGCAGCCAGGATCTTTTCCGGCTGACGGGCAGATCGCCTGGCCGGGCATCTGCTACTGGGGTTGCAGTGCTCTGGCTCGCGCCGTGCAGGCTGCAGGCGCGCGTTTGCAGCGTCCGTTGGTGGTCACTGATGCAGGGGTGTGGAGTGCTCTGGGCCCGCGGGTGGTTTCTGAATTCGCTGCATTTGAATGGACGCTCCATGACGGTGTCGTCTCCAACCCGAGTCTGGTGCAGGTTCGCCAAGCCCTTCATGTTGCGCGCCAACATGGTTGCCGAAGCATCGTGGCTCTAGGGGGTGGTAGCGTCATGGACGTGGCCAAGGTCATGCTGGCCTGTCTTGCCAGCGGACTGGAGCCGGAGCGCTTGCTGACGCCAGAAGGGCAGACCTGGCTCGCTGCGCCTTCGTCGGGCGATGACCCACTCTTCATAGCCGTCCCCACGACCTCGGGAACTGGGAGCGAAAGCAGCTCCGCGGCTTTGATCCAGGGAGATGACGGCCGGAAACATCTTTTTCGATCCACGCGAACCCGGCCCGGCATGGTGGCACTTCAACCTGATTTGACGCTGGGCCTGCCCCGTGCACCTACAGCGCATGGCGGGTTTGATGCCGTGCTGCATGCCTTGGGAGCATGGGTCAATCAGGACCGTTCACCCGTTGGCAAGGCGATGGCTCTTCACGCTTTGCGTTTGTGCATGAAGGCATTGCCTGAAGTATTGAGGGCGCCTCAAAGTCTGCAAGCCCGTGCCGACATGCAGATGGGGGCTTACATGGCTGGTGTGGCGATAGGTCTGAGCAAGGTGGACGCCGTGCATGCCATGTGCACACCGCTGGAATCCAGGGTGCACATGGCGCATGCCGAAGTTCTGGGACCGATATTCAGCGTGGTGTCCAGGTACACGGTGGACACAGTCCCAGAGCCGTATGCAGAGGCTGCTCGGGCTCTGGGAGTGCCCACAACGGGCCGCGAGCGCGACGATGCCCTGGCCTTGATTGAGGCGGTGGAGGCCCTGGCGATGCAAGCGCAGATTGCCCTGCGTTTTGAGAGTCTACGCCTCACTCCGGGAGACGCCAGCCAGTTGGCTGCCCAGGCTCAGCAAAGCGCCTCACTTCCTCTCCATCCGCGCGCGCTCGCTATGGATGAGATCAAGTCGTTGTATCTGCAAATGGCAGTGTAAGGAAACCCTGATGAACGTGATTGAATCGCAACCCTACAAACTGCTGATAGGCGAGTGCTGGCGTGAGGGCGGCGAAGGGCGCACCTTCGACACTCTTAACCCTGCCACTGCACAGGTGCTGGCACAGGTGCATGAGGCCACTGAAGAAGATGTGGATGCTGCCGTGCTGGCGGCACATGAGGCTTATCAAAAACACTGGAGCAAGACCAATCCTGCGCAAAGAGGCCGTCTACTGAGGCGTCTGGCGGAACTGTTTGAGCGAGACCGCGAGAAGATCGCCTGGATCGAAACCTTGAATGTGGGTAAGCCCATCACCCATTCCCTGGAATCACTCAAGGCCATGCCGTCTTCGTTGGCGTACTTCGCGGGAATCATTCCTGCTGTGCGAGGCGAAACGATTCCAGTCGCCAGCCACGACGTCTTGAACTACACCCTCCGTGAGCCACTGGGCGTCTGTGCGCTCATCATGCCGTGGAACTACCCCATGACGCTGACCGTGAACAAGCTCGCCCCTGCACTGGCGGCGGGTAACACAGTCATCCTCAAGCCCTCGGAGGTCACGCCTTTGTCCACCATGGCCTTGGCGCGGTTGTTCGAGGAAGCTGGTTTTCCACCAGGCGTGGTCAACGTGGTCAATGGACCGGGTGCGACGGTGGGGGAGCGGCTGGTCACGCACCCGCTGGTGTCACGCGTGTCGTTCACGGGAGGCACGGTCACAGGAGCGCGGATCCTTGCTTCAACCGCATCGGACGTCAAGCGTGTCACGTTGGAGCTGGGCGGCAAGTCCCCCTTGATCGTGTTCGATGATGCTGCGCTGGACAAGGCGGTGGCGGTCGCGGCTGGAGATCTCATAAAAAACTCTGGGCAGGTATGCATTGCCTGCACTCGCCTGCTTGTACAGGAGACCGTACGCGACGAGTTCCTGGGACGCTTGCAGACACGGCTGGAGGCAGTTCGAGTGGGTTCGCCGGAAGATCCCGCGACGGATATGGGGCCGCTGGTGAGCGCCACGCAGAAGCAACGTGTGGAGGAATACATCCGCATTGCGGAAAATGAGGGTGCTCGGCCGGTGCAGTACGGCGCGGTGGAAGGAGCTGCAGCAGCGGGCTTCTTTGTCAGACCGACCTTGCTACTGGACTCTGCAGCCGATATGCGCTCGGCTCAGGAAGAAATCTTTGGTCCTGTGCAATCGGTCATCAGTTTTCGCGATGAAAGCCAGGCCTTGCACTTGGCCAATCAATCACGCTATGGCCTGGCCGCAGTGCTGTTCACACGAGATGGCGGACGGGCCTTGCGCATGGCTCGCGGCATTCAATCAGGCAGCGTGGCCATCAACACTGGCGTGCGCACCTCGTTCGACGCGCCGTTTGGTGGCTACAAGCAATCGGGCATCGGCAAGGAACGAGGCCTCGAAGCCATCTATGAAAACACGCAGCTCAAGAACGTCAAGTACGACATGAGTGAGTAGTTCAGGTTATTTCACAAACCACAAATCAGCAAAAGGAGTCAAGGATGAAATTCGAAAACATGGTGGGCGCTCAGTTCGGACGGAAACTCGTCGCAAGCTTTGCCGCGTGCATGCTGGCTGGCCACGCCTGGGCAGAGTGGCCTGAGAAACCAGTCCGCATGGTGATCGGCTTTGCTCCAGGAGGAGCATCGGATATTGCGTTCAAGATGGTGCAGGACGTGCTCTCACAAAAGCTCGGCCAACCCGTGGTGCCTGACTACAAGCCGGGTGCCAACGGCAACATAGCAAACCAGGCCACGGCAACCTCGCCTCCTGATGGCTATACCGCTCTCTGGGCTAACGTCGGACCCCTGGCCACTAACACGTATCTGTACAAAGGTGCCAAGCTAGATCCGGCCAAGGCTTTCGTGCCTGTGACCCAACTGACCGACTCTCCGCTGGTCGTGGTGGTGCCCAAATCGTCGCCTTATCGCACCATGCAAGACTTGGTGCAGGCAGCCAAAAAGGGCGATACGCATATGTCCTATGGTTCAGCGGGTAATGGCAGTTCCATGCACATCGCCGGGGCTTCCCTGGCGCTGGCATTGAATGCCTCGCTCACGCATGTTCCCTATAAGGGCAGCGGCCCGGCGATTCAGGATCTATTGGGTGGCCGCCTGACTTTCATGGTCGACAGCCGCTCGACCACCGCCCCTTTCATCAAGGATGGTTCGCTGGTGGCACTCGCGGTCAGCGGTGACAAGCGTGTGGCCGATATGCCGGATGTCCCGACAGTATCAGAAGCCGGTGTGCCCGGTTTCAAGGTCACGACTTGGCAGGCGGTGGTGATGCCCGCTGGCACACCACCCGCCATCGTCGAGAAGCTCTCCAAGGCGCTGCGTGAAACGCTAGGGACGCCAGAAGTCCGTGAGCGCTTTGCGCGCATCTACACGCCTTTGGTGGGCAGTACTCCTGATGAGTTCGCGAAATTCTGGGCCAGGGAACGAGCGGAAGCCAAAACCCTGGTTGAAAAAGCCCAGATGCAGATCGACTGAGTGCTGTACGGAACAAGGAATCAATCATGGATTTAGGCTTGAAAGATTGCACTGCCTTCATTACTGGCGGCGCCGGCACATTGGGCCTGGCGATGGCCAGGCGGTTTGTTCAAGAAGGGTGCAACGTCGTGGTGTGCGATACCAATCAGGCGGCCATTGACGAGGCGTGCCGTGAACTGATCTCGCTGGGTGGGCAGGCCATCGGCGTGCGCGCGGATGTGACGAACAAGGAAGAAGTTGGCGCCGCGGTCCAGATAGCGGTGGAGAGATGGAGGGCGATCGATATTCTGGTCAACAACGCGGGTTTCGCTCGCGACCGCTATCTGACCAAGATGTCTGAGGAAGACTGGCATGCGGTGCTGGACGTGACTCTGCTTGGAGCTTTTCATTGCTCACGGGCAGTGTTGCCTCTCATGATGGAAAATCGCTTTGGCCGAGTGATCAACATTGCCTCGCGCGCGCACCTGGGTAACCCTGGTCAGACCAACTACTCTGCAGCCAAGGCGGGATTGATAGGGTTTACGCGCTCACTGGCACTGGAGTCAGGCAAGTTTGGCATCACTGCCAATGCAGTTGCCCCGGGTGTCATTTCAACCCCCCGCATGCAGCAGCGTCCAGACTACCTGGAGCTCACGGAACGTGCCAAATCCAACACGCCGGTGGCAAGGCTGGGTGACCCTGCAGACGTTGCGGCGACCGTGGCCTTCCTGGCCTCCAAGCTTGCGGGTTTCACTACCGGAGAGACTGTGCACGTGACGGGAGGGCGTTACGCATGACGGCTTCTTTTGACCTGGACGAGCACTTAGGCCGGCGCTTGTACTTCGACGATCTCGTACCAGGCCAGGCGTGGGAAAGCCCCCGACGCACAGTGACCGAAACAGACGTCGTGCAGTTCGCGGGTCTCTCCGGAGACTACAACGCGCTGCATACTGACGCGGTGTTCGCTGAAGGCCACCCCTTCGGCCAGCGTGCGGCACATGGCCTGTTGGTCCTGGCCATCGCCTCCGGTCTGACTACGCGCATGCCGGTATACAGGCTCATGGACGGCGCACGCCTGGCTTTGACCGAACTTCGTTGCAAGTGGCGCGCACCGGTCCTCATGGGCGATACCGTCCACGTGGAACTTCGTATCGGGGAGAAAGTCCTCTCGACCAAACGCCCCGGTACGGGTCGTGTAGTGATGCATAGAACCATCAAGAACCAGCGGCAGGATGTTGTGGCAGAAAGCGAATGGACCGCTCTGCTTCGCTGCAGGCCGGAGGCGCCATGAGTTCCAGTACGTCCGTATTTGATGCTTCCGTCGACTTCGATGATCTGATGGAGTTGATTCGTCCGCGCTCCGTCATGATCGTTGGCGCATCCACTACGCCCGGAACGCTGGGTCACACCACCGTGGTGAATGTGCTGGAGCATTCGGATTTTGATGGTCAGGTCTACCTCGTCAATCCAAAGGGTGGAGAACTCAGGGGCCAACCGCTTTATCCGACTGTTGGCGACGTGCCCGTGCAAGGCATTGACGTTGCTCTTTTATTGGTTCCGGCGGAAGTCGCGGTGGACACGCTGCAGTCGTGCGCGCAGAAGGGCGTGCGCTACGCCATCGTGTTCACAGGGGGGTTCGGGGAGTTGGGAGAGGCAGGGCGTTCAGTAGAGGCGGATATGCTGACCCTGGCCCACCGTACCGGTATGCGCCTGTATGGACCCAACTGCGCAGGGTTGACCATGCTGGATCCGCGCCTGGGGCTGACTTTTTCCACTGAGTTCTGCAATGATGGCCGCAGCGGCCAGTTATCGCGCATTGGTCTGGTCACCCAAGGTGGAGGCCTGGGCCGCTCGCTGATGCAAGGCAATGAGCGTGGCGTGCGCTTCTCTCGCTGGTTCTCCACGGGCAACGAGCTGGATCTGGATAGTGCCGATTTCATTCACTGGCTGGCGAAAGACCCCGGCACTGACCTGATCTGCACAGTGATGGAGGGCATCAAGGATGGAGCTCGATTTGTCGCTGCCGCCAAAGCCGCTCAGAAAGCAGGCAAGCCGCTGGTGGCGCTCAAGATCGGAAGATCGGATTTCGGAAAGAAAGCAGCTCAGTCGCACACTGCTTCGCTAGCGGGCGAAGATTTGGTAAACGATGCCGTGTTTGCTCAGTACGGTGTGATCCGGGTGGATGACCTGGACGAGCTTCTTGACGTGGCCAGTCTGATTTCGCGCGTGGGCGTTCGCAGCTTGAAGCGCATTTGCGTGTACTCCTCTTCGGGCGGTGCTGGCGTTTTGTCTGCCGACAAGGTCGGTGAAGCCGGCCTGTCCATGGCGACTTTGGGACCAGGCACTGTGGCGGAAATGGCAAGGTATGCGCCATCTTATGCAGCCCTGACGAACCCGGTGGATCTGACTACGAAGGCGCTGGTAGATCCGACGCTGGCCAGAAACTGCTTGACGCCGCTCTTCAAGGACCCTGAGGTGGATGTGGTGCTCTATCCCATTACTTCCAACTACGCCGCCAGTACGGAAGGCATCGTGCGCAACATGCTGGAGGTGGCCAGAGGCGGCGCGAAGGCGTTCGTTCCTGTCTGGATGAGCAGCCGTCGCGGTCCTGCGCATGACATGTTGATCCGGGAGGGTTTTGCACCTATCTACAGTTTGCGCAACACGATGCTGGCCTTGCAGCGCATCAGCCGATATGCGCAGCACGTGACTGAGACCGTAGATCCGCGGGTGGACGCTCAGGAGTTGCCGGCGGTTCCTCCTGCGGCCACTCCTGCGCTGGCGCTGCCCAGCAACGAAGCACAAGCTAAAGCGTTGCTCGCGCATCACGGCGTGCGCTCTCCCAGGGAGAAGCAGGCAGCCAATGGCGACGAAGCCGTGATGCACGCGCGCGCTATTGGTTTTCCTGTGGCGCTCAAGCTGGTCGCTGACGGGGTGCTTCACAAAAGCGAAATCGGTGGGGTGCAGCTTCATTTGCAGAGTGACGATCAGGTGAGGGTCGCGTTCGATCTCATCATGAACAATGCTCGCCAGCACCGGATATCCCCGCAAGCCATTCGCGGTGTACTGGTTTCTGAAATGGTGACCGGTGGCGTGGAAATTCTGGTCGGGATCCATCGTGACGAAATTTTCGGCCCGGTGCTTTCCGTCGGGGCCGGGGGCGTGTGGGTGGAGGTAGATGCAGATGTTGCCCGTTGCCATTTGCCTGCCAGCCGAGCAGTCCTTGAGCGTGCCCTCCTGCAGACGCGCATCGCCAGGCGCCTGGACAGCCACCGAGGTTTGCCGGCGCGTGATCGTGAGGCGCTGCTGGACGCCATGCAGCGTCTCGCCCAGCTATTCCTGGAGTTGGGCGTGCACGTGCAATCGCTGGAAGTCAACCCGCTGGTCGTCCTGGACGAGGGGCAGGGCGTCGTCGCTCTGGATGCTGTGATTGAGTGAGTAAGTCCTGAGTTAACAACGGAAATTTCATATGTTCGACAGTCAAATCGGAGGCGGAGACGCCCACTCCATACTGATCCGGGGTCATGATCTCGTCAATGAGTTGTTCTACCGCGACTTCATTGATGTGATTGCGCTGGAATTGTTGGGAGAGTTTCCGTCTCCCCAGCTAAAGCGCATGCTTAACCTCTTCCTGGTCAGTGCGACGGACCATGGCTTGACGCCGAGCGCCTTGTCCGCGCGGCTGACGCTGCACGGTGCGCCAGAAGCTATGCAGGGAGCGCTGGCTGCGGGGCTTTTAGGCGCAGGCAGTCGGTTTCTCGGAGTGATCGAGTATGCCGCCCGTTTTTTACGTGATGCACTTCCCAAACAGGAGAGCTATACCGACGAAGAATTGCGCCGCTATGCAGAAGAGTGTGTCAGGGCTAACAAGGCAGCCAAACGCAAGATCCCGGGGGTGGGGCATCCCATCCATGTCGATGGAGATCCGCGCTGCGAGAAGATGTTCGAGATCGCCAAGGAATGCGGCTACTACGGCAACTACTCGCGTTTCGCAGTCGAGCTGGCCTCAGCCACAGCGCGTTTGTCCGGACGCAAGGTACCTTTGAATGCCACTGGCGCCAAGGGGGCCATTGCGTTGGACATGGGGCTGACACCAGAGTTGGGCAAGGCGCTCACCATGATTGGTCGTTCTGTGGGATTGATGGCCCATATCATTGAGGAGCAGAAAAACCCGATTGGCCAGAAGGTCTGGGATATGGCTTCAGGAACAGCAGAGCACGGGTGAGGACGACACAGGCTTCGTTGGGCGGACTTGCGCATGTCCGCCACTGAAGTCTCTGTATCCAATTGCTTCTGACGGGCCAGGAGGGCTGCTGAAAAACGCCTTTGCAAATGCGGCTGGCGCATAGAGCGCTTCACGAAGATTGAACTTTTCCCCCTGAATGTGGAACCTACCCTGCGCGGGTACGTTTCAGCCCGTTCGGAAAAGAGTAGTCCTGTGAGTTCTTCCCCTTCGCCATCTTCCCGCTACAGCACCGTTGCCATTGCATTCCATTGGCTTTTGGCGCTGGCTCTGATAGGGGTCTTCTGTGTGGGGCTGTACATGACAGGACTGTCATTCTCGCCCGCTAAGCTCAAGCTCTTCAACTGGCATAAATGGGCTGGCGTGACCATTCTTTTTCTGACCGTGTTGCGCCTGCTTTGGCGGCTCACGCACCGCCCACCCCCGCTTCCTGAAACTATAGCGAACTCCATGCCGACGTGGCAGCGCATGGCGCACCATGGAACCCACTACCTGCTGTACGTGCTTTTTTTCGCCGTGCCGCTGATCGGATGGGCTTACAGCTCCGCGGCGGGGTTTCCCGTCGTTCTGTTCGGTGCATGGCCGCTTCCGGATCTGCTTTCCGTGGATAAGGCTTTCGCCGAGGCCATCAAGCCGTGGCATCGATTGGCCGCCTTCACATTGGCGGGCCTGGTGCTGCTGCATGTGGCGGCGGCGTTGAAGCACCACCTGATGGACCGCGACGGTCTATTGGCTCGCATCGGCTTGGGCAAGGCCAGCTAAGTGGCTCGAAGCGCTGCCTTCCAAGGTGGCCAATCACTGATTTCTTTATCGTTCTAAGGATGTAGATGTTGTTTCGTTCCCTGATTCCTGGCGCCATGTTGGCCTCCCTGGCCATGACGGTGGCAGCCCCCGCGATGGCGCAACAGGCATTGGTCCCTGCCGAGAGCAGCGTCCAATTCGTGAGCAAGCAGATGGGTGTGCCTGTAGAAGGGCACTTCCGCAAATTCAGCGCCCAAATCGCTTTCGACGCTGCCAAGCCAGATGCCGCCAAGATCAACTTGGCGATTGATACGGGAAGTGCCACGCTCGGTGTCAAAGAGACTGATGCCGAGATGCCTAAACCTGTTTGGTTCAACGTGCCGAAGTTCCCTCAGGCCACTTTCCAATCTAAAAGCGTCAAGTCGCTGGGTGGCGGCAAATTTGAAGTTCTGGGTCAACTGGCCATCAAGGGTGCGTCGCGAGACGTCACGGTGCCGGTTCAGCTTACCCAGTCTGGCGGCAAGACCACTGCCAGTGGTCAGTTCGAAATCAAACGTCTGGCCTACAAGATCGGTGAGCAGGAATGGGCCGACACGTCCATGGTGGCCGATGAAGTGCAAGTCAGGTTCAAGCTGGTCGTGACCGGCATTGGCAAGATCTGATCAGAACCCATCAGCTCCAGCGGCTTGAACGCTGGAGCTATTTTTTTGTAGTAACCATCATCTTGAAAGGATGAACTTCATGCGCCGATCCCTGACTTCTCTCGCTATCCTGGCTGCTGTTGGCGCCGTGTTGCCGGCACAGGCTGCCGACTACGTGACCGAGCCGACACATACCTCCGCGATATTCGAGATCACCCATTTCGGTGCTGGTATCAACCGGGCCCGTTTCGACAAGGAAGAGGGAAAAATCAAGTACGACCCAGTAGCCAAGACCGGCCAAGTGGAGTTGACCATTGATGCGTCTTCCATCTCCACCGGGGTACCACCGTTTGACGGCCATCTGAAAGGCGAGCAGATGTTCAACGTCGCCAAGTATCCGACCATCAAGTTCGTCAGCACCAAGTTCCACTTCGATGGCGACAAGGTCAGTCAGGTGGATGGCCAGCTCACCATCAAGGACAAGACACATCCCATCACGTTGAAGGCCACCCAATTCGCCTGCTATCAGAGCCCCATGGTCAAGCGTGAGGTCTGCGGTGGAAATTTCGAAGGCATGATTGACCGCACCCAATGGGGCATGGACTACGGTCTGAATATGGTGGCTGGCAAGGAAGTCAAGCTGATCGCCACAGTCGAAGCCATCAAACAGTAAGTTGACGCGCGTGAGGGGTTTTGCAGAGGCTCTCTAGGCTCCTCAGCGCGTGATGTTTTGTCCGAGGTCGGACCGGGCGGCGGGCGCTGACGTGGATCGACGAAACGGCGCCATCAGCAGGGCGGGCAGGGATTGGCTGTATGGATCGCGGCCAGTCTCCAGCCCTATCGTCAAGGTGCGCCCCTTGTCGGCAGCCACAGGTGAAGCGCTGCGGAACAGGCGGTCGAAAAGAGGGAAGACGGTGGCGTAGTTGCTGTCTGTCTGGACTCTATCCGCACTATGGTGGGTGCGGTGGAAAGCCGGCGTGACGATCAAGCCGCGCAAAATCTTGTCCAGCCACTGGGGCAGAGCCACGCTGCTATGGGAGAGGGTGCTGACCACCACCGCCGTGAGGCTGTAAGCCAATACGGCCCAAACAGGAGGCGCTAGTATCAGCAACACCGGCAGGGAGACCAGGGCAGCGATCACATTTTCAAGCGGATGATGCCGGTGCGTCGTGGTGGCGTCCAGCTCAAGGTCGCTGTGGTGCACCGAATGAAGCCGCCACAGCCAGTTCACATGGTGAGAGACCCGGTGCAAGGCATAGGCCGTGCCGTCCAGCATCAGGAAGGTGATGATCCACTGGGCCGCCACAGGCGTTCCAAGGGATGTCAACAGACCGTTCGAAGGCCCGATATGCAGGGCTTGGGAGGCTGTCAGAGCCACAGTGGAAGCGAGGACCGTAGCACCCAGCGCCAAAGCGGAAAGTGCCAGGTTGCTTGCCCAGCGCATAAGCGGAGCGGTTGCACCTTGATGAAGCGGCAAAACTACTTCCAGCAGCATCGCCAGACTCAAGGCGAAGATGACGGCCGCGAGATAGAGTTGCAGCATGCGCCTGCCGGATTTGAGTGTATTCAACCTCGCGCCGGGTCGGGGTGCGAGTCTCGATCAACCGATTTCAGTCAGGTGGGTGCGGCGTAGGTGAACCTGGTATCGCATTTGGCATTGGGCATGACGACTGTGCCCACTTTGCAACGCGGCCATTCGCTTGGTGGTGGGGTCAGCTCCGTCCAGCTCTTGGGCGTGATTGCCTTGATCTGCAATGGAACTCCGGATGTATTGGACAGCCGGGACCAATATGGCGCGTCCACGCTTCCGCCACCTGCGGACATCAAGTTGACCTCAGTGGGAGTTTCAACAATGGCTTCTGCCTTGCCAATCAGACCGTGCCCGGCCACTGTCGCAGCCAACGCGCCGCCAACCAGCGCGAGATTCGACAGAAGACGGCCATTGACTCGTCCTCTGAGTGCGCGGTAGGCCACTACGCTCACCAGCAGCGCAAGCAAGACCATGGTCCATTCACCCAGAGTGGGTACAGCGGTGCTCACAGGCGCTGGACCATACTCAATGACCGGAGGAGCGATGCCGGCCCAAACGGCTGAACTGGCAATGAGTAAAGTGGCTGCCACCACCGTGCGAGCGGCGTGAGTCTTTGGAAATCTGCTGGACATGTAACGTTCCCACCCTGTAAATATGTTCTACGGGTATTGTTGTTTGTTACTTTATGTCTGTCAATGTGACTTTAGTCACGGAATTTCTCTTGTCACGCAGCGTGCTCAGGGTGTAGGGTTCTTTTGAAGAGGGCCGGCTCTTCGACAGGTCAAATTGATTCGCTCGGCGCCAAACAGGGGGTGAACCTCTTCCTTGAGAGGCGCGACGCCATGAAAACGCAACCGGTCGACTCCGCCCCAAACGACCACGTCGCCATGAAAAAGCGGCACTCTCTCCGCACGGTCTGAGCGGGTGTGGCCGCCCCATAGGAAGACGGCAGGGATGCCCAGCGATACCGAAACAATGGGGGCTGAAAAGTCGACCTCATCTTTGTCCTGATGCAGCGACAACCGGGAACCGGGCCTGTAGCGGTTGATCAAGCAGGCGTCCGCATTAAAACTGCCAAAGCCTGCATGGGCAGCCGCTGCGCGAGCCAACTGCAAAATAGCGGCTGGAAGCGGGGGCCAGGGCAGGGAGCTTTCGGGGTCCAGCGCGCCGTAGCGGTATCCGTGGACATCGCTGGTCCAACCCAATGCACCACAATTGGTCAGTTGCACAGACATGCTTCGGCCGCCAGGCGTGATCATTGTTCGAAAAGGAGCTTGGGCAATGATGTCTTGCAACGCGGCATACACGGCTTGAAAATAAGGCAGCGCAAAGCCGTGAAGCACGGTGGCCTGTTGGCCGAGGCGCTTTTCCACGCCCACAAGCGGGTTGTCAAGATCGAACAGCGGGGCAGTGCTCATACGGGAGATGGCCAGAAGTGCAAAAGGCCGAACGTCATCGCCAGATAGCGCAGGAATTTTCCTGCAGCCATGTACGCGGTGCAGGCCGGCAAAGGCATCTTCAGCCAACCGGCCACGGCGCATAAGGGATCACCGATGATGGGCAAAAACGAGAGAAAGCAGGCCTTGGGGCCCAACTTCTCCAGCCATTGGAGCGCACGCAAGTGTGTGGGAGAGTGCCTGTATTTGTCGACCATCTTGTGTGCGCCCAGACCCATCCACCAGGACACCATGCCGCCCAGGGTGTTGCCCACTGTAGCCACGGTGATCGCGGGCCAGAGCAGATGGGGGTTCAGCTTGATAAGTCCGAACACTGCCGGCTCCGAACCCATGGGCAGGAGCGTGGCAGAAACAAACGACACCACGAATACAGTAGACAGGCCATATTCAGGCAGTGCCAGCGCGTTGAGAAGGGATTGCAGCCAGGCTTCCATTTGGCAGGCAAGTGTAGAGGGTGAAGCGCTGGTTGAAGTTACATATTCCGCAGCCGCGTATTTCAATTGCTGAAATTTTAAGCAGCTAGAATTGCGCTCCTGCCGATCCTTCTTTGTCCTTCCTTCCGCTCCCCTCCCAGCCCATGCAGATCGGTTCCTACGTCCTGCCCAACAATGTGTTTGTCGCGCCGATGGCAGGCGTGACGGATAGACCGTTCCGGCAACTGTGCCGTGGCTTCGGTGCCGGGTATGCCGTGAGTGAGATGGTGACTTCCCGCAAGGACCTCTGGCACACACTGAAGACCTCGCGGCGGGCCGATCACAGCGGTGAGCCAGGGCCCATTGCAGTTCAGATCGCCGGTACCGACGCAGCGATGATGGCGGAGGCTGCGGTCTACAACGTGGAGCGTGGGGCCCAGATCATTGACATCAATATGGGGTGTCCTGCCAAGAAGGTGTGCAATAAGTGGGCGGGTTCTGCGCTCATGCAGGATGAGCCTCTTGCGCTTGGAATCATCGAAGCGGTGGTCAATGCCTGTTCGCCGCACCGGGTTCCGGTGACGCTCAAAATGCGGACGGGCTGGTGTGCACGGGAAAAAAATGCGGTGCGCATTGCCCGCGCCGCAGAATCCCTGGGTGTCCAGATGATTACCGTCCATGGCAGGACGAGGGAGCAGGGCTACAAAGGACATGCAGAATACGAGACGATTGCCGCAGTCAAGGCTTCGGTGCAGGTGCCGGTGGTTGCCAACGGCGATATAGATTCCCCGTCCAAGGCCCGGGCTGTATTGGCCGAGACTGGCGCTGACGCTGTGATGGTGGGCCGTGCTGCGCAGGGCAGGCCTTGGATACTGCGGGAAATTGCGCACTTTCTGGCCACGGGCGAACTCCTGGCACCGCCGTTGGTGCTCGAAGTACGCAGAGCGCTGCTGACGCATCTGCAAGACCACTATTCGCTGTATGGCGAATACACAGGTGTTCGCTCGGCTCGCAAGCACATTGGCTGGATGGTGCGCGACATGGAGGGGGGCGACGAATTTCGCGCTGCCATCAATGAATTGGAGGATGCCGACGCCCAGTGGCGCGCGGTAAGTGATTACTTGCAGGTGCTGGCCGAGAGCCACGAACGCTGGCCCGGTTCAGCGCTCACAACGCCTGCCAACGAGGTGGAAACACCACGAGAACTATGAGCAAGAAGCATATAGAGGAATGTGTTCGCGAGAACCTGGAGGGGTATCTGCGCGATCTCGACGGTATTGAGCCCAATGGGCTGTATGACATGGTCATGAAGGTGGTGGAGCGACCCATGCTTGACGTCGTCATGCAACATGCCGAACACAACCAGTCGCGAGCGGCCGAGTGGTTGGGCATGAACCGCAATACGCTGCGCAAGAAACTGATGGAGCACAAGCTGATCTGACGGAAGGCGAGCCCACGCTCGCTAGACACCTCAAGCCGGTTCGCCGGCTTGCGTTTTTTTATCTTCTCTTTTGATGAGTCCAAGCATGAACGCCCTGATTTCCGTATCCGACAAAACCGGTGTCACCGAGTTCGCCACCGCGCTGTCAGCGCTGGGCATCAAGCTGTTGTCCACCGGCGGTACTGCCAAGTTGTTGGCGGATGCCGGCTTGCCGGTCACCGAGGTGGCAGAGGTCACGCGCTTTCCCGAAATGCTCGACGGCCGTGTCAAGACACTGCACCCAGCAGTCCATGGTGGCCTGCTGGCACGCCGTGATGTGCCCGAGCACATGAAGGCGCTCGAGGAGCACGGCATTGGCACCATCGATCTTCTGGTCGTCAATCTGTATCCCTTTGAAGCTACAGTGGCCAAGGATGGCTGCACATTGGCCGATGCCATCGAGAACATCGACATTGGCGGGCCCGCCATGGTTCGAAGCGCTGCCAAGAACTGGCGGCATGTGGCTGTGCTGACCGATGCCGGGCAGTATGAGGGTGTGCTGGCTGAGCTGCGTGCTGGTGAGGGCAGACTGAGCGACGCCACCCGTTTCGCCCTGGCCGCAGCCGCATTCAATCGCATCAGCGACTACGACGCCGCCATCAGCGACTATCTTTCGTCCATTGACTTCTCCTCGGCCTCGGATTCACAACCGCCCACGCGAGGAATCTTTCCTGCGCACAGCAATGGCCGTTTTGTGAAATTGCAGGACCTGCGCTACGGCGAGAACCCGCATCAGCATGCAGCTTTCTATCGGGATATGTATCCCGCGCCAGGCTCTCTGGTGACGGCAGAGCAGTTGCAAGGCAAAGAACTCAGCTACAACAATATCGCCGACGCCGACGCCGCCTGGGAATGTGTCAAGCAGTTCACCGCGCCGGCTTGCGTGATCGTCAAGCATGCCAATCCCTGTGGAGTGGCCGTGGGTGCAGATGCCCTTCAGGCCTACAGCAAGGCCTTTCAGACCGATCCCACCAGCGCCTTTGGCGGCATCATTGCCTTTAACGTGGCCGTGGACGAACAAGCTGCGCAGCAGGTGAGCAAGCAGTTCGTCGAAGTTCTGATGGCGCCCGAGTTCACCCCCGAAGCGCTGGCAGTATTCAAGGCCAAGGCCAACGTCCGGGTGCTGCGCATCTCCCTGGAAGGCGTTCAGCGAGATGGCAAGTCCGCCTGGGCGCGCGGCCTCAATGCCATGGATGTCAAACGCGTGGGCTCTGGCCTGCTCATGCAAACCTCAGACAACCACGAGTTGGCGCTGTCGGATCTGAAAGTCGTCACCCAGTTGAAACCCACGCCAGAGCAAATGGAAGATCTTCTGTTTGCCTGGAAGGTGGCTAAATTCGT
Organism: Ottowia thiooxydans; assembly: GCF_040548795.1. Taxonomy (GTDB): domain Bacteria; phylum Pseudomonadota; class Gammaproteobacteria; order Burkholderiales; family Burkholderiaceae_C; genus Ottowia; species Ottowia thiooxydans_A. Next base: position 304,262 of record NZ_JBEPSH010000008.1, on the reverse strand, counting down.
CAAGAGCAATGCCATTGTCTTTTGCAAAGATGGCATGACCATGGGCGTAGGCGCTGGCCAGATGAGCCGACTGGATTCAGCACGCATTGCCAGCATCAAGGCCCAGCATGCGAGCTTGTCTCTGCAAGGCTCGGCAGTGGCCAGCGATGCCTTCTTCCCGTTCCGCGATGGCCTGGACGTGGTCATCGACCAGGGGGCAACCTGCGTCATCCAGCCTGGCGGTTCCATGCGTGATCAGGAAGTGATCGATGCGGCCAACGAGCGCGGTGTGGCTATGGTGTTCTCAGGCGTTCGCCACTTCAGGCATTGATTCGGGCATTGAACTGCTGATGGGCCCCCCTTGATCGCCGTCCCTGCTTAGTGGGCGCGGCGTCAAGGTGCGACTGTCTCCTGCCAGGTGCTACTTTGGCGCCATCTCGCGGAAAACGTCCCTCGCAGCCGCTACGGTTTCAGAGATGTCCGCGTCAGTATGCGCGGCGCTGACGAAGCCGGCTTCGTACAGCGCAGGCGCAAGGTAAACACCCCGATCCAGCAGGCCATGGAAAAGCTGATTGAACCGGGCTGAGTCGCTCTTCATGACCTGGGTGTAGTTGCTGGGCAGCTCAGGCAGAAGAAAAAAGCCGAACATGCCGCCTTCGCAATCAATTGAGAACGGCACCCCTTCAGCATCGGCTGCTGCTTTCAGACCGTCCACCAGAGAGCGGGTTTTTAGAGACAAATCTTCGAAAAACCCTGGCTTCTTGATTTCTCTCAGCGTGACCAGGCCACACGCGGTGGCGACCGGATTTCCACTAAGAGTACCCGCCTGGTACACAGACCCCAGCGGTGCCAGGTGTTCCATCACGGTGCGTTTGGCGCCGAATGCGGCCAGGGGCATGCCCCCGCCAATGACCTTGCCCATCACGGTGATGTCGGGCTCAAAGCCAGGGATGTGTTTCGCATACACGCTTTGGGCGCTGCCCAGTGCCACGCGGCAACCGGTCATGACCTCGTCATAGATAAGAAGCGCGCCGTGCTCGGTGCACAGCTCGCGGCAGCGACGGGTGAACTCCACCGTGGCGCGCACAAAATTCATGTTGCCAGCAATCGGCTCGATGATGAGGCCCGCGATCTCCTTGCCGTGCAGGGCGAAGGCTTCCTCCAATTGGGCGAGATTGTTGTATTCCAGTACCAGGGTGTGCTGCACGACCTCGGGGGGTACACCGGCGCTGGTGGGGTTGCCGAACGTGGCCAGACCGGAGCCAGCTTTGACCAGGAGCGCATCCGCGTGGCCGTGGTAGCAACCCTCGAACTTGATGATCTTGCTTCGGCCCGTGGCACCCCGTGCCAGGCGAATGGCGGTCATGCCTGCTTCCGTGCCTGAACTCACCAGGCGCACCATCTCCATCGAAGGCACCAGCGAAAGAATTTCTTCGGCGAGTTCGACTTCCCGTTCAGTGGGCGCACCGAATGAGAATCCTTCCGTGGCGGCTTTTTGCACGGCCTCCAGCACTGCGGGGTGGCCGTGGCCCAGGATCATGGGACCCCAGGAGCCGATGTAGTCGATGTAGCGCTGGTCATTGGCATCCCAAAAATACGCCCCTTGAGCGCGCTTGACAAAGCGTGGGGTGCCGCCAACCGCCTTGAAGGCACGCACGGGAGAGTTGACGCCGCCAGGAATGACTCGGCGTGCGCGCTCCATCAGGGCTTCATTGAGGTCAGTGCTTGGTTTCATTGAATGGGTCAGGAATATCGGGAGAAGAACCCGGCTCGCCAGGTTCTTCGGGAAAAGGGTCATCGGTTTCAGCCCAGAACAGGCGATCTGCCACGGCATGGCCCATGCCGGGGTGAAAGCCATGGTCAAGGGACTGATCCAGGTACTGAAGAGCCTCGGCTGTCGCCTCGTTGAGGTCGGAGCCCATGGCAAGCAGTGCGGCCAGCGCAGATGAAAGAATGTCGCCTGCTCCGACGAAGGACGCTTCGATGCGTTCGAAGGACTGGGACAGAAGCTCCTCTTGAGGCGAAGCCAGGACGTTGCCGATCTGGCCGCCGGGCAGCGCCAGGCCGGTTGCCAGCACGTAGGACACGCCATACTCGGCTGCGGCGCGTGCAAGGTCTGTCGTGCGGGAATAACGTTGGGTGGACGATTCCGGCAGCAGCCAGTGGCGCAAGGTGCTGTTGTTGCCTACCAACACTGCTGTCTGGGGCAACAGCAAGTCCCGAAAGGCGTCCAGGTAGGAGTCAATTTCGTGGTCGTCCCACCATGAGAGGTCTGGCATGTAAGCCACCAGTGGAACGCCTACATAGTCGGCTGCGAAGGCTGCGATCGCTGCCACGGCCTCGGTGCTGCCGGCGAAACCCACCTTGATCACTTGCAGGGGAACATCTTCGGCCACCAGGCGCGCCTGCTCAATCACAGCCGAGTCGTCCAGAGCGGCATGACCTATGGTTTCTCGCGAATCTCTCAGATAGGCGCCAGTCATCACAGGCAGCGCATGGGCACCTACTGAGGCGATGACCATGGCGTCGCTGGTCAATCCCCCCGCTCCGGTAGGATCGCTGGCATTGAAGCTCAGCACGCAGGGAAGAGTGACATCCTCAGAAGATTCATCAAGAGTGTCGCTATCTTGCGACGAGGTGACCACACCTGTTCCAATCATTGAGCGCAATTCAAGCCATCGGGTGACAAGTGCAACGCACCCGTCGATACAATCGATTGCATTCTATGCGAGTACCACATAAGCTGTAATGGAAACAAAAACCTGGATGTGTTTGATTTGCGGATGGCTTTACGACGAAGCCACCGGAGCGCCCGAAGACGGCATTGCCCCTGGTACGCCCTGGGAGCAGGTTCCTATGAACTGGACCTGTCCCGAATGTGGTGCCAGGAAGGAAGACTTCGAGATGGTGCAGATCTGAGTGATCCAACGGCGGCGCAGGATATTCCGAACAGGGTTCCCGGCCACCACAACCTGAGGAGAATGGGGTGGGTTTGAACGGATCAAGAAAGGTGTTGGTCATTGATGACAGCAACACCATAAGACGCAGCGCCGAGATCTTTCTCAAGCAGGGTGGGCACGAAGTCATGCTGGCTGAGGACGGCTTTGATGCGTTGGCCAAGGTCAATGACAACCATCCTGACCTGATCTTCTGCGACATCCTCATGCCGCGGCTGGACGGCTACCAGACCTGCGCCATCATCAAGCGCAACGAAAAATTTGCTTCAACGCCAGTGATCATGCTGTCATCAAGAGACGGCGTATTCGACAAGGCGCGTGGCCGCATGGTGGGTTCACAGGAGTATTTGACCAAACCATTCACCAAGGACCAACTGCTGCTGGCCGTGCAGCAGTTTGTCGCCCCTGACTGAAGGAAGCCACTTAATGCCCATTCGAAACTTGCTGTTGGTAGACGATTCCAAAACGGAGTTGATGTTCCTTGGAGATCTGCTCACCAAGGCCGGATTCAAGGTGACCACGGCCGAAAACGGTGAAGAAGCTCGCCAGCGCCTCGAAGAGGCGAAGCCGGACCTGATTCTGATGGACGTCGTGATGCCTGGGCAAAATGGATTCCAGTTGACGCGCAGCATCGCGCGGGATCCTCGGTTTGCAGACGTTCCCATCATCATGTGCACCAGCAAGAACCAGGAGACTGACCGCGTCTGGGGCATGCGGCAGGGCGCGCGTGACTACATCACCAAGCCCGTAGACGAGGCCGAACTCATCGCCAAGATCAAGGCGCTTGAGTGACCTGGGAAACCAGCGCACCACCGCTTTCTTCAGAACATCGCATGAACATTCGCAGTCCCGGCACCAGGGCCCTTGAAGGCGTTCACTTATCAAGTGAAGTCTGCATGCGTTCAGTCTGGACTTTTTCCGGCGCGTCCAGCGCCACCATCTAGCTCGGCCGGGTATGGCGACCAAACAGGCACTTCGTGAATTTCAGAACCGGCTGAACGAGCGCCTGCAATCGGCGCGTTCTTCTGGCGTTTCTGCCTCCTGGCTGGCGGTGGAGGCGGGCGAGTCGAAGTTGCTGTTCCCACTCAGCCATGCGGGCGAAATATTTACCTCTACCCAGGTCCGGTCTGTGCACTATGCACGCCCTTGGTTCCTTGGCGTTGCCAACCTCCGAGGCGGTCTGCTGGGGGTGGTAGACCTCTCTGCTTTCATGGGCAGGCAGCCGGCCCAGGCGTCTGTGCAAACAGAGCCAGATTCAGGCGCAGAACTTGCTGGGGGCCATGCCAGACTGGCGGTGCAGAGCGAGGCCATGGCTGCGCAAAGCCGCCTGGTGGCTCTGAACCCATTGCTTGAAGTCAACTGCGCGCTGCTGGTGGACCGGCTGCTGGGTTTGCGCACCACAGACGCATTCGCCACTTCTGCTTCGCCGCCAGAGGGGGCTCCGCGCTATTTTGGTCATATCTACACCGACTCCGCTGGAGTCGAATGGCAGGAAATCAACCTGCAAATCCTTTCGCAAGATCCAGATTTTCTGGATATTGGTGCGTAATACCTGCTTTCCGAAAGTCAATTCATGTCGCTTGCTGATCAACTTTCTAACTTGTTCAAGAAACGATCGCGAGATCCTCGCCCTGAAGGTGATGAGGTCGGAGAAGCTCCTTTTCGCTGGGGCGCAACAGGGGCCGCCGCTTTGGAGGCCAGCCCGGGCATGAGTTCTGAGCGTGCCGGTATGGAGTTCGCGTTCGACGACGACGAAGGCGATCAGGCTCTGTCCGTGCGTGAAGCGACAACCATCAAGGTTCCTCTGCTGGGCAGCAGAAGAATCGAAGAGCACCAGCGACTGCTGTCTGTCTTGCTGGCGGTGTCGCTGGTTGTGCTCGCCTTTGTCGTCTACCGGGGTGTATCGAAGTCGGACATCGAGACCCAGCAGGTGGGGGCCGTTGGGCAAGCGCTGGTGCAAGCGCAGCGTATGGCCAAATCGGTTTCGCAGTCCATCCTGGGCAATGCGCAGGCTTTCCCTGAGTTGAAGGAAAGTTCGGCCAAGCTGGTTGGGGACGTGCGTGGTTTGCGTTCGGGCAATGACACGGTTACCGCCTTGGGCAGTGAGTACGAGTCAGAACTGAACAGCATCGGGCAGTTGGTGGATAAAGCAGAAAAGAACACTGCACTTGTGTTGGCCCAGCAAAAGGTTCTGACCCAGGTCGGTAGTTCGCTGCGTTCCATCAGCCGCCAATCTTCCGACCTGCTGGAAATCGCAGAAACGGTGTCGTCGCTCAAACTGCAGCAGAACGCACCAGCTATCGAAGTGTCTGCCGCTGGCCAACTGGTCATGCTGACCCAACGCGTCGGCAAATCCGCCACTGAGTTCCTCACACCCGATGGCGTGAGTCCTGAAGCTGTGTTTCTTCTGGGCAAAGACCTGAATTCGTTCAAGGAAATCGCGGACGGCTTGCTGTCCGGGAATGCCGATCTGCGTCTCGCACCTGCAAGAGATGAGCAGGTTCGTGAGCGCCTCAGAGCGTTGCTCAAGGCCTACGAGGCGACCAAAGCCCAAGCCGATGGCATTTTGGGGAACCTTCAAGGCCTGGTCTCTGCACGTGAAGCCGAGAGCGCCATCGTTGCGGACAGCGAACCGCTTCGCAAAGCACTCGATGGTCTGCAGTCGCGCCTGTCGTCGGATTCAGGCATGAGCCTGCTCAGCCTGATCGCTCTGTTGGGTTCGGCGATTCTCGCAGTGCTGGCGGCTTTGGGCCTGGGATACGTCCAGCTGCTGGAAACCCAGCAGCGCCAACGGGTGGCGGATCACCATCGCCTGGCGGCAGAAAGTCAGGAGCAGGAAGCCAAGCGCGTGAATGACGCCAATCAGGCTGCCATTTTGCGTTTGATGAACGAGTTGCAAACGGTGGCGGAGGGCGATCTGACGCAGGAGGCCACGGTGACGGAAGACATTACCGGCGCCATTGCTGACTCGGTGAACTACACCGTGGAAGAGTTGCGCTCTCTGGTGGGCAACGTGCAGAGCACTGCGACCCGGGTGGCACAGACCACGTCACGGGTAGAAAACACCTCGGCAGAGCTGCTGGCTACGTCCACGGAGCAGCTCAGGGATATTCGCGAGACAGGGCAGTCGGTGCTTGATATGGCCGCTCGCATCAATGATGTGTCGGCGCAAGCCCAGGAATCTGCCTCGGTGGCGCGGCAATCGCTGCAAGCTGCGGAGTCAGGTCTGACGGCGGTGCACGATGCGATTGGCGGTATGAACGCCATCCGCGACCAGATCCAGGAAACTTCCAAGCGGATCAAGCGGCTGGGAGAATCGTCCCAGGAGATTGGGGAGATCACGGAACTGATCGCCGACATTACCGAGCAAACCAACGTCTTGGCGCTGAATGCGGCCATTCAGGCCGCCTCCGCCGGTGAAGCCGGGCGGGGCTTTTCTGTGGTGGCTGAAGAAGTCCAGCGGCTGGCGGAACGCTCTGGCGACGCCACTCGCCAGATTGCAGCGCTGGTGAAAGCCATTCAGACCGATACGCAAGATGCCGTAGCAGCTATGGAGCGCTCCACTCAGGGTGTGGTGCAAGGGGCCCGGTTGTCGGATAACGCCGGCACCGCTCTTTCGGAGATTGACCGCGTCTCGCGCCGCCTTGCCGAGCTGATTGAGCAGATTTCGGTGTCAGCTTCGAAAGAGGCCGCCCAGGCGAACGATGTGGCCAGCAATATTCAGCAGATTTTTGCGGTGACCGAACAAACCGGCGAAAGCACGCGCACGACAGCTGCTCAGGTGCGGGATTTGGCGCGCATGGCTGACGAATTGCGTCAATCCGTTGCACGGTTCAAGATCGGTTGATGTCTGGAGTGAATGTGATGACTCGTGGCGACGCCGTGGCGGATGTAGGAGATCTCGGCCCCTTAGCCTGGGTTCTGGAAGAGACTCGTCGATCGATCGAGGCATCAGCCAAGGCGCTCAAGCGTTTCGCGCGTGAAACCGAATCGGCTCGCGGCGTTGAGTTATCCAATGTAGATGCTGGCCAGCTGCGCGTGGCGCGCCAACAGATTCATCAGGTGGTGGGCGCGCTGGAGATGATCGGGCAGAGCGTGGCGGCACGCATGGTTCGTGGCATGGAAGGCGCTGTCCAGCAATTTGTGCTGCACCCTGAAAAATGCAGCGAGTCAGCCGCCCTCACGCTGGAGCGGGCTGGATTTGCGCTCATCGAGTATCTTGAGAGTCAACTGGGCGATCATCCACGCCCTGCGCTGGGTCTGTTTCCGCAGTTCCTGCAGGTGCAGCAGATGGCGGGCGCTGATCGCGTTCATCCGGCAGATCTTTGGAATGTCACTTGGCGCTGGGCAGAGCCAGCAGGGCCTGCTGCCGGGCAGAGCGTCTCGTACGGACTCGGAGTGCGTACGCAACTCGACCAGCGTGTGCTCAAGATCATGCGCGATGGTGAGCTGACATCCGCGTCCGAACTCAGCTTCATCTGCCTCGCACTGGCTGGTGGCGAGTCCGCCAGGCAACCGGCCATATTCTGGCGGCTCGCGGCAGGTTTCTTTGAAGCCATTGGCAAGTCGCTCATCTCCTTGGACGCCTACACCCGGCGGGCGGTCTCCCGGGTTCTGCTTCAGTACACATCGCTGGCGCGGGGCGAGCCCGCGGTGTCAGACAGGTTGGCGCTTGATTTGCTTTTTTTCTGCGCGCAGGCCCAGCCCCGTGCCAACGAGCCTGCGCCCATGCTGGAAGCCGTGCGCAAGGCGTGGGCTTTGGACACGCATGAGTCGGTGGCCTACGAAGAACCCATGTTCGGGCTTTTTGATCCGTCGGTGTTGGCTCAAGCCAGGCGGCGCGTCGAAGCAGTCAAGGAAAACTGGTCTGCCCTGGCGGGCGGGGATATGGCGCGGCTCAAGAGTTGTGTCGATCAATTCGGCTTGGCGGCTGAGTCACTCGTCAAACTGCACCACCGAGGCAAGCCACTCGCCGATGCACTGACTCAGGTGGCAGCCCATACAGCGCAGTCCAATCAGCCACCCAGTCCTGAGTTGGCCATGGAAACTGCCACGGCGATCTTGTTTCTGGAAGCTTCGTTTTCCGATTTCCAGCCGGCTGACCCCCAATTCACCAGCAGGATTCTGGCGCTGGCAGACCGGCTGACCGTCGTTACCCTGGGAGGTCGGCCGCAGGCGCTCGAGCCTTGGATGGAGGAGCTTTACCGCGGCTTCAGCGAACGCCAGACCATGGGAACGGTGATCGGAGAGCTGCGTGTCACGCTTGGTGAAGCGGAGCAACACCTTGACCGTTTTTTCCGTCAGCCTGCAGACTTGACGACGCTGGATGCAGTGCCTGGTCTCATGTCGCAGATGCGTGGCGTTCTTTCCGTCTTGGGTCTGGAGCAAGCGGCTTTGGCGGTCGGCCATATGCGGACCACCATAGAAAGTCTGCTTACCGGGCAGATCAGCGTGGATCAAGCGCGCAACGACGGGACATTCGAGAGATTTGGCAACAGTCTCGGTGCCTTGGGCTTCCTGATAGATATGCTGGCGTATCAGCCAGTGCTCGCCAAGAAGCTGTTTGCCTACGACTCATCGACTGGAGAACTCTGTCCCCTGATGGAGCGCACTCCGGGGGACCCGGTCTCTGTAGGGCCCGTGGGGCCTGCCGCGTGGACGGTCGACATGGGCGGACTGGATTTCGATATCGGAAGCGATATCGATCCCCTCAGCCCGGATGAGTTTCAGGACGCAACCAAGCCAGGTCCACTGGTTCCGGTGGAGGACGCGCCGATCCAGTCTTTGCTCGCCCCGCTCGAGCAACTGGCGATCACAGCCGCCCTGGACGAAAAGCCCGCGCTGGCCCAGGCAGCCACGCAAGCAGCGGAAGCTGTGCGCGAACAAGACGAAGAGGCCCTCTCAGGTGCTCTTGCACATCTGGACACGATTTCAAGGCCCGCGGAGCCAGTGCGCGATGCCGAACCACCTTCTGCACGGTGGGATGACGAGGACGACGAAGGCGATTTGCTCGACATCTTCCTGGAAGAGGCCAGGGAAGTTGTCCTTGCAGGAACCAATGCGTTGGGCGAGCTGGGAGTTGCCCCTGCGGATATGGTGCAGCAGACGATCTTGCGCCGCGCCTTCCATACACTCAAAGGCAGCTCCCGCATGGTGGGTTTGACCCAGTTCGGCGACGCCGCGTGGTCCATGGAGCAACTGCTCAATTCGTGGTTGGCGGAGTACAAACCGGTCACTCAGGATCTGCGGGAATTTGCTGGCGAAGCCCTGCAGGCATTGGGCCGCTGGGTGGAAGATATTGCGGCGAAGAACGATGAACATTGGGAGGCAGCCCCCTTCAGCCTGGCCGCGGATGCCATGCGCACCGAAGGCCAGCGCTTGCCGCTATTGATAGATGCAGGCAGCGAAGAATCTGCTCAAGTGCCCGAGCAAGACGGCGAGAAGGGCGAAGAGGGCGGCGTGCTGGTCCTTGACCTCAGCGTTGAACCTGAAGAGCCGAGCAGCGCGGCAGATGAACCCGCTGGCCAGTCAGAAAGTCTCGCCTCTGCAACAGAAGATGTTACCGGTTCATCAGTAGAGTTCATCAGCCCTGAAGAGCCTTCAGATCTGCTGGACCTGGACCTTGAAGCGTTCGAGCAAGCCCCCAGGGAATTCGTTGAGGCGGCCAGCTTTGAGAGTGTGCAGGACGCTGAAATGTCAGCCGTTGCGCCTTCCGAGGCGACGATGCTCGATTTCCTCGACCTGCCCAGTCTCGAGCTTGAAACACCTTCGCAACCAGACCAGAGCGCCGCAGGATCTCACGCGGAAGATGCTCTTTTGGCGGATGATCTGGGAGCGCAAGGAATCGAGCTGGAATGGGTCGAGGCAGACCGCGTCGAGGCTGACCGTATCGAAGCTGAAAGTGTCGAAACCGCCTCTTCGGATGCAGTGCAGGGCTCGCAGGATTTCACGCTGGAATGGGACTTGTCAGAAGAAGTCACTTCCGATGCCAGCACGGACGCCAGCGCTGATTTCAGCGCGGACTCCGAGGCGCCATCATTGTCCTCAGCAGCGCCTGACCTGACTGAAGTAGCGAGAGACGCTGAACTCTCGCAGGCCCAGCCAGAGGCGCCAAATGAACCAGAATCGCAGGAGGCCGAAGATACTGCTGAGGCTCAGGAGCCTCGGGAAGCCGTGGCGTTCGCTGCTTTGGCTTCATTGGAGTTGCCGGACCTGGAGCTGGACGCTCCCGCCCTTGCACATGAGCCGGAGCCCGTGGCTTCGAGCAGTGAGGTCAAGCACATCGGAGCGCTGCGCATCAGCATTCCGCTGTACAACGTCTATCTGAACGAGGCCGATGAGTGGTCAAGAGTGCTGCTCAACGAGCTTTCCGAGTGGTCTCTGGAGCTACAGCGGCCTGTTCCTGAAGCCGCTATTTCCAGTGCGCATTCGTTGGCTGGCAGCTCGGCCACTGTTGGGTTCACAGATCTTTCCGCTCTGGCGCGTGCCGTCGAGCATGCCCTGCAGCGCCTGCATGGACAAAGTGCGGGCACTCCCCAGCAGGCGCAAGTCCTGGTGGATGCCTCGGAAGAAATCCGGCGCTTGCTCCACCAGTTCGCAGCGGGGATCTTGAAAGAGCCTCTCACCTCCGTTCTTGACGCGGTGCAGAATCTGGAGCCCGTGGATTCGGACGGACAGGCGCCACCTTCGGACTCCGACTTCGGCACGTTGGGGCAGCCAAACACCACGGCGTTCAAGGAAGCCCAAGGCACGATAGAAGAGGGGGTATGGCGGGCCGCCGAAAAACCGGTGCCCGCTGTACCCCTGCCTAGCCCAGTCACCATTGATGATGCGCCGGTTCATGCCATCGCCGACCTCATTGATGTCGTGGACACGGTGGATGAGGATCTGCTGCCGATTTTCCTTGAAGAAGCCGAGGAACTGCTGCCTCAGATGAGCACCGCGCTGCGCCGTTGGATATCCCATCCGGACGACCTGGACGCACGTGCTCAGGTATTGCGGGGTCTCCACACCCTCAAAGGCAGCTCAAGGTTGGCAGGTGCCATGCGCTTGGGCGAAATGGCTCATAGAACAGAATCTGCCATTGAGCTGCTGGGCACCGGGACGCTTGCCAGCGCCGATCTCGAGCCCATGCTGGATCACCTCGACGAATTGCAGTCGGGCTTGCAGAGGCTTCAATCGTGGGAAGCCAGCGCTGCGCTTGCTGCCTTGGCTACCAAGCCAGAGCCGGCGGCAGCCCCAGAAAGCCCTGTGGCAGAAATCGCTCCGGAGAAGCTTGTTGTGCCTAGGGGCCACGTGGCCTTGCCTGCCGAGCTTTCCCTGGTCAACTCGCGCGCAGCCGCCAGCCAGATGGTGCGGGTGCGCTCGCAGTTGCTGGACCGACTGGTCACCGAGGCAGGCGAAGTCATCACCTCGCGCACACGCCTTGAATCCGAAATCAAGCAGGTTCGGGGCTTGCTGACCGACCTGACGGGCAACATGGAACGCCTGCGCGTGCAGTTGCGCGATGTCGAGCTTCAGGCTGAAACGCAGATGCAGTCGCGTCTGGCGCTCTCGCGAGACGCGCAGCAGAACTTTGATCCGCTGGAATTCGACCGTTTCACCCGGATGCAGGAATTGACGCGGATGATGGCTGAATCGGTGAACGATATCGGCACAGTCCAGCGCAGTCTGCAACTGACCGTAGAGGCCAGTGAAGACAACCTGGCAGCCCAGGCACGATTGTCCAGGGAATTGCAAAGGGATCTGCTGCGGACGCGAATGGTCGAGTTTGAGGCCATATCCGAGCGGTTGTACCGGACTGTTCGCCAGGCCTCGAAAGAAACCGGAAAGCGGGTCCGACTGGAGATCACCGGTGGCTCGATCGAGATGGACCGGGGCATTCTCGAACGCATGGCCTCCGCCTTCGAACATCTGCTGCGCAACTGTGTGGTGCACGGCATTGAACGAGCCGAGCTTCGTGCAGAGCGGGGCAAATCAGCAGAAGGCCTGGTTTCCATCGTGGTCCAGCAGGCTGGAAACGATGTGTCGGTCGAGTTCCGCGACGATGGCGGAGGCTTCGATCTGGATCGCATTCGGGCGCGCGCCATCGAAGTAGGCCTTGTCACTTCTGATCAGCCCTTGACTGAAGCTGAATCTGCCGATTTGATTTTTGGCGCGGGATTCAGTACCGCTTCCCAGGTGACCGAACTGGCCGGCCGAGGCATTGGCCTGGACGTTGTGCGTTCTGAGATCCAGGCGCTGGGCGGACGCATTGAAACCACCTCTCAAAAGGGTGCCGGAAGCTCTTTCAAACTGGTGATGCCGCTGACGACTGCGGTGACCCATGTGGTCATGCTCCGTGCCGGCAGTCTGGTGGTGGGAGTGCCTTCGAACCTGGTCGAAATCGTCCAGCGAGCCAGCGTGAATGCGCTGCAGCAAGCTTACGATGCAGGCGAACATGTCCACGGTGACAAAACCTTGCCGTTTTTCTGGCTGGGTGCATTGCTGCAGAATTCCCGAAGGGGGACGCCGTCTCCTGACAAGCAGGCGTCCGTCGTCATCTTGCGAAGCGCTGAGCAGCGCATAGCGCTGCACGTGGATGAGGTGCTGAACAACCAGGAAGTGGTTGTGAAGAACCTTGGCCCGCAACTCTCGCGTTTGCCGGGTCTGGTGGCCATCACGGCTTTGGCCTCGGGTTCCGTCGTCCTGATCTACAACCCGGTGGCCTTGGCCACGGTTTACGGGGATCAGGCTCGGGCGCTCACTGCGTCGACAGAAGAGGCCGTTGCAGCAGGGGGTGGGCTGGATGTCTCTGCTGATCGGGATCGGCGCGAAGAAGCCCCGCTGGTCCTGGTGGTCGACGATTCGATCACGGTTCGCCGCGTGACGCAGCGCATGCTCCTGCGGGAAGGCTATCGGGTTGCCTTGGCAGCCGACGGCCTCCAGGGGCTCGAGCGGCTGCAGATCGAGCGCCCCAGCGTCGTGCTGTCGGACATCGAGATGCCTCGCATGGATGGGTTTGACTTTGTGCGAAACATACGTGCTGACGAACAGCTGCGTGATCTGCCCATCATCATGATCACCTCGCGCATTGCGGAGAAGCATCGCGAGCATGCGCGGGAGCTGGGTGTTAATCATTACCTTGGCAAGCCTTATTCGGAAGAGGAGTTGTTGCGGTTGGTGGGGAGTTATGCGCGCAGTGCTGCTGGGGAGACGTCGCAGCCTGCGTGACCGTTGCTGCACGCGTGCCAAGGGGCCTCGTTCCTCTTGGCAGACCCAAGCGTGGCAGCTCTCTCCCTCTAAGGAGAGGGTAGGGGGGGCCGGCCAACCGGTGAGGGCAGCGGCGGTTGATTCAGCGCTTGCGTTGTTAATCACCTCCTGCTGTTCTCTTGAGGTCGGAGGCCGGGGAGTGCGCCCGGCAGCGCACCTACTTCTTCTTTGCTCCGCCACCGGATGGCCGGCCCAAGAAAAGTAGGCAAAAGAAAGGCGGCCCCAAGTCCGTGCCTATGCCGGCCGCGACCCTTCACTTCGCTACGGGCAACCTCCGGTGCTCATGCCCAAGGCGGTGCGGCAGAACTCGCGGCGTTCGCTTCGCTCTCTCTGCTCAAACAGCTGCCGCAAGCTAGTTCACGAAGCAAGAGCATCTTGCAGTGCTCTTGCCCGCCTTGGGCACTGCGCTCCTCGGCACGGCCAGAGGGGTGGGACACACACTCGGGCCATTGCTGCGCTCGGCCTCCGGGATATTGGTCTTTCCCTCTGCGGGGAAAGATGAATTTGGGGCCAAAAAGGAGCGCTCTGGCATGTGAATATGTCCAAAAAGCCTTGATCCCGAGAGGAGGGCCATCTGCTCGGTAGAATCTGGGCATGCCCCAAGATCCTCAGTCGATCAACCTGACCAACCACTTCCTGATCGCGATGCCGGGCCTCGAGGACGGCACGTTCTCCAAAAGCGTGGTCTACGTCTGCGAACACAGCGAGCGCGGCGCGCTTGGATTGATCATCAACAAGCCTGGCGAAATCAGCCTGGCGGACCTTTTTCAGAAGGTTGATCTCCCACTTGCCCGCAAGGATCTCGGCGTACAACCTGTTTTCCATGGGGGGCCGGTGCAGACCGAACGGGGTTTCGTGCTGCACGAAACCGTTCAGGTGGAGGGCATTCCCCCAGAGGAATCCCTGTACGCGTCTACTTTGATGGTTCCGGGAGGCCTTGAGATGACTACATCCAAGGACGTTCTGGAAGCGCTCTCCAGCGGTGGCGGGCCCAAACGTGTCCTGGTGACGCTGGGCTATTCTGCCTGGGGTGAAGGCCAGCTCGAATCCGAGATCGCCGGCAATAGCTGGCTGACCGTGGATGCAGATACTGGGTTGATTTTTGATTCGCCGGTGGAGCAGCGATATGACCTCGCGCTCAAGTTGCTCGGGCTTGAGGCGTGGATGCTGTCTCCTGATGCGGGGCATGCATGAGATGAAGCACCCCCTGAGTCGCCTTCGGCGCCTTCCCCCTCTCTCTCTTCGGGAGGGGGACAACGCCAGTGGCCGGCGCAGGTCCGTCCACGGCGTTCCGGGTGTGGCTTGCTCCGCAGCCTTCGGATTGCCTCTGCGGCAACTTCAGATGGGGGGCAAGCCCAGCGGCCGGTGCAGGTCCATCCGCGGCGTTCCGCGTCTGGTTTGGTCGGCAGCCATTCTCTTGGTGCCTGCCGTTGCTTTACGCGCCAGGGATGACTGAATTGGATACCGTTGTACCTCCTCATCACGCCAGCTTCCTGGCATTTGATTTTGGTCTGAAGCGAACCGGTGTTGCTGTGGGAAACCGCTTGCTGCGCACGGCCACCCCTCAGGCCACGGTGCGCGCCGAAGGCGATGCGCGCTGGCCGCTCGTTGCGGCGCGTATCGCAGAATGGCAGCCCGATGCCCTGGTGGTGGGCGTGCCTTTTCACCCTGACGGGGCTGAGCATGAAAATACCGTGCGGGCGCGGCGATTCGCCCGCCAATTGCGCGGACGCTTCAACCTGACGGTCTATGAGGTGGATGAGCGGTACAGCACCACGGAAGCCCATTCACAAGGCGCGCGCGACGCGGATGCCGCTGCGGCGGCCATAATTTTGGAGCAATTTTTGAGGAGCCTTCCATGACTTCATCGGCCCGGGTTGCCGAATCAGCGGTGGGGGCATTGACCCTGGACGCCGAAGCCCTATACGGCGAATTGTTGCGCAGCGTGCGCCCGCTGCTGCGCGCCGATACGAAATTGGTGGGCATCGTCTCTGGCGGGCAATGGCTGGCAGATCGCCTGCATGCTGATCTGGGGCTGCCTGGGCAAGCGGGAGCCATTTCATCTGCCATGCACCGCGATGATTTTGCCAAGCGCGGCCTGGCTGCCACGGGGCAGACTTCACTGCCTTTCGAGGTTGACGGCGCGGACATTCTCCTTTTGGACGATGTTCTGTTCACGGGCCGCACCATTCGGGCGGTCCTGAACGAGCTTTTTGACTATGGGCGTCCAGCCTGTGTGCGCCTGGCCGTATTGGTGGACCGGGCAGGGCGTGAACTGCCGGTGGCAGCAGAGCTGGCGGCTGCCCGTCTGGCCTTGCCAAGTGCGCAATCGCTCGAACTCGCGCGCGAAGAAGACGGGCGTTTCAGTTTCCGGATAGAAAAGATCTGACCATGCTGGCTCGAGGCAATCCTCAACTCAACAAGAATGGCGAGCTGACCCACCTGCTCTCCACCGAAGGGCTCTCCAAAGATGTGCTCACGCACATTCTCGACACCGCAGGCAACTTTGTCAGCGTGAGCGATCGGGAGGTCAAGAAAGTACCCCTCTTGCGCGGCAAGAGCGTGTTCAACCTGTTCTTCGAGAACTCCACGCGCACCCGGACCACGTTCGACATTGCGGCCACGCGCCTGTCAGCGGATGTCTACACCTTGGACATCGCCCGCTCCTCTACTGCCAAGGGTGAATCCCTGCTTGATACGGTGGCCAACCTGGCGGCCATGGCAGCCGATATTTTCGTCGTGCGTCACAGCGAGAGCGGGGCGCCCTATCTGATCGCACAGCACGTGGCCCCCCACGTGCACGTGATCAACGCCGGGGATGGCCGTCATGCGCACCCCACGCAAGCGCTGCTGGATATGTATACCATCCGGCACTACAAAAAGGATTTCAGTGGCCTGACGGTCGCGATCGTGGGCGACGTGCTGCATTCGCGTGTGGCCAGGTCTGACATTCACGCCCTGACCACGCTGGGTGCTGCCGAGGTCCGCGTGGTGGGTCCCAGAACCCTGCTGCCTGCGGACTTGGCCCCTATGGGGGTGCGCGTGTGCCACTCCCTGAAAGAAGGCATACAGGATGCCGACGTCATCATCATGTTGCGCCTGCAAAATGAGCGTATGAGCGGCGCGCTGCTGCCCTCCAGCCAGGAGTTTTTCCAGAATTTTGGCCTGACCTCCGAGAAGCTCCAATGGGCCAAACCTGATGCCATCGTCATGCACCCTGGGCCCATCAATCGCGGCGTTGAAATCGACTCGGCGGTCGTGGATGGCGCGCAAAGCGTGATCTTGCCGCAAGTCACTTTTGGCATCGCCGTGCGCATGGCCGTGATGAGCATTGTGGCGGGTGCATGAGAACCTATTTGAGCCGCCACCGAACGAGCCAGGCAAGCGTTTTAGCGTTCCGGCCGTTCACAGGCAACGGCTCTAACTGATCGACTTACCTGAACATCATGAAGATCCTGATTCAGCATGGCCGCGTGATTGACCCGGCTTCGGGCCGAGACGAGACGGCCGACGTGGCCATCGCCGACGGTCGCATCGTTGCGATTGGCGGCGCAGCGAGAGATTTCAACCCTGAGCGGACCATTGACGCCAGCGGCTGCGTGGTGGCGCCTGGTTTGATTGATCTGGCGGCACGCTTGCGCGAACCCGGCCATGAGCACGCGCGCATGCTGGAGAGCGAAATGGCCGCAGCCGTGGCAGGCGGCATCACCAGTCTGGTGTGCCCTCCGGATACCGATCCTGTTCTGGACGAGCCGGGCTTGGTGGAAATGCTCAAGATGCGCGCGGAAAGGCTGCACCAGGCACGTCTGCTTCCCCTGGGTGCGCTGACACGCGGGCTCAAGGGTGAAACCCTGACCGAACTGGTGCAACTGACCGATGCCGGGTGCGTGGCGTTCAGCCAGGCGGAGTCGCCAGTGGTCAACACGCAGGTTCTGCAGCGTGCGCTTCAGTATGCAGCCACATTCGGCTACTCAGTCTGGCTTCGGCCACAGGATTCCTGGTTCAGCAATGGCGTTGCAGCCAGCGGCGCTCTGGCTACCCGCATGGGATTGTCCGGCGTTCCTGTCATGGCCGAGACCATTGCCCTGCACACCTTATTTGAGATCATGCGGGGCCTGCAGGGTTCCGGCCTTCGCTTGCACTTGTGCCGCATTTCAAGTGCGGCCGGTGTGGAGCTGGTGCGCCGCGCCAAGGCAGACGGCTTGGCGGTCACCGCAGATGTCAGTATCAATTCGCTCCATCTGACGGACCTTGACATCGGCTATTACGACAGCGCGGCCCGCTTGACGCCACCCCTGCGCCAGCAGCGTGATAGGGACGCCTTGCGCGCAGGCCTGGCAGACGGCACGCTGGACGCGCTGGTTTCAGACCACACGCCTGTCGACGCTGACACCAAGACTTTGCCTTTTGCAGAAGCTGAACCCGGTGCCACAGGGCTTGAGCTACTTTTGCCGCTGGCTCTGAAATGGGCCCAGGAGGGTCTTGGAATCTTGAGCGCTTTGAAGGTTTTGACCTCAGCACCCGCCGGCATACTCGGCAGCGCGGTCAGCAACTCGCTCGGAGGCGTCGGGCAACTTGCGGTGGGCGGCGTGGCCGACCTGTGTGTTTTTGACCCCGAAGAGCAATGGGAGGTGACGCCAGAGGCTTTGCGTAGCCAGGGCAAGCACACGCCTTTCACGGGCTACCAGTTGACTGGGCGAGCGCGCTTGACCTTGGTGGGCGGACGTGTGGCCTTCGATCGCGAAGCTACCTGCGTCAGCGTCAGCCGGTAGTCGAGTGAAGCTGTTCACGGCGGTCTGGCTTGCGCTGCGGGGGACGCTGCACGTTCTGGGTGGCTATTTCACAATCCGTTTTCGGTTTCCCAGACTCTCCCCTGCTGGCAGAGAGGCTTGTGTACAAGCGTGGGCCCGCGAGTTGCTGAGGATCTGGCGTATTGACCTCCAGGTCCGAGGCACGCCGCCGTCTCAAGGACCGGTGTTGCTGGTATCCAACCATATCTCGTGGCTGGATATTGTGGTGATACACGCCTCCGGTTACTGCCGGTTCGTCTCCAAGGCCGATATCAAGGCGTGGCCGCTCATAGGCCCCTTGGCCACGGGAGCAGGCACTTTGTACATCACGCGTGAATCACGCCGCGATGCCTTGCGCACGGTGCATCGTATGGCCGACGCCCTGAAAGCAGGCGAGATACTGGCGGTGTTCCCGGAGGGCACCACCAGCAACGGCTTGGCCTTGCTCCCGTTTCACGCTAATTTATTGCAAGCAGCCATCTCCGCGAATGCGCCTGTTCAACCGATGGCGCTGCAGTTCGTTGACAGCGCGAGCGGAGAGGTCAGTCTGGCCCCCTGCTATGTGGGTGACGAAACTTTGGTGGCTTCGATCTGGCGCACGCTCACAACGCCAGGAACTCGCGCTGTGGTCAGTTTCGGAGAGCTTCAGTCGCCGGATTTGCGCGACCGCAGGCAATGGGCAGAAGATCTGCGTCAGGCTGTGGACGCTTTGAGGCAGTAAGTCCGGCGAAGCGCTGCCGGCATCAAGAGCCGCCAGCGCTCTCCGGTGCAAACGTCACGACATGGTCAACCTCCGGCCGTATCCCAATCCATTCGCCTACCTGATGATTGTGGTGGCTCGGCACGTGGGCCATGACGATTTCGCCGCTCGCCAGTCTCAGGGTATAGAGAAACTCCGAACCTCGAAACGCCTTGCGGGTAATGATGGCCTTCACTGGAGACAGGTCATCATGAACGATGTCGTCTGCACGCAAAAGAATGTCGCAGCGCCCGTCGGGGTAAGCGGCGGGAATGGGGCAGTCCGTGAGGTTGGCCAATAGGCCAAGCGGCGTTTCAACCAGTGCGCCGCCCGGGGTTTGCAGAATGCGGGCCGGCACGAACACACCATGCCCTATGAAGTCCGCAACGAAGCGTGTGGCCGGCCGGTGGTAGAGGGAGTACGCGTCGTCCCACTGATGCAAGGTCCCCTCATGCATCACGCCGATCTGATCGCCAATGGCAAATGCCTCGAGCTGGTCATGGGTGACAAAAAGAGCCGTGGCGCGGGCAGCTTTCAAAATGGCACGCAACTCATGCGCCAGGCGTTCGCGCAGATCTACGTCCAGATTGGAGAAGGGCTCGTCCAGCAACAGCAGCTGAGGACTGGGTGCCATGGCTCTGGCGAGCGCAACGCGTTGCTGCTGGCCCCCGGATAGTTCGTGTGGAAACCGGTTTTCGCTGCCTGCCAGATCGACCAGCTGCAGAACTTCAGCGACGCGCGCCTGACGCTCGCGCGCCGGCAAGTGCTTGAGGCCGAACGCCACATTGCGTTCCACGTTCAGATGCGGAAAGAGCGCATAGTCCTGGAACACCATGCCAATGCGGCGCTGCTCTGGAGGCATGTGAATGCCCGAGCCGCTGACAAGCTTGCCTCCAATGAGGATCTGCCCGCCGCTGGCGCGTTCCAAGCCTGCCACAGCGCGCAGCAAGGTGGTTTTGCCGCAACCTGATGGCCCAATCAGAACGCCGATATCGCCGGCAGCCAGCCCAAGTGACACGCCTTGCACGGCCGGGCGCTCCCGGTCAGGGTAGCGCGCTTCAAGTTGTTCAACCTCGAGAAACATGGCGCGGATTGTAGATGCGTACAATTTCGTTGTTGGCCGCCATCACGGTGTAAGCCAGCGATTTCCAAGGTCTTCCCGCGCAAGCGGTCAGTTGCTGTTTCCAAGCCTTTCCCGTGCGCGCGCTCAAAATCTTCCTTTTGCTGCTCCTTGTTGTGCTGCTGGTGCTTCCTGTGCTGGCGGTGGTTGCTTCATGGGCAAACTGGGATGAGGCGAGCATGGGTATCCTGCGCGAAATGGCTTCTACGGTATTGCCTGAGTATGCGCTCACCACCGTGGGCCTGTCCTTGATGGTCGGCGTAGGTGTCGTGATGGTCGGCGTACCCGCAGCGGTGCTTGTGACCGTGTTCGATTTTCCCGGTCGCCGCAGTTTCGAGTGGTTGATGCTGTTGCCCCTGGCCATGCCGGCCTATGTCACTGCCTATGCCTATACAGACTTCCTGCAATTCGCGGGTCCCTTTCAGACCTGGGTGCGAGCGGCGTTCGGCCTGGAGGGACGAGTGTTTCCGGAAGTGCGAAGCGTGTGGGGGGCCGCCTGGGTCTTTGCTTTCTCACTCTACCCGTATGTTTACTTGCTGGCACGCACGGCGCTGACCGAACGGGCTCCACAGTTGATGGAGGCCGCCCGATTGCTGGGAGCTTCGCTTCCCCGTCGCTTGCGCGAAGTTGCGCTGCCCCTGGCGCGTCCGGCGATTGCTGCGGGCACGGCACTGGCGCTGATGGAGGTGCTGGCTGATTTTGGTGTGGTCAGCTACTTTGGCGTGCAAACCTTCACGGCGGGCATCTACAAGGCCTGGCTTTCCATGGACAACCGCATCGCCGCTGCCCAACTCGCGACGGGCCTGCTGGCCTTTGTGGTGGTGGTGCTCTGGATGGAGCAGCGAGCCCAGAAACGCATGCGGTTTGCCGGCAGTTCGACCTCGCGCGCTTCGTCGAGTGAGGCACGCCCCATTCATCTGACAGGTGCTCGTCTGGCCATCGCATGGCTGCTTTGCACCATGCCTGTGGTGATGGGTTTTGTGCTTCCCGTTGCTTTCATGCTGAGGCCCCTGGCGGCCGATTGGTCCGTGCTTCCCTGGGACAGCTTTCTGCAATGGGCTTGGAACAGCATCCGTCTGGGGGGCATGACGGCGTTGCTGGCGGTGGCCATCGCACTGTTGTTGGCCGCTAGCGTGCGGCGTGCACCCGGGCTGCTGACCAAGGCTGCTGTTCAGGTAGCTTCACTTGGTTATGCCGTGCCGGGCGCGGTGATCGTAGTGGGTCTGCTGCTTCCTGTGGGTTGGCTGCAAGCCAGGTGGCCAGAAGCGCGCGTTGGCTACTACATCACCGCCACGGTGCTGGGCCTGCTGTGGGCCTATCTGGTGCGGTTTTCATCGGTGGCGCTGCAGTCCATTCAAAGCGGCTACGCGCGCCTTCCCATGAGTCTGGATGAATCGGCGCGCATGTTGGGAACGGGGCCGTTTCGCCTGCTGACCGCGGTGCACTGGCCGCTGTTGCGTCGTGCAGGCCTTGCCGCAGCGCTGCTGGTGTTCGTAGACGTGATGAAAGAACTCCCAGCCACCATTGTGCTGCGGCCATTCAACACGGACACGTTGGCAGTGGTGGCCTACCAATTGGCACGCGATGAACGCCTGGGTGAAGCTGCACTGCCTTCTTTGGCGCTGGTGGCCGTGGGCCTCCTTCCGGTCATCTTTTTAAGCCGGACTCTCCGAAGAACCTCGTAAGACGCCCGCCGCGCGTTCCGCAGGCTTGCCATGAACGGGGGGCTGGCGCACTGAGGAGCCTTCAGATATTCTTTATCTTTCGCAAGAATGGCGAAAGCAACTTACCATCTACTTGCGGGTCTGGAAGTTGCATAGTGCCGCTTCCTGCGGCGCCACTTAACCACTCGCTCGAGGTGCTTCGATGAGCTTCACTGATGAGAAGGTTGGCCCACGCTCACGGTTGGGCCTTCGGGAAAAGCGTGCAGAAAAGCGCCCTACCCACCTCACGCTTATCTGGCCTGCCCTATGAAATCAGACGCAGAGTTGCGTGCCGCGGCAGCCCTGTTTCGGGTCATGTCCGCCCCCATGCGGCTGAAAATCATCAATGCCTTGTGCTTTGGAGAAAAGAATGTGGGCGAACTCCTCGCGCTCATCCCCACGACACAGCCCAACATGAGCCAGCACCTCAACAGCCTCTATAAGGCGGGGGTGCTCGGTAAGCGGCGAGATGGGGTGCTCATCTACTACCGGATCGACAATGAGCGCGTCGTTGCCCTGTGCAGAGCCATCTGTGCCGAAGTGTCTGTGAGCGTCACCGCAGGTTGAGGCATATCGCCAGCAGGTGCGATTTTGCTTATGCGGAAATCAGGGAAATTTCTTATATAAGCGCATATAAGTCTCGGTATCATCAGACTTGTTTATATATAAGAATGCGCCTTGTGTTGGCCATGCGCCATGCATAAAAGCGTCTCGCTCAACCCACGACAGGAGGTAAGTCCCATGCCCGTTTCGCTCCCCCGATTGGCCGCTGCCGCACTGTTGCTGGCTGGCGCAGTCGCTCATGCTCAGACCGACCCTCTTCAGGTGCGCAGTTGGGCTGCAGCGTGCGCCAGTTGCCATGGCACGAATGGTCAGGCGCAACCAGGAAACGAGCCCTTGGCTGGCGCCAACAAGGACGAAATGCTCAAGAAGCTGCTCGACTTCAAGAGCGGGGCCAAGCCGGCCACCATCATGCACCAGCTCAGCAAGGGTTACTCCGACGAGCAGCTTGCAGCTATCGCGGCCTGGTTCGCTGCTCAGAAGAAATAAGGGGGAAGTCTCATGGATCGTCGTCAATTCGTTCGGGCTGCATCAGCGGCGTCGGTCACGGCTTCCGCCGCGGCTGCGATATCGGGCTGCGCCTCAGTGGGCGGTGGCAGTGGAGGAAAGGTGGTGGTGGTCGGGGGTGGCTACGGTGGCGCCACGGTGGCCAAATACCTGCGCATGTGGTCTGAGGGCCGCATAGAAGTCACGCTTATCGAGCCTGCAGAGGCTTTCGTTTCCTGCCCGATTTCCAATCTTGTGCTGGGTGGCAGCAAGCAAATTGCCGATGTCACGGTGCCCTATGAGAATCTTGCACGCCGCCATGGCGTGAAGATCGTCCGCAGCCGCGCCTCCGCCATCGACGCAGACAAGCGTCAGGTCCGACTGGCCGACGGAAGCACCTTGTCCTATGACCGGCTTGTGCTTTCTCCGGGTGTTGACTTCATGTGGGACCAGCTTCCAGGCATGACCAAGCCAGGCGCCCAGGAGCGGGTGCTGCACGCCTGGAAGGCGGGCGCGCAAACGGTGGCGTTGCGCCGTCAGCTCGAAGCCATGCCCGATGGCGGCGTCTATGCGCTTACCATTCCTCTGGCACCTTATCGCTGCCCGCCCGGGCCCTACGAGCGTGCTTGCCAGGTGGCCCACTACTTCAGCAAGGCGAAGCCAAAGTCCAAGGTGCTGATCCTCGATGCCAATGATGACGTGACCTCCAAAGGGCCGCTGTTCAAGAAGGCATGGGCAGACCGCTATAAGGGCATCATCGAGTACCGTCCCAAGCACGTCACCACCGACGTGGATGCCGCGAGCGGAACACTCAAGTTTGAATTCAATGACGACGTGAAAGCACAGGTGCTGAACGTTGTTCCTCCCATGCGTGCAGGTGACATTGCGCACAACGCCGGCTTGACCACGGCCAACAAGCGTTGGTGCGAGGTGGATTGGCTCACCATGGAATCCAAGGCCGCCAAGAACATCCACATCCTGGGTGACTCCCTGCAGATCGCCCCTGGCATGCCTAAGTCCGGGCACATGGCCAACCAGCACGGCAAGGTGGCTGCGGCCGCCATCGTGGCTTTGCTGTCCGGCCGGGCGCCCAATCCGCTGCCGCTCTATAACAACACTTGCTACAGTTTTGTGAGCGATACCGATGTGGTTCACGTGGCCAGTGTCCACCGCTACGAAGAAGCGCAGAAGACCATGGTTCCCGTGCAAGGCTCGGGCGGTGTCTCAGTGGCTGCCAGCGAGCTGGAAGGCCGCTACGCCATGGCCTGGGCGCGAAATATCTGGGCGGACAGCCTGGCCTGATAGGCTCCCCCCTGAGTCGCTATCGCGCCTTCCCCCCTGAGGGGGGACACCATCAGCGGCCGGGCCAAGCCCGCTCCGCGATGGTGCCGGAATGGCCTGCTCCGCGGCCTTCTGAGTTCTTTAGGGGGATGGGGTGGTGGTGTTTCTGTAGCGCTGGAGATGTCGCGATCGCGCCTCGCTCCTTGGGGGACACCGCCAGCGGCCGGGCCAAGCCCGCTCCGCGGCCTTTTGAGGTGATTTAACAGCCACTGCAGCGCTGTTCTTGCGCCGCGGCCTCTGATGACTTTTGATGCGGGTTTTTGAAATGGCGTGGAAACTTCTGTTTTGTCGATCTGCTGTGGTGGCGCTAGCGCTTTTTGCTTGGGCGGGTGCCAGCTACGCGCAGGCGGATGAGGCGCGGGCCAGGCAGATCATTGGGGGGTCTTGCTTTCTTTGCCATGGGCCCGATGGGGAAGCAGCCAGTGAGGGGTTTCCTCGGCTGGCTGCGCAAAATGCTGAATACATTGCCAAGCAGCTTGAAAATTTCAAGAGCGGCAAGCGCAAGAGCAGTGCGATGTCCAGCATGGTGGCCAATCTTTCGTCTGATGACATGGCCGCGTTGGGACGCTTTTATGCAAGCCGCCCTGCACATCAGGAGGCGGCGCAGGATCCGCAATTGGCGCTGGCAGGGCAGACGCTCTACCAGTCAGGCAATCAGCAAAGTGGTGTTCCCGCTTGCGCCAGTTGCCACGGAAAAGATGCGGCTGGCAATGCGGCGCTGCCGCGTCTGGCTGGGCAGCACGCGGGCTACCTGCAAGCTCAGCTCAAGCAATTCAACCAACGCGAGCGCACTAACGACAATGCGGTGATGCACGCCGTGGTCGAGAAAATGACCGCTGCCGAGATGGCGGCCGTTTCGCAGTACCTGAGCGGAAAATAGTCCGGTGTCCCTGGGGCGGGGTGTGTTCTCCAGACCATAAGCTCGCACCCCTTCGCGCTTCCCTGACTTGCCAGATGAGGCATCATCTTGAATAATTCAGTGAATACTTATAAATATGGGACGCAAGATGGCGCGCGAAATGGACAGGCGGCAACTATTGAAACGTTGCGCATGCACTGCTTTGTCGGCTGGTATGGCAAGCGCATGGGTGCGTTACGCAGAAGCCGCCTCGGAGCCTTCAGCCATCGCGCCTATGGTGCCGAAAGAGGTTGTACGCAACTGCTGGTACGTCGAGGGGCTCTCAGCGCTGGGCTCTCCTGCCAATCAGAACTTCATCTCCAACGCGGGTTTCATAGTGACCAGTGCCGGGGTGGTGGTAGTGGATGCTTTGGGCTCTCCTGCTTTGGCGGAGCGCTTGCTCGGAGAAATCAAGAAGGTCACTGCTCAGCCTGTGACGCATGTGGTGGTCACCCATTACCATGCCGATCATGTCTACGGCCTGCAGGTGTTCCAGGCGCTGGGGGCGCGCATCATTGCGCACCAGGCCGGACGTGAATACCTGTATTCAGACACCGCGCGCCTTCGGCTGGAGGCTTCTCGCGACGAATTGGCGCCGTGGGTCGATGCGAAAACGAAATTGGTAGAGGCCACAGAATGGATATCCGCAGCGCAGCCACTTCAGGTGGGGGACACGCGCTTTTTGATTCAGCCGGTTGGACCTGCGCACACGCCTGAGGACCTGGCCTTATACGTGCCGGATTCCAAGGTCTTGTATGCGGGCGACCTGGTGTTTCGCAACCGCATTCCGTTCGTGGGCCAGGCCGATAGCCGCAACTGGATCGCTTCTTTGGACCGGCTTCTAAAATTCGATGCGGCAGTGGTTGTTCCCGGACACGGGCCGGCTTCTACGCAGGCGCGCCAGGATATGGAAATGACGCGCGACTACCTGGTCTACCTGCGCAAAGTCATGGGGGCCGCGGCCCAGGACATGACGCCCTTCGATGAAGCCTACAAGGCTGTGGACTGGACCGCTTTCGAACATCTGCCGCTGTTCGGCGCTGCCAATCGCATGAATGCCTACAACACCTATCTGCTGATGGAGCACGAAAGATAATGATGCACCGTAAGCACTTTCTGCAGGTGCTCGGGAGTTTGTGCCTTTCGGGCGCCGCAGTCGCTCAGTCGGCTGAAAAGCAGCTACCGCTTTCAAGCTCGCTGCCTGAAGAGCTGGCCAAGGCCTTGAAGTCCCGTCAACCGCTGGTGGTGATGATCAGTCTGTATGGCTGCCCGTGGTGCAAGATGGTTCGTGAAAACTACCTGGCTCCCATGCATGTGCGGGAGGGGCTGGCGGTGGTGCAGATCGACATGCAAAGCCCCAGACCCACTCAGACACCTGCAGGCGCCTCTACGACGCATGGAGCGATGGTGCGGGAATGGGGCGTCAAACTGGCTCCCACGCTGCTGTTTTTAGGCCCGGGCGGAAGGGAAGTGGCCGAGCGCCTGCCTGGGGGCTCATCAGACTTCTACGGCGCCTATCTCGATGAAAGACTGAGCCAGGCAAGGCGTGCAATCCTGCAGTGAGCTTGCGGCGCGTGGCTAGTTGCAAGTGCGTTGAAGGGCAACTGAGCCGGTTCGCGTCCTATCTCGCTGCTTGCCAATGGCGCATGACCGTGGCATCTTGCTATCGCGGATACCGGCTTTTTATTTAACCAGATGGGGTTCAAACCATGAGATTTTCTGCTCCCACGCTCTTTTTTGCCTCCCTGTTCGCGAGCAGCCTGGCCATGGCACAGGTCCCTGAAATCTTCAAAGGTGCAGATCTGAAGATAGGAGAAAAGCTCATTGCAGAGAACAAGTGCAGCCAGTGCCATGCACTCAAGTGGGCTGACGATGGCAAGGCGATCTATCGGCCAAAGGGCCGTATCAACACACCAGCGGCGCTGGTGAGCATGGTGGAAAAGTGCAGCAGCGAGCTCAACCTGTCGATTTTTCCTGAAGAAGTCACTGCCATTGCGGCGGTGCTCAATCGCGACCACTACCGCTTCACGAAGTAAGACGCAACAAGCACTTCGGTTTCAGGTCGCCTGCTGTTGGGCAACGGACACTGGTAGAAACCCGTATGTCCTCATTCATATTCGGATATTAATATAAGCTTATTCGAATATAAATATATCCCATGATTTCTTCTGAGGATCCAGCGGGCCAAGGGGGCCCCGCGCAGGGCCGTCTGCTCAAAGCGCCAGAGAATTTTCTCGACAGGGAGGGCATCAAAACCGTGATGTCCGAGGGCAAACGAGGGCGGCGCGACTTCATCCGCAATGCGTTTGCCACAGCGATGGCGGGTGCTGCAGCAACCACTGCACATGCCCAGGCCAATCCTGTGGGGGTAGAGGGCGGTGACGCCAACATCCTGAATCTGCCACCTCACAGCAAAGGCCTGGGGCAGGCGGTGGCGACAGACGGTTACGGCAAACCATCCAAATATGAAGGCAACGTACAGCGACGCCAAAGTCCGGGCCTGACGCAAACCACGCAAGCTTCGGTGTCTTTTGCGCCTATGCAGTCCCTGTTCGGCATCGTGACGCCCAGCGGTTTGCACTTCGAGCGGCACCATCAGGGCTGGTGGGACATCGACCCTTCCAAGCACCGTTTCATGATCAATGGCCTGGTCAAGACTCCCAAGGTCTTCACCATGGACGAATTGATGCGGCTGCCATCGGTATCGCGCTTTCATTTCATTGAATGCGGTGCCAACACGGGCATGGAGTGGGGCAACGTTGCCGTACCCACGGCGCAGTACACCCATGGCATGCTCTCTTGCAGTGAGTTCACGGGCGTGCCGTTGATCACGCTGCTAGAAATGGCGGGCGCTGATTTGAAGGCCGGCAAATTCGTGCTGGCCGAAGGCGCTGACGGATCTTCCATGACCCGCACCATCCCTATGAGCCTGGTGACTTCCGGCCAGGTGCTGGTGGCCTACGGGCAAAACGGTGAAATGCTCCGACCTGAAAACGGCTACCCGTTGCGTCTGGTGGTGCCGGGCGTTCAGGGCGTGAGTTGGGTCAAGTACCTGAGGCGCGTAGAAGTTGGTGACCAGCCCTGGGCTGCCAAGGACGAGGCCGTGCATTACGTAGACCTCATGCCAGACGGTACGCACCGCCAATACACCAGCATTCAAGAGTGCAAGAGCGTGATCACCACACCTTCGGGCGGCCAGGTTCTTCTGGATAAAGGCTTCTACAACATCACGGGGCTGGCCTGGTCGGGAAGGGGCAAGGTCAAACGTGTCGACGTGTCAGTCGATGGCGGACGCAATTGGAGAAGCGCCCGCCTTGAAACGCCGGTCCTCGACCGGTGCCTCAGCCGTTTCAATCTGGACTGGGTATGGGATGGAAAACCGGCTATTTTGCAAAGCCGTGCCATGGACGAGACAGGTTACGTGCAGCCCAACTACACCCAATTGCGCAAGGCGCGTGGCACGCGTTCCATCTATCACAACAACGCCATCCAGTCATGGATGGTGCAGGAAAGCGGAGAGGTCAAAAATGTCCAGCTTTCCTAAGTTTTCCAAGCGCGGCGTTCAGGCTGCGATGGCGCTCTGCCTCGCGACTTTGCTGGGTGGGCAGGCGCTTGCCCAGGATCGCTTTCCCGGTATTGGCCGCCCGGCAACTACCAAGGAAGTGGCTGCCTGGGACATTGATGTACGCCCTGACTTCAAGGGCTTGCCTCCAGGTTCCGGCACGGTTGAAAAAGGCCAGGACATCTGGGAGGCCAAATGTGCCAGTTGCCATGGCGTGTTCGGTGAATCCAATTCTGTCTTCAACCCCATCATCGGTGGCACAAGCAAGAAAGACATAGAAACGGGCCGCGTAGCCAACCTGACGCGCGAGGACTACCCCGGGCGCACCACCATCATGAAGGTGGCCACGATCTCAACCGTGTGGGACTACATCAACCGAGCCATGCCATGGAACGAGCCCAAGACACTCAAACCTGATGAGGTGTATGCGGTCACGGCCTTCATGCTCAATCTGGCAGACATCGTCCCTGCGGATTTCACGCTCTCTGACAAGAACATTGCAGAAGTGCAAAAGCGCATGCCCAATCGCAATGGCTTTACCACCAAGCATGCCATGTGGCCAGGCCGTGAACTGGGTGGCCTGCCGCAGGCGGACACACGCAACACTGCCTGCATGAAGGACTGCGTGGCCGAGCCCAAACTGACATCGCAACTGCCGGCATTTGCCCGAGATGCGCATGGAAACCTGCGCGATCAGAACCGCACCGTTGGCGCGCAGCGCGGAGCAGACACCAGTCGACCCGAAGGAAAGCTTGGAGACGCCGCGGCCCCTGTGGCTGTGCCCAGCGCCGCCAAGGCTCCCTCAGCTGGCGCAGCGGCCGTCGCACTGGCGCAGAAGCACTCCTGCACCGCTTGCCACGCTCAAAGCGCCAAGCTGGTAGGTCCGAGCTTCGTGGACATCGCTAAAAAACATGCCGGCAAGACTGAGTATCTGGCTGGAAAAATTCGCGCGGGCGGAGCTGGCGTCTGGGGGGAAATCCCCATGCCGCCGCAAAACCTGCCTGATGCCGACGTGAATGTGCTGGCCAATTGGCTGGCCACAGGCGCTGCCCAGTAGCGGCCCCGACGCAGGCACAATTCACCCAGTTGGGGATTGCCCTCTCGTGAGCGCAATCATCGACCCCTAAGATTTACATTCTTTCAAGGAGAAAACGCCCATGCAGACACGCAGGCAAACCCTCAAGCACAGTGCCGCCGTGGCGGGCCTGTTGGCCACCGCCGGGCTGCTGCCACAGCAAGCACTTGCCTTCAACAAAGGCGCGTTCGAGGCCAAGTCATTGAACGATGCTCTCAAGGCGCTGGGATCAGGCGCACCCACCGAGAGCAAGGATGTCACGCTGACAGCGCCTGACATCGCCGAGAACGGCGCCGTGGTGCCTCTCGCCGTCGCCAGTTCATTGCCAAATCTCAAGCATTTGGTGTTGCTGGTCGAGAAAAATCCGAACGCGCTGGTGGCTGTATTCAACGTCACCCCCGAGGTCGAGCCCAACTTCGCCACCCGTTCCAAGATGGGGCAATCTTCTGATGTGTACGCCGTCGCCATCACCGCTGATGGCAAGGCGCATTACGCCAAGAAGGAAGTCAAAGTCACCTTGGGCGGCTGCGGCGGCTGATATGGACCACCCCCGAAGCGCCTGCGGCGCCTCCCCCTACGCCGGGCGCCCCTCGAGGGGGCGCACCCAGCGGCCTGGCGGAGCCAGCTCCGCGGGTACCCTGGCTAAAAGCACAGTGAGCGGTCGATTCGGGCGCGTGATGGCCTTAAATACATTGAATTAGGAGAGAAAAATGGCAGATCCGATGCGAATTCGTGCACAGGCCGCTGGCGACAAGGCCACGGTCCGTGTGCTCATGAGCCACGAGATGGAATCCGGTCAGCGCAAAGACGCGTCCGGCAAGTTGGTGCCCGCCTGGAACATCCAGGACGTTACCGCCTCACTCAACGGCAAGCAGGTCTTTTCCTGTGAATGGGGCCCCGCGGTCTCGAAAAACCCTTTCCTGCAGTTCACCCTCAAAGGTGCCAAAGCAGGCGACAAGATCAGCGTGACCTGGAAAGACAACAAGGGAGAGACGCGCACCGACGAAGCTACGGTTTCTTGATGCGCTGAAGATCAAGGCGGACCTTGAGAACTCGTTCTTGGCCCGCCTTTCTTTTTTCCTTTGTACGGAGACATACACGATGAAAAAGAGGGAAATCGCAAGTGTGGCAGTCGCAGGGCTGTTGCTGGCGGGCTGGGGTGTGGCCATGGCGCAGAAGACGTCCACCCAGTCGATCGAAGAGTACCGCGAGATGCTGCAAGACGGCAATCCAGCGGAGCTGTTCGAAGCCAAGGGGGAAGATCTGTGGAAGAAAAAACGCGGACCCAAAAATGCATCGCTGGAGCGCTGCGACCTGGGCAAGGGCCCCGGTGTGGTCAAAGGCGCGTTTGTGGAGTTGCCGCGTTACTTTGCCGATACCAAGCGTGTTCAGGATCTGGAATCCCGCGTAGTGACTTGCATGGAAACTCTGCAAGGCCTGAATGCTGAGGAAATCGCCAACACGCCATTCGGCAGGGGCGAGCAAAACAATGTCACGGCCCTCGCGACCTGGATCGCCGCAGAATCCAAAGGAATGCGCTTTAATCTGCCGCAATCCCACGCCGAGGAAAAAGAATTCTATGAAGTGGGCAAGCGCTTGTTCTTCAAGCGTGGCGGCGCCCATGATTTCGCATGCGCGTCCTGCCATGGTGAAGATGGCAAACGCATACGCTTGCAGGACCTCCCACGTTTGACGGGCAATCCGGGTGACGGCGTAGGCTTTGCTGCCTGGCCAGCGTATCGGGTGTCCAACGGGCAGATGTGGGGCATGCAGCAGCGCCTGAACGACTGCTATCGCCAGCAGCGTTTCCCCTACCCCAAGTTTGGTAGCGACGCCACCATTGCTCTCGGTGTCTATCTGGGCGTCAACGCTCAGGGCGCCAAGTCCATCGTTCCGGCCATCAAGCGCTAGAAGGAGCTGCAAATCATGAAAAACAAGCTCGCAAAGACACTGGCATTGCTTGGCGCCGGCGCATTGGTGGTCGGTTGTGCCACAGGCTCGCGCATGAGTTCTGCCGATCTCGACAAACGTACGTCGGAGGTGGTGAAGTCATCGTTCCGTGACCAGGGCATTGTCAAGGTGGCAACTGCGCTGGCCGATGATGACACTTTGACCGCATGCGATGCGGCAGATGTCACCGGCAAGCCGCTGAGTGCCGAAGCCACCAAGGCCATCGAAGAGGCCAACTTCAAGACCATCAAGTGGCCTGCCAACGGCAAGTTTCTCGGTGACTGGAAAGAGGGCGAGAAAATCGCTCAGAGCGGCCGGGGCATGACCTACACCGACGATGCCGGTACTGTGAACGGGGGCAACTGCTACAACTGCCACCAGATCGACAAGGCGGAGATTTCCTTCGGCACCATTGGTCCTAGCCTGTACAACTTCGGCAAGATCCGCGGCGTGAAGGATCCTTCAAGTCCGGAAGCCAAGGCCATGGTCGAATACACCTGGGGCAAGATCTGGAACAGCAAGGCCTACAACGCCTGCTCCAACATGCCGCGTGCTGGACACAAGGGTATCTTGAATGAAGATCAGGTGCGCCATATTGTGGCCCTGCTGCTTGATCCCAAGTCTCCCGTGAATCAGTAAATTCTCGCTACTCGCTAACCCGGCCAGGAAACTCAGTACGACGGGCTTCCTGGCTCGGGTTTTGAAAACAGTGCTCTAAAGACCGGAGCAGCGCAATGCGTCAAAACCTTGACGAATCTTTGCCTTCTGATAGTTCAGTGATCGCTTATCCATGAATCTCACCAAACGCGAATTTTTCCAGGTTCTGGGCGCTGCAAGCGCTGCAGGCATGAGCCTGGGCCACTATCAGAACGCCAGCGCACAGACGGCGGCAGACGGGCTCTACGACGTTCCAAAATTTGGCAATGTGTCTTTGCTGCACATGACAGATTGCCACGCTCAGCTCAACCCCATCCATTTCCGTGAACCCAGCATCAATCTGGGTTTCGGAGATATGCGCGGCAAACTCCCGCACCTGGTGGGTGAGCAACTTCTCAAAGCTGCAGGCGTCAGGCCAGGCACGGCCCAGGCGCATGCACTGACCTATCTGAATTTCGAGCAAGCGGCCAAGCGCTATGGCAAGGTGGGCGGCTTCGCGCATCTGGCGACACTCGTCAAGCGCTTGAAAGCCAGCCGACCCGGCGCCCTGTTGCTGGACGGCGGCGATACCTGGCAAGGCAGCGCCACCGCGTTGTGGACCAAGGGCCAGGACATGGTGGACGCCTGCAAACTCTTGGGCGTGGACGTCATGACCGGCCACTGGGAGTTCACGCTGGGTATGGAGCGTGTGCAGGAAATCATCAACAAGGATTTTGCCGGCAAGGTCGATTTCGTCGCGCAGAACGTCAAGACCGCTGATTTTGGCGATCCCGTATTCAAGCCCTACGTGATCAAGGAAATCAATGGCGTAGCGGTGGCCATCATCGGCCAGGCGTTTCCCTACACACCTATCGCCAACCCTCGCTATATGGTCGCTGACTGGGAATTCGGCATTCAGGACCAGAACATGCAGAAGATGGTCGATGAAGCCAAGGGCAAAGGCGCGCAAGCGGTCGTCGTGCTCAGCCACAACGGCATGGATGTCGATCTGAAAATGGCCAGCCGAGTCTCTGGCATTGATGCCATTTTGGGCGGCCATACGCATGACGGCATGCCCGTGGCCTCTGTGGTTGCCAACAAGAGCGGCCAGACCATCGTCACCAATGCGGGCTCGAACGGCAAATTCCTCGGTGTTCTCGATCTCGAGGTCAAAGACAAGACGGTCACCGGTTTTCGCTACAAGCTATTGCCGGTGTTCGCCAATATGCTGCCTGCAGATGCGCAGATGAGTGAACTCATCACCCGCATCAGAGCCCCCCATGAAGCCAAGCTCAGCGAGACCTTGGCGATCACCGAAGGCCTGCTCTATCGCCGTGGTAATTTCAATGGCACAGGCGACCAACTTCTGGTCGATGCCTTGATGGACGTTCAAGGCGCGGAGATTGCGTTCTCCCCAGGTTTCCGTTGGGGTACCACCTTGCTGCCCGGCCAGCCCATCACCCGTGAGTGGCTCATGGACATGACAGCCACCACCTACAGCTACGCCACCATCACCGAGATGAAGGGCGAGATGATCAAGACCATCCTGGAAGATGTGGCGGACAATCTTTTCAACCCTGACCCTTACTACCAGCAGGGCGGTGACATGGTTCGCGTCGGCGGCCTCAGCTATGCCTGCGATCCCCAGGCCGGCATGGGCCAGCGCATCAGTGACATGCGCCTGAAGGGGCAGCTCATAGACGCCAGCAAGACCTACAAGGTCGCGGGTTGGGCCCCTGTGGCAGAAGAGGCTTCCAAGGCCGGCAACAAGATGGTGTGGGAGCTGGTGGAGCAGTGGCTCAAGAGCCGCGGCGGCAAGGTGTCTACGCGCAAGCTCAATGCGCCCAAAATCACCAGCGGCCTACCCAATCCTGGTTACGCGGCCTGAGACGATCCGCTCCTCTTGAGGCCCAGTGGCCTCTGAATACCCGTAGATTTTTCAAGGGTTCTCAAGCTATGCCGAAGCCATGCACTCTCGGCATACAGAGCTATTTTTCCTTTTGAACGAGGGCTGACAAGCGCTGGAGACAGGATTTCTCCTGCAAGTCGATCAGCTACCGCCATTTCCAGCGGGTAATATGAGGCTGTCGCCACGGCGGCCAGTCATTGGCTTCTGGTAGTTTGAGCGGCAAAAGGTGTCCGCGCTTTATCGCGAGCGTCCTTTTGTCGCAGAAACTTCTGAAGTATTCGAGGCACTCGAATGCGAAGCAACCCCGTTCACTTAGCTCGTAAAAGGAAACACCCGAGATGAATCATCCCGCTCAATCCTCACGGTCTCTGATCGCAAAGCCTGAATTGGCCCCTGTGGATCATTCACGCCGCCGTATGCTTGCGATAGGAGGTACTGCCTTGACCGCCGGACTGGTGGGCGCCGGACCCGCCATGGCCCAGAAAGAGTCGCCAGCTTTCCAGCCGCACTCCGGTCAGGCCGGAAAAGACGTGGTGTGGGTGCCTACGCCCGACTCTCTGGTGAAACGAATGCTGCAACTGGGCGGCGTCAAGAGCGACGACTTTGTCATTGACCTGGGCGCAGGGGACGGGAAGATCGTGATTGCGGCGGCCAAGGACTTTGGCGCGCGGGGTCTCGGCATTGAATACAACCCGGACATGGTCGCTCTGGCACAGCAAAAAGCGCGCGCCGCAGGCGTGTCTGATCGCGCCAACTTCGAGAAGGCCGACATCTTCGAATCGGATTTTTCGAAGGCCGACGTCATCACCATGTATCTCTTGCCCAACCTGAACCTCAGGCTGCGCCCGACGCTCATGAAACTCAAGCCGGGCACGCGTCTGGTCACTCACGCGTTCGACATGGGTGGCTGGACTGCCGACGAGACATCTCAGTCTGGTGGTTCTACCGCCTATCTCTGGCTGGTTCCGGCCAATGTCAGTGGAAAGTGGCAACTGAGCTATCCACAAGGCTCGTCCTCCATCAATGTACCGTTTGAAGTGACGCGCCAGCGCTTCCAGGTGCCAGAAGGCCGTGTCCAACTGGGAGAAACAGAAACTTCACTGCGTGACGCCAAAGTGATAGGCGATATGGTGCGCTTTGCGTTCACGGGCACGGATGGCGTGGCGAGAACCTTCAATGGCCGAGTCAACGGTGGCAAGATTGAAGGCGAGGTGTTCGACGGTCAGCGTCGTCAGCGCTTTAACGCAGAGCGCCAAGGCAATGCTCCGGCTATTGAAGTCGGAGATTGAGGCTCAGGAGGGGACAGCCTAATTCAGGGACGGCTTGTTAGGGCGGAACTTCAGCTTAGTCAGTGAGCGTTTTGCAAGCAGCCGGTATTTCCTGGGAGCGCCAAGCTCCAGCTTGGCAATTCACCGTTTGTAGAGGCCCCGAACTGCCAAGCTGGAGCTTGGCGCTCCCAGGGGTAGCAGCCGGATGCAGGGGCGTAAGCGTTACTTATTTCCGTGCTGATCATTTGCTACTAAAATGCTAGCTATGAAAACGTTGCCGACCTTCTCCGATCGCCGACACGTTCTGATCCTGGGTTGCGCCACCGCATTTCTGGCGGGTTGCGGAACCCCGGTTCAGCGCACGCGACCCGCGGCCTCCAAGCCATCCACACCAACTGTTTCCCGCTCAACGCCGCAACTGGCGCTGGACATGTCGGGTCGTGAAGCGGCAGTCGCTCGCGCCATGATGGTTGTCAACACACCGTACCGGTATGGTGGCAACACGCCCGATGGCGGGTTTGATTGCAGTGGGCTCGTCCAGTATGTGCTGACCGACCTGGGGAATGCGCGCCTGCCGCGCAGCACCTCGCAATGGGCGGCGGCCAGCGCGCCCGTGCCCGAAGGCGCCATGCAGCGTGGCGACCTGGTGTTCTTCAACACGAGTGGCCAGCCTTTCTCTCACATGGGTATCTATGTGGGCAATGGTCAATTTGTGCACGCTCCTTCCAGTGGCGGCACCGTGCGCAAGGACAGCCTGTCCAGCCGCTATTTCGCTTCGCGCTATTTAGGCGCTCGAAGCGTTTTTGCTCAAGCCGCAAGCGGCGGCTAAGGACGAACCGGGCACGTCCCGATTGCCTGGCGCGTGCGAGACGCCTATTGCTCAGGCAGTCTCATGCACCGGAAGAGCACCTCGAAGCGCATGCGACAGCGCCTGGGTGATTTCCACATCAATGAACTGACCGATCAGCTTCTTGGCATCCGGGCCGCCATCGAAGCTGACAATCCGGTTGCATTCCGTACGACCCACCAGTTCGTCCGGATTCTTGCGCGCCGGCCCTTCAACCAAAATACGTTGGCGCCCACCTACCAGACTGGAACTGATGGCGCGCACGTTCTGCTCCACAGTGGCCTGCAAATGCTGAAGCCGTTTGAGCTTCACCTCATGCGGCGTGTCATCTGACAGGTTGGCCGCCGGGGTGCCCGGCCTTGGGCTGAAAATGAAGCTGAAGCTGGCGTCGTATCCCACGTCGTCGATCAACTTCATCAGTTTTGAGAAATCGTCTTCCGTCTCACCAGGAAAGCCGACGATGAAATCGCTACTGAGCGATATACCCGGCCGCACTGCCTTGAGCTTGCGGATGATGCTCTTGTACTCCATGGCGGTATAGCCGCGCTTCATGGCCATGAGGATGCGATCGCTACCATGCTGAACCGGCA
Organism: Ottowia thiooxydans; assembly: GCF_040548795.1. Classification (GTDB taxonomy): domain Bacteria; phylum Pseudomonadota; class Gammaproteobacteria; order Burkholderiales; family Burkholderiaceae_C; genus Ottowia; species Ottowia thiooxydans_A. The sequence goes on along the minus strand of NZ_JBEPSH010000008.1, from coordinate 267,600 downwards.
GGTGCAGGTGGCTCACCAGTTGGGGTACTTTGCTGTAGACGTCGATCAAACGCGGTGTGAATTCATTCGGATGGCTGGTGGTATAGCGGATGCGTTCTATTCCGGGGATTTCAGCCACATATTCGATGAGCAGCGCAAAATCCGCTATGTCGGCCGAATCGCCCATCTTGCCGCGGTAGGCATTCACGTTCTGGCCCAGCAGATTGACCTCCTTCACACCCTGATCGGCCAGACCGGCGATTTCTACCAGCACATCATCAAACGGCCGGCTGAATTCCTCGCCGCGGGTATAGGGCACCACGCAATAGCTGCAGTATTTTGAGCAGCCTTCCATGATGGAGACGAAGGCTGTCGCACCATCCACGCGCGCGGGAGGCAGGTGGTCGAATTTCTCAATCTCTGGAAACCGGATGTCCACCTGCGGGGTGTCCTGCCGATGACGCTGGGCGAGCAATTCCGGCAACCTGTGCAAGGTTTGCGGACCGAATACCACGTCCACATAGGGCGCCCGTTTGATGATCTCCGCCCCTTCCTGGCTCGCCACGCATCCGCCCACCCCGATCAGCACGCCTTTCTTCTTGAGGTGCTTGACGCGCCCCAGATCGCTGAACACCTTTTCCTGGGCTTTTTCACGCACGGAACAGGTATTGAACAGAATGAGGTCGGCCTCCTCAACATCTTGAGTGGGCTCGTAGCCTTCAGCTGCCGCCATGACGTCAGCCATCTTGTCGGAATCGTATTCGTTCATCTGGCAGCCGAACGTTTTGATGAAGACTTTGCGCGACATGGGGAACTCCGAAATCAAAAAGGGTGCAGGCCGCTCGCCCGCAGGGTCAATACACCGATGCTCGGGGGTGAGCAGCTGGGTTGCCGGAACGTGCCAAAGACAGGTTCCAGGGACGTGTGGACGATCTATCCGCCGAGGAAAAATGAGTCGCTGACTGGCAGCGGCTTGCCGTGCAGTCCAACGCCAGCCTCTTCAGGCGTCAGGATCCATATTTCACGGATCAGCCCGGCCGGGTCGCGCAGGTAATTCACCAGGAAGTTCTGGCCTGCCAACGAGCCGGTGAGGGCCAACATATTCTGTGCATTGCGTATCCGCACGCCGGGGGCCAAATACTCGCTTTGGCCGTTCAGCAGTACTTGAGGCGGCGCCACGAAGGCGATATTGCCGCGCAATACGGTGTCAGGAAAATTGCGGATCTGCGCCTGAACGCCAAGGCATGACACCAGGCTGGCGAGCGCAAGAATGCGCAGTAGTGTGGGCAGTGGGCTTAATTTTTTCCAGCGGTTCATGGTATGTGTCCAGAGGCTGAGGTAACCCGCAAGTGTACTTGGTGGCGCCTTGGCGCGTAATCAACAATCCCTGCAGATGCTGGAAACTAGAAGCGCTCTAGCTCGGGGTGTGGCATCGCACCGCCGCGAATGACCATGCGGCCATACTCGGCGCAACGCTGCAGTGTCGGGATCACCTTGCCCGGGTTGAGCAGGCATTGCGGATCGAACGCGCGTTTGACGCCCAGCATCTGTTCGTTCTCTTCAGCAGAAAACTGCACGCACATGGAGTTGAGTTTTTCCACGCCCACACCATGCTCGCCCGTGACGGTGCCCCCCATGGCGACGCTGGTTTCAAGGATGTCGGCTCCAAACAGCTCTGCGCGGTGCAGCTGATCAGGGTCATTGGCATCGAACAGGATCAGCGGGTGCAGATTGCCATCGCCTGCATGAAAGACATTGCAGCATCGCAGGCCGTACTTTTTCTCCATTTCCTGGATCGCCAGCAGGATATCTGCCAGCCGTTTGCGAGGAATGGTGGAGTCCATGCACATGTAGTCGGGACTGATGCGGCCGGACGCAGGAAAGGCGTTTTTGCGGCCACTCCAGAACCGAAGGCGTTCAGCCTCGTCCGCGCAGACGGACAGTCGCGTTGCGCCGTTTTCGCGCAGCACTTGCTCCATGCGGGCCACTTCTTCAGCAACCTCAACCGGCGTGCCGTCGCTCTCACACAGCAAAATGGCGGCGGCGTCCAGGTCGTAGCCCGCGTGGACAAAATCTTCCACGGCGGCGGTCATGGGCTTGTCCATCATCTCCAGGCCGGCAGGGATGATGCCGTTGGCAATGATGGCTGCCACCGCCTCGCCAGCATGCCTTACATCGGAAAAACTGGCCATGATGCAAACGGCTTTGCGAGGTTTGGGCGTCAGCTTGACCGTCACTTCGGTGGTCACCGCCAACATGCCTTCACTGCCTATGGCGACAGCCAGCAGGTCATAGCCCGGTGCATCCAGCGCATGGCCTCCAAACTCTACGGGCTCTCCTTCCACCGTAAAGCCCTTGACCTTCAGGACGTTCTGCAGGGTCAGGCCATACTTCAGGCAGTGGACGCCGCCAGAGTTTTCGGCGACATTCCCGCCAATGGTGCACGCAATCTGACTGCTGGGGTCTGGCGCGTAATACAGGCCGTGTTCGGCCACTGCCTCGCTGATGGCCAGGTTGCGCACGCCACATTGCACGATGGCCGTGCGCGCCAGCGGATCGATCTTCAGGATCTGATTGAACTTGGCCAGAGAAAGCGTCACCCCGTGCGCATGGGGCATTGCGCCTCCTGACAAGCCTGTGCCTGCGCCGCGTGCCACCACGGGCACACCCAGCTCATGGCAGGTCTTCAAGACTTGCCGGATCTGTTCGTAAGTCTCCGGCAGTGCGACCGCCAGCGGGCGCTGCCGGTAGGCGGTCAGACCGTCACACTCATACGGCGTCGTCTGCTCTGCCGTCCAAAGCAGCGCATGCGCAGGCAAAACCGCCTTCAGTGCAGGGATGACTCGCTCCTGAAGCTCTTGTTTGGAAGGAGCGGAAACAGGAGCGGAAACGGAAAGCTCGGGAATCGTCCCCACGGATTCAGCGTCATTCATCTCGGTCTTCCAATATCCATGCCGCATGACCTAGCGAGCCTGGCGCCCCAGAAGAAGTCACTTGAACACCACGGTCTTGTGGCCGTTCAGCAGCACCCGATGCTCGCTGTGCCATTTGACAGCCCGTGCCAGCACCTGGCTTTCGGTGTCACGGCCGGCCGCCGTCAGGTCTTCTACAGTGTGCGTGTGATCGACGCGCGCCACATCCTGCTCGATGATGGGACCTTCGTCCAGCTCAGCGGTCACATAGTGTGCAGTGGCCCCTATGAGCTTGACGCCCCGGTCATGGGCCTGGTAGTAAGGTTTGGCGCCTTTGAAGCTGGGCAGGAAACTGTGATGGATATTGATGGCGCGCCCTGACAGCTTGCGGCACATATCGTCGGAGAGAATCTGCATGTAACGCGCCAGCACGACCAGCTCAGCGCCTTCGCTCTCCACAATCTCCATCTGCCTGGCCTCCGTCTGGGCCTTGTCTGACTTGCTCATGGGCACGTGGTGAAAAGGCACGTTGTAGCTTGCCGCCAGCTGATAGAAGTCCCGGTGGTTGCTGATGATGGCGCGTATGTCCACCGAGAGAAGGCCGCTCTTCCAGCGGAACAGAAGATCATTGAGGCAATGGCCTTCGCGACTCACCATGATCACGCACCGCATCGGCTGAGTACGCGCATGCAGTTGCCATTTCATGTCAAACGGCGCGGTCAGTGTCTGTAGCTGAGCGCGCAACTCATCTGCGCCTATCTGCTCGCAACGGAACTGAACGCGCATGAAAAAGAGACCCGTATCGGAATCGTTGAACTGCGCGGCTTCTTCAATATTGCCGCCACGTTCAAGGAGAAAACCGGAAATAGCGTGCACGATACCTTTGCGATCGGGGCACGAAAGGGTGAGTATGTAAGTGTCTTGCATCGGGGCGATTGTCGCAGGGACTGGCAGATTATTCCTGCGGGCCTTTGGTCGAAGGCCTGGATTTCACTGAGCCGCGAAATTGCGCGCAGTAGTCCTTGGGGGGCAAGGCTGGCGTGGGCCAGACCAGATCGGCAGAGGTGCGAACCCGGGCTCTGGCTTGGTCGCCTTCCTCAGAAGTGGGCTGGCCAGCCTGGGCCGAGATGACTTTGACACCCAGATCCGCTGGCAAATGTACCGGCACACCCAGCTCACGTTCTACGTGCCCATTGCCCGCGATCAAAAGGACCGTCTGACCGGATTTTCGCGCATCAGCCAGGGTTTTGGCCATCGCCAGATCCCGCGCGATCTGTATCCGGGTCATGGGCAAGATCTGTGTAGACGGCAGCAGATTGCAGTGGCCGTCACGAATTCGCTGTTGCTGCGTGGCCAATGCATCTGCCGCAAGGCGAGCTTCCAGGGAGCTGTCACTCATGGCCGAGCGCTGTTCGGCAGCAGGAAGATTCGCTCCCAGTACCGGCACGCCCAGTCTCACCGCCGCCATGACCACGGGGCCATAGGTTTCCCATGGCCAGCCGGCATTGTTCCAGTCCAGGGCCTTTTGAACTTCCGCCTCCGGCGCCTGAGAGGGAAGGGCCCGGGTGTCCTTGCCGCGGGGTGCCATTTCGATGGCTACCGCCGCAAGAGATCCGCGCTTGGCCAGCCATTCCACCACCTGTCGCTCCAGCAGGTGGTGTTCAGGGGCGTCGTGCTGCTCGCCCAGCAAGAGTGCACCGGCTGGTAGCAGTTCTTCCAGTTGCCGTTGCTGGGCGGCAGTCCATGGGGCGGTGGTGGGAACGTGTCCACAAGCGGCTAACACCAGGCTGGCCAGCAGGGCGGTACAAAGGGAATTCAGGCGGCGTTTCATGAAGGCGATACTACTTGGCTCATGAAACTGAATTCTCGATTCGACTCAGCGCGGCTGCTGCGCATTGGCATGACCTTGCTGTTGGCTTGGGCCGCAGCCTTGGTCTTCGCCCGGTGGCATGTGCCTATTCCATGGATGATCGGCCCCCTGGTCGCCACAGCCTTTGCATCCATGGCGGCACTGCCGACCACCAGCTCAAGCACTTTTCGCAATGCCGGCCAGTGGACGATTGGAGTGGCGCTTGGCTTGTATTTCACGCCGGAAGTGACCGAATTGATGCTGAGCCTGTGGTGGGCAGTCGCGCTAGCGGTGGTCTGGACCCTGGGGCTGGGTATGGTATTCGGCGTGTGGTTGCATCGTGTGCATTCCCATCGTATGCCGCAGGTGCCGCCGGCATCCATGCGCGCGACCAGCTATTTCGCCAGTGCCATCGGAGGCGCCTCGGAGATGACCTTGCTCTCTGAGCGGGCGGGTGCGCGCGTTGATCTGGTCGCTGCCGCCCACAGCGTGCGAATGGCCGTCGTCGTGCTGATGGTTCCTTTTGCCATGCAATGGGCCAAGCAGCATTTCAATCTCACTGCGCTGGACATGACACCCACGGCATCGCGCGTCGCGGAATGGCCGGGCATTTTATGGCTTGTATTGGCCACTGGCGCAGGCGCCTGGTTGATGCGGTTGGCTGGTCGGCCCAATCCATGGTTTCTGGGGCCACTCCTGGCAGCCATGCTGCTCACCATGTCGGATGTGCATCTGTCTGCCGTTCCCGTGTGGCTGGCCAATGGGGCTCAGTTGGTCATTGGCATCAGCCTGGGCGTGCGTTTCTCCCGCGAGTTTCTGCATGCTGCGCCGCGCTGGTTGCTTTCTGCAGCAGTTGGCGCCGTGGTGATGATCGTGCTCAGCGGGGTGTTCGCGTGGGCGCTGGCGAAGCTGACGGGCGTTCACCCTGTGACGCTGATGCTCGCCACGGCACCCGGGGGCATTGCAGAGATGGCCATCACCGCCAAGGTTCTGCAGCTAGGCGTACCCGTAGTGACCGCTTTCCAGGTTTGCCGCCTGGTGGCCGTGCTCGTCTTGGCAGAGCCGCTGTACAGGCGTTGGGAGGCCGGCAGCAGCGTAGCGCGCACTGGCGCAAAAAACTAGGGCGTGTTAACACTAAATTAACCCCGCGTGAGGCACTGGCGAGCCGCAATCAAGGCGCAAACCGCAGTCGGGTTGGACACCCGGCGAGGTTTGCGCGGCCGGCGTAGGCAACGCAGAGTGCGGTTTGCCAGTGCCTCACCCTTCGGGCCAGTTTTTTCCGGGCCGTATTGCTGCGTTGCGCCTCTTGTCAAGGATCGCACCTTGGCTGCGAGGCGCGTCTTGCACTACGACGCGGCCGGCATAGGCACGGAAAAAGCCGGCGCGGGGGTGAATTTAGTGTTAACACGCCCTAAATCCATGCCCCGCAAACGCGGGGCGATGAGGGCGCTAACCGCGCGAGTGGGTTGACGCGCCCTTAGCCCGTCACGCTCTAGTGAAGAACGACAGGGTTTTGTGCGAGTTCAGCGTATCCTTCGAGCGTGTCTTCCACTTCTTCCTGAGTAGGCGTGTTTTCCTGCCAGGCAGAAATCCGTCTTTGAAAAAGGTCTGCCCACAACCCATCCAGGTAAACCTCTTTTCCGGAGCGTTTGTCCACGATCTCGAATCCGTGGCGTGCGAGGGCGGGGCTTCCCGCAGGCACATCCGCAGTGTGAGGTACTTCGGGTAGAAGATGGACTACCGAGAATGATTCCGAGTCGTAGAGAGTATTCATTAAGGGAGAGCTCCTTTCGGTGCAGGGTTCCTGTGCTGCTAGGGCACGAATGCTTTCTTCATATATAGGAACGTTTAAGCTCACTTCAAGGAGGACGGGATTTCCGAAAATTTACCGATATTCCTGTCAATATCCCGATTAACGAGACCGAGGTGCAGAAACCAGGCTACCGCAGGCAAGCGCTGCAATAGAATGTTTCCAGGCTTTTCCACGCGAGGCCCGTTCGACGGCACCCTCGGCGCTGGCCCCATTTCCTCTAAAGTATTCATGAAACTGGCAACCTACAAGGATGGCTCGCGAGACGGACAGCTCGTGGTCGTCTCGCAAGACCTGCACTCAGCCCACTACGCGACGGGGATCGCCAGCAGCTTGCAGCAGGTGCTGGACGACTGGAACTTCTACTCGCCTCAACTCCAGGACTTATCTCAGGCCGTCAACGCGGGTCGCACCCGCCATGCGTTCACATTCGATCCACGCCGATGCATGGCGCCACTGCCTCGCGCCTATCAGTGGCTCAATGGTGGTGCTTACCTGGGACATCAGGAGCTGGAGCACGCCCTACTCGGCACCGACATGCCGGCCAGTTCCACGGCAGAGCCGCTGATGCACCAGGCCAACAGTGACGGCTTTCTAGGCCCCTGCGATCCCATCACCGGCTTGCGTGAGGAGTGGGGAATTGACTTCGAAGCCACGATGGCGGTGGTCACCGGCGATGTGCCCGTAGGTTCCACCGACGACAACTGCCTGGATTCCGTGCGCCTTGTCATGTTGGCCAATGACGTGAGTCTCAGGACTGTGATTTCGCATGAACTGACTCGGGGCGCCGGCTTTTTGCGCGGCAAACCGACCACGGCTTTCAGCCCCGTTGCCGTCACACCGGATGAGCTTGGCGATGCCTGGCAGGAAGGCCGCCTTCATCTGAGTCTGCAAAGCACCTGGAATGGCCGAAAGGTGGGCTTGTGTGAAACCGGTCCTGAAATGCATTTTCACTTTGGACAGCTGATTGCGCATGCAGCCAAGACCCGGCGACTGGGAGCTGGAAGCATCATCGGCAGTGGTGCCGTGAGCAACCGGGGTACGCAAGACGGCGACCGCCGTGAATGGCCCAAGGGGTATGGCTCCATCGCAGAAAAGCGGGCCATGGAAGCGCTTCAAGATGGCCAAGCCAAGACCGACTACATGAAAGCGGGCGACACCCTGCGCATCGATATGAAGGGTAAAAACGGCCACTCCGTGTTCGGAGCCATTGAACAGGAAGTCAAGGACCTCGCTTCCTGAACACGCTGCCCTTGTACCTCGTCCACCCAGATGGGGTGCGATCACCCGTCGCGCGCAGCTGAGTTGGCGCCTGAGGGGATCCAGCGCGCAAGTGTTCCTGCGGCGGTAAAGGCCAGCATGCCCGTGATCGCGATCCCTGCGGCCAGTGAGAGGCTTCCCGCGAGCAGTGACAGCAGTACAGGGCCGCACGATCCGCCAATATCTGCCATCAGTCGCCACAGCCCCAAGAAGTGGGCGCGCCCGTGCCTAGGGGAGTGGTCGGCGCCCAGGGTCATGATCATTCCAGACCCTATGCCGTTGCCAAACCCAATGGCCAGTGACACCAGCAGCAGTGTCCAGAAACCCGAAGTCAAAGGCATCAGCACCATGGCGGTGCCCATGATGAGCATGGAAGGCACAGCGACCCAACGCCGGCCCTTCTGGTCCATCACTTTGCCGGCCGGATAGAACACGAGCATGTCAATGCCACCTGCCAACCCATAGATCAGCGAGGCCGCTGCAGGCGCCAGAGCGAGGTGCTCGGCCCATAGCGGTATGACAGCCTGGCGTGAAGCGCGCACGGCGCTGACCAGGAGCACGCCCAATCCTATGGTGAGAAAAACGCGGCGATGGTCCCTCAAGGTGGACATCATGGTGACAGCGGCAGGCGCGGGTTGGCCTGCAGGGTGAGGTGGGGCCACGAGGTCTGGAATTCGCATGGCAAGGGCGGCCGCGCTGGCTGCGCCTGCCACACCAATGGCGTACGCTGCACCCAGCCCATACGCGTGTATAGCTGCTGCGGCCAGGAAGGGGCCGATGAACATGCCTATGCGCATCACGCCACCCAATGTGGATAGCGCGCGTGCACGAAATGCCACTGGGACGGCTTCCGTCAGATAACTCTGGCGAGCCAGGTTGTAGACGGCCTGCGACATGCCCACCATGAAACATCCGGCGGCAAAAAGGCCCAGGTGCGAGGTGCCAAAGCACAGCAGCATGCCCAGCACACTCCAGATTCCGGCGCCTACGATGGCCCAGCGCTCTCCCCATCTCATCGTGATCAGCGAGGCCGGCACATTGTTCAGCAATGATCCCAGGCTGATCAGGGCCACCATCAGTGCGGCCTGGGGCACGGACGCGCCCAGATCGCGCGCGGTCAGCGGGATGATGGGAAGGATCGCCCCTTCTCCTACTCCAAACAGCAGTGAAGGGCCGAAGGCAGGGACCGCGATGCGCCGGAGGGAAAACTCAGGTGAAGCAGAAGAGGGTGGTGCAGCGGCAGGTGGCATGAGCGCAGATGGGCCCGACAGCGTGTTCAAGATCGGGCGCGCAGGCAGGAGACTGTTTTGCGTCCGATTGTCGCTGGAGGCGCCGCACACGCATGCCGAGGCAAGGTATACCCGAGGTAGCAGCGGGGCCGCTACCATGTGGTGCTGCGTGAGCTCGTCAACGCGCTTTTAGAACCAAAAGGAGATCAGTATGAGCACCCCTGCTATTGACTACAGCCGCTACAAGACTTTCAACATCACCCGCCGCGGCAAGGACGACGCGGTCATTGACCTGCAAATGAAGGCGGCCAACGGCAAGCTGCCCACGGCCGGCCATGACGGGCACTGGGAGCTGAGCGAAATCTGGCGCGATGTAGACAAGGACGACACGGTGCGTGCCGTGGTCCTGCGCGGAGAAGGCATGGGCTTTTCTGGCGGAGGAGATCTTGCGCTCGTTCAGGACATGGCCAACGACTTTGCGGTCCGCACCCGCGTCTGGAAAGAGGCGCGCGATCTGGTCTACAACGTGATCAACTGTGACAAACCCATCGTCAGCGCCATGCACGGCCCCGCGGTGGGCGCCGGCCTGGTGGCGGGTCTCCTGGCAGATATTTCCATTGCCGCCAAAACTGCGAAGATCGTAGACGGTCATACCCGACTGGGCGTTGCAGCAGGGGACCATGCCGCTATTTGCTGGCCGCTGCTTTGCGGAATGGCCAAGGCCAAGTACTACCTTATGCTCTGTGAGGCCATCACAGGCGAAGAGGCTGAACGCATCGGCCTTGTATCCATGGCCGTCGATGACAGCCAACTGCTGGACAGAGCCTACGAGGTCGCAGACAAGCTGGCTGCAGGCAGCCAGACGGCCATCCGCTGGACCAAATACTCCCTCAACAACTGGTACCGTCAAGCCGGCCCCAGTTTTGACACGTCCCTGGCATTGGAATTCATGGGCTTTGGCGGCCCGGACGTGCAGGAAGGCGTGGCGTCGCTGCGCGAGCGGCGCTCACCTAAGTATTAGGGCGTGTTAACACGCCTTAATAGCGCAGCGCTTTTTCGAGGCGTGCGTCTCACGCCCGGCCTTTATTAAGAGTGAAAGCCTTACAGGGGGCCGCAGACGGTTTAGAGTAAGCTGTATAGGCGCCGCCTGGAAGGCTCCTGCGGCGTTTCATCTCAAGTACTCGAAAGGCGCGCCATGAATGATGACTCCGGCATATCTGCATTCGGCAAATTCATTCCCGGTTTCGACTTTTTAAAGAACCTTGCCAGCGCCCAGACCCAGGCTGGCAAAGGCGCGTCCTCTCCCTTGTCCGGGTTGAGTAATTGGGTAGCTCCCACTGTGAGCGTGGAAGAGCTGGACAAACGGATCAAGGAATTGAAGGCCGTTCTGTTCTGGCTTGAGCAGAACGCCACAGCACTGAAGGCGACGGTCCAGGCGCTGGAAGTGCAAAAAATGACCTTGGCTACCCTGGCCGGCATGAATATGAGCATGGCCGAGGTGGCCAAGGCGTTTACCATTCCGACGGCCCCGGATCAGCCGCAGGCGCCGGCGTCTGCGGAACAGGCGGGCTCAGCCCCGGCTCCTTCGACTTCCTCTCAGCCATGGCCGTTCAACGCCGCCCCGCAGGCCAGCCCTGTTTCGACGCCAGCTCCAGAGGAGCCAGAGCCTGAACCGGAAGAGGCACAAGAAGAGGAGCCCGTGTCGGCACCGGAGCCTGCTCCTGCCGCATCTGCCGGGCGTGCAAAGAAAGCTGCTGCCAACGAAGGCGCACCCGCTCCCGCAGTCGCTGATCCGATGCAGTGGTGGGGGGCGCTGACACAGCAGTTCCAGCAGATTGCCGCGGATGCGTTGCGTGATGTGTCTGCTCATGAGCCGGCTGCGAAGCCTTCCGGCAAGATGTCATCGCCAGGAGCAGGCAAGTCCACCAGCAAGTCAGGCAGTAAGTCGACTGGCAAGATGCCGGTGGTGAAGTCTGAACCGCTGGCTGGCGGACAAGCGTCTGCAACGGCTAGAAAATCTGTCAGCAAGAAGTCGGTGGCCAAGAAACCCTTGGTCAAGACGGCAGCCAAGAAAACGGCAACCAAGAAACCTGCAGCCAAGAAATCGGTATCAGGCACCGTGTCCGGTGGCTGGCCTCTGCCTCTTCCATCCAGGCGCAAGTAACCCATACTCGTAGTAGCCTGGCGATCCTGCTTCAAGGCGCGCAGGGCTCTACGTTGGCAATCTATCTACCCATCCCTCCACCAAATACGTGGTGGAAACCTGTTTCCAAGTCGACATGAAACTTTTCCCTCATGGGCATGCCACCCATCCTCAATGGGGCATGGCTGCGGGCCTGGTATTGGCGCAGTTGCGTGCCTTGATGGCCCAGCCCGAATATGCCAGTGCACCCACCCTGGGTCTCGTCTACATCACCGATGCATACTCGGCCCACGCTGGCGAGATACTCGATCACCTGAGCGCTGAGCTTCCAGAGGTCACCGATTGGTCCGGCACGGTGGGCGTGGGCGTGTCGGCCAACAACGCCGAATACATGGATGAACCCGCGCTCAGTGTCATGCTCTGCGAACTGCCCAGTGACCAGTACCGGGTTTTTTCGGGCGTGGCGCCGCTGTCTGCCAACTTGGGTTTTGAGCCTTTCACGGCGCTTGTGCACGCGGATGCGCAAACGCCCGACCTCGCTGAATTGATAGCCGAATTCGCGTTGACCACTGAGACCGGATACCTGTTCGGAGGTCTGGCCTCCAGTCGCACCCAGGCGGTGCAGTTTGCCGTGGGCGGAAACGGAAATGTGCGTGGACAAGGGGCTGCCAGTGGCGTATTTTCTGGTGGGCTGTCGGGCGTGGCGTTTGGTTCAGGCGTGCCGCTTATCTCGCGTGTAACGCAAGGCTGCCAGCCGGTCGCGCCCGAGCGGGTCATCACGGAAGTGGATGGCAACCTGCTTCTGACTCTGGATGGCGAGCCTGCGCTGGATGTGCTGCTGCGCGATCTGGGCATTAATCTTGACCAGCCCCGTGAAGCTCTGGAGGTCGTGCGCCGTACATTGGTCGGCCTCTCCCATCCCGGTGAAGACGCCGTCCGCCGCACTGGCAATTTTGGTGCAGATGTCGTTGTGCGCCACATCATCGGCCTGGATCCTGCCCGGCGCGGCGTGGCCATCGCTGAGCGCCCAAGCGTAGGGCAACGTGCTGCGTTTTGCCAACGCAACGTCGAGGCCGCGCGTGCGGACCTCGTGCGCATCTGTGCAGAAATCCGGGAGGAGCTGGAGCCCGAAGAGCTTACCCAGACGGCCGCGCAAGCGCTGGTGGACTCGTATCAGGATTCTGCGCCGCATCCTGCACGGCGTATTGCGGGGGCTATCTATGTCAGTTGCGTGGGGCGGGGCGGGCCCCACTTTGGTCACCCGAGCGCAGAGCTGCAGATCGTGAGGCGTGCGCTGGGGGACGTACCTCTGGTGGGCTTCTTCGCGGGCGGCGAGATTGCGCGCAATCATATCTATGGCTATACGGGTGTGCTGACCGTGTTCGCCAGCACCGATTGAATTGAGTCTCTGCGCTTCAAGCAGACCTTCTCTCCCTCTCCCTCTCCCTCTCCCTCTAGGGAGAGGGCAGGCAGCGGTTGATTGAGGCACGGCGGTAACTAATTGCCTTCTGCATTTCTCTTTAAGTCGGAGGCCGGGATATGCGCCCGGCAGCGCAGCCACCTTCTTTCGGCCGGCGCTCCGGTGCTCCGCCAAAAGAACCTGGCGCAAGAAAAGGCGGCCCCAAGTCCGCGCCTATGCCGGCCGCGACCCTACACTTCGCTCCGGGCAACCGGTGGTGCTCCTGCCCAAGGCGGTGCGGCAGAACTCGCGGCGTTCGCTTCGCTCTCTCTGCTCAGACAGCTGCCGCAAGCTAGTTCACGAAGCAAGAGCATCTTGCAGTGCTCTTGCCCGCCTTGGGCACTGCGCTCCTCGGCACGGCCAAAGGGGTGGGAAGCCTGACTCGGGCCATTGCTGCGCTCGGCCCTACACGTATCAGTCGCAAGCGAACGGTTTTACTCCCTCTCCCGCTTGTGGGCGCCCGGCTAGGGGCGCCCGGCTAGGGGAGAGGGCGGGGGAGAGGGTTGGGGTGAGGGTTGGGGTGAGGGTTGGGGCGGCCGGCTTCAGCGCGGCCGGCTTAGGCGCGAGGTCCAATAGGTTGGGCCCCCTTGCTCGAGGTTCGTTCAACTGTGGTACGGCGTCACCCCCATTCAAGCAGACCCAGCAAGCTCGGATTTCGCCAGTGCCATGGGCTGATGCCGATCAGCCAAAAAGCACATCCAACTCACTCTACTAGCGCCGCAAGCGTTCAAACGCTGCAAACTCCCATTCGCGCATGCAAAGCAGCATGGTGTAGCCCTTGCGATCGCTTTTCTTTTGTTTTTGATCGGCTTGATGTTGTTGAGCAAAGTCTTGAGCCAGACGCTGCATGCGTTCGAGGAATGACGGTGCCAGCGCATGGCCAATGCTGCCGTGCACCAGATGCAGGCCTTCGGCGTGGCCATCAAAGCCGCCGCTGAAGTAGTCCAGCACCACGTTTTCTCTGAAGTAGTCCATGACTGGCCCATGAGGCCGCCAGTGAAAAGTCTTGGCCACTTTGAGGCGGTATCTGTTCAGCGGCTTGAGTTCGATGATGCCAATTCGGTCGAGCTGTGCGAGGTACTTGATGACTTCCGCGTTGGTTAATCGGTAGGTGGCCACTATTTGTTCCAGCGTCCATTGGCTCAGTACGTTGATGGCCACCAGCAGCAGTTTCTCGTCTTGCACGACGGCCCGTTCCTGCTCCGCCGTGAGTTGGCTGAGCAGCGGCTGCTCGTCCGCCACGCGGCGCGCGAGTTCTGCGAAGTCAAGCTTGAGCGCGCGGCAGATAGCGTCTATGCGAGAAAGCGGCATGTCGCCTTTGGCCAGCATCCGCTTCACACTGGACTCGGCCATATCCAGAGCCTGGGCCAGGTCTGCGTAGGTCATCTGGGCGGACTTGAGCTCCTTCTTGAGCGCAGAAATGAGATCGGCGGTGGTACTCATGACTTCAAACGATAAGAGATGGGATCGGTATCGAAATATGATACCTTAAGGGTAATTGGGCGAGCATAAGCATCAAATCGAGCTGCGTTGAAATGGGTCTGGATAGATTCCGCACATTCATTGCTAACGGGAGCTTTTGTGCCTTTGTCTGGATTCACCGCCGCCGTACAACGTTGGATTTCGCTTGCTCCGCGCGATGCCGTGAGAGCGCCCACAAGTTCGTCAACCACCGGGCCGACCATGGGGCGACCCCATACGCCAGTGGCAAGCCGGGTCGGGGCAACTTCGACCGCCGAATACCTGCTTGCAGCTTTCGTCCTGCTGGGCTGTGTGGTGGCCGCCCTTGCGCCAGCGGTCATGTTGCCTGAGACCTATCACGCCTTCGCCGATCAGCGTGCCTGGCTCCACATTCCGAACGTGCTGGATGTGCTCACCAATCTCCCTTTCGCCTTGGTCGGCGCTTACATGCTTCATGCGGCCTTGCGCGCTCACGGTGACCTGTCTCCGGCCCATTTCTTCCTGGCGTGCGTGACCGGCGTGGGCCTGCTGGCGACCATGCTGTGTTCATCCATCTACCACCTGCGGCCAGACGCTGCTGGTCTGGCGCTGGACCGCCTGGGCATGTCGTTGGCATTTGCAGGTGTACTTGGATTGGCCGCGGCCAATCGGATCAGCGATCGGGCTGGGTGGTGGCTGGCGTGCATTGTGAGCTTGCTCGCTCCCTGGGCCGCCGTTTGGGACTGGCACACAGGCAACATGACGCCATGGGCGGTGCTGCAGAGTGGGGGACTTGTGTTGTTGCTGGCGCTGGCGATTTGCCGTGAGCGTCCGGGGGCAATGCGCATTCCTTTGTGGTCGGTGCTGGGGTTCTATGCCGTGGCTAAAATCCTTGAGCTTGCCGATGGGCCCGTGCTGGCTCTCACGCATGGATTGATCTCGGGCCACAGCGCCAAGCATCTGGTTGCCGCCTTGGCCTTGTGGCCCGTGGCTTCTTCCCTCCAACGCTTCAGCCGCAAATCATGAGCACGACTTCATCGGATTCCACACCGGGCACCGAGACGCCCAACCAATTTGCGTTACTGAAGCAGCGCCGATTCGCCCCCTTTTTCTGGACGCAATTTGCAGGGGCTGCCAATGACAATCTCTTCAAATTCGCCTTCACGGTGTTGGTAACCTACCAACTCAGTGTGGGTTGGTTGCCACCAGCCATGGCAGGCATGGTGATTGGCGCCCTGTTCATACTGCCTTTTCTGCTCTTCTCGGCCACCAGCGGCCAGCTGTCGGACAAGTTTGAGAAAGCCGCGATGATCCGCCTGGTCAAGAACCTGGAAATCGGCATCATGGTGGTGGCCGCCTGGGCTTTCCTGGCGTCCAACGTCCTTGTCCTGCTGCTTTGTGTCTTTCTGATGGGCCTGCATTCCACGCTCTTCGGGCCTGTGAAATTCGCCTACTTGCCCCAAGCGCTCAATGAGCGCGAACTGACCGGTGGCAACGGGATGTTGGAGATGGGTACCTTCGTGGCCATCCTCCTCGGAAACGTCATCGGCGGCTTGCTGGTGTCCATCCCCGGTATTGGCCACGCTGTAGTGGCGGCAAGCTGCCTGGCCTTGGCGGTCGCGGGCCGGGTGACCGCGCAGTTCATTCCGCGCGCGCCCGCCACAGACCCGGGCCTCGCGATCAACTGGAATCCTGTCACTGAGACCTGGCGCAACCTCAAGTTGGCACGCAGCAACACCGTGGTCTTTCGCTCCATGCTGGGCATTTCATGGATGTGGTTCTTCGGCGCTGTTTTTCTGAGCAATTTCCCTTCCTTTGCCAAGGACGTGCTGCACGGGAACGAACAAGTTGCGTCGCTGCTGCTGGTCCTGTTTTCTGTGGGGGTTGGCGTAGGCTCGCTGCTCTGCGAGAAGCTTTCGCACCGGCAGGTCGAGATCGGTCTGGTGCCCCTGGGTGCTTTGGGCATGACGGTCTTCACCGTCGATCTTTATTTCGCTCTGCAGGGCTTGCCGCCTCACGCAGGGTACACGCTGGGCGCTTTTGTGGCCCAGCCTGCGCATTGGCGCGTCATGGCTGATCTGCTGCTCCTGAGCCTGTTTGCCGGTCTCTACAGCGTGCCCATGTATGCCTTGATCCAGTTGCGCAGTGCGCCTACGCACCGCGC
This sequence comes from Ottowia thiooxydans, assembly GCF_040548795.1. GTDB lineage: Bacteria > Pseudomonadota > Gammaproteobacteria > Burkholderiales > Burkholderiaceae_C > Ottowia > Ottowia thiooxydans_A. The sequence goes on along the minus strand of NZ_JBEPSH010000008.1, from coordinate 251,355 downwards.
CCGCATCATCGCGGCCAACAATATCCTGAACGCCTTGTTTATGATCGCCAGCGCCTTGATGGCCGGCGCACTGCTGGGAGCCGGGTTCAGTATCTCGCAGATATTCCTGATTCTCGGCATTGCCAATGCCGTAGTGGCTCTTTATATCTTTCTGTTGGTGCCGGAGTATCTGCTGCGCTTTATCGCCTGGGCGGCCTCTCACTTGGTCTATCGCCTGCGGGTCGAAGGCAGCGAGCGCATACCGGTGGACGGCCCAGCCGTCCTGGTGGCCAATCATGTGAGCTTCATTGACGCTGTGCTGCTCATGGCGGTCAGCCCCCGGCCCATTCGTTTTCTTATGGACCACCGCATCTTCAAGACGCCTGTACTGGGCTGGATTTTCCGGCTTGCCAAATGCATCCCGATAGCGCCCCGAGACCAGGATCCCGAGGCCTATCAGCGCGCCTTTGACGAAGCCGCCAAGGTGCTGCGCGAAGGCGATTTGCTGGGCCTTTTCCCTGAAGGTGGCATTACGCGCGATGGCCAGTTGCAGCCCTTCAAAGGCGGCATCATGAAGATATTGGAGCAGGCCGAAGCAGAGGGCCAGAACGTGCCTGTGATCCCCATGGCACTCAACAATCTGTGGGGTTCCTACTTCAGCCGGATAGAAAAAGACGGCGCGATGACCCGGCCCTTCCGACGCGGGATATTCAACAGAGTGGGCTTGAATGTGGGTGACGCCGTGCCGCAGTCGAAGGTGTCACCGGAGCTTCTTCACACCAAGGTAAGTGCGCTCATGGTTCCCTGAGGGAAGCGACAAGCGGTTGAAACTCAGGCACTGCTGACCCTCACCACCATCTCGCGCGCCTTCAAGTAACCACGAAGAAGGTACCCCAACCTACTTACCCTCGCACCGACGCCGGCCGCACCTAATCCGGCCGCCCCAACCCTCACCCCCGCCCTCTCCCCTAGCCGGGCGCCCCTAGCCGGGCGCCCACAAGCGGGAGAGGGAGTAAAACCATCGCTTGCGACTGATAGTTTCAGGGCCGAGCGAAGCAATGGCCCGAGCGGGTATCCCACCCCTTTGGCCGTGCCGAGGAGCGCAGTGCCCAAGGCGGGCAAGAGCACTGCAAGATGCTCTTGCTTCGTGAACTAGCTTGCGGCAGCTGTTTGAGCAGAGTGAGCGAAGCGAATGTCGCGAGTTCTGCCGCACCGCCTTGGGCAGGAGCACCACAGGTTGCCCGAAGCGAAGCGCAGGGTCACGGACAGTGGGGCCGCCTTTTCTTGCGCCAGGTTCTTTTGGCGGACCAAAAGAAGGTGGCTGCGCTGCCGGGCGCACCCCCCGGCCTCCGACCTTAATGCAAGAGCAGAAGACAACTAGAAAGCACAGACAACAACTCAACCGCCGCTTGCCCTCACCGGTTGACCGAACACCAGCCCTCTCTGCATAGACAGGAGACATAGGCAACAGGCGTGCAAGGACATAGGTGACAGGTGTGCAAGGACATAGGTAACACTTCCTTCCGTCAAATTGACGGCAGCAAACCAAGCCCAGAAGTCACCACCCCGTGGTTGCCCCGAGAAACGAACTCGCCTGCCTCGCGCACATGCCCGCCCCCATTCCACCCGCAGTCCGTGCGCGCAAATACCCCCTCTCGCGATGCTACGATGGCAACCCTAACTAAAGCCAAGAGAACGTGATTTCCAATATCCGTTCCCCAATAAAACAAGGAGACCCCATGCCCCGCTTTTCCCCCAAAGCCCTGTCAGCGATCCTGTGCGCATCGGCCATGGCGCTAACCGCTGCTGCACCCGCGTGGTCCCAAGACAAATACCCGTCCCGCAACGTAGAGATCATCCTGCCTTACGCGGCAGGCGGCGGTGTCGATGCAATGGGGCGTGCCTTCGCGCGAGGCGCCGCTCAATTGGCCGGTGGTCAGTGGGTGGTCGTCAACAAGGACGGCGCGGCAGGCATGCTGGGTTTTTCTGCACTTGCCAATGCACAGGCCGATGGCCACACCCTGGTGTTTTCACCGGCCTCTCCCCTGGTGATCACACCCTACGTCACCAAGACCATGCCGTTCAAACTCGACAAGATCGAACCCGTGTGCCAGGTCTTCGAAAACGTGTTTGCCGTCGTCGTAAACCAGGATTCGCCCATCCGCTCCATGAAGGAGCTGGTAGAACGCGCCAAGGCCGCGCCAGGCAAGCTCTCCTATGGTCATGCAGGTACGGGCACGGTTCCTCACCTCTCGGTCGCGTCCATAGAAAAGACCCTGGGCATCAAATTCAATCCTATCCCTTATCGGGGTGATGGCGCTTTGATGCCGCAGCTGATAGGCGGCCAACTGGACTTTGCCGCCCCGGCCATGTCTTCCATCAGTGGCAGAGGGCTGCGTGTACTGGCCGTCATGTCTGACAAGCCACACCCCGGCGCACCTGAGGCGCCTACGCTTTCGCAACTGGGCTATCCATCCGTGGTGCCAGGGCTAAATGGCGTGTATGTGCCGGCGGGTACACCCAAGGCCGTCGTGGATCAACTTCAAGGAATCTGCCAGAAAGTCACTGAATCAGAGGACTTCCGCAAGACGGCCCAGACGCTGCAGCAGACCACCGCCTATCTTCCGGGAGCGGCATTCAAGGCACGCCTGGAGAAGGTCTCGCGCGAAAACGCAGAGCTCATTCCCTCCATCGGCCTGGAGAAGAACTGATGTTTGACGCGTCCAATCTTCGCTATGTTGATATTTCCATGCCGCTGGAGAACGGGGTGCGATCGGACCCTGATATTGCCCGTCCCAAGATTGAGTATCTTGCCCACAACGAGACGGTGCCACGCATTCAGACCTTTTTTCCTGGGCTCAAGGCTGAAGAGCTGCCAGACGCAGCCGGGTGGGCCCTCGAGAAGGTGCAATTGACCACCCACAATGGCACGCACCTGGACGCGCCCTACCATTTTCACCCGACGATGAACCATGCCTCGGGGCACCCCGAAAAGGCCATGACCATCGACGAAGTGCCTCTGGACTGGTGTTTTCGCCCTGGTGTGAAGCTGGATTTCCGCCACTTCGATAATGGCTACGTGGTCACTGCCGCTGACGTGGCTGCCGAGCTCGAACGCATAGACCACAAGCTTCAGCCGTTTGACATTGTGGTGGTCAACACCAAGGCAGGAGGGCTGTACGGCAAGGACGAATACGTAGACTCAGGATGCGGCATGGGCCGGGAAGCTACGCTTTACCTGCTGGAGCGTGGCGTGCGCCTGACCGGTACAGACGCCTGGAGCTGGGACGCTCCCTTTGTCTACACCCAGAAGAAAGTGGCGGAAACGGGTGACAAGTCACTGATCTGGGAAGGCCATAAAGCCGGTCGCGACATTGGATACTGCCACCTGGAAAAGCTGCACAACCTGGAAGCCTTACCGCCTCACGGCTTTCTGATCAGCTGCTTTCCGGTCAAGGTCAAAGCGGCGTCCGCTGGCTGGACGCGCGCAGTGGCCATTTTCGGTATGTAAGGCTACACGCCGCGCGCACGCTCGGTGTGAAAGCGCGCCATGAATTCGCTGAAAGCGTTGGCTTCCAAGGCGTCTCTCACTTCCTGCATGAGTTGCAGGTAGTAGTGCAGGTTGTGGACAGTGGCCAGCATGGGCGCCAGCATCTCGCCACAGCGCTCCAGATGGTGGAGGTAAGCGCGGCTGAAGCCCTCGCGCCCGCCGTCCTGCCAGGAAACGCCAGAGCTGCCTGCACAGGCGTGGCAGGTGCAGCTCTCGTCAATCGGCTTATGGTCGGTCTTGTGCCGCGCATTGCGGATCTTGAGGTCTCCGAAGCGGGTGAACAAATGGCCGTTGCGAGCGTTGCGCGTAGGCATGACGCAATCAAACATGTCCACGCCATGTTGCACGCCGTAGACCAGGTCTTCGGGGGTGCCTACACCCATGAGGTAGCGGGGCTTGTTGGCAGGCAGCCGGTGAGGAGAGTGCGCCGTGATGCGCTGCATATCCTCCTTGGGTTCGCCCACGCTGACGCCACCAATGGCGTAGCCAGGAAAATCCATCTCCACCAGGGCTTCGAGTGATTCCTGTCGCAGATGCTCGAACATGCCGCCTTGAACGATGCCGAACAAGGCGTTCGGATTCTCGAGTCGGGCAAACTCTGCCTGGCAGCGCTTGGCCCAGCGCAGTGAAAGCTCCATCGAAGTGCGCGCCTCACGCTCGGTGGTGATCTTGCCCTTGGTTTCGTAGGGCGTGCACTCGTCAAACTGCATGACGATGTCACTGTTCAACGTGGTCTGGACCTGCATGCTGATCTCAGGCGTGAGAAACAGCTTGTCGCCATTGACGGGGGACGCAAACTTCACCCCTTCTTCGCTGATCTTGCGCATTTCCCCCAAAGACCAGACCTGAAAACCACCAGAGTCCGTGAGGATGGGCTTTTGCCAGTTTTCGAAGCCGTGCAAGCCTTCAAATGACTGAATGACGTCGAGCCCCGGCCGCATCCACAGATGAAAGGTGTTGCCTAGAATGATCTGGGCGCCCATTTCATGCAAGCTGCGCGGCATGACCCCTTTGACCGTGCCATAGGTACCTACTGGCATGAAGATAGGGGTCTCCACCACACCATGGTTCAGCGTCAGCCGACCCCTGCGGGCATGGCTGGAGGAATCCGTCGCTAACAGTTCGAAGCTCAGCATCAATGGCAGCGGTTAGTGGGCGGACTGACTTTTGCGTGCCGTCACAAGGAAACCAGGCAGAGGCTCGCCTGCTTCAAGGCGAAGCTGAGGCAAAAGCTCGATCTGGATGTCTTCGAAACCTGCGCTCTCGCACCACTTCCGCACGGCAGAAGCCTTGTGCGCGAAACGGCTTGTGGGGCGCAGAACCAGGTCCTCTTCGTCCTCGGAGGCGGATTCGCATGAAAAAATGAAATGGCCGCCTGGCTTGAGAATCCGCAGTGCGTTGGGGATGACCTCGGAAAGGTCGCCCACATACACCAGCACGTCACAGCAGGTAATGGCCTCGTAGTGATCCGTGGGCGTGTTGCGCAGCGCGTCAAGCACGTTGACGGTGTGAAAGCGCTCGTACACGCCGTGCTGGGCAGCCTTGCGGATCATTTCTTCTGAGAGATCCACACCAATGATATAGCCATCAATGCGACCGACGCAGAGGCCGACCAGCCCTGTTCCACAACCAAGGTCCAACAGATTGAACTTTCGATCTGGGTGCGCCTGCAGGAGGATGTCTGCGGCTTTCTGCGGCACCCGGTATTGAAGTTCGCGCCAGAGGGTTTGGTCAAAGGTTGACGCAGCGGAATCGAAACGCGCCTTGATCTCGTCTTCTGGCAACGTTGTAGGTTGCTCTCCGCGCGCGAGGGCCAGCACATGCTGGTGCGATGAATTGGAAGGCTCCAGTTGCACCAGAGCCTCGGCGTCCTGCTTGGCCTGAGCAAGCTGGCCGAGGGCCAGCGCGGCGCGGGCTCGGCCAGACAGGGTTTCGGTGTCCCAGGGTTGTTCCTGGACCAGTTCGTTGTACATGTTCATAGCTTCTTCTGCTTCGTCCGCGGCGAGCAGTTGCTTGGCCAGAAGTGAGCGGTAGTCGTAGTCGTCGGGCTTGAGCTCGACCAGTTTCCGGAGCCAGGCCACCGTGGTGGGCAGATCATTGGCCTGGATTGCAATACCTGCGGCACGACTGACCACACTCAGGTCATCCGGCGCGAAGCTCACACCACGCCGTGCGTGGACCAGCGCATCGGCAGGTTTACCCTGGCGTAACAACAGCATGGCCAGTTCCATCTCGGCCACTTGCCAGCCAGGCGCTGCTGTCAGTGCCTGGCGAGCGGCCTGCAGGGCACCATCTGGGTTGCCAGCTTGTTCAGCCAGGCGTGATGCCAGCAGAAAAATGCGTGAATCGGCTCCGAAGCGTTTCCGGGCATCGTTGAGGGCTTGAGCGGCCTGTGGCAGTTGACGGGTTGCGATCAGCGAGCCGATGCGCTGCAGTTCCTGAGTCAGGACGTCATTGGAAATGGTGTATTTGCTCATGAGCGCCGTAGGGCGTTGAAGGCCGGTAGAGTTCAGCGGAAAAGGGCGGACACAGCCACGCAAGCGCGCGATCCGTGAAAACCTCAATTATCGTGCATCACATCCAGAGTGAAGCACGGCGCAATGGGCTATAAGCCAGAATGCCGCAGGCAAGACCTGCCCGACACTAGTTTAAAGAGAGAAAGCGTCCACCATGACCCACTGGATCGATGTCGCCGCAGAAGATGATATTTTCGAAGGTTCCAGCCTGGCTGTCGCGCCGCAAGGACGGGATATTGCGGTCTACAAAACCGAAAGTGGAGAAATATTTGCCACCAGTAACGCCTGTTCCCACGGCATCGCTCAGCTGAGCGAAGGTTACTTGCAAGGCTATGAAGTCGAATGCCCCCATCACCAGGGGCGCTTCGATATCCGCACCGGCCAGCCGACGGAGCCCCCGTGTATCGCGCCCATCAAGATCTACCCTGTCCGGATAGAAGGCGGTCGGGTGTTTCTGGCGCTTTGACCTGAAGAGCCGAACCCTGTGTAAATGGGCGCGGGACGCGGGATGCAAAAACGCGGAGTCGGCTCGCGGAGCCCGTCAGGCTCTATTTATTCTTCAGTTTGCCGCGCAATGGCACCGTGGTGACGGGGGCCACTGGGCGGTCGGAACCGCCCGACGGCTTGGGAACTGAGGTGTCCTTCTTGGGCTTTTTCACCATTTTGTCGTGTTGTATGCCTTTGGCCATGAGGTTTCTCCTGTAAGGGTTGCGGGCTGATTCCCAATGGTGAGTATCGTAAGCGACAACGTGGCCCCGAGAGGCCCATCTCGCCTGGTTTTCAGCGTCTTTTGAGGCGGCTTAAACGTCTTCGGCCTCTCGCCGTTCCAGCCACATGGCGTCGCCATAGCTGAAGAAGCGGTATTTCTCGCGTACAGCGTGAGCGTACAAGGCCATGACGTGCTCATATCCTGCAAAAGCACTGATCATCATCATCAGCGTGCTGCGCGGCAAGTGAAAATTTGTGACCATGGCGTCCACGACCTGAAAGCGAAAACCTGGCGTGATGAATATGCCTGTGTCGCCCCGGGCTTCTGAGCTTTGCGCCCAGGATTCCAGGGTGCGCACGCTGGTGGTTCCCACCGCGACGATCCGGCCGCCACGGGCTCTGCATTCTGCGATGGCGTGTTGGGTAGCCTCCGGGACCTCGTAGCGCTCCCGGTGCATCACGTGATCGGCGATGTTCTCGGTCTTTACCGGCTGGAACGTGCCAGCACCCACATGCAAGGTCACGAATGCGCGGCGCACGCCACGCGCTTCAAGCTGCGCCAGAATGCCCTCGTCAAAGTGCAGGGCGGCCGTGGGGGCCGCAACGGCGCCGGGTTTGCTCGCAAAGACGGTCTGGTAGCGCGAGACATCGTCTGCGGTGTCTGTATGGGTGATGTAGGGCGGAAGGGGCACATGGCCATGCGCGGCCATGAGTGCATAGGGTTCGGTAGACAGTCGCAGATGAAACAACGGCCCATCTGCATCCGGCCACCGGCCCAGCAGCACGGCTTGCGTGTTGCCAGGCAAGTGCAGGGTATCTCCCACGCGTGGCTTTTTGCTGACTTTCATATGAGCGGCGACATCCTGACCGCCCAGCACACGCTCAATCAGAAGTTCCAGTTTGCCGCCGGTGGCCTTTTCGCCGAAAAGGCGCGCTTTGACCACCTGGGTGTCGTTGAAAATCATCAGGTCGCCTTCGCGGAGCAGCGAAGGCAGATCCAGAAACTGGCGGTCCCTGGGGACCGGGCCGCTTCCGTCGAGCAAGCGAGAACCGCTGCGGTCTGCAGCGGGGTATTGGGCGATGAGTTCGGGGGGCAGAGCGAAGTCGAAATCGCTCGTGGAATAGCTGCGCATGAAAAAGAAAGTGTGGTTCGTGTTGCAATGGCGTTGCCCGTGCATTTGCCAACGCGGCAGAATTGTCCCATGCCCACTTCGGCCCAGCCTTTAGCCCCCCCCAAACTCAGCGCACCCCAAAAGGCGCTGCGCAAGCTCGGACTTGTGCGCGATATCGATCTGGCGCTTCATCTGCCCCTGCGCTACGAAGACGAGACGCGGATCGTGCGGCTGCGTGATGCGCGCCATGGAGATCTGGTGCAGGTTGAGGCTGAAGTCACGCATTCTGAGGTCAGCTTCCGTCCGCGCCGCCAATTGCTGGTGACTCTGTTCGACGGCAGCGACCAATGCGTGCTGCGGTTTTTCAATTTCTATCCCTCTCAGCAAAAGCAGATGGCCGTGGGCGCTCGTCTGCGGGTACGGGGAGAGGTGCGTGGTGGGCTGACTGGGTGGACCATGATGCATCCGGTGGTTCGGGCTGCCGGAGGAGATTTGCCCGCATCCCTGACGCCGGTTTATTCCACCGTAGCGGCCTTGCCCCAGGCCTACCTGCGCAAAGCGGTGCTGGCCGGATTGGCCAGGGCTGATCTGTCCGAGACCATAGCGCAGCCTTGCCTGGACCAGGTCAATCAACTGGCGTCATGGGGCTTGCGCGACGCCCTGACATTCCTGCATTTGCCTACCCCCGACGTATCCCTGTCGCAGCTGGAGGACCGTACTCATCCTGCCTGGCACCGCCTGAAAGCGGAAGAGTTGCTGGCGCAGCAACTTTCTCAGTTTGAGGCCCGGCGAGAGCGCGAGCACTTGCGGGCCCCGCCCTTGGTGGCAGCCAGGGGAGGGTTGCATGAGAAGCTGTTGTCTGTCCTGCCTTTCGGTCTGACAGGGGCGCAGCGCCGGGTAGGCGAAGAAATTGCGCGTGACTTGTCCCATGTGCAACCCATGCACCGCCTTCTGCAGGGTGATGTCGGTAGCGGCAAGACCGTGGTGGCCGCGCTCGCGGCGGCCATCGCCATCGACGCTGGTTGGCAGTGCGCATTGATGGCGCCCACAGAAATCCTGGCGGAGCAGCACTTTGCCAAGCTGGCCGAATGGTTGTCCCCCCTGTTGCAAGAGCGTGGCCAAAGGGTGGCCTGGCTCACCGGCAGCCAGAAGAAAAAAGCGCGCGGAGAAATGCTGGCGCTGATTGCCAGCGGTGAGGCGGCGTTGATTGTCGGCACCCATGCGGTGATTCAGGAACAAGTGAGTTTCTTCAAGCTGGGGCTTGCGGTCATAGATGAGCAGCACCGGTTTGGCGTTCAGCAGCGGCTCGACTTGCGCAAGAAGACGGCAGGTTCTGGGGGTGAAGCCAGAGAACCTCACCTGCTCATGATGAGCGCCACGCCCATCCCGCGGACGCTTGCCATGAGCTATTACGCAGATCTGGACGTTTCCACCCTGGACGAGCTTCCGCCAGGCCGAACGCCTGTGGTGACCAAGCTCGTGGCGGCTCACCGCCGCGATGAAGTCATCGAGCGCATCCGTTCGCAGATCACGCAAGGTAGGCAGGTGTACTGGGTTTGTCCGCTGATTGAGGAGAGCGAGGCGCTGGACTTGCGCAACGCGACTGAAACCCACGATGAACTCGCCGCAGCGCTGCCCGGCGTCGCGATAGGCCTGCTGCACTCTCGGATGCCTACCGCAGATAAAAAGCAGGTGATGGCGAAATTTACTTCTGGTGAGACTTTGGTCCTGGTGTCCACCACCGTGATCGAGGTTGGTGTGGACGTGCCCAACGCCAGCTTGATGGTGATCGAGCATGCAGAGCGTTTTGGCCTCAGCCAACTGCACCAGCTGCGTGGACGAGTCGGACGCGGCAGCGCTGCGTCCGCCTGTATATTGCTTTATGAGGCCCCCGAGGGTGGCAGGTTGAGTGAGTCCGCGCGCGCCCGTTTGAAGGCCATGGTGGAGACCAGCGATGGTTTTGAGATTGCACGACGGGATCTGGATATACGCGGCCCTGGTGAGTTCATGGGGGCACGTCAGTCCGGTGCGGCCTTGCTGAGGTTTGCCGATTTGACGGAAGATGCGGATCTATTGGCGTGGGCCCAGCAAGCAGCACCGCTTATGCTGACCCGCTACCCCAACCTGGCCCGTCTTCATATCGAAAGATGGCTGGGCGGAAAAGCAGAGTACCTGAAGGCCTGATCATGAAACCATTGAAACGTGCTCTACGTCGTCCGGATCGATCCCCTGGGGAGATCGTGGCCACGGCCTACGCGTGTTCAAGAGGACAGGTGGGTTGAGATGACACTGACCGAACTGAAATATATTGTGGCCGTGATCTTTCGAAGGGAAGGGCGAGGGGACCCACGCAGTGGGGATCGACCCCGTAGGGAGATCGTGGCCACGGCCTACGCGTGTTCAAGAGGACAGGTGGGTTGAGATGACACTGACCGAACTGAAATATATTGTGGCCGTGGCCCGCGAGAAGCATTTCGGCAAAGCTGCCGAGGCCTGTTTCGTGTCACAACCTACACTATCTGTGGCCATCAAGAAGCTTGAGGATGAGCTGGAACTCAAGCTCTTCGAGCGCAGTGCCGGAGAAGTGAGCGTCACCCCATTGGGCGAAGAAATTGTGCGCCAGGCGCAGAGCGTGCTGGAGCAAGCCGCGGAGATCAAGGAAATTGCCAAGCGCGGTAAAAGCCCCTTGAGCGGGCCCCTCACATTGGGTGTGATCTACACCATTGGCCCCTATCTACTGCCTGATCTCGTACGCCAGATCATCAGGCATACACCGCAGATGCCCCTCATGCTGCAGGAGAACTTCACCGTGCGCCTGCTTGAAATGCTGCGCACCGGAGAAATAGATTGCGCCATCCTCGCAGAGCCGTTTCCTGACACCGGCCTGGCCATCGCTCCGCTCTACGACGAACCCTTCATGGCCGCGGTTCCTGCGAGCCATCCCCTGGCGCAGGGGCGCACGGTCACGACCGAGCAGCTCAAGAATGAAACCATGCTGCTGCTGGGCAACGGCCATTGCTTTCGAGACCACGTACTGCAGGTCTGCCCCGAGTTTGCGCGGTTTTCCAGCGACGCTGAAGGGATTCGCAAAAGCTTCGAAGGCTCATCTTTGGAGACCATCAAGCACATGGTGGCCGCAGGCATGGGTGTGACCCTGGTGCCGCGCCTGTCAGTCCCTGCAGAGGCGCTGGCCGCTCAGCAGCAAGCAGAGAAGCCGGGAGCCGCAGCCCATGCGCCTCGAAGTGACGAATTTGTACGGTATCTCCCCATTGAGGACAAAGGTCCCGGTGGCCCTCCCATGCGCAGAGTGGTGCTGGCATGGCGGCGCAGCTTCACTCGGTACGAAGCCATTGCGGCGCTGCGCAATGCGGTTTATGCCTGCGAACTCCCAGGGGTTCAGCGGCTGTCATGAGCGTCCCGACCGAATCGATCGCGCCCGATCCCACTGCGACCCAAGCCGCGTCTGTGTTTGACCCCTACGCGCCATGGATGTTGGCCGGATTGCTGTTGTTGGCGGCTTGGGGCCTGGCGCGGCGCTGGCGGCGGGCCGAATTACGAGGACGGCTTGGTGTTCCAGCGCCCGAGGCACCGCTTCCTCGTCTGCCTTGGGCAGTTGCAGCGCCGCTGCTCTTCACCCTCTCGTTTCTCTTTGGCCTGCTGGCGTGGAGCGTCACCCTAGGCACGCACTCCGCCCTGGGGCAATTTTTGCGTCGGTGGGACGATACAGCTCAGCAGTGGGCCAAGGGCCTTAGCGTCCCCGGTGTCCATGGGCTAGCGGCGTTGCTGACCGAAATCGGGCGCGGGGGCGCATTGGTGCTGCTGGTCGGACTGGTGGCGCTTTTGCTGTTGCGGCGGCGCCAGGGCTTTCTGGCTTTGGCCTGGATCACAGCTTGCGCGGCCAACGGTTTGACTGTCCGTGTACTCAAGGCTTTCATCGGCCGGGCTCGGCCCCCGGAGTCGACCGAAGCCGCCTTTGCCGGATTGAGCTTTCCCAGTGGCCATGCAGCTGGCGCAGTCATGGTGCTGGGTCTGCTGGTGTGGCTGCTGCAGGATTGGGCACCACCGTCTCGCCGCGCCTGGTGGGCTTTGCTTGGCGGCCTCCTGATCATCGGCATCGCCGTGAGCCGGGTGATCTTGCAAGCGCATTACATGACCGATGTATTCGGTGGCCTATTGCTGGGTGCTTGCTCTCTCGTGTTGACGATTGCAGTGATGGAGCACGCGCGCCGCTGGTGAGTGGTGCGCGACAATGCCCAGTTAAAGGCGCCGAAGCGCTGGCTTACGTATTTCAGAATGACTTCCTCTTCCAAAGACCTTGCCCCAGCCGTCCGCAGCCGACTTTCCCTGTACCTCGACCTGATTCGATGGAACCGGCCTGCCGGCTGGCTGTTGTTGCTGTGGCCCTCGCTTAGCGCGCTTTGGCTGGCCCACGGAGGTTTTCCAGGATGGCATCTCGTGATCGTATTCACGCTGGGTACCATCCTGATGCGCTCGGCCGGCTGCTGCATCAATGACGTCGCCGACCGGGATTTTGACCGCCACGTCAAAAGGACCGCCGCGCGCCCTGTCACCAGCGGCCTGGTCAGCGTGAAGGAGGCGCTTGGCCTTGGAGCTGTACTGGCCTTCCTGGCGTTCTGTCTGGTGCTCACCACCAATGCACACACCATCGCATGGGCCTTCCCAGCGCTCGCCGTCACCGTGATCTACCCTTATGCCAAGCGTTACGTATCCATGCCACAGGCGGTGCTGGGCGTGGCTTTCAGCTTTGGCATCCCTATGGCGTATGCAGCCGTGCAAGCCAGCATTCCACTGGAGGCCTGGATACTGTTGATTGGCAATTTGTTCTGGGTCTTGGCCTATGACACAGAGTACGCCATGGTTGACAGAGACGACGACCTGCGTATCGGCATGAAAACCTCAGCCATCACTCTGGGCCGGTTCGACGTGTTGGCGATCACGGGCTTCTACCTCATCTATCTGGCGATCTGGCTTGCTGTCAGTTGGCAGCATGTGCCCGGCCCCCTGTTGCTCTTGGCTTTTGCGGTGGCGTTGGCGCAGGTGGTCTGGCACCATTCCTTGATCAAGAACCGCACACGAGAAGGCTGCTTCAAGGCTTTTCGTCTCAACCATTGGCTAGGCTTTACCCTGTTCGCGGGATTGCTTCTTTCCTACTGAGGCGCTGCGCCCCTTGCCCCACGGGTGACGCAGCCGGTGGCCTGGCAGAGCTAGCTCCGCGGCCTCCTGAATTTGCTATCTCTCCCGCCTGCGGGAGAGGGTGGGACGGGGCCGGCCAACCGGTGAGGGCAAGCGGCGTCACTTCAAACCCACGCTACCCATCTAACCCAGGCCTTACCGCCCAAACTCATCCCCCAACTCCACAGCCCGCTTTTCCGCTGCCATCATGGCCTTCATGAAGGCTTCCTTGACGCCGCTGTCCTCCATCGAAGTCAACGCCGCATAAGTCGTGCCGCCCTTGCTGGTCACGCGCTCACGCAGAACGCCCAGCGGGTCTGGCGATGCCGCCGCCAGCGCACTGGCTCCGTCAAAGGTCCCCACCGCCAACTGACGTGCCTGGCTGGCACTGAGACCCATCTTCTCTCCGGCCTGCTGCATCGCCTCCAAAAAGTAAAAGACATACGCCGGCCCGGACCCTGAGAGCGCCGTCACCGCGTCGAGCTGCTTTTCATTTTTCACCCACAGCGCGTCGCCCGTGGTCCGAATCACTTGCTCGGCTTTCACCCGATCGCTATCTGAGAGTTCAGCAGGCGCAAAGAGCGCCGTCATGCCGCGACCAATCAAAGCCGGCGTGTTGGGCATGCAGCGCACAATCCGGCGGCTGCCGCAGGCGGCCGCAATACTGTCGGATCGAATGCCCGCCATGATGCTTAGATGCAAGGCATTTCCTGCAATGTCCCGCACCGGCCCTGCAGCCTCCATGAAAACCTGCGGCTTCACTGCCCAGACAATGAGTGCAGCGCCCGCAATGAAATCACCCGCCGACGCTTGCACCTGCACGCCGTGCTGTGCAATCAATGCTGTACGCGTGGCTTCAAAAGGCTCCACCACCCGGATCTGTTCAGGCTCCACGCCTTGGCGGATCAAGCCGCCGATGATGGCGTTCGCCATATTGCCGCCGCCAATAAAGGCAATGAGATCGCGGGAAGGTTCGGTAGAAGTCATGATGAAAGTCAATGCGTGAGCAGGAGAAAAAAACGGGGGCTGAAACTCAAACAGGTGTATGCGCTTTGTCGGCCTCGCTGGTAAAGGAATCAGCAAAGAATTCTTCCTCAGGCAGTCCTGCCTGGGCTACGTATTCATGCCGGGCTGAATCGACCACAATGGGTGCGCCACAGGCATACACCTGGTGGGCAGACAGGTCAGGAAAATCTTCAAGTACAGCCCTGTGAACGAAACCCGTGCGCCCGGTCCAGGCGTCTTCGGCCAAGGCGTCTGACACCACCGGCACATAGTGCAGGTGAGGCATCTCCGCCAACTGCTCCTTGATCCACGCGTCCATATACAGGTCTTGCGGCCTGCGGCCACCCCAGTAAAGCGTGGCCTCCCGCGTAATACCCATGAATTTCATGTGTTCAATGATGGCCTTGATCGGCGCAAAACCAGTGCCCGAAGCCAAAAGAACCATGGGCTTCGGTGAGTCATCCCGCAGATGGAAGCTGCCATAAGGGCCTTCAACGCGCAGGATTTCCTTTTCCTTCATCGCGCTGAACACGTGGTCTGTGAACTTGCCTCCGGGCATGTGGCGAATGTGCAGCTCCACGATGGGGGCGCCCGCACCTCCTGCCACCGGTGGCTGAATAAGCAGATGAGGGGCATTGGCCATGCTGTAGCTGCGGCGTGCTCCGTCGCGCAACAGAAATTCAATGTATTGGCCCGCGTGGTACTGCATCACGTCATTCGCAGGCAGTTGCAACCTGACAGACATCACGTCGTGGGACTTTCTCTCCAGTGAAGCCACTCGGGCGGGCATCTTGCGGATAGGAAAGGCGCCCGCATGGGTGACCTGGCGCGATTCGAGCACCACATCGCTTTGCGCTACACCGCAGCAGGTCAGCACGTAGCCCTGAGCTTCTTCTTCCGCGCTCAATGCCTTTTCCTGGTGAGGGCCATGGGCGACGGTGCCAGACAACTTCTTGCACTTGCAAGATCCGCAGGCGCCATCCTTGCAGCCATAAGGCAAACCAATGCCTTGACGAATGCCGGCGGCCAACATGGCTTCACCGGGCTCTGCTTCGAAGCTGCGGCCGCTGGGCTCCACAGTGATTTGATAGGTCATGGGGGTGAGTATCCTTGGGGGTTCTTATTGCATTCCAGATTGGCTGATTTTGCCTTCAAACCTGAATCCCCTCGGAGCACTGCCTGCCCGCTTCCGGCGCCAACGGGTATTGATCATTGGCTGTGGCGACGTGGGCATGCGTGCCGCCAAGCTTCTTGGCCCACGGACGAGAGTCATGGCATTGACCTCCAACCACCAGCGGGTGCCTGTGCTTCGCGCCGCCGGCATCGTTCCTTTGATCGGAAATCTGGACAAGCCGCGCACTCTGGCACGGCTGGCGGGGCTGGCTTCCAGGGTGCTCCATCTTGCTCCTCCGCCAGGTCAAGGTGTGAAGGACCCCCGTACGCAGTCGCTCGCCTGGGCGTTGCGCCGACGCCAGTTGCCAGCGGCCATGGTCTATGGCTCTACCAGCGGGGTTTACGGCAACTGCGACGGCGAATGGTTGAACGAGACGCGGGCCACCCATCCTGAAACAGCAAGAGCCTGGCGCCGGGTAGATGCAGAGTTGCATGTGCGTCAACTGGGCCGTGCCGGGGTGTGCGCGAGCATTCTGAGAATTCCCGGCATTTATGCCCCAGACCGCGAAGGCGGCACGCCCCGGGAGCGCTTGCTCAGCAGCACCCCGGTACTTATGGCAGACGAAGACGTGTTCACCAACCACATTCATGCCGATGATCTGGCGCGCGCGTGCATGTTGGCACTCTGGCGCGGTCACCCACAACGGGTGATCAACGTCAGCGACGACAGCGATCTCAAGATGGGCGACTACATGGACCTCGCTGCCGACCTATACGGTCTTCCACGACCGCCCCGCACCACTTTGGCGCAGGCCGCCCAGAGCCTCTCTCCTATGCGCCTCTCCTTCATGCGCGAATCCCGCCGTCTGGATAACCAGCGCATGAAACATGAACTTCGGCTGCGGCTTTCGTATCCAACGGTCCGCCAGGGACTGATCGAATAAGTGCAAACGATCAATGACAGCGAAAACCCCTCATGTTAGAAAGGCCTAAGAACCAGTTGGGTATTGCGGTTGGAAGGTCTATGGCTCTTATCCTCTCAATAGTCTTTGTTGCTGCGGGCATGGACGTTCAGGTTTTGTGCGTGCAGTGAAAACCCACCGGTTTCGGCCAATTTTTTGCGGAGAATTTTTTGACCTTCACCGATTTCCCCTTCCTGCCACGCCGCTCCTTCCTCGCTCGAACAGGGGCCGTAGCAGCCAGTGGACTGCTCGCATCTTCGGCGCTGTTCGCTCAAAAGCCTGCAACACCTGGTGGCGCCTACGAGCCCACTCGCGGTCAGTTCGGCAAAGACGTCATCTGGATCCCTTCTCCCGACACCTTGGTCACGCGCATGTTGCGTCTGGCAGCCACTACCCCGCAGGACTACGTGATTGACCTCGGCTCGGGTGACGGAAAGATCGTGATCGCTGCCGCACGCGAATTCAAGGCACAAGGCAAGGGAATCGAATACAACCCTGATCTGGTGGAACTGTCCAATCGCAGAGCCAAAGCGGCTGGGGTCGATCAACGTGCCCAGTTTGAAAAGGCGGATATCTTCGAATCCGACTTCTCCCGCGCCACAGTCATCACCATGTATCTGCTCCCGCACTTGAACCTGAAGTTGCGGCACCGAATCCTGGCCCTGAAGCCTGGAACAAGAGTGGTCTCCCATGAATTCCGCATGGGCCGCTGGATACCGGACGAAACTTCGCGCGTAGGCTCCGCGTCGGTCCATCTGTGGCTGGTCCCTGCCAATGTCGGTGGCGAGTGGGAGCTCACCTTCCCGGAGCAAGCGGGGCCGGCGAACGTGAGAATGACGCTGAACCAGACCTTCCAGAACTTCACGGGCGATGTGGTCTTCAAAGACTTCAGCACCGCAGTACGCAATCAGCGCGTGGCCGGCGAGAAGGTCCACTTTTCCTTTACGGACGAAGACGGCCACCTGCGCCGCTTTGAGGGACAGGTCGCAGGTGATCGCATCACAGGCTCAGTCTTTCAAGACGGCAAGCAGGCGGCGTTCAGCGCGCGCAGGGTAGGCGCGGCTCCTGCCATCGGTGGGTCCGGACCGGCCCCTGAAAACGAGGCTGAATCGTTGTCGGCCGAATGACGTCGTCCGCCAACGAGAAATCACAGCCGCAGCCTACCTTGGGGCTGCGCGAAGCTGTAGCCATCATTGTCGGCATCGTCATCGGTGCAGGCATCTTCAAAGCTCCTTCATTGGTCGCTCAGTTCACCGGATCTCCGGGGTGGATGCTGGCTGCATGGGTGGCGGGTGGCCTCATTTCATTCATCGGCGCACTCTGCTATGCGGAGCTGGCTGCAGCCTGGCCGCATGCGGGGGGTGATTATCATTTTCTGCACCGCGCTTATGGTCGCCGCGTGTCATTTCTCTTCGCCTGGGCACGCTTTTCCGTCATTACCACCGGTTCTATCGCGTTGCTCGCCTTTGTTTTTGGCGACTACATGACGGCCTTGCTTTCGCTGGGCAGTTACAGCTCCGCCATCTGGGGCGCTCTGGCTGTTTTGGCGCTGACCTGGATCAATGCACGTGGCATTCACGCCAGCGCCAGCACGCAAAGCTGGCTCACGCTGGCAGAGGTATTGGGGCTGGTGCTGATTGTGGTGGCCGGACTGTGGTTGTGGCTGGGCGCTGGCGCCTCACCTCCGCCTGCGCCCGTGGTTGCAGAAGCTGCAGCCTCTGGCACGCCCATGTCCATGCTCGGGCTGGCGATGGTGTTTGTGCTGTTGACTTACGGCGGCTGGAATGAAGCGGCCTATCTCAGTGCAGAACTGCGCGGTTCGCGCCGCAGCATGCTGCACGCGCTGGGTATCAGCCTCGCGCTGATCACCGTGTTGTACCTGGCTGTGAATCTGGCCTACCTGTACGGCCTTGGCATCCAGGGCATGGCCAAGAGCGAAGCCGTCGCGGCAGACCTGCTCAGAGTGGCCTTCGGCCGCACCGGCGAGACCATGATTTCCATCGCTGTGGCAGTGGCTGCGCTCACCTCCATCAATGCCACCATGATCGTCGGTTCACGCACCAACTTCGCCGTAGGTAGAGATTGGCCGGCGCTACATGCTCTGGGTCGCTGGCACCCGGAGCGCGGCGTACCTGCCGCTGCCTTGTATGCGCAGTCAGCCTTCGCTTTGGTGCTGGTGGTTTTTGGTGGCAGCTTGCGTGGCGGCTTTCAGGTCATGGTGGATTACACCGCCCCGGTGTTCTGGACATTCTTCTTCCTCAGCTCGATTGCCCTCATCGTCCTGCGCGTACGCGAACCCCAGACACCGCGGCCATTCAAAGTCCCTTTGTACCCCGTGCTCCCACTGTTTTTCGCCTCCGTATGCCTGTACATGCTCTGGTCTTCACTGGCCTACGTCAAGGCAGGCGCATTGGCAGGCGTGGGTGTTCTGGTGGTGGGTGGCGTGCTGCTGTGGATATTGGAGCGCAGGCCAGCCAGGGATGCTGTGACATCTCCTTGAGGCGCTTAAGTCTGCGCTCGCACCGTCGCCACATGCAGACTTAGGCATCCCCTCCCTCTGGGAGACTGATGCCGGCGCGCCTGCTGACTTAAGGCACAACCCGAGCGGGTTCGCCGCTTAACGCCTTGTCATTCATGGGGGAAGCTGGGGCGGGGCCGACCAACCGGTGAGGGCAGGCGGCGATTGAATGGTTCGCAGTCCCCACCTACGTGGGCAGCAACTCAGGATTGAAAACCACCTCCCAAAGGTGAGCGTCCGGGTCCATGAAATAACCCGCGAAACCCCCGTAGAAAGTGTCAGCCGCGGGTTTGACGATACGAGCACCCGCTTGTTCGGCCTGCTTCATAAGGGCCAGGACTTCTTCCTTTGAAGATACGTTGTGTCCTAGGGTCAGCTCAAGGGATCCCCCAGTACGCAGCGGCAGGCCTGTGTCTGCTGCAATACTTCGCCTGGGCCAAAGGGCAAGCTTCAGCCCGTTCTGCAAATCAAAGAACGCAACAGCGCCATTTTCAAATTCCGTGCCGATGATGCCTTGGGTGGGAAGGCCGAGTCCGTCTCGATAGAACTCGACAGATTTCTCCAGGTCATCGACCCCTAAGGTCAGCACGGTGATTCTGGGATGCATGTCTTTATCCGCTTCGCATTGAGTGGCCTTGCGGTGTATGGTACTTGCGCACGGCAACTTGGACAATGTCTCGGAGCTAGGCTGACTACAGGGGCGCTGCGCTCATGCGTTGGCCGAGCTGCGCCGATACAACCACATGGCTGTGGTTATGGTTTGGGCGAACTTCTCAAAAGAAAAACCGCGCTACCTTGTGAGTAGCGCGGTTTCAAATTGAGTGGTAGGACGTACAAGATTCGAACTTGTGACCAACGGATTAAAAGTCCGCTGCTCTACCAGCTGAGCTAACGTCCCACTCGTTTTCCCTGTTTGCCGGGAAGCCTCGCAGTATATCTCGTTTTTAGCCCTTTTTCGAAATTCTGTTCAAAAGATATCCAACAGCGCAAAAACCGAAGGTGGCAGTGACCGCCACGGTAGAACCATAGCCATGGCAGTTAAGGGTTCCGTCCGAAGCTTCGGTTTCGCAAGCGGCAGGGGGCTGGGCCACGCTCTCTCTGCTGAATATACATTCCACGCCAATGCGGCGGCCTGCGCCAGGTGCGCCGTGTTCTCTCCGCAGTCGATAGCGCACTTGCGCCAGCAACGGGTCGTGCGTGGCGTCGGCGATATCAGCTACTTCGACCAGATCGGCGCGTACCTTGCCGCCCGCTGCACCGACGCTGATGAAGTGACGGCGCTCGCGGCGCGCCCAGGCCGCCATCGCAACCTTGGCAGAGACTTGATCGCACGCATCAATGACGGCGTCCACTGAAGCTGGGAGGACCTGCGGCCAATTGGCCGGCTGCACAAAGTCATCGACCGTATGAACCACGCACCCGGGGTGGATCTGCACTATACGTTCGCGCATGGCTTCCACCTTGGCCTGGCCCAGCGTAGAAGTCACTGCATGAATCTGACGGTTGACGTTGGACTCAGAGATATGGTCCATGTCAATCAGGGTGATCTGGCCGACCCCACTGCGCGCCAATGCCTCGGCGGCCCAGGATCCCACGCCGCCAATGCCCACCACGGCCACATGCGCAGCTCGGATCCGCTCCGCGCCTTCTGGTCCGTAAAGACGGCTGAGCCCGCCAAAGCGGCGCTCCAGGTCGGGTGAGGTGTCGGTGACGTTGTCCGCAGGTGAAAGCATGGCGAGATTTTAGGGATGCTGGTGAAATGCGTGGGTCCAAGGGGGTTTGAGCGCGCTTTCAGGTCAGAACAATCGGTTCCATGGCACCGCGGCATGGCTCTAGCCCTCTTCATACAGTAGGCAGGAATGCAGAGGAGGGCATGCAGGGGGCAGGGGCGTCAGCAGGGCGACGCTCGCTGAATACCCCGCGAGGCTAAAATCGTTCTTTCCAGGCCCGCGCCCCATCTTTCTTGGTAGTGCGGGCCATGTCATTAGCGGTTACCCCGCCCGCCACCATGTCTGATCAACAGCTCTCGCAGCCGGGCCTTGCAGCCCTGTCCAAATCTTTCGATCCAGCCGCCGTCGAGTCGAGCTGGGGTCCCCTCTGGGAGCAGCGCGGCTTGGGTCGCGCGGGTTTCCGCGGGACTGGCGTCGCCAACGCTGAAGCCGCCGCCAGGGGAGAGAATTTTGCCGTGCAGCTGCCGCCACCCAATGTGACGGGCACGCTGCACATGGGGCACGCGTTCAACCAGACCATCATGGACAGCCTCACGCGCTACCACCGGATGAAGGGGTTCAACACGCTCTGGGTTCCGGGTACCGACCATGCTGGCATTGCCACGCAGATTGTCGTGGAACGTCAGCTGCAGGAGCAAAAGCAAAGCCGCCATGATCTGGGGCGCAAGAACTTCGTGGCCCGCGTGTGGGAATGGAAGCAGCGTTCGGGCGACACCATCACGCAGCAGATGCGCCGCATGGGCGCCAGCGTTGACTGGAGCCGCGAATACTTCACCATGGACGACAAGCTGAGCAGGGTCGTCACGGAGACCTTCGTGCAGCTGCACGACCAAGGCCTGATCTACCGCGGCAAGCGCCTGGTGAACTGGGATCCAGAACTCAAGACCGCTGTGAGCGATCTTGAAGTGGAAAGCGAAGAGGAAGACGGCTTTCTGTGGCACATCGCTTATCCGCTGTCAGATGGCAGCGGTCAACTGGTGGTGGCCACGACGCGGCCGGAAACCATGCTGGGTGACGTCGCCGTCATGGTCCATCCGGAAGATGAGCGCTATAGGCACCTGATTGGCAGCCACGTCAAGTTGCCGCTGGTGGGCCGGGAGATTCCGGTCATCGCGGACGACTATGTGGACAAGGAGTTCGGCACCGGTGTCGTCAAGGTCACGCCTGCACACGACGCGAACGACTACGCCGTGGGGCAGCGCCATGCCTTGCCCATGATTGAGGTCCTGACGCTGGACGCCAACATCAACGACAGCGCGCCGGAGAAGTACCGCGGCCTGAACCGTTTCGTCGCCCGCAAGGCCATCGTGGCGGATCTGCAGGAACTTGGCCTTCTGGTTGAAACCAAGAAGCACCGCTTGATGGTTCCGCGCTGCGCACGTACCGGCCAGGTCATCGAACCCATGCTCACCGACCAATGG
Organism: Ottowia thiooxydans; assembly: GCF_040548795.1. Taxonomy (GTDB): domain Bacteria; phylum Pseudomonadota; class Gammaproteobacteria; order Burkholderiales; family Burkholderiaceae_C; genus Ottowia; species Ottowia thiooxydans_A. Next base: position 229,548 of record NZ_JBEPSH010000008.1, on the reverse strand, counting down.
TTCGTGGCCATGAGCAAGCCAGACGAGACCGGCAAAAGCATCGCGCAGAAGGCGATAGATGCCGTTCAGTCGGGCCAGGTCCGCTTCGTTCCGGAGCAATGGGTCAACACCTACAACCAGTGGATGAACAACATCCAGGATTGGTGCATCAGCCGCCAGTTGTGGTGGGGCCATCAGATCCCTGCCTGGTATGGCGACAACGGCAGCATCTTCGTGGCACGCAGCGAAGAAGAGGCTCGTGCCAAAGCCACGCAAGCCGGCTATAGCGGCCCATTGACCCGGGACGAGGACGTGCTCGACACCTGGTACTCCTCCGCCCTGGTGCCGTTCTCCTCGCTCGGCTGGCCTGAAAAAACAGAAGACCTCAGCCTCTATCTGCCCAGCAGTGTTCTGGTCACGGGCCACGACATCATCTTTTTCTGGGTCGCCCGGATGATCATGATGACCACGCATTTCACGGGCCAGGTTCCGTTCCGTGATGTCTACATTCATGGCCTGGTGCTGGATGCCCACGGCAAGAAGATGAGCAAGTCCGAAGGCAATGTGCTGGACCCGGTTGATCTGATCGACGGCATTGCCCTGGAGCCCCTGCTGCAAAAGCGCGCCACCGGTCTTCGCAAGCCTGAAACTGCGCCCAAGGTGCGCGAGAACACCAAGAAAGAATTCCCAGACGGAATTCCCGCCTATGGTGCTGACGCCTTGCGTTTTACCTTCGCCGCCATGGCGACGCTGGGGCGTACCGTCAACTTCGACAGCAAGCGCTGTGAAGGCTACCGGAATTTCTGCAACAAGCTGTGGAATGCCAGCCGCTTCGTTCTGATGAATTGCGAGGGCCATGACTGCACACCTTCGCAAGATATAGCCACTCACCGCTCAGCGGCGGACAAATGGATCGTCAGCCTTTTGCAAAAGGTCGAGACTGAGGTCGCCAAGGCCTTTGCCGACTACCGGCTGGATAACGTCGCCAACACAATCTATGATTTCGTGTGGAACGAGTTCTGCGATTGGTATCTTGAAATCGCCAAGGTGCAGATCCAGACGGGCAGCGCCGAGCAGCAGCGAGCAACCCGCGCCACCCTGGTGCGGGTGCTGGAAGCCATTTTGCGCCTGGCTCACCCCATCATCCCGTTCGTGACAGAAGCACTGTGGCAAGCGGTGGCTCCCGTTGCCGGCAAGACCGGTGAATCCATCACAGTCGCACCGTATCCCCTGGCACAGGCCGAAAACACCGACCAGGCCGCCGAAGATTCGGTAGCTCAACTCAAACGCGTGGTCGAAGCCTGCCGCAACCTGCGTGGCGAGATGGGCGTCTCGCCCGCTCAGCGCATGCCGCTCTTCGTGCTGGGGGACACCCAGTTCATGCGTGCCAACGCGGCCGTGCTCCAGGCGCTGGCCAAACTGAGTGAAGTGAAGGTGTTCGATGAAGAAAGCGCCTGGCAAGCCGCAGCTCAGGCGGCACCTGTCGCGGTGGTGGGTGAGGCCCGCATGGCGCTCTTCGTAGAGGTGGACATTGCTGCGGAAAAGGTGCGCATCGGCAAGGAAGTCGCTCGTCTTGAGGGCGAAATTGCCAAGGCCAATGGAAAACTAGGCAATGAGGCCTTCGTCGCCAAGGCGCCGCCTGCGGTGATCGAACAAGAGAAAAAGCGCCTCGCTGATTTCAATGCTGCGCTCGAGAAAAACCGCAGTCAACTTGCGCGGCTTGGTTGAACACCACGCTTGGTCTCACATCAACGCCTCTTCTTTTCATATAAACATGTCAAACCCCAGCCGAGTCACCACCGCCGTCTTTCCCGTTGCGGGATTGGGCACGCGCTTTCTGCCCGCCACCAAGGCCAGTCCGAAAGAAATGCTCCCTATCGTCGACAAACCGTTGATCCAGTATGCGGTGGAGGAGGCTTATGCCGCCGGCGTGCGGCACATGGTGTTTGTAACCGGGCGAAGCAAACGTGCCATTGAAGACCATTTCGACACGGCCTATGAACTGGAGGCAGAACTCGACGCCGCAGGCAAAACCGAGCTGCTCTCTGCCGTGCGTGCTGTGCAGCCTGACGACATGGATTGCACTTACGTCCGTCAGCCCAGATCGCTCGGTCTGGGGCATGCGGTGTTGTGCGCAGCGCACATCGTTGGCGACCAACCGTTCGCCGTTTTGCTGGCCGACGATTTGATGGTGGGGCCACCTGGAGGCTCCGCTGTGCTGACACAGATGGTGGAAGCGTTCGGCGCGCTGGGCCGCTCAGTGCTGGCCGTGCAGGAGGTTCCTGAGGATCAGGTGCGCCGTTATGGCATCGTGGCAGGTCAGGCAGCGGGAGAGCGTCTGATCAGCATTGAGCAGATTGTTGAGAAGCCCGCACCAGCGGACGCGCCATCGCGCATGGGCGTCGCTGGGCGCTACATCCTGACGCCGCGCATCTTCGACGAAATCCGGAACCTGCGGCCAGGCGCGGGTGGAGAGATTCAGCTCACGGATGCCATCGCCAATCTGATGGCCAAAGAACGCGTCTACGCCTACGAATACAGCGGTAAGCGCTATGACTGCGGCAGCAAGGATGGATTCCTGCAAGCCACGGTCGAGCTGGCTTTGCAGCACCCTCAGATGGGTGCTGAGTTCCGCCAGTATCTTAAGTCGCTCGAACTTTGAAGTCTTGAGGCACCCAGGCCGTAGCGCGGAGGTTGCGGCCTGGGGGTTTAACGCCGCTTCAGGACGTGGATAAGTTCACCGTCCGCTGTCTGCTGCTCGACCAATTCATTGCCTGTCTGCTTGGCGAACGCCTGAAAATCTCGCACCGATCCGGGGTCGGTGCAGACCACCTTCAAAAGTTGGCCGCTTTGCATTTCAGACAATGCCTTCTTCGCCTTGAGAATAGGTAGCGGGCAGTTCAAGCCACGAGCGTCTACTTCCTTGTCGATGTCCATGGGTACTAATTGTTCGTGGCTTCGCCAAAGCCGCGCCGGCGCTCGGCGTTTTCCTCAGCGGTGAAAAATACGGGCTCGTGCCCTCGCGTACGCAGCCAATCTGCCAAGGCATATCCGGTGCCCGCTGGCCAGCATTTCAAATCCGCCAGGTCGTAGAGCCGATAGTCTGCCAATTCAGGGGACAGGCGAACTTCACCTTCAGCCACGACGTGATACGCAATGATGATCTGGTTCATCCGCAGGAACTCATAGGCACCCACCAGCTTGCAAGCGCGGACATCCAGGTTGGTCTCTTCCTTGACTTCGCGAGCAATGCCCTCTTCGGGGGATTCGCCTGCCTCCATGAAGCCGGTGATCAAGGCATACATCTTGTGCGGCCAGCTGGCATTGCGTGCCAAAAGCACCTTGCCATTGATTTCCACGATGGCCGCCAGCACGGGCGTTGGATTGTTCCAATGAGTGAAGTCGCAAGCAGGGCAGCGCAGGCGTTCCTGAGGGCCGCCGTCTTCCTCGAGGGTGATCATCGCCAGCGGCGTTGCACACTGAGGGCAGTAATTCCAATGAGCCATACGAAGGGTACCAGGCAGTTGATGGGCAGGCGCAAGCGTCTGTTCTTAAGCAGGAAAAACGCCGGTCGACAGGTAACGGTCACCGCGGTCGCACACCACAAACACCACGGTTGCATTTTTCTCGCGAGCAGCAATTTGCTGAGCGACCCAGGCAGCACCGCCTGAGGAAATGCCACCAAAGATACCTTCTTCCCGCGCCAGGCGCCTGGCCATTTCCTCCGCATCGTCCTGCGTGACGAGAACCTCTTCATCCACCAGTGTGGCGTCGTAAATTCTGGGCAGGTATTCCTGAGGCCATTTGCGGATGCCAGGAATGCGAGAGCCTTCTGCCGGTTGGGCGCCAATGATTTGCACTGACGGATTCTTCTCTTTCAGGAAACGGGCCACGCCGGTGATGGTGCCCGTGGTCCCCATGGCGCTGACGAAATGCGTAATGCGGCCAGCAGTCTGCTCCCACAGTTCAGGGCCTGTGGTTTCGTAGTGGATGCGCGGGTTGTCCGCATTCGCGAATTGGTCGAGCACCACGCCCTTGCCTTGTCCCACCATCTTGTCAGCCAAGTCGCGTGCGTATTCCATGCCACCAGAGCGCGGCGTAAGGATCAGCTCCGCGCCAAACGCCTTCATGGTCTGTGCGCGCTCAATCGACAAATCTTCCGGCATGATCAGCACCATGCGGTAGCCCTTGATGGCTGCGGCCATCGCCAAGGCAATGCCGGTATTGCCTGAAGTCGCCTCGATCAAAGTGTCGCCTGGCTTGATCTCACCGCGCTCTTGCGCACGCCGAATCATCGATAAAGCCGGTCGATCCTTCACGGAGCCGGCCGGATTGTTGCCTTCGAGCTTCGCCAAAACAACATTTTCGCGAGCCAAATTGTCTTGCGCGCCAATACGTTGCAGCTGAACCAGCGGTGTTTTGCCAACGGCGTCTTCAATTGTTGGATAGTTCATGCTGATACTGTGCCATAATTTTGGACTGTCATCTTCCTGCCCGGGTGGTGAAATTGGTAGACGCAGGGGACTCAAAATCCCCCACCGAAAGGTGTGCCGGTTCGATTCCGGCCCCGGGCACCATCTAAATTTGCCTTTTGTTATCAAAACATCAGGCAATTTCGAAGTCCAACCCCAAACACCGGGGGACTTCTCAGAATCATTGTCCAGGTGCATTACTGCATTACTGCATTACTGCGCTGCGGCGCTGGTCTCACCGAGACTCTTCACACACCTGGATGCAGCGCCATCAAGGCACCGATGGTGAAAGTGCGCGCATCCAACGTTCGTGCTCTTCTTTTTCCAGTTCCAGCAAGCTGTCTGGTGAGCCGCCTCCGCCGACGGCCCCAAGGTCTTGCAAGTGCTTGCGCACCTCGGGCTTGGCAAGCACCTGGGCCACGGCTTCCTGCAATATGCGATTGGACGCGGCATCCGAGTTCGCGGGCGCCCAGAGGCTGAAGCGGTCGTAGGCGACGAAGCCGGCCAACGATGTACTGGCAGCCAGCGTTGGCCATGTGGTGCCGTCGAAGTGTTGGGGGTGCGTCTGGTCGGCGGTGGTGCCCAGCACACGCAACTGGCCGCGCCGCACTGCGACCGCCACAGCATTCACGGGCGCGAACAGCAGGTCCACTGCATGCTCTTTGGTAATGACGCCCGAATCGGGGTACATGCCCTTGAAGACCACGCGCTGTACGTCGATGCCGCTCAGTGCGCGGAACTGAGCGAAGGCGAGGTGGCCCGGCCAGCCGTCGTCGCCCGTGCCGATGCGCAGGCTTCCAGGGTGGGCCCGTGCGTAGGCAAGCAGGTCATCCGTGCTGTGAATGCCCAGGGTGTCGGCCTTCGTGCTGTCGGCGACCAGGACCAAAGGCTGCGACGCGAGCAGCGTGACCGGGAGAAGGGATTGCAATAGCGCGTCGATCTGAGGGCCCTTGTGCACGCCCTTGATGCCTCCGCGCGGCAGCGTCATTGCTGCGAGCAAGACCTTCGAGCTGCCGCCTTCCGTCGTCAGCCGGCGATAGTCTGCCTCGGTGGCTGACGGCAAGTTATCGACCTGCACGTTGCGTCCCAGCAAGTTGGGCAAGTGCGAGGCCAACATCTGGGCATAGTGGCTGCTGCGCCCACTGGGTGCAAACGGCACGGTGATGTGCAGTGCAGGCTGCAGCACAGGGGTAAGCCATTGGCCTGCATCGTTCATCAGGCCGATTCGAATGGCCCACTGTCCGTCAGTGGACGCGTTGCGCACCAGGGCTTCGGCCACCCAATAGCGGCCCATGCGGTGGAATTTTCGAATCATTGGCCAGTGGTCTTGCCACCCCGGCGGGCGCCAGTCCTCTGGGAATGCGCCTGAAACGACAGCGTAGCCGTGGCGGAACCGGCGTGCCTCGTAAAACTGCGGCGCAATCATCCATTGGCCCTTTGCGTTCTGGTATCCCCATCGGCCGGTTTTTTCGTCCTTGGCTGGCCGCAGTGCGCCGCCACCATGCTTGCCGCTCAGTCGTTGCCAGCGACATACGCGTGGTGTGCCGGCGTGGCGCTGGACATCCAGCCCGACGGAAGTGCACAACTGAATGCGCCTCTGGGCGGTCACGTCGGGCAGATTGCCGAAGATGAACGGGATCACCATTTTCCCTCGTGCATCGATCACGCCTGAACCAGAGGAGCCCGGTGTCACGATTTGCTTCTTGTAGTCCATCCACTGCGTAGTGGTGATGTCCCGTGGCGGTACAGGGGGAAGCCACTGGTCCCGTGCATCGCGCATCCCGGGCTGTGCGTACACCGTGTCCACATGCAGATCGGAAGTCACCTGCCTGGATTCCTCCGGCATGAGGTAAGAGAGAGCCGCGGCGGAGTCAATGGAGTTCGTGTCCTTGCCATCGCAGGTCACGGGCGGAACGGCCCACTGGCCTTGCGCATCAATGCGCCCGTGGGCCGTGGTGGTCCGTAGTCCGCCCCCAGGCTTTCGCTCCACCAGCCACACTTTGAGCAACGGCTGGAGTGCTGGATTGAGGGAGAGGTATTCCTGCCGCACGACCTGCCAGCGGCCGTCGCAGAAGCTGCGCGCTGTCGGCGAAAGGAAAAGCGTACGCCCTTCGAGAGCGTCGAACAACGCGGGGGCAAGCTCACTTTCTTTGCCTGGATTCAAGCTCAGCCAGCGCAACCGCTCAATCAGGTTGGGGGCGATGCCGATGGTGAACGCGAAGATGTCACCCCACGGCCGAGCTCGTGCATCCACCGGTTGCAATTGCCAAGTCGGCTGCATCGGCAGGGCACGTCCCGGATCGGCATGCAGTTCCTGGTAACTTGGCGGCGCTGCGTTGACCGAACCAAAGACGATGCCGAACCACAGCAGGGCTGTGAGGACATGCAGGCGCTTCATCGGTTGATCACCTCTGCCCGCGCGAGCGCGCGTGACTGGGGCGGCGCGCCTGCATACCCATGAGACGGTACTTCGTCTGAGGGGCGGGCAGACTGAGGCACATCCAGTCGAGGCAGTCGCCGGAATCAGGCGTCGATGGCGATGGCTCTGTTGGCATGATTTCTGAAGGTCAGTGGGGCTGACAAGCTGTTGGAAGTGGCGGTTTCGCGGCCAAATCGTGCCACAACTCTAAGGTCCAGTCATGGCCGAGCCTGTGTGAAACGCATTGCAAGCGAAGTCGGCTCCAAAATTGACCGCCGCGGGCTGGCAAGACCCGGAGGAGGGCGGCGAACGGCGTACCGCGTGCTGCCTGGAAGGCACTGTGCTCACGGCCGCCGCCACCATTCAGTGGCTGGGCGAATGCCTCTGGCTCACCGACAGTGCGATCTTCAGATTAAACGTGGTTCACGTATTTGCCACTATGGCCGCAATGGCCGACAACCCTTGCTCTGGCCCCAGCGCCGAGTACCCGCCATCAACAGCCAGATTCACTCCCGTCACAAATGACGCGTTGTCGGAGAGTAGAAACACAACCGCATTGGCGACCTCCTCTGGTTCGCCGACACGACCCAGCATGTGAAAGTCCTTGGCAACCGAATTGACCTTGGCCTTGTCACCACCGGACACGGCGTCTAGCACACCCGACCAGGTCCATCCCGGCGATACGGCATTCACGCGGATCTTGTCTTTGGCCAGATCCAGCGCCTGGCTGCGTGTCAACTGCACGATGGCAGCCTTGCTTGCCGGGTAAAGCCAGCGTCCGGCTTGAGCCGCTGAGGCGCTGGTCGACCCGAAGTTGACGACGGCACCGCCGCCCGCCGCGACCATGTGCGGATGCGCGGCTTGCAGCAAAACGCAGGAACCTACGACGTTGACGTCGAAGGTCTTGCGCCACTGTTCACGTGTCGAGGCAAAGCCGTCGTCGATGTATGCGCAGGCCACGTTCACGAGAAAGTCGATCCGCTGATATCGCTCCCGAGCCAACTGCACGCAATACTGCACCGCGCTGTCCTCGGCCAGATCGGTTTCAACAAACATCGCGTGTGAACCCAGAGATTCGGCAATCGCACGGCCTTTGGTCACGTCGATGTCGGCCAGAACCACGTTGGCTCCGGCGTCACACAGCGCGCGGGCCACAGCAGCGCCGATGAGTGTGGAAGCGCCGGTCACGATGGCCGTCCTTCCGGCGATGCCGTCTGCGGCGTTCTTGGTAGTTTGCGAGTTGCTCATTTGTCCTAACCCAATTCCAGTTCATGCAGCGCGCCCATGCAGAACACCAGCGGTTTATTTTCCTGCCAGCGGAAGCGGCTCACACGGCCGACGAAGATGATGTGATCGCCGCCCGAATGCACGGTCTCTTTCTCGCACTCAAAATGCGCAATCGCACCTGCGATCATCGGCACGCCGCCCACACCTTCGATGGCTTCGACGCCAGCAAAGCGATTCTCCACGGGGCGAGAGAACTGCGTGCAGATATGCCGCTGCGTATTTGCCAGCACGTTGATAGCGAAGTGATCGCAGGTCTCGAATGCAGAGAGATTGGGCGAACGCCGTGACAGGCTCCAGAGCACGAGCGGTGGGTCTATGGACACCGACGTGAAGGAGTTGGCGGTGAGGCCCACGCGGTTTCCTTCGCCATCCACGGTCGTTACCACGGTCACGCCGGTGGCAAAGCAACCCAGTGCCTTGCGGAAGTCCGCTGGAGCATCGGCAATCTCATGACGATGCCGCCAGGGGCGATTTTTGATTTCCTGTTCATGCAGCATGGCTCAGGCTCCTGTCGGCGACGAATCGCTTGGCTTCTTCCAGATCGGCGATCCACGGCCAGTATTCGCTGGGACGCTCAAAGCAACGCATGAAGTGATCGCCAATGTGTGGCTGAACGGACGCTGCCTGCAGCACATGCATCACTGCATCGCCCGGTGGGTTCAGCAGCGCATTGGTGAAGGCCGATGTGTAGCTTGCCGAACTATTCCAGAAGGTGTCGAATGCGTTCTGCATCCAGTCCGCATCGAACGCTGCGTTGCCATGGGCGACTATGGCCTGGATAAGGTGCTCAGCCATGCGCGATGCATTGTTGGCGCCTTGTCCCGAAATTGGATCGTTGAGGCACACGGTATCGCCTACACCCATGACGACGCGGCCCGATGCGAGCCTACCGACCGGGTGGCGAATGGTCGGAGTGAACGCACCCTTGAGCCAAGCATTCTCATCGGTGAGCTGTGCACCTTCGAATAAGGGTAGATCGTCAGGCGCGAAGTCACTCATTACGCCCCGTGCGATCTCTAACATTTCTGCTCCGTCCGCTGCGGATTGGAAGCGATCCATTGGGCCGCCTGGACATGCCTCGAACAGTATGCTGCGGCATTCGCCCACTGTGTGGGTATAGAACGGCAGCGAAAAGAACTCGCCCACGCCGAAAACGAAATTAAAGCGCAGAGGTCGGAAGGAAGCCTTGGGCCAGGGATGATCGCCGATCAGCTTGGACCCCGTGAGCAGCATAGCGGCCAGATTACGGGGCGGAGTTGCATGCACGCTGCGCTCTGCATCGCGAGCGAACAGTGCGTTGATTGGACCCTTGCCGGAAGCGACCAACGTGAGATCGTTGTCGCCAGCGATGCCTTCCAACTCGCTCATGTCTATGGCGCGATACACCAGTGTGCCGCCGCGGCGCTCGAACTCCTGCGTCCAGCGCGCGAACTTCGAGCGTTGGTCGATGGCCTGACCAGAGCGATCACCCAACTGGCCTTTCACCGTCATCATGACCTTGCCGTTGGGATCGCGGAAGTCGACCAGCATGCCTTCGCCAATAGGCGCGCAGTCTTCCCAGAAGTTCAGTCCCAGGCGACGCTCCCATTCCAGCGTCTGGTTGAATAGAAAGGCGGTGCTGGGAATCTTTCCGCCCAGAAGCTGGTCTGGGGTGCGATCTGTGTAGAGTGTGATCTCGAAGCCTCGATCCAGCAGTCCGAATGCCAGATGAAAGCCACACTGCCCGCCGCCGATGATTGCTACTTTCGTCACGATGTCTGTCTCCTGCTTGTTGGGATTGGGTATAGCGTAGAAGCGCAGGGCTTCGCGGTAAATGCCCTCGGCTACCTAAACCCATAGATGGAAGCACTTAGTCGGATCAAGCAGATACGCAGTTCAGTCATATGCTGTCCTAATTCCCTAGGTGCCAACCCAGAAATCCAAAGAAACTGCGGAAATTCCCAATTGCAAATCTGCTCATTCGATGGCTAGAATCTTGCGCAAAGCTGAATCCGTCAGCCTCTCACGACAGAAGCACAATGAATGCGGCAACACCATTGAGTACGAGCGCCGTTGCGACTCGTATAGGTACGCTAATTGCATTCACTTGGCTTATCCGATAACACAGAAGCAAGCGGACAGCTCCATGCCCCCAACTCGCTCTACAGCCCACGAATACGAGCCTAAGGTCTATGTCGTCGATGACGACGAGTCAGTGCGAGAGTCTCTGCGCTGGTTGCTTGAATCCGTCTGCCACAAAGTAGAAGTTTTCTCGAACGGCCGCGAGTTCCTCGCAGGCGCTGATCCGACGATTCCCGGCTGCGTGTTGCTGGACCTGCGCATGCCCTACATGGGCGGCTTCGAGCTGCAGCAGACAATGCGCACCTCAGGCTTCAATCTGCCCATCATCTTCCTGACGGCACATGGCGACATCCCCATGACCGTGCGTGCCATGAAGGACGGCGCGTACGACTTCATCGAGAAGCCGTTCAACGATCAAGACCTGCTGGACAAGGTCACCGGGGCCATCAAGGTCGGCCTGAACGAATACCATAAGGCCAGGGTCAATGACGAAACGACAGACCTGCTCAACCAGCTCTCGACACGCGAGCGCGAAGTGTTCGACCTGCTGGTGGAAGGACTTGCTTCCAAGGTCATAGCCATCCGTTTGAACATCAGCTACAAGACAGTGGAAGTGCACCGCGCCCACATTCGCGAGAAATTGGGAGCTACTTCACTGGCAGAGTTAATTCGCCTGGGTATGCGCGGATCGACACAGTATTGAAGCGAAAAGAACGTGGTCATCCAGGCGGATTCAACCGGTCGATGCAACACACTAAAACTGCGCAAGCAGAAGGAGTGTTGCAAATGAAGCACCGGACCGACCCTGCTACACGGAAAGCCAAAAGGCGGTCATGTGGGAGCGCTGGGGGTCATATCGGAACGCCACAACGAAGATTGCATGAACAAGCATAGGACAGCAATCCGTCAATCAAAAAACCATACCAAGTACAAAAAGACCCGATCTTTCCAAAGAACGATCGGGCCTTTTGATTTCTGGTGGTCAGGTTGCAGGCTTCAACCTGCGTAGCATGGAGATTCTGAGCACGGGATAAAGAACGAACGAAGTCACCAGTGAAGTAAAGAACTCGATGGGCACAAACTTCTGCAAGACAAAATGCGCCAGTACAAACCCCACAGCCACTGTGATGACGCCAGCCCAGTTGATCTCCTCGCCCACCGGAGTGGAGTACCCCAAACGGGGTTTGACGAACAGGTAGTCGGCGATAATGATCCCCGCAAAGCACGTGGTGAGTACGCCCAGCACGGTGATAAAGGAGTTGAACCAGTCAAGGATCGATCCCACCAGCATTAGACATGCGAACACATTGGTCAGGATCACGAAGGTGAAGCGACCGGGACGCCAGTTGAACAGCACGTCGGCAAGATTGGTAAGTGAGAGCGATGCGCTGTACGTGTTGAGAACCTGCGCCTTCGATTGCGCAAACACCATCAGCAAAGTGCCCAGCGCTCCGCCGAAGATGATGAAGGCCACGGCCACGCTGTCGGGACTTTGCAGGGCCAGCGCACGGGCTGCAGCTTCGGTGAGGCCACCGATCTTGACATGGTGCGCGATGATCTGGTCCATGCCCGCATACATCACGATACCGCCGATCGCCACCATGACGATGTCCATGAACACGTTGCCAATCACCGCGGCGATGGCGATGTCACGAGAGGACTTGGCGTAGCGGCCGAGATCGGCGTCGATCAACGCCAGTGCGCCAGCCGAGCCGATCATCACGTTCACGCAGAAGCTGAACTTGCCAAAGTCGGTGTCAGCGCCCATTGCACGCAGCATCTCTTCGGGCATCTGTGCACCGAATTGCGTCACCGAGGCCCAAGACTGACCAGACATGGTGATGACCTCAACCATCATATACACCAGCACCGCGAGGAAGGCCACCAACGTGAGCGAGGACACGCGCGCGACCAACTTGAAGCCGAAAGCCGTGAGCAGAATCCACGCCAGTGTGAGAATGCCATAGATGATGATGCGCATGGTCAGCGTGTCGGGCTGGTTCAGATAGAACAGAAAGCCCTTGTACAGCAGCGCATTCTCAAGGGCGATGAAGCCCGTAATCATGAAGCCGAACACCAGTGCCAGCAATGCCGAGCCACGCGATCCGAGTCCATGATCGCGAGACAGCACGGTACTGGACAGCCCTGTCTTGTAGGCGATGTGGCCTGCGCCCCATCCGAGCAGCGCACCGACGATGGCTACGAACACGCCCGCCAACATGCCGATCTTGATGCCCGCAACAAAGGTCACAAGTGCGCCGACAAACAGCTGGATCAGGGTGGTGACGATACCCGCCGTGCTCCACGACAGTTGCAGCCAGTTCTGGCGTTCGCTGTCTGGAACGGCCTCTAAAGCGTGGTCGTCGGTGCGGGACTTGATTTGCGATTCACTGTGCATGATGAATCTCCTTGTTCATTAGAAGAAATGACGCATGCCGATGCGCAGCGCCGTTTGGCTGCGTCCATCGGAAGCGCCGGGCAAGCCCGCAATCCAGGCATTCGTCGCACCGTTGCCGCTGGTGCGCTGATAGACCAAGTTGGCGTAAATGTCGGTGCGCTTGGAGAACCAGTAGTCCAGCGTCACACCGAACTGATGCGCCTTGTTGTTGGTCACCAAAGCGTTGCCTTTCATGAGCTGATAGTCGCCACGCAGGATGGTGGTGGGGGTGATCTTGAAATCTGCACCCACCTGATACACATTGGCGCGAGCATTGGTGAAAGTGTTCTGTGTGTTGGTGTAGATGGCATCCACCTGCATGGAGCTCGTCGTGTAGCGACCACCGACACCCCAGTTGCGGATGCCATCCTTGCCTTCATTGATGGACGGATCTTTCGCATAGGTATACGCGGCGTTCACACCCCATGGGCCATTCGCATAGTTGACGCCCGCGCTGATCGTGCTGTTGGTTCCGAACGAGCCGGCCTTTTCACCCATGCCGTACAACACACCAGCGTTGAAACCATTGAGGTCCTTGGTGACGAACTTGACTGAGCTTGGCACACGAAATGCGCCCGCAACGCGGTTGAAGTCCAGTCCACCGAAAGGTGTTCCCAGTCCCTGGAATGGGCCTTGCTGCAGGTTGTAGAGACTCACATAGGGCAGTGATCCGGCCAGGCGTGCGGCGGACAGTGACTCGAACATGAAGTCGTACTGATAGCCCATGGTGAACGTACCCACCGGGCTGGCGAGTCCCACGTAGGTCTGGCGGGTGAAGCCACTGCCGCCGATAAATTGGCCATCGCCGAGGCTGAACTGGGTCTCGAGCTTGAAGACCGTCTTCATGCCACCGCCCAGCTCTTCACTACCCTGGAAACCGAACAGGTTCGGAATCTGCATGCCGTTGGCAAGAGTGGTGTTGCGTGAGCCTCCCTGGTTGCTTATGGACGTGATACCTGCGTCCAGCGTGCCATATGTGGTCACGTTGCTTTGCGCAGCTGCCGCGAGCGGAACTCCCATGGCTGCCATCAAAATCCACTTGACATTCTTCTTCATCTTCTGTCTCCTTGGTTGTGACTCATTCAGATCATTCGAGTGATCGTTTGTGGGTTCGGGATATGGCTATCCCTGCGCTGAAAGTGGCGCATATCTGGCGACTTCTTCTGATTTGCGTGCTGCTCGGTGCTACGCTTCAGTACAAGGGAATGGACATTGACCGACGCCCGTACCTCGAGTGCGCGGCTACCATACGCGGGTGACTTGCTCTTCAGCCGAGCGGCAACCACTCCGCGTCGTGTCGATGGATCAGGCGCAGGTTGAGATCAAGCTGCTTGAAGCACCAACGCCTTTTTTCGACGATGAGACTGGTGTCGTACTCACCACAGATCCAGTGCGCCGCGGCGGACGGTCCGCTACCCGAGGGGTCTTGGATCCGGGCAAGTTCCCACAGATGCCAGCGGCACCGGGCCTGGAGCAGATCGTCGTCCACGTCGATGACGGGCGGCGTCATGTAGTGCGCGCTCCACACGATCTCTTCCCTGCCGATGCGTGCAAGCTCCGTGGCGATCACGTCGCGACCTTGATGGCGTCCGAAGCCTCTGGCCTCCCAGACTGCGTTGTGGCTAAAGAGCGGGGCCATCAGCGCGGCATCGTTATGCCGGTCCGCGCCATGGGCATAACGCCCAACAAGCTGTTGGATTTCAGTGATCGCCTCAATGCGGGCAATGCGCTGGGAGAGCGTTCTGGTAGCCATCGGTAAATCTCCCGGGATGGCGATCCGCGACGCCTCAACGGCGTTGCAGACCGCATAGGGGCTGTTATCAATATGCGAGCTGACCGTGCTCGGCGACCAAACGCGCCTCATCGAACGCGTAGGGCACTTTGGGATCGCCGCCATAGAGCTCGATGTGCGGAGCCACTTCCGCAAGCGACAACGCCAGCGTCATCAAGCGGGACTCCTTCTCCGGCAGCTGACCAAGCGGAAATTCGTCGAGCTTTTTGAGGATCGCGGGTAACTGAGGCAGCATGGTGTCGTAGAAACTCTTGATCGCAGTACGCGCAGAACTGATGCGTCGTTGCTGGCGCTCGTTCTGTGTGGGTAATGCCCACAGCGCAACCAGCGGTTCAAGAGCTTCGAATTCTTCAGGCAATAGATTCTGTGTGGTCATGTCTGACATCTCCATCATTGTTCGAGGTATTGTTCGAGCACCTTGTAGCCATGGCGCAGCAGAATTTCTTCGTCTTGCAGGAACATGTACTGCTTTGCGCCGGACTCCAGGGCCGCGTGGGTGTCTTCCATCGTGGCGGTGTCTTCCAACCAGGCGTTGCGCTGCAGCACTTGGGCGAACTCGGTAGCCCAGCGCTCGCTGTTGGTCTTGGCTGGCTTCACGTAGTACTTGCCCTCCCACCGCGTCTTGTTGTGTGCCACGGGCCAGAACTGGTGGGTGAACCAGATGCCTTCAGAGACGTGAATCAGAATGTTGGGAAAAACGACACTCAGCTCGAACGAAAAGTCGTTGTGGCGGTGGGGATTTACACCCGGTGGCAGCATGGACGAGCCGCGTTGCGACACCAGCGAAGCACCCGTGATGCTGTTGGCAATGGCGGCCACGGGAGTCGGCTTGGCATTGAGCGACAGGCAGATGCCGGTGGTGCGATGTTCGCCGAACAGTTCCACATCGGACAGGCCGCTGGAGAACACGTTGGGGAAGGATCCCGCGTGGATGGTGGATACGTGATAGGCCTCGGAGAACGCATCGAGGGCGACCTTCCAGTTGCAATCCAGCAACGTGTTGTAGCTGAAGACCTGACTCATCTCCGCGAACGGATAGCCTGCCAGATGCTGGCCCATCCCGCCGAGATAGTCCTTCAGCGAACGGTCCGGCGTTTTGGCCAGATTGATGAAGATGAATCCTTCCCAGACATCGGTGTGCACTGGAGTCAAGCCCTGGGTGCACTTGTCGAAGTTCGAAGCGAAGCGTTCTTCTTCCGGCACTTGTACCAGTTGGCCCTCGCCGTCGTATACCCAGCCGTGGAAACGACAGGTCACCACAGCGGCCTTATTGCGACCGAAGGTTTCTTCGCCAGTTTCCACGATGACCTTGTTGCCGCGGTGCGAGCAGGTGTTGTGAAAGCCACGGATCACACCGTCCTTGCCATGAATCAGAATCACCGATGTTTTGGCGAAATGGATCTTCTTGACCTTGTAGTCGCCAACCCTGGATATCTCCTCTACGCGACCAACCTTCAACCAGGTGCGTGAAAACACACGCTCTTTCTCGCGCTCGTAGAACTCCGGCGCAATGCAAGGCTCTACTGGAACGGGCTCAGTGCCGAGTTCCGGGAATTTACTGGCCCAGCGAAGGGTTTGGTTGTTTGTCTCCATGACGGTACCTTTATAAAAAAATGGGTAAAGGAGTGAAATGCTTTTTCGGCTTCAAGCTGGGTTGTCCAGCCCGTACTGAGCCCGAGCCAGTTCCGCAATTCCGAGACGCTCCAAAATGGGCATCGGACACAGGAACGTGACGCGCACGACACCAGGCAGTCGGCTGATCTCGATCGAGCCTGCGATCGTTGCGCGGTTCAGGATCTCGTCGTAAGGAAGCCCTGTCACATCTGCGGCGCGCTGCAGGCCGTTTTTGGTGGCGTCGTTGAGATTCGCTGCCGAGCCAATGAAAGTAATGGGAGCGTTCTCTTCAATCTTGTGCTGACCGTAGCGCTCGCCCAGCACCTTCACGTGCGCACGCTGCGCTGCACTCATGGGGCGTGCCATCGGTGGCAGATCGTCTGGGCGTTGCAGCAGAATAGGGCCGTCGAGTTTCAGGCCCTTGATAATCTGCACTTTTAGCTCCACCTCGCCTGCCACATCGGTTGCGTGGCCAGCGATTTCGCCATTGCCCTGCTGCGCGTGCATGTCGCCCATGTACACGCCGGCACCTCGTACCTTCACGGGACAGATCAGGATGGCTCCTTCACGAACGCTGTTGGTATCCATGTGGCCGTCGGTCTTGTGGGCGTCGAGCGACTCGCGGCTCATTCCGAAGCGGTGTGGTGCGTCTACCAGGAAGGCGCCGAAGTCACCTGCATTGTGCGAGTCGGGCATGTCCACCGAAGGGATGGTGCCGATGTTTCCAAGGAACGGCTGCATGTGCGCCGCCAGACCACTTATATCGGAGCGTGCCAGTGAAAGGATGGAGTGCTGCTCGGACATCTCCGGCAGGCGTGCCAGCTCGTTGGGCATGCCCGCGATGCGCTGGGCCGCCTCCTTGTTCACCGTTAGCGAGACGCGGTTCTCACTGTCGAGCACGATGACATAGCCATGGCTGAAGCGAAACGCGTTGACTTCGGCGCCGCATACGTCGCAGTGAATCGCGTCATCACCCGTGCCTTCGACATGGCTTGACGGGCTTTCGGTGCCGCAGGTCGTGCAGCGTTTGGCGACGAAGGGGTCACCTAGATAGCGGCCTTCGACGAACTCCATCACGCCTGACGAAGTGGCGAGCGATGTGACGGAGCAGCGTTCGATCTTCAGTGCCACCGCATCGCCGACTTCGGCGCCCTCTACAGCTACTGGCTGTGAAACTTCATGGCCACCCTGAAAGATCGGTGTGATCATCGGGCCCCAGCAGCCGGGGGGCGTTCCCGTAACTATGCGGCCACCATCCTTTACGGGCCCCAGCAGCTTCAGGCTTGGGCCGATGACGCCCCGCGTGAAAGAGGTCACCTGGACGACGTCCTCTGGTGCCACGGCTGTGATGTGGTTCATCAAGTTCTCCTTGTAATGCTTGCGAAGCGAGTGGATTCAGATGGCGGTTGAACATGCGTTCTGATCAGTGCTCGTAGCGTAAAGAGATGTCGGCGCGCACGTTATCCGGTCGGATGACTAGTGTGTTAAGTGCTAACACTTAACGGGCAATCCACAGTGCCGCGGCGATAGGCGCGGTGCTATGCTGCTCGGCGACCCTCCGAATGCGAAGGCACACCTCATGAATGTCACCAGTCCACTCAGTAGCACCAGTTACCAAGACGTTTTTGAATTTGCCAACGACATCATGGTCATCCACGATATGGATACTGGAGAAATTCTTGAAGCTAATCGCAAGGCCTGCGAACTGTATGGCTACACGATTGAAGAGCTACGCGGAATGTCCATCGGTGAACTCACTCGCAACCATCCCCCATTCAATACGGAGATCGGTCTGCAGCAGATCTGGAAGGCGCGTGACAGCGGTGAATCGGTGATCTTTGAATGGGTTATTCGCAACGCGTTGGAAAAAGAAACGCCCGTAGAGGTGAGCCTCAAGCGCATCACAATGAACGGCATCGGGCGCGTCATCGCGATGGCGCGGGATATCTCGGAACGCAAGGAAGCACATGCCGTGCTCAAGGAGCGTGAGCGCTACTACCGCAAGCTCATCGAGCGCTCGTCGGACGGCATCGCCATCGTGTCGACCAACGGCGCGATTCAATTTGTCGGCCCCTCCATCAACGCCTTGCTGGGTGTCTCGGCACGGTCACTGATGGGCCGCTCCGTGTATGCCTTCATCGACCCGGAAGATGTGGAAGACGTGCGCACGGCGCTCAACGGACTGAACGAACTGAAAACCAATGCCAGCGTCAAGTTGAGCTACCGCGTGCGCCATCGCAACGGCGAATGGAAGACCCACGAGGCGGTGTGCCGCAATCTCCTCGACGACGCTGCGGTCAGGGGGCTTCTAATCAACTTTCGCGACGTCACCGAACGCATCGCGGCCGAGGAAAAGGCACGCTTGCGGGCACTGGAACTCAGCCGCATCTCACGCATTTCCACCACAGGCGAGATGGCGACGGCATTGGCGCACGAGCTGAATCAGCCGTTCTTCGCCATCGTCAACTTCGTCGCGGGGTGCCGCAGACGCATATGCTCAGGAAACTACACCAACGACGAATTGCTGCGCGTTCTGGAACTGACGCAGAACGAGGCCGAGCGCGCCGGTCGCATCATCAACAAGGTGCGCGAGTTTACTTGCAACCGCAGCTTCCAAAGGCAAGTGATTGACCTGCGTTCGCTGATCGAGGATATCCGCAGTCTGATCGAAATTCGGGCACGCGATCACGGCGTATCGGTGAGCTATGCATTTGATGATGCGAATTGTGAAGTTGAATGCGATGAAGTGCTCATCCAACAGGTCGTCATCAACCTCGCGGTTAACGGTATCGAGGCTATGTCCAGCATGCCCCCAGATCGGCGCAGACTGCACATCGGCATCGCAAGCGGCAAGAGTAAGCACGTTCAAATCACCGTGACAGATACCGGTCCGGGTTTGCCAAGGGTAAGTCCCGATCATATCTTCACGTCTTTCTTTTCCACAAAAAATTCTGGCCTGGGCATCGGGCTTTCACTGTGCAAATCCATCGTCGATACACACGAAGGACATGTGTGGTTCACGCGCCCGGAAGGTAACTCAGGCGCCTGTTTTCACGTGATGCTTCCGCGATCTTCCTGAATGTCCATGCAGGGAATAAGCAAAAACCTGTAGTGGCTAAGCAATCAATCCAATAGCTGCGCGGCGTCCCTTTCCATACGATGAAACCATCGTTGTCGTGCCATCCAGATGCTGTTTGCCTGGGCAAACCCGCTGCTGATGGCGCGTCGATTCGTTGACGAATCCATCAGGGGACAATTTCATGGCCATAGCCGAGCACACCATTCAATTCCTTTGCCCCACTTCCGAAGTCGCGCCAGATTGCCCCAAGCGGGTGGAACTGGCGGATCGTCCTCCGCTGGCCATCTTCAATCTGAATGGTGAGTTTTATGTCACCGACGACACCTGCACCCACGGCGAAGCGTCACTGTGCGATGGCGAAATAGATGGCGACGTCGTGGAGTGCCCCTTCCATCAGGGCGCGTTCGACATTCGCACCGGCGAGGCGGTGGGAGCTCCATGCGTGGTGAACCTGAAGACCTATCCCGTCGTGATCGAGAACGGCGTCATTGGCATTCGCCTAGACCAGTGAAAGGGATCCACACCATGGCGGAAATCAGCGTTGAGGGAAGCGGGCAGTTTTTCGCCTGCGCGCGCAGCGACACACTGCTCGCGGGCGGTCTGCGTGCCGGTCTCGGCATGCCCTACGAATGCACGGCGGGCGCATGTGGCACCTGCAAATTCGAGTTGCTCGAAGGCGACGTGGAAGTGCTCTGGGACGATGCTCCGGGCCTGTCAACACGTGACCGCGCCAAGAACCGGAAGCTCGCATGTCAGTGTCGACCGCTCACCGATTGCCGCATCAAGATGCGCTTTGACGAAGCCTGTCGGCCTCTCGCGAATCCTTGCAATCAAACGGCCATGTTGATCGCAACCAACGACATCACGCACGACATTCGCGAGTTTCGCTTTGCAACGGGTACGACGGCCACATTTCTGCCCGGCCAGTTCGCCACATTGCAACTACCGGGGGTAAGAGGCACGCGCGCCTACTCCATGTCCAACCTTCCTAACGATGAAGGCGAATGGCACTTTCAGGTGCGACGCGTCCACGGCGGAAGTGCATCGAACGCGCTGTTCGATCAGTTGCGTGTGGGTGATCAGATCACGCTTGATGGCCCATTCGGCATGGCCTTTCTGCGTGAGGGCTCGGCACGTGATGTGGTGTGTATTGCCGGAGGCTCCGGCCTGGCACCCATGGTGTCCATCGCTCGCTCCATGGCCAGCACAGGCCAACTGGCATCGCGCCGCCTGCACTTCTTCTACGGCGCGAGAACCCAGCGCGACGTGTGCGGCGAGGCGCTGCTGGAGAGCCTGCCCGGTTTTGGCGAGCGCATCCGCTTCTATTCCTCCGTCTCGTCCACGAAGGAGCAAGAGGACCCATGCTGGAGCGGCCGCGTCGGCTTCATCCATGAATATGTAGCAGAAGTCGTGGGGGCCAACCCGCACGGCCATGACTACTACATGGCAGGACCGCCACCAATGATCCAAGCAGTGCTGGACACGCTGCAGAAACTCCACAAGGTGGACAAGTCGCAGATCTACTTCGATCGCTTTTTCTGAAGGCACAGCGAAATGAGCCTGACCGATTTTATCGGCGCCGTAGCGGGCATGCTGACCACGATCTCCTTTATTCCCCAAGTCGTGAAAATATGGCGTACTCGCTCGGCACGTGATATTTCCTATGGAATGTACACATGCTTCATTGGGGGCGTCGGCCTGTGGTTGTGCTACGGGCTCTTGATCGGGGCGCTGCCCATCATTTTGAACAACGCCATCGTGCTAGTCCTGGCGATTCTGGTCATTTTCTTCAAATACAAAGTAGAAAAAAGATAATCCGTGAAGCAGCCCCCATAGGGAACCTTCGCCCCGGAGCGGCCATAACAGGGCACCAAAATTCAAACCCGCACATTCTTTAGAGTGTGCGGGTTTTTGGTTTTCGGACCGCCGAACAAGAAGAATCCTTCCCCTGCCGGTATATCCCAGGTTACGCTTGAGTCCATGGACTACTTGCTTGCGCTTGACCAAGGCACCACCAGCTCTCGGGCCATCGCCTTCGACTCCCATGGCCGTGTAGCGGCGCTGGCGCAGCGGGAATTCGCGCAACACTTCCCCAAGCCAGGGTGGGTGGAGCATGACGCTGCGGAAATCTGGTCGACACAGTTGGAGGTGGCGCGCGAATGCCTGCAAAAGCTTTCGGCCGAGCACGGCGCTGCCTATGGCTCGGTCAAGGTCCGGGCCATAGGCATTACGAATCAGAGGGAGACTACAGTTCTGTGGGAGCGCGCTACGGGGCGTCCGGTGGCCAGGGCTATCGTTTGGCAAGACCGACGCACTACCCCCCGTTGCGAGGCATTGCGCGCTGCAGGAAAGGCGGGGCTTATCCAGCGCAAGACAGGTTTGGTGCTCGACTCCTATTTCTCGGCTACCAAGCTCGAATGGTTGCTTGAGCACGTGCCTGGAGTTCGTGCGCGTGCGGAAGCCGGCGAACTCGCTTTCGGCACCGTGGACAGCTGGCTGATCTGGAACCTGACCGGCGGGCAGGTTCATGCCACGGATGCCAGCAATGCTTCCCGCACCTTGCTGATGGACATCCGCACGCTGCAGTGGGACGATGAATTGCTGCATCTTTTCAACATTCCTCGTGCGGTATTGCCCCGTATCGTGCCGTCCAGCGGTATTGTGGGCGAGGTCTTGCCCAAGTGGCTTGGCGAGCCTATTCCGATCGCTGGCGTGGCAGGCGACCAACAAGCCGCCACATTCGGGCAAGCCTGTTTCGGCGTCGGAATGGCAAAAAATACCTATGGCACAGGGTGCTTCATGCTCATGAACACCGGCACGGCTGCGGTGACCAGCCGCAATCGCCTGCTGAGCACCGTGGGCTGGCAAGGCCCGGAAGAGGGCGGCGAGCGGCGCACCGCGTACTGCCTGGAAGGCTCGGTGTTCATGGCTGGCGCCACCATTCAGTGGCTACGCGATGGCCTTGGAATCATTGACAGCGCAGCAGAGGTGGAGGCCTTGGCCGCCAGCGTGCCAGATACCGGTGATGCGTTTTTGGTACCTGCGTTCACGGGCCTCGGGGCGCCGGACTGGGACGGCAGGGCCCGCGGCACCCTGGTGGGGCTGACCCGTGGCACCACACGGGCGCACATCGCCCGTGCAGCCCTGGAAGCCATTGCGCTGCAGTCCGCTGATCTATTTGGTGCCATGACGCGTGATGCAGGCATTGCCTTGACCGAACTGCGGGTCGATGGGGGTGCCAGCCGCAACGATCTGTTGATGCAGATGCAGGCAGACTTTCTGGGCGTACCGGTGGTGCGCCCCAAGATCACGGAAACCACGGCTCTCGGAGCGGCCTATCTGGCGGGCCTGGCCATTGGTGTTTGGAGCGGTGGGGCAGCCATTACCCAGCAATGGTCGGTAGATCGGCGGTTCGAACCCGGTCTCACCGAGCCCGCTCGGCGAGCTTGCCTCGATCGTTGGCGTGAAGCAGTGGCAAGATCTCGCGGCTGGGCAGAAGAGAGCCCATGAGATCCATCGAGGATTTGTAGACTGCCTTGCTGCCATTCCCAGGCCAGCGCCGTATCTGGTAGATGTTGTCAGCAGCGCTCCAGTTTTCTCAGTCAGAATCAGGATCATGACCGCTGCTCCGCTGCCTACAACACGTGAAGACCTCATCGCCCGCCTGTGCGAGCCAGAGCGGTATGACCTGGTTGTCATAGGCGGGGGCGCTACGGGGTTGGGTGTGGCATTGGACGCCACCTTGCGGGGCTACTCGGTGGCCCTTGTCGAAGCCCATGACTTTGCCAAAGGCACTTCATCGCGCGCCACCAAGCTGGTGCATGGCGGCGTGCGCTACCTTGCTCAGGGGGACATCCATCTCGTGCGCGAAGCCTTGCACGAGCGGCTGAACATCCTTCAGGGAGCGCCCCACCTGGCGCAACCCTTGCCCTTTGTCATGCCCTCCTACAAACTGTGGGAAACGCCTTTCTACGGCATTGGCTTGAAGGTCTACGATGCCTTGGCAGGCAAATCCGGGCTGGGACGAACGCAATGGCTGACTTCCGGCCAGGCGCAACGTTTGCTGCCTGGCGTGCAGCCCCGCGGGCTGAAGGGGGGTGTCAAGTACTGGGACGGCCAGTTTGACGATGCCAGGCTGGCGCTCGCCATTGCCCGTACGGCAGCCCTTCACGGCGCCAGGCTGGCCAACTATTGCGCGGCGACAGGTTTGCTGCATGAAGGCGGCAAGGTGTCAGGCGTGGCTTGCCGGGATGAGGAAACCGGACGTGAATTCAGGTTGAACGCCCGCTGCGTGGTCAATGCCACAGGCGTTTGGGTCGATGCCTTGCGCCAGCAGGACGCCAAGGCCCAGGGGCAGACTGCGGGCGCTATCGTCGCACCTAGCCAAGGGGTTCATCTGGTCGTTGACCAATCGTTTTCTCCTGGCTCGCACGCGCTGCTTGTGCCCAGCACGGCAGACGGACGGGTGCTGTTTGCCGTGCCATGGCTTGGCAAGCTCATTTTGGGCACCACGGATACACCTCGTCAGGATGTGCCGCTGGAGCCCATGCCATTTGAACAAGAGATCGAGTTCATCCTTCGCGAGGCTGGGCGCTATCTGCGGCGTGCCCCCCATAGGGCAGACATCCTTAGCCAATGGGTGGGCCTGCGTCCCCTGGTTCGTCCAAGTGGCGAAAACGGCTCGCCTACCCGCGCGATCAGCCGAGAGCACACGGTTCTGGTGTCCAAAGCCGGTCTGGTGACCGTGACCGGCGGAAAATGGACGACGTACCGGGCCATGGCAGAAGACGTGCTCGCGCAGTGCACGTCTGGCGGGCTTTTGCCGGTCCGCGGACGGTCACGCACAGCGGGACAGCGCCTGGTGGGGGCGCCAGCCCAAGGAGCCGGCGCAGTGAGCGTGAGCGCTGAACCTGGGCTTCATCTTTACGGCTCCGAGGCAGAAAATGTGTCGTTGTTGCCTGGACGCGACAACTACCTTGCCCCCGGACTCAGCGAGGCCATGGTGCGCTTTGCAGCGCGCTTTGAATATGCTCGTACAGTGGAAGATGTGCTGGCGCGCCGGTCGCGTATGTTGTTCCTGGACGCCACGAAGGCTGCAGCGGCCGCCGAAGCGGTGGCAGGCATCCTGGCAGACGAACTTGGCCAGAAAACAGCCGAATCAGCGCCGTACTCGGCGGGCTTGACCGAATTTCAGGCCCTGGCCAAGCAATACGGCGCCAGATAAATGCGCTCGCATGAAGGCAGCTGTTGACACTGCCTCAGCCGCGCGGCATAATCGAGAGCTTCGCCCGAATTGGGCTTAGAGAATCTGCCCCAAGCGCAGCGTCTGGAAGAGGTTTTTCAGGCGCGGTTGACGGGCCCAAGACTGATCCGGTGGCTTTTTGCTGCGCTGGGTACAAGTTGGGAAATTTGAAATGATCCAGACTGAATCTCGACTAGAGGTCGCCGATAACACCGGCGCCAAGTCCGTCCTTTGCATCAAGGTGCTGGGCGGCTCTAAGCGTCGCTACGCGAGCGTGGGCGACATTATCAAAGTGAGCATTAAAGAAGCTGCTCCGCGCGGTCGCGTCAAAAAAGGCGAGATCTACAGTGCGGTAGTGGTTCGCACTGCAAAAGGCATCCGCCGCGGTGATGGCTCGCTGATCAAGTTCGACGGCAATGCCGCCGTGCTGCTCAATGCCAAGTTGGAGCCTATCGGCACCCGCATCTTCGGCCCAGTTACGCGTGAACTGCGTAACGAACGCTTCATGAAGATCGTGTCACTGGCACCAGAAGTGCTGTAAGGAAAGACGCATCATGAACAAGATTCGCAAGGGCGACGAAGTGATCGTGCTGGCTGGCCGTGATAAAGGCAAGCGTGGCACAGTGACGCTGCGCGCCACAGAAGAGCGCCTGATTGTCGAAGGTGTCAACCTCGTCAAGAAGCACGCCAAGCCAAACCCCATGAAGGGTGTTGCTGGCGGTATCGTCGAGAAAGCCATGCCGATTCATCAATCGAACGTGGCAATCTTCAATAAAGCTACCGGTAAAGCTGACCGCGTGGGCATCAAGTTGTTGGCTGATGGCAAGCGCGTGCGCGTCTTCAAGTCCAGCGGCGACGAAATCAAAGTGGCCTGAGGGTAGAAAATCATGGCACGACTGCAAGAAATTTACCGTGAAAAAGTGGCGCCCGAACTCATCGAGAAGTTCGGCTACAAGTCGCCAATGGAGGTGCCGCGCATCACCAAGATCACTCTCAACATGGGTGTGAGCGAGGCTGTGGCGGATAAGAAAGTCATGGACAACGCCGTGGCTGACCTGACCAAGATCGCCGGCCAGAAGCCTGTGGTTACCAAGGCCAAGCGCGCTATCGCTGGATTCAAGATCCGCGAAGGCCAGGCTATTGGCACCATGGTCACATTGCGCGGTGTGCGCATGTATGAATTCCTGGATCGCTTTGTGACCGTGGCCTTGCCGCGTGTTCGCGACTTCCGTGGTATCTCCGGGCGCTCGTTTGACGGCCGCGGCAACTACAACGTTGGCGTCAAAGAGCAGATCATTTTCCCTGAGATTGAGTATGACAAGGTGGATGCCTTGCGCGGTCTCAATATCAGCATCACGACAACGGCCAAGAACGACGAAGAGTGCAAGGCGCTGCTCTCGGCTTTCCGTTTCCCGTTCAAGAACTGAAGGTAACGCAAGTGGCTAAAGTAGCTTTGATCGAACGCGAACTGAAGCGTGACAAATTGGTGGCCAAGTACGCCAAGAAGCACGCTGAATTGAAAGCCATTGCAGGCGACGCCAAGCGCAGCGACGACGAGCGCGCGCAAGCGCGTCTGGCGCTGCAAAAGTTGCCGCGCAACGCTAACCCGACGCGTCAGCGCAATCGTTGCGGAATCACTGGTCGTCCTCGCGGTACTTTCCGCCAGTTCGGCCTGGGTCGCTCGAAAATTCGCGAATTGGCTTTCGCTGGCGATATCCCTGGTATCACCAAGGCCAGCTGGTAAGTCGGCAGGAGTAACAAGATGAGCATGAGTGATCCCATTGCCGATCTGTTGACCCGCATCCGCAATGCGCAGATGGTGGCTAAGCAGACCGTGTCCGCGCCTTCTTCCAAAGTGAAGGTGGCTATTGCCCAAGTGCTGAAGGACGAAGGTTATATTGATGGATTCGAGGTAAAGAGCGAAGGCGGTAAGTCTGAGCTGCTGATTTCCTTGAAATACTACGCTGGCCGTCCGGTCATCGAGCGTATCGAGCGCGTGAGCCGTCCTGGCCTGCGTGTCTACAAAGGCCGTGGCAATCTGCCGCAGGTAATGAACGGCATGGGCGTGGCGATTGTCACCACTCCCCAGGGCGTCATGACCGATCGCAAAGCACGTGCTACCGGTGTCGGTGGTGAAGTGCTCTGCTACGTGGCGTAAGGAGAAGTCTGAATGTCACGTATTGCAAAAATGGCCGTTAACGTCCCCGCAGGCGTTGATGTGTCTATCAAAGACGAGCTGATCACTGTCAAAGGTGGCGGTACTGAGCTCAAGCTCGTGCCTAACGCTCTGGTCAAGGTCTCTTCGGAAGGCGGCAAATTGTCTTTTGCCCCCGTCGATGAGTCACGCGAAGCAAACGCCCTGAGTGGCACCATGCGTCAGCTGGTGAACAACATGGTGGTGGGTGTAAGCAAGGGATTCGAGAAGAAACTGACACTGGTCGGCGTGGGTTTCCGCGCTCAAGCCAGCGGCAGCAAACTGAATCTATCGATTGGTTTCTCTCATCCGGTGAACTTCGAGATGCCTGCTGGCATCACGGTGGCCACTCCGGTTCCGACTGAGATCGTCGTCAAGGGCGCTGATCGTCAGCGCGTTGGTCAGATCGCAGCTGAAATCCGCGCATCACGTCCTCCTGAGCCTTACAAAGGCAAAGGCATCCGTTATTCGGATGAAAAAGTCGTGATCAAGGAAACCAAGAAGAAATAAGGACCTGCATCATGTTGAGCAAGAAAGAGCAGCGTCTTCGCCGTGCACGCCAGACGCGTATCCGCATCGCCACCAAAGGCGTGGCTCGCCTGACGGTGAACCGCACCAATCTGCACATTTATGCCAGCGTCATTTCTGGCGACGGCGCCAAAGTCCTGGCGACTGCCTCTACAGCCGAAAGCGAAATGCGCACGGCTCTGGGTGGTTCCGGCAAAGGCGGCAACGCTGCCGCAGCACAGCAAGTCGGCAAGCGTATTGCTGAACGCGCTAAAGCTGCTGGCGTTGAGTCGGTGGCATTTGATCGCGCAGGCTTCGCCTATCACGGTCGCGTCAAGGCTTTGGCCGAAGCCGCGCGTGAAGCAGGTCTGCAGTTCTAATCGGGCAGGACAGAAAAATGGCTACTAAATTTCAGGCAAGAGCGCAAGGCGACGGTCCGGAGGACGGTCTGCGCGAAAAGATGATCGCGGTCAACCGCGTGACCAAAGTGGTCAAGGGCGGCCGTATCATGGGTTTCGCAGCATTGACAGTGGTTGGTGATGGCGATGGCCGCGTGGGCATGGGCAAAGGCAAATCAAAAGAAGTGCCAGCTGCAGTGCAAAAAGCGATGGAAGAAGCTCGTCGCAACCTGGCTAAAGTCTCTCTGCGCGATGGCACCATTCATCACAACGTCACGGGCCATCACGGCGCCGCAGTCGTCATGATGGCACCGGCTCCTCGCGGTACCGGTATCATCGCGGGCGGTCCAATGCGCGCAGTGTTCGAAGTGGTCGGCATCACCGACATCGTGGCCAAAAGCCATGGCACTTCCAACCCGTACAACATGGTGCGCGCCACTTTGGACGCACTCAAACACTGCACGACTCCGTCCCAAGTAGCGGCCAAGCGTGGTAAGTCGGTCGAAGACATCTTCGCCTGATCTGGAGCACAAACATGGCAACTCCACAAAAAACCGTTAAGGTCCAGCTGGTTCGCAGCCCCATCGGCTGCAAGGAATCTCACCGCGCTACTGTGCGTGGCCTGGGCCTGCGCAAAGTCAATAGCGTCAGCGAACTCGAAGATACTCCTGCAGTCCGCGGGATGATCAACAAGATCGACTACCTAGTCAAAATCGTTTGAAGAGGATCCGGTGATGGAACTCAATAGCATCAAGCCCTCGTCAGGCTCCAAGCGCCCTCGTCGGCGTGTGGGCCGCGGGATCGGCTCCGGTCTGGGAAAGACCGCAGGCCGTGGTCATAAAGGTCAAAAATCGCGTTCGGGTGGCTACCACAAGGTAGGCTTCGAAGGCGGTCAAATGCCTCTGCAACGTCGTTTGCCTAAGCGTGGCTTCAAGTCGCGTACTCTCAAGTTCAATGCAGAAGTGACTCTGTCCGATCTCGAGCGCCTTGGCGCAGCCGAAGTCGACATGCTGGCACTCAAGCAAGCAGGTCTTGTGGGCGAGTTGGTTAAAGTCGTTAAAGTCATCAAATCGGGCGAACTGACAAAAGCTGTCAAGTTGACCGGTATCGGTGCGACGGCTGGCGCCAAGGCGGTCATCGAATCTGCTGGCGGCTCGCTGGCTTGATCGCTTTTTCTGAAAGTGTTTGAGTAGTGGCCACCAGCGCACCGCAAATAGCAAAGACCGGAAAATACGGCGATCTTCGCCGTAGGCTGGTATTTTTGCTGCTCGCGCTGGTCGTTTACCGGCTTGGCGCGCACATTCCTGTGCCCGGCATCAACCCCGACCAGCTTCGTCAGCTGTTTGAAGGTCAGCAGGGCGGAATCCTGAACCTGTTCAACATGTTCTCTGGCGGTGCGCTCTCGCGGTTTACCGTGTTTGCGCTTGGCATCATGCCTTACATCTCGGCTTCGATCGTGATGCAGCTGATGACCTACGTGCTGCCAGCATTCGAACAGTTGAAGAAAGAAGGCCAGTCCGGCCAGCGAAAAATCACGCAGTACACGCGTTATGGCACGTTGGGTCTCGCACTATTCCAGTCTCTGGGTATTGCGGTGGCACTGGAAGCTTCTCAAGGTTTGGTGATCAACCCAGGCTTTGGCTTTCGCCTGACTGCAGTGGTCAGTCTTACGGCAGGCACCATGTTCCTCATGTGGCTTGGCGAGCAGATCACGGAGCGCGGTCTGGGTAACGGCATTTCGATCCTGATTTTTGCAGGTATCGCAGCTGGTTTGCCTAGTGCTGTTGGTGGATTGCTGGAGCTGGTGCGAACTGGTGCGATGAGCATCGTCGTGGCGCTGTTCATAGTCGTGTTGGTTGCAGGTGTTACTTACTTCGTCGTGTTCATGGAGCGCGGTCAGCGCAAGATCCTCGTGAACTACGCCAGGCGTCAAGTAGGCAACAAGGTGTATGGCGGTCAATCGTCTCACCTGCCCCTGAAAGTGAACATGGCTGGTGTCATTCCTCCGATCTTCGCGTCGTCGATCATCTTGCTGCCGGCCACTGTCGTGGGTTGGTTCAGCACCGGTGACTCCATGCGTTGGTTGAAGGACATTGCCTCTACGTTGTCACCTGGTCAGCCGATCTACGTGATGCTTTATGCAGCAGCGATCATATTCTTCTGCTTTTTCTACACTGCCCTGGTGTTCAACAGCCGGGAAACTGCAGATAACTTGAAAAAGAGCGGAGCTTTCATCCCAGGCATTCGCCCGGGTGACCAAACGGCTAGATACATCGACAAGATCCTGGTTCGCCTGACATTGGCTGGCGCAATCTACATCACGTTGGTTTGTCTGCTGCCTGAGTTCCTGATTCTGCGCTACAACGTACCGTTCTATTTTGGCGGCACTTCCTTGCTGATTATTGTGGTCGTGACCATGGACTTCATGTCCCAGGTTCAAAACTACATGATGTCGCAGCAGTATGAATCGTTATTGAAGAAAGCCAATTTCAAGACGACGCTTTAAACCAGTGTCCGACCCCGGGAAACCGAGATCCAGGTAAATAAAAACCGATCTGGGCTTCCTGGTGCAAATGCAGCAGCGGTAGTTACCCTGAAGTCTTTGCCAGATACAAATAGCGTTTCGCGTTGAATAGGCGCCAGTGAATTGAAAAGTTTTAGGAGAATGAAATGAGAGTTTCAGCTTCGGTCAAGAAAATTTGCCGTAACTGCAAAGTCATCCGCCGTAAAGGCGTGGTTCGCGTGATCTGCACTGATCCACGCCATAAGCAGCGTCAAGGTTGATGCCGCTCATCAGAATCGTCAGAGGATAGAACATGGCACGTATTGCTGGTATCAACATTCCGCCGCACAAGCACGCTGAAATTGGCCTGACCGCTATTTTTGGTATTGGTCGGCAACGCGCTCGCATGATCTGCGAGGCTTGCGGCATCCCTTACTCCAAGAAGATCAAGGATCTGACGGATGGGGACCAGGAAAAGATTCGCGACCAGATCGCACAATTCATCATCGAAGGCGACCTGCGTCGCGAAACGACGATGAACATCAAGCGCTTGATGGACATTGGCTGCTACCGCGGCTTCCGCCATCGCCGCGGCCTGCCTATGCGCGGCCAGCGTACGCGCACTAACGCTCGTACCCGCAAAGGTCCGCGCAAGGCAGCGCAGTCGCTGAAAAAATAAGCTCTAGGATTGAAGAAGGTTCAATATGGCCAAAT
This sequence comes from Ottowia thiooxydans, assembly GCF_040548795.1. Classification (GTDB taxonomy): domain Bacteria; phylum Pseudomonadota; class Gammaproteobacteria; order Burkholderiales; family Burkholderiaceae_C; genus Ottowia; species Ottowia thiooxydans_A. Next base: position 198,850 of record NZ_JBEPSH010000008.1, on the reverse strand, counting down.
CACCCGCCAATAACGCCGCGCAGCGCGTACGCAAGAAAGTCCGTAAGAACATTTCGGATGGCATTGCACACGTGCACGCTTCGTTCAACAACACCATCATCACCATCACTGATCGTCAAGGCAACGCGTTGTCCTGGGCATCGTCTGGTGGTCAAGGCTTCAAAGGTTCGCGTAAGTCGACGCCTTTTGCAGCTCAGGTGGCTTCCGAAGTGGCGGGTCGCGCTGCTATCGAACAAGGTATCAAGAACGTTGACGTCGAGATCAAAGGCCCAGGCCCGGGTCGTGAGTCCTCAGTGCGCGCTTTGGCCGCACTGGGCATTCGCATCACCTCGATTTCTGATGTGACGCCAGTGCCACACAACGGCTGCCGCCCACAAAAGCGTCGTCGTATCTAATTACAGGTACTTGTCTCCTGTGTCAAAACGGGAGGCTGTGTTTTTAAACCCAAGCCCACCGCCGTGACTCTCCAGAGTCGCGGCTCCCGCGGTTCAGCCAATCGGGTTGAATGCGGAAGATGAAGCAAGAAGGAAGTTCAAGTGGCACGTTATCTCGGCCCTAAGGCCAAACTCTCCCGCCGTGAAGGCACTGATCTGTTCCTGAAGAGCGCACGCCGCTCCATCAGCGACAAAGCCAAATTCGACTCCAAACCGGGTCAGCATGGTCGCACTTCCGGCCAACGCACTTCAGACTACGGTCTGCAACTGCGTGAAAAGCAGAAGGTCAAGCGCATGTATGGCGTGCTGGAAAAGCAATTCCGCCGCTACTTCGAAGAAGCTGACCGCCGCCGTGGCAACACTGGCGCCAACCTGCTGTTCTTGCTGGAGTCCCGCCTGGACAACGTCGTCTACCGTATGGGCTTTGGTTCCACTCGCGCTGAAGCGCGTCAGCTGGTGTCGCACAAGGCTGTAACCGTCAACGGCAAGCCAGTCAATATTCCTTCGTACCTGGTCAAGACCGGAGACGTAGTGGCTGTGCGTGAAAAGTCGAAGACGCAAACTCGCATTCAGGAAGCCATGCAATTGGCTGGCCAAGTGGGTATGCCAGCTTGGGTCGAGGTCAATGTCGACAAAGTCGAAGGCACCTTCAAGAAAGTGCCTGATCGTGATGAGTTTGGCGCTGATATCAACGAATCGCTGATCGTCGAACTTTATTCGCGCTGATTCTTGCGGTTTTAGTTCACCCTTGTTCCAACCCGCCGTCCCGGCGGGTTTGGCGCTTCACCAGCCTTACCGGTGTAACGAGCCGGGGGTATTGAGAGGAAGTCTAGAGAATGCAAACCCAACTGCTGAAACCAAAAGCCATCAACGTCGAGCCCTTGGGGCCCAACAAAGCCAAGGTCACCCTCGAGCCATTCGAGCGTGGCTACGGTCACACTCTGGGCAATGCCCTGCGCCGTGTGCTGCTGTCGTCGATGGTCGGCTATTCGCCTACCGAGGTCACGATTGCAGGCGTGCTGCACGAATACTCCACCATTGATGGTGTGCAGGAAGATGTCGTCAACATCTTGCTGAACCTCAAAGGCGTTGTGTTCAAGCTGCATAACCGCGACGAAGTCACCCTGAGCCTGCGTAAAGAAGGCGAAGGCGTGGTGACTGCTGCTGATATCCAGACCCCGCATGATGTCGAAATCATCAACCCCGAGCACGTGATTGCCACTCTGTCGCAAGGCGGCAAAGTGGACATGCAGATCAAGGTCGAAAAAGGCCGTGGTTATGTGCCCGGCACGATGCGCCGTTACGCTGACGAAACAACCAAGTCCATTGGCCGTATTGTTCTCGATGCCTCGTTCTCGCCAGTCAAGCGCGTGAGCTACACCGTCGACAGCGCACGCGTGGAGCAGCGCACCGACCTGGACAAACTGGTTGTTGAGATCGAAACCAACGGCGCCATCACTGCAGAAGATGCAGTGCGCGCATCTGCCAAGATTTTGGTGGAACAGTTGGCGGTGTTCGCACAACTGGAAGGCAGCGAACTGGCTGCTTTCGATCAGCCTGCTCAACGTGGTGGCAGCGAACGTTTCGATCCGATCCTGCTGCGTCCTGTGGACGAGCTCGAACTGACCGTGCGCTCTGCGAACTGCTTGAAAGCTGAAAACATCTACTACATCGGCGACCTGATTCAGCGCACCGAGAACGAGTTGCTCAAGACTCCCAACCTGGGCCGGAAGTCTCTTAACGAGATCAAGGAAGTGTTGGCGTCTCGCGGCTTGACCCTCGGTATGAAACTGGAAAACTGGCCTCCTTCGGGCCTGGATAAAAGGTAGTTCAAGCCAGATCTCTGGCTTAGCCTGAGATAGCGCCTGTCTTGCGGCAGGCGTACTTTGAAAACGGGGTTGAAAAACCCCGTTTTTCGTTGTATAATCGAAGGCTATTCAGAGCTTTGCCAGGTATGGTGGGGTTTTGAAAAAATGCGCATCAGCCGCTTATTCGAAGTCTCGGTATCTGCCTCTACCACAGTGGGGTGTCCGGGCCAACGAAATGAAAAGCGAGTCAAAGCGCACGCAGTGCAGGGGCCGTACCTGATCCGGCGGCCTCATATAAGGTAATTTAAAAAGGAATAGCACCATGCGTCACGGCAACGGCCTTCGCAAACTTAACCGCACCAGCGCCCACCGTCAGGCAATGCTGCGCAACATGATGAACTCGCTCATCGAGCACGAGGCCATCAAAACTACGCTGCCTAAAGCCAAGGAACTGCGCCGCGTGATCGAACCTATGATCACCCTGGCTAAAGAGTCCACTGTGGCTAACCGCCGTCTGGCTTTTGCCCGTCTGCGTGATGACGACAGCGTCAAAAAATTGTTCAACGATCTGGGTCCTCGCTTCAATGCGCGTCCAGGTGGTTACACACGTATTCTGAAAATGGGTTTCCGCGTCGGCGACAACGCGCCTATGGCGTTTGTTGAATTGGTGGATCGCCCAGAAATTTCTTCAGAAGAAAATCAAGAAGCCAAATAATAGGCTATAATCTAAAGCTTACCGCGCGATGGAGCAGTCTGGTAGCTCGTTGGGCTCATAACCCAAAGGTCGGAGGTTCAAATCCTTCTCGCGCAACCAATTTGAAAAGCCCGCTGAACTCAGCGGGCTTTTTTTATGCCCGCTCAAAATACGATCATTTTCGCTGGTGATAAAACATTCAGCGGCATAAAAAAAAGCGACACGGGTCCAGAACGTGGTTTGCAAGCCGCTTTCACAAGTATTAGCTGCGCGGTATCACCAATCTTGCCAATAAGGCGCTGCACAGACGCTCAACCGATGCATACGAGATACTCCGTAAAAGTATCGCTGCGTAAAGTTGCATCCAGAATTTGATGTTGGACCGTAGAATACAAATAACTGTCTATTTATACAGTATTTTGCCTGCAGGTCGCGGGCCATCTGCCTCGGGTCCAGAACATCATGGAAATACGTCAGAAGCTCAGCCTACTGGCTGATGCAGCCAAATACGACGCAAGTTGTGCGTCCAGTGGCGTGAAGAATCGCGATTCGTTAGGCGGGAGTGGCATGGGTTCCGCCAACGGCACCGGCATTTGCCACAGCTACACACCAGATGGCCGCTGCGTTTCGCTGCTGAAGATCCTGCTCACGAATTTCTGCATCTACGACTGCCAGTATTGCATCAACCGCAAAAGCTCCAACGTGCGAAGGGCACGCTTTGACGTCGATGAGGTGGTTCATCTCACGCTGGACTTCTATCGTCGCAATCTGATTGAAGGTCTGTTCCTTTCCAGCGGGATCATTCAAAGCGCAGATTACACGATGGAGCAACTCGTGCGGGTCGCGAGAGACTTGCGCCAGGTTCACGATTTTCGTGGCTACATCCATCTCAAAGCCATCCCCGAAGCATCTGCCGAGATGCTTGCGCAGGCGGGCTTGTTTGCAGACCGGCTCAGCATCAACATAGAGCTACCTAGTCAGGGCAGCCTTGAAAAGCTCGCGCCTGAGAAGTCGCTTGCAACCATTCATCATTCAATGGGTGAGATTGCCAGCAAAGTGCAAGAAAGCGTGGTGGAAAGGGCCGCTAACCAAGACCGCGTCCAATCGCTACCGGGCGGGCGTGGGGTTCGCAGGGCGGCTGCACCCCGGTTTGCTCCGGGCGGACAAAGTACTCAGCTCATCGTGGGTGCAGATGCGAGTGACGACAACCAGATCCTGCAGGTCAGCTCCAATCTCTATACCAGCCATCAATTGCGTCGTGTCTATTATTCGGCGTTCAGTCCCATTCCTGAAAGCCCGAGCATGCTCCCCCTTGGGCAGCCACCGATGATGCGCGAACACAGGCTCTATCAGGCCGACTGGTTGCTTCGAAATTATGGGTTCGCGGTGTCAGAAATCCGCGAAAGCCTGCGAAATGGCATGCTGGATCTGGAACTTGATCCCAAATTGGCATGGGCGCTCCAGCAACGTCAGCGGTTTCCTGTAAATTTGAATACGGCCTCACGGGAAGACATCTTGCGTGTACCCGGCCTGGGCGCCAAGTCAGTGGATGTACTTCTTCGTGCGCGCCGGACACGCTCCCTGCGCCTGGGCGATCTGGCCAAGCTTCGGATTCGTTTGGACAAGGTTCGGCCCTTTGTCGAAGTGGCCGATCATCATCCACACACTACGTTGGACGATCCGCAACTTCGCTCACGGCTCTTAATGGCTCAAACGGCCAGTCGAGCAACGCTCAAACATGCAGGTTTGCAGGTGGAATCGGCTGCGCAGGCCAGCCTCTTCTAATTCGCGCGCATCAATTCGCTCAACATGAAGCCATGGACGATTGAACTGCCATCCAGCGACGCTTGGGAGTCTTTCAGACAAGCTGCCCGTCACTTGCTGACCTGTCACGTTCCATGGGACTCAATCCACTGGACCTACCCTGGCAGAGGTAAATCTGATACATCTGCATCCTTGTTGTTGGACGATGGCATGTCGACAGCCATCGCCGCAGAGCGGCTGGTCGATTATTTTCCCGCGCAAGATAGTCTGCGCAACGGATTAGGGCCAGGTGTGGGCTCTCCTTTGCGAATTCCGCGCAGCGCCATGGATATCTGCGCCTGCGCGAGCCTCCATCAACATCCGCACAGGTACGAACTCATCTACCGCTGGCTGCAAAGGTGCCAATGGGGCGAAATCGACGCGGCAGATGCGCTGGATGCCGATTGGCGCCGCATTGAAAAGATGAAGATCGCGGTGGCGCACGAGATTCACAGAATGCATGCGTTTGTGCGTTTTCAGCCTCTACAGCGCGGCGACGGTTTGCCGGATCTGCATGTGGCCTGGTTCGAGCCTGACCATCACATCATCAGGGCAGTCGCTCCATTTTTCACCAAGAGATTTCCCAATATGCACTGGATGATTCTGGCGCCGGAACTGGGCCTGCATTGGAACACCAGCGAACTGACCGAATCGACCGGCAATACCCAGGCATCACTTCCGCCGCCAGATGCAGGCGCAGAGCTTTGGCTGGCCTACTACCGCAGCACCTTCAACCCGAATCGTCTAAAAGCCTCGGCGTTGACCCAGAAAATGCCACGACGCTATTGGAAAAATCTTCCCGAAGCTGCGTTGATCGAAGGCTTGATTCACGGGGCCGAGCGGCAGTGATTTTTGGGGCGCTGGCTGAGGCCTGAGCTGCCCGGGAACCGGCACGCACCATCGGCCCGGCCTCCTAACTGAGGTCACCGGTCAGCCCTGATTACCAGCCAGATTCCCGGCGCAAAATGAAGGGGCTGGTGATGCCTTTTCGCGAATCCTGCCACTCGCCACGAATTTCCTTGCCGCAGGAGTTCTCCACGAGCTTTCCTGTCCAGATGGCTGTGATACCTATGCGGTCGCTGGACTCATCAAGGTTGAATTCACCTTCCTCCAGGTCCCCCGAGGCGATGGATTGCGTGTCGCCATAGCGCAGCTCACCGCGCAGGCTTTCGGTGAATTCGGGGTGCTGGCGCAATGTCATGCTGCCGGTCTGTTTGACGGCTGGAAGTTCTATTCGCCACGCACCGTAGAGCTGGGGAGCTTTGAATGTTTTTGCGGGGGCGCAGCGCTGCGTTGCAGACACGGGTTTCTCGGCCTCTTGTCCGAGCGCTAATGTGGGCAAGATACAAGCCAAAAGCAAAGAAAGCGTGTTTCTCATCAGGGTGGTCATTCTTTGGAAGCCGCCTGCGCGGCTTGTTCGGTGATGGCGGCCTTGAGCGCAAACTCTGCCCTGAGCGCCTTCAATTTCTCGCGCGGATCTTCTCTTGCGGTGCCTTTGTCAAGAGCCATCTCCGCGATGAATCGGCTGGGTTGGGCTGCAATAATTTCTCGCCCTTTTTTTCGGCGCCGGGTCCAACTGACTGCCAGGGTTTGGCGCGCGCGCGTGATGCCTACATACATCAGCCGCCTTTCTTCCTCGATCCGGGCCGTAATGGCTTCTGCCGGGGCTTCTTCGTCCGCGCGAAAGGGCAGCAATCCCTCATTCACGCCGGCCAGGATCACGTGAGGCCATTCGAGGCCCTTGGAGGCGTGCAGGGTGGAAAGCGTGACGACATTCGGGTTTTGTTCGCGTTCGCTCAAGGTGGAGAGCAGCGAGATCGTTTGCGCTACTTCCAGCAAGCTTTTGCTGTCACTGCCTCCACTGGCACCGGCCGCGTCATCGATACGCCCACCGCAGCGGCCGGCCATCCATTCGCAAAAGTCCAGCACGTTGCTCCAACGCGCCGCGGCGAGCTTTTCGCTTTCTTCAGCGTCGTAGAGGTACTTTTCGTAGCCGATGTCCTTGAGCCAGTCAGTCAGGAAAGCTTTGGCAGCTTCTTCTCCTATGGTGTGCTTGGCTCTGTGCTGCAAATCATTCACGAAGCGGCCAAACTCCTGCAGGCTTCCCACAGCGCGCGCAGAAAGAACCCCGCCGAGCGAGTTGGAGAACAGCGCGCCAAACAGGCTCAGGCGGTACTTGGTTGCCAGATCGCCCAGTTGCGCCATGGTCTGATGGCCGATGCCTCGTTTGGGCGTCGTGATCGCACGCATGAAGGCGGGATCATCGTCTTCGTTGATCCATAGCCGAAACCAGGAGCAGAGGTCCTTGATCTCGGCCCGATCAAAGAAGCTTTGGCCACCAGAGACCTTGTAGGGAATCTGAGCGCGCCTGAGCGCCTGTTCAAACAGCCTGGCCTGGTGGTTGGCCCGGTAGAGAATGGCGAAGTCACGCCATTCCTTTTGTACGGAGGAGGCTCGCAAGCTCTGAATGCGTGCAGAGGCGCGTTCAGATTCATGCATTTCATGGTCGCAGTCGACCACGCGTACAGGCTCACCTTCTCCCAGTTCCGAAAAAAGGCGTTTCGGGAAGAGCTTGGGATTGGGACCGATCACATTGTTGGCGGCCCGCAAGATAGCGCTGGTGGAGCGGTAATTTTGCTCCAGCTTGATGACTTTGAGTCGAGGGTAATCGAGCGGCAAACGCTTGAGGTTGTCGAGAGTCGCACCTCGCCAGCCGTAGATGCTCTGGTCGTCGTCTCCCACGGCAGTGAAGTTACCTTCGGTGCCGACCAGCAGCTTCAGCAGTTCATACTGAGTAGCGTTGGTGTCTTGATATTCATCCACCAGGACATGTCCAAGACGCTGTTGCCATCTCTCTCTGACGGCATCGTGATTTTTCAACATACGCAGCGGCATGCCGATCAAATCATCGAAATCGACGCCCTGGTAGGCGGTCAGACGCTCGTGGTAGAGAACCATCAGGCGCGCGATTTCTCGTTCGCTCTCGCTGGTGGCTTGCTCCATAGCCTGTTCAGGCGTCAAACCTTCGTTTTTCCAGCGACTGATGGTCCATTGCCATTGCCGGGCAGTGGCAGCGTCCGTGGTCGTGCCGCAGTCTTTCAAGAGGCTCAGGCATTCATCACTATCCAGAATGCTGAACTGCGCCTTCAGGCCCATGGCGGCGCCGTCCTCACGCAGCAGGCGAACGCCTAAGGCGTGGAAGGTACAGATAAGCACCTCACCTGCGGCTTTTCCGATCAGATCGCGCGCGCGTTCGCGCATTTCGCTGGCGGCTTTATTGGTAAAGGTGATAGCGGCCACCCGCTTCGGGTCCAGACCCGTCTGGATCAAGCGAGCGATCTTTTGTGTGATGACGCGCGTTTTACCCGAGCCTGCACCTGCAAGGACCAGGCAGGGGCCTCGTAGATGGTTGACAGCGTCTTGCTGGGCTAGGTTTAAGCTGGCGACGGACATGCGGAAGGAAATGAAAACGGCCCGGAATGGCCCTCAGAATGTATTGACGATCCAGTCGGGTCGCTTTTGGACTCTACCTGTGTGACCAGTGCCACGGCGCTAATGCAACCCCGAGTACATCGTGAACATGATAGGAGAGGGGGGCCGCGGAAAAATCTTGAGCTCTCCGATCATACCGAGTGACGATTCACATCGCGGGATGGCATCATCAGTAGCCCGGTTCCGGAAATCATGAGCGCCTTAGCCCACATCTTCGCCGTCACGCTGCCGTTCTTTGCACTGGTGCTTTGCGGCTATACGGCCGCGCGTTCGCGCCTTCTGCCATTGGACGCCGTGGCTGGGCTCAATATGTTCGTGCTGTATTTTGCATTGCCGTGCATGTTGTATCGCTTTGGCAATTCCACGCCCATCGGTCAGCTTTTGGATCCAGTCATCTGCGTGTTGTGGCTCTGTGCCGCCAGTCTTGTCGTTGCATTTGCAGCTTGGCTGGGGAGAAATCGCGGTGCAACTTGGCCCGATGCAGCCATGGGGGCGCTGGTCGCTGCATTTCCGAATTCCGGTTTCATGGGTGTGCCGCTGATTCTGGCCTTGCTAGGCGAAAGCGCAGTGGGCCCGGTCATGTCGACCTTATTGATCGATTTGGCGGTGACCACCTCGGTCTGCATTGGTCTATCGCAATGGGGTGCGGCTGGAGAAAGCGGTGCATTCAAGGCCGCAGGGCGCGCATTGAAAGGCGTGCTGAGAAATCCTATGCCGTGGGCAATTTTGCTGGGCGCTATGTCCGGCGCTCTGGAAATACGCCTTTGGCAGCCTGTATCGCAGACCGTCAGCCTGTTGGGAAATGCCGCTTCGCCCGTGGCGCTGTTTACGATTGGGGCCGTGCTGGCACGCTCCCAGATGCAGGCTGATCATCGCGATGTTCAGACCAGGCAGCTCAAAGATGTGGGTTGGATGGTAGCCTGCAAGCTGCTGGCGCATCCGCTAATGATCTTCGGCTTGGGAAGTGCAGCAGTCAAGGCCGGAGCCTTGCGTGGGGAGATCCTGGCATCGCTCGTGCTTACCGCAGCACTGCCAAGCGCCAGCAACGTGTCGCTGCTGGCGGAGAGATTTGGCGCGAGCAATGGTCGCATCGCTCGCATCATCCTCTGGTCTACTTGTGTGGCTTTTTTAACCTTTTCCGCCGTGTCCAGCGTATATGTCGGTTTGCCCGCCACGCAGGCGCAGCCAAGCGCCCGCTAGTTGCTTAGCGTTGTGTCGCTCTGCGTGACCGTGGTTGTGACGGCATAGGCGTCTCGGGTTGGGGCTTGAGTTCAATGCGCGGAGCGTTGCGCAACTCATCCGGCGACACCTGAGTCACGCTTTCCTTGATCAGGCCGCCTCCAACGACGCTGCCTGAAACTTCACCCTGCCCATTGACACGCGCTTCACAATCAACTTTGTAAAAGTCGGGAAGATTGGCACAACGCAGCAAGCCATTGGTCCGAGCTTGATCAGCAGTCACAGAAGCCAGCTGACCTTTCGCTGTAGCTGCACGCCGCTCCTGAGCTGCTGCACGTGGGTCCAGATTGGTTTGACTGGTCGTCATATCAGATTGAGCCAACGCTGGAAAGGTCATGGAACCCACCAGGGCAGCAAGAACAAGAATCTTTTTCTTCATAGCAACTCCTTCGCTTGGCATGGGAGATAGAAAAATCCCCACGTCGGCTGAGCCGATGACGTACTGTAAGAGGGGGGCCGTACGCTCCGTGTCAGACAGAGGCCCGCCAAACTGTGGGTAGTTGCAGAAGGATGCTTGAGACAGGACTATTGAAACTCTGGGAGGCTATCGGCGCTCCAAGTCCGATAGCCTCCTAGACCGCCAGGGGGTCGACATCGACTGCCCAGCGCACAATGCCGCGGTGTTCGGGTGCGGATCGCAATTGGTGCAGCAGAGGTTGACATGCAGCCAGAACCCTTTGCAAGGCGGACCGAGACTGGCTTTCGATGAGCATCTGTGCACGTTCGATATTCGCCACACGTTGCACCGCCATGGGTACAGGGGGATACCACGTCGTTTCCACTAAGGAGCTGCTCAGGTGGCCGTCTTCTGCCAAAGCACTTTGAGCTGTCTGGGCCGCTTCCTTCAAGAAGGCCTGCGCAGCCTCTTGGCTGCGGGCATCTGCGCGCAGCAAAGCCAGATGGGCGAAGGGAGGCAACCCCGCCTGTGCGCGCTCCAGTAGCTGACTTTCGGCGAAGCTGGGGTAGTCGTGCGCTTTCAGTGCTTCGTAGAGCGGATGCGATGGATGGTGGGTTTGAACCCACATTTCACTCGCGGCTGCAACGCTTGCATCGCGGCCGGCACGGCCTGCTGCCTGCAGCAGCAATGAAAACAGACGCTCAGGTGCCCGGAAATCGCTGGAAAACAAAGCCGCATCAGGATTGATGGCCGCCACCAGCGTCACTCGCCGGAAATCATGGCCTTTGGCAATCATCTGTGTGCCCACCAGAACGTCCACCTCGCCCGCGTGGACCTGAGCCAACTGGGTTTCCAGAGAGCCTTTGCCTCGGGTGGAGTCTGCGTCGATCCGCGCGACACGCACGGGGGTGCCATCTGGTCTGGCCAGTGGCTCAAGCAGCTGTGCCAGGTGTTCTTCCAGTTGCTCCGTACCCCGTCCTATGGTGCCTATATCCACGTTGCCGCACGAGGGGCATGCTCGGGGCACCCGCTCGGTAAAACCGCAGTGATGGCATCGCAACGTACGGTCAATCTTGTGGAAAACCCGGTAGGCGCTGCAATACGGACATTCACTTTTCCAGCCGCAGTCGGCGCAGTGCAATACGGGCGCGTATCCGCGACGATTGAGCAGCAACAAAGCCTGCTCGCCGCGCCCCACGCGTTCCTCTATGGCGTTCAGAAGAGGGGGCGCTATCAAGGTTCCTCGTGGTTGTCGGCCCATATCGACACGCCGCACCCGCGGCATGCCAGAACCTGACCCACTCGCACCTATGCGCAGCGGCATCGCCAACCGCAGATACCGCCCTGGTCCACCTTCCTCGGTGGGGCGACTTCCTTCCCAGCTCTCCAGAGAAGGCGTAGCGGAACCCAAAATGACCTTGGCGTTCAACAACCTTCCGCGATAGATGGCCAGATCTCGCGCGGAGTACCGCGCACCTTCCTGCTGTTTATAGCTAGGGTCGTGCTCTTCGTCGACCACGATCAGCGCCAGATGGGGCATGGAAGCCAGTACCCCCATGCGCGTTCCCAAAACGATGCGCGCTTGACCTGTGTGCGCGGCAAGCCAACCCGCCAGCCGCTGCGCAGGTGTGAGCCCGCTGTGCATGGAAACGACGGCATCCGCCCCAAAGCGTTCTATGAAACGTGCTTCCAGTTGCGGAGTCAAGTTGATCTCTGGTACCAGCACCAGCACTTGAGAATGGGCATCACGGGTCATTACGCGCTCGGCGGCGCGCATGTACACCTCGGTCTTGCCGCTGCCGGTCGTTCCGAACAGCAGGAAGGGCCCGCTTTTTTCCTCGATCTGGAGCAGAGCGTTGGCCTGCTCATTGGAAAGCTCCTTCCGAGCTATGGCTTCCTCTGGATTCTGATGCCCTTTGGAGGCGCTTTTTCGCTTCAGGCGGCGTGCCATCTGTGTGGCATTCAAATTTCTCAGCTGCGGTGGCAGGGCAGCCAGCGCTATTTCGCCCAGGGCTCGCTGGTAGTAGCGTGCAGCGAACGACATCAGGGCGCGCCATTGCTCGTCCAGAGGGGGGAGGTCGCCCAGTGTGCCCGCTATTTCTCGCGCTGACTTGGCCAGGTTGGGTTCTGGCTCGGGCAGCTCAGACCAGACGACGCCCAGGACCTCTCGGGTGCCCAGAGGCACCCGTACCAGCGTGCCCGGAGCCAAAGCTTGCGCACTGCGATAGGTCAAGGGTGTGCCTATCCCGCTGTGTGCGGGCGTCGCCACGGCCACCGCCAGCCAATGCGATTCGCTCGTCAAGTTGCTCCAATCAACATCTAATGATGGCGTTAAGTGCTTGTTTTAACTGAGGTTTAACAGTCATGCCCAATTTCTGTGGATAACTTTGTGGAAAACCACTGTTGAAACCCTTGGAGGCCTTGCAAATCAAGGGGTTCGCTAGCCTGCCTGTCAAAAAAGCACCATTCTATTTTTTATATAAATCAATAACTTAGAGAAAAGCGGTGGTCGCCCCAACGATGCTCATGTCTTTCGCGGATCGATCTGATTTTTGTGCATAAGTAAAGTGGCCAAGTCCCCTTTTTTTGCTTTATTGCACGCAAATTTGCTTGACTTGCCAATCCGCGGTAAGTAAGGATTTCAGGCCAAGCGTGGATTTGGATGGGAAACAAAGCGGCAAACAGATCAGCGTTCCATGCAGATGTCCGTGCCGAGATCAAAGGCCCGAGCGCATTTGTTTGGAGTAACTGTGCACTTCGTCCACCAAATGACTCACGTGCTCAGGAGGGGTGAATTGACTGATGCCGTGCCCCAGATTGAAGATGTGCGTAGAGCCGGATCCCGAACCGGTGTGCGGCTTGCCAAAGCTGTCCAGAACAGCCCGTGCCTGCGCGCGGATGGCTTCCGGGGGGGCGAACAGCACGTTGGGGTCAATATTGCCCTGCAACGCCTTGCGGCTGGCTTCTGGCCCTTCGGAGACGATGGCGCGGGCAGTGGCAAGATTCATTGTCCAGTCCAGGCCCAGTACCTCGCAATCCAGCGATTGCATCTGAGACAGCCACAGGCCGCCCCCCTTGGTGAACACAATGCGGGGGACCACTTCACCGTCGGCGCCTGTACGCTTGAGCTGAGACAGCACGCGCTTTGTGTACGCCAGACTGAAGGCCTGGAATGCGCCGTCCGCCAGGACACCGCCCCAACTATCGAAGATCATGACGGCTTGAGCCCCGGCATCAATCTGAGCATTCAGATAGACCGCCACCGAATCGGCGTTGATGGACAAAATACGGTGCATCAGATCTGGACGGGCGTACATCAGTGTCTTGACGGCCCGGTAATCTTGCGACCCACCGCCCTCGACCATGTAGCAGGCCAATGTCCAGGGGCTGCCCGAAAAACCGATCAACGGTACGCGCCCGTTCAGCGCCTTGCGAATGGATGTGACCGCATCGAATACGTAGCGAAGCTTGTTCATGTCTGGCACAGCCAGTTGGGCCACGGCTGCTTCGTCGCGCACAGTGCGTTCGAATTTCGGACCTTCGCCTTGAGCGAATGAGAGGCCAAGGCCCATGGCGTCCGGCACGGTCAGGATGTCAGAAAAAAGAATGGACGCATCGAGCGGATACCGTGCAAGCGGTTGCAACGTGACTTCAGTGGCGTAGTCGACGTTGGTGGCCAGTCCCATGAAACTGCCAGCCTTGGCCCGCGTCGCGCAGTATTCGGGCAGGTACCGTCCGGCCTGGCGCATCAACCAGATGGGGGTATGAGGCGTCGCCTGTCCCAGACAGGCGCGCAGAAAGGTGTTGTTTTGCAAAGGGGCGAAGCTCATATCTGTATTGTCTCAGCCTGCGCAATCGTTTTGGAGCGCAAAATAAGGGTTTTCCCGTTGGGTTTCAAAAAAACACCCCCACGCTTCCCCGCTTCGCGTGGTCCGCTGCCCCCCGGAGGGGGCACTTTTTGTTTTGGGGCGGCCCGGCAACAAAAAATCGCTATGGATCAGCATTACCTTAGTCCTCTTTTCGATCCACGGTCCATCGTTCTCTTCTCGGGCGAAGAGGGCGATACTCAAGGTCTGGCACCCCATGCGAGGGCGTTGCTCGCCGGTTTTCGTGCACAGGCCTTTGACGGCGTAGTGACTGAGCTCAACACCAAGACGACCGGCACTCTGGGAGATCTGGCGCAGGCGCGTGCCGATCTGGCCATCATCGCCTTGCAGCCGGAAGAGATTCTGGCCGCGCTGGAGCTGGCCGGTCGCATCAAATGCAAAGCCGCGCTAATTCTGTCCGCGGGTGTGGGCGCGCAGTTGGCTGCCGATATGGCACGTACCGCCCAGCGGCATGGCGTGATGCTTCTGGGGCCAAATAGCCAGGGTTTTCAGAGACCTTCGCGGCATTTGAACGCCAGCACCCTGGGGCCGATCGCGGCGCCCGGTCAGTTGGCCCTGGTGGCTCAATCAGGCTCGCTTACCGCGTCCATCCTGGATTGGGCACGCCAGAACCGCGTGGGTTTTTCCAGTGTGGTCTGTGTGGGGCCGCATAGCGCCCTGGAAGTCGCTGATATGCTGGATTTTCTGGCCGGCGACCGCAACACCCAAGCCATTTTGGTGTATCTGGAGGGCATCTCCAACGCACGGCGATTCATGAGCGCGTTGCGCGCTGCGGCCAGCAGCAAGCCGGTGGTTATCCTCAAATCGGGGCGTAAGCTCGCGGGCAATGTCGCTGCGCAAACGCACTCTGGTGCCATCGTCGGCAGCGATGAGGTGTTCGATGCCGCGTTGCGCCGAGCTGGTGCGGTGAGGGTCCGCTCTTTTGTGCAGTTGTTCTCCGCGGCCAAATGCCTGGCTTCTCGTTATCGTCCCGTGGGCAAGCGCCTGGCCATTGTCACGAATGGAGGTGGCCCTGGCGTTCTGGCGGCCGATTGGGTGAGTGAAATTGGTCTGAAGCTTGGCGTGCTCTCGGAAGAAAATGCCAAGACTCTATGGAGCCAATTGCCCGCAAACGCGTCGCTGGTGGATCTGATTGACGTGACAGAAGACGCGCAGCCTGAGCACTATCGGGCTGCACTTGAAGCGGCCATGAGTGACAAGGACATCGATGGTGCGCTGGTCATCTATTCCCCCAAGTGGGGCAGTGACGCTGAGGCGATTGCCCGTGTTCTGGTTGAAGCGCGGCCTCGCTTATCCAAGCCTTTGGTCAGTTGCTGGATGGGAGACGCTTCAGTGGGGACGGCGCGAACACTGTTGGCCGATGCGCAGATTCCCACCTTCCGTACGCCTGAGGCGGCAGTAGGAGCTTTCAGCAATATTGCCAGCTTCTACCAGAACCAGCAGCTTCTGCGCCAGACGCCACCCCCCCTGACGCAACTGGCCGCACCGGATGCGGAAGGTGCACGGCTTCTCATTGAAGGCGTGCTGGCAGAGCGCCGCCAGACTCTGACGGAGATGGAATCCAAGGCCTTGCTGGCCGCGTTTCACATTCCAGTGACTCCCACCAACCTGGCGCGCAATCCCAACGAAGCGATGATGATCGCTACGCAGCAGGGTTTCCCGGTGGCCTTGAAGATAGATTCGCCTGACATCGCCCATAAAAGTGATGTGGGCGGAGTTGCATTGAATGTGATGAATGCAACCGCCGTGCGCGACACTTACCACGACATCATGGCCAACGTGGCCCGTGCACGGCCAGACGCCCACGTCAACGGGATCACGGTGCAGGCCATGGCCAAGGCACGCCGCGGCCGAGAGCTGTATATCGGTGTCGTCACCGACGATCCCTTTGGTCCAGTCATGGCCTTTGGCGCCGGAGGTACTTTGGTCGAGCTCATGGGAGGCAGCGCCATGGAGCTGCCGCCTCTCAATCAGTTTTTGGCCCACCGGCTGATTGAGCGTGCACGCGTATCGGAGACTTTGGGCGAGTGGCGCGGCGCACCTGCAGTGAACATGCAGGCTTTGGAACAGGTCTTGCTGCGCGTGTCAGAAATGGTGTGTGAATTGCCCCAGTTGCGGGAGATGGATATCAACCCCATCATCGTTGACGAATCGGGTGCCGTCGTAGTGGATGCGCGTATCGTCGTGGGCCATGCCCCAGGTTCAGTGTCAATGGGTGGAGTGCGCGGGCAAAACTATGGGCATCTGGCGATCCTGCCTTACCCGGCGCACTACCAGCAGGTGTGGCCACTGAGGGGAGGGGGCGAATACACGGTACGTCCGATCTGGCCTGGGGATGCCGAGATGCTGCAGGAGTTCACCAAGCGGCTGTCTCCTGAAAGCCGTTACTTCAGGTTCGTCTCCAGCATGGCCGAGCTTCCCCCCGGCATGCTTTCTCGCTTCACGCTGATCGACTACGACCGTGAAATGGCGTTGTGCGCCGTCATCAAGCAAGAAAAGATGGGAGAAGCCGGGCAGAAGGAAATCACAGAACGATTCATCGCGGTCTCGCGCTACATCACCAATCCAGATCAAACCAGCTGCGAGTTCTCACTGGTGGTCGATGATGCCTTCGCGGGCCAGGGGCTGGGCACCAGAATGATGCGCGGCATCATGGAAGTAGCGCGTGACAAAGGCCTGCAGGAGATGATGGGCCTGGTCCTGACCCATAACGGCGCCATGCTCAAGCTCATGCAGAGCTTGGGTTTCTCGGTGAAGGCCTATGCAGACGACCCGGATTTCAGGCTGGTCACGCACGAACTTTGAGCGCGTTGCGGCATGGATGAGACATCCGCTCTCTGGCTTGCCCGCTGATCGGCCGGGTCAGGCTGATCAGTTGCATGTGATTCAAGGCATCAGACCTGTTGGGCGGGATCTTGCGCGGCTCGGCCAATCGACGAGTAGCCCAGCCCATGGCGAGCCAGCAAGGCGGGGTCGTACAGGTTGCGGCCATCGAACACCATGCGGTCTTTCAGAAGATGGGCCATTTGCGCGAAATCCGGAACACGGAATGTCTGCCACTCCGTGACGATGGCCAGGCAATCGGCCCCTTCAAGCGCTGCGGTTGGCGTGGCGGCCAGAACCAGGTCGCTGCGTTCGCCATAGACCCGGCTGGCCTCTTGCATCGCAACCGGATCATGGGCTTGCACCCGCGCACCCGCAGCCCAAAGCGCTTCCATCAGTGACCTGCTGGGAGCCTCTCGCATGTCGTCCGTGTTGGGTTTGAAAGCCAGGCCCCACAGTGCCACCACCTTGCCCTTCAATTCACCACCATAGAAAGCGTTGATGCGGTCGAAAAGAACGCGCCTCTGGGCTTCATTGCGCCGCTCGACAGCCAGCAGCAACTCAGGTGAAAAGTCCGTGCTGCGGGCTGTATGGATCAGCGCCTTGACGTCCTTGGGAAAGCAACTTCCACCGTAGCCCAGGCCCGGATAGATGAAGTGGTAGCCAATGCGGGGGTCACTGCCAATGCCGCGGCGGACAGCTTCAACGTCGGCGCCCAGGCGTTCAGCCAGGTTGGCGATCTCATTCATGAAGCTGATCTTCGTGGCCAGCATGGCGTTGGCCGCGTACTTGGTCAACTCGGCACTTCGGATGTCCATCACCACAATCTTGTCGTGATTGCGGTTGAATGGCGCATACAGTTCACGCAACCGGGCTTCAGCGGCAGGGCTGTCAGTTCCGATCACGATGCGGTCTGGCCGCTTGCAGTCCGCAACCGCAGCGCCTTCCTTGAGAAACTCTGGGTTGGAGACCACGTCGAAGGGATAGTCCACACCGCGCTCTTGAAGTACCTCGCGCACCGCAGCGGCCACGCGATCGGCCGTGCCAACGGGTACGGTCGATTTGTTGACCAGTGTGCGTGGTCCGTCCATGTAACGGGCAATGGTGCGCGCCACTGCCAGGACGTGCTTCAGGTCAGCGCTGCCGTCTTCGTCAGGCGGTGTCCCCACGGCCAGAAAAATCAGCTCGCCATGCGCCACGCCTTCTGCCGCGTTCGTGGTGAAGCGCAAACGGCCAGCGGCCTGGTTTTCCAGCACCAGCGGCGCCAGGCCGGGTTCATGGATTGGAATTTCGCCGGCTTTCAGCCCGGCGACCTTGGCCTCGTCAATATCAATGCAGATGACGTCATGGCCCACGTCGGCTAACACGGTTCCTTGAACCAGACCGACATAGCCGGTGCCGAAAACGCTGACTTTCATATGTGATGGAAATCCCGATACCAATTGATGAAATGTGCCACACCGACCTTGACCGGCGTGGCGGGCTCAAAGCCAACCCATTCAGCAAGTGCCGTCGTGTCGGCAGCTGTGCTGTGCATGTCGCCCGGCTGTTCCGGCAGCAAGCGCTGTATAGCCTTGATGCCCAGCGCAGACTCGAGCGCGCCGATGTAATCGGTCAACACCGTAGGCGTGCTGTTGCCAATGTTGAAAACGCGATGCGGAGCCGCTCCTGTGGACGGGTTCGGCGCCTGGGCATCGTATTGGGGGTCGGCGGTAGCGGGTTTGTCCAGCACCCGCATGACGCCTTCAACGATGTCATCGATGTAAGTGTAGTCGCGCATGAGCTTCCCGTGCCCATAGACATCGATGGATTCCCCAGCCAGGATTGAGCGGGTGAACTTGAAGAGCGCCATGTCGGGGCGGCCCCATGGTCCGTACACGGTGAAAAAGCGCAATCCTGTCGCCGGAAAGCCGAACAAATGGCTGTAGGTATGCGCCATCAGTTCATTGGCACGCTTGGTGGCAGCGTACAGACTGATGGGGTGATCCACGGCATCGCGCTCTGAAAACGGCAGCTTTTTATTGCCTCCGTAAACGCTGGAGCTACTGGCATACACAAGGTGCTCTACTGGAAAGGCACGGCAGCCTTCCAGAATATTCACGAAGCCGGCGAGATTGGAGTCCACATAGGCGTGTGGGGCTTCCAAGGAATAGCGAACACCCGCCTGGGCAGCCAGATGCAGTACACGATGAGGCCGCACGCGCTCAAACAAGGTGGCAATGGCCTCGCGGTCAGCGACGTCCATGCGTTCGAAGGAAAACCTCGGGTGCGCGGCAAGACGCGCCAGCCGGGCTTCTTTCAGGCCAACGTCGTAATAGGCGTTCAGGTTGTCGATGCCGACGACTGAATGTCCGAGGGCGAGCAAGCGCTCGCAGGCGTGCATGCCAATGAATCCGGCTGCGCCGGTGACCAGTATTTCGCTCACGGGGTGGTTCTCGCGGGTTGCCATGCGAACTGATAGTGTGCCGGTGGCAGGGTGCTTAGCTGATGGAAGGGCAGCTTCACGCCCAGCACAGCCTGGGGCGGTAATCGGCTTTGTGCCCGGCTCCACCAATCGGGGTCAAGGCGGTCTGCGCGCGAGATCAGCAGATAGCCTTGGCCAGCCCTTTGGGCCTGCTTGACAGCCTCGGTGACGCACGCCGTAATGTCTTGGTCATCAGAGCTTGTGCAGGACTGAGCATGCGCTTGCGGAAACCGTGTGCGCAAGGTGCCAGCGAGCATATGGTCTGCAGCGATAATGGGACTTTGGCCGTCGTAGCCCGCCTCGCGCAAGGTGCTGGCCAGCTCGAGAACCGGGTGGTTGAGTTCATCGGCATTGCCGCGTATGTAGCCGAACCACAGCCGGCCGCCCGCAGCCACCAGCAGCAGCAAGGCAATGACAGTCACGGCCTGGGTATACCGGCCTGCGCGTGGATGTTGCTGCAAGTCTGGACGGACCGCGAAGGCCATCAACGGCACTGCGCACAGCAGCGGAAGCAGCCAGCGTTCCCTGAAATTGGTCACGCCTCCTATCAACACCATGGCCAGCAATGCCAGAGCGACCAGCCCCAGATAGCGCTTGAACAGCGGCAAGGCCCAGGTAACTGAGGGTGCGGTGACGGCAGTGGCTTTCCACCAGCTGGAACGAAAGGCCCAGAAGGCCACCAGGATCCACAGCAGCAACACACCAAGCAAGCTGGTCAGCAGGCTCAGAAGACCTTTGGCCCGCGAAGGGTCGGCCTGGATCTGCATCTTATTCAGGGTTCCGGAGGTCGCTTCCTGCAGGTGCGAAAGCAACCAGCTCGCATGGGGCAGAAATACCAAAGCAGCCACGATGGGGGTCCACCACCAGCCATGAGTGAACAGGGCGCGCCGTGCTTCGGGCACAGAGAGGGCAGCCAGCACCATCGCACCTGCCACTAGGGCATAGCTGTATTTGGACAGCATGCCAACCCCAAATGCAAGCCCCAGCAGAGCGAAATCCCGTGGGCGCGGCTTTTTGATCAAGCGAAACAACATCCACCAGGCGGCGCAGGTCATCGCGGTCACAAGGATGGAGTGCGTCTGATCACGAACGGAATACCACCCCAGTGGGGGCAACAACAGCATGCTGGCCGAAGCCCACCAGGCGCCGCGCGAACCCAGCAGTTCGCGCCCTGCACCCCACATCAGGACATAGGTCAGGATCAAGGCGGAATGTTTGAGGACCGACAGGGCCAGTACGCTGGGCCCGAACACGGCGTTCAGGCTCCATTGCAGCCAGGTGTACAGCGGCGGCTGGGCGCCATAGCCCAGGGCCAGGTTCTGAGACCAAAGAATTTGCTCTGCCTCATCCCATTTCAGGGAAGGCGAAATCACCAGTCGCACAGCCACATGAGAAACCGCCAGCAGCAAAAGCCACAGGAGTGGATGGGCTATGACAGAGCCAAAAGGCTGCGTCTTCTGCGGGTGGGAAAGATTCATGTGGCAATCGAAAGGCAACCATGGATCGTACCGCGTGGCGAGGCAAGGCAAAATGTAGCAATGATTCAAGATCGCGAAGCCGCCCCAGATGTGTCCATCGTGGTGCCTATCTACAACGAAGTAGACAACCTGCGTGACTTGGTCGAGCGTATCGCCCAGGCGATGGCAGGCCAAACACTTTCCTTTGAACTCCTGGCCGTGGACGACGGTTCTACGGACAACAGCGCCGCCTTATTGCGAGAGCTGGCCGCTGAGCGGCCCTGGTTGAGAGCGATCTGCCTGGCCCGCAACTACGGCCAGTCCAGCGCTCTGCAGGCCGGCTTCGACCGCGTGCGTGGCCGCTATGTGGTGACGCTGGACGCGGATCTGCAAAATGAGCCTGCTGACATCCCGTTGTTGCTTGAACGGCTGGAAAACGATCAGTCTGTGGACATGGTCAGTGGCTGGCGCAAGGACAGGCAGGATGCTGAACTGTCCCGCAAGCTGCCCTCACGCATCGCCAACCGGCTGATATCGAGTGCCACGGGTGTTCATTTGCACGACTATGGCTGCGCGCTCAAGGCTTACCGGCGGCCCATCATTGACCGCATCCGACTCTACGGCGAATTGCACCGGTTCATTCCTTCCCTGGCCAAGGAAGCCGGCGCGCGCATCACCGAAGTGCCTGTGCGCCACCACGCCCGCACCCGGGGAGTGTCCAAGTACGGGATTGACCGCACTTTCAGAGTCATCCTTGATCTGATCCTGATCGTGTTTTTCATGCGCTACCGCCAACGCCCCTTGCATGCCTTCGGCGGCTTCGGGCTCTGGCTGGTATCGCCGGGCCTGCTGATTCTGGGCTGGTTGTTTGTCCTGAAACTCACCGGCGACGACATTGGCGGGCGTCCGCTGCTGCTGTTGGGCGTCATGCTGGTGCTCATGGGCATGCAATTCATTGCTGCCGGGTTGATGGGCGAGCTGCTGATGCGCATCTACCACGAGGCAGGTGGGGCGCCGCAATACCACGCCAAGGAGTACAGCGCCGTCAGCACGGCGCACTCCGAGCCAACACGGCCTGCAACGCGCACTCAGTGAAATCTTCTTATAAAGCCCTGCTGCGCGGTCTGCTTGGGCTGGCGCTGTTGGGATTGGTACTGTTCCTGGCAGACCCTTCACGTGTGGTCGCTGCCTTGCGCCAGGCTAAGCCTGGCTGGGTGTTGGTAGGACTGGTCCTGGCTATCGCCTCCAATGTGGCTTCCGCGCTGCGTTGGCGCGCCTTGGCGCGCTGGCTGGGCGGGGAGCTCAGCATGGGCGATTCACAGCGCTTGTATTTTCAGGCCATGGGGCTGAATGCATTGTTGCCGGGCGCCGTGGTGGGGGGTGATGTGTATCGGGCCATGATGCTTCGGCGGGCTGGGCAAGACACGATGGCGTCCACCTGGTCAGTCATCATTGACCGCGTCAGCGGCTTATGGATGCTGTGCGCCATAGGCGGTTTGGGCGCGGCCCTGTCCGCTTCCCGGTTGGGCTCGGAACTGGGGATTGACCCTGTCCTGATCGCCGCGCTGATGTTGACAGGCACTACGGCATGGCTGGCCTTGCCTTGGCTGATTCCACCGCTGCTCACCCGCTGGAGAGGGCTGGAGCGCTGGCTTGGTCCGCTGCGTGTGGCGGCGCAAAGGCCAGACTTTGCGGCTCAGGTCGGATTGCAGGCCGTCTGGTCGGCTGCTGTGCAAGTGTTGTCGGCGGCTGCCCTGGCCATGGGCGCGTTGGCGCTGGGGATAAGCCTGTCACCTGCGGCATGGGCGTTTGCCATTGCGCCTATATTTCTGATGGCCGCCTTGCCCGTGAGTGTGGGAGGCTGGGGCACCCGGGAGGCCGCGGCCGTGGCTGCGCTGGCGCCGTTTGGAGTGGCTCCGGCCGCCGCGGTGGGCGCTGCCATGATTTACGGGCTCTACAGCCTGTTTCAGGGCGCTGCAGGCGCCTTGACCTTGGGGCTGCCTGGCCGGCCCAAACCTTGAAGCCTGAGGCCGGGCAAGCCACTCACTGCCTTTGGTGCCGTCTCATCTTGACGTTCATCCAGACGCCGTGCCTGACGAAGTCCGGATGCGTATTTCAGGCGGTCAATCTACCTTGACGACGCCCCGCTTCATCTGGTCCAGCTCCATGGTCTCAAAAAGCGCCTTGAAATTACCTTCACCAAAGCCTTCATTTCCTTTGCGCTGAATGAACTCAAAGAAGATGGGGCCGAGTTGGTTTTCGCTGAAAATCTGCAGCAGCAATTCTCCGGGTTGGCCGTCCACCAGAATATTGCGTGACTGCAACTCGCCAATCGGCTCGCTCAGGCCAGGAATTCTGGCTGGCAGCAACTCATAGTAGGACTCGCTGGTGTTCAGCAGCTTGATACCCGCCATTTGCAGCGAATCCACAGTGTCATAAAGATTGCGTGTGGACAATGCGATGTGCTGCACGCCTTCGCCCTGATAGCTGTCAAGATACTCCTGAATCTGGCCTTTGTTTTCATTCCCCTCTTCATTGATGGGGATGCGAATTTTGCCGCAGGGGCTGGTCATGGCCTTGCTCTTGACGCCCGTGGCTTGACCTTCAATATCAAAGTAGCGCACTTCTCGGAAGTTGAACAGGCGCTCATAGAAGCTGGACCATTCCGCCATGCGTCCCTTGTGCACGTTGTGCGTCAAGTGATCGATGACCGTCATGCCGTAGCCCTCGGGGCTGATGGCGGCCGACCCGTTGACCCCCGGCAAGGGCTCGAAGTCGACGTCGTAGAAGCCGATGTTTCCGATATCGCCCTCCTGCGCGCCATTTTTGCCGCGCCAGCGATCAATCAGATAGATGATGGAATCACCAATGCCCTTGATGGCAGGAATGTTCAGCTCGCCCGGCCCGGCTTGGCCCGCATAGCCCCATGCGCCCAGGCTCAGTGCGCGTTCGTAGGCCTTTTTGGCGTCTTGCACTCGGAAGGCGATGGCACAGATGCTGGGGCCGTGCAGTCTCGCAAAGCGCTGGGCAAAGCTGTCCGGCTCGGCGTTGATGATGAAATTGATTTCGCCCTGCCGATACAGCAACACGTTTTTGTGCCGGTGCTTGGCGACGGCGGCGAAGCCCATCTGTTCGAACAAGGCCCCCATGGCGACCGGGTCTGGGGCAGCGTATTCGATGAACTCGAACCCGTCGGTGCCCATGGGATTGTCCCAAACGGTGGGGGTGGCAGGCGCGGTAGGGGAGGGGGAAGTGCTCATGGTGGGGTCTCCTGTTCTATGGGCAACTAGGCTCGTAGCTCAATACTGTAATTCGGATGAATATCAGCTTTCGTGCGTCTTTGAGGTCATTTTTGCAGATGGCCGCTGATTTTTATCGCTATTACGTTTTCTTGAGCCGGTTTTATGCGTAAAGTCAACCATGGACGCTGAATTTGTTTTTCGTAGCGCCCGACTGCCCTAAATCCATGCCACCATGTCCTCCACTCCAGACCTAGACAAACTTGATCGCGCCATCCTCGATGAACTGCAGACCAACGGCCGTGCCACCTGCGAGGCCATTGGCGAGCGAATCGGTCTTTCCGCATCTGCTGTGCTTCGGCGCATCAAGAGGCTGGAAGATGGTGGCGTCATCGACAGGTATGTCGCGTTGCTGCGCCCGGAAGCCTTAGGCCTCGGACTTGTGGCCTATGTCAATGTTCGGCTTGAAAAGCATGCGGAAGGCGCCAAGAGAAACCCCATGGACGTCTTCCGAGCCAGCGTGCAGGCTTGGCCGGAGGTGATTGAGTGCGTGGCGCTTACCGGCGAGATGGACTTTCTGCTCCGTCTGGTGGTGGCCGACATGAATGCCTACTCGCGCTTCATGATGGACACCTTGCTGCGCCACCCCTCCGTGCAAGATTGCAAGACAAGCTTCGTCATGGACCGTGTGAAGGCGACCACGGCCTATCCACTTTGAGGCCAATGGATCGCAGGCATTCGGGGCCGAGTTTGTTTGTTGCAGACGGAAAGCACTTGGCTTATCTTGATGTCTCCAGCAGGGTCTTTGGTGCTTTCTAGATGTTCTATTGACAGGACTATAAAATAATAAACACAATGCCCTCTGGGATCTCGATCCAATCGAATCGCGCATGCCCAGCGCTTACGCCGCGACGGATTTTTCAGGGGGTCCCTGGCTTGTCTGACTCGAAAAAAAGGAACATCAATGAATGCAGCGCGCACATTGCGAATAGGCGGAGCCTGTGCTTTCTGGGGCGACAGCAACCACGCAGTAGGGCAGCTTGTTCACGGCGGAAACGTGGATGTGCTGGTCTTTGACTACCTTGCCGAACTCACCCTGTCCATCATGGCCGCTGCCAAGGCGCGCAATCCCGCCATGGGCTATGCAACTGATTTCGTCAAAGCCGTGGTTCCTCATTTGCCAGTGATCGCTGAGCGTCGTATTCGCCTGCTTAGCAACGCGGGCGGCATGAACCCCCATGCATGCGCCGACGCATTGCAAAAGGCTGCGGATGCGGCGGGCGTTCAATTGCGGATCGCGGTGGTGGAAGGAGATGATCTTCTGCCGGTGCGAGAGCATATACAGGCCGCGCAAGTGCGCGAAATGTTCTCCGGCGCCAGTTTGCCCGGCGAGTTGAACAGCATGAATGCCTATCTGGGTGCCGTGCCCGTCTTGGCCGCTTTGCGGGCCGGAGCGGATGTGGTCATCACCGGCAGGTGCGTAGACAGTGCGCTCGCGCTGGCTGCGCTGATGCACCATTTCGATTGGAAGACCGATGACTATGACCGTCTGGCCGCGGGAAGTCTGGTGGGTCACTTGCTCGAATGCACCACCCAGACCACAGGCGGCCTGTTCACGGACTGGTGGAAGGTTCCGGGCTGGGAGGACATGGGCTATCCCATCGCGGAGTGTGAGGCGGACGGCAGTTTCATCTTGTCCAAACCACCTGGCACGGGAGGGCTCATTACGCCGCTGGTCGCTTCCGAGCAAATGCTCTACGAAGTTACAGAGCCCGGCAACTACCAATTACCGGACGTCTGCTGCGACTTCACCGGTGTCACCATCGCGCAGGTGGGTGAGAATCGCGTGCGGTTCGCGGGCGCGCGTGGCCGTCAACCCACCCCCACCTACAAGGTAAGCGGAACCTGGCTGGACGGCTACCGCTTGACGACGACACTGACATTTGTGGGGGCTGATGCACCAGCCATGGGTCGCCGTGCCATGCAAGCCATCCTGGCGCGCACACGGCGCATGCTGGCCTCTGCTGGCTTTAAGGATTTCACTCGAACAAGCATTGAAGTGCTGGGCAGCGAGCTACCTTCGTTCGGCCCCACAGCGCGCCCTGATGCACGAGAGGTCGTCGTGCGTTTGGCAGCGCATCACCAGGACGCTAAAGCGCTTGAGTTGTTAGCCACGGAAGTAGCGCCCATGGGGGTGGCGGGCGCGCCCGGCACCACGGGCTTTAGCGGGCGGCAGAAATCAAGCCCGGTCTTCCGACTTTTCTCATTTCTCTGGCCTAAAGCATCGGTGCCCGTGGGTATTTCCCTTAATCAGAAGTTTCAATCGGTGGAAATTCCCCAGACACAAGCCCATGGATCGACCGCGGCCGTGGCAAGTACAAGTTACGGTCCTCAAGACACACCTCCGGGCGCAACGACGAGCGTTCCCCTGTCTGCCATTGCGGTCGCCCGCAGCGGAGACAAAGGTGATCGGGCGCACTTGGCGGTGATCGCACGCCAGCCCAAGTTTGCTGCGCTGATAGGTCAGCAGATCACCTCCGAAAAAGTGAAGGCTCACTTTAGTCATCTGGCTGCAGGCGTTGTGCATCGGTATGACGTGCCGGGGATTCATGCCTATAACTTTGTTCTGGACGAAGCCCTCGATGGCGGCGGATCGTCCTCACTGCGCAACGACCCCCTGGGCAAGACCTTCGGTCAAATCATGCTGACCCATCCTGTCGACGTCCCGACGGCATGGCTGGACGAACTGGAGCCGGGTTTTCAAGGAAGTGTGGCTACCTTGTAAGGCAGCGGCTCGCGCCGAGGTTGCGGAGCCCTTGTTATTCGGAGGCTACCGCCTTCTTGTTTCGCGAGGTCAGACTGCGGCCGGAAAGTACTCTGGGAGACTACTATTTCCTATTTTTGCTGCAATGCAACAAAAGAGGGGCATTTTGGAGTGTTAACTCTAGGGAAACCCCCTAATATGAAAAGCTATGAGTACCTCCAACCGCTCCGCCGCCGGGCATGGCTCGGCCATAGTGCCGATCCGCGAGATCGGTTCTCGCTACCGTGAACAAGTGGCGCGGCACTTGCTGTCGCTTGACGAGCGTGATCGTTACCTGCGCTTTGGCTATGCTGCCAATGACCGTCAGATCCGCACCTACGTGGACGGTATCGACTTCACTCGCGATCGTGTGTTCGGGATCTTCAACCGCCGGCTGGAGTTGATCGCCCTGTCTCACCTGGCCCGCGCAAGCGAATTTCGGCCATCCAGAATGTCTGAATTCGGCGTCTCTGTAGCCAAGCATGCGCGTGGCCGTGGCTATGGTTCACGCCTGTTCGAACGGGCCGCCATTCATGCTGCCAACGAAGGCGTTAACGTGCTTTATGTGCATGCCTTGGCGGAAAACGCAGCGATGATCCGAATTGCGCGCAAAGCCGGTGCCAGCGTTGCGCGTACGGGTGGCGAAAGCGAATGCCATTTGCAGCTGCCCGTCGCCACCTTGGAGACTCGCGTCAGCGAACTGTTTTCGCAGCGAGTGGGCCAACTGGATTATTGGGTCAAGACTGAGCTCTCCCACATGCGCAGCTTGCTGGGTTTCGTGCAGCAGGTACGCCTGGGCGTGCAGGATGCACGTCACAAAGCAGGTAGTTGAGCACCCTTCAATAGTGTTTGACGCAAATCAAGCACTATTTCCGCTATCCTAGAGCGCTTGACAACTACCGCACGTCCTGCACCTCCAGACCGTGGCTGACCCCCACCCCGCGCATTCTTCCTCGCCCCACGCTGAGCGAGAGGACAAGCGCAGCCTCTTTCAGAAGCTCGTAGAGTTCATCAACCCTGGCCCTGACTCGACAGACGAACTGATCGAAACCCTTGCCGAGGCCGAAGACAATCAAGTGATCGACGCCGAAAGCCGGATCATGCTGGAGGGCGTCCTCCGCATGGCCGACATGACGGCAGGTGATGCCATGGTGGCAGCGCCGCGCATGGATTTGCTCAACATCGACGCACCCTATGAAGAGTTGCTAAGAGAGGTCATTACGACCGCGCACTCGCGGTTCCCGGTGTACCAGGATGAGCGCGAGAACATCATTGGCATTCTGATGGCCAAGGACTTGCTGAAACTCCAGCGAGCGCCTGAACTGAATATCCGCACGCTGCTCCGTCCAGCAGTCTTCGTTCCCGAGTCCAAGGGGTTGAACGACCTGCTCAGGGCGTTTCGGATCAACCGCAACCACCTGGCCATCGTTGTGGACGAATTTGGCCGGACGGCGGGTTTGATCACCATCGAAGACGTGTTGGAGCAGATCGTTGGTGAAATTGAAGACGAATTCGATATTGATGCGGATTCGGGCGACATCTTCGCCTTGGCTGACAACACTTGGCGGGTCGCAGGCGACACGCGGCTTGAGCGCGTCAACGAATCTTTCGGCGTGCAGTTAGGAGCCCATTCCGATACCGACCTTGAAGTTGATTTCGACACCGTTGGCGGTCTGATTGCTCACGAAATGGGCCATGTGCCCAAGCGTGGCGAGCGCTTCCAGCTGGGCGGACTTGATTTCGCGGTACTTCATACCAAAGGTGGTGCGGTGCGTTGGTTCAAGGTAACGCCCACCGGCGCTTCCGATTAAGCCAAGCCTGAGCAAGTCCACACCAATGAGTTTTGAACGTCGGCTAGCCTGCACACCCATGGCGCTGGTGGCTGGCTATCTGCAAGCCTGCGCCATCTCTGATCCATGGACTGGCCAACCTCATTGGTGGCTACAGGTGCTCAGCCTTGCCTTCCTGGTCTGGCAACTGAATTTGAGGTCTCTGAGGAAATCCTCCTGGAGCTCGAGCACCTGGGACAACCCCAGAACCGAGCCCGGCTGGGGTTCCGGTTTTGCGCTTGGATGGCTTTTCGGCCTGGGATGGCTGACGGGCACCTTCTGGTGGCTCTTCATCTCCATGCATACCTACGGCGGTCTCAATAGCGTTCTGGCCGTGTTGGCTGTAGTGGGCCTAGCCGGGTTTCTGGCGCTCTACTATGGCTTCGCCTGTGCTGTATTCATGGCACTGCTGCCCTCAACTCGAACGACCGGGGGTGGCGCATCTACCGTGCTTGTGTTCGCCGCACTTTGGACGCTGGCTGAACTGGCGCGAGGCAGCTGGCTTACCGGTTTTCCATGGGGTGCGGGTGGCTATGCTCACCTGGATGGCCCGCTCGTTTTTATAGCCCGGTATGGGGGCGTCTACAGCATTGGCTTCGTGGCAGCGGCGCTGGCTGCCCTGTTGGTGCTTTCGCCGCGTTTGCGTTGGCAGTCCTGGCCGGTCTATGCTGGCCTGGGGTTGGTGTTGGCCTCAGGAGCTGCCGGCTGGGCCGCACGGGAATGCGCTGTTGACGGCACTGCCGGCTTCTGCCCCGCATCGGCTGCTCCGGGAAAGCCGCTATCCATGAGCGTCGCCCTGCTGCAAGGCAATATCCCTCAGGACGAAAAGTTCGTGCCAGGCACTGGGGTCATGGATTCCCTGCGCTGGTACGGGGAGCAACTCCGAGATGCACAGGCCACGCTGGTGGTTGCTCCCGAAACCGCGCTGCCGGTGCTGCCTCGTCAGTTGCCTGCGGGCTATTGGGAATCACTGGCTGCTCGTTTCGGCACCGAACCCCAGGCTGCGTTGATGGGCATGCCTTTGGGTGACATGGAAGCCGGTTACACCAACTCCGTGGTGGGGTTCAAACCTGGCCAGACCGAACCCTATCGCTACGACAAGCATCACCTCGTGCCATTTGGCGAATTCATTCCGCCCTTCTTCAAATGGTTCACGCAGATGATGAACATTCCGCTGGGAGATTTCGAGCGTGGATCCGTGGGACAGGCTTCTTTCGAGTGGCAGGGTCAGCGGCTTGCGCCCAATGTCTGCTATGAAGATCTCTTCGGTGAAGAATTGGCAGCCCGGTTCGCTGCGCCAGCCAGCGCCCCAACAGCCCTGGTGAACTTCAGCAACATCGCCTGGTTTGGCGACAGCGTCGCCATTGCCCAGCATTTGCAGATCAGCCGCATGCGTTCCCTGGAATTCGAGCGCCCCATGCTGCGGGCCACCAATACAGGCGCTACGGCGGTCATCGACCACCGGGGGCAGGTTACGCATGAACTGCCGCGCCTGACGCGCGGCGTTCTGCTGGGGCAATTCGAGGGTCGCACCAACCTGACTCCCTTTGCACAATGGGCTTCCAGGTTCGGTCTGTGGCCACTCTGGGCGCTGTGTTTGGCGGTGGTTCTATGGAGAGTTGCCGCCACACTGCGAGCCCGCTCTTAGAATCTACGCTTTTACGTGGCCACAAGAAGGCTGCGCTTTTCTCGTTTCCTGCCCGGGCTACCGCCGCATGCTTACCTTCCAGCAGATCATTCTCAAACTCCAGCAATACTGGGATGCGCAAGGCTGCGCGCTGTTGCAGCCCTATGACATGGAGGTCGGGGCCGGTACTTCCCATACGGCCACTTTTTTGCGCGCCATCGGCCCTGAGCCCTGGAAAGCCGCCTACGTGCAGCCCAGCCGACGCCCGAAAGACGGCCGCTATGGGCAAAACCCCAACCGCATGCAGCACTACTACCAATTCCAGGTGGTGCTCAAGCCTGCGCCTGCCAATATTCTGGAGCTCTACCTGGGCTCCCTGGAGGCACTGGGCTTTGACTTGAAGAAAAACGACATTCGTTTTGTTGAGGACGACTGGGAAAATCCCACCCTCGGTGCCTGGGGTCTGGGTTGGGAGGTTTGGCTCAACGGCATGGAAGTGACTCAGTTCACCTACTTCCAGCAGGTCGGTGGTATCGACTGCAAGCCTGCCACCGGAGAAATCACCTACGGCCTCGAGCGCCTGGCCATGTACCTGCAAGGCGTGGACAATGTCTTCAACCTGACCTGGACTGAAGGTCTGAGCTATGGCGACGTCTACCTCCAGAACGAGCAGGAGCAGTCGGCTTACAACTTTGAGCATTCAGACGCTGAATTCATGTTTACCGCGTTCAATGCTTACGAAAAACAAGCCAAGCATCTGATTGAGCAGCAACTGGCCTTGCCGGCCTATGAGCAGGTGCTCAAGGCGGCGCACACCTTCAACCTGCTGGATGCGCGAGGCGCCATTTCCGTGACCGAGCGGGCGGCCTATATAGGTCGCATCCGCAATTTGGCGCGTGCAGTGGCTCAGAGCTATTACGAATCCCGCGAGCGCCTGGATTTCCCGCTTGCGCCGCGTGAATGGGTCGCGCAGATGCCGCCCCGAAAAGCCGCTTGAACAGGCTCATCTGAATTGACTTCCATGACCGTGCAAAACCTTCTGATCGAGCTCTTCGTCGAAGAGCTGCCTCCCAAAGCCTTGAGAAAACTGGGCAACGCCTTCGCCACCGTCCTTCACGAACAGCTGAAGGCTCAAGGCTTGGCGGACGAGGCCTCCGTCGCTACTTCCTATGCCAGCCCGCGCCGCCTGGCCGCTCACATCACCCAGGTACTCGCCAAGGCAGCCGATAAAGCCGTACAGCAAAAGCTGATGCCTGTGAGCGTCGGCCTTGATGCCAGCGGCAATGCCACCCCGGCGCTGCTCAAGCGCCTTCAAGCTGCAGGGGCCGATGCCAGTGCCGTGCCTCTCTTGCGGCGTGCAATGGACGGCAAGTCTGAGGCCCTGTTTCACGACAGTGTCGCGCCCGGCATCGATCTTGAGGCTGGTCTGCAGAAGGCACTGGCCGAAGCGATCGCCAAACTGCCCATCCCCAAGGTCATGACTTACCAGCTCGAATCCGGTTGTGAGCTTCCCGGTTGGAGCAGTGTGCAATTTGTCAGGCCGGCGCACGGTTTGGTGGCGCTGTACGGTGACGCGGTGGTGCCAGTGACTGCGCTGGGCCTGACAGCAGGCCGCCAGACGCACGGGCATCGCTTTGAGGCTGCCCGCGACCCCATAGACTTGGCCAATGCGGACAGTTATGCGCAAACTCTGCGTGAGCAGGGTGCGGTTATCGCGAGCTTCGAAGAACGCCGCGCCGCCATTGAAGCGCAGCTCAAGGCGTCGGCAGCCCGTGCGGGCCAAGGCCTGGCGGCCATTGAAGACGATGCCTTGCTCGACGAAGTGACTGCATTGGTCGAGCGTCCCAATGTCCTGATCTGCGAATTCGAGTCTCAGTTCCTCGATGTTCCGCAGGAATGCCTGATTCTCACCATGAAGGCCAACCAGAAGTATTTTCCGCTGCTGGATGCCCAGGCACGCCTGACCAACCAATTCCTGGTGGTGAGCAACATCAGCCCGGAAGATGCGAGCGCAGTCATAGGAGGAAACGAACGCGTGGTGCGTCCGCGCCTGGCAGATGCCAAGTTCTTTTTTGATCAGGACCGCAAGAAATCCCTATCCGACCGCGTGCCTGCGCTGGCCAAGGTGGTCTACCACAACAAGCTGGGCACGCAAGGCGAACGCACAGAGCGCGTGCGCGCCATAGCCCGCCAGATTGGCCAACAATTAGGCGGAGACGTTCTGGCCAAGGCGGCTGACCAGGCCGCCATGCTGGCCAAGGCCGATCTTCTGACCGACATGGTGGGCGAGTTCCCTGAATTGCAGGGCATCATGGGCGGTTACTACGCTCGCCACGATGGTCTGTCCGAGGACATCGCCTTCGCTATCGAAGACCACTACAAGCCTCGCTTTGCCGGCGATGAACTTGCGCGTGGGCAGGTGGGTACCGTGGTAGCCCTGGCAGACAAGCTGGAGACATTGGTCGGCATGTTCGGCATTGGCAATTTGCCAACCGGTGACAAAGATCCCTTTGCGCTGCGCCGCCATGCGCTCGGTATCGTACGCATGCTGGTGGAGAAAAAGCTTCCGCTCGACATGCCCGGCGTCCTCTCCCAGGCGGCCAACGCTTTTGGCAGCCTGTTGCCCGATGGCGAAAAGAGCAATGCCCTTCTGCTCAATTTCTTCTACGAGCGTGTGGCCAGTTATCTGCGCGAGTTGGGCTACAGCGCCCAGGAAGTCGATGCCGTCATTGCAGTCCGGCCGCTCTGGGGCGAGATGCCTGCCCGCCTGGACGCTGTGCGCTCGTTCGCGCAACTGCCCGAAGCACCCGCTCTCGCTGCCGCCAACAAGCGCATTGGCAATATTCTCAAGAAGGTGAGCGAGGCAGAAGCTGGCGCCGCTTTCAACGAAACCCTGCTGCAAGAGCCCGCGGAGAAAGCCCTCCACGCCGCGATGCAAACGGTGGTGCCCAAGGCCAATACGCAGTTTGAAGCCAGCGATTACACCGGGTCCCTTCAAACGCTGGCGGTGCTGCGTGAGCCCGTAGATGCCTTCTTCGATGGCGTGATGGTCAATGCAGAGCAGTTGGACCTGCGGCTTAACCGCCAAGGTCTTCTGAAGCAACTGCATCAGGCCATGAACCGCGTGGCGGACCTCTCCCGACTGGCCAGTTGATGAACCAGGCTGCCGCCGAAACTCCGGCGGTGGAACGCCGCACCGCTCGCTCAGCCTGGCTGCTATTCGCTCCACCTTTCGCGGCAGCGGGCTTGCAATGGTGGTTGGGCACTCTGAGCCAAAAGGACACTACGCCGCTTCAAGCACTGAAAGCTGCAAACTCGCCAGGCGAGGGCAGTGTCCGCAGCCTGATGCTTCAGGCCAGTGAGCCCTTCTTGTGGGCGCTGGCTGGGGTGGTGCTCACTGTATTGATCGCGCGCTGGTCTTGGCGGCGTTTTGGAAGTGCCAAAGTAGTCCGAGTAAGCTCCTGCTTATGGATATTGCTTTGGGCAGCCGCCGCGCTGGCCATCGTTTATCTCTACCTCAATCGATCGGGCCGCGAGGCCATTCCTGCACGGACGGCCACAGTGCTTCAGGCGCGCCCTCAGCAGGCTTCGGAGCGCGGGGTAGGGGGTGCGGTGGTGCTGGTACGTGTGCCAGAGCTGGCGGCGCCCCAGAGCGTGTTGCTCGAAGAGGCGGATCCCGGCAGGATGCCGCCAGGAACGCCAGTCACTTTGTCGTTGGCCAAAGGCAAATTCAGCGGCTTGTATGTGACAGACTGGCGGATTGAAGCCCCACTGCCCGCGCCAAGGCAACCCTGAAGAGCGGCCATTGACCGCACGCTATGGTCACGAAATCTGCATGAAAATTGAACTTCGTTGTGTTGCCGAGCGCC
Source organism: Ottowia thiooxydans (assembly GCF_040548795.1). GTDB lineage: Bacteria > Pseudomonadota > Gammaproteobacteria > Burkholderiales > Burkholderiaceae_C > Ottowia > Ottowia thiooxydans_A. The sequence continues at coordinate 164,985 of NZ_JBEPSH010000008.1, read as the reverse complement.
AACTGTGGAGTGAGAGCGCGCCCAGCCGCCGCTTCTAGGATAATTGCCCATCATGAAATTCGTCATCGTCGACCGTGACGGCACCATCAACGTCGAGCGCGAGGGTTACATCCAAACGCCGGAAGAGTGGGAGCCATTGCCGGGCGCTTTGGACGCCATCGCGCGTTTGAACCACGCCGGCTTCCAGGTCGTCATTGCCGCCAATATGCCCGGGCTGGGACGGGGCTTGTTCGATGTGGTGGCGCTCAACGCCATTCACGCCCGTATGAACAAGCAACTGGCCAGCGTGGGTGGCCGCGTTGAGGCGATTTTTTTCTGCCCCCACGCACCCGACGAGGGGTGCAATTGCCGCAAACCGCTGCCAGGGCTTTTCCTGCAGATCGGGGAGCGCTATAAAGTCGATTTAAGCCAGGTGCATGCAGTAGGTGACAGTGTGCGTGATGTGCAAGCCGCAGCCTCAGCGGGCTGCGTTGCGCATCTTGTCATGACGGGTATAGGGGCTCCTGCGTCTACCCATCCTTTGCCCCCTGAATTTCCCGCCGCAACGCGTGTGCACACCGATCTCGCAGACTTTGCCACCACCTTCATTGCTGAAGCCGAAGCTCATTCCAAGGCACCGGTGGCTTCCTGAGCCTGGCTCACTTGTCTGCTCCAACGTCTAATCCTCCGCGGCCCCAACGCTCCCAAAGTAAATTGTCATGAATCTGATTCGTTCCGTGTTGCATCTGGTGTGGATGGTGGTCACTGTGATCCCTTGGGCCCTTGCGGTACTCATTGCCGCTCCCTTTCTTAGCAGCACGCGCATCTATTGGATGTGCGCAGGCTGGCTCAAGGTGGCGGTGAAGGGAGGCACTGTGATCCTGGGCATCAAGAACCGCGTCACGGGCATGGAGAACCTTCCGGTAGGCCACAAAGACGGGGCAGTGCTGCTCGTCAAGCACCAGTCCACCTGGGAGACCTTCAGCATGCCCACGATCATGCCGCACCCACTTGCATACGTATTCAAGAAGGAATTGCTGCACGTGCCTTTCTTCGGCTGGGCCATGTCACGTATGGACATGATCCACATTGACCGCAGCCGAAAAACAGAAGCCTTTAACAGGGTGGTCGCGCAGGGACGCAGGCTGATGGGCGAGGGCGTCTGGGTGATCATGTTTCCTGAGGGCACGCGCATTCCTCGCGGAGAAAAGGGCCAGTACCGCACGGGCGGTACACGTCTTGCCATTGAATGCGGGGCGCCTGTGATTCCTATCGCAGTCACATCAGCCAAGTGCTGGCCCCGCAAGGCTTTTGTCAAGCGACCTGGCATCGTTGACATTTCGATTGGCCCGCAGATTTCCAGCGTGGGCCGCAAACACGACGAACTGATGGTGGAAGTGGAAAACTGGATAGAGACCGAAATGCGGCGCCTGGATCCCGAGGCATACGGCAAGACCTCGGCCTGAAGCGCCCACGAGCTTCGTTCGGAAATCTAATTCCTGCCTCATTCCGCGAGCACCCATGGCTTTCTGGATAGCTGATATGCGGCAATTGGCGTTTGACTGGTTTACCAGCGGTGAATCTCCTGCTGATGAGAGGCAGAAGGCGAAACCGGAACCGCCTTCTGCGCCCCGCGAAAGGGCGCAACCTCCGGCCAGGGGGCGTGCTGCTCAAGAGCCAGCAGAGCCGCTGACCAATGTCTTGAGCCGGGTGCAATTTCTCCATCCCAGAGCCAATCGAGAAATTGCATTCGAGCATGCGCTTGTGGCGTATGAGTTTCGCAGGGGCAAGCGGCGCACTATTGGCTTTTCAGTGAGCGCAGACGGCTTGGTGGTGAGCGCACCGCGTATCACCTCCATCATGGAGGTTGAGGCTGCGCTGCGAGAGAAAGAGCGCTGGATTGTGACCAAGTTGCGCGAAGCGCGAGAGCGCCGGGATCGCATGGAATCCACACGCATCGAATGGCGTGAGGGCGCGAGCATTCCTTTTCTCGGCGAGCTGGTCTTTCTGGAAATCGACCCTCGCCAACGACATGGCCGGGGCGGCGCAGTACTTCAGGCGGACGTTGAATCAGCGCCCGGTCATGCGCGTCGGACCCTGCAACTGGGCCTGCCCGATAGCGCCACACCAGATCAATTGCGTGACATTACTCAAGCTTGGCTCATGCGGCAGGCCAGGCGTGTCTTTACCGCCCGCCTGGATCATTTTGCGCCGCAACTGGGGGTGCAGTGGAAAAAGCTGAGCCTGTCCTCCGCCGGCACGCGCTGGGGTTCGGCCAGCGCAGATGGCTCCATTCGACTGAATTGGCGTCTGGTGCATTTCAGCGAGCCCATCATCGACTACGTCGTAGTGCACGAGCTGGCCCATCTGCACGAGATGAACCACGGACCACGCTTTTGGGCACATGTGGAAAGAGTCATGCCTGACTACGTGGCGCGCCGGTGCGAACTCAAGGACGAAGCCGTTCCGCAGTGGTGAGAAAGGCGCCCCGCGAAAGCCTAGTTCGAAATACTGAATCTCCAAACCCCATGTGCGTCGCGCTGGCGCGTCATCTTTCCGCCGTACCAAAGCCGGTGCAAATGCGCCACCGATTCACCCAGCGCGAACGTGGTCTGATGCAGGTCCAGTGGCCGCTTGAAGAGCACGGGCAATACTTCGAAGGCTGACACAGGGCCAGCTGCCGCAGCTTCCATCACTTCATCCAGCCGATCACGGTGGTGGTCGTGCAATTGTTGAATCCGCGTGTGCAGGCCGGTGAAAGGCTTGCCGTGCGACGGCAGAACCAAGGTATCTTCAGGCAGCGGTTTGAATCGGTCGATAGAGTCGAGAAACAAGGTCAGCGCGTCCGCTTCCGGCTCCAACTCGTACACGCTGACATTGGTGGAAATGCGGGGCAGCATCATGTCGCCGCTGATCAGCACGCCAAGCGCTTCACAGTAAAGCGCCATATGCTCAGGCGCATGGCCATAGCCAGCAATGCAGCGCCATGCGTTGCCACCGATCGTGACCGTGCCGCCGTCCAGCAGCCGCGCAAAGTTCGATGGCACCGCGGGCACCAGGTTGCTGTAGTAGGACTTTCGGTTGCGGATCTGTTCCAGATCGTCGGGATTGGTCATGCCATGGCTGGCGAAATACTGCGCCAGTCGCTCGCCTCCAAAGCTGTTGACGACCTCGCATCCGTAGCGCGCCGTGTGGTAGTCGGTGCTGCTGATCCAGAGCGGGGCGTCCCAACGCTCACAAAGCCAATGCGCCAGACCTATATGGTCCGGGTGCATGTGGGTCACGATCACCCGCAGCACGGGTAGACCGTTCAACTCCTTGGTGAAAACTGTTTCCCAATCCGCGCGCGACTGTGGGTGGTCAATGCAGCAATCCACCACAGTCCAGCCTTCACGCCCGTCGATGCGGTCACGTACCAACCAAAGGTTGATATGGTTCAGCACGAACGGAAGTGGCATGCGCAGCCATTTCACTCCCGGGGCTACTTCCATGGTGCCACCAGAGGCGGGAATATCGTCACCCCATGGGTAATTCAGGGCGCGTTCAAGTTCAGTGGCGTTCATCTGTAGCTGACTCGTTCAATGTGAAGTACGATTGGGTAAGTTGACGTTAACGTCAACTGCAAAACCATTTTAGTGAGAGATCACATTTTTTGCTGCGCACAGGCGACAGCCATCTGCCCTGCCACCTTTCGCCATGACTTCGACCACTTTTTCTATCAGCGATCTGGCGCGGGAGTTCGATCTCACTCCGCGTGCCATGCGTTTTTACGAAGACATGGGCCTTCTGCAACCGGGGCGCTCAGGCTCCGGGGGGCGCACGCGGATTTACACGTCGCGTGATCGTACGCGGCTCAAACTCACGCTGCGCGCCAAGCGCCTTGGTCTGTCGCTGACAGAGGCCAAAGAACTTATAGACATGTACGACAGCCCGCGTGATACCGGGCCGCAACTCGAGAAATTTCTCAGCGTACTGTCTGATCACCGTGCCCACCTGGAGGCTCAGCTGGCCGAGTTGCAGGCTACGCTTGCGGAAGTCGCAGAGCACGAGAAAGAGGCGCGGGCGCTGTTGGCGGGCAATAACAAGCGTTCTATTAGCTCCACATCGAAATCGAAAAAATGACTACATCAGGCAACCACCGTGATCGTGTAGCGGCGAGCTTGGCACGCCAGGGCATGTTGCGCCAGCTCGGTGTCGAGCTACGGCGCGTTGAACCCGGGTTGGTCGAGCTCTGGCTACCTTATTCCGATAAGGTCACGCAGCAGCAAGAGGGCTTTCATGGTGGCGCCATGGGTGCTGTGGCCGACGTGGCCGGGGGCTACGCGGGCTTGACGGTCGCTCCTGAGGGCATGGAGGTCGTCACCGTTGAATACAAGATTAATTTTCTCGCGAGCTTCAAGGGCGGTGCCTTGCGCGCCATAGGCAAGGTCGCCAAACCCGGCAAACGGCTCATCATCACAACGGCAGAGGTCATTCATGTGGCCGATGATGGAAAAGAGTCTGCCTGTGCCTTGATGCAGCAGACGTTGATGCCTGTTCCCAAAACTTACTGAATGAACCACCCCCTGAGTCGCTGTCGCGCCTTCCCCCTCTCTCCATGGGAGGGGGACAACGCCAATGGCCGGCGCAGGTCCGTCCATGGCGTTCCGCGCATGGCCTGCTCCGCGGCAGTGATGGAGAAGGCACCCCCTGAGTCGCTGTCGCGCCTTCCCCCTCTCTCCATGGGAGGGGGACAACGACAATGGCCGGCGCAGGTCCGTCCATGGCGTCCCCCGCTTGGCCTGCTCCGCGGCCATTTGTGTAGAAGGCATTCCCGGAAACCAAACTCAGTCAGAACGGCGTTTATCCGCTTAGGCGTAAGTCGCCTTCCCGTGCTATTCAATAACCTGAATCACTCAGAAATCGCTTTTAAAGGAGACAAAACATGAGCAATTTACCTGGCCTGGACTTCCAGCTTGGAGAAGACATAGACGCGCTTCGCGATGCCGTTCGTTCGTTTGCGGAGGCCGAAATTGCTCCCCGTGCAGCAGAGGTCGATCGAAGCGACCAATTTCCTATGGATCTGTGGCCCAAGATGGGCGAATTGGGCGTGTTGGGAATTACCGTGCCGGAGGAGTATGGTGGCGCCAACATGGGTTACCTGGCGCACATGATCGCCATGGAAGAAATCAGCCGTGCCAGTGCATCCATTGGCCTGAGCTACGGCGCTCACAGCAATCTCTGTGTGAACCAGATCAAGCGCAACGGGAGCGCGGAGCAGAAGAAAAAGTACCTTCCCAAGCTGATCAGTGGTGAGCACGTTGGTGCACTGGCCATGAGCGAGCCAGGCGCGGGCAGCGATGTCCTCAGCATGAAACTCAAAGCGGAAGACAAGGGGGGCTTCTACCTGTTGAACGGCACCAAGATGTGGATCACCAACGGCCCTGACGCCGACACCATGGTGGTCTATGCGAAAACAGAGCCCGAATTGGGTGCGCGTGGCGTCACGGCCTTCCTCGTCGAGAAAGGCATGAAAGGCTTTTCCACTGCGCAGAAGCTGGACAAACTGGGCATGCGCGGTAGCCACACCGGCGAAATGGTGTTTGACAACGTCGAAGTTCCCGCACAAAACGTACTGGGTGGCCTGAATCAGGGCGCCAAGGTGCTGATGAGTGGACTGGACTATGAGCGCGCTGTGCTGGCTGGCGGCCCTGTGGGCATCATGCAGGCAGTCATGGACAACGTCGTGCCCTACATCCATGATCGCAAGCAATTTGGCCAGAGCATTGGAGAATTCCAGCTGGTGCAGGGTAAAGTAGCCGACATGTACACCGTGCTGCAGGCCGGTCGTGCTTTTCTCTATACCATCGGCAAGAACCTGGACGCATTGGGCGCTGAGCACGTGCGTCAAGTGCGCAAGGACTGCGCGTCGGTGATTCTCTGGACTGCCGAGCAAGCGACCCGTATGGCCAGCGACGGCATTCAGCTCTTCGGGGGCAATGGCTATATCAATGAGTACCCGCTCGGTCGCTTGTGGCGCGATGCGAAACTTTATGAAATCGGTGCCGGCACCAGCGAAGTTCGCCGCATGCTCATTGGTCGTGAGCTGTTTGCCGAAACCATGTGACCTTCTCTATTCGTTACCTTTTCTTATATGGCCTCCAAACTGCAACACCTGATTGACAAGAACCGTGAATGGGCCGAACGTGTCGAACTAGAGACCCCCGGCTTTTTCAAGAAGCTGGCTGCCCAGCAATCGCCCAAGTATTTATGGATCGGTTGCTCCGACAGCCGCGTCCCCGCCAACCAGGTCATTGGCCTGGCTCCTGGGGAGGTGTTTGTTCATCGGAACGTCGCCAATGTGGTCGTGCACTCGGACCTGAATGCCCTTTCAGTGATTCAGTTCGCTGTGGACGTGCTCAAGGTGGAGCACATCATGGTGGTCGGGCACTATGGCTGTGGTGGCGTGCTGGCAGTACTGCATGAAAAACGCGTAGGCTTGGCCGACAACTGGCTGCGTCACGTGCAAGACGTGAAGATGCGCCATCGTGGCCGCCTGATGCACCTTTGCAATCAGGAGCAGGAAGACACGCTGTGCGAAGTCAACGTGATCGAGCAGGTGGGCAACGTAGCCCAGTCCAACGTGCTGCAAGACGCCTGGGCGAGGGGGCAGGCGGTGTCGGTGCACGGCTGGTGCTACGGTTTGAAGGATGGCCATGTCAAGGATCTGGGCGTGACCATGTCGAACTCCGAGGAAGTGGTGGATGTGTTTCGCAATGCCATCAAACGGTATCCGCGCGCGCCGGGCGAAACCGCCACTTCGACCGATCTTCACCTCTGAAACAGGTAAAAGCGTGAGGCCATGCCGGCGATAGTGCTCGATTCCCCATCGGCCCGCGACATCGCACAGGCCATGGTCGATGGCTTCAATCGCCACTATCGCCTGTTTCGGACCGAATCCGCACGGGCGAAACACCGGTTTGAAACCTGTGACTGGCATGGTCAGCAGCGTGCGCAGCGGGAGCGAATAGAGTTCTATGACCTGCGCGTACGGGAGTGCCAACGCCGTCTGGAGCGTGAGTTCAAAGCTGGCGAGCAGCCCATGGCAACCTGGCAGCAGGTCAAGTTGCACTACATAGGCATGCTGGTGTCACACAAGCAGCCTGAGTTGGCGGAGACCTTCTTCAACTCAGTGACCACCAAGATCCTTCACCGCAGCTATTTCCACAACGACTTCATATTCGTTCGCCCGGCTATCAGCACGGAGTATATGGAGACTGATGATCCCAAGGCCAAGACCACTTACCAGGCTTTCTACCCTGAGCAGCACCGGCTTGAGGATACGGTACGTGCGGTTTTTGACTTCCTGGGTCTGCGCGTAGTTTTTGAGGACGCACAGCGTGACGCTCGCTATGTAGCCACCGCATTGCGCAGGGAACTTGGCGACAGCCGGCCAAGACCGAATTTCCAGATCCAGGTGCTTTCCAGCCTGTTCTACCGCAACAAAGGCGCGTACCTGGTCGGCAAGGTAATCAACGGTTTTCGCGAAATACCGTTCGCGCTCCCCATCCTTCACCGGCAGCCTGGCACCGTATTTATCGACGCAGCATTGTTTGGAGAGGAAGACCTCCTGCTGCTATTTTCCTTCTCGCGTGCCTACTTCATGGTCGACATGGAGATTCCATCGGCCTACGTGCAGTTCTTGCGCAGCCTCATGCCGCGCAAGCCGCGTGCAGAGATTTACAACGCTCTGGGCCTGGCCAAGCAAGGCAAGAATCTTTTTTACCGAGACCTGCTCTGGCACTTGCGTCACAGCTCAGACAAATTCCGTATCGCACCCGGCATTAGGGGCATGGTCATGCTCGTGTTCGATCTGCCAAGCTTCCCTTACGTCTTCAAGATCATCAAGGATTTCTATCCGCCGCCCAAGGAAACCACGCGCGAGCAGGTGCGGGGCAAGTACAAACTCGTCAAACACCATGACCGGGTGGGCCGAATGGCAGACACCATGGAGTTTTCTCTTCTTGCCTTTCCGCGCGAGAGATTTGAGGACGCGTTGATCACGGAGATTGAGAAATACGTTCCAAGCCAACTCGAAATCTCTGACCGTGATGGTGATGGCCAGACGGAAGTCATCATTGCGCACGCCTATATTGAGCGGCGCATGATCCCGCTCAACCTGTATCTGCAGGAAGCCATCGAAAGCAGCACCAAGGATCCAGCTGCAGCTGCGCAACTGGAGCATGCCGTACTCGAATATGGCAACGCGATCAAAGATCTGGTCGCTGCGAATATTTTCCCTGGAGACATGCTCTGGAAAAACTTCGGTGTGACGCGTCACGGCAAGGTGGTTTTCTACGACTATGACGAAATCGAGTACGTCACCGACTGTAATTTTCGGCGCGTGCCGCAAGCGCGCAGTGAAGAAGACGAAATGAGCGGGGAGATCTGGTACAGCGTCGCCAAGGGCGATGTGTTCCCCGAGACTTTTGGTCCGTTCCTGCTGGGCCATCCGAAAGTGCGTGAAGCTTTCATGCGCCACCATGCCGATTTGCTGGAAGCTGATTTTTGGCAGCGGAGCAAGGAGCGTATCCAGCGTGGTGAGGTGATAGATGTTTACCCCTATGGCATACACCGACGTTTCGATGTCAACGAAGGGGCCTGGGGCGCCTCGGAGCTGGCGGACCCTGCAGCAGCGAGTGCGGAAACACCTGCAGACCAGCCCGATATGTCCGCGCCGATGACACCGGGAGAGCCCTCCGAATGATCCATGCGCGCACTCATGCCCGGTTTGAGCAGAGATGTTCTTACCTCGCCGAGACTGGGGGATGCGTCTGGATCGAACAGCGGACTGGGTATTTTTTGAAAAAGTTCGTACTTCAATACCCGTTCGGGCTGAGCTTGTCGAAGCCTTGCGCAGAGCTTCTCCCCCTCATCAAGCTTAAGAGAGGCTGCGCTCAGAACGAACGGAGACCAGATTCCATTCCCGCCAAATGGCTGGGTCACTCACAGCAGGGCTCGTCCCCGAATTCATAAACCATCAAAGGAGATCAATATGTCCGACCCTATCGTCATCGTATCTGCGGTTCGCACTCCCATGGGGAGCTTTCAAGGTGATTTCACCAATCTGTCTGCCAACGATCTGGGAGGCGTCGCCATCAAGGCGGCAGTCGAGCGCGCCGGCATTTCACCGGAACTGGTGACCGAGGTTCTGTTCGGCAACTGCCTGATAGCCGGGCAGGGCCAGGCACCTGCCAGGCAAGCTGCGTTCAAGGGAGGCCTTCCTAAAAGCGCAGGTGCGGTGACCCTGAGCAAAATGTGCGGCTCAGGTATGCGCGCGGCCATGTTCGCCCACGACATGCTGGCAGCCGGTTCACACGACGTTCTGGTGGCTGGAGGAATGGAAAGCATGACTGGTGCGCCCTATCTGCTGCAGAAGGGTCGCGGCGGCTACCGCATGGGCCACGATAAAGTGTTTGATCACATGATGCTGGACGGTCTGGAAGACGCCTACGAGCCTGGGCGCAGCATGGGTACCTTCGGAGAAGATTGCGCCTCCAAATATGACTTCACGCGACAGCAACAGGACGCCTTTGCCGTGGCCAGCGTGCAACGTGCGCAACAGGCTATCAAGTCTGGTGCATTCAAGGAAGAAATTGCACCAGTGACTGTGAAAGATAGAAAGGGCGAGCGCGTTGTGGACACCGATGAGGGGCCGGGCCGCATCAATGTGGAGAAGATCCCCAGCCTGAAGCCCGCTTTCAAGAAAGACGGCACCGTCACAGCCGCCAGCAGCTCCAGCATCAATGATGGTGCGGCAGCCATGGTCCTGATGCGCGAATCTACCGCCCGGGAACTGGGCTGTACTCCGTTGGCGCGCATCGTCAGCCACGCTACCCACGCCCAGGAGCCTGAGTGGTTTGCCACGGCACCTATCGGCGCGACCGAGAAAGCGCTCAAGAAGGCAGGTTGGCAGGTCAGTGATGTCGACCTTTGGGAAGTCAATGAAGCCTTTGCCGTCGTGCCCATGGCGCTCATGCATGATCTGAAAGTGCCTCACGAAAAAGTCAACGTCAATGGAGGGGCTTGTGCGCTGGGCCACCCTATCGGTGCCAGTGGTGCACGCATCATGGTCACCTTGATGCACGCATTGAAGGCCAGGGGCTTGAAAAAAGGCCTGGCCACGCTGTGCATCGGTGGGGGAGAAGCCACGGCTGTCGCCTTGGAAATGCTCTGAAGGCAGCTGGTTCGCTTGCACTGAGGTACTGGCCGCTTGCCAACTCACGTTCTCTTGACGTTTTCGTAGTTCATGACAATCAGCCGATCACCGTTCACGCTGAGGTTCTATGGTTTCTGTCAAACGGTGAGTGGCATAGAAAGAGAAAAAACCGTTCGGCCTGAGCTTGTCGAAGGCTTGCGCAACGCCACCTCGACCTGCTCAGGACAGGCTTCGACAGGCTCAGCGCGAACGGATTGGTAGTAGACCCTGACTTTTTGCAAAAAACAGCGTGTAGAAGGGATTCCATCGTGTCCACAGTCCTGATCATCGGAGCCTCCAGAGGCATTGGCTACGAGCTGGCCGAACAGTATGTTGAGGAGGGCGCACGTGTCATCGCCACTGCGCGAGACGAAGCGGGCCTCGCCAAGCTGCGAGATATCGGATGCGAGGCGCTCAAGCTGGATGTGACCAATCCCGCCAGTGTGAGTGGTCTTTCCTGGCAACTTGACGGTGAAAGGCTGGACATAGCCTGGCAGGTGGCCGGCGTCATATGCAGCCGAGCCAACGCACTGTCTCCGCCCACTCAGCAGGAGTTCGATCGCGTCATGCATGCCAACGTGTTGGGCCCCATGCAGATCATCCCGCAGGTGGCTCCCATGGTCGAGTCCAGTAAAGCCCCTGGTGGTGGACGTTTTGGCTTCATCAGCAGCGAGATGGGCCATATTGGTAGCGTGGGTAGTTCGGGCGCGTGGCTGTACCGTGTCAGCAAGTCTGCTCTCAATATGGCCATGGCCTCAGCACGCCATAGCTATCCCCACGCCACGTTCGTCTCTTTTCACCCGGGGTGGGTGCAGACGGCGATGGGCGGTGAGTCTGCACCCGTCACCGTGCAAGCCAGTGCTGCCGGCTTGCGCAAGGTGCTGGCCAATGCCACGCGTGCAGATAGCGGATCATTCATGCGCTACGACGGTACCGCCCTCGCAGGCTGGTAAGCAGAGCGCTGGGAGCGCGAGCTTACTTCGGCGTGTAAGTGATCTTCGTTGCAAAAATCTGGGCACTTCCGGGCTGCTGGCTGTCCTGTAACACAAGCTTGAGCTCCTGCCCGCGGTAAGGCCCATCGGCCGCAATCCATTGCTCGCTGAGTTGAGTCAAACCTGAGCCATCCGGATAAACCACTCGGCTGGAGCCTGAGAACTTGCACGCGTTGATAGTTCCCATCGGGGTACTGATGGCCTCACGTCCCACATAAGTGATTTTTGAAGTCACCGTTTCTTCATGGCGGATCTCATCGTTCACACCCTGAACCGTTTTCACAACGGTTGTCGACTCCGTCGTTTCACCAGGGTTCATGGCCACAGGCCGCACGATGGGAGGCTCATTGGTCTTGCGGCCATACCTGGGATCCGTGTTTTCGTTGCCATTGCGGGAGCCGTAGCGGATCTCCCTTCCGTCTACCAGATCCATATAGTGTCTCTCTTCACCTATCGTGCCCGTAGCGTAGATGAAGCTCGATTGAAGGAATCGGATGGGCCTGGCGTTGGCAAATGACTCGCGCGGGCCGGTGGTCGTGGTGACTCGGGTTTTGAAGACCCGACCGCCTGGATCGATGGCGTCCAGCTCAACTACAGATACCGTGCCTTCGCGATAGTTAGATTCATTGAAACATGCGGCTGAGCTGGTTCCTGGCTGAGGGGGGGTGCCAGGGTTGCTTCCAGGGCCACCGTCATCGCCGCCGTCGCTGCCACCACCGCCGCAGGCCGTCAGGCAAGCTATGGCGGTGGTGGCCAGAAAAAACTTCGCTGATTGCCGGGTGGGGGGTTTGCCAGCGACCAGAGACGCCAAGTGCAGGGAAAGAAGGCGTAGGTCAAGGTGCATAAAAATCTCCAAGGAAATATTGCGGGGGGTAGATCGAGGGCTTTTGCGGGGGCGCGTCATGCGCTGGCGGGCGGAGTTTGAGTGGCCCTGGGTGAGGCCAGGAAGTTCATCACCAGCGGGAAAATAGGTCACGCAGCCTTGCGCATGAGGTGTCAGAGCACACTGAGTCAGGCCGCGCGCGTTGCATGCGTGGTGGGAAAATCGCAAGACGCATAGGAACTTTCCAGTTAAAAATGTCGGGATGCCAGCAAGCATAGAAAGCTTTGCCAGCTGCGCAGCCTGCTGCCTTGTCAACGACAAAACTATGCCGACGAAGCGCTCTTGAATTCGACGGACGGCTGAAAAAAGCCGGTGAACGCAAGAGGGTGCTTCTACTATTGGAAATTCACTATCACTGCTGTGGCTCGCGAAGGGAAAACCATGGAAGAAGCAAATGACGGGATCGGCAGCTTTGGCAAGGCCTTGCGACGAGCCACGCTGCGACTCAGCTTGCTTTACTGGGCCTGCATGTTCGTGGCCGACAGCATCCTCGGCTACTTCATCAATATTGATCCCATCGATTCAGCCCCGCTCAAGGTGGTGCTTTTCAGTCTGAGCGCGTTGATGACTTATGCCATGTCGTTGGTTTTATTCCGCTTGCGCAGGTACTCATTCACTCAGAAGGCTTTGCTCTGCTTTGGGATGACAGCGATCGCCGCGCCCATCTTCACTGGAATCGATTTCCTCAACTACGCTATTTGCGAGTACCCCGAGCCTGTCAAGTTCGACAAACTCTACGCCGCCTACATGCTGATAGAGGGGGCATCAATGATGTTCGGCTGGAGTTGCCTGTTCATGGCCTTGCTCTACAACTTCGAGGTACGTGACCGCGAGCGCAGGTTGGCTGCCGTTCGAGAGGAGGCCTTGACTGCGCAGATGCAAGCGCTTCGCTACCAGGTCAACCCACACTTTCTTTTCAATACGCTTAACTCCATCGCGGGCCTGATCGAGGAGGGCGCCGCCACGCGCGCTGAGCGCATGGTGCAGTCGCTCTCGAATTTTCTGAGAACCTCTCTGGCACTGGACCCTATGCTTGATGTCGCCCTGGCCGAGGAGTTGCGATTGCAGCAGGACTACCTCGCCATCGAGCGAGAACGATACGCGGATCGAATGGATTTCGTCGTGGACGTGCCGGAACAAATGCACCACGCCATGGTGCCCAGCCTGCTGCTGCAACCCTTGATCGAAAATGCTATCAAGCACGGTGTTGGGCAATCGCTCGAACATACACAGATTCGAATATGGGCACGGCGTCGTAACGAGAGTTTGTGCATGGCGGTAGAGAACACACGTTATCCGAACGCCGCTCGCTTCACCTCACCCGAAGGGCTTGGCATTGGACTGCGGAACGTGGCTGAGCGTATTCGGGTGCGTTTTGGCGATGCAGGTGCTTTTCGAATCGATGCGGCGGACGGCACGCGTTTCCGGGTGGAAATCGAACTTCCTTGGAGAACGGCGTGAGACTGCTCGATGTCTTGGTCGTGGACGACGAGCCATTGGCGCGGCGGCGCGTCCTGCGGCTGCTTCGCCAGTTACCCTGGGTGGGCGCTATTGCGGAGGCCGCCAATGTGCCCCAGGCGATCGCGCAATTGGATCGGCTTGATGCTCAGATTCTCCTACTCGACATCCAAATGCCCGGTGGCACGGGCTTCGATCTGCTGGCGCGGATTTCAGGCAGGTCGGAGCCACCCGCAGTGGTGTTCGTCACCGCTTTTGACGATCAGGCTTGTCGCGCTTTCGACGCTAGCGCCACCGACTACATCACCAAGCCTATCGAGCCGGGACGGTTTCATCTTGCTTTGGATCGGGCCCGCCGTGCGACTGAACTACAAAGCAACGCCGGACGTATTGCGGAACTGGAAGAAGTAATCGCTACCTTGCGACGCTCATCGCAGCCCCAGTCCGCGCCGATGGAAATCTGGGTAAAAACAAGGGGTGAGTACGTGCGGCTTGCGGCCTCCAGCATCACGCGCATTCAGGCTGAGGGCGACTATGCACGAATCTACGCCGAAGGGCGCGAATACCTGCACAATGCCACCTTATCTGAACTGAAAAGCCAGCTGCCTGCGCAAGACTTTGTTCGCATTCACCGCAGTACGATGGTGCGAGCTGGCGCAGTAGTTCGTCTTGGTGTGAGCTCGTTCTCGTCACTGACCGTGGTGCTTGCCGATGGCGCCGTGGCCCGAGTTGGCCGAACTTACACCTCCGACGTCAGAGCCCGCTTCATGGCGAGAAAATAGCGCTGGCTCGGGGGCCCATCCAGATGTGTGGAACTTCATGGACCAGACCAGTCCGCAACATGACGAGAGACAACGATGCTATTGACCGAAGACCAGGAAATGATCCGCGATGCTGTGCGTGCATTCGCACAGGAGCAGCTATGGCCTCACGCCGCGCGCTGGGACAAAGACCATCATTTTCCCGTTGAGGCCCACCAGGGGTTGGCCCAACTAGGCGCTTACGGGATTTGTGTCCCCGAGGCGTACGGTGGTGCGGGGCTGGATTATCTCTCGCTCGCGCTGGTCCTGGAGGAAGTCGCAGCCGGCGACGGCGGCACCAGCACGCCCATCAGCGTGACCAACTGTCCCTTTAACGCCATCCTAATGAAGTATGGGAGCGAGGCGCAAAAACAGAAGTGGCTGACCCCGGCCGCTCGTGGTGAGATGCTTGGCGCTTTTGCACTCACGGAGCCGCATGTGGGCAGCGACGCATCCGCGCTGCGCGCTACGGCCATAAAAAAGGGAGATGAATACATCTTGAACGGCGCCAAGCAGTTCATCACCAGCGGAAAAAATGGCCATGTGGCCGTGGTGATCGCCGTGACGGACAAAGCGGCAGGCAAACGCGGCCTCAGCGCTTTCATCGTCCCCACCCACAACCTGGGCAATGCCGGTTGGGTGGTGGCACGTCTTGAAGACAAGCTGGGCCAGCACTCCAGTGACACTGCGCAGATCAATCTTGAAAATTGTCGTGTCCCGGTTGAAAACCGCATTGGGGAAGAAGGCGAGGGCTATAAGATTGCTTTGAGTTCTCTGGAAGGTGGACGAATAGGCATTGCGGCACAAAGCATAGGCATGGCGCGGTCCGCATTGGAAGTGGCCATTCAGTATGCCAAGGAGCGTGAAGCATTCGGCACGGCCATCTTCAACCATCAAGCCGTGAGTTTTCGACTGGCTGAGTGTTCGACCAGGTTGGAAGCGGCCCGCCAGCTCATCTGGCATGCAGCAGCGCTGCGCGACGCTGGACGACCTTGCTTGAAGGAAGCTGCGATGGCCAAGCTGTTTGCCAGTGAGGTGGCCGAACAGATATGTTCTGCAGCCATTCAGACCTTGGGCGGCTACGGCTATGTGGCCGACTTCCCCGTCGAGCGCATCTACCGCGACGTGCGTGTGTGCCAGATCTATGAAGGCACGAGTGACGTGCAGAAGATCATCATTTCGCGGGCGCTGTAGAGACGGCTATCCGGACTATGGCGAAGTTCCCAGACCTGGGGGAATCAAGACTTGAACAACTTGATAGATCAGTTCTTTGATGACGATTATTACCTGCGGCAGATCAGCGAATCTCCCTCAGATCCCTTCGCACATTTTGTAGCTACAGGAGATGCGCAGGAGCTGGATCCTTCACCGTACTTCAATACCAACTTCTACAAAAACGAATACCCGGATTGGAATGCGAATGGTGAGCGCACTGCTCTTGAAAATTTCATTGCACACGAGCAGGCAGGAAGCTACAGGAAGCCGCACCCTTTAATCGATCCCAACGATTACATTGAGACCTACCCAGACCTCTCCACAGCGAAAGTGCAACCAAGTTTGCACTATGTCATGTATGGGGATGGGGAGGGTCGGAGTCCTTCCAGGCTGTTCAATTCGAATTTTTATGCCCGCTGTTATCTCCCGCTGGGCCAGAAGAATGCATTCAAGCACTACGTGACGCGGGGACGGGCAATTCATCGGCTTCCGGTTCCGTTCAACCGTACCCGTGAAGAATCAAGACAGGCCGCATGGGACGCCACCTGGACGCTGAAAAAACCAATCGTGCTCGCCGTTCATGATGCGCAGGAGGCTGGCGTTCCCTTGCTTCTCCTGGACATTGCAAGAGATTTTTCTGCACGTGGCTATTCGCCATGTTTCGTTCTTACCAACGGAGGTCCGTTGCAGGAGGCTTTTGAGGCGCTGGGACCTGTTTTTCTATTGGCTGAAGGTTGGCACGGCGAAGGGTTGTTTTGCGGAATTCACAGGCAGATCCCAGTGCTGGTCAACACTGCCGCGGCCGCTAAAGTTGGTGAGCTTTCGGCACGCACCGGACACCATACTGTTTTGCTCATTCACGAGATGCGGGGCTATCTGGCCCAACAGAACCTTGTGTCAGCATTGCAGGCAGCGCAGTTGCACGGCGTTCATTTGGTGGCGTCTTTTCAAATGATGAAGACCGATCTTCACGCGGAACTCGGAGAGCTACCGGTAGTTCACCCTGGGGTCATTCAGCAGAAGCTGCGTTTCAGTGAGTTTTCTGAGGTGCACCGCCAATTCAAGGACAAAACCCTGTTTATTGGCGCTGGACACGGAGACTACCGAAAAGGGTTCGATCTTTTCCTTGAGGCGTGTCGTGCCATACACGGTCGGCTTCAGAGTTCAACCTTTGTGTGGCTCGGAAACCTGGACGTCTGGGCACAAGGTTTGGCTGAAAAGGCTCAGTCAGACGGGTTGCCCCTCCTGCTGCCGGGCTTCGTGAAGAATTCAGCAGCCTGGTACCGTGAAGCTGCGGCCTACCTGCTTACCTCTCGTGAGGACGCGGGGCCCACAACTGCCATACACGCTGGCGGGGTGGGCACTGGGTTTGTCGGGTACGCGGCGAAAATTGGGCTAAGGGGCGCTGCTGATGCGCTTGGCCGATTTGTGCCACCAGATGATCAGGACCGCTTTGTAGAGGAGGCGCTGCGCCTGGTGCGTGAAGATTCTTCTCTCAGGCAGAGAGAAAGGCGAAAATTTGTCCGTGAATCCGGGTCCTTCTCAGCCTACTGCGACACATTGGTCCAACTGGTTAATTCGACGACTCGCTGAGTAGCTTGCGCAGTTGTTTCCATTCCTGCGTGGTCATGGCAGGGTTACCGACCATGCGGGCGCCGGCGGGGACGTCCCGGGTCACTACAGCCCCCACTCCCAGAATGGCCCCTGAGCCTATTTTTAAAGGCTTACCGGGACTGCCGTTGCCAACGATCGCACTAGGCGCAATATTGACGTGGTCTGCAATTTCAACGTGCCCGTACACGGAAGCGTCCGCGCCAATGTTTGAAAAATCTCCGATAGTCACGTCGTGGGCGACCAAGGTGCCCAACACTTGAACGCCTACCCCCGTACGGATGTTGGGGCCGATTCGCGTGCCGGAGAAGAAGAAACTTCCCACTCCAATCTGCGGGTGAGAGGCGAGTGCTCCCGGTCCGACCGGGCTCACCGTAGCCAGAGTGGCGTCCTCATCGGAGAGTTGCATTGCAATCCGAGTACGAACAGCCACGTCAGACATCGAAACGAGTACCGGTACATTCGGAAAGTCTTCGCGCCTTCGGAGCGACGAAATAACGGGTACTCCCAGTCTCGGATGCTGGAAGCCGTTGTTGACATCGTCAACCAGCGCACGCAAACGAACCCTTCCTTTGCGTGCCTCTTGAAGATCGGCGATAAGCAACTCAGCGGTACCTCTGGCACCATAGACTACCAACTCATCCAGCTCATCGGTGCCTTTCATCCCTGGCCTTTCAAGTGCTTCACGGAGCAGGTTTCAATAATGGTTGTCATGGTCCCGGCGCCAGCTTCGCTTATCTTGCTGTGCATAGGCAGCGCCAGCAGGGTTGGAGCCATCGTAGGCGCAACTGCCATTTCTTCGATGCTGAATATAGTGTGGTTTTCGAAGAAAGTGCCGGGTCCGCACAACAGGTTGAACGAGTCTCTCAATATGATGCCTTCGTTCGCTGCGGCTAAGACGCAGGCTTGACGCATCTTCGCCGGCATGGCCAGGGCGAAATAGAGGTGGCTTTCGGAGCTGTCTGGACGGGGTTGTAGAACCCTCACGCCAGGAGCACTTGCCAGTTTCCTGGAATAGATCTCCCGTAGATTTCTACGAGCCCTCATTTCTTCTGGCAGTATTGGGAGTGCTGCCAATCCGAGCGCTGCGTGAATTTCCGACAATTTCCCGTTGATTCCGATATCTACAACCTGCCCCTGAGTCAGTCCGAAGTTGCGCATTCGCACCAGTCGCTCCTTATGCTCGGCACTTTTGACGACTACTGCGCCCCCCTCCGCGGTATTCAAAAGCTTGGTGGCGTGAAGAGAAAGAACAGTGGCGTCGCCTCGCTGGGCCAAATGATGCTCACCTTGCATCACATCCGGAGTTTGAGCTCCGTCAAAGACCAGCCACAATTTGTGTCGGTTGGCGACTTCCTCCAAGGCACTGGTGTCGCACGCAATGCCCATGAAGTGGACGCCCAAAATGGCGACTGTGTTGGGTGTGATGGCCTTCTCTACGGCCTTGGCGTCCAGTGTTGGGAAATCGCGCTCCACGTCTGCAAAAACCGGTTTGAAGCCGCACCACTCGATGGCTTGTGCTGAGGCGGCAAAGCTCAGAGGTGACGTGATGATCTCGCCGCCTGGCCGCAAATTGCCAAGTCGAAGAGCCAACATGAGTGCCATGGTTCCAGACGAGGTCAGGCACACATGCCCACCCACCATTTGAGTCAATGCATCTTCCAGTCGGTTGTGCATGACACCGCCATTGGTTAGCTGACGAGACGCCAGCACCTCATCGAGAAGTTCAATGAGAAGATCTCGCTGAGGGAGCACAGGGCGCCCGAATACCAGAGTGGAAATTTCGAGTGGGTTCACCTCAAGAGGCTGCATGCAGGCATCCTATCTGGTCTCGAGTGCAAGACGCCGGAGTATTTGCCGCCGGCGTTCCTCATAGAAGCGTTGGTACACAGAGAGATTCGTTTTGATGTAATGCCCTTTCAACGCATCCAGATCCATCAAAGTAAAGAAAAGTCTGTCACCTTCGGGCCAGGTAGTTGGAATTTTGTTGAAATCTATACCAATCTCCGCATCGATGTTTCTCAATTCCAGAAGTATAGAAACCAGGCGTTCCATGATGAATACTTTCATGGCATAACTAGAACTGGTTCGGTGCTTCACTTTGCTATTCAACGACCTTCCGAGAATGGAATTTTTATTCTCGGAAATTTCAAAAATTTGTTCCGATAGCTGAAGCCATTCTTTCCAGAATCTATAGGTAGCAACGAAATAATTGCTGTATATTGTTCTGGTCTGGTCCTGGATTAGAGTGGCCAGATTAATTTTTATGCCGAGGCGGTTGAATATTCTTTGCGCGGTCTTAAGCAGGCCCGGATGCACTGCGTCGCCCTGGATAAAGCTATTCGGGTAGCAGGCTATTTCTTCAAAGCATGGTGAAAAGCTTATGACTTCTGACCGAGCATGATTGATTTTTTCAGCCATCTGGTCGAACGTCAAGTTGGTTTTTTCCTTCAGGCGAGGAGAAAAAAACCCGATATATTCATCATCAAGAAAATTTTGACTCAACAACGCTTGTCGGATGGGCCAATATTCGTAAAAGTCAGGACGTTCTGATTTTGAGTTGTCTAGTGGAATAAATCCTTGGTCAAGACTCGCCAGGGTTTCCTCATTGTAATAAATCTGAAAAAGCCTCATATTCTGCGCAGCACCGGCATTTTTTAACGTTACAGTGCCAGGTTCTTGGTGTGAGTGCGTGGAGAATGATGGGAAGTGCTACTATAAGCTAGACTTCCATTTGATGTAGCTTAAAAGTACTGCGAAGATGTGCGGTAGGGTGTTCAGGCCCGTCCACCTGAGGGAACTATTGAGATGTTGAGCGGACTTTTATCGTTTCAGAATTTTTACTGCCGTCGTTTGGCAGAAATCCGGCCAAGCTCTTCGATTGAACCATCCCTAAGACGTTGACACATCGGTATTTTTTGCAAAATTTGACCAAAAATTACAATGCGATTGTTCCAGTTTTTCTACGGAGAGGCGACGCGCCGGCTGATAGAGCCTGAATTCATACCGCTGGAAAGCGGCAACACAGGTCATTGGGACGCATTGGAGTGTGTCTCTATCCACCGTGTCCTGAAAGAGAACAAATTCACGAAAAACGAATACATTGGTTTTTTTTGCCCGTTGTTTAGTCTCAAGACAGGGCTGACAGGCCGCCAGGTCAGGGAAGTCTTGGCCAAAGCTGAGCAAGAGGTCGTCAGCTTCTCGTCTTCGTTCGAACAGATCGCAAGCTACCCCAATAGTTTTCTTCAAGGTGACAGCATGCATCCTGGGTTATTGGAAATAGCGCAGGATTTTTTGAATGACATCAAGGTGGATCTTGACTTGTCCACGCTCGTTCAAGATCAGACGAGAATAATTTTTAGAAATTACTTTGCCGCTAGATACGATTTCTGGGTTCAGTGGCTGGATATAACAGAACGTCTTTTGAAAATATCGGAAGATCCTGGCAGTGATCTCGGGCAACGCCTCAATTCATGCACGCCTCATCAGGGAATTGTTGACTACCCCATGAAGGATTTCCTTCTGGAGCGGATAGTATCTGTACTGCTTGAGACGCAGTCTATCAACGCCGCAATAGGCGTTGATATTGGAAGATCGCCCATGTTTTCGCCGGGAGCGGACGATTTTTTTGGTGCATTTTTAAGCCTGGATGCCTTGAAAAGCCAATATTTGAAAACGCGCGAGCCCAAGTACCTTGATATCTATGAAATTCAACGGCGTTTGGTTGTGCAGTCCATTGCACGAACACCTGACGCTGTGGTGCCTGGCTCACTGGCTCTTCCTCCCAGAGTTCTGGATGCGCATGAGGTGAGCTGGGAGTCATCTCGCTAGCCTGTTGCCCAGACGTATCTGACCAGCCGGAACGGATGCGTTTGTGCAAAGCTATAGACTTCACTTTCTCATTTAATGGGCGCTCATGTGGTTTCAAATACTGGTGCGAAACGGGTAGTCACGCAGGAAGAGATTTGCGCCTGTGGGGGCCACCCTGCAGGCAAGAGCTTCGACGCATGTTGCGGTCGTTGGATCACAAACTATGTTTCTTCGCCAGCCCCGGATGCCCAGGCGCTGATGCGATCAAGGTACTCAGGGTTCGTGCGCGAAGACGCCTCCTACCTGCTGGCAACTTGGCATCCATCGACCAGGCCGGGTTCAATCGACTTCGATAGGGGGGTCAAGTGGCTGGGGCTGGAAGTGCGTTCGCACCTTTTGCTGGATGCCGGGCATGCTGAAGTCGAATTCGTGGCCCGTTCGCGTTTTCAGGGGCGCGCCACTCGGCTGCATGAGCTGAGCCGCTTCAAGCAAGAGGAGATCGACGGTATGACCCGCTGGTTTTACCTGGACGGCGTGATTTATTGAAAAGATTTTGCAGACAGTCTGCAGGAAGCATCCAAGGACGGTGTTCTCCGCGCTAGTATCTGGCAATAACAAAAGCGACTCATGAGAATCATCATCCTTGGCGCCGGTCGTGTCGGTGAGAGTGTGGCCGAAACCCTGGTGTCGGAAGCCAACGACATCACGGTGATCGATACGGATCCTGATCGCCTGCGCGACATGGAAGCACGGCTCGAACTGCGTGGCGTGGTTGGCAATGGCATACAGCCCTCAGTCCTGCGGGGCGCAGGAGCGGAAGATTGCGATTTGTTCATCGCGTGCACTGCTATGGACGAAACCAATCTGGTGGCATGCAAGATTGCGCACGATGTCTTTGGCATCCCTACCACGATTGCGCGCCTGCGTTCACCCGAGTTCCCCCAAGGGGACAAGTTGCTGGACAAGAGTGGGTTTGCCGTCGACAAGGTGATATGTCCGGAGGCTACGGTCACTCGCTATGTTCAGTTGCTGATTGAGTACCCGGGCGCCTTGCAAGTCGTGAAGTTCTCCCAAGGGCAGGCTCATCTGGTCGCAGTCCGTGTAGCCCCAGGCAGCCGCCTGGCCAACCATTCCATCGCTGATTTCCGTGCCGAGAATCCGGAAGTTCCACTGCGCATCGTCGCTATCTATAGACAGGACGAAGAAGTCCCCGTGGAGGCCGAGACGCGCGTCCAGCCGGGAGATGAAATATATGTGCTTGTCGCACGCGAGCAGGTGCGTCAGGCGTTGCAAGCCATAGGCAATCCGGACAGTCCAGTTCGCCGGGTGATGATTGTGGGGGGCGGTAAGGTGGGGCTGCGCTTGGCGCGGAGCCTGAGCGGCGTGTGTGAGGTCAAAATCATTGAATCCAACCGCAAGCGAGCTGAATACCTGTCTGGGCAGTTGCCGCCAGACATGCTTGTTCTGGAAGGCGATGGCGCTGATGAGGATCTTCTTGAGGAAGAGAATGTCGGCGACATGGACTTGTTCATCGCGCTCACCAGCGACGACGAAGACAACATCATGTCTGCCATGCTGGCCAAGCGCATGGGAGCGCGCCGTGTGATGGCTCTCATCAATCGCCGTGCCTATGCGGACATGATGCAAGGCAGCACGATAGACATCGCCATTTCCCCGTCGCATGCGGTCATTGGTGAGCTGTTGATGCACGTACGCCGGGGGGCGGTCGCGGCAGTGCATAGCCTGCGAAGTGGTACAGCCGAGGCGCTTGAGGGCATCGCACATGGCGACGCCAAGACGTCACGTCTGGTGGGGCGCAGCATTGGCGAAGTCAAACTGCCGGCAGGCGTTCGCATTGGCGCGCTGGTTCGCGGGCAAGATGGAGCCGCGCGCGTGCTGATGCCCAGTGACGAGACGGTCATTGAGGCCGATGATCACGTCATCATTTTCCTGCCGCACAAAAGAAAGGTGCGTGAGGTGGAAAAACTCTTCCAGGTGCGTGCCACTTTTTTCTAGGATGCGTCCACGTTCGTCGCGGCGCATTTCCCAGAAACCGAAACGCCAACGAAGTTCGAAAAGCCCTGGCCCTCGATCAATGACTCATGCCTTACGTTGAATCAAGAAAATGAAACGTTTTTCTGCCACGTTTCTAGTGCTTTCATGGGTCATCATGGGCTTCTCATTTGCCTTTCTGGTGCCCGCCGCGTGGGATTGGCTGGGAGAAGATGGGCGACACTGGAAAGTTTGGGCCTGGTGCTTCTTGTTCACCTTGGCCACGGGGGCGTGGCTATGGGTGCGAAACCGGCAGTCAGCGGATGAGTTGACGACGAGAGACGGCTTTTTGCTGGTGACTCTTGTGTGGGTGGTGTTACCCGCCTATGCCGCGCTGCCTTTGATGTTCGTGGTGGACGGTATCTCGTGGACAGACGCCTACTTCGAAGCCATGAGTGGTCTTTCGGCCACGGGTGCAACGACATTGGCTGGGATCGATCTGCTGGCTACGTCTGTCAACATCTGGCGATGCTTCCTGCAATTGGTGGGTGGCTTGGGCATCATGCTTTTGGCAGTAGCCATTCTTCCATTTCTGGGCTTGGGCGGGATGCAGCTCTACAAAGCTGAAATGCCCGGCCCCATGAAGGAGCAGCGCCTGACCCCGCGCGTCGCGGAAACGGCGCGCGGTCTTTGGGGGGTGTACTTTGTGCTTTCTGTGGCTTGTCTTCTGGCCTATCGTGCCGGGGGCATGAGCTGGCCTGACGCTTTCATGCACATGTGCACCACAGTGGGCCTGGGAGGTCTATCGTCACACGATCAGAGCTTTGGCTTCTGGGACTCGGCGCAACTCGAGTGGACGGCGGTCCTGTTCATGGCGCTATCGGGCATCAGTTTTGCTCGCTACTTCATGCTCTGGCAGCAGCGCTCATTGGCACCCGTAGCGCGTGATGCAGAGGTGCGCGCCTATTTCAGTGTCATGTTCCTGGCCACCGCTGTGATCACTCTGATGCTGATGGGCAGCTCGGTGTATCCGGAATTTGAAACGGCACTGCGCCAGGCTGCGTTTCAGGTCGTGTCGGTGAGTACCACCACTGGATACGCCACCACGGACTATCTGCTTTGGCCCACGTTCGTTCCGGTACTGCTTCTATTTCTGGGGTGCTTCGTTTCATGCGCTGGCTCAACGGGTGGCGGTATCAAGATGGTCCGGATGCTGGTGCTGGTGCGTGTGGCCCAGCGCGAACTCCTGCGGATCATTCATCCACGCGTGGTGCACCCGGTCGCCTTGGGGCGTGTCGCTGTCCCGCAGGACGTGATAGGCGCGGTCATGGCTTTCATGCTCATCTATGGAGCAGTGATGGTCGGGCTAACGCTGATGATGCTGGCGACAGGGCTGGATGTGGTTACTGCTTTTACTGCTGTCATCGGCTGTCTGAACAACATCGGCCCGGGCATGGGCAAGGTGGGTCCAGCTGGAAACTTCGGTTCCTTGAACGAAACCCAGATCTGGATCTGTAGCCTGGCCATGTTGCTCGGACGGCTGGAGCTGCTGTCAGTGCTGGTGCTCTTCACACCGCAGTTCTGGCGCCGTTGATCCAGGTGAGTGCCATGGTGCCGACAGGGTGCCTGAATTGGTGCTTCGAACTGATCGTGCCTTTCGTCACTTTGCTGTAGGGTCCGGAACAGCCGAACCTCGGTTGCGGAGCACCACTGTGATCTGCCCGCTGGTCTCGATAGTGGCTTGCTGAACTTCGTAGCTATGCAGGCACCCTGCAGCTCGGAGTGCGGCCTGGACGTCGTCAGGCGTAAGCCGTTCGTTGCGCATGGTTTCCGTATTCAATTGGCCAGCGTGTATCAGTACCTTGGGTTTGCCGTCTATCCAGTGCCCAATGCGTGGGAAACGCCAGCTCAACTTCGCTAGCAGCAGGTGGCAACTTATCAATGTCAACGCAGAGATCAATCCACCCATGAGCGAATTGTCTCCAGCGTTCATGGAGTTTTGCACGGCATTGGAGAGGATCAGCAAGAGGATCAGGTCAAACGGGTCGTACTGACCGATCTGGCGCCGTCCCGTGATGCGCAGAAAAAAGATCAGGAATACGTACACGACGATCCCGCGAACGATGAACTCCCACCAAGGTACGCTGAGCTGGAACATTTGAAAACCTCTTTTGGAAATTTCGGTGGCTCCCGAGGCCGGTGAAAGAAAAAAATTCAGTGAAGTCAAACAGTCTCTCCCTGAATTTTCTCGTTCTATGGGCATGTGTTCAGGGGTATTTGCGGGCCCACTCGCGGACCCACTGCGAAAGTGCGTCAGTTAGATTGGCTTTGGACGAGGGAGGATTCAGCGCCAAATGCTCCGCCGCTTTCAGGAGAGCATGCAAAGGGTCACGCAGATCGAGTGCTTGGGCTCCATTTTGTTTGCTGAGCTTCTCGCCGTCGCTGGCGACGACGAGCGGCGTATGCAGATAGGACGGCGTCTTCAGGGCAAGCGCTTGTTGCAGAAGAATCTGACGCGGCGTGTTGTCCGTGAGATCCTCCCCGCGCACGACATGAGTAATGTTCTGGTCTGCGTCATCGACCACCACCGCGAGCTGATAGGCCCATAGGCCATCCGCGCGCTGGAGAATGAAATCTCCCACGGCCGCCTCCACGTTCTGCTGTAGGTCACCCAGACGTCTGTCGTGCCAGCGGACAACGTGATCTTCTTCCAGCGCATATGAGGCCAGCCCGCTATGCAATCTCCAAGCCTTTGTCGTTCGGCCGCGGGGAACCTCTGCGTGATGGAGAGGAGGGCGGCAGGTGCCGGGATACGGCAGTTCGCTGCCGCGTGTGCGCACCACCCCGCGTGCTGCCTGTACTTGCTCGATTTCCCTGCGTGAACATGTGCAGGGATAGGCCAGGTGCCGTGCGCTGAGCTGGTCCAGCGCTTGTTGATACAAGGTTCCGCGTGTTGACTGGAAAACGGGAGGTTCATCAGGCTGCAAACCACACGCGGCGAGTTGGCCCAAGATGAGTTCAGCCGCGCCAGGTAGGCAGCGAGGTGTATCGGTGTCTTCGATGCGCACCAGCCAGCGCCCGCCGTGAGTCCGCGCATCAAGCCAGCTCGCCAGCGCAGCGACGAGTGAACCCGCATGGAGCGGCCCGGTGGGGGACGGGGCAAAGCGGCCAACATACATGGGTGATACCGCTAATTAAAAAGGTAAAACGCTGCTGCGCCCGCAAAGCCCACGTAACCCGCCGTCACGTCAAAAGACAGGCGCAAAAAATGACAACGCAGTTACCCTAGGGTTTCAGCGTCTGAAGTGCCAGTTCCAGCCCGGACACGAATGCATCTTCCATCCGCGCGCCCAGGCACCAGTCTCCGGCCAGCCCCAAGCCAAGCGCCGGGTCCCACATGAAGCTTTGGCCGAGGGGCTGGGTCGTCTTGGCCTCGTGCCAAAGTAGCGCCTTGGACCATGCGGGGGCGGCTCGAATACCCGTGACTTCGGCGAAGGCTTTCAGGAGCTTGGCTGTGGCACGTGGTTCGTCGTCGTTCTCATGTTCGCGCGACCAGGCCGGACTGGCTTGAACAGTCCAGCGTTCAATGGGCTCACGCCCCGGTTTGGACGATTCACGCGCAAGCCAGGCCACTCGATGATGGGTGCTGCGCGCGGCATTCCATTGAGGCCCGAGGGTTTGCAGGCCTGGTTGCGCCGCGTTTGGAAAAGCGATCATCAGCGTCCAGCAGGGAGCCACTTCAACCGCTTCCAGGCCTTTGACCAAATGCCCCGCTTGTTTCACGCGAGACAGCAGCGCCCGAGAGTTGGAAGGGGGCGAAGCGAACAAGACAGTGTCGAATCCACCAAACACCCGCTGACCGCCGTCCGAACTTTCCGTGTGCAACTGCCAGGCTGCGGAATCAAGCACGTCGCGCTGCAATTGCGTGACACGGGTATTGAGATGCAACTGCCCTGTATTCTGAAGGGGAAGTGCCCAGCGTCTGGGCAGCTCTGTCATGGTGGGCGTGGTGACCCAATGTGCGTCACGGCCGGGTGGAGACGCTTCGACTACGCGGCCTCCTGCATCCAGAACACGCACGGCATTGGCGCTCCAGCGACGGGCGAGACCCGGGATCGTGACTTCAAGCGCCTTGGCAAAGCGATCATCGCGAACGGTGAAATATTGTGCTCCGGCGTCAAATCCTCCAAAAGGAGATTCATAGGTGGTTACCCGGCCACCGGGGGCGTCCGAGGCTTCGAAGACAGTAACCTGCTGTCCGGCTTGGGCCAGCGTACGTGCGCAGGCCAGGCCGGCGATGCCAGCGCCAACGATGGCGATACGGCGCGGTTCGGATGGGGAGCGAGTGGTCACGCAGTCTCTTTCGTTTTATGTAATAGACAACACTCTACACGCCGCGGTGCTGTTCCAGCAATGCGTGTCTCGTAATTGGCCTTTCGAGTTGCTCCAACCACCAGGCCAAGGCCTTTCCGGGCGATCCGCTGGCTCTCCAGGCGTAGGAGAGGCTTATCTCGCGCGTGCTTCGCTCGACCTGACGGGCGATCAACCGCCCCGTTTGAAGGTAGGGCCGAGCCATGGGTTCAGCGAGGAAGCCTGCTCCCAGGCCCCTCAATTGAGCATCGAGCTTGGCGGCGATGCTGCCCACGACAAAGCTGTCTTGTCCTTCGAGCAAGCCAAATGACTGTGTGGTTGCACTTTGCGTCGAATCAGAGACCACGATCGCGCGGTGTTTTTGAAGCTCTGCATCGCTAAGAGGTTCAGGCAGCGCCGCCAGGGGATGGTGCGGTGCCACCGCGTACACAAAGCGCACGATCCCCAGGGGCCTGGCTTTCAAATCTGCGGCGTTGGATGGTCCGAGGATCGCTCCCAGTGCCAGGTCGGCCCGGCCAGATGAGAGCGCGTCCACCGTGCCGCTCAGAATTTCATCTCGAATGCGAAGGCGTGTGGGCGGGTTCAAATCGAGGAAATCGCACACCAACTCCATGAGGGCTGGATGGGCTATCAAACCATCCACTGCGATGGTCAGTTGCGGCTCCCAGCCTGTCGCCACTCGCTTGACACGATTGACCACCGCGTCCACTTCACCACGCAGCCGTTCGCCTTGGCGGAGCAGCTCAGTTCCCGCCGCCGTAGGAATAGCTTGACGGGAGGATCTGTCAAACAACAACACATCCAGGGCGTCTTCGATCTGGCGCACTCGATAGGTAAGGGCACTCGGTACCACACCGAGCGCCCGGGCGGCGCCTGCAAAACTGCCTGCCTGGGCAATGGCTTGCAAGATACGGAACGCATCCGGTGTAAGGACATCACTGGGGTTTTGCATGTCCGCTCAAATTTAATTCAAATATTTTGAATGATGCCATCAATGTCATGCGGTTTCAAGCGACCCTGAAATCCATAAAGTTAGTCCTATTCCAACGGGATTGCGGAAATGGCGAAGGCGCTCAGTTTCCGTTTCCCCCCTTCACAAAGGAGTCCAAAGTGCTTACTGTTCGCAAATCGCTGGATCGGGGTTACGCTGACCACGGCTGGCTGAAGTCGTTTCATAGCTTTTCTTTCGCAGGCTACTATGACCCTGAGCACATGGGCTGGGGCAATCTGCGTGTGATCAACGAAGACCGTGTGGCTCCAGGCCGGGGCTTTGGTACACACGGCCATAAAGATATGGAGATCATCAGTTATGTGTTGGAAGGCAACCTGGCCCACAAGGACAGCATGGGCAACATCAAAGGCATTCCTCCTGGAGATGTGCAAAGAATGAGCGCAGGCACAGGGGTCACGCACAGCGAGTTCAACCATGCCGAAGGGCAGACAACCCATTTTCTGCAGATATGGATTGAGCCTAACGTAAAGGGTGTGCCGCCCAGCTACGAGCAGATCACGCTGCCGAAAGGCAGCACACGGGGCCAACTCAAGCAGGTCGCCGCCGAGCGACCTGTGGAGGGTGCTGTGACGATCCATGCCGATGCAGCCATGTACGCCGGGTTGTTCGACGGTGCTGAAAGTGCCACGTTCGACATGGATCCAGCCAGGAAGGCCTACGTGCACCTTGTTCGCGGCACCTTGAATGTCAACGGCACGCCATTGGCGGCAGGTGATGCCGCCATGATTGAGGGCGAATCGCAAATCGCGCTCGGATCAGGCCATGATGCCGAAGTCTTGTTGTTTGATTTGGCATGAATGACCAGAGCTTGCAGCAGCCAACGCTGCAAGCCCTGATTTCGCCTCGTCAATGCTTTTCCAGTTTATTTTTTTCTCAACTACTTCCAAAGGAAGCTCTCATGAACGCACTGCAAAATCCCCTGGCCTTGATCGGACGCATCCTGATCGCATGGTTGTTTATTCCGGCTGGCTGGGGCAAGCTCGGTGCTGGTTTTGCTGGTACTGCAGGCTATATTGCGTCAAAAGGTCTGCCCATGCCTGAAGCTGGGGCGGCGCTGGCCATCGTGGTGGAGCTGGGTGCTGGTCTGATGGTTTTGCTGGGATTCAAGACGCGCTGGGCGGCATTGGCGTTGGCCCTGTTTACGCTGGCATCTGCGATTTTCTTTCACAATTTCTGGGCTGTGCCGGAAGCTCAGCAGATGATGCAAAAGCTCATGTTCAATAAGAACATCGCCATTACCGGCGGCCTGCTGATTCTGGCCGCCTTCGGTGCAGGTGCATTCAGCCTGGATGGGCGCAAGCGCTGATCGCTGACGGTACACGCGATAAGGCGATCTTGAGGCTCATTTTCTGAATGAGCAGCACTGAAGATGGCCAGGGCACAAAAAAACCGCGCGTGAGCGCGGTTTCCTGTTTCTGAGTCTGGCTCAGAATGCCATTTCTTTATCGACGTCCGATACCTTCCGGCGAGCCATGGCCAGATTGGAGCGTTGCTTGTCCAGCACGAAGTAGATAAACACACCTTCCTTGCGGGCTGAAGGACGGAGGATGTGATAGTGCTTGCCGAGGGTGATCAGGATGTCTTCGATCACATCGTTTAGACCGAGCGCGCGCATGGTCTTCATTTTTGAGCGGATCACTTCAGTGTTGCCTGCCGCGGCCACTTCCAGATCAACCCCGGAACCAATTGACCCCAGCATCATGCCACTGGACGAGTCAACGACAGCAGCGCACAAAGCGCCATCCACGGTCATCAGGTCTTCGAGCGTTTGTTTGATCGTTGCCATTTTTCCTCGTCTCCTTTGAGATCAAATTTGCGTGAATTGAGGGAGAAGTGCCACGCAGAAAACACTTTTGATTCAGGTTGTAACACGAAAAGTATCATAATGAGTCCACGATTGCAGCTAAATCCTTCGCTTTGAGCTGCACTTGGGTCCAGTCGGTACCTGACTTGTCGCGCGTAAGCGTCACCAGCAGAACACCCTCCCCACAAGGCAGCAGGGTAATGCGTCCGTAGGCGTGCATCATCACCGACGCACGCAAGTCTCCCAGGTCTTGAAACTGGCGCGACAAACGCTGGTAGAGCCGCCAGTAGTCGCTGGCGGCTTCTGCAAAGGTCTGAATTCCTTCGATGTGCCCCGCATGGTGCCAGACCATACCGGCTTCTATTTCCACCAGCGCGCAGCCTTCTACGCCTGGCATCTCAACCATCGCTTCCAGGGCTTCGCGCAGGATTTGCCCGCTCATGTATCAGCAAGCGTCCTGGCAAATTGCGCTGCCCGGTAGGCCACCTGGGCCAGGATAGCGTCGCCATTGGCGATCACGTTCACAATCAACTCTGAATCGTGTCTATACACCCCATGGACCATGGCAAAACCAGATTCTGTATTGATGGTGACGCTTTTGCTGCGACCAAGATTGGCCTCCTGAGAAACGACCGAACCGATGGCCGAGATGGAGCTGGCCATGGCTGCGACCCGCGCGGCGTCACCCTCCTTCATGGCAGAGGCAATGTCGAAACCATCAATGCTGGCGACGACTACTGCAGTGACGCCATCCACCTCATTGAGAAAAAGCTCAGCCTCACGGCGGGCAACTTCCATCACTTCGGGTGCTAGATTCATATTCATGGACATTTCACTCTCCAAGCATACCGGCTTCAAGCTGAGCCAGCAAAGTATCGATCAGCATGAGCACGTCCAGCCGATTGCGAACATCGACTTCAAGTACAGGAAGAATCCGGTTATGCCGAGCCAACTCGTCAATGTAGTCGTCCGTGGATGGGGATGGATGCTCGTCCAGCCTGCCGATACCGATGGTGCACGGCATGATGTCCAGGTCGTCAGCGAAGGCGTCCAGATACAGGCGCAGATCCGCGAGCGGGTCCGGGCGCGAATTGTCCGCGAGGATGATCATGCCTATGGCGTTCTTCGCGAGGATCTTCCAGAGGAAATCGAAACGCTCTTGTCCCGGAGTGCCGAACATCCGGACACGGTCCCCATTGTCGAGCGTGAATTGTCCGAAATCCAGACCGACTGTCGTATGTGTCTTGGAGTTCGACAGGTCATTGTTGAAGACGTCCGTCACGATCGGTGGTTCGTCGCTAACGGTTCCTATCGCGGTTGTCTTGCCGGCACCCATGGAGCCGGTGAAAAGAATCTTGTATTCGCGCACTAAGGCCTCTTGGAGATGTTCGAAAACTATCCGGGGGCGATCTCGGAAGAGAGGAGGGGGAGCTCAAAGATCGTTCGCACCTCATGGGCTTGGCGCCATTCATGTGGACGTGCTTTGATGTAGCCTGATGCTCTGAATCAGGTCTTGCTAGAGCCCCAGCCGACGGCGAATGCTCGATATGACTGAACTTGAGAACGTGGGCCGCGAAGCAGGCTTCTGAGCATCAGAGGCTCGGGGCGCCTCTGTCACTGGCTGCTCCACCATGTCAACGAGATGGGCGGCGCGCAGCACTTGCACGAAGGTCTCGCACACGCTGACCGGCTGCTGGCACACGATGGAAAGGTCGCCAAGGTTAAGTGCACGTCGCGACAGTATCGTTGCCATCCGGATACGCGTGGCATCACCGCGAAGCAAGATGGCAGGCGGCCACCTGCGCAGCTTGAAGCGGGCTTGGCTGGAAATGGCCCCTGCTGCTGCCTCCGTCGAAGCTGCAGGGCTGAAGGCACGGGTGTCTCGCAGTTTCTTTTCCGTGGCCGTAAGCCAGTTCTGCAATTGGTCCGCACGGATGGGGCGTTCAAGTGTGTTCGGACCGGCGCCTGAGTTCATGCGTTTCAGGAAAAGAACCGCTTTGGCCATCCGGCTGACGTCCCGGTTATCGGCATCCGGCGATGTGCCGTCAACCAGCAACGCATCGTAGGGTGGGGCGGTCACGAACTTCCACTGAAAGGTGTTGCCGTGGGAAAACAAACGAAAAAGCGTCTTGACCAATGCGACCTCGGCTGGAGGAAGGTTGTAGGCGCCGAGTTTTAAGAAGGTCATGATTTTTGTGCTACTTTCAGGCTTCTGCGATTGACTTCGATACGGCGGGACACATGGGTCGTCGGCCGTCACTACGTCCCCTGAAATGCAAACGTTTTTGCTTTTGCGCTTCAGTGGGTCGGAGTATATTTTTCTGAACCGGCATGGTGAGATGTCGATTGGAGTCCGTGAGAAGTAATACACACCCAACCCCGCAAAAACCCGGGCGTGTGTGTGTTTTTGCAACACGCGCATGAATGCTTTACAGGTATCCCCGCAGTCCAGCCCTCAATTTGACGCCCTGATTTTTGAAATGTTCGTTCACCTTCGTTTGCATACTGAGTTTTCTGTCGTCGACGGCACCAACCGCGTCGATGACATCGTCAAGGCTGCCTCTGCCGATAGCCAGCCAGCCCTGGCTATTACGGACCTGAACAATCTGTTTGGCGCCATCAAGTTCTACAAGGCATCGCGTTCGGCTGGCGTCAAACCCATTCTGGGGGCTGAGTTGCTTCTGGAAGGCGCTGACGCCGACAAGGGTGTTCTGTCTCGTGTTCTGCTGTTGGTGCAAAGCCACCAGGGCTACTTGAATTTATCTGAGCTGCTGGCGCGCGCCTGGACGAAAGGTTTGGTCAAGTCCCAGGCCGTGATTGCCTGGGAGTGGTTGAGTGAACTCTCTGACGGATTGCTGATGTTGTCAGGTGCGCAAGCGGGCCCTGTAGGCCAGGCTTTGCTGAAGGGCGATACCGGACGCGCCAGTGAACTGGCCCTCAGGCTGGCGGGGATTTTTCCGCACCGGTTTTACCTGGAGCTTCAACGGGCCAACAGGCCTGACGATGAGAATCATGTCGCTGCGGCAGTCCAACTGGCGGCGCGGCTTCAACTGCCGGTTGTGGCGACGCACCCCATTCAGTTCCAACACCCCGATGACTTCGAGTCGCATGAGGCGCGCGTGTGTATTGCAGAAGGTGAGATTCTGGGAAACCCGCGCCGGGTCAGGAAATTCACACAAGATCAGTACTTCAAATCGCAAGCAGAGATGCAGGCCTTGTTTGCTGATGTGCCCTCGGCGCTGGCCAACACCCTGGAAATTGCGCGCCGGTGCAACCTGACGTTAACTTTGGGCAAGCCGCAACTGCCGGATTTCCCAACGCCCAACGGCATGCCCATCGGCGAATACTTCCGCTTCGCATCTGAAGAAGGTTTGAAGGAGCGCATGGCGCACCTTTATCCTGATCCCGCCGAGCGCGCTGCCCAGATGCCAGCCTATCAGGAGCGGCTGGAGTTTGAGATTGGCACCATCTTGAAGATGGGCTTCCCGGGCTACTTTCTTATCGTGGGCGACTTCATCAAGTGGGCCAAGGAGAACGGCTGCCCAGTGGGGCCAGGGCGGGGTTCGGGTGCAGGCTCGCTGGTGGCTTACGCGCTCAAAATTACCGATCTTGACCCGCTTCAGTACAAGTTGCTGTTCGAGCGTTTTCTCAATCCCGAACGCGTCAGCATGCCTGACTTCGATATTGACTTCTGCCAAGCCAACCGCGACCGCGTGATTGACTATGTGAAGGAGAAATACGGCAAGAACGCTGTGAGCCAGATTGCCACCTTCGGAACCATGGCGGCACGTGCCGCGATCCGGGACGTGGGCCGGGTGCTGGATATGAGCTACATGTTCTGCGACGGCATCAGCAAGCTCATTCCCAACAAGCCCGGTCAGCACATCACCATTGAGGGCGCTATTGAGGTAGAGCCCATATTGGCGGAGCGCCTGGAGAAAGAAGACGAAGTCAAGACTTTGCTCGCATTGGCGCAGAAGCTTGAAGGTATGACACGCAACGTCGGCATGCACGCGGGGGGCGTCTTGATTGCGCCGGGGAAGCTGACCGATTTCTGCCCGCTCTACCAGCAGCCCGGCAGTGAATCCGCCGTGAGCCAATACGACAAGGACGATGTTGAAGCCGTCGGCCTGGTCAAGTTTGACTTTCTAGGTCTTGCGACCTTGACGATTCTTGAAATCGCCAAGGAATTGATTGTCCGCCGCCACCCGAATCAGAAGGACTTCGCTTTCGAGAACATCCCGCTGAAGGACGCCAAGACCTACAAGCTCTTCCAGGACGGCCGTACGGAAGCTGTGTTCCAGTTTGAAAGCCGCGGAATGCAAGGCATGCTTCGGGACGCGAAGCCTACTCGGCTGGAAGACCTGATTGCACTGAACGCCTTGTACCGTCCGGGGCCAATGGATCTGATCCCCAGCTTCGTGGCGCGCAAGCATGGGCGGGAAACCGTCGAGTACCCGCACCCCCTGGTGGCGGAGATGCTGAGCGAGACCTACGGCATCATGGTCTACCAGGAACAGGTGATGCAGACGGCGCAGATCCTGGGGGGTTACAGCCTGGGCGGTGCCGACTTGCTGCGCCGCGCCATGGGCAAGAAAAAGGCCGAAGAGATGGCCGAGCACCGGGAGATCTTCCGGGAGGGGGCGGCCAAGAACGATATCTCCCAAAGCAAAGCCGACGAGATCTTCGACTTGATGGAGAAGTTTGCTGGCTACGGCTTCAACAAGTCACACGCCGCTGCTTACTCTCTTCTGGCTTATCACACCGCTTGGCTGAAGGCGCATTACACCGCCGAGTTTTACTGCGCCAACATGACGGTGGAAATGGACAACACCGACAAGCTCAAGGTGTTGTATGAGGATGCCTTGAAGAGCGGCATGACTTTCGAGCCGCCTGACGTCAACCGCGGTATCTACCGCTTTGACCCCATCAGCAATACCTTGATCCGCTACGGTTTGGGCGCCATCAAGGGCACTGGCGAGCAAGCGATTGAAGCCATCATCGCTGCGCGCGAAGGCCGGGGAGGCGGAGAGTCTGGGGGCGAGAAGGGTCCCTTCAAGAGCCTTTTCGACTTCTGCAAACGCATCGATCGCACGCGGGTCAACAAGCGAACCGTCGAGGCGCTCATTCGCGCCGGGGCCTTCGATTCATTGCAGATGAATCGGGCTGCACTGGCGGCCTCCCTGGATCTGGCATTCGATTACGGCGCCGCCTGCACGGCCAATGCCAATCAAGGCGGCTTGTTCGATCTGCTGGACGATGCACACGGTTCAGTCACCCAGGAGCCAGAGCTGGCGCAGGTGACGCCCTGGGGTGTGAAAGAACGGCTTTCCCTCGAAAAGACGGCCGTCGGCTTCTACCTGTCGGGTCATCTTTTCGATGAAGTCGAGCGTGAAGTTCGCCAGTTTGTGCGCCGGCGTATTGACGATCTCATGGACAGCCGGGACCCTCAATTGCTGGCGGGCATCGTGGGCGATCTTCGGGTGATCAACGGCCATCGTGGCAAGCTTGCACTTTTCAAGCTCGACGACAAATCGGGTGTGATCGAGGCGCGGGCGGATGAAGCCTTGATCAATCAGCACCGCAATCTCTTGAAAGACGATGAACTTATCATCGTCATGGGTAAGGTGCAGCCTGATCGATTTTCTGGTGGCTTGCAGGTCACTATCACCCAAATCATGGATCTCCCAGCAGCCCGCTGCCGTTACGGCAAGTTCCTGCGAGTGGCCGTCAATGGACAGGTGCCGGATGTCAAGCGGCTCCTGTCAGAGCACCCTCCCAAGTCCGAGATCACCGAACATGGGGAGTTGCTTCAAGGCATGCAGGTTCGTTTGGTGTTGGAGCGTCGTACGGGCGAGCACAACGGCATCAAAGGCGTCATGGCCCAGTTGCAATTGGGGGAGGGAGCGCGCTTTTTCCCCACCGACGCCGCGCTAGCCAGCTGGATGGCTCAGGCGGACGAGGGGCGGGCGATGATTGTGTATGAGTAGGTAGGGTCCCCCCTGAGGCGCTTACGCGCCTTCCCCCCTGAGGGGGGACGCAGCCAGCGGCCTGGCAAAGCCAGCTCCGCGGCCACTCCGCATGCCTTGCTCCGCGGCCTCGCCGCTTGCCCTGCTGCGCCGCCTCGCCGCATGCCGTGTTCCGCGGGCTTCGGATTCTGGCCCCCTCTCCCGCTTGCGGGGGAGACCGATGAAGGCGGGCCTGCCGACTTGGGCTCCAGACCCCAGGCGTCAGTTGGTTGGCTCCTAATCCGCAAGGGTCTCTAAAAATCTCCTATTGCTTTTCTCCGTCATCCCCGCGCAGGCGGGGATCCAGGATTAACAGGCGCTACTTGTCCTGAAGCACACATTCATCAACCACAAAAATTTCAAACCCGCCGCCAACTGGGCCGGCGCTTTGCAAACGCGTTGCTTCTTAAACCCGAATTTCGGTCTGCTCGCGGGTTTAGCCAACCGGTGAGGGTAAGGATGCCTCAAATTTAGAAGGCGCCAAAAGCCTGAAGACTCTTGACCCCTACTGTCAATCCCTCAACTTGAACTCCATCACCATCGGATTCCAGAAGCGCCCATTGTCTGAAGGCAGCTTCTCGGTTCTGTCCAACGCTCGAAGCACAGCATCGTCCCAGCTCTTCACACCACTTGATTTGATGATGCGGCGGCTGATGATGGTGCCGGTGGGGCCGGTACGAACTTCCACTTCAGCCACCGGGTTGCCGGGCACATCATCGGAGAACACGATATTAGGCCGCACGGCGGCGCGGATTCTGCCGGCGTAGTTGCCCGAGGGGCCAGCATCGCGCTCGTCAGTTCCGCCTGCGTTGCCTTTGGAGGCACCTTTCCCAGTGGCGGACGAACCGCCGTCGCTGTCTGCGCTGCCCGCCAATTTGGCAATGCGAGCGAGTTCTGCCTTGCGGCGACTGTCGGATTCCTTGGCTTCGCGGGTAGCTTCTGCTTTCGCTTTGGCATCCGCTGCCTTTTTCTGCGCTGCTTCCTTTTCTGCGGCGGCTTTCTCTGCCAGCTTCTTCTCAGCTTCTTTTTTCTCTGCCGCTTTTTTCTCCGCTACTTTCTTTTCAGCAGCCTCTTTGGCTGCAGCGTCCTTACGACGCTTTTCGTCCGCAGCTTTCTTTTGCGCCAATTCCTTGCGCTCAAGCTCTTCTTCTCGGCGTTTGTCTTCTCGACGTTTCTCTTCACGCGCCTCTGCAGCCTTGCGGCGCGCTGCTTCTTCTTTCTTTTTCTTCTCCGCCAGGGCAATTTCAGCCTCGCGTGAGTCATCAACCTCAGGCTTGGGCGGCGGAGGCTTGACCACCGGTTCTGGCTTGGGCTCTGGTCTGGGGGTGGGTTTGGGCTGCACAGGCGGTTCGGTGCGTTCCACTACCGGCTCAGGCGGTGGCTTGGGTGCAGCTTTGGGGGCGGCGCGCTGCACTGAAGGGGCCCATAGCTCCGCCTCCACGGCATCTTCCGGCGCTTGACTGCGCCAATTGACGCCCCACGTCAAAGCCAGGATCAACAGCAAGTGCGCGAAAAGTGCCAGCGCCATGGCGCGCCCCATTCCTCGTTGCGGAGGAGGGGCAAACTCATTGCGCTCGGTGGCGGCGGCGTTCATGCGTGATCGGCCTTTTGGTTCACTTGACAGCCAAACCGACCCGATCCACGCCTGCTGCCCGCAATTGCTTCATCATGCTGATGACCTGCTGGTAGCGCAAATCACTGTCGGCAGAGAGCATGACGGGCATTTCAGGGTTGGCCTCCAAGGCTTGCTTGATGGCGGCAAGTGCCTCCTTCTCATTGGTCTTGCCCAGCTTGACTTCACCGTCCAGCGTCAATTGGCCTTCCGCATCAATCATGACATTGATGAGTTTGTCAGGCGCCTTGGAAGATTTTCCAGCGCTGGGTATATTGATGACCCCCGGCGTGATGAGCGGCGCAGTCACCATGAAGATGATCAACAGCACCAACATCACATCGATGAAGGGCACCATATTGATTTCGTTGATGGTGCGGCGGCCACGGCCGCGAGAGCTGACTCCGGGCATGGCTTCAGTGCCCCGTGGCCGTGGCGGACTGCGAATGCACGCCCAGGTTGCGCTGCAGAATGTTTGAAAACTCTTCTATGAACGTTTCCTGTTTGTTGGCAATGCGATCAATGTCGCGTGCGAAACGGTTGTAGGCAATCACGGCCGGGATCGCGGCAAACAGACCCAGCGCGGTGGCTACAAGCGCTTCTGCAATACCTGGAGCCACGGTGGCCAGCGTCACTTGCTGGAGGCTGGCCAAACCTGTGAAGGCGTGCATGATGCCCCATACAGTGCCGAACAGGCCGACATAAGGGCTGACCGAACCTACCGAGGCGAGAAACGAAAGGTTGGATTCCGCCTCGTCCATCTCGCGCTGAAAACTGGCTCTCATGGCGCGGCGAGCGCCGTCGAGCAGTGTGCCTGCATCCTGAATCCGGCGCTCGCGAAGCTTCTGATATTCACGCATGCCGCTGGCAAAAATACGTTCCATGGGACCTGCTGTCCTGGCGTTTTGTGTCGCGGCTGAAAAAAGATCATTCAGACTCGTACCTGACCAGAACTCGCGCTCAAAGTCGTCATTCAGTTGCTTGACTTGCTTCAATGAGCGCAGCTTGCGGAAGATGGCTGCCCAACTGGCAATTGACACCGCCAGCAATAGCAGCATGACCAATTGCACGACAAAGCTGGCGTGCAATACAAGTTGGATGATGGATAGATCCTGATTCATGTGGCTTCTATGAAGGTGACAAGCGGTTAGTAGCTGTTTCTGGGCTTAACGTGACGATGACCTCAGCTGGAATGCGCGCAGGCTTGAGCGTGTGCGCATCCACCCAACCGATACGAATACTTCCTTGGCAAACCAACGTGCCGCTGGACTTGAGAAAGGCGCGCTGCTCTATGGTGAGTGCGACCCGGCCCGCCTCTTGGAGTGCCGCGGTGACGATAAGTTCATCATCCAGGCGCGCAGGCGAGAGGTATTTGACACTTGTTTCGCTCACCACGAACATTCCACCCTCCCGCTCACGCAGGACTTGCTGGCCGACCCCCAGCGCGCGCAGCCACTCAGTGCGAGCACGCTCGAAGAATTTGAGATAGTTGGCGTAGAAAACAATGCCGCCAGCGTCGGTGTCTTCCCAGTAAATCCGAATGGGGAATTCGAACGCCATGGATGGTGAGGGGTCAGACCAGCAAGGCGCGCAGTCGCTCTACGGCGGCTTCAAGCTGCGGCAGGGAGTTGGCAGTGGAAAAGCGTATGTAGCGCGCCGTATCTGCACGTCCGAAATCACGCCCTGGCGTCACTGCCAGATGCGCTCGCTTCATGAGTTCGAAGGCGAATTCCCAACTGCCGGCGGTCTGCATTTCGCTATTATATTCGGAGCTAGCAGGCAGTAATTTCCGACATGCTGCGGAACAATCAGCCCACGCATAGAAGGCGCCGTCTGGCGTCACAGGTACGGGCAAGCCGAGCGCGGCCAGTTGCGGGACAAACCAGTCGCGCCGCGCTTTGAACTCCGCGCGCCTGGCTTCATAGATGGCCAGACTTTCTGGCTCGAAGCAGGCCAGCGCGGCATGTTGTGCAATCGTACTGGGGCAAATGAACAGATGCTGCGCCATCTGTTCAACCGTATCGACAAGTGAATCAGGCACGACCAGCCAACCGAGGCGCCAGCCCGTCATGTTGAAGTACTTGCTGAAGCTGTTGATACTGAGAATTTGATCGTCCAGGCCGAGAGCGCTGTGCCCGTAGGTCTCTTCGTAGCTGAGGCCCAGGTAAATTTCGTCCAGCAGTGTCACGCCGCCACGCTCTGCCACCACCTGGTGGATGCGGCGTAACTCGTCCGGATGGATGGAGGTGCCTGTGGGGTTCGAGGGCGAAGCCAACATCACTCCTCTTGTATGGGCACCCCAGGCCTGTTGCACCTTGTCAGCGGTCAGTTGAAAACGCTCAGCTTCAGTGGCGGGGATAAGCACCGCTCTGCCTTCAGCCGCACTGACAAACTGGCGGTTGCAAGGGTAGCTGGGGTCGGGCATGAGTACTTCGTCGCCCGCATCCAGCAGGGCAAGGCACGCCAATTGCAATGCAGCTGACGCCCCTGCTGTCACCACTATTCGCCGTGCTGGCACCTGCACGCCAAAACGCTCGGAGTACCAGTGGCTGATGCGTTCACGCAACTGCGGCAATCCGGTCGCCTGGGTGTACTGAGTGCGGCCGTCGCGAATGGCTTTTTCTGCCGCTTCCTGAACCAGTGGCGGCGCCGTGAAATCCGGCTCGCCAATGTTCAGATAGATCATGGGCTTGTCGGAGCCTGCGGCCTCCCGCGCAATGGCAGCGGCCGACTTGGCCATCTCCATTACATAGAACGGCTCGACGCGCTGAGCCCGGGCCGATATCTTCATGGATTCGATGAGGCGGAGCCGGGAGACTTCTTGAGCGCGGCGCGGTCGGCCTGTACTTCGGCAGTGCGCAATGTCGGCGCAATGCCGTTCAGAACGCCATTGACGTATTTGTGCCCGTCAGTGCCGCCGAAATCCTTGGCCAATTCAATGCATTCGTTCAAAACCACTCGCCAGGGCACGTCAGGACAACGCAGAAGTTCATAAGCGCCAATCCACATGCAGCCGTGCTCGATGGGAGATATCTCAGCCAGTTTGCGGTCAAGCAGAGGCACGATCAGCGCGTCCAGATCGTCAGCGAGTTCGATACAGCCATGCAGCAGCGCGTCATAGTGCACCGCGTCTGCCTTGGAAAATCCTTGCAGTTCTCGCGTAAATGCGTCTATGACTGCCGCGTCAGAGCCTCCCACGAAGTGCTGATAAAGCGCTTGCAGCGCGAATTCGCGCGCTCGTGAGCGAGGTGACTTGGTAGAAGACCTGCGGGTGCCATTGGGTTTTGGGGCCAATGCGTTGACCGCGGGTGCTTTCGGTTCTTCGTCATTCATACCAGGCGCTCCAGCAATTGGGCCATTTCGACTGCCACACGGGCAGCGTCTCTTCCTTTTTCGACTTGGCGCGCCACGGCTTGTGCCATGTTTTCCGTTGTCAAAATAGCATTGGCGATAGGAATACCGTGTTCGAGGCCGACTTTGGTCACGCCTGCACCCGATTCATTGGCTACCAGCTCAAAATGGTAGGTCTCGCCGCGAATAATGCACCCGAGTGCGATCAAGGCGTCAAACTTTTCCGAGTCAGCCAGTGCCTGAAGCGCCAAGGGCACTTCCAGCGCACCGGGAACGCTCACATACTTGATGTTTTCGGCAGGCACCTTCAGGGCAGCAAGCTCGGCCGTGCAGGCGCTTTGCAGTGCGCTCGTCACGTCGTCATTGAAACGAGCCCGGACAATACCGATTCGCAGATGGCTGCCATCAAGCTCAGGCACAGCGCCTTGATTTGCGTTTTTCATTCTTGGTTTCTATATCTTGTTTCGCGTGGCACGTGGCACCCAGAGGCGAGGCATTGCGCTCAATTTCCTCAGGGAAGGATCCAACGCGCGCTACTCAGCATTCGTCATTCATTCGGTATATAGCCTACAACCTCCAGCCCAAATCCTCCGGCCATGCTGGGCAGGCGGCGTGGGGTTCCCATCAGCTCCATACGCTGGACGCCGCAATCGCGCAGTATCTGTGCGCCTACGCCATAGCTGCGCAAATCCATCCGGCCTCGTTCAGGAGCATGCGCCGCGCGCGCCTTGCCTTCAAACTGAGCCAGCAACTGATCGGCGTTCTCTCCGCAGTTGAGCAGCACGGCCACGCCTTTGCCCTGAGCCTGGATATGGCGCAGAGCAGCTTGCACGCTCCAGGAATGCATGCCGCACTGGACTTCCAGCGTATCGAGGATGGAAAGGGGCTCGTGTACGCGAACCGGAACGACCTCCTGATCATCCCACTGACCCATCACGAGCGCCAGATGCAGCTCGCCGCTGGGTTTGTCTCTATAGGCATGTGCCATGAATTCGCCATGGGCGGTCTTCAGAGTGCGTGACGCTACTTTCTGAACCAGAGACTCGTGGCGACTGCGGTGCTCGATCAGATCGGCAATGGTGCCAATTTTCAGGCCATGGGTGGCAGCAAACTCCTGCAGATCCGGAAGGCGGGCCATGGTGCCGTCGTCTTTCATGATCTCACAGATCACAGACGATGGAGAGCAACCCGCCATGGAGGCCAGATCACACCCGGCTTCTGTATGGCCAGCGCGCATCAGTACGCCGCCATCGACTGCCTGCAAGG
The DNA here is from genome assembly GCF_040548795.1 of Ottowia thiooxydans. GTDB lineage: Bacteria > Pseudomonadota > Gammaproteobacteria > Burkholderiales > Burkholderiaceae_C > Ottowia > Ottowia thiooxydans_A. The sequence continues at coordinate 122,584 of NZ_JBEPSH010000008.1, read as the reverse complement.
GGAAAATGTGTCCTGGCTGCACCAGGTCGTCTGCACGTGCTCCAGGGGCCACGGCAGCCTGGACGGTCCGGGCGCGGTCGGCCGCTGAAATGCCCGTGGTCACACCTTCTGCGGCTTCGATGGAAACAGTAAAAGCCGTAGAGTATTTGGTGCCATTGCGCGTAGCCATGGGCTGCAGTTGCAAGTGTTCGCAACGTTCGCGTGTCAATGTCAGGCAGATCAGACCGCGGCCAAATCTGGCCATGAAATTGACAGCTTCTGGCGTGACGTGATCGGATGCCAGCACCAGATCACCTTCGTTTTCCCGGTCTTCTTCGTCAACCAGGATGACCATACGGCCGGCGCGCAACTCGGCGACAATCTCTTCCACAGGCGCAATGGCTGCGGGTGCTATGGGCGTGGCTTGGGGTAGGGGGGCGTTCATGGTGTGCCTGGCGAGCGTGGCCAGCCGCAGGTGCGGAAAAGGTGACATTATCGGCGCTTTGAGGGCTTCCTTTGCTTTGAGAACGAGTTCATGGGCTATTCAGGTGCTTTCCTGCCTGTGAAATCTGGCTTTGATTGCAATCCATCGTTTTCCATATGGCCCTCACCCTAGATCATCCCGTCCTTTCTTCGCTTTTGCCTGTCGTGCTGTTGATCGGCATCGGCTTTCTCGCAGGGCGATTGAAGCTGGTGCGCGGGGAAGCTGTACGAGACCTATCGAATCTTGTGTTTCTTGTGCTGGTGCAGGCCCTGCTTTTTCGAAGCATGGCGACGGCTCAACTGGACAAGCTCGATCTGCGCTCCGTTGCGTTGTATTACATCGTGGCAGGCGTGATGTTCTTCGTCTTGTTGTTCATTCAGGGGCTCAACAGCCGATCAGCGGTGGTGGCCTTGGCCGCCATCTTCAGCAATACCTTGATGATTGGCGTGCCGCTGGTCCAACTGGCCTACGGACCAGCAGGCCTGCTCAATCTCTTTACCTTGATTTCCATGCATGCCCTGGTGTTGCTGACACTGGCAACGATCGTCATCGAATTGCTGGTGGCGCGCGAGAAAGAGGCTTCCGGAGAAGCGGGCCGCCGTCATATAGCTGCCACTGTCGCTCAAGCGGTCAAAAATGCGATTTTGCACCCAGTTCCGCTGCCCATCATCGCGGGGTTCCTCTATTCGCTGACAGGTATTGGGCTTCACCCCATCGTGGAGCGACCTCTCGAATTGCTGGGAAGTGCCTTCGGCCCGGTGGCTCTGGTTTTGGTGGGCGTCACGCTGTCGCGCACCGCCATCGGTCCTCATGTGAAGGGCGCGTTGATGATTTCCGGGCTCAAGACTATCTTGCATCCTGCGCTGATGGCGTTGGCAGGTTGGGCTTTGGGGCTCAGCGGTCTGCCATTGGCAGTGATGGTGGTGGCAGCTGCCTTGCCTGTGGGGGCCAACGTTTTTCTGTTCTCTCAGCGCTACCACAAGGCAGAGGAACTTGTCACGGCTTCAGTGGCTATATCCACCGCCATGGCGGTTGTGACGGTGTCCGTGGTGATGTGGTTGCTGCCGCGCGGAGCTTGAGGTTTTCCTACGGCGCCAGTCGCTCGCGCAGCCATTCGCCGTCTTCCAGCCTGTACTGCAGCCTGTCGTGCAGCCGACTCTTGCGGCCTTGCCAGAATTCCCAACGCTCCGGCAGCAGCCGAAACCCACCCCAGTGAGGCGGGCGGGGAGGGTTCAGCAAGAACTTGGCTGCGTACTTTGCCGCGCCTGTGACCAATACCGTGCGGTCATCAATGACCTGGCTCTGCGGGCTGGCCCAGGCTCCAATGCGGCTATCCAGGGGGCGGCTGGCGTAGTAGGCGTCGCTCTCGGCGTCGCTCACTTTCTCTACCAATCCTTCTATCCGGACTACACGCTCCAGCTCAACCCAGTGAAATTGAAGAGCTGCACAGGGATTGCCCGTCAACTCTCTCCCTTTTCGGCTTTCGTAGTTGGTGTACCAGACAATTCCGCGTTCATCGAAGCCCTTGATCAGCACGATGCGGGTGCTGGGCCGCAGATCTCCGCCGACGGTTGCCAGCGTCATCGCGTTGGGTTCTGGCACCTCGCTTTGCCGTGCTTCGTCGAACCATTTTGCAAACTGGTGAGTGGGATCAGCATGCGAAGCTTCCTCAGAAAGCTCGGCACGCTCGTAACTTTTGCGCAGGGCTGCGATGTCGCTCATGCGGGCAGTGTATATGCAGCTTGGGCCTGAGCCCTGGGCACCAGACTCATAACTTGTCTGGCCTCGCGTGGCCTAGCAGGCGCGTGAGCGAAATGTCGTCAATTCCATGCGCACGCAGAGCCTCATGGGTTTGGCGGGCATAGTCCAGAGTGGTGCCGTAACGCCCGCTCGCACCGCTGAAAATGCTGCGGTACTGCTCCGGCGTGAGCTCGCCGGTAAAAGCAGGGCTGCGCCGTGACAGAGTAAATGCCAACGCGGCGACTGTTCCGTGGGGTGTCGAGCAGGGCAACCAACGAGGGTCATAGACCGCGGTTGGCATTTCGCGCGCCCAAAGCAAGTCCAGGACTTCATTGGCGTGGCGATGTGGAATCCGATAAATGACGCCTCGGCAACTGCCACCCGGCAAAAGTGCAAATACCAGGCCAGGGATTTCCGGGGTTCCCCGATTCACGCGGCTCCACATGGCCAGAGCGCGATGCCAGCCGTGCACACGTGTGGCATGACGTTCGGTATGATCGAAATCGGGTCGCCATATTAATGAGGCATAGCCGAAAACCCACAAGTCCTGGGCATTTCCCTGTTGCTTCCATTGCTGGCGAGCTATTTCGAGCATTTGGGCGGGTTCTCTACCCGGCCGGAACAAATGCCGGAACGAGTCTGGGTCCGATGCCGGGTGGGTTTCCAAGTGCTTCATGTGCAAACTTTATAATTTTCCAAGTTGCTTTGCATGCAAACCTGTGCACCGAGTTGGGTTTTATCTTTCCGGGGTGCAGCATTTGTGCAGGGTTTTGTTTAAAGCAGGAGCTTAATTAATGAATTCTCAAGACGACGATAACCAGGGGTTGGCACTGGGGATAGTGTTCAGTGCGGTGGTGTTAGCCGTTGGCTTGGCTATAGGCATAGGCGTGCACCACACAGGCAAACGTGCAGGAAGCTCCACAGCACTCGCCACCGCGCCTGGCGCTAGCATGGTGCAGGGCGTTCAAACCACAGGGGCCGCAGTTGTGGCGGCCGATGCGGCCAGCATTGTGGTGGAGAATGGCCTGGTCAAGTTCTACTTCGCCAGTGGCAAAGCGGATTTGGCGCCGGGCGCTCGGGATGCGCTGGGTGATATCGTCAAGGGTATCGCAGCAGGTCAGACCGCGTTGATCAGTGGTTTCCACGACACCACTGGCGACCCGGCAGTGAATGAAGAATTAGCCAAACAACGCGCCATCGGCGTGCGTGACACCCTGATTTCATTGGGTATCGGTGAAGACAAGCTGGAGTTGCGCAAGCCTGAGGTTACTCTGGCAGGCGCGAACGCCGAAGCGCGGCGTGTAGAAGTGCGCTTGCAATAATCCAGAGCGCCTGGCTGTTGAAAAGCGGCCTTTTTAGCGAGATGCGATCTGCGCAGCGGAAACGCCGCGTAGAAATCCCACAATGCCTCGGTCTACGCCCAAGGGCGCGAGCAGGTCTGCCAGCAACAACAGGTCCCGTGCGGCACCTATATCGGATTGAAGTCGGGTCGCTTGATCTGTCCAACGACGCGTACGCGCCTTCGGCAGAACCGGGCGCATGGCTTCCAGGCAGTACCTCGTTCGCTTGGCCAGCAGGCGCACCCTATGCTGGTGTTCCAGGGCGGTATCGCTTTTTGAGTCCTCGACCCCAAGCATTAAATCCACCTCGTCCGAGAGGAGGGCGTGGAGATCGTGGGTGCGGTTTTTGGCCCACTCTCCCAGTGTGAGAGTCGTTTCGGGGACCTGCTTGAATCCATGCAACCAACGACTCAAACGCATCAGAGCCAATCCAGTAGCAGGCGCCGCCAACGCGTCCAGCAAGGATAGGCGCCGGGCCCGCCGCTCCGCTTGAAGAGTCGCTTCCATGTGGAGCCACGCCGTGTTGCGCGTTCGATCACCTGCGACAAAAGCCTCAGCCCAGGTGGGAAGGCTCTCCAGTGCCGCCACATCGAGATCACGTACCGCGCCCAGCGCGTCAAGCAGCGGACGCAACTCCTCGGTGTCAGGTGCCTGGTGATCCTTCAGCAGCGGTTTGAACAACCACAGGCCACTGCGCCATCTGCGCCATCCCACGCGCGCTTGATGCACCAACTCTGCGTGGTCTGCGTTCAGTATGCCGACAAGATTCTCTGTAAAGTGGCCAAACATTTCTGCCAGGACCTGTTGAACGGCTGGCCCAGCAGCTTGCTCTGCCTCAAGAGCAAGCGTGTGAGCTCTCAACGGTGCTGCGCTCACCCCAGCGACTAAACGCCAGCCCTGCTCTGCCTTGCTGGTCTGAGCAGGCAGGATCGCTAGGTGAGTGGCCAATTCCTCGGCCACGGCAAACAGAGCGTCGGGGCTACCGTGAATCAATTCCAGCTCGAGTTCACAGATGGGCATGCGCCTGCTGTTAGCGTGCACGGAGCCGACGTCGAGTGCCACTTCTATCTGGCTACCGTCTTGGGCCTTGACTTGCCAGAGGGTTCTAGTGCTTCTGGTTTCAAAACACGGCTTCAGGTGAGCAAACAGCTCGCTATTGGAGTCAATCGCACTCCAGGGCGTGTCTTGTAGCGTGATGGGGTCCAGTTCCCCCCGACGCAGCGGGGTTTCCCATTCGCCGCGCTGGCTCAGTCCTGCGGTACTGTGGCCCGAGGTTTTGAGGGTTTGAATCCAGCGTGGTCGGCTGCTGGTGCCTTCTCGTACGCTGCGCAGGCGCAAGGCAATCTTTTGCTGGCGCAGATCCTGTACGGGGGTATCGAAGTAAATGTTGCGCAAACGCAGCACTTGGAATGCGACGCCCGCCAGCGGCGGTGTCACTGCCAATTGGTGCGCGATTCGCCGTCGGTCGGCTCCGGGCAGGACCAGTTTCAACTCGATTTCGCTGGGTGGTGAGGTCCCGGAGGCGTTTTTCATGATCCCATTTTAAGAACGTGTTGGCGATCTATGCTGCGGCGCCCTGCGGACCAGCGGGAGCGGCGTCAAGTGTTGCGCACGCAGCGTGGCGTCGTCTGATTTTCCCAACTCCTTTCGAAATGGGATGCTCTGAGGGCGGCGTGCGAGCAGAAAAAAGAAGGGCAGGCGTGCGCATATCATGGCAGGTATGGATATAAAAATTGTCATCGCGGACCCGTCACGAATCGCTGATGTAGCCCTCCTGCTGGAGGAGTATTTCACGGCCCAGGAGGTCGTCAAGCGCGACTCGATTGAAGACATCGCCAGATCGTTGAATGCGCCTGGCGATTCGTCATGGCTTGCCGAGGTGGATGGCGTGGCGGCGGGCTACGTTGCTTTGAGGCAGCTGGACGTAGCCGGCATCCCCGCCGCTACGGCGCTTGAGTGCAAACGGTTGTATGTACGACCTGAATATCGCGGGCAGGGCATCGCCGGCAGCTTGCTCGACGCCATGGAACTCCATGCCAAGAAAATTGGTGTCAACTGGATTTACCTGGACAGTAAAGACGATCTCAGGAGTGCGTTGCGAATCTACGAGGAGCGCGGCTACCTGGTTTGCGACCGTTACAACGACAACCCACAGGCCACCGTGTTCATGCGCAAACATATCGTCTAAGCGCCCAGGCGGTGGCGCTGCTCTCATCGTTCACTGCAGAGGGCGAGCACGTAGAACTCAATCTACAACTTCAGCCAATTCGTGCGGCGGTTCCTGAATGGCGGTTGCTTTGAGTCCTATCACCGTAGTCCTTGCCCAGCACTGTCTTCTGATCGTTGAATGAGCTCAATTTTGTAGCCATCTGGATCGGTGACGAAGGCAATCACCGTAGTGCCGCCTTTGACAGGCCCGGCTTCGCGCGTGACATTCCCGCCCGATGCCTTGATTTTTTCGCAAGCAGCGTAGGCGTCTGGTACGCCCAGGGCGATGTGGCCGTAGGCCGTGCCCATCTCGTATTGCTCAGTCCCCCAGTTGTAGGTCAACTCAATCTCAGCCTGGTCAGGATTTCCGCCGCCGTAGCCGAGGAAGGCGAGTGAATACTTGTACTCCGGGTTTTCAGAGCGGCGCAACAACTGCATGCCCAGCACTTGGGTGTAGAAATCAATGGAGCGATCAAGATTGCCGACGCGCAGCATGGTGTGGAGGATTCTCATGCTGCTATTTTCGCCGCTCCGATTTATTCGTGCTGAGAACTCTTGCGCAGAACTCTCGCATGATCAGAGCGGTCAAATAGGATAAGGTCCTGCGAACGGATTGACGTGACTGAAATGACAGGCGATGCCATCCTGGGGCGTCCAGCGGTAGATGCCAACCATGGGCGGCTCCATTCGGCAGGCCAGGGGTGCTCCGGGTTCCAGATTCAGGTCAAGTTGGTGGGAGGATGAAGGCGCCACTACCACCGGCGCTCCCCCTAGTGCGCCCACCACGGGGCGGTGAAGGTGTCCTGCGGCAATCAATTGCACCTGTCCATGCTCTGCAACCAGTTTGCGCAGCTGTGGCGCTCCTTGTATCAAGCCGCACGCATCCATGATCGCTATGCCAGACACCAGAGGCGGATGGTGCATGAAAATCACCACGGGTTGGCCTGCGCAGGCTTTCAGTTGCACTTCGAGCCAGTGCAACTGAGCTTCCTCGAGAAGACCATGGGCGAAGCCGAGATGGACCGTATCCAGTCCGATGAAATGAAGGCCCCCACGCTCAACATGAATGCACACTCTTCCAACGGGAGCGTCAGCCGCCACCGGCATCAAGTCTCCCAGCACGGATTTGGCCATATCGGGGTTGTCGTGGTTCCCGGGTATCGCCAGCACCAGGAGTCCGCGCTCAGTGAGCTCGGACAGTTCCTCGCCGATGACCCGTGCCAGTGCCTCGTAGTCCTGGGTGTGTCCGTTTTCGCTGAGATCACCACTCAGTAACAGGACATCAGCCAGAGGTTGAAGCTGACGCAGATGCGCAAGCGCACGTCTAAACGCTTCATCCGGACCAGGGTGCGCTTTCATCAGGTTTGTGCGTAACCCGATGTGGGGGTCAGTGACATGAGCTATCAACATGACGTGCTCCAGGTCATTCGGCTAGCCTCTGACTTCCCCGTCGATCTGCCGAGTAGTCGTCCGCAGTGCAGACGATTCCCTCCACTTCCCCAGAACTTGATATGTCGTAGTTCATTGCGTCCGTTTCCGACGTTTTCCTCAGTACGAAAGACCCGATTGTTATTGGTGTGGCTGGCTAGCATACGCCTATGGGCACTCACTACATCAGTGAATCGTCCTGCTTTGAGTTTGCAGTCAAGATGGTAGCGAACTTACTAAAGCGTGGATCTCAAGGTTTCATTTTGTACCGTTCCCGGGTGGGTGTCATGTACTGAATCCGAGAGAAATGTCACGCCGGAGACTTTATTTTGTGCCTCGCTCATTGCTTGGCTCCATGGATGAAAATGACCTGCTTCATGACATTGCTATTTTCTGGCCATGGCCGGATTGAACTGTAGAAAGACCACCTGCATGACCATGCTCACTCAAACCGTGCTGTACACCGATATCGATGGCAGGGCACGCTGGCGAGACGAACCATGTCTACTCTCAGAAGGTACCCCTGCTGCCCGTCTCACTCCGCTGCAAGCTTCAGGCGGATTGCAGTGGCGCAGTAGTCCCGTGGGTTTCAAGAGTGATTTTCATTGCACAACAACACCGCAGTGGCTTGTGGTGCTTCAGGGACGCATGGAGATTGGCCTGCAAGATGGCAGCTCACGCCAGTTCGGGTCTGGAGAGTATTTTTATTCCAATGACACTTTGCCTGTCGGTGCTTCTTTTGACTCGAAACTGCATGGGCATTGCAGCCGACAGGTCGGAGATGAGCCATTGGTGACCTTGTTCGTACGCACCTGAGAGCTCGTTCCTCTCCAGTGCTCCCATGCCACCCATTTCGATTACTTGATTTCATAATCTATATAATTAGCTGCCATATGATATGGCAACTAAGAAATGAAGCTTGAGCAAAAATACCGCGCCTTGATTCAGGACGCGCAGCGACGCAAGTTACCGGATTTGAGCGGCATTGAACTTTGCTTCAGTACGCTCTCCCTCGCAGTTGGGATTGACCGAAACTGTGCAGCGCTGCTGGCGCCTCATGGGCTCTCTGAAGGTCGATTCGTACTTCTGTTTCTTCTGGATGCTGCAGAAGACGGATTGGCACCCCACATGTTGGCTGAACAGGCGGGGGTCACGCGCGCTACTGTCACTGGATTGCTTGATGGGCTGGAGCGCGAAGCGTTGATTGCCCGACATGCCGACGCCCAGGACCGCCGCGGACTTTCCATCCGGCTCACCCCCAAGGGAAAGCGTTTGGCCAATACCGTGGTCGCGCAGCACGGCCAGTGGATAGCGAGTCTGTTCGGCAATCTGTCAGAACCTGAGCGCGCGCAGCTGACGATCTTGCTGGAGAAGGTGGCAGGTAATCTTGAAAGTTCAGCGCCGTGACTCCTTCAACACGAACGGGCGCGACACGCACCGCGGATATTTCCAAGGAATTGCTACACGCCTTATCCAGAGGAGAGGTGCAAAGCGCCACGCTGACCGAGTGTCTGGCCATCGACCAAGCCATGCTCGCTCGAGCCGTCTTTCCGTCGCTGACTCCGCTTGAACTGGCGGCGATAGATGAAGCCTGCCAGCTGGGTGTTCTCAAACGCATGGCTCGCATTGGAACGATTTTGTGGAACTCCATGGGAACAGATGGACTCACTCAGTGTCTTGAACATCGCGCAGACATGGCCCGAGGATGGGCGTGCTTCATGATTGGCATTCAACCAGAAATGGAATCCAGCGCGCGATTGGCCGCAATTCGCCCGTTGGCTGACGACGCACATTTCGGCGTGCGCGAATGGGCGTGGATGGCCGTGCGGCCAAGCTTGGTGCGGGAACTGCCAGATGCCCTGGTGCAATTGCAACAATGGACACAAGAGCCCTCCGAGCGTCTGAGGCGCTTCGCAAGCGAAGTATTGCGCCCACGCGGGGTGTGGTGCGCTCACATCCCTGCACTCAAACGCGAGCCAGAGCAAGCATTGCCCCTGCTGTCGGCCATGTGCGCAGATTCTTCTACTTATGTGCAGGACTCGGTGGCGAACTGGCTAAACGATGCCGCCAAGGATCAACCCGATTGGGTACGAGGCGTGTGCTCGCAATGGTTACAAGACTCACCGACCGAATCCACGCGTCGTATATGCCAGCGCGCGCTGCGAAATCTCAAGTAAAGGTCAAACCACCGGTCGAGATTTCATCCAGGGGGGTTTTGCGGTGCGGGCCTTTGCACTGTGGCTGTTGCTTCGGAACGTTTGGCCATCCGTAGGAACGTTTTTCTCGCAAGCGAATGGCCTTGTGAGGAATGCATCAAAGTGCCTCCCTATCCGCTTTGTTTGGGCTCACATCCGTGCGGGAAGCAAACCGATCCAGGCATAAACGAACGAAAGGTTCAACCGTCGGTGGGCTGGAGCGTGCGCTCGGTGTACAAGCGCAGATTGTCCAGTAGGGAGTCGACTGCTTACTGAAGCGACGGCAAACCATCCCGTTCATGTTGACCGTGTGCATAACCGATGAAGGCAGAATGCCTATGCCCAGTCCGGCAACAATCAACCCGAGCACTGTGCCAACATGCTCGACTTCAAATGCTGGCCGCAGGACTGCACCGTGCAGCAAGTATTGCGCATCCAGTAGTTGTCTCACACTGCTGTCAGTGCTCCTGACGATTAATTTGCAGGGAATGATGTCAGTCCATTCCAGATTGCGACGGCGTGCGAGCGGGTGGCTGGCGGCACATATCACGACCAGTGGATCGCGAAACAGCAGTTGAGACAAGAGATCATCGACATCGTTTCGCATCGGCATCAGCGCGACGTCCACCGCACCCGAACGGAGCATGTCAACGCATACGTTGGACATGACGTCATGGATGTGTAGATCGATGTGAGGGTAGTCGGCTATGTAGCGCACCAAGATATCAGGCAGTACGCCCGCAGCAACCGACGGTGCAACGGCGATATTCAACCGACCCTGTTTGCCCGCGAGGATGTCGCGAATGCGTGCCATGCCATGGTCGATGCCGTCCATCAGGCCGGTTGCAATGGGCATGAATTCCGTGCCGACTACGGATAAGGACACGGTTCGCGTGTCGCGATCAAACAGTCGCGTTCCGACGATTTCCTCGAGACGACGAATATTCGCGCTCAGGGCCGGCTGCGACAGATGGACCCGCTCCGCTGCATGACTAAAGCTCAAGGTATGCGCGACGGCAAGAAACGCTTCAATCTGCTTGAGCGTGATAGTCATACGAAAGCTTTGATTTTTTACTTATCCAGTGTTTGGATAAGTCTATCAAAAATTGAAGCTTGTCGAATAAATTGACTCTCAATACATTCGGCGGAATCCCTGTAATTTCGCAGGGACGTCTTTCACTGGAGCGGACAGGATGAGCGGAAATACCGATCGTTTGTTGGGTGGACCAGAGGTCTGGAGCGGTGCTGAATTGAGCGGACAAACGGACTGGATTCAACATGTTGAGCCGGCTGAAATTGACGAGATTGATGCCATGCTGATGGCATTCAAAGGGAGAACAACGGCGCTCACGGATTTAGGTCGGGGTGACTTTCCTATGCCGCGCATTGCGCGGCGATTCGCAGCCATTCGATCCGAGCTCGAAGGTGGGCGCGGCTTTGCCTTGCTTCGAGGGTTGCCCGTCGGTCGCTACTCATTGGAAGATTCGCGCTTAGTGTTTTGGGCTATGGCTGTCCACCTCGGTGACCCTCAAACGCAGGATCGGCTCGGCAACCGCATGCACAGCGTCACTAATACAGGTCTGAAGGTCGACAACACCAACTCGGTTCGGAGTTACCAGACTGATGATGAGCTCACTTTTCATAATGATGGCGGCGACGCCTTTATGTTGCTTTGTCTTAAGACCGCTAAATCGGGTGGCATCAGCAAACTCGTCAGCGTGGCAAAGATCTACAACGAAGTGCTGATGCGCCGCCCCGATCTCATCGAGGTATTGCAAGCGCCCTTTCATTTCGATACCCGAGATCAGCATCCCACCGGACTGAAAGTGCAGACTTCCCCCATCCTGAATTTCTTTGACGGTCGCCTCAGCGCCTTGTACAAGCGGCGCTATCTTTTGACTGCTCAGCGGTTCCCGGAAGTCCCGCGCCTGACCACTGCGCAGGAGGAGGCGGTCCAACTTGTGGAAGAAATCTGCAACGATCCCGAGATTCAGATGAGTTTCAGCATGCAGCCCGGCGACATTCAGATGGCGAACAACTACTCGGTCCTGCATGCACGGAGCAAGTACGAGGATTACGAGGACCCGGCGGAACGTCGTCACCTGCTGCGTGCATGGCTCACATTGCCCAATGGCCGCTCATTGCCGCCTCACTTCGAACTAACGCGAGAGTTCCGCACGTCCTATTTGAGTCGCCATAGCGAAATGACCCACATCACGGCATGAATATCGTCTCAGCAGCTTGCGAAATTGCGGGCGTAACCGAAAATTGTTAAACCGGAGATCAGAATGAAACTCGCACGAATGCGAACGTGGAACAGTTTTTTTTCGGTGACCCTGGCTGCCAGTGTTGTAGCAGTCAGTTCACTCGCTGTCGCGAATGAATCGTATCCGAGCAAGCCCATTCAATTGATCGTGCCTTTCACACCCGGAGGCAATACGGATGTGTTGGGCCGCGTTATCGCCCAGAAGCTCAGCGAAGCATGGGGACGTTCTGTTGTAGTGGACAACCGTCCTGGGGCGGGCGGCACGATGGGCGTAAATTTGGTTGCTAAAGCCAAGCCCGATGGCTACACCATGGTTCTGGGAGCGTTCGGCAACATTTTGGTTGCACAGAGTCTTTACAAGAGGCTGCCATACGATCCAATGACCGACTTGGTCCCGGTCATTCTGTTGGCAACCCCGCCAACCATTGTGACCGCCACTAAAACGCTTCCGGTCAAGGATATAGCTGGCCTGATCTCCTATGCCAAGGCGAATCCGGGGAAGGTGAACTATGGCTCATCCGGGAACGGCACGTCGAATCACTTATTCGGTGAATTGTTCGCGTCGATGGCAGATGTGCGCATGGTCCACGTGCCCTACAAAGGCAGCGGGCCGGCGATTAATGATCTGATCGCCGGAACGATACAGCTCAACTTCGCACCGGTACCTCTGGTACAACAGCAAATCAAGGCTGGTAGTCTTAAGGCACTCGCGGTGACGGGCGCTCAGCGATCGCCGGTTTTCCCCGATGTGCCAACGGTTGCCGAGGCTGGCCTCCCAGGCTATGAAGGCAATGGATGGTTTGCACTGATGGTGCCGAAGGGCACGCCCAAGGAAATCGTCACGAAGCTCAATGTCGAGATCAACCGCATTCTGAAATCCCCCGATATGCGTGCGGGACTCGCTGCGGAAGGCGCTGACCCGATCGGTGGTACGCCCGCTGATGCCGCGCGCTCCATGGCGCAAGGCATCAGCAAATGGCATGGCCTAGTCAACAAGCTGGAACTCAAACTTGAATAGTGCAAGCAAGTGATGCCTCGTTTGGTCGACAAGGATGATGCCCATCCACGCCGCCCATGTTGTTTATCTAAAGCGATATTCCCTGCAGGCCAGTGGCGATCGGGAAAACTCACTAAATCCAGGCTAGCGGGAGCAGCGAACCCGTGCTTGATCAGGAGCTCGTCGCAGGGCGAGCAACCTCCATCTCAAGGAGCATTTGCGCCATGCCTTTGCCCATAGGGTCGTTGCGCAGGGAAGACGGCCCCCCGCCGTCCAAGGCCTGATCCATCACGAAGTTCAAGGCGTGCATGCCAGAGGCTTCGTAGCGGTTGATGCCGCCTTTGACCAAATGGCCCAGGTGCGTGCGAACACGTTGGGTCGTCAGAACTCGCCTCAAGTGATCGAAGTGCGCCGCATTCCGGGCGAACACCGCCACGTTAGAGGTATCGCCCTTGTCACCTGACCGAGCATGCGCAATGTCCATTAGCGGCACGTAGGATGCTTCGGGGCTATCCGTCGTGGGCTCGCTCTGCGCGCGTTCATCTTCAATATAGGGGTAGGGCGCAGAGCCGGTGGTCGCCAGCGCCACCTCATGCGTTTCACCCTCCATGATCACCCGTGGTGGATTCAAACTTGCTTTGGTCACCAGGCAGGTGAACAGGCGGTGCAAGGGCTCCACGGCAGGCCTTGAGTTCAGTGTCAGCGAGCTTCCGCTGGTGGTTCCCGGCGCGAAGGAAACTCCCGGGGCGCGCGACTCTCTGGAGAACAGATCCAGCGCTTGCGCAGAATCATGCGTGACCACAAGCCGCGCAATGGCCTCGCGGCAATGGCTGGGTTGTGCATGTGGCCCGTAACCGTCTTCCGCTCCCACAACGGTCGCCGCATACCTTGAAAAATCCGCGAACCCGCGCTCCTTGAGCAAACGGCGGGTTCGATTGAGCAATGCTTCGCTGGTGCGACGGGCCTTCGCCGTTGCGTTCATTCCAAACACGGAAACCTGGGCCGTGCATCGGTAGCCGGCCTGGTAGCTGGCGGACATTTTGTAGGTATCGGGCGCAAGGCTTCCACGCGCCCCTTGCACCAGAACTCGATCGGGACCTATGGCGCTCGTGGTGACTGCGGTGAAATCGCACACGACGTCGGGAAGCACGTAATGCGCGGGATCAGCCACTTCGTACAGAATTTGCTCGTTCACCGTCATGGGCTCCACCAGGCCGCCCGTACCAGCAGCTTTGCTGAGCACGAAGGAGCCGTCGGCATGGCAGGTGGCATAGGGGTAACCTATGTTTTCCCAATCAGGCACACGCTCCCAATCGGTGAAGATTCCGCCAGTTGCCTGCGCGCCGCATTCCAGGACATGGCCTACCAGAGATCCGCTGGCAAGCAGATCCCACTGGTCTGCGCGCCAACCAAATTCGTGCATCAGGATGCCCAGCGTCGCTGCACTGTCCACAATCCGTCCGGTGACCACAATGTCGGCGCCTAATTCCAAAGCCCTGGCAATGGGCGGCGCGCCGAGATAGACGTTGGCGCTATCGACGCTGAGGGGAACCGGGGCCTTCGTATAGAAATCCTGAGCGCCTGAAGCACGAAGCTTATCCACCATGTGCATGCAGTCGTCGCCCACCGCATAGGCCACTTTCAGTGGCAGGTTCAGCTTTGCAAGTTGAGCTCGGATGGCGGCGGCACAGGCTTGCGGGTTGAGCCCGCCCGCATTGGCCACCAGGCGTATGCCTTTCTCTGCGCAGGCCACGGCGATCTGCGGAAGAACGTACTCAACGAACTCGGTGGAATAGCCCAGCTGCGCGTTGGTTTTGCGCGTCTGGGAAAATCCTGAGAGCGTCATTTCGGCCAGGTAGTCAAACACGAGGTACTGCATACCCGGCACATTCACCAGTTGGGTTGGCCCGAGAATGCTGTCTCCTATGAACGCTGAAGCGCCACCAATCAAGACGGTTTTGGAATTCATGCTCAGTCCAGAGAAATATTCAGCGCTTTGATGACCTTGCCGTTGACGTCTGATTCGCTGATAAGAAATTTATCGAACTCCGCAGGCGTGCTGCCCACAGGATCGGTGCTGATGGAGGCCAGTTTGGCGACCAGTTCAGGGTCCTTGAGCACTTCGGAAATGGTGGCCGCCAATTTGTCAACGATGGCCTTGGGCGTTTTTGCTGGCGCCAGCAAGCCCGACCAGGCGTAGGCCACCATGTCGGGGTAGCCCGCCTCGCGCACGCTGGGAGCTTCGGGCAAAAGCGGTGAGCGACTTCCTCCGGTGACTGCCAATGCGGTCAAACGGCCACTCTTGATATGTGCGCCCATTGCAGAGACGGCGTCGAACATATAGCCCACGCGCCCCGCCAAGAGATCTGAAACAGCTTCGGAAGAGCCCTTGTAGGCCACGTGTTGCGTGGAAGTCATGCCTGAACTTCTTGCAAAGCGCTCCCCGAGCAGATGCGCGGCCGAGCCTACGCCGCTGCTGGCGAAGGTGAGCGGGGCATTCTTGTCTTGGCCTGCAGTCACCAATTGCTTGACGCTGGTGATGCCAGGTCGGCCCGTGACCAGCACCAATGAGGTGTTGGTCAGTTGCGAAACCGGCGCGAGATCCGAGCGGGCATAGGGCAGCTTTTTGTAAAGCGCGAAATTGTTGGCGTAAGCGCCAATCGCTACCAGCAGGGTATAGCCATCTGGCGCTGCCTTGGCCACAGCTTCCGTCCCAATGATGCTGTTGGCGCCGGGCTTGTTGTCGATGATGAAGTTTTGGCCAAGCTTCACAGACAGGCGTTTGGCCACCTCCCGCGCGATGATGTCGGTGTTGCCTCCCGCAGGGTAGGGCACTACGACGCGCACAGGTCGATCGGGGTAGGCGGTATCGGCGAATGCCTGGGGGCTGGCAGCCAGAATCATCGCAGCGCTTAGTGTGCCCAGGAGGCGAGCGGTGCCGCCGAACGTGAAAAGTCTCTTCATTCCATGTCTCCTTCGATGTCTTGTTGTGACCCGATTATGGGAATCGACAGGGGATTGCGCTATGCTGAAACACGGTTTTTTGTGATAACTAAGTGGAATCACCCATTCGAATCCCTATGGAAATCAATGATTTGCTTTGGTTCAAACGTGTCGCCGAGCGCGCTAGTGTCCGGCGGGCGGCAGCCGAACTGGGCGTCAGTCAGCCTGCACTCTCCAAATCCATCCGACGGCTCGAAACTTCGTTTGGCCTGAAAATTTTCGAACGCTCGGCACGGGGGGTACTTCTGACGGATGCAGGTCGGTTGATTTATCAGCGTGCCATTGAAGTATCGGACTGGAGCCTGAACGTCTCGGCTGACGTTGCTGGCCTGAAGTCTGGGAGCACGGGCTCCCTTCGCGTGGGCGTGGTGCCTGCTCTTATTCAAACTTTACTGATACCGGCTGCCAAAGCCATGTTGGATCAAAGCCGCTTCGAGATCCGTGTGCAATTGAGCGATCAGTTGTTTCAGCTACTGAGCAGTGGGGAGATCGATTGCGCCATTGCCGCCATGGACGATCGTGTGTCGAATGAGTTCAATCATCAACTGCTTGGCCAGCAGCGAAGCTTGGTGGTGGGGCGCGTCCATCATCCGTTGCAGAAGAGAGCATTTGATGTCGCTGATCTGGGAGCTCAGCAGTGGGTCTTGTCGTCCAGAAACATCGTGCTGAGGCAGTGGGTGGACCGTTTCATGAGAGACGAGGCCGGCGTTCAGTTGGTGCCGGCGGTGGAGGTAGACGCTACGCCGGCGGTGTTGGCTCCGCTGATCGAATCGACGGACTTGTTGACCGTACTCACGGAAGACGCTCTGGCGTCGACGGCATGCAAAAAGCTGCGTGCCTTGCCAACGCCCGCGCCGGTCTGGCGTTTGGATATTGGCCTGTTCTGGCGTCGCACGGCGCAATTTGGCCCTCAGATGGAGCGATTCCGCAGCTTGGTGGCTGGCGCTCAAGCCAGCAGGAGCGCCGGAGCATCTCAATGAGGCGAGGGGGCGGGCCAGATGTCAACGGCAGCTTGGCACGAAGGCGTTGATGAAGCTCAGCGGGCACGGCGCTTAGCGTCTGGAAAGGATTCCATTTTCGAATCCTTGGATCAATTTATTTGGTTTGTTAGGAATCAATGTGCCTCCTACTATCTCCCCAACCGTCCATTGCATCTGATGTCCATTTCATCTGATGGCTATGGACGGGCTTACCTCCAGGAGACGCTTCATGAAAATCACCATGCTTGGCACCGGCGCAGCGCTGCCAGACCCTGATCGCGGCCAGTCGGCTATTCTCATTTCCACCGATGCGGGCAAACACTATTTGTTCGATTGCGGCGAAGGTGCCACACGTCAGATGGTGCGGGCCAACATCAATCCTGCGGATGTAGGGTTGGTGTTCCTGACCCATCTCCACCACGATCACATCAGCGACTTTCCCTACTTCGTGATCTCCAGCTGGATGCTCAACCGCACCGGTTCGCCGATTCTGCTTGGCCCCAAAGGAACGAAGAATTTCGCCAACCATTTGTTTGAGGACGGTGCGTTCAGGGCCGACTTTCTGGCCCGCTCGGCTTACCCCGTGCGCAAGGACAATATTGAGGCCGTACGCCCCGACGTGCGCGAGATCGTGCCCGGCGTGGTGTACGAAGATTCGGACATCCGCATCACCGCATTGCATGTGGACCACTTGCCGCACGAAATCTGCGAATGCTATGGCGTGCGCGTAGAGGCGGATGGCAAGGTCGTGGCCTTCAGCGGCGACACCAAACCATGCCCAGCCATGGTGGAACTGGCCCGTGACGCAGACCTGCTGATCCATGAGTGCACTTTTCCGCAGTCGTTCATAGACCACCGAGCAAAGACTGGCGTGGGCACCTATTCGCACACCAGTCCTTTGGGGCTGGGACTGATCGCCAATGAGGCCAGGGCGAAGAGCGTGGTCGCCACGCACTTCGGGCATTTCGACTCAACCAGCCCGGTGCTCAAGCGGGCGGCTGCCAAGCATCTGCCGGTGGAACTGATGGGGCCCCACCTGATGGAAGACGTCGTGCGCGACATCCGAAAAAATTACCAGGGTCCTTTGCGACTCGCGCACGACCTGATGCGCATCGACCTGTAGCCCGCTCGACCAACCAAGGATCTTGCCATGTATGCCCAGTCCGCTTCCCGTTTGTGGCTTCATTTGTGCAGCTGCGCCGTGTCCGCTTTGACCTTGGCCTGGGGCGCTGCTGCCCACGCGGCATGGCCAGAGATGCCCATCCGTGTGGTTGTTCCCTACCCTGCAGGGGCGGCGGGCGATCTGGCCCTGCGCCAGATGCTGCCCCACCTGCAGGCACGCCTGGGGCAGCCTGTGGTGATAGACAACAAACCCGGCGCTGGCGGCAACATCGGCGCCTCGGATGTGGTGCGCGCCAAACCCGATGGGTACACCCTGCTGTTGGGGGCGACCAACAACTTTGTGATCAACCAGTACTTGTACCCAAACATGGGCTACGACCCGTTGCAAGCGCTGGCGCCGATCACCAAAGTGGTCAACGTCCCGTCGGTGCTGTTCATCAACGGTGCCGTGCCGGCGCGCAGCTTTCGCGAGTTCGCCGACTATGCAAAAACCAGGCCCGGAAAGCTGAACTTCGGCTCACCGGGCAACGGCACCGCGCCGCATCTCTCGGGTTTTGCGTTGTCGGAAGCTATGGGAGCCCAGATGACGCACGTGCCCTATAAGGGCGCGCAACCGGGTGTGAATGGTCTGATCGGTGGAGAGGTGCAGATGTTTCTGGTGGGGTGCAGCGTTGCTGGCGCACAGCTGGCCTCGGGCCGAATCCGGGCGCTGGCGGTCGCATCTCGCGAGCGGCTCAAGGCGCAGCCAGATCTGCCGACAGCGGCGGAGGCCGGAGTGCCTGATGTCATCCTGAGCAACTGGTGGGGTTTGGCCGCACCGCGCGGCACCGACCCTGCGATCCTCAAGCGGCTGGCCGATGATGTCCACACCGTGCTGGCTCTGCCGGGCATGCAGCAGTACCTGTCGGCACAGGGCTTCGTCGCCGCGTCTGGCTCGCCTGAGGCGTTCTCCCGGCAACTGGCCGAAGAGGCCGAGCAGTGGCGAGGCATCGTGAAGAAGTCCGGCGCCACCGTGGATTGAGGCGCCATCGCTCAGTCGAGGGTCTCCACCTGTCCCTTCAGTTCCGCAGCAACTTGGCGCACCAGTCCGATGAAGGATTCAACCACCGGCGAACGCATGCCTTGCGCGTGCAGCAGCAGGCCCACTGGCGGCATGCTGAGGGGAAGCGGCAGGTGCAAGATTTCGAGTTGCCCACGTGACTGGTAGAGCTGGGCCACTCCGAGCGGCATGGCGGCAACCATGTCCGTTTGATTCAGGATGATCTCGACCATCATCTGCGATGTCGTCTCAGTCCTGGGTGTTGGCCGGCCAAGGCCTTGCTCTACCAGCACCCTCTCGAGTTGTTGGCGAAGCGGTGCGAGTTCCGGCGGGAGTATCCATTGCACGTCGGCGAGGTGTCTTGCAGAAAGGCCGCGTTTTCGGAGCAAGGGATGCTTCTTGCGCACCACCAGGCTCACAGGCTCTTCGTACAGACTTTCAGAGCAGTAGAGTTCATGCTGCGTGTCGGGCGAAAGACGTCCGAGAACGATATCCAGCTCGTCCCGCGCGAGTGCCGGCAGCAGCATTTCGTTGGCGCCTTCTGTGACTGTGACTACCAGGTCCGGCATAGTGGCCCGGACTCGTTGCAAGACCTCATTGAGCAGCCTGGGAATCGCGACCGGGAGTGCCCCAATACGGACCCTGCCGGAAGCGCCAGCGGCCACCAGATGTGCCTCTGCAACCGACTCGCCTAAGTGATGCAGCAGCAGCCGCGCCCAGCGGATGACGGTGTGTCCTGCTGCCGTTGCGCGTAAGCCGCGTGGTAGCCGGTCGAAGAGGGTAGCGCCGTAGATTTGCTCGACTTCCTGCAGCAGCTTGCTCGTGGCGGGCTGGCTCAAATTCATTCGGGGAGCCGCGTGGTGAATGTTGAGCGTATCGCCAAGGGCATCCAGCAGCTCGATGTGACGCAGTCGTAGCTTCGCTCGAAGACGATTGTTGAGGTGAGGGTGCATGGCGTTTCAGATCAGATAACCCAGTCGGGCGTTTCGACGTCCTAACCGTTTGAGAATGACGTCATGGCGAAGAGTAATTCAAACTCTTCGACGCGCTCTGAATGCCCTGACCTATGCGTGCACCTGTTCACCTTGAAGCGGGACTCTGATCTGCCAGTGGCAGACAGCTCATTGGCTTTCTGCAACTGTCTGCTAAACCCCCTTCACTCACTCACTCGTTCATTCATTCGATCGAGAGCAATTCCTTTGCCACGGCCAGTTGGACCTGGCACACGGACTCGACTTGGTCGACAAGAACATACTCATCCACGCCGCCCATATTGAAAGCGGTAGGTCCGTAGACCACGGCAGGCATGCCTGCATGCCGGAACAGCCGAGCATCGGTCAGGCCCACTCGCATATTGGCCACCGCATCTTGCGCCACTTTTTCTCGAGCGTGCTTCAGAAAGCACTGAACAAGTCGGTGGTCTGGTGAAGTGAGTGCGGGTTCTGTTTCGCTGCCCGGGATAGTCTCCCATTGAACGCCTGGGTGACTTGACAGGCGTTCTGCAATCAGGCGCTTGATTTCCTCACCGCTGAAGCCTGACGGGAATCGGATATCTACGCAGGCCTCTGCATGCCCTGGAACGATATTGGCCACGTGTCCTGAATGGAAAGTGCCGACATTCACCGTGATATTGCGCAAGTTCTCGAACTCGCCCGCGCCGCCTTCCTGCTCGGAAACCTCGCGTGCTTCCTCCATGGCTTTCAGCACTTGCTCCGGCAACCTGGTGGGCAGCTGGCGCAAGGTCAGTAAATCGTGAAGTGCGGCCATGAGCAATTCAATGGCGTTGATGCCCAGGTGAACGTGAGCCCCGTGGCAAGCCTTGCCAGTGCTGGTGAGCTTGAGCCACATGACACCTTTTTCACCATAGCGCACCACGCGCGGGTGTCCGGCATCCGCATTCAGCAGATAGTCGCCCCGAGACTCAGGCACGTTCGCGAGCAGCCAACGTGTTCCCCACGTGCCTCCAGTTTCCTCGTCGGACACCAGCGTGAGAACCAGCTCGCCTTGCATCTGGCTCTGCTTTTGCGCCAGCTCCCGTACCACGGTGACCAGGATGGCAATGCCAGATTTCATATCTCCGGCGCCACGCCCATAGAGTCGGCCGTCGCGGATCTCACCACCCAATGGATCTGTGGACCATCCGGCAGGATCGCCCACGGCAAAGGTATCCAGGTGTCCATTGAGAACGACGCGAGGCCCGGCTTGGGCGCCGCGAACAATGGCCACCAGATTAACAACGCCTTTCTGCGGCTCAAAGCGTTTGATCTCGACGTTGGGAACGTTCAGTAGATTCGTGAGCGCTTCTGCAACGGCCGTTGTATCGCCGGGTGGGTTTTCACTTGGAATTCGAATCAGGCGACGGGCGATAGAGATCAGCTCGGTTTCTGCGGCGGGTGTAGTCATGCCTTGCACTGTTTAGTTCACGGTAATGTTGCGCGTTCTGACGACATCGCCCCAACGCTTGTATTCACCCTGAATAGCGCGAGTCAGCGCGGGCCCAGAGGTGTCAGTGGCCTTGGTGATGGCCAGGGAAGTGAATTTCTCCTGGACGCCGCTGGACTGCAGGGCCTTGTCGAGTGCGGATCGAACTCGGTCCACCACGGCCTTGGGCGTGCCTGCCGGGCCTACGATGCCCAGCCAATAATCGACGGTCACATCGCGATAGCCGGCTTCGGAAAATGTCGTGGCAGAAGGAAATTCGGGCACTCGGTGGTCAGACGCGATGGCAAGCATTCGGAGCTTTGCGCCGTCCAGATAGGGTTTTGTGGCCAGATAGCTGTTGAAAAGTCCATCAAGGCGGCCCGCCAGCAAATCCGGAATGGCTGGCCCAGTACCGAGGTAGGGAAGATGTGTCAGCTTAAAGCCGGCCGATTGAGCGAACACTTCTGCCATCAAATGGGTCAAGCTCCCATTGCCGCCTGAGCCGATGCGCATGCCTTCCGGCCGGGTACGAGCCAGCGTGACGAACTCCGCCAGCGTTTTCGCCGGTAAGGCATCCGGCACCACAAACCCGAGCGACGACCCTCCAATCAGGCCGATGGGCTCAAGATCTTTAACTGGGTTGTACTTGGCCGATGCTTTCAACACATGGGGGACGATGGTGACCGGCAGATCTGTCAGGAGCAAGGTGTAGCCGTCAGCAGGGCTTCGGACCACGATCTCGGTTCCAACCATCGAGCCTGCACCAGGTTTGTTGTCGATCACCAAAGGCTGGCCCAAAGAACGACTCATTTCATCGGCGATCACGCGCGCCACGATGTCCGAGGGGCCACCTGGTCCGTAGGGCACCACGAGGCGGATAGGCTTATTGGGAAAAGCCGCTGGTTGGGCAATGGCTGCGGCGCACGCCATCGCCAGCAAGCTTGTGAAGAAGGCGTTTCGGATAAAGCGAATCATGTTGAGTTCAGCTCGAATGAATAACAGTCTTGGGACCCCTGCAAAACCCATTGCGGGCGCCGCGAGGGGAGTTGCAGCGCACTTCCAGAGTTTCCCAAGAGTTCAAACCATGAGTCAAATGAATGTTTTGAGGTATTTTCAAACCTGTAGTTATGATTTGCAGCATGAAAAGTGCCCCCATCCGCCCGCATCACATTGCCTTACTGCAGGTGCTTTCAACCTCGAGCACGCTGACCGAAGCCGCGCACCGCTTAAACATTACGCAGCCAGCAGTAAGCAAGCAGTTGTCTCAACTGCATGAGGATCTGGGATATCGGCTTTTCGAGCGACGTGGCCACACGCTGCGACCAACATTTGAGGCGCGTGCCCTGTTCGATCAGATTGGCCGCGTCAACTCCTCATTGCTGGTGCTCAATGAGCTTGCGACGGAATTTCGGGACGCCCGCCCTGGGCATCTGCAGATCGGCTGCATTCCATCGGCGGCCATCCACCTGTTGCCACATGCCTTATTGCAGATCCAGTCTGCAAACAAGGACCTGCTTAGCACCATTCACACCGGTAATACCGCTCAAGTGATTCAATGGGTGGACACCCAGCAGGTGGATGTGGCCATCGGCATGAAGGTCAGCAATTCGGAAAAATGGCACTATGTACCTTTACTGCCCCTCAAGCTTGAGTGCCTGATGGTTCACAACCATCCACTGGCGAAGCTGAACACCATCACTGCAAGCGATCTGAATGGGTATCAGGTGATCGGTATCGAGTACCCTTCGGTCGTTTGGCGAGGAGAGGGGCAACTGCCATGGTGGGATCAGGAACTCGTGTCCGTGCAGACGCGAGTCGATTCCGCTCACGTGGCATGCAAGATGGCGGAGCTAGGCATGGGTGTGGCCATTGCCGACAGTCTTTCCGTGGCTTCATTTGCCAACGAGCGGATGTGCCGCAGACCTTTCAGGAATCAGGTGCGTGCCGAGATTGGTGTTTATCGGGCTACGGATCGACCGGGAAATGACTTCGCCAAAAGTCTGGTCATCGCACTGCAGAGATATATGTCTTCACTTGAGCTGTCGCCTGAGTTCAATCTGGCGTAGATTGAAATGGGACGCAGGCGATGTACTGACGCTCTTGGATTCATAAAACAAAAAAGCGCCCCGAGGGCGCTTTTTTGCTTGGTCTTTGGCGGAAGCGGTGAGATTCGAACTCACGAACGGTTTCCCGTTGCCGGTTTTCAAGACCGGTGCAATCGACCACTCTGCCACGCTTCCTGAATCTTGAGACCCAGATTCTATCTGCTCGAACCGGGCAAATTTTCTCTGATCTCTCCAAAAAGAAGCCCGCTGCGTGCAGCGGGCTCGCTTCTTGGAAAAACTGAATTACTTCAGCTTGATTTCTTTGTACTCAACATGCTTGCGAGCTTTAGGGTCGAACTTCATGATCGACATTTTCTCGGGCATGGTTTTCTTGTTTTTGCTGGTCGTGTAGAAATGACCAGTGCCGGCTGTCGATTCCAGCTTGATTTTTTCGCGTCCACCTTTGGAGGCCATGATGCTGTTCCTTTAAGTCGGTTTAGGCTTGGCCGCGAGCACGCATGTCAGCGAGCACGGCGTCGATACCATTCTTGTCGATCAGGCGCAGGGCAGCGCTTGATACGCGAAGACGCACCCAACGATTTTCGCTCTCGACCCAGAAACGGCGGTATTGCAGGTTCGGCAGGAACCGGCGCTTGGTTTTGTTGTTGGCGTGGGAAACATTGTTCCCGACCATTGGGCCTTTGCCCGTGACTTCGCACACACGTGCCATGAACTAACTCCACAGTCATCAGCCGTTGCTGGCGCCGCAAAATGCGACTCGCTTCGGCCTCACCTCGCCAGATTAAGGGTGGCGGTAACCCTGTCAGCCGGTAGCCACTACAGCATCCGGCCACCTGAAATTAGCAGGTTAAACCCCAGCCAATTACAGGAAAGCCCTCGATTATAGCCAGAAATCCGCGGGTGCAGGGCTAGTCGCCTTCCTGATCAAGAAAACGCTGTGCGTCAAGCGCGGCCATGCAACCGGTGCCAGCACTGGTGATGGCTTGTCGGTAAACGTGGTCCTGCACATCGCCGGCGGCGAACACGCCTGGGACAGAGGTTTGAGTAGCAAAGCCTTTCAGGCCGCCTTGCGTCACGATATAGCCGTTTTCCATGGTCAGGTGACCCTGGAAAATTTCGGTGTTGGGAGAGTGGCCGATCGCAATGAAGCAACCTTTGAGGTCCAGATCTTCTGTCGTGCCGTCAGTCGTGCTTTTAAGGCGTATGCCGGTCACGCCGGAGTCGTCACCCAGTACCTCATCCAGAGTGCGGAAGGTTTTGAGCTCAATCTTGCCTGCACGCACCTTGTCCATCAATTTGTCAATGAGGATGGGCTCTGCCCGGAACCGATCTCGCCTGTGCACAAGGACAACCTTGCTGGCAATGTTGGACAGGTAAAGTGCTTCTTCCACTGCCGTGTTGCCGCCACCCACCACACAGACGGGCTGGTCACGGTAGAAAAAGCCATCGCAGGTGGCGCAGGCGGACACCCCTTTGCCCATGAAGGCGGTTTCGGAGGGCAAACCCAGGTACTTGGCTGAGGCTCCCGTGGAAATAATGAGGGCGTCGCAGGTATAAGTGCCGTTGTCTCCAGTCAGGGTGAACGGACGTTGGCTGAAGTCGACCCGGCTAATATGATCGAAGACAATTTCCGTGTTGAAACGTTCTGCGTGCGCTTGGAAGCGTTGCATCAAGTCAGGGCCCTGTACGCCGTCGACGTCCGCAGGCCAGTTGTCCACGTCTGTGGTGGTCATCAATTGACCACCTTGAGCCATTCCGGTGATCAACAGGGGCTTCAAATTGGCGCGGGCGGCGTAGACTGCTGCGGTGTAGCCGGCAGGACCGGACCCCAGGATGAGGACTTTGGCGTGTTTGGAATTCATTCAATAACTCTTGGGGAAGTGTGCGCGCTACGTTACGATACAACTTACTGAATCATTTCACATTACTGCTGAAGACGAGTAAGTTTGGTGATTTTAAGAAAATGGTGGAGGGGAGCGTGAAGAGTGGAGATTATTTGATATGACCATGTTGTCGAGTCTTGATCTGATCCGCAGGGTCCCGTTGTTTTCTATGCTCACTGACGCACAGGCAGCGTCAGTGGCGGATGCCGTGGTGAAGCGCCGCTTCAAGCGTGGCGAAACAATTGTCGAACAAGGGAAAAAGAGTAACGCGCTCTTTATTCTGCTCAATGGCCGGGCTCGCGTCATCACGGCAGATGGTCGAGGTCGCGAAGTCATTCTGGCAACACTGGCGCCTGGAGATCATATAGGCGAGATGAGCCTCATCGACAATGAGCCTCATTCAGCCACTGTTCGCGCTGAAGTGCAAACAGACGTACTGATGCTGGGACGCCTGGAATTCGCACGTTGCCTGCCGGAAAATTCTTCCATGGCGTACGCGATCATGCGGGGGTTGGTGCAGCGCCTTCGCCAGGCAGACCGCAAGATTGAATCCCTGGCTTTGATGGACGTGTACGGGCGCGTGGCTCGCTCGTTATTGGAAGCTGCCGTCGAAAGCAGCGACGGAGAGTTGCTGATTCGCGACAAAATTTCTCGTCAGGACATTGCCAAGATGGTGGGTGCTTCTCGGGAAATGGTCAGCCGGGTGATGAAAGACCTTGAAGAGCGTGGCTTTATCAAGACGCAGGAGGCTGGCCTGATTCTTATCAAGGAACGGCTGACCATGCTGGGCTGACTATCGGCCGCGGGCTGCGGCTACGGCCCGCCTCGTTGACGCCAGCCTCGATCAGGGCTGGCGCGCACTCTACGGAAGAAGGCGCGTCTTCAATGGACGCAGCCCTTATGTGCTCTGTTCTTATGTGAATTGCTGCCCTTCCAAGGCGGTTTTTTCCTCCTTATGCGGGTCCGTCGGCAAAAATCCCCTCGCATGCGGTAAGCTTGATGGCTGTAGTTATATCCATGGCCTATTCACTCAATACTCTCAATACGCCGTCGGGTGCACCGGCGCCGCGCACGGGTGCAAGTCGCTTTGCGCAGGAGCTTGTCTTGGTCCTTGGCCTTGCCGCGCTGCTTTTTTTCATCATGGCTTTGGCCAGCCACTCGGCTCAAGACGCCGCATGGTCAACCTCTGGCTCCGGTGGCTCGATCAAAAATTGGGCCGGCAAACTGGGTGCCTGGATCTCTGACCTGGCCTACGTGCTGCTGGGTTTTTCTGCGTGGTGGGCGGTTGCGGCTGGCGTCACCGCCTGGGTCTCCGGGGTGGTCAGGTGGTTAAGTGGCGGGGCCACTGAAGTGCCTGCCGATGCCTGGGGCAAATTTCTGCGCACCCGTATCGCTTTCTGGCTGGGACTGGCGCTTTTATTGGCTGCCAGCACCGGATTGGAGTGGACACGCCTCTACCGCTGGGAAGAGCTTTTACCCGGCTCCGCTGGCGGCGTGCTGGGCTATCTAGGGGGGCCGCTAGCGGTCAAGTGGCTGGGCTTTACCGGCTCAGCTTTGCTGGGTATTGCTGCGGGCCTCGTGGGCGCCGCGTTGACGTTCAGATTTTCATGGAGCAAGGTGGCCGAGCGCATCGGGTCAACTTTGTATTCACTGCTTGAGACTCGCCGCGAAAAACGTGAAGTCGCGCAGGACAAGGCGCTGGGTCAGCAAGCTGCCAAAGAGCGGGAAGAGGTGGTTCATCACGAACGCGAGGAAATCGAGGAGCAGCACCCCATTCCGGTACTCATCGAGCCTGCTATTGCGCCGGTTGTCAAGAGCGAACGGGTAGTGAAGGAAAAGCAAAAGCCGCTGTTCACAGAACTGCCCGACAGCCGCCTGCCGCAGGTAGACCTTCTTGACGGCGCTTTGGTGCACCAGGAAACAGTGGCACCTGAAACGCTGGAAATGACCAGCCGCCTTATTGAGAAGAAACTAAAGGATTTCGGCGTCGAAGTCAGAGTGGTCATGGCCTCGCCGGGCCCTGTGATTACCCGGTATGAGATTGAGCCTGCAACTGGAGTGAAAGGCTCCCAGGTGGTCAATCTTGCCAAGGATCTGGCGCGGAGCCTCAGCCTGGTTTCTATTCGGGTCATCGAGACGATTCCAGGCAAGAACTATATGGCGTTGGAGTTACCCAACGCCAAGCGGCAATCCATCCGACTGTCTGAAATTTTGGGGTCGCAGGTCTATCACGAGGCCAAGTCCATGTTGACGATGGGCTTGGGCAAGGACATCGTGGGCCACCCGGTGGTCGCTGATCTCGCCAAGATGCCACATGTGTTGGTGGCAGGTACCACGGGGTCTGGTAAATCGGTGGGTATCAACGCCATGATTCTGAGTCTGCTTTACAAGGCAGAGCCCAAGGATGTGCGTTTGCTGATGATCGACCCCAAAATGTTGGAAATGTCCATGTATGAAGGCATTCCTCATCTGCTGGCGCCTGTGGTCACAGACATGAAGCAAGCTGCCAATGGGCTCAATTGGTGCGTCGCCGAAATGGAGAAGCGCTATAAAATAATGAGCAAGGCCGGCGTCAGAAATCTTGCAGGCTTCAATCAGAAAATTGATGAAGCTAAAGCGCGTGGCGAATTTATCTTCAACCCCTTCAGCCTGACGCCTGACGATCCCGAGCCCCTCGAACGTCTGCCGCACATCGTGGTCGTCATTGATGAGCTTGCTGACCTGATGATGGTCGTGGGCAAGAAGATCGAAGAATTGATTGCTCGCCTGGCACAGAAAGCGCGAGCGGCTGGCATTCATCTGATTCTGGCCACACAGCGGCCTAGCGTGGATGTGATTACGGGCTTGATCAAGGCGAACATTCCTACCCGGATCGCATTTCAGGTTTCAAGCAAGATCGACAGCCGAACCATTCTCGATCAGATGGGGGCTGAGGCACTGCTGGGCATGGGAGACATGCTGTACATGCCCAGTGGCACGGGCTTGCCCATACGTGTTCATGGCGCGTTTGTCAGTGACGATGAAGTGCACCGTGTGGTCCAGTACCTTAAGAGCCAAGGCGAACCCAACTATATTGAAGGAGTCCTTGAAGGCGGTACTGCGGATGGCGAAGAGGGGGGATTTGGCGAAGGCGGAGACGCTGGCGGAGAAAAAGACCCCATGTACGACCAAGCTGTCGAGGTTGTGCTGAAAAATCGCAAGGCCAGTATTTCGCTGGTGCAGCGTCACCTGAAGATTGGCTACAACAGAGCCGCGCGCCTGGTGGAAGATATGGAAAAAGCGGGCCTGGTCAGCGCCATGAGCGGTAGCGGCCAGCGCGACATTCTGGTGCCCGCAAGGGGTGAGTGAATATTCGCTGGAGCCTAAGTTTCCGCCTCCACCATGGCTTTCGGTGTATCCAATCATTGCGCAATTGAACCTTGCCCGAACAGACGCACTCCAATTACCATGAAATCAAGTGTTTACATCACGCGCGCCGTCATTCGGGGCGCAGCCTTTGCAGTAGCTGCGGTCATGACGCCTGCCGTATGGGCGGGAGGCCTCGATAGCCTGGAACAGTTCGTCAAATCGGCTCGCTCCGGCAAAGCTGCTTTCACACAGGTGGTCACCGCACCTGCGAGGGAGGGGCAGACGCCTCGTAGTAAAACGCAGAGCGGCACCTTCGAATTTCAAAGACCCGGCAAATTCAGGTTCCACTACACAAAACCGTTTGAGCAAACCATCGTGGCAGACGGAAAAACTCTGTGGCTCTACGATGTGGATTTGAAGCAGGTAACCTCACGCAGCCAAGAGCAGGTACTGGGTTCGACCCCCGCAGCCATCGTTGCCGCAGCGCCTGATGTCAAAGCTTTGGAAAAGGATTTCAACCTTTCCGAAGAGCCTGAGAAAGATGGCCAGCAGTGGATCAAGGCCACGCCGAAGTTGCGTGATGGCCAACTGCAAAGTATTCGTGTTGGGTTCAAGTCCGGCGCCAAGGGCCCCGAACTTGGCACCCTGGAAATCGAAGACAGTTTTGGGCAGCGCTCCATGTTGACATTCACCGCATTCGAGGTGAACGCGCCATTGCCAGCCAGTGCGTTTCAGTTCACCCCCCCCGCGGGCGTGGACGTTTTGCGCAACTGAGCCCTCACTCAAGACCCGAGTGCGCCTTGAGGGCAGCAACCCTGGCCAGCAATGACCTGGTTGAGCCCGCGTGACGGCTGTGATTCGGCCCGCTGAAGGCTTACTTCACGATCACGTTGAAAGGTAGCGGCAAGTGGTAGTTATCAAGTGAAAACTCACCCCAGAACTGAAGCCCGCCAAGCGCCACCGTGGTGGTTGTCTGAGTGCCATCGAATCTAAGCGTACAAACCAAAGGGCTTCCTGGGAGCCTGGGTATGGGCTTGATCACCTGCATTTCCGGCATAGGCGTATTGCACAGGATTCGCAGCTGATGCAGATCGCTCTCGAACTTGGTCATGAATTCATCACGCCATTTCGTCAATGAGCGCAGGTCGGACTCAGACAGCAAGAGGCCGAAGGGGTGTTGACTCGGAAGCCCTTCGTTATAGGATTTCCACGCATTTTGGAAAATAGCGTCGGCCAGTTGAGCGCTGTCGCAAGCATGGAGACGTTGCGCGCAATCTTTGGCCCATCCCAGTTCTTTGGGGCTAAACCGAGTGTGTTGCCGAAGTTTGAGCGATGCATGCCGTGCATCAAACGTGAGCGCCTTGACAGCCCGAACCATGGCAACGCCGGACTGTATAAGTTGCCGGTACGTAGCCGCTTCGCGGATGTCCCCTACCTTTTGCAAGGTATCTGAAAAATCCACCGGAAGACTCGTCCAGCAATCGGCCAGATCAATCATTTCATCTTCTGCAAGAACGAGATGGATGAGCTGAGTTGAAGGGCGCGCTGTGTCGTCTGTTGGATAGCGAAGCCGTGCGGCGTGCACAATGTGACGCACTTTTTTGGCGGCAATGCTTTTGTACAGATCGTCTCGAAGCATGGCCAGCGCTTGCAGCTCTTCTCGCGTCAACTGCAGGCGAGGGCGGTGGTAGCGTGGCGGCAGAGTGTTGCGGAACTCGTGGTTCTCACTCTTGCGCATGCGCGTCAATAGTTCAACGAATTCGCGGCGAACCGGGTCGGTGTGGTTATCGAGTGCATCAAACAACTCCTCGGCCTCTCTGACCGCACCCACAAGCTGCATAAGCTCAAAAGAGATTTCCTTTTTTCGGGCTATGGGTGTGCAACTGGATGCGGTGACCCGCACGGCATCGAGACTTTTCATGACAGCTTCATGCCGACCTGACTGTCGGTGAGCATGATCGGCGTGAATCGCGGTTCTCTCACTCCCGTGCCCCACTGAGACTCTGGTGGTTCTATGGTGGACGAAGGGATTTGTTGTGTGGCTGGAGGACATGTTTCCGGTTGCTTTCGGCCTGCATATAGAAGGCGCGGGGTACACACCAATATGAAGGTGTTCATAGGACAAGCCAGACGTCTTCAGCGGCACACTGTTTCGAGCGCGAGGTCTCCTGAACGCAAGACGCTGAGGGAAATGGCTTGTTTGAACGTCATCGAACTTGATCAAAGCGCGATGACATGTGGTGTGAGTAACCGCTATCGCCCAAAGGTTCCATTGGAAATGACGGCGCCTTCTCGGCCAGTTCAGTCTGCTCCTTGACCTTCTGACGGCTCCATGTCGGCCACCTGAGCCGCCACCTCAAGGATCAACTCCCCGGCACCTTAGGCCAACAAGCCTGGGCCTTGTACAGGAACACATACATTGAGGCTCAGGAGGCTGAGTTGAGTGCAGGGGAGCCACCGCGTAGACGTGGTTGCGCCCGGTCAAACGCTTGAGCCCCGAGAAGAAGCCCGACCGGTTTGCCGCTGGAGTGTGCAGGTTTTGATTGGCCGGTTTGACTAGTTGCAGACGTTGAATCTTCAATCGCGCTTGTCAGCTGGTGCCGATTGCTCCTGGCTAGGTTTGACTGCCTGACGCGCACCAATGGGCATTGGGAAGCCGACGAGTGCAAGCACCAGCAGCACTGGCAAGATGCAGTAATGAAGCACACGCTTGATTCTCATGAGTGAGATATGCAGCTAGCAGCGTGGAGTTCAAGGGGTAAATGCTGTAAATGGATCCGCTACTGGTGCGATAGGGAGCGCAGGAAAGAGCTTGTCGGGGCGCGGCCGAAGTGGCTTTAGAGGAGATCGGCAAATCACCGGCCTTTCCGATGGCCTCAGTGTTGATTCCAAGGTGCGCGGTACTGCCCAGAGATTGGCCTCCTGCTTGCTCGGGAATGTGCCCGAATCGCGAACGCCTTTAACCTTGATCTGTATTCCCCAGCGCCCATCAGATCGCTGCTCTGCCGTTGCGATCGGGCATTTCCTTTAGGCCGTTTTGGGGGGCCTCAGCGTTCAAAACCCCTCGGAATTGGGCAAAAAGAAAGCCACCCGAAGGCGGCTATCTTAGAGGGAGATTCAGTATTTATCCGAATCTGGTTTTAGGTCTTGGTGCCGATGACCGGAATCGAACTGGTGACCTACGCGTTACGAGTGCGTTGCTCTACCAACTGAGCTACATCGGCTAATTTTTAGAAAGACGGCATTATATCTTCACATGCCGTCGGCTTTGCCTGGATCACTACAGGCAAGAAGCCCTGGGGGGCGATGGCACAGTGCTCCTTCTCGTAGCACGCGTGGCCGCGGTTGGCAGCCAATTCGCCGGAGGGTCGTCATGATGCGCTATCCCCGCTAGACTGCAGTGTTTGTTACCCACTTAGGAGTGCGCCATATGTTGAAGACCGATCACCTTCTTGATGCCCAGGCTCTGATGTCTGTTACCCCCGCTCAGACCAGCGAACCCAGTCGCCGCACCGCGCTCAAGTTGACTGTGGGTGTGGGATACGCCGCCTCGACTCTGCCCACCATGGCGCAGACAGCCATCAAGACCAGCGCAGACGGTCTGGAATCGGGGGAGGTCATGATCGATGTCGCAGGATTCAAGATGCCTGCGTACCGGGCGCGCCCAGCCGGCAAGGCCAACCTGCCCGTCGTGTTGGTGCTTTCCGAGATTTTTGGTGTGCATGAATACATTGCCGATACAGCGCGCCGCTTCGCCAAGGCGGGCTACCTGGCGATCGCGCCCGAACTGTTCGTGCGCCAAGGTGATGCGCAAAGTTACGGCGAAATGGCCAAGCTCATGAGCGAAGTGATCTCCAAAGTGCCCGATGCTCAGGTCTCGGGCGATCTGGATGCTACGGTGGCCTGGGCGGCTGCCAATGGGGGCAATGTTGACAAACTCGGCGTCACGGGGTTTTGTTGGGGAGGGCGCCAGACTTGGCTCTATGCTGCCCACAATCCCAAGGTAAAGGCCGGTGTGGCATGGTATGGCCGTCTGGTGGGCGACACGACCACACTGACTCCCGCCAATCCTGTCGATGTCGCGGAAAAGCTCAAAGGGCCAGTCTTGGGTCTCTATGGTGCGGCCGACACCGGAATACCACTTGACACGATTGATAAGATGAAAGCTGCATTGGCCAAAGCTGGTGGGCAAGGCAATGCGGCCGCCAAGGAATCGCAGTTCGTGGTTTATCCGGATGCGCCGCATGCTTTCCACGCCGACTACCGTCCAAGCTTTCGCAAAGAGCCTGCCGAAGACGGTTGGAAGCGCGCATTGGCCTGGTTCAAACAGCACGGCGTGTCCTGATCAGCTTTGCTGCCAGAATGCGAGCCGCTTCGCCGAAGCGGCTTTTTTTGTTTTTGTATCTAGGCGGATCTACCGCGAGCAATTATGTTACTGATATCGATTCTCCTTGGTACCTTGATTGCCGGCATAGGCAGCGTTTGGATTGCGGCTGCCCTTTCGTTCGGCGTGCTCGCTCGCTACACGCAGCACATGCTGAGTCTCGCAGCCGGAGCGCTGCTTGCCACGGCGTTCACCCATTTGCTTCCTGAAGCATTCGAGAGCCAGATCGATGCGCATGCGCTGTTCATGGTGCTTTTGGGTGGATTGATATTTTTCTTCTTGCTCGACAAGGCAGAGCTCTGGCACCACGGCCATGAGCACGCCCCGGCTTTGCCCACTTTGGCAGAAGCCATGCAAGATGATGACACTCAGCCACAAGGCCACGGCCATGGGGCGGCACATGCTCATCCCCACGGTACGGATGCCCATGCCCACGCGTCACACGAGAAGGCTCACAGCCATCACCACCATCATTCGCATGCCACTGGTGGATGGGCCGTACTTGCCGGAGACACGGTGCATTGTTTCGGCGATGGTGTCTTGATCGCCTCTGCATTCATGGCAGACACCCGTCTGGGGATACTGGCCGCTGTGGCGGTCCTCGCGCACGAAGTGCCGCACCATATGGGAGACTTGGCGGTCTTGCGGCAAGCTTCCAGCAACCGCCGGGCGGCCCTGACCAAAGTTTCGCTGGCAGGCGCCGTGACCGCGTTGGGTGGCCTGATAGGCTACGTGCTCGTAGGGCAGTTGCAGCACTGGTTACCCTATTTTCTAGTCATTGCCAGCAGCAGCTTCATCTATGTCGCCCTGGCTGACCTCATCCCGCAATTGCAAAAACGTCTAAGTGCCCCGCAGACCTTGGCTCAACTCACGTGGTTGGCTGTAGGCATGGGCCTGGTCATATTGGTGGGCAGCCTCAGCGGCGGACACGAGCATCATCACGGGGCAGGTGAAATCCATGAGCATCACCACGCGCCAGGTGAGGTTCATGATCATAAGCACTGACATTTCCAGGGCTCGATTTCCTAAAGTTGCGGATTTTGAGTGTTTTTTGCGTTAGTAAATTAGTTTCAAGATGTTGTATTTATTGATCCAAATCAACTGTGGGAATTAACCTTGCTAACCGTGAAAATGTTCTTTTATTCTGCTTTTAGTTATACAAACAAGTTGTAGAACTGAGATTTGCACAGTCCAATGGTCTCGCTGCCTTTTCGTTTGAATTGGTAAATGTGGGGGATTGGATTATGTTTAGTTTTAAAGTTTCAATTTGCAAGGTTGCCGCCTGCGTTTCCGGGGTATTTGCCCTCGGTTTGATGAGTTCTGCAGCATGGGGTGCTGCAGGTAACCCACTACCCCGATGCTCCGCTGACACGCAATCGTTTTACCTGATGCGATACACCGAGGCCCAAAGCGCAAACACCGCGCCTACAACAGCCTTGGAACTCGCAACCGTACCTGCAACAGGCACAGTGGCGCGCACTACGATATGGAATGCGGCCACCGCGCCTACGCCGTCGCAGTGGGACGGCTCCCCTATGGCAGGGGCCACGGTCGCCGCGGGCATGGGAAAAGACGGATACATCTACGCGATGCGGGCTGTCGGAACCCAGGAAACGTGGACTTACCCAGGCACCTGGGCAGGGACTGATCAGACATGGCGAACGCATACGCGCTACTACGAAATGCTGCGCTATGGCCGAAGCGGGGTGGACAACCTCGGAATCGTCAGCGGGTTGGGTACCTATAGAACTATCGCCAATGATGCTTCCAGTCAGGTCAATGGAGCAGTCGATCTTCGTTTGGGTCCCAACTTCAATGCGGCGGACATTCATCCCATCACGGGGGTCATGTACCTTGCCAGCTTTCAGACGGGCGGAGCCCTCAACCGCTTGTATTTGATTGATGTTACTCAAACGCCTCCGCAGTACCTCAGTACATTGAACCTGGACGCCAATATCCCAGGCGCTCAGTCTGGTGACTTCGCGATTGACGCTGCAGGAGAATATGCATACGGAGTTGCCAAAGCGGCAGGACTCTTAGGTAACTCCACCAGTTACCGGATCAGACTGTCCGATGGACACGTTGAAAATCTAGCAAGCGGTCTTGGTATTTTTCCATTTGGTGCGGCAGCTCGGCTTCCTAACGATCCTGCCAAGATGGCCTTCTACGGACAGGGCACTCGCATCATGAGCTTGCCAGGTGGAACATTGGGGGCTACCCAGACCACTCAAAGTTCAGATAGTGCAGACGCTGCATCCTGCCTACCCAAGCTCAAGGCGACGCTTCAATGTACTCCTTTGACATTGGTAGATGCTGACGCCAATGTTTCCACATGCACGGTCACCCTGGACCAACCTGCGCCTGTGGGTGGCATAGACGTGACCTTGACACCCCCTCCAGGCAACCCCCGCTACAGCACCACATGCGGTACCTCGATCTCCGTTCCTGCAGGCCAGGCAACGGCGCAATGCACCATTACAGCAACGCCGAACACGGTGCCAGGCGACGGAGACGTGACTGCGGATATCGCTCTTGCAACCCCAGCCAGCACGGCAGACTATGAACTGGGCACTCCCACGAGCGCGAACGTCTTGATCCAGAACGACGACGCGCTGCTCGCGACCGTGATCTGCACGCCGGCAGATCTCGTGGACGCTGCTGGCAATGCGTCTACTTGCACGATCAGCTTGAATGGACCAGCTCCCGTGGGTGGCATTACGCTGAACCTGAGCCCTCCTGGCATGAACCCCCGATACACCACCGATTGCGGCAGCACGGCGCAAATCGCCGCGGGGGCAAGCCAGGCGCAATGCACTATCACGGCAACGCCCAATACCACGCCGGGTGATGGTGACGTGCAGGCTCCCCTGACGCTCTTGGCGGGCAATGGCTATGCTTTGGGTTCGCCCAGTGCTGCCCTTGTGAATGTGAGAAACGATGACCAACCGGTCGTGCCACCCTCGTCAGGTGGGATTGAACCGGTTCCTACCCTTGGTGAATGGGCATTGTTCGTCCTTAGCCTCGGTATCGTTGGCCTGGCAGGACGGCGGCGTTTCCTCCGCTGAGCGATTTGCACTGGTTCATTTTTCGAGTGAGGGCTGGACCCTCACTTGAGGAATGACTAAATGATGTGTTGCTCAGTGCTCTTCAGCCGGGAGATTCGGCACCGCTCGAGTACGTAGAACAGTAGCCGCCATCGCGCTGCAGATGACCAGTGCCATTCCTGCCCAGCCCATGAGCGGAATGCTGTCGCCGAAGAGGATCAGGCCATAGAGCGCGGCGAATACGATGCTCGTGTACTGAAGGTTGGCCACGACAATCGCCGGTCCCCGCGTGTAGGCTCGCGTCATGCACAGCTGTCCCAAGGCCGCCAGGATGCCCATCGGGAGCAGCCACAAGGCTTCCACACGAGCCAGGGTGCTCGCGCCTTGAATCAGCATGCCTGCCGCGCCCGCCACGGTGCCGCCAAGAGAAAAGTAAAAGACTGTACGAGTTTCAGATTCTCCGACGCGTCCGAGTGCTGCAACCTGAATGTAGGCCATGGCGCCCAGCAAGCCCGACAACATGCCCACCAAACCAGCGAAAAGCTGGTCTTGGTCGAGTGTGGGACGCAGCAGCATGATCACCCCAGCAAAAGCTGCCAGCACCGTCAGGACGAGAGGGCCCTGTCGACGAATCTCCGTCAAGCGCCCCATGACCAGGGTGCCCGCGATGATGAAGGTGGCCACCCACACGCCACTCATGTAGTTGAGTGTCATGGCCGTAGCCAAGGGCAGGTGAGCCAGTGCGTAAAACGAAGCTGCCATGGCGGTGACACCCATCACGTTGCGCCAGAGGTGCATCATAGGCACGGACGTGCGCAGCGAAATCTTGCGTGATCGCGCAAGAACAGCCATGAATATCAGCCCGATCACGCCTCTGTAAAACACGTTTTCAAGCGTGCTGAAATAGGGCGAGGCAAACTTCACGCAAACGCTCATGCTGGCAAAAAAGAACGAGCCAGCGATCATCCAAACGGCATGCATGCGTGTAATCCGTGAAAAGAGCGCACTTCAGTGAGTGCGCGAGAGTAGGGGGTGACCTGGCAACAGCTCAGGTCGTCAGCTTGGTCCCCATGGCGCGCCTATACCATTCATGAAAGTGCTGCATGCCGTCTTCCATGGGGCTTTGGTAGGGGCCGACTTCATTGTCCCCACGCATGAAGAGCGCTTTGCGCCCCGCATCCATGCGCTCCGCAATTTCATCGTCTTCAATGCAGGTTTCCATGTACGCGGCACGCTGCGCCTCTACAAATTCCCGCTCGAAGGCGGCAATTTCCTCTGGGTAGTAGAACTCCACCATGTTCAAGGTCTTATCTACGCTAATGGGGTGCAGCGTAGAAACCGTAAGAACGTGCGGATACCACTCCACCATGATGTGAGGGTAGTAAGTTAACCAGATCGCGCCGTGCGAGGGCACTTTGCCCCCTCTGTACTTGAGCAATTCACGGTGCCAGCGCTCATAAGCGGGACTGCCGGGCTTGCTCAGGCCGCCGGCCACGCCTACGGTCTGCACGGAGTACTCACGCCCGAATTCCCAGCTCAGATCGTCGCACGTGACGAACTGGCCCAGACCCGGGTGAAAGGGGCCCACGTGATAGTCCTCAAGGTAGACCTCAATGAAGGTCTTCCAGTTGTAGTTGCACTCGTGCAATTCCACGTGATCGAGAACGTATCCGTCAAAGGAAAGCGCTTGCCTGGGGCCCATGCCCGCCAGATCTGCGGTGATATCCCGGCCGTTGTCCTCAAACAGCAAGCCGTTCCATTCCCGTAACTTGTAGTTGTTCAGGTTCAGACAGGGATCGTGCTGAAAGTGCGGTGCGCCCAGCAATTCGCCTTTGGGCGAGTAGGTCCAGCGGTGAACGGGACATACGATGTTGCCGCCAGCATGGCCCTTGCCATGGCCTTGCAGCGTGCCACGGCCCTTGAGCATGATGGCCTGGCGATGCCGGCAAACGTTGGAGACGAGCTCTATCCCGCCACTGGCATTGCGCACCAACGCGCGGCCCTCTGCCTCTTGAGGCAGGGCAAAGTAATCGCCCGCATTAGGAACGGCCAATTCATGGCCCACGTAACGGGGGCCTTGCTGGAAGATAAGCTCTACCTCGCGCTGAAACAGCGCCTGGTTGAAATAACTGGAGACGGGAAGTTGGCTTGCCGCCTGCTGTAATTGAAGACTCAAATCAGACATGGTGTTCCGATCCAGACTCCCCCTATTAAGGGGCAGGAAGAAAGCGCTTGAGCATCCGAAGAGCGTGGGCGCATGAAACCCCTTCGGCTTCAAACTCGAAAACTCTGACATCTAAGCCAGCGCTCTTCAGAAATAGCGAAGGGAACTTTTGATTGTAACCCAAGCACTTGCCATGCTCGGGCGGGGTTCTGCATTTCTGTCGATCAAAACCCGCTATCACTCACGTGACGCCCATTGGACGGCCTTCGGGGTAGATAGTTCACCTTCCCTGGAGGCCAGAGATTTCCAGCCCTGGATTGGTTGTTGCCGTAACCTCGCGCCGTCAAGACAGGTCTTTGAGCCCCGACAGGGCGCAGGCGACCTAAAATACCCTATTGCCCCCATATCCTTCGATGCCTAAAAATTCAAACGCCAGTGAAAGTACACCGCAACCTGCCAGCTATGGCGATGCGGTGCAGCAGCTAGAACAGCTCATTGCCGGACTCGAGTCCGGCCAGTTGCCTCTGGAAGATCTGTTGGCGCATTATCAGAAAGGTACTGAACTGCTTTCCTACTGCCGCGACCGCCTGCAGGCTGTGGAAGATCAAGTGCGCTTGCTGGAAGATGGGGTGGTCAAACCATGGACTCCGGAATGACGTTTTCCTTGCTTGATTTCGACACTTGGGTAACCAGTCAGTTGTCCACGGTGGAACATGCCTTGTCGCAATGGGTCTCCCCTGACGCTCCGGCCGGGCTGGGTGAGTCCATGCGCTATGCCGTACTGGATGGTGGCAAGCGGCTGAGGCCCTTGTTGGTGCTGGCGGCATGTGAGGCAGCGGGCGGCCATGGGGCCGCTGCGCTCAGGGCCGCCTGCGCAGTGGAGTTGATCCACGCCTACTCTCTGGTGCACGACGACATGCCCTGCATGGACAACGATGTGCTGCGTCGTGGCAAGCCAACCGTCCATGTGCAGTTTGGCGAGGCGCTTGCGCTTCTGGCCGGGGACGCTTTGCAGGCTCTGGCTTTCGAGCTGCTCACGCCCGGCGATTCATCAGTGCCACCGGCCATGCAGGCCGATCTTTGTCGCCTATTGGCTTGCGCAGCTGGAGGCAATGGCATGGCGGGTGGACAAGCCATTGACCTGGCCAGCGTAGGCCATGCGCTCTCGGAGCCCGAGCTGCGTGCCATGCACAAACTCAAAACGGGGCGCTTGCTCCAAGCCAGCGTGCTGATGGGGGTGGCTTGCGCACGCACGCCCCTGCCGCCAACGGCGCAAGCAGCGCTCGCCGAGTATGGCGCCGCCATTGGCCTGGCTTTCCAGGTGGTCGATGATATTCTTGATGTCACTGCGGATTCCTCTGTACTTGGCAAAACGGCGGGCAAAGACGCTGCCGCAGAAAAGCCTACCTACGTATCGCTGATGGGGCTGGAGCGCTCAGAAGCACTGGCTGACGAACTCCTGGCGCAAGCGCAGCGCTCTTTGCTCGAGAGCGGGCTGCCCAATGTGGCTCGGTTACGCTCTTTGGCTGAGTTGGTGGTAAAACGGAAGAAATGAGCTTCCTGCAAGCCTTCGGCGCCCTACCCGTGGCAGCCAAGCTATCTGCGCTGTCCGTGCGCAGTGGCTCCCTCGCGCGTCACTGGCCCGCTTCGCTGCCCTGCGTGGGGCCTTTGCGACACAACGAATCACGAACATGAGCTACCCACTTCTCGACACCATCCACAGCCCAGCTGATCTAAGGCGTATACCGCGCGGGCAATTGAAGAATGTGGCAGACGAAGTGCGCGATTGCGTGTTGCAGAACGTCTCTCGCACAGGCGGGCATCTCAGCTCGAACCTCGGCACTGTAGAGCTCACTGTGGCCTTGCATTACGTCTTCAACACGCCCGACGACCGTTTGGTGTGGGATGTAGGCCACCAGACCTACCCCCACAAGATTCTGACCGGCCGGCGTGATCGTATGCCTACGCTGCGTCAGCTGGGGGGCTTGTCTGGTTTTCCTCAACGTGCCGAAAGTGAGTACGACACCTTCGGAACAGCCCACTCTTCCACCAGCATATCCGCTGCCCTGGGCATGGCTCTGGCATCACGGCAAAAAGGTGAAGGCCGTCACGCCGTCGCCATCATCGGCGATGGCGCCATGACCGCAGGCATGGCGTTTGAAGCGCTGAACAACGCTGGCGTAGAGAACTGCAAGTTATTGGTGGTGCTGAACGACAACGATATGTCCATCAGCCCGCCGGTAGGTGCCCTGAACCGCTATCTGGCTCAGTTGATGAGCGGGCAGTTTTATGCGGCCGCCAAGAACGTGGGCAAGAACGTCCTGAAAGTGGCGCCACCGTTGTTTGAATTGGCGCGCCGCCTCGAGCAGCAAGCCAAAGGCATGGTGGTGCCAGCCACGCTGTTTGAAAAGTTCGGCTTCAACTACGTGGGGCCTATTGACGGTCACGATCTCGAGTCGCTCATCCCTACGCTGGAGAACATCAAGCAACTCGAAGGCCCTCAGTTCTTGCACGTGGTTACCAAGAAGGGCCACGGCTACAAACTGGCTGAGGCCGACCCCGTGGCCTACCACGGCCCAGGAAAATTTGACCCTGCCGTGGGCCTGGTGCACCCTGCCACACAGCCCAAGCAAACCTTCACGCAGGTGTTTGGGCAGTGGCTGTGCGACATGGCCGAAAAAGATAAGCGTCTGGTCGGAATCACACCCGCCATGCGTGAGGGCTCTGGCATGGTGGAGTTTCACCGCCGATTTCCAGATCGCTATTACGACGTCGGCATCGCAGAGCAGCACGCCGTGACGTTCGCCGCAGGGCTTGCATGTGAAGGCTTGAAGCCCGTGGTGGCGATTTACTCCACCTTTCTGCAGCGTGCCTATGACCAACTGATCCACG
Source organism: Ottowia thiooxydans (assembly GCF_040548795.1). GTDB lineage: Bacteria > Pseudomonadota > Gammaproteobacteria > Burkholderiales > Burkholderiaceae_C > Ottowia > Ottowia thiooxydans_A. The sequence goes on along the minus strand of NZ_JBEPSH010000008.1, from coordinate 81,601 downwards.
ACGTAGCGATTCAAAAATTACCCGTGGTTTTTGCGCTTGATCGTGCAGGTCTCGTTGGTGCCGATGGCGCTACGCACGCAGGCAACTACGACATTGCCTATCTGCGTACCGTGCCGAACGTCAGCGTGGCTTGCCCCGCGGATGAGCGCGAGTGCCGGCAGTTGTTGACGACAGCCTACGAACAAGACCACCCTGTGGCGGTGCGCTATCCGCGCGGCGCGGGCGTTGGCGTTCAGCCTTTACCGGGCCTTGACCCGCTGCCATTTGGCAAGGGTGAGGTACGGCGAGAAGGTGCACGTGTCGCCATACTGGCCTTCGGTAGCCTGCTTTATCCCGCGCTCGAAGCTGCGGAGCGCCTGGGTGTCACCGTGGTCAACATGCGATGGGTCAAGCCCCTTGATACAGAACTGCTCATGCAGGTCGCTGCGAGCCATGACGCCTTGGTCACAGTGGAAGAGGGCGCCATCATGGGCGGGGCAGGGAGTGCTGTGGGTGAAGCGCTACAGGCAGCAGGTATCGTGAAGCCCTTGCTTCAGTTGGGTTTACCCGACACATTCATTGAGCATGGAGATCCAGTGAAATTGCTGGCCATGCAAGGACTCGACGCAAAAGGCATTGAAGCTTCCGTGCGGACCCGCTTCGCCGACCTCCTGGCCCCCGCTGCCCCCTCACTAAAGTCGGTCGCCTGACCCACCTCTAAGCGCCTTGGCGTAGGGCGATTAGTCACAATCCAATGGCTGCGGAGCAAGCCATACAAGCGCCACCGCGGAGCGGGCTTTGCCCGGCCGCTAGTGGCGTCCCCAGAAGGGGGACGGCGCGATAGCGCCTCAGGGGGTAGCTAGTATCTGGCTTTGCCCGGCCGCTAGTGGCGTCCCCCAGAGGGGGATGGCGCGCCAGCGCCTCAGGGGGGTATAAGTCCACCAGCAGGTGAATCCCTAATGGCCCCTGGCCATGGTCGGAACTACACTGTCAGTCTCAAAAATCTTGTTACTTTCGCCCAGAGGAGAATATTTAAATGGATCGTCGTTCACTGATCAAGCGCACTGGTATCGCCGGTGTATTGGCTGCCGGCGTCGCGCCTGCGGTTCATGCCCAGCCTGCCGTTCGCTGGCGTCTGGCTTCGAGTTTCCCGAAATCCCTGGATACGATCTTTGGAAGCGCTGAGAAGCTTTCTGAAACCGTCAAGGCGATGTCAGGCGGCAAGTTTGAGATTTCCGTGCACCCCGCTGGCGAATTGATGCCGGCTTTTGGCGTGGTGGATGCGCTTGAAAAAGACACTATTGATATGGCCCAAACTGCGGCCTACTATTTCACCGGCAAGGATCCCGTTTTTGCATTCAGCTGCGCCGTGCCCTTTGGCTTGACCACGCTGCAGATGGCGGCTTGGAAAGATCACGGAAACGGTCGCAAATTGATGGACGCGTTCTTTGAGAAGTACAACTTCCGCACCATGAGCGCCGGCAACACCACCACGCAGATGGGCGGCTGGTACCGCAAAGAGATCAAGAGCGTGGCCGATTTCAAAGGCTTGAAAATGCGTTTGGGTGGCGGCGTGTTCGGCGAGTCCATGGCCAAACTCGGCGTCGTAGCGCAGAACATGCCTGCTGGTGACGTGTATCAGGCGCTGGAAAAAGGTACCTTGGATGCGGTCGAATTCGTCGGCCCGTACGATGATGAGAAACTGGGCTACAACAAGGTTGCGCCTTTCTACTACTATCCCGGCTGGTGGGAAGGCAGTGCCGATCTGGAGTTCTTCATTAACCTGAAGAAATACAACCAGCTGTCGCCTGAAAACAAGGCCATCTTGAACGGTGCGACCAAGGTTGCGGCGATGGACATGACCTCCAAATACCAGGCTGTGAACCCTATCGCTATCAAACGTTTGGTAGCCAACAAAACTCAACTCAAAGCCTTCCCCAAGGCCGTGATTGATGCGGGCTTCAAAAGCGCCATGGAAGTGTTCGCAGAACACGAGGCCAAATCCGCCGAGTTCAAGAAAATTCACCAGGACATGCGTGCGTTCCAGCGCGATCAAATCCTGTGGAACCGTTTCTCGGAATTCCCTTTCAACCAATACATCAACAGCGTCAAGATCTGACCTGTGAAGTTGGCGCCATTTGGCGCCCCATGCAAAAAGCCACCGCAAGGTGGCTTTTTGCATGGGGCTAAGCTTTTAAGATCGGGAAAGCGCTGTTCTCAATCCGGATACTGCCTGTGGCATTTGGCCGCCAGGCCATGCGGTGAGAACAGGCTGAGGGAGTCAACTCTCCCCAGTCTAGCTGCCTGAGGCTGCCGCAGAAGGTTTCAGAGCCTCTTCAAGCGCCTTGGAGGGATCGTCGGCGCCATAGCCGCTACCGCCCACCTCACTTGCCGATGGCTCTGGCGTTGGTGCGGCGCCTTCTTCGTTTGTGGCTTCTGCCTCGCCGGGCTGTGCTGCAAAGGGGTTGTCGCTTCCGTAGCTTTCGTTGTCCCGCAACGAGTCCATCATTTGAGAGCCGACGGCCTCCATATTGACGTCGACCTTCTTATCCAGGCTACCGGTTACCAGGCCTGGGAATGCAATCAGGACGCCGACCATCATCAACTGCATGATCAGGAAGGGGATCGCGCCCTTGTAGATTTGCATGGTTGTGACCGGGTCCATGATCTTGCCGGTCACGCGGTCAACATACTGCTTGTCGGGTGCTACCGAGCGCAAGAAGAAAAGGGCAAAACCGAACGGGGGGTGCAGGAAGGAGGTCTGCATATTGACCGCCAACAGCACGCCAAACCAGATGAGATCAATCCCCAGCTTATCGGCCACGGGCGCCAGCAATGGGACCACGATGAACGATAGCTCGAAGTAATCCAGAAAAAACGCCAGAAAGAAGATCATGATGTTGACCACCACCAGAAAGCCCACTTGGCCTCCTGGCAGATCAGACAACAAGTGCTCCACCCATTTGGGACCGTCGGCGGCTTGAAACACCAGGCCGAACACCGTGGCGCCAATCAGGATGAACATCACGAACGAAGCGAGCCGTGTCGTGGAGGCAAGTGCCTGGTTGAGCAAGGACCAGCTCATTCGGCCCCGCATCCAAGCCATCACAAGCGCACCAACCGCGCCCATTGCACCGCCTTCAGTTGGTGTGGCCACACCCAGAAAGATGGTGCCCAGGACCAGGAAAATCAGCAGCAGCGGGGGTATCAAAACGAAGGTGACGCGCTCTGCCAACTTCGAGAGCAAGCCCAGTTTGGTCACGCGGTTGAACACGGCGATGAGCCATGCCACCAGAACGCCACCGCACATGGCCACCACCACTTTTTCGTCAGTGGGTACGGATTCCACCAACTTACCTTCCCACCAGGTATGCACATCAGCCATATGGCTTGCCAAAAAGTACGACACCATGGTCGATATTCCCGCCAGCACAGCCAACGAAGAGTACCCGGCACTACCATCCGGCTCGCGCAAGGTTCGCGCTTCGGGTGGCAGAGCTGGCAAAACTTGTGGGCGGAATACCGCAAGAATCAGGATGTATATGACGTACAACCCCACGAGCATGAAAGCAGGGATGAAAGCGCCCTTGTACATGTCACCGACGCTCTTGCCGAGTTGATCGGCCATGATGATGAGAACCAGTGAGGGTGGGATGATCTGCGCCAGGGTGCCTGATGCGGCGATGACGCCACTTGCCAAACGACGGTCGTAGCCATAGCGCAGCATGATGGGCATGGAAATGAGGCCCATGGAGATCACGGAGGCTGCCACCACGCCCGTTGTTGCTGCGAGTAGCGCGCCCACGAAAACGACCGCCAACGCCAGCCCTCCGCGCATGGAGCCAAAGACCTGACCCACGGTATCCAGCAAATCCTCGGCCATTCCGCTTCGCTCAAGCACCAGTCCCATCAGGGTGAAAAAGGGTACCGCGAGCAGCGTGTCGTTGGCCATGATGCCTATCAGACGCTGCGGCAGCCAGGCAATCACGGAGGAGGGGAAAATCCCGAGCTCAATGCCCAGGAAACCGAAACACAGTCCACAGGCACCGAGGCTGAAGGCGACTGGGAAGCCAAGGAGCAAAAACAGAATAAGCCCCGTGAACATGATGGGGGCAAAGTTGGTGACGATGAAATCCATGAATCTCGCTCCTGCCGATCAGCGTGCCTGCGGGGCAGGGGTGGGGGTGCTGCCTTGCACCAAGGCCGCTTCTTTGCGAATGGCTTCCACACGCAGGGCTTCAGCTAATTCTTCTTCAGCGGATTTACTGGTCAACCTGCCCATGGGGTCGGGACCTTGGCCACGCAGGAAGGCGATCCGCTTGATCAATTCCGACCAGCCTTGCAGCATCAGCAAGGTGAAGCCGATCGGTATCGACAGCCATACGGGCCACCGAATCAAGCCGCCCGGGTTGCCGGAGATTTCTCCGGATTGGTACTTTTCTATCAGTAATGGCGTACATAGATAGATGGTTACCAGGCAAAGAGGCGTCAGGAAAAAAGCAAATCCAATGATGTCGATCCACACCTGCGTACGCTTGGATAGCCTGCTGTTGACTACGTCAATCCGCACGTGCTCGCGGTGTAATAGTGTGTAACCGGCAGCAACCAGAAACGACCACGCGAACAAATACCACTGCATTTCGAGATAACCGTTCGAGCTGTAGTTAAACACCTTGCGTACAACCGCGTTGAGCGCGCTGATGATCGTGGCAGCAAAAATCAGCCAGATGACAGCCTTCCCCACAAGGGCATTGAGGCCATCAATGGCTTTGGATAACTTGATAAGCGCTTGCATCGGGGTCTCCGGTTTCTGTGGCGCAATGTCTGGAAATGCCGAGCGTTTTATTGGTTGAACACGCTGGCGTGAAAAGTGGTGGCCGATTGTAATGACGGCGGCATGGCTCGCGTGAGCGGGGTATCCCTTGGAGCTTGGGTGCTCGTGAAGAAATTGCGAAGAACCTCTCGCACTTTCGATTATTTTGATCCTGGATTCCCCGAGGTTTACGGGAGTCGGCGGTCAATCCAGTATCGCCACCCCTTTAACCTGCGCGAAAACGCGCTGCCCTACTGCCAACTGGAGCATCGAAGCTGATTTGCGCGTCACACGCGCCAGCAACGTGGTGCCACCCGAATCCAGAGTGACCAAAGTCTGTGAAGTCCCGTCTTCTGTAAGTGATTTCACGACGGCTGGCAGTACGTTGAGTATGCTCGTGTCTGGCGCCGGTGAGAGCGTCAGACTCACATCGCGCGCCAGAATGCGCAGACGAAGGGATTCGCCAACTTGGCGTGGCCTGCTCCCTCCCACCGGGACGCACTGGATCATGCCGCCTCCAAAGCGCACTTGCAGCAGACCCCAATCGGTGTCGATGCCAGCCAGTTCACCCTCGATCACTGCACTGGCATTCTCACCAAGAGCGAATGGCAAATCAAGCCGGGTCAGCAGATTTCCGGTAGACCCGGCGGCCAGTACGCGACCGCTCTTGAGCAGGACAAGGTGCGCGGCCAGGCGTACTACCTCGTCCAGAGAATGGCTGACGTAAAGAATGGGTAACGCTAATTCACGCTGTAGACGTTCAAAGTAGGGTAGCAATTCCGTTTTTCGGGCCGCGTCCAAGGCTGCCAGGGGTTCGTCCATCAGCAACAAGCGTGGACTGGAGGCGAGTGCGCGGGCGATAGCCACGCGCTGCCTTTCACCGCCGGATAACTGGGCCGGTCTGCGGTAGAGCAGATGCCCAATTCCCAGCAGCTCAATGGCCTGATCGAGCGCAATCCGACGTTCGCTGGTCGGCACCCGCTTCAAACCGAAGTCCAGATTGCCTTGCACCGAAAGATGCGAAAAAAGACTCGCTTCCTGAAATACATATCCCAAGGGGCGCTTGTGAGTTGGGAGCCAAATACCGGCGCCATCGTCTTGCCAGGTGTCGCCGCCGACTCTCACCCGTCCCGGATCAGGGTGTTCCAGGCCTGCTATCGCGCGCAGGAGGGTGGTCTTACCGCAGCCAGAGGGACCGAAGAAGGCCGTCACGCCTTGGCCGGGCAGTTCCAAGTCGACATCCAGCGTAAAAGCCTCTGCAGTCACGCCAAAGCTGACACGAGCTCTTGCCTCCAAGGGCTCTGCGGCTGCAATCGACGCTGGATAATTCACGTGCGCTGCCCCTGCCGTGGTTGCACCCAATGCAAGGCCAACAACACCAGAAACGAGAACACAAGCATGCCGCCGGCCAACCAGTGCGCTTGGGTGTATTCGAGCGCTTCCACGTGATCGTAGATCTGCACGGAGATGACGCGGGTCTTGTCCGGAATATTGCCGCCTATCATCAGTACCACGCCGAATTCGCCTAGTGTGTGCGCGAAGCCCATGACCGCACCAGTCAGATAGCCGGGGCGCGCCAAGGGTAGGGCAACGTGCCAAAAGCGGTCGATGGGACTGGCGCGCAGGGTGGCGGCCGCTTCCAGAGGGCGGTCTCCGACGGACTCGAAGGCGTTAATGAGCGGCTGCACCACAAATGGCAGTGAATACACCATCGAGCCTAACAAGAGGCCCCAGAAGGTAAACGAAAGCAGACCCCAACCCATGGCTTGGGTAAATTGACCCAGAGGACCGTTGCTTCCCAGGCCCACCAAAAGGTAGAACCCCAAAACTGAGGGTGGCAACACCAAGGGCAGTGCGACCAGGGAGCGCACGGGTAAACGCCAGCGCGAGTGTCCACGCGCGATCCACCATGCCAGAGGGGTGCCCACCACCAGCAAAATTGCGGTCGTCAGAACCGACAGCTCAATAGAAAGCCGAATGGCGGAGATGCTGGTGGAATCAAGCATGGGCTCGATGATGCCTCACCTGAAAATCTCTTCCTGGCAGACTTCTGGAAACAAGGCGTTATTTCACTTCGTAGCCATAGCTTCGAATGAAATCTTTGGTACGTGGCGAGCGCAAAAGCTCCATCCATGCCTTGGCTGCAGGATTGGCCGCGGCGCGCTTGAGAATGACAGCCTCTTGAACGATAGCGGTGTGATACTTTGAAGGCACCACCCACATGGAGCCGCTTTTCAGCTTGCCACCGTCAAGCACTTGCGCCAATGCTACAAAGCCCAGCTCTGCGTTGCCCGTAGCGATGAAGTTATAGGTCTGACCGATGCTTTCGCCGGTGACCAGTTTGGGCTGCAGTGCGGTGGTGAGGCCCAGCTTTTCCATTGTTTCGACGGCCGCAGCACCATAAGGGGCCAGTTTGGCATTGGCAATGGCAATCTTGTTGAACCCACCTTTCTTGAGCACGGCGCCCTCGCCATCCACAAAACCAGGCTTGGCCGACCACAGTGCCAGTTGACCAATGGCGTAGGTGAATCGGGAGCCGGGGACGGTATCGCCTTCTTTCTCGAGCCTGGCTGGGCGCTCATCATCGGCAGCCAGGAGGATGTCAAAAGGCGCGCCATTTTTGATCTGGGTGTAGAAGGCACCCGTGGCACCGAAGGAGAGCTTGGCCTCATGCCCGGTGGTCTTGGCGAAGATCTCCGCGAGTGCCTTTGCGGGAGCAGTGAAATTGGCTGCCACTGCGATCTGCACAGACTCTGCATGGGAGAAAGCAGAGAACGCGAGAGCAGCGCTCAGGGTAAGCAAGCGGCGAAAGCTGGATCGCATAAAAACTCCTTGGACAAATTCTTGAAAATTTCGCTGAAACCAGAGGAATCGCGGGATAGCGTTATTCAGTAATTGAATAGCGAGTGTAATTCACTTGTAAGCTTGGCGAGAAAAACGGGAAATGAGCGTTTAGGTGTCAATCGCCGGTGCCCTTTGGCCGATGCAAAATAGAACCTATGAAGAAAAAGCCACTTTCAGCTTCTTCGATGGGTTACGCCCGGGCAGACAAACGCATTGAAATACTGCAATTGGTCGGTCTGCATGGCTCTATCTCGAAAGCTGCGCGCGCTGCGGGGGTTAGCTACAAAGCAGCGTGGCAGGCGATTCATACCCTCACCAATCTGGCTGGTGAATTGCTGGTGGACAGCAGCGTAGGAGGGGCCGGTGGTGGCGGAGCGCGGCTCACGCCCGCTGGCGTGCACTTGCTTGAGGCGGCAGGACAAATGGATGCCGCACGGCGTGATGTGTTCGAGCGAATCAACTCGCCCTCCCTCAATGCACTGACCGGGCCCCGCACCAGCATGCGCAACCATCTACCTTGCACTGTCGCGAGGCTGGAGAGCGCAGGAAGTCGAGATCCCATGGTGCACGCAGTGGTGGCGCTGCCAGGAGGGCATGAGCTGGTTTCCCTGGTGACTCGCGAAAGTGTCGAACTACTCTCGCTTGAACCAGGTCAGTCTATTTTGGCGCTTTGCAAAGCCACCGCTGTCCGTATTGAAACTTTAGATCCGGAGAATACTGGGCTACCCGCTAATCCCTTGCTGGGTAAGGTGTTGCGCGTGGCTCGGGGCGTTTCAACGGATGAGGTGGTCATCACGCTGGCTTCCGGCCAGCAGTTGGTGGGCTTTGCAGCACGTCCCAACCGTTTGCGGGTAGGGAGCAAAGCCAGGGCCTGGATTGAGGCGAGTGCCGTAGTGCTGGCACTGGGCTCTACTTTGCAATGATGAGCAATACTGACTTGAGGCCGGCAACGGTCATCAGCAGCGAGCCCGCCAAGTGCAGGATAACGGTACCCAAGGCTTGTGGATAGCGTTGTTGCAGCAGCATGTCGACCACTTCGGCGCTGAAGCTGGAAAAGGTGGTCAGAGCGCCCAGAAAGCCGGTTATCAAAGCCAGGCGCCACACAGGGTCTATCTCAGGGTGGTGATGAAAAATCGCCACGCAGATACCGATCAGATAGCCGCCTATCAGATTGGCCGCCAAGGTTCCCCAGGGCATCCAGGCGCCCGGCTGGTTCATCCAGAGGCCAAGCTGCCATCTCGCGAGAGCGCCTACGCAGGCGCCCAGGCAGATCGCGATGACGGCTTGCATGAGGGTTGGCCGCTCTCAGCGTTGGCAGCTTAAAACGGTGGATCTTCGTCGTCAGCCACCGGCTGGGCCAGTGCCTGATCGGAAGACGCCTGTGGTGCTGAAGCTGGGGGTGCCTTCGCCGGTGCAGCAGGCGCATTGACGTCAAGAGCGCCGGGCTCTGCTTCTCCGCCCAAGGCCTCGATCAGTTCTGGAATCAAAGCGCCGAGTTCACCGGTAGACAAGGCAACGTCCGCATCAAAACGGTCTTCGTCCTTATCTTTGGTGCCTTCCTCGAAAACCCCTTCCTGAAAGGCTATCTTTTTCAATTGAAGCGTTTGTGTGAGCGTAAAGCCCACTCGGCCTTGCCAGCCTAGCGCCAGCCGTGTGGGTAGCTTGCCTTCCCGGATGTGCTGGCGCACCTCGTCAGTGGCCAGATCATGCCGGCTGAACTTGACGACCGCCGGCTCTTCTCCGCTGCCTTTGAGTTCGCACTCGCGTTCAACATGAAATGCCTCGGGAAGCTCTTCCGCCGATTCCGCGGAAAGCCAGGTAGACATGGCTGCCTGTGGAGAGAGTTTGGTCTGGAGCAAGCTCACCGTGAAACCCTGGCCGGACACACGCGATAAGCTGCTGATGATCTCGTCAGCTTTGCCCTGCGCGCTGGCGTCGAGTACCAGCCAACGGTTTTCCGGGTCGATCCACAGGGTCACCTGGCCGATTCGCGGAAAGGCCTGTGGAAGGAGTGAGAGAAGCGCATCGTCGCGGAGATCCTTGGCTTCTTTCTTGCCTGGCTTGCGACCTGTGGTCTTCTCAATATGTTCTATGGCTTCTTGAGTCTTGCGCTTGACGGCCTCGCCGGGCACAGCTCTGGTTTCAATGGCCAACCTGGCGATCCATTGACCAGCTACTGTTTCCACCAAAGCACCATGCTCATGGCCACGGGGAGGTACCCAGCCGCTTGATTTTTGCTGCGTGGCGCCACACGCGACGAAAGGCTCTGCAGCCAGCGCTTCTTCGAGTTGCGCTGCCGTCTGGGGCCAAGCAGGGCCAAGGCGGTACAGCATCAGATTCTTGAACACGGGAAATCAACCTGTCATGAAACGGCCCCAATGGGCCCGGACCGGCATCTTAGCCAGAATATGGGTTGAACAAGGGACAAATGTGTCCTCTTGTCATGTGCTTACATTCCACGCTGGCAATTTTGCATAGATATCGTAGACACGTTCTTAAAGCTCTTCGATGCGACGCGGTGGAAAGCTATCCCAAGCCTGACAGCCTGGGCACTGCCAAAAATAAGCCTGGGCCTCGAATCCGCAGGCGGCACACCGGTAACGGGCCAGTGGCCGAGCGGCGTGGTCCAGTGATTGCTGGACGGTCGGGTGGGCCTGTTCGTGTGCAAAGGGCTCGTGGGCTAACCACCGAGCGGCAGCAATCAGAGATGGTTCCTGCTGCATGTGCCGTATGTACCACTGGCGGGCCTCTTCGGCGGGGGTACCGGCAGCCAACTCAGCTTGAACAATGGCTTCGGCGACGTCAAGAGAAGGAAATTCTTCATGGCTTTGCGTAAGCAGCGCAAGCGCTCGCTGGTTCTGTCCGCTGGCCTGGGCTGTGCGAAGCAATTCTGCGGCTACAAGCGGTAAGGCCTGGGGTGCATATTTCTGCACGCTTTCAAGTAGCTCGAAAGCCCCGGCTTGATCTCCCTGGCCGGCCAGCAGGGCGGCCAGCTGAATGCGTGGCCTGGCGGCTTGAGGCGCATCGTTGATGGCCTTTTGCAGCAGGGTGCGTGCGCTCGCAGGGTCTTTGGCGCGGACCAGAGCAGTCGCAGCCTGTTCACACAGATAGTGAGCAAGGCGGCTTGCGAAGTCACCATGTCCTGACTGCTGAAGCCGCTGTGCCGTTTCAGCCGCTTGCGGCCATTCACGAGAGCGTTCGTAGATAGCCAGCAAAGTAAGCCAAGCTTGTTCCTGAAAGCGTGTGCCGTCCAGCTTGCGCAGGGCATCTTCGGCCCTGTCGAGCAGACCGGCTTTCAGGAAATCAAGGGATAGCGCGTGTTGTGCGCGTTCACGGTCACTCTTGGCAAGGTCAGCACGTGAGAGCAAGTGTTCGTGGACGCGTACGGCGCGTTCATATTCGCCCCGGCGGCGAAACAGGTTGCCCAGCGCAAAATGCAACTCCGAGGTATCCGGGTCTTTCTGAACGGCTTCAATGAACGCATCAATAGCCTGATCCTGCTGCTCATTCAGCAGATGGTTCAGCCCCTTGAAATAGGCCTTGGGCGCCTGCCTGTTTTCTATACGAAGCTGGCGTAAGTCCAACCGCGAAGCCAGCCAGCCAAGCGCGAATGCGATCGGCAAGCCCAGCAACATCCAGGTGATATCAAATTCCATGCGGTGGAGAAGTTAGCGATGAGCTGTCTGCTCGGGTAGCGGCGCCGGTGGACGTCGCCACGGGTGCTGCATTGGCTACGGCAGTTGGCGGTGCAGAACGGGCTGCGGGGGCCGGGCGTTTCCACCAGCCAGGCAACATACCCAATACGCCAACGACCACGCCAAGCGCAAAGGCCGCCAGCACGATCAGCATCATGGGGCCGCGCCATTGATGACCGAACAGCAGGTGCACAGTGGCATCGTGCTGATTATTCAGCGCGAAAGCGAAGAGTGCAAAAAAAATGGCTGCCTTCAGTATCCACTTCAGCAGCCGGGTGAGCCTGATCATGACTAGTCTTCCTGAGCAGGAAAGATTCTATGCCATGAAAATGCTATTTAACCTTAAGCGTTATCTTCTGTATCGACGGACTGTGCTCCGATGGTTTCACGCAAGGCTTTGCCAGGCTTGAAATGCGGTACACGTCGCTCCGGAATTTGCACGCTTTCACCAGTACGCGGGTTGCGCCCCAGACGAGGTGCGCGGCGATTGATAGAGAAACTGCCAAACCCCCGGACTTCGATGCGGTGTCCGCGCGTAAGTGCGTCACTCATGGAATCCAGTATGGTCTTCACAGCCGCTTCTGCATCGCGGTGCGTCAGCTGGCCAAAACGCTCGGCCAGTAATTCAACAAGATCTGATCGAGTCATGTGTGATTCGGCGTCAGGACGCCAAAGTTGGCGTCCCGTTCGAATCAGCTCCCCCGTCTCTTCAACGAGCCCCGAACTTCAGCTTGCGGCTAAAGATGCGAAGCTACGTTGAAGGAAGCGCCGTTGGAGGCGCTTCGGGGGTGGGCTGATTACTTGTCGCTGGAGTCCAGTTTGGCGCGCAGCAGAGCGCCCAGGCTGGTGGTACCAGCATGCTCGCGAGAGGATTGCTGGCTCAGCGTTTGCATGGCTTCTTGTTGGTCGACAGCGTCTTTGGCTTTGACAGACAACTGGATGTTGCGTGTCTTGCGATCAACGTTCACGACCACAGCAGTCACTTCGTCGCCGACTTTCAGCACTTGGCTGGCATCTTCCACGCGGTCGCGGCTGATTTCGGAAACACGCAGGTAACCCAGAATGTCGTTGCCCAGATCGATCTCTGCGCCACGTGCATCCACAGTCTTGACCTTGCCGGAAACCACTTGACCTTTGTCGTTCACGGTCACAAAAGTGGTGAACGGGTCTTGGTCGAGCTGTTTGATGCCCAGGCTGATACGCTCGCGGTCGACATCGACGGCCAGAACGATAGCTTCGACTTCCTGGCCCTTTTTGTAGTTACGAACAGCGGCTTCGCCAGTTTCGTTCCAGGACAGGTCGGACAGGTGCACCAGACCGTCGATACCGGCAGCCAGACCCACGAACACGCCGAAGTCGGTGATCGACTTGATCGGGCCTTTGACGCGGTCGCCACGCTTGGTGTTTTGCGCGAACTCTTGCCATGGGTTGGCACGGCACTGTTTCATGCCCAGGGAGATGCGACGCTTGTCTTCGTCGATTTCCAGAACCATGATTTCGACTTCGTCACCCAGTGACACGATTTTGGAAGGAGCAACGTTCTTGTTGGTCCAGTCCATTTCGGACACGTGCACCAAGCCTTCGATGCCTGGCTCCAGCTCAACAAACGCGCCGTAGTCGGCGATGTTGGTGACCTTGCCGAACATGCGGGTGCCTTGTGGGTAGCGGCGGCTGACGCCCATCCATGGGTCATCACCCATTTGCTTGAGACCCAGGCTGACACGGTTTTTCTCGGTGTCGAACTTGAGGATCTTGGCGGTGATTTCTTGACCGGCAGTAACCACTTCGGAAGGGTGGCGAACACGGCGCCATGCCATGTCGGTGATGTGCAGCAGGCCGTCAATGCCACCCAGGTCGACGAATGCGCCGTACTCGGTGATGTTCTTGACCACGCCGTGAACGATGGCGCCTTCTTTCAGCGTTTCCATCAGCTTGGCGCGCTCTTCGCCCATGCTTGCCTCGACCACAGCACGGCGTGACAGCACGACGTTGTTGCGCTTGCGGTCCAGCTTGATGACCTTGAACTCCAGAGTTTTGTTCTCGTAGGGAGTCAGATCCTTGGTAGGACGTGTATCGACCAGCGAGCCTGGCAGGAAGGCACGGATGCCGTTGACCAGAACGGTGAGGCCGCCCTTGACTTTGCCGCTGGTAGTGCCAGTGACGAAATCGCCAGACTCGAGAGCTTTCTCGAGCGCCAGCCAGGAAGCCAGGCGCTTGGCGGTGTCACGGCTCAGAATGGTGTCGCCGTAGCCGTTTTCGATGGAGCCGATGGCCACAGGCACAAATGCACCTGGCTCGACTTCGACTTCGCCCTGGTCGTTCTTGAATTCTTCGATTGGAATGTAGGCTTCGGATTTCAGCCCAGCATTGACGACGACAAAGTTGTGTTCGACACGCACCACTTCAGCAGTGATGACTTCGCCTGGGCGCATTTCTGTGCGTTGCAGGGATTCTTCGAACAGGGCGGCAAAAGATTCGGACATTAAGTTTTCCTGAAATCCGCGAGCAGGATTTACGTTGGCGAAATTGCCAGCGTTTGTGAAGGCTACCTGCGGATGGGGTGCGGCAAATAACCGCGGTTAGGTTTTGAAAAACACCCAACTTGACTGCCACGCAAGGCGCGGCAGAAAAGCCGGTGGACTAAAAATGCAAGGCTCAGATGACTAAGAATCCAAACCGCGCACTGCTTGACGCGTGAGCTCACGCGAATCGGTCGACAGGCCAGATGCCCTGAAATCAGGTTGCAAAAGGCTGTCGCGCTTGCCACCAATCAAACACCTGATTGACCGAAGCTTCTATGGTCAAACTGGAGTTATCCAGCAGCAAAGCGTCTTGCGCAGGTTTCAAGGGCGCGGCTGAGCGGCTCTTATCCTGCTCGTCGCGCGCCTCCAAATCGGCGCGAAGGGTCGAAATTTTAACCTCAATTCCCTTGGAAATCAATTGCTTATGGCGTCGCTCGGCGCGCTGCGCGGCATCTGCGGTGAGATAAACCTTCAAGGGAGCCTGTGGGAAGATGACGGTGCCCATGTCTCGGCCGTCGGCCACCAGACCGGGAAGGCGTGCAAAGCTGCGCTGCAGATCTAATAGCGCTTGACGTACGCCTGGCAACGCTGAAACGCGCGAAGCATCCATTCCAGCGGCTTCTGTCCGGATGGCCTCGGTCACGTCTTGGCCCGCAAGCCAGATGTTTCCCGACTCAAAGCGAACCGGCAGTTTTCTCGCCATGTCGGCAATGAGCGCCTCGTGCGCGGCATCCAGCTCGAAATTCTGCTGACGGGCTGCAAATGCGGTCAGGCGGTAGAGCGCCCCGGAATCAAGGTAGTGATAGCCCAGCCGTTTGGCCAACTCGCCTGCCAGAGTGCCCTTGCCGGAGGCAGTGGGGCCGTCTATGCAGATGACGGGCACGGAAGCGGCCACTCTTGTCACCCCGAACAAAGTCTCAAAATACTCGGGAAACGTCTTCGCAACGCATTTGGGGTCTTCGATTCTGACCGGCAAGCCAGCGGGGTTGAACGCTGCAAGCGAACCACACATGGCCATGCGATGGTCGTCGTAGGTGTGAAGACTGGCTGCGCGCCAAGCTAGCGGCGGGGTGATACGAATGAAATCTGGGCCTTCTTGCACTTCGGCACCCAGTTTTCTGAGCTCTTTGGCCATGGCCGCAATGCGGTCCGTCTCCTTCACGCGCCAACTGGCAATATTGCGCAAAATGCTGGGACCGTCTGCGTAAAGAGCCATGACCGCGAGCGTCATGGCTGCATCTGGAATATGGTTGCAGTCGAGGTCAATGGCCTTGAGCGGCCAACTGCCACGTGAGACCTCAAGCCAGTTGGGCCCGCTCTTCGCTTGGGCGCCCATCAGCGCTGCCGCTTCCACGAAACGAATATCACCCTGAATCGACTCCTGGCCCACGCCCTCTATGCGCACACCTGTCTGGCCGCCGCTGGTGTCGGACGCGATCGCCCCCAGGGCGATAAAGTAGCTGGCAGACGAGGCATCGGCCTCGACGTGGATTTCTCCCGGAGATTGGTAGCGGCTACCCGCTGGGATGACGAAGCGCTGCCAGTCCTGGCGTTTGACCTCTATGCCAAAGCGCGCCATCAATTTGAGAGTGATTTCCACATAAGGGCGCGAAATCAACTCGCCGACGACCTCTATGACGATGTCGGAAGCACCAGTTCTGCCCGCCGCCAGGGGGAGGGCCAGGAGCAGGGCAGTTAGAAATTGGCTGGAAACATCGCCCCGCACAGGCACTGGAGCATCCAGCTTCAGGGTGGGCTCGCCAATGTGAAGAGGCGGAAATCCCGGTTGTCCGGTGTAGTCAATGTGGCACCCCAGGGCGCGCAGTGCATCCACGAGGTCACCAATGGGCCGCTCGTGCATGCGCGCAATGCCACTCAGTTCGTAGTCGCCACCCAAGACCGCCAATGCGGCGGTCAGGGGACGCATGGCCGTGCCTGCATTGCCAAGAAAGAGCTTGGCCTGACGCTGGGGTAGTTGGCCGCCAATCCCGTCTATGACAGCCCGCGTTCCCTCAAGTGCAACGCCACAGCCGAGTTGGCGCAGAGCCTGGAGCATGACCCGGGTGTCGTCAGAGTCGAGCAGGTCGTGGACCACCGTGGTGCCTTGGCAAAGCGCAGCCAGCAACAGAACGCGGTTCGAAATGCTTTTGGAGCCAGGAAGGCGCACGGTGCCGCTGGCCGCAGCCAAGGCGGGGATATCAAGGAACTCGGTGTCGAACACGTTGGGAACGAAGAGGTTAGTTTCAGAAGGTGTGAATGAATCCACCGTGCCCGAAAGGGCCATCGAAAGCCGCTCGATCAAGGCGCAAAGCACAGGCGTAGCTTGTGCTACGGCGAGCATTTGTGCGGCCGGCGTAGGCAACGCGGAGGGAGTGGTTTTCGAGGGTCAAGGCGGGCATGGAGGATTCGTTTACACCTTCTCAGTCTGAGGCGCCGGAAGCGAGGCGCCAATTGGCTCGGGTGAGGCTGGCGCGTGCAATCAGACGCTGCAAGTCTTCAGACTGCCCACCGTCGATGACTTTTTGAAGTACGCCCAGTTCGCGCTGGAAATGGCCCAGTTGCGCGGAAAGCTCTTCCCGGTTGGCAATCAGAATATCGCGCCACATTTCCGAGTCGCTCGCGGCAATGCGGCTGAAATCGCGAAACCCCGGACCTGCGAGTGAAAGAAACTGGGAGCCTTGTTCCTGGCTGGTGATGGCATTCATCAGTGCAAAGGCCAGCAAATGGGGAAGATGGCTGATGGCTGCGAATGCGGCGTCGTGCGTCTCAGGCGACATACGCACGACCGGGCAGCCTAGCCCACGCCAGAGAGCCTCTGCTTGCTCCAACTGGACAGTTCGTGTGCGTTCGATGGGCGTCAGAACCACTTGCCTGCCGGTGTAGAGGTCTGCGTCAGCATTCTCCACGCCAGATACTTCGCGACCGGTGGCCGGGTGGCATGGAACAAACACGCCAACGTCCTTCTTGAGGACCCGGCGTGCAGCGTCTACGACATCACGCTTTGTGGAGCCAACGTCCATGATCAGAACGTCAGGATTGATGAGGTGCCGGATGGCTTTGAGCGTCGACTCCGTCGCTGCCACAGGCACGGCCAGGAGCACCAGGTCTGCGCCTGATACCGCCAGCAATGCCGAGGGAGCTTCCACATCGATCACGCCGAGCTGGCGCGCGCGCTCCGTGGTTGAGGGCGATTTGCTGTAGCCGACGACACGGCGAACCAGGCCTGCGCGCTTCATGGCCAGGGCAAACGAGCCGCCCATGAGGCCGCACCCTATCAACCCTAATTGCTCAAACATCTTGGGCCAGCGGATAGGCGCCAAGCACCTTGTAGAAGGCACACAGTTGCTGCAATTCAGCCAGCGCCGCTGCTACATGAGGCTGAGCAGGATGGCCGGCGAGGTCAATGTAGAAATAGTATTCCCATTGGCCTGATTTGGCGGGCCGCGATTCAAAGCGGGTCATGCTGACGCCGTGCTTTTTCAGCGGGGTCAGCATGTCGTGTACCGAGCCGGGGGTATTGGGCACCGACACCACGATGCTGGTGCAGTCCTTGCCCGAAGCCTCAGGCATGCCCAAGGTCTGCGGCAGGCAGATCACGGCAAACCGGGTGCGGTTGTAGGCTTCATCCTGAATGGCGTGTGTCACGATGTGCAGGCCGAACTGCGCGGCAGCCCGCTCGCTGGCAATTCCTGCCCAGGCCGGATTGCCAGCCGCCAGACGAGCACCCTCCGCGTTGCTGGAGACGGCGCGGCGCTCTGCATTGGGCAGATGCGCGCTAAGCCACCCCTGGCACTGCATCAGTGCCTGCGGGTGTGCCATCACCACTTCAATGCCTTCCAAGCCAGGGGTTTGGCGCAGCAGGTTGTGCCGCACCAGCAGGCTGACTTCGCCCACGATATGGACAGGGGTGTGCCTGAATAGATCGAATGTCCGGGCGACCACACCTTCGGTGGAATTTTCAACCGCCACCACGCCGAACTGGGCGGTGCCTGCGGCGGTCGCGTGAAACACCTCATCAAAGGTGGCGCAATGAATCAAATTGGCAGCGCTGCCGAAGAACTCGACGGCGGCTTGCTCGGTGAACGTGCCTTCTGGTCCCAGCACCGCCACTCGCTGAGGTACTTCCAGTGCCAGGCAGGCGGACATGATCTCGCGCCAGATGGCCCCCACGTGCTGGTTCAGTAAGGGACCCGCATTGGCTCTCTGAATCTTGGCGATAACCTGCGCAACCCGGTCTGGGCGGAAAAACGGCGTGCCCTCATGGCGTTTGAGTTCGCCAACTTCCTCTGCAACCTTCGCACGCTGGTTCAGCAGCGAAAGCAATTGGGAGTCCAGGCTGTCGATCTGGACTCGCAAGCGGGCCAGGGCATCTGATTGCACAGGGGTCGAATTCATAGCGCTTGAGGCAAGGAGAGCTGAAACGGGCCGATCGTACACGGCAACGCCGCGCAAGCGTGAAAACACTTGCGCGGCGCGTGAAGCGAATTACGGGTAGTGCTTACTTCTTGGCACCAGCCGCTGGTGCGCTTGGCGCTGGCGCATTGACGATGCGATTGGCTGCGGCGTCGAACGATTTGGCGGCGTTCTCAACCGGTGTACGTGTGGCCTCGATCACTTTTTTGGCCCATGCATTGGTGGCATCTGAACCCAGGGCCTGGAATTTGGCCGCGGCAGGGGATTCAAGGTAGGCCACGATGGTCTTCAGCTCATCTTCCGAGAGTTTTTCCATCAGCATGGGGACCAAAGTGGCTTCGGCAGCCTTGGCGGTCTGGCCTTCAATGGCTTTTTGCGTGGTGTCAGCGAATTTTTTCAGTTCCACGTCCAGGCGGTCGCGCACTTCTTTCTGACGAGCAGGAGGCACGGTCTCGTCCAGGCGCTGGGACCAGGCAGCGATCACAGGTTGCACAGCACTGGCTGTCAACTGCTCAGCCAAGGCTCCGCTGTCGGATTTTTGTTGGATCTGCGAGACTTTTGCGGCCAAGGCGCGCTTGGCGTCGCTGCCTTGTGCCGCTGCGGGCAGGGCAAAGGCGCACGACAGCGCAAAAATGGCGGCGAGAGAGATTTGTGCCATGGGTTTTTTCAAGGTTTACTCCGGAGTGTTTTCTGAGGATTCGGATTCATCGGTAGCAGCCTCCTGAGCATCGTTTTCAACAATGCGTTGCAGGCCGCTGAGCTGTGCGCCGTCATCCAGCGATATGAGCGTCACGCCTTGCGTGGCGCGGCCCATTTCGCGAATTTCGGCGACTCGGGTACGTACGAGCACACCCTTGTCAGTGATCAACATGATCTCATCATCCACGCAAACCAGCGTGGCAGCCACCACTTTGCCGTTGCGCTCGCTCTGCTGAATGGCGATCATGCCTTTTGTGCCACGCCCGTGGCGTGTGTACTCTGTAATGTTGGTGCGCTTTCCGTAACCGTTCTCGGTAGCAGTTAAGACGCTGGTTCTTGCAGATGGTTCCGCATTTTCGTCACCAGTCTCGGCGACGGCTACCAACATGGCAATGGCTCGCTGGGTTTCATCCAGTTGCATGCCACGTACACCGCGCGCGTTTCGGCCCATAGGGCGAACGTCATTTTCATCGAAACGCACGGCCTTGCCGCCGTCGGAGAACAGCATCACGTCATGTGCACCGTCGGTCAGGGCGGCACCAATCAGAAAGTCCCCTTCATCCAGGTCCACTGCAATGATGCCCGCCTTGCGGGGATTGCTGAACTCGGAGAGCGCGGTCTTTTTCACGGTGCCCATAGAAGTGCCCATGAAGATATAGCGATTGTCCGGGAAGCTGCGCGCTTCTCCCGTCAGCGGAAGCACGACGTTGATCTTTTCACCCTCGGCCAGCGGGAACATATTGACGATAGGCCGTCCGCGTGACCCACGAGAGCCGGAGGGCACTTCCCAGACCTTGAGCCAGTACAAGCGTCCACGATTGGAGAAGCACAAAATATAGTCGTGCGTATTGGCGATGAAGAGTTGATCGATCCAGTCATCTTCCTTGGTTGCCGTGGCCTGCTTGCCTCGGCCGCCTCGTTTTTGCGCACGGTATTCGTTGAGAGGTTGGCTCTTGATATAGCCGGTGTGGCTGAGCGTGACCACCATGTCGGTAGGCGTGATCAGATCCTCGGTGGCCAGATCCTGCGCGTTGTGTTCAACGATGGAGCGACGTGCGCCTTCTTTCGTTTGCCCGAACTCGGTTTTCAGGGCGGTGAGCTCGTCTGTAATGATGGTGGAAACGCGGCCAGGTTTGGCAAGAATATCGAGCAGATCTTCGATGACGCTCATCACCTCTTTGTATTCAACAACAATCTTGTCCTGCTCAAGGCCCGTCAAGCGTTGCAGGCGCATCTGCAGAATCTCTTGCGCCTGTGTATCAGAGAGGCGATACATCCCGTCGGTCTGCAGGCCGTAATCGCGCTCCAAGCCCTCGGGGCGGTAATCATCTGCACTGATCGTGGCACCGTCTTCCCGTGTGCGGGTGAGCATTTCGCGCACCAGCTTGCTGTCCCAGCTGCGAGTCATCAGCTCGGCCTTGGCGACGGGCGGCGTAGGGGCGTTGCGGATGATGCGGATGAATTCGTCGATATTCCCTAGCGCCACGGCCAGGCCTTCGAGCACGTGGCCACGTTCTCGGGCCTTACGCAAATCAAACACTGTGCGGCGAGTCACCACCTCGCGGCGGTGTTGCAGGAACACCTGCAGCAGCTCTTTCAGGTTGCACAGCTTGGGCTGGCCGTCCACCAGCGCCACCATGTTGATGCCGAAGGTATCTTGCAGCTGAGTCTGTTTGTACAGATTGTTCAGCACGACCTCAGGCACTTCACCCCGCTTGAGTTCGATCACCAGGCGCATGCCTGACTTGTCCGACTCATCCTGGATGTGGCTGATGCCTTCGAGCTTTTTCTCGTGCACCAGTTCGGCCATGCGCTCCTGCAGGGTCTTCTTATTGACCTGGTAGGGGATCTCGTCGATCACGATGCACTGGCGCTGACCCTTGTCGATGTCCTCGAAGTGAGCCTTGGCGCGCATGACCACTCGGCCACGACCCGTGCGGTAGCCGTCCTTCACGCCATTGATGCCGTGGATAATGCCGCCGGTCGGAAAATCAGGTGCCGGAATGATCTCCATCAGCTCGTCAATCGTCGCCTCTGGCTGATGCAGCAAATGAAGGCAGGCGTCCACCACCTCATTCAGGTTATGCGGCGGAATGTTGGTCGCCATACCCACTGCAATGCCCCCGGAGCCGTTGATCAGCAGGGCGGGCAGCCGCGTAGGCAAAACTGTGGGCTCGAGTTCCTTGCCGTCATAGTTAGGCACCATGTCGACGGTTTGCTTGTCGATGTCGGCCAGGATTTCGGAGGCGATCTTCTCCAGTCGGCACTCCGTATAACGGTAGGCCGCCGCGTTGTCGCCATCAATGGAGCCAAAGTTGCCCTGACCGTCGATCAGCGTGTGGCGCAGGGAGAAATCCTGTGCCATGCGAACCAGCGCTTCATAAGTGGCGGAGTCTCCGTGGGGGTGAAAGCGGCCCAGAACGTCTCCTACGACGCGCGCGCACTTCACATAGGGCCGGTTCCAGACGTTATTGGCCTCGTGCATGGAGAAAAGCACCCGCCGGTGGACAGGTTTGAGGCCGTCACGCGCATCAGGCAGTGCGCGGCCCACGATCACGCTCATGGCGTAATCGAGGTAACTCCGCCGCATCTCCTCTTCAAGGCTGATGGGGAGTGTCTCTTTGGCGAATGATGTCATATTTAATTGGACCGGGCCGTGCTATGCGCGAAAGGCGTTGATTCTAGGCTCATTGTGCTGTCGCACCAAAGCAACATATCGATTGAAATCCACGTGTGTCAGACCGCTAGGGCGCTCGTTCTGGGGCGATTGCGCGATCTCGTGTGGCACAATCGTCTCAACGTTTTTGGTGGTGGTCACTTGAAGCGTCCGATTTTTCGCAGCCCGGCTGCGGTTTTTTTCCCATGAGGAGAACCATGAAGAAACTGAACAAAGTAGCGATCATGTTCGCTGTTGCAACCGTGGCTGGTTCCGCCTTCGCTGCCGGCTCAACGATCAATTCTGCTAACTGGCGCAATGCTCACGGCAACCTGATCTGGAAGAACGGCACAAACGAACTGTGCTGGCGTGATGCCAACTGGACACCTGCTACCGCTGCCCCTGGCTGCGATGGCGCGCTGCAACCAGCTGCTGCTCCAGCACCGGCTCCAGCTGCTGCACCAGCACCAGCACCAGCTGCTGCTCCAGCCGCTGCTCCAGCTCCAGCACCAGCTCCTGCTCCAGTAGCAGCCAGCAAAGTGACCTACGCTGCTGATGCATTCTTTGACTTCGACAAGTCTGTGCTCAAGCCAGAAGGCCGCGCCAAGCTTGACGACCTGATCGGTAAAGTCAAAGGCATCAACCTGGAAGTCATCATCGCTGTTGGTCACACCGACTCCGTGGGCTCCAACGCTTACAACCAGCGCCTGTCGGTGCGTCGTGCTGAAGCTGTGAAGGCCTACTTGGTCTCCAAAGGCATCGAGCGCAACCGCATCTACACTGAAGGCAAAGGCGAAACTCAGCCAGTGGCTGACAACCGCACTGCCGAAGGCCGCGCTAAGAACCGCCGCGTGGAAATCGAAGTCGTCGGTACACGCGCTAACTAATCTTCGAGAACGGTCCGCCGTTCTTACAAGATTTCAAGAAGCCTTGGGAGCTATCTGCTCCCAAGGCTTTTTTCATGTTTGCTTCAAACTTATATGGCGCTGAGAACTCTGCCTCGTTTGCCAAACTAGAAAATGCTGTTGATCAGTCCTTTTTTTTGGATATCTGCCACGCTTTTGGCCGCGGCAGAGCCTAAAGTGGGCTGCCCTCCGCCCTATAAAGAACAAGATGCGAAGGCCCAAACCACGGTCATGGTGGTGCTTTCACCTCGAATGCCCTACGCATTGCAAGAGTGGCGGCGAATGAAGAAGGCCGCCCAAGACGCCGGTTATCAGGTAACAGGCCTTAGAGACCCCCGCGTGCCTCTGGCTGAATGGAAAGAGGCCGTGCAAGCCAGTAAGGACACGGAACTCCTAAACATGCCTGCGATCAATGAAATCCAGGCCACCGCGTTTGGCGCCCTCAATCACATTCCCTCCAGCCTCGTTATTCACTGTGGAAAGACACATCCCTGGCCCATCCTGGGCGTCATGCCAGACGCTGCCTGGCTAGAAGTGTTGCACTCCCGCACTGCGCAATTGGAAGCAACCGCATGCTGTTGAACGATTTGTTGCAGCCGAAACCATGGGGTTGCCACCTTTTGAAAGCTTTTGTTTTATTGACGGGGTTCTCAGCTCCGGCGGTATGGGCCCAAAGTGGTGACGCATGCATTCCTTCCTTGGCCTACTATCCGCTCGATGCCCGCGAAGTTGGAGCTGATTCCAATGGATTGCCTGCATTGGGAACCTATGAGCGTATCAGCCCCGACGGGCGCTTTATTCTGAGATCGTATTCCGGCGCGCAACTAGGCAAGGTCAGCCTGATGGAGTTGCCGGCAGGAGACAAGGGCGCTGTCAAAGCTTACAGAACGCCATTTTCGAACGAGGCTTTTCCTGTTCAAGGGAGTTGGCGTTACCTGGTCGATATTTCAGGCGAGCATTACCGCTTCTCGGACGTGCTGGCCAAGCAGACAGAGGCGCGCCCCCTGTTCAAGGGGGGAATGACTGGCTTTTACGCGGCCGCTTCGGAATTGTCGCCTGCCACTGCCACTGCCACTGCCACTGCCACTGCCACTGCCACTGCCAACGGGGCCGCCGTGGAAGGCCACTCAGCACCTATCTATATACGTTCCTTGAGTTGGCCCCAAGATGCCAATTCAGACAATCAAGGCGTGGGGCCCCTTCAGTTGACCACCCTGGAAATCAAGGATGACGGGCGCTCGGCCCGGATTGCACGCACCACCGGCGCTCAATTCATCTGCCAAAACCGCCAATCGACCGATGGCAACGTCTATGCGCTGCCTATGATTTCGGTCGATGGATACGAGTTTTCCGCAATACCACAGATACCTGCCTCGGGCCAGCCCTCCATGCGGGTCTACGGCCTTGCGAAAGATCCAATGAGCAAGGATCAAGCTTGCGATTCGCGTGCAGATCTTGGTTTTTCGCCCAGCAAGGCCGTTTTCGGTTTCCCAGGAGCAGAAGGCCAACCGGCCTGGCTCACCTACAGCGATGTCGGCCACGTCTACGTATTTGATAGATCGTTGCGCCTGACCATCCCTCTGGAACATGCTCGCCACCGCGTGCTGGCCAGCGCGTTCCCAGGGCTCACGCGTGATGGCAGAGTCGTCTATGCAGCAACCTGGCGCGATTGTGCGGATACCGCCAGTTGCCCTGAGAAAACCGGCTATGTGGTGGCCGACCCCTATCAGAGCCAGGCGTACAAAGCCTATTGGAGTGCTCGAAATGAGCCGGCACCCAAAGCTTGTATCACCCATAAAGATGTGGATCGAGAGCGATCAGCGTTTGCGCGAATGCATCAGCTCAAGCCCTGAAAAGCGCGCCGCACAGACCTGTTTGTAGCCAGTGGCAGGAGGCGGTGGGTGCATGGGACAATGTCCGGTATGACTCAAGCAAACGTCGACCCAGCTGAGCTGGAAAAATTCTCTTCACTGGCGCATCGTTGGTGGGATTTGGAAGGGGAATTTGCTCCGTTGCACCAAATCAACCCGCTGCGCCTTGGCTGGATTGATGGCTTGTGCCCACTTAAAGGTGCACGCGTGGTGGATGTCGGCTGCGGCGGCGGAATTCTGGCTGACTCCATGGCTCGCAAGGGGGCGCACGTATTGGGAGTCGATCTGGCTGATAAGTCGCTGAAGGTGGCTCAGTTGCACGCGCTTGAGGCCCAAACCCCCAACATTGAATACCGTTCTGTCGCCGCGGAGGCCCTGGCAGCAGAGAGTCCTGCTCAATTCGATGTGGTGACATGCATGGAGATGCTGGAACACGTTCCGGACCCTGAGTCCATCGTGCGGGCCTGTGCCACTTTGGTCAAGCCGGGGGGATGGGTGTTTTTCTCCACCATCAACCGCAACCCCAAGTCCTTCCTCATGGCCATCATCGGCGCCGAATATGTCCTGAACCTGGTGCCACGTGGCACGCACGAATACGCCAGGCTGATTCGCCCCAGCGAACTCTCCCGCTTTTGCCGCGATGCGGCGTTGACACCTGCAAACAGCCGCGGCCTGGAATACAACCCCATCACCCGCCGCTATTCACTGACAGCAGACACCAGCGTGAACTACATGCTGGCCACGCGCCGCGTAGCGGAGGGAGCGTAGTTATGGCGGCCTTTGACGGCGTTCGCTGCGTCCTGTTTGATCTGGATGGAACCTTGATCGACAGCGCACCTGATCTTGGTTTGGCTGCAGATGAAATGCGCATAGCCCGCGGCATGCCATCTTTGCCACTGGACTTGTACCGCTGCGTGGCTGGTTCAGGCGCCCGGGGCATGCTGAGTGTTGCGTTCGGGTTGACGCCTGCCGATGAGGCCTACGGGGCCATGCGAGAGGAATTCCTCAACAACTACGAACGCCGCATGACCCGCAACACCTCTATTTTTGATGGTGTTCCCGAACTGCTGGGCACTTTGAGTACGCGTCAGGTGACCTGGGGTGTGGTCACCAACAAAGGTGAGCGATTTACCTATCCCCTGACGGCGACCATGCCACTTTTCACGGGCGCTGCCACCATTGTTTGCGGGGACACCACGCCGCATGCCAAACCCCACCCTGAACCGATTCTGGAGGCCATGCGCCGTACCGGTTTCGAGGCAAAAGAGTGCATTTATGTAGGCGATGATGCGCGCGACATCGTCGCAGGAAAGGCTGCGGGCGTACGCACCGTGGCCGCGCACTATGGCTATTTGGGAGCCGATGCTGACGTCACTTTGTGGAAAGCTGATGCCATCATCACGCATCCTGAAGAGTTGTTGTCATTGCTCTCTTGAAATTTCAGGAATAGGCTTAAAATAGGTCCTACACGGGGCTGCATTGGTTTCGACGTGGGTTGGAATCGCAGTGGTGCATGTCGAGCTGAGTGCGCTCGTAAAACAGATTCAAACAAACTAACTGCAAACGACGAACGTTTCGCACTCGCCGCTTAATTAGCGACGAGCCTCGCAACAGCAGGCCGATGGGCTGGGCAAGGGGGTCGCAAGACCTCCCGGCTGCGAGGATAACTACATGGGCTGGCTTGTATCCGGGTGCCTTGGATGCAAGTGAGATTCAAGGGTACTGGCCGTTCGGATAGCGTGCGCCTGCGCGATCCGAATAGCGAGATTTAAATCAGAACGCTAAACATGTAGATCTGCGCGAGGAAGGTTTGCGGACGGGGGTTCAAATCCCCCCAGCTCCACCATTACAACGTCTAAAGGCGTTCACTGACATCCGGTGAACGCCTTTTTTCTTGGGCGCATACCTGTGGGTGTAAGCCCTGCTGCGAGCTGGCCATCATCGCCGCCGAATGCCGATGGATGAAAGCCGCGCCTGCTGACTATGCGGAGCCAATAAGCTCCTGAACCCTGCGTACGCCCAGCAGCAGCGCGACGTGTGGAAACCAGTGAGCGAGCATGACGAAATCGTTCGTGCCGAGATTGCATCCACGCCCCGATTGCGCCTGTCCTCGAACTGAACTTTGCTTGATTACGAGGGAAGGCACATGATCGACTTCGGTTTTGTCGAGCAAAAAAGGGAGGCTCTGGCAACGCCGATGCGCCAGTCATAGAAGCACTGTAGTTGAAATTTAACCCGGGCATTATTGACAAGATAATTTAGCCCGGATATTATTCGCTCATCCAATTCAAGGGCGACCTCACTGTGATTGATACCGCTACTCCTTCCTACACCAGCTTCAACGGCCACAAGCGCATTGCCTCTGGCAGCTTGCCGATCAATGCATTAGCTGTGAAACACGGCGCGGCAAAGTTCCGCCAACAGCCCTCAGCTTGGACGACCGACGTTCGCGATGACGCCAGGTACCTGGCTTATCCGCTGCCGTTGGTAGAAGTGCCATCGCTTGCGCAGTGACTCATTTGAGATAAAAAGGATTAATGATGACAAACAGGAAAATGCAGAAACAACAGTATCTGGAGACGAAAACCCGAGCAGGCGTATATGCGATCCGTAACCAGATCACGGGCCGGGCATTGGTTGCAGGAAGTACGAACGTTCAAGGCACACTTAACCGGCATCGTTTTGAACTGCAGCATGGACAGCATCGCAATGCGAGGCTTGCGCAGGACTGGGTCAAGCATGGAGAGAGCAACTTTCTCTTCGACGTGCTCGACATGGTCAAACCGAGCGAAGATCCAGCGTTTAACGCCGCACGAGAATTGGAAATGCTAGTTAGCCTGTGGCGCCAGGAAATCCCTTGTGTCGGCGAATTCGGTTACGACCAACTCCGGAACGAACCTCGATGAATACGAATCTTGGTTTCTGTTTGGCGCTGCACCGTGCCCACGCCAGCCTGCAATTCAAGCTCGATGATGAGTTGGGCATACACCATGGCATCAGTTTCAATGATTTTGCGCTACTGAATTTGCTCGCGCAAGCGGACGGTGGTCGGGTCAGCATTCCGGAACTCGTGCGTCCGCTTGGTCAGCCCCAATCGTCGGTGCTGCGTCAGTTGATCATGCTCGAAAAGATTGGCCTTGTGGTGCGCGAAGGTGCGACTGGATTCCGTCAGGCCGTCCTTCGCCCAGCCGGGCTTGCGTTGGTGAACTCGGCACGCGAGACTGCCGATAGTATTTGCACCGAAGCCGTCGAATCAATCGCTCCCTCAGCAGTTGAGATGGTTTCCGCCGCACTGGTAACACTTGCATGCACGCCAACCTTAGCACTCTCATGAGCAAAGCTATCGCGAAAATCTACCGGGCACGCAGCGACTTGCACAGCCTGGTGGTGTGTGAAAGGGGTGTGGTCGACACCGTTCCCGTCAACGAGCACATCCACGCTAACTTGTATCGAAGTCTTGAGGAGAATCACTGTGCCCATGGAACTGCTGGCCGAGATTGAACAAGGAGTTTCCATTGAAGGTCTCAGACATGTCTAAGATAGATAAGTTGAGAGTGCTGAATGCAGCAGTCATCTTCTGGTGGAGTTGCCAGACATTGGCGTGGAAGAGCCTCAGCAGACGGCTCTCGTACTCGGGTTGACTCCCGCAGGGCGTACCGCTCTGGCGGGTTACCACGGTTCAAGGTAGCTTCGGACTTGCGGCACCACGCATATTCTTCTCCGCCTCGTCTGGACTCACGTATCGATTGCACATGAGCCCATTGGGCAGCAGAATACTCGCGGGGGTTTGTAGAAAGTACGACGAAATCTCCTATATTAGGTTGGCATGAAAACCATCAGCGCATACCACGATTCAAGCGTCTTTGATCTGCTTGTAGGGATGCTCTCAAGTCACTGTTGGGCGAAGTAAGTTGCTCGGAACTCGATAGTTTTCGCTAATACCAGGAGGGTGGAGACTGCCCCGGTCGGCTAAAAGCTACGTTCTAAGCGGTGCTTTCGACTATTTGCGGCCGCGCTGGCTTTTGCTGTACCTGGGGTTCCCTATCCCTGACTGCCGTTTGAGCACTGCCGCCGCTCAGTGCCTCCTGGCGTCCTGTATGAGTTGCGCCACGGCCTCCGGCTGTTCACGGTGCACCCAGTGACCCGCTTGCGGGATATGGACGGTACGACCATTCACAAACCTCTTGGCCATATGCTTCAACATCTCTTGGGTGAAGAAGCGATCTTCCGTCGTGACTACCGTTACGTCGCATGCAATAGTTGACGGGCTTCGCCCGGCAGGGTGGCCACCGGTCCATGCTGTCAACTGCTGGTACAGCAGTTCAGGCTCCAGTTGGGCACTGGCGTTGACCAGGAGATCGATGTCCGCTTCGCTCAAATTAACGGACATTGCTGCACGGACGGCTCTGGCGCGTTGCAGGTTTGGCTCGAGAAATCCGCTCTGAAAGCGGGACATGGTGGCTTCGTCCAGTGGTACGCCTGCGAGGGGTGCAGGCGTGAGCAGAATCAGCTCGCCGATATTTACCTTGGCGCGTTCGGTGATTAACTCTGCGATTGCTCCACCCATGCTATGGCCTACCAAAATCCAGGGATAGCTGCCAGGAGTCTGCACTCCTCGGATGGCTTGTTCGACCTGTTCGCAGAATTGCTCAAGCAGCGTGGCAGAGTCTGCTGATGCTCTCGACGGAGTTTTTGCCAACTGAACAGAATGCACGCAGAGATGCGCGGCGGTGGGTGCACCGTTTTGGCATGCGGCATTGAGGACGCTGATCAACGGTTGCCAGATGGCCGCAGTGTCGTTGTAGCCGTGAATTAGCATGACAGGTTGAGTCATGTACCGTCTTTCGTTGCTCACTGAGGGCATGGGGCGGCTCCCAGGTGCTCTGCGAGCCAATCACGTGCGAGTGTGGAGCTGCGCTCGAACCCCTCAAAGTAGATGCCGTAGTGATCGATTTCGGGAATGACTTCGTAGTGATGAGGGATGGAGGCATTGCTTTGCAGATGCTTTGCCACGAATCCACAGTGTTCACGGATGTCGAAAAGCTCTTCGCTACCCGCGTCAATCATCAGTGTGGGGACGCTAAGTTTCAGAAGTTCGTTCAGCGGGCGATACCGGCTCATTTGTGCAAGGTGGGGGATGCCCGGAGTGGCCGGGAAGCGATCTCGGTTAGGGTCGAGTAGACCTGAGGTCACGCCTCTGGCGACGTCGATGGCCCGTGTACGCGCATCGGTGAGCATGGCTCCTCTTGCTCCGCTAAGTGAGGCTACTTGGAGAGATAGGCACTTGAGTCGTGCATCATTGCAGACGCTGTGAAATGCAATTCCGCCGCCATAGCTGGTGCCCCAAGCCCCCATTCGCGATGGATCGACATTCACCTCGCCCTCCAGGAAGTCGGTGGCCGCACGGAAGTTCTGTAACCAATCCATGGGGTCGACCACATGGCGTTGATAGACTACCTTGACCAGCGCCTCGTTGGACTTACTTGCTTCGGAAATCGTCTCAACCACGATGGGCCGTGCGCCAGAATCTCCCCACCCCGAATGGCTGAAGGACAGCGCTATCATTCCGGCCTGCGCAAACAACGCGGCATAGCGCTCGGCAGTTTTCTTGTCGCCTCCAAGGCCGTGACTCATGACGACGGCGGGCAGCTTCCCCTGTGTGCCGA
The DNA here is from genome assembly GCF_040548795.1 of Ottowia thiooxydans. Lineage (GTDB taxonomy): Bacteria > Pseudomonadota > Gammaproteobacteria > Burkholderiales > Burkholderiaceae_C > Ottowia > Ottowia thiooxydans_A. The sequence continues at coordinate 51,538 of NZ_JBEPSH010000008.1, read as the reverse complement.
TGACATGCAAAGGGACGTAAAGGTCTGCATCCAGTTCAACGCCATTGCTGAAGATACTGACTTTCTTGCACTGTACGTTGGTGGGTAGATGCAGCGCTGGGTAGGCAACCTTGGATGTCATGCGGCTGCGCTTTCAGAAGGGTTGAGCTCAAGCCATGCTTCCTTCAACGTGGTTGAAGTGGTCTTGGTGGATTGGTAGGCCAGCACTCTCCAGCCTTGATCGGTCTTCACGACGTGAAAGTGCACCAGAATTCTCTCGATTTCGCTGCCATCAGCCCGTTGACGCGACCAGATGACTTCAATACTGCCGCCACGCTTACTGAGCACTTTGATTCGCTTGTCGAGCACATCTGTATGTGCATAACCTGCAAACCGCAAGCGCTCATGCATGGCATTCAAAAAGGCGATCACTTCGGGGCTGGTTAGTTTGCAACCGCAGTACGCGTCGGACGAAATGTGCAATGGGCTGCCCCAGTACTGGGCAATGAAATTCGAATCATCGCCAGAACCGCTGGCACCTGCTGCGATCCAGGTGGGCAGGTAGTCATGGAAGAACCATTGGTTGATTTCAGCGTGCATGGGCGATGAAGGTGTTGTGCTGTGCATGTCAGACTCCCGAGAACGTCAGCGTCGGACGCTCAACGCCCTGGGTCAGTGCGTTGACGGCGGATTGAACCCCCATCTGCGCATCACGTGTGGCAAAGATCTTCTGAGTCAGATCTGGAATGCTGGCGTCCGCCTTCGCCACTCCTCCGGTGGACCACTGGCGCAACAATTCCTTGTGTGCGGCGTGCGCCTGAGTCGGACCATCGCAAAGCACTCTGGCCCACTCCATGGCGCGTGCAAGGGCTTGTCCGTTCGATACCACTTCAGTAATGACGCCTGCCTCCAGCATCTCGCGGGCAGGCACTTCTTCAGCGGTGAGTGCCCATTTCATAGCCCGCGTCTTGCCTGCACGCTCCGCCACTCGTTGCACGCCACCAAGCAAGGTGAACACACCCAAGGTCTGCTCTGGATGGCGGAACGTGGCTTGCTCTTCGGCGATGATGACGTCAGAGCGCAGAACATATTCGAAGCCGCCGCCAGCGCACTTGCCTTGAACGGCGGCGATGACGGGAATGGGCAATTGCTCAAGCAAATTGGTTCGAGCCAAAGACTTTCGGATTCGATTGGCCATTTCCTCAGGGGAAACGCCGGGCCAGATCGTGATGTCGCCGCCGAAGCTGAAATTGGAGCCGGTGGAGGAGAAAACCACTGCACGTACGTTGCTGTCCTGTTGAATGGTAGCGATAGCGGTTTCGAAGCCGGTCATCACGCCGGGTGACATGCGATTTTGTGGTGGGTTGTCCCAAACCAAATGGGCAATGCCGTTGGTGATTTTCAGATGAGTGGTGTTCATAGCGGAGGTGACTTGAATTGGTTGAAACGGTTCATGAGTGCTCAATCAATCCAGCGTTGCGCCCGACTGTTTGACCGCGTTGGCCCAGAGAACGGAATCGCGTTGATAAGTCTGGGTGAAATCGACCGGTCCTTCAAAGGAGGACACCCAGCCAATGTCTCCAATGCGCTTTTGCGCAGTAGCGGACGCCACCCAGTTTTCAACGGCCTTCGCGAGCTCGTTGATGATGGGCGTTGGCGTGGCAGCGGGAGCCGCTACCCCAGCCCAACCCAAAGCGTTCAACAGTGGGTCATCGAAGCCCGCTTCCTTCATGGTGGGCACGTTGGGGAACGAGTTGATGCGCTTGGGGCCGAGTACTGCGATGGCATTGAGCTTGCCCGATGCAATGAACTGGCCGGCAAGTGCCCCGGTCGCATAGGACATCGGAATGTTCCCGCCAATCAGGTCCTGCATGAGTGGAACTTCGCCCTTGTAGGCAATATGCGCCATATCGGCTTGCATCATGGAGCTCAGACGAAATGCGCTCATGTGCGCAATCGTGCCGATTCCCCACGAGCCATAAGAGAGCTTGCCCTTGTTGGCGCTCGCCCAGGTTCGCAATTGCGCGCCCGTGGTAACACCGGTTGCGGGCGATACCACCAGGATTAATGGCGCATCTGCCACCTTGGCGACCATCCGCAGGTCTTTCTGCGGGTTGTAGGGCAGCTTCTTGAAGAGAAACTGGTTGATCATCAGGTTCGAGCTGATCGCAAACGAGAGCGTGTGACCATCTGCTGGAGCCTTGGCTACCGCATCCACACCGATATTGCCTGAAGCTCCAGGACGGTTGTCCACAATGACCGGAACCTTCAGTTGCTGAGACATGCTTTCTGCAAGAGAGCGCGCCAGAATGTCGGTACCGCCCCCCGCTGAATAGGGAACGATCAGTTTGATTGGGCGATCACCAAGTGTCTGGGCACCACTTACCGAAGCGAAGGCGCCTATGACCAATGCAGCAAGCAGAGGTCGAAATTTGATTTCTTGCAGTCGATTCACCGATGTCTCCTTAGTATGCTCATTCATAGTTCTATGCGGTCATGACAGGGCGAACCTGCCGCGATGACTGCTCTGCGGGATCTCGCATCTGTGTGCGCTCGCTGCAGCCATGCCGGAAATTTATGGCTTTCGCCCGCGCAGAAGGCATCAGTTCTGCATTGCAGAACTGATGTTCAGATGAGGTTCACGAGATGTTCAGGACTCAAGAATGAATACTTGCTGGCGGCTTCTGCGCCTTACTTGGCTTTGAAAGCGACTTTTCCTGTGGTTTGGAGATAGATTTTGGAGATGCGCGTTGCTGCATCCAACAGCAAAGGTTGCACGTTCGTGAGAAAGTGCTCCGGGGTTGTGAGATGCGAAGGGGCCGCTGCATTGATGATGATGAGCGGCAAATCCGGTGTCAGTTGAAGTGGGGTTGCCATCCCATTGATCTGCTGTTTCCACTCGCCAAAGGAGTAAGTACAGCGAGTTCTTGCATAGTCCGACATGGCCTTGCGCACCTCTGGCAATGCGCGCTTCCACGCGGCCGCGTCCAGCGTTTGAAGACGTTCTATGAGTTGCTCGCGGATAGCTGGTGGCGAAGCAGCCAGATAGGTGCGACCCATCGCAGTCGAGGCAATCGGAAGGCGAGAACCGACATCCAATCGCAAGGTCACAACCGCTGCTTCACTGCGATGCGTGGCGATATACACCATCGACAGATCATCCAGAAGACCCAGGCTCACCATGGTCAAGGTTTTGTCGGCCACTTCCTGAAGAATAGCCGCGCTCGCTTGTCGCACATCCAGATGGGACAGCGTGGTTCCCCCCAGCGTGAGCGTGGCCATGCCTAGGCGATAGTTGCCTGATTCCTCCACCTGATGAAGAAATCCCAGCTTCACCAGCGTGTAGGTGAGCCTGGAGATCGTGGATTTTGGCAGGTTGCATCGCACCGCAAGCTCGTGATTGCCCAAGCGTTCCTCCCCAGATTTGAACGCTCGCAACACCAGAAGACCTCGTGCCAAGGCCGTCACAAAGTGGCGGTCCTCCTTGGCGGAAGTTTTTATTTTTGGGTGTGGGGAGGAGGCACGATCCGAGCACATAGCATGGGCCTTCAACACGGCAATTCAACCGTGCCATCGTAACCGGACTGTGGCTGCCAATGGGCGGCGGAGAGCTAGCGCGGGTCAGATCCTGGAGTGGCCCCACGAGGCTCCAGAGAGCGCTTTTTCCAGAAGATGGGCTGTGCCTTGACAGGCCTCGCCGGCGCGCCATGCGCCATCAAAGTGGCGTCCAGCGCGGTGCCTGCCTCGTCGGCCAGCGCGGCTGTTCGTGCTGCGGCGATGGCGTGCGCTGCCGCGTCTGCGTCGGCGCCTTGGGCCAAGTGATCCAGCACGTGCAGCAGGTTCTCTTTGCCGCGTTCGTTCGTGGCGCCGTAGCCCTTGATTAGGCGCCCGCATAGCGCGACCTCGTGTCCCAGCTGCCAGTGGCGGCGGGTACCGTCGACCACGCCGGTCAGCCACTTTTCGATCATGGCCTGTTCGTTGGCGTAACGACTTCCGCGCACGCGCAACCCGCGCATCGCGGCCAGCGTACGCAGCGCCACCATGCCGAACACGGAATGCGTGCCTATCTTTAGCGGCAGCGCCCAAGGTGTTTTGCCGGCCAACACACGTCTGCGGTCCCAGCGCAGCACCTTGCCTGCCAGGGTCGGCGGCAGTAGGGCGGCGAACTCAGCCGCACCCGGCTTGAAATGGTCGTAGACCTGAAGCAGATCGGAGTCCGTCGCTTTTACTTCGTTCTTCACGCGCAGCCAACGGGTGGCGCGGCTCTTGAGGTCGGCCACGCGCACGATGTCGTCGAAGGCCATCCAGAGTGCCAGCCAGCGGGCCATCTCGCGTGTGGTTGAAAAGGCATGCACCCCGGCAGGATCGGCCGCGCGTTCCGCATCCAGGACTTGCGAGAGCCGTTGCACGTAAAGTGCGGCGTACGCAGAGCCTTGGTACTCGAGCATGCGCGCGTGGCCCAGTGCTAGCAAGGTGTGAACGGGCACGGGAAATCTCGCTGCCAGGTCGGGCGGTATGGCGCTTCGGATCTGAGGCTCTTGGTCCTCGCTTGATAGTAATTCGCTGACGAATGCGGCCTGAGCGCGGGGTTGGCTGACAGCCTCGAAAGCCGCCGTAAAGCCGCGCAGACTGGCCTGCGCCGACTTGCCGCCGCCTGCGCGCACCACGTCCTCGTACTGCTGGCGCGTGAAGGGGAACAGGCCGCTGCCGGCAACCGCGCCCAGCATCACCGCGCTGACGATGGTTCCAGCTTCCTTGGCCATCGCGCCCATGTCGAACACGTGGTGCTCGCGGCTGAAGCGCTTGACCACGGCCAGCAGGGTATCGCTGTCAGCGCGGCCATCGGCTAATTGCATGCGCTCCATTGTCGTGAGCGTGCGGTTGCTGGACGTGATGACGGCAGTGCGTTCGGGCGAACTCATGCCATTGCCGATCTGGCGCGTGGTCTCCAGTAGCTCGGACGACACGATGGCGTCGAGCGCGCCTGGTACCGGGTTGAGGCTGAACACGGGGCGGCGCCCGCCCAGTTGTGCGGTCGGTACCGGGAAGACCTCGATGTAGTAAGTGGTTGCCCCGGTGCGCTGAGCAACTCCGGGGATGGATGTGCTTTGAGCGGCGTAGCCGGCGTGGCGCGCAGTCTCGATCAGCCATTCGGTGAGTACACCACCGCCTTCGCCACCGAGGGCGCAGACGAGGAGGGTTGTGGGTCGGGTCGAGTTCATGGCTTCAAGTCGGTTGGAGTAGGCGCACGAAGCTGCCACGGATACCGGCCAGCAGGCGTTCGTGCCACCGGGGGTTCTGGATCACTTCGGCGCGGTAGAAGCTGGGGCACAAGGTCGCAGCGTGGGCATTGGCACCGCACAGGCCGCAGCCCACACACCCGTCAATCACCACAGCGACAGGGTCCACTTTCAGTGGATCAGGGTTGTCCTTGATGGTCAGTGTGGGGCAACCCGACAGGCGGATACAGGCATGGTCGCCGTTGCAGACGTCTTCGTCTACGCCGTACTTCACGCGCACCACGCGCTTGCCTTTGGACAGCAGCGACGCGATCCAGGGCTTGATGCGGCGCTGCCGCTCCAGTTGGCACTCGCCTTCCGCGATGATGACTTTAAGGCCGTTGAAGTCGCTGGTGAAGGCGTCTTTCAGCGTGGCTCGCATCTTGTCCACATGGTAGGTGTGCACGGTGCGCATCCACTGCACGCCCAAACCTTGCAGTGTGGATTCGATGGTCGTGTTGGTATGCGTCAGGCTCTCCACCTTGTCGGCGGCCATGTCCTTGGCTGCGCTGCTGGGTGTCGAGATCAGCTCCTGGGTGCCGGTGGCCGAGGAGTATCCGTTCTTGAAAATCAGCAGCACCGCGTCGTCGCCGTTAAACAGTGCGCTCTGCACACCGGTGAGCAGACCGTTGTGCCAGAAGCCGCCGTCGCCCATGATGGCCAAGGTCCGCCGCTGCATCATCGGTGAGACGCCGGCCCGGCTGGCGAGGCTCATGCCGTAGCCCAGGATGGAATGTCCCATGGAGAACGGCTCGAAGGTAGCAAACGCGTGGCAGCCGATGTCGCCGGCGATGTGCACTGCGCCGATGTCCTGTTGCACTTGCTTGAGCGCGGAGAAAACGGGGCGTTCGGGGCAACCAACGCAGAAGCCGGGCGGGCGGGGCGGTAGCGGTTTATTCAGCACCGCTGTGACTTCGTTCCGACGTGTGCGGTTGCCGTCCAGCCACTGCTGCGCCAATGCGGTGGCCGGTCCTGCGACGTAACGCGCCGCGAACTGCGACACACCCTGGGCCAAGGCCTCTACGCTGTACTCCCCCGCCATCGGCAGCATGTCTTTGCCGTGCAAAGGCGTCTGGATGTCGCGGCGGCGAAGCAGGGTGGCGATCTCCTGCTCGATGTATTCGGGCTGCCCCTCTTCGATGACGATTACCGCGCGCTTGCCGACGCAGAAGTCGGCCATCTGCTCGGGCACCAGCGGGTAGGTGACGTTGAGTATCAGCATCGGGATGTCGCTGTCGCCGAAGGCATCGGCCAAGCCTAACTGTTGCAGGCTGCGGATGGTGGAGTTGTACAAGCCGCCCTGGACGATGATGCCCAGGTCGGCATGTTTGCCTGGCAGCAGTTCGTTGAGCTGGTTGTCGACGATGTACTTGCGCGCTGCCGGGATGCGCTTGTCGCCCTTGAGCTTCTCGTGCGGGAAGGTCACGGGCGGATGCGCTAGCTTCATATAGTCAAAGCCAGCCGGGTCCGCCATCAGCGCGCGCGTGGACACCGCTGGCTTGATGTTGTCGCTCGCCGCGAAGCTGCCGCGCACATGGCAGGCGCGGATGCGCAACTCCAGGATGCAGGGCATGTTCGACGCCTCGGACAAGCGGAAACCATGCTCCACCATCTTGACCATCACCGCCAGGTCGGGCCGCGGGTCCAGCAGGCACATGCTCGACTTGAGAGCGTAGGCGTGGGTGCGCTCCTGGATCACCGAGGCACCTTCGCCGTAGTCTTCGCCCACCACGATCAACGCACCGCCGGTGACGCCGGGCGACGACAGGTTGGATAATGCGTCTGATGCCACGTTGGTGCCAACGATGGACTTCCACGTCACGGCGCCGCGCAATGGATAGTGGATGGAGGCTCCCAGCATCGCTGCGGCAGATGCTTCGTTGGAGCAGGCCTCCACGTGCACGCCCAGTTCGTCCATGTAGGGTTTTGCCTGGACCATGACGTCCAGCAGGTGCGACACGGGTGCGCCCTGGTAGCCGCCGACATAGGCTACGCCCGACTGCAACAGCGCCTTGGTGATGGCGAGGATGCCCTCGCCGTGGAACGTCTCGCCGGTACCCAGGCGCAGCGACTCGATTTCCTTGCTGAATGAAACTTCCATATCTTTTGCCTTGTGGTTAGAGATCGACCACCAAAATGGGTGATTTGGACCGGGAGCAGCAGGGCGTGAATTGATCGTTACACGCCTGCTCTTCCGATGTCAGGTATTGGTCATGATGCTCCGGCTTGCCTTCAAGCACGCGGGTGAGGCAGGTTCCGCACACGCCGTTCTCGCAGGAATATGGAACGTCCACGCCTGCATCCAAAAGCGCCTGTAGCGCGGTGACGTCCTTCGGAACGGCAATGACGCGTCCGGAGCTCACGAGCTTGAGATTGAACGAGCCGGCGTCTGTTTGCGGAGTCGCCGGACTGAAGGTCTCCTGATGGACGCGGTCGCCCGGCCAGCCGGCGCTGTAGGCGGCACCCGCTACATACTCCATGAACGGCGCAGGGCCGCAGACATACAGGTGTGACTCAGGGTGGGTCGTGCGCAGGAGGCGTGCCGCGTCAAACTGCTCTCCATCCGGTAGTTCGTTGAAGTAACGATGTACTCTGTCAGCGTATGCGCTTGAGCCCAGTTCATCGCCGAAGGCCATTGCTTCTGGGCGGCGCGCACAATAGTGAAATTCGAATGATGTACCGGAGGCAGAGAGCGCCTTCGCCATCGCGAGGATGGGGGTGACGCCGATCCCGCCTGCAACAAGCACAACATGAGGTGCAGGAGCCAATTCGAACAGGTTGCGTGGTGTGCTGACCTGCAACTGGCTTCCCACCTGAACAGCATCGTGCATGGATTGAGACCCTCCTCTGGATGCCGGGTGCCTGAGGACGGCTATCCGCCATGTACCGGATGACGGTTCGCCGCACAGCGAATACTGACGCACGAAGCCATTTCCCACTTCCACGTCGATGTGGGCGCCAGGCGTATAGGCGGGAAGTTTTCCACCCTCGATGCACTCAAGCACAAAGCTGTCGATATTCTCCGCTTCCTGCTGACGGGCAATCACTCGAACTTGGAGCATGGCATGTGTTGACATAGATGTATGACGATGGCGGTACGCTTGGACCCTTGTCTGCAGGCGCCGCACGAGTCAGGCAGTTGCGCAACCGCGCAGAACAGAAGGGGCTGGTGTGGTGCTAGGAGGTGACGGGCTGCAGCACCACAGGAACGACGCGTGGCACTTGTTCCGCAGCAGCCAGATCCTTCAAGATGCGGCGAGCCTGGATAGATCCCGCGTCGATGCCAAGGTCGACCCACTTCTGATCAACGCTTTCCTGCATCCGCGCATACTGAGCGTTCACGATGACCCTGTCTTCCTCAAACGTCTTCACGGTGTCGGAATACAGCGTGTCTGTCATACCCGGATTGCCCGGAACCGGAACGTGAGAGACAGACCAGAAGTAGTGCGACGTGCCGCCGGTTTCGGGTGTGATGGCATTGAACACGCGCTGTTGGAAACCACCCACCTGGTCGCCCCGAGTGCGCAAGGTCCCCGCAGGAACCGAGCCTGAGTAAATCGTGATCAGCCCGGGTACGAACTGGATGCGCTGCCAGCGGTCGACTGATTGGGAATATCCATTGATGCGCACATGCGTTGGTGGCGGTGATACATCGCGCATGAAGCGTTCGACCAAAACGCCGCCATTGGCGCGTTTGGTGCTCATCTCAGCGTTCATGTGGCTCTTCGGGTCTCCGCCGATGGTGAACACGTGGACGTAGCCCAAGTGGCTGAGATCGAGCAGGTTGTCATGAATCAGCTCATAGTTGGACTCATAGTGGACTTGGCCTCCTTTCCAGATCCATTCTCCGTGCCAAGGATATGCCGGCGGCTGAGCCGTAGGCGCAATGTCGCCGCACCAGATCCACACCAGTCCGTGTTGCTCGATCACAGGAAACGATCGTACGCAGGCTCTTTTGGGGATGACGGTCTGGCCCGGAATCTCGACACAAACCCCTTCTCGGTCGTATCGCATCCCGTGGTAGCCACAACGTATGCCACCGGATTCCGCCTTACCCATCGAAAGCGGCAGTCCCCGGTGACAGCATTGGTCGTGCAAGGCGCCGATGACACTGTTCTGATCACGAAAGAGGACAACGGGGATGTCGAGAATGCGGCGAGCGAGTAACGAGCCGCACGTCACTTCCGATGACCACGCTGCGACATACCAAGTGTTCTTGACAAGCATCGACATACCCTCAATCCGCCTTGATATTCAGTTCGCGAATCAACTGACCAAAGGCGGTTCGCTCGCGCGTGGCTATCGCCTTGATCCCCGAGACACTCATAGGAACGCCCTCGGCGCCTAGCTCCCGATATCGGGCTTTCAGAGAAGGGTCGGCCAACGCCTTGTTGGTCGCCTCGTTGATCTTCGCGATGATGGCCGGATTCGTGCCGGTTCTGGCATAGAGGGCAAACCAGGTGTCGTAGTCCAGATCCTTGAAGCCCAGTTCCGCGAGTGTTGGTGTATCGGGAAGCACGGCCGACCGGGAACCGCTGACCACGGCATAGATTTTCAACTTGCCCGCCTTGATATGTGGAATCGACAGGCCGGGGTCAAACATGTAATCAGTGTGTCCTGCCAGCAGGTCCTGGATTGCGGGGGCGGCGCCCTTGTAGGGCACATGCGTTGAACTAAATCCGGCGCTGCGCTTGAACATCTCTGCAAGCAAGTGCGGCGAACTACCGGCACCCGCTGAGCCGTACGTCAGCGGTGTCGACTGCGACTTGGCATGGGCCACGAATGCGTTGAGGTTCGCTGCGGGGAACGAGGGCTTCGTGACAAGAAATAGCTGAATGCGCCCCGTCGCTGCAACAGGCAGGACATCGTTCAGGGGATCGAAGCCCATCTTCTCGTAGAGAAAAGGGTTGACCGATTCGATGACCGTGGAACAAAGGCACAACGTGTAGCCGTCCGCAGGTTGCTTTGCGATGAATTCAGCGGCCAGGTTGCCGTTGGCGCCGGGCTTGTTGTCGACCACGACCGGCTGACCGAGGCTCTCGGACATCAACTGCGCGACGGAGCGTGCCATCACATCGGCGAGCCCGCCGGCCGGATAGCCGACGTAGATTTTCACCGGCTTGACAGGCCATGGCGCACTTTGCGCGAACGCCATGGAGGTAGACAGGGCGAGGAGGGCGAGTGCTTGTCTCAGTACCCTGAAAAGATGTGTCATCGTGGTCTCCGAGTTGTGATGCAGTCTTCTTGCTTGATGGACCGCTCCGGGAATTCTAGGTATGACTGCACCTTAGGGGGTACACTTTTAAAGATGTTCCCTATCTGACAGAACGATGCTTATCCGCCGCTTTGACTTGAACCTCGTCCGAATTCTTCTTGCACTGGATCAGACCCGGAACGTCACCATGGCAGCTCGCACCCTGGGTATGAGCCAGTCGGGCTTTAGCACGGCGCTGGCCCGGTTGCGCCGTGAATCCGGGGATGCTCTTTTTGTCCGCGCTCCCACCGGCATGGATCCGACGACCAGGGCGCGGGAGCTGATTGAAACCGGGCGTGCGCTGATTGGGAAATTCGAGGGCGAACTCTACGGCGCTCGTGTATTCGACCCACGCGTCGACCAGACCGAGTTCAGAGTCGCCATGTCGGACATCAGCGAAATGATGCTCCTGCCGCGTCTGCACGCTGCATTGGCCAAAGCAGCGCCCCATTGCACCATTCGGACCCTTTCAGTGACACCGGAATCGATGGCCGCAGGCCTTGAATCCGGCCAGATCGATATTGCCATTGGGTACATTCCAGATCTGAAGGGCGCTGGCATCTTTCAGCAGCAGTTGTTTACGCATTCGTTTACCTGTCTGCTTAGGGTCGACCATCCCGTGCGTGCCATGCGCCTCACGAAGTCGCAATTCGAGAGGTTGGAACACGTGGTCGTGATGACCCCGATCCGCAGTCAGGAGCTGGTGGATCGCACGATCGACGACAAGAAGATTCGAAGAAATATCGTCATACGCACACCTCACTTCCTTAGCTTGCCATTCCTGATAAGCCAATCGGATATGTGTGCGACTGTGCCTGCTGCAGTTGGAGAAGCGCACGCGTCTACTGGGATGGTCAGGGCTGTCGCGCCCCCATTCACACCGCCGAAGTTCTCAGTTCGGCAGCATTGGCACCGGCGGTTCGCGAATGACAGCAGGAACCGGTGGCTGCGCGCTCTTATTTTCAAGACGCTCGGACCAGCGTAGCATCGACCACCAATTCAAGGAAAGGGGTCAGGGTGCTCTCTATGGAATCAGTCGCATTAACGGCTGAAACTTTCATTATTGCTGGAAGCCCTAGCGCCTACAGGAAGTCTGAGAAACGCCGGTTCTTTCAACCCTTCTAACCCGATCTCCGCAATCGAATCTTTCGGTAATCGATAGTTGTTATCGTCGCCAAATTCTATAAATGCTTTGACGACAACGATAACGCTCGTGGCGGCCACGATAAAGAGGCAAAGCAGAGTTACTCGCACCAAACCCTGGCTGGAGAAAATTCTGCGCGAAGGCAAAAAGACGAACAGACCTTTGGAATTTGGCATGCCTATCTCCTCAGAACATGGTCAACATGTGGCCGGAACGAGCTGTGAACTAGTGGCTACGTCTCAGTAGCATGGCCCTACCGTGTGAACAGCTTTACTCACCCACTCTTCCTTTTTGGTAGGACAAGTTGAGCATCACTGCTGCCAGTTTGCTACGAAAAATGGTTTAGTGTTGTAAGAAAAAGCTGACTTGAATGTGAGATGTCTTTGAGGCATGTGAGCCTTTGGCTCGCCTTGATCCATGTCCGCACCCCTGTTCTGTAGGTTTGTACCGACGTCATCAGCAGATGCCTTCCCGCAGTCAAGCTGATCAAAGAGTCCTAATATTTGAACCATGCAACGCGTTCCGCTGTGCATTTCTTACTAACTAAGGAGCAACATGAATACCGATCAAGTCAAAGGTGCTTTGAAAGAAGTGGCTGGCAAGGTTCAGCAAAAAACTGGCGAAGTTATCAATAGTCCTGAGCAACAGGTCAAGGGCGTTGCCAAGCAAGTTGAAGGCAACGTTCAAAAGAACTATGGCGACGCCAAAGAAGCCGTTAAAGACGCCCAGAAGTAAGGTTGAAAACGGGATCTGTCCCGTTTCTTTCGAGAGAGCCCCGGTCAGCGATGGTCGGGGCTTTTTCCATTGGTCTCTAAGCTTGGTTCCCTGGTGATGATCAGCGACTGGTTCCTGCACGAGTCTTCTGTGCGGTATTTTTCAAGACATCGTGGAATTCATCTGCTGCGGGTGACAACTCGCGGTTTCGATGTCTGATACAGGTGACAGTCCGTGCAATGGTCAGTGCTGGGTCGTCAATCCATGTCAAATGCGGCGAGGCCAAACGACTCTGCAGCACAGAGAGGGGTTGCATTGTCAGATAGTGGCCTGTGCACATCAGCTCTAGTAAAGCTGCAAAAGAAACGGTTTCCACTCGGGGTACGGGCGCGCGGGCATCCAGACGAGCGAACAGTTCGACCACCCGAGGTCGAAGTATTCCTTGATCCGGTGGAAGCACCCACGGGTAGTCCTGTAATGCATCCCCATTCCCGTCCAAGACGAATTGGGAAAGTGGATGACTCTTCGCCATTGCTATGACAAAAGGGTCTTCAAACAGTGGCTCGGATACAAGAACCGTGGGCAATTCCAGGCTGGTGGCCGTTGTCACAGCCATGTCCAGGGATCCACTGATGACACCACCAACGAGATCCTCGTAAAGCCCTTCAAGCAGGGATATGCGAATGCCTGGCCGGATAGCCGCTAGAGCCAGAATCGATTCTGGAATCAGGCTGGTGGTGGCTCCGAGGTTGGCTCCAATCTGCACGCTGCCGAGCTGTGCATTCAAGAGGGCATGTACATCTCTTTCAAGAGATTGGTATTGCTTGGAGATAGCGAGGCTATGCGCTCGAAATGCCTGCCCAAATTTGGTAGGTTCCAACCCCCATGAGCGGCGAATAAAAAGCGGCGCCCCTACTTCCTGCTCCAGTGCTTTGAGGCTTTTGCTTAGAGCCGGTTGAGAGATACCCAGATCGACACTCGCCTTGTTGAGGCTGCGGTGCAAGTAAATCTTCTCAAAATAATCCAGTGTCTTTGGGATCACTTGGTAATAACTAGAAGTTATTGGATTGTGAATTTTAGCGGCCTACCGGACTGTTTAGAAGCTCGATAGACTAATTCCAATATCGAATCCTATGAAACATGGCCACCTTGATTTCACCTCAGCACGCCACTCTCAAGACCACCGATGGCGAGATGCGCATCGCCTATGAAGAGCGAGGCAGCGGCACGCCTATTGTTTTTTTACATGGTATCGGCGGCAACCGAAGCAACTGGGCAGCTCAGATGGATGGATCACTTTCGGGGTTCAGGACGGTGGCCCTGGATCTCCGCGGCTACGGCGCTAGTTCTTTGCCGAAGGGCGCGCTGGCGCTCACCGATTTCGTGGAGGACGTGGTGTCCGTCATGGACCATTTGCACATTCGTTCTGCTCACCTGGTGGGCCTGTCGATGGGAGGCCTGGTGGTGCAGGCGCTGTATGCCGCTTACCCCGAGCGAGTTACAAGCCTGACGCTGGTTGCGTGCCGAGGAGGGCATTCACCCGTGGCGAACGGCGAGGGTTTTGCGAAAGACCGTTTGGGGCCTTTGGAAGGTCAGAACAGCACCGCGGAATTGGCCAGAACTCTATTGCCCAAGTTGGTCGGGCCGGATGTGAGTTCCGAGACCTTCGACATGTTGCAGAAAAGCCTCTTGGACCTTCATCTTGGTAGCTACAGGAAAACCGTGGCTATGAGGGTTGCACTGACCGCATTCCTCGACCTGGGCCTTGTTTCCGCCCCAGCCTTGGTGATGGCTGGAACACATGACACCCTTGCGCCTATTGCGCAGATGACCGAAATCGCGCAGCTGATTCCAGACGCCACGCTGAAAGTAATGGAGCGGTGCGGGCATTTCATCAATATTGAAAAACCCGCGGACTTCAACCATGCGCTGCGAAGTTTTCTTACCGCCCATCCTGGCTAACTGTTTTGTGGATGTTTCTCGTTAAAGGACTTTGAAATGAAGACGATGAAAACGGCAATCATTCTCTCTCTTGCACTTGCAAGCAGTCTGCCAATCGCTCGCGCGGCGGAGGACCGTGCTTTTCCCGTGGCTCCGGTAAAGATGGTGGTGCCGTATCCGCCGGGCGGGACTGTGGATATTGTTGCCAGGTTGTTGGCGCAGGCCATGGCTGGAAGGTTGGGGCAGCCTGTCACGGTCGATAACAAGGCGGGTGCAGGTACCTTGATTGGGGCCGACTTTGTTGCTAAATCCAAACCGGATGGGTACACCTTGCTGGTTGCACCTAACACCACCCTGACCGTCGCACCGAATATCTATAAGAAGATTCCGTTCCGGATGGAGCAGTTGGACCCTATCGGCTTTATAGCAAGTAACCAGTTCGTCATCACGGTGAACGCAAAGTCTCCCTACGCTAGCCTGCAAGACCTGCTGGATGCGTCGCGCAAGGATCCTGAGCGGATTTCGTATGGCTCTTTCGGCACAGGGACGATCACTCATCTGGCCGGTGAACTGATGAACCAGACGGCCGCGGTTCACATGCTGCATGTTCCTTACAAGGGGGCTGCTCCTGCATTGACCGACCTTTTGGGGAACAACATTTCGATGATGTTTGACGCCGTGCCCGCCGCAGCCATACAAGTCAAAAGTGGCTCCATAAGAGCGCTGGCAGTGACAGGAAAAGAGCGTAGTGCTCTTCTCCCCAATGTCCTTACTGTTGCTGAAGCCGGTTTGCCTAATTACAGGGTGGACGGTTGGATTGCGTTGGTTGCGCCAACCGGGACGCCAAAGCATGTTCGGGAAACACTTAGCAAGACGCTAGACGCGGTTTCGGTAGACCCCGTGTTTCAGAGGCAGTTGCGCGATAGCGGACTTGATCCTGCGGTGGATAGAAAAGTGAACGTCAATGCCTTTATTGCCGAAGAGTCCCAGCGATTTCACCGCGTGGCCGAGAGGGCCAAATTAAGCTTGGATTAAGAGTTCACTTAACTTGCCTCAGTGGCCTGCGTTGATACGGGATGACTGAGGCACCCGTGCTTGTATCTCTTGTCAGGGCAAACGCGAAGCCAACACCGTCAAGGGATGGCGCAGACCAATCATGTGGTCCATGTGCGAGCGAAGGATCCATCTGTGGCAGCACAGCGAAACATCACAGCAAAGCTCCCAGAAATCAACTTCTATTGAAAGCAAATCTGGGAGTTTCGGCCAGCCGTGATCACGCCGAAGCCCAGTGCTCAGAATGCTCGTAAGGGCAGCGGCAAAAAGGCAAAGCAGAAGTAGTCGCGCCGATCCTTGGCTAGACAAAATTCTGTGAGATGGCACAGAGGCGAACAGACCTTTGGACGTTGGCATGCCTATCTCCTCAGAACATGGCCCACGGTATCCGAAGCGAGCGGTGTGGATCCGTCAGAATCCTGTCCATGCAAGCATTGTTGAACGCTATAGAGACCATCACACCGGGTGGCGACGCCCGCCGGATTTTTCACGGACGCGGGGGCCGCTACCCGGGTTGTGAACACTGGGTGCTGGATGCTTTTCCTCCCGTTTGGGTTTTGACCAGTTTTCGGAACGTCGAAGAGAGCGAGCTCACCACCATTGGCGAAGCGCTGGCGGCTCACTGGCAGCGCGTCGCTTCGCCAACAGAACCATTGAACTGGGTTTTTCAGTGTCGCGCGACTGGCGCCATTGAGACTCGCCTGATGAGTGGCACGATTCCGCAGCCTCACGAGGTCACCGAATCAGGCCTGCGCTATCTGGTGCACTTGCTCAAGGGCCAGAACCATGGCTTGTTTCTTGACATGGCCGAGGGCCGGCGTTGGGTGCATGAACACGTTGAGCTTGTGAGATCCACTCAGGGCTTCAGGCCTAAGGTGCTCAACCTGTTCTCATACACCTGCGCCTTCTCATTGGTCGCGCTGGATGCGGGAGCAGAGCAGGTGGTGAACATGGACATGAGCAAAGGTGCTCTGGAAGTTGGTCGCCAGAACCACAAGCTCAACGGTCTTTCGTCAGGGGCACTTTTCTTCGCTCATGACATTTTTAACTCATGGGGGAAGTTGACTCGCGGTGGTCCATATGACCTCGTGATTGTTGATCCACCCAGCTATCAAAAAGGTAGCTTCATTGCCACCAAGGACTACGCACGCCTGATGCGCCGCCTGCCCACATTGGTGGCACCGGGCGGGCACGTGCTGTTGTGCCTGAACGCTCCTGAATTGGGACTTGAGTTTCTTCTGGAAGGCATGCGTGAGCATGCCCCTGAACTCACCTATGTGTCACGGGTTGCCAACCCGCCCGTGTTCAGCGATACGGATGAAGATAGATCCCTGAAAGTTCTGGTGTTTCGCCAGAACTGAATCGCCCGCCACAGAATATTCACTCTGCCGTCATACTGTAATAATCGATCGATAGCATCGCCGTTCCTGTTACTACTCAAGAGGAAGCCGGCCCGATGCCTGTACGTTCCGCATTTTTTCCTGCGTTGTTGTTGCTGGCGATGACCGGCTGCGGCGGTGGCTCCGACACCCCGGCTGTGGAAGTTCCTGCGCCCCGCGTCGTGGGTTGCGCCACTGACAGCGAAGTTGGCACAACGCCGACTTCTGGCATCAAGCTGAGTTTCCTCGGCCGTTATGCATCGGGTACTTTTCTTGAGTCTGCTGCAGAGATTCCGGCCTTCGACGCTGCAAGCAAGCGCGGCTTCATCGTCAATGCGAAAGCAGGCGAATTGGATGTACTGGATTTAGCCAACCCTGCGGCCCCCACCAAGCTCGGAGCGATCAATGCCTCTGCTGCGGCGACGGCAGCTGGCGCAGGCGCCAGTCCTGCAGTCTCGGTCAACAGCGTGGCAGCGCAATGTGGCGTGATTGCCCTGGCTATTGAGTCATCCCCCAAAACCAACCATGGCTTCGTCAGTCTCTACGATGCCAAAACGCTCGAACTGCTCGGGTCGGCGCAAGTAGGGGCATTGCCCGACATGGTCACTTTCACTCCAGATGGCAAAACCTTGTTGGTGGCGAACGAGGGTGAACCTAACGCAGATTACAGCATTGATCCGGAAGGCTCGGTGAGCGTGGTAGATCTCACCAAGCTGGTTAACGGCAAGACGCAAGCCGACAAGCAGGCCGCCGTGCGTACGGCAGATTTCAAGGCTTTCAACGGCCAGGAAGATGGTCTGCGAGCACAGGGCGTCCGTATTTTTGGACCCAAGGACAACTCCGCCGCTTACGGTGCGCGGAATCTCGCCAGCGCTGCCCAGGATTTTGAGCCTGAATACATTGCAGTTTCTGGCGACGGCACCAAGGCCTGGGTGACACTGCAAGAAAACAATGCCTTCGCAGAAGTGGACGTGGCTAACGCGCGCATCACTGCCATCCGGCCGCTCGGGTTCAAAGACTATGGTGTGGTGGGCAACGAGATAGATGCGAGCGACGAGCCTGCCGAACTTCTCATCAAGACACATCCTGGAGTTAAAGGGGTGTACATGCCAGACGCAGTGGCTTCCTACACTGTCGGGGGCAAAACATTCCTGGTGACGGCCAACGAGGGTGACGCACGCGCCTGGGGTGAAGATAACCCGGCCTACTGGGGTACTTCTGCCGTAGATACCAAGCGAAGCCAAGGTTTCGTTGAGGAATTCCGAGTCAAGCACCTGGTTCACAACGACGGGTTCGAGAGGCGAGGGGGCGAGGATATGCCGGCGCAGCTGCGCGACCTGGCTGCCGGGGCTATGCTCGACCCCGCTGTGTTTGGGACCAATGGTGCCAACTGCATGCATGCCGATCAGCGGCGCTCGGGCAGCTGCCGCGACGACGACAAGCTGGGCCGCTTGAATGTCACGTGGACCCTCGGCTATCACCAAAAGGCTGATGGATCTCCTCGGCTCTACAACTTCGACACCGGACTGGAAGATGCGAGCCTGACGGCGGCCGACCCCAAGAGCCGGTTGATGTACCACACACTGTATTCCTACGGTGCCCGCTCTTTCGCAGTCTGGGATGACACGGGTTCCTTGATGTGGGATTCCGGCAGCTTGTTCGAAAAATTCATTGCGGAGAACGCGGGTTGCAAACTAGGTTCGGCACGCCTTGTTCCTTGTGCGCCGCATTTCAATACCGGCCACGACGAATACAAGTTCGATAGCCGTAGCGATGCGAAGGGTCCCGAGCCAGAGGGTGTCACCATTGGCCGTATTGGAAACCGCTACTTCGCCTTCATCGGTTTGGAGCGTATGAGTGGTGTGATGGTCTATGACGTCACAGATCCCAAAGCCCCTGTGTTTCAGGATTACCTGAATACCCGCGAAAACTGGGGTGACCAACCTGCAGATGCCGCGAGCGCAGCAGGTGGTTGGGCCGCCAATGGCGCAAAGTTTGGTGACCTCGGCCCTGAAGGCTTGGCATTTGTGCCTGCACACAAGTCGCCTAATGGCAAGGCGCTGCTGATTGTCGGGCACGAGGTGAGCGGCACGACCACGATCTACCAAGTGCAGTAACAACTGCTGAGGTGGTGTAGCTGGCGGGCCTGGCTTAGGCACCGCGCAAGGCAACGCGCAGATGAGAGCATTGAAAAGGCGTTCGCTTCCCTCCGGCGATCGCCTTTTTTCTGGGGGAGGCGAGTGTGGCTAAACTGTCTTCACTTCGACGGTGCCACCAGCGATTCTCCGGTAGCGTAAAACTGGCCGCCCGCTACATAGTGGAGGCTGCGCCACGCGGGATCGGCAGTTTCAAACTTCCAGTGTCCGTTCTCGAAGGCTCGGGTGTCCGCCCAAGCACCTACGATTTCGCCGATAAACAGGTCATAGATCTGCTGGTTGTGCTTCTCGGGAATGAGTTTGCAGGCTAGCCAAGCAGAACACCCCGAAACAAAGGGCAAATCGTGACCGTCGATGCCGAATAGCTTCACGCCACAGTTTGCGAGCTTATCCGCGTCGTCGTGTAGGCTCCTATGGCCGACGTCGAAGGTAAGTTGCATTTGAGCAGCAGTAGGGACCTGTATGGCAAAGATTCCACTGCCTTCAACCAAGGGCCGCGTCCTGGTCATCTTGTCCAGCACCACGGTAAGCTTGGGTGGCGTGTAGTCCAGCGCGCAGGCCCAGGCTGCGGCCATGACGTTGTCCTCACCGGCATGCCGTGCAGAGACCAGGACAGTCGGGCCGTGATTAAGCAGACGGGTGGCTTTTTCCAGCGGCACAGGCGCTACATTTGAAGTCATGATGGAATTCGAAGCTTTGTCAGGTTAGGCAGTGAAAAAGTAGGCGTTGTCCTACATGAAAAACGGTCCCAGCGTACACCCACTATTGTGAAACGCGTGAAGAATAGATGCTCAGAAAATTCATAACGCTTTCACAGTTCCCTCGTCTTGGGGTTAACGAGCCGCAAAGTATGATTTCCTATCTCTACGTCGAAGACGACGAAGATATCCGAGAGGTGGTGGCATCCTTCATGGAGGCCGAACACCGAAAGATTGTGTCAGTGCCTCACGCCGAGGCCGCGCTGGCTGCCGCTGATGATCAAGAGTTTGATGTATTGATAACCGACATCAGTTTGCCCGGAATGTCAGGGACCGATTTGGCCAGGCATTGGTTGCAGCCGAATAAAGACCGGTTCATACTTTTGCTGTCCGGTTATGAAATGAACAGTGGTCTGGAATCGATAGGACCTAATGTGACGGCTTTGCTCAAAAGCAGTGAACCCGAAGAGCTTGAAAAAAAGCTTCTGGGACTTGAGCGTGCGATGCTTCAGAGCTCTCCCTGAATCCACTCTGCGCAGGGCAAACTACGGTGAACGGAAGCTTGACCTCACGCTGAACCTGATGGCGAGCCACTAGCCATCAACGACTTGATAGCGACGAGCAGTTTCTGCGGTTGAAGTGGCTTGGCTGAGTGAAGATCAAACCCCGCAGCGATGGCAGCTTGTTTGTCCGCCTCGCGCCCAAAGGCAGTCAAAGCGATGGCAGGTATGCGGGAGTACGGGCTTGAAGAGGCTCGTACATGGCGGATGAGTTCATAGCCGTCTTTACCCGGCAGGCCTATGTCGCTGATGAGAAGGTCTGCTCCGGTCCTCTCAAGCGAGGCCACTGCAGCCTCATAATCTCCTGAAATGCTGACAGTAGCGCCGCGTTCCTGAAGAATCAAGCCGAGCAGATCGGCTGCTTCCTGATCGTCTTCTACGACCAAAATACGAATGCCGTTGAGCTCTTCCGTTCCATCATTGAGCTCGCTCCACTTCGAATCCTGATCTGGAGCTTCTCCAACGGGCGAAAGGCTTTCGGGCAAGGTCACTTTCACCGTGGTGCCTAGCCCAATGCCGGGACTGGACACGGTGACATCGCCAGAGTGCAATTCAGCCAAGTGCTTAACAATCGAAAGCCCAAGCCCTAAGCCTCCTGTGGACTTGCTCCCAGGGGTCGCGACTTGGGTGAATTTTTCGAAGATGTGATTGAGAAAGCTCGCCTCAATGCCTCTTCCGTGATCTCGCACTGTGAGGATCAGATCGTTCTCGTGCGTGCTCAGACTCACCTCGATGCGTTCGCCTTCGTTAGAAAACTTGATGGCGTTGTTCAGAATATTCCAGAATATTTGCTGAAACCTCGCGGGATCCAAAAGTGCATTTCTGCTGCCAGTCTGCATTTGCAGATCAAGCGTCAAGTGCTTGGCGTCCATGGCGGGCTTCATGGAGTCCAGGGACGAAGAGATAAGCGAGTCGGGTTCAACCCATTCGCGCTCCAGCGTCAGCTTGCCTGAGCTGATCCTCGACACGTCCAGAATGTCACTGATGATGCGCGCTTGAGTATTGGCATTGCGTTTGATCGCGTCGATGCTCTTTGCCAGCTCTGGAGGCGGCGACTTCCGAATGAGGTGGTGCACATTCATAATGATGGCGGCCAGCGGGTTGCGAAGCTCGTGGGAAAGCACGGCAACGAAATCGTCTTTTGAACGGCTGTAGCGTTCAGCAGTGGCGCGCGCGGCCTGCTCTCGTTCCAGCAAGAGCTTGCGCTCTTGTTCCAGCTGAATGCGATCTGAAACGTTCGCGACAGCCGCCACACGCAATTCGCCCCGAGCGCCCGGAGCCATACTCCATTCGAGGTGAAGCAACTCACCGCTCGCGTCAAACAACACGACATCTTCCCGCCACAGGGACTGGGTGTTTTGCGCCGCCATGATGTGCTGAATATGCTCCTCATGGCCTGGTGCGGCGAATTCCGCCACAGGCCGACCGAGCACGTCTTCAGCGGTGCGTCCCATCATCTCAAGCAAGGCGGGATTCGCGTCAGTGAATCGGCCGTCATCATTGATCAAGGCGATGCCACTCTGCGCCTGTTCGTAGATTGATCGAAACTTCGCTTCACTTTGGTGGACTTTCTTCTCGGCCAGCCGTGCACGTACCAGGGCTTGCACGGTTGCCACCAACATCGCAGGCTCCGCGGGGTGCGTGAGGTATGCATCCGCCCCAGCTTCCAAGCCCGCTACCTTGTCTGCATCCTTGACGAAGGCCGCGGAAAGGTGCAACACAGGCAGAGCCCGTGTGATCTCATTCGCACGGATTTCGCGGCAAACGTCGAAGCCCCCCATATCGGGTAAATGCACATCAAGCACGACGGCGGACACATCTCCCACCGAGAGCTCCAAAGCCCGTCTTCCTGTTCCCGCCTCAATCGTTTGAAAGCCAGCGGCCCGCAGCGAACGAGAGGTTGCATAGCAGGTCACAGGGTTGTCATCGACCACCAAAACGGTGTGCTTGGACCGATCGATGCTGACATTGAGCCTGGCAGAAATGGTAGACATGTCTTCAGGAGTGTTTGAGTTCGCTCGCGGTGGAGTCGGTTTGGACATCCATCTGAATCGGTATGGTCACAAAAAACGTGGAGCCCTTATGGGATTCGCTTTCAATTGAGACGGTCCCGCCCAGCAGCTCTGCCAGCTTCTTGCTGAGGGACAGCCCAAGGCCGGTCCCTCGGAGGCGCTTCTGAATGGGTGAGTCGATCTGGGAATAATCTTGAAAAATGGCGTCGTGAAATTCAGGCGCTATACCGATTCCGGTATCAGACACTGCAAATTGCACTCGGTCTCCGGGAACTCGGATGGCACTGACGCGGACCTCCCCTTGGAGGGTGAACTTCAACGCATTGCTGATGAAGTTCCTCAAGATCTGAGCCAGTTTACGGTCGTCAGTGAACATCTTGGGAACACTCTCTGGTTCCTCAAAAAGCAAGGTCACATCGGGGTTGATGATTACAGACTTGAACATGCCACGCAGTGCAGCGAACACGTCGACCATCTCAAACCATGCCGGCGAGACTTCAATACGTCCCGCTTCAACCTTCGCAAGGTCCAGCAGGTCGTTGACCATTTCTGCAAACTCGGCCGAGGTGGTTTGAATGAACTGGACCTGTCTTTCCTGTTCTTCAGTCAGTGGACCATCGACTTTGTCCTGTAGGATTCGCGCTATGCTTTGAATAGCACCAATGGGCGTTCTGAACTCGTGGCTCATATAGGCGAGAAAGCGGCTTTTGAGTTCCGTGGCTTGCCTTAGATGGTCAGCTTGCGAATCCAGCTCAGCATAAAGCGCGACGACGCCGCGATTGGTCTCCTCCAGCTCGGACCGCAAAGACTCAACCTCTGCTTGCGCTTCAGCCAAGCGGCGCTCCATGTCCTTGTTCTGGCTGTCTGAAACGCAATCGCCTTGATTGACCTGATTGCCTCGACTGCCACCACCACCTGCTGTCAAATCGTTCATATCCATCTCTCAGTCGTTTCGGCGCACAACCATGACCGTGACATCGTCTCGCCCTCGAACGTAATCTCGGACCAGGATGGCTGCGGCTAACGCCGGATCCTTCCCAAGCAGAGATGTGATCGCCTCTGGTGGCCACCGAGACTGAAGGCCGTCGCTGTGGCACACCACCAAGGCATGAGCAGGCCACTGCATGGCGGTTTTTTCGACGCGGCGTATCTGGAGGCCCACAGTGCCATTTTGAGGAAGTACGGCGCGATTGAAAACCCCATTGGCCACACGGATCATGACATTACCCGCACCGACGGCAGTCAAATTATTGGAATCCGCATCCAATTGAGCCTGGGTCACGGCGGCGCCGCGCGTCATTCTCAGAACGACGTGAGACTCTTCCAAAGAATCCTGCAATTCGGCAAAGGGGTCCTTCTCGAACACCCCGACAGCTGCTTGAGAGGCTTCTGCCGCAAGCTCGCCATGACCGAGTCCATCGGCTACCAACATGGCGGCCTGTTGACCCTTGAATGCGAGCGCCCAGCTATCGCCGCATACGCGTTCTCCAGGGGCGGGAAATGCCACTACACCCCAAGTGAATGCTCGTTGTTTGTGGGGGGCTGCGCGAAAGCGCGTCAAAACCACCGTTCCCTTGCCAGCCTCGGAATGAATGTCGAAATCCGTAGAAAGCCGTTGCACTGCTCCGAGGCCAGTACCTGGGGAGCTGGCAGTCGAGTACCCATCGCTCATTGCCAGAGTGAGGTCGCCGATTCCTGGCCCTTCATCCACCGACAGAATTTCGATTTCGGGAACGTTTCCCTTGCGACAAGCAATCCAAAGCTGCCCACGGACCGCGTGTTTGCAGAGATTGTTTCCAAGCTCGTTCACAACGATGGCTGCCTGTCCAGAAAGGACTTCGTCGAAGGCGAGTTCGCTGCACAGGCTGGCCACGTGCCGACGAGCTTCGCCCACACGGCTGGCATCTTCCATGGGAAACGAAACGTGGCTGGAGCCGCCTATTATTTCCAACGGGTCACGCTGACGCAGGTGCCTACACCTACGGCCGATTCGAGTTCAAACTCATGGACCAGGCGCTTGCTGCCGGAAAGGCCCAGACCCATGCCCTTGCCTGATGTCCAGCCATCCTTGAGTGCAAGACTGAGGTCGGGTATGCCAGGGCCAGAATCTCTGAACTTCAGTCGAAGCCCACGTTTGATTCCGTCGCTCAGCAGTTCCCATTCCATGTCGCCCCCGCCGCCGTACACGAGGGTGTTTCGCGACAATTCGCTGGCGGCCGTGATCATCTTGGTTTGATCGACCAGTGAAAATTTGAGTTCGCCAGTGAGCCTTCTCACTGTCTGACGACACAACACAATATCCGCTTCACTGCGGAGTGGCTCAGAGCCGTGAGTGTCAAGTGACAAAAGAATCTCCTTGAGCAGCAGCCTCTAGAAGGGCCATGCCTTTGCTCACATTGAGCGCGGTTTTGACACCATCCAGGGAAAGGCCCAGCTCCACCAACGTGATGGCCACGGCAGGTTGCATGCCGACTACGACGGTGGTTGCGTCAAGAATCTTCCCAATGCTCGAGATGCCGGCCAACATTCTTCCCACGAATGAGTCAACAATCTCTAATGCAGAGATATCAATCAGTACACCTCTGGCCCCCGTTTTGACAATCTGCTCCGCAAGGTCGTTCTGCAGCGCCATGGCGGTCTGGTCTTCCATATCAATCTGAATGGTGACCAGCAGCGTTCGTCCCATGCGCAGTATCGGAATACGGTACATCTCTCAACCTCACTTGATCTTGGTGAAGGTGTAGCCGATGCGTTTCAGCGCCAGATCAAGAGCGTCAGCCAGGGTGGCTTTTGAGGCCACTGACTGAAGATCAATTCCCAAATGAACAATGGTCTGAGCGATCTGCGGACGAATGCCGCTGATGATGCAGTCAGCGCCCATCAACCGAATCGCAGTGACCGTTTTAAGCAAATGTTGCGCAACCAGGGTGTCAACGGTGGGGACCCCGGTGATGTCAATGATGGCTATCGATGCCTCGGTTTCCACGATGCGTTGCAACAGCGTTTCCATGATGACCTGGGTTCTGCTGGAATCCAGCGTTCCAATCATCGGAACAGCCAAGATGCCATCCCATAGCTTGATGACTGGCGTGGACAGCTCCAGCAATTCTTCCTGTTGCCGAGCGATCAGTTGATCTCGGCTCCGTTGATACGAGTCGGCAGTCCATTGGGCCATGACGTCAATGAGCTTGGAAGACTCCGTGATGGCTTCCAACAAGGCTTGACTGTCTGAAGAAAGCGACTTTTGCAGCGCTGCGAAAACAGGTTGCTTTAAAGCAAGCACCAAGGCACTTGTGCTTCCCGCCGTAGTACCTTGCGCGGCACGCGAAGCAGACAGGGCTTCCAGGGCAGCATTGAGCGGTTTCCATGCACCAGAGCCAGAGGTGAGGGGCTCATTCGATTGAACTGCAGCGCGCAGCTTGTCAAGAATAGGGGCTACCTCAGCGCGCACTTTGGGAGAAGCAGAGCCTCCGGCGCTGAGAATCCATTGATCCAGTACTTGAGATTCTTCGTTCTCCAGCAGACTGGCCAAAATGCTATAGCTCTTTTCCACGGCAACCCCTTATGCATGACTTATTTAGTTCGCCGGGAATTATGGGGCAGGTCTATCGGAGGAAATGGCACTTTTGCCGCTGGAGGCCCAGGACGGCATGATTTCCTACAAGAACTCATAGGGATGATCTACGTGGGGTACCCAGGCTACGGGTTGCCTTCGGTTGTCGACGGACGATCTGAACTCCTTAGCGGCCCTTAGCCATCCTTAGCCGCCGTGTGGAGGGACCCGAAAGTTCTCAGTGACCTTTTTCTCAGCTTTGGCCAGCAGACGCTGCACGCAACCCCACCAACGGGCAAGGCGCCCAGGCTGGGTGACGCGGGCGCTTTCGTTAATGAGGCCACTGGCTGCATATCGGGTGATTAGTCGCTCAGCGTTCACGGGCTGCAAGTCGTCATGGGAGTCTGTGTTTGCCATGACTGAATGCTCGTTGGTGCTCTATATTCTGTAAAGTTGACTTATATGACCAATTAATTCAGAAATTCTGATGCGTAACTTGAATCTGGACCAGCTGCAGACCCTTGTCGCCATCGCGGATCTAGGTACTTTTGCCGCAGCCGCACAAGCGCTGCATCTGGCGCCTCCGACCATCAGCCTGCACATCAAGGAGCTTGAATCGCGCATGAACGCGGTACTGCTCGTACGCGGACGAAGACAGACAGAGTTGACGCCTGTAGGGGCGGTGCTGGTGCAAGAAGGTCGAAAATTGCTGGCCGCCAGTGATGACCTGATCGATCTGGTTCAACGCCGGGCCAGTGGGCGACAGGGGGTTGTGAGAGTGGGCGTTTCAGCCGGTGTAAGCACGCGGCTATTGCCCATGGCGCTTGAGGTACTGAGCAGGCAAAGTCCAGGCGTAGAAGTCAAGCTGGAAGCAGTGGGCTCGGCTGAGGCCATGCATCGATTGAAGACGGCCACTCTGGATATCGGCATCGTGGCAAGTCCCCAGCCGCCCATGGCGGAAGTTCACCTGACGCCATGGCGTAACGATCCCATGGTGGCACTCCTGCCCGCCTCATGGGAAGCTCCTGAGAAGGTCACTCCCGAGTGGCTGGCTGGACGGCGTTGGGCTTCTTTCGCGCCTGCCACGCAGATGCATGGCCTTGTTTCATCATGGTTCGGACAGGCTGGCTTCAATCCGCGGCCATTCCTCACGCTTAGTTATCCCGGGGCGCTCAAGAGTCTCGCCGCAGCAAGCCAAAGTGCAGTTCTTCTGCCGTTGGAGGAAGTACAAGACCAGATGAATTCGCCCGACGTGCATGTACGGCCGTTGCAGCCTCAACTTATGCGCCCCATGGCCGTGGCCCATAGGCGCTTGTCGACCCCTGACTTGGCAGTAACCGCTGTACTGAATGTATTGCTTGGGCTATCGAGCTAAGCAAGCGTTGCGTATGCACTCTGCGTTGTCGGAGCTTTGCGGTTTCCAGCCAAATTTGTCCGCTCACTGAGGCCTCGCTTCAACCTGGTTGCACCAACCCGCGCGCGGTTGGCTGCCCGTTTTGTCTCCATCGGATCCGACTCCTCCCTGCGGTCATGCGCGCGATGGTCGGAATTCAATTCGATTCCCTGGTGCCACGCGAGTTGCTTGGTCTCGCTGCCAAGGTCAACGCGAGGCCAACACCACGAGTGTTCGAAGCACACGGTTCAAGTGATCCGTATGTGAGCACGAGCTTAAGACTCCATCACCACTCAGGGCCATCCGTTATCACGGCAGGAATTCCTTGCAATCATTTCGATTGAATATTAAAGCGGTAGTTTTTAACCCGCCGCGATTAACGGTGAGTACTGTATTTTTAAGATTTATGGGGTTTGTTAATGAGAGTTGGGTATTTTTTCGTGCGGAAACAATATATGCAAAGAGACACGAATGCCAGCATGGTGGATAAATTCCCTGGGGTGGGTGGTTTTTGGGCTTTAAGAAATACTTCTTTTTATTGCTATTGAAGCAAATTTAAATGGAAATAAGTAATTTCCATTTAATAGCAATGTGTTGCGACAAGAGCGGAACGTTGAACTCTTGGGTGCTTATCCAAAAATTAAACTAAAAAACCAAAAAATATTTCACGCAAATCCATTCTAAATATATATGGGGTTGAAGAATTATTGAATATTGTTTTTATGATGCCCCTGCTGAAGCGTTAATGCGGAATGGTTGTTTGGTTATTGTTTTTTTTGAGAGCTTTCTTGTTATGGCTGATCAGGTCTGAGAGAAGTTCGGGTTCAGGGAGTTGAGTGTCTATCTATACACAAAGAAATAGAGGCACTGTCGTTGCAGGGTGTGAAATTGCACTTGCCAAGGCAGTGCCGAACCGTCTGATCAGTGCTGTGCGGAATTGTTTGCCGATTGTCTGCGTGCTCACCTTTGGTGCTGGCATCGCTTCGTTCTCCGGCGCCGGCGTTGCGTCAATGCCTTCTGGTTCTTCTGGCGAAGCGTTAGCCTATGATCCGCAGTCGCACGACGCTCTGATCGTGGCCCGCCGCGACGGCCGGATGACTGCAGTGCAAGCTCTACAACAGCTACGTCAATGGCTGGCTGTGCCACTGGACGCCACACAGCGCCGTCGCGTGGCCTCTGACGCTATCGTCATCGCCGTCGCGGATGGGCGGTTCGCCGATGCTGTGGAGCTAGGACGCCAGACGCCTGCCGCCGAGCTTGACGACTACGCACTGGAACCGCTGGCCATTGCTGCGCGAAGAATGGGCGATCTGGCACAACAGGGCGAAACCATCCAAGTCTGGCGGGTACGCCAGCCAGAGGCTCGCAATCCACGTATTCACGAAGCCTTCTGGCGACTGGCGGTAAAAGATACAACGGGCGCGCAGGCGATCTACCGTGCGCTGTCGGAGCCGACACCCACGGCGATCTCGGATCGTGTGGCGTTGCTGGACCTGCAAGCGGCGCTGGCGCGTGCGCTCGGAGAGCCCTACCAGGCGTTAGCAGCCTACAGAAACGTCATCAAACTGCAATCCGAGCGCCACGATGCGCAGCGCGAGGCCAGCTTTTTGCTGGCGGAGCAGGGCGGCGCATCGGCAGCTTTTGAGGATGCCAAGGACATTCAGCACGCTCATCCGGGGGCGTTCTCAGCGTTGGCATTGGCCACACTCGAACAGCAGGCCCTGGCCCAGCGTCTACGCTGGGCCGTGAAGGCTCGCGACCAACGGCTCGGCCCGGCACGCGTTGCTGAGATTGACCGGGTTCTGGTTGATCAGAGATCAGCTCAAGCGCGGCTCGACGCTGGAGCTGCGCAATCAACCCCTCAGGATGCTGACAACTGGCGCACGCTGCGCGTGCGGCTGCAGTCTGACCACATGCTGGCGTTGCTGGAGCGTGGCCGTCCTGCCGAGACCATTGCGCAGTATGAGACGCTGCTTGCTGCCGACACTGAACTACCGGCCTATGCGCTGGGCGTGGTGGCCCGTGCGATGGCACAAGTGCGCCGGTCGGCCGACGCCGTTCCACTTTTCGAGAAGGCCTTGGCTGATCTGCCGGTGTCAGACGATCTGTCTTTCGGCCTGGTCTATGCGTACCTGGATACTGGCCGCTTCGATGACGCTGAATCGCTGCTAAAGCGCATGGAAGATGACACCCCTGCCACTATGCGGCTCGCGCCAGAAGCCGGGCGTCCTAACGAACAATACTCGTCCGTTGCCGGCATGGACTCCCTTCTGCAGCTCTACGGTGACCGGCCGAAGATTGCACAACCGCGCTTTGTCACCTTGACCGGCGAGGCGCCACTCAATTCCGGCTTTGCATCCGGTGCCGCGCTCACTGAACGGTTGCGAGAGCATCCCGAGGCTGCCGTCGCACGCTTTGAGGCACTGGCAGCCAACCATCCTGACAACGTGAGCACCCGTATTGGTCATGTGGAGGCGCTGCTCAATGCCGGCGAATTCCGTGAGGCTCGACAGCGCGCCGAAGGGGTTCTCGCCGACGCACCCGATGCACACCAGGTCCGCGAGATGGAGATCAAGCGGCGCTCGCTGGTGGGCGCGCAACTTGAACTCAGCGCCGAAGGCTCGCGCGGCGGCACCGCGCTGGCGGGCCGCGAATGGCGCGCCGACAGCCGGCTCAGCACCGGCTTGATTGCCGACGCCTGGCGCGTCTTCTATGACCAGTCCCTGGGCCGCGGCGACACCTTGGAGGGCAGTGCCAGGTTGGCGCGCGGCGGCCTCGGTCTGAGCTGGCAACAAGGTCGCTGGCTGGCCGAGGGCGTGTTGCAGCATTCGAATGCTGGCCCCTATCGCAGCAGCGTGGCTGGCCGCATCGCTTACCGCGCCAGCGACGCCTGGCGGCTGTCGGCGAGCTATGACGGCGACAGTAAGGAATTGCCATGGAAGGCGCGGGTCGTCCCTCTTGGCGCGCAGTCCATCGGTGCGCGCGACTTCGGCGCCAGTGTGACCTACCTGCTCAATGAGTCGCGTCGCTTCGACCTGCAATGGCGCCGGCTCGACTTCAGTGACGGCAACCTGCGCGACAGCTTCGATTTTGGTTGGCGCGAGCGCTGGATCAGCACTCCGCGCTTTCAACTCGAAACCCGTCTGGGCGCGGACACCAGCCATACCCGGCTGCAGGACGTGCGCTACTTCAGTCCCTCGCGCGACGCCAGCGCGCAGATTGCCGTGCGCGGCCAGTGGCTCAGCTGGAAACGAGACGACCGCCAATTCATCCAGGCGGTCGAGCTCGCAGGTGGCAGCTATCACCAGGCCGACTTTGGTCGCGGCCCGCTTTGGAGTCTGCGTTACGAACACAACTGGGCTCTGGGTCAAAAGCTCACCTTGCGCTATGGCCTGAGCTTGGGCAGCCATCCATACGACGGCGTGAATGAACGACAGCACGGCGTGTTCCTGAATCTCTCGATGCCTTTGCAGTGAAAAGAACTTCCTTCTTCCTCTACCAATGGCTGCGTGCTGTGCTGTTCGGGTTGCTTCTGGCACCCCTATGGCCCGCCTCGGCGCAGCGACTGCCAGCAGCCGATCCCGTCAACGGGGCCGACTTTCGAGTAATCGCGTTCCACGACGTACGCTCCAACGTGCGCGCGAGCTTTGAGGCGGCGCCCGACGATACCGCCCTTGACGAGCGCACGCTCACCGAGGTGTTCGCGTGGCTGCAGTACAGCGGCTACCGGCCGGTCAGTCTGCAGCAGATCACGGAATCGCGCTCCGGCGGCAAGCCACTGCCACCGAAACCTGTCCTGCTCACGTTCGACGATGGCTACCGAAGCGCCTACACCAAGGTGTTTCCACTGCTTCAGCGCTTTGATTACCCGGCGGTGTTCGCCTTGGTGACGAGCTGGCTGGAAGTGCCCGAAGGCCAACTTGTGCCCTGGGGCGACAAGCCCGTTCCACGCGAGAATTTCCTGCTCTGGAGTGAGGCGGCCGAGATGGCACGCTCTCCACTGGTCGAATTCGCTACGCATACCCATGAGATGCATACCGGCATTCAGGGCAATCCGCAGGGCAACTTGATGCCGGCTGCGGTTACTCACCGCTACGATCCAGAGACTGGCCGCTACGAGAGCGACGCGGCCTATTTGCACCGCGTTGAGGCCGACTTGCGCCGCAGCCGTGCACTGATAGAAGCACGCACTGGCGCCAAAGTGCGTGCCACCGTTTGGCCCTATGGAGCCTATAACGCGCCTGTGATAGATGCCTCAGTGCGCGCGGGCATGCCGATCACCTTGACGCTCGATGCCGGCCCCAACACGCTGGGAGTGCCTTTGACGCGCATCCGCCGCGGCTTGGCTACCTATGATGCCTCGGCCCCCGATTACGTGCACATGCTGCGTAGCCCGGCTGGTGGCGAGGTACGGCCAATCAACCGTGTCATGCACGTCGATCTGGACTACGTCTACGACCCTGACCCAGCCAGGCAGGAGCAAAATCTCTCTGCGCTGATCGAGCGAGTGGCCGCCGTGCGCCCACGCTCGGTTTTCCTGCAGGCCTACGCCGACCCCGATGGGGATGGCGTGGCCAGCGAGCTGTACTTTCCCAACCGCTACTTGCCGATGCGCTCCGACCTGTTTGCGCGCGCGGCCTGGCAGCTGCGCACCCGCGCCCGCGTCAAGGTCTACGCTTGGATGCCGGTCACAGCCTTTCGTCTGCCGGCTTCCAACCCGCTCGCGACGCGCACCGTCCGCTCTGTGAACGGTCAAGCACCCGCCGACCGCTACCACCGCCTATCACCTTTCGACCCTGAGGTACGCGGGTTGGTCGGTGACATTTACGAAGACCTTGGCCGCCACGCCGACTTTGCCGGCCTGCTGTTTCATGACGACGCCATGCTCTCTGATGACGAGGATGCGAGCTCTGCTGCGCTCGAAGCGTATCGCAGCTGGGGTATGCCGGCCGACGTGACCACGCTGCGCGCCGACCCCATGCTGATGCAGCGCTGGAGCACTGCAAAGACCCGCCACCTGATCGACTTCACGAAAGAGTTGGCAGCCCGCGTGCGCGTTTGGCGCCCAGGCCTGGAGACCGCCCGCAACCTCTACGCGCGGCCGGTGCTTGAACCCGCCGCTGAGCAATGGTTCGCACAGAACTATGAAGCTTCGCTTGCAGCTTATGACTACGTGGGCCTGATGGCGATGCCGCGCATGGAGCAGGAGGCCCGGACTGCAGCTGAAAGCGACGCCTGGCTAAGCCGCCTCGCCCGACGTGCGGCGGACACGCCCCGGGGTCTGGACGGCACCGTGTTCGAACTACAGGCGCGCGATTGGCGAACCGGCGAGCCAGTATCCGACGAAGAGCTGACCCGACAGTGGACTCTGTTGCAGCGCGCTGGCGTGCGTCATCTGGGCTATTACCCAGACGATTTTCTGAACAATCAACCCTCACTGGACACAGTGCGACGCGCAATCTCCGTGCGTTCTTTATTGCCGCGCACCTTGCCACGCAGCGCCCGTGCTTCAACCGCACCGCTGGCTACGGGAGCACCCCAATGAACGGGCTAGCCCTCTTGCTGGATTCGATCCCGCCGGTGCTGTTTGGCTTTGTTTTCTACTACCCTTTCTTTATGGCGTGGGTATGGATGGCGGGCGGTGTCTCGCATGCATGGTCATTCGAGCGCAAGCGAGACGTAGAAGTGGACCCGCTCTTGCAACTGCCCTCGCTGCCGCTGGTGACTGTGGTGGTGCCTTGCTTCAACGAGGAGCCGCATCTGCGAGAGGTGATCGAGCAGCTCATGCGCACGCGTTACCCGAACTACGAGGTGATCGCCGTTAACGATGGCAGCACCGACGGGACGGGTCGGCTTCTCGACGCCATGACACTGGAGTTCGAGCGGCTGCGCGTGATTCACAATGCCAGCAATCAGGGAAAGGCAGTGGGTCTGAACACCGCCTGTCAACTCGCGCTCGGTGAGTACATTCTGGGCATCGACGGCGACGCGCTGGTCGACCCAAACGCCATTGCCTGGCTGCTCAAGCGCATGCTGTCCTCGGAAACCATCGGAGCAGTCACAGGTAATCCGCGTATCCGCACGCGCACCACCGTGCTGGGGCGCATGCAGGTAGGTGAGTTCTCTTCAATCATTGGGCTCATCAAGCGCTCGCAGCAACTGATCGGCACTTTGTTCACGGTGTCGGGGGTACTGGCCATGTTCCGTCGCCGTGCAGTGATTGACGTGGGTTTTTGGAGCACGGATGTGCTCACCGAAGACATTGACATGAGCTGGAAGCTCCAGCTGGCTGGCTGGCGGCTGCGCTTCGAACCTCGCGCACTTTGCTGGATTCTCATGCCTGAGACGCTAAGGGGTTTGTGGAAGCAGAGGCTTCGCTGGGCCGAAGGCGGCATTCAGACCATGCTGCGCGTCACGCTTCGCATTCTGAGGCTGCGCAGTTGGCGCCTGTGGCTTATCTATGCCGAGTACATGACGAGTGTGGTGTGGGCCTACGCGATGGTGTTGGTACTTGCAATCAGCTTCATCCGTCCCTTCCTGCCTCAGGAGTCGAGCTGGCATTCGGCGCTGCTGCCGCAATGGCAGGGGACGCTGCTGGCCATGACCTGCATCCTGCAGATATTGGTGAGCCTGTGGATCGACCGTCGCTACGACCGCGACCTGCTGCGCTATTTCGCCGGAACGATCTGGTATCCGATCGCATTCTGGACTATCACGATGGCCACCACGGTCGTCGCCCTTCCCAAGGCCCTGATACGCCGTCGCGGAAAACGCGCGGTATGGACGAGCCCAGACCGAGGAGTTTCTGATGTACCACGACAATGATTCCATTACAGCAACGCGCGAGCGTTCATCGCCGCCACCGACACGCCAACGCTCCTGGGGCCAGCCCAACGTTGATGAGCCCATCATCGATGCGGCGCGCATTCCTCTGAGTGCCTTCGGCACAGGGCGTTCGCCGCAGCGTGCTCTCGTGATGTTCTTGTGGTTGCGCCTGCTGCGCCCCGCGGTCACGCTCGCGATCTGGTTCTGCGCGATCTGGTATGCCTGGCCCTACGTTTTGGGAGCTCGATCCCAACCTGAGGTATGGCATCTGTTGGGGCTCTATGCCATCGTGATCGGCGTAATCCTTCTTTCCATGCTTGTGATGGGACCTTTGCGCCGCATGCAGGACCAACGCGAGGCGCCGTCGAAATATGAGCATTCATCCTTGTTCGCACTGGCTTCCTACATTGCCGTACCTCCTGCATTGCTTTCCACATGGCAACGCACCCGGCAACTGCTGGTGCACCACGATCGCGATGGTCAACTGCGCGATGCGACAGAAACCTCACCGGCCCCGCTCCAGGACGAAGGAGCAGTTTTGAGCCGTAAAGTCTATTCACGTCGCTGAGATAAAACGCCATTCGATGGCTAGCCAGAGGCTCTGAGTTTGCAATGGGGTGGGCGAAGCGATAGCAGGGAATTCAGAGGTAGTATGAGATGCGGCTGGACGCCCGACCTGAATCGCGTATGGATGCGAGGCGGGTGGTCAGAGGCCGTTGCGCGCCCAAAGTATCACTCGGATGGCGTTCATGACGATCGTTTCATGTCTTGGAATTGACCCAATGCTCGGTGTTTCACGGTTAGTGCGGGCCTGGCTTCGCACCTTGATGCTGACGCTTGCGGCTGTAACCGCATCAACCTCTTTGGCGCAAAAGAGCCCAGTTGGTTCAGAGCCTTCGAAACCCGAATGGCAGCAGCCGTCGCGAGCGAGGGCCGCAAAGGCCTCGCAGTTGTTTGGGGATCTGACAACGCGAATCGAAAGCCACTACACGGACATACGCAGTGTAGTGGTCGTTCAGAATGGTCAGCTCATGTTTGAGTATTACCGGAAGGGCGTCACCGCCGATACGCTTCAGGATACGCAGTCCATCACGAAGAGCGTGCTCGCGTTGCTGGTGGGGCAGGCGCTGAAGTCCGGCCAGATCAAGCGCGTCGATCAATTGGTGGCAGAACTGGTGCCCGATCTGGCACGTGGTCACCCGGATCCGCGTGCACGTCAATTGCGCATTTCACACCTGTTGACCATGACTGCCGGTTGGCCAGGGGCGCAGTTCAGCCAGCGTGACCTGGATGACAACGTGGCGTGGATCACGCGCCGGCCATTTGTGGCCTCTCCAGGCAAGCAATTCAACTATGACAATGGCGCCGCCAACCTGCTGGCGATTGCGCTTTCTCGTGCAGCCGGTAAGCCCGTATCAGAGCTTGCGCGCGAACAGCTTTTTGCGCCGCTCGGCATCAAGCGATTTTCCTGGGCCAAAGGTGCCAACGGCTTCGATTTCGGTGCCCTGGGCCTGCGTCTTAGTACCCGCGACATGGCTCGGTTGGGGGAGCTTGCATTGAGGGAGGGGTCGTGGGGAGCGAATGCACTGGTGCCCCTGGATTTCATGCGCACAGCCACCTCAGGCAGGAATTCTGGCGGCCCTCCATTGAGCACACCATATGGTTATCTCTGGTGGGTGGCCAACAGTGCTCCAGATCGCGGTGTGACACGCAAACCGTTCATGGCCAGCGGCCATGGCGGTCAGTGGATATGGGTGTACCCGCACCTGAACCTGGTGGTTGCGGCCACCTCAAGCACTTCCCCGCAGAGCATGGCGCGTGGGCAGGCCATTACCCTCATCCGAACCCAGATCCTTCAAGCGGCCCGCGGCTTGGCAAAGTGACCCTGCAGGAATTTTTTCAACCTGATGTCAGCGAGGCGGCTTGTGGTTCGGAGGAGCCTTGAGGTCAGTATGTGCTGGC
This sequence comes from Ottowia thiooxydans, assembly GCF_040548795.1. GTDB lineage: Bacteria > Pseudomonadota > Gammaproteobacteria > Burkholderiales > Burkholderiaceae_C > Ottowia > Ottowia thiooxydans_A. The sequence continues at coordinate 15,636 of NZ_JBEPSH010000008.1, read as the reverse complement.
TTTCCGAGCGTCTTGAGACTTCGACTACAACTGAGATTTGATCGGTAATACGAAGCGCTCGATCAATTTGTCCTTCAAGGGGCGCGCTGCCCATGTCTCGAAAGTGTAGAGATGGGTGTGCTTGAGATCTTCCTCGAACATCCGCGTCATTTTTTCTGCAAAGGCAGCGTCGTAGATGTTAAGGCTGGCTTCGTCGTTCAGGCGGAACGACCTCACGTCGAAATTGGTGGAACCTACCGAGACCATCTCCTTGTCCACTATCAGCACCTTGTTGTGCATCATGGTGGGCTCGTATTCGTATATTTTGATCCCTGCTTGCAACATGGGCCCCCATGACGCTTTGGACGCAAACCGAACGGTCTCGGAATCTATATGTTCGCCGGGCACCAGAATCCGGATTTTCACGCCGCGGCTGCGTGCTTCCGTTAGCGCTTTGATGATGAGTTCGTCCGGCACAAAATAGGATGCCTGGAGATCAATACTTTCAGCTGCCGCTGCAATGGCCAGCAGATACATCAGGTGCATGCTCTCGCTGCCACTGGCAGGGGAGCTGATAAACAGGTGGGCGTCTACGTCCCCGGCTGGCGAAAGGCGAGGGAAAAACTCTTCGTCGTTAAGGACTTCGCCAGTAGCCTTGATCCAGTTGTCGTTGAACGCCGCTTGAAATTGCGCTGCTGCCGGCCCGTCTAGCCGGAAGTGGACATCGCGCCAGTGGTCGGGGTCCTGGGCTTGTCCCTCCCACTGATCGGCAATGCCAACACCACCGGTAAACGCGACTCGGCCATCCACTACCAGCAGCTTGCGATGTGTCCGATTGTTCATGCGGCCGAGGTTGTACCACTTAAGAGGCCGGTACCGGTGCACTATGACGCCAGCTTCCTGCATGCCCTCAATAAGCTCATTCTCCATTTTCAAGCTGCCCACCCAGTCCAGCAGTACCCTGACTTTGACGCCTGCGCGCGCCTTCTCGGAAAGCGCTTCTGTCATCTTCTTTCCGATGTCACCGGACCAGTAGATGTAGGTTTCGAAGGTGATGGTCTGCGTCGCGTCGTGTATGGCTTCCAGCATGGCGGGGAAGATTTCCTCACCATTTTGAAAGTCTTGCACGCGATTGCCAGGAAGAATGGCAGGGCCGAGCATGACACTCAGTTCCCTTCTGAACTGGGGGTCGCTGACTACATAGCGGTGTTCGATCTTGCGCTCGAGCTTCTTTTCTGGCGTGGCGAAGTTCATCGCCAATACGACGGCAAGCAGGGTGATGAGCGCAGTAATGACGACGGGCTTTATCATTCTTCTTCTTTTTGTTCGCGGTTATCTCCGAAATGGAGCCTGTGGCAGTCTAGGCTCAGGCAGGGGAAAATTCCGTAGGACGGCGTCGATTCACGACCACGGACGTGGCATACGAAAATGGTGGGCTGACGTGATAGGCCAGTCGAGTCTCAGGGCCTGCGAAGCGGCAGGGTTTGCTACCCGTCCCGAAAACTCGTTGCAGAGCAGTCAGTCGATTAGCGCCGCCAGGGCAGGGCTCCATAACGCATGTGCAGGGCCAGAGGAGGAGTGACCGAGGTCGGTGTCCATTTCCACGTACCGGTAACTGCCAAGCACGCGGGCCATCTCACAGTTCATGGTGGCGTTGGGTGGGAACAGCTTGTCGCTGCGCGCCACTACATGCAGTACCTTGGCGCGAATTGCGCCCATGAAGGGCTGCACGTCGAAATCGAGGGCGGCGCGCAGGAGCACGACCAGTGCATGTGGATCAAACTCATGGGCCCATTGCGCCGCCATGCGCTCCATCCGCCCTTGGACATCGGTGGGATCGACACCTTGCGCGTTCAGAATAGTTTCCATTCCGTACTGACGCAGCGTGGCTACTCTCAGGCGGCACATGGTGTCGTACAAAGCTCCAGGTGTGAACTCACCGTTGTTCCAGGCAGGATCGCGCCCCAGCCAGTGCATAAGCCAGTCCATGGACATGCTCTCGGTCTGCGGCAAGTAGGGCGCTGAAACAACTGCGGCGACAGTGTCCAGCCAATCTGGGTGATCAATGGCCCATTGCAAGGCCTGAAACCCACCCATGGAGGGACCGACCACTGCACGAAGGTGCGTAACCCCGAGCTTGTCCAGCAGAGCGCGCTGCGAAGCCACTATGTCGGAGAAGCCAATCCTTGGAAAAGTAACGCCGTAGGGCTTACCAGTTTTCGGATTGAGGCTGGACGGCCCCGTGCTGCCGTAGCAAGAGCCCAGCATATTGGGGCATACGATGAAATACCTGTCCGGGTCCAATGGCTTGCCTGGGCCGATCAACGGAGCCCAGGAGCCTTCTGCCACGCCAGCACCGTGCGCGAGCAGCCTATGGCTCGCTGTGTAGCCATGCGTGACAAGGATCGCGTTGCTGCCATCGGCCGAGAGTTTGCCGTAGCAGGCGTATGCAATGGTCACGTCTGGCAAGCTGTCGCCGTTCTTCAGCGCGAGCGACCCAATGGAACAGAAGTGATCGTGTGGCATACAGCTTTGCACCAGATCACTTTTCGTTGCTGCGGATCTGTTGGATGCTCTTGCCCCAAACTCGCGCTTCATCTTGAACCAGTCTCTCGAAAGCTTGGGCGGACATGGCCATAGGCTCGTGCGCCGCACCAGCGAGTTCGTTGCGGTAGGCGGACTGGCCGGTGAATGTGGCAGAAGCTTTGGAGATGCGGTCCAAAATCTTCTGGGGGGTGCCCCGCGGCGCACTGATACCGAACCAGGTACGCTGGTCGAAGTCTTTCACGCCAGCTTCCTGCATGGTGGGGACCTGCGGAAGGAAGGGGTTGCGGCGGTTGCTCGAGTACGCCAATGCTTGCACCTTGCCTGCGTCAATCATCGGTTTGGCCGTGGTCGTTCCGTCGAAGACGAAATCCACGTGACCGGCCAGCAAATCGGCAAGCGCGGCAGCAGAACTTTTGTAGGGAACATGCAAGAATTTCTGGCCCATGTTCTGGGCGAACAACTCTGAGTAAAGGTAGGCGATGCTGCCGACGCCAGCCGAAGCGTAGGAGACAGTGCCATCGGGTTTAGCCTTGCCATAGGCCACCAACTCCGCCAGGTTCTTCCAAGGTGCTCCGGGGCGGGTGAGCATGACCATGCCGCCCTGCGCCAGGCCCGCAGCTCCCACCAAATCCTTCACTGGATCGAACTTCAGGTTGTCATAGAAATGCCCGAACGTGGGTAACGAAGAGCTTACGAACAACAAGGTGTACCCGTCCGGCGGCGCTGTTGCGACGGCGGCAGCGCCCAGTGTTCCCCCTGCACCCGGCCGGTTTTCCACCACCACAGGCTGCTTGAGGGCTTCAGAGAGGTTGCGTGCCGCAATGCGAGTGAGCAGGTCCGTTGTGCTGCCAGCCCCAATACCCACCACGAGCTTGATGGGGCGCTGCGGATAGTTGTCAACGCGTTCGCTCTGAGCGTATGACAAGCCCGGAGCGGAGGTGATGACCAGCGTGGCTGCAACCAGAAGGCGTCGAGTGATAGGGATGTTCATGTTGTCTCCTTGAATGTTGAAATCTTCGAACTTCAGTCTGGCTGCGGCGTGCGGATTTGTAGTAGTTGTGTAATCGCCGCGCCGACGTCTTGGGTGCTGGCATTGCCTCCCATGTCTGGCGTCCGGGGTCCGGTGCGCAGAGCCTCTTCGATGGCGCCTACGATTTGATCGTGTGCGGCCTTCTCGCCCAGGAAGTCCAGCATCAATGCGCCCGACCAGATCATCGCGATGGGGTTGGCAATGTTCTTTCCGTAGATGTCGGGCGCGGAACCGTGCACCGGCTCAAACAGCGAGGGAAATAGGCGCTCAGGGTTCAGGTTGGCAGAAGGCGCCAAGCCGATGGTCCCGGTTGTGGCGGGGCCAAGGTCGGAGAGGATGTCGCCGAAGAGGTTGGTGGCAGCCACGACGTCAAAGCGTCCTGGTTGAAGCACGAAGCGGGCGGTCAATATGTCGATGTGTTGCTTGTCCAGGACCACATCTGGAAATTCGCCGGCAATGGCGTCTGCGCGCTTGTCCCACCACGGCATGCTCACTGCGATGCCATTCGACTTGGTGGCCACAGTCACGTGCTTTCGCGCACGCTTGCTCGCCAGGTCGAACGCGTAGCGCAGAAGCCGGTCGGCCCCGTGTCGCGAGAAAACGGATTCCTGAACCACCACTTCGCGATCGGTGCCCTCGAACATGATCCCGCCCAGGGAGGTGTACTCACCTTCGGTGTTTTCGCGGATGACCACATAGTCAATGTCGCCCACCTTGCGCCCGGCCAGCGGGCTAGGAACGCCCTCAAATAGCCGCACTGGCCTGTAGTTGATGTATTGATCGAATTCCCTGCGGAATTTCAGCAGTGAACCCCACAAAGAAACGTGGTCCGGCACCAGGGCCGGCCATCCCACGGCACCGAAATAGATCGCATCGAAGCCACTCAGGATTTGTTTCCAGTCGCTCGGCATCATCGATCCACTGGAGACGTAGTAATCGCATGACGCCCAGTCGAATTGCACGAACTCGATCTCGAACTCGAATGCTTTAGTCGCAGCTTTCAATACGCGCAAGCCTTCAGGCATCACCTCTTTGCCTATGCCATCGCCTGGGATGGACGCGATTCTGTACGTTTTTTTCATGGGGATCCTAGGAGATTTCAGGTGAAGCTGGTGATCATAGAAAATTGATAAATCGACAACAATAGTAAAAAATAGCAATTCAGAATGCACACTTCATGAAAAATAGATTTCCCAGCCCAGACGATCTGGATCTCTTTGTGCAAGTGGTTCGGCGGTCGAATTTTTCGGGCGCAGCCAAGGATCTGGGCGTGTCTCCGTCGTTCATCACCAAGCGCATCAAGATTCTGGAAGCACTGCTGGGCACCCCGCTGTTCCACCGCTCTACCCGCAAAGTCAGCTTGAGTGAAGACGGCGAGCGAACCTATGTGTGGGCACAACGCATACTGGAGGATGTTGACAACCTGGTGGAGGACATTCGCGAAAAACGCACGGAGCCACGCGGCGCGCTACGCATCTCCAGCAGTTTCGGGTTTGGCCGTCATGTCGTTGGGCCTATCCTGGCGCGGTTTTCCAAGGCCTATCCCGCGCTTGAAATCAGGTTTGAGGTGTTTGACCGCCTGATCGATGTGGGCGCAGAAGGCTTTGATCTGGATATTCGTATAGGTGACGATATTGCGCCCCACCATATCGCCAAGCGGATTGCGTCCAATCACCGCATTTTGTGTGCCTCTCCGGGCTACCTTGAACATCACGGCACGCCGAGGCTGTTGAGCGATTTAACTGCTCACAGCTGCATTGTGATTCGCGAGAGGGACCATCCCTTCGGAGTATGGAAGCTGACCTCTGGTGCACGCGAGGTGTCAGTGCGCGTGCGGGGCCCCTTGTCCACCAACCATGGCGAAATTGCCGTTCAGTGGGCCGTGAACGGCATGGGCATTGTGCTTCGCTCCGTCTGGGACGTGCAGCACCTCGTGGAGACTGGCCAATTGGTGCAAATCCTGCCCAAGTACCGGCAGCAAGCCAATATCTGGGCGGTATTTCCGTCTCGGCTGGAAACCTCTGCCAAGGTCAGGGTAGCTACAGAATGGATAGCGCGAGAGTTCCAGGAGTCAGACTTCTTCCAGAATTCCGAGTCGACTGATGATCTTGCGAGTGCTCGCCGGGTTTGAGAACGAAACTCCCTAACTCCCGCTAGCCTGGCCTCAGCAGGAGCCAACCTTTCGACGCGAAAAACTATATGCGTCCTTCCTCCACCGCATGGCAAGCAACCTGTACGCCTCTGAGCGTCTGTAATTTGGGACGCTCGGCCGAACAGCGGGCGTTGGCATGCGGGCAGCGTGGGTGGAAGGCGCAGCCTGTGGGTGGGTTCAGCGGGTTGGGTACTTCGCCTTGCACCGGTGTACGGGAGCGACCCGTATGTTTCATCTGCGGAATGGCGTCCAGCAGCATGCGGGTGTATGGGTGCTGTGGTGTTGCAAATAGTGCCTGCTTGTCTGCCACTTCGATCAAGCGGCCCAGGTACATCACACCCACCTGGTCGGCCACATGGCGTACCACGGCCAGGTTGTGACTGATGAAAAGGTAGGTCAGGCCCTGCTGGCGCTGCAAGTCCTTCATGATGTTGAGCACCTGCGCTTGCACACTCACATCCAGCGCGGAAGTGGGTTCATCACACACCAGAAACTCGGGCTGAGTGGCGAGCGCTCGGGCGATGGAGATGCGCTGACGTTGGCCGCCAGAGAACTGGTGGGGGTATTTGCTCATGTCGAGCGGCGACAGGCCGACGGACTGCAGCAGTTCACCCACTCGCTGCTTCAACTCCAACTTGTCCGACAGGATGCCATGCTCGCGCAGCGGCTCACCCACAATGTCCTGCACGATCCAGCGCGGGTTCAGGCTGGCGTACGGATCCTGGAAAATCATCTGAATGCGACGGCGCAGCTTGCGGCCTTCAGGTGTCTTGAAGGCGGCGTGGGCGTCCTGTCCGTCAAACTGGAAGCCGCCACGGGTGGGCGCGTACAGGCCCACCAGAAGGCGGGCCACGGTGCTCTTTCCGCAGCCAGACTCTCCCACCAGAGCGAGGGTCTTGCCGCGCTCGATGCTGAAACTCACGCCATCCACTGCATGCAGCAGCACGCGCGGCTTGCGCTCCAGAACGCGGTTGAGCCAGGGAGGGGACACGTCAAAGGTGCGTGCCAGGTCGTGAGCGACGACCAGTGGGGCTCCTTGGGCAGCATGCGCAGTGGCCTCGGGGGATTGCATTACGGCGGTATTCATCGGGCCGTCTCCAAGGTAGCAGGCTCATGCAGCCAGCAGGCTGCGCGGGTGGCGCCGGCGGGCAACAGTTCGGGGCGTTCATGCAGGCAACGGTCGAAGCGTTGCGGGCAACGGGGGTTGTAAGCGCAGCCGGTGGGAATGGCATTCAACCGGGGCATGGCACCATCGATCTGGTTCAGGCGTTCGCGATCGCTTGCCATGTCAGGGATGGCGGCCATCAAGCCTGCTGTGTAGGGGTGCGCCGGTTGGTGAATAACCTCGTGCACGGGGCCAATCTCAGCCACGCGGCCCGCGTACAACACGGCTACCCGGTCGCAGGTCTCGGCAATTACACCCATATCGTGCGTGATGAGCATTACAGCGGCGCCGCGTTCTTTGCACACCTTCTTCAGCAGCTGAATGATTTGCGCCTGAATCGATACGTCCAGCGCTGTGGTGGGTTCGTCGGCGACGATCAGTTTGGGTTCAGCCGCCAGCGCCAGCGCGATCACCACCCTCTGGCGCATACCGCCCGAGAACTGGTGTGGAAAGTGGTCAATGCGTTGCTCGGCTGCCGGTATGCCAGTGTCCTGCAGCAGGCTGATGGCGCGGCGTCGAGCTTCGGTCTCGCTCACCGGCAAGTGGGCTCGAATCGTTTCGGTGAGCTGCCGGCCTATGGTGTACAGCGGGTTCAGGGACGTGAGTGGATCCTGGAAGATCGCACCGATCTTGCGGCCCCGGATGTGGCGCATGGCTTCGAAAGGAAGCTTGTCGATTCGCTGGCCTTCCAGCACGATTTCACCACCGGCTATACGGCCTGGGGGCTCGAGCAGGCCAATGATGGCCGCACCGGTAAGTGACTTGCCCGCACCAGACTCGCCCACCACACCCAGAATTTCACCGGGGGCGATGTCGAAGGAAATGTGGTCCAGCGCCCGGAGGGTTCCGTGGCGATGCGGAAACTCTACCACCAGGTCTTTGACTTGTAGAAGGGTCATGGTTTGCTCTCCTTCTTCAGCGCAAACGGGGGTTCAACGCGTCACGCAGCCAGTCACCCAGCAGGTTGACGCTAAGGGCAATCAGCACCAGCATGGCACCCGGGAACACGGTGATCCACCACTCGCCAGAGAAAATATAGTCGTTACCTACACGTATCAGGGTACCGAGTGAGGGCGATGTGGGGGGCACCCCCACACCCAGAAAGGACAGTGTCGCCTCTGTGATGATGGCCGTAGCTACCTGAATGGTGGCCAGCACCATCACAGGGCCGGTCACGTTGGGCAGCACATGGCGCAGCATGATGCGGCTGGGCGCCACCCCGGTCACACGTGCGGCCTGTACATATTCCTTGTTGCGTTCCACCAGGGTAGAGCCGCGCACCGTGCGGGCGTACTGCACCCAGCCGGTCAGCGTGATCGAGATGATCAGCACCCCGAAGGCCACGGTTTCATGGGCGTTGGGAAACAGGGCCCGACCAACCCCGGCGATCAACAAAGCAACCAGAATGGGGGGAAAGGACAACATCACATCACACACACGCATCAGGAAGGCATCAAGCCAGCCGCCGAAGAAACCGGCGAGCAGGCCAAACACCACACCAATCACCACCGACAAGACCACTGAGACAACGCCCACTATCAGCGAGATACGGGCGCCGTAGATCAGTGCTGACAGGATGTCGCGTCCCTGATCGTCTGTGCCCAGCAAATACTTGCTGCTTCCCTCTGCCTGCCACGCAGGAGGCAGGCGGGCGTCGCCCAACTCCAGCGCTGCAAGGTTGAACGGGTTGTGAGGTGCCACCCAGCCCGCAAACAGCGCACAGAACACACAGACCAAGGCAATCAGAGCCGCGCCCATGGCAACAGGCGAGGTGCGAAAGCTGTGGCCAATATCGCTGTCTAGCCAGCGCCCAATTGTTTTTTTCATCGTAGGAAGTCCGTTCAAACAGCACCGAGGCCTGGAGATCAATGCCCGCCGGCTTTGCCGACGCGCAGGCGAGGATCGACTACAAAGTAAAGGAGGTCTACGATCAGGTTGATCACCACAAATATCAGCGCGACAAGGCACAGGTAGGCTGCCATCACCGGGATATCTGCAAACGTCACGGCCTGGATGAACAGCAGTCCCATCCCGGGCCATTGGAAAACCGACTCAGTAATGATGGCGAAGGCGATCAGGCCACCCAACTGCAAGCCGGTGATGGTCATCACTGGCACCAGGGTGTTCTTGAGTGCATGGCCAAAATGAATGGCTCGGTTGGAAAGGCCTCGTGCACGGGCGAACTTGATGTAGTCAGTACGGAGCACCTCCAGCATCTCTGCACGCACCAGCCGCATGATGAGCGTGAGCTGGAAGATGGCCAGGGTGATGGCTGGCAAGACGATATGGTGCCAACCGTCCACCGTGAGCAGGCCAGTACTCCACCAGCCCAGTTGCACGGTGTCGCCCCGGCCAAAACTTGGGAACCACCCCAGTCCAACGGCGAACACCAGAATCAGCAGGATGCCAATGAGAAAGGTGGGAAGTGACACGCCCAACAGAGAAATGCCCATGAACACCTGGCTCATGAAGGTGCCGCGACGCAAGGCGGTGTAGACACCCATTGGAATGCCGATCAGCAGCGCAAGCAGCGCTGCAACGACGGCCAGTTCCAGGGTCGCGGGAAAACGCTCTGCGATCAGGCCAGACACTTTGGCTGCTTGCCGCAAACTCATGCCGAAATCACCCTGCACAGCGTTGCCCAGAAAGTGCCAGAACTGCACGAAGAACGGCTGGTCTAGACCGAGTGCTTTACGCATTTCCCGTATTTCTTCGGCCGTGGCGTCCTGGCCCAGCAGGAAGGAGATAGGGTCTCCTACGTACTGGAAGAGCAGGAAAGAGATGAACGCCACCGCGATCATGACGATCACGGATTGGATCAGGCGACGCAGAACAAATGCAATCATGGAGCTGACTGAAAAGTGGATGACAGGCAATCGAGGTGTCAGACCCGGACCCGCACAGAAACACAACGGCCCGCCTAAACCAATGGTCAGGCGGGCCGCAGCCGCATAAGGATTACTTAACTTGAATCAGGCGCCAGTCCAACCGGTTATCCGCGCGGTGCACGACTTCCACGTTCTTGCGCATAGCCCAAGGGATAACCTGGTTGTGTAGCGGCAGGTAGGCCACGTCTTCGTTGCCCAGCACCAGCGCTTTTTCGATCAGATCGTTGCGCAAGGTGAGGTCGGTCTCAACCTTGATGCGCTCGATCAGGGCGTCCATCTGTGGGTTCGAGTAGCGGCCTACGTTGTAGTTGCCGTCACCGCCCGCACCCACACTGCGCAGCAGCGATTGCAGCGAATACAGCGCATCAAACGTTGGTACGCCCCAGCCCAGCATGTAGATGCTGGCTTCATAGCGCTGGATCATGGGGAAATAGGTCACCAGAGGCAGCGTGCGAAGCTTGGCCTTGACGCCGATACGTGCCCACATGGCGGTCACAGCCTGGCAGATGGCTTCATCATTGATGTAGCGGTTGTTCGGACAGGCAAAGTCCACCTCAAACCCCTGCGGGTAACCGGCGTCAGCCAGCAGCTTCTGGGCCGCGGCTACATCGTAGGGGAAGCGCGCATCGGCCTTCTTGGTCCAACCATTGACCTGGTGTGCAATCAGCGTGCCCGTGTTCTGCGACAGGTCACGCATCGTGACGCGCTTGATCGCATTGATGTCGATGGCCTGGTAGAGCGCCTTGCGTACACGTTGGTCTTTCAGCGGGTTCTTGCCCTTCACATTGGAGCCAGGCAGCTCGTCGCGATGCTGGTCCATACCGAGGAACATGGTGCGGGCTTCGACGCCGTCCAGCACCTTGATGGCACTGTTGCTGCGAAGCCGGGCCAAGTCTTGCGTGCTGGGGTCCAGTACAAAGTCGGTTTCACCGGAGAGCAGGGCCGCGATACGCGTAGGGGCTGATTTGATCGGCGTGTAGACGATCTCGGTTACGTTGGTGGGGTTCTTGCCAGAGTAGTTAGGGTTGGCCACCAGGACCAGGCGCTGGTCGGGTTGCCATTCCTTGACCATGTACTGGCCGGTGCCCATGGCATTGCGGTGCGCAAAGCTTTCTTCGGAGGTTTTGATGTCCTTGGGCTCGGTCGATTTGTTCTTCTCGGCCCAGGCCTTGCTCATGATGCGCAATTCGGTCAACTGGTTCAACAGCACCGGATTGGGGCTTTTGAGCATGATGTCGATCGTATTGGCATCGACCTTGACGACTTTATCGATGCCTTGTGCGTACACGGCGTAGTTGGAAGTCTTGGCCATGGAGCGGTTGATCGAGAAGATCACGTCCTCAGGCGTCAGTACCGAGCCATCACTGAATTTGACGCCGCTGCGCAGCGTGAAACGCATTTGTGTGGGGGTGATCAGTTTCCAGCTCGTAGCCAGTTGTGGCTCGGGCTTGAAAGTCTTGCTGTTGTAGTACACCAGCGACTCATAGATGGACGCGTGTATGCCATTGCCCAGAGCATTGTTCTGCGAATGGATATCCATTGTTGGAAGGTCACTGGCGCTGGACCATTTGAAAGTCTTGGCGTGGATGGCAGGGGCCATCAGGGTCGCCGCAGCAACAAACAAGCTGGTCCAGGCAAAACGGGTCTTTGTCATAGGGCCTCTCTCGAAAGATTCAAAAACCAGAATATGCAACACGCGTGCCAGGGGGCGCTACAGGGTAAGCACCAGAACAGGGAAACTCCCGAGTCACAGGGAGTACGCGGCAAAACTCCGCTTGTCGATCGTCGCCAAGGCGATCTTTTTAGCGCGCAGAGGTCTGACGGCTCCGTGACCGCTCTGTCTCCAGTATTCCCGCCACCGAGCTCTTCAACGTCAGCATTTTCTGGCCTCGCATATGCGCCGCTGTGTGTAGCAGCGTAGGTTATGCAGTTGCCGCTGATGGCGGAGGGCAATTCGATGCAGTGCTAGGATTGAATACTTTGGTGTTCAATCTTTGCGCGGCCACCGTTGAAGCTGGCAGTGATGGAGCCAGCACCCGTGGAGTGGCGGGGGGCTGCGCAACGATGTCGGGGCTAATGTGATGGCTTGGCTTTACACGAGGGGCTGTTTCGTAGTCGCCATGGCCTGAGTTCTCCGCGGCGACAGTGCAAGTGCCGGCCGGGTAGCAGAAACATCTGCACCGAAGCCTGGGCTTGAGCAACACCGCAAAGCGCACAGAGCAAGAATGGCAAGCAGTGGTACTTCGGCATCATGGCTCGCACCAGCGTGAAGTCGGACTCTCGCCTGGTGCACAAGGTGCGAGGTAGCAGCGGCAATGTACCCGACTTGAACAAAGCCAACAGCCGGGCTGCACGGCCAAGGGACAGGTGTCTTGGTGCCCTAAAAGTCGGGAACGTTGCTTCCTGAAGTGCAGTTCTCTCGGAGTGCGACATCGCATTTGCAAGTGATTCGTGCGAAGCATGACTGGCTTACAGGGATAAGTCATGTATTGCGCGATGGGCGAACAATATGCGCGATCATCGTGCAATGAAAGATGAGGCCAATGATCTTCTGATGGGGCAGACCTACCATGAAGAAGTGACGCAATCAGCGGCACAGAACAACATCAGGAGACAAAAATGTTTAGTAAGCCAAGCATGGGTACGCATGCGAATCGCCGTTCGGTGCTCAAGGCCGCAAAGTACGCCATCGCCGTGACCACTTTCCCCGTTTTCCTCTACGCCTGTGGTGGAGATGGAGACCACACTAAAGAGACAGCAGACCTCGTTTTGAAGAACGGGTATGTGTACACGGTCGACACATCCCGAAGCGAAGCTGAGGCTGTGGCTGTGAAGAACGGGAAAATTCTCTTTGTGGGCAAAAACCGCGATGCAGATGCCTATATAGGCGAGAAGACGCAAAGCGTGGACCTCAAAGGCAAGATGCTGCTGCCTGGCATCGTCGATTCACACAACCATGTCTCGGACCATCCAGAAGGCCTCTTCTGGCTGACAACCCGACCATTTACCAGCATGGAGAAAATCGGTGCTGCGTTGAAGGAGTACCGGGCCAAGGATCCGTCGATGAAGCAATTGCGTGCAATCGGTTGGGATGTCGACATGCTGAAGGAAGCCAGCGCCGAGAGTGGATTGTCCCCAGCGCAGATTCTTGATCAGTATGTCCCGGACATTCCCGTGATCCTGCTGCACGACTGGCATCACGACATGTGGGTCAACTCGCTGGCTCTGGAAAATGCGGGTATCAACGAGAACACCCCCAATCCGCCGGGTGCATTCTTTGAACGTGTCGCAGGTACTGCGGGCATCGGCCAACCGAGCGGTATCGTCCGTGAATTTGGCGCGATGAGTCTTATTTTGAAGGCGCTTCCATACCCAGACTTCACCAAAGCCCAGTTTCGGGAGGCCATTCTGGATTGGCAAAAGATGGCTGCGGTCAGAGGTGTGACGTCGGCACTGGTTCCTCAGCCTAGACCTACCGTCAACTTCTACGAAGCCCTGAAGGAGCTCGATGCCGAGGGACTACTGACTTCGCACTTTGAAGTTGCAGTGTGGGCAGATGAGACACGCGGCACCGAGCAAGTGCCTGAGATTTTGGCCCTGCGTGAAAAATACAAGGGAGGCAATAAGTTCAAGCTCTCCACCGTGAAGATCTTCGGTACGGGCTCCTCCGCCTGGGAAGCGTCAGATCGACCTGTATGGGACCAGGAAACTCTGAAACAGACGGTCGCAGCGCTGGACAAGAACGGCATGAGAATCTTCATTCATGACATTGGGCCAGTTGAAAGTTACAACAACATGCTCGATGCTTTCGAGTATGCCTTGAAGCAGAACGGTCCGCGTGACGCTCGTCACACCATTACTCACGTCAATGAGGGTGACTCCGTTCCGACGATTGAGCGCTTTAAGCAGTTGGACATTCGCGCAGACGGCCATCCCGCGCCCAAGGCCTTCTTTGATGCTGGGGTCAAGGTGACTCTTTCGAGTGACTATCCCGTAGTTGACTTTTTCCCTGGAAGGCGGATCGGTCGAGTTGTGAAGAGCGGTGTTCCTGTCGCAAGCGCAATTGCGGCCCACACCATCGCTGGTGCTGAACTCATGTTCCGCGAAAAGGAGATTGGATCGATTGAGGTTGGGAAGTCTGCCGACTTGGTGGTTTATGACAAGAGCTTCTTCGCGATGACTGCGGAAGAAATCTCTGCAGCCAAGCCGGTGATGACCTTGGCAACAGGAAAAGTCGTGTTCCGCGATGCGAGTTTTAGCGATAACTCCAAGTAATCCTCCTTTCGTGAAAGAACAGGGGGCCGACGATTGGCATGATACCGGCGGCAGGTATTAACAGTCCCGGTGCCGCATGCGACTAAGGACGGAGCGAAGTTTCATAGGGAACTTCGCTCCGTTTTTCGTATGGTCCGCGGGTGTCCAAGCACCTCGTCGGTCATAGTCCGTGGTGCGCGGTGGGATGGGTTCGCAGGCTTGGTCGCCGTATCGCGTACCTTGTCATCGCGCAAAGTCGCTTGGCAGTTTTGAGACATCAGGAAACGACGACGGCTAGTATCTGGAGGTCGCTTGGCCTCCACTAGGAAAACCATGACCACCTCAGTTCAGATCGTCGTCAGCGGCAACAAACAAGTTTGCGTCACCACGCCAGCGGGTCAGACCCGTATGCAGCCAGGCGGACATCACACGTTCCTTATCCATGGCGAGGGTGAAGTCAGTGTGAAAGAGGTGCATGGCTTTATGTCTGCGCCAAATTTGCCGCTGGTTCGCCCATATGCTGCGGAAGAGGGTGACAGCGCGGCCCAGGACTGATGCCGTGACCGGCTGGGGCGTAGCAGTCCAAGGCTGCACCTGTGGTTAACCCTATTGCATCCAATAGCAAACCAAAAAATGTCAATGCACGGTTAACATCGCCCAATCAAGAATCCAAATGTGATTCATATGCCATCAGGGAAGATGAATATGGAAGAGGAACACAGGGCACGCAACAAGCCGGAAGCTCAGGGTTTTCAGCCAACTCTGCATATGGTGCAGTATCTCCTTCGTGCGGTGCGCCACGGTGCGCTCACTCTGCTGGCACTCTTTGCCGTGTCCACAGCATGGGCCCAACTCACTGTTGCGCCGCCCACACTGCCCAACGCCACACAGGGCACGGCTTATACCCAAACCCTCACCGCCAGCGGCGCCCCAGGCCCCTACAGCTTCGCTTTGACCGCGGGTAGCTTTCCCCTGGGGATGTCCTTCAACAGTGCAGGTGTGCTCAGCGGCACTCCTACCGTCGCTGGCACCTTCAACTTCATTGTGACCGTTAATGGGGCGGCGGGATCCATCGGTTCACGGGCCTATGCTTTCGTAGTGGATCCTCCCCCTGCACTGGCCATTACCCCTTTAACTCTGCCTAACGCCACACAGGGCACGGCCTATACACAAACCCTCACCGCCAGTGGCGCCCCAGGACCCTACAGCTTCGCTTTGACTGCGGGTAGCTTTCCCCTGGGGATGTCCTTCAACAGCGTTGGTGTGCTCAGCGGCACTCCTACCGTCCCTGGCACCTTCAACTTCACTGTGACCGCTGACAATGGGGCGGCGGGATCCACCGGTTCACGGGCCTACTCTTTCGTAGTGGATCCTCCCCCTGCACTGGCCATTACCCCTTTAACTCTGCCCAACGCCACACAGGGCACGGCTTATACCCAAACCCTCACCGCCAGTGGCGCCCCAGGACCCTACAGCTTCGCTTTGACTGCGGGTAGCTTTCCCCTGGGGATGTCCTTCAACAGCGTTGGTGTGCTCAGCGGCACTCCTACCGTCCCTGGCACCTTCAACTTCACTGTGACCGCTGACAATGGGGCGGCGGGATCCACCGGTTCACGGGCCT
>NZ_JBEPSH010000007.1:0-483218 GCF_040548795.1 Ottowia thiooxydans | reverse complement strand
AAGGGTTGCCAAGCCAGGGGGCGCCATGCGTTGTTGTGGCTCGCTTGTGTACATGAGTACACCGCGCTCACCACGCCTAGCCTGGCACCCCCTGGCTTGGCAACGCGTGGGGGTTTTAATTGATGACACGTCCTAGGGAGACTGTGCATAAGTTGACGCGATGAGTTGTGCACGGCGTTCTTAAAAGCCTGGATATTCGGAGAAAAGCCAAATGGCAGTTGATGAAAGCGCGCTGTTAGCCGCTCTGCAAACAGTGATCGATCCCAATACGGGCCGAGACTTTGTATCGACCAAACAACTGAAGAATCTACAGGTGGGTGGCGGCGATGTCTCTTTCGACATCGAACTGGGCTATCCCGCCAAGAGCCAGATCCCTGCGCTGCGGCAGGCGCTGATCGCAGCGTCCAGGGGCGTTGCGGGGGTTGAGAACGTTTCCGTTCACATGGCCACAAAAATCACGGCCCACGCTGTTCAGCGGGGCGTGCAACTGATGCCCAATGTCAAAAACATCATTGCAGTGGCCTCGGGCAAGGGCGGTGTGGGCAAAAGCACGACGGCTGCCAACCTGGCGCTGGCATTGGCCGCCGAAGGCGCCAGCGTTGGTTTGCTGGATGCTGACATCTATGGGCCCAGCATGCCCATGATGATGGGCATCAACGGACGTCCCGAGAGCATTGACGGCAAAACCATGGAGCCGCTGGAAAACTACGGCGTACAGGTCAGCTCCATCGGTTTTCTGGTAGACCCTGACGAAGCCACGATCTGGCGCGGCCCCATGGCCACCCAGGCCCTGGAGCAGCTCCTGCGCCAAACCAATTGGCGTGATCTGGATTACCTTATCGTCGATCTGCCTCCGGGAACTGGTGACATCCAGCTGACCCTCAGCCAAAGAGTTCCCATGACGGGTGCCGTGATCGTGACCACACCGCAGGACATTGCCTTGGCGGACGCCAAAAAGGCGGTGGCCATGTTCGAGAAGGTCGGCGTGCCTATTCTCGGCCTGGTGGAAAACATGGCGGTACATGTGTGTTCCAACTGCGGCCACGTGGAGCACATCTTCGGCGAAGAGGGCGGCAAGCGCTATGCGGCGGCCAAGAGCATCGACTATCTGGGTGCGCTCCCGCTGAAGCTCTCCATCCGTGAGCAATCAGATGGCGGCAGGCCCACTGTCGTGGCCGATCCTGATAGTGAAGTCACCGGCATCTACAAAACCGTTGCACGGCAGGTGGCGCTCAAGATCGCAGCCAAGGCCAAGGACTTTTCGTCCAAGTTTCCTTCGATCAAGATTTCGAACGACACCTGAAGGTTTGGCACGAGATCGCTCAGGCCATGCCGGCGGCCAAAGGGGCGCCGTCAGGGCGTCCTGCCAACTGCATGATCTGGCGTGCCGCAGTGCCCAGTTTCGCTTCGTCGCCCGGGCGAGCCACAAGTTGCAGGCCCAGGGGCAAGCCCTGGGCATCTTCGCTTGTCGGCAGATGCATCGCTGGCCAGCCGAGTAGCGAAATCATGGAGCAAAACAGAGGGCTTCCTGTGCTGCCAAGACCTTCGGGGGCTGCACCGGGCGCGCTCGGCATGAGCATGACGTCGTGAGACGCCAGTAGCTGGTCCATGCGTTCTTGCAGCGGCCCGCGAGCGCGCAGGGCATCCAGATAGGCGACGGCGCTGGTGTTGTCGCCTGCATTCATCAGTTCAAGCAGGGCAGGGCTGAGCTGGGTTTCGCCGCGTACCCGCTCTGGAGCAAGTGCCTGGGCCATCTCGGATTGCATGATGGTGCGGTGCGCCTGATTGGCGTAAGCATGCCATGGGCCCAGGTCTATCTGGCTCACGGACAGGCCTGCATTGGCCAACTGTTCGCTGGTACGTTGCAGCAAAGCGCGGGTGCCGTCCTCGGCATGGCTCAGTAGTTCGGAATTCAGTATCGCGATGCGCAGGCGCGCAGTCGTCTCCACGGAGCGGTCGGTCAGCGTGGGTGCCAGGCAATGCGCGAGTAGCTCCAGGTCGTCCACGGTGCGCGCAAAACAGCCCACCTGATCGAGTGTGTGAGAAGTGTCGAGCACGCCGTCGCGGGCAATCAAACCCGCGGCAGGCTTATAGCCCAGCACGCCGCAAAAGGCGGCTGGTCGGATAACAGAGCCGTTCGTCTGTGTGCCCAGGGCCAGCGGCACCATACCGGCAGCAACGGCCGCGGCAGAGCCACTGGAAGATCCACCTGGCGTGTAGCCTGGCCGATGTGGGTTGTGAGTGGGACCGGGGGTGAAGTAGGCGAACTCGGTGCTGACCGTTTTGCCCAGGATGATGGCGCCTTCGGCGCGCAGCATGCTGACCACAGCCGCATCTCGCACGGGCAGGTGTCCTGCGTACAGCGGACTGCCGTAGGTAGTGGGCATGTCAGCCGTGTCCATGTTGTCCTTGATCGCCACAGGCAGTCCGTGCAGCTTGCCGATCGAGCCCCCGGAGGCTCGCATGGCGTCGCTGGCGCGGCAGGCGTGCAAGGCGGCCTGCGCGTCGAGGTGTTGCCAGGCGCGTATTTGAGGCTCGTGCCGGGCTATTTGCTGCAGACAGGCCAGCACCAGCGCTTCGCTGCTGATGCGGCCTGTCACCAGGTTAGAGAGCGCTTCGGTGGCGCTTAGGCTGTGCAGAGGCTTCATGGACGAAAAGAGTCAGAACAACAGAAATCAGGGGACGGCAGGGCAAGGGCTCATACCTGCCGCGGAACCCGTTGCGTGCAGGTCGTTCAACGCCGGCGGAACTCCCTGTTGAAGCGGTCGATCAGGTCGCGGCGTTGGGCCGCAATGCTGACCCAGTCAATCGAACGGCGCTGCAGCAGCTCAGCCTGATTGCTGGCGACGCCCGCCAGGGCGCCGGTAAAAGCCACTTCGCGGTTGCTGGGCACGCTGTAGTAGGGCTCCAAAGCCAGTTGCTCCTGTACTTGGGTGTCGAGCAGCGTGTTTACATAGGCGGCAGCATGCTCCATGTTGCGGGTGCCATTGGTGATGTGCACGATGTTCGAGACCAAACCCCAGCCCGTGTCCGGCTTGGCGATGGCCACATCCACACCCCGCAGACGCAGGGGCTCCACCACGCTGAGGAAACCCAGTGCAATGTCAGCCTGGCCCTGTTGGAAGAGGGGGCCGACGGCACCTGGGTTAGCGGGAATGGTGGCAAGGTTGGGGCGCAGTTTCTCCAGCATCTTCCAGGCGGGCTCCAGGTTCTTTTCGCTGCCACCGTTCATCCTGGCCAGTTCCACCATCCATGTGGCGCCAATGGTGGTGTCTGGTCCGCTGATCAGCACCCGCCCCTTGTAAGCCGGGCTCCACAGCTCTTCCCACGACTTGGGTGGGGTCTTGATGGTCTTGGGGTTGTAGGCAATGCCGAAGACCTGCATGGCTGACATGACGCCCATGCCGTCAGCGCCAATGAGTTGCTTGGGTACCTTGGCCAGATTCGGAATGCGGTCCACAGGCAAGGATGCGAGCAAGCCTTGGGATTTGGCATTGATCTCGGCGGGCTCGTCCATCATCACGACATCAAATGGAGGCTGTCCCTTGGACGCGCTGAGTTTGGCCAGCGCATCCACGATGAGGGCGGGACTCACGGTCACGTCGGCGCCCATCTTCTTCTTGAACGCCGGTGCCACCACCGAACGTGCAGAGCGCTCCCATGTGCCGGGAATGGCCATGGCTACCAAGCGCTCGGACGATTGCGCATGCACCCATGGGGACAGCGTCAGGCTGGCGCCTGCGACGCCAAGACCGCCTAGAAAGTGGCGGCGCGATACGGGAATTCGTGTGGAGGCGGTCATGTCGTTCCTTTGCGAAGTGGAGAGGGAAGAGAGAAAGGGTGATCAGAGTGGTGTGCTCAAGGCCAGACTCGCGTGGTTCATGGCGTTCGTGATGGGCACTTGGCGAGCGAACAGCCGGGCAATTTCCAGGCGCGGCGCAACCCAGACCTGGCTCCCCAGGCTGTCGAGCTGCCGCAGTACACGTTCGAAGGCCGCGAAGCGCCCAGGGCGTCCCGTGATGCGCAGGTGGTAGCCAATGTTCAGCAGCTTTGGCGTGCCCTGCTCGCCCTCTGCGATCAACACTTCGAGTGCGTCGTTGACATAGGTGACCATTTCGTCTGCACACGTGAAACCATTGGGATGGAAAAATTTCATGTCATTGGAGTCCAGCGCATAGGGCATGACCAACATGGGCTCGGGGAGGCTGGTGTCGAAGTAAGGCAAGTCGTCGTCCAGGCCGTTGCTGGCGTATTCGAAGCCGAGCTCCTGGAGCAGCGGGCGCGTCCAGCGGCTTTCGCTGCCGCGGCAGAAGAAACCTAAAGGCCGCTGTCCTGTGGCTGCCAGGGTGGCATCGATACAGCGCTGGAGATCGGCGCGCTCGGTTTGTGCGTTCTCGTAGTCGGCGTGGGGGCGCCAGCGCCACCCATGGCATGCGGCCTCATGCCCTTCTGCCACGATCCGGGCAGCAATGTGCGGGCTGCGCTCTACAGCTTGGCCGCACATGTAGAAGGTGGCCTGGCGTCCGTGTCGGCGCAAGGCATCAAGAAAGCGCCATATACCGGAGCGCATGCCATACGCGAACTGCTGCTCCGTGCCCTGGTCCCAGATACCAGCAGGCACCACGCTGTGGACCTCGGCCACACGTTCGGTGACGGCATCGCCATCGGCAATAGACCACTCCGCTCCCTCTTCAAAGTTGATCACTATGGAAACGGCCACCTTGGCCTGATGGGGAAGTACAAGGCGTGGAGGGGACGAACCCCACCCTTGAAGGTTGCGAGGGGCGATCTCCTGAAGGCGGCTGACAGTCATGATGGCGAAAAGTGCGTTGATGGCAGGCATCTGTGCACGATGCGTGCCAAGCCTTCCGGTAAAAAGCACTCGTGAGCCAGAACGAGAGCGAGAGCGCCTCCGTCGGCGAAGCTCGTGTGGAAACCTATAGCAATGGGTTATGACGGGGTCAGGCTTTTATGCGGTTTCAACGTTGATTCGTTGCGCCCATATGGTGCGCGTCGCACTGTTTTTATGCGCACATGCACCACAAAAATGTGCACATTTTGATTTTGAAATATCACTTTTGAGGGGAGGTGTGTGCGCAAGGGCTGGCATGCGACTTGCAGTGCTCAAGGCAAGGCCACTTCATTTGGTAGGGGCCATTCAAACTTGGATGCTTCTTTCTATGTCTAGTCAGCACACGGCTCTCAAGCTTTCAGAAATACTGGTGACCTACGGTCAGACGCGCGCCGTAGACGGGATCGACCTCGAAACCCGGCCCGGCGAGTTCGTGGCCTTGCTCGGCCCCAGCGGCTGCGGCAAGACGACGTTGTTGCGAGTGATTGCCGGCTTCACCAAGGCTGATAGCGGAACGGTCTTTCTGGGAGATCAGAACGTGACTGCACTTCCGCCCGAACTGCGACGCATGGGCATGGTGTTTCAAAGTTATGCGCTGTTTCCGCACCTCACCGTGGAGGCCAATATTGCCTATGGACTGAAGGCGCATGGAGCCACACGTGATGAGGTGGCGAGCAAGACACGAGAGATGCTCGACGTGGTGCGCATGGCGGGATTTGGCCAGCGTCTTCCGCGTGAGTTGTCAGGCGGTCAACAGCAACGTGTGGCCTTGGCTCGTGCGCTGGCCATTTCGCCAAGGCTGCTGTTGCTCGATGAGCCGCTGGGGGCATTGGACAAGAATCTGCGCGAAGAGATGCAAAGCGAACTGCTGCGTATCCAGCGGGAATTGGGCATCACCACGCTCATGGTGACACACGATCAGGAAGAGGCCATGGCCATGGCTGACCGCATTGCAGTGCTGAACAAGGGGGCCATCATGCAGTTCGGCACGCCGAGCGAAATCTATGACGCTCCGCAGAATGAATTTGTGAGCAGCTTCATGGGCAATTCCACTGTGCTTGATGGTCAGCTTGCACGCATCGATGATGAGCAATGGAGTCTGCAGACACCGGGTGGTGTCGACTACCGGTTCCGCTCCATAGGTCCGTGTACGCGAAATGGCTCGGCCCGCCTGGCACTGCGTCCGGAGCAGTTGGAGCTGGCAGATGAGGGAGTGCCAGCTCAGGTGCTCTCGGCTAGGCCCATGGGGCAAATCACGCGCATTCAAGTGCGCACGCAAGAAGGCGCACTGCTGCATCTGAGCATGGAGCGCGGCGCGCATATAGACCATATGCCGGCTGGAGAGACGGTACGGGTGCGCGTGCGGCCGCACGCGCGCTGCTCTGTCTTTGTGCCACCTGCCTTGGCACAGTAAACGGAGGTTCCGCCATGCTTCAATCTTCCTCACCGCGGGCTCTCAGCGGGCCCTGGTTGGCAGCTCCCCTGCTGCTGTATTTCCTGGTCTTCGTCCTGGCGCCGCAGATTGTGTTGGTGGTCATGAGCTTTCGTGGGTTGGAGGGCGCTTTCACGCTGTCGCACTTTGCACGCGTGCTGTCGGACCCCATGACTTACGACGTGCTCATCTCTACCCTGCGCCTTGGACTGACCACCACGCTGCTCACTCTCCTGATTGGCTACCCGTACGCATTGGGCATGGTCTATGCGAGCCCTCGGATCAAGTCCTTGCTTCTGCTCCTGGTGGTACTGCCGCTGCTGGTCAGCGGTGTAGTGCGCACCTTTGGCTGGATGGTGGCGCTGGGTAACCAAGGGCCGGTCAATGAACTGCTGCAATGGTTGGGGGTAACCGATCAACCCCTGCGGATTCTGTTCACTGAAACCGCTGTGGTCATCGGCTTGACGCAGATCGAGATGCCCATGATGGTGCTATCGCTGTACACCGTTCTGGGACGTATGGATTCGAGCTTGCTGCTGGCTTCTCGCTCTCTGGGCGAAGGGCATTGGAAGACGCTGGTGCGCGTGATTCTGCCCTTGAGTGTGCCGGGCCTGATTGCAGGTTGTTCACTGGTATTTGCGTCTGCGGTGGGTAGCTTCGTGGCTCAGACTGTGCTGGGCGGCGGTGGCTTGTTGTACATGCCGATGTACATCTATCAGCAGTCCATCTTGTCGCAGGAATGGGCCTTTGCAGCGGCACTCGCTCTGATTCTGATGGTGGCGGTCGGCGCCATCATTTTTGCCGGCAATGCGCTGGCTCGCAAATCGAAGGGGTACATCTATGGCTGAAGCCCATTCCTCCCACTCGTTCGCACGCGTGGTTCGGGCCCGCCTCAGCGCGGGGAGCTGGTATGTAGTGCTTGCGCTGATTGTGGCGCTGGGTTGCACCATCCTGGTGGTGCCCACGTTCTTCGCGCTGGCCACCTCGTTCAACGGAGGCGAGTCGCTGCGCTTTCCGCCACAGGATCTGTCTTTCCGCTGGTTCATCGCGCTGTGGACCGAATCAGATGACATCTGGGAGGCGGTATCGGTGAGTGCGCGCGTTTCGGTTGTCGCGGTGAGCGTTGCTGCCGTGCTGGCCACCGGTGCTGCCATGTACCTGGCCAGGCAACAGTCCACGTGGGCGCGGGCGCTCGAGACTTTCTTTCAGTCGCCCATGATGCTGCCCGGCATCAGTCTGGGTCTGGCCACCCTGATCTGGCTACAGATGTTGGGCATCCAGCTTTCGTACTGGACGCTGGTCATTGGACATATCGCCATTTCCACACCCTACATCCTGCGCACGGCGCTGATCGGCCTGGGCCAGATCGACCCGAGTGTGATCGATGCCTCTCGCAGTCTCGGTGCCACGCAGTGGCGCACGTTCTCGCGCATTGTGCTGCCTCTTGCAGCGCCCGCCATTTTTGCGGGCAGCTTCATTGCCTTCATGTTCTCGTTCGACAACGTGCCGGTGTCCATGTTCCTGTCGGACGCGCGCAGCGAGGTGCTGCCCATTCGCCTGTTGCATCTCATCGAAAGCCTGCTCGATGTGCGCGCCGCTGCGGTGGCGAGTGTCCTGATTGTTTTTACCGTCGTTTTTTCGCTCCTCATGGAGCGGCTGCTTGGAGTGTCCCGATATGTCCGCTGAAACCATCTCTGTATCTTCCCTGGCCCAGGGCATTGAGGCTGAAGAGGCGCTTGCTGCCCAACTGTTCGACACCCTGCGCGATCGCTCGCGCAGTACGCTGGGCGTGACCCGCGCGTCGTTTGGTGAGGGCGAGCAAATGGCCCATGACCTCATGAGCGAACTGGGCGATCGCCTGGGTTTGGAAAAGCGCGTGGACGCGGCCGGAAACCTCTATCTCACCCTGCCGGGGCGCGACCGCAGCCTGCCCGCCATCATGACGGGCTCGCACATGGACACAGTGCCGGACGGGGGCAACTTCGACGGCGCTGCAGGTGTGGTTGCAGGCATGTGCATGTTGGCGCGCTGGGTACGTGCAGGCCGCTCGCCTGTTCGTGACATTACGGTGATGGCTGTACGGGCAGAGGAGCTGTCCTGGTTTCCGGCACCCTATGCGGGTAGCCGTGCGGCCTTTGGTTTGTTGCAGGCGAATGAGCTGGACGAATGCACTCGGCCCGATACCGGCCGCACCTTGTTCGATCACATGCAGGCAGCAGGCTTCGCACCCGAACGGGTGCGCGCAGGCGAGAAGCAACTCGACCCTCAGCGTATTCACTGCTTCCTGGAGCTGCACATCGAACAGGGCCCCTTGTTGGTGCAAGAGAAGTTGCCCGTAGGGATTGTCACGGGCATTCGCGGCAACCTGCGCTACAAGCACTGCCGTATCCTGGGGCAGTACGCGCATGCGGGGGCAGAGCCACGGCGTTCGCGCCGCGACGTTGTGATGGCCGGTGCGGAGTTCGTACAACGTCTCGAAGCGCTGTGGATAGATCTGGAAGAGCAGGGCAAGGACCTCGTCTGTACCGCAGGACAGTTCTTCACCGATGCGAAAGTGCACACCATGACCAAGGTGCCTGGCGAACTGCGCTTTACCATGGATATCCGCAGCCAGGACAACTCACTTCTGCTGGAAATTGACCGACGCTTGCGCGGCTTGGCGCAGGAAATCAGTGCTCGCCGCAATGTCTTGATCGATCTGGGCGACTACACCAATGCGCGCCCTGGCCTGATCGATACCGCACTGCACGAGCGCTTGCTATCTTGCGCGGAATCACTCGAAATTCCCCATGTGGCCATGGCCAGTGGTGCTGGTCATGACTCTGCTGTGTTCAGCCAGCAGGGAATTCCAACGGCCATGGTGTTCGTGCGCAATGAACATGGCAGCCACAATCCCGACGAGGCCATGGAGATAGCGGATTTCACGCAAGGCCTGCGGGTTTTGATCGCCGCGGTGGAGGAAATCGATGGACAGCCTTGATCAAATTATTGACGGCGCACAAGCCGATTTGCAGGTGTATCAGCGCATTCGGCGCGCTATCCTTTCCGGGCAATTGCGCCCCGGCATGAAGCTGCAGGAGCCCCGCCTGGCCAAGGTGTTGGGTTGCACGCGGGAGAGGGTGCGCAAGGCGCTGCATCACTTGGCCCACGAAAAGTGGCTGGACATCATTCCCAACAAGGGTGTGTTCATTCCGGTGCCCAGCGTGCAGGAGCTCCATGCCATTTTCGAAGCGCGTCGCCTTATAGAGCTGGGCGTGACACGTCAGCTGGCAGAGCGCAGCCGACTTCTTGACTGGCAGCCCTTCGTCAGCCATGTGCAGCAAGAGCGCATTGCGGCCGAACGCAACGACCGCGCCACGGTGGCGCTTCTGGCCGCGGAGTTCCACTTTCTGCTCGTCGAGAGCCTGCACAACCCCTTGATCCGTGACATGCACCGCGGCCTCATGTTGCGCTCGTCGCTGCACTTCTCTCTGTACGCGCCCATGAACTTGCAGGCGGGTGCGGGCAATGGTTGTGCTGGGCCGCACGAGCATGAGGCCATTGTCCAGGCGCTGTCTGACGGCAATGGCGCGCGCGCCGAAAAACTTATGCAGCGACATCTGAGCCAGCTGGAGGTCTTGCTGGCTGCACGCAAGCCCAAGACGGAATTTCCCCCTCTGGAAGACGTGTTTGCTTCGCTGGACGCCATGCCCGCCCATGCCGACGAAGCCATGCCAGCAGGCGATCCCTGCTGTGCTGATTGATGCCGTGCCTGGCTCCACTGTTTCACTAACCCCACTGTTTTCAACCTGCAAGAAGTGACCTGTATGCCCGAATCTGAATCCATTGCCGCAAGGCTCGCCCTGCAAGACCTGAAGTTGCCGCAACTGTCCCTCCCGCAGGCCAACTATGTTCCGTTCAAACGCTGTGGCCAGATCGTCTTCCTGGCCGGCCAGACCAGCATCGGTGAGGTCAACTTTCAGGGCACGCTGCAAAGCGCTGACGACGTGGCCCGCGGCTATGCGGCGGCTCGCCAATGTGGCCTGCACCTGATTGCTGCGCTCAAGATGGCTTGCGATGGCGATCTGACCCGCGTGGAGGGTTGTCTCAAAGTCAACGGTTATGTGCAGGCGGCAGCGGGGTTTGACTCGGTGCCCGCAGTGATCAATGGCGCATCTGACCTGTTCGTCGAGGTGTTCGGATCTGCAGGCACGCATGCGCGTACGGCCATCGGCGTGTCGGTGTTGCCCCGGGATGCCAGCGTCGAAGTCGAGGCTGTGTTTTTCTTGCGCAGTGCATGAGAGCGCGCGCCACCCCTTGTATGACGTCGCCGCACCTGGCTGCGTGACTGATTTTTTTACTTCATTCTCTACCAATCATGGAAATCAACAAACCCGAAATCGTCGCCGAGGTCCAACGCGAGTTCATGCGCTATGAGCGCGCTCTCACCAGCAATGATGTAGAGGTCCTGGACCAACTTTTCTGGAACAGCGAACACACGGTGCGCCTGGGCGCTACCGAGCACCTCTACGGCTTTGCCGCCATTCAGGCGTTTCGTGCCGGTCGCTCTCCGCAGGGGCTGGACCGCGTGATGCTCAAGACTCAGATCACCACGTTTGGCGACGACTACGCCACCGCCCATCTCGAATTTCAGCGCATCGGCTCCGACAAGGTGGGGCGCCAGACCCAGGCTTGGGCGCGAACCTCGGAAGGCTGGCGTGTGGTCTCGGCGCATGTGAGCATGCTGGCTTGAGCAAACCACCTCCTGCTGCGCGGAATCTAGGGTCACAGGGCCCGCGCACCGCCGACTGAAATCCCTGAGTTGCGCCAAGCGTCGCATACGTGTTAATTAAATTTTGTAAGGGAAGGAGCATTCGCAAGCGAGACTCCTTCGACAAGCTATGAAGAGTCTTCGCTGGCTACCCGACCCGTTCGTGCTCCTGATAGTGATGGTGGTCTTGCTGGCCTCTTTATCACCCGTGTATGGCGAAGGCGCTCGGTGGTTTCATTACCTGACCCAAGGTGCCATCGCGCTGCTTTTCTTCATGCATGGCGCCAAGCTCTCGTCGCAGCAGGTGCGCTCAGGCCTGTCGCAGTGGCGCCTGCACCTGACGGTGTTTGCCTGTACGTTCGCTATCTTTCCGTTGCTGGGCTGGCTGCTCAGCCCTCTCTTCAAAGCGCTGGTTGGGCAAGGTCTCACGCTGGGTTTGCTGTTTCTATGTGCCCTGCCTTCTACCGTGCAGTCATCCATTGCCTTCACCGCCATGGCGAGAGGCAATGTGGCTGCAGCGGTCTGCAGCGCGGCAACTTCCAGCCTGCTGGGTGTGTTTGTCACGCCTTTGCTCGTCATGCTGATGTTCGGCGTGCATGGCGACTTTGCGCTGGGTGATGCCGTGGTGCAAGTGGCCTTGCAACTGTTGGTGCCTTTTGCACTGGGTCAGTTCGCCCGCCGCTGGATAGGCGTCTGGGTGCAGTTGCACCGCAACTGGCTCAAGCAAGTGGACAACAGTTCCATCCTGCTCGTGGTGTATGGCTCATTCTCTGCGGCCGTGGTGGGGGGCATCTGGCAGAAGGTGGATATTGGGCATCTGACCGTGCTGACGGGCTTGTGTGCTGCACTCCTGGCCATGGTGTTTGCCATCACGCTGTTCCTGGGCAGAGCATTGGGGTTCGAGCAGGCCGATAGCAAGACCCTGTTTTTCTGCGGCTCCAAGAAGAGCCTGACCACTGGCATCCCTCTGGCCAATGTGCTGTTTCCAGCAGCCAGTGTGGGCTTGATCATCCTGCCCACCATGCTGTTCCACCAGCTTCAACTTCTGGCCTGTGCCTATCTCGCCCGGCGCTGGGGTGAGCGAGATGGAGAGGATGATGCAAGCAGTAGAAAGCCTGAAGCCTTCTGCCACCAGTGATTTGGTGTTCGCCGGGACCGCCGAGCGCCCGCCCGGCACCTTCGGATATGCGCAGCGCCTTGCCCCCGGCAAGAGCTCTGCAAGTGGTCGATCCCAAGGGGGAAGCCTCCGAGATCTACAAGGCAGTGGCCCGGCAGGTGGCACTCCACAGCCAGGCAGCTGAACCAAACAGACTGAACGCGGCGAGTTGCAATCCAATCGACAAGGCCTGATCTGCGAGGCCTGGCAGGGAGAACAAGAGCGCAGTAGACACAGGGCCAGCAATTTGCCCCAACGCAAAAGCCGCTGTGAGGTACCCAACCCAAGCGCCTGGGTTCGACGGGACTCGGGCTCGAATCTCTTGCACCCCAGCGAGTGTGATGACCATGAAGGTACCTCCCACGAAAATCGCGGACAGCATGAAGCTGGCCTCGTGCCGCCATAGGCTCGGAAGCAAGGTCCCCAGCCCCATCAGTGCTTGGCAACCTGCCCAGACGCGCAGGCGAGAAATGCGTTGCATCAGTGCGCCCGCCACTAACGTTGAGAGGGCCGCCGTTGCCCCGAAGATGGGCCACGCGAGACCGAAAACGGCTGGGTTCTCCACAACGCTTCGCGCCAGGACAGGGAGATAGGTGGCAGGGAGGATGTAGCCGAAACCCATGATCGCGTAGCTCACCACGAGCCCGACCGTCCCAGCTGGCAGCGGTGGGTTCTGGTCAAGCTTGGATGGTGCCTTCTGGAGTTCGATACCGAGGGATCTCGCCACCAGGAACACGGGCACGAAAGCGGTCGTCGTTAAGAGTGCAAGGTGGACCCATACTTGTTGTGACCGTACCCCGGTGATGGCTGCGGCGAGACAGTACAGCCCGACGATTGCCATCCCAAACCCAACGCCTGAGTAAACCCACGCGCTCAAGTCCTGCCGATTCGCTCTTGCTAGCGCGCCCAAGCACCAAACACTCGTCGCAACAAACGCCCACGCGGAGCACACACCGGCCAGAAACCTGAGAGGCATCCAGAGCATCGCTCCTGGCAAGGCCATCGCAGCAGCTGTGAGTGCAACCCCAGCGAGAGAAATCATCGCAAGGACCGACGCACCACCGCGCAACCGGGAGGCTGTGAGTGCTCCCACCAGATAGCCAACATAGTTTGCCGCCGCCAGCCAACCTCCTTGAGCGACATCAAGAAGCCCTTCCTGAACCATCAGCGGCAGCTGTGGCGTGAACGCGAAGCGCCCGATGCCCATCGCCACCGCCAAGGAAAGCAAGCCTGTCAGCGTCAAGGAAGTCGTCGAACGGGTGAAAGTTAGGCGTGCCATGAGTCGCTATGCTGAAGGTGCTATGTCCAGGCACCCGTCAGTGCCAGCACCGGCGACAGTCCAGCCTTCCCCCAGCGCAAAGGCAAGGCCCCTGGCATACGCCTCACACCGGTCACAGCAAAGCGCAGCAAGCGCTCGGCGCCCTGGAAGCCAGCAAGCTCGGGGCCGGTCCAGATGATCTCTGCGCGCACGCTGACCTGTATAAGCTCGCCGGTCTCGAAGTCCATGAAGAGCAGCCCCGCCCGGGGCTCGATGGCGAGGTTACCCAAGGTGTTGAAGAACAAGTTGCCCGAAAAGTCCGGCACAGTGAGCTGACCGGGACCGTCCACGCGTACAAAGCCGGGCTTGCCACCGCGGTGCGATACGTCAACTCCTTGCGCACGGTCCGGCCCAGCTGGCGCGGCGCCCTCTTGAGAATGCACGGCCGGATGCGCCGAGGCGATGTAGAAGGTATCGGCCTGCCGAATCAGTTTCATCGCTGCGTCGTCCAACTGGCCGTTGAAGTGCAGAGGCTGAGCCACATCACCAGCACCGACAAACTCAGGCTCGCGCGCCTGGATGTATTGCGGGCAGTTGCCAAAGCTCTGACTGACCCGCACCGAGAAGCCTTGCGAGTCAACCTGCCCGACCACGCCGTTCATGCGGTTTCGTCGGCGTGTGTGAGGCGCGATGCCGAGCAGGCCTATGTGTGCGCCGGGCATCAAATTCACGGCAAGCATGTCGTGGGGCAATGGTTGCGCTTGTACTGCAAGTTGTTCGGGGTCCGGCGACGAAATGAAGCCTGGGGGACCTGCCAAGACTGAACTCCATGGTTGACCGTCATTGTCGACCGTACCGGCAATGAGAAAAGGCAACTGCGTAAAGAACTGGCGGTGCTGGTCTGGCATGTAGCTGCGAATCACGCGATGGCCAATCTCGGCCATGCGCTCGCGTACGCCGACCATGGATTGAATAAAGCGCTCGCCTTCGTGGAAGGCATCAAGGGGGCTTGTCATGGCAACTCATTCCTGGTTGATGCGGGTCAGTATCTGAACTGTGATTGATGTTGACCATTTGATAAATGGTGCCAACGTTATTTGACTACTCCACTTATCGATCTAATATTCGGCATGGACAAACTCAAGGCAATCCAGACCTTCGTGCAGATTGCTGAGCACGGTAGCCTGACCAAAGCGGCACGCGCACAGCAGACTTCGCTGCCCGCCGTGGTGCGTAAGTTGGCCTCGCTGGAGGCGCACCTGGGTGCACGCCTGTTCCAGCGCACGACTCGGCGCATTGCCCTGACGGAGGAAGGCAAACGCTACCTGGAAAGCTGCCGTCACGTACTCGCGGCCGTTATCGAAGCAGACGGCGCGCTCATCTCCGGCGCCCAGGAACCGGCCGGCCAGGTCACCGTGACGGCACCGGTGCTGTTCGGCCACATGCATGTGGCGCCAGCAGTCACGCGCTTCCTTCAGCGCTATGACAAGATGCGATGCTCAGTGCTGTTGCACGACCGCGTGGTGAACTTGCTGGAAGAAGGCATCGATGTGGGCATCCGTATCAGCCCGCTGGAAGATTCCTCGCTCGTGGCGCTACCGCTGGGCAGTATTCGGCGCGTGGTGGTGGCCAGCCCTGACTATCTACGTCGCGTCGGCGTGCCGAAGCACCCGAACGAATTGCGCGAGGCCAACTGTGTGCTCAACATCGCGGGCGTGGGACCGCACTGGGGCTTTCACGAAAAAAGCCGCGCGTTCAGTGTTCAGGTGAAAGGCAACCTGGATTTCAACCATGTGGCTCCAGCCCTGGAGGCCTGTGCGGCCGGCATGGGCTTCGGCCGCTTTTTTTCGTACCAAGTGGCGCCATTTGTGCGGCAGAACCGGCTAGCCGCGGTGCTGGAGGCCTTCGAGCCACCTCCGCGACCAGTCAGCATCGTCTACCCGAATGCCCGCATGCTGCCCACTCGAACCCGACTCTTCATTGACTGGATGCGCGAGGAGCTCCAGGATTTTGGCGTCTGAACCCGCCATGCTGGCAGATGGCTGGTTGCGGGGTATTTCACATACTTTGAACGACGGCATCCTTTCCTGTTAAAGCAAGATTGCCTCACTGATCCGCGTACCTGTGCACTGCGCTTCGGATGAAAGCACCGACAGCGTGGATTACGCCACGCTGAACAGTTGGATGGGCCGTACCACCTGAGGCTTGCCTCGCGATCGCTTTATGCCCGGCAATGCCATCGCCGTCTGCGCGTAGCCGTTGAGCCGGCTTACAGCTTCTTCACAAGTCCCGCGCCAATTGGCGCAAGCGGCTCATCGTGTACTCAAAGTACTCCGGCACACAGCCCAGGTGGCCGCGGTCTGCCGTGGTGCAGTCGGTCAAACTCACATTGGCGCCGCCTGCGTTACGCAGGGCCTGCAAGGCTTTGACCGAGGCGCCGTAAGGCACCGTGCGGTCATTCTGACCATGAAATAGGTAGACCGGCGCCTGGGGTGCCCACCCCAGATGAACACTGTGTTCGCGGGCAATCGCTTGCTGGTCGTCGGCCAGGTAGCGGTCTATGAACAAGGTTTGATAGGCTACGTCTGCATCGTCGGGAAACAGTTGCGCCACCAGCATCCGGCGGACCTCGTTGCGAACAGATTCAGGCGCTCGGCTCAGGCTGCCTGGGTTGAACAATGCTCTTAGCCAACCTGGCAGGCCATCACGCAACTCATCCAGCGTGAACTGGACGTCGTAAGGACCCGCGCCGGGAACGGACGCCGCCACCTGCTGCGTGAGCCAGCCATTGGAGCCTGCGCTTTGCAGGGCGCGGTGCGCTGCCATCGTGGCATAGCCGCCTTCGGAATAACCCGCCAGGAAGAGCTGTCCGTTGTCTGCGACGCGTTCCTGCCAGCGCCACGATTGCGCAGCGACCAGCAAGTCCACCACCGAGTTGGCGGTGGCCTCTGCCAACAGGTAGGGATGCTCCTGGCCTCGGGTGCTGCCAAAGCCTACGTAATCCGGTGACACCACGATGTAGCCCTGTGAGGCCAGCACCATGGGTGGTTCGCCAGGCTCGGTTCGGATACTGGGCGCCTCATCGTTGCGGAAGATGGTGGCGTGCTGGTAACTGAGGACAGGGCTGGTAGCGCCGGCAGCTTTAATGGGCACGCTCACCAGGCCAGAGGCTGCTACCCGCCGGCCGTCCTTGTCCGTGGTGGTGTAGGTGATGCGATAGTTGCTGACGTCGTAACGTGCCACCGCGGTGGTGTCAGGGCCCAAGCGGCTGGCAGCCAAGGCCGCCTGTACCTGCGCTGCGGTCAAGGTGTTCACGAACTGCGCTGATTGCAGACCGCCACGTTCCTCGGGGGCTGGCATGGGAGGTGGCGTGGGCACGGGCGCAGGCGCTGGTGTGGGGGCCGGTGTCGGCGCTGGCGCTGGAGTGGGCGATGGCGCCGGAGCCGGGCCGGGTGCTGGCGTGGGGCTCGGTGCCGGAGCGGGTGGCGCAAGGTCATCGCTGCCACCGCCGCCGCACGCCACAAGACTGGTAGATACGGCTACCAGAGCGCACCACCGGGTGAGTCGTGTGAGTCGAGAAGGCGAAATCTGCATGGTGCGATCGGGTCGAATGAAAGACAGCCCGACAGGATAGCCAAGCAGACCGCATGCGTGGCTAACAAACTTTAGTTGAGCATATTCTTCTGCGAGAACGTGTGAAATCAGCACGTTTTCGCACAATAAGCGCGCGGTTTCGCGCTTCGAATGACTACCCGCGCTCTTGTTCTCTGAGCTTGAACCGCTGGATCTTGCCTGTCGCAGTCTTGGGCAACTCGGTCACAAATTCAATGTACCGCGGATACTTATACGGGGCCAGGCGATCCTTGACGAAGGCTTTGAGCTCATCTTCTGTCGCCTTCTGGCCTGCTTTGAGCACCACAAAGGCCTTGGTCTTGGTCAGACCCTCTGCATCTTCCTTGCCAATCACGGCGGCTTCAAGCACAGCAGGATGTTGAACAAGAGTGGCCTCGACCTCGAACGGACTCACATAGATGCCACTCACCTTCAGCATGTCGTCACTGCGTCCGCCATAGGTATAGCTGCCATCTTCGTTGCGAACGTATTTGTCACCGCTCTTGGTCCAGCCACCCTGGAAGGTGTCGCGGGTCTTTTGCCGGTTGCCCCAGTACATCATGGCTGCTGAGGGCCCTTGAATGAAGAGATCCCCAGGTTCGCCGTCTGGCACAGGCTTGCCGTCGTCGCCGCGCAGCTCCACTTCATAGCCTGGCACGGGCCACCCGGTGGTGCCGTAGCGGACTTTTTCCGGGCGGTTCGACAAGAAGATGTGCAGCATCTCGGTAGAACCAATGCCGTCGACAATGTCCACCCCAAAATGAGCTTTGAATCGTTCGCCCAGCTCGGCGGGCAAGGCCTCTCCAGCAGATGACACCAGCCGCATGGCGACCTGCGCCCGCTTGGGCAACTGAGGGTGCGCCAGCATGCCGGCAAAACCTGTCGGCGCGCCGAAGAACACGGTGGGTTTCACATCCCCGACCAAACCCACCCAACGCTTGAAGGTGGCCTCGGGCGTGGGACGCTCTCCCATCAATAAAGTAGTGGCGCCCACGCTCATGGGGAAAGTGAGGCCATTGCCCAGGCCATAAGCGAAAAATAGCTTGGCGGCAGAAAAGCAAACATCGTTTTCTTTCAGGCCAAGCACGTCCTTGCCGTACAGCTCGCAAGTCCAGTAAGGATTTCCATGGGAATGCACCGTGCCTTTGGGGCGCCCGGTGGAGCCGCTTGAATAAAGCCAGAAACCTGGATCGTCTGGTGAGGTCGGAGCAGGCTTGTCCTGTGGCGTGTGGGCTGCCAGGAACGCTTCAAATTCGATCTCGGACGGATGAAGAGGTGCCTGGGGGTGAGAAACCACGACTTTCTGAACTTCATGGTCGCTCTTGGTCAATGCCGCATTCAGCGTGGGTAGCAGCACGCCCGATACCAGGACGGCCTGGGCGCGTGAGTTCTCCAGCATGTAGGCATAGTCATCTGCGGTGAGCAGTGTGTTGACGGCCACGGGCACCAGGCCTGCGTACATGCAGCCCAGAAATGCCACCGGCCAATCGTTGCCATCGTGCATCAACACGAGCACGCGCTCTTCCCGGCGCAGCGACAGGCTGCGCAGGCCGGAGGCCATGCGGCGGACACGCTCATCCAGCTGACCATAGGTCAAGGGGCCGTTGTCGTCTATGAACGCTGGTTTTTCAGGGCGCCCTGTGTTCTGCGCGAGCAGATGCTCAGCGAAATTGAAACGCTCGGGCAATGCTGCAGGATGGCTCATGGAATTCTTGTCTCCAAGTAAGGGCTGGCTAAGAGGCTGGCTTTTATAAAAATTTCGCACAAAGGGAGCGCTGGGCTTTTTTGCAAGCCATTTTCATCTTCCGATCGGGAAGATGGCCCAAGCCATTTCCCGAATTGATCTTTCAGCGCCACCGTGGTGAAATGCATTATTGTGCTAGACACTAACATGCAGTAAAGTGCATGTCAAGCCGACTTGAATAGAGAATAAGCATGGAGATAGAAGAAGCCTCCCCCATGGCAGCCACTGCTTCCGCAGCCCCGGACGTCACCCGACACCCCTTTTTGGTTGCTCTGGGCGAGCGGGTGCGTACGCTCCGCCTGCGTCGCGGAATGACACGCAAAGCGGTGGCCAAGTCGGCAGAAGTTTCCGAGCGGCATCTGGCCAACCTGGAGTACGGCACGGGTAATGTCTCCATACTGGTGCTTTTGCAGGTAGCCAACGCCTTGCAGTGTGAGCTCGCTGAGCTGCTGGGTGATGTGACCACCTCTTCACCCGAATGGTTGATGATCCGCGAACTGCTGGAACGCCGGGGCGAAAGCGACCTGCGGCGTGCCCGCCAGTCACTGAGCGAAATGTTCCATCATGCCGGGGAAGACCGGGCCAAGGGCGCCCGTATCGCGCTCATCGGTCTGCGCGGCGCAGGCAAGACCTCTCTGGGGCAGCGCCTGGCGGCCGATCTTGGCTATGCCTTCATTGAGCTCAGCCGCGAAATTGAGCAATTCGCAGGGTGCAGCATCAACGAGATTCACAATCTCTACGGCACCAATGCGTACCGCCGGTATGAGCGCAGAGCGCTGGAAGAGGCCATTCAGATCTACCCTGAAGTCGTGATTGCCACACCTGGTGGTCTGGTGGCGGACGCGGCCAACTTCAACCTGCTTCTACAGCACTGCACCACCATTTGGTTGCAAGCAGACGCCGCAGATCACATGACGCGTGTGGCTGCCCAAGGCGATATGCGCCCCATGGCCGCCAGCCCTGAAGCCATGGAAGACTTAAAGCGCATTCTGGCCGGCAGATCAGCCTTCTACGCCAAGGCGGATCTGCGTTTTGATACCAGTCACTTTGCAGATGAGGACGCGGCTTTCACGGCCTTGCAGAGTCTGGTGCGGACCTCCGTGTTCGCCTGAGCCAGGTTTTTAGGGGATTTGCAGTAAAGTGCATTGACTCGTTTGGGATGATGCACTATTATTCATGTACTGGCTTTTTCGGCGCTCTCGATTTACCCCACAAGCCAGCCAGCGCCGTCATTAGAAAAAATTCAGCCTCAAAGGATTCTCATGTCGCAAGATCTGACCGTTGATTACCGGACCGAACCCAGCCAGTACCACCACCTCAAACTCACGTTTGAAGGCAGCACGGCGCATCTGGCAATCGATATCGATGAAAATGCCGGCCTGCGTCCTGGCTACAAGCTCAAACTCAATAGCTACGATCTGGGCGTAGATATTGAACTGCACGATGCCGTTCAACGCATCCGCTTCGAACATCCGGAAGTGAAGTCTGTGATCGTGACCAGCGCCAAGGACAAAGTCTTCTGTTCCGGCGCCAACATCTTCATGCTGGGCGTCTCCAGCCATGCATGGAAGGTGAACTTCTGCAAATTCACCAACGAAACGCGCAACGGTCTGGAAGACAGCAGCGCGCACAGCGGCCTGAAGTTCATCGCAGCTGTCAACGGCGCATGTGCCGGCGGTGGCTACGAGCTGGCGCTCGCCTGTGACGAAATCATCCTGGTGGATGACCGCAACTCCTCCGTCAGCCTGCCTGAGGTGCCTCTGCTGGGCGTGTTGCCTGGCACCGGCGGCCTGACTCGCGTCACCGACAAGCGCCACGTTCGCCATGATCTTGCTGACATCTTCTGCACCAGCGTCGAAGGCGTGCGCGGCCAGCGCGCAGTCGATTGGCGCCTGGTCGATGCCATCGCCAAACCCCAGGTATTCAAGGAAACCGTTGCAAAGCGTGCGGCCGAATTGTCCGCGGGCAGCCACCGCGGTAGCGGCCAAGGCGTGTCTCTGACGCCACTTGAGCGCAAGGTGGAAGGCGACAAGGTCAGCTACTCTCATGTAGAGGTGGAGATTGACCGTGCCAAACGCCAGGCCGTCTTCACTGTCAAAGCGCCCGCAGCAGCGCAGCCGAAAGACATTGCAGGCATTGAAGCCGCTGGTGTGACCTGGTGGCCCCTGGCTATGGCGCGTGAACTTGACGACGCAATCCTGCACATGCGCACCAACGAGCTGGACATCGGCACGTGGGTACTCAAGACCACGGGCGATGCTGCTGCCGTCCTCGCCGTGGGTGAAGCCCTGGAATCCAACCGCAGCCACTGGTTCGTCAACGAAACCATCGGCATGTTGCGCCGCACCTTCGCACGCCTGGACGTCACATCGCGCTCCATGTTCGCTCTGGTGGAGCCTGGCTCCTGCTTCTCGGGCATCCTGGCTGAGTTGGCTTTCTGCGCAGACCGCACCTACATGCTTGACGATGAGCAAGCAGCTACCATCACACTGGATTCGTTCAACTTCGGTTTGCTGCCCATGGTCAATGGCCAGTCGCGCCTGGCGCGCCGCTTCTACGAAGAGCAAAGCGCCATGGATGCGGTTCGCGATGCCGCCGGCAAAGCTCTGGGTCCCAAAGAGGCCTTGGCGCTGGGCCTGGTCACTGCAACGCCAGACGATATTGACTATGCAGATGAGGTCCGGATCGCCTTCGAAGAGCGCGCGGCCATGAGCCCGGATGCTCTGACCGGCCTGGAAGCCAACCTGCGCTTTGCACAGCGCGAGAACATGCTCACACGCATCTTTGGTCGCTTGACCGCCTGGCAGAACTGGATTTTCCAGCGCCCCAACGCCGTGGGCGAAAAGGGTGCACTCAAGGTGTACGGCAAGGGAGACAAGGCTCAGTTCGATCTGAACCGCGTCTGATTACCAGCCCCACACATCCAACGCGAAACTTTTCCTAGAGGAGTCCCACCATGAGCAGCATCGATTACAGCGAGAAGATCCCCAACAACGTCAATCTGTCGGAAGACCGCACGCTGCAGCGCGCGCTGGAGCACTGGCAGCCCAACTACCTGCAATGGTGGAATGACATGGGGCCCGATGGTTCGCAAAACTTTGACGTCTATCTGCGCACGGCCATCAGTGTTGATCCGCAGGGCTGGGCCCAGTTTGGCCACGTGAAGATGCCTGACTACCGTTGGGGCATTTTCCTGAACCCCGGTGAGCAAGACCGCAAGATTCACTTTGGCGATCACAAGGGCGAAGCTGCCTGGCAAGATGTGCCTGGCGAATACCGTGCCAACCTGCGTCGCATCATCGTCACGCAGGGTGACACCGAGCCTGCCTCTGTGGAGCAGCAGCGCCACCTGGGCTTGACCTGCCCGAGCCAGTACGACCTTCGCAACCTGTTCCAGGTGAACGTTGAAGAGGGCCGCCACCTGTGGGCCATGGTCTACTTGCTCCACCGCTACTTCGGTCGTGATGGCCGCGAGGAAGCCGAGGCCCTGCTGGAGCGCAACAGCGGCAACGCGGATAACCCACGTATCTTGCAAGCCTTCAATGAGAAGACGCCCGATTGGCTCAGCTTCTTCATGTTCACCTACTTCACCGATCGCGACGGCAAGTTCCAGCTCTGCGCACTGGCAGAGAGCAGCTTCGATCCGCTGGCCCGCACGACGAAGTTCATGCTGACCGAAGAAGCTCACCACATGTTCGTCGGTGAGTCTGGAATCTCGCGCGTGATCCAGCGCACCGTCAACGCCATGAACGAGCTCAAGACCGATGACGTCGCCAAGCTGCGTGCGGCTGGCGTGATCGATCTGCCAACAATTCAGCGCTACATCAACTTCCACTACAGCGTCACCATCGACCTGTTCGGCGCAGACGAATCCAGCAATGCCGCCACTTTCTACAGCACGGGCTTGAAAGGCCGCTACGAAGAAGGCAAGCGTCAGGACGATCACCTGCTCAAAGGCCAGACCTACAAAGTGCTGAACATTGAGGGCGACAAGCTGGTTGAAAAAGAAGTCCCCATGCTGAATGCGCTCAACGAAGTGCTGCGTGACGACTACATCACCGACTCCAGAGCGGGTGTCGAGCGTTGGAACCGCGTGATCGAAAAAGCTGGCATCCCTGTCAAGCTCACCGTTCCGCACAAGGCGTTCCACCGCAATATCGGCGCGCTCTCTGGTGCCAAGGTTTCTCCGGAAGGCCGCGTCGTGAGCGAGCAGGAATGGAGCCAACGCGTCAACGAGTGGCTGCCTAGCGACGAAGACCGAGCCTATGTGGGCTCGCTGATGGGCCGTGTGGTGGAACCTGGAAAATTTGCCAACTGGATTGCGCCACCTGTCATGGGCGTGAACCGCCAGCCGGTCGATTTCGAGTATGTGCGTTTCAACTAAGACCGTGTTTGTTATTCTTGTGCAGCCTTGCACTTCTCCTTTTCTCGCCAGCGGGTTGGGGTGAGGGACTTCCTCCTCCCGCTGGGGGAGAGCAGGGTGGGGCATGCGGCTTTTCCATTGGTAGCGCTGCATACCCTGACTCTGCTCTCCCCTGGAGGGCGAGGGATTGAAAGTTAGCGCCCCCACGAAAAGACCGCCATCATGGATACCTCTACCGACTCCGCCGTCCTTAAACAGCATCTGATCGATCCAGAGATCTGCATACGCTGCAACACCTGCGAGGCCATCTGCCCCGTCGGCGCCATCACACACGATTCGATGAATTACGTGGTGAAGGCAGACATCTGCAATGGGTGCATGGACTGTATCTCTCCGTGCCCGACAGGGAGCATCGACAACTGGCGCCTCATGCCACGCGTCAAACCCTACACCATTGAAGAGCAATTGGGCTGGGACTCCTTGCCTGCAGAACTCACGCCGGAACAGCTGGCAGAGCAGGGCGTGGGCAGCGCTGAGGAACCCGTGGCCGAACTGCTCGCGCAGGAACAAGCTTCCACACCCGCTGCGGATCCCACTGGCGAGACGACTTTCAATTCGTCCGCTTTTGGCGCCACCACGCCCCCTTGGTCAGCCGCGCACGCCTATGCCAACCTGTACGGCCCCAAATCGGCTGATAAATTTGTGACCGCCACGGTGGTGGGCAATGTGCGCGTCACAGAGGTCGGTAAGGAATACGATACGCACCACATTGTGTTGGACTTCGGCAGCATGCCTTTCCCCGTGCTGGAAGGCCAGAGCATTGGCGTCATTCCGCCAGGCCTGGACGCGCGTGGAAAACCCAACCACCCGCGCCAATACAGTATTGCCAGCCCCCGCAACGGTGAACGGCCTGGCTACAACAACATCAGCCTGACCATCAAGCGTGTTCTGGAGGACTACCAAGGCAATCCAGTGCGCGGTGTGGCCAGCAATTACATGTGCGATCTGAAGGTGGGTGACCAAGTGCAGGTGACAGGGCCTTTTGGCACCAGCTTCCTGATGCCCAACCATCCGAAGTCCCATATCGTCATGATTTGCACTGGCACGGGTTCTGCGCCCATGCGCGCCATGACCGAGTGGCGTCGCCGCCTTCGGGCCTCTGGCAAGTTCGAAAGCGGCAAACTCATGCTGTTCTTCGGCGCGCGCACCAAGGAAGAGCTGCCTTATTTCGGCCCTTTGCAAAGCCTGCCCAAGGACTTCATCGACACCAGCTTTGCGTTCAGCCGCACGCCGAATCAACCTAAGAAGTATGTGCAGGATCTGATGCGTGAACGCGCCGCTGATCTGGTTGAGCTTCTGAAGGACCCCAATACCTTCATCTACGTCTGCGGCTTGAAGAGCATGGAAGAAGGCGTGGTGATGGCGCTGCGTGATGTGGTGCAGAACGCTGGCCTGAACTGGGATGAGATTGGCGGCCGCCTCAAGAAAGAAGGCCGTTTGCATCTCGAGACTTATTGATTTTGGTCCCCCCCTGAGGCGCTTCGCGCCTTCCCCCCAGGGGGACGCAACCAGCGGCCTGGAGAAATTAGCTCCCCCCTGAGTCGCTTCGCGCCTTCCCCCAAGGGGGACGCAACCAGCGGCCTGGCAAAGCCAGCTCCGCGGTTACTCCCGAATGGCCTGCTCCGCGGCCTTAGGTTTTACTCCCTCTCCTGCGGGCGGGCGCCCGGCCAGGGGAGAGGGCGGGGGTGAGGGTAGGCGGCGGTCAATTGGAGAGCCGAGCTTGTTAAGGAATTCAGGCCGCATTGCGTACAAAGGGGCCAGTCGAAGAGGTAGGGCCGGCGTGCGAATCTTCGCGCCTTTTAACGCTGGCAATTCATCGAATGCAGTGGTCAATACGACTTCGGAAGCCCCAGAATATGCTCAGCCACATAGCTGAAGATCATGTTCGTGGAGATGGGTGCCACCTGGTAGAGCCGGGTTTCCCTAAACTTGCGCTCGACGTCGTACTCGCAGGCAAATCCAAATCCGCCATGCGTTTGCAGGCAGACGTTGGCAGCCTCCCAGCTGGCCTTGGCAGCCAGGTGCTTGGCCATATTGGCTGCCGCCCCAGCGTTCTCGTGTCCATCGATCTTCTCGCAAGCCTTCCAGCGCATGAGGTTGGCGGCTTCCAGTTCAATCAGTGACTCTGCAATGGGAAACTGAATGCCCTGGTTCTGACCAATCGGACGCCCAAACACCACACGCTCTTTGGCGTATTTGGTCGCCCTGTCGATGAACCAATAGCCGTCGCCAATGCACTCGGCAGCAATCAGAGTGCGCTCGGCATTGAGTCCATCGAGCAGCGTCTTGAAGCCTTTCCCTTCAGGCCCGAGCAGGTTCTCCTCTGGAATCTCCAGGTTGTCAAAGAACAGCTCATTGGTCTCATGGTTCACCATGTTCAGGATGGGTTGCACGGTAAGCCCCTGGCCCACAGCCTCCTTCAAGTCGATCAGAAAGCAGCTCAAGCCCTCTGAACGCTTCTGCACTTCTGCCAGAGGTGTGGTGCGTGCCAGCAAGATCATCATGTCGCTGTGCTGGATGCGAGAGATCCAGACTTTCTGACCGTTGATCACCCACCGGCCGTCCTTCTTCGTGGCCGTGGTCTTGAGCTTGGTGGTGTCGCTGCCGGTGGTGGGTTCGGTCACCCCCATAGATTGGATGCGCAAGTCGCCGCTGGCAATGCGAGGCAGCAGGTCGCGTTTTTGCTTGTCCGAACCGCTGCGAACAATCGCGTTCATCACATACATCTGGCCGTGGCACGCGCCAGAATTTCCACCAGATCGGTTGATCTCTTCCATGATGACTGAAGCCTCTGCCATCGTCAGGCCCGAACCACCGTACTCTTGCGGAATGAGCGCTGCCATCCAGCCGGCGCGCGTGAGCGCGTCTACAAATTGCTCCGGGTAGCCTCGTTGCTCGTCAATCTTGCGAAAGTACTCGTCGGGGAACTGCTGGCAAAGATGGCGAATGGCGTCGCGGATTTCCTGGTACTGGTCGGTTTCATGGAGCATGGTGCGGTGCTTTCATTCCTTCACGGGTCAGTCGAACTTGAGCGGATGATTCAGGCGATGCGCGAAAGATGTCTATGCCCTCGCGCGCGGCGGCCTTCAGCAGTTCGGGGGTGGCACGGATGTGTGCTTCCAGCTCCAGGGCTGCACGGAATTCATTGCCGGCCATTGCGGCTTCAAAAATCCCGTGATGCTCCATGTGGACGTTGCGCCGGCCCTTGCCCAAGTCGATGGCATAGCGTCTGTAGCGCTCGCTATGACGATTAAGTATACGAAGTAGGCGCACGGTCCAGGCGGAGCCACAGTTGGCAACCAGCAGTTCATGGAACTGGGTGTTCAGCGCCTCCCAACGCTGAATGAGGTCAGGAAGAATGGGTTGCTCGAAGGCCGACATCTGTGTGTAGACCTGTTGCAGTTCCTGGCGCCACGACTCATTGGCATGCCGGATGGATTGCCTGAGCGCTTCGATTTCAATTCGAACTCGCAAATCTGTCAGATCGTCCAGATCCTGAACCGTGATGGGCGTGACGCGAAAGCCCCGCTGGCCTTCCGCCTCTACCAAGGCATCGCTGACCAAGCGGTTCAGCGCTTCGCGCAAGGTACCCGCGCTCACATCGTAACGAGCCCGTAAGTGCTCCACCCGGAGTTTCTCTCCCGGGGCGATCCGGCCTTCCACGATGTCGTCGCGCAGTTGCGTATAAGCGCGCTCAATCAGCGTGCGAGGCGTGGTCGTGTCATCGTTCGGAGCTGAGCCTTCTGCAGGCGGTGGGGGGAGGGCGGATCGTTTGACCATGGGTTCGCGTAACTGTCTGGCGCTGGCGTGCTGTAGCAGGAGCATAGCAGTCATGCGCGCCCATAGTTGATAGGAAGTGGCGGATTTTCCTTAAATATCGATAAACAATCGGAAATATAGAGTCGATGCAAAGATGGATTCTGATTTTCGTGAAAATTATCGATATTTTTGTAGACACGCAACCAATGCGATCCTAGAATCAGCTCCATCCAAGCAATGGCGCAAAAGAGCGCCTGATATCAGGGGTGATATGAAAGAGTTTCTTAACTTCATCAATGGCGAATACGTCCGTAACGCCAGCGGCAAGATCTTCGAAAACCGTAACCCGGTGGACAACAGCCTCATTGGCAATGTGTTCGAAGCCGGTCAGGCCGAAGTGGATGCAGCTGTAGTGGCTGCCCGTGCGGCACTTAAGGGGGATTGGGGTCGGCTCGCCATCGGCGAGCGCGTCAAGCTGCTAGACGCCGTAGCCAATGAAATCAATCGGCGCTTCGATGATTTCCTGCAGGCGGAGATTGCTGATACCGGCAAGCCCTACGACCTCGCCTCGCATGTGGACATTCCACGCGGCGCAGCCAATTTCCAGGTCTTCGCCGACACCATAAAAAGCATGTCGACGGAATCATTCAACATGCGCACGCCTGACGGCAAGACCGCACTCAGCTACGGCGTGCGCGTACCGCGTGGTGTCATCGCCGTCGTCTGTCCCTGGAACCTGCCCCTTCTGCTGATGACCTGGAAAGTGGGCCCGGCCTTGGCGTGCGGTAACACCGTGGTGGTGAAACCTTCTGAGGACACACCCGCCACTGCCACGTTGCTTGGCGAGGTGATGAACGCCGTTGGCATGCCCAAAGGGGTGTACAACGTGGTGCACGGCTTTGGCCCTGGCTCAGCGGGTGAGTTTCTGACTAAGCATCCTGGTGTGAATGGCATCACCTTCACTGGCGAAACCCGTACCGGCACAGCCATCATGCAAGCTGCGGCGGTGGGGGTTCGTCCGGTCTCGATGGAACTGGGTGGCAAGAATGCCGCCATCGTGTTTGCAGATTGCGATTTCCAGACGGCCGTGGATACCGTGACACGCTCCTGTTTTGAGAACGCTGGCCAGGTGTGCCTGGGCACGGAGCGCGTCTACGTGGAGCGGCCAATCTTCGATAAGTTCGTGGCAGCGCTGAAGGTCAAAGCAGAAACCATGAAGCCCGGCCTGCCGTTCGAGAAGGATACGAAAATAGGCCCGGTCATCAGCAAGGAGCACCAGAAAAAGGTGCTGTCCTACTATCAAAAAGCCAAGGATCAGGGGGCC
Source organism: Ottowia thiooxydans (assembly GCF_040548795.1). Classification (GTDB taxonomy): domain Bacteria; phylum Pseudomonadota; class Gammaproteobacteria; order Burkholderiales; family Burkholderiaceae_C; genus Ottowia; species Ottowia thiooxydans_A. Next base: position 454,908 of record NZ_JBEPSH010000007.1, on the reverse strand, counting down.
ACAGTGGTGACCGGTGGCGGCGTGCCGGAAATGCCTGAAGCGCTCAAAGACGGCTGCTGGGTACAACCCACCATCTGGACAGGCCTGCCAGAAACCGCCGCCGTCGTGACCGATGAAATCTTCGGCCCTTGCTGCCACATTTCCCCTTTCGACACGGAAGAAGAGGTGCTGGCCAAGGTCAATAACAACCCCTATGGCCTGGCGACTTCCGTGTACTCCCAGGATATTGGCCGAGCCAACCGCATGGCGCAATCCATTGAAGTGGGGTTGTGCTGGATCAACAGCTGGTTCTTGCGCGATCTGCGCACCTCGTTCGGTGGCTCCAAGCAGTCAGGCATCGGGCGCGAAGGCGGTGTGCATTCCTTCGAGTTCTACACCGACCTTCGCAACGTGATGGTGAAGTTTTAAGGCGCAGCGCTCAGGCAACCCGCGCCAATGCGGGGAGTCTTTTGAAAAACCGAGGTGACATGAAAGCCGAACAGATCAATCAACTGGGCGATGAGCTCTTCGAAGCGCTCAAGGCCTGCCGCACGGTCGAGCCGCTGACCAGTCGACATCCCGAGATCAGCATTGACGATGCCTACGCCATCCAGCAACGCATGATGAAACGCCGCCTCGACGCGGGTGAGAAAGTCGTGGGTAAGAAGATTGGCGTCACCTCCAAGGCGGTCATGAACATGCTTGGCGTGTTTCAGCCGGATTTTGGTTGGTTGACAGACGGCATGGTCTACAACGAAGGTGAAGCCATTGAGGCCAGCACGCTGATCCAGCCCAAGGCCGAAGGTGAAATTGCCTTTGTGCTCAAGAAGACGCTCCAAGGTCCTGGCGTGACCGCTGCCGACGTACTGGCTGCCACCGAAGGTGTCATGGCCTGCTTCGAAATTGTGGACTCACGCATTCAGGACTGGAAGATCAAGATTCAGGACACTGTTGCGGACAACGCCAGTTGCGGGGTGTTTGTACTGGGCGATCGCCTGGTGGATATCCGTGATGTCGATCTCGCCACCTGCGGCATGGTCCTGGAGAAGAACGGTGAAATCGTCGCCACCGGCGCTGGCGCCGCCGCGTTGGGGCATCCGGCCAACGCGGTCGCCTGGTTGGCCAACACGCTGGGCGCACATGGCATCGCTTTGGAGGCGGGTGAGGTCGTGCTGTCAGGCTCGCTGGCGATCATGGTGCCGGTCCAGGCTGGTGACAACCTGCGCGTAAGCATCGGTGGCATTGGTTCCTGCTCTGTGCGCTTTATCTGATCTTCATCATCGAATTCCGAGGAAAAAGTCATGAGCAGGAAAATCAAATGCGCCTTGATCGGCCCCGGCAACATTGGCACGGATTTGCTGGCCAAACTGCAGCGCAGCCCGGTGTTGGAGGCTGTGTGGATGGTGGGCATCGATCCAGCATCTGACGGGCTCAAGCGCGCCCGTGAAATGGGCATCAAGACCACCGCAGAAGGTGTGGACGGCCTGATTCCTCATATCAAGCCAGACGGCGTTCAAATTGTCTTTGATGCCACCAGCGCTTACGTCCATGCCGAGAATTCGCGCAAGGTCAATGCGGAGGGGGCCATGATGATCGATCTGACGCCCGCCGCTATCGGCCCCTACTGCGTGCCGCCTGTCAATCTCAGGCAGCATGTGGGCAAGGCAGAGATGAACGTCAACATGGTCACTTGCGGCGGCCAAGCCACTATCCCCATGGTGGCTGCGGTGAGTCGCGTACAAGCGGTCGCCTATGGCGAAATAGTGGCGACGGTATCAAGCCGCTCGGTCGGCCCCGGTACCCGCAAGAATATCGATGAGTTCACGCGCACCACGGCTGGCGCCGTCGAGAAAGTGGGCGGCGCGCAAAAAGGCAAGGCGATCATCATCATCAATCCGGCCGAGCCACCGCTGATCATGCGCGACACCGTGCATTGCCTGACTGTCGATGAACCCGATCAGGCTGCCATCACCCAAAGTGTCCACGACATGATCACCGAAGTGCAGAAATATGTGCCAGGCTACCGGCTGGTGAATGGTCCTGTGTTCGATGGCAACCGGGTCTCCATTTACCTGGAAGTGGAGGGGCTGGGCGACTACCTGCCCAAGTACGCTGGCAATCTGGACATCATGACAGCCGCTGCCGCGCGCACGGCTGAAATGTTTGCCGAAGAGATTCTTGCCGGCACCTTGAAACTCCAACCCGTCGCGGCCTGAGGGAGAAGCGAACATGAACGGACAAACGAACGCGAGTGCTCTGAAGGGCAGGAAAATCACCGTGCACGACATGACGCTGCGCGATGGCATGCACCCCAAGCGCCATCTGATGACGCTGGAGCAGATGACCACCATTGCCAAGGGGCTGGATGCTTCCGGAGTGCCACTGATTGAGGTGACACATGGCGACGGCCTTGGCGGCAGTTCAGTCAACTACGGCTTTCCCGCACACACAGACGAAGAGTACCTTGGCGCGGTCATCCCTCTCATGAAGCAGGCCAAGGTGTCGGCGCTGCTGCTGCCCGGTATTGGCACTGTCGATCATTTGAAAATGGCGCGGGACCTCGGGGTTCACACCATTCGCGTGGCAACGCATTGCACCGAGGCCGATGTGAGCGAGCAGCACATCTCCATGGCGCGCAAGATGGATATGGATACCGTCGGCTTCCTGATGATGAGCCACATGCATACGCCAGAGGGCTTGGTCGCTCAGGCCAAGCTGATGGAGAGCTACGGCGCCAATTGCATCTACATCACTGACTCGGCCGGCCACATGCTGCCAGGAGACACCAAGGATAAGCTCAGCAGGGTTCGTCAAGCTCTCCGGCCGGAAACCGAGTTGGGCTTTCACGGCCATCACAACCTGGCGATGGGCGTGGCCAACTCGATTGCCGCGATCGAAGCGGGGGCCAACCGTATCGATGCAGCTGCAGCGGGCCTGGGAGCTGGCGCTGGCAATACGCCGATGGAAATCCTGGTGGCAGTGTGCGATCTCATGGGCATAGAGACCGGAGTGGATGTTTTCGCTATCCAGGATGTGGCAGAAGACCTGGTGGTGCCCATCATGGATTTCCCTATCCGCTGCGATCGCGATGCGCTCACGCTAGGTTATGCAGGCGTGTACGGATCCTTCCTGCTGTTTGCCAAACGTGCGGAGAAAAAATACGGCGTGCCCGCGCGCGAGATCCTGGTCGAGATGGGCCGCCGCGGCATGGTCGGTGGACAGGAAGACATGATTGAAGACACGGCACTGACCCTGGCCAAGGCACGCGAAAACGCGGCGCGCAAGGCTGCCTGACTGGAGACGAACGAACATGGCACTGGATAAGCAAACTCTCGATCAACTGGCCCTCCATCTGGAGAATTGCCAGTTGGAATGCAAGGACACGCTCAAGGTGACTGATACCCACCCAGACATGGATTGGGATGATGCCTACGCCATCCAGGATCGCATTCTGGCCGCCAAGCTTGCACGTGGCTCTCGCATGGCAGGCTACAAGGCCGGCCTGACTTCACACGCCAAGATGAAGCAGATGGGCGTAACCGACCCGGTGTTCGGTTTCCTGGTGGACGACTACATCGTGGCCGAAGGCGCAGAGGTCAAGGTGAGTGAACTCATTCACCCCAAGGTAGAGCCCGAGATCTGCTTTGTCACCAAAGTGGAGCTCAAGGGGCCTGGGTGCAGCATTGCCAACGTGCTGGCCGCAAGCGATATCGTCCTGCCTGGAATTGAGGTCATCGACAGCCGCTACCGCGACTTCAAGTTCGATCTGAAAAGCGTGGTTGCAGACAACACATCCGCCTCTCGTTTCGTCGTGGGCGGCCGTGCGGTAGATGCACGCAGCGTGGATCTGCGTACCACCGGCATCGTGTTCGAGAAGAACGGTGAGGTCGTAGGCCTCGGTGCCGGCGCTGCTGTATTGGGACATCCGGCCGCCGCCGTGGCCATGTTGGTCAACCACCTGGGCCGGCGCGGCAAGAGCCTGCCTGCGGGGAGCCTGGTGCTTTCCGGCGGGATCACCGAGGCGGTATCTGTGAAGGCAGGTGACTGCGTCACGCTGCGTGTGCAAGGCATGGGCAGCGTATCGACACGATTCGTTTAATGCCGGAGATGGAGCGCTTCAGCATGGAGCCTCTCGGCAAACCATCTGAACCCTAGGCTCGCCCTGCCCTGAAGGAGGGCCCATCTGCCTCCCCCCGCTTTCCCGTGCGAGGCAGGGAGTTTGCACGCCGGTGCGCTCTCTTGGTTCAGCACGCCCGCTCAGAAAGCCACCCTCAGGCGAGCGGGCCCGTAGTTCACTTGAAACTCATTTTTAGGAGACATCATGAAACGACCCCATTTGATAGCCGCCGCAGCTGCAGTTGCAGGTACAAGCACTCTGCCCACGCTGGCCTGGGGGCAAGCGGCCTACCCTGGCAAGCCGGTCAAACTGATCGTACCGTTTCCACCTGGCGGCCCTACGGACATCATGGGGCGTACGGCTGCCAAAGCCATGGGTGACAAGCTGGGTCAGCAATTCGTGGTCGAGAATAAAGCCGGCGCCGGTGGCAACATTGGCACCGACGCCGTTGCCAAGGCCGCGCCAGATGGCTACACCATTGCCCTGGCTGCTATCAGCAGCCTGGCGATCGGACCGCATCTGTACAGCAAGTTTCCTTTCAACGTCGAGAGGGATCTGGCGCCGATTTCGCTCGTTGGCACCACGCCTTGCGTCGTTGTGATCAATCCTTCAGCGCCGTTCAATGATCTGAAAGGCCTGATCTCGTATGCCAAAGCCAATCCAGGCAAACTGCAATACGCCGTCTCAGGGGTGGGCACCAGCAACCATCTGGCCGCCGAGTTGCTGCAATCAGTGGCTGGTATTCAGCTTGCGAGCATCCCTTACAAGGGTTCGAGCCAGATCATTCCTGACTTGCTATCCGGAGTGATACAGCTGAGCATGGAGAGTTCGCTTGCGACCACTTTGCAGCACATCAAGGCAGGAAAGTTGAAGGCGCTTGCCGTCACATCTGCCAAACGCTCCAAGGCTTTGCCGGACGTGCCTACCGTGGCCGAATCAGGCTTTCCCGGGTTTGAGGTAGAGACCTGGTTTGGCCTGGTGGCACCTGCCGCGACGCCGCCGGCTATTGTGCAAAAACTTCACGATGCCTGGGCGGAAGGTGCCAAGACCGCCGAAGCCCAATCCGCGTTCGATAACATTTCTGGCAATCTGCGCGTGAATTCGCCTCAGGAGTTTGCGACCTTCATCAAGGCTGAGAACAAGCGCTGGGGGGACTTGATCCAGAAGCTGGGCATCAAGGCTGATTGATACCGTTGCGACTAATCTATAAACACCGTTCAGCCTGTCGAAGCCTCGCGCAACGCTTCGACAGGCCCAGCGCGAACGGATTAGTGTGGAACCCGAATCTTTGCGAAAACAGATGCTATTCATTGAGGTCCTATAGTTTTGGTCGAACGGAAAGTGGCATTTGAACTCACTAAAACCGTTCGGGCTGAGCCTGTCGAAGCCTTGCGTAATGCCAGCCAGCGCGCCAAGGGCTCAGTGAAATCTCATCGAGCATGGCTTGTTCCAAATCCAAGCTAATGTGTTTGGAATGCCGCACGATCACCGATATACTCCAGCCCATGGTTCGCAATCTGCCTTTCCAATTCACTCCGAATAGCCTCGTCGCTTCCTGCGCGATGCTTGGGTTCGTGTGTGCATTGGCACAAGTCAGTTCGAAATCCAAAGCCAAGAAACAGTCGCTCATCTGACCGGAGCCAGCTGTTCCGTCGGATGAGCGACGGAACAGCAAGCCGGTGGCCTTTCCCTCTCAATTTTCCCGGCTCGCTTGTCTAGCGCGCCTCTGAACGGACTTTTTAGTCGGTCGAGTTCAAGGGAAAAATATGTCTTCTTTTTCAGGTATCTGGATTCCACTGGTGACGCCGTTCAATGCGGGCAGCGTCGACTTCAACGCGCTTGATGCGCTTGTGCGGCGCTACGCGCGCACCGGTATTTCCGGGTTTGTGGCCCTGGGCACAACAGGTGAACCCGCTGCGTTGAATGAGCACGAGCAAGATAAGGTGCTCGCTACCGTGCTCTCCGCCGCGAATGGCCTGCCGGTCGTGGTGGGCGTGAGCGGCAACCATACTGCACAGCTCTGTGAGCGTGTTGCTGCGCTCAACACCCAGCCGATTGCTGGGGTACTGGTCAGTGCGCCTTACTACATCAAGCCTTCACAAGCGGGAATCATCGCCCACTTCACTGCAATCGCCGATGCGAGCCGAGTCCCCGTGATCCTCTACGATATTCCGGGACGTACGGGGGTGAGGCTTGAATTGACGACACTCCTGGAGCTCGCGGCGCATGAGCGGATCGTGGCCATTAAAGACTGCGGCGGTTCACCTGAAAAGACACGATCACTCATTCTGGATGGGCGACTCCAAGTGCTCTGTGGCGAAGACCTCGACCTGTTCAATGTGCTTTGCGAGGGTGGGAGCGGAGCGATCGCAGCGTCCGCGCACCTTTTCACTGAGCGCTTCGTCGCGCTGGCTCGTTTGCTGGGGGAGGGCAAGCTCACGGACGCGCGCACGATCTGGCATGCCTTGGTTCCGGTGATACAGGCCACATTTGCGGAGCCGAATCCAGCGCCTTTGAAGGCGGCACTCGCCCAACTAGGGAGCATTCGCAACGAACTGCGCGCGCCGATGACACCCGCCAGCAGGGGTTTGGAGATCGAGCTGCAGAAACTAGGGCGTGTTAACACGCCCTAATCGCGTAGCAGGCGAGACGACAAAGGGGCGCTTCTATGGTAGGCCTGCCCAGGGCCCCTGCGTCAATAGTGCGGCGGAAGCTCGTCGCGTGCGTTGGTAGAGGTGTGGGGCCCGCCTTCGGGAATCCGTCGGCGCAAATCATCAAGCTCCATCAGCAGCCGGTCAATCTGTTGCTGCTGCCGGTAAATCGTCATATTCAACTGGTCCAGCAGGTCTTCGCTGTAGCTCGCCTTGATCTCCAGTGCGGTCAGTCTGTCGTCGGTGATGTCAGGGCTTTGCATGGGCAGATCATAGTGCGCCTCTTGGCTCAGTGCGCCGGCTCGGGCTGACAATCCTGGCGACTCAAGGAGGCGGGGGCTCAGCGGATTTGGCCTCACAGTTGGCGCAAACGCCGTGCATCTCCACCGCAGCGCTGTTCAAGGTGAAAGTATTTTCGCGAGACCAGGCCTTCAGCCGTCGCTCTATGACTGGCTCCGAGAACTCGTCCACGTTTCCGCATTGGTCGCATATGGCGAACACGGTGAGGTGATGATGGTCGTGCGGATGCGCGCAGGCCACGAAAGAGTTCAGGCTCTCGACCTTGTGCACCAATCCATATTCCACCAGTTTGTCCAATGCACGGTAGACCTGTTGTGGCGCACGCAATCCTTGGCCACGCAACTGATCCAACAGGTTGTAAGCACTGCTGGCATTTTCTTCGCGCGCAAGGGCATCCAGCACGAGCGACTGGTGCTTGGTCAGCTCGTGGGTGTGCGGCTTTTCAAATTCCGGCATGGCATCAGATTGGGTTGAACGAAGCCAGTTTATCGCGTCTGAGACAAGCCTACATTTCGCAAATCGATGGGAAGGTCTTATGCAGGGACAAAAAAATGAGCCTCGCTGGCAAGCACCCCTTAGGCACCAGCTGGCAGGCTCTTCAATGGCGCCACACGGGCGCCTCCCACGATGATCGAATAACGGTCGGTGACTGCGATGGCCGGGACGCGTTCGCCGTTGGATGTTGGTCGGCGGTCCTCGCGTTCTTGTCTTATTTCGTCAGAATCAGCTTACCCAGCTTGGTAGCTTGCAGTCGATACACCGAACCGTTATGAGTAATTTCTATGGCCTTGCGCCCTTTGAGCAGGTGATTGCTCGATAGCGGAGCAGGGGTTGTTGCAGGCTCCACCGCTGAAGCCAGATTTCCCACCGATGTGGTGGGCGATTGAGGCCTGCTGGTGGAGCTTGGCATGAGGGGCTGCCCGTTCAGCGTTTGGGTTCAGTGATGAAGCCGATTTTCTTCAGGCCAGCTTGCTGGGCTGCAGCCATGGCCATGGCGACGCGTTCGTAGCGAACCTCCTTGTCGCCCCGGATATGCAACTCCGGCTGCGGCTCCTTGGTGGATTCGGCAGTCAGGCGCGCAGGTAGCGCGTCGTCTGAAATCCTTTCCTCACCCAGGAAGTAGCTGCCGTCGGCCTGAACTGAAAGGTTCAGAGTTTCGGGCTTGATCAGCTCTTTTTCGTTGGATACATTAGGTAATTCGACATTCACAGCGTGCTTCATGACGGGCACAGTGATGATGAAGACGATCAGCAACACCAGCATCACGTCGATGAACGGGACCATATTGATCTCGCTCATCACCTCGTCGGTGTCGTCGGCGGTAAATCCTGCCATTTATGTTGCTCCCAGGACCTGTTCAGGCCTTTTTCATCGGCACGACGCGGTTATCGGTAGGCGCCGTGATGACACGGGCGCCCGTGACGTAGTAGGCGTGCAGATCGTGCGCGAAGCGGCCAAGCTTGGCCGTGATGTGCTTGTTGCCACGCACGAGCGCGTTGTAACCCAGCACGGCGGGAATGGCCACTGCCAGACCCAGGGCCGTCATGATGAGCGCTTCGCCAATCGGGCCTGCAACTTTATCGATGGTGGCCTGGCCAGCTGCACCGATGCTCATCAGCGCGTGGTAGATGCCCCATACGGTGCCAAAAAGGCCCACGAACGGCGCGGTGGAGCCCACAGACGCCAAAATCGCCAGACCGGCTTGCAGCTTGCCGGTCGAATTGTCAATGCTGTTGCGCAGAGCGCGTGAAATCCAGTCGCTCACGTCCAATGAATCATGCAATTGCGCCTGAGTAGCACGGTGGTGGGCAGCGGCTTCCCGCCCTTCAATGGCCAGCTCGCGGAACGCATTGCTATCTGCTGGGCCGAGCTTGTTCAAGCCCTCTGCCATATCAGAGGAGTGCCAGAAACTCTCGACTCTTGCCGCCAGCCCTTTGGCGCGCACGACATCCAGCGCCTTGATGAGGATCACAATCCAGGACACCAGCGACATTGCGATCAAGGTGACAAAAACCGCGCGGGTGACCCAGTCACCTTGTGACCACACGTGAAAAAGACCAAACTGAGAATCCATGCTTACTCCAAAACGAAATTGATAGGTACGTTGAACCACATGGCTGAGGGCACGCCATCGGTGGTGCCAGGCTTATAGCGCCAGCGGTCGCGCGCAGTCTCCAAAGCCACTTTGTCCAGCCTCTCGAAGCCACTGGAGGCTTGAATGCGGGCATCTTGTGCACGGCCATCGGGGCCAATCAAAACCCTCACCACGACGCGTCCGGTTTCGCCGAGTCGACGGCTCATGGCCGGATAGGGCGGCGGTGCATTGTTCAAGTAGTCCGCCGTGCTGGACGGCTGCACCACCTTCGGAGGCGGCGGGGGAGCTGGGGGAGCGGGCGGGGCAGGCGGTGGCGGCGGCGCGGGAGGTGCAGGCGCTGGAACGGGCGCTGGGGTGATGGGCGACACGTCCACTGCAGGTGCCGGGGACTCTACTGCCAAAGGCTGGGGCGCAGGCGCGGGGCGCGGGCGCTGAACAGGTTGTGGGCGTGGTTTGGGCGGCGCGGGTTGCGGCGGCGTGGGCGCAGGTGGGGGCGGTGCGGGAGGACGCTCTGGGGCGGGTGGCGCAGGTGGGGTGATGAATTCCGCCAGGATTTCCGCCGGGACCACTACTTCTACTGCACGCCGCAACAATCCGCTTTGAAGCGCCCACAAGCCGACCCCGTGAAACAGCAAAACGCTGCCCACAATGATGGTGTTGCGGCTAAGGCGCGGTAGGCGTGTTGGTTGGGGAGACAAGGTAGCAGAATTCGACATCGTAATCGCGGCGGCCAGGGGAGCCCTTGCGGCGGCTGAGCACGGCAGGACGAAATGAGAAGGAAAGAGTCCGCGGTTTGCGTTTCAGTAAAGGAGAACTATGAGCTTAGCGCTTCAGGACCCAGAAGAGTGCGCCAATGACCAGAATCAAGCTGCCACCGAATGCCAGGAAAACTTCGCTGTGCATTGTGGGCTCCAGGTCAGGCGGCGGCGTAGGTGTTGAAGCCTGACGCGTTGGCTGCGCTTTCCTGCCGCAGAGCGGCGACGGGGTGGCCCGCATTGCATTGGTCCACGATATCACGGGCGCAGCCTTCGCAGGAGCCGCAGCAAGTCGCGACTCCCAGCTCCAGCTGGATGTCATCGAAACTCATGCCAGCACGGGCATGGCGAGTGATGTCGCGATCCGAAACACGGTTGCAAACGCAAACGATCATGTGAAACAACTCTTGGGGGAGAAATCTTAGGCTCGATAATAAATGCGAATTACTCTCATTGTCAATGTCTATGCTGTCGATAGGGTGAAGTCACCACCTAAATCAGTACTCAGCTGGGGGTGAGGAGCCCGGGCGTGGCCTCGGCAAGCGTGCGGCAGCCAGTCAGCGCCATGGCGATTTCCAGTTCATCGCGCAGAAGTCGGATCACGCGTGCAACACCCAAAGCCCCCTCTACGGCCAGGCCGTGCACCATGGGGCGGCCAATGAGTACAGCGTCAGCTCCCAGCGCCAGGGCTTTGAGCACGTCGGTGCCACGTCTGATTCCGCCATCGACGATCAGCGGCAGTGTTCCTCCCAGCGCTTTGGCAATGAGCGGCAGGGCGCGCAGGGTGGTGGGGGCCGTGTCCAAAGTACGTCCGCCGTGGTTGCTGACGATCACGCCGGCCACCTCCATGCGTTGCGCTTGTTGGGCGTCAAGGGGGTGGAGTACGCCCTTGATCCAGATGGGCAGGCGTGTTCGTTCCTGTAACCAGGCAATATCGTCCCAGCAAAGCGCGTGCGCAGGCAGGCCGCCGCAGTAGGTATCAGTGGGCAGATGCGCAGGTGACGGCAGGTTCTGCAGATGGACACTGCCGATACCAGGCGGTAGCCTGAAGCCGGATTTTCGCTCGCGATCGCGTGCACCGCTGACAGGAGCGTCCGCCGTCAAGACCAGCGATTCATAACCGGCGGCGTGTGCACGCTGGGCAAGTTCGAGATTGAAGACGCGGTCATGTTGCCAATAAAGCTGGAACCAGAGCGGCCCCCGCCCCGGATCGCCCTGCACGGCGCGTGCGACAGCTTCCAGGGGGGTGCTGGACTGCGTGCTCAGCACATACCCCGCACCCTGGGCGGCGGCGGCAAGCGCACTGGCGAGTTCGCCGTCAGGATGCGCCAGTTTTTGATGGGCGACCGGTGCCAGCAAGATAGGGTGGGCTATCTCGCGCCCGGCCAGATTCACCCGTGTATGTCCTCCAGCCAATTGCCGAAGGACGCGCGGCCAAAGCTCCATGTTTTGCCAGGCCTCCGTATTTCTGCGGAGAGTGAATTCGTCAGCCGCGCCCCCGCTGAAGTAGGCCCAGATGCCAGGCTCCAGCTTTTCGCGCGACTGTGCTTCGTAGTCAGCCAGCGTCAGGGCCTGTGGCGGCGTGATGTGCGGAGCAACCATGAGCGAGGCGTGTGCCGTGAGCGCTTGTTTCTGCGCTCAGAATGTGTGAATGGATCCGTCGGGCATAGGCGACTCTTCGCACCTTCTCAGGTGTTGGCCCACATGCGCAGCAGGTTGTGATACGTGCCGGTCAGGGCCCGCGCCTCAGCGGTTTCTCCGTGTCGTTGCCGCATGGCGAGTAGTGACATGTCCATTTCGAACAACAAGGCGCGCTGCTCAGGTGAGCGCACCATGCTTTCGATCCACAGAAAACTGGCCAGGCGTTCGCCGCGCGTGACAGGTCGTACTTCGTGAACACTGGTGCCAAGATACAGCACGGCGTCTCCGGCCGGGAGTTTGACCTCGCGTGAAGGCTCGCCTGGCGCGCCGTGCACCACAAGTTCCCCGCCCTCGTATTCACTTGGGTCCGAAAAGAACACCGTGCAGGAAAGGTCACTGCGAATCCATTCCCCAGTGGCGGCGGAATGCATGACTGCACCATCCACGTGAGGTCCGTAATGATTGGCCTCGCCGCTGTAGCGATTGAAAAGCGGGTTGAAGATTCGACGCGGCAATGCGGCAGAGAGCACGACAGGGTCTTGCCGCAGGGCGTTCAGGACCAGTTCCCGAAGGGCATGGGCGCTCGGACTTTCCTGGGCCAGTTGTAGATTGTTTTTTTGCTGAACAGCTTGCGCACCTGCACTGGTGCGCCCGTCCACCCATGGCGCTTCCGGCGCCATCAAAAGAGAGCGGGCTTGTGAGACTTCAGCAGTGGACAGCAGGCCTTTGAGGTGCAGCAGCATCGAACCTCGGGTGCAGCGGTGAATAGGTTGTGTGCTGGATACTACCGCAGCTTGGGTCCACGCTCGGGCCCGGGCTGTTAAGGAACAGCCGAGCGGCGAGCGCCGTCTTCATAGGAAGATCAGAACAGCACTTTCAGCGCAAGCTGTACACGGCGTGGAGCGCCGGGTTGATAGAAGCCGCGATACAGGGAGTCTGCGTAGAGCTTGTTGGTGAGGTTACTCACGTTAAGCTTGAGCGTCACCTTTTCGGTGAAAGCGTATTCAGCCATCGCATCAAATGTCACGAAGCTGGCCGCCTTGATGTGGCGCGCACCTTCTGGGCTCTGGCTGGAGCGGTAGTTGGCGCCTAGCCCGAAGCGCAACTGAGGTATGACGCGGTAAGTGGTCCACACGCTACCCGAGTGCTTGGGCGTAAGACCTGGGCGATCTCCCTCAACCTGTGCACCTGTACCTGCAGCATTCAGAGCGACGTTGCTGCTGTCGATCTTTGCACTGGGAATCCAGGTGTGGTTCCAGAAAATTTCCCATGCGGGCGTCACGCGGCCGGCGAAATTGAACTCCATACCAGCTGCATGGCGCTTGCCCGAGAGCAGCTCTTGAGCGGCCGCCGAATCGGGGTCGGTATTGCGCTCGTTGTACTTCTCGCTGTAGAAGATTGCCACACCGGCCAAGGCGCGCTTGTCGAACAGGTCCCACTTGCCGCCGATTTCGAAGTTGCGGCTTTTCTCGGGTGGGGTATTTGATGAGCGAGCTGTGCCAGAGCCGACGGAGACTCCGTATTGGTAGGCATCACCTGACGTATTGAACGAAGTTCCGTAGGACACGTAGTAAGAGGAGATGTCGTTGGGCTGATAGATCAGACCCAGACGAGGACTCCACATGTTGTCACTGCGGGCGTTGGTCAGCGAACCGTCGGTGTTGTGGTACGAAGCGCGGAAGTGGTCGAAGCGCACGCCACCCACCAATTTGAGCGTGTCATTGAGCGCCATGGTGTCTTGCGCATACAGGCTGACACTGCGCGAGCTGAAATCGTTGTACGGTACCGGCGTGGCGCGCATATCCGGAACCCAGGCGCCGTCATTAGGTGTGCCAACCGTGGTGTTGGGACGTGCAGGCGTGTTGGGCAAGGGATAGTTGTTGGCGCGCTTGGCTTTTTCGTCGTAGATGTCGATACCGGTCAGCAGAGTGTGCTTGCGGCCACCCAGATCAAAAGTTTGGCTGTAATCGCTTTGCAGCTGCACGACATCGCTCTTGCCGATACGGCCCTTGGAGCCACGCGTCAGCACGGTGCTGTCGGTGATGTCTTCCACCACGGTTGGACGGGGCGTCGCAAACCCGACGGTGGTGCCTAACAGGTCACGCTCGTATTGGCCCGCGCGCAGGCGCGTCTTGAGTTCGCCACCGTTATCGAAGCGGTGGGTGTGGCCAAAGTTGAGGTATTTGGCTGAGGTATTCAGGTGATCACCATCCAGCCCGTAGAAACCTTTGGCCGGCAATGTGGGAATGATGGTGCCGGAAGCGTCCGTCAGCCATGGATGCGAATAGCTTTGACGCCCCTTCACGTCGAGATAGTAGGCCCCCACGGAAAACTCATCACGGGTTCCGATGCCCCAGCGGAAGGTTGGCGCGACGCCGATCTTGCGCTGCTTGGATCCCCAGTTCTCTGCGTCATAACCCATCAGGTTCAGGCGCAAGGCGGAATCTTCGCTGGTCTGGAAGTTGAGGTCACCGGACACGCGTTTCTCGCTGCCCGTTCCAATCATGGCGTTGAACTCATGCTGCGTCATCAGGAAAGGCTGTTTGCTGACCTGGTTCACGACGCCGCCAGTGGAGCCTTTGCCGAACAGCATCGATGCAGAGCCCTTGATGATCTCGATGCGATCATCATTGAACGTGTCGCGTTCGTACAGTGGGGCATCACGCAGGCCGTCGCGATAGATATCACCTGCCTGGCCCAGCGAGAAGCCGCGCAGGCGGACATCTTCTTCACCGGTTTCACCAGCCTGGAAGGTCACGCCTGCTGTGGTACGCAGCACGTCTCGGAAGTCGTCCAGGTTGCGGTCATTGATGAGCTTTTCAGTCATCACCGTGACACTTTGTGGAATGTCGCGCAGTTCCTGGTCACCCTTGCCAAGCTGAGTGCGGTTCGCGCGCAACTCATTTTTGCTGTTGGTGGCGCCATCTTTCTGCACGGCGTCTCGTACGGTCACAGTACCCAGGGTAGGCGTCGCTGGCGCCGCTGGCGCTTGAGTTTGCGCCCACGCTCCTCCCGCTAAAGAGCCTGCCAAAAGCATCGCCCCCAGGGGGCGCAGCGCAGGTACAGCCGCGGCCAATGCGGGGCTGGACGCCTCACGCGCAGCACGGGCGAGAGGAGACTCAAAGTCATGGAAAGAAGAGGACATGGAAAAAGGCCAGTCAGACGAAGTTGGAGGAAAAATAGCTGGCTACATAAGCGACCCCAACAGGGAGGTGCGTTTCGCTTGCTTGCAATGAATGGAAAAACTTTGCGATTCTACTAAAATGAGAATCGTTTTCATTCAATATGTTGCTTCATAGCAACAAACTGCATGCGGCGCGCAGCGCAGACTTGGACCATGAAAAAGTCCACATGCGAGAGTCTTCGCGTTGAATTGGAGACAGGGAGAGGGAGGAGATGGGGGTAGCGCTGTCCCCATCCCTGCGTTGCCCGTCTGCGAGGACGGGGCAATGAATTCGACTGACCGAATACCGAGCGCTTGAAGATCTGTTTGAAAGGTATTTTCAGCAGTTTTCGATATTACCGAGATTTTAACAAGAATGAAAATAATTCTTGATTAGATTATCGGTGTTCGATTTCCAAAACCTTGCGTGTTTAACCAGATCAGGCGCCCATCTGAGTTTGCAAGTAGTTCTGAATGCCGACTTTTTCGATCAAATCCAGCTGGGTTTCCAGAAAGTCGATGTGCTCTTCCGTATCGTTCAAAATTTCCTGCAACAGATCGCGAGAAACATAATCACGGACGCTTTCGCAGTGGGCCATGCCGTCTTTGATGGTGGCTTGTGCGCCGTATTCCATTTTCAAGTCGCTGCGCAGGGCTTCCGGCACGTCTTCTCCTATGAGGAGCTTGCCCAGATCCTGCAGGTTAGGCAGGCCATCCAGGGTGAAGATGCGGTCCATCAGCTTGTCGGCGTGTTTCATCTCACCGATGGACTCTTCGTACTCTTTCTTGGCAAGCTTTTCCAGCCCCCAGTGCTTGTACATGCGGTAGTGCAGGAAGTACTGGTTGATGGCTGTCAGTTCATTTTTCAACTGAGCTTGCAGGAATTCGATGGCCTTTTTATCGCCTTGCATGCTTAACTCCATTAGGGATTCTTGAGCCCGGATTTTAACAAGTCTGAATAAGAAATGAGTGATTGGCTGGCCAAAAATCCAATAAAAGCAGGGGTTTCCTGATTCATTTATTGAGATATTGGGAGGGATTGCCGTGCAGCTGCGGATGAGAATCTTTTACGAACGCGGCGGACGGGTCATACGGTCTGTGGTTTTTCCGGCCAGCATCATTGAAGTGCGACCTTCTCAGGTCCGCAACAGCGGGCAGAGGATGTGTGGGCTTTTTGGGGTTGCATGCAAAAGAATGCTTTTGGTGTACGTTCTTTGCTTTGGCATTTGCTGACGCCATACTAGACATTCTTTGCAAAACTCGATGTCGCAGAAGGCAGCTGGGTGCCCTCTGGGCAATGACCTGGTGGGCTGTCCATCCGGGCGATAGGGTAGTTGCAGAGGCCTCCTGAAGCGCGCCTATTTCATCGCTTGGATGTGGAAAAGGAGCGCGCTTGGCAATCGACACCATCTATCAAAGGACTTTCTGCGGAGAGCAATTAGCATGAACAATAAGTTTCGTACTGCCGGTACCAGTCACCCTGCTCCAGCACCTGAGCGTTGGTTGGATAGGCGCACCTTGCTGCAGCGGGCGGCGTTACTTGGCGCCGGCGTGAGCCTGGGCGGGGGCCTTGCCGCCTGCGACAGCGATGGAGCGACCGTTTCGGCTGCCGCACAGGTGCCGGAGATGGCCCGCAACTTGATGAAGAAAACGGGTATTCCTGGCCTTGCCGTCGCCATAGTCCACAGAGATGAAACCCTGTTGGCCGAGGGATATGGCGTGCGCCGGGCCGGGCATTCAGAGGCCGTCAATGCCGATACCGTGTTTCAACTGGCCTCGGTTTCCAAGCCTCTGGGTGCGACGGTCGTGGCGCGCCAGGTGGGTGAAGGCACTGTGGGCTGGAATACGCGTATGCGGGAATTGCTGCCTTGGTTTGAGCTCAGCAATGCAGAAACTCCCGACCAACTCACGGTGGCCGATCTTTATTCCCACCGAAGTGGATTGCCCGACCATGCTGGCGACGATCTGGAGGAAATGGGCTGGTCGCAGCGCGAAGAGCTGGAACGCCTGCGTCTTCTGCCCCTTCTGCCATTTAGACAACACAATAAATATACGAATGCGGGCCCGACTTTGGCGGGCATTGGCCTCGCAGGCCGGCTCAATACGGACTGGGCCACTCTCTCGCAGAGCACGCTTTATGGCCCCTTGGGAATGACGCGGACCACCTCGCGCTACGAAGAATTTGCCGCACAAAGCAATCGAGCAGTGGGGCACGTGCGAGACGGTAATGGGTGGACGCCCGGCGCGCCTCGAAATGCCGATCCGCAGTCACCCGCCGGTGGGGCCAGCAGCAGCGTGCGGGACATGGCCAACTGGCTGAAGCTGCTGTTGGCGGAAGGGCGCTGGCAGGGCCGTGCGCTGGTCAGCGCCGCGCCCTTGCAAGCGGCCATGTCACCCCACTCATCGGATGGCAGCTACGGTTTTGGCTTCAATGTGGGCACGGTCGGGGCGGGTGGCCCGCGCATGGCAAGTCACTCAGGCGGGTTCCAACTGGGGGCGGCCACTTGCTTCATGGTGGTGCCTGAGTACGAAGTAGGCATCATTGTCCTGACCAATAGTTCCCCCATTGGTGTGCCGGAAGCAATTTGCCGCCAGTTCCTGGATCTGGTGGTGGAAGGGCGTGAGACTGCGGATTGGTGGACCCGATTCAACCAGGCATTGGCAAATTTTTCCGCACCTGTAGGAAGCCTTGTCGGTCAGTCGCCGCCTGCCAATCCCGTACCGCCCCAATCACTTGAGCGTTACGTGGGTAGTTACAGGAACGACTACTTCGGCACTTTCAAAGTCGAGCGTGCGCAAAGTGGGGGGCTGA
This sequence comes from Ottowia thiooxydans, assembly GCF_040548795.1. GTDB lineage: Bacteria > Pseudomonadota > Gammaproteobacteria > Burkholderiales > Burkholderiaceae_C > Ottowia > Ottowia thiooxydans_A. The sequence goes on along the minus strand of NZ_JBEPSH010000007.1, from coordinate 437,395 downwards.
CGATTGCAATAGGGCCGACTCTACAGCGCTACCCCATGCGCCACTGGAGCGGTAACGACTTTGTCTACTATCCCTCAAGTGAGAGCATCCCATCAGGAAGTGTTTCATTGTTGCGCTTCAATCCAGACATTGGCAGCCTTTGGGTGGAGGTCTACAGCGCCAATGGGCTAGGTACTCTCATGCGCGTCTGAGCATTCAATTGCTCACAAAAGTCGAGGTCTTGCTCGCTCTGAGGATATTTCTGCCGCTCTGTACAATGAGTGGAACGAATTCCCGCGCCGGCTTTGACCGGCGATTTTTGTCTTGACGCCAGACATTTCCCCTGCTGCTGACGCCTTGGTGGAGCTGCGCAACGTGACTTTCGGTTACGACGAGCGGTTGATCCTCAAGGATCTCTCGCTCGTGGTTCCACGAGGACGGGTCACGGCACTGATGGGCGCGTCCGGTGGTGGAAAGACCACGGTACTGCGCTTGATCGGCGGGCAACATCGCGCGCAAAAGGGAGAAGTCCTTCTGGACGGCAAAGACGTGGGTAGCATGGACGAAGCAGCGCTTTATGTGGCGCGCAGGCGCATGGGCATGCTCTTTCAGTTTGGCGCTTTGTTCACAGATTTGTCCGTTTTTGAGAACGTGGCATTTCCGCTGCGTGAGCACACTGACTTGCCAGAAGCCCTGATTCGCGACATTGTTCTGATGAAATTGGGGGCAGTGGGTTTGCGGGGCGCGCGCGATCTGATGCCTGCTCAGGTATCCGGCGGCATGGCTCGACGCGTGGCGTTGGCGCGGGCCATAGCGCTCGACCCGGATCTCGTGATGTACGACGAGCCCTTTGCTGGACTCGATCCCATTTCCCTGGGAACGACCGCGCGGCTGATCCGCCAACTCAACGATGCTCTGGGCATCACCAGCATCGTGGTTTCACACGACGTGGATGAAACTTTCCGCATTGCGGACAACGTCATCATTTTGGCGGAAGGCGGTATTGCCGCTCAAGGCTCACCGGACGAAATTCGCGCCAGCAATGATCCGTTGGTTCGGCAGTTCGTGGGTGCGCAAGCTGACGGACCAGTGCGCTTTCATTATCCCGGCCCCAGCATAGAACAGGATTTTGGCGAAAACGTATCTGAGGTGGCCCGATGAGCTGGTGGCGCCCATCCGACGTTGGCTATGCGCTGCGCGTCAGCGTTTCCGACATGGGGTATGCCACACGCTTTTTTTGGCGTCTGCTCAAACTGGCTGGCCCCACTTTCCGGCGTTTTTCGCTGGTGAGGGACCAAATCCATTTTCTAGGCAATTATTCGCTCGCAATTATTGCCATTTCCGGCCTTTTTGTTGGCTTTGTTCTGGCCTTGCAGGGCTATAACATTCTGCAACGCTATGGCTCTGCCGAGGCAGTGGGGCTCATGGTCGCGCTCTCGCTGCTGCGCGAACTGGGTCCAGTGGTGGCTGCGCTTTTGTTTGCCGGCCGGGCCGGCACATCGCTCACGGCAGAGATCGGTCTGATGAAATCCGGTGAGCAATTCTCAGCCATGGAGATGATGGCGGTAGACCCGGTGCGTCGCATCATCGCACCGCGTTTCTGGGCTGGAGTGATCGTGTTGCCACTGCTCACCGCTGTGTTCAACGCGGTGGGTATCCTGGGCGGCTGGGTGGTCAGCGTGCTGATGATCGGCGTTGATCCGGGCGCTTTCTGGAGTCAGATGCAGGGCGGCGTCGACGTCTGGGCCGATCTCGGCAATGGCGTCATCAAGAGCCTGGTATTTGGCGTGACGGTCACTTTCGTTGCCTTGCTCCAGGGCTACCGCGCCAAGCCTACGGCAGAAGGCGTCGCCAGAGCCACAACGCGCACCGTGGTGATGGCTTCTTTGATGGTCTTGGGGCTGGATTTCCTGCTCACGGCCATGATGTTCAGTTTTTGAGTGCCTGGTTTAAAGGACGACAAGCAACATGGGACGTTCAAAAAACGATTTCTGGGTGGGCCTATTTGTGCTCATCGGCCTGGCAGCGTTGGTGTTTCTGGCGCTGCAGTCGGCCAACCTGCTGAATATGAACTTCCAGCGCGGCTATCGCATCACGGCAGATTTTGACAACATAGGCGGGCTCAAGCCCAAGGCTGCCGTGAGGAGCGCGGGCGTGGTTGTGGGACGCGTGGTCTCCATCGGCTTCGACGACCAGAAGTTTCAAGCCCATATCACCCTCGATATGGATCCCCGATTCGCATTTCCGAAAGACAGCTCGCTAAAAATTCTTACAAGCGGATTGCTGGGCGAGCAGTACATTGGGGTTGAACCTGGCGCCGATGAGAAAAATCTGGCGGCCGGTGATAATGTCACCACCACACAATCGGCCGTGGTATTGGAGAATCTCATCAGCCAATTCCTGTTCAACGGGGCAGCTGATGGCGGCTCTGGAGGTGGAGCATCCAATCAGTCGAAAAGCGGCAGCAAGTAGCGCTGCCAACGCCGTAAAAATAATGCATAAGTGGCTCTGCTTCAGAGGCAGGGCCTATATAAATCAAGAATAAGGTACTCGATGAATACGCAATCACCGGCATGGGTCCGGTTGTCCGGCCGATTGGCCGTCGTGTTGCTGGCTACGGTCCTGGTCGGTTGTGCCAGTGCGCCCAACGCTGATCCTCGCGATCCCTGGGAGCCGTATAACCGCTCCATGACGACGTTCAACGACGCAGTGGATGACGCAGTGCTCAAGCCCGTGGCCACTGTGTACAAGGAAGTCCTGCCGCGTCCGGTTCGAACAGGTGTGGGTAATTTCTTCGGCAACCTCAGTGATGTCTGGTCCTTCGTCAACAATGTCTTGCAAGCCAAACCAGAAGGAGCCTTGCATTCCTTTTGGCGCGTGGTGATCAACACCTCCATTGGTATTGGCGGGGTGTTTGATCCGGCCAGTGAAATGTCGCTGGAGCGCCATAGGGAGGATTTTGGCCAGACCTTGGGGCGTTGGGGTGTCCCATCTGGCCCTTATGTCGTTCTGCCTATCCTCGGATCGAGCACGCTTCGAGATTCGTTCGCCTTGCCCGTGGACTCTTACGGTCAACCGCTCCGTTACTCAGATAACGTTCGCCTGCGCAATTCTCTTTCAGTCCTTGGAATTGTGGACGTTCGGGCGCGATTGCTTGATCTCGGCAACATTCTGGATGAGGCTGCGCTTGATCCATACACGTTCAAGAGGGACGTCTATCTCCAAAAACGCCAAAGCGACATCTCGGACGGATCAACGTCCTCTGATGAAGAGCGTTATGACCTCGATGAGGGTGATTCTGGGGCCGCGGAAAAATCACCCGTGTCGCCTCGCCCTCCCAGGGCCGGACGGCGAGCGCGCTAGCACGCCCTAGTACGAATACATCACTGCGGCAAGTGCTGACTGGATAGTCGTGGAACAACTTGTAACAGCCTTGGGGAACCTCAGGCTGCCCGGTGTATTCGAAATAGAGCTGACGCACGTTGCGTCCTTTTGCGAGAAAGAAAAAATATGACACAGCCGATTCGACGTTCATTCATCAAAGCTTCAGCGGCACTTCTAGGTGCCTTGACGTTGGTTGCAGCCGCCCCCTGGGCCCATGCTGCAGACGAAGCCCCCGATGCCATGATCCGCCGCCTCTCGGTCGAAGTACTGGACACCATTCGCTCAGACAAAAGTTTGCAATCAGGTGATGTGGCGCGGGTGATGGCGGTGGTTGACAGCAAGATCATGCCCAACGTGAACTTCCGCCGTATGACAGCCTCGGCGACGGGCCCCGGCTGGCGCAAGGCGACACCTGATCAGCAGCAGAAGTTGCAACAGGAATTCAAAACCCTACTGGTGCGGACCTACGCAGGCGCCCTCAGGCAGGTAAGTGACCAGTCCATAGAAGTGCGCCCCATGCGTGCTGCCGACACCGATAAGGAAGTCATGGTTCGCACCCTGGTCAGAGGCAAGGGTGAGCCAGTGCAACTTGACTACCGCATGGAGAAAACTCCTGGGCAGGGCGCTGGTTGGAAGATCTATGATCTGAACGTGGCCGGCATCTGGTTGGTAGATACCTACAGACCCCAATTTGCCCAACAGATCAATTCCAATGGCATCGACGGCTTGGTTTCGTCTCTGGTTGAGCGCAATCAGACCAATGCCGGTGCAAAGAACTGATTCATGTGATTTGTATCCTGAGTTAGGACTTCAAATTGCTTGTTCTGCCTGCTGAACTGACATCCGCACAGGCGCAGCCGTGCCTGAACATGCTGTTGAAATCAAGTCGACACGAGTCTGGTGACGAGGTGCTGGTAGATGCCACCGCGCTTGTGAAGTTCGATTCGTCCGCTCTGGCAGTTCTGCTGGAGTGCAGGCGCCATTGTTTTCATGACGGGAAACGGTTCGCAGTGCAAGGACTGGCTCCTCGTTTACGCGAACTTGCCGAGCTATATGGTGTTTCCACCTTGCTTCCGGAGCCCGGGTCGGCTCTAACCGCTTGAAATTGATGATTCGAGTGTGACATCCCCTCAGTGGGCGAATAACACTCTGACCGCACTGTTGGCGTTGTGGCCTTTGTTCCCGCTGTGACCGTCGGGCAGACTCCACACGGCGTGCCTGCTTTGGATCAAACTTTCCCGAATGCCTCTTCGCGGACATGCTTGCGCTAGTGGAGTGAACCGCATAATGCGATGAGCTTTTCCTCGCATTTTCCATCCTTAATGGGCGTTCCAGAGCATGAACATGATCAGACGTAGGATCCTTCACCCTCTATCCTTTAGCACCGGGAGGCGGCAGTTTCTAGGAACGGCTGGCGCTGGCATGCTGGCGACCAGCCTGCCAGGCTGTAGCACTCCTGCCAGCGTGGTTCCCTCCTACCCGAACACCATTGACTGGGCTCAGAAGGCCATCGCTCAAGTCATGAGCGAACAAGCTGATGCGGCAGCTATTTCTGTCGCGCTTCTCAAGCGCGACAAGCTCGTATGGCAGCAGGCCTTTGGCATGGCTTCCGTGACGGACCATCACCCAGCCACCACTCGTACGCGATTTAATATTGGCTCGGTTTCCAAGGTTTTCGCAGGCTTGGCGGGCGTGATTCTCCAGGACCGGCGATTGATCGACCTTGACGCTCCGATCAGCCGCTATCTCCCCGGCTTCAAGATGCTTTCGCCGGAATATCAACGCATTACTTCCCGGCATCTGTTGTCTCATTCTTCCGGGCTGCCCGGCACCAACGGCAGAAACATATTTTCTTTCGCACCCATAGCCGGTTATGCCGCAGACACTGAAAGCGAGCTTGCGAACGCGCACCTGAAGCATTCGCCTGGGCAACTCGCCGTGTACAGCAATGACGGATTCACCATGTTCGAGCAGGTGGTGCTGGCAGTCACAGGTCAGGCGTATGCCGATTTCGTCGAGGAGCACATCCTCAAGCCCTTGAAAATGACCGACTCCGGCTTCCTGCGCACTGCTAAGCCGCCGGGAGAGTTGGCCTACCCGCGCTACCAGGGCAAGCAATACCCTCTTGAGTTCGTCAATGCGTTTGCAACAGGCGGGCTAAGCTCCACGCCTGCTGACATGATGAACCTCGCGCAGATGTTTCTTGGTGGCGGAGTTTTCGAGGGAAATCGAATCGTCTCTGCATCTGGGGTGGCTGCGATGGCAGAGGATCAGACGAAAAATCTGAAGATCAATCCATCACCGGAATGGCGTTGGGGCCTGGGGTGGGACAGCGTGCAGCAACCCGGGCTGGCACAAGCGAATATTCATGCCTGGGAGAAAAACGGAGGAACGGCGTTTTTCTCCACGGAGTTCTTCGTGTTGCCAGAAGCCCAGATGGGCTTGCTTCTCACGGGAAATTCCGCATACGGTGCGAAGGCGCTTGCGATTGCGGAGGGCATCTTGCTGCGTGCATTGCAAGAGGAGGGCACCCTCGCGGCGCTTCCCCCAATGGTCGTCAATGCGGTCCCTGCTCTGGCGACCCCTGCCAACGTGACAGATGCTGCAGGCATATATGGCAACTACAAAGCGCCTATGCAGGTCGATCTGGACAAGGACGGTGGCCTGACGCTGAACCAATGGAATGGACAGGAATGGGAGCCTCTCTTCAAGGGTGCACCCCGGTTTCAGTACCGCAGCGATGGTTGGTGGTGGAGTGACAACGGTTCACTGCCGAGTTTTCGCTTTTCTGAAGCATCGGGAACCGATGAGTCAGGTAAGGCCTATCGTTACCGTTACCTGATGCAGCGGGTGGCTCCAGGAGCCAGGCTCGGATATGTCACCTTGCCGATTGCTCAGCAACTGGCGCCGTTGCCAAACATTTCCGCGGCCTGGCAAGCCAGGGTGCAATCTAAATGGTCTCCCACCAATGAGTCGCGGGAATCGGTCTCATGGAGCTTGACGGAGAACATGCAGTTTTCAGTGAGCACTCTCGCAGCTTTGCCAGGCTACATTCTGTTTGGCGGCGCAGACATGGGCTACCAGTTGCTTACTCCGCTAGACGACGATCGCGCGGGGCCATCGGTCAAGATCCCCGTCAACCATGGCCGGGACCTCAACGAGATCAATTTCTCAACGCATAACGGTACGCTGGTACTGAAAACCGGCAGTTTGATCTGCACGCTCGTTTGATAACTGTCCCCGCCGGGGCTAGGCAGGGCAGCCAGAAGTTCCTATTCGATCGTCTTCCTACCCCGGTGGGGTGGTGCGCGAAGCGTCGTGAATAGATAACTTTCGCGTTCTTGAATCCAACAACTTGGAAACGGACGCGATCATGAAACCATCAGACACCACGAGACGCCAATTGCTGGGGCGGGCTTTGACCATGGGATTGGGGGCTACCCTCGCAGCCTGCGGAGGCGATGACGACACTCAGGGAGGAGGAGGCGGTAGCGGAGGCGGCGGTAGCGGCGGCTTCACCGTGGATGAGCGCTCGGAAGCGACCTACCGCATCGCAGAGAAATATGAGCAAATCATGGCTGCGAATTCCCCGGCGCCTTTCGAAGCCTTGAAAGAATGGGTGCGTCAGCAGCCTCAGTTTGATGAAGTAGGTATTGGTGCGGGGAGCCTGTGGGCACGCTTTACGGACGGACGCTACTTTCTGTTTACGGACAACTGGCGAAACACAGGCGCAACGGCCAAGGCGGCCTCTGCCTCAGAGCCGCACAGCGCCGACATCGCCAAGCTGGTTCCAAAGGCTGGCGCTTCCATGCAGGTGCCAGGTAGCGATCAGACCGTGCTGCTCAAGATGATGAAGGATCCGGCGTCCTTTTCGCCCGAGGGTGATGCGGCTCTGGCCCAGGCCAAGGCGGCACTTGAGAAGCGTGGTTGGACTGTGCCAGCCCAGCATGCGCTCACAGTGGACGCGCTCAAGAATATAGGCCAGCCTGGACTTCTTTATCTCAACACGCATGGAGCCGTTTTCGGCACGGAAAGCGGGCGCGACGCCTACCAGGACTACTCGATCACCACTGATACGTTCATCAGTGGAGATCTGGATGAGGCCTACAAGGACGACCTGGACAACCGCCGACTCATCTACCACCGCGACCGCAGCTACTGGGCAGAGATCGTCGAGGGCAAACATCGTCCCAAGTACGCGGTCACAAGCTTCTTCATCTCGAAATATATTCGCCTGGCTCCGAACTCGCTGGTCATCCTCATGCTTTGCGAGGGGGGGCTGCCTCAGGCTGCTGTTTTCCGCGCAGCATTGAGCAATGTGGGCGCTGCGGAAATCATGGCGTGGCAGGGTAACGCGACGGCAGCCGGCTACCGGACAGTGAACACCCTCATAGATCGGATGACTGGCGCCAACACGCATGACCCGAGAAGCCCGGCCAATAGAGCCTTTGACTTCGAACACGTCTGGGCTTATCTCGGCGCTCAGGGTTTATTGGTGAACCCCGCGAGCGGGGAACCTGGTTCGAGCCCCGCGCCCATAAAGCGTTATGGCTTGGGTGGCTTCGATCTGACCAATCCGGTTATCACCATGCTGGAGATGGATTGGAAAGACAAGCTTGTCATCCACGGTAGCTTTGGGTCGGAGGCGGGGACTGTCCAGGTAGGGGGAATTGACTTGCCGATCTCGCGTTGGAGCGAGGATCGAATCGAGCTGGTGTTGCCCACTGGGGCCAACGATCCTCCGGGCTCCCATGGCGACGTGGTGGTCACGGCGCGCAAGCGAACGAGCAACGTGCGTCCATTGACATCCTGGCGTGGACAGATCGAATATGTGGAGGAGGAGACAGGTGGACCCAACGCCACTGGAAAACATACCAAGCGCCTGATTCTGGACTTGCACCTTCGCGGTGATGCCTATGCGAATCGCTCAGATGTGGACGGACCGCTCAAGCCCAACACTTTCAACCTGATCGCCTCCTCGGACAGCCGGGCGAGCTACTCGGTGGGTGGATCGATTGTGCGCAATGTCGAGGGGGGCAACTACACGACATCGCAAAAAGGGGAGGGGGAACTGCGCGTGGTGGGGCCTCGCGAGGCAGTGGATGGCCCCGGTCTGATCGTGGTGATAGGCCGAGTGGATGCACCAGGCAAACGGATTGAGATCATGCCGATTGTCACCGTGGGGGACTACTACAAGCATTATCTGGATGGGGAATACAGGGGAACCGGCTTTCTCCTGCTCAATACGGGGTCGCTCGGATTCGTGAACAACAATGGCGGTGCCCACTCGCACGTGCCGCTGATGTACGGTAGTTCATTGCCCATCGGAAGCTCGGGCGCTGCAAACCCCTATGAAGGTGTGATTTTGGTGAACGATAACCCCCTGCTCAAGCAGATCGTCAGGACAGCCGGGCTGAATGCCACGCCCGCACTTCGTGGAGATGTCGGGTTGTAGTGGGCGGCATTCCCCGTCTCTCATTCCTCGGCCATGGCCCGGCTCACCAGCGGGTGGACGGCTCGGGGTAATGAGGTGCGGGCTACGCTCTGAACCCCAAACACGTAGAATTGGGGGTTCAGCCTATGTCCGCCATTTCCATTCAATCGGTATCGAAGGTCTACCAGGCCTCCGGTAAACCCGGCTCATCCCCCCTCAAAGCGCTCGACAACGTCAGCTTCGACATCGAAGAGGGCGAATTTTTCGGCCTGCTCGGCCCGAATGGGGCGGGCAAGACGACTTTGATCTCCATTCTGGCCGGCTTGGCTGGAGCGACCAGCGGAAGCATCAAAGTCCATGGTTTTGATGTCAGGCAGGATTTTGTCCAGGCCCGCCGTCATTTAGGCATCGTTCCCCAGGAATTGGTGTTCGATCCATTTTTTACCGTGCGCGAAGCGCTGGTTTTCCAGTCCGGCTATTTCGGTCTCCATCGCAATGGCGCCTGGATTGATGAACTCCTTCACGGACTGGGCCTGACCGACAAGGCTGGTGCCAACATGCGGCAGCTTTCGGGCGGCATGAAGCGCCGTGTGTTGGTGGCGCAGGCCCTGGTGCACAAGCCGCCAGTCATCGTGCTCGACGAACCGACGGCGGGTGTCGATGTCGAGTTGCGCCAGACACTGTGGCAGTTCGTCGCCGAACTTAACCGACGTGGTCACACGGTGCTTTTGACCACGCACTATCTCGAAGAGGCCGAAGCGCTGTGCTCGCGTCTTGCCATGCTCAAGAGAGGGCGGGTGATTGCGCTGGAAAAAACCAGCACCTTGCTCAGCAACGCGACGTCCAACGTACTGCACTTCAAGACGGACAGCCCCCTTCCGGATCACTTGGCACGCCTGGCAAGAGTCACCGGCCGCATTGTGGAAATGCCGGCCGATGGTCCGGTTGCCATAGAACGCCATCTTGCAGCGTTGCGTGAGGCTGGGGTAGCGGCGGAAGATGTTGAAATTCGCAAGGCGGATCTCGAAGACGTCTTCATCGAATTGATGAGCGGCGCCCCGGAAGCGGGTGTCACGGAAGCCGGACTGGCAGAGGTGGCCACTGTATGACCCATCCAGACGTCACCCTGCCCACGACCCTCAAGGTTTCACCTCATCTTCAGGCCGTGCCAGCGCCCAATGATGGCTGGAAGATGCTGCTGAAAAAGGAAGTGCTGCGGTTTTGGCGCGTCGCCTTCCAGACCATTGCCGCCCCCGTACTCACGGCCGTTCTCTACCTGCTCATTTTCGGACATGTGATGAGCGATCGCGTGCAGGTCTACCCCGGTGTGAGCTACGTGGCATTTCTGGTGCCCGGCCTGGTGATGATGAGCATGCTGCAAAACGCATTTGCCAACAGCGCCTCCAGCTTGGTGCAAAGCAAGATCATGGGTAATCTCGTGTTCGTGCTGCTGACCCCATTGGGGCCCTGGCACTGGTTCATCGCCTACGTTGGAGCTGCCATTTTGCGCGGCTTGCTGGTGGGCGCGGGGGTTTATCTCATCACGCTGTTCTATGCGCCGGCACAAGCGGCAGCCCCTGTCTGGATTTTCGTATTCGCGTTCCTGGGTACTTCGCTGATGGGCGTGCTGGGTTTGCTGGCGGGACTGTGGGCGGACAAGTTCGACCAGATGGCGGTCTTTCAGAACTTTGTGATCATGCCCATGACCTTTCTGGCGGGTGTCTTCTATTCCATTCATTCTCTGCCGGGGGTTTGGCAGAAACTCAGCCATTTCAATCCGTTTTTCTACATGATTGATGGATTTAGGTACGGTTTCTTTGGTGTGAGCGACGTTTCGCCCTGGCTGAGCCTGGCGGTCTCTGGGGCAAGCTGCCTGGGCGTTGCGCTTTTGACGCTCCATCTCCTGAAAATCGGATACAAATTAAGAGGCTGAAGACGCGCTGGAGTCTCGAAACTCGAGCTCCGATGCGTGACAAGGAGGGATATTTCTCCGCCTCGACGCCATTCAACCAAGACCATGACTGCGCAAGAACTCCAATCCATCATTGCCGCCGGCCTGCCGTGCGAGCACCTCAGCGTTGAAGGCGACGGGCGCCATTGGTTCGCGACCATTGTCTCGCCTGCCTTTGAAGGCCTGCGCCCGATCGCACGCCATCAGCGTGTGTATGCTGCCCTTGGCGATCGCATGAAGACCGATGAAGTCCATGCCCTGTCGATGAAAACGCTTACACCGACCGAATATCAAAAAAATCCTGCATGACATGGACAAATTGCTGATCCGCGGAGGCCGGCCACTTCGGGGCGAGGTCGTCATCTCCGGCGCCAAGAATGCCGCATTGCCTGAAATGTGCGCTGCGTTGCTGACCGAAGAACCTGTCGTGCTGACCAATGTGCCGCGCCTTCAGGACGTGCGCACCATGCGTAAGCTTCTCGACAATATGGGTTGCGTGACCGATACGCATGGCGAGCGGGGCGGCATGACCTTCAATGCAGGCGGGACCATCAATCCTGAGGCCCCCTACGAATTGGTCAAGACCATGCGAGCTTCGGTGCTGGCCTTGGGTCCGTTGCTGGCGCGATTTGGACAGGCCAAGGTTTCCTTGCCGGGTGGCTGTGCCATTGGCTCGAGGCCCGTAGACCAGCACATCAAAGGCCTTCAGGCCATGGGCGCTGAAATCGACGTGGAACATGGCTACATGCTGGCGCGCTTGCCAGAAGGCCGCACCCGCCTGAAGGGCGCCCGTATCACCACCGATATGGTCACCGTGACGGGCACGGAGAACTTCCTCATGGCCGCCACCCTCGCCGAGGGTGAAACCGTGCTGGAAAATGCCGCTCAAGAGCCAGAGATCACCGATCTCGCGGAAATGCTCATCAAGATGGGCGCGCGCATTGAGGGGCACGGCACCAGCCGCATCCGAATCGTCGGGGTTGAGAGGCTGCATGGCTGCACGCATGAGGTGGTGGCCGACCGCATAGAGGCCGGCACTTTCCTGTGTGCCGTAGCAGCCACCGGAGGCGAAGCCACTTTGCGCAACGCTTGCGCCCATCATCTGGATGCCGTGATCGAAAAGCTCCGTGACGCGGGTGCCGAGATAGAGGCCTTGGGAGGCCCCGACTGTGAGGGCGGAGCCAAAGCCCACGCCATCACCATCCGCAGCCTGGGTGGCAGAGCGCTGAAAGCGCAGAGCTTTCGCACCAGCGAATATCCAGGCTTTCCAACGGACATGCAGGCGCAGTTCATGACACTCAATTGCGTGGCTGCCGGATCCAGCATGGTCAGTGAAACCATCTTTGAAAACCGCTTCATGCACGTCAATGAACTGACGCGGCTGGGCGCAGCTATTCACGTGGACGGCAGGTCCGCCATGATTGATGGCGTGCAGAACCTGTCCGGAGCCAGCGTCATGGCAACGGATCTGCGCGCTTCTGCCAGTCTGGTCATTGCGGGTTTGGTAGCCGAAGGCGAAACCATGATCGACCGCATCTATCACCTCGACCGCGGCTACGACCAGATGGAAGAAAAGCTGCGTTTGATCGGGGCGGATATTCAGAGAGTCCAATCATGATTACCCTCGCACTCTCCAAGGGCAGGATCTTTGATGAAACGCTGCCTCTTCTGGCTGCGGCCGGGATCGAAGTGCTCGAAGATCCTGAAAAATCCAGAAAACTCATTCTGCCGACCAATCAGGACGGTGTTCGCGTGGTGCTGGTTCGCGCCACCGACGTGCCTACCTATGTGGAATATGGCGGCGCCGACATCGGTGTGACTGGCAAGGACGTGCTGATAGAGCACGGCGGTGCAGGCCTCTACCAGCCTCTGGATCTGCGAATCGCGCAATGCCATATGGCCGTGGCCGCGCCGGCCGGTTTTGATTACCTGCGGGCGGTGCGTCAAGGCAGCCGCATCACCGTGGCGACCAAATACACCGCCATTGCCCGTAATTTTTTTGCTGACAAGGGCGTTCACGTTGACCTGATCAAGCTCTATGGCAGCATGGAGCTGGCTCCATTGACCGGCATGGCTGACGCCATCGTCGACCTGGTAAGTACTGGCAAAACGCTCAAGGCCAACAATCTGGTCGAGGTCGAGCACATCATGAATATCAGCTCCCGCCTGGTGGTGAACCAGGCGGCGCTCAAGCTCAAGACTGCCCCCATTCGCCGCATCATCGATTCTTTTGCTGCGGCCGTTGGCTCAGCCACCGTCCCTGCCTGACGGAGATCAGAGGAACTTCCAAACCATGACCTTCATCGCTGTCCCTGCTCGTTTGTCCACCTCCAGCGCCGATTTCGAGCAGCAATTTGCTGCTCGCCTGCATTGGAGTGCCGAGCAGGATGCCGCCATCGAAGATCGGGTGAGGGACATCCTGGCTGACGTTCGCACACGCGGCGACGCGGCAGTTCTGGAGTACACGGCAAGGTTTGACCATCTGGCAGAGACCAGCATGGCTGGACTTGAGCTCAAGCCCGATGAACTGAAGGCGGCGTTTGAGAGTTTGCCCTCTATCCAGCGGGAGGCCCTGGAGCTTGCTGCCGCCCGCATCCGGCGTTATCACGAATGGCAGAAAAGCCAGGGTGGCGAAACAGCCACTTACCGTGATGAAGACGGAACCCTGCTAGGGCAGAAAATCACCCCCCTGGACCGGGTAGGCATCTATGTGCCGGGGGGCAAGGCGGCCTACCCCAGCAGCCTGCTGATGAACGCCATTCCTGCGCATGTGGCCGGTGTGGGCGAGATTGTGATGGTCGTGCCCACCCCGCGAGGAGAGAAAAACCCGCTGGTCCTGGCTGCGGCCTACGTCGCTGGGGTCAGTCGTGCTTTCACCATCGGAGGCGCGCAAGCTATAGCGGCACTGGCGTATGGCACAGCGACGGTGCCCAAAGTAGACAAGATCACCGGCCCCGGAAACGCCTACGTCGCCAGCGCCAAAAAACACGTCTTTGGAACGGTGGGCATCGACATGATCGCGGGCCCGAGCGAAATTCTGGTGTTGGCTGATGGCAGCACCCGCCCTGATTGGGTGGCTATGGATCTGTTCAGCCAGGCAGAACACGACGAACTGGCTCAGAGCATTCTGCTCAGCCCTGACGCGGCCTATATTGACGCTGTACAGCGCGAGATAGACCGTTTGCTTCCCACCATGCCTCGTGCCGAAATCATTGCCAAGAGCCTCACCGGGCGTGGCGCCTTGATCCATACGCGCAGCATGGAAGAGGCATGTGAAATCAGCAACCGCATCGCGCCTGAGCACTTGGAAGTCAGCAGCGAGGATCCACATCGCTGGGAGCCACTGCTCAAGCATGCTGGCGCCATTTTCCTGGGGGCCTACACCAGCGAGTCTCTGGGCGACTACTGCGCGGGCCCTAATCACGTGTTGCCTACCAGTGGTACCGCTCGGTTCTCCTCCCCGCTGTCGGTATACGACTTTCAAAAGCGCAGCAGCCTGATTGAGGTCAGCAAGGTGGGTGCTCAGAAGCTTGGTCAAATCGCTCGCGTATTGGCCCTGGGTGAGGGCCTGCAGGCCCACGCAGGTGCGGCGGAGATGCGGTTGTCTTCCTGAACAGAAGGCCAGAATGCAACGCCGTCGCTGACGGCGCGGTGTTCTTCTGCGAAAAAACTTGGAGAGCTTGCTATCCGCGGCGCCGGATGCGGCGCAGTCCCAGGGCGCCTAACCCCAGGCCCAACACCGTCAACATCCACTCGCCAAGCGTCGGCACGGCAGTGACACCAGAGCCTGAGGCACTGCTGTCACGTACAGTGATGGTCTGCGCCGAGCCCGTCACCAGCCATGATGGTTCCTCGGGATCGGAACTTACGGAGACGATGACGGGGGCATCGCCATCGCCAGGTGTGCTGTTGGGGGTGGCGGTCACCGTGCAGGTGGCCTGCGTTTGAAGGGCTGTAAAGCTCACGCTCGCGCAGTCGCTGCTGAATCGGGCGCTATTGCCCGCGACGCTCAGGGCAATGGCATAGGCTGAGCGCGGAGGGTTGACGACGTCAACGGTGCAGGTGGCGCTTTGGCCAGCGGTATCGACCAGCGTGGCAGGCGTGCAGGTGACGCGCGCCTCTGGGATAAGGGGAATCACACCAAATGCGACCGCCTGTGCTTCTGACTGGTCACCAAGACCCGGCTCCGTACCCAGAATGGCGACGATGTTGCTTGGATTGGTCGTAGTGTGCATCCAGGCTGAGGCGGCGTAGTTTTCCGGCAGCAAGGGCAGGCGGCTTTGCAGCAACACACTTTTGGGATCGGGGTAGGTTGCCAGCACTGTCGCGGGCAGTTGACCTGCAAGGGGTGAAAGCTGAACGGGGTCGATCCAGCCGCCGCCGTCCGTGGTGAAACGGATTCCCTCGGTTTGAGCACTGTTCAAGGGGGTGGTCTCCTCTGCATCCACTGCGACTATCTGGAACTGCAGTTCATGACCGGCTGGATTGGTAAGGACCAATTGATTCAGATTCAGCCGCATGATGCCTCCCCGGCTGCGCAGTGCGGGCTCACGGGCAGCGGTATCGGGGCGGTAGCGCGCAGTCAGTCCAAACGCTGATCCACGGTTCGGTTGGACCCCCACATACGCAGGCAACGGCTGAGCACTCAAAGTGCCGTGGTAAGTGGTCAACATGTAGCCGCGTTCAAGGGTAAGCGCCAGTTGAGTTCTTACGCCGCTGGGTGACGGCACGTCAAACAGAAAGTCCTGCGAGTAGCTTGGCCCCGCGCCTGTCATGCCTGAGAAGTCAAGCCATCTGATCACGTCGGCGTTGACAGGCCCGTCGATGGCCTGATACGCCTGAGCGGAGGTTTGAGCCTGAGCGAGTGACCAGGGCAGGAGCAAACTGGCGAGCGTAAGGAGTGAGTACTTCATCATTAATACGAGAGTTAGGCGCAGGTGCAAGGGTGTCAATAAAGACAAGAACTGGCGTTGTGACTGCTCACGAAGCTTCCCAAGGCCTCCCCTGAAAATGCACAATAGGCGAAAGGGCACTTTTCTCCTTGGGCCTAGGAGAAGTCGACATGGACCCAAGTGAACTTGTTCGAAATTATTTGTGCAGATTTTGAATCGTCGAGGCTTTCGGTTTGTATGCCGATGATCTCCTGGATGCAAGATCAGCAAAAAGGGCAAATATGGACGGCGCTGGTATCCGCAACGAATCTGCAACCAATTGGTTGCGATGCCCGCCCATTCATGACCCCCGTCGCCTGAAGGTGTTTCAGGAACAGTTCGAGCACTTTCTCGGAGGAATTCATATTGAGCCGCTGGACGGTCATCCGCTGGCGATGGAGACCACGGTAAGCCAATTTGACGATATATCTATCATGATTGGAGAGACATCTCCATCGCGCTGTACCCATCCAGTTTCCTCAGGCTCCGACGAGAGCGTCCTGTTATTAGGCATGTACCGGGGGCAGGGCTCCATGAAAACCCGCGACTGTGATTGGAGCATGGCCGGCGGCGATATGGTTTTTGCGGGTTCTGACGATCTGCGGTCAGTCGTCACGAACACAAATACGCATTTATGCCTGATTTCATTGAGCCGCGCACGCCTGACCTCCATGCGGGTCGATGCAGATGCCGCCATGCACCGTCCGCTGCGTGGACACTCGGCAGTGGGTATGCTGATGCGCTACGCATACCTGTTGCGCGACCATGGTGATCTTGCCACGCCCGAGTTGCGCCGTGCCGCCACATTGCATCTGCATGATCTCGCGGCCTTGGCCGCAGGCGCGACGGCGGACGTTGCCCACATGGCACAGGGTCGTGGAGTCCGCGCGGCTCGCCTGTTGGCTGTCAAACGCGACATAGCAACGCACTTCACAGATGCGTCGCTTTCCGTAGGGGGCGTAGCGCAACGCCTGGGCATAACGCCGCGTTATCTTCATATGTTGTTGGCCCGTGAGGGACTTGCTTTCAGCTCGTTGGTGATGGATCAACGTCTGGCACTGATACACCGCCAACTGACAGACTCTAGGCTGCGTGCTTGCTCTATCCAGACGCTTGCTTTCGACGCCGGTTTTGGCGATTTGTCCTACTTCAATCGCAGCTTCAAGCAGCGCTACGGAATGACGCCTTCTGAGGCGCGTGCACAGGAAGATGCCTCGCAATAGCGTGTGATCGACTCCAAGCAGAGGAGGCCGGCCGCTATCATTTTCCCGGAATGATGTGTTGCAGGTTTTGGAGCGCCCCGAGTTTCTGTGGCTGGCCTCTGGCCGTGAAAACCATTCACTCAATATGTGAAAAAAGTCTCGATCTCGTCATGTATGAGGAGTGCGATACCGGCGGTTTTCAAAGAAAAAGCAAAGAATGCAATAACTTGTAAGTGAGACTTTTGTTTCGCATTTCCCCTATCGAGGTGTTGTCATGTTCTTTGCTTCGCGTGTCGGTGGTGCTGTGGTCCTGCTGGCAGCAGCCCTCTTTGGCTCCAATCTGCAGGCCGCACCCGTATGGCTTCAGGTCAGCCCGGTGGGGACGTCAGGCACGAGTTTGACGGGGACCTTGGGCAGCATTCCCGTAACGCTGACAAGTTCGGGGTCAGCTGTCACGAGCACGCCCAGTGTCAATCCTCCCTACAACAGCTACGACATCTGGGATAACAACGCTACAGACGTCTTGGGCGGCAACACGGTGTACCCGAACGGTGCCGGGATATGGCCTGCATCGGCGATGGGCAACATGCAGTACGTCATTGCAGCCCGGCCTGTTGCAAGCCTTGTAACTTTGCGATTCGCCCACCCGGTGTTCAACCCCCAGGTGCTGATCTACAGTCTTGACAACTCGCATGTGGACTTTTCACAAACCACGAATTTTGTGGGCGGTCCTGCCAGCATTTCGGCCGTTACAAATACTTCTGCGCAGTTTGTTGCTGGCACCAAGCGGCTTGATCGCGGGCCAGTACCTGCTACCTTTCCGCGAGAAGGTTGCAGCAGAAGCACGGTAGCCGATCCGAATGTCCCGAGCGGGCGTGGGTGCGGGGTGTTGCAATTCCAGGGGTACTACTCGGAAATCAAGATGACTTTCGTCACAGACACAGGCGGCAATGACGGTGTCGGCTTCCAGGTGGGCTACGAGCCGAATGCTGCCAAGTCAGTCGAAGCGGTTCCGACGCTGGCGCCTGCGGGGCTGGCTGCTTTGGGGCTGATCATGGCCGGGTTTTTTGGGTGGCGCCGTCGTTCGCAAAGGTAAAGACCCGGCAAGGACAGCGCGTTGACGACCTGCCCTTGGTGCCGTCAGATCCGGGTTCAAGTTCGACATCCGAGTTCTTGTAGCATCGGTGGCCACGTTCCATGGCCCTTTCGCCAAACGCTTCATGAATTCGGAAACTCACTTGTCAGACCCACTTTCTCGCATCCGCCAGGATGTACAGGGCATGCACGCCTATGCAGTTCAGGATTCTGCGGGCATGCTGAAGCTGGACGCGATGGAAAACTCGCACCGCCTGCCATCTGCGCTTCGAGCTGAGCTGGGCCGCCGTCTGGGCGAGGTCGCCATCAATCGTTACCCCGGCGCGCGCGTTGAGGAGCTGAAACTGGCCCTGGCCCAGTATGCTGCGCTGCCTTCAGACTGGTCTTTGATGCTGGGCAATGGCTCGGATGAACTCATCAGCTTGCTGGCTATGGCCTTCGTAAGGCCAGGCTCGGCGCAAGATCCGGAGGTGATCCTGGCCCCTGTACCGGGCTTCGTGATGTACGGTATGAGTGCGCAGTTTCAGGGGCTGGCCTTTCACGGCGTCCCGCTCACCGACGCATTCGAACTGGATGAATCGGCCATGCTGGAGGCCATTGCTGAGCATCGCCCTGCAGTGCTCTATCTGGCTTACCCCAACAACCCTACTGGGACGCTCTGGAATCCCGGCGTGATTGATCGTCTGATAGATGCCCAGGGCGCGCAAGGGGGGCTGGTGGTCATGGATGAAGCCTACCAACCCTTTGCTGCCCGCAGCTGGATGGAATCGGTGCAGAAGGAGCCTGATCGGCACAAGCACGTCCTGATCATGCGCACGCTCAGCAAGTTCGGCCTGGCGGGTGTGCGTCTAGGATATCTCATGGGCCCCGCTGCCATCGTTCATCAGCTCGATAAATTGCGCCCACCGTATAACGTGAGTGTGCTGAACGCAGAATGCGCCTTGTTTGCCTTGGAGCACCAGGAGGTGTTTGCCGAGCAAGCTGTAGATATACGCGCTGAGCGTGAAAGGCTCGTCTCGGCTCTGAACGCTCTGCCTGGCGTACATGCTTATCCCAGCGAAGCGAATATGCTGCTGGTGCGCCTGCCAGACGCGGCGAAAACCTTCCAGGGCATGAAGGCGCGGAAGGTCTTGGTGAAGAACGTTTCTACAATGCATGCTTTACTGGCCAATTGCCTGCGTCTGACCGTAGGCACTCAGAGTGAAAATAAGCAGATGCTGGCCGCGCTGCAAGCCTCCCTATGAATAATCCACGTACCGCAGAAGTCACCCGCAACACCGCCGAGACCAAAATCAAGGTCAGCCTCAATCTGGACGGCAAAGGCCAGTCGCGCCTGGCCACGGGCATTGGCTTTTTTGACCACATGCTCGATCAGATTGCGCGCCACGGCATGATCGATCTGGATGTTCAGTGCGACGGCGATCTGCACATCGACGGCCACCACTCAGTGGAAGACGTTGGCATTGCCATCGGTCAGGCCGTTAAGGAGGCTGTGGGCGACAAAAAAGGCATCACCCGCTACGGACATAGCTACGTGCCCCTCGATGAGGCGCTGTCCAGAGTGGTGATCGACTTTTCGGGACGTCCAGGATTGATATCGGACGTGAAATTCACCAGCGGCATGATTGGCAGCTTCGACACCCAGTTATTCCACGAGTTCTTCCAGGGCTTCGTCAATCACGCATTCGTGACGCTGCACATTGACAACCTCAAGGGTGTCAACGCCCACCACCAGGCCGAAACGGTCTTCAAGGCTTTCGGCCGTGCACTTCGCATGGCACTGACGCCAGACCCCCGTGCCGAAGGGCAGATTCCCTCAACCAAGGGCGTGCTTTAAGCGCCTGTTCAAGGTCTGGGCGCGGAGCCCAGCGCCCCCGTTGCCAGCGCCAGCGTGACGGCAGCGGATTGAGCGGCGGCACGTGCGTCAGCCAGAAGCTGTCCAGCCTCGAGCAGTTGTGTCTCGGCCAAGGTGACGGCTGTCACGGTTCCTATTCCATGGCGGTAGGCGTCCGATGCCGCCTCCTGGGTCACCCTGGAGGCCATACGCAATTGCGTCGCGGCTTCTACAGACGCTAGCGCAGTAAAAAGCGCATCCTGAGCGACCACAATTTGCTGCACAGCCTGTTGGCGTACTCGGTCGAGACGTGCCTGGGCGGCCTCTACGCGCTGATAGGCCTGTAACTGCATGGATGCACGGGTTTCGCCGTCCCATAGCGGAATGGTGACCCCGATGAAGGCGCCAACCCCAGAGCCGCTCCCGGAGAGATTGAGCGTCGGGCCATCTTGCCCAAAGCCAGGAAAAGTCGTCACATTGGTTCCGCTGCTTCGTGAGGCGGAGGCTGCCAGGAATACTTTGGGCATTCGCGCCGCGTCCGTTGCTTTGGCGCCTGCACGGCTGGTTTGAAGCGTCGCATACGCAGCCTGGATGTCCGGACGGCGTGCAAGGGCGGCTGCCACAAGGCGCTCGATGGGTTCCTTGTCCGCAATGCCGAGGCGAGGTTCCGGAGCATCTGCCAGTTTCAGGGGTGTCAGCGGAGATATGCCCATGGCGGCAATCAGGGAGTGGTAGGTGTCGCGCTCTCTGCCATGGGCTTGTACCCTGGCAAGTTCCGCTTGAGCCACCGCTTGCTGGGCATGAGCCACTTCAAGTACGGTGCCAATACCTTGTTTGAAGCGTGCCTGGGCCGCTTCGAGAACCTGACGGCTGTTGGCCAAGGCGCCCTGCGCCACGCCGACGCGAGTTCGCGCCGCCCCATGGGCGTAGTAGGCCAGGCTAACGGCTTCGATGATTTGCTGATGGGCTGCGGTGAACCCAATGTGGGCGGCGATGGCTTCTTGCCCGGCTCCTTCGGCCAGGGCTTCGCGCTCGCCAAAGTCGAACAGCAGCCACTGAAGAGACAGTATGCCTGCGGCCGCGTGGCCATTTCTTTCGCTGTTGACAGACAGAGTTTGCCCACCAGCTTCTCCCTGCCGGTGCCGTGCGCCTGCCAGTACCGTGGCGGATAGCCTCGGCAGCCAGCTTCGCTGTGCAATCTCGGTCGTCGTGGCGGCATTTCGCGCTGCAATCCACGCGATCCGGGTGGCAGGGTGGTTGCGTTGCGCAAGATCTATCAACTCCGCCAGGGAATACGGATGGAGAGTATCGATACCTGGCGTCGGGATGAGCTCTGCCAGAGCTGGCTTTGGCGGCAGAACGAAATCCTTGGAGCTGGCGTTCGGTTGCCAGGCCGTATCCGGAGGACGAGGCGCCAGCTGGGCCGTGGGTGCTGCGCAGCCGCCAAGCATCCCCAGCGTGACAGAAAAGGCCAGGAGGCTACGGAGCCTTTGTGGGGATGGGGTTGACATTGCGTTGATTCTGTACGGCATCGATGGCCGCGGACAAGGGCTGCTGCAGCCATGAAGCTCTTGATTGGAACGCTAACTCTGGCGAAGCACTTGCGGTTTCGACCTGCCTTGCAAGCGAGTTCATCAGATGGCTCAGTGCGGGTTCACCGTCTTGCAGAACAAGCGGTCCTGCGAGTGCGTAAGTCGCCTCCAATGTCCTTTCACGCTGCGCTGTCCATTGCGGGGCAGGGCGCACGCTGGAGGGTTCGTAAGCCATCAGGGAGAGGTCCGCCGCCACGGCGGAATATCCGGCTTCGACTTTGGCCAGTTCGACATTGGCCGTGCGGGTCGCCGGTCCTTCAGCTATGCGCGCCAGACGGCGCAGCAGCAAAGCCAGCAGGGAGTCCACCCGAGTGGCCACGCTGACAGGCCATAGACGTGTGAAGACGAGATAGACGACAGCATTGCCGATCAAGATGCCAATGACCCGATCACGAGCAAGCCCCAGGTCGTAAGACGGTCCATTTCCCTGAAGCACGCAAAGGTAGAACGCGAAAGCGATCTGAAAGCCCGCGTAGGAGATGCGCGAGCTTCCGGCCGCCACCCAGCTCGCACCCAACGTGACCGCGAAGACCAGACCAAGCAGACCCGCCAGTCCCTCTATGGCTGGCAGGACCGTGAGCAACGCCAGCAGGCTGATGGCCGCGCCTATCAGGCAACCTGCGATGCGCAAACTCAGCTTCTGGACAGTTTCACCCGTGGTACTCAGCGCCACGATGAAGCACGTGATGAAGGCTGTGTGGATGCCATTCCAGCCTAGGGCGTGATAAAAAAGATAGCAAAACATCGCGGCACCGGTCGCTTTGATCGCAAAGCGCGTGTGCAGGGGGTTGCTGAAGGCATCAGCTGCGAAAAAGCCTGTGGGCGCCTGCGGGTCGGTAGCAGCCGGCTCATCCGAATCCGTGAAGTGGGCGAGCGTGTGGCGCAGCGCGAGCAGTGCGCGCTGGGCCGGCTCAGGCAGCGCAGTGGCGGAAAAGGCCGGTAACTCCACTTCAATGGGGTAAGCACCGCTCTTCAGGATGTGGGCCATGCCGTCCAGCGTGTCCGCCACGCTGGTTCGTACGTCCCGTATGGGCAAGCAATGGTCCAACAAATCCACGAGGACCAGCACGCGTGTGACAGACTCGCTGGCGTGGCTCAGCGCCTCGATAGTTTCGGCGGGGCTTGTGCGCTCAAGTCGGGCAAGCCGCAGCCAGGCCTGGATCTCTCCCGTGCCTTGCATGCGCATTTGTCGCAACTCATCGCGGCTCTCGTCGTCGGCAGCGCGAAGCACGGCTGCTGCGGCTGCCAGTCGGCGTGCCAATGCCGATTCCGCCAGACGGCGTGGCGCGGGCCCGATCAGCAGGTTGACAGCCGTCGACACGCCTACAGGTATGGCCACGATCAGCCAGGCATAGAGCAGGGCGCGCGTCGCCAACTCGCCTATGGGAAGCGCAGCAATGAGTGAGAGTGCATAGGTGGTGATCAAGGCCAAGATCCCGCCCACAGGTGCCAACTTGCTGGCCGAGGTCAGGAAAAACAAGGCAAACGCGATCAAAGTCATGCTGGCCAGCAAGGCAGCAGGCCTGCCAATCAAGCCGTTGGCCATCAGAGCGACCAGGCCGATGAGCAGCGATGCCAGCACCAGCATGCCCAATCCCACCACGACGCTGGTCGCGCGGTCGGCGCGGATCAGGAAAAATCCCACATAGGCAGTAAGCGCGACTTCTGGTGTGTGAAACCACTCGGCCACGGCCACGCTCAGCGTGCAGATCAGAGCCAGGCGCAGAGCGAACTCAAGGCGCCCCGGCGTGGGGCGCAGGAGGGCAGGCAGGGAGCGTACGCCGGGCATCAGCGCATTGAATGGGGCAGATTCAAGGGCAGGCGCTGCCATGGCGGATCTCCACCACCGCGCTTGCCCCCAGGCGCATCAGGGAGTCGGGCGGTTCATTCAATTCGATCCGAACCGGAAAACGCTGTGCCACACGGACCCAGTTCATGGATTTCTGCACATAAGGAAGACTTCGGGGCAGGGCAATGCGATCTGCATCCAATACGCCCGCTCCAATGCCCTGAACCGTGCCTCGAAGTGCTTTGCGTCGGTCGATCATGGAATACACCGTCGCGCAGTCTCCCTCGGAAATTTTGGAGAGATCCGACTCACGCATATTTGCCACGGCGGACCATTCGTTGGACACCACCAGGGTGAAAAGGGATTGAGAGGGCACCACGATTTCTCCGCTGGTCACGGTCAGTCCCACGACACGCCCATCATGGGGTGCGCGCACAGTCGCACTGGCGAGCGCATGCCGTGCCAGACCCAAGGCCGCTTCTCGCGCACGCACTGTCGCCAGACCTGCGTCATCTGTTCCCACGGCATGCCCTGCTGCACGCGCCTGCTCCTGGGCCTGGCGCAAGCTCGTCTGGGCGTCGCGCTCTGCCGTTTCAGCTTGATCCAACTGCTGCTGCGGAACATAGCCCTTGGCCGCCAGGGGGCGCAACCGCTCTACAGTGCGCTGCGCAAGGGCCAGATTGGTTTGCGCTCTGCGCGTCTGGTCTGTTGCTTGAGACACGGCTGAGCGTTGCGTGTGGACACCGCGTTGCTGTGTCGCCAGCGTTGCACGGGCCAGAGCCAGGTCGGCTTCTGCCTGATTGACGGCCAGTTGCAGGGGTTCCGGGTCAATCTGGAACAGCTCTTCACCCGCCCGGACGCTGGTGTTTTCTTTCACCGCAATGCGGCTGATGCGACCACCGACGGTTGAGGCGATGTGCACCACCTCAGCGTCCAGGGTGGCATCATCGGAAGAAACCATCTGATCTTTCTGATGCAACAGCCAGGCGCCCGCCCCTATGGCGGATGCCACGAGAACGATCACGACAGCGCGCCGCCACTTGATGGGACGATGTTGGCCAGCAGCTTTCATGGCAGTGCTCCCAGAGCGAAAAACCACAAAGCCAATGCCAGCAGAAACCCGCTTGAAAGGCACAGAGCCAGCGGCCAAGGCCAGGTTGGCCCCGCGCCCATGAGAACCATGATGGCGCGTACGACTACTGCCAGCATGCCCCAGAGCATTGCAAACAGCAACCAGGAAGGAAAGTAAGCGCCAAGGAAAATGTGGCTGGGCGCGCTGGATGAGCTGCAGCCTGCAAGGGCCAGGCTCAATGTGGCGCAAGCGGCCTGCTTGCAGATGAAGTGGTCAGAACGCATGAACCTATGCACCTTGGGTGAGCGGCAGGCCGGATGGGGCCTGCTATTGGCAATCCAAACCTCGAAATCCTTGCGGGCTTTCCGAATGGCGATTTCGCCCAGATGAGGCCAATCATGGTAACTCACCGCGCTGGAAAGGCTATGGCGCATCCCGAATGGCGGCCGCCGAAAACTGAATAAAATCATCGTTCTGCGCTACGTATAAGCGCGTTGAATTATGAATGCTTTAGCTAACAAGACTGTTGCGGTGATTGATTACGGCATGGGCAACCTGCGCTCTGTGGCGCAAGCCGTCATGCATGCCACTGCGGATACGCGCGTCAAGGCGGTCGTGACCTCTGATGCGAATGTGGTCAGGCAAGCACATCGCGTGGTCCTTCCCGGCCAGGGGGCTATGGCAGACTGTATGCAGCAACTTCGTGCTTCTGGCTTGCTTGAAGCGGTTCTGGACGCCGCCAACACCAAGCCTCTCTTTGGCGTTTGTGTGGGCATGCAGATGCTGCTGGATCACAGTGCAGAGGGTCATACCGTGGAAGGTACTCCCGGCTTGGGGCTGATACCCGGGCAAGTGGTGAAGTTCGACATGGCCGGGCGCACCGCACCGGATGGCAGCCGTTTCAAGGTTCCGCAAATGGGGTGGAACCGCGTCAAACAGGCGCAACCCCATGCAGTGTGGGACGGTGTTCCTGACGACAGTTGGTACTACTTCGTCCACAGCTACTATGCCCGCCCGTCCCAGGCGCAGCATTGCGTCGGTCTGGCAGACTATGGTGGGGGCTTTGCAGCCGCCATTGCGCGCGATAATATTTTCGCTACTCAATTCCACCCTGAGAAGAGTGCCGCTCAAGGGCTAGCCCTTTATCGCAACTTCCTTCACTGGGAACCTTGAATCCAAGGCCACCTGGGCAGATGCCCGCGCATGGGGCGCGGGCAACACGCCTGGGCTCACGCAACGCTTCATCTAATTGCCATGCTATTGATTCCCGCCATTGACCTCAAAGACGGCCACTGCGTTCGCCTCAAACAAGGGGATATGGACCAAGCCACCACTTTCAGCGAAGACCCGGCCGCCATGGCTGCGAAATGGCTGGAGCGCGGAGCGCGCCGCCTGCATCTGGTTGATCTCAATGGCGCTTTTGCGGGCAAACCGCAGAACATGGGCGCCATCAAGTCCATCCTGAAAGAAGTGGGCGAAGATATTCCGGTGCAACTGGGCGGCGGCATTCGCGATCTGGACACGATCGAGCGCTATGTCGACGCGGGCATGGCCTATGTGATCATAGGCACGGCGGCCGTGAAAAACCCTGGCTTTCTGAAAGACGCCTGCACCGCCTTTGCGGGTCACATCATTGTCGGCCTGGATGCCAAGGACGGCAAGGTGGCCACCGACGGCTGGAGCAAGCTCACCGGGCACGAGGTGATTGATCTGGCCAAGAAATTCGAAGACTGGGGTGTCGAAAGCATCATCTACACCGACATTGGCCGGGACGGCATGCTGAGCGGCATCAATATCGACGCCACCGTCAAACTCGCGCAAGCGCTGAGCATCCCTGTCATTGCCTCCGGTGGGCTCTCCAACATGGCTGATATTGAAGCTCTGTGTGCGGTAGAGAGTGAAGGCGTTCAGGGCGTTATCTGCGGCCGAGCGGTCTACAGCGGCGACCTCGACTTTGCCGAGGCCCAAGAGCGGGCTGATGAACTCAACGGCTAGAGAAGGTGTGAACGAATCCCTCATGCCCGCCTTGACCGCCAAAAACCACCCGCTCGGCGTTACAAATGCTCGCCGTAGCCCAAGCTACGTCTGCGCTTTGCGCCTTGATCGGGCGGCTTTTGACGGCCCTTTCGAGCACGCAGGATTCATTCACACCTTCTGATCGCTATCTCCATGCTTGCCAAACGAATCATCCCTTGCCTGGACGTCACCGGCGGCCGAGTGGTCAAAGGCGTCAATTTTGTCGAACTCAGAGACGCTGGCGATCCTGTGGAAATTGCCGCCCGCTACAACGAGCAGGGCGCAGACGAATTGACGTTTCTGGACATCACCGCTACGAGCGACGGGCGTGACCTGATCTTGCACATCATCGAGTCGGTGGCTTCGCAGGTTTTCATACCTTTGACCGTCGGAGGGGGTGTCCGCACGGTGGACGATGTCCGCAGGCTACTCAATGCTGGAGCGGACAAGACAAGTTTCAATTCTGCTGCCATCTCCAATCCACAGGTCATCCGCGATGCGTCTGCCAAATACGGCGCCCAATGCATCGTGGTGGCCATTGACGCCAAGCGCAGGCTTGGTGACGACCTGCGCGAGCGGGGTCCAGGCTGGGACGTCTACAGCCATGGTGGCCGCAAGAACACCGGCCTTGACGCTGTTGAATGGGCGTGCCGAATGGCCGAGTACGGCGCAGGAGAAATCCTGCTCACCAGCATGGACCGTGACGGCACCAAGTCGGGGTTTGATCTCGAACTGACCCGCGCTGTGTCCGATGCGGTCACAGTACCTGTCATCGCTTCAGGCGGGGTGGGTACACTTGACGATTTGGCTGACGGCGTTCAGATCGGCGGCGCCGACGCTGTACTGGCGGCCAGCATTTTTCACTACGGGGAATTCACGGTAGCCCAGGCCAAACATCGCATGGCCGAACGGGGCATTACCGTACGCACTTGAAGGTACGCGCTCATTCGCATGCTGGCAGGCTCGTAGTGAAGTCCAGGGACGGATTCTTATCCAACAATCAAAAATAGGAGAAACATTTTGACGACAGCGAGCATGCAGGAATTTTTGGATACAGTTACACAGCGCGATCCGCACCAACCCGAGTTTCTGCAAGCCGTCAAGGAGGTTGTCGTCAGTCTCTGGCCATTCCTTGAAAAGAACCCGAAGTACCGTGAGCACGGTATTTTGGAGCGGTTGGTCGAACCCGACCGCGCCATTCAGTTTCGCGTGAGCTGGGTGGACGACAAGGGCCAGACACAGGTCAATCGCGCCTTCCGCGTGCAGCACAGCATGGCCATTGGGCCCTACAAAGGCGGCATGCGTTTTCACCCGTCGGTCAACCTCTCCATTCTGAAGTTTCTGGGCTTCGAGCAAACCTTCAAGAACGCCTTGACAACCCTGCCCATGGGCGGTGGCAAGGGCGGCTCCGACTTTGATCCCAAAGGCAAGAGCGACGGCGAAGTGATGCGTTTCTGCCAGGCCTTGATGACCGAGCTGTATCGTCATCTCGGTCCGGACACCGATGTGCCTGCGGGCGATATTGGCGTAGGCGCGCGTGAAGTGGGCTTCATGGCCGGCATGATGAAAAAGCTGTCCAATGACGCCAGCAGCGTGTTCACTGGCAAGGGCATCGCCTTTGGCGGTAGTTTGATGCGCCCTGAAGCTACAGGCTACGGCACAGTGTATTTCGCCCAGGAGATGCTTCGTCGCAAGCAAATGGGCTTTGAAAACCGCAGCGTCAGTATTTCGGGCTCTGGCAATGTGGCGCAGTACGCTGCCGAAAAAGCCATGGAACTGGGGGCGAAGATCATCACCCTCTCGGACTCTGGCGGCACCCTGGTGCACGAAGCAGGTCTCACCCATGGCATGCTGGAAGACCTCATGGAATGGAAAAACGTCAAGCGTGGGCGCTTGGCCGATTTCTGCAGCCTGCACAAGATCAAGTTCGAAGCAGACAAGAACCCGTGGCATGTGCCGGTCGATATTGCGCTTCCCTGCGCCACGCAGAACGAACTGGACGGAGCAGATGCCAAGCACCTTATTGCCAACGGCGTGGTGTGTGTGGCTGAAGGCGCCAACATGCCCAGCACGCTGGATGCGGTGGATCACTTCCTGGAAGCCGGTACGCTCTATGCCCCTGGCAAGGCCAGCAACGCGGGTGGGGTGGCTACTTCAGGTCTGGAAATGAGTCAGAACGCCATGCGTCTGTCCTGGTCGCACAGTGAGGTGGATCTGCGTCTGCACGAAATCATGAAAGACATCCACGGCAACTGCGTGCGCCACGGTGAGCGCTCGGACGGCAGCGTCAACTACGTTGAAGGTGCCAACGTGGCCGGTTTCGTCAAGATTGCAGATGCCATGCTGTCGCAAGGCGTTCTCTGAGAGCGTGTTTCTGATCCTTTTGAGTCAACCTGGCCAAGGGCCGCTGGAGTGTCATGAACTGGCTCGATGAAATCCGTTGGGATGCCCAAGGCCTGGTGCCGGTGATTGCGCAAGAGCAATCATCCGGTGACGTGCTCATGTTTGCGTGGATGAACCGCGAGGCGCTCGCCAAGACGGCAGAGACCGGGCGCGCCGTGTACTACAGCCGTTCGCGCGGCAAACTTTGGCCCAAAGGCGAAGAGTCAGGCCATGTGCAGACTGTGCATGAAATCCGCATGGATTGCGACAATGACGTCGTACTTTTGAAGGTGACTCAGCTCGGTCATGAGCCTGGTATAGCCTGCCATACCGGTCGCCACAGCTGCTTTTTCCAGAAATTTGAACAGGGCGCCTGGGTCTCGGTCGAGCCGGTCTTGAAAGATCCAGCAACCATCTACAAATAAGGGTATGAGTTCAGAAGACACCCTGGCCCGCCTGGCCGCCGTCATTGAAAGCCGTAAGCCATTGGCAGGGGGCGATGCGTCTTCAAGCTATGTGGCGCGATTGCTGGCCAAAGGCCCCGATGCATTTCTGAAGAAAATCGGCGAAGAGGCTACGGAGGTCGTCATGGCGGCCAAAGATGCCGATCATGGGGGCGATTCCTCGAAAATCGTCTATGAAGTGGCCGATCTCTGGTTTCACAGCATGATTGCGCTGGCGCACTATGGTTTTTCGCCTGCGGATGTAGTCAATGAACTGGCACGCCGCGAAGGCGTGAGCGGCATTGAGGAAAAAGCCTTGCGCAAGGCTGTTGCGCGTGACGCTGACGAAGAAGGATCCAAGTCATGAGCAAAGACATCATCGACGTGCAAGCCATCGACACTGAACGTAATCAGTCTCTCAAGACATGGGGCTGGGTGAGCTACATCCTGCACTTGATCGTCGCGGTGGCCGCTGTCGTGCCCGGCGCGCAGGTCAGTATTGCCCTGCTGCTGATTGCCTTGGTCATCGACCTGGTGAAAAAGGGTGATGCCGCCGGAACCTGGCAGGAGAGCCACTTCAGCTGGCGTATCCGCTCGGTGATCTGGGCCGGTATCCTGTATCTCGTCACGGCCCCCTTGTTTATTCTGTTGTATTTGCCAGGCGCCATCGCCTGGGCCATCATTTCCCTGTGGTTCCTCTACCGCATCGTCAAAGGCATGGTGCGCATGAACGCCAATCAGGCGGTCGATGCCTGACGAAGGCTCTGCCGCAGGTGGCGCCGGAGGGCATCCCGGGCGCCAAAGCAAGACTGTCAATCTGGCTCTCCAGGGCGGCGGTTCGCATGGCGCTTTCACCTGGGGTGTGCTGGATGCGCTTTTGGAGGATGGTCGCATCGACTTTGAAGGCATCAGTGGCACCAGCGCCGGGGCCATGAACGCGGTTGTATTGGCTCACGCGCTCGCCAAGGCTAGAGTCGAAGGCGTGGGGGATCAGGGTGCACGTGAGGCTGCTCGTGCGGCTCTCTCGCGGTTCTGGGAAGGCGTCGGGGTGCTGGGAACCTTCATGGCCGGCCTGCCCTTGCCCGCTGCACAGGCCATGGCCAGCATGTTCACGCAATGGTTTTCGCCTTCTCAGGTCAACCCGCTGGGGCTCAACCCCCTGCGTCAATTGCTGGAGCGGGAAGTCGATTTCGATCTGCTCACCAAGCACGGCCATATCAAGATATTCGTGACAGCCACCAATGTGCGCACGGGCCGAGGAGATATTTTCAGCGGTGCGCGCGTGTCTGCAGACGCCGTGATGGCCTCTGCCTGCCTGCCCAGCCTGTTTCAGGCGGTGCAAATCGAAGGCGAGCACTACTGGGATGGCGGGTTTTCTGGCAATCCTGCGATCTACCCCTTGATTTATGACACCAAGTCCTGCGACGTGGTGCTGGTTCAAATCAACCCCGTCGAAACGCCTTACATACCGGGCGCTTCATCGCAGGAAATCATGGAGCGGGTCAACGAGATCACATTCAACGCCCCGCTGCTGGCAGAAATGAGGGCGATTGAATTCGTCCGGCGGCTCCTGGCCGAGGGCCGGCTGGATCCGGACCGCTACAAGAACGTGTTGTTGCACCGGGTCGATGGTGGAACCGCGTTGGCGGAATTTGGCGCCAATTCCAAATCTCGCGCGGACACCCCGTTTCTGCGCCGGCTTTTCGATCTCGGTCGTACGACGGGCAAACAGTGGCTCAAGCAACACCTGCGTGACGTCGGGGTACGATCGAGCGCAGAACACACTCACAGACCATGAACGCTACTCACGACCCCAATTGCATCTTTTGCAAAATCATCGCTGGACAGATTCCATCCCGAAAAATCTATGAAGATGATGAGCTGTTCGCGTTTCATGACATTGCGCCATGGGCTCCCGTTCATTTCATGATCATTCCCAAGACGCATATTCCCTCGATGGCACAGGTCGGGCCTGAACATGAGGCTTTGTTGGGCCGATTGATGGTGCTGGCACCCAAGCTTGCACTTGAACAGGGGTGCCGTCCTTATCCAGAGGGCGGTTTCCGCATTGTGACAAATACAGGCGCTGAGGGCGGCCAGGAAGTGCATCACCTGCATGTTCACGTCATGGGAGGTCCGCGTCCATGGTTGCGCGGGTAAGCGTTTAAGGCCAAGATGGCCAATTAAAAGTCTAATGAAGGCCCCAGGGGAACCCGAATGCCTTCGTCGGCGTCTAAAATCAACTGATTCGCAAGGAGAATTGCAATGGGTACCTTTTCCATCTGGCACTGGCTGATTGTGCTGCTGATCGTCGTCATGATCTTTGGCACCAAGAAACTGAAAAACATGGGCACCGATCTAGGTGGTGCCGTCAAGGGCTTCAAGGACGGCATGAAAGACGGATCTGCCGATGCTGACCCCAACAAGCCTGCAGCAGGTCAGGTCGCTAACGCAGCGGCTGAAAAGACCACGATTGACGTGCAAGCCAAAGAGAAGAGCTGATCTTTCATTTCAGCCTCAGTGACCCGGCTCCTGGCAGCGAATCCGCTGTTGGCCGGGCGATTGACGTTGAAGTCAAACGCTTATGCTAGATCTCGGCATTTCCAAAATGGCGCTCATCGGAGCGGTGGCGTTGATCGTCATCGGACCGGAGAAATTGCCACGCGTTGCGCGTACCGTGGGTACGCTGCTGGGCAAGGCGCAGCGTTACGTCGCTGACGTCAAGGCTGAGGTCAATCGGTCGATGGACCTGGACGAACTCAAGAAAATGAAGGAATCGATGGAGGATGCTGGCCGAGAGGTCGAAAAAAGCATTCATTCCACCCAATCTGATTTTGAGAAGGAATGGTCCAGTGTCACCACCGGCCTGGACAACGCAGGCAGCACGGACGACGCAAGCAGTGGCACAAGCCACACTTGGGAGCCCCCTCCGCCTTCGTACAAGAACCCAGGCAAGAAGTGGCGTCTGAAGCGGGGATCCACGCCCCAGTGGTACAAAGTGCGCCACGGCGTGCGCCGCCAAGCACAATCAGGTGCAGCGCGCGTGGCACGTTACAGACCTAAGAGCCAATGAAGAATAACCCCCATGTTGTGCCGATTTGCGGTCTGCTGCCCCCGGGGGAAGTTTTTCAGTTCGGGGCAGCCCAGCAATGAATATTGGCGGGTGATTCTCCGCTCCATAGCGTCTGTAGCCGACGGCAGATTTCTTGATCGCCCTTGTCATTGACGCCGCAAAGCGGTAGATCCACCTGTCGTGGAAAAGAACGAGATGTCCAACCCAAAGCCCGACCCAGAAGACGAACTCGCAGGCACTGAGCAGCCATTCGTCACGCATTTGATGGAGTTGCGCGACCGGCTTATAAAAGCACTCGTCGCGGTGGGCATTGTTGCTGCGGTGCTGGCAATCTACCCTGGTCCTGGACATCTCTACGATCTGTTGGCCCAGCCGCTGGTCGCGCATTTGCCTCCAGGCGCGACCATGATCGCTACTTCGGTCATATCGCCATTCATGGTGCCGCTGAAGATTTTGCTTATGGCGGCTTTTTTGATTGCCTTGCCCGTCGTGTTGTACCAGGTGTGGGCATTCGTTGCGCCTGGTCTCTACTCCCATGAGAAAAAAATGGTGTTACCGCTGGTCGTATCCAGCACACTGCTTTTTTTCGCGGGAGTGTCCTTCTGTTACTTTCTCGTCTTTGGGAAAGTCTTCGCGTTCATCCAGCAGTTCGCGCCTCAGAGCATTACCGCCGCGCCAGACATTGAGGCCTATCTAAGCTTCGTGATGACCATGTTCCTGGCATTCGGGCTGGCGTTCGAAGTGCCCATTGCAGTGGTCGTTCTGGCTCGTATCGGCGTAGTGACCATTGCGCAGTTGCGGCAGTTCCGCGGTTATTTCATCGTCCTTGCATTTGTCGTTGCTGCGGTAGTGACCCCGCCAGACGTGGTTTCCCAGCTCGCACTGGCGATCCCCATGTGCATACTTTACGAAGTGGGCATATGGGCTGCCCAGCTTTTCATTAAACACACCAAAAAGCCCGAAGACGAGGCAGATGAGAAATCTGCCGAAGTCGTGAAGCAGGATTAATCAGCTGTTCCCAGCCGCCTACGCAGGTCCATGCTGCGTTAGGCCGCCCCGGGTGCCAGGGCGCTGACTTTGCTTGTCCTTGGCTGAGGCGGTTGCCGCAGCTGTCGGTTGGCTATTGGCTATTGACTGTTGGCTGTTGGCTGTTGGCTGTTGGCTGTTGACCTGGGAGCGCCAAGCTCCAGCTTGGCATCTTCTTGCGGCTTCCCGCGGGCAGTGTTCGTCAAAACGCCCCGCTGCCACTTACGCCCAATGAAGCGGCGTCTCAGCAACAAGGCAAACACCGCCCGCCCGTGAAGTGGCGCCCACCCCGCAGCGTCATTCGAAAATCACTCGTGGGTCAAGCCAGTTCTGCTTGCCGGCGCAAGAGCGCCCTGGCTACTCAGCGCGGCCATGATGGCCTCCAGTGAGCTCTGGCAGCCGTTCTAGGGCCGCTTCCCTCAGCGCCCCTGTTGCTGCCGCGGCCGAGGCCGCTGCGTGGGCGTCACGCTGGCCTGAACCTGCTCTCCACGCCTTTGCAGCGTGAACGCTGAGGCTTGCCCGGGAGCCAGCGCTGCAATACGCGTCAGTAACTCGGACACCGTGCGTATGGACTCTCCGCCCACCTGGGTGATCACATCCCCGGGCCGAATGCCCGCCTGCGCAGCGGGGCCGCCGTTGAGTACGCCTGTCACGATGACGCCTTGCTGCGTGTTGACGCCAAAGGTCTGCGCCAGCTCAGGGGTCAACTCGCCGGGCTCTATGCCGATCCAGCCACGCACGACCTGACCATTCTTGACGATGCTTTCCATCACCTGCTTGGCAGTGGACACGGGAATCGCAAAGCCAATACCCATGCTTCCGCCTGACCGCGAATAAATGGCGGTGTTGACCCCCATCAGGTTGCCGTTGACGTCAATGAGCGCACCGCCTGAGTTCCCGGGGTTGATGGCGGCATCGGTCTGGATGAAGTTCTCGAACGTATTGATTCCCAGTTGATTTCGCCCCAAGGCACTCACGATCCCGCTGGTGACCGTCTGGCCGACGCCAAATGGGTTTCCAATGGCCAGGACCCTGTCTCCTACTTGCAGGTGGTCAGAATCGCCTAGAACGATCACTGGCAGTTTGTCCAGATCGATCTTCAGCACGGCCAGATCCGACTCCGGGTCGGTGCCTATGACCTTGGCGGCCGCACGGCGAGCATCGGCCAGAAGCACTTCAATCTCGTCGGCACCCTCGACAACGTGGTTGTTGGTGAGCACGTAGCCCTGTGGGCTCATGATGACGCCAGAACCCAGGCCAGCTTGCTGCTGTTCACCCTGATCGCCGAAGAAAAAGCGAAACCAGGGGTCTCTGGCGTTAGGGTGCCGCGAAGTCTTGCTGGTATTGATGCTGACCACGGCCGGGGCAGCACGCTTGACCGCCGCACTGAAACTGCCTTCAGCAATGGTTCCCGGTGTGGGCGCAGGCGCTTCCAGGATCGAGACCGTCCCCACGGTGCTCGAGACGGCGCGCCCCAGCCATTGAGGCTTGAGCGTGCCAACGACAAAATAGGCTGCCAGCAGCACAGTGGCTGCCTGGGCAAACAAAAGCCAGAGACGTTTCATGAAGAGCCTGAGGAGGGCGTTGTAAGTGCGGACAAATGCGCGGAGCGAGACATTGTAGGCTCCCGGCATGCTGGCAATGTGCCTTTCACCGACAATGACCCCTATGCCTGAAACCTCCCAAACCGATCGGTCGGCATTGCTGGCTGCCTGCAATGCCGAAATGCAGCCTGAGCGCTTCAAGGACTACGGGCCTAACGGCCTGCAGGTGGAAGGCCGGGCGCAGATTCGCAAGCTGGTGTCTGGCGTTACAGCGAGCCGAGCCTTGATCGAAGCCGCCATAGACGCCGGTGCTGACGCCATCCTGGTCCATCACGGTCTGTTCTGGCGAGGCCAGAGCGGCGTCATCACCGGATGGCTCAAAGAGCGGCTGCGCCTGCTCTTGTCCCACGAAATCAATCTGCTGGCCTACCATCTTCCTCTTGATGCCCATCCCGTATTGGGCAACAACGCTCAATTGGCCAGGGTCTTGGGTTTGCAAGCGACGGGACGCTTCGGGGAGCAAGACCTGGGTTTCATTGGCGGCCGCCTGGACGGCGAGACCTTCGCAGACGCGGATGTGCTCTCATGGCAGCTGGAACACGCGCTGGGCCGTCCGGTAGTGGCGATCCAAGGAAAGCGCGAGCCCATCGAGAGGGTGGCTTGGTGCACGGGCGGTGCACAGAGCTATTTTGAAGCAGCCATCGCTGCTGGGGCCCAAGCATTCATTACCGGGGAAATATCCGAGCCACAGGCTCATTTGGCCAGGGAGTGCGGAGTTTCATTCTTCGCCTGTGGCCACCATGCCACCGAAAGGTATGGCGCCCCGGCATTGGGAGCACATGTCGCGGCGCAGTTGGGTATTTCCCACCAATTCATCGATATCGACAACCCCGCATGATGACCGCGCCGCCTTTGCAAAAGCCCTTGGCCATCACCATGGGAGACCCCGCGGGCATTGGGCCTGAAATTATCGCCAAAGCGTTTCGTGACGCGCATGGGTTGACTCGCGGATGCTTTGTCGCGGGCGACCTCGCCACGCTGCGCCGCGCGGCTCAGATTGTGCAGGCAAGCCAGGGAGCGAGCCTTCCTGTGGCTCTGATTGAATCGCCACAGCAGGCTTGGGATGTGCCGCCTGGCTGCGTTCCCGTGTTGCAAGTCGTGGAGCCTGGGGTACTGGTGCCGCTTGGCGAAGTGAGCGCAATCGCCGGCAAAATGGCCGGAGACTGCGTGTTCTGGGCTGCCCGGGCCGCACTTCGCGGCGAGGTGGCCGCGGTGGTGACTGCACCTTTGCATAAGGAAGCTTTGGCAGCCGCAGGAGAACCCTACACCTGGTTCCCGGGTCATACGGAGCTGTTGCAAGCCGAAGCAGCTGCGCACCTCGGCAAGCCCACTCATGAGGTGCCCGTGCGCATGATGCTGGCCAATGAGGAGTTGCGTACCGTGCTCGTGAGCATTCACCTTTCTCTGCGTGACGCCCTGGAAAAAGTCACCAGAGAAAATATTTTGCAGACGCTGCGCATTACCCATCAATCTGTCGGCGCAGCGCTACAGAGGGCGCCGCGCATCGGCGTGGCTGGCCTCAACCCGCACGCGGGGGAGGGAGGTCTATTCGGTCGGGAGGAAATTGAAGTCATCTCGCCAGCCGTGGCAGCGGCGCAGGCCGAGGGGATTGATGCGCGGGGGCCCTTCGCGCCAGACACCGTGTTCATGCGAGCGCGTGCCACCCCCAAGCGAGCTGGTGAATTCGACGTGGTGGTGGCCATGTACCACGACCAGGGCTTGATTCCCGTCAAGTATCTGGGCGTGGAGCAGGGCGTCAATGTCACGCTGGGGCTGCCTTTTGTGCGTACCAGCCCTGACCACGGCACAGCGTTTGATATTGCCGGCAGTGGTCAGGCCGACCCCGCCAGCCTGATGGCTGCCGTTCACATGGCGCGCCAACTTATTCCAGCATCTTCCGAATGAAAAAACCTCTACCGCGGATGTCACGGTAGAGGCGAGTTGCTGCGCTTTTGGAGCCCTCGAATCGATTTATCCGCGCTTCAGGCTGTCACGAATTTCGCGCAGCAATTCGACCTCTTCCGGGGGCGCTTCAGGTGCGGGAGCAGGTTCAGCCTTTTTCAAGCGATTGATCTGCTTGACCATCAGGAAAATGATGAACGCCAGAATGAGGAAGTTCACCAAGATAGTAATGAAACTGCCGTAGGCGAACACCGCTCCGAGCTTTTTGGCTTCGACCAATGCCAGGCCTGATGCCTGGCCAGCAAGCGGAATGTAGTAGTTGGAAAAATCCAGTCCGCCGACCACCTTACCGGCGATGGGCATGATCAAGTCGCCCACGATCGAGTCCACGATCTTGCCGAAGGCGGCGCCGATGATCACACCGACCGCCAGGTCCATGGCGTTGCCCTTGATCGCGAATTCCTTGAATTCCGAGATTATTCCCATACTGTCCGCTCCTGTAAAAGTTGATGAATGCGCAAGTATTGCCGGGTGCATATGGTTGTCAAGCCCGCAGGTTCATGACTGCAACAGGTGCTCTTGCTCCTGTCGCCCCCTATCGGCTCCGCTACAATCGCGAGTTGACCATAGTGTCATGAGTTGGAAGTACTCGGGGGCGATTGAGCCGAAAATCAAAGCCATGCGGCGTAAAACCTTGCAATGACTGGAGAAGTTGCTACGGTTTTTACATCGGTGAGCGTTGAATTCGACTGATTTCTACCTGGCAGCTTTCAGGTTCAGACACTGATGTCGCGACATTACATACCAAGAACATACCCATAGGACAGCCATGAGTGACGCTCCGTCCAACACATTCACTCCCGCCCCCCTCGATGCCAGTAAGCGCACTTGGTTGATCGCCTCGGGATGTGCTGGTGCCGTAGGGGCTGGCTTCGCAGCCGTGCCCTTCGTCTCCAGTATCCAGCCCTCGGAAAAAGCCAAGGCTGCCGGGGCTGCCGTGGAGGTTGACATCAGCAGCCTCAAGCCAGGCGACAAGATGACCGTCGAATGGCGCGGCAAGCCCGTCTGGATTCTGCGCCGCACGCCTGAGATGCTGGCGACGCTCAAGAAGACTGACGCGGAGGTGGCTGACCCCAAATCGTTGCGTACAGCGTATCCCACACCGGAATATGCTCAGAACGAATGGCGTTCCATCAAGGAGGAGTTCCTCGTGGTGGTGGGCATCTGCACTCATTTGGGTTGCTCGCCCGTTGATCGTCTGCAGACCGGACCTCAGCCTTCGCTACCAGACAACTGGGAAGGCGGATTTTTCTGCCCTTGCCATGGCTCCACCTTTGATATGGCGGGCCGTGTGTTCAAGAACAAGCCGGCACCAGATAACCTCGAAGTGCCCCCCTACATGTACCTGTCAGACGCCAAGATGTTGATCGGCGAAGACAAAAAAGCTTGAAAAAGGTAGAGGGACATGGCTGAATTCAAGGAAATTTCCCCCAACGCGCCCGTGGGCGCCAAAGTGGGCAACTGGTTCAATAACCGTTTTCCAACTGTGTTCGCGGAGTACCGCAAACACATGTCGGAGTACTACGCACCGAAGAACTTCAACTTCTGGTATTTTTTCGGCTCGCTGGCGATGCTGGTTCTGGTGATCCAGATCGTCACCGGCATCTTCCTGGTGATGCATTACAAGCCGGACGCCGCCAAGGCATTTGAATCCGTGGAGTACATCATGCGTGATGTACCCTGGGGCTGGCTGATTCGCTACATGCACTCCACAGGCGCCTCGGCGTTCTTTGTGGTGGTGTATTTGCACATGTACCGCGGCTTGATCTACGGAAGCTACCGCAAGCCACGCGAGCTGGTCTGGGTTTTCGGTTGCGCCATTTTCCTGTGCCTGATGGCAGAGGCGTTCATGGGCTATCTGCTGCCTTGGGGCCAGATGTCCTACTGGGGCGCTCAGGTGATCGTGAACCTGTTCTCCGCTGTGCCTTTCATAGGTCCTGACCTGGCTCTGCTGATCCGTGGTGACTATGTGGTGGGTGATGCAACGCTGAACCGCTTCTTTGCATTCCACGTCATTGCCGTGCCGCTGGTTCTGATTGGCCTGGTGGTTGCTCACTTGTTGGCCTTGCACGACGTAGGCTCCAACAACCCGGATGGCGTTGAGATCAAGGCGGGCCCCAAAGGCAACCGCTGGTCGCCTGATGCGCCTGCGGATGGTGTTCCATTCCATCCTTACTACACGGTGCACGACATCGTGGGCGTGAGTGTCTTCCTGATGATCTTCTTCGCTGTGGTGTTCTTTGCGCCAGAGATGGGGGGCTACTTCCTGGAATACAACAACTTCATTCCCGCTGATCCGCTGGTGACGCCTTCGCACATTGCACCGGTTTGGTATTTCACCCCGTTCTACTCCATGTTGCGTGCGACGACTGACCTCATGGTCAACGTCCTGTCCATCATCATTGCGTTGGCTGCGGTGCTCACCTTCCTCAAGAGCAAGTCCTCCATGTTGATCAAGGTCGCCATTGCGGTCGCTGCATTGGTTGCCATCGTCCTGCT
This sequence comes from Ottowia thiooxydans, assembly GCF_040548795.1. Lineage (GTDB taxonomy): Bacteria > Pseudomonadota > Gammaproteobacteria > Burkholderiales > Burkholderiaceae_C > Ottowia > Ottowia thiooxydans_A. The sequence continues at coordinate 398,127 of NZ_JBEPSH010000007.1, read as the reverse complement.
CAAGACTTTTGATGCCAAGTTCTGGGGCGTGGTCGTCATGGGCGGTGCCGTCATCATCCTGTTCTTCCTGCCATGGCTGGATCACAGTCCTGCCCGCTCGATCCGCTACAGGCCTGATTGGCACAAAGTGCTCTATGGCGTCTTTGTGGTTTGGTTCATCATTCTCATGATCCTTGGCATCAAGGCGCCGGGTCCAATTTTCAGCACGGCTTCGCTGAGCTGGATGACCAACGAACTGGTCGCCATGGTGGGCACCTTGTTCTACTTTGGATTCTTCCTGCTCATGCCGTGGTGGAGCCAAATTGGCGAGCCGAAGCAGGTGCCTGAACGTATTACGTTCACATCGCACTGAAGACGCTGGAGACTGCAAACATGAACTTCTACAAGAAATTGGTCTTCGGCCTGTTGCTCGCACTGAACCTGGCTGCCGGCGCAAACGCTGCGTCCGCGGGTATTCCATGGGACACAGCGCCTGGAAAAATCAATGACACAGCCTCGCTGCAAAACGGTGCCAAGCTGTTCGTCAACTACTGCCTGAGCTGCCACTCAGCCGCCTTCATGCGCTACAACCGGTTGACCGATATCGGCCTGACCGAGCAGCAAATCAAGGACAACCTGCTGTTTGCCACCGACAAGGTGGGAGACACCATGAAGGCCAATATTGATCCACGCCAGGCCAAAGCCTGGTTCGGTTCCAATCCGCCTGATCTCACCTTGATTGCACGTTCGCGTGCCGGCGCTGGTGGCACCGGAGCGGATTACATCTACACGCTGTTCCGTAGCTATTACCGCGACGCAAGCCGCCCACCAGGCTGGAATAACCTGGCCTTCCCCAACATCGGTATGCCTCATCCGCTGTGGGAATTGCAAGGTGAGCGCAAGCCTATTTTCGAGACGCGCGAAGAGCATGGCCATGAAGTCCATGTCTTTACAGGACGCTGGGAGCAGGTCTCGCCAGGTACCATGACGCCGCTGCAGTACGATCAAGCGGTGGGCGATCTGGTGAACTACTTGAAATGGATGGGAGAACCAGCGCAAAATAAACGCGTAAGTATTGGCGTTTGGGTGCTGATGTTCTTGCTGCTGTTTACATTCATCGCATGGCGATTGAACGCGGCGTACTGGAAAGACGTCAAGTAAGTTTCATTCTTCGGCCGGCTTTCACAGCTGGCTTGACACAGAGTGGGGGGGCGCCGATGCCGGCATCTCCTCCACTCTTTTGGTTTTAAGGAGCCTCTCACCATGATGGTGCTGTATTCAGGAACAACCTGCCCCTTCTCGCATCGTTGCCGTTTCGTGTTGTTCGAAAAAGGTATGGATTTCGAGATCCGCGATGTAGATCTGTATAACAAGCCAGAAGACATCGGCGTGATGAATCCGTACGGCCAGGTTCCTATCCTGGTCGAGCGCGACCTGATTCTGTATGAGTCGAACATCATCAACGAATACATCGACGAGCGTTTTCCTCATCCGCAGTTGATGCCAGGGGACCCTGTAGATCGTGCACGCGTTCGCCTGTTCTTGCTCAACTTCGAGAAAGAGCTGTTCGCCCACGTCAGCACGCTGGAAAATCGTGCCAGCAAAGGCAACGATAAAGCACTCGAGAAAGCGCGCTCCAACATCCGTGACCGCTTGACGCAGATGGCGCCGGTGTTCCTCAAGAACAAATACATCCTGGGCGACAATTTCTCTATGCTGGACGTTGCCCTGGCTCCGCTGCTGTGGCGCCTGGATTACTACGGTATTGATCTTTCAAAGAATGCAGCGCCGCTTCTGAAATATGCTGAGCGCATCTTCTCGCGCCCTGCGTACATTGAGGCGCTGACGCCTTCTGAGAAAGTCATGCGCAAGTAATGCGCCCGTATTGCGTACATAGGATGCTTTGGCGATGATGAGCGCACTTGATTCCACGTCCACTCGGCCGTACCTTATACGGGCGTTGTACGAATGGTGCACCGACAATGGCCTGACACCCTTCATCGCCGTCGTGGTCGACGAGAGGGTTCAGGTTCCACGTGAGTTCGTGCAAAACGGAGAGATCGTTTTGAACATCAGCTTCGATGCCACCAGTGCATTGAAGCTGGGCAATGATTTTGTCGAGTTCAAAGCGCGCTTCGGCGGAGTGGCACGTGAAATCATTGTGCCCATGGATCGGATCATCGCAATCTACGCACGTGAAAACGGGCAAGGCATGGCGTTTCCTGTCTCGGCGCCTGCAGCACCTGCGGATGAATCGCGCACGGACCAGGTTCAGCCCGATGCGTCATCGGTGACTCCAACGCCCGCAGAAAACGCGCGTGGTGGGATTCAACTGGTTCAAAGTTCAGAGCCCGAAGAGGCTCAAGACAATGATCCCGAGCCTCCCGCTCCGGCATCGCCTGGGAAACATAAAAGGCCTGCACTAAAACGCATCAAGTAGCCAATTAATGAGCTACTTATAGGCTAGAATACTAGCTTCGCCGCTTTAGCTCAGTTGGTAGAGCACCCGCCTTGTAAGCGGTAGGTCGTCAGTTCGAGTCCGACAAGCGGCACCAAAAAACACGAAACCCGCAATGCTTTCTTGCATTGCGGGTTTTTTGTTGTCCTGACGGTTCTGCACCATCCATCGTCGTAAGTTCTCGATTATTTTTTGTTTGACGCATCTCGGGTCCCGGTTTGGTGACTTATTTCACGAATTCATCGATCTGACCGCAAGGCTTAACCAAAGTTAATTTGAAATGTGTCGTGTGTAACTAAAATTTAACTTCGAGTCATTTGGTGCGACTTTCAACCGTCGTTCAGAGCTATTTCGTGCTCGCTAAACCCCGATTTTGAAAGGTGTCGCATGTCGACGTTTACACACCGCCTGTGGACACACTGGATTTTGCGCTGTCTCGGCGTTCTCACATTGCTTTGCATGGCGCTGCCGTCATCCGCTGCAGTCAGTTCCATAGCAATTCAGCTGATCAACCCGGCGTCAGGGTCAGCCCTTTCGGGGACGCAGTTTCAGTACCAAATCAATTACACCTGCTCTCCAAGCGTGCCCGCTGTGCCGGGGGAGATGAGTTGCGACAACATGGTGGTCCGGGTTCCGTTGGGCGCCGCTGTGCCGAACCCCGCGGGGTGGACAGTGGCCAATTGGGCCCGGTCCGTGACTCTTTTGCCACCTGGCGCCACATTCAGCATGTCAGGCACCGATCTGCTGATCACCCTGCCTCCCACCATCCCCACCAATGGACAGTCCAGCACTTTTCAGCTGAACCTGACTCCGCCCGATTACGTGACCTTCAACAACACCAGTTGGTCGTTGGCACCCTCTATTTCGGGAAGCAATATCCAGACGGCGACCGCCGCACCTGTGTTGGCTACCGCAACTGCGTCGGTTAGCATGAGTTTGGCCAAAAGATCGCTGACCGGTAACGTCGGGGTGATAGGCGATGAGGTGACCTACCGCATCACTGCATTTTGTGCGGGCTCAGATAGTTTTTACGGGCATCTGGCGCTGCAAAGCTTCGACCTCGTCGATACCTTGCCCAACACCGTCACCTACGTGTCGTCCAGCCCTGCGGCCGTGTATAACGCTGGCGCTCGCACTCTGACGTGGACGAACTTGCCCGCTCGCTGCTCGCAACCGGACACGAACCACTTCGAGTACGACGTCACGGTGCGGATCAACGATGGCGTAAGCTATCCTGGCACTGTGGTTGCTAATGGAGCAAGCATCGTCAACCCGGTGCAGTCTCGCTACCAGAGCATTAGCGAGGGAGCTCCGCGCACTGCCACGGCACAGCATACGATGACGGTCTACCACGGCGCGCCGCCGCTGGGCAACATTGTGGGCAAAGAGGCACGCGGCTTCTTGAATGCCACCAATAACAACAGCCAGGGGACGCCAACCTACGCAGGACATTGGTTGGCGGAAGCGCCTCAGCCGCAGATCTGGGGACAGGCCGAAGCGTCTTTCCGCATTAATATTTCTCCTCCACCGGTGGGCTATTCCTCGGAGTTGGTAGATCCCATGCCCTGTCTGGATAACTATGTGTCCACCTCAACCAGTGGCACATACAGTTCCAAGGCCTTAGCCCCTACGACGACGAACCTATCAGCTGATCCACTGAACAATCTGTGCCAACGCCCCGCGTTCCACCCGATCCGTTTCTCCCTGAGTCCCCGCTTTTACGACACAGCGAACACCACAGGTCTGCGCGTGATGTATGCAGCAGGCTGGCGCCCCGCAGCCATCATGAAGGACGGCACGCGCGTTGACCTGAACATGGAGTCGGAGGACTCGATCACAGGTGGCCGGATGTGGTTTGCCATTCCGACTGCTTACAGGGAACAGGTGGCCATGCTGCACTTGCCCAACCATACGGACCTGCGACAGTTTGAAATGGCTGTGCATGGTTATGCGGACCCGCTCACGGATGACAACATCAACGCTACGCGGACTGCCATCCGAATCAACAACACCGCTTACTCGCGAATGCACTGGAGAGGTGCGGCCAGCTTTACCCAAAGCAGTGCGATGGGGTACTTCACGGTCATCGCGCCTACGGTGCAAGTGCAAGCGGACAAATTCATGTCCCAGTTCTACGCCACATCGACATCCAGCGGCAAAAACTACACCCCCATCCGCTTGTGGGGGTATGTGAATTCTCCAATGCCTGTCGAGTCCGATGTGATCATGACCGATCTGCTGCCCGAGGGTATGAGTTTGCTTGGGTACCCCAGCGCCACGGTACCTGCCACCATACTCAATACGCAGACCTCGGCGATCTTGGGGGTGGTGAACGCGGCTATCGAAATCATTCCCAATCACATGGGCTCAGGGCGCGAACTGGTGCGCCTCACAATTCCCGAGGGAACATTCCCAGCCGGCGCCTATCGGGTGAGCTTCCAGCCCGAGCGGCCGCCTGGACCGTTCACCTCACAGAGCCAGCAAACGCTGAACGACACCATCTCTTTCTTCGTCGAATCCCCCATCGCAGTCGGCACCTATACCAACAGCATGAACATCTATGCACCCGATGTGACGCTGTCACAGATTTGCCAACCTACTAGCCCTAGCGCCAGCCCTCCCCAGACCACCGACGCGCTCAACCAGAGCGGGCGTGGCACGAGCGTCAGCTATTGCCAGTCCACCGCTACGTTTGTGCGCTCTGGCCAGGGTGCCGCTGGCTATACGCTGGCCAAGCAGGTGCAGGGGGATCTGGATCCCGCGTTCCAGCCTGCTGGAACGCCAGGACATATTTCCCTGCCCAATGGAAGCGCGCGTTACCGCTTGACCTGGACCAACACCGGTGGACAGACGCTTGGCAATGTGGTGGTCTACGATGTCCTTCCAAACATTGGCGATACCAGCACCATCAGCGGCGATGCGCGAGGCAGCCAGTTCGCAACCACGCTGACCAGCCTGGTCACCCCCCTACCTTCGGGCGTCACGGTTCAATACTCTGCGTCGACCAATCCGTGCCGTCCGGAGGTGTACGCCACCCAGCCAGTAGGCTGTGCGAGTGATTGGACCAGTAACCCAGCCACCTTGGGTGGCTTGGCGAATGTCCGGGCGCTGCGATACAGCTCTTCGCAGAGCTATGCTTCCGGACAAGCGTTCAGTCTGGAGATGAACGTGAGCGCTACAGGTGTGCTGCGCGGTCAGCTTGCCAACAACAACGCGGCATCTCGGGCTTCGTTGGGCGCCAGCCCGATGCTCCCGGCAGAAAGCCCCATCGGGGCCATCCGCGGCACGGACGATGGCCAACTGCAGATTGGCAAGACCGTGGATCAGGCCACCGCGCGGTCAGGCGATACGCTGACCTACACCGTCACTGTGCGCAACACCGGGCCGCTGCCTGCGATAGGCATTCAGGTCAGCGACACCTTGCCAGAGCACACCGGCTTTGTGTCGGCCACTGGCAATGGCGTTCATGACGCTGCGGCAACCGGCGGCAACATCACCTGGACGATGGATCTGGCCCCGGGCGCGACTGCGAGCTTTACAGTAGTCGCCACGGTGCAGGGCAGCGCACCCGCGGGCAGCACTTTGACCAACTCGGTCGGCGTGACGAACCCCGCCACAGGGCCGTTTCTACCTCCGGTCGTGGACCAGGCCTGCCCAGAGCCGCTGGCGACCAGGTCCTGCGCAAGCACGCAACTTCCCACTGCAGCCAACATCACCCTGAGCAAGGAAGGCCCGGCCACGGTGGGGGCGGGGCGCGCGCTCTCCTACACCATTGCGTTGGGTAACAGCGGTGAAACGCAAAGCGGCACGACCCTTACGGTCACGGAGAAGCTTCCTGCAGGTGTCGCAGCCCAGACCGTGGTGCCGGGCAACAATGTTCAAACGGTGAGCTGCCTGCCCGCACTGCCGCAAACGGGAACTACCCTGACCTGCACATTGACTCTGGCAGCGCCTCTTGCCGCCGGCAGCGCCAACGGCGCAGCCACTATACGGATCAATGCCTTGGCCCCTTTGGTGGATGGGGCGCTGGTGAACTATGCGTCGGTGGACCCAACAGGTGGAAGCACGCCGCCGGAGCCCGGCCTGACATGTGCGCCAGAGAGCAGTTGCGGTTCTGTCACGACTCAGGTGGCGACGTCCAAACTTGAGCCGATTCCTGCTTCGTCACCGCTGGCCCTGGCACTGATGGGGTTGGCGCTAGGGTGGTTCGCCCACTATGAGAATCGGCGCCGTCGCCGCGAACGCTAATTGAATACCAACGCCTGACACCCTGTGGCAGGCGCTGAGGGAATTTGAACAAAACCTGGATTTCTGCCTCGGACGCTATGACAATCGGATGCATGCAGGCGCTTGGAGCGGCTGCGCATTCATAAGGTCCAAGGGCGAGGGAGCTGTATGCAGATGGCGATGAGGGTGAGCGCAGGAACACTGCAGCGCACGGGGTTTCTGAGTTCCAGCTGGCGCGCTACCGTCCGGCAGGCAATTTTTCTGGGTTGAACGCATGTCCGCCGAAGCAAGTACAAGCGATCTGATCAGTGTGGTCAGTTTATTGGGCGCTGCCGTAGTCGCAGTCCCTATTTTCAAGAAAATCGGACTAGGTTCGGTACTGGGCTACCTCGCGGCAGGTCTGGCCATCGGCCCTTTCGGGCTCAAGCTGTTCAACGATCCACAGGCCATCTTGCATGTGGCCGAACTGGGGGTCGTGATGTTCCTGTTCGTGATCGGGCTGGAAATGCAGCCCTCTCACCTTTGGAGCCTGCGGCGCCAGATTTTTGGCTTGGGCAGCATGCAGTGTCTGGTTTGCGGCATCCTGCTCACGCTGGTGGGCATGGGCTTTGGTTTTCCTCTTGCCGTCTCTTTCGTGAGCGCCATGGGCTTTGTGCTCACCTCCACCGCTATCGTCATGCAGTTGCTGGGCGAGCGAGGTGACATTGCGGCTCCCCGGGGCCAGCGCATGGTCTCCATTCTCCTCTTTGAAGACCTGCTGATCGTGCCGCTGCTGGCCATTGTGGCTTTTATTGCGCCTCCTGCGCTGGATGCCTCCGCGGTGGCGGCACCTTCTCGTTGGGGGGTGATCGGATTGGCGCTCGCGTCATTGGCTGCCCTGGTGGCCGCAGGGGTATGGCTGCTGAACCCATTCTTCCGCGTGCTGGCGAACGCCAAGGCGCGTGAGGTCATGACGGCGGCGGCGCTGCTGGTGGTCCTCGGCGCTGCTCTGCTGATGCAACTGGGTGGCCTGTCCATGGCGATGGGTGCGTTCCTCGCGGGCGTGCTGTTGTCCGAGTCCACCTTCCGACATCAACTGGAGGCTGATATCGAGCCTTTCCGCGGCTTGCTATTGGGTTTGTTTTTCCTTGGTGTGGGCATGTCGCTGGATCTCAGCGTCGTGGCCGCGAACTGGCAATTGATCGTCGCTGGTGTGCTGGCTCTCATGGCCACGAAGGCACTGTGCATTTATGTGGTTGCTCGGCTTACCAAGAGCTCGCACGCGGACGCGCTGGACCGTGCGGTACTGATGGCGCAGGGGGGTGAGTTTGCCTTCGTCCTTTTTGCCGCCGCCGTTGGTGCGCGCGTGATTGATGCCACCGTGAACGCCAACATGACGGCGATCGTGGTGCTTTCCATGGCGCTGACACCGCTGGTCGTGCTGGTGCACCAACGTTTCGGCCCCCGCGCCAAAGTTTCCATGGAAGGCGTGGAAGCGCCGCAGGACAGGCAGTCCAGCGTGCTGGTGATTGGCTTCGGCCGCGTCGGTCAGATCGCCAGCCAGGGCGTGTTGGCGCGCGGCGCTTCTTTGACCGTGATCGATAACGACACCCAGGTGATTCGAGACGCGCAGACTTACTTGGGTTTCAAGGTCTACTACGGCGACGGTGGGCGCTCAGATGTGCTCCATGCCGCAGGTGCGCACACGGCCAATGCCATCCTCGTTTGCGTGGACGACAAGGCGGCTGCGACACGCATCGCCGAGAGCGTCCGAGCCGAGTGCCCGCATGCGCGCGTGTTGGTGCGGGCATTCGATAGAGAGCACGCTGTGGAATTGGTCAAGACCGACGGCGCCGATGTCGTGATTCGAGAGACTTTTGAGTCAGCCATGAAAATGGGCTACGAAGCCATGCTGGCCACTGGCGCAACAGAGGAAGAGGCGGAAGCTGTGGTCTCAGACCTTCGGCGGCTGGACAGCGAGCGATTTGATCTGGAAGTGGCTGGCGACGCATTCGCTGGTCGGGCCTTGTTGAGGGCAGGCTTGAGAAAAAAAGACAACCCGGATGCGAGTACTCAGGCGCACGTCTGAGCGCCAGGGGAAGCCTGTCCTGAGCCTGTCAAAGTGGCGCCGCGCAAGGCTTCGACAAGCTCAGCCCGAACGGGTGTTTGTCATGACTTATGAAAGGCTCAATAAGCGTGGACGCTGCTGCGCGACATGATCTGCATCCTGTCGCAAGCTTCCTCAAGTTCACGCACCAGTGTCCTCATGAGCTCGCCTGCAGGCTCCAGAGTCTTCACAAGGCCTGCGGATTGGCCCGCTTCGACTTTGCCCCACTCCACATCACCGTCCAGTGCCGCTTGTTTGAGAGTGTTCTTCTTGAAAAGCGCCTCGTATTCTTCCTGCGAAACGTCACGTTGCTCGGCTGCAAAGATCGCTTGCGCAAAGGCGTTGTTCAGTGCCCGCACCGGCAGGCTCCGTTTGCCGACCAGCACCGCGTCGGCGGCGCGGGCACCCAAGACTGCATCCTTGTAGGCCGCATGGACCGTAGCTTCATGCGTGGCGATGAATCTGGTGCCTAACTGGACGGCATCTGCACCCAGGGCGAGAAGAGCCGCGATGCCCCAGCCGTCGGCCACTCCACCACCAGCAATGACGGGAATGGACACCTCTTTCAAAACCTGGCGCACGGTAACGAGTGTGCTGACCCCGCTCACGGGTGGGTGCCCGCCGGCTTCAGCGCCCACCACGACCAACGCATCAACTCCCGCCGCCTGCGCTTTCAGGGCGTGCTCAAGCGTGGAGACTACGTGGATCCACTTCGCGCCGTATTCACGAAAGCGTGGCAAATGAACCTTGGGGCCACCCTGCGAAGCAATGATGACGGGCACCCTGTGCTCGACCATCGCGTCCAGAATCTCTTCTACCTTCGGGCGGTACAGCGGAATGTTGACGGCGAATGGTTTGTTCGTGAGGGTCGACATCTCATGCAGTGCGCTCTTGAATGTGTCGACATACATGGGCCCCGCCGCAATCACTCCCAAGCCTCCTTCGTTCGAAACAGCTGCAGGCAGCGCCGTGCTGGAAGAGGCCCAGCTCATCCCGGCCTGGACGATGGGGTGCTCAATGCCGAGCATTTCGGTAATTCTTGTCTTCATTGGGAAGCTCTTAACTCATAGGGGTACTGAACATGGGGGACCAGAGCGCTGTAAAGCCCACGGGGGCTTACTCAATCTTGATGCCGGATTCCTTGATGAGCTTGCTGTACGCGTTGCGCTCTTCTTCGACCAACTGGGCCAGATCTGCGCTGGAGCCTGGCAGCGCGATGTTGCCCGATGAAGCAAACTGGGCCTTGAGTTTTTCCGAACTGAGCGCGCGCTGTATGGCTGCATTCAAAGTCGCCACTGCAGCAGGCGGGGTCTTGGCCGGTGCGAAGACGGCGAACCAATTGCTGGCAGAGAAGCTGGGTACTCCGCTCTCGGCAATGGTGGGAATTTCGGGAAAGAGTGGTTCCCTGGATTTTCCGCTGGAGGCGAGAGCTGAGAGCGCGCCCGAGCGCACTTGCCCCAGCACGGTGGGAACCGAATCAAAGAGCAGATCGATGGTGCCCGAGCGCAAATCAGTCAGGGCAGGGCTGGTACCTTTGTACGGTATGTGCCTGAACTGAATGCCCGCAGCCCGCTGGAACGCAGCAGCGGCCAGGTGGGTATTGGATCCATTGCCTGCCGAACCAATGGTGAGCTTGCCCGGTTGCTGACGTGCGAAGGCAATGAGTTCCGAAACCGTCTTGAATGGCAGGCCTGGGCGTCCGAGCAGAAGATAGGCAAAGCGCGCCACGCCGCCTACTGGCAAAAAATCCTTCTGCGGGTCATAGGGCAGATTTGGCATCAGAACGGGGTTGATGACAAACGTCGCAGCGCTGCCCAGGAGCAGGGTGTATCCATCAGGCTCAGCAGAGGCTGCTTGCTGAGCGGCAATGATGCCGCCAGCGCCAGGCCTGTTCTCGATGATCATCGCTTGCCCCAGAGGGCTTTGAATTTCCTGGGCCAGCGCGCGTGCGACGAAATCACTGCCGCCCCCCGCCGCAAAGCCCACCACCAGCTTGGGCGGCTTGACCGGCCATTTGGCTTGCGCCAGAAGTTGCGGACTGGCGAGCAGGGACGCTGTCAGCGCGCCAAATGTGCGTCTATTGAAACGGGGCATTTGAGAGTTCCTTATTGGGGGCGCGACGACGGGTCGGGCTTGTGCGCAAGAGCGATTCCGCGGTTGAACAAGTTTTCGATATCAGCTGGGGAGTACCCCAGTTCACGCAGAATCTCGGTGGACTGTTCGCCGATGTGCGGTGCATGGTGTCGCAGCTTCGCTTGAAAGCCGGACATGGACATTGCAGGCTTGATCCTCTTGATCGCACCTTGCGTGGGATGTGTGTCGTTTTCTATCAATCCCACGTCGCGCAGGTGAGGATCCTGTAGAAGGCTGTCCAGGGTATGGCAGGGCATGATGGGCACGTCGTGCTCAAGCAAGCGCTCCATCAGTTCTTCAGTGCTGAACTGGCGCACAACGTCTGCGCGGGCAGAAAAGAATTCGGAGACATGTTCGATTCGAGCCAGTGATGTCGCGTACCGGGCATCGTTGGCCAGGTCGCTTCGCCCCAGGGCTTCAAAAAGACGCTTCACCTGGGCGTCTGTGTTGGTCGTAATGCACACATAACCATCCCTGGTTTGCACCGGTTTGGCATTGGCATCCAGAAGCCGCTGATCGCCCAATGGCCCGGTCGGTGGATCGAAGGTATGACCATACATATGTTCGCTGAGCAGCAACGCCGCAAAGCTCTCGAACATCGGGACTTCGAGTGTTCTACCCGCCCCATCCCTCTGGTGGGCGAAGAGTGCTGCCAGCACCGCGTTGGCCACCATGAGCCCTGCAGTCCGGTCTACCACCACATAGGGCACGTAGCGGGGCTCTGCCCCATGGGTTGCGAACAGGCTGGCCAGGCCGGTTCCTCCCTGCAATATGGAGTCGTACGCCGGTCTTCCGGCATAGCGCCCCTTGCTCCCAAAGCCGACTATGGATGCATGTATGAGGGGGGAGTGGCGCTTGCGCAGGGTCTCGGCATCCAAACCCAGGCGAGCCAATGCAGCCGGCCTCATGTTGTGCAAAAAGACATGAGCCGTGTCCACCAGCTTGAGCAGAGCCTGGCGGCCTTCTTCCTGCTTGAGATCCAGGCAGATGCTGCGCTTGTTGCCATTCATGTGCAGGAACTTGCCTGGCATGCCCGGTGTGGGCGATCGGCCGCAGATCCATCGGATCACGTCACCCGAACGCTCCTCCACCTTGATCACATCGGCGCCGTACTCACCCAATACCTGTGTGGCGTAGGGGCCCACGACTGCGGAAGTCAGATCAATAATTCGAATGCCGGCCAACGGCGCGGATGTGTTTTGCGTCACGGTGTGTCAGGTATCCAGCTTGATGCCACGGTCCTTGATGATCTTTCTCCACGTCTCTATCTCCTTGCTCAGAAACGCTTCGAACTCCTTGGGCGTGGTGCCGCGCACGCGAATGCCTTCCATCGCCAGTTTGGGCGCCAGGTCGGGGGCCTTGACTGCCTCGATGATGGCCTTGTTCAATCGCTCCACTATGGCTGCCGGCGTATTGGCAGGAGCGGCGAAGGCCCACCAACCTTCGATGTCGTAGGTGGGATAGCCCGCTTCAGCGATGGTGGGGTAGTCCTTGAAGGCGGGAGAACGTTCTGCGCTTGTAATGGCCAGCACGCGCACGCGGTCGGCCTTCAGTGCAGAGGCTGCGCCCGAATAGGTACTGAACGTATAGTTCAACTGCCCGCCGATCAAATCATTGATCACAGGGGCCGTACCCTTATAAGGTACGTGCAGCATCTTGATGCCCGCTACCGATTGAAGCAACTCACCCATCAGGTGCGCGTTGCCTCCCGTGCCAGATGATCCGAAAGAGTATTGGCCCGGTTTCTCTTTGGCCAGGCGCACAAGTTCCTTCACGTTCTGCACGGGGGAGTCCTTGCGCGTCAGTAGCAGGAAGGGTGCGCTGGCTGCGAGCGTGATGGGGGTGAAGCTCTTGACGGAGTCATAGGGGAGGTTGCTCACCAGGCTGGCATTGATGGCGTGAGCCGCCGGCATCTGGAGCAGGGTATAGCCATCGGGCTTGGCGGTCGCCACGGCCTGCGTACCGATCAAGGTGTTGCCGCCGGCGCGGTTTTCGACGATGACCGACTGCTTCAGTGACTGCGTCATCTGGTCTGCAATGGCACGTGCCAACACATCATTGATTGCGCCGGGAGGGTAGGGGACGACGATCTTGATGATGCGGTTGGGGAATTCCTCCGCATAGACGCCTGCGGAAATCGCAGCAAGGCTGGCCCCGAAAGCTTGAAGAATGGTTCGGCGAGAAGCCAACGCTGATGGGTTAGGCAAAGATTTCATGTGGTTGTCTCCCAGGAAATGGTTGTTTGATCAGGGCCGGGCTATTGAATCGTCCGTACCCACGGCGTCGCACACGGGGCGTCGCACAAGGTGATGGATCCGTCATGAACGTCGAATCCAGAAAACGGGTCGTCGATGTGACCCTGAGCGAATCGCCAGGTGGGGTGCCCCTGGCGTTGTCGCAGTTGCACAAAGGCAAAGCGGACTTCACAGGCGCTCAACTCACGCGCCCGCGCTTTGAAGCCTGGCATTGGCGTGGGCTTGTCGCAGGGGGTTCAAACCGCTGCGGCCCACACGCCCATCCAGCTCGCGCCCCAAGGCTGCCTCACAGGCTTCCACGGTTTCCAGCAGACGGTCCAGATCGATGCCTGTGCGTATGCCCATGTTCTCGAACAGGTCGATCAAATCCTCTGTGGCCACATTGCCCGTGTGTCCACCACCGTATTTGACTTTGCTCGGATGCCCTCCCACGCCGCCTAGCGCGCAGTCAAAGTAACGCACGCCGGCGTCGTAGGCTGCCACATAGTTGGCAAGGCCAGTCCCACGCGCGTCATGGAAGTGGGCGATGAGCGTCGCATCAGGAATAGCGTCACGCGTTTTCTGGAACAAGGCGCGCGTGGTCAAAGGTGTGGCGGTGCCGGTGGTGTCAGCCAGTGTGATGTGGTGCACGCCCAGATCAAACATGCGTTTGGAGTCCGCAACCACTTGAGCGGGTTCTACCCAGCCTTCAAACGAGCAGCCAAATGCCATGGAGATCGTGCCAATCAAGCGGAAGCGGCCTTGAGCGGCAGCGATCATCTCTTCGATGTTGCGCCATTGTTCTTCCCGGGTCCGTGCCAGATTTTTCTTCGAGTGGGTGTCGGTGGCAGAGACCAGCAAGCTGATTTCATTGGCGCCGAAACCTGCATCTGCATCCGCCAGAGCACGTTCTACGGCACGCACATTGGCGCACGTGGCCTTGTAGAACACGCCCGCCTTGCGTGGCAGCGTGCGCAAGAGTTCGCTCGCATCGGCGAACTGCGGCACGACCTTGGGGTTGGAGTAGGAGGTGGCCTCCACACGCTCGAATCCCAGATCGGCCAGGCGACTGATGAGCTCCACTTTTTTGGGGGTCGGCATGAACTCGGATTCATGCTGAAGTCCATCGCGCGGAAAGCATTCGCAAAGAACGACGTCGCGGTCAGAGGGGGTGTTCGTAGAATTCGTCATGTGGTGGGCGCGTTGGTTTCCGCGGTGATGTTCCAAAGCCGGATGGCATGCTCGCGAAGCTTGTTCTTCTGAATCTTGGAGCTGCCGGTCATGCCGATGTGCTCAAAGGTGTCCACCACATCCAGATAGCGGGGTACCTTGAAGTTGGCGCAGCGGTCACGGCACCAGCGGACGAGCTCCACGTTCTCTGCGGTACAACCTTCCTTCAGCAATATGAACGCCGCAGTGACCTCGCCCAGGCGGGCGTCAGGTACACCAATGACCTGGGCCTGTTGCACGGCAGGGTGTGCGTGAAGCACTTCCTCGACTTCTGCGGGTGCGACGTTTTCACCGCCAACACGGAACATGTCCTTGAGCCGGCCGACCATGCGAAAGCGCCCCTGCGCATTGCGTTCGCCGAGATCGCCCGTCTTCAGCCATCCATCAGCTGTAAAGGCCTTGGCTGTCGCTTCTGGCTGGTTGTGATAGCCCTTCATCACGTTCCAGCCGCGCACTTGAATTTCGCCTTGCGCTCCGGCTTTGGAAAAAACTTCGCCTGTGTCGGCGTCTGCCAGCCTGACTTCAACACCAGGGTGGGGGAGCATGAAGCCATCGCGGCGATCTTCCAGGCTGTCGTCCCAGTCGGAAAGCAATACATTGGGGGATGCTTCAGACTGTCCGTAGGCGTTGCACATGTGCGGCACACCCATTCGTTCGCTGATCTTGAGCATGACTTCAGGCCCTGCTGCAGCCCATCCTCCACGAAGATGAATGCGGCTCCTGTCAAACTCAGGGTGGCCGATCAGCATCAAAAAGATGGTGTCGTTGCCGGAGGTCAGCGTACAGCGCTCGGTGTCCAGCACCTGCAATGCCAGGGCGACGTCGAACTTGGGCAGGCTCAGCAGGCAGCAGCCCGAGACCAGGCTGACCAGGATGGACAAGGTACTTCCGGCCACATGGAAGAACGGTCGAATGCTGAAGTAGCGGTCCGTAGCCTGCACCCCCATTCGGCGCGCGACCGATGCGGCGTCGCCGATCATATTCAGGTGGCTCAGCATCACCCCCTTGGGAAACGACGTGGTGCCTGAGGTGTACTGGATCAGCAAGGTGTCGTGCGGATCCACCTCGCCCATGGCAGAGGTAAGTTCTGCAGGGCTTGCTTGCTCCCCGGCAGCCATGAACTGCTGAAGCCGGATGGCACCCGCAGGGACATCTCTGCCGCCCACCTGAACCGCCGCTTTGAGTGAGGGCAGGCCTGCTCCGGGCAATCTGGACAAGACCGCAGGTTCTACCTGCTCTAACATGGCCTGGAAATCAATGCCAAGGAAGTTGCTGGCATAGATCAGCAGCTTGACGTCGGCTTGGCGAAGGCAATACTGAAGCTCATCTGCTTTGAACCTGGTGTTCACAGGCACGGCAACAGCGCCTATGAGCGCACAGCCGAAGAAAATTTCTATCCAAAGGCTCTCGTTACCGATCAGGATGCCGACATGGTCGCCACGCCGTATACCCGATGCATGCAAGCTGGCCGCGACTTGGTGTGCACCAGCCTGGAGCTGTGACCAGGTGCGTCGTTCGCCTGGCCCTACATAGGCCTCATGGCTGCCGCGGCTGGCCACTGTAGAGGCCAGGACTTCGGCCAGTGTGTGCGGCTGGGGAACCTGGTTGGAATCAAGCAGCACCCTGAGCTCCTGATGTCGATGCGGCAGTCGTGCCAGAAGCGTCAGAGGCGGAACTACCGAAACCAGAAATCGCTTTCTTCCAGTCGCTGTGGCGAAGGTTTTCCTGAATGGCGAGCAGCTCCTGGGCCATGGCGCCTTCACGCGTTGTCTCCAGACCTGTGTCTATGCTGCGCTTGGTAAGCGCCACCGTCAGAGGATTGGCTTTGGCAATGCGCTCGGCAAGTTCCTGAACGCGCGCATCCAGTTCGCCAACTGGATAGACATGATTGACCAAGCCGAGTTCAAGAGCTTCTTGTGCTGCCACCTTGCGTCCGGAAAACAGCAGTTCTTTTGCAATGCGTGGGCCAACGATGCGGGGCAGGCGCTGGGTAGCACCAATGGTGCCCCAGCCTACTTCCGGGTAGCAAAAGACCGCTTCGGTACTTGCCAGAATGAAATCGCATGCGCCTGCGATTTCACAACCTGAGCCGTAAGCAGGGCCGTGGACTACCGCGATCACAGGCTTGCTCAGACGCTCCAGCGACGCATATGCCGTGAAACCGTCCACCCTGCGCGCCAGCGTCTCAGCACCACTCATGGTTTGGCGTTCTTTGAGATCTGCACCGGCACAGAAAGCTACCCCTTCGCCGCGCAGCAAGATGACACGGACGTTATCGTCGGCTTCCAGGGCTTCGCATGCCGCAACGATTTCGTGGCACATCTGCAAGTTGAGCGCATTGCGGTTATCAGGCCGGGCCAGGCGCAAGGTTGCAATGCTCCCGGTGGTCGTTACTTGAATGGCTTGAAAATCAGGCTTGCTCATCACTTATTACTCTTGAAGTTTCATTCCGGTGGCTTTAACCAACTGCTCGAGACGCTTGCCATCCAGGGCCGCAAAATCTTTGGCCTGCGCGCGCATCTGAGGCATCAGTTCGGAGTTCTGCTTGTCCAGGGCTGCGCGGAACTCTGGAGACGCCTTCACTTTTTCCAGCGCTTGGGCCAATCGCTCCACCACCGCTGCGGGGGTTTTTGCGGGGACGGCCAGGCTGTACCAACTGCCGGTCTCCATGCCTTTGAGACCGGCCTCCGCAAACGTGGGCACATCAGGCAACTCAGGAGAGCGTTTGGCGCCACCGTAGGCCAGGGCCTTCAGGCGTCCGTCCTTGATGAAAGGCACCACCACCGACACGTTGAGCATGCCCGCCTGTACTGTGCCCGCCACCATGTCTGTGGTGGCCGGTGCTGCGCCTCTATAGGGAATATGAACCAGGGAGATGCCGGCCGCATGCTTGAACATCTCGAAGGCGATATGCGGGGAACTGCCCATGCCAGCGGAGGCATAGCTGAGCTTGCCGGGCTGAGGCTTGACGAGCGCAATGAACTCTTTGAGCGTGCCAGCCTTGACGCCGGGATTGATCGTCAAGATATTGGGGACGTTGGCGATCATGCCGACGAACTCGAAATCCTTGATGCCGTCGTAAGGCACTTTGGTTGCCAGGGGCGTGACTGTGTGCGCAGCGGCCGTGCCCATGAGCAGCGTGTAGCCATCGGCGGGTGCTCGCGCCACGAAGGCTGCGCCCACCGAAGCGCCCCCACCCGGGCGGTTGTCCACAATCACTTGCTGGCCAAGAACATCTCCCAGACGTTTTGCCAGTTCACGGCCAAGAATGTCTGCCGGGCCCCCTGCCGCATAGGGGTTCACCATGGTGATCGGCTTGCTAGGAAATGAGTCGCCCTGGGCGTTCGCGACAGCTGCCACTGCCACTAGAAGACTGGCAAGCAGGCGCTTGTGAAAAATAGGCATGACGGGCTACTTTCTAAAAGAATGTCGAAAGGGAGTCGAAAAGTTGTCGAGCAGGGGGGGCGGATCAGATGGCGCGCTGCGTGCGCAAGGCATCGATCTCAGCGGGCTTGAGTCCCAGCACTCTCGAGAGCACTTCCTCGGTGTGCTCGCCCAGAAGGGGCGGTCGCTCTGCCTTGGGGTCGTCCAGGCCGTCGAATCGGAAGGGGACACGCAAGCCTTTGAACTCGCCTATGAGCGGGTGGTCGTACTTGACCACCATCTCACGCTCTGCGACGTGTTCGTTGCCAAGCACTTCGTCGACGTCAAGAATGGGCCCTGCAGGCACGCCCACGGCGTCACAGCGGCGGCACAGTTCTTCCTGGCTGAGCTTCTTGATGGCATCGCCC
This sequence comes from Ottowia thiooxydans, assembly GCF_040548795.1. Classification (GTDB taxonomy): domain Bacteria; phylum Pseudomonadota; class Gammaproteobacteria; order Burkholderiales; family Burkholderiaceae_C; genus Ottowia; species Ottowia thiooxydans_A. The sequence continues at coordinate 379,989 of NZ_JBEPSH010000007.1, read as the reverse complement.
AAGCCCTGCATGACTTCTTCACGCCTGGCCAGCCGGTCGGCGTTCTTCAGCAGTGTCGGGTCTGTGGCCCAAGCCTGCAGGCCCAGCAATTCGCACAAAGGCTTCCAATGCTGATCACTTCCTGTGATCTGCACCCACTTGCCGTCGGAACACTCAAAGGCCGCAGATGGAATTCGCCCAGGGTGTTCTGTACCAAGGCGCTCTGGCACTTCACCCAGGGTGAACCAGCGAGCCGCTGCCAACGACAGCAAGCCCACTTGACCGTCGAACATCGAGAAATCCACATGGCTGCCCTGTCCGCTGGTGTGGCGGCCGTTAATGGCAGAAAGAATGGCAATGGCTACCCACAAGCCTGAGGTGAGGTCTGCAACGGGCAACCCAGGTTTCACAGGGCCGCCACCGCGTTCTCCGGTGAGGCTCATGATGCCGCCCATGGCCTGGAAAACGGTGTCGTAGCCTTTGCGATGCGCGTAGGGGCCGGTCATACCGAAGCCAGTGCACGACACATAGACCAGCTGATCATTGAGTGGCTTCAATGTTTCATAGTCCAACCCGTAGCGCTTCAATGTTCCTGTGGGAAAATTTTCAAGCAGTACGTCCGATTGGGCCGCCAGGCCGCGAATAACTTCCTGGCCTTGGGCAGAACGAAGATTGACCGTGACCGACTTCTTGCTGCGGTTGAACGCCAGATAGTAGGCCGAGACATCCCCCTTGTCACCATGCACGACGGGTTCGAAGCCGCGGGTTTCATCGCCAGTACCCGGCTGTTCCACCTTGATGACTTCGGCCCCGAGTTCGGCCAGGATCATGGACGCGAACGGGCAGGCGAGAACACGCGAAAGATCCAGGATCTTGAGTCCTTCGAGCGGGCGCATGTTCAGTGCTTTCCGTTCGCAGAAGCGGAGGTTGAAACAGAAGGCGTGGCGGCGGCGGTGCCTGCCGAGCGAAAGCCTCTCATCATCACGTTGGCATCCCGGCCCACATCGAGCGCATCGCCAAGAGATAGATCGCTGGCACGGTGAAATGTGCGCTTGGTGGTAGCCATGGCCAAGGGGCTCCACGCCGCCATCTTGGAGGCCATTTGCATGGCGGTGTCCAAAACATCCTGGTCCGGCACCGCACGATTGGCCAGGCCGAGCGCTTTGGCTTCGTGACCGTTGATGGGTTCTGCCATCGCAACCAGTTCAAACGCCTGCTTGCGTCCCAACTGCCGAACCAGGTTGGCAAGCACCACCGCGGCCACGATGCCGTGCTTGAGTTCAGGGTAACCGAAACGTGCGGTCTCCGACATCACGACCAGGTCACACGCCAGCGCGAGACCAGCCCCGCCGCCCAAGGCATTGCCGCGAACCGCTGCCACCACAGGCTTGTTCATCTGAGAGAAAACCAGATGGAGCGATGTCGTGAGATCGGCTCTGGCGTTGACGGCCTGCGGGTCGTCGGGCGTCAGGGCAGAAAACTCAGTCGTGTCAGCGCCTGCACAGAAGGATTTGCCGGCGCCTACCAGGACGACCGCATTGACAGCTGGGTCTGCGTCTGCCGCGCGCAAACCGTCCAGCAGCTCTCGCGTCAGCACGGTGTTCAGCGCATTGTGTTTTTCCGGCCGGTTCATGGTCAACACCCGAACAGGGCCGCGATTTTCGATCAGAAGGTGTGTCTCAGAGGTCATGAATATTGTTCTATGCAGCGGGTTGATCAGTTGGCGTGGCTGTCTCATGGATGGTGCGAGGAAGCACTTGGCACGCGCCTTAATTTGTGGACAATGTAAACTAACAAGTTGAGATCGTCAACTTATTTGCGGGCATCTCAAATGGTTGTTGATGTCCGAATTGATCTGGATCAGACCGATAAAATGGGCCAGCAGTAGATGAAGAAAGCCGTATGAAGAAGCCAAAAGTCCCCAAAGAGTCCGAGCTTGCGTTCGGAGAGTTGGTGTCGACCCGCCTTCACGCGCTGGCAGGCATTTCCGCGACCGTGACAACCTTGCGGATGCGCAGAAAACTCAATCTCACCTTGCTTGAGTGGCGCGCTGTGGGCCACTTGGGAAGTTACGGCCCGCTTTCGCTCAAACAGCTCGCTCAGCGAACCGGGCTGGACAAGAGCTACGCCAGCCGAACCGTGACCGCCCTGGTCAATAAAGGCGCCATCGTGAGCGAGCGAAGCGAAGAGGACGGCCGGGGCGTGGTGCTTTCGCTCACCGAGCAGGGTGTCAAGCTTTTCCACCTGGGCATGGATGACGCTCTCCAGCGCAACGAGACCTTGCTGTCCACCCTGGCGGGCGGGGATCGCGAGAAGCTTTGGGCTCTGCTGGACATGCTGACAGTCCAGGCCAAAGCGATGCTGAAAGAAGAGCGAGCGATTTCAGGCGGTTGAGGTCGCATGCCTTCCCGCCCGAAAAGTCCGCCTGGTGAGAGGGGGGTAAACGATCTGGCTTCGCTGAGTCCCAAAGATGCGAAGGTTTGCTTGAATACTGAACTTTCCAAGTTCTCCAGGTTCTCCGTCATTCCCGCGCAGGCGGGAATCCAGGGTTACTTGGCGCTGGGTGCCCTTAGTCGCAGGCCTACCCACCTGACAGCTTCAAACCCGCAACTAACAAGCGCAGTTACTGGCAAAGGCTGCGCTTCTTAACCCTGGATTCCCGCCTGCGCGGGAATGACGGGAAGGGAAGGGAAGGGAAGGGAAGGGAAGGGAAGGGAAGGGAAGGGAAGGGAAGAATCCGAAATCTCCAGCTTGTCTGCCATGTGACATGTCAGGCGAATCCACTATGAGAGGATGCGCATAGCCTGAAATTCCACCGTCACTTCCCAAGAAGCAGGAGCCTCTTTCATGGATTTTTCCCTCTCGCCGGAGATCATTGCCCTGCGCGACAAGACGCGCGAGTTCATTGCCGAGCAGATCATTCCCCTGGAAAACGATGCGCGCGCGTCCCATCACGGCCCGAGCGAGGAGCTGCGCCGTGAACTGGTGGGCCGCGCCAAGGCGGTTGGCTTGCTGACGCCCCATGCGTCCAAGGACATGGGCGGCCTGGGGCTCAGCCACATTGCCAAGGCGGCGGTGTTCGAGGAAGCTGGCTACTCGTGGCTGGGTCCTACAGCTTTGAACATCCACGCGCCAGATGAAGGCAATATCCATCTCATGGAAGAGGTGGCCACGCATGAGCAAAAAGAGCGCTGGCTGCGCCCTCAGGTGGCGGGGCAGACGCGTTCCTGCTTTGCCATGACCGAGCCCTCTCCAGGAGCGGGCGCAGATCCTTCGATGTTGATGACCACCGCGGTCCGTGATGGCAATGACTATCTGATCAACGGCGTGAAGTGGTTCATCACAGGGGCGGATGGCGCAGACTACATCATCATCATGGCACGCATGGAAGATGGCTCCGCCACCATGTTCCTGTCGGACATGGACCGCCCGGGCATTACCCTGGAGCGCAATATGGATGCCCTGGACGCTTGTTTCACAGGCGGTCATGGTGTGCTTCGTTTTGAGAATCTCAGGGTGCCCGCCAGTGACGTCCTGGGCGAAATCGGCAAGGGCTTCCGTTACGCGCAGGTTCGCCTTGCACCGGCGCGCCTCACGCATTGCATGCGCTGGCTGGGTCAAGCCAGGCGCGCGCACGACATCGCTCTCAACTACGTGAGCCGGCGCCAGGCCTTTGGCAAGCCTTTGGCAGAGCACGAAGGCGTGGGCTTCATGCTGGCAGATAACGACATCGATCTTCAGACCGCTCGCCTGCATATCTGGCATACAGCCTGGCTGCTCGACAAAGGGGAGAAGGGCAACTACGAATCCAGCCGGGCCAAGGTGGTCTGCTCTGAAGCAGAGTGGCGTGTGGTGGACCGCTGTGTGCAGATGCTGGGCGGGCAGGGTGTGACCGGAGAGTCTCCTGTGATGCGGATCTTCACCGACATGCGCGCCTTCAGGGTCTATGATGGCCCCAGCGAAGTCCACCGCTGGAGCATGGCTCGAAAGCTTGTGCACGCTGCCGGAAAAACATCCAACTGATCTAAAAAAGGGGAGACAACCCATGTTAAAGCTCTGCGGTTTTGCCGCCAGCAACTACTACAACAAGGTCAAATTGGCGCTGCTTGAAAAGGGCGTGCCGTTTGAGGAAGTTCTGGCCTGGCTTGGTGAGACCGATCCCGCCGCCAGCCCTCTTGGCAAAGTGCCCTATGCCATCACCGACCAGGGGCCTTTGAGTGAGTCGACGATCATCCTTGAATACATCGAAGACCGATACCCTGACAATCCGCTCCTGCCTGCCAGCCCGTATGAGGCTGCCAAGGTGCGCGAGCTTCTGCGCTATATCGAACTGCACCTGGAACTGCTTGCGCGCAACCTCTATGCGGAGGCTTTCTTTGGCGGCAAGGTGAGCGAAAACCTCAAGGAGAAGATTCGCCCCCAACTGGAAAAAAATGTGGCTGGCTTCGGTAAGCTGGTCAAGTTCTCCCCCTTCATCGCAGGCGAGAATTTCACCTTGGCGGACTGCGCTGCGGCTGTACACCTGCCTCTGGTCAGTAGCGCCAGCAAGATCATTTATGGGCAAGATATGCTGGCCGGTCTACCTGTCAAGGACTACCTCAAGCGACTGGGAGAGCGGCCTGCGGTTCAGAAGGTCAACGCTGATCGAAAAAGCAATACCGAGGTCATGATGGCTCGGATGAAAAAGCCCTGAGTTTCTTGACGTAGCAAGTCGCTGCAGGCCTGAGTTCAAGAGGGCCTGCTGGTCTACGTTTTTGCAATTGCTGAGAGTCAACCTACCGCCGTTTGGGCTGAGGTTCCACGGTTGTCGGCAAGCGGAAAGAGGTTTGAACTACCTAAAACCGTTCGGGCTGAGCCTGTCGAAGCCTCGCGCAAACGCTTCGACAGGCTCAGCGCGAACGGGTGTTTTTCATTCAATCCCTTAAGTCAAGGGGTGTCTAGCTTCATGAAGGTCTCAATAAGTTGAGGTCCTTCGTTTCAGATTTCGCTCAAGTCAGCGCTACTGCTGCCGGTGCTTCCAGCATAGCGGTCATGCCCAGAATGGACTGCATCACTTCCAGAAGCTGCAGGCCTGCGGACTTCGAATCAGCCGCTTGCAGTTTGGCCGCTATGAACCCATCCGGGCGTACGAGAATGACATCACCTTTCTCGTATCCGTAGAGCTTTTCAAACTTGGAATCAAACGGACGGTACATACCGTCCTTGCCTATCTTGACGGCCGGTATGGGGATCCCCATTACGTTTGAAGTATGTTGGGCCGCCTTCAACCAATGGGAGGGCATCTCGTGTCCGATCAGCACAAACTGCTTTCCCCAGAGGTCTATCGTCGAGACACGCTGTCCAGTGGCATCGAGCAACCACGCATGGGGAGCTCGCACGCCAGGTACGGTGGTTTCAGTGTACTCAGCCAGTTCAGGCACTGGGGGCGTTTCATGGTTTCGAATGACCGCTTGCGACTGATAGACCGTTCCAAGTTGATACCCGGTGTGCAACACAGCGTTCTCGCCGTGCGGAACAGACCGTTGAGAAAGGAATAGTTTGGCTTCCTCCGAGATCTGCCCCTGAGCAAAGAGTTCTCCCTCACCAACTCGAGCTGCTTCGGCAATCGCCTGGTAGTGCAAGGAGTTATACGTGGCTGACTTCACGGTGATCCTGGCCTTGGATTTGCGCTCAACCTCGTACGTCTCGAGCAGCGAGTCCCCGGCTTTTCCCCTGAGTACAAGATCCAGCTTCCACGCCAGATTGTTGGCGTCCTGAATGCCAGAATTCATGCCAAACCCCCCCCAGGGTGAATGCCAATGCGCCGCGTCTCCGGCGAACAGCACGTTGCCTTCACGCCACTTTCGAAGCAGTCCGGTGCTGTAATCGAACCGGTAGGTCTGGAAAATCTCGATGGCAAGCTCCGGCATGCCCAGCGCGCCTCGAATGCGCTCCAGCACCACTTCATGAATAGGCGGTGTTTCCTCATCATGACGGAAGCTGTAACGCCAGAGACCGCTTTCGGGGTGTTGGCTCCCGAACCAGCCTGCATACCGGGGTGGCAAGACGAACGAATGAAAGAATCCGTCTTTGCCCAAGGTGTTGTCCAGATCGGCGCGAAACTCCACAAGCACCTGGTTCCCGAAGGTGGGCCCGTGATCCTGCCCACGCCCTAACCTGGAGCGAATGAAGCTGTGCGCGCCATCGCACGCCACCACGTAGCGCGCAGTGACTTCTTTGGTGGCGTGAGATTGAGCGTCTTCGACGGTCAAATGCACGTGGTCTTCCTGCTGTGTGACGTCCGTGACGCGGGCGTTGAAATGCAATGAGGCGTTGGCGCAAGATTCACCCCGGCGGCGAATCGCGGCTTCATAGTCAGACGCGGGGACTTTGCGCGGGAAAACCGGACTGTGTGCTTCCCACTTCCTGACGTATTCATCGTGCGTTCCTTCCGTCGCCCGGATGGCGGCCACGGGGCCATTGGCTACGGTGACATAAAACCCCTGACCGTTTGCGTTTTCGGTTTCCCAGCCGACATCTTGCAAGAGATCCCATACGCCCCATTGCCTGAAAAGCTCGCCTGTGGACGCGTGAAGATATTGCCCCTTGGGCAAGGTCGTCGTGGTGGGGCGCCTTTCGAACATCGCCACGCTCAAACCGGCGCGGCCTAACAAGAGGGTCATGGAAAGACCGACCGGACCACCTCCGCAGACCACCACGTCAAAGTGATCGCTCTCATGATTTCTGGACTGTGCTGTCATGCGGGAGCCCTTTCTGCAGCGCTGCGCGCCATGCGCTCCGGACTTTTGTTCCACTCGGACCACGATCCCACATAAAGGCGGGGCGTGTGCCCCAAGGCATTGAGCGTGAGTACGGTAAGCGCTGAAAGTACCCCACCTCCGCAATACACCACAATGTCCTGGCCCGTTTTGACATCTGCGTTCCGGTACAACGCCTCAATCTCGCTCACAGTGCGTAGGTTGCCTGCGGGCGTCAGTTGCTCGGCAGTGGGGAGGTTAAGCGCGCGGGGAATGCTGCCGGCAAGATAGGAGTTCTCATCTCGTGCATCGAGAACCAGAGTATCAACACCAAGCTCTTCCAGGTCATTCACTTCGATCTGAGGCATGCCACCTGCATGCAGTTTGAGTTGCTGTGAAGCTGCAGTAGGTGTGCGATGCGTCTCGCCCTGAGCTACAGGCCCCCCGTGGTTAATCCATGCTTTCAGGCCGCCGTCAATCACCTTCACGTTGGTAAGACCTGCCCAGCGCAACACCCACCATCCACGAGCAGCAAGTGCCATTGAAGGTCCATAGAGAATCACCTCCGTGCTGTTGTCTACTCCCCAGGCCTTGAGTTGCCGCTCCAGTGTTTCCAGCTCGGGCAAAGGCAGATTCCCTGAAAGGGGCGTAGGCGCAGCCGCAAATACTTCGCGTATCTGCGCGTGAACAGCCCCCAGGATGTGGCCGTCGCGATAGTCCTTGAACTCGTCCGCCGGTTCGCCCAGGCGAGTGTCAATGAACAATCTGTTGGTGTTGGGTTGCCGAAGCAACTCTTCCAGTTGTACCAGGTCGCCGGATAACGAAGACAGCAAGTGCTTCATGAGAAAGTCCTCAGGAAAGGCGATGCGGGTCAATCCGCCACAGGCAGATTGCGTTCCTTGATCAGTTTTTTCCAGAAACTGGTTTCGGAGCGCACGACGTTGGTGAGGGCAGTCGTGCTGGTGTCGGGCAATTCTGCTGCCCAGCCTTTGACGGTTTCCTGAGTCGCCGTGCTCTTGGCGATTTCGGTAATCCTCTCAGACAGGCTTCGCACAATGGCGGGGTCCATATCCTTGGGCCCAAACACTGCAATCCAGGCGCCTATGGCAGGCACGTCTTTGAGGCCAAGCTCATGCAAGGTCGGAACGTTGCTCGCGATGACGCTGCGCTCACCGGAACTTACCGCCAGTGCTTCCATGGTGCCCGCCTTTATCTGGGGCCATGCAGTGACCAGGGAAATGATGGCGATATCGACATCTCCCCCCATGACCGCCGCCAACTGCTTGGAACCTGTGCTGTACGGTATGTGCATCATCTGCAAGCCGGCGCTGATATTGATGAGTTCGCCCAGATAGTGCATGCCCGTTCCTACGCCTGCGGAGGCGAAGTTCACCTTGCTCTGGCTGCTTTTGGCCTGCGCAAGAAAATCCTGGAACGTTTTGAATTTCCCGGTCTTGGCCACAATGACGTAGGGTGTGGTCGTGATCTGGGCAATGGGTTGCAGATCGCGCAAACCGTCCGCGTTCTTGTCATTCGTTGCCGCGCGTATGGTGATGGAGGAGCCCGTGACTAAAAGCGTATATCCATCTGGCGGCGCCGCAATCACCTGTTTGGCCGCCACCTCACCGCCTGCACCGGGTTTAGGTTCCACAACAAACGCTTGTTTGTATCGCGTGGCCAGTTCCTGTGAAAACAAGCGCGTGGAGTTGGCGGGGAAGCCGTCGTTCCAGGGCATGACAATCTTGACCGGTTTATTCGGGTAGGTTTGCGCATACCCGGCAGGAGCAAAGGACAGCGCGAATCCGGCCATAGCCAATGCCGCTGCTTTGAGAATCGATTTTTTCATCTGAAGTTCTCCATTGTTTGAACCACAAGAAAATTGAAAAGCCTGGCTTGGACGCTCTCAGATCACGTTGGCTGTTCTGTACCTGAGGATGTCCTGATCTGATTTGCCCAGGAGCTGTTTGAGCAATTCCTCGGTGCTGCTGCCAAGTTTGGGTGGTGCCAGCTTGTACTGCACAGGCGTGCCCATCAATCGCAGGGGGCTTGCGATCGTGGACACCATGCCTCCGTCTTCGGTGGGCAGGTCCACCCGCAGCCCGCGATGAATCACTTGGGGATCCTCAAAGACTTGCTTGTAGTCATTGATGCGCCCGCAGGGCACGCCCAATGACTCCAACCGCTCTATCCATTGATCGGCGGTACGGGTAAGCATGGTTTTGGCGAGTTCGGGAATGAGCGTTTCGCGGCCGGTCACTCTCCCTGTGACCTTGGTCCACCGTGCATCGGCAGCCAGGTCTGGGCGTTCTATGGCTTCGCAGTATTTCTGCCACTGCGCATCGTTACCCACAGCCACGACCATGCTGCCACCTAGGGTCTGAAATACCTGGTAGGGCACCAGGCTGGCGTGCGCATTGCCATACCTGAATGGAACTTTGCCGCTGGAAAAGTACCCGGTGACCTGGTTTCCGCCAAGGGCTACAAGGCAATCGAGCAGCGCCATGTCAATGTACTGTCCCCGTCCCGATACTTCTCGGTGGTTGAGTGCCGCCAGAATGGCGATGGACGAATACATGCCCGTGATCACATCCGCGATCGCAATGCCTACTTTCTGCGCGCCGCCACCAGGAACTTCGTCACGTTCCCCCGTGATGCTCATCAGTCCGCCCTGCGCCTGAAAAACGAAGTCATAGCCGGGTTTGTGCGAGCTGGGGCCGGTTTGTCCGTAACCCGTGATGGAGCAATAGACCAGGCGTGGATTGATGGCGCTCAAGGCTTCATAGTCCAGACCGTAGCGTTTGAGGTCACCGATCTTGTAGTTCTCCACCACCACATCAGATATGGCGGCCAAGGCCCTGATCAGCTCCTGCCCCTCGGAACTGGCTATGTCCACCGTGATGGACTTCTTGCCACGATTGGCTGCTGCGTAGTAGGTGGAGTCCTGTGTGTATTCGCCATCGTCATCCCTGATCCAGGGAGGACCCCAGCTTCGCGTGTCGTCTCCCACGCTGGGTCGCTCCACCTTGATCACCTCTGCGCCAAGATCGGCCAGGTTCTGCGTAGCCCACGGTCCGGCCAATACTCTCGACAAATCCAGTACGCGGACATGAGACAGCGCACCCACAGCTTGAGTTGAGGAAGTCATGGGACGCACTTACTCAATCTTGATGTTGGCTGAAGAGATCACCTTGGCCCATTTGTCGATCTCGGCATTCACAAACGCCGAGAACTCCGCTTGGCTCCTCGTGCCTGGCTCTGCTCCCTGCTCAAGAAAAAGCGACTTCATCTTGGGCGTGCTCAGAACTTCGCGCACATCTGCATTGATCTTCTGAGCGGTCTCTGGCTTCATCTGCGCTGGGCCATAGAGACCGAACCAGGCGGTCGCTTCAAAGCCCTTGACACCGGCTTCGTCGAGGGTCGGAATATCCGGAACTGCCGGCGATCGTTTCAGGGAGGTGACGCCCAGAGCCTTCAGCTTGCCCGCCTTCACATGCTGTATGACGCCAGTGACCGAGTCAAACATCATGGGAATCGTTCCACCCAGCAAATCGTTAAGTGCCGGCGCAGCACCCTTGTAGGGGACGTGCACCATCTGCACGCCGGTCATGGCCTTGAACAGCTCGCCCGAGAGGTGATTCGCGCCGCCCGTTCCGGCCGAGCCAAAGCTCAGCTTGCCAGGGTTTTCCTTTCCGTACTGAATGAGCTGCTGCACATTCTTGATCGGCAAGGCTGGGTTGATCAGCAGAAGGTTGGGCACTGCTGCCACCTCTGCCAGCGGCGTGAACGCGGTCTTGGTGTCGTATTTAAGGCTCTTGTACAGCCCTGGGTTGATCACGTGGTGCGTTGCCGTGAGCATCAGGGTGTACCCATCGGCCGGAGTCCGTGTCAGTTGCTCGGAGAAAATGGTTCCGCTGGCGCCTGCCCTGTTTTCCACCACCACAGGTACAGACCACTTCTGACCAAGCTCGGTGGCCAACTGACGCGCAAGAATGTCGGTCGTTCCGCCCGGAGGAAACGGCACCACGATCTTGACCGCCTGGGAGGGATAGGCCTGGCTGAATGCCAGGCTTGTAGCCAGGGCGGCCACGGCGCCCACTGACCACTTCAGGAATTTGAGGTTTGGTTTCATGAGCAGGCTATCCTTTTTCAATGTCTATTCACAGCGGAAATTCGGCCATGGCTTCACCCACGGCGACGATTTCGTCGCGCTGATTTCTCACTTCCACATCAAGACTGGCCCAGCGACTCGTTCCTGTCGTCTTGAGCGCGGTGATTCGTCCTTTGGGCGTGATGACGTCACCCGGTTTCACAGGACTCTTCCAGCGGGTTTCGAGTCGGCGCTGCACCGCGTTCTGCTCATAAAGCCAGTCGGTCAACATCTTGGTGATGACGCCGAAATTGTTCATGCCGTGCATGATGATTCCGCCGAAATTGGTCTTGCCGAAATCACCCTTCATGTATTCGTCGTCCAGGTGCAAGGGGTTGAAATCCAGGGATGCCTCGCAAAAATTGCGAATGGTTTCCCGGGTGGGCGAGAAGGACGTGCCTACGATTTCCTGGCCGATGCTCAGCTTTTCAAAACTCATTTGCGTATCTCCTGCTTTGGCTTATTGCGGGCGAATGGTCCAGCCGCGGCCGGAGCAGATCACTTCGTCGTGCTGGTTGAAAAAGACGTTGTCGTGCACGACGAACAAGCGGTCTTTCTTGATGAATTTGTCCAGGGCGCGGGCTTCAAGGCGAATCACATCACCAGGGCGAGCGGGCTTGTTGTAGCTCCAGGACTGTCCTGCGTTCACAGTGCCAGGGCTGCGCATCCAGTCGTCGGTGGGCGTGCACGCAAACATAAGGAGGATGTGGATGGCGGGCGGAGCAATGAGGCCGCCGTAAGGGGTTTTCTTGGCGTATTCCTCATCGAAGTACAGCGGATGCATATCTCCCACCACCCGGCAGTACTTCTGAATCGCTTCAAGCGTCAGCGTGTAGGGAAGGGTTTTTCTAGGGGCACCGGGAATGATGTCGTCCCATGTCTTGCGAAGGTTCGCGTCTTTCCAGAAGTCCGTTTCGAACGTCGTCTCTTTCATGAATACCTGCCTGGTTGAAATTAGGGAGAACATCGTGCATAATGTCCGCTAAGCGGTTAATTAAGACCGCTCTACGTTCATTCTTGTGCTTTTTTAATCTGCGTCAACCTGTTCGCGGGAAATCCCTTATGGCAACACCGGAAAGCGAGTCGTTTGTTCGAACCTTTGCGCGAGGCTTGCGCGTGATTGAAGTCATGGGGCAATCCACAGGAAGGCAGAACATTGCCCAGCTCAGCGAAGCGTCGGAGCTTCCTCGCACCGTGGTCCGGCGCTTTCTCTTGACGCTGATCGATCTCGGCTTTGTGAAGACAGATGAGAAGGACTACTGGCTGACCCCCAAGGTGCTGCGCTTGGGAATGACCTATCTCTACACGTTGCCGTTTTGGCGCCAATCGCAATTGGTGCTGGAGGAGCTTGGCACGCGCATGAAGCAGTCTTGCGCGGTCTCAGTGCTGGATGACGGCGATATCGTGTACATACAACGCTTTCATACCAAGCGTATCCTGGCTTTCAGCCCTTCCATAGGCAGCCGCTTGCCGGCCTATTCGGTATCGATGGGGCGGGTGCTTCTAAGTGGGTTACCGGGCGACCAACTCCAGACTTATCTCGATACCACCAGGTTCACTCCGCTCACACCTCGCACTGAGACAGACAAGACAAGATTGAACGCGGTAATCTCCAAAGTCCGGGGGCAGGGCTATGCCTGGTCAGACGCCGAATACGACGAGTCCATCAGTGGGCTGGCAGTGCCCATCAAAGACCACGCAGGCTCCATCATCGCGGCCATCAACGTGAGTTTGATCTCTGGAGAGTTCTCCGAGGATCAGGCCAAGGCGGAGTTCCTGCCGCTTCTGAAGTTGGCTGCATCTCGGTTGAAGGAGCACTGATGCTCTGAAGTTGCGAGGGATGCTGCGTCGGAACAAGAACTCCAGGTGGTCTGGTTGTGGACCTTCCTTGCGGCGCGCATCATCTTCAGGCAGCGAAGGACCGCAGCTTTTTGCCTGCCGGTCATTTCGATGCCAGCAGGGGTGCTGATATGGCGCCAATTGTTCTTTCCAAAGCGAAGCCGAGCGCCAAAAGCTGCGGATCCTGATGAGGCAACGCGGAGAATTCCAGGGCTATGGGCAAGCCCTCTTTTGATAGGGTAATTGGCACCACCAGGCTTGCCAGGTTGGCGACGGGTCCAAGTGCGGTGTTTCGCCCGTAGGCCTGAAAGAACGACACTTTCTTACCGCAGATAATTGCGTCTGAATTTTCACCAATGGGCGCAGGTAAGGCTGAAATAGGCGGGTAAACCATGGCGTCCAAGCCATGGTCTTGGAAGTAGCGCGTAGTGGCTTCTCTAACCTTGACACGCTGCGCAACCATGGCCAGAAATATTTCCTCCGGCGGCCTGTTGGGAGGTAGGGCTGTGTGTTTCAAGAAGTCCTGCATGTCGGGCGCAACCTGAGACAGCAACTGCTCAAAACTAACGCCGGTCTGCTGTTGTCTCAGGAAACTCGATACGGAAGGCAAGGCTTCGTACATCATGATGGTGGCGGCGACGTCAAACGCGCTTTGCATGTCGCTGGGTAGGTCGACCTTCACCAGCACAGCGCCGGCCTCTTGCAATTTTCGATAAGCCTCTTCTGTGGCGTTTTGAATCTCGGGGTCCAGGTCCGAGTGGTAGTAAGGCGCGATTCCCAGACGAATGCCGCTCAATGAGGTGAGCGCAGTAGCGGGTGCAGACCCTGTTTGGACCGAATCAAACAAGGCCAGATCAGCGACTGATCGCGTGAGCGCTCCCGCTTGATCGAACTTTCCATCGGTCAGGGAAAAGATTCCATCCCCCGGATACCGGCCATGGGTGGGGCGAAATCCATAGATACCGCACATAGCTGCAGGAATTCTGAGAGAGCCCAAGGTGTCCGCGGCCACAGCGATGGGAACCATTCCCGCCGCAACTGCGGCTGCTGATCCGCCGCTGCTACCACCGGGAATTTTCGCGGGGTCATGAGGGTTGTGAACAGCCCCGAATGCTCCATTGTGGCTTGTCCAACCGAAAGACAGTTCGGTCATATTCGTCTTTCCAAAGCAAATGGCCCCCTCGTTGAACAGCTTGCTCGCCAGCGGCGCGTCCACTGCCGGCTGGAACGACTTCAGTGCTTGCGTGCCATTGGATGTGAAGTATTCGCTGGTATTGACGCTGTCTTTAATGGCAATCGGAAGGCCTGCAAGCGCGCCGCCCAAGGCGCCGGCGCTGCGGGCTTTGTCGGCGTTGATTGCAGCCTGCAGAACCTTGTTGTCATCCAGAGAGATAAAGGCATTGAGCTGGTGCAGTGCACGTGCACGAGCCAGGAGCGCGCTGACATACTCTTGCGATGACATCTTGCCGTCACGCATGGCTGCAATAGCCTGTGTAGCGCTCATTGAGTGATAGCCGGCTGTGGAGGACTTGGCGCTTTCAACGCCTGCATCGACAGATGGAACGTGGCGAGAAGTCATGGTTTTTTCACCTATCAATCACTGGTTGCACTTCATTTGGAAATCTGCCCAAGCTTCTTTTCGGTCCTCAGGAATGCGAGCGTCTGAAGGCCAAGCCAACGCGGTGACCAATCTGGAGCATTCGTTGCCGGTTCGGACAGCGTCGCAGGGCATTTCGAACATACTGCTGCTGAATGAGGCTGGCTAGCTAGCAAGATCGCTAGGGTTGTGCTTCCAGCTCACGAGACCAAGCATAGGCTTAACGGGCCTTGGTACTCCTGGATCCATGAGTTCGTCATTCAGCGCTACCATTCGATCATCCGTCGAACACGGCGAGGAAGGAGACAATGTCTGCCCACTTGAACACCACTCAGACTTGCGCATGGGGTCAACTTTCGGAGATGGCTGCCGGGGCCATCGACGCTGACCGGCTCCGGGAATCTGTTGGGGCGCCGCTGCTGGATTTACTTGGCGCGGACACGTACGCATCCATGGTGTGGTGCGCCACCGAGCAGAGGTTTCGTCGGACGGTTTCTGTCGATATGGACCATGAGCGCCTGCATGAATGGCAGCGCTACTATCGCCACGTCGATCCGTTGACTATGCAGTTCATGGCACGGCGGGAGCCTACGGTGGCCACTCAGATAGTCTCGCGCCGGGAGTTGGTGCGATCGGAGTTTTTTGGAGACTTCCTCAGACCTCAGCGCATGCATTGGGGCATCAACGTTTTCTTTGTCTACGGGGGCGAATGCCTGGGGGATTTCAGGATCTGGCGGTCCTATCGAAAAGGCGATTTCGACGACCATGACATTAGCAGGCTCAAGCTGATAGAGCCAGTCATTCTCGCGTCCTTGGTTCGAATGCGTCGTGCTGCGCGGCCCCAGTCACTGGACGGCCGATTGCAGGCTTCTACAGAGCTGCCCGGTCTCATCCCAGGCCTGACCTCTCGGCAATGCGAGGTTGCGAGGCTCCTTCAGCACGGCGCAGCCGATAAAGAAATTGCTCGTCAACTTGGTATCAGTTATGCCACTGTGCGCTTTCACATAGGGCACCTCATGCGCAAGCTGAAGGTGGCAAGCCGGACCGCAGCGGTAGTTCGCCTCAGCCAGATCTGCTAGCTGCGTCGTCTCTCAAACCTGCCGGCCGCCTCTAGACCTCAACAGGTGCGGCATTCAAAGGCGGCCCGCCTCTCCAAATCCCTGCGTGACCTCCACCTGCCCGTCATCAAAGTGCAGGGTTCGCTCGGGCCAGCGCAGGGCAGCCAGTTTGAAGGCGTGTCCTACAGCGGCGCCAGACTTTCGCTCCTGCCAGCGCCCGCCCACAGAGAAGTCCACGCAAAACACATTTCCGCGAGCGCCATGCCAGGAAAGCGGATGGGTGTTTTCGAAAAGGTCAGCATCATCCTTGCCGATGGCGGTGCGATCGACGGCGCGCAGGCGCCGCCAGTAATGCCCCACCACTACCGGCGTGGAGTCTACATATTTGTCCCACCAGGCCACCCGGGCAACGAAGCGCCATTTTCCACCGGCAAAGAAGGGAATCTCTCCTTTCTGCTCCACGCCGGATGTCAAGACTTTCAGCGGGTTCACCATTTGCTTGTTGGCCTCAAATTCTGCATGTGCGTGCAGGAAAGGCGGTTGGTGCTGGCTGCTTTCCAGCCCGTGCGGCCAGGGGCTGATTTCCTGGGCCATGCGCGCTGCAAGTGCAGATTCTCTGGCCTGCTGCTGGCCCATTCGTTCCCACTTGTCGAATTCGTCCCTGACGCTTCCCAGCGGTAGTTGGCGGACTGCGGCGATCTGTGCCTCTTGCCAGGCGGCATGAACGATGCGCAGATCAGGCCGTTCCAGGCCAATGGGCAGGTCCGACAGAAATTCGACGATCTCACTGCGTTGCTGCAGGGTAGGCCGATTGAAGGGGGCGTATTTGTCATGGTCGCGCGCCATGCGCGCATCGAAGAACCACCCGGATCCGTCCTTGACGTCTTCACGCAGAAGATTAATTTCGTGGTTACCAAGCACCGCCAAGGCACGACCAGATTGAACCCACTGCCTTCCCAATTCCAACACGGCCGGGCTGTCAGGGCCGCGGTCGCAGAAATCTCCCACGAAGACGACCTTCCGGCCATCAGGGTGGTGGCCTTGCTGGTCATAGCCCAGATGGTCCAGCAACTGAAGAAGCGCGTCTAATTCACCGTGAATATCGCCCACGATGTCCAGTGGACCAGGGGGAAGGGGCTGGATAAGGCTCATGAGTGTTTTTAAGCTCGCGTGAATGCAGTTCCGACAGAGAATACATGCATGACATCTTCTGCCCTGGTATGGCTGCGACGCGATTTGCGTTGCCATGATCAAGCCGCTCTTTATCACGCGCTGCGCCGATTTGAGCGGGTTTACTGCGCCTTTGTTTTTGATACCGACATTCTGGACGTTTTGCCCCGCCGAGAGGACCGGCGCGTGGAGTTCATTCACGCCAGTGTGACGGAACTCCACGAAGCATTCCAGGCCATGGCGTTGAATGGCGGGGCGCCGGGCTCAGGGGCGCCCGGCTCAGGGACGCCCGGCGTAGGGGCGCCCGGCGGGGGAGTCATCGTAAGGGTGGGCTCGGCGGCGCGCTGTATTGTCGAATTGGCGCAAAGTCTGGGCGTGCAAGAGGTCTTGACCAACCGAGACTACGAGCCGCAGGCGGTAGAACGTGATCAGCGCGTCAAGCAGGGCTTGCGTGCCTTGGGCATTGCGTTTAGCGACTACAAAGACCAAGTGCTGCAAGACCGGGACGAGGTGCTCACCCAGCAAGGCCACCCCTATAGTGTGTTCACGCCCTACAAGCGAGCGTGGCTGCAAAAGCTGGACGATTTTCAGTTGAAGCCCTACCCAGTGGAGCGGTACGCCCACCATCTGGCCGCCTTGCCCCCGGGAGAGAGCATCCCTTCCCTGGAAGACCTAGGGTTCAAGACCACTAACTTGAAGCAGCTGCGCATTCCCTTGGGCATGAAGGGCGCGCAGCAACTGCTGCAAGACTTCTTGCCCCGTATGCACTCCTATGACGAAGACCGTGACTTTCCCGGGCGCAAAGGGGTGTCCTATCTCTCGGTGCATTTGCGATTTGGCACGGTCTCCATTCGCCAACTGGCGGCGCTGGCCCAGGAGCGTGCATTGCAGGGTGACCCAGGCGCTTCCACGTGGCTTTCCGAGCTGGCATGGCGCGACTTCTACTTCATGATCTTGCACCACCACCCGCATGTGGTGACACAGTCATTCCGCCCAGCCTACGACCGTGTCGCCTGGGACGAAGCGCCTGAGCTGTGGCAGGCCTGGTGCGATGCTCAGACCGGATATCCATTGGTGGACGCTGCCATGCGGCAACTGCACCAGACGGGCTACATGCACAACCGCCTGCGCATGGTGGTGGCCAGCTTTCTTACCAAGGACCTGGGCATCGATTGGCGCAGAGGTGAACGCCATTTTGCAGAGCACCTGAACGACTACGACCTGTCAGCCAACAACGGCGGCTGGCAGTGGGCCGCTTCAACGGGGTGTGATGCGCAGCCCTGGTTTCGCATTTTCAACCCGGTGACCCAGTCCCAGCGGTTTGACCCCGATGGACGGTTTATCCGCAAGTACGTGCCTGAGTTGGCCAAGGTGCCCGACAAGCACATTCACTTTCCGGCTGGCATGAAGCCGGCGGAACTGCAGGCATGTGGCGTTCATTTGGGTCAAACCTACCCCGAGCCCATTGTTGACCACGCCAAAGCACGTCAGCGCACGCTCATGCGATTTCACTTTCTGAGTGAGGACGCCAAGCCTGCACGAAATTGAGTGCGATGGACCAGGTCTCGACACGCGGGTCATGGTTCTTGAATGTCTTTGGATGCGTCCGAGCGTTGCTTGCTCCGGGCCGAGCGGTCGATGAGCAACCAGGCGAAAAGCAACGGAGCTATGAAGGCAAGCGCTGCCAGGAGGATATGAAGTAGATCAGTCAAGGTTATGAGACCCAGAATCCCGGGGTTTCGATCTGGCTTCATGCCGCATAGCTACACGGTCGGAAACCCGAAAAAGAGCGATGAACCCCGCAATGACGGATAGAACGAATACTAGGTCCTGGAGAAACTGAGGCATTTCGCTGCGTCTTGTAGGTCTTGAGTGCTCCGCTGACCATACGCTGAAGCTGCTCGGCGCGTCGTAAATTCCGCATAAATTCTCGCTCAGCTTTCGAGAGCTTCGCTCCCTATGTATCGCCTCCTGGCCGCACCCTCTGTGGAGCAGGGCGCGTGAAATTTACGCAGAAGTTATGACGACACGCAACGTTCAGGCGAATACTGGCGCATGGCAACTTCGCCGTTCGATTCCGTTAAGGATATGCGTCTCAAGCTCTTCAAATCTCTCGCGAGTACCGCTGCGTTATGCAGTGGTTTTGTGCTCTTCGCGTGGCCCACGGCCGCTGCCGCACAGCTCACTGGCAGCCTGGCACTGACCTCTGACTACGTTTGGCGAGGCTCTTCCCAAACGCGCGAGAAGCCTGCCGTCCAGGGAGCCGTCAAGTATGCCCATGGGTCTGGCCTGTACGCATCGGTGTGGGGTTCCAACGTCAAGTTCAAGCCCGACAACGGTGCGACGACTGAGTTCGATATCGCACTGGGCTGGAACGGGAACGTCGCTGAGGACTGGGCGCTTGACGTGTACCTGCTTCGCTATCAGTACCCGGGCTCTAGCGCGAACCTTAACTGGAACGAGGTCAACGCCGCAGTGACTTGGCGGGGCAACTATTGGGTATCGGTAGGTCATTCCACGAACGCCATGGCGAGCCGCGCTACCGGCACCTACGTGCTCGCCGGAGCGCGCTACCCCATCAACGATCGTTGGCGTATGGAGGGAACCTTGGCGCACTACGTCCTGGACAGTGCCTACGCGGACAGCTACACGCATGGATCCGTAGGGGTCATCTGGGTGTTCAAGGCGCCATTTGAAGCGCGGTTGACGCTGCACAGCACCGACTCGGCTGCCAAGCGGCTGTTTCCTGGCATGGCCGGCTCGCGCGTTGAGTTTGCGCTGCAGGCTTCCTTCTAGGCCTGTCCTTGACCGCACTTCTTAACGGAATTCACAGATTTTCAAATCATGGTTGAACCACTTTTACTACTAGCACTGCTCATCCTGTTGGGCTGGCCATTGGGCCGCTACCTTGCGGCGGTCATGCGTGGCGCCCCCATGCGCAGCGATGTGATGTTTGCCTGGGCCGAACGCCCTCTCTACGCGTTGCTGGGCACTCGGCCCCAGGTTGGTATGAGCTGGCGTGGATATGCCGGTGCGTTCCTGTTGTCCAACCTGCTGCTCGCGCTCGCGGTGTGGGTGATATTCATGACGCAGGCTTGGCTTCCGCTCAATCCGGACGGGGTGCCCAATATGAGTTGGGACTTGGCGCTGCACACCATGGTGTCTTTTCTCACGAACACCAACCAGCAGCACTACTCGGGCCAGGCTCAGCTGTCTTACCTATCTCAGATGACGGGCATCGTGGGCCTGCAGGTCGTCACGCCTATCATGGGCCTGGCGATGGTCGCGGCCACATTGCGCGGATTGTTCGGCGGCCGCCAAGCCATGGCGCAGGAACAGAGCCGCTCCAATACAGCAGATGCCAAGGCTGCCATCGACGTAGGCAACTACTGGGCTGACGTCATCCGTGCAGCGCTGCGCTTCGTGCTTCCGCTGTGTCTCGTGTGGTCTGCGCTGCTGACTTGGCAGGGCGTACCAGCCACCCTCTCGGCAGGGCCCGTAGCGACGCCCGTCGAAGCCACGACTGAGTTCAAAGAGCAAAAAATCCCGCTCGGCCCAGTGGCGCCCATGGTGGCTATCAAACAGCTGGGGAGCAATGGTGGCGGATGGTACGGCCCCAATAGCTCGGTGCCGCTGGAAAACCCCACGCCCCTTAGCAACTTCCTGGAACTCTTTGCGATTGCCATCATTCCTGTATCCATTGTGTTCATGGTGGCTCCGTTCACGGGTCGGCGCAAGTTCGGCACCATGGTGTTCGGCACCATGCTCGTGATGTCGGTGCTGACGGCGGGCATCAGCCTGTGGTCGGAGAGCAATTCAGCTACCACGCTGGATCTAGCGTTGATGGAAGGAAAAGAGGTCCGACTGGGCGCAGAGGCGTCCGCGCTATGGGCATCCACCACGACACAGATCAACAACGGCTCCGTGAACTCGATGCTGGACTCCGCTGCGCCCCTGACCGGAATGATGTCCATGATCAACATGCTGATCAATGCCATCTGGGGAGGAGTCGGATGCGGCCTGATGCAGTTCCTGGTTTATCTGATGCTCTCTGTCTTCCTGGCAGGCCTGATGACTGGGCGTACCCCGGAACTGTTCGGGCGAAAGATCGAAGGCCCGGAAGTCAAGCTGCTAGCTGTCCTGGTGCTGTTGCAGCCGCTGGTGATCCTGGGATTTACCGCCGTCACCTTGGCTGTGCCCAGCCTTACAGGCAACTCGAACCCAGGGTTCCACGGCATCAGCCAAGTCTTCTACGAGTATGTCTCAGCCTTTGCCAATAACGGATCGGGCTTTGAGGGTTTGGGTGACGCAACCGTGTGGTGGAACGTCAGCTGCGCGATTGTGTTGGCACTGGGTCGCTTCCCCTCGCTGGTGATTCCGCTGGCCATCTCCGCCATGCTGGCATCCAAACGCCGATCCCCTGAAAGCTCCGGGACGTTGCAGGTGGAGACGCCAACGTTTGCGATCACGCTGATTGGCATCGCCGTCGTCCTCACGCTTTTGCAGTTCATGCCTGTGCTGGTGCTTGGCCCCGTCGCAGACCACTTGCTGCTGACTGAGCTGCTGGCTCGGTGAAGGGAAACGAAAAATGACTACTACGAATGAAAAATCCTCGATAACGGACGGAAACAGCTTCAAGCCCGCGTTCATCGATTCGTTCAAGAAGCTGGCTCCTCAACACGCCATCAAGAACCCGGTGATGGCCGTGGTCTGGCTAGGTACCGTCCTGACAGCTGTGGCCACCATCGCCGGTTGGACGACCTCGGGCTTTGGCTGGTCCGTGACGCTTATCCTGCTGGCAACCGTGTTGTTCGCCAACTTCGCCGAAGCCGTCGCAGAGGCGCGCGGTCGTGGCCAGGCAGCCTCGCTGCGCCGCGCTCGCAAGGACCTGGTTGCACGCCGGCTTGATAAATCGGGCAAAGAATCCACTGTGCCGGGGGCTGAGTTGCGGCCCGGAGACCTGGTGGTTGTAGAAGAAGGTCAGCTTGTTCCTGCGGATGGTGAAATCGTTGAAGGAATGGCGACCATCAACGAAGCAGCGGTGACGGGAGAGTCCGCGCCAGTGCTGCGCGAAGCGGGGACTGACCGATCCGGTGTCATCGGCGGCACTAAAGTCCTGTCTGATCGGATTGTGGTGCGCGTGACTGCCGAGCCGGGAGCCAGTTTTCTGGATCGCATGATCTCCCTCGTCGAGGGCTCGAACCGGCAGAAAACGCCCAACGAGATCGCTCTGGGCATTGTGCTTGCCGTCATGACGCTGACCTTCCTGATCGTGGTCGTCACGCTGCCCTTCATCTCTGGGTTTGTGAACGTTGAAATCAACATCGTGTTGCTGGTGGCCCTGTTGGTATGCCTCATTCCTACCACCATTGGTGGCTTGCTGCCGGCTATTGGCATTGCGGGGATGAACCGGGCGCTCAAAGCCAATGTACTGGCCAAGTCCGGCAAGGCGGTGGAGGTGGCGGGCGACGTCGATGTGTTGCTGCTGGATAAGACCGGAACGATCACCTACGGCGATCGCCAGGCCACGGCTTTCTATGCACTCGCTGGCGTTGACGCGACCCAGCTTCGCCAAGCCGCGTTGCTCGCTTCATTGGCTGATCCAACGCCCGAAGGTAAGTCAATTGTCAAACTGGCCCGTGAGAAGGGCGAGAAACTGGTCGATCCGGAGCATGCTCACTTTCTGCCGTTTACCGCGCAGACTCGCATGTCTGGAGTTGACTTGCCTGGCAACCGGGTGATCCGCAAAGGCGCCATGGATGCGATCGTCAAGCACGTGCAGGCGCTGAACGGCCACGTTCTGGCCGAGCTGGAAGTGCGCGTGCACGATGTCGCTCGCAAGGGGGCTACGCCTCTTGTCGTCAGCGATGGCCACCACGTGCTCGGTGTCATTGAACTGTCCGACGTGATCAAGCGAGGCATCAAGGAGCGCTTTGCCCGCTTGCGCGAGATGGGCGTGAAGACGGTCATGATCACTGGCGACAACAAGTTGACTGCCGCCAGCATTGCCGCGGACGCCGGCGTAGATGACTATATTGCCGAGGCCACACCTGAAGACAAACTCGCCCGCATTCGTGCCGAGCAGGCCGGAGGGCGCCTCGTGGCCATGGTCGGAGATGGCACCAACGACGCACCGGCGCTTGCGCAGGCTGACGTGGGGCTGGCGATGAACTCCGGCACGCAAGCTGCCAAGGAAGCCGGCAATATGGTGGACCTGGACTCAGATCCAGCCAAGCTTCTTGCGGTGGTGGAGATCGGCAAGCAGCAACTCATCACGCGCGGTGCGCTGACGACTTTCTCGCTGGCCAATGACGTGTCCAAGTACTTTGCCATCTTGCCTGCTCTGTTCGCTTCTGCGATTCCTTCCATGGCGGCGCTCAATGTCATGAACCTGTCGAGCCCGTCCAGCGCTGTGCTGTCTGCATTGATCTTCAATGCCTTCATCATCCCGGCCTTGATTCCGCTGGCGCTGCGCGGCGTTCGCTTCAAGCCGGCCAGTGCAACCCAATTGCTGCGCAACAACATGCTGATTTACGGCGTGGGCGGGGTGGTGCTTCCGTTCATTGCAATCAAACTCATCGACATGATTTTGTCGGCTCTTTTCCACATTTGAGGTGATTTCCATGAGCGTGAACTCTTCTCTCTCTTCACTGCCTCCCCAAGCCCGCAAAACCAGTGGTGACGTCTCTCCGGTGACCGACCGAGGGGTGTGGCGCGGTGCCATCGGCCTGACAGTGCTCTCCCTGGCCGGCTTCGGCTTTCTCTACTCACTCGCTGGAGTAGGTATTGGACAAGCCCTCTTTCCTACCACGGCGAACGGCAGCATCATCACGCGTGACGGCAAGGTGATGGGCTCCGAACTGGTGGCCCAGCCTTTTGGCAGTGACCAATACTTTCAGTCGCGGCCCTCTGCAGCCGGCTACAACACCATGGCATTGGCAGGCAGCAACCAGGCACGCACCAACCCCGATCTGCGCAAGCGGCTGGAAGAGGCTCGCCTGGCGGTGGCGCAGCGTGAAGGTATTGAGCTCTCTGCTGTGCCTGGCGATCTGATCACGCAGTCCGGCGGCGGGATAGACCCTCACATCAGTCCGGTCGGTGCAGCCGTTCAGATCGCTCGGGTGGCCCGTGCACGGGGCTTGGCGCCGAAACTCGTTCAAGGGATGGTGGCTGAGTACACCGAGAGCAAGCAGCTAGGTTTTCTGGGGCAGGAGCGGGTCAACGTGTTAAAGCTGAATCTGGCCTTGGATGCACGACAGTCGGGTTCTGGAAAGTCGTCTGCCAATGGGCCAACTGGCACGGCAACTCCCTGAGCTTGTCGAAGGCTCGCGCAAGGCTTCGACAGGCTCAGCCCGAACGGGTTTTGATTGTTCAGAGGCTGCTAATTGGTGGACCAAGACTAAGGAATCTCAAAACCGCCCTAGCTCAAGGCATGCCAATCTCA
The DNA here is from genome assembly GCF_040548795.1 of Ottowia thiooxydans. Taxonomy (GTDB): domain Bacteria; phylum Pseudomonadota; class Gammaproteobacteria; order Burkholderiales; family Burkholderiaceae_C; genus Ottowia; species Ottowia thiooxydans_A. The sequence goes on along the minus strand of NZ_JBEPSH010000007.1, from coordinate 356,018 downwards.
CGATTCTGCGTTGATCGTGTTCAGGGATGTTGGATATGTTGAGTGGAATTGAGTCGTTCTGAGTCAACTCCACCCGTTCGGCCTGAGCTTGTCGAAGGCTTGCGCAAGGCTTCGACAGGCGCAGCCCGAACGGGTTCTGATTGTTCAGAGGCTGCTAGTTGGTGGACTAAGACTATGGAACCTCGGGGCCGCCCAAGCTCGGGACATGCCAATCTCACGACAGGCTTGCGTCACCGGAATAGATTTACATTAATGAAAGCAAGTTGGGTTTGCGCATCAGATCGGCCGTGAGTCGCTGACTGGCATATCCGTCACAAAAAACCTATGGGCTCTGAAAACACAGAACAAGCTGACGCGCTCATCGGTGAGCTGCGGCGCCAGGCGGCGGGGAGGTTGACCGTCTTTCTTGGTGCGGCACCCGGGGTGGGAAAGACATACGCCATGTTGGCGCGTGCGCGCGAGTTGCATCGTCAGGGTGTGGATGTTTTGATAGGGATCGTGGAAACGCATGGGCGTAGCGAAACCCAGGCCATGGCCGATGGCCTGCCGCACCTGGCACGCAAGAAGGTGGAGTACCAGGGTCGCATGCTCGATGAGATGGACCTTGACGGCCTTCTGGCGCGTAAACCTGCCATCGCACTTGTGGATGAATTGGCCCATCGCAACGCGCCGGGCAGTCGGCATGAGCGCCGCTGGCAAGATGTGGAGGAGCTTCTCGATGCGGGCATCGATGTCTACACCACAGTCAATATCCAGCATCTGGAAAGCTTGAACGATGTAGTGCACCAGATCACTGGCATTCGGGTGAACGAGACGGTGCCCGATGCCGTGTTCGAGCGTCTGCGGGACATTCGGCTGGTTGACCTGCCGGCGCAAGAATTGATTGAGCGCCTGAACCAGGGCAAGGTGTATCTTCCCGAGCAGGCGACCCAGGCCCTGCAGGCATTCTTCTCTCCCTCCAATCTGACGGCGCTACGCGAATTGGCCATGCAGACTGTCGCAGAGCATGTCGATGCCGATCTGCGCGAGAAGCGCACGGCTCGCGGCTTGGCCGACATCGGGATTCAGCGCCATGTGCTCATTGCCATTGATGGGAAAGGCCAGTCGGAGTACCTGGTCCGGGCGGGCGCACGGATTGCGGAGCGCCGTGGCGCGCCTTGGTCTGTCGTGTCGGTGGATACGGGGCATTCTGCGGACGCGGCGCTTCATGCTGAAGATCTCGAGCATGCGGTATCTCAACGCCACTCGATGGCGCATGTGGAGCAGCAGCGCCAAATTGAACTCGACAAGGCCTTTGCGCTCGCGCGCAGCCTGGGCGGCCAGACCGAGTTGATACACAACACGGACATCACGCAGGCGCTACTGGACGCCGCCGCTGCGCGAGGGGCTCGTGCCATAGTCATCGGACGCACGCGCGAGCGCCCGATTGCTCGAATTTTCAACCGTACGCTGACCCAGCAGCTTTTGCAAAGAGGTGCGCGGTATGAGCTGACCATTGTCAGTACCCCTCAGGTGAGACAGCGTGCACGGCGATTCCAGGACCTGGCAGGCGAGCGATTGGCCAAGGGCGAAGCAGCGCTGATCTTGTTTGCCACTTTGGGTGCCGTCGTGGCGGCGGCCATAGCCGAGCGGTTTGTGGGGTTGGAAGATCTATCCACAGTGTTCCTGGTGGCCGTTCTGTTGGTGGCGTCGCGAACGCGCATGGCGGCGGCGGTCATCACTTCGGTGCTGTGCTTTCTGGCGTATGACTTCCTGTTCATCGAGCCACGCTTTACCTTTCTCATCAGTGCGCAACGGGGTGTGGCCACTGTGCTGCTGTTCATGGCGGCAGCGTTGATTGCAGGACGTCTTGCATCGAGGTTGAGAATGCAGGTGATCTCTTTGCGTGCAGCGAACACGCATGCCACGGTCATACAGAATCTGGCACGGCAATTGTCCAAGGCGGCCGATCTTGGCCAGGTGATTTCTGCGAGCTCATCAGTGCTCCAGTCCAGCTTGAATGCCCAGGCATGGCTGCGCATCAACGGTGAATCCGGCCCGGTTTCAGTTGAAAGTGAGTTCTCGGAGAAAGAGCTCGTAGCTGCTGAATGGTCGGAACAACATGGGCAACCCAGTGGCCGTTACACGGACACATTGGCCAACTCCAGTTGGTGGTTTCTACCTATTCGCGCCGATCAAGACACGCTTGGCGTCGTGGGACTGCGGTTTCCCTCCGCGATGGGGCGGCTTTCGTTCGAGCAGCGTCGCCTTGCAGAGAGCATGACAGAAGACATCGGGCAGGCCGCGTTGCGTGCTCGCCTGGTCTCAGAGCTGGAAGTCGCGCGGGTGGCGGGCGAGACAGAGCGCTTGCGTTCAGCGCTGCTGTCATCGGTATCGCACGATCTGCGCTCGCCTTTGTCTTCCATGATAGGCGCTGCTGATAGCCTGGCCCGTTATGGCAAGGACATGGTGCCAGAGGACCGCCGAAGTCTGTTGGACACCATTCGAGTGGAGGGCGAGCGACTGGATCGCTACATTCAGAATCTGCTGGACATGACCCGGCTGGGCCAGCAGGGCCTGACCTTGGCCCGCGATTGGATCGGTGTGGATGAACTCATTGGTTCCGCCTCACGGCGCCTTCAGCGATACGAGCCTTCGGTGAAGGTGGAAAGTGCCATCGACCCCCAGATCGGCTTGATCCATGTCCATCCGGCATTGATCGAGCAAGCCATCTTCAACGTGATGGAAAACGCCGCAAAATTTTCTCCACCGGGAGAGCCCGTCATGGTGCAAGCCAGGCTCGCTGAAGGCCATACTGTCCGCATAGATATTTCGGACAGCGGGCCAGGCATTCCTGCGCATGAACGTCGCCGGATATTCGACATGTTCTACAGTGTGGAGCGCGGTGACCGCGGCAAGCAGGGAACAGGCCTTGGCCTGACGATTGTCCAGGGCATCGTGGGCGCCCATATGGGAACGGTGGAGGCATTGCCTGGGCCGCAAGGGCGAGGCACATCCATCCGGCTGACTTTGCCACGAGGTGAGCTGCCGGACAAGGAGGTTTGAACAGGTGAGCCAAATAGTCGATTCCGCACCCGCGCCGCGCGTCCTCATCATTGACGACGAGCCCCACATTCGAAAACTGATCGATATCAGCTTGCGATCGCAAGGCTATCTCACCTTGTTGGCCGCAACCGGCCAAGAGGGCTTGAGCCTGCTTGCAGGAAGGGGCGCTGACGTTGTGGTGCTGGATCTGGGGCTTCCTGATCGGGACGGCCAGGATGTTCTCAAGGAACTGAGGCGGTGGTCGCGGGTGCCTGTCATTGTGTTGACCGTTCGTTCGGGTGAGGAGGAAAAGGTGGCGCTGCTGGATGCCGGTGCCAATGACTACGTCACGAAGCCGTTCGGAATTGAAGAGCTCATGGCACGCATTCGTGCCTTTCTTCGAGTGAGTAATTTGCGCAGCGAGACCGGGCCGGTTTTTGACGATGGAACTCTGCATATCGACCTCGCGCAACGCGAAGTGCAGGTTCTCGGGCAGTCGGTCATCCTCACCCGTAAGGAGTTCGCACTGCTGGCCTTGCTGGTTGAACAGTCAGGCAGGCTGGTTCCCCAGTCACAACTATTGAGGGAGGTGTGGGGACCAACCCATCAAGAAGACGCCCATTACCTGCGGATTCTGGTTGGGAAACTGCGGCACAAGCTTGGCGACGATGCGTCTGCACCGCGGTACATCGTGACGGAGCCGGGCGTAGGGCTGCGATTTGTCGGCAAGGATCGCCTCGGCGCATCCTGAATCGGCACCAGGGTTACGCCTCCAGGCAAAAAAGGGCGTCCTGAATCTGGGCTGCCAAGGAAGCTCCGCGTAGACTCACGCCCGTAAAGGAATGCTTCCCATGTCATCTTGGTTTCGACAGTTTTTAGTCTATGCAGTCGTCGTATTGCTGTCCATATTGCTGATCGGGTTGATCATCCAGTACGGGGCAGCTCTTGCGCCTGCGGCCGCTAGCGCACCGGCGGCGGACGCCAAAGGTCTTTTTGGCACCATTCACGACAACATGGCACACCCCTTGAGCCGGTTGTTTGTCCAGTTGCTGGTCATCATTGCAGCAGCGCGTCTGGCAGGTGCTGTCTTCGTTCGATTTGGCTTGCCTGCAGTGGTCGGCGAAATGACGGCGGGCCTGTTGTTGGGGCCTTCCTTGCTCGGATGGGTGTGGCCACAAGCCTTTGCGTTTGTTTTTCCCACCGATTCTCTGGGGGCACTGCGACTTTTTAGCCAGATTGGCATCTGCCTGTTCATGTTCACTGTGGGCATGGAGCTCCGGTCAGACCATCTGCGCCACAAGGTTCGCTCGGCGGTGGCTGTCAGCCACGCCAGCATCGCGGTGCCTTTCCTGCTGGGCACGGCGCTGGCGACCGTTTTGTTCGAAAAGCTCGCCGGACCGCAAGCGAGCTTTCGCGCCTTCGCACTGTTCCTCGGCATCTCATTGAGCATCACGGCATTTCCCGTGCTTGCGCGCATTCTTCAGGAACGGGGCATGACCCATACTCCCTTGGGGGCTACGGCGATTGCCTGTGCGGCGGTAGACGATGTCACCGCATGGAGCATCATGGCCTTCGTCGTGGCCATATCTCGCTCGTCAGACTTGGCCGGAGCCGCGGTGGCACTGGTGCTCGCACTGCTGTTTGTCGTAGTGATGTTGACGGTCGTCAAACGCATCCTGCCGCGCTGGATGGACACTTCCGGTCAGGAGCCATCCTCAAGTGCCCTGGCTATCGTGGTGTTCGTCATGGTGGCTGCCAGCCTGTCGACGGAGCTGATTGGGATACATGCCTTGTTTGGCGCTTTTCTGGCCGGCGTGGTGATGCCCGATCGAAACGACTTCCGAGACCGCGTGCGTGTTCGGGTAGAAAAGTTCAGCAGTGTGATGCTGCTGCCTTTGTTTTTTGCCTTCACGGGTTTGCGGACAGAGATCGGCCTGATCTCCAGCATGGGCGACTGGCTGATCTGCGCCGCGATCATCGTGCTGGCTACGATAGGCAAGCTGGGCGCAACGGCGATTGCGGCGCGCTGGACCGGCATGGGGTGGCGCGATTCCTTGCAATTGGGCGCGCTCATGAATACCAGAGGTCTCATGGAACTGATCGCGTTGAACATCGGTTACGACCTGGGCATCTTGTCGCCGCAGATTTTTACGATGCTGGTCATCATGGCCTTGGTCACCACCTTCATGACGGGCCCGCTGCTGACCTTGTTTCAGCGTGGGCAAGGCCAGGACATGCCGCTGAACCGTCCTAGCTGAAGCCTGGGCTGGCCGATCACTTGCCTCGCTCAGCCAGCCACTTCTTCATCATGTCAATTTCACGGGCCTGGGCACGGATCACTTCATCAGCCAGCTTGCGCACCTGAGCATCCTGGCCATATTGCAGCGCCACCTTGGCCATATCAATCGCGCCCTGATGGTGCGGAATCATGCCGCGCATGAAGTCAATGTCGGCGTCGCCGGTGAAGGCTATCGCCATGTCTTTGTGCATGCGGTCGTTGCTTGAGCGATAGGCCGCGGTCGAGGCCTCGTTCGGGCTGCCGGCCGTGGCTTTCTTGCCGTTTTCGTCGAGCCAGGTCTTCATCATCGCGACCTCGCTTTCCTGTGCTGAAATCACGTCCTTAGCCAGGGTTCGAACCTGCTGGTCCTTACCGTGCTGGAGCGCGACCTTCGCCATGTCGATGGCCGCCTGATGGTGCGGAATCATGCCGCGCATGAAGTCGACATCGGCGTGTCCTGTGAACTCAGCACCCATCCCGGCGTGCATTTGATTGTTGATGGCGCGGTACTCTGCGGTGGAGGGACTGTCGTTGCCTGGCGCGCTGGCGGGCATGGTGTGTCCTTCATGGCTGCCTTGGCCACTGTCAGCGCCGTGCCCACCGTGTGCGCCGCTTCCACTGTGGGCGTTGGTGCTGGGGGCCGTGGACGATGGTTCATGTTTCTGACACGCAACCAAGCCCGCTGCAGCTACCACCACTGCAGCGACTAGCAGCGAGCTGCGTTTGTGGTCCTTCATAAAATCTCTCCTTGAATTGGGGTTCCTGCTGACTCTATTCCTTCCCACAGTGGGAAGGTCAAGTTCTTATTGAGGATGGGTGCTTCTAAGCCTGGGAGGCGAGAATTCGTCGAGAATTTAGACTGACCCGATTTTGCCGCTTCAATCCATGCCCAATCATGTCCACCCTGACGAGATCCGCTCGAACTTCTCTAGTGCGCTCTCTGATATGTATAAAACCGAGGTGCCGCTGTACGGCGATTTGCTGGATCTGGTGGCTGACACCAATCGCCGCGTGCTTCAAAGCGACTCGACGCTCATGCACGCCATGGAAGAATCGGACCAGCTCCACCGCCTGAACGTGGAGCGGCACGGGGCCGTGCGCCTCGGTACGGCCGCGGAGTTGGAGACGCTGCGCAGGGTTTTTGCCGTGATGGGCATGGTCCCGGTGGGCTATTACGACCTGTCTGTTGCGGGCGTACCCGTGCATGCGACCGCCTTTCGCCCGATTGAAGAAGCCTCGCTGCGGCGCAACCCGTTCCGGGTCTTCACTTCGCTGCTTCGGCTCGAACTCATCGACAATGCCGAACTGCGAGGCGAGGCGGAGAAGATTCTCGCCCGGCGCGACATCTTCACAGGCCGCTGCCGTGAACTGCTTGATGTGGCCGATGCGGAAGGCGGGTTGAACCTGGCCCAGTCGACTGAGTTTGTGCAAGAGGTTCTGGAGACCTTCCGCTGGCACAGCGAGGCGACTGTTGATGTCCAAACCTACCGCCGGCTGCGCAGCATTCACCCGCTCATAGCCGATGTTGTTTGCTTCAAAGGGCCGCACATCAACCACCTCACGCCACGCGTTTTGGATATTGATGATGCGCAGGCTGAGATGAAGGCACGCGGCATCAAGGCCAAGACCGACATCGAAGGGCCGCCCCGTAACGATTGCCCGGTACTTCTGCGTCAGACCAGCTTCCTGGCGTTGGATGAACCCATACGCTTTGTTGGCGATGCGGCCCACGGCACCCACACGGCTCGCTTCGGCGAAATTGAGCAGCGCGGCTGTGCGTTGACTCCTGAAGGCCGCATGCGCTATGACGGCTTATTGCAGTCAGCGCTTGCAGACACGGCCCAGGGCACCGACAGGGCAGAAGCCATGCGAAAGGCCTTTGAACAATGGCCCAACTCACTTCACGCGCTGTTCAGTGAAGGTCTTGCATTTGTTCGGTTTTTACCGGGTCGCGCTCACCTCGAACAAGGACGCAAGCTTGCTGATGGTTTGTCTGCGCAAGCCTTGGTCGACGAGGGTTGGCTACAGATCGAAGCCCTGGTGTACGAAGATTTCCTGCCCGTGAGCGCGGCCGGCATCTTTCGCTCCAATCTTGGCGCTGAAGTGCGGGCGGGCTATGAAGGCGGTGGCAATCGTGCGGAATTTGAACGGGCACTCGGTACAGCTGTGCGCAGCGAGTTCTCGCTTTACGAAGCCGCGCAGGAGCGATCACTGGCCGAAGCGTTGAAGGCCTGCCATGCAGTCCCTCAAACCGACGGCGCTTGAGTTTCTGCTAATTGGAGGCCGCCTTGAGGCCTGTAAGCTGCGCTGGCGCCGCGTAACCCACGGCAATCCCCAGGCTGGCGCAGCGCTCCGGTCCTAAGCGCCAGGCTTATTGGTCCGCTTTTCTTCTCTGAGCATGAAGAGGTAGAGCCCTTCCACCTTCTCTCGTGCCCAAGGTGTCTTGCGCAAAAACTTCAAACTGGAGTTCACACTGGGCTCATGCGAGAAACAACGCACCGGTATCCGCTCGGCCAAACCTGCCCACCCGTACCGAGCCTCCAGCGCGCGAACAATCGTCTCCAGCGTCATGCCGTGCAGCGGATTCTTGGGTTGGGAAGTGGGTGGCGAAGCTTCGTGCATCCCATCATTGTGCACGGGCGCTCAACAAGAATTTGCTCCAGCCCGGTAACTTCCTGGTCCTGTCCCGGGTGAATTCTCCTTCACGCAAGCGGTAGAAGATATCCACTGATCAGCGCATGGGAGACTCCGATGCGCTAATCTGTGCGGGGACATGCAACCAGGCCGACCAGGCCGATCAGCCGGGCGAGTCCGGCTCTTCAGGCCGGAGCGAGCACCATGTGATCGGGCGCTACGTTACGGTAAGTCCTGTCCGGCGTGACATAGCTGAGCGGATGCCGCTGTGTGCGCAGATCCATCCCCACGCGATCAATGGCGGTCGCACGGTGTCGTCTATAGGCTGGGTCGGGCACCGGTACGGCGGAGAGCAGCTGCCGCGTATAGGGGTGCTGAGGGTTGTTCAGCACGGCGTCGCGCAGGCCGATCTCGACGATCTCGCCTAGATACATCACTGCAATGCGGTGGCTGATGCGCTCTACCGTCGCCAGATCGTGCGAAATGAAAAGATACGCGAGGCCAAGCTCTGCCTGCAGCTGCAGCATCAGATTGATGATGCGCGCCTTGACCGACACATCCAGTGCAGACACGGATTCGTCGGCAATGATCAGGCTGGGTTGCAGTCCCAGAATGCGTGCCAGGCAGACTCGCTGGCGTTGCCCGCCCGAAAACTCGTGCGGGTAGCGGCTGGCCATGTCCGGGTCCAGGCTGACTTTGCGCAACGCGCCGGCTACTTGATCAGCCACGGACGAGCGGTCCGACAGCCCATGGAACAGCAATGGTTCGGCGATGGCTTGCCCTATGGTCTGGCGCGGGTCCAGGCTGGCGTAAGGGTCTTGAAAAAGAATTTGCATGCGCCTGCGCAAGGCCGCCAATGCGGTTCGCGGTTGGCGCGAGATGTCTTGCCCCTCCAGCTCGATCGAACCACTGGTCGGAGGCACCAGGCCGATGATGGAGCGGCCTATGGTCGATTTGCCGGAGCCGGATTCACCCACCAGCGCCAGCGTCTCACCGGGCTGAATGGTAAAGGAGACATTTTCCACGGCATGTACGCGCGCAGAGATCCTGCCAAACAGGCCGTCACGCACGTCAAATCGCGTTGTTAACCCACGCACTGCCAACACAGGCGGCACGTCGTTTCGAGGCAAGCTGGCCTCGAAGGTGGGTGTCTGCGTCTGCCCGGTAGCAGTGTCCACCAGGTTGAAGGGTTCAGGCTGAGGCTTACCCTTCAAGTCACCCAGGCGCGGTACGGCAGCCAGCAAGGCTCGGGTATAGGCGTGCTGCGGTGCCTTGAAGATGTGCTCAGTGGACCCAGCTTCCACGGCATGGCCCTGATACATGACCAGTGTGCGGTCAGCGATCTCCGCCACCACACCCATGTCGTGCGTGATAAACAAGGCAGCCATACCCGTGTCGGCTTGCAGTTCCTTGATCAATTCCAGAATCTGGGCTTGTATGGTCACGTCCAATGCCGTGGTCGGTTCGTCGGCGATCAGCACGTCGGGTTGGCAGGCCAGCGCCATGGCGATCATCACCCGCTGACGCATACCCCCGGAGAACTGCTGTGGATAGTCCTTGATGCGGCCGCGCGCGCTGGGCACATGGACCCGGTCCAGCAGACGCACTGCCTCTTCCAGTGCGGCGCGTCCTGTCAGCCCCCGATGTTGGCGCAGCGCTTCAGCGATCTGATAGCCCACACTCAGGACAGGATTCAGGCTGGTCATGGGTTCCTGGAAAACCATGGATATCCGGTTGCCGCGGATGGCCTGCATGGAGCGCTCGGATAGCGATGTCAGCTCTTGACTGCCTAAGGCAACGCGGCCCTCGGTGCGAGACTGGTCTGAAGACAAAAGCCGCATGATCGCGAGGGCCGTGACGCTTTTGCCCGACCCGGATTCGCCCACAATGGCCAGGGTTTCCCCAGCCTCGAGATGGAACGAAACGCCATGGACCACTTCTCGCCATGCGTCCTGCACACGGAAGGACACGCGCAAGTCTGCGACTGAGAGTAGGGGCTCAGGAATGCGGTCCATAGTCTTTGAAGGAGATGGTGGTGTCACGTTGGAGCTGTTCGATCAAACCCACTTCCCAGTCGATGTAGGTCTTGAACGCACCGAAGCGGTCCTCGCGGAAATAGGGTGACAGCCATACGTCGTCGGCAGGGTCATGCCATAGGGCTTGGTCGGTTTGCAAGGTTTGGCCGCTGTCCTTCCACGCCTGATGGGCTCCAGCGAATACGCGTACCTTGTTCTCACCAGCGATGCGCGCGATGTCGGCCGCCGCCAGGCGCGCCAGTGCGGGGTCGGCGGCTACGACCAGAATGTCCCGGCCTGCTGCTGCATCCAGAAGGCGCTGGTCAATGCGCGAGCGCAAGGCGAACTGCGCACCGGGAATGTGGCCGGCGCGGTAGGCCTGGCTACCTGAGAAATCGAAAAGTGAAATCTCGTTGGCGTCGAGCCCTTGTTTGAGTTCACCCGCGGTGATGGACGCTGGCGCTTGGGGCAAGCCCACAGTTGCCCGGCGTGAGGCGCCGATCTCCAGCGCATCTGTCGCAGGGTCCAGACCGTAGGTGTAGACCTCTTTCCAGCCGAGCTGGATCAACCAGGAAGCGGTGATGGCTGAACGTACCCCATTCTGGTCGTCGACCAGCACCACACGGGCATGATGGGTGGCAATCCATTGGTCGGTGGCTTGCACCAGTTGCCCGCCTTCAGCCCAGACGGACAGCGGCAGATGGCCATCCTGATATTCCTCGCGCGTACGCACGTCAAACAAGTACAAGGTGCGTGAGGTGTCCGCACGAAGGGCGTCAAGTTCGCTTCGGTCGAGATTCTGGATGCCGAAGCGTTCGCGCAAGGGCGCTATTGAACGCAGGGCTTTCTGCAAACCCGCTTTCGACGGAGGTGGCGCCGTGTTGTGGTGCTTGGTGTTCAAGGGGTAGCCCGCATGCAGCCAGGCCATTGCGCCGTTCTCCAGGGCCACGACGCGGTTGGGCAGGCCGGTGTTGATGAGGGCTTGTGCGCCAATGATGGAACGGGTGCGCCCTGCGCAGTTGACCACGACCAGCGTGTCTTTGGACGGTACGAGGTCATGCACACGGTAAGGCAGTTCGGCGTTGGGGACTGCGTGAGCGCCCGGAATGCTGAAGTTGTAGAACTCATCTACATTGCGGCCATCCAGTACGACCAGGTCTGCGTTGCTGTCCAGCAGAGACTTCAATTCCTCCGGTGGTATGTGGGGGGTGCCATAGGCATGTTCGACGAATTCACCAAACGCTTTGGAAAGCACATGCCAGCCGGTGTAGACCTCGAAGCCGGCGTCACGCCAGCCTTGCACGCCATGTTCGAGCAGGGCGACATCGCGGTACCCCACCTCTATGAGTCGTTGCGCCCCGCGCTCTGCAAGGCCGTCCGCACCGGCGTCATAGACGACGACGGGTGTGTCGCGACGCGGAATCAGCGCATCGACCTGGACCTCCAGCTGGCTGAGCGGCAGGGGAATGGATTGCAGCACATGGCCGTCATCTACGTGGCGCGCCAGTTCGCGCACGTCAATGACCGCGATTTCCCGCGGTTCCTGCAAGCGCTGAGCCAATTGCCGTGCAGAAATCGTTTTGACCGGGCTGGTTGGGGTGAAAGTGTCAAACACTTCGGAAATGAGAGCGCTCATGGCTTGTCCTTTTCGTGATGAAGATCAGATGAGAGACCGAGGGCCGGGCTCGACACCGTTGAGGTAATAGTTGCCAAGATGGAAGAGCTTCCATCGCAGAGGGTCGTGCAGGGTATGGGTACGTGCATTGCGCCAATGGCGGTCCAGGTCGTACTCCGCCAAGGTAGAGCGGGCCCCGGTCAAGGCGAACAATTGGTCGGACACCTTGAGCGCTGCATTGCCGCAAGCGATACGCGCGTCGGCAGTGGCCAGGCCCGCGTGCAAGGCGGCATCCTTGCTGCCGTCGGCCCAGGCGCGGTCGATGTCGTCGGCGGCGCCTTGCAGGAGGCGGGCGGCCGTACGGACGTCATGGCTCACATCGCCAAAGGCCTGGATGATGAAGGGTTCCTGTGCATGGTGCTCATGCGGGTTGTCTATCCAGGGGCGGTTCTGGTTCAGGATGTAGTGGCGCAGGTCATCCAGGGCTTCTTCTGCAATGCCTAGATCAATGGCCGAATGGATCAGAGCCGCCAGCAGCCGGGTTGGACGCGTCGCATCCCCCGCGAGGTAGTAGGGAAAGACGTGAAAGTCCGGGATGAAGACATTTTCAAAAAGCGTCGTGCCGCTGGCGGTCGTGCGCTGGCCCATGCCGCTCCAGTCGTTCACCAGCTTCACGCCAGGGGCCTTGGCGTCAACGAAGAACATCAACTGCCGGTTCTGATCATCGTAGCCAATGAAGGGAATCCACTGGGCGAAAGCAGCCCCCGTGGAATAGAACTTTTTGCCGGTGACCGTCCAGCCGCCGTCCACCTTGCGCAGGTCATGCTCATAGGTGCCCGCCCGCTTGCGTGAGTTCTCAGAATGCGCATTGCCGATGCTGTCACCGGCCAGGATGCGCTGGTAGAAAAAATCGGCCTGCTCTGGCGTGCCGAAGGAGAACGTGGGAAGAAAGCAAAAGTGATTCTGCGGGATCTGCCCAATGCTGGGGTCCGCCTTGGACAGGATGCGGAAAACTTCTCCCACCGTGCGCGCTGACGCACCCAGTCCGCCGTACTGACGCGGCACCGTAATCGCAAACACACCCGCCTGCTTGAGTTCGGCGATTTCCTGATGGGGCAGGCACCGTTCGCGGTCGCGCTCTACCGCGCCTGAGCGAAACCTCTCCGCCAGCCGTTCTACGGTTTCTATCACCGCAGCTTCATTCTCTAGTCGCTCTGCGGGTTGGATGGCAGCCTCAGGCTGGGGCATGTACGGTCTCCATGATTTTCAAATGTCGGTATTGGGGTTGAGCAAAAGGCTCACGCCGTTGCCAATGGCCGTGATGGCAGCAACAGTCAGCACAATGGCGCATCCGGGTATGGCGGTGATGTACCAGGCCGTGCGCAGCACTTGCCTGCCTGCGCCCACCATGCTGCCCCAGGACATGACGTTGGGGTCGCCCAGGCCTAGAAAGGCCAGGCCTGCTTCCGTCAGGATGGCCGTACCCGCGAGGATGGTCGCCGTCACGATGGCGGGTGAGATGACGTTGCGCAGGATGTGCAGACGAACGATGTGCGGAGCGCTCAGGCCCAGGGCAAAGGCGGCGGCGATGTATTCGCTGGCGCGCACTCGCAAGGTCTCAGCCCGTATCAGGCGTGCCGTCTGCGGCCAACTGGTCAGGCCGATGGCCAGCACAATGGTCAAGATCGTGGGCTTGAAGATCGCCACGATGGTGATGACGAAGATCATGGAGGGCATGGTCTGAAAGAGTTCGGTCACGCGCATCAGCGCATGGTCCACCCAGCCCCCGAAGTAGCCTGCCGCCAGGCCGATGGCAATCCCCAGTGCGGACGACAGGCCAGCCGCAGCCAGCCCCACGAGCAGCGATACGCGTGCGCCGTAGACCAGCCCCACCAGAATGTCCCGCCCAAAGCTGTCGGTTCCCAAGGGAAATCGGGGATCTTCTCCGGGCCACAGAAAGGGCTGACCCACCATCGCGAAAGCGTCTTGTTCGAAAACCCAGGGCGCGGCCGCGGCCCACAAGGCAGTCAGTGCGAGCAGGGCCAGCGCAGCCACTGCGGCCGGGTGCTGGGCGAAGCGGCGCCAGGTTGTCGCAGAGGTGCTGCTCATTTAAGTTCTATCCTCGGGTCCAGGGCGGCGTAGATCAGGTCGGTGGCGATGTTGGTCAGCATGACCACCAGCGAACTGCAAAAGAGAATGCCCAGCAACAGATTCAGATCGCGCTGCGATACGGCATCAAAGGCAAGCCGCCCCAGACCCGGCCAGGCAAAGACCGTCTCGATCACCACCGATCCGCTCAGGATGGAGCCGATCTGCATACCGGTGACTGTGACGATGGGCAGCAAGGCATTGCGCAGCACGTGAACGACGGACACCCGCACGTTGCTCAAGCCCTTGGCATGCGCTGTGCGTACGAAGTCCAGGCGTTCTACATCCTTGATGGCCGTGCGCGTGATCCGTGCGTAGATGGCCAGATAGAAAAAGCTCAGGCTCAGCACCGGCATGATCATGTGGCGGGCGATGTCCAGCAAACGGGCGATGCCTTCGTATTCGCTATCGATATCCTCGACGCCCCCCGTGGGCAGCCATTGGAGGTGAATGGAGAACAGCACGATCAGCATCAGGCCGATCCAGAACAAGGGCGTGGCAAACCCCACCGTCGTGAGGATGGAGATGCCGTTCTTGATCCAGGGCCGCCGTGTATTGGCCGAGAGCCAGCCCAGGCCAACTCCTGTCACGCAGGCTAGCAGCAGGCTGGCGCTGGCCAGAAGAACGGTGGCCGGCAGGCGCTCGGCAATGAGCACCGCCACGCTCATGCCGTTGCGAAAGGAAAAGCCCAGGTCGAAGCTGAGCAATTTGCCGTAGTAGTGCATCAGTTGCAGCGGCACGGACTGGTCTGTTCCGAACTGTTGGCGCAGCATGGCCATCAGCTCGGGCGTGGCTGCGCCCATCTCCCCGGCCATCACATCGGTGATGTCCCCGGGCGCCATCTTCAGCAGAAAGAAGTTGGCAAGAATGATCAACAGGGCAATCGGAATGACCTGGACCAACCGGTGGATGAAATAGGCGAAATAGCGCAGCATGGTGGTGGGCTAGGGCGTGTTCACACTAAGCCCTGGCTTGTAGCCAGATGTCCTTGAAGGACTTGGCATAGCCGTCCGGGAAGGTGCTCAAGCCGCGTACGCGCGAAGACACGACACTGAAGTGCTGAAGTTCCAGCAAATTGATGGAAGGCAGATCGTTCTGCGCAATCTTCTGAAATTGCACCAGCAGGTCCCGCCGCTTGGCGGCGTCGTTCTCAGTGAAGCTGGCTTCGATGATTTTGTCCAGCTGGGGGTTGGAGTAACCCGTTCCGTTGGACCACGGCACACCTTTGGAAATGGTCTTGGTCCAGTAGCGCCTCAGTACACCGAACTGGGGATCGGCTCCGGCGGCGTAGTAAGTGCTGAACGTGTCGAAGTTGCGATCTCCGAAGATGGTCCGGTGGAACTGGCCGAGATCCAGATTCACCAGCTCCACTTCAATGCCCACTTGCTTGAGCGACTCCTTGAGGAATTCGCCCACGCGCTTGAAGACGTCGCCATAAGGCATCGTGTGGTGCGTAATGCGCAGTCGCACCCCGTCGGCCTTGCGCGGCAGCCCGGCTTCATCCAATAGTTGTTCGGCCTTTTTCAGATCGAACGGGTATTGGGTGGTGTCGGCGGTGTAGTTGGCGGCCTGGGCGCTAGGAATGGGGCCTGTCGCGATCTTGGCCAATCCAAACCAAACCTTGTTCGCCAAGGCCTGGCGGTCAATCGCATGAGCGAAGGCGGCGCGCAGGCGCTTGTCTCGGAACTGTGGCCGGTCCAAATTGAAATCAAAGAAAAACTGAGGAACGAAGATTCCGTAGCCACCGGTTTCTATGCGCAGCCCGCGGGTTTTTTTCAGCCGATCCACTTCGGAAGGCGCCACTGAGCTGAAGGGCGAGTAGTGGACTTCACCGGCTTCGAGCGCGGCCGCGCGTGAGCCAGGGTCGGTGATGGTCTTGAAGCGCACGCGGCTCAGGTGAGGGCGGCCACCCCAGTAATCAGGGTTGCGCTCCAGCAGAATGAAGTCGCCGCGCTTCCATTCCTTGAACACGAAGGGGCCTGTGCCAATGAGCTTGTTGTTCCACTCATTGGTCAGCGGCGGTTTGCCCTCGTACAAATGACGGGGCAAGATAGCGGCCTCTGCGGAAGACAGTACCGACCAGATGGCAGGTGAGGGCTCCGAGAGCTTGAAGACCGCGGTATAGGCATCGGGCGTTTCAACGGACTGCACCGCTTTGTAGGCGGTGCCCGCGCGCGGGTTCACTTTCTTGACGACCTCCAGCACCGTGTATTGCACGTCGGCTGATGTAAAGGGCTTGCCGTCATGCCACTTCACTCCACGGCGCAAGTGGAAGGTAATGGTCTGTCCATCTGGAGAGGCCTCCCAGCGTTCGGCCAGGGCCGGCACTGGCTTGTAGTCCTTGTCATAGGCTACCAGGCCTTCGACGACCTGCCCGGCCAGCACGCCGGCCGTGTTCGAGTTGAACAGGAAGCCGGAGGGCTCGGGTTCGAGGTTGACCACGAACGTGCCACCCTCGCGCGGTTTTTCCTGGGCAAGGGCCTCCAGTGGAAACGCCCCGGCCAGCGTGGTGGCCATGGAGGTCAATAGGAAGGCGCGGCGGTCTGAGGTCATGAATGGGTTTCCTTGTGTCATGGCTTGGAATCTGTGGGGGTGTCTGGAATGCGCAGGCCCGCTTCATAGAGCAGAGGGAGGACTTTCTGGCCGAAGTACTCCAGGTCGGGTGCGAAGTCGTAGAAGGTCAGCTGCACGCCGTCAATGCCTGCGGCCTTGAGCTTGATCAGCTTGTCGACGATCTGCTCCGGGCTGCCCACCAGATGCAGATTGCCGCCGATGGCGCGGTGCTGACGACGCTGCTTGCTCCAGGCCTGGGCGTCGCCGCGGCGTCCGTGCTCGGCAAAGTTCTCCACGGCCACCACATCGGCGGCCGCTTCAATGGCGTCGCGGTAAGCGATGGCTTCCGCTTCGGTGTCGCGGCAGATCACCATCGGGTTGATCATGGTGCGCAACGAGCGGCCTGCAGCGGCTGCCGTGGCGCGGATGTTGGCGATGTGCTCTGGCAGGCTGGCCAGCGCATCTTCCATCTGATTGCCCGTAGGGCTTGTGATAAAGATCAGGTCCGAATGTTGCGCGGCAAACTGAATGCCCGGCTGCGAACCCGCCGCATTGACCAGAACAGGCCGTCCATGCACCGGCTTGGGCGATACGAAGGCATCTTCCATGGCCCAGTACGGGCCGTCCACGGTCAGGTTCTCAGGCAGTGACCAGAGCTGTTTGAGCCTTTGCACAAAGACATCGGCCATTTCATAGCGCTTGTCATGCTCGATTTTCTTCATGCCAAACATCAGAGGCTCGCGCTCCGCATACCCGGTCACCACATTGATGCCCCAGCGTCCCTTGGAAATGTGGTCCAGCGTGGCGCCAAACTTGGCTAGATGAACCGGATGCCAGGGACCGTAGAGCACGTGCAGTGTCGAGATCAGCAAAATGCGCTTGGTGCACGCTGACAGGGCGGCCGTAGCCATGAATGAATCCAGCGATATCTCGCGGTAACGGATGTCGCCCCCGTAGCCGCCCGCGCTGGCCCATTGCGCCAGCGCGAACACCAGGTCAAAGCCAAGCGCTTCTGCGCGCTGGGTCAGGGCGGCGTTGTAGTCGAAGGTCCAGGTGGTGGTGCGGGGCAACGTGGAAGGCGTCCAGCCACCGTCTTGCACCGGAAGAAACAGACCCAGGATCAGGGGCTGCCGCAGCACACGAGCCAGCGGGCTGCTAGGGTCGTCGGCGGGTGATCGCTGCAACGGCGCGTTCATAAAGAGGCTCCAGCAAAGGCGTGGTGCATGGCGTAGGTCATCTTGGGTTTCAAGTTCATGAGAGGTGCGGGGCTGAAATGGCGCTCCCCACGTTCAGGCGCAGCCCGGGCGCAGCCGCAATCAGCTGCCGTGTGTAGGGGTGATTGGGTTGGGCAAATACTTGCTCGGTCAGGCCGCGCTCGACCAGCTCACCGTCTCGCATGACCGCTACTTCATCCGCAATACGGCGTACGACGGCAAGGTCGTGCGAGATGAAGAGATAGGTCAGGCCCAGGCTGGCCTGCAAAGATTCAAGCAAACGCAGAATCTGCGCCTGCACCGTCACATCCAGCGCAGACACAGGCTCGTCCAGCACCAGAATGGCCGGCTGCGCCGCCAGCGCGCGTGCGATGGCCAGACGTTGCAACTGGCCGCCAGACAGCTCGCGTGATTTGCGCGTGAGCACTTCTTTGGGCAAGGCCACCAGATCCAGAAGCTCTTCCACCCGTGCGGCATGCGTGTTCGGAGTTCCAATGCCCATGGCGCGCAAGGGTTCAGTCAGCACGGTCTGAATCCTGTGCTGCGGATTCAACGAGAGATAGGGGTTCTGGTAGACGAACTGCACATGGCGGCGGTACTCGCGATCCGTCGTGCTGGACAGTTCAGTGCCGGCCGTGTTCCGAACCACCACCTGTCCGACGGAGGGCGCAAGAAACCTCGCGATCACGCGGGCCGTGGTGGTCTTTCCAGAACCGGATTCCCCGACGATGGCCAGCGTGGACCCTGGTGCCACGTCGAAGGACACATCGTTGACCGCCTTGGTACCTGCAGCGCCGCCGCGCCCCAGGTACTGGACGCTCACACCTGAAAGGCTGATGGCGGGCGCAAGCGTGGGCCTGGCAAACGGTCTGCGTTGACTAGGGCCGGCGCCTAGTACGTCGCTAAGAAGTTGGCGGGTGTATTCGTGTTGGGGATCTCCAAACACTTGCTGCGTGGGCCCGGCTTCAACGATACGTCCGTGCCGCAGCACCACCACATGCTGGGAGCGCTCAGCGGCCACGCCAATGTCATGTGTGACCAGCAGCACACCCATGTGGTCTTCGGCACGCCGCTGGTCAATCAGATCGAGAATGCCCTTTTGCACCGTGACGTCAAGCGCCGATGTGGGTTCGTCAGCAATCAGAATGCGCGGCGTCCAGGCCAGGGCGATGGCAATCAGCACCCGCTGCTGCATGCCACCCGAAAGTTCATGTGGATAGTGACGGGCTACCGTGTCCGGGTTACGAAAGCCCACGCGCTCCAGAAGGTGCAGGACGCGGTCCCAGCGGTCCTCGCGCGCAGCGCGCAGGCCATGGACCACCAGCACTTCGTCCAGTTGCTGGCCTATGGCTTGCAAGGGGTCGAGCGAGCGCCCTGGGTTCTGCGGCACATAACCCAGCGCCGTACCACGCAGGCGCCGGAAGCGATGTTCGGGCAAGGTCAGCAGATTCTCGTCACTGAAAAGCACGGTTCCTGCCGTATGGGCAGATGCCGGGAGCGTGCCCGCGACAGCACCTACGATGGTGCTTTTGCCCGAGCCCGATTCGCCGAGAAGGGCGGTGGTTTCGCCCCGTCGCAATTGAAAGCTCACCTTGGCAGCGGCCAGCACGTCGCGGTCTTGACCGCGGTAGGTCACGGCGAGGTCACTGACGGCCAGGACGATGTCCCCAAGGTCAGAGAGGCTGGCCGGGCTTTCCGGGGCAATGACCTGAACAGCGTGTTGAAGGCTCATCGCACCCTCCTGCGGATTTCAGTGGCGATGCGGCTGGCCGACAACACGACTGCGACGATCACCAGCCCCGGCAAGGTAGTCAGCCACCAGGCAAATGCCATGAAATCGCGGCCTTCGGCGACCAGTAATCCCCATTCAGGTGTAGGCGGAGGTGTGCCAAAACCCAGGAAGCCCAAAGTCGCGATGGCCAGAATGGCAGTGCCGAACTGCAAGGCTGCAAGCCCCAGCACTGGTGTGATGGCATTGGGCAAGATATGACGGAACACGATGCCTGCGTGGCCCACCCCTGATCCGCGAGCGGCTTCCACATAGGGCAGGGCGCGCACGCGCAGCACTTCTGCGCGTGTGAGCCGCGCAAAAACCGCTATGGAGGCCACCCCCACTGCCAAGGCGGCATTCCATGTGCCAAAGCCGAAGGTAACGACAATGGCCATGCTCAAAAGCAGATTCGGTACTGCCAGCAGCACATCGATCAGTCGCATGATGACCGTATCGACCAAGCCACCACCGTAGCCTGCCAGCACGCCGATGAGGACGCCCACCGACAAGCCTAGAGAAACGGCGATGGTTGCGCCGCTGAGGGAGAGGACCGCCCCGTGGATGGTGCGACTGAAGACGTCGCGTCCCAGGTTGTCAGTGCCGAACAGATGTTGCAGGCTGGGTTCCAACAAGCGGTTGGCAGGGTTGGCGTCGAGCGGGCCATACGGAGCCAGTACGCCGGGTGCCACAGCGCAAAGCACCGCCAGGGCGACGACGATCAAGGCCAGGACAAGTCCAGGTTGTTTGACACGTACCAGCTTGAGTCGGGTGAAGCTCGCAGGTCGGGACAAAGCGGCGGTATTCATGTCACGGACTCCTTGGGTGTGGCGCGCACGCGTGGGTCAACCAGCGGATGAACCACATCGACCAGCCAGTTGGCAATCACGAAGGCGGCCGCGGCAATCAACACCACGGCTTGAATCACCGGCAAGTCCTGGTTGGCGACCGATCTCTCTGTCAGGTGGCCCAGGCCCGGCCGGGAGAAAATGGTTTCGGTGACCACAGCACCAGCGACCAGCTCACCGGTGGTGATGCCCAGCACCGTCAGCGCAGGCATCAGCGAATTGCGCAGAACGTGGCGCAGGTAGATTCGAGTCGCCCCCACGCCCTTGGTCTTGAGCACGTCCACAAAGGGCTCGTGATAAACGGCCTGCACGCTGGACATGAGCACAGCAGCCAGTGGGGCGCTGACGGGCAGTGCCATGGCCAGCGCGGCGAAAATCAGTGATGAGCTCGCCTGGTCGTCGACTGCCACGAACATGCCCAGCCTGAAAGAGAACACCTGAATGACCAGCAGGCCCAACCAGAACATCGGCACCGAAACGAACAGGCTGGGCAGCAATTCCAGCGCGCGTCGCAGGGATTCCCACCGGGTCAGCGAGACAATGCTGACGATGACCAGCGCCAGCGCAATGGCGAACATCAACCCCAGGCCTGTCAACTGCAGCGTTGAGGGAATGGCCTTGGCCACCAGGGTGCTGACGCGCTCTCCGGAGATCAGCGAAAAACCAATGTCACCTTGAAATAGTCGCTGCAGGGATCCGATGTACTGTTCCCACATCGGCCTGTCGAGTCCGTAATACGTCAATATCCTGGCCGCATCCTCGGGGCTGACCGGGTTGTCCGGGTCGGCCAGGCGAACGCTGATGGGGTCCGACGGAATCTGATACAGCAAGACGTAGCTGGCTGTGTAGGCCAGCCACAGCACAAGCAACGCTTGTGCGCTGCGGCGTAGGAGGTATCGCAACATAGTGGTGGGCCAGGGCGGCGCAGCGCCCCTCAAGAAAAGTTGGGTTTACTTCTTCGCAAGCCAGGTGGTCAGGAAGTAGGGGCGTCCCTGCGCTTCGTGGCCAATGCCCTTGACGTAGTTGGCAGCGCCGTAGACCAGCGCGTCTTCATACAGAGGAATCGCCAAGCCGTTTTCCAGCACATAGTTCTGCACTTGCGCTGCAATCTGCTTACGCACTTTGAGATCGGCCGTCTGGTTTTGCTTGCGCACCAGATCATTCAGCTCCGGGATCTCCTTGTTGGCTTGGTTGCCCACCGTGCTATCCCAGGTGAAGCGCAGCGCGTCAATATCAAAGCGAATCTGCGAGGTCTGGAAGAACGCGTTCAGCTTGCCGTCACGCTGCACCTTGGAATAGGTCGCGGTGTCGGACTTGTGCAAACGCAACTCAATGCCTACCTTCTTCCATTGCTCGCTCAGCAACTCAAAGCCGCCTTGCGAAGTAATGTGGTGCATGGAGATATAGGTGGGAATCGTCAGCTTCACACCGTTCTTGTAGCGGTAGCCATCGGCGCCCAGCTTCCAACCTGCTTCTTCAAGCAAGGCGGCGGCGGCCTTGGGGTCATACGCCAGGCGGGCCGATTGGTCGGCCCAGCCAGGGTTGTTGCGGCCCAATACCGAGGTTGCCAATGCATAGCTATCCGAGAGCAGTGCCTTCCTCAACTCGGCCCGGTTGGTGGCCAGGTTCAGTGCACGCCGCACCTGTACATCCTGCAGCGTCGGCGTGCTGGAGTTGACCGTGAGCACATTGGCTACGTTGGATGAGATCACTTCCAGGTGGTGACGAGGTGAGCGCTTGACCAAAGGCTCGTCCGTCGGCAATATTCCGCGCGCCGCATCGGCTTGACCAGCCAGCAAAGTGCCCACCCGCACGCTCGCTTCCGTGGCAATCGTGTGAACAAACCCGTCCAGGTAAGCCGGGCCCGAGTGCTTCAGCACGGGGGGAGCCCAGTTGTATTGGTCACGGCGCTTGTAGGAAATCTCTTTGCCAGGGCGCTCAGACGCGAACACAAAGGGGCCAGTCGTCACCAGATTTTTGCCCTGGCATTGTTCCTGGTAAGGCAGCTTGAGCGAGCTTTCCGCAATGATCCCCGCCTGCGGCATGGAAAGCTGCTGCGGGAAGCTGACATTGGGCTTCTTGAAGTGCACCGTCACCTGCGTGGGTGAATCGACCTCGGTGCGGTCGTAATCAGCCACCATGGTCCAGCGCGGAATGGCCTGCTCTGTGCTGCCCAGCGCAATCTGGTCCAGGTTGGCCTTGACCACGTTGGCCGTCAACGCAGTGCCGTCGCTGAACGTCACGCCCTTGCGCAGCACAAAGGTAAACCGAGTGGCGTCATCATTGACCTTCCAGGATTCGGCCAACCAGGCAGACAGTTGCGCCGTCTTCGGGTCTTGGTAGATCAGCCTTTCAAGAATGCTGTTGGAGATCACTGAATTGGCGTAGGTACCACCTGCCGAAGGCGCCAGGCAGATCCAGGCCAGGTAGTCCAGCACCCGCAAGGTGCCACCACGCTGAGGCGTTTCTGCCGAGGCAGACAAGGGGGCGCTGACGGCGAGTACCGTGCCGATCAATCCGGCCAGGGCCAAAGATGGTGCGGACTTTGCAGATAGGGCAGATTTGCTTTTTTTCATTGTGAAGATTCCAGGTGAAAGAGACAGGCAAGGGCCACGCCCGCCCCTGAACGGGTCGCCGCGTTGCGATGCCGTAGAACGTAGAACGGCTTAAAAGAAGCCCTGCTTGGGCAGGGGCTCACCCCTGGCCAGATGGGCGCCAATTGCCAGGCTTTTGTACGAAGACGGGTTGTGCGAGGCGATCGTGCGGGCATTGCGCCAGTGCCGATCGAGTTGCTTGCCGCGGTGGGTCGCAGAGGCACCGGCTATGTCGAACAGCAGCGTGGCAGAACTGGTGCCCAAGGCATCAATCACCACCTTGGCTTGTGCAGCCGCAAGCGCAGCAGCCTGGTTGGCTGCCGACCGCTCCACCACTGGAAGTGCAGCCGCGGCATCAAGTGCTTCTGCAGCGTGCAGAATCACCGACCGCGCTGCGAAGGCGTTGGCAGCCAGCTGCCCCAGCGTTTGCAAGAGCAAGGGGTCTTCAGTCGGTGTGGGTGATGGCGCAAAGTACAAGTTCTGCTTGCGCGTTTTTACCAACTGCAGGGCGTCGTCAAAGGAAGCCTGAACAATGCCGGCGATGACGGCCGTCAAGAACAGCTGCGGGAGGCTGGAGCTGTATTCAGAACCAGGGCGCAGGCGATCGCGCCTTAGAAGATGCAGCTTGCTGCGCAGGCGCGCCTGCTCAAGAATGACGGTGCCGCTTCCCGTGAACCGCTGACCAAAGCCAGCCCAGTCGTCTATGACCTTCACGCCCTCGGCCTTTGTGGAAACCAGCACTGAAAAAGCCTGTGAACCGTCTTCACTGGTGGCTTGAACGGCGATCCAGTCTGCATAGACGCTACCGGTCGCGTATTGCTTCTGGCCGTCCAGGAACTGGCCCTTTTCATCTTCGCGCAAGGTGGTGCTGAAACGGCTGAGGTCGGCCACGCTGCCATCGGCATTCAGGGGGCGTACTGCGTCAGTCACGCCCTGGGCAAACAGATCACCTTGAGCGGCGCGCCTGAGCCAATGTTCGGCCTGGTCCCGATCGGCCAGGGTCAATAGCCCGTTGACAAAGGCGTAGTGGTTGCGAAAGATGTGAGCAATATTGGCATCAGCCGCGCCCAGGCGAACAACCAGCGCAAACAATTCGCGGTAGTTCAATCCCCCGCCGCCCAGCTCACGTGGTACGTGCAACGCTCCGAAGCCGCGCGCCAATAGCGCTCGTACTTCGGCATGCGGCAGACGGCCATCGTCTTCTC
Source organism: Ottowia thiooxydans (assembly GCF_040548795.1). GTDB lineage: Bacteria > Pseudomonadota > Gammaproteobacteria > Burkholderiales > Burkholderiaceae_C > Ottowia > Ottowia thiooxydans_A. The sequence continues at coordinate 332,122 of NZ_JBEPSH010000007.1, read as the reverse complement.
GTTGCGCGGCACTGCGGGCTATAGAAGCGAATAGCTCTGTCCAGGGATCTTGGGATTCTGTTGTTTCGAGGCGTGCTGCAGATGCGCGAGTGGATGGCTCAGCTTTGCCCTGCGTCTGGTTCCAACTGCTCTGAGGCACCTCAGCTTCTGTCGTGAGCGTCATGTAGATCCCGTGTGGTTCGATTCATTCATTGCCTGCACCCCGAAGGGCGTTTTCAGTAACGAATTTACAAACCAGCGGGGCTCTGGACAACGAAGCGCTCCAGATATGGTTATGCGTTGCGCAAACTTGCTGATGGGCAAAGCAGGGGGTTCACCGGGGGGCTTCGTTCACCAGTCCGGCTGAACCATTTGACGAAGCTCGGGACGGGCGCGGCTCAGTTACACCTTTTTGGAGAGGGCTTTTCCCGTGGCCTCATCTTGTCCGGGCTATTGAACCGACTCCAGGTTCGCATTTGTTTTTTGCGAGGATTTCTTTGCTCGAAGTTATCCGAGCGCGCCCGAGACGCGGCAGTACATCTCGAAAATATTTATTTTGTGTGATAAACCAAAAAATCAATGCAAATGCAAAAAAGCAATACTAAATGATAAAAAGCAAAAGTTATGGAAGTGGGAACTACCCATAATCGTTTGGAATTTTTTACTAACGTAAGTTGGAGGAACCCAATGCATGCTGCCCTGACACGCAAACGACCACATAAAGCTCTCCCTAAGTTTCTGGTAGCAACTGCCCTTGCTTTTTCACTAGGCATGGCGCATGGCGCGGTCTATGCTCCAGACACCTTCGCTTCTGCAGGCGGTACCAATTTTCAAACCATGGCCATGGTCAAGGACAACTCGGGCCGAGTCATCATTGGCGGAAGTTTCACCACAGTAGAAGGACAGGCCAACTACCAAGGGGTAGCGCGGTTCAACACCAATGACACGCTCGACACGAGCTTCAAGGTCAAGACTGACACATATGTGCGAGCTGTAGCCGTCCAGAGCGATGGCAAGATTCTAATTGGTGGCAGTTTCAACTATGTCACGGGAACGGGCAGCACTACCCCCGTGACCAGTTCCGGAATTGCGCGCTTGAATTCTGACGGCACAGTGGATTCAACGTTTCATAACGTGCCTTTCTGGAAGGTCAACAATCCCGTACGTAGCATCGCCGTTCAGCCCGACGGGAAGATACTAGTAGGTGGCTACTTCACCTCGTTTGATAGTGTTCCACGCTCGTATATCGTACGGTTGAACTCCGATGGCACACAGGATAGCGGCTTTACTGCTCTGCCCAATAGTCAAGTTGAAGACATAAAACTGCAGGCGGATGGCAAGATTGTGATCGCTGGGGCCTTTACCCAGGTACAGGGCACCGACATCCGCGGGGTGGCGCGCCTGAATGCTGACGGTACGCTGGACGCCACGTTTGTGCCAAATGCAAACAGTCCTCTGGCACCCAACGGCTCTTCTGGAGGATTGTTCCCCGTGTACCAGATTGTTATCCAGTCGGACAACAAGATCGTGGTCAACGGGGGGCCGCTCAAATTTGCGGACGAGTGGCATCGTGGCGTGGTGCGGCTGAACGCAAATGGCACACCGGACAGCGCATTCAATCCATTCATTAATGATTGGGGCTACGCCGTAGCATTACAGACGGTGGGCGGCCAGGAGAAGATCCTTGCTGGCGGCAGATTCACTGTAGTGGGTCAGCGCGATATTGCTACGGATGCACCCGTCGGCACCGACGTTGTGCGACGCGGCATAGCCCGCTTCAACGCCGATGGCACGGTAGATGCCGATTTCGACACATCGAACGGCACCAATCTACCGGTGTTGGCCGTGCTGCCCAACAGCGATGGCACAGTCTACATTGGAGGCGAGTTCACCAGCGTGGCTGGAATGGCGCGCAGCGGCATTGCGCGCTTGAAAGAGCTTGACCCCACAAAACAGATCATCAGCTTTGTTCAACCTGATCCCGGCGTGTATTCAGCTATGAACGGCGCCACAGTCACTTGGACGCCTGCACCGCCCACCAGCAGCAGTGCCAATTTGCCAGTCACATACAGCAGCTTGACGACGTCGGTCTGCACTGTGAATGCATCGACAGGCGTGGTCACGCTAGCCACTCCAGCCATATCCGGACTGTGCACGATTGAGGCCAATGCAGCGCCTGGAACACAGGTTATTGGTGGAAATACCTACCAAGTTAGCGCAGCAACTCCCGTGCAACAAAGCATGCAGATCGATGCGCCGCCAGATCAGAGCATCACGTTCCCAGCACAAACTACGCCACGCAATGTAGCAGGCGGCACATTCAGCATTGATCCCGTTGCTACTGCCAGCTCGACCCTGCCAGTGACCTATTCCAGTCTGACGCCTTCCATCTGCACCGTGTCGGGAACAACCGTCACGCCAGTAGCGGGCGGTCTCTGCACGATCGCCGCTAACCAAGCTGGAGGCACGGTGGGCGCCGTGGCATTCAATGCGGCGCCTCAGGTGACACAGAGCGTGACTGTGCAAAGCGCGCAAACCATCAGCTTTCCGGCTCAAGCCGCGCAAACCGTAGTTACTGGCAGCACCTTTGCTTTGGCTCCTGCAGCCACGGCTACTTCTGGCTTAGCCGTGACTTACACAAGTCTCACGCCTAACGTGTGCACCGTGACGGGAAGTGCTGTGCAAGTTTGGGCCACGGGCACCTGCACGATTGAAGCCAATCAGTTCGGGAATGAGTACTTCACACTGGCAACGCCTGTGACTCAGTCTGTGTCGGTCACTGCACTGCCTGCGCCTCAGACCAAAGCAGTACCAACCCTTGGAACATGGGCCTTGGCAATGCTGGCAGGATTGCTGGCGTTCATGGGCTATCGCCGCCGCGCCTGACCTTTGTTAGCGATGTAAGAAGCCTCCCCAGGGCCTGAGTGGCACTGGGGAGGCTTTTCTTTTGGCTTACTCGCGAAAGTCGGCGAAAACCGAGACCGGCTCACGGTGGGAGCGCAGCGTGTTTTCAGGCCGTGCCGGGTCCGGATGGCCGAGGCTCAGACCACATACCACCATCTCATCGTCGGATAGGTTCAGGTGCGAGCGAACTACGCGGTGCAGTGGCGCGAAGGCCGCCTGTATACACGTCCCCAGGCCTCGCGCCTGGGCAGCGATGGCGATGTTCTGCAAAAAGCCGCCGTAGTCCAGCCAGGATCCAAGCTCCAGCCGGCGACTGATGGTGAAGACCATGCCGACCGGCGCGTCGAAGAAATCGAGGTTGCGTCCGTGCTGGTGCTGCATGCGGTCGCGGTCTTCGCGCTGAATGCCGAGAAGCCCATAAAGCTCCCAGCCCAGCTTTCGCCGGCGCGACAACCAGGGTTCCGGCCACGGTTCGGGGTAGTAAGGCTTTTCGTGCTTGTGCTCTCGCACCGCCTCAGGGTCATCGTGCACCGCGCGCAGCGCGCGTGATAGGGAAGCTTTGGCGTTGCCCGTCAGCACATAGACCTGCCAAGGCTGCATGTTGGTGCCCGATGGTGCGCACCTGGCAACGCGCAGAATATCTTCTACCGTAGTGCGTGGCACCGGGGTCGGCAGGAAAGCACGTACCGAACGGCGCGCCTCTATCGCGCCGTCCACCGCCGCTATGCGGTCCGCCGCGTCCACGGCATCGAGTTTTCGCTCTACTGCCGTCATTCCAGGGGGATCCTTGCGCTGGCCGCAATCTTCTTGTACTTGTCGATTTCGCTCACCTGGAACTGCGTCATTTGCTTATCGTCATAAGCCAGTATGGGCGCACCTTGCTGGTCGGCAAAGCGCTTCATCTCTGGCTCGGCCAGGATTTTCATCATGGTGGCGGTCAACTTGGCCGCGATAGGCGCCGCCGTATCCGCGCGCACGGCCATCGATACCCAGGCGGACTTGCCGTACGCAGGCAGCCCGGCCTCTTGCAGTGTGGGTACGCGCGGCAGTTGCGGATGGCGTTCGTCGCCCGTGACCACCAGCGCCCGCAGCTGCCCGCCTTGCACCAGCGGTGCGACGGCGACCACGTCGACCATGGCGAAGTCAATCTGGCCGCCTATCAGGTCGGTGGTCACCTGCGGCGCACCCTTATAGGCCACGTAGGTACTCTGGATGCCATTGGCCTGGTTGAACCATTCGGTGGAAAGACGGTAGGCGGCAGCGTAACTGCCGTAGTTCAACCTGCCTGGGCTGGCCTTGCCGGCAGCCACCAGTTCCTGCACGGTGTTGTAGGGCGACTTGGCCGGCACGACCAGCACCGCCTTGCCTTCGAATATGCCTGAGATCCAGCGGAAGTCCTTGACCGGGTCATAGGGCATGGACTTGAACAACGCCACGTTCTGCGCCATCGGTGAGCTGCCTGCGATGAACACCGTGTAGCCATCGGCTGGCGCCTGCGTGACGGCGGTGGCGCCGATGAAGCCGTTGCCGCCCGCACGGTTTTCTACGGTGGTGGGTTGCCCCAACAGCGCGGTCATGCGACCTGCGACGTAGCGGGCGTAGATGTCCGAGGAGTTGCCCGGTGGCCCCGGCACCACCAGCTTGATCGGCTTGGTTGGCCATTCTTGCGTCTGCGTCTGCGCTTGTGCATGCGCCGGCAAGCCAGCCAGCGCGGCGAGCAGAAAGTGGAAGGCAACGATCGTCTGACGCATGCAGTCTCCTTGGGTTGTTTGTTGTGTGCGGTTCGGCTCGGCTCGGCTCAGGTGCGGAGAAGGGCCAATTCGGCGTTGTGTTCACCAAGCCCGGGCGCAACGCTTTCCAGTGTCGGACGGTGGCCGTTGACGGTCACCGGCAACCCGGTAAGCCGCATGCCGGTCGCACCTACTGCTTGGGTGAGCCCCAGTGCTTGTACCTGCGGGTGGGCCAGCGCATCCGCAATCGAATGAAGCTCACAGCAAGGTACACCCACGTGCTTGAATGCTTCCAGCCAGTCTCCTCGCAGACGGCTGCGCAGCAGGGGCTGCAGCTCGTCCACCAGGGCGTCACGATTGAGCAGCCGCTGACGGTTGGTGGCGTAGCGCGGGTCAGCAATCCACTGCGGCTGATCCATCACAGCCGCCAGCTTGGCGAACAGGCGGTCATTGCCGCAGCAGATCAGAATCGGCTGGTCACCAGTGTCGAAAAGCTCATAGGGGCAGAGGCTGGGATGGCCGGAGCGGTGCCTCGGTGCAATTTTTCCTTCATTGACCCAGCCGTCGGATTTCTGCGCGTTCCAGACCAGGGCCGTTTCCAGCAGGGACAGCTGCAGCAGACCGCCGCGGCCCGTGCGCTCGCGTTGGGCCAGCATGGCCAGCGCACTGATGACGGCCCACATGCCTGTGCCCTGGTCGCACACCGACGCGCCTATTCGCGTGGGTGGATCTTCGGGCCCGCCATTAGAGCTGGACAAACCACTGAAGGCTTGCACCAGCGGCTCGAACCCCGGCTCCATTCGCATCGGGCCGGCATGGCCGAAGGCCGAGATCAGCGCATAGATCAAACGCGGATGACGCTTGCACATTGATTCGGCATCGATACCGAAGCGTTCGGATACTCCGGGCCGCAGGTTGTTGATCAGAATGTCGCAGTCGGCAGCCAGCGCATGGAAGGCGGCGAGGTCACCCGGGTCTTCCAGGTTCAACGCCACCGATTTTTTGCCGCGGTTAAAGACATGGAAGGCGAGCGAATCGCCGTTAACGAAGGCCGCTCCCATGCGGCGCGCATCGTCGCCGCCGTCCGGGCGTTCAATCTTCACAACCTCGGCGCCGAGGTCGGCCAGGATGGAGCCCGCGTAGGGTCCGGCGAGCATCTGCCCGAGCTCGATCACCTTGGTGCCAGCAAGCATTTGTCCTGGCGCTCCTGCCTTGACTTGTTCCAAACACGGTCTCCTTTTGTACCTCACTGTAGCAAGCGAGATTCATAACGAGAAATACAATCTTTGAATCGCAATCATGCATCTTTTACATTAATGCCTGCCGCCCGTTCCCTGCGTCGCCAGCCGTCGGTCAAGCAGCTGGAAGCCTTTCTGGCCATCGAGTCCACTCGCAACCTGACCGAAGCGGCTGCGCGGCTGCACGTCTCGCAACCGGCGCTCAGCCGCACGTTACAGCTGATGGAAGACGGTCTGAATGTGCGGCTATTCGAGCGCAGCACGCGCTCGGTAGAACTCACGCCGGCGGGCGCGGCTATGCTGCCGGTCGCGCGGCGGCTCGTGGGCGAATTCCACGAAGCCTTCGGTCTGTTCGGCGAGCACCTCGAAGGTTTGAAAGGCCAGGCGGTGGTGGCCGGCCTGCCGTCGGTGGTAGTGGCTTTGATGCCACGCGCCATTCGCGAGCTGGTGGCTGTGTCGCCGGGCGTCGACGTCAAGGTCTTCGGAATCATGGAGCAGCAGGTGCTTGCCGCCGTGCGCGCAGGGAGTGTCGACTTTGCGCTCGCAACCCAGCCCGCCACCAGCAGCGGCCTGAGCTTCGAGCCGCTGTTGACCGACGATTACGTGCTGGTCTGCCGCAAGGACGACCCGCTGGCGCGCCGCAAGACACTTGCCTGGTCTGCACTGGCAGGCCGCGACTTCGTGGCCATGATGCCGGCCAGCAGCGTGCGGCCGGTGACCGACCGCGTGTTCATTGAAGGCGCCATCACTGTGGTGGTGCGCCATGAATGCGACAACATCGCCTTGATGGGCCCCATGGTGGCCGCCGGCCTGGGTGTCACGGCCTTGCCCAGGCTCGCGCTGGCGCTCACGGATTGCTCGGAACTTGCGGTGGTGAAACTGCGCCAGCCTGATGTACAGCGGTCAGTCGGCCTGCTGCAACGTGTGGGGGTGCCGCTGTCTCCAGCGGCCGCGCGTCTGGCGGAGGCTCTGCGGCAGAACCTGCCAAGTCGAGTTGCACGCCAGCGGATTGATTGATGCGTTCGTAGCTTTGTTTTCGGTTTGCTCGTCGCAACGGATCCAAGCCGATGGGCTGGACACACTCTTGAATCACCCGGTTCACAGCAGCAGCAACGCGGCAGCAGCAATCAGCGTGGGTACCGCAGCACCGGCCAGCAGCCCGCCCGCTCCAATCGATTCGTCAGCAAAGCCGTTTTTCAGCAACGCGACCCCAGCAGGGTTCGGTGCGTTGGCGATCACGGTCAACCCACCGCCAGCAACCGCGCCAGCTACCAGCATGTACTTTGAGGCGTCGTTCATGCCTTCAATCAAGGAGCCGAGATATGTCAGCGCCGCGTTATCAGTGATGGCGGTGAGTCCTAGTGCCCCGAAGAACAAGGCGACAGGTTCAAGGCTCGACACAATGGGTTGCAGCCACCAGCTTTGAAGACCGCCGAGCACCACCAGACCGGCCAGGAAGAAGCCAACCAGCAAGGCCTCGCGAATCACCAGCGGGCTCTGGTGCCGTTCGTAGGCCTGCGTAAAGCCAAGGAAAAGCAAAAAGAGCGCCAGAAAGGCAACGGGGTGATGGGCGAGCATCACTACGCCGGCGAGCACGGCCACGTGTACCAGCACTACCGCGAGGGGAATGGGGGTGGCGACTTCAGCTTTCGCATCGGCTGAGGCTGTCAGCTGGCGTCGCAGAACAAAAGCAGCCACTGTCGCATTGATCAGCACGGCAAGTGCAGCTTTCCAGCCAAAATTGGTCAGCATGAATTTGCTGTCCCAGTCCCAAGCCGACGCCACCATAAGTACCGGCGGTGCTGCGTAAGAGGTGAGTGTGCCGCCGATGGAAACGTTTACAAACAGCACGCCTAGTGCGAAGTACTTCACCCTTTCCGAAACGTCAGGGCGAAACACTATTGGGGCCAACATCAGCGCTGCAAGCGTCATCGCGGCAGGTTCGGTAATGAGCGAACCAAGTAGAGGTACCACTGCGAGCCCGAGCCACGTCAACGCAAGGCGGGGAGGGAACGGGGCCAGACGAGCCAACGCGTTCATGCTGACGCCTACTGTGTGCAGGATAGGACGAGAGGCGGCAACGACCATGACCACGAACACAAAGAGCGGCTCGGTGTAGTTGCGTGACTCCGCATAGGTGAGAGCTTCATCTCCACCCACCAGTACAGCCATGGTGATCACCAGCACCATGGCCCAGAAGCCAAAGACCACTTCTACTTCGCCAAGAAGGTGAAACGAACCGCTGTGTTGAGGGAAGCGATGAGCTAGACGCTCGAACTGCTTGGCTGTGAATGTGTGAAGGAGCGCGACCGCGAAAATAACGGCGGCGACGACCTGAATAGTGTCTGGAGTAGGGAACATGGGACGGTCCAAAGCTGCGTGGCGGCCCGACCGACGCTGAACCTGCTTTCCTGGAATTGGAAAAGCACCCTGAACTCGATTTTACCAAACCCATTCATGGCAATCCCATGGTCCCCATCGAGTCGTGGCAGCCGATGATGAGATCAAGGGGCTGCGATGGTGTACGCCTATTGGATCGATTCAACTTTTCAGCACGTAGTCGTGCTTCAACGGCGCATCTTCACCGCCATGCGCGTCAGCGCAATGGAGGCCGCCAATCCCAGGCCCGCTGAAATCCACAGTGATCCCGTACCCAGCCGTTCCACTGCCACCCCAAAAATGAAGGGAGCGCCTGCCTGGACAATGCGCGCAGGCACCATCAAAAGACCTTGCCGCTGGCCGTATCCCTTGCTGCCAAAGAAAATGAGAGGGAGTGTCCCAATGGCGATGGTCAATATGCCATTGCCCAGGCCGTGCAGAACAGCGAAGGCCAGGGCGGCTGAACTACCGAACACACCTATGCACAATGCACCCAGGGGATGGGCAAGCATGGCCAAGCGTGACGATAGCAGGGGGTGGGTGCGGCGCAGAAAGGAAAACTCGATCAAACGGCCCGCAACCTGAGCAGGGCCTACTACCGCGGCAATGCCCACGGCTGCGGCTGCGGTGGCTCCTGCGTCCCGCAGAAGGTGGGGCAGGTGCGCCGCCATGGCCGTACTGGTGAACCAAGCCACTGCGAAGACAAATGCCATCAGAACGGCAGCGCTGCGCCACTGATCTGCAGCCAAGACCGATGGTTGCTCCGGTCGGCTTGCCACGTCCTCAGCATCCTTGGGTTTGCGGACGGTGGCCGGCAGCATGGCGTTGAGTGGCAACGCAATGACCAGATGCAAGCTCGCCCATACCAGGCAGGCATCGCGCCAGCCGAAACTGCTATTGAGCCAGGCTGTCAACGGCCAGCCTATTGTGCTGGCAAAGCCGGCAAACAGCGTGATGCCAGTGATAGTGCGCCTTGCGCCTTGGCCATGCAGATGTACGGCGGTGGCGAAAGCGGCTTCGTACAGGCCACCGCCCATCGCTACGCCCATCAGGGCCCAGGCAGCAAAAACCTGCAGGGGATGTTGCGCTTGACTGAGAGCGGCCAGGGCTATCGCGAACACCAGGTTGCTGGACATGAGCACCGGCCTGCCTCCCCACCTGTCAATCAGCTTGCCTGCCAATGGTCCGATGGCGGCAGACACCAGCAAGGCCACAGAAAATGCGCCAAAGACAGTCCCACGGGAGATTCCCAGGTCCTTGCCGACGGCGTCCGCCAGAATGGCTGGCAGGTAGTAGGAAGAGGCCCATGCCAGCGTCTGGGACAAGCCCAGCAATACAGTGGTGGGCCTTTTTTGCATGGAGGTTCGGCGGCTCAGATACTACGCAGCTTGACTCGCTTGGATAGCGCCTCGGCGCTCTCTCGCCGCTCGCTGTAACGGTCAACGAGATATTCGGAACAATCACGGGTCAGGAGGGTGAACTTCACAAGCTCCTCCATCACATCGACCACTCGTTCGTAGTAAGGCGACGGTTTCATGCGACCATTTTCCTCGAATTCCGCGAAGGCTTTCGCCACTGAAGATTGGTTGGGGATCGTCAGCATGCGCATCCAACGTCCAAGCACGCGCAACTGGTTCACCGCGTTAAACGATTGCGATCCGCCTGAAACTTCCATGACGGCCAGCGTCTTGCCCTGCGTCGGCCTCACAGATCCGACCGACAATGGAATCCAATCGATCTGGGACTTCATGATGCCGGTCATGGCGCCATGCCGCTCTGGGGAACACCACACCATGCCCTCGGCCCACTGGGCCAGTTCGCGCAGTTCCTGAACTTTTGGGTGGTCCTCCGGGGCTCCATCTGGTTGCGGCAGTCCGCGCGGATCGAAGATACGAGGCTCGGCGCCCATGGCGCGCAGCAGCCGCGCTGCTTCTTCGGTCAGCAGCCGGCTGTACGAGCGCTCGCGCACGGACCCGTATAGCAGCAGAATGCGCGGCGGATGGGTTGCGCGCTCGGCCGGCAGCAGCCGCGCCAGGTCGGGATGGCGAAAGCTGTCGGCGTCGATGTTCGGTAGTTCAGGGCTTTGCAATGCGTGCTCCCGTCTCGTCCACGACGGCTTCGCCGTCTTCCTTGGTGAAGGCGGCCTGCTGCGGCTGCGGCAGGAGCTCGAGCACGGTTTCCGAAGGCCGGCACAACCGCGTTCCTAGCGGGGTCACCACAATGGGCCGATTGATGAGAATGGGCTCTTGCATCATGAAGTCGATCAACTGCGCATCGGTCCACGCGGGGCTGTCCAGGCCCAGAGCTTCGTAGGGAGTGCCCTTTCTGCGCAGCAAATCGCGAGGCGCAATGCCCATGTCCGAGATCAGTTGTTCCAGCATGGCGCGTTCGGGCGGGGTCTTAAGGTACTCGATGACCTCGGGTTCCTCGCCAGAATTGCGGATCATCGCCAACACGTTGCGCGACGTGCCGCAGGCGGGGTTGTGGTAGATCGTGATGTTGCTCATGGTCAGTTCCTTGTGAGGGGGGAGGGCGCCGATCAGGCCAGGCTCAGGCGCAGCGCCAAGGCCGCCAGCGTGATCAAAAGCACGGGCAGCGTGAGCACGACGCCCACGCGGAAGTAGTAGCCCCAGCCGATAGTGGTGCCCTTCTTTTGCAGCACGTGTAGCCACAGTAGCGTGGCCAAGCTTCCTATGGGCGTGATCTTGGGGCCCAGGTCGCAGCCGATCACGTTGGCGTAGACCATGGCCTCTTTAACCACACCGCTGGCCTGCGATGCGTCGACAGACAGCGCGCCGACCAGTACTGTTGGCAAGTTGTTCATGACAGAAGACAGCATGGCCGTGAGCACGCCGGTGCCTATGGCTGCTCCCCATATACCGCCTTGCGCGAACACATCAAGCAGCCCTGCAAGGCGGTCGGTCAGCCCCGCGTTGCGCAGTCCATACACCACCATGTACATACCTAGCGAGAACACCACGATCTGCCAAGGCGCGCCGTAAAGCACTTTGCGCGTGCTGATGACCTGACCCCTGGCCGCAGCAGCCAGCAGCACCAAAGCGGCCACCGCCGCGACCACACTGACCGGCACGCCCAGTGGCTCCAGGCCGAAGAAGCCCACCAGCAGCAAGGCCAGCACCACCCAGCCGGCGCGGAAGGTGGCCGGGTCGCGGATGGCCTGCGCGGGCCTCTTGAGCTGGGTCAAGTCGTAGCGCGCTGGCACCGCTTTTCCAAAGAACAGCATCAGGACCAGTAAGCTGGCCAATACAGCGGCGATGTTGACCGGCACCATCACGGCCGCGTATTGGTTGAACCCGATGCCGAAGAAATCGGCCGACACAATATTGACCAGGTTGGACACGATCAGCGGCAGGCTGGCTGTGTCGGCTATGAAGCCGGCCGCCATCACGAACGCCAGCGTGGCGGCTGGCGAGAAGCCCAGCGCCACCAGCATCGCCATGACGATGGGCGTCAAGATCAGGGCCGCTCCATCGTTGGCGAACAGAGCTGCAACGACCGCCCCAAGCAGCACGATGAAGGCAAACAGTCGGCGGCCGTTGCCACCCCCCCAACGTGCGACGTGAAGGGCTGCCCATTCAAAGAAGCCAGCTTCGTCCAGGAGAAGGCTGATGATGATGATCGCCACGAACGTGGCCGTTGCATTCCAGACGATGCCCCACACCACGGCAATGTCGGCCAAGTGCACCACGCCGAAAAGCAGGGCCAGCACAGCGCCGAATGATGCGCTCCAGCCAATGCCCAAACCTCTGGGCTGCCAGATGACCAGCACAAGCGTGAGCAGAAAAATCAGGATGGCCGCGAACATGGTGAAAGACTTCTTGGGTGGCGAACAGGAGGAGGTAGAGCCCAGTCTGTGAAGGTCATAGCCCTTGCAAAGCACTGGCCGCGCGCGACATAGCGAGCAGTCCGTTGTTGAAAGCTTTTCAGGTGCTGGGTTTCTGGTCGTTGCTCGTGGCTACACCGCAGCCTTAACAACCGCAATCCAAAGAAAGGGCAGTTGTTGAGCACGCCGCTCCCTCACAACAGTTTTCCGTAAGGTATGACAAGAGCTCGTTCATGGTGCTAAATGAAGCGCGGTAAATGAGGTTTCGTCCCTGTCGCTCTTGAGTCACCAGGCCCGAATGCGTCAGTTCCTTGAGATGAAAGGACAGCGTGTTGCCAGCCACATTCAATTGATCAGCCAGGACGCTCGGAGTCAAGCCGCCTGGGCCGGCAACCACCAGTGCGCGGAAAAGGCGCAGGCGAAGCGCTTGTGCAAGAGCGGCAAGGGATCGAACTGCGTCTTCTTCGTTCATAAATCAACTATACAACAAATATTGAATTATTTGTTGGTGGCAAGTCTTGCCAGGCCCATGACTGGTTCCCTGAAGAGCTCTTCGCTCAGAGTTACTTCTGCGCAGTTTGACGACGAAGTTTGGCGCCAAGCTTGAGGGCGCTCGCAAGTTGCGTCGCTGCCCGGGAAAGCCTTCGGTTGGAACGGACGAAGAGCGCTACCGTGTCTCGGGACTTCAGCTCGGGAACCCGAACTTCCCGAAGCCCGGATGAGGCCACCACGACCTTGAGCAATGGCTCTGGAATCAGCGTGACGTAATCAGTCGACGCTACCAGCGCCTGTACAAAATAAAGTGAATCTGAGCGCATGGCGATCCTTGGCCCGCTCTTTCGCAGGCCCTTGAACGCAGCCTGAAGGTCCGCGGCAACGTCAAATGCAGCGCTCGGGAGCACCCATTGAGATTGGGCGAAATCCTCGAGCGATTTGGCTGCGCGCAATGGATGTTTTTGGCGTACGGCGATCACAGTGCTTACGGTAAACAGATCATGCACTTCGATCGATGCAGGAAGCTGTCCCCGAGGCCGTGCACCGATGACGAGGTCAAGCGAGCCATCCGCCAACTGAGAAAGATGGGAACTTGGTAAGCCACCCATCACGTGCAACTGGACCTTTGGATATCTTTCGTGGAAATCTTCCAGAACCGAAGGCAGGAGATCGATCCCCAGCGTCGCCGAACATGCGATGCGCACCACGTCATCCGGATCACCCGACAACTCAGCGAGATCGATGGGAATGCGGTCGATCTCATTCGTGATCAGCTTCGCACGCTCATGGAGGACTTGGCCGAACTCGGTCAAGTGCGACCCTTTCGAGTCGCGGGTGAGCAGCGAGACCCCCAATGTCGTCTCCAATGCGCGCAGTGACCGGGACACTGCTGGCTGGGTGATCCCCAGCAACTCTGCTGCAAGACGGACGCTCCCGTTATCGGCAACCGCCACAAAGTGCTGCAAATGAGTGAGATTCACAGAAGCGCCTCAAGCGTGGAAATGTTGAATAAGTTAACCCCTTAACTGAAATGAGTATATCCACGGATCGAGCTCGCTCCTACATTGAACACCGTTACACATGAGGATCTATGCAGGACTTTTTGCAATTATCGAAAGCCGAAGCAGGTCAGGGAGTCACCGAGGCAGCTGGAGCGGGCTATGCAGTCGTGTCGAGTCATCCGCTTGCGACCTCGCAGGCTCAGCGCGTTCTGCAAGCCGGCGGCAACGCCTTTGACGCGGCTGTTGCGGGCGCAGCCATGCTGTGCGTTGCGCTGCCACATGCCTGCGGCCTGGGTGGTGATTGCTTTGCGATGGTGCATGACTCATCAAAAAACGAGGTCTGGAGCCTGAATGGCTCTGGGGCTTCGCCTCAGGCGCTTCCCCCGGATCTGTCAAGCTCTCAATTGGGCCTTGGGCCGCTCAGTTGCGGTGTTCCCGGTATGGTGGGTGGATGGCATGCCATTCATCAGCGGTTCGGTCACAGTACCTGGGCGTCGCTCATCGAGCCAGCCGCGAGGCTGGCCGCAGAGGGCATCGAGGTTTGCGATGATCTCGCGCAAGCATTTCGCTTGTTCGACGCAAGAGTCCGGAGAGATACCGGTCTCGGGAAGCTCTTTCTTGTGGATGAGCAACTCCCGGTCGTTGGGGAAAGACTGCTTCAATCGCCTTTGAGTCGTTCGCTGCAAGCGATTGCAGACAACGGCCCCCAAGCTCTTTATCAAGGAACTATCGGTCAATCGATTTGCCAAGTGCTGCAGGCGCAAGGCGGTTCCATGTCTTTGGACGACCTGAGCACGTATGAGCCCATCTGGTCGCATCCACTCCGCTCTAAGTACCGCGGATTGACCGTGAACGTCGCGCCGCCCAATTCGTTCGGCCTGTTTATGTTGCTTCAGCTTCTTGCGCTTGAGGACACTGACGTCCAAGAGCAAGGTCTCTTGTCATCCGGGCGGCTTGCCCTTTTAATGAGGGCGGCCAGAACATCATTCGCACATGGACTCTCCTACGTGGGTGACCCCTCTCATGTGGTGTCCCCGCAAGAGGCCTTATCACCAGTGGCTGCGCAGGCGCTGCGTGAAGGCATGCGTTCCATTTCTCCGGCCCGTTCGGTCAGCAAGTCCCAGGGTACGGCGACGATATCGGTAGTGGACAAGGCTGGCCATGCGATTACTCTGATTCAAAGCATTTTCAAACCCTTCGGTGCCATGGTGGCCGATGCTGCGACGGGCGTGATCTTGAACAACCGCCTGGCAGGCTTCCATCCGCAGTCCGGGCATCCTAATAGTGCTGGACCGGGCAAGCGGCCCGCGCATACCCTGAATCCGGTCATGGTAACGAACGGTGGGCGGCTTAAGTATTTGCTGGGAACACCAGGAGGCTCGGGCCAGACAATCACTCTGACACACGTCTTGTCTGCCTTGGTGGATTTGAAGCTTTCCCTCAGGGATAGCATTGCGGCGCCGCGATGGTCGATGGATCTTGCCGGCGGGCTGCTGATTGAGCCAGGCCTTGCCGAAGGAGTGGCCGCAGGAGTTCCTGCTCAGCTAAGGGAACAGGGTCTCGATGTTCAGGTTGCAGTGGGTGAGCGATTTTTCTTCGGTTCGGCCGAATGCATCGAGCTGGCCGACGACGGCCGACGCATCGCTGTGGCAGACGACAGACGGGACGCTTCTTGCGCGGCGGGGAATTGATGAATCGCGACCACATATTCCTCAACGGCAAAATAATCTCGGTTGATCAGCGCTTCGGCGTGTACGAGGCCGTGCACGTGCGGGGGGGCCGTATCGTTGCGGTGGGGTCCAGCGATCAGATCAAAGCCGGCGCCCCCGTTGACGCAGTCACTCAAGATCTGAATGGCCGTGCCGTACTTCCGGGGCTGATCGACGGGCATGCCCACATGGACCGGGAGGGGCTCAAGCAGGTCTACCCGACGCTCGAAGGTGCGCGTTCGATTCGCGACATTCTTGACCGCATTGCGGGGCTGGTGCGCCGTGCCAAACCTGGCGAGTGGATCGTCACCATGCCGATCGGCGATCCGCCTTCCTACTGGAATATGCCGCAAGGATTGCAAGAGCAGCGCTGGCCAACGCGCTGGGATCTCGATCAGGTGTCACCCGACAACCCTGTGTTCATCAAGCCTATTTGGGGGTTCTGGCGCCACGCGCTGCCGCTCGTATCGATTGCGAATTCAAGGGCGCTCGAAGCGTGTGGTCTTGACGGGAGTACACCATCGATGACCGAATCGGTGCATCTTGAAAAGGACCCTCAGGGAAACCTCACGGGTGTTTTTCTAGAGCATACCTATATGTCCGTAGTCGAATTGACACTGATGCTCAGGGCGGGCCGCTTTACGGCTCGCGATCGCGTTGCGGCACTTGAGCGCTCCATGCGGGAATACAACGCCCATGGAACCACCAGCGTGTTCGAAGAACACGGGATTGCCGGGGAGGTGCTGAGCGCCTACCAGGAACTCAGGTCCCGCGGACCGTTGAATGTACGGGCGCATCTGGTTCACAGCCCATCATGGTCGACGGTGGCGGGCGCCGATCGTGAGAAGCTGCTTGCCACCTGGGGCGCGTGGATGGGCGGGCGAGGCCTCGGCGACGAGTATCTTCGCGCAGGCGGCCTGTACGTGCTGATGGACGAGGAGGGGGATGGCCCCCGGTCTCCAAGGGAGAACACGCTGAGGGCGTCATGCAACCCCTACACAGGATGGGCAGGTTTCTACAACGACGCCGGCCTTCCTCGAGAGGAACTGAAAGCGGTGCTGATTGCCGCAGCCCGAAACAACATCAGGTGCGTCGGCGTGACGCCCGATCTGATTGACTTGTACGAAGAAGTCAATCGTGTCGTGCCGATCCGAGACAAGCGTTGGGTTCTCGGGCACATCAGCCTGCTGACGGAGACGGACATCGCCAAGGCGCGAGACCTCGGGCTCGTCATGACTACGCACACTAACAGGTACATCTACCGGGCCGGGATCAGAACACGTGAATCGATCGGTATCGATCGCGAGCAGGAGATATCACCGTTGCGGAGCCTGGAGAAGGCGGGCATTCCGGTATCGCTGGCAACGGACAACGTGCCGGTGTCGATGTTTCATCCGATATGGCATGCCGTAGCGCGCCGGGACCGGTCAGGCGAGCTGGTGGCTGCCGACCAACGCGTCAGCAGAGAGCGGGCCATACGAGCCGCGACCCTGGACGGCGCGTTCCTGACATTCGAGGAAAAATCAAAAGGTTCTTTGGAACCGGGCAAGTTGGCGGACTTCTTCGTGTGTAGCGATGACCCCCTCACGGTGCAGGAGGATGCGTTGAAAGACATTGTGTCTTTGGAGACTTACGTGGGCGGCGTTCAGACCTATTCAAGGAGCGACGAATGACCGCGAACGCTGATCTTATTGGGCAACCTGGCGGCGCCCGGCTTCTGACGACACCCGCGCTGATTGTCGATGGCGAACTGCTTGAGCGAAACACACGATCCATGGTGGAACTCGCCGCCAACGCGGGAATGAGGTTGCGTCCGCATGCCAAAACCCATAAATGTTCGGAGTTGGGCAAACGGCAGATCCAATGGGGTGCTAGCGGCCTGTGTTGCGCCACCCCGCTTGAAGCGCTGGTGATGCTTGGCGCGGGCATCGAAGATCTGCTTCTCACGGCGCCGGTCACCCAACCAAGGCAAGCGAGCGCCATTGCCGATGCGGTTGGGCGCCAGCGTCAATCCGGGCAGAGTTGCGAGTTTTCTGTGGTGGTCGATTCGATTCGCGGTATCGAGTTGTGGGAAGAGGCATTGAAGGGCACCCAGCTTCAGTTCCATGCGTTGGTGGATCTCGATATTGGAATGCAGCGGACTGGAGTTCCGGATGGCCCGGCTGCGATCCAGCTCGCAGCGCGCCTTTCAGATAGCACGAGCTTGAAGTACGCAGGCATACAGGCTTACTCGGGGTTAATACAGCACATAGAGAGTTTCGAGGAAAGACAGCGGATCTACGGAACTCATCTGCAAAAGCTGGCGACGCTCATCGATGAATTGCGGGCAGCAGGGCTCGGTCCTTCC
This sequence comes from Ottowia thiooxydans, assembly GCF_040548795.1. Classification (GTDB taxonomy): domain Bacteria; phylum Pseudomonadota; class Gammaproteobacteria; order Burkholderiales; family Burkholderiaceae_C; genus Ottowia; species Ottowia thiooxydans_A. Next base: position 314,496 of record NZ_JBEPSH010000007.1, on the reverse strand, counting down.
ACAGTCTCGGGCGGCGGTACCGGTTCGTTTCCGATCGATGCTGCGAGCGGACTTTTCAATGAGCATCAGGCGGGTTCGTTTGTCTTCATGGATGTGGAATACGGCAGGGTAGCCTGGGGCACTTCCATGGTGCCGTTCGATGTCTCTATTTGGCTGAGAGGGCATGTCATCAGCCAGAACCATGCTGGCATGGCCACGGTGAACCTGGGTACTAAAAGTTTTTCTTCGGACAGCTTCGCACCAGACGTTCGGAACCAACCAGATTGGGCCTTCCAGTTCTTTGGCGACGAATACGGCAAGCTTCGATTCGACGGGCCTGACGCACCGCTTTGGGGGGAATCCGTGGATTTCGTGCTTCCGCATTGCGACCCCACCGTCAACTTGCACAGCGAATATCACGTGCTGCACGGAAACACACTCGTCGCGATCTGGCCCATTGATGGCCGGGGCGTGCTTTAGTTTTGACGCCATCAACCGGAGCTTTCTCATGAAGCTATTTATCTCGAAAATGGTCTTTGCGTTGGCCCTCCTCAGCTTTGGACAGGCAGGATTCACGCAGGCGGCCTACCCGTCCAAGCCGATCACTATGGTCGTTCCATTTGCTCCGGGCGGTACCGCAGACAACATTGGCCGGCTGCTGGCCAACCACATGTCGCAAGTCTTGGGCCAGACGGTCGCAGTGGAAAACAGGGGCGGAGCAGGGGGCAATATCGGATCTGCGTATGTGGCCAAGGCCGCGTTGCCCGATGGTTACACGATTCTGCTTGCGACGAACAGTCTTGCAACGAACGTGTCGCTCATGAAAATGTCCTTCGATCCCAGGCGAGATCTCGCTGCCGTCGCCGGCATCGCAGGCCTTCCCAATGTCATGATTGTTTCCAAGGACAGTCCTTTCAAATCGCTGGCTGACATCGTGGCTGCCGGCAAAGCGAATTCTCAATCGCTGAGTTATGGGTCCTCGGGGCCTGGCTCGGGAAGTCACCTTGCGAGTGAATTGTTCCGCGCGGCCTCAGGAACACCGATGCTGCATGTACCCTACAAGGGAAGCACAGCGGTTTACCCGGATCTGCTGTCGGGCCGAATTTCTTTTCTGTTCGACGTCTTCGGATCGGCGGCTCCAATGATCGAAGGTGGGTCCGTGCGCGCTCTCGCGATTTCATCACGTCAACGGTTGCCGTCGTTCCCCAATATCCCCACCGTCCAGGAGTCGGGATACCCTGGCTTTGTTGTCTTGAACTGGATTGGCTTCTTCGCGCCTGCTCACACCCCTGCGCCCGTGATCGCGAAAATCCAGTCTGCGGTGGAGCGCGCGCTCTTGCAGTCAGATGTCAAGACTGCCTTGTCCAAGATCGGAGCCGAAAGCGTTCCGGTGAATTCAGCGGAGTTCGGTGTCTATTTCAACGCGGACGTGGATCGGTGGGCGGGACTGGTCCGCAGTGGACGTGTTAAACCAAATGAGTGAAAACTTTGGCTATTCGATAAGCAGGTCCGTCGAACCGCTTCGGCGGCAAGTCGTGCTGGGAACCATAGGTCCGGAATTGGTCGATGCCCTGCATGAGTTGCCAAAAGGGAATATCCGGGAATCCTCCTACACCACAACTTTTTCTGAAACTGCGTGAAACGTTGATGTCGTTGCGGTGTTGACGGATCGTCCGGTTTCAACCGCATTTAGGCCAGTGATGCCTTGAGTCGCTCAATCGTTGCTGCGTCGAAACCTGCCTCAGTGAGGACCTCGGTCGTATGCTGTCCTCGCATGGGTGGGGGCATGTAATCGGTGCGAGCCCCTGATCCCAATTTGTTGGGAAGGCCGACGTTCCAGATCGTCCCTTCCGACGGGTGTTCGACTGTCGTCAACATTCCCACGTCGTCGATATGTGGGTCTTCCAGCAAGGTCTCCAGCGTGTGATAGGGCATTGCGGGCACGTTGGCATTCTCAAATATGCTGAGCCATTGCGCAGTCGTCCGCTCACGCAGTGCACCTAACCTGAATTCGAAGAAGGCTTGCACGTTTTTGAAACGTCCCGCGACCGTCGAAAAGCGGGGGTCGTCTTTCAACTCGGGTCGGCCCACCGCTTCAAAGAACGCATAAGCTTGCGCGTCGGTATTGGCCGAGATGCAGATATGGCCATCGAGTGTGGGCAACGGACGATTCTGAGGATCAAGGATTCGAGGGTCGCCTGTCCCTCCAAGAGACGGTTCAAAGCTCCGTAGGTACATGTGTTCCGCGAGCATGAATGCCGCCATGTTCTCGAACATGGGCACCTGGATCGAATCGCCCTGGCCTGTGCGCTCTCTCCTGTAGAGCGCCAAGAGAATCATTTGAATGGCAATCAAACCTACCGTGTGGTCGGCTGCCAGCACGGGGGCGTAAGAGGGCTGTCCGACCAATCTTTCCATGGCCCCAGCGACTCCGGAAGCTCCCTGGACAATAGTGTCGTAGGCAGGACGATCCGCGTAACGACCGCCTTGGCCGAAGCCGGCCAGCCAACAATGGATCAGACGAGGATTGGCTGCGCGCAACAACTCATCGGTCAGTCCTGCCCGCTCGAGAGCAGGACCCCGCATATTGAGTACGACGACATCCGCCTCAGCACACAGTACTTGCAAGGTGCGTCTAGCCTCTTGCGTCTTCAGGTCCAGAATAATCGACCGTTTGTTGCGATTGAAATGCAGAAATTTTGCAGAGGCATCGCCTGAGGGCGACTTACCGCCAAGCTTGCGAAGCAGATCCCCCTCCGGCGGTTCAATCTTGATTACATCTGCACCGTAGTCGGCCAGAAATTGCGTAGCAACAGGCCCAACAACGACCGAGGTGAGGTCGATGACGCGCACCCCTTCCAATGGACCGCCGCTCACGCGAGTTCTCCAAGTTCCAACTCCATGCGCATGACAGGAACACCCTGATCATTGAGCGCCCACGCTAGGATTTGCGACGTTCCTGTGAACGCAGCGCAGAGCGTGGCTTCACGATTCGCAAACAGCGTTTGAAGATTGCGCGAGCGCGACGCGAGGATCGGCCTATTGGTATGGGCTGCCACCATCTGCCACAGTTTGATCGTCGTAAGTCCACCGTTGACCACGAGTTCTGGATAGCCTTCGACGTCACGGGCGAAGGGCAGGTCATAGTGAATGCGGTGAGCGTTGAAGGTGATGGCCGAGTATCTGAACAGCATCGTCGCGTCAGGTCGGTATTTATCGGAAAAGTGGGGAGGCGGGAATGACTCAATGCGCTCTGGATGAGACGCCGACGAGCTTGGTGTGGTGCTGTCGGATGGGGTGTCAACCGCTTGGCGATACACGATGTCTTGTTCCTCTTTGACAAGCCGGCGATTGTTCGAATCCTTCAACTCGTGAGCCACGGTGACGAAGCACAGCGAACCGCTTCGGCCCGTCTTTGGCACGATGCTCTGAATGGTACTGGTGCGATAGACCTCCGCGCCGATCTGAATTGGACTGTCGAAGCCAACTCGCCTTCCTGCGAGCAGGCGACGAGGCCAAGGTATGGGAGGTAAAAATTCGCCTTTGGTCGGATGCCCGTCAGCGGCCAGCTTCGACTGAAGGTCAAAAGGTGAGAACAGTATTTGATACCAAAAGCCTGGAATTTCGCTACCGAAAGCTATGGAGGCGGTCGGTAAGTCCAGCATGGCCGCCAAGTGGCGAGCAGGTGCGAGCCCCACTACATCGTAGGCCTCTTGTGTGCGACCTATCCATTGGTCCATAGATATCTCTTGCATGGTTGGCTGTTTCCCTTCTGGCGTGGCACAGGGATTTTCCAGCGATGGCGTCGACAACAGAAGCGCATTTATTCGAATCGATATATGCATAAAACGCGATAATCCGTCATGCCCTCTCACTCCCATTTAGACATCCTCGGCGTTCAGGCCTTCGTGGCGATTGCAGAACTCGGAAGCTTTCGGGCCGCTGCAAATCACATGCACCTGTCAGAGTCCGCGTTAGGCAGGCGTCTTGCGAAATTGGAAAGTAGTCTCGGCATTCGACTTGTGACCCGCACGACGCGAACCCTCACGCTGTCTCAGGAAGGAGCGGTTTTTCTACCGCAAGCAAGGCGAGTTGTCCAGGAACTCGCGTCTTCGTTGGATAGCCTTCGTGTCGGGACGGGGCGCCGAGTCGGCACCCTCAAGATCGGTTGCCTTCCGACGATCGCCGCGTTGCGCATGCCCTCCTTGCTAAGGGCCTTCGCTAGAGACTATCCTGATGTGAGAGTTCAACTATTTGACCGCTCAGCTACCGAGATCCGTCGGGCCGTGCTCGAAGGCGAGGTCGACTTTGCAATCACGGTGCCGGGGGCGACCCACGCGAAGCTCGAAAGCGATAAGCTTTTTTCAGAGCCGATGGTGGCGGCATGCCCGTCCGGGCACAGGCTGGCGCGCAGGGCCAGCATCACATGGCAGGATCTGAGTGGCGAGCCGTTGATCAACATCGGCATGCTGAGCGCCAATCGGGCGCTGATCGAAGCTGCCATGCAAAAGAGCGCCTTGCGTCTTAACTGGGCCTACCAGGTCGAGCATCTGGCGACAGCCGTGTCCCTGGTTTCGGGTGGTGGCATCATCGCCATTGTTCCGGCCTCAGCTGTCGCGGAGCGATCGGACGACACTGTGCGGGTGCTAGCACTACGCAAGCCCGTGGTTCACAGAGAGATCGTCTTACTTCGGCGAAAGCTGCCTCAATCCGAAGCTGCCGATTTGTTCATTGAATTGTCCAAGGCAAGTCTGCGTGGCTAGTTAATTCAGCGGTGTTTGCCGACTGCACCACCCTTGACTTGTCACAGTATGACCATCAGGAAGTACCGCCAAATTGGTACCGTTGGCCAGAAGCGGCCATTTCACGCCTGAGAGGCTATACTCGCGGCCCCGCGATCTGCGTGATACGACAAGGCTAAATGAAAGCAAGACAATTGTTCATTGCTTCGCTAGGATCGTTGGTGTTGAGCCAACCATTGGCATCCTTAGCGCAAAGCAGCAACGGGAAAAATCTCTACATACAGAGATGCGCGATGTGCCACGGTGTCGATATCAAGGGCACGGGGCCATTGGCCAAGAAAAGCAACCCTCCAACGCCTGATCTCACAACGGCTGCTTTCAAAAAGCGACTCGATGAGTATCCAGGCGTCATTGTGTCGTCGGTGATACTTCGTCCGAACGGAGACCTGATTCCAAAAACACTGCGTGTTAACGGGGTGAAGCTGGCACCGCACGCCTGGACGGTTCAGGATTTTCGCGATTTGCATCAGTACATGAGTGGCGTGATCTCCAAAAGTCGGTGATTGCGTGCTGACCGTCTGACCGTTATGGGTCGACATGAGTCTGACGCTGAGACGCCCTCAGGTCGGCAGTTCAGGTCATTCTCTACAGAAAGCGAGGCCATCTTTTGGCTAGAGAACCAATAAAGCTTGGTGGGCGGACTGCTCAACCCATGGAAGACTTTGAGATCTACACACCGTCTGCCGATGAAGTTCGTTCCGGTGAGTTGGGGCGCCGGATGCGCCAGTTCAATTACCAGTTCGTTGGCGAATACGGCGAGGCGCAGCCCGTCTGGGTCAGTGCGAGGTCCGGTGAAGAATTGATCGGCGGTCTGCGAGGGTTCGTTTTCTTGAACTGGCTCCGAATCGATCTCCTGTTCGTGGATGAACGCGCCCGGCGGTCTGGTGTTGGTGCCAAGCTTCTTGAGTCAGCCGAAAAGCAGGCGATAGATTTGGGAGCAAAGTGTGCTGCCCTTGAGACGTTCGAATGGCAGGCACGCAACTTCTATCTCAAGCAGGGCTATGAAGAGTACGCACGCCTTGATGACTACATAAAAGGCTTTGGCTTGATTCACATGAAGAAGGAATTGGCCAAGTTACGAACGTCGAAGTGACCCCACTTCTAAGCAAGCGGCCATTCAATTTAATTGATCACTTGGGTGCGCGGACGCTCCATGGCAATCGTTGAAGATGTGAAACCTAATTTGGCAAAAAATTCTGCAGCGCCAACTCTTCCCGCCCGAAGGACCCAAGTAATCTCATGGGCAGGTTCAATGAGAGCTTCGACCAGCGTCCGTCCAATCCCCTGGCCTCGATGCAGCTCGGCGACTGCAACCATGGACACGTAGCCGTTGGAAAGGCCGTCCGTAATTCCTCTCACAAAGCCCACTATCTCGTTGTTGATTTCTGCAACCACTGCGCGTTGGGAGGCGGAAATCAATCGACTAAGGTGGTTAACGTCGCCCAATCGATGTCCCCAGCCGCATGCCGACAGCAGGCTGTGGATTGCTTGAATGTCCGCAGTTTCAGCGTTTCGAATCTGCATGATTACCCCGTGTTTAGTGGAACGTTTTGCACATGGCAAATATCTGCTTTTGGCCGACAGCTGAAGTCTAGCCTCCAGGCACGTCTGCTGACCTCAGCCAATGCGGCGTGGGCCTGCTCGCGGAATAGTAAATCCGAAGCACCTCAAACTGCTGTGGGGTTGGAGCGACCTGTAGGCGCATGTTGCACCAACCTCCAACGCGAACTCAGGTCTTTCGCAGCGAACGATAGAAAGCCAGTCCAGACTCCAGATGAGGGCCGAATGCGAATCCGCGCTGGATCATCTGGTCAAGCTCTGGCTGCTGGATCTCGATCACGTAGCTTTTGGCGGTTCCCACCACGCGTGTGTCGCCGACTCCCAGCGCCTGCATGTCGCGCCCTCCGTACCACTTGGCGGGGTCAGCGTGACCTGCCTTGAAGGTCTTGCCTGCATGTTCGATTTGCCAGCCACCATCGAGCAACACCCAGAAGCTGTTGGCCCCGCGCGAGCTACTGGCTATGACAGCACCGGGCTCCGTGGCCCATTCACGCGAGTGGTCGATCACCCATTGCAGTTGCTCACGCGTCAGCGCCTTGAAGAACGGCACTTTGGCCAGCAGGTTCAGATAGGTGACCGAAGCAGCCATGCCCGGTCCCGGTGGAGGGGCCGAAGCCTTTTGCGCGCACGCGCCGAGTGGCAGGGAAGTAGCCATCAGCAGCAACCCTCTTCTGTGAATCGCATGGGACATGTTTTCTCCTCGTGGTGTATCTGCGCCATGAAAATCCGCCTTTCCAAAGAGCGTGCTCAGGTTCTATGCGATGGCCTGTGCTCGCTCAGGCTTGGAAAGCCTCCGCTTGGGCTTGCCCGTTAGCATGGCCTCGGTGTTACCCAGTTTATTGATCCGGATCCAGGTTGGCTTTTGTTTTTGGGAAGACTATTTTGTTTAAGGTAGGCGCCCTGATGCACAACTCGTTGCCACTGGCAGCACGGCCCTTATACGAACCCCGGAAACAACGAAGCCCAGCGGCTTAGGTTGGGCTTTGGCGCTCCTTCCAAGCGAAGGTCAGACGTTGGGCCCTCTACATAGTCGGGCGGTTGATGCGCATTGTGGGCTTCAGATTTCCCATACATCGTTAGGCCTTCGCAATTCACGCTCTATATACCGTTTCGTAGCCGTTGCCTCTGCCGCTCAGCCAGCGCAAGTCCGTCTTGCCCTGGGCCTGAAGATACTCCGATGCTGAGAGGAACAGCGCTTGCGACATGTCACGGTCAACCAGCAACCTGGATTTGCCGCGAAACTCAATACCCAGGAAGTGAGCCTCGCCCGGCTGGTCGACGTAGCTGCGCGCGGTGAGACAGCGCACGCCGTCACTGAAACGATAGATATCGTATTCGTAGTGGTATTCGTGCATACCTGCCTCATCCGGTTCGCTTGCATCGACGTGATGGGTACGCTCGACATGCATGGCATGGGGTCTGGCACACCGCAATCTGAGGAACTTCGAAATAAGCTGGCTGATGACGGACACTGTGTCCCCCAAAAAAGTGAGTCTCATAATACGCTTGGCGTCAGGCTGGTTGCTCTTTCATGCAGGTCCAAGACGGCGATGAAAATCGGCATCTCTATCAGATCTCTGGATCCGAGCTACCCGTGCCTTCGCCGCCGAGACAAGTACTTCGGAGACCGGATGCTTTGGGCCCGAAGCGGCCAAAGCGCTGACCGATTTCAAGGCCGTAAAGCGGTCGCTAACTTTTTGATATGAAGGGTGACTAAAAGGCGCAGCCTTTTAGTGATCCCCTCGATGGAAGGGTTAGACCGCACTCGGGTGGCTAAGCCTTGGTGGCACTGGTGACAAGCTTTAGCCCAAGCCCGAACATAACAAGACCGGCCGCTCGATCAACCCAGGACTTGTACGAAAGATAGGCCTGTTGAGGCTTCGGACTGGACAGAAGCAGCGCAACCAGCGAATACCACCCAGCCTCAACCAAGAAAACCATAAGCAGCAGAGATGCGGCAAATGAGAACGAGAAATGCGGCGGCAAGAACGCGGCGAAAACACTGGCGTAGACAATTGCGGTCTTTGGGTTGCTGACCTGGGTGGTAAGGCCGAGCCAGAACGACTTGACCGACGTTGTTTTCCCTTGTGTGCCAGCTGCGGTAGTCAGTGGATGCGACGCAGACCTGAAGATCAGAAACCCCAGGTAGCACAGGTACAGACCACCGAGAACTTTGAGCGCAATATACAGCGCGGGTACAGCATGGAAGATGCCTTGCAGCCCTAGCAGTGCTGCGGCGCCAAAGAACATGCCACCTGCGCCCATGCCAAGAGAAGCACCAAGCGCCCGAGATCTCGATGACGAGACTGCCATTCGGGCAACCATGACGAAGCTGGGGCCGAGGCTAATGACGCCGACGGTCAAGGCCGTAAGAATACCGGCAAGGGCGGTGAGTTCGTGCATTCGAGGACTCCGGAAGGTAATGTTTGTGAGGTCTAACGTTTGAGAGTGTGCCAAGGCCTGCGGGGGCATGTCAGCTCGATGGAAGGGTCGGACTGCAACGTCCCCAACTTTACTGGTTCTCTAGCCAAAAGATGGCCTCGCTTTCGGTCGAGAACGACCTGAACTGCCGACCTGTGCGCGCCTCAGCGACATACTCCCGAAAGCGCTCGTTGAGGATTTCGTGCTCCCCAAATACGCCCGCAATGCGGAATCGGTAGTTCACCAGCTTCTGGATGAACTCGCCAGCGAAGCGCGTTTGAAGGTCGAAGAACTCCGGTGGTAGTTGCTTTCCACGAAGAAGAATTTTGCTGGAGTCGTTCTCGTAGCTAGACGAGACAATATCAAGTGCTTCTTGCAGCGACGAAATTGTGCCGACTAGTTCGAGGATTGGCGTGTTCGTGTTTGGAAATAGTCGAATCTCCATCTTTGCCTCCTGGCGCCTAACGTGATGTGTCTCGCATCGTCCATCTTATCCCACAGGTTTTGCGGGATACATTACGCTAGACCTTATGACCGAACACTCTCGCGAAGTTGCCAGTGATGAACTGATTTACCATGCCGAGACCGAACTGGGCATCACATTCCCGGAAGAGCTGAAATCAATTTGGCGCACACATAACTGCAATGAACTCTCAGGCGGCTGGATCTTCTACCCCATATTCAATCCTGCCAACCCAAGAAAAACAGCTGGAGCTATTACATACGAGAATTTGCGTGGTGCTTGGGGAAAGCATATCCGCGATCTGGGGTTGCTAGCTCTTGCGTCAAATGGGACGGGAAATCATCTGGTAGCACGAGTCGTTGATGGTTATGTGGAGCCAAAGATTCTTCACTGGCACCATGAGACTGGGCGGCTGACACACTGGAAGCCAGGGATTCCGGCAGTCATGCGATCTGCACAGAAATCGGCAGATTCTCTTGCAAAAATTAGGGACAAATTCGTGCTGAATAAGGCCTAACTCAGGCGTTAGGCAGCACAGAGGCACCGCGCGAATGAACAAAGCTCAGTTCATGAATCGGGGCGAGCAGTTCCTCGTCATCCATGAATCCACGCGCTATGAAGGCGAGTGCGTGTGGTCGCGGGAAGAAGTTCCACGCCTTAGGACGTCGCCATCTTGCGGAGGCCGTCACTGATCTTTTCCGCGACCATAAGAACGGGCAGATTGGTGTTCGCACTGGGCAGGGTAGGTATGACAGAAGCATCGGCCACCCACACGTTTGCGAGCGCTACAACCTTGCCGTGCGCGTCGGCCACGGTGTCAGGCGAATCCGGATGCCCCATTTTGCAGGTCCCACTCACGTGCCACATACTGAAGGTCTGCGCGCGAAGAAACTTCTGCATCGTTTCGCTGCAGGTGAGCAGTTCCCGGATGGACCACCCGCCGTTGACTGCGTGGCGCAGCAGCAGCGGGCGCAGTCGCCCAGCGGCATCGACCACGGTCGCAGCAACTCGCGCCAGAGCCGCATTAGAAGGTGTGATTCGCGACAATGCCTTAGCCCTTGGCGACAGCGCCAGCGGCATCGCTCCTTCTAGATGTGCGAAAGGCATCGACTGCGCGATGCCAGCGAGCCGGTGAACGCCGTCAGCCATGCGCATTGCATCGCGCTCGTCGCCCAACAAGTTGAGGTCGACTTCGGGCGCCACGTTCGGGTCCATCGACGCCAACCGGACTTGACCGCGAGCGTACGGACGGTTGCACCAAAGGAAGTAGGTGGCCAACCGAGCTCCCATCGCGTGCCAAGCTGCCCGGCCCGAGCTGGCAACATACATGTCCGAGTCTTCGCCAGCATCAAAGCCTGACGAATAACGCAGGCCAAGCAGGCTTGCGCGCACAGGCGGCGCAGGGGCGCGGAGTCCCCGCGGCAGGTATTGACACAATGCGATTCCCGGATGGTCTTGTAGCCTGCGGCCAATCGCAGGTACGTTGGCAACCATTTGCGCACCTAGCGGCAGCAGCTCCTCGGCAGGCCCAACACCCGAGCGAAGCAACAGCGCGGGCGTATGGAGCGCACCAGCAGTGAGCACGAAGCGCCGTCCTCGCACGCTGAACACAGGCCGCGCCTCGAACGAAACCTGGACGGACGTGGCGACCCGGTCATCGAATGCGATCCGGTCGACGCGATGGCCAGTGAGGATCTGGAGGTTCTTTCGACGGCGCACGTTCGCGTCTAGGTACGCCATCGCAGCCGTCACCCGGTGGTCGTCCTCATTAGAAATAGCGGGAGAGAAGAAACCGTCGCCGAACTCGCCGTTCTGGTCGTGTAGTTCTTCGAATCCGGCATTCAGGTAGGCCTTGCGCAGCGCCAGCGAAAAGCCGTTCCACTGCGCCGGCGGGATGCGGCGCACGGGGACCGGACCTGCATCGCCATGCAATGGTCCGCCAAAGTCCAGGTCGCGCTCGAGTTTTCGGAAATAGGGGAGAACGTCGTCCCACCCCCAGCCCACAAGCCCTGATGCGCACCAGTCGTCGTAGTCGCGTGGCAGCCCGCGGTTGGCGGCTTGTGCGTTCACGGTGGAGCCCCCTCCCAGTACCCGGCCTTGCTCGTACGGTACTGAAGCCCTTCCGGCAGCGGGACGAACGCGCAACCCGGGCCAGAGCCACCTGTCGCCGCGGAAAGTGGCCAACGGGAAGCTGCTAAGAATGTCCGGGTCGACCTGGCCGGGCGGCATATCCTCGCCAGCCTCAATAAGCAGCACGGAAGTCGAGGGGTCTTCCGACAGCCTGCTGGCCAGTACGCAGCCGGCCGAGCCGCCGCCGACAATCACCACATCGAAGGTGGCGCCGTCGGCAATACCAACTGAAGGTGCAGCATTCACGCCGCGTCCTCGCGGTAGATGTGGCGTGTCTGCAGGAACAGGTCGAGCCCATCCACGCCGTGTTGTAGACCAAAGCCGCTATCGCGCAGGCCACCCATTTCGACCTCCGGAAGGACGACGTTGTGCGTGTTGATCCACACCGTTCCTGCGCGAACGCGCTGCGCTACGGCCTGAGCATGGCCCACGTCTCGGCTCCAAACGCTGGCCGCCAGGCCGAAGGGGTGGAAGTTGGCACGGTGAATCGCGTCCTGTGCGTCGGTGAAGGTCTCGAAGTTAAGCAGCGGTCCAAACACCTCCTCGCCCGCGCCCGGCGCGCTCAGGTCTTGCACGGCAATGAGGCCGGGTCGCAGGAAAGCGCCGCGCTCGTCCTGACCCGGCGGACGACGAACTGGGAGCAACACGTCGCCATAGTGCGAGGCTTCATCGCACAGCCTTTCCATTCTTTCACAGGACGCATGGTCGATCAGCGGGCCCATCTGGGTGGCAGGATCGAACCCGTCGCCCACGACGATCGAATCCAGGGACTCAGTGAGTGCATCGCGGAAGGCATCGGCAATCCTGACGTCGACCAGCACCCTCGAAGCCGCAGTGCACAGCTGCCCCGCGAGGGCGGTTGCCGCGCGCGCAACCGATGTCGCAGTGGCGCGAACGTCCACATCACCGAATACGATGCAAGGTGCCTTGCCACCCAGCTCCAGGCACAGTCGTTTGAGAGTCTGCGCACCATCGGCCATGATCTGCCGTCCGACTGAGGTAGAGCCGGTGTAGGCTAGTACGTCCACGCTCGGTGACCTTACCAGGGTTTGTGCCCCCGCATGCCCACTCTCAGAGAAACTGTTGACCACACCATGTGGAAGTTCATCAACGGCCGCAAGACACTCCATCATGGCCGTGTGCACCAGAGCGGTCTGTCTTGCGCCTTTGACGACGACGGTGCACCCGGCGGCTAAGGCTGGCGCCAGCGAACGCACCAGCAAGATGGCCGGCGCGTTCCAAGGCGTGATGACGGCTGCTACCCCCGACGCCTCGCGCTGCAGAAGGCTGTGGACGCCTGGCGAGGTTTGCAGCGAGCGGCCGGCGATCTGTCGCGTGAGCCCGGCGTAGTATTCCAACTCGCTGATGCAGTTTCGGATTTCCGCTTGCGCGACTGCCAGCGGCTTTCCGTTCTCAGCCGTCAGAAGGCGTGCAAGACCGTCCGCGCGGGCTGCGATATTCGCAGCGAAGCGCAGCAGCACTTGGGCGCGTAGACGAGGCGAACTACTCCATTGGGTGGTGTCGAACGTATGGCGCGCCGCATCAATCGCCGATTGGACCTGGCGAACATCCGCATCCGCAGCGTGGCCGAGGATGTTTCCATTCGCGGGATTGACGCTCGAAAAAACGGCACCATTGCGATGCTCAAGCCATTCGCCGCCTATCCATTGACGCCCCAGAGTCTCAACTTTTTCTGCCTTCATGAATCACCTTTTTTTATGTTGGGACCACAGAGTGCATCCTGGCCCCAGCGCCTCTCATTGCGGCTGCAGCTTGATCGCATCGGCGATGCTTCTGAACTTATCCGCCTCGGATGTGTACAGCTTCTGTGCATCAAGCAGAGACGTTGTAGCTGTGCCAAGGAACCCCGCCGCGGCCAAGCCCTTGCGCACATCGGGTTGACGCAGCGCCTCGGCGAGTGCGGCGTTAATCCGCTGCACGACCGGCTCGGGCGTGCTTTTGGACACCACGGGTCCGACCCAGATGCTGTAGACGAAGTCTTTGAGCACCTTGCTTTCATTGACAGTCGGCCAATCGGCCCAGCGAGCGCTGCGGGCGGCACTGGTCAGGCCGAAGAACTTGACCCTGCCGGTTTCGATCAAGCCCTGCACCGGGCCCGCCAAAGGCGTGAAGGCGAAATCGATCTGACCGCTGGCCACATCCTGCACCAGCGGAGCCGCCCCTTTGTAGGGGATGTGGTTGAGCCGGACGCCTGTCTTCGCGCCAAAGGCCTCGGTGGCCAGGTGATTGATGGAGCCGCTGCCCATGCTGCCGTAGCTCAAGGAGCGTGCTGCATTCGCTTTGGCGTAAGCGATCAATTCGTCCACTGTGCCGGCCGGAAAATCGGGGCGTGCGATCAGCACATAGGGTAGCTCGCCCACCGTACCCACAAGCCGGAAGTCGTCCGCCTTGTATTTGACCGCAGACAGGCCCAGCGGCGCCAGGATGACTTCGTTGGGTGAGCCCATCAAAATCTGGCTGCCATCTATGGCGCGCAGCACTTTGGTCGCTCCAATCGAGCCGCCTGCGCCAGCCAGGTTTTCAACGATGGTGGTCTTTCCCAGGGTGGATTCAAACACTGGCCGGATCAGCCGGGCCGCCGAGTCGGCAGGGCCGCCCGGTGCATACGGCACCACAATGGAGAACTGATTGGGCGCGCTTTGGGCCATAGCGAGTGTGGTGCCGGCGACGAGGCCAATGAGGGCTGCACCACGCAAGACGCGCAGCCGGATAGATGAGGTTGTGAGCATGCGGTTTTCCTGGATGCCGGGGTGATGTCCGGGTAGGGGCGAATTTTGTCCGCCGTCCCGACAGGGGACAAGTAGAATTCTCAAATGGTGCGAATCGGCACCGACATCGCAGAGCGAAGGCGTGCCATGACCGTGATTACCAAGGTCCTTCAGGTGTTGCAACACTTCCGCGACGGCCCTGCGCGCCTCACGGCCAGGGAGGTGGCGGAGTTCCTCGGCGTGTCGCTTGCTACCGCCTACCGTTACCTCGCCGACTTGGAAGACGCAGGGCTGGTCGAGCGGGCATCGCTCAACGAGTATGTGCTCGGGTCCACCATTGTTGAATTAGACCGCGTCATCAGACTCAATGACCCGCTTCTGGCCGCGGCAGGCGAGATCATGGACAGCCTATCCGAACGCACCGGCGCAACGGTTCTGCTGTCTCGGCTGCATGGGCTCAAGGTCGTTTGCATTCGCGAGGTACGAGGGACATCGGCGCCGGCAGCTGCCTGCTACGAGCGCGGACGTGCGATGCCGCTGTTCCAAGGCGCGACCTCAAAGGCAATCATGGCCCATCTAACCCTGGACCAGTTGGAAAAGGTCGCCCAGCAGCATGCGCACGAGCTACACGCAGCGAGCCTGCCAACTTCGCGAGAAGCCTTGGGTAGGGCCATGGCGGGGTTGCGTACTTCCGGCGTGTGTTTCACCTGCAACGAAGTCAGCCCCGGTACGCAGGCCTGGGCTGTCCCCATTCACCACGGCAAGAAGCTGCTGGGGAGCATGAGCTTGGTCTACGCGTCGCCCGGTGGCCCTGCTGTCCCTAAGGCAGCTGTCGACTCACTTGTTCGCGCGGGTTTGCGTGTGGAGGGGCGACTAGTGCCGCAGAGAACCACCTCGTAGCTCAGGCGGCAATGTGCACCGTCCTGAAGACACCTCAGCTTCAGGCTTGAGCGATGGTTTTCGAGATGGCGTGTGCGCCATTTTTCACCGATTCGATGAATGCTGCCTTGTCAAGTCGTTTCAGCTCCAAGACGAGGCTCAATCCGGCAATCACTTGCCCGTTAACAAAAACCGGGGCAAGGGCCTGCGGGTTGGCACGGTCTGCATTTCGTCAGGCCTCACAAACTAGTTACATCCTGCCATGAAACAACTTCCAAATCTTATTGCGTCCATTGCTCCTGTCGCTGAACGGTATCTAACGCTTCTGCGTGTCCATCCCACAAAGACATACAACTACGCAAGGCGAGGTTTCTACAGCCTCCCTGTAATTGAAGTCGAACAACTCGGTCCAAAGTGCAAGATCGGCGAGTCATGGCTCTATTTTGCAGTGCCTGCAGATACAAATCTCTCTGCCATACCCGCTGGCCATCGTCTCTATGTCGGGGCTCAAACCCAGGATCGTATGTTTCGAGGGGACGGCCTCGGCGGAACGAACTATCACCACGCTGAAATGCGGTACGGCAACGGAACGGATACGCCTTTGACATTTCTGAGCGCTGGCAGGAAGATTGCCATCTTTCGAGCACGCTCCGAGCGAATTGCTGCAGTTGTTGCGAGCGATCAGGCGCTAGCTCCACTTCGCGTCCTTGTGGCGCAACCACGAACCGCGAAGAAGCACCTCGGCTGGTGGTTCGAGCAGTACGTTCTTTACTCTGAGGCGAGGCAGTGGAGTTGGAACACAGCAACGGCAGACAAGTCGCTCCATGGGCTATTCTCCTTATGAACAAAAGTGCAGCCAAACCTATCGTTCGAGCGAGCATGTATCGGCATCCCCTGCCTGGCTCTCATTTCATTCTTGGCCGAGCGCGTCCCACCGGCGCTTGCCTCTATACACAAAAGTTAGCCTTCACGCAAGCACCTAGCAATCCCTGCATAGTTTTCCACGTGCCGAGGCTCGGATGATCGGCCTGATAGTCATTGGGTTACTGATCACGTGGTTGGTCATAACGGGCATGATTACGGCAGGGATTGTTCGAGAGATCCGCATTCCCGGTGCGTCGTTGCTGGGCGTGCTCATATTTCCAGTTGTGGCTGCACTCCCATTTTCTGATGAGATCATAGGTCGATGGCAGTTTCAACGACTTTGTAAAGCAGAGGCCAAAGTATGGGTTGCACCTGACGCGAGAAATGTCGTGGCAGCGCGAAGAGGAGACTCGTACACCAGTGAATTGGTTGGTTATGTGATCCCTGTGAGAGAACAAGGTGTGGCCTATATCGACGCAGACACCGGAAAGCCGTTCTACTCTTACAAGACATTTCACACTCCCGGCGGGGTTGTCATGCAATTGGGGCTCAATATGGGAAGCAGTTCGTCGTGCAGGCCTGATAAATGGACGTCGCGGGAGAACGGTTTCGACATAGATGAACTGATGCGGCGAGGAAAAAATTGAGGCTTAACACGTCGCTCGACGCAGAAACGCAATCGCAGGCTGTCGCTTCTCCCGGACGCAGATGGCAGTTTCTGGCCGACAGCCGAAGTCTAGCCTTCAGGTAAGTCTGCTGACCTTAGCCAATTGGGCGTGGGCCTGATTGCGGATCAATAAACCCGCAGCACCTCAAACTGCTGTCGACTTGGACCGACCTGAATCCACACCTCATCACCCTCGAATTTACCCAGCATAGCTCTGCCCAAAGGGGCTTCGCTGCTGATGACCTGAACGAGCTGAGCGCCGCTGACCAACTTCATGCTGCCCCCATCCGGCCCGAGAAAGAGCTGTTGCTGCTTGTCGTCGGAATCAACCAGGCAGACGAGCGCGCCGAGCTGAATACCTTTGCTGGCATCGTAGGGGTGTGGACGGAATTGGCGCCAAGTTGCCATCGCCTGACGGATACCTTCGGCGCGCCGAGCCTGGCCGGTGGCCAGGTAGGCGGCTTCGAGTCCCAGTGTGTCGTATTTGTTTTCGGCGATGTTTTCTTCGTGAGTCGCCGCTTCATGGGACGTCCGCACTGCCTGTTCAACTTGCAGCAGGTCTTCGGCGAGCCGCTCAAGCACCTGCAGCTGCAGCAAGAATTTATCCATGGTGAAAGTTTGGCATATCGAACAAGCGGGAGCAGGTTTTGATTATGAAGGGCTTCACCAGCCTTAGGCGCTTCTGTTGGCTGTAGGCTAACTTTAGCCATGGGCACTGCGCTAGCGCGCATTTCGATGTATCCAACGGAAGGAGCTGGTAGAAAGTACGCATTTATATGAGCAAAGGCACTAGCTGTAGTTGGCCAGTTCTGCGTTGAGGACTGTCGCGCAGATTGACTCGCTTAGAGAGCTCATCAGCGCTCTCCCTGCGCTCACTGTAACGGTCAACCAGATACCCTGTGCAATCGCGCGTCAGCAGGGTGAACTTCACCGGGCCAGACGACAGCACGAGCCCGGCCAAGTATTGAGCACGCGTGCCAGCTAGTTTTTCGAGCGAAATTATCGCCAAATCCGCGGCCTGATAGGGCAGCTATCGACTAAGTAGCACCCATTCGAGGCAGCCTATCGCGGTCACATTTCATGTTCATGCCGCGAAGCTTCCAGCGCAACTGAACAAACCAGTCTGAAGTGACGGCGTATCTAACCTCTAGACGAATGAGATACCGTGCTCTACCGGCCAGGGCAGGGCTTTCAGTTCAGCAAGGCGTGCTGCACCCCAGGCACGTTCAATGCCCATTGCGTAGTAGGCGAGCCCGAAGACGTGGCGCTGTAGCCCCAGACTCGAGTCGAAGCTCAGTTTTTCGTGAGGAGGAGTACCTTGGGTGTGGTACTTTTTCAGATAGTGGATGTGGGCCCGCAGTTTGTTCTTGAAATCGCGAGTGAGCCGAGGCTCTGTATCCGACACCGATAGGCCCAACACCACCTTACGTCCACCTGGACCGGCGATGGTGGACTTTGCAAGGTTGGGCTGAAGCCCGTGTTCCTTCAGGATGTCATGCCCCTGATTGAGCAACGCAACCGCCTTGGATTTGGACCAATCGTCTGTTGATGAAGAAAAAACGATGTCGTCGGCATAACGCGTATAGACCATACCGTGGGACTTCGCGAGTAACTCCAATCTACAGTCAAGGTCGAACACTGCAAGATTTGCCAGCAATGGGCTTGTTGGCGCACCCTGAGGAAGATGGCCCAAAGCAGCACTGTTATATTGAAGAATCCGTGCTGTGAGGTCCACTTTGTGACGTCTAGGTCCACCTTTTCTAACTCGAGTGCACAGTCGCGTTAGCTCGAACGCCATCAGAGGCTGATAACCGAATGATCGGAACACTCTGTAGACCTTGGGCTCCAGTACTGATTCGAAGAAATTCATCACATCCATCTTGACTAGCCAACGAGCATTTCGGTGTTGGGCAGCCGCATCCCGAATTCTCGATCCGGGTTGATAGGCGCTGGATGCATTGTGGGCACAAACTTTCTTCAGGATGTGTTCGTGAATCCATCGCTGCGCCTTCATGAGCAGCGGATCTGGCACGCATATGGTGCGCATCCTCTTGCCCTTGAAACCGGCATTACCCTTCTTCAAAGAGAAGACACGATAGAACGTGACATCGTTGCGACCGCCGCGCGCCGCAACGTCGCGAAGGTAGCTGTAAGGCACGCCTGTCTCACGGGCCAGATGATTCAATGTAAAGAGAATTGCCGCGCCTGGCGCGGCTTTGCGTATGAGCGCAGCGGTGCTGACCGCGTTTTCTAGAACGCGGGTATTGCGCTTCTGACTATGTCCTGAAGCAAGATATCGCTGAGAGTTCCAGTGGTTCATCTACCTTTGGCCCCGCTCGCGGAGCATCTCCTGCCCTGGCCCGAGGTTACGCTGGTAGCCAGGCGCAGGAGATGGTGCAAGTAGGCGCAAGTTCAATTTCGGCTTTCGGACTCCTAAGCCTCGCCACAGCAAAAGCTACGGCTCGACCACGGGGAGTCGCCTCCCCATGGAAACTAGAGTGTTGCCACTACGGCGGAGCTCTCAGCGACAGCGGATAATAATACGGACTTGGTGAGGCTGGTGCCAGGGTTGATGTAGAGGCTTTCTGATTCAGGTGATTGATGAATGCATGGCCCTCCGAGGTAATCCGTCCGTTGGTTGTCAGTAGCTTCTGCTGGATGGCTCGGTCGAAGGCGGCTATGACCCGTACATACGGCAGGAGCGACGCTGCCACGAGGTCTTCCGTTTGACGCTTTCCACGAAAGACCGCCGCTAACAATCTGACGACATCTTGCTGCTCTTCGGTGCTCCTGAGAAACGACTTATTCCTCACGATGTTGCCAAGTCTGAGTGCGTCGAATGCTTCAGAGGACTGTTGCGCAGGATCTGCAGAAATGACGTGATTTATCCCCTCCGTAGTGCGTGAGGGAAAGAGTGGCTGCCATCTGTGTTGGCCTTTTTGAGCTGACTCAATGAACATTGCAGGAACGTTGTTCGGGCAAGAGTGCTGGAAGGCCATGAGTGCGCCTGTGTCCCTAAAACCTAAAGGCTCACGCGCGTTCTGAGGGAGTCGCCGGCAAAGCGAAATTATTTCCTGCGCAGTTTTGCTTCGGAAGGCCGACTTGATAGTTGGGCACGTTCGGACAACGTGGACATTAGGGCGACTGGGATGTCGCTTGACATGCGCGATCCCTGCATCGGTCCCGGAATAAGCGAACACCATCAGCTTGCGATATCCACTACTGTGCCAACTGCGAACGGACGCGAGGCGCCAGAGAGCGTCCAGCATGTCGCGTGACCTCTTGCCAGAGCCGATGAAGTCGGTCACAACGACTAAGTACGTGGCCTTTCCTGGGGTTAGGTCGTTCGTGTGTGGCTGCAAGGCGAACCGATTCTTGCGCAGCTTACAGAACTTGGAAATCGCCATCGCCACGACGCCTTCGCTGCCTATATCCTGCTGTCGGTTTTTCGGAGACTTCACAGCGGGTAGCGCGCTGCCATGCGCCGTCCACTTCTTTGGAAGTCCCCTACCTCGTGGGCGTCCGACTTCGAGGTACATCTTCTCGGCGATCTTTCGGGGCGACAATCTGGTAACGATTTTTCGATTGTCGGGCTGCTTGTACGGCCACTTAGGCTTTACCTGCTTTAGTTCGCGTTCAATGTAAAAGGCTGCGGTCGAGGGTGCCGGCAGCTTTGACGCGATCAATGCCTTCAAGTCTCTTTGAAAGTCATCAGCAGATATGAATACAAAATTCTGAAGCAGTTTAGTCGCCAGAGCACGGTCTGCAGGTATCTTGAACTGGCCTAACCAAAGATCAGCTGCGCGGCTGCAAATCAGTGACATTAGAATCGTCCTTGCACAAGAAAGCCATTTAGCGGGCACGCAACCGCGTGTCGGCAGGAATCAGGATGCTAACGCTGGTTAGCTGGTGGCTTCATCTTGGAGATGAGGTTGGTTGCCCTTTAGCTCGACTGCAGATTTGGCTACCCGACGTCGCCTAAAAGGAAACTATCGGACCGACCTTGGTCGAAGGATAGACCAACGTGTGAGGTCGCCAGCAGAGCCAACTTCGATTCGACCATGGCGTCCAAGCACGGCTAGTCCAGTTTCGCGTGATGCTCGATCGATGTTATTCAGTCTACAGATTTCTTGCACGGTGGATGCTGGAACGACAGAAATCGCCCCGCTTTGATCGACAGTCCGACGAAGTAGGTTGAAAAGTCGACCAGTACGTCCCGCGTACTGAATGTTTTCAAGACGTCCCGCGCCGTTGACGGCATCCAAACTCTTGGACTGCGCAAGGAGCCACGCTCCCTTCGTTTTTGCCTCCATATTTGCCCTCCACTTTTTTTACTGACTTCTTAAGCACTATGTCATAGTTGGTCGTTATCACTGTACGTGTAAGAGAGATGTCAGGACAGTTGCCTGCAAAGATTGAACGGCATCATTTGACTATTGGGATAACCACAACCGACGGATCTCAGACGACACATCGAATACCGAAAACGGTTAGCTCGTTGACTCCATCGGAGACGGTTTTGATGGCCTGCGCCTGACTCTCCAGATAGCTCACCAAAGCGGGAAACGCCTGACCGGTCGCACCACCTGGGATGCTCCAGGTCTTGTTGTCGAGTTGCATGAGAACAAGGATTCCCCGCGTGCTATTGGCGCCACGCAGGTATTGGCCAACAATCTGAGTTCTGAGAGTGTCGGTCAGCGAGTTTGCAGAGTAGCTCCGAGTCGAGTCGACGGGCTTAATTTCGATGCAGACATTTCCCGCAGGGCAGCTAAGTTGAATGTCTGTCATGTTGTCGTCGTCAACTTCTTCTTCTCTGTGGACGCTAAATCGACGATTCTGGGTTTCGCGAAACTTCGCTGCTAGCCATCGTTGAAGAAACTTTTCCGGGATTCTTGGACTAAAGAGGTCCCGCTCACTGAAAGGGCCTTCTTCGAGATTCTTGCGTAGCTCCTCCAGTCGGGCTAGGACCTGCTCGTAGAGGTGGGCCTCGGTCCGCGGCTCTGACTGAAACGGGGAACCAATCGCCTTCAGCTCGGCAGCCGTCCTTTTCGCTACCAGCTCAGCATCTAACGACGCATGCTCATTCACCCTCCCTTTCATCCAATTGCGTTCGGTTGGGTCCGTATGTCTGGCGAGCAAAGATACTAAGCCTTTGTGCCCTATCGGTCCGCGAGCCGCTAGAAATGCGGTGACTATACCTTCACGCAGGCGCTTTGAAGGGGGTCCGAAGAAGTGACTATCGCTGTCCTCCGACGGGGTGGACGCCGCCGGCGGATACATGCTTAGCATCGAGTGAATGCCGAGGAGCACGTCGGCCGTCGGGCTGTCCAGAGGCACCATCAACCATTTCAGGTCGCCCACCGCAGCGGCAAAGCTGCTCACCGCAGGTTCGACGTCCCCCGGGAAGGTTTGAACATGCCGAACGAACCACGCCCAGGCGCTGTGGGCCTCGACCTCCATCCAGACACGAAGCCAAGTCATTTCGGCGAGCGCACCCGTTGGCCCTATAGAGGAGTCAAGCTTGCTTTGGCAAAGCGCAGTAAGGGTGGCAAGCGGCAACAATCCGTCCTCCTTGAGCGCGTCAATCACTGCCTTGTGGGTGTCATCGCGTACGATGCCGCCATCAACGGCCAGCGGAACCAGCGCAGCTATGAGTTCCTTGCGAACATCTGAAGCACAATTGAGCGCCATCTCCAATGCTCCGCGAACACCGTTGCCGGTAGTGGCCGATTGGGCCTCTGCCAGTATCCAGGCCGTAAGCGCAACGTTGACCGTGGCCGAATGCGTCCTTGTCAAGGGTTCTAACCACGTGGGAGGACCGTTCAACTCCCAGACCGCAAGTTGGGCAGCCCTCTCGACCTCCGTCGCTGAGAGGGAGGTTATGACAGCCTGACTCCGCAAAGTCAGGCGTACCCCAGCAAGAGCGACGAGCGCAGACCATGGAAGTTGACCATTGGAAACGTCGGACGGGTTTGGCGGGACCGACATTGGCCAGTATGCCCTCAGACCTTCCTCGAATGCTTCTGCGATTTGTGGGCCGAGGCTAGCCGCCAGGGCGTCGAAGTCAATCGTCGAATGGTCGTTGGTTCTTGAGCGACTGAAGGAGTACTGAAGAAGGCGCTGAAGCCCTCCGAAGTGCGTACCAGTACGAATCTGGGGAAGGTGAGCGGTCAGACTCGTCTTGAAAGCTTCTAGGTCTCGTTCGGTTGCCGCCTTTCGCAGCTTTTCTTCTGCCCCCCAATGTCGAGTCTGAGCTGCGCCTTGCCGCCATAGCTTGTACTCAGCTCTGACAAGAATGCCACGCTTTGAAGTCTCGCCTTGCACTCCAAGTGCTCGGAGCGCGTCTGCGCGCGACTTATGGCGCTTATTCTTGAATACAACCTCCAACGCTACGGAAAACCAGACCTCCTGCTCGAAGGTGGGCAGAGTCGAGTCGTTGGCGCATCGTGTTAGCTCGGGTAAATCATCTACGTCAAAGCTCACGATGCACGAGGCCCCCCAGGTCAGGCGACGTGTGGAGTGCCGGATGTCGTCGGATTCTGCGATGGCGAGTGCCAAGCTCCAGCGAAGACCTGGGTGCTGGGCAATTGCCTTGCGGAGCCGACTGAACTCAACACGGTCTGTGAAACCGGTGTCGCGCTGCGCTTCGATTCGCTCTGCCGCGTCTAAGTAGACCTTCGGGTAAGCGGTAGATGTAGGTTGAAGCAATGCAAGGACGCGCTCATAGCAATGGGGCAGTGCGTCCAACAACCACGCACGTTCAGGTTGGTCGGGATCAGTGAAGCGCGCGAACCGTTTGCCTGGCATCGGGCGTGGCAGTGAGGCCATGACCGCGCTGAGCAGTAGTGTTGCGCCCGGCAGGTCGGCTGAAGGCAGCAGGCCGCTCTTAAGGGCCTCTGTCATTGGCCCACCACCATACACGGCTTCACTTCGGGTCGAGTCAAAGATGGCAGACAACTGAGCCACGGTGAGTGAACGCCATTCGACAGCCTGCAGAGCGCGAGCAATGAGTTCGTTGGAGCCAAGGACGGAAGTCTGCAGGTCGACCAAGACGGCTGAACGGTGTGCCGGAGTTGCAACTACCTCGAGGACTTCCAGCGCATATCGGCGCTCCCACTCTTGCGCGGTGGTGTTTCTATAGATGTCGAAGGCGCCAGATGCGCAATCGGCCAGCTTCGCGTATCGAGCAAGGTAGAAGCACAAACTCCGAATCTGTGGCGGACGTGACGGGTCCACAAGGGCAGCAGCAACCTTGCCGTCGCTGAGTGACCGCCCCACCCGCATGTATTCGCTGGCGCTATTGACCCACTTTGTCTGGAGGCCGAATTTGGAGCCGGAGACGAAGTTGTCGAAGGCCTTGTCTGCCGACAGCCCGTCCCAGGCCTGCGGGTCGCCCTCAAAGAAGAGGACTTCAGGGAAGTCTCGCACCACCCATTCCCTTGCCTCCACGCTAATGGTCGCTAGCCAACTGAGCGCCGCGCGACGGGATGGGATTAGCACAGACGTGCCGTAGGGGCTGGCGGCGAAAAGACCCTGCAAGCGGAGCAAGGGAACGCCGAGCTCCAATTGCCGCCTCACCCAATGTGCAGCAAGGTACTCTCGGATGGAGCGGTGATGAAACTTGACTCGACCAAAACTTGCTTCGTCGAAGACCGCAGTCGCCAGAAGTCGGCGAACCTCGGTTGGGTCCCAGTCGCTCAAAATAGTGTGCGGAGCGAGCTCATTGTCGGCCGGAACAGCGCCCGGTTCTAGAACGAAGAACGCGGCGCTTCCGAACTCTGCGGCCGCGGCAAGCGCAACTGCTCCTGCCCGAAGCTGGTCAACCGACAAGACCTCGCCTGCCACTTCGTAGCTGTCATTGAATTCCTGAAGGCGGTTTGAAACGTTGACCTCAATCAGGTCGCGGTAGGTGCCAAGCGTCTTTCGCTGATTCCAAAGGCCAACCATCCACTGAAGGTCCAGGGGACGGGTTGCCATGAACTCGTAGTCACCATCTTCGACCGCCGACCAGAACAGCTCCACGTCCTGGAGCTCGAAGGCCTCGGCGCAGCGCCGTGCCTCGGTGTTTGACAGGGGGTCTAGCGTTACTACAAGGGCTTCGACTTTTGCGGCGTCGTCATCCGCAGGAAGCGAAACGGATGAAGCCTCGTCCAATGAGAGTGGCCTTTCGGCAGCCGCCTTGGCGCCGAATGCCCGCTGAATGGGCATTGCCAGGCGGGTATCGACCGCAGCTCGTACGCTAACAGCTGACCAATCCGTAATCCGAGTCGATATGGCGACGCGGACCCGCCAAAGGTGAGGGCCAAGAGCTTGTTGAACCAACGTCAGCGCACGTTCGAAGTCCGCATGGGACCTCAGTCGGGCCTCGTCAACTGCGTCAAGGAAGAAATAGCCTGTAGCGGTGGACGCCGCCCAAGCTGCGTAGGAGTCTTCACACCCGATCAGGGCAAGCGTCCAAGAGTCGGAATCTTGCAGCTGATTCAGGGGCAGGAAGAACGCGGCCTTCCCCCCTCCTGTGAGACGCGCAACTTCGTGCTTGAACTCGGTGGTCTTGCCGATGCCGGCCTCACCGAGAACGACAACGAGCGGTTTCTCGTGCAGGTCGCTCCACGCGTGCCTACCGTTGCGCATGCCAAGGAAGGCTCCCCAGTCTTCGTCTTGGACTTCAGACGACTCGCTTGAGTACTCTGAGAAGGAACGATGTAGGTCGATAAGCATGTGGATAGCCTACCGGATAGCCGGGACGGAAGAGTCTGATCTAGTCACCTGCCGCTACAAGGGGCCGTATTGCCCCCGCCTCCCGCGAACTTCTTCCTGCATGGCTCGCTGAAATTAGCTGGGCGAAAATCGCTCAAGAAATTTTATTTTTGAGAACCATTGTGTAGATCGCACTGGATATTTCGCAAGAACCTCTTCATATTCAAAAGTGGATGGGCCTAGAAGTTGCTCGCAAATGCTTCGTGACGCTTGAGTTGCTGAGAATAATGCTGAGCGTGCCATCGCAAGCGAAGCCAACGCCGACTCTTTATGAATAGTAGCGTTTCGACGTAGGTGCAAGGCACTTGCAGATTTAAACGGTTCGGTTTGTAGATGGAATCCTTGACCAGTAATTTCGAGCGGCCATTTTGTGAATGCGTCACTGAAAATTGCTTTTTTCGAAAAATCCTTTTCGTACTTAGGAAACTTTCCAGGCGAGGCGTCAAGCAAATGCCGCAAACATTTGAAGAGCATCAATTCGACGAGGTGATGGGACGAAAGAATTAACATTTGGCAAAGAGGCCCGTGATGGATCTCGAACTGCCATTGTTCTGGCGGTAGCTCATGTTCCGCAGCCCATTGACATCCAACGTACATTCCCGACCATGAATCTAGGCTGAGATTACTGCTTGAGAAAGATGCACTTATTTGGATCATAAAATATAAAAGCTAATGAATAGAGTTTAACTGCCGCGTGGGCAAGCCAGAGTCATGGGCGAAGTACATACGCAGCAGTTAAACCTTTTTGGACTGAACCAACGCACCGAATGGCTGTTGGTGGCGATACAGAGGATTGCTCAAGAAAATCCTGCCGATAAACACAAATTATTTCCCGATTCAGGGTGCTTTCGGGTCTTCATCTCTGAGCTGCGCGCACCCATGCCGGCACACCAGGCGAGTTGGGTGAGCCTCTGTGCCTAGATGCCGTGGCCTGCCCGGGTTTTTAATCAATGACCGTTTTGAAGACCAAGGCCCACCGTCGGTTCAGGGGCAATAGCAGACATCCATTGCAGTCTGCTATCTCGGATAGGTCATTTCCTAGCGAGTGCGTCCAGAAACACCATGATATTCCTGAGCACGCTCCACGCGACGGCGACAGGCAGTAACACGAGACCTATTAAAAGGAAGCAGGCCATTAAAGCCAGACCGCTGAGCTACAGCGTCTGCATTGCGACCGATTCACAGACGCAATCGACCCCCACGCGCATAGGAATTTAATAGTGGTGCCCTTCGACTTTCCTACCTGAATATATTTGATCTCATCGGTCAAGCTGGCGCATCAGATGAGCAGCAGTCATTGACCCGAAGTCAAGTGGCCGCAACCAGCCTTCAGCAGGTTAATCGCGGCCATGAAGCAAATCGACTAGCAGCATCTGCGGCTGATCCACAGCCAGCGCCGCCCATCAGCAAAACAGGCGTTCCCTTATTTGTGGCTTTGAAGCCATTGGTAATTGCCGTATCCTCGAGCCAACGGAGGAAAACCAAAGTGGCGGTACTGATTCCCGCAATGGGTGCCTGCGTCGGGCGGATGACGTCCGGCGAGCGACGCCTCGCAGAGCGATTGGAGCAGAAGCTCGATGACGACTACTTGCTTTGGTATGACGTGCCGGTCGGCCCTAAGCAAACCCACCCCGATTTCGTTGTCATCCATCCACGCCGCGGCATCCTGATCCTCGAGACCAAGGACTGGCGCCTTGATACGCTTGTGGAAGCCACTAAGCAGGCATGGACCCTCAATGTTGCTGGTCGGCCTAAGGTCGTCATCAACCCAGCTGCGCAAGCCCGCCACTGCGCGATCCAGGTTGTTAACGCCTTGGAGCGTGATCCCCAACTCGTGCAGGCCGATGGGCCTCACCGGGGAGCGCTGGCCTTCCCTTGGGGCAGCGGTGTCGTTTTCACCAACATCACGCGCAAGCAATTCGAGCAGTCGGCTCTGGACCAGACTATCGACGCCCATCTCGTCATCTGCAAAGATGAGATGCTGGAATCGGTGGAGCCCGAGAGCTTCCAGCAGCGCCTGTGGAACATGTTTCCTCACGCATTCGGCAAGGCCATCTCCGTGCCGCAACTGGAAAGAGTTCGCTGGATCATGTTTCCGCAAGTGCGGGTTCCAGTGCAAGGCAGCCTGCTGGTCGAGGAGGCTGATGATCTGCCGGACATGATGCGGGTCATGGACTTGCAGCAGGAACAATTGGCCCGCAGCCTTGGGGAAGGCCACCGAATCATTCATGGGGTCGCGGGATCCGGCAAGACCATGATCCTGGGCTACCGCGCTGAGTACCTGGCCAAGTCACCTTCGGCCAAGCCCATTCTCGTGCTTTGCTACAACGAGCCTTTGGCGGTGAAACTTAACGCTTTTTTCACGGCCAAGGGGTTCGCAGACCGGGTACATATTCGCAACTTTCATAAATGGTGCCGCCAGCAACTAGTGGCCTATGGGCAACCCATTCCACCCCAAGGCAAGGGCATGTTCGATCAAATGGTCGACTACGTGATTCGGGGCGTAGATCGAAGGCTGATTCCGTCTGGGCAATACCAAGCAGTCATGGTTGATGAAGGCCATGATTTTCGATCCGAGTGGCTCAAGCTTGTCACTCAGATGGTTGACCCCGAGACCAACAGCTTGTTGATCCTGTACGACAGCGCCCAGAACATCTACGGCAAGAGCAACGCGCGTGGTTTCAGTTTCAAGAGCGTGGGCATTCAAGCGGCGGGCCGCACGACCATTCTCAAGATCAATTACCGCAACACGAAACAGATCCTGCAAACAGCCAACCGCGTCGCCGCCGAGTTTCTGAAGCCTGGCGCCCAAGACGATGACGGCATACCGCTGGTACAACCCATCAGTTGTGGTCGGGAGGGACAGGAACCGTTGATCGTTAACCTGCCGTTTCCAAAGGACGAACCTGCCAAGATTGCGGAACTGCTGGCTACCGCTCATGAAGAGGGCTATGCCTGGGGTGACATGGCCGTACTCTGCCGAGATCACGAATCCATGGATCAATGCGCCCGTGCTCTGACGCACCGCAAGTTGCCTCACCGCGTACGACATCGTTCAGGCGACTTCGATCCACTCGCCGACACCATCAAGGTGATGACCATGCATGCGAGCAAGGGGCTGGAGTTTCCAGTGGTAGCCGTTGCGGGTGTGGGGCAGATGCCCCGAGAGGGGGAAGAAACGGCGGATGAAGCCAAGCTGTTTTATGTAGCAGCGACTCGAGCCACACAAAAGCTGGTGCTTACTGTGGCAGGTGATGGAGCTTTTGCGAAGGCTCTGATCGCTTAGCCAGAATTAAGTGAAAGCTCATATTGCCGACTTCGGCAGGAACGATCGACTTGTTCCCTCTGCTCATTCGTGCTGTTCAACAGCCGCACCTCAGCGGAAGCTGACAGTGGCCGGTGCGCTGGATTGCGACCGGTGCGCCGCTGAGTCCAGTCATTCACCTTGGGAAGGCGCCGTACATTCCATGCGGACACCGCCCGCAGCCGCTATTGGTTCCATTTCTGACGAGTCGAATGCGCTTTTGGGTGGCCTGTGAACTAGACCAAGGTGACCACACCGCGGGTCGAAAGATCGGTCAGATTGCTAGATCCATCGGACATTTCTATTGGCCAACCACCGGAGAAACCTTGAGTAAGCGCAGGACCTAGCAAGGACACATACGCAGGACCAGAATCCTCTTCATCGCTGAACGATGAGCAGACCAGTCCGACAAGTTGGCCACTTGTATTGAAGACCGGACCGCCGCTCATCCCGCCCCAAGCCGGGCAACGGACTTCGACGGAAGGCCAAGGTAGCATCGCACGATCACGCCCTTGTGGGAACACTTGCGACACTTCGCCTCGGCAGCACAGCAAATTTCCAGCAAAGTGCAGCACCATTGACTGGCCCGCGATTTCTGCCTCCGTATGATCTAGCCGAAAGCCGCAAAGCGTCAGACTCTCACCGACCTCTGGGATGCGCGCCGAAACAACTGCTTGGTGGAAAGTCCCCGATTTCGGGACGTTGCTCGCGAGCGTAAGCCCAATGATGTAGAGGTCCGTGTTGGGGACTTCATTGACCTTCGATATTCTCCAAGCCTGCAGGCCCTCCTCGCTGGCACCGGTGGCAAGACATGCGATCTGACCCGAAAGCAAACCTTCGAGGTGTGGTTCCACCACGTGCTTCGCGCACAGCGCAATTCCTGGGCCAACGACTACCGCAGACCCGTCAACGGTGTGACCGTCTGCACCTGCGAAGTGAATTGCAAGCAACATTCCACTGAAGACGTGCCAATTGCGTAGCCATGTCGCCCTTTCCCATTGGTTAGTCGTGATCAATCCCGCTTCGAAAATCAGCGAGGTCCCAATGGGCACCTGAGGCCCCGGATCCTCAACAATTTCAGTTTGAAGGACCTTGCTAAAGTCTTGAGTTACGTCGAGCGATGGCATTTGGCTAGTATCACCGACAGCGGCAAGCGTCTGCCTCAACCCGGGCGGCACCGATAGCGGATTCGCCGCCGGGTAGATCGTGCTCCACCCGGACGAAGGCAGGTCAGACTACGGGCTTCCCGATATTCAGCGAATGCTGCCAGTATGACAAAGTCTACATTCGACCCGGCACAACACACAGTGCCCGACAGCGAGCCATAGGCTTGGAGATCGTTTCCTCCGAAACACAGCGGGAAGCGGACCTAGACCTTGATTGGTCGAGCGACCGCAACCCGCCGAAAGCGGCTGTAAGTCAGCATGGCGACGCTGCTCTTAACCGCAGAAACTTGTTGAGGCGTACTTTGTGAAAGCGCTGAAGTTGCCCGTGTAACGCACTAAGGTGCACAAATCCAACGCAGTGAACATGGCGTTGTCTTGCAGAAATTGCGATCGAGGATAGGCAATTGCTGGCGGTCAAAACGCTGTACGATGGCTACAAAGTAGTCACACGCACCCCAGAAACAACAAAGCCCAGCGGGTTAGGCTGGGCTAAGTCGTTATTTGTATTGGTGGCGCTTCACGGATTCGAACCGCGGACCTGTGGATTATGATTCCATCGCTCTAACCGACTGAGCTAAAGCGCCAAGCCCGCAAGTATAACCTTATTTTTTGCAAGCCCCAAAACTTCGTTCAATAAAGTAGTCGCTCGACTTTCCTGCGGCGCTTAGCTTCAAGAGCTGGGCAGCCGGGCTAATTCATCGCGTACCAGCTTCACGATCAGCCGGTCGAGCGTGTCCACCGAATAGCCGCTCACGTCGTGTGAAGTCTCCCTGCCTGAGCCGCTTCCGGGGCGGCTGGCGTCGGCATAGGTCAAGAAGACGAAGCGGCCCCCTGTGTACTGGGCAATCTGGCGCTGGATGTATTCGCCCTGGCGATCCAGGCCGCTGGCGCCTACGCTGAACACCTTGATGCCTTTGCCCAGTGCGGCCAGCATGTCGTTGTCGTATTGTGGGCCGCCGTAGTCCAGGTGGGGTGGGGCGTCTGCCAGCAGAACCACCAGACGCGTGGTGCCGTCGCCGCGCCAGCTGAGGTTGTGCACGGTCTCATGCAAGGCTTCGTTCATGGCTTCCGGGGTGTCACCGCCTCCGTCGGCGCGCAAGTTGTTCAGCACACGCTGGAATGCATTCAGATCGTTGGTGAAATCGTGGCTGCGCAGCAGAAAGGCGTCTCCTTTGTCTCGGTAGGCCACCATGCCAAAGCACAGGTCCGGCTGGCTGGGCAGGTGGGCGACTTCGTTGGCGATGCCGGCCAGGCTGGTTTTGAGTTTGCCGATTTCGTCTCCCATGGAGCCTGTGGCGTCTATCAGGAACACCAGATCCAACTGGGCGCGTGCGGGCAAAGGCGTAGAGCTCAGGGTGATGTCGACTGCGCTTTTTTGGCCTCGGCGCAAAAACCCTCTGGCTTCCTGGCCGCCTTGGCGCACGGAGACTTCATACACCGAGCTGCGGGAAGAATCGAAAGCGTTGGGGTGAACCCAGACGCGGCCTGCGGTGTCAGTACGTGCCCACATCGCTGCGCCCTGTGATGAGCGCACGGCGACTTCTGCATCGGCTACGGGCCGGCCCGCGCGGTCCTTGACCAGCAGTTGGTAACGTTCACTGATGTCCCGCGCGCGGTGTTCGACCTGGGTGCGGCCACGGAAGTCCATGTAGGCCGTGAAATCGGCGTTGTCGTCCACCATGCCGGCGGTCACAGGGGCGGGGCGACGTGGAAGCATCTGGGGAGCGGGTGCCTCGGCGACGGATCCGGCTGCTGGACTGGCGCTGTCTTCGACAACAGCGCTGCGTTTGGACTCCATGCTGGGTGGCCGCGCCGTGGTGATTGGGGCGGCAGGAGGAGGGGCCGATTCCAGCCTTTCCCGCGTGGCGTAGCCGCGTGAGCGGTCGCTGCGGGCGCTGGCTTCGGATTCTTGGCGCCAGCCAGGCTCGCGGCCAGGGATTTCTCGGGTTTGGATAGGGCGGCGGCAGTTTTGCGCGCTGGGTGCCTGGAAGTCCGGCGCGGTGAGCATAGGGGGCAGGGCGTGGTTGCCTGTGGGCTGCTGTGGCCTAGACGGTTGCGGCAGGGGTTGTGGGCGGGGTTCAGGCCACACCGTCGGCGGAGGGACAGGGCTCATGGCCTGTGCGGTGAAGGCTACCAGCAACAGGTGAGTGCAAGCCAGCGTGGCAAGGCTGCGGCGGGCAAGAGGGCGTGACATGGTGTGCTCCATCGGGTTGTGATGAAGACTGACACGGGCGAGCGCAGCAGATGGGGTTAAGAATTTTGAAAAATAATCTCTTGGGGGGTTTGGGGGTGAGCGTCGCTGAGGTTTGAGGCGTCGAGTGAAGCTGATTCGACGGGCTGAGACGACTTCGACAAGTTCGCAGCAAACAGCTCGTTTCGTGCCAAAAGAATCAATGGCTTAAGAAATTTGGCCGCCTCCTGAAACCGTTCGGGCTGAGCTTGTCGAAGCATTGCGCAAGCCTTCGACAAGCTCAGGCCGAACGGTTTTTTCTGTTTCAACGTCACTCACCGTTTGACAGAAACCTTAGAACCACAGCGCGAACAGTTGGGGGGAGTGACATCATCAGGACGCAACACTCCCCCTAGTTTGATCCGCACGACTTTTGCCTCTCCGGGCGGTGAATATTCGCTCAGAGCGAACGGTTGGGGGAGTGACGTCTGAACGGTTGCGGGTGCGTGCTGTCCGATCCGATTCTGGCGAATCGATCGGATCATGGTTTGGTTAAAGCGATTCGACGTGCGCGATCATGCGCTGGCGGCCTTTTTCGTCAGGAAGGCGTCCGGTGGCAGCGCCCAGGTTGTCGATCAGGTTGCGCTCATTGCTGGTGGCGGGGGTGGCCACGGTCACTGCGGGGTGGGAAATTGCGAATTTCAGGAAAAACTGGCCCCAGGTGGCAATGTCGTATTCGGCCGCCCATTCTGGGACCGTGTGTCCTTTTACTTTTTGCCAGAGGCGATCGCGCCCGAAGGGCTGGTAGGCCAACACACCGATGTTTCGCTGCTGGGCCAGGGGGAAAATCCGTTCTTCCATGACTCGGTTGTCGATGGCGTAGTCCACTCCGATGAAGTTGAGTTCATGCTCACGCATGACCCGCTCAAGCTGTTCATAGTGTTGCGGGAAAGTGGTGGTCACCCCGACGTAGCGCACGCGCCCGGCCTTTTGATATTCCTTGAGCAAGCCCAACTGGGTGGGCACGTCACCCATGTTGTGCACCTGGATCAGGTCGACCGGGGTTTTTCCCAGCCGTTCGATGGAGCGGTCTAGCTGCGCGCGTGCTGCCTTGGGGTCGGCGTGGCTGCCTCCGAACCCGGCCACGTTCACTTTGGTGGCCCAGAACAGCTTTTGATTGACCCCGCTCGTACGCGCCACGCCGGCAGCCACTTCTTCTGAGGCGCCGTAACTGGGTGCGGTGTCAAACACCGAGTTCGGGATTTTTGCCAGGTGTTCCAACAGTTTTTGAATGACGGCGGTCTCTCCGGCCCCTGCAATGCGAGAGAAAGAGGCGGAGCTTCCCAGCCCGATCACGGGCAGGCGTTCTGAAGTGCCTGGAATGGTCCGGGTGATTAATGCGCGTTGGCCGCCTTCAGCGGCGAGCAAGGCCTTGGGGGCTGCAGCCAGGGAGACGCCTGCCAGGGCCGCAAGTTGCAGGTAGTCGCGTCGTGAAATCATGAGGGGCTCCTTGTGTTCATAGGGTGGCGGCGGAAATAGGGCTCCTGTCTCGCGGAGATGCATCAGCTGCGTCGACAGGGGCCGTTTGACGGGCAATGTCTTGCTGTTTGCGGCCCAGCCAGTAACCCAGGGCGGCCCAGACCAGAGCCAGGGGCACGGCGACGCTGGTAAGTGCAGCCAGGCCCATGCCCAGCCGTCCCAGCGCACCTTCTACCTGCGCACCCGCCACATCGCCACTGCGATAGCCAAAGGTATCGATGAAGGCCTTGGACTTGTATTTGTCTTCGCGGCTGGTCACCGTGTAGAGCGTTTCACGGGCAGGGCGGGTGATGGCCCGCTGTATGGCCTTGAATGCGGCATCGAAGCTGATCAGCATGGCCAGGGTGCCGACCATGGCAAGGCCTATGAAACCGAGGGCGACCGTCAAAGGCAGCAGCGTGAGGGTGATGTGTACGCCAAAGCGCTTCATCAGTTTGCCTGCGAACACGGCTTGCAGAACCAGCGTGGCGATCTGGGTGAGCATGTCGATGCGCGCAAACATGGCTGTGCGCATGTCTACGTCCTGGCCCAGCGCTGCCACCATTTGAAGGCGCGTGAAATACAGGAAGGTGGCCACGATGCTCATCAAGATGACATAGCCGGCAATGCCCAGGAGATAGGGCGACTGCAATACCGCTTTGAGCCCTTCCCACGCGCTGCCGCCGATCACAGAAAGATCTTCCTGGTTCATGCTGGGTTCAGTGGCTGACGGATGCCCCTGGCTACGCGCAACGGCCCAGGCCAGGATCATTGCCAGAATCAGGAAACCGGCTGACACCAGCAGCAACGCGGGCGTGCCCAGTGGGCGTGCAAGCACCGACGCCAGCCAAGGGCCGAATATGGCGCCCAGCGTGCCACCGACTGCGATCAATGCAAAAAAGCGCTTGCTCTGTTCCAGCGCAAAGCGGTCCGCCATCAGTGCCCAGAACAGCATGGTGGCAAACAAATTGAAGACGCTGAACCAGACATAGAAAATTTCTCCGCTGGTGGTGCCGACCGCACTGGGGGCGGCCACCAGCAGAAGGAAAAATCCCACCAGGCTGAGTGCAAAGAAGATATAGGTGCACGCAATGAACTGCACACGCCGGAAGCGGCTGACCAGCCAGCCGAAAACCGGGTTGGCCAGCAAGGTGACGACCGCCGTGCCCACGAATAACCAGCGCACAGCTTCAATACCGCGCTGCATGCCCAGGGCGTCGCGCGCGGGGCGCAGCAGCATGAGGGCGGTCAAGACGCAGAAGAAGAAGGCGCCGGAGAGGAGCACCGGTAAGACTTCTTCACGCCGGACGTTGAATAGTCCGGACACCCGAGATGGAAGCTTGCTCTCTTTAGACATACGACCTCTGAGAAACCGTGCGGCCAGGCTGGGTTGCCTGATAGGGCAGCGCGGTGTGGTGACGGGGTACGTTCAGTGCCCTGCACAAGAGTGGCGATCAAGAGTCGGCCTGTGCGTCCTGGCGGGCTGCGTTATCCATAATACGCGAAGCGTCTCAGATTTCAGCGATTTTCCTTAGTCGAATCAAGGAGTTATGTCTGGAGTTTTGATCGCGCACTGGCGGTCAGGGGGGCCTCGGTCATGCTGGGGCCGCCGAGCTCCTGCTCAGCATCTTCGGGGTCTCTGCAAACGCTGCATTGCCAAGCTGGAGCTTGGCGCTCCCAGGGGGGAACTGCTTACGCCCTATTGAGCGGGTGGCGTTTTGCTCGAACGGTGTTCATGGCGCCATTCTGCCCAGGCGTTTAGTAGAGGCGCCAGTGGTTGTCGAACTGGAGTGCTTGAACGGCACCGGAAGCGTCAGCGGCATGCCACACCTTGTCTGTGGGCACATGACGGCCTACTTCATGCCCACCACCACTCCACAGCAGTGAACCGTCCAGCGCCAGGGGGCATACGTCAGTCTGCGCTACGGTGCGCAAGAAGCGGCCGTCTGCGCTGAACCAGGCGGTGCAATCGGATTTAGGGCAGCTCACCACAAACCCCCCATCGGCCCCCGGGGCGCATTCCACGCTGCCGCCGTAGCCTGCCAGGCTGGGTTGCCCCTGAGCCAGGCTCAGTGCGGTGCCATCCCAGATGGCAAAGATAGGCGCACGCGTGCGTTGATCGTCGTCATGCTCGGCTTGCAGGGCGATCCCCAGCAACTGACGCTGAGCATCCCAGGCCAGGTGGCGAGTGGAAAGGCGTGGATCAGGCAGGCGCCATTGCCCCAACAGGCGACCGTCTTCAGGATGAAGCGCCACCAGCGAAGGGTCCATGCGATCAATCCACTTCTTGCTGCGGCCAGTCTCGCTTTGCGTGGGAATGCCGCCGTTGGCTACGATGAGTGTGCCGGCAGGTAAATTGCCCATGGCCGATGGCAGCACCAGGAGTTCGTGCGGGTCCATGCCATGGGTGGGCCATTCGGCCAGTTTTTTCAGGGTTATGGCGTGGCGGAGCCCGATGCAGCCCTGGCTGTTTTCAAGGTCTGTCTCGGTGGTTAGCAGCACGGCAGCCGTACTTGACACCTTCTGCGCGGTGGACTGGCTACCTACCACCACGTGGCCGTTAAAGCAGCGATCTTCCTCCATCCAGGCCCAGTGCGCCTCTGCCTTGCTGGGGTTCCAGCGCACCAGCCAATCGCCGGGGCGCCGGGCAGAAAATACGAGCTGCCCATCTGCCAGGCGCTGAACGCCGTGGCCGCGCGTGGGCAGCTTCAGGCTTTTGCCTATGCGCCACGTATAGCCATTCGCGCCAGCGTCGACTTGCAAAACGCCCGCCCAGTCCTGAACAACCTCACCCGTTTTATCCTGCCACACGGCGGCCAGGCGAGCAGAGCCTGTTTTGGTGGCCCGCTGCCGGACGTCTGCCCATGCCGGTTCAGCCAAACCCAAAAGGCCTGATGCGCCGCTGCCTAGTGCCAACCACCGGAGCAGGGTACGACGCTGCGCTCCGAAGGGGCTTTGGTCTTGCGGCCCGATGGCATCAGTTGGCAGGCGTGTTCTCAATTAGAACTCCCGCTTGCTGAATGGGTCCGTGCATCGATACGACATGACAACATCTTTAGTCACCATCTGCATCGCTGAAACCCAGCGGAATATCGAGTGCTGGCGCCACTTCAGATTGATAGAGCGCGGTAATGGCCTTGAGCTTGGCCGCTGCGTTGAGCACGGCTGCATTCATGCGTGTGTCTCGGGCCGAAGGCGCTGAGCCAGCACGCAAGGCCCGCAAGGCTGTATCTGCTGCGCCTGAAACTTCGCGCCAGCGCTGGGCCAGTTTGATTTGGCCTTTGCCTAGCAACAGGGCCTCAATGGGGAGCACTTCCTTGTCTGAATCCGGCGGTGTCTGTCTTTGCTCGGGCTTGAGCAGGGCTTGATGTTGCAAGGCTTGCCATTGGGTCTGCCAGTCGGTGACGTTGTCTGCAAGCGCTTGGCGGGCATAGGCCGCTGGCTTGCTGGAGCCTTCTACGGCTTTGACTGGTTTTTCCATCTGCGCCCAGCGCAGACGCTCCAGGCCACCTAACCACTGGTTGACCCATTCGGCCATGGCTGCACCCGTCTCTTCAGCCGCCTTGGTCGCTTGCGCCGAATCGGGATCGACTTCTTCGGCTTGCGAGGGAGCATTCCAGGGGGTGTTTTGCATGGCCTTCAGGTCGTTGGCGATGCCCTGCGCTTCTCGGGTGATGGCCTGCGCTACCTGCCCGGCGTAGGCG
This sequence comes from Ottowia thiooxydans, assembly GCF_040548795.1. Taxonomy (GTDB): domain Bacteria; phylum Pseudomonadota; class Gammaproteobacteria; order Burkholderiales; family Burkholderiaceae_C; genus Ottowia; species Ottowia thiooxydans_A. Next base: position 277,383 of record NZ_JBEPSH010000007.1, on the reverse strand, counting down.
CATTCCGCAGACGAAGGCTTCAGCCCTTTGGTGAGCAGCCAGTCCAGGGCGCCGAAGCCCTTGGCGGGCGTACCCACCAATTCCATGTCTGCAGGGGATGCAGGGGCTTTGGCAATTGCGCGCTCAATCAGCTGCGGCCGTATGGGGGTGAAATCGATTTGCCGCAGAGACCGCCGCACCACCAATGGCCCCACGCTGGGCGTTGACAACTGGAGCCAGGCGTTCAGTGCTTCGCGCCAGCTCGTGCGAACAGCTGCGGCATTGGGGCGAGAAGAGCCACCCGCACTCGAGCACCAGCTTGCCACTGCTTGCTCTTGTGCCTGACTGGCTTGCAGAAACCGGGCCGCCTGCACAGGCAGATGCTGGTTGTAGAGTCCGCGCAAGACCTGCGCCGCGCTGTAGTACGGCATGGGCGTTTCCTGGGGTGCCACAGGCTGGGCTTGCGCCACAGCGCAGGCGGCCAGGCACAGCGCCGCCAATAACGGGCGGCCCACGCGTATGCCAGGGCGTGCACTCAGTGGCGTGCTCATGCGTGAAGGGGCATCAAAAACGGAGGCAAGGCGCGTCATAGCGATTCCACAAATTTGACGAGCGCCTGGCGCTCTTTGGCTGACATTTTGAGCACGCTTTGCTTGGCGTCTTCGGCCTCGCCGCCGTGCCACAGAATGGCTTCCAGGACGCCACGCGCCCTTCCGTCGTGCAACAGGCGTTGGTGGCCGTTGACGTCTTTCAACAGGCCAATGCCCCAAAGCGGAGGGGTGCGCCACTGCTGGCCACTGGCTTCAAAGTCGGGCCGACCGTCGGCCAGATCCTTGCCCATGTCGTGCAGCAGCAGGTCGGTGTACGGCCAGATGCGCTCACCAGAGATGGATTTGGCCGTCAGGTGCGGAAACGGTCCTTCGCGGGTGACATAGCTGGGCTTGTGGCACACCACACACTGCGCGTTGGCAAACAGCTTCTGCCCTTGCTTGACAACAGGGTCGTTCACGTTGCGGCGAGCGGGCGGCGCTATCGTGGACTGATAGAAGATCACGTCATGCAGCGTTTTGCCGTCGATCTCCGGAGACTTGGCGCTGGCTTGTTTTGCGGTCAGTCCCTTGGCAGAGCCGCCACCGTGAGGCGCGGCCAGGCAATCAGCTTGAGCAGACGTGCAGGCTTCATTCGGCGCCACGCTGGATGTGATGCCAATGTCACCGAGGAAAGCATGTGCTGTCTGGTGTGCCACGCTGGGTGCATTGGCTTTCCAGCCAAAGCGGCCAATGGTCTCGCGCTGGCCGAAGGCGTCCCATACGCGATTCACCTGGCCTTTGATGGGGCCAGGCAGTGCAGCTTGTGCGCGCACATTGGCCAGAATGTCGGCTTCGGGAATGGCTTCAATCAAGCCCACACCTATTACTTGCGGGGCAATGCGCGGGCTGATCATCACATCTTTCGCCATGGGGCCGTAGGCGAGGTCGGTCAACTTGTAGATGGGTTTGATCAGTTCGTAGGAGGTGCCATCCGCAAAACGTCCGCGCAGGGGCTCCTGGTGAATGCGCACAATGCCCTCAGGCTTCACACCTTGCACCGCTGCATTGCCGAACTGATCTCCATAAGTGGGCTCGGGCACCACGCCCACGCGCGGGTCCGCTTTGCCGGGTACCGACAAGCGCATGAGCAGGGCCACCGTAGCGTCGGGTTCGGGGCCCAGGGTGCGCGAATAATCTGGCGGCTCACCGCGGCCGTCCAGCACATGGCAACCCGCGCAGCTGCGCGCTATGAAATGCGGGCCCAGTCCATCGCGCACTCGGGTGGACGCGGGTGCCTCAACCCAATTGCGCTTGAAGAATGAATTGCCTATGACAAAGCGCGTGCGTTCTTGATCGCTCAGATTGGCAAACGGAAATGAAAACGCGTTTTTACCGGTAGCGAACACGGTGGTTTTCCCGCCGACAAGTTCGCTGGGGTCCGATGCCGCGCGCGCGGCATCGGATTGGGTGGTCTGCTCTGCATCTGCGCCAAAGGGAAGCAGCAGGGCGGTTGCCACTACCGCGCACAGGCTGGCACTGACCGCAGCCACGCTCCAGCCTTGCCGACTGGTCCAGGCCCTGTTGCGCGAAGTCTTTTCAGAGTCCGCGTTCTTCAATCCCGTCATAAGTCAGTTCAATCCCAGGACTAAGGCTGGACCAGCGTTAACTTCGTGATACCAATAGCATTGGCCGATTGCACCAGCAGTTTGGATTGCTCCGTAGCGCTATCTACCGCAGCCTGGATGCGCTTGCGGCCTGGCGCATCGGCCCCGCCAATGATCTCGCGGTCAAACGGCGCCTGAATACCTTCGGTTGCTTTCACGGTCCGTGCGATCTGCGCGCTTGTGGTGCTGGCTAACTCGGCGTTCTTCGCTCCTACCAGTTCGGCGAGTGAAGCGACTTTCAAAGCTTTGCCGTCTCTGCGGGTGTACTGACCCAACCACACGTTCTGGATGCCCGTGGCATTGGTCACCATATCGCGATGCGTGTTGTCAGAGAAGCAGGAGTGCTCGTCTTCCTGATCCTGGGAGTTCAGCGCGACCTCCATACGCTCGCCGGCCAATTCACCGCGAGACAGAGAGCCCAAGCCCACGATGATCTTGCGAACAGATTCAGTGCCGCCGGCCTCAAAGCGTGACCGGTAGTTCTTCTTGCCCGGCGCCCAGGCTTGGGTGACTTGGTTGAGGTCATCAATGAGCAGTTCGGTGACGACCTTCAGGTAGGTGCGGCGGCGATCGGCGTGGGGCCGTTTGCCGTCCACATAGTCCTCAAAAGGACGGTTGCCCGGGCCGGTCTCAGACAAATCCTGGCCCCACAGCAAAAACTCAATGGCATGCCAGCCAGTGGCGATGTTCTCTTCTCCGCCACGCTCGTTCTGCTTGGCCAGGTTGGCCTTGGTAATTTTGAATTTGGGGTTGTTGATAAGGCCGGTGTTGGGCTTGCCTTCCACGTAATCCACATAGGATTCGTCCATGGGCCAGGCATTGATCTGACCCTCGGGGCCATTGTCGTCGTCGATGGGGCCGCCATAGAAGCGGAAAGCCTCTGTCTGACCATAGAACTCACGTGCAGCCAGCCAGCTCTTGCGGGCGGCGTCCAGAGCGGCTTGTGAGGGGGTCGCCAAGAAAGCTGCAATCGCCTGCTGCATATCGCGTGCTGCGGCCAAGGTGTCGCTGTAGTTGGCATAAACCAGTTCGGCGTACCCAGTGGCTACGGTCTTGGCGCTCACGCTGGCAGTTTGCGCCTGGGCCACCGACATCCAACCAGGCATGGCGCTTAGCCCCGCTCCCAACATTCCTCCCAGCACTGCACGGCGGGCCACACGAAGCGTCATACTTTTTCCTCTATCAATGGATTCGCTAATCGCTGTTGGGCCAGGTGAGTGCGAACGCGCCCTGAGCCCTTGACGGTGAGCCGTAAATGATAATCGTTCTTAAGTATGAGCCGAAGTCACAGGGGCATCATTTTTGGCCTAAGAAGACGCGCCAAGGGTGCGCTTAGATGCTTCCGCGCTCGATGATGTCGTAGCCCACATCGACATGGGGCTGCACAACCTGGCCGTGATGAATATGTTCAACCAGCAGATCGGCCGCACGGGCACCGATTTCATAGCCGCGGGTTTTGATGGTGGTGAGCCCCGGAGGAATCTGTGACGCGATTTCAAAATCACCGTAGCCGGCCACGGCCAGTTTCGCGGGAATGTCCCACCCACGGCGCATACATTCAAACATGACACCGGCGGCAACGACGTCGGTCACGCATAAAACCGCTTGCAAGTCATCGGCCTGGCTTGTTAACGACTCCAGGGCTGCGCTTCCACCGGAAAAGCCGGAGCCGGTGGAGACGTGGCACATTCCGGCGGCAGTGACGCCGGCCTTGCTCAAGGCGGCTTCAAAACCGCGTTGACGTTCACTGAATCGGCGCGAGACCGGCGCATCATGACCAATAAAGCCAATCCGGCGGTAACCGCGCTCGAGCAAGCGCTCGGTGACGTCAAAAGCGGCTTGGTAGAGTGAGTTGCCCACCGTCATCTCAAAGCGAGAACCCTCCACCGTCCAGGTCTCCACGACAGGAATTCCTGACTCAAGCAGGACCTCGATGGCTTCATCATTGTGCTCAGCCCCCGTCAGAACGATTCCATCGGGACGGCGGCCAATCAGGTTGCGGATGGCGCGGGTTTCTCTGTCTGCACTGTCTGCCACTGCCAGCAACAGTTCAAAGCCATGCTGCCAGGCGCGCTCTTCAAGCCCCTCGATCGTGCGCGAAAAGCTGGAGTTGCGGATGAAAGGGACGATAGCCGCGATAGCGTTGCTGCGTCCCGAAGCCAGTTCGCTGGCGGCCCGGTTGGGTACGTAATTCAGCGAAAGAGCCGCCTGACGCACGCGCTCACGAGTGAGGTGATGGACTTTGCCAGGCTTCTGAAATACGTTGGAGACGGTCATGATCGATACGCCGGCTAAGCGGGCAACGTCATCCATCGTGGTGGTGCGGCCACGGCCGCGACGAGGTTTCTCCATGGGCGCTGCAATTGAGCGAGGTGTGGTGGCCGCCGATGTTAACCGTCTACTTGCTGGCATGATTTTTAGCGCTAAATTTTAGCGCTATAATTTTTTCGAGCTTTGTAATCTCCTTCATTTTTCAGAAAGTACTCCAATGACTTTTTCCATCGCCGCTCGTGATGACGCTACCGGCATGTTTGGCATTGCGGTGGCCAGCTCCAGCATTGCCGTCGGTAACCGTTGCCCCTGGGCCAAGGCCGGGACGGGCCTTGTGTTGACCCAGCACCGCACCGATATTCGCAGCGGACCATTGGGTCTGGATCTCCTGAGTCAGGGCTTCAGTGCCCAGGAAACCGTGAATATATTGGTCGCTGGGAGCGACGCACCTGGTCTGCGCCAGTTTGCTGCGCTCGACGAGCAGGGGCGCGCGGCGTTTTTCCATGGGCCTGACATTGAATCCATTCACAGCGGAGCTTCTGGCCGTCATTGCGTGTCGGTTGGCAACTTCCTGGCCAATGCGGGAGTAAGCCAAGCCATGGTGGACGGTTATCAGGCCAGCCGCGCCAAGACTTTTGCAGAACGTCTGCTTGATGGGTTGGATGCGGGCGTGGCCGCTGGTGGCGAGACCCAGCAGGCCATGGCAGCCGCTCTGCTGATCGTGGACCGCCAGGCGTGGCCGCTGGTAGATCTGCGCGTTGACTTTGAACCCGAGCCTGAACGCAGTTTGAGGCGCCTGTGGAACGCCTATGAGCCCGTGGTTGAGCGCTTCGTTACTCAGGTTCTGCTGCCTGACACGCTCAAGCCGCTCATCAACTCTCCGCTCACCGTCTGATTATTGTTGCAAGGAATCACTTCATGTCTCGACGTTTTGCTCTTCGTGCTTTGATGTTATGCGCCGGCCTTGCATCAGCCACCCTCTCGAGCTGGGCTCAACCTGCTGAAAATTGGCCCACTCGCCCTGTCAAACTGGTGGTGCCGTTTCCTGCCGGCGGCGCCAGCGATCTGATCGGTCGCATCATGGCTGAGGAATTGACCAAGGCGCTGGGACAGCCTGTGGTTGTGGACAACCGGGCCGGGGCTGGTGGCGCGATAGGCACGACTTTTGTGGCAAAGGCTCCCGCAGACGGTTACACGCTATTGCTTTCGGGCATTGGCACCAATGCGGTCAACCATGCCTTCAATGACCGGATCGGCTATGACTCGGTCAAGGATTTTGTTCACATCACTCAAGCAGTGGAGGGGCCCACTGTCCTGGTGGCCAACACCGCCTACCCGGCCCGCACCTTGCAGGAGTTGGTAGCGGACGGCAAAGCCCATCCGTCAAAGCTCAGCTATGCCTTGACGCCTGCGTCTTCCGGACACTTGGCCATGGAGATGCTCAAGCAGGTTGCCAGCGAGTGCCCCCGCGGGTCTGCCCCCAGCAACTGCAAGCCGCTCTTCATGGTGGGAATTCCCTATCGCGGCGCTTCGCCCGCGTTGACGGATGTCATTGGCGGGCAGGTGCCCTTCATGTTCGTCAATCAAGACACAGCTTTGCCTTTTGTGCGCAGCGGCAAGCTCCGTGCGCTCGCGGTCTCCAGCCTCAAGCGCAACCCGCTCTATCCCGATGTTCCTACCGTGGCGGAGTCGGGTTATCCGGGCTTTTCCGCTGTGGCGTGGATAGGCTTATCTGCCCCGCGCGCAGTGCCTGCCCCCATTGTGGAGCGCATTGGCAGCAGTCTACGCCGGGCATTGAACAGCCCGCAGGTGAAAGAAAAGCTGGAATCAACGGGTTACGTGGTGGTCGCATCTGAACCGGCTGCCTATGCCAGCCTGGTGGAAAGCGAAATCGCCAAGTGGACAAAATTGGTTGCAGCGCGCGGCATCAAGCCTGAGTGATTGAGGCCCTGCAGGGGCGAGCACTAATGAGCCTTTTGTAAAGATTTGACCCCGTCGTGTGGGTTAGTGCGTGCAAGGTAGGGCGTGTTCACACTAAATTCACCCCCGCGTGAGGTTCAGGCGAGCTGCAATCAAGGCGCAAACCGCAGCCGGGTTGGACACCCGGCGAGGATTTGCAACGCCGAGTGCAGTTTGCCTGAGCCTCACCCTTCGGGCCGGGGGTTTCCGGGCCGCATTGCCGCGTTGCGCCTCTTGCCAAGGATCGCACCTTGGCGGCACGACGCGCCTCGCACTGCGACCCGGAAAACCCCGGCGCGGGGGTGAATTTAGTGTGAACACGCCCTAATGTGAGAATGATGTCTTTGCTCCTCCAGCGTACTGTTGCCTTGACCGACGACGAACTGATGCTTGCCTATGCCCAAGGCGATACCAACGCTTTCGAAGCGCTCTATGCGCGCCATGAAAGCGCGTTGCTGCGGTTTGTGCGGCGCTTGCTGGGCCAGGGGCTTGTGTCGCAGGCCGAAGAGGTGTTTCAAGACACCTGGATGCGCATCATTGGCGCACGCCATTCCTACACGGCGCGCGCGGATGCAGGTTGGCGCACCTGGGCTTTCACGATAGCTCATCATGCAGCCATGGACCGTTTGAGGGTCAGTGGCCGCGAGAAGCCGCTGGAGCTTCAAGACGACGCTGATGACCCTATGGAGTGGGTGCAAGCCGCAGTCGACATGAGTCACCCTTCCAGCGAAGATGTGGCGTTCTGGCGAGCCGCAGGCCAGCAGTTGCTGGATTGCCTGGACGCGCTGCCAGCGGCCCAGCGAGCAGCCTTCTTGCTGCACCATGAAGACGGTGCTTCTGTGGAAGACCTGGCGCATCGGCTGACGCTGCCGTTTGAGACCGCCAAGAGCCGGCTGCGCTATGCGTTGCAAAAACTTCGGGGTTGCATGCAGGCCTACCTGGTCGTCCTGGAGGCGCCCGCATGAGCGACACAGATCCCCGGTCATCAAAGTCGATTGGCGACTCCCCAGGATTGCGCGACGCGCGTCTCGCGAAGGCGCTCGAACATGCGCCAGATGCGCACATGCATCCCGATGCGGCCATCCGTGCTTCTATATTGAATGCAGCGGGAGCGGCCGTAAAACCGGTGCCATCGCAAAAGCCCAAGTCTGGCGGGTGGTGGTCTTGGTGGCGAGGAGAGGGAGAGCAGCGTTCCCGCATGCCCTGGAATGCTGCACTGGCTTCTGTGCTGGTCGCCGGTTTTGTCACCCTTATGTGGCAAGGTGAACCGGTGCCAGAAGCCCGTTTGGATAGCGAGCCAGTCCCTCAAGCTGAAGCGCCGGCAGTGGCTTCGCCGGAGCCCGAAGCCAAGGAAAGCGTGCAGAACCAACCTGCGCCGGATAAACCTGCCATTGGCGAAGCTGCTTCTGCCGCACCCTCGCCAGAGGCCAAAATTCGGGCGCCCGCCACTGGACCGGCAATGAAAAAACCTGCGCCACCAACCCCAGTGTTGACCCCGTCGCCTCCGTCTGCTGCACCAGCACCAGCACCAGCACCAGCACCGGATGCGGCAGCCCCTGCCAAAACACTTGAGCGCAGTCCTGCACAGTCAGACGACAGCGCCGCTACGGCTGAAGGGGCCCGCTCAGCGCAATCGATGCGGAACGCGCAAAGAGAAGCCTCGTCTGTAGCGGCTGAGCGTCGCTTCGAGAGCGAGCGTGCCAGAGGGACTGCATCAGCTGGCGCAAGCGCAGGGGAAACGCCACCCGCGATGGCGCCCGCACCTGCTGCAGCGCCCCGCATGGCGCCGCGGGCTCCGGTGGCTTCTCAAACGGCAGATGTCCTGGCTTCGCCCAAATGGCCCCCAGACTGGACCCACTTGCGGAGATTGCCTGAAGGGGCGGCGCTCCCAAGGTCCCAAGCAGCACGTCTGGCTCAACTGATGTCGGCCCTGCCACAGGGGGAGGCCGCGTCAGCTCCGATCACAGGAGAGGCAATGACCGCGAGCGTGCAGCTGCTCACCAACGACCGTGTGTTGGGGGTTCTGGAGCTTTACTCAAGCCATTGGCGATTCAAGCCAGCAGCTCCGGACTTGACGGAGTTTTCGGGGGCGCTAAGGCCATCCATCTTGGGGCGGTTCCTGGAGGAGCTAAACGGCTTATCCCCGGTGAAGTAGATCTCATCTCGCGGATCGTGTGCGAAGCATGTGTTTGTATTCCCAGGGCACCATGAAATGGCCGCGAAGAGGAAAAATGCACATGCAAAGTTGTGATGGAGGTCGCTATGCTTTCCAGGACTTTTTCACTGTTGATATTCTTGTTTTTTGGGCGGTTGTGAAAATGCCTCCTGAACCGGCAGAGGGAGGAGCTACTTTTTTAGTTCATGTGAATGAGCGTCAGGAACTAATGCTCAAGGAACGTATTTTTCGCTCAGGTACGGGGGTTGATCTTGTTGACACATAGCGCTTTGTGCAGCAGCATGAAGCTGGAGTTTCATTGCTGAAAAAGAGGGCGAATGTGGTGCAAACCCGGAGCAATGCTTTGAGATACAACCAAATCAAGTTGCTGGAAAGCAAAAATTTATATTGTTTAACCCGAAGGAGGAAATTTATGAAAACTAAGGCTGCTTTTGTATGTTCGGTGATTATGGGGTTGTCTGCTGCAAATTTTGCGATGGCAGCTCCTCAGACCGGGACCTGGTTGATCGCCGATGGGAAAAATGCTTACGGCGGAGATATTATTAATATCGACGCGCAAGACAATAAGTTGTTTGTTATTTTTGCTGCCGGAGAAGTCCCAAATAATACCTATTTCCTGTTCGGTACGGGCGGTATCAGTGGGGATAACGTAGAGGTAGAACTGACTTCTACAAAAGATATGTCCAAGAAATTGGTCACCGGCACTTTCAATACAAGCACAACGGGAATCTTGAATTTTCCGGGTGTGGGACCTCGGTCGGTATATCGCGTCAAATTGGCGAATGAGTCCAGTCCAGAAAGCTTGATGGGACTTTGGAATTTTAGCAATATAAGCTACTCGACAGGCAAAGGTAGCTCTCAGGTTCGATTTTTTACCTCCACTGCCCCGGCAACGGCCAATGGCAGTGGGCTCGCGATGGACGAAACATTGAAGTTCGGCTGCGAACATCAGGTAAAAGGCGAGCTGCAAGGTTATCTAGTCTGTGCGGATGTCACCAATTCATCTGCTCCCAAAATTTTCGGTCTTAAGCGCAGTGCCAATGAAGCCAGTGGGGTTTACGTTCAAGATGGCGCAGATAGTCAACTGGCCCTGGCGAATCGATTGGAGACTTCAGATGGGCAAACGCCTTTGATCATCAAGTCGGGAAATAATCAGCAGGCAGTCATTGGTGCCGCTATTCAAAATTTTGTCTACAGCCATGGCGCTGAAGCAAAAAAATCGTTAATAAAAAAATAATAGAGCATCAAGTGTGCGGAGGACCGAGCGCGGGATGATTTCACGTTTGCCCTCAAGCACCGGTAGCTCCAGACGGCAAAATGCCCACCATCGGCACAGCGATGGTGGGCATTTTTTCTTGTGGGAAACGCGTTGTCAAAGCCATGCAATCTGCATTCTTTCAATGCAGTGATGCATTTAACTGTGAGAGAATTCCGCTTTGCGCTTTCTACCTTCAAACGCGCCGTTCACGCTTTACTTGGCGGTCGCGACGGCGAGTTGGCCTTACGCTCAGATCACCACCAGATTGCCCCAAGTTAGTTCTCCGTTGGCCGCATCTGTGAATAGACGATCCGTTCAAGGCCTCAAGGTCTCAAGATCTCCGAGCTAGTAGTAGGCGATCGATCATCTGTGACGTGGCCCCAAGATAGTTGACCGGATCCAGCATTCTCGACAGTTCCCGACCGGCGTCGCTACATGGTTCGAAGCGGGACTTTAGAAGATTGCTTAAGTCAGTTGAGGTTGGTAGACGGACGCGGGGGGTAAGCACGATGGCGCGCCAAACGTTGACGCGGGAGAGTATCGGCTCCTAGAAGTCGTGGAAAACATGCGTCACGTTGCGAGCAGTCGCCAGCAGGCGACCCATCACGGCTCGCAGCTTCTAGTCACTAGCAAACCAGCCACATGTGCGGGAAACTATTTTCAAGTGGCTGAGTGCCACTAAAGAATCCTCTCTGTGATTTCCTTGCGGTGAATCTGTGGCGGAGAGCCAGACGCGGGTGCATTTCTTGATGCCCGGTTGGGCAAATTTCCCGTCTGACACATAAATGAGGCATTTCTTTTTAATTCATATGAATGATCAGATGAAGCCAAGGCATGGAAAAGCTGTTTGAATTCGCTCTGCCGCTAGCCGGCGAGTTGTACATCTTGACATGCGGCTATTTGTGGAGCAGCATGAAGATAAATTTAGGCTGATCGCTCTTCAAAGTGAAGATTTGGATGGGTGTTTTGTATATTTTCTATTAATTTTGGAAAATTAATAAAACGCGTTCTGGATTAGGCTTGACGAGTGAGCAACTGCGGAGGACAAGTTTTGTGTAATTACCAAATGGAGGAGATTTATGAAAGTTAAGTCAATTCTCGCGTGCTCGGCATTTTTAGGATTATCTACCTTAAATTATTCGCTAGCTGCACCCCAGACTGGATTGTGGCTAATCGCAGGTGGGGAAAAAGCCTATGGCGGCGATCTTATAAATATTGATGTTCAAGACAACAAGGCTTTCATAATTTTTGCAGCTGGGGAAGTACCGAACAATACCTATTTTCTGTTTGGAACAGGCACTCTGGATGGCGATCATATTGAAGTTGAGCTCACTTCCACAAAGGATCTGTCGAAAAAGCAGGTCTCGGGTAATTTCAATACCAGCTCAACGGGGGTCATGACTTTTCAAGGCATCGGGAATCGCTCCGTATACCGAGTGCAGTTAGCTGATGTTGCCAAGCCTCAAAGTATGCTGGGCTCTTGGGTTTTTAGTGACGTCCACACTTCCACGGGCGCAGGCACCGCGCGCGGTCGTTATTTAGGTTCCATCTTGCCAGCATCCGTTAATGGTGGGGGTATCGCGGTCGATGGCGCAGGGACGTTCGGATGTGAATTCCAAACCGGCGGAGCCTATGTAGGCTATACAGTCTGCGTGGATGTATCCAATCCCTCACAGCAAGCGAATTTCTTTCTGAAGCGGAGTGCAGATGAGGCTGGTGGGGTTTACATGCTGAATAATGCTACCAACGGGAACCACATCGCTTTAGCAAGAAGAGTGTTGACATCAGACGGCAGTGTTGTGGCACCAAAAGCTGGAGCGGAGTCGCAAAAAATCCTCGCTTCTGCCATTGAGAATTTCCTGAATAACCATGGAGCCGCAGCGAAAAAAGCTCTGAATAAAGAGTAGGCCAATGAAGTTGGTAACTCGCCTGGAGCAGAGGCTCGGCACTTCAGGTGCTCCTCTCTTCCGCGAGGGAGTGACCAGATGTCGACTCTTCTGGTACCGCCGAACTCATGCTCGGCGGTACCAGGAAATAGCTATGCGGTCGACGTAGAGACGACTTGTTTAGCCCGATCCTGATTTCCCTTTTCACTAGGACGTAGCGCTCAGATAGTCTCTCAGACTTCGCGAAGCGGGCTGTTCCCTGGGAGCGCCAAGCTCCAGCTTGGCATTTTCGTGTTCTTTGCCAATGCCAATGCCAATGCCGGAATGCCAAGCTGGAGCTTGGCGCTCCCAGGAAATACCGATGATTTCCGCGCTGCTATGTGAAGAATCTTGAACTAAGTCCTGACAAAGATTAACAAGGAGAATGGTATGAGTATTATATCGAAATTGATATGTTAGTTGGCTTTGGGCTTTTCGATGTCACCAATCCCTCCGTTTTCACTGCATATATTATGAAACGTAGTGCGAATGAAGCTGGCGGATTTCATAGTCAAAATGGTGTTATCGAGAGGATGGGGTTAGGTGTTAGGCTTGTATCCTCGGGAGGAGAGGTGAATATAGTATTGAAGGCAGGCAATGAGGCTCAAAATATAATGCGTTCCGCGATGCAAAATTTTTCAACCAATTTTGGAAGTCTGGCGAGTAATTTGATTTTGAATAAGAAAGTAAGGTTTCTGGATTGATCGAGAAATGATGAAAATGGCGGGGGCGACTTTTATACGTGTTCTCGGAGGGTCTAGTCGGGTTGAACGGAAAAAGCCCACGATCGCAATAACGATCGTGGGCTTTTTTCAGATCTGCGGAAGTACCTTTCAAGGGTTCCTCCTAGTCCAGAAAAGACTCAGCGGTGAGTAAACTGTCCTTTGCGCTTGTTCACGAAAGCATCCATGCCTTCCTTCTGATCGCTGGTGGCAAACAGCGCATGGAACAGGCGACGTTCGAACATCACGCCGTCGTTCAAGCTTCCTTCAAACGCGCGGTTCACGCTTTCCTTGGCGGCCATGACGGCGAGTTGGCCGTATTCACAGATCATGAGCGCGGCCCCCAGAGCTTCTTCCATCAGCTTGTCCAGCGGCACCACACGGCTGGCCAAACCGGCGCGCTCGGCTTCTTCCGCATTCATCATGCGGCCAGTAAGCACCAGGTCCATGGCTTTAGATTTGCCTACGGCGCGGGGCAGGCGCTGCGTGCCGCCTGCGCCGGGGATTACGCCCAGTTTGATCTCCGGCTGGCCGAATTTGGCGTTGTCTGCCGCAATGATGAAGTCGCACATCATGGCCAGTTCACACCCGCCGCCCAGGGCAAAGCCGCTCACGGCTGCAATGACCGGCTTGCGGATGGAACGGATGGTTTCCCAGTCACGCGTGATGTAGTCGTCACGGTACACATCCGCAAAGCTGTAAGTGGCCATGGCGCCGATGTCTGCTCCGGCTGCAAAGGCTTTTTCGCTGCCGGTGACGATCATGCAGCCAATGGCTTCATCCGCGTCAAAGGCTTTGAGAGCCTGGCCCAATTCCACCATCAACTGGCTGTTCAGCGCGTTGAGTTGCTTGGGGCGGTTCAGGGTGATGATGCCGACTTTTCCGCCTTCGGTGCGGACTTCAATGAATTCATACGCCACGGGGTATCTCCTGCTCGTTCTGAAAGGTTGTTTTAGTTTGGCTCGGGACGTGTTCACATGCCAAGCGCAGGGATAACTATAGCGAGCAACCATAGGGGTTAACCGACCACTCGGTTGGTTAATGGTAAATTTACGTCTGAAGGAGACAACGAGATGACTCAACCGGAAACCTGCGTCCTGTATGAAACAGATGGCCCAGTCGCCATCCTGACCCTCAACCGCCCTCAGGCTCTCAACAGCTTTACCCGGCAGATGCACCGCGATTTGTGGGCCGCGCTGGATCGTGTGGAGGCTGACGAATCGGTCCGAGCCCTGGTGATTACAGGCGCTGGACGGGGTTTTTGCGCCGGGGCTGATCTATCGGAGTTCGATTTCCGCGAGGGCCCAGACATCATGCACCGCGCCGACCCCGGTCCTGTGATTACCGAGGCGTTCAACCCCACGACCCGCCGCCTGGTCGATGTGCGCGTGCCCACCATCTGCGCAGTCAATGGTGTGGCGGCTGGGGCGGGTGCATCCCTTGTCATGACGTGCGACATCGCCATTGCTGCGCCAGGCGCCGCCTTTATTCAGGCCTTCAGCAAGATCGGCTTGGTGCCAGACAGCGGTGGAACCTGGTTGCTTCCGCAGCGTATAGGTTTGGCACGTGCCATGGGGCTGGCCCTCACTGGCGACAAGCTGTCTGCTACAGACGCCAAGTCCATGGGCATGATCTGGGATGTACAGGAAGACGCTCTGGGTGCGGCCAAAGCGATGGCGCAGCGGCTTGCGGCCATGCCCACCAAGGCATTGATTGCCACCCGCCACCTTTTGCGCAGTGCTCATACGCACACCCTTCATGAGCAGCTGGACCTGGAGCGCGACGTGCAGTCTCGTCTGGGATTCACCCATGACTACATTGAGGGTGTGACCGCCTTCTTGCAAAAACGCGCTCCAGAGTTCAAGGGGAAATGATGACGACGTCGCCCGCTGTGGAACAAGCCAAGGTTACGGATCCAGCCCAGGCCAAGGATTTGGCGCGCCGTGTAGGTGAAGCCATGTTCTCTGCCGACGTGGCTTCCAAGGACACCATGGGCATGGAGCTTCTGGCCTGTGAGCCAGGACGAGCGGTCATGCGCATGCAAGTGCGGGCCGCTCATCTGAATGGACACCAGATTTGCCATGGCGGGTTCATTTTTACCCTGGCCGATTCCACCTTTGCCTTTGCTTGCAACAGTCGCAACCAAAACACGGTTGCGGCCGGCTGCTCCATCGAGTTTCTCAAGCCGGGGCACGAGGGTGACATCCTCACTTGCGAGGGCCTGGAGCAGGTCCAGAGTGGCCGCCATGGTATCTACGATATGCGCGTGACCAACCAGAAGGGCCAGACCGTGGCTCTTTTCAGAGGCAAGAGCGCGCAGATCGCCGGCACAGTGATTCCTACCGATGAAGTGAAACCCGAAGAGGCCAGAAAATGAAAAGCTTCCCGCTCGAGCCGATAGAAAAAGCCAGTATTGACGAGCTGCGTACCCTGCAGCTTGAACGCCTGCGCTGGTCACTCAAACACGCCTATGAGAATTCGCCTGTCTACAAGGCGAAATTCGACGCGGCGGGCGTTCACCCGGACGATTGCAAGTCATTGGCAGACCTTGCCAAATTTCCGTTTACCACCAAGTCCGATCTGCGCGAGAACTACCCCTTCGGGATGTTCGCAGTCCCCCGCGATCAAGTGGTGCGTGTGCACGCCAGCAGCGGCACCACCGGAAAGCCTACCGTGGTGGGCTACACGGCCAAGGACATCGACACCTGGGCGGGGGTGGTGGCTCGCTCCATTCGCGCTGCCGGGGCCCGGCCTGGCGACATGGCACACATCAGCTACGGCTATGGTCTTTTCACGGGCGGCATGGGGGCCCACTACGGTGCTGAGAAGCTGGGCCTTACCGTGGTGCCCTTCGGCGGCGGGCAGACTGAAAAGCAGATTCAGCTGATCCAGGATTTCAAGCCTGACATCATCATGGTCACGCCCAGCTATATGCTCGCGATTGCCGATGAGATTGAGCGCATGGGCCTGACTGCCAATTCCACTTCTCTGCGCATCGGTATTTTTGGTGCCGAGCCATGGACCAACGAAATGCGCAGTGCGATCGAAGCGCGTATGGGCATCGACGCTGTGGACATCTATGGCCTTTCGGAAGTCATGGGCCCTGGCGTGGCCAGCGAATGTGTGGAGACCAAGGACGGCCCCACCATCTGGGAAGACCATTTCTATCCCGAGATCATCGACCCCGACACGGGCGAACCAGTGGCCGATGGGGAGCAGGGCGAACTGGTCTTCACCAGCTTGACCAAGGAAGCGCTGCCCATCATTCGCTACCGCACCCGCGATCTGACGCGTCTGCTGCCGGGCACCGCGCGGACCATGCGCCGCATGGAGAAAATCACAGGCCGTAGCGATGACATGATGATCATCCGAGGGGTCAATGTGTTTCCTACCCAGATTGAGGAGCTGATCCTCAAGCGGGTCGAACTGTCTCCGCATTACCAGTGTGTGCTGACACGTGAAGGGCCGATGGACAACCTCAAGGTCGCCGTCGAAACTGCGCCTGGCATTGACCCTGAAAGCGCTGAAGCCCGCGCTGCAGCCAAGCAACTTCAGTATGAGATCAAGATCCACGTGGGCAGCAGCGTCGAAATTGATCTGCGCGGAGAAGGCGGTATTGAACGCAGCGTAGGCAAGGCGCGCCGAGTGGTGGATTTGCGCAAGAAGTAGGCCCAGGCGCAGCCTTTTTTCCATGGGCGAAGCCAGCCTGACGCCAACTGGCGTCCCTGGCCGTCCCAAGCATGAAGCGCAAGCCGGATGGGCGCGCCGCGGATGACCTGCCTTCGTCGTCGATAATCGCCTCCATGAATCAGCTAGACGCGCTCAAACAGCTCACCACCGTGGTCGCCGACACCGGCGACTTCATGCAACTGGCGCAGTTTCAACCGCAAGATGCAACCACCAACCCTTCTTTGATCCTCAAGGCGGTCCAAAAAGCCGACTACGCACCGCTTTTGAAGGAAACCGTGGCAGCCCACCGTGGTTTGCCACTGGATGAGCTGGTGGACAGGCTACTGGTCCGGTTTGGCTGCGAAATCCTCTCCATGGTGCCTGGGCGGGTGTCTACAGAGGTAGACGCACGTCTGTCTTTCGACGAAGACGCCACCTATACGCGTGCAGAGCGGCTGATTGAGTTGTACACGGCGGCAGGCATTTCGCCTGATCGCGTGCTGATCAAGATGGCGGCCACCTGGGAAGGCATCCGTGCGGCCGAGCGCCTGGAGCGCCGTGGCATCCACTGCAATCTGACTTTGCTGTTCGGTTTCTGCCAGGCGGTGGCATGTGGCCACGCCCGTGTGAAACTGATTTCACCCTTCGTGGGCCGCATTTACGATTGGTACAAGAAGTCTGCAGGCTCCAGCTGGGACGAAGCCGCCATGGCGGGCCCGAACGACCCAGGCGTGCAGTCCGTGCGCCGTATTTTTGAGTACTACAAGCGGCACGGCATTGCCACAGAGGTCATGGGGGCGAGCTTTCGCAATACCGGGCAGGTCACCGCTCTGGCCGGGTGCGACCTGCTCACCATCAGTCCGGAACTGCTGGCTCAACTATCCAGCAACCAGGCGCCACTCTCGCGCGCCTTGGATGCGCAGGCCGCACTTGCGCTGGATATTCCCGCCGTGCAGTTCGACGAGCCAGGCTTCCGGCTGGCGCTCAACCAGGACGCCATGGCTACTGAGAAGCTGGCCGAAGGTATTCGTGCATTTATTCAGGATGCGGAGAAGCTGGAAAGCTTGTTGCTGGCTGCGTAATGAACTGGAAAAATCGATTGCGATGCGACGAGACGGCCGCCTGGCCGCTGTTGCAAGCGCATGCCCGCACGTTTCGACAGGACGCCTCATCGTTTGATCTCCGCACGGCCTTTGCCGAAGATGACCAGCGATTCGAGCGTTTCAGCCAGGACGCACCTTACGTCTTTGCCGATCTATCCAAGAACCTGATCGATGACCGAGCGCAGCAATTGCTGCTGCAACTGGCGCGCGAGTGCGGCTTTGAGGCCCATCGCGAAGCTCTGCTGACGGGGGAACCCATCAACACGGCAGAGCAGCGCGCGGCATGGCATACGCTGCTGCGCGAACCGTATGCACCAGGGCAAGAGACAGCCTCCACCAGCATCCGGGCTGAGGTGGCCGCCTCCCTGGCGGATATGCTGAATTTTGCGGACGCTGTGCGGGCCGACTCCCGTATCACGGACGTGGTCAACATTGGCATTGGTGGCTCCGATCTTGGTCCTCGTATGGCAGCGCAGACGTTGCGCACGGCGGGCGCCACCAGCGGGCCGCGGGTGCACTTTGTGGCCAACGGAGACGGACACGAGATTTCTGAGCTGTTGCCTTCCTTGAAGGCTGCAAGCACGCTGTTCATCGTGGTCTCCAAAACGTTTGGCACCGCAGAGACTTTGGCCAATGCCAAGGCGGCGCGACAATGGTTTCTGGCGGACGGTGGCTCTGATGTGGCCCGGCATTTTGTGGGGGTGACCTGTAACACCAGTGCTGCTGGCGAATTCGGGATCAGCCGGGTGTTCAGCATCTGGGATTGGGTGGGTGGCCGCTATTCTTTATGGTCGGCGGTGGGGCTTTCTCTGGCCGTCGCGATGGGAAGCGCGGGTTTTCGCGCTTTGCTGGCCGGAGCACACGCTATGGACCAGCATTTTGCGAATGCGCCTTTAGAGACCAATCTTCCATTGCGTCTGGCCCTGCTCGACATTTGGCAATGCGACTTTCTGGGGCTTTCAAGCCGCTGCGTAGCGCCTTATCACCATGGCCTGCGTCGTCTGCCTGCCTATTTGCAGCAGCTGGAAATGGAGAGCAATGGCAAGGGCGTCGACGCACACGGGCGCAGGCTTGCGTTTCCCACCGCACCTGTGGTGTGGGGAGAAGCAGGCAGCAATGGGCAGCACGCCTTTTTCCAGCTTCTGCACCAGGGACCGGGCGTCACTCCAGTCGAGTTCATTGCCGTCAGAGAGCCCGCTCACAGCCTGCAGGCCCAGCACCGCACTTTGCTTGCCAATGCGCTGGCGCAAGCCCGTGCCCTGATGATTGGCCAGTCCAGCGACTGCGGCCACCGGCATTTCCCGGGCAACCGGCCCAGCACCTTTTTGCTGCTCGAGCGAATGGACCCTGCGAGTCTCGGCGCGCTGCTGGCCTTGTATGAGCACCGCGTATTCAGCAGCGGTTCGCTGTGGGGCATCAACAGCTTTGACCAATGGGGCGTCGAGCTTGGCAAGACCATTGCTACAGACTTGGCTCCGCGCCTGACTTCAGGGGATACGGCCGGACTGGATGCTTCTACGGCAGGCTTGCTGAAACGTTTGGGCGGATCGTGAAAAGCGATTTAGAAGGGCTCTGAATGCCGAAAATTCAGTCTAAAAGAGTACTTTTTTGTTCAAACAGAAGGTTCTGCAGCCAAGGCTGACTTAAAAAGCTGGTAAAAAGCGGACCCTTGCTTGCAGTTTTGCAATCGGTAACTCTTCAGTCTGAACGTTACCAGCAATCGATCATCCAGGAATGTGGGCCGCACCCAGTGCCGCTGTCCACGGTGCTTCTGGATAGTCGCTGCGGAATACCTCCCCCTTTGTTGCGCACTCTTCACTCCCGGAGCCTCTTCGTTACCGTCATGCACCTTGATAGCCAAGCCTCGGCCACGAGCCGGACTATGACTCCTCTCCCCGTGAGCCGATTAACGGTGCTGGCATGCTGGTTGGTGCTGGTGCTCATCTGGTTCGTACCCTTGGGCTGGCGTGCGCTGTTCAGCCCGGACGAAGGGCGCTATGCGTCCATCGGCTTGGCCATGCTGCAAAGCGGTGACTGGATCACACCTCGCCTGAACGGCCTGCTGTACTTCGAGAAACCCATTTTTCAGTACTGGGTGACAGCAGCCAGCCTGGCGGTGTTTGGCATCAATGAATTTGCAGCCCGCTTCTGGCCTGCTACGAGTGGGTTTCTGACCATCGTTGCGGTGGGATTTACTGCAAGGCGGCTCTGGGGCCCGCTCAGTGGTGCTTACGCCGCTCTGCTGGCGGCTGGCACCACCTGGATCAGCGCCAATAGCCACTTCCTCACGCTGGACATGGGGTTGACGTTCTTCCAGGCGCTGAGCCTCTGCGCGTTTTTGATAGCCCAGAGTGACGACGCGAAGGAGCGCGAGCGCCGCAATGCGATGTGGGTTTGCTGGGCAGCCATGGCAGGCGCCACCCTGTCCAAGGGCTTGGTGGGCATAGTGATACCGGGTGCGACCCTGGTGCTCTACAGTTTGCTGCAACGCCAGTTCGGTTTTTGGCGGCGCATGCATTGGGGCTCCGGGCTGCTGATCTATTTCGGCCTCGCGGCGCCGTGGTTCATTGCCGTGTCGCTTAAGAACCCTGGCTTTTTTGACTTCTTCTTCATCCGAGAGCATTTCCGCCGCTTCTTGACGGATGAGGCCAGGCGCACGGGAGAAGCCTGGTATTTTGTGCCTGTACTTTTGCTTGGCGCCATGCCCTGGACGACCATGCTGCCGCAGTGGCTCTGGGGCGGTAGCCAGCGCGAGAAATCCGAGGCGTTTCAGCCGGCTCGCGTGCTCGTGATCTGGTCGGTTTTCATATTCCTTTTTTTCAGCGTTTCGCGCTCCAAGCTGCCCTCGTACATCTTGCCGATGTTCCCGGCGCTGGCGCTCCTGGGGGCTTACTGGCTTCCCCGGGCAGACCCACGTCGCCTGCGTTGGCACCTGTTGGCGCCTGCTGCGTTTTGGCTGGTGGCCGTGGGCGCATGGTTCGTCACTGACTGGTTTGTGTCGGAAACACAACCCCTGACTGTGGTCCGGCCTTTCATGGACATGCTGGCGAGCTCTGGCCTGGTGGCCTTGTTGGCCTGCGTTCTGGCTTGGTGGCTGCTTGGACGTGGTCGCAAGCTCGTGGCAGTGGCCTTGGTTTCATTTGCCAGTGTCATGGGCGTGTCGACTGTCATGTTGGGTCACGACCATTACTCTTACCAGATGCGCAGCAGTAAGAACGTGGCTGCCATTTTGGAGCCGTATGGAACGGATGTACCGGTGTTTGCCATACGCTTTTACGACCAAAGCATGCCGTTCTATCTGCGCCGCCCGGTGACCCTGGTAGATTACAGGGACGAATTTACCTATGGGCAGAACGCGGCACCTGATCTCTGGATACCTACCGTTGAGGGTTTTGTGGACCGCTGGCAGTCACTTCCCCGTGCGGCCGCTGTCATGACGCCCGACATCTACGCGCAAATGCTGGAGCGCAAGCTTCCTATGCGTCTGGTCTATGAAGATCCGCGGCGCAGGGTGGTGGTCAAACCTGAAGAAGTAAAACCATGAAACTGGCCGAGTTCGCGTTGATTCTCGTTGGCGTTCTGCTTAACGCAGCCGCACAGCTGCTGCTGAAGGCGGGGGTGCGGCAGATCGGCGAATTCAATTTCAGCCCTGCCAATGTGTTGCCCGTCGGATGGCAACTGGCCACCAACCTGCCCATCATCGGCGGGCTGGCCTGCTATGTGGTGAGCGTGGTGGTGTGGATCTTGGCGCTGTCGCGGGTAGAAGTGAGTGTGGCCTACCCTATGCTTTCCATTGGCTACGTCGTGAACGCAGGCCTGGCCTGGTGGCTCTTCGGTGAAGCGGTGGGGCCCCAGCGATTGATCGGCATTGCGGTCATCATCATCGGCGTCATCTTGGTTGCACGCAGCGCGTGATCAGAAAGCATCATGGACTTCCTTCCTTTTACCCGGCCTTCCATTGACGAGGCCACCATCGCAGAAGTGGCCGAGGTGTTGCGTTCGGGCTGGATCACCACGGGTCCGCGTGCACGCGCTTTTGAGGCTGCGCTGTCCGAGCATGTCGGAGGGCGTCCGGTGCGCACCATGAGCTCGGCGACAGCTGCGCTTGAAATCGCACTGCGCGTGGCGGGTATTGGTCCGGGCGATGAAGTCATCACGACGAGCCTGACCTGGGTGGCCACAGCCAACGTGGTGCTCACTGTAGGCGCCAAGCCTGTGTTCGTGGACGTGCGCGCCGACACGCGCAACATCGATCTCGATCTGATTGAAGCGGCCATCACTGCCCGGACGCGGGCCATCATTCCCGTCGATCTGGCAGGGCTGCCCGTGGACCGCGACCGCCTCTATGAGATCGCCCGCCGTCACCGTTTGCGCGTCATAGAAGACGCCGCGCAGTCCATGGGAGCCAACTGGGCGGGGCAACGCATCGGCACCACGGGCGACATGGTGGTGTTCAGCTTTCACGCCAACAAGAACATGACCAGCGGGGAGGGTGGCTGCCTGGTCCTGAATGACGAGTCGGAAGCCAAGCTTTGCGAGAAGCTTCGCCTGCAAGGCGTCACTCGGCACCCTGACGGCGGCATGGATGTCGATGTACTGGGTGGCAAAAGCAATCTGACGGATATTGCAGCCGCCATTGGCCTGGGTCAAATGAAGCATCTGGAAGCATTCAACACGCGCCGACGAGCGCTGGCTCGGCGCTACTTCGAGTGTTTCGACAAGTCCCTGGGCTTTGAGCTTCCATTGCCTGAATTCGAGCAAAGCAACTGGCACATGTTCCAGCCCTTGCTGCCCAGGAACGCGTCCATGGCCCGAGGAGCCTTCATCGACGCGATGCGTGGGGAGGGCATAGGGGTGGGCGTGCACTACCCGGCCATGCATCTGTTCACATTATTTCGCGAGATGGGTTTTGCTGAAGGTGACTACCCCGTTGCTGAAGACGTCGGTCGCCGTACGGTCACGCTCCCCCTCTTTCCCGCCATGCGCGATGAGGACGTTCAGCGCGTCTGCAATGTAGTCTCAAAAATCTGGAAGTAAGAACTGAACGGCACCTGCTTTGCGACAGCAGGGCCATGCGAGAAAGGCCAGGACGAAATGTCCACGATGTGCCGAGTACCTTGCAGTTCAAAATAAATCATGGAACCGACTGTATCCAAGACGCCTGCGGCCCACCCTTTGGTGTCTGTCATCATCCCCGTCTACAACGAGCAGGACGTTCTTCCGGCGCTCTTCAAACGGCTGTATTCGTCGCTCGACGCACTGGGCGTCAGCTACGAAATCCTGTTCATCAACGACGGTAGCCGGGACCGCTCCGCTCAGATGTTGTCTGAGCAGTTCGATGCCCGGCCGGACGTCACCCGCGTGATCTTGTTCAATGGCAACTTTGGCCAGCATCGCGCCATCCTGGCTGGGTTTGCTTATTGCCGGGGTGAGCGCATCGTCACCCTGGATGCGGATCTACAGAATCCGCCAGAAGACATCGGCGCCTTGCTTGAGCAGATGGACGCCGGGCACGACTATGTGGGCACCATTCGGCGGCAGCGAAACGATTCGTGGTGGCGTCACGCGGCCAGCCGTGCCATGAACCGCCTGCGTGAGCGCATCACCCGCATCAAGATGACCGACCAGGGCTGCATGCTGCGGGCCTACAGCCGGCGGGTGATTGATCTCATCAACCAGTGCAGCGAGATGAACACCTACGTGCCTGCGCTGGCCTACCAGTTCTCTCAAAACCCGACGGAAATCGTGGTCGGCCATGAGGAGCGTGCGGCGGGGGAGTCCAAATACTCGCTCTACAGCCTGATTCGCCTGAATTTCGATATCGTTACCGGTTTCTCGCTGGTTCCTCTGCAGCTGTTCTCTCTCGGGGGCATGATAGTTTCTGCGCTGTCCGGCATGCTGGTGATCTACATGGGCTTGCGCAGGCTTTTCCTGGGGCCTGAAGAGGGGGGGCTGTTCACACTGTTCGCCATTGCTTTCCTGCTGATTGGCCTGGCGCTGTTCGGCATTGGATTGCTTGGTGAGTACATCGGCCGCATCTACCAGGAAGTGCGCCACCGGCCGCGCTACCTGGTTGCTGCAGTGCTCGAGCAGTCAAAGAAAGAAGATACGCCATGAGCCGTGCTGTCGTTTTTGCGTATCACAACGTGGGCGTGCGCTGCCTTCTGGCGCTGCTCGCGCGTGGGGTCGAAGTGCCGCTGGTGGTGACGCACACGGACAACCCCAACGAAGACATCTGGTTCGCCAGCGTGGCCCGCATCGCGGCCATGCACGGCCTGAAGGTGATCACACCTGAGGACGCCAACGAAGCGGAAGTGCTGGCGGCGGTGCAGGCAGCACAGCCTGACTTTCTGTTCTCTTTCTACTATCGCCAGATGCTCGGCGCTGCCTTGCTGAAATCGGCTCCGCGGGGTGCGTACAACATGCACGGATCCTTGCTGCCGCGGTACCGGGGGAGGGTTCCTGTCAACTGGGCGATCATCCGGGGCGAAACGGAAACGGGCGCTACCCTGCACACTATGGAGATCAAACCCGACGCCGGGGCTATCGTGGACCAGATGGCCGTGCCCATCTTGCCTGACGACACGGCTCAGCAGGTGTTCGACAAAGTGACCGTGGCCGCAGAAGCGGTGCTTTGGCGCAGTCTTCCTGCCTTGCTCGATGGAAGCGCCACTCTACAACCTCAGGACCTTGCCCAAGGCAGTTACTTCGGGGGACGCAAGCCCGAAGATGGCAGGATTGACCCTGCATGGTCTGCCCGGACGGTGCATGACTTCGTACGGGCGCTGACCCACCCCTATCCAGGTGCCTTTGCGGACCTGCCGCAAGGGCGACTGCGCTTATGGCAGACCAGACGGGCAGCGGCCGTCGATAATATGCCCACACGTGCCGAGTTGCGATTGCTCGGCGATCAGATGGTTCTGGCCTGCCCTGACGGCAGCAGCTTGCATGTCTTGAGTGCCACCTTGGCCGACGAGCCGCTGACTCCCGATAATTTCAGGGGCAGGTTCAGCGCCCAGACGGTCACCCTCGGCGCTGACATCCCAGCCTGACATCTCATTTTCCAGCAAATAGATTTCATGAAAAAAGTCCTCATCCTTGGTGTCAACGGCTTCATCGGCCATCACCTCACACGCCGCATCATCGACACCACGGATTGGGAGGTGTTCGGCATGGACATGAACACCGATCGCGTGCGAGAGTGGGAAAACCATCCTCGCTTCCATTTCTTTGAAGGTGACATCACCATCAACAAGGAATGGATCGAATACCACGTGAAGAAATGCGACGTGGTACTGCCTTTGGTGGCCATTGCGACGCCGGCGACCTATGTGAGCCACCCGCTGCGCGTCTTCGAGCTTGATTTCGAAGCCAACCTTCCCATCGTTCGGCAATGTGTGCAGTACGGTAAGCGCCTGGTATTTCCGTCGACCTCCGAGGTCTATGGCATGAGTCAGGACAGCGAATTCGACCCAGAGGCGTCGGAACTGGTGTACGGCCCCATCAACAAACCCCGCTGGATCTATGCCTGCGCCAAGCAACTGATGGATCGCGTGATCCATGGCTATGGCCAGCAGGAAGGGCTGGACTACACGCTGTTCCGGCCATTCAACTGGATTGGTGGCGGTCTCGACAGCATCGACACGCCCAAGGAAGGCTCAAGCCGCGTCATCACCCAATTCCTGGGCCATATCGTGCGCGGCGAGCCTATCCGCCTGGTAGACGGTGGGGCGCAAAAACGGGCTTTCACCTATGTGGATGATGGCATTGCAGCCCTGATGAAGATCATCGAGAACCCTGGTGGCAAAGCCAGCGGCCAGATCTACAACATTGGCAACCCCACGAACAACTATTCCATTCGCGAACTCGCGACCATGATGCTCGAACTGGCGGCCAAGTATCCGGAATACCGCGAAAACGCCAGCCGCGTGGAACTGGTGGACACCACTTCTGCCAGCTATTACGGCAAGGGCTACCAAGACGTTCAGAACCGCGTGCCCAAGATCGAGAACACCCGTGGCGACCTGGGTTGGGCGCCTGAAGTGGGTATGGCTGATGCGTTGCGTGGCATCTTTGATTACTACCGCGACCGCGTGGTGGCGTCGCGCGATCTCGCTGCCTGATGTCGACTGCCGGCACCCCCTCTGCGCCACTGCTGGCGTTGAAGATCGATGTTGACACCTGGCGGGGCACCAAAGAGGGCGTGCCTGCGCTGCAGCAAGCGCTGCAACGGCATCAGGCGGGGGCCACATTTCTTTTCAGCCTGGGCCCTGACCATACGGGCCGTGCTATTCGACGGGTGTTCCGGCCTGGATTTCTGAGCAAGGTGTCGCGCACCTCCGTGGTGGAGCATTACGGCATCCGCACCTTGCTCTACGGAACACTTCTTCCAGGCCCGGATATTGGCCGGAGAGAGGCCGCCTTGATGAGGCAAGTGCGAGATGCCGGATTCGAGGTAGGCATACACACCTGGGACCACATCCGCTGGCAAGACCATGTAGCGGGTCAAGACGCCGCGTGGACCGAGCGCGAAATGCGTCTGGCCGCGCAGCGCTTTACTGAAATCTTCGGAACGCCACCTCGTACGCATGGCGCCGCGGGATGGCAGATGAATGAGTCCGCCTATGCGATGGAGAAAAGCCTGGGCTTCGTTTATGCCAGCGATGGGCGTGGAACTCACCCCTTTCAACCTGTCGATGCGGGTGGCGCACCACTGGGCGTGCCCCAGTTGCCGACCACCCTGCCGACCTTGGACGAATTGATTGGTGCAGACGGCCTCACGCCGGACAACGTGCATGAGCATTTGCTGGCG
Source organism: Ottowia thiooxydans (assembly GCF_040548795.1). Classification (GTDB taxonomy): domain Bacteria; phylum Pseudomonadota; class Gammaproteobacteria; order Burkholderiales; family Burkholderiaceae_C; genus Ottowia; species Ottowia thiooxydans_A. The sequence continues at coordinate 251,315 of NZ_JBEPSH010000007.1, read as the reverse complement.
TTGACAGCTCACCCTCCTGCGCAAGGCCACGTCTACACATTGCACGCGGAATTGGAAGGCATGAAGCTCTTGCCCACCTTTGAGCGCCTGCTTTCAGGCTGGCGGGCGCAGGGCTACCAATTGGTCTCCACGGCCAAATTGTTTGACTCCCTGGATATCAAAGATTTGCCCCAGCACCACGTGGCGATGGGTACCATAGCGGGGCGCAGCGGCTCTTTGGCTTTACAAGGTGTTATGGCCGCAAGCGCTTAAAGAAAGGGCTTTCAATGGCCTCTCCTCTTGTCTCGGTGGTCATTGCTTCGTATCAGCACGTAGCCTATGTGCGCCAAGCCGTTGAATCGGTTCTGGCCCAAACTGTCCGGGACATGGAGGTCATCGTGGTGGACGACGGGTCTACCGACGGCACCCCAGACGTTGTCGAGAGCATTCGTGATCCGCGCTTGCGCTTGATCCGACTTCAGGAGAACCGGCGCCAGCATGCTCGTAACGTGGGACTGGGCCTGGCTTGTGGCCGCTATGTCGCGTTTCAAAATTCCGACGATGAGTGGGCACCGGCCAAACTGGCCCGACAACTCGATCTGCTCGAAACCCGTCAGGACGTGGCCGCCTGTTTCACGCAAGTCGACTTGATAGACACCCAAGGCCACCCGGTAAGGGATAGCTGGGCCAACGGACTATTTGCCACAGGCGAGACACAGCGCAGTTCGATCGAATGGCTGCAACGCCTTTTCTTTTCCAATGAGTTCTGCATCATTTCTGCAGTGGCCAGACGCCATCTTGTAGAGCGGGTGGGGCGGTTTCGTCCCTCGCTGGTGCAGATCGCCGATCATGATCTCTGGATCAAACTGGCTGCTCTGGGCGAGATGGTGATCTTGCCAGATGCGCTCAGCAAGATGCGGATAGACGGCACTGCGAACCTGAGCGCTCCTGGCCCAGCCAGCACGACCCGGGCAGGCTTTGAGATGGCTGACGTGCTTGAAAACTATGTGCGCCCGCCCCTGCTTGAAAGAGCCCTGCAGATTTTTCCCCAGTTAGCAGATGCCGTCGGCCACTCTCTTTCCGTCAGGAAGGCACTCCTCGCCCGAACGGCCGGCCAACACAGCGCCATGTCGCACCATCTGTTTGCCGATCGAGTCTTGGCGAGAATGATAGACAACCCCCAAGAGCGACAAGAGCTGGTGAATGTCCTGGGGGCGCAAGTAATTCACTTTTTTCTGCAAAACCGCTCCAGAATCGGAGCTTCATGAGTTCCTCAACCGATTTACCAGGTTCATTGGGGTCCATTGAATCTTCCGCTCTCCCTTCCATAAGCAGGGACGCGGATGCTATCGACCTTTTGCCTTGGCTTTCCAGCCGGAGAAGAGTGCTCAGCGAAGCTGAGGATTTCAGCCTGACCTACATGCCGCTGGAATCCTCGAGCCATTGGGCGTTGGAGGACGGAGCCATCCGCCACCGCAGCGGTCGTTTTTTTTCAGTGATCGGTGTCCGCGCTGAAGACCAGGCGGGTGCCGTCGTCGAACAAGCGTTGATGGACCAGCGCGAGATCGGCACACTGGCCCTGTATTTGCGCCAGCGTGATGGCTTGGCTGAAGTGCTCGTGCAGTTCAAGGCAGAGCCGGGCAATGTGGGTTTGTTCCAGTTGGCGCCGTCCTACCAGGCCACCGCCAGCAATACCGACCGAGTGCATGGGGGTGAGAGCCCACCCTTCGGAGACTGGTTGACTGCCCATGGAGACTTCGCCTCAGATACCCTTCAGTCGGAGCAAGGCACACGTTTTTTCGGTAAGCGAAATCGCAATGTGAGCCTGCTGATTCAGGGTGAGGGCCATGCAAGCTCTCCTTACCACGCATGGGTGCCCATCAAGCAGCTTTGCGCGTCGCTGTCAGAAAACCACCTGGTCAACACCGACCTTCGCTCCACCCTGATCTGCGCCAACTGGGAGATGCTGGCAAATGGTTCACCTTTTGCTGGGGAGGGATTTGCGCAATCCCTGCGCGCGTCCTACGAGCTTGCGGATCACCTGGCCTTGACCTCATTGGATGACGTGCTGGGGCAACTCTCTGGCCATCGCGAGTGGATCGGTGGTCCCGAAATTGTTTCTTTGTCGGCGCTGTCCGGTTGGGGCATGAGAGAAGAAGGCCCGGCTCCTCTGGATGCTTCCGGGAGGCCTTTCAGGTTTCGACACATACAGGTTCGCTCTTCCAGCCGCGAGGTGCGGGTGTGGGACCAGCCTATCGTGCAAAGCGCAGGCACGGGCCAAGTTGTGTTGCCCGTCGGAAGGGCAGCAGGCGTTCCCTATTTTCTTTTCAAGCAGGTGTCCGAATTGGGTTTCGAAGGCAGGGTGGAGCTAACGTCCGCCGTCCTTGAAGAGCCCGGTAGCCTGCTGAAAAGCGATGCCTTTGGACAGAGCCTCATCGCGAGCGGGCGTACGCTGGTCTCTTGCAAACAATCCGAAGAAGGTGGTCGCTTTCTGTTTGATGAAAACGAGTACGCCCTTGTGGACGTGGGCCAAGCCTTCACACCCCCGCCAGGTTACCACTGGCTCTCGGTCGCGCAAATCTGCGCGCTTCTGCAACGCGGTTGCGTCTTCACCAATGAGGCCAGAAGCGCGCTGTCGCTGCTGTTGAAATGGATCTAGCTAGGCCTGCGCCCTGAACTGCTCTGATTCCAACACTTGGTTAATGAGGAACTCGATCACCTCTTCGTAGGGGAGGTCGGCTGTCTGTTCAGCCGCTTTCATGATCGCGTTAAAGCCGAGCGTGCCCTTTGCATCGATGGCTGCTCCAGAGCCCACCAGTAACTTGGCCGTTTGTACATCGCAGTTTTTTGCTGCAATCATGAGGGGTGTGGAGCCCACCGCATCAAAGATGGTGAGTTCCTTGAGCGAACCGAGCAACTGCGTGAATACCTTGACGGTTTCAGTATGCTGGTTTCTGACGGCGAGAAGCAGTGGCGTGTCTCCAAGCTCATCTCTTGAATTGAGTTCGGAAGGCGAGCCTAGACGCATTGCCAGGGCTTTTGCGGTGGATGCATCTCCATGACGCGCGGCCAAAAGTAGTTTGCCTCGAATGTCGTGTTCGGACATTTCGGGTGGCACCTCTTCAGGAAACACCACCGTGAGCTCTGCCTCTGCCAGATTCGCTGCGAGTCCGTCGGCACAAACGACGTCCTGCTCGGATTGTGCTCTGGACAACTGAAGTGAGTCGTCGAACGCGGAGGGGCCTGTGGTGACCTGCCGCACCGGTGGTGCGTGGTTGGGCGCGGGCGCTGCGGATGACTGATTGCTGGCAGCGGCGCCCGAGCTCATGGTGCGGGGAAGGTCGTGCTGCTGAGAGCTTTTGGGAAAGTTCATACGATGTTTTTCTGGCCGCATTCAGATTGCGGCTGTCCTATGGGGTCGCTTTTGGGGCTGGCTCCTTCGAAAAGACACGAAGGCTCGGCATGAGGCGGGCGACTGCTTAATACCCTTCTTGGGTAACCAGACTGGCGGCGTTAATTTCATAGGGGCAGAACTGGCCCATCACAACCTCTTGTCTGCTCATCGGGCTGCGCCTTCATCTGCGACGCGAGGAGCGCTTTCTCACCCCATTCGAAAGGGGGGGTGTAGCTAGAGGCCTGCACTACGCCTCTGTGGCGGTCTTCTTCAGGCTAAAGCAGGTTGGCTGTGTCTGTAATGACTTCCAGGGGAGCCGATTCCGCCATGCCGCTCGGTTGGCGCTTCACCCAAAAAGCCTTCAGGAACTCGGTCAATACATGGACGGTATCCACGTTTCCACTGTCGACGGCCAGCTCCAGCGCGGTCCTGCCGTCTTTGTTGATGGCATTGATGGCCTCGCGGCTGCCCAGTCGTTTGGCCAGTACCTCCACGGTGTCCGTGTAGCCGTTAAGTGCAGCGATCATCAATGCCGTGTAGCCGTCAATGTCTGCTGCATTGATGGCTGCGGGAGTTTCCAGCAACGTTGCCAATAGCTCGACCGTGTCGGTGTGGCCAGCGCGGGCTGCAATCATCAGCGGCGTGAAGCCGCACTCATCTGCCGTGTTGAGCTGCGCTGGGTTATCAAGAACTTGCGCGATCTTCTGGATGGCGTCCGTGTCATCCTTGTGCGCCGCCACCATAAGGGCGAGGTTGATTTCTTCAGCTGTGAGCAAGCCAATCACCTTTTCTGACTTGAAGCCAGGGATCTGTGAGGACGCCGCCACGACGGACTTGGCGGACTGGTGCGTTGATTCTTCCAGGAGGGAATCGTTGCGGATCTCGGAGGGGCTGAATTTAGTCATGGTCAATCGCTACAAAACGACAAAGCGGGTGTCTATGCTTCTTGAGTAACCAGCTACCCCGAGGAGTTCCATTTTGGCCTGTTTACGCCGTCTTAGTCTGTACTGATCTGTTTCATGCTTGATTGGTTGTAAATAGGGCCGCCCTAGGCTCGCACGGCTTGTCTTGAATGAGCATTGGAGTGGCGGGTGAAGCCCCCCTTCACTTGCCGCCCAGGGTGAGGATTTGGGATGTCCGAATGGCGAACTTCCTGGGCAAAAAAAAGAGCCGCATGAAGCGGCCCTTTATTGCAAGCAAGGCAGCGCAGGGCTGCCTGTAGCTGGCGGCAGAAATTACATCATGCCGTCCATGCCACCCATGCCGCCCATGCCACCAGGCATGCCGCCAGCAGGTGCGTCGTCTTTTGGAGACTCAGCCACCATGGCTTCTGTGGTCAGCATCAGGCTGGCGACGGAAGCTGCGTTTTGCAGAGCAGTGCGTGTGACTTTCGTGGGATCCAGGATGCCCATTTCGATCATGTCGCCGTACTCGCCGTTGGCAGCGTTGTAGCCGAAGTTGCCTTTACCTTCCAACACTTTGTTCACCACAACGCTGGCTTCTTCGCCTGCGTTGTAGACGATTTCGCGCAGAGGTGCTTCGATGGCTTTCAACACCAGCTTGATGCCAGCGTCTTGGTCAGCGTTAGCGCCTTTGATCTCGCCAGCAGCTTGTTTGGCGCGCAGCAGAGCAACGCCACCACCAGCCACGATGCCTTCTTCCACTGCAGCACGGGTAGCGTGCAGAGCATCTTCCACGCGGGCTTTCTTCTCTTTCATCTCGACTTCGGTAGCGGCACCGACCTTGATGACAGCAACGCCGCCGGCCAGTTTGGCCACGCGCTCTTGCAGCTTCTCGCGGTCGTAGTCGGATGTGGCCTCTTCGATCTGCACACGGATCTGTTTGACACGTGCTTCGATGTCAGCAGCAACACCAGCGCCGTCGATGATGGTGGTGTTTTCTTTGCCCACTTCGATCGTTTTGGCTTGGCCCAGGTCAGCCAGAGTCACTTTTTCCAGCGACAGGCCAACTTCTTCGGCAATCACTTTGCCGCCGGTCAGGATGGCGATGTCTTCCAGCATGGCTTTGCGGCGGTCGCCGAAGCCAGGAGCCTTGACAGCCACGACTTTCAGGATGCCACGGATGGTGTTCACAACCAGAGTAGCCAGGGCTTCGCCATCGACTTCTTCAGCGATGATCAGCAGAGGACGGCCAGCTTTGGCAACGGCTTCCAGTGTAGGCAGCAGTTCGCGGATGTTGCTGATTTTCTTGTCGAACAGCAGGACGTAAGGATTGTCCAGCAGTGCGGCTTGCTTCTCAGGGTTGTTGATGAAGTAAGGCGACAGGTAGCCGCGGTCGAATTGCATACCTTCGACGACGTCCAGCTCGTTGTCCAGGCTCTTGCCATCTTCAACGGTGATCACGCCTTCTTTGCCCACTTTGTCCATGGCGTCAGCGATGATTTTGCCGATGGATTCGTCAGAGTTGGCGGAAATGGAGCCGACTTGAGCAATTTCTTTGCTGGTGGTGGTGGCTTTGCTGGCTTTTTTCAGTTGCTCGACCAGGGCGATAACCGCTTTGTCGATACCGCGCTTCAGGTCCATGGGGTTCATGCCTGCAGCCACGTATTTCATGCCTTCGCGCACAATGGCTTGTGCCAGGACAGTAGCGGTGGTGGTGCCGTCGCCAGCGTTGTCGCTGGTTTTGGAAGCCACTTCCTTGACCATCTGAGCACCCATGTTCTGGAGCTTGTCTTTCAGTTCGATCTCTTTAGCGACCGAAACGCCGTCTTTAGTGACGGTAGGGGCGCCAAAGGAACGCTCCAGAACCACGTTACGGCCTTTAGGGCCCAGGGTGGTTTTGACCGCGTTGGCCAGAATGTTCACGCCTTCGACCATGCGGGCGCGGGCGTCGGAACCAAAAACTACGTCTTTTGCTGCCATTTGATAATTCTCCGATTGGGTGTCGAGCTCCTGGGCGCTTGGCGCACCAGCTCAACTAAAAGAAGGGGTTTTTTTGCGCTCATCGACGGGCGATGAGCACAGAGAAAAGAAATTACTTCTCGACGACGGCGAAGAGGTCGTCTTCTTTCATGACCAGCAGTTCGTCGCCATCGACCTTGACGGTCTGGCCGCTGTATTTGCCGAACAGAACGCGGTCGCCCACTTTCACGTTCATGGCAGACAGGTCACCCTTGTCATTTTTCTTGCCAGGACCTACGGCCAGCACTTCGCCTTGATCAGGCTTTTCGGCTGCATTTTCGGGAATCACGATGCCGGAGGCAGTCTTGGTTTCATTCTCGAGGCGCTTGACGATCACGCGATCGGCGAGAGGGCGCAGTTTCATATGTTCTCCTGAAAAGTTGATCTGAAGTGAAGCTGAAAGCCAAGCTCGGGGCAAAACGCCACACGCGCTGGCAAAAAGAGCGACGGAGACAGTGTTGTTGGCACTCATCTCCGACGAGTGCTAATGATAAGGGCATTTTGGGGGATTTCAAGAGAAGGAGGCTCTGTTCGATATGCATCCGGTCTGATCTCAATGCACGCTGACCTTTCACTGGAAATTTCACCTCCTTTTTCACTCCTTTATGAAACGCTTGTTTCATGCTGCGGGAGAATGGACTCTGTGATACCCGTTCAAAAACTACCGGAACGGCCACGAGTTCTCCCTGGGGGTGCGGGTAAATACCTACTCCCGAATGTGAAATTTTCTTTGACACGTTTGTACCAGATATCTATAGTTATGAAACAGGAATTTCAGAACACCGGCGAGTCAACACGCAAACCAACGGACAGCAGCATGCAAGAGCGAATACTGGAGATGCAGCACGACTTCACCGAAAGCGAGCAAAGGCTTGCCGAAGTGGCGCTTGCGCACATGTCCACGCTGGCTGCCTATTCGGCGACTGAGCTCGCACAGATGGCGGGCGTATCGAAGGCGACGGCAGGGAGGTTTTTCAGGCGGCTCGGTTACGAGTCTTTCAACGATGCGCGATCGCGGCAGCGCGATGCCGGTGACAAGGGCTCGCCCCTGTTCGCGCTCGCGGGGATTGAGCCCGGTGGCGTTGTGGCCGAAGACTCCCTGCGCGCTCATCTTTCCGACGATCTTCAGAATCTTGCGAACACGTTCGAGCGGCTGGATCCTGCTGATCTGAAGAAGGCCATTCTGACGCTGCAAAGAGGCCGACGCATCTTCATCGCCGGTTTCCGCAATGGACGCGTGTTAGCTCAGTACGCATGGGCCTTGCTTACGCAGTTACGTGATGGCGTTCAGTTGGTGCCCGGTGCGGGGCTGAATCTTGCGGAAGACCTGGCCGACCTGAATGAGGGCGATGTATTGCTTGTCATGGATTTCCGCCGTCGGGTGGCACTGCTGCGTCCTATGGTCGAACACGCCAATCAAGTGAGCGCACAAGTGATCGTGCTAACCGATCCGAGCGCCACCGAATTGCCAGCACGCGCGGATGTGATCCTGCGCTGCGTCAACAAAGGCGCAGGCATTTTCGATTCGTATATCGCCGCAATGTCTGTCATTAATCATCTTTGCACGAGCCTCGGACTCGCGCTGGGCCCTGCCGCACGGCAGCGTCTTGCGCAGATCGAGGCTTTGCATGACCACTACGGCGATTTGCATCGCTGACTTTTCTACTGGAGATTGTCCTTGAGCCACCCTTTGCCCAACCTTCGTTTGCAAAGCACCCTGAACGGCGCTGCACAGCCGTATGCTGAATACGGTGTGAAAGAGCGCGCCATTCTGGGCGGCGACGCCTATACGCTCGCAGCGTCTGAAATCAAACAGTGGCCAGGGTACCAGGAGACGCCACTGGTCTCGCTCAAAGGCCTGGCAAAAACGGTGGATCTAGACGCAATCCACTACAAGGATGAAGGCGGCCGATTTGGACTTGGCAGCTTCAAGGCGTTGGGCGGCGCTTACGCGGTGAGCCGTTTGCTGATCCGCGAAATCAAGGCGCGGTCCGGCGCGGCAGATGTAGGGGTGGGGGATCTTCTCAGCGGCAAATACGCTGACATCGTCAAGAGCATCACCGTGACTTGCGCAACAGATGGCAACCATGGTCGCTCCGTGGCTTGGGGGGCGCAACGTTTTGGGTGTCTATGCGTCATCTATGTGCATGCTACGGTCAGCCGAGGCCGTGTCGAGGCTATTGCGCACTACGGCGCTCAGGTGGTACGCACGGCTGGCAACTACGACGATGCCGTTCGCCAGGCGGCAGAGGACGCCGCACGTTGGGGGCGCTTTGTGGTTTCGGATACGTCCTATGAGGGCTATATGGATGTGCCCAAGGATGTCATGCAAGGTTACGCCGTGATGGCCGAAGAAGCCATATCGCAATGGCCCGAAAAAGATCTTCCAACCCACGTGTTCCTGCAGGGCGGTGTGGGTGGATTGGCGGCCGCGGTCTGCGCGCATCTTTGGGAAAAACTGGGAGACCAACGTCCGCGCTTCGTAATCGTCGAGCCCGATAAGGCCGCATGCCTGTTCGAAAGCGCGAAGGCCGGTAAACCAGTTGCCGTACATGGCGACCTCGATACGGTCATGGCAGGTCTGGCGTGTGGCGAGGTGTCGTTGCTGGCATGGGAAATCTTGCGTCCGGGCGCCGCAGCGTTCATGACGATTGACGACGAATCGGCTCTGGAAGCCATGCGAATCCTGGCTGACAGCCGTTATGGCGATGATTGCATTGTGGCCGGTGAATCTGCCGTGGCAGGGTTGGTCGGCTGCCTTGGTGCGGCAGGCAATGAGCTTGTTCGCAAGCAGTTGGGTCTTGACAAAGCGAGCCGTGTCCTGGTGTTCGGCAGTGAAGGCGCAACAGATCCAGAGCTTTATCAACGGATCGTCGGCAGGTCTCACGATGCGGTCTTGGAAGCGGCATGAGCGCGCTTGCCAAGCACCGCTTCGATGCGGTGAACAAGTTGCAGATTGATCAGCCACGGTTGCTTTCACGCATTTCAGCGCTGGGCGAAGTGGGCGCGATCGATGGCGGCGGTGTATGTCGTCTGGCACTGACTGATGCCGACCGCGACGGACGTGACCTGGTGGTTTGCTGGATGAAGGAGTTGGGCCTGGCTGTGTCGGTAGACGGCATCGGCAACGTGGTGGGCGTGCGCGCTGGCCGCGAAGATCTCGCTCCAGTGATGACGGGCTCGCACATCGACACGGTGCGCACCGGGGGGCGTTATGACGGCAATCTTGGTGTGCTTGCCGGACTTGAAGTGATTGCGAGTCTGAATGACGCCCATATCGTGACCAAACGACCGCTGGCTGTGGCCTTCTTTACCAATGAGGAAGGAGCGCGCTTTGCCCCCGACATGATGGGAAGTCAGGTGTACCAGGGAGATCTTGCTTTGGAACACGCGCTCGATACGGTGGGTATCGATGGCACCAGCGTGCGGGAAAACCTGCAGCGCATAGGCTACGCAGGTGAGGCGCCGGTTGGCAACAACCATGTGCATGCGTTTGTCGAGCTGCATGTGGAGCAGGGCCCTGTGTTGGAGCACGAAGGCATCACGATTGGTGCGGTCACCGGTGTGCAAGGCATTCACTGGACTGAGCTCACGGTGGAGGGCGTATCCAATCACGCAGGGACAACACCTATGGCGCTGCGGCATGACGCAGGCTTTGTGGCGATGCGTATTGCTGCGTTTGCGCGAGAGGTGGCCGCAGAAATGGGGAAAGGACAGCTTGCCACGGTGGGGCAGATCAATCTCACCCCCAACCTCATCAACGTGATCCCGAACCGCGCAGTCTTCACACTCGATCTTCGCAATACCGATGCCGACGCGCTGAAGAAAGCAGTAGACAAAGTGTTCGCGTTCGCTTTTCAGGTTGCTGAAGAAGAAGGCGTGAAGCTCACGCACCGCCCGCTTGCCGACTTCGACCCAGTTGCGTTTGATGAGCGCATCGTTGCCCGCGTTGAATCATTGGCCAAAGAGCAGGGCCATTCCGTGCGTCGCATGCCCAGCGGGGCGGGGCACGACGCGCAAATGCTGGCACGCATGTGTCCGGCGGGAATGATTTTTGTGCCGAGCGTTGCAGGGCTTTCGCACAACGTGAAGGAATTCACGCACGCTGTCGATATTGGAGCGGGAGCGAATCTGTTGCTCTCGTTGATGACTGAACTTGCCGAGCAGCCTTAAGACGCTATCGGTTACCGAACTGAAGACAGAAAGAGACAAATCCAATGACCCGTATTGTCAACGTGGCAGCAGCGCAGCTGGGCCCTATACAGCGCAACACTTCCCGTGCAGAAGTGATCGAGCGCCTGCTTGTACATCTGCACAACGCGGCAGCCATGGGCTGCCACGTGGTGGTTTTTCCGGAGCTTGCGCTGACCACGTTCTTCCCGCGTTGGTATCTGGAAGACCCTGCGGAAATGAACATGTTCTACGAGAGCCAGATGCCTGGCCCCGAGACGCAGAAGCTGTTTGATGCAGCGAAGAAGCTTGGTATCGGCTTCTATCTAGGCTATGCAGAGCTGAGTGTGGAAAACGGTGTCGCACACCGCTACAACACCTCCATTCTCGTGGGGCGCGATGGCGAGATTATTGGCAAATACCGCAAGGTGCATTTGCCTGGCCACGCACAGAATGAGCCTTGGCGCGCATTCCAGCATCTGGAGAAATACTACTTTGAGCCAGGCCCCTCGTTCAATGTGTGGCGAGCGTTTGGTGGCGTTATGGGCATGGCGTTGTGCAATGACCGTCGATGGCCGGAGACCTACCGCGTGATGGGCTTGCAGGGAGTGGAAATGATCATGTTGGGCTACAACACGCCCGTGCACAATCCGCCCGCACCGGAGCACGACGATCTGTCGATGTTCCACAACCAACTGGTGATGCAGGCCGGTGCCTATCAGAACGGTACCTGGGTGGTCGGCGTAGCCAAGGCAGGTAAAGAAGAGGGCTGCGAAATGATTGGTGGCACTTCCATCATCGCGCCTTCTGGAGAAGTGGTGGCGGCCTGCTCGACCAAGGGCGACGAACTGGCGATTGCCCGCTGCGATCTGGATCTGTGCAACTCCTACAAGAGCACCACTTTCAACTTTGATCGCCACCGCCGACCAGAAGCGTATTCGCGCATCACGGAACAACGTGGCGCGATTGCGCCAACTGCTGTGTAGCTATAGCAAACGACGGTAGCTCTTCTGCTGCCGTTAATTCCTTTCATTAGAAAACCAGATGCAGGCGTAGATCGACCCGCAGGGGATGGCCTTGTCTGCGAAAATCATGAGGAGACAGTTATGAGAGAAAGCAATCAAGCGACTGCCAGCACGGGCCTGATGGGTTCGCGCGCTGGCAGGGCGTTACCCGATTTATCTGGTGAAGATCGCGATAAGGGGCTCTATCGCCGTGTGGCCTGGCGGCTGATTCCATTCCTGATGGTGTGCTACATAGCCGCCTATCTGGACCGCGTGAATGTGGGTTTTGCCAAACTGCAGATGCTCGACGCGCTGCAATTCAGTGAAGCCATGTATGGTCTCGGCGCAGGCATTTTCTTCATTGGATATTTCCTCTTTGAGGTGCCAAGCAATGTGCTGATGCATCGCATCGGTGCACGCAAAACGTTGGCTCGCATCATGATTCTTTGGGGGATCATTTCAGCGGCAATGGCCCTCACCAGAACACCGACGCAGTTCTACATCTTGCGGTTTTTGCTGGGGGCAGCTGAGGCAGGCTTCTATCCGGGCATCATCCTCTATTTGACCTATTGGTTCCCGGCTCAACGACGTGGTCAGATCATCGCCGTGTTCATGACGGCCGTGCCCTTTGCAAGCATTCTAGGTGGCCCGCTTTCGGGCTGGATCATGGAGTCATTCCACTTCAAGGGTGGTTTGGACGGATGGCAATGGATGTTCATCATCGAGGCAATTCCGTCGGTGATCCTCGGCCTGGCCGTGCTGAAGTTACTGGATGATCGGGTGAGTGATGCGCGCTGGCTTTCGAATGAAGACAAAGCGCGCCTTGAGTACAACCTGCAGTCCGAGAAGGCTCAGAAGGTGGAGCATGTTTCAATGCTGTCCCTGCTCAAGGACCGCCGCGTGATTCACATGGCGTTGATCTGCTATTGCACGGTATCGAGCCTGTCCGGACTCGCCTTCTGGACGCCTTCAGTGATCAAGTCCACTGGCGTGGTCTCGCTGCTGGATGTGGGCTTGCTGACGGCGATCCCGAACATCTGTGCTGTGATCTCGATGATCCTGGTTTGCCGACATTCCGACAAGGTTCGTGAGCGTCGTTGGCACATGATTATTCCGTTCATCATCGGAGGAACAGGCTTGATCTTGTCGACCCTGTTCAGCAAGAACCCTGCGCTGGCGGTAGCCATGCTGTCCATTGCAGCCGCTGGCTGCATGGTGTGCTCGCCACTGTTTTGGAGCCTTCCTACAGCGTTTCTTGATGGCAAGAGTGCTGCCGCTGGTATTGCAGGCATCAACGCGTTTGCGGGACTGGCTGCGTTTGCCAGCCCCTATGCCATTGGCTTTATCAAGGATGCGACGGGCTCAACCGACTACGGCATGTTCTTTCTCGCAGCCTTCGCATTCATTGGGGCGTTCCTGGTGTTTCTGGTGCCGAAGAAGTTGGTCAATCGATAAAGCGTTAACCAGGGCACGAGATGGAATTGAGTGATGTGGTCGCGCTGACGCGCGAGATGGTGCGGACGCCGAGCTTGTCGGGCGACGAGGGGAGTGTCGCGGCTCTTGTCGCGCAGAAGATGCGTTCCTTAGGATTTGCCGTCACCGTCGATAGCAATGGATCGGTCCTCGGGCTGGTCGGTCCTGAAGACGCGGAAGTAGCGCTGATGTTTGACGGACATCTGGATGTCGTTCCGGTAGCCGGCGAATGGAAGCACGACCCCTTCGGCGGTGAAATCGCTGATGGGAGGCTCTATGGACGCGGCAGTACGGACATGAAGGGCGGCATAGCCGCTGCCATTTGCGCGGTGGCTGCCGCCGCGCAGACCGGGCAACTCCAGCGCCGTGTTGCCGTTTCTGCCAGCGTCATGGAGGAAGTGATCGAAGGGCATGCGCTGGCTGCGGTACTGGACTCTTGCAAACCTGCCGCAGTTGTGATTTGCGAGCCGTCCAAGCTGCAGATCAAGGCGGGGCAGAAGGGGCGCATGGAGATCCTGCTGACCTTGCATGGTCAGCCCGCGCATGCGGCCTCTCCCGAGTGCGGTGTCAATCCGTTGCATGCGGCAGCACGCGCTTTGCTTGCGCTGGATGCAATGGTCTTGGGAAAGAGCACCGATCTAGGTGATGCGTTGCTGGTTCCCACAGACATTACTTCGAGCCCATATCCGTCGATTTCGATGATTCCCATTGGCACGACGATACGGTTCGACCGCCGTACTCTGCCTGGAGAAACGGCAGAGCAGGTGATTTCGGAAATTGAGCAATGTCTGCGAGACGCGCAGGTGAACGACTTTACGGTACGTATTAGCGGCGATGCGATTAAGACCTATACCGGCGCATGCGCGAACCCCTCTCGCTGGCTGCCTGCATGGCGGCTTGATCGCGAGCATGAACTGGTGCAGCACGGCGTTTCAGCGATGCGAGCAGCGGGCTTGCTACCGACCATCGGCACCTGGCGGTTTTGCACCAACGGTTCGGAGTCCGCCGGGCGCCGGCATATTCCCACCATAGGCCTCGGTCCGGGCCGTGAGGAAGATGCTCATACGATTGACGAGTCCGTAGAGATCTCTCAGTTGGAAGGTGCGCGGGAAATCTATAGGCACCTGACGTTGGCATTGGCCGGCAGCCTGGGCTAGGCTGGCGGGCTGGGTATAAAGAAGCCGCCACTGCCGATCCCGACCTCCGACCAGACCAGGTTCTCGAGATGGCCGACACTTACATCACAGCCGGGACAATTTCCAAGGCCGAGTGGCGCGGTTTCGGGCGTCTGCACAGGGGTGTCCATTAGAGTCTGCTGCCAGCCCTCTATTGGACATCTGCGCTCACTTTTCCTGAAGTGATGGGAAACTTAGCGCTTTTAGACGATGGAGACATGGATGTCAGAGATTCTGGTGCGCGACCTTGAGATCCCCGTACGCGTCATCACGCTCAATCGACCGCGATTTCGCAACGCCTTGAATCGCGAGATGATTGAGTCGCTTCACGAGGCCTTGAAGGCATTTGAACAAAGCCCCCAGCGTGTACTGGCGATTTTGGGAAATGGTGATCACTTCTGTGCCGGTGGCGACTTGAATGATCTGCCGGCAAGATTCTGGAAATGTTTGCCCGGTATGGGTGTGCCCGTCAGCAAGCCTGTGGTGTGCGGAGTCAAGGGGTGGACCGTGGGCCTGGGGTTTACGCTTTCCATGATGTCTGACATGGTGATTGCAGGCGAGGGCACCAGGTTCTGCTTTCCTGAAGCCAAAGTAGGTTTGTTCGCCGGCATTGGAGCAGCGCTTGCGGGGAGAATTCCACAGAAGGTTGCCGTTGAATTCCTGATGATGGGCAACCCCATGGCGGCATCCCGGGCCTACGATGTGGGCATGGCCAACCGTGTGGTGCCTGATAGCGAGGTAGAAGATGCCACGCTGGAGACTGCGGCCCATCTGGCTGCGCTTTCGCCCAAGGTGGTGGCTGCAGTCAAACGCTGGACTTCCATGACGACACCCAAGTCTCCTGCCGAGAGCTTCAGTGTCGAGTCAGCCCTGGTCGCAGACATGATGGCAAGCGACGACTTGAAGGAAGGCCTTGCCGCGTTCAACGAGAAGCGCACGGCGCGGTTCACGGGAAACTGAATACGTTCCAGGGGGGACAGCCGGATCCAGGGCCGGTTTGTTTGGGCTGAACCCCAGCTTCGTCGATGCGCGAGTTGGACGCAGGTGGTATTTCCTGGGAGCGCCAAGCTCCAGCTTGGCAATTCGGGGGCACTGCTAACGCTGCAAATGCCAAGCTGGAGCTTGGCGCTCCCAGGGGGGGGGGCAGCCGGATCCAGGGCCGGTTTGTTTGGGAGGAACTCCAGCTTCGTCGATGCGCGAGTTGGACGCAGGTGGTATTTCCTGGGAGCGCCAAGCTCCAGCTTGGCAATTCGGGGGCACTGCTAACGCTGCAATGCCAAGCTGGAGCTTGGCGCTCCCAGGGGGGGGCAGCCGGATCCAGGGCCGGCTTGCTTGGGCGGAACTGAGGCTTCGTCGGTGCGCGAGTTGGACGCAGGTGTTATTTCCTGGGAGCGCCAAGCTCCAGCTTGGCAATTCGGGGGCACTGCTAACGCTGCAAATGCCAAGCTGGAGCTTGGCGCTCCCAGGGGGAGACAGCCGGATCCAGGGCCGGTTTGCTTGGGCGGAACTCCAGCTTCGTCGATGCGCGAGCTGGACGCAGATGGTATTTCCTGGGAGCGCCAAGCTCCAGCTTGGCAATTCGGGGGCACTGCTAACGCTGTAAATGCCAAGCTGGAGCTTGGCGCTCCCAGGGGGAACAGCCGGAGCCAGGGCCGGTTTGTTTGGGAGGAACTCCAGCTTCGTGGATGCGCGAGTTGGACGCAGGTGGTATTTCCTGGGAGCGCCAAGCTCCAGCTTGGCAATTCGGGGGCACTGCCAACGCTGAAATGCCAAGCTGGAGCTTGGCGCTCCCAGGGGGAACAGCCGGGGCGAGCTGCATTGATTCGGGGCCATGCCCTGGACTCCGTCTTTACAACTTGGTGGAACTCACGAACCGAATGTGACGCGCGGCCAAAAAAGTTCTAAAGATGGTACATTAAAATATCAAACTGATTGTATGCTTGCACATTAGTGCTGCACCTCAATACGTGCCGCTTCACCCCAACTTGCATCAAGCACTACCGCCATGACCAAGCCCACTATCACCCCAGAACTGGCGCAAATCCGTGACGCCATCACCGACTTGTGCGACAAGTTTGACGACGACTACTGGCTGCGGCTGGACCGTGAGCACAAGTTCCCTCACGAATTTCGCGACGCCATGGCCAAGGCTGGCTGGCTGGGCATTGCGCTGCCGGAAGAGTATGGCGGCGCAGGCATGGGTGTGACCGAATCAGCTTACATGATGCAGCTCGTGGCAAGTTCTGCCGGCACCATGGCGGCGTGTTCGAGCATTCACATCAACATTTTTGGACCGCACGCCATGGTCAAGCATGGCACAGAAGAGCAGCGCAAGCGCATGCTGCCGCCGCTGATACGCGGTGAAGACCTCACTGCCTTTGGTGTCACAGAGCCCGACGCCGGTCTGAACACCACGCAACTGACGACGCGTGCGGTGAAGACAAAGGACGGCTATGTGATCAATGGCCAGAAGGTCTGGACATCAACCGCCCAAGTGGCCAATAAGATCATGTTGCTGGTGCGCACTGCGCCGTACGATCCGAAGCGGCCCACAGAGGGCATTACGCTGTTCTATACCGATCTGAACCGTAAGCACATTGAGGTCAGGGAAATTGAGAAGCTGGGCCGCGCTGCTGTGGACTCGAATGCCATCTTCATCTCGGATCTGCCGGTGTCAGAGCAAGACCGGATTGGTGAAGAGGGGCAGGGCTTCCGGATCATTCTGGACAGCATGAACCCGGAACGCATTCTGGTGGGCGCGGAAGCTGTGGGTATCGGCCGGCGGGCACTGGCCAAAGCCACGGCATATGCCAAGGAACGCATCGTCTTCGGACGTCCGATTGGGCAGAACCAGGCCATCCAGCACCCACTGGCTGAAAGCTGGGCAGAGCTGGAAGCGGCGAACTTGATGGTCTATCACGCGGCGGAACTCTACGACGGTGGTCTTCCCTGCGGACCAGAAGCCAATGCGGCCAAGATTCTTGCAGCTGAGGCTGGATTTACTGCCTGCGACAGGGCCGTGCGCACGCATGGTGGCTTCGGGTATGCCAAGGAATACCACGTGGAGCGCTATTTCCGGGAATCCATGCTGCCCCGCATTGCGCCGGTCAGCCGCGAGCTCGTTCTAAGCCATATCGCGGAACGTGTGCTGGGCTTGCCCAAGTCCTATTGATTGCAGCGAGTGAGCTAGATTGCGGTGACTGTCGTCGCCTGAAACTACAAATCAAGCACCAATAATGGTGTGAGCGAGCGAGAACAGCAGGGCGTGAATTGGTCATTCAAGTCGTGCTCCTCTGGGGTGAGAAAAAGGTCCTTGTGATCGGGCCTGCCTTCCTTCACCCCGGTCAGACAGGTGCCGCAAATGCCCTGTTCGCATGAGGTTTCGATCTCGATTCCACATTCGGCCAAAGCTTGCACGACAGTCTTGTCCTTGGCGATGTGAATGACTTGTCCGCTGCTCGCGATCCTGACATCGAAGCTACCAGCCTCTGAAAGATCTGGTGCTTGGGCCGCAAAGAACTCATAGTGCAACTGACTCTCGGGCCAGCCGCAACTCCGGGCGGTGCCCAGCACCCAATCCATGAAGCCTTTGGGACCGCAGACATAGATGTGCGTTCCGGGGCGCAGCGTCTTCAGCTCGCATTCAAGTTCAAGCTTGGGCGCGTCGATGGCGTCGTCAAAGTAATGGGTGACATGCGCTGCGAGTGGGGCTGCTGACAAAGGCTCCACAAACGCTGTAGTGGCTTTGGAGCGAGTGCAGTAGTGCAACTTGAACGGCTGACTGTTTCGAGCCAGAAAATGCACCATGCTGAGGATGGGGGTGACGCCAATGCCTCCCGCAAAAAGCACGTGCTGCTGTGCATTGGGAGACAGTTCGAAATGGTTCCTGGGCACGCTGATTTCCAGCGAATCTCCTTCCAACACCACTTCGTGCATCGCTCTGGACCCACCGCGCGAGTTGGGATCACTCAGCACGCCCAGCACATAGCGACCGGTTTCGTCCGGATCGTTGCACAGCGAATATTGGCGAACGATGCCCCCAGGCAAGTACACGTCAATATGGGAACCCGCAGTGAACGCGGGGAGTACAGCATCGTTTGCCGCCACCAGCTCAATGCAGCAGATACCATCGGCTGCCAGTGTTTTGCGCGCCACACGCACAGTCAGTTTCGGGGTGCTCATAAGAATTTTTATCGGCGCGTGCCGTTCGGGATCACTGAGATACCGAAAGTGCGAACAATGGGTCTCCTATAAGAGGCCTCACGTGTCGTACCTTCAGTGTTCAAGCAGCGCTTTGCTGCTCCTGGGCAAGCAATTTGGTCACTGTCCTTCGCATGTGTACGCGAGCCTGATCAGAGACGATGTCGACCAAACCGCTGGTGCCGGTTTCGTCCAACATGCGTTGCTGGGCCTGAACAATGCCCTTGTCTTCACTGAACGCCACGGTAATTTCGTGAAACAGATCTTCTGTCGCCTGAGGGTCGTTCTGGCGATAGCCGTTGGCCGCAGACCAGAAGTAATAGCAGCTGTTTTCGGTCTCGGGTGTCAGGCCGTGGAAGATGCGTAGAGAGAAACCGCCTTCCTGGTCGCGGTTGTTCTGAGCATCCAGGCCCGTCTTGAGTCCGCCTGTCCACTGAATGACGCTGCCAGGCGCAACGAACTCGAACTCCATCCACCGGTCAACGCGCTCACCGATATCTGGAACGGCTTTTTTATAGGTGGGTGGTGGTGTCGAATTCAGCAACCAGCGGATAAAGTGCAGGCCGGTATCCTTGGGCGTGACTTTCATCTGCGCTTCGATGTGCGCGTTGGCATTGCTGCCACCGATAGTGCTCTTGTGCACATATGCCAGATGGGTCAGATCCATCAAGTTATCGACCATGAGCATGGAGTTGGCCTTGACGTGATAGACCTCATGTTTGTGCGGCCACTTGCCGTAATCGTTGTGATACGGATAGTCAACGATTTTGCTGACGTCGGCCTTCTCGGGGTCACCCATCCAGATCCACAGAAATTCATCCTTTTCCACCAACGGGAACGATTGAACACACGCTTTGCTGGGAATTTTTGCTTGGCCGGGAATGTGAACGCAGGTCCCTGCAGTGTTGAAGACCAAGCCGTGATAGCCGCATTCCAGGCCCGCGTCGACCACCTGCCCGTAACTCAGAGGGGTGCCACGATGACAACAACGGTCTCGCAACGCGCCTGCCTTCTGGGTAGCTTTGTCTCGAAAAATCACAATCGACTCATTGCAGATTTTGCGAGCCAGGACTTGCTCTTTGACCTCGTGAGCCCAGGCTGCGATATACCAAGCGTCTTTGATGAACATATCGTTCTCCCAACTGAAAGATGAGACGGAGAAAAGTTACTCAGTCCGATGAAGATCTAGAGAATTCTTAGGGCTCTTCGACCTAGCGAATGCGGTTGCAAGGCAATCACGTGGGCCAACCGCAAGCGGTCTTTTGGCGCGTATATATTGGCGACAAGCCTTTGACTCCTGAATTCGTTTCGACGCATCGCGAACATGTGTACTAACGTAGGCGTCAGCAGAGTGGACTGCATGAACGTATACGTGATGTGTGATTTGACGCCAATATTGCTTATTTTTCAAATGAAAAATAGAGAAAATAAGGGAAAACGAGCATGATCACGTATACGCAAAAGGCTTCGAACTAAGATAATCTGAACCATGGCAGACCAAAACCTAGAACCTACTTCCGCCAAAGACTCTCGTGCATCCCAGACGATCAAAGCCATCATGGGACTGCGCGGCTACATCATTGACGGTCGCTTGCGCCCCGGGGAGCGTGTACTTGAGCAAATGCTCGTCGACACTTTGGGCGTATCCCGTACGCCCGCGCGCACTGCAATGCAACGTGTATGCGAAGAAGGTCTGATGGAGCCGCTTCCCGGTGGAGGCTTTGCTGTGGTCAAGTTCTCGGTAAACGATGTGTTTGATGCGATTGCCGTGCGCGGAAATCTCGAAGGCATGGCGGTACGCATGGCCGCAGAACGAGGAGCGCCACCCGAAGTGCTGAAAGCGCTTAAGAAGGTCGTGAAGCAGCTCGATGTAGCGGTCGAGAATCTCAAGCATTCGTGGGACCATTTGGCTGAATACGTACGTCTGAACGATCAGTTCCACGATTTGATGCAAGACACTTGCAATAGTCCGATGGTGAAGCGCTCGCTTGAGCGACTGGTGGTGCTTCCCTTTGCCACGCCGAATGCCTTTGCAAGTGCTTCCCCGCTGAATCTGGACGGGTTGCTGCAAGTGGTGATCTATGCGCAGGAGCAGCATCGCTCCATTGTGGAAGCCATCGAACTCCGCGAAGGCACGCGAGCTGAAGCGTTGGCGATTGAGCATTCGCGCTCAACCTGGAAATACCTTCATCAGATCTTCTTGCAGGGAGACTCGTCGCTGGATCTGGCGGGCTTGCGCATGATCGTGCGTCCTTGAAGGCCTGCACATTGCAAGCGCCGGCTGCAGCGAAAAAGCTCATGGCCCCTCCCGCACGCTCTTCCTGTGTTGCCGAATGCAACACGTCAAACGCCTAGAAGTTGCGCGAGTTTTTCGGGTTGAGCCAACAATTGCGCTGAATTGGTGGCCACCACGAGACGGCCTTTTTCCATCACGACGGCATGATCGGTGTGCGCAAGAACCTTTTTGTAGTCGCGGTCAACAATGAGCGTGGATATGCCGGCTTGGCGGATCTCTGCAACCACACGCCAGATCTCGTTGACCACCAAAGGCGCCAGGCCTTCAGTGGCTTCGTCCAGGATCATCAGGCGCGGATTGGTCATCAGGGCCCGGCCGATGGAGACCATTTGCTGCTCGCCACCTGAGAGCTGGTCTCCGCGGTTGCTCCAGCGTTCCTTGAGGCGCGGAAACGTCTCCAGTACGCGCTCGCATGTCCAATGGCGGTCGCCTCCCAAACCTGCGCGTGCGCTCATTTGCAGGTTTTCCTTGACGGTCAGGTTCGGGAACACGCCACGGCCTTCGGGCACGTAGCCGACACCGAGGCGCGCCATCTTCTCGGGTGGAGAGTTTGTCATGTCACGGGCATCGGCAAAGATTTTTCCCGCTCGTGCTTGCACGTAACCCATGAGTGTGCGGATCAACGTGGTCTTGCCCATGCCGTTGCGGCCAAGGAGGCCGACTGCCTGGCCTTGCTTCAGGTCCAGACTTACCCCTCGCAAGATGTGGCTATCACCGTAATAGGTGTGAATGTCCTCGATGCGGAACATCGTTGTTGATGCAGCGGTCGTCGTCGTTTGGCCTGCGAGTGGTTCAGCCATGCTGTTCTTCTCCCAGATATGCCGTTCGTACAACCGGGTTGACACGTATCTGGTCGGGCGTGTCCGTGGCAACCACACTGCCGTTGACCATCACGGTGATGCGATCGGCGATGCGAAATACCGCGTCCATATCGTGCTCGACCAGCAGCACGGCGTGACCGCTTCTCAGCTCGCCCAGCAAACCAAGCATGCGCTCCGTTTCTTCTGAGCCCATGCCGGCAAGCGGTTCGTCCAGCAACAATACCTGCGGCTGCGTCGCCAGACACATGGCAACCTCCAGCTGTCGCTTGGCGCCGTGACTCAGGCTGCCCGCGTGCGTGTTGGCATGCACCCCGAGTCCAGCGCGTCCAAGCGCAATGCGCGCGCGCTCAAGGCTCGAAGCACAATGCGACGAGGCTTGCCAAATGTGCCAGGGTCTGCTGTGCGATTGAGCCTGGGCCGCAAGGCGACAGTTCTCGAGCACGGTGAACTCCGGGAATATCGTGGTGCGTTGATAACTTCGGCCTATACCCGCTCTGGAGCGGCGTGGCTGCGGCATGTGTGTGACGTCTTTGCCTTTGAGGGTGATGGTGCCGCTTGAAGCAGGCATTTCGCCTGACAGCATGTTGATCAGTGTGGATTTACCTGCGCCGTTGGTTCCGATGACGGCGTGAACTTCACCATCGCGCAAATCGAGATCGACGTTGTTCACCGCAATGAGTCCTCCAAAGCGTCGTGTCAAACCGCGAACCGAGAGCTTGGGTGTTCTTGCATCAGTCATGCTGTGCTCCAGATGGAGCTTTGGCAAAGCGCCACTTCTTGAGTTGATCGCCAAGTCCCATCACGCCGCTGGGCAGCAAAGCGACGAGCACGATGATGGAAATGCCGAGCGTCAGTTGCCAGTGATCGGCCAGATTGCCGACCACCGCGTGCGTACCGAGCAATTCCTTAAGTACCACGAACGCAACGGTGCCGATGACTGCTCCGCGCAGTGAGCCGATGCCGCCCAGGATGACCATCAGCAGGACCTCGCCAGAATGATTCCATGCCAACAGCTCGGGATTTACTACACCATCTCGCGCTGCAAGCAAGAAGCCTGCAACTCCGGCGAGCGCACCAGCGATCACAAATGCCGCGAGCTTGTACCAATAGGTGCTGAACCCTGCGGCGCGCATGCGTTGTTCATTCACGCGGATCCCCGCCAGTGCCGCACCGAAGCGCGAGCGGCGAATGAGTGTCAGCAGACCATATACCAATACCAGAGACAGGAGCACTACGTCATATTGCGTGCGGCTGTTTTCCATGTCGATGAAGCCGATGGACGGGCGCGCATGGAGGTAGACGCCGTCGCTGCCACCGCCCACGCTGGTGTCGTGAAAAACAAAGAACGCGAGCTGTGCAAACGCGAGCGTCACCATGATGAAGTACACCCCCTTGGTGCGCAGACTAAGAGCTCCGATGACCAATGCGCTCAGCGCAGCCGCAACCACAGCTGCGCCCAGAAGCATCAGTAGATTGCCGCCTTCTGGCGGCATGGCGAGCACAGTGGCGTACGCACCAATACCAAAGAATGCGGCGTGGCCGAGGCTCACCAACCCTGTGCCGCCGACCAGCAACTGCAGGCTGAGCGCAAAGATCGACATGATCATGACCTTCACGACCAGATCCGAGAGGTACGAGGACCACAGCGGCGCCGCCACGGCAAGCGCTATCGCACAAATCAGCGGAACCGTCAGATTCAGCCACCTCCATGCACTGGCACTGCGTGGTGTCGAATGGGACAGATCTTTGGAAGAGGGGATTGGTGCTTGGACGCGCGCGTTTTCATCATCGCGCACGTTTTGCGCTGCAGGGTGCGCATGAAGGGTTTGGCTTGTCATGGCTCAGCTCCTTTTGCCCATCAGGCCTTCGGGGCGCCATACCAAAATGACCGCCATGAGCAGATAGATGCTCATTCCGCTTAGTTCCTGAAAAAACACCTTGCCAAACGTGTCCACAAAGCCCACGAGAAGCGAAGCCAGCAGCGCACCGGTGATGGATCCAATGCCGCCAATGACCACTACCACGAAACAGATGATGAGCACGCTCCCGCCCATGTGGGGGTAGACAGAGCTCATCGGTGCAGCGATCATGCCCGCGAGCGCGGCCAGCGCCACGCCCATTGCAAAGACGATGCGGTACAGACGCTTGATGTCGATGCCCAGTCCGCGCACCATGTCGCGATTGCTGGCGCCCGCGCGCACCGTCATTCCGAGGCGTGTGCGGTTGACCATCCAATACATGAGTAACGCCACAAGCAGGCAAGTGACTGCAGCAAATACGCGGTACCACGGGTAGGTCATGATGCCGGCCAATGAGAAGCTGCCAGAGAGCCAGGCGGGCACCTGCACACCGTGCACATCGTTGCCCACGAGAATGGCGCGCAACTCTTCAAACACCAGAATCAAGCCGAAGGTCATCAGCACCTGTTGCAGATGATCGCGCTCATAGAGAAAACTGAAGAATGCCCATTCCAGGACGTACCCAATGACCACGGCCAGAACCACACCCACCAGCAGCATGCTGATGAAGTGCTGGCCCATATAAGGCGCGAGCGTGAACGCCATATACGCGCCGATCATGTAGAAGCTGCCGTGCGCAAGATTGATCACACCCATGATCCCGAAAATCAGCGTCAGCCCCGAGGCCAGCAGAAACAGCAATAGTCCGTACTGAATCGAGTTCAGACACTGCACCAGAAACGTAGCTAGATCCACGGCAACCTCTTGTCGTGTTGAAGAGCGAACTGAATCCGTGCGTCGGCTGTGAACCGACTCACGCAATTCAAGGCATGACGTCCCTTGCGGGTTTTTCGATCAGAGCTTGCAGCCGCGTGCCGGATCAGCCAGCTTCTTTGCTGCGATGCTGACTTTGGTGTTCTGCTTGCCCTCTACCTTGCGCAGATAGATGTCCTGCACAGGGTTGTGCGACTTGCTTATGGTGAAGTCCCCGCGCGGGCTTGCAATGGTGGCTTTCTCAATTGCAGCGCGGAAGAGATCTTTCTTGGAGATGTCGCCTCCCGCAGCCTTCAAGCCCACCGCCAGCATTTGCGCTGCGTCGTAGCCCTGCACGGAGTAGACATCGGGGGTAAGTTTGTAGGCTTTCGCGTAGTTGGTGCGGAAAACCTTGTCGCGTTCCGTGCCCAGTTCATCTGCGTAATGCAATGTGGTGAGAATGCCTTCGGCGGAGGACCCTTGCGCTTCGAGCGTGCCATCCGTGAGCGCGCCTTGGCCATACAGCGGGATGGTCTTCGACAGACCTGAGGCGTGGTAATCCTTCACAAATTTCACGGCACCGGAGCCGGCAAAGAAGGCAAAGACTGCATCGGGCTTTGCAGCAGCGATTTCGGTCAAGAATGCCTGAAATTCCACGTTTGGAAACGGCACCGTGAGTTGCCTGGTGACCTTGCCACCGTTCTTTTCAAATCCTTCCTTGAAGGCACTTGACGCTTCTTCACCGGCCGCATACTTCCAGTTGATGGTCATGGCATTTTTCTTGCCTTCCTGCTTGGCCGCGATAACCCCCATTGGATAGGAGATCTGCCAATTGCTGAAAGATGAGCGGAAGATGGTGGGGCCGCACATCACTCCGGTAACTGCATCGGCGCCAGCGTTGGGTACGATGAGAATAGTGCCGCTTTCCTTGGCTGCGCGAGCCATAGCCATGACTACGCCGGAATGCACCGTGCCCACGAGCACATCGACATTGTCACGTTTGATCAGGCGGTTGACGTTGTGAATGGCCTTGGAGGGATCAGACTCGTCGTCGACCTTGAAGTATTCGATCTCCCGCCCGCCGAGCTTGCCGCCTTGCTCGCTGACGTACATCCGAAAACCGTTCTCAATGGCCGCCCCCAATGCTGCAAACGTACCGCTCGCCGGCAACATCAGGCCCACCTTGATCTTCTCGGTGGGCTGTGCCCAGGCGCTGCAAGTGATGGCTGAGACCGCAGTGAGGGCTACAGCGCGCCTCACTAGCCGTTGAATTTTTCCATTGCCCATCTTCCGCTCCTTAGGTGCGTTTTGTACCGAGCCCGATCGCTCATGCTCTGCACGCTACGCAAACTGCCAGAAGCTATTCACGTATACGTTGATGCTGATTTGATGTCATATTTGAATGAGATTCAAGCTAAATTTAGCCAAATATAGGGTAAACGAGCATATTTATGTATACGTGATGCTGGGCTAGAAGAGACCCACGGAGAAGACGGAACATGGAAATCGCCCCTTTCTTTTTCGTCCCGGATGGCCCGACCCACGGGTAGGCAGACCAAGGAGGGCTCTGCGACAGTGCTGGATCCCCGCCTCTGCGCGGGGCCGGCTATTCGTGGATGAAGGGAAGAAGCGGGAGGGCGAAAGCGACGGATGCCGGCAAACGGGTCAGTTTGAAAACATGCAGTGCATGGGAGTTCTTTTGACCAGTCAGTTGGCTGCCAGCGTCTGATTGGAGCTGCAGTGGTGCGAGGATGTCACGGTTCTCATTGTGAGCCGTGGAATAAGTCCTGAACTAAATTACCAGGCGCAGTACGCAAGCTGCGAGGAGAATCGAGCGTGAGATTCGAGGGAGCTAAGGCAGATCGGATGTCTTCGGCACCTTCCCTTGGCACCGATACGAAGCAAGTCAAAGCTATCAAGCATCGACTTCATCAAATTGAGGGTCGCGCGCGAGGTCTTGGTCGATGCCCATCACTTCGCTGGCACGCTCCAAGGCTTGCCAGAGGGTCGCGGGCATCTTCAGAATTTCATCGGGCGACCCGGCCTGCGCAATCCATGCGCCGATTTGAGCGTGCTGATCTGAGGTCAGCAAGTCGAGGTGCAGCATCTCGTCTATGGTTTTCATTGTGGTCAACAGGTTGCGTCTGGCAATGGGCCCCAAGAGCAGTCTCCCCAGGGCTAGCGTATGAACATGCGGCCGCGAATTGAAAGATCAAGGGGATACCTCGGTCTCGGCGAGAGGGCTCAGGACAGGCTTGCGAAGCGTTGTGAAAAGGTTCTATCCTTGGACAGGCTTCAATGAACAGCGTTTCTTTTTCGGCAGTGGACTCACAACAACCCGTTCGCGCTGAGCCTGTCGAAGCGTTGCGCGAGGCCACTTCGACACGCTCAGGACAGGCTTCGACAGGCTCAGCCCGAACGGTTTTAGGTAGTTCAAATGCTACTTTCTACTTGACCCAAACCATAGAACCTCAGTTCGAACGGTGTTTTTTGTTCGAAGGACGCTTTTCGCTTGCAGGATGTCATCGAAGCTCAGGGCAGGACACGCTCAACGCGAACGGTTTTATTCTTGACCGAAACCATAGAACCATCCGCCTGATAGGCCTTGATAAATCAGCGAGCTCCAGAACCAGCAATGCCGGCTGCCTGCAAAGCGGCAATTTCCTGATTGTTGAAGCCGAGTTCGCGCAGAACTTCCTGCGTATGCTCTCCGTGCTGTGGAGCAGGGCGTTGGAGGCCGGTGCGCAAGCCATTGAATCGCAGAGGTTGGGCAACTGACTTCATTTGACCCAGGGTAGGGTGCTCATACTCAAACACCATGCCGCTTTCCCGCGTGTGAGGGTGCGATGACAGCTCTCCCAGAGTGTGCAGCGGAGAGCATGGGATGCCGGCTTCATCCAATACTTTCAGCCAATCAGCCCGGCCCCGGGTCTTCATGGCTTTTTCAACGTAGGCCAGCGTTTCCGCGCGGTGCGCTACGCGGGCGGCGTTGGTCGCAAAGCGGGAGTCGTCCTTGATGGCTTGAAGATCGGCGATGGCGCAAAAGCGCTGCCAGAGCGAATCGTTCGCGACGCCCAGTATCAGAGGCTTGTCTGCTGTTTCAAAAACTTGGTAAGGGCAAAGGGATTCATGGCCTGAGCCGGGCCGCTCTGGCTCCGTGCCGCGCTCCCAATAGTTCTGCAGGAAATAGCCAAGAAATCCGGTGGCGGTGTCGAACAGGGAGGCTTCGACGGTGCAGCCTTCGCCCGTGCGTTCACGTGCCTGCAGGGCGGCGAGGATGCCCACCAATGCGTGCAGGCCTGTGCCCTGATCGACTGGGGAGAACGGGCTACGTACCGGAGGGCGGCCCGGTTCGCCAGTGATGGAAAGCATGCCGCTGAAGGCCTGGAGGATGACGTCATAGCCCTTGCCCTGGTTCATGGAGCCTTGGCTGCCGTAGCCGGATATGTCGCAGCAGATGAGCCTGGAATTGAGCGCACGCAAGGTAGCAGGGTCGATTTTGAGCTTGGCCGCAACGCCAGGTCCAAAGCTCAGGATGGCCACATCGGCCCAGCGGGCGAGCCGGTACACGACTTCCTTGCCTTCCTCACTGGCCAAGTCGACGGCCAACGAACGCTTGTTTCGATTGGCACTTAGAAATATGGCGCCAGTCTGAGTGTCCCCCCCTTGGCGCAAAGGCGGCCAGCCCCGGGTTTCATCTCCGCTGCGTGGCGGCTCAATCTTGATGACATCAGCTCCCATGTCCCCGAGGTATTGGGCGCAGAGCGGGCCTGCGAGCACTTTGGAGAGGTCGAGTACGCGCAGACCGGCAAGAGGTGAGGGTGTTTTTTCAGTCATACAGGGGAGTGTGAGTGAGTTGTTTCCGGCGATGAGAGTTTTCGTAACTCATGGCAATCAACCTACCACCGTTCACGCTGAGCCTGTCGAAGCGCTGCCCAAGGCTTCGACCCTTCGACAAGCTCAGGCCAGGCCGAGCTCAGTCGGAACGGGTAATTGTCATGGTTTATGAAAGTCTCAGTAGTGTGTCGTGGGCCTTGGTGGGAGCGCCGAAAGTCCAGTGATCGAATGCCGAAGACCGCAAGAACGCGCCAGCGTGGGGTAATCCCTATGAGGCATTCTGAAAGGTTTGCTAGCATACTAAGATCAAGTATACCGATCAATCCAGCATCTGAGGAATCCCATGCGTCCGTTGAAAATCCTGCGCTTCCTGCCGCGTGCCCTGATGGGGCTGACTCTGGTGGCTGCCACGACGGCGATGGCGCAGGGCTACCCGAACAAACCCATTCGGTTGATCGTTCCTTACGCTGTGGGACAAGGCACTGATATCGCCGCGCGCTATATCGGAGATGAGTTGTCCAAGGAGATCAAGCAGCCGGTGATAGTCGATAACCGGCCAGGCGCGGGCGGCAATGTGGGCACTCAGGCAGCGGCGCGGTCCCCCGCTGATGGGTACAACATCATGATTGGCACCAACGCCACGCACGCGGCCAACGCGTACCTCTATGCAAATACCGGGTTTGACGGACTGGCTGATTTCGAGCCCATCGCCATGGTCGGCATTTTGCCCCTGGTGTTTGTGACCAAACCCTCCAATGCCATCAATTCCATGCAGGACCTTGTGAAGGCTGCACGTGCCAAGCCAGACGGCTTGAACATTGCAGTGTCCACCACGACTTGCCGCCTGGCATATGAGCTTTTCAAGTCGCGTGGCGAGGCGCCCATGTTCCCGATTGACTTCAAAGGAAGCGCCCAGGCTCTGACAGGTGTCTTGGGGGATCAGGTGGAGTTCATGGTCGACACGATCACTTCACTTCGCGCTGCGGTCACCAGCAACCAGGTCAAGGCGCTCGGAGTCACTTCCGCGCAGTCTAGCAAGCTTTTGCCAGGCGTGAAGTCCCTGGCTGAGCAGGGCATCTCCGGGTATGAGCTCGTGGGATGGACTGTTTTCTACGCACCCAAAGGCACACCGCAAGAAGCCTTGAATGTGCTGGCAGCAGCGCTCAACAAGGCCATGGCTCGTGCCGACGTTCAAGAGAAGCTGTTGCAGCTTGGGATCGAGCCGCAACGCAAATCCATGGATGAACTCAAAGCGTTTGGCCAGGCTGAAAAAGAGAAATGGGGCAAGCTGATTCAAGGGGCTGGGTTGAAGCCTGCCACGTGATAGAGGGCGCACAAGCCGTGCCGACGTAAATATATTAAGGAGACAACGATGAACACCACCAGAAGAAAGTTTGTTGCAGGCTCGTTGGCGGTTGGTGCCCTACCGAGCAGTGTCTTGGCGCAGGATCAATGGCCTAGCCGCCCGTTGCGAATTATTTCAGGCGGCTCTGCGGGCGGGGGCAGCGACATGTTTGTGCGCACTCTGGAGGCACGTCTGAAAGAGCGCTTGGGGCAATCACTCTATATTGACAACAAGCCGGGTGCAGGAGGCATGCTGGCTGCGGGCCTTACTTCTTCCGCGCCACCGGACGGCTATACCTACTATGTAAGCAACGTGGCCACCAATGCAATTGGACTGGCGTTGTATGCCAAGCCGACCTTCGACCCAGTCAAGGATTTGCCGGGGGTTGCGAGAATATCCACATTGACCAACGCAGTGGTGGTGCGCGCGGACTCAGGCATCTCGTCCATCGGAGCCTTGATCGCCTACATGAGGGCCAATCCTGAAAAAGTGTTCTTCGGATCAGCGGGGGTGGGTACCTCTTCCCATTTGGGCGGCCATTTGTTCGTTCAGAAAGTGGGCGTCGACGGCAAGCATGTGCCGTACAAAGGAACAGCTGCGAATGTGACGGCATTGCTTGCCGGAGAGGTGCTTTTCTCCATGGATAACCTCCCTCTCTATGTCCAGCACGTCAAGGCAGGCAAGCTTCGGCTTCTGGCGATGACTCAATCCAAGCGCTCGCCGAGCTTTCCAGATGTGCCGACCATTCAAGAGGCCGCCGGAATCGGCGAGTTCGATATCTTCTCCTGGTATGGGCTTTCCGCGTCCACCGGTACGCCAAAGGCCATTCTGGAGCGAATGGGGGGTGAGGTCGTCTCTGCTCTCAAGGACCCTGGTATCGTAGCGGCGGTACGCGAGTTGGGGGCCGAAGCCGCCCCCTTGGGCCCAGCCGAGTATCAGGCCTTCGTGCAGGCTGAGATCCGCAAGTGGGCGCCTATCGTCAAATCTTCGGGGGCTTCTGTTTCCTGAGGAGATTGTGCGAAACGTCAGCTGTCGCTGACGTTTCAACCCTCATCTTCTTCAGATTGTCCGATTTCCGTCCGGATGACGGTGAGGTTGTGTTTGACTTGGGCCAGCATGTCGGCCAGCAACCTGCGTGAGGGCAAGTCCAGGCCCATCAGCATTCTCTCGCTCAGCTCGTGGCTTTTGACTCGCATCTCGGAAATGAGGTGCGTACCCATGGAAGACAGATACACACGTTTGGCTCTGCGGTCGATCTCATCGGCGCGGCGCTCCACCAGGCCTGAGGCTTCCAGGCGGTCAATGAGCCCGCCCAACGCGGCTTTACCAAGCTCCAGAATATTGGCTAGATCGCTCTGGATCATGCCGTCATGACGGGAAAGGTTGGCCAGTACCCACCATTGAGAGCGCGTGACTCCGAGCGGCTTCACAAAATCGTCGAACACGGTGCGCCTGAGCCGGGACACGTCATGCATCAGGAAGCCGAGGCGTTGATCCCAGTTATCAGAATCGGGGATTCGGGGAGCACTGGTGCTGCGAGATTTTGCGACTTTAGCGTGCGCGCGCTTGGTGACTTTGGCGGATGCCACGGTTGTTTTAGGGATCATGTCATTCATATGCAGCTTGGCCCTTTAGTTTGCTGGGCACAAAAATTACTATCTGCCAGCATACAGTATAAAAATGGATTGGAGTCCAAATAGTCTCTAATAAGGACCTATCTCCAAGTTGCTCGTGTCGCTTCAATATGGTACGCTAGCATAACTAAAAAGCAAGAACCTGACTGGACGGTGTCGCCCGCCACTGACGGTCATCAACAAGGAGATATATGCCGTCCAAGCGTCCACTATTCACACCTGATCACGAAATGTTCCGCGACTCTGTGCGGCGCTTTGTGGAGACGGAGCTCAAACCTCACCACGCACAATGGGAGGAAGATGGTTTGGTGCCGCGCGAGGTTTGGCGCAAGGCCGGTGATGCAGGGCTGCTCTGCTGCAATACCAGCGAAGAGTATGGCGGGACGGGTTCAGACTTTCTCTACAACTGCGTGGTGATCGAGGAGATGGCTCGCGCAGGAGTCACTGGCCCAGGGTTCAACATTCACTCAGACATGGTGGCCACTTATATTGAGCGCTTCGGTAGCGAAGAACTCAAGAAGAAGTGGTTGCCTGGCATGGTGTCCGGTGAGGTGATAGGGTCCCTTGGGATCACGGAGCCAGGTGCGGGGAGCGACGTCAGGGGGATCCGCACCTCTGCACGCCGAGAGGGTGATGAGTACGTGATCAATGGGCAAAAGACCTATATCTCGAACGGGCAGACCAGCGACGTGGTGATGCTCGTTACCAAGTCGGACCCCGCACGGCCGCGGGAGGCGATCAGTCTCTTCCTGGTCGAAACGAACAGGCCTGGATTCAAGCGCGGACGCAACCTCAAGAAGCTCGGGCTGCACGCGCAAGATACCTCGGAGCTGTTCTTCGACGAAGTCCGAGTGCCGGCATCGAACCTGATCGGTGAAGAGCATGTCGGATTCAAGTACCTCACTGCTAACTTGGCCCACGAGCGGCTGGTGCAAGCCGTGCGAAGCTGCGTGGTGGCCGAGGTCACGATCGAGCAGACGGTGGAGTACACATCCAGCCGAAAGGCTTTTGGTCAGACGATTGCCGATTTCCAGAACACTCAATTCAAGCTGGCTGAATTGCATGCGGCCACCGTAGTGGCACGGGCATTCGTGGACAGATGCATCGAGCAGCAATTGAATCACGAGCTGGATCCCGTGACTGCGGCCATTGCGAAGATGCAGTTGTCTGATCTGCATTGCCGCGTGGTCGACGAGTGTCTCCAACTCCACGGTGGCTGGGGGTATATGTGGGAGTTCCCGGTGTGCCGCGCCTATGCGGATGCACGGATCGTCAAGATTGCGGGCGGTGCGATGGAAGTCATGAAGCAGATCATCTCGCGCGACTTGTTCAAGCGCGGACGGTAGAGAGCTGTCTTCGAAGATTCTCTTAGCCCCCATTTCAGGAGAAGTCAGATGAGTGGTCAACGGGTCAACCGGCGAGTGGTTCTCAAGTCCAGGCCAGTCGGCGTTCCACAGGCGGATCATTTCGAAATCGTTGAGAGCCAGATTCCGGAACTGGCGTCGGGTGAATTTCTGGTCAGGAACGACTATCTGTCTGTAGAGCCCGCCATGCGAGGCTGGGTGAATGCCGCCGCGAACTACTCCGATGCAGTAGGCATCGGTGAAGTCATGAGAGCCTTCGCTGCCGGTGAGGTGGTGGCTTCCAGGCATGAGAGCTACGCTGTGGGCGACAAGGTCATGGGTATGCTGGGCTGGCAGGACTACTGCGTGACCAACGGAGATCCGGTCAGAAGAAAAGTGCTGGAAGGCGATCTGCCTCTGACCTTGTCACTTGGCATTCTTGGCATCAATGGCGTCACGGCGTACTTCGCCTTGGGGGAGATCGGGCAGCCACGTGCCGGAGAAACCGTGGTGGTGTCGACCGCAGCCGGGGCAGTAGGTTCCGCAGTGGGGCAACTCGCCAAACTGGCGGGTTGCAGGACCGTTGGAATTGCTGGAGGCGCAGACAAAGTCCGGCTTTGTCTCGATGAGTTCGGCTTTGACGCAGCGGTTGACTATAAAGATCCGAATTTCGCTCAGCGGCTGGCTGAAGCTTGTCCAAGTGGCGTGGATGTCTACTACGACAACACCAGCGGCTCCATCAGTGATGCGGTGCTGCGCCATATCAACAAGTTCGCTCGCATTGTGATCTGCGGCACTGCCTCGGTACAGAGCTGGGATCCGTGGCCGACAGGCCCGCGTCCCGAGCGCCACTTGCTTAACAAGTCTGCCCGCATGCAAGGGTTTCTCGTGTGGGATTACGAGCATCGCTATGAAGAGGCGGTGGGGCAGCTCGCCGCCTGGGTGCGAAGTGGCCAGCTGCGTTATCGCGAAGAAATCGTAGACGGCATGGAGCGCGCGCCGGGCTCGATTGCCGAGCTGTACTCCGGCGCCAACATTGGTAAGCGCCTTATCCGTCTGGAGACGGGCAGGTAGGGTTTCACATTCGTATCGAACAACTTGGGGACAGATCATGAAGTGGTTGGAAGGCAAGGTCGTAGTGGTTACCGGCGCGGGCGCTGGGGTAGGCAAATCCATTGCATTGGAGGCAGCCCGCCAGGGGGCCAAGGTCGTGGTCAACGATCTTGGCGTCAACATCGATGGCAGTGGCGGGGGCGCTGGACCGGCGCAGCAGACCGTTCAGGAGATTGAGGCGGAGGGCGGCATTGCGTGCGCCAATACAGACAGCGTGGCCGAATGGAAATCTGCGCAAGCCATCATTTCTCAGGCGCTGGATGTCTATGGTCAGATTGACGCGGTGGTGAACAACGCCGGAAACCTGCGCGACATCATGTTCCACAAGATGCCGGAAGAAGATTTCGATGCCGTGATCCGCGTGCATCTGAAGGGCAGCTTCAATATGTCTCGTGCAGCGGCTCCACATTTCAAGGGGCAGGAAAGTGGTGCTTATGTCCACATGACATCCACCTCGGCACTCATTGGCAACAATGCCCAAGCCAACTACATGTCTGCCAAGATGGGTGTCGTAGGCCTGTCAAAAGCGATTGCGCTGGACATGGAGCGCTTCAAAGTGCGCTCCAACTGCATTGCGCCATTCGCCTTCACGCGCATGGTCAATACCATCCCCACCGATACGCCCGAGGGACAGGAGCGCATGCGGGTGAATTCCCGCATGGAAGCTGCCAAGATTGCACCGTTCACCTGCGCTCTGTTGGCTGATGCAGCGCAAGACGTCACAGGTCAGATCTTTGGGGTTCGCAACAACGAAATCTACTTGTTCTCGCAGCCTCGGCCCATTCGCACCGCTCACGCGGGTGACGCGGGCTGGACGGTTGACAGCTGCCTGGAGCGCGCCCTGCCCATGATGCGTGCGTCATTTTTTCCGCTTGATCGCTCGCGCGACGTGTTCAGCTGGGATCCGGTATGAACCTGCAAAAAGTCCTTGCGCATCAGTTCAAGCCGATCGAACACGTACTGCAGCCGCGCGATTGCATGCTCTACGCTGCGGGCATTGGCTTGGGAGCCAGGCCGGAGCATCCCGGTGATCTGCAGTTCCTCTACGAGAAGGCACTGAAGGTGTTTCCTTCCTTCGTCAATGTCATCGCCCATCCGGGTGGTTGGGTTCAGGCGCCTGAGTTGGAGATCGACTGGGTAAAGCTGCTGCACGGGGAGCAGGCCTTCGAAATGCATAGGCCCCTGGAGGCTGGCAAGACATATGTCGGTACCTTCAAGGTCACGGATGTGGTGGACAAGGGCGAGGGCAAAGGCGCCTTGATACTTATGCAAAAGACCTTGCATGAAGTGGGCAATGACGACCCCGTCGGGACGGTGACTTCAACCTATTTCCTGCGTGGAGACGGCGGATGCGGCGGCACCACGAGCGCGGCGCCAACGCCTCACGCCGTACCCGAACGCGCTCCTGATGGCACCTGCGTACTGGAGACTTTGCCTCAAGCCGCCCTGATCTATCGACTCTCGGGCGATTACAACCCCATTCATGCCGATCCAGTCATCGCGCGCAAGGCCGGATTCGAACGGCCCATCTTGCACGGGCTGTGCAGTCTGGGCGTTGCCACGCGGGCCATTGTGCAGGCCGTCTGCGGCGATGACTCCGACAAGCTCAAGTCGTTTCGCCTGCGCTTCTCGTCGCCTGTCTATCCCGGCGAGACCATTGCAACCGAGTATTGGTTAGACGGACCCGTGGTCAGCTTTCGTGCGCGCGCCGTGGAGCGCGACGTGGTGGTGCTGAACAACGGGCGCGCTGAAATTTTGGAGTGAACTAGATGAATTTCGATTTGACAGATGACCAGCAAGCCATCCGCTCTGCTGTGCAGGAGGTCTGTGCCCCATTCGATGATGAGTATTGGCTGAAGAAAGACCGCGAAGGCGGTTTTCCTGAGGACTTTTATGGCGCCATGGCGGGTGCCGGTTGGCTGGGCATTGCCATGCCGCAGGAATACGGCGGCGCCGGATTGGGAATTGCTGAAGCCGCGCACATGATGGAGACCGTGTCCGCCACAGGCGCCGGGCTTTCTGGGGCTTCAGCCATTCATATGAATGTGTTCGGCCTGCATCCCGTGGTGGTGCATGGAAGCGATGAGCAGAAACGCCGTTGGCTGCCTCCCATCATCAACGGTACCAACAAGGCCTGCTTTGGCGTGACCGAACCGAATACCGGATTGAACACGCTCAAGCTCAAGACCATGGCGGTGCGCAAGGGCGACCGCTATGTGGTGAATGGGCAGAAAGTATGGATCTCCACGGCTCAAGTTGCTCACAAGATCTTGTTGCTGGCAAGAACGACACCGATCGAGGAAGTGAGTTCGCCTTCCAAGGGCTTGAGTCTGTTCTATACCGACTTGGATAGAAGCAAGATTGAAGTGCGCGAGATCGAGAAGCACGGACGCAAGGCGGTGGATTCGAATCAGCTGTTCATTGACGGCCTGGAAATCCCCAGGGAAGACCGTATCGGCGAAGAGGGCAGGGGATTCGAATACATCTTGCACGGCCTCAACCCGGAGCGTGTGCTCCTTGCTTCGGAAGCGACTGGCCTGGGACGTGTGGCTCTTCAGAGAGCGGCCACCTATGCGGGTGAGCGAATCGTGTTTGACCGGCCCATCGGTAAGAACCAGGGGATTCAGCACCCGCTTGCAGACCGCTGGGTAGACCTCGAAGCCGGCACCTTGCTCTATCAGCGCGCGGCCTGGCTCTATGACCAAGGCCGATCCTGCGGAGCGGAAGCCAATGCCGCGAAGTACTTTTGCGCCGAAGCGGGCTTTAGAGCCTGCGAGACCGCAGTGCTGACGCATGGAGGGTTTGGCTATGCCAAGGAATACCACGTGGAGCGCTATATGCGCGAAGCCATGCTCACGCGCATCGCACCGATTTCACCTCAGTTGATTTTGTCTTTCATCGCCGAGAAAGTGCTGAATCTGCCGAAATCGTACTGAGCAGCAGCTGTCTGCCGCGATAGGGCTGCTCACAGCTGAGTTCAGGGGAGTGCTATTGGGGAAACTGCCATTGACGATATGGTATTGCGTACTTACTATATGGTAGATAACTAATATCGATAGGAGACATGAATGAACCGTCGTACTCTCTTGCTTCTAGCCATGGCGCTCGGCGCCGCAGCACCCGCCTATGCTCAGGCAACCTACCCCAGCAAACCCATCAAACTGATCGTTCCTGCCAGCGCGGGCGGTCCTAGTGATGTGGTGGCCCGGTTGGTGGCAGAAGGCCTGACGCGGGCCTTGGGCCAGCCCGTGGTGGTTGAAAACAAGGCGGGTGCAGCGCAAACGCTGGGAACCGCTCAGGTCGCCAAGGCAGAACCAGACGGCTACTCACTGCTGTTTACCACCAGCACGCCTATCGTGATGGCGCCGTTCACGCGCAAGAACCTGCCGTATGACGTTCGCAAGGATTTGATCGCCGTGTCGCATGTGGGGGTGACCCCCCTTGTGCTTTACGCCAACTCGGCGGTGCCTGTGAAGTCAGTCAAGGAACTGCTGGACGCCGCCAAGGCCAAGCCGGGCGAGCTGAGTTATGGCTCCTACGGCAACGGCTCCAGCGCCCACCTGTTGGGTGAATATCTCAGCAAGCAGGTAGGCATCAAGCTCATTCATGTGCCTTACGCAGGCGTGTCTCCTCAGATCACCGCCTTGGTAGGCGGACAGATCCAGTTCGCCATCGCAGACATCGGTGTACCAGCCCCCTTTGTCAAAGATGGCAAGTTGCGCCCACTGGCCGTCACAGGCAGCAAGCGTTCCGCTTCATTGCCAGATGTGCCGACGTTTGCTGAACAGGGCATTGCGGGCATGGAACCGTTCTCGCCATGGTGGGGACTGTTCGCGCCCGGTGGAACACCCAAAGCCATCGTGGACAGGCTCTCTGCTGAAACCGTCAAGATCGTGAAGTCGCCAGAGTTCGCGGCCAGATTCGCCGTGTTTGGCGCCGATGCGACCGGCATGGATACTGCATCGTCCACTGCTGCACTGAACGATGAGTTGGCGCGCTGGACCAAGATTTTTGCGGCGCTGCCGGGGTTGAGTCTTGAGTGAGTAGGAGGCTCGTGGGAGCGTCCTTTTAAACGTCTTTTGAGTCGCGTAGCGCTACGGGCGTGACCGGCGCTGAAAACCAAGTCCGCACTGTCTGTGTTCGGGAGGGCCGAGCGAAGCAATGGCCCGAGTGGGTATCCCACCCCTTTGGCCGTGCCGAGGAGCGCAGGGCCAGGGGCCGGCCATCCGGGGGCGGGCAAGAGCACTGCAAGATGCTCTTGCTTCGTGATCTAGCTTGCGGCAGCTGTTTGAA
This sequence comes from Ottowia thiooxydans, assembly GCF_040548795.1. Classification (GTDB taxonomy): domain Bacteria; phylum Pseudomonadota; class Gammaproteobacteria; order Burkholderiales; family Burkholderiaceae_C; genus Ottowia; species Ottowia thiooxydans_A. Next base: position 213,606 of record NZ_JBEPSH010000007.1, on the reverse strand, counting down.
CGTAGAGAGTTCTGCCGCACCGCCCCTGGACCGAGCACCGGAGGTTGCCCGTAGCGCAGCGGAGGGACACGGACTTGGGGCCGCCTTTTTGGGCCTACTGTTTTTGGCGGAGCAAAAAGAGTAGGTGCGCCGCCGGGCGCACATCCCGGCCTCCGACCTCAAGAGAAGAGCGGGAGGTAATTAGCAACCGCAGCGATCAATCAACCGCTGCTTGCCCTCACCGGTTGACCGGCCCCGCGCCACCCTCTCCCAGAGGGAGAGGGAGTTACAGACCCTCGCGCCGCAACTGTGCGGCCGCTCCCGCTCAGAGGGAGTAAGAGAAGACGCACCTTCTACCGGCCAACCTCCAAATTCATTCCCCATTCACCTGAATCAAAACCCTCCCAAACGACCTCCGCCCCTCCACCGCCTCAAACGCAGAAACAAAGTCAGCCAACTCAAAGCAGTCAGACGAAGTGGGTTTGATCTGACCCCGCAAAGCCAGCCCAAAGAGAGTCTCCATCATGATCCGTAGCGCAGGCGCATGGAGCTTGCGCTCATCGACGGGAGACCAGCCCAGATAAGTTCCGAAGTTAAAGCCAATGACATCGATGTTCTTCACCAGCAAGATATTGGCTGGAATTTGCGGAATGGTGCCGCTCGCAAAGCCGATGACGAGAATGCGCCCCATGGTTGCGGTGCAGCTAAGCGTCTCTGAAAAAAGATCACCGCCCACGGGGTCAAACACAAGATCCGCGCCTCGCCCAGAAGTGAGCGCCTTCACGCGTCGGCTCAACCCCGGTTCCGTGTGTAGCAAGAGTTCATCAGCGCCGTGCGCCTGCGCCAGGCGTAATCGTTCCTGACTGCTTCCCACGGCAATGACGCGGGCGCCCGCCAGCTTTCCCAACTCGACAGTGGGCAGGCCCACACCGCCTGCAGCGCCGAGAACCAAAAGCGTTTGTCCAGCAGCCAGATGGCCGCGCCAGTGGAGCGCTGCATACGCCGTACCATAGGTCAGTGGAATGATGGCAGCTTCCTTGAGCGAGAGGCCGTCGGGGACATGCCACACGGTCTCCGCGGTAGCGATGGCTTGTTCGCCATAGCCGCCCCAGTCCAGACTGGCGGCCACGCGGTCACCCGCTTGGAAGCCCGTGACGTCAGAGGCGACCTCCAGGATGAAACCCGATATCTCTGTTCCCGGAACAAAGGGCAGTGGGGGCTTGCGTTGATACGTTCCTGCGACGACCAATAGTTGGCCGAAACTCACCGTGGAATAGGCCACTGCAATGCGGACGCAACCTGGGGCCAGAGCCGGCTCCGGGGTATCGCCATACACCAGACCGCGATACCCGTTCCACCCTTCACATAGCAGCGCCTTCATGCGTGGTCTCCTGTTTTTATAGCAGTGAAAAAAGTACTGTACCATATGGTATTGAGGATTCATAATGTCCTCTATGGCATATCAAAAGGGCCCCCTCGCCGGGCTGAAAGTCATCGAAATGGCCGGTATCGGCCCAGCTCCTTTTGCAGTGACCTTGCTCGCAGACGCGGGCATGGAGGTCATTCGCATCGAGCGAAGTTCGGGCTCAACGTCTCCTGTAGGTGCGGTCAACCCCGCTCAGGACCCCATGCTGCGGGGACGGCGTTGCATTGCGCTGGATTTGAAGAGTCCGCAGGGCACGGAGGTGGTGCTCAGATTGCTGGACCAAGCTGATGCTTTGGTAGAAGGCTTTCGACCGGGCGTGATGGAGCGGCTGGGCTTGGGGCCGGAACCGTGTCTGGCTCGCAAACCAAGCCTGGTCTATGGCCGCATGACCGGCTGGGGGCAGACGGGCCCGCTGTCGCAGGAGGCGGGTCATGACATCAACTACATCGCGTTGTCGGGAGCGCTGCACGCTATAGGCCTGCCCGACAGACCCATCTTGCCGCTGAATCTGGTGGGAGATTTTGGGGGAGGCGGCACCCTGCTCGCCTTTGGGGTGACCAGTGCGTTGGTCTCTGCCATGCGCACTGGCAGTGGTCAGGTGGTGGATGCGGCCATGAGCGATGGCGCTGCGCTATTGATGGCACCGTTTTATGCCAAGCTGGCAGCCGGCACTTGGCGAGACGAACGCGGCGCCAATGTATTGGACGGCGCTGCGCCTCACTACGGGGTCTACCCGTGTGCGGACGGCAAGTTTGTCGCAGTCGGACCGCTGGAGCCACAGTTTTACGCCAGCTTTCTTGCGAGGTTGGAATTGGCCGACGATCCCATGTTTGCACGGCGTGCGGAGCCAGCGCTGTGGCCGACTCTTCGCGAACGCCTGGAACAGGTATTTCTCTCCCGGCCACGAGATGAGTGGTGCAACTTGTTTGAAGGCAGTGACGCCTGCGTGGCGCCCGTGCTTTCAATGTCTGAGGCGCCTTCACATCCGCACAATCAGGCGCGGGAGACTTTCATGGACGCAGGTGGCGCATGGGTGCCGGGACCTGTTCCGCGTTTTGGGTCGGCGGAGCGCCGCATGCCTTCTGCACCGCTGCGTGATTCAGGCACCACAGATGAATTACTTCATCTTGCAGGTTACTCCAGCACCGAGATCGGTCGCCTGCGCGCGGACGGCATTGTGCATTCCTGAAATGAGGATGATCAAGCATGACATTTGACTTGCGCCGTTGGGCGCTTGAAGACCCTGACCGCCTTGCCGTACGAGTGGGCAATGTGGACACCACCTATGGTGAGCTTGAAGCGGTGGCTAACCGCGTGGCCCATGTGCTGCGCGCGCACGGCGTAGAGCGCGGTGATCACGTGGCGGCGTTGATGGGCAACACTGCTCATGTGTTCGCGGTGGTGTGGGGAGCTTACCGAGCGGGGGCCTATATCACGCCTGTGCCTTCCACGGCCTCGCTGGAAGACGCTGCCTACATCGTGCGTGACTGTGGGGCCAAAGTGGTCATCGCGGATGCCAGCTTGGGCGAGGGTCTAGAAGGCTTGCCTTCACTGGCTGGCGACGGCAGCACCTGGCTGGCGCTGGGGGGAGACATTCCCGGATTTCTATCGTTGAGCCTGGTGCTGGAGAGCCTGCCGGCCACCCCGATTGCAGACGAATCTTCCGGCTCGCTCATGATGTATACGTCCGGCACGACAGGGCGGCCCAAGGGTGTGTGGCGCGCGTTGTCGCCCGTCGTGACGGCATGTCCACCGTTTGCGCAGGACTTGATCGCCATGTTTGAGGTGTCAGAGAACTCCCGCTACCTGTCAACAGCGCCGCTCTACCATGCGGCGCCGCTCAGGTTTGGCCTGGCGTTTCTCGCCGCGGGGGGCTCTGTTTTCGTGATGCCGAAATTCGAAGCTCGCCTGGCGCTTGAGCTTCTGGAGAAAGAAAAGATCACGCACTCTCAATGGGTTCCAACCATGTTTCGGCGTTTGCTTGACCTGGATGCCAGCGAGAGAGCGCGGTTCAAGACGCCGCACCATAGACTTGCTCTGCATTCTGCGGCGCCCTGTCCGGTGCCAGTGAAGCACGCCATGATTGAATGGTGGGGTCCTGTATTTGAAGAGTACTACTCAGGCAGCGAAGGCGTGGGTTTGACGGCCATCACCTCAGCCGAATGGCTGGAGCGGCCAGGCTCGGTCGGGCGGGTTAGAAAGGGGCAGTTGCACATTCTGGGGGAAGACGAGCAAGAGCTGCTCGCAGGAGAAATCGGTCGTGTATTTTTCTCCGGTATTGCACCCTTTGCCTACTACGGCGCCCCAGAGAAGACAGCTCTGCGCACCAGTCATCAGGGATGGCAAACGTTTGGAGACCTGGGCTATGCGGATGCACAGGGCTATTTGTTTCTGACCGATCGCCTGGACGACATGATCATCTCCGGAGGGGTGAATATTTATCCGCAGGAGCTGGAGGCTGCGCTGCTTGAAATGCCGGATATCGCGGAGGTGGCGGTGGTTGGCGCGCCGGACCACGAATATGGTGAGCGACCTGTGGCGTTTGTGGTGCCCCGCACGTCGGGCATGGACCCCATCGCTTTGACGGAAGCCATTGGCAGTTTTGCGCTTCAACGACTGGGCCGAATCAAGCGCCCCAGGGACATTCGCATCATGGATGCGCTGCCGTACAGTCCGCAGGGGAAATTGCTTCGACGTGAGCTGCGGCGTCAGCTGGCCGATTGAAATTTCGGCGGTTTAATTCCCTCTCCCCCGAGCGGGACAGGCGACAAGACCCTCGCGCTAGCGACTAACTATTCGAGGGCCGAGCGAAGCAATGGCCCGAGTAGGCGTCCCACCCCTCTGGCCGTGCCGAGCAGCGCAGGGCGTGGGGTGGGCAGTGGCACTGCAAGATGCCACTGCTTCGTGATCTAGCTTGTCGCAGTTGTTTGACCGAAGTGAGCGAAGTGAACGCAGGGAGTTTCTGCGACACCACCCCTCGTACGAGCAGCGCAGGTTGCCCGTAGCGCAGCGAAGGGTCACGGACAGTGGGGCCGCCTTTCTTTTGCCTACTTTTCTTTGGCGGAGCAAAGAAGAAGTAGGTGCGCTGCCGGGCGCACTCCCCGGCCTCCGACCTCTGTGCAAGCGCAGAAGGCAATTAGTAACATTAGCGATCATCAACCGCCGTGTGCCCTCACCGGTTGGCCGGCCCCGCCCCGCCCTCTCCCGCACGCAGGAGAGTGAGTAAGAAAGGGTCACTCAGCAGACTTTGACCGTGCTCCTAGACCTCACCCAAATAAAGCGTTCGGCATTCGGGATCACATTTCAATGCCGCCCCCGTCCTCTCCTGCAACTGCGCCAGGCTCAATCCCTCCACCATGGCACGAACCCAAAGCCCGTCAGTTTCAACATCAATGATCGCCAAGTCGGTATAAATGCGATCCACAACGCCCGCGCCAGTGAGCGGCAACGTGCAGCTCTCAACTACTTTGGGGCGCCCATCGCGAGTCTGGTGCTCCATCATGACAAAGGCGCGCTTGGCACCTATCGCCAGATCCATCGCACCGCCCACGCCGGGTATGGCATCCGGAGCCCCCGTATGCCAGTTGGCCAAGTCACCGCTGGCAGATACTTCCAGCCCACCCAGTACGCTCAGATCCAGGTGCCCGCCGCGCATCATGGTGAACGACAAGACGCTGTCAGAGATGGAAGAGCCTGTCAGCAGGCTGATGGGCTGCTTGCCTGCGTTGATGAGGTCAGGGTCGGCGGCCTGGGAAGGATCCAGAGGGCCCATCCCCAGGATGCCATTCTCACTGTGCAGGATGATCTCGCGGTCCTTGGGAAGGTGCTTGGCAACCAGAACCGGTAAGCCGATCCCGAGGTTCACGAAAGCGCCGTCGGGAATATCGTTGGCCACGAGTTTGGCGATGGCTTCACGACCAAGGCGAGGCAGTTGGGTGTTGTCAGCTGGCATGGCAGACCACTTTCTGAACAAAGATCGCGGGCGTCATGACCTGCTCGGGCGGGATCGAACCCAGGGGCACGATTTCCCGAACCTGCGCTATGGCGTGCCGCGCTGCGGTGCACATGACCGGTGCAAAGTTTCGGCCAGCCAAGCGGTAGGTGAGATTGCCCCAGCGATCTCCAAGGTCTGCTTTGACCAAAGCGTAGTCAGCGCGTATGGGTTGCTCCAGCACATAGCCTATGCCGTCGATCACGCGGCTTTCTTTTCCTTCTGCCAACAGTGTGCCGTAGCCCGTAGGCGAAAAGAAGGGGCCAAGGCCTGCTCCGGCCGCCCGCATGCGCTCGACCATGGTGCCTTGCGGAATACATTCCAACTCGACTTTCCCGGCTCTGTACAGCTGCTCAAAAGCAGCGGCGAGTGGTTGGCTTTTGTCCGCCGACTTGGGGTAGGAGCAGATCAGTTTGCGTACTCGCCCAGCGCCGATCAAGGCATTGAGGCCCTCGGTGCCACTGCCGGCGTTGTTGCTGACGACCACAAGGTCCTTGGCGCCCTGTTCCAGCAGCGCTTCAAGCAAGGCAATCGGGGCGCCCGAACCACCGAAGCCGCCGACAAGCACGGTGGCACCATCCGGAATTTCTCTGACGGCTTCGGCCAGGGTGTGAACGGTTTTATCGAGCATGCTGGCGTTTCAGGCTTTAAGGATTTGCAATTTATCGAAACCCTGGTTGGTATCTCAGATGTCCATCCAGGTGTCCCGGTCTATGCCGGCGTTCTTGCGCGCTTCGCCCACGATGCGGGTGATCTCTGGCCCTAGAGTTTCAGGGTTCTTGCTGGCCTCAGTAAGCGGTCCATGCTGCCAGCTTTCGGCCACCGAATAGCCGAAGCCCCAAGCTTCGAATACGCGGCCACTGACAGCGCTTGACTGGCTGCTGGCCAGCCAGGTGACCAGTGCGGCAATCCATTCGGGGTCTCTGCGCTCGAGCTGTTCGGGGGTCCATTGGCCCAGGCCTTCTGTCATGCGCGTGGTGGCGCGCGGCGCAATGGCGTTGACGGTGACACCATACCGTTGCAGCTCTCGCGCTGCCACCAGGGAGAAGGACGCAATGCCTGCTTTGGCTGCGGCATAGTTGGCCTGTCCTATATTGCAAAACAGTCCGGAGTGCGAACTGGTGTTGATGACGCGTGCATCCACCTTCTTGCCGTCTTTGGTCTGCTGGCGCCAGTAGTTGGCGGCGTGGTGTGTGGGTGCGAACGTTCCCTTGAGGTGCACGGTGGTGACGGAATCCCACTCCTGCTCGGTCATGTTGATGAGCATGCGGTCGCGCAGGATGCCGGCGTTGTTGACCAGGATGTCCAAGCCACCAAAGTGGCTGACCGCGGTATCGATCAACGACTTGGCGCCTTCCCAGTTTGCGACGTTGGAGGCATCGGCCACGGCTTCACCGCCAGCTGCGCGAATTTCTGCGACCACTGCTTCCGCAGGTGTGGTGTCCTGGCCAATGCCATCTGCGCTGGATCCCAGGTCATTGACCACGACCTTGGCACCGTGTTTGGCGAGCATCAACGCATGGGCTTTCCCCAGCCCTCGGCCCGCGCCCGTCACGATGGCAATTCGGCCTTCGCAAAGTTTCATGTTGGCTCCTTGTTTATTCAATGTAGGGAATCAGGCATGCAGGCCGAGAATCGAAATGGCTGCAATGCCTTGGAAAGGAACGCCCCCAAGGTTGTGCGTCAACCCCAACGAAGGCGAAGAAAGTTGTCGTTCACCGGCGCGCCCGAGCAGCTGGGTGTAAACCTCATAAGCCATTCGCAGGCCGGAAGCTGCAATGGGGTGGCCAAAGCATTTGAGGCCTCCGTCCACCTGGCAGGGGACTCCACCGCCCGTGCGGTCGTAGAAGCCATCCAGAATGTCATCCACCGCCTGACCTTCGGGCGAAATAAAGAGGTCTTCCATCGTGACCAATTCGGTGACCGAGAAACAGTCATGGACCTCGATCAGATCCAGTTGGCTGCGCGGATCGTTTATTCCAGCTTCGGCATAGGCCTTTTGGGCGGCCAGCCGTGTGGTGCGCACGCTGGCGCCATCCCATTGGTCGGTTGAGGATTCCACCCCTGAGCCGATGGCCAGCTGGATGGCTTTGATGGACACGATATCTTTCTTACCCAGAGCACGCGCTATTTCTGGGGTAGTCACAATGGCTGCGGCGGCCCCGTCGCTGACGCCGCAGCAATCAAACAAGCCGAGCGGTTCAGCAATCATGGGCGCGTTCAGAATCTGCTCCATGGTGACTCTCTTGCGCAGGTGGGCCTTGGGACTCAGTGCACCGTTCTCGTGGCTTTTCCACGATACATGGGCAAGCGCCTGCTTGAGGCGCTCAGGTGTGATGCCGTGCTTGTTGCGGTACCCGGCGGCCAGTTGCGCAAATCCGGCAGGGGCCGATCCCAGGTTGAGCCAAAGGTCGTTCAACGTGCCTTTGAAGGGGGAGGGCAGGCCTCCGTAACCAGTGTCCTTGAGCTTTTCCGCACCGATGGCCAGAGCAATATCTACCGCGCCGGACGCCACCGCATAAGCTGCACTGCGAAGTGCTTCGGTGCCCGTGGCGCACATGTTTTCCACGCGGCTGACGGGAATACCGTCCAGGCGCAGCGCCATGGAGGCGGGAATGGCCGAGTTGCCGACGTTGACCGAGTCCATGCAGGAGCCAAACCACGCGGCTTCAATCTGGCGGCGCTCGATCCCCGCGTCGGCCATGGCCTCCGTGAAGGCCTCTGCCAGCAGGTCTGCGGTGCCGGCGTCCCAGCGCTCGCCGAAGCGTGAGCATCCCATGCCAAGAATGGCAACCTTGTCCTTGATCCCTGTAGCCATGATGATTTTCCAGTGAGTGCTCGCCGAATGCCCGGCATCAGAAGGTGTGAATGAATCCGGCGTGCTCGAAAGGGCCGTCAAAAATCGCCCGGTCAAGGCGAAAAGCGCAGGCGTAGCTCGTGCTACGTCGAGCATTTTTTACGCGGAGCGGGTGGTTTTTGGCGGTCAAGGCGGGCATGTGGGATTCGTTCTCACCTTCTCAGGCCGGTGTGGCTTTCCAGAAGTAACGCGGATAGTTGCGCAGCCTGTCGATGTCCTTGATGCGAAACACCATGTTCAATGGAGTGCCTACCTCAAGGCCAGCAGGTCCAACATCCACGATTTCCATCATCAGCCGCGCTGCGTTGTCGAACTGCACAAACCCCACGTACAAGGGAGGGGCAGGGTGGTAGGAGAGCCAGTCGGCGGTGAAGGTCATCACGCTCGCCTTGGCGTCGGCTAATGCCACCTGATCAAACTGAGTGGAAGGCGCATTGCAGGCGGGGTTGACGCAAAACGGCAACTGGGGAAACTGGATGGTGCTGCAAGCGCGGCACTTACCGGCCTGGAAGTGCGAGATTTGCTCGTTGGAGCGGTACTGTTCGGTGAGCGCGGTCTTGACTGGCCGCTCGGCGCGCATGCCCCAATCGAGATCAATTGCACCGTCGTTGGCTAGAAGGCGCAGGTAGGCGTCGGTCTCCAGCTTATCTGCCAAGGCTGCGCTGACGCCTCGGCGGGGCTTGGCCTCGGCGATGGCATCTGTGACGCGCAGAACCAGCGCGTCACAACCCTGGCCGAAGCCCACCAGCAGAATGTGTTCTCCAGGCTGTGCGCGTTCCAGCACATGAGCCAGCATGAGCAGCCCATGAGCGGCACCGGTGAATCCGCACTGGGCTGTCAGCGCATCTGCTTCTGCCTGGGCGGGTATGCCTGCGCTGCGAGCCACCGCTGTGGCAACTCCCTTGAAGCTCGAAGCCAGGATGAAGTGGTGAACGTCCTTGGCTGCCACACCCGCATCTGAAAGCGCTGACGCAATCACAGGCGGCACCAGCTTCAAGTAGCCTTCATCGCGAATCCAGCGCTCTTCCCAGAAGTAGTCGTAGGGAGAGTCCGCTGCCCGGAAGTGGTCCACGAACAGCGCGCTTTGGCTGGCGCTCCCGAGCAACTGCGCCACCACGTTATCGCTGCCCAGGGTGAACGCGGCGGCACCTGCACCATTGTTCATTTCCTGGGCGCTGGCAGGTTTGCCACGTGGCTTATCGCTGGCCACGACCAAGGCAGGTCCGGAGGACGTGTCCGACAGGGCCGAGAGCAGAGCGCTGGTGCCCGCGCGCTGGGAATGTCCTACATCCAGCGTTCGGATGCTGTCGGGAAGTCCCAGCGCATTGCCAACGATCGTCGCATTCTGAAGGTCGGCGAAGGTGTGCGTAGTGGACGCAAACACCAGCCGCGCAATGCGGTTGCGCGCTTGTTCGTTCAGTGCGTCACGGGCGGCTTCAACACCCATCGTGATGCTGTCTTCGTCCCACCCGCAAAAGGCGCGATGTCCCTTGGCGAGCCCCTTCAGTGCTGGAGCCATCCATTGATGGGCCGCTGCGATGGCGTTGCGATCCAGTCTCCAGCGAGGTATGTAGCCACCGAAGGCTGTGATGCCATAGGCCTTGATCGTAGACACGGTCAGAGATCTTTCATGTCATATTTATAGTATGCAACCATATCACAATTGTGATGAATGAAACTCCATATAGGGTAAGTACCAGGAGCTCTTGCCATGGCGGGGAATTTCATGGAATATGTTATGCATGTAAACGATATGAGATAGGTTGGATATGGCTGGTTTGTATTTCGAGCAGTTTGAGGTCGGGCATGTCTGGGTTCACGACATACGAAGGACGGTGACTGAAACAGACAATGTGATGTTCAGTTGCATGACGCACAACCCGGCTGCGATCCATATCGATGCCGAATACGCCAAGACCACGGAATTCGGCAAACCCCTGATGAACAGCGCATTTACGTTGGGGCTGATGGTCGGGATATCGGTGGGTGACACGACCCTGGGCACCACCGTAGGCAATCTGGGCTGGGATGAAGTCAGGTTTCCAAATCCCGTTTTCGCTGGTGACACGCTCCGGGTGCAGACCAAGGTCCTGGAAAAGCGAGAAAGCCGTTCGCGCCCGGACAATGGCATCGTGGTGCTTGAGCACACGGCGTTCAACCAGCACGACAAGCTGGTGGCCTCTTGCAAGCGCAGCGCGCTGATGTACAGGCTTGCCAAGGTGCAGGCATGACGGGCGCTTTGAATACACCTCTCAGGTCGCTTTTATTTGTTCCCGGTGACAGCGAACGCAAGCTGGAAAAGGGTATCGAGTCGAAAGCGGACGCCTTGATTCTGGACCTGGAAGATGCGGTCGCGCCTTCTCGCACGGCTGTGGCGCGCGGTATGGTGCTTGAGTATCTGAAGTCCAGGCCAGAACGCTCCCGCCAGAAACTCTGGGTCAGGATCAATCCGCTGACAACACCTGCTGCCATGCTGGATCTGGCGGCGGTCGTGGCGGGTGCGCCGGACGGCATCTTGCTTCCCAAGGTCAATGGACCGTTGGATATCGTCCACCTCGGTCATTGCCTTGACGCACTGGAGGTGCGTGAGGGCTTGGCCTCTGGCCTCATCCGCATCATGCCCGTGGCTACTGAAACGCCTCAGTCTCTTTTTGCCCTGGGAGGCTACGCGGGCTGCAGCGATCGACTGCATGGCTTGACCTGGGGGGCGGAAGATATTGCCGCTGCGTTGGGCGCCAGCGCCAATCGTCGTCCGACGGGTGAATACGATACGGTGTATGCCATGGCCAAGGCGCTTTGCCTGTCGGGCGCTGCTGCGGCCAATGTCCAGCCAGTAGACACCATCTGGGCGGACTACCGTGACAACGAGGGCCTGCTGGCGGAAGCCAAGCTTTCTCGTCAGTCGGGCTACACCGGGAAAATTGCCATTCACCCGGGCCAAGTCAATGTCATCAACGAAGCCTTCACGCCAGGGCCGCAGGAAGTTGCCTGGTCGCGCAGGGTCGTTGAAGTTTTTGAAGCCAACCCTGGCTTAGGCACGGTGGGCCTGGAGGGCAAGATGCTCGATATGCCCCACCTCAAGCAAGCGCGCAGAGTGTTGGAGTTGGTGGATAGGGTGGGAGCCAAGTAATGCCGGCACTGCACGATTGGGCTCTTACGCAACCTGACAAGGTAGCCGTGCATATGGCCGACGGAAGCGGCTCGCTGACTTACCGTGAATTGGATGAACGCGCCAACCGGGCAGCGCAATGGCTTCTTTCACTGGGCCTTCAATCCGGTGCCACCGTGGGCTTGCTGCTGGAGAATCACCTGCGCACTTTCGAGATATGGTGGGGTGCGCGCCGCGCGGGGCTTTACTACGTTCCGCTCAGTACTCACCTGAAAGGCGAGGAGATCGCCTACATCTTGCGCGACTGCCAGGCCAGCGCTTTGCTGGCCAGTACCGCTACCGCGAGTTTGGCGGCGGAAGCCGTACAGGCTTTCAGTCCGGGTGAGTTGCCCCACAGGTATCTGCTCGACGGGGAGGTGCCGGGTTTGGCGTCTTATCTGAACGCTTTGGAGGCGTTTCCAAGCCCGGGCGTGCTGCCGGAGCGTGCCATGGGCCGGGAGTTCATGTATTCCTCTGGGACGACCGGATTTCCCAAAGGTATTCGCCGGGCATTGGCGCCCTTTGAGAGGCGCCGTGACCTTCCGCTGCTGGAGCAGCGCCTGCGCGCCATTTTCCGTTTCGATGAAGAAACGGTCTATCTGTCGACCTCGCCGCTTTATCACGCACTGGGGCGATTCAATATCCGCACCATTGAATGCGGCGGCACCTGCGTCATCATGGGCAAGTTCGATGCCCTGTCGGCCCTGGACGCGATTGAACGCTACCGTGTGACTCATTCGCACTGGGTGCCCACCATGCTGGTGAGAATGCTGGCGCTGCCATCCGAGGTGCGACAGGCCCGGGACGTTTCCAGCATGCGCTGTGCCATTCATGCCACGGCCCCTTGCCCGGTACACGTCAAGCGGGCCATGATCGAATGGTGGGGCCCGGTCATTGAGGAGTACTACGGAGGTTCAGAGAACGTCGGGGTGACGCATATCAATGCCAGTCAGTGGCTGGCTCACCCTGGGTCCGTTGGACGCCCCATCTGCGGAACGGTGCACATCGTGTCGGAGGACAACCCTGAGGTGGAAATCCCGGCGGGTGAGATTGGCATGGTCTACTTTGACGGTGGTGTGGCATTCGAGTACCACAACGACCAGGGAAAGACGCGCCAAGCTTTCAATGGGCGGGGGTGGGGAACCTACGGCGATCTGGGCAGCCTGGATGCGGCCGGATTCCTGTACCTTAGTGACAGACGTACGGACCTGATCATCTCAGGCGGCGTCAATATCTACCCTCGCGAGATTGAGAACGTGCTGGATACCCACCCGTCAGTGGCGGAATCCGCAGTCATCGGCGTGCCTAACGAGGAGTATGGCCAGGAGGTCAAGGCGGTTGTGCAACTCAAAGAGGGAGTGCCTCCAACTCCGGAGTTGGCGGAAGAATTGATGACGCGGTGCCTTGGAAAGCTCTCTCGCCTCAAGTGCCCGCGCTCGGTGGATTTCACGCAGGAACTACCCCGTAATGAAAACGGCAAGTTGCTTAAACGCGTGCTACGCGAGGCCTATCTAGACCAAGTACGCGCTCCGGTTTGAGTGGATGTTGGCGGAGAAGATGTGAACGAATGCGTCGTGCTCGCCGTCTGACCGATTCAAGAGGGGCCTCGCTTAGACGTAGCATTCCATCCGGGTTTAACCGATTCAGCCGCGGTGACGTGGCGGATCGCGGTTGCGCTATTTACCCCGGATGCTTTGCATGCTTTTTGCGCACATCAAGGCGTAGGTAGCGCTGGGAGCGATGAGCTTGCGCGTTAGTTTTGGTAATATTTTCGTTCCATAATTGGAAGGAAATGTCCACTGTCAATCGCTCGTTGCCGTCTACGGTTTTCCGCACCAGCCAAGTGGCTGCCGAAGATCGCTTTGAGGCTTGGCGCGAGAGCATTTCGGTCATCTTTGACGTGTCCCCCTCGACGCGATCAACGCTCAATGATTTTCAGGCTTCGGTGCATGCGACGCATTTGGGGCAACTGCTTGTGGGTGAAATCCACTTTAGTGCACAGCAATTTGCTCGCAGCAAGGCCAGAGCAGCTCGCGATGGATTGAATCACTATATCGTGCAGTGGTACCGGGAGGGGGGCTTTGTAGGTCAACACGACAGTGATGGCGACATGCAGGTTCGTGCGGGTGAGATCGTTTTCTTTGATATGACTCGCCCTTTGCGTACGGTGGCCGCGCCTTCTCGAGTCATGTCGCTGATCGTGCCGCGTGCACTGTGCGACGAAGCTTTCGGTGCCTCGGCTGAAACGCTACACGGCACCGTATTGCACTCAGGAGACGTTCTCCATGGCTTGCTGGCAGATCATCTCGATTCCTTGCACCGGCGGCTGCCTTCCATTAGTGTAGAGAAAGGGGGCGACGTTGTGCATGCGACCACGCGCATGTTGGCGGCCTGCTTTCGCCACGTCCAACTTGCGCGCACTCAGGCTCGGCAGGAGATAGGCGCGGTGACACGCGAGCGTATCGAACAGCATATCGGCACCAACCTGGGCGCACCGCTTACACCCGAGTCGCTGTGCCGCACTTTTGGCATTTCCCGTAGCCTTCTATACAGATTGTTCGAGCCGCTGGGTGGGGTTGCTCACTACGTGCAGCAGCGGCGCCTGTTGCGCGCTTTCCACTCGCTGGCCAATCCAGCCAATCAACGGCTGCGCGTTGCCGAGATTGGCACACGCCTGGGCTTTTCCAGTGAGGCGCATTTCAGCCGTGCTTTCCGAGCGACTTTCGGTCTCTCGCCGCGCGACGTGCGCGCTTCGGGCATGTCAGCACGAGCGTTTGATGCCGCCGACGCGTCTTCGATTGAATACGCCGACTGGCTTCGCGGACTGTAAATCAAAGCACACGTAGTGCTGCCTAGGCATCCTTGTCCTTCGTGAGACACGCGTAGGGAGGTGCCTCAATGTGGGCGTGTGAAACACCTGGTCAAAAAACGCCGGGATACCCAGTCAAATGACTGTGGGGTATGCCCAATAGCATCGGGTGGCGGCCGGCGCGAGCCATCAAGGTCGCCGCTTGCAGCAGCTAAGTTCCTCATATCTCAAAGTTTTACCATGATCTTTCACAGCACTCGTGTACTGGGCCTGGCGGTCCTCCCGTTGGCGTTGACTCTGGCGGCGTGCGGCGGTGACAGCACCCCTGTACCAACTCCGAAAAGCGATCGCATCGAACCGTATGACCCAGGCGCAAGCAAGGCAGCGAATGAGAGTGCACTAAGTCCGTCTGCGGTCGCGCCCTCTGCCTATGTGGTCAAGCTCGGGCCCTTGGCAGCCTCGGTTGGTTCGAAGGCCATGGGCAAACAAAGCATGGGTACTGCATTGCAGATCGGTCAATCCCGGTCTGTTGCCGACACCGCCTCCGTCACAGCCACCTCTGCACTCCTGCAATGGCAGCCAACGACACGCGGCACGCAGGTCTCAGCGCTGAGTTTTGTGGCTGAGGGCGCTCGCGGCGTTCGCCTGGGAGTTTTTATCGAGGCATTGCCCGAAGGATCGGTGCTGCGCTTCTACGGTAAAAGAGCGGCCGACGTCGTGGAAGTTTCAGCGCAGCAGCTGCAAGACACCGCCAGGCGCAACGTCGAGGCAGGTGTCCCGGATGCGGAGGCGCGCACCTACTGGAGCCCGGATTTTGGCGGATCCGAGACCAGCTTGGAGATCGAGATACCTTCCGCTGCAAATTCTCAAAACGTACGGATCGCCGTGCCACGGCTTTCGCACTTCACGAGTTCGCCATCTGAAGCCCAGGAAAAGCTTTCTTCTTCGACAGGTTCCGTGCGCAAGGTCGGGGAATCGGAGAGTTGCAACGTCAACGCTACGTGCGTGCCTGACTATCTTGACCAAAGCCGCTCTGTGGCACGTATGGTGTACGTGAAGGGGGGAAATTCATTTCTTTGCACAGGTACCTTGCTAAACGATGCGAAGTCCTCCGGTACGCCGTATTTTCTAACCGCAGATCACTGCATCTCAGATCAAGCTGTCGCGTCGACACTGAATACGGACTGGTTCTATCGGGCAGCTGCCTGCGAGTCGAGCGAGGTTAACCCGGCCACCAAGCGCTTGACAGGTGGCGCGACGCTCCTGTATTCAACCAGCGCCACTGATGTAGCGTTGCTGCGGTTGAATGATGCGCCGCCCGCAGGGATCGTCTATGCAGGTTCTTATTTTGGAGCGGCGCCTTCGGCAGGCACTGCAGCTGCGGCGCTGCATCACCCTGGTGGAGATCTGCAGAAATTCAGCCTGGGTACCGTGTTGGGTAACGCCAGCTGTGTTGGCAATGCTGATTGCACTTCCGCGCAAAGCGGTAGCTTTCTCGAACTGGGTTGGAAGCAGGGCATCACGGAGCAGGGGAGCAGCGGGTCAGCGGCCTTTGTGCAACTGGACGGACAACGCTACGTAGTTGGACAATTGTTCGGAGGTCAATCCAGCTGCCAAGCCCCTAACGCGCCTGACTACTATGGTCGCTTCGACGTGTCTTACCGTAGCGCGCTTCAGAAATGGCTCAATCCATGAACGGTTGGCCTTGCCTCTTGCCGGGGCGGACAGGCCGCCATTTGAAAGCTGCCACGGTTACGCTATTTCTGGCGCTGACCCTTGCAGCCTGTGGCGGAAGCGGTGGCCATGACATTTCTAATGCCGTTGGGGATGCCAAAGGGTTTGGGCCCACGCAACTTTATGATCCTGACACCAACCCCGGCGGCCATGTGCTGAAGGAGGGCGACACCGGGATCATATTCTTGCAGCAGCGGGCTGCCGCAAGCCCTGCGGCATTGCGGATATGGTTCGATGTGGCCAATGCGAGCACCTACGGGCTGGAAATGGAAGAGGAAGATTTGGCCCTGCTTTCGAGGGTTCACGTCACCGACGCAGACGGTCGTTCTATGGTGGCTGTCGATCCGGCGCACCGAATGGCTAGTGCTGATTTGAGTCCGGGCCGCTATGCGTTGCATCTGACTGGCGCTAGCAACGGCAACGCAGAGTCGGTGCCTCTCTTCGTCCGGTTTGAAGCCCAGCAGGTGGCGGCTCCTGGTTCAGCGAGCAAGGCTGGCTTTGTAGAGGTGTTGAGCACAGTGTTTGCCAAGAGCTGTATTGCATGCGATCTGCGCGGAGCACATCTGGCCTTATTACTGTTGTACGACGCGGATCTATCCTTGGCTTATCTGAATGGAGCGAACCTCAGTCAGGCCAACCTTGTCAGGGCAAATTTGAAGAACACGACCCTGAGTTCGGCTAACTTGGAGGGTGCCAATTTGGAGAACGCGAACTTGGAGTTGGCGAGCTTGCGGGGCGCTAATCTCCGCAAGGCAAATTTACGCGGTGCCAATCTGCGCTCTGTGGATTTGTCTGAGGCGCAGTTGGAAGGTGCCACTTGGGTTGACGGGCGCATCTGTGCCTCATCGTCCCCTTTGGGGCAATGCCGATGAAAAAGCTGGTGCTTGCATTGTTGCTGTGTGGCTGCGCTAAAGCTAGCCTGGCCGCAGAACCCATTTGCTCAGCAGATGCTCTCAAGCAAGCCGGAAAACTGCTGCAATGGCACTACGGGCCCGATAGCGTCGTAACTTTAGCGTCACAGGCCAAGCCGCTGGCGCCGCTGAGCAACCCTGTCAATAAGGCCCAGAAGTTAAACGTCCTGGAAGTCATGGGGTACGTTCAGAAAACCAACTATCGCATGCGGTTGATCTATTTTTACAGTGGAGGCCGGTGTTTGCTGATGGGGCAGGAAATACTCGAACTGTCTAGCCTGTGATCCCTTGAAGAAAAAGGGTCAGCATCCTGGTTAGATACAGATGACCAGCTACATCCGAGACCTTGCATCGGGTGTGTGGACCCCTCAGGCTTAACAATCCGTGCCTAGGGTGGTTGGCCAGCCAGGAGGGACTCGAACCCCCTACCCATGTCTTAGAAGGACATTGCTCTATCCAGATGAGCTACTGGCTGCCAACCAGGATTCTAAGCGGGTGCGAGGGTGCAAAACGACCTGCCGGATGAAATTGGTGATTGAGAACCAATTGGTGACAAATAAATGTCAGTTAAATGACGTCATGAACCTGCGATAGATCGCACGGCGTTTATCGGCTAGCATGCGACCTCGTTGATTTCAGGGCCTGGTATGCCAAGTCACTCCAGGTCCGCGAAGTCTGCTCCCTCGCACCTGTTTCAGCATGAGTGCCGTCTGTTCGACGGCCCCATCACGTTGTGAGGGCTCGGCAAGATCTGACGAGCGATTGCCTCTCAAACATTTTTCTCTCCCATGCGCGCCATCAAAGAAGCCCGTAAATTTATCGAGCGCAAGCCCGAAAACTCTAACGCCAAAACCCTTTCCCGCCTGGTACTTGCGCTGGAATCGGAAGCGGATTTTCCGATTGCTGATCTCTACCTGCTGGATTTCGACCAGTTCAAGCTCGCCCTCGAGATTCTTGATGAATGGCGCCTGGATCGCCATTACGCCAGCAAGTCACGCTTGTTTGACGTGTCAGCTCAGCTTGCAGCCATCAAGTCCGATGCGGCCGCTGCAGCACCCACGCCAGCGTCTGCATCAGCAGCAAGATCCGATGGATCAGCGACTGCGAAAGCTGCTGAAGAAAAGAGCGTAAAACCTGGCAACTCATAGGCACTCAATGCTGCCCACATCAAGTGCCGGCAGGTGGGCGGCGGTCAGTTAGTCAAGCATGTTTACTTGGGTCATGTACGTACGCCCAGGTAAGCTTTAGACCTACAGGCTCCTGAATATTTGTGACGAGAATCAATTCGTCAGTCACATTCAGGAGGCCCTATGGTCACAGCTTACGTCGAATCAGAAAGAGTGGTGGGGCCAGGACCTGCCAGCATCATCTCCCCCAGTTCAGATACGGCAGTCTCATGGGCTGCCATTTTTGCGGGTGCTCTGGCCGCTGCCATTCTCTCGCTCTTGCTTTTCATGCTGGGCATAGGCCTGGGCCTGTCGTCGATGTCTGTCTGGTCGGGTAGAGGCGCTGATGGTGAGACGATCGGATGGGCTGCCATTGCCTGGCTTGCGTTCACACAGATCGCGTCCGCTGGAGTGGGTGGCTATATCGCTGGCCGTTTGAGAACCAAATGGCAGGGCGTTCACACTGACGAAGTTTATTTCCGAGACACTGCACACGGTTTTCTCGCCTGGGCGCTGGCTACCATGTTGATGGTCGCCGTCATGGGCTCGGTTGCAGGCGCTGCGTTGACCAACACCGTCAAGGCCGCAGGCGCGGTGGCCACTGGCGCCGCTACGGCCGCAGGTGGTGCGACGGGTGCTGTGGCCAATCTGGCGCGAAGCGCTGTTTCTCAAAGTTCAGCGGTTGGCGCAAATCGTGCCAATGCCGGCGCAGACTCCGAGTCCGGTTTGCACTACTGGGCCAGCACTCTCTTGCGCTCAGGTCCTTCGACCGCACCACGTCAGGACATGGGTGCTTCCAATGCTGCCGCCACGGGCGCTACTCCTGCTGCCGCGGGCAATGGGACCAGCTCTGCTTCGGGCATGTCGCCAGGCGCGGCCGCTCCGTCTGGCCAGACTGCAGCCGTCAGCTCCAGGGAGGTTGCCACCATCTTTGGCCACTCCTTGAAGACTGGAGCACTGTCCAATGAAGATGCTCAGTATCTGGCGCAAGTGGTTTCGCAGAACACCGGCATGGCACCAGATGCGGCCCAAGCCCGCGTTCAAAAGGCTTTCTCTGACGTGAAAGCTCAGATGGAATCCGCCAAAAAGGCCGCGGAGGAAGCCGAGGTCAAAGCCAAGCAGGTCGCTGAAGAGGCTCGCAAGGCCACTGCCTATTCCATGCTGTGGATGTTCGTAGCGCTGCTCATTGGTGCATTCGCTGCCAGCGTCGCGGCCACGGTGGGTGGACGCCAGCGAGATACCTGAAAGCCAGGCTGGGTGCTACCTGCATTGGCTTGCAAAGGCCACCGTAGTCAGTAGCCAGCGTCTTCACCTCGTTTCTTAACTTCCTAAAGGATTTGACATGAGATCAATTCTGCTTTGGCTGATTGGAGTCCCAATCCCCATCATCATCTTGATAGCCATCTTTTTCCGGTAAGAGGCTCACAACAGACGAAGCTACCGCGTCGTCAAAAAGGTCATCCGAAGGTCATCCGAGGATGACCTTTTTTGTTTGTGGGCTTACAGAGTTTCCCAAGCTGAGTGCGTCCAGCTGGACGGGAGCGAACCGCGCTCGAGCCGAGGCTTCCAACTTGGTTCAACAGGTTGACCACTTGCGCGGATGAAACTTTTTGTGTCAAATAGTGAGATTTTTCACATTTTTAGAACCCCATGGCACTCAATAGTTTTCACCAGGTTAGTCCGAGCCCTCGCGCCTGGCTGCTTGCTCTGCAGTTCCCAAGCTTTGTCAGAAAGCGCGTCTCCCGCCTTCTGCGCAAAGTCGCAGTCAGCGGCCTCATGGTTGCAGTGGTGCTGGGCTCGCACGCTCAGCCTTTAGGGGTGGACAAGGCACAGATCAACACGCGCATGTTGGAGCTGTCGACCTTGATGCGTGACCTGAAGCCGCGGCTCGCCACTGACCGCGACGCCGCCATTCAGTATGAGTCGGCCGATCTTGAGTATCGCAATCTCAGTGCCCTCATGGGCGGCGATAAGCCTGTGGTCCCCGAATTTGTGCCCAGGGCGGCCCGCACCAATTTCCTCAAGCTTGCACCGAGCAGCCCGCCTCTGTGCACGCCTACAGCAGCCACCTATAGCCAGACCACGCCCGTTGCCATTCCCACCGGGCCCGGAGTCGTCACCTCGACCATTGTGGTCAGCGGCGCCAATCCCTGGATCTGGGATGTGGATCTGACAACCTTCATACAGCACACCTTCGCAGCAGATCTGGACATCACCATCACATCCCCCGCAGGAACAGTGGTGACCCTGACTACGGACAACGGAGCTGGCAACGACAATGTATTCAACGGTACCGTCTGGGATGACAGCGCCCCTGAAACCGCGACCGATTACGTCTATGCAAACAACGTGGTTGCTCCTTCGTTGGTACCTGAGGAAGCGCTGAGCGCCTTCGTCGGCGAAAACCCAAATGGCACCTGGACCATCACCATAAGCGATGATCTCGCGGGCGACGGCGGCTCATTGGACTCCTGGAGTCTAGCTATCAGTGCATTGCCCACAGCGCCCCAGGTTCAAACGGTCACCTACGCCCAGAACACACCCACAGCCATTGCCGATGTGGCAACGAGTAGCAGCACCTTACTAGTGGCAGGTGCCGGCGCCTCCATTTTGGACGTCAAGGTCACCACCTATATTCAGCACACCTTTTCGGCAGATCTGGATATCACACTCGTGTCACCCGGCGGCACGGCCGTTACCCTGACCACAGATAACGCAGCCGGCAACGACAATGTCTTCAACGGCACGGTCTGGTACGACAAAGCGAATCCTGCTGGACAAGTGCCTTACACGACCAATGACGGTCTCGCCAGCGATCACGCCTATGTCAACAACACTCTGGCTTCCCCCTTGGTGCCTGAAGGGGCACTTGGTGCATTGATGGGACAGGATCCCAACGGTACCTGGCAATTGAACATCACCGACGACTTGGCTGGTGACACTGGACTACTGACCTCGTGGAGCCTGGAGGTCACTACTGCGACCTGCCCCAGTCCATTGATTGCATCTACACCGGGTCCAGCTGTGGCAGGCAGTGCTTACGGCCCGGTCACGCTTTCTGCCACTGGGGGCGTGGCACCCTACAGCTGGAGCGGCAGTTTGCCCAGTGGCATGAGCCTGACCTCTGGCGGACAGCTCTCTGGCACACCTGCATTGGGCAGCGAAGGAAATTACACCGTCACTGTGACGGACAGCCACACGCCCACGGCCAATACAGCTGACGTGACATTGCAAGTGACAGCGGCTACGCTGGCCATCACGACAAGCAGCTTGCCTGATGCAAGCTGGGGTCAGCCTTACACCGCAGCATTGATGTCTTCGGGAGGGACGCCGACTTACAGTTGGACAGCCAGCGGGTTACCTGCTGGTCTGTCGGTCTCTGGAAATCAAATCGTGGGTACGCCCAGCGAGAGCGGGACATTTACCGTGACTTTGACGCTGATGGATTCAGGATCGCCTGCCCAGTCAGCCACGGCAATCCTGGATTTAGCCGTGACCGCCGTCGTCGTCCCCAGCGTGCAAGCTGTGCCCGCGCTGGGCGAGGCATCATTGGTCCTGCTCGCGTTGCTCGCAGCCGCTCTGGGCTTAAGCCAACGCCGCCGCAGTCAAGGCAACGCTGAGTAAGCCTCGCCTCAGTCGCCTGAACTACCAAGTAGGATGGATTGCTCGGGTTGGACCTGTACCCGCCCGAGCAATCAGGTCAAAGGCCTTCTCTGCCTTGGTAGGGGCAGGCTTGGCTCAAAGGCGGGGTCGCAGTCTAGATATTGATCGCACAAAAAGTAAATCCCGACAGCCACCTAGATGACTGCCGGGATTACATTTTTTGGTCGGAGCGGCGGGATTCGAACTCGCGACCCTCTGCTCCCAAAGCAGATGCGCTACCAGGCTGCGCTACGCTCCGACGAAGCCGCAATTCTACATCGTATTTTTGAAGGTTTTAGGGGTGGAGCGAAAAAGATTAGCGTTTTTCGCTCCGCCTCGCCGCGCACTCCCCGAAGCTTCAAATTCTTCAGGGGAGGGGAAACACATCTCTCATAGGGGCAGTTAAGCCAGCTCCATCTTGGCCAGTGCATTGCGGTGCACCTCATCAGGGCCATCCGCAAAACGCAATGTACGCTGGTAAGCGTATGCGTAGGCCAGCGGAGTGTCGCCACTGATGCCTGCCGCGCCATGGGCTTGCATGGCCCAATCGATGATCTGCAAAGACATGTTGGGTGCCACGATCTTGATCATGGCGATCTGTGCCTGGGCGACCTTGTTGCCCACGGTGTCCATCATGTAGGCGGCTTTGAGCGTGAGCAGGCGCGCCTGCTCGATCATGCAGCGTGATTCGGCAATCCGTTCGCGCCAGACACCTTGCGCAGACAGGGGTTTACCGAAGGCCACCCGTTTATTCAGGCGCTGGCACATCAACTCCAAGGCGCGCTCTGCAACCCCTATGGAGCGCATGCAATGGTGAATGCGGCCTGGGCCCAGGCGTCCTTGCGCAATGGAAAAGCCCTTGCCTTCGCCTACCAGCAAATTGCCAACGGGCACGCGCACATCCTTGAGCTCGACTTCCATGTGGCCGTGCGGCGCATCGTCGTAGCCAAAAATGGTGAGCGGCCGAATCACGTTGACGCCTTGGGTGTTGGTGGGCACCAGAATCATCGATTGTTGTGAGTGACGCGGCGCTTCGGTGTCGGTTTTTCCCATGACGATAAGGATGGCGCAGCGCGGATCGCCCACACCGGAGGACCACCATTTGCGTCCGTTGATGACGTATTCGTCGCCTTCACGGCGCATGCTGCACTCGATATTGGTCGCATCGGATGAGGCTACAGCGGGCTCCGTCATCAGGAAGGCGGAGCGGATCTCACCTCGCAGCAGAGGCTCCAGCCACTGGTCCTTGTTGTCCTCCGAACCATATCGCTCCAGGGTTTCCATGTTGCCGGTGTCGGGCGCAGAACAATTGAAGACCTCGGGGGCCCACGGAACGCGTCCCATGATCTCGCACAGGGGGGCATATTCCAGGTTGGACAAGCCTTGGGGGGCTCGGCTGGATTTGGGCAAGAAGAGATTCCACAAACCTGCAGCGCGGGCCTTGGGTTTTAGTTCCTCGATGATGCGGGTGGGAATCCAGGCGTTGCCCTTGGCGCGGTTGGCGGCAATTTCCTCCAGGTAGACGCTCTCGTTGGGGTAGATGTGCTCATCCATGAAGGCCAGAAGCCTGGCTTGCAATTCCTTGGTCTTGGCGGAGTAATCAAAATCCATAAAGTCCTCGTGCTGGTGCGAAATGAAAATGGATGCTTGCTCCAGGCAAGCGGTCCTCAAATTACAGTCAAGCCTTTTGGGCGAAGGCCCAGGCGAGCTCGGCCATGGGGCGTGCGCCGGCGCCATTGGCCTTGGCCTGCTCGCTGGAGGCTGTTCCTGCCTCTACGCGTTTGGCAATGCCCTGCAAAATCGCTGCGATTCGGAACATGTTGTAGGCCAGATAGAAATTCCAGTCCGGCGCCAATGCCTCTGGGGTGGTAAAGCCCGTGCGCTCGCAATAACGGCGGATGTACTCTTGTTCGGTCGGAATGCCCAGGCTTTGTACATCGACTCCGCCAATGCCTCTGAACGTTCCCGGCGGGATGTGCCAGGACATGCAGTTGTATGCAAAGTCTGCCAGAGGGTGGCCCAGGGTAGACAGCTCCCAGTCCAGGACGGCAAGGACACGTGGCTCCGTGGGATGGAACATCAGGTTGTCCAGCCGATAGTCACCATGAACAATACTCACCAGGCTATCGTCTTTGGCGCTGGCAGGGATATTGGAAGGCAGCCACTCCAGCAGACGATCCATCTCGGGATTGGGCTGGGTGACAGATGCCTGGTATTGCTTGCTCCAGCGGCTGATCTGGCGTTCAAAGTAATTGCCCGGCCTGCCATAGCCGGCCAAGCCGCGTTCGGCGAACTTCACCGTATGCAAGGCGGCAATGACGCGGTTCATTTCGTCGTAGATTGCGGTGCGCTCAGCGTTGCCCATACCGGGCAAGGTCTGGTCCCAAAGCACGCGGCCCGGCACGAATTCCATCACATAAAAGGCGCGGCCGATCACCGATTCGTCTTCGCAAAGCACGTGCATTTGGGCGACGGGCACTTCGGTACCTCTAAGGCCGCGCATGACAGCGAACTCCCGCTCAATGGCATGGGCCGAAGGCAGCAGTTTGGCCACCGGCCCCGGCTTGGACCTCATGACATAGCTTTTCTGGGGGGTGACCAGCTTGTAGGTGGGATTCGACTGCCCGCCCTGGAATTTCTCAATGGTCAGGGGGCCGGAGAATCCTTGCAGATTCGATGACAGCCATGCAGAAAGCGCGTCAACATCAATGACGTGCGCTTCTGGGGTGGGCTGGGCGGCTGGGCTGTCCGAGGTGCTCATGCGATGGCTTCTTTCTGTGAATTCATTGATCACCCTGGTCGAAGGCGCTTTCTACCGGGGGCGCCCCAGCCGCCCTCGCTCCTAGGGCGCGTCTGCTTCCGCGATGCGCCTTAATGCATGGCGGTCGCGCACGACCAGGCCGGCAGGCTCGATGCGGATCACGCCCTCGCGTTCCATGGTCTTGAGTTCCTGGTTCACGCGCTGGCGCGACGCCCCGAGTAACTGGGCCAGTTCTTCTTGTGCCAGCTGCAGCGTGATGCGCACTTCGTCGGTTGCAGTTGAATCGGTGGCCCCGTAGCTTCGCGCCAGATGGGACAACTGTTTGGCCAGGCGAGCCCGCAAGGGCAGGGTGTTGAGATCCTCCACCTGACCGAAAAGCAGGCGGATTCGGCGTGCATGAAGCTTCAGCAGAGCCTCTGAGAATTCGGGGTGCTGAGCAATGATTCGCTGAAAATCCGCCCGTGCAACGCCCAGAATGGTCGTCGGACCGTGGGCATGCGCATCGTGGGTGCGCCGGTCTCCGTCGAATATGGCTACGTCGCCAAACCAGATACCCGGCTCGACGTAGGTCAATGTCACCTGCTTGCCCGTGAGCGTCGTGGAGCTGACACGCACGGCGCCTTTGGCGCAGGCGATCCATTGTTCTGGTGCCTCGCCACGCGCCGTGATGACTTCGCCGTCGGCATAACGTTTGACATAGGCGCATCTCAGGATATCGTGCCGCAACGAAGGTGAAAGGGAGGAAAACCAGCGACCGTTGTTGATCGCCTCGCGTTCCTCCATGGTAAGAATGGGATTGTCCATGGGCTGTCTTCTGAGTGACTGCAACGCAAGATTTTCACGTCCCCTTGTCGCGTTGGGGACGTAAGACACGAGATTCCGGGCGCTACAGGCGCCGCGCCACGCCTTTATTCGTATTGTGGCTTCTGCTTCGACAGGAAGGCTGCAATGCCTATGCCCGCATTGGCGTGGTGCAGGTTCTTGACAAAATGGTCACGCTCTTGCGCTAACTGCTGGGGCAGCGTCTGGTTGGGGGCGTCATTGAGCAATTCCTTGGCACTGGCCAGCGCGTTGGGGGCTCGCGCATTGAGTTTTTCAGCCATGGCCAACGCGGTAGAAAGCGCTTGCCCCTCGTCAGCAAGGCGGTTGACCACGCCAAGCTCGTGCAGCCTCTGCGCCCCAATACGCTCTCCGCACATTAAAAGCTCGGTGACCAACTGGCGGGGCAGGGCGCGACTCAAGCCCCAACTCGCTCCACCATCGGGTGACAAGGCCACATTGATGTAGGCCATGACGAAGACGGCGTCCCGGGCGGAAACGATCAGATCGCAAGCCAGCGCGAGCGAGAAACCTGCACCGGCGGCCGGGCCTTCGACTGCGGCGATGATCGGTTTGGGAAACGCCCGGATGGCTTCGATCCAGTTGTGCAGGCCTTCGATGCTGTTGGCCTGGTATTCGGGCGGTTGCTGACGGTTGGCCTGCAGCCGCTGAAGATTGCCTCCGGCGCTGAAGGTGCCTCCTTCGCCCGTAATGACGACGCTGCGTATGTCTGAGTTGGACTCCGCGACGCTGAGTGCTTCTACGCCGGCGGCGTAGATCTCCGGGCCGAGTGCGTTGCGATGTTCGGGGTTGCTGATGGTGAGCACCATCGTGCGGCCTTCGGCCGTGCTGCGCAGTTCGGCGGTCATGAATAACTTCTTGGAAAGTCGAATTGGGGAATCGGGGTTGCCGCGGCCGGGGCACGCGGCGATGTCATATAGGGCGTGTTAACACTAAATTCACCCCCGCGCCGGCTTTTTCCGGGTCGTAGTGCAAGACGCGCCTGGCAGCCAAGGTGCGATCCTTGGCAAGAGGCGCAACGCGGCAATACGGCCCGGAAAAAACTGGCCCGAAGGGTGAGGCACTGGCAAACCGCACTCTGCGTTGCAAACCTCGCCGGGTGTGCAACCCGACTGCGGTTTGTGCCTTGATTGCGGCTCGCCAGTGCTTCACGCGGGGGTGAATTTAGTGTTAACACGCCCTAACGGCTCACGCCTCCTCGTGCATGAGGGACAAGCCTATGGCGCCTCGGCGGCGCAGCCATGGGCTGGGGCGATAACGTGGATCACCGTAAACCGTCTGCATATTGAACAGCACTTCCAGGACGTTGGCTGGGCCAAACCGGTCGCCCAGCGCCAAGGGGCCGGCAGGGTAGCCCAGGCCCAGCGAGACGGCGGTCTCCAGGTCTTTAGGGCTGCACACGCGTTGCTGGCAGATGTCGCTGGCGATGTTGATGATGGTGCCGACAACGCGCTGAGTGACGAAGCCGCCCGAATCGCGAATCACGCTCACGGCTTTGCCATCACGCGCAAACAGCGCGTGCGCGGCGTCTCGCATGTCGCTGCGAGTAGCCGGGTTGGTGGCGAGCACGCGGCGCTTGGTGGCCTTGTCATCGACCAGCATGTCGATGCCCACTGTGCGTGCGGGGTCCAGCCGCTCCACGACGGCCACCGTGGTGACGTCAAAACCGAGTGGTGCAACGATGGTCAGCGCTTCCATGGAGGGCGATGCGCCCGTCTCTATGGTTGCACCCAGATCCTTGAGCAACTGAAGCAGTTCAGAGCGGCGCGCTGCACGGGTGGAGACCCATACCGGCGGCATCTTGTCCACCTCAGGTACGGGCGGCTCAGCGGCTACCTGGGCAACCCCGTCAACGTAGGTGTAGAAACCTTCTCCCACCTTCTTGCCCACCACGCCGCCCGCCAGCCGCTGGGCTGTGATGACGCTTGGGCGGTAGCGGGGCTCATCGTAGTACTGGGTGTAGATGGACTCCATGACCGGATGGGAGACGTCCAGCGCGGTGAGGTCGAACAGCTCGAATGGGCCAAGCTTGAAGCCGACCTGATCTTTCAGAATACGGTCGATGGTGGCGAAATCGGAAATGCCTTCGCTCACAATGCGCAGGGCTTCAGTGCCGTAGCCCCGCCCCGCGTGGTTGACGATGAAGCCAGGTGTGTCGCCAGCTTGCACTGGCGTGTGGCCCATCTGGCGTGCGTACTCGAACAGAGCTGTGCAGGTCTCCTGGCTGGTCTTCAGGCCCGCGATGACCTCAACCACCTTCATCAAAGGTACAGGATTGAAGAAGTGAAAGCCTGCAAACTGCTCTGGGCGCTTTAAGCCTGCGGCAATCGCGGTGACAGAGAGCGAAGATGTGTTGGTCGCCAGGATGGCGCTCGGTTTGACGATGCCTTCGAGCTCTCCAAACAGTGCTTTCTTGACGTCCAGACGCTCGACGATAGCTTCGATGACGAAATCGCAATCGGACAAATCCGCCAGTGCGGCGGCCGACTTCAGGCGTTCTTTTTGGGCGGTGGCTGTGGCGGCTTCCAGCCGGCCTTTTTCAACCAGCTTGTCCCATTGCGCGCCGAGCGCGTCTTGGGCCTTGGAAATGGCGGCGGCCTGCGTGTCGTAGAGCAGTACCGTTGAGCCGGCTTGAGCTGCAATTTGCGCAATACCGCGCCCCATGGCGCCGGTGCCGACGATGCCGACAGTGGAGAAACGAGGGTTATTCATGGCAAGGAATTATGGCTATCTTCTGACCTGCAAGGCCCCAGGGTTGACGATGTTCGTGGGCGTGCCACGCAAGAAATTTGACACGTTGTCGAACGCGGCATTGAAATACTGTTCGTAGCTGTCCTGCTCTACGTAGCCAATGTGAGGCGTGCAGATGCAGTTTTCCAATCTCAGCAGCGCATGGCCCTGCAAAATGGGTTCTGTTTCGAACACATCTACAGCAGCCATTCCAGGGCGGCCACGGTTCAAGCCGCTGACCAACGCATCTGGTTCAATGAGTTCAGCGCGAGAGATATTGACCAGCAAAGCGGTGGGCTTCATCTGGCTGAGATCGTCCATCCGGACGATGGCGCGGGTGCTTTCGGTCAGCCTGAGATGCAGGGAAAGGACATCGCTCTGTGCGAACAGCATAGCTTTCGAGGGTGCTGCCATGTGGCCGTCTGCCACTGCGCGCGCGCGCGAGGCCTCAGAGCCCCAGACCAGGACCTGCATGCCGAATGCCCGGCCATAACCAGCTACCAGTTGACCGATGCGGCCATAGCCCCAGATTCCCAGTGTTCTGCCACGCAGCACCTGGCCAACACCAAAATTAGGCGGCATGGAGGCGGATTTCAACCCGGATTGCTGCCAAGCGCCGTGCTTGAGGTTGCCGATGTACTGGGGAAGCCTCCGCATGGACGCCATGATCAGGGCCCAGGTCAGTTCCGCAGGGGCAATGGGAGAGCCCACGCCTTCGGCCACGGCAATACCGTGTTCTGTACAAGCGTTGATGTCAATATGGCTGCCCACGCGGCCTGTTTGCGAAATCATCTTGAGTTTCGGCAGCTTTTCTATAAGCTGGCGAGACAAATGCGTACGCTCGCGAATCAACACCAAGACATTGGCATCACGCAGGCGCACCGACAACTGGCCTAAGCCTTTGACGGTGTTGGTATAGACCTTGGCTGGCCAAGATTCCAGCTTGGCGGCACAGGGGAGCTTTCTTACTGCATCCTGATAATCGTCGAGGATCACGATGTTCATCCCCGCATTGTGCCTGCGTGATTGGAGCATCGCGCCAACGCGCGCGAAAAACCACTGAGATAGGGCAAATCCTCTCTAAAAGAGGGTTTGCAATGAGGTCAATCTAGCGCAGAAGCACCGTCTTTGAGACGAGTGGACTCCTGGCTGCCCCGGGCAGCCAGGTTCCTGGGTTCAAGCGCGCCGGGCGCGGGTGCTGAAAGGTTCGGCAGCGACCATGCGGTCGAGTTCGGCGCAGACATCAGCCAGGCGACCGGACAAGCGCAGACGCCCTGTGGTTCCGGGAGCCTGCCCGGCTTCGACCAGTCGCATGACGCGCAGAGGTTGCTTGGCCTGGTGCGGCAGTGCCTGCATAGTCGGTTCCCGTAGCGGTTGCGGCCATAGTTGTGACGCCGGTTGCGACGGTGGTTGCAGTGTCAGCGCCTGTTTGACAGGGGCCGTGTCCGCTACAGTCGATTCGATCAGCCGCAGGGCGACGCGTTTGCGTGCCGCCACCGCCCAATGCTCTCCAGGAGGAGTTGACTTAAGCTGTGATGTGGCTGGCCGGCGACGAAAGCTAGGCACTGACAATGTAGAGGCATTGAGGGGGCTGGCTGAGGCATTGAAGCCTGGTGCATCTGCCAGATGGATGACATTCGATCCCATGCGAAACCCTTTTATTGATTAGAGGTTGAACACAGGCAGGATTGCAAATGAGGCTTGAAATACCTCAAAATCGCGCCGCCGCAGGGTGTGAAAAGCCCTGCCTCGCGCATAACGCGAAGCAATGGCCGTCTGCACGCCCGCCACCTGCCGGCGGCGCGAGGAAACTACATCAACATGCTGTTGCGGATGAGACCCACAGCCAAACCCTCAATCTCAAAAGGTTCACCCGGCTCCACAACGATGGTGGGGTAATCCGGATTCTCGGCGTGCAGTTCAATCTGGTTTTGATTGCGGTGAAACCGCTTGACGGTGACATCGTCACCCAGCCGCGCGACAACGATTTGTCCGTTGCGTGCTTCGCGTGTAGACAAAACGGCTAAGAGGTCGCCATCCATGATGCCTGCGTCACGCATGGACATGCCGCGGACGCGTAGAAGATAGTCTGGCTTTTGCGCAAACAAGCTGGATTCCAGATGGTAGGTCTGATCAACGTGTTCTTGCGCCAAGATGGGCGAGCCGGCTGCAACGCGACCTATGAGTGGCAACGCCAATTGGGCCAGCCCTGGCAGAGTCATCTGGTGCACCGGTGCACTTTGCCGGCTGCCACCCTTGAGGCGAATGCCCCGCGAGGTGCCGCTGACCAACTCAATGACCCCTTTGCGAGCCAAGGCCTGCAAATGTTCTTCAGCCGCGTTAGCGGACTTGAAGCCCAATTCAGCCGCGATTTCCGCCCGGGTGGGAGGTGCACCGGTGCGCGAAATAGCGTTTTGCACCAGTTGCAGAATCTGTTGCTGGCGAGCGGTGAGTTTCGGGCTGTCCATCATCTTGAGTGCCTATGGCTACCGCGCTGTTGATCAGAAACCTCGGCGCGGGTGTTGAGCATTGAAGTTGAAAATTCGGATAGAACGGCAGGTGTTTGAAAGACCATACGACCAAAAACCTGTGTTGATATCCAGTACCTGTATTTTTACCCAGTTTTACCGTCTGCGCAAGTACCGCACGAATTTTTTAAGGCAGGCCAGAATTTCCAGCTTCGGAAAGCAAAAAAAAACAGCCATCAAATCTTGATGGCTGTTTCAGCGTTGGACGCTTGAGTAACGGTCAGCTTTTCAATGCTGCAAGCGCACGTGCGGTGATTTCTTCCACAGAGCCCGTGCCACTGATGGCACGGTATGCGGGAGCGTGGCCCGGTTCTGCCTTGGCCCAGCTGCTGTAGTAATCAACCAGCGGGCGGGTCTGTTCGCTATAGACCTGAAGACGCTTTTTGACGGTCTCTTCCTTGTCGTCTTCGCGTTGAACCAAGGCTTCACCGGTCGCGTCGTCTTTGCCTTCGACCTTGGGCGGGTTGAACTTCACGTGGTAGATGCGGCCTGAAGCGGGGTGGCTGCGGCGTCCACTCATGCGTTCAATGATGGCGTCAAACGGAACATCGATTTCCAGCACGTAGTCGAGCTTGACGTTCGCCTGCTTCATAGCCTCGGCTTGAGGAATGGTGCGGGGAAATCCGTCGAACAGGAAACCTGCAGCGCAATCTGGCTGGCTGATGCGCTCCTTGACAAGACCGATGATGATGTCGTCACTCACCAGGGCTCCGGAGTCCATCACGCTCTTGGCCTGCAAGCCAAGGGGCGTTCCAGCTTTCACGGCGGCGCGCAGCATGTCGCCAGTGGAAATTTGCGGAATGCCAAATTGCTGGCAGATGAAGGCCGCTTGCGTGCCCTTGCCGGCGCCAGGTGCGCCTAGAAGAATTAATCTCATCTTGTCCCTCAGGTGGAATGCGTAATGGGGCTTGTGCGGCCTCGTTGTACCGAGAATATCATGCGCAAGCCCTCGCCTGGCTGACACGTGGACTTATGTGCAGTGTCTCAGCGCTGGCCTGCAAAACGGAGCTGGCAGCCCACCCCAAGTCCGGCGCCCGCCTTTGGCGGCAGGTTGGCTGCTTGAACCGGGCGGCTACCCCCTGGGAGCGCCAAGCTCCAGCTTGGCACTGCAGCGCTCGCAGATACCTCCGAATTGCCAAGCTGGAGCTTGGCGCTCCCAGGAAATACCATCTGGCTCCTACTGTCTATCCCTGTGAATTCCACAGTTGCCGAACGCGCTCCAGGTCTTGCGGTGTGTCTACCCCTGGGCCAGGCGCCTGGGAAGCCAGGTGCACAGCGATGCGGTGTCCGTGCCAGAGCACCCGCAACTGCTCAAGTGCTTCACATTGCTCCAAAGGGGCGGGCTCCAGCCTGGGAAAGGCACGTAAGAAGTCCGCTCTATAGCTATATATACCTACGTGGCGCAATGCAGGAGGGTCTTCAGGTAATTTCGTGATGCCTGACGCGAATCCATCACGCCACCAGGGAATGGGTGCCCTGCTGAAGGTAAGTGCCAGACCTTGGTGGTCGGTCACGACTTTCACCACATTGGGGTTGACGAAATCTTCCACGCTGTGAATCACATGCGCTGCCGTCCCCATTTTGGCCAAGGGCTGGCTGGACAGGAGCTTGGCTACGGCGTCAATGAGCGCCGGATCGATGAGCGGCTCGTCACCTTGTACGTTAACCACAATATCCTGCCCATCCAGGCCCAGAATTTCGCAAGCCTCTGCCAGACGATCGCTTCCGCTGGGGTGGTCATTGCGAGTAGGTATGGCGCGTACACCGTGAGCGGTGCAGGCGTTGACAATCTCTTGTGCATCCGCGGCGACGACAACCTGAGCGGCGCCGGATTGTTCCGCTCTTTCCGCGACGCGCACGATCATCGGCTTGCCTCCAATGTCCGCCAAAGGCTTGTTGGGCAGGCGGGTTGAAGCAAGCCGCGCGGGAATGATGACAGTGAAGCTCACGCTCAGCCGACGATGCTGGTGCGTTTGGGAAGCTTGTCCAGCTCTTCGTCAGTCATGACGCGAGCTTCGTTCTCCAGCATGATGGGAATACCGTCGCGAACGGGATAGGCCAGGCGGGCAGAGCGAGAAATCAGCTCGCCTTTTTCACGATCGTAATCAAGCGGCCCTTTGGTGACGGGGCAGACCAGTAGCTCAAGCAGTTTCGGATCCATATTTGCCTGCATGTGAAGTTCAATGAGCCGCAGAGCGGGAGAAAATATTCATCACCGCAACGCCTGCGACGATAAGCGCCATACCGCCCAGGGCCGCCGCGTCGAGCTTTTGCCCGAACAACATCCAGCCAGCGATGGTGATCAGTACCAGCCCGACACCCGACCAGATGGCATAGGCAATGCCCATGGGGATGGTTCGCAGCGTCAGCGATAGACAGAAGAATGCCGTGCCATAGCCAGCCACTACCAGCAGTGAGGGGCCCACACGCGTGAAACCATCACTGGCCTTAAGCGCCAGCGTGCCAACGACCTCAGCCAGTATGGCCAGTCCAAGAATCAACCAGGGGTTCATGCCCCGGATGATAGCTTTGCGCTCAGTTCATCAAAAAAAGCGCCTGGCACATGAAGCGTCAGCGGCACGGCCAGTGCGTCCGGGCGATGGCGCCAAAGTTTTGCAGCGTCTTTTTCCGTGCAAACCAGGGGATTTTTCGCGTCTGGCAATGTGGGCAGATCATCGAAATCATCGTGATCGGGCAGGGCGATGCTGCGCGCCAGCGTCAGCCCCTCGGCACGCAGCATGCTGAAAAAAGCCTCCGGCTGCGCAATGCCGGCCAGGGCAGTGATGGACTTGCCGCGCAGGCCAGCCAAGGAAACCTGGGTGCCATCGGCGCGAACGGCATTCGCAGCAAGTGTGCGGCGGACGCTGAAAGATTGCGCTGGCGGCGACGACACCAGGGCATCGGGCGCATGCAACACAAAGTCGATTGGTCGCGGCCAGGGTTCGCGCAATGGGCCGGCTGGCAGCAACCACCCGTTGCCCACACCACGCGCGTCAAACACACACACTTCCACGTCACGTGCCAAAGCCAGGTGCTGCAACCCGTCGTCGCATATCAGCACATTGACGGAGGGGTAGGTTGCCAGGAGCGCTTTGCCTGCCTGCGCACGCCGAGCGGCGACGAACACGGGCACGCCAGTTCGGCGGCGCAGCAAAAGCGCTTCATCGCCAGCATCAAGCGGGTCATCAGCAGGCGTGACTTCACGGTAATCGACAGTGCGCCGCCCATACCCCCGAGAAATGATTCCAGGCCGCCACCCGCTCTCCCGCAGATGCTCAGCGATAGCCAGCGTCGCCGGTGTCTTGCCCGCCCCACCAACGATCACATTCCCCACCACAATCACCGGCACCGCCAGTCGCTCGGACTTCAGCACTCCGAACCTGTAAAGCGCGCCCTTGAACGTGAGCAGCGCCCAATAAACAAGCGAAACAGGCCACAACACCCAAGCCAGCACCCCGCGCCGCCGCCACCCCTCCAACAGCCTCCGTTCCAACCCGCCTCGCATAAACCTAGCCGAGCTCGCTCAACAGGCTGCGAAACGAAATGCGCTTGGAAGCGTCGGTCAATCCAGATAGCGCAACGCCCCGTAAGGCTAAGGCTGCGGAGCAAGCCATGCCAGTGCCACCGCGGAGCTGGCTTTGCCAGGCCGCTGGTGGCGTCCTCTGGGGGCGCCCGGCGTAAGGGAAGGCGCGCAGCGCATCAGGGCAAACCATCCCCGGAGCGCTCCTCGATTCAGAAAGCGCAACGCGCCGTAAGGCTGCGGAGCAAGCCATGCCAGTTGCCACCGCGGAGCTGGCTTTGCCAGGCCGCTGGTGGCGTCCCCCTGGGGGGAAGGCGCGGAGCGACTCAGGGGGGGGCATTCTGCGCTGCAAATGTAATGTGCATCAAGCCCTCGCGCCGGGCAGCCTCCATCACAGTGATGACGGATTGATGGCTGGCCATGGCGTCAGCGCTGATGATCAGGATGCCGTCCTTGGCTGCGGCGCCGCGCAGCGCAGCAGCCAGGGCGTCCACTCCCTTGCCGGTCAGGGGTTGGCGGTTGACCATGTAGCGGCCGTCTGCGGCCACGGCGACGACCACTTCCTTGGGACGGTCTTTCTGGGCGTCCACGTTGGCTACCGGCAGGGTGAGCTGCATTTCGGTGAACTTGCTGTACGTGGTCGTCAGCATGAGAAAAATCAGAACCACCAGCAAGACATCGATGAACGGGATCAGGTTGATCTCCGGTTCCTCTGGTGCGCGGGGCCGAAACTTCACCGTGAAGGCTCCTCGGCTCTTCCAGGGCAAAGCCGCTCAAGGTGGCGCGCGAAGCGTTCGGCCGCCAGTTCAAGTTCCAGCACGTATTCGTCGACACGGCCTCGGAAGTAGCGCCAAAAGATCAGTGCCGGGATAGCCACGATCAGCCCGAATGCGGTGTTGTAGAGCGCGATCGAAATGCCGTGGGCCAGCTGAGCTGGATTGCCCCCTGAGAGTGAGCCAGAGGGCGCCTGCGAGCCGAAAATCTCGATCATGCCTATCACCGTGCCCAGCAAACCCAGCAGGGGCGCTGCGGAGGCAATGGTGGCCAGCGCCGGTAAGCGACGTTCCAACTGGTGTGCCGCCTGACGGCCGGCGGCTTCCATGGCGGCGCGCATTTCTTCGGCGCTGCACTGAGGATTGCTGGCTATGGCCCGCCATCCGGATGCCAGCACTTGACCCAGTGCTGAGTGGTCGCCCAATTGGGCAATCACGTCCGGCGTGGGGACCGAGTCTCGCGAAATGCCAATGGCTTCATCGGTGAGATTAGGCGTGATGACGCGCGAACGCTTGAGCTTGATGAAGCGTTCGACGATGAAGGCCAACGCCAGAATGGAGCAAAGAATGAGAGGCCAGATGGGCCAGCCGGCGGCTTGTATGATCGAAAGCAAGGCTTGTATCTCCGCGGGCCGCCAAACGGCGCCACTTCAGGAAACGATGAATGCGAGCGATTATGGCGCATGGGTTGGCACTCAACTGCTGACGCGTCGCTTGAGTGTGGAATTGAGGGGCCAACAAGCCACAATTTCTGTGGATAACTTTGTGGTTAAGTGTCTTGATAAAGGCCTGAAACGACGGTTTGACGCGGTTTGTGACACTTTGATGATTTTCTAAGCAGAAAAAAATCCAATGAAATCAATGATTTGCACGAAGCGCTCTGCGTTTGCAGCCTGTTTGGGCCCTGGTAGAGCGGTAGGGGTGCTTCTGTGGAGTAGTCAAGCACCTTCGTTCGGCAAAATCGACGGCTAAGCGGCATGGATACTGGGTTTTTCAATCGAAAGGCAGCAGCGGCGCCGTCTATCTGGCCAGTTGGGGCCTTATGCCGTGCTGTGGCGGACTCCTTGGAGGCGCGATTCAATCCTGTAGCGGTTCGCGGGGAGATTTCAGGCTTTTCACGCGCATCCAGCGGGCATTGCTATTTTTCGATCAAGGACGAAGCTGGCCAGTTGCGGTGTGCCATGTTCCGCCGTGCGGCTGGCTTGCTGAGTTTCCAGCCGCGCGAAGGCGATGCTGTGGAAGTGCGAGGCCGTCTGGGGGTGTATGAGGCCCGCGGAGACCTTCAACTGATCGTCGAATCCATGCAGCGCGCCGGCCAGGGGCAATTGTTTGAGCAGTTCCTGCGTCTGAAGGCACAGCTTGAAGCGGAAGGCCTGTTCGACGCGGCCCGCAAGCGTCCGATCCCGATGATGCCGCGCGGCATCGGTATCGCGACTTCGAGGGGGGCGGCGGCTCTGCACGACGTGCTGACCGCGCTGGCTCGCCGCGTACCCCATATTCCTGTGCTGCTGGCGCATGCCCCGGTCCAAGGGGCCGGGGCGCCGGAGGCATTGATACAGGCGCTGTCCGGTCTGTACGCTCTCGCCCAGGCCCCCCTGGAGCCGGCATCTGGCCAGGTACCTATTGATCTGATCCTGCTCGTCCGAGGGGGCGGTTCCATAGAGGACTTGTGGGCCTTCAATCACGAGGGGCTCGCCCGTACGATTGTGGGCAGTCCAGTCCCGGTGATCGTGGGCGTGGGGCACGAAACCGACTTCACCATCGCGGATTTCGTGGCCGATTTGCGTGCACCTACGCCTACGGCGGCAGCGGAGCTTGCCAGTGTGCCGCGTGACAACCTGCTGAACGTGCAAGACCAACTTGCTACGCGCCTGTCTCAGGCCCTGGAACGGCGGCTGGATACTGAATCCCAGAGGCTCGACACGGCCCAAAGCCGCCTGGGCCGGCCCTCGGCCAGGCTTGCCAATGAGCGCCGGGTGCTTGATCGGCAGGTGCAGCGCTTGGGGCATGCCAGCCGCCTGCGACTGGAGCGTGAAAGCGCGGTTCTCGTGCGGCTAGGTGAGCGCTTGACGCGTGCTCCGGCGCCCACGCTCCGGAGAGAGAGTGAGCGGGTGGTCCGTGCAGGCGCCCGACTGCCCGTGGCTGCAGAACGCAGTCTGGCCACTGCACGCGAACGTCTTGAGCGCGCGATGTTGCGTCTTTCAGGCTTGGACCCTCAGCGCGTTTTGGAGCGGGGCTATGCCTGGCTTGAGGATGAGCATGCACTGCCGGTGACAGGCGTAGAGGGGGTCCGTCAGGGTCAAAAGCTCTCTGCCACCCTTGCTGATGGCAAGGTTGATCTAACGGTGCTCGGCGCGCGTTCGCGCTGAATTCCTACAATGGCGTGTGGTGGCTCGCCTATCATCGGCAGCTGTCTCTTAAAGAATTCCCCACTAACGAAAAGGACCCACGAATGGAACGCACCCTTCCTCCCCTGCCATATCCTTACGATTCGCTGGCACCTGCCTACAGCAAGGAAACGCTTGAATTTCACCACGACAAGCACCACAAGGCTTATGTCGACAAGCTGAACGAACTGCAAAAGGGCACCGAGTTCGAGAACATGGAACTCGAAGAAGTGATCAAGAAAGCCAGCGGTGGCATCTACAACCAGGCCGCACAGATCTGGAACCACACTTTCTTCTGGGACTGCATGAAGCCCCAAGGCGGTGGCGAACCCACAGGCGCCCTGGCAGAAGCCATCAACAAAAAATGGGGCAGCTTCGCTGACTTCAAAAAGGCCTTTGTTGCCAGCGCTGTAGGTAACTTCGGTTCCGGCTGGACATGGCTGGTCAAAAAAGCCGATGGCTCTGTTGACATCGTCAACATGGGCGCCGCCGGTACCCCCCTGACCACTGGCGACACCCCTGTGTTGACCGTGGACGTGTGGGAACATGCCTACTACATCGACTACCGCAATATGCGCCCTAAATTCGTCGAAACCTTCTTCGAAAAACTGGCCAACTGGGATTTCGCAGCCAAGAACTTCGGCTGATCGACGTTCTCTGTAGCTGCCCTGGCGCAGCACAAAACAAGCCACCGTGAGGTGGCTTGTTTTTTTGGGGCTCTCGGTTTCACGTTTCATCAAGACTGGTGCTCACTCCCCTGAAGCGCGAGTTGACCCCATCCAAGCCCCGCGTATTGGCTTATACCGATGCACTGGAGAGTGGACCTAAGTGACGACTGTGCTGGCACCACCCTCTGCATCCTCAGTGAGGCTCTTACCCTCACCCCGCCCTCTCCCCTAGCCGGGCGCCCGCAAGCGGGAGAGGGAGAAATCCACTCTCAGAAGGCTGCGGAGCAAGCAAGCCAGCGTGGGCCACCGCGGAGCTGGCTTTGCCAGGCCGCCAGTGGCGTCCCCCTGGGGGGAAGGCGCGCAAGCGACTCAGGGGGGAGCCATTTCTTCAGGGGGGAGCTCCTCCACCCGCGACGATAGCCGCAGCCGCGCTGCGCGTTTCGACACCCAGTTTCGCAAAGACGTGCTCCAGATGTTTGTTGACGGTGCGCGGGCTCATGACCAGAATATCGCCGATGTCTCGGTTGGTCTTTCCTTTGGCCAGCCAGGCCAGCACTTCGGTCTCACGCGGGGTCAGCGACGCGCGGCGAAGCCTCTCGGCGGCGGGATTGTCATCTGCTGCAGGAGTGAGCAAGAGCATGGATTCACCCGGATTGCTCTGCCCCATATGCCGCGCCAGCAGTCGAGCGCGTGGTCCTTGCCCACCTCTGGCTTCGCCATGCGTCAGGGCTTGCTTCAACCAGTTCAGTGTGTCTGCATCTGTCAGGTCACCTAACCAGTCACGAGCCTGGGGAGAGCACCAAGCCACGCGGCCGTGGGAGTCGAGCATGACGCTGCCCATGCCCGCAACATCTACCGCGTCACGGGCCAGTCTGGCCACTTTGGCATTGCGTACGTGCGTAGCCAGGCGGGCCATGACCTCGGGTAGCCGCAGGGGTTTGACGACGTAGTCCACGCCGCCGCTGGCAAAGCCCTGAAGAATTTGCTCTGTTTCCGACAAGCCGGTCATGAACAGAACGGGAATATGCGCCCACGCCGGAGTGGCCTTGATCTGAGAGCACAGCGAAAAGCCATCCCCGTCGGGCAGGATGCCGTCGAGCAAAATGCCATCGGGCACGGTAATCGCCAGCCTGTCGAGCGCCTCCGCGACGTCGCGCGCAGCGAGCACATCGTAGCCTTCGAGCGTCAGCGCTTCGCAAAGCATATTCAGAGTGGGCAGTGAGTCTTCAACGACCAGAATCACGGGCATTGCGCTTGGGATCGGCAGGTCAGGTGCGCCTTCAGTCATTGGTTTGTCTCTGAGAAAGTTGGAGTGTGCTCATGAGGCCATCGAAATCGAATCTGTCCAGGCAAGCTAGCAGGGCCGCCAGCGTGCTCGCTTCGGCCGGTAGTGTGTCGACGGCTTCGCGCAGGCGTTCGCGCAATGCGGGCGCCCGGCCCTGGCGGGCCATGCGCATCAGGTCTTCATGCAGCTCAGGCGGAAGGGGGCGCAGCGGCACCATCGGAAGTTCCGCTCCTGAGTGGGGGGTAGGGGCTGTCGCTGCGGGCTCGGCCCGTATCCAGCTGAGCTTGAGCACGTTTTCCAGAGTGTCCAGCAGCTCTGTCTCCAGCACGGGTTTGGCAACGAATCCCTGGCACAGGGCTTGCCTGATTTTGTCGCTCTGGTTGTCGATCATATTGGCCGAAACGAAGACCACCGGCAGCTGGGACGCATCCAGGCGATTGCGCACCTGACGTGCAGTTTCCCAGCCATCCCAGCCATCCATGGATATGTCCAGCAACAGCAGATCCGGAAGGGTTTGCTCAGGCAGTCTGCCAGACCTGGACGTCACCTGCTGATGGGTTGCAGTGCTCCGGGTTCCACAGCTTCCCAGAATTTCCACACACTCTTCGCCGCTGGCAGCCTCAACCACATTGAAGCCCAAAGGAACCAGCAGGCCAGCCAACAACTGCCTGTGCAGTGGCTGGTCGTCTACTACCAGCAGCGTGCGGCGCGGGCCCTCATACCCGGTCACGGGCCGCAAGCTATGAGCAGCGCGTTTTAGATGCGCGGCGTCAGGTACGGTCCGTGGCAGGTAAAGGCGCAGCGAAAACACACTGCCTTCACCAGGTTTGCTGCGCAGCGAGAGCTCGCCTCCCATCATCTGCGCAATCAAAAGGGTAATGGTCAGTCCCAGGCCGGTTCCTGTTTCAGCCGCACGGCGACCGGCAGAGCCACGTTCGAACGGAAGAAAGATGCGTTGCTGATCCTGCTCCGCGATGCCAATGCCCGTATCTGCCACTTCGATGCGAGTCACCTGCTGCGTGAAATCCAGGCGAAGCGTGACTTCTCCTTGGGGTGTGAAGCGGATCGCATTGCCAATCAGGTTGATCAGAAGCTGACGCAGGCGCTTGGCGTCGGTGCGAATCCAATCGGGGCGGTCGCCCTCGATGGCAATGACGAATCGAAGTCCCTTGGCCTCGGCCTGCGGGCGCACCATGCGTTCCACATCCTCAATGAGCGGGCCCAGCGGCAAGGGCGCCATGTCCAGTTTCAGCCGGCTGGCCTCGATCCTGGCAAGATCCAGTGCATCGTCGATCAGGGCGTGCATATGTTGGCCACTGCGTTGCATGGTGGCCAAGGTGTCGCGCACTGCGCCGGCTACGAGCGGGTTCTTGATCAACAGTTCGGTATAGCCCAGGATGCTCGTGAGCGGAGTGCGCAGCTCATGCGTCATGCCGGCCACATAGCGGGTCTTGGCCAGGTTGGCTGCTTCGGCGCGATCGCGTGCGGACTGCAGTTCAGCATCGGTTCGGCGGTGCGCGTCGATCTCTTTGAGCAACAGCTGAGTTTGGCGCTCGGACTCATCTTGTGCCATACGCCGGCTGTCATTGGTCAGCACAATCCACCAGGCGCTGACGGCGGCCAGAGCTGCCAACAGGGCAAAAACCTTCAGGAACGGCCATTGCAATTCGGCCACATCACCTTGCGCGCTTTCCTGGGCATACACCAGGCCGAATAGAAACGCCATGGTCGCGCTCAAAGTGATGAAGACCATGAGGTAGTGGCCGAGCCGGAAGTTCACACGAGAGGCCATGCGAGCGGGGAGCAGCAGATGCAGCCAACTGCGGATCTGGTCGGCTCCCCTCGAATCTGTCTTGCAGCGGTCGTGGCAGCGTGATTCCAGAGAGCAGCACAGTGAGCAGATGGGGCCGCCAAAGGCTGGGCAACTCGCCATATCCTCGGACTCAAAGTGGTTGTTGCACACCACGCAGTTCACGGACTCGCCGGGCGCCCACTGGTCGTGCGGTTGGCGCGCCAGATAGTATCGACCGCCCGTCAGCGCCGCCAGCAAAGGAGAAAGCGCCATGGCCAAACACAGGGCAATGAAGGGTGAAAACGCTTGGGCCGCTTCTCCCATCAGCCCGGCATAGGCCATGCTGGAAATGGCTGCAGCGATCACCATCGAGCCAATACCCACCGGGTTGAAGTCATAGAGGTAGGCGCGGCGGAACTCGATCCCGCGCGGGCTGAGGCCCAGGGGCTTGTTGATGACCAGATCTGCCACCAGAGCACCCACCCAGGCGATGGCCACGTTGCTGTAGACGCTGAGCACCTTTTCAAGACCGCTGAAGACGCCAAGCAGCATGAGCAGGGTGGCAATAGAGACATTGAACACCAGCCACACCACGCGGCCAGGGTGGCTGCGTGTGACGCGGGCAAAGAAGTTGGACCAGGCTAATGAACCTGCGTAGGCGTTGGTCAGATTGATCTTGATTTGCGAGATGATGACAAACACCACCGTCACCGCCACGGCCAGTGCAGGCATGGACAGCGACTGCGTAAAACCGGCCAGGTACATCTGCGTTGGCTCAATGGCGTGCTGAGGCGCGACGCCAAGCTGCATGGCGGCAAATGCGAGGAAGGCGCCTCCTGCCATTCTCAGCATGCCCATGACTATCCAGCCGGGACCGCTGACCAACACCGCACCCCACCAGCGCCAGCGGTTCTCGCGGGACTTCTCAGGCAGGAAACGCAAAAAATCAACTTGCTCGCCGATTTGCACGACGAGCGCAAAGATGACCGTGGTGGCGGCGCCAAAGAGGAGTGGCGAAAATTCGCTGGAGCCTGATTTCAAGCCTTTGAGACTGGCGAAGTCGGTGAACATCTGGGGTTGCGCGAGCGCGATCCAGATGAAAGGAAAGACCAGCAGAAACAGCCATACAGGTTGTGTCCAGGCTTGCAATTTGCTGATCAAGGTAATGCCGCGAATGACCAGGGGCACTACCACCAGGGCGGAGACCAGATAGCAAACGGGCAATGACCAGCCGGTCGCCATCTGCACGGCAAGCGCCATGATGACGGCCTCCAATGCAAAAAATATGAACGTAAAGACGGCGTAGATCAGCGACGTGATGGTTGAGCCGAGATAACCGAAGCCCGCACCACGAGTGAGCAGGTCCATGTCCAGACCGTACCGCGCCGCGTAGTAGGCAATCGGCAAGCCAGTGAAGAAAATCACCAGCCCCACCACCAGAATGGCCCACATGGCATTGGAGAAGCCGTAGTTGATGGCAATCGCGCCTCC
Source organism: Ottowia thiooxydans (assembly GCF_040548795.1). Lineage (GTDB taxonomy): Bacteria > Pseudomonadota > Gammaproteobacteria > Burkholderiales > Burkholderiaceae_C > Ottowia > Ottowia thiooxydans_A. Next base: position 171,168 of record NZ_JBEPSH010000007.1, on the reverse strand, counting down.
AATGGCTTCCAGGGCCAGGAAGGAGAGCGAGCCGAACGCGGTGTTGGCTACACGCCACTCACTCCACTTTCGGAAGGACCGTGGCGTGTAGCGCAACGCGTAATCCTCCATCGTCTCATCTGCAACCCAGGAGTTGTACTGCCGCCGGGAGGCAGAGATTTGTTGCGGGACGATGGGGATGGTGCGAGCAGTCCGGTTCATGGGGCTCAGGCGGCAACCTGCGGGAAAGTGGCTTTCAGTGGGCTTGGCACCAAGGCGGTGCATGGGTGGGTGCATGCACGCTCAAAGTGCGCACGGTGTTGGTGCCACCACGTCCCTGGAAAGTGCATGACGCACTGAACCGCAAGAATCATTCCAGCGGAGGCTTACGTTGTTTGACGTATGGGCGCGAATGCGGGTCAACCCTAATCTAGCGGCAAGTCGGCAACAGGCCGATTTCCTTAACCAGCCCTAGGAGTCCATCCATGAAAAAGTCCTCTCCCGAGTCCGACCGGTCTCTACTTGAGACGCCCGCAGCCAGCCGCCGCCGCATTCTCAAGACCATGGGCGCTGCAGGCCTGGCAGGCTTGCCGGCATGGAGCTTTGGCCAGCCAACTGCCTCGGTCAACACCACCAAGTTGGCCGTCACTGACAGCGAAGTGACCGTTGGCATCTTGCATTCGTCCACCGGGACCATGGCCATTTCCGAGACGGGCTCCATCCAGGCAGAGCAACTGGCTATTGATCAAATCAATGCTGCCGGGGGCATTCTGGGTCGCAAGATCAAGGTCATCAAGGAAGACGGTGCTTCTGATTGGCCCACGTTCGCGGAAAAGAGCAAGAAGCTGCTCATCAACGACCGCTGCGCCGCCATCTTCGGCTGCTGGACATCTGCCTCACGCAAGGCTGTGCTTCCGATTTTCGAGAAAGAAAACGGCTTGCTGTACTACCCCACGTTCTACGAAGGCCTGGAGCAATCCAAGAATGTGATCTACACCGGCCAGGAAGCGACGCAGCAAATTCTGTACAGCCTGGACTGGGCCAAGAAAGACAAAGGTGCCAAGACCTTCTTCCTGATTGGCTCCGACTACATCTGGCCGCGCACCTCCATGAAGATCGCTCGCAAGCACATCGAGAACTTCCAGAAGGGCAAAGTCGTTGGCGAGGAGTACTACCCCTTGAGCGCCACGAACTTCGGTTCCCTGGTGAACAAGATCAAACTGCAAAAACCGGACTGCATCTTCTGTGCAGTGGTAGGCGGCTCCAACGTGGCGTTCTACAAGGCGCTCAAAGCAGCGGGTTTGACTGGCGACAAGCAACTGCTCGTGACACTGTCGGTGACAGAGGACGAAATGACTGGCGTAGGCGGCGAGAACTTCAAGGGCTTCTATTCGTCCATGAAGTACTTCCAGACTCTGGACAACGAAAACAACAAGAAGTTCGTTGCCGCTTTCAAAGCCAAGTACGGCCCCAACGCCGTGATTGGTGATGTCACGCAGGCAGCCTACCTCGGCCCTTGGCTCTGGAAAGCCGCCGTGGAGAAAGCCAAGAGCTTTGACGTCGCCAAAGTGGTGGCGGCTTCGCCCGGGATTGAGCTCAAGACGGCACCTGAGGGCTACGTCAAGATCGACGCCAACCACCACCTGTGGAGCAAGTCGCGTATTGCACAGGGACAGGCGGACGGCACGTTCAAGGTGGTTTCCGAATCGCCCGATCTGATCAAGCCAGATCCGTTTCCAAAAGGCTATCAGTGATCCCCTGCACGGCGGCTTGACGCCGTGCAGTCCTCAAGAATTGCGTGCGGTCTGCCTGGAGTCAGCGCCGCCGCATCTTGAGGCCGTGAGTTTTGCATTCTTCGCTTCATTTTTCTCTCCGGAGTCGTACCATGGCTTTCAACGACATGCTCAACATTGGCCTGATGCAGGGTTTCGCAGGCTTGAGCCTGTTCGCCGTCCTGTTGCTCATGGGCCTGGGCCTTGCCATCATCTTCGGCCAGATGGGCGTCATCAATATGGCGCACGGCGAGTTCATGACCATTGGCGCCTACACGATCTTTCTGGGCTCCACGCTGGCTGAAATGCTGGGCGGGACCGCGACGTCGTGGTACTTCCCGATAGCGATCGTCGCAGCGTTCGGGTTCGCGTTTCTGGCTGGATGGCTGCTCGAATGGGCGCTTATCCGGCATCTTTATCAGCGCCCGCTGGATACCTTGCTGGCGACCTGGGGCGTCAGTCTTGCGTTGCAGCAGACGTTTCGCACCTTCATCGGCCCGAAAGAGGTCAGCCCCACGCTGCCTGAATGGCTGATGGGTTCCTGGGCACCTGCGGAGGGCCTGGACATTCCCATCAACGGCATGTTCGTGCTGGCGCTCACCTTTGTCGTGACCGTGGGAGTTTTGCTGGCGCTCTACAAGAGCCGTTGGGGCTTGAGGGTTCGCGCCACGGTGGCCAATCGCGGTATGGCCAATGCCATTGGCATCAATACACAAAAGACAGACCGCCTCACCTTCGCTATTGGCTGCGGCATTGCAGGCGCAGCAGGCGCGGCCTTCACGACCATTGGTTCCACCGGTCCCACTTCCGGCTCGCTCTACATCGTCGACTCTTTCCTGGTGGTCACATTCGGCGGTGCAGCAAGCCTGCTGGGTACGGTAATTTCTGCCTTCGGTATTGCACAGACGCAATCGATTTCAGAGTTCTTCATGGGCGGCTCCATGGCCAAAGTGCTCACGCTCTCCATCATCGTCGTGATCCTGATGTTCCGTCCACAGGGTCTATTCGCCAGCAAGATTCGCCGCTGATTACCAGGAGAACCTTTCATGAACACCTTAAAAGCCTGGATCAACCGATATCAGTTCGGAAGCCTTCTCATCCTGACCGGACTGCTGGTGGTGGTCCTGCCACTGTCGCTGGACATCTTCCGTCTTAACCTGGTCGGCAAATACCTGACCTACGCCTTTGTGGCCATTGGCCTGGTCATGCTCTGGGGCTATGGGGGTGTGCTCAGCCTCGGGCAAGGGGTTTTCTTCGGTCTCGGGGGCTATGCGATGGCCATGTTCCTCAAGCTCGAAGCCTCCGACCCGGAGAGCACCAAGATTCAGTCTACGCCGGGCATTCCCGACTTCATGGATTGGAACCAGTTGACTGAGCTGCCTACGTTCTGGCTGCCCTTCAAGAGCCTTCCGTTTTCCCTCGCGGCAGTCATTGTGCTGCCCACGCTGCTGGCGTTCGTCATCAGCTTCGCGATGTTCAAGAGGCGGGTGGGGGGCGTGTACTTCGCCATCATCACGCAGGCTGTGGCCCTGATTCTGACCGTGCTCATCATCGGCCAGCAAGGCTACACCGGCGGTGTCAATGGCATGACCGATCTCAAGACCCTGATGGGCTGGGACGTGCGCACCGACAGCGCCAAGTACATCCTGTACTTTGTCTGCGTGGGCCTGTTGCTGGCGTCCATCGTGCTCTGCCGATGGATCCAGACCAGCAAGCTGGGAACACTGCTGCTGGCTATGCGCGACAAGGAAGACCGCGTGCGGTTCTCGGGTTACGACGTCGCGAGCTTCCGTATCTTCGTCTTCTGCCTGGCCGCTGCGCTTTCAGGTATTGGCGGCGCCATGTTTACGCTGCAGGTGGGCTTCATGTCGCCCAGCTTCGTGGGCATCGTTCCCTCCATCGAGATGGTCATCTTCGCTGCGGTGGGTGGTCGGATGAGCCTCGTGGGTGCGGTGTACGGGGCCTTGCTGGTGAACTGGGGCAAGACCTACTTCTCGGAGACTTTTCCAGATATGTGGCTGTTCCTGGTGGCCGCGCTCTTCATCGGCGTGACCATGGCGTTTCCGATGGGCTTGGCCGGTCTGTGGGCCGACAAGATCGTTCCCTGGTGGAAGTCGCGCCGCACCTCTGTTTCCAAGGCGGGCGAGCTGCCGCCACCCAAGGCCAAGCCTATGCCCGTGACGCAGGAAGCTGAAACGCCTGCATCTTCCATCCCCGCGGCCTGAAGTGCCGGTGGGCTTGAGAAAAACCTGAGGATTCGCAAAATGGGCAATGTAGATTTCGCGTTGACGGTGGAGGATCTCACCGTCTCTTTTGACGGCTTCAAGGCCATAGACAACCTTGCTCTCTATATCGACAAGAATGAGCTGCGAGTGATCATCGGCCCCAATGGCGCTGGCAAGACCACGCTGCTGGATCTGATCTGTGGCAAGACGCGTGCAAGTGCTGGCAGCATCAAGTTCAAGGACGAAGAGATCATCGGGCTGCCCGAACATGTGCGCGTGCGCCGTGGCATAGGCCGCAAGTTCCAGACGCCTTCCATTTACGAGAACCTCTCCGTCTTTCAGAACCTGGAGGTGTCCTACCCCAGTGGACGTTCGGTGTTTGGCGCCCTCGCTTTCAAATGTACGGAGGAAGTGCGCTCACGCATCGAAGCGGTGGCGGCTGAGATTGGCCTTCCAGACAAGCTGGAAACCGAGGCCGGCTTGCTCTCGCACGGCCAGAAGCAATGGCTGGAGATCGGCATGTTGCTGATGCAGGAGCCTGAGTTGTTGATGCTCGACGAACCTATTGCGGGCATGAGCGCCAAGGAGCGCGATCTCACTGCAGAGTTGCTGCACCGAATCTGCAAGAACCGTTCAGTGATTGTGATTGAGCACGACATGGATTTCGTCAAGAAGATCGCCCACAAGGTCACGGTCATGCACCAGGGAAAGATTCTGGCCGAAGGGTCCATGGAAAAAGTGCAGGCCGATCCGAAGGTCATCGATGTCTACCTGGGTCACTGAGACCACGCGCAAGGGAGAAACGCAATGCTGAAAGTCAAAGATCTGTTCGTGGCCTACGGGCAAAGCGAGGCCTTGCACGGCATCTCGTTCGAAGCTGAGGCGAACGAAACGGTAGCGATCATGGGTCGCAATGGGATGGGTAAGACCACGCTGTTCAAGAGCCTCATGGGGGTCTTGCCCAGCAAAAGCGGCCAGGTCACGGTAGCTGGCCAAGACATCTCCAAAGACCCGAGCTTTCGCCGGGTAGCCAAGGGTATTGCCTACGTGCCGCAGGGCCGAATGATTTTCCCCACCCTGACGGTGACGGAGAACATCCAGACCGGGCTGGAGAACGCCAAGGACAAATCCATTCCTGACGAAATCTATTCGCTCTTTCCTGTGTTGTGGGATATGCGTGGGCGCAAGGGAGGCAACCTCTCCGGTGGCCAGCAGCAGCAGTTGGCTATCGCGCGCGCGCTGGTCACGAACCCCAAAGTCCTTCTGCTCGACGAGCCGACGGAAGGCATTCAGCCATCCATCATCAAGGACATTGCCCGCGCGCTCAATGAGATTCGCAAGATGCGCAAGTTGACCATCGTGGTGTCCGAGCAGGTGCTCTCTTTCGCGATGGATGTAGCCGATCGCCTGTTCGTGATCGAAGGCGGACGCCTGGTACACGAAACAGCCCGCGCAGATACAGACCAGGCACGCATCAAGTCCTATCTCTCCGTTTGATTTTTCAGTCTCAGGTCGCTCCAGCACTTAAAGCCAGGAGCCCACTTCATTTCCAGTTAACCACAAGGAGCATGTCATGGCAGAAACCCTAGTCAAGGTCGATCTTTCGCAACCCGCCACCACCAACGAAAAGGTTCACAACCGCTGGCATCCGGACATTCCCATGGCTTGCTGGGTCAATCCTGGTGACGATTTCATTCTCGAGACCTACGATTGGACCGGCGGGTTCATCAAGAACAATGACAGTGCCGATGACGTCCGTGATGTTGATCTGACCACGGTGCACTATCTCTCGGGACCCGTGGGTGTGAAAGGCGCCGAGCCTGGAGATCTGCTGGTGGTGGAATTGCTGGACATTGGTGCCAAACAAGACAGCCAGTGGGGATTCAACGGATTCTTCTCGCAGAAAAATGGCGGTGGTTTCCTGACCGATCACTTTCCCCTGGCGCAAAAGTCCATCTGGGATTTCGAAGGAATGTTCACCAAGTCACGGCACATTCCTGGCGTGCGCTACGCGGGTCTGATTCACCCCGGTTTGATCGGTACGCTGCCCGATCCGAAGATGCTGGAAAACTGGAATACCCGTGAGCAAAAGCTCATCGACACCAACCCCACCGGCAACCTGGCCAACCCTCCCTTTGCGGGCACCGCTCACATGGGTTCGTTGAAAGGTGAAGCACGCGACAAGGCCGCCGCCACGGGCGCACGCACAGTTCCTCCACGCGAGCACGGCGGCAACTGCGACATCAAGGATTTGTCGCGCGGCTCCAAAGTGTTTTTCCCGGTCTACGTGGATGGCGCAGGTCTGTCTGTAGGTGACTTGCACTTCAGCCAGGGCGATGGCGAAATCACTTTCTGCGGCGCTATCGAGATGGCCGGATGGGTGCACATGAAGGTGCAGATCATCAAGGGCGGCATGGCCAAGTACGGCATCAAGAATCCGATCTTCAAGCCCAGCATCATCACACCTGCCTACAACGACTACGTGATCTTTGAAGGCATCAGCGTCGACGAGAGCGGCAAGCAGTACTACCTTGATGTGAACGTGGCCTACAAGCAAGCTTGCCTGAACGCCATTGAGTACCTGAAGAAGTTTGGCTATTCAGGTGCGCAGGCCTATTCCATTCTCGGTACGGCTCCAGTGCAAGGGCATATCAGTGGCGTGGTCGATGTGCCCAACGCATGCGCGACGTTGTGGCTGCCGACGCAGATCTTCGACTTCGACATCAACCCCAATGCTTCGGGACCGATCAAGCACATTGATGGCAGCATCGATATGCCGATCTCTCAAGACAAATAAGGAAGCCGTCATGCCAACCTACGACTATGCATGTGATGACTGCGGCGAATTCGATGCGATTCGCAGGCTGGCAGATCGCAACGAGCCTTGTGACTGCCCGTGGTGCGGAACCGCTTCGCGGCGCGTCATGTCACAGGCGCCGGCCCTGGCCTGCACCACACCACAGCAGCGCCGTGCGGTGGAGCTCAACGAGCGATCGCGGCACGCGCCGCGCTCCTCGCGCGATGTGGATCCAGGCAACTACGGGCGACTGCGCCACCCCAGTGGTTGCGGTTGCTGCGGCACCAAAACCAAAGCCAAGGCCACCCCGGCGGAGCAACCAGCCATGAAAGCTCAGGTTGGCCGGCGCCCCTGGATGATCAGTCACTAAGAACTTAAGAGCGTTTCACCATGATCCACGGCGATATTTCGAGCAGTGACGACACAGTAGGTGTGGCCGTCGTGAACTACAAGATGCCACGCCTGCATAACAAGGCAGAAGTGCTGGCGAATGCCCACAAGATTGCCGACATGCTGATTGGCATGAAGCGGGGTCTACCCGGCATGGATCTGGTGATTTTTCCGGAATACAGCACCCAGGGGATCATGTACGACTCGCAAGAGATGTACGACACCGCGGCCAGTATTCCCGGCGACGAAACGGAGATTTTTTCGGCCGCCTGCCGCAAGGCCAAAGTCTGGGGTGTGTTCTCTCTGACGGGAGAGCGCCATGAAGAGCATCCCAACAAGGCGCCTTACAACACGCTCATCTTGATGAACGACCAGGGCGAGATCGTGCAGAAATACCGCAAGATCATGCCCTGGGTGCCCATCGAAGGCTGGTATCCGGGCAACTGCACCTATGTGAGCGAGGGTCCCAAGGGGCTGAAGGTCAGCCTCATCATCTGCGACGACGGCAACTATCCCGAGATCTGGCGTGATTGCGCCATGAAAGGCGCTGAACTCATCGTGCGCTGCCAAGGCTATATGTACCCGGCCAAGGAGCAGCAGATCCTGATCAGCAAAGCCATGGCGTTTGCGAACAACACCTATGTGGCGGTAGCCAATGCGGCGGGTTTCGATGGTGTCTACAGCTATTTTGGCCACAGCGCGCTCATCGGCTTCGACGGTCGGACACTGGGCGAATGCGGCGAGGAAGAGTATGGCGTGCAGTATGCGGCGCTGTCCAAAAGCCTCATTCGAGACTTTCGCAAGAACGGACAGAGCGAGAACCACTTGTTCAAGCTGGTGCACCGAGGCTATACCGGCATGATCAACTCGGGAGATGGCATACAAGGCGAAGCCAACTGCCCTTATGACTTCTATGCCCGGTGGATCAATGACCCCGAAGGCACGCGCAAGTCCGTGGAGGCTTTCACGCGCAGCACGGTGGGCACACCAGAGTGCCCCATTGAAGGCATCCCCAATCAGGAGCCTGAGCATCGCTGAGGTGTTGGTTGTGGAGGAGAGGAAAGTGGTGCCGCATCCGCTGGATGGATTTCGTTTGGTCCATGAGCCCTACTATGCCCCGGTAGCAGGCGAGATTGATCTCTTCGAGCGGGCATGGAAGCACCGCTTGCCACTGCTCCTGAAAGGGCCCACGGGTTGCGGCAAGACGCGATTCGTCGAGCACATGGCCTGGCGATTGGGCTTGCCGCTGATCACGGTAGCCTGCAACGAAGACATGACCGCCGCTGATCTCACGGGCCGCTACCTGCTGGATGCCGGTGGCACATTCTGGCAGGATGGGCCGCTGACCATGGCCGCCCGGCACGGGGGCATCTGCTATCTCGACGAGATTGTTGAAGCGCACGCCGACACCACGACGGCCATACACCCGCTGACCGATGCACGCCGCATATTGCCGCTGGAACGCCACGGCGAGTTGCTGCGCGCTCATCCTGATTTCCTGTTGGTGGCTTCCTACAACCCAGGCTACCAGGGAAGAGGCAAGGGGCTGAAAGCCTCCACGCGGCAGCGATTTGGGAGCTTTTCATTCGGCTATCCGGTGCCAGAGGCCGAGGCCGCGATCGTGGCGCACGAATCAGGCGTGGCGCTGGAAGTGGCCGAGCAGCTTGTGAAGCTGGCAGGGCGCACGCGCGACTTGCTGGACGATGGTCTCGATGAGGGAGCCTCCACACGCATGTTGATTCGTGCGGGGTATTTGATTCGCGATGGTGCAGACATCATGGATGCGGTGCGTTTGAACGTCACTCAAGCCCTTAGCGACGATCCTGAGGTGGAAGCCAGCCTGCATGCGCTGGCCCAAGCCTGTGTCGGCTGATCATCCTGATAACCTGGCGAGAGGCGAAGCGCTGCTTTTACACGCGCTTTCCGGCAGGTCCGGGCATGTGCAGCTCTTGCAAGCCGAAGAGGGTAACCAGGCTCTGGCCTTCGCTCGGCCCGTGTTGACCGATTCCGCCTTGCTGCTCACACCTGATCTGCCCAAGGCGGAGCGTTACGCCGCAGTGGCCCATGGCGCGGCGCACTGGTTGTATTCCACCCCAAACCAATCCACTGGGGCAATGAAGCCCATGGGACTCGCCGTCATATCGAGTCTGGAGGATGCTCGGGTGGAGCATCTTCTTGTTCAGCGATTTCCCGGCACGCGCCACTGGTTTCTCAACGCGCTGCGTGCGTCCTCCGCTGAAGGTCTGGGCTTGGAGGACTTGCTGGCGCGGCTTAGCCGTGCGCTCTGGGATGAAGAGTGGGTAGATCCCAATCCTTGGGTGGGCAAAGCGCGTGAGCGCGTGGCTCAAGCTGTAGCTCAGTTTGGCTGGGGCGATGCGGCTGTGTTTCGCCGATTGGCAAGCGTGCTGGCCAACGAACTGGGGCAGATGCGCGTGCGCATGGAGCCGAACCACAGGCAACCCATTGCCTACCGTGACGACCACAGCTGGCTTTGGCTGCACGAGGCGACCAGTGCGCAAGCGAGCACGGTAGAGACATCAAACGCTTCTGAAGGCTCAAGCTCTGGCGCTGCCGAGACCAGCCCGCAGCTTGCCACTCCGTCCATTCATTGGTACCCAGAGTGGGACTATCGAATCAAGCACCTGAAGCCTGCTTGGGCTGCAGTGCATGAGTATGCCAACGTAGCCTTTCCCTTGCCGGGAGCCGGTGCGCGTACCTCATCCTTGCTGAATGAAAACAGTTCCCGCCCCCTTAAGCGGCAGATGGATGGCTCGTCGCTGGATCTGGATTCCTGCGTGCGTCTACGCGTGGACCGAGCCATGGGTGCGGCACCTGATGGGCGAGTGTTTGAGCGCCCGCATGCGAGGCCGCAGCCTTTTGCCTTGCTCGTGCTGCTCGATCTCTCATCTTCCATGAACGCCGAACTTCCCCAAGGGGGCAGCTTGCTGGCACTTGCTCAGAGTGCCAGCCTGTCTGTCTTGAGAGTGGCCCGTTCCATGGGCGGAAGGGCTGCGATTCATGGCTTCAATTCGAATACTCGACAAGCCGTACGCTACGAATGCCTGCTGGACTTTGATACGCCCACGGGCGAAACAAGCCGCTTACACAGTGCGCAGGCCCAGCACTCCACTCGCCTGGGCAGCGCCCTGCGCCATGCCACGAAGCGCCTTGACGCGCGGGCAGAACACCATCGCTTGCTGTTGGTACTGACCGATGGTGCACCTAGCGATGTCGATGTTTTCGAGCCGCGTTATCTGGTCGAAGATGCACGCCACGCCGTGATGAAGGCGCACCGCGCGGGCATTCATACGATGTGCCTGGCGGGAGGGGGCGAAGACCGTCCCGCTATTGCCCGCATCTTCGGGCATCAGGCTCATGCCACTCAAGCCCTGCACCGCATGCCCCGGCAGTTGCAGGGAATGCTTCTGCGGGCTCTGCAGTAGATGCTGCGAATCTGGCTGGGGAGAAGCGAAAAGGAATGCGACGAGCCAACGCCCCTGTGATCCAGGGGCGCTGAGGCTTCAGAGAACGCCTTAGGCGGGAAACAGTTTGTTGGCTGTCTCGGCGATCAGTTTGCCTTGGTGGCGTGCACCGTCGAGTTCAATGGCGCTAGGCTGGCGCTGGCCTTGGCCACCAGCGATGGTGGTCGCGCCGTAAGGGCTGCCGCCCACGATTTCGTCGATGGTCATCTGACCGGCATGGCTGTAAGGCAGGCCGACCACCACCATGCCGAAATGCATCAGGTTGGTGATGATGGAAAACAGCGTCACTTCCTGGCCACCGTGTTGTGTGGCGGTGGAGGTGAATGCACCGCCTACCTTGCCATTGAGGGCACCCCGGGCCCACAACCCGCCGGCCTGATCCAGAAAAGCCGCCATTTGGGAGGGCATGCGGCCAAAGCGTGTAGGCGCACCAATCACGATCGCATCGTAGTTGGCAAGTTCTTCGACAGTGGCTACGGGCGCTGCCTGGTCCAACTTGAAATGGGCAGCTTTCGCCACTTCGGTCGGCGCAGTTTCAGGTACACGCTTGACGTCGACCTGGGCACCGGTGGCGCGAGCGCCTTCAGCCACGGCGTTAGCCATGGTTTCAAGGTGGCCGTAAGAGGAATAGTAGAGAACCAGAACTTTGGACATGATGACGATGATCGAAAAAAGGTTGAGAAGGTGTTGCGAAGAACGATCGTCTTCGTAGGGCTCAACCTTACCGGCAATCCGCGGTGACAAACACCCATCTTGGTTCAACACACTGTTTCACAGATGGGGGTAATCGACGGGAGCTGTAACTCCCTCATCCTCTGGCAGAGGGCGGGGCGGGGTCGGCCAACCGGTGAGGGCAAGCGGCGGTTGAGTTGTTGTCTGTGCTTTCTAATTACCTTCTGCTCTCTCATTGAGGTCGGAGGCCGGGGAGTGCGCCCGGCAGCGCAGCCACCTTCTTTCGGCCGGCGCTCCGGTGCTCCGCCAAAAGAACCTGGCGCAAGAAAAGGCGGCCCCACTGTCCGCGACCCTTCGCTTCGCTACGGGCAACCTCCGGTGCTCGGTCCAGGGGCGGTGCGGCAGAACTCGCTGCTTTCGCTCCGCTCAATACGCTCAAACAGCTGCCGCAAGCTAGTTCACGAAGCAAGAGCATCTTGCAGTGCTCTTGCCCGCCCCTGGCCCTGCGCTCCTCGGCACGGCCAAAGGGGTGGGACACCCACTCGGGCCATTGCTGCGCTCGGCCCTCGAATATCTGGTCGCTGGCGCGAAAAGACGCGATCAGCGGCTTTCAGTGATATCCGGCATCCGCCAGCACCTTGCCCTTGAACACGCTATACGACCAAGCGGTGTAACCCAGAATGAGCGGCAACAGAAAGACCAGGCCCCATAGCGCGAAAGCTTGAGATTCGGGTGGCGATGCCGCATCCCAGATGGTCAGTTGGGGGGGCACTATGAAGGGCCACATGCCCAGCAGCAAACCGGCAAAGCCGAGCAAAAAGAGCAGCAGCGTCCAGAGAAACGGTCGGGCGTCATGGGGCGTTCTGCCCGCCGAGGGCAGGGCGTCTCGCCAGAGCAGGAAAGCCGTGCCTAACGTGAGCACGGGCACAGGTGAGAGCCAGAGGAAGTTGTCAGCCGCAAACCAGCGCGACATCAGGCGAGAGTCCAGAAACGGCAGGCTGGCGCTCACCAGTCCCATGAACACCAGTACGGCCAGTACCAGAGGCCGCGCCATGCTTCGCGCTCTGCGGTGCAGGTCGCCTTCGGTTTTCATGATCAGCCAACCGGCGCCGAGCAGCGCGTAGCCGAACACCAAGGCGGCTCCGGTGAGTGTTGAGAAAAGGCCGAACCAGCCAAACGCCCCGCCGGTGTACCGACCATCGGTCAAGGGCAAGCCTGTGACCAGCGCCCCCAGAATGACGCCCTGCATGAACGCCGTCACGATGGAGCCCAGACTGAATGCAGCGCCCCAGGCACGCTTGGCAAACCCCTGACCCTTGAAACGGAATTCAAACGCCACGCCACGGAAGATCAGGGCCAGCAGCATCAACAGGACCGGTAGATACAAGGACGAGAGCACCACGGCGTAGGCTTTGGGAAATGCCGCCAACAGTCCGGCCCCTCCCAGCACCAGCCAGGTTTCGTTGCCATCCCAGATGGGGGCAGCCGTATTCATCATGTGATCGAGTTGCGCCTCATCTTTCGCAAAAGGCGCAAGGATGCCCAAACCGAGCACAAAGCCATCAAGCAGCACATACATCAGGACCCCGAAGCCAATGACGCCAAACCAGACCACGGGTAACCATTCGCTGGCAGTCATGGGGAACCTCTTTCGGCAATGTCGGATTCGTCTGCGGCAGACAGCGGACGCGCTGGCGTTTTCAAGCCTCCTTCTGGGTCCGGTGCTTTTTCATGGGGCTGGGGGCCCTTTTTCAGAAGGCGATACAAATACCAGATGCCCGCGCCGAAGACGACCGCGTAGACACTGGCATAGCTCGCCAGAGAAGTGGCCACCTGCGCCGTAGTCAGATTGGGGCTCACGGCCTCCGACGTGCGCATGAGCCCATACACCACCCAGGGCTGGCGTCCGATTTCGGTGACATACCACCCTGACAGCAAGGCGATGAACCCGGCTGGGCTGAGCAATCTCCAGGCGTTCAGGAGCAGGGCAGAGCGAAGCAGCCAGCCGCGCCACCATGCAAAAGCCGACACCGTGACCACCAGGAGCATGAGCATTCCCAGCCCCACCATCACGCGAAAGGCATAGAAAACCGGAGCCACCGGAGGGCGATTTTCTGGCGGCACGGCGGTGAGGGGGGGAATGGTGCCGTCGAGGGTGTGGGTCAGAATCAGGCTGCCGAGTCTGGGTATGGCGATTTCGTAGTCATTGCGTGCCTCGGCTTGCCGGGGTATGGCAAACAATATCAATGGCACTCCCTCGCCGGGGGGGCCATCTTCCCAATGTGCTTCCATGGCCGCCACCTTGGTAGGCTGATGCTTGAGCGTGTTCAGCCCGTGTTGATCGCCCACCAGCACTTGAAGCGGCACGGCAATCACGCCAAACGCGACCGCCAGTTTCAGCATGCGAGCGGCCAGATCGGGCTGTGTGCCGCGCCGCAAATGCCAGGCACTGACCCCACCAATGACGAAGCAGGTAGTAATAAAGGCTGCCAGCACCATGTGCGCCAGGCGGTAAGGCATGGAGGGATTGAAGATGATGGCCCACCAATCGGCCGGTACGAAAATTCCGCCCACCACCTCGTGGCCTTGCGGTGTATGCATCCAGCTGATGGCCGAGATGATCCAGAAGGTGGAAATCAGGGTGCCCAGGGCCACCATGCATGTACAGAAAAAGTGCACAGCTGCGGGCACCTTTTTTTGCCCGAACAGCATCACACCCAGAAAACCTGCTTCCAGAAAGAAGGCGGTGAGCACTTCGTAGCTGAGCAAAGGCCCTATCACGCTGCCTGCACGCTCGGAGAGCAGGGCCCAGTTGGTGCCAAACTGAAAGCTCATCACGATGCCAGACACTACGCCCATGCCAAAGGAAATGGCAAAAACCTTGACCCAGAATTGGTAAAGGTCCATCCAGGCTTGCTTGCGGGTGCGCAGCCAGCATCCTTCCAGGAACATCAACCAACTGGCAAGACCAATGGTGAATGCGGGGAAAAGAATGTGGAACGAAATGACGAATCCGAACTGGATCCGCGATAGAAACAGGGCGTCCATTCCTCATTCTGATCCCATTCGCCCTTATCTCCTATATGACAATTTGCCGCCCTGGGAAAAGGCCCGGCGGGCGATCTTCATGACATTAGGCAAGCATCGTGTAATCAGGGTATGGGATGATCAGAAAATAACGCCGCCGCGTTTTGTCAAAATACGCAGCGCGACTGATGCTCCCTGAACCGCCTTTTTCGGCAGTTCAGGCGTGGCAAGCAGAACCAGATTACCGGAGAAAACACATGAGCGACAAGACATCTACCATCGTCTACACCCTTACCGACGAGGCGCCATTGCTGGCGACAGCGTCGTTTTTGCCCATCATCCGCACCTTTGCGGCGCCTGCTGGTATTACCGTCGAAACAAGCGATATCTCGGTGTCCGGCCGCATTTTGGGTCAGTTCCCGGAATTTCTGAGCGAAGAACAGCGTGTGACTGACAATCTGTCCGAACTGGGCAAGCGCACACTGAAGGCTGACGCCAACATCATCAAACTGCCCAATATCAGTGCATCCGTGGCGCAACTGAAAAGTGCCATCAAGGAACTGCAGGAAAAGGGCTACAAGGTTCCTGACTATCCCGAGAACCCACGGGATGACAAGGAAAAAGACATTCTTGCGCGCTATAACAAGTGCATCGGCAGCGCTGTGAACCCCGTGCTGCGTGAAGGCAATTCCGATCGCCGGGCGCCCCGGGCCGTGAAGGAGTATGCGCGCAAGAACCCGCACAGCATGGCTGATTGGAGCCAGGCGTCACGCAGCCATGTCTCGCACATGCACAGCGGCGACTTCTATCACGGCGAAAAGTCCATGACGCTGGATCGCGCGCGTGACGTCAAGATGGAGCTCATCACCAAAAGCGGCAAAACCATTGTGCTCAAGCCCAAGGTTTCCCTGCAAGACCGTGAGGTGATCGACTCCATGTTCATGAGCAAGAAGGCGATCCTGGAGTTCTATGAAAAAGAGATCGAAGACGCCCACAAAACCGGCGTCATGTTCTCTCTGCACGTGAAAGCCACCATGATGAAGGTCTCGCACCCCATCGTGTTTGGTCACTGCGTGCGAATTTTCTATCGTGAAGCGTTCGAAAAACACGCCAAGACATTCGACGAGCTGGGCGTCAACGTCAACAACGGCATGGTTGATCTCTACAACAAGATCGCCACCCTGCCGCAGAGCACGCAAGATGAGATCAAGCGCGATCTGCACGCCTGCCATGAATACCGTCCTGAGCTGGCCATGGTGGACTCTGCCAAGGGCATTACCAACTTCCACTCCCCCAACGACGTCATCGTGGACGCTTCCATGCCCGCCATGATTCGCAACGGCGGCAAGATGTGGGGTGCTGATGGCCGCCTGAAAGACGTCAAGGCTGTCATGCCTGAGTCCACCTTTGCGCGTATCTACCAGGAGATCATCAACTTCTGCAAATGGCATGGCGCGTTTGATCCCAAGACCATGGGCACCGTGCCCAACGTGGGCTTGATGGCGCAGCAAGCAGAAGAATATGGCTCGCACGACAAGACTTTTGAAGTGCCAGAAGAAGGCGTTGCGAACATCACCGATCTGAACACCGGCGAAGTCTTGATGAGCCAGAACGTGGAGGCCGGCGACATCTGGCGTATGTGCCAGGTCAAGGACGCCGCCATTCGCGACTGGGTCAAGCTTGCTGTTTCACGCGCTCGCAATTCCGGCATGCCAGTCGTGTTCTGGCTTGATGCCTACCGTCCACACGAAGCGCAGCTGATCACCAAGGTCAAGATGTACCTGCATGAGCACGACACCAATGGCCTGGACATCCAGATCATGAGCCAGGTGCGTGCCATGCGCTACACGCTAGAGCGTGTGGCTCGCGGGCTGGATACCATCAGCGCCACGGGCAACATCCTGCGCGATTACCTGACGGACCTGTTCCCCATCATGGAACTGGGCACCAGCGCCAAAATGCTTTCCATCGTGCCTTTGATGGCGGGTGGCGGAATGTACGAAACAGGTGCTGGTGGCTCTGCCCCCAAGCACGTTCAACAGCTGGTAGAAGAAAACCACCTGCGCTGGGATTCACTGGGTGAGTTCCTGGCACTGGCCGTGTCGCTGGAGGACCTGGGCCTGAAAAACGGGAATTCCAAGGCGAAACTGCTTGCCAAGACCCTGGATGCCGCCACTGGACAACTGTTGGACAACAACAAGAACCCCAGCCCCCGCACCGGGCAGCTTGACAACCGTGGCAGCCAGTTCTACCTGGCCATGTACTGGGCCCAGGAGCTGGCAAGTCAAACCGAAGATGCCGAGCTGGCTGCCCGCTTCAAGCCCCTGGCCAAAGCGCTGACCGAAAACGAGCAGACCATTGTCAAAGAGCTGGCCGATGTCCAGGGCAAGGCAGTCGATATCGGTGGATACTACAAGCCAGATACAGAGAAACTTGCCAAGGTCATGCGCCCCAGCGCTACCTTTAACAAGGCGCTGGAAACTGTAGGCGCCTGAGTTTTTCACGGCTCGTTCCAGCATGAGACGTCCGGGAAAGCTCGCGCTTTCCCTGGCGTCTTTTTTATTCCTACAGGAAACTACATGAGTACCGATTTCCCCGCTGTTGTTCTGAATGAGGCCCAAAATCGCTTCGAAATGGTTGTGGATGGCCACACGGCCTTCGAGGTTTTCGAGCGATTTCCTGGCGGCATTGCGTACTTGCACACCATCGTTCCCAAGGAGTTGGGTGGCCGGGGAATTGGAAGTGCTTTGGTCAAGCACATCCTCGACTACGCGGTAAGCCATGATCTGAAGGTTCGGCCTGATTGTTCCTTCGTGAAGGCCTACATCGACAAACACCCTCAATACCAGGCCATTTCCCTGGCCCACATCGCGAGGTAAGCCATGACTTCTTTTGCCCCTGCTCAGCGTTACACCAGCCGTATCTCCGTCGTCGGTGAAGATACCCCGGTCGCCCGGGCGCTGCCCTACCGTGAACGCCGGACTGTTGGCGCATGGTGCTTTCTGGATCACGCTGGGCCTCAGCAATTCGCGCCCGGCAAAGGCATGCACGTGGGGGCACATCCGCACATTGGCCTGCAAACATTCACCTGGTTGATCGAAGGCGAAGTGGTTCACCGTGATTCTTTGGGTAATGAGCAGATCATTCGCCCTGGTCAGGTCAATCTCATGACAGCTGGACGCGGTATTTCGCATACCGAAGACTCGCTGCAAGATGGCACCAGGTTGCATGCAGCGCAACTCTGGATTGCTTTACCCAAGGGAGAGCACGAACGTGAGCCGGCGTTTGAGAACTATCCAGATTTGCCTCGCCTTGATGTGGGTGGATTTCGTGCCACGGTATTGGCGGGCACTGCCTGGGATCAGACTTCTCCCGCCAGCATTTACTCCCCGTTGGTGGGCGTCGATTTCTCTTCTGACGGCGCGGCACTCACTGAAGTGCCTCTTCGCGCTGATTTCGAATACGCCGCCATGGCCTTGCGTGGCAGCCTGTCGGTGGGCGGCGAATCGATACAACCTGGCGAATGGCTGTACTACTCGCCAGGCCGTACCACTTTGGAGGTGGCTTGCGAGGGCGAGGCGCAACTGCTGTTGCTTGGCGGCGTGCCCTTTGGCGAAGACATCATCGTGTGGTGGAACTTCGTGGCGCGTACCCAGGCCGAACTTGAACAGGCGCTGGCAGACTGGAATGCCCATCCCAATACCGGCGGCCGGTTCGGAAGCGTTCGGCCAGGCTGTCTGGCGGCGCCCTTGAACGCCCCCAGCCTGGAAGGCGTTCGGCTCAAGGGGGGCTGAATACCGGCCTGCTGCGGTCAGCTAAATGGCCGCCATGCCAGTTCAATGCCCAGCAAGATCAGGAACAGCAAAAAGAACTGCTTGAAGCGTTTGGGGCTGATGCGCGCGCGCACTTTCTGACCCAGCCACATGCCGGCCAATGACGGAATGATGGCCAGTGCGGACAGGCCCCATTGATCCAGCTTGAACGCTCCATGCGCCATCAAGCCCAGGGCCAATGCCACGGTGGATACGGTAAAAGAGAGGCCTAGAGCTTGAACAAGTTCGTCCTTGTCTAGCCGCAAAGCCTGCAAGAACGGCACTGCTGGCATGGCAAACACGCCAGTGGCCCCCGTGATCACCCCTGTGACAAGCCCGATGATGGGAGACAGCCAGGACTCCAAGCGTGGTGGAACGGCAAGATCCGGGGATACCAAGGCATACGCCGCATAGGCTATGAGCAATAGGCCCAGCGTTGTTCTCGAGAGGTTGGGGTCTACCCAGACCAGCAGAGCCGCCCCCGCCACGGTACCCAGCACAATGCACAGCATCATGGGCCACAGCCGGCGCACCAGTCTCCCCGTAGACGGGCCTGCAAAAAGTTGCCAGACATTGGTGACGAAAGAGGGCATGACCAGCATCGCCGCTGCGGTGGCTGGGGGCATGCCGGTGCCCAGCAGCCCCATGGCGACTGTGGGCAGGCCCATACCCGTCACACCTTTGACCAGGCCTGCGGCAAGGAAGGTAAGAGTAAAAAGCACCAGGGGCATGGAAAATTCGTTCATATATGCATTGGAGCCGCACCAGCGATTTCAGACAATGCGGTATTTTCAGTCTATCCTTCGGCCAATCCGAAGTCTTGGGAAGGTGGCCCTTCTGACCTTTACCTTCCGATCTTCTGACCGACTGAGCTTTAAAGCCTATGAGACTCGATATTGCCGACCTCCACCTGTTCCTGTGCGTGGTCGACGCGGGCAGCATCACCCATGGGGCCGAGCGCGCCAATCTGGCTTTGGCCTCCGCCAGTGAGCGCTTGCGTAACATGGAAGCAGATTCGGGTGTCCGGCTACTCGAGCGGCGCGCGCGTGGCGTCGCTGCCACTGAAGCAGGGGAGGCGCTGGCCCACCATGCCCGATCGATTTTGAGGCAGCAGGCTGTTCTCAAGGACGAGCTGAGGGATTTTGCCGCCGGGGCGCGGGGTACGCTTCACCTGTACGCCAACACCGGCGCGCTGACGGGCCTGGTGCCCCAAAAGCTTGCGCCCTGGATGGCGCAGAGGCCACGGCTGCATGTCGACTTGAAAGAGCGTACCAGTGAGGAAATTGTCCGGCTTATCGCTGCAGGCTTGGCCGAAGCTGGGATCGTTTCGGACGCAGTGAAACCGAGCGCTGTGCAAGCAGGCCTGGTCTTGCAACCGGTGGCCAAAGACCATCTGGTGCTGATCGTGCCTGCACAGCATCGTCTCGCAGCACAGCGTGCGGCTTGTCTTGGCGATATCCTGACGGAAGCTTTCGTCGGGCTCGCGCATGGCAGCGCCCTGCAAGATCATGTCGATGAAAAGGCTCGCGCTATCGGTGGGGCGTTGGCACTGCGCATTCGCATGAAGACGTTCGAAGGCCTGTGCGAAATGGTGGCGCATGGCATAGGGCTGGCCATCGTGCCGCAAACCATTGCAAGCCGGTACAAGCGAGGCATGGGCTATCGAACGCTGGTCCTGACGGACGACTGGGCCCGCAGGCGGTTATGTCTTTGCTATGGCGATTGGCAGTCCTTGACCCCTGTCATGCAAAGTCTGCTTCAGCACTTGGCCGGGCCAGGCTGAGGGCAGACTGAGGGTAATCAGCCACTGATTGAGCAACAGACGTTTCGCAAGTCAGCGCTTTACCTCGAACACCGGCCCCCGAAGCTTGGCACCCGCGCGCACATGCCGCTGCTCAAACCACCCCTTGTTCATCTCCAGCACGTAGCGAACGGGCTTGACCGAGCAATGGCTGGACTCATCCAGCGGCTTCATATCCACCAGATTGGCAATCGTGCCATCGTCGAGTATGAAAGCGGCAGTGAGCGGAATCAACGTATTCTTCATCCAGAAACATTGCACAGCTGGTTGCTCGAAAATGAACAGCATGCCTTCGTGCTGAGGCATTTCGCGGCGGTGCATCAGGCCGATCTGTCGCTGCTCGGCTGTGGCGGCGACCTGGGCATCGATTCTCAGCATGCCTGCGGAAATGGTGGTGCGCGCAAGATCAAGCTGGGGCGATCCCACAGGCTCGCGTTGAGCAAGGGCGGGAACGGTCGTCATCAACGCGGCGAAGCCGAGCAACAGGCTGCGAATGAAAGTGGTCATAAGCGTCAGTTCAAAAGTCAGAGCCATTTCGGCTCATTCACAAAGTTTGGGGCGGATGGTAATCCGTGGCGGCTAGAATCATTTTTTCCTCAGCAGGTCTTGCTCACCACGGGTTCAAAAATCTATCCGAAGATAGGTTTGCAACAGGCCCCAGGAGCAGGGGCTTGCCGCCAGTGACCCATTTTCAGCATCGCGGAGACGACAAGCATGTATCAGCACATCAAGGTACCCCAGGACGGCCAGAAAATCACGGTCAACCAGGATTTTTCGCTCAACGTTCCAGATCATCCCATCATTCCCTTCATTGAGGGAGATGGTACTGGTGCGGACATTACGCCGGTGATGATCAAAGTCGTGGACGCTGCGGTCGAAAAAGCCTATGAAGGACGCCGCAAGATCCACTGGATGGAAGTCTACGCTGGTGAAAAATCCACACGCGTATATGGTCCCGATGAGTGGCTGCCCCAGGAAACCCTGCAGGCGGTGCGCGATTATGTGGTTTCCATCAAGGGGCCGTTGACCACCCCCGTGGGCGGCGGTATTCGTTCGCTGAATGTGGCCCTTCGCCAGGAGCTGGATCTGTACGTCTGCTTGCGCCCGGTGCAGTACTTCGAAGGCGTGCCGTCACCGGTCAAGGAGCCGCAGAAGGTGAACATGGTGATCTTCCGCGAGAACTCGGAAGATATTTACGCTGGCATCGAGTACGAGGCCAAAAGCCCCAAGGCGGCCAAACTCATCGAATTTCTCACCAAGGAGATGGGTGTCACCAAGATTCGGTTCCCGGAGACTTCAGGCATTGGCATCAAGCCGGTTTCCATCGAAGGCACAGAGCGGCTGATGCGCAAGGCGATTCAGTACGCCATCGACAACGACAAGCCCAGCGTGACCATCGTGCACAAGGGCAACATCATGAAATACACCGAAGGTGGCTTTCGCGATTGGGCCTATGCGCTGGCGCAGAAGGAATTCGGCGCGGAGTTGATCGACGGCGGCCCCTGGTGCAAATTCAAGAACCCGAACACCGGCAAAGATATTGTGATCAAGGACGCCATCGCCGATGCGTTTTTGCAGCAGATCCTTCTTCGCCCGGCAGAATACAGCGTAATCGCGACCTTGAATCTCAACGGAGACTACATATCCGATGCGCTAGCTGCCCAGGTCGGCGGAATTGGCATTGCACCTGGGGCCAATATGAGCGACAGCGTGGCATGCTTCGAGGCCACGCACGGCACAGCGCCTAAATACGCAGGCAAGGATTATGTCAATCCAGGCTCCGAGATCCTTTCGGCCGAAATGATGCTGCGCCACATGGGTTGGAAAGAGGCTGCCGATCTCATCATTACCAGCATGGAGCGCGCCATCGAGAGCAAGAAAGTGACCTATGACTTCGCACGGCTGATGGACGGTGCCACTCAGGTCAGTTGCTCCGGCTTCGGGCAGGTCATGATTGACCACATGTAGGAATCGCCGTTTTCATGAACGCTTGAGAGAGCGTTCTGAAGTTTGGTTGCCCAGCTAAGAAAAATGCCACCTCAAAAGGTGGCATTTTTTTGGGTACTGTCACAGCGGTGTGCTTCACGCAGCGTCTGACCGAGCTTGATCCGCACTCTGCGAGTAGCCGAGGCCCCCACTGGAGCCTCAGCAGGCGCTGTCTGCGACTTAGTAGCGTCGGCGCAGACGTCTCATACCCACCATGCCGAGTAATGAAGCCAGCGAACCCAGACCCAGCCAGCCCATCACTGGAACGGGGACGAGCGAAGGGGGCGATACAGTCACGGTGGCGGTCGTGCAGACAGCGTCATCGGGAGCAGTCAAGCACACTTTGTATTCGTAGGTCACCACTGTAGTGAGCCCCGTAGCAGGCGGCGTGTAGGTGCAAACCCCTGCGGAGCAAGTGACTGAACCAACGGGTGGGGTCGAAGTCACCTCCACCGAGCTTGGATCGACTGTACCCATGATGCCGGTGTCGTTGGCGGTCACATCAATGACACCAGGGCTGGTGTTGCTTATCAGGGTGATCGAGTCATCCCTGGCTGCAATCGTGGGAGGCGGTGTCACCGTCACTCTCGCAGTGTCGCAAACCGTCTCGTTCGGGGCTGTCAGGCAAACCCTATACACGTAGGACACCTGTGTTGTCAGCCCGCCCGGAGGGGGCGTGTATGTGCAGACCTCAGCGATACAAGCGACAGTTCCCGAAGACGGCTGCGTTTCTATAGTCACCGAGTTCAGGTCTACCGTACCGCCCGTTCCGATGTCGTTGGTGGTCACCGTGGTTGATCCGGGACTGAGGGCAGACGGCAGGAAGAGCGAATCATCTTCTGCGGTAATCGTAGGTGGTACGAGGTTGATAACGGCGGCGTTATTGGTAGAAATGGGATCTGGCGGGCTCCCGGCAGTAGGCTCCGCAGTGATCGTATGGGTGTCAAGTGCGGTCACGCCAGGGCCTGTCCAGGTCACGGTGTACACCGCAGACTGTCCGGACGCCAGGGGCTGGGTGGTGTCGATGGGCCCAGTGCCAGATGCTGTCGCGCAGGGGGTGCCTACTGGCTGTACCGTACAGGTCCAGCTGGCGGACGAACCGCCCGCCGTTCCAGGCAATGGGTCGGAAATAGAGGCTGTTGTGGCGTCCGGCCCGTGGTTGTACACATTGAACGTGTAACTGTAGTTATTCTGGGTGCCTGACGGAGTGGCGGTGACAGGGTTGGCCGAAACAATGATTTCAGCCAGGGCCTGACGACTCATGGTGAAGAGCGTGTCGTCCCAAGATGCTCGGCCGTCAGCATTGGCTGCCGTGCGATACACATAAAACCGCAAAGCGTACGCAGTGCCTGGTAGCAAGGTAATACCGGGGCCCGGCACCGTCTGTACGCGAACAAACTGAAAGTCTGTGCCACTGATGGCACTTACGTCGTCTATCTGCTGTATCGGGCCACCTACCGGGTTGCCGGCGCTGTCGACCACGTATGCTACATATCCATAGGCACGCGGATGCGTGTTGGAGTTGTAATTCCATCTTTTTGCCGTGACCACCGTATTGACGTAGAACAGGGCGGTGGAGGCGGTTAGATCCGCATGAAGCATTGTCCCTGTTGTGAACGGGAACTCCACATATTGCTGCTGCGCCACTGCGGTGGCGGCGCTGGTGTTGGTCGGCGACAGGCCGGAGATGATCTGGTAGTCCGGGTAGAGTGAGTCAGGCGCTGCGCTCAAGCTCGCGCTAAATGCCTGATCGCTGGTGCTGGACAAAAACGTCGTGTCGTGGGTGTCGGAAATGGGTGGGCCTATTCCGTCGGGGCCAGGGGATCCAGGGTACCAATCCTGGGTCCGCGTGCCTGCAGGCTTGTTGCTCATCCAACCTGCGACCCAGCCGTTCACTCCCCCATAATTTGTAGGGGCAAAGACATATTGCTGCGCGAAACTGGCAGTAGACGCCGTTGCCAATATCAACGAGGCAAGGACAAGATTAAGTCGACGACCCTTAGTTAAACGCTCAAAAATCATATGTCCCGCCTCCTGAAAACTCGGACTGTAATTGAGTGTAAACCAAAGACCTTTGCAATTTCGCAACCAGGGGTCCGGTGCGAGGTCGACTCTCCTCTTACGCGCAAAAGCTTTCGCGATTAAGTCCTGAGATAGTGCAGGAAGATTTTTGAGTAAGGAGCTGCTCGGGAACGAGATTGGCCATCACATTCGGCATTCGATATCGTCGCACTTTAGCCCGCGTACAAGTTGTGCGGCCTCGGTTGAATCGTCCTTGCATGGTCCATCATGCAAATACCAGCCCTTGGGAGGTTCAAGTTCAGGCTCCAGCCTCTATATGAGCGTCTCCGCCAGCTGAACTGGCTGCAGCTTCGGGGAGGGGAGCTTCCGATTGTTCCGCCTGAATGTGCAGCGCCAATAGACCTTTGGGGCCCTGGTCGAGCTCAAAGCTCACTCTGGCACCTTCTTTGAGGGTTTTGAAGCCGTCCATCTCAATCGCTGAGAAGTGCGCGAAGGCATCCGGGCCACCGCCGTCGGGTTCGATGAAGCCGAACCCCTTAAGGTCATTGAACCACTTGACTTTTCCGCTGGGCATGGCTTGTCTCCTTAACTTCCGTTCTTATTTCCTCAAGTTTGCTGTAACAGCTTCCTATTTGTCAACATTCGTGACCAATTTGGCTCTTCAGCACCTCTGCTGGCACGGCTCTTGCAATTCCTGAAGGGAACCTCATTTTTGAGATATGGGTAGCCTGCGAGGATGTAATCTGCAAGGGGTGGCGCCGCTGGCGATGCTGTCGCTGCAGGTGTCCGCCATGCGATTCAGATTTCGCGCAAGTGTTTCTGCGAGCGTCCTTGTATGCCATTCAGCCAGCCCGATAGAATCATTTTCATGGCCACATCCAATCCGATCAAACCCCCCTCGGGGCCCCCTGTCCCTTCTGCACCCGCTCAAACGCCTGAGCGGGGCGGCGATGTTGTGCTGGAGCGTGTACCGCAAAAAGTCAAACCACCGCAGATGCATCAGGTGGTGATGCTCAACGATGATTTCACCCCTATGGAATTCGTGGTGGTCGTCATCCAGGAGTTTTTCAGCAAGGACCGAGAAGCGGCTACGCAGATCATGCTCAAGATCCACCTGGACGGAAAAGGTGTCTGCGGCGTTTATTCGCGTGATGTTGCTGCTACAAAAGTTGATCAGGTTATGGACGCAGCCCGGCAAGCCGGGCACCCACTTCAGTGCGTCAGCGAGCCTGCTGAGTAGCAGACTGTTGAATATCACCGAACTTCCCCCATTTTTGACTATCGAAACGTCGAGACATCACTGCAGTTCGGTAGTAAGGTTACGGCGTAAACAAGGAAACCATCATGATTGCCCAGGAACTGGAAGTCAGCCTGCACATGGCCTTTGTCGAGGCACGGCAACAGCGCCATGAATTCATCACTGTCGAGCACCTGCTGCTCGCCCTGCTGGACAACCCCAGCGCGGCGGAGGTTTTGCGTGCCTGTTCAGCCAATATTGACGATTTGCGCAAGTCGCTTGCCAACTTCATCAAGGACAACACTCCACAGGTCGCCGGCACCGACGACGTGGACACACAACCCACGCTGGGTTTCCAGCGCGTGATTCAGCGTGCCATCATGCACGTTCAATCCACGGGCAACGGCAAGAAGGAAGTCACAGGCGCCAACGTCCTGGTGGCCATCTTCGGTGAGAAAGATTCACATGCCGTCTACTACCTGCATCAGCAAGGCGTGACGCGGCTGGATGTGGTCAATTTCATTGCCCACGGCATCCGCAAGAGCGATCCGCCTGAAGCCAGCAAACCCGCTGAGGGCCAGCCTGGTGCCAGCGAAGGTGAAGAAGGTGGCGAGAAAAATGAAAAAGCCTCGCCGCTGGAGCAGTACACCCAAAACCTCAATCAGGCTGCCAAGGAAGGCAAGATCGATCCTCTGATCGGGCGCGACTATGAAGTAGAGCGCACCATTCAGATCCTCTGCCGCCGTCGCAAGAACAACCCCCTGCTGGTGGGTGAGGCTGGTGTGGGCAAGACAGCCATCGCCGAAGGCCTGGCTTGGCGCATCACTGAAGGCAGCGTGCCCGAAATCCTGGCCGAAGCCAATGTCTACTCGCTCGACATGGGTGCGTTGCTGGCAGGTACCAAGTACCGTGGCGATTTCGAGCAACGGCTCAAGGGCGTTCTCAAGAACCTCAAGGACAAGCCCAACGCCATTCTGTTCATTGACGAGATCCATACCCTGATCGGGGCCGGTGCGGCTTCGGGTGGTACCCTGGATGCGTCCAACCTGTTGAAGCCTGCGCTCTCCAGTGGGCAGCTCAAGTGCATAGGCGCCACAACCTTCACGGAGTATCGGGGCATCTTCGAAAAAGATGCTGCGCTCTCGCGGCGGTTCCAAAAGGTCGACGTGGTCGAACCCACTGTGTCTGAGACCGTGGACATCCTGAAGGGTCTGAAGTCGCGCTTCGAAGAGCACCACAGCGTGAAATACGCCTTGGCTGCGCTGCAGGCTGCGGCGGAGCTTTCGGCCAAGTACATCACGGACCGTCATTTGCCAGACAAGGCGATTGACGTCATCGACGAGGCCGGCGCGGCGCAGCGCATTGCATTGGCGTCCAAGCGTAAGAAGACCATTGGCAAGGCTGAGATCGAAGAAATCGTGGCGAAAATCGCACGCATTCCTCCGGCCAACGTCAGCAATGACGATCGCAGCAAGCTCCAAACGCTGGAACGCGACCTTAAATCGGTCGTCTTCGGTCAAGACCAGGCGCTGGACATTCTGGCCTCCGCCGTGAAAATGGCGCGTTCGGGTCTGGGCAAAGGTGACAAGCCTATCGGTTCGTTCCTGTTCTCCGGCCCTACGGGCGTGGGCAAGACCGAGGCTGCGCGTCAGTTGGCCTACATCATGGGTGTTGACCTGATTCGCTTCGACATGTCGGAATACATGGAACGCCATGCTGTCAGCCGCCTTATTGGTGCGCCTCCCGGCTACGTTGGTTTCGACCAGGGCGGCCTTCTCACCGAGGCCATCACGAAGAAGCCGCACAGTGTGTTGCTGCTCGATGAGATCGAGAAAGCGCATCCGGACATCTTCAACGTGCTCCTGCAGGTCATGGACCACGGTACTCTGACCGATAACAACGGACGCAAGGCCGACTTCCGCAACGTCATCATCGTCATGACGACGAACGCGGGTGCCGAGACCATGAACAAGGCGACCATCGGCTTCACCAACCCGCGCCAGGCGGGCGACGAGATGGCCGATATCAAACGCCTGTTCACCCCTGAGTTCCGCAACCGGCTGGATGCCATTGTGGGCTTCAAGGCGCTGAACGAGCAGGTGATCCTGCGCGTTGTCGACAAGTTCCTGCTCCAGCTCGAGCAGCAACTGGCCGAGAAAAAGGTCGATGTCACCTTCAGCGACAAGCTGCGTAAGCACTTGGCCAAGAAGGGCTTTGACCCGTTGATGGGCGCGCGGCCTATGCAGCGGCTCATTCAGGACACTATCCGCAAGGCACTTGCAGACGAGTTGCTATTCGGCCGTCTGACAGATGGCGGACGCCTGAGTGTGGATCTGGACGAGAAGGACGAGGTGTTGCTGGACATCACTCCCACGCCCAAGAAGGACAGGGCGCGTGCTGAGCCTGCCGAGCCAGAAGAAGAAGTCGCAGCAGATTAAGGTTTTTCCTTAGTCCTCATGAAAGCCGGTCAGTTGATCAACTGACCGGCTTTTTTCTTGGTACGCTCATGCCCAGGTCAAGGTAGCATTGGGCATCAGGGCGTCTTGGCAGCCCGATCTCCACAGCAAGCAGATGCATTCTTTTAAGGATCAGGGCGTGAAGACCAACAGCGGGTTCACTTTTTCAGCGGTATGTGCGAGCCTTGGCCTCGCATTGATGCTGTTTGGTGCCCCCAGTGGCGCCGAATCCCGCTTCTTTTCACGAGACATTACTGCCAAGGCACCCCGCGTGTTTTCCGTGCAGGCCAAAGCCCCCACATGGGCGCTTGGTGACGATGGACTCGATAGTGATGGCGATCCCCGTTTCACACTGGACCACCGCGCGACCAAGGGCGACATCAGTTTCACCTTGCAAGAACAGACGCTGGAGAATGACCCGCCCCCTCACGACGCTTTTTGGCAGGCCTACGTCAAAGGCGCCAAGCAGCGTTTAGCGGTTTTCATGGAAGTTCCTGTTCCGCCGGAACTCAAAATGCCACCTGGTTTTGAATGCCACGCGAGCGAAGAGCCGCTGATCAAGAAAACCGAACTGGAAGTCACCCACATCATCTGCACCACGGCCCGCAAAGCAACGAATGTCATGCTGCACATCTGGCTAGACAAGGGTATTGCGTGGCAAAAGCATGCAGCTGAAGTGAATGAGCTGCTGGCGACTGTGACACCGAAGCCGTAAAGAAACGGCTCTTTCTTGCCCCTACTTTTAGTCACGGCTTGTTTTGTTGCACGCCGTTAGGCAGTTCGCGCTTATGGCACCATCGGCTCCTTCAATTCGCCTCCAAGTCCTTCCATGCTGGATGACCAGACCCTGCGCCAGTTCCACCCCGTTGTGATGACGCCTAGTCATGACGGCAAATACTTCTACAACTATGTGCTGTCCTTGCTCAATTTCAGCCATGCCTGTGGCGGGGTGGGCATGCCGCTACAGGTCTACCTGACGCACGGCGAGAGCCTGGTCACCCGAGCGCGAAATAACACCGTAGCTGAATTTCTTGCAAATTCCCAATGGACTCACTTGTTCTGGATCGATTCCGACATCGGGTTTTCGCCGGAGGCCGCCCTGAGGTTATTGCGTTCAGGCTACGACGTAGCGGCTGGTGTTTATCCGCTTAAACGTCAGAACTGGCCAGACGGCGATGCCGAAGCGCGCCTGAGCCGAGAGGAGTACGAATTGCGAAGCCGGCGCTACACGGTCAATACGCATCGAGGCGAAAAGCTTGAACGCATCGACCTGCAAGTCCAGCCAGATGGTTTCATGGAAATGAATGAGGCACCTACCGGTTTCATGGTCATCAAGCGCAGCGTGTTTGAGCGCATGATGGCGGCTTATCCAGATTTGCAATATGTCCCGGATTCCCAGGGCGTGATCGACCGAGGTCTGCACTATCTGTTCTTTGATACCAGCGTCGACCCGGTTTCTCGCCACTATCTCTCAGAGGACTACCATTTCTGCCGACTGTGGAATCGTCTGGGGGGCAAGGTCTATGTTGACGCCTGCTCTAACTTGACTCATCAAGGATCAAAACTGTACACCGGTAACTTTGCAAAAACCTTGATGGGTGCGCCGGAACTCGCGGTAGGGGCACCGGCAGGTAGCACGCTGCATGTCTCTGGCCTCGAGCATCTGCGCGAAAATCCGCACGGCGCTGCGTGATATGCGTCATGCGAGTTATCTGGATTTTCTGAGCTGACTTAAAAATATATCGGATGAGCAACCACACTTTTCTCTGGCACGACTACGAAACATTCGGAGCCAATCCGCGCCGTGACCGGCCTTCGCAGTTTGCCGCGGTGCGTACCGACGCCGCTCTGAATGAAATCGGCGAACCCATGATGTGGTATTGCCAGCCTGCGACCGACTCGTTGCCGCAACCCGAGGCCTGCCTGATCACCGGGATTACGCCGCAGCAGTGCCTGACCGAGGGCATGCCTGAGCACGAGTTCGCGGCCCGCATACATGCGGCGCTGTCAGAACCTGGGACGGTAGGTGTGGGCTACAACTCCATCCGCTTTGACGACGAAGTCAGCCGGCACCTTTTCTGGCGCAATCTGCGTGATCCGTATGGGCGTGAATGGCAGAACGAATGCGGCCGCTGGGACCTGCTGGATGTCGTCCGTTGCGCCCATGCCCTGCGACCCGAGGGCATTGAATGGCCCAAGGGGGACGACGGTCTGACCTCTTTCAAGCTGGAGAGGCTCAGCGCAGCCAATGGCCTTTTGCATGAGGCAGCGCACGATGCGCTCTCTGACGTACGGGCCACCATCGCGCTGGCTCGCCTTTTGCGACAGGCGAACGAAAAACTCTTTGATTTCTGCCTTTCTCTACGCAAGAAAGACCGTGTGGCACAGGAGCTGCGCCTGCCAACCACACTGTCCAATGCCCGGCCGTTTCTTCACGTGTCCGGTATGTTCGGTGCTGCACGAGGTTGCCTGGCGCTGATGGCCCCCTTGGCCATGCATCCCAGCAACAAGAACGAGCTTCTGGCTTGGGATCTGTCCGCGGACCCTTCAGAGCTGGCGGACATGAAGCCTGAGGTCATTCGCCAGCGCATGTTCACGGCCGCTGCGGACTTGCCTGAAGGCTTGACCCGCCTGCCCATCAAGAGTGTGCATCTGAACAAGTCGCCCATCGTCATCAACAATCTCAAAATTCTGAGCCCTGAACTGGCTCAGCGCTGGGGCATTGATATGGCCAGCGCCGAGCGGCACTTCGAGCGCCTGCGGGCGCTGCCAGATATGAGCGCGATGTGGCCGCAGATCTATGAAAGGCCACGGAGCACTGAGCCTGTGGACGTCGACGAAGATCTCTACGGCGGGTTTGTCGGCAGCGGTGATCGGCGCCGTCTGGACGGACTGCTGCGCTTGCCGCCAGCTGAGTTGGCGCTGGCACGCGCCGGCTTTGATGATGCGAGGCTGGGCGAACTGCTGTTTCGCTACCGCGCCCGCAACTATCCAGAGACCTTGAACGAGGCGGATGCAGAGCGCTGGCGCGCTCACCGCGTCGCAAGATTGATCGACGGTGAAGGCGGCGCCATGACCGTGCAGGCGCTCTTTGATCGCATTGATACGCTCAGCGAAACCGTTGATGAGCGCGGGCAGGAAGTGCTGGAAGCTCTGTACGAGTGGGGAGAGCACGTCGCTCCCGAGTGATTAGCGCTTCTGGCTGCCCCCCTGGGAGCGCCAAGCTCCAGCTTGGCAATTTGGAGGTATCTGCGAGCGCTGAAGTGCCAAGCTGGAGCTTGGCGCTCCCAGGGTGGGCAGCTCAGTCGAATACGAGGCTTGCGTGGGTGGAGCTTCAGCGCCTTCGGTGCCGGTGCTGGAGTCAGTTGGTATTTCCTGGGAGCGCCAAGCTCCAGCTTGGCAATTCGGAGGTATCTGCGAGCGCTGCAGTGCCAAGCTGGAGCTTGGCGCTCCCAGGGTGGGCAGCTCAGTCGAATACGGGGCTTGTGTGGGCGGAGCTTCAGCGCCTTCGGTGCCGGTGTTGGAGTCAGTTGGTATTTCCTGGGAGCGCCAAGCTCCAGCTTGGCAATTCGGAGGTATCTGCGAGCGCTGAAGTGCCAAGCTGGAGCTTGGCGCTCCCAGGGGGCAGCCGCCCGGCTCAAGACCTTGGGGTCTCAGGGTTCAAGGCGCACCACTTCCAAAAGCCGATCCAGCCCACCGGCGTTGATCGCCACCATGGCCTTTTCACGTACAGCCGGCTTGGCGTGGTAAGCAACAGAAAGGCCCGCCACACCCATCATCGGCAGATCGTTGGCTCCATCGCCCATCGCTATCGCCTGTGAAGGATCAATGCCCAGATCTGCGCATGTTTGCAGCAGCATTTTTCGTTTCTCATCGCCGTCGCAGATGTCTCCCCAGGCCTGATCCACCATCCGGCCGGTGAGCACGCCATCTTGCTCTTCCAACACATTGGAGCGCGTCGAATCGATCTTCAGGCGGTCCCTGATCCGATCGGTGAAAAAAGTGAACCCGCCAGAGACCAGCAAGGTTTTCAGCCCCGCTGCCTGGCAGGCCGCCACCAGTTCAGCCGCCCCGGGGTTCAGCTGCAGACGTTCGTCATACACCTGCTGCATATGCGCCACAGTCACGCCTTTCAAAAGGGCCACGCGGCGTCTAAGGCTTTCCTTGTAGTCGGTGATCTCGCCCCTCATGGCCGCTTCCGTAATGGATGCTACTTCCGCCTTGCGACCGGCTGCGTCGGCGATCTCGTCCACGCATTCGATGTTGATGAGGGTCGAATCCATATCGAACGCGATCAGCTTGAAATCCCGCAGCTTCAGCGGCGGCACAAAGCCTTGGCAAACAAGTCCCGGGGCCTGCGCGATGGCATCGGCGGTGTTCGATGTGGTTGTCATGGTGCTCTTCATTCGATATCTAAAAATAAGTCTTTCAATGGGGCGGAGACCCCAGAATCCAGGCGGGTCAGCGGTTCCTGGGTCGCTTGTGCGCGTCAACGGCAAATGGGAAAACCTCAGACAAGGTTCTGCTTTCAGGCAGTACGTACACCACGCCTGGCCGTGTTCCGAACAGTGGCTTGATGTGCCTGTCGTAGAAGTCTGCAGGAATGTTCACGCAGCCAAATGAAATTCGATTGTCAGCCACATCTTCCGTGGCCAGTCGCTTGACGCGGTTCTCGCCTGGTACGTTGCGTACCCTGTGCAGGGACATTGCTGCGTCGTAGTCCAGCCAAACGATGTCTTCGCCGTTGAGATTGCGCCCCGCTTCGGTCACAAAGCGGCCACTCGCAGTGATCTTCTCGTGCGGGCGAATTTTGCTCAAGGGCCGTGTTCCGATGTCGTCAGGCGCCACGTCACCCCGCGCTTGCCCCACCAATACCGGGCTGCGGTCCAGGAGCTTGCCGTGGGCGTCGAAAATCCAGAGCGTAGCCCTTGGTTTGTCGATCACCCCGAACGCTCGGCCTTCGGCATCGTTGGCCTGCATGACGTCAGCCGCAAAATCCCGGATGGCGGGCGGTGGCGCTGCGACCTCGGCAGTCCATCCAGCATTACTCCAACTCAGCAAGGCCGAGCACATGAGCGCTTGTACGAACTTCATGCCTGGTTGATGGCCTGTACGGTTAAGGAGCATGGTCGGCCGCTTGGTTGGATTAAAGCAGGAAGTGTTTCAAGCTTCGACGGTGGTGGGCTTTCCCAGATTCCGAAGTACGTCGCGCACCATCTGCGCACGCGCATTCGGGTCTGCAAGCTCCCGCTCTATGCGGAGTTTGTCATTGCCTGCGAGCTTGATGTGACGATTTTTCTGGATCATTTGAATGATGGCCATCTGGTCGATGGGCGGATTCGGCTTGAACGTGATGCTGATTGCGCCTGGCCCGGCATCGACCTTTTGCACACCGTAGGGCTGTGAGAGTACACGCAGACGGTGTACGTCGATCAGCGTCTGGGCCTGCGCAGGAAGTTTGCCAAATCGGTCCACAATCTCTTCAAGCAATGCGTCGATCTGGTCGTTGGTCTTGGCCGTGGCCAGTTTCTTGTAGAACGATAGACGCAGATGGACGTCCCCGCAATAGTCATTGGGCAGCAATGCTGGTGCGTGCAGGTTGATCTCCGTGGTGGCCTGCATGGGGCTCAGCAGATCAGGCTCTTTCCCTGCCTTGAGGCTCTTGACTGCCTCCGACAGCATCTCGTTATAGAGCTGAAACCCGATTTCCATCATGTTGCCGCTCTGGTTTTCGCCGAGAACTTCACCGGCACCGCGGATCTCGAGGTCATGCATGGCGAGGTAGAACCCGCTTCCCAGCTCTTCCATCTGTTGAATGGCGTCCAGACGCTGAGATGCCGCTTTTGTCAATCCGTCGATTTCCGGGACCATCAGGTAGGCGTAGGCCTGGTGGTGGCTACGTCCCACGCGACCACGAAGCTGGTGCAACTGTGCCAGGCCAAATTTGTCGGCCCGTGCGATCACGATGGTATTGGCCGTGGGCACGTCGATACCCGTTTCGATGATGGTCGAGCACAGCAGAACGTTGAAGCGCTGCGCGACGAAGTCGCGCATGACGCGTTCGAGCTCGCGCTCGGGCATCTGGCCGTGAGCGATCGCGATGCGGGCTTCAGGAAGGAATTTCTCCAGCGATTGGCGACGGTTCTCGATTGTTTCCACTTCGTTGTGCAGGAAGTACACCTGCCCGCCGCGTTTCAACTCGCGCAAAACCGCTTCACGAATCACGCCGGTGCCTTCGTTGCGCACGAAAGTCTTGATCGCCAGCCGTCGTTGAGGCGCAGTGGCAATCACGCTCAGATCACGCAGGCCTTCCAGTGCCATGCCCATGGTGCGCGGAATGGGTGTCGCTGTGAGCGTGAGTACGTCGATTTCGGCGCGCAGCTGCTTCATGGCCTCCTTGTGGCGAACACCAAAACGATGTTCCTCGTCAATGATGAGCAGGCCAAGATTCTTGAACTTGGTTTTTTCGGACAGCAACTTGTGTGTGCCCACCACGATGTCCACACTGCCATCAGCGATGCCGTTCAAAGCGGTGGTGACTTCCTTGGGAGAGCGGAAGCGGCTGATCTCCGCAATCTTCACGGGCCACTTGGCCATTCGATCCTGCAAGGTCTGGAAATGCTGCTCGGCCAGCAGGGTGGTGGGCGCCAGAAAGGCCACTTGCTTGCCCCCTGTGACGGCCACAAAGGCTGCACGCAACGCGACTTCGGTCTTGCCGAAACCGACGTCCCCGCACACCAGACGGTCCATGGGCTGGGGGCTGATCATGTCCTGAATCACAGCGTGGATGGCGGCTTTCTGGTCGGCCGTCTCCTCAAAGCCGAAATCGGCAGCGAACTGCTCGTAATCCTGAGGCGAATAACGGAATGCGTGACCCTCACGCGCCGCGCGGCGCGCGTAGATGTTCAAGAGCTCAGCCGCGGCGTCGCGTACCTGCTCAGCCGCTTTGCGCCTGGCTTTTTCCCATTGACCGCTTCCCAGTTTGTGCAGGGGAGCCTCATCGGCTGAAACGCCGGTGTATCGCCCGATCAGATGCAGTTGAGACACGGGCACATAAAGCACGGCGTCGTTTGCATACTCAAGGTGCAGGAATTCCTGCAGGGCAGGGGACCCGTCGGAGTTCTTCCCGCCCAGATCCATGTTGATCAGCCCCTTGTAGCGCCCTATGCCGTGCTGGGTGTGCACGACCGGATCTCCTACATTGAGCTCGCTCAGGTCCTTGATGAGCGCTTCGACGTCACTGACCTGCTCTTGTTTCCTGCGCCGACGTGCGACCGAACCCGTGGCAAACAGTTCTGTTTCGGTGACAAAGTCGATACCGGCCTCAACCCAGGCGAAGCCTTGGGCGAGGGCGGCGGTCACTATGCCAATTTTTTCGTCTGGCGTGGACTCAAACTCAGCCAGCGAGTCGAATGCGGGCGGATTGAGCCCGGAGGCTCGCAAAAAATCCAGCAAGCTCTCTCGCCTGCCATCGCTTTCGGCCAACAACAGAACACGCTGTGGCACCGACGCAATGTGCGCCTGAAGCCGAGCTAGAGGGTCGTCAGCGCCTCGAACGACTGTAAGAGGCGGGAGTGCGTCAAATTCGGCAAAGGCACTGCCAATGAGGCCGTTAGGCAGCTCTGCCGGCGAGGCCGCTGCCGCTGGAGAAGGGCGCATTGCCAGTTGGGCATGTGGCTTGGCCGCCAGATAGAAGCTCTCGGCATCAAGAAAGAGGGTGTCAGGCGGGAGCACTGGCCGCTCCGGGTCGCCTTGCGCCAGGCGGAAGCGCTCACGCGTATCTTGCCAAAACTGCTGGAATGCGGCTTCCAGATCACCATGCAGCGCGAGGGTGGCACCGTCTCCCAGGTAGTCAAATACGGTGGCTGTTTGATCGAAGAACAGGGGCAGGTAGTACTCAATGCCCGCGGTCGCCACACCGTTGCCCATGTCCTTGTAGATGCGGCTCTTGGTAGGGTCGCCTTCGAGCAGCTCGCGCCAGCGGTTGCGAAATTTCGCCCGCGCCGCATCATCCATGGGAAATTCCCGGCCCGGCAACAGGCGCACCTCTGGTACAGGGTAGAGGCTGCGCTGCGTGTCCGGGTCGAAACTGCGAATGGAGTCGATCTCATCGTCAAACAAATCCACCCGGTAGGGCATCAGGCTGCCCATGGGGAACAGGTCAATCAAGCCACCGCGCACTGCGTATTCGCCGGGAGCGGAGACCTGCGTGACATGCGTATAGCCTGCCAGAGTCAGTTGTGACTTCAGCGCTGCTTCGTCCAGCTTCTGCCCGGTCTTGAAATGGAACGTGTAACCCGCCATGAATTCCGGGGGGGCGAGGCGGTACAACGCCGTAGTCGCCGGCACGAACACCACATCCACTTCGCGTTGCTTGATGGCCCACAATGTCGCCAGACGCTCGCTGATGAGGTCCTGGTGCGGAGAAAAGCTGTCGTAGGGCAGTGTCTCCCAGTCGGGAAACATGGCCGTACGCAAGCCTGGGCTAAAAAAAGCCAGTTCGTCCTGAAATCTTCTGGCGTCGGAGGGGTCCGCCGTGAATATGGCCGTGAGGCGCCCAGCGGCTTTCTCTTGCGAGGCCAATTGAGCCAGTATCAGGGCATCGGCCGAGCCTGGGGGGCGGGGTAAGGTAAAGCGCTTACCTTGGTTTAGTTTGGGCAGATCCATGGGGAGATAGAAGCGACAAAACCCCCGGCCAGCCTGGACGGGGGTGTAGAGCGAATTTTACGGAAACCTGCAAGAACGTGTTTGTCATTCAGCAAGGGTCATCCTGGCTGTGAGGGCACTCGCGCGGGGTTGGGTAAAGCCATGTGAGCGATGCGAGCCAAGTGTGGGCGCTGCCCGGAGCCTCCCAGGCTCTATAGTTCGGTATGAGCGCCACGAAAATGCAATTGGACCAGCCAACAGGCCATACTGAAAAGCCTCGCAAATGCTATGCACTCCTGCCCTGCGCGGGTATCGGCTCGCGCGCGGGCACAGCCCAGCCCAAGCAGTACGAGCCTGTAGCCGGCCAGTCTATGGTGGAGCACACTTTGCAGGCTTTCGCCTCGGTTGAGCGCACGGTTTGCATCCTGGTGGTGGTGGCAAGGGGTGATTCGTTTTTTCAGTGCCCTGCGCCCCCCGTGGCAGTGGCTCATTGCGGTGGTCAGACCCGGGCAGAAAGCGTGTTCAACGGATTGGATTGGCTTCTTGCGCAAGGAGCAGATCCACAAGACTGGGTGTTGGTCCATGACGCTGCCCGCTGTCTCATTACACCAGCACAGATCAACGCGCTGATCGATGCCTGTATGCCAGACCCTGTAGGGGGTTTGTTAGCGCTGCCTTTGCCGGACACTTTGAAAGATGAGCGAGATGGTCGCGTGAACTCAACCATTGATCGCCGCCAGAAATGGCTGGCACAAACCCCTCAGATGTTCCCAATTGGCGCCCTCCGGCTCGCTCTGGCTTCCCATCTGGAAACAGGTTTTTCCGGCATCACCGATGAATCCAGCGCCATGGAGGCTTCGGGGCATCGTCCGCTTCTGGTACCTGGAAGTGCAAGCAATTTCAAAGTCACCTATCCGGAGGATTTTGCTTTGGCTGAAGCTGTGCTGGCTGCGCGCGCCAGCGCATAGTGGCAGTCCTCTCTCTTTCGCTTTCTGGAAAAAAGACAGATGAACGCTAGTTTCACCCCCCCTTTTCGTGTCGGCGAAGGCTGGGACGTACACGCCATGGTCCCTGGCCGTGCGCTCATACTTGGCGGTGTACTCATTCCCCACACGCACGGCCTGCTGGGCCACTCAGACGCAGATGCACTGTTACATGCCATCACCGACGCACTTCTTGGTGCGGCAGGCCTGGGGGACATTGGGCGGCATTTTCCCGACACCGACCCGGCTTTCAAGGGGGCGGATTCTGCAACTTTGCTGGCGGAGGCCGGCAAGCGGGTCAGACAGGCCGGATGGCAAATAGGCAACGTGGACAGCACTGTGATTGCACAAGCGCCGCGCCTGGCACCCTACATCGAATCCATGCGGCAGAAGATCGCGCAAGTGTTGCTTGTGTCGCCTTCGCAGATCAACGTCAAGGCCAAGACCGCCGAGCGGCTGGGGCCAGTGGGGCAGGGCGCTGCCATCGAAGCGCGTGCTGCTGTGCTTATTTACGCATAAGCTGCACCAGGTCACGGCAGGTGCTGACAGGCCCAGCAGGGCCTTCCTAGCGCTTTTTCTTGGGCGTCGGCCGTTGATCCACTGCTTTTTGCAAGCGTATGGTGGCGACCAGCCCTCCGGTTGAGCTGTTGCTCAGTACCAGGGTGCCTCCCATGTGACCAACCATCTTCGTCACGATGGCCAAACCCAAACCGGCGCCCGTCGCAGAAGTTCGGGCTGTATCCCCACGAAAGAAGGGGCGGGTCAACTGGGGCAGCAATTCGTTTCGTACGCCGGCACCATGGTCGCGTACACGCAATGTCACCCATTGCTCACGTGCTGCAGCCAATATATGCACACGCGTGACGCCTGTCTCAGGGCTCTGCCCGTACCTCCGCGCATTCTCAAGCAGGTTCGAAAGTACGCGCGACAACTCGATTTCATCAGCCATGACGCGAAGATCTGCCGGCACTTCTATCTTGACGTGCATGTCCTCGCGTGAGGTGAATGGCAGGGCGCTGACGCTCACCAGATCTGCCAGAGGTATTGCCTTGAGATTGACATGGTCAGGCCTCGCATAGTCAAGGAACTTGCCAATGATGGTGTCCACTTGCGCGATATCAGCGGCCATGTGCTCGCGTGCTTCAGGGTCCGGCACGCTCATTTCGGTTTCCAGTCGCAAACGTGCCAGGGGTGTTCGCAGGTCGTGAGAAATGCCTGCAAGCATCTCAGCTCGGTTCTGCTCGATCATGGACAGCTGATCAGCCATGCGGTTGAACCCGATGTTCACGGCCCGGACTTCGCTGGACAACACGCCTTCATCGAGCCGGCCGCGCTGGTAATCGCCGTCACGGACGCGCGCTGCGGCAATGGACAGCAGGCGAAGAGGCCTGTTGATCAGGCGGGCGAGCAACGCGGCGCCAATGAGTGAAAGAACGCCCAGCGTAGCTAGCCACAGCAGCCATGTACTTCCGCCCAGCAGTGCTCCGACGCGTGAACGATCCATCAACAGCCAGTAGGAGTCCCCTTCAATTCCGAAGCCCACCCATAGACCGGGCTCGTCGTTGACACGGCCGGCCACCACCGTATCAGGCCCCAGGCGTGCAATGAGCTCTCGGCTCATGCGTTGCTCCAGCTCGGTATTCGCGAAAAGGTCGAATTTGTCCCCAGGCTCGTGCGGCAATATGCGTACTTTTTCCTGCTCGGCCAGCGTTTTGATGAGCGAGACGCGAGCGATGGCGTCGGAATGGACGAGAGCCGCACGGGAGAGATTCACCAGCGAGGCGACCTGCCTGGCGTTGTCTATGACCCGAGGCTCGTATTCCAGGGTACGAAATAGTTGGTACCAGCCAACCGAGGTACCTAGCAGCAAGAGGCTGAGAAGGAAAAAAGTCCGCCAGAACAGGCTAAAGCCTCCCCTGACCATTCCTGATGATTGCCCTCCATCCAGAGGCGCATTCATCGAATCCAATGGCGAAGCCTCCGGCTCGTGCGAGACGCTGGATTCATAAAAATCGGAAGCCGCCGCCATTAAGTTCCTTCAGGAGAGGGGTTTAGCCTGCGCCATCGGGAACGAATACGTAGCCCACCCCCCAGACGGTTTGAATATAGCGCGGGCTGGCAGCGTCTTGTTCAATCAGTTTGCGAAGGCGAGAAATCTGCACGTCGAGGCTTCGGTCAAAAGGCTCAAACTCGCGTCCACGAGCCAATTGGGCCAGTTTCTCACGGGAAAGCGGCTGACGCGGGTGGCGCACCAAGGCTTTGAGCATGGCAAATTCGCCTGTGGTCAGAGAGATCTCTTCACCATTTTTGTGCAGCGTGCGGGCACCCAGATCGAACTGGAACGGGCCGAAGGCCACGCTTTCGTTCTCTGCGGAAGGCGCACCAGGAGCCTCTTGTGGGGGGCGGCGTCGCAATACGGCATGAACGCGCGCCAGCAACTCACGAGGGTTGAAGGGTTTGCCCAGGTAGTCGTCCGCTCCGACCTCAAGCCCCACAATGCGGTCGACATCTTCGCCCTTTGCGGTAAGCATGATGATCGGAGTCTTGTCTCCTGTCGCCCGGAGCCGACGGCATACGGACAATCCGTCCTCACCTGGCATCATCAGATCGAGAACAATCAGATCAATTGTGTCCCGCAACATAATGCGCGAGAGTGCCTTGGCATCTTCTGCCACGATCACTTCAAAGCCTTCCTGCGACAGATAACGTCGTAGCAAGTCACGGATTCGCGCGTCGTCATCAACCACGGCGATTTTGTCGGTTCGGTGTGCAACCTGGCTCATTGTTGTCCTCGGTCGTATTTGTAACAGGCCCATTGTTACAGTGAAATCGTCGGCATTTGGGGTTTTCCCTTGCAGCTTTTCACAGAGTTACAAATGTTGCCCAGGCTTCGGCAGATTAGAAGGACAAATACGATGCCCCTATGCGAAAGTTCTAGCGTTATGGCAAAAAAAGTCGTTAATGTTTTCTTGAGTGCTGCCGCATTGGCTCCTTTGGCACCTCCGACTATGGCTCAAACCGCCGGAGATACTGCTTTGAACGCGCAACATACCAATGAAGCGCCAGCCCAATTTCCGCCTAGCCACAGAAGCGCCTTGTGGACCGCAGTGCAGACTCTGCAAAGAGACGTCAGTGCGGAATCCGCATTGGCTGGCCGTCGCCTCACGCCTGCTGAGCGCTCAGAGCTAAGAGACCAGGTCCGGCGAGCGGCAGGAACGTCTGAGCCGGGCAGGGGGGCCGACGAAGTGCTGACCAAGCCTGAAGGTTTTGCTCCGCGGCGGTGAGCCTTTTAAGACGCTGAGACCTGCGGTGAGAGGGCTGCCCGAACAAGGGGCGGGATACCTGCCGAAACAACGGCCAGGGTAAACGCGGGAACGTTTCGTCGCGTTATGCTGTCTTTCCATTACTCTGCATCTTTCTTTTCTTCCTCAATTTTCATGTTCGTAGATGGCCATGCGTTCAGCCCTAGCCTGCCATCCCGACGCACATCAGTTTTTTAATGAACGGATCCTAGAAGTGAAAAACCTCCACGTTCGCACACTGCTGCTTGGCATTTCTCTCCTTGCTTGCACAGCCATTGCCCATTCACAAACCTCGGGAACTGTGATGAATCCATCGCAAAACGTTTTCCACCTGTCTGCTGCCGGACAGGTGGAAGTGGTTCAGGACACATTGATGCTCACGCTCACCTCCACCCGTGAGGGAGCCGAGGCTGCCGCGGTGCAGGCCGAGTTGCGTAAAGCGCTGGACAGCGCGCTTGCCGAAGTTAAAAAATCTGCACAGGCAGGAGAGATGGACGTTCGCACGGGTAGTTTCAGTGTCAATCCGCGCTATGGCAAAGAAGGCAAGATCAACGGTTGGCAGGGTCGAGTCGAGTTGATTCTGGAAGGCAGGGATTTTCCCCGCATTACCCAGGCTGCAGCCCGCGCCACGACCATGTCCATTGGCAACATTTCCTTTGGCCTTAGCCGAGAGCAACGTGCCAAAGTGCAGACTGAGGCTCAGGCCCAAGCCATCGAGCGATTCAAAGCGCGCGCGATTGAAATCACCAAAGCGTTTGGCTTTGCCAACTACAGCTTGAGGGAGGTTACCGTCGATGCCAGTGACTCCGGCTTTCCAGGTCCACGCCCCATGGCGATGGAAGCGCGGTCATTCTCCAAGTCCGCTGATGCGGCGCCTGTCGCCGTGGAGCCCGGCAAGAGCATCGTTCAGGTCAACGTGTCGGGGTCTGTGCAAGCACGCTGAGCGGGCAACTTCTCAAAAGCGTTCTGTCGTTTGGAGTGCCCAAGCCCACCCTTCCACATCTTGATGGAACCTCGGTTTTGTATTTTCTTCATCCGAGATAGGGCGGTGTGGGCTTGAGGTCGTGTGGCCACCGCACTGCCGCCCTCGAACGGTTCGAGAAACGTCAGCCAGGTAGCAAGACCTGACCCCATAACCTTGAAGCTGTACCCGGAAGAGGTGCAAACCTAGGGTTTTTCTGGGGTCCA
This sequence comes from Ottowia thiooxydans, assembly GCF_040548795.1. Classification (GTDB taxonomy): domain Bacteria; phylum Pseudomonadota; class Gammaproteobacteria; order Burkholderiales; family Burkholderiaceae_C; genus Ottowia; species Ottowia thiooxydans_A. Next base: position 129,391 of record NZ_JBEPSH010000007.1, on the reverse strand, counting down.
GTCCGCTTTTCCAAGGCTTGGTATCCCGTACATTCATGCGCCTGCGCAATTGAATTACGATTCCAGCGTCCCCACGTGAATTGAAGTTTGGCTGAACCGCGCGGCTGACTCCAGGGTCATCCCGCGTCAACACCACTCGAATGAGTTCGGTGTGGCGGCGGTTCGATTCTTGCTAGACAGGATTCTTGACCAACTTCTTATTTGGCTAACGTCCAATTCGCGACGCCAGTTATTACCGCCTCACCATGACCGAGCCTACACTGCACTACGTCCAATGTTCAGATTCCTCTAGCGGACATCGGATGGCCTGGTGGCAATGGGGAGACCCCACAGCGCCGCGGCTGGTTGTATGCGTGCATGGACTTTCTCGCCAAGGACGGGATTTCGATGTGGTGGTGCAAGCACTTATTCACCGCGCAGAGGAAATGGGTCAGCCGGTGCGCGTGGTCTGTCCCGATGTGGTGGGAAGAGGCGAAAGCGATTGGCTGAAAGACCCTATGGGCTATCAGTTCACGACCTACGTGGGTGACATGCTCACCATGCTCGCGCAGCTTCATCAAAGCGCGCCGGTAGAAACTCTGGATTGGGTGGGAACGAGCATGGGTGGCATCATCGGCCTCTCGCTGGCCGGCCTTCCCAACCTGCCTTTGCCCGTGCCGATTCGCCGATTGATACTCAACGATGTGGGACCCACCATCGAATGGGCCGCCCTGGAACGAATTGGCGAGTACCTGGGCAAGAGCGCCAACTTCGCTTCTGTCGAACAAGCTGCCGCTGCCATGCGCGCCATCTCGACAAGCTTTGGCCCCCATACGGACGAGCAATGGCTTGACCTTTCGCGACCCATGCTCAAAGTGCTTCCCGAAGGAGGCTTTCGACTGCACTACGATCCAGCCATTGCAGTGCCCTTCAGGCACGTTACACGCGAGGCATCGGTTCAAGGCGAGGCCGCGCTGTGGCAGATTTATGATCGGATATCGGCTCAAACGCTGGTATTGCGTGGTGCGGATTCGGATTTGCTTTCAACGGCTACCGCGCAGGCCATGAGCCATAGAGGCCCCAAGGCGCGGGTGGTCGAGTTTGCGGGCGTAGGCCATGCGCCTACGCTTGTCGCCCGTGAGCAGGTGCTCGCGGTGCTGGATTTTCTGCTTCCCTCATCCGCTGACAGGCCTGAGTCGCCATGAAGCAGCTGCCTCCACTTTCGCCAGAGCCTGGCCAGCGCGTTGCCGCTGTGATCACGGCGACGACGAGCGCCATGCCTTCTCCTGATGGCGTGCGGGCTCGGGCCAGGGCTTTTGCCGAACCGCTCATTGGGGATGAAGTCGCTGGATCTGGGGAGAATCTGCTGGCGCACGCAGACGCTGTCGCCGGCATTCTTGCCGAGATCGGTGGCTCGGAAGCCATGCAGGCGGCCATCTACCTCAGCTACGCAAGTCCTCAGCTCAACCGCCCCGCAGAAGTCATTGGGAAGGCATTTGGTGAAAGCTTTGCGCGGCTCGCGGTGGAAACTGCCAATCTGGAGCGTGTGCAACAGCGTTCGCGCGCTGGCCGCCAGGAGCTTTCTGCAGATTCTGAACAGGCCGGCCAACAGACTGAAAACGTGCGCAAGATGTTGCTCGCTTTCAGTCGCGATTTGCGTGTGGTGCTGCTCCGGCTGGCCTCACGCCTTCAAACCCTGCGCCATTGCGCAGCGTGCCGGCAGCCGCCTTCGCCGAGTTTGCTGCGCGAATCGCACGAGATCTTTGCGCCTCTGGCCAATCGGCTGGGCATCTGGCAAATCAAATGGGAGATGGAAGACCTCATCTTCCGTGCGCAAGAGCCAGAGACCTACAAGCTTGTAGCTTCGCTCTTGGATGAGCGCCGCGTTGAGCGCGAGGCCGCGATGGCACAGCGCCGCAACGACATAGAAGCCGCTCTGCGTGCTCAGGGGATTGACGCCACCGTATCAGGGCGTCCCAAGCACATCTCCAGCATCGTCCGGAAGATGCGCGGCAAGGAGCTTGATTTCAATCAAGTGTTTGACGTTAGAGCTCTTCGGGTGCTGGTTCCTACCGTGGCGGATTGCTATGCAACGCTAGGCTGGGTGCATGAACATTACACGCCGCTCCCCGACGAATTCGACGATTACATTGCGCGGCCCAAGATCAACGGCTACCAATCCTTGCATACCGTGGTGCGTGATGCGGACGGCCTGGCCTGGGAAATCCAGATCCGAACGCCAGAGATGCATCAACATGCCGAGCATGGCGTTGCGGCCCATTGGGCCTACAAGGAAGCGGGCACCAAGGGGTACACCGGGGTGTCAGCGGCCAGCGACTATGACGCCAAGATTGCGGTGTTACGCCAGTTGTTGGCATGGGAGCGTGATCTGACGGGTGGCGAGCCACAGCAAGGCCTATTTGATGAACACATCTATGTACTGACGCCCGAGGCGGCCATCGTCGAGTTGCCTGCGGGCGGCACCCCCGTCGACTTCGCTTATACGCTGCACACGGAACTGGGTCACCGTTGCCGCGGAGCACGCGTAGACGGTGTGATGGTGCCGCTCAACACACCGCTGCAAAACGGCCAGACGGTGGAAATCAATTCTGCCAAGGAGGGCGGTCCGTCACGCGACTGGCTGAATGCCGATCTGCACTACCTTGCGAGTTCTCGCGCCAAGTCCAAGGTGCGCGCCTGGTTCAACGCTCAATACACGCGTGAAACCGTGGCTCGCGGGCGTGAAATGGTTGAAAAACTTTTGCAACGAGAAGGCCGTACGGCGCTGTCTCTGGAGCAATTGGCAACGGACCTGGGTTTCAAGACTGCAGATAATCTTTTTGAGACCGTGGGCAAGGACGAGTTCTCGCTGCGCAGCATCGAGACCGTGCTGCGCCCGCCTGAACCACAGCCAGATCCAGACGAGCAGGTTCTGTTGCGCAAGGTGCGTCCTGCCAGCTCCACGCGGGGCGGTGTGCTGGTGGTGGGGCTTGACTCCCTGCTCACACAACCCGCGCGTTGCTGCAAACCTGCGCCACCAGATGAGATTGCAGGCTTTGTGACGCGTGGCCGAGGCGTGAGCGTTCACCGACGAGACTGCGCCAATTTCCGCGAACTTGTGGCGCGGGACCCTGATCGGGTGATTGAAGTCGGCTGGAGCGATTCCAAGGCTCGCCAGAGCTTGGCCTATCCGGTGGACGTCGCTGTCGAAGCCACCGATCGTCAAGGCCTGCTCCGCGACATTTCTGATGTTTTCGCTCGCGAGAAAATGAATGTGATCGGCGTCAAAACGCAGTCGGTTAAAGGCTGGGCCTGGATGACGTTCACTGTGGAAGTGGCCGACACCGCGCGCCTGGCGCAGGTGTTGCGAACGGTGCACGATGTACCTGGTGTGAGAGTTGCCAAGAGACGTTAAAAAGCTGTGCTATACTCGATGGCTTCGAATCTTTCAGGCGCGTAGCTCAGCTGGTTAGAGCACCACCTTGACATGGTGGGGGTCGTTGGTTCGAGTCCAATCGCGCCTACCAACTAACCATTGGTATAAAAGCCTTCTAGGTCAATGACTTAGAAGGCTTTTTATTTGGCTGAAGCGTTCTGGCGCTTTCTTTGGCAGTGCGGGGAGTGCAGGGCTCGTTTAGACTTTCCAACATCAATGGGAGTCTGATCATGGCAACTGAAGGCAAGCTCAAAGGCCCGGCCTCTTACTTTCCGTCTATCGAAAAACAATACGGCAAACCTATCAACCATTGGCTTGAGCTTGTGGACAAGCAAGACGGCCTGAAGCACATGGAAATCGTCGCCTGGTTGAAGTCCGAGCATGGGCTAGGACACGGTCATGCCAACGCCATCGTGGCGCATGCGCTCGCTCAAAAAAACAAATGAGATTGAGCGCTGCACTTCAAGCAGACCCACCTCGATCAGCTCACGCAGTGAAAGGGCGGGTGTGTGCGGCTTGGGACTACAGTCGCTGGTGGCTTCGCTCAAGGCCAGGTTGCTGACCAAGGCGGTGTTGCGCGTGGATGATTCGGCGCGGAATCCGCTACCAGGGCAATGTGAAAGTCTTGCAGTTGGTAAACGACTTGATCGCCTCCTGAACACCTTCCTTGTAGCCGAGGCCTGAGTCCTTGATGCCGCCAAATGGAGTCAGCTCGATGCGGTAACCGGGCACTTCCCAGAGATTGACGGTGCCGACCTGCAGTTCCTTGGCAAAGCGTGTCGCGTCGTCCAGGCGGTTGGTACAGATGCCCGACGACAGACCGAATGCTGTGCCGTTGGACATACGGATCGCCTCATCGATGTCCTTGAACGTCATGATGGGCGACACGGGGCCAAAGGTTTCCTCGCGCACCAGGGTCATCTCCGGCCGCACGCGGTCCACAACGGTGGGGGAATACAGCGCACCCTCACGCGCATTGCCCACCAGCAGGCGCGCGCCCTGGGCGACGGCCTCGTTCACGACTTTCTCGAAATGGCGGGCTGCAGCCTCATCGATGACCGTACCCATCTCGTTGGTCTTGTCCATGGGGTCGCCATAGCGCCATGCCTTGGTTTTGGCCACCACGCGTTCGGTGAACTCGGCCGCCACTTTCTCATGCACCAGCATGCGCTTGACCGCTGTGCAGCGCTGGCCTGAGTTCTTGTACGACCCCTGCACCGCCAAGTCACTGGCCTTGTCCAGGTCGGCATCGTCCATCACGATCAGCGGATCGTTCCCACCCAGTTCCAGCACCATGCGCCGGTAGCCCGCTTTGGAGGCGATGTACTTGCCGATGGCAACCCCGCCGGTGAAGGTAATCAGGTCGACGTGCGGATGGATCAGCAGCTCGTCGGCGATCTCGCGGGGGTCGCCTGTCACCACCTGCAGCATTTCCACTGGCAGGCCTGCTTCATACAGCAAGTCGGCGAAATAGTAGGCCGACAGTGGCACCTTCTCCGATGGCTTGAGCACCATGCGGTTGTTGGTAGCCACGGACGGCACCACCTTGTGCGCCACCTGGTTCATAGGGTGGTTGAAGGGCGTGATGGCCGTGATCACGCCTAGCAGCGGATCACGCGTGGTGATCACCTTGCGCTTCTTGCCGTGCGGCGTCAGGTCGCAAGAGAACACCTGTCCGTCGTCGCGCAGGGCCTCGTTGGCGCCAAAATTCAGCACGTCGGCCACACGCCCGATCTCGTAGATGCTGTCTTTCTTGGACAGGCCGGACTCGGTGGTGATGATGTTCGACGCCTCGTCAGTGCGCTCGCGCAGCAGCGCCGCCGCGCGGTTGAGGATGGCAGAGCGCTCGTAGCGCGAGAGCGTAGGCACATAAGCCTTGGCGATGTCCATGGCCCGGCGCACATCCTCCACGCTGGCCATGCCTACCGTGCCCACGCGTTCGCCGCTGTAGGGGTTGATGACGTCTATTGTGCGTGCCGTGCGCACCTTGGCGCCGCCGATGCGCAAACCCTCCGCGCGGAAGTCCGCGATTTCCAAAATGGAACTCATGCTGCCTCCTTGAGCGCTTCGGTGGTTCCAATGAAGTTCTTGCCTCGTGCCCCGGTCAGCGCGTGGGCCACCATCTGCTGCGCCTGGTCCTCACTGACGCCGTAGTCGGCAAATCGCGTCTTGACGCCCAGTTTTTCGATGAAACGTGCCAGTCTGGCTGGCGCGCCTGCAAGCTCTCCAAGCGCTCGCGCCAGTACTGCATCGCGCTCCGGATTCTGGCCGATGGCCCGCTCCAGCACCATGGGCAGCGGAAAGCTGCAGGCGATGCCGTGCGGCAAGCCGTAGCGCAGCGTCATCTCGTAGGAGATCGAGTGCGCCAGGGCTGTGCGGGTGTTCGAAAAAGCCATGCCGGCTTTCAGCGCAGCCAGCGCCATACGGCCCCGAAGTGCTTTATCGTCCGGGCGCGCCATCAACTGGGGCAGCGCGTCAAGAATTTCATGCACCGCAGCCACCGCAAAGGTATCGGATACAGGGTTGGCATTCACATTCCAGATCGACTCCAGTGCGTGCGACAGCGCGTCCAGCCCGCTTTGCAGAGTGACTGGCGCGGGCAACGACAGCATGAGTTCGGGGTCGATCAGGGCGATGGTGGGCCAGGTCTCTGGCAAGTGCAGCGAGTATTTCTTCTGCGAGCCACGGTCCCACACCGTGGCCCAGGGCGTCACCTCGCTGCCGGTGCCGGCGGTGGTGGGCACGGCGATCAGCGTTTTGGTCTGGGGCGGCGTAAAGGCCTTGCCGGATGCCAGCAGCGTCACCAGCTCGCTAAAGCGCCCGCTGGGCGTAGCCACCATCAAGGCCTTGGCGGTATCGATGGCGCTGCCACCGCCCACGGCGATGATCACCTCGGCAGCGGCATTGCCGCCAGACCAGAACGTGTCATACAGTGCCTCCAGTTCCGCCACATCGGGGTTCGGCCTCACATCATCGATCACGCCGGCCAACTGATTACCCAGAAGGGCTTCGATGCGAGCGACCAGGCCGAGCTGGCGGGCTTCAGGAAAAGTGATTAGCAGCGCGCGGCGACCATCCAGGAGGCCAGGCAAGGACGACAGTGCCCCGGCCCCGTAGACGCTGCGTACGGGGTTGAAGTATTCAAGTAGCATGGGGAGACCTCTAGACTGAAGGAGCGGTGTGGTTGAGCGCGAGGTCGAACACGTCAAAATTGCGCAGGCGCCGGCCGGGTTCGACGTTTCTTAATGGGCGGTTGAACAGCAGTGGCACCTTTTGCTCCGAGATGCCGCCGTGCGAGCGCAGCGGCACCGTCAACCCGCTCAGATCGTGTCGGGCTGCGCTGGTGCCCAGCACCGTGAGATGGTCAGAAACCACTACCAGATCGCCGATGCGGTCGCCTGCCAGCTCGAAGCGCTGCACGGCCTCTTCGCGCGTCAGCACCACTTCCACGCCTGGTAGAGCGGTGAGCGCACTGCGCACCCCTTCCAGCGTGGCGCCGGCATTGACGTATATGGTCGCGAACGAGCCCAGCGCCCCGTGGTGCACCACGTATGGGTCGGTGATCGGCAGGATCACCCGCGTGCTGCCTGCGCCGAGTTGAGCGTCCAGCTCCTGCTGCAGGTAAACGACGCGCGGGTTACCGGCGGCGTCGGTCTTGGGACTCATCCCATGATCGGCGGTAAGCCCGATGACCGCTCCCAGCGCGTCGAGCTGGGAGAGGTAGCCGTCCATCATCGCGTAGAAGGCGTTGGCCTCCGGCGTGCCGGGGGCGCACTTGTGCTGCACGTAGTCCGTGGTCGACAGGTACAACAGGTCCGGCCTGCGGGTCTCCATCAGGCGCACCCCGGCCGCGAAGACGAACTCGCTGAGGTCCGCGCTGTAGACGGAGGGCACGGGCTTGCCCACCAATTCCAGGACGTTGTCAATGCCACACTCGCCCACCGTCGCCTTGTCCGCTTTCTCGGCCGAAAAGCAGATGCCCTTGAGACCGTGGCCGAGCATGGTGCGCAGCTTGTCCTTGGCCGTCACTGCGGCCACCAGCGCACCGGCATCGGCAAAAGCGGCCAGCAGCGTCGGGGCACGCAGGTACTCGGGGTCATTCATCATGACTTCGCGGTCTGCGGCCACGTCGTAGAAGTAGTTGCCGCAGATGCCATGCACGGACGGTGGCACACCGGTCACGATGGACACATTGTTCGGATTGGTGAAGCTGGGCACCACGCAGTCTCCGATCAGCGAGCTGCCCTGGGCCAGCATGCGTTCGAGATACGGTGCCACTCCTGCCTGAATGGCTTGCGTCACATAGTCGGGCTCGCAGCCATCTACACAGACCACCACCACCGGGTGCTTGGGTTTGGCGTATCGTCGGCCATTGGCCTGCACGGTATCGATTACAGCGGTATTCATCAACGAGCTCCTTTTTGAATCCAGGCACGCAGCCGGGTCGAGATGTAGTCAGCCACCATGACCATCGCGATGATCACGGCGATACAGGTGGCGGTGTCCTGGTACTGGAACAGTTTCATGCTGCCCACCAATTCGAAGCCGATGCCACCGGCGCCCACCATGCCCAGCACGGTGGCTTGGCGCAGGTTGGTCTCGAAGCGGTAGAGGACGACGGCGATCCATGCGGTGACCACCTGGGGGAGCACGGCGAATATGATGGTCTGTATGGGGCCGGCCCCTGTGGAGCGCAGCGCCTCGATGGGGCCCTGGTCGATTTCCTCGATGGACTCCGAGAAGAACTTGCCCAGCATGCCCGCACCATGTACCGCCAGTGCGAGCACGCCCGGGAACGGACCCAGTCCCACGGCGGCCACGAACACGAGCGCCAGAATGATCTCGTTGACACCCCGCGTGACATTGAACACCTGGCGGGTGAACTGATAGACCACGATGTTGGGGGTGAGGTTGCGTGCGGCGAAGAAGCACACGGGGATCGCGAGGATCACGGCGAGCAGTGTTCCCCACACGGCGATCTGGACGGTTTCGATCGCGGGAACGATCAGCTTGTCCAGAAACGCCCAGTTGGGTGGCAGCATCCGCCCCAGGAAGTCACCGATCCACGGAAGGCCCTTGGCCAGCTCGCCGAAGCTGACCTGCGCCCCCCTTGCCGCCCACCACAGAACGCCGATAAACGCCGCACCGATACCGATGCGCGGCCACCACCCCAGCCCACCGCTGGGCCGGGCCACCAGAAATGTGTAAGAACCGATGTTCATGCTCCTGCCTCCTCGAGTTCCAATGGGCGCAGTGCGGGCGCGGGGATGGCGGTTGCAGCAGTCGAACTGCGGCTGTGGCTGTCGCACTCGTCCAGGCCTGGGTAGATTTTTCGCAGCACCTCGTCCGTGAGCCCTTCCGGTCCGCCGTCATACACGATGCGCCCGCCCGATACACCCACGATGCGTTCGCCGAACTCGCGCGCATAGTCGATCTGATGCAGGTTGCAGACCACGGTGATACCCAATTCGCGGCTGGCCTGCTTGAGGTAGTTCAGCACCGTGCGCGAGGTCTTCGGGTCCAGGCTGGCGACGGGCTCGTCGGCCAGGATGACCTTGGGTTGCTGTGCCAGTGCGCGCGCAATGCCCACGCGCTGCTTTTGTCCGCCCGAGAGCGTGTCGGTGCGCAATTCGGCCTTGTCCTGCAGTTCTACGCGGCGCAGGCATTCCCGCGCGATGTCCACATCCTTGCGCGGGAAGAACTGCAGCCACGAAAGCAACGAAGGTAGCGACCCCATACGGCCCGTCAATACGTTCTTTTGTACCGAAAGGCGTGGCACCACGTTGTAGTGCTGGAAGATCATGGCCACTTGGCGGCGCAGCGCGCGCAGGCTCGCGCCGCTGGGCTGGGCCAGTTGCCCGTCGATGTGGACTTCGCCGCTCGTAGGCTCGGCCAGACGGTTGATGCAGCGCAGCAGCGTCGACTTGCCGGCACCCGAGGGGCCCAGCACAACCAGGAATTCTCCCCGGGCCACGTCGAGGTCGATGCCCTTGAGCGCATCGAAGTCGCCGTAGCGCTTGTTCAGGCCACGGATCTTGATCATTTCATGGCCTTCAGGTCGAGGTTCAGTATCTTCGCGGTCTCGCGAATGATGTCGTAGGCTTTGTCGTTCGTGGGATGAAAGCCGTTGAGCATTCCCTGGTCCGACCAGGGGATGTCCTTCACATCCAGGAAAGCGGCCTGCACGCGCTTCTTGAGTTCAGGGTCGAGATCCTTGCGCCACACCGTAGGCGACTCGGGAATAGGGTCCGATTTCCACACGACCACCAAGTCCTCGCGCTTGGCCAGGCCCTTGCCAATCGCAGCGTCGAGGATGCGGTCGGCGATCGTCACGGCTTCGATCTTCTTGTTTTGCACTGCCACGGCATTGGAGTCATGCGAACCAGAGAAGACTACCCGGCCAAAGTCCTTATCGGTGTTGAAGCCCAGCTTCATCAGGCCGGCCTTGGGGAACAGGTGTCCAGACGTGGAGGTTGGGTCCACGAAAGCAAAGGTCTTGCCCTTGAGGTCGGCCACCGTCTTGATCCCGCTGTCCTTGTGGGCCACGATGAGGGAGTGATAGAAGGCGCGGCCGGCTTTCTTGGTCTCAGCCACAGCGAATGCCTCGATGGGCGCTACGGTCGTGCCCATGACGTACGAGAAGGGTCCGAGGTAGGCCACGTCCAGCCGCTTGGAGCGCAGGGCCTCGATCACACCGTTGTAGTCAGCGGCCACGAAGGGCTTGACCGGCATGCCCAGCGATTTGGACAGCATGTCCATCATCGCTTGGCTGTTGGCAATCATGGCGCGCGAATCCTCAGAAGGAATGAGTCCTACTGTGAGGACCTTTGCGGCCCTGGCGGTGTTGAGGCCGACAAGCGGTGGGGTTAGCAGCAGGGATGTGCTGGCCAAGAGAGATCTGCGTGTAAGTTTCATCGTTGTCTCCTGTATGGGTTTGAACCTCTTTTTGCACGGCCTACCAAGCGCGGTGCATGGTGCAAATGTCGGAGGTACGGGACTATCTGGCAAATTCAAGTTTTTTCACCGTTCTATTCATTCAATCTATAGTTAGCCCGGGATAACACGGAGGTGACTGCCATGCGTTTGACGCAATTGAGGTCTTTTCATGCTGTGGCTACCGAAGGGAGCTTTACCCGCGCGGCCCAGCTTCTGCACGTGAGTCAGCCCACGGTGACCACGCAAGTTCAGCAACTCGAGGAGTTGTACAAGGTGGAGCTTTTTCACCGCACTGGACGGCGTATTCGTCCGACGGAAATCGGAGAGCGCTTGCTCCAGCTTTCGCGTCAGATGTTCGATCTGGAGCATGAAGCCGTACAAGTGCTTCGAGATGCCGGTGAGCTGCGATCGGGGCGCTTGCGCGTTGCGGCCGTAGGCCCGTCACATGTGACAAAGATGCTGGTCGCGTTTAACCAGAGATATCCGGAAATTCAGATTTCAGTAGGAACCGGCAACTCGGAGGATGTGCTGAGCCGGCTGCTGGACTATCGGGCGGATGTCGGTGTCCTGGCACAGGTGCTCAAAGACAAGCGCTTCGTGTCGGAGCCCTACAGCGAACACCCCATCGTGATTTTTTGCAATACAAACCATCGCTTCGCGCGCCGTCGCAGCATCCAGACCGCGGAGCTGGAAGGGGAGAAATTGATATTGCGCGAACAGGGGTCCACCACGCGCAAGGCGATCGAGTTGGCACTCAAGGCTGCGAATGTGCAGCCTACGGTAGTCATGGAGGTTGCCAGCCGAGAGATCATCCGGGAAGCCGTTCTTCAAGGCCTGGGACTTGCCGCGGTTTCGGAAGTGGAATATGTGCCCGGTTCAGGTTTGCATGCGGTGCGGATCAGCGACGCGCAAATTCGAACTTATGCCCACGTCGTCTGCTTGGCAGAGCGCAGAGACACGCGCCTGATACGGGCGTTTTTCGACATTATCGGGAGTGACGCCTAGTGATTTGGTGGGGCTGGTCATCCGGCCGTGACGGATTTGCAGAGACACCCGGATCTGCGCAGTCGCTACACATGTGCGCTCTATCCTACGCTCCTGAGACCACGATGACTACCTGAGATGCTTCCTGAGCTGATTAGCATGGATTCACGACAAACCCTAGGCACGAGTGGCCTTGGATTTCTTCCTTTTAATCAAGCCATACAGGAGCATCTTTATGACTATTCCTAACACCATCTCCAGCGTGATTTCTTCGGATCGCGTCCAGGGCACCAACGTCTACAACCCTGACGGTGAAAAGCTGGGTTCAATTGAAAATCTTCAGATTGACAAATTGTCAGGCAAGGTGAAGTACGCCGTAATGGAATTCGGTGGCTTTCTAGGCATGGGAACGGATGTCTATCCGCTACCCTGGGAAACGCTGAAATACGACCCCAATCTTGGAGGCTATGTGGTTGGGCTTACGAAAGACCAACTTGACGGCGCCCCACGGTATGGGCGTTCGGAAGCCCAGGACTACGATGAAGCGTATGGCCGACGCGTGAATGAATACTACGGCGTACCTTGGATCTAACGAACCAGTCGTTATAGGTCTGAGATAGATTCGTTAGCCCGCCTTGAGCGGGCTTTTTTTGTTGGGCTTGCGCGGTTGGTTCTGTTCAAATGCGAGGCCATTCAGATGCGGCCTCAAACTCCGTTGCTCCGCTTCTTCGGTGCCTTCGCATTCGCACCTGGGACGGTCATGCTCCAGCTTGCAATTGGTGTTAACTTTCAACGCCGCAGGCCCAACTGGCGCTTGGCGACCCAAGAAAATTGCCAATTCTCATGAAATCACCAAGTACCTCTTAACGCGATTGCGTGTGGAGTTTCATCGCGTCTTCATGTAGCGCCTCGTTCAATTGGTCCACCACCGTGGTCCAGAGAGCGTCAGCCTTGATTTGCTCGGCGAGAAATTGGCGCTGGGAATCGTTCCAAAAGGGCGCTTCAGCGAGCGCCACATCACTGTCTAATTGATGCGATTTGATGAAGTCCGCGATGGCTTGATCGCTCTCATCCAGACCAAGCTGAAGGAATAAGTTACTCATTCGGGGGGTAGCTGTATCCATCGGTACTCCTGAACTAAAAAATTGGGGTAATACACATCTTTATAGATTGAAAAAGTCTTCCGCAACGTCATCCAAAGCCTCGTTTGGTGTGCGTACAGCCTGGTGTTTTTTGAAAACTACGACGAAGTGCAACACGTTGTAAGAGTGTGCGCCATCCCCGCTATTGCTTACCAGCAGTTTCTGGAAGGCAAGTTCAGATGGATAGAATCACAGCGGATCAAACACGAGTTTGACTTGGTGGACGATAGCTCTTGATTTGCGTGGTTTCCATGCATTTAGCTATTCGGTCGAATTGGGTTCTTGTTCCAAAATCGGCTTTAGGGGGCGCTCCACAAAGGCTTGGAGCTCCAGGGGAAACTGAGCATAAGCAGTTTTTCTTGTACACCAAGCCAAATGTATTTCAGTCATGTCCGTATCGCGGGAAGCCTGCGGATATCGAAAGCCCTTCTATGAAGCATCCTGAACTGATTCCTGTCATTCTGTGCGGTGGTAGCGGCACGCGCCTTTGGCCTTTGTCGCGTGAGTCCTATCCCAAACAGTTTCTTGCGCTCCAGGGCTCAGGTCACTCAACCATGCTTCAGCAAACCGCTCTGCGATTGAAGGGCATGAGTTCCGCCGTTACGGTGTCCACTCGTCCTGTGGTGGTGTGCAATGTCGAGCACCGCTTTCTCACTGCGCAGCAACTGGCGGAGGCAGGTATAGAACGCCCTCGAATCGTGCTCGAACCCGCAGGCCGGAACACTGCGCCCGCGTTAACTTTGGCGGCACTTTCCTGCTGGTCCCCAGACGCGCCCGAAGATGACCCCGTGCTGATCGTCATGCCTGCGGACCATGTCATTGAAAATGAGGCCGCGTTCTGCCGTGCGGTGGAGAAAGCATGGGAATCCGCAGGCCGCGGCGCCATGGTCACCTTCGGCGTGGTGGCAGATAAGCCAGAGACGGGCTACGGATACATTCAGCAGGGTGAAGACAACTCAAATGGCGTTCATCGCATTCGCAGCTTCGCGGAAAAGCCGGATGCAGCCACCGCCCAGCGCTATCTGAAAGAGGGGGGATATCTCTGGAACAGTGGCTTGTTTGTTGTCAAGGCCAGCGTCTGGCTAGACGCCATGCAGCGCTTCCGGCCAGACATTCTCTTGGCATGTAGGGAGTCCATGTCCAACTCCACGGCGGATCTGGATTTCATCCGTCCGGAACCTACTGCGTTTACCGCCTGCGCTTCCGACTCCATCGACTATGCCGTCATGGAGCGCCTTCCGGCGGATCTCATGTGCGGAATCGCCGCTAACGTCGTCCCGCTCCAAGCGGGTTGGTCAGACGTCGGTGCATGGGATGCTCTTTGGCAGGTGCTCGACCGTGACGCTCAAGGCAATGCAACCCTAGGTGAGACACTCAGCATGGAATCACGCAACAGCTTGCTGGTCTCCAATGGCCGATTGGTCGTTGGCGTTGGACTGGAAGACATGGTAGTCGTTGAAACAGCAGACGCGGTTCTGGTTGCAGCAAAAACCCATACACAAGACGTGAAGCGGGTTGTGTCCGTACTGAAAAAACGCAGTCAGGGCTTGGCAGAATCACATCGCAAGGTGCACAGGCCTTGGGGGTGGTATGACTCCATCGACAGCGGTGAGCGGTTCCAAGTCAAGCGCATTGTGGTCAATCCTGGGGCGAGCTTGAGCCTTCAAATGCACCACCACCGCGCGGAGCACTGGATTGTCGTCAAGGGAACCGCTGAAGTGACCAACGGTGATGACGTGAAACTGCTCTCTGAAAACGAATCTACTTTTATCCCTATCGGCCACGTTCACCGCCTGGCCAATCCAGGGAAGGTGCCGCTCGAGATCATTGAAGTTCAGTCGGGATCGTACTTAGGTGAAGACGACATCGTACGGTTTGAAGACACCTATGGCCGAAGCTCAATAGCTGACGCTGCGAAGGGCTGATACTTTGCCTGGACTTCAAATGCTTAAAGCCCTGTGGGCTTATAGACGCTTTGTGTGGAGCAGCGTCCTGCGCGACTTCAATGCTCGCTATCGTGAGTCATTGCTCGGTGCTTTCTGGGCTGTGGCCAATCCGTTGGCCATGATCATCATTTACACCGTGGTGTTCGGCCAGTTGATGCGACCTACGTTGGCTAGTCATCAGAACGTGCCATTTGCCTTCAGCATATTCCTATGCGCGGGCGTTCTTACATGGGGTTTGTTTGCTGAAATGCTGAGCGGGTTGAACGGAGTGTTCCTGGCGCATGGCAACTTGATCAAGAAGGCCAATTTCCCCCGCATTTGCCTCCCAGCCATCGTCGTGGTGACGGCACTAATCAATTTCTCCATCGTCATGATTCTGTACTTGGCGTTTCTGGCGCTGATCGGGCACTGGCCCGGGTGGCCATTGTTGGCCGCGCTTCCATTGATAGCTTTGCAGCTCCTCTTTGCCCTAGGACTGGGGGTTTTCCTGGGTACCTTGAATGTGTTCTTCAGGGACGTGGGGCAACTGACGGGCATCGTGTTGCAGTTCTGGTTCTGGCTTACGCCCATCATTTATACGTCAGCCTCCCTCCCACCCATGGCACGGCGAATGCTTGAAGCCAACCCTTTGACATCATTGATGGGCGGCTATCAAACCATTTTCCTGGAGCGCGAATGGCCGGCATGGTCACCGCTGCTTCCGCTTGTGATACTGACCTTGGTCTTTTTGACTCTTGGTGCCAAATTCTTCCTGCAGCGCGTAGGCGAACTGGTGGATGAACTCTGATGAGCGCTCTCGTCGTTTCCAATATCAGCAAGGCGTACAGGCGCTATCCCAGCAAATGGGCGCGCGCACGCGAATGGCTCACCGGCAAAGTGCATCATGAGAAAACCTTTGTACTGCGCAGGGTAGATTTCACGGTATTGCCCGGGCAAGCTGTTGGCATCATAGGAGTGAACGGCGCTGGCAAGAGCACTCTATTGAAGATCATTACGGGTACGACCCAACCCACGGAGGGAAGTGTGTCTATCAAAGGCAGGGTCGCTGCATTGCTTGAGCTGGGGATGGGCTTCCATCCGGACTTCACTGGCAGGCAGAACGCGTTCATGGCTGGCCAACTGCTGGGCTTGCGTATAGAAGAGATTGAACAATGCATGCCGGCGATTGAGTCTTTTGCGGAAATCGGAGACTATATTGATCGCCCTGTTCGTACGTACTCCAGTGGCATGCAAATGCGTCTGGCATTCAGCGTGGCCACTGCGGTCCGCCCGGACGTGCTAATCGTTGACGAAGCGCTCTCAGTAGGCGACGCTTACTTTCAGCATAAGAGTTTCAACAAGATTCGCGACTTTCGCGAACAAGGCACATCCCTTCTCATCGTCTCTCACGACCGCAACGCCATTCAAACCTTATGTGACCGCGCTATCTTGCTGGACAGTGGTCTCGTCAGAAAAGACGGGAGCCCAGAAGAGGTGATGGACTTCTACAACGCCTTGATTGCTGAGAAGGAAAATGCAACTGTCGAGGTCAGGCGTTTGGAAAATGGCCGAACTCAAACTATCTCCGGTACGGGCGACGCGAGGGTTGAATCCATCGAACTACTCAATGAAAAACACGAATTGACTGAGTATGTGAACGTGGGGGAACCGGTACAACTGAAGGTAAGGCTGCGTCTGTACGCTGATCTGCCGGAACTCGTATTTGGCTACATGATCAGGGATCGCCTGGGTCAATCTGTGTTCGGCACAAACACCCACCACTTGGGGGTAGCGCTTAAAGGATTAGTGAAAGGCGAGCAGATCACGCTTTCATTCTCGTTTCCTGCGAGCATCGGTCCAGGCTCATATTCGGTTTCCACGGCGCTGCACGTTTCCGACACTCATCTCGCAGAGAACTATGAGTGGCGAGATTTGGCACTTATGTTCAACGTGACCAACATCGACAGGAAGCCCTTCGTGGGGAGCAGTTGGATTCCACCGAATGTGGACTGCCTAAGATGAGTATTCCCGGTTTCTATCGTGCGTTTGAGGAGCGTTTCTACGCCCCGCGTGATGTTATCAAGCGGTTGCGTCGACAGTACCTTCCATTTGTTGAGCCACTAGTAGCGCTGTACCCGCAAAGCGAGACATTTGATATCGGCTGCGGCCGGGGCGAATGGCTGGAGCTCATGGGCGAACTCGGATTCAATTCTTTCGGAGTGGATCTGGACGAAGGAATGCTGCAAGACTGCCGAGATTTCAACCTGCGTGCGCTGCAGGGTGATGCGGTGGCCTATCTCAAGACTCTTGCCGACGAAAGCCAGGCTGTCATTACCGCATTTCATGTTGTTGAGCACATTTCGTTTGAGCAGCTGCAAGCGGTCGTCATTGAATCGCATAGGGCGCTCAAACCTGGCGGCTTATTGATCATGGAGACGCCGAATCCCGAAAACATCGCCGTTGCGACACGTAACTTTTACCTCGATCCCACACATCAACGGGTCATCCCGCCATTGCTCCTGGGTTTTTTACCCGAGTTTCACGGTTTTGCGCGGGTTGGCACGCTTCGTTTGCAAGAGAGCCATGAACTCCGTGACAGTACAGATGTCGGTCTCATGGATGTCATTGCTGGCGTCAGTCCCGATTACGCCGTAGTGGCGCAGAAGGCCGCAGCCCCGGATGTGCTGGCTGCGTTTGACCCTCCTTTCAATGCGCGCTATGGCTTGGAGTTACCACAACTCGCCGGGCGCTACGACAGAAAAGTGGAAGGGGGCTTGGCAGTATTGAGTCAAAGACTTACCGAGGCCGAAGCGGCAGTTGGAAGAACTATTGAGGTGCTCAATCAACTCGCATCACAGCATGCGCAGTTAGAGCAACTGCGGGCTCAAGCGGAATCTGCGCAGGCCCAACGGGATGCCCTATTGCAGAGCAGGTCTTGGCGCATCACCTCCCCACTAAGGTGGGGCGCTTCAATGCTGTATTCCTTCAGCCTTCCGGTACGAAAGACAGCCAACTTCGTTCTTCGACATGCCCTCAATCGCAGTCAGGGGCCGCTCTCAAAGCTGATGGGAGTTGTTCTACGTAGTCCATTCAGCCACCGAATTAACGCTTGGTTGTTGCGATTCCCACATTTGCACAAGCACTTATCCGGTATCGCACAACGCAATGGTATCGCGCCGCATCCAAGCTATTTAAGGACCGCCAGCCGATTGCTATCAAAGCCGATCGATCCTTCTTTGGCCGCGCTCACCCCTCGAGCTCGTCGCATTCACGCAATGCTCAACAACGCTACTAAAAATACCGAAAGACGCCAGTAATGCGCATTGTTATTGATATGCAGGGTGCGCAATCCGCAGGGTCCCGCAACCGAGGGATAGGCCGCTATTCGTTGTCCCTGGCGAAGGCGATGGCGCGCTATAGAGGCGAGCATGAAATCATCTTGGCATTGAATGGCGCGTTTGGCGACAGCATCGCAGCAATTCGCAGCGAATTTCAAAGCCTGCTACCTTCCGATTGCTTCACAGTTTGGCATCCCGCGGGCCCATCTGGTCACGCCGATTCGGCGAACGACTGGAGCCGTATTACCTCGGAAATCCTTCGCGAAACTTTTATTGCCCGCCTGAAGCCAGACATGGTGCTTATAACCAGTCTTTTTGAAGGGTACGGAGATGATACGGTCACGAGCGTCCGAACCGCACAGGAGGTACCTACTGCCGTTATCTTGTATGACCTGATTCCATTCATTCACCATGAGCGCTATCTTGAAAATCCGCTTGCCAAGCGCTGGTATGAAAATAAATTGGAGCATTTACGGCGGGCCGACCTGCAATTGGCTATATCAGAATCATCACGGAAAGAAAGCATTGAATACTTGGGCACGCAAGCAGCTGTGGTGATCAATGTCTCCACAGCCGCTGATTCCCATTTCTATCCAATGGTAATTCAGCCGGAATTGGAAATGAACCTGCGGGCACGATATGGTTTAAATCAGCCATTTGTGTTGTATACCGGAGGAATAGATTATCGAAAGAATACTGAAGGTTTGATCCGGGCTTATGCCGCTCTGCCAGCTTCGTTAAGGCGGAACCACCAACTGGTCATCGCATGCTCGATTCAGTTAGCTGACCAGGAGCGCTTGCAAGCATTGGCGAAAGCGCACGGACTGATGCCGGCAGAACTCATCTTGACGGACTTTGTGCCCGAAGAGGATCTCGTATCCCTTTACAACCTATGCAAGGCATTTGTCTTCCCTTCATGGCATGAGGGCTTCGGCTTGCCCGCTCTCGAAGCCATGGCGTGTGGCCGAGCAGTAATTGGCTCCAACTGCACCAGCATTCCGGAGGTCATTGGATGCTCTGATGCGCTCTTTGATCCTCATGATGACCAATCGATCACGACCAAACTCGAGAGAGTATTGCTTGATGAGCCATTTCGGATTAAGTTGCAAGCGCATAGCTTGCGGCAAGCTGCCGAATTTAGTTGGGAAAAAAGCGCTAAGTTAACTCTCTCAGCTATAGAAACCTATCACTTAGAGAAAAATTACTCGGAAAAAGCTCGCGAAGTACCGGGCACTCGTCCGCTTTTGGCATATGTGTCACCTTTGCCACCAGAGCGTAGCGGAATTGCGGAATATAGCGCGGAATTGTTACCGGAGCTAGCTAAATATTACGAGATAGAAATTATTCTTTCTCAAAAAGAACTGGGGCCTTCTTGGATAAGAGAAAAATTCCAGCGACGCACTGTAAAGTGGTTTCGTGAAAATTATTCCTGCTATGACCGGGTGATATATCATTTCGGAAATTCCAGCTTTCACACGCACATGTTTGAACTGCTACAGCAGGTGCCTGGAACTGTGGTGTTGCATGATTTCTTTCTGTCAGGCGTTCTGGCACACGAAGAATGGACTGGAGTTAAACCAGGTTCTTGGATTGAAGCACTGTACGCAAGCCATGGGTATGCAGCCGTGCAGGAACGTTTATCTGCATCAACACCTGAAGAGGTTATTTGGAAATATCCCTGTAATCACGCTGTTTTACAGGATGCGCAAGGAATAATCATTCATTCTGAAACATCCCGTGCGCTGGCGCGATCTTGGTACGGCGCTGAGGCTGGCAGCGATTGGGAATGCATTCCCCTTCTGCGTCAACCAGTGTCGAGTGATAAGGCTAGATCTGATCGCGCGCGGGCAGACCTAGGTTTACGCCAGGATCAGTTTGTCGTCTGCAGCTTCGGTTTACTTAACGCAGCCAAACTTAATCACAGGCTTCTTACAGCGTGGCTTAATTCAGAATTGGCCGCTGATAAAAACTGTATATTGGTATTCGTAGGAGAGAACGCGAAAGGAAAGTATGCTGATAGTATTGTCCGGGCTATCGAAGATAGTCAATGCGCAGGGAGGATAAGAATAACTGGATGGACGGACATAGAATGCTTTAAGAGTTACTTGCTTGCCGCTGATGTTGGTGTGCAATTGCGCACCCTTTCTCGTGGGGAAACGTCCGCAGCAGTACTTGATTGCATGAATTATGGGGTCGCTACTATTGTCAATGCTCACGGGAGTATGGCGGACCTTCCACCCGATGGCGTATGGATGATGCCTGACGAATTTTCAGATCAACAGCTTACGGAAGCACTCACGACTCTTTATCAAGATAAAAATCGCCGCTTAAATCTGGGAGTCCGAGCGCATAATATTATCCGGACAAAGCATGACCCCGAAGCATGTGCAGCCCGTTATGCAGAGGCGATTGAGAAATTTCAAGATACCTCGCGGACTTCTGTGCCCGCATTGGTCTCCTATATTGCCCAGATGCAGATGTCAGCTCCTGGAGAAGAGCGGTTGTACCAGGCGGCGCAAGCTATTGATCGAACCCTCTCCCCACCCCTAAAAAGGCCACAAATTCTGTTGGATATTTCCGCACTGGCTGGCTTTGAGCGGGAAGGTGATTTAAATAATTTTACTATTGAAGCGGTTATAAATTGCTTATCGATGCAGTCGATGAATTACAGAATTGAGCCAATTTATTTTTGCAGAAATGCTGACTTTAACTATCGTTATGCAAGAAAATTTATAATGAAGAAAATTGCGTTTACGGAGAATATTCTTCAAGACGACTCGATAAGTTTTGGATGCAACGATATATATATTGGCTTTGAAGAGTTGAAGACAATAAACAAAGTAGACGGCAGTTTAGAAGAGATGAGAGCCTCTGGAGTCAAGATTATTTGTTTGAATGAAGAGCTAAATTTAAGAGTGATTGAAAATATTATTGAATCTGAAAAGAATTAAAATGTTTGTATTGGCACGCGTAGAAGATTAAAGCTGTAATGACTTTTTTCTATCTTATCTGGATATGTACGGGGTGCCTTGCTAGTATTTATGAAGATATTTCTTGATCGTATGACCGAAGGAGAGTCGGGGGGCAAAAGGCTCCATGTGTACTTGGGGGTATTCTTATTTGCGCTTTATGTTTTGTGCGCCGTGCCATTTTCTGGACCCGCATATCTAAGTGACGAGATAGGATATCTCACAAAAGCTGCGGCATTGGGTGGGAGTGATGTTGATTATGCAACGAGTTGGTTTGGAGGTTATTCCATATTGATTGCTCCGTTGTTCTTGATTTTTGATAATTATGAGATGGTTTGGAGGGGTGTTCAGTTTTTCAATGCATTGATGTTTTTTGGGTCATTCTTACTTACGAGAAAAATATTGAAAAGTTTTTTCCCTGGTGAGCATGAAGGGGAAATTTTGCTTGCATTGTCTGTTGCAGCGTTGTATCCGTCCTGGTTGGTGTTGACAGCCTACTCTTTTACCACGCCTGCAATTGTTTTCTGTTTCTGCCTTTCGCTGTACATGTTTACGCGTATCGAGAAAGGTTTGCTTTTTGTTTGCGTAAGCTCCTTGGTAGTTGGTTTTATATATTGGATACATCCGACAGGGTTAGCCGCAATATTTGGTGCTTGGGCTTCTTATTTTCTCTACGCAAGAAGAAATGGACAGTGGGGCTACTTTTTAGTTTGCACTGTCATAACTATCCTGATGGTTCTTGCTTATCAATTTGTGTTTCATCCTGGTTTGAATTTGGCGATGACACCTGTCGGCTACGCGCAGGATTCTCATTACACCGAGGGAAAAAGTCTTTCGGAGAGACTGATCGAGTTGGATTTTTATAAGAATTTCGGTTTCAAGTTGATTTCTCAGACCTTGGCATTACTGATCTCGAGCTTTGGGCTGGTAGGTGCTGCTTTTTTCTACTTGTTTCTCAAGTTTAGGAAGTCAGTTAGGTTGTCGGAAGGTGATGAGGGCGTATTAGATATCCTAGGTGTCTGGTTGATGGTCACGTGCTTGGCAGCCCTGGGGATGGGGGCCGCGTCTCTGTCGCTTCAACCTGACGTCGAACGGACGGATATATGGATTTACGGACGATATAGTGAGCCATTTATATATCCGATGCTGGCAATCGGTTTGGTTTCTGCGTACAGAGGCTTTAATAAAAAATTGCTCTGCGTTTTGGCAGTAATAATGGCTGTATTTTTTATTTATGGGTCTAATGTTGAGATTAAAGGGTTTAATAATTTAGTCAATATATCGTCTTTTTGGCCGTATGCGCTGTTTCCAGAAAAGGACGTGAATTTTTGGCTTGGTGTTGGAGTTGGCGGCGTATGTTGTATATTATATTTGCCTAGAAATTTTGCGGTGGTTTTGGCGCTGTTTCTTTCTATTGCTTGCTTCCAGTTTGGGATAAGTTGGCATTTCAATATCCTATCTAAGCATAGCAAGCCAGACGCTTTGGTAAATTTTATTTATGAGAATTTTGAAGAAAATACCTGTGTTGCTTTTGATGATCGCAAGTCAAGTCAAGGGCAGAGTGAAAGACGAAATCTGCTGGCTTTTTATCTCTTTAATTACAATTTTCGGCGTTACAGCTTCAATGATTGGTTTTTAAATTGCAATGGGATTTTCTTAAGTCAAGAAGAGTTATTTGCATTGCCGTCTGACGTAAAAAAAATTGCCGGTAGCAATAGAAGTGGGATCTCTGTATATGCAAAAAATGAAGATATTAAGAAATTGGATTTCGCAGCATTTTTTGATTCTGATTATTTTTATGATTCCAAAGGCGAGCTAAGCTGCTTACACGTTAGTTGCCTGTATTTGCCTGCAAATAGGCTGGCTGATTTCTCAGGAGTTGGTGAGCTATCCGGGGGGAGGTTGTTGTCTGTTGGAACGGCCGGAGTTCTATTCCATGGGCCATATGTTTCTTGGGATAAAGGTAGTTATCGAATAGAGATTAGTTTGAATGGTTCGGACGCCACGGGAGCTCGCCTGGATGCAACGAGTGAAGCAGGAAAAAACCTGCATTTTGTAAAAAAAATTACAAATGAAGAGTTGAACCAAGGCCACGCGTATGTCTCATTTACCTTAGATGAAGATGTAAATGCATTCGAAGTTCGGCTGTTCGTTGACGAGCATTCGAAGATTGCCGTGCAGAGTGTGCGTCTTGTCCCTGAGGCCTTACCGTAAAGTGCTCGATGAAACTAGTTATTCAGATTCCGTGCTACAACGAAGCGGAAACGTTAGCGATCACTTTGGCTGCGCTTCCTCGCCAAGCTCAGGGCTTCGATGTGGTGGAGTGGCTGATAATCGACGACGGGAGCGACGATGATACAGTTACCGTTGCGAAGGCGTGCGGCGTTGATCATGTTGTTCGTCACACACGTAACCAGGGACTTGCGCGGGCGTTCATGACTGGGCTGGATGCTTGTTTGCATCTGGGCGCGGACGTGATAGTCAATACTGATGCAGACAACCAATACTGCGCTGACGATGTCCCAGCCTTGGTTCAGCCGATTCTTGAGCGGCGCGCAGAAATCGTTGTTGGTGCCAGGCCGATTGAAACGATCGCTCACTTTTCCCCGCTCAAGAAGGCTTTACAGAAACTGGGTAGTTGGGTTGTTCGAGTCGCCAGCAAGACGGACATACCGGATGCGCCCAGTGGCTTTCGCGCTATGAGTCGCAGCGCTGCTCAGCGCTTAATGGTGTTCAACGACTACACCTACACTTTAGAGACTATTATCCAAGCGGGACAAAAAAACATGGCCATTGTGTCGGTGCCTGTCCGCGTGAATGGTGATTTGCGCCCCTCTCGTTTGGTAAAGAGCATTCCTTCATACATCAAGCGAAGTGTTGTCACTATTGTCCGGATTTTCATAATATACCGCCCATTCCGATTTTTTGGAACGATTGGTGTTGCATTGTTTGGTGTCGGGTTTTTGTTGGGGTTGCGCTTTCTATGGTTTTACCTAGAGGGACACGGAGGCGGTCATGTGCAATCTCTGATTTTGGCCGCATTGTTGATGGGCATGGGATTTCAAACAATATTAATTGCATTTGTTGCAGATCTACTTGCTGCAAATAGAAAGCTGACCGAAGACATTAGGTATCGTCAGATGGAGAACGGAAATCGGTCCGATGCTCAGAGTTTTCATGTGAAGAGCGTGCGAGAATTCGAGTGAGTTTTTTGTGAAATTGAAGCGGCGTAAGAAGGAATAAGATTCGTGCTGAGTTGTTTTTAGGATTATTCGACAGTCTGTCGCAGATAATTAATATGAAAATTTCCCAAGGTCAATTCGAAAAAGGAATTGTTGTCGGTAACAATTTCGATAAGTATGGTTCTTCGAATCCAATTGTTCGAGTGATTATGCGAGGCTTCTACGGTGCGTTGGATGGGCTTGTTCATAAGATAAAGCCATCATCAATCCACGAGGTTGGCTGTGGGGAGGGGTATTGGACCGTGCGTTGGGCCGGTGAAGGCATTGACGTTAGAGGCAGTGACTTTTCAAGTAAAGTTATTGACATCGCTAAGCAGAATGCTAATGCGAGGGGGGTTGATCCTCATATTTTTTCATCTAGAAGCATTTATGATCTTCGTCCGGAGAGAGATGCTGCTGATCTGGTGGTGTGCTGTGAAGTTCTTGAGCATTTGGAAGACCCTAGAGCTGCGCTAAATGTCCTGCGCAACATTTCAGAGTCGTATGTCATCCTCAGCGTGCCAAGAGAGCCAATATGGTGTGCGCTTAATATGGCGAGAGGGAAGTATGTCCGAAGCCTGGGTAATACTCCCGGCCACATCCAACACTGGACGAGCCGCGCATTCGTTGGCCTTGTGTCTGAGTACTTTGAAGTCCTGGAGGTAAGAAGACCATTGCCTTGGACGATGCTACTCGCGCGGGCGCGAAAATAATATGTCAGGGAGGTTAAAGACGGCACTTCATCTGCTCGGGGCTGTGCTGGGTCTTGCGGGAGTAGTTTTTGTGGCGTTTCGACTTCACACCTATGCTCAGTCCGTCGAACTAGATCGGTTTAGCAAGCTCCAATGGTTTTTCTGGTTCTCCTTGGCAATTATTTACGGGGCAGCTAATTGGTTCCTAGCCCGTGCGTGGTGGCTTCAACTGAAATATGTGGGGGTGGCTTCAGAATGGTGTTGGGCAAGGCGCACATACGGCATTTCCCAATTGGGTAAGTACCTTCCAGGCAATGTGTTTCACCTCGCTGGTCGACAAGCCCTTGGATTGGCGGCAGGGATACCTGCTAGGCCCCTTGCGCAGTCCATGGCATGGGAGCTTGGCTTGATTGCTATTGCGGGAGCTTCCTTCGCAATTTTGGCTGCTCCGCTACTGTTTCCTGCCCTCGACGTGCATACTGGTGCTCTTGTCTTCCTGGTGGGGGTTGGAGTACTTTGGTGGTTGGCGCGCTATGCTCTGACACCCTCTATCGCTACTGCTTTGCTTTGGCAGTTTGCGTTCCTTGTTGTCTCAGGTATGACTTTCGCCGGCACGCTTTCTCTGCTTATCAGCATTGAAAGCCTTGTGCCCATTCTTCCTGCAATAGTAGGGGCGTTTGTGGTAGCCTGGCTCGCGGGCTTGCTCACGCCGGGAGCTCCGGCAGGTATTGGTGTAAGAGAAGCGGTGCTGCTTTACCTGCTTTCGCATGCGGTAGCGCCCTCAGATGTTGTGGTTGCGGTTGTACTGGGGAGAGGCGCTACTGTTTTAGGTGATTTAGGGTTTTATTTGGTGTGCGCGGCACCCAGACCCGCAACAGGCAAATCATAGAAGTCCCTCACAACAGCCCATGCTTCGGTCGCTGTATCAACCTGTGTGAAGAGGTTAAGATCCTCTGGCGAGATCGCGCCTTCATCGACCAGCGTTTCAAGGTGAAGCAACTTATTCCAGTATGCGCTTCCGCACAAAACGATAGGGACTGGCTGGGCTTTCTTGGTTTGAACCAGTGTAAGCACTTCAAATAGCTCATCAAGCGTGCCAAATCCCCCTGGGAACACAACCAATGCCTTGGCACGCATCACGAAGTGCATTTTGCGCAAAGCGAAGTAGTGGAACTTGAAGCTCAGGTGCGGTGTGACGTAAGGGTTGGCAGACTGCTCATGGGGCAGCGCTATGTTCAGTCCGACTGACGGGACGCCCACGTCGTGAGATCCCCTATTGGCGGCCTCCATAACCCCTGGACCTCCGCCGGTGCAGATGAACAACTTGTCTTCCTGCGGCAGAGACAGGCTATGGGTTGCTACCAGGCGTCCAAACTCTCGGGCTTGCTCGTAATAGGCCGATGTGCGCACGGCTCGCTCGGCCAGCGCTATGGCTTGAGGTTCGTTCGACGCTCGTGCCGCCTGCAGCTGGGCCTGCGCGACGTCCGGGGCTACGAATCTTGCGCCGCCATACACCACTACCGTGTTGTGAATGCCCGCAGCCTGTAGACCCAGGTCCGTTTTGAGCAACTCCAACTGAAAACGAATGCCTCTGGTCTCCCTGCGCAGCAGGAACTCTGGGTCTGCAAAGGCCAGGCGGTAGGCATCTGGTTCCAGGGGCTCTCCATGATCGGCATGGGCCTGCAGCTCTGCCCATGCGTTCGCGAGGGGTGAACTTGACTCGTCCTTGATGTCTTCTGTGGTGTCCATGTTAGCTATGATAAAAGAAGCGGATGGCCTATGCTGAATGGCCTTGGGATGGCGTTTCAGCGGGTGCTGAAAAAATAAAAAAGGCCCCTTGCGGAGCCTGTTTTTTTGAGTGCCGCGCCAGGCGGCTGAACTCAGACGCGCTTGCGGTATTCGCCAGTGCGTGTATCAATTTCGATCTTGTCGCCTTGTGCCACGAAGAGGGGCACTGGAACTTCAAAGCCGGTGGCAATCTTGGCTGGCTTCATGACCTTGCCAGACGTGTCGCCCTTAACTGCAGGCTCCGTCCAGGTGATCTCGCGCTCGACGGAGGTAGGCAGCTCAACGGAGATGGCTTTGCCGTCGTAGAACACCACTTCAACGGACATGCCGTCTTCGAGGTAGTTCAATGCGTCTGTCATGTTTTCGGCTTCGACTTCGTACTGGTTGTAGTCAGCGTCCATGAAAACGTACATGGGATCTGCGAAGTAGGAGTAGGTGCACTCCTTGTGCTCCAGGATGACCTGGTCCATCTTGTCGTCTGCTTTGAAGACGACTTCCGTGCCCATGTTGCTCAACAGGGCTTTGAGCTTCATGCGGACTGTGGAAGAGCCGCGGCCCCCGCGAGCATATTCGGTACGGAGGACGATCATCGGATCTTTGCCATGCATGATGACGTTGCCGGCGCGGATTTCCTGAGCGATTTTCATAACGGTATTCCAGTGAGTAAATGGTGAGCGGCGCTGCTCGTGCACTGGAGGCTGTATATTGGGCCGGGCGCGCTGGCAGCGGGGCAAAAGAGCGTGAGCATGGCCGCTATGGTCACCCTCAAGACTTCATCAAAACCTTAAAAGACTTGAATTACGCCCAAAAAAGGCGTGTCCAAAGCGTGTCCCCAAGGCATTGCGTTTTCCGCAAAGCCTTTAATTCTATCGCTTTTCTGCCACAAAGTTAAGCAATTGGGCTGTCAAATCGTCTTCGCTTAGCAGCCGTTGGCGGCTTTCGTGCACGCAATTTTGCCACTCATCCAGGGGTAATTGGGGAAGGGTGGCATGTTCTACAGCATTCCAGATGTTGTGAAATCTACGCAATGAGTCAGGTGCGCGCAACCAGTCCAAAAAGGCCTCTAACTTGGCGTGGTGGGCGTTATCGTCCTGGGGGTAGATTTGCCATACAAAGGGTTTTGCAGCCCATATCGCTCTCACAAGCGAGTCTTCTCCCCGAACGAAATTCACATCGCATGCCCATAGCAGCTCGTCATACTCACTTTGCGGCAGATGGGTAAGGCAGGTAATGGACAGCGATCCCCATCGGCCAGACTGCGCGATCGAACTTGTCTGACGCGCAAGCACGGATGCCACGGCGGCGGTGGCACGCCCCGGCGTGACGAGTAGCCGGGTTGCGTCAGAGCGTTGTGCCAGTTGGTTCAAAAACTGCTCTAGCGCGACCGGTTCGTAGCAAAAAAGTGACACCAAGCGCTCGCCTTGCCACTCAATAGCCTTGTCGGCCAGCCAGGCAGCCCGGTCGAATGCGCTCTGGCGTTGAAGCAAGTCTGGTTCACGCAGCAATCCGCCCGTAGCACCTGTAAAGCCGGGATAGAAGAACCACTTGGTCAGCCCTGCCGCAGGTCCGTGCAGAACGGGCGAAGGCATGCGGTGCATTCGTTCTACATAGCTTTCCGCACTGAGGTATTCCAGATTGATCCAGGTGGGGGCAGGACCTCCGGCAGTGGAATGCGTGACGGACGCGGTAACGGATGTTCCAAAGGAGTCGGCAAAGTGAGCAACAAACTCCGCGGGAATCTCACAGCCAAAAGCTTCTACCCATACATCTGCCAGGGGCAAGTCGGCCATATCGCGGTGGCTCCACTTATGCACTTGCACGCCCGGCCAGAGACCCTCCAGTGCGCCGGGCGCCATCCAGGGCAGAGCATGGGCATCGTCAACCCACAATCTCACTCGGTGCCCCAGTGCTGCCAACTGGGCAGAAAGGCGCCAGCAGACTCCCAGGTCGCCGTGGTTATCAATGACGCGGCAGAAAATATCCCATGTAAGGGGAAATATGGTGATTGGCACGCGGAGCATTGTGCCGCCATAAACTCGACCCATGAGCGTTCTTCCGCCACCCACTGATTTGCCGGCCCCCGCCGATGACTTGCCTACCCACAGCCAGGAGCTATTGGCTCAGGTGGCGGCGTTGCCGGGTCTGCCGGGCGTCTACCGTTATTACGACACGGCCGATCAAGTCTTGTACGTTGGTAAGGCTCGCAATCTGAAGAAGCGCGTCACCAGCTATTTTCAGAAGAATCACGGCGGCACGCGCATTGGTCACATGGTGGGCCGGATTGTCCGGCTGGAGACCACGGTGGTGCGCTCGGAAGCAGAGGCCTTGATTCTTGAGAACAATCTCATCAAGACCCTGGCGCCGCGTTACAACATCATTTTTCGCGACGACAAAAGCTACCCGTACCTCAAGATCACCGGTACCGGTTTGAAAATGCTCGAGGATGACGGGTCAGGCTCACCATCTCCCGAAACCTATGCGCGCGTGGCTTATTACCGGGGAGCAACCGACAAACGGCACAGGTATTTCGGTCCCTATCCGGGCGCGTGGGCCGTCAAAGAAACCATTTTGCTGTTGCAGAAAGTTTTTCGCCTGCGCACCTGTGAAGACACGGTGTTTGCCAACCGCACGCGCCCATGTCTGCTCTATCAGATCAAACGCTGTACGGGGCCTTGCGTGCGCTACATCGGTGTTCAGGAATACGCGGACAACGTCCGGCACGCCGAGCAGTTCCTGCGCGGTGAGACCCAGACCGTGCTGAAAACGCTGGAAGAACGCATGATGACGCATTCGGTTGCGCTTGAATTCGAGCAGGCGGCGGAGATACGCAATCAGATGCAAGCCTTGTCTCGCGTGCTGCATCAGCAGGCGGTTGAAGTGGGCTCGGATGCGGACGCGGATATCCTGGCGGTGAAGGTCCAGGGCGGGCGAGCGTGCGTGAACCTGGCCATGGTTCGTGGGGGGCGGCACCTGGGTGACAGGGCCTACTTTCCCGCGCACGTGGAAGATGCTCAAGCGCTGGTGACTGAGCGTGGCGGTGAGGAAGCTCCCACCGTGGAAGCGCATGTGCTGGAGGCTTTCATTGCGCAGCACTATCTCGGCGTGCCCGTGCCGGAGTCACTGATCACCAGTGAACCGGTCAGCGCTTCGCTGATCAAGGCGCTGGGCGAGCAATCCGCCATGAAGATCAGCGCTCAGCACGCGCCCCGCGGTCAGCGCAGGGTATGGCTGGAGATGGCTCAGCAGAACGCTGCACTGCAACTGGCAAGGCTGTTGGCCGAAGAGGGCTCGCAGCAGGCGCGTACCCGTGCCTTGGTGGAGGCGCTCGATCTTGCGCCTGACAACATGGAGCAATTGCGCATTGAGTGTTTCGACATCAGTCACACGGCGGGCGAGGCTACCCAGGCCAGCTGCGTGGCGTTTCAGGGCCACCGCATGCAGTCCGGTGAATACCGGCGTTACAAGATTGAAGGCATCACCCCTGGCGACGACTACGCCGCCATGCGACAGGTGCTGCAGCGCCGTTATGGCAAGCTGGCCGAGGCCATGCAAGCCGAGGACGCGGCAACGAATGTGCGCATGCCTGATCTCGTGCTGGTGGATGGGGGCAAGGGGCAGGTGTCCATGGCACGTGAGGTGTTCGCAGCGCTGGGCCTGGATTTGTCACTCATCGTCGGAGTGAAGAAAGGCGAGGGCCGCAAGGTCGGACTGGAAGAGCTGGTGTTTGCCGATGGACGGGAGACGGTCTACCTGGGGCATGATTCGGCCGCACTGATGCTGGTGGCGCAGATTCGTGACGAGGCGCACCGGTTTGCCATCACAGGCATGCGTGCACAGCGCGCCCGTGTGCGGGTGGGTGGCAGCCGTATTGAGGAGATTGCCGGTATTGGCCCCAAACGCCGTGCGAGGCTGTTGCAACGCTTTGGCGGTGTGCGGGGTGTAGAGGCCGCAAGCATTGAAGACCTGGCTACGGTAGAAGGTATCTCCTATCAATTGGCTGAGGAGATCTACCGCGCGCTGCATTGACGTTGATGCGCGAAGGGGGTGGAGGTATCAAGACAACGTTGCGGCAAGGTGTTTGCAAGTTGTTTGCAGGGCGTTGGGCAACGTCTTTTGATGCTGTTTTCAACAGTAAGAGCGAACGCTTGCACACATAGCTGCACATAGCTTCGGCAGCCATGCCACAATCGTCGCCATGTTTTTCACTATTCCGACGATCATGACCTGGACGCGCATTGTCGCGATCCCACTCATCGTTGGGGTGTTCTACCTGCCATTGGCGGCTGAGACCCGCAATGTCGTGGCCACCGTGATGTTCATAGTCTTCGCATGGACGGATTGGCTCGACGGTTATCTGGCCCGCAAACTCAATCAGACTTCATCGTTCGGGGCCTTTCTTGACCCCGTGGCAGATAAATTCCTGGTGTGCGCCTCGCTTCTTGTACTGGTTCACTTGCAACGAGCCGACGTGTTTGTGGCGCTCATCATCATTGGCCGCGAAATCGCCATTTCAGCGCTGCGCGAATGGATGGCCAAGATCGGAGCCAGCAAAAGCGTGGCTGTGCACATGCTGGGCAAGGCCAAGACCACCGTGCAGATGGTGGCCATCCCGTTCCTGCTCTACGACGGTGTCTTGTTTGAGATGATAGACACGCGGATCTGGGGAACGGTATTGATCTGGGTGGCTGCGGTCCTTACGGTGTGGTCAATGGTCTACTACCTGCAGAAGGCATTGCCTGAAATTCGTGCGCGTGTGAAATGAAGCCCGCTGATGGCCAGACGCTGATCCGCAGCATGCCCGCGGTCTTCGTGCTGATATGGGCGACTGGCTTCATTGTGGCCCGCTACGCCATGCCGTACGCGCCACCTTTTACCTTCCTGTTGCTGCGTTATCTCCTTTCCATTGCTTGCTTCGTGGTCTGGATTGCCATCGCTGGCGTGCGCTGGCCGCAAAGCGGGCTCCAATGGATTCACCTGGGAGTGGTCGGCGTGCTCATGCATGCGCTCTACCTGGGCGGCGTGTGGGCGGCGGTCAAGGGAGGGATGGGTTCAGGCTTGTCATCCCTGATAGTCGGCATACAGCCCGTGTTGACGGCCATCTGGCTGTCTGTTTCTGTCGGGAGCGGCCATCGTGTCAGCCGCAGGCAATGGGCTGGCCTGATACTGGGGTTTGCAGGCTTGGTGCTGGTGGTGTGGCGCAAGCTGACACACGGAAGCCCCAATGACCACGTCACCGTCATCAACATGGCCTGGGCATGTTTGGCGCTGGTGGCCATTACCGCGGGCACGCTCTACCAAAAACGTTTTGTTGCGCCCTGCGACGTACGCAGCGCCAACGCTGTGCAATTGATCGCAGCGGCAGTGATAACAGCCCCTTTGGCCTGGCTTGAGCCTGATTCTGTGCAATGGAACGCCCAGGTGGTGGGCGCCATGGCTTGGTCTGTGCTTGGGCTTACCTTGGGTGGCAGCTCGCTCCTCTATCTCTTGATCCAGCGTGGTGCCGCAGCTTCTGTGGCCAGCCTGATGTACCTGGTGCCTCCCACCACAGCCATCATTGCCTGGACCCTGTTCGACGAGCCGATTACGCTGGCAACCATATTGGGCACGGCGTTGACGGCCATAGGTGTCAGTCTGGTGGTAAGACCAGCCAAACCCCGCTGAACTTGTGCGTTATCTTGCAAGATATGGTGTTGCTAAGTCGCCTAAGCTGTTCGTTGGGCTCTTCGGCGTCGATATTTCAGTCTAGAATGCAACGCTCGCTGGCGTTTCAGCGTTCGCTGGCAAACTTTTGCTGACGGGCGTGAGCGTATCGCAGTCAGCGGTTAAATGGCAGGCCAAGCGACCAGGGCCAAGACATGATTGTCTTGAACGTACCGTCGCATGACCAGATTCACAATTCTTGAGTAGAGGGGCACCTTTGTGAACAAAACCGAGCTGATCGAACACATCGCCAACAACGCAGATATTTCAAAGGCTGCTGCTACACGCGCGCTAGAGGCTACAATCGGCGCTGTCAAAACTACCCTGCGTAAAGGCGGTACCGTTTCGTTGGTTGGTTTCGGCACTTTTGCAGTCGGCAAGCGCGCTGCGCGCGCAGGCCGTAACCCACGTACTGGCGCTACGATTAAAATCAAGGCAGCCAAGGTACCTAAGTTCCGTCCGGGCAAAGCCCTGAAGGATGCATTGAACTAATTCCGGCATCATCCGGTGGGGTGCTTAGCTCAGTTGGTAGAGCGGCGCCCTTACAAGGCGTAGGTCGGGGGTTCGAGCCCCTCAGCACCCACCACCCACCAGTTGAAGCAAGGCGAACATTGGTTCGCCTTTTTTGTCGTTAGGATGACTCAAGAAATTGCACCTTCCGGGGGTGCATACCTCGAAAAGCGAGGGCCTGCTTGAGAGCCTTTTCCATTTGGGCCAGCCAGACAGAGTTTCGTGCATGTTCAATTTCGTTCGTAACAACACCAAGATCATGATGGGGGTCTTGTTCCTGCTGGTCATCCCATCGTTTGCGCTGGTAGGTCTTGAGGGCTATACCCGCATGAACGAAAGCGCCAACAAAGTGGCGCGAGTGGATGGCAAGAACATCACGCAGACCGAATGGGACAACTTCCATCGGCAGGAGATTGACCGCGTTCGAGCGGCCAATCCGAATGTCGAACTGGCGCAGCTTGATACCCCGGCAATGAAATACGCCACGCTGGAGCGCATGGTCCGCGACCGCGTTTTGGCCGCTGCGGCGAATAGCGAACATCTGATTGCTACCGATTCGCGTGTGGCCACTGAGCTGCAAAATGATCCGGCCATCGCTTCACTGCGCAAACCAGATGGAACGCTGGACATGGAAATGTACCGTCAGCTTCTGGCTCGCCAGGGACTGACTCCTGAAGGCTTCGAAGCTGGCGTTCGCGCTGAATTGTCTGCGCGCCAGGTATTGGGTGCAGTGGTCGGTAGTGGCCTTGCAAGCCAGGCGCAGTCAGACGTAGCTTTGGGTGCATTCCTGGAGCAGCGTGAGGTTCAGGTCGCTCGTTTCTCGCCGGCCGAATTTGCCAGCAAGATCAACCCCACCGACGCCGATCTGGAAGCTTTCTACAAGGCGCACGCGGCTCGTTATCAGGCGCCAGAGGCAGCCAATGTTGAATACGTTGTGTTGGATCTGAATAACGTCAAGAAGTCCGTGGCGGTAAGCGAGCAAGATCTCAAAACCTACTACGATCAAAACTCCGCAGGCTTTGGTACCAAAGAAGAGCGCCGGGCCAGTCATATTCTCATTCTGGCAGCCAAAGATGCTCCAGCCGCTGAGCGCGAAAAGGCCAAGGCCAAAGCCCAGGAGTTGCTGCAGGAAGTGCGCAAGACTCCTGGTAGCTTTGCCGCCGTTGCCAAGAGCTCATCACAAGACGACATGAGCGCCCCGAGTGGTGGTGACCTTGGTTTTTTCCAGAGCGACAAAGGCCTGGATCCGGCCATCAACAAGGCGACATTCAATCTGGCCAAGAAGGGCGACATCAGCGACGTGGTTGAAAGCGAATTCGGCTATCACATTGTTGAGTTGACGGATATCAAACCAGCGGTTGTGCCTTCGTTCCAGGAACTGCGTGCCCGCTTGGAAGATCAGTTGCGCACTGAGCAGGCGCAGCGACAGTTCAGCGAGTTGGCGGAAGCATTCACCAACGGCGTGTTTGAGCAGTCTGACAGCCTCAAGCCCATAGCAGACAAGCTCAAGCTACCGATCCAAACAGCTACTAATGTTGCGCGTACACCGGCTGCCGGTGCGACGGGGCCTTTGGCGTCGCCTAGATTCCTTTCAGCGCTTTTCTCCTCTGATTCACTGAACGGAAAGCGGAACACTGAAGCTCTTGAAATTGGTGCCAATCAGCTTGCAGCTGGGCGTGTAACGCAATACACCGCCGCCCATGCGCGTCCATTCGCAGAAGTGAAAGCGGAAGTTCGGACAAGATTTATCGACGTTCGCGCTGCGGAAATGGCTCGCAAGGAAGGCGAAGCTCGCCTTGCCGCATGGCGCGCACAACCGGCGACAGCAACCACTCTGCCGGCTCCTATCGTGATTTCACGCGAGAACCCACAAGAACAGCCAGCAGTGTTGCTGGAAGCTGTTTTGCGGGCGGACGTCGCCAAACCACCTGCTTTTGTGGGCGTTGATCTGGGGCAAGGGGGCTATGCAGTCGCTCGGGTGAACAAGGTTGTTCCCAGAGAGGCTTCTGCGGCTGACGCGGCGGCGCAAGAGCGCTCGCGCTATGAGCAGATCTGGGGCTCAGCTGAAGGCAAGGCGTATTACGACGTGCTCAAAGCGCGCTTCAAGGGCGAAATTTTGGTGCCTGCACCGACAGCCGGGCAGGCAGTCGCAGCGGGAGCCTCAGAGCAGCGATAAGGGCTTGACCCAGCTTACCGGCTGAGTTCCTCCGTCAAAGAGCCACCTTAGCGGTGGCTTTTTGCATCTGCGCCCCTTGCTGTAAGCGCGGTGTGGAAGTCAGCCTAGCGAAGGACTGCCCGGCACACTGTCCACCCAGAAGACGCCAATACGGCTATGTCATCACACTCGGATCAAGGGACCGCATGCGGCGCATAGAATCGCGCCTTCATGCGTTATTGCAAAGGGGCTTTAGCCCTTGCTCAAGCACTGTGACATGAATGCCTTGCGCTCGTCGCCCTTTTTACCTGTTGCGTCTGCGTTACAGGTTTTCATTTTTTCCTGCTGAGCTTTTCTGCCATCAGAAAGGCAGGCCTTCATGAAGTCCTTTCGCTCGTCACCTTTTTTGCCTGTGGCCGCTGTGTTGCAGGACTTCATGACCTCTTGCTGCTTATTGTTGGCGAATGCCGGGCCAGTGAACGCCGTTGCAAGGGCAGCCAGGATCAGGAACTTGCGCATGGAAATCTCCAGATTAGGCCCGAAGGTGGGCGCCACAGTTTATCGGTTGGGTTGCTGTTTTCCAAGCGGCTCATCGGCGGTGGGCGGGGCTTTTATCACGTGTACTGCCTTATTTTTGCCCGTGGCGATGGCGCTCCTATTCCTCGCTTCCGAGCCCGCTGTGGCGCAAGTCTACCGTTGTGGGAGCAGCTATCAGGCGCTCCCATGCGCCGGGGGGCATGAGCGCGTGCAGGTGATCAAGGTGACCCAGGTGGACAGCCCTGCTCAAGTTGCATCGACAGGGAGTTCAGCCATGTATCTATGTAAGCGCTACAGCGGGCGGCGATTTTGGACCAGTCGCCCTTGCAGCCAGCACAAGGCGGCCATGCTGGAGCGCCAGGTACGAGTTCCTGTGGGGCTTAAGTGGAAGGAAAAGCTGGCGTATGCCATCCGCGAGCACCGCAATGCCGAAGCCTTGCAGACCACGCCCACCCTCACCGCCAAGTCGACCCGTCCAAGCCAGGTGCAAAAGTAAATTCAGCGCATGTCCATCGCTTGCCATGCTGGGCAGCGCGATTTTCCCAGGTTCCACATGCGTCAGAATCAGCGTGATGCCCCTTTTGAACCCCCTGTCATTGCCAATGACTGACGCGAGAGACTGCCTGGAGGCTCATCAGGTTCTGATTTATTTCATCGCCATCGGTGCGGCCGCCCTGTGTGCCTTTGCTTGGCCAAGTGCCACGCGGTTGGAGCAACTGGTCAACCCAGCGCTTGCCTTCATGCTGTTTGTGACCTTCCTGCAGGTGCCCATGGCGGCACTGAGGCAAGCGTTTACGCGCATGCAATTTGTCGGTGCTTTGCTGTGTGCCAACTTCATCGCTGTCCCGCTCGTCGTGGCGGGGCTGATCCAATTCCTGCCCGAGGATCCTCTGATACGACTTGGTGTGGCGATGGTGCTGCTGGCTCCTTGCATTGATTATGTGGTGACGTTTTCGCATCTCGGGCGCGCCGATGCCAAGTTGCTATTGGCCTCAACGCCTCTCCTGCTGATTGTTCAGATGGTGCTCTTGCCTGTCTACCTTGAGCTTCTCCAGATAGACGCATCCGGAGAACTGATGCGCTTGGGGCCTTTCGTCGATGCGCTCATCTGGCTGATAGCTGCGCCGCTTGCGTTGGCCGCGCTGTTGCAGAAGTGGGCCAGTCGCAGTCCAGCCATCAATCGCATGGTAGTTCGTTTGGGTTTGGCGCCTGTGCCTGCAACCGCAGTGGTTCTTTTCATTGTGGTGGCCGCGGTGATGCCCCAGATGGGTCAGGCGATGGATGCCGCCATGCAGGTCATTCCTGTCTACGTGGCGTTTGCGGTCGTGGCACCCATGCTGGGGTGGTGGATTGCCCGTGGCTTTGGCTTGGAGGTGGCCGCCAGTCGATCCGTCGCTTTCAGTGCCGCTACGCGAAACTCTCTGGTGGTATTGCCACTGGCACTTGCGGTGCCTGGCGCTGCGCCCCTGCTGCCTGCTGTGATCGTGACTCAGACGATGGTCGAGCTGGTCAGTGAACTTATCTATATCCGCTTGTTTCCCAAGATCGGCCGAACAAATGACGCGCGCTAGGAATTGGTCAGCGAGCGCCACACCGGCATCGACAAGCGGCCGCTGTTCGCTCCCTTTTGCGCTCTATTCGCCCACCTTGCGGCGCGCGACCTTGACCTCCGAACGCTGAGCTTTTCCTGCCAGTCTGCGCTGCCTGGAGGCGTAAGTAGGTTTGGTCGGGCGGCGGATTTCTGGCACTTGCGCAGCTGCCGTCACCAGATCGTCAAGGCGCGCCAACGCGATGGCTCTATTTTGCTCCTGAGTCCGCGCGGACTGAGCCTTGAGCACCAAAATGCCTTCCTTGGTGACGCGCCGGCCTGGCAGCGCCAGCAGGCGCTCCTTGATACCGGCCGCTAACGATGACGCGCGAATATCAAATCGCAGGTGAATGGCTGTCGAGACTTTGTTGACGTTCTGACCACCCGGGCCTTGCGCCCGGACAGCCGTGATCTCAACCTCATTTTCATCCACCTGTGATGCCACGTTCAGTCTTTCAGCACGCGCGCTTTCACGGTGCGACCCTTGATACGTCCCGCACTCAGGCGCGCAGCGACTTCCGGTGCGATGCTGCGCTCAACCGCAATGTAGGTGGCGAACTCGTTGATGTCGATCTTGCCCACTTGCTCGCGCGAGTAGCCCAGATCTGCCGTTAGCGCGCCCAGAACATCTCCCGGGCGAATTTTTTCCTTGCGTCCTGCCTGGATGTGAACCGTAGCCATGGCGGGCAGCAGGCGGCTTCCTGGTGTGGGTGTGAGGTCCGTCAGGGGATGCCAGACGGAAGGCTGGCCTTGCAATTGTTCGATGCGTCCCACGGCTCCCATCTCATCCATCGTCGCCAGACTGAGCGCGAGCCCAGTCTGTCCAGCGCGGCCCGTGCGTCCGATGCGGTGGACGTGGGCTTCCGGGTCCGGAGAGATGTCCACATTGATCACGGCAGCAAGACCTGCTACGTCGAGTCCCCGTGCGGCAACGTCCGTTGCCACGAGAATGGAACAGCTGCCGTTGGCGAAGCGAATCAGGACCTGGTCACGATCGCGCTGCTCCAGCTCGCCGTGTAGCGCCAGCGCGCTGTAGCCCTGCGCTTGCAGCATTTCAGCCAGTGCACGGCAACGCGCCTTGGTATTGCAAAAGGCCAGTGTGCTCGCAGGCCGAAAATGCTCCAGCAAACGTGCGACGCTTGCAAGCCGCTGATCGTCTCGCACCTCGTACCAGCGTTGCTCTATCTGATCGTTGTCATGCCGTGACTCCACCTTGACCGACACGGGGTTGCGGAGGAACTGCGCCGCCAGCTTGGCGATGCCGTCTGGGTAGGTGGCCGAAAAAAGCAGTGTCTGCCGCTCTGCCGGGCATTGACGGGCCACCTTCTTGATGTCATCTACGAAGCCCATGTCCAACATGCGGTCGGCTTCGTCCAGCACCAGGGTCGACAAGGTATCGAGCTTGAGGTGGCCCCGGTCCATGTGGTCCATCACGCGCCCGGGGGTACCCACGACCACGTGCGCACCACGCTCCAGGCTGCTGGTCTGTCCGCGCAACGGAACACCGCCAGAGAGGGTGACAACCTTGATATTGTCTTCGGCCCGGGCCAGTCGGCGGATCTCTGTGGTGACCTGATCAGCCAACTCACGCGTGGGGCACAGCACCATGGCCTGCACAGAAAAATTGCGTGCGTCGAGCTTGGCCAGCAAGGCGAGTGCAAAAGCCGCGGTTTTCCCGCTGCCTGTCTTGGCTTGCGCAATCAGGTCCTTGCCTTGCAATGCGGCGGGGAGGCTGGCGGCCTGGATGGCCGTCATTTCAAGGTAGCCCAAGCGCCGCAGGTTTTCCTGCGCTGCGGGGGAAAGAGGGAGGTTGTCGAAACTATTGGAAGTTGCCGGGAGAGAAGTCATGCCCGCATCTTACGCACTGCCGCTGACGTATCAAACGTATTATGTGAGTTCACGGCGGTGATTTCGCATGCCGGTCCAGGCCTCTTTCATAAAAGCACTCCATGACGCCTCCTTTGATGAAGCCTGACACCCGTCAGGGCATGTCGCGCCGCAGCTACCTGGGCCTTTCCATGGCTGGCTTGGCCGCTCCCTGGTTGCAGGCCTGCGGTGGCAGCTCCGATGGCATTGATCCGACGCCTCCTGACTGGGCAGGCTCCAAAGCGGTGCAATGGTGCCGAGACAGCATTCGCGAATCCTTGGCTAGGCCAGATTCCGCCACCACGGCCGTCTCCGTGGCCTTGCTTGCGGATGACCGCGTGGTCTGGCAAGAGGCATTCGGATTCGCTGACCGCGAGAAAGGGGTGCCCGCCGCGGTAGGGACCGTTTTCAATATTGGTTCCGTTTCCAAGGTGGTCACTACGCTCGCGGTGCTGATATTGCGAGAGCGCTCCAAGCTGAAACTGGATCAGCCGCTGGTGGAGCTGCTCCCCGGATTTCGCATGCTATCGCCGGAATTCAAACAGGTCACGGTGCGGCATCTGCTCTCTCACAGCTCAGGCTTTCCCGGCAACAATATGCGGGACAACGGCAGCTTCGCACCCTATCTGGGTTATGCAGAAGATACCCAGCGGGTTCTGGAGAACTCTCACCTCAAGCACGCGCCTGGTGAGCTGGCCGTTTACTGCAATGATGGCTTTACCCTGGTTGAACGTCTTGTCCAAGCGGTGGATGGTCGGTCCTTTCCTGAGTTTGTCCGGCAGGAGATATTCATCCCGCTAGGCATGCACTCTGCAGGGTATCCATTGGCGCCCTTGCCAGACGGCACTTATGTGCACCCGTACTTCAAAGGCCAGAGCCTTCCGCAGGAAATGTCGACACCGTTTGGAACGGGAGGCATTTTCACCACCGCAACTGACATGCTCAGGTTCGGGCGGATGCTGCTTGATCAAGGCGTCTATGAAGGTAAGCGCCTTGTCTCTGCGGAGGCCATTCGCGAAATGGCGGTCGACCAAGGTGCACGGACCCTTATCAACCCTAGCGCACATTCATGGAAATGGGGGTTGGGCTGGGATTCAGTGCAGCAGGCCGGCATGAATG
This sequence comes from Ottowia thiooxydans, assembly GCF_040548795.1. GTDB lineage: Bacteria > Pseudomonadota > Gammaproteobacteria > Burkholderiales > Burkholderiaceae_C > Ottowia > Ottowia thiooxydans_A. Next base: position 89,506 of record NZ_JBEPSH010000007.1, on the reverse strand, counting down.
CCGGGGGCGTGAGAGCTTGGAGCAAAAACGGCGGCACCACCTTTTTCTCCAGCGAATTTTTTGTGTTGCCAGAACTTCGCATGGCTTTGCTCATTGTGGGTAGTGGTCACGACTACCAGCCAGGAAAACTTGCCGAAGGATTGCTGCTCCGGGTCGCCGCAGAACGCGGCGCCGTTCGGAGCTTGCCGGGTTCGCTGATGCCAACGGTCCCCCCGGTCGCGCAGCAGACGCCGCCATCCGCTTCCGAGGTGCAGGCGCGCGCAGGCGTGTATGCCAGTTCCAAACCGCCTTTGCAGGTCAGCAATGAACGAGACGGTTCGCTGACGTTGAGCAGTTGGAACGGCTCGTCCTGGGACGTTGTTCAGGGGCAACTGCGTCTGCGCAACGACGGGTATTGGTGGTCGGATGCTCACCCGGAGACCAATTATCGGTTCCAGAGCGTGGGCGAGCATCACTATCTGATTCGCCGGGAGTTGTCAGGCAATGCGCTGAGCTGGGGGGAAATACCGATAGGGGAATGGTTGCCTCCATCAGACATTGCACTTCCAGCAGCCTGGAAAGCCAGGTTAGGCAGTGATTGGCGATATGCCAACGACTCTCCCCAGGCCGTGACTCGTCTGTACGCACCCATTGTGTGGCACATGAACGAACTCGAAGTGCTGCCGGGCTATCTGCTATTCGAGAATCAGTTGCTGCGTGTGACAAACGACGATCAGGCCGGGATGATCGTCAAGGTCCCGGGTAATGATGGTCGCGACCTTTTCGAAATCAGCATGGTGAAAGTCCAGCGAAATGGGGTGGAGTCCGAGCAGCTCCATCTCGGGAGCGTGGTGTTTGAACGCTTCTCGCCCGAAGAGCCGACTGCAACCAAGAGCCATCTCTGAAAACGACGGCCGGGTCCGGGCTGAGCGCCATGCTTTGATGGCCCATTCCGAAGGCAAGGGGCCTCTACGACGAGCCCCGGAGACATTGTCCCCCGAGGACCCAACGCATAGGACCGACAAGAGCGCACAAGATAATTGAAGCCGTTCTTCGCGGATCGGCACGGCTTCGGGTTTTGGTGACCAGGCTCATTGACGAAAAACCAATAATGGAACAGAATGGAAATCATGGTTCTATTATTAGAACAATAGCTTGGGAATTCCATTGCGCACCGGATGGTCCGCTCGTCATGCGCTTTGCAATTGGCGCCCGGCGTTGATTTCCGGCGGCCAGCAGGGGCCATTTCAGGGGCATGAGGAGTCTGAGTGCAAGGGCGTAGTTCAAGTGTGGTTGAAGACAATGGGTTTCTCGCAACTGGCCGCGAACGGGCAACCGGTGCAATTGGCGCCCGGCGTTGATTTCCGGCGGCCAGCAGGGGCCATTTCAGGGGCATGAGGAGTCTGAGTGCAAGGGCGTAGTTCAAGTGTGGTTGAAGACAATGGGTTTCTCGCAACTGGCCGCGAACGGGCAACCGGTGCAATTGGCGGACCCCGTTCTCCCATCCGGACTTTGCGAATACTTGAAATCATTGCCAAGTCCACGGAGGGTGTTGGACTTGCCCAACTCAGCCAGAGCTTGGTGATTCCCAAAACCAGTTTGTTCAACATGCTGCGTCCATTGGTTGCCGAGGGATACCTCCTGCAACTCGAATCGGGCTATGTACTCGGACCCTCTTCATTGCGCCTCTCGTTTCGCGCCAGCCGCCATTCGGCTTTCCTGCGAAGCATGAGACCTGCGTTGGAGCTCTATGCTTCCCGCCTGGGGGAGACGACGGCGTTCGTTATGCTCGACGAAACGCAGGCGCACACCGAATATATGGAAGTGGCCGAGGGAAGCCGGGCCATCAGATATGTGGTCCGAGCAGGGGAGACGAGGCCTCTTTATTGCACCTCCGCCGGACTTGCCGTCATGGCATGGCAGCCAGCTCACCAGGTGACCCAATATCTTGAGACCACCGACTTGCAGAAGGTAACGCCTCAGACCGTCATTGATCGAGCCGCAATCATGGAGAAACTTGAAATCATTCGTCGTGAAGGCGTTTGTGTCACCAAGGGCGAGTACAGCGAAGATGTCTGCGGAATCGCCGCACCTGTTTTTTGCCGTCCACGTCCGGACCTGGCGGTGGGTGCCGTGACCACGGGCATTCCCATGCACAGGGCTACCGTTTCCCAGGATTTCTATACCAATCTTGTCAAGAAGGCTGCGGCAGACATTTCCGCGGAGTTGGTGAGGTCCTATGCGCCATCTTGAGCACGCACGCTGGCTTGCATGTCTGGAGCCAGATGCAGTTTCCGATTCAAGGCTTGCGCAGCTTCACCCAAGCTTGGCAGCCAGAGTTTCCTAAAACCGACCACTGAGGAGATTTTCATGAGTTCAGAACAGTCCGCGGACACAACGAATGATTTGCTCGTAGAGCGAGAAGGCGCGGTGATGCGCCTGACCTTGAACCGTCCCCAGCGCCGCAACGCGCTCACGGACGATGTTCTCCTGCGCCTGGGGGCTGCTGTACGGCAAGCCAATGCGGATCGCAGCGTACGAGTCATTGTGCTGACCGGAGCGGGCGACAAGGCCTTTTGTGCCGGCGCTGACCTCACGCCAGGGGACACACCATTCAAACCTGACTTTGCCCGTATGCAGTTACCGCTGGCCGATTTGGCGCGCGCGGTGCATGACTGCCAGGTGCCCATCATCGGTCGCATCAATGGTGTTTGCATGGCAGGAGGGCTGGGTCTGTTCGGCCTGTGCGACATGGCCGTTTCCGTCGAAGAGGCGCGCTTTGGCATGCCAGAAGTGAAGATAGGGATTTTTCCCATGCAGATCCTCACCATCCTGCGCGATCTGATTCCGCCGCGTTTCTTGAATCAGATGTGCCTTACCGGCCAACCCATTGACTCCAAAACCGCCTTTTCACTGGGCATGCTGAACAAGGTTGTGCCGGCTGCCGAGCTCGATGCCGCTGTGGATGCGCTGGTTGCCGACGTCATGGCCGTTTCGCCGCTGGCTGTGCGCCGTGGCAAATACGCCATGCATGCGGTAGAAGCGATGTCGTTCCACGAAATGATGGCATTCACCGAAAGCAACATCTCCGCCATGATTCAGACCGAAGATGCGCGAGAAGGCCTTGCCGCGTTCAATGCCAAGCGGCCGCCTGTATGGACGGGTCGCTGAAAAATTCTTGGTGAATAAGGAAGGGGAGGCAAGGCGCAAGGCCGACAATTGCTTGCCGGTCCGCCTTGGGTGCGTGGAATGTTTGCAAAAATCAGGGAAAGTCTTCTCCCTGTCGTGGGTCAGCGCGGCCTAGAATGAGCTTGAGGCGGTATCGCTTAAGCCTTCGAGGGATTTTTGACTTCATGACATCAAGTACCAAGCCATCTGATACGCCGGGTGAATCCGCTGGCGCCACGGATGCTACCGAGTTGCGGGTAGTCAAAAAATACCCCAATCGTCGTTTGTACGACACGCGCACCTCTTCCTACATCACCCTGGCCGAGGTGCGAAAGCTGGTGATGGCGGCAGAGACGTTTGTCGTGCGCGACGCCAAGACAGGGCAGGACCTTACAAGAAGCATTCTGCTCCAGATCATTCTGGAAGAAGAAGCGGGCGGGGCGCCCATGTTCAGTGAGGCCGTGCTCGCTAATATCATTCGCTTCTATGGTCATTCCATGCAGGGTTACATGGGCACTTACCTGGAGAAAAACATCCAGTCGCTCATGGAGGTCCAGGCCAAATTGGCAGAGCAGTCTCCCATGATGAACGGCATGATGGGCACTTATCTGGAGCAATCCAAGAGTGCCTTTGCGCAGATGCAAGAGCAGATGCAGAAGCAAACCGAGCAGATATTGAGCGCTTTCGGCATGAAGCGTTGAGGTGCCTTGCCTTTCGCCGTCACCTGAAAACAGGGTGAAAAGCGAGCCTGTGAGCTCTTGTGGCAGTCAGCTTTCGCATCATGCGGGTGCTAATTGGAGCGACATCTCTATCGCTGGCTCAACTAGGCTGCGACAATCCAGGGATGAGTGAAATTTCCACGCCGGCACCGCGTATAGGCTTTGTGAGCCTCGGTTGCCCTAAAGCATTGACGGATTCAGAGCTGATCCTGACCCAGCTTTCAGCCGAAGGCTATCAAACCAGCAAGACCTTTGAAGGCGCTGATCTGGTTATCGTCAACACTTGCGGCTTCATTGACGACGCCGTCAAGGAAAGCCTTGACACCATTGGTGAAGCCCTTGCCGTCAACGGCAAAGTGGTGGTCACGGGATGTCTTGGCGCTAAAACGGTACCTGGTTCTGCCGCGAGCGACGGCGGCGATGCACAAAATCTGGTCAAGTCGCTGCACCCTTCGGTATTGGCGGTCACCGGACCTCACGCCACGCAGGAGGTCATGGATGCGGTTCACCAACACTGCCCCAAGCCACATGATCCATTCCTGGACCTGATTCCTGGTGCGTTCGGTGAAGCCGGCCTGAAGCTGACGCCGCGCCACTACGCCTATCTGAAAATCAGCGAAGGCTGCAATCACAGGTGCACCTTCTGCATCATCCCGTCCATGCGGGGCGACCTGGTCAGCCGGCCTATCGGTGACGTGCTCAAGGAGGCACGGGCTCTGTTCGAAGGCGGTGTCAAGGAACTGCTGGTGATCAGTCAGGACACCTCAGCCTATGGAGTGGATGTGAAGTACCGCACCGGCTTCTGGGATGGTCGTCCTGTGCGGACGCGCATGTTCGAACTGGTTCAGGCACTTTCGGAGCTGGCGGAGCCGCACGGCGCCTGGGTTCGTCTGCATTATGTCTACCCTTACCCCAGCGTCGATGAAATCGTGCCGCTGATGGCGCAGGGCAAGGTGTTGCCTTACCTGGACGTGCCGCTGCAGCACAGCCACCCAGACGTGCTGCGCCGCATGAAGCGGCCTGCCAGCGGCGAAAAAAATCTCGAACGGATTGCCCGCTGGCGTGAGATTTGTCCAGAGTTGGTGATCCGCTCAACCTTCATTGCAGGGTTTCCCGGCGAGACGGAGCAGGAGTTCGAACACCTGCTGGATTTCGTTCGTGAGGCGCGCATCGATCGTGCGGGTTGCTTTGCATACTCACCGGTTGAGGGAGCGACGGCCAATGAACTGCCAGGCATGCTTCCTGCAGAGTTGCGCGAAGAGCGGCGGGCTCGATTCATGAAGGTGGCTGAAGAAGTCTCCACTGAAAAACTTCGGCAACGTGTGGGCGCTACGATGCAAGTGCTGGTGGATTCAGCGCCTGCGCTGGGCAGGCGAGGTGGCGTAGGCCGAAGCTATGCCGATGCCCCGGAAATCGATGGTATCGTGCAGTTGTTGCCTCCTGAGAAGATCAGCAAGCAACTTAAAGTGGGAGAGTTCACGCGGGCACGCATCGTTGGCACGCAGGGACATGACTTGATCGCATTGCCAATATGAATTTTTGCTTGAGGTGCCTTGTCACCTTTTCTGCAGGCGTGGGAGACAGGGTATACGGGCAGCGCCCGTGCGAAACTCGCCTTGCAGAGACTAGCAAACTACAAGTTCTGCTCAAGCTATCAGGGGCCAAGGCCATCTTGGACGCGCGTAAGACGGCAAGCCCTGATAGTATGAAATCCAACAGACAACAAAAAAGCCACCCGAAGGTGGCTTTCTATAAAAAGAAATCTGCTTATAACTCTAGTTATTTCAGATTTCTAGTGTCTTCTAATGTCATTACCCAACATAATCGTTGGTGCCCAGGAGAGGACTCGAACCTCCACGGAGTTACCCGCTAGTACCTGAAACTAGTGCGTCTACCAATTCCGCCACCTGGGCATTTCAGGAAAGATCGAATTGTATATCAAAAAAACAGAGGTTTCCAGTTTGCTGGATGAAATTGAAGGAACGGTGCAAGGTCACCGCGATGGACATGGTTTTGTGGTCCGTGACGACAACGAGCCAGACGTCTACTTAGCCCCCAATGAGATGCGAGCGGTGCTTCACCGTGACCGCGTCAAAGTCAAAGTCGTGAGGCAGGACAGGCGGGGGCGTCCTGAGGGGCGTGTGGTGGAGATTGTGGAGCGGCCTCCGCATCCCATCATCGGCCGTCTGCTCAATGAGGGCGGTCTATGGCTTGTCGCGCCCGAGGACAAGCGCTATGGCCAGGATGTAATGATTCCCAAAGCGGCCATTGGGCAAGCCAAGCCGGGTCAGGTGGTAGTGGTTGAACTGACCGAACCTCCTGCACTCTATGGTCAACCTGTGGGGCGCGTGAAGGAAGTGCTGGGCGAGGTCGATGACCCAGGCATGGAAATCGAAATAGCCGTGCGCAAATACAGCGTGCCGCATGAATTTTCAGACGCAGCCATTGGCGAGGCCAGAACGCTGCCCGAACAAGTGCGGCCGGAGGACAAGCGTGGCCGAGTGGATCTGACCGATGTGGCACTGGTCACCATCGACGGCGAAGACGCCCGTGATTTTGACGACGCAGTGTATTGCGAGCCGGCCAAGGTCGGCCGCAGCAAAGGTTGGCGACTGTTGGTGGCCATTGCCGATGTGAGCCACTATGTGCAGACCGGAAAGCCGCTCGATGTCGATGCGTACGACCGAGCCACCAGCGTCTACTTTCCGCGACGGGTCATCCCCATGCTGCCCGAGAAGTTGAGCAATGGACTGTGTTCGCTCAATCCCGAAGTGGAGCGCCTTTGCATGGTGTGTGACATGCTCGTCACCGCCAAGGGTGAAGTACATGCCTATCAGTTCTACCCTGCGGTCATGTGGAGCCACGCACGCTTTACGTACACTGAAGTGGCTGCCATCCTGGCCAATACGCGAGGGCCTGAAGCCAGCAAACGCAAAGCGCGCGTTCAGGATCTGATCAATTTGCACGACGTCTACAGCGCATTGCTGAAAAGCCGTCATGCGCGTGGCGCCGTGGACTTCGAGACCACGGAAACCCAGATCGTGTGCGACGAGAATGGCCGCATCGAAAAGATCGTTCCTCGCACTCGCAACGATGCACACAAGCTGATCGAAGAATGCATGCTGGCTGCAAACGTTTGCAGCGCAGATTTCATTCAGCAAGGCAAGCAAGCCGGCCTGTTTCGCGTGCACGAGGGGCCAACGCCTGAGAAACAGGAAATCCTTCGCAGCTACCTGAAAGCCCTGGGTCTCGGGCTCTCTATCGGGGACGTGCCCAAGCCAGGTGAGTTCCAGCAAATCGCGGAGGCTACAAAAGACCGTCCCGATGCGCAGCAAATCCACATGATGTTGCTGCGCTCCATGAGCCAGGCCATTTATTCGCCGCACAACAGTGGCCATTTCGGATTGGCTTACGAAGCCTACACGCACTTCACAAGCCCGATCCGACGCTACCCCGATCTGCTGGTTCATCGGGTCATCAAGGCTATTCTGAGCAAGCGCCGCTATCAGTTGCCAGAATTGCCGACGCCCGGCGAGGCGCACGAGAAGCTCAACCGACGACTGCAGAAAACCAACGCCTCCCGCCAGCGTAACGGCAACGAGCCGCCTCGCAAGCAATCTGCCGAGATGCTGGGCTGGGAAGCCGCTGGCCTGCATTGCAGTGCCAACGAACGCCGAGCTGATGAGGCCAGCCGTGACGTAGAGGCCTGGCTGAAGTGCAAGTACATGCGCGAACACCTCGGCGAAGAGTTCAGTGGAGCCGTCACCACGGCCACGAGCTTCGGCTTGTTCGTCACGCTGGATGAGCTCTACGTGGAAGGCCTGGTGCACATTACCGAGCTGGGCGGCGAGTATTTCCGGTTCGACGAGGTGCGGCAGGAATTGCGCGGCGAGCGCACTGGTATGCGCTACGGCGTGGGTACGCGGGTGCGGGTGCAGGTCAGCAGGGTGGATCTGGACGGTCGCAAGATCGATTTCCGCCTGGTTCACGATGGCGAGGATTTGACCTCTCGCGCGTTGCGTGACAAGGGCGTCACGGCGACTGGCGAGCGCGGCTCACCTACCAAATCTTCTGCCAAGCGGGCTGCTCGCAAGTCACGTGATCATGACCGCAATGAAGGGGGCGAACCCTCGTCCAACTCTCATTCACGCCATCGTCCATCACCTATCGAAGTGCTTAAAGCTTCTGTCAAGAAAGCGGCAGCCAAAGGCAGGGGTGGTAAACAGAAAAATTCAAGGCGGTGAGCTACGGCGACGCTGCGCTGACGCGGCTAGCTTCCGCGTAGGCGGATTTTCCCCAAGGCCTGCGATTCATTCAGGCCCATTGGTCAGGTGCGGTCGAGCGAAGGGCAAGTACGCAGCCCCAGTGTGATGGCGGCACCTGCTTTATTTCCTACAAGGCGCTGGTCATCATCGGCGAGTCCTCACCGCGGACGCGCCTCACATTGAATCTTGAGACACCATGAGCATCCATCCATCATCTAAAACAGCCATCGTCACCGGGGCTGGTACGGGCATAGGGAAAGCTGCTGCGCTGGCTTTGCTGGCCGACGGCTGGCAAGTTGTGCTGGCCGGCCGGCGCATGGAGTTGCTTCAAAAGACCGTAGACGAGTCGAGTGCTGGAACGCGAGCATTGCCGGTGCCCACAGACGTGTCTGACCCTGCGGCCGTCGCGCGTCTTTTCGATGCTGCCGTGCAAGCATTTGGCAGGGTCGACCTGCTGTTCAACAACGCCGGAACCGGCGCCCCAGCAGTCCCTTTGGAAGAATTGACGGTAGAGCAATGGCGCGGGGTGGTAGACGTCAATCTGAGCGGTATGTTCTATTGCTTGCAGGCAGCGTTTCGGGTCATGAAGCGGCAGACGCCGCGCGGTGGACGCATCATCAACAATGGCTCCATTGCGGCGCATGCACCGCGCCCGCATTCCATTGCCTATGCAGCGACCAAGCATGCCGTGACGGGATTGACAAAAACGGCTTCACTCGACGGCCGAGCGTATGACATCGCTGTGGGCCAGATCGACATCGGAAATGCAGCCACCGAGATGACTGGACCCATGGCAGCGGGCATCTTGCAAGCCAACGGCCAGACGATGGAAGAGCCCCGCATGGACGTCGCCATCGTTGGCCAATCGGTGGTCTACATGGCCAATTTACCTTTGCAAGCGAACGTGCTATTTCATACGGTCATGGCTACCAAGATGCCATTCGTGGGGCGCGGATAGAACGTAAACGCTTCCATGGAACACCGAGCGGCGTACAGCGCCGCTTTTTTTTGCGCGCTTGGGATCAAGAAACCTATCGGAAGCGTTTTACCGATACGCGGCGACGATGACTCAGGGCGGAGTGGCCAGCCGCTCTGCCGTGAGAGGCAGGTCATCTGGCCAGAGATCTGCGAAATGGCCGTGCTGCCAAACGGCGGTGCGAGCAGCGCTGAATGCATCCAATCCAGCGGCCATGCGCGCGCCGATCATCCCGGCCAAGACATCGCCTGTACCGGCCGTGGCCAAGCGTGCATTTCCGGTAGGGTTGATGTTGGGCAGTTGATCGGGAGCCGCGATCACAGTGCCGGAGCCCTTGAGGACGACGGTAGATCTAAAACGTTGGGTTAGTTCTCGAGCGCATGCCAAACGGTCAGCCTGGACTTCGGCAGCAGAGCAGGCCAGGAGACGAGCAGCTTCCAGCGGGTGAGGGGTCAATACCGTTGCGTGCCCTTGTGTGTCGCGATTTGCGAGGCTGAGCTTTAGCTTGGGGTCGCGGGCAATGACATTCAGGGCATCAGCATCCAACACCAACCTGGGGGCTGCGGCCAGAAGTGCGGGGAGTACTTCGGCCACTGTCTCCCCGCCGCCACAACCACATACCGAGGTGAGCGCAGAAAAATCCAGCGCATCGAAGCGGCGGAACATCAGGGCCGGAGCGATTGTGTCCAGCCACAGGTCGGAGTTGCCGAGAAGGCTGACGTAGACGCGCCCGGCGCCAGAAGACAAGGCGGCGCGGGCAGCGAGGAGGGCGGCACCGCGCATGGAGATGCCGCGCGAGGCATCACTTTCGCCACCGATCACGGCCACATCGCCCCATGTGCCTTTGTGGCTGGCATGCGGGCGGGTCGCCTGGATCCCAGGAGCATTCAGCCATGCCACTGGTTCTTCTGCGGTGACTATGCCGAGATCGTCGAACCACATCGTGCCGCAGGCGTCACGCCCCTGCATGGTGAACAGGCCCGGCTTCAAGGTGAGCAGGCTGAGAGTGTGATGACGTGGAGGATGGGCATCGGCGTGCCAGGGGGTACTGGTTGACCCTGTGTCGACGCTGAGGCCGGTTGGCAGATCCACAGCCAAACGTTGTGACGGGCAAGTTGCCATACGGTCGAGCCATTCGGCCATGAGACCTTGGGGAGGGCGTGCCGCGCCAAGGCCCAGGAGCGCGTCGATGCAAAGGTCGTCCGCATCGAGCTCGGGTGGCTCTTCGGCAAAGTTTACACCGGCATCGCGCGCTCGAAGATAGGAGGCATGTGCATCCGCAGGGGTGTTTTCGGGATTGCCGAGCCAGGTCACCACGGGGTTCAGGCCCCAGTGGCGCAGATGCAGGGCAGCCTCCAATCCATCGCCCCCATTGTTGCCGGGACCACAAGCGATCCAGATGGTGCGAGCATGCGGCGTGAGAGCCAGAGCGAGCCGGGCGACCGCCAGGCCAGCCCTTTGCATCAAGGTGTGGGCTGGCAGTTGGGCCGCGGCTGAGTGCTCGGTGCGTCGGGTCGCTGCCGCATCGTGCAGCGGGTGCATTTCATGGGCTTGTATCAGACGCGGCATGTGGGGCATTGTGCACGCCGCTGCGCCAATCCGGCTCGAACGACCGGTTCTTCGCAAAGCTGCCCGTGTTGGGGCTGTGCGTCCTGCGGTCGGCGTGAGAGGTGAAGCCGGCGAAAGCGCAGACTATTGGCCGGATCCCATAAGGCGCTCCAAACCCAAGCCTTCGATATCGATGTGCGGCATTCGCCCGCCGATTTGATCGGCCAGGATCCGCGCCGAACCACAGGCGAGGGTCCAGCCGCTGGCGCCGTGCCCCAGGTTGAGCCAAAGGCCTGGAATACCGCTGGGGCCTAGAACTGGTGAGCCATCGGGCAGTGCAGGGCTCGCGCCCTTCCAGACCTGAACGCCCTTGGAGAGACGTCCGGCGGCGGGAAACCAATCGGCCAACACCTTGTAGAGCTTTCGGATGGCGCCATCGTCCATGTGCCCCGGCCTTCCACCAATTTCCGCGGCGCCTGCCACGCGCACACGCTGGCCCAGGCGGGTAATGGTGACTTTGTAGTGCTCGTCCATGACGCCGCTGCGCGGGGCGTTGAGGGACTCAGGGATATGCGCGCTGATGGAATATCCATAGACAGGGCGAAGCGGCAGGCGGATGCCCAGGGGGGCCAGCAGAGAAGCTGATTGCACACCCGCACACACCACAATGGCATCAAAGCGCCTCGGCGAGTCCTCATTCGCAATGCGCAGGGTCGCCGGCTGCGTGAGGTCAATACTTGCGACGGATTTACTGAATTCGAAGCGCGCACCCAGTTGTTCGGCTGCATCGCGCAAGATAATGGCAAATTGACGGCAGTTCGCAACTTCGTCCTGCGGGAAGTAGATGGCGCCCGCCAGATCCGTCAACGGATGGAGCGCATATTCCACCTGGCGTGCCTCCGTGGCGCTGATTTCATGGAATGGCACACCAAGCTCACGCAGAGCGGCCAAGCCAGGTTGGATTTGCCTGCGATTTTTTTCGCTGCGCAGTAGCACCATATAGCCATCGCTTCGGTCGAAGGTGTAGGCCATGCTGGCGGAGATTTCCCGCATCCGATGTTGGCTGTAGAGCGCCAGTCGCATCAAACGGGTCTGGTTGACCGAAGCGTTCGCGGAGCGGCTGGCTGTGAGCCACCGACGCATCCACCCAAGGTCAGCTGCGCGCAAGGGGCGCGCCATGCGCAGGGGGGCGTTGCTGGTCAGAATCTGCCTGCCAAGCTTGCCTGCTATGCCGGGCGCCGACCAGTCCGACACGCAACCGGCCGCTGCGATGATTCCGGCATTGGCGAAACTGGCTTCTTCGCCAATGCTGGTGTGCCTCTCGAACACCGTGACCGTGTGCCCGTCCGCAGCCAACTCGTATGCGGTGGTCACGCCAATGATGCCGGCGCCGAGGATCGCGATATTCATGAGTTGGAGGCCAGGGAGTGTTGAGATGCAGCGCTTGCAAGCAGCGGCTGGGAGGGGGGGTGTTTTCAAGGTGCGCGAACGCAGGCTATAATCGATGGGTTTCGCTGATGTGCACTGAATAATTTCAGCGCCTGGCGAGACAAATCGCAAACCAGTCCCCACAAGGTGTCGCCGCCGGGTAGTCAAGTGGATTTTCAAGCGGATTTCAATTGAACTTCCGTAAGACTTTCCCTCGAAAGCGGTGATGAGCGGGCTGGATTTTAGACCCAACCTTTGTTAAAGGAATTCTCATGTCCGTCACTATGCGTGAAATGCTGGAAGCCGGTGTCCACTTTGGTCACCAAACCCGCTTCTGGAACCCCAAGATGGCCCCGTTCATCTTCGGTCACCGCAACAAGATTCACATCATCAACCTGGAAAAATCGCTGCCGATGTTCCAGGAGGCGCAGAAGTTCGTGCGCCAGTTGGCTGCCAACCGTGGCACCATCTTGATGGTTGGCACCAAGCGTCAAGCCCGTGACATCGTGGCCGAGGAAGCTCGCCGCGCTGGCGTGCCTTTCGTTGAGCAGCGCTGGCTCGGCGGTATGTTGACCAACTTCAAAACGGTCAAGACCTCCATCAAGCGCCTCAAAGACATGAAGGCTCAGCAGGAAGCTGGCCTTGAGAGCATGAGCAAGAAAGAGCAACTCACGTTCACGCGTGAAATGGCCAAGCTCGAGCGTGACATTGGTGGCATTCAAGACATGAATGCATTGCCAGACGCCATTTTCGTGATCGACGTGGGCTTTCACAAGATCGCCGTGTCCGAAGCCAAGAAGCTGGGTATTCCACTGGTTGGTGTGGTGGACTCCAACCACAACCCTGAAGGCATCGATTACGTGATCCCTGGCAACGACGACTCAGCCAAGGCTGTGACGCTCTACGCCCGTGGCATTGCTGACGCCATCCTCGAAGGTCGTGCCAACGCAGTCAACGATGTGGTCAAGGCTGTGGCCGCCACCGCTGAAGGCGATGACGAGTTCGTGGAAGTCGAGGACGGCAGCGCCGCCTGATCTGGTGTGTCCGGAAACAGGGGCGTATAGCGCCCCTTTTTTCTTGTTAAATTTATTTTTCGCGTCGGCAACCTGTGGAGCCGGCGCCTAACCGAAAGACTGGAGCAAACCGATGGCAGCAATTACCGCAAGCATGGTCGCCGAACTTCGCGCCAAGACCGACGCACCCATGATGGAGTGCAAAAAAGCCCTGACCGAAGCTGATGGCGACATGGTCAAGGCAGAAGAGCTGTTGCGTGTCAAGCTGGGCACCAAGGCTGGTAAAGCCGCTTCCCGCGTGACCGCCGAGGGTGTGGTGACCGCTTCGATCAAGGGCAACACTGGCTCTATCGTTGAAGTCAATTGCGAGACCGACTTCGTTACCAAAAACGACAGCTTCCTGGCGCTGGCGCAAGGCGCTGCCGACCTGGTGGCTGAGCACAACCCGGCTGACGTGGCAGCGCTGGGCGCCTTGCCTTTCTCCATGGGTGAATTCGGCCCCACACTGGAAGATGTGCGCGTTGGCCTGATCGGAAAAATCGGCGAGAACATGAGCTTCCGCCGTTTTGTTCGCAAGTCCGGCGGCGGTCAGCTTGCTTCCTACCTGCACGGCACACGTATCGGCGTTCTGGTCGAGTTCGAGGGTGACGAAGCTGCCGCTCGTGACGTAGCCATGCACGTGGCCGCCATGAAGCCCGTGTCATTGGCCAGCAGCGACGTGCCGGCTGAGCTGATCGAAAAAGAGCGCAGCGTTGCCACTGCCAAGGCTCAGGAATCAGGCAAGCCGGCAGACATTGCTACCAAGATGATCGAAGGCTCCGTGCAGAAATACCTCAAGGAGGTCTCTCTGCTCAACCAGCCTTTCGTTAAGAACGACAAGCAAACCGTCGAACAGATGCTCAAAGAGCGTGGCACTACCGTGAAGGGCTTTACGCTCTTCGTGGTCGGCGAAGGCATTGAGAAGAAGCAGGACGATTTCGCAGCTGAAGTTGCTGCGCAAGTGGCCGCTGCCAAAAAGGGCTGAGAAAGCCCCTGAGGCCTTGAAACGCCTTTTGCCCCTTGGATGAAGGGGTTTTCAGCCTGCAGACCTCCAAGATCATGAACACGTTCTAAAGGTCTGCCCTGCGGCAGCAAGTCTCTGGCTTGCTGCCGCTGTCTTGTGGCTTTTGACATCTTTCCCATCCAGCCATGGCCCGCACCCGGGGCACAAGCTGGAACGCTCCATTCAGGCCAGCGAACTCCAATTTCGGGGAGCAGACCCTTTGTTTTACATTGAGTGACTGTGCTTTCCGGCCTGCTTTTGAGCTTTTTAATTCCATCCCTAGTAGACTGTTGCACCGTCGCATTTCCCGGAGCCTGCCGATGACCAAAGCCAAACCCGCCCATAAGCGCATTTTGCTCAAACTTTCAGGTGAGGCGCTGATGGGAGACGATGCATTCGGCATCAACCGCGCCACCATCGAGCGTATTGTGGGCGAGATTGCCGAAGTCACCCACATGGGGGTGCAGGTGGCGGTCGTGATTGGCGGCGGAAACATATTTCGCGGGGTGGCAGGCGGCTCGGTCGGCATGGACCGCGCTACAGCGGACTACATGGGCATGCTCGCTACGGTCATGAATGCCCTGGCGCTTGCTGACGCCATGAACAAGAACGGTTTGACGGCACGCGTCATGTCCGCCATTGCAATTGAGCAGGTGGTCGAGCCGTATGTGCGGCCCAAGGCGTTGCAATACCTCGAGGAGGGCAAGGTTGTCGTGTTTGCAGCCGGCACCGGCAATCCTTTCTTCACGACGGATACGGCCGCTGCTTTGCGCGGAGCTGAAATTGGTGCCGAACTGGTGCTGAAGGCCACGAAAGTGGATGGTGTTTACACTGCTGATCCTCACAAGGACCCGAGCGCTACGCGCTACGCGCACATCACCTTCGATGAAGCCATGAGTCGAAACCTGGGAATCATGGACGCAACAGCTTTCGCTTTGTGTCGCGATCAGAAATTGCCTATCAAGGTCTTTTCGATTTTCAAGCCCGGGGCGCTCAAAAATGTGGTCATGGGCGGGGACGAAGGCACCTTGGTGCACGTGTAGAACTTTTCGAACAGGGTTTATGCCGTGCCGCTGTCGCGGTACGTCCGTCGCCAGGCTCAAGCACTGGCGGTAGCGCATGGCGATAATCCCGCATGGAGAAACTCATATGACGATTGCCGAAATCAAGCAAACAACGCAAGGCAAGATGGACCAGTCCATTGTGGCCTTCAAGAATAATCTGACCAAGATTCGCACTGGCCGTGCGAACCCCGCGCTCCTGGATACGATCCACGTCGAGTATTACGGCAACCACGTGCCCTTGTCTCAAGTGGCCAATGTCTCCTTGATCGATGCCCGCACCATCAGCGTGCAGCCATGGGAAAAAGGCATGGGAGCCAAGATCGAGAAGGCCATCCGCGAAAGCGAGTTGGGTTTGAACCCTGCGAGCATGGGTGATCTCATCCGCGTGCCTATGCCCATGATGAGCGAGGAGCGCCGTAAGGAGATGACCAAGATCGTGCGCCAGGAAGGTGAATCGGCCAAAGTGGCTATTCGTAACCTTCGCCGTGATGCCAATGAAGCGGTCAAGAAGCTGGTCAAAGACAAGGAAGCCTCGGAAGACGACCAGAAACGCGCTGAGGCAGAAGTGCAAAAGGTTACCGACCGGCACATTTCCGAGATTGACGCCTTGGTTGCTGCCAAGGAACAAGACATTCTGGCCGTTTAAACGGCTGTGACGGGACACCTGTCCGCTTCGCTCGCATGAAAAAATCCCGCCCCAACCTTCCTGTCGTGCCGCACCATGTCGCCATCGTGATGGATGGAAATGGGCGTTGGGCGCATCGTCGGCTTTTGCCGAGGGTGGCGGGGCATCGGCAGGGGGTTGAGGCGTTGCGCCGGTGCATTCGTGCCTGCGCAGAACGGGGGGTGCAGGTGCTCACCGTGTTTGCCTTTTCCTCTGAAAACTGGAATCGACCCACTGATGAGGTGAGTGGCCTCATGGATTTGCTAGCCACAGCGCTGACGCGCGAGGTGCCGGAGCTCAAGGCCTCAGGAATCAGATTGCATTTTGTGGGCAGCAGGACCGGGCTTTCGGAGCGCGTGCGTGCAGGACTTGCTGCCGCCGAGGTCGAGACCTCGACCAACTCGCGCATGGTGCTGAATGTATGCTTCAACTACGGTGGTCGCTGGGATATCGCCCAGGCAGCCGCTCGTGTAGCGAGTGCTGGTGAGCCCATCACCGAAGAGTCTTTGGGTAAAGCCATGTCGCTGGCTCATGTGCCTGACCCCGATTTGCTGATTCGCACGGGCGGAGAACAGCGCATAAGCAATTTTCTGCTGTGGCAATGCGCCTACAGTGAGATGTTCTTCAGTGAGCACTTATGGCCGGAATTTGACGAGGCTGCACTGGACGAAGCTCTTTTGGCTTTTGCCCAGCGCGAACGGCGTTTTGGCAAGACTTCGGCCCAGGTAGCCACTTCCGGCTCACAGGCTTTGGCCTGAGACCACGGCATGCTCAAGCAACGCATCATCACCGCCCTGATTCTGCTGGCAATACTTCTGCCAGCACTTTTCGCCCCATCGCCAGCTCCGTTCATAGGCCTGACGCTTGTCATGATTGCTGCCGCCGCCTGGGAGTGGGCACGCCTGGTCGGCTGGAATGGCATGACGGCATTGGCCACAGGCGCCTTGTGCGCCTTGATCTGCGCGGGCCTTTGGGGGTTTGGGGCTTTGGCGCAACCTCTGCCGCTTTTGTGGCTGGGCGCCGCCGCCATCGGTGTTCCGGGCGGAGCCTGGCTGATTCAACGAGGCGTCGCGGGGTGGCCGCGCCTGTCGCGTGGCTTGCGATGGACAGGGGGGCTGGCCGTGCTGTGCACCGCCTGGCTGGCGCTGGCGCAGGCACGCATCATTGGCGTCAATTTCCTGTTGTCCGTCATGACATTGGTTTGGGCCGCAGACGTGTTCGCGTATTTTTTCGGTCGTGGCCTCGGCGGAAAATTCACTCGCCACAAGCTGGCACCTTCCATCAGTCCTGGCAAAAGCTGGGAAGGTGTTTGGGGGGGGATGTTGGGTGTGCTGTTGGTGGCCCTGGTATGGATTTGGATCGATCGGGCGTATGCGATTGAAGTTCCCAGCCTGTACACGCTTTTGTTGGAGCGCGGTGTGTGGTTTCTGCTGGCCGGTTGCGTGTTTTTGTCAGCCATGAGTGTGGTTGGAGACCTGGTGGAGTCGCTCGTCAAGCGCAGTGCGGGCGTCAAGGACTCCAGCGGTCTGCTGCCGGGCCATGGGGGTGTTCTTGACCGCATAGACGCGCTTTTGCCAGTTCTTCCACTGGCCATGATGTTGGTCTCAGTAGGTAGGGGAATCGCGTGAAAACAGGCCAGAAGCAACGTGTGGCCATTTTGGGGTCTACGGGATCCATAGGTACCAATACACTGGATGTCATTGCGCGTCATCCAGATCGTTTCGAGGTGGTTGCATTGACGGCGGCCACCCAGGTCGAGGCCATGCTGGCCCAGGTCGCGCGCTTCAAGCCCCGGCTTGCGGTCATGGCAAGCGAAGAGCACGGCCGCGTCCTGGCAGAAAAAATCAAGCAGAACGGCTTGTCCACTGTGGTGGCCACGGGTCCTGCGGCCATAGAAGCCATTGCGGGTGACGACGGCATTGACACGGTCATGGCAGCCATTGTTGGCGCGGCCGGTCTGGCGCCTTGCCTTGCAGCGGCGCGCGCTGGCAAGCGATTGTTGCTGGCCAATAAAGAAGCCTTGGTGGTGGGTGGCCGGCTCTTCATGGACGCAGTGCGCACGGGCGGTGCCACCTTGCTGCCCATTGACAGTGAACATTCCGCCATTTTTCAATGTCTGCCGGAAGATCCTGCTTCATGGGCGGCACGCATTGACCGCATTCATCTCACCTCTTCGGGTGGCCCGTTTCGCCAGCTGCCCCTGTCCGAACTCTCGGGCGTGACACCTGACCAAGCTTGTGCGCATCCCAATTTTTCCATGGGCCGCAAGATTTCGGTGGATTCAGCCACGATGATGAACAAGGCGCTGGAGGTGATAGAGGCGCGGTGGCTGTTCGATCTGGCGCCCGAGCAAATTGAAGTCGTGGTTCATCCACAGCAGATCATTCACTCCATGGTCGAATTCACGGATGCATCGGTTCTGGCTCAATTGGGCACCCCGGACATGCGCGTACCGATTGCCTACGGTCTTTCCTGGCCGGAACGCATTGAAAGTGGAGCCGCGCGCCTCGATTTCTCGCGACTGGCGGGTCTGCATTTCGAACCTCCCAGCCGTGAGCGCTTTCCCGGGCTATTCCTGTCGTGGGAGGCGCTGCGAGCACCTGAAGGCACCACGGCTGTGCTGAATGCGGCCAACGAGATTTCGGTCGCTGCATTCCTGGATCAACGCATAGGATTCGCTGACATCCACGCCGTGAACGACTCCACTCTCGCCGCCGTCTCGCCGACAGCATTGACATCGCTGGCCGACCTGCTTGAGCTGGATGCGGCTACCCGGCGTGCTGCCGAAGCCGACGTTCGTCGCCGCTCAGCCTGATTGCACGTTGGAGAAACTTCCATGTTGCTGACCTTGATCGCTTTTGTCGTTGCCCTTGGAGTGCTGATTGCCGTGCACGAATGGGGACATTACCGGATGGCGGTCGCGTGCGGCGTCAAGGTGCTGCGTTTCTCCGTAGGGTTCGGTCGTCCTCTGGCGCGGTGGCGCCCCAAGAACCAGCGTCCTGGCCAGGATACCGAATTCGTACTGGGTGCGCTTCCCCTGGGCGGCTACGTCAAGATGCTGGACGAGCGCGAAGCGCCGGTGCCACCCGAGGAACGTCACCTGGCTTTCAACACGCAGCGACTTCGCTCTCGCGCACTCATCGTCGCCGCTGGACCGGTGGCCAACCTCGTCCTGGCTGCATTGCTTTATGCGCTCGTCAACTGGATTGGTGTAGATGAGCCCCGCGCCGTGCTGGCCCCTCCGGTGGCTGAATCCATTGCCGAGCGCGCTGGTCTGCGGGGGGGCGAATTGGTGCGCCGTGCCGGCCTTGCGGGGGATGAACTTGCGCCTGTGGCTTCGTTCGAGACCTTGAGGTGGGTATTGACCCGTGGTGCGCTCGATGGGCGCGATGTCATGCTGGAAGTCTCCACCAGCGAGCAAGGTCGGGGGCGCGAGCTGTTGCTGCCACTGTCCGAGCTGGATGTGAACGAAGTCGATGCTCGCTTGTTCCGCAGTATTGGCATCATGTCCCCCCTGTCGCGGCCTGAGATAGGCGAGTTGTCTGAGACAGGCGCTGCTCGCCGTGCAGGTCTGCAGGCGGGAGATCTGGTGCGCAAGATCGGCGACACCCTCATCGTGGACGGTCAACAGTTGCGTGAAGTCATTCGCGCTTCAGCCAAAGCGGGGCCGCCACCGCCCACTGCATGGCAGATCGAGCGGGCTGGCCGTTCGCTTTCGCTGGAAGTTCAGCCCGAACTCAAGGAGGAGGGCGGTCAACGCATTGGGCGCATAGGCGCCTATGTCGGCAGCGCTCCTGAGATGACTCTGGTTCGACTGGGTCCTCTGGAGGGCCTGTGGGCGGGCGTTTCACGCGTTTGGGAGGTGTCTACGCTTTCCCTGCGCCTGCTGGGCCGAATGGTCATGGGCGACATTTCCCTCAAGAATCTGAGTGGGCCCATTGCCATCGCCGACTACGCAGGAAAGTCGGCGAGTCTGGGTTTGACTTACTATCTGGCCTTTCTGGCGTTCATCAGTGTGAGCCTGGGTGTACTCAATCTCTTGCCTATCCCTGTCCTCGACGGCGGGCACCTGATGTATTATCTTTGGGAGATGGTGACGGGCAAGCCCGTTTCCGGTGTCTGGCTCGACCGCCTTCAATACATGGGCATGTTTCTGCTGCTCTCCATGATGGCGATCGCGATGTACAACGATGTCGCCAACCGCCTAGGCTGATCCTTTTTCCGGTCTGTTCTGATTCCGGCTCCAATACACTTGCTCATGAAGTTACTAGCTCACCATTTACGCCTGCGCACCGTGGCCTCGTTCGTATCGCTTGCCCTTGCCGCACAGATGGCGTGGGCGGTCGATCCGTTCACAGTGGGAGATATCCGTGTCGAAGGACTCCAGCGAGTCGAGGCTGGCACGGTGTTCGCTTCCATCCCCGTTCGGGTAGGTGAAACCTACAACGATGAAAAGGGCACGGCTGCCATCCGCTCGCTGTTCGCCCTTGGCCTTTTCACAGACGTCCGGCTGGAAGTCAACGGCAACGTGCTGGTGGTGATCGTCCAGGAACGTCCCACCGTAGCTTCTGTGGAATTTGCGGGAAACAAGGAATTCAGCAAGGAAATCCTGCAAGGCGCTCTGCGCGATGCAGGCCTGGCTGCCGGACGCCCCTACGACAAAGCCATTGCCGACCGCGCCGAGCAGGAGCTCAAGCGCCAATATATCAACCGCAGCCTTTATGGCGCGGAAGTCGTGACGACGGTCACGCCGACCGAGCGTAACCAGGTCAATCTGACTTTCAACATCACGGAAGGTCGGACGGCGCGGATCAAGGATATCGACATCGTCGGTAACAAGGCCTTTTCCACGGGCACGCTCAAGGATCTGTTCGACCTGGATACCGGCGGCTGGATGAGCTGGTACAGCAAGAGTGACCAATATTCCCGCGCCAAGCTCAATGCAGACCTTGAAACGCTGCGTTCGTACTATCTGGCACGGGGTTATCTCGATTTCAGCATTGATTCCACCCAGGTGGCCATGTCGCCTGACAAGGAGTCCATCTCCATCACGGTCAACGTGACCGAGGGCGAGCGTTTTGTGGTCTCGGGGGTTTCTCTGGGCGGCAATTACCTGGAAAAAGAAGACGAATTCAAATCGCTCATCACGATCAAGCCGGGTGAAGCCTATAACGCCGACCAAATCGCTCAGACCGTCAAGTCCTTTACCGATCACTTCGGCAACTATGGTTTTGCGTTCGCCGCGGTGGAACCCCGTACGGAGGTGGATCGCGCGAACAACCGCGTGGCCATTGTGTTGCAAGCCGACCCTTCCCGCAGGGCGTACGTGCGGCGTATCAACATCCAGGGTAATGCCAAGACTCGTGACGAAGTGGTGCGGCGAGAATTCCGCCAGTTCGAATCGTCCTGGTATGACGCAGAGAAAATCAAGCTCTCGCGCGATCGCGTAGATCGTCTCGGCTACTTCACTGAGCTGTCCATCACTTCTGCTGAAGTGCCTGGTGCCCCGGATCAGGTGGACTTGAACGTCGATGTGAAGGAAAAGCCTACGGGCAGTATTTCCATCGGGGCGGGTTATTCCTCTGCAGAGAAAGTTTCTCTGACCTTTGGCCTCACACAGGACAACCTGTTCGGTTCTGGTAACCGTCTTGATCTGCAGCTCAATACCGGCAAATTCAACCGTACAGCCGTCGTGAGTGCGACGGACCCCTATTTCACTGCCAACGGTGTTTCGCGCACCGTGGACCTGTTCTACAAGAGCCAGAAGCCTTATCAGGACCAAGGCGGAAACTACACGCTGGTCACCATGGGTGGTGGACTGAAGTTTGGCGTGCCGGTGACTGAACTCGATACGATCTACGTGGGGATCAACGCAGAGCGCACCCAGATCAAACCCGGTACCAACATTCCAGCTGCTTACCTGGCCTATGCTGAGCGCTTTGGCTATGCGAGCACTTCATTCCCATTTACCCTGGGCTGGTCACGCGATTCGCGCGATAGCGCTCTAGCCCCTAATGCCGGCCGCTATCAGCGTTTGCTTGGTGAACTGGGTGTGCTGGGAGACGCGCGCTACATCAAGGCCAACTACCAGTATCAGCAGTACATTCCGCTGTCCAAGCGTTATACCTTGGCCTTCAACGGTGAAGTGGGTTGGGGTAAGGGCCTGGGTGGCCGTCCATTCCCGGTATTCAAGAACTTCTATTCCGGCGGCCTGGGCTCGGTCCGGGGTTACGAGCAATCCACTCTGGGTCCGCGTGACGTGACGGGCGCCTTCATCGGTGGAACACGCAAGGTGACGCTCAATACGGAATTCATCACGCCGTTCCCGGGCGTTGGCAATGATCGTACGTTGCGATTGTTCGGTTTCGTCGACATCGGTGGCCTCTATGGCGAGGGCGAAAAGCTCAGCGCCTCCGGATTGCGCGCATCCACAGGTATCGGCTTCAGCTGGATATCGCCACTCGGGCCCTTGCGTTTTGCGTTTGCAGTGCCGCTTCGCAAACAGCCGGGCGATAGAATCCAGAAATTGCAATTCCAGATCGGGACCTCGTTTTGATGAAGTTGACACTCCGTTGCGTGGCTGTTGCAGCGTTGGCGAGCGCTGCCTTGGCTGCGCCTCCAGCCATGGCGCAGGATAACGTGCGCATCGGGTTCGTGAACACGGACCGCATGCTGCGCGAAGCCGCACCAGCCAAAGCGGCGCAAACCAAGCTGGAACAAGAATTTTCCCGCCGCGAAAAAGAGCTCGATACAGCCGGTGAGGCCTTGAAAACGGCTTCGGACCGCTTTGAGCGCGAAGCGCCTACGCTGAGCGACAGTCAGCGCCAGACCCGGCAGCGCCAATTGGTGGAGCAGGACCGCGAATTTCAGCGCCGTCGCCGTGAGTTCCAGGAAGACCTCAATTCGCGCAAAAGCGAGGAGCTTCAGCAGGTCCTCGATCGTGCCAATCGAGTGGTCAGGCAGGTTGCAGAAGCCGAAAAGTACGACGTGATTCTCCAGGAAGCGGTGTATATCAACCCCCGGCTCGACATCACCGACAAGGTGATCAAGGCGCTGAACAGCGCCAAGTGAGTTCGGTGAGTGTGAAAGCTGGCGCTATCGTCGATGCCCTGGGCGGAGAGCTGTTCGGGGATGCAGATCGCGTCATTACCCGTCTTGCGCCCCTGGAAAGTGCAGAACCCAGCGAACTGAGCTACCTGGTCAATCCGCGGCTAGCCCATCTTCTGGCCCATACGCGTGCCGGCTGTGTGGTGGTTGCACCGGCGCAAGCCGAAGAAGCCAAGCTGCGCGGCGACTGTATCGTCGCTCCAGACCCTCACCTCTATTTCGCACGCCTGACGCAGTTGTGGAAGAAAGTGCATGGCCGTACGCCCGTCTCGGGTGTCCATCCCAGTGCCGTGGTCGAAGAGGGCGCCTGGATCCACCCCAGCGCCAGCGTGGGTGCGCTCTGCTTCGTGGGGCGTGGTGCCCGAATTGGTGCGGATACGGTTCTGAAAGAACGCGTGACCTTCGCAGAAGATTGTGTCATCGGTGAGCGTTGCCTGGTACAGAGCGGAGCGGTCATCGGTGGGGACGGTTTCGGCTTTGCGCACCATGAGGGAGCCTGGATCAAGATTGAGCAGTTGGGTGCCGTCCGCATCGGCGACGACGTGGAGATTGGCGCCAACACCTGCATAGACCGCGGAGCGTTGGACGACACAGTGATTGAAGACGGGGTCAAGCTCGACAATCTCATTCAAATCGGCCATAACACCCATATTGGTAAGCACACGGCCATGGCTGGCTGCGTGGGAGTGGCCGGAAGCGCGCGTATTGGCGCGCACTGCACCGTGGGAGGTGCGGGCATGATTCTGGGTCACCTTACCATTGCAGACAACGTGCATATTTCATCGGCGTCCATCGTCACGAGATCGGTTCTCAAACCCGGGCACTACACGGGGTTCTTCCCGTTGGATGAGAACTCGGCGTGGGAAAAGAACGCGGCCACGCTCAAGAATATTCACAGCTTGCGCGAGCGGCTGAAGCGTCTCGAAGCACTGTTCCCCAAAGACAGATAGGCCCCGTGAGGTAGCCCGAACGGGAACGCAGATCCATGCGCGTGCCTGGCTCGCCGTTTTCGGGTGGGGGCGTCTGTACAATCTTGAAAAATGGCTATTAACGTAGAAGCAACGGGCATGTTGGACATTCACCAGATCCTCAAGAAACTGCCGCACCGCTACCCTTTCCTTCTGGTCGATCGAGTGCTCGATGTAGATCCGCAGGCCAAGACGCTGCGTGCACTCAAGAATGTCACGGTCAACGAACCTTTCTTTGTCGGGCATTTCCCGCAAAGACCTGTCATGCCGGGTGTATTGATGCTGGAGGCTTTGGCACAAGCTTCGGCCCTGCTTTCCATCGAGACAGAAGGCATCTCCCTCGACGACGACACCGTTTTCTATTTTGTGGGAATTGATGGCGCCCGGTTCAAGCGGCCCGTGGAGCCCGGTGATCAACTTGTCCTGCACGCGGCGCTTGATCGAGTGCGCGCCGGCATCTACAAGTTCAACTGCAAAGCCACGGTCGGGACGGATATAGCCTGTGAAGCCTCGCTCATGTGCACCATGAGAAAGGTCAAATGACCATTGATGTGTTGTTAAGGTCTCCTGCTGTGGGCGGGAAGCCTATGCCCACGAGCTTCGGCATTGGTATTGGCGTTGGCATTCTCACGTCCCGCCAGATTGCACGCTGGATTCTGATATGACTCAGATTCACTCCACTGCCCTGGTCGATCCGCAGGCCGACCTGCACGAAAGTGTTGCCGTGGGTCCCTACAGCATTGTGGGCCCGCATGTGCGCATTGGCGCAGGCACCACGATTGGTCCGCACTGCGTCATTGAAGGCCATACGACGCTCGGACGAGACAACCGGATTTTCCAGTTTGCCAGCATTGGCGCTGCACCGCAGGACAAGAAATACCGCGGCGAAGCCACGCGGCTGGAAATTGGAGACGGCAATACCATCCGCGAATTTGTCACCATCAACACAGGCACCGTGCAGGATACTGGACTGACACGCCTGGGTGACGACAACTGGATCATGGCGTACGTGCACATTGCGCATGACTGCGTTTTGGGCAGTCACATCATCATGGCTAATTCAGCAACGCTGGGCGGGCATGTTCATCTTGACGACTGGGTCTTCGTCGGCGGACTGACGGGCATTCACCAGTTCGTGCGGGTGGGTGCTCATGCCATGACCGGATTTCAGACGCGTCTGTCGCAGGATCTGCCTCCTTTCGTTACAGCGGCAGGTAACCCAGCGGAAGCGCAGAGCATCAATGCCGAAGGACTCAAGCGCCGTGGCTTTTCTGCAGAGCGCATCACCTTGATCAAGCAGATGCACCGCTTGCTCTATCGCAAGGGGTTGACACTGGAAGCCGCTCGCCAGCAAATTGACGCGTTGCGCGGCGAATTGGCCGAGGCGGACGCGGACATTGCCATGATGCAAGATTTTTTGATTGCTGCCTCTCGTGGAATCGTACGTTGACCATGCGGGTGGCCGACCCAGAGCTTTCCTAGAGTGATGAGTGCTTCGCCTACTATCTCCATGGTGGCGGGCGAACCTTCCGGCGATCTTCTGGCTGGTTTGCTGCTCAATAGCCTGCGCGAGCGCTGGCCGGGCCTGCGCGCGAGCGGCATAGGCGGGGCTCACATGGCCGCGCAGGGGTTCGAGGCATGGTGGCCGGTCGAAAAGCTTTCGGTTCGCGGCTATTTGGAAGTGTTGCCGCGCTTGCCGGAACTGCTTCGAATCCGCCGCCAACTCGCCGAACGCTTGCTCGCCTTGCGGCCGGATCTGTTTATAGGCGTTGACGCGCCGGATTTCAATTTCGCGCTGGAGGCACGCCTCAAGAGCGCAGGCTTGAAGACACTGCATTTCGTCAGCCCTTCTTTCTGGGCCTGGCGTCCGGAAAAGCTGCTCAAGCTGAAAGCTGCCGTGGACCACGTTCTATGCCTTTTTCCATTTGAACCGGAATTGCTGGCGGCCCACGGCATCGACGCCACCTATGTCGGCCATCCCTTGGCAAGTGTCATTCCCCTGGTTCCTGATCGAGGTGCAGCGCGCCAGAACCTGGGGCTGGCGGACCATGACACCGTAGTTGCCCTGCTGCCGGGCAGTCGCGCTGCCGAAATCAAGCACTTGCTACCTCGGTTCCTGGCGGCGGCTGCCCTGATCAAAAAGGCTCATGTGAATGCGAAATTCCTGGTGCCTGCGGTTGCTCATGTTCGAAATGAGATTGAGCGGGTAGCCCAGGCTAGCGGGCTCGGCACTGCTGTGCAGGTCGTGCCCGGCCAGTCTCATGCTGTATTGGCTGCCTGCGATGCCACTCTGATTGCCAGTGGCACTGCCACGCTCGAAGCCGCATTGTTCAAGCGACCCATGGTCATTGCCTATGCCATGCCGACCATCAGCTATCGGTTGATGCGTAAAAAGCGACAACTGCCGTGGATTGGCCTACCCAATGTGCTTTGCGCACCACGCGAGTGGTTACAGCGACCAGATCACGTGCCCGCGCATGTTTTTGCCGACCGTCCCGACGCCCCATTCGTCGTGCCTGAATTGGTGCAAGATGCTGCGACACCGCAGGCGCTTGCCCACGAAATGCTGAATTGGCTGTCTGCGCCTGGGCGAGTGCTCGCTCTTGAGCAAAGATTCGCAGCCTTGCACCTTGAACTGAAGCGGGATACCACCCGCCTGGCCACCGATGCCATCGAAACGCTTCTTGTACGCTGAGCAGCGCTCTCTCGCCTGGGATACGCCTGGCTTGGTCGCGGGTGTTGATGAGGCCGGGCGCGGGCCTCTCGCAGGGCCGGTCGTGGCAGCTGCTGTGATCCTTGATCCCCGTCGGCCGATTAAAGGACTGGCCGATTCGAAGCAGTTAAGCGCGAAGCGCCGCGAAAGTTTGTTCGAGGAAATTCAAGCCAAAGCGCTGTGTTGTGCCATTAGCCAAGCCACTGTGGAGGAAATTGACAGTCTCAATATTCTGCAGGCGACCCTGCTGGCCATGCGGCGTGCAGTAGAAGGCCTGCGCTTGCCTCCCGTGAAGGTTCTGGTAGATGGCAATCAGCTCCCTAGACTCACCATGCTGGCCGAGGCCGTGGTCGGCGGAGATGCTACGGTGGAGTCCATTTCAGCCGCGTCCATACTGGCCAAGGTGCATCGTGATCGCTGGTGTGAGCAGGTGGATGCCGATTGGCCGCACTACGGATTTGCCGCGCACAAAGGTTATGGCACACCCGCTCACCTGGCTGCTCTGCGCAACCACGGGGCCTGCGTTCATCATCGGCGCTCGTTCTCGCCTGTGGCACGGGTACTCCATCCGGTCCTGAGTGGGAGTGTTGACTGATGACTTTTGGAAACTCCTCAGAGCCCACTCGGATCAGCTCCCGCGACAACGCCTTGATCAAGGATTTCAAGCGTCTCGCCCAGGACAACGGGGCCTATCGCAAACAGGGTCGCGTATGGATCGAGGGTGATCATTTATGCCGTGCCGCACTGGCACGGGGCTCCGTGCCATCCATGGCGGTTTTTACCGAGTCTTCCTGGCCATTTGCAGGGCCTTACCTGGCGTCATCTCCTGGCCGGAACATCGTGATCGACGACGCCCTCATGGCCCACGTGAGCGGTCTGGAATCGCCTGCTCAGATGGCATATGTCCTGGACTTGCCGGCGGCTCCGGCTTTGCAGCCAGACGCTCCTACCATCGTGCTCGATCGGGTGCAGGACGCCGGCAATGTGGGTTCCATTCTGCGCAGTGCTGCGGCTTTCGGTTTTCAGCAGGTGGTGGCGCTGAAGGCAACGGCGCTGCTGTGGTCTCCCAAGGTATTAAGAGCAGGCATGGGAGCGCACTTTGGCCTGAAGCTGCTCGAAGGATTGGCGCCCGATGATCTGGCCGCATTGCGCGTTCCCTTGCTGGTGACCAGTTCGCATGAAGGCGACTATCTGCATCAGAACACGCTTCCCTGGCCCTGCGCGTGGGTGATGGGGCATGAAGGTCAGGGCGTGGGGCCCGAACTTACCGCGCGAGCAAGCCGTGCGGTGCGCATTATCCAGCCGGGTGGGGAAGAGTCTTTGAATGTGGCTGCGGCTGCCGCCATTTGCATGCACGCCAGCGCAATCTCCATCCGCTGAGAGTCCCCGCCCGCCTTGGAGCGGTAGCTTGACGGCAAATTGATGGTAAACCCCGTGGGCTTACGGGGGGCCTGGGCAGAGAATGCGTTTCTACGTCACGAGGAGAGATTCGTATGCCATCGATGCCCATTGCGCGCCGCCGTGTTCTTCAAGCCGGGGCTGCCGGCTTGGGCGCTATTCATGCCTGGTCGCTCGCGCAAGACAGCTGGCCGAATCGGCCGCTGCGATTGGTGGTGCCGTTTGCACCGGGTGGCAGTTCGGAAATTGTGGCCAGGGCCGTAGCTTCCGAGCTGGCCAAAACCATTGGACAGAACGTCGTGGTAGACAACAAACCGGGTGCCGCTGGGAATATTGCCATGCAGGAAGTTGCCAACAGCACCGACGAGCACACGATGATTCTCGGGCATATTGGCACGCTTGCCGTCAACCCCTTTATTTTCCCCAAGCTTCCCTACGACGCCAATCGCGATTTCGCACCAATTACCCTGTTTTCCAAGGTGCCTAGCCTGTACGTGGTGAATACGGAGCTTCCGGTCAAGAGCATCAAGGAGTTGGTGGCCTACGCGAAGTCCAGACCAGGTCAGCTTAACTATGGGTCCGCTGGCAACGGCAGTGCGGGCCATCTGGCTATGGAATACCTCAAAATGGTGAGTGGCACTTTTATGGTGCACGTGCCTTACCGCGGAACCGGCCCCATGCTCACCGACCTGATGGCAGGGCGCCTGCAGGCCGCTTCAGTGGGCGCACCAGCACTGCTCAGCTTCATCAAGGCGGGAAAATTGCGTTGCATCGGGACGGGTACGGCGCAGCGTCTGCCTCAATTGCCGGACGTCCCCACGGTGGCCGAACAAGGCTACCCAGGTTTCGAGATGACGCAGTGGTATGGGCTTTTGGCACCCAGAAAATGGCAGCCCGCTCATCTTGCCAAACTGGAGGCGGAGGCCATCAAGGCCACGCGCAGCACCTTGGTCAAGGACAAATTGGCCCAGGAAACTGCGCTCGCTATCGGCAACAGCAGTGCGGAATTCAACTCGTTCATTCAGGCGGAGCAAAAGCGTTGGAGCGCGGTGATCACCAGGGCTCAGATCAAGCCTGAAGGTCTCGGCTGACGCCTCGACCAGGCGGAGCGCGGCTATAATCAGGGGCTTTTCTCGAAACAGCGTCGCCGACCGCAGCCAAGGCATCAAAATCCTATCCGAGAGTTCCCGCGTTCAAGACGCGGGCGCGGCATGCGCAGGCGACCGTAACTACCCGGAGAACCCTGTGCTTTCGTCACTCGAGGGGAAATTCCCGCCCGCTATCCTCGCCCTCGCAGACGGCAGCGTATTCATTGGCCAGTCCATCGGAGCCGCAGGTTCCACCGTTGGTGAAGTGGTGTTCAACACTTCACTCACCGGCTATCAGGAAATCCTTACCGATCCGAGTTACTGCCAGCAGATTGTCACGCTGACCTATCCGCACATCGGCAACTACGGCGTCAACCCAGAAGACGTCGAATCTAACAAGGTGCAGGCCGCTGGCCTCATCGTGCGAGATTTACCGCTGCTCCATAGCAATTTTCGTGCTGACCGATCCTTGAGCGAATACCTCAAGGCTGAAGCCACCGTAGCCATTGCTGGCATTGATACGCGCCAACTTACCCGCTTGTTGCGCACCAAAGGCGCCCAGAACGGTTGCATTTCCGCCCTGAATGCGGGTGAAGCAGTCACGCAGGCCCATATCGACGCTGCCTTGACCGCAGCGCGCGCTGCGCCGTCCATGGCCGGGCTTGATCTGGCTCAGGTGGTGACAGCGCCTGCCTCGTATGAATGGGGTCAGACAGAATGGGTGCTGGGCAAAGGCTATGGCACTCAATCGGCTCCGCGCTTCAAGGTCGTGGCCTACGACTTCGGTGTCAAGTACAACATTTTGCGCATGCTGGCCGAACGCGGTTGCCAGATCACCGTCGTACCTGCCAAAACCTCAGCAGCGGACGTGCTGGCTATGAAGCCCGATGGCGTGTTCCTGTCCAACGGCCCTGGCGACCCAGAGCCTTGCGACTACGCCATAGAAGCCACTCGCACTATCGTGGCCTCCGGCATTCCTACGTTTGGCATTTGCCTGGGGCATCAGATCATGGCGCTGGCGGCAGGCGCCAAAACCTTCAAGATGGACAACAGCCACCACGGCGCCAACCATCCTGTGAAGGAACTGGCCAGTGGGCGTGTCAGCATCACCAGTCAGAACCATGGCTTTGCAGTGGATATGGCTTCGCTTCCAGACACCTTGGAAGCCACCCACATCAGCCTGTTTGATGGCACGCTGCAGGGCCTGGCGTTCAAGGATCGCCCCGCGTTCTGCTTCCAGGGCCACCCTGAGGCGTCTCCTGGCCCGCACGACATCGGCTACCTGTTTGACCGCTTCACCGACCTGATGGCCAAAGCGCACGGTTGAAGTGCACCCATTTTTCAGACTGTTTCCATGTCCAAAAGAACAGACCTAGACACTATTCTCATCATCGGCGCGGGCCCCATTGTCATTGGCCAGGCGTGCGAGTTCGACTACTCTGGCGTGCAAGCCTGCAAGGCATTGCGCGAAGAGGGTTACCAGGTGGTGCTGATCAACAGCAACCCGGCTACCATCATGACCGACCCAGCGACGGCCGATGTGACCTACATCGAGCCCATCACCTGGCAGACGGTGGAAAAGATCATCGCCAAGGAGCGCGCACGGCGTCCTGGTGGCTTTGCCATCCTGCCGACGATGGGTGGTCAGACCGCTTTGAACTGCGCTCTGGACCTGTGGCGAAACGGCGTGCTGGCCAAGTACAACGTCGAGCTGATTGGCGCCACGCCTGAGGCGATCGACAAAGCCGAGGATCGCCTGAAATTCAAGGAGGCCATGACCAAGATCGGTCTAGGTTCCGCCCGCTCCGGCATTGCCCATAGCATGGAAGAGGCCTGGACAGTGCAGAAGCTCGTGGGTTTTCCTACGGTCATTCGTCCCAGCTTCACCTTGGGTGGCACCGGTGGCGGCATCGCCTACAACCCGGAAGAGTTCGAGACCATCTGCAAGCGTGGCCTGGAAGCTTCGCCCACCAGCGAACTGCTGATCGAAGAGTCTCTGCTCGGCTGGAAAGAGTATGAGATGGAAGTGGTGCGCGACACCGCAGACAACTGCATCATCGTCTGCTCCATCGAGAACCTGGACCCCATGGGTGTGCACACTGGTGATTCCATCACCGTGGCTCCGGCTCAGACGCTGACTGATAAAGAGTATCAGTTGATGCGCGACGCCAGCCTGGCTGTGCTGCGTGAGATCGGTGTGGATACGGGTGGCTCCAACGTGCAGTTCTCGGTCAACCCGAAAGACGGGCGCATGATCGTGATCGAGATGAACCCACGTGTGTCACGTTCCTCGGCACTGGCCTCCAAGGCCACGGGTTTCCCGATTGCCAAGATTGCTGCCAAACTGGCGGTGGGCTACACACTCGATGAGCTGCGCAACGAAATCACCGGCGGAGCAACGCCGGCCAGTTTCGAGCCCAGCATTGACTACGTCGTCACCAAGATCCCACGTTTCGCGTTCGAGAAATTCCCCACGGCCGACAACCGTCTGACCACGCAGATGAAGAGTGTGGGTGAGGTCATGGCAATTGGCCGCACCTTCCAGGAATCGTTCCAGAAAGCACTGCGCGGCCTGGAAGTCGGTGTCGATGGCATGAATGAGAAAACCCAGGACCGAGAGATCCTGGAAAAAGAACTTGGTGAACCCGGTCCTGAGCGGATCTGGTACGTGGGCGATGCCTTTGCAGCTGGTTGGTCGCTGGACGAAGTTCACGCCATCACCAAGATCGACAAATGGTTCCTGGTGCAGATCGAAGAGATCGTGAAGATCGAGCTCGAGCTCGATTCCTATACCGACCAACACGGCGATCAGGCACTGGCCAGGCTTTCCAAGGACGAGTTGCTGACGCTGAAGAAAAAAGGTTTTTCAGACAGGCGTTTGGCCAAGCTGCTCAAGACCAGCGACAAGGCCATACGTGAGGCACGCCGGGCCTTGAACGTTCGCCCCGTCTATAAGCGCGTGGATACCTGTGCCGCTGAGTTTGCGACCAACACTGCTTATATGTACTCGACTTATGAAAGCGAGTGCGAAGCCGAGCCCACCAACAATAAGAAGATCATGGTGCTGGGTGGCGGGCCTAACCGCATTGGCCAAGGCATTGAGTTTGACTATTGCTGCGTGCATGCTGCGCTGGCCATGCGCGAAGACGGCTATGAAACCATCATGGTCAACTGCAATCCCGAGACCGTGTCCACGGATTACGACACTTCCGATCGCTTGTATTTCGAGCCGCTCACGCTGGAAGATGTTCTGGAAATCGTCGACAAGGAAAAGCCTGTTGGCGTGATCGTGCAGTATGGCGGTCAGACACCGTTGAAGCTGGCGCTGGGCCTGGAAGCCGAAGGCGTGCCTATCATCGGCACCAGCCCTGACATGATCGATGCAGCGGAAGACCGCGAGCGTTTCCAGAAGCTCCTGCATGAGCTGGATCTGCGTCAGCCGCCCAATGCCACCGCGCGCGCTGAAGGCGAGGCGCTGGAAAAAGCCGCAGAACTGGGCTACCCCCTGGTGGTTCGGCCTTCCTATGTGCTGGGTGGCCGCGCGATGGAAATCGTCCATGAGCAACGCGACCTTGAGCGCTATATGCGCGAGGCGGTGAAGGTCAGCAACGACTCCCCGGTTTTGCTGGACCGTTTTCTCTCAGACGCCATCGAATGCGATGTGGACGCCATCCGTGACACCGCGGGCCGCGTGTTCATTGGTGGGGTCATGGAGCATATCGAGCAGGCTGGTGTGCACTCTGGCGACTCCGGTTGCTCTTTGCCTCCGTACTACTTGAAGCAACCCACCATTGATGAGCTCAAGCGCCAGACCGCTGCCATGGCTCAGGCCTTGAACGTGGTCGGTCTGATGAACGTGCAGTTCGCGATTCAGGAAAAGCCTCAGGCAGATGGATCCAAGCTCGACGTCATCTACGTGCTCGAGGTCAATCCTCGCGCCAGCCGAACCGTGCCATTCGTGAGCAAGGCCACGGGCGTCCAGTTGGCCAAGGTCGCCGCACGCTGCATGGCAGGCCAGACGCTGGATGAGCAGGGCATTGGCGCGGAAGTGACGCCTCCTTACTTCAGCGTCAAGGAAGCCGTGTTCCCGTTTGTCAAGTTCCCGGGCGTAGACACCATCCTGGGTCCAGAGATGAAGTCCACCGGTGAAGTGATGGGCGTGGGCAAGACCTTTGGCGAAGCCTATATCAAGGCTCAGATGGGTGCTGGAGAGCGTCTGCCACGAGCATTGAAGGCTGACGGTACACCCGCAGGCAAAGTGTTTCTCACCGTGAAGAATGCAGACAAGTCGACCGCGGTGAAAATTGCGCGCGACCTCGTGTCCATGGGGTTCAAACTCATTGCGACACGCGGTACCGCAGCTGCCATTGAGTCCGCAGGCGTTGCGTGCGAGACCGTCAACAAGGTGACCGAGGGCCGCCCTCACATTGTGGACATGCTCAAAAACAGTGAGATAGCCTTGGTCATCAACACGGTGGAAGAACGCCGGAACGCTATTGCCGACAGCAGAGCCATCCGCACCAGTGCATTGCTGGCACGCGTGCCGACCATCACAACCATCGCGGGCGCCGAGGCGGCTGTCGAAGGCATGAAGTTCATGGACAAGCTGGCAGTCGTGTCAGTGCAGGAAATGCACGAACAACTGGTTTAGTCGCTCAGTCTCGGAAAAGGGCGTGCGCTGCACGCACTCTGATCCGCACATGGCCCAGGAACGCATAGCGTTTCTGGGCCATTTTCTTTGTGCGTTGGTCCGTCATCGCCCTATAAACAAAAGCAGACCTTGGTGCGATTCGTAAAGAAATGAGAACTTTATGTATAATCTCAGCCCTTTGTTGCTTCTGTGCGTTTTAGGTTCGCCGAGCACTTTTTCTTGAGGCGCTCCCGGCTCCTGCCAACCCCTGTTGAGCGGAGGGATTGGGGATTGCGGCCTCGAATTTCCCCGAATAGTTCGATTGATTGGCTCGCTTGTGAGGCCGGGTTTTCTTTGGCCTGGATTTTCCCAAGCCGCATTTTTATGACTCTTTTGCATTCATTTTTTTGGTATTTTTCTTCGTATCTGCTTGTGCTCTTAATGGTCACTGGAGCTGAGGCAGCGCCCCTGAACGACACGGGGATAGTGGGTCCCACCACTGTGGGCGCCAGGCATGACGGCGACGATGCACGTTACGGGCGCGATGCGGCGGCAGCGCGAGGAGCGCTTCCCAAGGTAGGCGCCAGTGCCGGATCCGTTTCGGGTCAGGCCAACGGTTTTGACTTCACCAAAGTAAGCTCTAAAGGCCGAACGCTCCCTGACACTGCGGTTCTTGGCAGCAGTCGTGAAGATTGGGCTTGCACCCTGGACAACCACACCGGGCGTCTCTGGGAAGTCAAGCTCAATGACGCTTCGCATTTTCGGCACATGGGGCATACCTATTCATTGCAGCCAGGTGGGACACGAGGGACCGGTCCTACCGGCACCTGCCATGAGCACGGGCGTTGTGATGCAGCAACCTATGTGCAGGCAGTCAACGCCGTCGGTTTGTGTGGCTTTCACGATTGGCGCCTTCCTACGCAGGTTGAACTGAGGAGCTTGGTCGACAGAGGCCGGTTTCAACCCGCGGTTGATCCCCTGTACTTTCCCAACACCATGTCAGATGCGTACTGGTCAAACACGCAGCGGGTTGGCCGAGTTCAAGGCTACTGGGCCACGGACTTCGAGAGCGGCGCCGGGGAACCTTATGGACATGCAGAACGGCTTCATATCCGTCTCGTCAGGCAGGCGCAGTAGTTTCTTGCACGTCCTGTTGTCCCATTTAGTTTGATTGAATTTTGCACCCCATGATACGAGCTCGTTTTATTGTTTGGCTGCTGCTTACGGCGGCTTCTGCTTCATTTTCCACATGGGTACACGCACGCCAGAGTTGCTCGGCTGCACTGCCACAGGCCACTCCAGGCAGTGACTTCGAAGATGCCGGACCGGGCATGGTCCTTCACAAGCCCACCGGATTGATCTGGAAGCGCTGCGCAGAGGGGATGACTTGGGACGGTCACCAATGCCGTGGCAATTTCGAAACCTACACCTGGTCTGGCAGCTTCAAGAGAGTCGAAGCGGTCAACAGATCTGAATCCTATGCGAGAGTCATCAGGCCAGACCAGCCAGAGTGGGTGCGTTGGCTCGGCGGGGCACCCGCAGGAGCTCTGAAGCCAGGCGCCAAGGAAATTGAAAGCCTGGGTGCCTCAGACTGGCGCCTGCCTAACGTCAACGAATTGCTATCCATAGTGGAGACGCAGTGCCGTGAGCCGGCCAGCAACGTGCAGCAGTTGCCAGATTCGCATTCATCTGACCCGCTGGTGAATTTTCTGACCGATACCCAGGTGTTCGAGAGGCCGTTCTGGTCCGCCTCGCCCGCCGCGGAGTCGCAGCGACATGCTTGGCAAGTGAACCTGCTGCTGGGCACAGACCATATTCTCCCGCGCAACAGCGCTGGCTTGATTCGTTTGGTCCGTGCAGGAAATGGCTTTCACGGGTTTGATGCCAAGACGGCGGTGATCCAGCAAACGCCGGCAGAGTCTGTGCCAGTGCCGGCACCCGCTGTGACACCAGACGATTCAGGGCAACCCTTGCTGGAAGACTCTTCGGTCGAAGGTATTGAAACCTCCGAAGTCGAGCTTGCCGGGCAGCCGGCCATGGAGCCAGTGGTTGAGTCTGAATCCGAGCCTGCCGTGGATCATTTAGCCTCTGGTGGACACGGCCTGCGAGCTCATGTTGATCACGAGGGGCAGGACGGTACTTCTAGCGTGGACGCCGCTGACCTGTCCGAGTCGACGGTGTCTCTTGCTACTCAAGACCCAGAGCAACACCCAGAAATCGCATCAGTCCCCAGCCTGAGCGAATGGGCGCTGATGATTTTGAGTTTGTTGACCGCCGTTGCTGGTCTGCGGCGCCTGCGAAGCCGTTAAAAGCCGCGAGGATAGGACGTTCGATCCCCGGGGTCTCAGGCGCTCAGGCGCTTAGCCATTGGATGCGTCCTGTGGACACGTCATGGAGCCCCCCAGAGATGACCAACTGGCGTTCCGCAACGCGCCTTTTCAACACTTCGCTGCGCGCGGTCAGTCTGGCGACGGCATCACGCACGTTCTGCTCAGTCAAACGTCCGACCAACTCCGTGTTGCTGGAATTGGGAACGCCCTTGTAGTTAAGCTTTTCCAGGGAAGGGCGGATTTGGGCAATGACGCCGGTCAGAAGGCCGGCTTTGACATTGTCCACAGCGCCCTTGATGGCGCCGCAGTCACTATGGCCCAGCACCACGATCGCCCGGGCGCCGGCAATTTCAGTTGCAAACTCCAGGCTTCCGATGATGTCGTCGTTGACGAAGTTGCCCGCAATTCGCGCGGCAAAGATATCGCCGATGCGCTGATCGAAAAGCAGTTCGGGTGAAGAGCGGCTGTCGATGCAGCCTACGATGGCCGCAAAGGGGGCCTGGCCGCCGGAAGTGGCGTGCACCTGCTGGCGCAGATCGCAATGTATGGACTGCCCCGAAACAAATCGCTCGTTGCCTTGTTTGAGCAAGGCCAACGCTTCGTCAGGCTTGATTTGAGCCTGCGTCTGCCTGGTTTGCACCGCGCACGTCTGCTGAGCCTGTACCTTGCTGGCGAGCAGCCAGGAGGACGCGGCTAGAACGCCCTTGAAGGAATTTCTCCGATTGAGCATGCAACGACCTCCCATAGGTTACTGAAGGCATGCTACGAACACGAAGTCATTCGAGCGTGCGTTAAAAAATGTTCAAATTGAATCATAAAGTGTCTCGATCAATTTGTCACATTTTTTATTGAGAGCTTTTTGAGTTGTTCTTAACGACACAAGCGCGCCCAGCGGAACGCACGCTGTTTAAGGAGCCCAGGCATCCGGTGCATAATCAATATATACATACCGCCGAGGCGAAACGCTCGGCGGTTTTCGCATTTTTGCAAGGAAAACCGAGACATGGCCACCATCCCGATTACCAAGCGCGGTGCCGAGAAGCTCAAGGCCGAGCTTCACCGCCTGAAAACCAAAGATCGCCCCGAAGTCATCAACGCTATCGCTGAAGCGCGTGCGCAAGGCGATTTGAGCGAGAACGCTGAATACGACGCTGCCAAGGATCGCCAGGGCTTCATCGAGGGTCGCATCAAGGAAGTGGAAGGCAAGCTGGCTGC
The DNA here is from genome assembly GCF_040548795.1 of Ottowia thiooxydans. Taxonomy (GTDB): domain Bacteria; phylum Pseudomonadota; class Gammaproteobacteria; order Burkholderiales; family Burkholderiaceae_C; genus Ottowia; species Ottowia thiooxydans_A. Next base: position 52,191 of record NZ_JBEPSH010000007.1, on the reverse strand, counting down.
AGCGCAGGTGATTGATCCAACGTCGCTGGATGCAGGCGGTAAAGTGGTGTTCGGCGCGACGGTTGAACTGGAAGAAGAAGAGTCTGGAGAGAAGGTCACCTATCAGATCGTGGGTGAGGACGAAGCCGACTTGAAACTAGGCTTGATCAACATTTCCAGCCCGATTGCCCGTGCGCTGATTGGCAAGGAAGAGGGCGACACGGCCGAGGTGCAGGCACCAGGTGGGGTGAAGCACTACGAAGTCATCGCAGTGAAGTACGCCTGACCTCCAGACCATGATGACGCGCATGTTTCTTTTCGGTGCCGCGTTATGGTGGGGCAGTTTGACTGCGGTGGGCTTCATGGTGGTGCCCATGTTGTTTGCGCATATGCCGACACCGGCCATGGCTGGTCAGATGGCGGCCAAATTGTTTGCGGCGCAGACATGGCTGTCCGTGGCCTGCTGCATCGTGTTGATGCTGATCAACCGGCGGCAGGCAGGAACGCCTAATATGGAAGACTTGGACGCAACGCGTTCAGACACACACACCAGCCAAGCGTCGCTGATGTTCATCATTTTTGGCCTTTTGATGGCCTTGTTGGTGGAGTACGGAGTCGCACCGCGCATTGTTGCTCGCGAGAATCTTCGCTTGTGGCATAGCGCCGGTACCGTGATGTATGCCCTGCAATGGGTGTGCGCTGCGGTGGTGCTGTGGCGTTCTGTAGAAGATCGGCATAAAAGACCAGCATGAATTCACCTATCGTCGAAATCGGGCTGACCGATTGGAGCCAGGCACACTCAGAGCCCGAGTGGACTCGCGCGGTAGAGGGTGGCAAGGTGCTTTTCTTTCCCCAACTGGGTTTTGAACTTCAGGCGCAAGAGAGACCGTTGCTGCGTGAGGACATGCTCAAGGCAGGCACGCGCAATGTCAGCCTGGGGGCAGACGGCGTGCTCAAAGGGGCGGCAGGCAGCGAAGAAGAGCAAAAGGCATTGGCGGTGATGGTGGGACGCTTTCGCCAACAGGCCATGCAACTGATTGATGGCTTGCTGCCAGAGTACAAGGGGCTGCTGCGCCTGGCACCCACCAGTTTTCGCCCCAAACAGGTGGAAACGCGCGCGCAGTCCGTGCGTGCAGACGATCAGCGCATGCATGTCGATGCCTTTCCATCTCGCCCCAATTACGGTGAACGCATATTGCGCGTTTTCACTAACCTGAATCCGCAGGGCGTGCCGCGCGTTTGGCGCATAGGTGACGATTTCGAGACCGTCGCACGGCAATTCTTGCCCCAGGCCAAGCCCTACAGTCTTTGGCAAGCCAAAGTGCTTAGAGCCTTGCGCGTCACCAAGTCACTTCGCAGTGAGTACGACCATCTGATGCTGCAGATGCACGACCTGATGAAGTTCGACGAAACCTATCAAAAAAGCGGCGCGCAAACGAGGATGCTTTTTCCTCCAGGCAGTGTCTGGGTTTGTTTTTCTGATCAAGCCACGCACGCGGTGATGGGTGGGCAGTTCATGATGGAGCAGACGCTTTACCTGCCGCCGGGGCGAGAGGTTGATCCGCATTCGAGTCCTTTGGCAATCCTCACCCGCCTGACAGGTCGACCCCTGGTGGGGGTCGGCACGGGCAAGGCGATCTAGCCAGACGGAAAGGGGCCGCCTCTAAGGCAGCCCCTATGGGCCAGCCTGCTTTCGTTACTTGGCGCTCCCTCGAACAAGCTTGCTGGACAGATTCGGATCAGCAGAGATCTGCGCCTCAGTGAAGCGAATATCCAGATACTTGCCTTCGCTGTACATCCGCGTCTGTGATGTGAAGTAGGGCGACTTGTCGTTGGATGACTGGCCCTGCACCTGAATCTGCTTGCCTCTCGGGCCATCCGGCGTCAGCTCCACCCAATAGACGAAACTGCTGCCGTTTGTCGCGACCCAGCCGTCTGCGCCGGCAAAGGGATTGCCGCTAAGGCGCTGAAAGATGTTGCCACCGGGTAGAGAGATCCGCTCCGAGCCGACAAGCCGGTACTGATAACCGCGCAGCGATGCGTCCAGAGGGATCCGGTTTTTCACCAGATCGTCCACAGCCCCGTAGAGCGCTTCGCGCACCGCATCCGATTTATTCAAACCCCGCGGGGTGTTGTAGGGGTCAGCGGGATCGAAAGGCACGGTGTAGCGGGCGGCGCTGGTGCCGCTGCGTTCGACGAACCGGCGAAACAGTACCGCGCCGGGATCGTCGAGCTGGTACGTTCCTCCCCAGGCAGCGATGACGGCGCAGGCTTGTGGCAAGCTGGCCGGAGCGTCTGGCCGCGTCTGGAGTTCGGAGCAGAACTCCAGCAAGTCTGGTCGCCACATGCGGGCAAACTCTCGACCGTCGAACAGCACGTTAACGAACTGATCAAAGGTAAAGCCTTTGCTGGGCAGACCATCTGTCCCGGAAATTCGCTCTTCCAGCATCTGGAGCGCGGTCCGAGTGCGTTGACTCAAGGCCACTCGCTCGGGACCAAACATGGACGCATAACCTTCGAGCGGCTGCTTCAGATTGGTGATCCAGTGGGAGTCGTTGGTATTGAACGTGTAGTCGTTCCGGAACTGGAACGGCATCATGGAGGGAGGGAATACGCCTGGGAATGGCGCTGCAGGATCAGTCTTGGGTGCGCAGGTGCTGTTGCTGCCGTCCAGGACGCCGTTTTCGACGGCACACTGCTCCCTCATCACGTCTGTGACGTAGGGCAGCGGGGTGGGCATCGCACGATAGGCGCGGCCACCCATGTCTGCCGCTACCATGTTGATCCATGCGACCCCCATGGCTGCGCTGTTGGCGGCATGGATGTCGTCCACTGTCTTGGCCTGGCTGTACATGTGCCACATGTTCAGGCCCGAGACCTTCAACGGGCTGTGCTTCCACGTATAGGCGTGTTCTTCAGTCCAGGGACGGCTGCTTGAAGCGGAGACGGTGCCAAAGATGGTCTCGTAGTAGGTGTGTGTGTAGGGCTCCAATTTGCCTGCAGCGTTGCGGACTTGGACGGTGACTCGAGTAGGCGTCATTTCGTGCCGGACACCGTCAACGATATAGCTCGTAGGCGCACCGGGCACAAGATTCAGGCGGTAGCGAACCCCATTGGTGACTACAGCGCCTGCGGAGGTCGCTCCCCAGCCGACCTTGTCGTTATGGCCGATGCCGATCACCGGGCTGGCGCCGAACGTCATGCCGTTGACGTTAAGTTTTCCGGGAATTGTGAGGTGGGCACCCACCATCGCATCGGCGGTGCCCCATTCCCAATGGGGGTTGGAGAACACCATGCCATGGCCGCTCTGCGTAGCCTCTCGACCTAGCGCAACCATATTGCTGGCTGTGATCTTCGGCGCAGGATTGTCCGCGATGATGGCTGCGGACTTGCTCTGGGGAGTGCCTGGGGCTCCTGGAGGCACTGCTGCCATGAAGCCGGCCAGTTCGTTGCGCACGGCAGTGAGCATGTCGGCCCAGAATGTCGCGTTGAGGTAGACGTCCCGCTCGGTGATGGGGCGAACCCAGTCTGCTCCATCGCAGCGCGAATCGGTCAGGACGTTATTGACTTCTTTCAAGTACTGGTTGTAGCCGGCCACATAGCCGCGCACCAGCTCGCGAACCTCGGGCAGCACGCCGGTGGGGCCGGTGTCTTTCATCAGTTTTTCCAGCCATCCCTCATCGATCATCTTCCTGATGTAGAGATCGCTGGCCAAGTTGCCATTGCGAGCGTCGAAGGCGAATTTCGGGCCCTCTGGTCCGAACCTTTTGGCCACCTCAGCGCCTACCGTCAACCACCGGCCAGACATGGCGCAGCCATGGTCTTCTGCCCAGACGTAGCCCATACCGAACCCTACGCTTGCGTAGTCGTCCGCCTTCACGTGGGGAACACCGCCGGTCGTTCTTCTGATTTCTGCCTGGAATGTGTTGGGTTTCACGGGATCGTCGGAACCTCCGCCGCATCCCGCCAGCAAGGCGCTCATGACTCCAATGAAAACTATTGGTTTTGTGCGGCGGAATGACTTTCCCATGCCGACGGCTGCCATAGGTATATCTGACATACCCTCTCTCCTGCTTGAAATGTGGATCGTGGCGACTCACAGAAATGCGAGTCAAAATATAAACCGACCGGTCGGCTTATTAATTTAGACCATGCATTAGTACGAATTGCATAGGGATAACCCGCGCAACCGTATCAATTGGTGAATAGCCTGTTCCGCATTTGGCAACGGGGAATCGCCGCGAGCGTGCTGCGGTGCAGTGACGGCGTTATTCAGACCAGGCTTGGGCGACCCAACTTGCGGGTTTGATGTACGCAAAACGCTTGTTGCGCTTTCCCGCTAGCGCATCGGGTGGGTTGACTTCGCCATGGAAGATGACGATGCGGGCATCCTTCGGGACGAACGGCGCCTTCCAGTAATTGGTTGGCCAGGCTGGAATGCCGTGGTATTTGAAGCTTGGGCACCACGCTGCAGGCCAGTACGACAGCTTGCCTTGTTTGTGCAGGAAGTGCGAGAGGTATTCCTGCTCGTTGCGGTATTCACGCTGCACCTGCGCCATGTTTTCCCGGAAGTGTTTCAGTACGTCCGAGTGCGCACCCAGCGTGAATCGATAGACCGAAGAATTTCCCACGATGCGCTCACCAAAGCGCCAGAACCTTGGGTAATCGTGGATGATGAGGAACTCGCCTGGCTGAGTAAAAAACTCGTCCAGACTGCCCACAATGACCACGTCCAGATCCAGAAACAGCGCAGTGCCGCGCAGGCCATGAAGATCGGCCTCGAAGGTGGTGAGCTTTTTCCAGGCGCCATCACGCTGCCCTGGCTTCAGGTGCAAATCAAGTTGAGGAATGGGACGGCAAAGTACTTCCGGGCGGATGCCGTTGCTGTCGTCGGTCAGGCAGACCAGTTGGAAGTCGCCAGTCAAATGCCGGCGCACCATGCCATAGAGGCGATTGACGTATTCCGGGCCGTATTTCGTGCCCCATTTCATGCACAGGATGTGTCGCATTCCCGGCTGGGCCAGGCGCTTTTCACCATCGACTGAGGAAACCGTCTGGGCTGCTCCGGCATAGTCTTTCGACCCGATTGGAGCGGTTGACATCAGTCCAGACGGCCTTTCTTGACCGATTTCTGTTTAGGGGTGGTGCGCTTGACCTTGCCGCCGGAGGTGAGTCGCTGGTTACCCAGCACTCGCAAGACCTTGACCTCAGGGCGCTGTCCGCCACGCTTGCTGTACTTGAGGACTTTCACATCCTTGGGTCCAGGCATGCGGTCTTCGTCGACGCTTCGTGCTTTTTCAGGTTTTGGCCGCCACAACACCAGCAGTTTGCCGATATGTTGGATGGGGGCAGCGTTGAGGTCGCCGGCCAGTTGCTGATAGATCAGCTCGCGTGCGGCACGGTCGTCTCCGAGTACGCGGATCTTGATGAGTCCATGGGCGTTCAAGGCCGCATCGACCTCTTTATGGACTGCTGGAGTGAGGCCATCGCTGCCGACCATCACCACGGGGTCGAGGTGATGCGCTTCGGCGCGGTGTGCTTTGCGTTGCACTGGCGTGAGTTCGATTTGGGGCATAGTCGTATTATCGGCGCTCCATGAAAGTAAAAACCAAAAGCAAGAAAGTCAATAAAGCGTGGTTGAACGACCACGTGAATGATCCTTACGTCAAGTTGGCGCTACGGGAGGGTTATCGTGCCCGCGCCGCCTACAAACTCAAGGAAATTGACGAAGCGCTGCATCTCATCAAGCCCGGCCACCTGGTGGTGGACCTGGGCAGTGCGCCAGGAGCCTGGAGCCAGTATCTACGCCGAAAGCTCTCACCATCAGGGGCCGCAGTAGGCGAATTGAATGGAACCATCATCGCGCTCGACCTTCTCCCCATGGAGCCCATTGAGGGGGTGACATTTTTGCAAGGCGATTTTGACACGCCAGAGGTTCTTGCTCAATTGCAGCAAGCCGTGGCTGGCCGTCCTGTAGACGTGGTGGTGTCCGACATGGCGCCCAATCTCTCAGGCATTGAGTCCAGCGATGCTGCGCGCATCGCCAATCTTGTGGAACTTGCTCTGGATTTTGCTCAGGCGCATTTGAAACCGGATGGTGCGCTGGTGGTCAAATTGTTCCATGGCAGCGGATACAGCCAGCTGGTGAAGCTGTTCAAGGAAAGTTTCCGGGTGGTCAAGCCCCTGAAGCCCAAAGCTTCGCGCGACAAGTCGTCGGAAACGTTCTTGATAGGCATTGGCCTGAAAAAGTCGGCAGACGCATCGTAGATCGTAAAAACGTTGTTAGATTGCTAACACGCTCCTGGAGACCTTCCAGTGGGCGCCAGGCCCCCATCGCCCCAAAAAATCAGCAGAAAGTTACAAATACGGCCTTCATTCACAGGGTTGATGAATCAAGGAGGGCCTGCCTTTGCCTTGAAAGGCCTAAAATGGGCACCATATGCTCGGCATTGCCGGTTTTTTTGCCGCCGGGCTGCCCCCAGGCAAGAACGTCCCACCAGGGACAGCGATACTCGTTAATCGAGTCAATGTGGGGCTTATTTTGACTGGAGCGTAAGGCCTTGAAGAATCAGTGGTTCTCGAAGATCGCCGTCTGGATGGTCATTGCCATGGTGTTGTTCACCGTGTTCAAGCAATTCGATGGCGGCCGTATGGCCAATGCCAATCCCATCGCTTATTCCGATTTCCTGGATGAAGTGCGGAACAACCGCGTCAAAAGCGCGACCATTCAGGAAGGGCAAGGCGGTACAGATATCGTCGCCGTCATGAATGACGACAGGCGGGTTCGCACGCAAGCGACCTACCTGGACAGAGGTCTGGTGGGTGACTTGATCAACCACAACGTCAAATTTGACGTCAAGCCGCGTGAAGAAGGCTCCTTGCTCATGACCTTGCTGGTCAGCTGGGGCCCTATGCTGCTGTTGATTGGCGTCTGGGTTTACTTCATGCGCCAGATGCAAGGCGGTGGCAAGGGTGGTGCGTTCAGTTTTGGCAAATCCAAAGCCCGCATGCTGGATGAAACCACCAACCAGGTCACTTTTGCTGATGTCGCAGGTTGCGATGAAGCCAAGGAAGAAGTCAAGGAAGTGGTTGACTTCCTGAAAGATCCGCAAAAATTCCAGAAGCTGGGTGGTCGTATTCCGCGTGGCTTGCTGTTGGTCGGCCCTCCCGGCACTGGTAAGACGCTGCTGGCCAAGTCGATTGCGGGTGAAGCCAAAGTCCCATTTTTCAGTATCTCTGGCTCGGATTTCGTTGAAATGTTCGTGGGTGTGGGCGCAGCCCGTGTGCGCGACATGTTCGAGAACGCCAAGAAGAACGCGCCCTGCATCATCTTTATTGATGAAATTGACGCAGTGGGCCGCCAACGTGGCGCTGGCTTGGGCGGCGGCAACGATGAGCGTGAGCAGACACTCAACCAGATGCTGGTCGAGATGGACGGCTTCGAGACCAACCTCGGTGTGATCGTTGTGGCGGCCACCAACCGTCCGGACATTCTGGATGCGGCTCTGCTCCGCCCCGGCCGCTTTGACAGACAGGTCTATGTCACGCTTCCGGATATCCGTGGGCGTGAACAGATCTTGAATGTGCACATGCGCAAGATTCCGATCGGCCAGGACGTCAGCCCCAGCATCATTGCGCGCGGCACGCCAGGTATGAGCGGTGCTGATCTGGCCAACCTCTGCAATGAAGCTGCCTTGATGGCTGCACGCCGCAGTGCCCGTGTCGTCGAGATGCAGGACTTCGAGCGCGCTAAAGACAAGATCCTCATGGGGCCAGAGCGCAAGAGCATGGTCATGCCCGAGGAAGAGCGTCGCAACACGGCCTACCATGAGAGCGGGCATGCCCTCATCGGCAAGCTGCTGCCCAAGTGCGATCCGGTACACAAGGTCACCATCATTCCTCGTGGTAGAGCCCTTGGGGTGACCATGAGTCTGCCTGAGCAAGATCGCTACAGCTACGACAAGGAATACATGCTGAACCAGATCAGCATGCTCTTTGGTGGTCGTATCGCTGAAGAAGTGTTCATGAATCAGATGACCACCGGCGCCAGCAACGACTTCGAGCGAGCTACCAATCTGGCCCGTGACATGGTCATGAAGTACGGCATGAGTGTCGCGCTAGGTCCTATGGTTTATGCCGAGAACGAGGGTGAGGTGTTCCTTGGCCGCAGCGTGACCAAGACCACCAGTATCTCGGAAGAAACCTTGCAAAAGGTGGACGCCGAGGTGCGGCGCATCATTGATGAGCAGTACACGCTGGCGCGCACATTGATCGAGGACAACCAGGACAAGATGCACGCCATGGCTAAAGCCTTGCTGGATTGGGAAACCATTGACCGCGAGCAGTTGGACGACATCATGGCTGGCCGCGAGCCTCGTCCGCCCAAGGACTTCACGCCGCGCACGCCATCAGCGCCAGGCAGTGGTGGTACGCCTCCAGCGGCCAAGCCCGTTGATCCGGCGCCTACAGTGGCTTGATCAAGAACTTGTCGGTTGAAGATGCAGCGGGGCTTTGGCCCCGCTTTTTATTTTGAGACATTCCTATGCAGTGGAAAACCACGCGTTTTGAAATCGATTTGAGCAAACCACGGGTGATGGGCATCGTCAACGTGACGCCGGATTCGTTTTCCGATGGTGGCCAGCACGCAGACACCCGCGCCGCTCTACAACACTGCGAGCAGATGCTGCGCGAGGGCGCTCATCTGCTGGATATTGGCGGGGAGTCCACGCGGCCAGGGAGCCCCGCAGTACCTTTGGCTGAAGAGCTTAGCCGTGTGGTGCCCTTGGTCAAAGAGGCGGTGAAGCTTGGCGTGCCGATTTCTGTGGATACCTACAAGCCTGAAGTCATGGCTGCAGTGCTGGATCTGGGCGCGGATGTCATCAATGACATCTGGGCTTTGCGAAGGCTGGGAGCCGCAGGCCATGCGAGTGCAATGGAGGTGGTGTCGGGTCACCCGGATTGCGGAATTTGCCTGATGCACATGCACCGGGATCCGCAATCCATGCAGGTGGCGCCTATGGATGGAGACGCCGTGCCCCAAGTGCGCCAGTTTCTGGAGCAAGCGGCAGAAGCGATTCAGATGCGTGGCGTAGACAGGCGCAGAATTGTGCTGGATCCGGGAATAGGTTTCGGCAAGACAGTGGCGCAGAATTTCTCGCTCCTGGCTCGGCAACAGGAGCTACTGGCCACGGGATTCCCCTTGCTGGTGGGGTGGTCCCGCAAGTCTTCCATTGCAGCTGCGTTGCAAGGCAAGGCGCAGGAGTTGCCCGCGCCGTCAGAGCGTGTGATCGGCAGCGTGGCGGCCGCGCTTTTGGCAGCGGAGAGAGGAGCCCACATATTGCGTGTGCACGACGTCCATGAGACGGTGCAGGCACTCAGAATTCTGGATTCCGTGACTTGACCCACACTTTTCTCCGAGTGCCTTGCGGGATAATCGGGGAGGGTCTGAAGACTATCGAATTTATAACTGTTTTTACAGGCAGCACAAGAAGAATGAGCCGAAAATACTTTGGAACCGATGGCATTCGAGGCACAGTGGGACGCTCTCCCATCACACCGGATTTTGTGCTTCGGCTCGGACATGCCGTAGGCCGGGTGCTCAAACGGCATCATCCAGATCCCGTCGTGCTTATTGGCAAAGACACGCGGATATCTGGCTACATGCTGGAAAGTGCCCTGGAGTCTGGGCTTAATTCGGCAGGGGTAGATGTAGTGCTGTTGGGCCCGGTGCCGACCCCCGCCGTGGCCTATCTCACGCGTGCTCAAAGGGCTAGCCTGGGCGCCGTCATCAGTGCCAGCCACAATGCCTACCCCGACAATGGCATCAAGTTTTTCAGCGCCAGCGGCACCAAGCTTCCCGACGACTGGGAACGCGAAGTCGAAGCCGTGTTGGAAGAGCCGGCGGAATGGGTCGATTCAGCCCATCTGGGGCGCGCCCGGCGATTGGCCGATGCAGCGGGCCGTTACATAGAATTTTGCAAAAGCACCTTCAGCAGCGATCTCACCTTGCGCGGTATGAAGATCGTGGTGGACGGTGCCAACGGTGCTGCCTACCAGATTGCACCCAAGGTGTTCCATGAACTTGGCGCCGATGTCGTTGCCATTGGCTGCTCGCCAGATGGTCTCAATATCAACGATGGTGTGGGTGCAACGCATACAGAAGCTCTGGTGAAAGCCGTTGCCGCTCATCAGGCCGACTATGGCATTGCGCTCGATGGCGATGCAGATCGTCTGCAATTGGTTGATGCCTCCGGCCGCCTCTACAACGGCGACGAACTGGTCTATCTTTTGGCAGCCGACCGCCTTGCACGCGATGCAGTCTCACGCGGCGCCACACGCAGCCCGCAGCTGGCGGGGGTGGTGGGAACACTCATGACCAACAAAGCGGTCGAAGTGGGGCTCAGGAAGCTGGGTCTTGAGTTTGTGCGCGCCAAGGTGGGCGACCGCTATGTGCTGGAAGAGCTGTCGCGCCGCAATTGGATACTGGGCGGCGAAGGCTCAGGTCATCTGCTGGTACTTGATAAGCACACCACGGGCGACGGCATTGTGTCTGCCCTTCAGGTGCTGCAAGCGTGCGCGGTGAGCGGCAAGACGGCAGCCGAGCTTCTGGCAGGCGTTGAGCTCTTTCCCCAAGTACTCATCAACGTGCGCTTGCGAGAAGGTCAGGATTGGAAAAACAACCAGCAGCTGGCGGAAGAAACACGAGCCGTGGAAGCTGAGCTTGGCGATGCCGGGCGCGTGTTGATTCGCCCGAGTGGCACAGAGCCGCTGCTGCGCATCATGGTCGAAGCTCAGGAGGCCGCACTGGCGCAGTCATGTGCGGAGAGATTGGTCGCCACAGTCCAGGCGGAGAGGCTCCCCACTGCTGTGGGGCATTAAGAGGCGAGAGGGCCAAACCACAGGGGCAGTCTCGCAGCCCAGGACCTTAAGCTCTGCGCCCGGCCCTTCGAGGATAAAACAGAAAGTACAGATCGGTGAGGGCGGATATGCCAAGCAGAGTAGAAGTTTCTCTAGTGAACTATCAGGACTCAGTCGATGCGCAAGCCGTCGTTGCGTTGCTGAACGAATACGCCAGCGAGCCTGCGGGTGGTGCCGAACCCCTGACGTCTGAGGTGAAAGAGCGGCTGGTGAGGGAGATGGCCGAGCGCCCTCATCTTTTTTCGGTCTTGGCGTGGGCGGACGAAGGTGATACACGGAAAGCCGTTGGCCTTATCAATTGCGTAGAGGGTTTTTCCACTTTTCTGGCGCGCCCTCTTGTCAATATTCATGATGTGGTCGTCAGTGCCAGCCATCGGCAACGAGGCATTGCACAGGCGATGTTCGACTTCGTGGAGCGCGAGGCCGTGCGGCGCGGTGCCTGCAAGCTGACATTGGAAGTATTGACGGGCAACACATCTGCCCGGCATCTGTACGAAAAGCAAGGCTTTGCTCCCTACGCGCTTGATCCCGCCTGGGGCGAAGCCATGATGTGGCAGAAGAAGATCTAGGGCGTATTCGGCAGACTTGAAGTCCGTCGCGCCAAGCCTTGAATGCCTTGCCGTGCTGTGTCAGTCGGCACTGAATCCGGACGCCTTCACCACCGGGCCCCAGCGGCCCAGATCGTCGCGAATGGCCTGCGTCAGGCTGGAGCCGGGCGACGGGTCAGGATTGCTTCCGAGTTTTTGCAATGCCTCTTGCACTTCAGGGGCGCCCGAGACTTTGATGGCCGCTGCTTCCAACTGTCGCACAGTGGCATCCGGCGTTGCGTTGGGCACAAACAGACCCGTCCATTCCAGGTGGTTGAACTCGTTGTAGCCAAGCTCTTGCAAGGTGGGCACATTGGGCAGGCGATCAGTGCGCCGGGTACCGTTGATGGCCAGTACCTTCACCCGCTTGCCATGGTATTGCGCCATATCAGCCACGGGGAGAATGCCCGCCGCTATCTGGCCACCCAACAAGTCCTGCGTAAGCGGGGCGGTTCCACGGTAGGGCACGGATACCAACTTGGTGCGCGTGAGCTCGCCCAGGCGGTAACCGATGAATTGGGGCAGGCTACCAGGCGCGGGCACGCCATAGTTGGCATGCTTTTCATCGGCTTTGGCCAATTCCAGCCATTCTTTCAGTGTGTTGGCCGGGCTGGAAATAGGGACGGTGATGGCTTCGTTGAAGCTGGACAAACGCGCGACCGGTTTGAAGTCTTTCGCACCGTCGTAACGCACGCTTTTCATGGTGAGAGGAGCCATCACCATCATGTGGGTGGTGCCGAGCAAGATGGTCAAGCCATCACCCGCTTGAGTCTTCACATAGTCAGCCGCAATGGCGCCGCCCGCACCACTGCGGTTGTCCACCACCACAGCCACATCAAGCTCGTTCTTGAGCTTGTCCGTCAAGGTGCGGGCCAGGACGTCCGCGGATCCACCAGCGGGAAACCCCACCACCAGACGCAAAGGACCTCGACCTGTCGGAATTTGCGCCCAGACAGGGCCGGCTGACGCCAGCGGTAGCAGGGCAGAAGCGAGCAAGTGACGACGTTGCATGGGGAGGTCTTTCAAAGGGGGAATAGGAGTGATTCAGGGGTCTACAGTGGTGCCGTGCGATGAAACCAGGGCCACGCACGTTCCATCTCCGCTGACAGCTGCAGCAAAGTCGAGTCTTCGCCGAAGCGGCCCACCAATTGCACGCCGACAGGCATGCCGTCAGATGTCCAATGCAGAGGTAAGCTGATGGCGGGCTGACCCGTCGCGTTGAAGGCACCTGTAAAGGGGACCAAGCTGCCGGCTGCTTGCTTGAACTCAGAAAGTGACAGCGTCTGCGTGGAAAGCGTGCCGAGCTCTACTGGCGGAGATGCCATTGTCGGGGTGAGCAAGACGTCCACAGTTTCGAAAAATTGCGCGATCTTGCGCACTTCCTGGTTGATCCGGGGGAACTGGCTCGCATAGTCCACCCCCGTGACGCTGTGACTCTGGCGGATGGCTTCCCAGGTTACGGGCTCCAGCTCGTCCTCACGTGCAGGGCGCCCGAGTACGGCCTCACGGGCCCGTAGCTGGGCCGCCAGTCCGGTGATCAGCAGAATGCCGGTGGCAGCACCCAAAGCGGCTGGCGAAAAGTCTGGCCTGCCGGCTTCAACCACATGGCCCATCTCCTCCAGGCGCCTGGCGGTGTCCAGCACCGCAGCTTCGCATTCTGGATGGACTGCCTCGTCCCGGAAAGTGCGGGTTGTAAAGGCAATCCGAAGTTTTCTCGGAGGCTCGGCGATCAGTTCCAGGAAGGTCCGTGCGGGGCGCGGGGTGTAGTAGGGTGCGCCCACGTCGGGCCCCGCAGTGGCGTCGAGCAGGGCTGCGCAGTCGCGGACAGACCGAGTCACCGCATGCTCATGGCTCAGGCCGTGGGTGGCATCGCCACGGTGGGGGCCAGTGGGTAGAAGGCCCCGGGTCGGCTTAAGGCCAACCAGACCGTTGCACGACGCAGGAATGCGGATGGAGCCGCCGCTGTCTGTGGCATGTGATGCCGGCACAATGCCTGCTGCGACGGCCGCCGCTGCGCCGCCACTAGAGCCTCCGGCGATCCGGCTCAAGTTCCATGGGTTTCGAGTGGCGCCGGCCAGCGCCGTTTCAGTCGAGGGGCTCATCCCAAGTTCCGAAGAAGCGGTGCGGCCCAGAATACGGAGACCGGCGCGGCGCAGGCGTGCCACCGTTTCACTGTCAAAGTCGAATGATTGACCTGCGAACAGACGGCTCCCGTGTGCAAGCGGCATGCCTTTGACTGGCGCATGCAGATCCTTGATGAAATAGGGCACGCCTCCCAGCGGCCCTGAGGCTGGCGCACTGCGCGCCTCTGCCACGGCTGCCTCATCCAGGTAGGTTACTGCGTTGACTTGCGGGTTGACCGCGCTTAGCCTCCCGAGTGCCGCCTCCAAAACCTCGCTCTGCTTGAGCTTGCCGTTGCGGATGGCCTCTGCCAAGCCTAACGCGTCAAAGGCTCGGTACTCATTGAAACTCAGACTCATGAACGATCTCCCACCACGGCCATGACTTCAATTTCCAGGCGACCGCCCAGTGCCAGGCCACTGGCGCCGAATGCGCTGCGGGCTGGATAAGGCTGCTGGAAGAACTGCTTGTAAATGGCGTTGAAGGCTGGCCAGTCGTCCATGTTGGCCAGCATGACGGTGCACTTGACCACGTCACGCATGGAAAAACCGTGGTGCTCCAGCGCTTGCTGAACGTTGCGCAGCGCCTGTTCGGATTCAGCCTCCACGCCGCCGGGCGCAAGTTGAAGACTGCCCGGTAACGTGCCCATCTGGCCCGATAGATAAAGGGTGTCGTCTACACGGACGATTTCAGAAAACGGCAGCCCTAATTGCGTGAATGCGGGGGAGTTGAGGTACTGAATGCGCGGCATAGGGTCTCACTTCTTTTTCGCAACTCTAAGCGCTTCAAAGTGTTTGAACAAATATCAAATTTTGAACCAAGTCATACAATTAACTGATGGATATGGATACCCGACGTTTGCATTACTTCGTTCGTGTGGCGGAGGCAGGAAGCCTCGGGCGCGCGACGCAGAGCTTGCATGTGGCGCAACCCGCCCTGTCTCGCCAGATGCAACTGCTAGAAGATGAGATTGGCGCAGCGCTTTTCGAGCGCACGGCGCGTGGCATGGAGCTCACCGCGGCTGGACGGAGCCTCTACACCGATGCCAAACGCCTGTTGGCGGATGGCCAGCAGGCGCTCAGGCGCGCCCGTTTGGCTGCCAGCGGCCGTCTGGGGCATCTCAAGGTCGGGTTTTCGGAAATTTATCTCTGGCATCCCCAGGCCCTTGCAGCACTGCGTCAATGCCGAGCGCAGGAGCAGGGCATCACCTTTACCCTGGAGACCATGCTTTCGGGCGCCATCACTGAGCGTTTGAGAGCGGGGCACCTGGATCTCGCGGTGGCTTACAGCGGACAGATAGACGATGAATCAGAACTCCGTCATGTACCGTGGTTTACAGATGAATATAGGCTGGCAGTGCCCGCGGACTCCCGGTTCTGCAGGCACCCGCCGTCGCGGCTGGCTGAACTGGACGGAGAAGATTTCATCTTGTTTGGCCGTGAGCAGTCGCCCCGCATGCACGACATGATCATGGCTCATTTCCACGATCGCGGGTTTACGCCTCGCATCGTGCAAGTCGGCACGTCCCACTACACCGTCATGGCATTGGTTGCCGCCGGCCTGGGGTGCAGCGTGATGCCACAGAGCGCTGCTTCACGTGTGCCCAAAGGGGTGCGTCTGGTCACAGTGCCTGACATGGCGCTCCATACACCCATCCATGCCATCTGGAGGGCCGATTCCGAGACGCCTCTTCTCAAGCGTTTCGTCGAATTGCTGACCTGTGCACCGCCACAGGCGTCCTGAGTGATGCCTGCCCCCGGATTTGCAGATGGCCCGGGCCATAATGTTTGAATTGTGAAATCCAATCAGTCAGCAGCCTCCAGCGAGGTCAATATTTCCGAGAGCGATGGCATTCGTTATCTTCACCTGGGCACCGAGTGGATCCAGGGGTCGATGCGCATCGCTACCCCCTACGACATCGATCTTGAGTACGTGCAGCGCATGATGGCGTGGCTTTTATTCGTGCCGCCAGATTCTGTGGCTGGTCGCCATGCCATGCAACTGGGTTTGGGCGCGGGCGCCATTTCCAAGTTTTGCTATAAGAAATTGAGCATGACCTGCACCGCGGTGGAAATCAATCCACGTGTAGCGGACGTCTGCCTTTCCTGGTTCCGATTGCCGCCGGAGGGGCCACGCTTTCGCGTCGTCATTGCCGATGCCGGCCATGAAATTCGAAGTGATGAATGGATAGGTACGGTGGACGCGTTGGCGGTCGACCTCTACGACGACGATGCGGCAGCGCCTATGCTCGATAGTGTGGAGTTCTATTCAGACTGCCGTCGTGCGTTGACTGACGATGGTTGCATGACGGTCAATCTTTTTGGCCGCTCCGCCAGCTTCGAGCGCAGTCTGGCCCGCATCTCGGAGGCCTTCGGTGCACAGGCTGTCTGGGCCTTCAAGCCGACCCGGGAAGGCAATACGGTCGTGCTTGCACAGCGCACACCGTCCAGGCCCAAACGAGATGTGCTGGCAGCTCGTGCAGAGCTGATAGAAGCTCGTTGGCATTTGCCGGCACGCAAATGGTTGAAGGTCTTCAAGGCTTTGGAGAGATGATTTCTTCCGTGCGTTCTGGCATTCTTTCTGGAGGCTCTCATGGCTGAACAGCCTTATCGCGGTTTCGTGCATTGGCGTCAGTTGGTCGAGTGGATGCAGGAAGACGGGGTCATCACTGCTGAAGTTGCTGAACAAACCATCGCGCGCTGCTCACAGGCCGAGAGTGCCCAGCCTGCTCTTGTGCGGCTGGCGGCCGTGGGCATCGAGTCCGCTGCAGAGGGCAGGCCGCTGGAGCTTGAGCAACTCACCCAATTTTTGGCCCGGCGCGCGGGATTGGACTATTTGCGCATAGATCCACTCAAGGTCGATGCAGGCAAAGTCTCTGAAGCCATGAGTTCGGTGTACGCGGAGCGCCACAAGATTTTGCCCGTGCAACTGGCGGCCACCGAGGTGGTGGTGGCCACCAGCGAACCTTTCGTCGATGACTGGGTCACGGAGGTTGAGCGGCAAGCCAAGCGCCCTGTTCGCCGAGTGGTGGCCAACCCAACCGATATCAAGCGTTACACGGCAGAGTTCTTTGCGCTTGCGAAGTCGGTACGGGCTGCACAAAAGAGCGGCGGTTCAGCAGTCAGTGCCAGTTTCGAGCAATTGGTGGAGCTCGGAAAATCCGGCCGCCAACTGGATGCGAACGACCAGGGCGTGATTCAGGTGGTCGATTGGCTTTGGCAGTACGCATTCGATCAGCGAGCCAGTGACATTCACGTTGAGCCGCGGCGAGATCAAGGCGTGATCCGTTTTCGCATCGATGGGGTATTGCACCCGGTCTACCAAGTGCCTTCGGGCGTGATGGGGGCCATTACTGCACGCATCAAGTTGTTGGGCCGCATGGATGTGGTTGAGAAGCGACGCCCCCAGGACGGACGCATCAAGACGCGCAATCCGCGCGGCGAAGAAATTGAGATGCGACTGTCGACTCTTCCGACTGCATTCGGCGAAAAGCTGGTGATGCGCATCTTTGATCCAGACACTGCGGTCAAGGATTTGTCTGCGCTGGGCTTTACTGAACACGATGCTGCGCGGTGGCAATCGCTGGTGGAGCGTCCCTACGGCATCATCTTGGTGACAGGGCCTACGGGATCGGGCAAGACCACCACCTTGTATTCCACGCTCCGGCGTGTAGCGACCGAAGAGGTGAATGTCAGCACGATCGAAGATCCGATCGAAAACATAGACCCGCGTTTGAACCAGACCCAGGTCCAGCCTCAGCTGAATTTCGGGTTCGCCGAAGGCGTGCGGGCTTTGATGCGCCAGGACCCTGACATCATCATGATTGGAGAAATCCGCGATCTGGAAACCGCGGAAATGGCCGTACAAGCTGCTCTCACCGGACACCTGGTGTTCACGACGCTGCACACGAACGACGCGACGTCCGCGCTGACGCGATTGATGGAACTTGGCATTCCCTCCTACCTCCTGAGTGCCACGGTATTGGGTGTGCTCGCGCAACGTCTGGTGCGAGTTCTTTGCAAGGAATGCCGGGTGCTGGATGAAGACGCTTCTGCGCAGACCCTGGCCGAAGCGATCAAGCCCTGGAAACCCAATCAAGGCAGCTACAAACCCTACAAGCCTGCCGGCTGTGTGGAATGCCGCATGACGGGCTTTCGCGGACGCATGGGCATCTATGAGCTGCTGACCGTGAGTGAGACTTTCAAGGAGCAGCTTCAAAACTCTTGCACGCTCGCGCAGTTGCGCAAGCAGGCCATAGCCGATGGTATGCGTCCTTTGCGCTTGGCCGGCGCGCGTCGTGCAGCGGAAGGTTTCACGACTTTGCAGGAGGTGATCTCTGCCACGCCGCCTTTGTCGTGAGCTTTGGCAGGGTTTGCAAGGCTCGTGCTAGCCAACGCGCGGGCCTTTTTTCCTTCACTTCGTGTTCAATTTGCATGGATTGGTTCCATGTCCTAGGGTATCCCCGGGGGCCTTGTAGGTGGAATCCACATGGTTACGGGCGTATCCAGTCGTCACAATGCGGCTTCGTGCAACCTCATAGGGGAGACGACTCGTGAGAATTAAGAGTCAGAAAGATTTTTTCGCCGGGCTTCTTTACATGGCGATCGGCATAGCCTTCGCTTGGGGGGCTACCAACTACACCATCGGTAATGGCGCCCGCATGGGTCCAGGCTATTTCCCGCTTTTGCTGGGAATAGTGCTGACCATCATCGGTGCCGCCGTGGCTTTCAAGGCCATGGTTGTTGAATCAGCTACTGGCGATCCTGTGGGCAAGTTTGCCTGGAAGCCGCTGATCTTCATCATTGCGTCCAACTTCCTGTTCGGCATTTTGCTGGGTGGAATGCCAAGCCTGGGTATCCCGGCCATGGGCATGATCGTGGCCATTTACGTTCTCACTATCGTCGCCAGCATGGCTGGTAAGGAATTCAGATGGGTCCCGACCCTGGTTCTTGGCACGATTCTGGCAATCGGTAGCTGGTTCGCATTCGTTTGGGGCTTGAAGCTTCAGTTCCAAGTTTGGCCGAGCTTCATCGGCGGTTAAGAGGGCCAGAAATAATGGAACTTTTTGAACATCTATCGTTGGGTTTCAGTGTTGCGTTCACACTGCAAAACCTGATTTACGCGTTCATTGGCTGCGTGCTGGGTACGCTGATCGGCGTGCTGCCAGGCGTGGGACCTGTGGCCACCATCGCCATGTTGCTGCCAGCCACATACGCGCTGCCTCCGGTGGCGGCGCTGATCATGTTGGCCGGTATTTACTACGGTGCTCAGTACGGTGGGTCGACCACCGCCATTCTGGTGAACTTGCCGGGTGAATCATCTTCGGTGGTGACGGTCATTGACGGCTACCAGATGGCTCGTAAGGGCCGAGCCGGCCCAGCGCTGGCAGCCGCAGGTATCGGCTCGTTCTTCGCAGGTTGCGTGGGTACGCTGATTCTGGCTGGTTTCGCCATTCCTCTGACAGAAGTGGCCTTCAAGTTCGGTCCTGCCGAATACTTCTCGCTCATGGTCTTGGGCTTGATCGGCGCTGTGGTGTTGGCCTCTGGCTCACTGATCAAAGCAATCGGCATGATCGTGCTGGGCTTGCTGCTGGGTCTGGTTGGTACCGACGTGAACTCAGGTGTGGCGCGCTTCTCGTTCGACATCCCTGAATTGACCGACGGCATTGGCTTCATCGTGATCGCCATGGGTGTGTTCGGCTACGGAGAAATCATCTCCAACCTTTCACTGCCAGACGAACAGCGTGAAGTCTTCACCGGTAAGGTGAGCCATCTGTACCCAAGCAAGGAAGACTGGAAGCGCATGACTCCTGCCATCTTGCGTGGCACGGTCATCGGCTCCACGCTTGGTATCTTGCCTGGCGGTGGTGCTCTGCTGTCAGCCTTCGCGGCCTACACGCTGGAGAAGAAGACCAAGCTCAAACCAGGTGAAGTACCGTTTGGCAAGGGCAACATTCGCGGCGTTGCAGCTCCTGAATCAGCCAACAACGCAGGTTCGCAAACCTCGTTCATTCCATTGCTGACACTGGGTATCCCTCCTAACGCCGTGATGGCGCTGATGGTGGGTGCCATGACCATCCACAACATCCAGCCTGGTCCACAGGTGATGACCAGCAACCCGGAACTGTTCTGGGGTCTGATCGCTTCCATGTGGATCGGTAACGCCATGCTGATCATCTTGAACCTGCCACTCATCGGCATGTGGATCAAGTTGCTGACCGTGCCTTACCGCTGGTTGTTCCCTGCCATCGTGCTGTTCTGCGCGATCGGTGTGTACTCCACCAACAACAACACATGGGACGTGTGGATGGTGGGCTGGTTCGGCATCATCGGCTACATCTTCATCAAACTTGGTATGGAACCTGCGCCACTGCTGCTGGGCTTCATCCTGGGCCCGATGATGGAAGAGAACTTGCGGCGAGCCCTGCTGCTCTCGCGCGGCGATTGGAGCGTCTTGGTCACGCGGCCTTTGTCGGCAAGCTTGCTGGCGGTCGCAGCCCTGCTCTTGGTCATCGTGTTGCTCCCGTCGGTGAAATCCAAACGAGAGGAAGCCTTCGTCGAGGAGTGACGAGGCAGACGGCAGAAAAATGGCACCTTCGGGTGCCATTTTTTTTTGGGGCTTCTTTTATCACGCTGCCCCTCTACGCGAAAAGTCCGGATTGAACCGCTGAACGGCAGCACACTGCTTGCTATGCTCAAAGCCCACAGCAACACTGAGTGCCTTGGCTTTGCAGGCCCTGATCGATAGGCTTGGAAAGCCCGGATCAAGTCAGCGCTGCGTACCACTGCCGTTCCCAGGTTTATATGAAATGACTGCTTTGAAAAATGACGCGCCGGCGAACGCTGCCCTGATGACCGGATTTATCCTGGCAGGCATAGGCGCGATTGGCTTCGCCGGCAAGGCCATCATTGTGAAGCTCGCCTACCGGTATGGTGTGGACGCGGTCACGCTCATCATGTACCGCATGCTGTTTGCACTGCCGTTTTTCATCATCATGGTCTGGTGGTCGGGGCGTGACAAGGAGCCCTTAAACCGGCGCGACTGGCTGGGCGTTATCGGACTGGGTTTTTCTGGCTACTACCTGTCCAGCATGCTTGACTTCATGGGCTTGCAATACATCACGGCCAGCCTGGAACGGCTTATTCTGTACCTGACGCCCACCATGGTGATGGCGCTCAATTGGATACTCAAGGGCCGGCGCATCACCATGCCGGAAATCCTGGCTGCGCTGGTGAGCTATGCGGGGGCGTTGCTGGTTTTCGGTGTGGAATTGCGCCTGGTGCCTGGCACGGGCACGGCGCTCGGCGCGTTTTTGGTGTTTCTTTCCACCTGCACTTATGCCGTCTATCTTTTCTACAGTGGCGAGTTCGTCAAACGCCTGGGCTCTTTGCGTCTTGTAGGCCTGGCGACCGCAGTGGCGTGCTTTTGCTGCATAGTGCAATTTCTGATTCTGAGGCCCCTGTCGGCCGCAGTGGTGGCACCGGAAGTCCTGTGGCTTTCGGCCCTCAATGGCACACTTTGTACGGCTTTGCCTGTGCTGTTGATGATGATGGGCGTTGAGCGGCTGGGGCCGGATTTGACCTCGCAAGTGGGCATGATTGGCCCTTTGGCTACCATTGGCATGGGAATCGTTTTTCTAGGCGAACCTTTCACGCCGTCTTTGGCCGCTGGTACGGTTTTGGTGATGGTGGGCATTTACATGTTCACCCGCACCAGGCGTTGAAGGTTTGCCGTCAATCTATTGGGAAGGAGAGCTCAGATGGATTTAGGTATTGCGGGTAAATGGGCGCTGGTTTGCGGCGCCAGTAAAGGCCTTGGTTGGGGTTGCGCGGCAGCCCTGGTCGGTGAAGGGGTGAACGTCGTGATGGTGGCACGTGGCCGGGAAGCGCTTGATGCAGCCGCTGAGGGGCTCCGCAACGAGGTGGCGGGCGGCCGGGGCATCGAAGTCATCGCGGTCGCAGCGGACATCACTACGGCTGAGGGCCGTGCGGCCGTGTTTGCCATTCGCAAGGATTTCGACATTGTGGTGACCAACGCAGGTGGGCCACCGTCAGGTGATTTTCGTGATTGGGACCGTGACGCATGGATCAAGGCGATCGACGCCAACATGCTCACCCCCATCGAATTGATCAAGGCCGTTGTGGACGGTATGGCCGAGCGAGGCTTTGGCCGCATCATCAATATCACGTCCAGCGCGGTGAAGGCGCCCATTGACATTCTGGGGTTGTCCAATGGCGCGCGCTCTGGCCTGACGGGCTTTGTGGCCGGCCTGGCTCGCAACCCTCAATTCGCGTCCAGGGGCGTGACCATCAACAATCTTCTGCCCGGCAAATTTGACACCGATCGCCTTGCAAGCATCTACCAGGTGACTGCCGACAAAACCAGCCAATCCATCGATGTGATTCGTGCCAATGCTGCCAAGCAGGTGCCCGCAGGCCGCTTTGGCACGCCGCAAGAGTTTGGCGCTATTTGCGCCTTCCTGTGCAGCCAGCAAGCAGCGTATCTGACCGGCCAGAACATTCTGCCGGATGGGGGCCTGTACCCCGGCGCCTATTGAGTTGCCAGCCCCCTCTGCTGGCCCTGGGGGCGCTCACGAGTCTGCAACTGCCCAGGCCAGTTTCCCTGCGGTGAACTGACCTGGGATTGCTGGGGATTAATAAGGCACTTCGGCTGATGGCGTGCCTGGTTGGGCCGGGGGGCAAAACTTCCGCCAGATCTCGGGGCGATCAACCTGCTCCGCATAGCTCTGAAGCTGGTCGGCTGCCAGTCCGATTAACTGGCTGGCGCTTTTTCCTTGGGAATCCAGGTAGGCGTTCAGCTCTTGCACACACTCCGCCAATGCGCCATAGCCACGCATGAGCACCAGCGAAGTCATCTCAACGGCGTAAGCACCGGACAGCAGGAACCGCGCCACATCCAGCCCGCTGCGCGCACCATTGGTGGCGAGAAGAGGAAACTGCGGCCCCAGTCGCTTTCTGCTCATGGCCACGCAGCGCGCAGTCAGGGGAAGAGCCCAGGCGCCTCCCAGGGCGGCAGAGGTGTTCAGCAGCGGTTTGTGTGTGTCCAGGTCGGGAAGAAAACCCATGAAGCGGCCCATGAGAATGACTGCATCGGCGCCGCTGTTTCTGGCAGCTTCTGCCAATAGGGCTGGGTTTTCGCTTTGCCCTGTGAGTTTGATCCACAGGGGAAGGGTGACGGCCGCGCGCAGGCGCTTGACGATGGTCTCGATCCGGCTTGCATCGCGCTCCAACACAATGGCGCCCTTGGCTGCTTCGTCGCCGTGAGGCGCGCCAATGTTGACCTCCAGCACGCGGAAACCCATCTTTTCGACTGCCTGGGCGTAGGCGGCGCATTGTTCGAGATCGCTCAATATCAGGCTAGGGATGACGTAGCAGCCTTCGCTGGCGGCTTGCTGATCGAGAACAATCAGCTCTTGCATCCAGTCATCAAAAGACTTCTGAATAAGTCCGGACCGGCAGAAGATGGAGGCATCAGGCGGCGCATTGAAATCCCAGGCAACCGGCTTCCAGTCGGTGCCGACCATGCGGTAATCCGTTTTGTCCAGCTGCGACTTTGCCGCCATCGACTCGTTGACCGACTTGGCGACCACTGCGCCGACGCCACTGGCGATGGCAGCACGAATGCCTTCAGCGGTCATGGTGTGTTCGCCAGAGCCGCAGATGACGGGGTTTTTCAATTCCAGGCTGGAAATACGGATACGGAGATCTGCCACGGTAGAGTTTCCTTGCTATATGCTTTGCTGAGGGCCCCTCGGAGCCCTCTGCGCTGTGCGCAGCGGTGCTGCTACAAAAGAGCAGCGCCCACTTGCCGCTACGCGTTTTTAGTCCAGCTTCACGCCAGCATCCTTGATGCGCTGCTGAGAGACCACGCGGTCACGCTCAAGGAACTTGGCAAATTCCTCTGGCGTTTCTCCGATGACGTCGTACCCATTGGGCTGCACGAACTTCGACACATAGCCTTTGTCGTGGCTGATCTGCTTGATCGCCCGGCTGAGCGTGTCAATGATGGGCCTTGGCGTGCCTTTGGGTACGGACACGCCCATGTAGAAGCCCGCGTTCAGATCGGGAAAGCCCAGTTCCTTGAACGTGGGGACGTCTGGCAAGGCATCGATCCTGTTCTGCCCCGAGATGGCGAGAACTTTGAGTTTTCCACTGCTGACATAGGGTGTGGCTGCCGTGACGCCGGCAAACATGGCGTCAATGTTGCCTCCCAGCAAGTCCTGCAGAGCGGGCGCGATCCCCTTGTAGGGGATGTTCCTGACGTCAAAGCCTCCGGCTTTCTTCAACGCCTCGAAAGAAAGGTGTGTCGTGCTGCCGGGGCTTGAAGAACCATAGTTGTGCTTGCTGCTGTCCTTTTTCATCAGCGCAATGAACTCTTTCAGATTCGACGCAGGAAGGCTTCCCTTTGCAATGAGCGCCATATTGACGTTGACGATGCGCGAGACTGGAATGAGGTCACGCTGCGGGTCATAGGGCAGCTTGGAATACAGAAAGGGGTTGAGCGACAAGGCGGCATCTGTAGCTAGCAGCATGGTGTAGCCATCTGGCTGCGACTTGGAAACTGCATCTGCCCCGATGATCTCGTTGGCGCCGCCCTTGTTGTCAATGATGACTGGCTGGCCGAGCGTTGCGCTAAGGCGCTCGCCAAACGCGCGAGCCAGTGCATCGATGGGTCCGCCCGCAGGATAAGGTACGACGATCTTGATGGGACGAGATGGATAGGACTGTGCAAGCACTGACGTGCTCACGCCGCTGGCTGCCAAAGCGAGCGCAAGACCGAGCGTGCGAACCACTGTCCGCCGACGGCGGCCTGCAGCTTGGATGCTGGTAGTGCATGGGCCCTCCGCAAAGGCTGAAACTCGAGTTGTCTCAGCGGAGTCCAAAGGCAGGGCAGGGCGGGATAATTTCATTTCTCTTTCTTTCGAGGGGATGGGTTATAGGTTCTGGCGGCTCTGGCTTTCCTGGGAAGGTCTGGAAGACTTTCCACTAGCCAGTTGTCTCACCGCTTTGGGCATTTCGAAACCGTGGTCTGCATAAATGGAGCATCCGAACTGTTCGGACAGCGCAGCGGCACAGCCTCTCAGAAGGCTGGAAATCTCGCCTGTCGTAGATTGCGCCGGAAGGTGCTGTACCGAGCCGACGATGGACACAATGCCAATCAGTTCGTCAGGCGAGCGCAAGATGGGCGCTGCCACTGCATTGATGCCTGTCAGTACTTCATCCGGCGCTTCTTCTATCAGCTGGCTTCGTATGAGCGCCATTCGTTCCTGGATCGCGCCTACGTCGCTCATCGAAGCCGGGGTGGGCTTGGCTAGAACTCCATTGAGCAGCCGAGCCCGTTGGGCCGCGCTGGCGTAGGACAGCGCAATTCGGCCCTGAGCCGAGCAGTGCGCAAGCGGGCGGTTACCAGGCTTGACCGTGATGCTGACGCTGCTCTCGTTGTCCACAGCGTCAATGACGAGCGCTTCACCGTTCAATGGAATAGAAAGCAGCGCGCTCTGGCCAGTGCAAGAGCGCAGCAGGTGCAGATACGGAGCTGCAATCGCCCGAATGTTGAATTGCACTCCGGCGCGCTCACCCAGGTGAAACAGCTTCCAGCCCAGGCGGTACTTCTCCGACTTCTGCTCTTGATCCACAAATCCGAACTGCCGCAGAGATGTCAGATTGCGGTGTACACGCGCCTTGGTCTGGCCAAGAAGTCTTGACAGCTCCGTGACTCCGAGGGGGCCGGATGCGGCCCCCAGTTCGTCCAGCAAGTTGGCAATAAGTGCAACTGAATCAAGGGGAGCTGGGCCTTCGGAGTCTGTCATTTTTTAAAAGGAATTTAGGTTGATAGGTTGAGACCCACGAGCGTAGCGGCGTTGGTGGACACCATCTTGCGCACGTCGGCTTCCCCATAGCCTAAATCCAGACAGGTTTCGATGACATTGCGGAAACCATCCACAAGCCGTGGGTTTCCCAGTTGACCCAGGTCGGAGCCCAAAATGGTCCGGTCAACGGTACCTGCAACGATCATCGCCTGCAGCTCCACGGGGTCGTAGAACTTGAACTTGGATCCCGGCACAAACATGCACATGGAGTGCTCAACATAGACGCCCATGCCCACCAGGCGCTTGATGTCGTCCAGGGTGGCATCAATCACATACGTGGGGTGATTGCAAAGCAGGCGATTCACGCCGCGGCGCTTGGCTTCTTCGAACAGTGGCCAGATCTCGGAGATATGCAGATGGCCTGATGAGAGGACGATATCGTTCTCTGCAATCATGTCCAGAATGGGCAACACTTCAGGCAGAAGCTTGCCCTGGCTGTCCACCACGGTCAAAGGCGTGGGGTCCAGCATCGTTTTCTTGGTCTGGGGGAACTTGTCCTTGAACTTCTCGTCCTGCTTGTGATGGTCCAGGTGGTTCTTCGAAGAGAAAGTGGGCATCCACACCAGCTTGGCGCCCAGTTTGATCCCGTGCTCGACTGCATAGATATTCAAACCGCCGGAGGTGTTGTTGAGCGGTACACCAGAAAGCAGCGTGACCTTGAGATGGGCGAACCGCTTGTTGAGCAGTTCGGTCACGGGGGTGGCGGAGTAGTAGTGGTCCTTGATGAGCAAGGCGCGCATGCCTACCGAGCTCGCCTCTTCCATCGCGTCGCAATGGTCGAAGTAGCGCGGCATCACGGATGGGCCGCTGTGGCAGTGAAGGTCAACAGCGCCTTCAAGCAAACGGTCTGGCAGCCCGGGGTCCGTCTGGCGCCATTGTTTGTTGGCTTCGGTGGTGAGGTTTGACATGTTGAAGTTTCCGAAAATCAGTCTTTGAACTCGGCCGCCTGGTATTCGACGAGATGGCGGTAGTCGTCCCGGATAGGGGAGAAGATGTCGAGATTGAGTGCCACTTCATCGCCAATCGGCTCGACGTAGTGCATCGTGTGTGCGGGAACCCGAACAATGCAGCCGGGGGTCATCTCGAACACCTCATCTCCGACGTGGTAGTTCATGCGCCCCTGGACGCAGACGGCAATCTGCTCGAAGTCATGCTGGTGTGGGCGGACCTGGATCCTGGGCTGCACCCAGTTCATTACCATGATCACGTTTTCGCCGCGGAATCCGCAGCGCTCTATGCCTTCGCGAACAAACTCGCGCGGCAAGGTGTTCCAATCAATCATCTGGGTCATAGTTGCATTCCTGGTGAAAATCAGTTGGGTAGCAATTGAGAAGACATGGATGCCGCTTGCGCTCGGAGATACGACTGATCCGAACCGATCAGAAAAACGCTGACGCCGCAATCTCTCCAGCGCGCTATCTCCCGTGCATCCGGCAGGAAGATGCCGACCGGTTTTCCGGCTGCCTCGCAGGCGCGGCAAATGCGTTCGGTCGCTGCACTCACAGAGGGGTGGTTGATGTCACCGACTCCCAACGAGACCGCGAGGTCTGCGCGCCCGATCAGAAAACCATCGGCACCTTCCACGCTGATCAGGCTTTCCAGGCAGTCCAGCGCCGAGGCGTCTTCTATCTGAAAGATCAAGGCGGTTTCGCGGTCGGCTTCGGCAATCAGATCGCCCATGCCAGTCAGTCCGTAAGCGCCGGCACGTGGTGAATTGGAGAAGCCTCTTGTGCCGTCGCGGTATCGTGAGCTGCGGACAATCTCTCGCATTCCCTCGGGGTTTACAGCGTGAGGAATGATCACGCCCGTCGCGCCCATATCAAGAACACTCAGCACAGTGGCCGGTTGACTGTCTGACACGCGAACCAGGGCCGGCTTGTGATGGGCTCTCGCGGCGAGCATGCAGACATCCAGTGCATGCGCATCGAACGGAGCGTGCTCCGCATCAAGCACCAGATAGTCCAGCGGAGTAGATGCCAGCACTTCCACCACCTGGTGACTCGGCGTCTTGACGAAAGTGCCGATCAAGGGCTGCCTGGCCTGTAGCGCCGCTCGAAACGAAGGTTTAGTCAAGTTTGATCCCCAGCTCTTTGATGCGCCGTCCGGAGATTTCCTTGTCCTGCTTCATGTAGGCTTGGAACTGCGCAGGCGTATCGCCAATGGTCTCGTAGCCATAAGGCTCTACGTTCTTCTCAAGGAACGCCTTGTCGGCGAGCGCCTTGCGGACATCGGCTGCAATTTTTTCTATCACCGGCTTGGGTGTGCCGGCAGGCGCAGCCAGACCCAGGTACAGGTTGGCGACCACCTTGGGATAGCCTGCTTCTGCAAACGTAGGGACATCAGGCAGCGACTTCGCGCGTTTGGAGCCGGCAATCGCAAGTACCTTGACTTTGCCAGTGGGCATCTGCGAGATGGCCGCCGTTGCTCCAGCGATCATGGCGTCAATGGAGTTGCCCAGCATGTCCTGCATGGCGGGCGCAATGCCTTTGTAGGGGACGTGGAGCATCTCAAACCCGGCTTCTTTCTTGACGCTCTCCATGGCCAGGTGGGTTGTACCGCCCGCACCAGCTGATCCATAGCTGTGCTTGGTGCCTTCCTTTTTCATCAGTGCCACGAAATCCTTCAGCGTCGGAGTCTCGAGCGCGCTTCGTGTGATCAGCACCATGTTGAAGTAGACGGCGCGCGTGACTGGTGCCAGGTCCTTATCCGCGTCATAGGGCATCTTGGAGTAGAGGAAGGCGTTCTGAGTGAAAGCAGCTTCCGAGCCCAATAACAAGGTGTAGCCGTCGGCCGGGGACTTGGTCACTGCCTGGGCCGCAATGATTTCATTGGCTCCGGGGCGGTTGTCTATGACCACCGGTTGCTTCCAAAGAGCGCCCAGGGTCTCCCCCAGCCCGCGTGCAAAGTTGTCGACAGGCGCGCCTGCCGGATACGGAACGACCAGCCGGACAGGCTTGTTCGGAAAACTCTGCGCGATTGAATTTGTGATCCCGAGGGTGCCGAAGCCCGCAATAAGCGCGCACTTCAACAGGCCGTTGACTTGTCTCCACATGATCGATTCCTTATTTTTGTCTCGTTGACAGTGATAGTGTATCGTTCATTGGAACAATGATGCAAGGTTTTTTACAGGAAGAAGATCTTCTGAAGAACTCGTGTCGAGCGTTCAGGGAGCGAAAGCTGAAGTTAAAAAGAAGCCTTAAGTTGTCTATCTAGTCCGGGATTTGGTTGAGATGGGATCCTTTTGAGCGCGTGTATTTTTTGCCACGGCCATGAACGCAGGGGCGTGGGGTGTATGCAGGCGGCTTGTGATGCGACTGGCCAGGCGCACTCTCCAAAAACGTCCGGCGCCGGCTAGGGCCGCATGTCCTTGCGTCCGTACGTCGCTATGTGCGGATGGCCTCGCGCAAGGCGCCACCCGCGCGGCCAGCGAGGCGCGGTGTGACATGAAATGGAGCAGGGTGACGCTGCTAACTTGCTGAACTGTTAATAAGACTGCAAGAGAATCGATCGATGGCCTGGGCTATCTGCGCGAAGACACCACAATGCCCGCCACTATCAGGACAAAGGCGACGGCGTGGTATGCCCGAGGTGCCTCACCCAGGAACAGGGTGGAAAGCACGGCCGCAAATACCGGGGTGAGATTCGAGAAGAAGCCCGCTACCACAGGGCCGGCACGTTGTACGGCCATACCCCACCAGCGGTAAGCTAGTACCGCTGGACCAATGGACACGAACAGCAGCACTGCCAATAAAGGCAAGCCCCAATCAACCTTCGTATCTGTCAGGCCCCACTCCCCCGCCGCCAGCAGGCCAGACCAACCGACACCGAACACCACTTGAGCCAGCAGGAACGCAGAGCTGTCCGCCCGTATGGCTTTGGGTTCTGAGCCTCGGGCCAGGAGCCAGGAATACCAGGCCCAGGATATCGTGGCCATCAGCATGTACAGATCGCCTGGCACCAGTTGAAGCGAGGTCAATTGTTCCAGTTTGCCGCGCGCCAGTATGGTGGCGACTCCGGCTATCGACAGACCGGCGCCCGCCATTTGCCAGCGGTTGACTTTCATGCCGAAAAAAAAGTGGCCCAGTGCCAATGACCACAAGGGCCCGCTGGAGCCGACGAGCGTCACGTTCAGGGGCGTTGAGGTGTGCAAGGCCAGGTACTGAAGCGCGTTGTATAGGCCCGTGCCCACAAGACCCAGTAAGGCAAAGCGCCTCCAGTTCTTCCAAAGCCCGCTTTCAGAGCGCAGCACCCAGGTGGCCATGGGAAGCAAGATGAGAAAGGCCAGCGACCAGCGGAAGAAATTGAGCAGCAGCGGAGGAATCAGGGGCACAGCCAAACGACCTACCACCGCATTGCCCGCCCATAGCAAAGGGGCCAGGACCAGGAGGGAGATTGTCAGAGGCGTGAGGCGGTCGAACTTGTGCACCCCTCTATCGTGCCATGTTTGCAGCCGGGAACTTCCACGTGCTAAGGCCTGCTGGCCTGCGCAGTTGCGAAAAGCGTGGCACCATCCGATTTTCAGTGTCCTTGAGGGAGTAGCGTTGCCATGCCATTAGCCGTTCAGATCAGCCAGCCAGGCGGCCCGGAAGAAATGCGTTTGGTCGATTTGCCTGTGGGTGATCCCGGACCCGGCCAGGTCCGTATTCGCCACAAGGCCATTGGTCTCAACTTCATCGACGTCTATCAGCGCACGGGCTTGTACACCCTGCCCATGCCCTTGACGCTAGGCATGGAAGGTGCCGGCCTCATTGAGGCTGTCGGCGAAGGCGTGACCCACCTGAAGGTGGGCGATCGCGCGGCGTACGCCGGGCATCCCCCCGGCAGCTACAGCGAGGTTCGCGTGATGCCCGCATTGCCTGTGTGCAAGCTGCCCGAAAGTATCAGCTTTGAAACAGGTGCGGCCATGATGCTCAAGGGCCTCACCGCGCAATATCTGCTGCGTAAGACGCTTCCAAGTGAAGGGCTGGTCGCAGGAGATCACATCTTGTGGCACGCCGCTGCCGGTGGCGTGGGGCTGATTGCGTGCCAGTGGGCCAAGTCCCTGGGCTACCAACTGATTGCCACAGCGGGCTCGGAAGAAAAATGCAAGCTGGCATTGGCCAATGGTGCGACGCACGCGATCAACTACCGAACAGAAGATTTCGCAGCGCGCGTGAAGGACATCACTGGCGGGAAGGGCGTGAAGGTGGTCTACGACTCCGTAGGCAAAGACACCTGGGACAAGTCCATCGAATGCCTGCGTCCCTTCGGGCTGATGGCCAGTTTCGGCAATGCAAGCGGCCCCGTGCCGCCGTTTTCGCCCGCTATCCTGGTGGCCAAGTCCTTGTATGTGACACGCGCAGGCTTGTTTACTCACATTGCTACCCGCGAAGGCTGCCAGAAAATGGCGGACGATTTGTTTGATGTGGTGGGTTCCGGCAAAGTGAAGATCCACATTGAACAGCGTTTCCCGCTGGCTGAGGTGCAGGCGGCGCACCGAGCGCTTGAGGCGCGGAAAACCACAGGCTCGACCATCCTGACGGTCTAGGCGTTCGCATGGAGGAATCCGACTGATGTATGTGCTGGTGACCGCAGAGTTTGCAAAGCACCATGCTGAGGACGTGCGCAAGATCGTCAAGGCGCCATGCCATCTGGTCATTTTTGATGCGGTAGCAGACATCACCCCAGCTGACCTGGATCTTGTAGAAGTTGCCTTCCTGTCACTTGACCTGATGGGCGGGCAAGATGAGGGCGGCGGCCATCCCCGGCTGCGGGCATTTTCTCGCGTAGCGAGCATGACACCCGCTCTGCGCTGGATTCATACGCAAGCCGCGGGTGCAGACCGGGAAGTGCTTCAAAATGCCATGAAGCGAGGGGCTATTGTTTCCACTTCATCGGGCGCCAGTTCTCAGGCGGTGGCGCATACGGCGATAGCCGGCATGTTGGCACTCGCGCGAGACGTGCCGCATTGGGTTCGCGCTCAACAGCAGAAAGTCTGGAGCGCTCCGCACAGGGGCCACTGGCCTCGCGATGTCGACGGCACCCAGGCCCTGATTGTGGGAACAGGTCCGATCGGGCAAGCCATTGGCCGCATCACCAAGGCCATGGGGATGAAGGTTGCTGGCGTTCGTAGAACCGCCGAGGCGCTCCCCGAGTTTGATGAGATGCTTGATTTCAGCCAGATCGGGAAAGTCTTGCCTCGCACGGACTGGCTGTTCCTGGCCTGTCCGCTGACTGCTCAGACCCATTCTCTGGTGGACGCCGCTTTTTTGGAGCACCTTCCCACGGGCGCTCACATTGTGAATGTGGCCAGAGGCGAGGTGATCGTCGAGGACGCTGTACGCACCGCCTTGAAAAGTGAAAAGTTGGCAGGGTATTACAGCGACGTTTTCATTGGAGAGCCCCTGCCTGCCAATTCAGACTGGTGGGAAACGCCGAGGGTCTTGATGTCGCCTCATCTCGGTGCGTCCTCCATAGGCTATGGGCCGCGGACGGTCGAGACATTTCTCGACAACCTCAGCCGGTATGTAGCCGGCACGGCGCTTCGCAACGTGGTCGTCTCTTAGGGGAAGAGAAATCCGGATCGACAGATCAAGCGATTCGGCAACGCTTGATTTTCGTTCATCGTCGAACCAGTCGATATCGATTAGCCGCTCTTTTTCACCCGGCGTAGTTCGTCCACGATCAAGCAGACAGCACCTACCGTAATCGCCGCATCGGCAACGTTGAACGCCGGGAAGTGCCCACGATAGAAGAGCGGGCTCAGGAAGGACCAGTGGAAGTCCAGAAAGTCCACCACATAGCCATGCAGCAGCCGGTCTATGACGTTGCCCACCGCGCCACCCAGAATCATGCTCAGGCTGAAGGAGAACAGCTTTTGCCCTGAGTGAGAACGCAGCAACCACAGAATGAACAGCACGGCTATGGTGGCCAGAGCCACAAAGAACCAGCGTTGCCAGCCGCTTGCGCCGGCCAGGAATGAAAACGCCGCGCCGGTGTTGTGGGCGCGCACAACGTTGAAGAAGGTGGTCACGTAGGTGCTGTCACCGAGCTGGTAGTTGCCCAGGATCAGTTGCTTGGTGAACTGATCCAGGATCACCACCACGGCGGCCAGCGCCAGCCAAAGCACCAGCGAACTGCCATTTCCCTTGGAGCGCGCCATGTCAGTGACGCCCTGCCAAGGCCCAAGCTCCGCCAGGAGCGGAGCAGGCCCTACCTGAACTACAAACGAGTTGCCTCATGCCACCAACCTGCTTTCGCCTGAGCCAAACAGGTTGCTGATGCAGCGCCCGCATAAAGCGGGGTGCTCGGCATGCTGGCCGACGTCAGGCACGTAATGCCAGCAGCGGTCGCACTTGGCGTCACTGGACACGCTGGCCGCAACCGACAGCGCGTCTCCGACAACCAGCGCGACAGCAGAGGTGATGAACACGAACTTCAGGTCATCTCCCAGGCTACTGAGCAATGCATGGTCTGCGGCCGGCGCCGTGATCACCACATTGGCCTGCAAGGACGAGCCAACCGCACCTTGCGAGCGAAGCGCTTCAATGTCCTTGTTGACCAGCTCGCGGATCTGCCGGATGCGTGCCCACTTGTCCAGAAGTGCCTTGTCTGCGTCATTGAACGTCCAGAACTCTTCAAGAAAGATGGAGTCGCTATTGCCTACCAACTTCCAGGTTTCTTCTGCCGTGAAGCTGAGAAACGGTGCCATCCAGCGCACCATGGCCTGGGTGAGTTGCCATAGTGCCGTTTGTGCACTGCGGCGAGCCAGAGATCCGGGTGCCGTGGTGTAGAGGCGGTCTTTCAGGACGTCAAGGTAGAAGCCGCCCAGGTCTTCTGAGCAGAAGAGCTGAAGCTTGGCAACCACAGGGTGGAACTCATACGCCTCGTAATGCTCCAGCACTTCCTTCTGGAACTCGGCCGCGCGGCCCAGCATCCAGCGGTCGATCTCAAGGAGTTGGTCGAACGGCACACGGTCTTTGGCAGCGTCGAAATCGTTGGTATTGGCCAACAGAAAGCGCAGGGTGTTGCGGATGCGGCGATAGGCGTCGATCACGCGCGCCATGATCTTGTCGTCGCCGGCTATATCGCCAGAGTAATCACTCGCGGCGACCCACAGACGCAGGATTTCGGCGCCCCATTTTTTGTTGGCTTCTTGAAGGTTGATGCCGTTGCCGAGCGATTTGCTCATCTTGCGGCCTTGCGCATCCACCGTGAAGCCGTGCGTCAGCAGGCTTCGGTAAGGCGCGCGGCCCCGAATGGCTGATGCCAGCAGCAGCGAAGAATGGAACCAGCCGCGATGCTGGTCATGCCCTTCGAGGTACATGTCAGCCTCTGGCCCACTCGTGTGGTGCTCGTTCGGGTGCGTGCCGCACAGCACGTGAGCAAAGGTGGAGCCAGAGTCGAACCATACTTCGAGGATGTCATTGCCTTTGGTATAGAGCTTGGCATCTTCGTCCCCCAGGATTTCCTCGGCTGTGACGCGGCTCCAGGCCTCGATGCCGCCTTGATCAATGATGTCTGCCGCTTGATCCAGGATTTCCATGGTGCGCGGGTGCAGCTCGTCGGTTTCCTTGTGCAGGAAGAACGCGATAGGTACGCCCCAGGCACGCTGGCGGCTGATCACCCAGTCTGGGCGGCCAGAGATCATGTCGCGCAGGCGGGTTTTTCCCGAAGGTGGGAAGAACGCGGTGTCTTCAATGGCGCGCAGCGCTGTCGTGCGCAGGGTTTCTGGCGCCTTGTCCTTGGTGAACACGCCTTCGCCCTCGTCCATGCGCACGAACCACTGCGAGGCAGCGCGGTAGATCACCGGTGATTTGTGGCGCCAGCAGTGCGGATAGCTGTGGGTGATGGTGCTGGTGGCCAGCAAGCGGCCTGCTTCATCCAGCGTCTTGATGATGACCGGTACAGCCTTCCAGATGTCCAGTCCGCCGAAGAGCGGAAAGTCTGCGGCGTAGCTGCCGCCACCCTGCACTGGGTTAAGGATGTCTGCATGGGCCAGCCCATGGGAAACGCAGGAGTTGAAATCCTCTATACCGTAGGCGGGTGCGGAGTGAACGATACCGGTACCGTCCGTATCAGTGGCATAGTCGGCCAGGTACACGGGCGCAAGGCGCTTGTAGCCTTCGTTCACGTCGTAGAGCGGGTGCTTGAATTCCAGGCCGCCGAGTTTGTCGCCCATCGCCGTGGCAACGACGTGGCCTTCCAGCCCAAATCGCTTCAGACTGTCTTCCACGCGGGCCTTGGCCAGCACCAGCAGCCCCTTGGGCGTATCTACCAGCGCGTACTCTAGGTGAGGGCCCAGGTTGAGCGCCTGGTTGGCAGGGATGGTCCAGGCGGTCGTGGTCCAAATGACGACGAAAGCCGGCTTGTCCAGCTGCTTCAGGCCAAAGGCGGCAGCAAGCTTGGCTGGGTCTGCAGCCTCAAAGGCCACGTCAACCGTGTTGCTCTTCTTGTCCTGGTATTCGATTTCAGCTTCTGCCAGGGCTGAAGCACAGTCGAAGCACCAGTACACAGGCTTGAGGCCCCGGTAAACAAAACCGCGTTCGATGAGGCGCTTGAATACGCGCAACTCCCCCGCTTCATTGGCCTTGTTCATCGTCTTGTAGGGGTTGTCCCACTCGCCCAGGACCCCCACGCGTTTGAAGTCCTCCATTTGCAGAGCAATCTGCTCGGTGGCGTAGGCGCGGCCTTTGGCCTGCATCTCGTCGCGAGAGAGTTTGCGGCCATAGAGTTTTTCGATCTGGTTCTCGATCGGCAGGCCATGGCAATCCCAGCCCGGCACGTAATGCGCATCCATGCCCTTGAGCTGGCGCGTCTTGACGATCATGTCCTTGAGGATCTTGTTGACCGCGTGACCTGCATGTAACTGGCCATTGGCATAGGGCGGGCCGTCGTGAAGGATGAACTTTTCTCTTCCAGCGCGGGCCTGGCGCAGCCGCTTGTAAAGGCCCATGTCTTCCCATTCCTTGAGCCACCCGGGCTCGCGCTTGGGCAAATCCCCGCGCATGGGAAAGGGGGTGTCAGGCAAGTTGAGCGTCTTGCGGTAATCAGGCTTGGTCTCGGTGTTCATGAATGCGAAAACCTCGGGAAAATTGGGCAGCAGATCAGGCACTTGATGCCATGGATCCGAAAACTTGAAAACTGCTGACTGCGTGCGAGTGCGTACGCAGTTGGCGGTGGAATGGGGAGCGGGGCGCTTTGGCGGACTGAGTGACGTGGAAATGGGGCGTCCGCCGCCCCTTCAAATTCGTGCTGGAGGTGCCGCCAGCCAAGCGCGCGCGTCAGCGCAATCGCGTGCTATTCCCTCTGTCAGGGCCGCGAGGCTGTGATAGCGCAATTCGTCATGCAGTTTGTGCAGCAAGTCCACACGGATGATTTTACCGTAGGCACCCTCAGCCCCCAGATGTGCGGGCCAATCCAGTACATGCGTCTCCAGTAACACCCTGCCGCCGTTCACATCATTGGGATCCAGGGAAGGGCGGACGCCCAGGTTGGCCACCCCGGCCAATGGCTTGGCATCCAGGCCATGCACCCTGACCACAAAAATCCCGCTGGCCGCTGGATTCCAGGCATGGGCGCGGCGGGAAAATCGTAAATTCAGGGTGCGAAAGCCATCTGCACGGCCCGGGGCGGTCTCTGCCAGGGCGCGGCCGAGTTTGCGCCCGTGGACCACATGTCCGCTGATTGAATAGGGCCGTCCCAACAACGCCGCCGCATCGTCCAGCCGGCCCTCAGCCAGCGCATCCCGCACGGCCGATGAGGAAACGCGCAGGCCATGCACCTCATAGCTCATCATGCGTGCCACGTCGAAACCGTGTTGGCGCCCCGACGCATCCAGCATCGCATAGTCACCCGCTCGCTTGGCGCCAAAGCGGAAATCGTCTCCCACCAGTACATAGCGAACGCCCAAGCCAGCCAGGAGCACCTCTTCAATAAACTTCTCGGGCGTCTGACGTGCCAACGCGGCATTGAACGGAAGCACCAGTGTCTGATCGACGCCGCAGCGCGCCAGCTCGGTCAGTTTGTCGCGCAAGGTGGCTATGCGTGGCGGTGCAAGATGTGGCTGATTCAAGGCCGTGGCGAAATAGTCCCTGGGGTGCGGCTCGAAAGTCATCACGCAACTGGGCACGCCGCGATGCGCAGCTTCGCTTTTCAGCAGCGCGAGCATGGCCTGATGGCCTCGGTGCACACCATCGAAGTTGCCAATTGTGAGGGCGCATCCCGGTGCAATACCAGGGTGGCGCAGGCCGCGGTAGATTTTCATCAGGGGAACATCGACTGAAATATGCTTTTGATAGCGTGCTGAACAATGCCCATGCAGACAAGACGCGAAAACGTCATGAGAACTAGCGTATATTGTGACCTGAAGCTGTCAATAATATTTGAATCTAATTTTCAAGGCTTATTGCTGGCTCACGCTGTCGGTTCATTGGCTCATTGCTGCTTGAAGGAGGCGTTAGTGAAGGTCCTGAAGCTTTCTGCCCAAGGCTTGCCCCAGTCCTGGATTTCGCTTGAACAGGCGGTGATTCACTATGCGGCGGAAGAAGTGCGCTGGGAGGCGGGGGCGAGAGTGGCTGTTTTCCACGGAGGCCACAATGCCATCACAGGCGAGCAGTCGATCATCACGGTCAACAGCATCATCGGCACGCGTGGCGTCCCGAATATCAATCCTTTCGATCTACGGCCCGGACTGAGTAACAGCAAGCTGTTTGCCAGAGACCGCAACATCTGCG
Source organism: Ottowia thiooxydans (assembly GCF_040548795.1). Classification (GTDB taxonomy): domain Bacteria; phylum Pseudomonadota; class Gammaproteobacteria; order Burkholderiales; family Burkholderiaceae_C; genus Ottowia; species Ottowia thiooxydans_A. The sequence continues at coordinate 14,983 of NZ_JBEPSH010000007.1, read as the reverse complement.
CGTATTGCGGCGACCATTTCACTGAGGTTGATCTCACGCGGGAGCACATCATCCCGCTGGGCCAGAAGGGGCGGGACACCTGGATGAATGTGGTGACTGCCTGCCGTCCCTGCAATCATCGCAAGAGCAACCGCACGCCAGAGCAGGCACGTATGCCACTCCTTTATACCCCTTACGTGCCCAGCCTCTGGGAAGACTTCATCTTGCGAAACCGGCGCATCCTGGCTGACCAGATGGAATTCCTGATGGCTCATTTGCCTAAGACCTCCCGATTGCACGGCTGAAGGGCGTTCGCAGAGGCGCCCTTGAGGCTTGAGCCTCGAATGAGGTCGAGTGGGCAGATTTACGGACTGATTTCTTTCAAGAGCTCTGGGGTCACTACCGATTTGTAGCGTTCAATGTCTTGAAGTATGTAATTTTTAAATTCGCTCATCGGCACATCTCGCTCGAGCGCTCCGTCTTTTCGAATGACTGAGCGGACATTCGGCGCTGCCAATGCCATGCTGAGATGGCGTGAAAGGGTTTTGACAATCTCAGGCGGTGTACAAGCGGGAGCTACCAGACCGTACCACTGTTCAACTTCCACGTTGACACCTGACTCCATGAACGTGGGTACATCTGGGAGTGCTGGATTCCGCCTGGGGCTTCCAATGGCGAGGAGTCGCAGTTGTTTTTGGCGGACTTGGCCAATCAGGGGCGACGCTGTGGTCAGGAAAGAATCCACGGAGCCTCCCATCATGTCGGTAATGGCGGGCCCAGACCCACGATAAGGCACGTGAAGCATGTTCACCTTGGCCGCTTGTTTAACCATTTCCATATCCAGGTGGCCCGCGCCTCCTGTTCCGGTAGACGCGTAAGTCATGGATTTGCCCTTCGCCGCAGCGATCAGATCCTGAAGGGTTTTATACGGGGAATTGTGAGCGACAAACACACCTATAGGCGACTCAAGAATCAGCCCGATGGGCTCAAAGTCTTGTGGCACTTTGTAAGCTAATGAAGTGCCGCGCACCGCTTGGGCGACTGCGAAATTTCCACTCATTGCCAAGAGCAGCGTATATCCATCCGGCTTGGCTTTGGCCACCACGTCAGCGGCAATATTGCCTCCTGCACCCGCCCGGTTTTCCACAATGACCGTCTGACCAAGACTTTTGCCCATTTCCTGCGCAACCAATCGCCCATAAAGATCCCCGCCGCCACCAGGCGGAAATCCCACGATCAGTTTGATAGGTTGTTCAGGGTATGCCGCTGAGGCTACTCCTGGGGCCATGATGCAAGCTGCAAGTAAAAATCCGAGATGAGCTTTCTTAAGAATTTTCATGTATCTAACTTTGGTGATGATGTGTGCTGCTGAGCTTTGAAGGTTTTGGGCTTGTCAGCTGCAAGCGTGATGAAGAAAGAGGTCGCTGAGAAAATCCGAGCAAAGCGATAATTGAGAAAGCTCAACAAACTCATCGGGCCGGTGAGCGTGTTCAATGCTTCCGGGTCCACAAATGACGGTGGTTATGCCCGCTTGTTGATAGAGACCGCCTTCTGTCATGAATCCGACGTGTGGGCCAATGCCTTGAACACCGCGCCGTTGAGAAAGCTGGGTGGCGAATTCGGAATTTATTTCTGCGTGAAGTGCGGGGTTGTCACTTAATTTCTCAAAGACTAAGCTGGTCTCTGCGCATTTAAACCGCATTCGGGGCAGAACCGAGTTAAGTCCGAAATCTTCAATGTGCTGAAAGATTTTGTCGGGGTCGCTTTGTGGGAGATAGCGATACCCGAAAGTGAAATCGCATTCGCTGGGAACAATGTTTCTTGCCAAACCCCCGGCGATCAGGCTTGTCTGAAGCATGTCGCACGGTGTCTCGTAACCTGATTCAGGGTAGCGCTCTTTTTGGAGAGAGTCCGCCAATTCTTCAATCTTGCCGATGACTGACGCAGCGTAATGAATTGCATTGACCCCTTCATTTGCCATAGAAGCGTGAGCGGCTTTTCCTTTGACGCTGCAGCGGTAATTGCGACTGCCTTTGTGAGATTGCACAATACGCATGCTCGTGGGTTCCCCGACAACGCACATGGTCGGAGCCAGCCCCCGCTCCTGCATCTCGGTTAAGAGTGGTCTAACGCCTTTGCAGCCTACCTCTTCGTCGTAAGTGAAGGCCAGGTGTATAGGGCTCTTCAGGGCATTGACATTCAAGTTCTCAACGCAGAATATGGTTGCAGCGATAAAGCCTTTCATATCGCACGAACCACGTCCGTAGAGTTTTCCATCTCGAATAGCGGCATTGAATGGGTCGCTTGCCCATGCTTGCCCTTCCACTGGAACCACATCTGTGTGGCCAGAGATAAGCAAGCCACCTGGGATTTGAGGGCCAATCGTGGCAAATAGGTTCGCCTTGGTCTTGGTGGCGTCGAAATTCAACCAAGACTCAATTCCTTTCTTTGCCAGCAGTTCCTGCAGCCAATAAATCAAAGGGAGGTTTGTAGCTGAAGAGATCGTGGGGAAGGAAATCAGGCGCGTGAGGATGTCTATAGTTCTATTCATTAACCTACCCAGCAGCATTTGCCACGATTAGTATTTCAATACTTTTATGCTAGCTCGTCCGAGCTGGTGCAACAATTTAAAAATTGCACCATTTGCATTAGCGGGGCTAATGTTTTTGGCGGGGGAGCGAGTGTGGGGTGGTGACCTTCACGTCTTGTGAGCCCAACGGAAAGGGCGCGCGCAGGGCGAACGCGTGCTTCGGCGTCCGGCAGCACTGTGAAGTTGATTCGAAGGCTGCCATATCTTCGCCATGCTCTGGCGCTGCCGCCCTGGCTTTGGCAGGATGCATGTCGAGCCTGGCTGGCTTAGGCTTAACGGTTGCTTCTGTAGCCTGTGGCTGGCTGCGGGCTAGATGCGGGCTGCCGCGGGTCTTAGCCAATTTCGGAGGTGTTCGAACGCGTGTCGGGTGAGCGGATTCACCACGTTGCTGCGTACATATAACCGATACACCAGATCAGGCAAGGCTGGCATGCCGTCGGCTGGGCCCAGAACGCGGAGGGTCGAGTCCAGCTGTTCGACGCCCCGGCATGTGACGCCGAGACCTGCTCGCAAGGCGGCTCGAATTCCGATCAGGCTGGTAGAGCTGGATCTTTGAGTCCATGCCATTCCCGCTGCGTCGAGTGCTTCCTGCCCGATCTTGCGAAATATGCTGGGGCCGTCCGCTTCAATCAAGGGAATGGGCTTGGTCGCATCATGTACATAAGAGGATCCGCACAACCAGGCATTCGGGGAATTGCGCAGCAGGATGCCCTCGAACTCGGCGTCTGTACGGTTGCTGACGATCATGTCGAGCTCACTGCGTTTGAGGGCTTCCATCAGAAATGGACTGCGACCCACCTCAATTTCGAGTTGAACGTTTGGCAGATTGCGCGCCACTTCCGCCAACAAGGGGGGCAATATGGTGTCGGCTACGTCGTGGGGAGCGCCAATCCGCAAGATCCCTTCCACCTGACCGCGTCGGAGGCTTTGCATGGCCTCGTCATTGACGGCAAGTAGGTGGCGCGCATAGGTCAACAAGCGCTCACCTTGTTGTGTCAGGCGCTTCTGGCGGCCGTGCTTCAAGAATATGGAGTGGCCAATTTGCTCCTCGAGTCTTTGCATCTGCTGCGTGATAGCAGATTGCGTTCGACCAAGCTGGACGGCGGCTGAGGCAAAGCTGCCATGGGCCGTGATGGCGACGAGTGAACGCAGCAACTCAAGATCGAAGGTGGTCATTCATTAATTGTATTGAAGTATTTTCCTGAATATCTAAATTGCTTGGCGTCCTTGGCAGACATATATTCAGTATGGACTTATTCAATATGGATCAATGAATCATGCCCACTTTGACTGAACAGCGCCATCAAGAGGTGGCTACGGCAATTTCCGAGATGAGACGCTTCGTAGAGGGCCAAGAACCTACTCGTGAACGCCTGGCGCCAGTACTTGCAGCACTGGAGGAATTGGCATCGAACACAGCGCTTTGGGATGACGCCACCTTTCCTGCCCCGGAGCAAGGCGAGCATCAGGCTCGCTACTTGATTGCTGAAGATGATGACAACAGCTTTGCCCTGTATCTCAACGTGATGCGGCCAGGCAAGAAGATCGTTCCGCATAACCACACGACCTGGGCATGCATTGCCGCAGTGAAAGGGACTGAGACCAATCGAGTCTACGAACGCACGGATGATGGGAGCGTTCCGGGCGTAGGGCATTTGCGAGTGACTGACACGGTTGTGGTTGAACCCGGTCGAGGAATTGCGCTATTGCCGGAAGACATCCACTCGGTGGAGATCGAGGGGAATCAGGTCATTCGTCATTTGCATATGTATGGGCGGGCCTTGGAGGTGCTCAATTCCCGTACGGCGTATGACTTGGTCGCAGGTACCTATCAAACCATGGGGCTTGGAGTTCCAACCCGTCGATAGAGCCTATTGCACGCTCGCCCGCTGGTGTTCGGCTAGCCAGTCATCCCTGAAACACGCCCCCTCGATATCGACCTCAATTTCTTTCCCATGACGTCTTTTCTGAGTCCTCAAACCTTGAAATCGTGGCTGCACGATGGTGGCGAAATAGCTTTGCTCGATGTGCGGGAGCACGGGCAGTATGGCGAATCCCACCTTTTCTACGGGGTGCCTCTGCCCTATAGCCGACTTGAGGTCGATGTGGGTCGCCTGGTGCCACGTCAATCTGCCCGAGTGGTGGTCTATGACAGTGGAGACGTGGATACGGATAACGTGGCCATCAGGTCCGCTGCACAGCTGAAACGCATCGGATATTCGGACGTTCATGTTCTCGAAGGCGGAACCCGCGCGTGGAAAGAGGCGGGTTTTATTCTCTTCGCCGGCGTCAATCTGCCCTCCAAGACATTTGGGGAGCTTGCGGAGCACGCTTACGGCACCCCCCGGGTGACAGCCAGACAGTTGGCAGCGATGTTGAAGAGTGACCACCCGCCTGTGGTGCTGGACGGACGCCCGCTGAATGAGTTCAAAAAGATGAGTATTCCCAGTGCCACCTGCTGTCCGAATGGGGAGTTGGCCTATCGCGTGAAAAACCTGGTACCTGACGATTCCACGCCGATCGTGATCAACTGTGCCGGCCGCACGCGCAGCATCATCGGCGCGCAAACACTCATCAATTTGGGTGTGGAAAATCCCGTGTTTGCACTGGAGAATGGCACGCAGGGGTGGTTTCTTGAGGACCTGGGCCTTGAGCATGGAAGTTCTCGTCGCTACAAGCCTGACGCTGGCAACTTGGTCCTGCTTGGTGCGGCCAACCAGTTGGCAGAGCGTTTTGGCGTACCTCGAGTCGAGGCCACGACCGTTCAAGCTTGGGCTTCTGACGATAGTCGAACCACGTTCCTATGCGATGTGCGCTCACCGGAGGAATTTGCAGCAGGCAGCTTGAGCGGCGCTCAATCTGCTCCTGGAGGTCAGCTCCTCCAAGCTGGCGATCAGTATTTTGGCGTCAGGGGGGCTCGCCTGGTGCTGTTTGATGATGATGGTGTAAGAGCGCCGACCGCAGCCAGCTGGTTGCGACAGATGGGTCATGACGCGAGCGTGCTGATCGACGGCATGAGCAGTGGTCTGGCATTTCCGGCAGCGCAGCAGCCTGCAGTTTCGGCGCTGGGCAGCATCAAACCTCATGAGTTATTGGCTTTGCTGCCAACGGGCAAGGTGTCAGTGATGGACCTCCGCTCTTCCGTGGAGTTTCGAAAAAGGCATATTACGGGGGCTAGCTGGTCAATCCGTCCACGCATTGCTGAGTTGCTCAAGCCTGAGAGCGCGCAGGTCGTCCTGGTGGCGGACGATCCACTACTGGCTGCTTGGGCGGCATCTTCTGAATGGCCATCGGGGGCACTTGCGCCGCTTCTGCTTTCCGGCAGCATCGCGGACTGGGAGGAGGTTGGACTCCCTATGGAATCCACCCCCTCAGAGCCAGCAGATATCGAATGCATTGACTATCTTTTCTTCGTCCATGATAGGCACGATGGCAACAAGGAGGCCGCTCGGCGCTACCTCGCTTGGGAAACTGGCCTGGTGGCCCAACTGGATGGTCCCGAACGTCAAGCGTTTCGCCTGCCAATGACCCCGGCAGAATCACGCAACGAAGATGAACTTCCTGACAGGAGCCACTCGCTGTAACTTGGGGTTTATCAAGGTTTTCACGGTTCCAGGGCTTGGAGTTGTTTCTCATGTCAAAGTCTTCATCGTTGCAGACACGTTTGCTCCACGCGGGAAAGTCGCCCGCATATTCTGGTGGCATAGCGGTCAATCAGCCCGTAGTGCGGGCGAGTACCGTCCTGTTCGCCAATACAGCGGAGCAGCGCGAAATGCGCAGTCGTCGTGGCAGTGAGCGAATATTCAGCTATGGTGCTCGCGGCACCCCAACGACGTTTGCGCTCGAAGATGTCCTGAGCGAGTTGGAAGGTGCATGGCGGACACGGCTGTTTCCGACCGGGTTGGCTGCCATCGGGATGACGCTGCTTGCATATCTCAAGCCAGGTGATCACTTTCTGATGGCAGACAGCGTCTACGAGCCGGCTCGCGCCTTGGCTCAGGGATTTTTGAAGCAGCATGGGATTGCCTGCACTTTCTTTGCCGCCGATGGCCTGGACCTGCAAGCCAAGTGGCAAGACAACACCAAGCTGGTCTACGTCGAGTGCCCCGGCTCCCTTGTCTACGAGATGTGTGATTTGCTTGCCATTTCGGCCTATGCTCACACACGCGGCGCGTTGGTCGTTGCAGACAATACATGGGGCTCTGGTGTTCAATACCAGCCCCTTCAGCTCGGAGCGGATGTCTCATTGCTCGCCGCAACAAAGTACCTATCTGGCCACTCGGACGTCATGATGGGGGCCGTCTCTACCAAGCAAGCGTGCTGGTCGGCATTGAACGAGTGTTGCGACGCGTTCGGCATGACAGTCAGCCCTGACGATGCGTGGTTGGTGATGAGAGGCGTGAGAAGCATGGCGGCACGGCTTCAGATGCACGAGCGGCATGCGATGGAGATCGCAAACTGGCTGCAGGCAAGGCCGGAGGTGCCCACCGTGTTCTGTCCTGCACTGCCGGAGCACCCGGGACACGAGCTATGGAAGCGAGATTGCTCCGGAACGAATGGACTGATTTCCTTCGAACTGACCCCGGGAACAGATGATGCGACAGTTGATCGCTTGATCGATGGATTGACGCTCTTCGGGATTGGTGCCTCTTGGGGCGGTTACGAGAGCTTGGTGACCGTCGCGCACATGAACAAAGCGCGAACGGTTTCTGATTGGAGCAAGCGAGGTCCTGTCGTGCGCCTGCACATCGGTCTGGAAGACCCAGCAGATCTGATCGCTGACCTTGAAACCGGTTTCGCCAGATTGCAGGCCTGAAGGATTGTCCGCTCCCTTACTGTTGAGAAGCTGGCGGAGCTTGCACTAGCCCGGCTCTGCCGCATCGTGCTCGGGTCTGGCTGGTTTTCCTGATTCGCTTCCTAGTTGCCAGAAAATCCAGGCAGTCCATGCGGTGATGATGCCGATGCACAGGAATGTGGCGCGAAACGCACTCAGTGCCTCGCGGGGGTCCGGTGTGGCAAACCAGCCCTGAAACAGCGCCAATAAGGCTGCAGCCACTGTAACGCCCAGACTCATGGACAGCATCTGTACCATGGACAGCATGCCATTTCCGCTGCTGGCGCGTGAGGTATCCAGGTCTTTCAAGGTCACGGTATTCATGGCGGTGAACTGCATGGAATTGACGGCACCAAAGCACGCCATCTGCAAGATGCGCAGCCACAGCGGTTGTCCGGGAGACATCAGCGCGAAACTGGCAATCATGATGCCCAGTAAAAGCGTGTTGCCCGCCAATACTTTGCGATACCCGAACTTTTTGATGATGCGTGTGGTGGAGCGTTTCATCGCCATGCTCGCCAGCGCGACGGGCAGCATCAGCATGCCGGCTTGCGACGGGCTGTAGCCCATGCTGAGTTGCATGGTGAGCGGGATCAAGTAGGGCATGGCGCCCGAGCCTATGCGCGCGAACAGATTGCCCAGCAAACCTACCCGAAAGCTCTGAACTTGAAAAAGGCGGGGGGAGAACAAGGGGGCAGGGTGCTTGAGCGCGTGCAGCCAGTATGCCGCCAGCGCGGCAAGGCCGCCCAGCAGCAGCACCAGTACAGTGGCCTGGCGCAAGCCCAGGCTGGAGAGGCCGTCCATGGCCACCGAGATCGCCAGCATGGAGCCAGTCAACAGCAGGTAGCCTGACAGGTCAAAGCGCTGCAGGTCGCTGCCGCGCAGATTGGGCATCCATCGAAACGTCGCCAGCGCGCCAAGAATGCCGACGGGCAGGTTGATGAGAAAGATCCAGTGCCAAGACAGGGTTTCGACAATCCAGCCGCCCAGTGTGGGGCCTATCAAGGGGCCAATCAGACCTGGGATGGCAACGAAGCTCATTGCATCCAGGAATTTGTCGCGTGGAATTCCGCGCAAGACGGTCAAACGCCCCACTGGCAGTAACATGGCGCCGCCTGCGCCTTGCAGCACCCGGGCTGCTACCAACTGATCCAGCTGGGTGGAAGCAGCGCATGCTGCGGAGCCCAGGGTAAACAGCACAATCGCTCCAAAGAAAACCCGCTGTGTGCCAAACCGATCGGCCAGCCAGCCAGAAGCGGGTATCAGTGCCGCCATGGTCAGTGCGTAGGCAACCACCACCGACTGCATGCGCAAAGGGCTTTCGCCGAGGTTTCTGGCCATGGTGGGCAGCGCCGTGTTGACGATGGTGCCGTCCAGGGTTTGCATGAAAAACCCGACGGCGACGAGCCATAGCAAGGCGCGGGGTGAATGGGTGGGGGCAGAGAGGTGCATGAGGCAGGCCGCAAAAGGGCAGCTGCCGATGATAGCGATTGATCCGGCATAGCCGAGCCAAGGGCGCGTGACGCCTTAAATCAGAAATGAACCTCTCCGCCTTCATTCAGGACAGCAGAGAGCTCTATAAGTTCCCGGATTTTTGTTTCCTGTTTGGAAAAAGTCTTGTTCCTGCCAGGTGGTTTTAAACACGACGCTTCAGGCGCAAACTACGTCTTACGGAGTCGGCCACAAGCCTTCCAGGGTGAAACCCTCTCCGCGGTGAGAACGGAAACTGAACCGGACTCAACGAAGAGCAGGTTGCCAGATCGGCAGTCTCGTTGAATAAAGATCGAACTAAAAGGAAAAAATCATGCAAGTCAAAAATATCGCCCTCGCCACTTTGCTGACCGCTGTTTTCGCAGGCAATGCGTTCGCAGCCCAGCCAGTTTCCGGCGAAGGTCCGCTGTTTTTGAATGAAGGTGTCGCTACCAGCACGCTGAGCCGCGATGCTGTTCGCCAAGAGGCTATTGCCAATCCACCAGCTGCAGGCGCCTACACAGCCGTGGCAGCACGTGCGGCAACACCATCCAGCCAGTTCTCCCGCGCTCAAGTGCGTGAGAACACCCGCGAAGCGATTGCCGGTGGCTTCCGTGTGAAAAGCGGCGAAATGAGCTGAAACTGGTAGCTTCCGAGGAAGCTACCCGTAGCTTGATGGCCTCATAGCCTGAGACGGGCTACATAAAAAACGAGATGCGCAGGCATCTCGTTTTGCTTTATAGGGCTGCGTTTTTTGGGCAGCTTAATTGGGGTAGCGCGTTATTCAGGCAAATACGCCAGCAGTCTCGCCCATGCGCGCCGACACTTCGCCCAGGTGGTGCATGGTGTCGCCATAAGTCATTTCAAGCTGCGTGAGCTTCTTGAAGTAGTGGCTGCCGACATACTCGTCCGTCACCCCGATACCACCGTGCAGCTGCACCGATTGCTGGCTGACATAGCGCAGCGATTGCCCCAGTTGCACCTTGGCGCGTGAGAGGGCCTGGCGACGTTCCGCCGCAGGTTCACCCAGTTTGAGACTGGCGTAATAACTCATGCTGCGGGCCAGCTCCAACTGCATTTTCATGTCCGCCACGCGATGGCGGAGGGCTTGAAAGCTGGCAATCGTGACGCCGAACTGCTTGCGCTGGTTCATATAGTCAACCGTCAGTGCAAGCGTTTTTTCCATCGCACCCACGCCTTCAGCACAAACGCTGGCAATGCCGATATCCACTGTGCGGGTCAACGCGTCGAGACCGCTGGCGGTGATGAGCTGGGCGGGCGCCTTGTCCAGCTTGAGATCTGCAGCACGCGCTTCGTCCTGGGTGGCGTAGCCGCGGGTGCTGACGCCTTGGGCGCTGCGTTCGACCAGAAAAATCGCCAGAGTCCCATCCAGCAGGGCGGGTACCAGGAAGGCATCAGCCTGATCACCTGCTGGGACAATGTTCTTCAGGCCGGTGACTTCATAAGCAGAGCCGTTCTTGGTGGCCTGGGTTTCGCAGACATCGAGCCGGTAGCGCGCCTTGCGTTCCTGATGAGCCAGCACGACCAGCGCTTCACCGCTGGCAATGCGCGGCAGCCAGTGCTCCTTCAGCGCAGAGGGAGCCTGGTCCTGGATGAGTGCGCCGGCCATGAAGGCCTGAGCCAGCGGCTCACAGACGATGCCACGGCCTAGCTCTTCCATGGCCACCATGGCTTCGACAGGGCCCATGCCCAGGCCACCATGCTCTTCACTGATGTAGATGCCAGCCAGGCCCAGTTCGGCCAGTTCGTTGTACACCTTGCGGTCAAATCCGCCGGCTTCAACAATTTTGCGGCGTTGCTCGAAGTCGTAGCTCTTTTCTACCCATTTAGCGACGGCGTCTCTGAGGGCTTGTTGGTCGTCGGAGAAATCGAAGTCCATGTTTCTCTGCCTTTGATCTAATTCGTTATGTCAAGCTGCCGCCGCGGGAGATCCCTCGGGGGCCAGGGTTCACTCAGGAACTGGCTGCCCGCGCTTTGGCGTAGGCAGCTCACAGCTTCAGCCGAGCACCGTTTGTGCAACGATGTTGCGTTGCACTTCGTTGGATCCGCCATAGATGGTGGTCTTGCGGAAGTTGAAGTAGTTGGGTGCCAGAGATGCATTGCCGACGACACCGCCGGGGAATCCTTGTAGTACGCCTGTAGCCGACTGATCGCCTTGCCAGCCCGCTTCCATGGCTTCGAAAATGAAGGGCAGGCTGTAAGGCCCGGCTGCCAGCATCATCAGTTCGGTGTAGCGCTGCTGGATTTCACTGCCTTTGATCTTGAGAAGTCCGGCGATATCGAGCGAATTCTTGCCTGATTTTTCGGCAGACAACACTCGCAGCACCAGCATTTCCAGGGCCACCACGTCAATTTCGAGCAGCGCGATCTGGTCGCGAAAACGCTGGTCTTCGTACACGCCTTCGGCCTGGGCGATACGCTTTAAGCGTTCGAGCTCACGCTTGGCGCGATTGACGTCAGCGATATTGGTGCGTTCGTGGCTGAGCAGGTGCTTGGCGTACGTCCAGCCCTTGTTCTCTTCCCCGATCAGGTTCTCGACGGGGACCTCGACGTTGTCAAAAAACACGTCGTTCACTTCGCATTCGCCGTCGAGCAGCTTGATAGGCCGCACGCTGACACCTGGCGACTTCATGTCGATCAGGAGAAAAGAAATGCCTGTTTGCGGCTTGCCTTCGCTGCTGGTGCGCACCAGGTTGAACATCCATTCGCCATACTGGCCCAGGGTGGTCCAGGTTTTTTGGCCGTTCACGATGTATTTGTCACCTTGGCGCTCAGCCTTGGTGCGTACTGAAGCCAGGTCGGAACCTGAACCTGGTTCGCTGTAGCCCTGACTCCACCAGACTTCGCCGCTGGCGATGCCGGGCAGAAAGCGTTCCTGCTGGGCTTTGTTGCCAAAGGCCATGATCACCGGGGCCACCATCACCGGGCCAAACGGCACGATGCGAGGCGCGCCGGCCATGGCGAGTTCTTCCTCAAAGAGGTGTTTCTGGACGGCGTTCCAGCCGGGGCCGCCGAATTGCGACGGCCAACCGTAGCCCAGCCAGCCTTTCTTGCCCAGAATCTTGGCCCATGCCTGCATATCCTCGCGTGTCAGGCGCTGAGCGTTGTGCACCTTGTCTGAAATTTCTTTCGGCAGTGCTTGCGCAACCCAGGCGCGAATGTCTTCGCGAAATTGCTGTTCTTCAGGGGTAAATGCGAGATCCATCAATTTGTCTCCGTGTGGTCTTCGTTTGTAGCATGAGTTTCGGGTGCCGGCGACACCCCAAGCTCTGAATAAAGGCGTGCCACCATCTGCTTGAGCTGTGACACTTCAGATTCCAACACCGAAATCCGCGCACTCAAGCCGCTAGCCGATGCCGCAGCACCAGGCCCCGCACCCGTTGGGACGGTCGTGGATTCATCCACCGGTCCGCACAGCAGATGGGCCCAGCGGTCTTCGCGTGTTCCGGGTGCGCGAGGCAGGCGCACCACGAGCGGTCCGCCTTTTTCCTCTGAACGCTCACGCAATTCATCCAGGAAGCCCTCTACGGACGAGATGTCCGCGAAGCGATACCAGCGATCTGAGTTGATGCGCAACTCGCCTGCCGTTTGCGGTCCTCGCAGCATCAACAGGCCCAGCAGCACCGCAGACTGCTCGGGAACGCCCACGCCACGTTGAAAATTGTGTTCGAAGCGGGCTACCCGACCACCAGCGGCTTCTCTCACGAGTTCGATGCTGCGAAGATCATCGAGCGCCTCCTGAGCCTCGCCTTCGGTCACGTTCATGACGGGCTCGCGGCTGGTTTTCTGATTGCAACCCGTCACTACGCCGTTGAGCGACAGTGGATAAGTGTCGGGGACGGTGCGCGCTTTTTCCATCAAAGTGGCCAATACGCGCGCTTCTATGGGTGTCAGATGGCGAAGGCTCATAGGGCAAGCATAATCGCCCCGCAAGACCCCATGAAAAACATCGTCATTCTGATATCTGGCACCGGCTCCAACATGGCCGCCATTATGCGTGCCGCCGAACGCGAGCGCTGGCCGGAACGCCTGGGTGCCCGCGTGGCGGCGGTGATCAGCAACCGGCCCGACGCCCAGGGCTTGCAAGTGGCCAATGAAGCAGGCATTGCAACTTCAGTGGTGGATCACAAAGCCTACGAAGGGCGCGAGGCGTTTGATGCAGCCTTGCGGACCGCCATCGATGCGCATGCACCTGCATTGGTGGTGCTGGCCGGCTTTATGCGTATTCTCACCCCGGCGTTTGTGGAGCACTATGCCGGACGCATGATCAATATCCATCCGTCCTTGCTGCCTGCATTTCCCGGTTTGCACACGCATCAGCGTGCCATAGACGCCGGTTGCCGAGTGGCGGGGGTCACGGTGCACATGGTCACGGCAGAGCTTGACCATGGGCCCATACTGGCGCAGGCCGCAGTGCCCGTGTTGGACGGAGACACATCCGATACGCTGGCCGCACGGGTATTGGCGCATGAGCACGTTATTTACCCGCGTGCGGTCGCCAGTTTGCTTAAAAAGCTTTAATAAAATTTGATATTTTTATGAGTATAAATATCAAATAATGAAAAATAATTAAATACCGCATGTCTCCCAAGGCTCTTCTTTCTACGACCTCCGAACTGTTGCGATTGGCGCTGACGTTCGAGCATCCATTTGACGCCGTGGTGCAGCGCTTCTTCCGTGAGCAGCGGGCACTGGGCCCGCGAGAGCGTGCGGTCGTGGCGGATGCCGCTTATGCAGTGCTGCGGCGCAAACGCTGGTTTGAGCATCTGGCCAAAAGTGGCAAAGGCCCGCGCGAGCGCCGTCTCGCATTGCTGGCGCTCGCCCTGCACGAGCCAGATGACAGCCGATGGGCTTCTGCCCTGGAAGCTGATGAAGCGGACTGGTTGTCCCGTTCCCGCCTTGCCGCGCAGGCGCCCCTGGCTGATTGGCCTGCAGAGTGCCGTCACAACTTGCCCGACTGGTTGGCTGAGCGCCTTCAAGCTCAGGTCGGAGAAGAATTTTCACCATTGGCTGATGCCCTGCTGACTTCTGCGCCACTGGATCTGCGCGTCAACCTGCTCAAGGACAAGCGGCCCAAGGTGATGGCGGAACTGGTTAAAGACGCCGTCGAATGCGAATTGACCCCGTATTCGCCTTGGGGACTGCGCTTGCAAGGCAAACCCTCGCTCACGCGTTTGAATGCCTTCCAAAGCGGTGCCATAGAAGTGCAGGATGAAGGCTCTCAACTTCTGGCTCTGCTGCTCGACGCACGGCGCGGGGAATTGGTGGGCGATTTTTGTGCGGGTGCCGGGGGCAAGACATTGGCCATCGGCGTCGCCATGCGCAACACCGGACGACTGTACGCATTTGATACTTCTGCCCATCGCTTGCAGGCCCTGCAGCCCCGCTTGGCCAAGAGTGGCCTGGACATCGTCTACCCAAGTGCCATCGCGCACGAGACTGACGAACGTGTCACACGCCTGGCTGGCAAGCTCGACCGTGTGCTGGTCGATGCCCCTTGCTCAGGGCTAGGTACCTTGCGTCGAAGCCCGGACCTGAAATGGCGCACCTCCCTGGCTGAAGTACAGGCCCTGCAGCAGCGCCAGCAGGCCATACTTACCGCCGCCGCGCGCCTTCTCAAGCCTGGTGGCCGACTGGTTTATGCCACCTGCAGCCTTCTTGAAGAAGAAAACGAAGCCGTGGCCAAAGCGTTTGGCGCAGCCCACCGCGGGTTCTCGCCCGTGCCCGTCTCGCAGGTACTCGGCGACTTGCGCGTACCTCAGGCTGATGGTCTTTGCACTCCGGATGGCCAATATCTTCGTTTATGGCCTCATCGGCACGCCACCGACGGTTTTTTTGCGGCCATTTGGACGCGGAACTAGGGCGTGTCATCAATTAAACCGCCCACGCGTTGCCAAGCCAGGGGGGGCCAGGCTAGGCGTGGCGAGCGCCGTGTACTACTGTACACAAGCGAGCCACAACAACGCATGGCGCCCCCTGACCTGGCAACCCTTCGGGCTGGCTCGCCCTGCGGCGTCTACTTTGTCGCCAGCCTTGACCGTAGATCACTACGGCCTGCGCCTGCCTTCGCGTATCCATCCTCAGGGCGA
>NZ_JBEPSH010000006.1:0-529134 GCF_040548795.1 Ottowia thiooxydans | reverse complement strand
TTCGGACGGTCGAAAGCCCACAGGCCCGGAAAAAATAAAAGCGTGTAGCCAAGCACCCGACTTACTCCCTCTCCCGCAGGCGGGAGAGAGCGGGGCGAGGCCGGCCAACCGGTGAGGGCCCGGCAACCAGTGAGAGCTAGCCTAACGACGCGAGACAACGGCTGCCGATCCACACAAAAGAGTGATAACAGTCTCCGAGCGGTCGCTACCCCCACAGACCCGGAAGACTATCTAGCGACCTTGTCCCCCGACCCCTGCAAAAGCGTACCAACACATGGGTGACACTCAAAGGAACAATCCCCGATGATGCACCCTGCCTAGTTGATCGGGGAGGTGTGCCCCGCCCGGATGCAGGAGCGGCCGGCCGAGCCGCCCGGCAGAAGGGACCCTTAGCTAGGAGGCCCCCATAACCGGCACACAGCTCGGCAAGAACGAGTGAGCGCTAAAAAATTCGACCGACCCAGGTCCCTCAAGAAGCCTGCACCTTCTCAAGCAACCCGAACAAGTCAGTCTTCAATGAGGAAAGCTCGTGAGAGACATGAAAATTACCGTCCGTCTTGAAACCGCAGTCTTTCAAGTAATAGCTAGCCTGGACATACCCCTCCACCAGGCCCGACGCGTAAACATTGCGATCAGCCTGCCCGTCCCCGACCATGACGATAGGCCCTTTAAGATGACCGGAAGTCCTCCAACGCCTGACGATATCTACCTTCCCCATAGGTTGATGGAGCACTGAGGGCTTGGGACAAACCGCGTGTCCATTGAACCAAAAGAAGCTGTTCGAACGGATGTCCTCACCAGGAATGCCGAGATCCCCAAGCAAAGGAGATATCACCTCCGAATAGCCGCTTGAAATGAAGTACACGCGCACGTTCTTGGAGCGAAGATCCGCAAACAATTCAGGGAAGCAGGGGTCTATCTTTCGCCTTGAGACATCGATGAAGTCCCGCACGTTGCGCCGGTTTATCTTTGCAACCAGTTTCAGGTAGTTGGATAAGTGGCTCAACCTGCCGCGCAAGGAAGTCGTTTTCTGGCCAAAGCTCCTGACAAAGCGAGTCAACTGTTCATCACCGTCGATTGCAAACAGGGCCAGGCCAAGGGTGCTTTCTTGAGGAAAGACAGTCAAGTCAAAGTCAAAAATTACATTGGCGACTGGGGTTGTTGGCTGGGTTTGTACGCTCATGGTGATCCTAACCAACTTGTGCTTCTGCTAGTTGCTTCCTGTAGGCGTGCTTATCGGCAACGGTCCACTCGGTGGCAGGTACGCGGAGCTTGTTCGCGATCGTGGTTTGAACCCGACGGGCGAACTCATCCTTCGACTCCCCTTGCGCTCTTTCTGTTTTCTCCAGATACGTGAACTGAAACACCGTCCGGGGCATCATCAGCATCCTCAATATATTGGATATGCCCGACGAATTGATGGGGTTCAAATTAAGACCAAAGTGGCTCTCAACCCTTAGCGCCATCGGGATAACCGGAAGGTCAAACGACAAAAAAGCGGAGTTGAACTTGAACAGGCCCCGTTGATTGCTAAGCGTCATCTCAGGCGTCGTATAGAGCGTTGTTCCCGATGGATTGCTCCTCCATTGCTGTATGCGTGTAACCAATGCCCTTCTGTCCGGCACATGCCACTGGCCAGCTTGCGAAAGCTCCAAGGCGGACACATAGAGGATCCGGATGAACGTATGCATGGAGCTGAACGGATGCCCGAACAACGCAGTCACGTTGGGCAGCGAAAGTGTGACCAGGGCGTCTAGGTGAGAAATGTGATTGGCCGCGACGACGCAACCATCGGTGTATTTTGCTATCCACTCGCGCGAACCATTCGCCTCTATCTTCAAGCCCAGTAATTTAAGCTCCAGCTTGTAGAGAGACGGCGCGACACGAGCAGGAGTAATGAATGAAAGGCCGTAAAAAATGAATATGACAGCGAGTCGCAGCGCCAGGAGCAAGACTCCAAAAGGCAAGTAGGCGTACCAGTACCAGGATCTATTTCGCCATGTTTCGATGTCGCATAAGCCTGCAACCGACGCCAGGGGATTTGCGGGAGGATCGCAATTTTTCATTGAAGTCACCAAACAACGTTGACGGAACAGAAGCGGGCTGGGGCGCTACGCAGCAAGCTGCAGGCGTGGTGAAGCGTCAAAGAGGACCTCTGGAATCTCCAGCACTTCCTGCATACGCTTTCGGTTCTTGTTCATCTCACTCTTGAGGTATTGCTGCCTCGAGACGACATACATCTGAAACCTCCCCAACTCGTTCTCTTCGTCTATGGGCTTCATGCTGAACAATTTCTTCATGAACGCCAATCCGCGGGTATGGTCAGGATGGGTCATCGTGCAGATCTCCGAAAGCCCTGCTTCCTCGAAGCCATGCTCCAGCGCAAGGCAGCATGAAATGTAGGTCGCCGGATGACCCCAATAGGGCCTCGCGAATCTCATTCCGAAATCGATTCCATAGAACTTGCGTGAGAAGCCGGCATAGCCTATCAGGGGTCCGTTGTCATCCAGGCTTACTGCCCACCGTGACCAGCCTTCTCGTGCGTTTTCTGCCTGAAATCCAAGAATCTCTTTCTCGGCAATTTCAATCCCACGCGTCGAACCATTTCCGATATATTTCATAACCGATGGATCCCCGACAATACCTGAATATTGTATGGAATCCGAAATACTCCATTCGCGAATGCAAATGCGATCAAACCTCTTAAGTATTTTGCCCATTTAAACCTCAAATTGGCTGAATTTAATAGAATTCAATGTATATAGTTAAATGCTCAAAGAATAAAACGGTTTAAAAGAAGAAGCTGAATTCAACGCCAGAAACTTTGATTTCAAGAAAACGGACGTAGAACGGCTCGTGGGTAGCAAATCCATTCAATCGAACTAGTTTCTTCCCGGTAGGAAAAGGTTGATGAGTTTTTCATGAAATGTCCTCACAAGAGGACGCATTGCCATTACTTTTATTCATGTAAATAATTGATTCATTCTCTAATAAAAGCACTACAAAGCGCTGCAAGATCCTGAAACATCATTTGCTTGTCAATGGTTTTTGAAAGCACAGTTTTACATGATGGTGTGGACATGGTATGTCCAACTCACTACAAAATGATGAAAAATCGTCTCACAACGAGAACCAAAGTTCAGCAGATTTCGTGCCAGAACCGGACTTTCACCCCAAAAGTTCCATGCATACTACGTAAGTACTCACATACAACGATTGGTAAGAATCTGAGTAAAAAATATGTCACGAACATGCCGTTCCCATCAGTCCGTTATGACGTTTACTTACTCAAAGGTGCGGAGTTGGTCAATTCGATTGTCTAAATCACGCGCCTTCGCCGTTTAACGATTAAGCTTGGTTGGCACTGAATAGATGCTCATGGCCATCGATTGCGTGGGCAGCATCTTGAACATGAAAGTTTCTACGTAGATATACGTAAGCTTGCCATCATCCCCGTGCAATTGTGCGGTCCCGCATCCCGTCGTGATTGCTCGGAAAGCCGAAGGATCGCCACTGCTATCTCTGACCTATTAACGTCATTAAGTACAAAGTCCGCGTGGATGATCGGCATTACAAGCGTAGATATTCAGGCACCCCTGTATGCAAGAGGACAGTTCTGGTGCATTGAAGACTTTCGACGAGCTTCTACTGAGCATTTCCGGATCGCCAGGTCCATATTCCTTCGCGGATATGCACAACAACGGGGAGAATGATGGGGGGCGCCTTGCAATAGTCCTCATCAAGGGCAGATGCAAAACTTGCCTTCTTATCCGTCCTCTCCAGCCTTTACGATCTGGAACGGCCAAGCCAAATCCCTGTGCAAAGCAGGGCGGCAATCAGCGCATAAGGCGCGCGAGGGTCGATGTCGTAGGCCACGGTACCAATAAAGGGTGCTGCCATGATGGCGAGTCCCGAAGCTGCGCCTATCGTGCCTGCAGCGGATCCTTGCTCAACCGGGCTGACGGCGTTCGCTGCCTGGGCTGCCGCGGCAGGCAACATCCATCCCAGGCCCAACGCCGCAACAAAATAGCCTGCCCACAAGGCTATAGCCGTATCGGCAAGCAGCACAGAAAGAAATCCCCCTGCTGCAAGCAAGCCCCCGAGAGCAATCAATCGCATAGACGACCAGCCCAGTCTGCGCACCGACATCTGAGCGAGAATCATCGCCAACCCGGACAAGGTCAATGAGACGCCGGCTGTTTTCGCTCCCGAGGCGGGGTCCAGGCCTAACCGGTCGAGCGCGAAAAAACCTGCCACGATCTGCGACACCGTCAGACTGAAAATCGCGATGAACGCCACTGTCATCGGGCCACGCAATCGCTGGTCTGTCATTTTCAGTGGTGTGGTATTCGAGTCGGACGACGGCGCTGCGCTGGGCAGCCAGCGCCACAGAACTGCGAGCGACAGAAGCGGAAGTACCGTGGTGATCATCAGGGGCAGGGTCAAGCTGTAGGACGCCAATATCCCCGCAAGACCGGGGCCTAGAACCATCCCGACGGCTCCAGCTGCCCCCAGTTTTCCCAGCGTCCCGGCCCGGTTCATTGGAGGCACCAAATCAGCGATGAGTGCGGCCCCGGTGGTCGGAACTGCCGCGTAAAAGGCCCCGGCGGCGCCGCGCAGGATCAGTAGTCCGAGAAACGACGCCCAAACGGGCAGCGAATACTTCAGTGCCAGCACGACAAACAGGCACATCAAAAAATGGGAGAGCGCGAAGCCAGCGAGTCCTTGCAACAGGATGGGCCGACGCCCCAATCTATCGCTGGCGGCGCCCCAGGGCCGCGCAAGGACCACCCAGGTTAACCCACCAATGGTGGCGGCAAGGCCAACCTGCCAAGGAGCAAGACCAAGTCCCTGGGCGACAGGCCCCAGCAATCCGACGAACGACATGACCGCCAACGTGCATGCGAAATTCTCGAACATCAGTGCGCCAATCACGGGAGCGCCCGACCTTGAGACCGATTGAGAAGATTGTTCGGAACATGTGCTCATACAACTCCTGGCACACCATCAGGCACGCAGATGCTAATCAAAAATAATTATATAAAGTAATTATTTTCAATCGGGAATGTGGCTTTGCTGTGACTAAAGGCCACCTGGCCAGTACATAACGTTCGCGCCGGATCTGGAACCGAGCACAGCAGATGGCCCTGCAGCCGTGCGTGGGCACGGCAGGTCCCTTACAGCCGGAGAGATGGAAGGCCTAAACGACTAGGAGGCCAACGCCGTCCTAGGAGTGGCTCTTGCCCTTACACACGTCCAAACGCCCAACCGCTGGCCTGGGAGGACCCTTCGATGTCATCCACCAAGCGAAGCAAAGGCGTCAATTCGCGGTATCTGCCTGCCGTATGTCGAATGTAGGATATGAAACGAGGTGCGTCCGCAAGGTACTTTGGCTTGGAATCCCGCAGGCTCAGGCGGGCAAATCGTCCTGCAACCTTGATGTGGCGTTGCAGTCCCATCCACTCGACAGAGCGCCAGAAACTACCGAAGTTGCTGGACCAGTCTTCAAAATCCATCAGGCCAACTTTCCTGGCGCGTTCCCAATATCGCACAGTGATGTCGAGCACAAACTCCTCGTCCCAGCTCAGAAAGGCATCGCGCATCAAGCTGGCGATGTCATACGTGATGGGGCCGTACAGTGCGTCTTGAAAGTCCAATACTCCGATGGGTTCACCAGAGGCGGAAGGCATCAGATTGCGAGGCATGAAGTCGCGATGCACGTAGACCTTTGGCGCTGCCAGATTGTTAGCAACAATAAGGTCAAACGTGGTATCCAGCACTGCTTTTTGCGCGGGGCTCAGCGTCAGGTTGCGATGGCGCGAGATGTACCAATCGGGAAAGGACTCCAGTTCTTCTCGCAAAACCGGCTCGTCATACTCGGGCAGCACGCCGGGCTGGGAGGCCAATTGCCATGAGATCAAGGCATCAACGGCTTGCACGTAGAAGTCACGTGCAATCTGGGGATCAGGCCGCTCCAGTGTTTCCAACAAAGTCTTGTTACCCAGATCAGACAGGAGTATGAACCCATCAGCCTGGTTCCAATCCAGCACTTCCGGGCTGCGCAGGCCTGCCTTTTTGGTCAGTGCCGCGATCCTGACGAAGGGCTCACAGTTCTCCAGAGCCGGAGGGGCGTCCATAATGATGCGGCTCGTACCATCCTGAGTGTCGATTCGCAGATACCGCCGGAAACCGGCATCAGCCGACGCTTCACGTAGAGTATGTGCAATGAGCTGGTGGGTGGGCGCAATGCCGGCGAGCCAAGTATTGAACGCTCGCTCTCTTTCCGGGTCTACCCACAACTGCGAGGCTTTCGCAGGCGGCCGGCCGTCTGCGGCCGCGTTTGTAACTGAAGGCTCGGGTGGAGCAGAAAATGCAGTTGAATCGTTCATGGATAATCAATTCTACAAATCTTGCCGTGCCCGGGGCTATCCTGCGCTGGTAGTTTCGTTCGCAAGCGTTCCATTGTGCTGGATGCGTTCCAATTTTTACCGTCGACCACCTAGCCGCTCATGCCACGGTCTTTGAAACAGCACGTCGTCGTGCGTCCACGTGCACTTCATCTAGCGGTGCTGGCTTTACTGGGAGGTCCTGTGTGGGCCCAGCCCGGCCAGCCGCTGCCTTTGCGGGATTCTCAGGTCCTGGAAGAGCAACTGCCTGAGACGCCGCAAGCGCCCACTTTGATGCGAGGCGAAAGGATGACGGGGCGCACAGAACTCGAGACGGTGATTGAGGGCGACGCAGAGCTGCGACGACCCGGCATGACGGTCAAGGGCGACCGTATCACCTATGACCAGGGCACTGACAGGGCCACCATCAAGGGCAATGTGCAGGTCAATTCGGCAGGCAATCGTTACACGGGCACAGAAGGTGAATTGCAGGTCGATGCATTTGAAGGTTCCATACAGCAACCGACCTATGAGTTTCTTTCCAATGGCGCGCAAGGCCAGGCTGAACGCATAGATTTTCTGGACGAGGATCGCGCCGTTATCCGAAACGCCACCTACACCACATGCCGCAGGGATGGCCCAGACTGGATGCCCGCGTGGCTGCTTCGCGCGTCGCAGATGCGTGTGGATCAGGAAGAGCAGGTGGGCGAGGCAGAAGGTGCGGTGCTCGAATTCAAGGGCGTCCCGGTGCCGCTTCCGTCCATGAGCTTTCCGCTGAGTGATCGTCGCAAATCAGGTTGGCTGCCCCCGGCCATAGGCCTGGACAGCACTTCAGGCTTGATTCTTTCGGTGCCCTACTACTGGAACATCGCACCCAATCGGGATGCCACCCTGATTCCCACCGCCATGCTCCGCCGCGGCGTGGATCTGGCCGGGGAATTCCGGTACCTGGAGAACGACTATAACGGGCGCATCAATGCCAACTACATGCCCAACGACAAGCTGCGCGGCGAGTCGCGCTGGGGCTTTTTTGGTCGTCACGACGGCACCATTAACACCGGCATTGACGCCATTGGTCAACTGGGTTTTGGCCTGAACCTCAATCGTGTGAGCGATGACAACTATTGGCGGGATTTCAGCCGCAGCGGTCTTTCGCTGACGACCCGCTTGCTCAGCAATGATGCCGCGGTGAACTGGGCTCGAGGTGATTTTTCGATGACTGCAAGGGTGCTGAAATGGCAAACCCTGCAGGACGTCACTTCCCCCATCGTGCCTCCTTACGACCGATTGCCACAAATTACCGGCCGCTGGGGCCGTAACAACGCCAACGGTGGCTTTGACTACCGGATGGAAGGGGACTTCACTCGCTTCCGGGCCGACTCGGCCCTGACCAACCAGCCCAATGCGGACCGCGGAGTGGTGTTTGGTGAAATTTCCAGGCCCTGGCTGCGTCCTTGGGGTTTCGTGACGCCCAAGATGCAGCTGCACGCCAGTAGCTACCAGTTCGACCGTGCGCTGGCCGGCGGCCAAACTTCCCATAACCGCCTGGTTCCCACCGCCAGCCTGGATGGTGGGCTTGTGTTCGAGCGCAATGCCCGTTATTTTGGACGCGGCTTCCTGCAGACGCTGGAGCCGCGGCTGAAGTACGTCTACACGCCGTACCGCAACCAGAACATTCTGCCCAACTATGACGCGGGCGCCTATGACTTCAACTTCGCGACCATCTGGTCAGAAAATGCCTTTGCCGGCCATGACCGGATCGTCGACAACAATCTGGTCACCTTTGGGTTGACCAGCCGCTTGCTTGATCCAGACACCGGTGCAGAGGTGGTCCGACTGGGTATCGCGCAGCGCTATCGTTTCGTGCCCCAACAAGTGACCCTGCCTGGCCGGACACCGGCGGACAAGGGGCTTTCGGACGTCATGCTGGGAGCGTCGATCAACTGGAGCCCGACCTGGGCGTTCGACTCTGTAGCGCAGTACAACATTAAAGCTGGCAACTCCACTCGCACCACGCTCGGCGTACGCTACTCCCCAGGGGACTACCGTACGGTCAGTCTGGCCTATCGGCGCGAACGCGACCTGGGTTCTCAGCAACTTGACCTCGGCTGGCAGTGGCCACTGAACGATCTATGGGGCGACCGCGGCCAGAATCTTGGCCGTGGCCAAGGTCAGGGCGCGGGACGCTGGTACAGCGTTGGCAGGCTGAACTACAGCATACCGGACCGTGCACTGGTCGACGGCGTGCTCGGCATCGAATACGATGCCGGATGCTGGATTGGCCGAGTGGTGGTGGAAAAACTGCAAAGCAGTATTTCCTCGTCCACCAAGCGGATCATGTTCCAGCTGGAGTTTGTCGGGTTCTCACGCGTTGGCAGCAATCCTTTGCGCACTTTGCACAACAACATTCCGCGCTATCAATATCTGCGCGAAGAAATCACTTCACCCAGCCGGTTTACGCAATATGACTAAGCTTTCCAACAGTTCCCGGGCTGGCGCTCTTGCAGCGGCTGCAGCGCTGTGCGCGTTGTTGTCTTCCCCTGTCCATAGCCAGACCGCCCCCGCCAAGGCAGCGTCCGCTGCGCCGGCTGCCAAGAAGCCCGCGAGTTCGCGCAAGCCAGCCGCCACCCAGAAAAAGCAGCAGCCTTCGAAGGCGCCAGCCAGGAAGGCTGCTCCTGCGCCGGCTCCTGCGCCAGCGGTACCTGCTGCACCTGTACCACCGACTCCCAGCAAACCGTCATTTTCCATGCCGGCCCCTGCTGCTGGGCAGACCACACGGCCAGCCTCCCCTTCGGCGGCTCGCCAGGTAGAGGCTGACTACATTGTGGCCATCGTCAACACCGAGCCAGTCACCAACAGCGAGGTGCGTGTGCGCATGGCACGTGCTGAAAAGCAAATGGCCGAACGCAATATGCGTCCTCTTCCTGAGGGCGAGTTGCGCCGGGAAATGCTGGAGCGGCTGATTTCTGAACGTGCGCAGCTGCAGTACGCCAGGGAGTCGGGCTTGAAGGTAGACGAAGCCTCGCTTGTGCAAGCCGAGTTGACCATTGCGCGTCAGAACCAATTGACAAGCATAGAGCAGCTTCATCAGCGTGTGCAGCAAGAAGGCCTTAACCTGAAGGACTTCCGTGAAGACGTGCGCAACCAGGTATTGCTGGCGCGGCTGCGCGAACGCGAAATCGAGCCCAAACTGAAAATTACCGACCCCGACGTGGACGCCTTCATTCGTGAAAGGACGGGTGCCAAGCCAGGCGATCAGGAAATCAACCTGGCCATGATTCTTGTGTCTGTGCCCGAGGGCGCTTCTGCAGAAGAACGTGCTCGTCTGGAGACTCGGGCGCAGGAAGTGGGCAGGCGCGCCCGGGCTGGCGAAGATTTCGCCAAGTTGGCGCAAGAGTTTTCCGATGCCAACAACCGAGGGCAAGATGGCGGCGTGCTAGGCTTGCGCCCAGCTGATCGCTATCCAGAATTGTTCGTGCAAAGTACCCGCCGGTTGAAGATAGGCGAAGTCGGTGCGCCAGTCAAATCAGACGCAGGCTGGCACATTCTCAAGCTGCTCGAACGCAAACAGGGCGGTGAATTGCCCGATGTGAAGATTCCGCAGACCCATGCGAGCCACATCCTGCTTCGTGTGGGACCTTCCCAAAGCGAACGGGTCGCGATCGACAGGCTTGCAGATTTCAAACGCCGTATTCAGTCCGGCCAAAGCACTTTCGAGGCGTTGGCACGTGAATACTCGCAAGATGCGAGCGCCAAAGAGGGGGGCGATCTGGGGTGGTCCAGTCCAGGCCAGTTTGTGCCGGAATTCGAGCAGACGATGAACAACCTGGATAACGGGCAAATCAGCGATCCATTGGTGTCCCGGTTTGGCGTCCACCTGATCAAGGTGGACGGACGTAGAGAACAATCATTGACGCCCGCTGAACAGCGCCAGCTAGCACGCAACATGCTGCGCGAGCGCAAAGCGCAGGAAGCCTTTGAGACCTGGGCCAGCGAAGTACGCACCCGGGCCTACGTAGAGTACCGCGAACCCCCGCGCTGAGTAGATGGCATCCCCTGAGCGCAGAGTGCAGAGCGTCGCGCAAGGGAGCCAGTGCTGTTCCTCCAATACCTCTGGATGATCTTGCAAGGCCCCGGCGCCCTCAGGACGCCGCCCTCTTCGTGACCAGCACCATGAAACATATTCCCCGCAAGCGCTTCGGCCAACACTTTTTGACCGACTCGGCGATCATTGATGCCATCGTGCGCGCCATCGATCCCAAACCCGCTCAACCCATGGTTGAGATCGGGCCCGGGCTGGCCGCACTGACACAGCCATTGGCGGAGCGCCTGGGCAGGCTCACGGTCATAGAGCTGGACCGCGATCTGGCGGTCAAGTTGCGCACACATCCGATGCTAGATGTCATCGAGTCGGATGTGTTGAAAGTGAATTTCTCCCAAGTCGCGGATAGTTTGGGAAGCGCCAAGATAAGGGTGGCCGGAAACCTGCCCTACAACATTTCCAGCCCCATCCTTTTTCATCTGATGCCGTTTGCCGAACGCATCGAAGACCAGCATTTCATGCTGCAAAAGGAAGTCATTGACCGCATGGTGGCCCAACCTTCCACCTCGGACTATGGCCGCCTGTCCGTGATGCTTCAGTGGCGCTATGCGATGGAAAATGTTCTGCATGTGCCGCCGGAGGCGTTTGATCCACCTCCTCGCGTGGACAGTGCCGTGGTACGTATGCTGCCCCGTACCGATTTTGCACCCCTCAATGCGGACCATCTCTCAGAACTGGTACAAGTGGCGTTCAGCCAGCGGCGTAAGATCCTGCGTCATACCCTGGGACGGTGGCTGACCGAGCATGGCTTTTCGGGCGAGTTCGACGAGCAGCGGCGTGCGGAGGAAGTTTCTGTACAGGAATATCTGAAATTGGCATTGGCGACGACCCCGTCCTTATGAAAATATTCCAGATCTTCTACGACGACGTTACGAGGCAGCAGCTCGATCCGGCGTTCATTGCCCTGGATAATTCGGGTTCAGAGCGACCGGACTGGTTCGAATATTGGCCGATTCGAAAAACCCTGTTGCACAGCACATTCGATGACGAAGAGTACCTTGGTTTTTTTTCGCCCAGGTTCCAGGAAAAAACCCGCATGGCGGGGTCGGAGGTCATTGAACGGGTGAGCAATTCGAAGTCTGAGGTCATCAGCTTCTCGCCCTTTCTGCACGAGAGCGCACTGTATCCCAACAGTTTTTACCAAGGCGACGCTGTACATGCGGGTTTTTTGAAAGTTAGCCAGGAATACTTCGACCAGGTCGGAATCAGGATCGACCTGCGTCAGCTCGTACAGGATCAGACCAGAACCATATTCAGCAACTATTTTGTTGCCAAGTACCGCTTCTGGAAAAAATGGAGGGTGCTTGCCGACCAGCTTTTCCAGAATTGTGAGGCGCGGGACGGACCGCTCTCTGAAAAACTGAATGCTGGTACCTTGCACAGGGGAAAGCAAAGCTATCAGATGAAAATTTTCATCATGGAGCGTGTGGTGTCGCTAGCCCTGGAGTTGGAGAAATTGAATGCGGAGATTGCTGTAGACCAGGCCAAAGCATCGATCTATGGCACAGGCCAGGTTTTCAATCATTTCCTTGTGATGGACGCACTCAAAGGGCAGTATCTCAAAACAGGGTCTGCATACTACCTGGGCATCTACCTCAACATGCGTAAGCAGGTGATCAAGAGGTAGTGAAGTCGCTTGACTTTGCCTGCACAAGCTCGGCAAAGCCTTCTTGCACGCAGTAAGGCTAACGCGCCCTCAGTTGAGCGCCATGCTCAGTTTGCGCCTGTAGCTGGAAAGCAATTCAGCTTGTGGGTCGGCGCCTGCCTTGGCTGATTTGCCTGTAAGTTCGATGCCACCGGCGCTCTTGCCGTCCGCTTGCGCCCCGCCTTTGGGTGGGGGTGGTGTCAGCAGTTCCAGAATCGCCACGTAAGTCTTGCGGGCCGCATCGTCACTCCACTTGCGGTCGCGCATGATGATTTCGAGCAACTCATCCATAGCCTGCGTCCATTCACCTTCGGCCATCAGGATTTGCGCTTTCGCAAAGCGCATATCGAAATCTCGCTTGTTCTGGGCGATGGCTTCGTCAAACTGTGGCAATGGCCATTCACCGCGCGGGTCGGCATGAACAAATTGAAGGGCCATCAGCCACCGATTCAGAGCGTCAAAACGCAAGGGGCGGGGTTCGCGTTTGAGGGCGACTTCCAGCGTGGCAGCGGCTTCTTCCAGACCGCCTGTGGCAATCAGCAGGCGTGCATAGTCAGCACGGGCGTCGTCGTTGCCAGGGTCGGCTGCGAGCGCATCAGCCAGCTTGGCCAGGGCCGCTTCTGTATCTCCTGCTTCCAGCAGGGCTTCGGCCTCATTGATTTCTTCCTCGGCAGCCACGGCACCTTCGCTGGGAAGATGTTTATCCAGAAAAGCGCGCAACTGGGCGGGTGGCAGGGCGCCAGCGAAGCCGTCTACAGGCTGGCCGTTTTTCAGCAGAATGCAGGTAGGAATGCTGCGAATGCCAAATGCGGCCGCGATTTGCTGTTCCTGGTCGGAGTCGATCTTGACCAGCTTGAAGCGGCCTGCGTACTCCACTTCCAGCTGTTCCAGGATGGGGCCCAGGGTCTTGCAAGGGCCACACCAGGGGGCCCAGAAATCGACCAGCACAGGGATGGTCATCGAGGCGCTGATCACCTCGGCTTCAAAGTTCTGGACAGTTACATCAATCATGGGAACATTATCTCTTCATCGGCAACCGTAAAATCGGTCACTTGAAATGACAAGGCCAGAGGCATGACCAAACAAGTGCTCGTAGGGGTAGTGATGGGTTCCAGCAGCGACTGGGACACCATGCAACACGCCGTACAGATTCTCCAACAGTTCGATATTCCGCATGAAGCCCGGGTCTTGTCGGCTCACCGCATGCCGGACGATATGTTCGCGTACGCGGAGGCTGCGCAGGGTCAAGGCCTCAAAGCCATCATCGCCGGCGCAGGTGGGGCAGCCCACCTTCCAGGCATGCTCGCTGCCAAGACAACGGTTCCGGTGTTGGGGGTGCCTGTGGCCTCCCGCCACCTGCAAGGTGTCGATTCCTTGCATTCCATTGTGCAGATGCCCAAGGGTGTTCCGGTCGCTACCTTTGCAATCGGCACCGCGGGCGCGGCCAATGCGGCGCTTTTCGCGGTGGCCATGCTGGCGGGATCGGATGCAGGGCTGCTGCAGCGCCTTGAAGCCTTCCGCGCCGAGCAGACCGCGCATGCCCGGGCCATGAGTTTGCCGCCCACCTGAATTTCCTGGCGCGGCCAAGGCGGGCGGCTGTAAGCTGCCCCCGGGCCGACAGTCGATATTGTTTGTCCTTTAAAGAAACCGCAAAAATGCCCACTTCCCTTCCCTTGCTGCCAGGAAGCCTCGTCAATGGCCGACCGGCTCTATTGGGCGTGTTGGGGGGCGGCCAACTCGGCCGAATGTTTGTGCATGCCGCGCAGAGCCTGGGCTATGAAACGGTGGTGCTGGATCCTGATCCCGCCAGCCCCGCCGGCATGGTGAGCCATCGTCAGATCGTGGCGAACTACGATGATCCGTCGGCATTGGCCGAATTGCATGCCTCGGCGCACGCCATCACCACGGAATTTGAAAACGTGCCGGCCGAGGCTTTAGCCTCTTTGGCATTGCAAAGACCAGTGGCCCCCGCGGCTGAGGCAGTGGCCATTGCGCAGGACAGGGTGCGTGAGAAGGCGCACTTTGTGCGCAGTGCCCAAAGCAGTGGCGTGGCGCCCGCTCCCTACGCAGTCATCGATAGCGAGGAAGATCTGTCCAAGGTCCCTGAGGACCTGCTGCCCGGCATCTTGAAAACAGCCCGGCTTGGCTACGACGGCAAGGGTCAGGCACGTGTTTCCAGTCGGCAAGAACTGGCCGCCGCATGGCGCGCGGCAGGCAGCGTGACTTGCGTGCTGGAAAAGCTGCTTCCCCTGGCGTTGGAATGCTCGGTCATCGTCGCGCGTGGACGTGATGGGCAAGTGGCCAGCCTGCCGGTGCAGCGCAATCTGCACCGAAATGGCATCCTCGCCGTGACTGAGGTTTATGAGGGAAGCCTACCCGAAGATCTGGCTTCCAGAGCGCAGCAAGCCACTCGGCAGATCGCCAACGATCTTCAGTACGTGGGCGTGCTGTGCGTCGAGTTTTTTGTCTTGCAGGACGGCAGCCTGGTCGTGAACGAAATGGCGCCTCGGCCACACAACAGTGGCCACTATTCCGTGGACGCTTGCGACTGTTCCCAATTCGAATTGCAGGTGCGCGCGTTGACGGGCTTGCCTCTACCTGCTCCTCGGCAGCACAGCGCCACCATCATGCTCAACCTTTTGGGCGACCTGTGGTTCGACGCGTCCGGCAATTCGCGTACGCTCCCATGGGAGCAAGTGCTCGCCATTGAGGGCGCGCACTTGCACTTGTACGGCAAGCTGGAAGCCAGGCATGGCCGGAAGATGGGCCACCTCACCATGACAGGCGCCAGCGCGGCGGATGTCCGTGCGAGTGCGCTGCAAGCAGCAGCGTTGTTGGGCATGGAAGCCTTCTGAATGCGGGGGTCTCTTTCATGATCCTCGACGGCACCTTGTCGCCATCGATTCACGCGGCGGTCGAAGCCTTGGCCTCCGGTGAACTGATCGGGCTTCCCACGGAAACCGTGTACGGGCTGGCTGCGGATGCTTCCAACCCGGACGCCGTTGCCAAGATCTTCACGACCAAGGGTCGCCCCTCTGACCATCCTTTGATCGTGCATGTGGCCGATGCAGGCGCAGTGCCGGAGTTTGCTTCGGAGGTACCCGGCTTTGCTCAGCGCCTGATTGATGCTTTCTGGCCTGGACCCCTGACCCTGATCCTGCCCCGCCGCGAAGGCGTGGCGCAGGTCGCCGCAGGCGGCCATGACAGTGTTGGCCTGCGCTGTCCTTCGCACCCCGTCGCGCACGCTTTGCTCCAAGCCGCTGCCAAGCAGGGCATTTCTGGCGTCGCTGCACCCAGTGCCAACCGCTTCGGCCGTGTCAGCCCCACTACGGCAGCGCACGTCGCCAGTGAGTTTGGCCCCGCGCTGTTGGTGCTCGACGGTGGTCCGTGCACGATTGGTATCGAATCGGCCATCATCGACTGCACGCGCGGCGCGCCGGTGGTGCTGCGTCCTGGCCAACTGTCGCGCCAGGAAATTGCCAGGGCTGCAGGCGTTCGGGTGCTGACCAAGGAAGAGCTGTCGGCCCCTGATCCTCAAGCCCCCGGGACACTGGCAGCCCACTATGCACCGGCAGCGCGCGTGCGTTTGATGGCGGCGGGTGAATTGCGTGCCGCGCTCGATCTGCTGGGATCAGATGCCAGGAACCTGGCCGTATGGTCGAGAACCGAGCTCAAAAGCGCCTCCTCACGGATCATTCTTCGCCGTATGCCCGATGATGCGGCCGCGACAGCGCAGCAATTATTCGCGGTGCTGCGTGGTTTCGATGAAGACGGAGTCAGCTTGATCTGGATTGAAACGCCGCCCGATACGCCTGAGTGGGAAGGTATTCAGGACCGACTGGCACGCGCTGCAGCATCTGCCTAGCCCTTCTTTTGCAATAACTTTACTTAACGGAACACTCTCGGCACGAAAGTGCCCTAAGCTTGTACTTTGCACATTGAGTTGCACCGCAAGGACGGTTCCCAGGGGGCCTAGCCATCCAGGAGTCCGGCAGGGCAGGGCTTTGTCCGCGTTGCCTTAAACTATGCCCAATATTTTTGGAGATCATTGATGACTTCCCTCTGGTCACGCCGAGCTGTTTTGACGGCTGCCTCCGCTGGTGTCGCGGCGGCAGCGCTGAGCGCGTGCGGTTCAGGCTCCGTTGCCTCAGCCATCACGCCTAAACGTTTCCTTTCCGTGGGCGATGGGTTTGCCGATGTGGGCCAGAAAGGCTACGTCTACTCTGTCAACGATGGCACGCTCCTCTGGACGCAGCAGTTGGCCTCTTTCTATGGCTTGACGTTGACGGCTGCTTCTGCCGGTGGCTTCAGCTATGCGCAGGGCCATGCGATGATCGCTTCGGCAGACACCACCAGTGGTACCAACGCACCCAGCGTGTCTGATCAGATCGACGCTCTGCTGGCGCGCACCACCATGGCGAGTGATGACCTCGTGCTCGTCACTGGTGGCATTGCAGATATCGTGAACACAGTCAATGCCACGGGTATTTCCGAGGCGTCGACACAAGCGGTCAGGGCGGCTGGGGTTGCACAGGCTGCGCAGGTCCGGCGCCTGGTGAATGCTGGCGCTACGCACGTGGTCGTGGCTGGTGTCTATAACCTAGGCATGTCGCCTTGGGCGCTTGGCAAGAATCTGGCCACTGGCGTCGAAGACCTGTGCACAGCGTTCAACAGTCAACTGCTTATCAACATTGCGGATCTAGGCGCTACGGTTCTGTTCCTTGACTCAGCTTTGTTCTACAACCTGATCGCCGGCAAGCCATCGAACTATCCTTTCGATGACGTCACCAGAGCCGTTTGCACCACGCCGAGCTCAACTACCTGCACTGCCGGCACCATATTGGCAGGCGCTGATTACAACCGCTTCCTGTTCGCCGATGAACTGTATTACACGCCAGCGGCGCAGCGTTTGTTCGTGAACGAGAGCTTCCTGGAAAACGCTTACACGCGCATTAAATTGCGCTGGTGACTTTGACCCCCCCTGAGGCGCTGTCGCGCCTTCCCCCCGGGGGGGACGCAGCCAGCGGCCGGGCAGAGCCCGCTCCGCGGCTACTCCCGAATGGCCTGCTCCGCGGCCGTCGGATTGGACTCTCTCTCCCTTTCCTTTCCCCGCGCGCGGGCGCCCGGCTAGGGGAGGGGCAGGGCGAGTCCGGCCAACCGGTGAGGGTAGGCGGCGCGTCCGGAGTGCACAGACTCTACTGAGCGACCAAGAGCGTTGACAGCTCAACTACGGGCTTGGCGCGTCAGTAGCCTTGTTGCCAAGCTTGGTGTCTCACGTTGACCCCGCTGGGACCGCCGAGCTCCTGCTCGGCTTTCTTATTGCCGAGAGACGGACGCGCCTTGGTGAGTCCCCAAACGATTCAGCACCAAGTCCCATTCCAGCGCTTTCTGTGAATCAACACGGAAGGCAAGCGAATGATGGCCGCCTCTGTACATGCACCTGCGATTCAATATCGCTACGCCAGCTAGGGACTGTGTTCAAATTTGAACGCGATGGCGATTGGTCCCCAAGATGAGCTGTATTTGAAATCAGGGCACGCAATCTACCGGGTCGATTTCAAATAGCAGGGCAATCTCAGTCCCGGCGAAGTGCTAAACCCTGCACTTCGCGCTGAGGACCATCTCAAGGCATCTCACTCACAGCCCACTCCACCAGTCGGTCGAGCGCAGGGCGCCCGGCAGGGGCGTTCTCGTGGTTGATCATCCCCACGACGCTATAGCGTTGACCCGACCGGCCCGTCGCATAGCCAGCGACGGCTGCTACGTCTCGCAAGGTGCCGGTTTTCAGGCGGGCGTTGCCAATTGCCTCCGAAGTCGGGTTCCTGCTGGCCATGGCGCGGGTGGTGCCATCCAGGCCCGCGATGCTGAGCGATTGCTCAAATGCCGGGCCTGAAGGGCCTTCGGACGCTCGTTGCAATAGCGCGGTCAATGACCCGGCGGTGATGCGTTCTGCGCGGGAGAGGCCGGAGCCGTTTTCGACGATGGGTGACGTTCGCATGCCGAAGCGGTTTCGCCACCAGCGCTGAAGCAGGTTGCGCGATTCTGCAAAGCTGCCGCGACTGTTTCCACTGACTGACAAAGAGAGAAACAGCTGTTGGGCCATCACGTTGTTGGAGAACTTATTGATGTCCGCAATGATGCTGGTCAGGGGCAATGAAAAGCCGGTGACCAGCGGTTGCCCCACGCCGGGCTGGCCGAGCATCTTCGCCCGGCCGGTCAACTGGCCGCCAGAGGCGCGCCACATGGCTTCTATCACTCTGGGTGCATAACTGGCAGGGTCGACATAGGCCACGGACCAACTCTGTTCGCCGCAGCTTGCAGGATAGCGGCCCGCAAAGGTGATCCGGTTAGGGTCGTCAAAACGTGCGCCCAGGCGTGTACGCCAATCGCCACACGCGCCCTTGACGGCAGGCACTACGGAGGGGATTTCCACGCCGGCGATAGGGGGCTCGCTTTCAATGCGTACGCGGCGACCTCCAGGCTCGGGGGTGAACTTGAAAATCAGGGCCTTGAAATTCACCAGCAGGCCATCCGGCCCCACGTTATAGGGCCGCAGCGGATCGGCATCGAAGGCCGCTGCATCGTGGGCGGGCAAGCGGAACACGCTATTGTCCAGGAGTATGTCGCCATGGATGGCGCGTACCCCTTTGCTCTGAATGGCGCGCATCAGATCCTGCAGTCGCTCCAGTACCAGCTTGGGATCGCCACTGCCCTTGATGAGTAAGTCGCCGTTCAGTACGCCATCCTTGATGTAGCCCTCTGTGAACACGCGTGTTCTCCAGAAATAACCAGGCCCCAGGAGGTCGAGGCCGGCGTAGGTGGTGACCAATTTCATCACCGAGGCGGGATTCATGGGCACATCCGCCTGCCAGGCCAGCCGAGGTGGTGGCAGCACTTGCGGCGCTGGTGCGGCGTTGCGCTCTCCGCTTGCAACGGAGGGTGAAGCCTGGTGTGTGACCGTACCGGGCGGCGCGGGCAACGGGGCCACCACCATGGAAACGCTGCTTGCCGGGATGCCTGCGGTGGTCAGCGCCTGCATCACGGATTCGGGCAAACCGTCCTGGGGTAGGCTGGTCTGGGCAAGTGTCTGCAGGGGCCATGCCGCAGAACATATACAGACAGCGAGGGTCAAACGGAGATTTTTTAGCATCACGCTGGAAGTTTAGGGCGTATTGCGACTTCGACGCGGCAAATGCCGTGATTCTTGAGCAAGGCGTGGAGAGACCGTGGTCACACTCCAAAAACCCACAGCACTGATAATTCGGGCATGCGTATTTCTTCCCGAGCGCTCGGTGTGATGGCGGCCGTGCTGACGGTTGCCATCTGGACCGGCTTCATCATCATTGGGCGCGCCTCGGCGGCGCGCACACTGACACCGTTCGATATTGGGTTGCTGCGGATTCTGGGAGCTTCCGTGGTGCTGTTGCCATGGGGGCTTTATCTCACGCGGCGTGATGCAACAGCCAGAGCATCGTCGTCACTGTGGGGGCTGTCCCCTCTGCCCTGGCGCCAGACCCTGATGGTGGGGTTTGTCGGGGGACCGCTTTACGCGGTGCTTTGTTATGCAGGCTTTGTGTATGCACCGGCGGCCCATGCCTCGGTGCTGATGCCGGGCAGCCTGCCACTTTGGACCGCCGTATTGGCCTTTCTGCTGCTGGGAGAGCGTTTTACCAAGCTGCGCCTGGTGGGCCTGGCGTGCATTGTGGCTGGCGATCTCCTGGTGGGAGGTGCCAGCTTGCTGCGTGCTTTCCAAGGCGGGGAGGTCTGGAAGGGTGATCTGATTTTCATGTCAGCAGCCATGTGTTGGGGCGTCTACAGCATCCTGGCGCGCCAGTTCAAACTGGACGCTGTTCGGGGCACCATTGCCATCACGGCGTTCGCTTTTTGCACTTATGTCCCGGTCTTTTTGCTGTTGACTCAACTGGGCGCGCTCACAAGCCACTTATCAACCGTGGCCTGGGGCGAGATCATCTTTCATATGGTCTTTCAGGGCGGGGGATCCGTGGTGATGGCCGGTATCGCATTCACCTACATGGTCAAGCAATTCGGCCCCGTGCGATCGACGATGATCACGGCCTCGGTGCCCGGTCTTTCCGCCCTGGGCGCAGTGTTCTTGCTCGGTGAGCCTTTGGGCCTGAATCTCCTGGCGGGGTTGGCCCTGGTCACTATCGGCATTCTGTTCGGAGTACGCGCTTCTTCCAAAGCCAAAGGGCCCGAGCTGGGTACTCCGGTGAGTGTGATGACCAAGGGCGCGACGCCATGAAACTTCTTGCATTTGACACCAGCACGGAGCTGCTTTCCATTGCCGTGCGGCACGGCCATCGCGAATGGGTGCATTCTGGAGCCGGCGGGGCTCAGTCGTCCGCCGCCTTGATTCCTTGTGTGCTCGACCTGCTGGCCCAGGCCGGACTGGGAACGGGCGATCTGGACGCCATAGTCTTTGGACGAGGTCCCGGTTCGTTCACCGGATTGCGCACGGCCTGCTCGGTAGCCCAGGGACTCGCCTTTGGGGCCAGGCAAGGGCTGGGGACGGGCGTTCCCGTGCTGCCGGTAGATACGCTATTGGCTGTGGCTGAAGCGGCACGCATGGAAAGCGGAGCCACGCGTGTGTTGGCGTTGCTCGACGCGCGGATGGGCGAGGTTTACAGTGCCGCCTATTGTTGGGAGGGCACTGCATGGGCTTGTGCCACCGAGATCGGCGTGGGCAAACCGGAGCAACTGGCTTTGCCCGCAGGCCAGCACTGGGTTCTGGCAGGTAATATCTGGGCCGCCTATGGTGATCGCCTGTCGGCCCCTTTGATGAACCTGACCCGCATCGAAGTCGTTCCGAATGCTCCCGCGCTGCTCAGTCTGGCGCCGGCCCTGCTGGCCGCTGGCCAGGGTGTTTCTGCGGATCAGGCACTGCCGTTATACATTCGCGATAAAGTGGCGCAAACGACGGCCGAGCGCGCTGCCGCTAACCGGTAAATACAGCCTGAATTCGTCTTACTCCTGTTATGAGCGCCGTTCCCCATTTTTCCGCTGACTCCCCAGAGTGCGCACAGCAAGCAGCCTTTGAGACCATGACGCCCGAACGAGTGGACACGGTCCTGGTGGTGGAGCAGGCGGCTTATCTTCATCCGTGGACCCGAGGCAACTTCCTCGATGCCCTGAATGCGGGCTACCAGGCACAGTGCCTGTTCGCAGCAAATGAGCTTCTGGGTTATTTTGTAGCCATGAAGGGCGTCGACGAGGTTCATCTGCTCAACATTACCGTAGCTCCGGCCTTCCAGCGCCAGGGATGGGCCCGCGTTCTCCTTGAGGGCTTAAGCATCTGGGCGAGGGGGCAGGGCGTGCGCTGGTTATGGCTGGAAGTTCGCGTAAGCAATACGCGGGCGCAGCATGTCTATCAGCGCCATGGCTTTGTCCGTGCCGGCCAGCGCAAGAGCTATTACCCCGCTGAGAATGGGACGCGTGAGGACGCGGTAGTGATGAGCCTCATGCTATGAGTGGAAAGAAATGATGCTTCTCGATGATCGCCAACGCGCCATGCTCGCCGAGATGGGGGTACGCGTGTGGGCACCCAAGGCTGCGCCGCCTCTCCCGCCCGTGGCGGCAGATACGCTTCAGGTGCCCGCCGTACCCGGGTCTTCATCCGCCAAGGCTCCCGCACCCTTGCTGGCTCATGAAAAGCCGGCTGCCAAAGCCGTTCAGCAAGAGCGGGCCACATCGTCCGAGCAGCAGCTTCGCCAGGTACCTGTCACCGCACCCCCTGCGCCCGCCCGTCCGCCGGTTTCACCCGACGGCGTCGAGCGCATGGATTGGCCGGAACTTGAGGCCACGGTCGCTTCTTGCCGCGCGTGCGGACTGTGCGACGGCCGGACCCAGACGGTATTCGGCGTTGGAAGCCATCATGCCAACTGGATGGTGGTGGGCGAAGCGCCAGGAGAGAACGAAGACCGCCAGGGCGAGCCGTTCGTTGGCCAGGCGGGCAAGCTGCTGGATAACATGCTGGCGGCCATCAATTTGTCTCGGAAAGCGGGAAACCCAGCGGACGACCTCTCCGAAAAACCTGCCACGACTGCAAAGGGCGCCAAGGAAAGCGTCTACATAGCCAATGTCCTGAAATGCCGGCCCCCCGGCAACCGCAACCCTCAGCCTGAAGAGATTGCCCAGTGCGAGCCCTATCTGCGCCGCCAGGTTGCACTGGTCCGTCCGAAGATCATTCTTGCGATGGGCCGTTTTGCAGTGCAATCCTTGCTTCAGAGCAGCGAACCCATCGGCCGCTTGCGCGGCCGCGTGCACCATTACGAAGGCGTGCCCGTGGTCGTCACCTATCACCCTGCGTATCTTCTACGCGCCTTGCCAGAAAAGGCCAAGGCTTGGGACGATTTGTGCCTGGCTCTGGAAGTGGCGCAAGGAGAGCCCGCGCTTTGATCAAACAGATCAAGGCCCTTGTAGCCGCCTGACAGCAAGGCCAGGTAAACGCAGCCATCACGGTTTTGGCGTCAAGGGCCTGCTTGTGAGGCGAGCGCAGATCCGTCTTCAGACCATCAACAGCGAAGCTGCCGACGCACTCATCCAAGCTTCCTTCTCAAGGGCCGGCCCTGTGCCTCGCGCGCCGCTACGAACGCCTCAAAGGCTTCGGCGCTGGTCTTCTGGGGCACATAGCCCCAAC
The DNA here is from genome assembly GCF_040548795.1 of Ottowia thiooxydans. Taxonomy (GTDB): domain Bacteria; phylum Pseudomonadota; class Gammaproteobacteria; order Burkholderiales; family Burkholderiaceae_C; genus Ottowia; species Ottowia thiooxydans_A. Next base: position 506,344 of record NZ_JBEPSH010000006.1, on the reverse strand, counting down.
GCTTGAGTGCCGTGTTGAGCAGTACCGGGCGGTAGCGCAAGAAGTCCAGTTGCTCAGGTCCGTATCTGCTGATACCCAGGCGTGAACCAAGAAACAGCGCGCCGCGCAGCAGGCTCGCCGGCAGATCAAGGGTGGTCTTACCCAGCCGCGCCGCAATCTCATGGATGGTGAGCGCGCCGTCTCCCGCCAGGTTGTAGCAACCGGGCGCGCCACCGTTGATGGCGTGAAGTATGGCTCCCGTGACGTCCTGGTCCCAAATGAACACGAAAGGGCTGTCGCTGCCGCGAATGGCCAGCAGGCGCGGCTTTTCAAACAAGGCGGTGATCTGATTGTCTACATGCTCACCCAGGATGGTGCCAATGCGCAGCACGGTCTGCGCCAGCTGCGGGTGTTCCGCGCGCCACTTTGCCAGCATCTCCTCGACCAGCCGTTTGTGATCGGAATAGGCGAACACCGGGTTGCCACGCAGCGCATGGTGTTCCTCGATCCACGGGGGATTGTCGGCATGGTAGCCGTAGGCAGCGCCGCTGGAAGACACCACCACGTGCTGCACACCTTGCGCAATACATGCGCTCAGCACATTGTGCGTGCCGTTGACGTCGACGTCATACTCGAGCGCCCGGTTGCTGTCCTTGCCAGGGGTCACGATGGAGGCCAGGTGCACCACGGTGTCGATACGGTTCTGGCGCATGGCCTCGCCAATGCCAGCGTCGCGCACATCCATTGAAGCGTACTGGACATGGTCTAGTTGGCGTTCAGCGGGCACTGGGCGCACGTCAAGTGCGACCGTGGCCGTGTCGGCGCGTTGGCTCAGGGCCTTGACCACACTGCGGCCCAGGAAACCGTCTGCCCCGGTGACCAACACCCGTTGCGCGGCAAATCCAACTGACTTGTTCGTGTTTGATTCCATAGAGCTCATTGGATGGGCTGCTCGAGATCGGGTGTGCCTTTGGGGTTTTTCTTGCCCCATGCCGTGGCCAGGACCAAGCCTGCGATGATGTCCCAGAAACCCCACACGCCGGCCACCACCGCCATGCCTCCCAGGCCGCCAAAAAAGCTGAAAACCAAGACCAGCCCCAGCCCAGCGTTGCGAATACCCACCTCCATGGTCACGGCCCGGCGCTCATAGTCCTGCAGGCCTGTTACCCGGGCGCACAGATAGCCGGTGGCAAACGCAATGGCATCGTGCAGCGCTACGGCCAGCAGTACCAGGCCCACGTAGTCAAGAAAAAAGCGCCAGTTGCCTGCGATCGCGCCGATGATGAACGCGATCAGCGCCAGAAAGCTGATGAGGCGCACAGGCTTGGTGACCTTCTGTGTGGCGTGTGGGAAACGGTGTGCACACCACAGGCCCAGAATGAAGGGCAAGCCGATGATGATGAGAATATGGCCCAGCATTTCAAGCGGATCGAGCGCAATCGTCTTGAGCAATGCCGAAGCCGTAGGATGCATGCCCCCCCAGAACGCGAAGTTCAGCGGCATGACCACAATGGAAATGGCATTGGAGATGGCGGTCATGGAAACGGAAAGCGCCACATTGCCCTTGGCCCGGTGCGTCAGGATATTGGAGATGTTGCCGGGCGGACAACACGCCACCAGGATCATGCCCAAGGCAATGCTGGGCCCCACTCCCAGCAGCAGCGTGAGCACGAAGGTCAAGGCCGGCAGCACGATGAACTGCGCCGCAATGCCCACCGCCATGGCCCAGGGCATGCGTGCAACCCGGCGGAAGTCCTCTATCCTGGTGTCCAGCGCGACGCCGAACATCAAAAATGCGAGTACCCCATTGAGCAGTGCGAGCGATGCTGGATTGAAGTTCAGCCTTATTTCGTCCACAGGAAGCATGGCAGTTTCCTTGAACTAGGAGCTGAGGGTCTCGGCGGCCTGCCGCACGGCATGGCGGTAGGTATCCTTGTGCACGTAGTAGGCCATGCGTTCCAGTTGCAGGTAGCTATAACCGCCTGACATGTCGGGAGCAGGACCCGCAATAGAGGCCTGCATGCGCTGGGCGGCGGGCGTTTGGTCATCCAGTCCCTTGAAATAGCGGGCCAGCAACTCAGCCTGTTCGTAGCGGCCCTGCCAGCCAATACCGCTCGCCTCGATCATGCCCAGTACGGCCAAGCGTCGGTACCGTGGGGCAAAGATGTTCATGTAGAGCTTCGGCGCCATGCCCTGCCAGTTCAGGTGCGTGCGGTCGATGAAGGGATAGTGCAGCGTGTAGCCGGTGGCCATCAACACCAGGTCATAGTCTTGCCGGGTTCCGTCCTTGAAGTGCACGGTCCGGGCATCAAAGTGCGCGATATCCGCTTTGACGCGGATGTCGCCATGGCCCAGGTGGTAGAGGATCAGCGAGTTCACGATGGGATGAGACTCGTACATCCGGTAGGTGGGTTTGGGAAAACCGAAACGCGTGGGGTCTCCGGTGAACCACTTGAGCACAATGGTATCCAGCCTTTGCTTGAGCCAGCGCGGCAAAGGCCTCTTTCCGCCCAGGGTGTCCGCCGGCTTGCCAAAGACATATTTGGGCACGAAGTAATAGCCGCGGCGCACGGAAATGTCCACGCTTTGCGCGTAGTGCACAGCGTCTACGGCAATGTCGCAGCCGGAATTTCCCGCACCGACAATGAGGACGCGCTTGCCCTTGAACTGCTCCGCGCTCTTGTACTGGCTGGTATGCAGCAGCTCGCCCGTGAACTGCCCCTCAAACGCAGGCCTATGGGGCTCGGCCAGCGTTCCGTTGGCAATCACCACGCCTTTGTAGACCGCGCTTTCAAGTCCGCCCGCCGAGTTGCGGATGCTCACGCGCCAAAGGGTCAGCGGATCGTCCGGTTGCAGGGGTTCCACCCGCTCCACGCGCACGCCAAACCGAAAATGGCGGCGGAGGTCGAAATGATCGGCGAAGCTCGCAAAATAACGGTTCAGTTCACGATGGCTGGGGTAGTCCGCAACATCGTCCGCCATGGGAAATTCCGTGAACTCCGTCGTGCGTTTGCTCGAGATGAGATGCGCAGACTCATAGACCGTGGAGCGCGGATTGCCAATATTCCAAAGTCCCCCGACATCGCTATAGGCTTCGAAGCCTTGGAACGGGATTCCCAGTTTCTGCAAATTGCGTGCACCGGCCAACCCCGAAGGCCCCGCCCCGATCAGCGCAATCATCTGCTCGGTGGGTGTGGTCGGCATGACCTCTCCACCGGAAGATGCAGATGCTGCAAGGCTGTCGATTTGCATGGCGGTCTCCCTCTTTGAACACGTTCTTATGACACTCTATTAGAGTCTTTAAATACCTCGAACGGTGCTTTTTCGTCCATATCGATTGCGGGATTTTTGACGAAACCGCAAGTATTTGGAACGTGGGGGCGATCAGCCTTGAATCACGGGCGCTGCGGGGATGCCGCAGTACTACTCAGGCTTGACGTCGATACTCTTGATAATGGGTCTCCATAGATCGATGTCGTTCTGAATCCTGCGCCCGAAATCTTTCGAGGTTTGCTGGCCCGTCTGCGCGATCAGGCCGGCCGTGGCCATTCGTGTTTGCACCCCCTCGTCGGAAAACATGGTGGACACCAGGGCCCCGAGGCGCTCCGCGATGGGAGCAGGAATTCCTGCTGGCGCCAGCAGACCGTTCCACGTTTCCGTCTGGAAGCCAGGAAACATGGACGCAATGGTCGGCACGCCCGGGAGCATGGCCACAGGCTGAGGGCTTGTCACTGCAAGCATTCGCAGACGATTGCCCTGCAGATGAGGCAGGATCTCGGAGATGTTCGCGGTGTAGGCATCTGTCTGTCCAGAGGTCGTATCGCTTATCGCAGCTGCTCCGCCTTTATAGGGCACCATGACGGCCTCGATTCCGGCGCGCTTGAGAAAAGCGGCGCCCGCCAGGAACGACATGGAGCCTGTGCCCGCGTGAGCCATCGAGAGCGCCCCTTTGTTGGCCAGGCCGTAGTCCACGAACTGCTTCAAGGTCTTGTGAGGCGAAGCCATCGGGACAACCAGCACCTGGGGGTTGCCGGCTACGTTGGCGATGGGCTGGAAGTCCTTGATCGGGTCATAACGAATCTTGTAGAGAAATGGCGCCAGCGAAATCTGGGCGATGGAAGCCAGAAACAGCGAGTGGCCGTCGGCAGGCATCTTCGCCGCCAGAGCCGCAGCAATCGTGCCGCCGGCTCCCGCACGGTTATCCACTACCACCGGCTTGCCCAAGGCCCGGCCAAGATAGTCTGCCGTCATGCGGGCAACAAAGTCGGTGTTTCCGCCCGCCGGGTACGGCACCACCAGCGTGATGGCACGCTCTGGCCAGGCCTGCGCTTGTGCTCGTACGGCAGTACTCACCAACCCTGCGCCGCCCAGAGTGGGCAACAACAGGGAGTTTCGCAAAAAGGAACGTCGTTTCATGATAAATCCTTCCTGAATAGGGTGCGAATGAGTTCAGGCTGGCACTTCAGCCGGGGCGCGAACCGCTTTGGCTTGTTTGCCAAAGCCCTTCTGGCCAATCACCTTGCCGTCCAGGTAGACGGTGGTCCCGCGCACCACTGTGCGCACTGGTTTGGCCTTGAGCTTGCGCCCGGCGTAGGGGCTCCAGCCAATCAGGCTGAGCACTTCTTCGTCGCGCACTTCGTATTCCAGATCGAGATCCACCAGCACCAGGTCTGCATCTGCGCCCACTTTCAGCGCGCCTTTGTGTTCAAGCCGGAACAGCTCGGCGGGCTTGGCACTGCACGCTTCCACGACGCGCTCCAGGCTGATCTTGCCTTCCAACGCCGCAGTCATGAACATGCTGTAGTAGAACTGGGTGGACGGTGTTCCCGTATGGGCCTTCCAGCCGTCTTTCCAGCCGATTTCCTTCTCTTCGCGGGTGTGCGGCGCGTGGTCGGTCGCGACGATGTCAATGGTGCCGTCTTTCAGGCCCTCCCACAGGCCCGGGACGTTTTTCTCTGGCACCCAGTACGACAGCGCATACGAGCCCAGGCGTTGTATGGCAGACCATTCGCAACCCAGGAACAAGGCCCAGGGATTGATTTCGCAAGTCACTTTCTGCCCAGCTGCCTTGGCCTGGCGGATCAGATCAACGCTGCCAGCGGTCTGGGTGTGCAGAATGTGCAGATGGCAACCGGAGGCGCGTTGCAGACGCAGCAGCGTGGCGATGGCCGTTTCCCAGATGACGCCATCATGCGCAGCATACGCTTTGGCATAGGCCAGCGCATCGCGCTCGCCGCGGTCCCAGAACTTCTGCTCGATCACATCCATCAGCGCCTGGTCATGGGGGTGGACCATCAGCGGGACGTTCAGCTCGGCGCAGCGCTGCATGATCTCAAGGATCTTGCCGTGGTCATGCACGCCAATGCCGGGCATGTGGGGGTAGTCGCGGCCAGTGTCCACCACCATGAATATTTTGAAGGCGGCGATGCCCGTGTCGGTCATGGCAGGCATTTCATCGCTCACGGTCGGAGGGGGATTGAAATTCCAGTCCACGATGGCATCACTGCGGTAGATGTCGTACTGGCGCTCCAGAAGTTCCAGGGTGTTGGGTGGTGGCTGCACGTTGGGCATGGCCACGCTGGTGGTCACGCCTCCGGCCGCGCACTGCATGGTGGAGGTGTAGATCGTGTCCTTGTACTCAAACCCTGGCAGGGACCCCTGCCGGTGGTGTGAGTGCATGTCCACGGCCCCGGGCACGACGGCCAAGCCCTCTGCCTCGATGACTTCCTTCGCGTTCGGCTCCGTACCAGGCTCGTAGATGCCGGCGATGCGACCGTTTTCGATGCCTATCGAGGCCATGCGTCGCCCCTGGGGTGTGACGATCAGTCCGTTGCGGATTAAAGTGTCCATGCGATGTTTTCCTTTTGAGCGGTAGTGGAGGAATGGGAAGAAGGGGCGGCGTGGCCACGGATGACGTCGAAGATGTGCTCGACGAATGCGCGGCCAATCCCTCGGGTGATGAAGACCAGCCGCGAGCGCCGATCTTCGTAAGGCCACTCGGCCAGGGGCGCCGGTGGATGGAACAGGCGCTGCACAGCGTGCACGACGATAGGGCGGGACTCTCCCGCAATGTTCAAGATGCCTTTGACGCGCAGCAGATCATCTCCATGCGCCATCACCAGTGCATCAAGCCAGGCAGCCAGCTCCTGCCAGGCCAGAGGCTCGTCATACACCAGCGAAAACGTTTCAATGCCTTCGCTATGACCCCCGGAAGAGTCCGGCGTGATGGGTTGGTAGCGCGTGGGGTCGGTATAGGCTTCGGCGTTGAGCCAACGGCGGATGGCCGGCGCTGGTGTGGCGGCCGCGTAGACGTCCAACTCCGTCAGGACGTCCAGGCATGGCACTTGAAGGTCCGTGGCCCAGCTCACCGTGGCTCCCGGGTTCAGCAGCGCCAACTGGGCTTGAAGATCCTGCGCTTGCTTTGGGTTGGCCAGGTCCATCTTGGTGATCACCAGCTGATCGGCGACGGACACTTGCTTGGAAGACTCCGGAAACCTGCTTAACGTGGTGGCACCGTTGACGCCGTCCACCGTGGTGATCACCTGGGCCAGGCGGTAGCCATTGGCCACCGGAAAGGTCATGAGGGCCTGGAGGACGGGGCCAGGGTCGGCCATCCCTGTGGTCTCGATGACCACACGATCGAAGGCGCGAACGGTGCCGCGGCTGCGCTTGTCGAACAAATCACGCAGGGTCTCCACCAGATCGCCCTGCACGGTGCAGCACAGGCATCCCGTGCTCAGCTCTATCGTGTTGTCGTTGCTGCTGGCGATGAGGTTGTGATCAATGCCGATATCGCCAAACTCGTTGACGATCACCGCCGCATTGGCCAACGCAGGCTCGCGCAGCCACCGATTGAGCAACGTGGTCTTGCCACTGCCCAGGAAGCCAGTCAGCAGCGCGACCGGAATCCGTGCACCATCGGAACTCATAATGTGTCTCCTTTGCGAAAGTTGCACCAAGTTGGAGCGATATCATATTCGCAATGGGTGCGAATTATATTCAAATGGAACATAGTGCGAAATTAAGCAATTCGGATGCCAACTTGAGCATCCGCACACGAAACCGGACGCTGCACATCCTTCAGCTATTCGAGCGGAGGTCGCTTTGGACGGTGGAGGACATCGCCCTGGAGATGGGCGTGTCCATCAGCTCCGCTTATCGGGACGTCAAGGAACTGAGCAATTTGGGATTTCTGGCGCTGTCTGCGCGCTCGGAGTACATGCTCGGTCCGGCCTTCATCCGCTATGACCTGCTTATCCGTCAGGGGGACCCCCTGGTGAAAGCGGCGTCTGAACCCATGCTCGCCCTGCTGGCGCGCACCACACAGCATGCGGTGGTGCTGATCAGCCGGCGGTTTCGAGACCAGGTGATGTGCGTGCACCAGGAGAAAGGGAGTGACCATCCCCCGTCTTCAACTTATGAGCGCGGGGTGGCACTACCGATGTTCAAGGGGGCGACGTCCAAGGCCATCCTGGCGCATCTGGGTGACCGTGCGCTCAAACAGATCTATCTGAACCACGAACACGAGATTCGCGAGTCCACGGGGGTGGGCGGCTGGAAGGCTTTTTCAGAGCAAATGAAGGCGATCCGGGAGGCTGGCGTGGCGTGCACCGATTCAGAAGTCGCGCCAGGCCGAATCGGCATTGCCGCCCCAGTGTTCTGGGAGGGGCAAGTCGTGGCAGGCGTCAGCCTGGTCTTCGAACTGACGCAGTTCGATCAGGCGGGCTTTGCTGCGGAGGTCAGACGCAGTGCGCGAGAAATTTCTGCGGCGTTGGAGAGTGTCAAGACGCCTTGAATTGACGGCTGGCGTGGGTTGAGCGCCAGACGTGTAGACCTGCGAAGTGCATCAACTGGAATGCAGGTTCAGCTTCGCTGTTGAGCAACCGTTGAGCTGAAGCACCCATTGGCGAAGATCTGCGGCAAGGCAGCGCGGTACTGTGGCTGGCCCACTGCGTTGGTATTGTGATGTGAGCCACCCTCCACCAGAACGAACTGCTTGGGCTCGCTGGCGGCGTCGAAGAGTTTGCGCCCCAGGTCAGGCTGGATCAGGCGGTCTTCCGAGCCGTGAACCACCAGCACGGGCGAGCCCACCTTTCCGATGCGCGTCGCCGATTCAAACCTCTGGGTGATCAGAGGCCCTACGGGCAGCCAACCCCATTTCATGGTGCCCGCGACATCGGGGATGGAAGTAAAAGTGCCTTCGAGTATCAGCCCGCGCTCGTCAGAGACTTGTTCTGCCAGGGTGACGGCCATGGCGCCGCCGAGTGAGTGCCCGAAAATATACCGGGGTGAATCGGGATACTGCTCTGCCAGCCACTCCCAGGCAGCGCGCGCATCTTCATTGGCCATTTCCTCAGATGGCAACTCACGCGAAGTCTTGCCAAAGCCCCTGTAGTCCACAGCGAGCACAGAAAAGCCCAGTTCTTGCATGCGTCGGATGCGGGGCGCTGAACCGGTGACGTTGTAGCGCGCACCATGCAGGTACAGCAAAACGGGTCGGCATGAAGTGGCTTCGCTTTCTGCCGGATGCCACAAAGCGTGCAAACGCACCGGCTCAGAGGTCAGGCGCGAATCGTAGTTGATCCAGACATCTTTCATGCCTTCGGTCATGGCCGCGGAATTGCCCCAGCTTCTATCGCTGGGTTGAAAGATCCATTGACGCTGTGATTTGTCCAGCGCGGCGCAACCGGCGGCCAGCAGGGTGGCGAGCACGACGCCTGCAATGATGTGAAGTCGTTTCATGACCAGCAATCGACTCTGGAAGATGGGAAAAGTTCGGGTTTCTTGAGCATCAGCCGCTGCATCTTCACATGTCCTTGAAAACCCCGCAGGCAGATCATGAGCGAGTACGTCAAGGACGCTTCGCTTCATCAGTGCTGGCGGACCACCAAACCTGTTCGGCGCCAACCCCAAAGCCTGCAGGTGAGACGGCTATTGGTTGCCCAGCGCGCAAGGAACTTCCTCGCGCACCCCGTTACTCACCCTATATCGGCATGCAAACGCCGCCACTCATCGCCGCGGCAGCATTCCGTTAAATGAGTTCCCAGGAAGTCTTTAAAGACGCCTTATTTGTAACTTAATTTCATACGGTGAATTTCTATGGCAACGATCCTCCTTAACTCGCCCAGCTTCGCCCCTGCTGAAACACAGTTGAAGCCGGCCTACCAGGCTCAAGAAGGCCTGCATGTTGCGTTGTCAGATGCGACGTGGGACGCGGTGCGAAACGGCTCACAGGATGAAGGTAGCTTTTTTTCCAGAATCTGGGAGGCGATCAAGGAGTTTTTCACCCCTTCAGATCAGATTGAAGCAAAAAATGCTTTCTTGAAGTTCTATTCCAGTGAAAGCAATGATCAGGACAAATTAGATGGTTTTTATAAGCTAAAGGAACTAGCGGGTTTTGGCAACCAGGAGCTGTGCGCTCCAGAAGTGAGCTATCACGCCAAGCCAGACGGGGGATTCTTTAAGTTTTATAACCTGAAAATCAAGGTCGAAGGTGTAGAAACGCCACTTGAACGTCATGTCAGTGCGGACTGCGACGAAGTGGACGAAATCGTCAAAGCTTACTCCCCGATTATTGCTAGCGAAAATGATCAACAGCAATTTGCAAAATGTATCAAAGCACTTTATGCAAGCCCTGATGTGCTTGAGGCAGCGGTCGAAAAAGATCCGCTATTCTACCAAGGGCTCGCGTTGATTTTGGCTGGAATCAACATTAGAACGCCAGGCCTTGGCGTATCCATTGACGTAGATAATGGCCTTTCGTTCAGAGACAATAAATTTCCTGTGCATGGTTCATCAGCCATTGACCAATCCATCTGCGATCTGAAATTAAGTCCCGAGATCAAGAGCGATTTCCAGGCAAAGATCGAAAGCTTTCGTCCTGCCCAGATTTCCTTTGATCAGAAACATGAAGCCTTCCAACTGCTTTCTCAAGCCATGGGCCATAGTCCCAAGGATTACACGAAGAACGATCATAAGCAGGTCGGAAAACTTCTAGAGACAGTCTATTCAAGGGGTGCGTCATTTCAACAGAAAGAAGCGGCGCTGCTCAAATTGAGAAATCAGATTGGAAGCTTGCCTGGCATGGCGTTTGAAGTGTCCCAGTCAACGGTCGGTTCCTTTAAAGGCGAAAAAGGGGCATTGGCTGAGATTATAAATCTACGGATGGTTTTCCCTGGTAATGAAAAATCGCTGAAGCCCATAGAAATATTCAACGCCAAGCTGCGTGTAGCTGATCCAGGAAAAGAAGTAGGTTCGCAAAGTAACCTCATGTACCGTCCTTGGACTGCCATATTCGCTATTGGTGCGGGTGTGCAGCTTACGCATGTCCGCGCAGAATATTCTAGACTTGCAGTGGCTCAGAAACTCAATGACACAAGTGAGTTTTTTGATCTAGAGCCCGATGGATCCATGGAAACCTACGCACAGCAACGCCTGAATGTGAGCAACCATTCACAGTTATCTGCGGATGAACCAGAAGATATCTTCTATGATTTTGACGTGATTTCAGAAGCCGATAGAACTGACACAAATTCAAGCCTAGTATGAATTGACCCCCACCGTTATATGCCCGCTCGATGAAGGCCCACTTGGGCTCCAATCCTCAACGATTGCTTCAGCCCGTCGAGCTTTGAGCAAGCCCCATTGGCGCTGGCGAACTTACAGCGGTTCCCAACGATGATTCAAAGTCGTCATTCCAGGGCGTATAGTGATCACCAGCCGTTAAGGATAAATTGATATGGCGCCCATTCGCACTTCCAATGTTGTCTTCAACGGCTATTCGCCGGGCGAAGGCCTTGATATATCCGTTTCTTCCAAGACTTGGCAACAGGTGAGAGCGGGTGCTATCGACGAAGGCAACATCATCAGAAGGATCTGGAACGCCATCAGGGAGTTTTTCTCTCCTTCAGGCCGCGAGGAGGCCAAGCGAGCCCTTATCAGCTTCTGTTCAGAAAGTAGCACCGATCTGGAAAAGATCGAGAGCTTCTACAGACTCAAGGAGTTGGCTGGGTTTGGGAATGAAGATTTCCTGACACCTGAGGTGAGCTACCATGCTAAGCCAGAGGGTGGATTCTATAAAATATACCACTTAAAAATGACCGCTGAGGGTCTTGACTCCATTGAACAGTCTATAGAAAGAGATTGCTCGGAGGCGGACGAAATTGCAAAGGCTTACATTCCGGATATATCTCGAAAAGAAGATAGAGATCAGTTCGAATGTTGCTTGAAGACCTTGTATCCGGGCGCGAATTCTTCGACAGCGCAGCATGAACATCAGCTCACAAAAGAAGAGGCTATCTTAGGTATTGATGGCGTAGTCGCTCGAAATTCCAGGGTTGGAATGCTTCTGGATATTTCCAACGGGCGAATCGACTATAAGGATGGGAGATTTCCTTCCTACATCACATCGGGGCGATATGACTCTACCGTCGCACAGCTGGCGGTCAGTGCACAGATCAAGGATCAGCTGTACGGAAGAATTGAACCTCATCTTCCTGCTGCCATTTTGATCAATCAAAAAGATGAGGCCATGCAGGTGCTGAGTAAATTGATGCAACCTGATGAAGGTGCGCATCCGCATGACCTAAATTCGGGTGCCAATTTACTGGCAAGCGTGCACAGCGACCTAAGTGAAGCCAGGCTGTTGGAAGAGGACTCTTCAATGCTCTCTTCATTAGAGAATGAGTGGGATGAATTCGTGTTCAAGGCGCGTAGTTATTCTTCTCTTTTAAATTTCGGAAGTTACACGTCTTTGCAAGAGCTGTTGAGTGTCATCTACTCACACCAAACCTCGATAGAAGAAAAGTACATTGCGCTTCTGGATTTAAAGCTGAAGTTGAACGATTCTGAAGAGGTGAAATTCGAAATTTCAGAGATCGACGCTGACAGGGTGGGGGAGTTTGTCCCCCAAATCGTCAAGATCAGAATGAGGTTCCCAGAATACGAACATCTGAGCGCTGTCGAAATCGCCAAGGTTGAGGTGAAGACGCATCAGTCCAACCGCGACATGCCGTTGAGCGCCGAATCCAAGTACGTCCCTTGGATGGGCGGTTGGTCTACTGCCCCCATCTCGGGTCTCGAACTAAGCCCTTCGGGTGTCTCGTCTCCGAAATTCGAGACATCCGATTCGCTCACAGATTCGCAAGCCTGGCCGACAGGGGCCCATCTCTGGAACAAGCGCTAGGAAAAGGGTTCAATGCTTGCTGTGGCCTCGCCCTAAGGCCAAACGCTGCGCCCCACAGGGCATACAGCGTCCATGGTGCTTCGCCTGGTCGCGGAAATGTTGATAGCCAAAAAAAATGCCCCGCGATAGCGGGGCATTTTCTTGGCCGGCATGGGCAGCGACTGTTGACACAGCCGGCTCCACGCGCGGATACGTCAGGCGGCGGAGAGCCAGTATCCTGCGTTAAAAGGGCTGCTCATGCGCAGTGCCAGAGGAGAAATATCGACCAGTTTGTCGGTCGGCATTTTCTCGCCTGGTTCGGCGCTGACATCGGCGGCGGGCACACGCAGTGCTTCGCCTGGGGGGGCCTCGTTCGCCCGTTCTGCTTGGCTGGTTTGTGCAGAACGGGCTACAGAAAAGAATAGAAGCAGCGGAAAGGGATCTTGCGATCACCCCAGTAATCCGAGGCGTCGCGGAAGATATCCAACAACTGCTCGCGCGCTTCCTTGTCGAACTTGGCAGTCGCAGGAATCTGCTCGAGCACCACAATAAAGCCAGGCTGGGGGCCGGACTTGTGCAGTGGGTCGGTCATGCAGTCGTAGAGGGCGTCGAAATTCTTGCCAAAATGTGCAGGGAACGTGAACTGCTCGGCAATCATGTCCAGCACGTCTTGCTTGGTCTGCGCATGGGCGAGATTCGCGTACAAGAAATGTTGGTTCAGCTGGCTGGCAGCATCCTGCAGATCACTGACGCGAAACGCGCGGATCGATTGCACGATGTTGGTCCGGACCCCTTTGAGAGGGACTTCTTGTGGACGAAGTGGTGTATCCATCTCCGCTGCTTTCTCTTGGGTAGGTAACAGGTCTGGCAGCGACACCTTGGGAGGCGCTGCCTGGAATTGTTCTAGGGCCTTCATTCAACGATCCTTTTGAAACTCGAGTAGTGATCGCTCGTGTAGTAACATGTGTCTGGTGTCTTGGGACGCTGGCCACCGCAGACGATTCGCTTGGCACCGCGATTGCGAGCGCCAGGGGCTGCTACCGTGTATTCACGGTAGTAACCGCGCCGCTGCATAGGCAGCAAGCGCTCTCGATTGCCAAAAACCGTACCGTCTTTCTCGTATGCGAACGGACCACCCTGATGGATCAGCCGATAAGTTAGCCGACCCTCACGAGGCAACTCCGCTACCGCTAAAGTGGTACTAACCGGTTCTCTTGGAAAACCGCGTGCTTGAGCCGTTCCGATTCCGGAACAAGCCAGCAGCGAAATTACCACCAGCGATCGCGCAGCATGCGATGCCACAGTTCGCAACATGAAAAACACCTTTCGGAAACGTTCGGGTTAACCCGAAAATTCCAAGGCGTTAGTGTGACTCAGCGGCAACAAAAAAGCAATAGGCCTGCCCAATAAATGGGCAGGGTGTGTGGTGAGCAATTCGCTGTAAGTCAGCGGTTACTTAGCTTTCGTCGCTTACAGACTCTGCGTTGGCATCTGCAACCGCCAGCGCGGTCATGTTGACGATACGCCTCACAGTGGTGCTTGGTGTGAGAATATGCACAGGTTTGGCCGCACCAAGAAGCATTGGGCCGATGGCGATGTTCCCGCCCGCGGCGACTTTGAGTAAATTGTAAGCAATATTGGCCGCGTCCAGATTGGGCATGACCAACAGGTTCGCATCGCCGATCAAGGGGCTGTCCGGCATGACTTCATGCCGCTGGGCGGCATCCAGGGCCACGTCACCATGCATCTCGCCGTCTACATCCAGCCACGGAGCTCGTTCGCGTACAAGCTCGAGCACCAGGCGCATCTTCTGCGCGCTAGGTGAGTTGGAAGACCCAAAGTTGGAGTGAGACAGGAGCGCCGCCTTGGGTTTGAACCCGAAGCGCATCATTTCTTCCGCGGCCATGACCGTGATCTCGGCCAGTTGCTCTGCAGTCGGGTCGAGATTGATGTGCGTGTCGACCAGGAATACCTGGCGACCTGGCAACATCAGGCCGTTCATGGCCGCAAAGGTCCGAGCCCCTGGCTTCTTGCCTATAACCTGGTCAATGTAGACCAGATGCATGGCATTGGTGCCCCAAGTGCCGCAGATCATGCCGTCAACGTCGCCGGAGCGCAGGAGCATGGCGGCGATCAGGGAGAGGCGGCGGCGCATTTCGATGCGGGCGATGGGCACCGTAATTCCCTGGCGCTTCGTCAGCTCGTGGTATTCCTGCCAGAACCCCCGGTAACGGTGGTCGTTCTCGACGTTCACTACGTCGTAGTCACGACCCTCGGCCAGCCGCAAGCCGAATTTTTCGATACGTTGGGCAATGATGAGCGGACGGCCGATCAAGGTAGGCCGCGCGATACCGTCATCCACCACAATCTGGGCGGCGCGCAGAACGCGTTCTTCTTCGCCTTCTGCGTAGGCAATGCGCTTTTTGGTGGCGGCTCTTGCAGCATCGATGATGGGTTTCATCGTCGTGCCAGACGCGTAGACAAAAGTCTGCAGCTTGTCTCGGTAAGCGTCCAGATCCGTGATGGGGCGCGTAGCAACACCGCTGTCCGCTGCAGCTTGGGCAACAGCGGGTGCAATCATCATCATCAGGCGCGGGTCAAACGGCTTGGGAATCAGGTATTCAGGTCCGAAGGCCAGTTTCTCGCCCGCATAGGCGCGCGCCACCACCTCGCTTTGCTCCGCCTGCGCAAGATCTGCAATGGCGTGAACGGCGGCCACTTCCATTTCCATGGTGATGGTCGTGGCGCCGCAGTCCAGCGCGCCGCGGAAGATGTAGGGAAAGCACAGGACGTTGTTGACCTGGTTGGGATAGTCGGTGCGGCCGGTGGCCATGACCGCGTCATCACGGACTGCCTTGACTTCTTCCGGTGTGATCTCCGGATAGGGGTTGGCCAGCGCCAGTATCAGCGGGCGCTCAGCCATGCGCGCCACCATGTCGGGCTTGAGCACTCCTCCGGCAGAAAGACCCAGGAAGACATCCGCACCGTCTATCACTTCAGCGAGCGTGCGCTTGTCAGTTTTCTGGGCATAGACTTCCTTGTCCGGGTCCATCAGTTCGGTACGGCCTTCATAGACCACGCCCTTGATGTCGGTGACCCAGACGTTTTCCAGGCGTACGCCCAGCTTGACGAGCAAACCAGTGCAAGCCAATGCAGCGGCACCTGCGCCGGAGACCACGAGCTTGACCTCTTCAATGGGCTTGTTGACCACCTTGAGGCCGTTGAAGACCGCTGCCCCCACCACGATGGCGGTGCCATGCTGATCGTCGTGGAAGACCGGAATCTTCATGCGCTCGCGCAGCTTGCGTTCTACGATGAAGCACTCAGGGGCCTTGATGTCTTCCAGGTTGATGCCGCCAAAAGTGGGCTCCAGGGCCGCGATGATCTCGACCAGCTTGTCAGGGTCTTTTTCGTTGATCTCGATATCGAAAACGTCGATGCCGGAAAACTTCTTGAACAGGACGGCCTTGCCTTCCATGACGGGCTTGCCTGCGAGCGGGCCGATATCGCCCAGGCCCAGCACCGCCGTGCCATTGGTCACTACGCCGATGAGGTTGCCACGTGCCGTGTATTTGAAAGCAGCCGCTGGATCCTTGACGATCTCTTCACAGGGCGCGGCCACACCGGGCGAATAGGCCAGAGCGAGTTCATGCTGGTTGACCAGTTGCTTGGTGGGTGTCACGGCTATCTTGCCGGGCACGGGGAACTCGTGGTAGGCCAGCGCTGCACGGCGCAACTCGGCGCGTCGTTCTTCGTTAGAGACGTTGATGGGATCGGGCATGACTAAATCTCCTGGTGCGGGGCGCGAATGGATATCGATTCTAGGGCCCCCGCGATCCAGGCTGCCGGCCAGCCCTTTCCTTACTCCGAATCCCCGCTTGGACAGCTGAGATCCTGCTCAGTATTCGGAGCGAACGATGCTTGCCGAGCAGGTGCACGGTGGTTGCAGGGCCGGACATTTTTCTCAAGATCACGATCTGACGAAATGGGACTACACCACGGAGACATGGAGTCGCGCTAGCATGTGTTTTTTGCCACTGAGTCAAGCAACATCAGCCTTCGGAGATGGCATTGAACCTTGAACCGGCAGTTGAGCGCTTGCAACGGTTCGCTAGGTTTATCGCTGTCGAAGGGTCTCCAAAATCTTTAATCAAAAGGTGAAATCATGGGTCTATTAGATACGCTGCAACAGGTCATTAACAGCGCCACTGCGCCGAGTGCCCAACAGATAGATGC
The DNA here is from genome assembly GCF_040548795.1 of Ottowia thiooxydans. Taxonomy (GTDB): domain Bacteria; phylum Pseudomonadota; class Gammaproteobacteria; order Burkholderiales; family Burkholderiaceae_C; genus Ottowia; species Ottowia thiooxydans_A. The sequence continues at coordinate 489,966 of NZ_JBEPSH010000006.1, read as the reverse complement.
CGTTACGCGCGAGGCGCCCAAGGATCAATTGGGCCATGGTGTCGCAGAGGCTTTTCGCTCCAAGGAAACGCCTCCTTTCGCGGAGATGGTAGGCAGCCTGTTTGAGAAAGCCACCCCGGAGCAGCGCACCGCCATGCTGAACGCTATCGTCGAAAAATTGGGCCCCGGCGCGTTGGCTGGCGTAGCCGGTGGTGCGCTGGCTGGTCACGAGGGGGCAGCAACACCCGCCATTCCCCTAGACAAGGCCAGCCAGATATCCACCAGGGATGTGCGCGACGTAGTGAGCGCTGCAGAAACCGGTGAGCCCGGCATCATGGATCGTATGGGGCAGTTCTATGCGGAACACCCCGAACTGGTGAAGACGTTGGGCGCAGGAGCGCTGATGATTGCGCTGGCCAAGATCAAGAGCAACCTCGGGCGCTGAAGCGCAGGGCCCTTGGGCGGACTAGTTTGTTGCGCCCACTGATCGGTAAGGCCCGAGGGGGAAACACGATCTACCCGAGCCTGTGGTGCGAGGCTTCTTGGGGGCGTTGGGCTACAACCAAGCCAATCCGAGGGCCGCTTAAGTACCGGATTCGCAGCGCCATAGCCAAGCTATGGGTTAAGACGTCAGTGAAGATGGACACTGCGGCCCCAGCCGCAGGCGGATTTCAGGTCCGACAGCTTCTTAGGTCGAAGCAACCGGGTTGGAGCTGCCCGTGCTTAGGGTCTTCCGGTAGCGGTTCAGCTCTTGTACGGTCTTGAAACCGGTACCCATCAGTAAACCGAGATTGTGAAGAATGCGTTCGACCACTTTGTTTTCCCAGCTCGTGTCGAACTTGATCTGCTTGTCCAGCCACTCTTCCAGCCATTCCGGGTCCGGCAGGCGGCTTTGCACGGTATCGCGCGGGAAATGCGCTTTGCTGACATGCAGATTGGTGGGGTGCAGCGCTTGCGCGGTCCGGCGCGCGCTGGCCATCAGCACGCCGACCTTGGCGAACGCCAGACGCGCTTCGTCGCCGCATTTGGCTATGGCACGGCGCATGTAGCGTAGATACGCGCCACCGTGGCGGGCTTCGTCCTGGCTCAGGGTGGTGTAGATCTGCTTGATGACGGGCTCGCTGTGCCATTCAGCCGCGCAGCGATACCAGTGGTTGAGGCGGATCTCGCCGCAAAAATGCAGCATCAGCGTTTCCAGGGGTGGTGCAGGGTCGAATTCGAAACGGACAGCGTGCAGTTCTTCTTCAGTGGGAACCAGGTCTGGACGGAAACGTTTGAGGTACTCCATCAGAACCAGCGAGTGCTTTTGTTCCTCGAAGAACCAGATCGACATGAAGGCGGAAAAATCAGAGTCGTCTTGGTTGTCGCGCAGGAACATTTCCGTGGCGGGCAAAGCTGCCCACTCCGTGATGGCGTTCATCTTGATGGTCTGCGCTTGGTCGTCGCTCAGCTTGGTGGCTTCGAACTTGTCCCAAGGAATATCCTTGCCCATGTCCCAGCGCACAGCCTCAAGTTGTTTGAACAGTTCCGGATACAGCACGTTTAGTTTTCTCCCAGACGAGGCAACGCAAAATCGCACCCCAAACGCTCTATTTTAATGACTAGCTTGTGACATGGGTATGTCTGTTTCCCTTAGGAGCCTGTCGGACCTGGAAATCGCCGGCTACAAATGGGCCGCAGCGGTCCATTTTTCATCGGCTTCTTGACCCATAGCTGGGCTATGGGCCTGCGAATCCAACGAAAACTGTCCTCGCTGGGGCCCATTTTCGCTTTCGGCGCTCCAAGTCCGACAGGCTCCTAGCCCTCTCTTTAGAGCGCAAATATGGGCAATATTCAGAGATCGGGGCCATCCTGTCGCTGGCTGTTTGTCAGGGCACCTGGCTCTTGCCCAGGCAATCTCTCATCCTGCGGCGCGCGTGTGGGACGTCGGTTGTCCCGGAGCTCTCGACTCGTTAACAGTTCTTTACGAAGTGATGTTCAACACGAGCGGAACTTTCAGCATTTTTTGGCCCTCTTAACATGCACAAGGACTGAATGCTTATTGATTGACTCCAGACTCCATTAACGCTGCCAAGCCTCCAGCTTTATAGCCGGTGAAAAACCTGAAGCGCACTTCCTCCTCCCTCCCTCCTCCTCCTTCGCTTCAGGTCGCTTCGCAGCCTTTTTTATTCCGAGACGCCGCTGTGTTTTCATAAACCCAGCGGCGTCTTCATGAGTTGAGCGCCGGGGTGATGTAGGAGAAGGTGTTATTCAGGCTTCGTGTCTGCGAAGCTGGGGCGTTGCATCAGTTTGCCGTCCAGCAACTGTGCCAGATTGGCGTGGCGTTCACGCCAGTTCAGCGCCGGGAAGCGAAAATCAAGATAGGCGAGGGCGCAACCGACTGCAATGTCAGCCAGGCTGAGATGTACGCCTTCTGAGCACCACGGTTTTTCACCCAAGCCATTGCTCATGGCGTTGAGGGCGTCGTCCACTTTCTTCATCTGCCGATCAATCCACGCCTGGCTGCGCTCGCCTTCCGCGCGGCCAGGCCAGGTGGCTTCCAGACGCGCGAGGATCGCTGCATCCATCAGGCCGTCTGCCAGCGCTTCCCACGTCTTGACTTCTACACGTTGACGGCTGGGAGGTGGAATGAGCTTGCCCACAGGCGACAGGGTGTCGAGGTATTCCACGATGACGCGGGAGTCGAACACCGCGTCTGCACCGTCCATGACGAGGCAAGGCACCTTGCCGAGCGGATTGGCAGTACCAATGGTGGTGTCTTCAGCCCAGACGTTTTCCGGCACGAACTTGTAATCCAGCTTTTTTTCAGCCAGGACGACACGCACCTTGCGCACATAGGGGCTGGTTTGGGCGCCAATCAATCGCATGGACATGGGAAAGTTTCAATGAAATAGCGGCAATTTGGCCGCAGTTCATTGTAGGGTGTGTCGGGGTTGGCTCCCCTCAATTGCGGCTTGCCGTTACCTTGCGCAGGTGTGAATTAAGCCCCAGTACGCCCTAGTGCGCGCCGCCTACATACAATTTGCACATGGACCTCACCCCTCTTTCCGCTCTTTCGCCCCTGGACGGCCGTTACGCCGCCAAGCTTGCCACCCTGCGCCCATTGATGGGCGAGCTGGGCTATATGCATCGCCGCGTGCAGGTCGAGTTGACCTGGTTCGTGGCGCTTTCAGACGCTGGATTCTCTGAGTTCAAACCTCTGACGGCTGACGCTCGCGCCTATCTCGCAGGTTTGATGAACAACTTCAGCGAGGCTGACGCACAAGCCATCAAGACGATTGAAAAGACCACCAATCACGATGTGAAGGCGGTCGAATACTGGATCAAGTCCAAGCTTGAGGGGCGTCCTGAACTGGAGGCTGCCAGTGAATTCGTGCACTTTGCCTGCACGAGCGAAGACATCAACAACACCAGCCACGCATTGCAGCTTAAAGGTGGGCGCGACCAGGTTTTGCTGCCCGTGCTGGACACTGTGCTGGCGCGTCTGAAGGTGCTGGCGCTGGCCTATGCAGAAGTGCCCATGCTGAGCCGCACGCATGGCCAAACCGCCAGCCCCACGACCGTGGGCAAGGAATTGGCCAACGTTCTGGTGCGTTTGCAGGCTGCACGGGCCAAGATTGCCGAAGTGCCGCTGCGAGCCAAGATGAACGGTGCTGTAGGCAACTACAACGCCCACATGTCTGCATGGCCGGATTTCGATTGGGAAGCGTTTGCCCGTCAGGTGGTGGAGGCGCCGGAACTCGGTGAGCAGGGCACGGGTGCGACCGATGCCTTTGGCCTGGGCCTCAGCTTCCAGCCCTACAGCATTCAGATCGAGCCCCACGATTACATGGCCGAACTGTTCGATGCCCTGGCACGTGCCAACACCATCAGCATTGACTTGTCGCGCGATATCTGGGGCTACATCTCCCTTGGTTATTTCAAGCAGAAGCTCAAAGCCGGCGAGATTGGTTCATCGACCATGCCGCACAAGGTCAACCCCATCGATTTCGAGAACGCCGAAGGTAACTTTGGACTGGCCAACGCCCTGCTGCGCCATCTGAGCGAGAAGTTGCCCATCAGTCGCTGGCAGCGCGACCTGACCGATTCCACCGTGCTTCGCAATATGGGCGTGGCACTGGGTTATGCGGTACTGGCCTATCAGTCGCTGCTGACCGGCCTGAACAAGCTGGAGTTGAATGAAGCAGCGCTGGCTGCCGATCTGGATGCTTCATGGGAAGTCCTGGCTGAGCCTATCCAGACGGTGATGCGCCGCTTTGGCGTGGCTGGGGCTTACGAGAAGCTCAAGGAAGTGACGCGGGGTCAGACCGTGACGCGCGAAGCCTTGCATGAGTTGATTCGCTCGCTGGAGATTCCAGAGGCGGAGAAGCAAAGGCTGCTGGCGTTGACGCCGGGCACCTATATCGGGAAAGCTGCCGAGCTGGCGAAGCGGGTGGGGGCCACGCCCGCCCCCTGAGTCACCTTCGGTGCCTTCCCCCCTGGGGGACATAACACCGATGGCCGGCACAGGTCCGTCCATGGCGTTTCACGCATGGCCTGCTCCGCGGCCTTTTGATTTGAGCTCCCTCTTCCCTAGCCGGGCGCCCGCCCGCAGGAGAGGGATTAAAACCACTCGCTTGCGATTGATATGTGTAGGGCCGAGCGCAGCAATGGCCCGAATCAGGCTTCCCACCCCTTTGGCCGTGCCGAGGAGCGCAGGGCAAGGGGCGGGCAAGAGCACTGCAAGAGGCTCTTGCTTCGTGAACTAGCTTGCGGCAGCTGTCTGAGCGTATTGAGCGAAGCGAAAGTAGCGAGTTCTGCCGCACCGCCCCTGGACCGAGCACCGGAGGTTGCCTGGAGCGAAGCGGAGGGTCGCGGACAGTGGGGCCGCCTTTCTTTTGCCTACTTTTCTTTGGCGGAGCAAAGAAGAAGTAGGTGCGCTGCCGGGCGCACATCCCGGCCTCCGACCTATCCGTTAACAGCAGAAGGTCACTACAAAGCACAGCCAACAACTCAAACGCCGCTCGCCCTCACCCCAACCCTCTCCCCAAAGGGAGAGGGAGTGAAAGCAACCGCCGCATGCCCTCACCGGTTGGCCGGCCCCGCCCCCCTCCCTAGAGGGAGAGGGAGTAAACCCCAGACGGGCTCCCGGAGGAGTGAGGCACAGCGTATGGACAAACTGGGCAACGCTGGCCATCCGGTTGCAAGCAGCGTATCCATGCTGACGCACAGCCAGCATGTGTATCCGCAGCCCATCGTGATGCACGATTCCCACACCTAATGATGTAATCCCCCCATGGCTCTCAAATCCACCATCTTCAAAGCCGATCTGGCCCTGGCTGACATTGACCACAGCTGTTACACCGACATGGCGCTAATGCTCGCGCGCCACCCCAGCGAAACAGACGAACGCATGATGATGCGCCTCGCTGCGCTGGCCTTGAATGCGCACCAGGTGCAAGACCTCTGCGGAGGCGATGCCAAGATCAGCTTTGGTGCCGGGCTTTCAAGTCCGGACGAGCCAGATGTGCAACTGGTGGATTTCACCGGCCGGACCCGGCTCTGGATTGAAGTAGGGCAGCCGGATGAGAAGCCGCTCATCAAGGCATGTTCCAAGGCAGACCAGGTGATCTTGTATGTGTATGGCCCTGCCGGTGAAGTCTGGTGGCGCGGTATCGAGAGCAAGCTGTCTCGGCTGGAGCGGCTGACCGTATGGCGCGTGCCTGCTGATCAGGCGCAAGCCTTGAACAGCCTGGCAGCCCGCTCCATGCAGTTGTCCGCGACAGTGCAGGAAGGGCAGCTGACGCTGGCCGTAGGAGACGCCAGCGCAAGCCTGGAGCCAGTGCGCTGGAAGTAAGCGCCTGGCTTGCAACGCAGTGCCGCTCACGTGCGTTCACGCTGATGTTGGGTTTTTCGTAATTCATGACAAACACTCAGCCCGAACGGTTTGTGGTGATTGACCGAAATTACAGAAGTTCAGCGCCCTAGGCGATAGATTGGTTCTCGTGCATTGCGATAACGTCGGTAGATTGCGCTGGGCAAGCGGTCAAGCGCCGGCGACAAAGCTTGCGGCGAAGGTTGCAATGACTGCGATGCCGATGGCTACCGACGTGGAAATGACAAAGCTGGCATTCTTGTCGCCCGCATATTCTTTCAGCAGGGCATCTCCTTGGGCCACCAGGCTCATCGTCGATTGCATCAGCTGATCCTTGAGAGCCAGAGCGCCGGTTGTGAAATCTTCAAACTTCACTTCCGGCATATGGGCGTAAGCAGTTTTCAGCAGCTCAAAAACTTGGCAGGCGTAAGTGCTGATCTGGCCTGCAAATTGTTTCACCGATGCAGTCGTTTCGCTGAGATGGACGCTGGTGAAGAACCCACTCGTCCACTCAGGCAATTGACCGAAGAAGCCGCTCACCTGGCTGGGCACTTCCTTGCCCGTGACTTCAGTGATGCGGGCACCTGCATTTTGGAAAATGTCATAGGTGAGCCCAGGAAGGCTTTGCACCAAGGCTGCCAGTCGGCTCGGCAAATTCTCTCCCACCAAGGAAGTGAATTGCTCGGAAGCGCTGGCGATGAAGCGGTTGGCCTGAATGGGCAACTGGTCGATGAACTGAGAGAGCTGACTCGGTGTGCCCGCTTTCATGTTCTCCAGATCGGACACTCGAGACTTCAGACCGTCAATCGATTCCCAGATTTTCCCTAGTTCCTTGGTGGTAGTGTCGTCCAGATATTCGCTGGACTTGAAGCTCAGGGGCGTGCTTGCCGTCACGTTGAAGGCGAATTCCTGGTTGAGGAGCCTTGGCGTATCACCGGTGTTGCCGGTGGAAAAAAGCTGACCGTTGACGTTCTTGCCGATGCTATGGAGTGCGCTGCCGAGCTCCGCGATGTTATTGAGCAAAAGGGTGGAGTTCAAACTCTGGGCGTTGGCTAGATTAGCTAGTTGCATGTGAGATTTTCAAAGCGTGAAAGATGTTTGGGACTATTGGACAAATCCCAGAAAAGAATACTATTGTAGTATTTTCAAGCTTACTCACGCCCGAGCAACGGGACAAGGAACTCCGGGCATCCGGAGGTCCTTCGCATCTGCCCGGTCAGTCCAACTGGATCTTCAAATCACGGATCAGCTTGTGCCAGCGCGTGTTCTCGCGCCCCAGCAGGGCGGTGTAGTCGGCCGTGGTGCTGCCCACTGGTTCCACCCCGAAATCGGTGAACTTCTTGCTCACAGTGGGGTTTTGCATGGCCTTGGCAGCTGCTTGCTGCATCTTGGAGATCACGTCGGCAGGGGTGCCGGCAGGCGCAACCAGACCAACCAAGGCGGCGGCTTCGACGCCCTTCAGGCCCAGTTCATTCATGGTGGGGACATCAGGCAGTTGTGGAATGCGCTGAGGAGTGAACACAGCCAGCGGGGTGACCTTGCCACCTTTGATGAACCCAGCAGCAGCCGCAAAGTCGCTGATGCCCAAGGTCACCTGACCGCCTGCAATGTCAGCCAGAGAGGGCGCCGCACCGCGGTAGGGAATGTGAACCAGATGCAAGCCAGCAGTCTGCTTGAAAAGCTCCAGCGCCAAATGGTGGGGGCTGCCAGAACCCGCAGAAGCGACGCTGTACTTGCCGGGGTTGGCCTTGGCTTTGGCGATCACATCCTTGGCGCTTTTGAACTCGCTTCCGGGGGTGGTCACGAGCATCATGGGCACCCTGCCGATCAACGACACCGGCGCCAGATCGCTGACTTTGTAGGTCAGGCTTTTATAGAGCACCGGGTTGAAGACCATGTGCCCGTTGTCAGCGTTCATGACTGCGTAGCCGTCCGGCCCGCCGCGCAGAATGTCCTGGACCGCAATGGCGCCATTGCCACCGGGTTTGTTGTCCACCACGATGCTTTGGCCCAGATCGGTAGCCATTTGGGCCGCGACTGTGCGTGCCATGAAGTCCGAACCGCCGCCGGCGGGATAGGGCACAACCCAGCGAATTTGCTTGGTGGGCCAGGCCGATTGCGCCAGGACGGGGGAGCTGGCGGCAACGCCTGCCAGTGCGGCCAAAGCGATCAGGGCTATCTTCATGAATTGTGTCTCCGGAGCTAGTTGTTTAATTTGAATTGAAATGCGCGAGTGCTCTATCTCAACGCACTGCGCTCCATAAGGCGATCGGGGGTTTCCCTGGGTCCTTCAGTCCAGTGAAGGAATCAGGCCTGCCGCTGCCAGATCAGGTTGGCAGAACGAGCCTCAGGCGTGCCGTCTTCAAACCTGGCGCTGAGGTAGAGCAGTCCGTCGCGCATCTGGGCTGTTCTGCGCTGGATGCCTCCTTCCCAATTGGGATAAAGGCTGTGCTCCACATGATGGGCAATCACAGTGCCCCGGTCGCTTTCGCCCTCTACCTCCCAGGCGCCCGCATAGCTGAAGTAGCTGCTGTAGGCGCTGACCTTGTCGGCTTCTGCGGCAGTCCATTGGCTGGCGGACAGGGGAGGGCGCTCGGCTTTCTCGATAACGCAGAACATGCCGTGGGCGCTGTACTCTATGAAGCCGCGCAGATGCTGGCCCATAGGGTAGGTGCACCTCCCATCGTCGTAGTCTTGTCGCCAGTCGACAATGCGCCAACGGCCCAGGATGTCTTCTTTTCTCATGCTTGGGTTTCGAGAAGGAATTCGGAGATCAGCCGGGTAAAGGCTGCGGCTTTTTCAATCTGCACCCAATGGCCGCATTCGCCAAACACGTGCAGATCGGAGTGGGGGATCAGACGCACGAGTCGTTCGGACACTTCGAGCGGAATCACGCGGTCGTCCCGGCCATGGATGATGAGGGTCTGCTGGGTGATGCCGCGCAGCGCAGATTCAGGGAGGGCAAGCATGTCTACGCCGCGTTGACGCGGCGCCGGGAACAAGGCGGCGAATCGCTCCTGCACATCAGCACGCGTGCTGGCCTCGTAGCGCATCTTGACCAGCTCGGGGGTGACGATTTTCTGGTCAAACGCGAAGACGCCGATCAGCTCGCGCATGGCTTCGAGCGAGGGCTGGTATCCCCAGACCTTCTCCAGACCTTCACTGATGGGAAACGACAGGCCCACTGCCCCCATCAACACCAGGCGCTTGACCCGATCTGGATGCCGATGCGCCAGCGCCAGTGCGATGGCGCCACCGAACGAGTTGCCCACCACAGAGACCTGGGGAAGACCCAGTGCGTTAAGGAGGTCCGTAAGCTGTTGGACCCAGGCGTCCACGTTCAGCGGCTTTGATGCGGGGCAGCTGGTGTAGCCAAAGCCCAGCATGTCCGGCGCCACCACCCGTGCGCGCTGCGACAGCACCGGAATCACACCCCGCCAGTTGGCCCAGGCGGTGACCCCGGGGCCCGAGCCGTGGATGAGCAGTATCGGCTCGCCTTGGCCCACGTCATGGACGTTGAGGGTGCATTCACCCAAGGGCAAGGATTTGGCAATCTCAGGAGATGAATTGACGGGCAGGGTCATAGGTTGGGGGCGTCTCGTGCGGATGTTCTTATTCGGATGGGGCAATCGGTGCGCGCAGGCCGCGCGCGGCAATGTCTTTCAGGATCTGGCGGGCCTGTTCGCGTTTGGCGGGGGGAAGCCAGGTGCGGTCATGCCCCCATAGGCTCATGCCGGGCAGTTCGGTGATCTGCCAGTCCTGATCGATCAGGCGACCAGCCCACCCCAGTTCCAGCATCCAGCCATCTGGTGTGCGCAGATAAAAAGAGGTGACGTGGTCATTGCTGTGGCGACCCAGCGAGACCCCAATGGACTGCGGCTGTTCCAGCGCCATGTCATAGGCACGGCCTACGTCGTCCCACTCCTTGTATTCCAGCATGAGGTGGTAGACCCCGGGGCCAGTGCCAGTGTCCGCCAGGCCTATGGTGTGGTGGCGTGGGTTCACGTGAAAGAACTCGGCCACGAAGGGGGCGCTGGCACGGTCGCTCAACGCAAAGCCCAGTACCTCGTGATAGAGGTGCTTCATGCCAGCGAAGTCGCCTGCCATCAATGCGGTATGACCTATGCCCAGGTCGATGTCTCCTGCACGCGTGCGAAAACCGCCGATAGGGCGGCCAGGGACAAAGGGCGTCGTGGCATCTTGCAGACCATGGGCCAACTCGACTCGGTAGCCGTCAGGGTCCGTGAAGTGCGCCATGGCGCTCACGGCGCGCAGGGCGCGTTCGTCCGCCGTCGAAGGGGTCACCGGGAATCCGGCGGCTTCGACCTTGGCAATCATGGCGTCCAGGGCCTCTGGGCTTGGCACCGTGTAGCCCATTCCCAGGCTGGGTTGGCCGGTGGTCGATTGCAGCAGCAGCCGTTGCGCTTTCTCGTCCAGTCGCAAGCGCACGCTGCGCCCTGGTTCCATCTCCTCGGCTTGAAGGCCCGCCATGGTGGTGGCCATCTCCATCCAGGCCGGGAGATGCGGGGTGTTGATCAAAACATAGCTTAGGGCATTGATCATGGTGAGTTTCCGTTTCAGTGGTCTGCCAGCGCTTGCATCATGCGCAACACGCTGGCGCCGGTGCGTTCTATGTGCGCGCCAAGGACCTCCGCTGCGAGCGGGGCATTTCGCGCCAGTGCTGCATCGAACAAGGCCTGGTGCTCCTGGATCACGTTGCGATCAGGCTCGCTCGTTTTCATCAATACCCTGCGGTAGCGATCACTCATGCCATGCAGCAGTTCGCAAAAGCGCATCAGGATGGGCGAGCCACAGGCGCTGATGAGGGTTCGATGGAACACGTGATGGCGCTCTTCCCACGCGCTGATTTCATGGGCTTGCCAACGTTTGGCCTCGAAATTCTTCAGACGCTGGAAGGCCGTCATCAGGGCCACTTCCCAGTCTTCTCCACCCAGGCGGATGGATTCGCCCAGAGCACGCTGTTCCAGCTGGATGCGCTGCGCCTTGATGTCCAGAAACTCGTCTACGGTGACAGGGGCCACGCGATAGCCTCGCTGGCCGGAAGGTATCAGCAGGCCTTCTGCGACCAGGCGCGATAGTCCTTCGCGAATGGGGCTCAGCGAAACGCCGTAGTCCTGACGCAATCCCTCCAGCTGTACGCGCTCGCCCGGCAGCCTGTTGCCGGACAGAATTTCCACGCGCAAGGCCTGGGCGAAGTCCGTGGTGCGGTTGGTAACAGCGGGAGATTCCTGCATGGCATTGAAAGCGTTGAGTGCCTCAAGCTTAGGCTGAAAACATATGATGTGTCAATTTATATCATACGTAATTCGGCGGCCCGCGTTTCGCCCGCACACGAACAACGTCGTCTTTCTGAGGGCTTGGGGCAATGCTGTTCACTTAAGCACACAAATATCCGTTCGGGCTGAGCTTGTCGAAGCCGGGTGCGACGCTTCGACAAGCTCAGCCCGAACGGACTGGGTTTAACTGAACAGTATTGGGGCTTGGGCGCTAATTGATGACGCCCTAGTCCGCCTGGGGCTGGGGCATCAGCGCGCCACAGCGCCAGCATTGCTCGAAGCCGCCTTCGACGTCTTCACCGCACGCACTGCAGAGCCAATGACGCTGCGGGACGCGCGCCAAGTCGGAAAGCAGGGCGCTGGCGGCGGCCTCGTGTTCATCGTGCAAAAGCCAGATCTCTGGCAGGCATTGATCGGGGGGCAGCTCACCGGCCACGCCTGTGAGAAACAGTCGTTGAACAGTGGCGGGGTAGCCGCCCTCGCAAAGCAGATCGGCCCATATCTGGGCAATGGCGGCGTTGGGGGCGCGAGTCAGGCGGCGCATGCGTTTATTGTGCTCCTCGTGCACGTTTTCGGCTTGGGGTGGGGCCGTGGGGGTGTTCAAAGTCGCCGAGCGGACCCTGCAATTCAGGGCCTGTTCAGTTCGATCAGCAGATTCAGAAACACATTGGTTGCCTTGGGCAGGGTTCGGCCGCGGCGCGTAAGCAAGCCAATGCGGCGAGTCGCCACGGGCGATCGCAAAGGGACAGTCCGGACACGTTCCGTGTTGAGAAGAGGGAAGGCCAGTCTTGGGAGCGCAGCGATACCCACTCCATTGGCGATCATGACGCCTATCAACGCCACATTCGGAGATTCATAGGTAGGTCGAACGGCATAGCCACTATCGCTGAATATGCGCTCTGTGATCATGCGGACGCTGCTTTCCGGACCACTGGCGATGAAGGGACGCTCCAGGAAGACGCTCCAATCCACGGATCTTTTCCTGGCAAGAGGGTCTTCACTGGAGCACACCAGTAAAAATTCATCCGAGACCAGTTCCTGAAAGTGGAGGTCTCGAAACTTTGGCGACGCCGCGATAGAGATGCCGAAATCCACATTGCCGCCGGCGACGGCACCCGCAATCTGGTCTGCGGAAGCGGTGTCTATTGACACCCGAACGCCCGGGTGCGAAGCGTGAAGCTCCTTAATGGCAGGCGGAAGTATGGACGCGGCAGTGGATGCGAGCGCGGAGATCTTGATGGTGCCGCGCCGCCCGGCAATGAAGGCGGAAAGATCGCTCAGCGAATCTTGAAATTCCGCGATCATTTTTTCTGCGATTGGCAAAAGCTCAAGCCCTGCCTGCGTCACTTCCACGCTATGGGTGTTGCGGTCAAATAGCCTGGCGTCCAGCTTGGCTTCAGCAGACTGAATTCGCCTGGAAAGGGCTGACTGGGTGATGTGCGCTTGAGACGCAGCAAGCCTGAAATTGCGGGTTTCGCCGAGATAAACCACGGCTTCCAATTCTGAGAACGTGAGCTTCGGTCTCATCGTATGCAGCTCGCCGTGCAGCTTGGTAATGATTTTTATGAATTGCGGACAGTCTAATTATGCACTTCCCATATCACTAAGGTGGGATCACAGTCAGGGCGTGTTCAACGCTGAAGTCGCCTGGGAATACGAGCAGGCTGCCATATGACCAAAACATCCAACACCATCCGGATTGGGACCGGCGCGGGATTTGCAGACGACCGATTCGCGCCAGCGGTGGAGCTGGCGGAGAAAGGCGAACTGGACTATCTTGTCTTTGAGTGCCTGGCCGAACGAACGATAGCGCGCGAGACGCTATCCCGCCTGCGCGATGAGCAGCGCGGCTATAGCCCTCTGCTGGTGCCTCGCCTGGAAGCGGTTCTGGGCCCATGCATGCGCCAGGGTACGCGGATTGTGGCCAACATGGGGGCTGCCAACCCTTTGGCTGCAGGCCGCGAGGTGATTCAGACGAGCAAGCGCCTTGGCTTGCCTGAAGTGAGGTGCGCAGTTCTGCTGGGCGATGATGTCTCAGAGCTCATCAGGGCGAATCCGCAGCTTCCCCTCATGGAGAGCAACGAGCCCGTAGACACCTTGATGGCGAGGCTTGTATCGGCCAACGCCTACCTGGGGGCGGATGCAATTGCCCGCGCGCTGGATACAGGCGCTCAGGTGGTGATGACGGGTCGCGTGGCAGACCCTTCCCTGTTTTCGGGGGTAGCTTTGCATCATTTTGGATGGCAGGAGGACGATCTGGAGCGCATGGCCTCCGCTACGGCCATGGGGCACTTGCTGGAATGCTGCGCTCAGGTCAGCGGGGGCTGCTTTGCCGATCCTGGCCGGAAAGATGTGGACGATCTGGCAAGCCTGGGCTTTCCGTTTGCGGATATAGATGCAGCGGGTGGTTTGTCCATTAGCAAACTGCCGGGAACAGGCGGGCGAGTGGACCTGGCGACCTGCAAGGAGCAATTGCTCTACGAGGTACACGACCCCTTCACCTATCTCACGCCGGATTGTGTGCTGGACATCACGGATGTGGAATTGCATCAGCTTGCCAAGGATCGCGTAGGGGTAACCGGGGCCAAGGCCCGTCCCAAGACCGATACCTACAAAGTCAGCGTAGGGTACCGGGATGGCTATATCGGCGAAGGACAGGTGTCGTATGCCGGTATCAACGCGGTGGCGCGAGCCAAGCTTGCGGCGGAAGTGGTGCAGGAACGCCTGAAACGCTCCGGACACAGCTATTCGGAAGTGCGAGTGGACTTGATTGGCATTTCGAGCCTGCATGGCCGAACGGACCGAGCGGCAGAGCCCTACGAAGTGCGGCTACGCATTGCAGCGCGTACGGAAGATCGCCGAGCTGCCGAGGCCGTCGGCTTTGAAACACGCACGCTGCACGTCAACGGGCCAACCGGCGGTGGCGGCGGAGCTGACCCGGTGGTGCGTGAGGTTCTGGCTGTGCAGTCCGTTTTGATACCTAAGGCGCTGGTGGACGCACAAGTGCGTATTCAGGAGGTTCATTGAAATGACGCGTCTTTATGACATTGCGCATGCTCGCGCCGGAGACAAGGGAGATACATCCAACATTTCTGTCATCGCCTACAGCCCGGATTCATGGGAGCTGCTTCGAGAAAAGTTGACCCCTGAGCTGGTTCAAAAGCACTTTTCTCATGTGTTTGCCGAAGGCGGTTATGTGCGGAGGTATGAACTTCCCAAGTTGCAGGCGCTGAACTTTGTGTTGGTGCGGGCATTGCGGGGCGGCGTGACGCGCTCCCTTGCACAAGACGCTCACGGCAAATCGCTGAGCAGCCTGATGCTGACCATCGAGATTTAAAGGCGTGGGCGGCAACTGGCGCTCTTTCTGACGCCTGCCTTCCTGAGCTACCCCAATTCAGTACAAGGAGACAAGTCATGATGACCAAACGCAAGTTTTTGTCCAGCTTTGCGATCACAGCCAGCGTAGCCATGTCCATGCTTCCTGCTGTTCAGGCCCAGGATCTCGCGGGCAAACCGATCACGCTGGTGGTGCCGTTTTCGGCAGGCAGTTCTACGGACGCGATTGCGCGTTTGCTCGCGCAGTTACTGGGCCCTGAGCTCAAGACCACGTTGGTGATTGACAACAAGCCCGGCGCAGGCGGACTGATTGCGGCCAAGCAGGTGGCAAGCGCTCGCCCGGATGGCACCACCATCTTCATCACGACCAATACGACACATGCGGCGAATCAGTTCATGTACAAGAACTTGCCGTATGACCCGGTGGATGATTTCACTCCAGTGAGCTTGCTGCGTAAAACCTATCAGACTATCTTGGTCCGGTCGGACTTGCCGGCCAAGTCGGTGGCGGAGCTGGTCGATCTGGCCAAACGCCAACCCGGGAAGCTGACCTTTGGCAGCGGCAGTGCTTCCTCGCGAATGGGGATTGAGCTGCTGAAACAACTTGCGGGAGTTGAGATGCTGCATGTGCCTTACAAGAGCAATCCTCATGTGGCGACCGCGCTCATGGGTGCTGAAGTTGATGTGGCAGCCATGGAGACTGCGATCCTGGCTGACGCCACACACGGAAAATTTCGGCCTTTGGCGGTGACCAGTGATCGTCGCCTGCCGCACCTGAAGGACTTGCCCACGGTGGCCGAATCAGGTCTGAAGAGCTATGAAATGTCGTCCTGGACCGCGGTGTATCTTCCTAAGGGGGCATCGCCGCAATTGACCGAACAACTGCAGCAGGCGTTTGTGCGCGTCATGAATACGGAACCCATGGCGCAGCATTTGAGGAAATCAGGCTCCACGCTTACCACCAGTACACCGCAAGAGCTTGCCAAGTTCCAGGCCGCTGAAACCGAAAAATGGGGCCGAATGATTCGAGCGGCAGGGATTCAGCCCGAATAATGTCTCGCTGGCGTTGACCCGCGTGGCACAGAGAAGGTCTAGCGCGTGATGCCTGCATCCATAGTGCCGTACACCGTGATGCCACTGCCGGAAGAGGTCCCGCTGCTGCCGCCTGCGCCCGCTCCGGTGGTGACGCACCCGGCCAGAGCCAGGGCGCCCAATGCCGCCGCGCAGATGAGAAGGTAAAAACGTTTCATGGCAGCAAACTCCTTGTCTTCGAACAGACGGTACCAGTATGCCTGAGGGGACGGGTTTGGGGCTTCAAAAGGTAACCGCTCGGGTTTCAGTCGGCGTTGGCTTTTTGCGGCAGCTTCCAGAATGCCAAGGCACCTGCCAACAGCATGGCGCTCATTGTCAGCAACACAGCTTTGAAGGGCTCTAACCCAGCAGCTTGTGCCAGTGACGCGGCCAATCCCGTTGCCCACTGCATCAATGAGATGCCAAGGAACATGGCCATGGTGAACAGCGAAAGAGCCCGGCCGCGAACAGCTGCAGGGTAGGCGCTGTGAACGTACCCGTACTGCAGCACGCCATACCCTGAGAGCAGGCCATAGCCGATGGCCAACCCTACGTCTACCCACGCCAGTGACATCAGTCCCATGGTGGCCAGCAAGATGGCTGACAGTCCAGAAAGGTAGATCATCCAGCGAACGCGCCGTACTCCGCCTGGATCAAAGCGGCCAAAAACGGCTGGGCTCAGCATGCTGGCCAATGTCATCACAAGGGCGACGTTGCCGGTCTGTACCAACGAGAAATCATGCCGGTCGATCAGCAGGGGACCCAGCCACAGGCCACGCAAGGCGATGAAGCCCGCGTAGGTCACCGCAGCGTACATGATGAGGCCTGCGGTGTGGGGCAGTTTGAACAGCAGCAGCATTTCGCGCAGGGCTGCGAAAGGGTCAGGCCGAACCTGCGGAGTGCCTGGCTTTTTGGTGGCAGGCTCATGCACCAGCCACCAGATGCAGACCCATGCAATGAGGGCTCCGGCAGCCATGGCCCAGAACCCCCAGCGCCATGAGCTGATGTCGATCAACCAGGCCATCGGCGTTGCGGTGGCCAACACGCCAATGCTGCTGATGCTCATGATCAGCCCAGACATCGATGTGAACTTCTCAGGATGGAAGTGGCGAGCGATGAAGATCGTACAGACGAGGAAGGCAGGCGCGCAGCCGGTGCCGATCAGCATCTGGCCGAACAGCAGCGCGCCGTAGCCCTGGGCATTGGCTGAAATCACGGCCCCCGCGATGGCCAGGGGAAATGCGGCCACGATGGTGCGGCGCACGCCAAAAAGGTCAATGGAGACCCCCATGACCAATTGCATGAAACCGAACGCAAAGTGAAATGCGGCCGCCCAAAGTCCCAACTGCTGGGGCGAAAGGCTGAGCTCACGAGCCAATGGGGGGCCCATGATGGAGGCTGCTGTTCGAAACGCCTGGCTGAGCGCAAAAGCGCTGGCCAGCGTCAGCAGCATGATCCAGGCGAGCCGGGCGCTCAGGGCCGACCCTGGGGCAGCGCCGCTACCTGTCGCGTTGGAAGGGTTCACGAGCCGTGCTTATCAGCGTCAATTCAGGATCAATGGTGGTGACCGTGGTCACCATGCACGTGGCGGTGGGTAATTTCCTCTGCCGTGGCTGCTCGGACTTCCTTGACCGTGGCGGCAAAACGGATGGCTTGACCAGCGAGCGGGTGATTGCCGTCGAGAAGGACTTCGGGGCCTTTGATCTTGACCACATGGAACAGGCGCGGCTGTCCATCCGGCCCAGGTCCTTGCAACTGGCCGCCCACTTTGACGCCTGGCGGGAAATCTGCCTTGGCGAGGGTGCGTGTCAGTGCCTCGTCGCGATCTCCGAAAGCATCCGCTGGCTGAAGTTCGCAGTTGATGCTCTCGCCCACATCTTTGCCTTCAAGCAATTCTTCTGCCTTGGGGAACAGGTTCTCGTAGCCACCGTGCAAGTAGGAAGTCGTTCCTGATTCAAGCGGTTTGCCTTTCAGGTCGGTGATACGGAAGTTCAGGGTAACGGCGGTATCGCGTGCAATTTTCATGGTTTTTTCTCGACGAACAGTTGCTTTCTTCTATTTTCAATCACTTATGCAGCGTGAATATCCGGCCATCCTGAGCCCAGCTTGTGTTGAGCTCGAACGGATGGGGAGTGCGAAAACTCAATGCTGCAGCAAGCCCGATGTTCGATTCTTTCGCCTTTTGCCGCCTATCGGCGGCGAATAGCCGCTCAAAAGAAGTGGATTAGGCCCACCAGCAAGATCCTGGGGCGGCAGAGCGGGCTGCGTTCCCTTGGGACTTATCTGGTGCAGTGCAAGGTGCGCAAGCGCCCCACGGCCTCCTTAGCTCAGATGTTCGCCAGCAATCCCTGCCAGCTTGAACATGCCCACGCTGTCAGCGCCAAAGACCGGACGCAGTTTGGCGTCTGCCACGATGGTGCGCTTGTCCTTGGGGTCTTGCAGGTTATGAGCCTTGATGTAGTCCCACAGCAGCTTGACGACCTCGCCGCGCCCAAACGGTCCATCGCCGATCACGGCGGCCAGTGCCTGGCTGGGCTTGAGCGTTCCGGCCCGCGGGGCCTTGGGTTTCTCAGCCTTGGCGGCTTTGGGCGTGGCCGTTTTCTTGGCTGCAGCTTTCTTGGCAGGAGTGGCAGTTTTGCCAGCGGCCTTGGCGGCTCCGGCACGAGCGGCTGTCTTTTTGGCTGCTGCGGGGCGTGCCGGGTACTTGCCAGCCTTGCCTTCGCGAGGCTCGAACTCGAAGATCACCTTGTTCTCTTCGGCGTTCCACGTCAGGCGTGCCTTGAACGTACGGCGGGTTCGCATGCTGACGAACTTATCCAGCAGGTCGGTGCGGCCTTCGGCAAGCAGCTTGGTCATCTGCTCGGGTTCCACAGGCTGCTGCAAGATGGTTTGTCCGCTCTTGAAGTCGCAACTGGGCGTGGGCTGCTCGTTGGTAGGTACGGAGCGCTCGCACACGTAGTTCTTGCCAAATAGCTTTACAGGGCCGCCGCACTTGGGGCAAGCGCCCAGGCTGGGAACGCCGGACAGATCGACGATCTCACCGCTTTGCTCTGCGCGGGCGTCCTCGCCAAAATCAAACTCGAGTTTGAAGTTGTCCGCCTCTTCATCCCGCACCAGGGTGAGCTCGGCGACGAAGGGCCAGCCCGCCTTGCTGCGAAAGCCTTCCAGCGGGCCGATCTTGCGGTCGCGCAGGAATGCCTCGGCTTCTTCCAGCGCGAAGGCGCGACCGGCGGGTGTCTTGGTGAACGAGAACCCGCAGGCGCTCTCACCGTCACCCGCAGGGCCGGTGCAGGCATAGCGGCGGTAGTTTTCCTTCACGACGCCGGCGCAGTGCGGACATGGGGTCTGCAGCGTGGCGTAGTCACCGGGTACCGTGTCGCGGTCGTATTCTTTGGCTTTCTTGACGATGCGCTCGGTCATCGCTGCGATTTCTTGCATGAAGGCGGCGCGCGAGAGGCGCCCTTGCTCCATTTGCGACAGCTTGTATTCCCATTCGCCGGTCAGTTCGGGCTTGCTGAGCTCTTCCACTTCCAGTCCACGCAACAAAGTCATCAGCTGGAATGCCTTGGCGGTCGGGATCATCTCCCGACCTTCGCGAAGCATGTACTTCTCGTTGAGCAGGCCTTCAATGATGGCGGCGCGGGTAGCGGGCGTGCCCAGGCCCTTTTCCTGCATGGCCTCACGCAGCTCATCGTCTTCTATCCACTTGCCTGCGCCTTCCATGGCGCCCAGCAGCGTGGCTTCACTGTATCGAGCAGGCGGGCGTGTGCGCAGGGCCTTGGGTTCGACTTCGTTGGCCAGCACCTTCTCGTCCGGCTGCACAGGAACCAGCGTTTTGCCTTCGTCCTTGCCATCTCCAGCTTCGTTGGCGGCTTCCTTGCCGTAGATGGCCAACCATCCGGCCTTGACCAGCACCTTGCCGTCTGAGCGGAAGTTGTAGGCCTTCTCCGGGAGCGTGGGGGCGCTGGCTCCAGCGCCGGGCCGCGAACCATGCGAAGCAGGGAGCGTAGGGGCCGTTACTGCTGTTGTGATCCTTGTCGTGACCAGGTATTCGGCACTGGGGTAGAAGACCGCCATAAAGCGCCGCACCACTAAGTCGTAGAGCTTCTGCTCTGCCTCAGACAGTGCGCCTGGTGCTTCCAGAGTCGGGATGATGGCGAAGTGGTCTGACACCTTGGCGTTGTCAAAAATACGCCGGTTTGGCCTGACATAGCCCTGTTCCAGACCCAGCTTGGCATGCGGCGCAAGGTGCCGCTGGCCGCTGGAGGCCAGCATCTCGAAGGTCTTGCGCGCCACTGGGACGTAGTCTTCAGGCAGATAGCGCGAATCGGTACGGGGGTAGGTCAGTGCCTTGTGCCGTTCGTAGAGCGATTGAGCTAGCGCCAGCGTCGTCTTGGCTGAAAAGCCGAATTTGCCGTTGGCTTCACGTTGCAGACTGGTCAGATCGAACAGCAGCGGTGAGGCTTGGGTCGTTGGCTTGCTCTCTTCCTTGACGGTGCACGACTTGCCCCGGACAGCCTCGGCAATGGCGCGTGCCTCTTGCTCCACCCATACGCGGTCTGCGCGCGCTTCAGTATCTTCACCTTTTTTCCAGGCTGGATCGAACCACTTGCCGGTGTACTCACCTGCCAGGGCACCGAAAGTCGCGTGAATTTCCCAGTAGTCGCGCGCCACGTGTTTGCGAATCTGCTCTTCGCGCTCTACCACCACCGCCAGGGTAGGCGTCTGCACGCGTCCCACGGTGGTCAGAAAGAAGCCGCCATCGCGCGAGTTGAACGCCGTCATGGCTCGCGTGCCGTTGATGCCCACCAACCAGTCGGCTTCGCTGCGGCTGCGCGCCGCATCTGCCAGGCCCTGCATCTGCACATCTGAGCGAAGGTTATCGAACCCGTCCCGGATGGCCTGTGGGGTCATGCTTTGCAGCCACAGGCGCCGCACAGGCTTGCTCGCATGCTTGCCTTCCAGCGCATATTGCTCAATCAGCCGAAAGATCAACTCGCCTTCACGCCCGGCGTCACAAGCGTTGATGAGGGCGTTCACGTCCTTGCGCCTGGCTTGCTTGACCACCGCGTTCAGGCGCGTCTTGGTCTTGTCTACCGGTTTCAGGTCGAAGTGGGGGGGAATGACGGGCAGGTGGGCAAAGCTCCACTTGCCGCGCTTGACGTCGTATTGTTCCGGCGCCTGGATCTCCAAGAGGTGACCCACGGCGCTGGTAACGACGTAATGTTCGTTCTCAAAATGCTCGTCGTGCTTGTCGAATTTGCCGGCTACGGGCGTGAGTGCACGCACGATATCCTGAGCAACCGAAGGCTTCTCTGCAATGACCAATGTTTTCATGTGGCTAGAATTCGTTTTCCTCGCGCGGGCGCGCTCGCACACATGTGCACGCGCATACGCATAAATTCACCATAACAAACTTTCGCCGTGCCTTCAAAAACCAGGCCTAAAAGCGCCACTGCTTCGCAAGGTTCGCTGCCACCCAAGGGGGCGCCATCTGCCGGAGACAGCGGTCGGCGCATACAAACCCGACGTTCTGGGGTGCACGGCAAGGGTGTGTTCGCAGTGCAGGATATTCCTGCTGGCGAACGCATCATTGAGTATGTAGGCGAAATCATAGGGTGGGATGAAGCGCAGAGCCGCCACCCGCATGATCCTGCGCAGCCCAACCATACGTTCTATTTTCATGTGGACGAAGACCGCGTGATCGATGCCGCGTATGGTGGCAACTCTTCCCGCTGGATCAACCACAGCTGTGATCCCAATTGCGAGGCGGACGAGGAAGACGGCCGCATATTCATCAAGTCGCTGCGCCCCATCAAGGCGGGCCAGGAGTTGAACTACGACTACGGCCTGGTGATTGATGAGCCGATGACCCTCGAGCTGCTGGCCGACTACCCTTGCTGGTGCGGTAGCGCACAGTGCCGGGGCACTTTGCTGGCGCCGCTGGAAAAGAAGAAGGCCAAGAAAAAGAAGAAGAAGTCCAAGAAAAAGAGCAAGTAGAGACAACGCGTATGAGTGGCTCTCTGTCCTGGCGTCTTGATGCCATCGAGCAAGCGGTAGCCCCTGTGCTCCCCGGCTTTATCGCCGAAGTGCTTCCTGAAATCGACTCCACCAACACGGAGCTGATCCGTCGTGCACGCGCCGGACGCGACGCTCCCACGCTGCTAGTGGCCGAACGACAGACGGCAGGGCGGGGGCGCATGGGTCGCCATTGGCAGGGCGGCCCGGGCGAGCCTGGGGGTGCGCTGGCTTTTTCGCTCGGGCTTCCATTGGCACCTGCGGACTGGTCGGGTTTGTCGCTCGCGGTGGGCCTTTCGGTGGCTGAGAGCTTGCACCCGGACATCCGGCTTAAATGGCCGAACGACCTGTGGTGGCAGGGCCGCAAGCTGGCGGGCATTCTGGTTGAGACGGCAGGGACGGCCCAGGCCGACGGGCGCTTTGTGGTGATTGGCGTGGGCATCAATGTCGAGCCCCTGGAAGGGGGTGACTTCTCCACGCGGCCTGCCTGGCTGAAGGCGCTTGATCCGGCACTGGATGCGCCGACCGCCCTGGGGCGTCTGGTGCAACCGCTAGTGCGTGCTGTGCGCGGATTCGAGCGCCACGGGTTCGCGCCGCTGGCTGAGCGCTTCAATGCGCGTGATGCGTTTGCGGGGCTGGCGGTGCGGCTGTCTGATGGCACGGAAGGGCAGGCTCTTGGCGTCGCGGCCAATGGAGCTTTGCGCGTGCAGACTGACACGGGGTTGCGGGAGATCATTAGTTCTGAGGTCAGTGTGAGGCCTTTGCCGTCTGCGTGAGAGGTTTCTCCCTCTCTGCTCCCTCTCCCTTTGGGGAGCGGGTTGGGGGGCCGGCCAACCGGTGAGGGCGAGCGGCGTTTGAGTTGTTGGCTGTGCTTTGTAGTGGCCTTCTGCTGTTAACGGATAGGCCGGAGGCCGGGATGTGCGCCCGGCAGCGCACCTACTCTTTTTTGGGGCCGGCCATCCGGCTCCGCCAAAATAGAGTAGGCAGAAAAAAGGCGGCCCCACTGTCCGCGACCCTCCGCTTCGCTCCAGGCACCTTCCGGTGCTCGGTCCAGGGGCGGTGCGGCAGAACTCGCTACTTTCGCTTCGCTCAATACGCTCAGACAGCTGCCGCAAGCTAGTTCACGAAGCAAGAGCCTCTTGCAGTGCTCTTGCCCGCCCCTTGCCCTGCGCTCCTCGGCACGGCCAAAGGGGCGGGGAACCTGATTCGGGCCATTGCTTCGCTCGGCCCACGCCCACGCCCACGCCATTCCGGTCATATGACTCCATGCGCTCGCAGCTCAGCAACCTCCGCTGCATTCAATCCCAGCTCGCCATACACCTCTTCGTTGTGCTCGCCTACCGCTGGCCCGCTGCGAGGAATAGGCGGGCTGTAGTTCGAAAAGCGAGGCACGATGCATGGGGCGGGGATCTCGCCCAGATCTGGATCGGGCAGGTCTATGACGGCCTTTCGCGCCTGAATCTGCGGATCGGCCAAGGTGTCTTCGATGGAGTGGATCTTGCTGTGGGGGACCTGAAAGTGAGTCAACCTCTGCTGGAGATCGGCCAGGGTATGGCTGCGGCACCAGTCGGCCACCAGGCCGTCAATTTCGTCGGCGTGGACCAGGCGAGTGGCGGTCGTAGCAAAGCGAGGGTCTTCCAGCAGATCGGTTCGACCCATGGCATCAAAGATGCGCTTGAAGGCAGCGCCACTGGTGCCCACTATCGTGAGCCAGTAGCCGTCTTGCGTTGCGAAGATGTTGGATAGCGCTGAATAGGTGGCGCGTGCGCCGGTGCGCTCACGTACCTTGCCCATCAGCTGGTACTCAGCTGCTAGCGGGTCTAATGTGCGAAGCAGGGCTTCTGTGGCGGATAGGTCGATCTCGCAGCCTCTGGGCATTCCTGAGGGCTGCCGCGCCTGTCCGGCAATGGCCGCTGCGATCGAGAAGGCGCCGAACACGCCTGCGACCACGTCACCTAGCGGGTGATTCATGTGCTGGGGTGAGCGCCCCGACTCGCCGGTCAGGTGGGCGAAGCCGCTCATGGCTTCGAAGATGCGCGCGAAGCCCGGTCTGCTGGCGTAGGGTCCTGTCTGGCCGAAGCCTGTGACCCGCAGCACGATGAGATCAGGGTTGTGCGCGTGCAATGTCGCCAGATCCAGATCCCAGCGGTCCAGGGTGCCGGTACGGAAGTTCTCCACCAGCACGTCGTAGCGAGGCAGCATTTTCAGAAACAGCTCGCGCCCTTCGGGCTTGCGTAGATCCAGTGAAATGCCTCGCTTGCCGCGGTTGGTGACTTTCCAGTAAAGGGCATGTTCTCCCATCACAGGCAACATATGGCGAAGCGTGTCGCTGCCGTCGGGCAGTTCCAGCTTGGTGACTTCAGCGCCCAGGTCACCGCAAAGCGTGGCTGCGAAGGGTGCTGCAAGTACCGTCGCCATGTCCAGAATGCGCACGCCTTGCAAAGGGCCTGCCAGAGAGTTTGTCGAGTTCGACATGGCACTCAATCCACGGTGATGTGGTTGTCCTTGACGATCTTCGTCCAGGCATCGATCTGTTGGCGCAGGTAAGTGCCAAACTGTGATGGCGTGTTGGCCACGATCTCGTAGCCCATTTCCACCAGCTGTTTCCGGGTGGCACGCTGGTTGATGGCTTGCATCATGGCGCCGTGCAAGCGGTTGACAACGGCAGGAGGCGTGTTGGCGGGCAGCATCACGCCGAAAGTTGCACCGAATTCCAGGCCGGGGTATCCCGCTTCGGCCAGGGTGGGGACGTCGGGGAGTTGAGGCGAGCGCTGGTTGGTCAGGATGGCCAGCGCACGGACCTTGCCGGACTTCACCTGCGGGCCTGAAGGGATCATCGCGTCCAGGGCGACCTCGATCTGTCCTCCCATCAGGTCAGCCAATGCGGGCGCGCTTCCCTTGTAGGGAATGTGCAGCATATTCAGCCCCAGTTTGGCCTTCAGCAACTCACCCCCCAGATGTCCGATGCTGCCCGTTCCTGCGCTGGCGTAGCTCAAGCCCTTGGGCTGAGATTTGCTGTGAGCTATCAGTTCCTGAACGTTTTTTGCAGGCACCTTGGAACTCACCAGCAGCAGGCCTGGGTTGTTGACCAGAAGTGAAAGCGGCGTGAGGTCTTTCAGAGGATCGTACGGTGTCTTGATGCCGAGTGCCGTGTTGAGATAGATGGGCGCGCCCACTGCAAGCAAGGTGTAGCCATCAGGCGCTGCTCGCACCACGATCTCGGTCGCATTGATAGTGCCCCCACCGGGCTTGTTTTCAACGACGACAGGTTGGCCCAAGGCTTCCGCCATACCAGGGGCAATGGCGCGCATCACCAGGTCGGTGCCCCCACCAGGCGCGTAGGGGACCACCAGGCGTATGGCCTTGGTCGGAAAGGCGCCTGCTCCGCTTTGAGCAAATGCAGGCGCTGCCAGTGTGGCGACCAAACAAGCCAGGCAAGCGAGGGGCCAGAAGCGAATGCGGATGTTCATTGGATGTCTCCTTGGTTTTTATGAATCTGGGATGGGGCCTAGGACGTGGCCGTTGCAGTGGTGACTTCGTTCTCGTCGGCCAATCGCTCCAGACGGGTGCGTGCCTCGGCCACGATGCCGTCCATGACATCGGCCACGGTGCGAACTTCATTGAAGTAGCCAATGCTTTGACCTGCGGGGTGGTGCATGAGCGCTTGCACTTCATGTTCATCAATGGCACCCAGGAGATCGCCCACCAGAATGTCCTGAAGAGGCATCTTCAGCGGTGAAGGTGCTCCAGGGGCAGCCCATTCGTCTGACCATGCGCTGCGGATTTGGCGCAATGTTTTTCCGCTGTCCGCACGCGAGATCACGGTGTCTTCGCTGCGCGCCGCGAGCAGCTTGTCGCGGACCACGGGGTGCATGTGGTGCTCTGCGGTAGTCAGCCACGCCGTGCCCATCCATACCCCCTGGGCGCCCATGGCCAGAGCAGCCAGCAGGTGTCTTCCTGTGGCGACGCCTCCTGCGGCCAGAACGGGTACATCGCCTGCGACGTCCACAATCTGTGGCACCAGGGAAAAAGTGCCGATGGAGCCGGTGTGGGCACCAGCGTCATAGCCCTGCGCCACCAGGATGTCGATAGGTTTGGACAGGGCGTTTCTCGCATGTTTTGGCGACCCCACCAGGGCCAGCACCAGTTTGCCCGTAGCCTTGGCGCGTTCGATGACCTCAAGCGGGGAGCCAATTCCGCAGGCCAGCATGTTCACATCGGAACGCATGACCACTTCCAATTGAGCCTGCGCTGATTCTTCAGAGCGCACGAATCGGGAACGCATGCCCGCCTGGCTCGCAGCGGGTACGGCATATTTTTCTTGCAGGCCGCGTACAAAAGCCCTGTGTGCTTCAGGCAGTTGCGCCTCAATGGCTGCACGGTTGTCAGTCTCAGGCATGCCCGTGGGCAGCACAAGATTCACGCCAAAAGGTTTTTTGCCGACCTGCGTGCGAATCCAGGCCAGGTCACGCTCGATTTCTTCTGGCGTATGGCGAGTGGCACCCAACACGCCGAAACCCCCCGCGTTGGTAATGGCTGCGACGGCTGCCGCGTCGTGTGCAAACCCGAAGACTGGGTTGGCGATACCGAGGCGTCGGATCAAGCGGGTCTGAAGGGGGTCGAAAGGCATGAAAAGTCTCCTGATAGTGTTTTCAGAAAAATTTGATTGACAAAATATCAGTCAGATTGACGTATAATTTTTCCACCGAGTTTATAAGAAGTCAACCTTCGACCGAAAAGCTCCCTACCTTGCTGCCTTGTTGCCGATCGGGGAAGCACCGATTTCCGAGCCCGTTCGCCGGCTGGCATTACGATCCATGCCTTCTCCATCTGTTGTCTCGAATTCCGTGGAAACGACCGCCGCCAAAGCCGAGAAAGACCCCCAGTTCGCCTATACGCTCGCCAAAGGGCTGGAGGTGCTGAGGGCGTTCGACGCCGCGTCACCCACCTTGAGCAATCGGGAGATCGCCACGCGAACCGGCATTGGCCGGCAGACGGTGGTGCGTTTGACGCGCACGCTTTCGCAGTTGGGCTACCTCCGCTACAACGATTCCACAGCGCGCTACAGGTTGGCTGCTCCGGTGCTTTCCTTCGGCTATCCCTTGCTATGCCAGCTCGGCGTTCGGCAGCTCGCACGGCCCTACATGCAGGAACTGGCTGATTTCGCCCGAGGTGCGGTTTCTCTGGCCATGCGCGGTGGGGATCAGCTCGTGCTCATCGAAACCTGCGTGGACCGCAACGCCCCATCTGGCCGCCCGGATGTCGGTGCTGGCCGTCACTTTCACGACACCTCCATCGGGCACACGTACTACTGCGCCGCCAGTGACGCCGAGCGTGCTGAGATTGACTCCTTGCTGCGCGCGCGTGACCCAGAAGGCTGGCCGGAGGTGCGCCAGCGACTTGCAGAGTCTCAAGCGCAATTCAAGGCGCACGGCTATTGCGTCGTCGTGACCCCCGGAGCGGGCCTCACGGCGATCGCTGTGCCCGTGGGAGTCATAGACGAAGAGCGCATCGTGTTGAACTGCGTCACCGCCCAATTCAACTTGCAGCCAGACACCCTGCAAAAGCAGATCGCTCCGCGGCTGTTCAACCTGGTGCGGGTGTTGAAAGACGCTACGGGGCGGCATCCTTGATTCCCTTCAGGTGCTGCTCGTTTCATAATTGACGATCTGCGCGCCGTCGAAGAGGGCTTTCTTGCCGCATTGCATATGCAGTGCTTAAGCTGCGGCGCGCTCCTTTCAATTTGCTTGAGGAAACACCATGACCATCAAACTTTATTACGCCTCGGGCGCTTGTTCCTTCGTGCCTCATTCCATGCTGGAGATCGCCGGCGCGACCTTCGAGCCCATGACGGTCAAGCTGCACAAAAACGAGCAGAACAGCCCCGAATACAAGGCCATCAACCCGCGCGGTCAGGTACCCGTGTTGGTGGACGGCGACCAGGTCATCACGCAGATCGTCGCCATCATCAACTACATCGACGCCAAGTTTCCTGAAGCCGGATTCATTCCTAAGGATCCGCTGGCGCGAGCAAAATTTGTAGAAACCCTGGCTTGGATGAACAACACGGTTCATCCCACCTTCACCCATATCTTCATGCCGTTCAAGTACAGCGACGATGCCGCTGCCCAGGAAGCAATGAAAGGCTACAACAAGGGTGTGTATCGCCAGTTGATGGGGGAGCTGCAGGGCCTGGTGCAAAAAGCCAAGACGGAGGGTCGCGACTGGCTGGGCGGTGTGCATTGTGGACCGTTGGACACCTATGCTCTCACGCTCCTGCGCTGGGGCACCATCGCCGGCATCAACCCTGAAGACTTTCCAGAGCTGTGGGCATTTGTCCAGCGCGTGGCTCAAGTGCCCGCGGTGGCGCGAGCGATGGAACGCGAGAAGCTTCAGTTAAGCCTCTACAAGCCCTGATTAGACGTGGCGCCGGTAGACCTCTCCCGCGCCCAGGACCATGGTGCAGCTTGGTATTGACGTACAAGGCTCATGCAATCCTCCGAAACTCGACTCAGTGTGGTGGTGCCGCTTTGCGGTGCCTTGGAGGATTTTGAGCGTTCCATCGGCCTGAACCATCCCATGCTCGCTCGCGCTGGCATCGAACTGGTGCTTGCGGCGGATGCAGGTCTTGAATCTGCCGCCGTGGCACTGATGCAAGGGCTGCCACTTATCCGAACTACGGTGGTTCTGGTGAGTGCTCCTGCGGACCTTCATTGGAGCGCACGTGCACTCAACGCAGGCCTGCGGCATTGCAAGGGTGAATTCGTACTGGTTTGCGGCGATGCGCTCGCATTTGTCAGCGATGTCCCCTCGCAGGTCGTGGCTGAACTCTCCAGGCATCCGTTTACCGTGCTTCTTGGGCGATGTGCTCAGGCTCCTGTGGCTCGTTGGGTCAATGCGCAGTCCGTGTCCCCCGTGTTCGACGCGGTGGCGTCAACCCATATTGACCCAGCTTCGCTGAGCGGTTTAACTGCCGCCCCACGCAAGGCCTTCATGGAGGTGGCCGGTTATGACGAGCAAATCGCCGGTGAACACGCCAATGAAGATAACCTGCGCATCCGGCTAGAGGCCGCAGGGTATGGACTGCGCGTAAGCCCTCAATTGCAAGCCTTGCACATCTCTGACAGCCCGAAGGTGCCCCGAGGTTGGCCTGACCTCTTGCTCAACGCGATGGCCTATTCGCCAGCGTCTGCTCTGGCCGGACAGGGCTGTATGAGGGGAGGGCTCCCGGAGGAAAGAGCGGCAGACGTGATTGCCGGAACGGTCCCCACTGAAAGGGCTTCGCCACCGCTGCCGTCGCAGGATGCGACGCCGTGGGCGCCACTAGGGTCGACCCGGGTCTGCCCAGTTTGCTATCGCTATATGCACTACCAAGCTGTGCGAGGCCATTGCGGGCTCTGTGCACCGCAGGCAGCAGTGGCTATCCAACGCAGCCGGATTTTGGGCGTGGTGCAGGTACGTAACGAGGCTGCGCTGCTCAAGGGATGTCTCGATCACCTGCGTCCGTATGTTGATGGCTTCGTGATTCTGGATGATGGCTCCACGGACCACACGCCCCGCGTGATCGAAGTTGAGCCAAAGCTCGCTGTCCATCTGCGAACTCCCGTGGTCGAACCGCACCATTGGGATGAAAAAGGCAATAAGCTGCGCTTGCTTCGAGCCGCGCAACGCGCAGGTGCCGACTGGGTCTTGGTGTGCGATGCAGATGAAAGGCTGGAGAGCCTGTTTCTCAGGCATCTGCGGGCGGTTGCGACAACGCTCGGCCCCGTAAGGCTGCCGTGTGTGAGCCTGGCGCTGAGAGAGCTTTGGGACCGGCCTGATCAGTACCGAGTGGACGGTGTATGGGGCCGAAAGCGGGTCGCGCGCTTTTTCAAGTTGCCCAAGCAGATCAGTTTCAATTCAACCTCTGATCTGCACGGCCCGTGGTATCCGGACGAAGTTCGCGCGCGCGGGCAATTCATCGCGACGGGCTACCACATGTACCACCTGCGAATGATCCATGCCGCGCAGCGTGAAGCCCGCCGAGACCGCTATGTCCGGCTGGACCCCGACAATCGGTTTCAGGCACTTGGTTACGACTATCTGACCGACACCTCCAATGGCATGGTCTTGAATGCCATTGATCCACTTCGCGGCTATGAGATGGCCTCGGCGCCTTGATGGTGAGGGCAGATCCTGTGATTGACAGGCCAATGCAATGGGGCGCCAACCTGAGTTTGCCGCAGGCGAGCAGGCGTCAGTAGCTTTTGAGGAAATTTTCCCGGTGGCGCCTGTAGTAGAGCAGTCCCTGATCTACGTGAGAAACTGAGGCGCCCTCAGCCAGCATGCCGTTCCAGAGGTTCCAGTCTTCTTCAGGGTGGTTGGCATGGGCTCCGGGCCTGCGGGCGTATCCCACCTTTTTGCCGAGGGACGTTTTGTACAGCATGGAGCCATGGTGTTGCCCGGCTCGGCGCCAGTAGAAATCTCCGTGCACAGGCTGGGTACTTTCCGGGTATCTGCGCGGAATATGGTCTTTGAGTTCACCTGTGACGACGATGTTGTACGTGACTATGTCCGATTGAGCTTGCGAGAGAATTTCGATGGCGTCGGACCTAAGCCAATTGTCGGCACCCACAAACATCACATATTCGGAGTTCACTCTCTCCAACATGTCCTGGAAATTGGCTACTACACCCAGGTTCTGGTCGCGCAGCACAAACTCGACCTCAGGATAAAGCGCCTGCAGGAAGGCGCAGTCTCCCGCACCGTCGTCGACGAACAAAATACGTTCAGGCGCTCGGCTCTGGCTCAGCAATGACTCGATGCAGTGGGAAGCCAGATGCCCGTAGCGATACGAGGCAACGACCACTGTAATCATGACGGGAGCAAACGGGGAAAATATGCGAGACGCAGGCTCGCTGTTAGACAGATGAAATGCACAGCCAATGTTAGCATTTACTCCAACTTGCAGGCCCTATGCCGGCCGCTCCAGGGCAATGGCTAACCGGAAAACCGCACCGTAAAGCAAGCGCCGGGTTGAGTCTGGCCGCTGCGAGCGTCCTCGACGCTGACTTCAGCGCCGTGCTGGCGTGCAATTTCCCGGACGATAGGCAGGCCCAGGCCCGAGCCGTCCACATTGGTCCCCAGTGCGCGGTAAAAGGGCTCGAACACACGCTCTCGTTCGCTGACAGGTATGCCCGGGCCGTTGTCTTCCACCTGAATGATGGGTGCGCGGCTGAGTCCGTCTTTGAAGGCTCGGGCTGTGATCACACCTTGGTGCCCGGGGGTGGAAGGCGCATAGTTGATGGCGTTGTCCACCATGTTCCGTATCATTTCCTTGAGCAGCGTGGGATTGCCCGGTATCGTGACGTCCGGGCTGCCAGCCTCCAGGCCGTCATAACCGAGATCGACATGACGCTCCATGGCTCTAGGCACTGCATCTTGTATGACTTCAATGGTCAGGCGCGCCAAGTCACAAGGCTGTTGGCCCAGGGTTGCGCCACCGCCTTCAGCACGCGCCAATGCCAGAAGCTGATTCACCGTATGCGTGGCACGCACGCTGGCGCGCCCGATCTGCTGCAGTGATTGCTTGAGATCTTCCGCGCTGGATTCCTGACGCTGGGCCAGATCCGCCTGCATCCTCAGGCCAGCCAGCGGTGTCTTGAGTTGGTGCGCCGCATCGGCCAGGAAGCGCTTTTGCGTTGCTATGGAGTCCTTCAGCCGCGTCAGCAAGTCGTTCACCGAGGCCACCAGCGGGGCGACTTCCTGCGGCACGGCATGATCATCCAGCGGGCTCAGGTCATCAGGCTTGCGGGCGCGAATGCGCTCTTCCAATTCGGCCAGTGGCTTGATGCCCCGCACCAGGGCCAACCAGACCAGCAACACAGCCAACGGCAAGATGGCAAATTGCGGCAGCATGACGCCCTTGATGATTTCCGTGGCCAGTACGCTGCGCTTTTCCCGGGTTTCCGCCACTTGCACCAAGGCCAGTTGCGACGAGCCCTCCATGCGCACCCAAAGGTGAGCCACGCGCACGGGAAGGCCCCTGAATTCCGTGTCGCGCAGGTGAGCCCCTTCAGGTGCCTCAATGTCTTCGTTGGGCTCGGGGGCAGCGGGCTTGGGCAAGTCGCGCTCGCCGGAGAGAAACTCACCGTTGCCGCCCAACACCTGGTAGTACACGTTGTCGGAATCGTCTGCGCGCAGCAATTCGCTGGCTGGCTGAGGCAGGTTGAATCGCACCCGTTTGCCGGGGCCCACTTGAATGAACTGCGCCAGCGCTTGTGCGTTGTAGACCAAGGCGCGGTCAAAAGGCTTGTTGGCCAGATTTTGCGCCACCAGCCAGGTCAGGGCCAGGCTGACAGGCCACAACAACAGCAGCGGAGTCAGCATCCAATCGAGGATCTCTCCGAATAGCGAACGCTGCGCGCGCTGGAAGATCTTCATGGGGCCACACTACCCGCATGCCACGGTCGAACAGGGGTCACACGGGACGGGTTGTTCCAGGGTTGTCGGCGACCTTGGTCACACGCCGAATGAAGATGGGGGCCGGGGAAGCCGGCGTGGTCCGTCATGGCCTACCCAGGGATCTTCTCCAGGCAGTAGCCCAGGCCGCGCACGGTCGCGATGCGGATGGGCCCTTTTTCGATTTTTTTTCGCAGGCGATGGATGTAGACCTCAATCGCGTTGTTGCTCACTTCTTCGCCCCATTCACAGAGGCGGTCGACCAGCTGGTCCTTGCTGACCAATCTGCCAGAGCGTTGCAGCAGTACTTCGAGCAAACCCAGCTCGCGCGCCGAGAGATCGACCAGCTTGCCATCAATGCTGGCCACGCGCCCTGCCTGGTCGTATTCCAGGGGGCCATGCTTGATGGTGGACGTGGCCGCACCCATGCCGCGTCGTGTGAGGGCGCGGACACGCGCTTCCAACTCGCTCAGCGCAAAGGGCTTGGCCATATAGTCGTCCGCGCCGTAGTCCAGTCCCTTGACACGCTCGTCCACGCTGTCAGCCGCTGTGAGAATCAGCACGGGCAAGGTCTGCCCGCGTGAGCGCAATCTTTTCAAGACTTCAAGGCCATGCATCTTGGGCAGGCCCAAGTCCAGGATCAGCAGGTCGAACTCCGTATTGGTCATGAGCGCGGCATCGGCCTCCGTGCCGTTGACGACGTGATCCACCGCCGCGCCTGCATTGCGCAGACTGCGCATCAACCCGTCGGCGAGTACCTGATCATCTTCGGCGATAAGAATACGCATGGTTTTTGTCTCCTTTTGAACCCGGCCTCCCGGCAAATTCTATTCCTAGGGCGCTTCAAACCTGTGCATAGGCTTCCAGCCCCAACGCCACCACGGTGGCCACTTCTTCCCCCACGGCCGCGCGAAACTCCACCTCTGCCTGACCCACCGCGCTTTTGAAGGCCGCCAGCCAGGCCAGGCCGGTAGGTGTGAACTGAATCAAACGCGCCCGGCCATCGAGCGGATCAGCTTGGCGTGTGACCAAGCCCCAGGCTTCGCATTGGTTCACGAGGTCTCCCATGGCTTGCTTGCTCATGCCTGCCGCATCTGCCAGGTCGGTCAGGCGCGAGCCTTCCAGCCCCAGGTGGCGCGTGATGTGGATATGCGCCGCGCCGACTTTGTCGCGCGCTGCCAGATGGGCCAGCGCCAGGGGAACCTGTTCATCGTCGGCCATCAGGTGAAGCACGCGATCGTCGAAGCGACGCATGGCATGACCTAACAATCGGCCGAAATGGGTCTGTCTCCAGGAATCTTCATGAACCATTTTTAGATAGTAAGGCAAACTGACTTAAAAATCAGTTTACACCATTCAATGTATTGATATACAGTCCTGTTCAAGCATCCAGTTAAACACAATCTGAATGCAGTAACTAATTGATTTAAAAGGAAAACTCATGAGCACGAGCCTGGCCGTTACGGATAAAGTTGAAAAAGCCAAAGCCCTTCAAGCCGCACTGGCGCAGATCGAAAAGCAGTTCGGCAAGGGCACCATCATGCGCCTGGGCGAAGGTGAGCAGATCCAGGACATCCAGGTTGTCTCCACCGGTTCACTGGGCCTGGATGTGGCTCTTGGCGTAGGTGGTTTGCCACGTGGCCGTGTGATCGAGATCTACGGTCCAGAAAGCTCCGGCAAGACAACCCTCACACTGCAAGTCATTGCCGAAATGCAAAAACTGGGTGGAACCTGTGCCTTCGTCGATGCCGAGCACGCGCTCGACACCGGCTACGCTGAAAAACTGGGCGTGAACCTGCACGACATGCTCATCAGCCAGCCAGACACTGGCGAGCAAGCCCTGGAAATCGTCGATTCGCTGGTGCGTTCAGGCGCTGTTGATCTGGTCGTGATCGACTCGGTTGCTGCCCTGGTGCCCAAGGCCGAGATCGAAGGCGAGATGGGTGACAGCCTGCCTGGCCTGCAAGCGCGCTTGATGAGCCAGGCGCTGCGCAAACTCACCGCCACCATCAAGAAAACCAACTGCACGGTTATCTTCATCAACCAGATCCGCATGAAGATCGGTGTCATGTTCGGCAGCCCAGAGACCACCACAGGGGGCAACGCGCTCAAGTTCTACGCCAGCGTGCGCCTGGACATCCGTCGTACCGGCACCATCAAGAAGGGTGACGTGGCCATCGGCAACGAGACCAAAGTGAAAGTGGTGAAGAACAAGGTCAGCCCGCCCTTCAAGACAGCCGAATTCGACATTCTCTTTGGCGAAGGTATTTCGCGAGAAGGCGAGATCATCGATATGGGCGTTGTGGCGCGCGTCGTTGAAAAGAGCGGCGCCTGGTATGCCTATAACGGTGAAAAAATTGGCCAAGGCCGCGACAATTCGCGAGAGTTCCTGCGTGAAAACCCAGATCTGGCGCGTGAAATCGAGAACAAGGTGCGCGAATCGTTGGGGATTGTTCTGCTGAACGACATGGACGAAGACGTCAAAGTGGCTAAAGAGACCAAAAATGCCAA
Source organism: Ottowia thiooxydans (assembly GCF_040548795.1). Taxonomy (GTDB): domain Bacteria; phylum Pseudomonadota; class Gammaproteobacteria; order Burkholderiales; family Burkholderiaceae_C; genus Ottowia; species Ottowia thiooxydans_A. The sequence continues at coordinate 455,460 of NZ_JBEPSH010000006.1, read as the reverse complement.
AGACGCGAACGACCTGAAAGAGGCCAAGGAAGCCAAAGAATTGAAGGTTTGATATCCCGAATGCCCTCGTGAGCTGTCTAAGAGCATGAGGGCAGATTCTGAGAATAGCTTTGCCTTCTTTCCAAATTTCCCTCAAAGGCCGTGCGCTGCGCTACCTGGCGGCGCGAGAGCATTCGCGTGCCGAACTGGAGCGCAAACTGGCTCCTCACGAAGGCGAGCCAGGCGAGTTAGCGCGCGTTTTGGATGAGCTGACGGCCAAAGGCTTCATCAGTGAAGCCCGGGTGGTGGAATCTGTGCTGAATCGACGGGCGAGCAAGCTGGGTGCTGGCCGAGTGATGCAGGAGCTTCGCGGCAAAGGCATCGGAGCGGACGCATTGGCAGAAGCAGCGGAAAACCTGCGCGCCACTGAATTCGCGCGGGCTTGTGAAGTGTGGCGAAAGAAATTCGGCGCCAGGACGGATACCTTGTCAGACCCCGCCGAGCGCGCTCGACAGATGCGCTTTCTGGGAGCGCGTGGTTTCAGCGCCGAGGTGGTACAGCGCGTGGTCCGCAGCGCGGGTGTCGACGATTCTTAGATGCGGCGTTAGAACATTCGGCCAAGTCCGGTATCCCCTGGGAGCGCCAAGCTCCAGCTTGGCAATTTCTGGACCTCCGCGAACGCCGCCATGCCAAGCTGGAGCTTGGCGCTCCCAGGAGGGAAAAGCTAAGCCAAGTCCGCACCAGGCTAAACCTTACAAAAACCCGTTCGCGCTGAGCTTGTCGAAGTGTCGCACTCGGCTTCGACAAGCTCAGCCCGAACGGGTATTTGTGTGCTCATAGATTAGGCCCTGTGAAGTCATCGTTTTTACGTTGATCTGTCACGGGAGTGGCGAAAGGGAAAATTTCAGAATTCACAGGCCCGGAGCAATAAGTGAACAGCATTGGGCCAAGTTCGGTACGCCCTGGGAGCGCCAAGCTCCAGCTTGGCAATTTCTGCACCTCCGCAAACGCCGCCATGCCAAGCTGGAGCTTGGCGCTCCCAGGAGGGAAAAGCTTAGCCAAGTCCGCACAGGCTAAACCTGACCAATCAGCCACGGCCCAGGTTTACAACCCCAGCATCAACTTCAGGTTCTGCACAGCGGCACCGCTGGCGCCCTTGCCCAGGTTATCCAGCCGTGCAACCACCACGGCTTGTTGTGCATCTGCGTTGCCAAATACACGGATTTCAAGCTGATTGGTGTCTTTCAAGGCGACTGCGTCCAGCTTGCCTGATTCGGGCGCCTCTGCCACTGCCACCCATTCAGCGCCCGCGTAATGCTGGGTGTAAATGTCATGCAGTTGCTGCTGCGTAGGCCGGCCCGGCAGCAGGTCCAGATGCAGGGGCAATTCCACCAGCATGCCTTGATCAAAATTGCCAACGCTGGGAATGAAGATGGGCCGGCGCGTGACGCGGCCGTACTTCATGATCTCGGGCACGTGCTTGTGCTTCAGGCCCAGTGCGTAGAGCTCATAAGCCGGCGCGCTGCCAGCCTCATAAGCCTCGATCATCTGCCGGCCCCCACCCGTATAACCACTCACGGACGGCAAGGACACAGGGTAATCGGCTGGCAGAACGCCTGCGTCGACCAAGGGGCGGAGCATGGCGATCGCGCCGGTGGCGTAACAGCCAGGATTGGCCACGCGATCCGCATTTTGAACAGCGGCGCGCTGATCCTTCGATAGCTCCGGGAACCCAAAAACCCAGCCTTCAGTCACCCGGTGCGCGGTGGAGGCGTCAATGATTTTGGGTTTACGGCCAGAAAGGGTGTCGATCATGGCGACGGATTCGCGCGCTGCATCGTCGTGCAGGCAAAGCACAACCAGATCGGCCTCACCCATTAATGCCTTCTTGGCTTCGGGGTCTTTGCGGAGTTCGGGGGCAATGGAGAGCAGCTCGATGCCGCTCATCCCTTGCAGCCGTTCGCGGATTTGCAGGCCTGTGGTGCCGGCTTCGCCATCAATGAAAATCTTTGCCATGAGGGGTATTCTCCGAGAAAACCAGGGTTGCATCAAAACGCGATTTGCGTATGAGGCGATAATCGCCGGGTGCAGGGTGTGCTGACGGCTCACCCAAATGGTGCATCGCACCATGATACATTCGCACGCGGCGGCGTTTACCGTGTTTGGGGCTGTACCGTACTAAAACTGTGGCGGCAGCCTGACGAATTCATTTAGAGGGGCTTCATGAAAATCCACGAGTACCAGGGTAAAGATATCCTGCGCAACTTCGGCGTGCCTGTTCCACGCGGCATTCCGGCCTTCACCGTTCAGGAGGCCGTTGAAGCGGCCCAGAAACTGGGCGGCCCAGTGTGGGTCGTCAAGGCCCAGATTCACGCGGGTGGCCGCGGCAAAGGTGGCGGCGTCAAGGTTGCCAAATCCATTGACGATGTGAAAAAGCTGGCCGGCGAAATCCTCGGCATGCAGCTGAAGACGCACCAGACTGGCCCAGAAGGCCAGAAAGTGCGCCGCCTGTACATCGAAGACGGTGCGGACATCCAGAAAGAGTATTACCTTTCCGTCGTGACCGACCGCGCAACCCAGCACGTGGCGTTCATCGCCTCCAGCGAAGGCGGTATGGACATCGAGGAAGTGGCTCATTCCACGCCCGAGAAAATCATCACGCTGTTCGTGGATCCCCTTGTTGGCCTGACACAGGCACAAGGCGAGCAATTGGCCAAGGGCATCGGCATGCCGGCCGATTCGCAAGCCCAGTTCATCGACATCTGCCAGAAGCTCTACAAGTGCTACATGGAGACCGATGCTTCTCTGGTCGAGATCAACCCACTGAACCGCGACGGCAAGGGCAACGTGGTTGCCCTGGACTCCAAGTTCAACTTCGACACCAACGCCTTGTTCCGTCACCCCGAAATCGTTGCTCTGCGCGATCTCGACGAGGAAGATCCAGCTGAAATCGAAGCCAGCAAGTTTGACCTGGCCTACATCAGCCTGGACGGCAACATCGGCTGCCTGGTCAACGGTGCCGGTCTGGCCATGGCCACCATGGACACCATCAAGCTGTTCGGCGCTGAGCCGGCCAACTTCCTCGACGTCGGCGGTGGCGCCACGCCTGAGAAAGTGACCGAAGCGTTCAAGATCATGCTGAAGAACCCCAAGGTCAAAGCGATCCTGGTGAACATTTTCGGCGGCATCATGAAGTGCGACACGATCGCCACGGGCGTGATCACCGCCTGCAAGGCCGTGAACCTGCAAGTGCCGCTGGTGGTGCGCATGAAGGGTACCAACGAAGAACTGGGCAAGAAGATGCTGGCCGAAAGCGGTCTTCCTATCATCAGTGCCGACACCATGGCCGAGGCAGCCCAAAAGGTGGTCGCCGCCGTCCAATGAGCTGGACGCTCGACACCTAACGCTGAACCCAAGGATTCACCATGAGCATTTACGTCAACAAGAACACCAAGGTCATCACCCAGGGCATCACCGGCAAGACCGGCCAGTTCCACACTGAAAAGTGCCAGGAATATGCCAACGGCAAGAACTGCTTCGTCGCCGGCGTGAACCCCAAGAAAGCTGGGGAGACCATTTTCAACATTCCAATCTTTGAGAACGTCAAGGAAGCCGCCAAGCAAACCGGCGCAACCTGCAGCGTGATCTACGTGCCGCCAGCGGGCGCAGCCGCCGCGATCTGGGAAGCCGTCGAGGCCGACCTGGAATTCGTGGTCTGCATTACCGAGGGCATTCCAATCCGTGACATGCTCATGGTGCGTAACAAGATGAAGGAAAAAGAGGCCAAAGGCGGCAAGAAAACGCTGCTGCTCGGCCCTAACTGCCCCGGCATCATCACGCCCGATGAGATCAAGATCGGCATCATGCCTGGCCACATCCACAAGAAGGGCCGTATCGGCGTGGTCAGCCGCTCTGGCACATTGACCTATGAAGCCGTGGCTCAGCTCACCGAACTGGGCATTGGCCAGTCGACCGCTGTCGGTATTGGTGGCGACCCCATCAACGGCCTCAAGCACATCGACGTCATGAAGGCCTTCAACGACGATCCTGATACCGACGCTGTCATCATGATTGGTGAAATCGGTGGCCCGGACGAAGCAGAAGCGGCTCGTTGGTGCAAAGACAACATGAAAAAGCCTGTCGTGGGCTTCATCGCTGGCGTCACAGCTCCTCCCGGCAAGCGCATGGGCCACGCTGGTGCACTGATCAGCGGTGGCGCTGACACTGCCGATGCCAAGCTGGCTGTCATGGAAGAATGCGGTTTCACAGTGACCCGCAACCCTTCCGAGATGGGCAAGCTGCTCAAAGGCCTGATCTAAGAGCGTGTTCACACACTAAGAGCTCTTGCCGAAAAAACCGCCAGTTCACCTGGCGGTTTTTTTTGTCTGTGCTCGGCGCTCGTTGGGTACGACGAGAAGTGTCACCACCACTTGCCGCACTGTCAGCACGAACGCAATAATCAGCGCGAACAACCGCTTGTGCGCCATGCAGACCACTACCCACGAACCAGACCGTTTCAGCATGCCCGCCAGCCAGCTTGAGAGTTTGAGCAAGCGCGAGCCGATTCTGTGGGTGAACCCGAACTACGCCCCCCTGGCGTTGGTCGATGTGCAAAGCCTGGAACCAGCACAAGCCCTTGAAAGATTTAAACGACACGCCCCTGTGCTCCGCAGAGTCTTTGCAGAGCTGGAAGCTTCAGCCGGCCAAGTCAGCTCTGCGTTGGAGCCTGCGAATGCGCTGGCGGATGTTCTGGCGGGTGCATTCGGACCCTGCTCGCGACAAGCATCGCTTCTTGAGCCCGCGCGGGGAAACTGGTGGATCAAGCGAGATGACGCCTTGCCGGTGGCCGGGTCTGTCAAGGCTCGCGGGGGCTTTCACGAGGTGTTGAGTGTTGCGGAGGATCTGTTGGCGAGCCATGGTGTGCAGTGCGAACTGGATTCGTCCGAGGCCAGTCGCATTTTTTCGCAGTACACGGTAGCTGTGGGAAGCACCGGCAATCTCGGTTTGAGTATCGGATTGATTGCAGCGCGCCTCGGATTTCGCGCCGTGGTTCATATGTCCAGTGATGCCAAGGCCTGGAAAAAGCAGCGGCTTCGAAGCCACGGCATCCAAGTGGTGGAGCACGAGGGAGATTACGCTGCTGCGGTAGCGGCAGGGCGTGCGCAGTCAGAGGGCGATCCGTTTTCTCATTTTGTGGACGATGAACATTCCGTGGCCCTTTTTCTGGGCTACTCGGCCGCGGCCGACGAACTGGCGGTGCAACTAGATGCACATGGCGTGGTGGTCGATGAGGCGCATCCACTTTTTGTCTACATTCCCTGCGGCGTGGGCGGCGCGCCTGGTGGCATTGCGTATGGTTTGAAGCAGCGCTATGGGCGCGCAGTTCACTGTTTCTTTGCAGAGCCGGTGGCATCTCCCTGCATGCTGCTGCAGCTGGCTTCTGCGCCTGGGCAAGAGGTCTCTGTCTACGACATTGGGCTCGACAACCGGACTGAAGCCGACGGACTCGCAGTCCCCAGCGCCTCACCTCTTGTGGCGCCGTTGATGCGAGAAATGCTCTCAGGCATCTTCACTGTGGACGACGAAACCCTTTTTCTTGACACCTACCTGCTGCACCAATCCATGGGCTTGCTGGTGGAGCCTTCTGCCGCGGCGTCTTTTCGTGGTCCCCTTTGGCTGCAGGGCTCAGAAGAAGGAAAGTTCTACCAAAAGCAAAACGGTCTGGAGCGCGTGATGGATCAGGCCAATCATGTCCTCTGGAGTACAGGCGGGTCACTAGTGCCCGAAAGCGAACATTTGAAGTTTCAGGAAAGAGGGCGAGCCCTGAGGGCACCCCATCCCCAAGCATCAAAAAACGGTCCGAGATGAGCCTTAAGACGTCTGGCTGGACTCACCGGTCGCGGCTGGAGAGGGCTGGGCGCTGCATACGCAGTTTTACGAAGGCGCTTGAAGCCCTGTTCCGCTAGACTTTCGCCAGCCGAACCGCGAGGGACGCGCACGGAGGGTGCGCGCCGACTATTCGTTTGCGGTCGCCATAAAAGATGATCAGGAGATAACTCCAATGGATATGTTGCAGCACCCGGACTTCTGGATTGGTCTTATCAAGATCGTCTGGATCAACATCATCCTCTCCGGCGACAACGCCGTCGTGATTGCTTTGGCAGCACGCTCGCTCCCGGCCGATCAGCAGAAAAAAGCCGTTCTATTTGGCTCCGGCGCGGCTGTGGTGCTCCGGATCATCCTGACGGTGGTGGCGGCCAAACTGCTCTCACTGCCCTATCTGCAGATCATTGGCGGGCTGCTGCTGATGTGGATCGGCGTACAGCTGCTGGGCGGTGAAGACGACGGCGACGGCGAAAGCAAACAGCAGGGCGGCCTGATGCTGGCCATTCGCACCATCTTGATCGCAGATCTGGTCATGAGCCTGGACAACGTCATTGCGGTGGCGGCAGCAGCGCAAGGCAGCATGGTTCTGCTCATCCTGGGTCTGGCCATCAGCATTCCGCTTGTGGTGTTCGGCAGCACTCTGATGATCAAGCTCATGGAGCGTTTCCCCATCATTGTGGTGCTGGGGGCGGCTCTCATTGGTTGGGTCGCTGGCGAAACCATTGTGGCTGACAACGCTCTCAAAGGCTTCCTAAGCGGGGCATCCTGGGTGCATTACGTTGCTGCGGCGGTGGGTGCTGCGCTGGTCCTGCTGATTGGCAACTTGTCCAAACACCGAAAAGCCAGCGCTGGCTGACAATTGGACCCGCATCGCTGCATTGCCATCCACTCGGGCAGCGGTGGTGCGTTGATGGATCGAGCCCCCTTCTGATTCGAAGTAAGTCGGGGGTTGCGGTTGTGGGGATGGAAGTTCGCGGATAATTCGCGGAAATCCGGCGTCTCGCGAGCTGTCTGATAGGTGCGCGTATTTGATTCACCGCCTATTTCAGCGGGCGGTTTCCGCCGGGACCATCCAACCCCTCACACTAAAATGCAGTTTGAATGTAGTGCTCTTTCAGATGTGGGGCGCCACCGCAGCAATAACGAAGACGCTGTCCTTGTTGCGGCGGAGTATGGTCTTGTCGTCCTCGCAGACGGAATGGGTGGATACAACGCGGGCGAAGTAGCCAGCGCCATGGCGGTGGATCTGATCGCCAGCGGATTGACACCCAGCCTGGAGAAAACCGGCGGTGTTCCCGACGTGCGTTCTCTTCGCCGGGCGATGGAAGTTTGCGTCAGCAACGCCAACCGCGCCATATTCGATGCGGCCCGGACCGAGGAAAATTGTGCAGGTATGGGCACCACGCTGGTCCTGGCAGCGGCCCACGGAACTTCGCTGCTGATCGGCCATGCTGGCGATTCACGCGCCTACCGCTGGCGCGAAGGCGCTCTGATGCAGCTTACCCGCGATCATTCGCTGCTGCAGGAGCAATTGGACTCGGGAATCATCACCCCCGAAGAAGCGGCTGTTTCTCCTCACCGCAATCTGGTAACTCGCGCGCTGGGGGTGGAAGAGTCGGTGCTGCTGGATATTCAGACCTTCTCGATACTTCCCGGAGATACCTATCTGCTTTGTTCCGACGGCCTGACCGACATGTTGACAGACCAGCAGATCGCTGAAGTTCTAGAGAGCGTGCCGCAAATCGAGCTTCGGGCCACACGGCTTGTAGAGCGCGCCAACGCGAACGGGGGTCATGACAACGTGACCGTCGCGCTGATGCAGGCAGAAGAAATGTCTAAAAAGTCCGGATTTGTTGCGAAGTTACGAAAACATTGATCTATAAACGCTCTTCAGGCGCTACCCTATGCCCTCCTGAAATTTGCTCTTGGAGCATGTCATGCCCAGGCTGATCGTGTCTATCGACGGAGTCGTCGTCAAAGAAGTGCTGCTGAACCAAAGCCGCTTGACGCTGGGCCGCAGGCCGCACAATGACGTCGTGCTGGATCAGCTGGCCGTCAGTGGAGAGCACGCGGTGATCGTGTCCGAGGCGGGTCAGGTTGTGCTTGAGGACCTGGGCAGCACCAACGGCACCTATGTCAATGGCACCCCTGTCGTGCGCCGCGTGCTGGTGGGCGGCGACGAGATTGATATTGGCAAATGCCGGGTCAAATACCTCGATGAAATAGCTTCTTCGGAGCAGGGCTTCATCTCCGGTCGCGCGGCTCCCCGCGTCAAAGTGATTTCGGGTACCGCTACAGGGCGTGAGCTTTTGTTGACCAAGACGTTGACCACCATCGGCAAACCCGGGGTTTCGGTTGCGACCATTACACGCAGGTCTTACGGGTTCGAGCTGGGGCAACTCGATGGCGTAGAGAGCCCCTCGGTCAATGGCGTGACTCTGGATGGGGGTCCCATTGTTCTGAAAAACAACGACGTCATCAGTGTTGGGGGCGTGCGTCTGGAATTTGTCGATCCCTGAAGGGATGCGGCAACGAGGTCTTCTATTGACCTCGTTGGATAGCTCATCGCGCCCGCGCTGGCTGGACTCAATCAGTCATGCTTGCTGATCCCGGACAATAGGGCTGTGAGAGCATTCAAACGCCATTGGATTCGCATCGTCGCCACCGGAGTCGTGGTGCTGTTGGCGTTGCTGCACGCCACCAGCATTGCACCGGTGGAAAGTCTGGCACGCCTGGACGCAAGGCTCTACGACACGCGTCTGCAGTTCTCCATGCCGCGCTCACTGGATGAGCGTATCGTCATCATCGACATTGACGAATTCAGCCTCAATCGCCTGGGGCAATGGCCGTGGGGACGCCAGCGCACAGCGGCCCTGGTGGACGAATTGATAGAGCGCCAGCAGGTAAGCGCGCTCGGCATTGACGTGGTGTTCGCCGAACCTGATCACACCTCTGGCCTGCGGGAGCTGCAGGCTTTGGCCCGCACCCAGCTTGCGAACCAAAGCGGCTTTCAGGATTGGCTGGCGCGTGAAACCCCCCGGCTGGACAACGACGCTATCTTGGCGGCAGCTTTGAAAAACCGCCCAGTCACGCTAGGCTACTATTTCACCAGCGACCGGGGTGGCCGGCGAGTGGGCACCTTGCCGGCCCCCGTGCTGCGCTCTGAGGCAGAGGTCAGCATGCCCGGCCTTCTGCATTGGGATGGCTACGGCGCCAGTATTGCGCCTTTGGCCGCGGCGGCACCGCATGCCGGTTTCTTCAATGCCATCAGCGACCCTGATGGCACGGTCAGGTCGGTACCCGTGCTGGCTGAGTTCCAGGGCGCGTTTTATGAGTCGCTGGCCCTGGCCATGCTGCGCCAGAGCCTTGGTCAGCCGCCGTTGCAGCTCGAGCGTGCGGATCCTGGCGAGGCGACCAGCCCACTCGCAGGTATCCGGTTGCGCACCGATGCACAAGATCTTCGCATTCCCGTCGACAGCAGGGCCACGGCGCTGGTGCCGTACCGGGGCCTGGGCGGGCCCAAAGGCGGGTCATTTCAGTACATTTCGGCGGCCGACATCATTGATGGCAGTCTTCCGGCCAGTAGCCTCAAGGGCAAAGTCGCCTTGCTCGGATTCACGGCGCCGGGGTTGATGGATTTGCGTACCACCCCTGTGGGTGATGCCTACCCCGGCGTGGAAATACACGCCAACCTCATTTCGGGCATGCTGGACGGTCGCCTGGCTCGCTTGCCAGACTATGCCAACGGCTATGAAGTGATGTCTATTCTCGTGGTGGGGGTGCTTCTGGCCTTCGGTCTACCTATGCTGCCCATGGCTTTGGCGTTGGTGCTAGGCCTGCTGGCGGCGGTGGCCTGGCTGGGGTTGAACACCGGACTCTACCTGTGGGCAGGATTGGCTCTTCCGCAAGCGACCGTGCTGGTGATGGTGCTTGCAGCGCTGGCGTTGAATATGGCCTGGGGGTACTGCGTAGAGGGCAGGGCCAAAAGAGAGCTGGCTCAGCTTTTTCGCTCCTATGTACCGCCAGAGCTGGTGCGTCAAATGCTGCGCAGCCCTGAGCAATACACCATGCAGGCCCGCACCGAAGAACTCACCGTGATGTTCTGCGACATGCGTGGCTTTACGACCTTGTCAGAAACGATGGAGCCCCGACAGGTACAGGCCTTGCTCAACACGGTGCACAGCCGGCTGACGGAAGTGATCCGCGCCCACAATGGCACCATTGATAAATATGTCGGTGACTGCGTCATGGCTTTTTGGGGAGCCCCTGTTCCCGCGCCCGACCATGCGCGGCTGGCGGTAGAAGCTGCGTTCGCCATCATGAAGGCCACGCGTGCACTCAACGCCGAAAGAAGCGAAGCGGGCCTTCCCGCCTTGAGCATTGGTATTGGCCTGAGTACCGGGCAGATGTCGGTCGGAGACATGGGCTCCAACCTTCGCCGGGCTTACACCGTGGTGGGAGACGCCGTTAACCTGGCGGCCCGTCTGGAAGGCCTTTCTGCGGTCTACGGTGTGGACATCGTGGCCAGCACCACCACCAAGGCCCAGGCGCCAGACTTCCTGTGGCAGGAGCTTGACCGCGTGCGCGTCAAGGGACGGGCACAAGCCGTCCACATTCATACTCTACGACTGCGAGAAGAGGGCGGTGACCCTCAAGCTCTGGAGCAGGAGATGGCGCTCTGGCAGCAATTGCTGGTGGCCTGGCGCAGCGGTGATATGGACGAATGTGAGATCAAGGTGAACGCGCTTCGCAAGCTCAACCCGTCCTATGGCCTCTACCAGCTGTATGCGCAGCGAATCATCACTCACCGCCAGTTGCCACCACCCCCAGACTGGGACGGCACCACGAATTTTGAAGCCAAGTACTAGGAGCCTGATCAAACGGGCTCTTGGTTCTCACTACCCTCGCTCAGTCGCGACTGGACTCCAGCTTGCGGTTGATCAGCAACGCGCCGACTGTGCAGGCAACGCCTGAAAGCAGGTAGAGGCCCAAATACGCCAGGCCGAAATGGGCAGACAGCCAAAGCGCCACCAGTGGTGCAAAGGCGGCGCCAATCAACCACGCAAAATCGTTGGTCAGGGCTGCACCTGTGTAGCGGTAACGGGGCAAAAAGTTGGACGTGACCGTTCCAGACGCCTGGCCGTAGGACAGCCCCAGCAACACGAAGCCAATCAAGATGAACAAGTCTTGGCTCAACGTATCGCCGCCCAGCAAAATGGGTGCAAAACCACTGAACATGCCGATCAACAGCGCCAATGCCCCAAGTGTGTTGCGCCGGCCAAAACGGTCAGCCAGCCAGCCCGAGGCGACGATGGCTATCGCGCACAGGAAGCCCCCCACGATCTGCACACCCAGGAAGCTGGGGATAGGTTGCTGGGCATACAGCAAGGTCCAGGACAGCGGGAACACCGTCACCAGGTGAAACAGTGCATAGCTGGCCAAAGCCGCAAACGCGCCGATGATGACGTTGCTGCCCTGGTTGGCCATCAGCTCACCAATGGGGGTGGGCTCGAGCTCGTTCTTGTCCAGAAGATGTTCATATTCGCTAGTGACCACCAACCGCAGCCGGGCGAACAAGGCCACCACGTTGATGGCAAAGGCTACGAAGAATGGATAGCGCCAGCCCCATCCCAGAAATTCATCAAGCGTCAGGCTGGAATACAGATAGGCAAACAGGCCGCTGGCCAGAATAAAGCCAGTGGGCGCGCCAAGTTGCCCCAGCATGGCGTACCAGCCGCGCTTTCCAGCCGGCGCATTCATCGCGAGCAAGGAAGGCAGGCCATCCCAAGACCCGCCCAGCGCCATGCCCTGGCCGATGCGGAACAAGGCCAGCAGGACGACGGCTGTCGTACCCAGGGTCTGATAGCCTGGCAGGAACGCGATGCCGGCCGTACAGGTGCCCAGCAGGAACATGGCCAGTGTGAGCTTGGTGCTGCGGCCCCAGCGCCGCTGCACCATCATGGAAAGCACCGTGCCAATGGGGCGCGCCACAAAGGCCAGCGCGAAGATGGCAAAGGCGTACAGCGTGCCGTTCAGTGCATTCTCACCCGGAAAAAACACCGAGGGGAACACCAGTGCGGAGGCGATGCCGTAGACGAAGAAGTCGAAATATTCGGAGGCTCGCCCTATGACCACACCTACTGCGATGTCGCCTGGCGCGACATCATGGCCATCGGGCTTGATGCCAGACGGCGCATCTGCCGGAAAAGCAGGGGAGTGAGTTGTATTGATACTTGTCATGGCATTGGTTCCTGCTCTGCATTTGTAGCCCTTCCGCACATGGGGGCCAGGGAGCAAAGTGGTAATTGCACTAAAAAAACCATGCGCTAAGTATGCGGTAGCAGGCCGGTCCTTTGACATAGGACAAAACGTCCAATGGGATTTTCTCTTAGTGCCAGTTAAATTTCACGACTGATATCCGTACGCACTTCTTTTTGTGCTGCTTTACCTGCATTCAGGTCCTTCCTGATGCCCGGCGAGGCTAATTTCACTGGGTTCCGTATGCTTCCCTCGAGCCTAACACGCACCTCAATCATTGCCATTCTTGCCAGCTTGCTGGCAGGTTGCAACAATCTTGTCCTGCTCAACCCCGCGGGTGACCTGGCGGCCCAGAAAGGGCATCTGATCATCGTCGCGACGGTACTGATGCTGCTGATCGTTGTGCCGGTGATCTTCTTCATCTTTCTGTTCGCATGGCGTTACAGACAAGGGGCCAGGCATGCCGAGACGGAATATGACCCAGACTGGGACCACTCCACTCGTCTGGAGCTGCTGATCTGGGCAGCCCCTCTGGTGATCATCATTGCCCTGGGGGCCTTGACCTGGATCTCCACCCACAAGCTGGACCCGTACCGTCCCCTTGACCGGATTTCGGCCACCATGTCTCTGCCGGAAAACGTTACGCCGCTGGAAGTGGAAGTGGTCTCGCTGGATTGGAAGTGGCTGTTCTTCCTGCCCGAGCAGGGTATTGCCATGGTCAACGAGTTGGCGGCGCCGGTGAACCGGCCCATCAGATTCAAGCTGACCTCCAGCAGCACCATGAATGCCTTCTACGTGCCAGACCTGGCCGGCATGATCTACACCATGCCTGGCATGCAAACCGAGCTGAACGCCGTCATCAACAAGCCGGGCGTGTACAGGGGCATGTCGTCACACTACAGCGGCGAAGGTTTTTCTGGCATGACCTTCAAGTTTCATGGCTTGGCCGAGGCGGATTTTGACAAGTGGGTGGCCCAGGCCAAATCTGAGGGCGCGCCGCTGACGCGCGAGGCCTATCTGGCCCTGGCCAAGCCCTCCGCACGTGATCCTGTCCAGCGGTTTGCCTCCGTCGAAGAAGGTCTGTATCGGCGCATCATGAACCTCTGCGTCGAAGACGGCCAGATGTGCATGGACGAGATGATGGCCCGCGACGCCGTGCGAAACCGTTCCCATCTGCGCAGCGTGGCTCAGGAACGTATGTCCGAGCAGGACATCTGCACCACCAACACGCCTCTTTTCCAGTAGTGCCCCATGACTGTTGAACACTCTACTTCCGTGCCGGCGCATTGGCTGCTCGGCCGCATCACCTGGGATTCGATTCCCATGACCCATGAGCCCATTTTGCTGTGGACATTCGTGGCCGTGGTGCTGGGCGGCATTGGCTTGCTCGCCATCTTGACCCGCTACCGCCTGTGGGGCCCGCTGTGGCGCGACTGGTTCTGCAGCATCGATCACAAGAAGATCGGCATCATGTACATGGTGCTGGGTGTGGTCATGCTGCTGCGCGGCTTTTCCGACGCCATCATGATGCGCTTGCAGCAGGCCATAGCCATTGGCGACAACATGGGCTACCTGCCGCCGCACCACTACGACCAGATCTTCACGGCGCACGGCGTCATCATGATTTTCTTCGTCGCCATGCCGCTGGTTACAGGCTTGATGAACTACATCGTGCCCTTGCAAATTGGCGCGCGGGATGTGGCCTTTCCGTTTCTGAACAACTTCAGTTTCTGGATGACGACTGCCGGCGCCATTTTGGTGATGGTGTCCTTGTTCGTGGGCGAGTTTTCCACTTCGGGCTGGCTGGCCTTGTCGAACCTGGGGGCGCAGAACCCCGGGGTGGGGCTTGACTACTACATATGGGCGCTGCAGATAGCGGGGGTGGGTACCACGCTATCAGGCATCAACCTGATCGTGACCATCATCAAGATGCGTGCACCGGGTATGAATCTCATGAAGATGCCCGTATTCACATGGACTGCCCTGTGCACCAACGCGCTCATCGTGGCTTCTTTCCCGATACTGACCGCCGCCTTGGTGCTGATGTCGCTGGACCGCTATGTAGGCACCAACTTTTTCACCAATACGCTGGGTGGCAACCCCATGCTGTATGTGAACCTGATCTGGATCTGGGGCCACCCGGAGGTCTACATCCTGATCTTGCCCTGCTTTGGCATCTTCTCCGAAATCGTAGCCACCTTCAGCCGCAAACGCCTGTTCGGTTACGCCTCGATGGTGTATGCCACGGTCTGTATCACCATCTTGTCGTACCTGGTGTGGCTGCACCACTTCTTCACCATGGGATCGGGGGCGAGTGTGAATTCGTTCTTCGGTATCACCACGATGATCATCTCTATCCCCACGGGCGCGAAGATCTTCAACTGGCTGTTCACCATGTACCGCGGACGCATCCGCTTTGACGTGCCCATGTTGTGGGTCATGGGTGCGTTGCCTACCTTTGCCATCGGCGGTCTGACAGGCGTTCTGTTGGCTGTGCCACCGGCTGACTTTGTGCTGCACAACAGCCTGTTCCTGATTGCGCACTTCCATAACGTCATCATTGGGGGCGTGATTTATGGATTGCTGGCTGGTATTAACTACTGGTACCCCAAGGCATTCGGGTATCGGCTGGATGAGACCTGGGGTCGCCGTTCGTTCTGGTGCTGGTTGGTGGGTTTCTGGATGGCGTTCGGTCCGCTCTACGTGCTGGGCCTGATGGGCCTGACCCGGCGGGTCAACCACTTTGAAGACCCTGCTTACCAAATCTGGTTCCAGGTGGCGGCCGTCGGGGCCTTCATCATCGCTGTGGGCATTGCGTGTTTCCTCATCCAGATCGTGGTGAGCTACAAAAACCGCGAGCAACTGCGTGACACCACGGGCGACCCTTGGGGAGGCCGCACACTGGAGTGGGCCACGTCTTCTCCACCGCCGGACTACAACTTTGCTTTCACACCTGTGGTTCACGACACGGACGCCTGGGCTGACATGAAAAAGCATGGCTACCAGCGCCCACTGTCGGGTTTCCAGGACATTCACATGCCTAGAAACACGGCAACAGGCGTGGTGATCTCCTTGCTGTGCACGGTGCTGGGTTTCGCCCTGATCTGGCACATGTGGCCACTGGCGATTGCATCGTTTGCATCGGTTGTGCTCGCATCCATCATCCACACCTTCAACTACAACCGTGACTTTCACATCATGGCAGCCGACGTGGCTGCTACGGAAGCGGTACGTACCCAACTGCTAGCTCGCCATGTCTGATCTTGCATTGAACACAGACGCCCAGCGCGTCTACCACCTGGAGCACGAACCTCACCCAGAGAACGGAACCTCTCTGGGCTTCTGGCTCTATCTGATGAGCGACTGCCTCATCTTTGCCGCCCTGTTTGCCACCTATGGCGCGCTAGGCAGAAGCTACGCGGGTGGTCCAGGCGGCGCTGAGTTGTTTGACCTGAAGCTGGTGGCCATCAACACCGCCTTCCTGCTGCTGTCTTCCATTACCTTCGGGTTTGCCATGTTGCAAAAGCAGCAGGGCAAAGTGGGTGGCACGCTGGGCTGGCTGGCCGTGACCGGTCTGTTCGGCGCTGCCTTCCTGGCGCTGGAAATCTATGAGTTCATGCACCTTATCCATGTGGGTGCCACGCCGGGTTCCAGCGCGTTCCTGTCTGCCTTTTTCACGCTGGTGGGCACGCACGGTCTGCACGTGAGCTTTGGTTTGATCTGGCTTATCACGCTCATGATCCAGATTAAGAAACATGGCCTGATTCGTGAGAACCGCCGTCGCCTGATGTGCCTTTCCATGTTCTGGCACTTTCTTGACGTCATCTGGATCGGCGTCTTTACCTTTGTCTACCTCATGGGGGTGCTGTAATGAGCCAAGACCACCGTACCCACCATCGCTCTGATACCGCGGGGCCCCATGACGGCGCTCATGACCATGCAGGCGAAGACGGGCCACACAGCACCTTCTCGGGCTACATGATCGGATTTGTGCTGTCGGTCATCCTGACGGCCATTCCTTTCTGGCTGGTGATGAACAACGTCATCACCGACCGCACAGTCGCCATTCTGGTGCTGGGCGGCCTGGCAGTGGTGCAGATCATTGTGCACATGGTCTACTTCCTGCACATGAACGGCAAGGTTGAAGGCGGATGGACTTTGCTTTCCACCATCTTCACCGTGGTCTTCGTGGCCATTGCCGTGGCCGGCACGCTGTGGGTGATGTTCCACATGAACACCAACATGATGCCGGGGCACATGGAGCATGTGAACCATGCCAGCCATGGCAAGCTCTGACCTGAGATCTCAGGTCCGCATGCACAGGCCAGCGCATTGATGGCCCGGAACAACCACAAGTCGAAGTGGCCGTGGCTGGTGGCAGCAGCCCTTGTGCTTCTCGTGCTGGTGTCGCTTGGCAACTGGCAGGTGGAGCGCAGGGCCTGGAAGCATGATCTTGTAGCCCGCGTGGATGCCCGGATACATGCGGAGCCAGTGTCCGTACCCGTGGCAGCGCAGTGGCCGCAAATCAGCCGCGACAGCCACGAATACCAGCGTGTTGTACTGACAGGTCGCTTCTTGCATCGGCACGAAGCCCTGGTGCAGGCCACCACCGCCTTGGGTGCCGGGTTCTGGGTGTTGACGCCCCTGCAGACCACTGAAGGAGGCACAGTGTGGGTCAACCGAGGATTCGTTTCTCCTGCGGCCCGCAATCCTTCAGTGCGAGGGGCTCCGGCTCCGGAAGGTGAGGTGCGCATCACTGGCCTGCTTCGCATCACTGAACCGGAAGGCGCTTTTCTGCGCGCCAATGACCCCGCATCGGACCGCTGGCATTCGCGCGACATACGTGAACTCAGCTTGTCGCGTGGCCTGGCGCTGGACAAAACAGCTCCCTTTTTTGTAGACCAGGAAGCCGCTTCGGGAATGAGGCTTAACGCCGAAGCCGAAGGTTTGAACCGGCCCCAGGTATGGCCTGTGGCGGGCCTGACCGTCGTACGCTTTTCTGACAACCATCTCGTCTACGCCCTGACCTGGTATGGCCTGGCCATCGGCTTACTAGGGGCGCTGGTGTGGGTATGGCGAAGAGGTCGCCAGCCGAAGGCGAGCGCAGCATAATGAACTTGCAGGGTTTGTACGCCCGACCCCGTTTTTTGGCTGTGAAAGAAATAACCGTTCGAGCTGAGGTTCTATGGTTTCCGTCAAACGGTGAGTGTCGCTGAAACAGAAAAAACCGTTGGGCCTGAGACAGGGATAGCCGTTCGGGCTGAGACAGAAATAACCGTTCGGGCTGAGCTTGTCGAAGCCTTGCGCAACGCCACCTCGACAAGCTCAGCGCGAACGGATTGTGAAACCTGACCCCTACAGAATCATCGCGCATGCCCCTTTCGCCCAACACTTCCGCTGCTTCCCCGGCTGCACCCGAACGGGGGCTCGCACGCGAACCCGAAGCCAGTGGCTCGGACCTGGTCGGCCTGAACAACCTCAAGCAACTGATACAGCTGCGCTGGCTGGCCGTGCTGGGACAGGTCATCACGATCACCGTGGTGGATCTCAGCCTGGGCATCGATATTCCCGTGAAGCCCATGCTGATGGTGCTGGCAGCATTGGCTGCATTCAATCTCTTGAGCATGTTGCGCGGCCAGATGCGCCGCGAGGTCTCCAGCGTCGAAATGTTGTTGGTGCTGCTGGTAGACATGGCGGCGTTGACCGCGCAGTTGTACTTGAGCGGCGGTGCCGCCAACCCCTTCGTCTTCCTGTACCTGTTGCAGGTGATTCTGGGTGCAGTGCTGCTACCAGCCAGCGCAGCCTGGATCATGGTGGTTGTCAGCACGCTGTGCTTTGCGGGGCTGACACGGTTTGCCATACCCCTGGCGCTACCCCTGGAAGACGCCCGGGGCCTGGCCAGCCCCTACATGCTGGGCTTGCTGATCTGCTTTGTGTTGAACGCAGCACTGCTGGTGCTTTTCATCATCCGCATCATGGCCAACCTGAGCCAGCGTGACGCACGCCTGGCCACCATGCGTCAACGGGCGGTAGAAGAAGAGCTGATCGTCCGCATGGGCTTGCTGGCCTCCGGTGCTGCCCACAATCTGGGAACCCCGCTCTCCACGCTGGACGTCATCTTGGGAGACTGGAAGCACTTGCCGCAGTTGCGTGGAGACCCCGAGCTGGCCAGTGATGTCACGGAAATGCAAAACCAGGTGCGCCACTGCAAAGCCATTGTGAGTGGCATTTTGCTTTCCGCAGGTGAGGCCCGTAGCGAATCCTCACGGGCCACCACGGTGAGTGAATTTCTGGATGAAGTGGTGCATGAATGGCGCCATCGACACCCTGACAACCACTTGCGGTACCAAAACCACTTTGGGCAAGACTTGCCCATGGTGTCGGATTCAGCGGTCAAGCAGATGATGGACAACGTGCTGGACAACGCTTTTGAGGCCTCACCCCATTCGATGGATTTTGAGGCGCTGCGCGAGGGCGACGACCTGGTTCTGGTCGTGCGCGACGCCGGGCCTGGCTTTTCGGCAGAAGTACTCCCCTATTTAGGAGAGCCCTACCGTACAACCAAGGGGCGACCCGGCGGTGGCCTGGGGCTTTTCCTGGTGGTGAACGTGGCCCGCGCCCTGGGCGGCAAACTGCGGGCCACCAACCGTCCACAAGGTGGTGCGGAGGTCCGGATTACCCTGCCTTTGGTCTCACTGGCCTTGTTGGAAGAGGATGCCCAAGATGACTGATGAAGCAAACCAGCTGCTGATCGTCGAAGACGACGCGGCCTTTGCCCGAACGCTGGCCCGCTCCTTTGAGCGGCGGGGCTACGTGGTTCGAGTGGCGGCCAGCCTGGACGCCCTGACGCCGTTGCTGCAAGATTTTGCGCCCACCCACGCGGTCGTAGATCTGAAGCTCAAGGGCGAGGCCTCAGGCCTGGCCTGCGTGCAAGCCCTCAGCCAGCATGACCCAGCCATGCTCATCGTGGTGCTGACCGGCTTTGCCAGCATTGCCACCGCCATCGAGGCCATCAAGCTGGGCGCCTGCCACTACCTGGCCAAGCCTTCGAACACAGACGACATAGAAGCCGCCTTCGGCCGGGCAGGCGGCTCTACCGACGTGAGCCTCACGGCCCGCACCAGCTCCATCAAAACGCTGGAGTGGGAACACATCCACCAGACCTTGGCCGAGACAGGTTTCAATATTTCCGAAACCGCGCGACGCCTGGGCATGCACCGGCGTACTTTGGCGCGCAAACTGGGTAAGCAGCAGGTCAAGTAACTGTAAAAATCTGGGCTAAACCTTTGTTGCAAAGCGACTTTTTCCTCAAATCGCTTCAGGCAATGTGTGTCACTATTACTGAAGATGTGACAAAAAATGTCGGGCGCCCGACCAAAAAAAGTCACCTCGCAAAGGCGGCCCGCCCGCAAAAGTGAAAAACTTCTCGGAAATAGGCCTCTAACCGAGTTGGCACGCCGAATGCATAGTTGATGCGTGTGCGAAACCGCACTCAATGCAATGGTCTCCAAGCCGTTCTATTAAATCGAGAGGAATTTCAAATGAAGATGGTTCAAAAGGGTTTTACCCTGATCGAATTGATGATCGTCGTGGCGATCATTGGTATTTTGGCTGCTGTGGCGCTGCCTGCTTATCAGGATTACATGATTCGCGCGCGCGTGTCTGAAGTGATGTTGGCGGCTTCGTCTGCGCGTACGACGGTTTCGGAAGCCGCGGCTACTGACACTGTCAATCCGACTACTATGCCTTCCGGCGTTTCGATCGAGACTCAGAGCTCAAAATATGTGGCCAGCGTCGCATACAGTGCCGGCACAATCACGGCAACTGCTCGCACCGTGGGTAACGCTGCAGCCGATGGCAAAACTATTACTTTGAGAGGCGCAAAGCATACCAATGGGCAAGTTACATGGACTTGCGATGGTTCTATTCCTAGGAAATATCTTCCCGCAAGCTGCAAGGGCTAATAGCCAGTGGTTTTGAGGGCCTCAAAACCCGCCTGGAAGGGCGGGTTTTTTTTTGTTTGCGTGGCAACTGTAGTTGCCTTGATCGCAGGAATCTGGTTTATTTTTCGACCAGCGCTGCCGGGCATTCTTCACTTTGACGACTTAGGCAACCTTTCTGCGCTACCTACTATAGTGGATCGTGAATCCGCTTGGCGCTGGATTCAGGAAGGAAGAGCGGGGCCTTTCGGCCGGCCACTGGCCTTGGCAACCTTTGCGTTGCAGCACTATGAATGGCCTAGACCTGCGGCATTTTTGCAGTGGAATATTGCACTGCATATCGTCAATGCGCTGCTGGTGTTTTGGCTAGCCGTTTTGGTGGCACGAAGAATGGGCGAAACCGCGAAAAGACAAATACTTATCGGATTCGCTGTCGCCTTTGCGTGGGCTGTACTGCCCTTTCTCAATACCTCGGTTTTGTTTATCGTGCAACGCATGGCGCTGTTGTCAAGCGCTTTTATGCTGGCAGGGCTGGTTGCCTACTTGAAAATTCGGGGTGCAATAGATGCGTCGTGGTTGCGGCAGTTGGGTGCGCTCGCCGCGCTCGCTTTTTTTGGCTTGCTCGGACTTTTCTCCAAAGAAAACGGTGCACTGATTGTTGTCTACGCACTTGTGTTGGAGTTAGCTTTGCTGACCGTCGCACGAGAGAGGCGTCTTACATTTTCTGCTGTGTTCCTGTTGCTAGCTTGCGTTTGTTTGTTAGCTGGTTTGACTCCACGTGCAGTCTGGCACGCCTGCGTGGAACTGACCCGAGGTTTTGATTTATCGCAACGCCTCGGAAGCCAAGGCATTTTGCTTGCGGGTTACTTGAAAGCGCTCTTGCTGCCCCTCCCGACAGACCTCAATCCCTTCCGATTCGAGTTCCTTTTGCGGGATACGCCTGCCCTACAGTGGGGAATGGCTATATGGGGTGTACTCATGTTGCTCCCCTTGCTTTGCTGGTGGGGCGGGCGCTGGCACGTAGGCTGGCGGTGGGTAGGGCTGGTGCTCGCATGGTTCTTCTACGGCCATCTTATGGAGTCTGGCTGGCTGAACTTGGAACCCTACTTTGCACATCGCAACTATTTACCAGCGCTGGGGTTGATGTTTGCGATGGTCTATGGAATTTCTCTTGTCCGCAAGGCTGCGACGCTATGGCGCTGCATTTTGGTTGCTTACATAGTTTTTCTCGCCGGAACCACTTGGATGAACACTTCGTTATGGGGCAATCGAAGTTTGGCATCTGAAATTTGGTCCATGGAGCAACCGCGAAGTGTGAGGGCAATACTTAACCTCGCATACGACGTGGAACGCACGCAAGGTGGCGCACAAGCGCAGAAGTTGTTGGATCGTTTTGTTGCGGATGAACGCGACAGTGTCGGGCTGCGCTTGCAAGGATTGGTCAGTGGATGTGCTATAGATCCCGGAACGGACCACTCAGCACAGCTCCTTGAGGTGAAGCGAGCTATTGCCACGTTGCCGTATGAGGGGTGGGCCACTGATCTGGTCGAGAAACTCATGGATGCCGTGAGAAGTAAAGAATGCAAAGGAGTTTCAACTAACGAGGTCGCAGCGATTGCCGCGGCATTCATTAGTCAGCCAGCCTATCAATGCAGCCGTCCAGCGGTTCACAACATGCTTTGGATCTTAGGCTTGGTCGCTATGGATCATGGTGACGTACAAACAGCGATGGATTTTTACTTAAAAGGCCTGAAAGAGTCGCCGACGTACAGCATGGCTAGCTTCTACCTCGATCTGGCATCCCAACAGGGGGATCGCGCGGCGATCGAAGAACTCAGAACTCTTCTAAAAAATGCACCGCTTCCACGCGGAGTTACTCGATTGGAATGGCAAGATTTGCGAAAGCGAGTGGAGGATCAATTGAGTGCTTATCCAACAACGGATGAAATCGAAAATCCGCGCCCTTCGTTC
Source organism: Ottowia thiooxydans (assembly GCF_040548795.1). GTDB lineage: Bacteria > Pseudomonadota > Gammaproteobacteria > Burkholderiales > Burkholderiaceae_C > Ottowia > Ottowia thiooxydans_A. The sequence continues at coordinate 433,426 of NZ_JBEPSH010000006.1, read as the reverse complement.
AGTGAAGGCTCGAACCCCAGATAGGCATGGTAGAAATACCATCTGTACGATGCTCAAGCGACAACCTTTCATATGTGCATGAAACTCTCCATCGTTCTCCCCGCCAAAAATGAAGCAGCAGCTGTGGGCACCACGGTCACCCGCATTCGTGCTTTGTGGCCGGACGTGGAGATCTTGGTGGTGAACGATGGTTCCGGCGATCAGACGGCCGCTGTGGCAGAAGCTGCGGGCGCTCGGGTGCTGCATCACCCTTACAGCAAAGGCAATGGTGCTGCTATAAAAACCGGCGCACGTGCTGCATCCGGTAATGTCTTGGTGTTTATGGACGCAGACGGACAGCACGACCCAGCAGACATTCCGCGCTTGCTTCAAAAATTGGAGCATGGCCACGACATGGTCGTCGGCGCAAGACAAAAAGGCTCTCAGGCGAGCCTGGGCCGAGGATTGGCGAATGGCCTATACAACCGCCTAGCCACCTGGATGACGGGAAACAGTGTGGAAGACCTGACATCCGGTTTCCGCGCGGCGCGGGCAGAAAAATTCAGAGAGTTTCTCTATCTGTTGCCTAATGGTTTCTCATATCCCACCACCAGCACAATGGCATTCTTTCGCGCTGGTTACTCTGTGGCGTATGTTCCCATTCATGCGGCCAAGCGCATCGGAAAAAGCCATGTACGCTTACTTCGCGATGGCACTCGTTTCCTGCTCATCATCTTCAAGATCGGCACACTTTTTTCACCGTTAAAGATTTTTGCGCCAGTTGCCCTGCTCATGTTTGCCCTGGCATCAGGGTGGTACGGATGGACGTGGTGGCACCAGGGGCGCTTTACCAATATGAGCGCCCTGCTCTACACCGGCAGCGTGATGGTTTTTCTGATGGGGCTGATCTCAGAGCAGATTACTGCTCTCATGTACAAAGACTCGTCCTCAGATCGCCGCTAATGGGCGCTTGCGGTAGATTCTTGGAGACGTGTAAGTGCCCTCGATAAAGTCGTCTGCGGCCCCGCGTAAGACCTTGCTGGTGTTGGCCTCCACCTACCCTCGTTGGCACGGAGACCCCGAACCTGGTTTCGTCCACGAACTCGCCAAGCGATTGAGCGGGCGTTTTCGCGTGATCGTGCTTGGACCGCATGCGCCCGGTGCGAAGCCGCGCGAAATTTTTGATGGCGTGGAGGTCGTTCGCTACCGTTACGGGCCGGAGAAACTGGAAACGTTGGTAAACGACGGTGGAATCGTCACCAATTTGCGACTGCATCGCTGGAAAATACTCCTGGTTCCGAGCTTTGTGCTCGCGCAGGCGTGGTGGGCGTGGCGTCTATGCAAGCGTGAAAAAGTAGATGTCATCCACGCCCACTGGCTCATTCCTCAAGGTCTGCTCGCTCTTTGGTGCAGGCGGTTGACGGGAAGAGCTACGCCATTTGTGGTCACTTCCCATGGCGCCGATTTATATGCCTTGCGGGCGCCCGCGTTGCAGACCCTCAAGCGCCTGGTGTTTCGCGGTGCACACGCCTCTACGGTGGTCAGCAGCGCCATGCTCGGGGAAGTTAGGAATTTGGGAGTGAACGAAAGTACCGTCTCGGTTATTCCCATGGGCGTAGATATGGCTGACCGCTTTGTTCCCGACGCGACTCAGAATCGATCTCGCAGTGAGTTGTTGTTCGTAGGCAGATTGGTAGAGAAAAAGGGATTGCGCTTCCTGCTGGATGCGTTGCCGGCTGTCTTGCGCGAACGTCCGGACGTAACGCTGACTATCGCCGGGTTCGGTCCCGATGAGGATCAGCTCAAAGCCCAGGTGCTAGAGCTTGGGGTGCAAAGCGCAGTCAAGTTTGTTGGTGCGCTACCGCAAACGGAACTGCCCGCCCTCTATCAACATGCTGCGCTTTTTGTAGCGCCGTTCGTGAAAGCGGAATCGGGTGATCAAGAGGGGCTTCCGGTCGCGCTGATGGAAGCGGTGGCCTGCGGTTGCCCAACTCTCGCGGGTGACGTAGCAGGCTTGCAGGACATTTTTGGCACTCATGCGGATGCATGCATCGTCAATCCCCGCGATAAGGCAGCGTTGACAATAGCTATTCTTGGCCAGTTGGGAGAGCCTGAGAAAGCTGCACAGCGATCACTCTCGATGCGCGTGGCGCTCCGAGAGCACCTGGGTTGGGACCATGTTGCGGCGCGCTACGCTCGCCTGCTTGAAGACGCGTGCCATAAATAGCTTGGGCGTGACCTTAGCGGTTCGCTACTGCGTGAACCAGCTCGGGCTCTATGTGTTCAATTAACGTGCGCCAATCACGGATAGCTATGGACGGGACTGCAGGGTTGGTCAACTGCTCCGATACCGCTGCAGCGAGCCCCTCTGCATTCCCAGCTTCAAACATGATTTGAGGTGTACCAGCAAAAAGTTGCCGCATTTCTCCAATGTTCGTCACAACCACTCTAAGCCCGCAAGCCAGCATTTCATACGCTTTCTGCGGAAAGCAGTACCTTCCAAAGGGTGTGTCCAAAATCGAAATGACCCCCACATCCAGTGCGCTGAAAAGCTCGGCCACCTGGGCGTGACTCAAGTTCCCGAGATGATGGACACGACTGCCCTGCGGAGGGGGAAGTTCGGGACGGTAGGGACCTGCTAGCACCAGGTGAAGGTTTGGATACTGCTGGGCTAGTGCCTCCCACGCTTGATAAAGCGGCTCGACCCCCTTGTCACGATACAGCCCCCCAGCGGTACCGAATAGCTGTGCATTGGCTGGCAAGCCCAAGCTTTGGCGTGCGGCAGCTTTGTCTCCAGAGCGGAACACCTGGAGGTCCACGCTGCTTGGCATGGAAATAACCGTCCCCTTAGCTCCATACTCTTGCAAAACCAATTGCCGCAAAGGCTCGCTGGTAGTGAGGACCAGTGAAGCTTCTCGGGTGGCACGTCGTAAGGCGGGCACGAAGCCCGGAATGCGTGCCTGGCCGAAGCCTTCGAAGTTGTCGTACAAATCCACCGCATACGGCACCTTCAGGCGGCAAGACAGCCATCTCGCCAGGGCCACGTGCGGAATATCAGATGCACCAATCAGCACATCTGGCTGAAATTCGCGCAGCTGACGCAGTAGCTGCCAAGGATATGTCAGCAAACGCGGTAAACGGGCCCCCGCGACTGAAACGGATTCCCATTGCAGGGTACCGCCACCCGCCTCGTGCGCCCAGCGAACTGGGGCGCCCGCGTCTTCTGCTACATGGTAGTCAAGACAGTAACCGCTCACATCGTGACCCAGTCGCGCCAACTGAGAAGGAATCTCGTAAAGACGGGCATAGCGGTCAAGAATGACATCCTTGCCCATGTACCGGCGTTTGCAGAGAAAAGCGATGCGCATAGGCCTTGTGGTGGGGGGGTTAGATCTGAGGCGCAAGCTGCCCGAGCAGTCGCTGAGCCGCTACGAGTGCTGCACCCACCACCTGGTCCATGTTGTAGTAGCGGTACTCAGCCAACCGTCCTACGAAGCTTACCCCGGGCTCAACTTCAGCCAATGCTTGGTACTGCTTGAACAGTGCTTCGTTCTCGTCATTGGGAATCGGATAGTAAGGGTCTCCCTCTGCCTGTGGATACTCGCGCACTATGGAGGTGCCGGAGTGTTGTTGGCCCTTGAGATGCTTAAATTCAGTGATGCGCGTGTACGCATGGTCATTGGGATAGTTCACCGTACCCACAGGCTGAAACTGTTCTACGCCCGGCAGGTGCTCATGCTCGAAGCGCAAAGAGCGGTAAGGCAAGCGTCCAAAGCGATAGTCAAAGTACGCGTCGATCGGACCTGTGTAGACCACGTGGCCAAACCCGGCGCGTTGGCGCACCTCTGAAAATTCCACACCTAGCTCTACCGTGATGTTTGGATGGTCGAGCATGTTCTCGAACATCTTGGTGTAGCCATGCAATGGCATGGCCTGGAACGTGTCGGTGAAATAACGGTCATCGGTATTCGTGCGAACCGGAATGCGAGCTGCTACCCCTGCTTTGAGCTCAGAGGGCTCCACGCCCCATTGCTTACGGGTGTAGTTGAGAAAGAACTTTTCGTATAGATCACGCCCAACGCTATTGAGAACGACATCCTCGCTAGATTGCACTGGGTCGCGAGGCTCGCGCACCCTATCCAAGAAGGCTGCAGCGCCCTCTTCATCTAGATCCAGTCCGTAGAGTTGGTTCAGAGTGTCACGATTGATCGGAAAGGGATAATGCTTGCCGTTCACCACTCCCCGTACGCGATGTTCGTAAGGGTGCCATTCAGTGAAGCGCGAAAGGTAGGTCCATACTCGCTCGCTGTTGGTATGAAAGATGTGCGGGCCGTAGCGATGGATTTGAACACCATGCAGGTCGTGCTCATCGAATGCATTGCCAGCAATGTGAGAGCGACGATCAATCAAATGAACTTTGCGACCGGCATCGGCTAACTCGCGAGCAACGACGCTCCCGGCGAAGCCTGCTCCGGTAATAAGAGTGCGGGGCACTGCTACACGCATATCAGAATCTAAAAAGATAGGCCGAGGGGTCCAAAGTAGGTCATGGCATTGAACCGCAAGTGATAGTAAGGTTGGTTGTGCTTAGTATTCAGCATGGCACGTGGTAGGTAATCGGATTTTCCTTTTGAGGGAAGGAACCCCCGCCGCATTAAGAAACTCTATCCAGGTCAACCCTTTGCTATCGGTTTCATCGTCAAAATAAGCAATTCTCATACTGGGAAAGAGATGTTTTGAAATATGCAGGGCAGAGGTTCTAGAGCTGATAAATGAGTGAACTTCTGAGTTTGCTAACAAAAGAACTTCAATCGGAATCCATTGAGGTGCAATGGCAAACTCCTTCAGCCGCTCCTTCGCAAAACTGTTCTGCATTGACTCTCTTGGATGGAATTTGAAAACAGGCTTGGTTTGATTCTCTATGCAAAATAGGATTGAACTTTCGATGAGCCCGTTGAGCAACTGGGTGTGACGTGGATCAATAAAAGGAAGCGCAATTATTGTAGAGTTTTTATCTAAGAGAAATATCTTTGAATCAATTCGGCTTTTCAATTCCGAAGGGAGATTTTTTGGTAAACAAGAAACTAATTTACTCTTAAGATCTTCCCTAAGTAGCTTTGGGTAAAAGCATTGGATTCTTGAAATGCGAGGATGGGTCCCCACCCTACTCAGACCTTTCCAACGCCATCCGGAAATGAGCTTATTTTTTAATGTTTGAATAAGATTCCAAGAGTAGACTCCGCCAGGTCCATATAGCGCGACACCATCTTCTAATAGAGTAACAATGGGTTCTTTGCCTCGAGAGTACTGTTGATTCAAAAAGGCTTGAGACTCAGGGATGATGTCGTGAAAAATATAAAAATTACTGATTAGCGGAGAAATCTCATTTCGAATTTCTGATGCGCTAGATTTTATTTTTATTATTTTGCTTAATATTCCATTTTGGTTATATCTTCCGGAGAGGCAGATGAGTTGGAACTTTTTCGGGTCTATGATTTCTTTGGCGAAGACATGAAGATTCTCTGAGTCCTCCATGACCACAAATATCGACTGCCTTTCGGCCATCTCTTCGTCGTAAGCTACCATCAGACTAATAATCAAATGGAGGGGTGTATTACAAAGAAATAGATTCATTTTGTCAATATGCTTGAATCAAAAATCTTTTGGGCGCTTAGGGATATCAAGATCCGTCGTCGGTGTATTGGCTTTTACGTCACGCACAGCAATGGAACCAATCAATTCTTTCATATATCTTGGATGAAGGCCATAACCGGGTCGTATACTTCTTACAGCAGAGTTGGGGATTGTGCTGCCCTGCGGGATATCCTCCACGAAGTAAAGCGATCGACGGAACTTTGCATTTCCTCTCTCGCTCGATTTCCTTCCGTAATCCACTCTGCCTAATGCCTTCCAAACAACCTTGGCGTTTTGGCATAGAGACGCAAGGTCCGCTGGTTCAAGGGAAAAGCTGTCATCAGGGCCATTTCCAGAACGATCTAACGTGACGTGCTTTTCGACGATAGATGCACCGAGTGCAACGCTGGCAATCGCGGTCGTATTGTCGATTGTGTGATCCGATAGGCCAGTAACGAGCCCAAAACGTCCAATCTTATCAACCATTGTGCGCAGGTTGTAATCTTCTGCTGGGGCAGGGTAGCCGCTGACGCAGTGAAGTATGGCGATTTGTTTACAACCCCCTTCGTGAGCCGCATCGACGGCTTCTTGGATTTCTTCCGCGTCGGCCATGCCCGTGGAAATGATCATTGGTTTGCCCGTGCTTGCGACATACCTGATTAACGGTAGATCTACCGCTTCAAAAGAAGCGATTTTGTATGCTGGTGCATTCAAGTCTTCAAGAAAATCAACTGCAGTATTATCAAAGGGAGAGCTGAAAATCGTGATGCCCAACTTATGCGCTTTGTCAAACAGCGGTTTATGCCAATCCCATGGCATGTGCGCTTCTTGATAGAGCTCATAGAGATTCTTGCCATGCCACAAGCCGCCTTGAATCCGAAATTCTTCTGAATCGCTATTGAGAGTGATTGTGTCCGCGGTGTAGGTCTGAAGTTTTACCGCATCAGCTCCGGCTCTGCTTGCTTCTTCAACGATTTTTAACGCGGTCTCAAGTTTGCCGTTGTGATTGGCGGACATTTCGGCAATCACATAAGGAGGATGTGCCGTACCGATAGGACGACCCGAGATGCGAATTTCAGGTGTTTTCATCTAGCTTCCCTTGCAACTGGAGATTTGCAAATTCTGTCTTGCCTAGCGCACGCGGTGCGCGACGGCCGGAGCGTATCGTTTCCAACGCACGTGGCCCCTCGTTGAGCAGTAGATCCAACACGCTGGCGAATGGGATGAAAGGTTGGAAAGCCTGTTGATACTGCGGATGTATGTACTCGTGCAACTGCACCTGAATATGGCGTCGATCGAAGGCGTCACGATCCTGTAGCAGATACTCTTCGGAGCCCGCTGGTGACAGATACTCAGTTGCGCCAACAAGTTCGCACAGGGCTGCCACATGTTCCCCTCGCTTGCCTGTTGCCTGTAAGGTGCTGCTGGCTTGCCAAGGTGTGGAGATGCCGATGACCGAGAAGAACCACACGATCATTCCGAGGTTCAGCTCTGATAGGCGGCCGGTGGCCGCGGCTTTGCGCAATGCTTCGCAGAAACCCGGGAAAAATTCCTTGTAATAAGGGGCGCCTGCGTAACTTCCGGAGATCGTGCGCTCAAGCTTGCTGACAAATCGTGCATCGGCGATTTCGACATCAAGAATGGTTTGCCCTGAGCGACCTTTCGTGAGAACAGGAACTGTGGCGTACGCCAATCCATTTAGCGTGCGCAGCCTGTTTCGTTGCTGCCAAGATTGCTTGGAAAATGCAACATCATCTAGTATGACCAGCGAGTCTACTTGGTCGGCAATGTCGAACCAGCCCAGCCAGGGCAAGAATGTGGGTTGCAGTATGGCAATGCGCATGGGTTGTCGTGAACAAGGTCATCGCCGTTCGTAAAGTCGCAATTCGGAGTGAAAGCCGTCTACTGTTCTATAGCCAAACGGTATGGTGTTGCGGGTTAAGAGTTGGTAGGCCTCCAGGTAGCTGTCATACATTTCTCCCTTGATCGGATCTATGACACCCACTGTGCCTGGAGCAGTGGCTTTGGCCTTGCCTTCGAGGATATTGCGTAAAAGTACGAACCGAGGTCCAAGCCGAGTGACGTGAGATAGATAATTTTTCACTACGTCAGGCTCCATCTCCTGAAATGAGATGAAGTTCACGAACAAATCAATTTTTCCCTGCACCATTGGCAGTTGCCAGGAAGCCAGGGTGGCAGCGCGGTACTTGGCACGCATCTGGGCAATATCAAGCTCGGTAACATTGCGCGTACTCATGTAGTCCAATACGACGGCGTCGCCGTGAATCGCCGCGAGATAGTGATACGCACAAGCGATGGTTGGAGCAATGTCCACATCGATGTAGAAAATATCGTTGCGTGGATCGGCTAGCAATATCTCACCCAGGGAGCCGAATCCTCCTCCGATCTCAAGCACCGTGCGTACGGTAGACAAGTCGCAGTGACGCTTCAGAAAGCTGAGGCCAAGCAGATAGTTCAGTGAAGAGCGCCCGAAACGGCGGCCTTCGAACTCAAACTGTTCGATGGGATCGGCGACACGGCTTTCACTGAAGCGATCAATGAAAAGCGCGCCAGGTGTATCGGAGGCTAGCAGTGTGCGATAGTCCGATTCGGCTTGAGCTTCACCTGATATCAGACGCTCAAGGTGCATGGAACTCCGAGCATCGCTAAGTTGCATGCTATTTAGAGCATTGCGCAAGACATCGAAACTTTGAGGGTTTGCGCGGTAACCCGCAAATCCGTAAGTGGGTACGAAGAATGACAATGGCCCAGGAAGGGAGCGGAATCGTCGCAGATTGTCTCCACGCAATTCATCTACTAATGGAGTTAGGGCAGCTCGCCAGAAAGGTGTTGGCCTGTAGAGTGCGTCTGCTGCATCCATGTCATGCAACAACACATCCAATGCGGCATCAGATTGGTTCATGTGTCACTCATTTATAAAGATAAACGGTGTACTCAAAAGGCGGCCTATCGTCTCGAACAAGATATTCATGGCGCAAGCTCACACGACGCGTTAAGTTTTTCTTGCAGAAGTCGAATACTTCGCGTGGATCTGTGTAGTAAAGATCTGAAGCTTCAAAATCCACGTACGTGGACATCGCGTTGAAGGCCACGTACCTTTGGGCAGCCGCAAACGCCTTCTCTATGACTGCTTGCATGAATCCAGCATTGTTGGGCATCTTGTTATTGAAGACGCCGCAAATGACATAAGTATCATGGCCCTGGGGGTAGTCATCACCAAGCAGATCGCAGTGCTGAAAGGAAGTGAGCGGATCTTTGGCGTGCTTGGCATTGCCATAGTCGACAAAGTCCTGCACAAAGTCCAGGCCAAGATAGTTGCCGGTGAATCCGGTTGCTCTCAGGTGGTCGCGAAAGTGACCTAACCCACACCCCAGGTCGACCACTGAGCCTAATTCCGGTGCTATCTCGCGCAGTACCTGAAAACGGCGGAACTGAGATGGCGAATCTGTGTATTGCACCGCTTGCGCGGAGTCGCCATGCGCCTGAAACAGGTGCTGATAGTGTTGTTGAAGCGGGTTCATAGGGCAGAAAGGGCTTGGGCAACGCGACGCGGGCCTTCGGGATCTAGCTTGGACGCAAACGCTTTGCGCTGGGCGCTCAAAGCCTTGGGGTCAGAAATAAACTCATGGATCTGGCGGCGTATGCGCGCAATGTCCGAAGTGTCTGCGGGTCCAAGATCTAGCGTAAGGCCTTGCGCGGCCATTTCCCGGGTGTCCTGATCCTGCAGATCAGTCAAGGAGAGGCAAGCATTGGTAATGCAGGCGTAAGCGCATTCATACTTGGTGAGGCCGCCGCCGGAAATCACGAAATCAGACTGTGCATATACCGATTCGATGGCAGGAGTGAATGGTATGTACTTGGCGCGATATGAAGACATGAAAGGCAGCTCGCCCTGCGCTAGATATGAAACTTCAATTCTCGTCGAATCGAGTGCCTGGAGTACTGATTGGAGATGTTTTGCTCCCATGCTGCTGCCAGACAAAAACACCAGGACTTGTTCGATGGGGCGAGTTTCTTCCAAAGTAAGGTTATGGCTTCGCAGGGCGTGGAGTTCGGGTTTGACAGGAAGGTACGACGGGCCAAGCAATTGATGTCGCGCGCCGTAGTCCAGCTTTTCCGAACCAGCTCGAAAGCAGATGACCATGTCGGCCCCGCTGAGATCATGGCGCTGGTCATCGTCTATCAATGCGAGCCGACACGCCAAGTGCTTAAGCCCGTCGATATAGCTCTGGTGGGTTTCATAGCTGTCCAACACCAGAACATCAAAATTTCTGCAAACCTCACGGGTACGTGCTATGCCACTTGTGTCCATGGGAGGCACGGGAAGAGGTAGCGTGCGGAGATCGTATTGGCGCAGCAACTGGGAGGCAAGAGTATCGTAGCGCCCCCAAAACATAACCTGCGCTTCCGGCGCCTCAATGTGCAGGCTTCGAGCTAACGAGATGCAACGGGACAGGTGGCCTAGACCCGCAGTCTGGCCACCATCACACCGGAATAGAATTCGCCGCGCTTTCTTCATGCGCGGCTGAGACCATTTTCATGCATGGGCGAAAGCTTTGATGGCGTTAAAGACATCAACCAGTACATCTGTAGTGAAGAATGGCGGACAACGCGCTCGACCTACGAGCAGGGCGTTGTGCAAATGGTTTTCCGCCAGTTCAGTCTGTTTGGCGCTGGAATCCATGAAGGAATGGGTAGTCGCTGGAAACCCTGTGGGCACAACGCTCACCATGCTCGTAAGCAGTGTTGCCGACGATGAAACAATACCCATAAGCTTCAACTCTTGTACAACCTGCACAAGCAGCGCCTCGAAGTCGGTATGGGTGTCTCCAATTACTTCTACGGTGCAGTTATATGGCGCTTGTAGCAGCTCACCGCGTAGGTTGGGGTACAGCGTGACTCGGAATGTATGCAGCGGTTCGTCGTAACAGGTCACGTGGTAGTTCGGGTCCTGAAATGGCACATCAAACACCAGGTGGAAGAGCCCGATAGGTCTTGGCTGTGGTGGTCGGCCTTCAAATGGTATGCCTGCCACACGCAACAGCATAGCGGGGGGCAATGTCCATGTCAGCATGGAACATGGGACGGCGCGCCCATCGTCCAGCGTAATAGAGGTAATTTTGCCTGCGCCGTGAGCTACAGCGTCGATGGTGCGGCCACAGGCGATTTCCACGCCATCACGTCGTAGTCCGTCGACGAAGCCGTCTACCCATTGGCCTATGCCGCCTGTGCGCGGATAGCGATGGCGCGTCGAGCCGACACCTTCTTCGTAAGATGCGAAAGCCAGTGGTTCGGAGAATCGCGGGTCTTGTTTGAGACGGCGGGTGTCATCAGCATCGGCACAGATGATTCGGCGAATCGAGAAGGGCGTCAGTGGGTGCAGTTGCCCGGGGTCTACACCGAGCTGCTTGCGGACCACCGGGCCAGCAATCAACGACGCCAGTGTTGGCCCGAAGCGGCGCTCTAGCGCTTCCGCCAAAGTCGATGGCGGCACTTCATGTTGTGCCATTGAGGCAGTGGCAATTTCCGCGAGGCCGGTGCGTAAGGCGTTTTGCCCCACACGACGCGCATCGGGGAAAGGGCTGCTTCGGTTCATTGCACCAGCGAACCAGTTGCCAGCGCGCAGCACACGGAAAGTGTGCCACTTCTCTTCGCTCAGATCATCGTATAGCAGGGAGTCAATCTCTTCTAGCCCGGTGTCGCTGAGGATATGCGCGCCGTGGTCGAAAGCTATTCCGCCATCGTTCGAAATCGAACCTAACAAGCCCCCGCAGTGGGCGTCGCGCTCTACAAGCAGCACTTCGTCAAACTGGCGGGCGAGGAGCTTGGCGGATAGAAGTCCCGCAATGCCGCCGCCAGCCACAATGGCGGTGCTCATTGGGGGCCTCGGGCAAGTAGTTGAAACATGAGTTCTGCCCGCTGCCAATCTTCTGGTGTATCAATGTCCTGTACCCGATGGCGGGGTAGAACTACTGGCGCGGCGCCTTGAGCAAACACAGGCACGTCCGTCAACCAGGCTGACGCCTTGCCCCAGCAGAACTGACCAGCGTCGTGCCACGCTTCTTCGAGATCCTGCGAACGAGTCGTGAAGTGCTCGGGACGAAACATCTCGATGCGTCGGTTTGCGGTCAAGCGGATGGCTCGCTGGATGGGGAAAGGAAAGCTGGTGACGGCGAGGGCGTAATCGCATTTTTCTTGAACGAGAGTATCGAGGCCTCTTCGGAGATCGGTTGCGGATACAAAGGGAGCCGTTGCATAGATGCAGCATGCAAGTTCAACTGGCTGTGGACCGTTCGCATTCATCCAGCCAATCGCATGGGCAATGACTGGGGTAACCCCCGTATGGTCGTCGGACAAGGCGGGTGATCGAGTGAATGGCACGTCTGCGCCGAATTGTCGAGCTATCGCTGCGATCTCAGCATCATCGGTGCTCACGATGATGCGGTCGAAGCATGCGCTGTCTCGAGCCGCCTCGATTGACCAGGCAAGCATGGGCTTGCCGCAAAAGAGCTTGATGTTTTTGCGTGGAATGCGCTTGCTGCCGCCACGGGCTGGAATGATGGCGAGCTTCATGAGTTCAATGCGGTGGAGAGCGCAGCGACTACTTGATCCTGCTGCGCGTCGCCTAGTCCTGGATACATTGGCAGGCTGATGGCTTCCGCGTAGTATTGCTCGGCTTCGGGATAGTCGCCATGTTTGAATCCCAGGCGCTCGTAGTAGGGTTGAGTATGTAGCGGGATATAGTGCAGATTGACGCCGATGCCTGCGGCTCGAAGCGCTTCGAATATTTCGCGATGCGTTCTCGTGATCTGGTTGAGCCGGAGCCTGATCACGTACAAATGCAAGCCTGAGTAGCTGTCCGGGTGCTGCCAGGGGAGGGTAAGTGGTAAGTGGCCGAGTAGTTCGCTATATCGGCGAGCAAGCTCATGGCGGCGCGCGACGTAGAGATCAACCCGTTGCATCTGACTGCAACCTAGCGCGCCCTGCAATTCTGTCATGCGATAGTTGTAGCCCAATTCGATCTGTTGGTAGTACCACGGGCCGTCGGGCTCATGGGTCATTTCGGAAGGCTCACGGGTCATTCCATGGCTGCGCAAACGTGCCAGACGGCTTGCAAGCACCGGGTCTCGGGTCAGTGCCATTCCACCTTCAGCGGAGGTCACAATCTTCACCGGATGGAAACTGAACACTGTGATGTCACTGAACTCGCAATTGCCGATAGGTCGATCCAGATAACGTCCGCCGATCGCGTGTGATGCATCTTCAATGGTTTTGAAACCAAATCGCTTGGCGAGCGCGCGTATGGCTCGCATATCACAGGGCTGGCCACAAAGGTGTACAGGCACCACTATCTTGGGCAAGCGGCCGGTGCGCTCGGCCTCCAGGAGCTTCTTCTCCAGGGCCTCTGGGCATAAGTTGTAGGTGCGCGGATCAATGTCAACAAAATCAACTTGGGCGCCGCAATACAACCCGCAATTCGCTGAAGCAAGAAACGTGATGGGACTTGTCCATAGCCAGTCACCTGGTCCAAGGTCGAGCGCCAGGCAGGCGATGTGAAGTGCCGAAGTTGCGCTGTTGACCGCGACGGCATGGGGTACCGCGCAGTAATCTGCCACGGTCTTTTCAAACCGCGGCACCATAGGCCCTTGCGTGAGAAAGTCAGAGCGTAGTACCTCTACGACTGCATCGATATCGGCTTGCTGTACTTCCTGGCGACCGTAAGGAATCACGACCTACTCCTCAGCAATACGGTTGAACTCCGAGATACCTGGGACGTCAAGGAAATGGGAATTGGTCCCGGACTCGTACTGAAAGCCAGGCGACACGGGTTGACCTATTTCACTTAAACCGTTGACGTTGAAATCGTTCCCGCGACTGTTGAAAGTAATGGATGGTCTGATGACGTAGTGATCGTCAAACTCCAGCGTCAACCGCGAGTCATCGGCAGGGCACATGGTCTCGTGAAGCTTCTCACCCGGTCGGATGCCCACGACTTTTTGGGGCAGGTCTGGGGCGACTGCGCGAGCCAGGTCAGTGATGCGGATAGAAGGTATCTTCGGAACAAAAATTTCGCCGCCATGCATGCGTTGAAAATTGCGCAACACGAAATCGACACCCTGTTGCAGTGAAATCCAGAATCGGGTCATTTCCACATCGGTGATTGGCAGATGCGACGCCCCAGAAGTCCGGAGACTTCGGAAATAAGGAAGTACCGAGCCGCGCGAGCCCACCACGTTGCCGTAGCGCACGACGGCGAAGGAGGTGTCATGTCCTCCAGCGAGATTGTTTGCTGCGACAAACAGTTTGTCTGAAGCCAGCTTTGTTGCTCCGTAAAGATTGATCGGGTTCGCCGCCTTGTCGGTTGAGAGCGCTATGACCTTTTTGACGTTGTTTGCGAGTGCCGCGTGTACGACGTGCTCTGCACCGTAAATGTTGGTCTTGATGCACTCCATCGGGTTGTACTCTGCTGCCGGGACCTGCTTGAGGGCTGCAGCATGGATGACATAGTCGACGCCGCGCATGGCTTGTACCAGCCTATCCTTGTCCCGTACGTCACCCAGAAAATAGCGCATGCATGGGGCAGAGAAACGCTGTTGCATTTCGTACTGTTTGAGTTCGTCCCGGGAGTAGACGATGACCCGGCGGGGCTGGTGATGTTCGAGCAGGGTCTTAACGTACCTGTGGCCGAACGATCCTGTGCCGCCGGTGATCAAAATGGATGAGTCATCGAACATGTGTATTAACTTCCCTCGGTTCTTCGGATGTTGCGTCCATCGATATAACGGTATCGCAAGCCCTTAGTGAAGCTTCCCGGTGTGCGATCACCAGAATGGTTTTGCTTCCCGAAAGGTTGCGAATAGCTGAATTCAGTGCTTCTTCGGTTTCGGTGTCCAGCGCACTCGTTGCTTCGTCCATGCACAGCACGGCGGGATCATGATAAAGAGCCCTGGCAATGCCTACGCGCTGGCGTTGCCCGCCCGAAAGGCGGATGCCCCGATCCCCCACCACAGAGCTATAGCCCTCAGCCAGTTCTTGCTCAATAAAGTCATGAATTTGTGCGGTTCGGGCGGCTCGCTCCACGCATTGCATGTCGATTTCATTCTTCGGTATGCCAAATGCGATGTTTTCAGCCACGCTGGCATCCGCCAGATAGATATGCTGCGGAACGTAGCCAATGGCGCACTGCCACGCCGCGACATTGCTGTTATCTATGGGGATGCCATCCACTAAGAGTCTGCCGGCCTGTGGTTGAAGCAGGCCCAGAATAATATCCATGAGAGTGCTTTTGCCGGCTCCGCTTTTGCCTGCGATGCCCACGCTGGTATTGGCCGGAATCACCAAATCCATGCCATTTAATACCGGTTTGTCAGACGCCGATGGGTAGGCATACTGAATGCCCTGCAGCCGGATTTCTTTCTTTGGATTTAGAGGGGGGCCTGCAAGGTTCGCGCTGGAGGGCTGGGGTAGAGAGAGATCGTTGTAAATATTATTTAGAGTTGCAGAAGAGAAGCGCAGCCTCGCTAGTCCACGGTACATGATTTGCACTGCGGGCAACAAGCGATAGGCGGCAAAACCGTATAGGCCCAGGGCAGGCAGGACTTGAGCCATATCACCCGAACGCCAAAGTAGCACCAAGGCTATGAGGATCAAGCCGGTGTATCCCACGGCTTCGACGATATACAGCGGAGACTGACTTAATGTGTCAGAGGTGGCAGAATGACGGGAAAATTCCCGAGAGGCGTGCGAAAAGCGAGTTAAATATGTCTCAGTAGCATGGGTGATCTTGACGTCTTTGATGCCGCCAAGAACTTCACTGCAACTTTTAAAGCGCAATGTATTCGCTATTTGTCGCGCGGCGCCGATATTCGAGAGCCGCTTTCTTACGAGCAGGTAGATCGCGCCATATAGCAACCCAACTGCGGTCACGATACATACAGCCATTAAGGGGTCATAGGCTAACACCAGCACGATCATTGCGAGCACCACTGCGCCTTGGGCAATCAGCATAGAAAGGGGCTGCAACAGTTCGAAAATGACCAGATCTACCTCAGAGAGGACACCTTTGCTAAGTTCGGAAGAGTTGCGTGCAAGAAAGAACTCATAGGGTTGCCGGAGGTAGGTCGCCAGCAGGCGCACGCCAAGCGATTGCCGTTGCATATGGACGAACCGACCCACTACATGAAACGTCAGCGCCTTGAAGGTTGACGATGCGATGACCACCACCATGGTGGTTAATCCCAAGGCTACGATGAAGGAGTTTTCGCTGGAGAAGCTCAGTGTGCCATATGCACTTCTAAGCCACTGGTTCTCGTGCACGATGGCTGGACGTGCCAATACAGAAAGAAACGGCACAATGGAAAGTACCCCGGCAGTTTCTGCTATTGCCATGAGAATTACCAGCAGCAGCATCAAAATGGCTTTGCGCTGTTCTGCCGGTGCAAAAAGCGCCCAAACTTTTTTAAGCGTTTCGCGCATGATGTAGACGAACTTTCTTTGAATTTAGCACTTCAATATCAGGAAAGCTAAATAGGGGTGGTGATGTAATTTAGGGGTGATTGGCGGAGATGGATGCTTTGCATGCCAAGAGTCTATAGCCGGTAGTTAGCGCAGACCAATTCGAAAAAATGCGTGAACCTAGCCAGCCTAAGATGTTGAAGAGGAATATCGATATCAACAGTAGGGGAATAAATACTACGGCGGCGTTTCGTTGTCGAAGCGATTGGACAACTGATCCACCCATTGCTAGGCATGCCAACACCGTAGCAGCCTCTAGTGAGCTATTTTTCTCCTCGATGGACACAACATCCAAACCAGCATCTTTCAAGTCTCGCTCAAGTCCATGCTTGGTTAGGCGCTGATAGTCATGAGGCGCATCATGAATGGGATAGAGGAATGGGATACTGAGCAGTAAGTGCCCGCCCGGGCGCAGAACGCGTGAAGCTTCATGCAAGGCATCAAGGGGTTTCCTCGTGTGCTCCAAGACTTCCAGAAGTATGACTGTGTCACAACATTGCGAGGAGATTGGTAGGCTGGCGGCGTCGGCGAATAGATCTGGCCGCGCTTTATAGAGGTTTTTTCCTGTTTCCCAATAATCAATGCCGATGTATCGGGTGCCTGTGGGGAGATGAGGTTCGATCCAGCGATTGGCACATCCAACATCCAGCACGGTGCCGTGCGCATGACCTTTGATCCAGGCGATGACATCATTGGTATCGTTCAACAGCCATTGCGGATGCAACGGCGTACGACGAAGAAGCTTCGAAATGAAAATTAGCGACGTGTACATTGGATGCTTGTGATCAGATAGCACAAGATGACGAAGAAAATGTCGACGCCAATGAAGCCTGCCGACATCCCCGGGATAGCAAAGTGTGCACCGATGACCAGCAGGACGGCGACGGCACGAAGCCCTTCTATATCCGGGCGGAAGAAGGAAGGCGGAGAAGCTGAATGAAGGTGCTTGGGCACCTCAGGCTGCGACGACATGGCCGCTTTCACCTCTCAGGCGTCCCCGAGTGTCCACGATCAATGACGCATGGTTTTCCACCAGCGCGTAGTCAAACCCGTCGTGGTCCGTCGCCAGTACCACGCAGTCAAAACTGGCCAGCGTCTGGGCGTTGAGCTGCACTGACTGCAGATCGAAGTGGTAGTCACGCTTGCGCGGAAACACTGGCACATGGGGGTCGCTGTATTCGATATGCGCCCCCTTGTTCTGCAAGAGGTCCATGATCTCCACGGCGGGTGATTCACGGGTGTCGTCAATGTTCTTTTTGTAGGCCAACCCCAGCACCAGGATGCGGCTGCCCTTGACGGCTTTGCCTCTGTCGTTGAGGGCGTCAGCCACTTTGCTCACCACCCAGTGCGGCATGTAGTGGTTGATTTCTCCCGCCAATTCGATAAAGCGGGTGTTCACGCCGTATTCGCGCGCTTTCCAGGTCAGGTAGAACGGATCAATGGGGATGCAGTGGCCACCCAGGCCTGGGCCGGGCTTGTAGGCGACAAAGCCGAAGGGCTTGGTCGCCGCAGCTTCGATGACTTCGTGGATATTGATACCCATCTTGTCGGCCACGATCTTCATTTCGTTGACCAGGCCGATGTTCACGCTGCGGTGAATGTTCTCCAGCAGCTTGGTCATTTCTGCCGCCCGGGTGGAACTGACGGGCACCATGGTCTGAATAGCGTGTTGGTACAGGGCCGTACCCAGGCTCAGACAGCTTGGAGTTGTGCCCCCTATGACCTTGGGAATGTCCTTGGTGCCGTAGTGCGGGTTGCCTGGGTCTTCGCGTTCGGGGGAGAACACCAGAGCGCAGTTTTCGCCGGGGTTCAAGCCGTGCGCGCGCAAACGGGGAGCTAACACTTCATCGGTGGTGCCCGGCCAGGTGGTGCTTTCCAGGCTGACCAACTGACCTGCGCGCATGTGGGGTAGCGCGGCTTCTATGGTGTTGACTATAAAACTGAGGTCCGGCTCTCTGTGGGCGTTGAGCGGCGTGGGCACGCAAATGATGAGGGCGTCTGCCTCGCTTGTGCGGGCAAAGTCCGCCGTGGCCTCAAAGCCTCGCCGGGCAGCTTCTTGTATGCGCTCTGGGGTCAAACGCTCTATGTAGCTTTGGCCCGCATTGAGCATTTCCACCTTGCGCGGATCAATGTCAAAGCCAATGACTTTCAAGCCCACTTCAGCAAAGCGCAAGGCCAGTGGAAGGCCCACATAGCCCAGTCCGAAAATGCCTACGACCGCCTGGCCGCCTGCAATGCGTGCTTGCAGGGTAGCAAGAGTTGAGTTCGTTGCGCTTTCAGCAGGCATAGGTGAGAGAAGGAGGGCGAGGGCGCCTGAAGCCGAACAGGGAGTGGCGCGGGTTACTCGCTAATGTATCCGTGAGGGTTGGCTGATTGCCAGCGCCATGTGTCGGCGCACATGTCATGCAGGCTTCGCTTGGCCTGCCATTGCAGCAAATTCTGTGCCTGGGAGGGGTCCGCATAGTAGGCGGGCACGTCACCGGGGCGGCGGGCGACTACATCAAAGGGCACTTTGCGGCCGCTGGCGGCTTCAAATGTGCGTACGACGTCCAGGACCGAGCAGCCTTGGCCGGTTCCTAGGTTGAGGGTGAGCAGATTGCCCTGCTGGCGGGCCGCCAGGTACTTCAGCGTGGCGACGTGGCCTTCGGCGAGGTCCATGACGTGGATGTAGTCGCGCACCCCGGTGCCGTCATGGGTAGGGTAGTCATTGCCGAAGATGGCGAGTTTGGGGCGGGCGCCGCAGGCCACCTGGCTGACGAACGGCATCAGGTTATTGGGGATGCCGCTGGGGTTCTCTCCGATCTGGCCGCTGGCGTGGGCGCCTACCGGGTTGAAGTAGCGCAGGCGGGCAATTTTCCAATCTGGATGTGCGGCATGCAGATCCGCCAGGCAGCGCTCCACCATCCATTTGCTGGTGGCGTAAGGGCTGTGGGTGATGCCGCAGGGGGCTGTTTCCTTGAGAGGAAGATCCTCGGGCGCAGGGTCACCGTAGACGGTAGCGGATGATGAAAACACCAACGTCTGGACATGGGCGCGCTGCATGGCTTGCAGCAGGGCGAAGGTGCCCCCCACGTTGTTGTCGTAGTAGAGCATGGGCTTGGCGACGGATTCGCCCACGGCTTTGAGGCCTGCAAAGTGAATGACGGCGTCGACAGCAGGCCCGGAAAAAATCTTTTCCAGGGCCGTTTCGTCTCGGACATCGGCCTCCAGGACGTGGATGCTACGGCCGGTAAGTGACTGAACTCGTCGCAAAGCCTCGGGGGAGCTGTTGCAAAAATTGTCAATGATGGAGACATCCATGCCACTTTGCAGCAGGCTGAGGCAGGTGTGAGAGCCGATGTAGCCGGCGCCGCCGGTGATGAGGACGTGCATGGGGTGTTCCTGGCTCTGGGATTTTTTAGACGCTGCTGACCCTCACCCCCGCCCTCTCCCCGAGGGGAGAGGGGGCAACCCTCTGGGGGAGAGGCAATCCCTGGGAGAGGGGTCAACCCCCGATCGAAAACCGGAGGGGTGGGCCGACCGCAGCGTTCAGGCGGATGTCATCAATTTTTCGATCTCCACAGGATCCACAGGTACTCCGCGTGTGATCAATTCGCAGCCGCCTTCGTTGACGATGGCATCGTCCTCAATCCGGATGCCGATGTTCCAGAACTCTTCGGGCACGCCTTCGCCGGGGCGGACGTAAATGCCTGGCTCAATGGTGAGCACCATGCCCGGGCGGAGGATGCGGCTGGGGCGGTCTTTGATGATTTCGCCGGAGAGCGCGTCCTTGCGTTCGCTGACTTTTCCGATCTCGGTAGGTTCTACATAGCTGCCGCAGTCGTGCACGTCCATTCCCAGCCAATGGCCGGTGCGGTGCATGTAGTAAGCAAAATAGGACCGGTTGGACAGGGCGTCTTCCACTGTGCCATGCTGGTTCTTGTTCAGCAGGCCCAGATCGAACATGCCTTGGGTCAGGACTTTGACCGTGGCTTCATGCGGGTCGTTGAAGCGGGCGCCTGAGCGGGTGGCGGCCACCGCTGCGTCCTGGCTGGCCAGCACCAGGTCATACAGAGCGCGTTGCGGTCCGCTGAACTTGCCGTTGGCCGGGAAGGTGCGGGTGATGTCGCTGGCATAGCCATCCAGCTCGCAGCCGGCGTCTATCAGTACCAGCTCCCCGTTGTTGATGGGGGCGGCATCGGCCCGGTAGTGCAAGACGCAGGCATTGGCGCCAGCGGCGACGATGCTGCCATAGGCCGGATATTGGGAGCCATGCAGACGGAATTCGTGCAGAAGTTCGGCGTCCAGGTGGTATTCGCGTACGTCCTGGCCGGCGCGGAGCATGGCGGCAGAGCGCTGCATGGCGCGGATGTGGGCGCCGGCGCTGATCTGGGCTGCGCGGCGCATGATGTCCTGCTCATGCGCGTCCTTGATGAGGCGCATTTCATCCAGAATGGCGCAGGCGTCTCGCTGTGCTTCGGGGGCCAGGGCACCGTAGCGCGTACGTCCGCGCACTTTCTGTAGCCAACCGTCGATCTGAGTTTCAAGCCCTGCATGGGTAGCAAATGGGAACCAGACAGTCGCCTTGTTTTCCAGCAGTTTGGGCAATTGCTGGCCTAGTTCGGTCACTGAATAAGCGGCATCGACACCCAGAGCAGCAGGCGCTGCTTCAGGACCCAGGCGAATACCGTCCCAGATTTCTCTTTCCAGGTCTTTGGGCTGGCAGAAAAGGGTAGTTCGGCCATCGCCCGTGATCACCAGCCAGGCGCTGGGTTCCGTGAAGCCCGTCAGGTAGTAGAAGTAGCTGTCATGGCGATACAGAAAGTCTGTGTCGCGGTTGCGCGCGTAGGCTGGCGCGGTGGGAATGATGGCAATCGCGTCCGGCCCGCCGATTCGGGTCATTTCTGCAGCAAAGCGGGCGCGGCGTGTGGCGTAGGGGGTGAGTGTCATAGTGTGTGAAATGACGTGTTAATTCCCTCTTTCTCTGGGGAGAGGGCGGGGCTGAGGGTAAGCGGCGCATCCACTGTCACGGCCACTCCATATCCCCGCCACCTTATCCCGGGGGGCAGGGTAAGAAAACGAGGTTTCTTGGGATGGTAGATCAAGACGCTCCGGCATTGAGCTGGGCCAGTCGCTCTGGCGTACCCACATCTGTCCAGGGGCCGGTATAGAGTTCGGCGCTGACGTGGCCGGCTTCTATGGCGCTGCGCAGCAGGGGGGCCAGCGGGGCGGCCGTGCCTTGCGGGTTGCCGGGCAGGATGGTGCACCAGGGCGGCTCAAAGAGTTGCCGCCGGTACAGGGCTATGGCACTGAAGGTGTAGCGAGTGCCACCTTCCGGGGCCTCATTGAGCGCCAGGCCGTCTTGATCAATGGCAAAGTCGCCTTTGGCGTTGTGGGCTGGGTTGGGTACTAGCCAAAGATGGGCGAGTTTGCCGCTGGCGGCAAAGCGTTCGGCCACTTCACGTGAGAAGGTCAACTCAGGAGTGAACACGTCGCCGGCGACGACCCAGAACACGTCGTTTTCACGCGACGCCAGCAAGGGCAAAGCCCGTGCGATGCCACCGGCAGTTTCAAGCGCGTAGCCAAAATCGCGTTCTTCCGCAGAGTAGCGGAGGGTGGCGCGCTCTGAATCCAGCCGTGCCAGAGAGCCGAAGCGCTCCTCGATCTGTTCACCCAGCCAGGCCGTGTTGATGACGATATCTGTCAGCCCGGCTCGCAGGAGAGCTTCCAGGGGCCATTGGATCAGCGGCTTGCCGCGTACTTCCAGCAATGGCTTGGGCTGGTGGTCTGTTAGTGGCCTCATACGCTCGCCACGTCCTGCGGCGAGGATCATGGCGCGCACCGTAGGGGTCAGGGGGGTGCCTAGTCTCATAAGGGGGTGTTGCCTATGCAGAAGCGCATTTTGCGTGCATTTCTACCAGCCCGCTGAAGGGGCGGCGAAGGGCAAATTTCAGTGCAAAGCGCGAGCATGGCGACACTGTATTACGGATTGGTCTGAAGGTGCGGCTTCGAGCGCCGGTAAAATCGGAGGAAAGGCACGCTCATGTCGCGAGCGTTTGGCCATTTCTTGTCCGCAATTCCCCCGG
The DNA here is from genome assembly GCF_040548795.1 of Ottowia thiooxydans. Classification (GTDB taxonomy): domain Bacteria; phylum Pseudomonadota; class Gammaproteobacteria; order Burkholderiales; family Burkholderiaceae_C; genus Ottowia; species Ottowia thiooxydans_A. The sequence goes on along the minus strand of NZ_JBEPSH010000006.1, from coordinate 411,212 downwards.
AGTTTATTCGCATGGCAAATGCATCTCTCATGGCCAACGCCATCCGCGCCCTGGCCATGGACGCCGTTCAACAAGCCAACTCCGGGCATCCCGGCGCCCCCATGGGCATGGCTGATATGGCTGTTGCCCTGTGGGGCCGGCATCTCAAGCACAACCCCTCCAACCCGCAGTGGATGGACCGGGACCGGTTTGTGCTTTCCAATGGCCACGCTTCGATGCTGCTGTACGCGCTGCTGCATCTGACGGGCTACGACCTGCCGTTGCAGGAATTGAAGAATTTCCGCCAGTTGCACAGCAAGACGGCTGGCCACCCCGAACACGGCATTACGCCCGGCGTGGAAACCACCACGGGCCCGCTGGGCCAAGGTATTGCCAACGCCGTGGGCATGGCCCTGGCAGAAAAGCTGCTGGCCGCTGAGTTCAACCGCGACAGCCATAAGCTGGTTGACCACAACACGTACGCCTTCCTCGGCGACGGCTGCCTGATGGAGGGCATCAGCCACGAAGCCTGCGCCTTGGCGGGTGCCTGGAAGCTCAACAAGCTGATCGCGCTGTACGACGACAACGGTATCAGTATCGACGGCAAGGTCGCACCATGGTTCATTGACAACACGGCCGAGCGTTTCCGCGCCTACCAGTGGAATGTCATTGGCCCGCTGGACGGCCACGACGTGGAGGCCATGGATGCCGCCATCGCCAAGGCCAAGAAAAGCACTGACAAGCCCACGCTGATCATTTGCAAGACCAATATCGGCAAAGGCTCGCCCAACCGCCAAGATACGGCCAAGGCCCACGGCGAACCCCTGGGCGATGCAGAAATCACGCTGACCCGGGAAAAACTGGGTTGGCCTTATGGCCCGTTCGAGATTCCGGCAGAAGCCTATGGCGATTGGGATGCCAAGGCGGCTGGCGCCCAGCAGGAAGCCGACTGGGACGCGCGCCTGGCTGCTTATGCAGAGGCCTATCCACGTCTGGCTGCTGACTTCAAGCGCCGCATGGCCGGAGAATTGCCCAAGAATTTTGCCCAGGTGGCGGTAGATGCCGCGGTTGAGGCCCACAAACGGGCTGAAACCGTCGCCAGCCGCAAGGCCAGCCAGATTGCTTTGGAAGCCTTTACTGCAGCTCTGCCCGAATTGATCGGTGGCAGCGCCGACTTGACAGGCTCCAACCTGACCAACACCACTTCCACCATGCCGCTGCGCTTTGCGGACGATGGCAGCGTGGTGCTTCCAGAGAGCCCTGCGGCTGAAACCACAGGCAGTGAAGCTGCCCCGGCTATTGCGGCACGCTTTCACATCAACTACGGCGTGCGCGAATTCGGCATGGCCGCCATCATGAACGGTTTGGCGCTGCATGGCGGCTACGTTCCTTATGGCGGCACCTTCCTGACTTTCAGCGACTACAGCCGCAACGCCATTCGCATGGCTGCGCTGATGAAGCAGCGCGTGGTGCATGTGTTCACGCACGACAGCATTGGCTTGGGCGAAGACGGCCCCACGCACCAGAGTATTGAGCATGCTGCCAGCCTGCGCCTGATTCCGGGCCTAGATGTCTGGCGTCCTGCTGACACTGCTGAGACGGCCATTGCCTGGGCGGTTGCGCTGGAAAATCGCGATCGTCCTACCGCTTTGCTGCTCAGCCGCCAAAACCTGCCTTATGCAGCCAAACGCGACCTGGGTGACATCAGCCGTGGCGCCTATGTGCTGAGCGAGCCTTCGGATGTGGGGCTCAAGAAGAAGCCCCAGGCTGTTTTGATTGCCACTGGTTCCGAAGTTCAGCTGGCGCTCAAGGCGCAGCAGATTTTGGCTGCCCGCAAGATCGCGGTGCGCGTGGTTTCGATGCCTAGCACCAATGCGTTTGATCGCCAGACTACGGCGTACAAGAAATCAGTGCTGCCTGCCGGCCTTCCGCGTGTTGCCGTGGAAATGGGTGTGACGGACGGCTGGTGGAAGTATGGCTGTGCTGCCGTGGTGGGCATTGATCGCTACGGAGAATCGGCGCCAGCGGGCAAACTGTTCGAGTTCTTTGGCTTTACGCCAGAGAATGTGGCGGATACGGTACGCGCGGCTTTGCGTCGCTAGGTTGTTCTCCTGCGTGCAGGAGGATGGACAGGTTTTATCCTCTCCCGTTTGGGAGAGGGCAGGGGGTGAAGGAAGGCTGCGCGTGAAGGTGGCGCTGCTTTGCCCTCACCCCAACTCTCTTCCCAAGGGGAGAGTGAGTCAGACAGGTGGCTGCTCTTTTCCATAGGAAAAGGGGGCCGATAGGTTCATCAGCAAAGGGGAAAGTTATGACCATCAAGATCGGCATCAACGGCTTCGGCCGCATCGGGCGCATGGTGTTTCGTGCGGCAGTTCAGAATTTCTCGGACATTGAAGTCGTGGGTATCAACGACCTGCTTGAGCCCGACTACCTTGCCTACATGCTGCAATACGACAGCGTGCATGGCCGTTTCGACGGAGACATCAAAGTCGAAGGCAACACCCTGGTGGTGAATGGCAAGAAAATCCGCCTGACCGCTGAAAGAGACCCAGCTGCTCTGAAGTGGAATGAAGTGGGTGCCGATATCGTCATCGAATCCACAGGCTTGTTCCTGACCAAGGAAACCGCGCAAAAGCATATTGATGCCGGTGCCAAGAAGGTCATCATGTCCGCTCCTTCCAAGGACGACACACCCATGTTCGTGCACGGTGTGAACTGCGCCAAGTACGCTGGCGAGCCCATCATCAGCAACGCCAGCTGCACCACCAACTGCCTGGCTCCTATCGCCAAGGTGCTCAATGACAAGTGGGGCATCAAGCGCGGTCTGATGACCACGGTTCACGCTGCCACAGCCACACAGAAGACTGTGGACGGCCCCAGCAATAAAGACTGGCGCGGCGGTCGCGGCATTCTGGAAAACATCATTCCTTCCAGCACGGGTGCAGCCAAGGCTGTGGGCGTGGTGTTGCCTGACTTGAAAGGCAAACTCACCGGCATGTCATTCCGCGTGCCCACTTCCGATGTCTCCGTGGTTGACCTGACTGTGGAACTGGAAAAGCCAGCGACTTACGCCGAGATTTGCGCCGAAATGAAGGCGCAGAGCGAAGGCAAGATGAAGGGCATTCTGGGCTACACCGAAGACAAAGTGGTGGCTACAGATTTCCGCGGCGATGCGCGCAGCTCCATTTTCGACATGGAAGCCGGCATTGCCCTTGACTCCACCTTCGTCAAACTGGTGAGCTGGTACGACAACGAATGGGGTTACTCCAACCGTTGCCTCGACATGGTTCGCGTGGTCAGCAAAAAGTAATCAGTCGGCCAGAGGGGAGGTAGCCACGGCGCGCTGGCGCTGAGGCTGCCTTGAACCGAGTTGTCGCACGGTTTTTGGTGTTTCAACGCTACTCCGGTGATTGGCCGGGGGCGTTTGCGAAGGGCTCTTGAAGATGCCGAGCAGGAGCTCGGCGGTCCCAGCGGTTACCAGCCAATAGCAGGACTTGCCCAGAGGCTGCTCATGTGTTCTTTCACAACCCTGCGGCATTCAACCACGCCGCCGCGCAGCCTGGGTTGCCGCCGCACGCGGCGTCCAGGCGCTCAATGGGTTCGTCCGCAAACAGCACTTGTACCGGCTTGTCTGACAGCGGTTTCCAGGGCGTTTGCGTCATCAACCACTTGCCGACAAATTCAGACACGGTGGCGCGCGCAGCCTCGCGTTGCTGGTCCAGCATAGGGGCGCTGGCAGCCTTTCTTGTAAGCGCTGCAGTGATGGATTTTTCCAGTTCCTTCATCTCTGCCGGACCTGTGAAGAGTGACCAAAGTCCTCGCGACTCTTTTTCCATGCGTCCGGTGTCAATAGCCACGGGTTGACTCGGCTGAACGCGCGGTGCGATCACACGTACGCTGCCATCCGGTTGAACACGGACGGTCCATTCAGGCGCAAGATCGACGTGGTATCGGTAGTGTGCCGGGACGCGAATACGTGAAAACGTGCTCCCCACAGGCACGCCCAGCACGCTGTGGTCTCGCGAGACCTCAAAGCTTTCCAACTGGCGAATTTCAGCGACTTCCAGCCGGCCGCCCGGCGTGCGAAGCACCACGGATTCTCCTGCGGTGAGCGGCATGGACGGTGGAGCGGGCGAAGTCCGCCAAACCAGCCACGCGAGAAGCACTGCATTCACCAGCAGAACCACCAGCAACCAGCGGCGTCGGCGTGGAGGATTTTTGGGGGTTTCAACCATTGAAGATGCGTGGGGCCATGCTCACATCTTATGATGCGGGACGCATGCCGGCTATCCACATCACCGATCTCGAATCCGCCATCAATTTCTGGCGCTCACGCAGTCCTTCGTCCGCCAGCATGGCTTTGGCGCCAGAGGCCGCGGCCCTGGCGGAGGTCTATGCGCTGGTGGTCTTTCGTCGGCAAGAAGAAATCGACGTAGAAGCCATGCCGGTGGCAGCGCGGGAGGCGTGGTTGGTCTGGTATGCCGCCACCGCTGACACGCCCTGCATCGCGATTTGCTCCACCAGCCAGGGCGACCCCATTTGCAAGGGCTGTGGCCGCACCGAACAAGAGGTGCAGGAGTGGTTGGGATTCAGTCCCTACGAGAAGCGCGTCGTCTGGCGCCGTATTACCAAAGCAGGGACCGCCTTGCGTTTCAACCGCTATGCGGAACGTGTCAGGACCACATCAGACGTTTAAGGCGTGCTAGCTCGCCCGGGTTGTTCGTAAGCGAGATGGTCAGTGCTGGCAAAGACCAGATTCGCATCATTGTGCCAAGTCATCGCTTCCGTCCGTCATCGTGCGCCTAAAAGAAAAGAAAACTATCGAATTCATTCGACTGAGGTGGTGCACTAGGGCTTTCCCGGGCTTGTCAAAATCGCATTCCGGTGATTTAATTCGCGGTTAACCGAAGGGGAGTAGCTCCCCGCCGTGCGATATCACGCGCACGGCATCGATGGGTCGTCAATACGAAAACTGGGGTTTCCCCTGGCTTTTCCGGCCCGTCGGACAGCCGCCGAACCACGCGCTTGGCTGTCGAGCAAGACCTTCGATCAAAATCCGCCTGCGCAGGTGAGAAACTTGGTCGAGGTCTATTCCGATCCATGAAGTCGCGTGGCATCATGCCCGTGTCATCTGATGTCGAATGCCTTGCCGTGTCTCAGCGTGCAGGTGAATACGAGTGTCGACCCTAATTTCACTGGAGTTTTTCGTTCATGGAACTTTTCTCAGCCCCCTGGTGGTCCGCCCTGCTGGCGATCATTCTGATTGACCTCGTGCTGGCTGGCGACAACGCCATCGTCATTGCCTTGGCCGCTCGCAATCTGCCCAAGCATCTTCAAAAGAAAGCCATCATCTGGGGCACTGTAGGTGCCATCGCGGTACGTACGCTGATGACCCTGGTCGTCGTCTGGCTGCTCAAGATCCCTGGCCTGATGCTGGTCGGTGGCCTGGGCCTGCTCTGGATTGCCTACAAGCTTATCGCTGATCAAGGCGGAGACGAGGGCGAGCATGGGCCTGGCGCAAGTACTTTCATGGGCGCCATGAAGACCATCGTGGTGGCCGATGCGCTGATGGGTATCGACAACGTGCTGGGCGTGGCTGGTGCAGCCAAGGGCGCGATGGATCTGGTGGTGATCGGCCTGCTGATCAGCGTACCTATCGTGGTGTTTGGCTCCACCATGGTGCTCAAGTTGGTTGACCGTTTCCCCATCATCATTTACGTGGGTGCAGGCGTTCTGGCCTATACAGCGGCGACGATGATCGTGAACGAGCAATTGCTCTCGCAGTGGTTCGGTACAGCTGCTGATCCTGTGCGCTGGGCTCGCTGGACTGTGGCTGCGGTGGCGGTCGTGGGCGTGTTGGGATTGGCGCGTCTCATGACGTCTAAACGCGAAAAGGCTGCGGAAGAGCAGGCACCTCAGGCCTGACAACAAGTCGCTGCTGCGTTAAGCTATCCTCATGAAACTTATTCTCAAATGGGTGCTTAGCGCTGCTGCGCTGCTGGCAGTGGCTTACTTGTACAGCGGCGTGGCCGTCAACAGCTTCACGTCTGCTTTGATTGCCGCAGCCGTGATCGGACTGCTCAATATGATTGTGCGGCCGGTCCTGGTGGTGCTGACGCTGCCGGTGACGCTGATCACGCTCGGGCTTTTTCTGTTCGTGATCAATGCGCTGATGTTCTGGGCTGCCTCTGGCGTCTTGAACGGCTTCCACGTAGCAGGCTTCGGAGCGGCGTTGATCGGTTCGTTGATCTATTCGGCTTTAGGCCTTCTCATAGACGCGGTACTCGAGCGCATATAAAGCAGCCCTATCGGGCCAGTTCGGATAAAAAAAGCCGATCTCATGGAGGTCGGCTTTTTTTTTTGAGCCCATTTTTCGCGTCCAGGCCCCCGCGAGAACAGGGCTCTTAACGCTTGGCTTCGTCCGCTCGTTGCTGTGCGAGCGCTGCTTGCGTTTCTCTCAGGCGCGCGTCAATGATGCTGGCCTCGATAAGATCGGCGTTGCCACCTGGGTTGGTGCGTGAATAGTCCTGTGCCGCCCTGAACCGATCCACAGCACCTGCCAGCTCTCTTTGAGCGACCCGCGCTTCGCCTTCAGCGCGCAACGATCGCAGGACTTGATTCTGGGCAGCGTAAGCCGCAGCCAACGCTTGCCATGCACCAGCGTCCCGTGGCCTGTCGCTGACCCATGGTTGCAAGGAAGAGCTGGCTTCGTTGGCCTGTCCGGTCTGGGTCAAGGCGGCAGCCCGCATTAATAGCTCAGGACGTCCGGCCTGGCCTTTTCCGTCAGCGGAAGCCGGAGGTTGCGAACCAGGGGGCAACAGAGTCAGTACGCGTGCGGGCTGGCCTGCCTGAAGAGCCAGTTCGGCTTGCAACAGGCGCGCTTGACGTGCGGCAGGCACGTCGCCTGCAACAGCCAAGGCCAGTTGCGTCGCCAGGGCCTGCGCGCGCGGCAGATCCCGCAACTGAGCGTGCGAGAGAGCGGCGGCATAAAGCACACCCACGCGGCGAGGCAAGGGTTGAGCGGAAAACCCGGGCCCTTCAGGTTCTGCGGCCCACGCCCTAAGCACATCCACGCCTGGCCGGCCGAGCACGCGTGAACGCGCTGCGATCAGTTGCGCCTGGAGGTCCGGCGGTGGCGCGGCGGCGGGATTCAGTCCCTGGCTGCGCTGGCGCTGTTGCATGTCAGCAATACGCTGCGTGGTCAGCGGGTGGCTGCGCAGGTAGGGCCAGTCGCCGTTGTCTGAAAGTCGGGAGGCGCTTTGCAGCTTCTCGAACATGCCCGTGAAGCCACGCGGTGCAAAACCGGCTTGTTCGAGCACGCCGTAACCAATGCGGTCGGCTTCCCGCTCCATGTCGCGCGAATAGTTAAGTTGGGCTTGGATCAATGCCGCCTGCCCGCCCACGGCGATCGCAGTGCCCGCCTGCGGGTTCTTGCTGGCCGCGATCATGCCCACGATCATGGCCGCCATCATCAGGGGTGTCTGCCGCGACTGCTGGCTGAGCATTCTGGCGATATGCCGCTGTGTGATGTGGGTCATCTCGTGGGCCAGCACGGAGGCCAGTTCGTCCCGTGTGGTCACCACGCCCACCAGCCCCAAATGAAGGCCGAAGTAGCCTCCTGGCAGCGCAAAGGCGTTGATGGATCGATCTCGCCCAAGCAGCACTTCCCAGGCAAAGCGTTCTTCCAGTTCTTCAGGCAATTCACCCCGCGCCCGCGCACCTTTGAGCAGGGCTTGCCAAATTCCGTCCACATACTCGCCCACCACGGGGTCGTCGATGTAGTCTGGATCTCGGTAGAGGTCGCGAATGATGGAATCGCCCAGCTTGCGCTCTTCCAGGGGCGTCAGCATGCCGGCATCGCCCAATGACGGCAGTCCGCGCTGAGCGGCAGGAGGGGCGGTCGTACCGGGCGTTTGGGCGTGTGCCTGGGTTGCCGCCGTCAGCATGCCAAGCGCCAGCAGTGCGCCTGGCAGAAGGCGTCCAAGTCTTGCCACCGATGCTTCTTGTTCTTTCCACCTTACCAGGGTGGCAGCAAGAACCGGTGAATTCCTATGTTTCAAGCCAACTCCATATGACGAAGGTCCACTTATGATGCCCTATCTGCATTTGTGTTCCCGCCCGTGACCAACTCAACCACACCTCTTACTCATTTTGACGCTCAAGGCCAGGCCCATATGGTCGACGTGGGCGCCAAGCCTGCCACGCACCGCATAGCGGTGGCCGGTGGGCGCATCGAAATGCTGCCCGCCACGCTGGCTTTGATTGAAGCCGGGACTGCCAAGAAGGGCGATGTTCTGGGCATTGCGCGCATTGCCGGCATCATGGCGGCCAAGCGGACCAGCGATCTGATTCCTCTTTGCCACCCTCTGGCGCTCACCCGGGTGGCGATCGAGTTCGAATACATCCGCGCTGAACCCGGTGGGACGGGCGCGGTGGCTTGTGTCGCTACAGCGGAAACCACGGGCCCCACCGGCGTCGAGATGGAAGCCCTTACAGCCGTGCAGATTGCGCTGCTGACCATCTACGACATGTGCAAGGCAGCCGATAGAGGCATGACTATTGAAGGTGTTCGGCTGCTGGAAAAGCACGGCGGGAAATCGGGCAGTTACACGGTGACTTCGCCGCCTTCGGTTCGTTGAGCCGCTGGGGCTGACCAGACGCTGTCTTTGGGCCCGTTGCGCACACGCCGGTGGGTGGCGCGCGCCATCCAGAGAAAGGCCAGCGCACCCACGAGAGCAGTGATGTCCACACTGATCAGTGCGCCATCTGCCCACAGGCCAGAGCCAGGCAGCAGCCAGCCTGTCAAGGACGAAAGTGGAATGGCTGCAGTGCACAGGGCAGACAGCCACAGCAGCGGAACAGACGAGCGCGCCGCACCGCGCAAAAATGCCCAGGCTACGCTGCCAAAGAACACCACATAGTAGATGCCCACATGCCAGGCGGCCATGTCCTGAACGCGGCCCGGCAACCACTTGGCGGCGGCGATGGTCAGTGACAGGCCCGCCACGCAACCCAGGCACACGCCTACGCTGGCGGCGGCCATCCACGCGGTGTCTCGCCGCTGTACGGGCGTGTCGCCGTCGTTCCTGCGCTGGGCCTTTCGCCGGCTTTCCACCCACAGCAGATTGCCGCTGTAGAAGAGCCATGCGCCCGCCAGCCCCAGAAGGAAATAGAGCCACCATACCGCGAGGCCGCCAAAGGAGGCCATGTGCAAAGCGAAGAAGCTGCTGATGAAAAGATTGGCCGTGCTCTGCTTGCCCGTGAGGTAATCCATGGAAAGGATCTTGCCGCTGTAAGGGTCCAGGGCGGCAAAGCCGCCTGCTGCGCGGGGAGACACCGCTTCGGGGTTGGTGCCCCAGATCCGTACTGTGGCCTTGGGACCCGTCACCTGGCCATACTGGAGCGAAGTAGGCAGAAAGCCCGGTGACGCCTGTTTGACGATCTGCGTCAATTGGGTGGGGGTGAGCATCTGCGCTGGATTGAGCGGAGGTGCGTCGCTAGGCGGGGCTGGGCGCGGGCTGTACATCTCGCTCCATTTGCCATCGAACACGACTTTGTCCTGCACGTCGTAGATCTGGTCATGGTAGGCGAAGACCACGGCGCTCAAAGCCATGACAAGGTGGAAAGGCAGGCTGACAATGCCCACCACGTTGTGCGCGTCCAGCCACATGCGCTTGAGGTTCTTGCCCACTCGCAGCGCAAAGAAATCCTTGATCAGCGAAGGCAATAGCACGATGAGGCCGGATATCAAGGCCACGAAGTACAGCCCGGAGATCACGCCCATCACCCACCGGTTGAGATCTGAATCGACTGGCAGGCCCACCACGCGGTGCAGCACATCTATGAATTCCACCAGCCGCGATGGGCGGGGCTCATTGACCTGCACGTTGCCATCTGGCCCCAGCATGGCAGAGAAATGGCGCACGGCGCTTTCGTCGTGGTCATCTGCATTCGGGTCCTTGACTTTCCATTCCACGAGAGGAACGGCCTTGTCACCTTCCAGCCGAACCGTGAACGCTTTGGCCGCAGCCGGCGTAGAGGCCGCCGTCTTGGCGATCAGTGTTTGGACTTCATCCATCGGTACCGTGGGCACAATGGCGGCAGGCGGTGTGGACCAGATCCGCAGCGGTTCCTTGAACACCGTCAACGCGCCCGCATAGAACGCGATGAACAGGGCCATGCCACTGACGATGCCTGTCCAGGTATGGACAGATTTGTAGGTTCGAATGGTGTCGGCTTTCATGATCCGCTTCCTGTACGAAGAAGCCACCAGACGCCCAGTGCCAGGAGGTTCAACCCTCCCAGCCCTATCCAGGCGCGCAGGCCGCTGGCAAAAAGATACACCAGCGAAAGAGCCGTCAGCCACACCAGGGGTACCAGCCACATGGCCAGCTGCCCACTCACGGCCAACGACATGCTGGGCAGAATAGCCATGAGCACACCACTGCAAATGATGGCCAGACTCAAGCCCAACAACAGTCCTGCCAGAGTCTTGGATATCCAGTCAGGTTGGGTCGGCTTCGGTTTTGGTTTGGATAACGTGGTCATTTTTGCTTTTAAGTCAGGTGTTGCTGCGAGTCAGTGGAGGCTGAAACGAGCCTGTGCGCTGGACGCCTTTACCCTCACTCTAACCCTCTCCCGCAGGCGGGAGAGGGGATAAAGCCTGAAGGCCGCGCGATAGCGACACAGGGGGGACCATCTCAACCTCGGCCACTCACCAAGGCCCCAACGTAGGGCAGCACGGACAAGGCCAGCATCAAAGTCGTCACGAGGGCGAACGCCGTGGTTAGAGGTCGCATGTCCTGTGCGAAAGCCAGCCAGCTTGCAACCAGCAGGCCCAGGCACGCCGTGTACGCCAGCCCGGAAGGCCAAGCCTTGGCCCACAGTTTCTGGTGGGGTGAGGCTGCATAGAAGCACAGGCAAGCCAGAGTGCTCAAGATCAGGCCGGCAATGGTAAATAGGGACATGAAACTTCAACTCCATCAAATGACAAACCCAGCTCGCATTCGGCTGGGCTGGATTTGCAGCTGTTAGCTCAATCTCAAACGCACATCCCATGGAATGTGCGTCGGGCTCATGAGCTTTGCGTCAGAACGAGACGGTGGCCGATACCCGGAACGTCCGTGGTGCGCCTGGCATCACGAAGCCGTCGCTGAAAATGCCGCTCCAGTACTTCTTGTTGGTCACGTTCTCCACGCTGGCGTTCAGGCGCACAGGGGTCCCGCCCACCTTGGTTTCATACCTGGTGACCAGATCCAGGCGGTTCCATGAGGGCACGCGGATCTTGTTGGCGGAATCAGCCCATTGCGCTCCCACGTGGATCAAGCGGCCGCCCACGGACCAACCGCGTACGGGGGTATCCCAATCCACACCGATACGAGCGCGGAGCTTGGGCACGCCATAGGTTTGCAGGCCTGTGTTGATCTGGCTGGACTTGATGTATTCGACGCCGCCGAGCAAAGAGATCGTCGAAGCAATCTTGCCAAAAGCGCTCCATTCGAAGCCGCGCAGACGTTGCTCGCCGTCCATGACCTGGAGGTTGGCGCTGTTGGTGATGATCGAAGGCTTTTTCACCTGGAAGGCACTGAAGGTGTGGGTGGTTTCACCCAGTTGTACTTTCACACCCACTTCGCCTTGTTTGGTGTTCATAGGCGCCAGAGTTTCGCCCTGGTTGGCAAAGCCCACGCCGACAGTCCTGCCTGGCTCGAGCCCCTGCGTGTAGTTACCAAACAGAGAGATGTTGTTACCCCAGGGACGGACCACGACGCCGAGCATGGGTGACACGCGGCTCTTGCTGTAGTCCGAATCGACGCCGTTCACCTTGGGCGTCTTGACTTGCTGGTAGCGCAGGCCACCAGTCAACAGCACCTTGTCGTCCGCGAAGCTCACGACATCGGCGATGGCCAGCGAGCGGAATTCATTTTCCGTCGTGTAGTCTTTGAAGACCGGTGCCGCAGGGAACGTGGGTGTCACCGGGTTGTACATATTGGTGTTGGTGCAGTAGTTGCACGCCGTGTTCACAGTTCCTTCCTTGTGCTGAAGGACGTTGGCCGACAGCTGCAGGCGGTGCTGGACACTGCCGGTATTGAACTTGCCAATCATGCCGGCCTCGGCCGTGCGTCGCTCCGACTTGGTGTGCACGTTGTAGATGGCGCCCCGGGTGGTGCCATCGGCGCCGGTCACGAAAGCGCGGGTACCGAAGAGCAGGCCCTGACCTTCGGCTTCTGAGCCACCAAATGCGAAATAACCTTGCCAGTTCGGCGTGAAGTCGACTTCGGCGCGTGCCAGCAGGCCGCTGTTTTCATATTTACCGTGGGTTTCACGGAACATGTTGGTGTCACCTCTGGGAGGTGAAAGCAGATAGCCTACGCCGGGAATGGATGCATTGCCCAGGAAGTTGAACATGCCGGGGCTGCCGTTGCTGATCTTGTTGACGCTGTTGTAGACGTCCAGAGAAAAGCGGGCCCTGTCGCCCAGGTAATCGAGGCCGAGTGCAGCCACGCGGCGGCCCTGGCTCTCGTCCTTGGCGCCCATCTTGCCGTCGCCGTAAACGCCGTTGAAGCGCACACCCAGGCGCTGTTCAGGACCGAAACGCTTGGCCAGGTCGGCGTGCAGCTGGAAATAGGAGCCAGAGACGTAGGTCGTGGTCAGGTCGGCAATGGGCTGGGAAAGCGCACGCTTGGTGACCATGTTGACCGAACCTGCCACGCTGGCCAGCGGGGGCATGCCCGATAGCAGCACGTTGGGGCCGCGCATGACTTCCACGCGCTCGAACATCTCGATAGGCACGGAGTTGGCAGGCGCAATTCCGTACAGGCCGTTGGTGGCAATGTCCATCGCCGTGACGTCCAGGCCGCGCAGGTTGAAGTTCTGCAGCAGGTGGCCTTTGTTGGTCGTGAAAACGACCGCGGCTTCGTTTTCCAGCACATCCTGAAGTGACAGGGCTGACCAGTCTTCTGCCAGTTCACGTGTGTAAGCATTCACATGCACAGGGGCATCGACGATGGACGTCGCACCTAGAATGCCCAGGCGAGCACCCTTGGCGGCTTTGCGTCCTGGAGCCAGTGTGGGCAAATCTTCGCGCTCGTATTTGTCGCGAATGGTGACTTGTTGCAGTGTGCTGGTGGCTTGGCCTTCAGCCTGTGCGGCAGGCGCTGGCGCTTGCGCCGTCTGGGCCGTCACACTGGAAGTTGCGCCGGTAGCCAGGAGGGCTAGAACGATAGAGTTGAACCGCAGCTTGCGGAGAGATGCTTTTTGCATGGTAGCCAATCCTCCCTACTAATCTCAATAGGTATTAATGATAATCATTCTCAATTCTATTGGAGTTGGGAGGATTCGATACACAACCTGTTGCGAAAAAGACGCAAAAGTAGCGGTAAAGTTTCTGCTGGACGCTAGTGATGCCCAGTCAGCAGGGGTGATGCTGAGCGTGTGTAACGCCTGCAACGGACTTTGATGGAATGTCCGCTGCGGAGACTGGATCAGTTATCGACCAGACCGGTCTCTACGCAGTGCAAGGAGGGCAATGGCCTGCGCTGTGTCAAGCCATCAAGGCCAAGCCGCCAGGGCGGCGGCAGGCGGGCGGCTGAGAGCGGATGTCCGCCGGGGGGTGCTGCCTGGACAGCGATGAAGGCGCAACGGGCGAAGTCTGAATCGCTGCCAACGCCGAGTCCGTGCGCTGGACAGGTGCGGGTCAACACCGCAGTTTTACTTGACCCATCTGAGCGTGAACGCGTGCCTTGACTGCGGCTGCGGTCTCTCGAAGAATCCGGAAGATAAATGGGGCAGGGCTTCCGCGCGGCGCTGGCCACTGGCTTCGCGTCTTGCCTGGATTTCTGCTTCCGTGAAAGCGCGTTCGGCGTTAAGAATGAGTCGCTGAATCTCTCGATCCCGCTGGGCTGGGGACATTAAACGCATGGGAGTTACCTCGGGCTGATCGGTAGTGTTTCGTTGAAGTCATGAACGCGTTCCTAGGTTGGCGGGCGGCCTGAGGGTGCTGGTGAAACGAGTGATCAATGAGGCCCGCAATGGGTCGTATCTACATTCGTTGCAGCCGACTTTCCCTTCGCCGTCCACACACCTTGTAAGTAACGGGGCCGACAGGAGAGTTCCATCGGTCTTGTGAGTTGGGTCGTTCGTTCAGCAATCCACGTGTGACGCGACGATGCGTCAGCGCAAACGCTTTTCCGGTCTTCCCTGGGAGCGCCAAGCTCCAGCTTGGCAATTCGGGGGGCTCTGCGGACGCTGCGATGCCAAGCTGGAGCTTGGCGCTCCCAGGGGGAAACAGCCGGGATCCAAGACCGAGTTTGTCGGGGTGGCGCTTCAGCAGCTTCTGCGCAAGTGCCGGAGGCGTTCGGTATTTCCTGGGAGCGCCAAGCTCCAGCTTGGCAATTCGGGAGGCTCTGCGGACGCTGCGATGCCAAGCTGGAGCTTGGCGCTCCCAGGGGGGAAACAGCCGGGATCAAGGACCGAGTTTGTCGAGGTGGCGCTTCAGCAGCTTCTGCGCAAGTGCCGGAGGCGTTCGGTATTTCCTGGGAGCGCCAAGCTCCAGCTTGGCAATTCTGGAGGCTCCACTGACGCTGCAATGCCAAGTAGGCGAGCCCCCCGGCGGCAGCGCGTTCAGGCTAAGCGCCTGCCGGGAAAGATGAGCCTTCTGCCGCCCAGAGTCCTAAGGAGGCAAGATCTCGGTAGCCAGCGCGTTGATCTCCGTCCATGCCTTGTAGGGGGCAGGAAACGCGGCGCGAAAGCGCGCCATATGAGCCAACGCCAACTGGTCCTGCTCGAGCATGGACGCACTCTCGATCACCTTGGTGATCACGCGCGGTTCGGGCGAAAAATGAAGCGATGAAAGAGCCAGGTGAAGCACGCGGGGAGCACTCTCACGGGTGAGCGGCAGGGTGGTAACTTCAGCGAAGCCGACCACGCCGGAGAACAACCAGGAACGATGCGCCTGGCCCAGGGTGTTGTCTTGGTAGGCTGCGGCCCGTTCTTCAAACGGCACAAACAGCTGGCTGATGCGGTGGTAGTCCCATGCTGCGTACACCACGGCGACCATCATGGCTGCGGCCGCCGCGTTGCGCCAGTTCGCTGTCCCGTTGTGAATGGCGGTTTGCTTCGGTTTCCATAGCAGCCAGATACACAGCGCGGCGGCTATCTGAAAGGGCCCGTACCACAGCGGATACTCGACCATGCTGTGGATGGCGACCGCCCCCAATACTCCCCAAGCCAGTTGCCGGGTGGGGTCAGACTCGTTCCACGGCTTGCTGCGCCACACCAGCCAGGCCGCCAGTGAGCATGTCAGCAGAGCCACAGGCACGCCCAGTTCCACGGCCAGATGCAGCGGCAAGTTGTGCGCATTGTCCAGAATGTGGCAAAAACGCGGGCCGTCGTACAGAGTGATGTAATGCGCGTAATCGAGCTCACCCCATCCCCAGCCAAACCAGGGTTTCTGTCCAATCAGGTGCAGTACGTTGTTCCACAGGATAAGGCGACTGCCGCAGGTGGACTCGGCGTTGCGCAGGCGATCGAGCACATCGCGGCCGGCCACGCCTTCTGCGTTCTGGATAAGTACGGGCAGCGCCATAGCAGCAAGCACGAAAACAGCCAATGCTGCGATAGCCACCAACAGCCGCCGGCGTCCGCCCGCCACATGGCGTGACCACCACAGCACGACCACGCCAAGCACAGCCAACTCGACCAGGCCTACGCGGGATGCAGTCGCCGCCAATGCCACGAGCAGCAGCGTCGCCATCCAGCTGGCGTTCAGGGCAGCCAACCGGTGCATTTGCAATAACCAGCGAAGCGCCAGCAGGCCGATGATCAATAACGTGGCAAGCTGGTTGGGCTGACGCAAGTTACCAAAGGCCTGCCCTGGTTGGGCAATGTTGACTACGGGGTAGAGTGGCAACTCAAGATCAAAGTACTGAAGCAATGCAATCAGGCTGCTGAGCAGCGCAGCGGCCAACCAGCTCCAGGCCACCATGGCGGCCCCATCTGCCCTGTCACGAGCCGGCCAGATGGCCAGAAGCAAGGCACCCATGCCGGCCGAAGCCAGATAGGGGACCATGGTGGCGGCAGGGCCGGCGGTGATAGGCCAGAGCCAAGGCAGGGCAATGAGAACGGCACTCAGAAAACGAAGAGGCATGAAGCGATTGTGCCAAGCCCGCAGAATGCTTATTTATTCTTCGCGTCTTCCCCGTTGCCGCCGGCTAAAGAGTACACAACGGTCGCTTGGATGCTCAGGTGCTTGGGGTGGTTGCAGGCGCCAGGTCGGCGGCCGCTCCCCCGCACCAGACGGCACGTGAGGCTGCAAGCTTGGCCACCTCCATGTCGCTCATTCCCAGTTCCCGCATCAATACGTCGCGCGTGTCACCGCCAATGTCTGAGCCCGCCTTCGTGACTTTTCCGGGCGTACGGGACATTTTGGGGACCACGCCCGTCATGGTGACTTGCCCCAGTTTGGGGTGCGGCATGCGCAGCAGCATATCGCGTGCTCGATAGTGTTGGTCCTCAAAGATATCTTCGATCGTGTTCGCACGCGATGTGGGTACTTCGGCTTCCATGAGTAGGCTCAGTACCTCATTGGCATTGCGCTCCAAGGTCCAGGTCGTGACCAATGCATCGACTTCCTCCACCCTCGCACCCCGTGCGCGCTGAGTCCCATAACGCACGTCCGAGACCCATTCGGCATGGCCCATGGCTGTTGCCAGACGTTGAAATATGGCGTCGTTGTTGGCAGCAATCAAGACCCATTGACCATCCTTGGTCGGATACAGGCTGTTAGGCGCGGTGTTCATCAGGCGTGAGCCCTGGCGTGTAGGGATGACCCCGGTGCGTTCATAGGAGGGCACGGCTTCTTCCATCTGCGAGAACGCGCTTTCATACAACGCCACGTCTATCATCTGTCCCAGGCCGCTTTGCGTGCGCTCATACAAAGCCATCACAGCACCGAAGGCGGCGTACACAGCGGTCAGGTAATCCGTCGTTGCAAGCGCGCAGCGTGCCGGCGGTCGATCGGTGTCACCCGTGAGATGGCGTACACCGGCCACGGCTTCGCAGATGGCGCCATAGCCTGGGAGGTCGCGGTACGGGCCCGTCTGTCCATAGCCGCTGATCCGCACAGTGATCAGGCGCGGGTTGCGTTTTCGCAGCAAGTCCTCGCCCAGTCCCAGTCGCTCGAGCACACCAGGTCGGAAGTTCTCTACAAGGATGTCAGCCTTGTCCAGCAACTGAAGCGCGATGTCGCGTCCTTCGGGTTTCTTCAAATCCAGAACGATGGCGCGCTTGTTGCGGTACATGGACGTCGCATAGAGCGATACGCCGTCCACCTGAACCCCGAAGTTGCGGCCAGGATCGCCCTCAGGCAACTCGATCTTGATCACATCTGCGCCAAAATCAGCGAGTAGCCGGGCGCATACGGGGCCGGCGATCGTTGAGCACAGTTCCACCACCCTGAGGTTGCCAAGAGGGCCTTCCTGGGCTTGGTTGGTAGTCTCGCTCATGGCGCTTATTGTTTAGCCAACTTCAGTTGACGCAGGATTGCGCGCATCTCAATGAGTTGCGCTTCTGCCAGTTGTTGCGCGGCCGGCCCTGTGACCAGGCGTGGGGTCCATTGATTTCGCTGTACGAAGGCCGTCCATTCTGGCGTGCTGGTCGCGCGGCTTAGCGTATCTGCCCAGAAGGCGAGCTGCTCCGAGCTAAGGCCTGCTGGCGCGGTAATCCCCTGCATGGAGGCGAAATCCGCATCAATACCTTGCTCTTTCCAGGTGGGTGACTGGGAGAATGCGCCCCCGAGACGCTGCGGGGATGAAATCGCGAGCAAGCGAATCTTGCCAGCCTCAAGCTGGCCCACTAGATTGGCCGTTGTGGCAGCGACGACATCCACATGGCCACCGAGCAGAGCCGTGATCGATTCAGCGGAGGACTTGAAAGGCGCTACCGTCATGTTGGCGACGTCAACGCCTGCGGTCATCAGGGGCTTGGCAGCGCCGATGTGGATATGGTTTCCCAGCGCTGTGGCAACGGCGAAGCTGACTGAGCGGGGGTCCGCGCGCATCTTGGTTACCAGATCATTCGCGCTCTTGAGCGGTGAGTCAGAACGCACTGCCAGGCCGACATATTCGTTCACAAGGAAAGCCAATGTCGTGTACTTGGTCGTCGGCGACTCCTTCCAGTCCCCGATGACATAGTTGGTCAACCACTGCTGTGACCAGGATGCCAGGTAATGTGCATCGCCATGATGTTGCGTGAGTCCGTTCAGCGCGATCAGGCCGCCTCCTGCAGGGCGGTTGTAGACGACCATGCCTGGCGATTGGGGGTTTTGTTGCTCAATGATGTTCTTGAGCATTCGCGCGACCTGGTCCAGGGACCCGCCGGCACCCGCGCCGACAGAAAATTCTATGGGTTTGCTGGGCTTCCAGGATTGTGCGTGAGCATGCACGAGTGGTAGAAAAGTGCAGATGCCCACAGTCAATGTTGTAGCGAACAGCTTTATGGTTTTCTTCATGGTTGTCTCCTTAGCGAAATGTGCGCGTGCGAATGCCGGTCTGCCCCAGCGTCACCCCATGGGCGTCTTGAATCCAGCCACTCAAGATGGTCCGGGTCTCCCGCGGCTTGATAATGTCGATGACACCGAAGCGCTCAGCGGTTCGGAAGGGTGAGCTCAGTTGCTGGTAGTAGGCTTCCAGTTCGGCTTGACGCTGCTCGGTGTTCTCCGATTCGTCCAGTTCGCGCTTGTAGGCGGCTGCGACCCCTCCCTCAATGGGAATGGAGCCCCAGCGTGCTGTAGGCCATGCGAACCGATGCAGCAAGGCATAACCATCCGGCCCGTGCTGTGGGCCATGCATTTGGCCGCCCACGCCAAATGACCTGCGCAAGATAATGGCGCACCAAGGGACTTGAGACTGCTCAATCGCGGAAACGGCGCTGATGGCCGCACCCAGTGTTCCCGCTTTCTCTGCATCGCTGCCGAACATCACACCGGGTTGGTCGACGAAATTGACGATGGGCAAGTGAAAGGTGTCGCAAAGGTCTACAAAGCGCTCCAGCTTGCGCGCAGCCTGGGCTGTCAGCGCCCCGCCCATCACGCGTGGATCGTTGGCCAGAATTCCGACCGCGAAACCGTCCAGTCGTCCCAGCATGGTCACCGTGGATCCGCCGAAGCTTCGGCCCAGCTCGAACAACGATCCGGTGTCAAAGACCGACTTGAGAATTCGCCGCACATCAAAGATCTTGCGTGTGTCCAATGGAATGGCGTCATCGAGCGACGCATCGGCTCGGCGAGGTTCATCATTAGCCTGCACGCGGGCTGGAACGCTCCAGACGTTGCCCGGCATGAATGAGAGAAAGCGCCGCACCTGGTCAAAGGCGTCCTCTTCAGAATCAGCCGCATTCGTGACCACGCCACTCATTCGCGTGTGAACCTCCGCCCCGCCCAAGGCCTCCTTGTGGATGTCTTCACCGATTCCGCGCTTGACAACCGGTGGTCCGCCAGCGAAGAGCTGGGCCATGCCGCGCACCATCACTGAGAAATGCGACATGGATACCTTGATGGCACCCAGTCCGGCGCAAGCACCAAGGGCCACCCCGACGACGGGCGCCTGCGCCAACAGAGGCATCCAGGGCCAGTTCGGGTAGCCAGGGATCTTGGTGGACTGGTTCTGCTCAAGTATCTTGACGCTGCCTCCGGCGGATTCAACCAGGCGAACAATGGGTAGGCGCATCTGATGCGCATAGCGTTCGGCGTAGATCCATTTGTCCGACACCGTGGATTCGGAAGAGCCTCCACGGATGGTGAAGTCGTCAGCAGAAATCACTACGCGGCGCTGTTGGATGGACCCGGTTCCCATGACTGAATTCGCGGGTGAAAACGACAGGAAGCTACCGCTCTTGTCGTAAGTGCCTTTGCCGGCCAGCGTGCCCATTTCTGCGAATGAGTCCGGGTCGAGCAAGCGGTCAATCCTTTCGCGCGCGGTCAGCTTGCCCAAAGAGGCCTGCTTGGCGACTCCTTCAGAGCCTCCCATTTGCATGGCAGCGGCGCGTCGCACATCAAGTTCGGCAATGGGGCCTGGCAGATCGGGTGTGCGGTTGTCTTGTTTCGTGCTCATCGTTTGCTTGTGTGATCCGGACGTTTGCGAAAGGCAGCGCGAGGGGCTCGCCTTCTTGCGAATCAAGTGTCGAATACGGGAAGTTCAGCTACAAGCTAAACTTTTCTACCGATTCATGAGTTAAAGCAGAAGAATGAGCAATGTGACCCTGCGTCAGCTTCAAGCTTTCGCGACCGTGGCTGAGCTCGGCAGCTTCGTGCGGGCAGCAGCCGTCATGCATATCACGGCATCGGCGCTGAGTACGATGATGGCAGAGCTGGAGCACACGGTTGGCCTTCGGCTGCTGGACCGCACTACGCGCCGAGTGAGTCTGTCGGCAGCGGGGGAGCGGTACTTGCCTTATGCGCAAAACCTGCTGAGGGGCATGGAGACGATCAACCGCGTCGCGGTAGAGTTGCGCAGCCAACTGTCGGGTCGCGTGCGCATTGCGACCAGTCAGGTCATTGCGTGGACTCTCATGCCGCCCTTGCTATTGGCGTATCGGAAACTCCGGCCCGATGTGCAGCTGGAACTCATGGATTTGCCCGTTGATGACATCCTCCCGGCCCTGGAGAGCGGGAGAGCCGACCTGGCCATCATTTTGCCGACGGATCCCGGTCCCGAACTGCAGGCTGAAACGCTTTTCAAGACCCCTGTCTTTCTGGTTTGCCACTCAGGCCACCCCTGGGCGGGGCGCAAAAGTCTGCGCTGGGCTGAGGTCGTTGGAGAGCCCTTGATTTTCACGGGCGTCGACACGTCTCAACGCATCAATGCTGTCCTGCCAGAGAGCCTGAGGGTGCAGGCCACTACCCAGGTAGACCATGCAGGCACCGCCATGGCTCTTGCCGCCAGCGGCCTGGGCTGCGCCATCTGCGCGGAATACGTGAGGCCCCTGACCAGGATGCATCGTCTGAAGATGATTGCGTTGGTAGAACCTATCGTGAGCAGGGAGTTCGCCCTGTATACGTCCAGACGGAGGTCACTGGCGCCCGCTGTCGCAGGGTTTCGCGAGTTCCTCGTTGAACAGATGGGAGCTAAAAAGCGGGGTGCCTAGTCGGTTTAAATGACGCCTCGCGGCCCCTTTGCACCCGTCTGCGGCGTCAAGAGTTTTCGCAACGCAGTAGGCATCCCTGCGTTCTTCGTAGCCTAGATGCCGCCCTTGCCCCCACAAGTTTCCAACTCAATGGCCCTTGCGCAGAGAAGCTGAGCGCGCTAGCCTTCCGATAGGGTCCCAGGGTTTACCCCATGAATATGGCGCGTAAGATCGTATACGATTAGTCGAAACAATCGTATGAACTATCTGCTCCCCCATCTCAGCACCGATTTCTCCGAGGTAAGGGATACCACCCTCGGGGCGCTGGTGCGGCATCGCCTGCTGTCCAAGATTCTTTCCGGGGACCTCACGCCGGGCCAGGTTTTACGTGAGCCGGAGATTGTTGAGGAACTCCAGGTCTCCCGAGTCCCGGTGCGAGAAGCGCTGAAGCAACTGGAGAGCATGGGTCTGGTGGTCGCACGCAAGAACCGCGGCGTCAGTGTGCGGACCTTGACCGATAAGGAGGTCAGTGACCTTTACGCCTTCCGAGCTTTGCTGGAGGGATTTGCCGGACAGCAGATCAGTTTGCGGGGGGCGGCTGAGCGCACGGCATTGGCGGCGCGGCTGGATCTTTTATGCGGTGAGATGGACGACGCCATTTCCCAGGACGATGCCAAAAAGTACTACCACAGCAATCTTCGATTTCACTGGGCTTTCATTGAAGTGCTCGGGAATGAAGAAATCGAAAACACCTACCGCGAAATCACGCAGAAGCTGCACCTGGCCCGTTTCAAGAATTTGCAGGATCTGGCGCATCGAAAGCAATCCAACGATGAGCACAAATTGATTGTGGCTGCGCTGCGTGATGCAGGGACGCCGGCAGTGCCCAAGTCTTGCGCGGCCCTGTTGGAGGCGCACGTCAAGCAGGCGCTGGTGCGTTTGAGGCAGATCTAGCGCTCTGAGTCTGGTGAGGTCACCGGAGCATTCAGACAGGCCAGCGAAGAGTCATGTTCCTGCCCGAGAAGCGGGCAGGTTCGGCTACCGGTTTCAACGATAAAAAAGGAGACAAACATGGATCGACGTTCATTTCTAGCTGGTGCGGGTGCGGGCGCTGTTGCATTGGCTGCACCGGGCATGAGTTTGGCCCAGGAAAAATTTCCGGCACGCCCCATCAATTTTGTAGTGCCGGTGGCCGCGGGGGGTGGCAGTGACTACGTGGCCCGTGCGACGACGACAGAGTGGGGCAAGACTCTTGGAACTTCGTTCGTGGTGGAAAATCTGGGCGGCGGCGGTGGCGTGGTGGCCTGTCAAAAGACCATGCGTGCCAAACCCGATGGATATACGCTGATGCAGGGCTACGTCGCCACGTTGGGCACCGCCCCGGCGACCCGACAGCTGCCATATGACCCGATCAAGCACTTCACCTCAGTGGGCATGATCGGGGGTACGCCCAATGTTCTGGCGGTCGACGCGAAGCTGCCCATTCGCACCTACGACGAGTTTCTCAAATACGTCAAGGACAATCGGCACACCAACTATGGCTCGGCAGGGGCAGGCTCGCTGACCCACCTGCTGATGGAGTTGCTCAAGCAAAGGGCAGGGTTTGCTTCTGAACACATCGCGTACAAGGGCATTGCGCCGGCTTTCAACGACATCATGGGCGGATCTACGCAGTTCATCTTTCCCGGTCTTGCAGCCGCCGTCCCCCATGCAATGGGTGGCAAGGTGCGCCTCCTGGCCGTAACGGGCAAACAACGCAGCAAGCGTTTCCCGGACGTGCCCACATTCGAAGAATTGGGTGTCAAGGGATTTGACGATGTTCTTCAGTGGTATGGCGTTTCGGGGCCGGCCGGCATGCCGGCCGATATCGTGACGACGCTCAATACCTCTCTGAACAAGGTCCTGGAGAACCCCGCGCTTGAAAAAACGCTCGCTATTGAGGCGATTGTGCCCATGCCGATGTCGGCGGCTGAGTTCGATGCCTACGTGCGCACTGACCTTGAGCGCTGGCAACGGATTGCGAAGGCGCAAAACATTCGCCTCGATTCCTGAGTTCCAACCACCGCGTGCGGCATGGTGCCATGCGCGCTTCTACGTTTTCCATTTTTATTGCACAGACAGACCGCCATGGCACTGAACACCACTATCTCCGCCGACAAGAACGCGCCTCCTATCACCCGCATCCTGGCGGAGTTCGTCGCGGGTCACCCTTCCAGAGGATGGAGTGATGCGGTCGAACATGAAGCCCATCGAACGTTCATGAACTGGCTGGGATGTGCGGTGGGTGCGGCCCATCATGAGTCCACACAAGCGGCCATTCGCGCCACGCAGGTGCTCGAGCCTGCCGCGCAGGCATTGGTACTGGGCTCCAACATCCGTGTGGACATGGGCAACGCCGCGCTGATCAATGGCATCAGCTCGCACACCTTCGACTTCGATGACACCCACCTGAAGACCATCATCCACCCCGCAGGTCCT
The DNA here is from genome assembly GCF_040548795.1 of Ottowia thiooxydans. GTDB lineage: Bacteria > Pseudomonadota > Gammaproteobacteria > Burkholderiales > Burkholderiaceae_C > Ottowia > Ottowia thiooxydans_A. Next base: position 387,638 of record NZ_JBEPSH010000006.1, on the reverse strand, counting down.
GTGTGTTCCGCTGTGCTTGCCTTGGCCGAGAAACTGGGCTCAAGTGGACGTGAAGTCATCGACGCTGTGGTCCTGGGCATCGACGTATCCTGCCGTGTAGGCAACATGATGTACCCGGAGCACTACGACCGTGGTTGGCATATTACGGGCTCGACCGGCACGCTGGGCGCCGCAGCAGCGTGCGCGCGCCTGCTGAAGCTCGATGCAGACAAGACGCAGATGGCACTGGGGATCGCTGCGTCACAGCCGGTTGGCCTCAGGGAGCAGTTCGGCACCATGACGAAACCCTTCCATCCTGGCGGAGCGGCCAAGGCCGGCCTGATGTCTGCGTTGTTGGCCAAGGAAGGCTTCACTGCCAGTCGCCGGGCGCTGGAAGCGCCGCGTGGATTTGCCCAGGTGGTTTCCACCAAGTACGCCTGGAATGAAATCACGGATGAGTTGGGCCAGCGCTTTGAGATTTCCTTCAACACTTACAAGCCGTTTGCTTGCGGCATCGTGATCCATCCCAGCATCGATGCTTGCATCCAGCTGCGCGAGCAGGGAGTGACGGCTGAAAATCTGGAGCGTCTGGATCTGCGCGTTCACTCCCTGGTGCTGGAGCTGACAGGCAAGAAAGAGCCCAAAGATGGCCTGGAGGGCAAGTTCAGCGTCTATCACGGCTGTGCGGCGGGCCTGATATTTGGCCAGGCCAGCGAGGACCAATACGCTGACGACATCGTCAATCGTGCTGACATGGTGGCCACGCGTGGCAAAGTCAATGCAGTGATCGACAACACCATCGACGAAGCCGCGGTAGATGCAACCGCGGTCCTCAAGGATGGGCGCAAGATCCATCTGCGTGTAGAGCACGCCATAGGCTCGCTGCAACGTCCGATGACGGATGCGAACCTGGAGACCAAGTTCAGCAACATGAGCGATGAGATTCTGGGTAAGGACCAGACCCGCCAACTCATGGATGCCTGCTGGTCCCTGGCCAAGGCAGGCAGTGTGGGTGAAGTCATCCAACTGGCCACCTTGCAAGGCTCGTCTTCGGGTCATACCCGTCAGCAAACCGCAGCAGCTGCTCAATGACTTTAGCCCGCCCGCGCGTGGTGGTTCTGGACGACTGGGAGGGCGCTTTGGCTGGGTTCACCGATTGGACTGCCATCAAGTCCCGCGCCGAGGTGACCATCCACAGCAAGCACCTGGAAGGACCGGACCTCATCCATGCACTGAAGGATGCCGAGTGTGTCGTGCTGTTTCGGGACCGCACGCCGTTCAACCGTGATCTGCTGGCATCGCTACCCCGCTTGCGGATGATCATCTCAACCGGCACCCGCAACCAGAAGCTGGACGTGCAAGCGGCTGCGGAGCACGGAATCGAAGTTCGGTTTACCGAGTGGGGGCCTTCAAAGGCCAGCACGTGCGAGATGACTTGGTCTCTGATTCTGGCTTGTGCCCGCCGACTTCCTCAACTGCAGATCCGAGCTGCCCAGACTGATTGGCGTCGGGCGGATGCGATGGACCACCTGCCCCAGGTGTTGGCTGGCAAGACGCTGGGCCTGATTGGCTTGGGGCAGATCGGACAACGCGTGGCTGCCGTCGGTCAGGCATTGGGCATGGAAGTGGTGACCTGGAGCCCCAACATGACACCAGCACGTGCCCAAGCTTGTGGGGTCACATCGGTACCGCTCCACGACTTGCTGCGCAAAGCCCATGTGGTGAGTCTGCACCTTGTGCCTTCCCCGGCCACACGACACGTGCTTAACGCCGAGACCTTGGCGTTGATGGGCCAACAAGCCATTCTGGTGAATACGTCGCGGGCTGAGCTGATCGACATGCCGGCGTTGGTGACGGCATTGCAACAAGGCCAGCTTGGTTTTGCTGGACTGGATGTTTTCGAGCAAGAGCCACTGCCGTTGACCCATCCATTGCGTGCGCTGGACAATGCTTTGCTGACCAGTCATTACGGCTTCATCTGCAAGGAAGTCTTGCAAACCTTCGCCACGAACGTGCAAGCTCATTTGGAAGAATGGCTTGGAGCGCCTTCAGAAGTCGGAGGCGATCAAACCGCTGGTGCCGGGTTTCAATGAACAAGCGCTCGCGGTGGGGTACGTCACCGCTTGAGCGTTTCAGCGATCTCCGGGGCGGGTCTGAATAGCGTCCGCTGCGTGGACTATCAGCGCCATCGCAGAGCCCGCAACTGCACCAGTGAGGTGCGCAGCGAAGACAACGTTGAATCCCCAACTGCTCTCGAAACCCACCGGCATGGCCCATCCGTGCTCCAGTGCCAGCTTCAGCAGCAGGCCGATGGCCATCCATTGGCCGATGCGGGATGTGGCCGATGAACTCAGTGCGCGTAATGTGAGCACAGCCGCGGCCGCGTGCACCAGGCCTGACAGACCGTAGTACCCACCGACTTCAGGCCAAAGCAGGAGCCCCAGTGTGGACAGGGGCCAGGCCAGAAGCAGGGCCAGGGCGTCGCGCGGTTGCGCTGAAACCAGCGACCCCAACACGGCCAGTAATACCAGGGCCAGGTTATTGGCCAAAGCGTGCGCAAAGACAAAATGCTCCAGCGGCGCGGTCCACAGCGTCCAGGGGGCGCTTTTCCACAGCGCCGGTTGCCAGGCCAGAAGCTGCGGCGAGACCACACCTTTGACTGCGGCTATCCAAAGGCCAGCGCTGGCCAGTACGAGCAACGTACAGGTGAGTGGCCAGGCGTTGCGATGCGTGAATGACAATGGACGCGGGTGCTCGCTCAAACCGATGCCTTGCGTTCGCCTTTCACCTTGCGGCCGATCCACTGCGCGATATCGTCAATCCAGACAAACACCGCGGGGATGACCAACAGGCTGAGGAAGGTGGAGGTGATCAGTCCGCCGATGACCGAAACTGCCATGGGCGAGCGGAAGCTGGAATCAGCAGAGCCCCATCCAATGGCCACAGGCAACATGCCCGCACCCATGGCCAATGTGGTCATGATGATGGGCCTGGCGCGCTTGTGGCAAGCGTCCATCAGCGCATCGAAACGGCTCATGGGTTCTGCGGCGGGCTGGCCATCATGCCCAGGGTGTCCACGCCGCGCCATGATGGCGTACTCGACCAGCAAGATGGAGTTTTTGGTGGCAATGCCCATCAGCATGATCAAGCCGATCAGCGAGGGCATGGACAAGCCTTTTTGTGTGATCAGCAGACCCACAAATGCACCGCCCAATGAAAGCGGAAGCGCGGCCAGGATGGTCACCGGGTGGAGCACGTGGTGGAACAAGAGTACCAGCACAATGTAGATGCAGAGCACCCCGGTCAGCATGGCCAGGCCAAAGCCCACAAACAACTCGGCCATCACCTCGGCGTCACCCACTTCCACCACGCGCACGCCGGGCGGCAGATTCTTCACAGAGGGCAGTTCCTTGGCCTTGGTCGCAATATCCCCCAAAGGCTGGCCGGACAGTTCGATCTCCATGTTCACGTTGCGTGAGCGGTCGTAGCGGCTGATGATGGCGGGCCCGCCGCTGTAGCTCAGCGTGGCCACCTGACCCAGCGGGACTGGGCCTTTGCTGCCGGGGACCGATAGGCGCGAAAGCAGGTCCAGATCCTTGCGGGCTGAATCCTCGAGCTTCACGACAATGGGCACCTGGCGCTGCGCCAGATTGAGCTTGGGCAACTGCGCGTCATAGTCGCCCAGTGTCGCCACGCGCAGTGTGTCGGCCATGGCTGCGCTGGTCACGCCAAGATCTGCCGCGCGGGCGAAATCCGGCTGCACGGCAATTTCTGGCCTGATCAAGCTGGCGGTGCTGGTGATACTGCCCAGGCCCGGCAGGCCGCGCAGATCGCGCTCCACGGCGCGGGCAGCAGAAAGCAGGGCCTGGGGTTCATCGCCTTGCAGCATCAGAATGTATTTTTCACCCGAACCACCCAGGCCCACCTTGCTACGTACGCCGGGCAGTGTGTGAATGGCTTTTCGGATTTCCCGCTCGATGACCTGCTTGCGCGGGCGCTCCCCGCGGGGGCTGAGCTGTATGGTGAGCGTGGCCTTGCGTATATCTGTGCCGCCAGGCGCGAAGGGGTCCCCCCCGGCCGAGCCGCCACCAATGGTGGTGTAGACGCTCTTGACGTGAGAGTTCTGAGCCAGCTGCAGACGCGCTTGTTCAGCCACCTGTTCGGTCTGCGAGAGCGTGCTGCCGGGCGGCAATTCCAGGTAGACCTGCGTTTGCGAATTGTCGTCCGGGGGAATGAATCCGGTAGGAAGCAGCGGAATAAGCGCGACGGAGCCAAAGAAGAAGAGGCCTGCGGCGAACATGGTCCAGTAGCGATGACGCACGCACCAACTGGCCCATTTGCCATAGATGGTGAGCCAGCGGGGATCTTTCTCTGCCGTGACGATGGGCTTGAGCATGTACGCGGCCATCATGGGCGTGAGCATGCGGGCCACCACCAGACTGGCAAATACGGCAAGCGCGGCGGTCCAGCCGAACTGCTTGAAGAACTTGCCGACGATGCCGCTCATGAACGCGGTGGGCAGGAACACCGCGATCAGGGTGAACGTGGTGGCGACCACGGCCAGGCCGATCTCGTCAGCAGCTTCCATGGCAGCCTTGTAAGGCGTTTTTCCCATGCGCAAATGGCGCACGATGTTCTCCACCTCCACGATGGCATCGTCCACCAGAATGCCGACCACCAGCGACAGGGCGAGCAACGTCACGACGTTGATCGTGAAGCCGAAGAAATACATGCCGATCAAGGCCGGCAAGATGGACATAGGCAGCGCGACGGCTGAAACAAACGTCGCTCTCATGTCGCGCAAGAAGAGCCACACCACCAGCACGGCCAGCAGCGCTCCTTCGCCCAGCATTTGCAATGAAGCGTGGTATTCCTCTTCCACCGGCGTGACGAAGTCGAAGGCCTCGGTGATGTTCAGGCCTGGGTTGGCCTGCTGCATATCCTTGAGCGCTTGGCGCACACCAGCGCCCACTTCCACTTCGCTGGCGCCACGGCTGCGAGCGACTTCAAAACCAACGACTTTCTGGCCATTCAGCCGCGCCGCGGCACGCGGTTCGGCAATGGTGTCAGAGACGGTGGCGACCTGGTCAAGCCGGATGCTGCGGCCGTCCTGCAGCGCGATGGGCATGGCGCGCAGTTCGTCGGCCGAGCCTACGGTGGCCAGTGTGCGAACCGGTTGCTCTCCTGAGCCGAGGTCAATGCGGCCACCCGCGCTCTCGAGCTGTACCTGCCGCAGCTGGCGTGAGATATCTGCTGCGGTGACACCCAGTCCCTGAAGCCGCAAAGGATCCAGCGCCACTTCAACCCGCCGTTCCACGCCGCCCACGCGGTTGACAGCGCCCACACCGCGTACTGCGAGCAGGCGCTTGGCAACGTCGTTGTCCACGAACCATGAAAGATCGGAATCGTTCATGCGCGGTGAGGACACCGTATAGGCCAGCACCGGCTGGCCCGCCAGATCGAGCTTGCTGACAATCGGGTCACGCAGATCGCTGGGCAGATCAGCCCGTACGCGGGAGATGGCCGAACGCACATCGTCCACCGCTTCCTGCACGGGTTTTTCCAGGCGGAACTCCACCATCAACGACACAGAACCGTCCTGGATGGTGGTGTAGATGTGCTTGAGCCCCTGGATGGTGGCAATGCTGTTTTCTATCTTGCGCGCCACCTCGTTTTCGAGCTGGCCGGGGGTCGCACCCGGGAGTGCCGCGATCACGTTGACCGTAGGCAGGTCCAGATCGGGGAAGTTCTGCACTTTCATGGAGTGAAAGGCAAACAGGCCGCCCAGTGTGAGCAGCACGAACAGCATCAGGGTCGGGACCGGGTTGCGGATCGACCAGGCGGAAACGTTCATTGGAATGGCTCTTTGATCTGGCGTTATTTAGCAGGAGCGCTGGCAGGGGCGCTCGCAGGTGCGCTGGCCGCAGCTATGGCGGCGGTACTGCCCGAGGCGCTAACGGCGGGCGCAGGCGCTTCGGACACCTGCACCAGATCGCCGTCGTTGAGGAAACCGGCGCCGCGCACGGCCACGGGCAGGCTGTCGTCAAGCCCTTGCTTGATCTCTATGCGGCTGTCGGCAATGCGGCCAGTCTGAACGCGTGCCAGTTGTACCCGCTGATCGGTCCCCACCCGCAGGACATGGGCGTAGCCATCGCGCATCACCACAGCTTCCTGCGGTACGGTGAGCGTTTCTCCCTGGCCCAGCTCGAAATTGCCTCGCGCAAACATGCCCGCACGCGCTGGAGAGCCGGCCGGCAGGTCCACGTAAACCAGGCCGTACCGTGTCTTGGCATCTACCGTAGGAGCCAGTTGCCGAGCCGTGCCGGTGACCTTGGCGCCGCCGGGCAGTTCGATCTGTACGCGTTGACCCGGGCGCAGGCGCGTCAAGTCTTCCGAAGTGACCTCGGCACGCCATTCGAGACGACCCCGGCGCACCAGGCGAAACAGCTCGGCACCGGAGCCGGCAACCTGTCCTACGGTGGCTGTTCTGGCCGATATCACGCCGTCATCTGGCGCTATCACCTGGGTATTGCGCAGGCGCAGGCCCTGGCTGGCCACCACGGATCGCGCGGCATCTGCGCGCGCGCGGGCCGTTTTTTCTGCGGTGAGGTACTGGTTGATTTGCTGCTGACTCAGCGCACCACTGGAGGCCACGGCACGGGCGCGCTCTGCATTGCCAGCGGCATCGGCGGCGGCGGCTTCAGCTTCTGCCAGGCTGGCTCGCGCCTGAGCCTGGTCTTGCTGTATGGGCGCGGCATCAAAGGTGGCGAGTACCTGGCCCTTTTTAACCACGTCGCCCACATTCACACGAATTTCGGACAGCCGCAGGCCGGGTACATCAGCGCCGATGATGGCCTCTTGCCAGGCGGCGATGCTGCCATTGGCGGCCAGAGCGTCCGTCATGGAGGTGCGGCGAGGCTTCTCGGCAGTGACCGTCAGCACCGCGCGCGGCGCGCTGGCTGCGGCTTGAGGTGCGTCGGCGGACTTCTGGTCACCACTGCAGGCTGCCAGGAGGCCCACCAGGGCCAGTACAAAGAGGAACTGGGGTGAATTCATGGTCTGGTCAATCGATTTCATTGATTTTTTAAAGAGGCACTGCGCCACTGATTATTTTTAAGTGAGTACATACTCTTGTGGTTTATGGCGCCTGCCAGCCGCCACCCGCGGCTCGGTACAGCGCCACCCAGGCTGCTTGCTGGTCACGACGCAGGTTTTCCAATGCCGTTTGCGCGCCCAGCAGATTTCGCCGAGCTTCTTCCAGCTGCACCAGATTGGTCATGCCCTGGCGGTAAAGCGCTTGCGTGGCGTCAAACGACTGCTGATAACCGGCCACCGCGGCCTGAGCGTCCGTCTTGCGGGCCTCGGCGTCCGCACCTTGAACCAGAGCGGTCTCCACTTCCTGAACTGCCTGCCGCAGCTTGGCCCGGTAGTTGGCCGTCGCTTCGTCGTAGCGCGCCCGGGCAGCTTGAGTACCTGCCGCAATGCGGCCACCGTCGAACAAAGGGAGATTCAGTGCCAGAGGGCCTATGGACCATACGCCGAGCCCGCCGCTGGTGCCCATGGCCTGCAGCTGCAGGCGACTGATGGAGCCACCCAGGCTCAGCGATGGCAGCCGAGCGGCTTCGGCAGAGCCGACCTCCGCGCGCGCAGCGAGAACTTCTCGCTCCGCAGCCCAGAGGTCAGGGCGTTGGCGCAGCGCCTCGGCCGGAATGGACGACACGCTGAAATTGGTGGCGTTCTGGCCAGGCTGCATAGCGGACAAAGCCACTTGGGACCGCAACCTGGGCTCATCCAGGCCTGTCAATGTGACCAACTGCTTGACCTGCACATCGCAGGCGGTCCGCTGCGCAAGTGTCCGTGCCCGCCCGTCGGCCGCACTGGCTTCTGCCAAGGCAGCGGTGGCGGGCGCTGTAAAGCCGGCATCGCGGCTGATGACAGCCAGACGCGCTGTTTCGGCGCGCGAAGCGGTGTCGTTTTCAGCAGTGGTCAAAAGCGACTGGCAAAGCCTGAGCCCATAGTAGGCGTTGGCCACGTCCGCTACCAGAGAGACCCGCGCCAGATGAGCCAGCGCGTCCGCTCCTTCCTGCCGGCGTTCGGCGGCCTCCAGCAACGAGCGCTGACGACCAAACAGGTCAATCTCCCAGCCAGCCTGCAGACCGACCTGCATGGAGGTGACGACAGGCGGTGCGGAGCCGGAACTGACAGAGCCTACGCTCTGGCTATTGCCCCGGCTGGCGTTGGCGCCCAGATCCAGCCTGGGCATGAGCGCAGCCTGATTGGAAGCGGTCTGCGCGCGCGCCTGCTCTACCCGCGCCTGGGCAGCAGCCAGGGTCGGGCTGTCAGCCAGCGCCGCTTCAACCAGCGCTGACAGGGCTGGATCTTCGCGCTCCTGCCACCAGTCCTTCAGGGCTTGCAGGCGCCCACCATGAGGAAGCGGCGCCTGCCATGCGGCGGGCACCAATTCAGCCAGAGGCGCTGGTGTGGCGGGACGAGGGCTTGCACAGCCTGCAAGCAGGGCGGTGAAGATGCCAAGTACGGCAAGCGAAAGGGCAGAGCGTGAAAAAGTCAATTGATTCAGCGGTATGAGTTATCCCGGGTATTTCATCACGACTGATGAATAGCCAGGGGAGCGAGCATATGTGTACGTCGTCCACAACACAAGCGTGGCGACAATAGGCCTAGCGGCAGAAGTGCCTAGTTTGTGGAAATTATTTGATGGGGCTACGGCTTTCCACGTGTGGGTTCATTCACTTGGAGCTTGCCGGTTTCCTACGGCGGCTGTATGACGGTAGATAGCGGAGCGAACGAACGGAGTTCTGACGCACCGCCCCCGGTTGGTCAGTCCAAGAAAAGCAAGTGTGCCGCCGGGGGTAATTCCCGGCCTCCGACCTCAGGAGAAGAACAGATGGCAATGAACAACTGCAGCGTTCAATCAACCGTCGCTTACCCTCAGGCCGCAACCGGCCGCCCCCACCCTAACCAAGAGCCTTGATAACGCGCCGACTTTTCATGTCGAAATGAATATAAGTGCCTGTGCTTTTCAGTTGAGCCTCAGATCTCTCTCCGTCATCCCCGGATGACCGCGGAGAAGAGCGACGTAAGGTTTAGATGCCTCTGCCCAAACCAACCCACAGCCTCGGGCTCTGGGGCTCAAGTCGGCAGACGCGCCTGCATCAGTCTCTCCCAGGGGGAAAGGGATCACCCGTGCGCAAGACGTTGAAAAGTGCGGAGTGCAGATAGTGCTAAAGAATTCATTCCACTCGCATCCATTGCGGCACGTTCCGTAGCCAGGGTCTCAGGCGCAACCTGAGTCAGCTCTTCTTGTCAGTTCTCAGGTTTGAAGCCGGTGGAAGCTATCAGCTTGCCCCACAATTGGGTGTCGCGAGCCATCAGTGCGCCCAGTTCTTGAGGCGTGGAAGGCGCGACTTCGTAAGATTGAACGGCCATTGCCTCTATCACATCGGGTTGCGCGAGGGCTGCACGAACCGCTGCATTGAGCCTTTGCACGGTGTCGACTGGGGTGCCTGTGGGGGCGAACAGTCCATGCCACTCCGTGAATGCCAATTCCGCAAAGCCCTGCTCGCCTAAAGTCGGTGTTTTGGGAAAGAAGCGGCTGCGGCTCGCACCAGTAGTCACCAGTAGGCGGGAACGGTCTCCTTTTAAGTGCGGTGTAAGTTCGCCCAGAGGTGCTACCACCGCTGGTACCTGCCCGCCGATCATGTCCTGAATCGCCAATTGGCTGCCGCGATAGGGCACGTGGCGCATGTCGGTCTTCGCTGCACGGGCCAGGAGGTCGCCGATGAAGTTCATTGTGGAGGCAGGAGCAGCAGTACCGTAGTTCGCCTGAGCAGGATGGGCTCGGAACCAGGCCATCAGCTCAGGCACAGTGGTGACGCTGGCTGGAACAGAAGGCCCAACGGCGACACCAAAACCGAACTCCACCACTCTCGACACCGGCATGAGGTCGGTGACGGGGTCGTAGGGAAGCTTTTTGTAAGTGTGCGGGTAGATGGCCAGAATGGACATGGGCGTGAGGAGCAACGATGTGCCGTCTGCGGGGGCACTTTTGACCGCAGAGACAGCGATCTGTCCGCCTGCTCCAGGGCGGTTGTCCACCACGACCGTCTTCGCGTAGCCCGGGCGCAGCTTGTCAGCAATGCGGCGAGCCACCAGATCAATCCCGCCCCCGGCCGGAAAACCGACCACGATCTTGGCCACGTCAATGCCTTGGGCAAACGCTGACATAGGGTGAGCGATCAGCGGCGCAGCGGCTGCGCCAAGGATGAGGTCGCGGCGAGTAAGGGTCATGTTGGCTTCTCCGGTGGTAAGCGTTGGTTTACGAAGGTCGCAAAGATGAGGGGATCGATCAGTCGACCCGCAACACCAGGGCTGCACCGGTGTCGCCAGCTGCGCAGCCAGTGAATATGCCAATGCCCCCCCCCGCCTCACGCAGCGCCCAGGCGAGTTCGATGATTCCACGTAGGCCGGTTGGCCCTTGGGGGTGGCCATAGATCAGACTGCAGCCGTAGGGGTTCATCTGTTCCAGCGAAAACCCGGTCTGACGGGCAAACCAGATGTCGTTGACAGCAAAAGGGTTGTGGGTGACCACGAACTTGACGTCAGAGATGGAAAGACCGGCCAGGGCCAGTGCGTTTTGTGCGGCGGTTGTGGCCGCCTTTGGCATTTCAGCGGCGCTTGCGCGCGCCTGACCTATTGCGAGCAGTCGCACAACCCCTTGCCCGGCCGATAAGGAAGTGGCGCGGCGCACATCACATACCAGCGCACCGGCACACCCGTCGGCTGGATGGGTCTGGCCACCAAACGTGACAACACCACCTGGAAGCACCGGATGCAACGCGGCCAGGCTTTCGGCGCTGTACGCATGTAAGCCTTCATCGGCGTCTAGGTTCAAACTCTTGCGCCCCTGGGCAAAGCGTACCGGCACCATGTATTGGCGCTGGAACCGACGGTCATCGGCCAGGGCGCGTTGGTATTGGTGCCAGCGTAAAAGTGTCAGGTCATCAAGCTCGGTGCGGCTCATGGCACCGTCGCGCGCCGTGGTTTCTGCCGTGGCTATCATTGCCTTGCCTGTATTTGGGTCGGCTGCGAAGTTGTCCAACACCCAGTGTTCGATTTGGGGCGCGCCACCCTGGCCAGTGGTTTTCGGGTAAACCAGGAGCGGTCCGTTGCTGGTGCGGTCGCTCACTACGAGCAGGGGCATGGCTTGAGCGTCCATTTCCACTGAGCACGCCCCGTGAGCTAAACCCACGACCGAGGTAGCACAAGCCTGAGCGATGAGGGGACCGCTGATGCCAGGCATGCCCAGGCGAGCAGCCAGCCAGGGCGCAGCGTAGAAGGACTTGGGCTGCGGCACGGTCATGCCCAGCACCAGACGGTCCACCATGCCAAGGTCAACGCCTCTGGTCTGTAGCGCATCTGCTGTGACGCTGTGGGCGAGGTCTATGCTGTCGAGATCTGCCAAGCGTCCTTGCCAACGCACAAAGGGAGAGGACCACAGATGGGGCAGGCTGATCGCAGCTCGTTCGAATTTCATGGCACAGGGTGTTGGGTTTCGGTGAGATCGCGTACCGCGAGCAAAGATGTTTTGTAGGCGCTCTTCGGCAGCGTGCCGGGCGGCAGCACGTGCACGGTGACACGTACCTGAAGCTGGGCCCTGACTTCGTCCTCAATGGCGAGCCCCAGTTGTTGTGCTTGCGGCAGATTCAATGGGGTAGAGGCTTCGACGTCCATCGCAATGGGGTGGTCAAAACGGACCTGGTCGGCCTGCTCCTTCCACAGCCGCAGCATCGGCTCTATCTGGCCGGTAAAACGCTGCGCCACCAAGTCGCGAATCGCTGTGGGGAACACATTCATGCCCTTGTAGATGAGCATGTCGTCGGTGCGACCGATGCAGCGAATTCGCGGACTGGTTCGGCCACAGGCGCAGCGCGTACCCACTACCAGCGCGTGGTCGCGCGAGCGGTAGCGCACCACCGGCGTGGCGTCACGGGCAAAGGCGGTGTACACAATCTCGCCGGTATCGCCTTCACGCCAAGGCTTTTGTTCTCCGGTAGAAGGATCAATCAGTTCGATGGCCACGTAACGCTGAGCATTGAAGTGCATGCCATCCTCAGCCTCGCACTCAGACCACATGCTCGAGATGACGTCGCCCAAGCCCATGGTTTCGCGCAGATGCGCAATACCCAGGCCGTCGGTTATGCGGTTGCGGATTTCGGGTTGATTCAAGCCTGGCTCGCCGCCGCACATAACCAGCCGCAACGCCGAAGGGATTCCCATCTGAGCCCCTACCTCGTCCCACTGGTCAGCCAGGTGGAGTCCAAACGAGGTGGTTGCCAGCAGCGCGCTCACGCGCAAGCGGCGCATTTCTCGCAGGATGCGCTCGGTCGGGAACCCGCCTAACCAGCACAGCATGGCACCCACACGCCTGAAACCGTCTGCATAGGGCAGACCGCCGGCTACCATAGGCAGACCCACCAGGTGAGCCACTACATCACCAGGACGCAGGCCGGCGGTGAACCATGTGTGGGCGATGGCGTCGGTAAAGCGCTCCACATCGGCCTGGGTCAGGCCGTAGTACAGCGGCTGGCCTGTGGTGCCTGACGAGCTGATGCACTGCACGATATTGGCGGTGTCCGCAGCCTGGTTGCGCCCCAGGGGTTCGGTTTCGCTGGCTGCATCTTGCGCCTGGCGGATGTCTGACTTGAAGGTAAAGGGCAGCTTCTGAAGATCGAACAACGTGCGCAGTTGCAGATCGGCCGGAAGCTTGCTATGCAGCTCTGTGTACATGGAAGAGCGTTGGCGCAAACCCGGTAAAGCCTGAGCGATTTGACTCATCTGCCAACGCTCCACTGCGTCCCAGGACTGGGTCTCTAGCTCTTCGTTCCAATACTTCTTCAGGTCCGACATGGGCATAGTGTTGATAAGGTTCGGACTACTGTAGTTAGTCGAGGGTGATGTGGGCATTGGGAACGATTCCCTAGTGCATAAGCAAACTACGTATTGCACTGCAGCATTGGACGTTCCAAGGAGGGGTTGGTGTAAGCTGTCGACGCCCTGTTCCCGGGTGATTTGCTTCGGATCTACATGAGACCAGCGCCCGCAAAACGAAGTTCTGACGCAGTTGCCTTGGTCGCATCGGCAGGTCCCAATGAGCCATGGCGTACGGTGCTGGGCAACACCATCGTGGGGATTGCTACCCTCCAAAACCGGCGGTTCATCTGGGCCAACGCCCGGATGACCGAGATGCTTGGCTACTTGCCTGGCGAGCTCGACGGCCAGTCAGTGCGATGCCTCTATGTCTCGCAGGCCGAGTACGAGGAGGTGGGCCAGTCCTATGCCCAGTTCATGCAGCACGCTTTCTACACCCACGAACATGCCCAGGTTCGTAAGGATGGCGGCCAGATTTGGTGCCGCATTTCCGGGCGGGTGGTGGACTCCGGCCAGCCCGATGCAGTGTCCGTCTGGGTCGTACAGGACCTCAGTGACAAAAAACGAGCGGAAGATGAGCTGCGTCGCGTCAACCAGCAATTGGAGCAAACCGTGCTGCAACGCACCCAGCACCTGCGCCGCAGCAATGAGACTCTGCGCGAGGCGCAGGTGTTGTCTGCCGAAGCTTTGGACAAGTACCGCACGCTTTTCAGTCACCTCCCGTTGGGCGTACTGGTGACTAACGCTGCTGGCGATGTGGTGGAGACCAATCGCACCCTTGAGCAAACGCTGGGAGCGCCGTCGCAGGTGGTCCTGCAAACCTTGCTGGACGATCCTGTTCGTGTCCGGTGGCCCGACGGCAAACTCTCATCGCTGGCCGACATCGTGCGCCGCCTGCACCATGGCAGCGTAACGCAGCCACAGTGTTTTGAACTGCGCTGGTATGCCGGGGCAGGAAACAATGGTGCCGACTGGCGGGACATTGCAGGTGTGGCGATGGCCTTGTCCACCCAAGGGCTGGGTGCAGTAATTACCTTGTCTGATGTCACAGAGCAGCGGCTCTCGCGTGAACGCGAGCACCGCCAGCAGCAGGAACTTGCTCACGCTGCCCGCCTTTCGTTGGTCGGACAAATGAACTCGGCACTTGCGCACGAGTTGGGCCAGCCGCTCAATGCCTGCCAGAGTTACCTCACCGGCATAAGACACCGATTGGCGCCAGAGCTGGCGCAACGACCCGATATCGCGAGAGCGTTGGACAAGGCCATGGCGCACCTGGATCAAGCGGGGCAGATCATTAGCAATGTACGCGGTTTTGTGTCACACCACGAACCTGCGCTGCAGGCGGTGGATATGGAGCAGCTGTTGCACGCTACGCTGGGTCTCCTGGAACTACCTCTGCGCCAAGCACAGGTGCAGGTGCGGACGCGGCTACGTGGACGCCCAATACCGCCCGCGCGCTGCCACCCGGTGGAGATACAGCAGGTGCTGGTTAACCTGGTCATGAACGCCGTCGAAGCCCTGCAAGGGTTCGATGGTGGGCCGCGTCAAATTGACATCAGCGTGTCGCGTAGCGCCTCGGGGCGGCTCAACTGCGCAGTCGCTGACAACGGCCCAGGAGTGCCGGCCGAGTTGCTCAAGCACCTGTTTGACCCTTACGTGAGCACAAAGTCACACGGCCTGGGCATGGGGCTGAGGATCAGTTGCACTCTGGTCGAGTCGCATGGCGGCACCCTGCGCCACGCCCGGCGCCCAGGCGGAGGCGCTCGTTTTTCTTTCAGCTTGCCAGAGGCCACAAACCCATGAGCACAGTGGACTCGGACGTGTTGGTATTTCTGGTCGATGACGACCAGGGTGTGACTGATGGGTTAGGCTGGCTGCTGGAGTCAGTCAAGATACGTACCAGCGCATTTGCCTCGCCGCAGGCGTTTTTGTTGGCAGTCCGCCAGCATGGGGGAGCGGCATGTGCTGTGGTCGATCTGCGCATGCCCGAGATGAGCGGGCTCGAACTACAGCAACACCTGGTCGAAATCGATTGCGACATGCCTCTGATATTTCTGACTGCACATGGCGACGTCTCGGCTGCGGTCCATGCCATGCGGATGGGCGCGGTGGACTTTGTACAAAAGCCGTTCAACCCGGAACGGTTTCTATCCAGCGTACGAAAGGCTATGAGAGAAGCCGGCGTGCGCTTTGCTCGACGCCAGCAAGCGCTGCTGCTGCAAGCACGCTTGGCCAGCCTGTCGCCGCGAGAAACTGGCGTGCTTCAAGCCATGCTGTCCGGACACACCAGCAAGGAAATTGCGCGTACCCTCAGCATCAGCCCCAAGACAGTGGATGTGCACCGCGCCAATATTGTGCGCAAGCTAAATGCTACTAACAGTGCCCAGGTCATACGCGAACTGTCTGGCTGTAGCTTGCCGTCCGCCAGTTGATTTCTGGGGTTTGGATCGGCAGGCGCGCCCGCATTCGCTTTCCTAAGAGCGAGAGGGGGAGCGAGTGACCTACCCCTTGCCAAACACCGCGTTCCACAGTGCACCAATCGCCGCCCGCTCCGTCACCATACTCTCCGCCGCCACCTGAGTAGGCTCTTCATTCAACCGAGCCCTGTGCTGAACCCGGCGCAGTTGGCGGTAAGCATCCGCCGCCGCACTGCCAACCCCTGCCGGCAGCAAGCCCGCCTGTTCGGCCCGCCTGAGCAGCGCGATATTGCCCAGGTTGGGCTCCATTTCAGGGTGCTCAGCACTGTGCGCCAGCACCAGATACTGCAATGTAAATTCAGTATCGACCATACCGCCCACGCTGTGCTTGACATCAAACAGACCGCTCTTGACAGGGCGTGCCTGGCGCATCTTCTCGCGCATGGTGATGATCTCGCCCTTCAGGGCCTGGCTATCGCGGGGTGCGGTGACTACGGCGTGACGGACAGCATCGAATCGCTTCGCCATGCCCTCTGCGCCGCATATGAAACGGGCTCGGGTCATGGCTTGGTGTTCCCAGGTCCATGCGGTGTTGCTTCCGCGCTGTTCCTGGTAGTCCGCATAGGCTTCAAAGCTGGTCACCAGCAAGCCAGAATTGCCGTTGGGCCGTAGGGCGGTGTCGATCTCGAACAAATCGCCTTCGCCTGTCTTCACGGTGAGCCAGTTGATGAGCTTGCGCACAAAAGCGGAGTAAATCTCGGGTGCAGACTCGTCTTCGTCGTCGAAAACAAACACGATGTCCAGGTCGCTGCCGTAGCCCAGCTCCTTGCCGCCCAGTTTGCCGTAGCCGATGATGCCGAAGCTCGGCGTCTCACGGTGGCGCCGCTTCAACTGCGACCAGCACCAATGGGTGGTGAGTCTCAGGATGGAATCGGCCAGCGCGGAGAGATCGTCAGCCACCTGTTCAACGCTGATCTGGTTTTCAAGATCTCGGACCAGCGTGCGGAAAACCTCTGCATGGTGCGCACGGCGCAACAGATTGAGCAGATTTTCCTCGTCATCTTCATTGGTGCGTCCCAGAGCGGCGCGGCGCTCTTCGAGGTCGCGCTCAAACACAGCTGAATCGAACCGGGTGCTGAGCATGGCCGGGCCGGCCAGTTCGTCGATCACACCAGGATGCATCAGCAGATACCGAGCTGGCCAGCGTGCAGAGCCCAGCACGCGCAGCAAGCGCTCGTGCACGGCCGGTCGTTCCAGCAGAAGGGCCAGGTAGCTCTCGCGCCGCAGCAGAGGCTCCACCCAATCGGCCATGCGCAAGACGGCGTCACTGGAGACCCGGCCTTCGCGCAGCCATTCAGCGGTGCGCTGAAGCAGGCGCTGCAGGCGCATGCGTGCTTGTTCGCGAAGTGCCAGGATGCGGGGGTTGTCGTGCCATTCGAGCAGGCGTTTCTGGACGTTCTCAGGAAAGAGCGCCAGCACGGCCTCCAAGTCCTCTACCGGCGGGGCGTTGCTGCCGGCACCCGCTTTCTGGCAGTTCTTGCAAGGTGCATCGGCGCCCAGCAAGCGATCGAATTCCTGCGCCACAAACTCACGGTAGCCATCGAGCTCCGAGAGAAAAGCGCAGCAACCCGAGTAGCCCATGCTGCGGGAAATCCACTCCAGATCCACATCGTCGGTGGGAAGAACGTGCGTTTGCTGATCGTCCAGATACTGGATGCGGTGTTCGACACGGCGCAGAAATACATAAGCCTTGGCCAGCTCGTCTGCGGTCTCCTGCGGCATGAGTCCGGCGCGGGCCACGCGCTGCAGGGCTTCCAGAGTGGGGCGGGTGCGCAATTCAGGAAATTGCCCGCCCCGCACCACTTGCAGCAACTGCACTGTGAACTCGATCTCGCGAATGCCGCCGCGTGAGAGCTTGACGTCGTTGGCCCGCTCAGGCCTGCCTGCACTGCGTTTGGCCGCGTGATCTCGAATTTGCTGGTGCAAGCCGCGCAATGAGTCGAAGACGCTGTAGTCCAGGTACTTGCGAAACACAAAAGGCAGCACCACGCCGCGCAAGGCTTGCGCAGAACCACTCTTGATCGATGCGAGCGGCGCGACCACCCGGCTTTTCAACCAGGCAAAGCGCTCCCATTCGCGGCCTTGCACCAGCATGTATTCTTCAAGCGCGTCGAGAGAACACACGGTGGGTCCGGAATTTCCGTTCGGTCTGAGCGCCAGGTCAACCCGGAAAACAAAGCCATGCTCGGTGGTTTCCCCAATCAAGCCGTAAATCAACTTGACGGCCCGGGTGAAATACTCATGCACCGAGATGCGGCCGCGTCCGTCCTCGGCACCGGTCGTTTCTCCATCTTCGTCATAGATGTAGATGAGATCGATATCGCTTGAGACATTCAGCTCGCGCGCACCAAACTTGCCCATGCCGATCACCCACATGTGGGCGCGTTGGCCGCTGGCGGTCATCGGCACGCCGTGGCGCTCGTCGAGTTGCGCATAAGCGTGCTGGCAAGCTACATCCAGCGCGACCTCTGCCAATTCGGTGACCGCACGGGTAACGGTCTCCAGAGGAACCGCCTGCTCACAATCGAGAACGACCAGTCGCTCTATGACCAGTTGGCGCAAAACGCGCAATGCACTGCTGGTATCCAAGCCGCGCTCAAACAGGGCGTCCAGGCACTGGCGAATGCTTTCTCGGGCTGGCGCCCCAGGCTGCAGCAGGGGCAATTCATCTTCATATCGGCGACGCAGGCGCTGCACCAGGCGTGAACGAACGGCGCCTCCCTCTGGAAGAGCGGTATGCTCTACATGCGAGGCGCTTAACAAAGATTCACTTTTGCCGTAAGAACCTTCCACGTCGGCACGGATCATAATTTCTCTCACTTCTCCGATGCTCGGTATCGGTGGTCATTACCCAACCGGGGTATCACACCATTTACCGGACTCGTATTGCTCCAGATAAAGCCGTTGGTTCAATCGCCCATCAAACTAGCCGCCACCCTCATGAGATGGGTGTTGCGTGGTGTTTTCGCTCTACTGGTGCTCATACTTGTAGCCTGGGGTGTTCTCCATTGGCTCATTGTGCCGCGAATCGATGAGTTTCGCCCTCGGCTGGAGGAAATGGCCTCGCGGGCAGCTTCCACGCGCGTCACCATTGGGTCCATTGAGGCTGAATCCAACGGTCTGGTTCCCTCCATTTCCTTGCGCGACGTGCGCGTGCACGACGTTTCAGGCCGCGCCGGCCTGGTGGTGCCGCGCGTGATTGCCGCGTTCTCGGTGCTTTCGCTCAGCAAAAAGGAATTGGCGCAACTGGTGATAGACCGGCCGGAACTGGAGCTGCGGCGCACGGCAGATGGGCGTCTTTTGGTGGGGGGCATGGACATGTCGGGCGATGCGTCGGGCTCTACCGAGGCAGCAGACTGGTTTTTTTCCCAGCCCGAGTTCGTCGTGCGGGAGGGTAGCGTACGCTGGATCGACGAAAGCCGCAATGTCCCGCCTGTCACGTTTTCGGACGTGCAGTTCATTGCACGAAATGGTTACAGCAGCCATCAATTGCGGCTTGATGTGACGCCCGAGCCTGCATGGGGGGAGCGCTTCACATTGATTGGCCGGTTCCGCCAGCCTCTGCTTTCACTTCATTCCGGCCAATGGCAGCAATGGGATGGCCAGGTGTTTGCCAACTTCAGCCATGCCGATATTTCCCAGTTGGGGCAATACGTGGATCTCGAAGCCGATATGGGCGTAGATCTTCAGGCAGGGCAGGGTGCGCTTCGTCTGTGGACGGATGTAAGGAAAGGGCAATTCACCAACCTGACGGCAGATCTCGCCCTGGGTTCTGTTTCCGCCACCTTTGGCCCCAAACTGGAGCCGCTGGCCTTCAAATCGCTCGCAGGTCGCTTCGGATGGAGCGATCTTGGTGCGGGCATGGAAGTCACCACCCGTGACCTGAGTTTCGTGGATGCGGATGGACTGGCCTGGCCGGGTGGCAATGTGCGCCTGAGCTATCGCGACGGCGCGTCCGGGGCGCCCGCCGGGGGTGATTTTGCGGGCGATCGGCTCGATCTTGCGGCGCTGGCCAAGATCGCCCAGCGGCTACCGCTGTCGCCGGATGTGGCCCGCCGCCTGAAGGACCATCCTGTGAAGGGCCTGGTAGAACATATAGAAGGGCGTTGGGCCGGACCGCTGGACGCCCCCCGGGACTGGCGCGTGCAAACCAGGATCAGCCAGCTCTCCGTCGGCGCGCGTCCGGCGCCCCGGCGTCCCGATGGGGTGCACGCCGAGGGTATGCCCGGTATCGAGGGTGCCAGCCTCCAGCTGGAAGCCACTCCGGCCAGCGGTAGCGCTGTGTTGGAGGTCAAGAGCGGAGCGCTTGAATTCCCGGGTGTCTTTGCTGAACCTCGCATTCCCGTGGCTGAGTTCAAGGCGTCTTCGCGCTGGCGCGTCAAAGGGGACCAGTTCACGATAGATGTCGATCAATTGACGCTGCGCAACCAGGACGCCACCGCCGCCTTCAAAGGGCGTTGGAACACCACGGCAGGCAAGAAGGGCGATGACCGCTTTCCTGGTGAGCTTGATCTTTCCGGCTCATTCAGCCGTGCCAATGGCGCGCGCGTGTACCGCTATCTGCCGCTGGGCATTCCGCATGAAGCGCGCGATTACGTCCAGCGCGCTGTTCAAAAGGGCGAAGCACGTGATTTCGCGGTCCGAGTCAAAGGCGATCTGAATCGCGTGGGTGAGCAATCTCTGGGGCCGGACGGTGCCTTCCGCTTTGCCGGACAGGTGCGCGGCGTGACCCTGGCCTACGTTCCGCGCGCCTTGCAACCCGAGGGCCAAGCGCCGTGGCCTGCCCTGGAAAATCTGTCGGGTGAGCTCATTTTCGATCACAACAGTATGCAGGTGAACAACGCCAAAGGGAGCGTGCAAGGCCACCCGGGCTGGCAGTTCACCCAGATACAAGCCGGCATTGCCGACCTCAAAGAAACTCGCGTGACTGTCGACGCCCAAGGCCGAGGGCCCTTGGAGTCTGCTCTGGGCATCGTGCGGACTTCTCCTGTCGCGGGATTCATTGGGCATGCGCTTGACAGCGCCACCGGCAGTGGCGACGCGGCCTTGCAGCTCAAGCTGAATTTGCCGGTCTCGCACATTGAGCAATCCAAGGCCGAAGGACGTATCAATCTGGCGGGCAACGATGTGCGCATCTCGCCAGACACTCCCCTTTTGGG
This sequence comes from Ottowia thiooxydans, assembly GCF_040548795.1. Lineage (GTDB taxonomy): Bacteria > Pseudomonadota > Gammaproteobacteria > Burkholderiales > Burkholderiaceae_C > Ottowia > Ottowia thiooxydans_A. The sequence goes on along the minus strand of NZ_JBEPSH010000006.1, from coordinate 367,075 downwards.
CCAAGCTCAAGGCGCGATCACGTTCAGCGACACGGGCTTTTCCATTCAGGATGCCCGGGCCCAACTGCTGGGCGGGGAAATGCGCCTGTCGGGCGGTACATCGGTCGCCGGGTCGCCAGACATCAAAGCGGGCGAGAAAGCCGGGGCCGTGGTGTTGCACGCCATGGGGTCTTTCAGCGCCGACGCACTGCGCGAGATGAAAGACTGGGGGCCAGTGCCTGAGGTGGCGCGCCAGGCTTCAGGCAGCTCGACCTATGAAGCACGGATGTCCTTTCGAGAGGGCGTTCCCGAGATTGTCGTGACCAGCGATCTGCGTGGGATGTCCTTCGATTTGCCAGCTCCCCTGGGCAAGCCCGCGCAAGCCCCCATGCCGCTGCGCTATGACGGCGGCTCTGTGGCTGGCGCGCAGGGCCAGTCCCGTTTTCGGGTGAGCGTTGGAGAGCAACTGGCTCTTGAATTTCACAGGGACACCCAATCCGGACGAACCTTGCGTGGGGCCATTGGCGTAGGCCAGCACGCGGCTTCACCCTTGGCTCTACCGGCCAGTGGCGTTCATGCACAAGTGCAGCTGCCTACCCTGGACGCAGGCGCCTGGGAGTCGACGCTCGAGGCGTTGTTCAGCAATCAGAAGGAGCCTGCTGATGCGCGGGAGGGCGGTGGCGGTTTTATGCCTACGGTCTGGTCGCTTCGCACCGGAGAGCTGCTCCTGGACGACCGTGCGCTGCATGAGGTGGATATCAACGGAACGCGCCAGGGCAGCACTTGGCGGGCCAACGTGAAGGCGCGTGAGCTGGCCGGCCGCGTGGACTACACCGAAGGTACTGAAGGCCGTGCAGGCAAGTTGGTGGCTAGACTTTCACACCTCACCATTCCTGCCAGTACCGAGGATCAAAGCGTACTGGCCCAGCCCACCACGCACATGCCCGCACTCGATGTCGTCGCGGAGGATTTTGAGTTGCGAGGCAAGAAACTCGGCCGGCTGGAGATCAACGCGGTGAACCATGACACCGCGAGCACCTCCCAGGCAGGTGGTTTGCAGACATGGGAGCTGACTCGGCTGGCTGTTCAGTCTCCAGAAGCCGTATTTACCGCAAGTGGGCGCTGGGAAGCCCTGGCCCGGCGTCAGGCCTCTTCTGCCCACCCGAGAGCGCCCCGAACTGCCGATGATCCGCGCCGCACCACGCTGGCCTTCAAGCTGGATATCCGCGACGCGGGCGCTTTGCTCACGCGCTTTGAAATGCCCGGCGTGCTGGCACGCGGCAAGGGCGAGATCGATGGCAATCTGAGTTGGCGGGGCGCGCCCATGTCCCCCCATTACCCCAGCATGGCAGGCAAGTTGCATGTGGATGTGGGAGCCGGCCAATTTCTCAAGGCCGACCCTGGGGTGGCCAAACTGCTGGGAGTGCTGAGCCTGCAGGCCTTGCCTCGCCGGCTGACACTGGATTTTCGCGACATTTTTTCCACCGGTTTTGCCTTCGATTTTGTGCGCGGCGATGTGGTGGTGGCCAGGGGGGTAGCGCAAACCAACAACCTGCAGATGAAGGGTGTCAATGCCGCTGTCTTGATGGATGGCAGTGCGGACATCGATCAGGAAACGCAGGATCTGCGGGTGCTCGTGGTGCCTGAGATCGACGCTGGCACGGCGGCCCTGGTGGCGACTGCCATCAACCCCGCCATTGGCCTTGGCACGTTTCTGGCGCAATTGATCCTCAAGCGCCCTCTCATCCAGGCCAATACCCAGGAATTCCATGTCGGCGGAAGCTGGGACAATCCTACGGTACAGAAACTCGAGCGCTCGGCAAGTCGCCTGGTGCCCCCGGAGCAGAAATGAAAGTTGCCGCTATCCAGATGGTGTCATGCACCCGCGTGAACGAGAATCTGCGCACCGCCCACGCGCTGCTGGCACAGGCCGCGGATGCCGGGGCGGAATTGGCTGTGTTGCCTGAGTACTTTTGCGTCATGGGTCGGCGTGATACCGACAAACTGGCGCTGCAGGAGTCCTTGGGTGCAGGTCCTATTCAGGACTGGCTGGCCAAGACATCCAGGGAGCTGGGGCTGTGGATTGTCGCTGGCACGCTGCCCCTTTCTTGCGAGCCGCGTGATGAATTGCGCGTTCGCAACGCCTCACTGGTATTCAACCCGCAGGGTGAGTTGGTCGCTTGCTACGACAAGATCCACCTGTTCAAGTTCGACGACGGCACGCGCACCTACGATGAAGCGGCTGTGTTGGTTCGCGGAACCAAGCCTGTGAGTTTCGATTTGCCCTCGCGCGATGGCCATCAATGGCGCGTGGGCCTGAGCGTCTGCTATGACTTGCGCTTCCCCGAGTTGTACCGCGCCTATGCGGCCGATGGTGCCGATCTTCTGCTCGTGCCCAGCGCGTTCACTTACGTCACGGGCCAGGCCCACTGGGAGGTGCTGCTGCGCGCCCGCGCCATTGAGAACCTGAGCGCTGTGGTGGCTTCCGCGCAGGGCGGTGTGCATGAGAACGGCCGCACCACATGGGGGCATTCCATGGTCATCAACCAGTGGGGACAGGTGATTTCTGTGCTGGCCGAAGGTGCTGGCGTGGTGATCGCCGATCTGGATGCGAGCGCGCTCGCGCAGCACCGTTTGCAATTGCCGGCGCTGGGTCATCGTGTGGTGTGACCGCTGCCGCGTCCGCAGGGATTCACCGGCGCTTTTGACGTTGGGCGTGACGTCGTACGTGGATGGGGGGCGGCATGTCCCGAATAGCTGAACTATTCTCTCAAGAAGATCACCCATTGCACAGAAAAGCCCTGGCATGGAAGGGCAAAGCCTGGGCTGTGGTACAGATTTTCTGGCGGGCGGACAGGCGATGGTTGCTCTGGTCTCTGCTGGTGATCCTGGTGGTCATGGCCCTGGGTATTCTGGTCTGGTTGGCGCGCGGCTACGAGATGGAGCAGGTGCAGCGCGAGCTCGACCGCGACAACGCGGATGCCCTGATGGATATCCGCACAGGTTTGGCGCGCAACCTGCAGAATCTCCATGGCTTGAATTCTGGCGACATCACGCCCAAGGAATGGACAAGCGAAGCCCTGGCCTTGCTCAGAGAGCACAGGGAATGGATGCGCCTGGAGTGGCGGGACCCGTCGCTCAGACTTCAGGCTGAAGCCGACAGCCCGTACTTCGCGCCCTTGTCCGAAGGCCTCGGTGAAGCGGGCATAGACAGGACGCACGCCTGCTCCATGGCTGGCCGCTTGGACAGCGGTGCTTACTCAGAAACGCGCTTTGTTCCCCTGCCGGGTGGCCGGGGCCTGGAAATCATGGAGCTATGCCTGCCCATTCGCCACGGTACCCGGCGTGTGGGCTACGCGGTAGCCACTTATTCACTCAGTGGCGTTCTGTCCAGCATGCTGGGTGAGGCCTATACCCGCAGGCAGCAGGTTTCGTTTGCCGAACCGGATGGCACCCGCCTGGCAACCTATGGGGCGTCCCGGCGCGGCAGCCGGATATTCACATCGCAGTTGCTGCTGGATCTGCCGGGAACGGCTCTGGTTTTGCGCATGGATGGCTGGCGTGCGGCGCCAGACATGCTGCCCAACGTGCTGACGGCACTGGTCACAACGCTCACCATTGCACTGGTGACTGTGCTTATCTTGCTCTCGCGAGATTTTCAGCGCCGGCTGGCGGCGGAGAATGCGTTGGCTGATGCTTTGGCATTCCGACAGGCGATGGAAGACTCTCTGGTCACCGGATTGCGTGCGCGCGATCTGCAGGGGCGCATTACCTATGTCAACCCTGCCTTTTGCAGCATGGTGGGATTTTCTGCGGAAGAACTCGTCGGCCGAGGAGCTCCGGCGCCTTACTGGCCCCCGGAAATGGTCGATGGCTTCCGCGAGCGTCAGGCAGTGCGTTTGGTGGCTGGAAAGTCTCCTCCGCGCGAAGGCCTGGAGAGCGTGTTTCAGCGCAAGGACGGCACTCGCTTTCCGGTGCTCATCATTGAAGCTCCGCTGATCAATGCTGCCGGCAAACATGCGGGATGGATGAGCGCCGTGCTGGATATGAGCGAGCAGCGCCGCATTGAGGAGCTGCAGCGAGCAGGACAGGAGCGTTTGCAGGCCACGGCGCGCCTGTCCGCCGTGGGTGAAATGGCGTCGCTGCTGAGCCATGAGTTGAATCAGCCGCTGGCGGCTATTTCCAGCTATGCCAATGGCTGCCTCAATCTGCTGCAGAGTCCGGCGCCAGCACCGGGTAGCGAGGCCGATACTCTGAAGGACGTCAATGTGGCCGTAGGCCGCATTGCCGAGCAAGCCAACCGAGCCGGACGGGTCATCAACAGCGTCCACGATTTCATACGCCGTCGCGGAGAAGCGCGCGAGGCTGTCTCGCCTAAAACCATCATCGATGCGGCGCTTCCGCTCATTCAGCTGCAGGCACACAAGCTCGGAATTCGCATACAGGTTCAATGCGAAGACCACTTGCCTGAGGTTTGGTGCGATCGCACCCTGGTCGAACAAGTCTTGCTCAATTTGGCACGCAATGGTATGCAGGCCATGGCTGAGGTGGAGGTCGATCAGCGGCAGCTGCATGTGGTGGCGCGGTACCGCCCACCCAAATCGTCAGGCCGGGGCTGGGTGGAGTTTTCGGTGGCCGACTGCGGTGCAGGCATCAGCGAAGAAGTCGCAAGCCAGCTGTTTACGCCCTTTTTCACGACCAAGGCCGAGGGCATGGGCCTGGGTCTTTCCATGTGCCGTACGGTGATCGAGCAGCACGGTGGCGCCTTGGATTACGGCCCGAACCACCCCCGGGGCACCGTATTTCGTTTCACCATTCCCAGGTTCGAAAAGGCTCCAGCCGGGACATTGCAGAACGGTAGTTAAAAAACGGGAGATGGCGAATTAGGCGGGTGGGGCGCACGTTGGACCCCACCTGAATGCACGCGGCAAGAACAGCCCGAAGACGAATGCTTTCGGACCCGTTCGTACTGCAGATCAGCGCACCAACAAGACAGGCACGCTGCTGCTGGCCAGCACTTTGGTGGCGACGGAGCCCATGACCAGGTTGCCCAGGGCATTGTGGCCATGTGATCCCATGATGAGCAGGTCGTATTTGCCCGCGTCTGCGAATTTGCCGATGGTTTCTCCAGCGGATCCGACCTTGGAGGCGCTTTTGACTTTCAGCTCGTGGCGTGTCATGAATTTGAGGACAGGATCGAGCACCTTGGCGGCCTCTTCAGCGTAGTAGCCCTCGACGGCTTCGCGGCCCACGGCTGCACGGGCGCGGGGAGGAAGTGCTCCTTGCACCGTCAACGCGGTGAACTGGTGCTCACCACTGGCGAACATTTCCAGATGGGTGGTGAGGTAGGCCAGCATCTTCTTGGTATATGCGCTTCCGTCTACAGCCAAAAGAATCTTCATGGTTTTCTCCTTGATTTACGTGAAAAGAACTACCCGAGTCTACGGCCTCACCTAGCTGGGCAGCAATGGCCCAGCGGTGGGTCCGGCAAAGGTGGCATTGATGACAGCCCTGCCTTCGCTATTCAAGGCCTGCGTCAGCAGGGCCCTGCACCGGCGCAAGAAGCTGGGACGAAGCCTGGATCGTCAAAATCTTGTGAGGTTGAAATGAGGCCTGTTCGCCCTTGGATTCATAGCCCAGCGGGTTGGCCACCACCCGGCATCGCCCCGCCTGATAGTCCAACTGGCAATGCAGATGTCCGTGCAACCAAAGATCGGCATGATCCAGCAGCTCGTCCAGGGCGTTGCAGAAACCAGCTGTGCCTGGCGTCATGCCATAGCGGGGGTCGGCGCTTCTCAAGCTGGGCGCGAAGTGCGTGACCACCACGGTGGGGCCATCAAAGGGTTCTGCCAAGGCAGCGCGCAACCAGCTCTGACATGCCAGAGCCTGGTCTCGCATCTGCGGTGCCAGAAAAAGTTCGTTGTTGCGTATGGCAGCTGCCTGGCGTAAATAATAGTTGGCTGAGCGGAAGGCCTTGTCGCGAGCCTTCAGTTGTTCACTCAACTTTGCCGTAGGTCCGCGCGGTGCCAGTGCATCGAAGTCGCTCCACAAGGTGGTGCCCAGAAAACGCACCCCATCGAGCTCCAGGCTTTGGCGTTCAAGCCAGATCAGCCCCAGGCGGTCACAGGTGGCGCGAAGGCGTTCATGCGTCTCGTCAAAATCCAGGTTGTCGTATTCGTGGTTGCCGGGTAGAAAGACGACCGGCGTGGGCCAGCCCGCGTACTGAGGCAAGGGTGAAAACCGAGCCAGGCCGAAATCCTCATCACCCAACTGCGCCAGCGCGGAGCCCTGCTGATAGGAGCCGATGTCGCCCGCGAGTACCAGCAGATCGGCGTTTGACGCTGGCTCTGGTGTGAAATGGGGCTGCGTTTCCAGATGCAGATCGGACAGAAGCTGGATGTTCACGGTGGGTGGCGTTTGAAAAAATGTTCAAAGGGTTCGGATGGATGGCACCGCATGCGCAATTCGCGCCGCGGCTCTATGGTTTCGTCAAGAACTAACCCGTTTGGGTTGAGCGCTTGGTCAGCGTCGGGGCAGCCAAAGGCGAGTCAATCGAACGACTAGGAAGGACGTGTTAACACACCCTAGTCTAATGTCTCACAAAGGGCGGACGCCCAAACGCCCGTTCGGGAAGGGGTTCTGCTTGGCGTCAAGCTTTCACGACAGCTTTGGAGACGTGCTCTGCCGCGCCGCGCTCGCGACGTTTGAAGCCGTACCCTGAAGAAAGAGCGTCGGGCAGAGTGAAGGCCTCATGCTTTCGCGCTCCAGGCGACTCACACCCTTTTCTTGGCCTTTGTGATTTATTCGTGCGCCACATGGGCTTGGCGCATACCCGCAGGTGTAAGTGCTTGGGAATGGCGCACTTCGAGTGCCTTGCCCACGTTCAATAGTTATTCACCACAACAGGGGTTGATGTTCAACAGCCCTATGCTGAGCAAGTTCAAGGCCATGATGTCCGTGGCACTGACATAGCTCAGAAAAAGCTCGCGGTCACATCTCCGTAGGGTTGGAAGCTCGCGTGCACCAAGTCGCCTCGGCTGACCGCGTACTGGCGCGTGAAACTTCCGGACATCACCCGCATCCCGGGTTCGAGCGCGAATCCGAATTCAGATAGCTTGTTGGCCAGCCACACCACCGAGTTCAGTGGATCATCCATCACTTCCACCCCTGTGGCGCTGGCCGCGTGTGTTCCATTGAAACACAGGTCCAGCGCAGTTTGGCTCAAGGGGATCCGGCTGTCGTAAGGCTGGGGCTCCGCTGTGATGAATGCCCGTTGCTGAGCGTTGTCGGCCATGGAGAGATTCAGGTCGGCCGCGAAGTCGCCGCGCACTTCCGCCACTTCCAGAGCGGGCTCCACAAACGCGATGGAACGGCGAGCCTGATCAAAGGTTACGTGAGGACCTTGAAGCCGCTCACCGATAGTCAGACACAACTCGTTCTCGATTCCAGGTGCGATCAGTTCGTCCATAGCCAAGCGCACGCCTGAGCGCAGGTGGCCGGAGCGCAGCAGGTAACCGAAGCAGGGCTCCGACACCTTTTGTTGTGCCCGCATCGCGGCAGAGGTGAGACCGACCTTCCAGCCTGCTTGTACTTCGCCTGCGGCCAGCATGCGACGCATGACGGCCAGCTGCACAGCATAGCCCTGCGCAGGGCTGAACTTACCGCGCCATTGTTCCGGCATGTGTTGCTTGCGCTGGATGCCCTCCCAAAGGCTTTGCGCGGCATATTCGATGTCCATGATCTTTCCTGTCTTCAGGGCCTCAGACTGGCGGCTGCTCTTCTTCTGCCAGGTGACCCAGGCAGGTGCCAGCTTCCACGCGCGCCAGCGTGCGAAGCATCACGGCCAATCCGCTGCCTCGGAAGTACACGTGTTCTGGCTCATTCCATGGGCGGTAAGGGTCGTGTATCAGGCCCGCCAGGTCACCCGTCTTTATCTGATCACCGAGTTTGAATGCGGGCTCGAAGATGCCGGGAACGGGCGAGAAAATATAGTGTTCCTTACGGAATGAATAGCGTCTGGTAGGTGCCGGGCGGTCCTTTGGTTCGAATGCGGGCACCACGCCCAGCGCATGCAGCAGGCCCTTGATGCCTCGCTCTACGATAGCCAGTCCTTCCAGGCCAACCGCACCTTTGCCACCGAACTCACCAGTGGCGAAAAACGTGCCGTTCTTGCGAGCGGCCGACCCGATCATGAGATCACTCTCCAAATTGTCCAGGTACATCAGGCGCGGCGCGCCGAAGGCCTCGATCAGCTGTTCGGTTTTGACGACGGCCTCGCTATCCAAAGGGCGGTTCACGAACAACATCGGCAGATAGTCCATGGTCGTGCCACCGGCGTGAAAATCGACGATGTAGTCGGCCAGGGGCATCAGCTCGGTCTGGATGTAGTGCGCAATCATCTGCGTGGGGGTGCCATTCGCATCACCCGGGAACAGTCGATTGAGGTTGCCCTTGTCCAGCGGTGATGTCCGCGTGCCATTCAGGTAGGCAGGAAAGTTGAGTGCGGGAATCAGGATCAGGCGGCCACGCAATTGGTCTAGCTTGAGCTCACGCATCAGGTGCATGATGGCTACCGACCCTTCGTACTCGTCGCCGTGGTTGGCGCCCGTCAGCAGCACTGTGGGACCCTCACCGTTCTGAGCCACCATGAGCGGCACCGGCAAAAAGCCATAGGCGTCGCGGTCGTGCGAATAAGGAACCTGCAGGGATCCGGTCTGGATTCCGCTACGACTGAAATCGATGTCGGTGGTGACCTGGGTAGGCGTTGAGTCAGGAGCGGCCATGGTGCGAGAGTCTGCGAAAAAGTTTCAGTTCCACTTCAGGCCCTGGAGCTGCTCCAGCTTCAGGTTGCCGCCGCTCAGAACGCAGACCGCAGTTTTGCCCTTGGGAATAGTGAGTCGGCCGGTGCGCAAGGCTGCAACCGTCGCCGCAGCAGCGCCTTCAGCCACGAGCTTGCAACGCTCCATCAGCCACACGACGCTGTCGAAGATTTCAGTATCGTCGACCAGCACGATGTCGTCCACATAGTTCTGCACAACCCACAGGTTGTTCACGCCGACCTGGCGCACTACCAGACCATCCACCACGGAGGTGACGTTTTCCAGCACCACCCGTTTGCCTTCGGACACCGACCGCGACATCGCTGGCGCACCGCTGGATTCGATACCGATGACCTTCGCGTTCGGATGCGCGGCCTTGATGGCCATTGCTACGCCGGAAATCAGGCCCCCGCCGCCTATGGGAACGATGACGTAGTCCACGTTCGGCACGTCCTCGGCGATCTCGAGGCCCACGCCGCCTTGTCCGGCGATCAGCCTGGGATCATCGAAAGGGTGAATGTAGGTGAGGCCTTGTTCTTCCTGAATCTGGCGGGAGTGTGCGTAGGCGTCATCCCAGATCTCGCCGTGTTGAATGACCGTTGCGCCGTAGCCGCGTGTGGCATTGACCTTGGCGGCTGGCGCGTTGACGGACATCACCACCGTGGCCGGGATGTTGTGCACGCGCGCCGCATAGGCTACGCCTTGGGCATGGTTGCCGGCGGATGAGCAGATGATGCCCCTGGATTTTTCCTCTGCCGACATCTTGGACAGCACGTTAAGCGGACCGCGGATCTTGTAGGAACCGGTGCGCTGGAACAGTTCCGCTTTCAGAAGGATATTGGCGCCGGTGATCTCGCTCAGCGCGGCACTTGTCAGGATCGGGGTGCGGTGGATGTAGGGGTGCGCAATCGCTCGGGCGGCCTGGAAATCTGAAGTGGTCAAGGGCGTCATGGACAGTCTCTTGTAAAGATGAGAGGGCGTCGGGCCGACGCGTATTCAACGCGCGGGATTCGAGAATTACACCATGTGCGTTCGGCTTTTTTGTTGCGTATTTCACCTTCACCGAGGCCTGTGGCGCAATGAAAGCAAAGTCGTTTCTTCCTTCCTAGAATCGTCGGCCACAGTCTGTTATTTAGTAAGGATATGGTCATGTCTATTGCCTTGCCGCATATCGTCGTGGATCGCAATCTGGTCGAGCACTGTGTGATGACTCTGGGCAGCATTGGGGCTGCGGCGGGCACTGGCGTGAAGCGCACCGTGTATTCACCCGAGTGGGTAAAGGCCACGGATCTCTATGCAAGCTGGTGCGCCGATGCGGGGCTGATCGTGCGGAAAGACGCGGTGGGCAATGTCTGGGGTCGACTCCAAGGAACGCGAGAAGACCGATCCGTGGCATCAGGCTCGCACATCGACACGCAACTTCCCGGGGGACGCTACGACGGTGCCTTGGGTTGCATATCGGCGTACATTGCACTTCGCACGCTGCACGAGCATTTCGGCGCGCCGCGTCGCTCGCTCGAAGCAGTTGCTTTCTGCGAGGAAGAAGGCAGCCGCTTTCCAGCTGCCAACCTTTGGGGATCGCGTGCCGTCACCGGACGGATTGCTGACGGCGAGGCACAGCGCCTGAAGGATTATGAGGGAGTGATTCTCGGTGATGCCATGCGAGCCGTGGGTTTGGATCCGGCTCGCATCAAGGACGCCCAACGCAGTGACATCGACACTTTCATAGAGCTGCATGTGGAGCAGGGCCCTGTGCTGGAGCATGCAGACATTCCGATTGGCTTGGTGACAGGCATCACTGGGCTGCGCCACTACGTGGTGGAGGTAACAGGTGAAGCGAACCACGCAGGTGCCTTCCCGATGGATCTGCGCCGCGACCCGATGGCCGGTGCGGCGGAGATGATCTCAGGCGTGATCGACACGGCCAACGGGATCGGACGTCCCGCGGTGACCACGGTGGGTCGGCTGCAAGTGGAGCCTAACTACCCGGCCATTGTCCCGGCGAAAGTGCGTTTCACCATCGATGCGCGCCACCCGGATGCTGACGCGCTCAGAGATCTGTACGCCATGCACGAAGCGACACTGCGTGCGGTGGCGGCACGCCGCAACCTGGAGCTCAGCTGGCAGGTGACCCTCGACCAGCCGCCATCTCCCTCGGACGCCGCGACGGTCGAGCTTCTTATGTCCGTGGCGCAGGAGCAAGGAGTGCGCGCCATGCGAATGCACAGTGGCGCGGGCCACGACACCCAGGTCATGGCTGGCATTGCCAAGACAGCCATGATCTTCGTCCAGAGTCGCCGCGGTCGCAGCCACACGCCGGAAGAATTCACATCGGTTGAACACGCGGCGATGGGCATCGAGGTCCTCGCCGGTGCCATGTACCGGCTCGCCTATGCGTGAGTTCACGAGCGCGCAACAAACCATGTGCCCGGATTCCTGAACCCTTTCATGATTGCGTGCGGGTACTTTTCGCTCCCCTAATTCGCAATTTGTCGCGAGCGATAAGCACGTACAATTTTTTTCGGATACATCGATCAGCCAATCTGAAACTTCTGAGGAGCCGTCCCCATGTCCATGATCTTTTCCCGCTTGCGCGCCGGAGTCGCCGCGTTGGTGGTGGTGGGGCTTGCCTATGGCCCACTGGCTAGCCAGGCTGCCGAGTTCAAGGTCGCTGTCAGTGGGGAGGTGACATCGATGGATCCTCACTATGGGAACATCTTTCCGAACAACAACGTGATGGAGCACGTGTTTGAGACCCTGGTGGCCAAGGACTCCGATTCTCGGCTGGTCCCTGGTCTGGCCACTGCCTGGAAGCCGGTGGATGCCACCACTTGGGAATTCACGCTGCGCCCTGGTGTGAAGTTCCATAACGGCAGCGACTTCACCGCTGCGGACGTGGTGTACTCTCTGCAACGGCCTGCTACGCTGACCACCAGCCCGGCCCCGTTCACGACCTACACCAAAGCCATCACCGAAGCCGTGGCAGTGGGCGCCGACAAGGTGCGCATCAAGACCGCGAGCCCCTATCCGTTGTTGCCGAACGACCTGAGCGCTGTCTACATCGTTTCGCAGAAAGCTACAGCCGACTTCAAGACGCCGGATTTTGACCAGGGCAAGGGCATGATTGGAACGGGCCCCTTCAAGTTTGTCAGCTTCGCTCGCGGTGACCGAGTGATGCTTGCTCGCAATGATGCCTACTGGGGCACCAAGCCTGCCTGGGAGAAGGCCACTATTCGCATCATCACGAACGACGCATCGCGCATGGCCGCACTGCTTTCGGGTGAAGTGGATGCGATCGAGAACGTGCCTTCTGCCGACTATGGCAAGCTGAATCAGAACAAGAGCTTCGAAGTGTTCCACAAGGTGTCACACCGCACGATCATGTTCCTGCTCGACCAGGAGCGCGATGTCTCGCCTTTCGTCACGGACAAGGCAGGCAAGCCGCTGGCCAAGAATCCCCTGAAGGATGCACGCGTGAGGCTGGCCATCTCCAAGGCAATCAATCGTCAGGCTATCTCCGATCGCGTGATGGAGGGACTTTCTTTACCTACTGGCAACCTGGTGCCGCCCTCGATCTTCGGCCACGCAGCCGACGTTCAGGTGGAACCCTATGATCCAGCTGGCGCGAAAAAGCTGCTGGCGGAAGCAGGCTATCCGAACGGCTTTGGCATCACACTGCACGCGCCCAACAACCGATTCGTGAATGACTCGCGAATCACGCAGGCCGTTGCACAGATGCTCACGCAGATCGGTATCCAGTCGAAGGTGGAGGCCATGCCCTTCTCGGTGTATGTTGGCCGCGCCAGCAAACTTGAGTTCAGCATGGTGATGCTCGGGTGGGGCGCCAGCAGTGCCGAAGCGTCATCACCTATGCGCGCGCTCATCACGACCTTTAACAAGGACAAGGGCATGGGCGCTTTCAACTGGGGCCGCTACTCCAATGCACAACTGGACAACGCGCTGGAAGAAGCGCTGCGCACTCTGGACGAGAAAAAGCGCGAAGACCTGCTCAAGGACATGATCCGGACGGTGCGCAAGGACACGGCCGTGGTGCCGATTCATCAACAGGCGACGAGTTGGGCTACTCGCAAGGGCGTTGCCTATGTTGCTCGAACGGACGAGTACACCCTGAGCCAACAGTTCATGCCTAAATAGGTGTTTGATGGCGCGCGAGGTATGCTGATTGGCTGTTATTAGTACCTACTGCCAATGATGGATAACGCCAAGCGCCTCATATTCGACCGGATCGACCGTCACATCCTGGAGGCATTGCAGAAGAACTCTCGTATCTCCAATGTGGAGCTTGCGCAGGCCGTCGGCCTGTCGCCTGCGCCGTGCCTGCGTCGGGTCCAGGCTCTGGAAAAAGCGGGCGTGATTGAGGCCTACGTCGCACTGGTTGACAAGAGAAAGGTCAACCTCGGCGTGGAGGCGTTCATCAACGTGCAGCTTAGCGCACAGGGCAAGAGTGTGATGGATCCCGTGGAAGCCACCATCAGGTGTTTTCCTGAAGTTCTGGCGTGCTACGTCATGACCGGCGACTGGGACTACCTGCTCCACGTCGTGGCGCAAGACATGGATGCGATCCAACAGTTCTTGCAGGACAACCTCAGCCAGATTCCCGGGGTGATGCGAATCAAAACCAGCTTCGCCGTTCGGCGTGTAGTACGGAACACCTCCGTGCCTCTCTACCACCTTGATGACAGATGAACACTACCGATTTTGACCGCCGCCTCATTGAACTGGGGATCGAACTGCCCGCTCCTGCCGCGCCTTCGTTCAGTTACGTACCCACCCTGATCTCCGGCAATCAGCTTTTTATTTCCGGCCAACTGGGTTTCTGGAAAGGGCAACTGTTGCACAAGGGTAAGCTGGGTGGCGCGGCCAGCCTGGACGACGGCAAGACGGCCGCTCGTCTGTGCGGGCTGAACGTTTTGGCTCATGTTCACCAAGCCTGCGGCGGTACGCTCAACCGCGTGGTGCGCTGCCTGCGCATGACGGGTTTTGTCAGCACCGTCCCTGATTGTTATGACCATGCGACCGCCATGAACGGGTGCTCGGAGCTGATGCACGAAGTGTTCGGAGAGCAAGGCCGCCATACCCGGGCGACCGTCGGCGTGGCCTCGCTGGCTTTCGACGCGGTGGTGGAAGTCGATGCCATTTTTGAGATCACACCCGCTACTGCGCTCCCATGATCGCCTTGATCCTGCGGCGCGCAGGCCAGAGCGTCTTTGTTCTGTTCTTCATGTCCCTCGTCGTGTTTGTGGGCGTGTATGCCATTGGCAACCCCATCGACACATTGATCAGCCCTCTGGCCACTCAGAATGAGCGAGAGCTGGCCATCACAGCGCTTGGCCTTGACAAGTCGCTGCCGGAGCAGTACGGAGCATTCCTGTCCGGGATCTGGCGCGCTGACCTCGGCAACTCCTTCGTCTACGGATCACCCGCGCTGCAACTGATTCTCGAGCGCCTGCCGGCAACGCTGGAGTTGGCCTCGGTAGCGATGCTGATTGCCGTGGTGATCGGGATTCCGCTGGGACTGTGGGCCGGGTTGAAGCCAGACAGCGTAAGTGGGCGCGGCATCATGGCTGGCTCCATCCTCGGGTTCTCGCTACCTACTTTCTGGGTGGGGCTGATGCTGATCATGCTGTTCTCTGTGATGCTCGGCTGGCTGCCCTCCAGCGGCAGAGGACCGACCACGCTCCTGTTTGGAGTGCCGGTTTCCTTCCTGTCCGTGGAGGGGTGGAGCCACCTGTTGCTGCCAGCCTTGAATCTGGCCATCTTCAAGATTGCCTTGCTGATTCGCCTCACACGCAGCGGGGCACGCGAGGCCTTGTTGCAAGACTATGTGAAGTTCGCAAGAGCCAAGGGCTTGCGCAACACGCGGGTCATAGGCGTTCATGTACTGCGCAACATCCTAATTCCCATCGTGACCGTCATCGGACTGGAGTTCGGCTCGGTCATCGCGTTTGCCATTGTCACTGAGAGCGTTTTTGCCTGGCCCGGCATGGGCAAGCTGCTGCTGGACTCCATCGGCCAACTGGACCGGCCGGTGATCGTGGCCTACCTGATGGTGATTGTCGCGCTGTTCATCCTGATCAATCTGCTTGTGGACGTGCTCTATTCAGCACTGGACCCTCGCGTTCGCCTGGCACAGGCCCGCTGATGAACGCGCCCGTCCAACTTGCTCCCGCGCAAACGCCATTCATGCGCGTCGTTCAGGACTTCTGCGGCAATCGACTGGCGCTCTTCGGGGCTGGCCTGTTGCTTTTGTTGATTGTTGCGGCGCTGCTCGCGCCCCTCATATCACCTCAAAACCCGTATGACCTGGCGCAGTTGGACGTGATGTCCAGCCGGCTCGCGCCGGGCACGCCCAACCCCGCTGGTGGTACGTTTTGGCTAGGCACCGACGATCAAGGCCGCGACATGCTCTCGGGCATTCTCTACGGCCTGCGCATCAGCCTGGCCGTGGGGGTGATCAGCACGGCGCTGGCGTTGCTGATCGGCTTGGTGCTTGGCATGCTTGCCGCCTACGTGGGCGGTCGCACCGACATGCTGCTGATGCGGCTGGTGGATATGCAGCTGTCCTTCCCCGCCATCTTGATCGCGTTGATCCTGATCGCCATGCTGGGGCAGGGTACGGGCAAGGTGATCGCCGCGCTGGTGATCGTGCAATGGGCTTACTATGCCCGCACCGTACGCGGCGCGGCGCTGGTGGAGAAAGACAAGGAGTATGTGGAGGCGGCACGTTGCCTGGCGCTCCCCGCCTGGCGCATCGTGCTTCGCCACCTGCTGCCTAACTGCCTGCCGCCGATGATGGTAGTGGCCACGGTGCAGATCGCCGCTGCCATCGCACTGGAGGCGACACTGTCGTTTCTTGGCCTCGGCCTGCCGATCACGGAACCTTCGCTCGGCCTGCTTATAGCCAACGGATACCAATACCTGCTCTCGGGTACCTACTGGATCAGTTTTTTTCCTGGCATCGCCCTGCTGCTGACCATCTTCAGCATTAATCTCGTGGCGGACCAGCTGCGCGATGTGCTTAACCCGCGCCTGCTGAAATGAGCACACCTCTTCTGGACATTGCGGGTCTGTCGACCCACTTCTTCACCAAAGCCGGGGTGGTCAAGGCGGTGGAAGATGTGTCCTTCAGTCTTGACCGGGGCGAAGTACTGGGTCTGGTGGGCGAATCGGGCTCGGGCAAGTCGATGACCGGCTATTCCATCATGGGCCTGATTGATCCGCCAGGGCGGATCGTATCGGGCCGGATCATGTTTGACGGGCGTGACCTGCGGACGCTGGCGCCTGAGGCGATGCGCCGGTTGCGGGGCGGGCGCATCGCCATGGTCTTTCAGGACCCCATGATGACACTCAATCCCGTGCTGCGAGTGGATGTGCAGATGATCGAGGCGGTGCTCGCGCACGAGAAGGTCAGCCGCCAGGCTGCGCTGGCGCGCGCGAGGGAGGTGCTGACCAAGGTGGGGATCGCCTCACCAGACGAACGACTGCGCTCCTATCCCCATCAGTTTTCCGGTGGCATGCGGCAACGCGTGGCGATTGCGATCGCTCTGTTGAATGGGCCTGATTTGATCATCGCCGACGAACCGACAACGGCGCTGGACGTCACGATTCAGGGGCAGATCCTGTCGGAGGTGCAGCGACTGGCACGCGACTCGGGCACCGCCCTGATCTGGATCACGCACGACCTGTCGGTCGTGGCTGGCCTGGCGGACCGTATTTGCGTGATGTATGCGGGCCGCATTGTGGAGCAGGGCACCACCGAAGCCGTGCTGAACCATTCCGCCCACCCTTACACCCAAGGCCTGCTGGACTCGGTGCCTTCACGCAACGTGCGAGGCCAACCGTTGCGGCAAATCCCAGGAATGACGCCCTCACTATTGAACCTTTCTCCGGGCTGTGCGTTTCGAGACCGTTGCTCTCAAGCCTTTGACCGCTGCGCCACCCTCCCAGAAACCCAGATTGTTGGCAGCGATGCGGAGGTTCATCCGCAATCAGTGCGTTGCCACCGTCCGCTGCACCCGGGGGAGCCAGCATGAATGAGTCCGTGCCCCTGCTGGAGCTGAGGTCAGTTTCCAAACGGTTTGTCAAAACACTGGACACCGCTGCGAAGATCGCTATCAGGCTGGGTGCTCGCGCGCGAGAAGAAGTGGTGCATGCGGTTGATTCGGTCGATCTGCAAATCCACCGCGGGGAAGTCGTGGGGCTGGTTGGCGAGTCGGGCTGCGGCAAATCCACGCTCGGACGCATGGCCGTCGGTTTGCTGCCGCTGACGCAGGGCGAGCGGCTATGGCAGGGGCGATCCCTGGCCGGCCTGGACTCAGCCGAGGCACGCCGGCAGCAGTTGAAGATGCAGCTGGTGTTTCAGGACCCCTATGCGTCGCTCAACCCTCGCATGCGGGTGGCGGATATCGTCGGGGAGGCGCCTGTCGTGCATGGCCTGGTGCCCAAGGCAGATAAAGTTGACTACGTGAGCGAGCAGCTGGCCCGCGTGGGCTTGGACCCTGCGGTGATGCGGCGCTTTCCGCACCAGTTCTCCGGCGGCCAACGGGCCCGGGTGGGGATAGCGCGTGCGCTGGCGGTGCAGCCCGAGTTCCTGGTCTGTGATGAGTCGGTTGCAGCACTGGATGTTTCCATCCAGGCGCAGGTTCTCAACCTTTTCATGGAACTGCGGCACGCGCTCAACCTGACTTACCTGTTCATCAGCCACGACCTGAGCGTTGTCGAGCACATCAGCGACCGTATCGTGATCATGTACCTTGGCCGGGTGGTCGAGAGTGGACCTGTCGACGAGCTGTTTGCGGGGCCGAATCACCCCTATACACGGGCGCTGCTGGCCGACGTGGGCAAGCTGGAGCCGAAAAAGCGGACTTTTGAGCCTATCCGCGGCGAAATCCCCTCACCACTGAACCCACCCTCCGGCTGCCATTTCCATCCGAGATGCCCTCATGCGATGCCTGTCTGTAGCGAGCAGACTCCGACCTTGAAGACCGTCGCACCCGGCCGGGTGTCGGCATGCCACCTGAACGGAATCTAGTGACTGAGCCCTTCACCAGCGTTCCCCGCAGGTGCTTTCCTCAATGTTGCATTCGTCAGGCCTGCCTTAAAAGCAAACCTGTGGCCAAAAGCCATCAGATATCTCGGTTAGAGTGCCGCCCCTAGGGTAAACCCTTGCTGGATACTTACAATAGAGTTTCCTCGGCCTAGCCGACTTTTCAAGGTGCCCTTAGATAGGGCAAGTCATCATGTTTAATTCTGTTACCGATTTCTTGCGTGCTGTCATGCGCACACCGCGCACGGACGGTGTTTCTTCCAACGGTGTGACCGCCCAGTTGATGGAGCGCGCTGACGCTGCTGCTGGATCGGACCCCGTGCAAGCGCTTGAGCTTCGCCGCGCTGCATTGGCGACGCTCGGCGTCGTACGCTAAAGAGTGTCCACGCGGTAGAGGCCTAAGCGCCTACGCGCTTCCACCGTGTGTGGTCCACGAGCCCCCTTCTAGGGGGCTTTTTACATGGGGCTGGCAGAGCGGTATTCCCGGTTGTGGATCTCCAATTGGGCCCGGGAAGACGCCGCCTTGTTTCTTGAAACTTCGGTCTCGGGCCATGCCGCGCGACCTTCGCTAAGCTTGGTCTGTTTCAGACGCGCTCGAGAATAGTCGCGATCCCTTGCCCGCCGCCAATGCATTGAGTGGCCAGTGCGTAGCGGCCTTTCTCGCGTGCCAGCAATGACGCTGCCTTCCCCGTTATTCGCGCGCCGGTCGCGCCCAGCGGATGACCAATGGCAAGGCCACCACCGTCGAGATTGACTTTGGCAGGGTCCAGACCCAGATCGCGGATACTGGCCAAGGCCTGCGATGAAAACGCCTCGTTGATCTCGATCACATCAAGATCTGCTGCGCTCAGCCCGGCACGTGCAAGCGCCTTGCGCGTTGCGGGGATGGGGCCTATGCCCATGATGGCCGGATCCACCCCCACGGTCGCGAAGGAGCGGATGCGTGCGAGCGCCTGCAACTTGTACTTCGTGGCAAAGGCATCGCTGGTGACAAGAACTGCAGCAGCGCCATCGGTAAGAGGCGAAGAAGTGCCAGCCGTTACCACGCCGTCAGGGCGGAAGGCCGGCTTGAGGCCCGCCAGCGCTTCGGCCGACGTCGTCGGCCGAATGCAACCATCGGCGTCCACCACTTCACCCGACGCCAGGCGCACTGGCACGATTTCGTCTACGAGACGACCTTCAGCGCGCGCTTGCGCGGCTTTGCGGTGCGAATCAACCGCGAACGCTTCCTGGTCGGCGCGGCTCACGTTCCAGCGTTGCGCCACATTTTCAGCGGTCTCGCCCATCGAAATATAGGCGTCCGTTTGGCTTTGCAGCTCGGGATTCGGTGAGAAATTGAACCCCCCTTGCGGCACCATGGTCATGGACTCCACGCCCACGCAAAGGAAGGCCTCTCCCATACCGGCTTCGATCTGCGCCGCCGCGATGTGCACCGCCTGCATTGAGGAGCCGCAGAAACGATTGACCGTCATGCCGCCCACTTCATGTGGCAATCCTGCCAGGAGTCCCACGATGCGCGCCAGGTTATTGCCCTGAGAGGCCTCGGGGTATGCGCAGCCCAGAATCAGGTCCTCGAGCAGTGCGGGGTCCAGCTGAGCGCGCTGTAAGAGGCCGCGAACGACCCCGGCGGCCAGGGTGTCCGGGCGTACTTCAGTGAGGCGGCCTTTCTTGGCGAAGTGAAAGGGCGAACGGGCGTAGGCGGAGATGACGGCTTTCATGAAAAACTCCTGGAGGTAAACCTGGGGAAGCTCGGCTTCCGTAGGCGAATGGCGAGCAGCGCCTTAAGTGATTTTTTGTGGCTTGGTATTGACCGGCAAGCACAGAAGGGCGGTCAACAGCGCCAGCGATGCGTGACAGACATAGAGCGGCACGAAGCTCTGGTGGGTCAACCCTGCGTGACCGAGCATCAGCACAGTGATCGCCACGCCCATGACCGAGCCAATCTGACGTGTCGCCTGGTTCACAGCACTGCCCACGGCGTACTGGTCAGCTGGCAAGCGGTTCACGGCAGCGGCCGATAGCGATGGCAACACCATGCCTACGCCAATGCCGGACAGGAACAATCCAGGTAACCAATGCGTCAAGTACGCCGGTTGTTCGCCCGGAACGAGCAAAAACCACAGCCCGCTGCAGGCATAAATAAACCCGCCGCCAACCAGGAAGGGCCTGTGCCCGAACCGGCTCGCCAAGCGGCCGGTGATGATCGCAAACGGAATGACCAGCAAAGGCCCCGGTGTAATGGCCAGGCCAGCTTGCGGCAGCGTGTAGTGCCAGACTTCGGTCATATAGAAAAAGAACCCGAAGAACATCATCGAGAAGGCGATGCCGAAGGCGAGGGTTGCCAGATTCACGAAGGTGTAGGTACGGTTCTTGAAGAGCCGCAGGTCAACGAGCGGCGCGGGCGCCACGCGAGCCCACAGCACGAAGGCGATCAGTGCCATGACACCTGTGCTGGCAGCGGCCAGCAACTCGGTCGAGCTCCAATGCGGAGATTCCGACTGCACGATGCTCAGTGCGAGCGCACCGACGCCGACGATCAGCAAACCCATCCCGACGGTATCGACAGTACGTCGGCTCTCAGGTTTCTTTGCTTCCCGCAACAGCGCAGCACCACGCCAGAGGGATAGTGCCCCTAGCGGCAGGTTCAGGTAGAAGGCCCACTGCCAGCCTATCGCGTCGACAATAAACGAGCCCACGCTTGGCCCGATCGCCGCCGCAAGGCCGCCGACAGCGCCCCACATACTGACTGCAACGGCACGTTTGCTGTCCGGAAAAGCATCGAGCACGATGGACAGCGAGGCGGGCGTCAACATCGCAGCGCCAATCGCCTGCGCTACGCGTGCTGCAATCAACCACTCCACGGTACCCGATAGCCCGCAGGCAGCTGATGCTGCGAGAAACAGCGTGACGCCGAGCATGAACACCTTTTTGCGGCCATAGCTATCCGCCAATCCGCCGGCGGGGATCAGCATGGCCGCATAAACGACGGTATACGCATTCAGAACCCATGACATGTCTGCCGCAGACGTCCCGGGAAATCCTGCTTGCAGGGCCCGAAACGCAGCGAACAGCATCGTGGTGTCCAGCGACACCAGAAACACAGCAATGCTTGCGATCCAGAAGACCGGCCAGGCAGAAGCATGTGGTCTGGTGCTGGGGGTTACCGTCCCAGGTGCAGTCGTAGCGGACATGGCGTGCCTACCGTTTCACCGCTTGCAAGTAAACCGCTGGATTGGCCGAGAGCCCCGCATGAACGCGCCGCGTCAATTCGTCGGCAAGCACTTCGCTGGCACCAGCTTCCAGCGCATCCAGCGCCGATCGGACCACGTCATCGGGTGCCAGTTTGGGAACATCCATGCCGCGCGTCAGATCGGTGTCTATGAAGCCGACGTGCAGTGCCATCACCTGCGTGTGCTGGTCTTGCAACTCGATGCGTGTGCCGTTGGTCATCGCCCACGCCGCCGACTTGCTCATGCCGTAGACGCCCAACATGGGCGCGTTGATCCAGCTGGCGATCGACAGCACATTCAGGATGGCACCACCACCATGCGCGGCAAGCACGGGCGCAAAGGCTTGGGTCAGGCGCATGGGGCCGAAGACGTTGGTGTCGAAGTGGCGCTGGGCCGACTCCACGCTGCTGTCCTCCAGAAATCCACCGGTGGCTGCGATGCCGGCGTTGTTGATAAGCAGCGTCACGTCGGGATAGTCGCGCGCAGCAGCGGCAACGTCCTCAGGATTCGTCACATCAAGTCGGATGGGCACCACGCCGGGCAGCGTCACACTCGAAGGATCCCGCGCTGCGGCATAGACCTTGCGAGCGCCGCGAGCCAGTGCCTCGCGGGCGAAAGCCAGACCGAGGCCGCGGTTGGCGCCGGTAATGAGAACGGTGGCGTTAGCTAGTTTCATGGGTTTCTTCTTTGAGAGAAAGGGTCATAAATATGATGGTGATCATATTTATGGGAAAAAAAAGGGACATGTGCGACATGTGACAAGGGCTCAAGCAGAGTCGTACTGCGACAGCAGCGCATGGCGGGTGGTGGCAAGCATGGCCTTGCCTTGCTCGTTGGCCCCCATCGTGCGTGCCAACTGCAAGGTGCCGACCATGGTGGCGGCTATGACCATGCCTTGCTCAGGTGCGCTGCCTTCTGGCAACGCGCGCTGGATCATTTCAATAAGACTGTGCACCCGGCGTGTCGATAGGGCGAGCAATTCAGGCGATTGGCGAGGCATCTCCGAACCCAAGGCTGCTACCACGCACCCCTCTTCAACGCGACTGAGATGGTTCTCGGAAAGATAGCCTTCAACAAGCGCTCGAAATGGACTTTGACCACGCTCGCGGCTGGTATCGATGCGCCTGTTCATCACTGCGGCGCTGTCACGCCCGGCGCGTTCGAGCGCCTCTGCCAGGAGGGCGTCGCGAGATTTGAAGTGGGCATAGAAACCCCCGTGCGTCAGGCCTGCCTGTTTCATCACATCAGCGACGCCCACCCCGCTGTAGCCATTGCGCCGCAGCGTACGTGCAGCCACCTCCACGATGCGTTCGTGGCTGGTTTCGCTGCGAGACTGTTTGGAGGCCATGTCGCAACTTTAGCAGTTTATGATCGCCATCATATTTCTGGATTGGCCATAAACCACTCGCGAGTCATGGGCAAATGGGTGGCTGAGGTCACGGTGCCAGCCATCTGCGTCAATACGGCGTGTTAACACGCCCTGGACTTACTTCAAACTACGCAGGCGCAACGCATTGAATATGACTGACGCTGAACTCAAGCTCATCGCCAGCGCGGCGATCATGGGCGACAGCAGCCAGCCGGTGAACGGGTAGAGCACACCCGCCGCGATCGGTATGCCAATGCCGTTGTAGACAAAGGCGAACAACAGGTTCTGCCGCATGTTGCGCACCGTATCGATGGAGACCTCGCGCGCTGCTGCGATGCCGCGCAGGTCGCCTTTGATCAGGGTGATTTGACCACTGTTCATGGCCACATCTGTACCGGTTCCCATCGCAACCCCCACGTCGGCCTTGGCCAATGCAGGAGCGTCGTTGATGCCGTCTCCCGCCATGGCCACCACATGGCCTTCCTTTTGAAGCCTGTCCACCAGTGCCAGTTTGTCGGCGGGCTTCACCTCGCCATACACTTCTTCGATACCCAGCTTGGCGCTCACGGCCTTGGCGGTCGTGAGGCCATCGCCGGTTGCCATCACGATCCGCAAACCGCTGGCGTGCAGCGTCCGGATAGCCTCCGGAGTACTTGCCTTGATGGGGTCGGTCACCACCAGAATTCCCGCAAAGCGGCCATCGACGGCTAGGTGCATGATGCTAGCCCCCTCGCTGCGCAGGCGTTCCCCGTCGGCTCGAAGTGACGAAACCTCTACACCTTCCTGATCCATCAATGCCGTGTTGCCTAATGCCAGGCGCTGCCCCTCCACCGTTCCGCGCACGCCAATACCACTGCCCGACTCGAAATCGGCGGGCTTCACCAGTGGCAACCCCTTGGCACGCGCTGCACTGACGATGGCGTCGGCCAGCGGGTGCTCGCTGCCTTGATCAAGACTCGCCGCCAGCCGCAGCACTTCATCGGGTGTAAAGCCTGCGGCTGCAATGGCCGTGTCGAACGCCGGCCTGCCTTCAGTGAGCGTGCCCGTCTTGTCCACAATCAGGGTATCCACTTCGCGCATCTTCTCGATCGCGCCAGCATCGCGGAACAGGACACCCTGCGTGGCAGCCCGGCCGGTGGCCACCATGACCGACATAGGAGTGGCCAGACCCAGAGCACACGGACACGCAATGATCAGCACTGCCACTGCGTTGATCAGTCCGAACACCCAACTCGGCTCCGGCCCGACCAGGCCCCAAACCAGGAAGGTGGCGATGGCGATCAGCACCACCACGATGACGAACTTGCCGGCCACGACATCGGCCATGCGCTGCATGGGGGCCTTGGATCGCTGTGCCGAGGCAACCATCTGCACGATCTGCGAAAGCATCGTGGCTGCACCGACTTTTTCGGACTGCATGATCAGCGCGCCGCTGGTGTTCAACGTGGCCCCAATCACCGGGTCACCGACACGCTTGGTCACGGGCACAGGCTCGCCGGTCAGCATGGATTCATCCACTGCACTGCCGCCTTCGGTGACGATGCCATCGACGGGAATTTTCTCGCCCGGGCGCACGCGCAGCAGGTCGCCGACGTGCACGTGATTGAGTGGCACATCCTCTTCGCCGCCGTCAGCATTGATGCGACGCGCGGTTTTAGGCACAAGGCCTAGAAGGGACTTGATAGCCGCTGAGGTCTGGGAACGCGCCTTCAGCTCGATGATCTGGCCCAGCATGGTCAGGGAAATGATGACCACTGCCGCTTCAAAGTAAACGGCCACACGGCCCATCGACATGAACGAGTCGGGAAATACGCCCGGCGCCACCGTGGCAACAATGCTGTAGATGAAGGCCGCACCTGAGCCTAAGCCAATCAAGGTCCACATGTTCGGACTGCGATGTACGATTGATTGCCAGCCTCGCACGAAAAAGGGCCAGCCAGTCCACAGCACCACGGGAAGCGAAAGCACCAACTCGACCCAGGTTTGCGTTGCCATGGAGAACCAGCCTAGACGATGACCCGCCATAGCCAGAATGGAAACGATCAGCGTGAGCGGCAGCGTCCACCAAAAGCGCCGCTGAAAATCCTTCAACTCGCTATCATCTTCCTCCTCCAGCGGAATGATGGGCTCCAGCGCCATGCCGCACTTAGGGCAATGGCCTGGAAAGCCCTGCCGCACTTCGGGGTGCATGGGGCAGGTATAGATCGTGTCAGCAGGCATTTCCGACGACGTGGCCGTTTGTACTGAGTGGGTCGGGCGATCCGGATGATGCACAGAATGTGCCGGATGATGGGCGCTGCCAGAACCATTCTCGGCCTGCGGATCACTCACGGTAAAGCGCACGGGATCCGCGGTGAACTTGTCTCGGCAACGCGTGCTACAAAACCAATAGTGCCTGCCATCATGCGTTGCATGATGGGGCGATTCGGTGCTCACTTGCATGCCGCATACGGGATCTTTTAGCGTGTCCTGCTGCATGGACGCTTCATTTCCCGAGCCCGCGTGTTCGCCTGGGTGATGCCGATCGTGGTTCATGTCACTGCCTTTAGAAATGTCGATTCAGTTCTTGACCTTCCCATAGTGGCAACGTCAAGCTTCTGATACCGTTGTGGACTCATCGCAGCGCTTGACCAGCTTCCGTCGCCTCCCTGGCTGGGATGCCATGTGGGCTTTTATCGGGCAGGCTGAATGTCAGTGACCATCATTTTTCCGCCTTCATGGATGACCATGAACTTCACCTTATCGCCCGGCTTCAGGTTGGTCAACAGGTTTTTGTCCTTGGCGGTAAAGACCATGGTCATTCCAGGCATGTCCAAGTGCCTGATGTCTCCATGTTTAATGGTGACCTTGTCGTTGTCGAGATCGACTTTCTTGACTTCACCTTCGGTCAGGGACGCATGTTGAGATGCTTCCGCCTTGGTTGATTCCGTGGTTGCCTGGGCAAAGCCGCTCATAGGTAGCGAGATGCCCAGGGCGAAAGCGGAAATGGAAAGAAATTGCTTGAAGTTGCTCATGATGGCCTCACGTCGAGGAATTGAAAACATCTGCTGATCCGTTCTTCTGGATCAGCACGATTTTTGGGGTGTTGGCTTCTGACGGGCGTATTACTGCTTGCCGACCTGGACGACGCCCTTCATGCCGGCCTCGTAGTGACCGGGTATCAGGCAGGCAAAGTTCACGCCTCCCGCCTTGGTGAACTGCCAGATGATTTCGCCCTGTTTGCCAGGCTGTAGGGTCACTTTGCCTGGTTCGTCGTGTTCCATGTCGGGGAACTTTTTCATCTGCTCCAGATGTTCCAGCAGCTCCTTCTCGGTGCCAAGGCTGAGTTCGTGCTTGACCTGTCCGGCGTTCTTGACAATAAAGCGCACCGTCTCCCCTTGTTTGACCTGAATGTTCGATGGCGTGTAGCGCATGTTGTCGTTCATTTCGATGGTGATGCTGCGACTGACCTTGGCGGCAATGCCGGGTTTACCGATGGCTGTCTCTTCCACGGCACCGTGACCTCCTGCATGGTTGCCGCTGGCTACCACGGCTCCGGAAGCGACGAACAAGGCTGCGCCGAGCAAGCGGTGGTTGATGGATGGCGCGAACTTCATGGATGATCTCCAGTTGAAAATTGAAGGGAAAAAGTCAATGCTCGCCGTGTGGCACGGGCTTGCGCGCCCTGACTTCAGTCGGCGTAGAAGGTTTGTGCATGCGCGGCATGGATTGCCCACCCTCGGCACTGAAGCGCGCAGGTTCGGCCGTCGGGCCGGTGTACTCATAGGCGACCGTACCTTCAGGATGCTTGAACCAACCGGGATCCTTGTAGTCGCCGGGTTTTTGATCCTTGCGTACCTTGAGCACACTGAACATCCCGCCCATCTCAACCGATCCAAAAGGCCCCTGGCCGGTCATCATGGGCACGGTGTTGTCGGGGATCGGCATTTCCATCTCGGCCATGTCCGCCATGCCGCGTTCGCCCATGACCATGTAATCCGGGATGAGCTTGTTGATCTTCTTGGCAAGACCGCTGTGGTCCACACCAATGAGCGTGGGTATGTCGTGGCCCATGGCGTTCATGGTGTGGTGACTTTTGTGGCAGTGGAAGGCCCAGTCGCCTTCCTCGTCAGCCAGGAACTCGATCTGGCGCATTTGCCCCACGGCTACATCGGTGGTCACTTCGTGCCAGCGCGTGCTTTTTGGCGTAGGTCCGCCATCGGTGCCTGTCACCAAAAACTCGTGACCATGCAAGTGCATCGGATGATTGGTCATGGTGAGATTGCCGATGCGCACGCGCACCTTGTCATCGAGGCGGACGTTCAACGAGTCAATGCCAGGAAAGATGCGGCTGTTCCATGACCATAGATTGAAGTCCGTCATTTCTGCGACCTTTGGCGTTGCAGCTCCTGGCTCGATGTCATAGGCGCTGAGCAGGAAGCAGAAATCCCGTTGTACCTCGTCGATCAGAGGGTGCCTGGCTTTGGGATGCGTGACCCAAAAGCCCATCATGCCCATGGCCATCTGCACCATCTCGTCTGCATGCGGGTGATACATGAAGGTGCCGGGTCGGCGCGCCACGAATTCGTAGACAAAGGTCTTGCCAGGCTGGATCGCTGGCTGCGTGAGACCCGAGACGCCATCCATGCCGTTGGGCAGACGCTGGCCATGCCAGTGGATGCTGGTGTGTTCAGACAACTTGTTGGTGACGAAAATGCGTACGCGATCACCTTCCACCACTTCGATCGTGGGCCCAGGACTTTGGCCGTTGTAGCCCCACAGATGGGCCTTCATACCTGGCGCCATTTCGCGCACTACCGGTTCGGCCACCAAGTGAAATTCTTTAACGCCCTGGTTCATCCGCCACGGCAGCGTCCAGCCGTTGAGTGTGACCACCGGGTTGTACGGACGTCCTGAGTTGGGCACCAGCGGGGCCATCGTGTTGGGACTCGACTGAATCACGGGCTCTGGCAAGGCCGCCATCGATACGCGATTCACCGCGCTGGCTGCCACCGCACCGCCAGCGATGCCCGCAAACTTGAAAAACTCTCTTCTGGATGTCATGGCGAATGTTTCTGCATCAATGGCCTGCATCGCCGCCGCTGGGCGCGCTGGCGGTAACGGACAGATTGGAATTGGTGGGACGGCCGATCACGGAGGCCTGGATGGCAGCGTCGGCCAACCAGAACTGCTGTTGAGCATCGATCGCAGCGACCACCGCGTTGACCTGATCGCGAGCATCGGCCAATAGCTCAAAGACACTGATCAACATGCCGTTGTAGCGAAGCTGGTTCTCCTCCGAGATCACTTTGCGCAATGGCACGACCTCATCGCGGTAGTGAAGCGCCACGTCGTAGGCGGTCCGATAGGCAGAGTAGCTTTCGCGCAGATTGGAGCCCGCAGAACGCACGGTGGCCTCGAGCTGGTTGGCTGCAGCCAAAGTGCGGGCATTCATCGCGTCGCGCTGCATTCCACCCCAGTCGAAAATCGGCAGGCGCACGGCGATTTCCCAGCCGCGTGCAGTCGAACGCGTGCCCTCAGTGCGGTCAAATGAGGTGTTGCGACGCCCTTCCAGTTCGATGTCGGTGAAACTGGTCACCGTGCTCAGCCCTTGGGCTTTTGCTGCACCATCGAACACAGCCTGCGCCAGACGGACATCCAGGCGGGCCTGGGACGCTTGCGTCGCGACGGCTTGCGGCTCCAATGGCTGCTTGGGAAGATCCGGCAACCGTTCAGGCAGACGAAGCATTTGCTCCTGTGCCTCATTCAAACCCAGCAGTCGCACGAGCTCCTCTCGGTTGGCCGTAGCTTGGTGCTGCGCGGCGCTCAGCCGAGTGGCGGCATCGGCGTAGAAAGCTTGCTCGCGAGCGCGTGTAATCCGGTTGAAGTTGCCCGCCGCCTGCATGCGCTTTGCCAACTCGGCCCCTGCTTGCGCGCTTTCATACACTTGCCTGGCGTATTCGAGCCTTTGCTGGGCGGCCACGGCCCGCACCCACGCTTGACGCACACCCGTGATCTGATCCACTACATTGCTGGTAAGACGCAATTGCGATTGTTCAATGCGCCGGGTAGCCACATCGTGCCGCGCGGGAAGAGTCAACAGATCCAGCAAGCCAAAAGACAAGGCACGGCCCAGCTCCAGCTCATCGCCAGCGACCATGCGTTCAAAACTGAAAATGGGGTTGGCGATCCGGGCTACCTGCGCGGCGTCGGCGGATTCCGCCCAGCCTTGCGCCAGGAGAGCTTGCAAGGACGGACTGTTTGCCAAGGCCAGTTGGACCGCGTGTTTCTGTTCCAAAGCTTGAGCTAGAAAGGCTTGCGC
The DNA here is from genome assembly GCF_040548795.1 of Ottowia thiooxydans. Classification (GTDB taxonomy): domain Bacteria; phylum Pseudomonadota; class Gammaproteobacteria; order Burkholderiales; family Burkholderiaceae_C; genus Ottowia; species Ottowia thiooxydans_A. The sequence goes on along the minus strand of NZ_JBEPSH010000006.1, from coordinate 338,310 downwards.
GGTTTGTGCGCGCGTGTTGCGCTCATCTTGAGTGCGAGCGAGCGTGAGTTGGCCCTCGGTGAAGCTGCTGGCTTCGTTATTGACGCGGCCGATGTTCTGATCCAAGCTGATGCTGGCACATCCGCTCAGCACCACCAGCCCGAGTGCGGAGAAAGCCCGCTTGGCCTGAATAACACGCAAGCCTGTCATGGCTTGCCTCCACCGTGGTGGCCCGAATGCGGGTCAACTGCGGGAGCCGCATCCTTGTCGAGTGCTGGATCCCCTGTCTTGGCTTCCTTGGCATAGGCGCGCCAGCCGCCAATTTGACCCACACGGTCATTGGCTTTGCGCCAGGATTGCACCGGTTGATCCGCATAGCCCTGGTAAGTCTCGAAGGGTGACGAGTAACTCAGCTTCGTCAGTGTTGTAGGCTTGGGCGCTTCTGTATCGGGGGAGGCTTGGGCGAACGATGCTCCCGCAAACAGCGCCAATGTCCAAAGCAGCAGAGCCTTGAGGGGCGGCAGGGAATTGGGAATGACCATAGTCTCCTCGGAAAGAATCTTCGATCTCATGATGTGGAGATTCTGGAGAGACCACCCTTTCGAGCAGATGTGCTGAACATTACATTGTTGTTATCTTCATGTCAGAGGGCATCAAACTCGGCAAACTCTCGCCAGAGCACTGAACGGAGCGCGCACTTGAAAATATTGATCGTCGAAGACGAGCCCAAGACGGGGGAGTACCTGCGTCAGGGGTTGACCGAAGCTGGATACGTTTCAGATCTCGTGCCCAACGGTGCGGACGGTTTGCATATGGCCCTGCAGGGCGAATACGACCTGGTGATCCTGGATGTCATGCTGCCCGGCCTGAACGGCTGGAAGGTCTTGCAGGCTCTTCGTGACCGAGGGCTGGAAATGCCAGTCCTGTTCTTGACCGCGCGCGATCAGGTGGAGGATCGTGTCAAAGGGCTGGAGTTGGGGGCTGATGACTACCTTGTCAAGCCGTTCTCGTTTGCGGAGCTTCTGGCCAGAGTGCGGGTCATCCTGCGGCGCGGTCCTGCGGTCAGTGAAAGCACCGTCCTGCGAGTGGCCGATCTGGAGCTGGATTTACTGCGCCGCCGGGTATCCAGAAACGGTAAACGTGTCGATCTCACCGCCAAGGAATTTGGTCTGCTGGAATTGCTGATGCGCCGCCACGGCGAAGTGCTGCCCCGTTCATTGATCGCGTCGCAAGTGTGGGACATGAATTTCGACAGCGACACCAACGTGATCGAGGTAGCGATGCGCCGCCTGCGCATGAAGATTGATGAAGGCCATGCAGTCAAGCTCATCCAGACTGTGCGCGGCATGGGCTACGTGCTGGACGTGCCGGAGGAGGAGTAGGTGCAATCGCGGTTGGGCAAGCTTTCGTTGACGCGTCGCCTGACGCTCTTCTTCACCGTGGTGGCGGCTGCCGTGGTGCTTGGATTGGGCGGGCTATTCCTGGTGGAGACTGAGCGGCATTTCGTCGTGCTTGATCAGATGGCCTTGCAGGACAAGCAGCATTTGATTGAGGAAATTCTTGGAAATGCCCAGTCGGCGGATGATGCACACCGGCGCTTGAGCGATGCCTTGGGGTATCACCATGATCTTCATGTTCTGGTGAAGGACGCCCGTGGGGAGATCGTCTTTCAATCTTCTGCATCCAGTGTCAATGTACAGAGCGGCAACATCTTTCGCTCCGATGAAAAAGGGACTTTTGGGATGTGGCGTTACCAGGATGCCGAATTCCGTACCTTGAGCTTTGGAGTTGCCCCTGCCTACTCTCCGTCAGCACTACAGGTGTTGATCGCTGCAGATACCAAACACCACACACAGTTTCTGAGTGGCCTGCGCAGCAGTCTGGCGCTGTATGTGATTGCGGCCATCATCGTGTGCGGTCTGTTGTCTTGGTTCGCGGCGCGCCAAGGGCTGGCGCCTTTGCGTGAAATGAAGTCACGTGCAGCAGTGGTCACCAGTCAGAAGCTGTCGGAGCGTATGCCCGTCGAAGCCGTCCCAGTGGAAATGGCTGACCTGGCGCAGGAACTCAACGGTATGCTGGATCGGTTGCAGGATGACTTTCAGCGGCTGACTGATTTCTCATCGGATCTTGCACACGAGTTGCGCACGCCCATCAGCAATCTGCTGACCCAGACACAGGTCGCACTGGTGACCAAGCGCGATGCCGCAACGTACCGAGACATCCTTGCCTCCAATGCTGAGGAGTTTCAGCGTCTGGCGCGCATGGTGTCTGACATGCTCTTCCTGGCGAAGACCGAGCGTGGGGTAGATTTGCCGCACAAGGAGTGGTTTTCTGCACGCCAGGAAGCGCAGGCCTTGCTTGAGTTTTACGATGCCGTGGCAGAGGAAAAGCACATCCAGCTCAAGCTCTATGGGGAGGGCAGCGTTGAGGGGGATCGCCTGATGTTCCGCCGTGCGATGAGCAACCTGCTGTCCAACGCCTTGCGCCATACACCGGATGCAGGTGCAATCACGATCACTATCTCGACCGCAGAGCACGCCACTTCAGTGACTGTGGAGAACACAGGCCAAGACATTGATCCCAAAGTCTTGCCTCGGCTGTTTGATCGTTTTTACCGCGCCGATCCCTCGCGAGCCCACCCTGACTCCGATGGAAGCGGTCTAGGGTTGGCCATCACTCGTGCCATTGCGCAAGCCCATGGCGGTAGCGTCATGGCCAGCTCTTCGCAAGGGCAGACACGCTTCACATTGAGGTTTCCCAGGCACGACCGGAAGGGAATCTGATTGATCTCTACAAGGCATTGGGTGGGGATTGACCGAACACACCAATGAGGGGGCAAAAACACGGTCAGTTTTGTCAAGTGGCTCCGAGCAATAACTCCGGATGGCCTGGTACGCATCACCACCGCAATAGAACCCAAGGCAACAGAAACTGACAGAAATATCACCGTGCTGTCTCGGTTCTGTTGGGTAGGTATTTCTACCATGGTCACATCATCTCATCCCCTGAAATGGACAGGGGAGATGCAAGTTTTATTGACCTCCATAAGGACTTTCACCATGACTCGACGTCACCCTTCCTTCTCATCCCTGATCGTAGCAGTGGCCATTGCGGCCACCTTGGGTCTGCCGGGGATCGCTTCAGCAGCATACGAGCATCCCGCTAGCAATGAAGCTGGTGTAGTCGTTCACTCGGAACACTTCAAGAGTGAGAAAAGCCGGGCCCAAATCAAAGCGGAGGCCGAAGCTGCTATACATCAAGGTCGCCTCTCTTACGGCGAAAGCAACTACCCGCGTCCCCTGCCCAGGGTAGGCCCAGGCAAGACACGGGAGGATGTGATCAATGAACTGCGGAATGAATCACCTACAGAGCGCGATGCTCGCCTGCGCTCCATGGCGGGTTGATTCTTCACACCAAGAGCGATCGCATGCGTTGACTCCTGGCCTCATATGCCCAAGGTGTCGCTCCCGATAGTTGCGGCAATCTGCTATCCCAGCCACTGTTAGATCGTCGGCTTGCCCGGCAGTAAAAAATGGCCCCCAAGCTTCCCCGCTTCGCGAGGTCCGCTGCCCCTACGCCGGGCGCCCCCCCAAGGGGGTGCTTTTTATTTTGGGGCGGCCCGGCAATAAAAAATGTCCGCTGTCAAGTCTTTGATGTGATCCTGCAGCGGCGCGAAAGGTCTTGTGTGGCATGGGGTTAGGCGAGGTTCGCCGTTCCGCGGGCTCCTGCCGCTTTCCTTGCTTCATTCCGCTAGCCGCAGTGTCTCGATGAGCCCCGCCACGTTGCCCACGCAGAGCTTGTCATAGACCGAGCGAATCTGGGTTCGTACCGTGGCGGGCGAGCGGTGCAGCATGTCGGCGATCTCTTTGTGCGTATTGCCCCGGGCCGCCAACTGTGCCACCGTGAACTCCCGGGGCGTCAACTCGTCCACCGCGCAACGCGGGCGGCTTTGCAGGAACAGCAATTGGTGTTCCACCCGCAGCGTCAGGACCTGGTCGCGCCCCATGAAGCGGGTGGCCCCTTGCAAAAACGTCTTCATCACCACCGTCGGCAGCGCATGGCCACGCCAATCGTCCCACTCGGCGCGCAGCGCCTGCTCGAACGCCGTATCCGAGTGGTAGAGCACCCCGCGCAGGTCGGCAATAGCGGCCCCCCGACCCGCAACATGGCCTGCCGCCACAACGGCTTGGTTCAGGTGCGTGAGTCGGTTCAGTTCCAACGCCTGCTGCACATGCGGCATCAGGCCTGCGAGCAGCACGCGCTCCGTCTCGGTGCCATAGGCGCGATCGTTGGCGCGGAAGAGCGTCAGCCAGCGGGTGAAGCGGGTCGTGGGGTTGAATGTGCCGCTGATGAAGAAGTGGGCCTGCGAAAAACGCTTGCCATAGGCGCGCAATGCCTCTTGCTCGGGCGAGCCAAACCAGGAGTCGGCGTGAAAGCCCAGAGTGGACGCGGGGTGCCGGGCCACTTGCAGCGCGGCCGTGTCCAGGTGCTTGACTTTCTCGTAGGCCAGCAGCATCTCGGGCGGCTGGCGGTGCAAGTGGATGGTGTGCACGTCGATGCCCGCTGGGTTCAGCGTGGCCGAACCCCACATTGAAGAATCGAACGGCAGTACGGGCTTGACCAGCTCTAGCGCCGCGTCCTGGAAGCGGTCGAGCGGCAACTCGTGCGACAGGCGGTACAGGTGCAGCAACAGTTGGTTGTAGCTGTCGGGGGTAGGGAGCATAGCGGGCTGGGTGCAAATGGAAAAAATCTATATCCAAAATACTGCATTTGCATGATTTTGTTTCTTTTGTGTCAAGGCTAAGGTTTGGCCTGCCCAATCACTACAGGAAGAACCCCATGTTGTTTTCATCCGAATTCATGCCGCGCATGCGCGCATTAGCTCTGACCGCCTCGGCGCTCGTATTGGCTTTAACCCTGGCTGGATGTGGTGGCGGAGGGGGAGGAGACGACTACCAGCCGGTGGGTGGCGGAGGCTCGGGTTCGGGTTCGGGTTCGGGTGCGGGTGCGGGTGCGGGTGCGGGTAGCGGAGGCAATACGCCGGGCGGGAGTGGCGCCAAGTTCTATCGCCGCGTTGATGATCGCTCGACGGCGCTGGCGCTGGATGGTTCTTCCTCGTACTTTTGCGCGTGGGCTGGTTGCCCCGGCGGCGCTACTTGTGGGGTCAAGGTCAATGGCGCAGACCATGGCAGCTACATCGACTGGGATATCCCGGTCGATACCCAGGGAAACACCCGCTCCACCATTTTTCAGGTTCAGCAAACGCCTTCAGGCCTGACGTTGACTTACCAGGGGAATAGAGTTGGCGATTATGTGCCCGTCAGCAGTTGGGCTGAAGCCACACAGGGAGATGGGGGGTATTGTTCTGGTTCTGGTTCTGGTTCTGGTTCTGGCTCTGGTTCTGGTTCTGGTTCTGGCTCTGGTTCTGGCTCTGGTTCTGGCTCTGGCTCTGGCTCTGGCTCCACAGGCCAGGTGGCAGTGTGGACCAGCCGTTCGTCCTCGGGCTACATCAATGTCCGCATCGACAACGCGGCCGTGGGCACACTGACCCGGTATTTCAGCTCCAAGCCCACCTGTGGCGATGAAGGCACCATTACCAAGACCCTTTCCGTGGGCCCACATACGCTCGAGGCTTCGACAGCCTCCAACCTCAGGTGGGCGCCAAGCACGTTCAACATCACGGCCGGTGGGTGCCTGACCTTTGAACTGAATTGAAGGCCATGCCGATTTCAGCGCGGCGGTGCGCTTGGCGATGGCCGTGTGGCACAGGGGTGTTTGTGAGGATGGCTGCTGGCGCGCACGTTGCATGGGTGCCTGCGGTGGTTCCATAGGCACTTTGGCTTCCGGCATCGTCCCAGAGCCGGTTGACGCTGATGCTGCGCCTGCAGGGTATGGCGGGTTAAGCGGCGCTATGGGAGCCTTCTCGCATCCTCCGCGACGTTAACCGCTGCACTCTGTCCGCTCGCGCTGCGTCGGGTCATCTCCTGCCCGACCGGATGGATGCAGTCCTGGGCGCTGTCGCGTCCGGCGATGATGAAACGGTTGCCGTCTTGCCGGTTTTCCGGCGCGGCCAACTCACAAGCCGGTATCGGGTCTCAGAAAGCACCGGCATATGATGAGCGCGCCTAAGTTATTGATAAAACTGCTGTTTCGAGCTTCGGCGTAGTCCTGCGTAATGCCGCACTGAAGCCGCACTGAAGTCATGGTGAAATAAAAAAAGCCGCCAGGTCAGTGGCGGCTTGATTTCAGCAGTTCAAACGCTCAGCGCAATTCGGCCAGGCGCTCTTCCAGGGAAGCTTTGGTGGCTGTCAGGGCTTCTGGCAGGCCTTGCGCGAGCTGGGCGAACAGCTCGTCGTGCAGGCGGAACTCATCTTGCCAGGCGGCCTTGTCGACGCTGGTCACTGTGGCGAACTGTTCGGGGGTGAACGACAGGCCGGTCCAGTTGATTTCGCCGTAGGACGGAGCAATGCCGAACAGTGTCTGCTCGCCAGCGGCCTTGTTTTCAGCGCGGTCGATGATCCACTTCAGCACGCGCATGTTTTCGCCGTAGCCGGGCCATACGAACTTGCCATCTTCGCCCTTGCGGAACCAGTTCACGCAGTAAATCGCTGGCAGCTTGGCGCCTTGGGCGCGAAGCTTCTCGCCCAGATTCAGCCAGTGGCCAAAGTAATCAGCCATGTTGTAGCCACAGAATGGCAGCATGGCGAACGGGTCACGGCGAACCACGCCTTGCGCGCCAAAGGCGGCCGCAGTGGTTTCGCTGCCCATGGTGGCGGCCATGTAGACGCCTTCTGTCCAGTTGCGCGCTTCAGTGATCAGCGGCACGGTGGTCGAACGGCGGCCACCGAAGACGAAGGCATCGATAGGCACGCCAGCAGGGTCGTCCCATGCGGGGTCGATGGCTGGGTTGTTGGTGGCGGAAACGGTAAAGCGGGCGTTGGCGTGAGCAGCTTTCTTGCCGGCCTTGCCATCTTCAGGGGTCCAGTCGTTGCCTTGCCAGTCGATCAGGTGCGAAGGCAACTGATTGCCCTGGTCCTTTTCCATGCCTTCCCACCAGACGTCACCATCGTCGGTCAGCGCGACGTTGGTGAAAATCACGTCCTTGGTGAGCGTGGACATGCAGTTCGGGTTGGTGAGCGTGTTGGTGCCCGGGGCCACGCCAAAGTAGCCAGCCTCTGGGTTGATGGCGTACAGGCGCCCGTCAGCCGCTGGTTTGATCCAGGCGATGTCATCGCCAATGGTGGTGACTTTCCAGCCTTCGAAGCCTTCTGGTGGCACCAGCATGGAGAAGTTGGTTTTGCCGCAGGCGCTTGGGAAAGCAGCCGCCACATGGTATTTCTTGCCCTGGGGGTTCGTGACGCCCAGAATCAGCATGTGCTCTGCCAACCAGCCTTCGTCCTGGCCCATTTTGGAGGCAATGCGCAGAGCCAGGCATTTTTTGCCCAGAAGTGCGTTGCCGCCGTAACCGGAGCCGTAGCTCCAGATTTCACGCGTTTCTGGGTAGTGGACGATGTACTTGACATCTGGGTTGCAAGGCCAGCTGGTCTTGTCTTTCTCGCCTGCCGCCAGGGGCGCGCCCACAGTGTGTACGCAAGGAACGAAATGACCGTTCTCGCCCAGCACCTCGATGGCGCCCTTGCCCATGCGGGTCATCATCTTCATGTTGACCGCCACATAGGCGCTGTCTGAGAGTTCGACGCCGATGTGGGCAATGGGAGAGCCCAGCGGACCCATGGAGAACGGCACCACATACATGGTCCGCCCGCTCATGCAGCCGTCAAACAGGGGCTGCAGCTTGGCGCGCATTTCTGCGGGTGGCGTCCAGTTATTGGTAGGGCCAGCGCCTTCTTGTGTTTCAGAGCAGATGAAGGTGCGATCTTCCACGCGGGCAACATCTGATGGGTCAGAGCGGGCGAGGAAGGAGCCGGGCCGTTTGGCCGGGTTGAGCTTGGTCAGGGTGCCGGCATCCACCAGTTGCTGGCAGAGACGCTGGTACTCGGCTTCAGAGCCATCGCACCAATACACCTGCGCGGGCTTGCACAGAGCCACCATGTCGCCGACCCAGGAGATCAGTTGGGCGTTTTTGACGAAATCAGGGGCATTAATGGGTGTGCCCTGCATGACTGGTGCGTTCATGAAAAGAGTCCTCAAGTTGAAAATCTTCTTTGCGAAAGCCGCGGACGGCAACCTTGGGAAAGAAGACTGGTGGTAGAAGAACCCCACGCCTGACTGCTACGCTTGGGTCCACTGTTCCCTCTGTAAGGGGGGTCAGGTCGCACCTCATTGTCTTGGTGCGGCCCGGCGACTCAGGCTGTCTATTCAAAAAGAGCGCGCCTGCGCCTGTAGGCAGCCGAGAGGCCGCCCATGGCTATCGAAAACAGGTGACGATTCTATGAAATACCCCAGGCGCCGTCTTGGCGCCTGAAATTACCCAACTGGAAACATCTGAATGGCGGTCAGGAACTACAAAGGTCATGGCCCGCAATTCGGTGCCCGCAGGCTCAGGCCATGTTGACGGCGATAAAGGCCAGCAAGAACATCATGATGGCTCCAGCCACCGGCAGAACTACGGGGATGTGCTTGGTAACTTCTTCGACAGGATCAACCGGATGCTCGTCGTGGGCGTGTTCGGATACTGGCGCGGACATGGAGACCTCTTCTAACGGGGGAGGGCTGATTTTACCGGTGTGGCGAAATAAAGAAAGCCCACCCCCTTTTTTACCGCCTGGGAAGGTGCAAAGGGCACCTGTTCCCTGTCTGGGACGGGCGCATTCTGCATCCGCGGAGCTTGCGCCCTATGGCTCGATCGACGCGTCTATGAATACTAACAATTAGTTAAAATTTAAATAAATCAACTAGTTAGGAGTGTCGATCTTGGCTTCACGTACCAGCTTGTTCCATTTTTGGAAGCTGGATTGAACCACCTTGGCGAATTCGTCGGGCGTGCTGCTCCAGATTTCGACATACTGATTCTTCAGTTGAGCTTGCACCTCCGGGGAGTTCAGCGCATCCCGCAAAGCGGCGTTGAGTTTCTCCATGATGGTGGGCGCTATCTTTGCAGGACCGACCACGCCCCACCAAAGCTCGCCGCCGGCGTCTGCGTAGCCACTCACCCCTGCCTCGTCCATGGTCGGAACACCGGGCAGGAAGGGCGAGCGCTTAGGGCTCGTGACGGCCAGGGCTCGAAGGCTGCGGTTTTCAATGCGGGACATGCTCGTATTGAACGTATCGAACATGAAGGTCGTATTGCCGGCTAGTAAATCCGTCAGGGCAGGCGCGCTGCCGCGATACGGCACATGCGTCATCTTGGTCCCACTCAATGCACGTAGCAACTCACCGGAGAGATGGTTCGACGAGCCGTTCCCCGCTGATCCGAATGTTACATTTGAATCGGGCTTCTTGCCGGCGCCCACCAGCTCGGATACCTTGGTGATGGGCGATTTGTCGTTCACCAAAAGCACATTGGTATATCGACCCAGCAGTCCAATATTGGTGAATGATTGAATGGGGTCGTATTTGATCGAGCCGCCCAGATTAGGCACGATGGCTTGCGTGCCCACGCTTCCAATGCCAATCGTGTACCCATCAGGCTTGGCGCGTGCCACATAGTCTATGCCCATGGCGCCTCCCGCGCCTGGCCTGTTTTCAACGACGATGGGCGTCTTCAGGATTTCACTCATTTTCTTGGCCACCGGCCTGGAAACGACATCCATCGGGCCACCTGCGGCGAACGGTACGACCCAGGTGATCGCCTTATCGGGCCAATCTGCGTGAGCCAAGCCCGTGTGCAGTAGCGCCGTGAGGGAAACGATGGAAAGGATGGTGTTCTTGTGCATTTCTATCTCTTGTCTCTTACCTGGCATGAGTGCTTACTTAAAGTTCTGGCGAGCCTCGCGAGCCTCGTCGCTTTGCCCGCACACCAGCGCCTGATCGACGTCCATATAGGTACTGACGAAGTTCAGCGCGTTAGCGTGGGCATTGACGCTTTGTTTGCTCATCTTCACAACATGGGAGGGTGATTGCGCTACCTTGGTGGCCAACATCCTCGAGTGCTCTACCGCTTGGCCTTCAGCCACAAGCCAGTCCACCAAACCCCATTCCTTGGCGGTTGCACTGGACATCCTGTCGCCTAGAAGCATGATCTGCTTGGCACGCGAAGCGCCCACCATGTTCACGAGCCGCGGAACCGTGTGCCACACAAGGGGGATGCCAATTTGAACTTCTGGCACATAGAGAAACGCGTTCTCAGCCATCACGCGCCAGTCGCAAGCGAGCGTCAACGCGATACCTCCTCCCACGTTCAGACCTTCAATGGCTGCGATGGTGAGTTGGGGGAGGCTTTCCCAGGCTTTGCACATACGGGCGCCAGTCGAGGCGACGTAGCGCCGCTCGTCAAGTGATTTGTCGTCAATCGCCCAGCGCTCGGGATCTTTGAGGTCAACACCAGCTGAGAAAGCCTGGGCACTGCCTGTCAGCACGACCGCCGTAATATCGAAGCGCGCTTGAAAACTGTCTGCGACCCGGATCAACTCGTTCATGGCTTTGAGAGACAGCGCGTTGCGGCGCTCACCACGGTCATAGGTCACGATGGCGACGGAGTCCGCTTCCTGGACCTTGATCATTTCAAATTCGCTTTGTGGGTTCATGTCATACCTCTTGCAATTGTTTGATGGCTCCGCTTGCCAGCGCGGCGTCCACGTTGGCGTCGCTGAATCGGAATCGTTTCAAGAGCTCACGGCTGTGCTCGCCAATCTTTGATGGCGGAAGGTGCAGCGCGCCCGGTGTGCGCTCCAGCTTGATCGGAATGCCCGTCATCCGGTATTTGCCGATGGAGGTGGACATCTTCCGAGTGGCCGTGTGTTCCAGCGCAAGGGCTTGCTCTACGCCGAGCATGGGGGCACACGGGACGCCGAGCTCCATCAGTTGGTGAAAGAGCTTCTTTCCATCGAACTGGCTGAGCAACGCGATGAGTTCATTGCGCAGTGAGTCGCGATTAACCACGCGATCACGGTTCTTTCGGTACAACTCGTTGGTGGCCAGTTCGGGCTTTCCAAGCACTTCGCACAACTGAACAAACTGACGGTCATTGCCGATGGCAACGAACAGCTTTTCTGTCTTAGTTGGGAAGAGGTCATACGGAACAATATTGGGATGACCGTTGCCAGTGCGGGCCGATCGACCGCCGTTGAGAGCGTTGCTCGTATGCGGATGCAGCATGCCAAGTGCCGTGTCAAACAGGGTGACCTCAATCGACTGTCCTTTGCCGGATTTCTCGCGCTCATACAAGGCCAGCAAAACCCCGATGGCCGCGTTCATGCCCGTTGTCGTATCCACTAAAGGGATGCCAATCCGCACAGGATCGAGCGAAGGGTCTCCATTGATTGACATCAGCCCAGACAGGGCTTGCACTGCTGCGTCGTATCCCGGCAAGCCGCCAAATTCGCCTTCCTCGCCGAAGCCAGATATGCGGCAATGGATGAGCCTTGGGAATTTACGGGCCAGTTCATTGGGGTTTTCAATCCCCCATTTGCGCCATGTGCTCATCTTGAAGTTCTCGACCAGCACATCCACGTCTTGCAATAGCTGGAACAAGATTTCGCGACCTGCGGCAGTGGAAAGATCGACCGCGAGATTTTTCTTGTTGCGGTTCAAGCCTATGTAGTAGGGCGCATCTCCATCCAGGAAGGGCGGCCCGTAGGCGCGGGTGTCATCTCCTTCGTAGGACTCCAGCTTAATGACTTCTGCGCCGTGGTCACCCAGTATTTGCGCGGCGAACGGACCGGCCAGAACGCGGGAAATATCCAGAACCACGACTCCGTCCAGAGCTGATTTGTTAATGGTGAAACTCATCGTTTTCTCAATCAAAACTTCGGCGTCTTCATCAGTCGATCTTTGCTCCGGAGGCCCGGACGATGGGCGCCCAACGGTCGGTCTCGGCCTTGATGAAGGCGCCAAAGGATTGAGGGTTGCCCTCCTTAACGATGACGCCCATGCCCTTCATCCGATCCTGGAAATCTTTGCGCGCTAGAACTTTCTGCAGCGCCTGGTTGAGCGTTTGAATGACTTCCGCAGGTGTCTTGGCCGGCGCTGTCAATCCATACCAGGAGGACACATCGAAGTCTGGAAATCCAGATTCGGACATCGCCGGGATGTTCGGCGCCGTCGCAATGCGTTCCTTTGTGGTCACCGCCAATGCGCGCATGCGCCCGCTCTGCACAAACGGCCAGACGGTGGGCACGTTGTCAAACATGTAGGAAATTTGTCCTGCAATGACAGCAGCCCCTGCTGGCGCGCTTCCCCGGTAAGGAACGTGGATGGCGTCAATATTGGCGGCGCTTTTGAAAAGCTCACCGGCCACATGAATAGACGTGCCGTTTCCGGATGACCCAAATGTCAGCTTGCCTGGATTGGCTTTGGCGTACGCCACGAGCTCCTGCACGCTTCTGACCGGCAACTCAGGGTTCACCACCAGCATGCTCGGTATCGTTCCTACCAACCCGATGGGCTCGAAATCTGTACTGAGGTTGAAGCCTGGCTTGGAGTAAAGCGTCTGGTTGATGGCGCTGGTGACTGCCATCATCAAGAGCGTGTAGCCGTCAGGTTTTGATTTGGCTACCAGCGTTGCCGCAATGTTGCTACCCGCGCCTGGCTTGTTGTCCACCACGACAGTCTGGTTCAACTCTTTGCCCATCTCCAAGGCAATGACGCGCGCCATGACGTCGGTCGGCCCGCCCGCTGCAAATCCCACTTGCAGAGTGATCGGCCTGTCCGGGTAGGCCGCATGGCTGCTGCTCGCCAGCCCCAGCGCACCCCACGAAATCGCTACGACTGCACTTAAGGCCCACTGGAGCTTGCCAATCCGCAATCCGATCATCTTTCTCTCCTTAGTCTTTATCGAACGGATGAATAGTACGAGTAGTGACCAGTATTCAATAATTGATAGTTCACTATGTGTACAATGAAATCGGTTTCACACCTGCTCCAAGATCGATGAAGACTGAGAACGCTCCTTCCGCCAAATCTGCCGGGCCGCGCACTTTGCAGAAGGGCTTGACGGTTCTGAGCCTCTTGAAATCCGCCGCGCCTGACGGATTTGGAGCGACCGAAGTAGCCAACAGAACAGGCATAGACCGCGTGAGCGTTCAGCGGCTTTTTCTCGCATTGGAGAATGGTGGCTGGGTCCGACGCAACAAAGCCGGTAAACGTTTTTATTCAGGGGGCGAGGTAGGTGGCCTCAGCGCGCTGCTCTGGGCACCCCATCATGTCAGCCGAGAGTTGATATATGCCGCCATGGAGGGCATGCGAAGGCTCGCCAAGCAATTGGGGGATGCAGTGTTTCTTATAGGCAGGGATGGCGCTGAATCTGTGGGCATCCACCGCGAAATCGGCGACTACCCCATGCAGATCCTGGCCAGCTTTCCTGGCAAGCGCCACCCGCTCGGGGTAGGCTCGGCCGGCATGGCGCTTTTATCAGCACTGCCTGACGCCGAAGCCAGAGCGGTGGTGGAGGCGAACTCCTCCAGGCTTGAGGAGTACGGTGGCCTGTCCGCCGAGATGATCCACCGCTTACGTCTGAATGCTCAAGAGCGCGGATATGCGGTGATGCAGAACTATGCGGTCAGCGGTGCTTTGGGCGTGGGCTGCGCGCTGACGCGCGAGGATGGGGCTCCTATACTGGCATTAAGTGTCAGCTCCATCACCGATCGCATGCCCATCAAGCGCCAAATGGAAACGGCGCGTCTGCTGCGGCGGGAATTGGACAATCTGCGCGAATTTTTTCAATGAGGCAGATGCCTATGGCCATCCCTTCTTTAGCGGCTCCGACTGCTCGGACAGATCGCAAACGGTACTTACAGTAGAGCGTAGGTGGTGCTGGCCCGGCTTACGCTCTTGCCATCGTCAGCGCCACGCAGCTCAATCTCGCCGAACGCCAGTGCCTTGCCGGCGCGCAACACCCGCGCTTCTACCAAGGCATCCTGATTGGAAAGCGGCCGCAGGAAACTGGTGGAAAGCTGCACGGTGGTGCAGGGCCGGAACTCGCCAAAGTGCTGAATCAGTGCCAGCACCATGGCGGTATCTGCCGCAGCCATCATGGCCTGCCCGCACAGCATACCGCCTGTGCGTGCGAGCTGATCGCTGGTGGGCAGGCGCAGCACCACGGATGATTCACTGGCCTGCACAACTTGCAGGTCCAAAGCCTGCACCCAGGGCGCAAATAGTTCCTTGAGAGCGGATTGAAGGCTAGCGATGTCGACAGTAGGGTTCATGGGGCTTATTAACAGCGCGGCTTAAGGTTGATCGTTGGGATTGGCGCGTGGCACGCCAGGGACAGAAGGAGTGGAAGCTTCCGGCGTTACGGGCGCGACCGATGTTGAGGGAGATATGGGCGATGGATGCGATGTGGGGGGTGCAGCGGGTGGAGTGGCGGAGACCGTGCGGTCTTGCTTGTTGCACAAGCGATCTACCCAGCGGGAGGCCAGGCGTCCCGCGGCTTCACGGCCACCCAGGCCAAAGGCCAATGCCACTGCAACGGCCACCGCGCCCAGAGTGAGTCCGAACGCCAGGTTGACGATGTCATCGGCGATGCCCATGGCGCGCAAGCCCATGGCCACGACAATGCCCAGAATGGCGACTCGGGCAACGCGTGCCAGACCGATGCCGCCATCGCTGCTGGAGCCGTCTTCATGCTCACTGGCGCGTGCAATGGCTTCATAGGCCAGGTTGGCCAGCATGAACCCGATCACCAGGATCGCCGATCCCAGGAGCACATCGCCAGCAAACTCGATGAAGGTGGTGATCATGTCCGAGAAGCGCTGGAAACCAAGCTGGTTGCCTGCTTCTACGACGGCAAACAACATCGCGAAGACCAGGGTGATGCGCCCTATCAGCACGGACGGGGGTGTCTTCTGAAACGCATGCGACATGCCTATCCGGGCTGGCACAGTGTCCAGGCCCACGCTGGCCAGAAGATTGGCCAGCAGGCGAGAAGCGAAGGATGCGACCATCCAGGTAATGGCCAGGATCAACCCAGCCGCCACGATGCGTGGAACGGACTCCATCAGCAAAGCGAGCATCTGTGTAGCCGGAGCCGAGATGGCGTCAATCCTGAGTGCGTCAAGCGCTGCGATCAGCGACGGCACGAACACCAGAATGAATACCAGCAGGCCTGCCAGGCCCGACAGCTGCACAGTGTCTGACAGGCCGGCCTTGGTGCCGACTTGATCAATGCCTGCCGAACGCAGAAGATTGGTGGTGAGGTTGC
Organism: Ottowia thiooxydans; assembly: GCF_040548795.1. Classification (GTDB taxonomy): domain Bacteria; phylum Pseudomonadota; class Gammaproteobacteria; order Burkholderiales; family Burkholderiaceae_C; genus Ottowia; species Ottowia thiooxydans_A. The sequence continues at coordinate 323,069 of NZ_JBEPSH010000006.1, read as the reverse complement.
GCAACACGGTGGCGACAATCCAGCCGATGCCACCGATGATCATCGCTGCCACTGCGTTAGGCAGCATATCGAGCGCTTTGGTAGTCATTTCGCGCAAGGGGCTGAGCAGGCCGTCCATCTGCAACGCGCCCAAAATGGCGGGCAGGAACAACAGGATCACAAGCCAGTACAGCGCACTTGAAAGGCTCTCGCTGATGGGCGAGATATTGGCGTGCTCTGAAAGCCTTTCGTCCAGGGTGGTCCGATCCAGCACTTTTTGCGTGAGGCCACGCACCAGTGTGGCCAGAAGCCAGGCCAGCAGAGCAAGCAACAAGGCGCCAAGCACACGTGGCGCATATTCGAACAACTGGGTTGTGAGGGCTGACAGAGACCCTGACACCATGGCCAGGTTCAGCGCATTGAACACCGCCGCCAGTGTGAGCAACAGAACCAGCCAGAACAGGCTGAGCGATATGACGCCTTCGATATCGACACGTTGGCCGGTGCTGCCCGAAAAGCGTTCATTCAGGCGCAAGAGTCCCAAGGCTTTGCGTGCACCAGCTTTCACAAGAGCTGCCACTAACCAGCCAATGATAAAGATCGCCAATGCACCCAGCACCTGGGGAAGATGCACCCCCATTGAACTCTGAAGCGAGTCCCACATGGTGGTCATGTTCATGCCCTTACTCCTCACACAGTTTGAAACCGCCCCATGATGGCAGAGAGCACGCGCCAGCGTCAACCTTAGAGCTTACGAGTTATTCCCTAGGAGGTCCAGGAACGCGATCAATCAGCTCATATGCGAAATAGTTGTCAATCTCACACCACATTTTTTGAAGGTGATCATGCACAGATGTCTTCCGCATGGCATCGGATTGCGTTATGGTGAAACTTGTGTGAGCGAAGGCCCCCGTTCCTAATAGATCGTCAACGCGTTCTTGAGGAGATCCTGTTATGACTAAGCGGATGATTCAGGTTCGTGAACCTGCAGGCATGCTGGCATCGCCAGGGCTTCACGCTGCTCCGGTGCTGGACTTGATGTGCTCTCACTTTGTTCTGACGCTGGCCGCCAAACAAGGGGCCAAGTTCAATGTGCGGAGGGACATCAATGGACTGATGGCCTTGGCTGGCCGGCACCTGATGTGGCCAGAGCCCGTGCTGGCACGGGTGCGCGAATTTCTGGGCCGCCGCTGCAAGGAAAACGATTTCTGGCGTGCGCATGAGCAGCTCTCCAATGCCGAGTTCCTGGAGCGCCACGGCATATGGCGCGGGCCGTATGAAGAAGGCACCTTGTTTTTCTATCTGGACGAATACGCCAAGGATTCGCCCAAGGATCTGTTGGCGTTGCTGACGAGCACGGGCCAGTGGCTCAGCCATGCGCTCAAGAAGCAGTCCACGCTGGTCGAGAAGAATATTGACTCACTGGCGAACCTGTTGCAGCTCAACAAGGCAGAGCGTGCGCTGCTGCTGTATGGCACGCTGGCTCGCTATCAACGCGACCTGCGCAGCTTGCTGGTTGAGTTCAAGGTCAATAACGCCCCGGAAGCCTATGCGGCCATTGCTGATCTTGCAGGCGTGTCGGCCACGGAGGTGGCAGACGCCTTGCGTGCGGGAGGCAGACTCGAGCGCATAGGCTTGGTGGAGAATTTGATTTCCGAGCACAGCATCACGGACCTGGCAGACCTCATGAAGGTTAGTGAAAAGCTTCCGCCCGTGTTGATGCGGGAATACCGCGATCGCGCCGAGTTGATGGCGGTGTTTACCCGGCCGGCGACGCAGAGCGAACTGAAAGCGGGTGATTTCGAGTTTGTCGGCGACGACGTCCAGGTGCTGGTCAACCTGCTTCGCAAGGCCATGCAGACCAAGGCAGTGGGCGTCAATGTGCTGCTGTATGGCCCGCCCGGCACGGGCAAGACAGAGCTGGCCAAGGTGGTGGCCCGTGAGGCGGGGCTGGATCTGTTCGAAGTGGAATACGCAGACCGTGATGGCAACAGCCTCTCGGGCCGGGATCGCTACCGCTCGTTGCAGATTGCGCAGGTGTTTCTCAAAGGCGCGGATGCAGCCGCATTGCTTTTTGATGAAGTGGAAGATGTGTTTCCGCCCATCAGTGTGGATGCAGCAGGCCTCATGGCGCGCGCCGAGCAACAGGCCATGAGCGCCGCCGTGAGCCATTCTGTGAATGGCAAGGCGTGGGTGAACCAGATTCTTGAATCCAACCCCGTGCCCACAGTCTGGGTAACCAACCGGATCGAGCAGATCGACCCGGCGTTCCGCCGCCGGTTTGCCTACCACCTGGAATTGAAATCGCCCCCGCCAGGCGCACGCGAGCAACTTATTCGCAAGACACTGGAGGGTGTGGCACTGAGCGATGCCTTCGTGACATCCCTGACGGAGCGCAAAGGCCTCACGCCTGCGCAGATACGTACCGCTGTGCGCTTTGCCGATCTGGCTCATGAAGGTACTGAAGCCGGTGGAGAAGCTTTCGAAGCGCTGATAGAGCGGCAACTGAAGAATTCGGACGCAGCCCTGGGCCGCAGGCCCGACACCGGCAAAAAAGGCCGCCGCCAGGTCACCACATATGACCTGGACATGCTCAACGTGGAGACCCGCTTTGAGATCCCGCGCATTGTCGAGGCCTTGAAGGCGCGCGGCCATGGCGCACTGTGCTTTTATGGCGCGCCTGGTACCGGCAAGACCGCGCTAGGTGAATACATCGCCGAGCACCTGGGCAAGCCGCTCATCATCAAGAAAGCCAGCGACCTGGTGAGCAAATACGTGGGCGACACGGAACAGAACATGGCCGCCATGTTCGCTGAGGCCACGCAGGAAAAAGCCGTGCTGCTGCTGGATGAAGCCGACAGCTTCCTGCTTGATCGCCGCGGCGCTCAGCGCAGCTACGAAGTGACTGAAGTCAATGAGATGCTGCAACAGATGGAGCGCCACGATGGCGTGTTCATCTGCACGACCAATTTGCTTGATCGTATGGACCAGGCTGCACTTCGGCGCTTTACCTTCAAGATCAAGTTCATGCCGCTGACGCCGCTGCAACGCGAGAAGATGTTCGTGACGGAAGCGCTGGCGGGGAATGCCGAAAGACTCACTCCTGAAGTGAGCCGGCGCCTGTCCAAACTGGAGCAGTTGGCTCCTGGCGACTTCGCTGCCGTGAAGCGCCAGTGCGACATTCTGGCGGTAGAGTTTTCGATAGAGGAATTTATCGAGCAACTTGAAGCCGAGCATCGCATCAAGCCTGAGGTGCGGGAGCACCGGTCGATGGGGTTCATGCATTAGGAGTGGGTCGTGACTGCTGGGGGCGCCGAGCTCGTGCTCGGCAATCGGCAGGCCTAGGCTTTGCGGTGTCTAGCAAGAGCGCGGCCGTGCTCGGGCCATTGATGCGCTCGCCGTGCGACTTGCCCGTTTCCCTGTCATGAACATAATTTCAGGACCTTGATTGCCTGGGCTCCTGGGTGTTGCAGTTACAGTCTGCGCTTCAGCCTCCTGGCGTGCAAGTGGCTCGCCAGGTGCTGTACCCCCAACCAGGTTTTTCTTTTCTGCATGTCTTTCTCGCACCCTGCCAGCTCGCCGAATGTGACCATGGCCGATGTGGCTCGAATTGCTGGCGTGTCCACCATCACGGTGTCGAGGGCACTGCGTGCGCCTCAAACGGTGGCGCCCGCCACGCGGGAGCGCATCGAGCAGGCCATCCAGCAAACAGGCTATGTGTTTGACAGCGTCGCGGGCAGCCTCAAGTCACGCCGCACGAACCTGGTACTGGTGCTCATTCCAAGCATCATGCACAGCTATCTGGCGCACATGATCCAAGGCATATCGGATGTGATCTCCCCCCGCGGCCTGCACCTCGTACTAGGGACCACCGAGGAAACGCCTGAAGGGGAAGAGCGCACCATTCGCGCTTTCCTGCCTTTGCGGCCTTGTGCCATCCTGATGCACAACACAGTGCATACCGCGCGTACTCGGGAGGAGCTTCTTCGTTATGGCGTGCCACTGATCGAGACGGGTGACTTGATTGCAGAGCCCTTGGGCCATGTCGTGAGCTATTCGAACCACGAGGCGGCGCGCGCCATGACGGCACACCTTGCTGCGACCGGGCGCAAGCGCATCGCATTCATCTACCGCGGCCCTGGCAACGAGCGAACCTGGATTCGACGCAGTGGCTACCGGCAAGCCCTGGCTGATGCTGGCTTGACTTTCGCCCCTGAATTGGAAGTGGCCGCTGAACCCGGTTTTGCAGGCGCCGCCACGGCCCTGCGGTACCTGATGGGGCTTGCGCAGCCGGCAGATGCCGGATTTTTCGTCGGTGATGACTTGGCCGCTGGCGCCATGATCGAGTGCCAACGCCAGGGCTGGAGCGTGCCTGGCCGCATTGCAGTCGCCGCGTATGACGACAGCGAATTGGCAGCCCATGTAGATCCAGGCATTACTTCGTTGCGAATTCCTCGCTATGAGTTGGGCAGGCAAGCAGGCGAACTGCTGCTCGAAAGCCTGGAATCGGGCGCGCCCTTATCCGATTCCCGCAGCATCGACCTGGGCTTTACCTTGAACGTGCGCCAAAGCACCTGATCGCCGGGTGCTCGTGGGAGGCTAATGGCTTGGCCGCTCACGTTCCAAAAACCAAGTTGACAGTTGGGTATGACATCGATAACATTCGCTGCAAATGATATCGATGTCATTTCGATTGAGATCGTATTGAAAATACCTAGAAGGAGACCCCGATGAAGACCTTGGCACGACTATGCGCGAGCCTGCTCGCGGCAGCTTGTGTGAGCAGCCCCGCGTTGGCCAATACGTGGCCCAACAAACCGGTCAAGCTGATCGTTGCTCAACCGGCAGGCTCCAGCCCGGACACCACGGCGCGCCAGATCGCGCTCAAGCTCTCAGACGTGTGGGGCGAGCAAATGGTGGTGGAGAACAAGGCAGGAGCCAACGGCAACATCGGCATGCAAGCCGTGGCCACAGCGCCAGCAGATGGCTACACGGTGGGCTTGGGCGTGCCCAGCAACATGACCATCAATCCCTTTCTCTACAAGATGCCCTTCAACCCGTTGCAGGATCTGGTGCCCGTGGCGCAGATCGGCAGCGTGCCTTTCGCGCTCGTGGTCAACCCCAAGCTGCCCGTGCACAACGTGAAGGAACTGGTGGCCTACGCCAAATCACTCAAGGGAGAGATGAACTACAGCTCCGCAGGCATCGGCAACATTGGCCATCTGGCGGCTGAATTGCTGGCTGACCGTGGCGGCTTCAGCATGCACCACATCCCCAACAAGGGCGACGCGCCTGCGCTGCAGGATGTGATGGCGGGTCAGACCCAGGTGATGTTCGTGGGCATTCCTGCGGTGGCCGGCCATGCACGTTCTGGCCGCTTGCGCCTGATTGCCGTGGGCGGCACGCAGCGCCTGCCCGCGTTTCCTGATGTTCCGACCATTCAGGAAGCAGGCGCAGCGTTCAATGACGTCGTGATCCAGGGTTGGAACGGCATCGTGGCTCCCGTGGGGACACCGCGAGAGGTCATCAACAAGATGGCGCAGGACGTGGCAAAAGTACTGGACAGCAAAGAGGTGCGCGATCAAATCACCACCAGCACTGGCCTGGTGGTGAAAGTCTCCACACCCGACGAATTCAACACGTTCATTCGTGCGGAGTTCACCAAGTGGGGCAAGTTGATTTCAGCTCTCAACATCAAGGTGCAGTGAGGCCGCTAAGTTTCTTTAAAGCATGACAACGAGCCGTTCGGGCTGAGCCTGGCCTGTCCTGAGCCTGTCGAAAGGTCGAAGCCTCGCGCGGCGCTTCGACAAGCTCAGCGTGAACGGCACTAGGTGGGTTGTCCTCAACTACGAAAACTTCAATAAGCCGTATTGTCTTCTCAAGGAAACACGATGATCAGAGTCAACAAAGTCAAACAGGCGGCCAACCACCGCACCAAGGTCTACGGCTTCGTGCTGTCCTGGCCTGCGCCGCAGATGGTGGAGATTCTGGGTACGCTGGGCATGGACTATGTGCAGATCGATGGCGAGCACGGCCTCTTCTCTCTCGAAGACGTGGAAAACACCTGTCGCGCCGCCGAGCTCTATGGCATGACGCCCATTGCGCGCATTCCCAACATCAACTCCAGCACCATCTTGCAGTACATCGATCGAGGTGTGAAGGGCATCATTGCGCCGCATATTTCCAACGCCGAACAGGCCAGGCAAGTGGTGGACGCCGCGTACTTCGGCCCCATTGGCGACCGATCGCTAGGCAGTGCCCGCGGCGCAGGTTTTCAGCTCTGGGAAGAAGACGGGCGGGAGTACTACGCCGAGTCCAACAAGCAGATGATGGTGGGGGTCATGATCGAAGACCGAGAAGGCATGGACAAGATCGATGAGATCATGGCTGTGCCCGGCGTCGACTTTCTCTACATCGGCATGAATGACTTCTCGCAAGGTTTGGGTTACCCCGGCGAGCCTGATCATCCGGAAGTGCTCAAGGCGCGCCAATACTTGTTTGACCGTGTGCATGCCGCGAATAAGCTGATGCGCGAAGACATCGTGGTGGAGATCAGTTCCGCCAAGCTGGTGGCCGCCGGTGCCAAGAAGGTGCTGGAAGCCAAGGCCAAGGATTTAGCCGCACGCGCTGCCGAACAGCCTGCTGTGGCGGAGGTGAACTGAGATGGGCATGACCGCATTTGAAAAGATCACCGCGCGCGCCGCGGGACTGTCATCTGTCAAGCCTGGTGAATTCGTCTACCCGCGCGCAGACCTGATGTTCCTGCACGACGGGCAAGTGGAATCCACCAAGATTGAACTGGATGAGATCGGCATCACGGAGCTGGACGATCCGTCCAAGGTGGTATTCGTGACCGACCACGAGGTGGTTTATTCGACGCCCAAGGCCGCCCAACGCGGTCTGCGCATCCGCGAGGCCGCGAAGGCCTGGAAGGTGGACAAATTCTTCGATGTGGGCCAGGGTGGGCATGGGCACATCTTTCCGATCGAGATGGGCCTCGTGGGCCCTGGCATGTTCATCTATGCCAACGACATGCACTGCACCAACTTCGGTGCGGTGGGCGCAGTGGCGCTTCGCGTAGGGACAGAAATTGCCAATGCCATCGCCATGGGCGTGTTGTGGATCAAGGTGCCAAGTACGATTCGCATCAAGTTCACCGGGCAGCTCAAACCTGGCGTCTACGGTCGCGATGTCGGCTATTGCTTGGCACGCAACCTGGCCGACCGCGCTTACGGCGGAGTGAACCCTGCTTATCGTGTGATTGAGTTGGCTGGCAATCTGGATCAGTTTGATCTGGCGGCCCGTGTGGCGTTGATCAACACGGCCACCGAAGTGGGTGTGGCCCATGTCTTCATCCCGCCTACGCGTGAGATCGTGGAACGTCAGTCCAAGGCCGCAGGACGTCCGTTCACCGGCGTTTACAGCGATGACGACGCCGAATACGAAGCCGAGGGCGAGTTCGATCTTTCCTGCCTGGAGCCTCAGGTCGCCCTGCCGGGCGGCCCGGAGCGGTCAGTGGACCTCTCCAGCGTACTCGGACGGCCTATCAACCACGCCTTCATTGGCTCCTGTGGGTCGGGGATGTACGAGGACATGCTGGTGGCAGCCAATATCCTGCGAGGCAAACGCATTGCGCCCAGCACCCGCATGACCATCGTGCCTGGCACGGTGGCGACTGCCAGGCGTCTTTCGGAAGAGGGTTTGATGTCGGCCTTTCAGGAGGCTGGCTGCATCATCTTGCCGCCCGGCTGCGGCCCCTGTGCGGGCGCGAAATCCGGATCGCTGGGGCCTGGCGAGGTATCTATTTCTACTGCCGCGGTCAACACCGCTGGCCGCATGGGAGACAAGACTTCTGAGATCTACCTGGGCAGCCCGGCCACAGTAGCCGCTTCCGCGTTGGCGGGTCACATTGCGGATGCCCGCGTCATAGCGGCCTGAGGCCGCTTCCCTATTTTCCACAGGAGAAAGCTATGTCCGACATCCAATGGAAGTTGAGCGGTGTCTGCCACAAGTTCGGCGACGACCTGCGCCACAACGACGGCCTGATCGACGCGCACTTCGCGTCGGATCGAATTTTTGATCCGGCTGTTTTGGCCCCTCGAACTCTGGAGTTGGTCCGCCCAGGGTTTTCCAAGGCTGTCAAACCCGGCGATCTGGTAATCGCGGGCCAGAACTTTGGGAAAGGCAAGGCCAAGATACAGGGCTACATTGGCCTGCGCGCATTAGGCGTGGGTGTGCTGAGCGAATCCATGCCCTTTCTGGCCTACCGCGGCGCGGTTTGCGCAGGGCTGCTGTTCCTGACCGACTGCACCGGCATCACCGAGCTTGTGAACGATGGCGATCGCACTGAAATGGATTTCCTGACAGGGCGCTTTAGCAACCTCACCTCAGGCGCCACAGCTCAATATGAGCCGCTGCCCGATGTGCTGCGCGAGATCATCGCCGTGGGAGGCTCCAACGGTGTGCTGCGCAACTGGTGGCAGCAACGTCAGGCCGAGCGCGAAGCATTGGCAGCCTGAGGACGCCACGACAAAAGGAAAAATCCATTCGGGCTGAGCTCCACCGAAGTGGCCTTGCGCAACGCTTCGACAGGCTCAGCGCGAACGGATGGTTGTGAACGCTGACTCTTCGAGAATAACAATGCTGCTCACTGAGCTTCTATGATTTCGTCAAGCGGCACGTGTCGTCTGAACAATCAACCCCGTTCGGGTTGATGATCTATTGTTTCGGTCAATCGGTGAGTGGCGTTGACATTAGAAAACCGTTCGGGCTGAGCCTGTCGAAGCCTTGCGCGGGGTTTCCACAGACTTAGTGTGAACGGTTCATCTTGATTAAAACAAGTCGAACTCAGTCCAGCTTGGCGCCGGAAGCTTCAATCACCTTCTTCCATTTGGCCGCCTCGCTGCGCACGAGGGCAACCATCTCGGCCTGCGTGCCGCCTTGAGGAATAACGCCATGGGTGGCCAGTTGCTCCTGCAACTCGGTTGACTGCAGCACCGCGTTGATCTCGGTGTTCAGGCGATCGATGATGGCTTGCGGGGTTTTGGCGGGCACGGAGATGTAGTTCACGGGCGCTGCATCAAAGCCTTTGAGCTCATCGGCAATAGGCGGCACGTTGGGCAGCGCTTTGGAGCGTTGGCGCGTGGCAACGCCCAGAGCCTTGAGTGCACCGGAGTCGATGTGCTGCTTGTAGACAGCGATGCTGTCGATGGCTGCTTGAACTTCGCCCGAAAGCAGATCCGCCAGCGCCGGGCCAGTCCCTCGGTAGGGGATGTGAACCATATGGATACCGGCGGACTGCTTGAAGAGTTCGCCCGCCAGATGGCTGCTGGCACCAATGCCAGCGCTGGCATAGTTGACCTTGCCTGGGTTGGTCTTGGCGAACTGGATGAATTCCTTGACGCTGCGCGCAGGAACGTTCTTGTTCACGACCAGCACATTGGGCACGATGGCGACCGAAGAAACAGGCACGAGATCTCGCGCTGGGTCATAGGGCAGCTTGCTCATCAGATACGGATTGGTCATCTGAGGGCCAGGCGTTGTGTACAGGATGGTGTAGCCGTCAGCTGAAGATTTGGCGACCAGATCGGCGCCCAGCGTCGCACCCCCACCTGGTTTGTTGTCCACCACGATGGGCTGTCCCAGACGTTTGGCTAGCGGCGCTGCCACCGCGCGTGCCACGATGTCCGCGCCGCCACCGGCTGCAAAAGGCACGACCATTTTGATGGGGCGGTTAGGGTAGTCCTGAGCGAATGCCACGGTGGAACTTGCAAGCAAAACGCCCACAACCCCTTGAGCGACCAATTTTGAAATCATGCTGACCATCTCCTTTTGTTATCAATTCACATGACGCCCGCGGCGAACATGAGAGCTCCGCTGTGAGCAGTGCTTCCGGGTTCGCTGCTCGGAGGCAACCCACCATTCTCGATCCACAGTGCAGAGCGCGCTACGGGGATGATGGCAATTCAGCCATACATCGGGCGTCATAGCGGATATTTCTGTGCGGCATCGGTGAATGCACGCGGAAACTCATTTGTGCAGCGCTTGCCTAAGCGTGGCGACAGACTCTCAGCACTTCCTCGCCATAGCGTTCCAGCTTGGTGGCACCGAGGCCGTTCACACCCTGCAGATCTTCGATGGACTGGGGATCGCGGGCGGCAATGGCGGCCAGGGTGGCGTCGTGGAAGATCACATAGGCCGGCAGATTGTGCTCCCGCGCCACCTCTGCGCGCCAGGCCTTGAGTGCTGCAAAGCGCTCTTGCGAGGCGGCGTCCAGGTCCGCCGCCGCTGGTGATGCAGTGCGGCTGCGAGAGGTGCGCTCTCCGCGCTCGCCACGCACTTTGCGCGCGCGCTCCGGCTTGGCGCTCGCTGCGCGCAAGCGGACGGCTTGTTCACCACGAAGAATGGGGCGTGCACCATCCAGCAAACGAAGGGTGTTGAAGGCCTGCGCATCCACCTGCAAGGCGCCGATGGCAATCAACTGCCGCAGCACGCCGCGCAGTTGCGGCTCGCTGAACTCGGCTCCCATGCCGTAAGTCGATATCTGCTCATGGCCGAACTGCTTCATCTTGTCAGTGGACTTGCCACGCAAGATGTCCATGATGTGGCCGGCTCCAAAGCCTATGCCGCTCATCTGTTGAACCCGGTAAATGGTGGACAGCAGCTTGCGCGCGCAGTCTGTGGCGTCCCAGACGTCAGGTGGTTGCAGGCAGTTGTCGCAGTTGCCACAGTACGGCTGGGCGTGCGTGCCTGAGGGGTCTTTGGCGGGCACCATCTGCTCGCCAAAATATGCCAGCAGCCTTGCACGCCGGCAATCCGTGGCCTCGGCCAGCGTCAGCAAGGCATCAAGCTTGCGCACCATGATCTGCTTGAAAGCGTCTTCAGCGGGGCTTTCGTCAATCATGCGGCGCTGGTTGACCACGTCCTGCAAGCCGTAGGCCATCCAGGCGTGTGCGGGCTCGCCATCTCGTCCGCCGCGGCCTGTTTCCTGGTAGTAGCCTTCGATGTTCTTGGGCATGTCGATATGCGCCACAAAGCGCACATCTGGCTTGTCGATGCCCATACCGAACGCAATGGTGGCTACCATCACCACGCCTTCTTCACGCAGAAAGCGGTCCTGATTGGCTTGCCGATCGGCAGCGGGCAGACCCGCGTGGTAGGGCATGGCGTCCAGGCCAGCCTCGCACAGCATCTGAGCCAGCTCTTCTACCCGCCGGCGAGACTGGCAATAGACAATGCCCGATTCGTCTGCATGCTCGTTCTGGATAAAACGCAGAAGCTGTGCAGCGGGTTCTTTCTTTTCGACGATGGTGTAGCGGATATTCGGGCGGTCGAAGCTGCTCACGAATTGTTGCGACTGCTGAAGCTGCAGTCGCTCGACGATGTCCGCCCGCGTCACATCGTCGGCCGTGGCCGTCAGCGCGATGCGCGGCACACTGGGCCAGCGCTCGTGCAATACCGTGAGTGCACGGTACTCCGGCCGGAAGTCGTGCCCCCACTGGCTGACGCAATGCGCTTCGTCAATCGCAAACAGGCTTAACTGCCCGTGGGCATGTAGGGTGTCCAGCAGCCCCAGAAAGCGGGGGGTAGAGATGCGCTCAGGCGCCGCGTACAGCAAGGTGATCTTGCCCGAGAGCAGCCTTCGCTCGACGTCCTGCGTTTGCTCCCAGTCCAGCGTTGAATTGAGAAACGCGGCGGGCACGCCTGCCTCATCCAAAGCGCCGACCTGGTCATGCATCAAGGCGATCAGGGGTGAGATCACCAGGGTCACCCCACGCCCTGCGCGTTGCCGAGCGATGGCGGGCACCTGGTAGCAAAGGCTTTTGCCTCCGCCTGTGGGCATCAGTACCAGCGCATCACCGCCGGAAGCGACATGGTCGACCACGGCAGCCTGCTGGCCGCGGAAGGCGGAATAGCCAAAGACCTCTTGCAGTATGGCAAGCGGCGCGCGCGCGGGCGCGCGATCAACCTCTGTCGTCATGGAGTTTCTAGCGGAGAGCGCAATTCGAGATAGGGCGTGCCTGCAGACACGCAGCCCAGGAGCCTATCACGAGCAGGAAGCCGCAGCATTCAGGGGCGGTTGATTCCTGCGTGCGTTCAATCCGCAGCGACCGTACGGAGGGTCGCGACGCAATTAGCTATTCGGTGTGAAGCCCGTGCGCTTGACCACATCCTGGAAGCGCGCAATCTCGTCTTTCAGCAGTTTGGAGAACGCTTGGGGGCCAGGTGGCAGGGGGTCAATGAAGGCACTGGCCATGCGGGCTTGAACTTCCGGCAGCTTCAACACGCTCTGGATCGAGGTATCCAGTTGCTGCAGAACATCCGCAGGTGTGTTGGAAGGCGCCATGAACCCGTACCATGCGCTGCCCAGAATGCCCGGCACGCTTTCAGCAAAGGTTTGAACTCCGGGCAGCTTGGGGTTGCGCGCCGGGCTGGCGATGGCCAGGACCTTGAGGCGCTTGGCCTCGATGTGCGGCATGCAGGCAGGCATGGAGTTGATCACCATGGGAATCTGTCCACCCACGGCATCGTTCAGTGCCAGGGCGCCGCCCTTGTAGGGCACATTGACCAGCTCCATGCCGCTTTGCAATTTGAGCATTTCATAAAGCAGGTGCGGGGCAGAGCCTTGGCCAGGGGTGCCCACGCCAAACTGGCGCGATTGGCTGCGCGGCAACGCCAGCAATTCCTTCAGGCTATTGGCCGGCAGCGACGGGTGCGCCACCAGCAGCTGGGGCGAAGAGCCCACCAGTGTGATCGGGGCGAAGTCCTTGACCGGGTCAAAAGAGAGCTTTGGAACCACGGCAGCGTTGGTGGCGTGCGCAGTGTCGGCCAGCAGCAAGGTGTAGCCATCGGCAGGGCTCTTGGCAACGGCGTCTGTGCCAATCATGCTGGAAGCGCCCGCTTTGTTGTCCACTACGACGTTCCATTTGAACGTCTCTGTCAGCTTCTGAGCGATAAGCCGGCCCACGAAATCGGAGCCGCCGCCGGCACCATAAGGTACGACCAGCCGGATGACGCGGTTTGGAAAGTCGTTGGCCCATGCAGCCTGAGTTCCTGATCCGGCAGCCAAGGCCAGAAGAGAGGTCGAGAATTGACGTCGTGAGAGAGTAGGCATGGCAATAACTCCTGTGGTGTGCTTGTTGCTGGTCGGGAGGGGCTGGCTTGGGGAGATTTCAGCCGATGAGTTCGGTAGCGGCTTTTTCGAATCCTGTGATGGCGGCCGCAACGCCTGCCGAGTCGATATGTCTGTGCGTGACCAGCCTTATTCGGCGCAGCCCCCAAGGTCGAATCAGCACACCGTGTTTTTGGGCTTCACGCGCCCACGCGGAACTGTCTGGAACGCCTTCTGGCAGCTCGACGAAGATGATGTTGGTTACCGGCCCGGTCAGACCGATGTGATCAGGAAGCACCGCGCGCAAGCCCCTGCCCAACTGCTGCGCCATGACATGGTCCTGCGCCAACCGTTGGGGCATGGCTTCAATGGCTTCCAGGCCAGAAGCGGCCAGAATGCCTATCTGTCGCTGCGTGCCACCCAGCACCTTGCGCAATTGCCGCGCACGGGAAAGCGTTTCCGCAGGCCCGACTAACACCGCGCCCGCGGGGGCGCTCAGACCTTTCGACAGGCAGATAGACACGGTGTCTGCAAAGCAGGCCACGGCGTCCGGAGCTACCTGCAGGGCCACTGCGGCATTGAAAATGCGCGCACCGTCCAGGTGCACACGAGCGCCCGCGCCATGCGCCATGTCATGGACCGCGCGCATATGCGCCAAGGACAAGACGGCGCCGCCCGCATTGACGTGCGTGGTTTCCATGCACACCAGTTCCGTGCGGAGGGGGCTGGAGCTTTGCAGGGCGTTCTTCAGGGCGCCCAGGTCCATTTCACCGGCGGTTCCTGCAATGCCGTGGTAGGCGATGCCGCCAAGGGTGGCGCCACCCCGTTCGGTCAGATACATGTGTGCCGAGGCTTCCATCACGACCTGGCCCTGGCGTGCTACCTGCGTCAACACGGCCAGCAGATTGCCCATGGTGGCGGTCGGCACATAAAGGCCCGCCTCTTTGCCAAATGTGCGGGCCGCAAGCGCTTCCAATTCACGCGCCGTGGGATCGCCATCCAGGCCATCGTCGCCGAGTGCGGCATGGCGCATGCGTTCGTACATCTCGGCGGTCGGCAGCGTCACGGTGTCGCTGCGCAGGTCTGTCAACCTCGTCCCATCCTGAGAAGGTGAGTTCACTGCAGGGGAAAGCGAGGTGGGGGAGATCATGGCTGCAAGTATTGCAGCGATCAACCAATGCGCGAAATGCGAATATGCATATGGCTTATACAATACTGATATGACAACGCGCCGCATGTCGCTCAAGCACATCGAAGCTTTTCGGGCCGTCATGCAGACGGGCTCCATGACGGAGGCCGCACGCAGGTTGCACACCTCCCAGCCCCAGGTCAGCAGGCTGGTCTCCCAGCTGGAGGCTATCGTTGGCTTTGCGCTGTTTGATCGCATCGGCACGCGCCTGTTGCCCAGCATTGATGGCAAACGCTTCTTCCAGGATGTAGAAAAAGCCTTTGCTGGTCTTCAAGGGCTGGAATCGGCTGCTTCCAATATCCGCACATTTGGGGGGGATCGTCTGGCCGTGGCGGCCATGCCGCGCATTGCTGGCGGGATCGTGAGCAAAGCGGTCGCGCGCTTCAAGCGCGACTATCCAGACACCCTGGTCACGATTCATTCGGGCGCGGCGTCCACGGTGAACACATGGATCAGTTCGGGCTTGTGCGAACTGGGCCTTGCCGTTCTCTACGATGAGGACCCGCCGGGCATAGATGTCGCTGTGCTGCTCAGCATGGATTGCGTCTGCATACTTCCGAAGCAGCATAGACTGGCCCACAAGAAGCAGATTCACGCAGCGGATCTGGACGGTGAGGCTTTCGTGTCCTTTCCGCTCGGCAGCGGGCCCCGCGAGCGCATAGACCGCATATTGGTGGCCTCCGGGATCAAGCCCAAGACCGCGTTGGAATCTGATCTGGGAGCTTCCGTATGCTCACTGGTTGCTGACGGCATGGGAGTGAGCGTGATCAATCCGCTCGCGGCGCTGGAAGAGCAGCGCTACCTGGATATTGAAGTGCGGCCGTTCAAACCGGCGGTGACGGTGCGCCTTGGCATGATGCAAGCGCCCGGCGCACCGCATTCGCGACTGATGACCGCTTTTACCGAGCATGTGCGCGAAGTCCTGGATTCGCAACTGGCTCACATTGCCCCCTACCGCAGGTAAAGCTGGCGAACCCGAGAAGCCTGGCGCCAGGCTTCGACAGGCTCAGCCCGAACGGTTTTTTTTGTGAGTTTCAATAAGTCATTTCGGGGTTCCTACAATACCCGGTATGAAATCGCCTGCCTATACCCGAGCTGCCGAGCTGCCTGCCATCCTTGAGAAACGCATTGCCATTCTCGATGGCGCCATGGGCACCATGATCCAGCGCTTCAAACTGAATGAAGAACAATACCGGGGCGAGCGTTTCAAAGACTTCCACAAGGACGTCAAAGGCAACAACGAGTTGCTCAGCCTCACAAGGCCCGATGTCATTTCCGATATCCATGAAAAGTACCTCGCGGCCGGTGCAGATCTGATCGAGACCAACACCTTCGGCGCTACTCAAGTCGCCCAGGCCGACTACGATATGCAGGACTTGGCGCGCGAGATGAACCTGGTCTCCGCCCAACTGGCGCGCGCAGCCTGCGACAAATACAGCACGCCGGACCGTCCCCGCTTCGTGGCTGGCGCTTTGGGCCCTACGCCCAAGACCGCCAGCATCAGCCCGGACGTCAATGACCCCGGTGCGCGCAACACCAGTTTCGAAGAGCTTCGTGCGTCTTACTACGAACAGGTAGAAGCCCTGGTGGAAGGCGGCTCGGATGTGCTGCTGGTGGAAACCATCTTCGACACCCTCAACGCCAAGGCTGCGCTCTTCGCCATAGAAGAATTTTTTGACAACACCGGCGAGCGCTTGCCCATCATCATCAGCGGCACAGTGACCGATGCCTCGGGCCGGGTGCTTTCAGGCCAGACGGTGACCGCTTTCTGGCACAGCGTGCGCCATGCGCAGCCTCTCGCCATTGGGCTTAACTGTGCTCTGGGCGCTGCGCTGATGCGTCCCTACATTCAGGAGCTCAATCGCGTGGCGCCTGATACGTTCATCAGTTGCTATCCCAACGCGGGCTTGCCAAATCCTATGAGTGACACCGGGTTTGATGAGACGCCGGAGGTGACCAGCCGGTTGCTGCATGAGTTTGCGGCGGAGGGGTTGGTCAATATCGTGGGTGGATGTTGCGGGACTACGCCGGATCACATTGGGGCTATTGCGAATACGGTGGAGCCGTTGGCGCCTCGGGGGGTGAAGAGGGTGGGGTTTTATAGGGAAGCGGCTTGACGCTTCATTCGCTTCGGGATTAGGTGAGGCCGGGCAACCGGTGATTTAACTCCCTCTTCCTTTGGGAGAGGGTAGGGCGGGGCCGGCCAACCGGTGAGGGCAGGCGGCGATAGTTTTAAGCAGGGGGTTACTTATTACCTTCTGCTTTTTTATTGCGGTCGGAGGCCGGGGAGTGCGCCCGGCAGCGCAGCCACCTTCTTTTGCTCCGCCAAAAGAACCTGGCGCAAGAAAAGGCGGCCCCAAGTCCGTGTCCCTGCGCTTCGCTCCGGGCAACCTGTGGTGCTCAGTCCAGGGGCGGTGCGGCAGAACTCGCTGCTTTCGCTTCACTCAATACGCTCAAACAGCTGCCGCAAGCTAGTTCACGAAGCAAGAGCATCTTGCAGTGCTCTTGCCCGCCCCTGGCCCTGCGCTCCTCGGCACGGCCAAAGGGGTGGGGAACATGGATCGGGCCATTGCTTCGCTCGGCCCTGCACGTTTCAGTCGCAAGCGATGCTTTGTCTGCTTCCGTGTCTGACTTCACCGACTACTCTGCATCGCCGGCGTAGTCCGCACAAACTCCCCCCAGTCCCGAACCCCTTCTTCAATCATTTGCCGCGTCTGTGCCGCATTGCGAAACACGGCGTGATTGCCGTTGGTGGAACTGAACTCACGTACTTTCGGATCCTGTGATGCCTTCTGCGCTGCAGCTTCCAGGCGGGTCACAATGGCCTGCGGGGTGTTGGCGGGCAAAAGCAGGCCGCTCCATGCAGTGAAGCTGGGCCTGGTAATTCCCAGTTCACGGGTGGTGGGTACGTCTGGCAGCTCAGCGAAACGGTTGGCACCGCCTACTGCCAGGGGAACCAATGTGCCGGCTTTGACGTGCTGGGCTGAATTCGGCAAATCGGCGGCGCCCAGCTGAATATGGCCGGCGAGCAAATCAGTCATGAATTGGCCGTTGCCCTTGTAGGGGACGTGAGTGGCTTTGATGCCCAGTGCATCTGTGAGCTGCACCATCACCATATGGGCAATCGAGCCAGCACCTGAGGAACCATAGGTCAGAGGTGTGTTCGATTTCTGCGCCAGGGCCTTGAGTTCCGTTGGATTGCGGACGCCAAGGCGCGAGGGGGCAAAAACCACTACGTCCGCGTCTATCAGCGTGCACACCGGCACCAACTGCTTGAGCGGTGAGAATTTGGGTGCGTCACCAATGGCGTTGCTGACGACGGAGGTGATGTTGCCCATCAGCACCGTGTAGCCGTCTGGCTCCGCTCGAATCACGGCCTCCACACCGATGGCCCCAGTAGCGCCCGCCTTGTTGTCAATGACGACGGGTTGTCCCAGTTCGGCTGACAGCGCGGGGGCCAGCAGGCGGGCGTACGCATCCACGTTGCCACCGGCAGGAAAGGGCACCACCAGTTTGACCGGACGCTCGGGCCAGGCTGCATGGGCCGCGACGGCTCCACAAGCCAGGGCGGCGGTGGCCAGCAGGCCACGCAAGAGGTTGGGCAGTCGCATATCGGTTGTCTCCTTTTTATGAACCCACGCCAATGAAGCGCAGACATCAGCGCCGCTGATTTCCTCGCTTCATTGCACTAACTCCGCTTTAACTTCGAGCCAACGCGCCGCACCAACGTGCTCTAACGCACGCTACACGCATGCTGGATGGCTTGTTGCAGGTCTGCAGTCAGATCGCCCACATCCTCCAGCCCGACATGCAGGCGCACCACACCAGCGCTCGGCGGCAAACCTGCTTGTTCGCGTTGCTTCTGGGCGCGCTGCCACCCCTGATGCGGGGCCAATGCGGCGCTGGTCACGGGCAATGCCAGGCTCTCGTAACCGCCCCACGAAGCGCCAATGGAATGCAGCTGCAATGCGTCTGCAAAGGCGTTGAGCTGCTGGCCTGTGAAGTCCTTGAACTGCACGGAAAGCAAACCGTTGTGGCCGCTGAAATCACGCTTCCATAGAGCATGTCCGGGATCGGATGGAAGGCCGGGGCAATAGACGTTTTCGACTTCGGGTTGTGCAAGCAGCCAGTTCGCCACCTCGAGCACATGGCGGCCATGCTGGGCCATGCGCACGGGCAAAGTGCGCAGCCCCCGGAGCACCAGGGAGGCGTCATCTGCCGAGACCGCATAACCCAGGGCTTCGTAAGTGGCCAGGATTCGCCGCGCCAGCGCGTCATCACGCGCCAGGAGAGCGCCTTGCATCAAGTCCGAATGGCCACCCTGGTACTTGGTCAGCGCGCAGGCCACCAGGTCTGCACCGAGGTCCATCGGTGCTTGCAGATAACCGGCGGCCCAGGTGTTGTCCACCATCAGCAACGCGCCATGCGCGTGGGTAGCGCGGGCAATGGCGGGGATATCCAGTACCTCGAACAGGATGGAGCCTGGGCTCTCCGCATAGACCACGCGCGTATTGGATCGCAAGTGCTCTTCAATGGGTTGGGTCAGGGGATCGAAATAGCTCGATTCAATACCGAATCGTGCAAACAAAGTACTGACGATGCGGTGCGGCACGGGGTCGTACACGCTGTCGGTAATCAGCACATGATCGCCGTGGCCCAGTAATGACAGCATGCCCAGGGTGATGGCTGCGACACCGGAAGGCGCGAGCCAGGCATGGTTGGCACCCTCCAGCGTGCACAAGGCGGCCTCCAGGGCACGGTGCGTATCAGTACCGTGCCGGCCATAGAGTGAGACTTGTTCACCCACTTGGCGGCGTTTCTTGAGCGCGTCCATCTGCGCCACCGTGGCAAATCGGACTGTGCTGGTGCGCACGATAGCCGCATTCACCGGTGCATTGCCATCGCCGTTGAAGCCGGGTTGTCCGGCATGCAGCAGCCGGGTGTGAGGGTGCAAGGGTCGAGAGTCGGTCATGCCGTCGTTCCATTCAATTGTTGAGCCGATTCCAGGCTTTCCACGAATGCCTGCAGGCGGCGGGCGCCTTCCCTGCATTCTTCCAGGTTGGCGACCAAAGCAATCCGGACACGTTGGCGAATGGGCTCGGGAGAGAAGGCGGAACTAAGGTAGGAACCTGGCATGACCAGCACGGACTGCTGCATAAAGAGTTGCTTGGTAAATTCTTCGTCGCTGAGCCCGGTACGGCTCACATCCGCCCATAGAAAAAAGCCAGCATCGGGCGTTGGGATGTCGAGTGAGCGCTGCATGAGCGGAATGACAAACCGGTACTTTTCCCGGTATTTCTCGCGGCTGGCATGCACATGAGTTTCATCGTTCCATGCGGCCACGCTGGCGGCGTCAACCACCTGGTTCATACCGCCCCCGTTGTACGCACGAAGGCGCGCAGCCTTGGCCAGAATGGCGCGGTCTCCAGCCATGAACCCAGAGCGCAATCCTGGCACGTTGGAACGTTTGGACAGACTGGAGAGCACCACCAGGCGGTCGAAGTTTCGGCCCAGCATGGCAGCGGCCTGCAGTGCGCCCAGAGGTGGTTCCTCTCCCGTGTAGATCTCTGAATAGCATTCGTCCACCACGACGGTAAAACCGTGCCGGTCTGACAGCTCGAATACGGTGCGCCAGGCTTGCAGCTGCTGCACGCCGCCCATCGGGTTGTCGGGCGAGCAGACAAACAGCAGTGCCGTGCGTGCCCACACATGCTCAGGCACTGACAGAAATACTTCTCCATGCCGAGATGTCGTGGTGGAGTCATACGCCCAGGATTTCACGCCGTTCAGCACGGTGGCACCTTCGTAGATCGCATAGCCTGGGTTGGGATAGACCACATAGGCGTCCGGTCCGGACGAATCCAGCACCGTGCGCGTCAACGAGAACAAGCCCTCACGCGTGCCATTGACCACCTGGACTTCACACCCGGGGTCTACCGTGGCGGGCGCAAAGCGGCGGCCCAGCCAACCCGAAATGGCCTCGCGCAAGGCTGGTGAGCCCACCACGCTGGGGTACGCACCCAGGCTGCCGGGCGCGCATTGCCCCATGGCCTCAGCCACGGCGGCGGGAGGCGCGTGGCGTGGCTCGCCGACGGAAAAGAAAATCGGCGCCAAGCCTGGCGCGGGTGGAACGTCTGCCATCAAGGCTGTCAGCCTTTGAATGGGGTAGGTCGGCAGCCGCTCCAGCAGACCGCTTGCAGGTGCTTGCGCGGCGGTCATCTGGGCATGAAGAGGGGTTTGTCCAGGAAGTTGCGGTTGTACTTGACCACCGCTCCAGTCTCAAGGTTGTAGCCCACCCTATCGTCCAATACCTCCAGCGCTCGTCCGTACAGATGAAAGTGGCGGGTAGGCTGATCTCCCTGGATGTGAATGCTGTGGATATCGTCCGGCAGAAACTGGATGGAGCGCCCGCGCTCCACCATGAACTCCCCGCGCTTGACCAGTTCCGCCCGCTCGGGCTCACTGGCATCGTCCACCCGCTCGTAGAGGCAGTTGAGTTCTTGCCCTTCCAGTGCCACGATCACGGCCCAGGTGGTGTGATCGTGCGGCGGCGAGCTCATGCCCGGATTGATGGAATTCAGATACAGGGCAAACGTGTCGTCGGGCTGCGAGGCCAGCAGATACCTTGCAATGCCCTTCCCCCCAGCCTGGGCCACAGGAAAATCTTCGGCAGTGAAGTACTGCTGCTGATCTGCCAGGGTCTGCAGCAGCGCAGCCACCTCGGCCAGCAATGGACGAGTCAGCGGACGGTTGGTTACCAGCGAGCGAATGCGGGCCATCGTGTCGTCCACCAGCGCCGCACGGGCCTCAATCAACCTGCGCGAAGGATCAATGCTCATGTGCGAATCTCGGAAAATGGTTGAACACGCTTAAGACTTCAAGACAGGCTGGCCCGTATGCCAGCGCCTCGCGCCACCGTGTCCCAGGTTTTTAGCTCGCTGCGGATCTGCGCCGCCAGTTCCTGCGGCGTTCCGGTGCGCACGGTGACGCCTTGGGCGGCGTATTCGCGTTGCACCTCAGGCAAGGCCATC
This sequence comes from Ottowia thiooxydans, assembly GCF_040548795.1. Classification (GTDB taxonomy): domain Bacteria; phylum Pseudomonadota; class Gammaproteobacteria; order Burkholderiales; family Burkholderiaceae_C; genus Ottowia; species Ottowia thiooxydans_A. The sequence goes on along the minus strand of NZ_JBEPSH010000006.1, from coordinate 301,759 downwards.
ACGCTGCGAAACGCTGTGTTCAGCCGCGTCACAATGTCAGCGGGCGTTTTCGGTGGTGCCAGAATGAAGCTGTTAGCAGCCGCATTGAACCCGGGCAATGTCTCTGCGATAGTCGGTACGTCTTTCGCGATCTCAGAGCGCGTGGTGGTCGTCACACCCAGCACGCGCAGCTTCTGGGCTTTGGCCAGGGGCAGCACCGGTGGCATGCTGACGAAGCAGATCGGAATCTGGCCGGCGATCAAGTCAGCCAGCGCGGGCGCGCCTCCTTTGTAGGGTACGTGCAGCATGTCTACATGGGCCGCACGCTTGAACATTTCCGCGCTGAGGTGAGCAATGTTGCCCACACCCGGTGAAGCATAGGCGTACTTGGCTGGATTGGCCTTGAGCACGCTGATGAGTTCTGCCACGTTGCGTGCCGGAAAATCAGGATGCACCACCACCGTAAATGGGATCTGGGCGAGTGCACCGACCGCGGTCAAAGTCGTGGGGTCGTAGTTGATCTTGTCGTAGATCGCCGGAGCTGCCAGAACGGCCGACTCTGCCATGTACAGCACGGAGCCGTCGGCAGGCGCATTGACCAAAGCGCTGGCCGCCAGGGTGCCGCCCGCACCAGGACGGTTGTCCACTACCACGGGTTGATCAAGTGCCTGGCTCAGGTGCTGCGTCAGCAAACGCGCCAGCACATCCGCGCCGCCACCTGCGGCGTAGCCCACCATCAGCTTGATGGTGCCTGCGCGCTGTGCCGCAGGCTGAGCAATAGCCGGGGCGCTGATCAGCGCCCCCAAGGCTTGTATCGCGCGACGCCGGTTGGGGCGAAATAGAGAATGTTCCATGTCTCTTTCTTCTGGTTAATGTGTATGAAGCCCCGCGCGGTCTCTGCGTGCGTCTCAAGTCACTGCGGTACCGTGCTCTACTCGAAGTACTCAAACAGGGCGCCGGTTTCCTTTTCCATCTGCTCGACCAGGCCGATTTCCCAACTCAGGTAGGCATTCATGGCTTTCACCATATCCACATGGTCGTAAGGGCTGTACCAGACGTCGTCCGTAGTGGAGGTCATGTGAGTCAGGCCAGGCTCAAGGGTCAATCCGGCGGCAGTCCACGCGGCGTTGCCACCTTGCAATACCGCAACGGGTGCGGACGACACAGCTTGTGCATCGGCTGCGGCAATCTCTGCAAACTTGCCGTCCACGGAGGTCAGGACCAAAAGCTTGTGCGTTGGCAACTGCGACATGGCGCTGGCCAGTCGAGACCGCACCGCAAACCATGCGCCAGGGATGTGCCCATCGCGAAAGCGCAGGCTGCTCGACAGGTCTACGACCACCGCCTCACCTGACTGCACTTTCTTCTGGACTTGCAGCACGCTCAGTTGCTGCACCTGCGTGGCTGCCTCAACGGGCAGTTGGGTCGGCACTTCGGGGCCTTTTTCCAGTGCCAGACCGCACGCACTCAAGCCCCCTTGCAATACGAAGACCTCTTTCCAGCCCAGTTGAATCAACCAGGACGCCGTCATGCGGGCACGCACTCCGTTGTCGTCGCACAGGACGATACGCGCGCCTCGCGTGCCTACGTAATGGTCGGTAGATTGCACCATCTGTCCTCCCGGAGCGCTGCGTGCTCCTGGAATATGGCCAGCTTCATATTCTTCAGGGGTGCGCACGTCAAACATGTAGAGCGAGCGCTGGGTAGCTTGCTGCTGCAATTCGCGCAGTTGGGCCACGTTGATTTCCTTGACGCCAAAGCGGCGTGCCACGCGCTCGGAAGCCTCCATAGCCAGGCGCACGCCTTCGGGCGTGGGTGGCGGCGCCACAGCGCGGCTGCCGCGGGCCATGGTCTCGCCGCTCAGATGCCAGCCCTGCGTGCCATTGCGAACGCATACCACCGGGTTGCGCAGACCTGCGTTGATCAGCGACTGCGCGCCAATGATCCCTCTGGTGCGTCCGGCGCAATTCACCACCACGGTCGTGGTTTCACGCTCCACCAGATCGAATACGCGGTGGACCAGCTCTGCTCCCGGGCAGTTGATGCCTCCCGGCAGGCTGTAGTTGTGGAATTCGCTATAGGGTCGACTGTCCAGAATCACCATGTCGCGACCTTCGCTGATCCAGGTTTTAAGCTCCTGGGCATCGATGGACGGTGTGCCATAACTGTGTTCGACGAACTCGCCAAAGGCCTTGCTGGGCACGTAGATGCCAGAAAATACCTGCAAGCCAGCGTTCTTCCAGCCCTGGAGCCCGCCTTCCAAGATGGAAACCTGGGTATAGCCCCACCGGGCCATCCGCTCGGCAGCCCGCTCTGATAGACCTTCGCCCTCCGCGTCGAGAAGCACGACGCGGGTGTCGCGACGTGGCACCAGGTCGGCCAGACGAGTCTCCAGGTGGCTGAGCGGCGCCGACACAATCAGCAGCGGATGAGCGTCGTGAAAAGCACCTTCTTCACGCACATCCAGAAAGGCCAGCTCCTGCCCGTCAGAGAGCATGGCCTGCACTTGTCGGGCATCGACTTTGGGCCAGGTGGAGGAGGTGGATGCGGAGCGCGCTGGAGCGTTGACGGAGGGTGCGGACATAGCGGACAGCCGGAATGAAGTGAGTTCAAGCTTGATTCTGGCGCTGTGCATTAAATAAGTAAAATTTAAAAATATTAATATTTAATTTCAAAAAAGTATGAATGTCTCGCTGCGCCAGCTTCGTGCTTTTGTGCTGGGTATTGAGTGCACGTCCTTTTCGGCCGCAGCGGCGCGTATGGGCATGACCCAGCCTGGCTATTCGCTATTGATCAGGCAACTTGAAAGTGAGTTGGGTCTGAGGCTGTTCCAGCGCACCACCAGGCATGTGGAGCCCACGCAGGCCGGCCTGGATCTTCTGGCCTATGCTCGGCGTACCCTGCAGGCCATGGATGAAACCTGTCGCGTCGCTGAAGACGCCAGAGAGTTGCGTATGGGTATCTTGCGCCTGGCTGTCGTGCCCTCTGTGGCATGTGGGCTCCTGCCCGCCATCTTGCAGCGCTTCCATGGTCTGCACACGGGAATTAGGTTGGAGCTTCGAGAGGAGCAGGCCATGAACTTCGCAGAGATGGTCCGCTCCGGTCGCTCGGAAATTGGGTTGGGGCTTGTACTTCAAACAGATGATGCCTTGCAGTTCGAGCCCCTGCTGCGTGACCACCTCGTCGCCCTTTTGCCGCTGGATCATCCTCTGACCGATCGTTCCAGCATCACGTGGCGGTCGCTTGTGGGGCATGACTACATATCAGTGACCACACAGTCCAGTGTGCGTGTGCGTGCTGACCAGGCTGCCGCAGAGGCCGGCCAGGATCTCAGGCCGTCTTATGAGGTTGATTCGCTCACCACGGCTGTGGCCCTGGTGCGCGCAGGACTAGGCTATGCCGTGATTCCCAGCCTGGCGGTGGAAAGCTTGAATGTGGGCAAGGTGCTGGTCAGGCCGATAGAAAAACCCAGAGCATGGCGCAGCATAGGATTGCTATCGCGCCAAAGCTTTGTCTTGAGTCCCGTGGCGCAGGCCTTCGCGGCTATGGCCAGAGAAATCACGACCGATTGGCATGGCAGCAACGCAGCCACTGTGAGTGAGCCTTGAGCAGGGGCGATAAGCCCTGCAATCGGGATCGCGCAGCGTTGGGAGTTGTCTAAGGGTTAGCCGGCTTGGCGTCCCATTTCAGTAGCACAGCAGCAATGGCCACCACCACACAGACCATGGCCGCCAGGTCTTGCCAGCGCGGCCATTCACCCACGATCAACGGGGCACTCAGAATGCCAATGAGCGGTGTCGCCATGATGCTCATGGCGCTCGTGGACGGTGGCAGTGCGCGCGCCAGGCGAAACCACACCACCTGTGACGCACCGTAGTTGATCGCTATTGCCCAGATCAGGCTGATCCACATCGGTATGCTGAAGTTCCACTTCTGGGTTGGCTCCAAAGTCCAGGCCATGACGGCCAGAACGACGGATGAGAGCACCATCATCCACACCACCAGCGCTTCAGGTGGCAGCGTCAGCTTGGCGCGCCGCATCCATATGGTTCCAAGCGCCCAGCAAAACGCAGCGCCTTGCATCCACAAGATTCCGGCGGGGCTGCCGCCCAGTTGCACAAACTCATCACCCAGCAACAGTGCTATGCCTGTAATCACAGCTGCCACGGCCAACCCCAGTCTTTTGCTAAGCGGCTCACGGTAGAAAAGAACCATGAGCAGCACGGTCCAGACCGGCATGGTGAACCCCAGAATCGCCGCCCTCCCTGCGGGCAACTGCGTGAGCGCAATGATGGAAAGCCCATGCCAGCCCAGCACGTTGGGCAGTCCCAGCACCACCACGTGCCGCCACTCACTCGCGCCACGCGGCAGCATGCGCAGGCCCTGGGCGCGAAAGAACAGCCACAGTCCCAGCGCACCCAGGGACATGGTGATGGCGCGAAAGTGGAGCGGTCCAATTTCGCGCAGCGAGAATTTCATCACAGGCCAGTTCAGGCCCCACATGAACGTGAGCGCGACCAACCCGACTAGTTGGCGGCGAGAGAGAGCAGTCATGCGGGGATTGTGCTTGAGCTGCAAACGCCAAGCTTTCCACGCTTTTCAGGTCATGCGCTGGGGTCAGGTATCTACTCCTGCACAACAAGTCTCGAACTACGGCATGAAGCTCATCACCAAGGCTACAACCCAAATGGCGTCCAAAACCAAGGCGATGGCATGGTGCCGCCGTTTATGGAGTTCGTAGGCGCCCACGGTGCTTACAAGGGTGATAAGGAAGAGCATGGTTGTGCGAGTGCGCTTGGCGTGCGATCAGAGGGTACCTCATCGCATTCACACTGTGCAAGGGGGGAGGCCGTGCTGCCTAAGGCGCTACAGAAATCACCAAGGTGATCAGGGCGATCGCCTCAAGAAACCAGGCGGCGGAGTCTTGTTCCTTCTTATGAAGCGCGTATGAGGCTGCGCCACTGAGAAGGCTTAGTAGAAGGTACATGGTTGCTCTAGGCTGAGAAGACGCTGGCGGCCACTCTTTGATCCTGTGGCTTCGTGAGTGCCATAGCGGCGAGCCCGTCAGTTTTGCGGGGCGCACGTAAAAAGACCGAGCCCAGGGAAAGGCATGCCGATGCAATCAAGTGCGCCGCGCCCTGCCATTGCCCGGGGCCGTGGTCAGGCTTACTTCGTCTTGGTGGCGGTAAAGCTGAGACCTTGATCTTTGGACTCATTCATGGTTTGAATACGCACTTGACCGCCGTCGGCGTCATAGGACGCGATACCTTTGAGGTTCGCGCCGTCTGCCAGCGAGCAAGCGCTTCCCTTGAGGACCAGTGCAACGTCGAGTACGTTCTTGCCCGTCGCGCGCGGCGAAATGGTGCCAGACGCCGAGCAATTGCGTTCTGACGTCAGGTTGATCTCGCCCTTGTCGGAAATCTCGACGGTTGATTCATCATCTGAAAATGTGAAGCTTGTTCTGATGCCGTCCGTGCTTTTGCTGGAATCTGCAGTTTCCACGCCACTGTCAGCAGGCGAGGACTTGTACGTGTAGCTGTGCGCGACGCCTGCGTACTGTCCCGCCAGAGCCTCGACCTGCGCTGGCTCGTCATAGGTCACGTCGTAGGTCATGTCATGCGTGATTCGTTCGCCCGACTTGAGTTGCAAGCTGACTTGCGGTGTGACCGCCCCAGTAAAACTCACTTCGTTGATGTACCGTGAGACAAAGTTGACATCCATCAGTTTGAAGGTCAATGCTTGGCCTTCGATGGAGGCACTTCCATGGACTTGCCCGATTTCTTCTTCGCGTGAGTAGCTGCTCCAGACTTCACCGTTCTCAAGCACGGTCATCACCCTGGCCACGCCGTCACTTCCTCTCATGCTCCAGCGTCCCTCAGGGCTGGCGCTCGCAGCGGCGGGAGGAGCTTCAGGTGTTTTAGGGCCATCATCGCCACCGCCACCGCAGGCGGTCATGAGAACGGAGATCAGGGAAAGGGCAGCAAGTTTGAATTTCATGATTCTGACTAGTTTGGTTTTTTGAATGCGTTGTCGCTAATGCGCTGAACACGGAGATGAGTAACTAAAGAACTCATTTCGTTCCAATTTTTTTATCTTCATCTCCGCTGCTCAACCGGTAGGGTTTGTGCGTGAGGAACCGTCCTGAAAACGCTGACAGTTCCGTGGCGCGACAAAGCCTTCGCTTGGTCCCGACAGTGTCAGGATCAGTGCAACAAAGGGCGTGGACTAGGGGTGGAGCCATCTGGCAACAGATGCCGAGATGTCGCTCGCCTTGGAAATCAGTCGCTCTGCACCGCGCGTTGTGTAGAACGCAGGGGTCCAGAAGATAGGTCATTAGAACTCTTCACGAGAATTCTGTATTGTAGTGTGAAAGTACTACTTATATCGGCTGGCCGAACTTGCCAGCCTGCCCAGAGCCTTGACCGGAACACTAGCGGCAGCGTGATCGCCAACTGCCAAGCCATTGTGTTGAGGGTAGTGGCTGCCCCGCCGGCCTGAGGGCAGCACACCGGCTTGATATCCATTTTCATGGAGGTATGCGAAGCCGTTCGCGCTGAGAATGATCGATCCTGTGCCAGCAAATATCCACACACCAGAATCGCGCCTTCGTTCCGTACGGATCGAGCCCAAAGATTTGGCGGCATCGCGCTCGCTACACCTAGCTATAGAGGGCGGCTCTTGTCACCAACGCTGACTGGGCATATGGGGCAAAGCTGCCAAGAGAGTTTTGGTGTAGTCGTTGCTCGGGTCATGGAACACCTGCTGGGTGTCGCCTTGCTCCACGGCCTGCCCCTGGTACATGACGATGATCTCGTCTGCGAGAAGGCGCACGAGATTGAGGTCGTGGCTTACAAAAATGTAGGTTAAATCGAGCTCGTCACGCAACGCCATCAAGGTCCGTACGACGTGAGCTTGTAGAGAGGCATCTAACGCGGACGTCGGCTCGTCGAGGATGACGAGCTTGGGGGTGAGGACGATTGCACGTGCGATATCCACTCTGGCGCGTTGTCCGCCGGACAATTCATGCGGAAAACGGTCAAGTAGTTCAGTAGGCAAGCCCGTACGCGTGGCGGCTTGCTCAACGAGTTCATCCACTCGAGCTTTCTCCGCTTCAGTTCCCAATCGCAAAACCGGATCTGCGATAGCGCGCCGAGCGCGAAATCGCGGGTTGAGTGAAGCCAAGGGATCCTGAAACACCATCTGAATGTCCCGTCGAGCGGGATGGCGGGAAAAAGTGGAACCCACCAGGGGACTGATGTTGATGCGGTCCAGTAGCACCTCCCCGGAGCTTTGCGGTATCAAGCGGGCGATCATGCGCACCAGCGTCGATTTGCCAGAACCAGACTCGCCCACCAATCCGATGACCTTACCCTTGGCCGCGCTGAAGGTGACGTTCTGTACCGCCTTAAGTATTTGACCTCGGCCTAAGTCGAAATTCTTCGACAGACTGATGACCTCAAGGAAATCATGAGACATGGGGATGGTGGCAGCTGACATGGTGAAAGGGTGCAACCGTTTGGCGTGGCGCATCGACACGCAGGCAGATGTCTTCTGCTCGCGAACAGCGCTCGGCGAACCGGCAGGCGGGGAGATCATTGCGACGCAGATCCGGTAAGCCACCTCGCATGGGCTGCAGCTCGTGATGACTGCTTTTGCCTGAAGGCATAGCGGCCACAAGCATGCGGGTATAGGGATGGGCAGGGTTGCTGAGCACCTCTTCGGAACTTCCGACCTCAAGGACCTGACCAGCATGCATGACGACCGCTCGGTCACAGTGCTCGGCAGCCAATGCAAGATCGTGCGTAATAAAAAGGCACGCCAGATGACGTTGTCGGCACGCTTCGATCAGCAAGTTCATGACCTTCACTTGGGTGGTGACATCCAATGCAGACGTGGGTTCGTCGGCGATGATGAGCTCTGGTTCGCACACCAGTGCCGCTACGATCATGATGCGTTGACACATTCCACCAGAGAGCTCGGCTGGATAGGCGGCCATGCGTTCCTCAGCGTGAGCAATGCCAAGCTGTACCATGACTTCCAACACTTTTTTGCGTGCTTGAGCGCGAGTCGTGCGATGGGGCGCGTGAGTGACCAGAATGTCTACCAGCGTATCGCCGACACGCCGGATAGGGTTCAGGGCAGCTTTCGCGTTCTGGAAGATCATGGCGACGCGCCGTCCGCGATAGTGGCGCAACACACTTGGCGGCATCCCCAGAATGTCTTGGCCAGCCAAGCTCATGTGCTCGGCGGAGATCTCGGCGTTTGTGCCAAGCAGTCGCATGACCGCCATGCCGGTGATGGACTTACCGGAACCAGACTCACCGATCAGGGCCACGCACTCACCACGTTTCACTTGCAAGCTTACCTTGTCCAGTGCATGAACGCGTCCAGCCCTCGTGATGAAACTCAAGCTAAGCTTCTGGATATCGAGCACCGATTTATCGATGCGATCTCGGTCTTCACTCATACAGTCCACCACTTTAGCTGCGCCGCCGCGGATCGATGATGTCGCGCAGGCCATCCCCTAATAGGGAGAAACAAAACACTGCGAGCACCAAAGCGCCTCCAGGGAAGACCACCGTCCACCACTGGCCAGCGATCATCAAGGCGGCTCCTTCCTGGATCATCACGCCCCATTCAGGAGTAGGAGGTCCGACGCCCAACCCGATGAAGGCGAGACTTGCCGTATTCAGAATGGCCCAACCGAGGTTGAGTGAGATCTGTACGACCACGGGCGGCAGAGAATTAGGCAAAATAAAACCAAGGATGACACGCGAGCCTGAGTTGCCGTTGATCAATGCTGCTTCAACATATCCGATAGTACGCAGAGACATGGATTGCGCACGGGCGAGCCGAAAATAGAATGGAAAATTGATGATGGCCGTGGCGAGCACCACCGATTGAACCGAGTTTCCGAATACAGCCACAAGCGCCATCGCCGCAACGAACAGAGGGAATGCCAACAGTACGTCGACAACTCGCGACAGCACTGAATCGAGGATGCCACCCAGGTACCCGCTGAACGCACCCACGCAGACACCTGTCACCGCCGAAACCATCACGGCCGAAATAGCAATTGCAAAGTCGAGCCTGCTCGCCACGATGACACGAGAAAAAATGTCGCGTCCAAGTTGGTCGGTACCAAACCAATGTGCGGCAGACGGAGCCTGCAGCACATTCGCCATGTTCGTTGCAAGTGGGTCGTAAGGTACCAGAGCCGGACCGACAGCTGCCGCAAGCAGAAGTACGCCCAAGAGAACGAAGGCAAATGTCGTCGTGACATTCCTCCGGAGAAAGTACAACAACGCGTGGCGAGTCATGGCGCTACCCCTTGAGTTGGTATCTGGGGTCAATGAGTGACGACACAATGTCAATCACCAGCGTAAGCAGCACAAACATGACGGCGACAATCAAGACAAACGCCTGCACCGGCGCATAGTCAAGACCCACCAGTGCGTTGACGCCATAGGCACCAATCCCCGGCCAGCCAAAAAGTTTTTCAATCATGACATTGGCACCCAACATGGTTGAAATAACCATGGCCATCGTCGCCAGGACGGGCAGCATGGCGTTGGGCAACGCATATTGCAGGGTGACGCGCCATGGTGCCAAGCCGTACGCACGAGCCGCGCGCACATAGTCGCTGTCGAGCGCGTCGATCATTCCCCCTCGCATCATGCGCATGAGCGGCGCTATTGCAAAAATGGCCATTGACGCTGCAGGCAACAACATTTTTGCCACGGCCTCACGCATCAAAACGAAATCGCCAGCCATCAGGGCGTCCACAAGATAAAAGCCAGTGACTCTCTCAGGAGGGAACGACCAGCTTGACAATCGTCCGACCGGATCAGGGGATACGCCTAGCAAAAAATAGAATACGAAAATAAGGATGAGTCCAAAGAAAAAGCCAGGCATTGCAGCGGAAACTGACGTAATGGCTCGTATGGCCTGATCAAGCACGCTGTCTCGATAAAGCGCAGCCAAAATTCCCAATGGCAAAGCAATGATCACTGACAGGGTGAACGCGAAGGCAGCCAATTCAAGGGTCGCCGGCAGGCGCTCCGAGAAGTCGTGAAGCACGGTGTGGCCCGTGCTCATGGAGCGGCCAAGATCCAATCGTGCGAGATGCTGGAGGTAAATCCAGAACTGTTCGATCAACGATTTATCCAGTCCCAATGCGGTGCGCACGGCTGCAATTTCGTCTGGGCCCGCATTCGGCCCAGAGGCGTACATCGCAGCTGGATCCCCCGGCAAAATGTGAATCAAAACGAAAGTGACCACCACGACGCCAAAGAGAATGGGTAGGGCCGTGGTGATACGGCGCCCGATCAGTACAAGAGTCTTGCTTGACATGCAGGAAATTGAGTCGGTTAGTTGCTGCCTGTCAGGCTCTGCTGAGGTGTCGCAGCTCAAGCTGTCCGTGGAACATATAGGTATAGCCGCGCAAACTGGGCGAGACAATGGTGTCCTGGAAAGCGGACCACATCAGAATCAACGGGACCTCGTCACGCGCGATTTCGATCATTCGCTTGACTTTGGTGTTGTAGACCGAACCGTTGGTCTCATACCGAGTCTCGCTCGTCAGCCGGTTCATTTCCTCGTTCTTGAAATTCCCGTAGTTCCAGCGCGTGGGCGAAGAATAATAGACTCGAAAGTAATAGTCCGGGTTGCGCAACCAGGCCGTTCCTGTTGCCATATTGATTGGAATTCTGTGCTCCGCCTGAGCCGTTGCCATTTGTCCAGAAGGCAACGTCTCAATCTTCAATTTGACGCCAATCTTTCCCAAGGACTCTTGTAACAATATGGCGGTGGGTTCGGCGATTTTGGCGAGCGAGCTATCAATCACGAAGGTCGTCGAAAATCCACTGGCCATGCCCGCCTCGGCTAGCAGCGCGCGCGCTTTCTCCAGGTTGTATGTGTAAGGCAGAGCTTGTGGAAACACGAGCTGAGCCGCGTCGGTTTTCCCGCCAAACATTGGCGCCCCGCGACGGTAGAACACCTTATCGAAGATCTCTTGATAGGGAACAGCATGGGCAATCGCCTGACGTACCTTCTTGTTATCAAACGGTGCCATTTGCGTGTTGAGGGCGATGAAGGTCGCAGCACCGGGATTAGGAATTCCAAGCAAGCGGATCTTCTCGCGGCCCTTGAGGTCTTCAATGTCGCGCCCACTCAAACCGCGAATGATGTCAGCTTCACCCCGTTCAGCTGCGGCGCGGCGCGATGCTGCTACAGGAACCACTTGCGCTGCCACCCTGGCATAACCGGGCTTTGCTCCGTTGGTCCAACCCTCATTGCGCTCGAGCATGAAGCCTTGATCGGATGCGAATCGCACAAGCTTGAATGGCCCGCCGCCGGCAGCGTTGGTTTTCAACCAGTTTTCAGCCCAGGGATCGCTGGCAGTGGCATTAGCTTTGCAGACCTTGGAGTTCAGAATGGCAGGAAACAGGACACAGAGGTTAGGCAAGGTGAATCGGTCTGCCTGCGGCACAGTCACGCGCAGGGTCATGTCGTCGATCACCTCAAATTGTGAAGGGTCGGTCAGCGATCCGGTGGCCATTTGTGCTTTACCGGTGGTGACTGAAATCACGCGGTCCAGCGACCATTTCGCGTCGTGTGCTGTGACTGGGGTGCCGTCGTGAAACTTGGCTCCGCGACGCATGTGAAAGGTGAACTGACGCCCGTCCGGTGCAACTTCATACCGTTCTGCAGCCTGACCCACAATCTTGTCATAGTCATAAATCATGGCGCCAGGCACGCCTTCAACTGGCTTGGTTCCGTATGTCACCAACCGGTCGTATAAATTCCAAGTGAGGTTAATGGACGACTGGTTGTAGCCAGTGCCAGCCGGATCCAGCGTATTGGCGCCATCTTCCAGCAACACGCGCAAGACGGAAGGCGTCGCCGTTTGGGCGCTCGCATTAGACAACCAAAGCCCGGTCAAGGCTGCACCGGCTTGTGCGCCCAATTGCAGAAATTCGCGTTTTTTCACAATTTTCCCTTCACTTGTTGATGCTCGATGTCGATGCTATGCAGTAGCCTGCCCGTAACCACCGCCTCCACAGGTCTCGACTTTCACAAGATCCCCACGATTGACGATGACATTCTGTTTGCCGCGTAGAGGCTCAATCGATCCGTTCGCTCGCTCAAGCGTGACTCGGAATGTTGCCCCTGGCTCACCTCCTTGCAAGCCGTAGGGCGGTATGACGGCTCGCTCATACATGGTGGTCAGCGACACCTGGTCCTGCAACATGCGATAGTGCCGCAGCAACCCATCCCCACCGCGAAATTGGCCTCGGCCTCCTGAGCCGCGCCGGATGCCCTGGACTTCGATCAGAAATGGATATTCGCTTTCGACGACCTCGGCTGGGGTATTCATGACGTTCGCGAGATGACAGCGAATGGCGGACATGCCATCGCGGTCAGCCCGCGCACCTTCTCCACCTCCGTGCACTTCGTAGAATGTCGCCCATGACCCGTCAGCCTTTTTTGCGCTGAATATCAGAAGGCCAGCCGTCGTAGGTCCACCTGCTGTGAGCAGCGGCGCAGCAATGGGCTCGAAGGCACGGAACACAGCATCACAAACACGTTGGCTCGTTTCATGGTTGCCGCCCACCACCGGAAGCATCTGCTCGGGCTGAAACAATGAGCCCGGGCGGGTAATGACTTGAATAGGGCGATAGCAGCCAGCTGATGGTTGAATATCCGCGCCGAAGAGGGATTTCATGACATAGAAAACACCCGCGCTAGCAATCACGGGGGTCGTGTTGAGAGGCCCGGGAACCGCGTCGCCAGACTCCGAAAAGTCGAATATGGCGGTTTCGTCTTCGATAGTGATTGACACGCGCACGGGTACGGGATCACCTGCGTGCCCATCGTCGTCAAGATAGTCCTCGCCTTGGTACACCCCGTTGGGCACTGCGCGTATGGCGTCTCGCATTTGGCGTTCGGCACGATCGTGGATGGCGTTGAACGATGCTTTCAGAAACGGTGTCCCGTGGGCTTTGACCAACTCGCCCAGCCTTCGAGCCGCGACCGTCGTTGCAGAGATCTGTGCAAGTACGTCACCTCTGCGCTCTTCGGCGCCGCGCACGTTACTCATGATGAAAAGCATTTTTTCTTCGTCTATGGCGTCACCAGACACCAGACGAACAGGGGGGATGCGCAGGCCTTCCTGCCAGCTATCAGTTGCAGCCGCGTAGTAGCTGCCAGGGGCGGCTCCACCGATGTCCGCCCAGTGAGCCAGCGAGACCGCGAACGCATACAGTTCTGTGTCGTCGAACACCGGGCGAATAAGTTTGACGTCCGGAAGATGATTGCCGCCGATTTCCGGCAGGTTAAGAATCCACACATCTCCGGGCCGCAGTGCATCTAGCCCGACGTGCTTCAGGAACTCTTTGACAGTGAAAGACAAGACCCCCAAATGGACGGGAACGTCCTTGCCCTGAGCAACGAGGTAGCCGTGCGAATCGGTTAGAGCAGAGGAATGGTCCCCTGCCTCGCGAAGCAGCGGCGAACGCGCTGCGCGCATCACGACACTCGACATTTCTTCAGCGATAGCCGTCAGGCCGTTTCGGATAACTTCAAGAGATACAGGATCGATTTTCATTGCGCCAAATCCACTTCAATATGCAGGTTCCCATGCTGGTCGGCCCACAAGCTGTCTTGTGGCGGCACGATCACTGTCGACCACTCATCTTCAATGACCAAGGGTCCTTGCAATCGCTCGTTCGTTCGTAACTCGGATCGATTCAGCACAGGTGTGTCCGCCTGGGTGCCGTTCTCGAATATCACGCGGCGAAACGTCGCTGCGTCAGCATCTGCTCGGGACGGATGTTGTGTAGAGGCATGCAAGTTGCGTGCCGGAGCCGAAACTTCCGTGCGCACAGTGACAAGCTCCCAAGGCTCTTCGGTCGAATAGCCATAGAACTGCTCGTGGGCCTGAGTGAACTGCCGACCAAGGGCCGTGGCATCGTCCAGCGCGGCGTCAAGTATGGATATTTCGGAGGACTGGCCTGAATACCTGATCCCGGCAGTGCGCGAGATGAGCAGGTCTGCACGTGGATAGCCCGCCTTCACAAGCGGCTGGGCTAGCGCTTCGGCCTCTGCAGCGAGCACGGTGGACAGTCGATCGCCATCCCATTCGGCGGAGCGCATGTCCACTGTGAATTGACGTGAGAAATTCATCGTGGCATCTACACATCCCAATGCGGAGAAGCCAGACGAGAACATGGGGACGACTATTTTCCGAATGCCGCACAATCGCGCCACTTCCGCGGCGTGCATGGGGCCGGCGCCTCCAAATGCAACCAAATCAAAGTCTCGAATGTCGACGCCGCGCTCGACCGTGGCTCGGCGCAGACAACGAGCCATGGTCGAATGCACGACACGGGCGATGCCCAGGGCGGCGTTGACGGTGCTGAAGTCCAATGCGCTTGCGAGTTCGGCGATGGCTTGCTCTGCTTTGGCTGGTGCAATGCGGACGGAGCCGCCCAGCGTGCGAGTGGGGCTCAGATAGCCTAACAACACATCGCTGTCCGCCACAGTGGGCAGGAGGCCACCTTTTCCATAGCAAGCTGGCCCAGGCGATGACCCTGCTGATTGAGGTCCAACTTCGAGCGCTCCGGAGACCAAGCGCGCGATGGAGCCGCCACCAGCACCGATGGAGTCGACTGCCACCATGGGGAGTCGAATTTTTTGTCCTCCCAGCTCCCGGTTCGCGGCGATATCAGCCCGGCCGTCAACGATGAGGCAAACATCAGTTGTCGTGCCACCCATGTCAAACGTGAGGGCGTTGCGGATACCCAAATTACGCGCTACCTGGCAAGTGGCTGCTACTCCTGCGGCTGGCCCCGACATGGCCAACATTAACGGCCTCTCGCTAATGAGGTCGGGCGTTGCCATGCCTGAGGCCGAGTGCATCAAGAAGATGCGGCTCTCTGCAGGTTTTCGTTCATCGATCTTGCCAAGATGACTTTTGATCTTTGCCAACATCATCGCGTTGAGGACCGTCGTCGACATCCGCTCGAACTCCCTTATTTCTGGCGAGATCTCATGGCTTAGCGATACATATGGGAAGGCAGTTCGCAACTTGGCGCCTAGAGCGATCTCGTGAACTGGGTTGCGAAACGCATGGATGAGGCACACGGCAACCGTATCGACACCGCTGGCCTTGAGTTCGGCAACGACGTGCTCGATCTGCGCATCGGTGAGGTGGGTTTGAACGGATGCATCGGAGAGCACTCGTTCATCGACCTCAAAGCGCAACTCGCGCGGCACCAGGGGGCGCGCTTTGGGCTCGAGGTCTAGACGGTAGAGGTGGCGCCGCGAGAGTCGGCCAACTTCAATAGTGTCTCCGTAGCCTTTGGTCGTGACGATCGCGCAGGGTCGGAATTTGTTCTCGACGATGTCGTTGGTGACGATGGTCGTTCCATGCACGATTTCCTGCACCTGTTCCCAATCGAGCCCGACGGCAGCGATGGACTCAGTGATGGCTTCGATCGGCAGGTTTGGCTTTGACGGTACTTTTGCCGAACGGTGCTGCGTTCCTTCGGGCGACACGGCGACCACGTCTGTGAAGGTTCCGCCGATGTCAATGCCAAGGCGCCAACCGGTTTGCGATTGCAAAGGTGCATTCATAGTAACGTACGTTTTCCGAAAAACGGAATAAGATTTCGTAAGTGATGTGATGGTTTCCTAATAATGAACTAAACTATGATTTTTCGCAACTCGGAAGTTGTCTGGGACCGAAAAAATCGGTTTTTCAAGTCCCCACTCAGACACCTTCCGGTCTCATTTCCATTTTTCGATTGGATTGGAATCCCACGCGATGTCGAGTCTTCTAGTCACTACGCTTACTACCAATGACTCTGATCCCATCTTTGTGACGGGTGGAGAGGGGTGCTGGTACACCTTGTCAAACGGCCGGAAAGTACTTGACGGATCGAACACAGCCGCTGCATTAGGGCACCGCCATCCAGCCATCGTGGAAGCTATGGAACGCGCCGCCTCGCATCCAACTGTTTCAGAGGGCTGGGCGTGGAAGGGCCGCGAACAGGCGGCGCAAGATCTTCTGGAAATCTCTTACGGTAGTGAACGTTCCTGGGTGGGAGCGGTACGCTTTGGGCTGTCGGGGTCTGAGACCAACGACATGGCTTTGTCACTTTGCCAAGTGCTGACTGGACGTACACCGATTGCGACCAGGGAACGTGCTTACCATGGCCTGACCGGCCTTTCACGTGCGGTGACGACACAGCCTCAATGGCATGGCGGACTATCCCGGGCGGATGGACGCGTCATGCCCGCACCGTCAATTGACGAGGTCCGTGTACTTTCCGCGCCGACTGCGTCACGTTATGGTGAACGCGTTGCTGATCTGGCACAGATGGATGAGGGCGCCATGGCGACTTCTCTGGAGGGAGCGGCCGCCGTCATCATTGATTACACGCAGGGAGGGATCTACCACCATGCCGCCTACCAAGATCGTGTAGCCCGTGCAGCTAAGCGAGCTGGCGCATTGTGGATAGCCGACGAAGTGGTCACGGGCGCAGGTCGCTCCGGACGTTGGTTTGCATTTCAAGGAGGCGAAAGCCGGCCCGATATGGTGACCATGGGCAAAGGGCTGGCGGGTGGAATCGGGCCTATTGGCGCAGTAGTTCTTTCAAAGGAGCTTTGCTCTGAGTTGAAGGGTGCCGCCTGGCAAAACTACTCCACCTTCCGTGGTCACCCCACTGCCATGGAGGGTGTGAGCGCTTATCTGAGAACGATCGTGCGCGATCAGTTGCTCGAACGTGTCGCTGCGCTGGAGCCGCGAATCGCGGCGCGCCTGATTCAACTGGGTGAACGGCATCCCTCGGTTGCCCGCGTGGACGGCCGGGGGCTGCACTGGACGGTCGAATTTCATGGCAGCCACTGGAAAAACTGGAAAGCCGCTACCGCTCAAGTACCGATCGCGTCATTCGCAGTGAAAGCTGCTCTTGAAGCGGGTGTCGTGCTTGGAACATCGGGTGAGGAGACCTCGCTTTTCATTGCACCAGCGCTCATCATTTCTGACTCCGAACTGGAGTTGCTCTTTCAGGGCCTTGATCACGCGCTAGAGGCAGCAGATCTTGTCTATGCCCAGCAAGCTCAATGAGCCTCACCGTTCTAACTTTTAAACCAACCATCAACACACCCTAGGAACATTTCAGATGTCTGATCAAACCTCCGCTGTACGCGCCGTCATTCAAGACTACTTTGACGCCCTTTACGACGGCGACGTCGAAAAATTCGGGAGAGTTTTTCATTCCGCCTGTCGTCTTTTTACTGCTGTGGACGAGGGCGTCATGACGCTAGACTACGATGCGTATCTCAAACGCGTGGGGGGTCGTCCTTCCCCACGTTCGCGGGGCGACGCGCGCGAGGACGAGATTTTGTCACTGACTGTATCTGCGCCCACGCTTGCTCATGCCCGAGTGAAAGACTGCTACCTGCCCGGCCACTACATTAACGAGCTCACTTTGCTCAAGGTAGAAGGAAGTTGGAGGATTGCAGCTAAAGTCTGGCACGCCAATGTTTGAGTTTGGTAGCCCAACAGAAGCGGGGCAAGCTGGAGGCACATGAAGCGTGAGAATATGAACACGGCTGCAATGGCGTATGACGATAGCCCGATCGGACGGGCGTTTCGACTTTTAGAAGTGCTTGCCTTGCACCCCGATGGGCTGACTTTATCCGAGATCGCGCGGGAGAGTGGCTTGGTCGTGACGACCGCGCACCGCCAATTGGCGACGCTCGTCGGCTGCCAGATCGTTCGAAAGACCGAGAACAAAACGTTCGTGCCTGGAGAGGCCCTGTGGCGAATTACTTCATTGCTCACCAACGGAGCAGACATTGTTCAGCCGGCGGTTGCCATCCTGACTGAGCTGGCAGACCGATTCGGTGAAACTGCATTCCTCGCACGCCTGAATGACCACAATGTGGAAATCATGACGACCTGTACACCGACTGCAGTTGGAAAAGCCTACGCGCAGCCGGGACGCGGCATGCCGCTGTATGCAGCGGCATCAGGCAAGATACTGCTGGCATCTCAAAGCGATGAGTTCATTGACGGCTATTTGGCGCTGCCTCGGCACGCTTTTACCCCCCACACGCAGATCGATGAAGCCAGTATCCGCGCAGAGATTGCCGAGGTGCGGGAACGCCGCATCGCCATCTGTGAGAACGAATTTGATCCGGACATTCTCAGCTACGCGACAGCAGTCGTCGATCCGCGTACCCATGTGGTTTATGCGATAGCGATTTTTGGCATGAGGGAGCGTTTTGGAACCATACCTCGTGCCAACGTCGAAGCACAGGTCATTTATGCTGCGCAGCGGCTGTCAACCGCGCTGAATAGTCCCGACTGACGTAAAAAAAGAAGCGTTGACTCGCCTTAGTTTCGCCAAGGCGCTGCGGGCGACCCGTGCCAGCGAGTGCCAGCCGGAATGCTTTCGCCCTTCATCACAAGCGTCAGCGGCCCCAATTGCGCGCCGTCTCCCACGCGGGCCCCATAGAGCACAGTGCAGCGGGGGCCCAGCGTGACCCGGCTGCCGATGACCACGTCGTCGACTTTCATCACACGGTCTTCGAACAAGTGGGTCTGCGGGCAGCACAGGGCATTCAGTTCGCTGTGATCACCAATGCTCACGCAGTCGAACTCGGTGATGTCGGTGGTGTCCATGTAGACACCGCGGCCGATCTTGCAACCCATCAGGTTGAGCGCGTCTGACAGCCAGGGCGTGCCGCGCAAATAGCGCAAAAACCAGGGCACCGCAATACCTTCGTACATATTGGTGGCAGCTTCCGTCAGCCAGACAAAGGGGGTCCACATGGGCACGGAGCGTTTCCGATAGCGGCCCAGTAGCAGCCATTTGAAAAGGGCCACAAACAGGAAGGTGGCAAAGCCAAACACCACACCACCTACGCAAAGCTCCAGCGCCACGGCACTCCAGCGGCCTTGTTCAGCCAAAGGCATGGCGTCCAGCACCATCGCATAGCCGGCAGCAATCACCAGTGCATGGGGCGCGGCAATGCGGAAAGCTTCTACCAGACCGCGTGCTACCCGGCGCCAGGGTGAGGGGGCAAACGTCAGGTGTTCCGGAAACCCCGCGGCGACTTCGCGCGCAGGCAGCAGCATGGGCGGCGAGCCCAGCCAGGTGTCACCGTCCTTCATGGTGGCGTTACGCGGGACAGCACTCATGACACCAATCAGCACGTTTTCAGGGACGGTGGTGCCATCTGGCACGTAGGCGCCGTTGCCTACGAAACTGCGCCGTGAGACGACGGTCGGTTGTACCGTCATCCAGCCGCCGTCGATGTGCTCGTCGCCCAGCATCACCGCGTCTGCTATGAAACATTCGTCACCCAGGGTCAGCATGTCGGGCACCACGCCAAGTGCTGTGGACAATTCGGTTTCCTTGCCGACCTTGGCGCCCAGGAGGCGATACCACCAGGCAGAGTAAATGGTGGCGTAGATACCGTGCAGCGTCGCCAGGCTGCCTTCCTGAATCTGATTGACCAGCCACTTGCCCAGGTACCGGTTGCTGTGAATGGGCCAGGACCCCGCTTTCATGCGGGGCAGGAATACGTACCGGATCAGCGCGGCCACGAGGGCGGTGAGCACGATCATCACCACGCTGGCGGGCAATGCCAGCAGGAAGAATTTCAAAAAGCGCAACAGGAATGCCTGCAAGGCGGTGATGGTGCCGGCGTCCAGGAGGGGGCGCACAGATATCTGCTCGATGTCCAGCAGATCGATCAACATGAAGGTCGGAAACACCGGCATAAAGAACAGGACCGCCATCGCCAGTGACCCGACGGCGAAAAAGATGGTCTCGAATACCTGCCGCCCGCCAGATACCGGTGGGCGGGCCGGCAGGCTGGCAGGATCGAAATCGCTCCGTTCGCGCGCAGGTGATCCGGCCCAGACCTTGCGGTCTGGCACGGATTGTCCGCTGCGCAATGCCGCCTGGCCTTCCAGGTGGCCGTAGTCACCAACATGGGTGTGGCCCTCAATGACCACATAGGAGCCTATGCAGGCCTGGTGCCCGATGGTGATGGGACCCAGGTGCAGGTAACCGCCCTCCACTCGGGCGTTTTCAAGGTTCACCGCGTTGCCTATGCTGCTGCCGTCCCCGATGCGCAGCAACTCAGGGGCGCGCAAGGTCATGGCGCCCAGATTGATGTCTCGACCAATCTTGGCTCCCAGCGCCCGCAGCCACCCGACATAAAGAGAAGAGCCGTTGATCATGTACACCGGCACGGCTTCCATCAGGCGGTCGGCCAGCCACCAGCGGTAGTAGGTCAAGCCCCAGAGTGGGTAGCTGCCAGGTTGGAGTCGCCCCGCGATCAGCCACTTGCCCGCCCAGGCGACAACAAACTCCGCCACGGTGGCAAGCAAGAACGCCACCAGCGACATCGCGACCGCGCGGGCGATTGAATCGGCGGGGTCCCCCGTATAGAAGTGGTAGGCAAAAAAAGGTGCCAGCCACTGCGCCATCTTGAGCAGCACCAGAAACGGAATGGCGACGGCCTGGGCCATGCCGCAGCGCCAGCGCCGCCAGGGTGAATGGAGCAGGAATGGGCGCTCGGCTTGCGTAGACTCGCCCGCCGACATGGCGGCTTGCAGTGCCTCGGCCATCAGGCCAATTTTGCGGGTTTGGTAGATATCGGTGACGGCAGCCTGAGCGAACCGCCGGTCCTGCCGCAACGAGGAAATCAGGCGCGCTGCCAGCAGCGAATGGCCACCCAGGTCGTTGAAAAAATCCAGTTCACGCCGGATGGGGTGGCCAGGAAAGAGCTTTTCCAGAGCGCCAAAGAGTGCTTGCTCAGCCTCGGTTTGCGGGGTGTCACTGCCTTCAACCGGGGCCGCAGGTGCCAGCGGCAGGGCCTTCAGAGCCTTGCGGTCGATCTTGCCGGAGGGCAGGCGAGGCATGGCGGGCAGGGCTTCAAACCGCGCTGGAACCATGTAGGCTGGCAGCTTCTCAGCCAAGGCGGACCGCAGCGCCTGCGCCTGGGGCTGCACCTGGCCAGATGGCACGTAGAACGCGATGAGCTGATCGATATCTTCTTCTTTTCGCAGCAGGACGGCGGTGGTGCCCACGCCGGGCTGTTCCGCCAGCACCGCCTCAATTTCACCCAGCTCGACGCGAAAACCGCGAATCTTCACCTGATCGTCGGCCCTGCCCAGGCATTGCATTTGTGACTGACCATGGGCATGTGTCTCCACGCGCGCCAGATCTCCGGTGCGGTACAGGCGGGCTTCTTGTTCATTTCTTGCCCAGGGGTTGGGCAGGAACTTCTCGGCGGTCAGCTCAGGCCGGCCCAGATAACCCGCTGCCACGCCCGGGCCTGTGATGCACAGCTCACCCGTCTCTCCGAAAGGCAGTATCTTCAAAGGAGGTACCTGCCCGTTGACGATGCTGTCCGGGTCAATCACCTCGATGACCAGCAGGCCATAGTTGGGCAAAGCTTCACCAATGGTCACGGGCTCACCGGCCTTGAGCTCGGCCAGGCTGGCAGAGACCGTAGCCTCGGTGGGCCCATAGGTGTTGAAGAGCTGTCGTCCGTGTGCCCAGCGGTCCACCAGGGCCTGGGGACACATTTCTCCGCCCAGGTTGATGATGCGAAGGCCGGGTACGTCCTGCGCAAACAGGGCCAACAGGGTCGGCACCGCGTGGAGCACCGTCACATCGTTTTCTATCAAGCCGCGCGGCAGCGCTTCCGGGTCGCCTGCCATCTCTTTCGGCGCAATCCACAAGGTCGCACCGACGAGGTAGCTGATCCAGATTTCCTCGAAACTCATGTCAAAGGCAACCGAGAAGCCTTGGTAGACCTTGTCGTCTTCACGTACTTTCAGCCTTGCGTTTTCGCTGCGTAGAAAGTGGCAGATGCTGCCTTGCGTAATGGCAATCCCCTTGGGCTTGCCGGTCGATCCGCTGGTGTAGATGACGTAGGCCGTGTGCTCCGCCAGCGCTCCTTCCCGCCGCCGCATCCGTGTGCCTGCGGGCAGTGGCGCCAGCAGTTCATGGGCGGTGAACAGCCGGGCCGAGATATCAGGCTGGGAGCGCGCTGCCTGACCATGTTGCTCGTCTATGAGCAGGGCTACCGCTCGGGCGTCTTCCAGACAAACGGCCATGCGATCGGTGGGAACGTCTGCATCAAACGGCAACCAGGCGGCGCCTGTCTTGGCGATGGCCAGTTGCAAGACCAGCAGCTCTATCCCGCGTGGGTGCCACAGGCCCACCATCTGCCCTGGCAGCACGCCGGCTTCCATCAGGCGGTGGGCCGCGCGATCGGCCGCCTGGTCCAGCTCACCGTAGTTCAGCCGCCGGCTACCAAAAATCAGGGCCGCTTTATCGGGCACCCGAGCTGCCGTGGCCTCAAAGATGTCTGCCAGTATTTCCGGGCGCAGCAGATCAGGGCGGTCAGGGCCATAAAGAATGGGGGCGGTCATTGGAGCAGCTTATCGCAGTCCTTGCCATGAGAGGCCTCAGCCTTGCTGCTGGCCGACAAAGTTGGTCACAATGGTGCATGCTTTCGTTCCAAGACATTCAAAACGCTGCGGCCCGGCTGCAGGGCCAGGTACTCGACACACCCTGTGTTGAATCGCGAACCTTGTCCCAGATCACGGGCGCAGACGTCTTCCTGAAATTCGAAAACCTTCAGTTCACGGCTTCCTTCAAGGAGCGGGGCGCCTGCAACAAGCTGGCGGAACTGACTGCCGGAGGCTCCCGTCCAGGCGTGATTGCCATGAGCGCCGGCAACCACGCGCAAGGTGTGGCCTACCATGCACAGCGGCTAGGCCTTCGCGCCGTGATCGTCATGCCGCGCTTCACTCCCGGCGTGAAGGTGTCTCGCACACGTGGCTTTGGCGCCGAAGTGGTGCTGCATGGTGACACCCTGGAAGCTGCCCGCGCGCATGCGCTGGCGTTGGCCAAGACGGAAGGCCTGACCTTTGTGCATCCCTATGATGACCAGGCTGTCATGGCGGGGCAGGGCACCCTGGGTCTGGAAATGCTGCGTGATCAGCCTGAGCTGGAGGTCCTGATCGTGCCTGTAGGCGGGGGCGGGCTGATTTCGGGCATCGCAACGGCAGCCAAGGCCATCAAGCCAGGTATTGAAGTGGTCGGCGTGCAGGTTCAACGCTTTCCGGCCATGTTCAACCTCATCAAAGAGAAGGCGTACGAACAGGGCGCCAGCACGATTGCAGAAGGCATTGCTGTCGGTGCGCCAGGCGCGCTGTGCGTGGAAGTCATTCAAGAGCGGGTTGATGAGCTGCTTCTGGTGGATGAAGGCGATATTGAGCAAGCCATCGTCATGTTGCTGGAAATCGAAAAAACCCTGGTGGAGGGGGCGGGCGCGGCGGCGCTGGCCGCATTGCTCAAATACCGGGATCGCTTTGCGGGCAAGAAAGTCGGCATGGTGCTCTCCGGCGGCAATATTGACCCTCTGTTGCTGGCCTCCATCATTGGCCGAGGCATGGTGCGCTCAGGAAGATTGGCGCGGATTGTCGTGAGCGCCCGAGACGTGCCGGGCATGCTGGCGCGCATCACGGCGCTGGTGGCCGACGCCGGTGCGAATATCGACGAAGTGCATCATCAGCGCGCCTTCACTGCGCTGTCTGCCCAGAGCGTGGAAATTGAAATGGTGCTGCAAACGCGAGGGCACGAGCATGTCAAGGACATCATCAGCCAGCTTCGGGCGCAAAAGTGGGAAGTGAATCTGGTCGGATAAGCGTGTAGTCGGCCTGCGCCGACGCAGCTATCGGCGTTCTCTGACTTACTCAGCGCACTGCAGGAGAGAACATGACTGCTTGTCTGTTCTCAAGGAAAAAATCATGCCTGAAGGTGCATGGAGCGCCAAGCGCGAGCGACAGTACAAGCACATCAAGAATGGCTTGAAGCGAAGTGGCAAGAGCGAATCACTCGCGGAAGAGATAGCGGCGCGCACAGTCAACAAGGAGCGGGCCCGCGCAGGGGAATCCAAAGAAGCCAGCCCGACGTCCTTGAACGATATCTCTTCTTCACGCAGAGGTGGCCTGCGCTCCCATAAGGGCGCAGGAGGGCGCACGCGCGATCAGCTTTACGCCGAAGCCAAAGCCAAGGGTGTTAAGGGCAGGTCGTTGATGAACAAAGCTCAACTTGAGCGTGCCGTCGGATGAAGCGCTTTGATCGGATCTGCTGGAGCGGGTCCAAGATCGCAGATTCATCGGAAACGGATTACAAGGAGAGCAGCACTCCACTGATTCCCGCTCTTAGCTCTCAGCCTCAGCATTCGTTCAAGACAGAACGTTCTTAGTTTTTTTTGGCCCACGGGGCCCATGATTCCATGAGCCGCCGAGAGCACAATCCAGACGCTTCTCCCCAGAATTTGGCCGCACCGGTGCAAGCCGGGTCGGTGCCACCAGGGGCGGAGCGCCAGCGCCCGAATTTCGACTTCTTCTCGCCAGAAGTCTGGCGCCGTTTCTGGGCCATTGCCACTCCCTACTGGAAAGAAGACGAGAAACGCAAGGCCTGGACTTACCTTATCGTGCTGTGCGGCATGCTTCTGGCGGAAACGCAGATTGCCGTTCTGCTGAACGATCAGGCGGGTGAAATGACTTCCGCGCTGGCGGCTCGGGAAGAAGATCGCTTCTGGAACGCCATCATCTACTGCCTGGTGGTCGTCGCGGTTTTTGTACCTACACGCTCGCTGTACTACTTTGTGCGCGATACGCTGGGCAACCACTGGCGGCGTTGGCTTTCGCATCGTCTGCTGGGTCGCTACCTTCACAACCAGCGCTTCTATGAGCTGACGGCAGATACCGCGGTAGACAACCCGGATCAGCGGATTGCAGAAGACGTCAACACCTTTACGCAGCGATCTCTGTACTTTTTGTTGATTGGACTGGGATCCATGATGCAGCTGGTTGCCTTCAGCTGGGTGTTGTGGAGCATTTCCCACCTGCTGGTGTACGTGCTGGTAGGTTACACCGCCCTTGGCACCTGGCTGACCGTGAAGGTCTTTGGCGCCCCCTTGATGCGCTTGAATTTCTTTCAGCTCAAACGAGAGGCTGATTTTCGATTCAGTCTGGTGCGTGTGCGTGAAAACGCGGAATCCATCGCCTTCTATCGGGGTGAGGAAGCTGAGCTGAAACAGATCAAAGGCAGGTTTGCAGGTGCGCTGCGCAACTACAAGCGTCTATTGCGCCAGCAACTCAATCTGAACTTTTTTCAGCAAGCCTACAACCAGATCGCTATCTTGTTGCCCAATATTCTGATCGCCAATCTGGTTCTTTCAGGTCATCTGGAGGTGGGGCAGGCCATTAAGGCGGCAGGTGCATTTTTGGCCGTGCTCGGGGCAGTTTCGCTCATCATCGACAACTTTGAGGGGCTTTCCCGCTTCACGGCCGGGATAGAGCGCATTCATGGACTGATGCGGGCGCTTCCTCCCCAAGCCGATGAGCCGGGAGCAGCGGCCCACGCCGCGCAGGAAGACGCGCCCCTGCCCAGGCGCAAGCGGCAGGTCATTCAGACCAGTGAAGCGCCCGAACTGAGTTTGCGAAATGTCACCTTGCACACGCCCGACCTCAAACGAGAGCTGGTGCACGATCTGAGTTTCACGCTGCAAAAAGGGGATAGCCTGCTGATCGTGGGAGAGAGCGGGAGCGGCAAGAGCTCCTTGCTGCGCGCCATTGCGGGGCTTTGGCGGGCAGGTAGCGGTGATATCGAACGTCCGCCGGTGGCCGAGAGCATGTTCCTGCCCCAGCGTCCGTATATGCAGGTCGGCAGCTTGCGCAGCCAGTTGCTCTACCCTGACCTTGGGCGTGATGTGGATGATGAAACCCTGATGCAGGCCCTGGCGGATGTCAACTTGCCGGAGCTGTGCGAGCGCAGTGGTGGTCTGGACATGGAAGTCGACTGGGCCAAAACACTCTCCCTGGGCGAGCAACAGCGCCTGGCGTTTGCACGGGTTCTGATTACCAAGCCGCGCTTTGTCATTCTTGACGAAGCCACCAGCGCACTTGATACGGCCAACGAGGCGCGGCTCTACCAGCGATTGCTGGCCATGAAAGCCACCCTGCTTAGCATTGCGCACCGAAGTGCCGTCCTCAACTACCACACGCACGTGCTGGAACTCAAGGGGGGTGGTGTGTGGGCCCTGCATGAGGCAGAGGAGTTTGTTCCTGCGGACTCGGAAGATAAAACTGGCGCGAACGGTTCCACTGGCCCCTCCGGTCCTGCGGGCCTTGCAGCCGCGCCCGCTTAGCGTTGAGGCTGGCAACATTCAATTTGTTGGTGGAACTCGGGAGCTCCTGGGGGCGACTTTCAGAGCGCTCCATGCCCCTGATATGTTGAAGGCTGCCTGTTGCCTTAAAATCCTCGCCTTGCCCCAAGGAGCGTTGCAGCGGCCACTGGCTGTCAGGCTTGGAGGCTTTTAAGTAGCACGGTAACGACGCTCACCTGATTGCCGCGCGCAGGTGAGCCCATGATGACCGTTACCCAAGACAAACTTCCCCTTCCGCCCATGAAGCTTTCCGGCCTGGAGCCGGTCAGCATTGGTGAGGGCACCCTTTTCGTCAACATCGGAGAGCGCACCAACGTCACAGGCTCCAAGGCTTTCGCGCGCATGATCTTGAACGGCCAGTTTGAGGAAGCGCTGGCTGTGGCCCGCCAACAGGTGGAAAACGGCGCCCAGGTGATCGATGTCAACATGGACGAGGCCATGCTCGATAGCCAGGCCGCCATGGTTAAATTCCTCAACCTCATGGCCAGCGAGCCCGATATCGCCAGGGTGCCAGTCATGGTCGATTCCAGCAAATGGAGCGTCATCGAAGCTGGCCTGCGCTGCCTGCAGGGCAAGGGTATCGTCAACTCCATCAGCATGAAGGAAGGGGTTGAGCAGTTCAAGCAACAGGCTCGGCTGGTGCGGCGTTACGGTGCCGCGGCCGTCGTGATGGCCTTTGATGAGCAGGGTCAGGCAGATACCTTTCAACGCAAGATCGAAATCTGCGAGCGCGCCTACCGAATTCTGGTGGACGAAGTGGGCTTTCCGCCCGAAGACATCATTTTTGATCCCAACATCTTCGCCATTGCCACGGGGATTGAAGAGCACAACCATTACGCAGTCGACTTCATTGAAGCCACGGAGTGGATCAAGAAGAACCTGCCAGGTGCCAAGGTCAGTGGCGGGGTCAGCAACGTGAGCTTCAGCTTCCGTGGCAATGACCCGGTGCGTGAAGCCATCCACACCGTGTTTCTCTACCATGCCATTCAAGCAGGCATGGACATGGGCATCGTCAACGCCGGCATGGTTGGCGTGTACGACGATCTGGACCCGGAGTTGCGCGAACGCGTGGAAGACGTCGTCCTTGATCGCCGGCCAGACGCGGCAGAGCGCCTGCTGGAAATCGCAGAATCGGCCAAGGGTGCGGCCAAGGACGAATCGAAAAGGCTTGAATGGCGAAACGCCAACGTCAATGAGCGTTTGAGCCATGCTCTGGTGCACGGCATTACCGAGTTCATCACAGAAGACACCGAAGAGGCCTACCAGATCATCGTCGCCCAGCCCGGCGGCCGCCCCTTGCATGTGATTGAAGGTCCCTTGATGGACGGCATGAACGTGGTGGGCGACTTGTTCGGTGCTGGCAAGATGTTCCTGCCGCAGGTTGTGAAGTCGGCCCGCGTGATGAAGCAGGCCGTGGCGCACCTGATTCCCTACATCGAAGAAGAGAAAAAACGCGACGAAGCCGCAGGCCGAGATGTGCGAAGCAAGGGCAAGATCGTCATTGCCACCGTCAAGGGCGACGTGCACGACATCGGCAAGAACATCGTCACCGTGGTTCTGCAGTGCAATAACTTCGAGGTGGTGAACATGGGCGTCATGGTGCCCTGCCATGAAATCCTGGCCAAGGCCAAGGTGGAAGGGGCCGACATCATTGGCTTGTCGGGCCTGATCACCCCCAGCCTCGAAGAGATGCAATACGTGGCCGGTGAGATGCAGAAGGACGAGCACTTTCGCATCAAGAAAATTCCGCTGCTGATTGGGGGCGCCACCACCAGCCGTGTCCACACGGCTGTGAAGATTGCACCCCATTACGAAGGCCCGGTGGTTTACGTGCCAGATGCATCGCGCAGTGTGGGCGTAGCCCAAGGCTTGCTCAGCGATAGCGCTGACAAGTTCATTGCCGACACCCTGGCCGACTATGAGAAGGTGCGCCATCAACATGCCAACAAGAAGCAGCTGCCCATCTGGCCTCTTGGCAAGGCGCGCGCCAACAAAACCGCCATCGAATGGGCAGGCTATGTGCCGCCCGTGCCCAAGTTCATTGGCCGCCGGGTGATCAAGAGCATCAACCTTCAAGAGCTGGCAGCTTTCATCGACTGGACACCGTTTTTCCAGACCTGGGATCTGGCGGGCAAGTACCCGGCCATCTTGAAAGACGAGGTCGTGGGCGCGGAAGCGACGCGCCTCCTGGCCGATGCGAAGGCCATGCTCAAAAAGATCATTGACGGCCGTTGGCTGACTGCCAATGCGGTGGTGGGCTTCTGGCCGGCGAACACCGTACGTGATGACGACATCGAGCTCTACGCAGATGAGTCTCGTGAAGCCGTGGCGCTGACCTGGTACGGTCTGCGTCAGCAGGCTGAAAAGCAGGAAGACGCAGAGGGCCGCATGCGCCCAAGCCGTTGTCTGGCTGATTTCGTGGCACCCCGCAGCCTAGCTGAGCCTGCCAGTGTCAAGGATTATCTGGGCGCATTCGCCGTCACGGCAGGCTTGGGTGTAGATGCGAAAGAGGCTGAGTTCATCGGCCATCATGACGACTACAACGCCATCATGCTCAAAGCCCTGGCAGACCGCCTGGCCGAGGCTGGGGCGGAATGGCTGCACCACCGAGTGCGAACCGACTGGTGGGGTTACGCCGCAGACGAAAGCTTGAGCAACGAAGAGCTCATTGGCGAAAAATACAGCGGTATCCGTCCTGCCCCGGGCTACCCAGCTTGTCCGGATCATCGGGTCAAGAGCCCCTTGTTTGATCTGTTGCAGGCTCACGAAGTGGGTATGAGCGTGACCGAATCGTTGGCCATGTTGCCCGCAGCCAGCGTCAGTGGTTTTTACTTCAGCCACCCTGAGAGCACTTACTTCAACGTCGGCAAGATCGATAAAGATCAGGCCATCGACATGGCTGAACGCAGTGGTGCGGGACTAAGTGAAGTCGAGCGAGCGTTGGCCCCCAATTTAGGCCTATAGGCTGCAACCGGCCGAGCGGGACGACAAAAGAGGAAGCCGGGTATGCCCGGCTTCCTCCTTTTTTAATCTAACCAAACATTGGTTCGATTTATCACTGTGGCCTTTATGCTGGACTGCGCTCGCAAATCAATTACCGGCTTAAACCGTTAAAAAATGCAGATTTGTGGGTTCACTAAATTTCTAGTTCCTAATAGTTGAAACTCAACGAACATAGAATTCGCTTTTTTCCGGCACAGCGTAGCCGAATAGTCATAAATTATTACATTTGAGGGCGGGCGATGGGAGTTGGAAATCAATTGGGCCCTGTGCCTGCTCGTTGGAGCGGCATGGCCGCGTGGGTTGCCGTGGGGGCGTTGGTGGCCACTTTGTCACCCTTGGCTGTTCAAGCAAGCTTGTCCGCGGGCAACTTGACGATGCTCTACAGTGGTACGGCACCGTTCGATAGCGACAATGCGGCAGGCAACGATGCAGACTCGACCAATAACGTCATTCGGAGCAATGATCGCGTCGGATACCGCTTCTTCTATCAAACCACCGGTGGCGACGCCAATACCCAGGTGGTGTTCACAGCACCGGCTGGCGCTCGCTGGAGCTATATGCCTACCGGCTGCGGGCCGGGTTCCAGCATCGCGGGCCTGGTACTGACTTGCCGTTTGGGCGACCTTCCGAACCCGCAAACTCAGAGTATCGATTTCGAGATGAATGCGGGAGCCCGCACGCAGGGCGCCACCGTAGCACCGCCAACGGCCGTCTTCACCTCTGACCAGACACCAACCCCTCCTGCCTACATCCCACCTCCCACGCTCACTGGTTCAGCAGCGCCGCGCTGGGATGTGGTGAAAAGAACGGCAGGCTACGGACATGTGTTCCGCGTGGACTCCGGTCCTGGTGGCGCACCTGGGTACATCCTGCCCTACAACATCATGGTGCAAGCTCAGGACTACCAGAGCCGTGGCGGAGACGGTTCCTTGAAGGGGCTCGCCCCCTTGACCTCCACCGTCGTCATCAACGACACCCTACCTACGGCCAATGCGCGCATCATGGATTACCCAAATCCATACCAAGCGACTGCCTGCACCGGACATCCTTCGGGTTTCAACCAGTATCTGAGCTCCATCGCGGACTCAGGCCCAAGCAGCAGCACAAGCACGGTACACGTGGCTAATGGTGGGAGCTGCGCCGTTACGCAGACCGGGCAGACGGCCACGTTGACCTTGACAGGTGTGGACTCCAGCTTGACGCATCGCCCCAGCACGTTTTCTGGAGATGCCATTCCAACAAGCGACATTCGCACGACCACAATCATCTCCAAGAATCTGTACGTCTGGATTCCGCAGTCTGATGTTCCCCCAGACGGGAATGTCTTTGACATTGTCAATACCGTTCCGGCGACCACGTTCACCTCGCAGGATGGAGCGCAGACCTACACCGAGCCCAATACTTCCAACAATTCGGCCACGTACGGGTTGCGCAACGGCGGGGCCGGAACCATCGGCAAGTTGAGTGTCCCGTGGCACTACGACACCCCAGGGATGCCTGTGGGTCCTACGGACGCTCCTGGCGGTGTTCCTACCGGGTTCGCGGACGCTGTCAACACGACCGTCGTGGGTTCACGCTGGAGGCCTCGTGTGACGCTGAACAACGCCACGACGATGCCGTTTACCAACCTTCTCGTGTGCGATTATTTCGATAATGCACGCCAGAATCTGATTGAAACTGCCCCCGGCGTCAGGGTCTCAGTGATTGCGCAGGAAGTGGCGCCCAGTGCAGGTGCCCCCCGTCCTGTCATTCCTGCGACGAACTACGTGATCGAATACGGTACCGGCGGTGCGCTGGATCCAAATGGTCAGTGGGTGAGTGTGGGGGCCTCTAATTCCGCCCAGTACCAGGCGCGATGCAATGATCTTGGCGTGACATGGACAGTAGATCCCACGACCTTCCCCGACGGGTGGGATGATGTGACACGCATCCGTGTCCGTTACGTGGGTGCCGGTGGTCTACCAGCGGGTGCCACCATCACCATGCGCTATGGCGTGGAATTGCGATCGACTTGGCGCTACACCACCAACGTTGTGGCCCCAACTGCGGTTGCCGGCACCTACCCAGCCGGCAGCCAAATCGTCCCAGACGACAGTTTTTACGGTAATGCCAATTACCGCGTATTCAACACGGCGACTGCGACAGCTGATGGTTGGACCACGCAACCAACCGCGGCGGTATCCGTAGGTATTCGTCGTCCTAGCGTGTTCAACTCCATACGCAAGATCAGCCTGTCGCCCGTCCAAACCTCTCCAGACCCGGTGGGCATCGGCCAGACTGTGAAATACCAATTGACGGTCTACAGCCGCAACATTGGTTATCCAGGTCCAGAAACCTTGACGGTAACAGACGTTCTCCCACCTGGTCTGTCGTATGTGCCTGGCAGCAGTATGTACACCCCGAACACCAATCAGAACGGGACGGTTATTTCTTCAGGCTATAGAGGCGGCTTGCCAGGAACTCTTGCGGGTGAGCCCTTAGTGACTGCCGGCGCCGCCGGGTGCCCGACTTGCACGACCGTAGTCTGGACCATCAATGACACACAACCCGCGCTCAGTTTCGACAATGCGGACGAGAACAGTCGACTCGGCGCGATTCAGTTCGACGCCGTCGTAGGTGTCGTGGCAAGCGGAACTCAGCTATTGAATTCCTCGACCATGGATTCGGAGCATGACTATGCGGGTGATTGCACCTACCAAGGCCCTGCAACAGGGTTCGGTGGGGCAGGGTGCCTGAAGGCCAGTCATAAATCCTTGTTGGTTTCGGCTCCTCCAGGGTTTTATCTGGCGAAGACCACACCATCGCCCACGCGTCCTATCAACTCGACGATTGATTTCAATCTGGCCCTGACCGGCATTGGCGGTGACGTTACCAATGCCCGCTGGATCGACATCTTGCCCTACAACGGTGATGCCGGCATTCGCACCACCGCTGGCTCCAACTTCACCGGCACGCTGGCACTGTCTTCCGTGACAGCGCCACCTGGCGTGACCATCACCTACACCAAGGTGGGCCCAGGTAGCCTGAATCCTGACCCGAGCCACGCCAGTAACGCCACGCTCGGCAGCACCTGGTGCGCAGGCTTGAGTGGAGGCACATGTCCCGCATCCCTTGCTGAAGTCACGGCATTGCGATTCGAGGCGGCTGCGCTGACTTCCGGCGCTGTCTACAACGTGGACATCAGCCTTCAAGCCACAGGCAATGGCGGTGGCGGCAATTACATCAACAACTTCCGCGCCCTGGGCACCTTGAGCGGCACGAGCCCTGTGCTGGTTTCGCAAGACGCACGCGTCGACGTGGCGAGCGTCATCCATGTGGTCACAGGCACCGCAGGCCCCGGTGGCAGCATCGGCCCTGGCAGCCAGGAGGTGGCAGACGGCAATACCGCCACGCTGGCCATCACGCCGGACGCAGGCTACGAAGTGGATGAAATCACCACCACCTGCAGCGGTGGCACGGCCGCGAATGCAAGCTACACCACCTTGCCGGTGTACGCGGACTGCAACGTGCACGTCACCTTCAAGAAAAAGGAAGTGGCCATGATTGCACCGGTGCCAACGCTGGGCCAAGCCGGCTTGATGCTGCTCAGCCTCACTCTGGTGGGCGCTGGTGCTGTGCGCCGCCGCGGTCAGCGCCTCAACTGACGCAAGACCCGATATACCGGTTGAGTGATCAGCCGCTGCGCCGCAAACAGGAGACTGTTTGCGGCGTTTTTTGTTGTGCAGCGCAAATTCTTCCGCTTAAGCCACGCCGATGTGGCCATGTTCGAGGTTAGGCCAACTTGGTGAGCGAGCGCAGCGTCCTGCTGCGCAACGCAATATGTTTCCCTACCTCTATGGAGCATTTTTTGGAAACTGGCATTTCCGCCATCAAGAGGCTTCGCCAAGCCCTCAGGACAGGCCAGCGATTCTTCTGCATACTCTCACTTAACAGCGACAGCAGAGAGGTTTCTGCCGTGGTGTTTGTGTCGCGATAAAAAGGAAAACGTGATGCCCATGATGAATAGTATTTTCGTACGGCCTCAATTTCTGGCGGTGGTCATGGCCGCTGCTGCTCTGGGCGCGTGTGGAGGAGGATCCGAGACAGACCCGCCTGTAAAGACGGGTGCTACCACCAGCCTGGGGCCGGGCTCCAAAATTTGCGTTGACCTCAATCAGAATCTCCGCTGTGAAGCGGATGAGCCTGCTACTTTTGCAGACTCAGAGAGCCGCTACGAAATTGCGACGCCCCCAGAGTCGGGCACATCAGCCATCTTGCTGGTGGGAGAGCCGGCGTCGACGCCAGAGGGAGTTGCACCACTTCGTCTCGCCACTCTGGCCGGTTGGTCGAAAGAGATCAATGTGCTCAACACCATGGTGGCGGCGAAGGTCTTGACCCAATCCGCCGCAGATGCAAGTGGGGCCTACAACGATATCGTGAAGGCCTTTGGCGTATCGAATAATGTGAGCCTGAATGCGTCTTGGGCCGCCATTGATTCCACCGCGCAATCCGCGTTGCGCGAAGCTGCCGAAATCGCCCGCGAGCAGGCTGGCGTGGATGACTATTCGGTGCCTGTGGTCTCCAATGCATCGCTGGCGTTGATCGACAGCCTGGCTCGCTATATCGATGGGTCCACGGGTCAGCTATTGCCTGGCGTCACCTCTCATTATGTGAAGACCGATGTGCGAGGGACGCTGGGTCTGGATATCTGTACGGTTCCGCAGGTGCAACGGCTGGAGATCGCGACCGAGGGAGGTGCTCCCATTCTCGACAAGGAGAACTACATCAACGCCGTTGCCAGCTTGCAAGACGGCAATGGCGTGGCGCTTGCGCAAGAAATGGACCTCAAGATCCGGGGCCGGGGCAATTACACGTGGGAGATGCCCAAAATGCCATTCAAGCTCAAGCTGGATAAGGAAGCGAGCTTGCTGGGCATGAAAAGTGGGCGTGACTGGACCCTCCTGGCCAACTATGCCGATAAAACTTTGCTGCGCAATGAATTAGCTTTTTGCATGGCAAGGATTCTGGGCATGCCTTATACGCCGCAGAGCCGGTTCGTGGAGCTGACGCTCAATGGCGACTATGTTGGGCAGTATCAATTGACCAACAAGACCGACGAAATTGAAATTGAACTCAAGAAGCAAGCCAAGGGCGATGGCGTGAATACGGAGATGCCCCTGGACCAGTTCAACGATATTTTTCTTCTTGAGATGGATGCGCGGCTGGATGCGGACTATTGGTTCAGGAGCGCCTCCACCATTCCCTATACCTTGCAGACGGATACAGATGCCATGCAGGTTGCAAGGGTGGAACGCTGGATCAACCACTTGGAAGACGTATTGATAAGTGGGTCGTCTGGGGAGCGGTTTAACCAGGCAGAAAAATACATCAACCTCGAATCCTTGGTGGATTTTTCTCTGGTGAATGAAGTCTTGAAAAACAAAGACGCGTTCTTCAGCAGCACTTTCATGTACAGAAGTTCGGTGAATCAGAAGCTGAATTTTGGACCCATCTGGGATTTTGATTTATCCGCGGCCAACACTGACATTAATCAACCGGTGGGCCAACCTGATGGTTGGCATCTGCCTACGATTGTGAATGGATGGTATTTCAAGGCCATGATGGAAGAGCCCAAATTCAGAGCCTTGAGACAAGCGCGCTGGAAGTACCTGAGCACTCAGATGAATCGGGTCGATAAGTTCTTGGAGAGTTCGGCCGTGGCGATGGAGCCGTCACAGAAACGAAATTTTCAGCGGTGGCCCATTCTTGATACACAGGTCATCGCCAACACAGCCGTCCTGGGCTCGTATGAGGCGGAGGTTCGTTATCTGCGCAATTGGATGACAACGCGTGTGGGCTGGATCAATCAGAACATCAGATATGAATAGCGGCCTGGCAAGTGACGCGCTGACTGTCTGCATGGTCCCTAGGCACGAGCAGACAGTCGGGCCAACCAGGAGAGGAAGCTGCTTATCTCACCTGGGACCGGCCTGAAACTGAATAGATCAGGGGTGACTACTTCGGCATCGCGCAATGCCCACCCTGCGTGGGCAGTCCAGAGCCTGAGGCGATGATGGGCGGCTCCAGCCGTACGTTCACAGGTTCGGAATGCACCAGGTCCCAGGAAGCAAAGCCGATGAGGGCGAGCCAGAAGATCCAGCGGCGGGTCGCGGTCGTGGTCATGTGTGTCCTTCCCCGCCTTAGAACTTGAAATGCCGCCGCACGCGGATGCCGATCAAGGTGCCCAGAAAGGCCATGGGCACCCAGATCCAGCCGTGAATACTGCCGGTAGAGATGCCGCTCACCATGGCGCCAACGTTGCAACCGAAGGCCAGGCGGGAGCTGTATCCCAAAAGAAAACCCGCCAACAGGCCGACACTCCATTGCACACCCGTGAGAGGGCGAGTTTCCTGCGGACGTTTGGGGGCAACCCAAAGCGCGCCGGCCAGGATGCCAATGTTGGTGATGCTGGTGATGTCCAGGAAAAGCGTCTGTGAAAGGCGCTGTGCATGGCCAGGGTCGCTCCAGAAGGCGTTTTGCGTGGGATCAAACAGGCCGAGTGCAGTGGCGCCCTTGGCGGCCCAGAGACCGAAACCATACACCACGCCCCAGGGCTGGCCGGCGATGAGTAGGTTCAAGGCGGCAAACACCGCCAAGACGGCTGCACCCCACAGCCAGCGCGATGGAATGGTTTTCAGGCTCAAGCGCTTGCCGCTCCACAGGCGAATTCCTACGGCCACTACGGCCAGTGCGAGCAACGTGGCAGTCAGTGCTCCGCCGGCGCCCAGTTTGTCGACCAGGCCAATGGGCTCTGTAGCACCCAGCGCCAGCCAGTCGTTCAGGTGCACAGAGCCCATGAAGCTGCCGATCGCGAACATGGGCAAGATGGCCATGTTCAGCGGTACGCCAAGCCCGGCCTTGTACAAGGTGCCGGAGCCGCAACCATCGGAGATCTGCATGCACAGGCCAAACACGAAGGCACCTATGAGCAGGCTGAAAGAAGGCGGGCCCAGGGCCGCGGTGGCTTCAGGAAAATGCCCGAGCAGGGGCATGGACATTGCGGCCAGCAGTGCCAGCAACAGGATCTGCCCATACACGCCGGCAGGGTCCTTGTTTTCCACCAGATGGCGCCAGCCTGTGGTGAATCCGAAACGGGCGGCGGCCAGGCCCCAACCCAAGCCAACGCCTACCAGCAGCAAAAGGCCCTGGCGTGCGGAAACAGACCAAACCAGCCATCCAAACAGTCCCATGACGGCGATGGCCAGCGGAAGGCGATGGGTCCAGAGGTTGACCCGTGTGGGGGTGGGCGGTGACGCGGCGCGGTCGGCCGTAGTGGCAAGCGTATTCATTGAGGGGCCTTGGTTCCCAGGTTGCGGTGTGACCAGGTCATGAGCTTGTAGCGCAGTTGCGCCCACCGGCCGGGTTCATTCATCATGGGCAGTGGTTTGGCAGACTGTGTCCACTCCACCATGGAGCCCGGGTAGAGCTTGACGTGGCTTTGCCCCAGGACTTCGGAGCGTACAAACCATTCGGTCGCTGACCAGTGGCCTGTGTTGCAGAAAGCAATGACATCTCCGTCGGGTTTGAGCGATGGGGCGTCGGCTTCCTGTTCCAGCGAAGCCTTGTCCATCAGCGCTGCGCTACCGGGTTCAAAGTAGAGATCGCTGTCTATATTGATCGCGCCTGGCAGGGTGCCCCTGGCACGGGCGGAATCCAGTGCCACGCGGCCAGTGTAGAAGGGGGCAGGCCTGGAATCTATGAGGTTGGTGCGAGCGTCGCCGATCTTGGACAGAACTTCGGACTCGGTGGCGATCATGCTCGTGTCCATTCGAGGCTGATAGCTGCTGCGCGGGGCCGTGGCGGGCTTGTTGCTGACGGGTAGACCATCACTCTTCCAGGCGGCTAAGCCACCATTGAGGATGGAAAGCTCCTTCAAGCCCAGCATCTTGAGTGTCCAGTACACGCGCGCGGCCGAGCCAAAGTCGGTGGAATCAATGCCGGTGTAGACAATGACGGTAGGCGTCTCAGGCGTGAGGCCCAGCTCCTGCACCAGGGACGTGAGTTCACCAAGAGCAGGGAGCTTGCCCGGGTTGTCGCCCGGTCCGCGCCAGCGGCTGTAGGGGGCCGACACGGCGCCTGGCACATGTTGCAAGCCATAAGCCTCCGCTTCGCGCACATCCACAATGCGCACGGCATGGGCTTGACTGAGCGTATCCAACTCTTTCGGGGTGAGCAGCACCTGCGCCGCCATGGCCCATACGGGCAGGCCAAGCGCCACGATGGCTATTAAAAGGCGAACTTGGCGCATTTGAACGTGGGTTATGAAACGTCCTATTTTCCGGGCCGGGAGAAGGGTGCTTTAGACAGTTTGGAAAGATGCTTATTTCTTTTTCTTATAAAGAACTCGGTATTGCAACAGCTAGACGCTTTTGTAGATTCATCACTGAAAATCCTGAGGAGTCTGAGGAGGTTTACATTCCAAGCCATGGAGTTGCGCCAGTTACGTTATTTCGTCAAGGTCTGTGAGCTCGGCAGCATGGGCAAGGCTGCGCTTGAGCTTGGGCTGGCCACCTCTGCACTGAGCCAGCAGATCAGCCGCCTGGAGGGGGAATTGGCCACCCGGCTTCTGCAGCGCAAAGCGACAGGCGTTCAACCTACGGATGCGGGTTTGGCCTTCTTGCAGCAGGCGCATCTGACCTTGCGCCACGCCGATGAAGCGGTGCGGGCGGCGCAGACGGCGCGCTTATCCGGCCACGTCAATATCGGCCTGGCTTCCACCACTGCCGCCGTACTGGGCATGCCTTTGATGGCCGCCATGGCTGAACGGTACCCAGCGGTACGCTTGCACCTGGTCGAGGCCTTGTCTGGCCACCTGGCGACGATGTTGAATGCGCGCCAACTGGATCTGGCGATCCTGTTCGGAGTGGATGCCCCTCGGGGCTGGAGCGTTTCCCCCCTGCTGGATGAAGAATTGTTTGTCATCGGCGCCAGGGGTCTTGCCGGAATGCCCACCGGTCCCAGCGTGCGCCTGGCTCAACTGGTCCAGTTGCCGCTCATTTTGCCCAGTGCCAGCCATGGCCTGCGTTCCTTGATGGACGCCGCGTTTGCGCATATGCGCGCCGCTCCCCATATCGTGGCGGAGATTGATGGCTTGTCTCTCTTGATGGATGCGGTGCGTGCGGGATATGGGGCCACCATTCAACCCAGCGCGGCCATTGCGCGGTTCGATGCGCAAGCATTCTTGAGCGTACCTCTCCAAGATGTGGCCACTGGCCGGCGCAATTACCTGGCGAGTCTTTCAGAAGAAGAGTTGTCTCCTGCAGCCTTGGCTGCACGCGTTGTTCTCGGCGACGTGGCACGCAGCGTGGTGCGCAGCGGTGACTGGCCGGGCGTGACCCTTCACAAAAACTGAACGCCTGTTGACGAATCCCGCCTTGCCGGGGAGGCTGGGCATGCCTACATTCTGTTCTCCCACGGAAATAACAGGAGACCAGAGTGCACGACGTGCTCGTCATTGGTGGCGGCAATGCCGCCCTTTGCGCTGCCTTGATGGCGAGCGAGGCGGGCGCGAGCGTACTGCTGCTGGAATCCGCGCCGCGCGAATGGCGTGGCGGAAACTCCGCTCACACGCGAAACCTGCGTTGCATGCACGATGCTCCGCAGGATGTGCTGATCGAAGCCTATCCGGAAGAGGAGTTCTGGCAAGACCTGCTCAAGGTGACCGGCGGTAAAACGAATGAGCACCTGGCTCGCCTGGTGATACGGGCATCCAGTAACTGCCGTGACTGGATGCGTCACCACGGTGTGCACTTTCAGCCGCCGTTGTCCGGTGCCTTGCACGTGGCCCGTACCAACGCCTTCTTCATGGGTGGCGGCAAAGCGCTGATCAATGCCTACTACCGCAGTGCAGAAAGCCTTGGCGTGCAGATCCGCTATGAGTCGCCTGTGGACCGTCTTGAGATCAAGGATGGCCGTTTTGTGGCCGCCTACGTCGGCGGTGAACGCATCGAAGCTCGGGCATGTGTGTTGGCTGCAGGCGGCTTCGAGTCCAACCGGGAATGGCTGCGCGACGCCTGGGGGCAGAACGCACGCGGCGAATGGCCGGCCGACAACTTTCTCATCCGAGGCACACGCTTCAATCAAGGCGTCTTGCTGAGGCATCTGCTCGACGACCACGGCGTGGACCGCATTGGCGACCCGACCCAGGCGCACATGGTGGCTATCGATGCGCGGGCGCCGCTTTATGACGGAGGCATTTGCACACGCATTGACTGCGTGTCTCTGGGGGTAGTGGTCAATCGCGATGGCGAGCGCTTCTATGACGAGGGGGAAGACTTCTGGCCCAAGCGGTATGCGATCTGGGGCCGCCTGGTGGCGCAGCAGCCGGGTCAGATTGGTTATTCCATCATTGACGCCAAGGCGATCGGCCGCTTCATGCCGCCTGTATTCGATGGCGTGGTGGCCGACACCCTGCCTGAGCTGGCGCGCAAGCTGCAACTGGATGAAGCCACCTTCATGCGCACCTTGAACACCTACAACGCGGGATGCGTGCAAGGCACTTTTGACCACACCACCTTGGATGACTGCCATACCGAAGGCATCTCTCCCGCCAAGACGCATTGGGCCAGGCCCGTGGATACGGCGCCGTTCTACGGCTATGCGGTCCGGCCAGGTGTGACTTTCACCTATCTGGGCCTGTTGACAGACGACACGGCAGCGGCGCGCTTCGGTGGCCAACCCAGCGAAAACCTTTTTGTAGCCGGAGAAATGATGGCGGGCAATGTGCTGGGTCAAGGTTATACCGCTGGGGTAGGGATGTCCATTGGCACGGCGTTCGGTCGTATTGCCGGTACGAATGCTGCCCGTGCAGCTTTGAAGCAGGGGATCA
Source organism: Ottowia thiooxydans (assembly GCF_040548795.1). GTDB lineage: Bacteria > Pseudomonadota > Gammaproteobacteria > Burkholderiales > Burkholderiaceae_C > Ottowia > Ottowia thiooxydans_A. The sequence continues at coordinate 261,627 of NZ_JBEPSH010000006.1, read as the reverse complement.
CGCATGCAGTCGCTTGAAGCCTTGGCGCGAGATGCGCGAGCGTTGGCCAATGGAGAGGTGGTGCTGAACGCGGCAGAGTCAGAAGTGGCGCGGCAAATGCAGATTTGCAATGCGTGCCGCTACTGCGAAGGTTTTTGTGCGGTGTTCCCTGCCATGACAAGGCGCTTGGAGTTCGGCAAGGCCGACGTCCATTTCCTTGCGAATCTGTGCCACAACTGCGGCGCTTGCCTGCATGCATGCCAGTACGCGCCGCCGCATGAGTTTGCTGTCAATGTGCCGCAATCCATGGCGCGTGTGCGAGGCCAGACCTATTCGGACTACGCATGGCCTCCTGCCCTGGGTGTGCTTTATCAGCGCAACGGTTTGGTGTTGTGCATGGCACTGGCATTGGGCTTGGCGCTGTTTTTGGCCTTAGCCGCGATGCTCAAGACGTCCATCTGGGGCGCAGCCCCCGGCGGTGATTTCTATGCCATCTTTCCGCACAACTTGATGGTGAGCCTGTTTGCTCCTATCTTCATTTTTGCAGTTGTGGCGCTGGGCATGGGTGTACGGCGGTTTCTGAAAGAGGTCACGCCCGCTACCAGCGGCGCGCCCGTGGGCGGTGCGGCAGCTGGCGAGGCCACTCGCGATGCGTTGACGCTCAAGTACCTGGACGGGGGCCATGGCGAAGGTTGCCACGAATCAGACGAGGCCTACACCCTGGCGAGAAGGCGCATGCACCACTTCACCTTCTATGGGTTTGCGCTGTGCTTTGCGGCCACCGCGCTCGCCACGGTGTACCACTACCTGTTTGGATGGGTGGCGCCCTATGACCTGCCCTCGATTCCCAAGCTCCTGGGCGCTGCGGGCGGGGTGAGCTTGATGATAGGCACGGCAGGCTTGTGGCAGCTCAACCGCAAGCGCCATCCTTCGCATGGCGCTGCAGAACAAAAGCCCATGGACCTGGGGTTCATTGCCCTGCTGTTCCTGATTGCGTCCACCGGAATGCTGCTCTGGTGGGCACGCGGCACGGCGGCCATGGCATTGATGTTGTGTGTGCACCTGGGCGCGGTGATGGCCTTGTTTCTCACCATGCCCTATGGCAAGTTCGCGCATGGCATCTTCCGCAGCGCTGCCTTGGTACGCAACGCGGTGGAGAAGCGCCAGCCCAACACCCTCGGCCTGGGCTCGGACTGACCCTCCAACTCCACGCCATATTGCCACCATGCTCTCTGACCCATTCACAGGAACCTCTGCATGAAGACGCCCCTTGAGGTTTTGCGCAGTTATGCGCCACACGACTACACCCTGAGCGGTGTCCTGAACAGCCGCCGCGCCCAGAGAGGCGAGGCACCGATGATCTTGGACGAGTCAGGCCGGGGGCTGACCTGGAACCAGGGGGCTGAGGCCATTGATGCACTCGCGCGCTCACTCGCTGCGCGTGGTGTGCAGACCGGAGACCGGGTGGCCGTCGTCGCTCGCAACGGGCGCGAACATGTGTTTCTGCTGTTTGCCTTGGCACGGTTGGGCGCCATCATGGTTCCGATCAACCCGGAGTTTGGCGTGGCCGAACTGCGCTATGCGCTGGGGCACGCTCAGGTGTCCGGTGTGGTCCTGGATGAAGCTGTCCGCGCTGCCGTGGATCAGGCGCTTGAAGGATCAGGCGTAGAAGCCTGGCAGGTCCTGGTCGATGGGGATGGAGCCAGCCTGCCCAGCTTGCAGCAATGGCAAGACAACGCACCTGCGACTGATTTGCCCGCGGCACCATCCGCCGACGCTCCGTGCTTGATGATCTTTACGTCCGGTACGACTGGGTATCCAAAAGGTGTGTTGCATAGCCAGCGCAGCATCTTGCTGGTGGGCGAAGCCAATCTGGGACGCATGCGTTTGCAGCCTGAGGACCGGATTCTCATTGTCTTGCCCTTCTTTCATGTCAACGCACTGTGCTACTCCTTGTGCGGGATGATTGCCGCAGGGTGTGCCTTGATCGTGACGCCGCGTTTTTCTGCGTCGCGCTTCTGGAGCATTGTGGTGGACGCGGGGGCCACGGTGGTCAACTTCATTGAGGCCATGGGCAATATCCTGAAGTCGCGCGACCGTTCGGAGTTCAGGAAAGACCATCGCATCAGGGTGGCCTACGGCATCAGGCAAAGCTCCTACCAGGCTTTTCAGCAGGAGTTTGGCATTGCCAACCTTCTCTCTGGTTTCGGCATGTCCGAAGTGCCAGGGGTTACTTGCAATCCCTACGGCGAACCCGGAAAACCCGGTTCCATGGGCGTGCTGGCGCAGCACCCTGATCCTGCGCAACCCTGGGCGCAATGTCGCGTGGTGGACGACAAGGGCGACGACGTAGAAGCTGACGTCGTGGGTGAGCTGTGGGTGCGAACGCCTGTCTGCATGCTGGGCTACTACAACGACCCCGAACAGACCGCCGCAGCATTTCAGGATGGTTGGTTCCGCACGGGTGACATGGTGCGCCGCGACGCCGATGGCTGGTTCTTCTATGTCTCCCGAGCCAAGGACATCATCCGCCGCCGGGGAGAAAACATTGCGGGGGCGGAGCTGGACCGCGTGGTGGGTGAGCACCCCTCGGTGTATGAAGCCGCTGCCATCGCCGTGCCCTCTGAATTGGGTGAAGACGACATCCTGGTCGCCGCTGTTTTGCACCCCGGTGCTTCGCTTGAAGCCCAAGCCTTAGCCCAATGGTGCCGCGAGCGACTGGCGGTCCATAAGGTGCCGCGCTACGTGGTGTTTGTCGATTCCATCCCTCATACCGCGACCCACAAGATTGCCAAGTCCTTGATGAGACAAGACACCACTTTGCGCGAGCGCGCAACCGATCTGCAACGCGGCTGAACGTCGCAATCCTTTCAACGTATTCAAGGAATCAACATGGCTCGCCGCAAACCTCTTCGCACCGACATCGCCTGGAGCACCACCGACACCATCACCGTCAAAGGCCTGGATCTCTGCCAGGACATTCTGGGCAAAGTGTCGCTGGGTGATATGGCGTTTCTGGGCATGACGGACCGCTTGCCCACGCCAGCGGAATCGCTGGTGTTCAATGCCATTGCGGTGTGTCTGGTCGAGCATGGCCTGACCCCCAGTGCGCTGGTGACCCGCCTGACCTTGGCAGGGGCACCTGAGGCCATGCAGGCCGCCGTCGGCGCGGGGCTGTGTGGCCTGGGAAGCGTCTTTGTGGGCAGTATGGAAGACGCTGCGCGCTTGCTTCAAGAAGCGTTGCCGAAGTCTGAGGTACCTGCCGGCACACCTCCCAACATCGAGGAGCTTGCCAAGCAACTTGTGGCGCGAGAAATCGCCGCTGGACGCAGCCTGCCCGGCATAGGCCATCACATTCATAAGCCGCAAGATCCTAGAGCGCCTGCGCTGTTTGCGATCGCACGCGCGAATGGCTTTGACGGCCCCTACATCGCCTTGATGGAAAAGGTTGCGGACGAAGCCGGGCGTCAGCTGGGCAAGTCGCTGCCGGTCAACGCCACGGGCGCTATCGCTGCCATTGCATGCGAAATGGGGCTTCCCTGGGACATCGTGCGCGGCATTGGGGTGTTGGCCAGAGCAGTGGGCCTCGTGGCCCATGTGCTTGAGGAGCGCCGCAACCCCATTGCACGCGAAATGAAAACCATGGTGGAAGAGCAAGCTACTGCGCACTTCCGCTGATCCACTGTCACACAACAATCAATATTCAAGGAGACTGTCATGAAGCGTTGGTCATTGCTGTTTGGAACCCTGATGCTGGGGCTGGCTTCCAGTGTGTCCGCCAACACGGACTACCCCAATCGTCCGGTGCGCATCGTCGTGCCTTTCGCACCAGGCGGCGGCGGCGATTTCATTGTGCGTACCTGGTCGGAGCGGCTGGCGCAAGTGCTCAAGCAACCTGTGGTGGTTGAAAACCGTGGCGGCGCCGGTACCGTCACAGGAACGGAGTATGTCGCCCGTGCGGCGCCTGACGGCTACACGCTCTTGTTCACCAGCACCGCGCTGGCAACCAACCCGACCTTGATCCCCGGGCTGCGCTACCGCACGCCAGAAGACTTCGCGCCGGTGGGCCTGGTGATCACCTACCCCTTTGTGCTGGCAGCGCGCAGTGATTTTCCTCACAACACGGTGCCCGAACTGATTTCCTTCGCTTCCAAGAATCCGGACAAGGTCAGCATCTCCAATTCGGGCGAAGGATCGGGCTCTGCATTGGCAGCCACACTCTTCAAGGAAGCGACCGGCGTATCGATGATCACCGTGTCCTACAAGGGTGCTGGCCCGGCCATCGCAGATGTAGCTGCCGGACATGTGGACCTGACCTTCACGGGCATGTCCCAGGTCAAACCCTTTCTCGACGGCAAGAAGGTCAAGGTGCTGGGCACCTCGGGCTTGAAGCGCATGGTTTCGGCCAAGCAGGTCAAGACCATTGCAGAGCAGGGTGTGCCAGGGTTCAACTCGGTGGTCTGGTGGGGCATGCTGGCACCGGCAGGCACGCCCAAGGACGTGATTGCCAAGCTCAACGCGGCGCTGAAGACGACTTTGGCTGATCCTGCTATCGTGGAGCGCCTTGCCGTTATCGATGGCGAGGTGGAAGTCACTAGTCCGGAAGTTTTCGATAAATTGATCCGCGATGAGTTGGCGCGCTGGGGCCGTTTGCTCAAGCCAACCGACGCTGCTAAACGCTGAGGAACTGATGCCAGAAACCCTACACCCCCTGCAAGCTCTTCTGGATGCGCGCTACGCGGATGCGTCGCCGAAGATGGCTGAGTTCCATCCAGAGTCCGAATCCGTGGAAGCGGCTTTGGCGGTGCTGCTGCAGCACCGGTCGGCGAGGGCGTATTCGCCTCGGCCGGTCGCGCAGCCTGTGCTGGATCTGATGATGGCGGCCGCGCAATCAGCTTCCACGTCTTCCAACCTGCAAGCATGGAGTGTGGTGGCGGTGAAGGATCCGGAGCGGAAAAAACGCCTTGCCGCCTTGGCTGGAGGACAACGCCACATTGAACAGTGTCCGGTGTTTCTGGTCTGGATTGCAGACCTGGCCCGCCTGGAGGCCGCGGGTGCAAGGCATAACTTGCCGCGGGGCGGACTGGACTATCTGGAGCTCATGCTGGTGGGTGTGATTGACGCCACGCTGGCAGCCCAGAATGCAGCTGTGGCCGGAGAAGCCCAGGGTTTGGGGGTTGTGTACATAGGCGGTATTCGCAACAAGCCGGAGGCTGTGGCGCAGGAGCTGGGGCTGCCGCCACGCGCATTTGCTGTGTTTGGCATGTGCGTGGGCTACCCCGATCCAGAACGCCCTAGTGACGTCAAGCCGAGATTGCCTACGTCTGTCGTCTTGCACGAAGAGCGCTACGACGCGGCGCGCAACGAGCAGCCCGTGGAAGACTATGCGGCGCGGATGCTGAGCTTTTATCAGGCTCAGGGAATGAAGACCAATGGCGATTGGGTTCAGCATTCGTTGCATCGGGTGCGGGGGGCGGAGAGTTTGCAGGGGAGGGATAGGTTGGTGGAGGCGTTGAAGGGGATGGGGTTTGAGAATCGATGATCTTTTCCCTCTCCCTCTCCCTCTCCCTCTCCCTCTCCCTCTAGGGAGAGGGCGGGGTGAGGGCAAGTGCAAGCGGCGATGGTTTAGGCGCTGTGGGAACTAATTGCCGTCTACTCTTGCATTGAGGTCGGAGGCCGGGGAGTGCGCCCGGCAGCGCACCTACTTCTTCTTTGCTCCGCCAAAGAAAAGTAGGCAAAAGAAAGGCGGCCCCACTGTCCGCGTCCCTTCGCTTCGCTCCGGGCAACCTGTGGTGCTCGCGCCCAAGGCGGTGCGGCAGAACTCGCGGCATTCGCTTCGCTCACTCTGCTCAAACAGCTGCCGCAAGCTAGTTCACGAAGCAAGAGCATCTTGCAGTGCTCTTGCCCGCCTTGGACCCTGCGCTCCTCGGCACGGCCAAAGGGGTGGGGAGCATGACTCGGGCCATTGCTTCGCTCGGCCCCCGAATAGCTAGTCGTTTGCACGAGATTTCGTCCCCTCTCCTGCTTGTGGGCGCCCGGCTAGGGGAAGGGGCTTGGTGCGGCCGGCTGCGGCGTGAGGGCCGACAGCGCCGCTGGCACACGCTTTCTTCATCAACTCTTGCCGGCCCCATCGCTCGCATGCGGGGCCTTCGGTTCGGCTTTTTTAGTCGAACCGCAGCGGCTGGCCAAGACCACTCGCGCTTCCTGTCGCGCCCAGCCCCACACCGTCAGTCCCAAGCGACACGGACGGCCGCGGAGCAGGCCATTCGGGAGTAGCCGCGGAGCGGGCTTTGCCCGGCCGCTGGCTGCGTCCCCCTTGGGGGGAAGGCGCGCGAGCGCCTCAGGGGGTGGCCTATTCGCGCTCGCGCAAAATCCCCCCCACGATCCCCGTCGCATGGTTGGCCGCTGGCACGCCGCAATAGATAGCGGCCATGAGCACCACTTCCTTGAGGTCCTCAGGCGTCAGCTGAGAGTCCTCCTGTCCATCGAGTGCCGCTCGCACATGCAGCGCAAACTCATCCCAGGCGTGGATGCCAATCATCATCGACAGCACCATGAAACGGCGCAGGCGATCGCCCAGGGCCGGGCGGCCCCAGATGTCATTCCAGGCGTGGCGCGTGATCAACTCTTGAAACTCGGTGTTGAAGGCGGTCCGGTTCGCCAGCGAACGGTCCACCCAGGCATCACCCAGAATGCGGCGGCGGTGCTGCAAGCCCTGGGTGTAGTCGGTGGTTGAGGCATCCGATGTCGCGGTCGGCGGGGGCGGGCATCGGTCACGCACAAAGGCGCGCAGCAGGCGCGCAAAGGCCGCAGGTTGCTCAATGGCGCTGATGTGTGACGCCTTGGGAAGTATTGTCAGTTCGGCACCGGGTACGGCTTCAGCGATGGCTTGGGCCATGGCCGGTGGTGTACCGGCGTCCAGGCTGCCGGCGATCACCAAGGTGGGGATGTGGATGGCGGACAGACCCTCGCGCCAGTCGACGTCGCGCACTGCCTCGCAACAGGCCGCATAGGCCGTGGGTGAAGTACCTAGCAGCGTGGCGCGGGCTTTGACCACGGCGTCTGGATGAGCGGTGCGGAAGTCGGCATGGAAATACCGCTCCATCACGGTGTCGGCGATGGCGTTCAAGCCTTCGCTTCGTACCGTGGCAATGCGGCTGTCCCAGTTGGGTCGTGCAGCGTCTGGGTAGTGCGCGGTGGTGTTGGCCAGTACCAGGCCTTGGATCAACGCAGGGTAGCGAATCGCCAGGCCCATGCCCACCATGCCGCCCATGGATAGCCCAACCCAGACCACCGGCCCACGCGCCACGTCTCGCAGGAGGGCTGCTGCTTCGTCGACCAATGCGTTCATCGTCCCCGCCTGGGGTTGGCCAGGAGAGCCGCCGTGGCCGGGGTGATCAAACATCAGAGTGCGTACCTGCGGGCCCAGGTGCGCCAGCAAGGGTGACCAGGCGTTGCGGTCCATGCCCAGTGCGTGGCTCAGGACAATCAGCGGGCCGGAGCCCTCGTTCTGCAAGGTGTACGACAGCGTGGAAGCCATGGGGATAGATCCCTTTAAACAATCAATAGCGCGTGCGTGGCCTGAAGTTCAGGACGCGCGCACGTTGCGAAAAACCTCAAATACGAGCTTCTTCCAGCAGGCGGTTACACAGGCGGGCAGATGGCTCGGTGACCAAGCCCAGGTCACACGCTGCGGCCAGTGAAACATGGAGCGCTGTGCGTGGGCCCTCGGGCAAAGCCTGGACGCAAGTATCTTCGATCAGCAATTGCAGTAGCGGCGTTTGCCGGGCGAGTGCCAGCGGCCCCAGCGCTTGTATCCGGGCGCGGGCCAGTGGCTTGCCTACTGCGGCGGCCAGCGCTTGCGTGAGCCCTTCCGAATGAACCAGTCCTTGCAGGCTGTCGATATTGCGGGCCATGCGCACGGTGTCCACTTGCAGGCCAGACAGCGCATCCCGGATCGCGCTGGTGGCACCGAAGGCTTGTATCCACAGTTGGGGCCAGACGGCGATCTCGGCCTGCCATTCGCCCAGGCCTCGCTCGTGGGCCTGGGCCATCGTGGACAGCAAGGTGGCCGCAATGCCGGGGCCTTGAGCGCAGGCTGCAATGGCCTGCATGCAGGCCACCGGATTGCGTTTGTGCGGCATGGCGCTGGAGCCGCCTCGTGCCGCGCCGCCCGGGGTGGCGCTGGCGGGAGCGCCTTCTGAGACTTCAGCCACCTCGGCCTGCGAAAGCAGAGCGAGGTCCTTGGCGATCTTGGACAAGGACCCCATCAGCACGGCCACCTCCAGCCCGAAGCGCAGCCAGGCATCGCGCTGTGTGTGCCAGCTGCTGGCTGCGTGGCCCAGACCCAGCCGCTTGGCCATGCGTGCAGCGATGCGCTCGCCGGCTTCGCCCAGTGCGGACTGATTGCCCGTGGCGCCGCCCAGTTGCAGCAGCAGAGCCTGTTTGGACAAGCTCAGCAGATGGGCGTGGCTGCGCCGGAGAGGCTGCAACCATGAAGCGCATTTCAAACCCCAACTCATGATCTGAGCAGGCTGCAGCAGCGTGCGAGCAAGCATGGGGGTGCTGGCGTGGCGAGCCGCCTGGTCTTGCAACAGTGCGATGCATTGCTCCAGGGGGCTGAGCAGCTGCGCCAGGGCCTGCTGTGTCATCAACACCTGAGCCGTGTCCACCACGTCCTGAGTGGTGGCGCCAAAGTGCAGGTAGCGAACGGCGTGCGTCTGGCCACGTTGCTCCAGTGTGGCTGCAATCATCGCCACCAGCGGCACCGCCATGGCACCTCCATGGCGCGCTTCATCAGCCAACGCTTGTGCGTTGAGTGGCGTTGCTTCGCAAGCGGCTGTGATGGCCGCAGCGGCTTCGAGGGGGATCAGGCCTTCGGCAGCTTGCGCCTCGGCCAGTGCTGATTCGAAATCGAGGAACGCCCGACACAGGGCTGCGTCATCGAATAACTGGTGTGCAGCACCGGGCAGCAGGGATTGGCCGAAGGCGTTCACGTGGCTAGAAAACTTGGTGGTAGGAGGTTCAGATGCTGGCGCCCGAGCTCTTGATCACCGCAGCCCACTTGGCAGACTCTTTCTGAATACGGGCGCCGTACTGCGCGGCGTCTCCCAACAGCGGTTCAGCACCTTCCACACCCAGCTTGGATTGGAAGGCGGGTGTTCCGGCCACTTGCAGAATCTGCTTGCTGAGCGCCTCGATCCGGGCGGCTGGTGTGGAGCTTGGGGCCAACAGGCCGTACGTGAGCGTGCTCTCGAAGTTGGCCAACGAAGCAATGCCAGATTCGGCCACGGTAGGCACCTGCGGCAATTGGGCATGGCGCTTCGCGCTCGTCACGGCCAGTGCCCGCAGCTTGCCGCTGGTGACCAGGGCCTGAGCGGGTGGAATCACGCTGAACATCATCTGCACCTGACCACCCACAACGTCGGTCAAGGCGGGGTTGGTTCCCTTGTAAGGAATGTGGGTCATCTTGACTTTGAGGGCCTCAGCAAACATCTCGGAAGCCAGATGACCGCCCGTGCCTGCGCCGCTGGAGGCATAGGTATAGGGATCCTTGGATTGGCGAATGGCGTCCACCAACTGTGCCAAGGTCTTGATGGGTGAGGATTCGGGCACCACCAGCAACAAGGCGGCAGAGGCGAACATGGCCACCGGCTTCAAACCCTTCTGGACATCGAACTTGAGCCCCTTGTACAAGTAGGGGTTGATAGAGACGGTGCCGGTGTGGCCCAGCAGCAGCGTGTTGCCGTCGCCAGCGGCACGCACTACGTACTCGGTGCCGATATTGCCGCCCGCACCCGCTTTGTTTTCAACGATGTAGGTGCGGCCAAACGAAGTGGACAAGCCATTGGCCATCTGGCGGCCCAGGACGTCATTCCCACCTCCGGGTGCGAAAGGCACCACGATGCGCACGGGCTGGCTATCGTTTTGTGCCCAGGCGGGCATGGCGGCACCCAGCGCGGAGAGGGTGAGCAAGTGGCGGCGAGTGAGTTGGGATGATGTCATGGGTAGTCTCCTGATGAATTGGGCGCGGAGGAAATCAAGCCTGAGCGCGCTGACCCGGAGTATGCGGATTAGGGAACAAAGAAAGAATCACGTCTGAGTGCGATCACATCCAACATAATGTTGGTTGTGGATACTGCCTTCTTGCACACTTTCCTGCTCGTGGCTCGCAAGGGTTCGATGTCTGAAGCCGCTCGCCAGCTTGATTTGAGCCCCACCGCCGTGGCCCAGCAAATGCGGGTGCTGGAGCGCGAGCTGGGCGCGCCGTTGTTGCAGCGCGCCGGTCGCACCGTTCGCCCCACGGAGGCCGGCCACCGCTTGATGGAAAAAGCCGAGGCCCTGGTACGCGAAGCAGCCAGCCTGCGCACCTGGGTGCATGGCGATGAACTTCAGCATGAAATCCATGTGGGCACCGTAGCCACCATGTTGCACAGCGCTTTGCCTGGTATCTTGCAAGCCTTCACCGCACGCTATCCGCAGACGCGTGTTTCCATCCGGGCTGGCTTGGCCGGCCAGTTGAACGAGTTGGTCGCAGAAGGTGCCGTGGACGTGGCGCTCACCTTGCAGCCGGGGTACGACATTCCCAAGACGCTGGAATGGCGTGTGATACGGGAAGAGCCACTGATCGTATTGGCCCACAGTCGCTTCGCAGGGTCCGATCCTTTGCGGCTGCTGCGCGAACAACCTCTCATTCGCTACGACCGTACTTTGGGCGGGGGCAAGCTGGCCGATCAATTCTTGCGCGACGCCGGCATCGTGCCGCAGGAGCGCTTTGAGTTGAATTCGCTGCTGGCGGTGTCGCTGATGGTGGAGCGTGATCTGGGTGTGGCATTGGTGCCTGACACCATCTCCCCCTTCAGGGACGCTCAGGCGCTGGTGCGCATTCCGCTGCCGCAAGCCAGGGCTGCGCGCGTGCTGGGCTTGCTGTGGCTCAGGGCCTCTCCCAAGAAGGTTTTGATCAAAGGCTTTGGAGAGTGCGCGGAAGGCGTGATGCGCAGCGATATGCCCTCGCTCTGATGGATGGCACCTGAACGCGAAGGAATAGCGGGCAGTTTGCTTTTTTGATTGCGCTCGATGTGGATGAGATCACTGGCCTTTGGGGTCTGAAGTGCTTGGGGCTGTATCTGCATAGTTAGGTGGAAACCCTGTTGCCGGCTCTTTCGGTCACTTGATAATTCTCGAGGTCGCTGGAAGTGGGGCGGCAGACGCCAAAACATTGGCGATTTTCACGAGAGCCGACAGGCCGAACGGCCAAGGGACAAGCGACACATGACCGCATTTCAAGAAAGACGCCAACTGCTGCTGGCAGCTGGTGCCGCTAGCCTGGCGGCCTGTTTCCATACAGATGCCTTTGCAGCAGATCCCTCCTGGCCCAGCAAACCTATCCGGCTGATCGTGCCTTTCGGCGCCGGGAGCGGCGCGGACAACATGGCGCGGGTGGTGGCTGATGAATTGCGCGTCGCGCTCAACGTGCCGGTGGTGATCGACAACAAGCCGGGAACGAATGGCGCACTCGGTGCAGGCATGATCGCTAAAGCACAGCCGGATGGCTACACGCTGGGCATCACGGGGTCATCGTCCAATTCGGCAGCGCCGTGGTTGATGAAGAACGTGGGTTACGACGCGGTCAATGATTTCGCTCACATTGCCAACCTGGTGACGATACCGCTGGTGCTGTGTGTCAACGAAACGTCTCGGTTCAGGACCATGAAGGAACTGGTCGATGACGCGACGGCCAATCCCGGCAAGCTGACCTACGGTTACGGATCCAGCAGCCAGCAGGCCACTGCCGCCACCTTCGCATCGATGGCCAAGATCAAGGTGCTGCCCGTGCCTTACAAAACGGTGCCGCAGGTCATCACAGACCTCTTGGGTGGCCAGGTCGATTACGCCTGGCTGGACGTCTCTGTTGCTGGCCCCCAGTTGAAGGCGGGCAAACTGCGCGCGCTGGCAGCGGCATCGCCTGTGCGCATTGCGTCTTATCCCAACGTGCCGACGCTCGCGGAAAACGGCATCACGACGTTCAACCTGATCGTCTGGGTCGGCATCGCGGCGCCTCCGGGTACGCCGCCGGAGATTCTGTCGCGCGTCAACACCGAACTTGAAAAAATTTCGCGCAATCCCGAGTTCCGAAAAAGGCTCGAATCTCAAGGCTTCGATGTCAAGCTGATCAGCCTCGCAGAGCACAAGCGCCACGTTCAGCAGCAGTACGACTCGTGGGGCAAAGGCCTCAAAGAAGCTGGCGTGCAACCCGAATGAAGGCGTTTCCCCTGGCTGTGCAGCCGCGCCCTACAGCAAGCGCTTGAGATACCGACCCGTATAACTGGCTGTGTTCGCAGCCAGGTCTTCCGGTGTGCCCACGCCCACGACCGTGCCGCCCCCTGCACCGCCTTCGGGCCCCATGTCGATCAGCCAGTCGGCGATCTTGATGACGTCCAGGTTGTGCTCGATCACCACGATGGTGTTGCCGGCTTCGCGCAACTGGTGAAGCACCTTCAGCAGCAAGTCGATGTCGGCAAAGTGCAAGCCCGTGGTGGGCTCATCCAGGATGTACAGCGTGCGACCGGTATCGCGCTTGCTCAGCTCCAGTGCCAGTTTGACGCGCTGCGCCTCGCCGCCCGACAGCGTGGTCGCGCTTTGGCCCAGCGTGATGTAGCTCAGGCCCACATCCAGCAGCGTTTGCAGCTTGCGCGCAATAGTGGGCTGATCCTTGAAATAGGCGTGCGCGGCTTCGACCGTCATTTCGAGAATCTGCGCGATGTTCTTGCCCTTCCACTGGATCTCCAGGGTCTCGCGGTTGTAGCGCTTGCCATGGCAGATGTCGCAAGGCACGTAGACATCTGGCAGAAAGTGCATCTCGACTTTCACCACGCCATCGCCCTGGCAGGATTCGCAGCGTCCGCCACCACTCGATTGCGGCACGTTGAACGAGAACCGGCCAGGCCCATAGCCGCGTTCCTTCGCGGTATTGGTCTCTGACATCAGCTCCCGAATCGGCGTAAAAAGGCCCGTGTAGGTGGCAGGGTTGCTGCGCGGCGTACGGCCGATGGGAGATTGGTCGACAGCGATCACTTTGTCGAACTGCTCCAGGCCCTCTATGCCTTCATTGGGTGCCGGTTCATCGTGCGCTCGGTGAATATGGCGCGAAGCGGCCTTGTGCAGCGTGTCGTTGACCAGCGTGGACTTGCCGGACCCGGAAACGCCTGTCACGCAGGTCAGCAGACCCACGGGGAAGTCCACCGTGACGTTCTTGAGGTTATTGCCGCTGGCGCCGACGATGCGCAGAACGCCTTCAGGTGCGGGTGTTTCCTGCTTTCCCTCAGATGCGCCCGACATGCCGGGAGGCGGCGGCCTGCGCTCGGGAATCTCGATGCGGCGTGTGCCGCTCAGGTATTGTCCTGTGACGGAGCCAGGGGTCGCAGCCACCTGCTCAAAGTTGCCTTGCGCCATCACGCGCCCACCGTGCACGCCAGCGCCGGGGCCCATGTCAATCACATGGTCAGCCGCGCGGATCATGTCTTCGTCGTGCTCGACCACCAGCACGCTGTTGCCGATGTCCCGCAGATGCTGCAGCGTTCCTATCAGCCTGTCGTTGTCGCGCTGGTGCAGTCCGATGCTGGGTTCGTCAAGAACGTACATGACGCCCGTCAGGCCGCTGCCAATCTGGCTGGCCAGTCGTATCCGCTGCGATTCACCGCCGCTGAGTGTTTCAGCGCTGCGATCAAGGCTCAGGTAGTTCAGGCCCACGTCGTTAAGGAACTTCAGCCGGTTGCCGATTTCGCGCACCACCTTGTCGGCGATCTCGGCCCGGGAACCGGTGAGTTGCAGGGTTTCAAAGTAGGCTTTGGCTTCACCCAGCGTCACATGGCTGATTTCATAGATGGCCCGGCGTTGCTCGCCGTCACCCAGCTTGACGCTGCGCGCCTCGCGCTTCAGGCGCGTGCCGCCGCAGTCCGTGCAGGGTTGGTAGCTGCGGTACCGAGCCAGCTCCTCGCGCACCACCTGGGAATCAGTTTCCCGGTAGCGCCTTGCCATATTGGGCAAGATGCCTTCGAATGCATGCTTTTTGTTAACTTTCTTGCCTGCTGACGCACCGGAGTCAAAGGTATAGCTGAATTTGATCTCTTCCTCACCCGAGCCGTGCAAGATCGCATGGCGTACAGCTTCGGGTAAATCTTCGAATGGCGTCTCGACACTGAATTTGTAATGCTTGGCCAGGCTTTCGAGCAAGGCGAAGTAGTAGCCATTGCGTCGGTCCCAGCCCTTGATGGCGCCGCTGGCCAGGCTCAGCGAAGGGAAGGCCACCACCCGGTCTGTATCAAAGACCTCCGTGGTCCCGATGCCGTCGCAAGTCGGACACGCGCCGACTGGTGAATTGAAAGAGAACAGGCGTGGTTCGAGTTCGGCAATCGAGTAGCCACAAGCGGGGCAGGCAAAGCGTGCATTGAACAGGTGCTCGCGCCCAGAATCCATCTCCATCGCAATGGCTCTGCCATCGGCCAGGCGCAGGGCGGCCTCAAAACTGTCTGCCAGGCGCGAAGCCATGTCTGGGCGTACCTTGAGCCGATCGATCACAACGTCGATATCGTGCTTTTCTGCCTTTTTCAAGGCCGGCAGGTTCTCCGCCTCCAGAATCTGGCCATCCACGCGGAAACGAACGTAGCCCTGCGCCCGCATCTGCTCGAACATCTCCACATATTCGCCCTTTTTCTCACGCGCCACGGGCGCCAGGATCATCAGGCGGGTTTCTTCGGGCAGTGCCAGGGCTGTGTCTACCATCTGGCTCACGCTCTGCATGGCCAAAGGCAGGTCGTGGTCGGGGCAGTAGGGCGTGCCTGCACGGGCGAACAACAGGCGCAGGTAATCGTGAATCTCAGTCACGGTGCCCACGGTGGAGCGCGGGTTGTGGCTGGTGGCCTTTTGCTCGATGCTGATGGCGGGCGAAAGCCCTTCAATCAGATCGACATCCGGTTTGTCCATCAACTGCAGAAACTGCCGCGCATAGGCAGACAGGCTTTCCACATAGCGCCGCTGGCCTTCGGCGTAGAGCGTGTCAAAAGCCAGCGAAGATTTTCCGGAGCCGCTCAAGCCGGTGATCACCACCAGCTGATTGCGAGGAATATCGATATCGATGTTCTTCAGGTTGTGCGTGCGTGCGCCGCGCACACTGATCCGCTGCGCGCGCAAGGCGGCGGCAAGGTGGCGGGATTCATCGGTTGCAGGGGCCGTCTGCGGTGTCGGCTGGGTCTGCTCAGTGGGCTCGGGAGGAATGCGTGCGTTCAAGATAAGGCTATCGGCAGGGCAACATTAGATTATCGGCGGTACTGGGTTTTTGTGCAGAGGTTTGTCAGTTGCATGGGTCAGGCTGATTCAAAACAGGCGCTTTCTCATCTCCCCGGCGGGTCGCCGAACGCTGGAATTTGTTCACGCTTGACTTGAGTCAAGTGCAGGCGGGTCAGATGAATGACAATACGCCGTCGCCGATTTTTCGGCTGGTGCCTGTTTGCGCCCATGTCTGTTGCCTCCCCCGATCCCAAAATCTCTGCCCCCACCCACCGCATGACGCCCACCGAACGCCGGGCCAGCTTTTCGCTGGCGGCGATATTCGCGTTGCGCATGCTGGGTTTGTTCCTGGTGCTGCCGGTGTTCGCACTGGAAGCCGCGCGCCTGCCCGGTGGCGATGATCCAGCCCTTGTCGGCTTGGCAATGGGCGTTTACGGCCTCACCCAGGCGCTCATGCAGGTGCCCCTGGGCCTGGCGTCCGATCATTTCGGGCGCAAACGCATCATTGTGCTGGGCTTGATCGTGTTCGCCTTGGGCAGCTTGCTGGCAGCTAGTGCAGGCAGTGTGCAAATGCTGGCTGTAGGGCGTGGATTGCAAGGTGCAGGCGCCATCTCGGCAGCCGTCACCGCGCTCCTGGCTGATTTGACCCGTGATGAAGTGCGCACCAAGGGCATGGCTCTGGTGGGGGCCAGCATAGGCCTGACCTTTGCGATTTCCCTTATGGCAGCACCGGCTTTGGCGGCGTGGTTCGGACTTTCCGGTCTGTTCATCCTGACCGCGGTGCTGGCTGTGTTGGGCATTGTGGTCATTCTGGGCTGGACGCCGCCTGAACCCGCCAAGCACGCTGACCAACCCCGGGGCCGTTTGAAGGATGTGTGGATGCATCCGGATCTATGGCGTCTGGACCTGGGCGTTTTTGTGTTGCATACGGTGCAGATGGCCATGTGGGTGGTGGTGCCCGGCCTGCTGGTTCAGGCCGGCTTGGATAAGGCGCTGCACTGGCATGTCTACCTGCCGGCGGTGCTCGCTTCGTTCCTGCTGTTGGGCGGTTTGTTCTCCCTGGAGCGGCGCGGTTACCTGCGCGCGGTCCTGCGGGGCGCGATTGCACTGCTGTTCGCAGTTCAGGTGGCGTTTTGGCTACTGTCGGGCCAGATGCCGGGTCTTTGGGCCTTGGGCATCGTATTGTTCTTTTTCTTTGTGGCGTTCAACATTCTGGAAGCCAGTCAGCCTAGCCTGATCTCGCGCCTGGCGCCCGGTCATGCGCGCGGCGCGGCGCTGGGGGTGTACAACACTTTGCAGTCGCTTGGCTTGTTTGCGGGCGGTGCGTTGGGTGGGTTGCTGCTCAAGAGCGGTAGCGCCAATACGGTATTTGCGGCGACCACCGGGCTTGCCTTGCTGTGGTTGTTGGTGGGGTGGGGGCAGCGTGTCCCGCAGGCTGCGAAATAGGCCCTTCTGAGGCGTTGCACGCCTTGTCATAGCCGCGCTCGCCGAGTCGGGGGTATTTACTCCCTCTCCCGCTTGCGAGAGAGGGCAGGGGGGCCGGCCAACCGGTGAGGGCAAGCAGCGGTTGTTTTAGTCGCAGTGGTTACTAATTACCTTCTGCTCTTTCAGTGAGGTCGGAGGCCGGGATGTGCGCCCGGCGGCGCACCTACTTGTTCTTTGCTCCGCCACCGGATGGCCGGCCCCCGGATCGCCGGCCGAAGAAAAGTAGGCAAAAGAAAGGCGGCCCCAAGTCCGTGCCTATGCCGGCCGCGACCCCACACTTCGCTACGGGCAACCTGCGGTGCTTGGTCCAGGGGCGGCGCGGCAGAACTCCCTTCGTTCACTTCGCTCTCTTCGGTCAAACAGCTGCCGCAAGCTAGTTCACGAAGCAAGAGCATCTTGCAGTGCTCTTGCCCGCCCCTGGCCCTGCGCTCCTCGGCACGGCCAAAGGGGTGGGGAACATGGATCGGGCCATTGCTTCGCTCGGCCCTGGCGTAGCTGGTCCCCTCTGACGGCAATCCCGATGGCGTGGCGGGCCACGGCGAATTGATCTCCAACCAAGCCTTGGCCGCCTCGAATCTACTGTAGATCTTCGTAAAGATGAAGATGCGCCACTGGCTAATCAGGCAGCGTAGCGGGCCACAGCACTCTCGTTCCAGCTGATACCGACCCCCGGCGTGTCATCCAGAACGGCATGCCCGTTCTCGTACTGGACGGATCTGGCCAGAATGGGACCGGCCAGGTCCATACGTTCAAAGATGTGCGCAGTGGGCGTCACCATCATGAGGTGGGCGCTGAATTCTTCGAAGACGTGGCTGGACATGGGAATGCCATGGACTTGCGCCAGTGCGGCTGCTTTCATCCATCCCGTCACGCCGCCGATCTTCATGGCGTCGGGCATCGCAAGATCGCAGGCGCCAGCTTCCAGCGCGTTGTGCATGTCCCCCGGGCCCCACCAGTTCTCGCCCATCTGGATAGGTGTGCGCGTGCGGCTCCGAATTTCAGCGTAGCCGCGCAAGTTCTCCTGAATGACGGGTTCCTCGATCCATCCGAGGTCCTCTGCTTCCAGAACATGGATGCGCCGAATCGCTTCGGGCACCGTGAGACCCTGGTTGTAGTCGACAAGGATCTGCACGCTAGTGCCCACCGTCTTGCGCAGAGCGCGAATGACCTTGAGGTCTTCTTCCAGGGTGGCGTGGCCGAGCTTTGTCTTGATCGCCTTGAAGCCGGCTTTCGCTGACCGTTCGGCACGCTGGCAACCCAGTTCTATGCCGTCCATGCTGTGGCTGTCATAGGCTGGAATGGGTCTGCGCGTTCCGCCCAAGACTTCCACCAGTGGGCGGCCAAGGAACTGGGCGTGGGCATCCCATACGGCCATATCCAGGCCAGCGCAGGCAATCTGAGTCAACCCGGTCTTGCCAATCAGCCGGAGGCGAGACGAGAGGAGGGTGTCCAGGTCGGCAGGAGCGAGTGGCAGGCCCGTCAACAGGCCTCCCAGTGAGTGCACCATTTCCAGGGTGGCCTTGAGTGCGAGCGGCGTGTAGGTGAACACATAGCTTCGACCCACTATGCCAGAGTTGGTTTTCAGGTCGATGAGGACGAGAGGGGCCGTATCTACGATGCCCACGCTGGTTCTGACGGGGAACTCCAGCGGGACGTTGACCGCGCGTGCCTCGATCGATTGGATGCAGGGGGCGTTCATCTCAGTTCTCCTCGGTGTTGTGCGCCACCCTCAAGGGGGTGAACGCAGGAAATCAAAAGGCGCTGGCGCAAGCCGCAGGCGTTGCTCTGCATGGGCGTTGAATATGAAAGCGTTCCCAGACTTCGGAGCGCCTCATATACCCAGATAGGCCGAGCGGACGCGTTCGTCAGCCGCCAGCTCACTGGCCGGGCCGGACAGGGCGATGCGCCCCGTCTCGAGCACGTAGCCGTGGTCTGCAATGGCGAGCGCGGCGCGTGCGTTCTGCTCCACCAGCAAAATGGGTACTCCGCTGTCCTTCAGTCGCTTGATGACTTCGAACACCTCCTTCACAAGGAGAGGCGCCAGGCCCATTGAGGGCTCATCCAGCAGCAGGACCTTGGGGCGGCTCATGAGAGCGCGACCCATGGCGAGCATCTGCTGCTGCCCGCCCGAGAGTTGCCATGCCGCCTGATCCTTCTTGGTCCGCAGGATGGGGAAAAGATTGAACATCTCTTCAATGCGATCAGGATCGGGCTTGTGGGTATAGCCGCCCAGGCGCAGGTTGTCGATCACCGATAGAGGCCCGAACACCTGGCGACCTTCCAGCACTTGGGCCAATCCGCGGCGCACCCGGGTCTCTGCAGCCAGGCGCGTGATGTCCTGTCCAAGCAGTTCGACGGTGCCGCTGCGTGCAGTGATCAGTCCGGAGAGCGTTCTCAGCAAGGTGGTCTTGCCGGCGCCATTGGCGCCCACCAGCGCGACCAGTTGACCAGCCTTCAATTCCAGGTCAACCCCTCGCAAGGCCTCAATACGCCCATAGCCGGAGGTCAAGCCGGTCACTTTCAGAACGGTAGCGCTGCTCATGCGTCAACTCCCAGGTAGGCCGCCACCACCGCAGGGTTGGCGCGAACCTGCTGTGCTGTGCCTTCAGCGAGCTTCTTGCCCTGATCCATCACGACGATGTGATCCGAGATGGCCATCACCATCTTCATGTCATGCTCTACCAGGAGCACTGTGGTGCCTCCTGCTGCGATCTTGCGAATGAGTTCGCCCACGGCGTGGGTTTCGCTGTCGTTCAAGCCCGCCGCTGGTTCATCCAGGAGCAGAAGTCGGGGGTTGGCCGCGAGCGCACGTGCGATCTCCAGGCGTTTCAGCACTCCAAAGGACAGTTGGGTGGCGTGGGCGTGGCGGGCGCTTTCTACGCCCACGTAATCCATCAGCTCGTAGGCACGCGCTTCCAGCTTGCGGTCAGCTGTGCGCGTCAAGCCGAGAAAGCCTGACCAAAGCCCGGTGTTGGCGTGCAGGTGCGCCCCGAGCATGACGTTCTCGCAAGCGGTCATGTTCATACAAATCTGCAGGTTCTGGAAAGTTCGGCACATGCCGCGACGCGCCAGCTCTTCCGGTGGCAGGCCGTTGATCGGCGTGTTGTCCAGCAGCACTTCGCCTGAGCTGGGTTCATAGACTCCGCTGATCAAGTTGAACAGCGTGGTCTTGCCTGCGCCATTGGGACCGATGACGGAGTGCACATGGCCGCTCTGCACATCGAAGGAGACATTGTCAACGGCAGCGACGCCGCCAAAGCTTCTGGATAGGGATTTGATGGCAAGCACTTATTTCCCCTTGTTCTTCTTCAGGCGCAGGGCAATCGATGGGACCAGGCCTTTGGGCATGAACATCATGGTGAGCATCAGCACCAGTCCAAACACGATGGCTTCGTAGCCGTGAAGGCCGCCCACGAGCTGAGGGAGCATCGTCAGCAACGCGGCGCCCAGCACCGCGCCGAAAGTGCTCGACATCCCGCCCAGTACCACCATGGTTGCCAGCTCGACCGAGTGGGCGAACGATGCAATGGATGGGCTGATGAACGCCAGGTAGTGACCAGTCAGACTGCCCGATACAGTGGCGAAAACGGCTGAAGCGATGAACACCCTGACCTTGAATGCGCTGACATCCACACCCACCACCCGGGCCGCGTACTCAGATCCATGGAGTCCGCGCAATGCTCGACCCGCAGGCGATCCGAAGAGGTTGAGAGAAAGCACGATGGCGACAAACAGCAAGGCTGCCACCAATATGTACCAGTGGCCCAGTTTCACCAGTGCAAAGCTGCCGAAAGCCAATGGAGGTACGGGCATACCGTCGGGCCCGCCGGTCCAATCCACTTCGTTGATGAGCACGATGTTGACAATCACTCCGAGGCCCAGCGTGGCCATGGTCAGTGAGTGGCCTTTCAGCCGGAGGATGGGCTTGGCGATCAACCAGGCGACGATGGCTGCACCCACGGCAGAGACGGGAATTGAAAGCAAGGGAGGCCATCCGAATCGCGTGGCCACGATGGCGCTTCCATACGCGCCAATGGCGACGAAGGCCGCATGTCCGATGCTGATCTGCCCGGCGAAGCCCATGAGCAGGTTCAGGCCGATCACGGCAATGGCGGCCAGGCCGATGCGGATCGCGATGTCGAGCATGAAGTTGTTCGGCAGCGCGAAGGGCAGGGCGATCAGCGCCAGCGCCGTCAGAATGAGAGGGAGGCGCTGGTTCATACGCGGTCCGTCTTGCGTGATCCAAACAGGCCATGGGGCATCACGAGCAGCAGCAAGATGATGAGCACGAAGGGCACAGCATCCTTGTACGCCGATGAGATGTAGCCCGCCACCAGAGCCTCGAGAATGCCCACGAGAAGCCCACCGACGACGGCGCCCACACCGCTGCCCAGACCGCCCAGGGTAGCTGCCACGAAGCCTTTCATGCCTAGCATGAGACCAATGTCATATACCGTGGTGGTGATAGGTGCTGACACCACCCCGGCGACTGCTCCCAGCAGTGCGGAGAGGCCGAAAGAGAGTTGAAGCACGCGCTTGGCGGGGATGCCCACAGCCATGGCGGCCATGCGGTTGGCTGCCACGGCCAGCATGGCTTTTCCCGTCAATGTGCCCTTGAAGAAGATCGCGCAACCGGCAACCAGGACCGCAGCCGTGCCGAGCACCCAGAGCGCCTGCGGCAGCACGTAAGCGCCCAGGATCTGAAGGGGTGCATCGCCCGTCCACGGAGGAAGAACCTGCTGGTTCTTGCCCAAGGTGACCTGCACCACACCCTGTATGAAGATCGAAGCCCCAATGGTGATGATGATGAGCGTCACAACATCCGCGTTACCAGCAGGCTGTATGGCTAATCGGTAAAGCAGCACCCCCACCAGCACCGTGACTGCAATGCCGATGGCAATCGAGCCGCTGAGAGCCATGCCCTTGGTCAGTAGCGTGGCAGTGACCATAGCCGAAAGCATCAAGAAATCGCCCTGCGCGAAGTTGATGACACCGCTGGCGTTGTAGATCAGCGAGAAGCCCAGGGCGGCAAGCGCATAGACCGCGCCTGTCGTCAGGCCCGAGAAAAGGAACTGTGGGAGGTCAGACATTTTTTTGTACGTGGTGCGGTTGAACATCGGAAACGCGTGAAGCTCCGAGGAGCGTCATGGTTCTGCTGAATTCGTCGATGAAAAGTCGCAAGGTGGCTGCAACGCCGGCTTCGCCGTTCGCTGCAAGGCCCCAGATGGCAGGCCGGCCGACAAAGGCCGCTGTGGCGCCGAGCGCGATGGCTTTGACGACATCGCTTCCCCTGCGAAACCCACCGTCGATGAAGATTGGCACCCGCCCGTCCAGAGCTTGAACGATCGCCGGGAGCGCTGAGATGGTGGAAGGCACGCAGTCGAGCTGGCGTCCTCCATGGTTGGAGACAACAATGCCATCCACCCCATGCGCCAGCGCGCGTTTCGCATCGTCCGGATGCAGAAGGCCTTTCACCAGCAAGGGGCCATCCCATAGGCCGCGCAGCCACTTCAGCGACTCCCAGGTGAGACTCCGGTCCATCGTTCTTGCCAGCAAGGCAGCTTGAAGCTGAGGCGAGGTTTTCCCCGTGCCGTCCGAAAGATTGACAAAGCCTGGTGATCCCGCGAACGCCATGGAGAGCGACCACGCAGGGTGAGTCACCAGATCGGCCAGCGTTCGCACACCCGGGCGGAAGGGCAGCTTGAAGCCGTTGCGCAGATCCCTCTCGCGCATACCACTCACCGGCACGTCCACGGTCAGCACGAGCGCGCCATAGCCTGCGCTCTTCGCACGACGCACCATCTGCTCTGCAATGGCGCGATCTGACATGACGTAGAGCTGCAGCCACTGCATGCCCCCGGCGGCTCCCGACCGTACCAGCTCCAGGCGCTCATTCGATGCGGTGGACAGCACAAAGGGAACTCCGGCAGAAGCCGCCGCGCGTGCGAGCATGGCATCTCCACCGGGGCGCACGAGGCCGGCGAAACCCACTGGTGCGATGCCCACCGGGGCAGCCCATCGCTGGCCAAACACTTCAATGGACATGTCCTGCTCAGTCGTATCCCGCAGGCACGTGGGCAGCAGGTGAAGTGAGCGCAGATCTGTCTCGTTGCGGACGATGCATTGCTCGTCCTCGGCTGCGCCGTCTACATAGTCGAAGACAAAGCGTGGCAGCCGGGAGCGCGCGCGCGTCCGGAAATCAGCAGTCCGGAGCATCATGGGAAATCAGCGAACTTCTTTGAACGCGCCGTTCACGATCTCCACCATTCGGAAGGCTGAGTTGTCCAGACCCATGTGGTCTTGCGGAGTCATCGTGTAGATACCGCTCACGCCCACAAATCCCTTGGTGGCTTCGATCGCCGCCCGGACTTTGGCCTTGTCAGTGCCACCTGCACGTTTGATGGCATCTACGGCCAGATAGAGCGCGTCGTGCGCGTACCCACCGAAGGTGGAGACGTCTGATTTGAATTTGGTTTCGTAGCTGGTGGCGTAGTCCACACTCACCTTGCGCTGGGGATCATTGGCGGGCAGGGCCTTGGCGATCAGCAGAGCGGGTGAGGGCATGCGGATCCCTTCCGAAGCCTTGCCGGCAATCCGCACGAACTCGAGCGATGCCTGGCCGTGGGTGGTGTAGAGCGGTTGCTTGATCGCAAGCTGCTGGTAGTTGCGCGCAATGATCGCAGGCGCCTGACCAGTGCCAAAGAGCAAGATGGCTTGTGCAGGCGATGACTTCGCACGCGTCAATTGCGGCGTCATGTCTGTGTCCTTCTCCCCGTAGGTCTGGTCTTCCACGATCTTCATGCCCAGTGCTTCGGCTGCCTTGAGCGTCTCGGTCCGGCCTGATTTACCGAAGCCGCCGGTGTCAGACAGGAGCGCTACCTGCGTGAAGCCGCGCTTTTTCATGTCCTCCAGCACCTTGTAGGCCGCCATACGGTCGGAGTGAGGCATCTTGAAGACGAAGGGCTTGACCGGCTCCACGATCACGGAGGCTGCGGCCAGCGAGATGTTGGGGATCTTGGCGGCATCGATCTGCGGCACCATCGCCATGGTGGAGCCCGTGCTCGAAGCGCCCAGGATGATGTCCACCTCGTCCTGAATGATCAGCCGGCGCGCGAAAGCATTGGCCTTGTTCGCATCACTGGCATCGTCGTACAAGACGAGGCTCAGTTTGCGGCCCAGCACGCCGCCTTCTGTATTGATCTTGGCCACGTACTGCTCCAGCGTCTTCTGCTGGGGATCGCCCAGGAAGGACGCCGGGCCTGTAGCAGACACGATTGCACCGATCTTGATGGGGCCATCTGCTGCTATGGCCATAGTCGCGGCCGTGGCCAGGGATGCCAGTGCGATGCCGGCGATGAATGTTCTACGGTTATTTTTCATGCTTGTCTCCTTTGAATCGTGAGGGTGAAAAACTAGTTGGAAGGCTTTCGTCTGATGATCTGAATAGGTCGCACGATGGGCTGCCCTACCGCCGCCGAGAGCTGACGGCCCTCGGGGTCGGCCAGTGCCGCGACGCGTGCTGTTTTGACTCTCTCCGCCGTGGCGCCCTCGGCGACCTGCTGCAGGATCACTTCAAGATTTCGGTGGCCCCGGCGGCTGGTCTCCCCATAGCCTTTGACCAGATTGCCACACAGCGCTATTTCAAGTCCTAGCGGGCCAGGCATGGCGGCTTCTACTGCAGCGAGCCAGCGTTCAATAACGGCCTGCTCTTCCACATAGCGGGACATGTGCCGGCGCAGCGGGCGCAGGCTTCGCAATCCGCAAAGCATCAGGAAACCGCGAATGGTGTCGGTGCGGATGTACATGCCCCGGTGCCACTGGCGGGCTGCGGCCTTGCGCCGTAGCCAAGCCGCCAGCTTCGGAGGCAAGACGGATGCAATCTCGTCGAGCCCTGGTTTCAGAAACTCGGTCATCCGGATAGGTTCACCGACCCGTGCGCCCACTTCGCGTCTCACGCGTTGCAGCCGTTCGCGGCGGGTCTTGAGTTGGGCGACGCGAATGACGTCCTCGTACGACATCCAGAGGGCCAGATACCGGGCAGCTTCCACCGCAGCCGCAAGACCAAGCTCGGCTTCGCCGGCTTTGTCCACGAGCCGTTGCACGCGGTCCATATAGAAGTCGGCGTAGCGTTCATCCTGGAAATCCGTGGTCAGGTCGACACCAGCGGTAGCCACTTCGTGCAGTGCGCTTGGCAGCTTCGCGACCCGCGGTGATACCGCTGGCCTGGCCTTTACGCTGGCATCGAGCTTATCGGCAGCAGCAAAACGCCCTTGCGCGGCATCGAAACCAGCTGAGAAGCCGCGCAGGCTGGCATCGACTGCTTTGCCGGAGCGCCGAATGGCCTCTTCGCATGCAGCGCGATCGAAAGGCAGAACACCTGAGCTTGCCATGGCCCCGAACATCACTGTATTGATGACCGTGCCATTGTTTTGAGCGATGGTGCGCATATCAAAGATGACGGCCCGGCGGCTGCGCTGGTTTGCCGCGTCGATGATGCGGTCGCTGTCGTAGCGGCCATCGCCCATGGCCGACTTCTCGGAGACCGCATACTCGCGGTGCGTGGAGGTCACCAGTGTGGTCCGCTCGGGATCTACATAGCCTGCCTGAATGGAACGGCCGGCCTCTACGAGTTCGGATGCAGCTACAAGATCCAGCTGACCAGGTGTGGGCGTCAGCGACATCACCGGCTCGCGGCCCCCCAGCTCATGGCGTGGGCGCGGGTAGATTTCCACGTAGTAGGTGGTGGCGCCGGTCCGCTGAGCCACCCCTGGCACAGAGGTGCTCTGCACGGGATAGCCGGCGTGGGTGGCGGCATCTATCAGCCAGTCGGCGAGCACGCCACCACCTTCGCCGCCCAATGCGGCCACCAGAATGCAAACCGGACGTGTCATGCTGCAAGCCTCTCAAGTACGGCACCGCGTACGCGCGCCATGAAGCGCTCGAACCGCGTGGCATTTTGCACCACCTCGGCCTTGTAGAACGATGGGCACAGCACAGCAGCGTGCGCGTTCTCGCCGCAAAGCCCGCAACCCACACAGCCGTTGTTCACCGTGGCCACGGGGTCCTGGCGAAGTGGGCTTGGGTTGGGCTTGATGGTCAGGGAAGGGCAGCCTGAGAGGCGGATGCAAGAGTGGTCACCCGTGCACACGTCGTCGTCAATGCCGAACCGAGTTCGCACCACGCGCTCACCGTCTTTCAGCTTCTGAGCCACCTGCGGCTTTGTCCGGCGCTGGCGCTCCAGTTGGCATTCGCCATCCGCCAAAATGACCTTCAGGCCGCCTTCCGAAGTGGTCATGGCTTCGCGCAAGGTCTCGACCATTTCTTCCACACGGTAGCTGCTGACAGTGCGAATCCACTTCACTCCCACGCCTCGCATGGCTTTCTCAATGTCGAGTGTCAGCGGGCGAGCGGTTGGCTGTGTCGGTGACGAGGGAATGGCCTGGGTGCCGGTGGCGGAGGTGTAGCCGTTCTTCAGGATCACCAGCACGGAGTCCTGTCCGTTGTAGACCGCATTGACGACACCACTGGTGAAGCCGTTATGCCAGAAACCACCGTCGCCCATGATGCTGATGGTGCGGTTGGGCAGCAGGGGGCCAATACCTGAAGAGCTCGCAAGGCCCAGGCCATAGCCGAGAACGCTGCTCCCCACATTGAACGGCGGCAGCGTGCCGAATGTATGGCAGCCGATATCGGCGTTGACGTGCACCTTGCCAATCTCTGTTTGCAACTGCTTGATGGCGGAGAAAACCGGGCGCTCCGGGCAGCCGATGCAAAAACCCGGGGGGCGCGTAGGCACTGGAGAGCCCAGCGCTTCTTTCGAACGCTCCTTGGCGTCTTTCATCGCATTGGCGAAAGCCATGGCCCGGCGAGCATCAAAACCTTCGGGTTCAAGCTTTTCCAGAAATCGGGCAATGGCAGGCACCAGGACTTCGCCGGTGTACTCGCCGGCCATCGGCAGAATGTCCTTGCCGTGCATGATGGTGGCTACGTCCGCGCGGCGCAGTGCTGACTGCAGCGAGTCCTCGATGTAGTTGGGTTGGCCTTCTTCCACCATCAAGACCGCGCGTTTTCCGCTGCAAAACTCCAGGAACTCATCGGGCACGAGCGGGTACACCACGTTGAGGACGTAAAGCGGCACACGCGAAACCCCGAAGGAGTCAGCCAGGCCCAGCTGTTGAAGTGAGCGGATGACACCGTTGTAGAGCCCGCCCTGAACAACAATGCCCACGTCACTCAGATCGCCATCGAATTGCTCATTGAGCTTGCGCTCGCGAATGAATTTCACCGCGGCGGGCCAGCGTTCTTCCACCTTTTGGCGCTCGTGCTCGTAAATCGAAGGGGGAAGGTTGATGCGTGCGTAATCGAAGGTCGGCGACTCAATAGGGGCATGCGTGGAGATTTTGGGTCCGCGGTTGTCCTTGCATTCAAAGGTGCCATGGACATGGCACGCACGGATGCGCAGTTGCAGCATCACCGGCGTGTTGCTGGCTTCTGACAGCTCGAAACTCTGCTCTACCGAATTGACGATGGAGGTCAGATTGGGGCGGGGGTCCATCAGCCACATCTGCGACTTCATCGCAAACGCATGGGTGCGCTCCTGGATGATGCTGGAGCCTTCTCCATAATCTTCACCCAGAATGACCAGCGCTCCACCCTGCACGCCAGCGGAGGCCAGGTTCGACAGCGCGTCTGACGCCACGTTGGTGCCCACGGTGCTTTTCCAGGTCACGGCACCGCGCACGGGGTAGTTGATGGATGCGCCCAGCATGGCCGCGGCGCCGGCTTCAGAGGCGTTGGCCTCAAAGTAAATGCCTAGATCGCTGAGCAGATCGCGCGAATCGCCCAGCACGTCAATAAGGTGGGAAACAGGGGCTCCCTGATAACCACCGATGTAACTGACGCCGGATTGCAGCAGCGCCTTGGTCACCGCCAGAATGCCTTCGCCATGGAAGGTCTGGCCTTTTCCGAGGGCGAGCGACCGCACCTCTCCGGCAAATGAGCGCTCCATTATTTGTCTCCTGCTTTTTAGCTCGTGGGTTGAACCCTTGTCAACGCGCCCGATGAAACCTGTTCTGGCGCGTTCAACGGTCGTTTCAAGGTTCAAGCGAATGCTATGTTCGAGCTTTCATTCCTCCTATCGATACAATGTCTGTTACATATCGATGAAATCTATGGGCGAGCAGACACCGCTTTTTGACCTCAACCTTATTCGCGCTTTCGTGGCCATCTACGAGACCCGCAGCGTGACGCACGCCGCAGAGCGCCTGGGTCTGACCCAGCCCACCGTGAGCCACGCACTGGCCCGGTTAAGGGTCTGCTACGGAGACCGGCTGTTCTCGCGCGGTGCGCAGGGTTTGATCCCGTCCGCTGCGGCCGAGCGACTCTTCGAGCAGGTCAACGTCGCGCTTTCCACCATAGAAGGCACGTTGGAAGCTCAGCAGGTCTTCGAGCCGGGCAGTTCCACGCGGCGCTTTCGCATCGCGACCTCGGATATAGGCGCACTGTTTTTCATTCCACCTTTGCTGAGGCATTTCCAGTCCGTGGCACCGAAACTTCAAGCCGAGTTCGTGCAACTGTCTGACACGGTGCTGGAGGATCTATCGACAGGTGCGCTGGACCTTGCCCTGGGTAATCTTCCGGATCTGCACCAGCACACGCGGGAAGCCCATGTCTTCATGGAGCGGTACGTCTGCCTCGTCTCTGCAGAGCATCCCATGGCGCACGGCACACTCGAGCTCGCGGACTTCATGCGGGCGCGCCACGTGATGGTGTCCTCCCCCAACTCCGGGCACGCCCTCATCGAAGGAGCGCTTGCACAGCGTGGCATCCGGCGCAACATTGTCGCGCTGGTGCCTCAGTTCTCAGTTTTGCCAAGTTTGGTGGAGGGCAGCGACCTGATGGTCATACTTCCAGAGCGCGTGGCGGGGCTTTTTGCCAGCCAGAGAAGGCTCAAGAAAGTGGAAATCCCGGTCGCGCTGCCGGATTTTGAAGTACGTGTCCACTGGCATGCACGGGCAGAAAGCTCCCCAGCCCATCGCTGGTTGCGCGAGGAGGTGATTCAAACGCTGAGCAAGCTTTAGGGCGTGTAACACTAAGGGGTCGGCGGCGGGCTTTTGTTCAGTTCAGGAGGGCTCCCCGCCAATTGCTCCACCATATGTTCTGCCAGCGTGGTGAAAAGTGGCTGGCTGACCATGCGCGAGACCAGGCTGGCCACCATGGCGCATGACATCAGCCCCAGCACCATGGCGTAGCCATCGACCATTTCCATCACGATGATCATCGCCGTGATGGGCGTCTGAGTCAGGGCTGCAAGAAAGCCCGCCATGCCCAGCGCCATGAGAACCATGTGGTACTCAGGCGCCATGAGGGTCGCCACATCGTGGCCCAGGCTCGCGCCTATGGACAAGGCTGGCGAAAAAAGGCCTCCTGGCGCACCGGACCACACCGTCAGCCAGGTAGAGATGAACTTCAACACGGTCCAAAGCAGTGGAATACCATTTTCCTCGCCGCTCAAAAGCGCCCGGGTATGGTCATGCCCGCCACCGGCCGTGGTGCCGCTGGTCAGAATGCCGATGACCGCCACAGCCAGTCCGCAAACGGCTGCAAAACGGATAGGCCACTTGCGGCGATAAGCGCAGAAGCGGTCTGGCAAGCCCTTGATGGATGCGAGCAAAAGTCGCGCAAACAAACCGCCCGCGAGCCCGCAACTGAGCGCAAGCAGCATGCCCGGCATGAAGACGCCCCAGCCCACGCGCTCGATGCGGACGCGTCCAAAATAGGAGAGGTTGCCGAAAGCGGCCACCCCCACCAGGCCAGAAACCACAATGGCGCCCAGCATGAGGCCCGAGGAGCGGGTTTCCAACTTGCGCGAGAGCTCTTCAATGGCAAACACAACACCCCCCAGGGGCGTGTTGAAGGCTGCCGCGAGGCCGGCAGCGCCGCCAGCCACTATAAGTTCTCTCGCAGTGATGCCTGAGCGAGGGGAAAGAAACCGACGCGCTGCATACATCACGCCGGCTGCAATCTGCACGGAGGGGCCCTGCCTACCCACGGACAGGCCGGCCAAAATGCCGCCTGTCACGGCGAACACCTTTGCCATCGAGATCTTGAGTGACACCCATGCGGAGCGCCCCTGGGCATCCAGATGGGAGTCCAGAGCCGCCATCACCTGGGGTGGGCCCGATCCACCGGCACCTGGTGCCCAACGCAAAGCCCACACTACCAGCGCCGTCAGGGCGGGCGTCCACAGAAGCGGCCACCACCAGCCCCTGTCCGAAATGGCAGCAAAAAATTGCGACGCCGCGTCCGTCAAGAGAGTGAACAGCACCACAGTCAGGCCGGCCAGCAAGGCGAAGATGCCGATCACCAAGCGGTCAATCCAGACCCGTGCATCAGTCATCTCGTCGCGCACACTGCGCAGGAAATCCGGCTCGCCCTTCATATAGTTGATTTTGGCATGGCAGTTACTGGCACAATCAATAGTGTCGTGAATCAGAAGTTCGCGGAACAAATCCGCCGAGAATCAGCGCCATGCGTCGTTGCAACTCCTCGCGATACCACACTTGGTATCACTGCGGTTCGCTCCTGGCCTGACACAGATTTCGACGAATTTGTTTTATCCACGAACTTCTAATCCACGACACTAGTCGTTTTCGTTTTTTTCTCGCGCAGGAATTCAAGTCATGGCATCGGTCAATAAAGTCATTCTCGTCGGCAATCTCGGGCGCGACCCTGAGATGCGCAGCTTTCCTAGCGGCGACCAGGTGGCCAATGTGACGTTGGCGACCACTGACAAATGGAAAGACAAGGCCAGCGGCGAGCAGCGCGAACACACCGAATGGCACCGCCTGGTGTTCAACGGCCGCCTGGCAGAAATCGTCGGCCAGTATCTGCGCAAAGGTTCGCAGATCTACGTC
The DNA here is from genome assembly GCF_040548795.1 of Ottowia thiooxydans. GTDB lineage: Bacteria > Pseudomonadota > Gammaproteobacteria > Burkholderiales > Burkholderiaceae_C > Ottowia > Ottowia thiooxydans_A. The sequence continues at coordinate 230,962 of NZ_JBEPSH010000006.1, read as the reverse complement.
GAAGGCAGTATTCGCACCCGCAAATGGCAAGATGCGCAAAGCGGGCAAGACCGTTACAGCACTGAAGTTCGCGTCGACCAGATGCAAATGCTGGGCAGCCGCCAGGGCATGGGCGGCGGCGGTGGCGACGAAGGTGGTTACGGCGGCGGTGGTGGCGGTGGTTACGGCAGCGGCAATGAACAAGGTGGCGGAGACGGTGGTTACGAAGCCCCCCGTCGTGCAGCGCCTCCTCCACGTCAAGCACCGGCTGCGGCACCACGTGCTCCAGCACCTGCTTCCAGGCCATCGTCAGGCTTCGACGACATGGACGACGACATTCCGTTCTGAAGCCAGACCTTTTTCAAGGTCCTGCAATCAGGCCTCGAGTGTTCGTCACTTGGGGCTTTTTTGTTGGTGCCGGCGTTCCTGAGGGCAAGGGCTTCTCCCTGGGTTTTGAAAGACATGTTGGCTCGGAGCCTTGTCCACCTTAGTCCGCCTTACTCTGCCGTAGGCAGTGACTCCCCGCGTACAAAGGCCACTACGGTCGGCAGTATCGGAGCTAACCAGTCCAGGGGCCGGGCCAGGGCGGCGACGGTCGTCACGTGGCCAATGTTGTCAAAAATCCGCATATCCACCTCGGTACCCCCAGCGCGCAACCGGTTCGCCAGGCCGACGGTGTTGCGTTGCGCATCCACCACCGTGTCGTTGCGCGCGGCCAGCAGCAGGGTGCGGGGGGCTTTGGCGTTGGCGTAGAAGATGGGCTGGGAATTGGCCGGGGTTTGCGGCCAGCCAAAAGCAACCCGTACCTCGGGGTCGATAATCGGCAAAAAGTCGTACGGTCCGGCCAGACCAATCCAGCCTGCAAGACGATTAGGTGTCAAGCTTAAAGGCGCCAGCCAACGCGGGTCCAGTGCCAGCATGGCGGCGTTGTAAGCCCCGGCGGAATGGCCCATCACCATCACCCGCGCAGGGTCGCCTCCTAGGCGGGCTGCATGCGACAGGGTCCATTGCAGGGCCAATGCGCAATCGCCCAGAAAGCCGTCGTATTGCACCTGGGGGCTCAGCCGATAGTCAGCCACCACAGCGATGATGCCGTTGGCGGCCAGGGCTTCGCCTACGAAGCGATAGTCGCCCCTCTCGCCCCTCGTCCAGTTGCCACCGTATAAAAATAGCACCACCGGTGCATGGCCGGGCACCGTGCCGGTGTTTGGCTGGTACACATCCAGCAGATGCCGCGGATCGGGCCCGTAGGGCACGCCCGTGGGGCCGTGGTAGGTGTCATGGGCCACTAGCTGGTTCAGCACCTGGGCACCAGAACAGCCGGCCATCAGGGTCGCAATGGCCGAACCGATGCCCATGAGGCCCAGGCGGCGGTTAACAGGGGTGGAAAGTCTAGAAAATAGTGGCATGTAGTCCATACGCCATTAAACGGCTTTTGGATTCGTACACGTACTTCAACCTGGTGCTACAGCGCTGCACAATGACCTTAGGCGTGTGGGTGGTTAGGCGACCGCCTGCCAACGAGCCGCCGCACCCCGCACAATAGATCCCGATGATTATTCGCCAAAGTACGCTTACCCGTGACGAGCTCACGCGCCATCTTTCCAGCTCCGAACGGGCCACACAGTTCGAGCAATGCACCTTCGATGAAGAAGACCTTTCCTCGCTGGATTTGAGTGGTCTGCGGTTCACAGCCTGCAGCCTGGCGGGGACATCCCTCACCCGCGCTCGACTGTCTGACACCAAGTGGGAGAGTTGCCGCCTTGGCAGAGCTGATTTTGCGCTGGCAGACTTGACCGGCGCCAGCTTTGACGCGTGCGACCTGCACATGACCAATTGGCTGCGCGCCAGGATGCCTTCGGTGACCTATACCGACTGCAAGTTAGACGGCGCATTTTTCCGCGAGGCGCAAACGCTCGGCCTGACCCTGCGGCAATGTCGCCTGATCGGCGCCGATTTGCGGGGCGTATCGTTCCGTAAACAGCGCTTGGAGGGCTTAGACCTGTCCGGCGCTGATCTCTCGGGCTGCGACTTCAGAGACGCCGTGTTTGAAGGCGGGAGCCTGACGGATGCGAACCTGAAAGCCGCCAAGTTCGACGGTGCCGATCTGCGCGAAGCCAGGCTTGGCAGCATTACCGTGCAAGAGCTGGCGTTGGTATTCAAGGGCGCCACGATCTCAAGCGACCAGGCGCAGCAACTCCTCAGCGGCCTGGGTGTGCATGTCGCCTGAGCTGAAGTCCATCTGTGTTGGAGACCTCAACAAAGCCGGTGTCCTACACGGACATGGCTCACCGTTTGCCAAAATAAGCTTCCAAGGAGGCTTTATGGCCCAAGACGGTCCTTCCCACGCTCCGCCGCCAGATTCACGTCTGGGGCAAGCTGCGTTGTTGGAGTTCTTCCGCCGGTACGCCCATCAGTTCAACGAAGGACTGCATGGCCGGTTCGACGAGAACAAATTTTCAGCGTTGTATTCAGAGGTCTTCATCGCTGCCGCTCCAGATGGCGTCGTCACGGGGTCCAATGACGCCGATTTCACGCGTACGTCCGGTGAGGGTTTTGGCCGCTATCGGGATGTCGGTATGAAGCGGATAGAATTAGAAGACGTGACTGCCACCGGGGTTGACCCTCTCCATGCGCTGGCTCATACTGACTGGAATGCCGTTTATGAAGTGGACGGCGGCGAAAGGTCGATCCGATTCACCAACGCCTATCTGGTCCGGCTTGAATCGACAGGCTCACTGAAGGTATTCGGCTGGATTACAGGGGACGAAGAAGAGGCCATGCGCCAGCATGGCATTGGTCAGCCGCAGTAGGTCCGCCGCTAGAATCAAACGGTCAAGTGGTGAATCACGATTCGCCTGATCGTTCCGAATTCATGCGCCGCCTCTTTATCTTCTTGTTCCTGGTGTTGACGTCCGTTCAGCTTGCCCTTGCGGGCTTGCCGGCAACGCCTGTCCATTCGGCAGCATCCCCTGAAGGTGAAACCGCGGTGCACGCCATGGTCGAGAAGGTCGCAGGCGCAGATCATTCCCACACCACTGACGCCAAGATCCCACTGGGCTGCGACTCGTCTGCTTCTTCCTGCACCTCCTGTTCCCCCTGCTCCACTTGTGCAACTTGCAGCCACTGCCATGGTCAGCCGTCTGCCATCGCAGACACGTTGTCAGGGCTTATGTTGGCCGCATTTACAAGAGGCCGCTTTACCTGGCTGACGCCGCGCTTCGCCAGCGCAGAGGCGGCGCCCATTTTCAAACCCCCAATTGCCTGAACACGCCACTCGGCGTTTTCACCGCTGACCTGCGTGGGCAGGGGCTGCTTTCTCGGGCCGATCTGCGGCTTGACCTTCAACCTTTGGGGTTTGAACCATGTTTTCTTTCGCTCGGCAGGTGGGCGCGGGTCCCGCCTGCGCTTGCCCGTCTTCTCGTGTGATGGCCTACGCTCTGGCCTTGTTCATCCTTGTGCTGGACCAGGGCACCAAGTACTGGGTGCACGACTTCACTCCCTATGGCTGGCGGCAGCCCGTGACGTCCTTCTTCAATCTTGTGCACGCCTGGAATTACGGCGCGGCCTTCAGCTTCCTGGCGGACGCCGGCGGCTGGCAGCGCGTCTTCTTTGGGGTCATCGCACTTGTCGTGTCTGCCTGGATCATCTGGGCGCTCCGCAAGCCGCTTCCTTCTCGTGAGCGATGGGCCTACGCCCTCATCCTGGGGGGTGCGCTGGGTAATGGCATCGACCGGGTCACCCGTGGCTACGTGGTGGATTTTCTGGACCTCTACGTCGGCCGTTGGCATTGGCCAGCCTTCAACATCGCGGATATCGGCATTGTGTGCGGTGCAGGGCTGCTGGTGTGGTCGGCATTTCGGATGCGAGGAGAAACCCATGAATAAGTCGTCCGCCTTGAACTCGTGCGCTGCATCTGAACGCCAGTGGCTTTATTTGCTGCTGAGCTGGCTGGTAGCGCTGATCTCTACGTTGGGGGCGCTCTACCTCGGTGAAGTCATGGGCCTGGAGCCGTGTGTGCTGTGCTGGTACCAGCGCATCGCCATGTTTCCCCTGGTGCTCATCCTGGCGATCGCTGCCTACACGCAAGACGCCCGTGGGGCGAGGTACGCACTGCCGCTGGCCGCGGTCGGCTGGCTCATTGCCCTTTATCACTGCCTTCTTTATGCAGGCTTCATCCCCAAGAACATTCAGCCTTGCGGCAAGGGGGCTTCATGCGCAGAGCAGAAGCTTGAGCTGGTGGGCTTCATCACGATACCGCTGATGTCCCTGGCCGCGTTTTCAATCATCTTGTTGCTGCTGTGGGCGGCAAGCAAGGAACCTCAAAAATGATCAACAAGAAACTGATTCTCATCCTCTGCGGCCTCATGGTATTCATGGGCTTTGCCTTTGGGCTCTACCGCCATTTCAATCAACAAGACCAAGCGCTGAGCCGTTTGGCCAGCGAATCCAATTCGGTCTTTAACCGGCCGCATTCGCCCACCTATGGTTCCAAGGACGCCAAGGTTCGCATCGTTGAATTTTTCGATCCCGCTTGCGAGACCTGCCGGGCTTTCTACCCCATAGTGAAAACCTTGGTCGATGCCTCCGATGGCAAAGTCCAACTCGTCGTGCGCTATACCCCGTTGCACCAGGGCTCTGACGTCGCGGTGAAGATTCTTGAAGCAGCCAGACTGCAAGGCAAGTTCTGGCCGGTGGCGGAAGCCATGCTTGGCGGCCAACCTCATTGGGCGTCCCACCATGCACCTCAGCCTGAGCTGATCTGGGGCTTTCTGGAAGGTACTGGCCTGGATGTGCCCAAGGCCAGGGCAGACATGATGTCCCCTGAAGTGGTGGCGGCAGTCAATCAGGACATCGCCGACGCCAATGAGTTGAAGGTCACTCGGACGCCTGGCTTCTTTGTCAACGGCCGGCCGTTAAAGGTGTTCGGGGTCGAGCAGTTGGTGTCTCTGGTCGGCGAGGAAATCCAGCGCGCATATGCAAAGTAGACTTGAGGCCATGCGGCACGGATGCTGCCGCAAACCCTTGCAATGATGGAGGGCCAGAGTCTGGACATGGTGTAGTAAGTGAACAGCCACCTTGTGCAGCAGGATCTGCTATCTTGACCGAAGAGGAAGCCAATATGAGCGACGCCAACGCGGATTTGCGCCACATTCTCTCCCTCATGAGGGCAGGGCAGTGGAATGCTGCGCACGACCGCGTGCAACACCATGAAGGCCTTCTTGCCGCATGGCTGCATGGCCTGCTTCACTTGCAAGAGGGCGATGTTGAGGACGCAGAGAACTGGTACGACCGGGCTGGACGACGCTTTCGGCAGCGCGGGACTCTGGAGGAAGAAATGACGCGCTTTGAGGAAGCCTTAGGCCCTGTACTGTGAGAAAACCTGGTCGAAAGACCAGGGAAATGTGCTGTTTGCTCTTTCTCGCACTTTTCGATGCCGCGGCCTATGAGCCACCGATATCGAGCGAGAGGGGAGACCGCTTCATGCGCAAGGGACTCTCTTTCTCCTGAAGCTATCTTTCGATGGTCGTTTCTCTAACAAAGGGTGAAGTAAGGCCCCCAGTTGCAGCAGAGCAAAATCCTGGCCGTGCTGGCCTACCAGTTGAACGCCTAACGGCAAACCAATGTCTGAGTAGTCCAATGGCAGGTGAAGTGCGGGCCAGCCTAATAACGTCCAGACGCGATTAAATGTTGATTGTCCTGTCGAAGACAGGCCTGCCGGAGCGGGTCCCTCTGCCGAAGGGGTCAGCACACAATCGTAGTCCTTCAGCTTGTCCTGCCAACGAAGCTTGAACTCATCCGCTCGCGCAAGGGCATGTTGATACTCTTCGTCGCTGATCTGCCAGCCCTGCTCCACTAGCGCGGCCAGAACCGGGCTGAACGCATGGGGTGAAGCGCGCCACTCTGGCAACAGGGAGCGAGCCATTTCATACTTCATCACGACGCCATGCAAGTGGCTCAGCGCTTGTAAGTCGCGATCATGACTTAAACCATGCACCCTTGCACCCACCTGTTGCAGTGTGTTGGCAGCAGATTCAAACACCCTCTGCGCCTCGGTCTGCAGTGATCCCAAAGCCTCACATCGCATGACTGCAATGCGCAGGTTGTCCGGAGCTAACAATTTCGGTGCGGCCACTGAGAATCCTGGAACGATGACAGGTGCGGCCAGCAAGGCGTCTTCCACGGTACGGGCAAATAAGCCGGGCGTGTCCAGCGTCGGGCTAATCACCTTGATACCTCCTGGATTGACACGCTTGAAGGTCGGTTTGAAACCCACCACTCCACAGTAGGCTGCCGGACGGATGATCGACCCGCCCGTTTGCGTACCCAAGGCCAGAGGCACACTGCCTGATGCGACCGCTGCAGCTGAACCGCTTGACGACCCTCCTGGGGTATGGTCTGGTTTCCACGGATTTCGTGTGGGACCCGGGAACGCGTAAGCAAACTCTGCTGTGACCGTTTTTCCAACAGGAATCGCACCGGCACGACGTAGCAGGGCCACGCAAACCGCATCGTAAGGTGCCTTGTCAGGCCCATGCAAAGGGGTACCACAACCAGTAGGCATACCCGCCACGTCAATCACATCTTTGACACCGAAGGGCACGCCAGCCAATGGCAAATGCCCAGTCGGCAAGCCGGTGGGAATATCTACCCCCACAGGAGATAACGTGTTCATGAAGCTCCAGGCGCGCAGGTTTGGCTCAAGCTCGCCAATGCGTTCCATCGCTTTCTTTGCAAATTCTCCAAATGGCGCTCGCCCGGAATTGACCAGTTGGCTGATGGTTCGCGCGTCAGGAAGACGAGGTGGCGCAGACCACACTAAATCATGCGTTTTTTCCATGGCGAGAGTTTCTTCCGTTAAGCGCGCCGTAGTGTCAATAAATTGGATAACCGGTTTGTCCAATTCATTGATTGCTCCCCGCATTGGCCCCATGAACAATCAGCGGTATGACTTCTCAAACCGCTCTCTTCCGCCATCCGGTGTCCAGGGAATCCGATCAGTACAAGGTGCGATGTGTGCTCATGCGCGGAGGAACCTCTAAAGGACCGTTCTTTCTCGATGAAGACTTGCCACCGCCCGGCGCCGAGCGTGACTTGCTGCTACTTCGGGTCATGGGCGCACTTGAACCTCGCCGTATCGACGGTATTGGAGGCATCGATTCACTGACCAACAAGGTCGCAATCATTTCCCGCTCATCCCGGGAAGGGGTTGATGTCGACTACCTTTTTGGCCAGATCTGTGTGCACAAGAACACCATCGACTACTCTGTGAACTGCGGCAACATGCTTTCGGCAGTGGGGCCTTTTGCGGTGGATTCTGGTCTGGTACAGCCCGGAGAAGACATCACCCGAGTACGAATTTTCAACGTCAACACTGGCAAGCGCATTGATGAGCAGGTCGTGACACTAAATGGCAAAGCCTCTTATCAGGGTGATGCGCGCATAGACGGAGTACATGGCAGTGCCGCCCCGGTACTCGTCGAATTTCTGGATGTCGAAGGTTCAAAGACCGGTGCACTGCTGCCTACGGGGCGCGCCATCGATATCGTTGATGGCGTGCGTATCAGCTGCGTGGATGCAGCAGTACCCATGGCCATCGTGCTCGCGTCAGACCTGGGCATAAGCGGCCACGAGTCGGCAGAGGCGCTTAATGCAAATACAGTCCTGTGCGCTCGTGTAGAGGAGCTGCGTTGCAAGGCTGGCGCACTGATGGGCCTGGGTGATGTGTCACGGCTAGAGATGCCAAAATTGACACTGGTCGCTGCGCCGCGTCAAGGCGGGGTCATCACCGGCAGGTATTTCATGCCATACACGTGCCATACCTCTTTCGCTGTGACTGGCGCGGTTTGCTTGGGCGCAGCCTGTCTAATACCAGGCACAGTCACCAATGATCTGTTGCGCGACGTGGGTGGCGCGCCATCGGGTGGAGATCTGAGCATCGAACACCCTGCTGGCCTCATACACGTCAAGGTGAAGATGCGAAGCGGGAGCGCCGGCCAGTTGCACGTCGCCTCTGCTGCCTTGGTGAGAACCGCTCGGCGATTATTTGCTGGCGAGGTATATCTACCCGTCGAAGCGTTATCGGAGCTTTCTTCATCTGCAACCTCACTGCTCACTTCGCCAAAGGATTTGCCATGCTCCGCCGAAACCTATTGACTGCTGCCATTTCAGCGCTGTCCATCCAGTCAACCAGCTGGGCTCAGCGTGCCTATCCGAACAAGGCTTTGCAGCTGGTGGTGCCATTTCCCGCAGGCGGCGGCACTGATATTCTGGCGCGGCACCTGGCCAAACATTTGACAGAGGCCTACTCGCAGCCGGTGGTGGTGGAAAACCGCGCCGGCGCTGGTGGTGCTATCGGCGCGGAGGCTGTGACGTTGGCGGCACCCGACGGATACACCTTACTGATGACTACAGCGGGTGTATCGTCGATCAATGCAGGCTTGTATCCCAAGCTTCGCTATGACGCGGAAAAGCAGTTGACCCATGTCAGCCGAGTGGCATCTACTGTGTTTGCGCTCATCGTGAACCCGGCTGTGCCCGCCAAGTCCGTGAAGGAACTGGTGCAACTCGCCAAGGCTCAACCCGGCAAGTTGTCCTACGGGTCAGCAGGCAACGGCGCTGCAGGCCATCTGCCAGCTGAGCTGTTCAACAAGATGGCAGGTGTGGACTTGTTGCATGTGCCATACCGCGGCACCAGTCCAGCAATCAACGACCTGATGGGCGGACAAATCCAAGTGATGTTCGCCATTCTTGGCGCCGCCCTGCCATTTATCCAGAGCGGCAAGGTGAGGGTGCTGGCGACCACGGGTCAACGACGCGCTGCCGCGCTGCCCGATGTGCCCACCGTCGCGGAATCGGGGGTCCCGGGCTACGTGGCCGATGAATGGTGGGGCGTTGCAGTGCCAGCAGGTACGCCACCTGCAGTTGTCGCACGTCTCAACGAGTCCATTGTGAGCTACGTGAAGGATCCGCAGATCAGCAAAAAAATGATCGCCGACGGATTCGAGCCGAGCTTTGATACACCAGCAGCGTTTGCCAAACTGGTGAGCAATGACAAAACAAAATGGGGGCGGGTGATCACCGACGCAAACGTTAAGCTGGATTAGCCTCACTGCGCTAGAGACTGTCGATGCATGGTGATAGTTGGGCGGCTGATGACGCCAAGAGATGGGCACGCACGCGTGAGACAGTGGGCGGCAGCACCCGAAGCGGATCAAAGACGACCACCAACTCCATCGTCATCCATGCATCGCTCAACTCGACAATTTGAATACCGCCAAGCGAATCATTCTTGAGTGCCACGATGGGAATCACTGCCACTCCAGTGCCGGCGCGCACTAGTGCGAGTACCGCGGCGAAACTGGTAACCAGTGTAGAGATGGACGGTGAAACTGGGGCGCTTTTCGCTCCCGGTGGTAACCATGCGAGTGCACTGTCTTGTGTGCGCCCGATATGGGGATAAGCAAGGCTCTCCTGATAGGTGACGGAGTCACGTCTTGCCAATGGATGATCCGCTGGCACAGCAAGTACAAGTGGCGTGGCATGGTAGGGCGCGGATGCAAGAGATGACAGAGGTGCGCTCGCGGCGCATATCCCAAGATCGGCACGTCCCTCGGCAACGGCTTCAATAACGTGCGCACTGGTCAACTCTTCCAGTCGCAGATCAACCTGGGGGCACTGCGCCTTGAAGCTTTCCAGTTCACGCGCCAGCCCGGCAGCGATTCCGGAAGTGTTGGATGCTATGCGAACAATACCCGCGTCACCCTTGATATACGCCTGCAAATCCACCTGAAGCTTGCCAAAAATAGGCAGGACCTCATTGATGCGCTGCACCGCAGCGTTTCCGGCTGGCGTTAGTCGCATACCTTGAGGTAGACGATCAAACAGCACTACACCGAGTTGTGCTTCGAGTTCAAGCAGCCGTTTGCTGACAGCCGAGACAGTAAGGCTGGCTTTTTCCGCTGCCTTGCTGACACTTCCCGTCTCCGCGACAAACAGCAACATCTGTAGAGAGAGCAGATCAAAGCGAATCATTATTTTTGAATTTTGGGTGCATCCACGAAGTAGTGGTACCAGACTTACTTGCTACATGGCGTCGGGCGAACCGGTACGTACCGAGGGTAGCGACACCGTGAGGTATGGATGGGTATTAAGCGCCTTTGAAGAAAATTCAATATCATTTAGTTGCAAATTAGTATTGAGCTAAACGCTGATAGTGTGATGTTGTTCCGACGCAACGTGTTGCAAAGTACACCAACGATCCAGGCTGTCGCTAGTAAAGTATGCATAGCTATTTTGAGCTTTGTAACTAAAAACTCGAGGGCCTGCACATGAATCATCTTCCGATATTTAAGAGTAAGCGACGTCCGCTGACTCGCGCTTTGGTTTCAATCGCCATTGGCGTATCTGGTGTTGGTGCGTCGCTCTCGGCGTCAGCCTTGACCTGTGATGGCAGCCTGTATGTCTCTCAGGGGGCTGGCTCTCCCGTCTCTTCCATGGCGTTGTACATCAGCCCGCCCGCTGTTCCGGTGGCCTTTGCTTCTCCAGGTTCGTCAACCTCGCTTTACAACGCCACGGGCTACAACCCGACCAATAACCAGTTGTACGGTTTGGTAAACAATGTGCTGTACCAGGTCGCAGGAGATGGTCCTAGCCCTGGTGCGGCCACGTCGCTGGGACCAGTGGCCAACCTTCCCGATGTGGCCTACAACAGCGGAACCTTCAGCAGCACCGGTGTTTATTACGTCAAACCGTTTGGCAACACGAATGTCATCTATGCCATTGATGTCTTGGCAAGCCCCTTGACGGCGACGGCCATCAATCTGAGCACGTCCTTCCAGACATCAGACATAGGCTGGGTGGGGAGCATGCTGTACTCCACGGCAGACAATGGTCAGCTTTATTCTATGAATGTGACTCCAGGATCCACCCTGGGTCAAACCTTGCCCATTGGTTCTCCGGACGCCACGGGAGGTGTGCTGGGGGCACAGTTCGCAGGCACTAATGGCCTGTTTGGTGTCGCCAATGATGGTTCTGGTTTCTTCAAGATCAGTCTGGCGACTGGCCAGCGAACCTTCCTTTCTGCCGCACCCTCTTCCGGCAGCAACGATGGTGCGAGTTGCCCAAATGCGGCGGTCGCCGGTGTGGCACCTGCTCAGGCTGATCTGGCCGTCACCAAGACTGACAACAGCGCCAACTTCACACCTGGGACCAATTCGGTCTACACCATCGTGGTGACCAACAATGGGCCTGATGATGTCGACGGCGTCACGGTGAGCGACTCCTTGCCTGCGGGCATCACCAGCGCAAGCTGGACATGTGCCGCCAGCTCTGGGGGTGCCTGTGCCGCCAGCGGTACCGGTGCCATCAACGACACCACGGTCAGCTTGCTCGACGGCGGCACCGCCACCTATACGCTGACCCTGGTCGTGCCGAGCAGCTACACCGGTGCCACCTTGGCGAACACCGTCACGGTGACGCCACCAGCGGATGTGCAGGATCCCAATCCAGGCAACAACACTGCTACCGACACCAGCCGTTCCACGACTGCTGTAGTGACTCCCACCGCTGTGCCGGTAGATTCACCCTGGATGTTGCTGGCCTTGGCTACGCTGTTGGGCGGTGCTGTACGCTTGCGCAAGGGCAAGGCCTGACCGCCTCAGTTTGCTTCACGCCCTGGAGAGGGATAAACACGTTGGATTGACGTGTTCGTAACCCAGCCAGGGCGATTGCTTTAGCCTATAGGGCGCTTGGGCATGAGTCCACGCGCCCTTTGGTTTTTCATGGGCCGACCTCATGGAAGAACTGCCCAGGCCTTCCGCAATCGCAAAAATTACCTAGGCTGGATGCCTGTACGTTCGGCAGCGTTCGACGCGAAGGGGTGGAGCGTCGTCAACTATTACGTCCGGCTACCCGGGCGGCGGCCTTCACCACTGCAGCGGCGCTGTCTACCATCCCCTCAATTAAGCGCAGCCGAGGCGAGGCGCGCAGCCACATGATGCCGAAACGGCGCGTATCGAATGGATGAGGCAGGGCGATGCGGGCCAGCTTCAAACCCGAGAGGAGGGGGGAGGCGATGTCGGGCACCAGAGAGACACCCAGGCCCCGGTCCACCATCATGCCTATGGCCAGCAGAGAACTGAGCTCGAAACGTTCCTGCGGCACGATGCCCGTTGCGCGAAGGTAGCGATCCGCCTGCTTGCCGCCACCCAATCGCCGGTCATAGCGGATGAGCGGGGAGCTGCGCAGCAGTTCGTGAGGGTCTGCACCGATCAGGCGGGCCGGAGCCAGCAGCACCAGGGGTTCTTCGCGCAGTAGTGACCAGCCGAAGGTTTTGGGCAAGGCAAAGGGTGGGTACAGGCACACGGCAGCGTCCAGCGACCCCTCAAGCACGGCGTTGTATAGCGCGTCAGTAGTGCCCGACTGCAGGAATACCTTGACGGTGGGGTGCGCCTTCACAAAGCGCGCCAGTATATGAGGCAGCTCGCTGTGCAGGGCAGTGTTGATGGTGCCTACGCGCAATTCGCCTCCTTGTACACCAGTGGTGAGCAGTTCTTTGATCAGGCTCACCTCGCTCATCAGGGCTTGGCCGCGCTCTACCAGTTGGTGGCCAGCCTCTGTGGGCAGTACGGTGCGGCCCGAGCGGGCGAGCAGGGGTACTCCCATTTCGCGCTCCAGAGCCCGCATCTGCTGAGCCACGGCAGCGGGAGTGAGGCCTTGCCGGCGTGCGGCCTCGGACATGGAGCCCGAGTCCACGACGAGAAGAAAGCTGCGCAGGTAGTCGGTTTCCATAATGATAGATTTTCTATCATCTAAACATAGAGTGCATGTGTTTTTCTAAAGTCTGGCGTGGCAGACACTGCTTGCATGAGAAGCAAACTGTTTGTCCCAGGCTCACGCCCTGAGCTCTTTGAGAAGGCCCTTGCGGGAGCTGCCGACAGCGTGTGTTTTGACTTGGAAGACGCTGTGACCGAGTCGCGAAAGAACGAGGCGCGCGATGCGGTGCGCGACTTCCTGCGCAGTGGCGCGGCCACCGCCAGCGACAAGACGCTGATCGTGCGCATCAACGCCATGGATACCCCGCACTTCGCGGCCGACGTTGCCGCTGTGGCTCAAACGGGTGTGGACCTGGTGAACCTGCCCAAGCCCGAAAGCGCGACGCAGGTGAGAGAAGTGGCTGCCTTGCTGGCGCAGGCCGAGGCGGTCAATGGCGTAGCCGCACCCATCGGGCTGCTATTGAACATCGAATCTCCCAGAGCGCTGCGGCTGGCCGCCGAGCTTGCTAGTGCCCATGCCCGAGTGGCCGGCCTGCAGATGGGTCTGGGAGATCTTTTCGAGCCACTGTGCATTGCACGGCGAGAACCTGCCGCCGTCCAGCAGGCGATGTTCGCTGTGCGCATGGCTGCAGGCGAGGCGGGTGTGTACGCCTACGACGGCGCCTTTACGGATATTGCAGACAGCGAGGGGTATCGCGCCGAAGCCCAGTTGGCGCGCCGCCTAGGCTTTCTGGGCAAGACCTGCATCCACCCCAGCCAGGTAGCGATTGCCAACGACGTGTTTCGCCCCAGCGACGAGGAGATCGCCCATGCCTGCAAGGTAGTGGATGCTGCTCGTCAAGCCGATGCAGACGGCGTTGGGGCCTACGTGGTAGACGGGAAGATGATCGACATCCCATTCGTGCGGCGTGCTCAGGCCATCGTGGCAAGCGCACGCCGTTTGGGCCTGCTGGCCTGAAAACCAAGCCCTCATAGATCATCACCCCCACCGGGCTGCTGTTGGGCAGCCGGCATCGGTAGACAGTTTCACAACAACGAAGACGACGGAGACAACGCATGACTTTCCCTTTCGCATATACAGCGCCGCTGCGCCGCACGACTCTGGCGGTGCTGGCGAGCCTGGCTCTTTCACCCGCTCTGGGCCTGGCGCAGGAGAGTTGGCCCGCCAAGACCATCACCATCGTGGTGCCTTACCCTCCGGGAGGTTCCAACGACACCTTTGCGCGTCAGATTGCCAAGGAGCTGGGTGAGCAGTTGCAGCAGAGTGTGATCATCGACAACCGACCAGGCGCCAGCGGCAACACCGGCACCGGTCAGGTAGCGCGCGCCGCGCCCGATGGGTATACGCTGGTGGCTGTGTCGTCGAGCATGACGACGAATGCGGCCATCCAGCCCAAACTGCCGTTCGACGCCAACAAGAGTTTTGCCCCCGTGGCCATGTTCGCCAAGGGACCGTTCATCGTGGCGGTGAACAACGAGTTTTCGGCTACGACGCCTGCGCAGCTGATCTCGGCCATCCGCGCAGCACCGGGTAAATACAACTATGCCTCGTCGGGCACGGGCAGCGTGAACCAGTTCGCAACCGAGCTGCTCAAGGCCCAGGCAGGCAACCTGCGCATCACTCACATTCCCTACCGGGGCATGGGTCCGGCTGTTACCGACCTGGTCGGCAATCAGACGCAGTTGCTGATCTCCAGCGGCCCGTCGCTGTTGCCCATGGTGAGGAATGGCAAGCTGCGCGCAGTGGGCATCACCAGCCTCAAGCCCAGCCCCATTGCGCCGGATCTGACCCCTATCTCCACAGCTGTGCCGGGCTACGAATTCGAGCTGTGGTGGGGTCTGCTGGCACCGGCCGGCACGCCCGCCGACATTGTGACCAAGCTCAACGCTGCGGTGAACGCAGCGCTGGCCAAGCCAGCGGTTGTCGCCAACTTCCTCAAGGAAGGGGCCATCGCCACGGCCATCAGTCCGGCCCAGTTCTCCAAGGTGATCGCTGACGACGTGGAGCGCTGGAAGAAGCTGGCGAAACAACAGAATATTTCACCCGAATAAGAAAGCCGCGCAATGAGCCTGTACGCCCACGCGGGCACGCCCGCAGCACCGCAGTCTGCTCGCATCGGGCCGCAAGGCCCGTTGAGCGGCCTGCGGGTGCTGGACCTGAGCGCCTACATCGCCGGACCCTACGGCTGCTCGCTGTTGGCCGACCAGGGGGCTGAGGTGATCAAAATCGAGCCACCCGTGGGCGACAACCTACGCAAGTACCCGTCCACCCTGGAAGCGGAGAGTCGCGCCTTCGTAGGCGTGAACCGCAGCAAGCTCGGCGTCGTGCTGGACCTCAAGGACCCGGCCGACCATGCGGCGCTGATGGCGCTGGTGCGCACGGCCGACGTGCTGGTGCACAACTTTCGTCCCAACGTTCCGCCACGTCTGGGCATTGCGTATGACCAGCTCAAGGCCATCAACCCGCGTTTGATCTACTGCAGTGTGACGGGCTATGGGGAGAGCGGGCCGCTGAAGGACAAGGCCGGCTATGACCAGGTGTTGCAGACCATGACGGGTATGTGCACTCTGCAGGGCAAGCGCGGTGAGCCGCCGGAGATCCTGTACGGCTCGGTGGTGGACTACTACGCTTCGGCACTGGTGGCTGCAGGCGTGGCGTCTGCGCTCTACGAGCGCGAGAAGAGTGGTCAGGGCCAGCAGGTGGGCGTGTCGCTGCTTCGCGCGGCTCTTACCATGCAGTCGGCCCGCTTGGTCTGGGCCGAGGGTGAGCCCAAAGACGTCGGGCGAGACATGCGTTCGGGCGGCATCACAGGCATCCACCCCACTCGGGAAGGCCATATCTACATCTCAGCCAACACCCCGCATTTCTGGAATGCATTGTGCGAGAAGGTGGGCCTGCCCCACCTCGCGGCCAACGAACGCTACGACTCGGTGCGCAAGCGTTCCCAGCACATGGAGGAGATCGTGCCGCAATTGCGCGCCGCGCTCGCCGAGCGCACTGCCCTGGAGTGGGAGGCCTTGTTCGGCGAGGCGGTGCCCTGCGCGGCAGCCCGCTCGGTGGAGGATATGTTCGACCACGAGCAGGTGCTGGCCGAAGGCATGGTGACCACTTTTGACCATCCTACGTTGGGATCGTACCGGGGTTTTACCCGTGCCATCCAATTTAACCGCACCCCTGGCCCAGAGCCGTTTGCCGCGCCCACGCTGGGCCAGCACACTGCACAGGTATTGAGCGCGCAAGACTTGGCGCCGCGGCCGCCAACTGGCGAAAGCGCCTGATGGGTGCACACCAGTCCTGCCCTTCACGGCGGTGGTGGCGCCGCGCCGCTTAACCTACTCCTTGTCGGCCGTCGCCTTGGTGCTCACGGGCAGAGGCACCATCACAGGCTGGCCAGGTGTGGTGCAACCGGTATCGCAACAGCGGCCCGGTTGACGGTTTTGCGTGATGGCGCGCTTCTCGTCGTGCAGAACGCCACGCTCGAGCAAGCGCTCCACCAGTTCCACTTTGGATCCTACAGGGTAGTTGCGCCAGATTTCCTGCTTCATGGCGGCGGGTGACCCGCCTCCATGCAAGCTGATGACCGAATACCAACCTCCCTGGTAGGACGCAGTCAGATCTTCAATGAAGCGCGCCGTCTGTATGCGTTTTTCATAGGGAACACTGGTATTGGCTTGCAAGACTTCTGACAGCTTGGCGGCGGTGGCCGGGTTGTGGTCTTCGTCCGGGCCAGGCAGGGCAACGATGAGGCCACCGGAGACCTCATGGGCCAACCGGTGCATGTCGTAGATCTGCGTGGCGAGCAAGAGCTTGCCAATATTGCTGAACACAGGTTCAGGCATGAAAGAGCCGCTGTGCTCATCCTTGGTGGCATACACACTGGCGGCTACCCCACAGGCGTAAAAACCTTCCGTGATCTTGATCAGCTCAACCATGGGGTCGCGCAGATTGCTCTTGGTAGCCGGGTCCAGGCCATTGGCTTCGCACATCAAGGCGCCCGCGCCGATGAGGAGGTCGCCAAACCCCGCTCGCGCGGCGATGCAACTGTGGCGGTGGTGGGTGGCGTAGCTATAGGTGAGCACATGGCTGTATTCCCACTCGCCTGCGTAGAAGACCCGGTCCCATGGCACAAATACCTGGTCAAAGATGACCACGGCAGTGGCCTGGCCATACTTGCGTGAAAACAAGGCATCGCCATGTTCCAGCTTCTCACCGGGACGGCCAGCAGGCCTTGAGACCATCGTGAGCCCCGGCGCATCTACAGGCACGGCGCAGCAGACGGCGAAGGCTTCGTCTTCAGGGCCCATGTTCCGACTGGGCATGACCAGCAACTCGTGCATGTAGGGCCCGCCGGTCACGATGGCCTTGGTGCCACTGATCACGATCCCTTTGGCGTTGCGCTCGACGATGTGCACATAGGTGTCCGGGTTGGCCTGTTGGTGAGGCTTTCTGCTGCGGTCGCCTTTGGCATCCGTCATGGCGATGCCAAGTGACAAATCGCGGTCCTGCACATCGGCCAGGTAGGCGGCGAACCGATCACGGTGCTCGGTCGTGCCCCTGGCGTCATCGATATGCGCCACCGCCTGGTAAAGGCCGTTCATGGCGTCGTGCGCCAAATAGCGCTGTGCGCACCCTGTTTCCTGACAGAGCACCCGGACAGCTTCAAGCTTGTTCAGCAGATCACCGGCTGACTCGTTGACATGCAACATGCGGTTGACCACCTTGCCACGAAAGGACTGTGTGGCCAGGGCGATGGGGGCGTATTGGGGGTCCAGGGCAAAGTCATAAGTGAACGCCAGGGCATTGACCCCCGGCGCGAATGCGGGCTCGTCGGCCACATTGTCCACCAGCCGGCCATCCACATAGACGACAGGCTTGTAGTGCCTGAGGGACTCTCGGTACTCATCGCCCGTCATCAGCTTCGACCTTGGGAAAGCGAGGGTCGTCTTGTCCATTGTTCTGCTCCTTGTCGTGGGTACCGAATTTAGGGTGATTTAAACACTGTTCAATAAATTGATCAAGAGTAGAATAAAAGCATGGCCTTAACAAAAATTCGAGATACCTCAGAGTCGCGCGCATCCGTCGGCAAGAAGACAGCGAAAGCGCCAGTTACCAGCAGAGAAGAACGACAAAAGGCTCTGGTGGATGTGCGCCGTGCCCTGGTGCTGGATGCTGCGAGAAAGGTCTTTTTTGAACGCGGTCTGGAAGGCACCAGCATCCGGGAGATCGCGCAGCAGGCGGGTTACACGCCAGGCGCGATCTACAGCTATTTCACGAGCAAGGAAGAGGTTTATGGCGCGTTGCTCGGTGAGTCGCTGGAGCGTCTGAACGAATGCGTCACACTGGCTACCTCCAACGCCGGCCCTGCTGCACTCGACAAAACGCGAGTCGCCGCAGAAGCCTTTTTTGATTTCTACCGCGAAAACCCCAGAGATCTGGATCTAGGCTTTTATCTCTTCCAGGGTATGCAGCCACGTGGTCTCACGCCAGCCTTGAATGAACGCCTCAACAAGCGCTTGAGAGACGCCCTGCAACCCATCCAGTCAGGTCTGGAGACGCTGGGGCTCTCACCCGAAAAGGCCCTCTCTGAAGTCACCGCCTTGTTCGCCTACGCCGTCGGTCTGCTGGTCCTTAGCCACACGGGCCGCATACGCATGTTCAAGCAGGAGTCCATTGCGCTCTATCGCGTTTACGTGGATCGACTGCTTGGAGTGAGTCCGCGATAGCTCGAATCTCCATTTTTTCGAGTGAACTAAGGACCGCTGCTGATTTCCTTGAGCCTATCCAGAAACTTCTTGGTAGTGGGTTCCATAGGCTTGTCGGCATTCACAAACGCAGAGAGGGGAACGGTCTTCAACGGAAGATCAATCTCCAAAGGCCGCAGCCCATACAAAGTCCTGATCCTAGGAAGTACGTAAGCGGGCAAGATCGAGATCATGTCTGTTCGCTCACAGACTGCGAGATTGATGGTGTAGGCGTGTGAGTAGATGACTCGATTCGGCAGCGACAGGCCTGCAGCCTCCAGAGTCGCTTCCAGCGCAGTCAGCAAAATATTGGGCGGCTCCGGAAGAAACCAGGGAAACGCCATCAGTTGCTCCAGAGAGACCGGCCCTCCAATCAGCGGATGGTCGGCGCGCGTGACGAACCTGGGACCGCCGTCATCGAGCAGAGGAATGACGGAAATGTTGCCAGGAGGGCGTTCCTCGTTCCAGCGGCCCAGCACGATATCCAATTCGTTGTCGCGAAGCGAGGCCATGAGATCTTCAATGCCGCCCTGGCGGATCGTAAGTCGAGCCATGGGGGCCAACTTCTGAAAATCGTAGATGCAGGCGGACAGCGCGTCCCACCAGGCCACAGGCGTGAAGATGCCTACCGTCAATTTTCCGGACTCTCCACGCAGCAGCGCGCGAAACTCATCCGACGCCTGCTTTGTATTCGCCGTGACATTGGCGCTGTATCTGATGATGACTTCGCCCACCAGGGTGGGCCTCACGCCGTTGGCAGATCGTTCGAACAACTTCAGACCTACCAGCTCTTCCGCTTCAGTCAGTGTCTTGGACACTGCGGACTGACTGAGCGCCAGCTCCTGGCTTGCCTTTTGCAGGCTGCCCGCGCGTGCAATGGCCAGAACGGCGGACAAGTGCCGCATCTTCAGCCGGCTCACGATTCTTTCATCATCGGGTACAGCCTTGCCCTCGATGTGAACATTCTTCATCTCGTGCTCCCAAAAATTCACTTTACCGTCACGTTAGCACTGTTGAGAATTGACCTCAGCAAACAGTGAAGGGTTCAAGGCCAATGCCAGTTGTGCAAACGTCGTTCGGTAGAGTTCAAGGTGTCTCGGAAGCAGGGGTCGAAACCTATCGCGGTATTCCCTACGGGCAAGCCATCGGTCCGATGGGCAGTTTTGGTGCGTTATCTCCGATCAAGCCTTGGGACCACATTCTCGATTGCACCCAGCAGGCGGCCGTGTTCCCGCAGCCGGAGAGCCGGCTGGCCTCCATCATGGGCAGAGCCGTGGAAGCACACGTGCAATCGGATCAAGCGTTCACCTTGAACATCAGCGCACCAGCAGGAGCTAGCGGACTTCCTGTCATCGTCTTCCTTCATGGCGGAGGATTCACCTCGGGAGGAGGCGTGCGCTGGTATGACGGCGCTCGCCTGGCGTCCAAAGGAGAAGTCGTCGTCGTCACGATGAACTATCGCTTGGGGGCCTGGGGAAATATCGCAAACCCTGAAGTTCCCCGCAACAACGCCATCCTCGATGTTCTGGCCGGGCTGCGCTGGGTCTCATCCAACATTCAAGCCTTCGGGGGTAACCCTTCCAAGGTCACGCTGGCGGGGCAGTCTGCAGGCGCATTCCTGACGCTGGCCCTGGCCAAATCGAATGAAGCCAAAGGACTTTTCAAGAGAGCCATCTTGATGAGCTATCCCGGGGAAATTCACTCTTCGCTGGAAGAGGCTGAGGAAAGTACGAACGACCTGATGCGCCTGCTGGGCGTGCGAGATGTCAAGGAGCTTGCCTCGGTCAGATCGGAGAAAGTCATCGAAGCAGTGGGAACGTTGAGCAAGGGCCGCGCAGTGGCTGGCTCCATTTCACCGGTGTTTCGGCCTTATGTCGACGAGACAACGCTGCTGGGCCCGGTGGACGAACCGGCGTCCACGCATTGCTCGGAAATGCTGATCGGATTTACCCGAGAAGAAACGGCGGCGTTTTACTGGCGATCCTCAGAGCAGATCAGGAACGACCCTGAGAGTGTCACTGCCTGGTACCAAGCCACTCACGGCGAGAGTGCATCACACAACTACAGGCTGACTGCATCTCGCAGGCCCCGCGCGAATCCGTACACGCAATGGGTCGACGGCATATCGGACGAGTTGTTTGTCGGGCCCGCGCTTCGCGTCGCCGACTATGTCGCAGACCAGGCCCGTGTCTATGCCTACAGATTTGATTTGCAGACAAGGCAGCCCTCGCTGTACGCGCCGCATTGCCTGGACTTGCCGTTCTTCTTTGACAACCTGGAGCAATGGTCTGATGCCCCCATGCTGGAGGGCTTTGACGTTGAGGAACTCAAACCCTTGGCTGCACGTTTCAGCCGTGCCATGCTGAGCTTCGCCAAAAAGGGCGCACCAGACGTGGAAGATTGGGCACCGTACCAGGCCGCACAACCGTTCTTGATGGCTTTTGACCAACGCTAAAGCCTGCCTTTTTTCATTCAACCTTAGGGACCCATGATGAACGTCATTAAGAAAGCACTGCTCCTTTTCCTTGCGAGCCTGAGCGTCTCCGTTGCGGCGCAAACCTATCCAAGCGGCCCTGTCCGCCTTGTGGTCCCCTATCCTGCGGGCGGTGGGGTGGATGCCATGGCGCGGGGGGTGGCTGACAAGCTGGGAAAAATGTGGGGAAAATCGGTGATGGTCGATAACCGGCCGGGTGCTGCCACCATCATTGGCACAGACTATGTGGCCAAGTCTGCTCCAGACGGACTGACCCTGCTCTTTACAAGTGACTCCAGCATCACGAGCAATCCGCATCTGTACGCCAAGTTGCCGTTTGATGCGCTGAAAGATCTGGAGCCCGTGACCCAGCTCATTGACTTGCCATTGATCGTGGTCGTGAACCCCGGGGTCAAAGCGCGAACCATGTCTGATCTGATTGCTCTGGCCAAAGCACAGCCCGGCAAATTGAACTACGCATCCTTCGGTCCGGGTAGCCAGCCGAATCTGCTGTTTGAAACCTTGCGACTTCAAACGGGCGCAACCATTGCGCAGATCCCTTACAAAGGCATCGCTCCAGCCCTGAACGCCACGCTCTCAGGCGAGACCGAAGTCACCCTGGGTGGTGCGAACTGGATAGGTCACTACAAGTCAGGAACTCTGCGCCCTCTGGCGGTTGATCGCGCAAAACGAATTCCCATCATGCCCGATGTCCCCACATTTGCTGAGGCAGGCTTTCCAGGGTTGAATCTGCGCTCGTGGTTCGGTCTTTTTGCGCCCAAAGGAACGCCTCAGGCCGTGCTCGAAAAAGTGAGAGCAGACGTGGTCACCATGTTCAAGGACCCCGAGTTCATTGCCAAGGAGGTCACTGCCTTTGGCTACGCCGAGGTGGGCAGCTCTCCCAAGGATTTCAAAGCCTTCGTGCAATCAGATTTTGAGTACAAGGCCAAGATGATCAAGGCGGCCGACATCAAGGTCGAGTAGAACCGGATAGAACGCAAGTATTTTTCAGGAGATTTGGAATGAGTGATCTTTCTCGCGGCGACATCGACAGCATCAACCACGTCGGTGTAGCGGTACATGATTTGGATGCCGCATCGTCCCTGTACGAGCGCATGGGTTTTACGCTTTCTGAGCTTTCAGTGCATTCGGGTGCTTCCAAGGTGGGTGAGCCCGTTCAGCTGATGGCCACTGGCAACCGATGCGCTGTGTTCGCGAACAACTACGTGGAGCTTCTGGGCATCGTCAACCCTGGCAAGCTCGACTGGGGCTGGGGAAAATTTTTGGACAAATTCCAGGGCGCGCACATCATCTGCTTTGGCTGTCAGGATCCTGCAACCGTTGACCAGCGCGCCAAAGCCAGCGGTATCAATACTTCAGGCGTGGTCCATCTACAAAGAGATGTAGAGACCGCCACCGGTAAGCAGACCGCTTCGTTCGAGTGTGTGCATCTTGGGGAGTCGCCCGAAGGCTTGATGCAGGCCGCCTTCCATCGCACGCCAGAGCTGATTCATCAACCCAGGCACATGCAGCATGCCAACGGGGCCAACGGTATCACCAGCATCGTGCTGCAAAGCCAGGACCCCCGTGCTACAGCTACTCGGTACTCTGGTTTGACCGGGCTGCCCGTTGTTCAGCACACCGATGCTTTCGAGATCACGCTGCCCAACGGCAACAAGCTGAAGTTCGTGTCAGTTGAGCATATCGCCAAGCTCTATCCTGGCTCCTTGTTTCCTCCGGGGCCGTCCATTGCCGCCGTGGGATTCTCGGTGAAGAATCTTGGCGACACCCACACTCTCCTGGCCCAGGGCGGCTTTCGCGCAAAGCGATTGGCTGATCAAGTGGTGGTACCCGCCGAAGATGCCTTGGGCGTTGTTCATTTCTTTGAGCAATCGGCCTGAAGCAAGAGCGGGCCAACAGGGGCATGCGCTAGGTGAATGCCATGTGCCTGTTGGTGCCCATGGGGCGAGCGTCAGGTCAATCCAACTTCACGGCTTGTGGCCCGTCGATAGGAATCTCCATCAGATCTTCACCAAAGAAGATGTTGCCCTTGTAGACGGAGCTCACATCTCGCACGACTTTCTCGCGCAAGCCAGGTCTGTCGAACTGTTCGGTCACGTGGGAGATGACGAGATTTTTCACCCCTGCTTCTTGAGCCATTGCGCCGAGTTCCAAGTGTCCCATTGTGAACGCAGAAAACGTCTTGCTCGGCGAAGTGCCCGACATGTAGTGACACATATGAACTAGGACGTCGCAATCTTTTGACAACTCGGTGAGAGCACGGCACGGACCGGTGTCTCCGGAGTAGACAAATGATTTCCCCCCCGCCTCAAGCCGAAAGCCAAGAGATGTCAGGTGGGGAGCGAAGTGGTTGACTTCGACAGTTTTTACACTCCACCCATCGCCTTCTACAAAGCTTCCGGATGCGAGTTCATGCAAATTTGGTGCAGGCCGAGCGCGTGCGCCGACTCCACCGCGGGCACGGTAAACATCGATACTGCATTGGTTCTGTGTTCTGGATATGAGGTCAGGCCCAAATACCCCTTCGTCGCCAATCATCGTTTCCGTTATTTGGCGAAGTGGTGCCGGTGCGTAAACCTCCAGCTCCGGAATTTTGCCCGCGCCTTGATCCCATCGTGTCAGTAGCAGACGTGGGTAATCTCCCATGTGGTCATAGTGATGGTGGCTAATGAACAGGTGTGAGATCTGCGTAGGCTTGATTCCAAGCTCAAGCAGGCGGTGATGAGCCCCAAAACCATGGTCAAAGACGATGTATTGGTTGTTCAATTGAACAAGGTAGCCGGAGCACATGCGACGCAGGGATGGCGTCGGTGTTCCTGTTCCAAGAAGCCAGATTTTCATGTTGACTCGATTCAATCTGATTGGATGTTGAGCTCAGTCAGCAGCTGCTTGTAGCGACGCTGTTCCGCAAGGACAAAATCATTGAAGGCTGCTCTCGACATAGAGGAGGTCTCGACCCCCTGCTCGATGAGCTTCGCCTTCATTGCCGGCGCCTGGAACGCCTCGTGAACCTTTGCGTGGAGTAGTTCGATGACAGGGGCCGATACCTTCTTGGGCGCGAAGAAGCCAAACCACCCTGATAGGTCCAGACTGGAAACGCGTTGCGCGAGAGCTGGTACGCCTGGTAGGGCAGGGCTTGCATTCTTGGATGCGACGCCGAGTGCCGTGACTCTGCCGCTTTTAATGAAGCCCACGGTGGGTGGAATGCCTGAGAAGTAAATGTCAACCATCCCGGAGACGACGTCCGCCACGGCTTGAGCGCCCCCCTTGTAGGGAACGTGCAGCATTTGAGCACCTATTGCCTTCCCAAGAAGTGCACCCGCGACATGTGCAGGACTGCCGTTTCCGGCTGAGGCGTAGGTCACTGCATCCGGTTTGGACTTGGCTTTGGCAATCAGGTCGTCGAAACTCTTGATACCGGAAGCTTGACTTGCGATGAGCACCAGCGGTGTGGTTCCTGCCAGTGTGATGGGCTGGAAATCACGCTCTGTGGCGTACGGTGCGTTCTTTAGCAAGGCGGGAACAATCACCATCTCAGACGTGTAGCCGAGCAACAGCGTATAGCCATCGGGTTCACCGCGCGCGACGGCGGTGGCGCCGATGACACCGGCACCACCAGCTTTGTTGTCGATGATGACCTGTTGTCCCAGACTTGCGGACAGCGATTGCCCGGCAAGACGTGCAATCACATCCCCAGTGCCGCCTGGCGCATAAGGGACGACCACTTTGATGGGCTTATCCGGGTACGAGGCCGCGTAGGTCAGAGAGGGTGCAGTGAGTGCTGAAACCACGGTTCCGAGCGCGACTCGACGAGATATGAGCATGTGAGTGAGGTTCTTCATGGCATCGGTTGAAGTCAATGCCTGAATGTTCTTGCTTTTTGGCTGTATGTGGTCATACCATTATTGGTATGAAATCAAGTAAGAAGCCGCTCCTGGCGCAAGGAGTCCGCCGAGGTCGGGGTGATGCCGTAGCGTCGCAGTATCTGCAGATCGTCGATGAGCTCAGGTTGCGCGACCTTCAGTTCATTTGTGAGATTGCGTCGTCGCATTCGCTGACCCAGGCCGCAGAAAGATTCAATTTGACTCAACCTGCGGCCAGTCGATTGTTGAGCCAGATCGAGCAGGGCTTGCAGGTGTCACTGTTTGAAAGGCACAGAACCAAGGGGATGTTGCTGACGCCGGCGGGTGTTCTTGCTGTTGGAAGAAGCAATACCGTCCTGGCGGATATGCAAACGCTCGCCAGCGAGCTCATTTCTCTCAAGGCCGGCGTGAAAGGGGAGCTGCGGTTGGGCAGCATTTTCTTTCTGTCAGCCCAACTTTTGCGAGACCTCATCGTCGAACTGGTTTCGGCCCCCAGCGAACTTCGGGTCAGCGTAAGGGAAGGAGACTCACCAGCGTTGATTGAGTTACTCAAGGAGGAGGCGTTGGATGTCGCCATTGTTCGATGCTCACCGCTGCACGCGGGTGATGGGATGTACCAACAGCCCTTGTTTCAGCAGCGAGCATGCCTCGTCACTCACCCGGCCAGCTCCATTGCTACCTACAAGTCCATGAGCATCGAGCAACTGCGCAACCATACGTGGGTGCTTCCGCCCTCAGGCTCTCCGACTCGGGTCGCGTTCGACGAAGCGTTCCTGAAGCAGCATTTGCCGGCTCCAAGGCCAGTGCTGGAGACATCGTCGTCCAAAGTGATTCATTCAGTTGTGAGCGCAGTGCCCGGAATGGTCGCCGTGGTTCCGTCAGAGGTCGGAAGAGATTTGGTGAGCATGGGAGGCGTAGTGAGTGTCCCGTTGCCGTTTCCGTTGGACTTGCCTCCCATTGGGGTTGTCTGTCTACGCAGACATCTCCATGAACCGGCCATAAACAGGGCTCGTGCTACCTTGGCTCAACTTGTGGCCAGGGGCATTGCACTTGATTGACCCGAAAGCCCTAGCCAAGCGCGCTGTCGCAGTGCTTCGTTGTCTTCAGGAGTCATCAGACTTCGGGCTGCCACGCAGTAGCCGCAATCCGTTGCCCACTACCAGCAAGCTGGCGCCCATGTCGGCAAAGACGGCCATCCACATGGTGGCTGTGCCAAAGACAGCCATTAGAAAAAATACGCTCTTGATCCCCAGCGCGAGGCTGATGTTTTGCCACAGAATGTGATGCGTCCGTTGGGACAAGCGCACTGTCTCCGCAACACGCATCAGGTTGTCATTCATGATGACCACATCAGCCGCCTCCATCGCGGTATCGGTGCCCGCGCCGCCCATGGCAAAGCCCACATCCGCCTGCGCCAAAGCGGGTGCATCGTTGATGCCGTCACCCGTCATCCCCGTGGGGCCATAGCGTTTTTGCATGTCCTTGATGGCTGCAAGCTTGGCCTGGGGTAAAAGATCTCCGCGGACATCCGAAATGCCTGCCTGCTGACCAATGGCCTGAGCGGTCGTCGCGTTGTCTCCTGTCAGCATGACTGAACTGACGCCCAGTGCCTTGAGGTCTGCAATGGCTTGCCGAGAGCTTTCCTTGATCGTGTCCGCAACGGCAAAAATGCCCAATACGCGCGATTCGTTGGCCAGCAGGCTCAGGGTGCGCCCCTGCTGCTCGTGCTGGATCAACTCGGCTTCGAGCTGTGGATGGCTGAGCCCCAACTCCACCATCCAGCGCAGGTTGCCCAGGAACAGGCGCTGGCCTGCCACCAGGCCCTCAGTGCCCCGGCCTGGCAGGGCCTTGAATGCTTCGACCTCCGCTGCATCGGCGTCGAGTCCCTGACGAATGGCTTTGGAGACAGGGTGGTCCGAGCGCGCTGCCATGGCTGCCGCTTGGATTCGAATCTCGGCCTCATTGGCGTCGCCCCATGTGCGCCACGTCACCAGCTTGGGTTTGCCTTCCGTGATGGTGCCCGTCTTGTCGAGTGCAACGGCGTTCAGCAAGCGGGCGTTTTCCAGGTAAGTGCCGCCCTTGATCAGAATGCCCCGCCTAGCCGCCGCGGACAGACCACTGACCACGGTCACAGGTGTTGAAATCACCAGCGCGCATGGACAGGCGATGACCAGCAGGACCAGAGCCTTGTAGATGGCTTCCAGCCACGTGATGCCCAATATGAAGGGTGTCAGCGCTGCGACGGCCACGGCAATGGCGAACACAGCGGGTGTGTAGACTGAAGCAAACCGATCCACGAAGCGCTGGGTCGGGGCGCGCGTGCCTTGTGCTTCTTCTACTGCATGGATGATGCGGGCGAGCGTCGTATTGTCGGAAGCCGAGGTCACGCGGAATTCAAGCTCACCGGTTTCATTGATGGTGCCTGCGAACACCTGGTCACCCGTTTGTTTGTCTACAGGAATACTCTCACCGGTAATGGGGGCCTGGTTGATGGCGCCAGTGCCTCTGGTGACGATTCCGTCCAGCGGGACGCGCTCGCCCGGCTTGATTCTCACGATGGAATCCAAACCGACCTGCGCCACCGGCCAGGAGGTCCAGGTGCCACCTGCGTCCTGGACCAAGGCCGTCTCTGGTGCCATGGCCAACAGCCCTTGGATGGCATTGCGCGCCCGGTCAACCGCCTTGGCTTCAATGAGCTCGGCAATGGCGTACAGCGCCATGACCATGGCAGCCTCTGGCCATTGGCCTATAAGGAAGGCACCCGTGACCGCGACCGACATCAAGGCATTGATGTTGAGCTTGCCTCTGAGCAGTGCCGATACGCCTTTCTTGTAGGTGTCCAGCCCTGCGAGCCCGATGGCCACCAGCGCCACCGCCATGCCACCTATTTTCCAGGCGGAGGTGTCAGGGGCGAAGAATGAAATCGTCTCGGCACCGATCGCAAATACCAGGGCCACCACCATGCGCCAGATGCCACCGCTGACACCCACTGCGTGGTCGTGTTCCTCGTCGTGGCTGTGGTCGTGGTCTTCGCCATGAGCGTGTCCGTCGTCGTGCTGATGCGCATGGCTTCCACGGTCCGCACTGGCATGGCCTGGCTTGACCGGAGCAGGGTCGAAGCCCGCTTTCTTGAGGGCCGTCAGCGCGAGCGCAAGTGCATCGTCTGTGGCGTCTATGCGCAAGGTCCGGGCGCTGAGGCGGAACATCAGGGACCGGATCCCTGGCATGGGCTCCAGCAACTGACGGATCTCGGACTCTTCCATGGTGCAGTCCATGGAGGGAATTCGGAACGTAGTTCCCGGGCTCAGCAGCGCAGTCTGGACTTTCGCTTCAGGCAGGGACGGCTCGGCACACGCCGCCTTGCCGCAGCAGGCGTCAGGGGGCACAGCCAAAAATTCTTTCTTCATGCCTCCATTTGAAACCCTGTAGTTACTCCAAGGTCAACAGGGGCAGCCATTAACCTTGCTGCCAACTTGAGCTTCTTTCCAGTGGGCCGGCGCTTACGTCGCTACCTCGGGCGAGCCTGATCGTAGAAGCGCTGCACCTTGGGCACATTCGTCTGCAATTCCTTGATCCGGTTGGGACCGGACGGGTGGGTGGATAAGAACTTCAACCCACCCGAGTTGCCAGAAACCTTGGCCATCTTCTGCCAAAGGGTGACGGAGGCATTGGGGTTGTAGCCTGCGCGCGCAGCCAGTTCGAGGCCGACAAGGTCTGCTTCAGTCTCGTCAGTGCGGCTGAAACGCAGTGCAATGAGCTGGGTGCCCACACCAGCTGCGGCATTGCCCAAGTCGCCGAGGCCCAGCAATTGGGAGCCTAGAGAAAGCCCGAGATTGGTGGCCTGTGTCTTGGCCAGGCGCGAACGTGCGTGTTCACGCAAGGCATGGGCCATTTCGTGGCCCATGATCATGGCAACCTCGTCGTCGTTCAGCTTGAGTTCGTCCAGGATGCCGGTGAAAAAGGCAATCTTCCCTCCGGGCATGCAGAACGCGTTGATCTGCTTGCTGTTGATCAGATTGATTTCCCAGCGCCAGGTGCTGGCTCGGTCGTTCCACTGGGCGGTCAGTGCAATGAGCCGTGCTGCAATCGCGCGCAGCCGCTGCAACTGTGGGCTGCCCTCGGCCGCCAGCACGCCCTTGGATTTGGCTTCTGCAAGCAACTGCTTGTACTGCTGCGCGGCGGCCGCTTCCAACTCTTCCGCTGGGACCAGGCGCCGCATGGCCGACGGTTTGCCCACGTCCACCTGTGCATGTGCTGCGCTCGCACAGAAGAGGCAGGTGGCACCCGCGGTCAGAAGAAATTGGCGGCGATGAAACGGAACGGTGACATTCATACCGCCATTAAAAACCATCTAGGAGGCTGTTGCTGCGCATCTCATCTGAAGTCAGCGGTCAGGGCGAGCAAGTCCCCTCTCAGGCCTTGACCGCCAGGACCGGGCAGGACACGTTCAGCAAGATGTCTTGGGCCATGCTGCCCAGAAGCAGCTTGCCCACGGGCGAGCGCTTGCGCAGGCCGATGATCAAGACAGACACATCCATGGTGGCGACCAGATCCTCGATTTCCTCGATAGTGCTTTTGCCACGAACAAAGTGCTTGAACTCTGCCGGAATGGACAGCTTGGTCAGCCGTTCAGCGACGCGTTCGCCTTCATAGCCGTCGACGATGGACTCGTCGCGGCCACCCGCGCCCGCGTTCACTACGACCAGATGCTCATTGCGCCGAGTGGCGATTTCTATGCCTTTATCCAGGGCAGCCTGGCCTTCAGGGCGTGCGACGTAAGCAACAAGGATGGTCATGCAGTCTCTCTCCTGTGGTGAGGTTGGGAACCGTAGGGCCAACAGCGCTGGCACCCGTCATAGCGGTTCGTCCACAAGCATAGCTTGGTGTTACAGGAATGGCGAGCATCCATTCGCGCCCCACGCCTTTCTCGCCAGTCTTGGTTTTCCTCTGCGCCCGAGTGCAGGGGTGAGCCAATATCAATGACATGGTTAAATGCGAATGGTTATCATTTAATATATGATCAATCCTCGGGTTCTTTCCAGAGCTTGCCCAGGGCGCTGCCTGTGAAGGGTATTGAAGGGGTCCGAGGCCCCGCCGCCCAAAGAGCATGGTGCCCCAACCTGGAGAACGAGTGCGTGATGCCGTACACCGACAAAGACTTTGATTCACTGGCCCTGGAGCATGGTGTGCTGCTGCGGCAATACGGCGCGTTGCAACGGCGATGCGGCCAGCAAGTACGCACTCAGGCTGAAGAAATTGATCGCTTGCAGCGGCAAGTCGTTCGCCTGCGGGCCGGTGTGATTGCCAGGGACAGCGCGCTGTCTTGGGAGCGCGAAGAGCGGCGCAAATTGATGGCTGCCATCGGTGACTGGCCGGAACATGAAATCCAGGCGCTTCAAGAGCAAGCCTCGACTCTGGCGCCCCTGCATACCCACGCAAGTGATTCGGACTGGCTTGAAGACAGCCTGCGCAGTGCAGATCTGGTGGTTTGCCAGACCGGCTGCATCAGCCATGGCGATTACTGGCGTGTGGAAGACCATTGCAAACGGACAGGCAAGACCTGTGTACTGGTCGAACAACCGGGCGCGCTGCGCATTGTGCGCATCCATCCCTTCGACGCCGCGCCCAGTGAAATTGCCGATTCCTCATTAGCGCCTTTGCCAGAAGGCGGACGTTGATCCTTTCCTAACTGACCACCATTGCATTGACCAACATGCCCTACACCTTGCCACCCCTCGGCTACGCCTTCGATGCGCTGGAACCCCATATCGACGCGCAGACTATGGAAATCCACCACACCAAGCATCATCAGACTTATGTGAACAATCTGAATGCCGCGTTGCAAGGCACTCCCTATGCTGACTGGACGCTGGACAAATTGGTGGCAGAAGTCGAAACCCTGCCAGAGAAATTGCGTGCCCCTGTGCGTAATAACGGCGGCGGTCATGCGAACCACAGTCTCTTCTGGCTCGTGATGTCTCCCCAAGGCGGTGGTGTTCCCACCGGTGATCTGGCACGCGCCATCGATGCAGACTTGGGTGGCCTGGACGCGTTCAAGGCGGCATTCACGCAAGCGGCATTGACCCGCTTTGGCAGCGGCTGGGCCTGGCTTGCTGTGAATCAGCAAGGCAAGCTGAGCGTAGAAAGCAGCGCCAATCAGGACAATCCTGCCATGCGCGGAATCGGATCCGGCCACATAGCCATTCTGGGCCTTGATGTCTGGGAGCACGCGTATTACCTGAAATACCAGAACCGTCGGCCTGAGTACATCGCCGCGTTCTTCAACGTCATCGATTGGACCGAGGTCGCTCGCAGGTATGCGGACGCGCTCAAAGCCGCAACCAGCAAATAGCCATGGCTCAGGCATCGCCCACCCCCGCCGCCCCGTCACCGCGCGCAAAGAACATGTGGCCGCTGCGAACGGTTCGCGTGCGCACCTTGATCGGCTTGGCGATCTATGCCGTAGGGGTGCCCGCGCTGTGCCTGTTTTTCTGGAACGGCTTTTTGACTCAACCGGCGGTCCGGGGTGCATTCATTGCGGGGTCTATGGCAGCATTGGCTACGGCACTGGGCACCTTGCCCGTCTTGCTGGCGCATAAGCCTTCTGAACGTGTGCAAGACACGCTATTCGGGTTCGGTGCCGGCGTCATGCTGGTTGCATGTGCGTTCTCTCTGGTGATTCCGGGGTTGCAGGCGGCTCGAGAGTCCAACGTGCTGGGAGGAGGGGGCTGGGGAGCGGGCGCCCTCATGGGTGCCGCGATCATGTTGGGCGGCGCCGCCATGTTGGCGCTCGATCGACTACTCCCTCACGAGCACTTCATCAAGGGGCGCGAAGGCGCTGAAGCCACCAAGCTGCGCCGAACCTGGCTGTTCGTCATTGCCATCATGCTGCACAACGTGCCTGAAGGACTGGCCATTGGCGTTGGTTATGGTGCGAACGAAGGCTTGATGGCCCATGCGCTGGCGATTGGTATCACGATACAGGACGTGCCAGAGGGCTTTATCGTGGCAGCGGCCCTGCTGGCAGCGGGTTACACGCGAGGCTTTTCCGTGGCGCTGGGCGCGGCGTCCGGCTTGGTGGAACCGGTGGCTGCCGTCATGGGCGCGACCATCATGGGCTATTCGGGCTTATTACCTTGGGGCTTGGGATTGGCTGCCGGTGCCATGCTGTTCGTCGTCAGCCACGAAATCATTCCTGAGTCTCATCGCAAGGGCCATGAGGTCTTCGCCACCGGCGGGCTGATGGCGGGATTCGTGTTGATGATGGTGCTCGATACTGCTCTTGCATAGGATGGACGGAGGTCCTGACCGGACCGACACACCTACTGCGCCGGGCCCATATTGCGATAAGTTCGCAATGGGCCTGCGCCGCAAATCGAGCTGGGACGAAAGCTGGATTTCTTCGCGGCGCGACCGGGTACATCGCGGCCGAAGATTATTTTGCACCACTTATTGCCCTAGATAGCACGACGTGTGCTGCACAGCTTCCCCGCGTCATTGAAGAGGTTTGCAACGCAATGCGACCTCACTTGTCGGGCGGCTATCCAATCGACGAGTTTGAATCCTGACTAGCTTGGAAGGCGGCTGAGTGCGGAAGAGCCCGAAGGTCCAACTACAGGGCTTAACTGCAGTATGTGATCAAAACGTCTGCCCATTTCGAGCCGTCTCCGGGCGATGTGAACTTCCACCATGCCTAGGGTAATCCCTCTTTTTGCTAATGAGTGTTCGTCATTAACATTAAATCTGAAGGCAAATAAAAGGGCTTTCTTCGAAGCTTTTATAAATATGAAAACCTTAATGGGTGTCATTCACTAATGCTCAGCTTATCCAATTTGCGAGTGCTTTATGACAGCGTGATCGAAGGTGTTCGGGATGTGTCTTTGGATGTCCCTGCAGGTGCGATCGTTGCTTTGCTTGGCGCAAACGGTGCAGGCAAATCTACGGTGCTAAAAGCGATCTCGCAGGTGCTCTATGCCGAACACGGAGAGATCGCCGACGGACGGATCACTTTTGATGGGCAAGACGTCACACACATGTCCGCCCAGCAAGTAGTGCGTGCAGGCTTGGTTCAAGTGCCTGAGGGAAGGCGTCTTTTTGATACCTTGACGGTTGAAGAGAACCTTCTTGCGGGCGCAGCCGGACAGAGCGCGACCAGAGCGCGTGATGGGATCGATCGCGTCTTCGGTCTGTTCTCGGAGCTGACTGACCATCGACGGCGAACGTCGGGGCTTTTGTCTGGTGGCCAGCAGCAGATGGTTGCTATCGGACGCGCGCTCATGGGATCTCCGCGGTTGCTGATGCTCGATGAGCCGTCACTTGGCCTGGCACCGCAGATATCTGAAAAGATCCTCGGAACGGTCGCACGCTTAAGTCGCGAAGAAGGCATCACCGTGCTGTTGGTGGAGCAAAACGCGCAAGCAGCGCTCGCAATGGCCGACCACGGCTACATCATGGAACGGGGGCGCGTGATGCTGGAGGGGTCCGCACAAAGCCTGCTCGACAATGACGACGTGCGTGAGTTTTATCTAGGCGTGGGAACGCAGGGTGCGCGGCGGAGCATGAGAGATATCAAGCACTACCGGCGCCGCAAAAGGTGGCTCGCATGAGCGCGTTGCTCTCGCTCGAAGGAGTGTCACGCCGGTTTGGCGGAGTCCAAGCGCTCTCAGGGGTTAGCCTCGACGTGCAGCGTGGGGAGATCTGCTCCGTCATTGGACCAAATGGCGCCGGCAAGACGACTCTCTTTAACCTGATCTCGCGCTTCTTCAATGAAGACGAAGGGGTGCTCCATTTCGATGGTCGGCCACTCACACGTTGCCGCGCCCATCAAATGGGCCACCTTGGCGTTGCCAGGACTTTTCAGAATCTTGCGGTATTCAAGCACCGCACCGTCGTTGAGAACATCCTCGTGGGCATGCATGCGCGGCTGCGAACAGGGTTGCTCGGCGCTACATGCTTCTTGCCTTCTGTCCGAAGAGCGGAGATCGTCGCACGAGAGGAGGCGGAGGAAATCATCGAGTTCCTGGAGATCGAGGCTATACGGGATCAGGCCGTTGGAAGCTTGTCGTACGGATTGCAAAAGCGAGTTGAGTTGGGTCGCGCTCTCGCAGTAAGGCCACGCCTTCTGTTGCTCGATGAAATGGTGTCAGGCATGAACCAGGAGGAGACCGAGGACATAGCCAGGTTCATCCTTGATGTGCGTGAGCAAAGAGCAATGACGGTGCTGATGATCGAGCACGACATGGGCATCGTGATGGACATCTCGGATCACGTCGTTGTCTTGAATTTCGGTCGAAAGATTGCTGACGGAACGCCCGGGAGCGTCGCTCAAGACCCGGCGGTGATCGAAGCTTACCTCGGAAAGCGAGGCTCACCATGAAGCAGCGTAAAAGACATCCAATTGCATCGCTCGCTCTTCAAGCGCGCGAAGGAAGTGCGACCTTACCGGCGCTTCTACGCTATCGCGCCACGATGGAACCAGAACGTCTTGCATTGCGGCACAAGGAGAGAGGCGTCTGGAATCCGATCACATGGTCGGACTACTATCGCCGCGTTAGCGAGCTGGCCCTGTTCCTGGAGTCTCGTGGCATCGGGGCTGGCGACGCGGTGGCCATCGTCGGAGACGGCACGCCGAGTTGGTTCTATTCTGATCTTGCGATTCAAACAATTGGGGGAGTCTCCGTTGGAGTCTATCCGACCAACCCTTGGCCTGAGTTGCAATACATCGTTCGACATTGCAGGGCGCGGGTCGTAGTCTGCGGTGACCAAGAGCAGGTCGACAAGGTCTTAGATGCGATGCGCGAAGATGGTGGATTGCCGGCCCTGGAATTGATCCTTGTAGTCGACGCCAAGGGCATGCTCCACTACGAAGAGCCGAACTTGGTGCGTCTGACCGACGCACTACAGGAAGGGGCAAGACTTGCCTCCCAAGCCGGGGCCAGCGAGCGGCTTGGGCGATGCATAGAAACATTGCGTCCGGAGCAGGACGCAATCATTGTCTACACATCCGGCACTACTGGCATGCCCAAGGGCGCGCGGATCAGCCACCGCAGCATTTTGACGGCATCGCTGCGACTTGGCGAGGTGTATGGATTTGAAGGTCGTGCGCTATCTGCTCTTTGCTACCTGCCGTTGTGCCACGTCGCTGAACGCTTGTTTTCGACGGTGACTCAGCTCGTCTGGAACGGCGTGGTCAACTTCGCAGAATCGATCGAGACCGTCGGAACCGATCTTCGAGAGACGGCTCCCACATACTTTCTTGGTGTGCCGCGCATCTGGGAGAAAATTCAGCGCGACACCCAGATCGCGGCGCGAGAGGCGCACCCCCTCGCCCGTGCCGCTTTCCGCTTCGCACTGCGGCAAGGCGAGAGGCTTGCGACATCCGCACTCGGTGGCGACCCAGTCCCCCTGTCGGTATGGCATCGTCTGCAGGAGCGCTTGTTGCATGTGCTCTTCTTCGGCAATTTGCTGGCGGGCCTGGGCTTAGATCGCATGTTCTTTGCAGCAGCTGGAGGAGCTCCGGTGCCTGAGCACACGACCCGCTTCTTTCGCGCCATTGGCTTGCAGGTCCATGAGGTGTATGGGATGACGGAAACCTGTGGCCTCATCAACGTGCAACGACCAGGAGCGCTCCGCGTTGGTTGGGCAGGACCGCCAGTTCAGGGAATCGAGGAGCGCCTCGGGGCAGACGGTGAACTTCTGGTCCGGGGGGACATGGTGTTCAGTGGTTACCTGCATGACGAGCTGGCAACCCGCGCAGCGATGGAGGGAGGCTGGTTGCACACCGGCGACATCGCAGAACGCGATGATGCCACCGGCGACATTCGCATCGTTGACAGGAAAAAATCCATCTTGATCACGAGCGCCGGTAAGAACATCACGCCATCGTTGATTGAGAACGCACTAAAGGAGAGCACTTACGTAGAAGAAGCAATTTTGCTCGGCGACGGACGCCACTTCCTTGCCGCTCTTATTCAGATCGATCTTGTTACTGTAGGTCAGTGGGCGCAGGAGCGCGGGCTTGCCTACACGAACTACGCACACCTCGCCGGACTGCAGGAAGTGTATGACTTGGTGGATAGCCAGGTACAAGCGGTCAATGCGCGATTCGCTCGCGTTGAGAACGTGCGTAAGTTCGTGGTCCTTCGCAAACAGCTTGACCACGATGATGGCGAAGTGACCGCCACCATGAAAGTCCGGCGCAATGCCGTCGAGCGCAAGTTTCGCAGCGAGATCGAGTCGATCTATGGCCCTGATGCTCTGAAGGAGGTTACGTAATGGACACGCTCTTGAACTTAACCGTCAGCGGACTGGTGGTCGGCTGCGTGTATGCGCTCGTGGCCATGGGCTTTGCTTCTATATATCGAGCCACCGGGGTACTGAATTTCGCGCAGGGCGATCTGATGTTGCTTGTGGCGTACACGGCCTATAGCGTCGCGAGCACAGCTCAAGGGAGCTTTGCAATGGTGCTATTTGCGAGCCTCACAACCGGAGTGGTCGTCGGTGTCATGTTGGAGTATCTGTTCATCCGTCCAATGGCGGCGGAGCCGCTGTTCTCCAAGGTCATGGTGACCATCGCGCTCGCCATCATGATTCGTGCGGCAGTTGTGTTGTTCTATGGGGCTGAGCCGCTTGCCGTACCGCCCATGCTGGGAACCGCGATCTTGCGTGTCGGAACTGTGGCGCTGTATCCCGCTCAGTTGGCAGTCCTGCTGATGCTCGCGGCCAGCGTTATCGCAACAAGCTTGATGTTCAACCGGTCGCGTCTGGGAGTCGAGATGCGGGCCGCAGCCTGCGACGAGGGCGCGGCCCTGTTAGCTGGGATATCAGTGCGCCGCGTGTACGCAATCGCCTGGGCTCTGGCAGGTGCTTACGCCGCACTGGCTGGTCTGGCCTGCGCGCTACTGTTCAACCTCGATCCCACAGTGTCGTCACTGAGCCTGCGCGCGTTTCCAGCAGCCATTTTGGGAGGTCTGGACTCAGTGCTTGGGGGAGCTTTAGGCGGATTGGTGATCGGCATTTTGGAGAGCTATGCCGGCGGCTATCTTGGACGAGGAATGAAGGATGTAGTCGGATTTGTGTTGATCATCCTCGTCCTCATGATCAAACCATACGGACTTTTCGGCACACGCCGAATTGAGAGGGTGTAATGCGAAGCGGAACCTTCAAACAGCAGTACAGCGAGCTTGTCACGCTGACTGACAATCCCGCGAAGTGGGCATGGGCGACGGTCGCCTTGCTCGCGACGCTGCTGCTACCCATCTTTGCGAACAGCTACGCCCTCAATTTAGGGACCACTCTCGCTATCGCGGCGATCGCGGTAATTGGGCTAAATCTCCTAACCGGTGTTGCTGGCCAGCTCTCTTTGGGACACGCAGGGTTCATGGCAGCGGGCGCATACACGCAAGCTATCCTGACGACCGATTACCAATGGCCTGCGTTGCTCGCTCTACCGGTGGCCGGACTCTTGTCCGCAGCGTTAAGTCTGATAGTGGGAATTCCTTCGTTGCGATTACGGGGGCTATATCTGGCGCTCACTACTTTGGGCTTTTCAGCGATCGTCACACACGTGCTGGTGGAGTGGGAAAGCGTGACCCGGGGACCCAGCGGCATGCCTTCTGCTCCACTGGCGACGCTTCCGTTCAGTGCGGACAAGAACGCATATTTCACAGCGGTGATCATCCTGGCGCTGGCTATCGTGATGAGCTTGAATCTTGCGCGCAGTCGCGTCGGCCGCGCGTGGTTCGCGCTGCACGAGCACGACATTGCGGCCCGCGCCATGGGAATCAACCTGACGGTCTACAAACTGCTTGCTTTCGTCGCTAGCGCCTTTCTTGCAGGAGTAGCGGGGGCGCTGATGGCGTCCCAGACGCAGTACGTGAACGTCGACAGTTTCAGCATCCTTCTGAGCATCGAACTCGTCGCCATGCTGATCGTAGGCGGCCTCGGGCACGTGGCAGGTGCCGTACTTGGTGCCGCGTTCATCGTGCTACTGCCGGAAATGCTGCGATGGACCGTGGGCGGGCCGGGCTCGTACCTTGAGGTCCTGTTTTCCACGCACGCTTACGAGGTCAAAGAGTTGTTGTACGGCGCAGTGATTCTGCTATTTCTACGCTTCGAGCCCGAAGGGTTATCGGGCATCTGGCGAAAGCTGAAGCGTTTCGCCGTTCATTGGCCGCTTTCCCGCTGAGACGATCCATACCAAAGGAGAACAATATGACGAGACTTACTATCCCTGTCCGCGCCATAGCTGCAGCCACAACTGCACTGCTTGCGGCGGTTGCATTCGCGCAAGAGCCCGGCGTTGCCGCCAAGGAAATTCTGATTGGCGAGGTCCTGATGCTGTCCGGGCCAGCCGCATTCATCGGCAAGTCTTCATACGTGGGGTCCAAGCTTGCAGCCGCCGAGATCAACGCGACGGGCGGTATTAATGGACGCCAGCTCAAGGTTTTGTACGAGGATGATGGTTACGTCCCGGCACGCGCCGTTTCTGCGGTGCGCAAGCTGATCGATGTGGATAAGGTATTCGCCATTACCGGAACCACCGGAGGCTCAGGTGTGACAGCCATCATGCCGGTGATCGACCAGGCCAAGGTGCCCACCATCGTCCATGTTGCCCCGAACGCTGCCATCCTCGAGCCGCGCAGGCCCTCGGTGTTCATGATCGGCCCCGATTACGATGTGGCTGCGTATGAGGCGCTCAGATATCTCGTCGAGAAACAAGGCAAAGCCAAAGCGAAATTCGCGGTGCTCTATCAGAATGACGACTATGGTAAGGGTGTTTTACGAGGATTCCAGAAGGCGGCCAAAGACCTCAATTTTCAGATCGTTGCAGAAGTACCTTACCAGCGCGGTGCAAAGGACTTCAGCGCGGAGGCATTGAAGATCAAGAACTCCGGAGCTGAGGTCTTATATCTTGGGACCACTGTGACGGAGCCGGGAGCAATTCTTTCGGAGACGCGCCGTCTCGGCGTTGATCTGACTGTCATGGGTAACTGGGCAGCGGGACTTCCGGCCAGCATCAAGCTTGCAAGTCCTCATGGCTACGACTACTTCTTCAATGACTACTACGCTGCTTTGCAGGATCCGGCGGGAGAGCGGTTTCTCGGCATCGCACGCAAGCATTTGACGGCCGACGAGCAGCAGTCACTCAGTCGCTATTCTGTCAGCGGATATGTAGCCATCAAAACCATGGCGGAGGCGATTCGACGCTGCGGTGCCCAGCCTACGCGGACGTGCGTCACCGGCCAACTTGGCAGCATGAAGGGGTTCGATACCGGCGGTTTGAGTGGACCTATCTCGTTGGACAATCCGCAGGGACACGCATCTCCCGAGTTGAAAACGTTTCGTGTGACAGCGAAGGACGGAAGCGTCAAGGCAGTGACCGATTTCGTGCCCTACAGCAAGGCCTCTCGGTGATTGGCTGATGACAGTTCACTACCAACTGCGCGGGTCAGTCGTTTGGATCCGGATCGATCGCCCTGAGGCGCTGAATGCACTCGACATCGACACGCTTCAAGCATTGGAGTCGGCGTTCCTGGCGGCCGAGATCGACCCAGCGGCCCGTGTTGTGGTGTTGACCGGCACCGGCCGCGCTTTTAGTGCAGGAGGCGACATTCACCAGCTTCTGAGGGAGATGGACGGGGTCGTCGATGCACCGAGCTATATCGAGTCGGTCACACGTGCCTTTACAGCAGTCAGAGCCTTGGGTAAACCGCTTATCGGTTGTGTCAACGGGTTGGCAGTTGGTGGCGGTCTTGAGTTGGCACTGCATTGCGATCTGGTGGTCGCATCGGAATGTGCGCGCCTTGGCGACGGACACTCCAACTTCGGGATATTCCCGGGCGGCGGCTCCTCGGCAATGCTACCGCGCCGTATGTCTCTCAACCAGGCAAAGGATCTGCTTTTCTCTGGGCGGTTGCTCTCTGCCCTTGAATGGCAGCAGATGGGCATCGTGAATCGTCTTGTACCTCTGGAGCAACTGGAGTCGCAGACGCAGGCGCTTGCTGATGAACTTGCAACAAAGAGTCCCGTGTTGTTGCGCAGGCTAAAAGCCTTTGCCAATACGACCAGCGACATGCCTTTGCATGCGGCGTTGCAGGAGGAGTTGCAACAACTGCGTGCGCAGATGACCACCAACGACATGCGCGAAGGAACATCTGCCTTCGTCGAAAAGAGAATTCCACATTACACAGGCACCTAGCGGCCCATTGATCCTATGAGCACCATCTACATAGCAGGCGTTGGGATGACGCCCTTTACACGCCACCCTGAACTGAGTGTCGGGCAACTCACCGCCTGGGCGGTACGTGAGACTCTGGAAGACGCTGGCTGCGCGCCAGAGCAAGTTCAATCGGCCTTCTTTGGCAATTGCGCCCAGGGTCTTCTTGAAGGACAGCACCTGGTCCGGGGCCAGATGAGTCTATTGCCCATGGGGCTGCAAGGCATTCCGATCTTCAACGTTGAGAATGCATGCGCTACTGCAAGCACGGCCTTGCACCTGGCGGTACAGTATCTGCGCGCCGGAGCGTGCGACATTGCACTGGCCGTGGGCGTAGATAAGCTGTTCACACCGGAGCGTGAACGCCGCTTTCAGATCTTTGACGGTGCGTGGGATGTGCGCACCCCCGCAGAGAACCATGCACGCTTTCTAGCACTTGCTGAGGGACTTGCAATCCCCGCTGACGCTCAGAGTGAAAACGGCTACAGCCCTTTCATGGACGTGTATGCGGGCTTCGCTCGGCAGTACATGCGCCGATTTGGCATAACTCAGCGACAGCTTGCGGTCATTGCCTCCAAGAACCGAACGCATGCGGTCGCGAACGAACGAGCGCAATTCAGGAAGCCAATGAGTGTGGATGAGGTGCTAGCGTCCCCCCCCATTACGTGGCCGCTCACCT
Organism: Ottowia thiooxydans; assembly: GCF_040548795.1. Taxonomy (GTDB): domain Bacteria; phylum Pseudomonadota; class Gammaproteobacteria; order Burkholderiales; family Burkholderiaceae_C; genus Ottowia; species Ottowia thiooxydans_A. The sequence continues at coordinate 190,212 of NZ_JBEPSH010000006.1, read as the reverse complement.
TGCCCATGTGCTCTCCTATTTCCGACGGCGCCGGCGCGGCCCTGCTATGCACTGAAGTTGGATTACGCAAGCTTCAGGGAAGGCTCGATAGAGCAATACAGGTTCATGCCAGTGTCCTTCGGACGGCGACCGCACGCGATCCTGAAGATTTGGACAATCACTTGACACGGCTGGCCGCAAATCAAGCGTATGAAGCCGCTGGATTCGGACCGGAAGACATGCATGTCGCGGAAGTACACGACGCAACTGCCATGGGCGAGCTGATCCAGTCGGAAAATCTTGGCTTTTGCCCTCTGGGTGAAGGTGGTGCCATGGCCGAGCATGGTGAGACCACCATCGGAGGTCGCATCCCGATCAATCCTTCGGGTGGGCTTGAAAGCAAGGGGCACCCAATCGGCGCGACAGGACTTGGCCAGGTGTATGAGTTGGTGAGTCAACTGCGAGGCGAGTGTGGCGCAAGACAAGTCAAGGGTGCGCGCATGGCGGTTCATGAAAACGGCGGCGGGATCTGGGGCATCGAGGAATCGGTGGCGCACATTGGCATTTATGGATCGACATCATGGAACTGAAAAACAAGGTCATCGTTATTTCTGGCGCTGCGTCCGGGCTGGGCTGGGGCGCGGCACGATTCGCGGCCGAGGTGAAGGGGGCGCGCGTTGTGCTTCTAGACCGCGATGGCATTCAAGGGCGGTTGCGCGCGGCAGAGTTGGATCCGGAACGGAGCATATTCGTAGAAGCGGATCTTGCAGATCGCGCGCAGGTGGCTTCCGCGCTTGAAGCGGCGATCAGCCAATTTGGCTCGATCGACGCATGTTTTAGCTTTGCGGGCGTCGTGGGTCCTATGCGAATTCTTGATCGTTCGGGTAAGGCGAGTGCACTGGAAGACTTCGAGCGAACCGTCCGCATAAACCTGGTTGGAACATTCAATCTACTGGCAACGTGTGCCGAGCACATGGCGCGTAACGAGCCAAATGCTGGTGGAGAGCGAGGTGTGCTGGTGGCGATTTCCTCTGGCGCAGCCTTTGACGGTCAAGTTGGCCAGTCTGCGTATTCCGCAAGCAAGGCCGGGTTGGTGGGTTTGTGTCTACCCGCCGCCCGTGAACTGGCGCCGTTGGGAATTCGTATCAACAGCATCGCGCCCGGAGCATTCTGGACGCCCATGCTCGCAAGCCTGCCTCAGCGGGTTGTCGACGACATTGCCTCAGGTTTTCAGTTTCCAAAGCGCTTCGGGGAGCCGGAAGAGATCGCGAGCCTCTGTTGCTATATTGCCGAAAATTCCTATTTGAATGGTGAGTGTCTTCGACTGGACGGCGCGTTTCGGCTTCCCCCAAGATAGCATTTGGTCAATGCAAGCGAAATTATCGGTCTTAGAAAAGGCGCAAACTGCCTCCCGCGCTACACCTGAAGTGCCATCGCGGAGGCGTCGGCTGTCAAAGGAGGCGCGATTTGAGGAAATTCTCGTCGCGGCTGAACAGGTTTTCTGCGAAGCCGGTTTTGAAGCTGCGACCGTGGCCGAGATTGCACGACGTGCCGGCGTCGTCGAGGGCAATGTGTACCGTTACGTGAAGTCAAAGCGCGAGCTGCTGGCACACGTGATCTCGGAGTGGTACAGCAGGAAGAACGATGAACTCGAGAAGGAGTTTGCTCAAATAGCCTCTGTGCAGAGCCGACTTCGCTACCTCATTGCGGCACACCTTCGCAACATGCGGGACAGCCCCGCACTCCTGCGGCTCATTCTCCGCGAAGGACGTGCAAACGATGCAGAGTTTCGCGAAATTGTGGGGAAACTCAATCAGCGGTATACCGGCTACTTGCGGTCGACGATCGAAGCTGGTGTCCAGAATGGGGAGTTTCGGCCGCAGACCCCCGTTCGACTTGTACGTGACATGATCTTCGGTGGAATTGAACACCATTCCACACGCTTTCTGATGGGTGAGGGGCACCTGGACGTTGAGTCAATTGCCGATCAACTTCTACAATTGGTATTGCTTGGCGTTCGTGCAGAAGTATTGGCGTCTCCGAAGCGGAAAGCGATCCGCCCTAGCAAGTAGCCTGTTGCAATGAGACCTATCTCCTGACCAACGCTATGCGCGAATACCTCTCCGATGTAAGTTGCGCCGGATAGGGCACGCCGGGCTAGCGTGATTCCCGCTCCGCTTTGGGCGTTCACGCTACCGGCGCCTGCACGCTTCTTTCATCTCGCTTGCCTCCATTTCGCAGTCCGGCCTGCAGCAATGCTCGACCAGCGAATGCGTCGCCAGCCACCTCCAGATCGAAACGCTCGTCATCCAGGCGGCGCAAGTCTGAGATAACCGCGCCGGCTTCTTCCACAGTGGCGCCAGTGGCCAGCATGGCTTCATAGCCCATCTTCATGGCAGATTCGAATGTCTCACGAATTACCGTGTCCGCACCATCGGTTTTGACCAATTCAACCGCGTGCTGGCGGTCGTAGGCCCGCACCAGCACGCGTGCATGTGGACACTCGGCCCTTACGCTCTGGGCGATGCGCGTTGCAGCGTCTTTGTCATTCACGCAAACCAGTATGGCTGTGGCGTTGTGCGCGCCAGCCGCGTGCAGCACATCGGACCGCCCGCCGTCACCGTAGTAGACCTTGAATCCCAGGTAGTTTTGCGCATCGCGGATGACCTGTGTGTCGTTGTCAATAACTGTGAGCGAGGCGCCGCGCGCCACAACGCCCTGACTGGCAATCTGGCCGACGCGGCCGAAGCCTATCACCAGTACGCTGGCCTGTTGGTTCTGCGCCGCCTCCACACCCTCCATCGACTCTGCGATGCGGGGGCCCCAGCGCTGGTGTGCCAACACGACCAATGGCGTCAATGCCATCGACAGCACCACGACGGCCGTCATGTTGGCGTTGACGGTGGCGTCGATCACGCGCGCGCCGAGCGCCGCCGAGAACAGCACGAAGGCGAACTCCCCGCCCTGCGCCATCAAAACGGCGCGGTCCAACGCGTCTGCATGGGAGCTCTTGGCGAGGCGCGCCACCGCATAAATGCAGGCTGCTTTGGTCGCCATGAGCGCCAGCACGCCGGCAACGATCAACTGCCAGTTGCGACCCACCACGGCCAGGTCCAGCGACATGCCCACTCCGAGGAAGAACAACCCTAGCAGCAGCCCGCGGAAGGGCTCGATGTCGGCCTCCAACTGGTGCCGGAAAGTGGACTCTGAGAGCAGCACGCCAGCCAGGAACGCGCCCATGGCCATCGACAAGCCGCCCAACTGCATCAGCAGTGCGGCCCCCAGCACCACCAGCAGCGCGGCTGCCGTCATGACCTCGCGCGCCTTGGCGTTCGCCAGCACACGGAAGAATGAGTTTAGCAACCATATCCCTGCAGCCACCAGGGTGGCCAAGGAAGCCAGCGCCAGTCCAATCACGCCCCAACGAGAGGGTGCTGCCACTGCAGAGGCATCAAGCGCAGGAGGCGCAATGAAAGCCACGATCGCCAGAAGCGGCACGATCAGCAGGTCTTCAAACAGGAGGATAGAGACCATGCGCTGGCCCCGCGGGGCGGCGATGTCGCCACGCTCACCCAACAGTTGCATGACGATGGCCGTGGACGTGAGCACGAAGCCCATCGCGCAGACGAAGGACACCGCCAGCGGGAAGCCAAAGCCGATGCTAACAAGCGTGAGCAGCAAGCCGCACACCAGGCACTGTAGGCTGCCCAACCCGAAGATTTGCTTTCGCAGGCTCCACAGGTGGGAAGGCCGCATTTCCAGTCCGATCACGAACAGGAACATCACCACACCCAGCTCGGCCACATGCAAGATGGCCTGCGGATCGGTGAATAGCTTGAAGCCGAACGGCCCGATGGCCAAGCCTGCGGCCAGGTACCCCAGCACGGAGCCGAGGCCAATCTTCTTGAAAAGAGGCACCGCCACCACGGCTGCGCCCAACAAACTCACGACCTTGATCAGGTCGCCCGCGCTTCCTTCGACAGCCATAGGATCAACCGTGTGAAAGTTGCGAAGCCGAGATGGCGGCGCTCACGCCCCACAGGCTACCGACAATTTCGAATGCCACGAGCAGCAGAACCCCTGCGCCCCTTATCACTGCCACGTGCATAAAAGCCCCTACAAATTGAAAATTCAAACTCAAAAAGGACCACATAGGGTCCTTGCAAGCCGGTGTTGGTCTCAGCGCCCGAATCCGCCGGAAAAATCAAGTCGTGCTTGATTTTTCATGAGCGGAATCTCCGCACTGCTCCTAGATTGAATAGCCTTGATCTAATTCTAGAAGCTTTGCGACTCATGCACTGAACGGCAGGCTTCGATGTCTCTTACCGGTGAGTGCCGCGATCGCATTAGCCATGGCAGGGGCTATGGGCGGGACCGGGGGCTCGCCGATGCCGGTGGGTGGCTCCGCCGAGGGCACGATATGCACCGTCATCTTAGGCATATGCGCATGTGTGGGCACGCGATAGTCGTTCCAATTGTGTTGCTGCACATGGCCATCTTTGAGGGTGATCTCCGCGCCCGGAATCGTCATGCCCAGACCCATTAACACACCGCCTTGCACTTGAGCCTCGATGGTGCGTGGATTCACCGGCATGTTGCAATGGACCGAGGCAGTTACGTGGTGCAGCACAGGCTCGTTCCCGCGCATCGACATCTCGACCACATAGGCGACCACACTGCTGAAGGATTCATGCACAGCCACTCCCCATGCGTGCCCGCGAGGTAGCCGCTTTTTGCCGTAACCGGATTTCTCAACTGCGAGGTCCAACGTGGCGAGATTGCGCGGATGTTTCGCGAGGAGCCGGCGGCGGTACGCGACGGGGTCAATGCCCCCGGCACGCGCCAGTTCATCGACCAAGGTCTCCATCACGAAGGCGGTGTGACTATGTCCCACCGAACGGAACCACAGCACCGGTACGTTCACCTTCGGATGGTGCACCTCGAGTGCGATCGGAAAGGGGTAAGGGGTCCCGGCCACGCCCTCGACCATCGTCTCGTCGACACCGTCTTTTACTGTGAACGGCTCAAGTACGGTTCCGCCCGTGATGGACTGGCCGACGATCATGTGCTTCCAAGCCAGCACGGTGCCTTTGCCATCGTGGGCTATCTCGACACGGTGCAGGTGCATCGGCCGGTAGTAACCGCCACGAACGTCATCCTCGCGCGTCCAGATCATTTTGATAGGTTCGCGGCGCCCGGCGGCATAGCGCGCCTTGGCAACCTGCGCGGCGTCGACCACGTAGTCGGAAGTTGGCGTGGCACGCCGTCCAAATCCTCCGCCGGCCATCATGGTGTGTAAGGTGACCTGTTCGGGTTTCAGACCCAAGACGGTCGCCACCGCAGCTTGATCAGCCATCTGAAGTTGCGAACCCACCCACACTGTGCATTGATCACCGCGAAAGTCGATGTTGCAGTTGAGCGGCTCCATCGGCGTGTGCGCCAGGTACGGGAAGGTGTACTCAGCCACGATCTTTACCGGAGCATTCTCCAGCGCGGAGATATCGGCCGCGTGAACTTTCGTACCAGGCTGACGGGCCAAGGCGCGATACCTTGTCCACAATGCGTCGGTGTCGGCTCTTTCAACGCCCGCTATATCCCACTCGACCTTCAGTGCTTTGCGCGCCATGCACGCAGGCCAGAACCCGCTGGCCACCACGGCGAGACCTGAGCCCCCGTTGTAGAGCGGCACCTTATAAACGTCTTCTACGCCTGCAATCGCCTTGGCTTGCGTGGCGTCAAAGCTTGCCACCTTCGCGCCGAACACAGGTGGGTGGAGCATGACCACAGTGCGCATGTCGGGCACTTTAAAGTCAATCCCGAACGCTTGCTGACCGCTCGACTTGTCTCGCGCATCAAGTCGGCCGGTTGGTTTGCCGATTAGCTTGAACTGATCGGGTGATTTAAGTTGCACCCGCGTCGGAATGGGCTCAGCCAGTGCCGCGGCGGCAAGTTCACCATAGGACAGGCGGCGGCCATCAGGCGCGATCACCACCCCAGCCTCAGCCTTCAGCAGCGAAGCAGACACGCCCAGGCGCTTAGCCGCCGCGCCTATAAGCATCGCGCGCATGCGGGCACCTATCTCGCGATACTGCACCCAAGAGTGTTTCATCGAGGTAGAACCGCCGACGATCTGCATCTTGTACACGGGGTCCATGTAGGCCTCGCCAGCCGGACCTAGCCCACAACGTACTTTGGTCCAGTCGGCATCCAGCTCCTCGGCCACCAACATCGGCAACGCGGTTTGCACACCTTGGCCGATGTCGGTCTTTCCAATGGTGACCGTCACGATACCGTCTGCGTCGATGCTCACAAAGGGACTGGGCTGCTGCTGTGGCGTGAGTCCACTTTCCGCCGTCCCCGGTGGTGTCTGTGCATCGATCGCCATCGCATATACCGCGAAGCCGGAGCCGATACCCAGTTTGAGAAAGTGTCGGCGTCCCATCTCGCTGGTGCCGAAAGAAGCTTGCATGCGTTTCATGGTGGCAACTCTTTCAGGCAATGGATTTCGCCGCATCCAATACGGCGGCATGGATACGAGCATAGGTGCCACAGCGGCACAAGTTTGCGCTCATCGCACGATCGATGTCGGCATCGGATGGCTGCTTGTTGACCTTGAGCAGAGCCACTGCCGCCATGATCTGGCCGCTTTGGCAATATCCGCACTGCACCACATCGTGGCGCACCCAGGCTTCTTGCACTGCACGCCCCACTTCGTCCTGCTCGGCCACGGCTTCGATGGTGCGCAGATGCTGGCCTTCGATGGACGCGACAGGTGTCACGCAGGATCGGCGCTGCTGACCGTCGATGTGCACGGTGCAAGCACCGCACACCGCAATGCCGCAACCGAACTTGGTGCCCGTCAGACCAAGCGTGTCGCGCAGCACCCAAAGGACCGGCGTATCGCCTGGCACGTCGACGCTCTGCGGTTGGCCGTTCAATTGGAACGAAATCATGGTTGGCTCCTGGCAGGGGTCTGGTTAGTCAAAACGCCTGAATTGGAGACAACTCGCAGGCTCTTGGCGAAATCCGCGTTCAGGGCTGCACGCGTGCGTCCGGCTGAGGTACGCAACGGTTCGCTCGAATTGCATGGCGCCCCATTTCTGATCCAGGTGCGTACCTGCTCGTCGAAGGAAGGCTTATCAATCGGTGGCAACTGGCGGCCCGGGCCGGGCTCCCAAGCCCAGAGGACCAAGTGGTCAGTGGCCATGTGTTCCTCCAGCATCGCGAGCGATCGCGCCCCATTGGTCTTGGGATCACGGAACACCTTGCACAGGGCTGGGCCCGATAACCCGAGCCATGACATTTTCATATGTGCTGGCGGCATGTGCCAACCGGGCTTGCCGTCGGTTTCAAGTCCTGGCGGTGCGTTGGCAAGCGGGCTGTTCTGGGTCGAATGGCACGTGGCGCACTGCAAAGGCGCCACGCCTCTGCCATCGAGTCCTCTCTGCACGGGCGGGTAGTGCACGCGCTTGAAATCACCTTGCAGCGGCGCATCGGGCACGTGGCAGTTTAGGCAGCGCGGATGGGAGAGCACCCGCTCAATCTGCGCGAACGCTTGCAATCCGGCTCCCCGGTTCGGAGTGGCCGAGACCTGTGTTGGCTCGAACGTCCCGGTGGCCGAGGCCGCAGCCGCCGTCGCCGTGAATGACAACAGCGTGGCGAAAAAGGCCAGGGGCCGGTACAAGAGTGCAGTTCTTTGTGTCATACGTGAGTTATTTTTTGGTCGATTCCAGATCGAAGGCACCGCGTAGGATGAGAGTCTTGAGCCCCTTAAGATGGAGTCTAGGTCTGCGGCCTGGAGTGCAACAGGTCGAGCGCATCCTAGGAAAATAATTCCTACCCTTCTGTCCGTTCCGGTGCGCGGTTTTAGAAAGTAGGATTGAGCTATGTCAGAAATTCTCCCGCTCAGAAAAAATGCACTTGGTGATTTCCTGCGAGCACGACGCGCCGAGGTGCGACCGACTGAAGTGGGTCTGCCGCTCGGCGTGAATGCCCGCAGAGTGCCGGGATTGCGCCGCGAGGAAGTCGCGCAACTCGCGGGTATCAGCTCCGACTACTACAACCGCCTGGAGCAGGGGCGGTTAATGCCCTCCGCGCCGGTCCTGGCCGCCATCGGACGCGGTTTGAAGTTGGATACTGATCAAACCGCCTACCTGCGACGCTTAGTACAGGGCGCACCGCATGGTTCAGTCTCCAGGCCTCTCCAGACGGTCGGGCCGCAGACCGCGCGGCTCATAGCTTTATTGGGCCCGGTTTCCGTTGTGGTTTTTGGGCGGTGCTTAGACGTTTTGGGTTGGAACGCCGTCGCTGCGGAATTGTTAGGAGACTTTTCTGCTTGTCCAGCTAACGAGCGGAACTTCATCCGGATGGCCTTTCTCGACCCTGGGGTGCGTGCTCGCTATGTCGATTGGGAAACGTCCGGCAGGCAATGTGTTGCCTATTTGCGAATGGATATGGCACGCTATCCCGACGATGCGCGGTTGAACGCGCTGGTCAGCGAGCTTTCTGAGAAAGACGCCGATTTTCGAACATGGTGGACGTCTCACCAGGTGGCAATCCCCTCGTGCGGACAGAAAAGTGTCATGCATCCTGTGGTGGGCCAACTAACGCTTGACTGGCAGATGCTCGGATGCGCGGAGGATCCCGATCAGATGATCTACATCATGAGCGCTCCCTCTGGCCAGCCAGCAGCCAATGTGCTGGCCGGCTGGCAAAACCGCTGAGGCAAGCATTTTCGGATCATCGAATGCTCTCAGCAGGTCCCAAGTGCGTTGCGACCGCCTACTTCGCTTTATTTGTCCATGTTGAAGATGATGGTTTTCTCGCGCGTGAAGTGCTCCAGCATCGACGAGACAGACAGCTCTTTTCCTAAACCAGAAGACTTGTACCCGCCATAAGCGGTCCCGATGCCGGCGACAATGTTCTGGTTGACCTGGACGTATCCGGCCTCCAAGCGGTCGGCCGCATCAAGCGCAGTACCAAGGTCTTTAGTCCAGATGGTCGCGCAAAGGCCGAACTCTGTGTCATTCGCCATCCGAAGCGCATCTTCGTACTCTGAAAACTCCATGATGCAGGTCACCGGACCAAATATCTCTTCGCGTGCGACTCGGCTTTCATTGTCAACCCCCACGAGAAGCATGGGCTGTACATAGAACCCATCCTTAAGGTGCGCCTCCGACGGGAGTGCCGAGCAAGCGATGGCTTTGTCGCCTGCTATCTCTCGGCCATGAGCGATGTACCCTTTGACCTTATCGAACTGCGTGCGTGAAATGATGGTCCCGATATCGGTGGATTCATCCAGCGGATCCCCCATCTTCAAAGCATCGACCCGAGCGCGAAGTCTCTTTACAAAGTCCGCAAAGACGGATGCATGGACAAAGATTCGGCTTGCGGCTGAGCAGCTCTGGCCTTGTCGTGTGAAGCGCATACCGTAGACTGCGCCATCAACAGCTTTCGCGATGTCGGCATCACCCATGACGATCATCGGGCTCTTGCCGCCAAGCTCCAAGGTCACTGGCGCTAGTTTTTCTGCGACGGCTCGGTAGATCATTTTCCCCGTTTCTACCGACCCGGTGAATGTCACCTTGGCTACGTCCGGATGAGCCACAAGAGGCGCCCCGCACACGGGCCCATCGCCAGAAAGAATGTTCAGCACGCCCGGGGGCAACACCCGATTCAATAGCTCCACCATTCTCAGTGCGCACAGCGGCGCTTCCTCCGCTGACTTCACGATAACGCTGTTACCTGCAACAAGTGCTGGTGCAATCTTGAAGCCCATCAGAGCGAGTGGTGCATTCCATGGAAGGATGGCGGCCACAACTCCAAGTGGCTCCCGCTTGGTGATCGTCAACATGTTCGGCTTGAACGGGACGGTTTCGCCTTTGAGAGCAGGACCGAGTCCTCCAAAGAATGCGAAGCAATCCGACGCCCATGTGGCCTCCACTCGGGCTTCCGTCCTGATGGCTTTGCCAGTCTCTAACGCTATGAGACGAGCTAACTCCTCCGTGTGGTCCACGAGGACTTGTCCGGCGTCTGCCACCAGTTTGCCGCGCTCCCGAACGGACAACCGGGCCCAAGTGATCTGAGCGCTCTTTGCAATATCGACAGCAAAATCGACATCTTGAGCCGACGCTTCTGCTGCGTCCCCAATGTGCTCACCGGTCGAGGGGCTGTGGATTGGAAAAGTTTTTCCGTCGATCGCAGGTCGAAGAGCGCCGCCTATTAGCAGCTTGTTGCTCAACTGCCGTGCGAGTTGACGGGGGTCTAGCACCGGTTGATGCGAAGTTTCTAATGAATCGGTCACGTGAGTGTTCCTTGTAGATAGATGAGGTTTTCGAAGGTCGCGATAGAAATTGACGCGTCACACGCTGATGAAGGTCAGTTCAAGGAAGGTTCTTTCTGCAAGTACAGGCCACTTTCCAGTGCCTGAGCCACAATGGTCCAGTCTCGGTCGCCATACCCGCACTCGACCACCTTCTTGTAGATCTCGACAACTTCGTCCCCCAAAGGGAGAGAGGCATCTACTTCTCTCGCTGCTGTGACGGCAAGTACCATGTCCTTGAGCATGAGATTCGTTGCAAACCCAGGGGCGTAGCCGCGGCTTGCCGGTGATGTGGGCACCGGCCCGGGCACTGGACAATACGTGGTCAGTCCCCAGCATTGGCCCGATGACGTGGAAACGATATCGAACAGCGTCTGATGATCCAGGCCAAGCTTCTTCCCCAGCACAAATGCCTCAGCGACCACAGTGGTGCTAACGCACGCGATGAGGTTATTGCAGACCTTGGCCACCTGCCCATTTCCAGCAATTCCAGCATGTAAGACTCTCTGCCCCATGTTGCGCAAGAGTGGTTCAGCTCGTTCTACGGCGGTGCGGTCGCCTCCCACAATGAACGTCAATTTCGCTTCTTCAGCCCAAGGCTGGCCGCCAGAAACTGGTGCATCAAGCATCTGAAACCCTGCCGCACCGGCTGCGGAAATCACAGTGCGCGCCGCTTTGGGGCCAATGGTCGAGCAGTCGATAAGCAGCGCGCCGCTGTCAGCAAGCTTGAGGACACCAGCTTCTCCGCAGTAGAGTTCGGTTACTTCATGCGCGTTTCTCAAGATAGAGATCACAACGCTCGCACCTGCGAGCGCCTCTTGCAATGTGGCGGCGGGTGTTCCGCCTGCAGCTCCGAATGCCTCAAGCGCTGCTGGAGAAACATCAAAACCTCGAACGTCATGGCCCGCGCGAACAAGATTCGTCGCCATGGGGCGTCCCATGTTCCCCAATCCGATAAATGCAACTGTCGTCATATGATTTCCTCAGTTATCAAAGGTGTTAGAGAGAAGAGGTTTCTTACAGGCGCCTGCCTGTCCATCGCTGGATGAAACCGACGATGCCCTGGCGAAATAGCACAACGCTCGCGATGAAGATGAGCCCCTGGATCACCATCACCCACGAGCCAAACCCGGCAAGATATTTCATGAGTGCAACCACGAAGGCCGCTCCTACAACCGGGCCAAATATCGTGCCCAATCCACCGATGAGCGTCATGAGGACGGGTTCGCCCGACATCGTCCAGTGGACGTCTGTAAGCGTTGCATACTGAAAAACTATGGCCTTGGTCGCCCCGGCTAACGAAGCGATCCCGGCAGAGATGACGAACAGCGCAAGCTTGTAGCGCGTCGTTTCAAAGCCAAGCGAAGCTGCTCTGGGTTCGTTGTCGCGGATGCTTTTTAGAATTTGTCCGAAAGGAGAGTGGACTACGCGATATGACACGAGCAGGGTCAACGCGAAGAGCACGAATACGAACCAGAAGAGAACACGATCGTCGGCTAGGGGAATGAACCCCAGAAGATTGCCCCGCGGTACCGATTGAATGCCGTCTTCACCTCCTGTGAACTTTGCTTGGGCACAGAAGAAGTAGACCAGTTGTGCAAGGGCAAGCGTGATCATGGCGAACGATATTCCGCGCCGACGGACAGCCAAGGCGCCGATAACCAGGCCGAGTGCGGAGCCTGCCAATGTCCCCAACAGGATCGCTATCTCCGGGTATCCGCCCATTGCTTTGGCCGTGTAAGCGGAGACGTAACTCGCCATTCCCCAGAAGGCTGCGTGGCCGAACGACATCAGGCCACCGTAGCCAAAGAGCAAATTAAAAGACACCGCGAACATCGCGAAGCACAGTATCTTCATCAGGAATAGCGGATACACGAACACAGAGAGCAATGCGATTGCAGCGAGGAACAGGCTCGTGTACAGAACATACTGTTTGTGCTCCTGCACACGAGGCAGGCTAATCGCAGGCACAGCAATGCCGTTTGACATGGAAGCGCTCTTCATATCGATTCCTTCTGACCAAAAATCCCGGATGGGCGTACTAGCAGCATCACGCCCATTGCCAAGAAGATCACCGTCGCGGACGCTTCGGCATAGACAACTTTTGTGAGTCCTTCCAGCATCCCCAGACCGAATCCGGTAAGGATCGCCCCTTTGATGGATCCCATGCCGCCAATGACGACTACCGCGAAAACCACGATGATGAGATCGGCACCCATGCCGGGACTCACCGAGTAAATTGGTGCGGCAAGAACGCCTGCGAAAGCAGCTAATGCAATTCCGACGCCGTATGTCAAAGTGACAAGAACAGGAACGTTGATACCGAACACTTCAGTGAGCCCAGGCCTCTCGGTGGCTGCACGCAAATAGGAGCCCAGAGAAGTCTTTTCGATGAGGAACCACGCGGCCAGGCAGACAGCCAGGCTGACCCCTACCACCCAAAGTCTGTACTTGGGCACGATAAGCAAGCCGAGATTCTGGGATCCCCTGAGCGCGTCAGGTACGGGGTAGGGCAGACCGGAGGAGCCGAAGGCGTTTCGATGCAGCCCTTCAATCACCAGTGCAACGCCAAGGGTCAGGATCATTCCGTACAGAGGGTCCAATCCGTACATCCGTGAGATCAATAGTCGCTCCAACACGACGCCTGAGAGTCCAACGGCAGCTGGCGCAATCAGAAGAGCCCACCAATAGCTGACTCCCAGATAGTTCAAGCACATCCATGCGGCGAAGCCGCCCATCATGTATTGGGCGCCGTGCGAGAAGTTGATAATGCCCAGTAGCCCAAAAATGATGGCGAGTCCAAGACTGAGGATGGCGTAGAAGGAGCCGTTGATAAGGCCGAGCAGGAGTTGCCCGAACAGCACCTGAGGCGCAATGCCCATGATTTCGTTCATGTCCTGTCTTTCTGGTTAGACGCCGAGGTAGCGGCGAATCTTGGCTTGTTCGCGGTCTGCCGATGCGGCGGTGAAGGCATCTACTACGCGTCCTTGATCAACGATGTAATGCCGATCAGCAAGACTCTGTGCGAATTCGAAGTTCTGCTCGACGAGAAGCATCGAATACCCCTGTCTTTTCAGTTGTTGAAGCATGTTGCCAATCTGCTCGACAATCACCGGCGCAAGCCCTTCTGTGGGTTCATCTAGCAGGAGGAACTTGGCCCCGGTTCGCAGCACTCTTGCCATGGCGAGCATCTGTTGCTCGCCGCCCGAAAGCCTGTCGCCATACGACGTCAACCGCGCCTTCAGGTTGGGGAAAAGGTTGAAGATTTGCTCCAAGGAGAAACCGTCTGGCCGCACCTGAGGTGGAAGCATCAGATTCTCCTGAACCGTAAGAGTGGCGTAGATACCTCGATCCTCCGGGACATAGCCGATACCTAACCCGGCAACGCGGCGCGAAGGCAAATTCATGGTTTCGGTGCCCTCTATGAGGACCGATCCCTTGCGTGTTCGAAGTAGCCCCACAATGGCTTTTAGCGTCGTGCTTTTGCCCGCACCGTTGCGTCCCAGCAGAGTCACCACCTCGCCTCGTGACACATTGAAGTCCACTCCGTGCAGGACGTGAGATTCTCCGTACCAAGCGTTGAGGTCGCAGACATGGAGAACCTTTGAGTCCTGGATGGTCGTTGTTGCCAATGCACTCACTTATGCCTCCTGCTCGATACGCGCGGGCGTCGATAAGTTGTCATTGGCGGCAACACTCTCAGTGCAAGTGGACGCATTTCTTTTGCCCCCTCCGATATACGCCTCAACGACCCGAGGGTCGCTCGAAACATGCTTGTAATCGCCTTCTGAAAGAATCTCTCCACGAGCCAACACAGTGATGCGATCACATAGGGTCGCAACGACGGACAGGTTGTGTTCGACCATCAAGACAGTGCGCCCTATGGCAGCCTTGCGGATAAGTCCTGCGACACGATGGATATCCTCTTGACCAAGGCCGGCCAAAGGTTCATCCAGAAGAAGCAATTCCGGCTGGAGAGCCAGCGTCGTGGCCAGTTCGAGCGCGCGCTTTCTGCCATAAGACAGCCCACCGGCTTTCGAATTCTCGAATCCGGTAAGCCCGACCTCTTCAAGAAGCTCATCGCAGCGTTCGTTCAGGGTCGATAATGAGAGATCGGACCTGAACGAATGTTTCAACGGTTCTCGCCGACGCTGTACGGCAATCCGGACGTTCTCCTGGACCGACATCTCGGGGAAGACAGCGGAGATCTGGAATGACCGAACCAGGCCTTGACGAGCCACTTCAGGAGCGCGTTTGTGCGTGATGTCCTGATCCTTGAAAAGAATTTTTCCGTGAGTCGGGCTGAGAAACTTGGTTATCAGGTGAAAGCAGGTCGTTTTGCCGGCGCCATTAGGGCCGATCAATGCGTGAATGTCGCCCTTACGAACCTGAAGATTCACGTCCTTCACTGCGCAGAAAGTGCCGAATTCCTTGGTCAGGCCTACGGTCTTAAGCACAATCTCGTCTGACTTTGTAGGAAGCATGTGGGATGGAAATAGATGTTTGAGAGAACCGCATAAGGACTAGCTTTCACGGTGGCGAGAATGTGACGCCGGCTCACTTCACTAGCGGGCACCCCGTCTGTTCCTTCGGCTGAAAGGCGAGTTCTTCTGGAATCTTTTGGAGGATCTTGTAGTAGTCCCAAGGCGCACGCGATTCCGACGGCGTTTTCACCTGTGTGAGATACATGGCGTGTTGCACTCCGCCGTTCTCCTGAACACGGGTTCGGCCGAATAGAGGGTCTTCAAACCAGCCCACATTGCGCATCTCGGCGACTACTCTCGCGCCGTTCCCGGGAGATCCGGCCCGTTCTACTGCCAAAAGGTAATTAAGGAGGGAGGAATACGCACCAGCCTGGGCCTGTGTAGGCATTTTTCCGTTCATGCGGCTGGCGAAGCGTTTGGAAAAAGCCCTGGTGCTTTCGTTCAAGTCCCAATAGAACGCGGTGGTAAACATGAGGCCTTGCGCGGTTTTTAGCCCCATGGCGTGCACGTCGGTGATGTACAAGTTCAGCGCGGCGAGATTTTGCTTGCCTGGTACTACACCGAACTCTGCGGCTTGTTTGATCGAGTTAATGGTGTCGCCCCCGGCATTTGCCAGGGCAATAACTTTAGCTTTCGATGCCTGAGCTTGAAGCAGGAAAGATGAGAGGTCGGCCGCACTGACGGGATGCCTGACAGTGCCGAGAACTTTGCCGCCAGCCGCCTTTACAGTGTCCGCAGTCTCTTTTTCGAGCGAATGTCCATAGGCATAGTCAGCCGTCATGAAGAACCACGTATTGCCACCTTGTCTGACAACGGCTTTTCCGGTTCCGTTTGCGAATGCCCAATTGGTATAGGTCCATTGAACCGTGTTGGGATTGCACTTCTTGCCGCTCAAGTCCGAATGCGATGCACTGCTCGCAAGGAAAACCTTGTTCTTGTCTTTCACGATGTCGGTAACTGCGAGGGAGACCGGAGAAGGAGCGCCGTCAAGCAGAACGTCTACTGACTCGCGATCAAACCACTCACGCACAATTCCGGTTGCAACGTCGGGCTTGTTTTGGTGATCGGCGGAAACCAGTTCCACCGTCGTGCCCGGGTGGCGTTTGCGGAAGTCTTCAATGGCGAGTTTGGCTGCTTCTACCGAGCCCTGCCCTGTGAGATCTGAAATAAAACTAGACATTGACACCAAGACGCCAACTTTCACCTTGGTTGCTGCCGGAACCTCGTGAACCACAAGGAAAAGTGCAAGCATGGGTACAAACTTCCACGTTCTCATTCGCATTCTTGTCTCCAGTATTTTTTTCTAACGTGATTGACGGGGCTCGATACGACACCAAGTTTGCACTTTGATCTACCTATGTAAAAGTTAATTGTTCTGATCAATCGATAAGAAAGTCATATAGATTTCAGTCGCCTCGTTGCGAGCGGGATGGCTGGGAGAAAGAAAGTAAGAATGCCGCTCACCGACTGCGATAGCCAAGGTAGGTTGTTGAAATCCCGCCATCCGTGCGCACCTGGCCCCAGAGGTTTCACTCAGGGCGAGCAAGTCGTCAGGCAGTTCAGCGCGATCCTGTGACGGTGAGCGTTGCGGCTACGCGGGATAAGGAAAGCGCAGGCAGAGTTACGGTCTCGCAATGGCCAAGCGGGGCGTTCAGGCAGTTCGGTTGCGTATCGAGAACTGCGGTGTTCGAGAAGCCCTGCTTTTCAGCGAACATGTAGATCGGGAAATGGAATTAAGGTCGCGTATGAGCGGACTTCCGCGATGACGAAACCGGAGCCCCTGTCTCACTTGACTAATGCGCAACCCGTCTGCTCTTTCGGTTGAAAGGCCTGATCTTCAGGGATTTTCTGGAGGATCTTGTAATAGTCCCAAGGTGCTCGCGATTCCGCAGGCGTTTTCACCTGAGCGAGGTACATGGCGTGCTGCACGCCACCGTTCTCCTGGACTCGGGTCCGACCAAACAGGGGGTCATCGAACCAGTCCAGTTTGCGCATCTCGGCGACCACCTTGGCGCCATCAGCGGGCGAGCCGACGCGTTGCACTGCCAGAAGGTATTGAAGGACGGAGGAGTACACGCCGGCCTGTGCCTGAGTGGGCATTTTGCCGTTCATACGACCGGCGAAGCGTTTGGAGAATGCCCTGGTGCTGTCGTTCAAGTCCCAATAGAACGCGGTCGTGAGCATGAGGCCTTGCGAGGCTTTGAGACCCATGGCATGCACGTCGGTGATGAATAGCGCCAGGGCAGCGAGATTTTGCTTGCCTGAGACGATGCCAAACTCCGCAGCCTGTTTGATCGAGTTGATGGTATCGCCACCGGCATTTGCCAAGCCAATAACTTTGGCCCTGGATGCCTGAGCTTGAAGAAGGAACGAAGACAGGTCGGACGCGCTGACGGGATGCTTGACAGTCCCTACAACTTTGCCACCGGCCGCTTTGACAGTGTCAGCAGTCTCCTTTTCGAGCGAATGTCCATAGGCATAGTCAGCCGTCAGGAAGAACCAGGTATCTCCGCCTTGTCGGACAACCGCTTTACCCGTTCCGTTTGCAAACGCCCAGTTGGTGTAAGTCCATTGAATAGTGTTGGGGTTGCACTTCTTACCGCTCAGATCCGAGTGCGAAGAACTGGTCGCAAGGTACACCTTGTTTTTGTCTCTGACGATGTCGGTGACCGCGAGAGACACTGGCGAAGGAGGTGCGTCGACTAGAACATCTACGGAGCCCCGATCGAACCACTCACGCACTATTCCCGTTGCAACGTCGGGCTTGTTTTGTTGATCGGCGGAAACCAGGTCCACTGTCACGCCTGGGTGGCGTGCGCGAAAATCCTCAATGGCGAGCTTGGCAGCTTCCACTGAACCTTGACCGGTGAAATCTGAGATAAAGCTGGACATCGACGTCAGGACACCAACTTTCACTTTGGTTGCTGCCGAAGCCTCATGAACCACAAGAAAAAGTGCAAGCATCGGAACAAACTTCCAAGTTCTCATTCGCATTTTTTGTCTCCAATAATTCTTATGACGTGATTGGCGGGGCTTGATACAGCACTGAGTTTGCCCTTTAGCTCTCTTGCATTGAAGTTAATTGTTCTGATAGAGCGATAAGAAAGTCATATGGATTCATGAACGTCTAGTGAGTATGATTCCACCCCGACCGCACCCAGATGGCGCTATCTTGTGGGCACCTCAAACGCCTCAGTATGTCGGCCTCGTCGAGTACCTGAGAAGCGTCAACAGCTATGCAGTTCTTCGTGCTTGGCGGTGGCATAGAGCTTGTGAATGCGCCTCTGTGTGAGGAAATTTATAGCAGCGCTTCAAAGTAATGCAGGTATCACCGTTAGGAGTAAGTATGCGAAGTTTTTATACGATGTCGGCTCTAGTTGTGGCTGCCATCCTTCATCCCACGAGCGTGATGGCTCAGACCACCGTGGAGTGCAGATCACGCGATTACCAATATACCGAGTGCTCAGCTCGAGATCTCTCGCGCCCTCAGTTGATCCATCAAATTTCGAGTAGTTCGTGCATCTTGAATCGGACGTGGGGCTACAACCCGCGTAGCGGCTACATATGGGTGGGTGATGGCTGTGCTGGCACCTTTGCCGACGTGGGTGGTTATCACCATGGTCGTGGCGACACTTACGACGAAGATGCACGCCACTACGACTCGCGAGGCAACGATGCTGGCGCTGTGATTGGCGGTTTAGTATTGGGCGCCATCCTGGGAGCCGCATCGTCGTCGAGTAGTTCTCCTCATCGAGAGAAGTCAGACAGCGGTTATGACGGCTGCCACGGCACAGGTTGCTTGGTAGATGACCCTGACGACGACGGCCCGTCCGAACCAGGTCAACTTGAGATGCGCTGACGCAGATGAAGCAGGCAGTTCCTGCCTAGGGCAGTGATCGTCTGCTCTGCGTCAATAGCAGTTGAAAAAGTGTGATAACCGCTGTGTGCCATCGCCTATGCGGCTTGTTTCGTGCTTGGTAACCGCTTACGCTTACGCTTGCACACGCACTCAAGCATTCACGTAACTTGCGTGTGGCAGCATTCGCTAATGCGTATCTGCTGTCCTAGCGTTCCGACTAGGCGATGCATTGACTTAAATTCTCATATTCATCGAAAAGATTACCTATGTTAAAAATCCCTGCTGCATTTGCTTTGTTGTTGCTCTTCACTGCATCAGCTCAAGCCTCTACGGACATGTGTTTCGAAAAAGCTCAGACGCAGGCGCAACTGAATGAATGTTCAGCAAACGCCCTCAAAACCGCAGATGACGAGCTCAATACACTGTACCGACGCATGCAAGATCGGCTGAGAAGTGATTCCTCGATCAAACCGCTGCTCGTAGATGCCGAGCGGAAATGGATGAGCTTCCGAGACAGTGAATGTGCATTTTCAGCGGTGCGTTCTTCCGGAGGGAGCATGCATGCAATGCAAGTGAATGACTGTCTGACCAGGTTGACGCGTGCGCGTGCGGTTGAACTACAGAACCATTTGGCATGTGGCAGAGGTGCAGGAGAGCAAGAGGCCTCGCAATGCGCGCTTCCAAGAGCCAATCGATGAGGGCCGGGGTTTTCAGCGGACAGCACGCCGCACCGATTATTCAATGGATAGAAGGTGGCATCGTGTTGCGAGTCGTGTTGAATGTGCTCTTCATATCGTTCCTCTCGGCTTGTGCGGCAGTAGGGGATCGTGTCACAAGCGATGTGGCTCCCATGAGCCAGCAGCAAGCTGAGGCCAGTTTCATGGAGCGAGCAAGCCGCCAGTCCACCACTCGCGAGCACGTGACCGTGAGCGTTGCGGCCCTGCGCGATGAGGAAAGCGCCGGCAGCTTCGGTCTCGCCATGGCCGAGCGCGGAGTTCAGCCGGTCTGGGTTCGAATCGAGAACCGCAGTGATCGCCCGTACTGGTTCATGCCGGTGTTCATGGACCGCGATTTCTATTCAGCCCGTGAAACGGCGCACCTGTTTCGTTCTTCGGGTTCCGCTGATCAGATTGAGCGCAAGCTGGTTGAGCGCCAGATCAAAGTTCACGTGGCACCCAAAGAAACCGTGAGTGGCTTCGTCTACACCAACCTCACGCGGGGCATCAAACTCATCAACGTCGAACTTCTGGGGGCTGGGCATGTGCTCCGATTTGATTTCGCGCGGGAACAACCCAGCGGCAAGTTTGACTATCAGACACTTCAATCTGATCGGCTCTTTCCGCCCGAGCGCCATGTGCAGATTGGACTGAACTCGCTCGGAACTGAGCTGCAAAAGTTACCGTGTTGTACAACCAATCTGGAAGGCAATGCGCAAGGCGATCCGCTTAACCTGGTCATGGTGGGCTCCGAGCATGATGTGCTGGTTGCCCTTGTACGTGCCGGTTGGGACTTCACCGAAACCATCAACGCATCAAGCGTCAGCCGCATGGTGGGTGCGTTTATCTTCGGCAGCAGTTACCGCAACTCGCCAGTCAGCGCGCTGCATTTTGAAGGTCGTCCGCAAGATTTCGCCATGCAGCGCGCACGTTCCAGCATTTCACAACGCAATCACTTGCGACTCTGGTTGACGCCGATTCAGGTGAACAACACACCGGTATGGATGGGCCAGATCAGTCGGGATATTGGAGTGAAACTCACCACCCACTCGCCTACGCTGACAACCCATGTGATCGATCCTGATGTGGATGAGTCGCGAGATTATTTGTTGCAAGACATGCTGATGACCAGCAATGTCATGCGATGGGGCTACGTGCCGGGCGTAGGCTCTGCGAGCCAGGATCGACCCCGCACCAACCTGGCGGAAGACCCCTATTTTACCGACGGCCAGAGGCTGGTGCTTTTCGTTTCTCAGAGTCCTCGTGCCATGCAGGATGCTGAGTTTTTTCAATGGCGCCCATGACATGAGGCGTGAAAAGCTTGCCGTGCTCAACGGGATGTTCAATCGAAAGAATATGTCCCACGGCTTGCGCCTGGCCTGGAGGACCAGGTAAGTTGCACGAGGAGAACTCCGCTGCGCCGGGAGACTGTTTCGCCGGGGTTCTTCGGGGTGCATGCAGACGCAAGACTCACCAGCACTGGCTGGAGAGTCCGTCCTTCTATTTGCGTACTTTGACCCCAGCAACCGACATCAAGATGTCCTTGACCGTAGCCGCAGCGGGCGAATACGAACGGTCTTTTCTCCGCACGACTCCTAAGGTGCGATTCAGTACAGGACGGACCAAGGGCCGGTATGTCAAACTGGGATGCTGTTCGGTAGGTAACCCAAGGCGCGGAAGAATGCCAATGCCGAGGGGGGCTTCCAGCATCGCGTGCACGGTTGACAACTGCGATGCGGAGAAAACTCGTGAGAATTTGACGCCGCTTAGAAGCACTTGCTGGTCAGCAACAGCGTTCGCCCCACTAGCGGTAGTGAATGAAACATAGCTCTCACTGTCGAGTTCCGACCACATCACGGTCCGTTTGCGTGCCAGCCGGTGATTCTTGACGCAAACCAGATAGAACGGTTCTTCGACGATCTTTTCAAAGATCAAATCCTCGGGCAGCGCTCCCTCCACTTTTGCGACGATGCCAAAATCCACCTCCCCATAGCGCACCACTTCGATGACCCTGGACGCCACATCGTCTCTCAACGTGAGTTCGACCTCTGGGAACTGGTTTTCGCACTCCATCAGCACGTTGGGCATCAGCCTTCCCGCCACCGATGCAATACTGCTAATCGCCACTTGGCCGCGCCGCGATTGGGCAATCATCCCAACCTCTTTGACCAGAGCATCCAAGTTGCTCAGCGAACGTCCAAGGCTTGAGAAGAAGGCTTCACCAACGACGGTTGGCCGAACCATCCTGGAGGTCCGGTCAAACAAAGTCACGCCCAGCACACCCTCGAGTTCACTTACCGCAAGAGACAAAGCGGGCTGCGAAAGCGAAACGGCGTCGGCCGCGCGGCGAAAGCTTCCATGGTGTGCCACAGCCTGGGCGGCACGTAACTGTCTGAGCGTGTAATGCATAGCAGTGACCTATTGCGTTCGGAAAATGAGCGAATCGTTCGATGGTCAGTGTGAGCGTATCCGTCTCACGGTTTGAGCGGAAACCCAGCATCGCCAAAGATATTTGAAGATACGATTTTCAAATCGATCCATAAGAATAATAAGCTTTTCTTTGCGGTTCGTGCTTCCTATCATTGCTCTCATTGGAATAAAAAACACGGAGACAGTGATGATGATGAACCGGCGATGGGTCGCAGCCAGGGTGCTCTTTACATTGGTGGCGGGTGCTGTTGGTGCGTCGGCTGCAGTAGCAGAGACGGGGTACCCCAAGCGGCCGGTCAAGCTTGTCATTCCATTTTCCGTGGGCGGCGGGACCGACACCGTGTCCCGCGTCTTTGCAGATTACTTGAAAAATCGCCTCGGCCAGTCAGTGGTTGTAGAGAACAAGGGCGGGGCGGGCAGTGCGGTCGGCACAGAGCAGGTTGTTCGCTCGGACCCGGACGGGTACACGCTGCTTGTCAACGCAGATACCGTTGGCATATTTCCCCTGATCTATCCTAATTTGAAGTTTGATGTCCGAAATGATCTGACGCCTATTTCCTTCTTTGCTTCAGCTCCGATTGTTTTGGTTGCTCATCCTTCAGTTGCAGCCAAGGACATCGCAGAGCTTGTTGCCTTGGCTCGCAGTCAACCCGGTGTCGTCACACTGGCAACCTCGGGGCTGGGAACACCGCACGATCTAGCCGCGACGCTGTTCAGCCGGGCTGCCAAAGTGCAGCTCAACGAGATCGCCTACAAAGGAAATGGCCCCGCGCTTGCCGACGTGGTTGCTGGCCATGTCCAGATTGGCATGTTTACGCTGTCGTCGGTTCAGGCGTATGCAGCGGCCGGAAGACTGAAACTGCTCGCCATCACCAGCAAAGAGAGAACATCTCTTGCACCTGAGGTTCCCTCCATGGCCGAGGCGGGTCTGCCGAGTGTCGATATGAGCAGCCGTTACTTGCTAATGGTGCCTGCGAAGACACCGAAAGCTATCGTGAGCCGTCTCGAAGAGGAAGTGGCAGAGATTGCCCGCACGCCTGCCTTCCGGGATCAACTAACAAAGATGGGGTTCGAAGCCCTGAGCACTACTTCGAAGAGCACAGACATGCTTCTTCAAAGAGAGCGAGAGCGATGGACCCCCATCTTTGGTAACGCAAAGCTTGCACCGAAACCTACCAACTGAAAGGAACTGTTATGGCTATTCTTGACATCGCCGGCGACGCTCGCCGTGCATTCGACGTGGCAAAAAAAGGGGGTATCGTGATATTCCCCGTGGATGTCGGCTACTCCATGATTGGTGGATCCAAAGAGGCGCTCAAACGCATCTTCAAGACCAAAGAGAGGGGTGGTCACAAGCGCAACGCCCTTATCTGCGACATGGAGACCCAACGCGAGTTGCAGATTCTGGACACAAGAAAGCAGGAAATGATCGAAGCCATTACGCAGGACTACAACCTGCCGATTGGCCCCATCGCACCGTACCGTGCTGACCATCCGTTGATGCGCGAGATTGATCCAGATTCGCTGGTGGGAAGCACGGCCGGTGGAACGCTGGCGATGCTGGTGAATGCTGGCCCGTTTCATGCGGAGATCTGCCGCCTGAGTAGAGAGGAAAACCATCCTCTGTTCGGCTCATCAGCGAACCTGACCGGAACGGGCACAAAGTTTCGGGTGGAAGACATTCAGCCCGAACTGAGGGCGATTGCTGATCTCACGATCGACTACGGGTTGCGCAAGTACCACACGTACAAGCGCTCGGCGACTCTGATCAACTTCGAGACCATGAAGGTCGTTCGAGTTGGCTCCTGCTACGAACTCATTGCCGATGTGTTGAAGCGGCACTTCAAGGTTGAGTTGCCGCCCGAGTCTGTCGCGGTCAGTGCGCACGGACACGTGGATGAATTTGCACTCCCCGTCATCGCCTGAGCGTCAGCGACTATTGCGTCCAACCCAAGAGAGAGATTGATCATGGCCCCGCTTGAAGGTATCAAAGTTCTTGACCTTACTCACATGCTTTCAGGTCCCTACGGGACCATGATGCTGACGGACCTGGGTGCAAGCACTATCAAGGTGGAGCCACCCGGCTCCGGAGAAGGAACGCGCGCGCTATTGGCCACGGACAAAGAATACTCTCGTCATGGGATGGGCGCCTATTTTCTGACTCTGAACAGAAGCAAGAAGAGCGTCGCCATTGACCTCAAATCAGCGCAGGGTCGCGAAGTGTTCATGGACTTGGTGAGAGAGGCAGATGTGGTTTTCGACAATTTTGCTGTAGGCGTGACCAAGCGTCTTGGCATCCATTACGAAGACCTCGTTAAAGTCAATTCCCGCATCATCACTTGTTCGGTCACTGGATTCGGCGGATACGGACCGGGAGCCAATCGACCAGCATTTGATCAAGTGGTTCAGGCAATGGGAGGCGGCATGTCCATCACAGGATTCCCGGACCAGCCGCCTGTACGTTCTGGAATTGCCATTGGCGACCTGGGCGGAGGTATCTTTGGCGCCATGGGAGTGCTCGCTGCGCTTCAAGCGCGAAGTGTGACTGGCAGAGGCCAGCATGTAGATGTCTCCATGCTTGATGCGCAAATCTCGCTACTCAACTACATGGCAACTATGCATCTGATGTCGGGGCACGTCCCCGAGAGGATTGGCAACGGACACTTTGTGCATGTCCCTTACAACACCTTCCAGTCGAGCGACGGCTATCTGGTCATCGCATGCATTGGCGACGCATTTTTCGAGAAACTTCTGACCGTCATCGATCGGCCCGAACTAGCAAAGCCCGCCTATAAGAAGCAGCCGGCACGCTACGCCGATAAGGAGATCATAGAAAGGATTGTGGGGGAGGAGGTGTTGAAACACCCCAATGGCTACTGGCTGGAGAAGCTTGCCGCTGCACGAGTTCCGTGCGCGCCTGTCAATGACTTCGAACAGGCAACCACCGATCCGCAGGTGATTGCGAGAGACATGGTTGTCGAGGTGCCATTGACAAACGGAGGCACTGTCCGGATGCCCGGCGTACCCATCAAGTTCAGTGACACCAATAGCACCAGCTTCAGCAGTCCGCCTAACCTTGGTCAACATACGAAAGAAGTGCTTTCACAAAGTCTTGGCTATGACCAGGAAAAGATAGACCAGCTTCACGCCGCAGGTGCGATTCAGTAGGAGCCTGGTATGTCCACAGATCCCAATATCCGAATCACAGAGGTGGCCTTGCGTGATGGGCTTCAGGGCCATGCATCGTTCATTCCGACCGAGCAGAAGCTGAACCTTCTGAAGCTATTGTCGAAGGCCGGATTGAACAGCATCGAAGCAACCAGTTTCGTGTCCCCGAAAACGATACCTCAACTGGCGGACGCCGAAGAGCTTATTGCCCGGTCTCGTGAGTTGCCCGATGTACGTCTCTCGGCGCTCGCCCCAAATGTTCGAGGCGTCGAGCGGGCGATTGCCAGCGGCGTTCATGAAGTTGCAGTGGTGCTTGCTGCCACAGACACCATGAATCGAAAGAACCTTGGAATGTCCCTTGATCAAGCAATCGCTGCTAGTGAAGAGGTGATTGCACGGGCGGCCTCCCGCAAGCTTTCAACTCGCGCGTACATTGCAGTTGCGTTTGAGTGTCCTTTTGAGGGGCTGGTCCCCTCGGATGTAGTCGTAAGCCTGGCGGCGCGCATGTTGGACGCAGGTGCAACCGAGTTGGTGATAGCAGACACCATTGGGGCCGCAAGTCCTGCGCAGGTCCAGGAAGTTTGCCGGATTCTTACTAGATCAATACCAAGCGATCTGATCGGGCTGCATCTGCATGACACCAGGGGAATGGGCGTTGCCAACGCGTGGGCAGGAATTTCAGCGGGAATTCGACGATTCGACGCCAGCGCCGGCGGCCTTGGTGGATGCCCGTTCGCCCCTGGGGCCGCTGGAAATCTTGCAACAGAGGATCTGGTGCTTATGGCTGAGTCGTGCGGATACCCCACTGGCGTAGATCTTCCCGCACTCTACGATGCAGTGGCATTCGCCAGTCAGATCACGGGCAGAACCTTGGGCGGGCGCTCAATGTCATGGGCCAAAGCGAGACGAACCGCCTCCGTGGCCGAATCTTCTTAGGACTTGGCAATGACAACAGGCACATCGCCCCGCACGCTCTTCCGCAAGCTTTGGGACTCCCACCTCGTAGGAACTTCTGACGGACTCTCGCAGATCTACATTGACCGCCATTTGGTGCACGAGGTTTCCTCTCCGCAGGCCTTTGAGGCCCTCCGCGATGCCGCCCGCCCGCTCTGGCGGCGAGAGTCCATTCTGGCGGTTCCCGATCACAATGTCCCGACGACAGATCGCACTACCGGCGTGCCAGAGGGTCTCTCCAAGGTCCAGCTTGACACTCTGAACAACAACGCCGTTTCCAATGGACTTAGATACTTTCCCCTTAGTGACGTCCGGCAAGGTATTGTTCATGTCGTGGGACCGGAGCAGGGCTTTACTCTGCCGGGGCTGACGGTGGTCTGTGGAGACTCGCACACGACTACTCATGGAGCACTCGGATGTTTGGCATTCGGAATAGGGACGTCCGAAGTTGAGCATGTCATGGCAACCCAGACAGTTTTTATGCCGTTGCCCAAGACAATGAGGGTAAGCTTTCGTGGAGAGATTGGCCGGGGTGTGTCTGCAAAGGACATGGCACTTTTCTTCATCGGACGGGTAGGAACGAGCGGTGCGGCGGGCCATGTGATCGAGTTCGATGGAGAAGCAGTGACGGCACTTTCCATAGAAGGCCGCATGACCCTGTGCAATATGTCAATTGAAGCAGGCGCTCGGGCGGCAATGGTGGCCGTGGACGAAAAGACCATTGCCTATGTCAAGGGCCGTCCCCTCGCTCCGACAGGCGCAATGTGGAATAAGGCGGTGACTCAATGGCAAGAGTTGGTGTCGGATGCTGGCGCATCCTTCGATTCCGAACTGTTCATTGAAGCTGACGTTATTGCACCTCAAGTCACTTGGGGCACCTCTCCGGATATGGTGGGCGCGGTGTCAGACCGCATTCCGGACCCGCAGGAGGTCGAAGATCCCACGCGGCGTGCTGATCTGGCGCGAGCGCTGGCTTATATGGGTTTACAGCCGCACTCCAGCCTGGGCGATCTTAGGGTTGATCATGTCTTTATCGGCTCGTGTACCAACTCCAGAATCGAAGATCTCAGAGCAGCGGCTCAAATCGTCGAGGGCAGAAGAGTTTCATCCCACGTGCGTCAGGCGTTGGTTGTGCCCGGTTCGGGCCTCGTGGCAGAGCAGGCTGCTCGCGAAGGTCTGGATAAGGTCTTTATTGACGCAGGCTTTCAGTGGCGGGCACCAGGTTGTTCGATGTGCCTGGGTATGAACGGTGATGAAGTAGGTGCGGGTGAGCGCTGCGCGTCTACTTCAAACAGGAATTTCGAAGGGCGGCAGGGAGACCGAGGGCGAACCCACTTGGTGAGTCCTCAGATGGCGGCTGCGGCCGCTATCGCCGGAACATTCGTCGATCTGCGAGAAGGTTGGTTGCCCACATGACGCCGTTCATCTCACACTCCGGGATAGTGCTACCCTTGGACCGCGCCAACGTTGATACCGACGCGCTGGTTCCAAAGCAGTTTCTAAAGTCCATATCTCGCACGGGATTTGGTCCCAACTTGTTCGATGGCTGGCGCTACTTGGATCCACATGTCGAGGGATCGGCGGTACGACGCCGCGAGAACCCGGATTTCATACTGAATCGTCTGCCCTATCGGAACAGCACAATACTTCTGGCGCGCGAGAACTTCGGTTGTGGGTCCAGCCGGGAACACGCTGCCTGGGCATTGAAAGACTACGGTTTTCGTGCCCTTATCGCACCGTCATTCTCGGACATCTTCACTGCCAACGCATTCAAAAATGGGCTGTTGCCAGTAGTCCTCCAATCGACTGAAGTTGACGCATTGTTCAATGCTCTGGCCGAAGATTCTTCTATCAGCGTGACTGTAGATTTGTGTGATTGCCTCGTGAGTCACCCACGTCTTGGCGAATTTCAGTTCGTTGTTCCCGAAGTGCAGAAACAGGCGCTGCTGCAGGGGATCGATGATGTTGGCTCGACGCTCATGAACGCGAACCTCATTGCAGAGTTTGAGAAGTTGCATACAGCCCGTAACCCATGGGTCTGACCTGCGGCAATGAGGTCTATTTCGTGCACCGCTGACTTCTCATGACGTTATCCTTGGCCCAATGCCCATGGGCCTCGCGCGCATCCTGCGGGCACGTGCAATTCTCCTTTGGGATATTCAAGGCCGTTGCACTTCATTAGAAATGCGGTGAAAACTATTACAGGGCCTGGACCAATTGCTAACGAACGCCTGGAGGTAGATAATTGCGAAATGTGATTTTTTCCTCAAACCTTTGGAAAAATCACTTTTCGTAGAGGCTGCATGTGCTGATTTGAAGATACTTGGTGGGAGTAATCCAACATTGAGGAGTTCGAATATGACAGGGAAGAAGCCAGAAGACCTTAGCGGTCAAAACCCCAAGGGCAGTTTCACAAAGCCGTTACCGTCAGTCCTGATTGGGCTGGGCCTGATGGCAGCGGGAGCGTCCGGCTCAGCGTTGGCCCAAGCGCAGAACGATACCTATAGCACCCCGGCTAACACTGCGCTCAGCGGCAACAACGTGGCCGACAACGACCTCTGGGCGAACACGTTTACCACGGTGCTGACCGCTCTGCCTTCGCATGGCACGGTAACGCTGGATCCAGCCGGTACCTTTGTGTACACGCCGGCAGCGGGTTACTCGGGCCCAGATCAGTTCACCTATATGTTGGAGGATCCCAGTGCCGGCAACAGTTATGCGACTGTCGATATCACTGTGATCGCGCCGCCAGCTCCGCCAGCCCCCGCAGCGGTGCCTGCATTGGGTCCGGCCTCAACAGGATTGCTGTCCGCTTCGCTCGCATTGCTTGCGATGCGCCTGCGTAGACGAAAAAAAGATGAGTAACTTGCGCCTCAGGGTATGTTCGCTGCTCGACAGTAGCGACTATGGTCTGATCGGCATAGGGTTTGTAGATAGCCTGCGAAAAGCGGGCATTCCAGTTCAATGGGTGCCCTTGAAACGCCTGGGGACTCAATCGGTCTCTCCCATGGCTCCGGATGAGGTGCAGGCCTGCCTGTCCGCGATTCAGCAATTGGGCAAGGTGGATGATTTGGCAGGCTTGGTCAAATCGACCGCTGCTTCGGTCAACCATGATGCGGTTTTCCTTTGCATTGAACCGGAATATTGGCCGCGATTGCTTGAAAGCGGCAAGCGCCACGCGGGCTACGTGCTCTGGGACTCTAGTCGGCTACCGACACATTGGGTGCGCATTCTGGAGCAGACTGATGCCGTATGTGTTCCTAGCCGCTTCACGCAGGAGGCTATACAGCGAAGCCTTCCAGAGATGCCACTGTTTCGCATACCACCTGTCTATTCAGCAGGCCATGCACAGGTTTCTGCGGATGCGGGCGAAGCGCTTCGGTCAGCGTTGGATTTGCCCGACAGCACTTTTGTGTTCTATTCGATGGGCCCCTGGCTGCCTCAAAACAACCAGAGAGATCTGGTTCGCGCATTTGCCCAGGCTTTCGATGCTCAAGATCCGGTGACCTTGGTGCTCAATACTTCCGAGGAAGGACTTGGCGTGCCGCCGTGGTACAGCAAATCAGCTACGGACGCGTTGCTACAGATAGAGCTCGACCGGCTCATGAAGGAGAGGAACACCGATTTGCCTGCCATCTGTCTGTTGCCTTATACATTGAACGGGTTAGCGATGGAGGCACTGCATCACCTGGGTGACTGCTATGTCTCACTGTCACATGGAACAGCCTGGGACATGATGGCCTACTTGGCGGCGCTGCGTGGCAATCCCGTTGTGATGACCAAATGGGGCGGGCAATGCGATTTTCTTGGCAGCGATTGGCCCGGTGCCATTGATTACAGGTTGCAGCCTACGCCGGTCTGGCCTCCGTCAGCGCCGTTGAACTGGCCGGATCAAAGGTGGGCCCAGCCAAGCATAGACTCCGCCATGGCGCGCATGCGCGAGGCAGTCGAGGCACGGGATGCACATGAGGCCAGGGCCCGGCGAGCTGCCGCTGAAATTGCTCGCGCTTATCCAGAAACCGCCATTGTGAGCGACCTTCTTGAAGTGTTCAGGGCGTTGTCCGCGCCTGTCGGGGCTGACCCGGCTACAGAAGGTGCAAACTTGAGCTGATCTTCTTGAATCCAGCATGCTTACCTTAAGAATCGGCTTCACCGATCTCCCCGAAGCGATAGCAGCATTCTTTGTCGGAATGCTATCGAAACGCTACACCGTGATCAGGGATGACATCCAACCCGAGATTCTCATCTTCGGAGACGTGATTCATGGGCTCAACAATCTGAGATTCGACGGATCGAATTGCATCAAGCTTTTTTATACGCCGGAGAATCACCGCGCTTGGCGTTACCAGTGCGATTACGCGGTGACCTTCGATCATTTCGAAACCGACAGGCACCGCAGATTGCCCTTGTATGTCATTTATGACCACGACTTCAATCTGATACAGCAGCGCAGGCGTCAAGCGGACGATGGATTCGAAGAGAAGAAATTCTGCTCCTTTCTGGTCAAGAACCCGCGCTGCGCAAAACGAAACCTGTACTTCGAGGCACTGCAGAACTACAAGCGCGTGGACGCCGGAGGTCCGCTGTTCAACAACATGGGCCGGGTTGTCGGGGGTAGCGTTCCAGACAAGATCGCCTTTCTGAACGATTACAAATTCAACCTTTGTTTCGAGAATTCCAGCCATCCAGGGTATGTGACCGAAAAGCTGCTTGAAGCCTTGTGTGCCCGTACGATTCCCATCTACTGGGGAAGCCCGACGGTCGCTCTAGATTTCAATCCCAAGGCATTCCTCAATTGGCACGACTATGAAGACGACCATGACTTCATCCGGGCCATCATCGCGCTGGACCAAGACGACGATGCCTACCGAGAAATGTACATGCAGCCTCTCTTTCCTGAGAACCGTCCAAACAGGTATTTTGAGTTCGAACGGTTCCTTAACTGGTTCGATCAAGGTGCCGCGCGTGACGCCAAGGCGCTGATTCACCGCTCAAGCTGATCCAGGGTTTTGTATGCTTCGAGCCGGCGGGGGTACCACCTATCATGGTAGTTTCCCAGCCGACCCCACCGTCTGGCTGGAGCCTGGCTTCTGGACAGATCCTTTGGCATTGCGCCGATAAGACCTTTCTCCCCAAGATCATGAGTAAAGATAAAGCGATCATTCCGGCTACGACGGCGCTGATCGTCATCGACCTGCAAAACGATTTCCTGCATCCCCAGGGCGCCTATGCCCGGGGGGGCGACTCCAATCCACCGGCATTGTTACTCCCAGCGTGTGTGGCCGAGGTGGCCAGGACTCTCAAGGCCGCTGGTGGCATGGTGGCGACCAGCCAATTCACGCTCTGGCACGATGCGGCGGGAGAGCCCATGGTGTCGCCGCACCTCAAGGCGCTGCGCCCTTATCTGAGCAAAGGCGACTTTGCCGCAGGCAGCTGGGGCCATGCGAACGTGGATGAACTCCAGGGCCTGGTGGACGTGACCGTCAACAAGGTGGCCTACTCCGCCTTCTTCAACACCCAGCTGGATTGGGTGTTGCGCCGCGCGGGCATCGACACCGTGGCGGTTTGCGGCATTGTGACCAATGGCGGCGTGGCGAGCACCGTGCGTGATGCGCATATGCGGGACTACCACGCCGTGGTGCTGAGCGATGGCTGCGCAGCGTTCGGTGAGGAAAGACACAACACCTCATTGGCTGATATGCGCAACGTGGCCGAGGTGATGAGCTGCCAGGATTTCACTCAGGCGCTTGCGTAGAGCGTTTCCATTTTTCGGGCTCACGAAAGTCCGTTCCCCCGAGGTTCTATGGTTGCCGTCAAGTGGCAAGTGTCCCTTGAACAAACAACACCGTTCGGGCTGAGCTTGTCGAAGCCTTGCGCAACGCTTCGACAAGCTCAGCGCGAACGGATTGGAGTGAACTCTGACGCTTTGCAAAAAACCAGACTAATTGAAAAAAGTCAGCTTGCTCAGTCTGAAGTTTGAACTACTGGATGCGGGCGTTCAGCTCGCGGCTGATCCACACACTGGTGGTGTCGGCTTCGTCTGCACGAGAAAGACTCATTTCGTACTCGTAGCGATCAGGGCGGTACAGTCCTTGCAGCCACTGAACGGGCCGTGCGTTCTTGTCGAATACCAGGCGGTTGACTGCAAGCAAGGCCGTGCCCACAGGAACGGCCAAGTGCCTGGCAACCACGCTGTCGGCCTGCTTGGCTGAAATCGTCTGCGTGGCCGTTGCGATCTCCACGCCCGCCTCTTCCATCAAGGTCAAAATGGGCTTGCGCTCCAGCTTGGATTTGGTGAGGCCGGGGAAAACAGCGGATGGCAACCACGCCACGATATGCGAGACCGGTCCATCCGTGGTGCTGCGCAGTCTCACCACTCTGAGCACAGCGGTGCCCACCTCCACTTGCAACGCTGCTGCCACGGACTCCGTGGCAGGCTGACGCCCATGTTCCAGAACCTTGACTGTGGTGCTCCGGTTGATATCGACCAGTTTGTCCAGCAGGTGAGGGGGCGCTGATCCGGGGGCCGCTTTGCCGGGTGCGCCCTGGGCCTCCAGCCGCCGTGTTCCGCGGCCAGCGGTTCGCTCAATCAGCCCCTCTGCTGCCAGGTTGCCCAAGGCCTTTCGAATGGTGACCCTGGATACTTCGAACTCGGTGGAAAACTCCATCTCGCCCGGGAGTCCATTGTTGTAGATGCCCTCAAGCAACCGCTCCTTGAGGACAAGGTAGATGCGGTGGTACTTCGGCAAAGGCATGGAAATTTGCATGACCCGTATTTTATTTGTATGATCGTAAATACATTAAGACAAATAGTGCAGGGCAATCTTGATGGTCCCGGCAGTTGAGCTGGTTCGGAGAGTCTGTTCAGAGTCTCTGCGCGAATGCAATTGTGTTCGAAATGTTGTGAATGCAAGGCGAAAATCGCAGTGATACCTCGTGGTATCGCGAGTATTTTTAACGCCGCAGGCGCGACGTTTCGGGCGTAATGGCGTCGCGAGGAAACTTTGAACAGACTCTCGGAGAGCTTGGCTGTCTATTCGAATTCAACCACGACAGGGTAAACGATTCATGTTCTCCTCACCATGCCTGCGGGCTAATCTGGGCCGTACGTGCCGTTCCGCCGCGCTTGTTCTGGCCTCTGCACTGGTGCCTCTGGGTAGCGCCATGGCCGCGGATCCCTACCCGAACAAGCCGATCAAGATGATCGTCCCGTTCTCGCCTGGTGGTACCGGTGACATCGTAGGGCGCTTGATGGCCACCAAGATGTCTGAAGGCCTGGGACAAAGCGTCTTTGTTGAGAATCGTGGGGGTGGGGCGTCCATCATCGGCACTGACGCCGGTTCCAAGGCTCCGGCGGACGGCTACACGCTGACCATTACGAATGGTGCGGCCATCACCACCGCTCCTTTGATTGGTCAGAAGTTGGCCTACAAGCCAATGGACGACTTTGTCCATGTCTTTCTGATCGCAAGTTTTCCCAACATGCTGGTAGTGCGCGCGGACCATCCAGCCAAGACCTTGGCACAGTTCATCGACTACGCTCGTAAAGAGCCCAAGGGGGTGAGCTGGGGCTCTGCTGGCGTGGGTTCGGCAGGCTTCCTGGCGGGAGAGCTGCTGCAACAGCAGGCGCAGTTTCGCATGGTCCATGTGCCCTACAAAGGTACTGGCCCAGCTCTGACGGATCTGGTGGGTGGCACCATTGGCGCCATGCTCACGAGCCCCGCCGTGGCGGCCACGCAGATTTCAAGCGGGAAACTCAAAGCCCTGGCGGTCAGCAGCGCACAACGCGCCAGCGATTACCCGGATGTGCCCACCATGAACGAAGTCTATCCCGGCACGGTGGGTGACGCGTGGTTCGGTATCTCGGTTCCGGACAACACACCCGCTAACGTGGTCGAGCGGCTTCGCGCTGAAGCGGCTAAAGCGCTCGCAAGCCCTGATGTGCGGGCGCAGATGCTGAAGTCTGGTGTGCAACCCATGGGTCTGGGCCCTAAAGATTTTGATGGTTTTCTCCGAAAGGAAATCGTCAAATGGACAGCGGTCCTGAAAGACAAAAACATCACCGCTGAATAGGCCCCGTCTGCACGCGCCTTAGAACCAAACTGAAGAGCTGAATCCATGAGTGTTGAATATGCGCCAAAAGGCTTGATAGGGCTGCTCACGCCCCAGGCCAATACGACGGTCGAGCCCGAGTTCTCCATCTTGCTGCCGCCGGGCTATGCGCATATCAATGCCAGGCTTGTCAGCAACAAGGGCACCATTGAAGAGCGCTTGCTTGACTATCTAGAGGTGGCCGAGCAGGTGGCTGGCCAGTTCGCCAATGCGCCGATCCAGGCGCTTGCTCTGGGGTGCACTGGCGCGTCTTATCTGGCGGGGCGCGCGAACGAAGAGCGCTTGCTGGAAAGACTGGGCACCGCCAGGGGCGTGACGGCCTTCACGGCGGCCACGGCACTGGTGGACTGCCTGGCCGCCATGGGCGCGAAACGCATTGCGCTGGCTACGCCCTATCCGGACGCATTGACTCAAAAGAGCGTCACTTACTGGGAGTCCCACGGGCTGACCGTGGTGAAGGCCGCGTCGACCATCAACGACGCGGCCACCAACTTCCATCCCATCTACTCCCTCAGCGCCGAACAAGCCGGGGGGATCCTGGAGGAACTGGGCTCGCTCAAAGGCGTGGACGCTGTGGTCATGCTGGGTACGGGCATGCCTACTCTGGCGCCCATGCTCAATGCCAACCGCTCTGGCCAGGGCGTGCCCGTCCTGTCCTGCATGTTCTGCTTGGCATGGAAGGCGGTGGAACTGGTCCATCCTGGCGAGTACTCACTTCAAAGCTGGCTTCAAGGCGATTCTTGGGGCCCACGCCTGGAGGCTCTGCGGCGGTAAGCAGAAGAGAAAGTGGATTCCATGTTCCGAAATGGGCTTGCGCTTCTGACCCCGTTGGGGCTGAACGCTGCCTGTCCAGAGCCAGTCGAAACGTTAAAGCCTCGCGAAGCGCTTCGACAAGCTCAGCGTGAACGGATCCTTATGCACCTTAGCTCGAAAATCGCGACTGACCGTGCTGAAAGCTGAGAGCCAGTCCAAACCTTGCGTAGCGCTTCGATGCGCAGACGAGCCTTGGGCAGGTCAAGCTCAAGAGCAGGCTACTGAAATATTGTTGGTGTTGTGCAGATAACGTACCTCGTAGGTCAAGAATCAAGATGAAATCTCAACGCGTGATCATTGTCGGTGGGGGCCCTGTGGGCCTCACGGCCGCTATTCTTTTGGGCCACTACGGCATCGAGTGCCTGGTGCTGGAAGCTGACACCGAAGTCCCGCGCGATCTGCGCGCTTCCACTTTCCATCCGCCCACTCTGGACATGCTGGACCGATTCGGCATCACACAACGCTTGATTGACGCAGGGCTCGTGGCGCCTACCTGGCAGGTGCGCTGGCACACTACTGGGGAGTTTGCTGAGTTCGACCTTGGCGTTTTGAAGGACCACACCGCCCACCCGTATCGCTTGCAATGTGAGCAGTGGCGACTGGCCGAGTTCCAGTTGGAATACATACGGGACAAACTGCCCGGCATTGAAGTGTTGCGCGGACATCGGGTGCAGAGTTTTACCCAGAACGACGACGGTGTGGAAGTCGTGGCGCAAGACCCGGCAGGTGAACTGCATTCATTCTCGGGTGCCTACATCATTGCCGCGGACGGCGCCAGGAGCGTGATTCGTTCGCAGTTGGGGCTGACGTTCGAAGGGCACACCTTCCCCGAAACCACGGTGCTCGCCACCACACGTTTTCCCTTTCACGATCACCTGCCGAATCTGTCGTACATCAATTACTGCTGGAAGGAATCAGGCACCTTCAGCTTGCTCCGGCTCAAGGATCTGTGGCGTGCCAGCCTGTATCCAAGAGACGGCGAAACAGATGAGGAGGCCGTCACGCCTGCGTCTGTGCAGTCCAAGCTTCAGGAAATTTTCCCGACCGCCCAGCCCTATGAGGTGATGGAGATCAGGCCTTACAGGATCCACCAACGCGTGGTGAACGGCTATGTACATGGCCGGGTTGTGCTGGCCGGCGACGCAGCCCACATCAACAGCCCGAGTGGGGGCATGGGCATGAACGGCGGCATACATGACGCGTTCAATCTCACCGACAAACTGAACCGGATCTACGCCGGAGAAAGTGTCGAACTGCTCGGGCTGTACGAGCGGCAACGCCGACCCATCGCGATCAAGCATGTGCTGGAGCAGTCTGGCCGCAACCGCGCACGCATGCAGGAGCGGGATACGGACAAGCGCAGGCGCTCCTTGACTGAGCTGCAGCGCAAGGCGTCAGACGAAGCCCTGGCGACGGAGTATCTGCTCGAGACTTCGATGATCAGCAGCTTGCGCGAGTCTGAAACCATTCAGTAGAACTTGGTGGCGGACGCGTTCCATCGACGTCGTTCCCGAAGTGTAGAAAAACAGGAGACTGTCTTGAGAAACATCGACATCGGAGCGTGCTCATGAGCACTTCCATCCTCGTCAGCGAAGTTGGCCCGCGTGATGGCTTGCAAAGCATTGAGCGGATCATGGGTACCCCGGAGAAGAAGGCCTGGATCCATGCCTTGTTCAAAGCGGGGCTGCGGGAAATTGAAGTGGGTTCATTTGTGCCCTCCCATGTGCTTCCCCAGATGGCAGACACCGCAGAACTGGTCGGCTTCGCCAGGACCTTGCCTGGCCTTGCCGTGGCGGCTCTGGTGCCCAATCTGAAAGGCGCGCAAGCCGCGGTGAAGGCCGGGGCGCACAAGATCTCCATTCCCTTTTCCTGCAGCGAAACCCATAGCCTCAAGAACGTGAGGCGCACCCATGAGCAGATGATCCAGGAAGTCCAGGCCATTGGCGCCTTTCTGAAGACGCTGCCTGAAGCGGAGCGGCCTCATCTGGAAGGCAGCCTCTCGACGGCCTTTGGCTGCACCATGGAAGGCGTGGTACCGGAAGACAAGGTCATGGACCTGGCTCAGATACTGATTGAGGCAGGCTGCGATGAAGTGGGCCTGTCGGACACCACCGGATACGCCAACCCGGCCCAAGTCAGGCGCATGATTCGCAAGGTGCACGCGCGGGTGGGGGCTGATCGGCTTACGGGCATTCACCTGCACAACACGCGGGGCCTGGGCTTGGCGAATGCACTGGCCGCTATCGATGAGGGTTTGACCACCATTGACGCTTCTCAGGGCGGGCTGGGTGGCTGCCCATTCGCACCTGGGGCCAGTGGCAACATCGTCACGGAAGACCTGGTGTTCATGCTGGAGGCGATGGGCTTTTCTACCGGCATTGACTACGACGCACTCATGCACGCCCGGCAATTGCTGAGTGACGCCCTGCCTGGTGAGCCGCTCTACGGCATGGTGCCTTTAGCGGGCCTTCCAAAGAACTTCAAAGCATCATGAACCAAGCTACTGATCTTCCCTTGAGCGGCCTTAGGGTGGTTGAGTTCACCCACATGGTGATGGGCCCCAGTATGGGCCTGATTCTTGCAGATCTCGGCGCCGAAGTGATCAAGATCGAACCCCTGGAAGGCGACAATACGCGCCGGCTAACGGGTTCAGGCGCTGGCTACTTTCCCATGTACAACCGCAACAAGGCCAGTCTGGCCCTGGACGTCAAGTCCGAGGCAGGGCGCGATGCTGCCCAGCGTTTGCTGCAGAAAGCCGATATTGTTCTTGAGAACTTCCGGCCAGGTGCCATGGATGCGCTCGGTCTGGGATACCAAGCTATCTCTGCCACCAACCCCGGGGTCATTTACTGTTCCGGCAAAGGCTTCTTGAGCGGCCCCTATGCGCACCGCACGGCGCTGGATGAGGTGGCTCAGATGATGGGCGGCCTGGCCTATATGACCGGCTTGCCCGACAAGCCCATGCGCGCAGGCGCGTCTGTGATTGACGTCATGGGCGGGATGTTCGGCGTCATCGGCATCATGGCAGCGCTGGAGCAGCGCCACCGCACCGGTCAGGGCCAGTTGGTGACCACGGCCTTGTATGAAACCACGGCCTTCCTGGTCGGACAGCACATGGCGCAGTTCGCCGTCACCGGCAAGCCCGCGCCGCCCATGACGCAACGCCAGTCAGCGTGGGCGGTCTATGACATCTTTGACACCAAAGACCAGAGCAAAGTGTTCGTCGCTGTCGTCACCGATACGCAGTGGCGAGGCTTTTGCACGGCATTTGGTCTCGATGAGCTGGGTGCCGATCCCACCCTGCAGAAAAACAATGATCGCGTTCGGCAGAAAGATCGCTACATGTCGACGCTGCGTGAGCGATTGGGTACGTTTGAACGGGACGCTCTGATGGAGAAGCTCGAGAGCATTGGCTTGCCGTTTGCTCCTGTGGCCAAGCCCGAAGACCTGATCAATGATCCGCATCTGAACGCGGGCGGCCTGGTGGATGTCACGCTGCCAAGTGGTGAACGGGCCAGCTTGCCTGCGCTTCCCATCGAGATGGGACATCAGCGTCTGGGCGTGCGCCGCGATCTGCCAGGCATTGGTGAAGGTGGCGCCCAGGTGCTGCTGGCCGCTGGTTTTTCCAAGGAGCAGATACAGGCCATGCAGGAGGCGGGTGTGTTGCGGATAGAGGCGCCATGACTGTCACGGCCCCGCAATCGCTGTTCGAGAAAATCTGGGCACAGCGCCGCGTTGAAGATCTCAACGCGGATGGCAGCCTGGCTTTGATGCATATTGACCGCGTGATGTTGCACGAACGCATGGGCGGTGTGGCTTTGCGTTCGCTCGCAGAGCGGCAATTGCCTGTAAGAAACCGGCAGCAGGTGTTTGCCACCATAGACCATATTGCAGACACGCGGCCAGGGCGCACAGAAGACACCACCTTGATGCCAGGTGGGGTGGACTTCATTCGCGTCACCCGCGATGAATCCCGGAAGTCGGGCATTCATTTCTTCGACATCAATGACCCACGCCAGGGCATTGTTCACGTGATCTCTCCCGAGCAAGGTATTGTCTTGCCGGGCATCACCTTGGTGTGCCCTGACAGTCACACCTGCACGCAAGGTGCCTTTGGAGCATTGGCGTGGGGAATTGGTTCGTCCGAGGCAGAACACGCCTTGGCCACACGAACACTGCGTGTTCGCAAGCCGCGCTCCATGCGCGTCACCTTCACTGGGCGCCTGGCGCAAGGCGTGGGTGCCAAGGACCTGGCGCTGGCGCTGATTGCACGCCATGGTGCGGATGGGGCCCAGCGTTGTGTGGTGGAGTTCGATGGCCCTGTGATTCGCGACATGTCCATCGAAGCGCGCCAGACGATTTGCAATATGGCGGTGGAGTTTTCGGCCTTCACCGCTTTGATAGCGCCTGACGAAAAAGTGTTCAGCACGCTGCAGGGGCGTCCTTTCGCGCCATCGGGTGCGCAATGGGATGAGGCCATGGCGTCGTGGAGGAACCTGAAAAGTGATGAGGGTGCGAGCTTCGACGTCGAGTTGCATATGGACGTTTCGGATCTGGCGCCCATGGTGACGTGGGGAACGAGCCCTCAGCACGCGTGTGGCGTTGATGGTGTGGTTCCTGGTGCCACGCAATCCGCCGAACGAGCCCTGGCCTACATGGACGTCCACCCCGGTGACAAGCTGGCCGATATGCCGATTCAGGCGGCGTTCATCGGCTCATGCACCAATGGCCGGCTGTCAGATTTGCAAGCGGCTGCAGATGTTCTTCGCGGCAGGCGTGTGGCGCCTCACATTCGTGCGATCTGTGTTCCGGGCTCTACCAGTGTCAAGCGGGAGGCTGAGGCTTTGGGGCTGGACCATGTCTTCAAGGACGCCGGATTTGAATGGCGAGAGTCAGGTTGTTCGATGTGCTTTTTCTCGGGCGGCGAGAGTTTCGGCGTGGCCGAGCGCGTGATCAGCACCACCAATCGAAATTTTGAAGGCCGGCAAGGCCCGCAGACAAGAACCCATCTGGCAAGCCCTGTGACGGTCGCTGCTTCCGCTTTGAGTGGGCACATCGCTGATCCGCGGCCTTTCCTGAGGGGCGAGCCATGAAGCCTTTCAGCCAACACACCGGGGTTGCTGCTGCCCTGCTGAAGCCCAGCATTGATACCGACGCCATCATTCCTTCGCGTGAGATCAAGACGGTAGGCAAAGATGGACTCGCTGAAGGCCTCTTCGCCAACTGGCGCTATCGCGATGTCGCTGCGCGCGAGCCGGATCCGGATTTCGTCTTGAATTGGCCGAACCAGCGCGGCACGACGGTGCTGCTGGCAGGCCCGAATTTTGGATGCGGATCGTCTCGAGAGCATGCGGCCTGGGCGCTGGCCGAGTGGGGTATTCGGGCCATCGTAGCGCCCAGCTTTGGTGCCATTTTCTTTGCGAACTGCATTCGCAATGGCATCTTGCCCGTGGTGTTGCCTGAGCCTGAGGTCAAGGCGCTGGCAGATGCTGTGTCGCCTGATCCGCAGGCCAGACAGGTTGCGCTGGATTTGAATCGACGGGAGCTGAAGGGGCCTGATGGGATTGTGCATGCCATCACGCTGGGGGAT
This sequence comes from Ottowia thiooxydans, assembly GCF_040548795.1. GTDB lineage: Bacteria > Pseudomonadota > Gammaproteobacteria > Burkholderiales > Burkholderiaceae_C > Ottowia > Ottowia thiooxydans_A. The sequence continues at coordinate 149,786 of NZ_JBEPSH010000006.1, read as the reverse complement.
GAAGAGCGAGAGCAGCTGCTCTCGGGGCTGGATCCGATCAGCAGGACGTTGCAGGAGTATGTGGGGAGGATTGAGGAGTTTGAGGTGGGGGATAGGGGACGGATGCCTTGGATGTATTCTTAGATGTTGAATGGGTTCAACGGCTTCTGATTGAGTCCGGCTCCCTCTTCCTATGGGGCGGGGCCGGTCAACCGGCGGTGGATTTCACTCCCTCTCCCGCATGCTGGAGACGGGACAACATCCTCGCGCCAGCGACTGATTATTCGAGGGCCGAGCGAAGCAATGGCCCGAATCAGGCTTCCCACCCCTTTGGCCGTGCTGAGCAGCGCAGTGCGAGGGGCGGGCAAGAGCACTGCAAGATGCTCTTGCTTCAAGATCTAGCTTGTCGCAGTTGTTTGACCGAAGTGAGCGAAGTGAACGCAGGGAGTTTCTGCGACACTGCCCCTCGCACGAGCAGCGCAGGTTGCCCGGAGCGAAGCGAAGGGACGCGGACAGTGGGGCCGCCTTTCTTTTGCCTACTTTTCTTTGGCGGAGCAAAGAAGAAGTAGGTGCGCTGCCGGGCGCACTCCCCGGCCTCCGACCTGAAGTGAAGAGCAGAAGGTAATTAGTAACCCCAGCGACCAATCAACCGCCACTTGCCCGTACCGGTTGGCCGGCCCCAACCCCTCCCAAAGGGAGAAGGAGTTAAACCGCACTGCCACCTCACCGACACATCGCGGATCGAGCGCCGCGAACCTTCAATCCGACAACTCAAATCATCACTGCCGGATCATCCGCCACTTCCAAAAACACCCTCGCCTTGTTAGGCGAAACACTAACAATATCCCCCTCCTTGATCCCCAGCCGACGATACTCCTCAGCCGACAGATGCGCTTCCAGAATGTGACTTGGCTGATCACGCGGTGTCAGTTCCAGCCGTGCCTGTGGCCCAATCACCAGGGCGCGGTCCAGCTTGGCCACCAGACCCGTTGCGCCGGCTGTATAGGGCGTGACCGATAGATCGCTCGGGCGCACAAAAGCCATGGCTTCCGCATCCATCGCGCTGGCATGCTCAGGCGCTGCAATACGCCAGTCACCCACCTGCATCTGACCACCTGAGGCGCGGCCGTGAAACAGGTTGACGTCGCCGAGGAATCCATAGACGAAGGGCGTGGCGGGGCTTTCCCACACTTCCTGCGGCGTGCCCACTTGCTCAATGGCGCCCTTGTTCATTACCACCACGCGGTCGGCTACTTCAAGCGCTTCTTCCTGGTCGTGCGTGACGAAAATGCTGGTCACGTGCAACTCGTCGTGCAGGCGCCGAAGCCAGCGGCGCAGTTCCTTGCGGACCTTGGCGTCTAGCGCACCGAAGGGCTCGTCCAGCAGCAGAACCTTGGGTTCCACAGCCAAGGCGCGGGCCAAGGCAATGCGTTGCCGCTGACCGCCTGAGAGCTGTGAAGGGTAGCGGTCGGCCAGCCAGTCGAGCTGAACCAGGCTCAGCAGCTCATGCACCTTGGCCTTGATCTTGGCTTCACTTGGACGCTCGCTGCGCGGCTTCACGCGCAGACCAAAAGCCACGTTGTCCGCCACCGTCATGTGACGAAACAGAGCGTAGTGCTGGAACACGAAACCTACGCCGCGTTCTCTTACATGAACATCTGTGGTGTCTTCGCCGTTGAACAGAATGCTGCCTTGATCACTGGACTCCAGGCCCGCGATGATGCGCAGCAGCGTGGTCTTGCCGCAGCCTGATGGGCCCAGTAGCGCCACCAGCTCACCAGAATCGATGTTCAGGCTGACATCACCCAGCGCCTGAAAGGAGCCGAATTGCTTGGAGACATTGCGGATTTCGATACTCATGATGTTGCTTTCGCGACCGACGCGGTCCGGACTTGACTATCAGGTGAAGAAGGCTGATGGATGGAGATGGGCTCTGGCGGCAAATCTGTGGTGGCCCGCAATGAGCGTGCATGTTGCCACTCCACCAGGCTCTTGACGGCCAGCGTGACGATAGCCAGCAGTGCCAGCAAGGAGGCGACGGCAAAGGCAGCCTGGCCTTGGTATTCGTTGTAGAGAATCTCCACGTGCAGTGGCATGGTGTTGGTCTGTCCGCGGATATGTCCACTGACCACAGACACCGCTCCGAATTCACCCATGGCACGCGCATTGCACAGAATCACGCCGTAGATCAAGCCCCATTTGATGTTGGGCAGGGTCACGTACCAGAAGGTCTGCCAGCCATTGGCGCCCAGGACCTGAGCCGCCTGCTCTTCATCGCTGCCTTGAGCCTGCATCAACGGGATGAGTTCGCGGGCGATGAAAGGAAAGGTGACAAAGATAGTCGCCAGGATGATGCCAGGCACGGCAAACATGATCTTGATGTTGTGCTCTGCCAACCAGGGCCCGAACCACCCCTGGGCTCCGAACACCAGTACGTAGATAAGGCCCGCCACCACGGGCGAAACCGAGAAGGGCAGGTCGATCAATGTGGTGAGAAAGGACTTGCCGCGAAACTCGAACTTGGCTATGCACCAGGCGGCGGCCACGCCGAACACCAGATTCACTGGAACAGCGATGGCAGCGGTCAGCAGCGTCAGGCGCATGGCCGCCCAGGCGTCAGGTTCCATCAGCGCTGCACCATACGCGTCCCACCCCTTGCCGAGCGCCTCAATGAAAACCGTGACCAGAGGGAGCACCAGGAACAGGGCCATAAAGCCCAGCGCGAGGGCTGTGAGCAACCAGCGCACTGCCGGTGTTTCGGTGGTGCGAACTCTTTTTGCAATGCTCATGATGTGCTCCCGTAGCGGCGCCGACCCCAGGCTTGCAGTCCGTTGATGATCAGAAGCAAGACGAAGGAGATCAGCAGCATCACCGATGCGACGGCGGTAGCGCCTGCGTAGTCGTACTGCTCCAGCTTGCCGATGATGATGAGCGGCGTGATCTCAGAGATCATGGGCATATTGCCCGCGATGAAAATGACGGAGCCGTATTCACCGACAGCGCGGGCGAAGGCCATGGCAAACCCTGTCAGCAGGGCCGGTGCGATGGCGGGGAAGATCACGCGCCAGAAGGTTTGCCAGCGGTTGGCGCCCAGGCAGGCAGCGGCTTCCTCAAGCTCTTTTTCAGTGTCTTCCAGCACGGGCTGCACAGTGCGTACAACGAAAGGCAGGCCAATGAAGATGAGCGCCACCACGATGCCCCCGGGCTTGAATGCCAGCTGTATGCCCATCGGCTCCAGGTACTGGCCGATCCAGCCGTTGCCTGCCAGGATGGCTGTCAGGGCAATACCGGCCACGGCGGTGGGCAGGGCAAACGGAAGATCTACCAGCGCATCGGCGATCTTCTTGCCTGGAAATTCATAGCGCACGAGCACCCATGCGATCAACAGGCCAGCGACCGCGTTGATGGAGGCGGCCAGAAACGATGCGCCAAAAGTCAGTTTGTACGAAGCCACGACGCGTGGCGCCGAGATGGCTGTCCAGAATTCGGCCCAGGTCATCGTCAAGGTCTTGAAGACCAGTGCGGACAACGGTATCAATACGATCAGGCTCAGGTACAGCAGGGTGTAACCCAAGGTCAGGTTAAAGCCGGGCAGCACGCGCCGCACGGCTCGGGGACGAGGCGCTGCAAGGGTGGCAGTGGAGGACATGGGGTTGTCTTGTGTATGTGGGGGCGAACGACGGCTGCTAGCCGTCTGGGCACCTTGGCGTTTTGGCAGCAGGCAGCGGCCGCTACCGGGCCGCTGTCACCGTTACTCAACCAGGCCGCGCGTCGGCGCGGTCATCCGTTCATCACTTGCCGGGCGTGTAGAGCTTGTCGAACTGGCCGCCGTCGTTGAAGTGCACCTTTTGGGCTTCGCCGAGCGAGCCGAAGTACTGGTCCACGGTGAACAGCTTGATTGGCTTGAACTGTGGATTCTTCTTGAGGACGGCTTCGTTGCGAGGACGGATGTTGTGCTTGGCTGCGATTTCCTGCGCTTCTGGCGTGTAGAGGAAATCAAGGTAAGCCTTGGCTTCCGCAGCCGTGCCTTTCTTGTTGACCGTGCGTTCGACGACGGCTACTGGGTTCTCAGCGATCACGCTGGCGCTGGGGTGAATGGCATCGACTTTGCCGACGCCAAATTCCTTGTCCACTGAAACCACTTCGGATTCAAAGGTGATCAATACGTCGCCGATATTGCGCTGCAGGAACACGCCAGTGGCATCGCGCCCACCACGTGCCAGCACAGGCACGTTCTTGTACAGCCGCGTGACGTAGTCCAGTGCTTGTGCGTCAGTGCCCCCCTTGGCACGGACCTGGCCCCAGGCAGCCAGGTAGGCCAGGCGGCCATTGCCTCCGGTTTTAGGGTTGACCACCACCACTTGTACGCCGGGTTTGATCAGATCGTCCCAGTCCTTGATGCCCTTGGGGTTGCCATTGCGCACCAGGAACAGCATGGTGGATGTCGTCGGGGCAGCTCCGTTTGGAAACTTGGTGCGCCAGTCCTTGGCGACCACACCTTTGTCTGCCAGGAAGTCAATGTCGGTGGTGGTGTTGAAGGTCACCACATCGGCCTCCAGGCCGTCTGCCACGGCACGCGCCTGAGCGCTGGAGCCAGCATGCGACTGGTCGATCTTGAGATCTTTGCCTGTGGTTTTTTTATAGTGCGCGATGAAAGCGGGGTTGATGTCCTTGTAGAACTCTCGCGCCACATCGTAGGAAACGTTGAGCAGCGTCTGAGCGGAGGCCAGCGAAGCCAGGCTGAAGCCGATGGCGCCCAGAGTCAGTTTTAGAGTCGTTTTCATGGAATTGGAAAGGTAATGAGACAACGATGACGAATTGTCAGAGTCGGCCCTTCTAATTCAAACGACTTTGTTTTTGTGTTCTTATTCGAAATTCATATAAAGAATGAAGCGGCTTGGCGCAAAGGAGGCTCGGCTCCCAAGGTTTTGAGCAAGGTCAGCCCGAAAGGCCAGTCCCCGTGTCCTGACTCCACATTGATATGGCCGGATTTGTCCAGCAGCACAAGGCGGCTGCCCCAGGCCTTGGCGTAGTGGCTGGTTTGCGCGACCGGACAATAGGGGTCGTTCGAGCTGCCCACCACAATGCTGGGAAATTGCAGCCGTTTGCGTGGCACAGGTGCGAAATCAGCCAGTGCGCTGCGGTTTTCCGGGTCTGCAGGCGCCACCAGCAGCGCGCCATGGATGCGTGTCTGGGCTGAAGCCGGAAGGTGTGCGGTGGTGATGCATCCCAGGCTGTGCGCAGCGATCAGGAGCGGGCCTTCAGTTTGTTCAATGGTTTGGACCAGGCGCTCCACCCACGGTTTGCGTAGAGGGTGGCGCCAGTCTGCCTGTTCCACACGAACAGATCGCGGCAGGCATTGGTGCCAAAGGCTTTGCCAGTGCCTGGGACCGGAGTTGTGCCAGCCGGGCACGATGAGGACGGTAGGGTAGGGCATGGGCCAATTTTCTGCCCATGCCCAGCACAGGCCAACGAAGAAGTAGTAGTTTGCTTATGTGCTGTTCACCTGCCAGGTTCGGCGCTCACCTGCTTGAGCTGGCCAGGCGGCGCACCACGGACACCAGCCGGTCAATCTCCTCGGTGGTGTTGTAGAACGCGAGCGAAGGCCGTACCGTCGTCTCAACCCCGAAGCGGCGCAAGATGGGCTGCGCACAGTGGTGGCCGGTACGCACGGCGATACCTTCCTTGTTGAGGGCGCGGCCCACTTCTTCCGTGGTGTAGCCAGCAAGGACGAATGACATCACACTGGCTTTGTCAGGTGCCGTGCCAATCAGGCGCACATCCGGGATTTCGCGCAGACGGTCCTGGCCGTAGACGAGCAGCTCATGCTCGTAGCGGCCGATGTTTTCCATACCCAGGCGTTGCACATAGTCGATGGCGGCGCCCAGTCCCACGGCGTCGGCGATGTTTCCAGTGCCGGCTTCGAAGGTATTGGGCAAGGGTTGGAACACCGTTTTTTCGAACGTGACGTCGGCAATCATGTTGCCGCCGCCTTGCCAGGGGGGCATGCTCTCCAGCACCTCCCGCTTACCCCAGAGCGCACCGATGCCGGTGGGGCCGAAAATCTTGTGGCCGGAAAAAACGAAGAAGTCTGCGCCGATGTCCTGGACATCCACCCGCATGTGCGAGACCGATTGTGCGCCGTCCACCAGGGCCTTGGCCCCCGCGCGGTGAGCCAGCTCCACGATCTGCTTGACGGGCACGACGGTGCCGAGTGCGTTCGAGACCTGGGTGACAGAGACGAGCTTGGTGCGGTCGTTCAGCAGCTTCTGGTATTCGTCCAGCAGCACCTGGCCGTTGTCGTCCACGGGAATCACGCGCAACCTGGCGCCTTTGGCGGACGCCAGTTGTTGCCACGGCACGATGTTGGCGTGGTGCTCCAGATGGCTGACGATGATCTCGTCGCCTTCGCCTATGTGTTGCCAACCCCAGCTTTTGGCCACCAGATTGATGGCTTCGGTGGTGCCGCGCACGAAGATGACTTCGTTCACGTCCGGCGCATTCAGAAAGCCGCGAACTTTTTCGCGAGCAGCTTCATAGGCGTCGGTCGCGCGGGCAGCAAGTTCGTGGGCCGCGCGGTGGATGTTCGAATTTTCGTGCTCGTAGAAGTACGAAAGCCGTTCGATCACAGAGCGGGGCTTCTGCGTAGTGGCGGCGTTGTCCAGCCAGGCCAACGGGTGGCCGTTGACACGTTCTGAAAGGATGGGAAAGTCGCGCCGTACAGCGTGAACGTCGAATGCCGGATGGCGCTCTTGCTTGCCCAGGTGCTGGTCACGTGCATCCCCCCGTGCTCCAGGTGTGGCAGGCGTGGTGTAGCCGCTGGGCAGCACGACTGCATCCACGAAGTAAAAACGCGGCTCTGCCGATGGCGTGGTCACTGGTTGCGCCGCGGCGGGAACAGTGGGCACAGCGCGCGGTGGCTCGGGAGTCGCAAAAGGCAATTGCGCCAATCCATCCAGCGGATCTGAGATGCCCGCAGGTTGGGGGGCACCGCCAGGGGAGGGGTGGCCGTTGGCCAGGAAGTAGTAGGGCTCCCCCGAATGGGCTGGCGGTACGGCCAGCGCCTGGCCGCCGAATCTTGGTTCGTAACCTGGGGCGGGTGCAAATACGTTGTCTGGAACGCCATTGCCAGCCGGCGCATGCGGCGCCAGCGCGGGTATGCGGTTGGCCAGTGAGAGCACTGGCGTGGGCGACGCCGGGATCAGATTGGTGCCAGGCACTTGACCTTGCGGAATGGGCGTGCCGGGGACGCTGGGTCCTAGGCCAGCAGGGCTGGCCAGTGGTGATCCGGGCGGTGCCAGGTTCACCGGCGCTTGCGCGCCTGGGACCTGCCCTGGCAACGCCGAGAACAAAGCGCTGGCCATGCGCGCCAGCGCCGCCGGGTCGATCGGCGCCTCAAAGTCGCCGGGAACGACGGGAGTTACTGCGGTCATGCCGACGTCTTACTTGTAGGTGTCGAGCGCTGAATAGTCGTGGTAGCGGTTGATCTCCACGTCGTCCAGCACGGCCAATGCATCGGGCGTGAGGACGGCCAGCGAGCAATACAGCGATATCAAGTATGAAGCGATGGCGTGGTTGTTGATGCCCATGAAGCGCACCGACAGGCCTGGCCCTTGCTCGCCGGGCAAGCCGGGCTGATAGAGGCCCACGACGCCCTGGCGCTTATCGCCTACGCGCAGCAGCAGGATCTTGCTTTTGCCGTCGGCCACAGGTACTTTGTCTGAAGGAATCAGGGGAACGCCGCGCCAAGTTATGAACTGCGAACCGAACAGGCTCACGGTGGGCGGGGGCGTACCGCGGCGAGTGGCTTCGCGGCCGAAGGCAGCGATGGTCAGCGGGTGAGCCAAAAAGAAAGCAGGTTCTTTCCAGACCTTGGTCAGCAGTTCGTCCAGGTCATCCGGCGTTGGCGCACCGCTCAAGGGGAAGATGCGCTGCTCGTCTGTCACCTGGGCCAGGAGGCCGTAGTCGGGGTTGTTGATGAGTTCGCTTTCCTGGTTTTCCTTGATGGTTTCAATGGTCAGGCGCAACTGTTCTTTGATCTGATCGTGCGGGCTGCTGTAGAGGTCAGACACGCGGGTGTGGACGTCCAGTACCGTGCTGACGGCGTTCAGGAAGTATTCGCGCGGCTGCTCTTCATAGTCGACGTAGGTGCGGGGAAGCTGGTTTTCGCTTTCCTTGGCAGTGCAGGTCACCCGGATGTCTTCCGGATTTTTCACCTTGTTCAGACGGTAGATGCCGGCTTCCACGGGCGTCCACTGCAGCAGGTGCGTCAGCCAGCGCGGCGAAATCGTCGAAAGCTGGGGGACGGTCTTGGTGGCATTGGCTAATTGCCGGGCGGCGTTGTCGCCAAGGGCGGTGGTACCGCCAACAGTTGCGCTCATTCTTGAAACTCCGAAAGGTGAGAAATTTTTTTTGGTGTTAGGAAGCGGTCAGCTCTGCTTCGGCATGGCGTGAATTCGCCTGGGTGAGGTGTGTGCCTGCAGGCACGTCATGGGTCACCCAGACGTTCCCACCAATCGTGGCGCCGCGGCCGATCGTGATGCGCCCCAATACCGTCGCGCCTGCATAGACGACGACGTCGTCTTCCAGATGGGGGTGGCGGGGCAGGCCCTTTCTGAGTTGGCCGGTGGCGTCCAGCGGGAAGCTCTTGGCGCCCAGCGTGACCCCTTGATAAATACGCACGCGTTCGCCGATGATGGCGGTCTCTCCGATCACGACGGCGGTGCCGTGGTCAATGAAAAAAGATCCACCAATCGATGCGCCAGGGTGGATGTCGATGCCCGTGGCACCGTGCGACAGCTCCGCAATCAAGCGCGCCAGCATGGTGGCGCCAAGCCCGTGCAGGGTGTGCGCCAGCCGGTGGTTGATGATGGCGTGCACACCGGGGTAGCACAGCAGTACTTCGTCCACACTGTGCGCCGCCGGATCACCGTGGTAGGCCGCCAGGACGTCGGTGTCCAGCAGGCGCCGGGTTCCGGGCAGTGACCAGGCAAACTGGCGCACGATGTGGTCTGCGCGGTCGTCTATCTCGCGTGGCGACAGGTGGGCATGCCGTGCGGAGTGGTGGAGCTCCAGCCGTATCTGGCTGGCCAGCGTGTGCACTACCTTGTCGAGGGTGGAGCCCACGTAGAAGTCCTCCGCCTCCTGGCGCAGATCAGGCGGGCCAAGCCGCATGGGGAAGAGAAGCCCGTGAAGCTCGGTCGTCAGCTCGCGCAATACCTCCCGGGAAGGCAGGTCGCGCCCGCGCGGCTCCAGTGAGCGGCCACGTGCCAGCCGCCATTCCACGCGAGCGTTGCGCAATTCGTTGACGATGGCACCGACATCCAATGTGCCGGGCGATTCGGTGAGAGTGGTTTGGGTCATTTTCAGTCTTGCACCCAGGGCAGGCGGCGGAATCGCCATCCATCCGCATGGCCACGCTGTTGCTGAGAATCCAGTTCGCCCTCAAAGCCTTCCAGCACGTTGAACACGCGGGTAAAGCCCGCCTTGGCAGCTATTTCAGCTGCCAGGGCCGAGCGCTTGCCACTGCGGCACAGGAGCAGCACGACGGCATCCTTGCCCGTCTTGGCCTCCAGTTCGCGGGCAAATCGTGGATTTCGCGTGAGCGCGGTACCAGTGGCCCAGGCCACATGAAGGCTGCCTGGCACATGGCCAACGAATTTGCGTTCCTCAGCGGTGCGCACGTCGACAATCAGGGCGTCGCCATCCTCAAAGAGTTGCCACGCCAGAGATGGAGGCACTTGGCCGTGATAGGGCAGGCCCTTGTCAGCGGCTTGGTGTTCGATGTCTTGGAGGGCTTCCAGGGCGGGGGTCGTCACTTCAAAGCTCATGAGATATCTCTTGGAAATGGCTCGGGGTAGGTGCTTGGCTGATCAGCCGGCCAGCACACCCGCAACCAACATGACAATGGCCAGCACGATGTACGTGGCCATCTCCAGGCGGGTGATTCGGCGAGGAGGCTCGGGATGCATCACTTCTGCGTGTAGATCTGGTCGAAGCTGCCACCGTCGGCAAAATGCTTGCCGGCGTTGCTCCAGCCGCCAAAGGCCTGGTCAATGGTGAACAAGGTCAGTTTCGGGAACTGAGGGGCGTACTTGGCCTTGGCCTTGTCGGAAACTGCGGGGCGGTAGAAGTGCTTGCCCGCAATGTCCTGGCCGTCTTCTGTGTAGAGATACTTCAGGTAGGCTTCAGCCACTGCCCGGGTCCCGTGCTTGTCAACATTCTTGTCCACCACGGCGACAGTGGGTTCGGCCACGATACTCACCGAAGGCACAACGATCTCGAACTTATCGGCACCGAATTCCTTGAGAACCAGGAAGGCTTCGTTCTCCCAGGCCAGCAAGACATCGCCCACGTTTCGTTGGGCAAAGGTGATGGTGGAACCACGAGCGCCAGTGTCCAGCACTGGGACGTTGCTATAGACCTTTTGCACGAAAGACTTGGCCTGCTCGTCGCCGCCGAATTTGCGTTTACCGTATTCCCAGGCCGCCAGATAATTCCACTGTGCGCCCGCGGAAGTCTTGGGATTGGGCGTGATGACCGCCACGCCAGGCTTGATCAGATCGTTCCAATCCTTCACGCCTTTTGGGTTCCCTTTTTTGACCAGGAACACAATGGTGGAGGTGTAAGGGGCTGCGTTGTGCGGCAGGCGCTTTTGCCAATCCGCAGCGACCCATCCGCCGTTCTTGACCAAGGCGTTGATGTCCGGTGCCAGCCCCAGGGTGGCGACGTCCGCTTCCAGGCCGTCAATGATCGACCGGGCTTGCTTGCCAGAGCCCCCGTGGGATTGCTTGATCACCACGTTTTGGCCGTTTTGCGCCTTCCAATGCGCTGCGAAGGCCTTGTTGAACTCGACATACAGCTCGCGAGTCGGGTCGTAGCTGACGTTGAGCAGGGTGACCGTGGCCGGCTGCTGCGCAAGCGCATACGGCGTCGTTGCCAAGGCGAATAGGCCGGCCAGAGCCAGGCGGCGAGAGGTTGCGAATGACATGCGGGTTCCTTGAAGATATGTGCGAGCCAGGCCCAGATCTTTGTTCGCCAACCCTTATTCTTGGAACTACTGTTTTTTTGTTTGCTTATTCAATTTCTCAGCGGTAGAGATGAAAGTTCTTATAAAACATATGCATACAGGCATTTTTTGCTATTAAAAGTGCAGCATTCGATCCGTGGCATCATGAACGTATGGCCCAAGCTCCAGACGCTCTCAAACACATAGGCCTCAATTGGTTTGCGCTCGTCATGGGACTGGCGGGCTTGTCCCTGGCCTGGGGGCGGGCTACCCCCTTGATGGGCGAAGTGGCAGGCGCTGGCGCTATGTTGTTGGCAGCGGCGGCTGTGCTGATCTTCGTGGTGCTGATGGTGGTCTCGTGGCAGCGTTGGCAGCGCTACCCAGAAGCACTGGCGGCGGATTTGAAGCACCCCGTGCGCCACGCGTTTGTGGCCACAATTCCGGTGTCCATGATTCTGCTGGCTACTTGCGGCGTGTCTTTGTTTGGCACGAGTGTGTGGCTGGCGGTCTTGTGGTGGGCGGGCTCCTTGACGCAGTTCGGCGCCACACTGTGGGTGCTGACGCGCTGGCTAAATGCAGGGAAGATGGAGGGACTTAACTGGGCCACCTTGACACCAGCGCTGCTGATTCCCGTTGTGGGCAATGTGCTGGCGCCACTGGCAGGAAGCAGCCTGGACGCGGGCCCCTGGGCTGCGGCGCAGTTCGGTGTGGGTTTGCTACTCTGGCCCGTGGTGCTGGCACTGATCTTTGCTCGGATAGCCGCCCAGGGGTTGTGGGCTGAGCGCTTGTTGCCCATTACCTTCATATGTGTGGCGCCTCCATCGGTCGTGGGCTCGGCCGTGCTGCAAATGGGAGGGCCTATCGTCTTGGCATGGATGTGTTGGGGCGCAGCGCTGTTCTTCCTGCTCTGGAGCCTGCAGCTGGTGCGCCGGATGCTGGCACAGCCCTTCTCGATGAGCTTCTGGGCGCTTGGGTTTCCTTTGGCGGCGCTGGCCTCGCTGACGCTCCGCCTGGCCGTTCAGCATCCCGCGATGGAAGCGCCAGCCATCATTTTCCTGGCCTTCGCGACTCTGGTGACCCTGGCCATGACAACGGCGACCTGGAAGGGCTGGCGTGGAGGCAGCCTGCTCCAGCCAGAGCCCGTGGCCGTCATGGCGGTGGCGAGCAATGACTTTCCCGCGGGACCTCGGTCATAGGGTCTCCATAGGGCCGCTTTGCTGACTACTCATTTTTCTCATGCCGCGTCACACCACCCCCGAAGCCCATCCAGACATTCACTATGTCCACAAGAGCGGTTGGTTGCGCGCGGCGGTTCTGGGCGCCAATGACGGGCTGATTTCCACCAGTGGATTGCTGGTGGGTATGGTCGCGACGGGGGCGAGCACGAACACTCTGCTGCTGACAGCAGCGGCGGGGTTGACGGCAGGTGCGTTCTCCATGGCTGCAGGCGAATACGTCTCCGTCAGCTCGCAAGCCGATTCTGAAAAGGCGGACCGAGACAAGGAGAAAATCGAATTGGATAAGGAGCCCGACGTCGAGTTGCTCGAACTCGTTGGCATATACCAGCGCCGAGGTCTTTCTGAGGAACTGGCCACGCAGGTGGCCAACGAACTGACGGCACACAACGCCTTGAATGCCCATCTGCAAGATGAGTTGGGTATCCATGAAAACAATGCGGCTCGCCCATTGCAAGCGGCGTTGGCATCTGCGGGCGCGTTCGCTGCAGGCGCGCTTTGCCCTATTTTGGTGGTCTTGCTCTGCAGCGGGCCGGGCCTGGAAGCGGCGCTGGTCATCTCCACCTTGCTGGTATTGGGCTTGCTGGGTGCACTGGGTGCCAAGCTGGGCGGCGCTCCCTTGAAGCCTGGCGCGACTCGCGTGCTCTTCTGGGGGGCACTGGCCATGGGGGCTTCTGCGCTCATTGGCCGCCTGTTTGGTGCCAGTGTGGGTATGTGAACGTGCTCTGGTCAGTAGCCCGGGTTCACCACGATAGGAAAGCTTCTGGCCTAGGGCGTGTTAACACTAAATTCACCCCCGCGTGAGGCACTGGCGAGCCGCAATCAAGGCGCAAACCGCAGTCGGGTTGGACACCCGGCGAGGTTTGCAACGCAGAGTGCGGTTTGCCAGTGCCTCACCCTTCGGGCCGGTTTTCCCGGGCCTATGCCGGCCGCCCCATATTGCTGCGTTGCGCCTCTTGCCAAGGATCGCACCTTGGCTGCGCGGCGCGTCTTGCACTATGAGCCGGGAAAATCCGGCGCGGGGGTGAATTTAGTGTTAACACGCCCTAGCGGACACCGCTGCCCAGAAGAGCAGGCCGCCGACGAGCCGGTTTCTCGGGTACGTTGCGTTCCTTCAATAGTTCGGGCGTAGATGCAATCACACCACCCCCCAGGCACACGTCGCCGTCGTACAGGACCGCGCTCTGGCCCGGTGTGACCGCCCATTGCGGTTCGGCAAAACTCAGCCGAAACGCGCCTGGCGAATCGCCCATTGAAAGTGTGCAGGCTGCGTCCTGCTGGCGGTAACGCGTTTTGGCGGCCAGAAGGCCTGGTTCAGGGGCTTCATCGGCTGTCCAGGACACATCTTCAAAGACCAGTTCGTGGGAGAGCAGCCACGGATGATCATGCCCCTGAACGGCATAAAGAGTGTTCCGCGCCATGTCCTTGCGCGCCACAAACCAGGGCGCGTGCTCACCACCGCCTCGGGCCTCGCCCTTTTCCTTGATCCCTCCTATGCCCAGGCCTTGACGTTGGCCAAGGGTGTAGAAGGAAAGGCCCACGTGCTGGCCGATGGTGCGTTCCCGTTCATCCTTGATTGGGCCTGGCTTGCTTTGCAGGTAGCGATTGAGGAACTCCCGGAACGGCCGTTCACCGATGAAGCAGATGCCCGTGGAATCTTTCTTCTTGGCGTTGGGCAGGCCGATCTCCGTGGCAATTTGCCGCACTTCCGTCTTGTGCAGTTCACCGACCGGAAACATGGTTTTGGCCAGTTGAGCCTGGTTCAAGCGGTGCAGGAAGTAACTCTGGTCCTTGCTGGGGTCCAGGCCCTTGAGCAACTCGTGCCTGGCGCGTGCGTCGTTGTAACGCACGCGGGCATAGTGGCCCGTGGCAATTTTTTCCGCTCCCAGCCGCATGGCGTGGTCCAGGAAGGCCTTGAATTTGATCTCGGCGTTGCACAGCACATCTGGATTGGGTGTCCGGCCCGCCTGGTATTCGCGCAGGAATTCTGCAAATACGCGATCTTTGTACTCGCTGGCGAAGTTGACGTGCTCAATTTCGATGCCGATCACATCGGCCACCGCCGCAGCATCTACAAAGTCGACGTTGGAAGAGCAGTATTCACTGTCGTCGTCATCTTCCCAGTTTTTCATGAATATGCCGACGACCTCATGCCCCGCTTTTTTAAGCAGGTAGGCGGTAACGGCGGAATCTACGCCGCCCGATAGGCCGACGACGATGCGATGTTTGGACATGTCCTGATTATCTGGCCGGAGCCAAATCTACGTGCGGATGAAGAACAATACGCTCATCACCAGTCCGGTCGTGATCACAATGGCGCGCACCACGCGGGGTGGGAGGCTTCGGGCTAGGCGCGCGCCCGCCAAACCGCCGAGGGTGGCGAACACCGCCATCAAGAGGGCTTGCTTCCATACGATGGCTCCCCCCAGGGCGAATGCAATCACGGAAACGATTGAAAGCACGAATGAATTCAAATTCTTGAGCGCGTTCACGGTGTGCATGCGCTGCTCGCCACACAGCAAATACAAAGCCATCAGCAGGATGCCCAGGCCGCCATTGAAGTAGCCGCCATAGATGGCTACCACCAGCAGAGCCGGTTTGCGCCACCCTGCCAGGATGCCGTTCTCGCCGCCAGCCCAACGGGAAAGAGCGGGGCCGAACGCGAACAACACCGTCGCAAACAACAGAAGCCAGGGCACCACTCCGGCAAAAACCTTGGCGGGCGTGACCAGCAGAAGCAAGGCTCCCGCGACCCCGCCAATCGCGCTCAGCACCAGCTCGCGCACGACCAGGGCTCGGGGCAATGCTGCCAGTTCAGCCCGGAAACCGAGCGTGCTGCCCAGGTAGCCTGGGCTCACCGCCAGCGCGCTGGTAGCGTTCGCCGCAATCGGGGGCACCCCTGTCCAGACCAGGGCCGGGAAGGTCAGAAAGGTGCCGCCGCCGGCAATGGCGTTGAGCACACCAGCGCCAAATGCGGCGGTGGAGAGCAGCAAGAAGGAAGCTAGGGGGTCCATGAGGGATCCATCAGGGGTGCAAATCAGGCTTTGGAGTCAGGCGTATGGGCAGGCTTTGAATTCAATGCTCCACCGCCGTCCTACTTCGGAGGTTTGAGCGCGCTCACATCCATCACCACGGCCGACAGGTCAAAGCGTTGGCCCGCCATATGATCCTGAACACATCGCCATACCAGTTGGCTTCGATGGCGGGCCTGGCTGGCTTCAATTTCTGCGGGTGACATCCAGATGGCGCGGACGATGCCCTCGTCCAGTGCTTGCGGGGGTACGGACTCCACGGCGTGACCGCAAAAGGCGATTCGCATCCAACTGGTGGGCTGGCCCTGAGTGTCATTGCTCGCAGCCATGTAGATGCCCAGCAGCGCGGTCGGCGTAAAGACATGACCCGATTCTTCGAGCGTTTCCCGAACGGCCCCCTCCAGGGGAGATTCACCAGGCTCAAGGTGGCCGGCGGGGGTATTCAGGCGCAGGCCGTCAGCGGTATGTTCTTCCACGAGCAGGTAATTTCCATCACGCTCTATCACTGCCGCAACAGTGACACTGGGCTTCCATCGGGTATTCATGATGGGGATTATCCTGCGGGCGCCCCGAAATGAAGCACAATGCGGCGCAAGAGGTTTGTTAAGCTCGGTTTGATCCGGGTGGCGAGACCCATGTAGGTACTTGCCCGAGCCCAACGTACGAGGAGAATTTCGATGCTGATTGGCGTGCCCACCGAAACGGCGGCCGGCGAGACCCGTGTTGCCGTCACCCCGGAGACGGCCAAAAAACTCATTGCCCAAGGCCACACTGTCCGCGTGCAGTCGGGCGCTGGGCTGAAGGCTTCCGTGACTGATGCAGCCTACCAGGCGGCCGGAGCGGAGATCACCGACGCCGCCAGTGCCCTGGGTGCTGACATGGTGCTGAAGGTGCGCTCGCCATCGCCTGCCGAATTGGCGCAGACAAAACCCGGTGCTGTGCTGATTGGCATGCTCAACCCGTTCGATGCCGAAGGGCTTCAACGATTGGCTGGCGCCAACCTGACCGCTTTTGCCCTGGAGGCCGCACCGCGTACCACCCGTGCGCAAAGCATGGACGTGCTGTCCAGCCAGGCCAACATTGCTGGTTACAAGGCTGTTATCGTCGCAGCTGATCGTTACCAGAAGTTTTTCCCCATGCTGATGACAGCAGCTGGTACGGTCAAGGCCGCACGGGTGGTCATTCTGGGCGTGGGCGTTGCAGGGCTGCAGGCCATTGCCACGGCCAAGCGGCTGGGTGCGGTGATCGAGGCAAGTGACGTGCGCCCCAGCGTGAAGGAACAGGTTGAATCCCTGGGGGGCAAATTCATTGATGTCCCCTACGAAACAGCCGAAGAAAAAGAAGCTGCGGAAGGCGTGGGGGGCTACGCACGCCCCATGCCGCAAAGCTGGCTTGATCGCCAGAAAGCTGAAGTCGCCAAACGTGTCGCGCAAGCCGACATTGTGATCTCCACCGCCTTGATTCCCGGTCGCGCAGCCCCTGTCCTGATCACCGGGGAAATGGTGGCCAGTATGAAGCCGGGTTCGGTGATTGTTGATATGGCCGCAGGAAAGGGTGCTCCCAACCCTGACGGTAGCGTGGGGGGCAACTGTCCCCTGACCGAAACCGACAAGACCGTCGTCAAGCACGGCGTGACTCTAGTCGGTGAGACCAACCTGGCGGCGCTCGTCGCCGCTGATGCATCTGCCTTGTATGCGCGAAACGTGCTTGACTTCCTGAAGCTGGTGCTGCCCAAAGACGGTGGCTTCACGCTCGATCGGGAAGACGATATCGTGGCCGCTTGCCTGATGGCTCATGCCGGTGCCGTAACGCGCGCCTGAAGAAAGCTGAAGTAGTGAGGCTCAAGATGAATTCCATGGCAAGTTTGCGCAACTCGCGCATTGGCGTGATGGCTGGCACTTTGATGTTGGCACTGGTAGCTGGCTGCGCTGCGCCTGCGGGAGGTGAGAACTCGCCCGCGGCGATGGCGGCCGCTTCGGCTCTGGCCAGAGAAACACCGCTGATTTCTGTGCCGTCCACCAGCGTGGGCACCTGGTACGACCTGGGGGCTGAACCTTCGCCCTGGCTGGGCGGCGAGGGCGCCGTACCCGTCTCCAGCGCGAATGCGGCCACGCGCGCGGTGGGCCTGCAACGAGGGGATGGCACCTGGTTGGCCGTGGTGGTGGCGCAATCTGCACCTGCCAGCGCTGCGCCGGCCTGCCCTCAGCCTGACAGCATGCACCTGGGTGGCCGCGGACCTTCGGATTGCCTGAGGCTGCGCCGCGATGCTGACCTGGAAGGCTGGCTTCGCGCGCAACATTCGGTGCTCTGGCAGTGGCTGGATGACCGAAACCTGGACAGCCGGCCCCGTGCCTGGGTCGGGCACAGGGTCGTTGTCGGCGGCCGTCTGTTGGAGGTCCACGCCCTGTTCAATCCTTTTTTGATTGAACCGGTGACACGCAACAACGCTGATTTCCTGGCTGCCGGCCAACCGGGCACGCTGTGGGCGCAAGCCCTTGCGGACGCTACACGGGCCGCGGCGGGTGGCACCGCCCTGGTGGTACCGCCTTTCCCTTATGCTGCACGGCTTGCGCCGCCGGCCTTTCAGTCCACGACCACGCTGCCCATGGCACCGGTGGCGGCTCCTGCACCCACCCGCGCGACGCAGGTTCCGCAGCCCGCAACTCAGGTGCAGACACCGCGGCGCGACCGCGAGTGACGCAGATTCACCGCTCTTAACAAGAACACCCGAGGAGACTTCGCATGGACATCGTGTCCCCCACCGTCATCAACCTGATCATTTTTGTGCTGGCCATCTACGTGGGCTATCACGTGGTCTGGACCGTCACGCCCGCCTTGCACACGCCCTTGATGGCGGTGACCAATGCTATTTCCGCCATTGTGATCGTCGGTGCCATGCTGGCGGCTGCCTTGACAGAAGGCGCCCTGGGCAAGGTCATGGGGGTGACGGCGGTCGCTCTCGCAGCGGTGAACATCTTTGGTGGGTTTTTGGTGACAAGACGCATGCTGGAGATGTTCAAGAAAAAAGAACGAAAGCCTGCCCAGGGCAAGGGCGAAGCCGCCCCTGCCGAGACGGTGGCGGGTAAATAAGAGGAGCAGCGATCCATGAGCATGAACCTTGTCACGCTGCTGTATCTGATTGCCAGCGTTTGTTTTATCCAGGCACTCAAAGGCCTGAGTCATCCTACAACGTCCATCCGCGGGAACTTGTTTGGCATGGTCGGCATGACCATTGCGGGATTGACCACGGCGGCACTCATCGTCAAGCTGGCTGGTTCCGGGCTCGGATTGATCTGGGTTTTGGTCGGTCTGTTGGTCGGTGGCGGCTACGGCGCCTGGCGTGCCAAGACCGTTGAAATGACCAAGATGCCGGAATTGGTCGCTTTCTTTCACAGCATGATTGGCCTGGCCGCTGTGTTGATCGCAGGTGCCACTGTGACCGAACCCTGGGCCTTCGGCATTGCCGAACATCCTGTCAACGGCGTGGGTGGAGCCATTCCTGGGGGTAACCGGATCGAGTTGGCCCTGGGTGCGTTTATCGGAGCCGTGACCTTCAGCGGTTCTGTCATCGCGTGGGGCAAACTCTCGGGTAAATCGAAATTTCGCCTTTTCCAGGGCACACCCGTGGTGTTCCCCGGGCAGCACTGGCTGAACCTGGCTCTGGGTTTGGCCGCGGTCTTCTTTATCTTCGGTTTCTGGCACT
Source organism: Ottowia thiooxydans (assembly GCF_040548795.1). GTDB lineage: Bacteria > Pseudomonadota > Gammaproteobacteria > Burkholderiales > Burkholderiaceae_C > Ottowia > Ottowia thiooxydans_A. Next base: position 130,829 of record NZ_JBEPSH010000006.1, on the reverse strand, counting down.
CCCAGAGCTGGATCGATTTCGTTCTGGTCTGTCTGCTGGGCCTGATCATCGGCGTCACGCTCATCATCCCCATTGGCGGCGCTGATATGCCCGTGGTGGTGTCCATGCTGAACAGCTACTCAGGCTGGGCAGCAGCAGGCATTGGTTTCTCGCTCAACAACAGCATGCTGATCATTGCCGGTTCGCTGGTGGGGGCTTCAGGCGCGATCCTGAGCTACATCATGTGCAAAGCCATGAACCGGTCGTTCTTCAATGTCATTCTGGGGGGCTTCGGCGGTGATGCTGCTGCTGCTACCGGGGGCACGCAGGAGCAGCGTCCTGTCAAGAGTGGCAGTGCCGACGACGTGGCCTTCATGCTCAGCAATGCAGACAGCGTGATCATCGTTCCCGGCTACGGCCTGGCAGTGGCGCGAGCGCAGCATGCGGTCAAGGAACTGGCAGAGAAATTGACGGAAAAAGGCATTAACGTCAAATACGCCATCCATCCTGTGGCAGGGCGCATGCCAGGCCACATGAACGTGTTGCTGGCCGAGGCCGAAGTGCCCTACGACCAGGTTTTCGAGATGGAAGATATCAACGGTGAATTTGGCCAGGCCGATGTGGCCATCGTGCTGGGCGCCAATGACGTCGTGAACCCCGCTGCCTTGCAAAAGGGCACGCCTATCTATGGCATGCCTATTCTGGATGCCTACAAGGCCCGCTCTGTGATCGTTAACAAGCGCTCCATGGCGGCGGGCTATGCGGGTCTGGACAATGAACTCTTCTACATGGACAAGACCATGATGGTCTTCGGTGATGCCAAGAAAGTTGTCGAGGACATTGCGAAAGCTATAGAGTAGGCTTATTCGAGCGTTCGAAAAGGCAATCGGCGACGTTCAAGTCGCCGATTTTCATTGTGTGCGGTGATGAGGTTGACTTAGGGAAAGCCCACTTCCACTCTGAGAATGCCCCCTGGACAATGACCGGTTGTTTAACGTATTTCAATCTGGAGATTTTTCCGCATGACTGAACGAATCTGGCTGAGTAGTTATCCTGAGGGTGTTCCAGCCGATATCGACGGGGCGCAGTACACATCGCTGGTCGCGCTTTTGGAAGAGAGTTTTGGCAAGTACGCGGACCGCACCTTGTGCAGCTTCATGGGCCGTGATGTGAGCTATGCAGAGGTGGGTGAAAAAAGCCTGGCATTGGCCGGCTACCTTCAAAGCCTGGGGCTCACCAAGGGTGATCGCGTCGCCATCATGATGCCCAACGTGCCACAGTACCCTGCGGCGGTTGCGGCCATCTTGCGTGCAGGTATGGTCGTGGTCAACGTTAACCCGCTGTATACCGCGCGTGAATTGGAGCACCAGCTCAAGGATTCAGGTGCCAAGGCGATCTTCATCATTGAGAACTTCGCGGCCACTTTGCAAAAGTGCATTGCGTCGACGCCAATCAAGCATGTGGTCCTCACGTCCATGGGGGACCAACTCAGTTGGCTCAAGGGCTTGTTGGTCAATACGGTGGTGCGCAAGGTCAAGAAGCTGGTCCCTGAGTTCAGCCTGCCGGCGGCCGTGCATTTCAATGACGCGGTAAGCAAGGGAAAGGGCTCTGCATTTACGGCGCCCCCCATTGGAGCGGACGACCTGGCGGTGCTGCAATACACCGGCGGCACGACAGGGGTGGCCAAGGGCGCCATGCTGCTGCATCGCAACCTCATCGCCAACGTCCTGCAGTCCGAAGCCTGGAACAGCCCAGCGATCAAGGGCATTCCGGCCAGCGAGCAAAACACCAGTGTTTGCGCCTTGCCGCTCTATCACATCTTCGCGTTCACTGTGAACATGATGCTGGGTATGCGAAGCGGCGCGAAGATGATCCTGATTCCCAATCCGCGCGATCTGCCGGGGACACTCAAGGAGCTGTCCAAGCACACCTTCCACACCTTCCCGGCGGTCAACACCTTGTTCAACGGCCTGGCCAACCATCCGGATTTCAATACCGTCAATTGGAAGAACCTCAAGGTGTCTCTGGGTGGCGGTACCGCCGTGCAAGGCGCCGTGGCCCGACTCTGGCTGGAAAAAACGGGTTGCCCGGTCTGTGAAGGCTACGGCCTGTCAGAGACCAGCCCATCGGCCACCTGCAACCCCGTGACCTCACGCGAGTTCAGTGGCACCATCGGAGTACCTATTCCCAGCACCTGGGTCAAGATCATTGATGACGACGGGCAGGAAGTGCCGCTGGGTCAGCCGGGCGAAATTGCCATCAAGGGCCCGCAGGTCATGGCGGGCTATTGGCAGCGCCCTGACGAGACCGCCAAGGTCATGACTGCGGACGGTTATTTCAAATCCGGCGACATCGGCGTCATGGACGAGCGCGGTTACACCAAGATTGTGGACCGCAAGAAAGACATGATTCTGGTCAGCGGTTTCAACGTCTACCCCAACGAGATTGAGGAAGTCGTGGCTTCCATGCCCGGCGTCATGGAAGTGGCGGCAGTCGGGGTACCTGACGACAAGACCGGTGAAGCGGTCAAGCTGGTGGTGGTCAAAAAGGATCCTGCCCTCACCGAAGACGCCGTGCGCCAGTTCTGCCATGACAACTTCACGGGCTATAAACGGCCGCGCGTGATCGAGTTCCGCACGGAGCTGCCCAAAACCAACGTGGGCAAGGTCTTGCGCAGAGAGCTGCGCGCGCAGAGTGCTGCCAAGGTCGACTGATCCAGGCACGCGCTTTTCCAGACATGCCATGCCTGGGCTTGATGGCCGCCTTGCGTCCCGAACTGGCAGCAGTGCTGGACCGCATGCCGGACGAGCGCCGTCAAACCGTGGGCGGGCGCGAGTATTGGCTAGGGCATTGGCATGGCCACGAACTGGTGGTGGTGCTCTCCGGCATAGGCAAGGTGGCGGCCGCCACGACGGCCACGGCGCTGATTGAGCGCTTCGGCGTGGATAGAATCATCTTCACCGGCGCTGCAGGCGGGCTGGCAGACGGCGTTCGTGTGGGTGATGTCGTGGTGGCCCATGAGCTGCTGCAGCATGACATGGATGCTTCACCGCTTTTCCCGCGCTATGAAGTGCCGCTGACCGGACTTAGCCGGTTCCCGACAGATGCGGCTTTGGCGCGCGAACTGATCGATGCTGCGCGCAAGGCGCTGGCCGATCCTGCGGGCGAGTTGCTAGATGAAAACGCCGCGCTTGAATTTTCCTTGCAGACCCCGTTGGTGCATGAAGGCTTGATTGTCAGCGGTGACCGTTTCGTGTCTACGCGTGTGGAAAGCGCTGCCCTCTGCAGAGCGTTGCCCGATGCGCTGGCAGTTGAAATGGAAGGCGCTGCAGTCGCGCAGGTGTGTCATGACTACGGCGTACCTTTTGCCGCACTCCGTACCATTTCGGATCGTGCCGACGACGCTGCCCACGTTGATTTCACGCGCTTTATCGAGAAAGTGGCCAGCCGTTACAGCGCTGCGATACTCGAAGCGTATTTCAGTCCATTGAGCTGAATCACTCTTCCTGGGACCTACCTGGAAGTCAAGCCAATCTTCTGTACAAACGCATTCAGCGGTCCGCTCCACATGCGGCCGCCCCGGGCCAGCAGGCGATGGCCATCGTGCCCTGCCAATGGCGGCGTCTGAACGAGCAGGCTATCGCTACCGCCTGCCAGGAAGGCCGCATGCCATTGCCTGGGAGCCTCTGCCCCCCAGTACAGGTCATTTTCTGCATACAACCAAAGACTAGGCACTTTGACCTGCGCACCCAACGCGCCATAGGTTTTTGTCAAGTTGTCTGGTCTGCAGCTTTGGCCGGGTGATCGCTCAGGATTGCCGCCTGAACCGCCTGCAAAATTGACCAAACCCACGACACCCGGCAGATTGAGCGCCCCTGCGGCCACGGTCGCCAGACCGCCTGCAGACTGTCCTTCGAGCAGGATCCTATCCTTGCGCACCCAAGGCTGATGCTGCGCCCACTCATGCGTGGCCCTGATGGTTTCGCGGGACTGCCCGGAGATCTCGGTGAAGTCCGGATTGCTGTTGCAAGTGGTACCGCTCCAGCGAGCAAATGAGTTTTCGCGATCGATGCCTCCTGTATCTCCGTATCCGGGGCGCACCGGAGCGACCACAGCGACGCCTTGCTTCAGCCAGTAATTGGCATGTCCGCCCAGAATAGGTTGGCTCAAACGGGCTCGATCCGCTGGGCTGCTAGCACGTCCATGCGAGAAGATGACCAGAGGAAAAGGCCCGTCGCCCTGCGGTTTGTACAAGTGCGCGGTGACTTCTACCGGATCGCCATTGATTTGAAGCGCAAGCTTGACGACCTCCGGCTCCATTCTCTGCTCAGCAGCCCAGGTGATCGAGTGCGCGCTCATAAAGCAGCCAACCAGGCACCACACAAGTCGTTTTGCCAAAGCGATGTTCATCTCAGAGTCCTCACTTGAGTGTGGCACTAGCGTTGCCACTAATGCTGTTGCTGGTGGTGGTGCCAGCAGCCAAGCGCTGCAAGCGCTTTTTTTGGCAGGTCCTACCTGATCGGAATGTTACTGCCATCAAGCCTGCACTGAACGCAAGAACGCATGTGAACGTGCCCCTGCCTTCACCGCTAAAAGTGAATTAGTTGCAAACGGGCGCCAAACATTGCACCTTCGCACTTCACCAAGGCGACGCAGCCTTATGATCGAAGGATGGATGCAGAATTGGATTTGTTGATCGGCAAGGTAAAGAAAGCCGCCGAACGCTCTCGCCATCTGCGTATCAGAGGTGCAGGGACCAAGGACTTCTACGGTCAGGTTTTGCACGGCGAATTACTCGATACGCGCCCCTTGTCCGGCATTGTCAGCTATGAGCCAAGCGAGCTGGTCGTGACTGTGCGAGCCGGTACGCGCGTGAAAGACCTGGAAGCGGTTCTGGCTGAAAAAGGGCAATGCCTTCCCTTCGACCCTCCGCAGTTCGGCGTCTCTGGCACGGTGGGCGGCATGGTGGCGGCTGGCTTGTCTGGGCCGGCACGGGCCAGTGTGGGCAGCCTGCGTGACTATGTGCTGGGCGTTCAAATGGTCAATGGCAAGGGCGAATTGCTCACCTTTGGTGGCCAGGTCATGAAGAACGTGGCAGGCTATGACGTCAGCAGGCTGATGGCGGGCTCAATGGGCACGCTCGGCGTCATCGTTCAGGTCAGTTTGAAAGTGCTGTCGAGCGCCCCCGCTGAAAGCACCCTGGTTTTTGAATTGAGCGAGACCAGCGCACGCCAGCAGCTCAATCGATGGGGCGGCCAGCCGCTGCCCCTGAATGCCAGTTGCTGGATTGATGGCCGGTTGATGGTGCGCTTGCGCGGAGCTCGGGCTGCGGTGGATGCCGCTCGCAAGACGATGGGCGGGCAGGTCTTTGAAAGAGATGTGTCCCGACAATGGGCTTTGCTGCGCGACCACGGACTGGCTTTTTTTCGACTTGACCATGGGGAAGCACTTTGGCGGGTCAGCGTTCCGGATACCGCCACCCCGTTGAACCTGGGCCCTACGGTCATGGAATGGCATGGGGCGCAGCGCTGGGTCAAGCTGCCTCCGCACGAAGTCAACAGAGTGCGAGAATCGGCAGCACGCGTTGGTGGGCATGCCACGCTTTTCCGAGGCGGGGATGGAAGAGCTCCTGTTTTTACCCCGCAAGCAGGCCCCTTGGCACGCATCAGTCGGGCGCTCAAACATGAGTTCGACCCAGCCGGAATTTTCAACGCCGGCCGAATGTTTCCAGATTATTGATTTCTGGAACCATCAAGCGATGGCCCCACCCATGATGACCTGCTCTGGCACGTCCAACGACAGCTTCTAGGCAAATGCAAACCCATCTCGCGCCAGAATTTCAGAACACCCCCGACGGGCTTGAAGCCGAGGCCATCTTGCGCAAGTGCGTGCATTGCGGTTTCTGTACAGCCACGTGTCCCACTTACCAGTTGCTGGGTGACGAGCTCGATGGGCCGCGGGGGCGTATCTACCTGATCAAGCAAGTGCTTGAGGGTGAGACCCCCACGCGCGAGACGCAGCTTCACCTGGACCGCTGCCTGACCTGCCGTAATTGCGAGACCACCTGCCCCAGCGGGGTCCAATACGCTCATCTCCTCGATATTGGCCGCAAGGTGGTTGAAGAAAAGGTGCCCCGGCCACCGGAGGAACGACGCATGCGCGCCATGCTGCGCGTTGGTCTTTCCTCCCCCCTGTTTGGCCCTGCGATGCGCCTGGGACAGTCTGTGCGGGGCATTTTGCCGCCAGGCTTGCGTGCCAAGGTGCCCGCGCCGCAAAAGGCCGGCGCATGGCCCAAGCGCAAGCACGCGCGCAAGGTATTGATGCTGGAAGGCTGCGTACAGCCCTCCATGGCGCCCAATATCAATCGCGCGACGGCTCGCGTGCTGGATGCTGCGGGTATCCAGACCATACGCCCCAGAGGCCAGGGTTGCTGTGGTGCCGTGCGTTTTCACCTCAACGATCAATCAGGCGCCTTGAGCCAGATGCGGCAAAACATAGATGCCTGGTGGCCCTACATTGAGTCGGGCGAGGTGGACACCATCGTCATGAATGCGTCTGGTTGCGGCGCGGCAGTCAAGGACTACGCCCACGCCCTCAAGGACGATGCTCACTACTCGGCCAAAGCAGACCGTGTGAGTGCGCTGACTCGCGATTTGAGCGAGCTTTTACCCGACATTGCCCAAGCGCTGCAGGGCAAGCTTGGCGCCAAGCCAGGTACCGTGGTGTTCCACCCTCCGTGTACCTTGCAGCACGGACAGCAATTGCGCGGCGGTGTGGAGCAGCATATGCGGGCACTGGGTTTTGATGTGCGCCTGGCCTCGGTCGAATCGCACCTGTGCTGCGGATCGGCCGGAACTTATTCGGTTTTGCAACCAGAACTCGCCACCCGGCTGCGCGATCGCAAACTTGGTAATCTGCTGGGAGAGCGGGTGGCCGATCAGCCGAGCGCAATCGTCTCAGCCAACATTGGCTGCATCACACACCTGCAATCAGGCACGGAAGTGCCGGTTCGGCATTGGGTTGAATTGCTCGACGAAAGCATCTCACACAAGTAAGTTCGCAGCGCCGCTCAAGGTAACCAGCGTAACGCTGGCTGGCGGTTGGCCCAAAAATTCAGGTGTTCAAGGCTTCTTCGATATCTTTTGAAATCGATTCTGGCTTGTCCAGGGGCGCATAGCGCCGGATGACCCGGCCATCGCGGCCCACCAGGAACTTGGTGAAATTCCATTTGATGGCTTCGCTCCCCAGCAAGCCTGGGGCTTCGGCTTTGAGCCACTTGAACAAGGGATCAGCGCTGGCGCCATTGACCTCGATCTTGGACATCATCGGGAAATCGACGCCATAGTTTTTCTGGCAGAAGGCGCCGATTTCGGCATTGCTGCCGGGGTCCTGGCTGCCGAACTGGTTGCAGGGAAAACCGAGCACCGCCAGACCTTGAGACGCATATTTGGCATGCAGCTCTTGCAGGCCGGCGAACTGGGGCGTAAAGCCGCAGGCGCTCGCCGTGTTGACGATCAGCACCACCTTGCCTGCCAGGTTCGAAAGCGGGAGTTGCTGGCCCTCCAGTGTGGTGACGGTAAATTGGCCAAATTGTTGGGGTTGGGTATGAGCGTCGGCTGTCATGTTCGCGGTCCCGGAGGGCTAAGCAGACTTCAGCATAGTGCAATCGTCGAGATCTTGCCTGCGCTTGGCTTCATTCACCGCGCTCCGGCAGACGCGCAGCGAGCAGGGCGGCGCCCACAATCATGGCGCCACCTGCGACGGTACGGGCGTTCAATTGAGAGGCTCCCAACATGACCGCCGTCACGCTTGCAAAGACGACCTCCGAGAGCATGATGAGGGACGTCGTTTGAGCCGGCAGGCGGGCCGCGCCGTACTGAAGCGCCAGGTTGCCGGCCAGGAAAGCTGCGGTTAACAGCAGCGCCCACAGGACCCAGCTACTGGAAAGGGCTGGCAAGAAGGCCAGGGTTCCGTTGCCAAAGCCTATGCTTGCAATGGTTCCGGCAATGAGGAAACCGCCGCCAAACATGGCGACTGCACGCGCATCGCTGGGCGCGCTTCTCCAGCGCCTGAGCAGGGCATTGGTCAGTGCGAACGTGAACCCAGCCATCAAGGCCAGCGCGTCTGCCAGGCTTTCGGGCAACGGCCAATCGGAATCAGGATTTTTCAGTACCAGCAGCACACCGCAGAGGGCAAGCGCCAGGCGCACCAGGCCTGCACGGGAGGGCCGCTCGTCAAGCAACCACCAAGCCAGCAAGAGCGACCAGACTGGCATCAGGTAGAAGAGCAAAACCACGCGCATCACATCGCCAATGGTCACGCTCCAGTTAAAGCCCAGATTGGTCAGTCCTGCCGCGACGGATAGCCCAATCAGATAAGGGTGGCGCGTCAGTGCTCGAAAGCCTTGTGGCCGCCAGAGCAGCAAGGAAACCAGCGCGGTTCCGTACACGAGCACGGTGCTCCAGAGCGGATGCACGCCATGCGTTTGAAGCTCTTTGAAGGCAATCCAGGACAGCCCCCAGACCAGGGCGTTGAACAGCAACGCCAGCACTGGCAGAACGGAGGGTGTCGACACGTTCTTAGATCGTAAACACGCTTTGGAAGCTTCAGTGCTTGTGATCGCTTCGGGCAATGGCCAGCAAACGCTTGATTTCGATGGGGTGATGCCGCAGGTTATAAAGATACCAACCCTGTATGGCCACCATGGTGAGAGTGACCAACAGGCCAAACCAGAAGACAGACACATAGGCAGAGGCACCTGCTTTGGTGCTCATGCTGTAGATGAAGCCCAACCCCAGAATGCAGGCCTGTTCATTGAAGTTCTGAACGGCAATGGAACGGCCTGCGCCCATCAGGTTGTGACCGCGATGCTGAAGCAGTGCATTCATTGGCACAACCAAAAACCCCCCCAGACCACCCAGGAGAATCAGGAACGGCACAGCCATCCAGAGTTCGTCAATGAAGATCAGCAGTATGACCAGCGCGCCCATGAGCACGCCCAAGGGCATCACGGTAGTGGCGCGATCGAGCCGGACGCGCATGGATGCCCAGATGGCCCCTACCGCTGTACCGATGGCCACCACCCCTACCAGCTTGGAGGCCTGGGGCACGCCATAGCCCAAGGCGGCAGCGGCCCAGGCCAGTACGAGATAGCGAAGGTTGCCGCTGACGCCCCAGAAAAGCGTGGTGGTGGCCAGAGAAATCTGCCCCAGGCGGTCATTCCAAAGGCGGGCGTTGCAGCGCCAGAAGTCGGGCAGCAGGCTGAACAGGTTGCGTGGCAGAGGACGCATGACCACACCCGTGTGGGGAATGCGCATATTGATCATGGCGGCCAGAACATACAGCACCATGATGGCGGCGATGGCTGCTTCTGCGGGCGTTTCTACACCGGTGTCCACAAACGGGAAATCAAAGCTGAGCAGGTGGTTCGCCACGTAGGGGCTGACCAGCTGACCGCCCAGCAATACGCCGAGAATGATGGAGGCGATGGTGAGCCCCTCTATCCACCCGTTGGCCTTGACCAACTGAGAAGGAGGCAGCAATTCGGTCAGGATGCCGTATTTGGCGGGGGAGTACGCTGCGGCGCCAAGGCCCACCACGGCATAGGACAACAAGGGATGAGAGCCAAAAAGCATCATCGCGCAGCCCACTGCCTTCACGGCGTTGCTGAAGAACATCACGCGCCCCTTGGGCTGTGAATCTGCGAATGCGCCGACCAGGGGCGCAAGCACCACATAAAAAAACGCGAAGATCGGCACCAACGCCGCAGTCTGCCAATCCTGCGCACCATCGGCCCTCAGCAGCGCGATGGCAGCAATGAAAATGGCGTTATCTGCCAGCGAGCTGAAGAACTGCGCGGCCATGATGACGTAGAAGCCGCGTTTCATGGGGTCACAGCGGTGCGGCCGGTCAGCCGGGCAAAAGGCATGAAGTTGTGTGCTCTAAACGAATGGGGGGTTATAGCACGTCAGCGATCATTGTTACCCCGGGATTTGCCCACGGGAGGCCAGCAGCCACTGGTGGCCTCCCGCATGTGCGGAGTCAAAGGGTTAGGTGCAGTCGCAACTCGCTGGCCGGTCAAACCGTCCCAGGCATTCCGAATGCCAAAATAGGGTACCCAACCAATTGCCTGAGTCCAGCAAGTCTTATTCACCATGCCACGTCCCATACAGGCCACCATACATACCGCCGCTCTCCGACACAATATTGAGCGCTTGCGTGCAGCGGCGCCTGGCGCACGGCTGTGGGCGATTGTGAAAGCCAATGCCTACGGCCACGGCATAGACCGCGCATTCGAGGGTCTGCGCGGTGCCGACGGCTTTGCAATGCTGGACCTGAACGAGGCTCAGCGTGTGCGCGATCTGGGCTGGCGTGGCCCTATCCTGCTGTTGGAAGGGGTGTTCGAGCCACGTGATCTGGAAATCTGTTCACGGCTGCAACTTTCTCACGTGGTCCACCACGACGATCAGATCGATTGGCTGGCGATGCACAAGACTCACTCGCCACAGAGTGTTTTCCTCAAGCTCAACTCTGGCATGAACCGGCTGGGTTTCACGCCCGAACGTTATCGCGCTGCCTATGCACGTCTGGGTGCTCTTCCGCAGGTGGATGAAATCTCCCATATGACGCATTTCAGCGACGCAGATCTCGACGACGGCATCACCAAACCCTGGGCTAGATTTCAGCGTGCCACCGAGGGGCTTCCGGGCGAGCGCAGCGTGTGCAACAGTGCGGCCACCTTGCGCTATGGCTCGCAGCCGGATATCCGAGGCGATTGGGTGCGCCCAGGCGTGGCCGCCTACGGCGGCTCGCCCGATTTTCCGCAGCATGACGCAGCGCATTGGGGTTTGCTGCCCACCATGACGCTGTCATCCAAAATCATTGGGATCAATGAGCTTGCGGTGGGCGCCACCGTAGGCTATGGCTCCACGTTCACTGCGGATGTTCCCGTCCGCGTAGGCGTGGTGGCCTGCGGCTACGCGGACGGCTATCCCCGCCACGCCGGCACTGGCACGCCAGTGTTGGTGGATGGTGTGCGCACCCGCACCCTGGGCCGCGTGAGCATGGATATGCTGGCGGTAGACCTCACGCCCGTGCCCAAGGCCCGCTGCGGCAGTGAAGTCACCCTGTGGGGGCAAGGTCCTAAAGGGGCGCTGCTGCCCATAGACGAGGTCGCCCATGCCGCCGGGACCATAGGCTATGAATTGATGTGTGCGCTTGCGGTGCGGGTGCCCACCACAGTGCTTTGACAAGCTTTAGAAGGCCGACCGCAGACGTGGTCCCAAGCGGACTCACCACCCCACTGTCAGCGCGCGCGCTCGAAAAGTGCATGAAACAACGCACTAGAACAGGGTAGAGAACGGCACCTGATAGGTCGGCTTACAGGGTTATCAACTAAGGTGCGAACCCAGCACAGCCGCTCAACTGCTTACATTCGCGCAGCAGGCGATCGTAGTTATCTCTCAGAGTGCGTTCCTGAGTATCGCATCGTGTAGCTAATGCCTGCATCTGAAGGGCGACCGACTGCAGATAGGTGGCGCCTGCAAGGTTGTTGTTGGCAGAGCCGCCACGAGACTCCAGCTCCTTGGCTTGAGCTTGACATTCCCGTCTGCCGTTTGCAATCGCCATGTCGGCATCAGGAACCGCACGATTTTCAAGTTCGATTTTCCAGCGTTCGCGCTGGCTCGCGTCCGTGCGAGCGTTGATACGGTCTGCCTCTGACGCGGGCTTGCCCATGCTTGCCGGGACGTCGCTCGACATAGCAGGCGCTTGCCCACTCGCTGGGCGAACATCCAGCTTGTCACCTCCTGCGCACGGTGCCTGTTGAATAACAACGCGCCCGTTGGCATTGGGGCACTTATAGACTTGAGAGAACGCGGGTGCTGCAAACAAAGATGCAGCTATGAGGGTGAGTGTTTTCATGCATGTCCTTTCATGCGCGTCGATGAATGCGTTATAGACCTTGCACGGCCATTTGGTGTGACGACACATTCAGATAGTACTTTCGAATTATCGGCTAGCCGCTTCAACCCTCAGTGCAGTGCTTGAACAGTGCTGCTCCGTCACGTATCGCAGGCCAGCCGTATCCATCCTGATGCGAAGGAAAAACGAGTGAAACGACAGTGCATCAGACCTTTAAAAATCTGTCCCAGCGTATCACTGAGCTACTTGAGGAACGCGTCGTAACTGGTCTTCAGAATCAGCGCACTCACCACAAAAATAAACACCCCCCGCACAAACCCGGCTCCATGCTTCAGCGCCAAACGAGTGCCAATCAAACTGCCCACCACGTTAGCTGCTGCCATCATGAGCCCAATATGCCACCAAATGTGCCCTTTTGACGCGAAAAGTGCGATAGCGGAGATATTGGTGGCGACGTTGAGCAGCTTGGCTGACGCCGAGGCGTTGAGAAAGTCGTAGCCCAGAAACCGCACAAACAGAAAGATGAAGAAACTGCCGGTGCCGGGGCCAAAGAATCCGTCGTACCAACCGATCACGGCACCAATGCCGCAGGCAATGGCAGTTTCACGCCCCTGGGTATGACGCGGGGCATGGGTGTGGCCCAAGTCCTTCTTGGCCAGTGTGTAGAGCAGCACGGCCAGAAGGATCACCGGGAGCAACTGGCGGAGGAAGTCCGGGTTGATCAGAGTGACATGCCATGCACCCAGAAACGCGCCAATCAACGCGGCTCCCGCTGCTGGCAAAAGCACTGGCCAGCGCAGCTGAACGCGGCGGCTGTATTGGAGGGTAGCCATACTGGTGCCCCAAACCGATGCACTCTTGTTGGTGCCAAAGAGTGTGGCGGGTGCAGCGTTTGGAAACGTAGCGAAAAGCGCCGGCACCAGAATCAATCCGCCGCCTCCCACGATCGAGTCCACCAACCCGGCCAAAAGAGAAGCCAGGGTTACGATCAGCAGTTCCATGAGAGCACAATGAATAGTTGAGGCGAATCTTCAGCCTGAGGCGCTCATACTGCATCCAACAGGCACGCTGTGCCATTTCGAGGCAAGATGCGGGCCGATCATAGCGGTTTGTGGGAATTTCGTGGCGCCAGCGATCGCAAGCCCGCGTAGCGGGTTCCTGCAAGTCAGCGCGAGATACCGGCTAAACAAAGACGATGCTAGCTAACCACTAGACTTTTAACCCCACAACACAGATCGCATGGAAATAGATGCAGATTGGAATCCTGTGTTGAAAAATCGAGGCATTTCGGTGGCGCGGGCCGCCCCCGCTGCGTACAGAAGTGGAAGGTAATGTTCATGCGTAGGATGAGACATCCGAGCCACCTGCCCCAACTTCTGAAAATGCGCCAGTGCATCTAACTGGCCTTTCTTGATCTGGTCTTGGACCAGCGTGTCGAATTCAGCCGCCCAGTCATAGGTTTCGTTCTGGGCCGCACCGCGGCGAGTCACCCGTAGGTTGTGAACAATGTTGCCGCTGCCCACAATGAGCACCCCGCGATCGCGCAGCTTTTGCAGTTGCTGGCCCAAGAGGTAGTGATCTTGAGGCGAGCGGTCGTAGTCCATGCTGAGTTGAACCACCGGGATGTCCGCGAGCGGAAACATGGGCTTTAACGCCGACCAAGTGCCGTGATCCAGCCCCCATTCATGCTCATCTACGTCTAAAGCCCGACCATTGCCAGGCGCACGCAGTTCTCTGGCCAACGCCTTGGCAACCTCAGGAGCACCCGGTGCGGAATACTGCTGGTCGAACAAGGCCTGGGGAAATCCACCGAAATCATGAATGGTGCGCGGTTGCGCCATGCCTGTCAGCTGCCAACTGCCGCGGGTGAGCCAGTGGGCAGATATGCACAGGATCATTTGGGGGCGCTCGGATCGCCTGAGCAATTCGGCTCCCAAGCTCTGCCAGCTCCGTCGCCAGTGGTTGTCCTCGATGGCATTCATGGGGCTTCCATGGCCTACAAACAGCACCGGCATGCGCGTGGACGGTTTCAGCGACTGCAGCACCGTGGCTGCGAGGGACCCAAACGGAGCCAGGGACAAGCCGGCCCATCCCATGAGGGCTGTTAACGACGTTCTACGCTGCATAAGAAGGGGGTCGAGTGGGTGCCGAGTCAATAGCCAGGACTGAGCTGGATACTGAGAACGAAGTTCCGTTGATTCGGGGGTTTACCCTTAATTTTAAGGGAGAGGCGGCGCAGCGGACAAAAAAAAGGACGCCGGATAGGGCGTCCTTTGTGAGCCATTGCATGGCATTCTTTTGATTTGATGTTCTTGTTGGTCTGGCTAGTCTCCTCGGCCCTTCGGCATCACTGTGCTGACTGTGATGCCCGAATGCAGTGACTGTAACCGCGCACTGCCATTCTCCGTATTGGGACTTTCCCCGAACAAAATTGGTGCAAGGCACCTTTTTGGTTCAAAACCAGACCGAGTGAGTAGTCTTTACCCTTACTTTGACTTGTCGTGTTCCAGTTGGGGCAACATCGAGCCTTCTCCGAGTTGCAACAGGCCAGCTTTCGCGTAAACGGCCAGTTTGCCCCGTGTGTCGATGATGTCGAGATTGCGCATGGTCAACTGGCCAATACGGTCTTGTGGAGTGAAGGGGGCATTGGCCACCTTTTCCATGGACAGTCGCTCAGGAGCGTAGGTGAGGTTGGACGATTCCGTATTGAGCAGGCTGTAATCATTGCCGCGGCGCAGCTCCAGGGTGACTTCACCGGTGATCGCACGGGCAACCCACCGCTGGGCGGTCTCGCGCAGCATGATGGCTTGCGGGTCGAACCAGCGCCCCTGGTAGAGCAGGCGGCCCAGCTTGAGGCCGTTCATGCGGTATTGCTCAATGGTGTCTTCGTTGTGAATACCAGATACCAGTCGCTCATAAGCGATGTGCAACAGCGCCATGCCAGGGGCTTCATAGATGCCACGGCTCTTGGCTTCAATGATGCGGTTCTCAATCTGGTCGCACATCCCTAAGCCATGGCGGCCGCCAATGCGGTTGGCTTCCAGGAACATCTCAACCGGGTCAGCGAAGTCCCGACCGTTGAGCGCCACTGGAATACCCTCTTCAAAGCGAACGCGAACCTCCTCGGCCTTGACGTCCACCTCTGGTTTCCAGAACGCCACGCCCATGATGGGGTTCACGATGCGGATACCGCTGGACAGCTCTTCCAGATCCTTGGCTTCGTGCGTAGCGCCCAACATGTTTGAATCTGTCGAATACGCCTTTTCTGTCGACATCTTGTAGCCAAAACCGGCCTTCTGCATGAATTCGGACATTTCCTTGCGTCCGCCCAACTCATCAATAAAGCGTTGGTCCAGCCAGGGTTTGTAGATCTGCAGCGACGGATTGGCCAAAAGACCATAGCGATAGAACCGCTCTATGTCATTGCCCTTGAATGTGCTTCCATCTCCCCAGATATTGACATCATCTTCTTTCATCGCGTTGACCAGCATGGTGCCAGTCACGGCGCGGCCGAGAGGTGTCGTGTTGAAGTAGGTCGCGCCACCGCTGCGAATATGGAAGGCACCACATTGCAAAGCCGCGATTCCTTCATTGGCCAATTGAGTCCGGCAATCCACCAGACGAGCATTCTCAGCGCCATATTCCATGGCCTTGCGGGGAATGGCGTCGTAGTCTTCTTCATCTGGTTGGCCCAGATTGGCGGTGTATGCGTAAGGCACAGCGCCTTTCTGGCGCATCCACAACAACGCGGCACTGGTGTCCAGGCCGCCCGAGAAGGCTATGCCGACTTTCTGGCCGGCAGGAAGAGATTGCAAGATCGTGGAAGACATGGCTCACATTCAATGAAAAGGGGGGTCGCCGAAAAGGCGGACAACCGATATTGTCGGTGCATTCTCTTCGCAGCTATTGCAGGCAAGAGATGTGCGCATTCCTGTACAGCGCAAGTCGCAGTCACAGCACTCGTTGCACCCAGCGACGTTCGGGAGAGCCGACCTCGCGCAAGTGGGGTCCGGAAAATAGTTCACTGATGCGCGCGCAGGCCAACACAGGAGGCGGGCAAGGACTGCGCCGCCCCACTCCAAACAATCAACCGCAGATGATCGACACCGTCTTGGTATTCAAATAGGCCTCAAGTGCTTCTGGCCCACCTTCAGACCCATAGCCGGAATCCTTGACGCCGCCGAACGGCAGTTCAGCCGAAGGCGCTGCAGGTTGATTCACCCACAACATGCCCACTTCCACACCGTGCGAAAGCTGGTGCGCGTTCTTCAGCGAGCGCGTGAAGGCATAAGCAGACAAGCCCCATGGCAGACGATTGGCTTCCTTGATGGCGTCGGCCAGGTCGTCAAACCCACGGACCGCAGCGATAGGGCCGAAGGGCTCCTGGTTGAAGATGTCGGCGTCCAGTGGAACGTCTGTGAGCACTGTAGGGGCAAAAAAGTTGCCTGTGGTCCCAATGCGCTCGCCTCCGGTGACCACCTTGGCGCCCTTGGCTGCCGCGTTTTCGGTCAGTCTCACCATGGTGGCCAGGCCGCGATCATTGGCCATAGGACCCATCTGAATGCCTTTTTCCATCCCGTTGCCGACCTTGAGGCCCTTGGCCAGAGCGGCAAATGCGTCCACGAAGTCAGCTTTGACTTTGTTGTGGACCAGGTAACGGGTAGGAGAAATGCAGACCTGGCCAGCGTTACGGAACTTCGCTGCGCCAATGGCTTTCACTGCCAGCTCGAGATCGGCGTCGTCGCAGACGATGACGGGCGCATGGCCGCCCAATTCCATGGTCGCGCGCTTCATATGCAGGCCAGCCATGGCAGCCAGTTGCTTGCCAACCGGGGTAGAGCCCGTGAATGTGATCTTGCGAATCACGGGGTGCGGAATCAGGTATTCCGAAATTTCAGCCGGTACGCCGTAGACCAGTCCGAGCACACCGGCAGGCAGGCCAGCGTCACTGAAGGCGCGAATGAGTTCAGCGGGGGAGGCCGGTGTTTCCTCAGGGCCCTTCACCAGGATGGAGCAACCCGTCGCCAGTGCAGCAGATACCTTGCGCACCACCTGGTTGATAGGAAAGTTCCAGGGAGTGAAGGCCGCGACCGGGCCTACGGGCTCTTTCAGCACGCGTTGGTCAGCCGCCAGATTGCGTGGAGGCACGATACGGCCATACACGCGACGGCCTTCTTCTGCGAACCATTCGATGATGTCCGCTGCCGCGAGGGCTTCGATCTTCGCTTCCACCAGCGGTTTGCCCTGTTCTTGAGTCATGACCGCTGCGATGGCTTCTGCGCGCTCGCGCATCAGGCCTGCAGCACGCCGCATGATGGCTGAGCGCTCGTGCGCAGGGGTATTGCGCCAGGTAGCAAAGCCTCGTTCTGCTGCGGCCAGGGCGCGGTCCAGATCAGGTTTGCGTGCATGTGCCAGGCGGCCGATTTCCTGACCTGTGGCAGGGTTGAGTACGGCCAATGTTTCTCCGGCGGCGGCGTCGCACCATTGGTTGTCGATGAACAGCTGGGTATTCGGATAGGTCATTGAGATGGCTTGGATGGTTGGAGAAATAGGGCGGTGATGTTGGCAGCGACAGCGTGGCGCGCCATTGCCGGTGTTCACAAGGATTTGTTCAGGAAGTCGCCTGTGCCTCAGACACAGAACGCAACCTCATATGTTAGAGCTTTTGGCGGAAACCGGCTCAATGACGTGCCTGTATCCACTTGGCGGCCTTTTCGGCCATCATGAGGGTCGGGCTGTTCGTATTGCCGCTGGTGATCAAAGGCATCGCTCCAGCGTCGACCACACGCAAGCCTGCGATGACGCCGCCTGCCCCGTCGCGCACCTGAAGGCGCGGAGTGAGAACGGCCATGGGATCCCCGTCTTTTCCCATCGTGGTTGTGCCCACGGGGTGAAAGATCGTGCTGGCAATATCTCCTGCCAGGCGGGCCAGCTCTTCGTCAGTTTGGTACTGCACTCCAGGTTTGAACTCCTCCGGGCAATAACGTGCCATGGCAGGCTGGGAGACGATGCGGCGAGTCACGCGCAAACTGTCGGCCGCCACCTGGCGATCTTCTTGCGTGGAAAGGTAGTTGGGTGCAATGGCGGGAGCATCCTCAAAGCGCGGGCTTTTGATGTTCACTGTTCCGCGGCTGGTCGGGTTCAGATTGCACACACTGGCCGTAATGGCCGGGAAGCTGTGCAGGGGTTCCCCGAATGCGTCCAGGCTGAGCGGCTGCACGTGGTATTCGATGTTGGGCCATTCAAAGGCGGCTGAAGAGCGGGTGAACGCACCCAACTGGCTCGGGGCCATGCTCATGGGCCCAGAGCGGCGCCACAAGTACTCCATGCCTATCTTGCCCTTGCCCCACAGCGTGCTGGCAAGCTGGTTCAGTGTCTTGCCGCCCTTGATCTTATAGACGCTGCGGATCTGCAGATGGTCCTGCAAGTTAGCGCCCACGCCTGGCAAGTCCGCCTTTACTTCAATGCCATGCTGACGCAGAAGACCTGCCGGACCAATGCCCGACAGCTGCAGGATCTGCGGCGATCCAATGCTCCCGGCGCTCAGGATCAATTCCCCTCCGGGCTCCAGAAGGACCTGGGTCAGACCCGCGTCCGTCATGACTTCTGCACCGGAGCACTGCAAAGCGCCGCCTGCGCTGCGCTCCAGAAGCAATCGTGCCACCTGGGCGCCGGTCCAAAGTTCGAAGTTCGGTCGTCCGTAGCAGGTTGGACGAAGAAACGCCTTGGCGGCATTCCAGCGCAAACCGCCTTTCTGATTGACCTCGAAGTAACCTACGCCCTCGTTGGAGCCACGGTTGAAGTCATCCGTCGCAGGAACCCCGGCTTCCTGCGCTGCGGCGGCAAAGGCATCCAGCACGTCCCAGCGCAGGCGCTGTTTGTCTACCCGCCATTCGCCTCCGTGGCCGTGCAGGCCAGCGAATTCCGAAGTAGGGACAGGCATACCCTTTCCAGCTTTGTCGAGCCTGTGATGGTCCTCGTGCGCCTTGAAGTCCGGCAGGCAGTTTTCCCAGCGCCAGGCGTCTTCACCCGTGAGCTGTGCCCACTGGTCGTAGTCGCGTGACTGGCCCCGCATATAGATCATGCCGTTGATCGAACTGCTTCCGCCCAGTACCTTCCCACGCGGATAGCGCAACGAGCGTCCATTTAAACCGGCTGCGGGCTCGGTCTGGTAGAGCCAATCCGTGCGCGGGTTCCCGATGCAGTACAGGTAGCCCACCGGGATATGTATCCAGTGATAGTCGTCCTTGCGGCCGGCCTCAATCAATAGTACGCGCTTGGATTTGTCGCGCGAAAGTCGGTTGGCAAGCAGGCAGCCGGCAGTTCCGGCTCCCACGACGATGTAGTCAAAGGTTTGTTCGCTCATATGCTGGCAGGTGCTGCGCCAGATCATAGGCGAGAAGGGGCATTTGCGATGAAAGCATTTGGGTGGCACCTGGTAGCCAGCTGGTTGCTGGGTCTCATTCTCTGTAACTGCATCGCCCCGTCCGTAATCCATCAGTAACTCAGACCTCCCAGGAGGCAGCGGCAAAACGTGCGGCTTCCAACTACCGAAAAATCAATTTAAATAACTCTTAAGATTTAATTTAATACAAAGGGTTAACCCTGTTTTGTAATTTTTAAGTAATACCAATACTCGTTGATCTGTGTCACTTCAGGAGCGGTATGCTATTTTTGCTTTCCTGTCTATGCGGCAATAACTCCAGCGCGTCGTCCGAGCGGCCATCGCTCACCCCACGGGCTCCAGATACCTCGGGATCTCCCGCCCCTCAGAGTCAGCTCAGTCGGGCTAAAAGTGCCGCCATTGGTCAGACTGGGGTGAGCGACGGCTTGTACCAGGATCGGCAGCAATCCGCTCCAGACTTCGGAGAGTCTCCCAGGGCGGAATCCAGCTTTATGGATATGTCAGTGGTGGTCATTCCTGAAGGTGAGTTTTCTGAAGACGAGCTTTCTGAAAGCGACGCTTCCTCGATTTCCCAGACTGCTCCGCACAGGAAGGCCGTGACGTTCAACCGCAAAGCCGCGGTGCGCGAATTCGAGGGTATGCGCTGGGAGGGTGGAATTTCTTCGGGTGATGTTCAATCCGCGCCGGACCACGTGGCTCTGGGCAGGGACAGCATAGAAGCTGGTGCCATCGCATGCAGAAAGTTCATGGCGTCCGCTAGACATTGGGTGGACGTCTTGGAGTCAAAGAAAAGTCAAGAGAGGGCTCTCTCGGATGCAGGCGCGCAGCCGACCACTCCACTGGCGCGGGCGCGTGAAACGCCAGTGCCGGAAATGGGTGTAGAGGGATTCTTGAGCTTGCAAGCTTTGCTTGACGTCATCGAAGACTCCAGTCCCGTCATGACAGCACGGCGAATATTTGCGGATGCCCGATCGCAGGTTTCTGAAGGCGAGGGCACCGCTGATCGAGGTCCGATTCCGGCCATGGAGTTCTTGTGCGAAGAACTGTTCGATCTCGTGGAGGCCATGTTTGATTTGAAGGAAACCCTGGACTATCTGAGACAGGAAGGAACCCAACACCCGCATCAAAAGGTAGTCGAACGATTGGTCAATCGAATCGTGACAAATGAAGGCCTGGGCGAAGTGGATGGCGTTGAAGCTCCTCACTTTCCCCAAGCGCCCATCGTGAGCATGAGCGTCGTTGATGATCCGAAACGCGTGGGCGACTCGGTACAGGCTCAGAGTTGGGTTTCGTTCGCCGGAGATGAGACCACGGTCTCACATTCACTGGCGCCCATTCTCATCTGGGGGGAATTTCTGGCAGGACTGGGCGACCTCGCAGTTCAGATCGCTGAAGGGGCTGCACCATCGGAGGTGCCTGAAGACACGTGGGTGAAAGTGCTTCGGAACTGAGGGTGTTCTGCATCAAAAACGCCCAGGTTCTGGAGCGTCTTGGGCCCACTGAGCCTGTGTCGATGGCAGCCCGGGTGGAACCTGAGGGGCGGGCTTGTTACTCATGGAAGTGAGGGGTGTACAGCGCCTGTTGGCGCATGGCAGCTGAGGGCTGTGCGCCATATTTTGATCCATGAGGTTTTCATGTCTGACCGCCGCATTTCAGAGTTCAACGCACCTCCTGTCCAAACGTCCACAAGCGAATTGGACGCTTCATCCAAGGGGGGCACTGAAGAACGAGTCTCCGTAGGCTCGGGAGAGGATCGCCAGTCCCTTGTCGAGGGAAGAACAGACTCCCGGCAATGGGTGAGTTTGTTGACGGACTCACTCATTACAGCGCTTGGCCATTTTATTTCCCTTGTGATCTCCCCTGTGACGTCTTTCCTGATCGCAAGGGCGGTGGATAAGGCGATAGAACGGGGTGATCTGCACGCTTTGGTGGCTTTGGTCAACGAGGGGGCCAGCGCGCGCAAGGCGGGCATTGGTGCTTTGCTGATTGCGGCAAGGGATGGCAATGCAGTGCAGACGGAAAAATGGTTATCGCTGATGAAGCGAGCGGGAGTTGACCTCAATTCCGAGATCACTCCGGAAGGCACTTATCTGTTGAACGAAGCGCTGATGCGAGCAGTGCAGGCGAATCAACTCGACGTGGTTTGCCATGTGATCGATGAATTCAGTTCGGCGACAGGGCCTCTAGAGAGCCAACGTCTGCTTGGCCTGATGACCTGGGCGATTTCCCAGTCCGGCGAAATGAACTCGAAAATCGACAAGCGATTGGGAGAAGCCAGAGGTGCTTTCAAGAAGCTGCCGAGCACTCTGGCGCGAGGTCCTCACGAAGATGCCAAGGGCGCGAAATCCCTTGCCGACCGGGAGGAAATGCGGGCTTGTTCCGAAACAATCCGAGAGCTGAAAACCGAACGTGAATACGCCAGAAAAATAGCAGGCAAGCTGGTGGAAAAATTCCAGTCACTGGGCCTGGACCTGACAAAGAATATGCAGGGTAGAACTCTGATCGGCCTGGCGACGGATGTGGGATCGCCTGGCATGCTGGGCGCCTTGGTAACGAAAATAACCAGGGCGGCAGGGTCAGAAAGCCTCGAAGGTCGGAAAAAGACCTTCACGCATGTGACCATCGAGTGGGAAAACGCCATCAAAAGGGCTGAGGCCAGAGCTAACGCCAAAAAGAATGCTGCCCTGAAAGGCCATTGGGTCGACGCTCGTCATATTCCTTCGAAAAATGTGGAGACGCTGACCCGTGCGATCCTTGGGCTCCAGGAAGCCTGGAAGCTCGATCAACGAACCAGCGTCGCAAGCATGCTTTCTCTAAAAGCAATTCCTGATGCATTGCACTACGAGGGCAAGCTCTCCATAGCCAACGGACTGATCAAGGCGGGCATCAGCGTTTCGGCCGACGATAGAAAGAACCTGAAAAATTGGCTACCTGCCGCGGCGTTTCATAGTGCGGAAGGCCTCATCGATTTTTGTGTGGAGCGAGATTTGACCGGCTTGCTGGACCTGTTTGCGAAGGACGCCATGGCTGACGATGGCCTCGCTGAGAAAATTCTTGAGAGGCTGTGGCCTGAGGTGGATATCCAGAACACCAAAGCCTTGCGAGACCTTGCCAAGGCAGAGGGGCTCTTGAGCATAACAGCGTTGCTCTCACAAAGAGTTCAAACGCAAGCGTTTGCGAGTGTGGATTAACCACTTCACGGGCGCTTCTAGACAATGAATTGATCTTCGAAGCTATTCATGGAAATTAAATGGGAATTCCATGGAACTTTGTGATCCCAAAGTGTTGCTAATCAAGGTGGGTTTCTTCGGTTTGTTTGAGAAAAAGAATACCTTGGAAATCATTTTGTGGATTGATCCAGGAGTTTTATGCTGTTTCCATTCTCATGGTTTGGTCGACCTAAAGAAATTGGCTTGAAGAGTCCGACCGTTAAGACGCCGGCAGGCTCGCAGCACCCTGTCCGCGTGGGGCGCAACCAACTGGGCCAGACATTGAAGGCGGGAAAGGTGCAATCCGTTCAAGACCTCGAATGCCAGCTTGAGAAAGAGTTGCCCAAGTTACTTCTGCGAAGTCCTTCGCAGGAGTATTCGTTGGATTCTTCCTATGAAGACTCGGTTGTGTCGTCGCGCGGCACCGGCAGTTTTTCCGTATCTTCCAAAACGTCGACTGCGATTTCTCCCAAGAAGTCAGTCACTTTCAACAAAGAGATCGAAGTTCATGTGTTCGAAAGGGCGGAGACGCCCCACTCCGGACAGGTCGCGCCAGCGGTTCGCGACCTGGAAGCGCACATGCGGACTTCGAGAAGTCGTGTTTGGTCCATGAAACATTGGGCGGATGTGCTCTCCTCGAGCGGTGTCAAGGAAGGCGCTCGGGGTGTGAAACAGATGCAGGCGCTGATCCAGGAATTGGAAGATTCACCTTTTGTGACCAGGGCGCGCGAGCTGTTTGATGAGGCCCGAAGCTTGAGTGCTTCATCCGCGCGCAATCCTCTGTCAGACCTGCCCTTGGCTCCGGGACTGGTTTTTGACTCAGAAGATCTGATTGAACTGGAGATTACTTTTCTCGAAATGCGAGATCTTTGGGCGCAGTTGAAGCCAGAGCGTTCTCAGCTCGAAAAACAAGTGAACTCGTTGAAAATCAACGCCAGACAGGCTATGTCCGCGACTAAAGGGACCGAAGGTGCTTATGAGCAGCGTGCCTTGCATCCAATAGAGCTTGTTGATGATCCATTGCTGGGCACTCTGCAGCAAGGCGCATCGACACACTTGTCGTCGAGCGGCGAAGAAACCGTAGTTACCAGCTTGCTGGCCCCGGTATTGATGTGGGGCGAATTCCTGGCGGCGCTTGACTATGCGAAAGGAAGCCGCTCCGGCGAAATTCCGCGAAATATGGAAGTGGTTGCTCTGCGCAGCTCCTACTAAGGCGTGTCATCAATTAAAACCCCCACACGCTGACTCGCGTTGGGGCGTGTCAACACACTCCAGGAATTCACTGCCTTTCCATGAGTTGACTCCAAGCCGTGAGGGGTTTTTGAGAGGATTCCCCACGGTCGCGAGTGGACTCAAGTCCAGGCGGTGGTCATCAGAGGTTGATCACAGCTTGTCTTGTGTGCGGTTCAGAAAATCCGACGCATCATGGCGTTCATGCAACTGGCTTGAGGCCGGACCCGATGTGCGATTGACCATGCGACCGCGCGCTACAGCAGGCCGATCGGCTATTTCATTGGCCCATCGCAGGACATGGGTGTATTGCTGCACCTGCAGAAACTCGCCCGCTTCGTAGAGTTGTCCTTTCACCAGCGCGCCGTACCAGGGCCACACCGCGATGTCTGCAATCGAATATTCGTCACCCGCCAGGTAGCGGCTTTGGGCAAGGCGCCGGTCCAGCACATCGAGTTGACGCTTGACTTCCATGGCGTAACGGTCGATGGCGTACTCGATTTTTAGCGGCGCATAGGCGTAAAAGTGACCAAATCCGCCACCCAGGAAGGGCGCGCTGCCCATCTGCCAAAACAACCATGAGAGGCATTCGGCTCGCGTGGCGGGGTCCGAAGGAAGGAATGCGTCGCCAAACTTCTGGGCCAGGTACATCAAGATAGCGCCTGACTCGAAAACCCGCTGGGGCTGCGGACCGCTGCGATCAAGCAACGCAGGGATCTTGGAGTTCGGGTTGATGGCCACGAAGCCACTGCCGAACTGATCTCCTTCGTTGATGCGGATCAGCCATGCGTCGTATTCAGCACCGTGATGGCCAAGCTCGAGCAACTCCTCCAGCATCACTGTCACCTTGATTCCATTGGGCGTGCCCAGGGAGTACAGCTGCAGGGGGTGCTTCCCTACCGGCAGAGCCTTGTCATGCGTGGCGCCCGCCACAGGGCGATTGATGTTGGCAAACCGCCCTTCACTGGACTTCTTCCAGGACCAGATCGCAGGGGGCGTATAGGGCATTTCGGGCTTCATGAAGTTCTCCTAACTGATGGTGGACGTGGTTGGCAATGGGCCTGCCGAGAGACTTTTCAGGGGCTTGGGTAGAACTCTAAGGGTTTTCCCGTTACTCATGAAGGGCTATCTGCCGATGGCCTTTTTTGTCTACGGTTCATTTCAAAGCATTTCTCCAATGCCACCTCCAGGTGCTACAAAACAGCGGTGTTTCCGCTGCGCTGCCTCATCAGCTCCATCCTGTGCCAGCCATCAGCGTTAGAAAGATCTGGATCTGCCCGGTGTCGACCGAAACTTTGAAGTCATCGTTCTTAAAGGGGCGCCCTCGCCAGAGGCGGAGCCTCCAAGCTGGACCGAGTGGATCACTCAGATGTTCAGTTGGGCGTAAGCGCCCGGGACGTGAGGGGTTTTGCTGAGGCTCCCGAGGGCTATTTCACGGGCAGGAAGGCCAGCAATGGCGCTGCCACGATGCCCTGCACATACCCGATGGCGGCTCGCCGATAACGCTCCGTTGTATAGGTCGCGAGCATATCGAGTCGGCCGATGATCTTGCCGAATTCCCGCTCGAAGCTCAAGTTATGGCTGTCGGGGGTCAATTCGTTGGCAAGCAGCAAGGGCTGGCCTCGCGCGTCGCGGCGGGTGTTCAGGATCCAGAGGGCCGTCTCCATATTGCGGGCTGCGTTATAGATATGTTGCGGATCCACGGAGTCCAGATAATAAAACTCTCGCTTGCCACCGTGCGAAGTGATGATGGTGTCCGAGCAGGCGAAGATGAAAGCGGCTACGCGATCACCCTGGAATTCCGGCGTCAGCGCAGACGAAAGCGCGGCTACGTCACGCTTGCCAGCTAACGGCAGCCAGGCTTGCTGGGACTGAATAGCGGCATCCAGTTGCGCCAGAGCGGCTTCGCGCGAGGCTGCGGACTTACGCCATTCCGCAGGGTTTCGCCGGTAAAGCTTGTCTGCCAGCAGCATGAGGCTTTGATGATTGGCGCGCATACCCGCATTGGCGACGCGATTGCCCTCACTCTGCAGCAGTTCCGCACCACCGAATTCCTGGCCTCGCACTTCCCCTCGTTCGATGTGCGCATCACTTGCGCAACCCGTCGCGGCCAGCGCCAGAGCAAGAGAAAGGGCCGCGCATGCGGCCCTTGGAAACTGCGTGCCCGTCGGCACGCCCATTGCGCAAGGATCAGGCTGGAACAGACACCTGTTCGCCCTTGGCTCCGCTGGCACCGGCAGAACCTTTGCCGGATGAAGCGCTGTCAACATCTGATGTACCGAACGTGATTTCACCGGACAACTGGCCTCCTTCTTCGATCACGATCTTGCCATAGCGGATCTTGCCGGTCACTTTGCCGGTGGCAAAAATCACCAATTTTTGGCGAACCACGAGGTTTCCGTCGAACACGCCGCGCACTTCTGCCACGTCAATCTCTGCCGAACCCTTGAATGCGCCTTGTTCGGCGATCTGAATCACGCGCGAATTCATGGTGGCTTCGACGGTGCCTTCTACCACCAGGGTGTCGCAATCGGTGATTTCGACGCCTTTGAGCTTGATATTCGGTCCAACAGTCAGCTTGGCGCCGCTTTCGGCCGCAGGGGCTGCTGTCGCCGCCGCGGCTGGAGCGTTGGTGGCAGAAGCGGAAAATGGTTGAGCAGCGGAAACACCGCTGGCAGAGCCCAGAGAACTTGTGCCGCCAAGCGAGTTGCTGGCGGGGCTACGGGGGTTCAGCGGCTCAGAGTCGCGCTTACCGAAAAAAGGTCCTTGAAGTGCCATGCTTTATTCCTTGTGACAACCGGTCAATGCTAACGGCACATCGTGCTACAGGTGCGCACAAGAGGAAAGAAACGTAACCAACCGGTGCACTATTGCAGCGTAAATTACTCTCTTTTCCGCTTCCTCCGGGGCCTTGTCCGACATAAGGGTATTCAGTTCAAGCGTTACCATTCGCCCTATCATCCCGGCGCGGCGAGAACCATCCTGCCGAAGTTACATGCCAGCGGTTGCTGGTGGTTTCCGATATTTGCTTTTCTTTTCCTTTATTTCCTATCTGCCCTTTTGTCCCCTTTCCCTCCCTTTTTCCCATTTGCATGAGCTTGCAAGTCTTCTTAAGTATCGACCCCAGCACTGGCACGCGTTGTGCATGCCATTGCGCGGGCGCTAGAGTGAGAATGCTCACATCGCATGCGCTTTCGCCGAATGGCTCCTGCGCTCCTGCTCGCGCCCTCCAGCACGCCTGTTAAAGCCTATGGACGACATTACGCCTAGTTTGCGCCAGGAAGAGCAGTCCTCGGGTCGGACGATCGTCTTACTCGGGGGAGACTGGACGGCCGCGCAACTGGCTTCTGCCAGCGTCTGGCGGATGGTGAAGTCCCATCTGGCGGGACTCAAGGGCGGTCAGGACTGGGACCTGCGGCAGGTGGGTGCGCTCGATCATCTGGGAGCGCTGACCCTTTGGAATCATTGGGGTAGACAGTGGCCCACCCATATGGAGGCCAATCCAAGCCAGCGCGCTTTGCTGGAGCGGGTGGCCTCCTACCCGTTCGTGCCGGCCGCGTCTGGCCGTCGCAGCTTTAGCCAACGCGTGGATGAATTCGGTCTGGGAGTGGAGTCCGCCCTCGCGCAGATGCGCGACTTCGTCGTGCTCATGGGTCAGTTACTGCTGGATATCCTGCGTCTGGTGGCCGCACCTCACAAAGGCCCCTGGCGTGATTTTTCCGGTCACCTTTTTAGAATTGGCGCTCAGGCCCTGCCCATCACGGCGTTGGTAGGATTTTTGATTGGTGTCGTGCTGGCCTATCTGATGAGTCAGATTCTGCGCCAGTTCGGCGCAGAAGCGTTCATAGTCAATATTCTAGGATTGGCCCTCATCCGGGAGCTGGGGCCGCTATTGGCGGCGGTGTTGATCGCTGGCCGTTCCGGCTCTGCCATCACAGCACAGATCGGGGTGATGCGCGTCACGGAAGAGTTGGATGCGATGCGTGTGCTGGGCATTCCCGCCGGGTTTCGGCTGGTGCTGCCCCGTGCGTTGGCATTGGCCATTGTGATGCCATTGATCAGCGTATGGACATCCATGGCAGCACTGCTCGGGGGAATGCTGGCGGCAGACATCACACTGGGCATTACACCCAGCTTCTTCTTTGAGGCTCTGCCCAAGGCTGTACCTATTGCCAACCTGACGCTGGCCTCTGCCAAAGCATTGGTTTTCGGAGTTTCTATCGCGCTCATCGGATGCCATTACGGCCTGCGCGTGAAGCCCAACACGGAAAGCCTGGGGCAGGGGACGACGGCCTCGGTGGTGGCATCCATTACCGCGGTGATCCTCATCGATGCGCTGTTTGCCGTGCTGTTCAAGAAGGTGGGCATGTGATGGCCCCAGACACCCTGGTTTCCGAAAAAGGTCTCACCCAGCTTGAGTCCGTGATCGAGGTGCGTGGCCTGTGGAGCGCGTTTCCGATTCCAGGTGGTGGGCAAGTAGTTGTTCACAAAGACCTGGATCTCACCGTGAATCGGGGTGAAGTGCTGACGCTTGTAGGCGGCTCCGGCACGGGCAAGACGGTTTTGCTGCGTCAGATGTTGGGACTTAACACGCCCGCTAAAGGCACGGTGACGGTGCTGGGCCGTCCGGTGGCTGAACTGGCGGGGCCGGGCGCCGCCGCGCGCGTCGGCATGCTGTTTCAGCAGGGCGCTTTGTTTTCGGCGTTCAATGTGCTTGACAACATTGCGTTTCCTTTGCGTGAAGCCAAGGCGCTGCCAGAAGAGTTGGTTCGCGAAGCCGCCCTGCTGAAGCTGCAAATGGTCGGATTGAAGCCGACCGACGCGCACAAGATGCCAGCGGAGCTTTCAGGGGGCATGATCAAGCGGGTAGCCCTGGCACGTGCGCTGGTCATGGACCCGCCGCTGCTGATGCTTGACGAACCCACGGCCGGGCTCGATCCCGACAGCTCTGATGCCTTCTGCGACCTCTTGCAGTCGTTGCACCAGGAACTGGGCTTGACCGTGGTGATGGTCACACACGATCTGGACACACTTTTTGCGTTATCGACACGGGTGGCGGTGCTGGCCGAACAGCGCGTCATCATCGCTGCCTCTGTGGAGGAGGTGCTCGCTTTCGATCATCCCTTCATTCATCATTTCTTCCTGGGCGAACGAGGCTTGCGCGCAATGGAAATGCTGCGCGACCGTAAAACTGCCGCGCCCCGGAACGAGCTAGCGAAAGGACAATAAGCTCATGGAAAACAAATCACACGCCCTTGCAGCCGGCGTTTTCGTGCTGGTGGTGGCTGCGTTGCTGGTCGGCCTGGGCATGTGGCTGATGCGCGATGTGACCAACACAGACGTTTATGAGATGACGACCAGTGAAGCGGTCAGCGGCCTGCAGCCTCAGGCGGCAGTGCGCTTTAAAGGCGTGGCGATTGGCAAGGTAACGGACATCAGCTTTGATTCCGCAGTACGGGGCAACGTCCTGGTGCGTATTGCCATCAACCACGACACGCCTGTGACCAAGTCGACCTTCGCCACGCTGGCCTACCAGGGCGTGACCGGACTGTCCTACGTGCAACTTGATGACACCGGGGAATCCAGTGAGCCTCCCACATCCGAGAACGGAGAGCCGCCACGGATCCCGCTGAAACCGAGCCTGCTTGGGCAGCTGCAAGACAGCGCGGCCTTGCTGGTCTCCAAGTTTGATCAGACCGTGGAGCGCATCAACCAGGTGCTTGGTCCGGAAAACCAGGCCGCCCTCAATACTGCACTGAACGAAGTGGGTGCGGCTGCCAAAAGTATCAATCAGCTGGCCGCCAACACAGACAAAACGATAGAGGCCCAGTTGGGCAGGGGCAATAACAATATTCCTGCTCTGATCACGCAAGCTACCTCTTCACTCAAGACCATGCAGGATGCGGCCACCAAGACGGGCGAAGCGATGGGCAACGTCACCGCCGTCACCAAGGAGCTCAAACCCGGTCTGGACATGTTGACCGCACCTGGCGGTGTGTTGGATCGCCTGAGCGAAAGTGCCAGCACGGTGAGCGGCACAACCTTGCCGCGCATTCAAGGCCTGACCGACGATGTCAGCCGAACGATTCGCAGGCTTGACCGGGTAGCCAACTCTTTGAACGATAACCCTCAATCCCTGCTGTATGGCAACGGCGCTATTCCTCCGGGGCCGGGCGAGCCTGGATTCTCTGCGCCTGCTGGGTCTTCTCAACCTTGAGCTCACTATGAAATTAATAGCTTTTTGCTCAACCGGCATGAGAGTTGCCGCCGTTGCTGCCGGGATCGCAGTGTTGACCGGCTGCGGAAGCCTTCCTTTGCCCGACAAGCCACAGCGCCCCATGGTGTATGACTTTGGGCCCGGCTTGCCGGCGGCGTCCAGCGGCCCCGCTGGCGCCCCTTTGGCGTTGGCGCAGGTTGCGGCCCCGGCACCGCTCGAAGGCTTGGCTGTGAACTACCGGCTCCTGTACGCAGGCTCTGGTCAGCAGCCGCAGCCCTATGCCTTGGCTCGGTGGAGCATGTCCCCGGCGCAGTTGGTTTCCCAGCGCCTGCGAGAAACACTGGCGGCTCAGCGGCCTGTGGTGAACGTGGGTGAAAGTCTGGCCGCCCTCGAGTTGAGAGTGGATCTGGAAGAATTCAGCCAGGTGTTTGACTCGCCCGGAGCCAGTTTTGGTCTGGTACGCATGCGTGCAACTGTGGTCGCGCCGCTGACTCGGGGTGAACGCCTGTTGGGTCAGCGCACGTTCACGGCTCGCCAGCCGGCCGCCAGCAATGATGCGCCTGGGGGCGTAAAGGCTTTGACGGATGCAACGGATGACCTGGCGCGCCAGATCGTTGCATGGCTGGCTGAGCTGCCCGTCCCACAGGGGGCACGGCCGGTGGCTCCTGCTGCCAGGCCCTGAAGTATTCTGCCGTTGACGTTCTTATAGCCTTCGCGCGTTGAAGGAGCTCAGCTGAGAACGTCCGCACGTTCTCAGCTGCGGTGACATCAGTTTTAGAAGTCCGACAAGCTCAGACCGATATTGAACACCGTTCGTTTGAAGTTGTAGTCGAGCAGAGTGTCTCCATAACCGTGGAAGATCGAGGTGTACAGCTTCAAGCCAGAGAAGCTATTGCCCAGGCCATCGCCCAGTGATCGGGTCCATTCGAGCTTGCTGGAGCCGCGGCTGTTGAAACCGGTGTAGGTCAGTCGCAGGCTGTTCTGCGCATTGACGTTCCAGCGTAAGCTCAGATCACCGTGGCCCAGAAAGCGCGTGATGTCGGGGTTGTTGTCCTTTTCAGCGGATTCAGACAATCGCTTCCATAGGCGCAATTGCATGGCCCAGGTATTGTCTTTCTCAATCCCGGTCATGAGATAGGCCCGGTTCCAGCTGCGCGAAAGCGGGTCGCTCTGGCCGTTGGATTGATGGACCACACCCAAGCCCGTGTAACGCCAAACCCAGCCGCCCGGCAGCTTGGCGGTGGTGGGATAGATGTAGATCAGTTCAGGCTGGTGATCCGTGTTGCGAAAGGGGCGGGACAGGCCGCTGTTGAACACCTGCCAATTCGACTTTTGGGTGTAGGCCACCCAGAGCGAGTCGCGCAAGGTGCTACCTTCCGGGGTCAGCATGCCGCTGGCCAGCTTGGTCCTCACGGAGAGCGACAAACTCAATTCACGCTTGCTGTAGTCGATCGGGGTGGTCGCCGTATTGGCAGGATTGGGCGAGGTGGGTTGCGTGTTGATCCCATTGCCTGCGGACACGGTCACAGTGGTGGGGTGGAATGCGCGCAAGCCAAACGTAGGGCAACTAGAGCCTGACTCCAACTCCCAGAAGCGGGAGGTCTCGGAGAACTGACGATCGCGGCAACCCTGTTCCAGCCCAACGCCGACAATCCCTGTCGATGCGGTGGGGGAGCCAGACTCTGGTGCGTTGGGCTGGGTAGTGGCCAGTGCCCGGGTAACGTCCTGGCGCAGGGATGTGCTGGCTCCCGCAGGCGTGGGTTGCGCGTTGGGTGATTCCGCCACCGAACGCGCTCTTTCGTCCAAGGCTTGCATGAGCTTCTGCTGACTGGCCGCCCATTCATCAAAGCAGGCCAGGCGTTCACTGTCCGCCTTGCCGGCGCACTGCTGCCAGGCGAGCGTCGTTTCACTGGCCGCACCTGGAGACAGGTTCGCCTGGGCTGGTGTGGATGGGGCCGCCATGGCCGCATTCATGAAGAGCGCGGCTACGGGAGTGGTCCATGTCAGTCGAGCCAGCTTAAATGATCCAGGGCGCAGGGCGCCGGTGTATGAAGTCATGTCACTCACTCGCTTTAGGTTCGTCGGAACCGGCCGGGGTACGGCGCCGGAACATACCGTAGCCGTCCATCATCAGGACTTGGTCGCCGTGCTGGTTGAACATTTCCCACAGAGTACGCGTCAAGCCCACATCCGGGCGAGATTTCATGGGACGCGCTTCAACGATGCGTTGTTTCAGCGTCAGCGTGTCGCCAGGGTACACGGGCTTGAGCCATTTCACGGCTTCCAGTCCGGGTGAACCCAGGCTCGATGACTCGTGAAGGAAGCCGCGCACCATCAGGCCCATGGCCATCGCGCAGGTATGCCAGCCCGATGCGCTGAGCTTGCCGAACATCGATTTGGCGGCGGCCTCTTCATTGAGGTGAAAAGGTTGGGGGTCATACTTGGTGGCGAAGGCAATGACCTCGTCGTGGTCGACGGTGATGCTGCCGATATCCAGCGTTTTGCCCACGGGCAGGTCTTCCCAGAAATACTTGATTTGGCTTTGTGCTTGAGTGGACATGGTGTTCAACGGGCTCCTGAAACATCAATAAGTGACATGGTGGTGTAGCTGGCCGCATCCGAGAGCAGCCAGACGATGGTTTGTGCTACTTCCTCGGCGGTGCCGCCACGCTTCATGGGAATCTGGTGTTTGAGATCTTCCACGCGGTTGGGCTTGCCGCCGCTGGCGTGGATTTCGGTATCAATCAAGCCTGGACGCACGGCGTTGACGCGTATGCCGCCGCCAGCAGTTTCTTTGGCAAGGCCAATGGTAAAGGTGTCTATGGCTGCTTTGCTGGCTGCGTAATCGACATATTCGTTTGGAGACCCCAGGCGCGCCGCTGCGCTGGAGACATTCACGATGCTCCCGCCCGCGCCACCATACTGCGTGCTCATGCGTCGCACCGCTTCACGGGCGCAGAGCATGGAGCCAATGACATTGACCTCGAACATTCGCCTCCAGCGTTGCACCGTTTGTTCGGAGACAGGCTGGGAAACATCCACCACGCCGGCATTGTTGACCAGGCCTTTCAAGGGTCCCAACTTGGCGTCAATATGCTGGAACATGGCCATCACCTGCGCTTCATCGGCCACATCTGCGCGAACGGCGATGGCATGGCCTCCCGCGGCGCGAATGGAGCGTACCACTTCGTCTGCCGCGAGCGAGTTGGCAGCGTAGTTGACAGCGACGGTCCAACCCTCGTGTGCGGCCATCTTTGCCGTGGCAGCGCCGATTCCTCGGCTGGCGCCAGTGATCAGCAATACTTTTTCCATGTCCTTATTCCTGCAAGATCTGATGTGATTTTCTACAAGTCCATCGCACCTTCCATAGAGCCATTGGAAAGCGCTTTGAAGGACAGCTTGAAACAGGCGGTGACTGCGATCTGAAGTGACCAATACCCTGAGTGTCGCTGATCCCTGAAGTTCATCAACCAGCCTGAGCTGAAGCCGTTTGGACCAAGTCGTGTTGACTGACACGCGAGCGCAACCAGACATTCATGCAACGCTTGCCAGGGCACGCCCAACCCAGCGTGATGATGATCGCGAGGGAGGCGCTCGGCGGGTGCTCAGCGCAGCTTCAAAACATCTCTTCGCTGGCGAGGTGGCGTAAAAAGCTGCGGGCGGCGGTTGACAGCTTATGCCCCCGAGCCGTAACAATGTCCACGGTGGCTTGCTCGCATACCGGGTCTCGCAACTCCGCCGATACGATAGAGCCCGCAACCTCTTCTCGTGCGAAAGTGATGCGCGGCATAAAGCCCACGACGTCGCAGTTCTGCACCAATGACTTGATGAAATGCAGCGAGTTGGATTCGTGCTGAATCTTCAGAGGCACCTTGGCGGCCTGAGCTGCCCGCTCCACCAGGCGTCTGATGCCAAAGGTGCGGTCGGGCAATGCCATGGGCACTCCCACAAGGTCCGTCATCGCCAATGAATCGCGACCGGCCAGCGGATGCCCCGGCCGCATGATCACTCGCATGGAGTTCGACACGCGACCACGGAGAATCAAATCGTCCCGGCTCGATACGCCAAATACCAACCCGATTTCCGCTGCATCAGTCACCACCTGTTCAGTGATCTGGTGCGTCCCAAGGGTATTGACCTTGAATTGAATACCGGGGTGCTGTTTGATGAAGCTGGCTACCTTGGCCGGTAAGAAATCAAAAATCGTGCCCTCCGTCGCCGCGATGCGCACCGTCCCTTGTGCCAGTGTGCTGAGGTCCTCGATCTCGGAGCGAGCGCATTGGAGATGCCCGTTGATTGAATCGACATAACGCAGCAGCACTTCGCCTGCGGCCGTCAGTGCCATTCCATGCGGGGTGCGCTCGAAGAGCTCCGCGCTCAGCTCCTTTTCAAGGTTGACGATCTGCCGGCTTACGGCACTGGGAGCGACAAAAAGCTTGTCGCAAGCCTGCCGAATCGACCCGTTGCGCGCGACCGCTTCGAAATACTGGAGAGAGACGGGTTGGAGCATGTAGCGAAGATAAAACACGTTCAGGAGTTCGCCTGCAAGTTTCGTTCCATCTTCTACGCAGTGCATCCGAGGATTCACCTAGTCCCAATTTATCGTGTGAACTGGTGTGTGTTCTATTTTTGCGATGCACGAGTTCGCATTCAACAGGGGTTCAAGCGACGGTCTGTTTGCTAGAGTGGCCCACAGTCTTTGTAGCTGTGTTCCCCCTTTAGGAGATACGCGTATGAAATTCGGCATCTTTCGTGTGTTGCGTACCAACGCCATCGTGTGCGGTCTGGGGCTAGCAGCCTTCGGAGCAGGGCTGAGTGCGATGGCTCAGGATGTGGTCCGTTTCGGGGCACCACTGCCTCTGACCGGCGCATTGGCGCCCGAGGCACTCAAACAACGCCAGGGCTACGACCTGTGGGCTGAAGAGTCGAACAAGAAGGGTGGCATCAATGTCGGGGGCAAGAAGTACCGCGTCGAGATCGTCTACTCCGATTACCAGTCCAATACGCCTCGCGCTGTGCAGACCGCCGAACGCCAGATCACTCAGGATAAAGTCGACTTTCTCTTTGGCGCTTTCGGCTCGGGTGCAGCCAAGGCGGCCAGTACAGTGACCGAGCGCTACGGCCGCCCGAGCATCGCGGCGGCGGCTTCGTCCGAGCAGGTTTATGACCAGGGCTACAAGTACCTGTTCGGGACTTTCACACCGAACAGCACACTCACCAACCCCCTCGCGGATATCGTGAAGACCAAGTTGCCGCCTAATTCCAAGGTGGCTATTTTGGCGCGCAACGACCTGTTCCCTCTGTCTATCGCCCAGGAGATGGAGAAGTCCGCAAAGAGCCGGGGTTTCAACGTGGTCTTCTCCGAGAAGTACGCCATCAACACCATGGACCACTCGGCCGCTCTGGCGCAGGTCAAGGCGCAAAACCCGCAGTGGATCTTCATGACGGGTTATATCAACGATCTGGTACTTCTGCGCAAGCAAATGGCTGACCAACGCATCACGGCTGAGGTTGTGACGATGATTGCCGCGCCCGCGTACAAGGAGTTCATTGATGCGGCGGGTCAGGGCGCAGAAAACATCAGCAGTGCCTCATGGTGGCACCCAGCTCTTCGTTATAAGGGCACGGACATATTTGGCAGCACCGAAAACTACGTCAAGGCTTTCGAGGCCAAGTACAAATCGACACCGGACTATGCCCAGGCGTCAGCATCAGTGGCCGGTGCGCTTTTCCAGATGGCCATCGAAAAGGCCGGCACGCTTGATCCAGCCAAGGTGCGCGATGCACTCGCTGCTCTCGATGTCATGACCTTCTGGGGCCCCGTTCGATTTGGGCCTACAGGCCAGATCAACTCATTGCAGCCACCCGTGTTCCAGATCCAGAAAGGAAAACCCGTGATCGTTTTTCCCGCCGAGGCCAAGCAAGGTGAATTCCAAATGGGCGTGAAGTAATGGTTCAACAGGGTCGCTCACAAGCCTCGGTGTCCCGACCAATGGAAACTCTTGCTCAGGGAGCGGCTGCATGCTGATTGCACAGGTCTTGTTGAATGCCGTCGTGCTGGGCTGCCTGTATGCGGCCATTGCTGCGGGATTCTCGCTCGTGTGGGGAGTACTCAACGTCATCAACCTGATGCACGGCTCCTTCATTGTGCTGGGGTCGTACCTGGCCTGGTTGGCCTATAACGCCCTGGGCCTGGATCCCTGGTACGTGTTGATCGCTGCTGCGCCCATTTTCTTTGTGCTGGGCTATGGACTTCAGCGCGGTTTGCTCAACCGCGTGATCGCTGCACCGGTGCTGGTTACGCTGACCATGACCTTCGGCATAGACCTGATCCTCAGCAACAGCATGATCAAGGTCTTTACTGCAGACTTTCGCAAGCTGATTCTCGATCCCCCATTGGGCGTATGGCAATTGGGGCCACTGGTCCTGCCGGTTGACCGGGCACTGGTGATGGTGCTGGCGCTGGCATTGACCGGGCTGCTTTATCTGCTGCTGCGCCACACTCGCATCGGGCGCGCCATCATCGCGGTACGGCTGGACCGTGATGCAGCTCGCTTGATGGGCGTGAACGTCAATTCCGTCTATGCCTCTGCGTTCGGTCTGGGAGCGGCCATGGCGGGCTGTGCGGGTGTTCTGCTCGCCATGATCTTTCCAATTTCCCCGCTGACGTCCTCTTCCTATCTGGGCAAGGCTTTCGCGGTGTGTGTGCTGGGGGGCCTGGGCAGCGTCCCTGGCGCCGTGGCGGGAGGCCTGTTCCTGGGCTTGCTTGAAAGCTTCGGCGCACTGGCGCTGGGCCCTGAGCATGGGACGACCCTGTCATTCGCTGTGTTGATCGTCTTTTTGCTGGTACGGCCCCATGGTCTGTTGGGCAAGCGGGGGTTCGAATGAAGCTGAACGCGTATTTCCTGATGCTCGGCTTGATCGTCGTGGCCGCGATGCTGCCCTGGACAGACAGCGCCTATCTGATGCGGTTGGGCACTCTGGCTGCCATGTATTCGGTATTGGCAGTGTCGTGGACCATTGTGGGTGGGTTTACTGGCTATCCGTCGTTCGCTACGGCGGCCTTCTTTGGTCTTGGAGCGTACACAGGCGGCATTCTGGTGGCTCGCGGGTGGCCGCTTTCACTGGCGGTGCTTTGTGCAGCTTTACTTGCTTTTGTGCTCGCGCTCTCGTTGGGCTCCGTATTGCTGCGTTTGAAAGGTCACTATTTCGCGATTGGTAGCCTGGCTGTTGTGGAAGTGTTGCGCGAGCTCGCGAACTCTTCGACTGAGCTCACGGGTGGCGGAATGGGTTTGAATGTCCCCATGAGCTCCGGTGGCAGCATCGCCGCGACGGCTTCGCTCTTCTACTGGTTCATGTGGGCACTGCTTTTGCTGTGCTTCCTGATGGCACGCTGGATCGAGCGCTCCAAGCTGGGTTTTGGCCTCGCTTGTATTCGCCAGAATGAGGCCGCAGCTGACATGATCGGCGTGAACGCCACGCTTTACAAGAGCCTCGCGTTTGGCTTCTCGGCTATCTTTGTGGGTGCGGCTGGCGCGGTGTATGCAGCCTGGGTGAACTACATTGAACCGGCAGACGTGTTCGATGTGCTGTTGTCGGTCAAACCTATCGTCATGGCGCTGCTTGGAGGCCTGGGTTCGGTTAGCGGCGCTGTGGCTGGTGCATTGGTTTTTCTAGGGTTGGAGGAGACACTGTGGCGCAACATGCTGGAGATGCATTCAGCGGCGTTGGGAGTCCTGGTGGTCCTGCTGCTGCTTTTCCTGCCACATGGCCTGGTCTCCTTGCCGCGTCGTCTGGCGCGCCGTGCTTCGGGAGCTTCTCATGACTGAGGTGCTCGCACTTGAGTCAGTGTCCAGGCGTTTTGGTGGTCTGCAAGCACTTCAAGACGTATCGCTGCGTCTGCACAAGGGGGAAGTGCTGGGACTTATCGGTCCCAACGGCGCTGGCAAGACTACATTGATCAATGTGATCACGGGGGTGCATCGCGCCAGCGGTGGTCGGGTCATGTTTCAAGGTGAGGACATCACCTCGCGCAAGCCGTACCAGGCTGCCCGCATGGGCTTGGCTCGCACCTTCCAGATCGTGCAGCCTTTCCCAGAGCTCAACGTACTGGACAACGTAGCCTCGGCGGCCCTTTTTTCTCAGAGCGGGCTCACGGTGGCAGGAGCGCGCAAAGCGGCAGAGGGACACCTGGAATTCGTGGGACTGGGGTCCGTATCCGATCGTCCCGCGGCGAGCCTCACTCTGGCGATGCGCAAGCGTCTGGAGCTTGCCAAAGCGTTGGCGATGAAACCCAAAATTCTCTTTCTCGACGAGGTGAATGCGGGGCTCAACACAGCGGAAGTTGAGCAGGCCATGACGTTGATTCGCACCCTTGCGGAGCGAGGCCTGACCATCGTGGTGATCGAGCATTTGATGAAGGTCGTGGTAGACACCTGCTCGAGGGTCGTCGTGCTTCAGAACGGCCGATTGATTGCCGATGGCCTCCCCCATGACGTCGTGCGCGACCCTCTTGTCGTGGAGGCCTATCTCGGGCAGAAATATGCGAAGTTGGCGCAGCAGTTCGCGCAAGGAGAACAGCGATGAACACGACGACGTTGCTGGAGGTGCGCGCGGCGCAGGCTGGCTATGGTCAGGTGAATGTGCTCTGGGGCGTGGACCTTGTATTGAAGCAGGGTGAGATCACCTCATTGATTGGGTCCAATGGCGCTGGTAAATCCACCTTGATGCGTGTGCTTTCAGGCCTGGTGGCTTTGCGCTCAGGCGAGTTGCATTGGGAGGGCATCAGGCTGGAAGCAGGGGCAACGCCAGCGTCGCTGCTGGTATTGGGAATCGCCCATGTGCCGGAGGGACGGCGTCTGTTCGGTGCCATGAGCGTGGAAGACAACTTGCTTATGGGCGCCTACGCGCGCAAGGCTGATCGCACCACGATCCGGCGAGACATGGACCGGGTGTATACCGTCTTTCCCAAACTCTTCGAGCGGCGCGCTCAAGCGGGCGGTACCTTGTCAGGTGGCGAGCAGCAGATGTGCGCGATCGGTCGAGGTCTGATGAGCGCACCCCGTTTGCTGATGATCGATGAACTCTCGTTGGGGTTGTCGCCCTTGTTGGTAGACCAGTTGGTGCAGTCGCTGCAACTGCTCAATCGAGAGGGACTTTCTCTTCTAGTTGTCGAGCAAGACGTGGTCACCGCGCTTGAACTGTCGAACACCGCCTACGTGATGGACACCGGGCGAATCACCCACCACGGCCACAGTGCCGCTTTGCTGAAGGATCCCGCTATCCGGGAGGCCTATCTGGGCAGCGCCTACGCCTGAGGGTTCCGGCCCTTGCGCATCGAACTTTAGCGCTGCCCTTAGCTTGAATTTTCCTGTCTGAACTCACCGGAACTTCCGGTGGGGCGGACTTTCACGTCTCATTTCCAAGGAGTTACATCATGACCGAGGTCATCGCTTTCAATCCGGGCAACTATCGATATGTGCGCGGAGTGCGCCAGTACTCATGCGGAGTTGCCGCTGACCTGGGGTACAGACTGGAGCGCGCACGCTTCTCACGCCCATTGCCTCTCAAAGAGGGGTTCGAACGTATCGCTGCTCACCTCCAGGCAAACGGCAGACCGTTAACGGCATTCGCAGCCTGTGAGCTACGCTCGCCCGCGCCATTCACAGAAGAGGGCTTTCGTGCTTTCAATGATGTCTACATCGGTACTCTGAAAACCTGGGGAATCTATGAAGAGGGCGGAGACAACCCGGTGGCGCGCAGCAATGTCTGCCCGGAATTTCATAAACCCGCCGAGCCTTCGCTGTATGCGTTCAGCTATACCGTGGCGCATCCGGGCGCCGTGCCCTCGTTCGTGATTGCTGGCAGTGCCGAAGCCCTTGAAGGTAAAGGAGACTACCGCGACAACTGCGTGCGTCTGGGAGACATCTCCCCCGAAGGCTTATCTGAAAAGGGTCGCTGGGTACTGGGTGAGATGAGCCGTCGAATGAAAGCGCTTGGCTTCACTTGGGATGACACATCAGGGGTGCAGTTATATACGGTGCATCCGATCCAACATGTCATGTTGCAGGAAATGGCGCCACAAGGGATTGTGCGCAACGGTGTGGACTGGCATTTCAACCGTCCGCCCGTGAAGGATCTGGAGTTTGAAATGGACTGCCGTGGCGTGGTCTCGGAATACGTATTGACCGTTTGAGAATTGGATTGATTCGTCCTTTGAACTGGAGCTGATTTTTATGAAATACCTGCGTTACGGGCCGATTGGCCAGGAGCAACCCGGCCTGCTGGCACCCGATGGCAGCTTGCGCACCTTGGTTGGTGTCGTACCTGACGTCGACGGACCTGGCATGGCCTCGGGTGCACTCATGCGTGCTGCTGAAGGTTGGCGGGAGTTGCCGCTGATCTCGGGTTCTCCCCGCTTGGGTTCTCCGGTGGCTGGTGTTGGAAAATTCCTGGGAGTTGGCTTGAACTACGCGGATCACGCAGCGGAATCTGGCATGCCAGTGCCTGAGAAGCCGATTCTCTTTTTCAAGGCCACATCTTGCATAGTAGGGCCGAACGACCAAGTTCGAATGCCCCCTGACAGTCAGTCTCTGGATTGGGAGGTCGAGCTGGGCATTGTGATTGGGCGGGAGGCCTCGAATATCAGCGTGGCACAGGCGCGTGAGCACATTTTTGGCTACTTGATAGTCAATGATGTGTCAGAACGCGACTGGCAACTCAAACACTCGGCTACTCAATGGACCAAGGGCAAGAGCCATGACAGCTTCGGACCACTTGGACCATGGTTGGTAAGTCGCGATGAGTTGACGGACCCAACTACTCTGAATATGAGCTTGAGTGTCAATGGCGAAATCATGCAAAGGGGTAATACGCGAACCATGATTTTTAACGTCGACCAGATCGTTGCCGACATATCGACCTACATGCGCCTGGAGCCAGGCGACGTGATCGCCACCGGAACGCCTCCCGGCGTAGGCATGGGAATGAAGCCTCCTCGGTACCTGCGTCGTGGCGACGTCATGGAGTTGACGATCCAAGGCCTGGGAACGCAGCGCCAGCTGGTGGTCTGAGGGCGCGGGGGATTCCATCAATTGAGCGCAACTCTGGAGGGCTTTCTGTTGTACGCTCTCGCGAATAAAGGCACACTGCTCGCTCGCTCGACTCAGGGTGATTCACCGATCACCGTCCGCGCATCAACCGCATTTGATACAGGAGAAAGACATAGATGGGACAGATCATTGACTTGAAAGCCGCAGACGGCACTCTCATTCCCGCCTACGTCGCCGAGCCGTCGGGCAAGCCCAGGGGCGCCATCGTCGTGACCCAGGAGATCTTTGGCGTCAACCAGCATATTCGTGAAGTCACCGATGGCTACGCCGCTGAAGGCTACCTGGCCATAGCCCCGGCCACTTTTCAACGTGTTCAGTCAGGCGTGGAACTTGGCTACACCGAGGCTGACATGGGGGTCGGCTCCAAGCTCAAGCAAGCTGTCGAGGCGCTGCCCGCACCTGGCGTGCTGCAGGACCTTCAAGCGGCTATAGATTACGCAGCCAGCCAAAGCGGAGGCAAGGTCGGTATCGTCGGTTATTGCTGGGGTGGGCTGCTGAGCTGGCGTGCCGCCTGCACCTTGACGGGTTTGTCCGCGGCTGTGCCCTATTACGGTGGTGGTATGACCACCCCTGGAGAAGTGGCTCGTCAGCCCAAGGTCCCTGTGCTGGCGCACTTCGGTGAGCGCGACCACTGGATTTCGGTGGAAAGCGTGGAAGCCTTCAAGAAGGCGCACCCAGAGGTGGAGGTGCATCTGTACGCTGCTGACCATGGTTTCAATTGCGATCACCGTGGATCCTATGACGCCGCTGCCGCCAAGCTGGCGCGTGAACGCACGCTCGCATTCTTTGCTCAGAATCTGGCCTAGGGCCAATGCTGTTGACTTAAGCACACAAATACCCGTTCGGGCTGAGCTTGTCGAAGCCGGGTGCGACGCTTCGACAGGCTCAGCGCGAACGGACTGGGTTTAACTGAACAGCGTTGGGCCTAGGGCGTGTCATCAATTAAACCCCCCACGCGTTGCCAAGCCAGGGGGTGCCAGGCTAGGCGTGGCGAGCGCCGTGTACTACTGTACACAAGCGAGCCACAACAACGCATGGCGCCCCCTGGCTTGGCAACCCTTCGGGCTGGCTCGCCCTGCGGCGTCTACTTTGTCGGCAGCCTTGGCCGTAGATCACTACGGCCTGCGCCTGCCTTCGCGTATCCATCCTCAGGGCGAATCAGCGCGTGGGGGGTTTAATTGATGACACGCCCCAGGGCCGGTTAACACGCCCTGGTGTTTCAGAATGGGCAGGCGCAGAGGCCTGACCCTATAGCGGTACAGAGCCCTCGCTGCCCTGCGTCCTGGTTTCCTTGCGCAGGCTGGTGATCAATTCGTCGAGGGCAGCAGTCGCCCCATCGACGTCACGCGCCCGCAGGCATTCCACGATTTTCCTTCTCAGTGGAAACACGTCGGGCCGTGGTGGTGTGGGCAGCACATGTGTCATGCGCTCCCTCAGGACGGATGTCATGGTTTGGGCCATGAGCGTCAGCGCCTCGTTGTGGCCGGCCCGTGCAATGGAAGAAAAGAAGCGGGCGGTAGCGTCAATCCGTCTGGGGAGCGAATCAATGTGCTGGTGCTGCTCGATCTCATGGACCGCGGCTTCGATGGCATCCACCTCTTCCTCGCTGGCGCGCTCGCAACCCAGCCTCAGAAGCGTACCGTAGAGCGCGCGATAGGCCTCGTCAATGTCGGCGGT
This sequence comes from Ottowia thiooxydans, assembly GCF_040548795.1. GTDB lineage: Bacteria > Pseudomonadota > Gammaproteobacteria > Burkholderiales > Burkholderiaceae_C > Ottowia > Ottowia thiooxydans_A. The sequence continues at coordinate 88,079 of NZ_JBEPSH010000006.1, read as the reverse complement.
ATTGAGCTTGCCATCCAGCACCAGCTTGCGAAGGGATTCCGCAAGCATCATGTAGGCGCCTTTGTAGAACACCAATGCATGATCGGCAGAGTCGGCGCCCATGTATTTGACTTCACCAATGAAGATCGTATGGTCTCCCGCTTCGTGGCGTGCGTGTACCTGGCATTCGAAGCTGGCCAGGCAGCCGTCAATCAGCGGTGTGCCCAGTGGCCCGGGGCGCCAGTTCACCCCTTCAAACTTGTCGGCAATCTTGCTGGACGCAAAGCGCCCGGACAGCTGATCCTGGCTCTGAGACAGAATATTGATGGCAAAAGCGTCTGCCGTCATGAAGCGCGGCAGCAAGCTGCTGGCATTGCGCAGGCTGAACAGCACCAGCGGCGGCTCCAGGGAAACTGAACTGAACGAATTGCAGGTCAGACCCAGGGGGGTGCCATCGTTGCCACTGGTCGTGATGATGGCCACTCCGGTCGGAAAGCACCCCAGCAGCTGGCGGAACCGGTGCGGGTCTATGGATTCCGTGAGTGAGGCTGGTTGGGTCACGGTGTGGGCGTCCCTTGGCGCTTGAAGAGTTGAACGATATTGCCCTCCGGATCGCGCAGCGAAAGCACCGCACCGTGCGATCCCATGTCGCGTGTGCCCAGAACTTCTCCCCCTCCGGCTGTGATGCGCTCCGATGCGTCGGCAAAATCCTCCACCTCGAACACCATGACCACACCTGCGCTGGCCGGTGCGGCCTCTTCACGGCTGGCCAGGGCGACACTGGTGTTGCCCACGCCATACTGGATCCATCGGTCCTTGTCGCGAAACTTGATTGTCAGTCCCAGAGCAGACTCGTAAAAGTGGTGCAGCTCAGCCGGCCGCTCGGCCACGACAAAGACGTTTTGAAGGCGTTTGGGTGATTGCATGGTGTGCCTTAGGATGAGGGGGTCGCAGGGGCTGCGGCCCCTGCCTTCTCTGCCTCGTTGTAAAGATTGACCAGGCCCGCTTTCAGGAAGCCTCCATCGACCACAATGTCCTGACCGTTCACATAGATGGAAGCGTCGCTGGCCAAAAAGGCCACCGCACCTGCCACGTCAGAAGGCAGTCCCAGGCGCCGTGCCGGAATTCGCGCAGTCCGGACCGCTGCCGCATCACCGCTGTAATGAACTTCAGACAAGGGCGTGCGGATCATGCCGGGGCTCACTGAATTGGCGCGAATGCCGCGGGGTCCCCACTCGACGGCCATCTGGTTCGTGAGCGCCTTCAGGGCAGCCTTGGTAGGACCATAGGCTCCTACGCGGGTGGCGACTTGCGCCGCAATGGACGCCACATTGATGATGCTGCCCGCTTGTTGTTGGAACATCATGGGGACCACGGCCTGAGCGCAAAGCAGCGCGCCGCGCAGGTTGACCTGAAAGACCCGGTCCCAGATCGCAATAGGCAAATTTTCCAAGCCAACAGCTTCGGAGCTGATGCCGGCGTTGTTCACCAGCACGTCACAGCGGCCATACCGTTGGCGTACCTGCTCACCCATCGCAGAGACGGAATCGGGATTGCCAATGTCGCAGTGGAAAGACAGGCTGCCTTCGTCCTCCAATGGGGTGGCCGGGTAGCTTATGTCCAACTGCACAAGCTGCGCGCCCATGGCGCGCAGTTGCTGGCACATGGCAAGGCCCAGGCCGCCGGATGCGCCGGTGACTAAGGCGACTTTTCCGTTCAGGGCGTTGCTGTCAAATGAGGGGGAGATGATCATGGCGCGCCTTTGGGAGTGACTCAGTGCACGAAATGAGGGTAGCCATTGGCTGGGTGTGTGCGCCTGTTGGCGCAGTGGGGCAGCAGGGCGGGTGCGCTCATTGCATGGGCCGCGTATCCCGCACTTCGTTTTCAAGCGTGGGCTCTGGAGCGGGCCCACGCTTGGACACCTGGCTGGGCAAGAATTACTTGTCTCGCAGATCCGTGGTCTTGGCCAGTCCCTGCCAAATGACCGCATCGGCTTTGATGGAGTCGGCGAATTGTTTGGCCGTGCGGTTGGGCGGAACGATCATGTTCTGCGCTTCGATCTTTGGCCGAACTTCTGGACTCTGCTGGATGCGGTTAATCTCGGTGGCCAGGCGGTCAATGATGGCTTGAGGTGTGCCCTTCGGTACAAAAATTCCGTACCAGCCGTCCGCATCGAACGTAAAGCCTTGCTCAGTCAAGCGTGGCACATCTTGTGTGGCGGGCCAGCGTTGCGAGCCCGTCGTGCCCAAAGCGGTCAGGCGGCCTTCGCGAATGTGCGGAATGGGCGAGGCAATATCAACGAATCCCACGCTGATGTTGTTGCCTATCAGGTCGGTGACTTCTTGCGGAATGCTCTTGTAGGGCACATGAGGCATGTCCAGGCCGTAACGCGCCTTGATGCCTTCCATCGCCAGGTGGCCAGACGAGCCGTTGCCCCATGAAGAATAGGGGAGCTTGCCAGGGTTGGCTTTGGCATAGGCCACCATATCAGCCAGGTTCTTGAAGCCTGTCTTGGGGTTGGCAACCAACAAAATGCCCGCCGCGCCGACCTGAGCCACAGGGATCAGGTCTTTTTCAGTGTCATAGGGCAATTTGGCCTGAATGACCGGGTTGATCAGGATGGCCGATGAGGGAGCCAGCAATAAGGTGTAACCGTCCCCACTGGCTTTGGCCGCCTGATCGGCAGCGATGATGCCGTTGGCGCCGGGTTTGTTGTCGATGATGATGGGCTGCTTGAGGATGTTCTGCAGTGGCATCGAGATCAAGCGGGCAAAAATGTCTCCGCCAGCGCCAGGTGCGCTCGGCACTATCAGGCGAATCGGCTTGGACGGCCAGTTATCACCTTGTGCCAGGGCAGGGGCGAACGCGCTGGACAGCAAGCTGCCCAACAGGGCGCTGGCCACGACGATGCGGCGTTTGATCAGGCTTTTATTCATGCATGTCTCCTTTTGAGTACTGACTTCTAGATTCGGGGGGAGCTCGGGCTCTTCAAACGGCGGTGGCGGTGTCGGTCTGCTTGTTGCGGCTGAGTTCTTTTTGAACGGCTGGAATAATGGTGCTGCCCCAGAGATCGATCTGCTTGAGCATGGCCGCTTGGTCGAAATCGCCCAGTTGAGTCTGAATGGCGATGTGCTTGGGCTTGAGGATGCTGATTTCCTCCAGCAACTTGTCTATCACCTGGTTGACGGAACCGACAGGCAGGTTCTCCTTCAGCTGCTCCATGGTGGGATCGGTTGCAGAAGGGACTTCCTTGACCATATAGCCGTCGTCGGACTGTGCGCGGCGGTATTTCAGGCTTTCAGAAATGCGCCGCTGAAAGCGTGCGCAGTTCAGGTATGCGTCAATTTCAGAAGGCTTGTCTGATGCATAGGCGCAGCGCAGGAAGCCGAACTTCACATCGCGGTCAAGATCTGCACCGTTATCCTGGGCCACTTTCTCCAGACGCCCCCGCAGATCGGTGATGGCCTGATTGCCGCCCAGCAGTGCTGTGACGAACAGGTTGTAGCCTTCGCGCACGCCGCGGCCCAGCGCGACGGGGTTGCCTGATGTGATCCAGACGGGTGGCATCGGGCTTTGCAGCGGACGTACTGCGACGGAGCTTGGCGGCATCTTGAGAAACTTGCCGTCGTATTCAACAATTTTCTGGGTCAGGCCTTTGGGGATGATGTCCAGGAACTCGTTGTAGATCTCTGCGGCATCCTGAATTTTCACGCCAAAGCGCTCAAATTCGAACTCCTGATAGCCCGAGCCCACGCCGAGGTCCAGACGGCCGTTGGAGACGACATCGGCAAACCCCACCTCGGCCAGGAATCGCGCCGGCTGATACAGCGGAAGGATGCAAACTGCGGTTCCCAGCCGGATGCGCTCGGTCTTGCCTGCCATGTGAGCCACCATCATCAGCGGCGAGGGCGAAAGCGAATAGTTGTTAAAGTGATGCTCTGCGTACCAGGCGTTGGTAAAGCCGGCTTGTTCCGCGGCTACCGTCTGCTCGATCGAGTTGTAGATCACTTGTTGCGGGGTTTGATGGTAACCCCGCTGCTGGGCCAGGATGAATACGCCGAAGTCCATTGACTGTCTCCAAAAAAACGCGCTGCCTTGATATGCAGCAAATTTTATGGATCCAGGAGGATTTAACTATCACCAATATTGAAGTTCAGAACTGCGTTAATTGGAGGAGTCATGGATAGATTGCGCGCCATGGAGCTGTTTCTATCCATATCCCAGACTCAGAATTTTTCGGAGACTGCTCGCCAGTTTGGAATATCGGCAACTGCAGTTTCACGGATGGTCACTGAGCTGGAGGAGGACCTGAACGTCAAGCTCTTGCTGCGTTCCACCCGCCAGGTGGTGCTCACCGAGTCGGGCCAAGAGTACGCCCAGCAGCTGGAAGGCATTCTTTTTCAAATCAATGAGCTTCGTACCAACATCACGGCCATCAGCCATGCACCGCAAGGCCTTTTGCGGGTGCATTCGAGGGTGATGTTCGGGCTCGGTGTGCTGCCTCAACTGATCGCCGACTTCCGAAAACTCTACCCTGACATCCATATCGAACTGGTACTGGCAGAGTCGCAAGCGGATCTGAGGCGCAGCCAGATCGACATTGATTTTCGTATTTCTCCGCCGGTGGAGGCCGGGGTCAAGCGCCGCATGTTGTTTCAGAGCCATCGTCATCTGGTGGCATCGCCTGCCTATCTGTCGGGAAAGCCACCGCTCTCCAAACCAGAGGACATTCTGGAGCATGAGTGCCTGGCCTATTACCGGCCCGGGGATGAATACACCTGGCTGTTCAAGCAGGACGAGCAGCAAAAAACCATGGCCTTCAAGCCCCGGCATGTCAGCAACAGCGGGTTTGCCCTTCTGGAATTGGCACGCCTGGGTGAGGGTCTGGCCTTGCTGGATGACTACACGGTCCATGACGACATTCTTCATGGGCGCCTGATTCGCATCTTGCCGGAATTTCGCATCACCAACACAAGCTTTGGCCAGGGTATGTTCGCCACCATCTCTGACACGCCGATTGTCCCGGCCAAGATCCGGCTATTTCTGGATTTTGTGGCGGAGCATGTGGCCGGGCCGGAGCTTCGCTTCACGGCCCATGCCAAGAGCTCTCGGCTTCTGACCAAGACCAGTTGACGACGCTAAACGGCAACGCGAGTTTGGCGCGTTCATGAATGCAATTCAAAGCGCAAGGCGGCACGAGGGACGGGCCATGCCAGTAAACCCCAGCCCACTCAGTTTGAGTAGGCCTCCATCAAGAGGCCCGGACGCGCTGAGGCGTCCGCTGTCACTGATGCTGGTGATGAACATGTCACTCATGGCTGGACCTCCGAAGCACAATGCCGTGGGGTGCTTGACTGGCAATTCAATCCGGTGAGTGTGCTTGCCAGATTCGTCGAAGCGAATCAGGGCGCCCGCACGTACCAGCGCAGTCCAAAGCCCGCCATCGCGGTCGAAGCAGCAACCGTCCGGACTGGAGTTGTACGGCTCGGTGTTGACAAACACCTGCTTGTCCGAGAAGGTGCCATCGGCACCCATGGCGTAAGAGTAAATGCAATGCGCAGCGCTGTCGGCCACGTACAGGCGCCCATTGTTGGGGCTCACGCAAGGGCCGTTGGTGATGCCCAGGCCGGTGTCCACCCTGTTCAGCTGCAATGAAGTGCCCAGTCGATACAGGCCGCCCAAAGGCTCTTCACCCGGCTCACGGGCAATGTGCATGGTCCCCACCAAAAAACTGCCGTCGGGCAGAGCGTTGCCGTCGTTCAGGCGCAAATTGGGATGAGAGCAGCCAATGTGTCCCAGCATGCGCAGCTCGCCGCTGGGCCGGCTCATGGCGGCGATGTGCTCCTTCATGGCAATGATCAGGCTGCCGTCCTCGTTGAACGCAAACGAGCCTAGCGGTGCAGGCGCTTCGTAGCGTGAGACGACTGCCCCCGTATCGGGATTCAGCGCGAACACCAGTCCAGCGCGGCAGTCCATGATCCAAAGCTGCCCTTCAAACCAGGTCGGGCACTCACCCAAGGCGGTTTTTAATTCTCCCAGACGCTGAATGTTCACTGCTTGCCTTTGTGCTCAATCGCGATGGACGCGTTGCTCGCGGGTTATGAATTCGTGTCGAATTGAACTGGCGATATTGAACGAGTTAAGAAAGCTCATTGCTTCTCATTTTGTAAAACTCTATCGCGAAATGATGGGTAATCCTTGGTGTAGGCGTGTCCTACAATTTTTTGCAATCACCCTACACGTTTATTCAATCGATGCAAAATGTTTTGATTACCGGCGCAGCGTCCGGCATTGGCCGCGATACCGCTCGCCTGTTTGCCAGCGCCGGCTGGCAATGTGTACTGGTTGATCGCAATGCGCAGGCTTTGGAAAAGGTGGTGCGCAGCCTGCCTGCACATGGCGGCGTCACGCATTTTCCAAGAGTCATCGATCTGACAGACCGCCAGCAGATCGCCTCACTCGCGGAGGGTACGCCCGCACTGGACGCTATCTTGAACAACGCAGGCATGACGGAGCCGTCCACGCTGCCCTTGATTGAGCAGACCCCAGAGCAACTGCAGCGCCTGCTTGCGCTGAACCTCACGGCACCGGCTGCCGTGGTGGACGCCTGTGCCGGTCTTCTTCGTCCTGGCGCCCGGGTCGTGAATGTCTCCTCGGGCGCGGGGCTGGCTGCCATCCCCTGGCGGGGCGCCTACAGCCCCAGCAAAGCCGGTCTCATCGCGCAGACCATGGCCTTGGCCCAAGCGCGACCTGATCTCTGCGTCACAGTATTGGCGCCTGGCTTTGTGCGTACCGAACTCGTAGAGAGCCTGATTCAATCGGGCCGCCTGGTTCCCGAAGGTGCCGTGGCCAAGATCCCCCTGGGGCGCATGGCTGCCCCGGCGGAAATGGCACGCGCCTTGTTCTTTCTCGCCAGTGCAGGTGCCCGGCCACTTCGCGGGCAGATTCTGGCACTCAATGGCGGCTCTTCGATTTCCGGTGCAAGCCGCCCCTACGCGCCCACTACGATTGACACGTTGCCGCTGGACGGGCCGGTGAAGCTTGATGTTCGGGGTGACCATGCCGGGCCATGGCACAGCTGGGCCGAGGCCTCTACGGGAACCACGGCCTACGAAGCTTGCCTGGATGTCTCGGCACTCTCCGCGCCCGAGGGCGGACTCTTGCAGGCCGTGCATCTGGCGGCAACGCGTTTTGCGGGCCGCCATGACCAGCAGGCCAGCCTCACGGTGTTGTTGCCCTCGCGTTCTACAGCCCGCTGGCAAGCCGCAGGCGACGCGGCCGCCGCACGCATGCTGGTGTCCACCCTGGCGTGCGAATGGGGCAGTCTGGCGCTTCGCATCAATGCGGTCGAAGTGCCTGAAGACCTTGAGCCATCGCAATTGCACCCGCTGCTGGCCTACGTCTGCGGCCCAGCCGCCCAATACCTGACCGGACAGACTCTGAGGTGCCGCGGCAGCGCTTCGCAGTCAGAAGCATGACAAAAGTGCCTGAGTCTGCGGCCGACATAGAGCGCTCCCGAATCAAGGCGTTCTTTACCGCAGAGCGTGGTTACTGGCGCCCGTGGGCCGAAACCATGCTTGAAGTCAGCCCTGGTTTCGTGGAGCAATACGCGCGCTATGCGGGGTACCCGGCGCGCACGGGGCCGCTCTCGCCGCGCATGGTGGAACTGATCTATGTCGCGCTGGACACATCATCATCGCATCTGTTCGCCTCTGGCCTGGAAACCCACATGCGCAAGGCGCTGGAAGTGGGCGCCACTCAGTCCGATATCTTTGACGTGCTGCATCTGGTGGCCGTACAAGGCGCTGTCAGCGCCTGCCAGGCCGCCGACATCCTGGCCGAACTGGCAGGAACCGATGAACTTGAGGAGTTGGATGCGCACCTGAAAGCGCGCATCGATCAACTCGGCCCCGAACACGCGCTGGCCCTGCAAGCGGTTGCGCGGATGGACTCTGGCTATGCAGCCATGCTGCTGGACTTTATAGAACATGGCAGACCCGTGGGCGGCCTCGAACCTGGTGAGCGCAGCCTGGTCCAACTGGCGCTTCACGCCTGCTTCACGGCATTCAATCCGCACGCCACCCGGCAGATGGTGGTCACGGGACTTTCTCAAGGGCTGTCTCGGGCTGAAATGCTGCAAGCCATTCAACTCGGTGCGCACCTCGCGGTCCATGGAACCGCTTTAGGGGTCAATACGTTTCGCGGGCTTTAGCGGCGCAGACTCTTAGGGAGAATGGCGCTTGCTTCAGGGTGTCTGCTCGTTGATTGTCGAAGGAGCCGAGATTCTTGTTTCCGTCATTCCCGCGCAGGCGGGAATCCAGCGACAGGGTTGAGATGAGGCCTGGATTCCCGTCTGCGCGGGAATGACGGAGGGTTGAATACCTCCACTTCAATCAACGTCGCAGACCGCGCGAGGGCAGTGATCCGGGGGGCAGCCATCCGGGCGTGAGGGGTTTTGCAGAGACTCCCTAGCATTCCTTGGCTGCCACCGCTCCCAGTTTGGTCTCCTGCCTGGGAAACTCCTGTTCCAGATAGGCCAGCAGCGCGGTCAACGCCGCGCTGTTGTTGCGCCGCTGTGCATAAGCCGCATACAGCCATACGTCCTGGGGAATGAAGCGTTCCAGTACGGGCTTTAATTGACCCTTTTCAAGTTGCTCGGCCACGGTGAGACGGGCGATGTAGATCACCCCCAGGTCGTGCATGGCCAAGGTCACCATAGGCGCCAGGCTGGAACTTTCGACGTGCGGGTCCAGCGGCAGATCAAAGCGTTTTCCGTTGTCTATGAAGGCCCAGTTAGGCACTTCGCCTGAGCGCACCACGGTCAGTGTCTGGTGTGTCGACAGATCGCGTGGATGCTTGGGCTCGCCGTACTTGGCCCAGTAAGCTGGCGTGGCGACGATGACCCGCTCGATAGGCATGAGGCGGCGCACAATCAGGTTGGCATTGGGCACAGGTCCCACGCGCAGCGCAATATCAACGCCTTCCTCTGCCAGATCGACCACGCGGTCGGTGGCACGAAGGTCCAGCGACACAGCAGGGTGGCGCACCAGAAAGCGCGCCAGCAAGGTAGGTAACTGTGTTTGCAGCAAGGGATGCGGCACCGTCAGTGTGAGCCTTCCACTGGGCGTAGTGGCGCGGTCGTGCAGCTCACCGGTCGTGATCTGCACCAGCTCCAGCATGGGCCCTGAGCGCTGTAGCAGCAGATGACCCGCATCGGTCAGTGAGACCTTGCGTGTGGTGCGGTTGAACAGGCGCACGCCAAAGCGGGTCTCCAATGCGGCCACGTACTTGCTCACATTGGCAGGCGACATGTCGAGTGCGCGTGCAGCGGCAGAAAAGCTACCGCGCTGGGCAACTTCGCGAAAGGTTTGAATCAGTTCGAGAGAGTCCATAGCCTAGTGTCGTGAGTTGGAAGTGCGTTGAAGAAAAAATTCTGTCGAAATCGGTGTCAGGCAAGGAACAAACCGCAGGGATACCGAGTGGTATCGCGAGGAGTTGTGGGGCCGCCGAGGTGACGCCGCATGGCGCCGATTCTCGGCAGAATTGTTCAACGAACTTCCAATTCACGACACTAAATTATTTCCTATTCGGAAAAAGTCTTGTTCCTGGATGGTAGTTTGAAATCAAGTCTCCCAGGCGCAAACTTCGTCTTACGGAGCGGCGACAAGCCTCTTTCAGACAAACAACCTCTCCTAAGAGAGCCCGGGCCAACATAAAAAGACACGGACTTGATTGAAAAGCTGACCCATCGGCCAATGGCCACCAGACCACAGATCGATCGGCAGCATCACTTTACGAACTTAAAGGAAAACTATCATGAAAACCAGAAATATCGCCCTTGCTACCTTGCTCGCTACTGCATTCGCTGGCAATGCGTTCGCATTTCCCGTCTCTGGCGAAGGCCCATTCTTTCAAAACGATGCGGTGACAGTGAGTGCCACCAGTCGTGAAGCGGTTCAGCAAGACGCTATCGCTCATCGTCCCGCTGCTGGCGCTCAGAATGCCGTTGCTGCTGTACGGGCAGCCTCCAGCCAGTTGACTCGTGCGCAAGTGCGTGCCGACACTGTCGAGGCAGTGGCCCACGGCCAATTTGCCAAGAGCGGCGAAATGAGCTGATTGTTGCGCCCCGCGCCGCCGGACCGCAGGACCCCGCGCGCTCAAAAGCGCGGGGGTGAGAAAAACGAGATGCCCGTCATCTCGTTTTTTTTGGCCCAAAAAGATTCAACGACCGGTGCGGGCGATGTAGCGCTTGCGAAGGAAGATCACGATCACGGCCAGGGCCAGGCAGGTCATGATGCTGAAGATGACCCACATCGCACCAGAACTGTGAATCAAGGGTAGATGCTCGAAATTCATGCCGAAAAAACCTGTCACCAGATTCAAGGGCAGGAAGATGGCGGTCACCGCAGTGAGGGTGCGCATGATGTCATTGGTCCGGTGTCCCTGCACGGAAAAATGAATCTGCACGACGGTCTCGGCCGACTGTTCCAGGCGCCGGGCGTGGTGCATCACGCGGTCTATGTGCTCGCCTACGTCGCGCGCTCGCGCCATCAGCTGATCGCGCTGGGCCTGCGCGACCATCGCATCGGGCGAAAAATTCGTCAAAGGCTGCTCGCGCAGATTGTCCACCCACTCCTGAATGGCATCGCGCTGCCCTTCGCACAGGTCTTCGAGCAAATGCAATTGGCGGCGCGCCTCCATCAAGGCGCCCCAGTCTGCAAATTGAGAATCCGGCTTGATCAATTCGGCCTGCATCTGCTCCAGATGGGTCGACAGGTCCTTGCGCAAGTCGAGGTAGCTGTCGACCATGGTGTTGATCATGCGCAGTGCGAGGTCGGCTGGACTGGCAGGCAAGCGCGATCGGACGCTGGTTGCGTCAATGCTCAGCCGAGCGTCAGCTGCAAAGCGCTGTACATAGGTATTGGGGATATGGCAGCCGGGTGGATGCAGGCTGATAAGCAAGCGGTCGAAAATGGCAAAACCCACCGCCCGCGAGTTGATCCGGGCAAAGGCGGGGGGCATGGCGTCGGCCTTGCGGTTGCGCGATGCATAGCCCTGGTTGTGGTACGCGACGATGGCCGCCTCGCGCTCGGCATCTTGCTGCACCTCCAGTTGTGTCGCCAGACGCCGAAAGATCACCACGTCATACACAGAAGTCGAATCGTAGTTCGAAGGGTGCTGTTCGCTGTTCAAGTCCAGCCAGTGCAGATCCAGCAGGCCTGAACCACCCAGGCACTGGGCGGCAGCTTGTAGGGCGGCCTGATGCCGAGGGAGCTCAGCGCGTTCGAGGTAGGCCCATACGAAACCATCCGCAGGGACTTCAGACGGCAGCTCGTCGAGAAACCGCAGGCTGTTGCCGGTGAATTCGAGGATGTGCACTGTGAGGGTACGGTGTTATGCCAAGCCCGCTCGGGGATGGTGGGTCATGGCCGTTGAAGCAGGCGAGCAGCCTCAAGAGCGAAATAAGTCAGCACGCCATCGGCACCAGCGCGTTTGAAGGCCAACAGGCTCTCCATCATGACTGCATCGTGGTCAAGCCAGCCGTTTTGCGCCGCGGCCTTCAGCATGGCATATTCGCCGCTCACCTGATAGGCGAAGGTGGGGACATGAAATTCGTCTTTCACTCGGCGCACGATATCCAGGTAGGGCATGCCAGGCTTGACCATCACCATGTCGGCGCCTTCCTGCAGGTCGATGGCCACCTCACGCAAGGCCTCATCGCTGTTGCCGGGGTCCATCTGATAGACCTTCTTGTTGCTCTTGCCCAGGTTGGAGGCAGAGCCCACTGCATCACGAAACGGCCCGTAGAAAGCGCTGGCATATTTTGCACTGTAGGCCATGATGCGCGTGTGAATATGCCCATGGGCTTCCAGTGCGGAGCGAATGGCGCCAATGCGCCCGTCCATCATGTCGCTCGGCGCCACGATATCCACACCTGCAGCCGCCTGCGTCAAGGCCTGCTTGGTCAGTTGGCCAACGGTCTCGTCATTCAGTATGTAGCCCGTGTCATCAAGCCAGCCGTCCTGCCCGTGGCTGGTGTAAGGATCTAGCGCCACATCGGTCATGACACCGAGTTCAGGAAATCGCTTTTTCAGCTCGCGGACAACGGTGGGAATCAGGCCCTCGGGGTTGGTGCTTTCGCTGCCCTTTTCGTCCTTGAGCTGGCTGTCGATGACCGGGAACAGCGCCATCACCGGAATGCCCAGCTCGACGCACTCCTGCGCCACCGGCAGCAATTCATCCAATGAAAGTCGTTCCACGCCGGGCATGGAAGCCACATTTTCCCGGCGCTTTTGACCTTCCAGCACGAAAACGGGGTAGATCAGATCGTTGGCGCTCACTGCGTGCTCACGCACCAGGCGGCGAGTGAAGTCATCGCGGCGCAGGCGGCGTGGCCGGTTGGCGGGAAATGAGGCGGGGGGGAAGGTCATGGCCTGGATTTTATGCCCCCCCTGAGGCGCTTACGCGCCTTCCCCCCAGGGGGACGCAGCCAGCGGCCTGGCAAAGCCAGCTCCGCGGCTACTCCCGAATGGCCTGCTCCGCGGCCTTCTGAGGGGGACGCAGCCAGCGGCTTGGCAAAGCCAGCTCCGCGGCTACTTCCGAATGGCCTGCTCCGCGGCCTTGCGATCTTGCTCCCTCTCCCGCTTGCGGGAGAGGGGGGGGTGAGGGTAGACGGCGCTGGCAAACAATTGGCCCTTACTGAGCGCTCAGAGAAACTGCCCCTCTGGTCCCCGGACCATTCGCTGCATCCAAGGGCTTTCCCTCATTCGTAGACAAATCCACCGCAAATCGCATCAAAGAGTTTACTTTTGTAGTATATTTCTTCCGGGCAGTTCGCTGCTCCCCGCTTTTCCTCCCTGAGCGGGTGCTTGATTGCACTTTGCAAACAAGCTTATTCAGCCTCGGCCCCTGTGGCCGAGGTTTTTTCTTGTGGGCTACGCAGAGACCACACGCCTGCGGGAATTCATCACCGCTACACTTGCCCCATGCTCTGGATCAAGGCTCTGCATATCGTCTTCGTTGCGAGTTGGTTTGCCGGCTTGTTTTATCTGCCACGGATCTTCGTCAATTTGGCGATGGTGCCTGCCGGTTCCGTGGCCGAACACGCGCGGCTGCTGCTCATGGCCCGCAAGCTCTACCGCTTCATGACCCTGCTCGCCATTCCCGCGTTGGCGCTGGGTTTGTGGTTGTGGGTGGGCTACCGGATTGGCATGGGCCCCGGCAATGGCTGGATGCACGCCAAGCTGCTGATTGTGGTGCTGCTTCTGGGATATCACCACTGGTGCGGTCGTCTGCTCCGAGACTTCGAGGCCGGCCGGCCCGCACGCGGACACGTCTGGTTCCGCTGGTTCAACGAAGCACCCGTCTTGATGTTGTTGGCTGCCGTCATCCTGGTGGTCGTCAAGCCGTTCTGAACGCCGTTGGGCGCTCTCCATGAACCGCTACAAGTCCGCCGCGCGTCCGCTGTCATTTCTATATGCGGCGCTGATCGTCTACGCCAGCTTGTACCCCTTTTCGGGGTGGCGTGACCAAGGCCTGGCTCCGTGGGCCTTTACCGCAGCGCCCTTGCCGCAATACTGGACACGCTTCGACATCATCGCCAACGTGGCGGGCTATGTGCCCATGGGGTTTCTTCTCACCCTCGCGCTGTTGCGGGCCCACTGGCGATGGCCAGCGGTCGTGCTGGCGACGCTGGTCACGGCATTGCTGTCGTTCACCATGGAGGCCTTGCAGTCGTATCTGCCTATCCGGGTGGCCTCCAATCTGGATTGGGGTCTCAACGCGACTGGCGGGGTGATAGGCGCGTTGACCGCCTATGTACTGGAGCGCTTGGGGGCCATTGACCGTTGGCGCCGCTTTCGAGCGCTCTGGTTCGTACACGACTCACGTGGCGCCCTGGTCTTGCTTGCGCTCTGGCCCGTCGGGCTTCTGTTTACACCGCCTGTCGCTTTGGGGCTGGGGCAGGTCTATGAGCGCCTGGAAGATGCGCTTGCGCAGGTCCTGGAAGACACGCCATTTCTCGAATGGCTGCCACTTAGAGAACTGGATCTTCAGCCTTTGCTGCCCGGTGTCGAGCTGATTTGCGTGGCACTGGGGGCTTTGGTTCCTTGCCTGCTCGGCTATACCATCATTCGCGACCGGGGGCGCAGGGCTTTGTTTGCAATGTCTGCCCTCACACTGGGAGTGCTTGTTTCTGCGCTGTCGGCCGCCCTGACATGGGGCCCGGTGTATGCCTGGGCGTGGGTCAGCCAGCCGGTGGAGGCTGGGCTGATGGTGGGTGCGTTCGCCGCATTCGCGACCTTGTTTCTTCCGCCGCGGGTCTGTGGCGTCCTGCTGATGGTCGCCCTCGTGACCCAGGTCGTGATGCTCAACGCGGCGCCGGAGAGCGCGTACTTCTCGGCTACCCTTCAAAGCTGGGAGCAAGGCCGTTTCATCCATTTCCACGGGCTGGCGCAGTGGGTGGGTTGGTTGTGGCCCTATGTAACCTTTATCTACCTTCTGATCCATGCGTTTCGCGCCGATAGACATCCGGCCACTCCTGTCCCGCGCATCGATGAGGCCCATGGTGTCAGTCGAGCCAATTCCTTATCTGATGATGGCTTGTCCAAAGCCCTCGAGACTCAGCAGCGCGACCCATCCGGCCGCTAATCACGTCAACATGCTCCAAGGCAAGGGACAGGGGCAGTGCCCCTCTGTGCCGGAAAAGCGTACACGTTCTAGAATCTCCGCACATGACCGCCACCGATACCTCGTCTTCGTACTACCAGCGCCACATTTTCTTTTGCCTGAACAAGCGAGAAAATGGGGATTCTTGCTGTGCTGACCACAATGCGCAGGCCGCGTTTGACTACTGCAAAGCCGAAGTCAAGAAGCAAGGCCTGTCTGGCCCCGGCAAGGTGAGGGTCAACAAGGCAGGGTGCCTGGACCGCTGCGCGGGAGGCCCTATCGCGGTGGTGTATCCAGAGGCGGTCTGGTATTCCTATGTCGACCAAACCGACATCCAGGAAATCGTAGAGTCCCATCTGAAAAGCGGTGTGGTGGTCGAGCGCTTGTTGACGCCCCCGGATGTAGGCCGCTGACCGCACTTGCCGAATGCCGGGCAACGCGCCCGGGAATTGTTTCGATACATAGTCAAAGCCGTCTGCAATACAGGTGCTCATCGCCAAGCTGCTATACTTTAAGTAGCTAAATGAATGCTCAAACCCAAACGTTGACCCTCTCCGGCCCGGCTGGTGCCATAGAGGCGCTGATCGATGCGCCGTCGCCAGATCTGTCTCAGTCTCTGCTGGGAACGGTGGTGGTGGCTCATCCGCATCCGCAATTTGGCGGCACCATGACCAACAAGGTTGTGCAGACCATTGCGCGCGCTTTTGTGCAAAGTGGTTGGCGGGCAGTGCGCTTCAATTTTCGGGGTGTCGGCGCGAGCGCCGGGGCTTACGATGAAGGCCGTGGCGAACTGGACGATTTGCTGGCTGTGGTTGAATCCCAGGTGCCTTCAGGTGCTCCTCTGGCGCTGGCAGGCTTCTCGTTTGGTGCTTTTGTCACCGCCTGCGCGTTGGAGCGCCTGCGGCCCATCCGTCCCATTGCCAGCGCTGTATTGGTTGGCACCGCAGTCTCGCGCTTCAATGCCGAGCCTGTCCATCCTGATCTGCATTCCCAGACTCTGGTGATACATGGGGAGCAAGATGACACCGTTCCCCTGGCCTCGGTGCTCGACTGGGCCAGGCCGCAATCGCTTCCTGTGACTGTGGTGCCCGGGGGCGAGCATTTCTTTCATGGCCAATTGCCCCTGCTCAAGACGCTGGTCGCACGCCATGCGCGTGCCTGAAGCGGCTTACTCTCTTTTTTGCGCTTTTCCCATGAACCGATTTTTCAAGACACTCGCTGCACTCACTCTCTCTGCACTGACGTTCGTCGCCGCGGCGCAATCGTCCCAGCTTCCCCAACCGCCTGAAGTCGCTGCCAAATCCTGGTTGGTCATGGACGTCACGGCTGGCCAGATTCTGGGCTCCAAAGACATCGATTCCCCGGTGGAACCTGCTTCCCTGACGAAGCTCATGGCCGCCTACGTCGTATTCGATGCGCTGCGGGCCAAGAAAATCAGCTTGAGCCAAACCATGCCGGTCAGCCAGCGTGCTTGGAAAATGCCGGGATCGCGTATGTTCATTGATCCCAAGATGCAGGTGCCAGTCGAGGACCTCATCAAGGGCATGATCGTTCAATCTGGCAACGATGCCACGGTCGCTCTGGCCGAAGGTGTTGGCGGTTCAGTCGAGCGCTTTGTTCAGTTGATGAACGACCAGGCCAAGGCGCTCGGTTTGAAAAACACCAGCTACAAAAACCCGGAAGGTTTGACTGAAGCCGGGCACACCACCACGGCGCGCGACCTGGCAACCCTGTCCATGCGCCTGTTGCAAGACTTTCCAGACGACGCGCGCTACTACTCCATCAAGAAGTACCACTACGCCGGCACGCCTGTCAGCAACGCCACCAACCGCAACCCCTTGCTGCACCGCGATCCGACCGTCGATGGTCTGAAAACGGGACACACCAATGCAGCGGGCTACTGCCTCGTGGCCACGGCCAATCGTGATTTTCCCAACATGGGCTCGCGCCGCGTTCTGACGGTGGTTTTGGGCGCCGCCAGCGAAAGTGCGCGTGCCAGCGAATCGCAGAAGCTCCTCAATTGGGGTTATACCGCCTACGAAGGCATCAAGCTGTTTGATGGTGGTCAGGCCGTGGTGACGCCCAAAATCTGGAAAGGCAAGGCGAGCGAGTTGAAACTTGGCCGCAACGAACCCATTGTGGTTGCAGTGCCAGCGGGAACCGCATCGCAGGTCAAGACCGAGATTGCACGCCCTGAGCCTCTGATTGCGCCAATCAAGCAGGGCCAGGCTGTAGCGACTTTGAAGGTCAAGCAGGGTGAGCAAATGCTGCTCGAAGTACCTCTGGTCGCCCTGGAAGGCGTGGAAGAGGCTGGATTCATGGGCCGGGCGTGGGACGCCGTGCGCCTGTGGATCAAGTAACTCCCAAGGGCATCCCATTGCGGGATTGCCCAATACGGGCTATACTTTAAGGCTTTCCCGCATTTTGGGGCGGGAAATTCAGGGCCTTTTTCCTTGGTAGCTGCTGGGGTCATTCGTTTGAATGGTGCTTGGCGTCATTCGTTTGAATGAGTCGTTGGGCAGCTAGTGGGGAGGGGCTTCAAGCGTGCGCTGCCGGGTAGTAGGCCGGGCGGCGCCTTTGGTTTTTCCAGACGTTTAGGGACGTTTTTTCAATGCCAACCATCAGTCAATTGGTGCGTCAGGGCCGGACAGTCGAGAAGTCGAAATCCAAGAGCCCCGCGATGCAAAACTCGCCGCAGCGTCGCGGTGTGTGCACTCGTGTGTATACAACGACGCCTAAGAAGCCAAACTCGGCTCTTCGTAAAGTTGCCAAAGTGCGTCTGACCAACGGTTTCGAGGTCATTTCGTACATCGGCGGTGAAGGCCACAACCTGCAAGAGCACAGTGTTGTGCTCGTGCGCGGTGGTCGTGTCAAGGACTTGCCGGGTGTGCGTTACCACATCGTGCGCGGTTCGCTCGATTTGCAAGGCGTGAAAGACCGCAAGCAGTCGCGCTCCAAATACGGTGCCAAGCGTCCGAAGAAAGCCTGATCGGCTTTTTAAGCGCTTTTGTCATTTTTCGGTGCTTGAATGGGGCCTTGGTCCTTCAATCAAGCGTAGTGACCTTGAACAAAGGTCGAGTAAGTGCAGGTTTGATGATCTGCGCGGTGTTCGAGTCAATAGGACTGGCCGAGCATCAGCTGAAGCAATATGAGGTGAAACATGCCACGTCGTCGCGAAGTCCCTAAACGTGAAATTCTGCCGGATCCAAAATACGGCAATGTCGAGCTTTCCAAGTTCATGAACGTGATCATGGAAGGCGGTAAAAAAGCGGTTGCCGAGCGCATCATTTATGGTGCTCTCGAGAACATGGAAAAGAAAAGCGGCAAAGATCCGCTTGAGCTTTTCGTGACCGCGATCAACAACGTCAAGCCGATGGTGGAAGTTAAATCCCGCCGCGTCGGTGGTGCGAACTACCAGGTTCCTGTTGAAGTGCGCCCAGTGCGCCGCCTGGCTCTGTCCATGCGCTGGATCAAGGAAGCTGCTCGCAAGCGTGGCGAAAAATCCATGGCGCAGCGTCTGGCCAACGAGTTGCTGGAAGCCAACGAAGGTCGTGGTGGCGCCATGAAAAAACGGGACGAAGTTCACCGTATGGCCGAAGCCAACAAGGCATTCAGCCACTTCCGCTTCTGATTATCGGTTCAGCGTTCGGCGTATTGCGTTGAGCGTGCTGCGGGCCTGGTGGCCCGCTGTTTTTCGCGCTGAACGCCGAACGCTCAACGCCCAACTCCACAAGGATTCATCATGGCTCGCAAAACCCCCATCGAGCGCTATCGCAACATCGGTATCTCGGCACACATCGACGCTGGCAAGACCACGACTACCGAGCGCATTCTGTTTTACACCGGCGTGAACCACAAGCTGGGCGAAGTGCACGACGGCGCGGCCACGACCGACTGGATGGAGCAGGAACAAGAGCGCGGCATCACCATTACTTCGGCTGCCGTGACGTGCTTCTGGAAAGGTATGGACTTGTCCTACCCCGAGCACCGCTTCAACATCATTGATACCCCCGGCCACGTGGACTTCACCATTGAGGTGGAGCGTTCCATGCGCGTGCTTGATGGCGCCTGCATGGTCTACTGTGCCGTGGGCGGCGTCCAGCCACAGTCCGAAACTGTGTGGCGCCAAGCCAATAAGTACAAAGTGCCTCGTCTCGCGTTCGTCAACAAGATGGACCGCACCGGCGCGAACTTCTTCAAGGTCTATGACCAGATGAAGGTTCGTCTGAAGGCCAACCCTGTGCCAGTGGTGATTCCAATCGGCGCCGAAGACAACTTCAAAGGCGTGGTGGATCTGATCAAAATGAAGGCCATCATCTGGGATGAAGCTTCACAGGGCATGAAGTTCGACTACGCTGAAATCCCTGCCGAGCTGGCAGCGGACGCTCAGAAGTGGCGCGAAAACATGGTCGAAGCTGCGGCTGAGTCCAGTGAAGAGCTGATGAACAAATACCTCGAAGAGGGTGACCTCAGCGAGGCAGAGATCAAGCTCGGCCTGCGTAACCGTACGATCTCCACCGAGATCCAGCCTATGCTGTGCGGTACTGCGTTCAAGAACAAGGGTGTTCAGCGCATGCTGGACGCCGTGATCGACTTCCTGCCTTCGCCAGTGGATATTCCACCTGTCACCGGCACCGATGCCGATGACGAAGAGAAATCAGTGTCTCGCAAAGCCGAAGACACGGAAAAATTCTCTGCGCTGGCATTCAAGCTCATGACTGACCCGTTCGTCGGCCAGTTGACTTTCGTGCGCGTCTACTCGGGCGTGTTGAAGAAAGGTGACACGGTTATCAACACCGTCAAGGGCAAGAAAGAGCGTATCGGCCGTATCGTGCAGATGATGGCCAACGACCGTATCGAGATCGAAGAGATCGTTGCGGGCGACATCGCCGCTTGCGTGGGTCTGAAGGACGTCACCACCGGTGAAACACTGAGCGATCCTAGCGAGCCTATCGTGCTGGAGCGCATGGTGTTCCCTGAGCCTGTGATTTCGCAAGCTGTGGAACCCAAGACCAAGGTTGACCAGGAAAAAATGGGCATTGCTCTGCAACGCCTGGCTTCCGAAGATCCATCGTTCCGCGTGCGCACAGACGAAGAGTCTGGTCAGACCATCATCTCCGGCATGGGTGAATTGCACCTGGAGATCATTGTTGACCGCATGAAGCGCGAATTCGGCGTTGAAGCCAACGTGGGTAAGCCACAAGTGGCCTACCGCGAAACCGTGCGCAAGACAGTGACCGATGTCGAAGGCAAGTTTGTGCGTCAGTCGGGCGGTAAAGGCCAGTACGGTCACGTCGTCTTCACACTGGAGCCACAAGAGCCAGGCAAAGGCTTTGAATTCGTCGACGAAATCAAGGGCGGCGTGGTGCCACGCGAATACATCCCTGCAGTGCAGAAGGGTGTGGAAGAGGCGCTGAACAGCGGTGTTCTGGCTGGCTACCCTGTGGTCGACGTCAAAGTTCGCCTGACCTTCGGTTCCTACCACGATGTGGACTCATCTGAACAAGCGTTCAAGATGGCCGCTATCTTCGGCTTCAAGGAAGCAGCTCGCAAGGCCACTCCCGTGATCCTGGAGCCCATGATGGCTGTCGAAGTGGAAACACCTGAAGACTACGCCGGTAACGTGATGGGCGATCTGTCCAGCCGTCGCGGTATGGTTCAAGGCATGGACGACATGGCTGGCGGTGGCAAAGCCATCAAGGCAGAGGTTCCTCTGTCCGAGATGTTTGGCTACTCCACGACGCTGCGCTCGGCTACACAAGGCCGCGCTACGTACACCATGGAATTCAAACACTACGCTGAAGCGCCTAAGAACGTCGCTGAAGCCATTGTGGCTGCTCGGGCTAAATAAACCCACCCCTGAAGGCGGCATTGCCGCCTACCCCCTCAAGGGGGCGCACCCAGCGGCCTGGCAAAGCCAGCTCCGCGGGTGCCCTCGAAAGTGGGGGGGTGATGGTTAGGTTGGTTGAGGTTGAGTTAGTGGATTTGTCTTTGGCAACGCCCGCAGGGCGTAGGGGAGCTGCCCGTGGCGGCCTCGGTGCTGGAGACGTTAAACAAGCACGGGCATTTGTTCTTTACATGGAGTTTTGAAATGGGAAAAGAGAAATTCGAGCGGACGAAACCGCACGTGAACGTGGGCACGATTGGTCACGTTGACCATGGTAAGACAACGCTGACAGCGGCCATTGCGACTGTGCTGTCCAAGAAATTTGGCGGCGAAGCCAAAGCGTATGACCAGATTGACGCAGCGCCAGAAGAAAAAGCGCGCGGCATCACCATCAACACAGCGCACGTTGAGTACGAAACGGCTAACCGCCACTACGCTCACGTGGACTGCCCAGGTCACGCTGACTACGTTAAAAACATGATTACCGGCGCTGCCCAGATGGACGGCGCTATCTTGGTGTGCTCGGCCGCTGACGGCCCTATGCCCCAAACGCGTGAGCACATTCTGCTGTCGCGTCAGGTCGGCGTGCCTTACATCATCGTTTTCCTGAACAAGGCAGACATGGTGGACGACGCTGAACTGCTCGAGCTGGTCGAGATGGAAGTGCGCGAGCTGCTGTCCAAGTACGAATTCCCTGGCGATGACACCCCCATCATCAAAGGCTCTGCCAAGCTGGCCCTCGAAGGCGACACTGGCGAGCTGGGTGAAGAGGCCATCATGAAGCTGGCTGAAGCGCTGGACACCTACATTCCTACGCCTGAGCGTGCGATTGACGGTGCCTTCCTGATGCCTGTGGAAGACGTGTTCTCCATCTCTGGCCGCGGCACTGTGGTGACTGGCCGTATCGAGCGCGGTATTGTCAAAGTCGGCGAAGAAATCGAAATCGTCGGTATCAAGAACACCCAGAAGACTACTTGCACGGGCGTGGAAATGTTCCGCAAGCTGCTCGACCAAGGTCAAGCAGGCGACAACGTGGGTATCTTGCTGCGCGGCACCAAGCGTGAAGACGTCGAGCGCGGCCAAGTGCTGTGCAAGCCAGGCTCCATCAAGCCACACACGCACTTCACAGGCGAAGTGTATGTACTGAGCAAAGATGAAGGTGGCCGTCACACGCCTTTCTTCAACAACTACCGTCCTCAGTTCTACTTCCGTACAACAGACGTGACCGGCTCCATCGAGCTGCCAGAAGGCAAAGAGATGGTCATGCCTGGCGACAACGTGAGCATCACCGTCAAGCTGATCGCTCCTATCGCCATGGAAGAAGGTCTGCGCTTCGCTATCCGTGAAGGTGGCCGTACCGTCGGCGCCGGCGTGGTTGCAAAAATCATTGCGTAAGGCAGGCGAATCATGGCTAACAAACAAAAAATCCGCATTCGCCTGAAAGCGTTCGATTACAAGCTGATCGACCAGTCTGCAGCTGAAATCGTTGACACTGCCAAGCGCACTGGTGCTGTGGTCAAAGGCCCAGTGCCGCTGCCCACACGCATGAAGCGTTTCGACATCCTGCGTTCGCCGCACGTCAACAAGACCAGCCGCGACCAGTTCGAAATCCGTACGCACCAGCGCCTGATGGACATCGTCGACCCGACAGATAAAACTGTAGACGCGCTGATGAAGCTCGATCTGCCAGCTGGCGTGGACGTCGAGATCAAACTGCAATAAACGCAGGCAAGGAAGCCAAGCTTCCTTGTGGATCGAAGAAGCAATTCCCTGCCCCTTGGAAAGCGCTCTGACAAAGGGCGCTCGGTTAAGGAAAGCAGGGAGGAGGGGGCTGATAGCTGCTGAGAAGCAACGCTGTCAGCCCTTATCTACTTGTGACTTGCCGAAATTCCAAGTCGCACTTATAATCGCAGGCTTGCCTATTTTTGCGGCTCGGAAGAGCCGGCAAAACAAGGTAAGTTCTATATCAACCCTTCTTTCATACACCAAACGCGCAAGCCAATTGCAGCAGGCGCGGTGAAAGTACTGGAGCAATAAATGAGTCAAGGCAATCGATTGGGGTTGCTGGGGCGCAAGGTGGGCATGATGCGTCTGTTCACTGATGACGGCGATGCAGTGCCTGTCACAGTGGTAGATGTATCAAACAACCGCGTCACCCAGGTCAAAACCCAGGAAAACGATGGCTACGTGGCCCTGCAGGTCACGTTTGGTACACGCAAAGCTTCGCGTGTCACTAAGCCTGAAGCCGGTCACCTCGCTAAAGCGGGCGTGGAAGCCGGTGAAATCCTCCGTGAGTTCCGTGTGGACAGTGATGTTGCTGGCAAGTACGCCGCAGGCAGCACCGTTCCCGTGACGGATGTGTTCTCCGCCGGCCAAAAGGTCGACGTGCAAGGCACTTCCATTGGTAAAGGCTTCGCCGGTACCATCAAACGCCACAACTTCAGTTCGCAGCGCGCATCGCACGGTAACAGCCGTTCGCACAATGTGCCAGGTTCGATCTCGATGGCGCAAGATCCAGGCCGTGTGTTCCCCGGTAAGAAGATGACCGGCCACATGGGCGACGAAACCGTGACCACGCAAAACCTCGACGTCATTCGTGTAGACGAAGCACGTCAGTTGTTGCTGATCAAAGGCGCTGTGCCTGGTTCGCGTGGCGGCTTCGTCACCGTGCATCCAGCAGTCAAAGGCCAGCCAAAGACGGCCGCGAAGGAAGGGGCTAAGTAATGCAGCTTGAATTCCTCAACGACCAAGGTCAGGCAGCTTCCAAAGTGGACGCGCCCGAGACTGTGTTCGGTCGCGATTACAACGAATCGCTGATTCACCAGCTCGTGGTGGCCTATCAGGCCAATGCGCGCCAGGGAACACGTGCACAAAAAGACCGCGAGCAGGTCAAGCACTCCACCAAGAAGCCTTTCCGTCAAAAGGGTACGGGTAATGCTCGTGCTGGTATGACGTCCTCGCCTCTGTGGCGTGGGGGCGGTCGGATTTTCCCGAACAGCCCTGAAGAAAACTTCAGCCAGAAAATCAACAAGAAGATGTACCGCGCCGGCATGGCGTCCATCTTCTCGCAGCTGGCTCGTGAAGGCCGCCTGGCCGTGGTGGATTCGATCAAGGTCGACTCTCCCAAGACCAAGCAGCTGGCTGACAAGCTCAAAGCCATGAAGCTCAATTCCGTGCTCGTGATCTCCGACGAAGTCGATGAGAACCTGTACCTGGCTTCGCGCAACCTCGGCAATGTGCTGGTCATCGAACCGCGCTACGCCGATCCGGTGTCTTTGGTGCACTACAAGAAAGTGCTCGTAACCAAGGGCGCCATCGACAAGCTCAAGGAGATGTTCGCATGAGCACCGCCGCCAATAAATTCGACGAAGGCCGGTTGATGCAAGTGCTGTTGGCACCCATCATCTCGGAAAAGGCCACCATGGTGGCTGAAAAGTCCAATGCGGTCACCTTCAAGGTGCTGCAAAACGCTACCAAGCCAGAGATCAAAGCTGCTGTAGAGCTGCTGTTCAAGGTCGAGGTCAAGGGCGTTTCCGTGGTCAATACCAAGGGCAAGACAAAGCGTTTCGGCCGGGCAATCGGTCGTCGCGACAACGTGCGTAAAGCGTACGTCATGCTCAAGGAAGGCCAGGAGTTGAACCTGTCTGGGGAGGCCGCGTAAGTCATGGCTGTCATCAAGATTAAACCGACTTCCCCTGGCCGTCGCGGTCAGGTCAAAGTCACGCGCGATCACCTGCACAAAGGTGAAGGCTACGCTCCGCTGCTGGAACCACAATTCCAGAAAGCCGGTCGTAACAACAACGGTCACATCACTACGCGCCATCGTGGCGGCGGTCATCGCCATCATTACCGCGTCGTCGATTTCCGTCGCAACAAGGACGGTATTCCTGCCAAGGTCGAGCGTATTGAATACGATCCAAACCGTTCGGCACACATCGCTCTGGTTTGCTACGCTGACGGCGAGCGCCGCTACATCATCGCTCCTCGCGGTGTTGAAGTTGGTAGCCAGCTGATGAGCGGCTCCGAAGCGCCTATCCGCGCTGGCAACACCCTGCCGATCCGCAACATCCCAGTGGGTTCCACCATCCACTGCATCGAGCTCAAGCCAGGTGCTGGTGCTCAGATTGTTCGCTCGGCTGGTACATCGGCTACGCTTTTGGCGCGCGAAGGCACTTACGCTCAAGTGCGTATGCGCTCTGGCGAAGTCCGCAAGATCCATATCGAGTGCCGCGCCACGATCGGTGAAGTTGCCAACGAAGAGCACAGCCTGCGCCGTTTGGGCAAGGCCGGTGTCAAGCGCTGGATGGGTATTCGCCCAACGGTTCGCGGCGTTGCCATGAACCCGGTCGATCACCCGCACGGTGGTGGTGAAGGTCGCACTGGTGAAGGCCGCGCGCCTGTCGATCCATGGGGCAACCTGACCAAGGGCTATCGCACTCGCAACAACAAGCGCACCCAGGTAATGGTTGTGTCGCGTCGCAAGAAATAAGGACTAACAAATGACTCGCTCTCTCAAAAAGGGTCCGTTTGTTGACCATCATCTGCTGGCCAAGGTCGACAAGGCCGTGGCCACCAAAGACAAGAAGCCCGTCAAGACCTGGTCGCGTCGCTCAATGATCTTGCCCGATTTCATCGGCCTGACCATTGCTGTGCACAACGGCAAGCAGCACGTGCCTGTGTACGTGACTGACCAGATGGTCGGCCACAAGTTGGGTGAATTTGCCCTGACGCGTACCTTCAAAGGTCACGCGGCGGACAAAAAAGCCAAGAAATAAGGAGAAGACTCATGGAAACACGTGCAGTCCTTCGTGGCGTACGCCTGTCGGTCGACAAAGGCCGTCTGGTGGCCGACCTGATCCGCGGTAAGAAAGTGGACCAGGCCCTGAATATCCTCAACTTCACACAGAAGAAGGCAGCGCCTATCGTGCGCAAGGTGCTCGAGTCGGCAGTTGCCAACGCTGAGCACAACGATGGTGCAGACATTGACGAACTCCGCGTCAAGACGATCTACGTCGAGCAAGGCACGACGCTCAAGCGTTCAGCCGCCCGCGCCAAAGGCCGGGGTGCCCGCCTGTCGAAGCCCACGTGCCATGTGTACGTGACGGTCGGCTACTGATACGGAAAGCCCGAGAAATACTATGGGACAGAAAATCCATCCTACCGGTTTTCGGCTTTCCGTTAGCCGTAACTGGTCCAGCCGCTGGTACGCCAACAACCGTGACTTCGCTGGCATGCTGGCTGAAGACATCAAGGTTCGCGAGTACCTGAAGGCCAAGCTGAAGAACGCCGCCGTTTCGCGCGTTCTGATCGAGCGTCCTGCCAAGAACGCCCGCATCACCATTTTCTCGGCTCGTCCGGGTGTGGTGATCGGTAAAAAAGGCGAGGACATCGAAAAGCTCAAGAAAGACTTGGCAGACAAGTTGGGCGTGCCAGTGGCCGTCAACATCGAAGAAGTGCGCAAGCCTGAAGTCGATGCCCAGCTGATCGCTGATTCGATCACACAGCAGCTCGAAAAGCGGATCATGTTCCGCCGCGCCATGAAGCGCGCCATGCAGAACGCCATGCGTCTGGGTGCTCAAGGCATCAAGATCATGTCTGCTGGCCGTCTGAACGGCATCGAGATCGCTCGTACAGAGTGGTATCGCGAAGGCCGTGTGCCACTGCACACACTGCGCGCTGACATCGACTACGGTACCAGCGAAGCCAAGACCACCTACGGCATCATCGGTGTCAAGGTCTGGGTCTACAAAGGCGACACACTGGGCCGCAACGACGCGCCTTCGCTGGACAGCACGCCACGCCCAGAAGGCGAAGAGCGTCGCGGTCCACGTGGCCCACGTCGTGATGGCCGTGGTGGCCCTGGTGGCGACCGTGCTGGCCGTGGCGGTCCCCGCCGCGCTGGTGGTAGCAACGCAGCGCCTGCCGATGGTAGCGACAAACCCGCGGAGGCCGCAGGGGCTGACGCCAAATCCGCCGTTAAGCGCGTTCGCAAAGCCGCGCCAGCTGCAGCAGCTGACGGCGCTAAAGGAGAGTAAACATGCTGCAACCTGCACGCAGAAAATACCGCAAGGAGCAGAAAGGCCGCAATACCGGTATCGCCACTCGTGGCAATACCGTGGCCTTCGGCGACTTCGGTCTCAAATCCACCGACCGCGGCCGCCTCACGGCGCGCCAGATCGAGTCAGCACGCCGCGCGATCTCGCGCCATGTCAAGCGTGGTGGCCGTATCTGGATCCGCGTGTTCCCAGACAAGCCGATTTCAACCAAGCCGGCTGAAGTCCGGATGGGTAACGGTAAGGGTAACCCTGAGTATTACGTGGCTGAAATTCAGCCAGGTAAGGTGCTGTACGAAATCGTCGGCGTGCCTGAAGCGTTGGCTCGTGAAGCGTTCCAGCTGGCTGCCGCCAAGCTGCCACTGCGCACGACCTTCGTTACACGCATGATTGGCCAGTAAGCGAGGAACATAGAAAATGAAAACCGCTGAACTGCGCCAAAAAGACGTCGCCGGCCTGCAAGCTGAAGTCAAGGACCTGCAAAAGGCCCACTTCAACCTGCGTATGCAAAAGGCCACGCAGCAACTGAATAACACCAGCCAGCTGCGTTCGACCCGCCGCGCGATTGCTCGCGCCAAGACCCTGATTGCTGAAAAGCAGTCAGCCGCCAAGTAAGGACGTGACCATGACGGAAGCCAAAACATCCCTCAAGCGCACGCTGGTCGGCAAGGTCGTCAGCGACAAGCGCGCCAAGACCGTGACGGTGCTGATCGAGCGCCGCGTGAAGCACCCGATCTACGACAAGATCGTGATGCGTTCCAGCAAGTACCACGCTCATGACGAAAATGGCGAGTACAAACTGGGCGACGTGATCGAGATCACTGAAAGCCGTCCGCTGTCCAAGACTAAAAACTGGGTAGCGACACGACTGGTGCAAAAAGCCGCTGTGGTCTAAGAACTTGTTCTAAGAATCCGCGCGGGCACCAAGCCTACTTTTCCGCGTTATGCGCGTGAAAGCGAAAAGCGACTCACAATGTGAGTCGCTTTTTTTTGTTTTTTTAGAAGGAGATTCATTCCATGATCAAAGTTGGAGACACCCTGCCTGCCGTCACCTTGACCGAGTATTCCGAGGTGGAAGGCAATGGCTGCAGTATCGGTCCGAACCCGGTGGAAGTGGCTTCTGCCGCTGCCGGCAAGACCGTCGCCGTATTTGCCGTTCCCGGCGCATTCACCCCGACCTGCTCTGCCAAGCACGTGCCCGGCTATCTTGAAAATGCAGAGGCGCTGAAAGCAGCAGGCGTGGACGAGATCTGGTGCCTGTCCGTGAACGATGCCTTTGTCATGGGCGCCTGGGCGCGTGACCAAAAGGCTGCGGGCAAGATCCGCTTCCTCGCCGACGGCAGCGCTGAATTTGCCAAGGCCACCGGCTTGACCCTGGACCTCACAGGGCGCGGCATGGGTGTGCGCAGCAATCGGTACTCCATGCTGGTCAAAGACGGCAAGGTGGCCACGCTGAATGTGGAAGGCCCTGGCAAATTTGAAGTCAGCGACGGTGCGACCATGCTGGCCCAAGCCAAATAAATCTCGGCCGTTTGCCAGGCCGCCTTGCTGGTGCAGGGCGGTCAGGTTCACGCATTTTGGGTTGGCCAGAGGCGCTGGGAATCTGCCTCCTCGGGCAGTTCCTGTGCAGGAGAGCCATCAGAGCGCATGAGTCAAGTGAACTTGCCGCTGTAAATCTGCTCTATTCTGGGTCTGGGGTGGTTGCCGGAGAATTCGGACCTGTCACGCGCCAGGAGTCCGTTGGTCCTACAATCCAAGATTAGCCATGAAACTCGCTTTTAGAACACTTCTCGTTGCCGGGACGACCGCTGCCGTGTTGGCGTTGGCTGGTTGTGCCAAGGATGCCGCGCCAGCGTCCACCTTTGTGCTGTTGGACGGTAGCCGTACCACCACGCAAGAGTTGAAGGGCAAGGTGACCCTGGTTAATTTCTGGGCAACCAGTTGCACCACTTGTGTGGCAGAGATGCCGCAAATCGTCTCAACCTACGACAAGTTCAAATCACGCGGCTATGAAACTCTGGCCGTAGCCATGAGCTACGACCCGCCGAATTACGTGGTCAACTTCGCCGAGACTCGCAAGTTGCCATTCAAGGTGGCTATCGACAACACGGGCGCCGTGGCCCAGGCATGGGGCGAAGTCAAATTGACCCCCACGACGTATATCGTCAATAAAAAAGGTGAGATCGTGAAGCGCTATGTGGGTGCGCCAGATTTTGCCGAGCTTCACCAGTTGATTGAAAAGCTTCTGGCTGAGGCCTGACGACAGCCTGGAGCGCGTGGCGATCCAGGGCTGTGAATTGCCCTATCGTACTCAACAGCCAGGCCCATAGCGCTCCTGGCTGTTTTTACATCAACGTTTGCGGAAGTCGTCGTGGCAGGCTTTGCAGCTTTGCGCGGCGGGGCCGAAGGCGCCTTTCAGATTGTCCAGGTTCCCAGTCTTGGCTGCAGCGGCGACCTTGGTCACCTCGGCTTGCATCTTGTCGCTCAGTTCCTTGAACTTGGCTTGCTCTTTCCAGACTTCGGGTTTGGCAGCGTTGGGGCGTCCAGTGTCCGTACCCGGGCCGAAGGCATGCCAGGGCAGTTTGGATGCCAGTGCGACGACATCCGCGTCCAGGGACGCGGCGGCGGCATCAAATGGAATACGGCCTTGAGCCATACCGCCCAGGTGGCCAAAATGGTTGCCGAGCAAGGTCAAGGCCGCTTGGCGGTACTTGATGGCATCTTCGGGTTTGGCAAACTGGGCGCTGGCGGGTACAGCCAGGCCTAAGGCGCCAACCGCCAAAACAATCGATATCAGTTTTTTCATCGTGGTTCTTTCTTTGGTGTCGGGAAACTGAAACAAGCCATCCGGCGCGCGAAGCCGCCGGCTATGAAGCCACTACACTGCAGTTCATAGCGGTGCGCCCTTGCGGAGCATATCTTGCCTGAACTTCCATAATAATTCCGTACGGCGTGTGCAGAATGCACGTTCGGTGATCGACCCCCCACGAAATCGTTCATGATGAAAACCACCCGCATCTGGGATCTTCCCACCCGAATATTCCATTGGCTCCTCGCAGCAGCGGTCATAGGGTTAGTGATCTCCGGCAAGGTGGGCGGCAATGCCATGACTTGGCATATTCGCCTGGGCTACGTGGTGTTTGCGTTGCTGGTGTTTCGAGTGATCTGGGGCCTGGTGGGCGGTCATTGGTCCAGGTTTACCTCGTTTTTCCCGACACCGGCCCGCTTGGGCCGCTACCTTCGTGGGAAAGCCCTGGCGCAGGATACGGCTGGGCACACCCCCCTTGGCGCGCTCTCCGTTTTTGCCATGTTGCTCGTGCTGGGGGCGCAAGTGGGGACTGGTTTGATTTCGGATGATGAAATCGCCTTTTCCGGGCCGCTGACCGCTTTGGTGTCTGGCGATACAGTCAATCTGGCCACGGGCTACCACAAGGATTGGGGGCAACTTCTGGTGATCGCCCTGATCGTCCTGCACATTGTGGCGGTGCTGATTTATTGGGTTGCCAAGAAGAACAATCTGATCAAGCCCATGTTGGGCGGCGACAAGACCCTTGCCGCGGAGGTGGTGGCGACACGGGATTCCGCCAAGACGCGTTGGCTGGCTTTGGTGGTGCTTTTGGCGGCCATAGCCATCGTTTATACGGTGGTGGGCCTGGCCAGTCCTGCGCTAAACTGAGCCTGAGACTATATTTCGCGCCACGCGCGGCCCACTGCATTGGATACTCCACCCCCTATAGAAATCGTCGTCGCCCACACGCCCGAGCAAATCAAGGTCATTGGCGAGTTGTTTGAAGAGTACGCATCGAGCCTTCAGGTCGATCTGGATTTTCAGGGCTTCAAGGAAGAGCTGGCACAGCTGCCCGGCGAGTACGCCGAGCCCAGGGGTGTCCTGTTGCTGGCGCTGGTCGATGGAGAGGCGGCAGGCTGTTGTGCCCTGTCTCCGCTAGATGACGTGGATTACAGCAACGCCTCGGAAATGAAACGCCTGTATGTCCGCAAGGCCTTTCGCGGCTTCGGACTAGGGCGCCAACTCGCGGAGTCCATTCTCGAGATGGCTGAGCGCTTGGGCTATGCTTGCGTCTTGCTCGACACGCTGAGTGACATGGAAGCCGCACGAGCCCTCTATGAAGAGCTCGGCTTCATGGAAATTCCCCCCTACTATCACAACCCTATTGCCGGAGCGCACTACCTCAAGGCAGATTTGCCGGGCTGCTGATTTCTTCGGTGCGTGAGGCGCTGCCTTTGCTAAACGCACTGGGCACTGGGTAGTCGGCCGGGAACAGGGAGAGCAAAGAGGTGGGCTGACCCCCACCTCACGCCACAGTCGCAGCTCCCCAGTCTTCAGATGACCTTGCCATCACGCAGTTGCTGCATCCGTGCGTCGTCATACGCCAGAAGGTCGCGCAGAACGGGGTCTGTATGCTGGCCCAGCAGAGGAGGCGGCATATCGGTGCGGACCGGAGTTTTTTCCAGTTTCAGCGGACTGCTCACCAGAGGCAAGTCACCACGCAGCGGGTGCTTCCAGTGGGTGACCATGCCGCGAGCCTGGATATGGGGGTCGGCAAATACTTCGGCCAGGTTGTTGATGGCGCCACATGGGACCTTGGCGGCTTCCAGCGCGGACAGCCAGTCAGCCTTGGCACGAGTCTTCATGATCTCAGTGAGGATAGGCACCAATTCTGCACGGTGCCGCACGCGGTCCTGGTTGCGGACATAGCGTGGATCCGCTGAGAGATCGGGCCGGCCGGCCACCTGACAAAATTTGGCGTATTGGCCATCATTGCCTACGGCCAGGATGATGTGATCTGCACTGCCGTCGGGCTTGGGCGCGACCTCGAAAACCTGGTAGGGCACGATGTTCTGATGGGCATTGCCCATGCGGCCTGGCGATTTACCGCTTACAAGGTAGTTGGCGCCCAGGTTGGCCAGCATGGCGGCTTGGGTGTCCAGCAGAGCCATGTCGATAAACTGGCCTTCACCATGGCGCTCGGCATGCCGCAGCGCCGCCAGAATGCCGACTGTGGCATACATGCCAGTGAAGAGGTCCGACACCGCGACGCCCACTTTCTGCGGGCCTCCGCCAAGGTCGTCTCGTTCGCCCGTCACGCTCATGAGGCCACCCATTCCCTGGATGGCGTAGTCGTATCCAGCGCGCTCGGAATACGGCCCTGTCTGGCCAAAACCGGTGAGGCTGCAGTACACCAGGCGAGGGTTGATGCCTTTGAGGGTCTCATAGTCAAGCCCGTAGCGAGCCATGTCGCCCACCTTGAAGTTCTCTATGAAAACGTCGCAATGCGCCACCAGTTCCCGGATCAGGGCCTGACCTTCGGGCTTGGCAATATCGCAAGTCACCGAGCGCTTATTCCGGTTGGCGCCCAGATAGTAGGCGGCTTCCTGAGACTCCTTGCCGTCGTCTCCCGTCAGGAAGGGAGGTCCCCAGGTGCGCGTGTCGTCACCGCTACCGGGCCGTTCGATCTTGATGACGTCGGCCCCTAAATCCGCCAGGGTTTGCGTGCACCAGGGGCCAGCCAGAACACGAGAAAGGTCAAGAACGCGAATGCCGTCGAGTGAGTTCATCCCGCCATTTTGCACGCACATTCCACTCTAAGTGGATTAGCGGGAAATCGATAGGCGGCGAAGCTCGGTAATCTGGAAATTGTCATTGGCGCGTGCGGCGTTTATGTCGCAGCGAGCCAAGAAGCCCAAGTAGGGCTGCCAGTGCGCCCAAGGCTATCGAGTTCATAGTGGGTACAGCGGCCGGGGCGACCGGGTTGACCACAGGAGGAACTGCTGAGACCACCACATCAACGCTGACCGTAGGGGCTGCCCAGTAAGAGGCGTCGCCTGCTTGATTGGCTTGCAATGTGCAGGTGCCGGGACCCACGTAGGTGACCTCGGTTCCAGAAACGGTGCACACACTGGCGGCGCTGGTGGTTGAAAAGACCACAGCCGAGACCGAGGGCCCGCCGGTCGCCGACAGATTGACCGGTGTGCCAGTTGCCAGCGCCGTCGCCGCTGGTGCAAATGCTGTGATGGTTTGGTCCAATTGAAGAATCAGGCCTCGCATGTCGTTGACCATGGTGCCTAGTATGGGGCCCAACGTGCCTGAAGCATCCACGGTGCGCAGTTGAGAGGAGATGTCGGATATAAAGAAGGTGCTTTGGCTAGGATCCCACACGGCGCCAAAAATCTCGCCGGTGGACAATGCAGGCGAAATGGCTGTCAAGGGTGTATAGGGCGCCGTGGCGGGAAACTTTTCATACACTGCAGTCCCGTTGCCCGAGAAATGATGGAAATCGCCGCTTTCCGGATTGAACGCAATGACCTCTCCGTCCGCGCCATTGCCCAGAGCTATCGCCAGGGTTTTGCTGGCGGTGGTTTTGTCGATGGAGTAAAGCGTTTCCGGGACGGTGGCGCCATCGCCAGTGACTCCGAACAACTGGCCGTCGCTGCGAAAGGCGATGGAAGAGAAATTGTCCCCGAGGTTGCCTATTTCAGTCCCGGCACCCGTCGTCAAGTCCAGAGTGATCAGCAAGCGCCCTGATACTCCTGAGGCCCGGACGATGGCGTAAGCGGTGTGCGATGTGGGGTCCATGGCCAATCCATTGGCACCGATGATGCTTCGGCCTGCGACCGTGATGAGGTACGGGCTTAATACTGAGCCGTCGGCGGGGCTCAGAGCATATAGCCCGTAAGTGTCGATGGAGGTATTGGTGTTGGAAAATGGATTGACTGAGAACAGCGTCGGCGCCCCAAGGGCCATTTGCGCTACAGACAATGCGGCTGCCCCTAACAGAATGGCCAAAGATCTGAAGCGCATGGTAGTTTCCGTATGGATGTGAATTTGACACATTGTTGCATTTGGGAGTTTCCGGTCGCAAGTCCTATGTGCGGAAAACGACGAACTATGAATATTTGCCCAACTCAAAACTGAGTGCGGGCCGACAAGTGGCTGCGGAGGCTGGCAGATCGCTCGCTGAAGAGACAGGCTGACTACCGGCATCGCATTGATAATCCGGCGTATGATTTTTTCGATCAAGCCCGCTTCCTCAATGGCCTTGGAGGGGAAAAGCCAATGACAGAACAATGCAGCTTCCTGGGATGTTTATTGCTGTTGGCAACGCTCACAGCCTGTAGTCCGG
The DNA here is from genome assembly GCF_040548795.1 of Ottowia thiooxydans. Lineage (GTDB taxonomy): Bacteria > Pseudomonadota > Gammaproteobacteria > Burkholderiales > Burkholderiaceae_C > Ottowia > Ottowia thiooxydans_A. The sequence goes on along the minus strand of NZ_JBEPSH010000006.1, from coordinate 54,351 downwards.
CTTTGAATTGGCGCGATACACCTCTGCCAGAGAGCTCGGTCACGGCATTGCTGCCCTGCGAAGCAGATCATGCGAGGCGCAGTGTGCCGCTGGGAGGCGTGGCCACTGAGTTGACAATGGCTGGATGCGAGGCGGGAGGTGCCACATTTGCGGTCATGCTGGCTGAAGCGCCGGCCTCGCAAGCCAGCAGTTTGCTGGAGGGGTGGCGTAGTGCGACGCTGGCCAATATGAAAGCCAAAGATGTCCAAACACAGGCCTTTTCCCCCAAGGGTTCCTTGGCCTTGCGCGAATCAGTTCGCATTGCAGGCAGCGGACAGCGGGCCGACGGCCAGTCTGTACGCGCGCAGGCAGTGTGGTTCGCGCGCATTGCGCCTGGGGGCCGGAACGCGCAATTGGTGCATCTAGTCATGTATTCGGAGCGCCCTATGCTGGAAGCTGCCGATACGTTCTTCAGTGGCCTCAAGCTTCAGTGACCTGCGTGCCATGAAGTTTCTTTTTCCCACCGGTGTGCGAAGAGTTGCGGTAGCTGCTCGGACACGGCGGATAATCCAGCTTTATGAGTCACGTGCTTTCCTTCATCTTGCCTTTCAGCCGCCACGGTAGGCACCAGGCCCCGGCATGAACGGCATTCTGTTGATTGCGCACTCGCCCTTGGCCAGTGCCCTGCGGCAATGTGCTCTCCACGTGTTTCCCGACGCGGAGTCCAGCATTGCTGCACTCGATGTGCATCCCAATACACCCCCCGACGAAACTCTGGCCGCTGCGCGCCTGATGCTGGAGCAGCTTCAAACCAAAAGCACGCTGGTGCTTTCCGACGTGTTTGGCGCGACCCCATGCAATGTGGCGCAACGGCTCGTGGAAGGCAGCACCGGTGTGCGGCTGATGGTCGGCGTCAATCTACCCATGTTGCTGCGTTCCGTGTGTTACCGCCAGGAGCCGCTCGATGCGCTGGTGATACGTGCACAGGCAGGTGGCACGCAGGGCATCATGTCTGTGGCGACCACAGCACCGCAGAACCAGCCCCGAAGAGCAACCAATGATCAAGAACGATACGACCATCAGCAATAAGCTTGGCCTGCATGCCAGAGCCTCGGCCAAACTGACCAAGCTCGCGGGCAGCTTTCCGTGCGAAGTCTGGCTTTCCAAGGGCGAGCGCCGCGTCAATGCCAAGAGCATCATGGGTGTCATGATGCTGGCCGCCGGAGTGGGCAGTGTCATCACCGTGGAGACCGATGGCGATCAGGAGCAGGAGGCCATGGACGCCCTGTTGGCGCTGATAGCGGATAAATTCGGCGAAGGACAATGACGGAGAGCACCAGATGACCTTTGCCGTGCATGGTCTGGCCGTTGCCCGTGGCATTGCCATTGGGCGCGCGGTGCTGGTGGCTTCGAGCCGGGTAGATGTCACGCACTACTTCATCCAGGCAGATCAGATCCAAAGCGAGTTGAAGCGACTCGGCGTGGCGCGAGACGCCGTGATCGATGAATTGCAGCGCCTGCAAACCGACATGCCCAAGGACGCGCCACTTGAGTTGGCGGCGTTGCTGGACGTGCATCTGATGCTGTTGCAGGACGAGACCCTCAGCGCCGGCGTGCGCCAGTGGGTGACGGAGCGCCTCTATAACGCTGAGTGGGCTCTGACGACGCAGCTGGACATCATCTCCCGTCAGTTCGACGAGATGGAAGATTCTTACCTGCGCGAGCGCAAGGCCGATCTCGAGCAGGTGGTCGAGCGGGTGCTGCGCTACCTGAAGGGGGCGGCGCAACCCGTGGCGGCGCCGCCACCACGCGCACCGCGTCAGCAGGATCTTCTGCTGGACGACACGCTGGATGTGCCGTTGGTGCTGGTGGCCCATGATTTGTCGCCAGCCGACATGCTGCAGTTCAAGAAAAGCTTGTTTGCCGGCTTTGTGACGGATGTGGGCGGCCGGACCAGCCACACCGCCATTGTGGCGCGCAGCATGGACATTCCCGCCGTGGTAGGGGCCCGTTCGGCCAGCTTCCTGGTGCGCCAGGATGATTGGGTGATCATCGATGGCGACGCAGGGGTGATGATCGTCGATCCATCGCCCATCATCCTGGCTGAGTACGGGTTCAAGCAGCGCCAGGGTGAACTGGAGCGCGGCCGACTTGCGCGTCTCAAAAACACCCCCTCGGTCACGCTGGATGGCCAGAAGGTCGAGCTCCTGGTCAACATTGAACAGCCGGAAGATACGGTGGGCGCCCTGGCGGTCGGTGCGGTGGGGGTGGGCCTCTTTCGCAGTGAATTTCTGTTCATGGGTCGCGAGGGACGCTTGCCAGACGAAGAGGAGCAGTACCAGGCCTACCGTCAGGCCGTGGAAGGGATGAACGGCATGCCCGTCACCATCCGTACCGTGGACGTAGGTGCCGACAAGCCTCTGGACAGTCGCCATGATGCTGCGCATCTCAACCCCGCGCTGGGTTTGCGGGCCATTCGCTGGAGTCTGTCCGAACCCGCCATGTTCCTGTCTCAGCTGCGCGCTATCTTGCGAGCCTCAGCGTATGGCCAGGTGCATCTGCTGATCCCCATGTTGGCGCATGCCAATGAGATCCGTCAGACCCTGGAGCTGATCGAAAAGGCACGCGAGCAACTCGACAAGCGCGGGCAGGCGTATGGCCCCATGAAAATCGGCGCCATGATCGAAGTGCCCGCAGCGGCCATGAGTTTGCCTCTGTTCCTGAGGTACTTCGATTTTCTTTCCATCGGTACCAACGACCTGATCCAGTACACACTGGCGATCGATCGCGCGGACGAGTCCGTGGCGCACCTCTACGACCAGCTGCACCCCGCGGTGTTGCGCCTCATAGCCAATACCATCGCAGCCGGCCAGGCGAACGGCCGACCTGTGAGTGTGTGCGGCGAAATGGCCGGCGATCCGACCATGACCCGCTTGCTGCTGGGCCTGGGCCTGCGCAGCTTTTCCATGCACCCTTCGCAAATTCTCTCTGTCAAGCAGGAGATCTTGCGGGCCGATGCGGGCAAGCTGGAGGCTTGGGCGCAAGCGGTGCTTGACAGCGAAGAGCCAGCGGCATTGCTGCTCGAATAGAGCCTTCCATAGAGCCTTCCCGCCGCTGAAGATACAGACGGCGGGAAGATGGTAAGTGCTCATACTATTGGCAACACATGTAATACGCGCTCCCCGCTAGGATGCAACCCCTTTGGCCTCTTACCACCCCTGATAAGCAGGGCGCTCTGGCGAGAGGCGGTGAAACCGGAGTCTGGCTCCGGTTTTGTTTGAATATCCAGGAAAGAGGGAGCCAACAATGACATCAACTTCTATCACCCGCAGGAGTGCAGCCCTGTGGATGCTGGCCGGCCTGTCCGCCTGCGGCGGGGGCGGGGATAATGATTCCGAGACGCCCAATCCAGGCGGAGGTGATACCGGCGGAGGCGATCCAGGTACTGGCAACCCGGGTGGCGGTACAACCATCACAGGCACCTACAGCCTGCAGCCCGGCGCGGCTACGAATGGGGAGGCATTGGCTGACGCCAATCGCATGGGAGCCCAGGGTTACGCGCTGGTCACGCCGCTGGCGATCACCTCTGGTCTGTCGGTGGTGGCCGGCGACTTCTATCTGAGCGATACCGCTCATGCCGGCCACAAGCTGGAGTATCTGCTGCAGCCTGACGAGGCGAGCTTGGCGGGATTTCTGGCTCAGCTCAACCGGCAAGGTGCCGGTGGCTACGCGCTTAAATCCAGCATGGTGTTCCCTTCCAGCCCGACGGATATTCGCCACCTGTACGTGAAGAACACCAGCCGCAGCGACCAGTTCAGCTATGAGGCGCTCACCACCGATCCGCAGACCCCGCAAGCCGTCGCCGAAGAGCTCAACCGCCAGGGCGCGCGTGGGTTTCGATTCATCGGACCGATGATCGTGGGCGGTGCCATGTTCAGCCTGTATGTCAAACGCAGCGACGGTGTCACCTATCAGTACGCGGTGGATGCTCAAGGCAGCGCTTATTCCGCGGCCGATCGGCCCGGACTTCAGACTTTGCTGGATGCCAAGGGTGCTGACGGTTGGCTCGTCCGCGGCTCGGTCGGCAAGGGCTCGCCTCTGAGCATGTCTTTCATGAGTATTTACGAGAAAAGCTCAGTTCAGAGCGGTGCCGTTCAATACGCGGTGGAGGCCCTTTCAGCTAATGCCAGCCTCAATGACATGGCTAGAGACATGAACACCCAGGCGTCCAAGGGCTTTTTCTGGTTGTTCCAGCAAGTCACCAGCAATGGACAGATCAGTACCATCTCCGTCAAGAACGGCGGGACCTTGGTGCACGCGCTCGCAGGAGTTTCGTTTCCCTGAGTGGTATGCGCTCGAGCGCACCACAGGCGTGAACGCTGCTCGCGACTTTCAAATGCGCGAGCAGGTCACTCGCCCACGAAATTCGGTTGGCGCTTTTCCAGGAAGGCGCTGCACCCTTCGTGGGCGTCCTTGGTGTCCAGCAACAAGCTGATGGCAACCGCTTCGTGGTGCAAGGCAGCGCTCAAGGGCATCTCGGCACCCTGTGTCATAGACGACTTGAGCATGCGCAAGGCCCAGGGGGATTTTTCTGCAATTCGCTGAGCCAGGGCCATGGCATCTTGCTGTAGCGTGTCGCTCGGCACAGCCCGGTTCACCAAGCCCATCTGCACCGCCTCCTGGGCAGAGATGAAGTCACCGGTGTACATCAGCAGCTTGGCCTGACAAGGCGATATCTGTCTGATCAACCGCTGGGAGCCGCCACCACCTGGAAACAGGCCCAGCTTGATTTCTGGCAGGCCTAGTTGGGCGTCTTCGGACATCAAGCGCACATCTGTGGTGAGCAGGAACTCGGTTCCCCCGCCCAAAGCCCAGCCGTTCACCGCGGCAACGGTGGGCTTGGTGCATTCCTCGAAGCGGCGAAAGACGCGATGCACCAGGACCGAGAAATCCCGGTAGTGCGTGAGAGCGTCACGTGAATTCAAGTCCGCGATGTTGCCGCCGGCAATGAAGACTTTGCTGTCACCGCCGGTGATCAGCAGCACGCGGACCTGATCGTCGGTTTCCAGATCGTGCAGAGCGCGCTCCATGGCTTCCAGCATGGCCGGCTCCAAGGTATTCATTTGCTCCGTGCGGTTGAAGGTCATGACCCCCACCGGACCTTCGCGGCGAACAAGGACGTGCGGTTGTGGCTCCACAGATTTCTCCTGGTGTCTTGAGTTTTCTGATTGATGCCTGCCCATGAAATCGTGCGTTGGCACACATGGCGGCGCTGCAAGGGTGCGTACTACGCTGAGTGCATAGCTTTTCGCTTCTTGAGGGGACGAAGGTCCAACATTCCTGGCGTCTCACGAGGATCGGTCCCGGCGGGGAACAACTGGTGCTTCTGAACTTTTTGCGTTCCGGTAGTGGGGATTTCTTCCGTGAACCACAGCCACCCTGGAACTTTGTAATAGGCCAAGGCCTCGCGGCAGTAGGTAAGCAGATTCTGGACCAGCGGATCATTGATGCTGGGATGGGCTTGCTGGCCGGACTTCAGGACCACGCACGCCAGCACTTCTTCTTCACGCACTTCGTCATGCACGCCAAGGACGGCGGCCTGCGCGACGGCTGGATGCGCCTGCAATACAGCTTCGACTTCTGCAGCGGCAATGTTCTCACCTGAGCGCCGGATGATGTTTTTGCGCCGCTCCAGGAAGTGAAGCAGGCCGTCGGGATCGCGCGACACGACGTCACCGGTATGAAACCATCCACCTCTCCAGGCGTGCTCGGTCGCCGCTTCGTCATCCAGATAGCCGCTGAAGCAGTCTTTGCGCGGGGTGTCTGCCGAGTAGCGCAGCAGCATTTCACCAGGCGTTTGATCTGCTACATCCTGATCGGCGTCGTCTACGACGCGTACTTCCAGGCCGTGCCGGGTTCGGCCGAAGGCGCGCGTACCCACCTGCCGGGGTGTCTGCGAATCAAAGATCGCACGTACCATTTCGGTCATGCCCCAGATTTCGACCAGTGGGTAACCAAAGCGGGCTTCAAATTCTGCATGTCGTTGGGGGTCTACGCCTGCGCCTATGGCAAATCGCACCTGATGATCGCGCTCCAGCCGGTGGGCTGGTTGATTGAGCAGCATGGGCACCACCACGCCAAGATAGTGGACCACCGTGGCCCGGCTCGAATGCACTTCCTCGAACCATCTTGTGGGCTGAAAGCGATCGGTCTGTATCTGGCAATTTCCCGTGAGCACGGCGCAGAAAAATGAAAAAACCAGGGCGTTGACGTGAAAGACGGGCAGTGGGTTGTAGATGCGTTCCTGGCCCTCTCTAAAGTTGACCAGCCCACCAGTGCTTGCATACCACTGTCCAGTGGCAAGCTCGTACCGGTGCGACAACAGGCAACCCTTGGGGCGCCCGGTGGTGCCCGATGTGTAGAGAACGCTGGCGATGTCGCTCGCACGCACTTCTCGCTCTTCGCGTGGCGTGGGGGGAGGTGGCAGGCGATCCTCCGCGGCCTGCACAGAAAGTACAGCGGTGCGGTGAGGCGTATGGGCGAGAGACTGTTGAACCAGGGGAAGCAGAGCATCCAGAGAAATGATCAGATCCAGCCGTGCATGACCAATCACGTAGGCCATTTCCATCGGTCGATGGTCCGGGTTGAGTGGGACGCAGCACACCCCGAGCGCGTTCATCGCCAGCTTGTGTATGAAGTGCTCCGGCTGGTTCTCCAGAAGCAGGCCGACGCGGTGTCCCACGCCATAGCCGGCTTCTGCGTAGACAGCACTCAGCTGACTCACCCTGCGAGCCACTTCCGCATAGGACCATTCCAGTCCTTGGGGAGCGTATGAGCGGGCCGGATTGGCGGGCACCGCCAGAAGCGGCCGGTTACCCCAGCGCCGTGCTGCTTCCGCCAGGACTTGCCCAATCGTTGCGGACTCTTCAGGAATCAACATGGTGAAGGCTCCAAGTTAGTTCAACGCGCCAGGTACCCCGCAAACCATAAAACGAAAGGGCGCGGATCAGGCCACTGGCGTTGTCTTTCTCATGTCATATTGCGTTTGACTGATAAATACCGTTCAGGCTGAGCTTGTCGAAGCGTTGCGCAAGGCTTCGACAAACTCAGCCCGAACGGTTTCTTTTACTTCAATCGACAGGGCCGGTTGACGAAAACCATAGAACCCCAGCGTGAACGGATTTGTATTCATGAACGCAACTCGTACTGGTGGCAAGGCGCCAGAGGCGACTCCGGAGGGTATTCCTAAAGCCTGAGCACCCCGTAGCCTTCCGTTCCGAAAGGCGCATTGAGCGAAGCAATGATCGCCATCCCCAGTGCGTTTCGCGTATCCACAGGATCAAGAATGCCGTCGTCCCACATCTCTGAGGTGGAGTAGTAAGACTCGCTCTCTGCCTGGTACCGCTCCAGCACCGGCTGGCGGATCTCGGCGATCTGTTCGTCGGTGAGTTGCTCGCCCTTGCGTTGCAACTGTCGGATCTTCACGTCTGCCAACGTGTTGGCTGCTTGCTCGGCACCCATGACGGCGATCTGCGACTGAGGCCACATCCAGAGGAAGCGTCCGTCAAATGCGCGCCCGCACATGCCGTAGTTGCCAGCACCAAAGGAGCCTCCCACGATGACCGTGAACTTGGGCACAGAACAGCCCACCTGCGTCATGATCATCTTCGCGCCATCCTTGGTGATGCCGCGTTCTTCATATTCGCGCCCCACCATATAGCCGGTGATGTTTTGCAGAAAGACCAGGGGTGTGCGGTCACGGTCGCACAGGCGCATGAAGTGCGCGGCCTTGAGCGAGCTCTCATTGAAAAGCACGCCGTTGTTGGCCAGTATCCCCACCTTGCATCCCCAGATGCGCGCGTAGCCGCAGACCAGGGTGGTGCCGTAGCCGGGCTGGTATTCGTGGAAGTGGCTGCCGTCCACAATCCTGGCAATGACTTCGCGCATGTCGAAACCGGCTTTCCAGTCGGTCGGGATGATGCCGTAGAGCTCCTTGGGATCGTAGTGAGGCGGTTCAGGGTCTATGCGGTCAATGCGCTGCTTTTGCGCGGGCGTCGTCTGCGCGAAGATATCGCGCGCAATCGCGAAGGCATGAGGCTCGTCATCGGCGGCGTAGTCGCAGGTACCAGACACCGTGGTGTGCATCTCAGCACCTCCCAGTGCTTCCGCGCTGACGACCTCACCCGTGGCTGCTTTCACCAAGGGTGGCCCGCCAAGAAACACGCCGCCGTTTCCGCGCACGATGACGCTGTAATCGCACAAGGCCGGAATGTAGGCTCCCCCCGCCGTGCAATGGCCAAGCACCACGGCAATCTGCGGGACTCCCATCTTGGAGAGAGTGCATTGGTTGCGGAAGATGCGTCCAGCCGTATAGCGGTCCGGAAACAAATCCGCCTGCAAAGGGAGGAAACCGCCCGCGCTGTCACAGAGATGGATCACGGGAAGGCGGTTTTCAATCGCAATATCGAGTGTCCGGACGATTTTCTTGACCGACAGCGGGTACCAGGCACCTCCCTTGATGCTGGGGTCATCGGCGTGGATGATGACCTCGCGCCCATGGATGATGCCTATGCCGGAGACCTGCCCAGCGCCATGCACATCACCGCCGTAGGATTGGTTGGCGGCCAGGGCACTGAGCTCCAGGAACGGCGTACCCGGATCCAGCAGAAGATCCAGGCGTTCGCGCACAGTCAGTTTCTTGTGTTGGTGCAAGCGGTCTACGTCGCGCTGTGGCCGGACGTGACGCGCCGTATGGAGACGATCGTGCAGTTGCTCCACGCGTTGCGTCATCGCAGCGAAGTTCTGCCGATAGTTGTCCGAACCCGTGTCCAGGCGGCTGTTGATGCGGCTCATGCTGCGACCTCCTCGGCTTGAACTCGAGCCAGAACGGCTCCTCGTTGGAAAGTCTGTCCCGGTTGGAAAGGCAGCTCGGCGAGCGTGCCGTCGTGCGGAGCTTCTATGGTCATTTGCAGCTTCATGCTTTCGATCACGAGCAGGGCATCGCCTGACTTGACAGGGGTGCCGGGTTGGACAATCCAGTTGATGACAACCCCGGGCATAGGGGCTGTGGCGCCGCCCTGGCTTGCACCGCCGCTGGCTCCACCAGAGCGGGCGGGATCGATGCGTTCTATGGTGCAACTGCGCCCGTTCAATTGAAGGTAGATGGTGTCACCGTGGGCGACCACCCGCGCATGCAGGGGGCCAGAATCGCTTTTTGTGACGTAGTGCGTGCTGTCCAGCTCGCGCACCGGCACGTCCGTGCCGTCCACCTGGATGTGCTTGCCTCGCTTGTGCACCTGGTGGCGCGTGGCGGTATCGGATTGAAAGACGAAGGTCGTCATGAGGTTCTCTGCGAAAGTTCGTTGCGTTGAGCCGCGGTTCAATTGCGCCAGGCACCCATGGCCGCGAATACCTGCGGCAGATCGGTCTGGTGACTTTCCCGGCTGGCCGAGGCGGCTACCGCCAACAAGGTGCGGCGTTCGTCGTCTGTCCATTCGCGAGGGCGAAGCTCAGCTTGGTGCCGTTCCAGAAATCCGGTGTCGGTGGCGCCGGACTGAAACGCAGGGTGCGCCAGTACCCGTCCCAGGAAATCGGTGTTGACAGTGACACCCAGCATCAAGGTGTCCCGCAGCGCCTGACGCAGGCGAGCAATGGCCAGGTCACGGGTGGCCGCATGGGCAATCAATTTGGCAAGCATGGAATCAAAATCAGCGGTCACTTTGGCACCCTGTGTGACGCCGTTGTCGAAACGGATCCCGGGCCCTTGGGGCTCTCCGAGCATGAGCACCTGGCCGGTGTCAGGGACAAACCCAGCATCCGCATCTTCAGCAAGCACCCGGCATTCGATGGCGCTGCCGTGCCAGCGCACTTGCTCCTGCTTGAGTGGGAGGGGTTCGCCTTGCGCGACACGCAGTTGCCATTCGACGAGGTCAAGGCCGGTCACCATCTCGGTGACGGGATGCTCGACCTGCAGGCGCGTGTTCATTTCGAGGAAGAAAAATTCGCCGCCTGGTGAGACGATACATTCCACCGTACCGGCATTGACGTAGCCAGCGGCGCTGGCCAGCCGTACCGCGGCGTCGCAGATGCGCTGCCGGAGCTCTGGCGCGAGTGTGGGTGCCGGGCTTTCTTCAATGAGCTTTTGAAAGCGCCGCTGGATGGAGCATTCGCGCTCACCCAGATGAATGACCTGTCCATGCGAATCGCCGAACACCTGAACTTCAATATGGCGCGGTTGTTCGACGAAGCGCTCTGCAAGCAAGCGACCGTCGCCAAAATACCTTTCGCTTTCTGCGCGCGCTACCGTAATGGCCTGAGCAAGTGCTTCAGCGCTGCGCACGATCTGCATGCCCTTTCCACCGCCGCCGGCAGCGCCCTTCACGAGCAAGGGAAAGCCCACTTCCGCAGCCCGCTGGGCAAAACTCTCGGGTGCATCCGCTTCGTCGGCCGACGGGGTGACCGGTACGTCATGAAGTTGGGCAAACCGACGGGCTGTGATCTTGTCGCCCATCAGTCGGATGGCCTCCGCCGAAGGCCCGACAAACGTCAGGCCCGCATCGGCCACGGCTTGAGCGAAGCCTGCATTCTCGGAAAGAAAACCGTAGCCCGGATGAATGGCGTCACAGCCGCTTTGCAGGGCAGCGCGAATGAGGGCAGGGCCATTGAGCCAGGCAGACACGGGTGGCTCGCCATGCAACTCCACCGTCTCGTCTGCGACCTTGAGTGCCGGTCCGTGGCGGTCCTTCTCATGCCAGGGCACCACGGTTTCTATGCCCATGCGCTGAGCAGTTCGGGTGATCCGCAGCGCGATTTCTGCACGGTTGGCGATGAACAGTTTCCGGATGGTCATTGGCTTGCTTTCTTGCCGTGGCGAGCTTTGGGCTGGCCTGCCTTGGCGGGTACTGATGAAATCTCAGGCGAGGCCATGACCGCCTGCTCTATCTGATCCAGGCGTGCGCGAACCTCATTGAGCACCTGACCCAGGTGGGCTCTTTCATGCCCATGGGATGCCGGCGCGGGCGCTTGTACGCTGCTGCCTGTCAGTACAGAACCCAGCACCATGGTGGTGTAGCGGTCGGCCATGGCTTCCACGTCCACGGTGCCGCGTCCGAACAGGGTTCCCCACATGCGGTGCTCAATCCCTCCGTAGACCATGGAGCGAAGCAGTTCGACATCGGTGTCTGGTCGCAACTCTCCGTGGGCAATGCCTTCCTCCACCGTGCGCAGCAGGAAGGCGGTGTAGCGAACGTGCAAGTCGTGAAGTACGGACTGAAAGTACTCAGGGCCAGTTCTCACTTCATGCAGCACCAATCGTGAGAGGTTGGGCTCTTCCACATACACACGCAGGTGGCGCCATATGAGAAAGCGCATTCGGCTGCGCACACCTTGCAAGCGGGAAAACTTGTCTTCCAGATCTGCAATCAAGGGCTCGTACATGCCGCGCAATACGGCATTCAGGAGATCGCGCTTGGATGGGTAGTAGGAATAGACCAATCCTTCCACCACGCCCACCTTGGCTGCTATCTCACCGACCGATGAACGGTCAAAGCCTTTTTCCAGAAATACGTCGCGTGCCGCCACCAGGATTTCTGCGGCGCGCCGCATGCGGCGCGGTGTCAATGCGCCAGCGGGTTGGGCAAAGTCAGCAGGCGCTTCGGAGTCTGCCGCTGCAGTTGGAGGCGTTCTTTTTGATAGGGTCATGGCAAAGTATCCAGCACGGAAGCAGCGACTTCGACTTCCAGGTCCAGCAGCATTTGTGCGAATGCCTTACCTTGGGGGTCGTAGCGCAGGGACGCCACACCTCCTCCGCCCAGTGCTCTTTGGAGTACGAAATTGAGAGCATTGAAGCCGGGCAGTTCGTATCTGCGGACTGGCTCCTGAGTGACATGGCCGAAGTAGTTCCCCACCACGTCTTCTGTCAACACGCGCTGGAGTTCTCTGAACGCGGCATCAGATCGCGCCACGATGCCAATATTGGAGGTGTCGCCTTTGTCCCCGCTGCGGCCATGGGCCAACTTCAACAGCGGTACGCGGACGGTGGGTTGGTGGTCTGTAGCCGGCGTAGAGGCTGCGGCGCGGGCCTCGGTAGCCGCGAGCGGTGCGCCTTCGGGCGTCGGGGCTTTGGAAGACTGGCCCCAACGCAAGGCTTCGAAGGGCACAGCTGTGCCATCAAGCTGAATGCGGGGGGTCACCCTCTCTTGTGCAATCAGGAAGGAAAACAGACGCACCACGGGCGAAGGGCTGGGCCTGCCTGCAGCAAAGCCGGTGATGCCCTGCGCCATGGCGGTGGCAGAAGGTGCAAACTCGCGCGCCAGCAGATCGACTGCCGCGCGTTGGGGGTGTTTGGCCGCAATCTTGAGCACCACTTCGCGAACATCGCCTGTACGTGCATGCGGACCGTAGGTGGCTTCTGATCCAAGCGCTTCCAGGCTGGTTTCGGTGAAGCCGGATACACCTCGCTCGGCCAGCAGACGAGAGCAGCGCTTCAAAATAGACTCTCCCACGCGGCGAGCCTTGTCGGCCGCGTCGCGGCCACCGATCATCAAGGTGCCCAGCACTCGCCAGCCGTCGTTCCAGGTGGCGCTGACCTTGTACGTCGACGGCGCCGGTTTGCCGAGCGCACCGCTGACGCGCACACGGTCCGTGCCTTCTTGCGCCAGACGAACCTGGCTGAAGTCGCATGTCACATCCGGCAGAAGATAGTGGCATGGGTCGGCAATTTCATAGACGATCTGCTCTGCCAGAGTGGCAGGCTCCACCAGGCCACCCGTATCGGCTGGCTTGGTGAGAACGAAGCTGGCACCGTCTGCGTCACATTCAGCAATCGGAAAACCCATGTTGTCCCAGCCAGGCACTCGGCGCCAATCGGTAAATATGCCGCCGGTGCACTGGGTGCCGCACTCAATGACGTGTCCGGCCAGGCTTCCGGTGGAGAGTTTGTCCCAATCGTTCCAGGCCCAGCCGAACTCATGAACCAAAGGCCCCAAGGTGACTGCGCTGTCAACCACGCGTCCTGTGATGACCACTTGCGCGCCGGCATCGAGCGCGGCTGCGATGGGCTGGGCGCCAAGGTAGGCATTCACGCTCAGGAAGTCCGCGGGCATGGCTTCCTGTGTGAACATTTCCCGTGTGCCTTCGCTGCGCAGTACTTGCACCTGATCTGCCAGATCGTCCCCCTCCACAACGGCTATGTGCATGGACAGGCCTTGCTCTTGCAGGGCGGCGGCCAGTGCTTGCGCGCAAGCTTGTGGATTGACACCTCCTGCATTGGCTACGACACGGATACCCTGGGCCTTGATTTCGGGCGCGAGACTGGAAATCACCTTCACGAAGTCCGGGGCGTATCCGGCATCCGGTGACTTGGCACGTGCCCGTGCCAGCAGGGACATGGTGATTTCCGCCAGATAGTCAAACACCAGATAGTCGATCTGGCCGCTGCGCACCAATTGCGAAGCGCCGGCTTCAGAGTCGCCCCAGAAGCCGCTGGCACAACCGATGCGCAGAGGCTGCGTCCGGCGAGGAGAAGATGAGGAAGTGGCAGCCATGTCGTTTCCAAATTCACCGGTTGATCCAGTTGGGAGCGCGTTTTTCGCTGAAGGCTCGCATGCCTTCTCTTGCGTCCTCACTTTGCGACATCACCGGCAACACCATCTGCGCAAGATTGAGCGCCTCGTTCAGGCTCATGTCGTTCATGGCCGAAAAAGCGCGGCGGCCCATGCGAAGCGCGACAGGAGAGTTGGCGGAGAGCTTGGTCAGAAGGGCGTCGACTGCGGCGTCCAGTTCGGCAGCGGGAACAGCCTGGCCCAGAATGCCAAATTCCACTGCCTGGCTGGCAGGAAAGCGCTCGGCCAGAAAACACATCTCTTGCAGGCGCCGGCGCGGTATGACGCGCATGAGCAGCGGCAGGATCATCATGGGAAACACGCCCACACGGGCTTCTGTGGTTCCAAACTTGGCGCTGTCCACGCCAATGGCGAAGTCACATGCACAGATCAGGCCTACACCGCCGCCAAAGGCGCTGCCATTGACACGCGCAATGATGGGAAGATTGCAGCGGTCCATGGCGCGGAACAACTCGGCAATGGGGTTGTCGAAGCGCCCTGGATCCAGAGCAAAGGGTGAGCCGTCGGCGCCCGGCTTCAGCTTGCCGCCAGCGCAGAAGGTCTGCGCACCAGCGCCTGTCAATACAATGGCACGAACGCCCTCCATCGCCTCTGCGTCGAGCAGGGCCTGGCGCAATTCGTTCATGACGCTGTCCGTCATGGTGTTGTGCTCAGCAGCACGGTTGATGGTCACGTAGCAGGCCAGGCCTCTCCGCTCCACCAGCACATTCGGAAGATCAGTGCTCAAGATGATGCTCCGGGTTTGGTCTTCGCGAGAGCCTGAGGAGGCTCGTATAAGGGGAAACCGTTGTAGGTGAAGTCCTGCCGCGCAGGCTCCAGGTTCCAGGTATGGCGGGCGGTGGGCACGCCACCATCAACCCGCATCACGGCGCCGCTGATGAAACCAGCTGCAGGCGAGAGCAGGTACACCACGGCAGAAGACAGCTCAGACTCCGTACCGAATCGTTGCAAGGGGACCTTGGAGTGCAGACCACGTAGAAGTTCCTGATAGCTGTCGTCATAGGTGTCGATGCCGGCCGATGCGATCCAGCCAGGGGCGACCGCATTGACGCGCACGCCAGCGTGCCCCCACTCGCAGGCGGCGGTCTCTGTCAGCGTCAGCACCCCTCCACGCGCTGCCCCTGAATGCCCCATGCCGGGTAGTCCGCCCCAGATGTCAGCCAGGATGTTGACGATGCTGCCGCCGTGCTGTTCCATCCATTGCACATAGCATTCGCGCGAGAACAGAAAGGTGCCGTGCAGGTTGTTCCGAACGACGGCATCCCAGCCTTTCAAGCTGATGTCGCGCAATGAAGCAGGGTACTGTCCGCCGGCACAGTTGAACAGGCCGTGAATGGCGCCATGCGCGGCCACGATATCCGCTACGGTCTGGCGCACCGCCTCTTCGTCCCGGATGTCGCAGCTATGGCATGTCACGCGCGCGCTGGCCTCCGGATACGCTTGCAGCAACTCCGCGCGGACGGCCTCCAGCTTCTCCATCTTTCGCCCTACCAAGGCCAACCCAGCCCCCAGGCTGGCAAGCTCATGAGCGGTGCAGCGGCCCAGGCCACTGCCGCCGCCTGTGACCACAACGGTCTGGCCCGCAAACAGGTCAGCTCGGAATACGGAGCGATAGCGCTCGGATCCGGCGGAGGAAGAAGATGAAGAAACTTTCGACATAAGCTTGGCGGTTTAGTAAGCGATGAAGTCCGTCAAAGACCTGACAGTGGCATTTTTGGGATCGGTCTGGAATAGCTTAATCGGCAGCACGGCCTGCGCTTTGGGGTTGTCGAAGGAAACCGGACCCGTCAGGCCACCGGTGTTGTAGTCCTTGAGCTTGTTCAATTGCTCCACCACGCACACGCGGGTGACTTTGGGGCCGCAACGGCGTATGCCTTCGGCCAGCACCTGAGTGCCTACATACCCGCTGACCGTATAGCGGTTGAAGTTGGCATAGTCGTCTGCATTCAGGTGCTGCTTGGCCAAAGCCATGAGCTTGATACCTGCCGGGTCATAGTTGGACGCGTAGTAATCAGGGATCAGGTATTCGAAACCAGAAGGCGCAGCCAGCTTGACCGCCGCAGGCAATTGACCTGCCCAGAGCGTTCCGATGACGGGTTTCATGCCCAGGCGGCGAAACTCTGCCATGACTGCGGCGGACTCCGTCGTCAAGGTGCCCAGGTAGACGGCGGTGATGCCCTTTTCCTTGAGAGACAGCACTTCGGCGGAAAAGTCCTTCGCACCCCGTTTGAACGGGATCTCGGCCACGCTGGTGACGCCATGCTGTTTCACGGCTTTCTGGTAGCCGGCCAGCAATGCTTTTCCGAAGTCATCATCCTGGTAGAGGATGCCGAACTTGCCGCTTTTCTGCCCCAGCTTTTCCACCATGTAGCTGACGGGCACAAAGCCGGCCAGGTCGTAGTCCGGGCCTATCATGAAGACGGTAGGTCGTCGTGGGCTGACCACCGCTGGATTCGGTGCCATGTGCACGATGGTGGGAATCTTGGCTTCTTCAATGGTGGGCAGCATGGCCACCATGTGAGAGCTGCCAGTCGTGCCCGTGAGCGCAAATACCTTTTCGGAGTCAATGAGCTTCTTGACGGCAGTGACCGAACGCGCGGGGACATAGCCGTCGTCTTCATAGATGGCTCGCAGCTTTCGACCATTGATGCCGCCCTTGGCGTTGATCTCGGCAATGGCCAGCTTGGATCCGGCGGCGCCCGCCTTGCCGATCAACGACGCAGGGCCGGACATGGGCTGGACTTCACCCAGGAGAATTTCAGTCGCGGTCACACCCACATCCTGAGCCATGGCGGTGCCCATGCCTGCCGCCAGAGCAATGACTGCGAGCCGAGATAGTCTTGGATTCTTCAACATGCTTGTCTCCTAATTTGTACTGGCCGGGTTGTTCTCGGCTCCGTACCTTGCCACCACAATCCCTGTCTTTACTGAGCCTTGACTCATTGCGACAGGGGCCAATGCACCCAGAAGCGTTTGACCTTGCGCCAGATACCCGCCAGACCTTCCGGCTCCAGGCGAAGAAACGCCAGGATCACGACCCCGTAGAGAAGTCCTTTGATTTCGTAGATGCGGTCGGACAGCAGCGTCGTGAAGCGGTCGCCTGCCAGCGAGAAACCGAAGCTCAGCAGCTCGGGCAGCACCAGAATCAAGGCGGTTCCCAGCAGAGCGCCGTGTACGCGTCCCAAGCCACCCACGATGACCATGGCCAAGGCTTCGATGCTGACCAGAATGCTGAAGGTGTCCACATTGATGTAGCGAGTCTGAAGTGCTACCAACGCACCCGCCACTCCTGTGTAGAAGGCGCAGACCATGAACGCGAGCAGCTTGTATCGCATCAGGCTGATGCCCATGGCACGGGCAGCAATGTCATGGTCGCGGACCGCCAGCCAGGCGCGTCCGATGCGTGAGCGCATGATGTTCAAGGTCAGCAACACAAACAGGACCACCATGGCCAGGGCCACGTAGAAAAATGACACGTCGCTCTTGACCGCATAACCCATCAATACAAGCGGCTCTACGGCCATGCCTTCGGAGCCGCGCGTCAGGCCTTCGGCAAACAGCACCACATGTCGCACGATGAAGGTGAAGGCCAGCGTCGTGATGGCCAGATACAGGCCCTTCAGGCGCAGCGACGGTACTCCCACCACCAGGCTGGCAATGGCCGCGACCAGGCCGGACGCAAAGACCGCCAGCCAGACGGGAAAGTGGTAGTCCGTCGTGAGAATGGCCTGGGCGTAGGCACCAATCAGGAGAAAGCCTGCGTGCGCGAGCGAGATCAGTCCCGTTACGCCGGTCAGAAGATTCAGTCCGAGTATGCCGATGCCCATCACGAAGATGACCGACAGGATGCTCAGGCCGTGCGAGCCGAGCACCACGGGTGCGAAAGCCAGCACCATCAGCCCCGCAATGGCCCAGATCCAGGTGGACTGGTATTGGCTGAGCGCCACCAGGTCGGAATAAGACGTCTTGTAGCTACGTGTACGCATGCGGGGCTCCTAGACTCTTTCAATTTCACGCTGGCCGAACAAGCCGTAGGGCTTGACCATCAGCACCACTATGATCAGAACGAAGCCGGCAATTTCCTTGAGGCCGCGGCCCAGATAGCCGCCCGCCATGTTCTCTGCCACGCCGATCACCAGCCCGCCGAAGGCACCGCCCACGACCGAGTCCAGACCGCCCAGGATGGTGGCGGGGAAGCCGCGAAGGCCCATCTGCGAGACCTCGGGTTCCAGTGCAAACATCAGGCAGAACGCCAGGCCCGCCATCGCAGAGAAGAATGAGGAAAGTGCCCAGGCAATCCCGCTGATGCGATTGACATTGATGCCCATGAGCAATGCAGTCGTCTCGTTATTCGAGGTGGCTCGCATCGCGATGCCCACCCGCGAGTGGCGGAAGAACGCCCACATCACCAGGCATAGCAACGCCATGATGCAGAGAGAGAAAATTTGGCTGGGGTAGAGCGCCATCTCGCCCAGACGGATCACCTCGTCGCCCAGCAGGCGAGGGTAGGGTTGGGGCTCTACGCCCCAGATCAGGATGACGGCCGAGCGAATGACCACCGCCAGGCCTATGGTCACCATGACGCGGGAGAACATGGGCTCGCCCAGCATGGGACGAATGAAGACCCGCTCAATGGCCCAGCCCAGCAGCATGGAGATCGGCAGCATGGCCAGGAAGACGCCCATAAAGCCCAACCCCGGAACCTGTGCCAGGTTGTAGCTGATGTAGGCGGTCATCATCATGACCTCTCCCACCGCAAAGTTCACCATGCCCGTGGCGCGGTAGACCATGGCAAACCCCATGGCGATGAGGCCGTAGAGCGATCCGATCACCAGACCGGACATGAGGAGGTTCAGGAAGTAGCTCATGCGGTGGCCTCCTTGCCATAGATCTGCGCAATTTCGGAAGAGAATTTCTTCTCGATGACGTTCCGCCTTACTTTCATGGTGGCCGTCAGCTCGCCATCGTCGTGGTCCAGTTGCTTGCGCAGGATGACGAACTTGCGAATGTTTTCGACGCGTGAAAAGTGGGCATTGACGTGCTGTACATCCTTGTCAATGAGTTCCCTCACTTGCTCCAGCGAGGCAAGCGATTCGTAGGTGGTATAGGCGATTCCTCGCTCCTGCGCCCATTTGCCCACCGAGTCCAGATCAATCTGAATCAATGCAGCCAGGAAGTGGCGGCCATCGCCCAGCAGGATGGCCTCACTGATATAGAGGCTGTCCTTCAGGGCGTTCTCGATCAGCGTGGGCGTGATGTTCTTGCCGCCGCTGGTGATGAGAATGGCTTTCTTGCGGTCGAGAATCTGCACTTCGCTGGTGGTCGGATCGATCTCCACGATGTCACCCGTGTGCAGCCATCCGCCCTCCAGGGTCTTCTCGCTGGCAGCCTCGTCGTACAGATAGCCGTTGAAGACGATAGGCCCGCGTACCAGCAGTTCGCCATCATCACCCAGACGCTGCTCCACCACCTTGGGAAGCGGCGGGCCGCACCAACCCAGGCGTGCATGGCCATGGCATTGGGCGTGCGTGACGCCGCTGCTCTCGGTCATGCCGTAGACCTGATAGATCGGTAATCCCATCGCCCGGAAGAACAGGATTACGTTGGGCGAGATGGCGGCGCCGCCTGTCATGGCCATCCAGGTTCTGTCCAGGCCCACTGAGGCCAGCAGGTTGCTGAACACCAGCCAGCGCAGCAGCTTGGCCATGGCCGCGTCACGCCAGTTGACGGGTTGGTCCCCATTGGCAATGCTGCGCTCGGCGATGGGTTCAGCGATGGCCAGCGCTTTTCGGAAGCACCGCCGCACCCATGGCCTGGCCTCTTGCGAGGTGATCATGATCTGCTGTTGCAGTTTTTCCCAGATGCGAGGCACGCCAAAGAAGAAGCCAGGGCCGATCTCACGCAGGTTTTGCGTCACCGTGTCGATGGACTCGGCGAAATACACCACGCTGCCGTGCACGAGTTGAGCCACGGGCGACATCAAACGCTCAGCCACGTGGCACAAAGGCAGGTAGCAGACCACCGACATGGAGCGGCCGGCGTATCCCTGTACCAGGCCAACCTGAGTCGCGTTGTGAATGATTCCGCGGTGGGCAATGCGTGCGCCTTTGGGCATTCCTGTCGTGCCCGAGGTATAGACAATGAGGGCATCCTGCTCCGGTTTCAGCGCGTCAAGCGTTGCATCCAGCGAGGCCACTTGCTTGGGATCTCGTGCCAGTTCCCGCCCTTCGGACAAGGCTTGCTCGAACGAGGTCAGTCCTTCGTCCCGGTAGTGGCGCATCCCTTTCATGTCTACGGTCAATACCCGTTGCAGATCAGGCAAGCCTTCTCCTTGTCGCATGGCTTCCAGAACTTTGTCGGTTTGCTCCTGATCGCCGCAAACAGCGAACTTGGCGCGGCAGTGGCGAACGATGTATTGAAGCTCAGGCCAGGGGTTGGTGGGATAGATGCCCACGGTCACTCCCCCCAGAGTCTGGGCGGCCAGATCGGCGTAGAACCAGTCTGGCGTGCCATCGGATGCGATGACCAGCTTGTCGTCCTGGCCAAATCCTTGCGAGCGAAGGTAGAGCGCGAAGGCTTGCACCTTCTCGAAGTACTCGCCCCAGGTGATGCCCACCCACACACCGCGAACCTTTTCTCGCAAGGCGATGCGCTCCGGCGTCAGGCGAGCGCGGTAGCGCAGCAGCCCTGGCAAGGTGGCTTGACCTTGGAGCACGCCGGGCGGAAGCTCGCGATCGGCAGAGTCAGTCACATGGCGGCTCATGGCTGACCCCCTGCGGCGTTCTCCGCCACACCCAGATAAGCAGCCACCACCGCCGGATGGGCAGATACCTCCTGGGGCGTTCCATCGGCAATCTTGCGGCCGAAGTTGAGCACCGCAACGTGATCCGAGATGTCCATGACTATGCCCATGTCGTGTTCGATCATCATCACGGTGATGCCGCGTTCTTCGCGGATATCCAGGATGAACCGCGCAATGTCTTCGGTCTCTTCCTGGTTCATACCTGAGACCATTTCATCCAGCAGCAGCAGGCGAGGGCGCATGGCCAGTGCGCGACCTAGCTCCACCCGCTTTTGCAAGCCGTAGGAGAGCGTGCCCACGGGCACATCTCGAATCGTTTCTATCTCAAGGAATTCCACGATTTCTTCCGCCGCCTCGCGGGCTGCGATCTCTGCTTTCCTGGTGGGACCCCAGAAAAGAGCAGCCCCCAAAATCCCGGTTTTCAGGTGGGTGTGCATGCCGGTGAGAATGTTGTCTATGACCGTTTCATGTTTGAACACGGCCAGGTTCTGAAAGGTGCGGGCCATACCCAGCCGAGGCATGAGGTGTGCTGGCTTGCCAGTGATGTCCTGGCCACCGAAGCGGATCTGCCCGGCACTTGGATGCAGCAGGCAGGAGGCCATGTTGAACAACGTGGTCTTGCCTGCGCCGTTGGGGCCGATCACGCTGTAGATCTGACCGGGCATCACCTTCAGGTCGATTCCGGAGAGCGCGTCCAGTCCACCAAAACGCTTGGAGACGCCGCTGAGTTCGAGTAGGGGGGTCATGACAGCCACCTCTTGCGGCGCTTGTAGTGCTTGACATCACGCATGCTGCGGCGCTGGTCAACGCCAGCGCCCATGCCCAGATAGAACTCCTTGACGTCCTCATTGGAGAGCAGCTTGGACGGCTCACCATCCAGGACCACCCGGCCTCTTTCCATGATGTAGCCGTAGTCAGCGACCGACAGGGCCAGTTGCGCGTTCTGCTCGACCAGCAGCACGGTCATTTTTTGCTCGTCACGCAAGCGGCGGATGGCACCGAATATTTCCGCAATGATCTGAGGTGCCAGGCCTAGAGAGGGCTCGTCCAGCAAGAGCAAGCGGGGGCGCGACATCAGCGCACGGCCTATGGCCACCATTTGCTGTTGGCCGCCGGACAAATATCCTGAAACACGCGAGCGATGCTGCTTGACATCGGGAAACAGCGTGAACACCTGATCCAGGGCCGCATTGATTTCGCCGAGCGGGCGCGAGTAGCCGCCCATGAGCAGGTTCTCTTCAACAGTCAGCTTGTCGAAGAGGCGCCGTCCTTCCGGGACCTGAACGATGCCGCGTCGCACAATTTCGTGCGGGGCCAGGCCGGCCAGAGACGTGCCCTCGTAGGCAATGCTTCCGCCCAGGATTTCCCCGTCTTCAGGGTAGAGAACTCCAGAGATGGATTTAAGCACCGTGGACTTTCCTGCTCCATTGCTCCCGAGCAGCGCCACGATCTGGCCAGCCTGCACCTCGAACGAGGCATCTCGCAAGGCCTCCACGGCGCGGTCGTAGTAGACCTGCAAGTTGGTGATGGTCAACATGGCGGCGCGTTCAAGGCTTGCCGCGGTGATCGACCACGGCAAACGCATTCCAGGCTCGGGCAGCCATCGTGATGAGGCTGCTGCTCTCGGTGAGCCTTTGAGTCAGGCGGAGCGCGGCAGCGTCTGCTTGTGCTCCAGGGTGCTCATGGTCGGGCATCGGTGTCTCCAGTACGTACTCTTTTTATCGGCCGGTTGACGAACCTTGAGAGGCTTTGTGAACCGTTGTCTCCGTGGCAGTGACTTGGACTGCGAGATGGATAGTACGGTCTCAAAATGACAGTGTCAATAAGTTTATGAGTAAGACTCAATTTTCAATTTCATGGTGCTCTTGGATTCTTTCATAGAGAGGGGTACATGTTTATTTGCATGATTTATATGGAATTTAGGGGTAAACACTAGGGATGAGACTCTTCCAAACGCGCCCGATCAAATATCTAATTCAAGGCCTTGATGGAAGTTTTTGAGTCATGGTCAATATTGTGTTTGGGCTTTCCTCACACGCAAACCTCTTGTGGGACTTATGAGCAACGATTCATCCGTGCGTGTAGACCTTGATCAAAGCATCGCCACCATCACGCTCAGCCGGCCGCAGTCATTCAATTCGCTTGACTACGGCACGCTCGAAGCGTTGCGCCAGGCGTTCGAGCAGACCGTGGTGGCTCCGGGTGTTCGTGCCATCGTGCTGCGTGGCGAAGGCCGCTCCTTTTCCGGCGGCGGCGACGTAATGGCCATGCATGACCATGCAGATGACCTGCCAGGCTTTATCGGCCGCATGATCGAGAGCTTTCACGCCACAGTGATGGTGATTTCCAGAGCAAAAGTACCGGTGATCGCCAGCGTGCAGGGGGCGATCGCAGGCGGAGGTATTTCGTTGGCACTGGCGTGTGACCTGGTGCTGGCAGCGCGTGGTACGCGTTTCGTGACCGCGTATGCGCAGCTGGGCGCCTCATCCGATGGGGGCTTAAGTTTCCGTCTGATGCAGCGCGTGGGAAGCGTGCGCGCGTTTGAATTGCTCACGTTGCACGATACGCTCTCTGCAGAACAGGCGCATGAGCTCGGACTCATCAATGCCGTGGTCGATGACGATAGCGCGAATGCCCAGGCGCAGCTCTGGGCACACAAGCTGGCAGCTCTGGCTCCGCAGGCTGTGGCGGAGTTCAAGCAACTGATAACCGTGCAAAGCCGTGATGCCTTGCAGGCTCAGCTTGATCGTGAGATGGCTGCGTTCCAGCGTTGCGCGGGAGGGGAGGATTTCGCAAGAAGAGTCGCCGCTTTTGCGTCACGCGGCGCGACCAGGAGTAAGTCATGAGCAGCAGGTGTCTCCGCAGTCATGGAGCTTCGCTTGCCAGACTCCAAAACTACAGGCTCGTGAGTCCTTCATGCGCTTTCTTTGATCTTTCCCTTTCACCTTTTCAAGTATTCCAATGAACACGACTGCTTCCACCATGAGCGCATCGCAGCGCTTCTCCGGCCTTTCTGACGATGAGCAAGAGATTCTCGATCAAGCTGATCGATTCGCTCGCGCCGAGCTCTATCCCTTGTCTCAACGCATGGACGATGAAGAGTGGTGGCCGCCTGAAGCGTTTGGGAAGATTGGTGCCAATGGCTATTTCGGCATTCCGGTTCCCCAGGAACTGGGTGGTGCCGGCATGGATCTGTTCACCAGTGGGTTGGTCCTGCAAGCGTTCTCCCGCTGGAATCATGCGCTGGCCTTGAGCTGGGTGGCGCACGAGAACCTGTGTCTCTACAACATCTTTCGCAACGCCAATGAAGACATCCGTCAGCGCTACGTGCCTGGCCTGTGCAGCGGCAAGCTCACAGGCGCATTGGGTCTGACAGAACCCGGGGCGGGCTCGGATGCACTGGGCTCCATGGCCACCACGGCGACCTTGGATGGAGATGCTTACGTCCTCAATGGCAGGAAGATCTACATCACCAACGGTCCTGTGGCAGACGTGCTGTTGATCTACGCCAAGACCGACAAGGCGCGTGGTGCCAAAGGGATTTCCGCCTTCATTGTCGAGAAGGATATGCCGGGCTTCGGAGTGGCGCAAAAGCTCATCAAGATGGGCTTCAGAGGCAGTCAGACGGGCGAGCTGGTGTTTGAGAATTGCCGTGTTCCGGCGCGCAATCTGGTGGGTGGGCTGGACGAAGGGGTCAAGGTGGTGATGAGCGGTCTGGATCTGGAGCGCTCCATGATTTCACCGATCTGCCTGGGCATTTGCGAGCGTGCGCTTGAGCTTTCGCTGGACTATGCCCGCACCCGCGTGCAGTTTGGCAAGCCGATTGCGGATTTCCAGATGATCCGCGCCAAGCTTGCGGATATGTACGTCTGGATCGAATCCATGCGTCTGTTTACCTACCAGGCGCTTCGCGCGGCCAACGACTTGGAGATTGGCGGCGGAGGACGGGGCAGCGTGCACAAGATCACAGCCGCATCGGTGATGTACGCCGCCGAGACGATGAACAAAGTCCTGAACGAGGCGGTTCAGATTCACGGTGGCATGGGCTATATGTGGGAGTCCGAGATCAATCGTCTGTACCGGTCCATCAAGCTGCTGGAGATTGGTGCCGGAACGACGGAGGTGCGCAAGATCATCATCAGCGATGAGTTGTTGCGTGGGTGAGCCCGTGCCACGCCGCGTGCTCCTGGTGAGTGCTCACCCGGAGCCGCGCTCCTTTCACGCCGCGCTGCGTGCGACCGCCGTCGAGGAGCTTGAAAGCCAGGGCTGCATCGTGACGGTGTCAGACCTTTACGCCATGCGGTTCAAGGCGACTGTAGATCACAGCGACTTCCCGGCGCCTGACACCCATGAGCCTTTGAACGTTTCCCTGGCGCAGCGCCGCAGCTGGAAAGATGGCAGCCTGGCTGCAGATATTCAAACCGAGCTGAATCACTTGCTCGAAGCCGATCTGCTGCTGCTGATGTTTCCTCTGTGGTGGTTTGGTATGCCCGCCATCCTCAAGGGCTGGATTGATCGGGTGTTTCTGTCTGGAGTTGTCTATAGCCGCTCCGCAGTGTTTGAGTTGGGGCGGCTCGCTGGTAAGACGGCGCTTGTCGCAGTGACCACGGGTGCGCCTTCGCAGGCATATGGGCCGAACTCTCTGAACGGTGAGATGAACGACATTTTGATGCCCCTTCAGAGAGGTGTTCTTGGATTTACGGGCATGCAGGTATTGCCGCCGTTCGTGGGGTATCAGGTGCCTTACGTTGGTGATGAGGGGCGGGCTGACATATTGGCTGAATGGCGGTTGTATTTGCGTGGAATGAATGATCTGGTGCCGTTGGTTATGCCGCGGTTGGCGGATCATGGGGATGCGTTAGGGGTTGGGGTTCGGGCGAATTGAGTTTGATCCTCTCCCTCTTCCTTTGGGAGAGGGTGGGGCGGGGCCGGCCAACCGGGGGCCGGCCATCCGGTGAGGGCACGCCGTGTTAACTCCCTCTCCCCCTGGGGAGAGGGTGGGGGTGAGGGCAAGCGGCGGTTGATTGAATCGCTGCGATTAATAATTACCTTCTGCTCTTGCATTGAGGTCGGAGGCCGGGATGTGCGCCCGGCAGCGCACCTACTTCTTCTTTGCTCCGCCAAAGAAAAGTAGGCAAAAGAAAGGCGGCCCCACTGTCCGTGTCCCTCCGCTACGCTACGGGCAACCTGTGGTGCTCGGTCCAGGGGCGGCGCGGCAGAACTCACTTCTTTCGCTTCGCTCTCTACGTTCAAACAGCTGCCGCAAGCTAGTTCACGAAGCAAGAGCACCTTGCAGTGCTCTTGCCCGCCCCTGGCCCTACGCTCCTCGGCACGGCCAAAGGGGTTGGGAACCTGATTCGGGCCATTGCTTCGCTCGGCCCTACACGTATCAGTCGCAAACGAGCGGTTTTACTCCCTCTCCCGCAAGCGGGCGCCCGGCTAGGGGAGAGGGTGGGGCGGGGCCGGCCAACCGGGGGCCGGCCAACCGGGGGCCGGCCAACCGGTGAGGGCGACGGCGGTTGAGCGTTCGCGGCATTAGTTGGTCCACCGCACCGAGCACATCCCTATCAATTCATCAGCCCTTCCCCGGATACCGCCCGTCGTAGCCCAGCGCCCGCGACATCTGCGCCCCACATTGCCGCACCAGATCAACAAAGCGCTCCACGTTGCGTGCGTAGCGCGTCGTGGGTCCCGCCATGCCTACGGCCGCATAGAGCTTTCCTTCGCTGTCAAACACCGGGGCAGACACTCCGGTAGCGCCTTCTATCGAACCTGCACTGCACACGCAGCCTTCCTCCTGGATCTGGCGAAAAGCCTTCATCAACCCCTCACGGGTGGTGATCGTGTGCGCCGTCACAGGCTCGAATTGAGAAGTCTCCAGATAGCGTTGCTGTTGCTCCGTCGGTGCGAACGCCAACAGGGTCAAGCCGAGAGACGTGGAGTACAGCGGCCTGTGCGCGCCGACGTTGGCTGAGTAGCGCAGCCAGCTGCTGGCTTCGATCACGTCCACGTACACCAGGTGGCGCCAGTTGTCGGCCGGGACGCCCACCATGACCGTTTCCTCGCATGCCTTGTGCAACTGGCTCAACCAGGGCCGCACGTTGCCTGGAAAGCCATCGGTGTGCTGAATTAGGGCCGCCAGGCTGTGTGTCTCTTGCCCAAGGCGGTGGTGACCACTCTCGGAAATGATGTAGCCGCCTGATTCCAGCGAGCGCAGCAGGCTGAAGAGGCTGGTCTTGGGTAGCTGCAATGCCTCGCTGAGCTGGGACAGCGAAAGCCCGTTTCTATGTTTTGCCAATGTCGCAATGACCTGCATGACCCGCAGGGGCGCGCGAGGCGGTGCGGCACGGTCTTCGTCTTCGGAGGATGAGGTGAGCATGGTTCGGGCGGAGATGAAACTGAATTATCTGAGCTTGGTGATTACCCGCAGTCTGGTTGACAGCTTAGTTCATTGGTTCAAATAATTCTTATATGGAAATAGGTATTCTGATATCAGAACAAACCCGATCTGTTCAAGATCCCTCCACCGGTGTGGGTCTTGGAGTCGGCATTTCCTTGCCGTGGGAGCACAGCTTCCCTTGGTTGCGCCAGGCGGAGGTTGAAAAGCCAAGGAGGGCGGTATGAGTGGACCCCTGGCAGGCCTGCGCATCATCGACATGACATCGGTGTTGATGGGGCCCTATGGCACGCAGTGGCTGGGGGACATGGGTGCAGATGTGATCAAGATCGAAGCGCCAGAGGGGGATGTCGTGCGCGGGATCGGGCCGGCACGCACGCCCGGCATGGGCCCCATATTCCTGAATACAAACCGCAGTAAACGCAGCCTTGTGCTGGACGTCAAGCAAGCAGCAGGGCGGGCTGCGCTGTTGCGTCTGGTTGCTGAGGCCGATGTCTTCGTCTACAACGTGCGGCCACAAGCCATGGCGCGCTTGGGCCTGTCTTACGAAGCGCTGCAAGAGGTCAATCCGCGCATCATTTATGCGGGCATGTTTGGCTACGGGCAAGACGGCCCCTATGCAGCCAAGCCGGCCTATGACGATCTGATCCAGGGCGCGTGCACTCTGTCTTCCATGTTTGCACGCGCGAATGGCGGTGATCCGCAGTACGTGCCCGCGGCCATCGTTGACCGCATCACAGGGCTGTCGGCTGTCGCCGCCATCCTCGCTGCTGTTTGTGAGCGCCAAGGGAGCGGAAGCGGGCAGCGCATCGACATTCCGATGTTCGAGACCATGGTCGGTTTCGTGCTGTCAGACCACCTGGGCGGGCTCAGCTTTGAGCCGCCGCTGGATGGCGGTGGCTATGCGCGCCTGCTCTCTCGCAGCCGCAAACCTTATCGAACGCAGGATGGCTTCGTCTGCGCGCTGATCTATACCGACAAGCAATGGCACAGTTTTCTGCGCCTGCTCGGGCGCGAGTCGGAGATGCAAACTGATCCCCGGCTGGCCAATCTCACCACGCGCACTGAACACGTCGATGCCTTGTACGCCGAGGTCGGACGCATCATGAGTACGCGCGGCACGGCGGATTGGTTGGAAAGCTTGAACACGGCCGACATTCCGTCTACCCCCGTCAACACCCTCGACTCGATATTCGAGGACCCACACCTGGTCGCCACCGGTTTCTTCGGCCACGAGGAACACCCAACCGAAGGGCGCTTGCGCACCATGCGGCACGCAGCGACCTGGTCGCGCACCCAGCCGGCCTCAACCCGACCTGCTCCTCGATGTGGGCAGCACAGCGAAGAAGTTTTGAGCAAGGCGGGGTTCGGTGTCGACGAGATCAAAGCCTTGCAAACGCAGGGTGTGCTCGGCTAGCTCCCAAAAACCATCAAGACACGAGAAACACCACAGGAACTCAACGTCCATGTCTTTTGAACTGACCTCCGAGCAACAGGCTATTCGCGAAGCCGTCACCCAGTCATGCGCGCCCTTTGGCGAGGACTACTGGTTGGACCACGACAGCAGTGGTGAGTTTCCGCACGATTTCTACGCGGCCATGGCCAAGGCTGGGTGGCTGGGCATTGCCATTCCTGAGGCTTATGGCGGATCTGGGCTGGGCGTCACCGAAGCCGCATTGATGATGCAGAGCGTGGCCGAGACCGGCGCCTGCATGAGTGGCTGCGGCGCGTTCCATATCAACATCTTTGGCTTGATGCCCCTCGTGGTGTTTGGCAGCGAAGAGCAAAAGCGCCGCCACTTGCCTCCCGTTGTCCAGGGCGAACTCAAGTCGTGCTTCGGTGTGACCGAACCCAACACCGGCCTGAACACGACGCAGCTCAAGACGCGGGCGGTGCGCCAAGGTGACCGCTATGTGGTGCATGGCCAAAAGGTGTGGATCTCTACGGCTCAAGTTGCCGACAAGATTCTGCTGCTCGCGCGCACCACGCCGATAGAAGAGTGCCAAAGCCATAGCCACGGCCTGTCTCTCTTCTACACCGACCTTGACCGAAGCAAGATTGACGTGCGCCTGATCGACAAGATGGGCCGCAAGGCCGTGGACTCCAATGAGTTGTTCATCGATGGCCTTGAAATTCCGTTGGAAGACCGGATTGGCGAGGAGGGGAAGGGCTTCAAGTACATCCTGCACGGCATGAACCCCGAGCGGGTGTTGCTGGGCGCTGAGGCCATCGGCATAGGCCGTGCAGCGCTGCGCAAGGCGGCCGCTTATGCCAACGAACGCATCGTGTTCGATCGTCCCATTGGAAAGAACCAGGGTATTCAACACCCCTTGGCGGCCAACTGGATGGAGCTCGAAGCTGCCGATCTCATGATGCGCAAAGCGGCCTGGCTGTATGACCATGGTCGCGAATGTGGAGCAGAGGCCAACGCCGCTAAATACCTGGGCGCAGAAGCCGGCTTTCATGCCTGCGAGCGGGCCATTCTCACGCATGGTGGATTTGGCTATGCGAAGGAGTACCACGTGGAGCGCTATCTGCGCGAAGTGATGATCGCGCGGATTGCTCCGGTCAGCCGGGAAATGATTCTTTCCTACATCGCCGAGCGCGTGCTGGGCCTGCCTAAATCGTACTGAGTCGGCATGACAGCGCAGACTCTTCGTGCCTTATCGCTGTCGCAACTGGCGCCCACTTCGCACCCCTTGCATCGGCAGCGCCCACGGCATAGCGCGTGAGTGGCCCTTGTGCTTTGAGACTTGAGCTTGGTTCCAACGAAATCTATTCAGGAGACACATGTTGACGACATCAGGAATGCTGCAGGACAAAGTGGTGGTGGTGACCGGCGCGGGCAATGGCATTGGGCGAGCGATCGCGTTGGCCATGGCAGCTCAGGGCGCTGCAGTGGTGGTCAATGACATAGGGACCGGTTTGACGGGGGACGGCCTCGACGATGCACCCGGTCAACGGGTGGTGCAGGAAATCCAGGCGGCTGGAGGGCGCGCGGTGGCCAGCAAAGACAGCGTGGCAGAGGCCAGTTCGGCTGAACGCATTGTGCAAACTGCCGTAGATCATTTCGGCCGCATCGACTGCGTGGTCAATAACGCCGGCATTCTGCGCGACCGGATTTTCCACAACATGAGTGTGGCGGACTGGGAGGCCGTCATGCAGGTGCATTTGCATGGCGCCTTCTACATGAGCCGTGCGGCTGCCAGGCACTTCAAAGAACAGCAATCGGGCGCTCTGGTTCACATGACTTCCACGTCCGGCTTGATCGGCAACATGGGTCAGGCGAACTACGCGGCTGCCAAGCTCGGCATTGTGGCGCTCTCCAAATCGATTGCATTGGACATGGAACGCTTCAACGTGCGCTCCAACTGCATTTCTCCATTTGCCTGGAGCCGCATGACAGGCTCGGTGCCCACAGACACGCCAGAGAAAGCCGCCCGTGTTGAAAAGCTCAAGCAAATGACGCCAGAGAAAATTGCCCCAGTGGCGGTTTATCTGGCCAGCGATGCTGCCAAAGACGTCAACGCGCAAGTATTTGCTGTGCGCAATAACGAGATCTTTCTGATGAGCCAGCCAAGGCCTTTGCGCTCGGTGCACCGAGGCGAGGGCTGGACACCTGAGACGGTGGCCGAACACGCCATGCCTGCCTTGCGCTCCAGCTTCGTAGGCGTCGATCGATCCAGTGACGTCTTCACCTGGGATCCGGTATGAATGCGCGCGCCTTGGACGCATCATCGCTTCGAGACCCAGGCCTGCTCGCTTTGATGGCGCCTGCCAGTGTCGCCGTGGTAGGGGCTTCTTCAGACCCCGGGCGCATCGGCGGCCGGCCCATCAACTGGATGCTTCGCGCGGGCTATCAGGGAGAGATCTATCCCATCAACCCGGCGCGGGCAGAGGTCCAGGGGTTGCGCTCCTACGACTCAGTGGCCGCGCTGCCTCACACGCCGGACGCGGCCATCGTGGCCGTTCCGGCGCCTCAAGTAGTGGGTACGTTGGAGGCTCTCGGTGAAAAAGGGGTGCGCGCGGCGGTGGTGTTGAGTTCCGGCTTCGCGGAAGTCCCCGGTGAGGGGGCGGCCCTTCAGCAACAACTGCTCGACACCGCGCGCCGCCATGGCATGCGCATGCTGGGTCCCAATTGCCTCGGCCTCTTCAATGCCAACGTCGGTTGGTATGCAACGTTTACCACGGCTTTCGAAAGTGGATGGCCTCGCGCCGGACGCATTGGTGTGGTCAGCCAGTCCGGGGCTTTCGGCTCTCATCTGGTATGCCTGGCGCGAGACAGGGGCATGGGAACTCCATTTTGTGTGACCACTGGCAACCAGGCCGACATCACGGTGGGGGAGATCATTCACTGGTATGCACAAGACCCCGAAGTCGATGTCATTGCGGCGTACGTGGAGGGCGTGACCCGCGCAGACGTCTTTGTAGAGGCCCTGGCAGCGGCCCAACGCGCACGCAAGCCGGTGGTCATGCTCAAGGTGGGACGAAGCGCCATCGGGCATCGCGCTGCGCAGTCTCATACCGCTTCGGTGGCTGGTAACGACGTCGTCACTGACGCCGTGCTTCGCGAGTTTGGCGTGGCGCGTGTTCGTTCGGTCGATGAACTGCTGGACGTGGCCTATATGGCGGCCCTCAAGACCTATCCTTTACGCAACACGTTGGGGGTGGCCAGCATCAGCGGCGGGGTCGGTGTCCTTATCAGTGACATCGCAGAGGATGAAGGCATGGCCATGCCGCCCATGCCACTCGCGACGCAGAAGCGATTGCTTGAGCTGCTGCCCTATGCCTCTCCAGTCAATCCCGTCGATTGCACGGCTCAGGCGCTGAACGATCCGACCCTGGTGCGTAGCTTTACCCGCGCGATGGTGGAAGAGGGGCAGTACACCTCCGTGCTCAGCTTCTATGCGCAATTGGCGGGCGTTCCACCCGTCGCAGACCGCTTGATGGAAGATCTGGCGGTGCTACGGCAGGAGCACCCCGATCGGCTGTTTGTCGTCTCCGGGACCATGACGCAAGACCGCCAGCGCGCGTATGACGCCTCAGGTCTGGCGGTACTCGAAGACCCGGTGCGGGCTGCCCGTGCGATTGCAGCCATGGGACGGTTGGGCGAAGCGTTTGAGCGAAGCCACTCCAGCTGGCTTCCCGAACCTGCCGTGCTCACTCTGCCCAGGGGCCCGATGTCGGAAGCTCAGGCCAAGCAGTTGCTGGCCGAGCACGGTGTGGACATTGCGCCTGAACAGCTTTGTGCAGATGTTGAGTCGGCAGTCCATGCTGCGCGGTCATTCGGTTGGCCCGTGGTGCTCAAGATCGTCTCGCCCGATATTGCACACAAGACTGAGATGGGCGGTGTGTTGATGGGCGTGGGCGATGAAGAGGCGGTCCGCTCAGGTTTTGATCTGCTCCTGTCGCGCGCCAAGGCTCATGTACCGAATGCTTCCATTGAAGGCGTGCTGGTGGCCAGGCAGATGCAGGGGGGCGTCGAATGCCTGATGGGGATTCAACGTGATCCGGTGTTCGGCCCCATGGCCGTCTTCGGACTTGGTGGCATCTTTGTGGAGTTGTTGAATGACGTCGTGCTTCGACGATGCCCTTTCAATGAAGAGGAAGCTGAACGCATGGTGAGATCCATCCGCTCCGTGGGCGTGCTGGACGGTATGAGAAGTCGCCCACCTGTGGATGTGCCGGCCCTGGCTCGGATGCTCTCGCGCCTGTCTGTGTTTGC
Source organism: Ottowia thiooxydans (assembly GCF_040548795.1). Lineage (GTDB taxonomy): Bacteria > Pseudomonadota > Gammaproteobacteria > Burkholderiales > Burkholderiaceae_C > Ottowia > Ottowia thiooxydans_A. Next base: position 21,826 of record NZ_JBEPSH010000006.1, on the reverse strand, counting down.
ACACCACGCCGGCGATCAGTTGGAGAGTGTCGACCTGAATCCGGTGCTGGCCCTGCCGCTCGGCCAGGGAGCCTATGCGCTGGATGCGTTGGTGCAGACCTGTTCAAACCATGGCAAGGAGACCGGAAAATGAAATCCCGCTACGACTTCAGTGACCAAACCGTGTTTGTGTCGGGCGGCACCAACGGCATCAATCTCGGCATTGCAGACGCCTACGCTGCAGCTGGCGCACGCGTGGCCGTCATGAGCCGCAACGCAGAGCGGGTGGCTTCCGCGCAGGTCCACCTGGCACGCCATGGTGGGCAAGTCTCGGGACATACCGGTGATGTCCGGGACTATGCGCGTGTGCAAGAGGTGCTCGGTGCTGTGCACGCCCAATGGGGAGACATTGACGTTCTGGTGTCCGGCGCGGCGGGCAATTTCCTGGCCCCGGCGCTCAAGCTTTCACCCAACGGCTTCAAGGCTGTCGTGGACATTGACCTGATCGGCACGTTTCACGTGCTGCATGCCTCACACCCGTTCCTGAAAAAACCTGGCGCGTCTCTCATCAACATCTCTGCACCCCAGTCTTACAACCCAGCGCCCATGCAAGTCCATGCCTGTGCAGCCAAAGCCGGCATGGACCAGATCATGCGCGTGCTGGCACTGGAGTGGGGCGAGCAGGGCATTCGCGTCAATTCCATCGTGCCGGGTCCGATAGAAGGTACGACGGGCATGGCCAAGCTGGTCTCGGACAGTGCCCGGGCCAGCATGGCCGGACGCGTGCCTTTGCGCAGGCTGGGCGCATTGCAAGACATTGCTGCCATGGCCTTGTTCCTCGGTTCCGAAGATGCGAGCTACATCACGGGCGCGTTGATACCGGTGGACGGCGGCATCTCATTGTTGGGTGCGCGAAATCACGCAGTGGAAGAGACTGTCTCTGCCTCATCGAACGCGGGAGTGTGATCCGTGGACAAGCAAGCTATTCACAGCGAAGTGGCCGACGGCGTGCTGGTGCTGGAGATGCGCATGCCCGAAGTGCGCAACGCCATAGGAGCGGAGATGAAACAGGCGCTGCTGGATCAGGCGCGTCGTTTTGCAGACGACGACAGCCTGAAATGCATGCTGCTGACTGGAAGTGAGGGCGTTTTCTGCGCAGGCGGAGATCTGCGCACCATGCAGGACGATCGCCGCACGGTGAGCGTGCGCCGCCGAATGGCCAAGACGCATGCGAGCATTCGCCTGTTGGCCGAGTGCGAAAAGCCCATCGTGACTGCAGTCAACGGCCCTGCCGTGGGCGCGGGGCTGTCGCTCAGTCTGTTCGGCGATGTAGTGGTCGCGGCTGAAGACGCCTACTTCATGGCGGGGTTTGCCAACGTCGGGGTACTGCCCGATATGGGCCTGCTCTACCACTTGCCGCGCACGGTGGGCCGTGTCCAGGCCAATGATCTCCTATTGACTAACCGTCGCATCGAAGCGCAGGAGGCGTTGTCGCTTGGCCTGGTCAGCAGGGTTTTTCCCCGCGAAGGATTTTTGCAACAAGCCTTGGCCCTGGCACAGCGCATTGCCACGGGACCCACGGTTTCGTTCGGTCTGGCGCGGGCGCTCATGGCGGGTGCCTACAAAGACAGTTTCAGCGAATTCCTGCTGAAGGAAAGCATGGCTCAGGCAGTGGTCTTCGGAACAGAGGACTTCGCCGAGGGCGTCACAGCATTCCAGGAGAAGCGTAAACCGCGTTTTTCTGGACGATAAGGGCGAACACATCGGTCCGCACGCCCTGGATTTTTCTCACTGCGAAACAACCAAGGAGACGATATGCATGCACTGACTCAAGTCTTGCGCGCCGCTGCCACAGCTGTCGGCGCGATGCTGCTGGCCACGGCGGCCTTCGCGAACTATCCAGACAAGCCGATCAAGCTGATCGTGCCCTATGCACCCGGAGGTATTACCGACAACCTGGCGCGCGCACTGGCCGACGGTATTGGCCGCGAGCTCAAGCAAACCATCATCGTGGATAACCGCGCTGGCGCCGGTGCCATGGTGGGCACCGGGGCTGCTGCCCGCTCACCTGCCGATGGCTACACCTTGTTAATGGCTTCCAACGGGAACATGACCGTGACTCCGCTGGTCACCAGGAAGCTGAACTACGACCCGATCCGGGAGTTGCGCGTGATCACCATCGTCGCCGAGGTGCCGACCGTCGTGGTCACCAATCTGCAGACACCCATCACGGATCTTCGTGGCCTGGCGGCATTTGGAAAAGCCAATGAAGGAAAACTCAACTTCGCCTCCCTGGGCCAGGGCAATGTGACTTACCTGACGGGTAAGAAAATTGAATCGGAACTAGGCATACGCATGACCGAGGTGCCTTACAAAGGAAGCGTGCCCGCGCTCACTGCGCTCATGAGCAATGATGTGCAGTTGTATGTGGACGTACTGCCTGGAGCTTTGCCATTCATTCAGGCCGGCAAGCTGAAGGCTCTGGCTGTGCCCATGGATAAACGCATTCAGTGGTTGCCGGATACTCCCACGTTGCAGGAAGCTGGATACTCGAAGTTCCACGCCGCCAGCTGGCTTGGCTTGGCCGTGCCAGCAGGTACACCAGCAGAAGTGGTCACCGCAATCCAACAAGCAAGTGCGCGTTTTGTGCGCGACGAAAAATTCAGGGCCACGTTCACCAAAGCCGGCATTCTCATGATGCCACCCATGGATGCGGCTCAGGTCGACGACTACGTCAAAGCCGATCGCGACCGTTGGGGCGCCCTGATCCGCGAACACAATATTTCAATCGATTGATCGCGCCGCGATATGGCTATTCTGGATAAAGCGGGCGAGTTGCAATTTCGCTCTGAAGTACGGAAATTTCTCAGCGAGTCGCTCTCGCCTCAATTGCGCAACAAGGTGCTGGAGCATGCACTGCTGACCAAGGAAGATCTGGTCGGATGGCAGAAAACCTTGAACGCCCAGGGTTGGCTGGCACCGGGCTGGCCGGCGTCTCTCGGTGGCACCGGCTGGACACCTCAGCAGGTCTATATGTTTGAGGAGGAATGCTGGCTGGCGGGCGCACCGGAGGTCTTTGCCTTCGGCCCCAAGATGCTTGCTCCCGTGTTGATGAAACATGGCTCACCAGAGCAAAAAGCGTTTTTCCTTCCGCGCATTCTGAGCAGCGAGGACTGGTGGTGCCAGGGGTATTCCGAGCCCGGTTCTGGTTCCGATCTGGCCTCTCTCAGAACCCGCGGAGTCATCGATGGTGATGAGTTGGTCATTGATGGTCAGAAGACGTGGACCACCTATGCCCACTATGCCAACCGCATGTTCTGTCTGGTTCGCACCGACCCTGTGGCCAAGCCGCAAGAGGGCATCTCCTTCGTGTTGCTGGATATGGATACGCCGGGCATCACGGTTCGGCCTCTGATCTTGCTGGACGGCACGCACGAGGTCAACGAAGTCTTCTTCGATCAAGTGCGTGTGCCGCTTACTAATGTGGTGGGTGAACTTCACCACGGATGGACTTATGCCAAGGCCTTGCTTGGCCATGAACGCTTCAATGCAGGAAAGATTGGCCGATCGCTGCGGGAACTCGCGCTGCTCAAGCGCTTGGCGGCGCAGCCTGACATGCGAGGGCGGAGCTTGTTGGAAGACCCTCGCTTCGCCGAACGTATTGCAGCAGCAGAGGTGGATCTCCTGGCGTTGGAGCGAACCACACTGCGCTTGATTGCAGCCGCTCAAGCAGGCGTCGGGATAGGCGTGGAGCCGTCGATCTTGAAGATTCGAGGTACGGAAATCGCGCAGAACCTGTCGGCATTGCTGGTAGAAGCGCTGCGCCCTTATCAGCCTGGTGCTGAGTCTCGCGACGCTCTGGGCCCATTGCCTCCGCCAGCGGCTCTGCTGCGGCAGTACTTGAACTGGCGCAAGCTTTCCATCTATGGAGGCTCCAATGAGGTGCAGCGCAACATCATCGCCAAGTTCGCGCTAGGACTCTAGGGCGTGTCAATCGTATAGGTGAAGGGACAACAGGTGGAGACAGAGATTCAGGACAATTTAGCGCTGCATGACAGTGCGGCGCGCTTTCTGGCGGAGCAATGTGGCTTTGCCCGTCATTTGCGCAACCAAGGGAGTTCCAACGCTGCGTTGGACCGTGCGCTGTGGGCGCGCTTTGCGGACATGGGGTGGCTGGGCGTGCTGGTGCCTGAAGCAGACGGGGGGCTGGGGTATGGGCTGGCGGATGCCTTGCCTATCGTGGAGGCCATGGGCCAGCAGTTTGTCGCCGAGCCCTATCAGGATGCTTGGGCATCCATGCAAGTGCTGTTGGATCTGGGAGATAGCTCACAACGTGAGCACTGGTTGCCATCCTTGATTGATGGGAGTGCGCTGATGCTGCTCGCCCACGCAGAACATGGCGCGGGCTATGACCTGCGGTGCGTAGCAACGCGTGCGGAAAGAGTGGGCGGCGGGTATCGTCTCGACGGCGAAAAATGCGCCATTGCCTTTGGCGATTCAGCGGATGCCTGGCTGGTATCTGCGCGCACTGATCACGAGAGCGGAGATGCAGAAGGCCTGTCGCTGTTTATTGTGGAAGCAGGTTCAGCCGGCGTGCACTTTGCGCGCCATGAAGGGATTTGTGGAGAGCCTTGTGTCGATATGCTGTTGGACGGCGTTGTGGTCCCGGCCGTGGCCCGACTGGGACCAGAAGGGAGTGCCTATCTGGCCATTGAAGCTGCACATGACTTGCTTGTCGCCCTGGCTTGTGCGGAATCTGTGGGTACGCTGAAGTCTGTGCTTGATTCCACTTGCGAATACGCTCGAACAAGACGCCAGTTTGGTCAACCTCTCTCGAGTTTTCAGGTGATTTCGCACCGCCTCGTGGACATGTTTACACAGGTGGAATTGACACGTTCGCTGGCAAGCCTGGCTGCGGATCAGTTTGGTCCCGCACGCGAAGGCAATGGCCGGCGCCGTCGACAACTGCTATTCGCATGCAAGGCCCAAACAAGTACAGCATGCCGCCTGGTGGGCGAGCATGCTGTACAGATTCACGGCGGAATAGGCATGACCGAAGAATTGGCTCTGTCTCATCAGGTGAGGCGCCTTCTCAGTATTGAGCGCCGCCTGGGAGATCGATTTGAGCAACTTGGCCGGTTGGCAGAGGCGGTATCGGTGGGCCAGGGCCTTTACGCGTGATGCCCGTGCGCTCTCCTCAAGCTTCTCGTCTGCCGATTGAGTGTGAACAAGATCTGCTCCCAAGCGTCTCTGCTTGGGATTCAGAAATTCATTTCCTTGTCCACGTCCTGCGCTTTGCGGCGGGCCATGGCCAGGTTGGCGCGGCCTTTGTCGAGTACGTAGTAGATAAAGACACCTTCCTTGCGAGATGATGGACGGATGATGTGGTACTGCTTGCCGAGCGTGATCAGCATATCGTCGATCACATCGTTCAGGCCCAGCGCACGCATCGTCTTGACCTTGGCGCGGACCACTTCGGTGTTACCAGCGGCCGCAATCTCGAGATCCACGCCGGTACCAACCGAGCCCAGCATCATGCCGCTGGTGGAGTCCACTACGGCTGCGCACAGCGCTCCATCCAGTTCCATCAAACTATCAAGGGTTTGTTTGATATTGGCCATGTATTCATACTCCGGTTGATTAGATAGGGATGAGCCGTGCGAGGTGCCATCGCTCGGCCTCTTGGGTAAGAAGATAGAGATGGGTCTCTATCGGTTTTCCATCAGCACTGCCAGCTCTCTGGTCAGCTTTTGCCACTGACTCCAGTCAGTACTTGAGTGGTGGCCCGTCAAGGCGAGAAGCATCATGCCCTTACCGCAAGGCAGCAAGGTCAGGCGTCCCTTCTTGTGGATCATGACCGACGCCCTGAGACTTCCCAGCGTGTCAAATTGGGGGGCCAGTCGGTTGTACAAGCGCCAATAGTCTGTGGCGGCTTCGGCAAAAGTGTGGACTTCGTCGATGGCGCCGGCGTGGCCCCAGACCATGCCAGCATCAATTTCCACCAGCGCGCAACCGTCGACACCAGGCATGCTCGCCATGTTTTCCAAGGCCTGCTGCAGAAGCGCTTCCTTCATGCGGCCGCCAGGTTTCTTGCAAACTGAGCGACCTGATAGGCCACCTGGCCGAGAATGGCGTCTTCACCGGCGATGACGCTGATCACGAGGTCCGCATCGTCGCGGTAGATGCTGTGGACAATCACAAATCCCTGGTCGGTATCGATGGTGACGCTGCGGCTGCGGCCGAGATGGGCTTCGCTGGAGACCACGCCGCTGATGGCGAAAATCGAGCTGGCCATAGCAGCCACACGCGTGGGGTCTCCTTGCTTCATGGCTGAGCCTACGTCAAAGCCATCCACCGTGGCAACGACGACCGCGTTCACACCTGAGATTTCGTGAAGTAGACGTTCTGACTCTTGCAAGATGAACGCTTTGGCGCTGGGTGGCAATTCAAACGTCTTTCCCAATTTCAAACTCCGTATAGGTTGGCTTCGAGCTGCGCAAGCAGCGTGTCGATCAACAGGACGACGTCCGCACGTTGCCGTACGTCTACCTCCAGGACCGGCAATATGAGATTGCGCGCGGCCAACTCATCCAGATAATCTTCAAGACCCGGCGTGGGGTGGGTCGGCAATCTGCCTACACCGATCACGCAGGGCAGTTGCTTGAGTTCTTCCTCGAAGCCGCTCAGATATACACGCAGGTCTGCAAGAGGGTCCGCACTGGAGTTGTCGACCAGGATGATCAGACCGAGGGCATTTTTGGCGAGAATCTTCCATAGAAAATCAAACCGTGCCTGCCCGGGCGTGCCGAACAGACGCACTCGGTCGCCATTGGGCAAGGTGAGTTGGCCGAAATCCAGACCTACGGTGGTGTGGCTTTTGCTATGGGAGTTGTCGGTATTCACCACGTCGGTGACCACCGGAGGGGTTTCGCTCACGGCCCCGATGGCAGTGGTCTTGCCCGCCCCCATCATTCCCGTGAAAAGAATCTTGTATTCGTTCATTGATTGCGAAAAAGTGACGAAGGCGCCGTGTCAACCGAGACACTGGCGCGGGATGCTCTAAGGGCCAGGCGCAGCGGATTGCTCTGAGTCACTTGATCAGAGGCCGAGCCGCTTGCGGAGCCCTGAGATCAGGCTGGCCGTAAAACTTTGCTTCACGGGTGGGGTTTGAGCGGTTTTAGTGGCCTTGCCTTGAGCCGCCACCGGCTGCAAGGGAAGTAGCAGGCTTGAAGCGTGCAGTACTTGCATGAAGACCTGGCATTCGTGAGGAGAGAATCCCGTCAAATTGACCAAGTCGCGCGCATTGAGGGCACGGCGAGTCAACAGGGTAGCCATGCGGATACGGCCAGGGTCGCCACGCAAGATGCCCTGTCGCGGCCAGCGCTGAAGCTTAAAGCGAGGATCATTCTCCGATGGAAGTGCCTCTTCAGGAAAAGAGCGCGAGATGGAATGGTCCTCAGGCTCTGACTCCTCACGCGTCTGAAGGAATGCAAGTGGCAAAACCGTGGTCTGGGAAGACTGCGCCTCAGGTAGCTCTGCCGGAGATGTCTCAGTTGTAGAAGGTTCTGCCGCCAAAGCCACTGTTTCAGGAGGAGCGGTCAATGTGCTTTCTACGTCATCCAGCCATTCACGCAGCTTTTCGGAGCTAAGTGGCCGAGGAAGTGCGTCTTGAACGCCTTCGTCGATCTGGTCTCGGGTAATTCGCAATACGCGCTTGGCAGCCTGCGCGGGGCTCTCTCGCTCAAGGGCCACCTCATTGGACGAGGCATCTACCAACAGAACGTCGTAAGGCGGAGCTTCAACGTAAGTCCACCTGGATTTCCCCCCGTGTGCATAAAGTCGCAACATCATCCGGATCAGCGCGACTTCCGTAGCGTTGAGTGAATGGGAACCGAGCTTCAAGCAAGACATAGGATGTCAGAAGATCGAAATCTAGGGCGAGACGGTGGTCAACGATGGTGGGTGGAAATAAGTATATAGGCGATCTGAAACAAAAGATTCAATTCTGCAACAAAACATAACAAACCTGCCGAAAATTGAAAACTTTTAACCGCGAGAATTCCCCAGGCCCCAATGGGCTTGTCAGGGATTTTTTGGCGACGAAAGATATATCCTACGCTCTTCCGACTGCGTTTGCATGTCCGATAGTAGAACTAAATGAACCCTAAATTTGCAAGCTTATGTTTCACCGACGTAGGTGCTTCAAGCGCTAGGGAAAACCATTAACAAGAACAAGGGGTGGAGCGCTCACGTGTTGCAGGACTGCAACCGTTGGTGGACCCCAATCCACAGGTCTCCGGCGTCACTACGTTGCACTCATTTTTCGCGCGATTCGGATAGACGCGCTTTTGCAGCGCGCTCTTCTAGCCGCGAGCTAAGGCGCTGGAACGCTCGCGTACTGCTGCGCGAGCGCGAGAAACGCATCAAGTTGCGGGTCTGCGCCCAGCTCCTCCTGGAGGATCTCCGCAACTGCCGGAGCCACTGAGGCGGCCTGCCTGGCATCAAGGAACAACATGCGGACGCGGCGCGCAAGGACATCCTCCACGTTGCGCGCGTATTCATACCGCGCGGCGAAACGGACCATACTCTCTGTGAAACCAGGGGCCAGGCTCGCCTGGGAGCCATCAAGAGATTGCACAAAATCCGCCTCGCTCCCATAAGAGTGCAGCCCCTGAGGATCGTTGAGTCCGTGCGACTGGGGCTTGGTAGTGGAACCCACGACGGGCAGATTTACTGTCAAGCCAGCCCTGCGGTGCGGCAGCAGTTTGTTGTCCATGCAGTGTTGGAGCACGTCCTCGGCCATGGAGCGATAGGTCGTCCATTTGCCGCCCGTCACAGTCACCAGGCCGGTCCTGCTGACCAGAACTGTGTGTTCGCGGCTGATCTTTTTGGTATTGCCAGCATCGTCGTCTTGGTGCTTCACGAGCGGACGCAGGCCAGCCCAGATGCTGCGAACGTCGGATACCTGGGGCGCGCGCCTGAGGTAACGAGCAGATTCACCGAGGATGAACGAAACCTCTTCGCGCATCGCGCGCGGCTCGAACTCAATTTTTTCCTTGGGACTGTCTGTGGTGCCCAGGATCACTTTGCCCAACCATGGCACGGCAAATAGCACGCGCCCATCGGCCGTCTTGGGCACCATGAGTGCATGATCAGTCGGAAGGAAATCGCGATCGACGATCAGGTGCGCGCCCTGACTTGGCGCGACCATCGGCTTAACGGGGCGGCCCTGTGCATTCCCATCCTTCTCGCGCAAGGTGTCCACCCAGACACCCGTGGCATTCACGACGCAATGGGCACGCACCTCGAAGCGCTGGTGCGTTTCGGCATCTTCGCACTCCAACCCGCAGACGCGCCCATTTTCGTACTTGAGCGAATCGACGGAGCAGTAATTGATTATCAGCGCACCGCGCTTGGCAGCCGTGCGCGCCAGGGCAAGCGCGAGACGCGCGTCGTCGAACTGACCATCCCAATACTTGACGCCGCCCTTGAGCTTATCGCTCTGCACCGTGGGCAGGTCGCGCATGGTCTCCTTGCGGCTCAGGAACTGAGTAGCGCCCAACCCGGCCTTCCCGGCGAGCGCGTCATACATCTTGAGACCGATGCCATAAAACGGTGTTTCCCAGAGCTTGTACGACGGCATCACGAATGCCAGAGGTCGCGCGAGATGCGGGGCGTTGTTAAGCAGCGTGGTGCGCTCATGCAGCGCCTCGCGCACCAGCGAAATATTGCCCTGGGCCAAATAGCGCACACCGCCGTGCACGAGCTTGGTAGCGCGTGAGGAAGTACCCTCCGCGAAATCCCGGGACTCCAGTAGTACTACCTTGAAGCCTCGGGCCACGGCATCCAGCGCCACACCCAGGCCGGTCGCGCCGCCGCCTACTACTGCGATGTCATATTCAACAGGTTCCTTGAGCCGACTCAAAAGTTCGGCTCGTGCCGTTCTCAACGGCAAAGCATTCAATTCAGGGTGCATATAAAGCAACGGGTCAGTTTGGTCGGCCTCTCCCGCACCAACGCGAGGTCCCCGATGCGAACCGCGCGCGATCGGTTACCTCGCTCTATCCGTTCATCAGATACCGAGATAGGCCGCCCTCAAGCGTTCGTTGCCAAGCAGCTCCTGGCCTGTGCCTGAGAGGACGATTTCGCCATGCTCCAAAACGTAGCCCCGGCTGGACATATTCAGTGAACGATGCACGTCCTGCTCCACGAGCAATATCGTGATGCCTCGATCACGAACTGCTGGGAGTTTGTCAAAAATGAACTTGACCATAATCGGCGCTAATCCAATGGACGGCTCATCCAGCAGCAAGAGTTTCGGCGATGTCATCAGTGCACGCCCAATGGCGAGCATCTGTTGTTCACCTCCGCTAAACGATCTCGCCAACTGATGGCGCCGCTCTTTCAGCCGGGGAAACATCCCGTAGATCCACTCCAGATTCTCGCGTTGCCGAGCCTTGTCGCGCAGGATGTCACCGCCAATGAGCAGGTTGTCCTCTACGGGCATATGGCCAAACAGGCGGCGACCTTCCATCACTTGTGCAATACCGGCGCGCGCGATCATATGGGGTTCTACACCATCGATGCGTCGGCCATCGAAGTGGATCTCTCCGGCCTTGGCCGGCAAGGTTCCCATAATGGCGCGAATCAGCGTGGACTTGCCCGCGCCGTTGGCCCCGACGATGCTGACGATCTCGCCCGCATCGACCTTGATGCTCACATTGGTCAGCACCTGTACATCGCCGTAGCCTGAGTCAAGATTCTTTACCTCAAGCAACATGTTCGCCTCCCAGATAGGCAGAGACAACTTGAGGGTCGTTGGCTACCTCCGCTGGCAGGCCTTCCGCGATCTTCTTGCCGTACTGGATCACCACGATCTTGTCTGAGAGACTCATGACGGCCTTCATATTGTGTTCGATCACCAGAATGCTTACTCCCGACACGCGCAGGTTCTGAATCAATTCCACCATCTCGGAAGTCTCGACGGTATTCAGTCCCGCCATGACCTCATCCAGCAGAAGCAACTTGGGTGTTGTAGCCAATGCCTTGGCCACTTCAAGCCGCTTTCGGCCTGAGAGTGTCAAGGTCTTGGCGGCTTGCTGTTCTCGGCCGCCCAGGCCTACGCGCTTGAGAACCTCGGCCGCGTACTCGCGCGCCGCTTCGGGCTTGGGATGATGCAGAAATGCGCCGACCATGGCGTTTTCGATCACTGTCAAATCACCAAATGGCTTGACGATCTGGAATGTGCGGACCAGGCCGGCTCGGCAGATACGTGGTGGATTGAACCCGTCAATGCGTTGGCCCTGGAAACGGATATGCCCGTCCGTGGGTTTGAGAAAACCCGATGCCATGGCGAATAGCGTGGTCTTGCCAGCGCCGTTGGGACCAATCAGGCCGACAATCTCATTTTCATTGACTGCGAAACTCACGTCGTCGATAGCGCGCAAGCCCCCGAAGCTCTTGCCGACGCCTTCAAACTCAAGCAATTTTTTGGCCGTCGTCATTTGATCGCTCCCCGCTTGGCCAAAGGCTTGTGCCACCGCTGAAGGATGGCCACCAGTCCGCGTGGCTCATACCAGATCACCAGCATCAGCAGCAGGCCATAAAGCATCATGTCTGCCCCCAGAATGCCGCCCGAAAATGAGCGGGCCAGTTCCTCGCTCGGTAACAGCAGCAGGGCACCAAGAACTGGTCCCCACAGAGTGCCACGTCCACCAATGATGCAAACCACTGCGATCACGACGCCCAAATTGGCGCCAAACACCTTGTCCGGACTGATGAACAGCACGAACTGCGCGTAGAACGTGCCGCCAATGGCCGTCATCGCCGCGCTGATCATGGCTGCATAGAGCTTGTAACGCGTGGTGGGTACGCCCAGAGCCAATGCGGCGTCTTGCTCGTTTCGAACTGCTGCCAGGTAGTACCCAAACCGGCTGCGCAGAATGCGCCAGTTGATGAGGAGTGCCAGCACCACGAACACCAGCGCAATCACGTAATAGAACTCTTTGTAGGTGGATTGAAATTGCCATGGCGCATCGCGCAGCAGCGTCACTTCCATACCGCGTGGACCACCCAGCAAAGTGTCAGCGTTGTCCACCAGGATCCTGAGCACCATGGCGGAAGCCATGGTCGCCAACGCGAAATACGCACCGCGCAGGTGGAGGCTGGAAATGCCCACAATCACTGCTGCCACGACGGCAAGCGCCGCCCCTATCCACATGCCCATCCACGGACTCAGGCCCAGGTTCACGAAAAACCAGGTGGAGGCATAGGCGCCAATGCCGAAGTATGCGGAATGGCCCAGGGACAGTTGCCCCGCGATACCGCCCAGTACGTTCCACGACAGTGCCAGATAAGCGTATAGCAGCGTCATCACCGCTACCGACAGCAGGTACTGATTGCCGGTGAACAATGGGGCAACAGCCACGAGGAGAATCAGCGCACCCCAGAAAAATGGCTGTTTAGAACCTTGCGCCGCCATTATTCGTTCTCCACACCAAACAGTCCGCTTGGCCTGAAATACATCACACCAAGGAAGAGCACGAAGATCAGCGACTCTGCATAGGTGACCGGAATCAGCTGGCTGCCAACGGACTCAAGGATGCCAACGATGATGCCACCCCAGAACGCACCGGCAATCGAGCCGATGCCGCCCAACACCACGATCACGAATGCGCGCAGACCGAAGATATCGCCCACGAATGGATTGACTGGGTACATCGGCATCAGCAACGCACCCGCGATCCCCAAAACTCCAAGGCCGATTGCAAACGAAAGTTGGTAGATGCGCTTGCTGTCGATGCCCAACACACTCGCGGCCTCGCGATCCTGCCCTGTTGCGCGGATGGCGCGGCCGGCCGCGGAATAGCGCATGAACACCACCAGGCAAATCGTCACCAGCGCCGCCACCACGAAACCTGCGATCTGCGGATACGTGAAGATCAAGTCACCCATTACCACGACGTCGTTGGCCCACGGGCTGTCGATGGCACGACTGTCCGGGCCCAATAAAGCGAGCGCGAAATAATCGAGAAAGATCCATAAGCCCGTTGTGAAGATCAACACGCCGATAGGCTCACGCGCGGATTCCTTGCTATAGATGCCTTCGATCAGAAACCGCTGGCATGCCCAACCGGTGAAGAACAGCGCGACTGCCGTGATAGGTGCCGCAGCGAGGGGGTGTAGCCCCATTCGTGCGCAGGCGTAATAGGTCACGTACATCGCTACCATCAGGAACGAGCCGTGCGCAAAGTTGATAATCTTCATCACGCCGAACTGAAGGCTCAGCCCAAGCGCGATAAGGCCATAAACCGCTCCGGTGGAGATGCCCCCGAGCAGTGCTTGAAGATAAGTGCTCAATGCGAACTTCCAAGTGTAGAAACAAGAGCCGGCTGCCAGCGGTCTCGAACCAACGGGCAGCCGACAGCGGGGCGAAAATTACAACTGTTGATCAGTTCTTCGCTGCTGGCCAGACCATTTTGTAGGACTTGGAAGCAAGGTTCTCGGGCCAGATCGTGCGGTACTCGCCTTCAGGTGTGATCTGCTGCATCACGTATCTTTTCAGCGGATTCTGCCCCTTCTCGTCGATCACGATGTCGTAGCCCAGAAGCTTGTTCAGGTCTGTACCTTTGATGTTGGTTTTCGCCAGTGCGTCGCGGATCGCCTGGGGCTCTGCCTTGCCAGCGCGCTCCAGAGCGTCCTTGATCATCCAGACCGAGCCATATGCGCTGACGGAAAGCTCGTTTGGCTCGACCTTGTAAGTGTTCTTGAATTCGTCCCAGAATTTCTTGGCAAATGGCGTAGTTATGGAGGATTCGTAACCGGCCCATCCATTCGTCGTAAACACCTGCTTGGCAGCATCCTTGCCCACTTGCGGCAGGAAGCCTGAGTCAATCTGACCGCCTGCACTGCCGATGTAGGCCATGGCATCTACCTTCATTTGAACCAGCAGCTTATGCAATTGCACGGCGTCTGCAGCGTACGAAGTCACGGTGACCACATCGGGCTTGCGCCCCTTGATCTTCAGCACCAGCGGGCGCAGATCGGGGCTGTTGGGCGGGTAGCCTTCATCCAGCACAATTTCCACACCCTGCTCCTTGAACTTCTTGCGCAGCGTGTTGGCCATGTCTTGGCCCCAATCGGTATTTTCATAGACCATGGCCACACTCTTGGCTGGCTTGCCAGTCGTCTTGCCAGCCCAGGCCACGAAATCAGCCATGCTTTCCGCATTGGCTGACGCGGGCACCTGCGTGCCGCGGAACACATACTTGAAACCACGTTCGGTAATGTCCGCCTTGGCCGCCAGATCCACTAACCATGGCACGCTGTACTTTTCAGCCACTCCTGTCGCGGGGAAGGTCACCCCGCTTTGAAACGCGCCAAGCAGAACTGGCACTTTCTCACGCGTGATCAGGCGTTCGGTTTCGGTGATCGCCACCTTTGGATCACCGCGTGTATCGGACTCCAGCAACTGCAGCTTGGCCCCGCCGAGCGCTTTGATGCCGCCACCCTCGTTGATGTGTTTCACAGCCAGGTGCGTGGCGCGTGACATGTCTTTGCCGATTGCCGCAGCAGCGCTACCTGAAAGTGGAATCAAGTAGCCGATCTTGACCGGATCGGCGGCTTGGGCGGCATTGACACCCAGTGCGGCAAACGTGCTCGCAAGGCAAGCACGGACGATAAAGTTCTTACGGTTCATCACGAGTCATCCCCTCTTTGTTGATTGAAAATTCACATCTGCTAACTAGTAAAGTCATTCATGCCACTCGAGCACGTCATACAGCGCTTTAGTCAGCCTGTGTGCCCGCGAGTTGAGCAGCACACCCGGCCCCATGTGGTTCATCGTGTAGCCAAAGCCGATACGATGCCGCGGCGAAGCAAACCCCAGCGAGCCACCCGCACCTACGTGGCCGAAAGCATCGCGGCCAAAGTTGGCGCTGTCTAGTCCGCGCGCGCGGTTGTCCATGCTGCGCATAAAGCCCGCGGCAAAGCGAGTGGGAACGAGAAGGCACAGGTCTTCATTCGTGGCCGAGGACACCTCACTCGCGCGCTTGAGCGTTTCCTCACCGATCACCCGCACTCCCTGGCGCTCACCGCCAAGTGAAAGCGCGCTGTACATGCGAGCAAGCGAACGTGCATTGGTGATTCCGCCCGCTGCACCAATTTCCGCGGAGTGTCCGCGCCGCGAATTGAAACCACTTGGCCGCCAACCTCCCGTGTTGCGAAAGTACAGGTTGCTAATGCTGTCGGGCTCATTGGCGATCGCGCGCTCGAATGCGTTGCGCGGCATCTCTGCAGGCGAAGCTGGCAGGATGGTGGCTACGCGCGATTCCTCGCTTTCGGGCAGGCCGATCCAGAAATCGATACCCAGGGGTTGCGCCACGCGCTCCTGAAAAAAGCTGCCGAGAGACTGTTTCGCGACACGCCGAATAACTTCACCCACTAGCCATCCAAAAGTAAGACCGTGATAGCCCACGCTTGTTCCCGGCTTCCAATAAGGCGTTTCTGCGGCGAGGCGTTGAGTCATCTCGCTCCAGTCAAAAGCCGCGCCATCGGGCAGCATTTCACGAAGCGCAGGCAAGCCAGCAGAGTGGTCGAGCAACATGCGGACAGTCACATCAACTTTGCCCGCCGCAGCGAACTCAGGCCAATAGTGTGCGACAGGCTTGTCGATCTCGAGCGCGCCGCCATCGACCAGGATGTGCGCGCACAGTGCTGTCGCTGCCTTGGTGTTGGAGAAAACGACGCCAATGGTGTCCTGCTCCCACTTGCGCCGCGTTTTCAGATCTGCGAATCCGCCCCATACGTCGACAACGGTTTCCCCCTCCTGCTCGACAGCCAGGGAAGCGCCATGCTCCACATCGTCATCGAAGTTCTCGATGAATGCATTCAAGAGACTGCGAAACCGTGGAGCGCAATATCCTTGAATATGCGCTCTTCCGAGTTCGGCGCGCTTGAGTTCGATGCTGACGTTGTGTTCTTGCACGGCCACGGAATCAGCGGGTTCGCGGCGCGCACGCGCCAAAGCCCAACAAGTACTTCGCGCGCTCGGACAGCGTGGGAATGACCTCTTGCGGCAGCGTGGAAGTGAAGTCTGCGAAGAAGCGCAACCAGGACACGTTGTAGTTGCACAAGATGGCGCGGCGCTGGCCGTCGGTAGAGTTCGGGCCCGACCGATGCCAGGTATTGGACAGCCAGATCGCCACGGAACCTGCCGGCGCAGTCAACGTGACTTCGCCTTCCATAGGATCGCTGCCCCAGGGCGGTGATTTGCGCAGTTTGTGGCTACGAGGCATGACGCGAGTTGCACCGTTGTCTGCCGTGAAGTCGTCCAACATCCAGACGTTCTGAAGCGTCAGCGGAAATTCTGGGAGCGGCTCGGCGATCTGGCCGAGGGGGGCGTCGACGTGCCATGCGCCGCCACCCGTTTTGGGACCAATGCTGGTCGACTGGAAGTCATGCAGGTTGCAATCTTCTCCCATGACGTGCTGCACCATCGGTAAGACGACAGGGTGCTCGATCAACGGAATCAGTTCTGGCTCCTTGTTCAGAAGGTTCCATACCCGCTGTGACTGGTCATCATCGAACAAGGTAGGCAAGTGCAGGAAATTCTTGGAAACCTTGTTGATCGGCATGGGCCAGCGTGCGCCGGCGTTGTCACGGCGATACTGGTGAATGCGCGCCACCATGCGCTCGGCCTCGGCGTCGCTCACGGTGTAGTGTTTCTTGTAGTAGGCACGAATTTCGTCGTCGTCTTCGTGTTTCTCGTCGTCCGGCTGCTGCAGGTTGGCCAGCTCATACTTCATGCGCCTGGCCACGATCTCGCGAGCGCGGTCCAACTGAGCTTGATCCAGCACGTTTTCAATCACCGCGTAGCCGTCTTCGGCGAGCTGGTGCTTGAGCTTGTCCATATCGATGTTCTTCATCATTTGTCTTCCTTGTGTCTATTGCAGTAAGCGGTGCGGCTAAGGGCCTACAGGTTTGAGTTCCTTGCGAGCGAGCTTTCCGATAGGAGTACGCGGCAACGCAGTGGTGATACCGATGCGCTTTGGAACTTTGTAGTGGGCAAGTCGGGAGGCGCAGTACGTACGCAGCTCCTCAGCGTCCAGCAAGTGCCCTGGTGCGGGTGTCACCCAGGCATGAACCACCGCACCCAGACGTTCATCTATCACCCCGAAGGCGCCACATTCCCCCACGCTCTCGCACTCTCGCAGGACTTGCTCGACTTCGATCGGATACACCTTGAAGCCACCCACGTTGATGGTTTCCTGGTGGCGGCCGCGAATGAAAACATAGCCGTCCTCATCCTTGGTGGCCAGATCGCCTGTGTGGAGCCATCCATCGCGCAATACTTGCGCAGTCAACTCAGGGCGATTGCGGTAGCCAGCCATGACGTGTGGACCACGCACGCAGATCTCCCCGACGGAGCCTGCTGGCAGCTCGCAACCGTCCGCGTCCACAATGCGCAACTCGCTGCCCAAAACCGGAAGCCCAACCGAGCCGGGCTTGCAGTCGCGATGAACCGGGTTGTAAGTCAGGCATGGGCCGGCTTCGCTTTGTCCGTAACCCTCGTAGATGGGACAACCTGTGAGTCGCCTGAACTCCACCAAGGTGCGCTCGGGCAGCGACGCGGCCCCGGAGTAACAGGCGCGTAGTTTTCCGTTCCTTACCCGCTCGAGATCCGGTTGCCGCAGCAGGTCATAAAAAATGGCGGGTGCGCCAGACATCAGCGTCACACCTTCTTGAGCAAGCGTCTGCACCGCAGCCTTGGCGTCGAAGCGACGCTGGACAACCAACTCGGACGCCGCGAACACGCTTAGATGCAGGCACATCGCCACTGCCGATACATGAAATAGCGGCATTGGGCAGAACATGACTTCTTCGCCACGCAGTGTAGGCAGCCAGGCTTCTCGCTGTACGAGATTGGCTGCGAGGTGGCCATGCGTGATGTTGACGCCCTTGGGCACGCCGGTGGTTCCACCGGTGTACTGCAACGTTGCCAGATGGGAGTGATTCGGTAGTTCGTCCGGCAAGGGTTGTTGCGACTCCAGCAATCGGAGAAAACCGCAACCGTTCCCGGTGCGAATAATCTGGCTTTCAGCCATCGAAGGACAAAGTACGAGCAGTTCCGCACGTACGCTGTCATCTGCCAGAAGAAGACACGGAGACGCATCATCCAGCATAGCCTTCAGCTCTCGCTCGCTGTACCCTGGATTCAGAGCCACTACTTGCGCACGCAACGCATGAATAGCGAATGTGGCAATTGCCAGATCGAGAGAGTTCTGCATCAGCAGCGCTACACGTTCACCGGGAGCCACACGGAGCTTGAGCTCATTGGCGAGCGCACCGATCAACCCCGCGTATTCTGCATAGCGCAGGCGACTGCCTTCAAAGCGGATAGCCCAATGCTGTGGGTAATCCCGCGCAGCATCCTGCAGCAGGTGCACCACTGAGGCAGGGATATCCGGCAGCAAACGAGAAGCTGACATTTTCAGTTGTCGGCCGCACGCTGCTGCAGTTTGCGATCCGTGGCTTCCCAGACAGTCGGACGGCCTTCCTGACCTAGCAACTCGATCGGGTCATGATTCTCGATATGGCCGTATTGCCCTTTGTAGATGCCATACCCACAGAGCTCTTGCAGCCGGCGCGGGAACTTGGCGGCGGTCTGGCGCGGAATACCTAGTTGGAGGTTCTCCTGCTGACGCATCCAACCCGCACAGTAGTAGCACGAGAGCGCGTAGCGGCGCTCATCTGTTGTGTTCGCCCCGCCCATATGCCATAAGGCGCTGTCAAACAGCATCACGCTGCCTGATCGCATGGTCGCGGCGACGGTTTCCACTTGCGCACCATAGGCCGGTGAGTGATCCAGTTTATGGCTACCAGGAACGAGCCGCGTGGCACCGTTGGCTTCAGTGAAATCGCTCAGAGCCCACATCGCATTGAGCGCCAGTGGTGGACGCGGGCGCGGTAGGGTCAACTGCTGCGTATCTTCGTGCAAGGGCTGAGCGGTCTGCCCCGGCCCGAGTGTGAGGGAACATAGCGATGACAGCAGCAATTCGCGATCCAGCAACAGCTCCGCAAGGCCCAGCACGGAAGGCTGCAACGGAACGCTCCAGAACGCCTCGTCGTATGCCAGCAAATTGTTGATCCGAACCGTTTTGAATCCCTCGAACGAGGTCTTGGCATAACCAAAACCATTGCGCTCTTCGACGGACAGCAGCGCCTCCTTCAACATGGCAACCTGATCCGGTGTGATCAGATCCTCAAGCACGACATAACCGTCACGCTCAAAGCGCTGCTTCCAATCCGTGAGCTGTCCAGGAGGCGAAGTTGTCATAGTCAGTAACCAAGAGGCCAAGAGGCAAAACGAGTGTTGAACGTTTTTGTCAGATTCTTTTCTATTTTGTTCGTTTGTTAGATTTATATTAATCAGGGTAATCCCTGAGATTTGTTCGTTTTTTTTCCTTTACGCTGCTCCCATGATTGCAAACCCCCGACTCGACCATTTGGTGGATGAAGTCCGGCGCCAAGGCTCGGTGTCCGTGGAAGCATTGGCCGATCGGCTTGGCGTGACCCTGCAAACTGTTCGCAGGGACGTCAAGCAACTTGCCCAGATGGGTGTGCTCGCGCGCTATCACGGAGGTGTCCGCCTGCCGGTCTCAACCACGGAGAACATCGAATACCTGCAGCGCAGGCAACTCAACGAGGAAGCCAAACGCACGATCGCGCGCGAGATCGCCAAAGCTATTCCTGAGGGGTGTTCGCTGATTCTGAACATAGGCACCACCACCGAAGCCATCGCACGCGAGCTCGTGCGCCACCGTGGCCTGCGCGTGATCACCAACAACTTGAACGTAGCTGCAATCTTGGCTGACAGCCCGGATTGCGAGGTGATCGTCGCGGGAGGTGTGGTGCGCTCGCGTGACCACGGCATCGTGGGGGAAACTACCGTCGATTTCATCCGCCAGTTCCGAGTGGACATTGGCGTTATCGGCATTTCCGGCATTGAACAGGATGGAACTTTGCGTGATTTCGATCTTCGTGAGGTGAAGGTAGCGCAATCCATCATTGCCCAATCTCGCGAGGTCTGGCTAGCTGCAGACAGCAGCAAATTCGACCGTCGCGCGATGATCGAGCTGGCCCGGCTCGATCAGATCGACATTCTTTTCACCGAAGCGCATCCTCCTTCGCCCTATGCGGCGCTACTTGAAGAAGCTGGCGTCAGGTGTGTGATTGCTTCTTGACGAAACAGCATTTCCGGCATGCCCTACCTTCTCGCCCTAGATCAAGGCACTTCAAGTTCACGCAGCATCGTCTTCGACGCTCAAGGTCAAATCGTCTCGCTTGCACAACGGGAATTGCCGCAGATTTATCCACGCCCCGGCTGGGTGGAACACAATCCCGTCGAGATCTGGAACACCCAACTCGTCACCGTTCGCGAGGCGCTGAAGAAGGCTGGCATTGCCGCCAAGGACATTGAGTCGATCGGCATTACCAATCAGCGCGAGACTACCGTGCTGTGGAACCGCAAGACCGGTGAGCCGATGCACAACGCCATCGTCTGGCAGGACCGCCGCGCGGAACCACTGTGCTCAGCATTGCGTGAGCGGGGTATGGCCGAAGTCATCAAAGCCAAAACCGGGCTGCTGATAGATGCGTACTTCTCGGGGACCAAGCTGCAATGGTTGCTCGATAACGTCAATGGCGCACGAGAACAAGCCGAACGTGGGGAATTGGCGTTCGGCACGGTTGATTCGTGGTTGATCTGGCAGCTCACGCAAGGCAAGCGCCACGTCACCGATGTGAGCAATGCCTCCCGCACCATGCTGTTCAATGTGCACAAAAACGAATGGGACCAGGAGCTGCTCGCTTGTTTGAACATTCCTCGCTCACTCATGCCTGAGGTGCTGCCTTCCAGCGGAAGGTTTGGCGCGACGAGCGAGGCGCTTTTAGGCCATAGCATCGATATAGGTGGGGTTGCTGGCGATCAGCAAAGCGCTCTGTTCGGACAGGCCTGCTTCTCAGCGGGAATGACCAAGAATACCTACGGCACGGGCTGCTTCATGCTCATGCACACCGGGCACAACTTCCAGACATCAAAAAACGGCCTGCTTACCACGAGCGCCGCGCAGACACACCCGCACCCCGAGTTCGCTATGGAAGGCAGCGTATTTGTTGGCGGAGCGGTCGTGCAATGGTTGCGGGACGGACTTCGCGCCATCAATACCAGTGGTGAAGTGCAGGCACTTGCTGAAAGCGTTCCTGACTCCGGCGGCGTCATGCTCGTACCTGCGTTCACGGGCCTTGGTGCGCCCTACTGGAAGCCCGACGCGCGAGGCACCATTACCGGGCTCACGCGCGGCACCACGCTCGCACATATCGCGCGTGCATCGCTTGAATCGATCGCATACCAGACTGCCGCTTTGCTGCAAGCCATGAGCCGTGACGCGACAGCATCAGGTGGAGCCTCCGTCACAGAACTGCGCGTGGATGGTGGAGCGAGCGTGAACAATCTGCTCATGCAGTTCCAAGCTGATCTACTCGGCATTCCTGTCGTGCGCCCCGCATGTGTAGAGACCACGGCGCTTGGCGCAGCGTATCTCGCAGGCCTATCGCGCGGCATGTACCAGAACACTCAGGAGCTTTCCGCTCTCTGGAAAGCGGAACGTCAGTTTATGCCCACCATGAGCCGAGTTCGCGCCAAGGAACTCATGGAAAATTGGGAGCACGCGGTGCGCCAAGCCACGGCGGACTAGGGCGTGTTAACACTAAATTCACCCCCGCGCCGGCTTTTTCCGTGCCTATGCCGGCCGCGTCGTAGTGCAAGACGCGCCTCGCAGCCAAGGTG
>NZ_JBEPSH010000005.1:0-562799 GCF_040548795.1 Ottowia thiooxydans | reverse complement strand
CCAGGGGGTGCCAGGCTAGGCGTGGTGAGCGCGGTGTACTCATGTACACAAGCGAGCCACAACAACGCATGGCGCCCCCTGGCTTGGCAACCCTTCGGGCTGGCTCGCCCTGCGGCGTCTACTTTGTCGCCAGCCTTGACCGTAGATCACTACGGCCTGCACCTGCCTTCGCGTATCCATCCTCAGGGCGAGTCAGCGCGTGGGGGTTTTAATTGATGACACGTCCTAAGTCTATAGTGAAAAAAACAGCCCCACTCGCCGCCGAGTAAGTCTTCAGTATGCGGCGCACTTGAATCGGGATGGCTTGCGAGCAAAATTCGCTCTGGAAAGAGCAAATGACGCGTCTCTACCGTCCCGCATAAAATTGAAGGTTCCCTCAGAGAGAGTACCGAATGACCGCGCAGCGCCAGATCTTTGTTACCACTGCCTTGCCGTACGCCAACGGCACGTTCCACATTGGCCACATCATGGAGTACATCCAGGCCGATATCTGGGTGCGCTATCAGAGGATGCAGGGCCACGCGGTCAATTTTGTCGGCGCGGATGACGCCCATGGCGCGCCGATCATGATCGCCGCGGAGAAGGTGGGCAAGACGCCCGAGCAGTTCGTGGCCGATATTGCGGCAGGGCGTAAACAGTACCTCGATGGCTTTCACATCAGCCATGACAACTGGCACAGCACGCACAGCCCGGAAAACACCGAAATGGCGCAGGCGATCTACAAAGACCTGAAGTCCAACGGGCTGATCGCTTCGCGCAGCATTGAGCAGTTCTTCGATCCGCAGAAGGGCATGTTCCTGCCCGATCGTTTCATCAAGGGCGAATGCCCCAACTGCCATGCCAAAGACCAGTATGGTGACAACTGCGAAGTATGCAGTGCCGTCTATTCGCCCACGGATTTGATTAACCCCTACTCGGCCCTTACAGGCGCGAAGCCAGAGCTTAAAAGCAGCGAACACTTTTTCTTCAAGCTTTCCGACCCACGCTGCGTGGAGTTCCTGGAGCGCTGGACGCAAGACGGACGGCTGCAGACCGATGTGGCCAACAAGGTGCGCGAATGGATTTCCCCCGGGGAAGACGGCAAGCCGAAGATGGGTGATTGGGATATTTCCCGAGACGCGCCTTATTTCGGCATCGAGATTCCGGACGCGCCGGGCAAGTACTTCTACGTCTGGCTGGACGCTCCCGTGGGCTACCTGGCCAGTTTGAAAAACCTGCTGGAAAAGCGGGGAGAGAGCTACGACGCCTATATGGCGCAGCCGAACCTGGAGCAGTATCACTTCATCGGCAAGGACATCATCACTTTCCATACGCTGTTCTGGCCAGCCATGCTGAAGTTCAGCGATCGCAAAGTACCCGACAACGTGTTTGTTCACGGTTTCCTCACCGTGAACAACGGCGAGAAAATGAGCAAGAGCCGAGGCACGGGCCTCGACCCACTCAAGTATTTGCAACTGGGCATGAACGCAGAATGGCTTCGCTATTACCTGGCGGCCAAGCTTTCAGCGCGCAATGAAGATCTGGATTTCAATGCCGAAGATTTCATGCTGCGTGTGAACAGCGATCTGATCGGCAAGTACATCAACATTGCCAGCCGTGCTGCAGGCTTCATCAGCAAGCGCTTCGAAGGGCGCCTGGGCGAGATTTCAGCAGACGGCGATGCCCTGCTGACGCACCTGCGTGATGCTCTGCCTCAAGTCACAGAGCTTTACGCAGAGCGCGAGTTCGGCAAGGTCGTGCGAGAGATCATGGCCCTGGCCGATCGGGTGAACGCCTATGTCGACCAGAACAAGCCCTGGGAGCTGGCCAAGCAAGATGGCATGGATGGCCGTCTGCACGATGTATGCACCGTGTGCATTGAGGCGTTCCGCATTCTCACTATCTATCTGAAGCCTATCTTGCCCAAGCTGGCTGCGGACGTTGCCGCGTTCCTCATTCTGCCGCCAGAGGACTTTGCCAACGTTCAACAGGCACTGGGCAAGGGCGCACAGATTGGCGATTACCGTCACCTGATGCAGCGTGTAGATGCGAAACAACTCGAAGCGCTGTTCGAGCCTCCTGCCACAGCCGCGCAGGCTTCGGCAGCCGTGAGTGGCGCTGCGCATGCTCCAGTGAACGCGGCAGATACTTCGGCGTCCAGTGCACCAGGTGGCGAGCCCATCGCGCCCACCATCACCATCGATGATTTCGCCAAGATCGACTTGCGCATCGCCAAGATTGTGGCCTGCGAGAAGGTCGAAGGCTCCAGCAAGCTGTTGCGGCTGACATTGGATGCTGGAGAATCTGGCGAAGATGGCCAGCCGAAGCTGCGCAACGTGTTCAGCGGCATCGCCAGCGCCTACCAGCCGGAACAACTGGCCGGAAAGCTGACCGTGCTGGTGGCCAATCTCGCGCCGCGCAAGATGAAGTTCGGCATCAGCGAAGGCATGGTGCTGGCGGCCAGCCATGGCGATGAGAAAAAGAACCCCGGAATCTATGTGCTCGAGCCAGGAGAAGGTGCGCAGCCCGGCATGCGGGTTCGGTGATGGCCACCACCCTCTCTGGCAATAAGCCCATTGCCCCCTGAATAGGCCCCGGAGTGCATCCGGGGCTTGAACAGGATCCTAGGCCAGCAAAAGGCGTCGCTCCAAAGTGAAACGTACACGCTTGCCCTCCACCACCACGCTCGCGGCCTTCGAGTCCGCGGCGCGGCACTTGAATTTTGGCCGTGCGGCGGCTGAACTGCACCTCACGCCAGGCGCGATCAGCCAACAAGTTCGCCACTTGGAAGAGCAATTGGGCGTGGCCCTGTTCGCCAGGGTGCGCCAGCGCGTGTTGCTGACCAGCGCCGGGGAGCGCTATCTCCGGGAAGTGCGACGCATCTTGCGTGATCTGGGAGAAGTTACCCATCAGGCGATGGCCAGCGGGGACAAGGAGATTCTCAACCTGGCCGTGGTCCCCACGTTTGCGGCCAAATGGCTGGTGCCTCGCCTGCCAGGTTTTTTCAGCGAACACGCGCGCATCAATCTCAACCTGGTTTCACGCAACGCGCCATTCAACTTTGATGCGGAGCCCTTTGACGCAGCCATTCACTATGGCGAGGCGTCATGGCCGGGCGCGGTGTGCACGCACCTGCTGGACGACAATATGTGGCCGGTGTGCAGCGCGCACTACCAGCGCGCGCATGGTCTTTATGCCCCGTCTGATCTGGAGCGCGCCACTTTGCTGCAGCAGTTCACGCGCCCGTCCGCCTGGCAGGAATGGTTCGCCCAGGCGCAGATCGAGCCTGCCAATGCCTTCCAGGGGCCTCGATTCGATAGTTTCAACATGATCCTGGAAGCGCTCCAGGTGCACATGGGTGTGGGTTTGCTGCCTGATTTTCTGGTGGCCGAGGGGATTGCCCGCGGCGATCTGGTGCGGTTTTCATCTCAGAAACTACCCAGCTCGCGGGGCTACTACCTGGTGAGCCCGGAAGCCAAACAGGACGCCCCCGCCGTGGTCTTGTTCAGGCAATGGTTGCAGGACGAGCTGGCCAGATCAGGCGCAAATACCTCAAGCCCCGTGTAGAGAGAGGTTAAGGCCGCTCGCCAGGCCTATTGTTTAACTTTTCTATCCAACTGGATATTAATCATCGCTTTTCCTCCAGGGAGCGGCTCGAGACAATACGCAAGCTCATTAAAAGTTCTTGTGGAGGATTTACTCATGTCCTTTGAAGCCCCCGACCGCCGATGGAAAAACCCGCTCACACCGTTCATCTTCAATCGCGACTTTGAACGACCTGCAGCGCAAGATGTGGCCACGCTGGCCAGTGCTGAAGTCACTCGCGTGAGCGATCTTGCAGGCCGCATGTACACCTGCCATCCGTCCATACGTTCGCTCACCGCCACCGCTATCCCCATGTGCGGGCCCGCCTTTACCGTCAAATGCCCGCCCGGCGACAACCTGGGGGTGATGGCTGCAGTGCGCACCATAGGACCTGGAGACGTGCTGGTAGTCGATGGACTGGGCTTTACACAATGGTGCATGGGAGGGTTCGAACTGCTTAAATACGCGCGTGATGAGCGCGGCATGGCAGGCCTTCTTGTGCATGGCGCCTGGCGCGACGTGTCGGAGGCGCAAGCCGAGGGCCTGCCGGTGTATGGACTTGCGGTTTCACCGCATTCAGGTCCCAAGATCGGTCCTGCAGAAGTCAACGTGCCCGTCTCATGCGGTGGCGTGGTCATCAGCCCTGGCGACGTGGTCTGCGCCAGCGAAGAAGGTGTCGCCATCGTGCCCCGCACCAGCGTGGCCACGATAGCGCAGGAACTGCGCCGCCAACCCGGTGGCCATGGCATTGAGCACTTCCTCAAGGAAATGGACCAGCACGTGGCGGCCTGGCTACCGGGGCAGGCCAAGTGAACTCACCGGGCCTGACTGGAGCGCTTGCCACTTTCGTGGCAAACCTGCGCCCCGAAAACATTCCTCTGGCAGCCCAGTCGGAAGTTCGCCGCGCCATGGCAGACTGCCTTGGCGGCGCGCTGGCGGGCGCCCATGAGGAGGTCACGCGCATAGCGGCATCGGTTCAAGCCAGGCCAGGAGGCGCCTGTACGCTGTGGGGCAGGCCTGAGCGCTCGGACGTGTCAGAGGCCGCACTGACCAATGGATGCGCTGCCCACGCCCATTCACTTGACGACACGCACGAATCCATGCGCGGCCACCCGTCAGCGCCCGTGGTGCCGGCCATTCTCGCCCTGGGCGAGCTTGTGGATGCCAGCGGCGAAGACCTCATCACCGCCTACGTGGCTGGCGTAGAAGTGGCAGGGCGTCTGGGACGCGGCGTCAACGACAGGCATTCGCAATTGGGCTGGCACACCACCAGCACCCTGGGTACCGTAGGCGCGGCAGCGGCCTGTGCCCGGCTGCTGGGGCTGGATGCCCAGAGGACAGCGTACGCCCTGGGACTGGCTGCCTCCATGGCAGGCGGCCTGAGGGTCAATTTCGGCACCATGGCGAAAGCGCTGCAAGCCGGACTGGCCGCTCAAAGAGGCGTGCAAGCAGCGCGACTGGCAGCCGGAGGCATGGTCACCAGCACCACGGCACTGGAAGGCCACGAAGGCTTTTTGCAGCTCTTTTGCGATGACGGCAGCCAGGATGCAGACCGTGCCTTGCACGGTTTAGGCCAGAGCCTGGAGGTACTGACGCCCGGCATCGTCTACAAGCTCTACCCCACCTGTTCTTTGATGCATGCGTTGATCGACATGGTGCGTCACGCGCGGTCGCAAGGTGTTTGGGCTGACACTGCGGGGCTGGAGTTGCGCTGCGGTATCAGCGAGCGACTGGAGGCCGCGCGGGGTAAGACCTGGCCCAGTGGCGGCCTGGCGGCGAAATTTCATGTGCAGTACAGCGTCGCCGTGGCAGCGCTGCATGGAACGCAATCTGTGGCAGATTTTACCGACGAAGCCGTGCACCGCCCCGGCGTGAAGGCGCTTGCCGAGCAAGTTCAGGTCACGCTGGGACAGGACTTCCCCACCGGCAACGGCGATTTTGCCGAACTGGTGGTCCTTCAGGACGGACAGGAAGTGTTTCGCCAGCGCCAGGCCAAACCGCTCGGCCACCCCAGCATGCCGCTTTCTGCCGCTCAGCACGAAGCCAAGTTCCTGGACTGTGCGGTGCCCGCATTGGGCGCAGAGCGCGCACGTGCGCTCCTCGAACTACTGCAGTCCTCCCCTGCCTGCTCTGCGCGCGCACTCGCGCGGGCACTTGCTCTTTCTACAGACTAAAAAAGGATCCTGATCATGTTTTCCCTATCTCGCCGCCAACTTCTGGTCAGCGCCGCCGCACCTCTGGCCGCTCATGCGGGCCTGGCCCATGCGCAGAGCAAGGACACCACCATCATCGTCGGCTATCCGCCTGGTGGCTCACTGGATGCCATGGCGCGGGTGCTGGCTCAGCGTCTGGGCGTACTGCGTGGCAGCACGGTCATTGTGGACAACAAAGCGGGCTTTTCCGGCAACATCGGGGCGCAGTACGTGGCCAAAGCCCCTGCCAATGGAAGCGTGCTGTTGATGACCGCCCTGACCACTTACGCCATCAATCAGAAGCTGATGGGAACCTCCATGGGCTACGACCTCCTGAAAGATTTTCAGCATGTGGCCATCGTGGGCTATCTGCCCAATGTGCTCATCGTGCCCGCCAGCCTGCCCGTCTCCAATCTGCAGGAATTCATCAGAGCCGCCAAGGCCAAACCGGGCGGTTTCTCCATCGCCACGACCGGCGTGGGCTCCCTGGAGCACATCGCAGGGGAAATGTTCAAGCGCGCCACCGGAACCGACTTGCTGGCTGTGCCTTATAAAGGCTCCACGCCAGGCGTCACCGATCTGATTGGAGGACAGATTCAGGCGATGTTCGTCAACACGTCAACCGCCATCAATAACCTCAAAAGCGGCCGCATCAAGGCGCTGGCCATTGCAGGCCCCAATCGTGTGGAGGCCTTGCCCGGTGTCCCCACCCTGACAGAACAGGGTGTCAAAATGGGCAACGACGTGGTGTCCATCTTCGGTATTGCAGCGCCCGCAGCCACCCCTGCAGCTGTGGTGAATCAGCTGAACGCCGACTTGAATACGGTGCTCAAGGAAGCGGAAGTGAGCAACCGTTTCTCTGCGCTCGGTGTCGACGTGGTGACAGAAAGCAGTGCCTTTGCCCGCAATCGCATCACGCAGGAAGTGGGCACATGGGACAAGGTGATCAGAGACACAGGAATTACTTTGTCGTAGAGGCTTGGACGCAAAGCGACTCCACCACCTGCGCGAAGCGCTCCAGATGCGGCTCCCAGGGTGTGGGCCGGGCCACTCTCTGCACGCTGGCGCGCTCTCGCCAGCGCTCTGCCACCCAATCTGCCGCACGATGGATATCGTTGGTGACTTCGATCCCAAACTCACGATGTGCGGGAATATCTGAAGCCAGCGTGGGCAGCCCCATGGCCAATGCCTGTCCTATGCCCAGGTTGTAGCCCTCCCAACGCGAAAAATTGGCATAGGCGTCGGCGGCCGCATAGATATCGATCAGACTGGCATCGCTTGGATTTGCCATGGCCACCAGTCCGGCTGCATTGACCGCTTTCACATCGTCTTCCAGAGCCTTGCCGCATTGCACAAACTGGATCTCACCAGGAGCGGCTCCGCTTCGCTCGCGCACCGCAGCTTGCACCGCGCTGTAAGTGTCAACGCCCTTGTACTGGCGCTCAGCCTTATGAAAACGGCAGACGTTCAGCACGATGAACCGGTCTGACCAGCCCAAAGCCTTGCGGACCATTTGACGCCGCGCCATGCGGTCTTCGCTCCACTGCCCCAGATGCCCATTTCCCAGGGGAATCACGCCAGTAACAGGCGTCCGACTCTCGCCAGCGACCGCCTTGGAGTTGGTGTATACCGCCTTCGCCAGGGGCAGAGCGAGATCTTTCTCCTCAAGGAGCCTGCCTCGACGCACACGGTCGGGAAACCAGTCGGGTGGGGGCTCGCCGTGGTCAAAAGCCATCACAGATTTGCAACCCGGCTCATGCACCACACTGAAGAAAGGTGGCGTGCAAGCCACGATCAGATCGACGCCGAAACGATCGGCGGTCAATGCCAAACCTCTCGCATCAGCCACATCCAGCCGGGCGCAGCCCGGATAGGAGAAATCATGGCCGCCGACAGGCCCAGCAACAACGACGCCCATGCCACGCCGAACAAGTTCGCCCGCTTGCAGTGCCAGAACGACGGCGACGCCATGTCCCACTGCATGCGTGTTGGATGCCAACATCACTCGCCATGGCCGCCCGGCGGGCCAGGCCTGCGGCATCAACCGCCGCCCTGCATATCCGGCCCGTCTGCATCCGCACCCACTTCAGTGCGGATGACGCGGTACTCGGGGTTGAACACAACGTAGAACATTTTCTTGGCGTTTTCCGACGGATCCATGAAACGCCAGGACCAGACCACTTCGCGCTTGAGCGCATAGGGAACCTGACGCGCGGGCTTGCCTAGCATCTGGCGCACTTCCTCGACGCCCATGCCTTCTCGCACCCGGCGGAAGTTGTCAGGGTTCAGCACTTGCCGCAGAGCGCTCATTTTGCCGTCCGGGCCAATGCTGATCATGTAGTTTTGCGTCCCCTGCGGCTGCCGGTTGTACTCGAAGATACGCGTACCGCCCTCCCCATTCCAGACACGCTCCGGCTGACCGAACCGTGCGACAACATCAGCCTCTGTGGATAGGCCCTCTTCAAGTTCCTTGATGGCCTGCGGGTCACAAGCGGCCAGCCCCAGCAGGCCAACCGCCAGCAGCATGCCCGCCAGTCGGCGGGAGGGTAAGAATGAACTAAAGCGTTGCATGTGTGGGTACCGGTAAAATCAATGGCAATCTCCTCGCCAAGAGGGGGCTGACTGGCCACGGGTTGCCAGCCAAGACCTAGCCACCTCAATAGTTTATGTCCATCGCCAACATTTTTCGCCGCCCCCACTACACCTCGGACGTTACCGACTTCATTGCGCACCTCAAGCAAGAGAAGCCGACGTTGGATCTGGCACAGCGGCAGGGACGCGCTTTGCTGTGGGACAAGCAACTCGACAGGGACTTGCAGTCCGAATTCGGCGCCGCGCGTGTCCCGCAAAAGCCCTACGTCTACCAAACGGCTCCTTCTGAAGACTGATAGGTTTCTTTGAAACGCGTGCAGCCGGTTGTCGATGCCGTAGACCTGCTGGCCGCTGCGCCGGCAGGCGAAGTTGCGACCCCGCAAGTCATCGACCACGTCGCGGTAGCTCGCCTGTATGGCGAACCGCTCTTCTCGCTGCCGCAAGACTTGTACATACCGCCCGATGCGCTCGAGATTTTTCTCGAAGCCTTCGAAGGCCCGCTGGATCTGCTGCTCTACCTGATCCGCAAGCAGAATTTCAACATTCTTGACATCCCCATGGCCGGCGTGACGCGCCAGTACCTGAGTTATGTCGAGGAAATCCGCAGCAGGAACCTGGAGCTCGCCGCCGAATATCTCTTGATGGCAGCCATGCTGATCGAGATCAAGTCGCGCATGCTGCTGCCGCCTCGCAAGACAGCCGAAGGCGAAGAGCCCGAAGATCCGCGCGCGGAATTGGTGCGTCGCCTGCTCGAATACGAACGCATGAAGTTAGCCGCAGCGGGTCTCTCGGAATTGCCGCACTACGGCAGGGATTTCCTCAAAGCGCAGGTGTATGTCGAGCAAAGTCTCGCCCCGCGCTTTCCAGATGTGGAACTGGCCGACCTGCAAGCCGCCTGGCGCGACATTCTGGGCCGGGCGAAACTGGTCGCTCACCACAAGATCAGCCGCGAAGAACTCAGCGTGCGTGAGCACATGACCCTCGTGCTCAAAAAGCTGCAAGGCCGCCGCTTTGCTCCTTTTGAGGAGCTGTTCGACATCGAACAAGGCGCCCCCGTGCTGGTGGTGACTCTCTTGGCACTGCTGGAGCTTGGCAAGGAAACCCTGGTAGAGATCACCCAGGCGGAAGCCTTCGCCCCTATTTACGTCCGTCTGGCGTATAAAGCCCCCCCCTGAGGCGCTTCGCGCCTTCCCCCCAGGGGGACGCAGCCAGCGGCCGGGCAAAGCCCGCTCCGCGGCTACTCCCGGATGGCCTGCTCCGCGGCCTTCTGACCTTCTGAATTTGCACCCTCTCCCGCGGGCGGGAGAAGCGCTTCGCGCCCTACCTTACGCTGGGCATCCTCCACAGTGGACGCAGCCAGCGGCCTGGCAAAGCCAGCTCCGCGGCTACTCCCGGATGGCCTGCTCCGCGGCCTTCTGAATTTACCCCATCTCCCGCGGGCGGGAGATGGGGTAAAACCGCTCGCTTGTGACTGATACGTGTAGGGCCGAGCGAAGCGATGGCCCGAGTTAGGTCTCCCTACCCCTTTGGCCGTGCCGAGGAGCGCAGGGCGAGGGGCGGGCAAGAGCACTGCAAGATGCTCTTGCTTCGTGAACTAGCTTGCGGCAGCTGTTTGACCGAAGAGAGCGAAGTGAACGAAGGGAGTTCTGCCGCGCCGCCCCTGGACCTAGCACCGCAGGTTGCCCGTAGCGAAGTGAAGGGTCGCGGCCGGCATAGGCACGGACAGTGGGGCCGCCTTTTCTTGCGCCAGGTTCTTTTGGCGGAGCACCGGAGCGCCGGCCGAAAGAAGGTGGCTGCGCTGCCGGGCGCACTCCCCGGCCTCCGACCTCAAGAGAACAGCAGGAGGTAACTACAAGCACAGACAACAACTCAACCGCCGCTTGCCCTCACCGGTTGGCCGGCCCCGCCCCGCCCTCTCCCAGAGGGAGAGGGAGAAAGAGAGGGGCGGAAAAGGGAATTCAAACGATGGCGCATTGGGCGCTCATCAGAAACTACCCAGCGCAGTTCCCAAAGCAATCACAGCCGTCAACGCGATCAAAGGCGCCCCAATCGTCATCGCAGCCAGGTTGAGATAAGACTCCCTGTGCGTCAGCTTGCAGATAGAAAGCAAAGTAATGACCGCACCGCAATGCGGCAGGGAATCAAACACCCCCGCGGACATCACTGCCACCCGGTGCAGCAATTCCGGGCTGATCCCGGCTTCATTGGCCATGCGCAGGTAGTCCGCCCCCAGCGTCTGCAAAGCAATCGACAGCCCCCCAGAAGATGAGCCCGTGATGCCGGCCAGCACATTCATGGCCACCGCCTCCGAAATCAAGGGATTGCTGGAGACGTTCAGGACTGCATCACGGATGATTGCAAACCCCGCCAGCCCGGCAATGACCGCGCCGTAGCCCACTTCAGACGCGGTATTGAAGATAGGCAGCATGGAGCCCAGCACGCCCTTGTTGATGCTTTCACGCAGGTTGCCCCAACGGCCAAAACCGACAAGAAGCACCGTCACAATGGAAGTCGTCAGTGCAATGATCAGGGCCCACAGGCCCGCTTGCCGCGACGGCGCCAGGTTCGGGAAACTGGCTTGCAGAAAGCTCCAGTCCTTGCCCGGGAACACCGCGTAGGTGAACACTGCATTGATGCCAATGACCAGTACCAGGGGCAACAACGCCAGCACCAAGGGCATGGAACGGCGATGGACTCCCGCTTGCCCCGCAGCGTTCTCAAGAGCCACTTCAACCGCCTCATTGTCCTCGTGCTGACCATAGCCCTCCCCCGCAAGGCGCGCTTTGCGCTCGCGCGAACGCAGCCATAGATAGCCCAGTGTGAACATGATGGCACCCCCTATCAGTCCCAGGCCGGGGGCGGCAAAGGTGTTGGTGCCGAAATACGGGATGGGCATGGCGTTCTGAATGGAGGGTGTGCCAGGCAGCGCGGTCATGGTGAAGGTAAACGACCCTAAAGCAATGGTCGGGGCGATGAGCCGCTTGGGAATATCTGCATCCTTGAACAATGTCCTGGCGATGGGGTAGATGGCAAAAGCCACCACGAACAAGGACACGCCGCCATAGGTCAAAATGGCGCATGCGAGCACGACGGTCAGACTGGCGTACCGGCTGCCCAGCGTACGCTCTATCCATTGGGCAATGGCCATGGCGGCACCGGAATCCGCCATGAGTTGGCCAAACAACGCACCCAGCAAGAAAATAGGAAAGAACGCGAGCATGTAGTTGCCCATAGCGCGCATGAAAGTCTCTGTGTAGATGGGCAATACCTGGGCAATGTCTCCTGACAGAAATACCGCCAGGACGGCCATGACAGGTGCCAGCAACAGTACGGTGTAACCTCGGTAGGCGAGGAACATCAGAATCAGCAGGGACAAAACGATAGCGAAAGTGCTCATGTACAGCAATGCTTGGCAGGCAAACCTACGATTATCCCCAGAATTTCACACTTAAATCTTACAAAAACGCATTGAACAATTAAGTCAAAGCCACGTTTTTCTCAAGACCGGCAAGAGCGCCTGGAACGCTTAGACAACTCACACCGACCCATGCAAATAGTCCACTCCATTGCAGAACTGCGCCATGCACTTCGCCATACCGCCCGCCCAGCATTCGTTCCTACGATGGGTAATTTGCACGCCGGCCATCTGGCACTGATAAGCGAAGCCAAACCCCTGGGTGATGTCACTGTGGCCAGCATCTTTGTCAATCGGCTGCAGTTTCTGCCGCACGAAGACTTTGACAGCTACCCGCGCACCTTCAGCGAAGACAGCGCCAAACTCGAGAATGCGGGCTGCGATGTGCTTTTTGCGCCGCGTGAGAAGGATCTATACCCTGAGCCCCAAGTATTCAAGGTGCACCCTGATCCAGCGCTGGCCGATCTGCTGGAAGGTGAGTTTCGCCCCGGATTCTTCACTGGCGTGGCTACCGTCGTCATGAAACTGTTCATGGCGGTATTCGCCGGAAAGTCCCACGGCACGGCCGTGTTTGGCAAGAAGGACTATCAGCAACTCATGGTTATTCGCCATATGGTGCGCCAGTTTGCCCTTCCCATTGACATCGTGGGCCATCAGATCGAGCGTGCGGCCGACGGCCTGGCACTCAGCTCTCGCAATAATTACCTGAGCCCCTCGGACCGTGCACAGGCTCTCCAATTGCCCCAGGCGCTGCAGGCACTGGCCCATGAGGCGGGCAACGCAAAACCGGGGCAGCTCCTGGAACTGGAAGCTGTTGCGATGCAAAAGCTGGCTGCACTGGGATGGCAACCGGATTACCTCACGGTTCGCCGCCGCTCTGACCTGCAGCCACCTCAGGAAGGCGACACCGCAGGGCATCTTGTGGCGCTAGGTGCCGCGCGAATCGGCACCACCAGGCTGATCGACAACTTCGAAATCTGAGCACTTGAGGGGCATGGGCACTTCCTGTGTCAGCCCTCGCGTACTTTAGAGCAGCTCACCCTTCGGATCACGCCCCATGAGGGCTGCGACCGCTTCAACGGGCTTGAGCTCTCCGTCCAGAAGGGCGACAACGCCTTCAGTGATGGGCATCTCCACCCCCACATGGCGCGCCCGCTGCAAAACTGTGCGTGCACAGTAAACGCCTTCGGCGACATGCCCGAGCGACTGCACGGCGTCGGCCACGGACTTGCCCTCAGCCAGCAGCAAGCCTACCCTGCGGTTGCGGCTGAGATCGCCCGTTGCGGTCAGGACCAGATCGCCCAGGCCTGACAGACCCATGAAAGTTTCAGAGCGCCCGCCCAGTGCTTGACCAAAACGCGACATTTCGGCCAGGCCACGTGTGATCAGTGCCGCACGCGCGTTGAGACCCAGGTTCATGCCATCGGCCAGGCCGGTGGCAATCGCCAGAACGTTCTTGACCGCTCCACCGACCTCAACACCAGGCAAATCGTCGTTGGCGTATACGCGCAGGGTAAGCCCATGGAAGGCCTCCACCAGAGCCTCCCTGACCTGCGCGTGCCGGCTGGTGGCTACCAGCGCCGTAGGCTGGCCGCGCGCAACTTCTTGCGCAAAGCTGGGCCCACTGAGGGCTCCAGCGATCAATTCAGGTGCTACTTGGCGCTGCACCTCGTGAGGCAGCAAGCCAAAGGGAAAGGGCGCCGTCTCATCTTGCGCGGGCTCGAAGCCCTTGCAAAGCCAGGCTACAGGTGCCGTGGTGCCCCGCAGTGCTGTCAGCACCTGGCGCAAGCCCGACATGGGTGTCGCCACGACCACCAGATCCACACGGCCGGTGTTGCCGGCCAGCGTGGCAGCGTCGCCCCCGCGCAGCACCAAATCATGCGGCAGAGGTATGCCCGGCAAATAACGGGCGTTTTGACGTTCGCCCTGAAGGACCAACGCCTGTGATTCGCTCCGAGCCCAAAGTTCTACGGAGTGCCCCACTGGATTGCGGCAAGCACTCACCGCCAGGGAGGTACCGAAGGCCCCCGCGCCAATAATGACGATCTTCATGCCTTGGCAAGCCCGGGCGCGAGAGAATTACTGGGTAACAACAGGCGTGTTGGCGCCCTGTTGTTGCTGCTCGTACATGGACTGGAAATTGATCTCGGCCAGATGCACTGGCGGAAAGCCCGCGCGCGTGATCAGGTCTGCCACATTGCCACGCAGGTAGGGATAGACGATCTGGGGACATGCGATGCCCACCACTGCGCCCATTTGGTCTTCCGGGATCTCACGAATCTCGAAAATGCCTGCCTGCTTGCACTCAGCCAGGAAGACGGTCTTGTCCTGAATGCGGGTCTGCACGGTGGCGGTCACGCAAACTTCGAAGATGCCTTCGGCAACGTTCTCGGCATTGACGCCCAGATTGATCTCGACTGCAGGCTGTTCGGACTCCAGCAGGATGGCAGGCGAATTGGGTTGTTCCAGTGAAGCCTCTTTAAGGTACACGCGCTGGATATTGAACACTGGATCAGCCATAAAAACTCTCGGTTGGTATTTGAAAAGAAACGTGCCACAGCGGTGCCCGCTGAGGCGCTGGCCCAAAAAGCGCTGAGTGTGTTGGACTTCCAGGGTAGGAAGCCTTCAACACCATCTCAAGCGCCCGAAGCGTCAAGAAGCATTATCTCAGCAGCGCGTGACCCGCCTGCCAAGCGGCGCCATGGCGCCGGATTCAGCGGCCCGCGAGCATGGGGTCTAGTCCCCCGCGTGCATCAAGTGCCACCAGGTCATCGTGCCCGCCCACATGCTTACCACCGATAAAGATTTGCGGCACGGTTCGCCGACCGGTGATCTCGGACATGACGTTGCGCTGAGAAGGGTCAAGATCTACGCGGATCTCCTCGATTTCGGCGACGCCCTTGCTTTTAAGAATCTGCTTGGCGCGGATGCAATA
The DNA here is from genome assembly GCF_040548795.1 of Ottowia thiooxydans. Classification (GTDB taxonomy): domain Bacteria; phylum Pseudomonadota; class Gammaproteobacteria; order Burkholderiales; family Burkholderiaceae_C; genus Ottowia; species Ottowia thiooxydans_A. The sequence goes on along the minus strand of NZ_JBEPSH010000005.1, from coordinate 548,101 downwards.
AGGGCATGTGCCCGTGGAATACATTTTGACTATTTGCATGGCTTTGGCTCTTTCGGGCTGCTGTGCGGTTGCCCATGATGCACCGAATAGAAAAACACTGACGGCAGCAGCGATTCGAAGACGGCTTCGCAAGGAGTGTGAAACGGAATCCGCTTTAGGAAGAGAAATACCGCTCTGCACTGTCCGGCTACTCACGCTTCAACCGGCAAATTGGCATCACGCCAGGCTTTCATGCCGCCGCCCAGAGACCGCGTATTTTCATATCCCAACTTCTTGGCGACCGCAACCGCGCGGGCCGAGCGAGCACCTGAAGCACACACCAAAATGAGCGGCAGCGCCTTGTTCTTGACCACAGCGGGGAGCTTGGTTTCGAGTTCGGACAACGGAATGCTCTTGGCGCCGGTCACGTGGCCAGCAGCATATTCGGCAGGCTCACATACGTCGATGACCACCGCCTTTTCGCGGTTCATCAATTGAACGGCTGCTGAAGGTGTCAACGCCCCCGCGCCGCCGCCCGAAATCAGCGGCCATGCCAGCAGGCCGCCAGAGACGACCACCAGCAATATAAGCGTCCAGTTCGCGATCACGAAATCCACTTGGTTATTCCTTGTAATAAAAAGACGGGCCGCGCAAGCGGCGCTTCAGAAGTGATTCTAGTTCAGTGAACCGGAGAAACCGGCTGTGCGTAGGTGCCTGGCAAGGCTGCCATCGAGGCGCCGGACGCGCCCTTGTTGGGCACACGCCCGATGCGGGCCACCGGCAGAACAAGGGTCTACGCCAACGCGCCAGAAAAGGTTCCATCGCAGTACTAAAATGCTGAGTTCCTCTCTGCCGTTCTGGCTTCAACTGTCCTTTTCCAATGCACAAGCTCGTCCTCATTCGCCACGGCGAATCCACCTGGAATCTTGAAAACCGCTTTACAGGCTGGACAGACGTCGATCTGACGCCGACGGGCATAGAACAAGCCAAACAAGCCGGCCGTTTGCTCAAGGCCGAAGGCTACGAATTCGACGTCGCCTACACCAGCGTGCTCAAGCGCGCTATCCACACGCTCTGGCATACGCTGGATGAAATGGACCGCGCATGGCTGCCTACGGTCAAACATTGGCGCCTCAATGAACGCCACTATGGCAGCCTGCAGGGCTTGAACAAGGCCGATATGGCCAAACAGTATGGGGATGAGCAGGTGCTCGTATGGCGGCGCAGCTACGACACACCTCCACCGGCGCTGGAAGCTACCGACCCCCGCAGTGAACGCGCTGACGTCCGTTACGCCAAACTGAAGCCAGAAGAAATTCCTCTGACCGAGTGCCTGAAAGACACTGTGGCCCGGGTACTGCCGTTCTGGAACGAATCCATGGCTCCTGCGATCTCGGCGGGGCGGCGGCTCGTGGTCGCTGCACACGGCAACTCCATCCGCGCGTTGGTGAAATACCTGGACAACATCCCTGACTCCGAAATCGTGGGACTGAACATTCCCAATGGCATTCCTCTCGTCTACGAACTCGATGCCAATTTGAAGCCCATCCGGCATTACTACCTGGGTGATGCTGAAGCCGCTGCGAAGGCCGCGGCAGCCGTCGCGAGCCAGGGAAAAGCCTGATCAAATCAGGAGCCAAGACCTCGCTTGGCGTATTCCTTTAGAAAAAGCATAAGGAAATACGGAACTAAGCGAGGGTTCGCGCACCCGAAGACAAGCAAGCATGTATATTGGATCGTGACATCTCTCGATCAATCCAGGAATCGCAACGCCATGAGTCAAAAAGTCAAAATCGCCGGCTGGATCGCCGCGGGGGCACTGGCTGGCGCACTCGCCACCGTTTCCCTGCAGACCGTCGCGCGCGGAACGCTGTCTCCCCTTCCGCTGGAGGAACTGCAGCAGTTGGCGGCGGTCTTCGGCATGATCAAAAGCGACTATGTCGAGCCGGTTGACGAGAAAAAGCTCATCACCGACGCGATATCCGGCATGGTTGCCAGCCTCGACCCTCATTCCCAGTACTTCGACAAGAAATCCTACAAAGAATTTCGAGAGGGCACCACCGGTCGGTTCGTAGGCGTTGGCATTGAGATTACCCAGGAAGACGGCGTGATCAGAATCGTCTCGCCGATCGAGGGCTCACCTGCTGATAGAGCCGGTCTGAAGCCGGGGGATCTGATTACCAAGATCGATGACACGGCGGTCAAAGGCCTGTCCATGAATGATGCCGTCAAGCGCATGCGAGGCGAGCCTGGCACCAAAGTCCTGCTCACGATCTTCCGCAAGGACGAAAGCCGCACCTTCCCGGTCACCATCACACGCGAGGAAATCCGCACTCAATCTGTCAAAGGCAAGGTGATTGAGCCCGGCTACGCCTGGGTGAGGTTGTCCCAATTCCAGGAACGCACGGTAGACGATTTTGTAGCCAAGATCGAGGACATTTACAAGCGTGAACCCAACCTGAAAGGCCTGGTGCTTGATCTGCGCAATGACCCAGGCGGCCTGCTTGACGCCGCCGTGGCCGTGTCCGCCGCTTTCCTGCCGGCGAATGTGACCGTGGTCTCTACCAACGGTCAGATCGATGAGAGCAAGTCCATCTTCAAGGCCCGTCCTGAAGACTACATGCGCCGCCGCGCTGCGGATCCCCTTCGCCGCCTGCCCGCCGCCCTCAAGACCGTACCTCTGGTGGTTCTGGTGAATGAAGGCTCTGCCTCGGCCAGCGAAATTGTCGCTGGCGCTTTGCAGGACCACAAGCGCGCCACCATCATGGGCAGCCAGACTTTCGGCAAGGGCTCCGTGCAAACCGTACGCCCCCTCGGACCGGACACCGCGCTGAAAATCACAACGGCACGCTACTACACCCCCAGCGGCAAGACGATCCAGGCCAAGGGCATCGTGCCTGACATCATGATCGACGATACCGCTGAAGGAAGCCCGTACGCAGTCCTCAGGACCCGCGAAGCTGATCTTCAGAAACACCTGGTGGTAGGCAGCGAGCCGGAGAAACCGAATCCAGCACTGGAGCGGGAACGTGAAGAAGCGCTCAAAAAGCTTGAGGAAGAATCCCGCAAGCCCGCTTCACAGCGTCGCCCACCTGAGTTCGGCAGCGACAAGGACTTCCCGTTGCTGCAAGGCTTGGCCCAGTTGAAAGGCCAGCCGGTCAAGGTCAGCAAGACCTTGGTCGAGCGCAAGGACGAGCCTAAGACCGAGTAACGTCCGCCATGGCAGTTCGATGAATGATCAACAACTGCTGCGCTACTCCCGCCACCTGCTCCTTGACGAACTAGGCATCGAGGGGCAGCAAAAACTGCTGGATGCGCACGCCTTGGTTCTAGGTGCCGGGGGGCTAGGCTCCCCGGTGGCGATGTATCTCGCGGGTGCAGGTGTAGGCCGGTTGACCCTCGTCGACGATGACACGGTTGATCTCACAAACCTCCAGCGCCAGATCATCCACACAGAAGCCAGCGTCGGCCTGCTCAAGGTAGATTCCGCGCGCACCACCATCGCCTCGCTCAACGCTGGCGTGAAGGTCGAGACCATAGCCAGGCGCATGGATGCTCCACAGCTCACGGAGCTGATGAGAAGTGCTGACATCGCTATCGACTGCACGGACAATTTCGCCACACGACAGGCACTCAACCTGGCGTGTGTCGCCACGCAAAAACCCCTTGTGTCCGGGGCGGCCATTGGATTCGATGGTCAGATTGCGGTCTATGACCCGCGCAATGACGCGTCACCCTGCTATGCCTGCGTATTTCCCCCCACTCAAGAGGTGGAAGAAGTGCGTTGCTCCACCATGGGCGTGTTTGCACCCATCGTTGGCATGGTAGGCACACTTCAAGCAGCCGAGGCATTGAAAATGCTCTGCGGAATTGGCACTCCATTGGTGGGGCGTTTGCTGATGATTAACGCCTTGCGAACGGAATTCAACGAAATGCGTTTACTGCGCGATCCTGCGTGCCCCGTTTGCGGACTATCCAGGCACAGTTAAGCCCATCGCGAGATCAGCCGCCGCGCGGATTTCAGTCCCATGAATAGCCGGTGCACACAAAAGTTCAAAGCCAAGAGAGAGCTTATGGGTAAACGTTACGCGAAGTAGGCAAATTCCTACACGTGCAAATCGTGACTGCTGGCAGGATAGCCACCTCAGGACCCTTACATTCGAAGACATAGATTCGGGTTTTGCAGGTAGAGAACCCCATCGCAGAAGCCAGATCAGTCTTTATCAACTTTTAAATCTTATCTTTCAAAAGCCGCTCAGATCCCCTTTTGTAGTTAAGTAGCATTACGTGCGCGCATACATCATTGAAGACAACCCAACCATCCGAGAAAATCTAGTGGGAACACTGGAGGAACTGGCTGGAGTGAAATCCGTGGGATTTTCGGAAACAGAGGGGCAAGGCGCGCAATGGCTACAAGATCATCGAGACAAATGGGATCTTGTCATAGTGGATCTTTTTCTCAAACAGGGAAGCGGCCTGGGTGTGATTGAAGCGTGCAAGCAGCGCGACCCCCGCCAAAGGGTCATTGTTCTGACCAACTATGCGACCCCCGACATTCGCACTCGGTGCTATCAGTTGGGCGCAGATGCCGTGTTCGATAAGTCGACAGACATCGATTCCCTCATAGATTTTTGTGTTGATCTCGGCGGCGTGAACTAAGTGAATGTCCACGCCCCGAGTTCACCGGGGCGATTTGACGCTTCAGGATTGACGGATGCCCCCTACCCCGCAAGTGGCGACGCTTGCGGGGTTGCTTTGTGGTCAGTCGATCAGCCGGTTCTTGAGCGCGTAGTAGGTCAAATCGCTGTTGGAATTCAAGCCCATCTTTTCCATCAAGCGCGTGCGGTAAGTGCTCACGGTCTTCACGCTCAGCGAGAGAGACTCTGCAATATCACCAGCGGTTTCACCTTTAGCCAATTTGAGGAACACCTGGAATTCACGTTCGGACAACTGTTCATGGGGCGGTGCATCGTTCTTCCGGTTGAGCTGCTGGGCCAGCAGTTCCGCCACGGAGGGTGTGATGTAGCGCTTGCCCAGGCTAATCGTGCGAATGGCTTCGACGATTTCAGCGGGGTCGCATTCCTTGTTCAAATAGCCGCTGGCGCCCTGACGAATCAGGTTCATGGCGTAGTGCTCTTCCGGATAGCCGGAAAGGATGAGAATCCCCACATCTGGTGCCTTCGCCCGGATCATCGCCAAGGCGTCGATCCCGCTTTGCCCAGGCATGGACAGATCCATGACAAGAACGTCCAGTTCTGTCGTGCGCACAAGATCGATCGCCTCGCGCCCGCTGGCCGCCTCCCCTGCCACGCGGAGATCCACGTGTTCCGAGAAGAACTGTTTAAGCCCGGTACGCACAATGGCGTGGTCGTCCACAATACCGATTCTGATCACCGCGTACCTCTTCGGAAGTTAAAGACAAATTAAGTCGAATGACCACCAATTCTAGTTCGCCCGGCGTTTCGCCTCATCACTCACCCGATGCTTCAGCCCTCAAGCGCTATTCCGCACGCAATCTGAGGCTTGCATTGATCGTGGCTGCCTTGTGTGCGCTGGCTATGGGGTTCATGAACGAAGGTACGCACCGGCGGACCAATGAAGTCATGGCGGAGATACAGAACGCGCACCATCTTCGCGCCTCGATCAACACTTTGGCCCGTGCGCTCAGCGAAGCAGAATCTGGTCAACGTGGTTTCATCATGACAGGAGACCGCCGTTACCTGGCTCCCTACGACGATGCCTTGAACGAAATCGCCCGCGTGAAACGGGTTCTCGATACCCAGCAGACCGGGATGGTCGTCAGCGTGGACAAGATCGTGAGCTTTCGCAACTTCATGTCGCAAAAACTGGCCGAGATGGCGCTCACCATCCGCATGAGAGAAGACAACCGACCAGAAGTGGTGGACTTTGTGATCACGAGCAATATTGGCCTGGAGCAGATGGCCGCATTCCGTGCTCAAAGCGATGCCCTGCTCACAGACGCGGACAAATTCGTAAACGACAGACGCGTGGAGCTCAAGCGCCTGTTGAGCTTTTCGCGCTTCGGACTGGCCATGGGTGTACTTGCAGCATTCATAGCCTTCTTCTTGCACGTCAGGCAAACCCGCGCACTCCACCGTCAAGCTGAAGGGCACCAGCGCGCCCTGGAGGCTGAACGGGACGCTCTTGAAACGCAAGTGCGCGAGCGCACCAAAAGACTGGGTGAGTTGGCTACGCACTTGCAGCAAGCCGTTGAAGAAGAACGCGCGCACCTCGCGCGCGAACTCCACGATGAATTGGGCGCTCTGCTGACGGCGGCCAAGCTTGACGTGGCGCGGTTGAAGTCCCGTATGCCCAAGGATGCACCCGAGTTCACTGATCGCCTACAGCATCTCACCGAAACACTGAATCAGGGCATTGCTCTGAAACGCAGGATCATCGAAGACTTGCGTCCGTCCTCTCTATCCAATCTGGGGCTCGTAGCCTCGCTGGAAATATTGGCGCGCGAGTTTTCCGAGAGATCAGGCATTCCGATTGAGACGGTGCTGGAACCGGTGGATCTAGATCCCGCTTCCGAGTTGACGATTTACCGCACTGTGCAAGAGGCACTCACCAACATCGGGAAATACGCGGACGCCCAACACATCAGGGTCACCTTGAAGAACTACGTCTATCACGCAGAGGTCTCCATCGTTGATGACGGACGCGGATTCGATCCCAAAGTTCTACCACAGACTTCCCATGGGCTCGTCGGAATGCGTCACCGCGTTGAAGGGGGTGGAGGACGGCTGGACATCAACTCCAGCCCCGGTCGAGGCACTCGAATCATCGGTACCGTCCCCCGGCACCACGCCAGAGATCAAGAAGGCCTGGCCGTGGCTTCCAATGCCATGTCAGTCAACTCCTACGCATTGGAAGCCGGGAAGCCGACACCTGACAGCGCGCCCGGCTGATCGGTAATGCACGGGGATCCTCGTAAGCTTCAAACTAAGTAATCGGAACAAACAAGGAAAGAAGACAAATTGCACTTCTTCCTGTGCGTGACTCCTGATTGCGACTTTTGAAATAGCAAGATTACAGAGGAATCCGACATGGGCAACCGAAACATCAGTTCAATCGACAAGCTGGCCGACACAGCCAATACCGCGACTGACAAGCTTGCAGACAAGGCAGAGAGCACCGTGGATTCGGCCCGCTCCATGGCTAACGACGCCTTGGATAAAGCTGATGCCAAAGTCCGCTCTTTGCGTGATGACATCAAGCCAGCTATTGATGCAATTTCTGCCCGAGTGCATGACATTGCAGAACACGGCAAGGCCGTCGCGTCTGATACCACGGCTCAAGCCCGTGAGAAATTCAACGACATGACGAACAAGACCAGCGCGTATGTGGCAGAACAGCCCATGAAGTCCGTGGCCATCGCCGCCGCTGCTGGTGCAGTGGTAGCCATGCTGCTGGGCCGTCGCCGTCGTTAATAGGCCATAGGAAAGCCTGAAGGCAGGGCATTGCCGCCAAGCAGGCATTCAGTCAGTTCTAAAAAAGTCGAAAGGAATTCATCATGAAATCAGTACGTACACTCGTTATCGCCGCTATGACCGGCCTCACATTGGTAGCCACGGGATGCTCGGTCTTCCGAGGCCAGGAATCGGTGGGCGCCTATGTGGATGACGCCTCCATTACAACTGCTGTCAAGGCTAAATTTGTAGCAGACAAAACAGTGGATGCGGGCGCTATCAATGTTCAGACCCTCAATGGTGAAGTATCTCTGGCAGGTTTCGCCAAGAATGCTGAAGAAAAATCAAAAGCCACAGAGATTGCTCGGGGTGTCAACGGCGTGAAGAGCGTCCGCAACAACCTGGCGATCCGCTGAGGATCCAGCGATAAGTCGCGCTGGCTCGACTGAGTTGGAGCGATTTCTCTTAAACCCCCTGGCTACCTTGCGTAGCCAGGGGTTTTTGCTTCGGTAGTCTCAGCATTTCGCACGAGCCGCTTGGGCGTAGTGTTTGTGGCTCGTTCGTGGTTCATCTTGCTGTATAGATAAATACGCGACACTCGTTCATGCTGACCTTCGCGTAGCATAGCGAGATGCGCATTTTCTGGTCCCGCCTCCTACCAGCCCTTCGCTGGCCGCGTCCCAACTCCGAGATGCTGCGAGGCGAAGCCATGGCAGGCCTCACCGTCGGACTGATGGTGATTCCGCAAGGTGTCGCGTATGCAGCGCTGGCGGGCATGCCCTTGATCACGGGCATTTATGCGTCCATGCTGCCCGCGCTTTTCGCCGTGCTTTTCTCTGCTTCCTCCCGCCTGTCGGTAGGGCCGACTGCGCTCAGCGCGCTTTTAATCTACGCCTCGCTGGTGGGCATGGCAGAGCCAGGTAGCCCTCAGTGGGTTGAACTGGCAGTATGGCTGGCACTCCTGTCAGGCGCGCTGCAAATGGTGCTGGGATTTGCACGTTTTGGCTGGCTGCTGAATGTTGTGAATGCCCCTGTGCTGATGGCCTTCACGCAGGCGGCAGCGGTTTTGATCATTGCCTCGCAGCTACCAGCGTTGCTGGGGCTGCAATCCGGCTGGACTGACTGGTCTGCATGGCACGGCATCTCCACGATCTATGGGTTGATTGCCTTCGCGCTGCTCATGGGTGCTCGTCGTTGGCGCCCCACTTTCCCAACCGTATTGGTGGTCGTGCTGGCCGCTGCGGGCATCAGCTGGCTCAGTGGTTTTGAAGCTTCTGGCGGCAAGGTTGTGGGTGATCTGCCAAAAGGTCTGCCAGCTATGTACATTCCCGGCTGGCCAGGGTGGACCACCATGGGACAGTTGGTCATGCCTGTGCTGATCATTACCTTGGTGAGTTTTCTTGAAACAGCCTCCAGCGCGAAGGTGGACAGCGAACGCAAGAATGAGCGCTGGGATCAGGACCAGGATCTGATCGGCCAGGGCGTGGGCAAGATTATTTCAGGATTCTCGGGGGCATTCCCAACGAGTTCGTCCTTCTCACGCTCCGCGCTCAATCTGTACGCGGGGGCGCAATCGGGTTGGGCCACGGTGTTTTCCGTCGTTGTGGTGCTGATCGCGCTGCTGACCTTCACCCCCGTGCTGCGCTACGTGCCACAGCCGGTGCTGGCAGCCATTGTGGTGGCAGCCGTGGTGGGCTTGCTCAAGCCCCAGGAGTTCAAAAGGCTGTGGCGCCTATCGCGGGTCGAGGCACTGATTGCAGCCGTCACGTTTGTGGTCACCATCCTGGCTGCCCCGGCTTTATATTGGGGAGTGTTGGCCGGCGTGCTGATGATGCTTTCGCTGTTCCTCTACCAACACTTGCACCCCCGCATCATCGAAGTGGGCTTGCACCCGGATGGCAGCCTGCGCGACCGCCATCTTTGGAATCTGGCACCACTGGCCACGCAAACTTATGCCCTGCGCATGGACGCCGCGCTCGACTTTGCCGCTGCAAGCCAATTTGAGCGGACCCTGGTCGAACACTTGAGCGATCACAAGGACACTCGCCACGTCTGCCTCTTCGCTCAACCCATTAACCGTATTGATGCCACGGGCGCTGAGGTTTTCACTCGGCTGCTGAGAATGCTGCACGGCCAAGGTATTCACCTGCATATCAGCGGGTTGAAACTACCCGCTGAAAAGGTACTCAGCGCGGCTGGGGCACTGGCCGAAAGCCCACTCTTGCACCTGTATCGGACCGAGGGCGAGGCTCTGGCAGGGATCACCCGAGCGACCACCCTGCCTGCCGACGAAAGCGCTTAAGGATCACGCGCCACAGTCCGGCTTGTTCGAGTTCGTTCAGGCCACTAGGAGGCTATCGGACTTGGAGCGCCGATAGCGAGAAAAGGCCCCAGCGAGGACAGTTTTCGGCGGGTGGCCGCCCCAGGGATTTGCAGGCCCATAGCCAAGCTATGGGTCAAGAAGACCACGCACGTTAAAGTGCCCTGGTCGCGTTTAATCAGTTGGCAGACCCCAGGAGGCGTCAGGGATGGCCGGCAACGCTGGCAGTCGCCATGAGCTCTTCAATCAGGGCCATGGAGACTTTTCCCGTAACCAGGTAAGGATTGAGTTCTGCCTGCTCACTGTATTTCAGCAAAGTACTGGGATTGATGCGGCTGGTATTGACCATGCCCATGGTCCATCCACCAAATCGCCGTTCCGTGATTTCCTCGTAGTGCAAGAGCACCACATCCTTGTGGCGCCCATCACGCTGGATCACGCCATAAAGGTCGCTGACAATCTGACGGCCGCCTTCCAGCACTTGCATGAAGATGCCACCACCATAGACCAGCACGCCCGTCACACCTTGTTCGGCATTGTGCTGGCGTGCGCTGCCGCATATGGCATCGATGGCTGCAGGCGTTGTGTCCACAGCGCGGCTGGCGTAGAGCAATCGTACTAGCATAGGTCAATCACCGTTCCTGAGTTCAGCGTTCACGTGGAATGAGCGCAAGAAATTCGCGCCGCAGATTCACATCCTTGAGGAACACACCGCGCATGACTGAATTGATCATCTTGCTGTTCATGTCCTTGACACCCCGCCAGGCCATGCAGTAATGCGTGGCTTCCATCACCAGGGCCAAACCATCAGGCTTGGTCTTTTCCTGAATCAGATCAGCCAGTTGCACCACAGCTTCTTCCTGGATCTGGGGACGCCCCATGATCCACTCAGCCAGACGAGCGTACTTCGACAGTCCAATGACATTGGTGCGTTCATTGGGCATGATGCCGATCCAAAGCTTGCCGATCACAGGGCAGAAGTGATGGCTACAAGCAGAACGCACCGTGATCGGTCCAACGATCATCAACTCGTTCAGGCGCTCCGCATTCGGAAACTCAGTGATCGTAGGCCCTTTGACGTAGCGACCACTAAATACCTCATTGAGATACATCTTGGCCACCCGGCGCGCTGTGTTAGCCGTGTTGTGGTCGCCAGCGGTGTCAATGACCATACTGTCCAGCACACCTTGCATCTTGTGCTGGACTTCGTCCAGCAGCAACTCCAACTCTCCGGGCTGGATGAAGTCGGCAATATTGTCATTGGCGTTGAAGCGGCGGCGTGCCGCTTGCAAACGCTCACGGATTTTGACCGAAACGGGGATACCGACATCGTCGGACGCAGCCTCGGTATTGGAGTTAAGTTCAGGCAGGGATTTCATGACTGCCTGCATGGTAACAGCGCCGCTCATGCCTTGCTGATCAGGCGCCGTGCATCCTGAATTCTGCGATCAGAGGCAGGTGGTCTGACATCCGGCTCCACGCCCGTCCTCGCGGCGCTCCGAGACTGAGGGGTTTCATGCCGCGCGCGTAAATGTGGTCAAGCTGAACCACTGGCAGGCGTGAGGGATATGTGAAGGTGCGAGGCCCTTCAAACGAATGCAGCGCTTCGGCACTCAACAGCTTTCTGACCTGAGTGCCCCAGTCATTGAAGTCACCCGCCACGATGACAGGTGCTTCCGGTGGCACTTCGCGGGCAATGTACCGCTGCAATTGGGCCGTCTGCCGCAGGCGGCTGGCAGGAATCAAGCCAAAATGAACCACGATGGCGTGAAGGTTGATTTCCCCCACCATGATTTCGACGTGCAAGAGGCCTCTTTGCTCGAAACGATGGTCGGACATGTCTTCATGCCGGTGCCGGATGATGGGCCAACGCGAGAGCAAGGCGTTGCCGTGCTCTCCATGTTTGGTCACGGCATTGGTGGAGTAAACAGCCTCGTAGCCTTCCGGCGCCAGGAACTCGGCTTGAGGCACTTGGGGCCAAAGCGAAAAGAACCCGGCTTCACGCCGGTTTTCCATGCGCACTTCCTGCAGGCAAACAATATCTGCATCCAAGGTGTCTACCGCCAATGCCAGATTATGAATTTCCAACCGCCTGGCAGGCCCAATACCCTGCACACCCTTGTGAATGTTGTAGGTTGCGACGCGCAATACACCGTCGTCTTCTTCGTCGAGGGAGTGGGCTAAGGCGGCCATGAAATCAGGTAACAAAATGGGGCAGCATCAAGCACGCCTCGGCGTTGGACGGTGAAAAACAGCGATCAGCAGCAGCTTGCCAAGGCAACCACACCCAATCCGTATGTTCGCGCGGATTGAGTATCACCAAAGTACTACTCTCTACGCGCAGGCCGAACACATGTTCGGTGTTGGAGATGACGCCCGGTGCGTAGCGATGGCGCCACCAGGGATAGATTTCGTAAACATTCTCAAGTTCCCAATCCTGCAACTGACAAGAGGGATGGCGTGCGTCTATGCCGGTCTCTTCGAAGACCTCTCGAACAGCAGTGTCCTCAAACGAATCTTGCTCGGCGTCCTTGCTGCCGGTCACCGATTGCCAAAAATCTTCCGAGCTGTCTGCCCGGCGAATCAGCAAGACATCGAGTGACTTGGTGTAGATCACCACCAGAACCGATTGCGGAATCTTGAAGGCTCGTGGCAAGGCGAGAGCCCCAGCCATCTCCATCCCCTCAGAAAATCTGGCGCAGAAAGGCGTTCGCCACGGGGCGCACACGCTGGAACATCTGCCAGCCTGACCAAGCCCGAAGACCCAGTCCCATCACTGCTTTGGGCCGGGCTGCTGCGGCTCCGAGCAAAGCGGCTCCCACCACTGCTATCAGGGCAGGATTGGCTTGGACCCAGGACGCACCTTCGCGCACCTTGTCGGCAGCACGAAACGCAGGCTGGACGACCCGCGACCTGTGAGCCAGTTGTTCACGCAATTGGGCGGAGCGCAACAAGAGCTGCTCGCGGCGCGCGGCCAGTTCTGCCCGTTGACTCATGACCGCAACCGCTCCTGATCTTGCTGCGCTTCTCTGCGCGTGCCTGAGAACATCTGGAACCCTTCCTTGAAGCGCATCCAAGCCAATCCGAACAATGCGGCGCCTCCGCCAAGGAAGACAACCGTACTGATGCCCAAAGCAAGCAAGCGATGCGTATCCCAGAACAGCACTGTCAGGAACACAGCCAGGAAAATCAATCCGAAGCTGAGAAAAACCACCGCAAATGCCCCAAACATGGCCATTTGCGCCAATCGCAGCAACTCTTCCCGAACTTCTACAGTGAAGAGCTCAAAGCGAACCTGAACAAGCTCAAGCCCATCCGCCAGAAGCGCGCCTAAACGCGCCGCCGTGCCAGGTTCCTCAGAAGCCGAAGATCTTGCCATGCTGAACTGGAACAATCAAAAAAACAGAAATACTTAGCGACGGCCAAGCAACACGCCGACCAGGATGCCCAGTGCGGCAGCTGCGCCAATAGACGACCATGGGTTTTCATGGACATATTCGTCAGTTGCAGCGGCTGCGTGACGAGCGCGCGCGCGCAACGCGGCTTCAGCATCTGCCAGCTTTTCACGGGCAACCACCAAGTTTTCCTTGGCGCGGCTGCGCAACTCTGCCATTTTGCTGTCAGTCTGGCCGGCCGTCGCAGAAAGCAGATCCTCAGCATCAGCGATGACGCGACGGAGGTTAGCGACCAGATGCTCCTTGGTCTCTACAGCGGAATCGACGATATCTGACATGATGGATCCTCTCACGTTATGTTTGAAGAACCCATCCTAGCAGAGCGCGAGTGCCCGTCGCGTAGGACGGCTTCGCTGCGCGGTGCTTCAGGCTGCTGGCGCAGTGTTGCGCAGCTTGATATGAAGCTCGCGCAACTGCTTTTCTTCCACCGGGCTCGGTGCCTGAGTAAGCAGGCATTGCGCACGCTGAGTCTTTGGAAACGCAATGACATCACGGATGGAATCCGCTTTGGTCATCAGCGTGACCAGACGATCCAGACCGAAGGCCAGACCGCCGTGCGGCGGCGCACCATACTGCAACGCGTCCAGCAGGAAACCGAATTTCAGCTGAGCATCTTCGCGCGAGATCTTGAGTGCATCAAATACCTTGGCCTGCACGTCAGCGCGATGAATACGCACGGACCCGCCACCCAACTCCCAACCGTTCAGCACCATGTCGTACGCTTTGGCGATGCATTTTCCAGGATCGGAATCCATGTAATCTTCGTGACCGTCCTTGGGTGCCGTGAAGGGGTGGTGCACTGCATTCCAGCGGTCTTCGTCGTCGTCGTGCTCGAACATGGGGAAATCCACCACCCAAAGCGGTGCCCAACGGTCTTCGAACAGGCCGGACTTGCGAGCGAGTTCGCCGTGACCGATCTTCAGGCGGAGCGCTCCAATGGCGTCGTTCACGACCTTGCTCTTGTCTGCGCCGAAGAACAGGATGTCCCCGTCCTGCGCACCGCTGCGTTCGAGAATCTGTGCAATGGCCGCATCATGAAGATTCTTCACAATGGGTGACTGAAGGCCGTCCCGGCCTTTGCTGACTTCATTGACCTTGATCCAGGCCAGGCCCTTGGCGCCGTAGATCTTGACGAACTCGGTGTAGCCATCAATCTCGCTGCGGCTCATCTCATTGCCACCGGGCACGCGCAATGCCACGACACGACCGCCCGGGGTGGTGGCCGGGCCACTGAACACCTTGAAGTCCACGTCTTTCATCACGTCGGTCAATTCGGTGAATTCCAGTTTCACACGCAAATCGGGCTTGTCAGAGCCGAAGCGGTGCATGGCTTCTGCATAGGCCATGACTGGGAACTCGCCCAGATCCACGTTCAAAGCGTTCTGGAAAACAGTGGTGATCATGCCCTGGAACAGATCGCGAATTTCCTGTTCGTCCAGGAACGAAGTCTCGATGTCGATCTGGGTGAATTCGGGCTGACGGTCTGCGCGCAAGTCTTCGTCACGGAAGCACTTCGTGATCTGGTAATAGCGGTCGTAGCCCGCCACCATGAGCAACTGCTTGAACAGCTGAGGCGATTGCGGCAGCGCGAAGAACATGCCGTCATGCACGCGGCTTGGGACCAGGTAATCACGGGCGCCCTCGGGCGTGCTCTTGGTGAGCATGGGCGTCTCGATGTCGATGAAACCGTTGCTGTCCAGAAATTTACGTGCCTCCATGGCTACCCGATATCGCAGCATCAGGTTGTTTTGCATGTAGGGACGGCGCAAATCCAGCACGCGGTGCGTCAGACGCGTGGTTTCGCTCAAGTTGTCGTCGTCGATCTGGAAAGGCGGGGTGATCGAGGGGTTCAGAACGGTCAACTCCTGGCACAGCACTTCAATGCCGCCGCTCTTGAGTTGATCGTTGGTGGTGCCTTCCGGACGGGCGCGCACCACGCCTACCACGCGCACGCAGAACTCGTTACGCACCTCTTCGGCCACCTTGAACATGTCAGGACGGTCAGGGTCGCACACTACCTGTACGTAGCCTTCGCGGTCACGCAAATCCACGAAAATCACGCCGCCATGGTCGCGGCGGCGATTTACCCAGCCGCACAGGCTAACGCTCTGACCGATCAGTGCTTCAGTCACCAGGCCGCAGTAGTGGGAACGCATCGACATACCGTGTTTCGCTTTCAGGATTCGGATCTGGCGGCTCCATCAGCCGCCGGAGTTGCAAGAGGGAGCACATTGGGCTCCCCAGGAGTGGAAATGGGCTGCACCTGCTGGACAGTCGCCAACGGGGGCACGGACGCGGACGCGGGGGGCGCCACAACTCCCATGGAAATGACGTATTTCAACGCTTCGTCCACGCTCATCTTCAATTCGACGACGTCAGCGCGAGGAACCATCAGAAAAAAGCCCGACGTGGGGTTGGGCGTGGTGGGCACATAGATGCTGATGAAGTCGCCATCCAGGTGGCGCGACACCTCTCCGCCCGGCCGGCCCGTCAAAAAAGCGATGGTCCAGGCCCCATGACGGGGATACTGCACCAGCACTGCCTTGGAAAAGGCCTGGCCAGAGCCGGAGAACAATGTGTCGGAGACCTGCTTGACACTGCTATAGATGCTGCGCACCACCGGGATGCGCGTCATGACCTTGTCCCATTGGCGCAACCACCATTGGCCGAACATATTGGCGACAAAAAGGCCAGTCCCCAAGATCACGAGCGCGACCAGGATCACGCCCAGGCCCGGAATGTGGCGCAGTTTCTCTGCCAGGATACCGGCATTCGGCACCATGGCTTCAGCGGCGGCCAGCACGCCGAGAAAGATGCCGTCGAGTATGCCCACCAGCCACATCAGCACCCAGACGGTAACGCCCATGGGCAGCCACACCAGCAAGCCGGTGATGAAGTATTGCCTGACGCGCTGCATCATATTGGTGCGAAAGTGGTGGTCACGGAAAGGGCCGCTCAGTTCTTCGTGGATGAGCCACTGGAGCTGCTGCCAGAAGCAGCAGGAGCAGGTGCTGCTGCCGGCGCTGATGCAGGTGCGGTGGCCGGTGCGGGTGCTGAGGCCGGCGCAGCCGTTGAAGCGTCGCCGCCGGCAGCCTTGCCGGCGCCTTCGCTTTTGGAGTCTCCATCAGCTTTGGAAGCGGCTTGTGAGCCGCCACGGAAATCTGTGACATACCAGCCGGAGCCTTTGAGCTGGAAACCAGCTGCAGTCAATTGCTTGCTGAAAGCCTCAGCCCCGCACTCCGGGCAGACCGTAAGAGGAGCATCGGACATTTTCTGCAGTACATCCTTGGCGTAGCCGCAGGAAGAGCATTTGTAGGCGTAGATGGGCATGGCAATCCAGCCGAGGGCGGTAGCTCCCTGGGCAAGTCGAAAGGAAAAACCCTCAATTATAGGCTTCAGGCGAGAATTCGAGTTGCTTGGGAGTCTGCATGGAGCAACTGGGGCCTTCGTTGGCGTCACACCCTTCGGTTCTGGGGGGTCAAGTCGGCAGGCACGACAGCATCAGACTGTCCCGCACGGTGAGAAGGGACAAGATCCTCG
Organism: Ottowia thiooxydans; assembly: GCF_040548795.1. Classification (GTDB taxonomy): domain Bacteria; phylum Pseudomonadota; class Gammaproteobacteria; order Burkholderiales; family Burkholderiaceae_C; genus Ottowia; species Ottowia thiooxydans_A. The sequence continues at coordinate 531,374 of NZ_JBEPSH010000005.1, read as the reverse complement.
CGCTAGCGACTAGTTATTCGAGGGCCGAGCGAAGCAATGGCCCGAATCAGGTTCCCCACCCCCTTTGGCCGTGCCGAGGAGCGCAGGGTAAGGGTCGGGCAAGAGCACTGCAAGATGCTCTTGCTTCGTGATCTAGCTTGCGGCAGCTGTTTGAACGTAGAGAGCGAAGCGAACGAAGAGAGTTCTGCCGCACCGCCCCTGGACCGAGCACCGGAGGTTGCCCGGAGCGAAGTGTAGGGTCGCGGCCGGCATAGGCACGGACTTGGGGCCGCCTTTTTGGGCCTACTGTTTTTGGCGGAGCAAAAAGAGTAGGTGCGCTGCCGGGCGCACTCCCCGGCCTCCGACTTCAATAAAACAGCCGGGGGTAATTAGTAATCACAGCTATCAATCAACCGCCACGTGCCCTCACCCCCGCCCTCTCCCGCAAGCGGGAGAGGGGGAAAGAGGGAGAGGGAGTGAAACCAACCGCCACTCACCCTCACCGGTCGGCCGGCCAAGCCCCACCCTCTCCCAACGGAAGATGGAGTAAGAGAAGAAGCGATTCGTTCATACCTTATCAGCTCGAACCCTCAAGCTTGGGAGTAGGCAAGCGCGTATCTCGCAGCACCTGGGGACACAATGAGCCAACCAGCATACCCACCACCGCCGCCAGCACCCCGGCAAGCTGCGCAGGAAACACCTCACCAGCGGGTGTGAGAAGCAGCGACAGCCAGGTGAGACACCCCAGGGCAATGGAAAGCACGGCACCTTGTGTAGTGGCACGCTTCCAGTACAGGCCAAACACCAGTGGCACAAACGCTCCAACCAAAGTGACCTGGTAGGCGCCAGAGACCATTTCGTAGATGGAAGTCCCCTGCATGCGGATGGAGTACATCAGCACCAGCAGGCTGAATACAAGCACGGTGATACGCATGGTCAGAAGCTCCTGCCGGTCAGTGGTCCGCGGACGAAACTGACGCCAGATGTTTTCCACGAATGTGACGCTGGGCGCCAGCATGGTGGCCGAGGCCGTGGATTTGATGGCCGAGAGCAGCGCACCAAAGAAAACCACCTGCATGATGAACGGCATCTTGTCCATCACCAGGCGCGGAAGCACCTTTTGCGGGTCATCTTGCAGCAGTTGAGCGGCCTGATCCGGCATGATGATGAGCGCACTGGTCACCAGGAACATCGGGATGAAGGCGAACACGATGTAGAGCGAGCCGCCAATGACAGAGCCCCGGGTAGCGGCTTTTTCACTATTGGCCGACATCACGCGCTGAAAAACGTCCTGCTGCGGAATGGAGCCAAACATCATGGTGATCGCCGCAGCGATGAAAAAGGTGATGTCGTGCCAGGTTGGTTCAGGCAGGAAATTGAACATGTCGCGGCTGACGGCAAGCTCGATCACCTTGTCCGCGCCGCCGGCCAGGCCCCCGGCATAGACGGCGAGAATGATGAGGCCGGTGACCAGAATGATCATCTGGAGAAAATCCGTGATGGCCACCGACCACATGCCGCCAAACAAGGTGTAGGCCAGGATGGAAACCACGCCAATCGTCATGCCCATCGGCACAGTGATTGCGCCGCCTGAAAGCACATTGAACACGAGGCCGAGCGCTGTGACCTGGGCGGAGACCCACCCCAGGTAGCTCACCATGATGAACAAAGAGCACACGAGCTCGATCACGCGGCCATAGCGCTCGCGGTAATAGTCGCTGATGGTGAGCAGGTTCATCCGGTAGAGCCGGGCAGCAAAGAAAATTCCCACCAGAATCAGACAGAACCCTGCACCAAACGGATCTTCGACCACGCCGCCCAGCCCGTCCTGGACGAACTTCGCCGGTATGCCGAGCACAGTCTCGGACCCGAACCATGTGGCAAAGGTCGTGGTCACGATCATGATGAGCGGCAGATTGCGCCCAGCGACCGCAAAATCGACCGTCGTCTTGACCCGCTTGGCGGCAATCAGGCCGATGGCGATGGTGACCAGCAGATAGGCGAAAACCAATGTCAACAGCACGGCAAGCGCTCCAAAGTAGGTAGGGGGAAGCCTTGAGGAAACGCGGATTCTAGTGCGACATTGGTCAGGGATCCTCTACGCCCATGCTCATGCCGATTCGGGAAAGTCGACTTGGCCAGCGGCGATTGCGCCCGCTTTTCAAATCGCGACAAAGTATACCTTTTGACGCAAATAAAAACCGAGAATTCGCTCGCCACAGCAGAGCAATGAGGATCTTCATTCGACTTCCGTTGCGAGCACCGTCAAAGACTCGGCTGTGCTCTGCTGCACCCATTTTGAATGCCTGGCTTTCAAGCCGCGGAATTCAGACCGCTCAGGGCCCAGTGGTGCAGGAGCTCTCGCACCATGATCAATCTCGCAGAGTGCGCGCTATCCACCGGCAAACGATCCTGCGCCTCAGGACGCCCTTCGGAGCGAGCGATCAGGCGGTTGAATAGTGCCTCGACTGCATCCATGCTCAGCCAGATAGGTGACCCCCATGGCCCACTCAAATTCAGCCCCGACGGGTGTTGCGCCGCGATAGTGCGATGGCCCTCGCCAAGGAATTCGGATGCCAGGCCATATAGCAACTGATCCGCGCTGAACAATTGAAGGGCCGCAGGCAATCGGACCCGGGCCGGCATGACGGCCTCTTCTACCAGCTCGATGGCCTGCTCTATCTCCAGCGGACTAGGGGGTGCATGTCGCAGAACGTTGCGGGCCAAGGCACCAACTCCCACAGGCATGGAAAGCTCAATCGAAAGTTCCAACCCCGGCATGGACCGCACCCAGGTGACTTCATCCTGAAACTCAAGCGAGAGAGTGATGGGCTGGGCGTTCAAGCACATGCTCCAGTGGAAGCACGAAAGCTTATGCGCTGGCGAGGACCGTGCCTGGGCACTGCAAAACAAGTCATGGCCAATTTAAAAGCCGGATGGACGCAAGTTGAGATATCCATCATACGGGGGGCCTTTGGATTGACTCGACCTGCTACTAAAGTCAACCTGAATGGAACTCACAGTCACACGAAGTGACTCATTCTGTACAGGACACGGGAAAGGATTTCCAGATGCTTCCACAGATAGACGGCCAAACTCACGTCAACTCCGCTTTGGTGGGGAGTCAACAGTCTGGCACCGCTCCTGAGTCCAAGAGCCACATCAGGGTAGGTGTCACCGAGGTGGGCCCATCGCTTGCAACCGGCCGTGACGAAAGCCTTCAAGAGGTCGTCGACTCTTTTGCACAGCTGGGTGATCTGGAAGACAGCAATTCCCCGGCCACGACGAGTTTCCCGCAGGTGAGTGACATCGCGGGCACAACGTCCTTGAGTTACAAGGGTCCCATCCGCCTCCTGCCCTACAAAATAGCTGTTTCTCTTTGCCCCCATGACACCGCCCAAGCCCTGTGCAACAGGGCGGTCCATGGTCAGCTGGATGAGATGCGGGCATGGCTCCAGGCGGGCGCAAGCCCTAACTCAAGAAACGCGTTGGGTGAAGCCGCATTGACACTTGCGGTCCGTCACGGATCTACTCCGGCCGTCACCGAATTGCTGCGAGCCGGCGCATGCGTCAACCAGGTGGACAGCTCGGGATGCACTCCACTGCTTCATGCGATACGAGAGGGCCATCGTGATGCCATTGAGCTTCTGCTTGAGTTTCAAGCGGAGATCGATGTATGCGACTGCGATGGAGCGTCAGCATTGGCCCTGGCAGTCCAGCGCGGAGACGCAGACACCGTGCAGCTCCTGGTGGAAGCAGGTGCCAACATTGAGCTTCGCGATAGAAACGGACTCACGCCGCTGATGTGGGGTGCACGGAACAGACACCCAGAGGTGGTGGACAGCTTGCTCACGGCGGGAGCAGACATTAACGTCCATGACAAGAGCGGCCATTCTCTTTTGGACCACGCGGTGAAACCACGCAACGTGCAGGTCCTGGATAGCTTGCTGAGGGCGGGGGTGCAGTTCAAAGCGTCATCGTACGCCCTGGCTCGCCTTCCCAGTTTGAAAAATGCCATCGAAAACGAGTGTTGGCATGTGGCGGAGGCGCTCATTGGCTCCGGTGGCAAAGCCAGAGTCTCTCGAAGCGATTTGACAGCATGGGGCCTCTGGCCGGTGACTCATGTCAATCGAGCGCACCTGGAGCAGCGACTGGAACATGCACTCGAAGCCGGACACTTGCACACCAGCAGGCTGATGATTGCCGCGCTGAATGCGCGCGGTGATGCATTTGTCAAGAACGGCGCGGCATCACTCGAGGGCGTGACCCATGTAGGGCCGCTGACCCTGCTGGAATTTGCCGCTCGCACGGCGCCGCTTCCTATCGTGCTTGAATTGCTTGAGAAGCTTAAACCAGAACCTGTCGTTGACGAAGGTGGTACGGCGCATGGAGGTCAGCCGTCGGCCCGAGTCCAGCAGATGCAGACCATTGCCACCCACCTGGGGCTAGGCGACGAACTTGCCGAATTGCAAATTGCACAGCAGACGCCAAAAGGCTCAGACAGCCTGCAGGCAGACTACTTCGAACATCTCAACCGCGCATTGGCATCTGCCGCACAGGCCAGTCGACGGGACCTGGTTCACTCCCTGATGGCGCTTGGAGCAGATCCTTATGCGCAATTTTTTGACCGGACGTCTGCAGTTAGCGCAGCAGTTGAAAATGCAAGCGTGGACATATTCCATATTCTGACGGGGTCTTAAGGCGCCTGGATCGGACGCCTTGCCCCGGCCTTTTCCGATTGGAAGGCCGAGAGGCCTGCCGTTCTAAAGGCCGGTTCTGCCCTGGCCTCCGGGAGCCAACCGCTCCAGCCATGCCAGCATGGAGTCCGCCGTCACGGTTTCAATCTGATTGGCAAAGCGCTGAGCATTAGGGTGATCGTCAAAAGCGATATTGGCAGCAGTCGCCCTGCCTCCCAGCCGAGTGAGCGCACGGATTTCCAGAATGGCGGGCTTATAGTCTTTCAGTCGCAACCAGCCTTGCGCTTGTTGGCGGCTCAGCATGCCTGGTTCAGCTGCCAGCGCCAGCGTCTCTGCAGCCCATTGATTGGATTGTTGATAGCGTGTGCCCCAGGCATAGCTGACCATGCTGTAGCGAGGCTCGTGCATCGCCACCACGCGCGTGTTGTTCTGCAGCAGACTCCATAGTGCCTCTTCCCAGGCTTTAGGCACCGTATGCCAGGCTGCCTGATGGCGCCACAGGTCGTCCAGGAAGAACTCGCCCAGTCCATGGCGCATGAGCATGGAACGGTCGGAGCCGCAATCGTTCAGCTTGTGCACCACCTGCCACCCTCCGGTGGGCAAACGATAAGCCCAAGCCACATGCGACCACGTCTGCTGGTAGCGGGTGAGATCTTGCCCGGCTCGTGCCAGCAACACGACGCGCGTACCGTCTTTTTCGTAGGTATTTTCAAGCGCACTGGCAGTCTGCTGGGCAAGCGTCAGGCTGCGTTCAATGGCTTGCGGGCTCAGCTTGGCCGCAGTGCACGAGCGTCCGGCGTATGCGTTGCCGCTGGCCAATGCCACAAGCACGGCGATGAGAGCCGCACACAGGGACGCAGAAAAACGAGACAAACTTTTCAAGGTCTTTTCCACTTTCTGGCCTTAGATCAATCTTTCGCTGTGGAGCAAGGCTTGACCCGCCTCATTGGGCACGAACGCAATAGCCTCCCCTGCTGCCGACAAAATCGTACCGCTTGCGATGACGGTCGTGACCAAAGCGGTGCCCACACTGGCAGACGCACTTGAAAGCGCTCTTTCACTGAGACGCACACTGGCCGTGGCGCCATCGCTGGCGCGTTCCAGCACATACACCGTTCCGTGGGCAGACACTTCGACAGCCTTGATCGTCAGCACTGCACCAGACACCGCCAGGGCTACCGGCACAGCGACTGCAGTGCGTGAGACGGCACCTGCAATCGCGCCGGTGACAAGCACAGACGCAACGGGGAGCAAGGACACGCCCAATGATGCGTTGCTTTGCGCCCAAGTCGGGCTGCTCGCCCCCATCAGAATGGCGCCAGCGACATACACCGACCGCCGGAAGCGACCAAGCGCGCGAACCGTGTTCGAAGCAGAGGGCAAAACGCGGCTCGAAGCGGGCTGCATCACATTGTTATGAACGAAATTGACCATGGAAAGAATTCTGCACCACTTCACCCTAAAGAAGTCCATCCGTGCGATCAGTCGCTTCCCGGAATATGGTGAGTATCTTTAACCGATACTTTTTCAATAAAGAGTGGTCCTCTCGTTCGAAGCAGCGCCTGGTCAATCCAATAGGCGCAGGCAGTGTTTGAGGTGCCGTCGCCTTACTCCGAGCTTTCAGCTTTGCCAAATGGCAATGAAGTGAGGGTGTGCTTGCCTTCAATCAAACCTGAAGGCGGAGATCATCGTTCGCATGACTTCATCCGAGAACACCTTGCGTCCCACGCCCTCCCCTGCGGCGCCTGCGACTACGTGCAGAGGCAACAGGTGTTCCTCGGCCCTCGCGGGATGCGACAGGCGGCCAGCCGGGCCGCTGGCAGTGTCCCAGTGCGCCAAACGTGCATTGCGCTCTGGCGCGGGCAGCGCGACAGTTTCCGTCAGCCAGCGATCGAACTCGGCGCTGATGGGTGTGGAACGTGGATCTCCGTACCCACGCATATTGTGGTAACTCATGCCGCTGCCGATGATCAGTACCCCTTCGTCTCGCAGCGGGGCCAGCGCACGGCCGTAATCGACATGGGCCCCGGCATCCAGATTGCCCAGCAGCGACACTTGAAGCACGGGGACTTGGGCATCTGGAAAGGCCACCTTGAGAGGGATGAAGGTGCCATGGTCGTAACCCCGCTCTTCGTCTACGGCCGCATCTATATGCGCGCCCGCAAGCAAGCCCCGTACGCGCTCTGCAAGAGCGGGGGTGCCGGGGGCCGGATAACGAAGTTCGTAGGTATGGGGCGGAAACCCGTAGTAGTCAAACAACATGCCGGGTTGAGCGGCACCGCTCAGAGTCACCTGAGGCGCGAGCCAGTGCGCTGTCACCAGCAAGATGGCCTTGGGTGGGGCGGGCAGGCTGCCGGGGATACTGCGCAGGAAATCAGCGGTCTTGTCCCAGGCGTCCACCGGGTTCCAGTCCATGAAAAAGCAGGGACCTGCGCCATGTGGAATGTAGAACGCGGGCATCCGGGACACGGATGTCGAAGAGTCGGAAGGTGTGTTCATGATGATGGCTCGGGGAACTTGTCAGTGCATAGTTTGATCTTTGACTGGCCCTTTTTAAAGGGCCAGAATCGCCAATCAGTTTTAACCAGGAGTACGAAATGAAAGCCTGCCGTGGATAGATTGAGCAGCATGCGGGTGTTCACCCTGGCGGCGCAAGCAGGAACACTCTCGGGCGCAGCGCGCGCTTTGGACATGTCACCTTCCATGGCGACCAAGCACGTCGATGCGCTGGAAGAGCGCCTGGGCGTGAAGCTGCTGCACAGGACAACCCGGAAACTGGTACTGACAGAGGCTGGCGAAGCTTACCTGGAAGCCGCGCTGCGCATTCTGGATGATGTGGACGAAGCCGACGCCACTGCCACGGCCCAGAGAACACGCGCCACCGGAGTACTGCGTCTGAATATGCCCCTGTCCTACGGTATGCGGCACATTGCGCCATTGATTCCTGTGTTCAGTGAGGCGCATCCGGCCGTGAGCCTGGAACTGGGCATGACAGACGCCCCGGTGGATCTGGTGGGTGAACGCTGGGACATGGCCGTACGCATTGGTCACCTGCACGACGACACCTTGCAAGCTCGCAGGCTGGGTGATTGCAGCATGATCCTGTGCGCAGCGCCCTCCTATCTCAAGCGCCATGGTGCTCCCACCACCGTCGCCGACCTCGCCAAGCACAACTGCCTGGGCTACACCCTCTCCATCACCAATTCACCGACGCTGTGGCGATTCGGACGGGAGGGCAGCATCACCCAGGCCGTGCAAGGGAATCTTCGTGCCAATAGCGGAGAAGCGCTCTTGGCAGCCGCGCTAGGTGGGCAGGGTTTGATCTATCACCCCACCTTTATTCTGAATGAGGCCATCGCCAACGGTGGTCTGACTGCGTTGACGCTGGACCATCCCCCCCACGAATTGGGCGGCATCTACGCCGTCTGGCCCGCCAATCGGCACCCCCCCGCCAAAGTGCGGGTGATGGTGGATTTCCTGGTGGCTAGATTGGGCACATCGGGTGGCTGAATGAAACAGCTTCAGCCACGAAAGGCCGGCGACCTGGCGAGGTAAATGCTGTTTGACTTAAAACCAGTTCAGGCGAGCGAAAACAAACAAAGCAACCAGCGCCAGCAGGAACGCCAGGAAGGAAACTGCGATCACTTTGAGAAGGCTATTGGTTCGCTTTTGCTCCACGACGAGTGCCAAAAGCTCCCGCCTCAGATCCTGGCTGGGTCGCTGCGAGAGATAGCCATGCAGCAGGCGCGGCATCTCAGGCAGCATCTTGGCGAGGTAAGGCGCCTGGTCCCGGACTTCTTTCCAGATACGCTTGGGACCCAATTGCTCCAGCATCCATTTTTCGAGAAATGGCTTGGCGGTGTGCCATAGATCAAGATCCGGGTCAAGCTGGCGCCCCAGACCTTCGACGTTCAACAGGGTTTTCTGCAGAAGCACCAACTGAGGCTGGATCACGACCTGGAAGCGCCGTGAAGTCTGGAAAAGGCGCATCAGCACCATGCCAAGAGATATTTCCTTCAAAGGCCTGTCAAAGTAGGGCTCACAGACGCTTCGTATGGCCGCCTCCAGTTCATCGACGCGCGTGCCCGGTGGCACCCAACCGCTCTCCAGGTGCAGTTCGGCCACGCGTTTGTAATCGCGACGGAAGAACGCGGTGAAGTTCTGGGCCAGGTATTCCTTGTCGTACTGCGTGAGCGTGCCAACAATGCCGAAATCCAGCGAAATGTAGCGGCCAAAAGTCTCGGGCGCCACACTCACCATGATGTTGCCAGGGTGCATGTCCGCGTGGAAAAAACCGTCGCGAAACACCTGCGTGAAGAAGATAGTGACGCCGTCTCGCGCAAGTTTCGGGATGTCGACTCCGGCCTGGCGCAGTCGATCTACCTGGCTGATCGGAATGCCTTTCATGCGCTCCATCACCATGACGTCAGAACGGCAGTAGTCCCAGAAAATTTCCGGGATCAACACCAGATCCAGACCAGACATGTTGCGTCTCAACTGGGCTGCACTGGCCGCTTCGCGCACCAAGTCCAGCTCGTCGTGCAGGTACTTGTCGAACTCCGCCACGACTTCCCGGGGCTTGAGCCGCTTGCCGTCCGCCGAAATGTTCTCAATCCACCCCGCCATGCTGCGGATGAGGTTCAGGTCTTTTTCAATGACCTTCTGCATGCCAGGTCGCAGCACCTTGACCGCAACTTCTCGCTCTTTGCCGCTGGCGTCTCGCAGAACAGCAAAATGCACTTGAGCGATGGAAGCGCTTGCGACCGGTTCCCGTTCGAAACTGACAAAAATCTGGTCGATAGGCAAGCGAAATGCGCGCTCTATCGTGGCTACGGCCACTTCGGCCGGAAATGGCGGTACGCGGTCTTGCAACAGCGACAGCTCGTCGGCAATATCGGTGGCCAGCAAGTCTCTGCGGGTGGACAGCACCTGCCCGAACTTGACAAAAATGGGCCCCAGACGCTCAAGCGCCTCCCGCAAGCGCTGTCCGCGGGGAGCCGATAGGTCTCGCCCCACAGAGGCGATCCTCGCGATCATTCGAAGCCACGGCTTTTGGAAACTGGTGAGAACCAGCTCATCCAGCCCGTAGCGCAACGCCACCCAAGCGATGGTCGTGGCCCGAAGCACGCTCCTCATGAACCAGCCTTACCGCCAAAGGAACCCGAGTCCGAGCGCGCAGGACCGCCAGCAGCCTTGCCGACGAATTGCCGCAAGGCGGCCGCTGCACTGCGCGCCACATTCGAAAGTGTGTGGGCAGGTGCATCGCCTATGAAGCGTGCAAGATCTTCCTCTGCATCCCAGCGCACGTTATCGACCAGCCAATTGACTTCGGCCGCGAACTGAACGTCACCCTCAATACGCACACCGGGTTTTTCTCCCCGAAGAACGCCCTGGGCCACTGCCAGAGGAGAGGTATCGGTTACGGTGAGCAGCAGGTCTGGGGTGGCGACGGGGGCCAGCTCCAGGAGCCCGGCGGGCGTGGCCATCAACTGCATGGAAAAATCGCGCCACTGTATTCGGACGACGCGCCCCTTTTGCTTCAGAAGCCGCGCCTGGGCTTCCGGTTCCTGCATCAGCACATGGTTCAAGAACAGCACCGAGCGGTGCTGCATCTCATCCACCAGCCAAGCCGGAGCTGAGAGTTTTTCTGTGAGCTTGCCGAGTGCGTCGGACAGAAATGAAAAAGGGGACTGTGTTGCCATAGTCCCCATTATCGGTCGAGTGGTGAGCGGCAGAGCGTCAGACCCTGCCGCAGAGACGCTATTGCGCGCCTCCTACCTGAAGAAATCACTGAAGTGCTTGCACTCCGGCAACCAACCAACCACCCCGGCCGTTGCGGGCCTTGGTCATGTTCCAGACTTCGCGGAATGGGCTTGGGCCCGCGGACAGATCTTCGCGAATCATGCCGCTGAATTCGACGCTTGCCACGTAGGCGTCGTCAGCTTCTTCGATGCCGAGCAACTGGGCTTCCAGCATCACCACTTCGGTCTTGTTGGCTTGACCTGGGGCAGTGCGCTCGCGCTCAGCCAACTGGCTTTGAATCTCGGTCAGCATGTCGTCGGTCATCATCGCCCGAAGCGCAGGAATGTCGGAGCGATCCCATGCGTCTTGCAAAGTGATGAAGTTGCGCTTGGCTGCCTCGGTAAAGCCGCCAATATCAAAATCCGCAGGAACACCCCAATTTTGTGAACCAGCCAGGCCGGAACCGATCATGGAGCCACCGGCCGCGCCAGATGTGGCGGCACTGGAGTCAAAGCGGGTGTTCTGGCCTTCCCAAGGGCGAGCCGAGGCGTCGTTTCCGACCTTCTCAGGACTGTACTGCCGCGGCGTCACCGGGTTGGCTGCTCCTGCGCCTTGGTAGGCAAGAGAACCATTGTTGGTGCTGGCGCGGCGTCGCACCAGATTGAAGACAACGACTGCGGCGATGACCAAAAGAGCAATCAGCAAGATGTTGCCAAATGCTGCGCCCAGGCCGAGCGAACTGGCCAACCAGGCAAGCCCCAGGCCGGCGGCCAGGCCACCCAGCATGGCACCCCATGGTTTGCGAGCAGCCGCTGCTGCGCCAGCACCTGCAGCGCCTGCCGCGCCAGCGGCAGCGTTTTGGCCTGGAGCGTTGGGGGCAGCAGCCGGAGGCGTGGCGTCACGCTGAGTCACGTTGCTCGATTGGCGGCCCATGGACTTTCCGCCGCCCATACGGCGCGCCTCGGCGTCGAATGTGAAAGCGCCCACCATGACCACTGCTAAAAGCAAGGTACAGAGGCGCGAAACAATGGCAGACAGTTTCATGTGGTCGAATCTCCTTAAATTAAGTTTTCACACAAGGGTAAAGTACCCAAAGACTAACCGCATTTAATGCCAACGTGTAGAGCAACAACCCCACCCGTCATGTTGTGATAGTCCACGTGTCCAAACCCATTGACCTTCATAAGCGCTTTTAGTTCCGCTTGATCCGGGTGCATTCGGATGGATTCGGCAAGATATCTGTAACTTGCGTCATCTCCGGCCACCAGTTTCCCCAGGCGCGGCAGGACCTTGAACGAATAAAGATCGTAGGCTTTTTGCAACGGTGCGGCCACGCGGGAGAATTCCAGCACCAAAAGTTTGCCGCCTATCTTGAGCACACGGGCCATTTCGCGCAGCGCTGCGTCCTTGTGCGTCATGTTGCGCAGACCGAAGGCTACGCTGACCACATCGAAATAGCCGTCTGGAAAAGGTAGCTTCTCTGCATCGCACACCATCGTGGGAAGCAGGACACCGGCATCCACCAGGCGATCACGCCCTGTGCGGAGCATGGCTTCGTTGATGTCCGTGTGCACCACTTGTCCGCTGCTGCCCACCTTTTTAGAAAATGCCAGGGCCAGATCCCCGGTGCCGCCGGCGATATCCAGCACGCGATGGCCTTCCTTCAAATTGGCAACCGTGACGGTGTAGGCCTTCCAAACACGGTGCAGGCCGCCCGACATGAGGTCGTTCATGAGGTCGTAGCGCGACGCCACGGAGTCGAAAACGCCGCGCACGCGCCGCGCCTTGTCTCGCTCATCGACGTCTTCGTAACCGAAGTGGGTGGTAGCCATTTTTAGGGATGCAGTTCGGGTTGGGTTATGTCTGTAGAAATCGAACGAAGTCGAATGTGCCGCGCAGGATTCAATGGTGGCCGCAGGCGCCGCCACTCTGTTGAATCATGGGTGCATCGCGATCGACCCCGGCTGCCGCCAGGCGTTCTTCATACTCGCGCCACAGTTGTTCCTGGCGCGAACCCAGAAAGTATAGATACTCCCATGTGAAGATGCCGGACTCGTGACCATCTGAAAACGCCGGTTGCACGGCGTAATTGCCCACAGGATCCAGCCCGGTGATGGTGACCTGGCGCTTTCCGGTCTGCAGAACCTCCTGACCAGGACCATGGCCTTTGACCTCGGCAGAGGGCGAATACACGCGCATCAACTCGAAGGGAATGCTAAAGCGCGTTCCGTCCGACCACGCCAGCTCAAGAAGACGCGATTTGGCATGGACGACAAGTGTCTCGGGGGCAGAGACTGGCGTAGAGGTGGGGCTGGACATGGCTTGTTTGATCAGGGACTGTGTAATTCATCCGATTGTGACGCTCCTCGCCCCGCTTGTGCCGATCTCCGGCGATCTCCTCAGGTTATAGTGGCGGCGCTATGAACACCCCCTCCTTACAACGCATTGTTTTCCTGCTGCTGCTGGCCTTGATCACAATCGCTTTTGGGTGGTTGCTCAAGCCCTTCTTTGGCGCGGTGTTCTGGGCCATGACGCTGGCGTTGATGTTTGACCCCATTTATCAGCGCATTCGCACCAGGTTGCGCGGCCGCAGCAATCTGGCGGCGCTTGCGACGCTGCTGCTCTGCCTGGTGATCGTCATTTTGCCCATGGCTCTGGTGACATCCACGCTGATTACGGAAGTCACCGGTGTGACCCAACGGATCAAAGCCGGAGACATCAACTTTCGCGCCTATTTTCAGCAGGTCCTGACAGCATTGCCTCACTGGCTGCTCGACTGGTTGGACCGTCTGGGGCTCTCGAATCTTCAGGGCGTGCTTGATCGACTCTCCGCCGGCCTGGCGCAAGGCGGGCAAATGCTGGCGACCAATGCACTGGCCATAGGCCAGAACACTTTCGACTTCCTGGTCAGCTTCGTGATCATGATGTATTTGCTTTTTTTTCTGCTGCGCGATGGTCGGGATCTGGCCAGGATGGTGCGCGACTCCATCCCGCTGGAGCGTGAGCACACCCGCTACCTGCTCTCCAAATTCGCGACCGTGGTTCGTGCCACGGTCAAAGGCAACGTGCTGGTCGCCCTGGCTCAAGGGGCTCTGGGCGGCTTGGCTTTCTGGGCTCTGGGTATTCATGCAGCGGTTTTCTGGGGTGTAGTGATGGCATTGCTATCTCTGCTGCCGGCCATTGGCGCTGCCTTGGTCTGGGCCCCCGTTGCCATTTACCTGCTGTCCACAGGCTCGGTCTTGTCTGGCGTCGGCCTCGTCTTGTGGGGTGTGCTGGCGATTGGCCTGTCAGATAACGTCTTGCGCCCCTTGTTGGTGGGCAAAGATACCAAGATGCCCGACTACCTGGTGCTTGTCAGCACCATTGGAGGTATGTCGCTGTTTGGCATCAACGGCTTCGTCATTGGCCCCACCATCGCAGCCATGTTTATCGCATTCTGGGCACTTTTCAATCACAAGGAAGATGACCTGAAGCTGGAATCGGAACGTTGAGGCAGCCGCCCCTGCTCAGGCGCGTGACTTTTTCCAGTCGCGGTAGGCGGTGGAACCCCAAAGCCTGCACAGGCTGCTGACGTGCCAGAACAAGTGCTTCAGGTTTCGATGGCTGGCGCGCTGGCCAGCATGCTCCACGACGGCGTCAGAAGCGCGCACCAATTCCCAACCTGCCAGCCGCATGCGAAGACAGAAATCGACGTCTTCACAGTACATGTGGTAGCGCTCATCGAACCCACCGATCTGACCATAGGCCTCGCGGCGCACCAGCAAACAGGCGGCATTGACCCAGTCAGGCTCAGTGCCCGCAGAGACTTCCTGCCGCCTTGCGCCCAGATAGCGAGCCAGAAGACGTGCGGGCGTGGGCAGCAGGCGCTCGCTGTCGCTTGACTTGCCGGCTCCATCCAATTGACGTGGATAAGCCGCGCCCGCAGTAGGCAGTTGGCTCAGCCTTCGTGCCATGGCGTCCAGGGGGTTGCCACTAAAACGCACATCGGGGTTGAGTACAACAAATAGCTCACTGGACCCCAGCGCAGCATCGCGCGCGAACGCTTGATTGTGATTGGCACCGAAACCTTGCGGCACTTCGTTTTTGATCACGATCAGCTCGAACGTCAATTGACTGATGCTCAAAGCCGCTGCCAGCGTGGGCTCTGGCTGGTTCAAGGTGAGAATCACGCGGCGCAAACCAGGCTCCTCCAGAGCCGCCAGATCACCAAGCAGCACCAGCACGTCATCGCCGTGCCCATGGCTGATAAGCGAAACTGTGATCGTCATGCCAGAGTGCAAGGCCTCATGCAAACAGGCTCGCTTCACTCAGAGGTACGCCGGCTTTATCCTTGTCCGACAGGAGCGGCGCTGTGATGCCGTGCGCTGCGAGAGGCCACTCAATTCCCAAGGCGGGGTCGTTCCAGGCAATGCAACGTTCGTGCTGCGGCGCGTAATAGTCCGTGGTCTTGTAGAGAAAGTCAGCTGATTCGCTCAGCACCACGAACCCGTGGGCCAATCCAGCAGGCACCCAGAATTGGCGGTGGTTGTCACCGCTCAGTTCAACCCCAGCCCAGCGGCCGAAGGTTGGCGAGCCCTGGCGAATATCAACCGCGACATCGAAAACCAGTCCCTGGGTGACGCGCACCAACTTTCCTTGCGCTTGCTCCAGCTGGTAATGCAAGCCGCGCAAAACACCCTTGCTGCTGCGGCTATGGTTGTCCTGCACGAATTCGGGGTCCACCCCGGTTGCAGCAGCGAATGCACGACGGTTGAAGCTTTCCATGAAAAAGCCGCGTGAGTCTCCGAACACCTTGGGCTCCAGGATGAAAACGCCGTCGATGGCGGTAGGGATAGCTTGCATATTTAGTTCCAGAAATCCAGTCTCAATGAATGAATGGGGCTCGTTTGATCCCGGCAGGCAAGAACCTGCGGTAACGATGCAGCGACTCAAGGATGCGCTCATGGTCCAGCGTGTACTGAATCTGCCCAGCGTCTTCGCCCACACGGACCGCTCCGAAATTTTCGTGGAAACGGCAAACAGCGAGATTGCCCTGCTGCACTTCGAAGTGCGCAGAACGAAAACCAAGTTCCAGTGCGTAGCGGTAGACGATAAGCGCCGACTCAATGGCAGTAAATGGCGGCGCGTCTGGCAAAAGCATCCAGGAACCCCAGCAAAAGGAAAGCGCCCGGGCATCGTACAAGCGCACAGTACCCAGAAGTTGGCTTCCACCGGCCCGTGGCGGATGCCCAGGGTTCTCTTTGGCTTCAATCACGAAATAGGCCTGGCTATTGTCCAGCGCATACCGCTCCAGCCACTGGATCTGGTCTTCTGGCCTTGGCGAGGTGGCCGACATGTGCTGATTGCGCAGCGGATGTTGCCGCAAGTTGAAAATGAAGGACGCGTCTTCCACGTCAGCCTGACGCAAGCGCAGTCTGTGGCCATCGATCCATGCGGTCTTTTTGATTGCGGGCATGCTCAATTCTTGGCTCATGGTCCTTGCAGGCTGCAGGCTAAGCGCACGTCTTCCACAATAAAGCGAATGTCGCCTTGCACAGGATCGATGCGAAGGACAGGTGCAAAACCCTGTGTACTTTCAATCAGAAAACGCAATTCCACCGGCGCTTGCGCACTGGCCGCGACGGTCTTGGTCACAGAAAGAGATTCCGAGAACCCCTCAGCACCCGGGAGCCGATAGAACACTTGAGCGGTGCTGGGCTGTTCGCTTTTCAGGCGCACGCGCAAGTCGAGCATCCGGCAACGCGCGTAGGGTGCTGCTTCATCGCTCTCAATGGTCAATTGAGGATCAGATTCCCCGCGCCGCCAACCTCCCCCGAGCGCCTTGGCATCGTGCCAGTTGACCCCAGCCTGCGCGCCTGGCACGTCGTGGAACAACCACTGGCGAGGCGCCTCATGCGGCGTCAAGGGAAAGTATTTGGTAAACGACGCGCCTATCTGCCGTGCATGCAGGTACGCCGGCGTCCAGTCGGTCCAGCCGGGCAGGGCAAACTCAGGGCACATGATGGGCTGGCCACTACCCAGTTGCTCGCTCATGCAGCGAATGGTGGCGGCGCGCGTCTGGGCGCCTTGCTGGTAGTAGGTTGCCACGTCAAAGACTCCACGCGCCCCCGCCAGCCAAGCGCCCAGGCCCAGTACCGCACAGGCCACCACCACATCAATCCTGGGGACGTGGCCCGCCGAGATGGCTTGCCGCTTGGACCGCGCCATCAGCAACAGCGCGGCTACTGCCCATGGAAAAAGAAGCGTCAACCAGAAAAAATGAAAGCGCTGATAGGCAAATAGAAACACGTCCCGCAGCGACTGGATGGAGTCGTCCCGAAAACCTGCTCTGCCAAAGGACACCAGACACAAATACACCAGCACCGCTCCGGCCACCGGAAGGAGCACGTAGGAGAGCCTGTCGATGGTGACGTCATCGCGCGCGATCAAACGCTTTCCGAATGCCAGAAGGACGAAGATCAACAGGGCTGAAAGGGCGCATGCAAAGGCCAATTCCACACTTGCGTTTTGAAAGGCATTTCCCGCGCTCCTGCCGACCTTGCCCAGCATGTAGACCCAAAAATCCGGGTGATAGGGCCAACGCACAGGAAATGCTTCGGAGCGATCGCTGCCGCCCACAAGGCGCGTGGCGTAAAACTGAATCGCCGTGGTCAAGCCCCCCACCGACACCAGCACCAGGGCACTTCGCCAAACCCGCGATTTCAAGGCCTGATCACCACCACCCCAGCGCACACGCAGCAACAGGATCACCCCCATCACCACCGTGGCCACCGCACCGGAAATATAGGAAAAGCCCGCCAGCAGTGCGAGCGCGGCAACGACGCCTGCCAGCGCCCACGGCTGCAGCCTGCTCACCAGAACAGCATAGAGCGCGGCCAGCAGGAAAAGCAGTGGTAGCGCCTGGTGGTAGGCCAGATTCTGTTCACCCCAATAAGAGGAAGACTGAAGCATGAACACCGTGAATGCGAAGGCGACGGCTCGCACCAGTGCGCTGGCCACAGACCACTCGAGCAGCTTCCACTGCAGCCAAAGCAGCCCGCCAAGCACCACAAGCATGGACAGCAACTGATAGGCGACCGTGTTCCCGTCGAGCCAGCGCTGGGCCAGGGTGTCTAGCGCAAAACCCACCGGCGACATGGTGTTGTTGACCACCTGGAACAGGCGAGACGGGCTGAAAGACTCGATGTCGCCGGTGGCGTAGGCGCGCCAGTCATCGAAAAACGGAAAGTCCGTGCCATAACGCAGCCAGGCCAGCGCATTGGCGGCCAGCATGGCTAACGGGATGAGCCAACACAGGCGCAGGAAAAGCGTTCGCATCATGGCGCACTCCCTCCGCTGGAGAATATCCAGCGCTGCACCAGGAACATGAGAGGCACGCAAACTACCACCGCAGCAAGCGCGGCCAAGGCAGGCGGACCACCGAGCACGCTCACCCAAAACTCAACCACCGCCAACCCCAGAGCCAATTGCGTCAGGTGACTGGCCGCGACCCACAGAGGCGAAAACCGCCTGCCGGACTTACGAAAAACAGCAAAGCGCATCAGCAGATAGGACAAACCGATACCGGCTACAAAGGACATCACATAAGCCATGCGATAGCTCGTCACCTGCAAAAGCGCAAGGTACAGCAGGTAGCCGATCGCCGTATTGACGGCGCCGGCCACCAGATAACGCGGCAGGGTGGCAAACAGACTCACTCGCGAACTCTAGCGTGGAGGCGCCGCGCCATGCGCCAGGCGCTGGAACTCGGAGTAGTCGCGAATGTAGTCTTGCGGGTCATAGGCATCCGACGCCAGCACCATCAAGACCGCATTCTCAGAGTAGCCGTACTGAATTCCCCAAGTCATGGGAGGCAGATAGAGGCCAAGGTTGGGTTTGTCCAGCAAGAATTCTTCACGGCGCTCACCGTCATCGGCGACCACCCTGAGGCTGCCGGTGACCGCTACTAGAAACTGCCCGCAAAGCTTATGGGCGTGCTCACCACGGATTTGTTGATTGGGCACAGCGTAGACCCAGAAGCAACGGTGCGGAACAAAGGGCAGATTCGTATCGAACTCCGCGGCGCAGAGGTAGCCCCGCAGGTCTGGCACTTCGCGCAGATGATGAAGCTGCACACCCCGCACCGCACTTTCGCTCACACCTGGCACGCTACTGGGCAGGGCACTTGTTAGTTTCTCGGTACCTCGACTAGGCGCATCCACATAGCCGACGATGATGGCCGGGTGTCCCTGCACCAGGGCATTGGCGGGCACATCGTGCGTGACCACCGCCCCCGGTGCCACGCGTGCGTGATCGCCTATGCGCACCCCTGGGCAGACCACCGCGCCCTCCCCCACTCGTGCGGCCTTGCCTAGCACAGCTCCAGAGGCCACGCAGGCCAGCGCCCCCACTTGGGCACCGAGGCCAATGGCATCGGTCAGGACAACGGCGGAAGGGTGTATGGTGGCGTCGGTCATGGTCAGGATGCGCCGCGCTGGGCCGGAGGTTGAAAAGACTGCACCGACAAGGCCACGGCCTGCGGGCGTTGCTTGGTGTTTTCATACGCCCGCCAGGCATACGCGCCCACAATGCCCAGGCTGAGCAGGTTCAACGCTCCAAAGAAAAGAATCGCGACCAGGGTCATGGCATAGCCCGGTACGGCAATCAACCCAAGGAGCCTTCCGGCGACGGCCGTGACGCCCAGAGCCACCGCCGCAACCACCCCCAAGCTACCCACCAGGAGCAGCCAGCGAATGGGCAGGTCTGTGAATGAAAACACGCTGTCGGCCAGGTAAGCGACCTTTTTGCGCCAGGTCCATGCCGAAGTGCCGTGCTGGCGCACCTGCCGCTCGTAGGACACTTCCTGACGTCGGAAGCCCAGCCAGAAAATCTGAGCAATCAGTGAGCTCCGGCTTTCTTCCAGCCCTAGCAGCGCATCGCGGAAAGCCCGGTTGCACGCGAAGATGTCCACGCCACCTGCAGGCATTTCCGGAACCACCCAACGCCTGTAGCATGACCAGAAAAGACGGGCCTGCCAGCGCTGTAGCAGAGGGTCGCCACGCGCAGCGCGCACACCGACGACCACATCTTTTTCACCGGAGGCCAGGACCTCAAACATCTGGGAGACCAGCTCCGGCGGCTCTTGCAGATCAGCGGCCATCACTGCAAACAGGGTCCCGGTGGCATGGGACAAGCCCATGCGAACCGCCGAGAACGATCCGAAATTGCGCGACAAAAGCACCAGTTTGGCCGCGAAGGGGCAAGCAGGCAGTTGGGCGCGCAGCAGTTCATAGCATCGGTCGGGGCTGCCATCAATCACGAACACCACTTCCAGCCGACCGTTCAGGCTCTCATCGAGCCCGCGCAGCGCCGCCAGCAGATCGGGAATCGAAGCCTCGTTCTTGTAAACCGGGATGATGAGGCTCAGATCGCGCGCACTCATGGTGTTCACGCCATGCCATCATGAAAGCTGAGCACCGCAGCGATCACGTGCTCCACTTGCTCATCCGTCATGCCCAAAAAGCACGGCAATGTGAGCACCTGGGCGCATGCAAGCTCGGTCAAAGGTAATTGCACATCGGCCTGCGTGGACCCCAGAACAGGCTGGCGATGGTCTGGCACCGGATAGTGCACGTCGCTAGCAATGCCTCTGGACGCCAGATGAGCCCGCAGAGCGTCGCGCCGCGCGCTACGCACCACGTAAAGGTGCGCGACGTAATCTTCACCGTCCGCCAGTGGCGCTTGCAAGGGCAAGTGCGCAAACGCAGCGCCATAGCGCGCCGCAATGGCACGCCGGCGCGCATTGGATGCGTCGAGCAAAGGCAGCTTGGCAGCCAATACTGCCGCTTGCAATTCGTCCAGCCTGCTGTTGCGCCCACCCTCGTGCGCCACTTCATATTTCGCACCCCAACCGTACTGACGCAGCGCGCGCAGGCGCTCGGCCAGCGCGGCATCGCGAGTGGCCAGTGCACCCCCATCACCCAGGGCGCCCAGATTCTTGGTGGGGTAGAAACTGAAGCAACTGACGTCGCCCCAAGCTCCAGCCAAGCGGCCGGCATGACGGGCGCCATGCGCTTGGGCGCAGTCTTCTATCAGCGCCACGCCAGCCTCTCGGCACATGGGCGCGATCAACGTCATGTCAGCCAGTCGGCCATAGAGGTGCGTCACGACTACCGCGTCAATACGCTGCTCAGCCAGCGCTTTGGCAAGCGCCTCGGGCGACAAATTGAGTGTGTTGGGGTCGATCTCGGCATATACCGGCTGCGCGCCCAGGCAGCGAATGGCTGTGCTGGCGTAAAAGCCTGAATTGGCCACGCTGAGCACACGCTTTCCGGGGCCCATCTTCAGTGCACGCATCGCGATTTCGAGCGCGTCTGTGCCATTGGCTACGCCAATGGCATGCGGCACGCCCAGGTAAGCGGCAAAAGCCTCTTCGAAAACCTGAACATGCCGGCCAAGTATGTAGCGCTGGCTCTCGACCACCTCTGACAGCAGCGCAGGAAGATCCAGGCCCTGCCCCGCCGAGGCAGCGCAAAACAATGGGACGTTCATGGTCGCTGCGGGCGCAGACATCAGGCTCGCCCACCCGCAGGCGTGGCTTCATTCAGCAGCTGCAGCAGGTATTGCCCATAGCCGCTCTTGGCCAAAGGCTGCGCCAGACGCTCCAGTTGGGCAGCATCTATAAAACCCCTGCGCCAGGAAATTTCCTCCGGGCTGGCGATTTTCAGACCCTGACGATTCTCCAGCGTGGCGATGAATTGCCCCGCTTCGAGCAGGCTCTCATGCGTGCCGGTGTCGAGCCAGGCATAGCCCCGCTGCATGATCTGCACGCTCAATTGGCCGCGTTGCAAGTAAGCATCGTTGACGGCAGTGATTTCCAATTCTCCGCGCGCACTTGGCTTGACGGCCTTGGCGATGTCGACCACTTGCTTGTCGTAGAAATAAAGCCCCGTGACCGCGTAGCTGGACTTGGGTTGGGCCGGTTTCTCCTCTATGGAAACAGCCTTGCCTTGCTTGTCAAACTCCACCACGCCATAGCGTTCAGGGTCGTGCACGTGGTATGCAAACACGGTAGCACCGTCTGGCTCTGAGTCGGCTTTGGCCAGCAGTGTCTCAAAGTCATGGCCATAGAAAATATTGTCCCCAAGCACAAGGGCACTCGGCGCGTTGCCCACGAACTTATCGCCAATGATGAAGGCCTGGGCCAGGCCATCAGGGCTGGCTTGCACAGCGTATTGGAGATTCATCCCCCACTGCGTGCCGTCTCCCAGCAATTGCTGAAAGCGCGGCGTGTCCTGCGGCGTGCTGATGATCAGGATGTCACGAATACCTGCCAGCATAAGCGTCGTCAGCGGGTAGTAGATCATGGGCTTGTCATACACCGGCAGCAATTGTTTGCTGATGGCCAGGGTAGCAGGGTGCAGACGCGTGCCGGAGCCGCCTGCCAGGATGATGCCTTTGCGTTGGGTCATATCGTTGTTGTTTTGCTTAGAGGATTTCAGCCAGCATGCGCTCGAGACCTTGTTGCCACGGCGGCAACACAAGGTCAAACGTGGATTGCAGGCGCTGCGTGTTCAGGCGGGAATTGCGGGGGCGCGGCGCCGGCAGAGGAAAAGCCTCGGTCGCCACGGGCACGATATCCTTCACAGCGAGCTCCCTGCTGGGAGCCACGCTGCGGGCTGTATCGAACACGTGCTTCGCATAAGAAAACCAGGTGGTAAAACCGCTGGCCGCCAGATGATAGGTACCGGCATCCGAGGGCCTGGACCGCAGATGGCGAATGGCGTGCGCGGTCACGTCGGCAATCAGGTCAGCGCCCGTGGGGGCGCCCCATTGATCATCAATCACAGTGAGGCGTTCACGTTCCGCACCCAGACGCAGCATGGTTTTGGCGAAGTTTCCGCCGCGCGCTGCATACACCCAGCTGGTGCGAAATATCAAATGAGAGCAGCCACTTTCGCGAATGGCCTGCTCTCCGGCCAGCTTGCCCTGGCCATAGACACTCAAGGGACCCGTAGGATGGTCTTCCAGCCAGGGCACCTGGCCAGTACCGTCAAATACATAGTCTGTGCTGTAGTGAACCAGAGTGGCTCCCAGCGCAGCGGCCTCGCGAGCCAGCACAGCAGGCGCCTCGGCATTCAAGCGATTCGCCAACTCAGGCTCGCTTTCAGCCTTGTCTACGGCCGTATGGGCGGCTGCATTGACGATGACATTCGGCTTCAACTGGCGTACGGCCCCAGCAATACCTTCCAGATCCGCGAGGTCGCCACACAGGCCATCCGCCCCGCTGCGATCAAGCGCCGTCACGTGTCCCAGCGGTGCCAGCGCGCGTTGCAACTCCCAGCCAACCTGGCCGTTTTTCCCCAGCAGCAGAATTTTTGAACTCAAGCGCCAGCCCCTGTGCTGCCATATTGCGTTGCCACCCAATCCCGGTAAGAGCCGCTTTGCACACTCTGCACCCACTCTGGATTGGCCAAATACCACTGTACCGTCTTGCGAATGCCGGTTTCGAAGGTTTCTGCCGGTTTCCAGCCCAGTTCACGCTCGATCTTGCGCGCATCGATGGCGTAGCGACGATCATGGCCGGGACGATCCGTGACATGAGTGATCTGGGTGCGATAGCTCTCGCCATCACGGCGAGGAGACAGCTCGTCGAGCAAGTCACACACGATATGGACGATGCTCAGATTGGCTTTTTCATTCCAGCCACCCACGTTGTAGGTCTCGCCCAAACGCCCGGCCTCAAGCACCCGCCGAATGGCACTGCAATGGTCCTTCACGTAAAGCCAGTCGCGTACCTGCTGTCCATCACCGTAGACGGGCAAGGGCTTTCCGGCCAGCGCGTTGACGATCATGAGCGGTATCAGCTTTTCGGGAAAATGATACGGACCGTAATTGTTGGAGCAATTCGTAGTCAACACCGGTAAACCATGCGTATGGTGCCAGGCACGAACGAGGTGGTCACTGGCCGCCTTGCTGGCTGAATACGGGCTATTGGGCTCGTAGACATGGTCTTCCTTGAACGCCGGGGCTTGCGGCGTCAGCGAGCCGTAGACCTCATCAGTGGACACGTGCAGGAAGCGAAAGGCGGCTTTTTCAGGCTCGATCAGCGCCGCATGGTAAGACCGTGCGACCTCCAGTAAACGAAAAGTGCCCACAATGTTGGTGAAGATGAAGTCTTCAGCCCCGTGGATGGAGCGATCCACGTGGCTTTCAGCAGCAAAATTGACGATGGCTCGCGGGCGATGCTGCTTGAGCAGCCCATCGAGGAGCGCAGTGTCGCCAATATCACCTTGAACAAACACGTGACGCGGATCGTCCTGCACCGAGGCCAGGTTGCCCAGGTTGCCGGCATACGTCAATTTATCAAGATTGACGACGGGCTCATCGCTCCCAGCCAACCAGTCGAGCACGAAATTGGCGCCGATGAACCCGGCACCGCCGGTAACGAGAATCATAAATATATGCCCCAACACAGCGAGCGCTACCCTGCGATACTATGCAAACAGGGCTTTGGCCCGGAATGCAGAGTACGAAGCGGTTGCCGCCGTACAGTGTGATGTAAAAGCGAGCAATTATTTCATGATCCGGGGAAGGCCCGGCGCGATAATCCCAGGTTGATGCCATAGCGTCATTCGCTTCCACCCGCACAGGACGGCCTCCGCATTGTGCGCAAGCGCAGGAGATTCACCCATGGTCACGAGAAAATCAGGCTCTACACCCTCTAACGAAAATCCGGAAGTTCCTGAGGGAGCCGCCTCCGACACGGATGCCGGCGAAGCCGCGCACCAGAATATATGGTTGGCGGGCCTGGGCGCTTTCGCCAAGGCTCAAGCCGAGGGAACCAAAGCTTTCGAGGCGCTGGTCAACGACGGCATCTCCATGCAGCGCAAAACGCAGGCCATGGCCCAGGAGCGCATGTCCGAAGCCACGCAGCGCATCGAAGAACTGGCCTCCCGTGCGGGCAGCGTGGCCACCGACCGCTGGGATAAGCTTGAAGGCATCTTCGAACAACGAGTGGCCCGCGCGCTGGAGCGCCTTGGTTTGCCAACCGCCGCCGATCTGCAGCGGTTGTCCGAGCGTCTGGACGCCCTGGAAAGGGCCAACGAGACTGATAAGACGACGGCTGCCAAAGCGCCAGGCAGGAGCCGCCAAAAGGATTAGGGCGTGTTGTCACGCCCTGATACCGCGGTCTCCACACCGAGTTTCGCCAGACACCCGCAACCAATGGTCACCAGCGTGGCCTAGATTCTCATACGCGTATCTTGCCTGCAGCCACTATTCACTCTTTGTCCCACGATCCCCAGCAGCGGCGCCTCTTGATCTGTACGGCGGTGGCGCTCGCGGTGCACGTTTTACTGATTGTCGGCTTGCCACGTTGGGGAAATGTCGGGCGCCCTGGCCTGGGCACCAGTGCACTTGTCACGCGCATGATAGGCCCCACCGTCCCCGAGCAACAGGCGCCAGCACCCGAGCTTGCGCCTGCCCCGGTGCCTACACCACCGCAAGAGCTGCCTGCAGAGCCCGAAAGGCCAGCCGAACCGCAAGCCACTCCCGTCACAAAAGCTGCTGAGCCGACCAATGCCAGAGCGGCCACGCGGAAAACGCCGTCCGAGAAGAAGGAAACCAACAAACCCGTGCCCGTGACACCACCTCCCGGTGGCGCAACGGGAGCGGCTGGCGCAGGCTCGGACCAGGAACCGTCCATCCTTTCCATGCCGCCCCCGCCGCAGTTCGCCCCGTTCCCACCAACGATGCCCATCGAGCTCAGGCCGACAGATGCTGACGCGGCCACTGCGCGGGCCAGCATCAAGAGTGCAGGTGACGCACCGGTGCTGGTACCGCAGTCCGCCCAACTTACCTATAAGGCCACAGGCACCGTAGGCGGAGCGCCTGTCGATGTGCCTTCCAGACTCCTCTGGAGGCACGACGGGACTTTTTACGAGTCGCAGTGGGTTTTCTATCAGGTCAAGATTGGTCAGCAGACCCGCAACGCCAACGGCCTGGTGACTCCGCAAGGGCTGGCTCCGCTGGCAGCCTCGCTTCGCACAAATGCCGTCGCGAGCATGAGTTTCGATCATCCCGGCGAGCGCCTTAATTTCGCGCCCGAGGTTTCGGAATGGAAAATCCTACCTGGCACTCAGGACCGCCTGAGCCTGATTGTCCAGTTGGGGGCACTGATAGCTGGCGATCCCAAACGCTACCCGCCAGGAAGCACCATCACATTGCCGATCGCAGTGCCGAACCCGCCCGCGGTGCTCGAATGGTCGTTTGTGGTTGGTCCGGAAGAGCAAACCATAGAAGGTATGGCCGGAAAACCGCTGCGCACCATTCACTTGACGCATGAGCCTGCGCAGCCCACCGATGCCCGGATGGAGCTGTGGCTTGCTCCGTCGCTGGAATACTTGCCCGCTCGTATTCAGGTGACTGAGGCCAATGGTGACCTGCTCGACTTCGTCGTGCAGCAGGCTTTTGGCGTACAGGTGCAGCGGCCAATTCCGAAGTAAGCCCCCCCTGAGTCGCTGCGCGCCTTCCCCCTGAGGGGGACGCAACCAGCGGCCGGGCAAAGCCCGCTCCGCGGTCACCCCGCATGGCCTGCTCCGCGGCCTTTTGACTGAGATAGGCTCCCCCTGAGTCGCTGCGCGCCTTCCCCTATGCCGGGCGCCCCCTAAGGGGGACGCAACCAGCGGCCGGGCAAAGCCCGCTCCGCGGTCACCCCCGCATGGCCTGCTCCGCGGCCTTTTGATTTGGGGCCCTCTCCCGGCCGGGGGAGAGGGCGTTCTAGACCGTCGCTTGCGACCAATACGTGTAGGGCCGAGCGAAGCAATGGCCCGAGTCAGGCTTCCCACCCCTTTGGCCGTGCCGAGGAGCGCAGGGCCAGGGGCGGGCAAGAGCACTGCAAGATGCTCTTGCTTCGTGAACTAGCTTGCGGCAGCTGTTTGAACGTAGAGAGCGAAGCGAAAGAAGTGAGTTCTGCCGCGCCGCCCCTGGACTGAGCACCGGAGGTTGCCCGTAGCGAAGTGTAGGGTCGCGGCCGGCATAGGCACGGACTTGGGGCCGCCTTTTCTTGCGCCAGGTTCTTTGGGCCGGCCATCCGGTGGCGGAGCACCGGATCGCCGGCCGAAAGAAGGTGGCTGCGCTGCCGGGCGCACTCCCCGGCCTCCGACCTCAAGTGAAGAGCAGAAGGTAATTAGTAACCGCAGCGATCAATCAACCGCCGCTTGCCCTCACCGGTTGGCCGGCCCCGCCCCGCCCTCTCCCTAGAGGGAGAGGGGGAAAGAAAGGGAAAGGGAAAGGGAAAGGGAAAGGGAAAGGGAAAGGGAGAAAGGGAGAAAGGGAGGGTGAGAACTGCCCCAGTTTGGCCCCCCGTCAACCTCGTCTGGCCAGCCCCGACCAGCGGCGAATTGATACGCGTTACTCGCCACTTTAGATCGCTATTTAAGAAGCTTTCCGCGCTTTACCGCCTAGCGTGTTTATGATCACATAAAAAAACAAACGCAAGGCTCTGCGTGCACAGGATTCAGAGCCAGGGGACAACGACCTTCGAATGGAGATAAGAGATGGCCAAGAAAGCGCCCCGACGCACCGCCGAGCGCATCCTGCTGACCACGCTTGATCTGTTCAACCGCTATGGCGAGCCCAACGTCTCCACCACGATGATCTCGTCGGAGCTGAACATCAGCCCCGGAAACCTGTACTACCACTTTCCATCAAAGGAAGAGCTGATCAACACGCTGTTCGAGCAGTTCGAAACCGAACTGCTCGAATTGCTGGGCGCCGCCGAAGGCGTGCGAGACGTGGAGGACACCTGGTTCTTCCTGCATTCGCTTTTCGAGATGATCTGGCAGCACCGGTTCCTATACCGCGACCTCAACCACCTGCTTTCGCGCAACAGGCGCCTTGAAACGCACTTTCCCGTCATCCTGATGCGCAAACGGACTGCCGTTCGCGCCATTCTCGATACGCTGGTCGACGGAACGGATCGAGTGCATGTGACGCTGGAGGAGGACAGGACGCGAAACGCCGCGGCGGCCACCATGGTGGTGGTTCTGACGTATTGGCTGAGCTATGAATACGTGCTCAACCCTCGTAACGCCATGGAGCCCGCCAATGCCCAGGACGCTTTGCTGCGCGGCGCGCACCACGTCATGAGCATGTTGGCACCGTACTTGCAAGAGGATGCACGCGCCCATTTGTTGGCCCTAATTTCTGCCTATGATGCAAAAGACATCTGAGACATGACAGCCCTACCATCCCACGCATGCGACCAATTCTTCGATGGCAGCACACTGCCCGCGCAGTGGCAGCGCCTGCATGTGCTCGATTGCGAGCCCCTGCCCCTGCAACCGGAAGTTCTACAGGGCTGGGCCTTGCTGCACACAGGCGATTTCGAGAAAGCAGAACTTGCAGGCCTGTCGGCAGGGCTCGGCGGCATATCGCTCGCCAATCGCGCTGCCTCCGCGTATGCCACCTTGATAGAGCCGCGAGAGAAGGCGCGCCTGGATCTGTTCCAACGCATCCACGCGCGTGCTCACGCTCACGCGATCGAAGAACCCCACAACCCCAATGCCTGGTTTTGGCAAGGCTACGCGCTTACCCGGTACAGCCAAGGCATCCATGTGGCGCGCGCGCTTGCACAAGGCCTGGGCGCACAGATTCTCACGGCGCTCCAGAAAACCCTGACTCTCGCGCCGAACCATGTCTATGCGCACGTCACGTTGGGTATGTTCCATGCGGAGGTCATCGAGAAGGTCGGCGCCCTGATCGGTGCCATGACCTATGGGGCCAAAGCGGAAGTCTCTCGCGCACATTTTCGCGAAGCCATGCGGCTTGCCCCTGACTCAGCCGCCGTCATGGTCAGCTATGCGGACGCCCTGGTTGCCATGGAAGGCGAAGCTCAGCTGCCAGAAGCGACGCGGCTGTATGAGCAAGCTGCGAGCACACCACCACGCGACGCGGTCGAGCGCCTTTGGGTGGATCTGGCGCGCGCGGGACTTGCCCTCTAGGGCGGGTTTTGGATGAATGCGCGATGGCTGGCCTCGCGTATATTGACGT
Source organism: Ottowia thiooxydans (assembly GCF_040548795.1). GTDB lineage: Bacteria > Pseudomonadota > Gammaproteobacteria > Burkholderiales > Burkholderiaceae_C > Ottowia > Ottowia thiooxydans_A. The sequence goes on along the minus strand of NZ_JBEPSH010000005.1, from coordinate 502,923 downwards.
CCTTAGGAATTCATTGAACAAGCCAACATGTCAGATCTCAAAGCCCGCTTCGAAGAAGCCGTTGCCAACTCCAAGACGCTGAGTTCCCGCCCTGACAATGTCACCTTGCTGCGGATATATGCGCTCTACAAACAAGCCAGCCAGGGTGACAATGAAGAAGCCAAACCAGGCTTTTCCGACTTGGTTGCGCGCGCCAAGTGGGATGCATGGAAAAAACTGGAAGACACCTCTGCTGATGACGCCATGCAGCAGTACATTGATCTGATAGAAGAGTTGCGCCAAGCCTGAATATAGGTCTGAGCGTGGGGCCTTGCGCGTTAAGTGTCCTGACATCAACGCACAAGTTCCTTCAGCCTGCGACGCCGCTCTTGCTTGGGTTGAGCGGCCAGCTCCGCCACAGCAGCATGAAACCGTGGCCAGTCGCCCCCGCCCTGCGCAAACAAGGCTTCAAAACCCGGTACTAATTCGTCATAGATCGCCTGCAAGCCAAAGCTGGCGTTGTTAGCCTGCTCCACCCAGCGGTCGTAGCCGCTGAAGGGAGTACCGGCCGCTTCCCACTCCTGCTTCAGCTGCGCATAGCGATCACGAAAGCGCAGCATGGCTTCGTTCTTGGCGGTCATTGCCAGCGCCAGTGAGTCGTCAGCGCCTTCTGCCGACGCAGACCTTCTCTCAAATGCTTTCTCAAGTTCTCCACGTGTCTGGAGGGTCAGCGCCCGAAACGCGCGGCGGCGATCGTTGAAGGCCGCGTAATCGCGCTGCGCCGTCTCACTGGCCTGCGTGACCAGCCATCGGGCCACGCCCAGCCTTTCGACAGCCGTGGCATACGATTCGTTGAACATGGTGTCGTCATCGACATAGACCACCTGATGCGCCAGTTCATGAAAGATCATGCGCGCCAATTCACCCTCAGGGTAACGAATAAATGTCGACAGTAGAGGGTCGCCGCCCATCCAATTGAGCCAACCGAGCGTGGAATAGGCGGGCACGCCGTAAACGGCTACTTCCAGCCCGTCCTGCTGGCGAAGCCGGTCTCCCAATTGACGTGCCTCCGCTTCGTCGTAATAGCCTCTGTACCCGACGCAACCCACAAACGGAAAACACCAGGTTTTGAGGATCAATGAATCGGCTGGCGCCGCAGCGACGCTCCAAACCGCTGCACTGCGCTTCAGATCGGCATAACGGTGGTAGCTGGCGTTGTCAGGCAACGCCAGCTCACTGGAGGCGAAGGACCTCATGCGCCGAGCCAGCTCAAGCCGCGGACGGAGCTCGGCAGGTGTGGCCGGGTCCGAGAGCCAATCATCCAGGGGCCGGGCCGCATGCATGAGAGACAGATGCCCCTGAATGGACTGTGCGTAGTAAGACACAGACGAGCAGCCCGCCAGCACCAGGGCCGCGAGCAGGACGAACGCCCGTTTCACCTGTTGGGGCCCACGAGCGCGGCTGTCCGATGCTTCGATTTCAGGAGTCGCCATGGCCGGGAAGTTTGAGCAAAAAGGGTTGCCAGGGCATTATCCCCTGCATGGTTTCATGATTGACCCTGATGCCAAATCCATCCATACGGGCTAGACTGCCACCTATGAATCTCATCGACGCCGTCCTCGCCCAATCCGCCGGTATTGCAGCCATCCGGCGTGACATCCATGCCCATCCGGAGCTGTGCTTCGAAGAAGTGCGCACCGCCGATCTGGTGGCTCAGAAGCTCACTGAATGGGGCATTCCTGTTCACAGGGGCATGGGCACCACCGGAGTGGTCGGCATAGTCCACGGGCGAGATGGCGGCAAAAATGGCCGCGCCATTGGCCTGCGTGCTGACATGGACGCCTTGCCCATGACGGAATTCAACACGTTTGCGCACGCGAGCCGCCACCAGGGCAAGATGCATGCCTGCGGCCACGATGGCCATACCGCCATGCTGCTGGCCGCAGCGCAGCACCTGTCCCAGCACCGGGATTTCGAAGGCACGGTCTACCTGATTTTCCAGCCCGCTGAGGAAGGCGGCGGAGGTGCTCGCGAAATGATCAAGGATGGACTGTTCGAAAAATTCCCTGTAGAGGCGGTATTCGGCATGCATAACTGGCCGGGTATGCCCGTCGGCACCTTTGCCGTCAGCAGCGGGCCTGTGATGGCCTCTACCAACGAGTTCAAGATCATCGTGACGGGCAAGGGTGGACATGCGGCCATGCCGAACACGGGGATTGATCCCGTGCCCATCGCATGCCAGATGGTGCAGGGCTTTCAGACCATTCTCACGCGCAACAAGAAGCCTGTCGATGCAGGCGTGATTTCGGTGACCATGATCCATGCAGGAGAAGCCACCAATGTGATTCCTGATTCCTGCGAAATCCAGGGTACGGTACGCACATTTACCACTGAAGTATTGGATCTGATCGAGCGGCGCATGCGGGAGGTGGCAGAGGGCATCAGCACGGCGTTTGGCGCGCAGTGCGATTTCAGCTTTACGCGCAATTACCCGCCCACGGTCAACACAGCTTATGAAGCTGACTTTGCCCGGCGCGTCATGACGGACATTGTGGGCGCCGACAAAGCCCTTGCTCAAGAGCCGACCATGGGTGCTGAAGACTTTGCCTACATGCTGCAAGCACGCCCCGGCGCCTACTGCTTTATAGCCAATGGCGACGGTGCGCACCGAGGCAAGTATGAGGGTGGCGGACATGACGCCGGCCCCTGCGTCCTGCACAACCCCCACTACGATTTCAACGACGAGCTGATTCCTTTGGGCGGCTCCTATTGGATCAAGCTCGCCCAGGCGTGGCTGGCGCACCAGCCCCCCAAGGACCGGCCAATGCCGGCGGGTGTGGTGTGATCCCCATCGCGGACGCTTTCGCGGCCAGTTATGCAAGGGCCCGCGTCAAGTTTCTAGAGGCGGCCGCCACTGCAAGCGCCCGAATTGAATCGTTCAATCACCCCCTTGCAGGGCAAGAGGGGGAGGCACTGGCGCTTGATGTGGCGCTGGATGGCGACCCGCAAAGCAGGCGCCTGCTGATCGTCAGCAGTGGTCGCTGCGGAGTCGATGGGTTTGGCGGTTCAGGCGTGCAGGTATTCGCTTTGCACGATAGTGAATGGAGAGAGAAAGCTCGCTCAGCGGGTATGGCCGTGCTGTACCTGCACGCGCTCAATCCGTATGGGTTTTCTCACCTGCGGTGTGTGACACAGGAAAACGCGGTTTTAAACCGCAACTTCGTGGATTTCACCAAGCCGCTGCCACCCAACCTGGACTATCGAAGTGCGCATTCATTGTTGCTTCCGGAGGCCTGGCCACCCGATGACGCCAATCGAGCGGCTTTGAAAGCCTTGGCCGGTTCACGCGATGGCGATGCCTGGCTGGCCGCCCTCTGCGCCGGACAGTATGAATTCCCGGACGGTATGTTCTACGGTGGCCAGCAGCCCACCTGGAGCCACCGTACCTTGCGCCAGTTGTTGGACCGCTATGTCGGCCAAGTCGATCAGATCACCTGGTTGGACCTGCACACCGGCGAGGGGGCGGCTGGGGAGACTGAGCGGCTCTACGTGGGGCGTGAGGATGCGGAGGGCCTCGCTCGGGCTCGCCAGTGGTGGGGAGAGGGGGTAAGAGCCCTTCATGACAGTGCGTCTCCTGGGGCATCGCCCACCGCCACCATGTGGTCCTGCCTGAAGGAAGCGGCTCCGCAGGCCGAGTGCACGGAGATGATGCTCAAGTTCGGCACGGGCTCCTCTGGAGAAGTCCTGCAGGCTCTTCGCGCTGATCATTGGTTGGCCTTGCACCCGATGGCGCCCGTTGACATGGCGGCACAGATCCAGGCGGGTCTCAAGCGCGCGTTTTATCCAGATGCTGATTCGTGGAAAGGACAGGTGGTCAGTCAGACGCGGCAGGTTATGTTTCAGAGTTTAGGGGGTTAGGGGGTTGGTGATGAGGTTTCCTCCCTCTCCCTTTCTTTCCCCCTCTCCCTCTAGGGAGAGGGCGGGGCGGGGCCGGCCAACCGGTGAGGGCAAGCAGCGGTTGATTGAATCGCTGCGGTGATTAATTACCTTCTGCGTTTGCATCGAGGTCGGAGGCCGGGGAGTGCGCCCGGCAGCGCAGCTACCTTCTTTCGGCCGGCGATCCGGTGCTCCGCCACCGGATGGCCGGCCCAAAGAACCTGGCGCAAGAAAAGGCGGCCCCACTGTCCGTGCCTATGCCGGCCGCGACCCTTCGCTTCGCTACGGGCAACCTCCGGTGCTCAATCGAGCGGCGACGCTGCGGAACTCGCTTTGTTCACTTCGTTCACGCCGCTCAGACATCCGCAGCAAGCTAGTTCACGAAGCAAGAGCATCTTGCAGTGCTCTTGCCCGCCCCTCGCTTTGCGCTCCTCGGCACGGCCAAAGGGGTGGGACACCCACTCGGGCCATTGCTTCGCTCGGCCCTACACGGATCAGTCGCAAGCGACGGTCTAGAACGCCCTCTCCCCCGCCCGGGAGAGGGCCCCAAATCAAAAGGCCGCGGAGCAGGCCATTCGTGAGTAGCCGCGGAGCTGGCTTTGCCAGGCCGCTGGTTGCGTCCCCCCTCAGGGGGCGCCCGGCTAGGGGAAGGCGCGCAGCGACGCAGGGGGGCTTCGTTATTCAGGGGATCTAATTTCTTGCATAAGAGCCAGCGTTCCCGGGGGCAACTTGGCTCCGGCACGGGTCACCAGACCAATATGACGGCGCAGGCCATCCATGGCAAAGGGCAGGACCCGCACTTGTTCTGCATCCACCTCGTAGCGGAGCTGATGAGTAGAAAGGACCGTGAGCATTCCGCCGTCCATCAACATGCCCCGCACCAGCGCCAGGTCGCCGGTTTCCACTGCAGGCACCAGAGCGGCCTCACCATGGGCTGTGAAAAATTGGTCGAGCGACACCCGCAGTGGTGTGCCAGGCCGCGAAAGGACCCAGGACTGGCCTCGGAGATCGCTGAAGCCGACCTTGCTCTTTCGCGCCAACGGATGCGTAGCCGCCGCCATGACGCCCAGCTCATCTTCGAACAAGGTCTCGGAACTCAGCGAAGGGTCCACTTCAGGGCGCAGAGCGCCGATGATGAAATCGACCTTGCCTCTCATCAGTCCGGCGTGAAGCTCTTCATAAGGGCTTTCCAGCGAGTGGATCCGCAAGCCTGGATGCGACTGCCGCAAAGCCACGATAGCCCGGGGAAGCACTCTGGTGCGAGCCAGCGGAAGCGTCCCCACCGTGATCAAGCCTCGCAGGCTTCCACGAGCCGCAGAGATGTCCTCCTCCAAATACCTGAGCTCTGCCAGCGCGCGATCAAAGCGCAAAGTCCAACGCGCACCTGCATCCGTCGGCATGAGCCCACTCGCCGTACGCAGGAACAGCTTTTGCCGCAGCGCCCCTTCCAATCGCGCCAGAGCGCTGCTCACGGCCGATGGCGACACGCCGAGGCGTCGGCCTACTGAAGGCATATGGTGCAGCTCGGCCAGCAACGAGGCAGCTTGCAAGCGGCGCTCGTCATACAGGACATCGGCGGCAGCGGCGGGCAAGGCCTGCGCCTTGATACCGCCGGCAGCCTCTTCCAGCACGGCGGATAGCTCTTCCCGGACGCGGTCGAAGCGCGCCAGAACCAGAGCGCCGGCGGGGGTAGGCAACATGCCTCGCCCTTTGCGTTCGAACAGAGGCATGCCTAGCGTGTCCTCCAGCAATGCCACTGCACGGCTGACGGCAGAAGGGGCACGCCTCAATGATTCCGAGGACAAGCGCACGCCGCCCGTACGGGCCACCACGCTCAAAGTTCGAATATGACGCAACGCAATCATGGCCGCATTTCACCACACCCATGAACAGATTCGAACAGTTCACACCTCACAAAGCAACCTTGAGTCCGTCTGGTTTCACAACAATGGACAAGCATAAAAGGTGCGCCTGGTCTCCTCAGCTGGGCCACTTCCAAATATTCTTAATTCTCATAAAGGAGCAACTCATGGCCACCATCAGCCTTGGGATCATCGGATTTGGCGAAGTCGGCAGTACCTTTGGCCGGGGATTGAAAGACAAGGACGGTGTTGGAGCCGTACGAGCCTGGGATCTGAAGTTTGAAGGATTGGGAAGCGAAGCGGCTCGCGCCGCAGCGGCCGCTGATGGCATCACGCCCACCAACGGCATGGCCAGCCTGTGCGCCGACTCCACGCTGCTGATTTCCGCAGTCACTGCGTCCAACACCCTGGCAGTGGCGCAAGAAGCTGCACGGCATGTGCGGCCCGGGAGCATTTTTCTGGATCTCAACTCAGCCTCCCCCGGTACCAAGCAGCGTGCGGCGGCGGCGATAGAAGCCGCCGGTGGCCAGTATGTCGAAGCGGGAGTGATGACGTCTGTTCCGCCCTATGGGATTGCAGTGCCCATGCTGCTGGGCGGCGCACAGGCCTCAGAACTGGCGATTACACTGAACGCCTGGTCCATGAACGCCAAGGCTGTCTCAGAAAAGCTGGGCGTGGCCTCTGCCATCAAGATGAGCCGCAGCATCATGATCAAAGGCTTGGAAGCCTTGGTGATTGAGGCCTATACAAATGCCCGCGCCTACGGCGTGGAAGACCACGTGTTGCCGACTTTGCAGGAAACCTTTCCGCAGATCGACTGGAGCCGACAAGGCGCTTACTTCTTCAGCAGGGTCGTGCAGCACGGAAAGCGGCGCGCGGAAGAAATGCGTGAATCAGCCAATACCGTGAAGGAAGCAGGCTTCGAGTCCATCATGACCAGCGCCATCGCCGAAAAGCAGGACTGGGTAGCCTCTCTAGCGCGAGACGGGGTTTTCCACGGCTTGACTGGCACCTCACCCTGGCAGGAGTATGCAGACCGACTGCTTTTGCAGCGCAATGAAAAGCATGGCTAGGCGTGTTCACAGTAAATTCACCTCCGTGTGAGGTTCTGACGAGCTGCAATCAAGGCGCCAACCGCAGCCGGGTTGAACATCCGGCGAAGCTTTGGGCGGCCGGCTCGCGCAGTCAGCCGCTTTTGCCATGAGAACAAACTATCCAAGGAGACAAGACATGCATCAGACTCTAGAGTCATCCATTCCAGTCGGCGCCGGCATGGACACCCGCCGTCGCAGGCTCATCGCGGCCGCTGCGGCCAGCGTACTGGCAACCCCTTTTCTGAGCGCTCGCGCCCAGGACAGCAAGACCTACCCCAACAAAGCGATTCGTCTGGTTGTCCCCTTCACGCCTGGCGGCTCCACGGACATTCTGGGGCGCACCATTGGACTGCAATTGACACAGGCGTGGAATCAGCCGGTGGTGATCGAAAACGTCCCCGGCGCTGGCGGCTCGATTGGCGCGGACAGAGTCGCCAAGGCTGCCGGAGATGGCTACACGCTGCTAATGGGTCACATAGGCACCTTGGCGGTCACCCCGTCGCTCTACCCCAAGCTGCCCTACAACCCCGTCACGGCGTTTGCGGCCGTCGCCTGGGTGGCACGGGTGCCCAATGTGCTGGTGATCCACCCTTCTGTACCCGCCAAAAACGTGCAGGAACTGATTGCCTATGCCAAGGCCAACCCCAACAAGATCAACTATGGCTCTGGCGGCAATGGCAGCGCCGCGCACATCGCCACCGAGTATTTGAAGCTCCAGTCTGGCACGCAGATGCAGCACGTCCCCTACAAGGGCACGGCGCCAGCGGTGACGGATCTGGTGGCCGGGCAAATACAACTCATGTTCACCGGACTTCCCGCCGTCATGACACAGGTCAAGGCCGGACAGTTGCGCGCGATTGCCGTGTCTTCACCCAATCGAGTGAAAGCCGCGCCGGATCTTCCGACGGTGGCAGAGAGCGGATACCCGGGGTTTGCGGCGGATCAGTGGTACGGCGTTGTGGCACCGTCCAGTACGCCCAAGGAAATCATCACCAAGCTCAATACCCAAATCAATCAATCGCTGTCTTCACCAGAAATCAGCGGTCGCTTGTCTGGCGAAGGCGCTGAAGCCACGCCCAATCCTCCGGAGGTGTTTTCCAAACTGATCAGCAGCGAGATCGTGCGCTGGAGGACCGTGATTGAGAAAGGCGGCGTGAAGGTAGAGTGAGAAAGCACTCGACTTCTCACCCCTAGGGCGTGTCATCAATTAACCCCCCACGCGCTGATTCGCCCTGAGGATGGATACGCGAAGGCAGGCCCAGGCCGTAGTGATCTACGGCCAAGGCTGCCGACAAAGTAGACGCCGCATGGCGAGCCAGCCCGAAGGGTTGCCAAGCCAGGGAGCGCCATGCGTTGTTGTGGCTCGCTTGTGTACAGTAGTACACGGCGCTCGCCACGCCTAGCCTGGCACCCCCTGGCTTGGCAACGCGTGGGGGTTTAATTGATGACACGCCCTAGGGCTGGCGATTTGGTACGCAGCCGCACAAAAATCAGGCCCTCGGAACTCAGCCCTTCAGAAATTCAGGCCTTCAATTGCCCCATGAGCACTTCTCGCTCCTTGGCAATCACAAGCAGACCGTCGAATATCAAGCTCTCCACCAGTTCGAAGGGTCTGCCCATGCTGGGCAACATCTTCCACCCTGCACCGCCCGTCATGATGCAGACGGGCTCTGCGCCGCAGTGCTCGCGCACATGCTGGGCCATGCGCTCGCAAGCGCCGGCAATCGCGTAGGTCCCCCCACTGGTGAGGCCGTCACTCGTGTTGGTAGGAAACTCGCAGACGTCGCCCGTTGGCACATGAAGGCCAGCAGTGCCTGATTCCAGCGCGCGCAGCATGATGCCGTGACCGGGCAGGATCAAGCCCCCCAGAAAGCGGCCTGAGGCGTCTATGGCTTCCACGGTGACTGCCGTACCCACCATCACGACGACCATGGGCCGCGCGGGGCCTTCGGCCAACATCCGGTGATAGGCCCCTATCATGGCCACCCAGCGATCCGCCCCCAGCCTTGAGGGAAAGTCATAGCCGTTGGTCAGTCCAGCCTCGGCATTGCTGGCCACTACCCAGCGAGGCTCGACATTCCAGATTTCCATCTGTTCCTGGACACGGTGCTTGACGGCCTGTCCCGCCACAATGCAGCCCAGCATGGAAGACGGCTCAGGCAGGTCTGCCCATGCGCCTTCAGCCAGACGGTCTATCTGCTCCAGGAACTCAGCCCCCGATGCCACCACAGCGGCGCCGGGCAATGCTTGCTCATAGAAGGTCCACTTAAGTCGCGTATTGCCGACATCGATTGCCAGAAATGTCATGGAACGGCAATATAACGGCTTTGTCCTACGCCGCATATCTCCATAGCACTAGTCAGATGTCTTATTCAGCGGTTAAAGTGGCTTCTTTACATCACAACTACCAACGCAAGGAGAAATCACATGGGTTTGTTCAGTTTCATCAAGGAAGCCGGCGAGAAGCTTTTTGGCGCCAAGGAAGTGGAAGCTGCAGCAGCCTCCAGTGCCCCTAACCTGGCTGACTTGAATGCCAAGGCGGCAGACGCCATCAAGTCCTATATTGAAAAGCAGAACCTCGGTATTACAGGTTTGGCGGTGACTTTCGATGGCGCCACGGGCAAAGTCGCTCTCAGCGGCAATGCACCTACTCAAGAAGCTGCGGAAAAGGCCGGTCTGTCGGCTGGCAACGTAGCCAGCGTGAGCGGTGTGGACAACAATCTCCAGTATCCCGCAGGCACTGCCTCGCAATACCACGACGTGGTGAGTGGTGACACGCTGTCGGCTATCTCCAAAAAATATTACGGGGACGCCAACAAATACAACACCATCTTCGAGGCCAACAAGCCTATGCTGAGCGATCCCAACAAGATCTACCCAGGACAGAAGCTGCGCATTCCTGCGCTCTGATCGTCACGACGATCCAAGCCGCGGCGCCTTAGGGCGCCGTTTTTTTTGGCCACTGGCAGCGCCATGTGCACCTGGGACTGCATACTCGCACCCTCGGGATGACTTCACCGCTCGCCCCCAATGGACTGGGGACCATTCATCTTTTTCTTTGGATCATTCAAAAATGTCAGACAGAGAAACGGCGCCAAAGTCAGGTGCCCCTGCAGTTACGCCTTACGGAGGAAACCGCCCCAACGGGGAACCCAAACGCAAGAAGGTCACGGTCACTCGTCTGGCTCAAATGCGTGCTGAAGGTGAAAAGATTGCGGTACTGACGGCCTATGACGCCACCTTTGCAGCTTTCGCAGATGCCGCAGGCGTTGATTGCGTCCTGGTAGGAGATTCTTTGGGCATGGTTTGTCAAGGCCGAAGCTCCACCGTCAGCGTCACGCTGGAGGAGATGAGATACCACACCCAATGCGTGGCCCAGGGGCTTGAGCGCCATGCGAGCAGCGCGCTGCTCATTGCAGACTTGCCTTACGGAAGCTTTCACCAGTCACGCGAACAGGCCTTTGCCTCTGCCGTGGTCCTCATGCAGGCCGGCGCGCAGATGATCAAACTCGAAGGTGGCGGCTGGACCGTGGAGATCGTGGCGTTTCTGACTGAACGCGGTATTCCTGTCTGCGCCCATCTGGGCTTGACGCCCCAGACGGTCGCAGCGCTAGGTGGCTACAAAGTGCAAGGACGTCTGCCCGAAGAAGCACGTCAGATGAAAACAGATGCGCTGGCCCTGGAGGCTGCAGGCGCGTCACTGCTGGTACTGGAGATGGTGCCAGCCGAGTTGGCCAGCAGCATTACCCAGGAACTCAAGACCTGCGCCACCATCGGTATTGGCGCAGGCAGCGGAACAGCGGGTCAAGTTCTGGTCATGCATGACATGCTGGGCATGAACCTTGGCCGCATGGCGAAGTTCGTCCGCAACTTCATGGACGGCGCTACCAGCATAGAGGGCGCATTCGCAGCCTATGTCGCCGCAGTCAAGGAAGGCAGCTTCCCTGACGACAAACAACACGCTTGGTAGGGCGGGTGTAAATCAGGGACGGCACGCATTGCGCCGTCTCTATGGTGGCGCCAGGAGCGTCGCCGCCCCGGCGCGGGGGCGAATTTAGTGTGAAGACGCCCTAGTTCTGTTTCCAGGGTAGGCCGGCGTGGCGCCAACCATTCTTGTGCCCCCGGTGCGCCTGGTCATCAGGGTCGCCCTCAAAGCCTCCCAGGATGTTGTAGGCCGTCAGACCAAGCTCGCTTGCGCGTTTGGCTGCGGCCACAGAGCGCACGCCACTGCGGCATAGCAAGGCCAGCGCCTTTCCTTGCGCAGCGCTTCGGATGGCCTGATCGAAATCCGCATTGAGGGCCATGCCGGGCCACTGCTTCCACGCGACGGCCACCGCGCCCGGTACAAAGCCGACCCACTCACGTTCGGCATCTGTCCGCACGTCGACCAGTACTGCTTGGCCACTGATCATCCATTCATAAGCTTTCTGCGGCGTTATGTCGCCTGCATAGCCTTCCGCGACGGTGGAGGTGTGGTGGCCCGCGTCCTGCGGCAACCCGGAGCGCTGATTGGCGGGCACGGCTTCTTCCAATCGCTTTGGCGGTGGCAAATTGAGGTTGTTCATCAGCGCCACGAATTCATCCAGAGTCTTTCCCGCAATGCGCGGATTGGTGGATTTTTCCAGTGCGATGGTCGACTGAGTGCGCTCCTTGTAGTCGTGTCCTGGCCAGACGATGGTGGTGTCGGGCAACTTAAATAGCACTTCCGTGAGGCTTCGGTAAAGCAGCGCGGGATCGCCGGATTGAAAATCAGTGCGGCCACAGCCGCCGATCAACAGGGTATCGCCTGTAAACACGTGATGGGTGTCGTGCCGGGACTCCTGACGGCTCTCAGAAGCAAACTTGGCGGCCGGGCTCGAACTGGTTGACGCCAGTTCACCCTGGCCGGCGCTGGCACGCTGCCAGTAATAGCAAACACTGCCGGCGGTGTGCCCCGGCGTGTGAAGCACACGCACTCGCTCGGCTCCGAAAGCCAGCTCGTCTCCGTCGGCAAGCTGCGTCGACGCGGTACCGATGTCACATCCGGACGGTGCCGCAAGGCGGGCTCCTGTCAACTCTGCCAATCTGGCTGCGCTGGTGACGTGATCGGCGTGGGCGTGGGTTTCCACCGCCCAGCGCAAGGTCAGCCCCAGCTGCGAGATCACGGCCATGTCGCGCTCGATTTGCTCTGCTACAGGGTCGATCATCAGCGCCTCTCGCGATTGCTCGTCATAGAGCAAGTAGGTGTACGTGCTGGAGGCAGGGTCGAAGAGTTGAGTCGGATTCATAGGCTCATTGTCATGTCTGTTGTACAAAGAGGGGCCGGCCAGCCATTCTGGCAGGTGATGTGGTCGAATTTACGTTTTGGAGCCCCTGCATGGCAAGCAAAAAAAATGGCAGCAAAAATGATGTCGATGCCCGTTTGGCAGGCCTGTGCCCCAACCAAACCAAATCATTCGATTTGAAAGATTGCAAGCCAAACGCAAAACCCTTTTCAATTGGTGACAAAAATACTGACCGAGCGGCGGTCCAGACCTTGGCCACCGAGATTGATGTGTTGCAAAACCTGTTCTACGCAGACCGGCGGTACAAGCTGCTCATAGTGCTGCAGGGTCTGGACACCTCGGGCAAAGACGGCACGGTACGCGCCGTCTTCAAGGAGACCAGCCCGCTGGGCGTGCGCTGCGTGGGATGGAAAGCACCGAGCGAGAACGAAAGGGCATACGACTATCTGTGGCGCATCCACCAGCATGTCCCGGCCAGCGGTGAAGTCATGGTGTTCAACCGAAGCCATTACGAAGATGTGCTGGTGCCTGTGGTCAATGGCTGGATAGATGCATCGCAGACCGCGCAGCGCTATGCACAGATCAACGACTTCGAGCGCATGTTGACCGAGACAGGTACCGTCATCCTGAAGTTCATGCTCCACATCAGTCCCGAAGAGCAGCGCGAGCGATTGCAGGAACGCCTGGATGATCCGGCCAAACGCTGGAAATTCGACCTGGGCGACCTGGAGGTACGCAAGCAATGGAAAGACTATGACCGGGCCTACGACGCTTTGCTGAAAGCAACTTCCACGGAGCACGCTCCCTGGATCGTTGTCCCTGCAGACAGCAAGACGCATCGGAACCTGATGATCGCTACCCTCGTGCGTGACCGCCTGGCATCGCTGAATCTGCGCTATCCCGAGGATGACCCCCGATTGAAGGGCCTCATCGTCGAATGACGACACCTGATCCCATGCTGAAGCGGACGCGTGCACACCACCATGACCGCTCTATACTGACTGCACGATCGCCCGCGGGCAGCCTATTGATCGCCAGGCTGAGCTGAGGGTGCCGATAAACAGTGGCCTGGTAAATAAAAGGAGACATACATGCTCGCAGGAAAACAAGATTACCGTTACCGACTGCTTATCAGCGGTATTGCGTTGGCCGTGCTCACGGCGTGCAGCACCGCGAATGCGCCGCCGGCAGCCAATCAACCCGTAGCCCAGACGACAACCCAGCCGAATGCTGCCGTCACCAGCGCTCCCGCAGCTGCTCCTTCCGCCACTCAAGCGGCAGCAGCAGCCTACGACTTCGACATGGACGTCTTCCATCCCGTGGTGGCTAGAAACGGCATGGTCGCAAGCGAACAGGAATTGGCATCGCAGATTGGCCTGAACGTCCTGAAGTCGGGCGGCAACGCCGTGGACGCCGCGGTGGCGATGGGCTTCGCACTGGCCGTGGCTCTGCCCAACGCGGGAAATCTGGGCGGCGGTGGTTTCATGATGGTCCACGACGCCAAGACCGGCAAGGACATCGCGCTCGACTTCCGTGAGATCGCGCCCATCGCCGCCACCCGCAATATGTACCTGGATGAAAAGGGCAACGTCATCGACGGCAAGTCGCTCTTTACGCACTCTGCGATCGGCGTGCCTGGCACCGTGGCAGGCATGGCGCATGCGGCGCAAAAATGGGGAACACAGCCCTTGTCCAAGCTGATTCAGCCATCGATTGCATTGGCTGAAAAAGGCTTTCCGGTGAGCGAAACCCTGGCCAAGGTGCTGCGCCAGGAAACCAAGAACATGGGCAAGTGGGAAGCCACCAAAGCCATCTACTGGAAGAACGGCGCCCCTCTGAAGCCCGGCGACATGCTGATCAACAAGGACCTGGGCAGGTCGATGCGCCTGATTGCACGCGACGGTGCCAAGGCTTTCTATGAAGGCGATATCGCACGCAAGATCGTCGCCGATATGGAAAAAAACAAAGGCCCCATCACGGCCCAGGACTTGCGCGAATACAAGGTGGTGGAGCGTGAGCCCGTTCGGGGCAATTACCGCGGCTACCAGATCGTCACCATGCCCCCACCCTCGTCCGGGGGTGCCCACCTGGTTCAGATCCTCAACATGATGGAGCGCTGGCCGATCAAGGATTGGGGACACAACAGCGCTCAAACCGTGCACCACATGGCCGAGGCCATGAAGCTGGCCTACGCGGATCGCAGCGAATACCTGGGTGACCCTGATTTCGTGAAAATCCCGCTGAAGGGACTGACGTCCAAGAAGTACGCGGATGAACTTGCCAAGTCGATTGATCCGAACCGCGCTCGCCCGGCCAAAGAGATCAAACCTGGAAAGCCGCAGCCCTACGAAAGTGATCAGACCACCCACTATTCGGTGATGGACAAGGCCGGCAACATCGTTGCGGTGACTTATACGCTCAACACCAATTTTGGTTCGGGCATCGTTGCGCCTGGCACCGGCATCATGATGAACAACGAGATGGATGACTTCTCAGCCAAGCCCGGGGTACCCAACGCCTATGGCCTGGTGGGCGGTGATGCCAATGCGGTAGGCCCCAAGAAGCGTCCGCTGTCCTCCATGACGCCCACGTTTGTGCTCAAGGACGGCAAGCCCTGGATGGTCACGGGCAGCCCCGGCGGCGCACGCATCATCACCACCGTGCTGCAGCAAGTGGTCAACGGCATTGATTTCGGCATGAACCCCGCCGAAGGCGCCTCTGCCCTGCGTTTCCACCACCAGTGGACCCCCGATGAACTGCGGGTGGAGAAGGGCTTTTCACCCGACTCCCTGGCGATTTTGAAGCAACGCGGCCAGAACGTCGCAGTCAAAGCCTCCATGGGCCGTACTCAGACGATCCAGATCCAGAACGGTGAGTTCTGGGGCTATTCGGACCCTCGCAACCCTGACGGCAAAACCCTGGGGTATTGAGCTTGGGAGTGGCGTGGATGAACTGAAGGCTGGGGTGGATATTCCGCTCTCAGTTCTTCCACAACCGCCCGCTCATCTCGAGGGAGCCTCTGCAAAGCCCCTCACGGAGCAAGCATCACCTTGGAAGGGCGCACTGGCGCCCTTCGCTCTTTCTCATCGCTCTATTTTCCGGCTCACGCGCTCCCACACCAGCAGCAGATTGTTGGCAGGCATAGTGTGCCGGGCGGCCAGTTGCAAACCGGCGGCGGCAGCCACTTCCTGCACATCGGCAAGTTGCCGGATACCCCAGGCAGGGTTGCGTGACCGCAGGCTCTGGTCAAAAGCCAGATTGCCAGCAGAGGTGACCACGTCAGACTCCAGGTACGGCCCATAGGTCACCAAGAGACCACCGGCTGCCAAGTGGCGCGCGCTGCCTGACATCAGAGCCGCACAGGTGGGCCAGGGAGAGATGTGCAGCATGTTGGCGCAGTACACCAGGTCAAACATGGACTCTGCGGGCAGCCACTGCGCAGCCATCACGTCCAGCAACACCGGTGGGCGCACGTTGGCCAAACCGTCGTGTGCCGCGTAGGCCGCAATATCGGGCAGTGCCCCGGATTCTGCGTCGCTGGGCTGCCAAACCCATTGCGGAAGATGGGCCGCAAACCAGGCCACATGCTGACCTGTGCCCGAGGCAATTTCCAGTGCGGTGCCGCGTTCGGGAAGGATCTGGCACAGCACGTCGAGGATGGGCTGCTTATTGCGGTCGGCGGCGGGACTGAAAGCGAAATGAGACATGGGCGGCCAATGTGAGTGCGGACTTATTTCAGACTGCTTACTTAACGGGAATGGCTGTGGCTGCATCCACAGCGACCACCGAAACCGAGTTCTGGGGAGATCCTTCCACCACTCTGTCAGAGTAAGTCAGGTACACCAGGGAATGCCGTTTGGCGTCCACCATGCGCACGATTCGCAGCCGCTTGAAAATCAGGCTGGTGCGCTCGCTGAAAATTTCTTCTTGAGGCTTGAGGGGTTTGGCGATGGAGATGGGGCCGATCTGCCTGCACGCGATGGAAGCTTCAGACTTGTCTTCCGCCAGTCCGAAAGCACCCTTCACGCCCCCCGTCTTGGCACGCGATATGTAGCATGTCACGCCCTTGACGCCCGGGTCATCGTAGGCGTCCACCACGATCTTGTGGTCCGGCCCAATGAACTTGAATACCGTGTCCACGGATCCGATTTCCTCGGCTTGAACAGAGCCTATGGCAAAGAGCGAAAGGCAGGTAAAAATAAGTCGGCGCATGAAGTTCTTTCTGAAGCTCTTAACTGAAAGCCGTTGGGGGGTAAGGTGGGGCGCGCTCAAGCCGAGCCCATCTGGATGTGATGTGCCTTGAGCTGGCCATGCTTGGCCGTGGCTCATTCTTCTGGACGCATCCACAGCCATAGAGCGACACTGGCCATGACGACTGGCGTGCCTATGCGCAGCCACAAGGGAACAGTGCTCAAGAACTGCATGCCCACGGCACTGCAGGCCATCATTGAGGTGCTGAGCCATTTGGCGCGCCGCGAAACCGCCCCGCTTTCACGCCAGCGCTGAATCGGGGGGCCAAATTGCTCGTGTCGGAGCAGCCAAAGCTCAAACGCTGGCCAGCCTTTACCCGCCGCCCAGGCTGCCACCAACAGGAACGGTACCGTAGGCACCACAGGCAAAACAGCGCCCACAATGGCAAGCCCCGTCGCCACAACGGCCACAGCACGCCAAAGCAGCATGCTCATGCGCCGTCTCAGGACAACCGTGCTTTCATCGGGAATCGGGCGCTTGGGGCGCGTCATATTGGTTTCACTCTTGCAAATAGGCGTGATGGTGATCAACAGGCCACCATTGGACTCCTGGCTCACCCCGACTGGCCCAGCGGACGCCCAAAGTGCAGGAAACGCCAGAAGCATCTGATGTTTCAGCAGACACCACCCAGATACCCGTACTTTATCTGAGGACGCTCTTGCGCAATTTCGTGCACCGGCAAACCCATGACTTTGGAGCGCCCTGGTGGCAACAGTCCAGCCACTCGGAGACAATGTCTCATGATCTCTCTTCCCTCGTTTGTTCCCCCTGCACCTTTCACGGACGCTGCGGCCGCATTGGCGCAGGCCCAGAGCATCTATGAGGCGGGTCTTGCGCACCTGCGATCCGCTCTGCGTGCCTACGTCGACAGCGGCGACGCAAGCCAACCTCGCTCCCGCGTACGGGCCTTCTATCCATCTGTTCGCCTGACCACGGCGCGCAGCCGCCACCCAGACACCGGCCTTTCCTACGGCTTTGTCTCGCATGCCGGGCACTATGAGACGACCCTCACACGGCCCGATCTCTTCAGCCGCTACTACATGGAGCAATTTCGTTTGCTGCTGGAAAACCATGACGCCCTATTGGAAATTGGCACCAGCAACCAAGCGATCCCGCTGCCTTTCAGTTTCTCTGACGATGAGCATTTTGAAGGGGGCATGAGCCTCATCCAGCGCCAGGGTCTGGCTGACGTTTTCGACCTGCCCGATCTGGCCGCCATGGACGACGGCATAGCCAACGGCACGCACCGACCTGCAGCCGGCGATCCTGAGCCGCTCGCGCTGTTCACCGCGCCGCGTGTGGACTATTCGCTCCATCGCCTGCGGCACTACACAGGAACCTCGCCGGAGCACTTCCAGAATTTTGTTCTGTTTACCAACTACCAGTTCTACATAGACGAGTTCATCGCCCTCGGCCAGGCCGAGATGCAGAACCCCGATAGCCCCTACGTTGCCTTCGTTCAACCCGGCAACGTCATTACGCGGCGCGCCGGTCTGGAGCCCATACCGGGTGACGAAAAAGGCATTGCGCCTCCACGCATGCCGCAGATGCCCGCTTATCACCTGCTACGCGCGGACCGCTCAGGCATCACCTTTGTCAATATCGGCGTTGGCCCCAGCAATGCCAAGACCATCACCGATCACATCGCCGTGCTGCGCCCCCATGCCTGGATCATGCTCGGGCACTGCGCCGGCCTGCGCAACAGCCAGCAACTGGGCGACTATGTGCTCGCCCATGGCTACGTGCGCGAGGATCATGTGCTTGACGAAGATCTGCCCTTGTGGATTCCCGTGCCGGCCCTGGCCGAGGTACAGATCGCCCTGGAAGGTGCCGTGGCCGATGTGACGCAGTTGCAAGGCCGTGAGCTCAAACGAGTCATGCGTACCGGCACGGTCGCTACCACCGACAACCGCAACTGGGAGCTGCAGGGCAACAACGCTCCGCAGCAGCGCTTCTCGCAATCAAGGGCTGTGGCGCTAGACATGGAAAGCGCCACGATAGCCGCCAACGGCTTCAGATTCCGCGTGCCGTATGGCACCTTGCTCTGCGTATCCGACAAACCCCTGCACGGTGAGATCAAGCTGCCAGGCATGGCCAATCACTTCTACCGGGAGCGCGTGAACCAGCACTTGAAGATCGGCCTGCGTGCCGTTGAACGGCTGCGCGAAAACGGACTGGACAAGCTGCACAGCCGCAAGCTTCGCAGCTTTTCGGAGGTGGCGTTTCAGTGAAGCTGAGCGTAAGGTGAAGCCGTTACAAGACTTGGTTTTTATGTCTCCCCATCGGGAAAAACGAGCGATCCGAAGGCCGAGCGAAGCAATGGCCCGAGTCAGGCTCCCCACCCCTTTGGCCGTGCCGAGGAGCGCAGGGCCAGGGGCGGGCAAGAGCACTGCAAGATGCTCTTGCTTCGTGAACTAGCTTGCGGCAGCTGTTTGAACGTAGAGAGCGAAGCGAAAGAAGTGAGTTCTGCCGCACCGCCCCTGGACCGAGCACCACAGGTTGCCCGGAGCGCAGCGCAGGGACGCGGACAGTGGGGCCGCCTTTTTTCTGCCTACTCTATTTTGGCGGAGCAAAAAAGAGTAGGTGCGCTGCCGGGCGCACATCCCGGCCTCCGACCTCTATAAAAAAGCAGAAGGTAATTAATAGCCGCAGCGATTCAATCAACCGCTGCTTGCCCTCACCCCTGCCCTCTCCCTAAAGGGAGAGGGGGAAAGAGAGGGAGCGGGAAAGAGAGAGACGGGACAAGATGGCGCGCAAGTGCCTATGGGGGGAGCCTATTCCCCTGCAAACATCTCCACCATAAGCTCTCTCAACCAACGAAGCGCAGGCTCATCCCCCGCCCGCCGATGCCAATACATCCGCACCTCAAAAGGCGGCAAAGTAATAGGCGGCGTGATCAAACGCAAGGCAAGATGCTCCGCAATCAACCCTGCAAGATTGTTAGGCACAGGTGACACAAGATCCGTCTCTGCCACGATGGGGCCGATCGACAAAAAACTCCGCACGCGCAATGCGATAGGCGCGCGCACCGCCTCGCTCATCAGCACCCGCTCCACCGACATCAGGTGACGCGTGCCAGGCGGACTGGCCAATACATGCGGTGTGCGAAGCAGCTCGCCCGTCGAGCGACCTCTGCCCAGGCGGGGATGGTCCTTGCGCGCCAGATAGACGAACTGTTCGCTGAACAAGGTTTGATGCAGCACCTGCGCCCCCAGGCCTGGCATGAAGCCCACCGCCAGATCGATCTCCCCGCTCGCAAGTCCCTGCTGCAACTCGGCAAGCCCGGGTGAAAGGCATTCACAGCTGACCCCTGGTGCATCGCGAGCGAACCGGGGCCAAAGCTTGGGCATGAAAAAGCGCTCTCCGATGTCACTCATGGCGATTCGGAAATGACGCTGTGCCACGGCCGGATCAAAACTGGGCTTGTCCAGCGTCCCCCTCACGACGCGCAGCGCCTCTGCAACAGTGAACGCTATCGAGTTGGCGAAGGGGGTGGGCTCCACACCGCGTTGCATCCGCACGAACAGGGCATCACCATAGGCGCGGCGCAACTTGGCCAGCCCGTGGCTGACCGCCGGCTGAGAAAGGCCCATCTGCTCTCCTGCTGCCGTGAGATTGCGCGTGCGCCAGACGGTGTCGAACAGCTCCAGCAGGTTCAGATCCAACTGGCGTGTGAGTGGTCGAGTTCTTGTGATCACATTCTGTCATCCATATCATGAATATCTGACAGCTTATTTTTTCATTGGATTAATCGCAAGGGTTCGCCTAAATTTGCTTGCCATGGAACGCGTTGGTGTTCCGCGCAGGAGACAACACTTGATCAATCTCTGGGATATCCGCTATGTGCGCCTGGGCACGCCGGACGTGGAGACGGCCACGCGCTACGTGTGCGATGTCGTTGGACTTGAACTGGCGCGCCGCGAGGGCAAGGCGCACTATTTCCGTTCCGACGATCGCGACCACACGCTGGTTTACTTCGAAGGCGACCCCAAGGACCACACGGTAGGTTTTGAATTGCGCAGCATGGAAGAGCTGCAGAGTGCCGCCAGCGCGCTCGACGCGGCCAACATCGCCATCCACGCAGGTACCGCAGAAGAATGCGCACGCCGTGCGGTAGGCGCTTTCATCAACTTCCGGGACCGCAACGGCAGCTCCATCGATCTGGTGGTCAAGCCCCACCATAGCGGCAAGCGCCATTGGCCTTCGCATGATGCCGGCATCACCGGCTTCAGCCATATCGGCCTATGCAGCGCCGATCCTGTTCGGGATGAAGGCTTCTGGACCGAGACGCTGGGCGCCAAGGTAAGTGACCGTATAGGCGCGTCTCCGCTGCTGCGCATTGACGAGGTCCACCACAAGGTTGCCTTGTTCCCTTCGCAAAGGGTGGGCGTGCAGCATATCAATCACCAGGTGGAGTCGATCGACGACATCATGCGCGCCTACTATAGGCTTCAAAAGGCTGGCGTGCGCATTGTCTTCGGCCCAGGCCGCCACCCGACGTCTGGGGCCATGTTCCTCTATTTCGAAGGACCCGACGGCATGGTCTATGAGTATTCAAGCGGTGTACGATTGATCACGGCGGAGCAGGAGCCTGGCTATCAGCCACGTCAGTTTCCCATGGCGGATACCTCTTTTTGCATGTGGGGAAGCAAACCCGATATTGCGGAGTTCAAAGTCTGATGTCAGCACGTGATTCCGTTTCGCTCCAGGTTCTTCAACGGCAGGTGCGCATGGCCGCCCGCGCGTTAGGCCGGCATGGTCTGGTACACGCTTACGGCCATTGCAGCGCACGCATAGATGCCGAGCACTTTCTGGTTTGTGCATCGCGTCCCATGGGATTGATCGCCGCGGGCGAGTCCGGCACGGTAGTGCCCGTGAGCGGCCCCCTGCCCGAAGGGGTCTTGGGTGAGGTGCGGATTCACCAGCAGATCTACCAGCGCCGGCCCGAGATAGGTTCCGTGGTGCGTTCCATGCCGCGCAACGTCATGACGCTGGGAACAGCCCGCCGGGTGCCCAAGCCGCGCCACGGGTTCGGCAGCTATTTCACAAGTGGCATCGCGCTTTGGGATGACCCGCAACTTCTACGCGGCGACGAGGGCGCCAGCGCCCTGGCAGAGCAACTGGGGGCACGGCATGCACTGGTCATGCGCGGAAACGGTGCCGTGGTCGCTGCCGACTCACTCATGCGGGCCGTCGTACTCACCTGGTACCTGGAAGACGCAGCACGCCTGGAGATGGAAATCCTGGCTGCCGGCCTTGAAGAAGAATCCGTGGTCCTGAGTGAAAGTGAGTGCGCTCAGCGCGCGACCTCCGCTGGACTGATCTTTGAGCGCATGTGGCAATACCTCACGGCAGGAGACCCGGAAAGCCAACCTGACTGACTTGCATTTCCCCAGATAAACATAACCGGAGACAACATGACTTTAGGCAAACGCACCACTCTTTTCCTCGCCGCCACGGCCTTGCTGGGCCTGAGCAGCCTGCAGGCCCAGGCGCAGAACTTTCCGACGCGGGCGGTCAAGATCATCACCCCCTCTTCCGCCGGAAGCGGCCCTGACACAGCTCTCAGGGCGCTTGGCGAACAACTGAGCAAAAAATGGGGGCAGCCGGTCATCATTGACAACCGCCCCGGCGGAAATGGGTTCATCGCGACAACCGCTTTCAAGCAGGCGCAAGCCGACGGCCATGATCTGATTGCCCCGGATAGCGCGAACATCACCACGCATCCACACACCTTCAGCAAGCTGCCCTATAACCCGCAGAAGGACTTCGAGCCCATTCGCCCCGTCCTGCTGACCGACTTCTATGTCGTCGTGGCCAAGGACAGCCCGTTCAATAGCCTGGCGGACATCGTCGCCGCGGCCAAAGCCAAACCAGGGCAGCTCACCTACGGTTCCTGGGCCGTGGGCTCCCCAGGGCATCTGGGTGCCTTGCGTCTGGAATCACTGACCGGCATCAAGATGACCCACGTGCCCTACAAGGAGATGCCTCAGTTGTTTGCCAGCGTTTCCAACAAGGAAGTCGATTGGGCCCTGGGCAGCGCCGCCAGCGCCGGACCTATGGAAAAAGGAGGCAGGGTCAAGTTCATCGGCCTGGGTGCGCCCAAACGCTCCGCCATCTACCCCGACGCCGCTTCGACCGAAGAGTCTCCGGTGACCAAGGGTTTTGAGAGCAACGCCTGGGTCGGCCTGTTCGCTCCACCCGGCACGCCCAAGGCGATCAAGGACAAGATCAGCGCCGACGTGCGCGAGGCCATGGCCACCCCGGCCATGCAAGAGCGCTATCGCGTACTGGGCTATGAAATCATGGACCTCGGCCCCGAACAGTTCGCCGAGCGCATTCGCAAGGACACAGCGGTCTGGCAGAAGGTGATCCAGCAGTCCGGCCTCAAGTTGGACTGAGAAGTTGTGAGAGAAATAGCACCTGCCTGCGATCAAGCATGAACACGCCGCCCCCCAGGTCTGCTTCAGCGCATGGAACTGATCCTCTCAGAGCTTTCCGTGTCGATGACAAAGTGGCAGTGATCACTGGCGGCGCGGGGGGCATAGGCCTCGCCAGCGCACGCTTGCTGGCGGCGGCCGGAGCGCACATCGTGCTCGCCGACCGCACCCCTCCGGTCTCGCCGGGCATAGATGGCTGCAGCGTGTGGGCCCTGGATGTCACCGATCCGGTTGCGGTGGAGGCCACGTTTAAAAACATTGCCGAGCGCTATGGCCGCATCGATATCTTGTTGAACAACGCAGGGGTATCGATACGCAAGTCCAGCATGGAACTGGAGATCGAGGACTGGAACACCACGGTCGCGGTCAACCTGACAGGCGCTTTTCTCTGCGCCCGGGCCGCCGTGCGCCATATGCCGGACACCGGCGGCGCCATCGTCAACACCGCGTCCATCATGGGCCTTTCCGGCGGTGGTCTCTATCCCAACCCTGCCTACCATGCCACCAAGGGCGGGTTGATCAACCTCACGCGCGCACTGGCGGTGGAGTGGGCCAGCCGCAATATCCGCGTGAACGCCGTGGCGCCCACCTGGACACGCACCAGCTTCATCGGCGAGCTGAGCGAGGCCACGCGCGAACGTGTCAACGCCGTGACTCCGCTGGGACGCATCGCGGAAGCGGAAGATGTCGCTCATGCCCTGCTGTACCTGGCCAGTCCAGCCGCGAGCATGGTCACGGGGCACGTTCTAGCCGTGGATGGCGGCTTTCTGGCTCAGTGACGCTCGGTTGCGGTTAATCTGCGCCCCCATGAATTGAGGGGCGTTACCCCTGACGCTGGGGGAGCTGACGCGCGCTGCCAAGCGTTTAGAGACCCCATACGATACGGGCGCCACATCAGGCAGATACATTCCGTTCACACAGGTCGTTTACGCTTGCCTGACCAACCGCGAAAACCGAGTGACCGAGATTTCCCTTTTATTCCTACGCACCGCCGACTTCCGTCGCAGCTCTTTAATGCTGGCCGCCGCCCTGCTTGCCGGCTGCGCACACCAGAGGCCCGCCTCCCTTCCTGCCGCAGAAGCCGTTTCAGTGCCGGCGGTCTGGAGCCAGGGCGACCCTTCCCAATTCAACCAGCAGACTGACCTGGCGAGCTGGTGGTTGCGGTTTGGAGACGATCGCCTCAGCGCCCTGATTGACGAATCACTTCGAAACAGCCCGACCGTGGCGTCTGCCGTGGCAGCCCTGCGTCAGTCCCGCGCGCTGGTGAACGTGGCTGCGGCCGGGCTTTCCCCCACGGTCAGCGGTTCTGCGTCAGCGCAACACAACCGCAGTCATACGCAAGGAAGTTCCAACAATTTTGGCTTGGGCCTGGACGCCAGTTGGGAGCCCGATCTATTCGGTGGCCTCCAAGCAGGCCTGGACGCCGCCCAAGCCGACACCCGCGCGGCTGAGATGTCGCTGGCCAACGTACAGGTGTCTCTGGCAGCCGAAGTCGCCCTGGCGTACATCGACCTGCGCAACCAGCAGGCCCGCGTTGCCATCGCTCAGAACAACCTGCTGTCGCAGGAAGACACATTGCAGATCGCTCGGTGGCGCAACCAGGCCGGCTTGGTTTCGTCACTCGATGTCGAACAGGCCACGGCAACGGCCGAGCAGACACGCGCGCAGGTTCCGCTTTTGCGTTCGGCGCAGCAACAGGCTAGCCATCGATTGGCCGTACTCACGGGCCGCGCGCCCGGCGAACTGGTTGATTTGGGAGCTGCCCCGGTACCTCTGCCCTCGGACGATCTTGTATTGGCCTTTCCTGCCGACACCCTGCGCCAGCGCCCGGATGTGCGGCAGACCGAGGCCCAGGTGCAAGCCGCCTGGGCGAGGGTCAACGTGGCCGATGCGGCACGCTATCCGTCACTCAGGCTCAGTGGCTCCATCGGCCTGCAGGCGCTCACCGTGGGTTCGCTGTTCAACAGCGCCAGTGCGCTGGGCTCACTGTTGGCCGGACTCACTCAACCTATTTTTGACGGTGGCGCCATCGCCGGCCGGCTGCAAGCTCAGCAAGCGGCGTTGGAGCAGTCTCGCGCGGCTTATGTCTCCAGCGTGCTGAACGCTCTTCAAGACGTTGAAAATGCGCTTTCTTCATTGAAGAGCGACCGTGAGCGTATCGTCAGCCTGAACGCTGCCGCCGCAGCCGCCAACAACGCCAATTTGCTGGCACGCCAGCAATACCAGGCAGGCCTGATTGACTTCAATACGGCCTTGCAATCGCAGCGCACGCTGCTGTCGGCCCAGGACGCGCAGGCCTCGGTGATCGCCAGCCTGGCGGCCGATCACGTACAGCTCTACAAAGCATTGGGTGGCGGATGGTCGCCCGCTGCCCCTGACCTCTCTTCTTCGCAACCCGCAGCCGCGCGTTGACCTTACATGAACGCCCCCTCCCCTCCTTCTCCCGTGCCCGCCTCTGCACCCACCAGCCTCGAAGACCTGCTCGGTGAAGATCGCCCTGCCCCCTGGTGGAGGCGCCCCTTGACTTGGATAGGCCTGGTGCTGCTTCTGGCACTGGGTGCAGGCCTGTGGTGGTGGAATGGCCAGAAAGCAGCGCGTGCCGTGCCGGTTTATGTGACCAACCCGCTTGAACGCGGCGACATCACGCTCACAGTGACGGCCAACGGCACACTCAAACCTACGCGCTCCGTGGCCATTGGCAGTGAACTCTCTGGCACCGTCAACCGCGTGCTGGTGGATGTGAACGACAAGGTCAAGAAAGGCCAGGTGTTGCTGGAACTGGACAGGTCCAAGTTCCAGGACACCGTTGAGCGCACCCGCGCCGCACTCAACTCAGCGCAGGCCAGTCTGGTTCAGAATGAAGCCACCGTTCGCGAAGCGCGCGCCACGCTAGGTCGCTATGAAGAAGTAGCTCGTCTGTCCCAAGGCCGTGTACCCTCTGCGAGTGAGCTGGATACCGCACGCGCCACACTGGCTCGCGCCATCGCCAGCACGGACAGCGCACGCGCTCAAGTGACCCAAGCGCGTGCCACGCTTTCCACCGAAGAAACCAACCTGTCCAAGGCATCTATTCGCTCCCCCGTGGACGGTGTGGTGCTGGCCCGTTCGGTCGATCCAGGCAATGCAGTGGCGGCCTCACTGCAAGCGGTCACCTTGTTCACCCTGGGTGAAGATCTGAGCCGTTTGATACTTGAAGCCAGCGTGGATGAAGCCGATGTGGGTTCCGTGCAAAAGGATCAGTTGGCCAGCTTCACGGTCAGCGCCTACCCTTCGCGACACTACCCGGCTCAGGTCGCGCGCGTGGCCTATGGCTCGACCACCACCAACAACGTGGTGACCTACACCACCACCCTCAGTGTGAACAATGAAGATCTGAGCCTGCGCCCCGGCATGACGGCAACCGCCACCATCATTTCCACCGAACGCAAGGGCGTTCTGCTTGTCCCCAATACCGCCCTGCGGTTCACGCCGGCCAACCCTGAAGGTGCTGCGCCTGCCCGAAGTGGCGGAGGCCTCATGTCGAGCATGATTCCGCGCCCACCCGGCGGCGCACGCCGCCCAGGTGGAACCACCAGCGCGCCCGTCGCTGGCCAGGAGCGGCAGATCTGGATCCTGCGCGAACAACAACCTGTTGCCGTCACGGTTCAAACCGGCATCTCGGACGGCCGTCGCACGGAAATCAGCAGCGCCGAACTGAAAGAAGGCGATCTGGTCATCACCGATCAACTGGCAAAGCCATGAGACTTGGCCAGCCTCTGTTTGTCATGCCCATCTGCACCCGCGCTGTTGATGGCTCTTTCGGGTCAACTGTGACGGCCATGACGCGAGTGCGCACCTTTGCGCCAGAGACCTCTGCACACCATGTCTGAGATGCCGCTCATACGCCTGCGAGGCGTCACCAAACGCTATGGAGACGGCAGCACGGCCTTTCTGGCGCTCAAAGGCGTTGATCTGGATATACAGCGCGGCGAGTTCGTGGCCATCATGGGCCCCAGCGGCTCTGGCAAATCCACTGCCATGAATACGCTGGGCTGCCTGGACCGGCCCACCGGCGGTCAGTATTTGTTCATGGGCGCGCACGTCGAGACGTTGACTCGTGACGAACGGGCGCGCCTGCGCCGCCGCTTCTTCGGCTTCGTGTTCCAGGGTTTCAATCTGCTGGCTCGCACCAGCGCCCAGGAAAATGTCGAGTTACCCCTGCTCTACCGGGGCGAATCCGCAGCGGCTCGCCGCGTCGCAGCCGCCAAAGCGCTGGCGTCTGTGGGGTTGAAGGGTTGGGAACACCATACGCCGGCCGAACTGTCGGGCGGCCAACAACAGCGCGTGGCCATCGCGCGTGCCATCGTCACCGAACCTTCCGTTCTGCTGGCCGACGAGCCCACGGGCAACCTGGACACTCAGCGCAGCCACGAAATCATGGACCTGCTCTCGCGACTGAACAGTGAGCAGGGGATCACTGTGCTGATGGTCACGCACGAGCCGGACATGGCGGCCTACGCCCAGCGCATCGTGCGCTTTGTCGACGGCCTGGTGTCCACCGACACACGCAACGCCCAGCCCCTTCTGCCCGGTAGCTATCAGCCACCGCCTCCCATGGAGGTGCGCTGATGCTTTGGAACACGCTGATCCTGGCGTTGCGCTCTATCCGCCGCAATGTCTTGCGATCATTTTTGACCGTCCTGGGCATTGTGATTGGCGTATCAGCCGTGATCACCATGGTCACGTTGGGCAGCGGCGCCACCCAGGCCGTACAGAACCAGATCTCCAGCCTGGGCACCAACCTGCTCATGATCCGCCCCGGCCAGCGCATGGGGCCGGGCAGCGGAGGTGCGACGGCGCCTTCGTTCAAGGAAGGCGATTCGGATCTGATTGCGTCACAGATTTCAGGGATCACTACGGTGGCTCCGGAAGCACGCTCATCCGCAACGCTCGTGGCGGGCGGGCAGAACTGGAGCAGCAGCGTTATTGGTTCGAACAACAACTGGCTGCAAGCCAGTAACTGGACTTTAGGGTCCGGTCGCACCTTCACCGAAGCGGAGCTCAATGCGGGCGCCGCGGTGTGCATCATCGGTGCCACGATCCAGCGCCAACTCTATGGCGGAGGAGATCCATTGGGCCAGCAGTTGCGTGTGGGCCAGGTACCATGCCAGGTGATTGGTCTTTTCGAGAGCAAGGGCCAGGGCTCTTTTGGTAACGACCAGGATGAGCTCGTTCTGATGCCCTTGAAGACGCTGCAACGTCGGCTGACAGGCAACACCAATGTCAATACGCTGCTGGTGTCTCTGGACCCGGCCAGCGATACCGAGCGCGTCAAATCCAGCCTGACTCAGCTCTTGCGCGAGATGCGCAAGCTCTCCAGCGGAGATGACGACAACTTCAACGTCTTGGACACCAAGCAGTTGGCAGATACCTTGTCGGGCACTACCAAGGTCATGACCATGCTGCTGGGCGCCGTGGCCGCGGTCAGCTTGCTTGTCGGCGGCATAGGCGTGATGAACATCATGCTGGTCAGCGTGACCGAGCGCACGCGGGAGATTGGGCTGCGGCTGGCCATTGGGGCGCTCGAGCGAGAGGTCTTGCTTCAGTTTTTGATTGAAGCAGTGGTCCTGGCCAGCCTTGGCGGGTTGATAGGGGTGGTGCTGGCGACTGGCGCTTCCATCTTGCTGGCGCAGCTGATGCAGGTGCCTTATGTGTTCCAGACGGGCATCAATTTGCTGTCGTTTGCGTTTTCAGCGGGGATTGGTGTGTTGTTTGGGTATTTTCCTGCGCGGAGGGCGGCGCAGATGGATCCTATTGAGGCTTTGCGGCATGAGTGATCTTCTCTTACTCCCTCGCCCTTTGGGAGAGGGTTGGGGTGAGGGCAAGCGGCGGTTGAGTTGTTGTCTGTGCTTCTAGTTACCTTCTGCGCTTGCATTGAAGTCGGAGGCCGGAGAGTGCGCCCGGCAGCGCACCTACTTCTTCTTTGCTCCGCCAAAGAAAAGTAGGCAAAAGAAAGGCGGCCCCACCGTCCGTGTCCCTTCGCTGCGCTGCGGGCAACCTGTGGTGCTCGGTCAAGGGGCGGTGCGCCAGAACTCCCTTCGTTCACTTCGCTCTCTTCGGTCAGACAGCTGCCGCAAGCTAGTTCACGAAGCAAGAGCATCTTGCAGTGCTCTTGCCCGCCCCTTACCCTGCGCTCCTCGGCACGGCCAAAGGGGTTGGATACCCATTCGGGCCATTGCTGCGCTCGGCCTCGGCTTCAAGTCAGAGACCGCCCGCCTACAGCGACCAGGCCATCACCACTTCGGCTCAAATCGCCGTATCGCCGCTTTCACTTCGTCACTCAATGCGAAGCCACTGCCGTGACTGGCCTCCAGTTCGGCACAGCGTTGCTCAAACCCTTCGATACCTTGGCCGTAAATAAACTGCATGGCTCCTCCCGTCCAACCCGGAAAGCCAATTCCGAAAATGCTGCCCACGTTGGCCTCGTGCACGCTGGTCAGCACGCCTTCGGCAAGGCAACGCGCCGTTTCCACAGACTGGCGATAGAGCAAACGGTCTTTGACCTCCTGCGCATCCCAGGTGGCGCAGGATTTTTCGAACAGGTTCTTGAGCTCGGGCCAGAGGTGCTTTTTGCCACCGGGCGGGTAATCATAGAAACCGCCGCCTCCTGCCCGTCCAGGACGCTTCAACTCCTTGACCATGCGTTCGACCAAAAGCTCACCCGCGGTGGCTTGATAGGGCTTGCCTTCTGCAGCAAAGTCCGAACGTGTTTGGTCGAGCACGTGCACAGAGAGCGACAAGGCCGTTTCGTCCAGCACAGCCAGGGGGCCTACGGGCATGCCAGCCTGAACGGCGACGTTCTCTATAACGGCGGCGGGAATGCCCTCGCCCAGCATGGCGGCGCCTTCCATGACGTAGGTACCAAAGGTACGGCTGGTGTAGAAGCCACGAGAGTCATTGACCACGATGGGCAGCTTGCCCAAGGCCAGCACGTAGTCGTAGGCTCGGGCCACAGTTTCATCGTCGGTCTTTTCCCCACGGATGATCTCGACCAGTTGCATCTTGTCCACCGGACTGAAGAAGTGGATGCCGATGAATTTTTCAGGGTGCTTGCTGGCATTCGCCAAGCCACTGATGGGCAAGGTGCTGGTGTTGCTGGCGAAGAACCCGCCATCGGCCAGCATAGGCTCGGCTTCCTGCGTGACCGCAGCCTTCAACTCGCGTTGCTCGAACACGGCCTCGACGATCAGATCACAGCCCTGCAGGTCGGCGGCCTGCCCTGTGGGAGTAATCTGGGCCAACAGCCTTTGCCGCGCTTCATCGCTCATCCGCCCTTTGTCCACGCGCTTGTCTGCCAGGCGTTGAGAATAGGCTTTGCCCAGTTCAGCTTTCTCAGCCGAGACGTCCTTCAGCACCGTGGCAATGCCGCGACTCGCCTGCGCCCAGGCAATCCCGGCGCCCATCATGCCCGCGCCCAGAATGCCCACTTTCTGCGGTTTGTATTTGGGCACGTTCTTCGGCCGCGCCTGGCCACTCTTGATGGCATTCAGGTTGAAGAAGAACGTGTTGATCATGTTCTTCGTTACCGGGCTGGTCAGCAGACTGGCCAGGTAGCGGCTTTCAATGCGCATGGCGGTGTCGAAGTCCACCGCTGCGCCTTCCACCATCGCGGCAAGCGTCGCCTGTGGTGCGGGATAAAGTCCCTTGGTCTTCTGCTTGAGCACCGCAGGCACCACGGGCAGCATGGCTGCAATCTTGGGATTGGATGGGGTGCCACCCGGCATGCGGTAGTCCTTGCGTTCCCAGGGATGCTGAGCAGCCTCGGGCTGGCCCTGCACGGACTCGATCCAGGTGATGGCGCGCGAGACCAACTGATCGGCGGTGTCTACCAGCTCATGCACCAAGCCAAGGCGATGGGCTTCTGCGGGGTCGAAAAGCTTGCTTTCCAGCAGATAGGGCTGCGCCGCTACCAAGCCCAGCACGCGCGTCATCTTGGTGATGCCGCCTCCACCTGGGAGCAAGCCAATACCTACTTCTGGCAAGCCAAGGCGAATCTTGGGATCTGCAAGAGCAATGCGATAGTGGCCCAACAGGGCCACTTCCCATCCTCCGCCCAAAGCAGCCCCATTGAGGCAAGTGACGATAGGCTTGCCCAGCGTTTCAATGGTGCGGAAGTTGCGCTTGATGCGCTCGATCTCGGTAAAGAAGCGCCGGGGCGCTTCGTGTGCGTCCATGCGCATGACGCCCTTGAGGTCGGCCCCCGCGAAGAAGGTACTCTTGGCGGAGGCGAGGACGATGCCCCTGATGTCGGCCTTCGCAGCGGCGAGCTGCTCGGCCAGCGCATCCATGTCCGATTGCCACACCTCTCCCATGGTGTTGACTGGAGAGTTGGGCTCATCGAAAGTGACGATGACGATACCGTTCTGGTTCTCTGTACGAATGGTGTTCATGATGGATTTATCTGGTGGCGGTCAACGAGGGCAGTCTTGTCAGCAAAATGGATAGCGTCCGCAAAGACGTCACACCCGCTCGACGATGGTCGCGATACCCATTCCGCCCCCGACGCACAGGGTGACAAGCCCGTAGCGCAACTGCCGACGATGCAGCTCATCAATCAAGGTGCCCAAAATCATGGCGCCCGTCGCACCCAGAGGGTGCCCCATGGCGATAGCACCTCCATTCACATTCACTTTCTCATGGGGGACATCAAACTCCTTCATGAATCGCATCGGCACCGCTGCGAATGCTTCATTGACTTCGAAGAGGTCGATGTCCGCTATGGTCAGACCCGCCTTGGCCAAGGCTTTGCGGGTGGCGGGCATGGGCCCGGTGAGCATGATGGTGGGGTCGGCCCCCGACAGTGCCGTCGACACAATACGAGCGCGCGGTTTGAATCCATGCGCCTTGGCAGCGCTCTCGTTGCCAATCAGCACCGCTGCCGCACCATCCACGATTCCGCTGGAATTGCCCGCGTGGTGAACGTGCACGATACGTTCGACTTCTGGATACTGGCTGATGGCAACCTGGTCAAAGCCCATGGCGCCAAGCTGCTCAAACGAGGGCTTGAGTGCACCTAGCGTTTGGACTGTGGTGTTGGGCTTGATGAATTCATCTTGCGCAAGGATGACCTGTCCCATCATGTCTGTGACGGGCACCAGAGAGCCGTTGAAAAAACCGCTTTCACGCGCCCGCGCAGCCCGCCGCTGTGATTCAACCGCGAACGCGTCCACATCGGCCCGCGTAAACCCGGCCAGGGTGGCGATCAGATCGGCGCCCACACCTTGCGGCACGAAGTTGGTATCCGAATTGGTCTGCGGATCCTGTGCCCAGGCCCCACCATCGGACCCTATGGGCACGCGGCTCATGCTTTCAACCCCACCAGCTACCACCAGGTCCTCCCAGCCAGAGCGCACTTTCTGCGCAGCCAGGTTCACTGCCTCCAGGCCCGACGCACAGAACCGGTTGAGCTGCACGCCAGCACAACGCCAATCCCATCCTGCCTTCAGCGCCGCGACTTTGGCAATGACCGAGCCCTGTTCGCCATGCGGCGACACCACGCCCATCACCACGTCATCAACGGCAGCCGTATCCAGATCGTGCCTTCTGCGCAGCGCATCCAGCGTGCCAGCCAACAGGTCAATGGGCTTGACCTCATGCAGGCTGCCATCTTTCTTGCCCCTGCCGCGCGGGGTGCGGATGGCGTCGAAAACATAGGCTTCGGTCATTCAGTTGTCTCCAGGTGCAATGATTTATTTATGAGATGCAAATATACCTAGTGTGCTCTGCATAGTCCCAGCTCTCCAAGTCTTCAACTGTCTCTCAGGTCTTATCTGCAAATCGCCTGGCGCCAGAAAGCGCATCTGGAATGCGCTCCCGACCGCCTAACCACTCCTTGTGCAGCGCTTGCGTCAGCGGCCAGTCCCATTGTGTCAGCGCACTCATGCGGTCAGTGCGCATCGTCTCTTGGGGGAACTCGGCGATCTGCTGAGCCAGCGCCATGGCCGCGTCGCGCGCCTGGCCCGTCGGCACAACCCGATTGGCCAAACCGATCGCCAAGGCTTCCGCCGCATCCACGCGCCTGCCTGTGAGAATCAGATCCAGTGCACGGCTTTGCCCTATCAGGCGCGGCAAGCGAACAGTGCCACCATCGATCAAAGGCACACCGAAGCGCCGGCAGTAGATGCCGAAATAGGCGTCGTCCTCCATCACCCGCAGATCGCACCAGAGCGCCAACTCCATACCACCAGCCACCACCGCGCCACTCACGGCGGCGATCACGGGCTTGGTGAGCACAAGACGCGACGGCCCCATGGGGCCGCACGGCAAAGTGTCGTCTGGCTCATATGCCAGATCAGACAACAGGGCACTGACACTGGCTTCGGCTGTTTGCGCCATGACGGCACCAGACTTCAAATCCCAGCCTGCGCAGAAGTGCCCGTGCGCTCCGTGCAATACAGCGACGCGCGCCTGCTCGTCGTGTTCGAAATTGACAAAGGCCTGGTGCAAGGCGCGGGCGGTCTCCGCATCGACAGCGTTGCGAACTTCGGGCCGCTGCCAACTGACCACGGTGACCGGGCCCTGCTTCTCGATTTGTACGGTCATAGTTTTTCCATGGACTTCAAGCTTGGACCCCATTGACGATCTCCTGCGAGATCGCAAGCACGTTCTAAGAACGTGTTCTTAGGGTTTTCAGGGGATGAAATTTCTCACTCTGCTAGCTAGAGTCGGGCATTCCAGCCGAGCCATTCATTTTGGGAGACAACTTGCAGTTCGTGCAACTAGTGATCAGCGGTATTGCCCAAGGCTGCATCTACGGGCTCATCGCGCTGGGCTTCGTGCTGATTTACAAGGCCACTGAAACCGTCAGCTTCGCGCAGGGCGACCTCATGATGCTGGGTGCATTCTGCGGCCTGGCCTGCATGACTTTGCTGGGCTTTCCCTTCTGGCTGGCCGTGCTCGCTGCCATCGGGGCGATGGCGCTTTTCGGCATGATGGTTGAACGCCTGGTCATTCGCCCCATCCTCGGACAGCCCGCCTTTTCCATTGTGATGCTCACCATCGGCATCGGCTATGTAGCCCGAGGCTTGATCACCATGATTCCCACCATCGGTACCGAGACGCATACCCTGCCCGTGCCCTACAAGGACGAACTCTGGAGCATGGGCTCTCTGGTGATCAACGCCGTTCAAGTGGTGGTGATCAGCGTCACGGCACTGCTTTGCGCGGGCCTCTTTGCCTTGTTCAAGTACAGCAAGCTCGGCATTGCCATGCAGGCATCGTCGCAAAACCAACTAGCGGCCTATTACATGGGCATTCCCGTCAAGCGCCTCAATGGCCTGGTGTGGGGATTAGCCGCCGCCGTGGCCGCTGTGGCAGGGCTTTTGCTCGCGCCCATCACGTTCGTGCATGCCAATATGGGCTTCATTGGCTTGAAAGCATTTCCAGCCGCAGTGGTCGGAGGATTCGGCAGCCTGCCAGGCGCCATCGTGGGCGGGCTGATCATCGGCATTGTGGAATCGCTGGCCGGGTTCTACCTTCCGGAAGGATTCAAGGACATTGCCCCTTACATCGTGGTGCTGATCATGCTGATGGTCAAACCCAACGGTCTGTTCGGCGAAAAGTTGCGCAAGAAGGTCTAGGAATGATTCCAGGAATGACTCATCACCTGCGCACGCACATCCTCTCACGCCACGCGAACCCAACGCCCTGGACAGCACACTAGATGCGTTTTATCTTCAAAACCAGTTACGAACAGGACATCCGCCTGGCCAAGCATGGCGGACATGTGTTCTGGTATTCGGCGCTTTTGCTGTTGATGCTGGCAGCGCCCTGGCTGCTGCCCGAGTATTGGCTGGCACAGCTCACTTTTGTGTTGATCTACGGCATTGTCGGACTCGGGCTGATGCTGCTGGCAGGGTTTACCGGGCAGTTTTCACTGGGGCATGCGGCCTTTGTGGGCGTGGGGGCCTATGCGCAGGCGGTACTGACCAACGCTGGCGTGCCGTTTCCGCTGGCCATGGTGGGCGCTGCGCTGCTCGCCGCCGTGGCAGGCGTGATTGTGGGCTTGCCCGCGCTAAGGCTTAAAGGCATCTACCTGGGCATTGCCACACTTGCCTTTGGCTTCATCGTTGAAGAAGGATTTGCCCGCTGGGAATCCGTGACGGGCGGCAACGCAGGCATGCATGTCAAGGCACCGGCCATATTGGGCTGGAAGATCGAATCGGGCGAAGGTTTTTACTTCATCTGCATCGTCACGGCGGTCATAGCTACGCTGGCCATCCTGAACCTCTTGCGCAGCGCCACCGGACGCGCCTTCGTGGCCATCCGTGACTCGGAAATCTCTGCCCAGAGCATGGGCATTCATCTGGCGCGCTACAAGACCCTCTCCTTCGCGCTGTCAGCCGCGCTGGCAGGGGTGGGCGGCGCACTGTATGCGCACAAGATGCGCTTTCTCTCGCCCGATCAATTCAGCATCCTTCAATCGATCGATCTGCTGCTCATGGTGGTAATTGGTGGCCTGGGGTCTGTCCATGGGGCGTTCCTGGGCGCGGCCTTCTTGATTGCCATGCCTCAGCTTATCTCCATGGTCAAGGACTACCTGCCTGATGCCATCGGCCAGGCACCGGGCCTGCAATCTGTGGTTTACGGCTCAGTCCTGATTGCTTTCGTGCTGTTCGAACCTCTCGGCCTGTACGGGCGCTGGCTCAAGATCCGCACCTGGATCCAGATGTTCCCGTTCTACCGTCAGGGCATGTTCAAGCGACAGAAGTCGTTCCAGAAGTCCGATAGATTGAAATGACGAGCGGCGAATCCATGACCCAAGAGATCCTGCTGTCGGCCAAGAATCTGAGCGTGCGCTTCGGTGGAGTGCTGGCCGTCAATGATGTGAGCTTCGACGTGCGTCGCGGAGAAGTATTCACGCTGATCGGCCCCAACGGTGCTGGCAAGACCACCGTCTTCAACCTCATCAGCCGCATCTACACCCCAACCAGTGGCACGATCGCTTTCTCGGGCCCTGATGGGCTGCTGGACCTGACCTCTCAACCTCCGCACAAGGTGGCCTCACTGGGGATTGCCCGCACGTTCCAGAACATCGAATTGTTCGAGCATGCCACCGTATTGCACAACCTTCTCATCGGGCGCCACACGCATAGGCGCACCGGATTTTGGAGCGAAGTGTTTTTTACCCCCGCCACGCGCGCGGCCGAGATCGAGGCGCGCGAACACGTGGAGCGGGTCATAGACTTGCTGGATCTCCAGCACTACCGCGATTCCATGGTGGCCGGGTTGCCATATGGCGTGCGCAAGGTGGTCGAACTGGCCAGAGCGCTTTGCGCCGAGCCCCGGTTGCTTCTACTGGATGAGCCCTCCTCCGGCCTGAACGTGGAAGAAACGGAGGGCATGGCCTTCTGGATTCAGGACATCGTGCAAGAGTTGGGCATCACGGTGCTGATGGTCGAGCACGATATGAGCCTGGTGTCCAAGGTATCGGATCGGGTGGTGGCCATGAACCAGGGTCAAGTGCTGGCCATGGGGTCTCCCCGCGAAGTGCAGAGCAATCCGGCGGTCATCGAGGCCTATCTGGGCTCCATAGATGACGTCTCGTCTCTGCGAAGGGTGGTGCAATGAGCGAGGCTACACAACCCATGCTCCA
Organism: Ottowia thiooxydans; assembly: GCF_040548795.1. Classification (GTDB taxonomy): domain Bacteria; phylum Pseudomonadota; class Gammaproteobacteria; order Burkholderiales; family Burkholderiaceae_C; genus Ottowia; species Ottowia thiooxydans_A. Next base: position 466,464 of record NZ_JBEPSH010000005.1, on the reverse strand, counting down.
GTTGCTCAACGTCGAGAGCTCCTACGGCCCCATCAAAGCCATCCGGGGCGTCAGCCTGAAGGTACGCAAGGGAGAAATAGCTACCGTGCTGGGCAGCAATGGCGCGGGTAAAAGCACGATATTGAAGACCATCTCAGGCATTCTGGATCCGCGCAAAGGCTCCATCGAGTTCAAGGGCATGAACATCACAGCCAAGGACCCGGCGTTCGTGGTGCAGCAAGGGCTGTCGCACGTACCCGAGGGCCGTGAAGTGTTTCCTCTGCTTTCCGTGCACGACAACCTCCTGATGGGCGCCTACACTCGCAAGGACCGCGATGGCGTCGCGCGCGACATGGAGCAGGTCTACATGTACTTTCCCATCCTCAAGGAACGCTATGCGCAGGATGCCGGCTTGCTCTCGGGCGGCCAGCAGCAAATGCTGGCCATCAGCCGTGCGCTGATGGCAGCGCCGGATCTGATTCTGCTGGACGAACCCAGCCTGGGCCTTTCACCGCGCCTGACCAAGGAAATCTTCGAGATCGTCGTGCGCATCAACCGGGAGCGCGGCACCACCATCCTGCTCGTTGAACAGAACGCCAATATGGCCCTGAACGCGGCGGACTACGGCTACGTGCTTGAAAACGGCCGCATCGTGATGGAAGACACCTGTGATCGCCTGCGCGAGAAAGAAGACATCAAGGAGTTCTATCTCGGCATGAAGGATGAAGGTGTGCGCGGCGAGCGGCGCTGGAAAAAGAAGAAAACCTGGAGATAGCCATGTCCAAGCTCTGGGATCTAAACCATATTCAACCAAACACGGAAAGCGTGCTCGCAGGTGAAACGCTCTCGGCCATGTTCTGGAACGCCGTCGAAGAACGGGGATCGCAGACCTGGTTGCGCCAGAAAGTCCTGGGCGTCTGGCAGAGCTGGGACTGGACGCAGGCCGGCGAAGCGGTGCGCGAAGTCGCTGGCGGGCTGATCAGCCTGGGCTTCATGCCTGGCGAGACGGCATCCATCTTGTCCAACACCGTGATCGACTGGGTCATTGCGGACCTGGCCGTCCTGAGTTGTGGCGGCGTCTCGAACGGGATCTACCCCACGGATGCCCCGTCTCAGGTTCACTACCTGTGCGAGGATTCCCGCACGCGCGTGCTGTTCGTTGAAGACGATGAGCAACTGGACAAGGCTCTGGAAGTTCGCGAGAGTCTTCCGCTGCTGTCCAAGATCATCGTCTTCGACATGAAAGGCCTGCGCGATCTGAGCGACCCCGGCGTGATGAGCCTCGATGCCCTGCGCGAAGCGGGCAGAGCCTACAACGCGCAGCATGAAGGAGCGGTTCGCGCACGTTCGGACGCCTGTCGCCCTGAAGACCTCGCCATATTGGTCTATACCTCGGGCACCACCGGAAAACCCAAGGGTGCCATGCACACCCACGCCGGTCTGGTCTACACCGTGCGCGGCTACAACACCTTGCTCTCGCGTGAAGCGCAAGACGAATGCATGTGCTTCCTACCGCTCTGCCACATCGCCGAGCGCATGGGCGGAGAGTATTTCTCGCTCTATACCGGCGCAAGACTGAATTTTGTTGAGAACCCGGACACCGTGCCGGAGAACGTCAGGGAGATCGCCCCCACGGTGTTCACTGCCGTCCCGCGCGTCTGGGAGAAGTTCTATTCCGGCGTGATGATCTCGCTCAAAGAGGGCACTCGCTTGCAACAGGCCATCTACGGATGGGGCATTGGTGTCGGCCACCGCATTGCCGAGCGGGTCATTGCGGGCCAGCCAGTTCCGGCCGGCCTGAAGGCGCAGTTCACGGTAGCTCGCTGGCTGGCCCTGAACAATGTGCGCAAATTGATCGGCATCCACCGTGCACGTTTTCTGGTTACGGGCGCAGCACCGATTTCGCCGGACCTCGTGAAGTGGTATCTGGCGCTTGGCGTGCCCATGCTCGAAGTTTGGGGCATGACCGAGACCTGCGGAGCCTCTACCGGCATGCCCATTGGCCAGATCAAGCCAGGCTCCATTGGCCCTGCAGCGCAGTTCAACGAAGTTCGGCTGGATCCTCAGACGAACGAAATTCAAGTGCGCGGCCCCAATGTCTTCGCGGGCTACCTCAACCAACCCGAAAAAACAGCAGAAGCTTTTGATGCGGATGGCTGGTTGCGGACGGGCGACGTCGGCACTGTGGACGGCGATGGTTTCTTTCGCATCACAGACCGCATGAAGGACATCATCATCACGGCTGGCGGCAAGAACGTCACGCCAAGCGAGCTGGAGAACGAGCTGAAGTTCAGCCCGTACATCACCGATGCCGTCGTGATTGGCGATCAGCGCCCCTACCTGACGGTGATCATCATGATCGACCAGGAGAACGTTGAGAAGTACGCGCAGGACAACGATGTGCCTTTCTCCAACTACGCCAGCCTGACGCGCGCGCCGGAGATTCAGGAGTTGATTCAAGGGGTCATTGACGCGCTGAACAAGAAGTTCGCCCGGGTTGAGCAGATCAAGAAGTTTTTCTTGCTGGATACGCAGCTGACGGCTGAAGATGAGGAGCTGACGCCGACTATGAAGCTTAAGCGGAAGTTGGTGCAGGTGAAGTATGCGGAGAGGATTGAGGGGATGTATTCGGGGGGGTGACGGGTTGGTGCTGCTGGCAGAGCAGCTGGCTGCGGGAGTCTGTTGATCTACTCCCTCTTTTCTTGGGAGAGGGCGGGCGGCGGTTGATTAAGTCGCTGTGGTTACTGACTGCCTTCTGCTCTTGCATTGAGGTCGGAGGCCGGGGAGTGCGCCCGGCAGCGCAGCCACCTTCTTTTGCTCCGCCAAAAGAACCTGGCGCAAGAAAAGGCGGCCCCACTGTCCGTGACCCTGCGCTTCGCTCCGGGCAACCTCCGGTGCTCGTGCAAGGGGCGGTGCGCCAGAACTCACTTCGTTCACTTCGCTCTCTCCGTTCAAACAGCTGGCGCAAGCTAGTTCACGAAGCAAGAGCATCTTGCAGTGCTCTTGCCCGCCCCTTGCCCTGCGCTCCTCGGCACGGCCAAAGGGGTGGGACACCCACTCGGGCCATCGCTGCGCTCGGCCCTGAAACTATCAGTCGCAAGGGATGGTGTTACTCCCTCTCCCGCTTGTGGGCGCCCGGCTAGGGGCGCCCGGCTAGGGGAGAGGGAGCCAAATTCAAAAGGCCGCGGAGCAGGCCATTCGGGAGTAGCCGCGGAGCGGGCTTCGCCCGGTCGCTGGCTGCGTCCCCCTGGGGGGAAGGCGCGTGAGCGACTCAGGGGGGAGCCATTTCATCAAGGGGAGCCCCAATCGTCTAGGGGTAATCACTGCGGTCACATCATGCCGCCTGTGTACACAATTCGATTCGAGTCATAGCCATTACAAAAGGAGACATCCATGCGATTGAAGTCCGCATTCACAACACTGGCCACCATGGCCGCCGCACTAGCCGGCGCGCTGATTGTCACCGCGCCCGCGTTGGCCCAGCAAGCCCAGGGCGTGACCAAAGACCAGATCAATCTGGGCTCTATTCAGGATCTCTCCGGACCACTCGCTGGCTTCGGCAAGCAGGTGCGCCTGGGCATGATGCTGCGGGTCGATGAGATCAACGAGCAAGGGGGCATCAAGGGACGCAAGATTTCCCTCAAGGTGGAGGACTCTGGGTACGATCCCAAACGCGCCGTGCTGGCTGCGCAGAAACTGGTGAACCAGGACAAGATCTTTGCCATGGTCGGCCATATCGGCACGGCTCATAACGTCGCCACTTTCCCCGTGCTGTTCGAGAAGAACGTCATCAATTTCTTCCCTGTCACGGCCGCGCGCGAAATGTATGAGCCGCTTAATCGACTCAAATTCGCATTCGCCGCGACCTACTACGATCAGATGCGTTTGGCAGCGCCCAAGCTGTTCAAGGAGAAAAATGCCAAGAAGGCCTGCGTCATTTATCAGGACGATGAATTCGGTCTTGAAGTGCTGCGGGGCGCTGAAGCAGGTCTCAAGACCATTGGTGCCGAACTCGGTGAAAAAACCAGCTTTAAACGCGGGTCAACCGACTTCTCTTCTCAGGTGGCTCGCATGAAAGCAGGTGGTTGCGACTTCGTGGTGCTCGGCACCATCATCCGCGAAACCATTGGCACGGTGGGTGAGTCGCGCAAAACAGGCTTCAATCCCACCTTCCTGGGTTCCAGCGCCGCCTACACAGACTTGATCCACAAGCTGGGCGGCAAGGCCATGGACGGTGTCTATGCTGCCATGACCGTGCAGAACCCCTACCTGGATGAAGCCTCGCAGCCGATCCGATTCTGGGCCAACAAGTTCAAGACCAAGTTCAATGAAGATCCAGCGGTCTTTGCAGTCTATGGCTGGCTGGTCGTCGACTCGTTCGCGCGCGGAGCCGAGAAGGCAGGAGCCACGCTGACGACAGACACCTTCATCAAGGCCATGGACAGCATGACATTCCCGCCAGACATGTTTGGCTCGGCAGAACAAACCTTCACTGCCAAGAAACGCCTGGGTAGCGATGCCGCTCGCTTGTCGCAGATTCAGGACGGCAAGTGGAAGGTCGTGTCAGACTATCTGAAATAAGGTTCGATCAGAAAGGCGCGGCCACTTGGAAAGTGGTCATGCCCCCCGCAAAGCTGCTGTGGCCCTGAACTGGGCCACAGCTTTTTTTGTTTTCAGCCTGGACGGCGCTTGACCATGCCCATGGTCTTGGCAATGATGCCCATCATGACCTCGTCCGCCCCGCCGCCAATGGAGGCCAGACGGCCGTCGCGGTAAAGCCGCGATATGCGGTTTTCCCACGTGAAGCCCATACCGCCCCAGAACTGGAGGCAGGTGTCAGCGACCTCACGCGTGAGCCGGCCAGCCTTGAGCTTGGCCATGCTGGCAAGTTGCAAAACATCTTGCCCGCTCACGTAAAGATCTCCCGCTCGCCAAGTGAGCGCCCGCAGGGCCTCGACTTCTGTCTGCAGTTCGGTCAGCTTGAACTGAACCCATTGCTGATCGATCAGCGTGCCACCGAACAGGCTTCGTTGCTGCGCCCACTCAATGGTTTCGCGGATGCACTCGTCCAGCGTGACCAGGCTGTTGGCCGCGGCCCAAAGACGCTCTTCCTGGAACTGCTGCATCTGGTAGATGAAGCCCTGGCCCTCCTGGCCAATCAGGTAGCGCTGCGGCACACGCACTTCGTCAAAATAGATCAGACCGGTGTCCGAGGAGTTCATGCCTATCTTGCGGATCTTCTTGGCGACTTCTATGCCCTTGGTCATGCGCCCACCTGGCCCGTCTCTCATGGGCACCATGATCAGGGACTTGTTCTTGTGGGCTGAACCTTCGCTGGTATTGACCAGCATGCACATCCAGTCGGCCTGCAAGCTGTTGGTGATCCACATTTTCTGGCCACTGATGATGTAGTCGTCACCGTCCTTGCGCGCCTTGCTTCGAATGCCAGCGACATCGCTGCCCGCGCCGGGCTCGCTCACCCCCACGCAGCCCACCATGTCGCCGGCAATGGCGGGGGCCAGGAATTGACTCCTCAACTCGTCGCTGCCAAAGCGCGCCAAGGCAGGGGTGCACATATCCGTGTGCACACCAATCGCCATGGGAATGCCGCCACAACGGATGTAGCCCAGGGTCTCAGCCATCACCATGCTGAATGAATAGTCCAGAGCGGCACCTCCGAACTCAGCAGGCTTGGTCAAGCCCAACAGGCCTAAATCGCCCAGACCTTTGAACACCTTGTGAGCGGGAAATATCTCCGCTTCTTCCCACTCATCTACAAACGGATTGATGTGCTCATCAATGTAGCGCTTGAGGGTCTTGCGTACTTCCTCGTGCTCGTGGGTCAGCTGCATACCTTGTCTCCTTGGATTTTTGGTTGAACGTGAGACCTTATCCGAAAGGCGACTTTTGCAATCTAAGTAGTTCCCATCATCTCGCCCAGGCGAACGGGTCGCTCAGCAGCCCAATCAGGATTGAATTCCAGGGTATCTTTAGGCCACAGCATGACAACGGTAGACCCCAGCAGGAATCGCCCCATTTCCTCGCCCTGATGTAGCACCACGTTTTTCCCGGCGTAGTCCCAGCGGCGGATGTCACCAGAGCGGGGCGGGTTGACCACACCGTGCCAGACGGTGGCCATGCTGCCGACAATCGTTGCACCCACCAGCACCAGCACGAAGGGGCCATGTGCTGTGTCGAACAGGCACACCACCCGCTCATTGCGCGCGAAAAGCCCTGGCACCCCTCTGGCCGTCGTGGGGTTGACCGAGAAGAGGTCTCCGGGCACATACACCATGGATTTCAGCGTGCCGGCGCAAGGCATATGGATACGGTGATAGTCACGCGGGCTCAAGTAAATCGTGGCGAACTGGCCGTGTTCGAATTCCGATGCCAGCGCCGCGTCACCGCCCAGCAGGGCGCTCGCACTGTATTGATGCCCCTTGGCCTGGAATATCTGGTCTTTGTCCATGGCACCGAACTGGCTGATGGCCCCATCGACCGGACAGACATAGTCCGCGTCCGCCAGGGGCCTCACACCAGGGCGCAGCGCACGAGTGAAGAATTCGTTGAAGTTCGCATAGCTCTCGATTCTTGAATCCAGCGCCTCGGCCATATTGACGTCATAGCGCTTGATGAAACGGCGGATGATTTCATGGCTGATATTGCCCATGCGCGCACCCGCAACCAGCCCCGCGAATTGCGTCAGGGAACGCTTGGGGAACAAGTATTGGGGCAGAACTGCGAGGCGGCTGGACTTATCGTTTGGCACGGAATGGGCCGCGAGCGGCGAATAAAAAAAGGCGCCTTATTCTAGGGCGTGTCATCAATTAACCCCCCCACGCGCTGGCTCGCCCTGCGGCGTCTACTTTGTCGGCAGCCTTGGCCGTAGATCACTACGGCCAAGGCTGCCTTCGCGTATCCATCCTCAGGGCCAATCAGCGCGTGGGGGTCATTGTCTCGGTTACTCAGGCTGACCGATGGTCAGCGCGATGTCGCCCAGGCCATCAATCTTTCCGGTGATCTGGTCACCCGGCTTCACGGGTCCCACGCCTTCCGGTGTGCCGGTATAGATCAGATCGCCAGGTTGAAGGTGGTAGTACTCAGAGAGATTGGCCACGACTTCCGGCACACTCCAAATGAGATCTTTCAGGTCGGCGTTCTGCTTGATCACGCCATTGACCGAAAGCTGAATGTTTCCGCTGGAGAGGTGGCCAATTTCGCTGGCAGGCACCAGCGGGCTGATGACCGCGGCGTTCTCGAAATCCTTGCCGAAATCCCAGGGGCGCCCCATTTCACGAGATTTGATCTGCAGGTCGCGGCGCGTCATGTCCAGCCCGCACGCGTAGCCCCAGACGCAATCTTGCGCCTGTTCAGGTGTTACGCGAAAAGCTGGCTTGCCAATGGCGATGACCAGTTCCATCTCGTAGTGATAGTTCTGCGTTCCCAGCGGGTAGGCAATGGTGCTGCCCGTGGAGACCAGATCAATCGGTGTCTTGTTGAAATAGAACGGCGGCTCGCGATCAGGGTCGAAACCCATCTCGCGCGCATGAGCAGCATAGTTGCGTCCCACGCAAAAAATGCGGCTGACAGCATACTGCTGGCTTCCACCCCGCACCGGTACGGCAGCTTGAGGAAGAGGTGTGAAAACATAGTTACTCATGCTGATTCCTTTTTTTCTCAGTTCAACTCAGTTCAGATCTCGCTCTGCCCTGCACTGCCTCCCTTTTTGGAAAATTTCAATTCTCCATTTCTGGCGCCAGGAGCATTCAGGATGTTAATCCCAAGACGCAGCAGCGCTCCAGGCTCCAACACGCTTTGTAGCAACTGCATCCGCCGTTCTCTGCCGTTATCATGGATTCTCAGCATTGGTTTTCCAATAAGGAGTATGTATGGTCCCGAACAATTCATTCACCCGCCGCGCAGGACTGCTTGCCTGCTCTCTGGTTGCAGGCGTCGTGCTGGCGGGCTGCGCAGTCGGCGGTGATTACCGCGACTATGGTGGTGGGTACGGGCGCGCCCCGCAGAGTGGCCCCATGTCGAACCAGGAAGCCTCGCGCATGGCTTACGAGCAGGAGCTGGAAAGACGCGTGATGTCAGCTCTGCGAGCCGACCCTCGCGTTGGCGCACAGGGCCTGACCGTGAAGTCCGAAGGTGATGGCGTGGTCGCCATTGGCGGCACTCCGGCCAACGGTGCGGCGGGACGTGACCTGGCACTGCTGATTGCGCGCAGCGTGCCCGGCGTTCGCCGCGCAGTCAACACCATGACGGTGAACTAGAACGAGTGTGTAAGTAGTCCGCTGGACCGCGGGCCAGTTTGGCGCTCAAGAATCACGGCTGAAGGACAAACCTGGTCTTGAGCAACTCCTCAAGACCGAATTCGGCAAGCAATGCCCGCAAGCGCTCGGCCGCAGCGCGTTTCTTGTGTCCGGTCCAGCGAGCGATGATCAGTTCATTCTTCATGCTGTGCTCCCAGCCTACCAACTCTGTGACGGTGACTTGATAGCCCTGGGACTCCAGGTAGAGGCAGCGCAACACATTGGTGAGTTGGCTACCCATCTCACGCGTGTGCAAGGGATGGCGCCAGAGTTCGGCTAACGGAGTTCTGGCAAATTGCAAGGCCTTGGATTGCCGCAGGCAAGCCGCCACTTCCGCCTGGCAGCAAGGCACAAGCACCATGGCCTGCGCCCGTTTGGCCAGGCCGAAAGCTATGGCTTCATCCGTGGCCGTGTCACATGCATGCAGCGCTGTGACCACGTCTATGGCTTCCGGTATTTGCGTGTCGTTGGTCGACGCCGCCGCAGACATGGCCAGGAAATGCATCCGATCGAAACTCAGACGCTCGGCCAGCTGGCGAGAACGCTCGACCAATTCTGATCTGGTTTCAATACCGTAAATGCTGCCGCTTCCCCTCGCCTTGAAGTGCAGGTCATAGATGATGAAACCCAGATAGGATTTTCCCGCCCCATGATCGGCCAGCGTGAGTTCGTCGCCATGCGGCTTCAGGTCAACCAGCAACTTCTCGATGAACTGAAACAGGTGATCTACCTGCTTGAGCTTTCGGCGGGAATCCTGGTTGAGCTTGCCCTCCCGCGTGAGGATATGCAGCTCCTGCAAGAGCGCAACCGACTGCCCCGGCCTCAGCTCCGGCGGTGGCGTGAGCTTAGCAGCATGTTGCCTGTCCTTGCCTCGAGCGTTCTTGTCTGCGTTGCTGGCTTGGCCTGTTCTCATGCGCGGAATTTTCTCTGTCTGTTTCATGATTGGCCCTCTCCTTCGCGGCTGAGGCGCGCTCCCACATCGAGGGCTTGCCAGCCTTGCGCACCAAGTTTTTCAAGTACATCCATGTTGGCTTCAAATATGGCCTCGGCATCTGGAAAGGCCTCCACCGCGCGGTCAATGCTTTCTTCTCTCAACAGGTGCAAGGTGGGATACGGCGAACGGTTGGTGGCGTTGGTGATGTCGTCTTCATCCGTTCCCGCAAACTGAAAGCGCGGGTGAAACGGAGCGATCTGAATCACCCCTTCCAGATCGAGCCTGGCCAGCACCTCTTCAGCTTCGCCCAGAAAATCATTGAAGTCCAGGAAATCGTCGAAGCTACCGGGCGCCACCAGCAACACGGTTTCGCGCTCGGAAGGATCAGCTTCAACGAGAGCTACAAGCTCGTCCTCCAGTGCAGTCAGCAGCGCGGGGCCGCCGCCACTACTGCACACGGCAAAGTGAATCTGTCCCTTGACATGCGGTCCCTTTGCAAACGGGCAGAGGTTAAGCCCAATGACTGCGCGCTCAAGCCAGCGGCGGGTGTCAGCGATGGCGATTTCTTCAGAATTCATGATTAACCTGGAAACTTCAGTTCTGAGCGGGTAGCTCCCCATGAACGGGATCACTCAACCGTTTTCATGCCTTGGCGGGCGCCGACAAGCGGCGGGCAATCAGAGCAGCCAGCACGGCGCCCAGCACACAACAGCCGCTGGTAGCCACCCACGTCATTTGCCAACCGCCAACGCGGCTGGCCAGCCACGCCACTGCAGGTGGCCCTGCGAGCTGACCGGCAGCCGACCATTGCATCATCCAGCCCACCGTGGTGGAAATGGATCGCTCGTTAGGTGCCATGGGAGCCACCAGGCCAAACAGCGTACCCGGAATCAGTCCCCCCACGGACGAAAACAGCAAAGCACCCAGGTAGCGTACCACTGGTGTCCCCTCCGTCACCACGGAAAAGGCCAGCACGGTACCTACAGCCATGGCGCCAAAACCCGCCCACAGGAGGTAAACCGCGGGTACACCACGGTGCAGCAGCCTTCCCGCAGCCACGTTTCCTAACATATTGACCGCCGCCACCAAAGCAGACAAGGCCGCACCCAGTGCGCCGGTCCAGCCGGACTGCGCGTAAAACGAAGGCAGGAACCCGATTACCCCCAACCACTGGCATGCGTAGGAGGCAAATGTCAGGGCAATGAGCCAGGGGCCCGGCGAGCGCAGTGTTTCCATTAGCCGAGCAGGCCAGGCCAAACCAAGGCCGCCGGAGCCGGGCTTGGATGGACGCCCGTCTGCCGGCACCCGGGCCTGAACCCACAGGGCCATGGCCCCCGAGAGCCCGGCCGTCAGCCACCACCATCCATGCCAGCCCACCCCATGCAGTACCAGCGGGCCCAGCAGGAACGCCATGGCCGTTCCGAATGGCATGAAAGCGCTCCAGACGCTCAGCATCTTGGTCAGGCTACCTCGCTCAACGACACGGCGAATCAGACTCGGTGCGGGCACCGTGGTCATCAAAAAGCCCACGCCTTCGACTGCGCGAAGCAGCAGCAGGGTGACCGCGTCGTGCGCGAAGCCTCCCGCCACACCCGCACAGAACAATATCCACAAACCGATCAGTACACTGCGACGCAAGCCTATGCTGTCGGCCGCCAAACCAGCGCCTATGCCCAGCATCATGGAAGCCAGTTGCACCAGAGAAAGCAGAAAGCCAGCCTGGACGAGCGTAATGCCCAGATCCTGCTGCAACACCGGCAGCGCCGGAGGCAATTTACCTACATGCAAGGCCGCGCTGACTCCGGCCAGAACAATGATCCATGCGGGGTGCAAGCCCGCGCTCGCTGGCCCTTGCGTGGCAGTGCGAATCACGCCAGCAGCTTTCGTCCAGTCATGCGCTCGTGCTCCCGCAGAGCGAATCGGTCGGTCATACCCGCAATGTAGTCGGCCACGGCACGCTCATGATCTGGGCGCTGCGAAAACTCTGCCCCCATTTCACCGGGTCGCGACTCATAGGCCGAAAACAATTCACGCACCACCTGTTTAGCCTGCGTGGTGGTCTCCACCACTTGAGGATGTCGATACAGATTGGCGAAAAGAAACCGTTTGAGAGCCGCAGATTGCGCGCGCATCTCATCACTGAAACATACCAGCGGGCCCGCCAGGCGCGCCTCGTCAGCGCTATGAGGCTGCGCCTTGTCGATCGCTGCCTGGGTGGCTGCGATCACATCGTAGACCTGAGCGCTCAGCATTCGGCGGATGGACTCATACAGCACTCGCCGCCCTTGTAGATCAGGGTGTTCGCGACGCGTGTCAGCCAGATGCAGCGCAAACAGCGGGACGCTGGCCATCTGCCCCAAAGTCAGAAGGCCGGAGCGCACGCCATCGTCAATGTCATGGGCGTTGTAGGCAATTTCATCGGCCAGATTGCACAGCTGGGCTTCCAGGCTGGGCTGAGTGCCATCAAGAAAGCGGCGGCCCACCCCACCGGGCTCGGTCTCTTCCAGTTTCCGCGCGTTGACCGGGGAACAGTGCTTGAGAATGCCCTCACGCGTTTCAAAGGTGAGATTCAGGCCATCATGCGCCGGATAGCGCTCTTCCAATTGATCGACCACGCGAAGGCTCTGCATATTGTGCTCAAAGCCGCCGTGGTCTGCCATGCATTCATTGAGCGCGTCCTGGCCCGCGTGGCCAAACGGCGTGTGCCCCAGGTCATGGGCGAGCGCAATCGTTTCCACCAGATCTTCGTTCAGAAGAAGTGAGCGGGCAACCGAGCGCCCCAACTGCGCAACCTCCAGCGAATGCGTGAGCCGCGTGCGAAACAGATCACCCTCGTGGTTCAAGAACACCTGGGTCTTGTAGACCAGGCGACGGAACGCAGTGGAATGAACAATGCGGTCACGGTCACGCTGGTACTCCGTGCGCGTGGGAGCCGCTGCCTGGGGATAGCGGCGGCCTCGGGATTGCGCGGGGTCGGAGGCGATCACGCGCTCTGCCATCAGGCTGCGCAGCAGCGGTCGATCACGGCACGCACCAGAGCATCAGGTGCCCCGCGTACCGCCGCTCTGCCCGGACCATCGATGACCACGAAGCGGATTTCACCGCTTTCAGCCTTCTTGTCCACGCGCATCAATTGCAGGTAGCGCCCTGCATTGTCGTTTTCATCGAGGATAGCCCCCCGGGTAGGCAGGCCCGCGCGATGGATCAAGGCTTTCAGACGCTGCACGAACGCAGCGTCCACGAGGCCCAGCTCGCGCGACAACTCGGCCGCCATCACCATCCCGGCGCCTACGCCCTCCCCGTGGAGCCAGGCCCCATAGCCCATGCCTGCTTCGATGGCGTGCCCAAAGGTATGGCCAAAATTCAATATGGCCCGCAATCCCGACTCACGCTCATCTGCCCCCACCACGTCAGCCTTGATCTGGCAGCTTCTTTTGACCGCATGGGCCAGCGCGCTGATTTCGCAGGCGCGCAGCGCCTCCATGTTGGTTTCCAGCCAGTCGAGCAAGCCCATGTCAGCGATCGGACCGTATTTGATGACCTCGGCAAGGCCTGCAGACAGCTCTCTCGGCGGCAGAGTCTTGAGAACGTCCAGGTCGCACACCACGCGCTGAGGCTGGTAGAAAGCCCCAATCATGTTCTTGCCCAGTGGATGGTTGACGGCGGTTTTACCACCGACTGAGGAGTCGACTTGCGCCAGCAAGGTGGTCGGCACCTGAACGAAGGGCACCCCACGCATGTAGCAAGCTGCCGCAAAACCCGTCATGTCGCCCACGACACCCCCGCCCAGTGCGTAAAGCGTGGTCTTGCGATCTGCGCTGCTGGAAAGCAGCGCATCAAACACCAGGTTGAGCGTTTCCCAGGTTTTGAACTGCTCACCATCAGGAAGCGCCAGCGTACGCACCGCCGAGTGTCGCCGTGCCAGCACACCGGCCAGGCGCTCCGCATAGAGCGGCGCCACGACGGTATTGGTCACGATGAGTGCCTGCGTGCCTGGCTTGGCACCCTCATAGACCGCTGGGTCGTCCAGCAGCCCGGAGCCAATCAAAATGGGATAGCTGCGCTCGCCAAGGTCAATCGAGACCTGCTGCGCGAATGAAATTCCTTGCATGGGGCGTCAGTGTAGTGCTTGCGACCCAAACCTGTTTTCAAATGGGCTGTCCGCGTGCTGCCGTGAACGGGCCACCCCAGAGAGAACTTAAGCCCTGTCGACATGCCTAGGACGTGGCGCCTCCAGCCATTTCGATCTGCATCATGATACGGTTGACCAGCATGGCGACGGAAGGGCCACGAGCTTCCACCACAAAATGAGCGGTCTCCCTATAGAGCGGGTCACGCTCTGCATACAGGGTTTGCAGGCGTTTGAGGGGATCAGCCACTTGCAGCAGTGGGCGCTTGCTGTCGTTGCGTAGCCGCCTGGCCAGTTGTTCAGGGGACGTACGAAGATAAATCACTGTACCGCGAGATTTCAGGTGCTCACGGTTGGCAGGCCTCAGCACCGCGCCGCCCCCGGTCGCGATCACGCTGGGCGCCTGCTTTGTGAGGTCGTCTACCGCCTGCGCTTCCAGGTCTCGAAAAGCCGCCTCGCCTTCTGCTTCGAAGAAGGCTCGGATCGTCCCGCCGATGCGCGCTTCGATCACGGAATCGACATCGACGAAGGGCACCTGCAATCGCTTGGCCAATTGGCGCCCGACCGTGGATTTTCCACAGCCGGGCATGCCCACGAGGGCGACGTGTGCCGTCAAGGGCAGATGCTGCCGCTCGGCAGCTTGGCCGCAATGGTTTGGGTAACTGTGATCATGTTGCCGGTACCCGTGTCTGTCACCATCACCTGCACATTTCGCTGGCTCGCCACACAACGGGTGCCGCTAGAACCTACTCTTACGCTAAGGGTGGTGCCTGACACCGATGCGCTGGCAATCGCTAGATCGCTTGCATTCACCAAAGCCACAAACGGACCCACGCCGCCAGTAATCTGATAGGTCACAGGCGTCAACTCTTCGGAGGCTACGGTCTGGTTCGACGGGGTAGCCGTGAACTCGGCGGGCGGCGGAGGAACAGGCGTTGAAGTGACCGTTATTGGGGCAAACTGGCCTCTCGAGTCCATGACCGTGATGGTGCTGTTGCCGGCGGTCAGCAGGGAGACACTGACGGTTGAGCCGCTGACGCTTGCAGAAGCCACCGACGGGTTGGACGAGACAACTGTGTAGGGACCAGCGCCGCTCACCACCGTGAAGGTGAGCCTGGTGCCTGCTTGAGCCGAACCCGAACTTGGGCTGATGACCAGGGGCGGCACGGTCAGCGTCGAGGTGGCTGTGACCGGGATGCTCAGGCCCGACGAATCCCTGAAAGTGAGGGTACTCATGCCTTCGCTCTTGAACGCGACACGCGCAGCATCACCGTTGACCTGCACCGTGACCACTGAAGGCGTGGACGAAACCGCCGTGTACGGCGCTACGCCACCGACGATCGCCAACGTCATCTCAGAACCCACCTGCCCTGTCGGACTGGCTGGATTGACCTTGAAATCGTCCACCGCCACTGTCAGCGTGACCGTCAAGGTGGCTCCAGTGCTGTCAGTGATCAGCACCGGCACTGTCCCTTTGGTCTTGCCAGTGACAGTGATCACCGAGTTGTTTTGACCAGACACCTCAGCAATGGAATTGTCGTTGCTGATCACCGTATAAGGCCCCACACCGCCACTGATCGCGAAGGTGCGTGGTTCACCCACACGGAGCGTCAATGCCGTCCCGACCGAAGTGGCCAATGGGTTGACTTTTACCGTGACGGTAAGCGAAATCTGGGTCTGCCTGACACTCGAATCCTGCACGACGACGGTGGAGGTGCCGGGTTTGAGGCCCGCCACGCGCAGCACGCCGTCTTCAGGGATGATATCTTCCACGCCGACCGAGGCATCAGATGACAGCACATGATAGGGCGCGACGCCCTGGGAAATTTGCGCCACTTCGGCCACATACCCAACCGGCAGGCTGACATTACTCAGCAGAGGCGACATTCTCAGGGCATTGGTGGGGGTAGGGTTACCGTCATAGCCGCCGCCGCCGCCGCAGGAAGCCACCGCAAGCGTCAGCAACACCAGGAATCCCAAAAAGAATTTACGCATTTTTCTCAACCTCTTAAATTAGGCTCTCAGCGCATGGCGCTACGATCAGTGATGATTTTGGGGGTAATGAAGACCAGCATTTCCTGCTTGTCAGCCGTTTTGGCCCGGTTCTTGAAAAGATTTCCGAACACTGGAATATCGCCTAAAACAGGGACCTTGTTCACGGACTCGGTCTCCGTCAGCGTAAAGATGCCGCCGATCACCACAGTTCCGCCATTTTCAACCAGCACCTGGGTCTGAACCTTCTTGGTGTTGATGGACATGGCATTGGCCACTACGGCGCCCGGACTGTCGTTGTTGACGATCAGATCGAGAATCACATTGCCTTCGGGCGTGATTTGAGGGGTGACTTCCAGGCTGAGTACGGCCTTGCGGAAGGCTACCGCTGTAGCGCCGCTTGAAGTGGCCTGCTGGTAGGCAAACTCAGTACCTTGTTCGATGGTGGCCTTGGTTTGGTCGGCCGTCACCACCCTGGGGCTGGAGACAATCTTGCCCTTGCCGTCTGCTTCCATGGCAGAAATTTCCAGGTTCAAGAAGCGGCCCGCCGCGGAGTTGAAGAGTGAAAGCGCGAGGCTGGGTGCGTTGTAGCCATTGAAGCCTTGCGCCGGAAGGTTCATGAAGTTGGTGCTGCCCGTGACGTTACCACCGGTTGGGTAGGTAATCAGTGAAGACTGGCCGGGCACTGTGCTGCCAATCACGGCATTGTAGGAACCGCCCAAGGCAAAGCGGTTGCCACCACCCAGCCCGTAGCCTGCGTCCCCGCCATTCACGCCCCGCAGGTCCGCCCCGCCCAGTTTGACGCCCAGCGAACGCCCGAACGTGTCCGATGCTTCCACGATCCTGGCTTCAATCAGCACCTGCCGCACGGCGATATCCAGCTTGGAAATCATCTCCTGGATCTGCGTGAGCTTGGCGGGAATATCAGAGACGAAAATCTGGTTGGTACGGGGCTCTGCGATCACGCTGCCGCGCGGGCTCAGGATACGAGAAGCGGCCGTGGCGCCCACGCCGCCGCC
This sequence comes from Ottowia thiooxydans, assembly GCF_040548795.1. GTDB lineage: Bacteria > Pseudomonadota > Gammaproteobacteria > Burkholderiales > Burkholderiaceae_C > Ottowia > Ottowia thiooxydans_A. Next base: position 450,096 of record NZ_JBEPSH010000005.1, on the reverse strand, counting down.
AATACCACCAGCGCCACCCAGACTGGAGCCCATCAGTTGCCTGGCGATATCTACCGCCTTGGTGTAGTTGAGCTGAAACGATTGCGTCCGAAGGGGTTCAAGGTTTTGGACCGCAGCCAAGGACTCAAGCTCTGCTTTTTCCTTGGCGGCCAATTCTTCCTTGGGGGCAATCTGCAGGACATTGCCACTGCGTTTCATGCCCAGGCCCTTGGCCTGCAAGATGATGTCGAGCGCCTGGTCCCAAGGCACATCGTTCAAGCGCAAGGTCAAGCTGCCCTGTACCGAATCAGAAGTGACGATATTGAAGTTTGTGAAGTCTGCAATTACTTGCAGAAGAGAACGAACTTCAATGTTCTGGAAGTTGAGCGACAGCTTTTCGCCCCCGTAGCCCGTGCCTTGCGTCAGCTTGTCAGGGTTGACCTTCTGTTGCCGAACCTCCACCACCAATTGAGAATCGCTTTGGTAGGCACTGTGTTCCCAGGCGCCTCTGGGTTCTATCGTCATGCGAACCCTATCCCCAGACTGCGTGGTCGTGATGGTCTGCACGGGGGTACCAAAGTCACTGACATCGAGACGGCGGCGCAGGCCTTCCGGCAAGCTGGTCTTCAGCAGTTCGACCACCAGGGCGGGTCCTTGCTGGCGAATATCAACGCCGACCTGATTGCTGGGCAAGTCCACGATGACGCGGCCAGCACTTTCCACGCCTCGCCTGAAATCAATGTCGCGCAGGGGAAGCACATCTGACTGAGCACGCGTTTCTGCGAACATAGGCGCGGGCGCATTGACAGGTGCTGCAGCGACGGCGGAATCAAGCATCACCAGAAGCGCACGGCCCTGTACTTCTGCCCGGTAGTTGGCTGCACGGCTGAGGTTCAGCACAACGCGCGTGCGGTCTCCCGCCTGCACCACGTTGACGGCGCGTACGTTGCCTTGATTGACCGGCACCGTGCTCTTGCCCAGGCCATTGACTACGCCGGGGAAATCCAGCGCAATACGGGCAGGGGACTGAATGACGAAACCTTGCGGAATAGCGGACAGAGGCTGCGAAAGCTCTATGCGCACGACCTCCGTGCCGGCCTGTATCGATCCTGTCACAGATTCGATACTGGCTTGCGCCCACGCGCCACTTGCCGCGACAAGCGCGATCAAGCCCGGCGCCAGGCGGCGCACGGTACCTCGCGCCAAAGAGACCCAGTTCCTCATCTTGTTTTCTCCTGCAACTGCAGTGCGGCGCTTCGCTCAATCCACTCTCCCGCCGCATCCTGCACAATTTCACGCAAGGTGACTTCGCTTTCTGCGATCTTCATCACCCGTCCATAGTTCTGCCCAAGGTAGTTGCCTTCCCGTATCTGATAGAGAAGGTTGTCCACTTTGATCAGCGCAACGCGCTGCCCCTTGCGCTCCAGGCTCCCCACCATGGTCATGATGTCGAGCGGGTGGCCCTCAAGCGGCTCCTTGCGCCTGTTGAGTTCCGGCGCGAGTAATGCGGCGCTCGAGTTGGGTGAATCCGAATCGCGCTTGAGGGCCTGGGTTAACCGCAAGCTGCTGTAGGGGTCCGTGGCGGTGAGTTCCGTATATTCCAGCGGAACATATTGCTTGGGTTCACTGATGGGCGCGACGCGCGGCACTGTCAGGCGGCGTTGTTCAGCCATCCACTGGCGCAGATCGTCCTCACCCTCTGAAGTGCAGCCGACCAGCGCAAGAGCCGCAAGCAGCGGCCAAATGATTCTGTGCAGGCGAGCCATTACCTCCGGCCTCCCTTTTTGGCCGCAGCCGCAGCCGCTGCGCGCTGAGTTGCCACTTCATTGGCATCCAGGTAGCGGAAGGTCTTGGCCGTGGCCTCCAGCATCAGGGCGCCAGACTTGTCATTGGAGGGGCCTACCGATATGTTGTTCAGCGTCACGATACGGGAAAGGTGTGCAACATCCGCCGTGAATGCCCCCAGGTCGTGATAACGCCCGGTGACCCTCACCGCAATGGGCAACTCCGCGTAGTAATCCTTGATGGAGACCTGCCCCGGTCTGAAGAGATCGAATTGCAGGTTGCGCCCAATACCGGCCTGGTTGATGTCGGACAGCAGGGCATCCATCTCGGCCTTGCTAGGCAGTTGCTTTTCAAGAAGGGTCACATACTGCTGAACCTGGACACGCTGCTTCTTCAGCTCTTCCAGGCTGACGGCCTTCTGAAGCTTGGTCTTGTAGTCCGCACGCAGGGTCTGTTCGCGGGCCCGGGTGGCCTCGAGCTCTTCATCAGAGTCTTTCAACCAGAGGAACCAAAGCACAGTGAGCACCACTGCGGCCACGGCCAGCAGCAAAGCGTAACGGGGTACTGCGGGCCACGAGGAGGGGTCGCGGGTGTCCAAACCACGAAACTGGTCGCCAACCGCCTTCAGAGAACCTTGAATATCCATGTTTGGAGATAGTTGCACGCTGGGACGGCCGCTCAGCGTCGAACCGCCGGTCGCGGGGTGGACGCTGGCTGGGCAGCACTGGCTTGTTGCAATTGAACGCGCACCACGAAGTTGTAGACAATGCGCTGCTCCCGGGGCGACAGGGCCATGCGGCCAGCAACGATCTCGACGAGCTCAGGCTTGGTCACCCAGTCACTGTTGCGCGACAGATTGCGCAACAGGGTAGACACACGCTCATTGGATTGCGCCACCCCCGCGAGCACAACATTGCGGTTAACCTGCTTGATACTCTTAAGGTAGACGCCTTCCGGCAGCTGGCGAACAGCTTCATTGAGCAGATGCACGGGCAAATTGCGATCCGCCTGCAAGCCCTCCACAGCCTGTTGCCGTGCTTTCAAGGCGGCAATTTCCTCCTGCAAGGTCGCGATTTCCTTGATCTCGGTGTCAAGCACCTTGATCTCCCTTTCGAGGAAGGCGTTGCGATCCTGTTGATCGGAAATGGCACCTTGGTACCAGAGATAAATGGCCGCAGCGATCAAGGCACCGCCCATGACCGCGCCCACAAGAGATGCATTGAAACTCTTGCGCGCGGCCAGGCGCGCCATCTCCCGGTGGGGTAGCAGGTTGATCAAAATCACCGCAGAAACCTCCGCATGGCCAGGCCGCAGGCCGTCAGATAGGAAGGCGCTTCGCGCAGCATTTTCTTCTCACGCACTGCTCGCCCGATTTCCATGCCTTCGAACGGATTGACCACATGGCAGGGAAAGGTCGTGTGCTTGGTAACCGCTTCGGTCAGGCCAAGAAGACCTGCCGTGCCGCCCGCGAGCAACACATAGTCCACTTTGTGATGGGGCGTGCTGGTAAAGAAAAACTTCAAGGCACGCTCAATCTCCTGCGCCAGAGACTCTACGTAGGGCCGCAGCACCACAGCTCCAAAATCGTCCGGAAGCTCTCCGGCACGCTTTTTGGCCTCGGCTTCCTCGAGCGTGAACCCGTACTGGCGCACCAGCATTTGGGTCAACTGGGCGCCACCGAATATCTGGTCGCGTTCATAGAGAAGTTCATCGTTGCGCAAGGCCTGCAGCGTGGAGGTGGTGGCACCGACCTCAAACAGCGCAATCACGGCGTCTTCGCCGCCACCCGGCAGGCGCTCAATGATCCGGCCCGCCGCCAGGCGAGATGCATAGGATTCAACGTCGATCACGACGGGGGTCAGGCCAGCGGATTCGGCCAGACCCTGGCGGTCTTCCACCTTTTCCTTGCGAGAAGCTGCGATGACGACGTCGATGTCACCAGCCGAAGTGGCGCTTGGGCCTGCCACGCAGAAATCCAGACTTACCTCATCCAGCGAGAAAGGGATATATTGGTTGGCCTCGGATTCGACTTGGAGCTCCATCTCGCGCTCACTCAGCCCGCTTGGTAAAATAATCCTTTTGCTGATAACTACTGACGCTGGCAAGGCCATGGCCACTTGCTTGGCTTTGGTTCCACTTTTCGTGACCAACCTGCGCAGGGCATCAACCACCTCATCGAACTTTTCGATATTGCCGTCATTGATCCAGCCGCGCCCCAAAGGCTCAATCGCACAGCGATCAAGAGTGAGCGTTGAGGAGCGATCATTGCTCAATTCCACCAGCTTCGCACTTGACGGGCTGATGTCTATGCCAATCATAGGAGCGGGTCGTCGGCTGAACATCGAGGCAATAGTCAAGAAGGCACCTGGTTACTTTCGACCGCACAATTGTGCAACCTTAATACTTCACTTGAATGCTAGCAGCAAGATCTTTGCTGCGTAAAGGAAAAACGAGATGAATCCTGTTGCATTCGTTGTCAAAAACTAACGATGAAAACAATTCATTATCTTCCGTTTCAATGATGATTCACTTATTTGTTCGGTCAAAAAAACGTCCTGAACTCACACTCTTGCGCGAAAGTGCCTACTAACTAATCGAAGTTGCTGTATGCCCACAGAAAAATCAGGCGCCCACCAGGCCAAGAGCCGCGATGCCAACACCCCGAAATGGTTGAGCTGGATGCTCAAGGCCTTCGCGTGGATATTTGGAGCCTTGTTCGCCGCAGTGGCTTGTGCGGTGATGGCCGGCCTTATGGCGCTGGCCATCGCCTACCCCAATCTGCCGGATGTGTCGGAATTGTCCAACTACCGGCCCAAGCTTCCCCTGCGCGTGTTCACAGCAGAAGGCGCATTGATTGGCCAGTTCGGCGAAGAACGCCGCAACTTGACGCCCATCAAGGAAATCCCTCAGGTCATGAAGGACGCGGTCCTGGCCATTGAGGACGCCCGCTTCTATCAGCACAACGGGGTGGATTATGTGGGCGTGGCCCGTGCCGCCATAGCCAACCTGGGCCGAGTGAAAAGCCAGGGCGCTTCCACGATCACCATGCAGGTGGCGCGCAACGTGTATCTGTCTTCCGAGAAGACCTACACGCGCAAGATCTACGAGATTTTGCTCACCTTCAAGCTCGAGCATATGCTGACGAAGGATCAGATCCTGGAAATCTATATGAACCAGATCTACCTCGGCAATAGATCCTATGGTTTTGCAGCCGCTTCCGAAGCGTATTTCGGAAAACCGCTCAAGGACATCTCCATTGCCGAAGCCGCGATGCTGGCCGGGCTGCCCCAGGCACCGTCTGCCAACAACCCCATCAGCAACCCTACGCGCGCCCGGTCCCGCCAGCTCTACATCATTGAGCGCATGGAGGACAACGGCTTCATTACCGCCGAACAAGCCGCGACGGCCAAGAAGGAAGAGCTGCGCATCCGTCCTCCCAGCGAGGGCACCCGTGTTCAGGCGCAGTATGTTGCAGAAATGGTACGCCAGCTGATGTTCGCCCAATACGGCGACCAGACCTATAACCGTGGCTTGAACGTCTACACATCCATCAAAGCCGACGATCAGAACGCTGCCTACGAGGCGCTCCGCAAGGGCATTCTCGATTTCGATCGCCGCAAAGCCTATCGCGGTCCGGAAAAATTCATCGATCTGCCCAAAGACGCAGCAGAAATCGAAGATGCGATCGATGACGCCCTGGTCAATCACCCAGATACGGGCAACCTTCTGGCAGCCGTGGTGATAGATGCCGAGCCCAAGAAAGTCGTGGCCATGCGCCAGAACGGCGAGAAGGTCGAAGTCACCGGTGAGGGTCTTCGGGGAGCGCAAGGTGGTCTGGCCGCCAAGGCTGCCCCTGCGATCCGCATACGGCCCGGGGCCATCGTCCGCGTCGTCAAAAATGCCAAGGGTGGGTGGGATCTCGCCCAATTGCCTGAGGTAGAGGGCGCGCTGGTAGCACTGGATCCCCGCAACGGTGCCGTCAAGGCGCTGGTTGGAGGCTTCGACTTTGACAAAAACAAGTTCAACCATGTGACCCAGGCCTGGCGGCAGCCGGGCTCGAGTTTCAAACCGTTTGTCTATTCCGCGTCACTCGAAAAAGGTTTCTCCCCTTCAACCGTCATCAACGACGCGCCATTGTTCTTCGACAGCAGCGTGACAGGAGGACAACCATGGGAACCAAAGAACTACGAAGGTGGTTTCGAGGGGCCCATGAGCATGAAGCGCGGTCTGGCGCGCTCACGCAACCTGATCTCCATCCGGGTGCTGCAGTCCATCACGCCCCAGTACGCTCAAGACTGGATCACACGGTTTGGCTTTGATGCCGAGCGCAATCCGCCTTACCTGACCATGGCGCTGGGTGCTGGGTCCGTGACCCCGATGCAACTGGCCGCCGGGTTCGGCGTGTTCGCCAATGGCGGTTACCGCGTCAATCCGTTTTTGATCACTCGCGTGACGGATCACACGGGCAAGATCCTCGTCGATGGGCAACCAGCTCAGCCTAGCGAGGCCAACCGCGCCATTGACGCCAGAAACGCGTTCATCATGAACACCATGCTCCAGGAAGTCGCACGCAGCGGCACCGCAGCGCGGGCTCAGGCCACGCTCAAACGGCCCGATCTCTACGGCAAAACTGGTACGACCAATGATTCCATGGACGCATGGTTCGCGGGCTATCAACCCAGCCTGGTGGGCGTCGTCTGGATGGGCTACGACACACCGCGCAACCTGGGGGCCCGGGAAACAGGCGGCGGACTCTCACTGCCAATCTGGATTGACTTCATGCAGACCGCGCTGAAAGGCGTGCCAGTGGCGCAACTCACGCCACCTGAAGGCGTCGTCAACGTCGGTAGCGACTGGTACTACGAAGAGTATGCGCGTGGCGGCGGTATCAGCCACCTGGGCGGCGCCGGCTTGACTCCGCCCGCGGAGGCACCACAGGAGACTCAGGCTCCCTCAGAAGAGCGCAACCGCATTCTGGATCTGTTCAAGAACTAATCACTCTGAAGATCGGCCAACATCGAAGCGATGCCCATGGGGCCGCTTCGATGCTGGCAGACGCCCAGTCTGCGTCTGGACGCCTTTGTCCCATTGAAGAGCTGTCTTTTTGATTGGTACTCTGGCTTGTACCGTTCAGGCACTGAAAACCAAAGGCATTCTGGCGTGCTCGCTCACACTGGCTGTGAGCCTTTCGTAGAACTCCTCGTTGGTCTTGGTATCGCGCCAGACTTGGCCGTCGTGACGGTAGTGATAGCCTCCGGAACGCGCTGCCAGCCATACTTCTTGCAGCGGTTTCTGCAGATTGACGATCACCTGGCTACCGTCGGCAAACGCCAGGGTCACCATGCCGCCCACACGCTGGTTGTCGATATCGGCATCTGTGGACTCGTTGAGCTGGTCACAGCGGGCCTCAATGCGGGCCAGCAAGGTTTCAGCCAAATTTTGATATTCAAGGTCGGTCATTACAATCGTTTCATATGCCACTGACGCTGCAGCCTGCAAGAATTCTAGTCCTCGGCTTTGCCCTGCCCCTCATTGCGGTCATATTGACCGGCTGTGGGCAAAAGGGAGCCCTGGTCATTCCGCCCACCGTACCCGCTGCGGAGCGTGCCACGCTGCCGCAAACCGTATTTGGCAAGCCCAAGAACGCCCCAGGCGCGCCTGCGGCTGCAACGCCCACCGAGCAAGCACCGCGGCCATCGCCCCTGCCCAATCTGCCCGAAACGCAATGAACCACCTGCCTTCAGACTCACCCGCCTTGCCTGGCGGTCCTTTCGTGGCCTACAGCGACGGCGAGCTGGTCGTTGAGCAGGTGCCGATCCGCAAACTGGCCGCCCAGCACGGCACACCGCTTTTTGTTTATTCGCAAGCCGCAGTGCTGTCGGCACTGGCAGCCTACCAGCGCGGTCTGGCCGGGCGGAAATCGCTGATCTGCTATGCGATGAAGGCCAATTCCTCCCTTGCGATTCTGAAACTCCTGGCCGACGCAGGGTGCGGCTTTGATATCGTCTCCTCTGGCGAACTCGAACGCGCCTTGGCCGCTGGGGCGGAGCCCGCCAAGATCATCTTTTCAGGGGTCGGCAAGACCCGCCAGGAGATGCGTCAGGGCTTGCAGGCCGGTGTGGGTTGCTTCAACGTTGAAAGCCTCGCCGAACTGGACGTGCTGAACGCAGTGGCACTGGAATCCGGGCTGGTGGCGCCCGTCAGTATCCGCGTGAACCCCAACGTAGATGCCAAGACCCACCCGTACATCTCCACGGGTTTGAAGGGCAACAAGTTCGGCATCGCCCACGAAGACGCGCTTATGGCGTATCAACGCGCAGCTGCTCTGCCGGGATTGCGTGTGGTGGGAATCGATTGCCACATTGGCTCGCAAATCACCGAAGAAGCGCCGTACCTGGAAGCCATGGAACGCGTCCTTGACCTCGTGACCACGATAGAAGCGGCCGGAATTCCCATCCATCACATCGACTTCGGTGGTGGGCTGGGCATCAATTACAACGGAGACACCCCACCTCCGGCAGACGCACTTTGGGCCCGCTTGCTGGCGCGTCTGGATGCCCGCGGGTTCGGCGACCGGACCGTGTTGATCGAGCCCGGCCGTTCACTGGTGGGCAATGCAGGCGTCTGCATCACGGAGGTGCAGTACATCAAACCGGGCGAGCAAAAGAACTTCTGCATTGTGGATGCAGCCATGAATGACCTGCCTCGCCCTGCCCTCTACGAGGCGTTTCACCAGATCGTGCCAGTTCAGCCGCGCGAGGCGACTGCCATAGAGTACGACGTGGTGGGGCCGGTGTGTGAAAGTGGTGACTGGCTGGGTAGAGACCGCGCCTTGGCGGTGCAAGCTGGTGATCTTCTGGCAGTGCTCTCTGCGGGGGCCTACTGCATGAGCATGAGCAGCAACTACAACTCGCGTCCACGGGCTGCAGAGGTCATGGTGGATGGGGAGAAATCGCGCCTGATTCGGGCGCGGGAGGATGTTCGGGAGTTGTGGCGGTTGGAGTCGGTTTGAGTGCTTGGCGGGCTTAGCGCCAAGCCTTTCAAAATCTTCCGCCCGAGCGTTTTACGGCCTGTGGCGTATGCAGATGAGGACGTGACTCCCTGTCTCTCTCCCTCTACCGCTTGCGGGAGAGGGCCGGGCGGGGCCGGCCAACCGGTGAGGGCCAGCGGCTGTTGATTGAATCGCTGCGCTTATGAGTTGCCTTCTGCTATTGAATTGAGGTCGGAGGCCGGGGAGTGCGCCCGGCAGCGCAGCCACCTTCTTTCGGCCGGCGCTCCGGTGCTCCGCCAAAAGAACCTGGCGCAAGAAAAGGCGGCCCCAAGTCCGCGCCTATGCCGGCCGCGACCCTACACTTCGCTACGGGCAACCTCCGGTGCTCAGTCCAGGGGCGGCGCGGCAGAACTCACTTCTTTCGCTTCGCTCTCTACGTTCAAACAGCTGCCGCAAGCTAGTTCACGAAGCAAGAGCATCTTGCAGTGCTCTTGCCCGCCCCTGGCCCTGCGCTCCTCGGCACGGCCACAGGGGGAGGAAGCCTGACTCGGGCCATTGCTTCGCTCGGCCTCGAAGCAGAATTCGGCCTACACGCTTTACAACGTCCCGTAGCTATGCAGCCCACTCAGGAACATGTTGACGCCGATGAAAGCGAAGGTGGTCACACCCAGGCCAGCCAGCGCCCACCAGGCGGCCACGGTTCCTCGCAGGCCCTTCATCAAGCGCATGTGCAGCCAGGCAGCGTAGTTGAGCCAGACGATCAAAGCCCAGGTTTCCTTGGGGTCCCAGCTCCAGTAGCCGCCCCAGGCGTCCGCTGCCCACAAGGCACCGAGGACGGTGGCAATGGTGAAAAATGCAAACCCAAGGGCAATGGATTTGTACATGACATCGTCCAGCACCTCCAGGCTTGGTAGGCGCTCGGCAATGCGTTTGCGCCCGAGGATGATGCCGGCAACGATCACCGCAGCGATCACGGCGTAGACGAGCCAATAAGTACCGCCTGCTTCGCTGACGCTACTTTGCCGGAAGGCGATGGGTACAAAACACAGCGCAATACCGAAAAGCCAGATGGACTGCAACCGGTACCACTTGGTCTCAGACGCCTGCTGCTTGATCAGGTAGGCAAATGCCAGCATGGCGGCCAATGAAAAGGTGCCGTAGCCTATGAAGTTGGCAGGCACATGCAGCTTCATCCACCAGCTTTTGAGCGCGGGCACCAGGGGCTGGATTTCATGGGCATCTCGCACCAGTGTGTACCAAAGCAAGAACCCTACGGCAGCGCTTACCACTAGCATGACAAAGGCACCCATGGAACGGGCCTTGTACTGTGCTTCGTAATAGAGGTAGAAGAGCGCGGTCATCCAGCAGAACAGTACGAATACTTCGTAGAGGTTGCTGACGGGAATATGGCCGATATCGGGGCCAATCTGGTGGCTCTCATACCAGCGCACCATGGTGCCGATCAGGGCCAATGTGACGGCAGCCCAGGCCACTTTTGAGCCGAGGCTCTCAAAAGCAGCCGCTTGCCCGCGCGAGAACATGCCCACCCAATAAAACACGGTGCTCATGAAGAACAACATGCTCATCCACAGAATGGCAGACTGGCTGGAGATGAAATACTTCAGCCAGAAGACTGTGTCAGCCCGCCGCAGATCGCCCTCGTAAGAGACGATGGCCAGCAAGGAAAATGCCGCGACGACCACCATCAGATTGCGCAGAGGCCGCCAGAACCAGCCCAACCAGATGAGAACCGGAGCGGCACCAAACAGAATGGCTTTTTCGTAGCCGTCCATGGAGGCGTTGTAGCGCGAAAAGGCAAAGAACGCGCCGGCAACAACCAGGAGTGCAAAAAGCCAGTCGGCCCAATTGCGGCGGCTGAAGTAACTTTCGTTCAGGGTGATCGCTCTGGGGGAAGGTGCGACGGCAGTGCTCGTGGTGTTCATGGCCAAGCCTCGAAGTCAGGACAGCAATTTCTGCTGAAGGTGGCCGAGCTCGCGATCGGCATCCAGGGTTTTACGGTTGAAAGACAGCGCCAAGGTCGCTTGCGCGCCCGAGCCTTCGGGAGCCAGCCACACCCACAAACGCCTCTCGCGAATGTAGAGCATGGCAAAAACCCCCAGAATGAGCAATAGGCAGCCCAGATAAACGACGTTTTTGCCGGGAGCGCGTGCAACCTGGAAGACGCTGGCTTGCACGTGCGTGAAATCCTTGAGTTCCAGCGCGACCGGGGCGGGATAGAAATTGATATCCGAGAGGGCCAGTATGGCCTGATTCATGAACCGGGCGTTCTGCTCGTTCTCGATCATCGGAGGCTTGCCTTGCGATGCGCGCGCGAGCGTGCTCAGCTCCAGCAAGGTGCCGTTCAGAATACGCAGCAACACCCCGGCGGCCTTTTCCCGCTCGCCCTGGGGCACCGCTTCTTCCATAAAGTCGGAAATGGCCTGCAGACCGCCTTTGCGCTCCCCTTTGACAGCCTCTTCGCCGGCAAAAAGGTCCAGAGCGCGCGCAGCCGATGCCGCCAACTGCTCTACCAGCTCCGGACGATCAGGCTCCACCGCCTTCGCCACATACGCACGGACGGCGCGCTCACGCTGCTCGGGGTCGAGCAAGGCCGCGCGAAGACGCAAAAAGCCCTGCATGGAACTGTCTTCGTCTGCAGGCAGTCTCAGATAGCGGTATTGCTCAGCGGGTGTGTCACGTACACCCAGCAGGAAGACAGGGGTGCCATCTCCGGTGTCCACCGGAAGCATGTAGTTGTTGTATTCACGCGCCTGGCCAGAGGTGTCGCGCAGCTTGTAGCTCACGCTGGGGCCGACGTTGCGAAGCTCTTTTTTCACTACGCTTTTGTCCGCCGCGCCCAATCGCTCATTCAAGGCCTGGCGCAGATCCACCTTGCGCACATCGACGCCCACGTCTTCGTTGGTGAGGTTCTCCACGTTGATCAGACGCAGGCCGGTGTACTCCAGCGTGAGCTTTTCGTTGCCATTGGTGATTTCCGACGAGCCGCCTATAGTGCCTTCAATTTCGAACGGACGGCTGTTGGCCGTCATGGGCACCGCTTGCAGCTTCACGCGCGAGCCCCCGTCGTCGAAACTGCTTTGATAGATGTGAACACCCTTGTAACTTGCGGGATGATTGACTTCGACCCGGGCGTCTTTCTTCTCGCCAGTCGCCTTGTCGTGAATGACGATTTCACTGGCGAAGAGCTTGGGCATGCCTGTGGAGTAATACTCCACAATGAATTTCTTGAGCTCGACTGCGAATGGCAATTCCTGCAGCAGGACACCATCAGATTGACTCAGGATGGCTGTGCTCGATTGAGCGCCTTCAGCCACGACCAGGTTGCCCCGGAAAGTGGGGTTGTTCTCGGACAAGCGATGCTCTGGTTTCACTTCCGACACCAGACCACCCCCTGTGTAGATGGATTTGCCCCCAAACCAGGTTTGCGCCCGCACGATCAGATCACCATCGAGCAAACCACCCAGGCACACCAGCACAATGGCACTGTGCGCGGCGATATATCCGAGGCGCCCCGCACCGCCCGCCTTGGCGGCCACCATCCACCCCTTACCCTGGGCGACGTCGCGTTCCTGTAAACGCACCTTCCAGCCGCCCGTTGCCAACAACTGGCCAATACGCTGCGCCTCTACCTGCGGATCACCCGGCAGATGCGCCGTCGCTTTGTGATGAAAAGCTTTGAGGCTTTGCTCGCGGATGTTTTCCTTGTAGTTCTTGAGATCCGCAAAAATCTTGGGCGTACTGCGGGCGATGCACAAGGAAGTACTCACCACCAGAAAAGCCAGAATGATCAGAAACCACCAGGCGCTGTAAACAGCGTTGAGCTTGAGCGTGAGAAAAACCTCAGCCCAGAACGGACCAAATTGATTGGTGTAGTTGACGGCCGGTTCGTGCTGCTTGAGCACGGTCCCTATGACCGACGCAATGCAGATGATGGTAAGCAGCGCGATCGCGAAGCGCATGGACGACAGCAGTTCGACAGCTGTACGCCAGGCACGGGAGCCGCGTTGAGGCTCAAAGCCTTCCGTAGTGATGGTCGCCATGCCTTCTTCGATAGTCTCCGTCTAACCGTTGATCGCCTCGAGCACTCGGCCATGCTCGAACATGCTCGAAATCTTCTCGTGGGGTGCGGGCTGCTGCGTCAAACCGGTCAAGTACCCCGAAGTCTTTACCTCGCACCGCGCAGCCGTACTCATGGCATTGGAGCCCAATACTCTCACTGCGTTCCGCCTAAACGTCAGTTTCTCGACCTGCATCGCCTTTTTCTTCCAGAAAAACCGCGAAAGTCCCGACTCAGCAGCGCTGAGCAGTCTCGCCCGCAAAAGCGAGCGGGCCCCAACGCCGTGCTGAACACGGCCGAGGGCACTGAATTACAGGCCCTTGTGGCATCCAATTTAGCCAAGACCACAGCCACAGACCACCTCATACTGAGGCTGCCTGGGTTTGCTCATGCTCTGCCAGACCGGAGCAAACCCGGTCGCACGGCTTAGCGCAAACCGGCGATGTAATCCGAGACTGCCTTGATCTCGCGATCGTTCATCTTGGCAGCGACGTCGTGCATGACCGTATTGTTCTTGCGCGTTCCGTCACGGAAGGCGATCAACTGCGCAGCCGTGTACTCGGCATACTGACCGGAAAGGCGGGGATACTGGGCAGGAATACCTGCGCCGTTGGGGCTGTGGCAACCGGCACACGCAGGGACGGTGCGATCAGAGATGCCGCCGCGGTAGATGCGTTCGCCCAGCATCACGGTATCCTTGTCCTTGGAAAAGCCGGGCTTCGCTTTTTGCGATGCCAGCCACCAGGAGATGTTTCGAGCATCGCTTTCGCTGAGAGCAGCGGCGAAGCCCTTCATCACAGGGTTATCCCGCACGCCGCTTTTGAATTCGAGCAGCTGCTTGAGCAGGTATTCTGGATGCTGTTGAGCAAGCTTGGCCTGCGACGGAACCGTGGAGTTGCCATCGGCTGCGTGACAGGCTACGCAAACGGCAGCATAGCTGGCTGCGCCTTTGACGAGATCGGCCTTGGGAACGGCAGGCGCGTCAGCGGCGAAAGCAGTGGCCGCGAACAGCGTGGCCGAGAGCAAAGTGGCGAGCGACTTCATGGGCGATCGTCTTCTTGAGTTGTATTCGAGGGAGCTTATGTCAGTCGATCCACCTAAGGTTTGGCAACCTACTGAACCTTGTGATTCTACAATGCCGCTCCTTGACCTTATTTCCGGCCGCTTCCGCGCGTCTTCGCGACAGCCGTCTCCAAAGCCATGACCCAGCCACCACAGCCCGATTCCGTGCAGCCTAATCCTGAGAAGGCCCGTGAGGATCGCGCGCGCGAAGCCCTGGGTTGGCTGCACACGGCACGCTTTTTGACCACCGCCGCGCAATTGAATCAGTTGCCGGATCATGCCTATCCTGAGATCGCTTTTGTGGGCCGCTCGAATGCGGGCAAGTCCACTGCCATCAACACGCTGACTCAGCAAAACCAGCTCGCCTACGCGTCCAAACGACCTGGCCGCACCCAGCACATCAACCTGTTTGCATTGGGCCGCCAGGGCCAGACCGATGCCGTTCTGACGGATTTGCCTGGTTATGGCTACGCGGCAGTACCTAAGGATGACAAACGGCGCTGGCAACAGGTGATGGCGAACTATCTGGTTCACCGCGAAAACCTCGCAGGCGTTGTGATGATGTGTGACCCGCGCCATGGATTGAAAGAGTTGGACGAAATACTGCTGGAGGTCATCCGGCCCCGCGTCGAAGAAGGCATGGATTTCCTGATCCTGCTGACGAAAGCCGACAAGCTGACGCGTTCGGACCAGGCCAAGGCCCTGTCCATCGCCAAGCTGCAGGCGGGCGGCGGGGAAGTCAAATTGTTTTCCGCGCTCAAGCGCCAAGGACTGGAAGATGCAGCGCTTTGGCTGCGCGAGCTCGTGGAATCCCACGTGCCGCATCCAGCGCCTACTGATGAGTCTTCTGAACCTCCTCCCGAACAGACCCCTTAGAACCTAAGGGGAATGTGCCTACCTTTGGCGCGCGTGATATTCATCCAGCTCTTGCTGCACATCTTCTGCACTCGGCAAGCTGGCGTATGCACGGTCCAGAGGGTTCACGGGCGGTAGCTGGTTGGAGGCCACCGAACCCTGCGAGCCAGGGACGACATGCGTGCCCCCCACAGGGCCTTGCAACACATGGATAGGTGGCTGGTGCAGACGCGCAAGACACGCATCTATTTCTTTTTGCAATTCTTCTCCCTTTTGCAATAGGGCGTATGCCTGCTCCCTAACGCTCATGGGCGCTGGCCGGGCATGAGCGAGATACTCTTTCATTTCGTCCTCCACGTCTTCCGAGCTCGGCAAGGAGACATACGCCCGGTCCAAGGGACTGGTCATAGGCAGGACCGGCGAATGTGCCAGAGCAAGGTATTGCTCCATCTCCTCCTTCACGTCTTCTGCACTCGGCAAAGTGAGATACGCCCGGTCCAATGGACTGATCATGGGCATGACACGCTGCTCCACTGGGCGCGCCGGGGTGCTGAATTCTGGTGTCGACTTGGTAAATTTGGGCGTCGCGTTGCAGAGCACGAACCCACTGCCACCTTGCCTTGCCGATGCGATGCGTTGGAGGAAATCCTGATCAACAGGCTTCGAATCTGCCGAGCAGGGAGCTTCATGCCCAGTGCCGACACGCACGCGCGTGGATGGGGGCGCAGGAAAACTCTCTCGTGAGGGTGAAGTGCCGTAACTCGGAAGAGGAAGGGTGTCCGAGACCGTTGGGAAATTCATAAACAAGCCAGTATCTAAGGGTCCAATGAACGCATCCCGTGACCCGGCCCCCGACAGTTGGCCATGAAGCCCACTCTCCAAGGAGCCCCCGAAATCAAGGGAATACCCTTATGAGTAACAGCTCAAAAGATATGGTTCATTTGCAGAGACTCATGAGGGAATTGCCGCCTCCCTCGGCGAGGTCACTCGATGCTGGCTCCACGCTCTGACAACAGCGAACGCAGTACGGAGCGATGGCATTTACCCTCCTCCTCACAGTAGCATCCGAGCGAAAAGTCTGCGCCGTGCGAGAGCGCCGCCAGCATGTCCAGCGTACGAGCAGTATCGGGCTCGGACATTTCCTTGCGGAACAACCGAGTGAACAAGGCCCAATCCCGCGAGGCCTTGGTCACATCAAGCTCCTTGTGCGTCCCCAGCGCCAGCTTCATGGTTTCAACCGAGGGCGAAAGATTGGGATACCAGACGTCGTACCAATTGCCACTGGCAAACTGGGCCTTGGGAACCCCACGCGGAGGGCGCCGGACGGTTCCCAACCTGACGCCTTCTCCGGCAGCCCGCGGGGTGCCCAATCGAACGATTCGGATGCTCATGCTTTGCCTCGCTTGTCGGGTTCTGGATTTCAGCACTACGATAGCAGTGCCTTATCGAAAATGCCATACAACCCATTTGCAGGAGTGCAGCCTTGATTGAAACCTGGATGGCCAAACTGCCCCACGGAATTGAACTGAGTTGCCGTAGCGCAGGCCAGCGAGGCCGTCCAGTGCTATTGTTTTTGCATGGATTTCCAGAAGCGGCGTTCGCCTGGGACGAGCTACTGGGACATTTCGCACAACCAGAACACGGCGGCTACCGCTGTGTAGCGCCCAATTTGCGCGGTTACGAACACTCCAGCTCGCCGCACGAGGTCTCCGCCTACCGAGCCAAGCCCCTCCTGGAAGACGTGACCGCCTTGATCACCAGTGAATGCGGGCCGGGCGGGCAACTGGCTGGACTGATTGCGCATGACTGGGGCGGCGCACTGGCCTGGAATCTGGCCAGCGCTCGGCCAGAACTGATGCATCGCCTGGTGATCATCAATTCGCCGCACCCTCAGACTTTTTTGCGTGAGCTCAAGCACAGTGCCGCGCAGCAAGCTGCCAGCGCTTACATGAATTTCCTCATCCGGCCAGATGCGGAGCGACTGCTGGCTGCCAATGATTTCGCCCGGCTATGGCCCTTTTTCGACGCCATGGGTGCTTCGGGAGCTGGCGTGCCCGATGCGCCTCAAAGCCTGCCGGACGGCGCCGGATGGATGACCGATTCACTGCGGGCCCAATACCGTGCAGTGTGGTCAGGAAATGCACCCTCATCGCACGGTGCCGGCTTGACCGGAGGATTGAACTACTACCGCGCTTCGCCCTTGCGCCCTCCCAGCAAGGAAGATCCTGCAGCAGCCCACATCGATCTGCCTCCCGAGGCCTTCAAGGTCACCCTGCCCACTCTGGTGCTTTGGGCGATGCAAGACAGCGCTCTGCCGCCATCCCTTACGGACGGCCTGGAACAATGGGTGCCCCATCTGGTGCTGACCCGTATTGAGCGAGCCACGCATTGGGTCGTTCACGAACAGCCCGCGCGACTAGCGGCTGAAATCAGATCTTTTCTTCGGACGGTCTGATGTGCCCTGGCACACAAGGGCCACAGCGCTAGCGGGCTGAAATGTTCCACCAACTGGCCTACCGATACCGCTGCAATGAAGGCGGCTCAGTAGAGCGGAGGCTCACCCGGTGGCCGGGTCTTGAAGCGCTTATGAACCCAATAGTACTGTTCAGGCATCTCGTTGATGAAGCCCTGCAGGCGGGTGTTCATCAACGCGGTATCGGCCAGTACGTCGCTGCTGGGGTAATTTTCCCACGCGGGGTGAATGCGGACTTCGTAGCCCGTGTCCGTCAAGCGCGTGACCACCGGGACCACTCGAGCCTGGCCCAGCCTGGCAAAGCGCGGCAGTGATGGAACGGTCGCAGCCGTGACGCCAAAAAAAGGCACGAACACCGACTCTTCCGGCCCGAGATCCATGTCGGGCAGCAAATACAACATCTTGCCCTCGCGAAGGGCGCGCACGATGGGCTTGACCCCCTCCGTGCGGCTCAGCAAGGTAGCGCGGCCAAAACGCTTGCGCCCCTGCTGCATCCAGGCATCGAGTACGGCGTCCGGCTGGGTGGTATAGATCGTACAGGCCGGTCTATCGATCTGATCCATGACCGCGCTGCCACCGGCATCCATGCCATAGAAATGCGGAGCAAACATCACCACGGCGCCGTCACGCGTGAGGTCTTCAGTAGCCCCCACAATGCGCAGGCGCTGCCTGACGACTTCCGGATCAGCATGCCAAAGCCAGGACCGGTCAAGAAAAGCCTGACTGAAATAAACAAAGCTGCGCTTCGCCACTGCACGGCGCTGCCCATCAGACCACTGCGGATACACCAGCCGCAGATTGGTCAGCGCAATATGCCGCCGCTGCCGCGCCAGCACAAAAAGCAGATGCCCCATGACGCTGCCCAGACCACGAATCCAGGCCAACGGCAGAGGCGCCAGAGCGCGCATGAAAAGAATACCGGGATGCTGCATGCTTGAAGATGACCATTGTCTCGCGCCATCCCATCAGGAAAACGCAGGGCGCACCGCCCCAAAAAAACACCAGGAAAAACCTGAGCCCACGCGCGTACCAGCCAAATGATCGCAAGGCAGACCTCGCCAATAATAGCGCCCCCTCCGCCCTCCCAGCCCAATAGGCGCGCATCACCTGAACAAGCCCTCTCTCTTCACAAACCAAGCTTCCCCACCCAAATGGCCGCCGAGCAGGCCATCCGCAGGTAGCAGCGAAGCTGGCTGCGTCCCTTGAAGACGCCGCCCGCGACCCCGGCGCCCCTCTCCTCACAAACCACCCCTCCCCCACCCAAAAGGCCGCGGAGCAGGCCATGCGAGGGCCACAGCGGAGCGGGCTTGGCCCGGCCGCCAGTGGCGTCCCCCTGGGGGGAAGGCGCGTAAGCGACTCAGGGGGGAGTCAACGTCCTAGGGAGCTTATACCGCCCATACCCCCACAAATACTGCTGCGGACACTGCCTGATCAAGCTTTCCATCTCCGCATTGATCTGCGCCACAGCTGAATCCAGGTCATTGGCCAAGGGTTGGGCCAGCGCCTGATAACGCAACCGGAACCCCTGCCCACGCGGCAACCGCTCACCCCACACCAGAAGCGGTGTCGCGCCGGTTTGCAAAATCAAGCGAGCGGCCAAGGTCATGGTGTAGGCAGGTTTGCCAAAGAAGGACTCCCACTGGCCCATGCCATCAGGAGGAACCTGGTCTGGCAGCAAGCCTACGGCCTGGCCGGCACGCAGCGCCTTGATCATCTGCCGTACGCCCCCCAACGTGGTGGGAGCCGTTTCCAGGCCCTCCCGGCGACGCGCCGTTTCGATGACCTCCACAAGCGCAGCCTGCCGCGCTGGGCGATAGAGCACTGTGATGGGACCGTATTCTGCGCTGTAACGTTCTGCCAGCCCCTGGGCTGTAATTTCGAAGCAGCCCATGTGCGGCGTCAGAAAAACAATGCCTTTGCGCGCCGCATAGGCCGCATCCACAGCTTCGGTGCCCAGCCACTGCATGGGCACCGGAGGCCCGAACCAGAGGCGCGGCGTTTCCGCGACCATGCGGCCAGCATGCCCTACAGCAGCGCGCACCTCTTGGAACTTGTAACCTGCCTGCAACGCGTTCTGGGCAAAGCGGCGACGGTATGTAGGCGACAGCAACCATGCCAGCCATCCCAGGATAGCGCCCACGGCATGCAGCAGCACGAGAGGCCACCTGGACATCAAACGGTAAAAGGTCAGCATGGATCGGGTAAGATGGATTCTGTCGCCGAGTTAACAGAGCAACTTGCAGGGCGACTTGAAAAAATTCTGCTAAAGCGTTCGCCAGGGCTCCCAAAAGGTTGACGGCAACGCGTTTTTCCGTAACTGCTGGAGTTTATTCAATGGAACTGGCGAATAGCTTTCTCTTTACTTCCGAATCGGTTTCCGAAGGGCACCCTGACAAGGTGGCCGATCAGATTTCAGATGCCATTCTCGACGCGATCTTCGCGCAAGACCCGCGCTCACGCGTGGCTGCCGAGACCCTGACCAACACCGGGCTGGTCGTTCTGGCGGGTGAAATCACCACCAACGCGGTGGTCGACTATATCCAGGTGGCCAGAGACACCATCAAGCGCATCGGCTACGACAATACCGAATACGGCATTGACTACAAAGGCTGCGCGGTCATGGTCTGCTATGACAAGCAGAGCAACGACATCGCCCAGGGCGTGGATCAGGCGTCTGATGACCACCTGAACACCGGTGCGGGCGACCAAGGCCTGATGTTCGGCTACGCTTGTGATGAAACACCCGAGCTGATGCCTGCACCGATCTACTACGCGCATCGACTGGTGGAACGCCAGGCTCAACTGCGCAAGAGTGGCAAGCTGCCTTTCCTGCGCCCGGACGCCAAGAGCCAGGTCACCATGCGCTATGTGGACGGCAAGCCGCACAGCATCGATACCGTGGTGCTCTCGACCCAGCACAGCCCAGATCAAAGCGAAACGCAGACCAAGATGAAGGCCAGCTTCAATGAAGCCATCATTGAGGAGCTCATCAAGCCGGTGCTGCCAAAAGAATGGCTGAAAGACACCAAGTATCTGGTGAACCCCACAGGTCGCTTCGTCGTCGGCGGTCCACAAGGCGACTGCGGGCTGACCGGCCGCAAGATCATCGTGGACACCTATGGCGGCGCCTGCCCGCACGGCGGTGGTGCGTTCAGCGGCAAGGATCCAACCAAAGTGGACCGCAGTGCTGCCTATGCGGCACGTTATGTCGCCAAGAATATCGTAGCAGCCGGGCTTGCACGCCAATGCCAGATCCAGGTCGCTTATGCCATTGGTGTCGCTGAGCCTATGAACATCACGGTGTACACAGAAGGAACTGGCGCCATCCCTGACCACGAAATCGCCAAGCTGGTGAGGGCGCATTTCGATCTGCGCCCCAAAGGCATCATCCAGATGCTGGACCTGCTGCGCCCGATCTACCAAAAGACCGCTGCGTACGGCCACTTTGGTCGCGAAGAACCCGAGTTCAGCTGGGAAAAGACCGACAAAGCAGCCTTGCTGCGCGCAGAAGCCGGCCTGCCCTCCTGAGGGCTGTGGCGCCCACGTCCTGAACAATTTCAAGACGGACCATGCAACAAGCATCACGGCGCCGGGAGCGCCGTGATGCTTGGAGTGAGGGCGTGCTAACGCATCCCCCTAGTCCACCTTGACGTTGGCGGACTTGACCACTGCCGACCATTTGGCCGACTCATCCCGTATGAAGCGCCCAAACTCCTCGGGCCCCATTTTTGTGTAGGAGAGTCCCTGTGCCGCAAGCATGCTTTTCACATTCTGCGAAGTCATGGTCTTGTCGACCATGAGCGCCAGCTTCTGAGTAATGGCCGGCGGCGTGCCTGCTGGTGCGAGCAAACCCGTCCAGTTTCTCACTTCAAAATCTTTAAGACCCGATTCTGCAAGCGTGGGCACGGAAGACAGGGCTGGGGCCCTGCTGCCTCCCAAGGTTGCCAATGGAACTAACTTGCCAGAATTGATGAAAGGCAAGGCCGGCTGCAAAGTGGCAAATGAAAGTGAAACCTGCCCGGCTACCAGATCCGTGAGCGCCGGCACGTTTCCTTTGTAAGGAATGTGGGTGATGTAGGTCTTAGTCACTGACTTGAACAGTTCGCCCGCCAGATGGCTCGTCGTTCCAGGCCCACCCGAGGCGAATGTCAAATCTCCCGGCTTGCCCTTGGCGAGTTCGATAAGTTCCTTGAGTGAGCGAGCCGGAACCTTGGGATTGACGACTAATACGGTTTCTGCGTCGGCGACGAAGGCCACCGGCGCAAAGTCCTTGGCTGCGTCGAACGGAACTTTCTTATAGATATGCGAGTTGATGGACTGGGTTCCAATGGTCCCCATCAACAAGGTATACCCGTCGGGATTGCTCTTCGCGACCGCATCTGCACCAATGTTGCCTCCGGCCCCAGGGCGGTTATCGACCACCACGCTCTGACCGAAGGTGTTGGTCATATCCGTGGCGATGAGTCGTGCAAGATTGTCTGAATACCCTCCAGCTGGAAAGGGCACGATGATGCGAATAGATTTGGTGGGATAGCCAGTGGGATCTGACGCCACAGCCTGCAAGGGCACCAGCAATCCGAGAGCCGCGCAAGCTGAAGCCAGCACCCCGGGAAAGCGCCTGAAAATGAAGCGATTAGACATGGATACCTTTCAATGGGGAATGGGACGAGTCAGGACGGCCTAGAAGGACATCTCGGGCAGAGGCACGACATCTATGCCCTGCCTTTCGAGCTCAGCTCGGACCTTGGCGGCAAGTGCCAGGGCCGTGGGTTCGTCTCCGTGAGTGCAGAAGCTTTTGATCGCCGACGGCAGCCTCTTGCCAGATGTAGTGATGATGGCTTGCTCCTCCATGAACGAAATGACCTGGCGGACCGCCACATCTGCATCGTGAATCATGGCGTTAGGCAGTGATCGGGATGTCATGAGACCTGTATCGCTATACGTTCGGTCGACGTAAGCTTCCTCCGCCACCTTCAAACCCAGCGCATGACCGGCCGTGACCATCTCCGAACAAGCATTCGCCACGAAGATCAGCTCTCGGTCGGCCGCCTTGATTCCGCGCGCAATGGCCATCGCAATGTCGAGATCGTGATGAGCCATGTTGTTCAGTGCACCGTGAGGCTTCACGTGAGTAACCTTGGCATTGGCTGCCCCTGCAATCGCCTGGAGCGCCCCGATCTGATACGTAATCATGTATTCCAGATCCTTGGGGTCCATCCTGATCTGGCGGCGTCCAAAACCCCAGATGTCATTGAAGCCAGGATGCGCTCCAATTGACGCCCCGTTGTCCAGCGCCAGCCTCACGGTCTTTGTCATGACGGTGGCATCGCCCGCATGAAAACCGCAGGCGATATTGGCAGATCGAATGACCTTCATCAGTTCGGCATCGCACCCCACCTTGAAGCTGCCATGGCTTTCGCCCATGTCCGCATTGAGATTGATCTGTTTGTTCATCGAGTACTTGTCCTTGTTTAGGTTCGTGCAAAAGATCGCCGCGCGTTCTCACGCACGGTTGAAGCGGGAACTCCGACAAGTTCCTCGTAACGGGCTTCGTCGGTAGCGCTCTCTGTATTGATGACCAGGACCCTGGAGCTCTGACTCAGCCCAAGGGCACTTGTCAATTCAGGATCAGCAAAGGCCGAAAGCAGCGCCGCCATCCCGGCAGATCCGCTCTCGCCTGCAAGGATGGCAACATCACCCTCTTCGGGAAGAGCGAGCTGCTGCATGGCGCCAATGGCCTCATCTTCATTCACCGTCATGAACGAATGCACTATCGGAGTGAGCACCTTCCATGCCAACAAGGACGGCTCGTAACACTCCAGCATGGACATCAAGGTAGGCTCCTGCGGGGCAACTGCAATGGGCTTACCTGCGCGGGCACTGGCCAGAAGACATGCTGCACGTTCAGGCTCAACAACGATAAATTTCGTCGCTGGCCCCCATGCTTCGAACATGGAAGAACACAGCGCAGCAGCAAAGCCTCCCACTCCCGCCTGCAAAAATACGTGTGTCGGCGGCGCAGACAGTTGCTCGCAAACCTCTGCAGAAATCAGGGTGTATCCCTGCATCACCCAGCGCGGGACATCCTCATATCCCGGCCATGTGGTGTCTGAAAGCAGTGTCCAGCCTTGAGCCAGTGAGGCCTTGGCGCATTCCGAAACAGCATCGTCGTAGCTTCCGCTGATGACCCTGATTTCAGCGCCGAACCGCGCAATGGCATCCCTTCGAGCTTGTGTGACGCCTTCGTGCACAAATATGATGGAACGTGCACCAATCAGGCTGGCTCCTGCTGCAACCGATTGGCCATGGTTTCCATCGGTCGCACATGCAAACACCATCTCTCGCGCCACCGCCTGAAACGCCGCGCTGCCTGCCTCAAGTGGTTGGGTCGACGAGTCCAAGCTTCCTGTCGGGGAGCACGGCAACTCATTTATGGAAATGCTCCGGCCCGAACGCTTACCCGCTTGCTCCAAAGCAAGTCGAAAAACAGCGTACGCACCTCCAAGCGCTTTGAAGCTTTTAAGTCCTAGCCTGCTCCCTTCGTCCTTGACGGCGAGTTCAGCAAGATTCAACTTACGCGCCAGAGAGGACAGGCTCACCAGAGGTGTCGGCGAGTAGTCGAAAACCGTGCTTACAACGGACCGGACATCCTCCACGCTCGAGAGAGAAAGTCGAGGATCCCGATGCGGGTTGGAACCTGTGAAAGGATTGAGTAGATAGGACACGGGGGTAATAAAGATTGTGTAGCTCACACAATTTTATTAACACCTTCGATTAATAATATCCCTTGTTTTAACCATCCAACGCAAAAGTATTGCGTTTAAGCATGCTAGAACTAGATTCATGTGATCTCCGCTTGCTTGAGCTGATTCAGCAAGACAGTCAGACCTCTCAAGCCGCGCTAGGAGAACGCGTTCATCTGTCCACCGCTGCCGTCAATCGCCGGCTAAAACGCCTGGCTGTTGCGGGCGTCATCAAGTCCTATGGGGCCGTGTTGTCTGGGCCCGCGCTCGGCCACCCGCTGACCATCATTGCATCGGTCGAAACCGAAAGTGAGCGCATTGACCTGCTGGATGCGATGAAAGCAGCTTTTGCAAAATGCCCGCAGGTGCAGCAGTGCTATTACGTCACAGGCGAGTGGGATTTCATACTCATCCTGGCCGTAAGGGACATGGCGCAATACACCGCTCTGACTCGCAAACTCTTCTTTAAGAGCAACAATGTGAAGCGATTCAGAACGCTGGTGTCCATGGATACGATCAAAGCCAGCTTCAAAATCCCCATAGAAGCCACGGACCTATGAACGCCAGTCCATCTGCGCACCTTTTGTGCTGACCCGTCAACACCTGCACATGCATGGCACGCCTTCGCAACCATGGCCGCGCCTCTAGAGCGGGCCACACAGCACGTGCGGCCGAACATGCCCCACTGAACCAAGTATGCCCATCGGCCAGTGATCTCCAAAGACAGAGCGCGCCAAAGAAAAAACCCTGGCTTGTGGCCAGGGTCTCTTGTTGGTGAAGGGAAGCTGCTAAATCAACGGCTAAAGCCGCCGCCGCCACCACCACCGCGCCAGTTGCCACCGCGGCCGCCACCACCGCCGCCGCCGCTACCGCCTCGAGGTCCACCGCCACCTCCGAAGCCACCGCCTGGACGGCCGCCCCGGTTACGGTTGCCACCACCGGATTTACCCATCAGATCGATGCTCGTGCGCATAGGATCTGGTTGGCCTGCGGCGCCATGGCTGGGGCCTGTGCGATGGCGCTTGCCGTGCAGATTGGTCTGCAGCGGATCGATGTTGCGCGGCAGGTGATCCGGCTCGCGGTCGTCGTAATCGCTATCGAAGTTCGCTTCACGAGGTTGATGATGCTGCGGAGGGCGTTGACCCTGAGCTTGCCCCGGTCCTTGTGCCTGCCCTGGCCCGCCGTTGCCTCCACGGCCCCGACGACGACGGCTGTTGCGGCCGTTGCCCGGCTGGCCCTGTGAGCGCTCGCCGTTCTGGTTATGCCGTGGTGGTGCTCCGTCATCCAGCGCGCCGTCAGGACCTGCTTGCGCACCATCATGACCGCCATTAGCGTAGGGAGCGCCTTCTGAACGCGCGGGACGTCGGCCTTGAGGTTGGCCGCGTCCGCCTTGTCCGCGCCCACCTTGGCCTGCCTTGTTTTCACGAATGCGCTGCATCATGTCCTGGCGTGCGGCCTTGGCCGCAGCCATCATGACATCACGGCCAGGCGGCTTGCCCAGGCCACCCCACAGGGTTTGGCGGCCCATGGCAATAGGCTCCGCCCGCTCGTCTTCGGCAGGGCCAAAGCCTTCAAGGATCTGCACAGGGATCTGCTGCTTGGTGAAGCGTTCGATCTCCATCATGAAGCCTTCTTCGTCCAGGCAAACCAAGCTGACAGCTTGCCCGGTTGCGCCCGCGCGGCCAGTACGGCCAATACGGTGCACGTAGTCTTCAGATACGTTGGGGATGTCGTAGTTGACGACGTGCGGCAACTCATCAATATCGATACCGCGCGCTGCGATATCGGTAGCGACCAGGGCGCGCAGGTCACCGCTCTTGAATTCAGCCAGCGCTTGAGTACGCGCGCTCTGGCTCTTGTTGCCATGCAAGGCCATCGCCTTGATACCTTGCTTGCAAAGGTATTCGGCCACGTTGTTGGCGCCGTATTTGGTGCGGGTGAACACCAGGACCTGGGTCCAATTGCCCTCGCCAATCAAATGCGCCAGCACTTCTTTCTTGCGGGTACGGCCCACGGGGTAGATCAGTTGGCTGATCAATTCCACCGTCGTGTTGGGAGGGGTGACCTGGATGCTCTTGGGATCCTTGAGCAGGTTGCCAGCCAATTCGCGAATTTCGTCGCTGAAGGTGGCGGAGAACAGCAGGCTCTGCTTGGCCTTGGGCAACATGGCCAGCACTTTTTTCACGTCATGGATAAAACCCATGTCGAGCATGCGATCGGCCTCGTCGAGCACCAGGATTTCGACGTTGGACAGGTCAATAAAGCCCTGACCTTGCAAATCCAGCAGACGGCCAGGTGTGGCCACCAGGATATCAACGCCGCGTTTGATGCGGTTGATCTGGGGGTTCATGCCTACACCGCCAAAGATGACGGTGGACGTGAGATCCAGGTATTTGCCGTAGGTGCGAACAGATTCTTCAACCTGTGCGGCCAACTCACGGGTGGGGGCCAACACCAGAGCGCGGATGGCACCGGGTTGTGCTGGCTGTGTGCGGCTCAGTTTGTCCAGCAGGGGGAGTGTGAATCCCGCCGTCTTACCAGTACCGGTTTGTGCACCGGCCAGCAAGTCGTGGCCGTCGAGGACGGCAGGAATGGCTTGCGCCTGGATGGGAGTGGGCTGCGTGTAGCCCTGCTCATGCACGGCCTTGAGAATATTCTCGGCCAGATTCAGATCTTCAAAGTTCATTAAAGGAGGCGCCTGTATTCTTATGGCGCTTGGCGCCTGCCCGCTCCGGTGGATCACCGGCCAGTAAAGGGCAGATCGGGTTCAGAGATGGGCTCACACAAAAGATGATTGCGCATGAAGCCCCAGCAAAACTGCTGGCGTTGCGGCGAACTGGTGTTCCGCAAGCAAATTGATTATACCCCCCTGAGGCGCTACGCGCCATCCCCCGGGGGGGACGCAGCCAGCGGCCTGGAGTAATGGGGCTCCCCCCCTGAGGCGCTGTCGCGCCTTCCCCCTGAGGGGGACGCAGCCAGCGGCCTGGCAAAGCCAGCTCCGCGGCTACAGCCGCGTGGCCTGCTCCGCGGCCTTTTGATTTTGGCTCCCTCTCCTGCGGGCGGGCGCCCGGCTAGGGGAGAGGGTGGGGGCGCCCGGCCAGGGGTGAGGGTAGACGGCGCCTCCAGAATAGTTGGACTCCATTGAACGCCCAGGCGTTGATGATGAAAGCGGGGCAACGGGTTCTTAAGAAACTTGGTGTTTGGTGTAAGGCTGCAGACCCTCACCGGTTGGCCGGCCCCGCCCCGCCCTCTCCCCTAGCCGGGCGCCCGCCCGCAGGAGAGGGAGTAAAACCCTTCACTTGCGACTGATAGTCTCAGGGCCGAGCGCAGCGATGGCCCGAATGGGTATCCCACCCCTTTGGCCGCGCTGAGAAGCGCAGGGCCAGGGGCGGGCAAGAGCACTGCAAGATGCTCTTGCTTCGTGATCTAGCTTGCCGCCGCTGTTTGAACGTAGAGAGCGAAGTGAACGAAGTGAGTTCGGCGGCACCGCCCCTGGACCGAGCATCGCAGGCTGCCCGGAGCGAAGCGCAGGGACGCGGACTTGGGGCCGCCTTTCTTTGGCCTACATTTCTTTGGCGGAGCAAAGAAACGTAGGTGCGCTGCCGGGCGCATATCCCGGCCTCCGACCTCAATACCAAAGCAGAAGGCAATTAGTTACCGCAACGGGCCAATCAACCGCTGCATGTCCTCACCCCCCTCCCAGAGGGAGAGAGAGTTAAACAGCCCATACCCCAGGGTTCTGGAGCCCAAGTCGATGCCATCCCAAACAGCGCTTCCTGGTACCCACGGCATAACAGCCCACCGCAACTGTTTCCCAGCCCCACCGCGAGAAGACACCTCTCGAGACGTCTCATTTGACGTGTCAAATGCCCCACTACTGCCCTGCGGATCGCCTCTGCGTCGATAATCTCTGCTGATTTGCCGGCTGGGGAGAGAGCGCATCCTCGTTTGCCGGCCCAAAAAGCTTGCCGCGCCAGCAGTAGTCCCTGAGGCCAAATGGGCCATAGACTACCGCCAGACCTGCGCATTCAGCTATCACTTATAGAGTATTCAAGAGTAGAGCACCATGGCCCAATACGTTTTTTCCATGAACCGCGTCGGCAAGATCGTGCCGCCAAAGCGGCACATCCTGAAGGACATTTCTCTCAGCTTCTTCCCTGGCGCCAAGATCGGCGTCCTCGGCCTGAACGGGTCCGGAAAATCGACGCTGCTGAAAATCATGGCCGGTATCGACAAGGATATCGAAGGCGAAGCCATTCCCATGGCAGGCCTGGACATCGGCTACCTGCCCCAGGAACCTCAACTCGACCCTGAGAACACGGTACGCCAGGAAGTAGACTTGGCCATGGGTGCAGTCAACACCGCCAAGGCACGTCTGGATGAGATCTACGCTGCCTATGCCGAGCCGGATGCTGATTTCGATGCCCTGAGTGAAGAGCAGGGCAAGCTGGAGGCCGTGATTGCCGCGGCGGGCACGGATAGCGAGCATCAGCTGGAAATCGCAGCAGATGCGCTGCGTCTGCCCCCATGGGATGCTGTCATTGGCAAGCTCTCTGGCGGTGAGAAACGCCGTGTGGCACTTTGCAAACTACTGCTGTCCAAGCCCGACATGCTGCTGCTCGATGAACCGACCAACCACTTGGACGCCGAATCGGTCGAGTGGCTGGAGATTTTCCTCAAGCGCTTCTCTGGAACAGTGGTGGCCATCACCCACGATCGCTACTTTCTGGACAACGCCGCCGAGTGGATTCTGGAACTCGACCGAGGCCACGGCATTCCTTA
The DNA here is from genome assembly GCF_040548795.1 of Ottowia thiooxydans. Taxonomy (GTDB): domain Bacteria; phylum Pseudomonadota; class Gammaproteobacteria; order Burkholderiales; family Burkholderiaceae_C; genus Ottowia; species Ottowia thiooxydans_A. The sequence continues at coordinate 421,348 of NZ_JBEPSH010000005.1, read as the reverse complement.
CAAGGGCAACTACTCCTTGTGGCTGGAACAGAAAGACGCCCGCCTGAAGCAAGAGCAAAAAACCGAAGATGCTCGTGCCAAGGCGATGAAGAAAGAACTCGAGTGGGCACGCCAGAACCCCAAGGGCCGGCAAGCCAAATCCAAAGCCCGCCTGGCACGCTTCGAAGAGCTTTCCGATTACGAATACCAAAAACGAAACGAAACTCAGGAAATTTTCGTTCCTGTGTCCGAGCGCCTGGGCGCCGAAGTGTTCGAATTCAAGGGCGTCAGCAAGAGCTTTGGCGACCGCCTGCTGATTGACAACCTGAGCTTCAAGGTGCCGGCTGGCGCCATCGTCGGTATCATTGGCCCCAACGGCGCAGGTAAATCAACGCTGTTCAAGTTGATCTCCGGTGTGGAAAAACCTGACGCTGGCGAAGTGACCATCGGCAAGACCGTGAAAATGGCCTTCGTCGACCAAAGCCGTGATGATCTCGCCAACGAGAAGACAGTCTGGGAAGACATCTCGGGTGGCCTGGACATCATCACCGTGGGCAAATTCCAGATGCCAAGCCGCGCTTATGCCGGGCGCTTCAACTTCAACGGCCAGGACCAGCAAAAGAAAGTCGGCTCGTTGTCTGGCGGTGAGCGCGGTCGCCTGCATCTTGCCAAGACCCTGATGCAGGGCGGCAACGTGTTGCTGCTCGATGAACCCTCCAACGACCTGGACGTCGAAACCTTGCGTGCGCTGGAAGACGCGCTGCTTGAGTTTGCAGGCAGCGTGATGGTGATCAGCCATGACCGCTGGTTCCTCGATCGCATCTGCACCCACATCCTGGCAGCAGAAGGCGATTCGCAATGGAACTTCTTTGATGGCAACTACCAGGAATACGAAGCTGACAAGATCAAGCGCCTGGGAGAAGAAGGTGCTCGTCCGCACCGTGTGCGCTACAAGGCTCTGAAATAAGGCCTGTCTGCCTGGCACTCGCCTGCTGCCCTGCTCTCCCGCACCCAATACGCGGGGGAAAAGGGAAGGCGAGGGATCAATTCAGCCGGCCTGCCCTACTTGCCGCCGGATTTGCTGACAGAGACGATCAATTGCCAAAACGGAATGGTCTGCTCCACGTAGGCCTTGTGTCCGTCAGGCGTCAAGCGCCCGCCGCTCACCATGACGACCCCCTGGCTTTGCTGGTCAGCAACGAACGCCGGGTCTGCTGCAGCCTGGCGAATGGCGGCGTTGAGTCTGGTTTGCATCTCGCGGCTCATTCCCTTGGGAGCGTAGAAACCGTGCCAGATGGAAAGCTCCAACTCACGCGAGAACATACGGCGCAGCGTGGTCAACTCAGCGAACGGCGCTGAAGTCATGGGCGTGCCGGTGGTCACGGCATAACCACGTACCTGTTTTGCGGCCAGGGGGGCTTTGACAGAAGGTGTCTGATCGCAAAGCACATCTACCTTGTTTTCCTTCAGTGCCGTCATGGCCGGGGCACTACCTGGAAAGTCCTGGCGAGAAAAACTCTTGCGAACCAGGCTCTGCAGGAACAATCCGCACAGGTAGGACGCCGAGCCCGCACCGGCATCAGCCAGTCGTATTTGTTTTCCGTTGGTGCGAGTGAGCCATTGCGCCAACTCTTCTGGAGTCGACGCCTCCAGTGAAGGCCTGCCCAATACCACCATGGGAGACTCGAGGACCAGGCCCAGATAGCTGAAATCGTTGCGCGGATCGAAGGGGAGCTTCTCACCGAGCGCAGGCAACAAGGCCACGTTGGTGTTTGTGAAAAGCAAGGTTTGACCATCGGGCTTGGCTTTGGCCACCTCGTCCAAGCCTTGGACGCCCCCTGGGCTGGCGACGTTCTTTACCGTGATTTGAGCGCCCCCCAGCGCCTGGCTGAGCGGTTTGACCATGGCGCGTAGGGTGCGGTCTGTCGGGCCGTTCTGCGCGTAAGGAACCACGATGACGATGGGACCGGTAGCCTGCGCAGATGCGGGAGACACCAAGGTCAAGAACGCCAGGAGCGTGGAAAGCATGACGCTCCAGAAAAAAAACCGGCGCTTTTCGTACCAGAATTTAATGGGAAACCAAGGGATACGGGATAAATGCATCACGCAAATAATGAATTATTTAAAGAACTATTGGTGCATTTTCAGGGAGGAATTTACTCCAGACAAACCCCAATGTACTAAATTTAGTCTTCAAAGGAACCGCCATCCAGAGCTAACCCTTGGATCAGGCTACTGCTGCGGGAGCGGTTCAGCGGCAAGCGCTTTCGAAGAAATCCAGAATTTGCTCACCCAGCCATTGCTCGCCGGAATTGAAGTGGGCCATCATCGACACGTGGTTGTGATCGGCGAGCGTGACGTGAAGCGGCGCCACGCCGCGTGCACGCGCCAGCGCCAAGGCGAATTCCAGTCCGTAGAGATCGAGCAGTGGATTCTCGAACTGCGCGTTGGCCACGAACATCGGCTGCCGGAGGCGGGCGGCATGCGAAACCGGCGAGCATGCTTCATAGGCCGAGACATCGTCGCCGTAATACGCGCGGACTCCGTGAGCATTCGGGTTAACGGGGAGCACGTCCGCCCTCAGCCGGGCTGACACCAGCACCGCACAGGCAATGTCTGGCGACAGCGCGGCCAGTTCGGGCCGAGGATCGCACAGCAGCGAAGCCACGTGCGTGCCGCCTGCCGAGTGGCCAAGCAGGCATATCCGGCGCGGGTCGCCACCGTACTGCGCAATGTGCTGCTCAAGCCATGCGCAAGCAAGCCCGAGATCAAGACTTCCCCCCGGATAAGGCGCCTCTGGTGCCAGCCTGTACTCCACGTTCACACCGACACAGCCCCGCTGGGCGAACCAGGTGAGGACGTTACCGTACATCTGATCATTGATGGTCTTGTCGCCCCGAACGAAGGCGCCCCCATGCACGAACACGAGTACCGGCGCGCGATCCGCACCCGCAGGCTGATGGATGTCGAGCACCTGCCTCGGCCACGGGCCATAAGGCAGATCCGACAGCACCTTGACACCCTCCTGGGAGGCCGCGCGCAGCAGCGGCAGGTACAAGTCCTTGGTTTCGTCACCGGCCGTGCGAATGTCCTGCTGCCAGCGAGCGCCGATCTCACGCAGGTGTTTGGTCACGCGAGTCGGGCGCGCGCCTTGCGCGTATCCGGCCATCAGCGCGGCGCCGGCCTACACGCCGAGGCGTCGACCTCGAACAACCACGGCGAGCAGAAACCACTGGAAGCGATGGTCTGGCTGTGGAGCCCCATGGGTGCGGGTATGCCAACGGCTGAGATGACGCGGTTCATGGCTTGATGCTCAATGGGTAGCAACAGAATCGAGTTCGGGAATGTGCGGAATTTCAACACCGTAGGCCCCGACGTCCTCACGTATCTGCTCAATCCCCTTTCGGATGATAGGGATCTCTTCTTCCGGGTGCGTCGCGCCGAGCCCATACTCTGCCGCCAATGCGCGGTTCCTGCCTGAGCGGGCGCGCTCGTCTGGCGGCAGGTTCACCACCGAATAGACGCCATTGAGCAGGCTGTTGCGCAGCTTTTTAGCGACCTTCTCGCCGATGATGCGTTTCTCATCGGCGGAGAGTTCGGTGAAGAAGCGGCGCATGATGATGCGGCCGAACTGGATATGGCGCGCCTCATCACGCAGGATCAGGCGGCAGGCCTCCCGGATGGAAGCAAAGCGCGCATTCTCATAACGCGCCTGCAACAATTCGCCGGACAACTGCTCGAACAAGGTATTGACGGAGAGGCCAGCGAAAAAGCTCATGGCCTTTTCATCCTTCTCGTCGTGAAAGCGCGGAATGATGTCCTTGAAGTAGTCAGCCCTTGGTGTGGGTTCGTAGGCGTGCAGATGCTCGGCGATCCGAAAGCTCGCTTCGTGATGCCGGAGTTCCTCGGCAATGAAGTTGGTAATGTGCTGCTTGACCTCGAAGGGTTGGTGCTGAAAGATGGCTTCGCGCAGCCGCTCGGCGCCATAGGGGGTCGCACCATGCTCCATCCAGGCACGCAGGCTCCACCACTCCGCGCCGGCCTGGCGAACTTCAGGGGGTAATTCGGCCTTGGTCAGATCGCTGTAGTCGATGTCAACCACCGGATCCCATGCGAGCTCGCGTGCCTGCGTGCACAACCGCCACACCTCTGGGTACTCCATCTTCGACACGACTGGATAGGGGTTCGGCACCTGGGGGATTTCTTCGAGGAGCGAGGCTTGCATGGCGGGTCCTTGGGGTGGGTTGCGAATGACACCGGTTGCCTCGCGCAGCGAAAGTGCAGCCCGTGCCAACACGATTTAAGTTTTGTCCATGTTAGGCAATCGGCCTTGATACATCCAATACTATTGACATGACTTGGTTATTCGCCATTGATATTGCCAGTGCGGCTTTCATCTTCGCGTCAAACCATTCTTCCGCCCGTCCATCCCGTTTCAGGAGGTGTCTTTCATGCTCGAACTTCGGCTGGCGCGCCAGTTTGTGGTGGTGTCTGAGGAACTGAATTTCCGCCGCGCGGCGGAACGCTTGCACATGTCGCAGCCACCGTTGTCTGTGGCCATGCAGAACCTGGAGGGCATGATCGGCACGAAACTGCTCGATCGCAGCAAGCACCACGTCCGGTTGACGCCAGCAGGGCAAATTTTCTACAAGGACGCCCGGCGCCTGCTGCAGCTGTCCGAGCAGGCGGTCGAGCGTGCGCGCCGCACTGGCGAAGGCCTGGAAGGCTCACTGCGCCTGTCTTTTGTTCCCAGCGCGGCGCTGGATGTCCTTCCCGCCATTTTCAAGCGATTCCAGATGGACTATCCCACGGTGCAGCTCAAACTCACCGCCGAAACCACCAACCGCCAGCTGGAGGATCTGCGCTGCGGACACACCGATCTCGCGCTGTTGGTGGGCCCCCTGCATGACGCGAGGGACTTGAACGTCCTGGACCTGCAAGCGCAGCAGTTCGCCCTGGCGGTACCCTCTGGCCACGCGCTGGCCACACGTCAGAAAATCAGGATGAGAGAGTTGGCAGCCGAGCCTTTTGTGGCTTTTCCAAGTTCAGAGGGCGCGGGTTTTGCCGCAACGCTGCCTAACGCCTGCAAAGCCGCGGGCTTTTTGCCCAAGGTGGTGCAGGAGGCTTCGCAAATGCAGGCCATTCTCACGCTCGTGGCAGGCGGTCTGGGAATCGCGCTCGTACCCTCCTCAATGCGCCGCCTCCGCATGGAGGATGTCTGCTTTCTGGAAATTACCGACACGCACCCGCCGCCAACCTATGGGCTGATTTTCGCGTCCTCCAAGGAGAACGACAACCCTGTGGTGCCTGTCTTTCTAGCCATCGCGCAGCGAATAGTGACCAGCGAAACGGCTAAGAGAGCCTCGGCAAAAGACATGGTGGATGCAGGCCGTTCCGATCGGAATGCGCCGTAGGGCTGGTTTGGCAGTCCATAGGCGGCGTTATTGGCAAGGAACTCTGCATCGCAGGACATACGAAACCGGGCGTTTAGTCGCCACAAGGGGGTATGCGAAAGCCCTGAAGAAACAGCCGTAATTCACGGCCCGTATCAGCACCGCGCGTCATCGGTATTAGACAAGGGCGACAGGTCTTCCGATTATGCAAAGTGAATCCTGCCGCATAAATATCCCACGAACCTGGAGTGACCCGCATGAATTCATTACCGCGCCGGAGTGCCTCAATAATCGTCCTTGCCGCCTTGTTCGGCATACCGTCGCTCTGTGGAGCGCAGGCCTTTCCTACTCGTCCGGTGACCGTGGTGGTCCCCTACCCTCCAGGTGGCACGGCCGACATCCTGGCTCGCACGGTGGGACAAAAGCTTTCGGAGCGGCTGGGGCAGCCGGTTGTGGTCGAGAACAAAGCCGGCGCTGGCACTGCCATCGGCACCCGTTACGTGGCCGAAGCCGCGGCGGATGGCTATACGCTGTTGCTGGGCACGGTCAGCTCGCACGCCATCAATCCGGCCATGTCCCAGGTGGGGTATGACCCCGTGCGCGATTTCACTGCCGTGGCATCTCTAGGCTCCATTCCTTTCGTTCTCGTGGCCCGCTCGGACGCGCCGTACCAGACCATGCCAGAACTGACTGCTGCGGCCAAAAAGCAACCCGGCGCCGTCAGCTACGCCTCGGCGGGACCAGGCACGTCCAATCACTTGGCGGGAGAGATGCTCGGCAGTGCGGCCGGCATCAAGCTCCTCCACGTGCCCTACCGCGGCAGCGCTCCCGCCTTGGCAGACGTGCTGGCCGGGCACGTCCCGCTCATGTTCGATCTGCAAACGACGTCGGCGCCCTACGTGCGCCAAGGCAAGCTCAAGGCCCTGGCCGTGACCGGCGCGCAACGCAGCGCCCTGATGCCCAGCGTGCCGACGGTGGCCGAAAGCGGTTTGCCAGGTTATGAGGTCAGTGCCTGGTTTGCGCTGTTCGCGCCGGCCAAGGTGCCCCGGCCAGTGCAAAAGCGGCTTTCCGACGACCTGGCCGCTGTGCTGGGGGCGCCGGAAATGGTTCAGAAACTGCGCGAGCTCGGTGCCGAACCAGACGCCCGGTCTCCGGCAGAATTCACCTCCTACGTGCGCAGCGAGTCGGAGAAGTACGAAAAGGTCGTGAAGGACGCAGGCCTGTCTCGCTGATCAAGCCATGACCGTCAGTCCTGGAGCAGTCGCTTTCGCAGCAGATGCCATGGCTCAAGCTCATGCCCTGGAGGCCACCGCGATTGGTTATTTCGCCGGGCTGCGCTGCAAGCCCTGTACCGCGCGCATGGTCGCGTCCACATGCTCCAGGGGATTGCTGCCTTGATGGGCGAAGGCGATCTTGCCGTCCTGGCCCACGACGTAGGAGATGCGGCTGGCCATGCCCGGCATGAGAGAGCCGGCGTCGTACGCCTTGATGGTCCGCGCCTGGGGATCTGAACCCACGGCGAACTGGTCACGGCACTCTTCTTTCGAAAAGCGCTTGAGCGTTTCTATGTTGTCGTGTGACACCCCGATGACGGTGGCGCCAAGGCTGGCAAATTTAGGCGTGGCTTCCGCAAACGCATTGGCCTCAACCGTGCAGCCTGATGTGAAGGCCTTGGGGAAGAAGTAGAGCACCACAGGGCCCTTCTTGAGGGCCTGCGCCATGTCGAATTCAAATGCCTTGCCGGCCTGCGCCGCAGCTGTCTTGAACACCGGCGCTGGATCGCCCGGCTTGAGTGCGGCCAGCGCAGGGACCATGGCGGCAGATACCAGCAAAGCAGCTATAAGGCGTTTCATCGACTTTCTCTCCCATGGGACGCACCGCGTCTGAAAAATGGCCCCCACGCTTCCCCGCTTCGCGAGGTCCGCTGCCCCTACGCCGGGCGCCCCCCGAGGGGGTGCTTTTTCATCTTGGGGACGGCCCGGCCATGAAAAATGGAAAAAAGAACGTGGCCACAGTGCGGTGCGTGACAATGAAGTCTATGACAAATCTCTCCGCTCCGCTGCCGCGCATTGCTTTGGTGGCCACTGGCGGCACCATCGCCGGGGCTGGCGCCGAAGGCGAGCCTTCGGCCGCCTATCAAGCCGCCGTGGTCGGTGCCAGCGATCTCATTGCACGCGTTCCGCAGCTGGCCCGGCTGGCCCAGCTGCAAACCGAGCAACTTCTGCAAATCGATTCAGCCGATTTCACCGACGACAAGCTGCTCCTGCTGGCACGCAGAGTGGCCGCCCTTTGTGCACGCGAAGATGTGGATGGCGTGGTCATCACCCATGGCACCGACACCATGGAAGAAAGCGCCTATTTTCTGCACCTTACAGTCAGAAGCTCCAAACCTGTTGTCGTTACAGGCGCCATGCGCCCAGGCACCGCGCTCGCAGCCGATGGTCCTGCCAACCTGGTGCATGCGCTCGCCGTGGCGACCCATCCCAGCACCCAGGGCCGAGGCGTGCTGGTCGTGATGAACGAAGAAATTCACAGCGCCCGCGACGTTGCCAAGGTCCATGCCATGCGGCTTGATGCGTTCGTCTCTCCACACGGCGCGTTGGGCTTGGTGGTTGAAGGCGTGCCGCGCTGGTACCGCCAGGTGGCCAGGCCGCACACCACCCAAAGCGAGTTCGACATCACCACGCTGGATGCACTCCCTCTGGTCGGTCTGGTGGCCGGGCATGGCAATATGCGGGCCGAAATTTTTGACGCCTGGGTTGCGGCGGGGGTGCGTGCCATCGTCTATGCAGGTGTTGGAGGGGGGACGGTTCCCAGCTACCTGCGTGGGCATCTTGTCGCGCTACGCGATCGAGGCGTTTGGCTGGTACGCGCCACGCGTACGGGCGCGGGGCCGGTCATCCGCAACGCGAACGCGGACGACGATGCGCACGGCTGGATAGTCACGGACGACCAAAGCCCTGCCAGGGCCCGGTTGTTGACCGCGCTGGCGCTCACTCGCCATGACGACGCAGCGAGCTTGCAAAAGGTCTTTCTCCGCTATTGACGAGCCGCCATGGGCTGCACTGGCCATCCGGGGGCCTGAAACACGTGCGCGCAGGCTTGAGCCCCTGAACATCACGGCCGTGACTCAGCCTCGCCGGCCAATACCCTCTGCCGCACCGTGCCAATATTGTTGCGCAACGCGTAAAGCTCCTCTGCGTGAGCCAGTGGCACCGCAATCTGGTTGGCCACCCGGTCTAGTTCGTCCAATTCGTTGAGCAACAATTTGCGGTCCCCCCCGCCCTCTTCCAGCTTGGTTTCAATGTCACGCAGGCGTGCATACCAGCGAAACACCCGGCGCCGAACACGGAAGGTGTAGAGCGGCGGCACGACGCGGCTCAAGGGAAGTAGCAAAACGATCAAGCCGCCGATCACCAGCCACATGCGTTCGAGAAGATTGCTGGCCCAAAATGGCAGGTATCGCTGCCAGAACGGAGGGGTGCCATTGATGGCTCGGTCACCCTCCGGACTGACCGGTAGCTCACTGGTGCGCGTATTGGGGAAATCGCGTGCCCGGTTGAACCATCCCGCTTCACCATGCAGGCCTTGCGCGGCCTGGGCAAACAACTGGCGCAGTGCCGGATGGGTTTCCTCCCGCGTGAGCAAGGAGGTGGTGGTGGCCAGCAGCGTGATGTCATGCGTGGGCACGTCGGACGACAGATCCACCACACCGCGCGGCAGCGTGACTGTCTGTAGAAACGGAAAACGGCGTGCATAGGCGTCCGCCTGCGACACTTCCATCAAGGCAATACCGGGCGCTCGCAGCAACTTGGCGATCAAAGGAGACTCAGGCGCCGTGACCAGCACCACGGCATCAATCAAGCCCCCCTGCAGCGCCTCTGCAGCGGCCTCCGGTGGCAATTGGCTGAGCGTGACCGCGCCGCGCTCCAGGCCATTGGCCGCCAGCAAACGCTGCATGATCTCGGGCACCCCGCTGCCAGGCTGGTCGACATTGATCCGCCAGCCCTTAAGCTGGTACAGGGCAGTCAACGGCGGAGCAGTGTCTTTTTGCGCCCCTTCGCCAGGCAGGCGAGATGCCGGTTTTTTGGGCACGGCGGGTGCCATGGCTTCTTCGCGATAAAACAACCACAAGGGCTCGTAAAACAAACTTCCCAGGGAAGCGATGCCTGCTTCTCCATCGGCTGATGCATCGGCGCTGCCGCCACGCACGAAGGCCACATCTGCTGTACCAGCGCGCAAGGCCTGAAGGTTGGCTTGCGAGCCTTCTGTCGTTAGCAGCTGCACGGTCGTGCGGCTCCTGCCGAGCGTCTGCGCATAACGCGCGCCAAACTCCGCATAAGCGCTGCCCGCAGGGCCCGTGGCCAGCGTCACGCGCTTGGGCGGCTGCGGATCAAGCCACCAATAGGCCCCCACCAACAAGGCAGCAGCCAAAATGGCCACGGGTCCGGCAGAAGCCAGCATGTCGCGCAGCGACAGCAACCATAAAAGCAAGGTACGACGCATAGGCTCAATCATGCACGCTGTGTGGGCGCTGCGCGCAGGCTAGCCAGATCAGAAGCCGACGGAAGCCACAAATCTCCCAGCCTTAAGCCCTCTGCGGCACGCATGGCATTGGCGCAAGCCAGCGCGACCGCCTCCGTGGCCATAACCGCCAGCACGTTCAGTCCAGGTGAATGCGCCACCTGACCAGTGCCCAGTGCGAACAGCGTGTCACCGTCGTAGAGCGTATGCACCGGATGGATGGCGCGTGCCAGCCCATCGTGCCCTGCACCGGCCAGGCGCTGAGCCTGGGCCTTGGTCAATGAAGCATCCGTCGCGACCACACCGATGGTGGTATTCGCTCCAGCCAGAATCGAAAGGGGTGGAATACCTGCCAACAGCGTGCGGCTGGTGTTGCGCATGGTCTGGCCGTCTGCGGTACGAGCGCCAGCCAGCAGTTGGCCCGTGTCCGTATCAACGACATCACCCAGGGCATTGACCGCGATCAGCGCCCCTACGGTGACACCGTCTACGCAAACTGAAGCGGTGCCAATGCCGCCTTTCATGGCATGCTCCATACCGAACATCTTGCCCACGCATGCGCCGGTACCCGCACCGACGCTGCCCTGCGCGGGCAAGGCTGACGTGGCAGCCTGGCAGGCCGCATATCCCGCCGCTGCGTCTGGCCGGATCCGAGAGTCACCCACATGGAGATCAAACAGCACAGCGCCAGGAACAATCGGAACGCGAGCGGTACCGACATCCAGGCCAATCCCTTGTTCTTCAAGCCAGCGCATCACGCCACCCGCCGCATCCAGTCCAAAAGCACTTCCGCCAGAGAGCAGCACTGCATGCACCGTATTCACCATGTTGGCCGGGTCGAGCAGATCAGTCTCTCGGGTTCCAGGAGCCGCCCCGCGCACATCCACGCCGCCTACCGCGCCTTCTCGCACGAGCACCACACTACAGCCCGTAGGTCGACGGGGTTCAGTGAAGTGCCCAACCTCGATTCCACGCACATCTGTGATGGAGTTGGAGAAAGAAGGCGGCATGCGATGCTCCCAAATAACAATCAGGGTGTGATGTTATCGCCTGCGGCCCACCAGGGCGCCTCTTTCGTACTCGCCATGAAGAGGCGCGCTCGCCCGCTCAGGCCAACTCTTCAATAGGCACGCAACTGCAGAAGAGATTGCGGTCACCGTGGACATTGTCGATCCGGCTGACAGGCGGCCAGTACTTCACGCCACCGGCCCTGTGCGATCCATTGGCAGCGCCCACTTCACGCGAGTAGGCATGAGGCCAGTCTGATGCCAGGAGCACACCTGCCGTATGGGGAGCATTTTTCAGCGGGTTGTCGTCCTGCGGCCACTCTCCTCGCTCAATCAGGCGGATCTCTTCGCGGATGGCGATCATGGCATCGATGAAGCGATCGATCTCATCCAGAGTCTCGCTCTCCGTGGGTTCGACCATCAGCGTGTTGGCCACAGGAAAGCTCAGCGTGGGGGCGTGGAACCCATAGTCGGCCAAACGTTTGGCAACATCTTCGGCCATGACGCCGCTGGTTTCCTTCAAGCCCCTCAGATCCAGGATGCATTCGTGCGCCACATGGCCATTGGCACTGGCGTACAGAGTGGGGTAATGGGGCTGCAGGCGCTTGCTGATGTAGTTGGCACTGAGAATGGCCGCCTCGGTCGCATGCGTGAGGCCTTCGGGGCCCATCATGCGGATGTACATCCAGCTGATGGGTAGCACGGCTGCGTTGCCATAGGGTGCCGCACTGATCGCTCCCACACCCCCCTTCAAGCCTGTGCTGGCATGACCGGGCAAATAGGGCACCAGGTCTTCGACCACGCACACCGGGCCGACGCCCGGGCCGCCACCGCCGTGCGGAATGCAGAAGGTCTTGTGGAGGTTCAAGTGGCTCACATCGCCGCCAAACTCACCTGGCGCGGCCACGCCGACCATGGCGTTCATGTTGGCACCGTCCAGGTAGACCCGCCCACCATGGCTGCGTACCAGGCGGCAGAGCTCTTTGACCTGGGTTTCAAAAACACCGTGCGTGCTGGGGTAGGTGATCATGACGCAGGCAATGCGGTCGCTGTAGAGCTCGCACTTGGCCTTCAGGTCCGCCATGTCGACGTTGCCTTGAGAGTCGGTCGCCGTCACGACGACCTTGAGCCCCACCATCTGCGCACTGGCAGGGTTGGTGCCGTGGGCGCTGGCGGGAATCAGGCAGATATCTCGCTGCCCCTGTCCATTCGCTTCGTGCCATGCCTTGATGGCCAGCAGGCCTGCATATTCACCCTGGCTGCCCGCATTGGGCTGCAGGCTGACGTCCGCGTAGCCGGTGATGCTGCTCAGCCAGCGACGCAGCAAGGCGTCAAGCTCCTGATAGCCCTTCAGTTGGTCTGCAGGCGCAAAAGGATGGAGATTGGCAAACTCCGGCCAGGTGATGGGAATCATCTCGCTGGTGGCGTTGAGCTTCATGGTGCAGCTGCCCAGCGGGATCATGCTGCGGTCGAGCGCAAGATCCTTGTCTGATAACTGCCGGATATAGCGAAGCATCCCGGTCTCGCTATGGTGCGTGTTGAAGACCGGGTGGGTCAGGAAGGCGCTGGTACGGCGCAGCTCAGCAGGGATGAGATCAGCGGCACTGGCCTCAAGTGCCGCAAAATCAGGCACAGGCTGCTGGTCAGCAAAGATGCTCCATACCAGCTCTACGTCAGCTCGGGTGCTCGTCTCGTCGAGCGCGATGCAGAGATAGACGTCCCATGCCTTGCGAAAGTTGGCGCCGGCAGCGACCGCACGAGCGGCAATGGCGTCGGTGGCTGCATCGGTTTTGAAGCAGACCGTGTCGAAGGCAGATTCATGGTGCGTGGCTGTGTACCCCATCTGCTTGATACCTGCCGCCATGATGGAGGCCAGGCGCGCCACGCGCCCTGCAATGCGCTTCAAGCCTTCAGCGCCGTGGTAGACCGCATACATGCTTGCAATCACCGCTGGGAGCACTTGCGCCGTGCAAATATTGCTGGTGGCCTTCTCGCGGCGGATGTGCTGTTCGCGCGTTTGCAAAGCCAGGCGGTAGGCAGGCTTGCCTTGCGCATCGACGCTCACCCCCACCAGACGCCCAGGAAGCGAACGCTTGAACGCATCACGGCACGCCATGTACCCTGCGTGTGGTCCGCCGGCACCCATCGGCATGCCAAAGCGCTGCGCGCTGCCGATCACGATGTCTGCGCCCATTTCCCCGGGCGACTTGATCAAGGTGAGCGCCAGCAAATCAGCGGCAAAGATCACGGCAGCGCCCTTGGCGTGCACCGTCTCGGCATCCTTGGACCAGTCGTACAACCAACCGCTGCTGGCCGGGTACTGGATGAGCACGGCGAAGTAATCATCAGCCGCCAACGCCTCTTCCCACTCTTTCGCCGAATTGGCAAGCTTGACGGAAAGCCCCAGAGGCGCTGCACGCGTTTGCATGACTTCCACAGTCTGGGGATGCACATCCCCACCGACCACGATGGTCTGGCCTTTGGCCTTGACGCTGCGCTTGGCGAGCGTCATGGCCTCGGCGGCTGCCGTGGCTTCGTCAAGCATGGACGCGTTAGCGATATCCATGCCGGTCAGATCGCACACCATGGTCTGGAAATTGATCAGCGCTTCCATGCGGCCCTGGCTGATCTCGGCTTGATAAGGCGTATAGGCCGTGTACCAGGCCGGGTTCTCCAGCACATTGCGCAAAATGACGCCCGGTGTATACGTGCCGTAGTAGCCCTGCCCTATGAAACTCTTCAGGACCTTGTTGCGCCCAGCGATTTCCTTCAATTCCGCCAGCGCTGCGGCCTCGGTGATGGCAGGCGGCAAATCCAGCGCTTTGGCACGCGCAATGCTGCGTGGCACGATCGAATCGATCAGCGCCTGGCGCGAAGCCTCACCAATGACGGAAAGCATCTGCTTTTCATCCTCGGCACCGATGCCGATATGACGAGCAACGAATTCGCTGGGGTTTTCAAGGGCGCTGAGCGAGATGGACATGTGATGTATCCGACGGGGAAAGAAGAGGGTTGGCGTTGGCCCCACCACTGCGGCAAGCCAAAGCTTTCCCCCATGGGGATAAAGAGAAGTCAGAAATGATCATGGCGTGTGAACACGCCCTGATCTCTCAGGCGGCGTCGGTGAGCTTGGTATAGCTCGCTTCGTCCATCAACGCGGTCAGTTGATCGGGTTGAGAAAACTTGACCTTGAAAAACCAGCCAGCACCGAGAGGATCGCTGTTGGCAAGGCTGGGGTCATCGCGCAAGGCTTCGTTGACTTCAGTGATTTCGCCAGTGATAGGCATGTACACATCAGCGGCGGCCTTCACGGATTCCACAACACCAGAAACGTCTTTTTGGTCGAACGACTTGCCCACCTCGGGCAGTTCGACAAACACCACATCGCCCAGCGCATCCTGTGCGTGCTTGGTGATGCCGACGGTGGCGATATCGCCATCAACTTTGATCCATTCGTGGTCTTCGGTGTAGAGCAGGGTCATGATGTTCTTCGGAGTTTCGGAAGGGGTAAGTGAGAGGGGTGAATGGGAAGACGGAATATAGAAATCTCAGGACGCCACAAGGGCTTCCCATTTGCGCAGGTAGGCGTTGCGGCCAGCTTGCCACCCAGGGGTGCCAAACGCGCCTCCGCTCTGGTGCGTCAAGGCAATGGGCCAGGTGCCCAGCCGCAGCCCCTTGGCACGCAGGCTGCGGCAAAAATCCATGTCATAGAAGTGAAAGTTGAATCGCTCATCAAAGCGCACGCCGTCATTCACAAGCGCATCACGCCGCGCAGCCAGCAGCACGCCGTCAAGCAATTCGCACTCGGCTGGCGACGGCCCGAAGTGGCTGATGGCTCCGAAGGGGGCCTTGCCGTGAGCCACACTGCCAGACAGGTTGGCGCGGTCGTCCCACTCGAGCCGTTCGTTCACGAAAGCCCATGCGGGCTGATTGCGCACGCGCCGGCGGTTGCCAGCCACGCCAATGGCGTCAAACTTCTGAAGACCGTCCGCGATCCGCTGGCTGAAGAAATAATCATCAATCCAGACGTCGTCATGCAGAAACACCAGCAGGCTGCCCGCTGGAGCGGCCCCGATCAGCCGGTTGTAGATGACCGGCAAACCGAGGGTATTTTCAAAAGCCACGGTTGACCGCAGGCTTGTATCAAACGCCAACCGCCTAAGCGACTGGCCCAGCGCCGCCTCCTGCCAGAACCTCTCGGCCGGCAGGCGGGTAGCACTTGCAACAATGACATCGGTCAAAGCTTGATTCCTCGTCAACTCTGGTCTTGTTAAGTATGAAGGCAATGCCTTAGTGATCTAGGGCGTGTTAACACGCCCTAGCCTCGGTAATAGCGCGTAGGCACGAAGGGCATGGCAGAAACGGTCATGGGCACTGGCTTGCCACGAACCAGGGCAAACAGTTCGGTGCCAGCCACAGCGTAATCAGGCTGCACATAAGCCATGGCAATCGGCTGATCGATGGTAGGCGCAAGCAAGCCGCTGGTGGTCTCACCAATGGTCTGTCCGTCCATGTTTTGCAGTTTGACGTGCTCCCGGACAGGAATGCGTTCCTTGGCAATCAAGCCGACGCGCTTGCGCGCCACAGGCAGCTTGCCATCGAGTTGTGCCAGCACAAAGTCAGCGCCTGGAAAGCCACCAGCGCGCTCTCCTCCCGTGCGGCGAACCTTCTGCATCGCCCAGTTCAAGCCCCCTTCAACCGGGGTCGTGGTGGGATCGAGATCGTTTCCGTACAGGCACAGACCTGCCTCCAGCCTCAGCGAGTTGCGCGCGCCAAGACCAGCAGGCTTGACTTCGGGCTCAGCCAACAGCGCGCGCGCAAATGCCTCAGCCTGCTCAGCGGGCAGCGAAATCTCAAAGCCATCTTCGCCCGTGTAGCCGCTGCGGGTGATGTACAGATCTGCGCCCTGCCAGGCGAAAGCCCCGCCCGTCATGAAAACCAGTTTCTCTACACCAGGGACCTGGCGCTGCAGCGCACCCACGGCTTTCGGCCCCTGTAGAGCCAGCAGAGCATGCTCCGGCATGGGAACAATCTGGCAGCGCCCGCCAATGGCTGCTTGCATGTGCGCGATATCGCCAACCTTGCAGGCGCCATTGACAATGACGAACAGATGATCGCCACGGTTAACGAACATCAGATCGTCAATGATTCCGCCCGCATCGTTGAGCAACAGGCCGTAGCGCTGCTTGTCCTGGCCCAGGCTGATCACATCCACGGGCATTAAGGTCTCGAAGGCGGCAGCAGCGTCTGGCCCGATCAGTTGCAGCTGCCCCATGTGCGAGACATCGAACAGGCTGGCAGCGTCGCGGGTGTGGCGATGCTCGGCCATCAGGCCCGCGGGATATTGGACTGGCATGGAGTACCCGGCAAACGGCACCATGCGCGCGCCCAGCTCGGTATGCAGGGCGTTAAGGGGGGTTTGCAGCAGGGCGGTATCGACGGTCATGGCCAGGGCTCCTTGAAATGCGTATGAATCGTGCATCGGCCATCTACCCCCACCCAATCTGGTGGAGGCTTCGTGCCTGGAACCCTGCTGTCCTCTTTACCTGAGAGATTCAACGTCGCCGCGTGGCAGCGCGCGTTTTGCCCCTTCGGTGAGCGCCGTTAAAACAGCGCTTCTCTCCAGCAGAATTGTGTTGTGTCAGTCCTTTTTGCCTGAGCGTTCGGCCTTCGGCGGCACCGGGGCATAAAAGCAGCATGAACCGCCCAAACTCCCCGGCACTCTCTCCTGACACAGCTAATTCTACATGCCCGAATAGTTCGGGCCGCCGCCGCCCTCGGGAGTGACCCACACGATGTTCTGCGTGGGATCCTTGATGTCACAGGTCTTGCAATGCACACAGTTCTGCGCATTGATTTGCAAACGCTGAGCACCTGCGCCCTGGGCTTCGTCCGGCACGAATTCATAGACCCCTGCCGGGCAATACCTGCTCTCAGGGCCAGCGTATTCGGCCAGGTTGATGCGCACAGGCACCGTGGGGTCCTTGAGCGTCAGGTGGGCCGGTTGATTCTCTTCGTGGTTGGTGTTGCTGATGAACACGCTGGAGAGACGGTCAAAGGTCAGCTTGCCATCAGGCCTGGGGTAAGCGATGGGCTTGCACTTGGCCGCCGGCTTGAGTTGCACGTGATCTGGTTTTTGGCGGTGCAGCGTCCAGGGTATATGGCCGCGCAGCACGAACTGCTCAAAGCCGTTCATCACGGTGGCCACCGTCAGGCCCTTCTTGAACCAGTTCTTGAAGTTGCGGTCCTTGTTGAGCTCAGCGGCCAACCAGCTTTGCTCGAAAGCCTCTGGATACGCCGCCAGCTCGTCGTGCTGGCGTCCTGCCACCACGGCGTCGTAAGCGGCCTCGGCAGCCAGCATGCCAGTCTTGATGGCTGCATGGCTGCCTTTGATGCGACCCACGTTGAGGTAGCCGGCGTCGCAGCCTACCAGCGCACCACCCGGAAACACCGTTTTGGGTAGAGCCAGGATACCGCCTGCCGTAATGGCCCGTGCACCGTAGGAGATGCGCTTGGCATTCACATTGCCTTGGTCGTCGGTGAAATACCACTTGACGCGGGGATGCGTCTTCCAGCGTTGGAACTCCTCGAAGGGGCTCAGGTGGGGGTTGTCATAGTTCAGGCCGACTACGTAACCGCAGAAAACCTTGTTGCCCTCCGCGTGATACAAAAATGCGCCGCCATAGGTCAGCTCATCCATCGGCCAGCCGGCGGTGTGCATAACGAACCCGGGCGTGTGCTTGCTCGGGTCGATCTCCCACATTTCCTTGATGCCGATGGCGTAACTTTGCGGATCACTGTTGGCATCGAGCTTGTAACGCTCAATCAGTTGGCGGCCCAGGTGGCCACGCGAGCCCTCTGCAAACAAGGTGTATTTGGCGTGCAGTTCCATGCCAAGCTGGAAGTTTTCCGTGGGTTCGCCGTCTTTGCCGATACCCATGTTGCCTGTGGCCACCCCTTTGACGCTGCCGTTTTCGTTGTAGAGGATCTCGGCAGCCGGAAAGCCCGGAAATATTTCCACCCCCAGCTCCTCGGCCTGAGTGGCCAACCAGCGCACCACATTGCCAAGGCTGACGATGTAGTTGCCGTGGTTGTTGGCAAACGGCGGTAGCACGGCGTTGGGAACCCGTGTGCCATCGGTTTCATTCAGGAAAACATAGGCGTCGTCAGTGACGGGCTGGTTCAACGGCGCGCCTTTGGCTTTCCAGTCAGGGATCAGCTCTGTCAGCGCCTTGGGGTCCATCACGGCGCCTGAAAGGATGTGCGCGCCGGGCTCGGAGCCTTTTTCCAGCACCACGACAGAGATATCCTGGCCCTTGTCTGCAGCCATCTGTTTCAGGCGTATGGCCGCCGAAAGCCCCGCGGGGCCTCCGCCGACAATGACCACGTCGTATTCCATGGCCTCACGCGGGCCGTACTGTTCGATGATTTGCTCGGGTGTCATGGCTGTCTCTTGTGGGTTTGAAATAATGGCGGTATCCGGGATACTCGCTCTGCCGCCCATTGGCGGGATTTGCATCCGATTTTATGCATCGTGAGCATAAGAACCTGTTCATCTTGAACACACGGCTCCGTTTCACCTAAAAAAAGAAGGAATTTCCATGGCTTACAGCATCGATTTGTCCGGTCGCGTGGCACTCGTCACCGGCGCCTCCAGTGGCTTGGGGGCCCATTTCGCGCGCACTCTGGCGCGCGCGGGCGCCGGTGTGGTGCTGGCCAGCCGCCGCCTTGAAAAGCTCAAGGATCTGCGTGCCCGCATTGAAGGCGAAGGGGGCGACGCACATGTCATCGAATGCGACGTCAACGACCTGGATTCCATCAAATCAGCCGTGGCACACGCCGAGACGGAGATGGGATCGATCGACATCCTCATCAACAACTCAGGCGTGAGCACCACTCAGCGGCTCCAGGATGTCACTGAAGAAGACTTCAATTTCATCTTTGACACCAACGTGCGTGGAGCGTTCTTCGTAGCGCAAGAGGTCGGGAAACGCATGATTGCGCGGGCCAAGGGCGCCGCTCCGGGTAGCTTCACGGGCGGGCGCATCATCAACATCGCCAGCATGGCGGGCTTGAAGGTGCTCCCCCAGATCGGCGTGTACTGCATGAGCAAAGCCGCCGTCATTCAGATGACCAAGGCCATGGCAATGGAATGGGGCCGCTTCGGCATCAATGTGAATGCCATCTGCCCGGGTTACATCGACACCGAAATCAATCACGAGCACTGGAAAACCGAACAGGGCCAGAAACTCATCAGCATGTTGCCACGCAAGCGAGTGGGCGAGCCCAAGGATCTTGATGCGGTGTTGATGATGCTCGCCTCCGATGCCAGCCATTTCGTCAACGGAGCGGTGATCGCGGCGGATGACGGATTTGCGGTCTGACCCGCCATGAGAATCGAGATTCCCGATCAGAAAAAGCTGGTCTTCGAATGCCGTATCCCCGTACGCTGGGGCGATATGGACGCCATGCGACACCTGAACAACGCGGCTTATTTCCGGTACATGGAAACGGCCCGCATTGACTGGTTTCAAACGCTAGGGTGCGTTCCAGCCACTTCGGCAGAAGGCCCCGTGATCGCCAATGCGTTCTGCAACTTCTACCGGCAGTTCGAATATCCCGACGAAGTACTCTTGAAAATGTACGTGAGCGATGCCCGCCGGACCACGTTCGAGAGCTGGGTCACGATGGAAAGTGTGGCGGAGCCCGGTGTGATCCGCGCAGCCGGCGGAGCCACCACGATATGGGTCAATTTCGCAGCGCAGAAAGCAGTTGACCTACCCGAAGGCTTGCGCATACTTATCGGGAATTGACTGGCCAGGACGAATGGGCACCAGCGCCTGTTCGAACTGTCGGCTGGCCGCTGGCCAGTTGAATTGCTCCGCGTGGCGGCGAACGCCGTCACGGCTCTTGTGAAGTGCAGCCAGGCAGGCGGCGCGGAGATCCATGTTGATGGCCCCGCCTGGCGAGTTGTGCCCCACTACATCGATGGGTCCCGGCACCGGATAGGCCGCGACCGGGGTGCCGCAGGCCATGGATTCCGCCATGACCAGGCCAAAGGTATCGGTCACGCTGGGAAAGACCATCACATCTGCCGTGCGGTAGACCGCGGCCAGATCGTCTCCGCTCATGACGCCAAACCAACGCGCACCGGGGTATCTGGCTTTCAGCTTCGCCTCTTCAGGCCCGGTTCCCGCCACCCATTTTTCACCAGGCAGATCAAGGTCCAGAAATTTATGGACCTGCTTCTCTACCGCCAGCCGCCCAACGTACAGAAATACGGGCCCAGGACCACGCTCCAAGCGAGGACCATCTGGCGAAAACGCATCCAGGTTCACCCCCCGAGACCATAAGCGGGCTTTGGTGAAACCCCGTGCCTTCAGGTCATCCACAATCGCTGGCGTAGGCGCCAGCGTGCCCCGTCCCGCGTTGTGAAATTTGCGCAATAGCGCATAGCTCCAGTCCACCGGCACCCGCACCCGCGCATGCACATATTCGGGAAAGCGGCTGTGGTAGGCAGTCGTGAAAGGCCAGCCTCTGCGCATGGCCACGCTCCTGGCAGCCCAGCCCAAGGGCCCTTCAGTGGCGATGTGCAGACAATCTGGCGCCACCGCGTCAATTCGGCGAGCCGTTGCCGCGCGTGTGGCCAGCGCCAGAGAAATCTCTGGGTACGTAGGGCACGGCACGGACTTGAAGTCCAGCGGTGAGAGCATGTGCGTCGAATGCCCCATGGCCCGCAATTCCCGTGTGGTCATTTTCAAGGTTCGTACCACGCCATTGACCTGAGGCTCCCAGGCATCTGTGACGATCATGATCTTCATGGTTGCTCTTCTTTCAAAGGTAGAACGGGATATGCAAGCAGACTGTCGGACTTGCCAAGGCGCCACATCAGCACACCCACTCCGCTGACAACAGACATGCCGAGCACCATGGCCAACTGATGCAATGGCCAATCGACTGCCTGCAAGCCGGCATAGGCCGCCAGCATCGCGAGCACACAAAGGTTTTCACTGAAGTTCTGGACTGCGATGGATTCGCCTGCCCCCAGGAGCACCTGGCCTCTGTGCTGCAGGAGCGCGTTCATGGGCACCACGAAAAACCCTGTCAGCGCCCCCGCCACAACCATGAGGGGAGCCGCCACAACCACGCTTTCCACCCAGGTCATGAGCGGAACAACAAGGCCAATCACCACCCCGAGCGCCAACACCCGAGGCGCTTGTTTCAGCGTGACATAGCGGCCTGCAACCAGGGCCCCGGCCCCTATACCGACCGCGACCAGGCCCTGAAGATAGGCTGCCCCGGAGAGCGAAAGTCCCAAGCTTTGCTGCGCCCACGCAAGTACCAAGAACTGCAGCGTGGCGCCTGCCCCCCAGAACAAGGTGGTCACCCCAAGCGACATGCTGGCCAAAGGGTCGCGCCACAGCACACACTGAGCATGGGCAAAGCGCGCCATCAAAGCAGCAGGAGAGAGGCGCAGGGTATGGACGCACGCGCCGCTGGCTGGAATCAGCAGGTTCAGCGCCGCCGCTACACCGTAGAAGGCAAGCACTGTCATGAGTGCCACCGACAACGAGGAATCCATGGGCAGAATAGCCCCGAAAGCCTGCGCTGGGGGCCAGGACATCATGGGGCCGACCAAGGCCCCGCCGAGCATCGTGCCCAGAACGATAGCCCCTACCGTAGTCACTTCCAGCCAACCGTTGGCCTGCACCAGGCGGTCTGAAGGCACCAGCTCTGTCATCAGACCATACTTGGCTGGAGAGTAGATCGCTGCGCCCACCCCTGCGACAGCAAAGGCTGCAAGAGGGTCAATTCCCAGTGCGATGAGCAGGCATCCCACCGCCTTGACGGCATTGGCCAGGAACATCAGCTTCGCCTTCGGCCAGCGATCAGCCATAGCCCCCACGAGGGGTGCCAAGGCAACATAGGCCAAGGTGAACATCGCTTTGAGCAGTGGTGCAAGCCATATGTTCTGGCCAGACTCTCGCAGCCACGCCATCGCCACAATCAACAAAGCGTTGTCGGCCAACCCCGACACGAACTGCGCCGCCACGAGAGAGGCGACACCACGCTTCATCACACAGAACTAAAGGTCCAGGCGTACAGGAAGGCTGGCCCAGGATTGACGGCAGCCCGCAAAGTCCTGATACGCAGCCTGATGGGTGGATTCACTGAACTGGTGGGGCACATCCGGCCATTGGAACGAGCCACTGTGAAAGTGCGATGACGGCACCAAGACACTTCGACGTGTAAGCGGTCGCCAGAATGTGCCAGAACCGCCCTGTTCCAGCGAAGTGCTCGATGAATAGTTGCGCTTTCTTTTTTGGTATACCATAATACCGACATACAAAACGGAGACTTTCCATGACTTCATCAAAACGCACCGTTGGTTTGACTTCTCGCGTGGCAGGACGAATTCGCTTGATTGCCGTGGCCCTGGCCTGTGCCAGCACATCAGCTTTCGCTGCCTACCCAGAGAAGCCCATCACCCTGGTCGTACCTTTCGCTCCAGGGGGAAGCTCCGACATCATTGGACGCACCATTGGCCAGCCCTTGTCTGAAAAACTGGGGCAGCCTGTGGTCATTGAGAACGTCGGTGGCGCGGGCGGCGTGCTTGGTACTCAGAAAGCAGTGCGCGCACCGTCTGATGGGTACACGGTGCTCTTGGGATCTGGCTCGGAAATCCTGATCAACAAGATCATCAACCCCAATCTTCCCTACGATTCATCGCGCGATCTCGCACCTGTGGCGTTCGTAGGCACCGGGCCCATGGTGCTCCTGGGCAAACCAGGCCTGGCGGCCAACAACGTGCCCGAGTTGCTTCAATTGGCGCGCGCCAATCCGGGCGCACTCAGCTATGGCTCTGCGGGCAATGGCACCCCTATGCACGTGGCCGGCGAACTGCTGAAAATGCGCGCCAACATCGCCATGACCCATGTGCCCTACCGCGGCGCGGCACCCGCGCTGGTCGATCTGCTCGGAGGCCAGATCGATCTGGCGGTATCCACGCTCAGCGCCGCACAGACCTATATCAAGAGTGGCCGGGTAAAAGCGCTGGCCATCACCGGGGCCAAGACATCTGAACTCGCGCCAAACATTCCTGCCATGGGTGCGCAGCCCGGCCTCTCAGGGTTCGATCTGGGCGTGTGGTTCGGTCTTTTTGTTCCAGCCAAAACTCCTGCAGAAGTGGTTCGCAAGATCCAGACCGCAGCGCAACAGGTGCTGGCCGACCCCGCAGTTCGCGCCAAGCTCGCGGAACAAGGCGTCAGCGCCTCCGGGGAGTCAGCTGAAGTTCTTCGCAAATTCATGGCGGGCGAAACAGAGAAATACCGCGCTGTCGTCAAGGCCGCCAACATTACCGCCGAGTAAGTAGCGCGGCGCGCACCACCAAGGATACATATGACTGCTCACATTCGCAAGATCGTCACCTACTCTGAAGAAGCCCGCATTGAAGGCGGCAAGCAAGCAGCTCGCCCCCTGATGATGTTCGGCGCAGCCGCAGTACTTGCCAACCCCTGGGCAGGCCGAGGCTTTGTCGAAGACCTCCAACCTGAAATACGCGCTATTGCACCCATTCTGGGAGATCTTCTGACCTCGACCATCCTGCGCCAGGCGGGCTCGGGAGAGGTCATCGAGGGTTATGGCAAAGCTGCCGTCGTCGGTACTTCAGGAGAAGTCGAGCACGCATCTGCCCTCATCCATACCCTGCACTTTGGCAACTTCTACCGCAAAGCGGTCGGCGCCAAAAGCTATCTGAGCTTTACCAATGTGCGCGGCGGCCCGAATTGCTCCATTGCCATCCCCATGATGCACAAGAACGATGAAGGCATGCGCTCGCATTACCTGACATTGCAGTTTGCCATCAACGATGCGCCTGCTCCAGATGAAATCGTCGTGGCCCTGGGCGCCTCCATTGGCGGACGTCCCCACCACCGCATCGGCGATCGCTATCAGGATCTCAAGGAACTTGGCAGCAATGATGCGTGACAACCCCATCTTGCATGCCCCGGACGGCACGGCCTACACCCTTCAAGGTGAAGGCGAGCCCTTGGTGTTGATCCACGGCGTGGGCATGCAGCATGGCGCGTGGTTGCCGCAGATCGAAGATCTGGCGCGCTCGTACCAGGTCATCGCGTACGACATGCTGGGGCACGGCGGCAGCCCCCTGCCGCCAGAAAACGCCGCACTGCAAGACTATGCGGCGCAGCTCGAACGCCTGCTTGATCACCTGGGCCTTGCCGCCGTCAATGTGGCCGGTCACTCGATGGGCGCGTTGGTGGCCATTGAATTTGCCTTACGCAACCCGGCCAGAACACGGCGCCTGGCCGCACTCAATGCAGTGTTTCGGCGCACGCCCGAGCAGCGCACCGCCGTTCAATCTCGGGCAGACGCCCTGGACCAATCAGGTGTGCAAGCTACGATCGACTCCACGATAGCCCGCTGGTTTGGCGAACCTGTGCCTGCGGCGCTGCAACCCATGGCGACCGCCGTGGCGGGGTATCTTCGCGGCGTCAACCCGCAGGGCTACGCGCGCACGTACAAACTTTTTTCGTCCTCGGACGAAGCGCATGTCGGGCGCTTGCATCAGTTGTCCATGCCCACCCTGTTCCTTACGGGAGAGCATGACGCCAACTCTTCGGCGCAGATGTCTCAGGCGATGGGGGCGGAAGTCCCCCACGCCGTCGTCGAAGTCATCCCTGGGGAGCGCCACATGATGAACGTCGTGGCACCCGATGCAGTGAACCGAAGCTTGCGGAACTGGCTTGCGGCCTAAGGAAGCCCTCAGTCGTGAAATACTTGCACCTCAGAGAAATGTACTGAGGAGTTCCATGACGACGCCCCGACCAGCTTCGCTGAAAGTCGACCGAAGCGCCAAGACGCTGCGTGAGCTTTCGCTCGAAAAGATGCGCGATGCCATCTGGAACGGGCACTTCAAGCCTGGAGAACGGCTGGTTGAACGCCATCTTTGCGAGCAGTTGGACGTGAGCCGCTCCATAGTGCGAGAGGTCCTTCGCCATCTTGAAACCGAGGGCCTGGTGGAGTCCATCAACCATCAAGGCCCGGTGGTCGCGACCATTACGCCGGACCAAGCAGCTCAGATTTATGAAATCCGCGCCCTTCTTGAGGGGCATGCTGCACGCACCTGTGCAGAAAAAGCCGATCCCGCAGCCTTGCAACGTCTGGTGGCCTTGAACGCGGCGACTCAGGAAGCATTTGGCCAGGACGACTTCCACGAGGTACTGGTGCGAACCACGGCGTTCTATGAAGCGCTCTTCAAGGAAGCGGGTCTAGAGATGGCGTGGGAAGTGGTGCAATCGCTCAATGCACGCATCAACCGCCTGCGAGTCATGACCATCAGTTCGCCGGGCCGGGCTCAGGAAGCGGCGACCGAGATGAGCAACATTGTGAAAGCCCTGCAAAAAGGCGATGCGAATGCGGCTCAGCAGGCGTCACAGGAGCACGTCAAGCGCGTCGCTCAAATTGCAGCAGATCGCCTGCGGGACAGCGGACTGCACTGAACAGGTCGGTTACCCAAGGGAGGGGTGAATACTCTGAATACCTACCGCCTCACCACCGCCCGGTAACTGAATTGCTCCGGTAAGCTGTACATGTCGGCGTAGAGCAGCGCCAGCCCCGTGAGGTCGTGGGGCACAAAGCGCATGTAAAGCAGCGGCGTGTCCGCGGGTACATTCAGCAGAATTCCTCTCATCCGCCCGGCCTTCACAGCCGATGCCGCAATCTGAGTACGGTCGAGCCGAAACCCAAGCTCCTCTTCGAGCAGATTCATCGCGTCTTCGTCGGCAAGGCGCGAAGCCAGAATTTCACGCCCCAGAGTGGGTTCGTAGTACGCCTGAAAGAAGGCGGCAGGAACGCCGTCCGCCATCCTCACTGTGCGCACAATGGTGACGGGCGTGCCAGGCGCCAGTTTCAGCGCGCGCGCCACACGAGGCGGCGCAGGGCCCGTGCGCACACTGAAGGTTCGTCCGCTGGCCACCCGACCGTGGACGCGAAGCATTTCGTTGAACCCCGCGAGCATCCCAAGACGTGAAGCTTGAGCCGGGCGCGTGACAAAGCTGCCTTTACCGTTCAGCGTTTCGATCAGGCCCTCCGCCTGCAACTCATTCAAAGCCTGCCTCACGGTGATGCGACTGACCCCAAAGGCCAGTTGCAATTGCGCTTCCGAAGGCAACTTCTGCCCAGCCGGCAATCGCTTTTCAAGGATGTCGTCGCGCAATCGTCCCTTGATCTGCGCGAACAAAGGCACGGCGTCAGTCGCGTCTGCGGTGGCTGTGAGCGGGGGGCTTGAACTCGTCATGTTCGTCCAAAGTGGGCTGTGTCGAATAGGCGTACAGCCAGTGTAAACCCTAAACCCCAACCTGTCATATCAGGTATTGCCACACCAACAAGAAGAACCTATCATGACAGGTTGAGGCATCCGGAAAAACGGAAATCCGGCGAGTGCCTTCAACCCATAAAGGAGACATTCGATGAACCGTCGGTACCCATTTCAGCTCCTGGCTGCCCTCAGCGCGATGAGCATCCTTGGTGCATCTGCGCTTGCCGCAGATGCGTACCCGGCAAAACCCATCAAGATCGTGGTGCCCTATGCAGCAGGTGGTGTGGTGGATGTACAGACGCGCGCGCTCACCCAAACCATGTCTGAAGTGTTGAAGACACCCATCGTGGTGGAAGCCAAACCCGGCGCCAGCGGAAGCATCGCCGCTGAATCGGTTTCCCAGGCAGCCCCGGATGGCTACACACTGATCGTGTCGGCGAGTTTTCTGAATGCAGCGCCCTTGCTGGAGACCAACCTCCGCTGGTCGGCCAAGCAATTCACGCCAGTGGGTCGCTTCTCCCTGTCGCCCAGCTATTTCGTGGTGCCGGCTACCTCGCCCGCCCGCACGGTCAAGGAATTCGTTGATATGGCCAAGAAATCACCGAAGCCATTGCAATACGCCAACGGCGGAAACGGAACGCCCCAACACATTGCCAACGAATTGTTCAGTGCGGAAGCGGGTCTGCGGCTGGAACCCGTGATGTACAAGGGTGCGCCTCCGGTGATTCCGGACCTGATCAACGCATTGATTCCGATGGCCGTGCTGCCGTCGTCAGTGGCCTACCCACAGGTTCAGGGCGGCAAGTTGCGTGCCCTGGCGAACATGAGCAACGTGCGCTCCGCGCAACTGCCGGATGTGCCGACCATTGCGGAAGCGGGCTATCCCGGCGCGGCCGTGCTTTCCTGGTATGGCCTGCACGCGCCTGCCGGCACGCCACCCGAAATCATTCGCACCTTGGAAGCGGCCATGCGACAAGCCAGTGCCAGCACAGATGTCAAACAGAGGCTGGTAGCGGCCGGCGGCGAAGAGGCTTTTCTGGGAACACAGGACTTTTCAGCCTTCGTTGCCAAGGACGCCCAGCAATGGGCCAAGGCCGTCAAGGTGATCTCAAAATGAAGCATCTGGCCAGCACCCGCTCCCCCGAGGAATACAGCGCGCTCATAGAGAACCTCAGGGACTTCATAGACACCGAAGTCATTCCACGCGAGAGTCTGAGCACTGCACATGATGGTGCCGAAGTGCGCCGCACTTCGCAGGCCTTGAATGATCTGGCGACCGCGCGCGGCCTGTCTGGTCCACGCGCCCGCCGTGAAGACGGCGGGCTGGAGTTGTCCTGGACCGAGTGCTGCGCCTATCTGGAACAAGCAGGCCGCAGCTTTCTCGGACCTTTGGCGCTCGGTTGCGCGCCACCCACCCAGCCTGACGTCTTCGCGCTTGAGCGCCTGGCCACCCCCGCTCAAAGAGAGCGTTATCTGCTGCCCTTGCTTCGAGGAGAGCGAGCGTCCTGCTTTGCCATGACCGAGCCTTCCCCCGGCGTGGGGTCCGACCCGCGCATGCTGTCCGCCACAGCGCGTCGAACCGCTGACGGTTGGCAGATCGACGGCCACAAGTGGTTCATCTCGGGCGCCATGAAGGCTGATTTCGCCATAGTCGTGGCACGTACAGAGTCCGGGCCTTCATGGTTTCTGGTGGACATGGACACACCTGGCTTTCAGATCGTCCGAGATATACCCACCATGGAGCCCTTTGACATCGGAGGGCACGCCGAGATATTGCTCCAAGGATGCAAGGTTTCAGCGGACGCGCTCATTGGCGAAGAAGGCCAAGGGATGGCGCACTCCCAGTTGCGTCTGGAAGGCGCACGCCTCTTCCATTGCATGCGCTACATCGGTCTGGCTTCCCGTGCCATGAGCATCGCACAAGACTACGCCCTGCGGCGCGAATCACAAGGCGTCAAATTGGCAGAGCACCAGATGGTCCAGGCCATGGTGGCCGATGCGCACATTCAGCTCTACGCCTCCAGGCAAGTGGTATTGGATGTGGCACGAAGGCTGGATGAGGGTGACTCCATCAGGCACCACTCCTCGATGGCCAAGGTCTTTGTTTCGGAAGCGGTCTACCAGGTGGCAGATTCAGCCGTACAGATCTGCGGTGCACTGGGTATCTCAGAGGACATTCCCCTGTCCATGATCTTGCGCATGCTGCGGCCATTTCGAATCTATGACGGTGCCTCCGAAGTCCATCGTGCAGCCATCGCCCGGCGGGCTCTGCACCACGGCCTGACGCCTTGATGGCGCCACAAGATGAAGACACGCATGTTCATCACGACAGACCTTGAAGAGTTTCGGCGCGAAGTGCGGCAGTTCGTCGCGAAACAGTTACCTGACGATCTTCGCCAGACTGTCCGCCAGGGTCAGATGCCGACAAGAGTCCAATTGCATGATTGGCATGAACGCCTTGCCACGGCGGGCGTTCTTGTACCGCACTGGCCAGATAAATGGGGGGGACGAGGTTGGACGGTTGCCCAGCAGATGGTCTTCGACGAAGAAATGGCCCTGGGGGGAGCGCCGGAACTCAATGCCATCACTTTCGACATGATCGGCCCCGTGCTGATGCGTTTCGGAAATCCCGAGCAACAGCAGCGGTTTCTCCCAGCCATCGCCAGCGGACAGCAGTGGTGGTGCCAAGGCTACTCTGAACCGAATGCCGGCTCGGACCTGGCGGGGCTGATCACCCGCGCGGAAAGCAACGGAAGCGAGTACGTGGTCAACGGCTCCAAGATCTGGACTTCCTATGCCCAGTACGCGGACTGGATCTTCGTGCTGGTTCGCACCGATCGTGGAGACAAGCCGCAAGAGGGCATCAGTTTCCTGCTGATAGAGATGAATACACCCGGAATCACCGTGAGGCCCATCGTGGGCATCCATGGATGGCCGGTGTTCTGCGAAGTGTTTTTCAACGATGTGCGCGTTCCTGTAGCTCAACGCATCGGTGAAGAGAACAAGGGCTGGACGGTCGCCAAATCGCTGCTGGAATTCGAACGCCTCAAACTCGCTCGCATTGGAGAGAACAAGCGCCGCATGGCCCGCGTCAAGGAAATTGCCCTCTCGCGCACACGAGGCGGTGACCTGGTGGCGAACACGCCCTGGTTCCGAGAGCGTTTCGCAGACCTGGAGTCACGGCTGATCGCACTGGAAGCCAATGCAGGGCGCTTCGTAGCACGCCAGGCTGCAGGGGAACGCCTGGGCGCAGAGGTTTCCATGCTCAAGATGCGTGGAAGCCGACTCATTCAACTCTGGGAGGAGTTGATCGTTGACGCGCTAGGCCCGGAGGCCATGCCTCTGTCTCAAGAATGGCTGGCAGGCCAGGCCAACGCCAGCCCGCAAGACGCCTTCGCGGGCACGGCATCTTCCCGCAGGTTCCTGGCCCGCGGGTACACCATCGCTGGCGGCACCAGCGAGATTCAGCACAACATCATTGCCAAGCAGGTGCTCGCGCTATGACTGAAACCGATACTGAGATTCGCATGATGCTGGTCGACAGCGCGCGCCGCTGGACGGAACGCGCTTGCACGCCGGAACTTCGGTCCATGACGTCCGAGCACGCGACCGGGTGCCCGCCAGAGCGCTGGGGTGAACTGGCCGAATTAGGCTGGTTGGGCATCGCCATGCCAGAGGCAGATGGCGGCATGGGCGCTGGCCTGCCTGAG
The DNA here is from genome assembly GCF_040548795.1 of Ottowia thiooxydans. Classification (GTDB taxonomy): domain Bacteria; phylum Pseudomonadota; class Gammaproteobacteria; order Burkholderiales; family Burkholderiaceae_C; genus Ottowia; species Ottowia thiooxydans_A. The sequence goes on along the minus strand of NZ_JBEPSH010000005.1, from coordinate 391,398 downwards.
CAGTGCCTGCTGGCAGAGCAGTTGGGGCGCGCCTTGCTCACAGAGCCCTTTGTCTCTAACGCGGTGCTGGGCAACAGCTTGATGGATGCCGTCGCCCATGGGGCGTTGCGTGCATCGTGGTTACCTGAGCTTGCTTCAGGCGAACGCCGTGTGGCCTGGTCGGCCTGGGAACCCGATGGCGCTGCCCTGCTGATGCATCCGTCCGCAAAGGCCAAGCGCGAGGGCGAGTTCTGGCGAGTATCGGGCGCCAAAGGCTTGATGCCAGGTGCAGGTGGTGCCGACGCGCTGCTGGTCACAGCGCAGCTTGCCCACGACACCACCCGGACAGGCCTGTTCCTGGTTGAGACCACGGCCACGGATATGACTTTGAAGAATGAGCGCCTGTACGACGGAAGACATGCCGCCAGCGTACTCATGAACAATGTCAAAGCAAGCTTGCTTCAGGAGGCTTCCACTGAAGATTTGCTTCAGCTTTTGAGCCAGGTGCTGGACAGAGGCTTGGTGGCGCATTGCGCAGAAACGCTGGGCACGGCGCAAGCAGCCTTCGACATCACACTGGACTACGTACGCACCAGGCGCCAGTTTGGCCGCGCCTTGGGACAGAACCAGATCGTGCAACATCGGCTGGTTGATCTGTATGTCGAACTCCAGGAGACACGTGCCTTGTGCCTCGAAGCTGCTCAGGCGCCGCAAAGCCGGCGCGTCGCTGCGCTGGCCCTCCGTACAGGGCATGTGGCCCGCCATACCTGGGAAGAAGCCATTCAGCTGCATGGGGCCATCGGCATGACCGACGAATACGCACTGGGCGCCTATGTGCGGCGTCTGGCTCTCGCGGCCGATCTCTACGGCACCAGCACAGATCACTCCGATCGCCTGGCAAATATTTCCTTGGGAGCCATGGCATGACCTCCTCCAATCAGCCTCAAGAGCCGGTCCTCATCGAGCGTGGCGATGGCATCATCCAGCTGACCCTGAATTCACCGCAGAACCGCAACTCTCTTCAAACCCCGGGCATCTACGAAGGCCTGATGGCGGGGCTGGAGGAGTTGGGGCAGAACGCGAGTTTGCGTGCTGCCATCATCACTGGCGTCGGCGGTGCATTCTGCTCCGGAGGTGACTTGCGACAACTGGCTGCAGGCAGCGAAGAAGAAGTGCGCAGGCGCATGACGAGAAACACCTGGCTGTATCGACGCATCGCACTGTCTGACAAACTGATCGTCGCGGCGGTGGACGGCCCAGCCTATGGAGCAGGCTTGGGACTGGCTGCGGCGTGCGACATCGTCGTGGCCGGCCAGAGTGCCGTGTTCTGCTGTGCCTTCACGCGGGTCGGGGCCATGCCAGATGCGGCCCTTTTCTGGTCGCTTCCCGCCCGCGTTGGCGTGTCGCAAGCACGCCGCCTGATGTTGTGGGCAGACGAGGTCAAAGGCAGCGAAGCCGTGTCGCTTGGCCTGGCGGATGAATACGACGCAGAAGGCAGCGCCCTTGTCATGGCGAGAAGAATTGCGGGCCGCATTGCTGAGGGCCCGGCGCGCGCATTCGGACGCATCAAGACAGGCCTGAGGCAATCCCCCATGACGCTGGAGCAGGCGCTGGGTTTTCAGATCGACAACGCGCCACCCCTGTTCGGAAGCGATGACTTCAAGGAAGGCGCCGCGGCCTTCTTTGAGAAAAGGAAACCCCGTTTCGGGGGCGGAACATGAATCAACCCACTCATATCAGCACGAGCACGGTGAAAACGCATCAGGGCCCATCGGGTAGCGTTCCTGCCCCGCTACATGGGTTTCGCGTCCTGGATTTTGGTCAATACATCGCCGCCCCTGCGGCGGCCCAGACCTTGGCCGACCTGGGTGCGGACGTCATCAAAGTTGAGCCCCCAGGCGGCGATGCTTCGCGCCGCCTGGGTTGGGCACATGACGACTGTGGCCCGATGTTCAGCGCCTACAACCGCAACAAGCGCTCGGTCATGCTGGATCTTCGCACCCCAGAGGGGCAAACGCTGGCTCAGCGGCTGGCCTGCAGTGCCGATGTGGTGTTGGCCAACTCGCGGCCTGGCGCGCTGGAAAAACTGGGCCTGGGCGCTGATCAACTGCTCGCGCGGGCGCCACGTCTCATCTATGGCCGTGTCAGCGCTTTCGGCCAGACCGGCCCCGCCAGCATCCGCGCCGGGTTTGATATTGCGGCCCAGGCGGAAAGCGGCATGATGAGCCTCAATGGCGACGCCGACCGTGATCCAGTGCGCGTAGGATTTACCGTCGTAGACATCCTGGCCGCGCAGTCTCTCGCCACCGGGGTATTGGCGGCGCTGGTGCGGCGCAGCGTCAGCGGACGCGGCACGCTGGTAGATCTTTCCTTGGTCGATGTCGCGGTCGCAGCACTGGCCAATGCCTGGGCAGAGTACCGCCAGAATGGCCACATGCCCATTCGCCGCGGCAACGGCCAGCCCACGGTAGCGCCGGCTGCCGACGTCATCGAAACGCGTGACGGAAAGGTCGTGCTCTCGGCCTATATGGACGATCACTTTGTCCGGCTGTGTAAAACCATAGGTCAGCCTGAACTTGCACAAGACCCGCGCTTCATCAACAACCCCTCACGCGTCCAACACCGTGCCCAACTGATGACAGTGCTCAAACAAGCACTGAGCCAGTTCGACTCTGACGCTCTGGTCGCCATGCTGGCCGAAGGAGGCATTGTCGCCGGCGCGATACGGGACATGTCACAAGTGCATGCAGGACAGGCTGGCGTGAGCGAAGACCTGTTCGTAGATATGCACGCCGCAGGCCGCGACCCCATCAGCCTGCCAGGCCTGCCCATCAATATGGAGGGGATCTGTCGACAGCCTGGGCGGCTGGCAGCATTGGGCGAGCATACCGAAGAGGTGCTCAACGAGTTAGAGACTCGAATCGCAGCCCCACTTTGAGGCTCAATACAAGTCTGTCTTCATCACAGGTCTGGCCCCTCCGCCTCCCCGCTATCCTGAATGGCAGCGGCACCCCGGCGGAGGTCGGATCAAGAGACTGCGCGTAGCCCGCGCGAGCCTGTCTCAACTGAGTTGAGTCGGCACAGTCTGGCGCAACGCCACCTGGCGGTTTTCCGAATCCACGAACACAAGCTTGGGTTGGTGTTCCGCAATCCGGTCTTCGTGTACCTGTGCAAAGGCTGCAATGATGAGCAGATCACCCACCGCCGCTCGACGCGCTGCAGAGCCATTCACCGATATCATGCCGCTCCCGCGCTCCCCTTTGATGGCGTAGGTGACAAAGCGCTCGCCATTGTTGACGTTCCAAACGTGGATCTGCTCGTTCTCCACAATGTCGGCGGCGTCCATCAGGTTTTCATCAATGGCGCACGAGCCTTCATAGTGCAGTTCACTGTGGGTGGCCGCAGCGCGGTGTATCTTGGATTTGAGCAAGGTGCGGAACATGAGAAATCTCCTTGGTTCAGAAAAGCGCACAGTCGCTGCAACGTCAGGCTTAGAGCCAGGCTGCAGCCGCCGGCAGGTCAAAAGTTGTCTGGCAGCGAGCGTAACTCAGAAACCTTGGTGCCCACCCGTCAGTGCGGCAGTGGACTACGATCACACCATGCAGCACGCCCAGTCAGAACCCTCGAGTATCGAACCCAAGCTATTAGAAATTCGCCCTATGGTGGTGGCCGATCTGGATGGCCTCATGCAGGTGCAGCAAGCGTGCTATGGCCGTGATTACATGGAAAGCGCCGAGACTTACCGGGCCCGTCTGGGATGCCAGCTGCAGTGCTCTCTGGTGGCCGTACACAACGGGGTGGTGTCAGCCTATCTGGCCGCCTACCGTTCGACGTTCGGAAAAGTGACGCCGCTTCACGGACATTTTTCTGAGAGCAATATCCAGGACACTTTGTATCTGCATGACATGGCAGTCAGCCCGAATTTCAGCGGGCAAGGCTTTGCCCAGGCCTTGTTCGCTTCCCTGTGGGAAAGGGCCAAGCACTGGTGCCCACGCCATTCCGCGCTGGTGGCCGTGCAAGGCTCTCAGGCTTACTGGGCGAACAAGGGCTATGAATTGCACGCGCAGTTGACAGAGGAGAATGCCATCGCCTTACGGAGCTATGGCGATGATGCTGTCTACATGGTGCGGCCCTACAGCCCTTGAACTCCAACGAGTTCCGGCAGAGTGCCTGACGTCTTTAGCGAAGCCTTGACGGTTCTCGCTGAATCAGCGAAAACCGTTCCTGCACACGCACTAAATCTTCTTGCGGGTATTTGGAAGAAATGCCGTCGCCAGACCGAGCAGCGGAAGAAAGCTGGTAACGCCATATACCCAGACGATGCCGTATTTGTCTGCCAGCTCGCCCAGGCCGGCGGCGCCAATGCCGCCTATGCCGAACATCAGACCAAACATCAAGCCCGATACCAGCCCCACTCTACCGGGCACCGCTTCTTGCGCATAAACCACCAGCGCAGCAAATGCCGAAGACATAATCAGGCCAATGATGATGGACAGTGCCCCGGTCCAGAAAAGGTTGGCATAGGGCAGCGCCAGGGCAAACGGTGCAACGCCCAGAAACGAAATCCAGATCACGGCTTTGCGCCCAATGCGGTCTCCCACAGGGCCACCTGCAAACGTGCCCGCTGCAACGGATGCAAGGAACATGAACAGGAACAACTGGCTCTGCTGAACGCTGAGGCTGAAGTGCTGGATCAGATAGAAGGTGAAGTAATTCGTGAACGAAGCGATGTAGACGAATTTCGCAAACATCAGAATGCAGATGACCGTCACCGCCTGGACGACTTTCGAACGTGCCAGCCCTTCGCTATGCGATCTTGCCAGACTCTTGGCCTTGGCCTGTCCGTTGTGCTTGACCCAGATCGTGAGGTGATACAGCACGACGATAGCCACGCCCGCCACCACGGTAAACCAGGCCGCAGCTTTCTGCCCGTACGGAATGATGATGGCTGCCGCCAGCAGCGGCCCAATGGCGGAGCCAGTGTTACCGCCCACCTGGAAGGTCGACTGGGCAGTGCCAAAACGCCCTCCGGAAGCCAGCCGTGCAATTCTGGATGCTTCGGGGTGAAAGGTCGCCGAGCCCACACCGATGACTGCAGCGGCTACCAGCAACATGTAAAAGCTTCCCGCAGTCGCCAGCAAAATGATGCCGATGAAAGTCATCCCCATGCCCGAAGGCAGCAGAAAGGGCTTGGGGTGCTTGTCGGTATACAAGCCAATCCACGGTTGCAGCAGGGAAGCAGTCACCTGGTAGACCATGGCCAGAATGCCGATCTGGCTGAAAGACAGCGAGAAATTGTCCTTCAACAAGGGGTAGATGGAAGGCAGCATCGCCTGAATCAGATCATTCAGAAGATGGGCAAATGCAGCTCCGCCGACGATGGGCAGGAGAAAGCCGCTGGATTTTTCAGTTGCGGGTGGCGCGGAAGACAAGTCCGGCACGCCGATCGCGGCAGATTTCGCAGTCATAGACAGACCAGATAAGAAATACGGCAACCTGCCACGCGTTGGGACCCAAGCGTAGAACAAGTGCGGAAAAAGGGTGAATCGCAAAAAACCCGGAATCAGAGTGAAACCGGGCATGTTGAGAATACCGAACCTTGCGCAGTTCGCAGCCCGCAAAACGGTCAAAATCTGCATAGATTCAGCCACGAGCGCCATTGCAACCTGCAGCCCAAGGTTTTTCTTGGCCGTTTTCAGTAACGCACACTTGATGGCGCCGGCGTTGACTGACTTATTTTTCTAGACCGACAGCAGGTTTGCGAGGGGGGATCTGTAGCCCCCTTGAAAAACAAAGCTCGCGGGCACTCAGACGACTGCCGCAAGCCTTTCGAACAACTCCTGCGCCATGTTGAAGTGCTGGCGTGCGCTGTCGGGGTCAGGCGTGGAATTGAGCATTACCGAGATCGTCGCCCGCCGCGTGGCGTGGTTCATGGTGGCCACCTGGAACCCGACACCGGTGCCGGTGTGGCCCCACCAGTTGCCGATTTGCCCAATACCCAGGCCATACCGGTCGTACTCTGGACCGTTGGTGACATCGCGCGACATGGATTTGCGCAGCGCCTGAGTGGAAGAATTGAGAAGCAAGCCTTCTCCCAGTGCCTCACCCCAGACGAGCAGATCGGCCAAGGTCGAGGCCATAGCGCCGGAACCTGCCAGGGATGTCGGGCTGATCAGGGGTTGATCATCGACATCTCCCGTGAGCACGTTCACTGAGTAAGAGGTCGGTGTGGGTAAGGGGAGCGCGGCTGAGTATGGATACAGCGTGCCGCTCAAACCCAAAGGCCTGAAGATCTGTGCCGTCAACACATCGGGCAGCGGCTGTCCCGTCACCTGTTCGATCAAAAGACCGAGAAGCACCGTATTGGTATTGCTGTACTCATACTGCGCTCCGGGAAGAAACCCGGGTTCCACAGCAAAAGAAAACGCCAGAAGCTCCTGAGGTGTCCAGACGCGCAGCGTGTTTTCGATCAGCGCCTGCCCAAAACCCGGCTGTACGGAGTAATCCGCCAGGCCACTCTGGTTGCCTGCCAGATCTCCCAGGTTAATGAGATCTCCGTTGGGTACACCTGAGAAATAGCGACCGATCTTGTGGTCCAGCGCCAACTGCCCGGTTTGAACCAACCGAAGCAGAAGCGTCACCGTGAATGATTTTGTAATGCTGCGGATGGGAAACGAGCTGTTCAGCGCCAGGGGTGTACCGGCGTCCACATCAGCCAGGCCGAAGGCACCCATCCACGGCGCCTCACCTGCCAAATGAACCCCGGCCAGGATACCCGGGGGGTGGTAATCCCTGAACATGCTTTCCACAGCTTTGAGGTATTCCTCTTCGCGGGCTTCCTGGTCACTTGAGCCGCCACATGCCGCGAGCCAGGGAGTCAGCGCTGCAGCGCCTGCTAAGCGACCAAAATGGCGGCGTGATGGATCGAAATGCATGAGTGCGCTCCTTCGGCAGAGTTTAAAGCTGTGCGCAACATCGCGCAGCACGCATCCTATTAGATCAACGACCGCTGTGGAGCTCAGGCTTTTGGATTCGGGACGCCGATAGCCAACTTGGGACCCTGTGACGAAAGTTCCCCCTGCACTTGCAAGTCCGCGCGCGCGAAGGGACCGACGGCGACCGCGCGGCCTTTGCAGATTTGGGCCATGCCGCGTTGCACGATCACTTCGCTCTCGTAGTCGAGTGCGCTGCTGTCCGCGCAAGGTACTTGCGTTTGATCAAGGCCGTCCGTCCTCGCCGAGCCTACAGTGGCTTGAAGAACCGCCATGCCGCAGAAAACGCCCGCCACCATCTGCGCGCTGAAACTCACGGATAACCCCAAGGAGACCGCATGAACGCAGTACCCGCTCCCCTGTCCGACAGTGCCGGAGGTGGCATCGTCAAGCCAGCCGGCATGGTCATCGCACTCGCGGCATTGTTGGCCATTGCATGGATGCCCGCGCTCGAAGGCCTGCCGCGCTCCGGCCAGCTGATGCTGGCCATCCTGGCCTTTGCGGTGATAGTCTGGATGACCGAGGCGCTGGACTACGCGGTGAGCTCGTTGGTGATAGGCGCATTGATGGTTTTCCTGCTTGCTTACGCGCCCGACGCGGCCAAGCCAGCCGGGCCCGGTATGGGCACTGCAGTGGCACTCAGCCTGGCCTTGTCCGGTTTTTCCAACAGCGCGGTGGCGCTGGTAGCTGCAGCCTGCTTCATCGCCGCCGCCATGTCGGCCACCGGGCTGGATAGGCGCGTTGCCCTGACAGTGCTGTCGAAGGTGGACGCTAGCACTAACCACATCGTGATCGGCGCCATGGTCACCGGCTTTTTGCTGTCCTTCATCGTGCCCAGCACCACGGCGCGCGTGGCCTGCCTGGTGCCCATCATGATGGGTTTCATCCTCGCCTTCAAGGTGGACAAGCGAAGCCGATTCGCCGGGCTCCTGGTCATCACCGCTGCACAGACAGCCAGCGTCTGGAACATCGGTATCAAGACTGCGGCCGCGCAGAACATGGTGGCCATCGGCTTTATTGAAAAGCAGTTCGGCGTCGGCATCACCTGGGCACAATGGTTTATGGCTGGAGCGCCCTTTTCGGCCCTGCTGAGCGTTGCGGTGTATTTCATCATGACCCGGATGATGAAACCCGAGATGAAGGAAATAGCGGGTGGCAGGGCCACAATACGGGAACAACTCGAATCGCTGGGGCCCATGACGGGTCGGCAGTGGAAGCTGCTGGTTATCGTGGTGGTGCTGCTGGCCTTCTGGGCCACGGAAAAGGTACTGCACGACTTCGACACATCCTCCACCACCATCGCCGCCATCGCTCTGATGCTGCTGCCGCGTCTGGGGGTGATGGATTGGAAGGAATCGCAGCGCGGCTTTCCGTGGGGAACGGTCCTGCTTTTCGCGGTGGGCATCAGCGTGGGAACCGCGCTGCTCAAGACCAATGCCGCCGGTTGGCTCGCCGGTCTGATCGTGCAGCACCTGGGCTTGCAACAAGCTGGCGCCTTCACGATCTTGATGCTGCTGTCGCTATTCCTCATCGTGATCCACCTCGGCTTTGCGAGCGCCACGGCGCTGGCCTCGACCATGGTCCCTATCATCATCAGCGTGCTGCTGGCCGTGCAAACGCCGGACATCAACGTGGTGGGCATGACCATGCTGCTGCAGTTCGTCGTGAGCTTCGGTTTCATCCTGCCAGTCAATGCGCCCCAGAACATGATCGCCTACGGCACGGACACCTTCGACGCGCGCGATTTTGTGCGCACTGGCCTGGTGATCACGCTGGCGGCGGCGGTGCTGCTGGTGATTTTTGCGCTGACCTACTGGCCGTGGATGGGCTATATGACCAAGCCGGCCTGAAGGCCCTGGAGCCGGAAAGCCAGAAACCCGCAACCGCACCAACCCCAGGAGACACCGGGATGAGATCCATGAGCAAATTCGCCCTCGTCCTGAGGGGCAGGCTGCGGCCGCTACTCAAGCTACTCACTCTGGGCGGCGCGGCACTGGCAAGGTGGACGTTGCCAAGACAAGCGCTTGCCGACCTCGGTCGCTAGCTCTCACCGCTGTGGATCATTCAGGACCCAACGCATTGGCGACGCCGGAGGTCTTGATCGGGCTGGCAGTGGCATTGGGAATCGGGCTATTGATTGGCGTCGACCGGGAACGCCGAAAAGGCGATCGCGAACGCCGCGAGGCAGCCGGGCTGCGTACATTCGCAGTAGCCTGCTTCGCCGGCGCACTTGCTCAAGTCCTCCCTGTGCCAACTCTGGTGCCCATCGGAGCTGTGCTGGTTGCGGTTCTGGCCGCGATTTCTCATTGGAAGAGCAGTTCACCAGATCCGGGGATGACCACGGAGCTGGCACTATTTACCACCTACATGATTGGCACGCTGACGGTGACTGCGCCTTCGCTGGGGGCGGCGTGCGGCGCGGGCTTGGCCCTGCTGTTGGTCACGCGGCAATGGTTGCACCGTTTTGCGACTCAGTTACTGAGCGAGCAGGAACTTCATGACGGCATCCTGCTCGCGGCACTTGCGCTAATCGCGCTACCGTTGATACCCACCCGATCGATCGAGTGGCTCGGTGGCATGGAGCCTCGGCCTCTTGCTGCAATGGTGCTTTTGATCTTATTTATACAGGCTGTCGGCCATGTCGGGATGCGTTGGCTCGGTGTGCGCGGCGGGGTGCTGGCAGCGGGCCTTCTTTCAGGCTTCATTTCCAGCACCGCGACAGTGGCGTCTCTCGGCAGCCAGGCACGAAAGCTGCCTGAGCAGACCCCCATGCTCGCCGGAGGTGCTTGCCTGTCCGCAGTGGCTACCTGGATACAGGCGCTCGCAGTGAGCGCAGCATTGTCGCCGCGCGCCGCTATCGCCTTGATGCCCGCGGCACTGGCCGGAGCTCTCGCGGCGGCGGGCATAGGCTCATTGGTGCTATTGGAGCGCGGACCAACCAAACCGATCAAGCCATCGACCACCACGCACAGTGCGCTGCGACCACGCGAGGCGCTGACCATCGCGCTGGTGATGGCGCTCGTCGCGCTACTGGTCGCAGCCGCACAGCGACATTACGGCGACGCAGGACTCCAGGTCTCAGTCGCGCTGGTTGCGCTCGTCGATGCCCATGCCCCCGTGGCGTCTCTTGCGTCCCTTCACGCCGCCAATAGCCTGCCGACTGCGCAGTTCGTGCACGGCGCGCTGATCGCGGTTGGCGTCAACACAATGGTCCGGTGCATGGTGGCTTTGGTAACGGGTGGCCCTCGCTACGGGTTGCGGGTTGGCGCTGCACTGCTAGGCAGCCTGGCTTGTGCTTATGCCGTCAATCGCTGGTTGTCAGCTGCATGAAACGCAACATTTCTTGAATCGTGCTGGGTATAGCATTGCAGCGACACAGGAACCTTGCCGTCGTCGGATTCAAGCCGATCGCGCGACAATCGTACGAAAGCTGCCCAACGAGGCCGCGAAGAGCACCAGGCCAATCACTGTGATGGCCAGCAGCTGCTGCCACACCACCTCCAGGCCCGCGCCGCTAATCCATTTGTTAGGCCAGGTCGCCGTTTCCTACCAAACTGACCGCTGTAGCCTTGGATACGCTTGCCCAAGGTCAAGCAAGCCGGAAACTCGGGACGCGATGCTCCAGCTGAACAAGCCCTCATGCGCGCCGCCAGCACTGCCCTCGCCTATTTTTTCGGCAGCGGCGCGGCCTTGCGTTTCGGAAGAGAGGGCGTTGGACTCCATGACGGCCTGTCCTCGCGTGCCGTTTCAAGCACGACGAGGTAGCGCCCGGCCTCGGGAACCGGCGCGCGGTCTGGCCGCAATACCCAGAGCTGCCGACCTTCCCGCACAGACTGCAGGTAGTCCGCATCCAGGATGCCGTGGTGGTCCAGAAAGGTATTGAGCGTGGCGGGAATACGGATACATCCCTTGGACTGTGCGCTGCCCAGGCGCTGCTCCAGCGCGTCCGGGTCGGTGGCATGCATCTGCAGCCGCATCTCAATCACCTTGCCGTCGCCCCAGCCCTTGGGCACGCGCTGCCAGCCGAAATCGAAGACGCGCATGCCCCGGGCCCCGTAACCACGGATGCCGTTGGAGTTCAAAGTGCCTTCGGCGCGGAAATCTGGGTTGGCCAGACTGTGTGCGAAGACGCCCAGTGGCGTCACGAAATGGTCGAATCTGCCGGGCAAGCCGGTCGAGACGGGCGCCGCGCCTATGCCCGACCACTCGCCGCCGGCCAATCTCAGCAGCAGGAAGGCAGCCTGGACATAAGGGTGACGATCCACCACCAAGAGGTACTGCGGCCCCTCCAGCACGACGCCCGCCTCCGACAGTGCCGACTCAGCAAGCCGGCCGTAATTCACCAACTCGGCGTCGGGCACCTGCAGGCGCCTGTCTACCTCCGTGCGAAACGCCGCCGCGATGCCGACGCCGCCCTGCGCCTGCACGCCATGCAAGGCCAGCAGGAAAACAGAGGCCGTCACAAGACGCGTCAGCGGGCGCATGGCTGGCTTTTCGCCGATATCGATCCGGTGTGGTCGCACGACATGGTTTCTCCTTGGAATTTCCACTATTTTGCTGAGCAGGGAATCACCGCCCTTGATCTGCATCAAGCACAGCGCTGCGCGCTGAAACCACCACCTACCCGCTTGAGCAGGCCAACGAGGCCCTGGACGACATGCGGGCCAGCAGGCTCAACGGAGTCGCCGTGCTGGTGCCTTGATCCGGCCGAAAATTTCGCCCTGTCTGCGCTATGTCAAACACGCCGGTTTCCAGCGCGCCTAAGCTGCCGTCATGAATATTCAATTCCTCGGCGCCACCGATACCGTCACTGGCTCCAAATACCTGGTGCGCCATGGGGACGCCTCGGTCCTGGTTGATTGCGGTCTGTTCCAGGGCTATAAGCCGCTGCGTCTGCGCAACTGGTCGTCGCTGCCTTTCGCTGCGGCCGATATCGATGCCGTGATCCTCACCCATGCCCACATCGACCACAGCGGCTACCTGCCGCTGCTGGCACGTCAGGGCTTCGCGGGCAAAGTGTTCTGCACACCCGGCACGGCCGACCTGTGCCGTGTCCTGCTGCCCGACGCCGGCCACCTGCAGGAAGAAGAAGCCGAATACGCCAACCGCCACGGCTTTTCGAAGCACGCGCCCGCCCTGCCGCTGTACACACGCGAGGATGCGATGCGCTGCCTCAAGCTGCTGCATCCGATACCCGCCGGCAAGCACTGGCAACCGGCGCCTGGTCTGACCGCCAGCCTGACACACTCGGGCCACATGGTGGGCTCATCTTTCGTGCAGCTGGAGGACGGCTCGCGCTCCATATTGTTTTCCGGGGACATAGGCCGGCCCAACGACCTGTTGCTACGACCGCCGTCGCAAATGGACGGCGCCGACTATCTGGTTGTGGAGTCCACCTACGGCGACCGCCTGCACAAAGATTCAGACCCCATGCTGGCGTTGGGCCAGGTCATCAACCGCACTGCCGCGCGCGGCGGCGTGGTGGTCATTCCGGCCTTCGCGGTCGGGCGCGCGCAGAGCCTGTTGCATTGCGTCGAAGTGCTCAAAACCCAGGGTGTGATCGAGCGAACGCTGCCCGTCTACCTCAACAGCCCCATGGCGGCCAAGGCCACGCAGGTCTACCTCAAACACAAGGCCGAGCTGCGGCTGACGTCTGCGGAATGCGAGGCTATGGCACATACGGCGCACATCGTCGAGTCACCGGAAGAGTCTCGCCTGCTCAATGCCAAACATGGCCCCATGGTCATCATCGCCGCCAGTGGCATGGCAACCGGCGGACGCGTGGTCCACCACATCAAGGCCTTCGCGCCCGACAAGCGCAACACCATACTGTTTGCCGGTTTCCAGGCCGGCGGCACGCGCGGCGCCCTGATCGTCGGTGGCGAGCCCATGGTGCGCATCCACGGCCAGGAAGTGCCGATGCGCGCCGAAGTGGCGATGTTGGACGACCTGTCGGCCCACTCGGATGCGGCCGAAATCATGGGCTGGCTGCGCGGATTCAAGTCCGCGCCGAAACAGACTTTCATCACCCACGGCGAACCTGCTGCGGCCGATGCCATGCGTCAGCGCATTGAACGTGAGTTGCACTGGCCCTGCCATCTACCCTACTATCTGGAGTCGGCCGCTCTCAGTTGAGCGACTGGCCGCTGCGGCTCTCTGCGTTAGCCCTGGGGACCGCGCAGTAAGATAACTTCTCTTCCGACATGACTCTTCGCTATAGAGTAATGCTGTGTAGATGGATTTTTTTCGGACGGAGCGCCACCGCCGGCGAACGCTCAGTGAACCCCGGTTTCGAAGACGCGTTTAAGTGCCGCCATATCGGTGATATGGATGTGACGCTTGTCGACTTCCAGGATGCCCTGCTGTTGAAAGGCAGAGAACGTACGGCTGACCGTCTCTAGCGTCATGCCTAGGTGGCTGCCGATCTCGGCACGCGACATGCGCAGGTGAAACTCGTCGGCGGAATAGCCACGCAGCTTGAGTCGCTGGGAAAGGTTGATCAGAAAGGCGGCCAGCCGCTCTTCTGCGTTCATGCTGCCCAGCAGCATCATGAGACTGTGCTCCCGGACAATTTCGCGGCTCATCATCCGGCCGACCGCCTGCTGCATACCGGGGCTGGCAGCGGCCAGGCCGCTGAGGTCTTCGTAGGGAATGGTGCAGACCTCGGTGTCTTCCAGCGCGGTGGCGTTGCTGGCATAGGCGCCGTTGGCGATACCGTCCATGCCCATGAGTTCACCTGCCATCTGGAAACCGTTGACTTGCTCGCGGCCGTCTGCCAGCGTCAGGCTGGACTTGAAAGTACCGATGCGCACCGCGTAAATGTTGCGAAAAGCCTGGCCCTCGTGGTACAGCGCTGCGCCCGCCTTGACCTTGGTGCGGCTGAACTTGAGGCCGTCCAGACCGTCCACATCTGAGGGCTTCATCCCGCAGGGCAGGCAAAGATCGCGCAGGTTGCAACTCGAGCACTGAGTCTTAAGCGGCGGGATGGCGGCAGGGAAAGAAATATCACTGGCGGTTGAACAGGCTGAGGACATGACAGCTCCCTGGGTCAAGAGGATGAGACGGGTTGATGAAAAGTTCGCGACGGTGAACGCATGGCGACGGTTTGCACCTTGCTGGCGAGCTGATAAAACTCGGTGTGTTTGTCGAGGAACCAGGCGGCACCTGCGGCCAGGTAGCGCGCGCGATAGGCCGGCTCGGCATGGTTGCTCATGACGATGAAGGGAATGTCCCGCGTGGCCTTGCGAACAGCCTCAAGCACCTTCATGCCACTGCCCTTTTCGAACTGCACGTCGAGCACCGCCACGTCGGGTCGTGTCGCCAGGATGCCGGCGACTGCTGCCTCCGGCGTCTCGGCCTGCCCCGCGATCCCCATGCCCTGAGCCAGCAGAACGGCGGTCAAACGGCTGCGGCTCAGAGCAGAGTCGTCGGCCAGAAAAACCCGGATAGGTGAAGCAGCGTGTTGCATGCCCCTACTGTCTCGCAGGCGGTGCATCCGGAACATCAGTTTTTGCTGAAAGGCCTGCTCGGATAAGGCTGGTTTTCCGCACCCAGCGTTCCGAGTTGGACTCGGAGTTTTCCGAGTTTTTGGCCTTCTCCAGTAGGTTGGCCGGACGCCTAGTGCGCCATCAAAACCGGCAGCGTCATGGTTTTGAGCACGGTCCGGGATACCCCGCCCAGCGCCCATTCATAGGCACGGGCGCGGCCGTAGCAACCCATCACCAGCAAGTCGGCCTGCAGATCGAAGGCGCGCGAGAGCAGCACGTCGCCCAGGTCCGCGGGTTCCGCGCCTTCCCGGTGCCAGGTGGCCTCAATGTCATGGGCCTTCAGGTAAGACACGATGTTCGGGCCCTGGCCTTCGCCGCCCACAGCATCGCTGCCCCAGCTCAGTATGTGCACCGAGTTTGCGCCGCGCAGTATGGGCAGAGCTGCCGTCACCGCGCGCGCCGCCCCGCGGCTGGGCTTCCAGGCGATCACCACCTTGCCCGGCAAGCCAGGCCTGGCCGAGGTATAGGGCAGCACCAGTGCCGGCCGTCCGCTCAGGGCGAGCACGGTTTCCGGAAAATCCGCAGGCATCAGTGCCGACCAATCCTCGCTCGGGTCGTGCTGGCCCAGCACCAGCATGTCGGCATAAAGCGCCCGCTCGGAAAAGGCCGAAACCAGAGGGAATTCATGGATTTCGGCCCAGGCGGCCGTGCCCTCCGCTGGCCTGAGCTGTTCGAACACCGAGCGCGCCTTTGCCAGCGCGGTGTCCCGCGCGTTCTCGCGTAGCACGGCCAGTCCCGGGCCCATCCCGGCGGTCACTGGTATCGCCTCGGAAGCCGAAGGTGAGGCGTAGAGCGCCGTGATGCCGGCGCCGTGGCGGGGAGCGAGCCGGCAGGCAAATTCAAGCCGTTGCGCGAACTGCGGCGTGGCATCGGCATGAACCAGCAGTTTTTTCAATTCATCGCTCATGGATCACCGCCCGGTGCAGAGTTTGGATACCCTGAATGTAGGCAGATGCACCCGCGAGCGTGTTGACCCCTATCAACACCAGACGCTTTGCATGGCGGCTTTGCGGTTCAGGACGTCAGTTGTCTAGCGGTTCGGCCAGACCATGCCTGATCGCGTAGCGGATCAGCTCACTCTGGTTGTTCAAGCCCATTTTCTGCATGAGGTTGGTTTTGTGGGTACTGACGGTTTTCACCGACAGGTTCATTCTTGTCCCGATGTCCGTTAAGGAAATGCCCGCAACCAGCAGCTGTAGCACTTCGAACTCGCGGTTCGAAAGGCTTTCATGCGGCACCGCCTGGCTGCCGGGCATCGCGCCCAGCGCGAGCTGCTCAGCGACCTCGGCGCTGATGAAGGCACCGCCCGAGGCCACCTTGCGTATCGCCTGCTCCAGCTGGGCCGGCGCACTTTCCTTGGTCAGGTAGCCGCTGGCGCCGTTCTTGATGGCCCGCACGGCGTACTGCAGTTCCTGGTGCATGCTCAGCACAAGAACGCGCGGCATCGGCTTTTCAGCGCGTATCAGCTTGATCAGCTCCATGCCGCTGCGCCCCGGCATGGAGAGGTCCAGCACTAGCACATCGAAGTCCAACTCGCGCACGCGCTGCATCACCTCCGTGCCGTTGCCAGCCTCACCGGCGACCTCCATGTCGGGTATGGAGGACACGATGCGTTTAAGCCCCTCGCGCACTATAGCGTGGTCATCGGCAATCACAATCCTGATCACGGAATGTCTCCTGTTTCGGGCATCGGGATGACGACACGGATGCGGGTTCCCTGGCCCGGTGCACTGTCGATGTCCACCGTGCCCCGCAGCAAGCGGGCTCGCTCGCGCAGGCCCATGAGGCCCAGCGAGCTGGGCTTGCGCGGTGCGTCCGTCGCGAACCCAGCCCCATCATCGGCCACCTCCAACGTTACGCCTTCGATTGTCCTCTCTATGTGTACTTCGACCCAAGACGCGCCAGCATGCTTAGCCACGTTCACCAGCGACTCTTGCACGATACGGAACACCGCAGTGGCATAGGGTTCGGCCAGCTCCACCTCCTCGTCCAGCGACAGCCTGCACGCCACACTGTGGCGTTGGGTGAAATTGTGGGTGAGCCACTGGATCGCTGGCACCAGGCCCAGATCGTCCAGCAGCAGCGGCCGCAAATCCGAGGCGATGCGCCGCGTGGCGGCGACGGTCGTGTCCAACAGACCCAGCATGTCGTCAAGCTTCGCCCGTACTGCGTCCGCGGGCATGGCTTCCCGGATCCAGGTGATGTCCATCTTGATCGCCGTCAGCGACTGCGCAAGTTCGTCATGCAGCTCGCGCGCGATCCGTGTTTTTTCGCTTTCGCGAATAGCGTGAGCTGCCGAGGCGAAGGCGGTCAGTTCCTCGTTGGCCCGCACACGCTCGGTCACGTCGCGCAGGATCACGGTATAAAGCTTGCCCTGCGCGGTATCGAGCTGCGAGATAGAGGCTTCCAGCGGAAACTCTTCGCCGTCAGCCCTGAGCCCGTACAGCACCGTGCCGTCACCCATGCGCCGTGAGGTGATGCCGGTCTGGCCGAAACTTCTGACCTGCTCGCCGTGCGCGCCCTGGTGGCGCCGGGGGATCAGGCGTGTGAGCGGCTGGCCCAGCATCTCGCGCGTCGGCCAGCCGAAAATCTTCTCGGCCACCTTGTTATAGAGTATTACGTTCTGCTCGCTGTCCACGGTGATGATGGCGTCCATGGCCGAATCCAGCAGTCCGGCCAGCCTGGCGTCCGCGCCGTCCAGGGCCAGTCGGCCCGCGCGGTCCCGCGCCGCGTAGCGCCAGGCCATCAACCAGGCCATGCCGCAGCTAACTGCAGCCAGGGCCACGACCATGAGCAGTCCTGGCAGCGATTGCGGACTGGATGCCACATAAACAGCAGCCAGCAGAGTCAGGCTCGCCAGCACGGCCAGGATGACGGCCATGGAGCGCCAGCGATTGGGCACCGCATCACCAACGTGTGGAAACAGGGACATGGGCAGCCTCAAGGTCGGAGCCCCATCATATAGCCGGCAGCTTGCCAGCGATATATCGGCTGCTGGCAAGATGCCATAGCTAGCCTGACCGAAGCCCTATCCGGACGTACGGCCAAAGCGCTGTTTTCAAAGCCGGCTTGAGGTGGCGCAAACGGGCTGTGTCCCGCGCCCTGTTCAATGGCCTCATGAAACGCTGCCCTCTTTTGCTTGCGTGCCTGATGGCCTGCGCCGCCCTGGTCCCCCAAGGCGCCCATGCGGAGCCGCCGGTACGCCGGGCTCCAGTATCAGCCGGCGCCCTCGTCGCCAGCCGCGGCGCCGGTGTCGTGGAAATTGGCACCATCAACGTCTGGGTGCCCAGCGGCAGCGATGAGCCGGAGCCCGAATTCGCCCCGTCCGACACCTTCGGCGACCGGCTCGCAAGGCCACAGCCCATCAGCCTGTCTCGCCGCGAGGTACGCGACCTTGCTTCCGGGTTTGTCCTCACGGCCGACGGTTATATCGTCAGCAGCGCGCATGTGCTTTGGGATGCGCAAGAGGCCCAGGTACGGCTGCAGGACGGGCGACATTTTCCCGCAAGGCTGGTTGGTATGGATCGCATCACCGACGTGGCCTTGCTCAAGATCGAAGCCACCGGCTTGTCGCCCGTCGTCATAGGCGACTCCTCGAAACTGGCCGTCGGTGACTGGGTCGCGGCCATAGGCTCGCCTTTTGGTTTTTCCGGCTCCGTTACTGCGGGTATCGTCAGCGCCAAGAACCGCTTTCTTTCCGGCAGCGGCGAAACCGCCTTCCTTCAAACCGACGTGGCCATCAACCCCGGCAGTTCGGGTAGCCCGCTGTTCAATGTCGACGGGGAGGTGGTAGGACTAAACTCGCTGATCTACAGCGGCAGCGGCGGCTATATGGGCGTGTCGTTTGCCGTACCCATCAACCTGGCCGTCGACATCGCCAGGCGCCTGCGCGCTGAGGGGAGGATACGGCGCGCCTGGATGGGGGCTCGGCTGCAGGGTATGACCGCCGCACTAGCGCAGTCCTTCGGGGTGCAAGACCCAACCGGCGCCTTGCTCGTGCAAATCACACCCGGCGGGCCCGCCGCGCTTTCCGGCCTGCAGCGCGGCGACATCATCACCGCCTTCAACGGTGCCAAAGTGCAGGATTTCAGCAGCTTGGCAATGCAGATGGGCGACCACGGCAGCGGCCGCCCAGCCACGCTGGAGATCTGGCGTCAGGGCCGCAAAACCACGGCCACCGTCAAGCTGGAAGAAGCAGTCGCCGTCGCTCCAGTCCCGCCGCCGGTGCCCGACGCCGGCGAACTCCCACGCCTGGGTCTGACCATGGCCGAGTCCGGCAAGGACCTGCAGAAGCAACTGGGCATAGACGGCGGCCTGCTGGTGCGTCAGGCCGCTGGGCTGTCGCGCAGCGAAGGCATACAACCAGGCGACGTGATAGTCGCCGCCAACGAACTTAGGCTGGATAGCGTGGATGATTTCGACCGCGTGCTGTCACGCTTGGAGCCCGGCGCGAGCCTCGCGCTGCTGGTGGTACGCGACCGGCAGCCAGCCTATGTGCCCTTGCGTATTCCGGCGGGGCAAAACCTCCCGCCGCGACCTTAGCCCCTGCTAATTCACCCCGATGGCCCAGTAAAGCGGGCAGAAACTGAACAGGCCCGTCAGCAGCGGAAGCAAGCCTAGCGAGTCTCACCATCGGGCATTTCCATAGAGCCCGAACAAGAGCGCCAGCAACAGGACGCCGCTGACGTTGCGAAGCCGTCTCTCGATGGGGCCTATCTCGTGTTTCATCGCGAAGTCCTTGCGTTTGAGTCCGGCATCCAGCGTAGCGTGCCCCGCAAGACTGTGACTTGATGATTGTCAAAACAGGCGCCTCCAAGCCGGCCTAGAGTGGCATGGCCACGCTGTGGTGGCGCTCGTTCATTGAAGGAAAAAACCATGAAAACCGATATGCAGCTCAAAGCCGACGTCACCGCCGAACTTGCCTGGGACCCCGCCGTCAATTCAGCTGGTATAGGCGTTCTTGTCCATGACGGCGTGGTGACCCTCACGGGACACCTGGACACCTTTGCCGAAAAAATCGCGGCGGAGAGGGCTGTGCGCCGCGTGGCCGGCGTGCGCGGCTTGGCGATAGAGCTGGATGTGAAACTGATCGCCGCTCACCACCGCAGCGACACCGAAATCGCCTCGGTCGCCGCGTCCGCGCTGCTCTGGAGCGCGCTCTTGCCGCCCGACCGAATTCGGGTCGAAGTGGAAAAAGGCTGGGTCACCCTCACCGGCGACGTCGACTGGGCTTACCAGCGCAGCACCGCCGAAAAATGCGTACGCGGCTTGATGGGCGTGCGCGGCCTGTCCAACAACATCGTCGTCAAACCCACCGTCAGCACGCGCGACGTCGCCGCGGAAATATCCGCCGCGCTCGAACGTCAGGCCGAGCGCGAAGCCCGGCACATCGACGTCGACGTTGAAGGCGGCGTCGTCACGCTTCACGGCAAGGTGCATTCCCTGGCCGAACGCGAAGCAGCCGCCGGCGCGGCCTTCGCTGCAAAGGGGGTAACCCGCATCATCAACAAGCTGGAAATCACCGCCTGACGCGGCGGCCTGTTTCCGTCTAATTTTTTGGACTACCCCATGCCCTTTTTTCATACCGTGGTCTGGCTGGACCATCACCATGCCCAGTTGATCCATTTCGACGCCGAACAGTCCGAGACGCGCAAGCTTCACGCACATTCTCATGCCACGTCCCAGCACGCCAGCGAGGTGCGCACGCAGCATGAATTCTTCGGCAAGGTCTGCGATGCGCTGGACGGCATGGAGTCCGTCCTGATGACGGGCGGACACACCGTACAGGCCGACTTCCGTCACTACGTCGACAAACACCGTCCTGCCCTGGTGCCGCGCATCACGGGCTGGGAAACCGTGGACCACCCGAGCGAAGCCCAACTGCTGGCGCTGGGTCGGCAGCGGCGGCACCAGGCGGTCATCGGTCTGGTTACCGGCCAGTGACGGCGCACCGGTGATGGACGAGTCCGGTACAGCCCACGCCCATGCGCTGAGCTTGCGAAATATCAATACAGCCATGCTTGCGTCTGCCTAAAGTCATAAAGCCACCAGAGTGGTGACCATCATTTTTTATCAAGGAGCAAGCCCATGAAAACCGATATGCAACTCAAGGCCGACGTCACTGCGGAACTGGCTTGGGAGCCTGCCGTCAATGCGGCCGGCATTGGCGTCCTCGTCAACGGCGGTGTCGTGACGCTGACCGGGCACCTGGACACCTTCGCCGAAAAGTACGCGGCCGAGAGGGCCGTGCGCCGTGTGGCGGGCGTACGTGGTCTCGCGATGGAACTGGACGTGAAGCTGGCGACAGGCCACCAGCGCAGCGATTCCGAAATCGCTTTGGCCGCGGCATCCGCATTGCGCTGGAGCGTGTTCATGCAACCCGACCGCGTTAAGGTGGAGGTGGAAAAAGGCTGGGTCACCCTTAACGGTGAAGTCGACTGGGCCTATCAGTCCCGCACCGCCGAGCAATGCGTGCGCAACCTGATCGGCGTGCGCGGGCTGACCAACCAGATCAGTGTCAAACCCACGGTCAGCACGCGTAATGTGGCGGCCGAGATCTCCGCAGCGCTGGAGCGGCAGGCTGAGCGCGAAGCCAAACACATCGCGATCGATGTGGAAGGCGGCGTCGTTACCTTGCGCGGCAAGGTGCATTCCATGGCCGAGCGCGACGCTGCCGCTGGCGCCGCATTTGCCGCCCAGGGCGTTTCCCGAATCGTGAACAAGCTGGAAGTCACCGCCTGAATCTACGGTGAGACCCAGGAAAAACTTCATCCCCCCTTAAAAGGAAAGACCATGAAACACCTTCGAAAAATCGAGGATTCTTTCGGCGATTCGCTGGAGTCGGCAATGCGCCGCTTCTTCTCCCCCGCCATCTTCGACGCCGATAAAACTTCGCTGCAGATGCGCGTTGACGTAGACGAAGACACGGACGCATATACCGTCAAGGCCGACATCCCCGGCGTCAAGAAAGATGACATCAGCGTCCAGGTCGATGGCAATGTTGTGCGCATAGACGCCGAAATGAAACGGGAGAACGAAACCAAGGAAAAGGGCGGAAGGGTTGTGCGCAGCGAACGCTATTGGGGTGACGTGTCGCGCACTTTCAGCCTCGCGCATGACGTCGACGAGAGCAAGACCACCGCGAGCTACAGCGACGGCGTGCTGACCCTGAAGCTCCCCAAGAAGGCCGGCGCGCCCTCCGGCAAGATCGCGGTGCAGTAATTCACCAGCCCGCGCGGCGGTCGGTCGCGCATTTTTTCAGGAAGTCACCATGCAAACCATGAAAGCCGCGGTTGTCCATGAATTCGGCCAACCACTTCGTATTGAAGAAGTCCCCGTGCCCACCGTGGTGTCCGGCTCTATCCTGGTCAAGATTGCGGCCTCAGGTGTGTGCCACACCGACCTGCATGCCGCGGACGGCGACTGGCCAGTCAAACCTTCCCTGCCCTTTATCCCGGGCCACGAGGGCGTAGGCTACGTCGCGGCTGTCGGGGCGGGTGTAACTACCGTCAAGGAGGGAGACCGCGTCGGCGTCCCCTGGCTGCACACGGCCTGCGGGCACTGCGAACACTGCATCACCGGCTGGGAGACGCTCTGCGATGGTCAGCAGATGACCGGCTATACCGTCAACGGCGGCTATGCCGAATACGTGCTCGCCGACCCCGGGTATGTGGGGCATTTGCCCGAAGGTGTCGGATTCGGCGAGATCGCGCCCGTGCTGTGCGCCGGCGTGACGGTCTACAAGGGCCTGAAGGTGCTTGACTGCAAA
This sequence comes from Ottowia thiooxydans, assembly GCF_040548795.1. Lineage (GTDB taxonomy): Bacteria > Pseudomonadota > Gammaproteobacteria > Burkholderiales > Burkholderiaceae_C > Ottowia > Ottowia thiooxydans_A. The sequence goes on along the minus strand of NZ_JBEPSH010000005.1, from coordinate 369,112 downwards.
CCCGGCGACTGGGTGGCGATTTCCGGCATAGGAGGCCTGGGCCACCTGGCGGTCCAGTATGCGAAGGTCATGGGCTTTCACGTCATCGCCGTCGACATCGACGACACAAAACTGAAGCTGGCCAAAAGCCTGGGCGCCGACATGGTAATCAACGCCGCCAGGCAAAACCCTGTTCAGGAAGTCCAGACAGCGATACGCGGCGCGCACGGCGTGCTGGTGACAGCCGTCTCGCGCAGCGCGTTTTCGCAGGGGCTGGGCATGCTGCACAAGCGCGGCACCATGTCCCTGGTCGGCCTGCCGCCCGGAGATTTCGCGCTTCCGATTTTCGACGTCGTGCTCAACGCCAAGACGGTGCGTGGCTCCATCGTAGGCACCCGCAAGGACCTGCAGGAAGCGCTGGCCTTCGCCGGCGAAGGCAAGGTGCGCACCACGTTCACCGAAGACCGACTGGACAACATCAACGACGTGCTGGACCGCATGCGCCGCGGCGCTATCGAGGGCAGGGTCGTGATGCGCATCAGCGACGACTGATGTCGCACGGGACGCGCCACACGATCGCTCCGTCGGCGCTGCGCATCTGCACGCGATCCAGCCCGCGCGACCCATGCGAGACCAACACATTCACCCCTCCACTCATCACAAAAAGGACATGCCATGAGCACCCGAAAAGCCCCGATCGACGCGTCCCCCGAACCCGCCGAACCCCGCACCGCCGTCTATGACATGCTGGCCGATGCGGGCCGACAGCAGATGGCCTTCGCCACTAGTACCGCCGCCATCCTGTTTCGCGGTTCCGAAGAAATCCGCTACATCCAGCAACAGGCCGCGCAGCAGGCGACAGAGCGCCATGAAGCGGTGGCGCAGAAGCTGCGCGAAGACTGCACGCCCGCCGAATTGCTGGCCATGCAGGCCGACCTGCTGAACTTCGACTTCCAGGGTTCCGCGAAATACTGGCAAGCCATCGCATCGGCCATGCTCAAAACCGAGATGGAGTTGATGGCCTGCGCCACGCACATCGCGGACAGCCGTCCCGGCGAAGCCCCGAAGCCAGCGCTCGAAGCCTGGAAGGCCACCCTGGCCAACGCTGTCAACGGCGCTGGGACTGGTATCGCGCATTGACACGAGCGGGCCTAGGGCGTGTTAACACGCCCTATTCGGCCTGACCCGGTTCATCACGGGTCATCGCTGGTGGACATAGGTGCCGGGCGCCTCAACGGTACCGAGGTCGTCGACAGGCCAGGTCACAGGGACGGCAGGCACACGCGCGCAAGAGTGCGCGCGCAGCCAGGCATGCCAAACTGGCCACCACGAACCTTGCACTACCGGTGCGGCATCCTTCCAGGCCTGCGGGTCCGTGGGCGCGCCCATCGCGGGGCTTGTCGCTATCCGGTAGTGGGCCTCAGGCTTGGCCGCTGGCCCCGACGCCGGGCTGACGATGCCAACGTTGTGCCCGCCCGAGACGAGCACGAAACTCACGGGAGCCTCTGCCAGGTGGTGAATCTTGTACACCGAAGCCCAGGGCGATACATGGTCCTGCTCGGTGGACACCACGAACAACGGAAGCTTGATGTCCGCGAGGCTGACCGGGCGGCCCGCCACCCTGAAACGACCCTGAGCGAGGTCGTTGTTGAGGTACAGGCCGCGCAGATACTGGCTGTGCATGCGCGCGGGCAGTCGCGTGGCATCCGCATTCCAGGCGCGCAGCGCCGTCATCGGCGTTTCGGCACCCATGAGGTATTCATGGACCAACCTGGACCAGACAAGGTCGCGCGAGTTGATCAAGGCGAAAGCCCCGGCCATCTCCCGCCCGTCGAGAAAACCCCGACCGGCCATCAGGTTTTCGAGAAACGCGATCTGGCTTTCGTCAATGAACAGGCCCAACTCGCCCGGCTCCGCAAAATCAGTCTGGGCCGCCAGCAGGGTCAGCGTAGCCATGGCGGCCGGCACGCCGGTTTGTGGAGCCGCAGCTGCGATAGACAACAGCGTTCCGCCCAGGCAATAGCCGGCGCAATGCACTTTGCGACCAGGAGCGCGCTCGTGTACCGCCTGCAGCGCGGCCACGATGCCGAGCTGCAGGTAGTCTTCAATGCCAAGATCGCGGTCGCCGCCATCCGGGTTACGCCAGGACACTATAAAAACTCTGTGGCCTTTGCCCACCAGGTATTTCACCAGCGAGTCCTGCGGCCTGAGATCCAGGATGTAGTACTTCATGATCCACGACGGCACGATGAATACGGGCTCCGCGTCCACCCGCGCGGTCGACGGCTGGTATTCGATCAGCTCGACAAGCCGGTTGCGCATGACCACCCGCCCCGGCGTGCAAGCCACGTCGCGGCCAACGGCAAAGCGCTCGACGCCGCGTGGGCTGCCGTTGGCCACTAGCTTGACGGCGTCGAGCCACAGGTTCGAGAATCCGCCCGTGAGGTTTGCGCCGCCGCTGCGCAGGGTTTTTTCGAGTACCTCAGGATTGGTCGGCACGAAGTTCGAAGGCGCGAACATGTCCAGCCATTGCCGCACCGCAAATGCGGCCACCTCCTCGTGGTGGCGCGACACCCCGCGAACGCCCGCGCCGGCCTCGGCCCACCAGCGCTCCTGCAGAAGGAAGGCTTGCGCAAGCTGTCTGTATGGCGGCCAGCTCCATTCCGGCGCGGCGAAACGCTTGTCGCGCGGCTCGGGCTCTATGCAGACGGAAGACTCACCGTAGCAAGAATGGCCGGCATATAGCGTCCACTGGAGCAGCTTGTGCCAGGCGCTAGCCGCCAACTCGGCCTGTTTACCCGGCGATACGGCCAGGTGGCTCAGCCAGTCGGCTTGCGCCAACAGCACGGACGCGGGCGAGATGCCGTTGGCCAGGCGTGCCAGGATAAGCTGCAGCGGCACATCCGCAGGCGCGGGCCCAGCGGGCGCCAAGGTCGGTTCGGCGTGCATAGTCCGGTTTCTGTTGCGTTCAAAAAGGCGGCAGGTGCCAGGCGAACAAGGCGCGCTCACACTGCGCTGGGCGATAGATCCGTCGGCCGCACCGCATCTTGCTTTTGCGCGTGGTCCCGAACTGCGGCGCCGAATGCCTCCAGGCCAGACGCATAGCTCCCATCGTCCACGTTGCGTGCGGTGAAAGACGTTGAAAGAATGGGCGGCCGACCCAGTATCTGGTCGATCTCGGCGAAGGCATTGGTAGCGCCCTTGCCTCCCATCACCGCGATGACGGCAACGCGCTTGAGGCTCGATGCACGGTCGCGCACAAAACTGCGCATGGGCCCGGCCAACCGGGAAACCCAGATGGGCGCGATCAGCACCACTGTCTCAAAACCGCGTGGGTCTGGCCCTTCATAGCGTATCGCGGGATGGCGTCTGAGCAGCGAATCACCCACGCAGCGCAGCATACCGGCAACACCCGCGCGCGATCGCCTTTCGCAGATCTCACCGCGCTGCCATTGGAACTGGGTGGCCAGGAGGTCGGCCACGCGGCGGGAAGTGCCGGTGTTGGAATAACAAACGATGAGGGTAGGACTGGACATGATTCTGCTCCCTTGGAGGGTTGCGCAAGACAGTAGTGGTCAACCCGGTGCTGCGCGAGCACCGGCCTCCGGCAAGAGTATGGGAGGCGGCGCTATCAGGCATTGACGTACATCAAGGGCGGGCGCACGGCTTTGGAGAATAGTCCTTCCCGGCTCGCCACTTACGCGACGCCGCGGATACAAACCGCAGGGCCAACAGCCAGGCGGTCATGGCACCCAGGATCAACAGCAGCGCGCCAACGCCCTGGCCGGACGGCGGGGTAAAGCCCATCACCGCGCGCAGCCAGGGCTGCCATAACACCAACGAAAGCAGCGCGGCCACGGCGGTGGCCAGACGCGCAAGCCAGGGGTTACGCAAGATATGCACAGAATGCCGGTGAATCAGTACCAGCAGGAACAGGCCTGCGACCAGGCTCACGAACAGCGTGGTGCGTATCTCGCTCTCCTGCCATCCCTGTGCCAGCATGCAGACGTTGGCCACAAGAAGAGGCAAGGCCAGTCCCAGGCCCTGCAGCAGGCCGTAGGCCATGTTGCGCAAGGCGAACGGCGAATCCGCAGCGGGCCTGGGTGGGCGGTGCATGAGGGCCGGGTCTGCCGGCTGCGCCTCGAACAGGATGGAGCAAGACGGGTCGATGATCAGTTCAAGCAGAATGATCTGCACCGGGAGCAACAACACGGGCCAGTGCAAAAGGGCCGGAACCAGCGCCAGCACCACGATGGGCACATGCACCGCGAAGATGAATCGCACGGCGCTGCGGATGTTGTCGTCGACGTGGCGGCCCTGCCGTATAGCGGTGGCTATGCTGGCGAAGCTGTCGTCCAGCAGCACCAGGGCCGCGGCTTCGCGCGCCACGTCAGTGCCGCGTTCACCCATAGCGATGCCGGCATCGGCGGCCTTGAGCGCTGGCGCGTCGTTAACGCCGTCGCCCGTCATGCCCACCGTGCCGCCATCGGCTTGCAGCGCGCGCACCAGCCGAAGCTTCTGCTCGGGCCTGAGCCGGGCGCAGATTGCGGCGCTCCTCAAACGGGCCTGCAGCGATGCGTCATCAAGGGCGTCGATTTCCGCGCCGGTCAGCACATCCTCGGAATGAGGCAGTCCCGCCTGGCGCGCGATGGCGCTAGCCGTCACCGGGTGATCCCCAGTCATCATGATCACGCGTATGCCCGCCTCGGAGCAATCCCGCACGGCCTGCGGCACTGCGGCCCGCAGCGGGTCTGCCAGGCCCAGCAGGCCGACAAAGAGCGGCGCGAAGTCCTGCTGGTTTTCGGGCAATCCAGCGCCCTCCCACTCGCCGCTAGCCACGCCGAGGACACGCAGGCCTCGTGCTGCCATCTCCTGCACTTGCCGCTGCACTGAGTCGCGTTCACTCCCCTGAAGCCGGCACAAGTCCATGACCGCCTCCGGCGCACCTTTGGTGGCGAGGCTATAGCGCCCCGAGGCTCCTCCGCCGTAGGCGTAGACGTAGGTGACGGCCAGGAGTTGCGGCGTGAGCGCATAAAGCCGCGCTGGCGGCATCCCGACAAGCGCTTTGGAGTCCGGGGTCAAACGGGCGTCCCCGAGGGCGCGGATGGCTTTTTCCATCGGGTCGAAGGGTTCCAGCGGGGTGGCCAGCACGGCGCATTCGAGCAGTTCCGTGAGTGCTGCGGGCAGCGGCGCATCGACATCCGCGAAGAATGCGGCATCGGCCCCTACCAGCTCGACCAGCGCCATGCGGTTCTGCGTCAGGGTGCCAGTCTTGTCTACGGCCAGTACCGTAATCGCGCCGAGCACTTCGATGGCGTCGACCCGGCGCGTGAGAATATTCTGGCGCGACAGTCGCCACGCTGCCAGTGCCAGGAACACCGCGAGCACCACGGGAATTTCCTCCGGTAACACCGCCATCGCGAAGGCAATCGCCGGCAGCAGGCTGGCGACAAAACCCTGGCCGTCCCTGAGCCAGGCCAGCAACACCAGCAGCACAGCAACCGCTAGCCCGACACCCGCGAATACTTGCACAATGCGCCGCGACTGCCGGTGCAGCCTGGAGGCCGGGGGCTGCGTCGTCGCCAGCGCTATGCCGATGCGTCCCATGGCGGTGCGGCCGCCCGTGGCAAGCACCCGGGCCAGGCCCATGCCCTGCGTGATCACGGTGCCCGCATAAATCAGCGCGCCATCGTCGCCGTCGGGTTCAAGGTCGGGCCACTCCGCTGGCATGGGCAGCTTAGGCCTGGGCACGGATTCGCCCGTCAGCAGCGACTCGTCGGCTTCAAGAGCGCCTTCCAACAAGGTGGCGTCAGCGGGAATGCGGTCGCCCTCGCGCAGCACCAGCACATCACCGCGGACCACCTCGCGACAGGCGATGCGAAGCTCCCTGCGGTCGCGCAGCACCAACGCGCGCGGAGCCGACAAGTCGCGCAAGGCCTCCAGCGCCCGTTGTGTCTTACGCTCCTGGAACAGCGTCAGCGCAACAATCGCGAAAACGGAGGCCAGCAAAAACGCCGCCTCAGCCGTGTCACCCAGCAGCAGGTAGGTCGCGCCCGCCGCCAGCAGCATCAGGAACATTGGCTCCCTGACGACACCCAGGGCGATTCGCCCAAAGCTCTGCGGCTCGCTGCCGGGCAAGAGGTTGGGGCCCTCGGCCTGAAGCCGGGCGGCGGCTTCCTCGTCGCTGAGTCCTGCGCTCCCAAGAACCGGCTCACGCGAAGCTACGGCAGCTTGGGCGGCGCCGCTCATGGTTGCTGCGCGGTGCATAGGACGGAAATTCACCACCTATTTTTTTGTATCGACATCCGCGCTCTTGTCCGCCGCCTGTTTGCCGGCTTCAGCGGATTCGCGCGCGGCTTTATCGGCGCTTCTCAAGGCATCCTGCGTGGCCTTCATGGCCTTCTGCGTTTGCGCCTGATCGGACTGGGCGGCCTTGCGCAGCGCTTCTCCCGCGCGCGCCGAAGCCGCGCGCACGGCGGTGGCCGCGCGCCTGGCCGCGTCTGCCGCCTTGGCCGCCATTTTTTTCATGTCGTCAGTGGCTGTGGTCGCGGCGTGTTCAGCTTTCTCAAGAGCTTCTCTCGCGGTTTCGTCAGCCTTCAGCGCCTTCTCTCGGATATCCGCGGCCGCCTGGTGCGAGGCGTCCTGGGCGGCGGTTTCGGCCCGCTGCAGCGTGAGCTTAACTTGCTCGGCCGCCGCACGGGCAGAGTCAGCCGCCTCTCGAGCGGCCTTTTGCGCGACCGCTCTGGAACGGGCGACCACGCTCGTCGGCGCACTGGATGCCTCGACAGGGGCCGAGGCTTTTTCAGGAGCCTGCGCCATAGCACCGCTGGTCGTATAGCCCGCAGCGCAGGTGGCAAGAGCAGCGGCAATCACAAGAGTCCTGGCATTCATGGTGTACCTTTCGAGAAAGTCAAGTACGCCCATGATGGACAGGCCGGGCGGCAAGGTAATTGACCTAGCGCAAGCGGCGCGCAAACATAGCTTCCCGCAGCAGCGACTTCGGATTGCTCAAGAACAATGCCGGGCCGCAGAAGTTTCATGAAAATTGCGGCTCAAGCAGCCACAAGACCATCAACTTCTTTCAGAGGTCTCCATACAGCGCTCGTCCGACAAGATCTCAATGCTGCCATTCACTTTGAAATCGGCGTTCTTGCCTCGGTTCAACCCACACGCCTGAACGCGAAAATGGCAGCTCTATGCAGCCCAGGCAAACACGATCGCTGCGATAAAGACCGTCTCACTAAGCAGCATGACCACCGGGCGCCAACCCAGTTTCATGAGGTCGGCAAAGTTGGTCTTGATGCCTGCCGCACCGATAGCGGCCACCAGCAGCCAGCGCGAGGCATCGCTCGCCACGGCGGCAGTCTGGGTTCCTATGACGCCCAGTGACGTGAGGATCACAAAGAACAGGAACCACAGCAGAAAGGAAGGAACCGCTGGCACGCGAGAGCCCACAGAGGTATTCGACCGATCACGGTAGAGGACGGCGATCACGGCCACGATAGGCACCAGCAGGGCCACGCGAAACAGCTTCACGATAGTGGCTGTTTCTCCGGCCTCCGGGCCCAGGATAAGCCCAGCCGCCACAACCTGCGCAATGTCATGAATGGTCCCACCCAGCAGCACGCCAGAAACACGTGCAGGAGTGTCCAGCACGGTCAACACCAGCGGATACACCACCATGGCGATCGTCGACAACAAGGTGACGCCCACCACAGCCAACAACGTGAACCGCTCGTTCTCTTTGGTAGGCGGCAATGCAGCAGAGACCGCCAGGGCAGCGGACGCCCCACAGATGCCGACAGAACATCCCGATACGAGCCCCTCGACCTGGGGCCGCTTCATGAGCTTGGCCAGGAGCACCCCAAAGACGATGGTGGCCACCACAGAAGCCGCGATACCTAAACCGGTGGCTATACCGAGGCTGGCAACCTGATCTACGGTGATGCGCGCCCCCAGAAGCGCCACCCCGCAACGCAGACCTGTGCGAGCGCAAAAAGCCACCCCGGGCATGACGCGATCAACCCCTGCCAGGAAGTTACACGCCAGGCCAATCAGGAGCGCATATAACAACTGAGGGCCGCCGTGATGATCCGAAATGAAGGTGGCAGCCAAAGCGACGACGATACAGACCAGAAAGCCTGGCCAGAGGTTGGCCAAGTTGCTCACAGCCGGGCCTACGCCCGGGCGGAACCTGAGAAAAGCGCTATATGACTTCATTGACTATGAGCATATGTTTTTCTCATAAAGAATAAAAGCGAATAGTTCAGATCATATTGACCATAAATATCGATCAAATCATCGAAATGTCTTTGCAGCCTGGCAAAGGGCGTGGAACGACTCGATATGCTCTGTGTGCGAAAGAACCTGGCATGCTCTTTCACACCTTCTCAGGCTTTCGATGAACTGATCCATCGGGGAACCCTATGCGTCTGCTCCTTCTTGGTTTTGCACTCTGGCTGGGCGTCAGTACGTCTGCGCAGGCTCTTGAAGACATACCCCATGACGTCGTCGCCGAGTTGAACCACAAACTCCCAGTTGAGTACCCTGGGGTTCGCAGCCTTGTCATACAGCGCCACGGCAAGCTCATCTTGGAGTACTACCGCAACGGACTGAATGCGGCGACGCTCCATGACGCGCGCTTTGCCACCGCGAGCGTCGTTTCCACGTTAGTGGGAATTGCCATTCACCAAGGCAAGATCAAGAGCACCGCACAGCCCCTGTCTGACTTTCTGCCTTCGGCCAATGACCCGGCAGCAGACCGGAGAGTCAGGGCCATCACCGTCGGACAGATTTTGACCTTGACCGCCGGCTTCGACCCCTCCGTCAAGCAGGTAGGACGATGGGCGTTCCCCGTGGATTTCGCACTCCAAAGAGCGCTGGTTAGCCAGCCCGGGGCTGCATTCAGCTTCAACCCCGGCACAGCTCATCTGGCTGCTCGAATATTGGCCAGCGCGACAAAGCAACGCTTGACGGATTTCGCGAGAAAGAACCTGTTCACTCCCCTGGGTATCGATCGCTTTCTATGGCGAATCGACGGACCGGGTGGCTCCGAGCTGGGCTATACAGGATTGGAGTTGACCACGCGAGACATGTCGAAGATCGGCTAGCTCTATCTCCAGAAGGGCATGTGGAATGGCAAGACTTTGCTCTCCTCCTCCTATGTCGACATGGCCACAAGAAAGCAAACCACTGGAGGACCGCCCCTGAATTGGAATTACGGTTACTTGTGGTGGGTCGCGCCAGACGATTCTTCACGGATATTCATGGCAGGCGCAGACGATGGTCAGAGAATCTATGTGAACCAGATACTCGACCTGGTGATCGTGATCGCCTCGGATGCGCAGGGTGCGAGAAGCGGACGCCACCAGAACGTGGATGCGCTTATCCAATCCGTCGTGAGCGATGCGTTCAAGGCACCGGCTCCTGCGACCAAGCGCTCAGACTCCGCTGGAAACCGGAGCTGAGGCAGATGAGGTCAGGCTCGCGAGGTGCTGACTGGACTGAGTGTCACGGCAGCGAATGGCACCAGTCTGCTATGAGCTTGCAGCAGGTGCGCTTATGCTCAGGTTGATCAAAGAGGTAATGCTTGGCGCCCTGAATCGGCGTGAGCCACTTCCGATCGTGCTTCACACCTTCATACAACATCTTGGCATGGCCTGGATAGCAGCCTGGATCAGCCGTGCCATAGATCACATGCACGGGAACTTGCACAGTGTTCAAGCGCTCCGGGCCATGTCCGTTGGACAGACGCATGCTCCACTGCGAAAGCCATGAGCGCAAGCTTGTGTAGTGGCCAATCGAGGCTGGAATGAAGTTCGCCACGGCAGGCGGGCCCCATTGCGTGGTGGGCGCACGGTCGGATGGATCCAGTGTCAGATCCAGATTGCGCGGATCTGCCATGGTGCCGTGCACCACGAAGGGTAGATCGTCCAGGCGCGGGTCTGCTCTCAGCTTCAGCAACGCGAGCTGGTCCAGCGCCCACTGAGTAATGCGTTCGCTGCGCGCGAGTTGCGCTGCCTTGTACCGCGCCAGAAAAGCTGCGGTGTAAGGGGGTTTGAGGTCTGGATTGAAAAGGTCCAGTTCGGGGTCGCGGCGGAAAGGCTCATGCTCATCCAGAATGGCGGGGTCCAACTTTTCGGTGAGCACAATGTTTCGGCTGGGGTGCGCCATCAGCATGATGAGTGCATCGGCCGGGGGCAGGTCGGCCTTGGTCAGATCTGGCGGACCGCCCGCTGGCGGCGCTGTGATGGTGGGTTTTTCTGCCTGGTTTTGATAGAGCGCCACCAGGCCTCCACCACCTGAGTTGCCGATAAGCACCACACGCTGGTAACCCTCAGTTCGCAGATGGCGGATGACAGAGCCTATGTCCACCACGCAGTGTTCAAGGATCAGCATGGCTTCATTGCCTATATAGCGTGTGCTCATGCCGACAGCATCCACCCCGCATTCAGCCAGCGCATCCAGCGCATAGTGCCCCATGAAGTTGGACGAGGGGTGAACCACCACCACGGCCGTCTTGGCAATAGGCCCCCCAATGCCTGAAGCGCGATGGCGGGTACACCACAGCAAGCCAGCGCGGCGTGCCACGCCGGACTGCACATCCATCTCTCCCGTGCTTTGCATGGGAACCGCCAAGAGTTCGCGTCTGTTCATTTTTTTGGCATCTCCTTGCATCAGCGTGCGTTCCAAGAGGTGTAGTAGTCAGGGCGCTCACTGCTTAGGGCGGCGCCTCCAAGCAGCAGCGGTTTGAAGGTGTCGAGCATCACGGCGCACTCTTCCGTGTGTTGCCCCACGCGCGCTGCCCCTCCCTGATAAGCATCCGGGTGCGGTCCATGGATGTGTCCAGCAGGGTGCAGGCTCAAGGCCCCGCGTTCGATACCGCTGCCTTTTCGGCTGAAGAAATTCCCTTCGGCGTAGAAGATCAGTTCATCTGAATCTACGTTCGAGTGGTAGGAGGGAATGGGCATGGCCCGTGGGTCATAGTCCAGCATGCGGGGCACAAAATTGCAGAACACGCAGCCTGGCGCTTCGAATACCTGGTGCACCGGTGGAGGCCTGTGAAAACTGCCGGTGATCGGAGAAAAGTCAGAGATGTTCAGGGCATACGGATAGTTGCACCCAAACCAGCCCACCACATCAAACGGGTGGCGCTGGTAGGTATAGCGGGTCAGGCCATTTCGGTTCTTGACCAGCACGTCGACCTCACGGCCTTCCGTCAACATGGGACCCTGCGGGCGCCGCAAGTCAAGTTCGGAATACGGAGCTTCCTGGTTGTACTGCCCGTACGCCGTGAGGTAACGGCGCGGCGGCCGCACATGACCTGCCGTCTCGAAAACCAGCGCACGAAGTGGCTCACTGCCTGTGGGCACCCAGCGGTGCGTGGTCGCCTTGGGGATGACCACATAGTCGCCGCGGGCCACATCGATGCTGCCGAAAACCGTCTCCAGGCGCGCGGACCCGTCATGTACGTAGAGCAACTCACCCCCTTGCGCATTGCGGTAGAGAGACGAAGGTTTTTCGCTGACCATGAACGAAACCCGTACGTCCGAGTTTCCACACAAAACTGTGCGATCAAGTACGGGGTCTGCAGAGGTTTGAAGGCCCGTCGTGGTGAACAGGCGTGGAAGCAACGGATGGTTCGGAGTCAGGCCCTCCTGCTCCTGCTGTGGGTGCGCCACCACATCGCACTTCGTCACGGCAGACGGCGCATGGCGATGGTAGAGGAGCGACATGTTCGAAGAAAAGCCCTCTTCACCCATCACCTCCGCGGCATAAAGGCCGCCCTCAGGACGCTGGAATTGCGAGAACCGCTTGCGTGGGATGTCACCCATCTGCATGAAATAAGGCATGGTAGGAACAGGGCAATGAAAGGAATGTGATGACGCCGAGCGTATAGAGCGCGCAGAAAAGTGTCATCCGGGTTTACGACAATAAAATAAAACACTGTTCCAAAATAATATCGCCGTCATTGATCGCCATACAGCGTGATCGGACCGAGGACCAGATGGAACTGACTTTCGAGGAGTACTTTCCTTACACCCATCACGCAGCACGCGTGCCGGAATTGATGGACGGATGCGACACCCAACGCCACAGCGTGGTCATTGCTGGCGGAGGGCCAACCGGGTTGGCGTTGGCGTTGGGCCTGGCCAACCATGGCGTCGCGAGCGTGGTGCTCGAATCCGACGACACCGTGTGCTCGGGCAGCCGGGCAGGCGCCTTCACTCGGCGCACGCTGGAGATCCTGGAGCAACTGGGTGTCATCGATGAAGTGATGCGCACTGGCCATGCCTGGAGCACAGGCTGGACCTATTACCGTGACCGTGAAGTCTTCCGGCTTCAGATGCCACACGACGACAGTCAGAAGCATCCACCGGCCATCAGCCACCTGCAGAACTACATTGAGCAATGCCTGGTGGATGCGGCCAAGCGCCGCAGCGACTTGATCGATCTGCGTTGGCAAAGCCGGGTGGACGAGGTCAAGCAGCTTGGTGACGGAGTCCGCCTCCAGGTCCAAACCCCGCAGGGAAACTACGCCCTTGAGACCGATTGGCTGGTGGCCTGCGACGGAGGGCGCAGCACAGTTCGCGAACTGTTGGACCTGCGACTGCAAGGCCATCGTCACGAGGGCCGCTACGTCATTATTGACATCCGAATCGACACCGAAGGCCTGCCGGTGGGGCGGCGCTGCTGGTTCGATCCACCCTCCAAGCCGGGCGGCACATTGCTCATGTACAAAAAGCCCGGCGGCATGCTGCGCTTCGACTACCAATTACAAGACGACGATGACGAAGTCGAAGAGATGAAGCCCGAGCGCGTGTTCGCGCAAGTCAACAGGCATCTTGAAATGATGGGCATACGCAAGGAGTGGAAGCCCGTATGGATGAGCCTGTACAGGGCCAGTGCCATGACCCTGGAACGCTACTGGCACGACAGGGTTCTGTTTGCAGGAGATGCCGCCCATCTGGTGCCGATCTTCGGCGTACGCGGAATGAATTCGGCCATCGATGATGCCCACAACCTGGCCTGGAAACTGGCCTTTGTGGTTCGCGGTATCGCGGCGCCCCCACTGCTCGAGACCTACAGCAGCGAGCGTGTCTACGCGGCGCGGGAAAACCACCGCTTTGCATCCAAGAGCGCCGAGTTCATGGCACCACCTACGCCTGCAGCGCGTTTGATGCGCAACGCTGTACTTTCCCTTTGCGAGAAGGATCCCTGGTTCAGCAGCCTCCTGAACCCACGGCAGCACTCCGCCATTCCTTTGGTGACGTCTGCGTTGAATATCCCGGCAGATGCCGCCGACGTGTTCAGTCGCGGCCCGCGCCCCGGCGATATTCTTCTAGAGTGCCCGCTGGAGTTCAACGGCAAACCAGGCCACCTCACCGACCTGCTGAAACCGCAGTTCACGGTGCTCTATTTCAGTGAGGGCGAGTCCTTGCCCACGGATTGGGCAGACACAGTAGCCGAGCTGTCGTCACGCGTGCCTCTGCAGGCTTATGCGATCGCACGCAAAAATTTGGAGAACGCATCCACCGCCGTCGACGTTTCAGGCCGGCTCTTCGCCATGTATGACGCCGTGCCCGGCACGGTCTACCTTGTGCGACCAGATGGGCACGTCATGGGTCGATGGAAATCCCCGGCGCCTTCCGTGATCAAGCAAGCCTTGGAACGCGTAGTGCAAGCAGAAATGGAGACCGTGTGATGAATGAAGAAGACCTGGACGCGCTCTATACCAAGCTATGCGAGAAGCTCGGCCCGCTCGATCCATCACAGGTACAGATGGTGCTGGCACGGTTGACCCTGTTGCTGATGAAGCGTGTGGGCACCCGGCAAGCCGTAGACGAAGCGATAGCGATTGCTTTGCAAACAGATTGAACGCGTAAGCCCTCCCCATGTGCAATCCCGTGCCTCCGCACGGCACCACCGCGATATCGACCCTACAACACGAGGAGACAAGAGACATGAGCACATTGACGCGCATCCTGAGCCTGGCGGCTATTTTGGCCTGTGCAACCCTGCCGGCACACGCGGCTGACCCATTCCCTCAAAAAGGCAAGGTGCTGCGCATCATCTCGCCGCTCTCACCCGGAGGTTCGTCCGATGTGCAAGCACGGGCCATTGCCCACAAACTGTCGCAGCAGCTGGGCATTCCGGTCATGGTGGAAAACAAACCAGGCGCGTCCACAGGTATCGCCGTGCGTGAACTGATGCGCTCCCCACCCGATGGCTACACGGTGCTCTATACGATCACGGTGACCACCAGCCAACTGCCGCATCTGTACGAGAAACCCCCGTTCGATGTCTTCAAGGACATGACCCCAGTCGGTGTGGCGGCACGCACCCGCACGATTCTGGTGGCCACCGCGAAAGCGCCGTACAGCACGCTCAAGGAGTTGGTCTCTTATGCCAAAGCCAACCCCGGAAAAATCAACTACGGCTCCTACGGCCTGGGCTCATCCGGCCATGTGAACGGCGAGCTGCTCAAGGCCAATGCAGGCATTGACATCGTGCATGTGCCTTACAAGGGCAGTACCGATGCCGTTCGCGATCTGCTGGCAGGCCAGATCCAGTTCGTCTTCGACGGCCCCAGCACCGCCATTGCCAATGCCAAGGGCGGATTGGTCAAGATCCTGGGCGTGGCTGACAAGGAACGTCTGCCGGCGATTCCTGACGTGCCCACGCTGACTGAGGCAGGGGTTGCAGGCATTGATCTCCCAGGTCTGGAGCAGTTCTTCGTTCCTGTCGGTACCCCAAAAGAGATCGTGAACAAGCTCAACACCGAGCTGATGAAAGCCGTTCGCTCGCCAGAAGTTTCGGAGATGTATGTCCGTGGTGGTTCTACGGTCGTGGCAAGCACACCTGAAGAACACGCCCGCATGATGCGCGAAGACAGTGCTCAGTGGGGCACCGTCATGCGCCGCCTGAACATCCGCGCCGACTGAGACAAAGACGTATTTATCTGAATCTGAAAACGGCCATTACCCCGTGAACGTCTTTTTGATCTACGCCGCCTGCGCCATTGCAGGCGGCTTTGCCCTGCGGGTGACAGACCCTATCATCCCCATGGTTGCAGAGCAGTTTCAGGTGAGCGCAAGCCAGGCGGCGCTGCTCACCACCTGCTTTGCCGTGCCCTACGCCTTGGCGCAACTCATCCTCGGCCCCCTGGGTGATCGTTTTGGCAAGACTCAGTGCATCCGTGTGTGCGCATTCGGGCTTGGCGCAACCCTGCTGGTGAGCCTGCTGTCGCCAAGCTTTGGTGCGTTACTGTCCACGCGGGTGCTGGCGGGGGCTTTCGCAGGAGGCTTGATTCCGCTGGTGCTGGCCAGCCTGGGAGACCAATTCGAGATCAAGGAGCGGCAGGTCATGATCGGCCGCATGCTCTTTGCCATCATCTCAGGGCAGATGCTGGGGTCTGTACTCGGTGGCCTCATGGGAGACCAATGGGGCTGGTGGAGCGCTCTGGCCTCTGCAGCGAGCGTCGCAGTGATGGCCGCCATATTGGCGTGGATTGGCTTGCGCCACTACGTGTCTGCGCCTGCTCAGCCATCTGGATCAACGCGCTCTCCCTTCAGTGGTTACAGGCAGGTGTTTCAGAATCCCAAGGCGCCATGGGTGTATGCCTGCGTCGCGGCAGAAGGGATTCTGTTCTTTGGCTTTTTCCCGCACATCAGTGCACTTCTTGGCTCGACGGAACCCTCTTCTGTCTCTTCTCAGGCCGGCTTGGTCCTTGGTGCTTTCGGCGCCGGAGGTCTTCTGTATGCCAGCATGGTCCGGCGACTCGTGACGCAATTGGGCATGGCTCGCATGTGTTTGTGGGGTTCGCTCATGGGTGCGGCATGCTGCGCACTGTTGATCTCGCTGCCCGGAGTGCAAGGCGCTGCGGCCCTTCTCTTTGCCGCTGGATTTGGCTTTTACATGCTGCACAACTCGCTGCAGACGCAAGCGACCGAGCTCTCCGCTGTGGCGCGAGCCTCCGGGGTAGCGCTCCTGGCCTTCAGCTTCTTTGCAGGCCAAGGCCTGGGACCGCTGGTCTTTGGTGTACTGTTCAAGCACTGGGGAATGCAAGGCGCGTTGTCCGCGATGGCTGTGGGGATGATCGTCCTCGGTCAGGTCGCCATGCGCTATGTGTGCCCTCCCCTAAAATCAAAAGCAATGCCCGCTTCCTGATCCATGCCATGACCGACGACACGCTGAACCCCGCCGCTACCTCCAAGGACGAAGTCAGTGCGCTCGCACGCGGCCTGGCCGTGCTGACAGTCGTCGCCAGAGCACCGGGGTCCATGAGCAACCGTGAGCTGGCAGATGCCACCAAAATTCCGAAAGCCACCGTATCGCGCCTGGCTGCTACCTTGGTCTCCGCGGGATATCTTCGGCAACAGGCAGATAGCGAGCGCTTTACCCTGGGGGCAGGCGTGATGGAATTGGGCAGCGCCTACCTGCGAAAGTTCGATCTGCGCAGTCATGCCCGCCTTCATTTGGCAGAAGTAGCGGAATTTGCCGGCGCAGCTGTGCACATGGGTGTTCGCGAGGGATTGGATATCGTCGTCATTGACGCCATCAGACCGCATTCGGCGGTGATCTTGTCACGCCTGGATGTCGGATTGCGGCTTGCCATTTCTTCCTCGGCCATGGGGCGCGTGTACACCGCCGCTTTGGATGCACACGCGCGTGCCGACCTGCTGACCGAGCTTCGTCAGGCAGCCGGCAAGGACTGGCGAAAGCAGGCCGCCAAGCTGGAAGCTGCTGTACAGGAGTACGCAGAATACGGTTACTGCTCCTCCTTCGGCGACTGGCATCGCGACATGCACGCCATCGGCGTGCCCGTTCACGGCCCCGGCGGCGAGCTGTATGCCGTCAGCTGTGGAGGCCCAGCCTACTTGCTGACCGAGCGCGTGATGCGCGAGAGGATTGCGCCGCGCCTGGTGGAAGCAGCGCGCGCGATTTCCAAGGAAGCCGGGCAAGCCTGAAGACGAAGCTGAGACGTAAATCAACGTCGCCTCAACCTACGAGGCTTTGATCAAGAGCCCTGGCCCACCGTCATTTGAGGCTCCACCGGCCTTGCCACCTGGAAGAGATCTGTGCTGCGCGCGTACCAGCCGCCTCCGTGCATGCGGCTGATCAGCCCGAGTGCTGGCGTGTTGACGAAGCCTTGCTCTGCATCCAACACCAGCGCATCATCAATATGCGCCGCCAGCACCCGCCCAATCACTACCGTTTGGTGGGGGCCGGTGACGAGCGAGGTGAGCGCCACACATTCCAGCGACACAGGGCTGCCCTTGATGAGCGGCGCCTTCACATGCCGGGCGGGTAAAGCGACAAGCCCCGCCTGCTCCAGCTCATTCACATCCGACGGGTAGTCCGCACAGGTCTGGTTCATCTGTTGAACCAGGCTCTCCGGCACCAGGTTCACTACAAATTCGCCGGTTTCCAGAATATTGGCGGCTGTGTCTTTCAGCGAACCGCTTGCGTGGCGCATCATGCCCAGCGCCACCGTAGGTGGCTGATGCCCCATGACGTTGAAAAAACTGTATGGCGCTGCGTTCAACACTCCGGTACTGGATCGCGTCGTCACCCACGCAATGGGACGTGGGGTCACCGTGGCAGTCAGAAGGTTGTAGTTGGTCTGCGCCGGTTGCGCCCCAAAATCAAAATACATGAATAGCTCTCCTCAGCTCTCCGACAGCGGCTGCGCCGACGCCATAGGCACCACCGCCTGCTTGGGACGGGTATCCACGTGCAGCTGGAAAATATCAGGGCGCGAATAGTGCCCGGTCGCGTCGAAGTCGTACTTGCCCCGCAGGATTTCGTTCGGATCCACCTGGGCGTACAAGATCGTCTCACCGCTGTAGTCCGGGCCCGCTAATACTTCACCGAGCGGTCCGATGATGGCGCTGCCACCACGCATCAGCACAGTGTCGGGGGCATTGCCCAGTGCGCACTCGAAATCCTCCGGGTACGCATCGCGGCGCAAATGCTGGCAGGAAGTCAGTACGTAGCAACGCCCTTCCAGCGCGATGTGGCGCATGCTGGGGATCCAGGTGTCGCGGTCATCCGCCGTGGGCGCACAATAGATCGCCACACCCTGGCTGTACATATAAGTGCGCAGCATGGGCATGTAGTTCTCCCAGCAGATCACAGCACCCACGCGGCCATAGGCCGTATCGATGACCGGCATGGTTGAGCCATCACCAAAGCCCCAGATCAGGCGCTCAGCAGCAGTCGGCATGAGTTTGCGGTGCTTCCCGGCGAAGCCTTGCTTGCCGTTGAAGTAGAGCGCCGTGCAGTGCAGCGTTCCGCCATCCACTTCAATGCAACCGATCACGACCACTGAATCGGTCTCGATAGCGGTTTGCTCTATCAGTGCCACCTCCTCGCCATCCAGACGGATGGCCTGGCGGTGGTACCGCGCAAAGGCATCGCGGCCTTCCGGTTTGCGCATGCCGATGGGTGCGCCAAAGGAGTTCCCTTTTGGATAGCCACCCAGGAATGCTTCCGGGAACACCATGACCTTGGCGCCGTTGGCAGCAGCCTCCTGAATGAGCTGCGCCGCCTTGCGCGCCGTGGCCATGCTGTCCTGCGGCAGCGAGGCTGCTTGAACGACTGCGACTTTGAATGGGTTGTGATTGTTCATACTTTCTCTCAATCTCGATGATGTGGATTACCCCGTCTCAACGGACATATTCTTCATCAATGGCTTTGGCTCGCGTGTTGGGCAACAGGATAGAACCGATCACACCAACTACTGCCGTCACCACCACCGGATACATCAGGCCGCCAAAGATGTTCCCACTGGCCTGAGCCAGGTAGGTCGCCGTGAACGGAACAATGCCCCCAAAGATACCCGCCCCAATGTGATAAGGGAAGGACAGCGCCGTGTAGCGGATGCGAGCCGGAAACAACTCCACCAGATAGGCCGCCACGGGGCCATATACCATGGCAACCACCGCCGTCATCAACACCAGTATCAATACGATGCTCATCCGGTCAATACGCGCAGGGTCAGCGCGCTGCGGATAACCGGCCTCTGACAGCGCCGTGGAATATGCCTTGGCGTCAAAGCCATTCACCGTGGTGTTGCCCACCGTCATGGCGATGTTCTGCCCGGCCAGGGGCTCTGCATACTCAAAATTGATGCCCTTGGATACGAGGAGTTTCTTGGCCTGCACACACATCTTCTTGTGATCTGGGTGCGCACTGACCAGTGCGGCCTGCAAGCCAAAGTCACAGGCGCCATCACCGGTGTCCGCATGGATTCGGACCGGCGTGGTCTGCATCACTTGCGCAAGTTCGGGGTTTCCGGCCTTGAGCAAGGCACCGAACATGGCGTGGTAGCCCAGCGCGGCCACAAACAAGCCGGTCATCATGATCCATTTGCGACCAATCTTGTCGGACAACCATGCAAACAGCACGAAGGTCGGCGCGCCAATGATGAAGCCCAGAACCACCAACTGATACACGGTCTTCTGCTCCAGCTGCACTGCCTGCTGCAGAAAAATCATGACGTAGAACTGGCCTGTGAAGTAGGTGGCGCCCTGACCTGCTGTCACACCGATCAAGGCAATCAGCACCAGTCGCAGGCTGGACCATTGGCCGAAGGTTTCCTTGACGGGGTTCTTGGACAGACGGTTTTCCTTCTTCATGCGAGTGAACACCGGCGATTCATGCAGCTTGGCGCGCACGTAGATCGAAATAGCCAGCATGACAATGGACAGAATGAAGGGCAGACGCCAGCCCCATTGGCGGAAGTCTTCCGCACTCATGGAGGCCTGAGTCGCCAGGATAACGACCAACGACAGAATCAGGCCAGCAGAGGAAGTAATTTGAATCCAGCCTGTCAGCAGACCGCGCCGCTTGGGCTCGCAATGCTCGGCCACATAGATCACCGCGCCACCGTACTCGCCACCCACGGCCAGTCCTTGGATCACCCGCAGAGTCAGCAGCAGGATCCATGACAGATGGCCCACCGACTCATAGGTGGGCAGGCAGCCTATCAACACCGTGGCGCCACCCATCATCACCACCGTGATGAGGAAGGTGTACTTGCGTCCCCACTTGTCGCCCAGGTAGCCGAACATCACGGCGCCCAGTGGACGAATGATGAAGCCCACGGCCAAGGCACCCAGCGCGGCCAGCAAAGCCACGGTGGGGTTGTCTTGCGGAAAGAGCACCTGGCTCATGAATACAGCGAGCGAGCCGTAGATAAAGAAGTCGTACCACTCAAAGAGCGTTCCGAGGGTGGAAGCCAGCACGACTTGGCGTTCTTCCTTTCGAGTCAGGGTTTGTTCCTGACCTCTGTTTGCCTGCGCAATGGTCGCTTGCATGTGCTTGAGCCTTCGTCTTTTAGATTGATAATGCTGTATGCATTAACTATTATCAATTTCATATCGTCAACCCATCTATTAGTAATTACCCGTATTTGTGAGGTCGCTTCCATCGTTTTGCACTGCTAAACTCAGTTGCTAAAGACAAGAGGAAATCGCATGGCGAGAGCATCGATGAAGGCTGAAAAAGGCGAAAAAGGCGATGGGCCCAAGCCAGCCAGTGCTCGCAGAGGCATACAGTCCATCGAGGTAGGGTTTCGCATCCTGGACACCATCCGCCACGCGGGGCGCCCACTACCGCTCAAGGAGTTGGCAGACACCTGTCAGATGACGGTGCCCAATGTTCATTACTACCTTGTGAGCTTTCAGAAAGTAGGCCTGGTGCACCAGCAGGTTGACACGGGCTACTATGGACTGGGGCCTTATGCTTTGCGCCTGGGCCTGGCTGCGCTGGAGCAGTTCGACGTCTTCACCACCGCTCGCCCGGCGATGTCAGAACTGGCAGCCATCACAGGTCAGACCGTATTTCTGGGCGTGTGGGGCAACAAGGGGCCCACCATCGTCTACCGCGTGGAAGGTAGCCGAAGCCGCCCTTTGCTGGAACTGCGTGTGGGCAGCGTGCTGCCCCTGCTCTCTTCCGCACTGGGTCGAAATTTCCTGGCGCATTTGCCGCCCGCCAGTACCAGGGACCTCGTGGACCAGGAGCTTTCCAGCCTGAGAAAAAGTGGCGACGAGAAACAATACACCATGCGCGACGTGGAAGCCATGCGCCAGGAAGTACTCACCCATCACATGAGCCGCTGCCGCGACGCGTTGTTGCCGCACTTCACCTCCATGTCAGCACCCATTTTCGACATGCTCGGAGAAATGAAAGCCGCCATCACCGTGATGGGACCTGTGGGATCACTCGATGATGATCTGGGCTCGGAAACGGCGCAGCTACTGATAGAAAAGGCTCAGTCCATCTCCGAAGTAGCCGGTTGGACGAAGACAGTGACGCCCTGATTCATTTTTTGCGCGGTCCGGCCCGCTTATTCAGCGTCCGGCTGACGCGAGGGCTGCGCATCCGCAAACGCCGACAGTGCCTGACAGTTCGCATGGACCTTCAGTACCGTGGGGCAGTGCGAGAGATCGACATTAAAGCGTTGCGCGCTGAACACTTGCGGCACCAGACAACAATCGGCCATGGTGGGGGTATCACCCAAGCAGAACGCTGATGCCGGACGGCGCACCAGCTCAGCCTCCACCGCTTCCAATCCTTGCGTGATCCAGTTGGCGATCCATGCGGACTTTGCCGTTTCGTCTACTCCCAAGGTGGTCGTAAGGTACTTCAACACGCGCAGGTTGTTAAGAGGGTGGATATCGCAGGCAATGCTCAGCGAAAGCTGACGCACGAACGCCCTGTCTCCCAAGGTCTTGGGCAAAAGCGGGCGGTCAGGGTAGGCCTCGTCCAGGTACTCCATGATGGCCAGCGACTGGCTCACCTGCACATCGTCGTCAACCAATACGGGGACCAGTCCCTGCGGATTCAGCGCACGGAACGCATCGGTGAATTGCTCTCCGCCATTTCGCGTCAGGTGCACGAAGACCTGCTCGGCCGACAAGCCTTTCAGGTTCATCGCAATGCGGACACGGTAGGCAGCAGAGCTGCGAAAGTAGGTATGAAGAATTCGGGTCATAAACAGAGTCTTGAGGAGCGAGGCTGTGACTATCGGTCCGGTCAGTCGCCCAGTTGCAGGAAGACGCGACCGCCCTCGATACGAACCGGATAGCTGCGCACATCTTCGGTAATAGGTGCGCACGTTCCCTTACCGTCACGAACGTCGAATTTCCCCTGGTGCAGCGGGCATTCAATCTCATACCCGTCGAGAAAGCCGTCGCACAGCCTTGCATGGCCATGGGTGCAAATGTTGTCAGTGGCATAGACACTGCCCTCAACCTTGTAAAGGGCAATATCGCGGCCAGCGACCAGCACGCCCACGACGTCGTCGTCGGGCACGCTGTCTTCGTCGGTGGCATCGATCCAGGATGGTTCAGTCATGGTGGTCTCAGATCGGGTAGATGATGGAGTTGGGGATCATTTCGCTGTCGTAGACGCACAGACGCTGCGAGAACTTCAGCCCTTCAGGCGTGCGCACGATGACATCGAGGTAACGGCCCACATTGAACACCGTCGATTCCTGCGACAGCTTGGTGCGGAAAACGGCGTAATTGGCTTCGACCTCAAAGCGGTCCGGCTCAGCCTTGTGAATCAGCGGTGCACCGACCACGTGACGCTGGTAGTAGGGGTCGTGAAAGAGGGTCTCACGGATGCCGTACACACGGTCCTTCAACATGCCCTTGCTTTCAAAGAAAAGCGTCGCCAGCGGAAAACCGCGCTCGTAGTTCTCACGCGGAATGAGCTTGTAGACGCAGTCTTCAATGAAAAATTCCGGCCACAGGTCCCAGTTTCCGGAATCCACGGCTTGCGCGTAGTCGGCATAGAGCTGGCTGATTTGCAGATAGTCGGCCAAGCCGATGTCGGGTGCATGCGCCATCATCAGTCCTCCGCTTCCATGACTTCGCGCCAGTATTCGTACATGCCGCGGATCAAAGTTTCCGTCACCATGTGATCGGTGTTCTCCACTTCGCGGCCCCCCATCTCGGCCAGCGTGCGGTGGGATGGTTTCTGCTCAAAACCCATCTGGGACAGCTCAATCACCTCGCCGTCGTCTGCGGAAACAAAGCCGGCTGGCCCGAACAGATTGGCCTGGCGCAGGCGGCGCTGTGCCATTTCCTCAGAGTCGTCTTCAAAGCCGAAGTGCGTCCAGACGAAATCAAAGGAACCATGGCCATCGGGCTGGATGTGGCGAGTGGAGACGCTGTTGACCTGCTGCTGCAGGATGACGCTGGGGAACACCGTCATCATCACCGCCGTTGGGCCGTTCCACCAAGGCTCCGGCACGATGTCCAGAAATCGCGGATCCTGCAATTGCATGCTTTCCTTGAAGCTGGAGACCTGCGTGACCTGAGACGCGCCTTCGCTCGCCTTACCCGCCGAGCCGCGTGTGGAGATCATGGCGGCGTGACGATGCTTGGCATCCATCTTCAGCTCGCTCTTGTTGTCGGCACGCCAAAGCCCGAAAGTGACAAACCAGGTGTGCAGCAGGCCCGGGTGGTAGGGGTCCTTGATGTTCTCCTGCATCAGCTTCCAGTTGCCGGGAATGCGCTGGCGGTTGTAGCCCAGGATTTTCAGTTTTCGGCCATCGAAGAGCCGATCGAAATATTCCAGAATGACCGGACCGAGGAAGTCCTCAAGCGACTCCACGTTGTGATCAAAGCTGGCAAATACCACCCCGCCCCGGGTGGCCACCTTCAGTTTGGTCAGGCCGTGCTCAACATTCTTGAAATCGGCCGGCATGCCGCCGTTGACCTTGCCGTCCTGTTTCACACCTCGGCGGAACGGAACGCCTTGCAGATCACCCTTGAGGGTGTAGCTCCACTGGTGGTAAGGACAGACAAAGTCCTTCTTGTTGCCGTGGCGTTCGCGGCAAAACTGCATGCCCCGGTGCGCGCAGACGTTCTCGACCACGCTGATGCCACCATCGGTGTCGCGCACCATGATGACCGAGCGCTCGCCCACTACAGTGCGTTTGAAATCCCCCGCATTGGGAACCTCCGCTTCCAGGCCGACATAGTTCCAATGTTTGTTGTAGAAAAAGCGCTCAAGCTCCTTCTTGTGCTGGTCAGGGTCTGTATAGGCCATGAAGGGAATGCGGCTGGTTCCCTCGGACTCCCATTCCAGCTTGATTGGAAAGGTGCGCGGGTTGACGGCTGTTCCACTGTCGTTCTCTGCGGTGCTCATCGCTGGTCTCCTATGCGGTTTTTCAGGTCAAGGCGGGCATGGGAATTCGACTACACCTTCTCAGCGCGCCACGGTCACGGTAATGCCGGCCAAACCGGCGATGTCGCCTTGCATCACGTCACCAGGCAGCACGGCGTTCACGCCTTCGGGGGTGCCGGTCATGATGAGATCGCCTGGTTCCAGCGTTTCGTATTCGCTGAGATAGGCGATGCATTCAGACACCGACCAGATCAGCTTGGCAACGTCGGAAGACTGGCGTGCACCGCCGTTGACGGTGACCGCGATGGCTCCCTCACCCACATGGCCTCCATCCGCCACCCGGCTGATGGCACCGACGGGCGCTGACTGCGCAAAGGACTTGCCGAACTCCCAGGGACGGCCCTTGTCGCGGGCATCCAGCTGCAGGTCCCGGCGTGTCATGTCCAGGCCGGTGGCATAGCCATAGACATGGTTCAACGCATCCTCTACAGCGATATCCTTGCCGCCCGTTCCAATGGCCACCACGAGTTCAATCTCGTGATGAAAGTTGGCCGTCTTGGGAGGGTACGGGACCGTCACCGGAGAAGATGCATCGACAGCGGCGTTGGCCGGCTTCATGAAGAAAAAGGGCGGATCACGGTCAGGGTCCTTGCCCATTTCACGAGCATGGGCTGCATAGTTTCGACCGACGCAGAAAATTCGATTGACCGGAAAACGTTCTGTGATACCGGCTACGGCAAGAGAGGTCACGGCAGCGGGAGCGATGGCGTAGTTCATGACGATTCGTGGGTTCTTTCAAAAAATGTGAGATCTCAGGCGCGCTGTTCGCGCCATAGGCCGAGCGCCTGCTGCACAGGGCGATCGGAATAGCTGAAAAGCACGGCCTCTGGACCAGCGCGCAACTGCAGGCTGTGCCACGAGGGCACGACGAGAACGTCGTTTTCGTGCAGGGTGTAATCGCGCCCTTCCACATGGGCCTGCACGCTGCCTTGCAAGCAGACATGGACTGTGCCGTCGGTGCAGCGGTAGGGCTTGGTCTCGAATCCCGCAGGAAGCAACTGGGAGAACGCCGCCATCGTGGGCATGGGCGAGCGACCTGTGGCGGGATTGACATAGCGCTGCTTGTGGCCAAAGTGCGGATCAGGCGTGCCACGCGCGACCGCCTTGAGCGCAGCGATGGTGCGCTCCCATGGATAGACAAACACCTTCGTAGGCTCAGCCGGCGCCTGGTAGAAATCCACCGGCACCATGTTGGAGCCGTAGCGTGCCAATGCATCGCCTTCAGGACGCGTTTCAGCCTGGTATTCAGACTCATTCTTTTCGGCGAATCCGGCATCAAGGAATCGAACGATAGGAATGTCGAGGCCGTCGAGCCAGACCACGGGCTCCTGACCCAGGTTACCGTGGTCGTGCCAGGTCCAGGCGGGGGTAATGATGAAGTCGCCGCGGCGCATGGTGGTGCGTTCGCCATCGACGGCGGTATAGGCCCCCTCACCATCAAGTACCAGACGCAGTGCAGTCTGGGTGTGTCGATGGGCTGGTGCTACCTCGCCAGGCATGATCAACTGCAGCCCCGCATACAGCGACTGCGTGATACCGGACTGGCCACGCAGCGCAGGGTTCTCCAGAATGAGCACGCGTCGCTCGGCTTCAGCGGCACTAATTAGACGGCCGGCTTCCATCACCTGGCTGCGCACATCCGCATAGGACCAGTGGTGAGACACCGCAGGCGAGCGCGGCTGTGGCGGCACCAATGCGCCCAGCACTTCCCACAGCGGAGTCATGCTGTCCTGGCCAATGCGGTCGTAATAGGCTTTGCGCTCAGCCAATGCTCCGGGCGAGTGTGTTTGGGGAAGGCTGGCGTTCATGTTGGCTCCGATAGGGTTGTCATCGTGGCTCTCAGCCACCCTCAGGTACCGCTCGCGTAAAACGCGTCGGCGTAGATCTGTTCGGGCAGCACGCCCAGTTGGCGTACCAGCAGCGTCGCGGCTTCGACCATGGGTGGCGCGCCACAGAGATAGGCGCGAAAGCCTGTGAGACTCTTCCAGTCCTGGGTAATGGCCTCTGTCACCAGGCCGGTGCGGCAGCCTTCGGACGCGCCCGATGTCAAGGCTGTGTGCACATGCAGTTGCGGGTGCTGGCGCTGCAACGCCAACAGCCAATCACGACCATAGATATCGCGCTCGGAGCGCACGCCGAAGTAGACGTGGATGGGGTTGCTCATGCCACTGTCGATCACGCCCCGGATGATGGACAGGATAGGCGCCAGGCCCGTCCCGCCCGCCACACAGAGCATGGGCCCTTCGTGCTTTCGGCGAAGGTACGCAGAACCCAATGGCCCACTGACCCGAACTGCGTCACCCACCTTCAATGCATTGGCTATGTAGCTGGTTACACGCCCACCATCGACCAGCCGCACGTGAAACTCCAGCTCGGCATCTCCGTGCAGCCCCGCCATCGAATAAGGGCGGATGTGCTCAGGCGTGAATTGCAACTGCGCGTACTGACCAGGAGAAAACTCCAGCGGCTTGGCAGGCTTCAAACGCAGGCGCTTGATGTCGTGCGTCTGGTCTTCGATGGCAACGACCGTGGCCTTGATGATCTTGGCGGTATGAACCACCACTTCATCGGGTTCGGGAATTTCTACCGTGCAGGACTCGGTCAGAAAGGTCTGGCAAGCGAGGACGTACTCATCCTGGCCAGCCTGAGGTCGCTGTGCTTCGCGGCCGGATTCAAGCACTTCGCCGCCGGAGACTTTGCAGCGGCAGGTACCGCAGCGTCCGGCCAGGCAACTGTAGGACACCGGCACATCGTTGGCGCGCAATGCGTCCAGCAGGTTGACCCCAGGGGCCACACTGAGCGTACGCTGAAGCGGGCGCACAAAAATTTCCATCTTGTTCTGCAGGTCTTTGTCTCGTGGGAAATCGTCTCCGAGCGGCTTGGTGCAACTCTGCGATTGATGGAATGAATGATTACCCACCGATAAATATCAGTCAATACAATGTCGTCAATGTTTTTCATCACCAAAATCAATAATACTTCTTAACGATAAGGATCTTTGCAAATGGAACTCAAGGACATCGATCTGAACTTGCTGGTCATCTTCAACCAGTTGCTCATAGAGAAAAAGGTCAGCAAAGTGGCTGAGAACCTGGGTCTGGGGCAGCCTGCAGTCAGCAATGCTCTCGCCCGGCTGCGCAAGCTGTTCGGTGATGAGCTTTTCCTGCGGACATCCACGGGCATGCAGCCCACCCCCTTTGCAGACCAACTTGCCGAGTCCATAGGCTATGCGCTCAGCATGATCCACGGCGCCATCAACGCGCGCGACTCCTTTGACCCGGCGACCAGCCAAAGGAGCTTCACCATCGGCATGACCGACATTGGTGAGATCTACTTCCTGCCCATCCTGATGAAGCAGCTTCAGAAAATAGCCCCGGGCATTTCCATCAGCACCGTACGCAACACGGCGATCAACCTGAAAGACGCCATGGAGGCAGGACAGATTGACCTGGCGATCGGCTTGTTACCGCAACTCAAGGCAGGGTTCTTCCAGCAACGGCTATTCATGCAGCGGTACGTCTGCATGTTTCGCAAGGGGCATGCGCTCAGCGGAAAGAAGCTCTCCCTGCAAGACTTCTTCGGCGCAGACCATGTCGCCATCATCTCGGCAGGTACGGGCCACGGGCAGGTGGATGAAATCCTGGATGCCGCATCTCCCCGGCGCAAGATCAAGCTGCACGTCCCTCACTTCGTGGCGGTGGGCCACATCCTGCAGTCCACCGACCTCATTGCCACTGTCCCTGAACGCATGGCCGAGCGCATGGCCAAGCCCTTCGGCCTCAACTATGTGGAGCACCCCGTGAAGCTACCGCAGATCGCCATCAACCTTTTCTGGCATGCCAAATACCATAAGGACACGGCGAACCAATGGATCAGGAGCACGATGTTCGAGTTATATGCAGATGCGCGTGCGCGCTCAAAGAGTTGAACCAGGAACCGCTGCGCTACAGATTCCTGCAGCAGCGTCTTCAAGGCGTGGCGCTCAGCTTTCTCTGCAAGTAACGAGCGATGGACCCGAGTACAGGAACCTTCGCAAATATCTCTTCCACCGGGTCCCAGTAATCTCTGTGCACGAGCACAAGGCCATCGAGTGCGAACTCCAGATAGCTTGTACCGCAAATGGCCATGGTCTGACCTGAATCCCTGAGAAATTTCAGCTCCCACAGCAAAAAGGCGTTGTATCCATTGGACGCTCCTTCAAGGACCGTGAAGCGAGGTTCCTTGATCTGCTTGAACATGTGGCTGAAAACCCTTGTGATCGCGCGTCTGCCGCGCACTTCATTGAAAGGATCTTTGAACACGGCCTGATCACTGTACAAAGACACCAGATCATCCAATCTCGCGGGGTGCAAGGTTTCATAGGCCATGGCGAGGCGAATCAATCTTGGATCGGATATGTCCTTGCTCATAGGTCTCATGCTCCAGTGATACGGCTAACCGCAGAAAAGTACCAGGCGTCCGGCAAACAGCGCATCAACCGCACCCAGCGCGTAAAACGGCGCGGAAAGTTCATTTCAAAACGGCCATCTGCCCAACCGCGCAACATATGCCGGGCAGCTTCTTCGGGGCGTATCAACGCCGGCATGGTGAAACTGTTCTGTGCCGTCAGTGCTGTTTCTACAAACCCTGGGTTGATGATAGAGACGCCAACACCCCACTTATGTAGGTCGAGGTAGAGGTTCTCTGCCAGATTGTTGAGTGCGGCCTTGGTCGGACCGTAGGCCAGCGACATGGGGAGCCCGCGGTACCCCGCGACAGAACCCACCAGCGCCAGATGCCCGTTGCCGGCCGCCAGCAGCATAGGCAACACGGCGTCGAGCAGATGAAGGGCGCCCCCGTAGTTCACAGCCCAATGGCGCTGCGCCTCGGCAAGATCGAACTGCGTGGCTCGCATAGGCTGGTAATGTCCGGCGCAGTAGACAATCAGATCCAGCGGCTTGCCCGCATGCGCCCAAGCAGCCTCTGTCGCTGAGGTCACCGCTGCGGCATCCGTGACATCCAGCGGCAGAGCCAGGCAGCCCGCCCGCGCCTCAACAAATTCCCGCAGGGGCGGGGCCTGCCGCGCCGAGACAATCACGCGGGCACCCTGCGCATACAGCGCTTCAGCCGTTGCCCGTCCTATCCCTGACGAGCCTCCCAAAATCCACACCACGCGGCCTTTCCAGTCGGCAAGTGGTGGGTTGAGACGCTTGGAAGTCAGCTGCATTCATCACTCCTTGATGAACGTCACTGTCAGATCCCCCAGATGCACTCCAAACTTGCTCATCGCGGTCCGGTTCAGCACGACACGCTCGTCCATCTTGTACATCCAATCATCCATATCCATGTTCCAGACTTTTCCGTCGACGGGCAAGGCGAGCACGTAGGTCCAATGAAACGCATTGCCCGCAATCTGTCCAGTGGCCTCTCCCACTACGTCGCCGGCCTTTCCGCTATAGCGGCCGTCGCCCAAGTGCCGCAGAGTCCAGATTCGCTGATCCGAGGTGCCATCGCTGTAGGTGAATTTCTCGTCCAGTACGCCTTCATTGCCATTCCAGCGCCCCGTCATGTCCACCTTGAAGCGCTTGACCACCTTGCCGGATCGATCCGTGAAGATCCCATGAGCCGTCAGCGGTCCATTGAAATACTCCCTCAGGTCAAACGCAGGCTTCTCCTTCGCATATTCCTGTACCGAGGGCCCCGCGCATCCCGCGAGTACAACGGCGACGGTCGCCCCCAGAAGAAGCCGCCGCATCGAAGAATAAGGACGTGAAAGGAACGTAGTGTTCATGTAAGCCTCCATGCAGGATGCAGGCGTTCTGCCCGCCAGAGAACGGCCAAGGCCGCCAGTTTGAGTAGGCAAGGCAGGCCTCCGTAGGCCCAAGCCAATGCCTGCAGGCCAGCGGGGTCTGAGCCCCCGCTGACATATCCAGCCACCGAAAGCAGTGGCAGCGCCAAACCAGCGGCCAACGCCAGGTTGAGCTTGGTCGCGCAACTCCACCAACCCAGATAACGACCTTCGCTGCGGCCGCCTGCTCCAGACTCGTGAATGACGCCGGTGAGCAAGGCTCCGGGCAGAACAAGATCGGCCCCCAACGCCAGCCCACTGGCCAGGCATATGACGGTGAAAGCCATCGAATCGCCCACCCCCAACCAGGGGGTCACACAGAAGGCGATCACACTCATCACCATGCCCGCACGCCAAGTCGGCGCCAAGCCCCAGCGTCGCACCGATTTCACCCACAGAGGCAGGCCCAGGGCCGCGGCACCGAAGTAGCAAAGCAGGAGCAACGGTTGAAGCTGTGGCGCTTGCAATCGATCTGAGATGAAGAATGGCAGCAAGGTGGCAGGAATGGCTGCGGCCACACCATTGAGCATGAAGACGGTAAGCAGGCGCCGAAAGCCCGCGTCCCTCCATGGCGATGCTTCAGCCGCGAATGCAATGAGCGGCGGCGGCACACGCGGCGTCTTGAGGAAATACAGACCCGCCAGACCAAACGCGAGACCCCATGCCAGCGATAGGCTCGTCGCATCAAAACCAATCCAGGTGGGTAAAACGCTGGCCAGCAGCACGCCTGCCAATGTGAAGCCCTCACGCCAGGCCGTCACCCGTGCACGCCAAGCCGGATCACCGCCCCAGCGAGTACCCCATGCCTGGTGAACGATGCTGACCGCGCTGTAAGCCAAGGTGCAAAGCAGCAAACTGCCAGCCAGCCATCCCAGCATGGCAGCCTCACTGCCAAGCGGCGGGTGCCAGATGGCGAAAAATCCCAGCGCCATCAGCAGACTGCCGAGCGCTGCCAAACGCCAGGCCGGGAGCTTGCCTTGTCTCAACATTCGATCTGCCAGACGTCCGAGTGCAGGATCCAGAATGGCGTCCAGCCCACGCGTGGCCAACAGCACCAGACCCAGCCCCGCCAATGGGGCCCCTGCCACAGAGGCATAGTGGTGCGGCAAGCTCACATACAACGGCAATGAGGCAAATGCCAGCGGGGCAGCCAATCCGCCATAGGCCAGTCCGGTTCTCCAGGAGAGCGGAAGCGGATTGGTGGCATTCGAGTGGGACATGATGGGATCTGGAGTCGCTCAGCCGAGGCCAAGCAACGCCGTCCGCAGCGCAGGCGCCGCGCTTTGCGGTGCCAGCCAGATGCCAAAAAACAGGCGCGCAAACTCCGCATCTCTCACACGGGCCGTGAGCTTGCCGTTGTGAGTAAAGCGCACCTCGCCTTGCCCATCCCAAAAGCCCAGCAACCGGTCTCGGGACGTCACGTCTGGAAAAGCTTCCAGCATCAGGGCAAGCCACTGCCCAGCTTGCGCTTCAGTAAAGCTGCCTATCCGGCGCATTTCGGCAATAGAGCGCTCGGCGATGTCTTTGCCTTGCAACTTGCGCTCGTAGGTCAACTCCAGCGCAAAGGGGTGACTCTCATACCGCTCAGGCAGAAAGCCTGGCAAAGTCCACAACCGCGCCTCATAAACCCGCAGTCCAAAAAAGCGGAGCACGCCCGTTCCCAGCACACGCGCGGCCGGCAAGGCTGTCTTCAACTCCGGGGGAAAGTCTGCAGTGATATTCATCGCGTGGGCTTCATTGGATGGGTCAATCAAAGAAAAACATGCGGCATTCGCGGCGCCCCACACCAAGGCATGACGGCGCCGTATCGAGTTCATGCCAGGGGTTTGCGCAAGGTGAACTGCACGACATCCGTGTTGCCGGTTTCGAAAGCCGCCTCGCAATAAGCCAGGTAAAAGCTCCATATCCGCACGAAACGCTCGTCGAAGTTCTGCCCGAGAACGGCTTCGATGTGGTCCTGAAACGCGTGGCGCCAGCGTCTGATGGTTTCGGCGTAGTCCCGTCCGAAAGCCATGCGACGTTCCACCACCAGACCCGCGCGCTCTGCCTCTTGCTCGAACGCGGGAATGCTGGGTAATAGCCCGCCAGGAAAGATGTATTGCTGAATGAAGTCCGTGGAACGCACGTAACGATCAAAAAGATCTTCACGCAATGTGATGGTCTGAATGCAGGCGTAACCTCCCGGTTTGAGACACTCGCGCAGGACCTCGAAGTAGCCACTCCAGTACTCGCGGCCCACTGCCTCGAACATCTCTATGGACACAATGGCGTCTACGGGCTGACCTGCGTACAACGCGGGCAGGTCGCGGTAGTCCTGATAGCGAAGTTGTACCTGACCATCCAGGCCCGCATCGCGCATGCGCTGTTGCCCCCACAGCAATTGCTCGGTCGAGAGCGTCACGCCGGCGACCTGAGCGCCACGCTCACGCGCGGCGGTCTCTGCAAGACCGCCCCAGCCGCATCCTATTTCCAACAGCCGCTCACCTGCTTGCAGCCGTACTTCGTCCAGCGTTCGCCGGATCTTGGCTTGCTGGGCCTCCTGCAGATCCGCCTGCCGCAATGCTTTACCCTCAAGGCCTTGGAACCAGGCAGCGCTGTAACTCATGCCGGGATCCAACCAGAGACGGTAGAAGTCGTTGCCCAGGTCGTAGTGCGCATGGATATTCTTGACACTGCCTGAGCGCGAATTGCGCTGCATGAGATGCCGCAGGCGGTAGGCCAGCCGCCCCCACCAGCTCCCATACACCAGGCGCTCCACGTGGTCACGGTTTTCCATGCACAGACGCAGGAGCGCTGGCAGGTCCGGACTGCCCCATTCGCCAGCGATATAGCCTTCCGCGAGACCGATATCACCGGATTTCAGCGTGCGCTCCAAAGCGCGCCATGTATTCAGTACACAACGTGCATCGGCCTGGCTGGAATCAGGTTCCTGGGACAGGTGCAGCAGGCGGCCGTCTGGCAATTGCAAGTCCAACTGGCCACGCGGCAAGCGATGAAGAAGATTGAGTACGCGACGGGCCCTCCGGGGAGGGCGGCGCTGGGCTGAGGCAGTGGTTCTCAGCAAGGGGGTGGCGGTGACATTCATCTTGTGACGAAGCGCTTGGGCTCCGGAGGTTTGCCATGAAACGGTACGCGCTTGGCCCATAGGCGCAACGCATGCCAGTGGATGCGAGCGACAACGCCCAGCGTCATGAATGGAGTGCCGAAGAAGGCCCGGCGTGCGCTCCTGCGGCTCAGCGTCTCCAGTACGCCCCCTACACTGGTCTGCAGCAGGGGGCCTTGGTCATCGTGCAGATCCACGCGCGCCAGGGTAAGGTCTTCGGTGCGCTCGAACCGGAAGCGGTACTCCCCTCGAACCTCGCAAAACGGTGAGACATGGAATTGCTTGGTGGCTGACTGTTCACTGCCCCAAGCCAGTTCGGGCCCGGCCAGAAGGTACGCATGGCGTTCGCCAAACGTGTTGTTGACCTCAGCCAGCACCGCCGCCAGCGTCCCATCTGCACGATGGGCATACCAGAAGCTGACGGGCTTGAACACATACCCGAGCACGCGCGGGAAGGTATGCAGCCAGACTTCGCCGTCCGCATCGGCAATGCCCTCATCGGCCAGAAGCTGCTCGAACCAGGCCAGCGCATCGGCTGCGCCCTCGCCGTGGTCGCGGTCATGAAAACTGATCCAGCCGCGCTGGTTGCGCCTGAGCGCAGCATGGGACTGCAATCGCAAGCTGCGCATAGGCAGCATGAGAAAGTAGCTGGGATAACGGAAGGCATGTTCCACCGGCCGAAGGCGGCGGTGCCACACATGTCCGAAGCCGATCAGTGGGCGAGCGTTCATGCGACACGCTCGGCAGCGCTCTCATCAGGCAAACGGGCCAGGGCTTGAATCACGCCCCGAGCCGCCTCCACCCCCGAGCGCAAACCGTCTTCATGGAAACCGTAGCCACACCAGGCCCCGCAAAACCAGGTTCGGCGCTCCCCTTGCAGGGAGCGCACACTGCCCTGCGCTTCGATAGCAGGCAGGTCAAAGACGGGGTGGCTGTATTCAATGCGCGCGTGAACCTTGCGCTCATCGATTTTTCGCGCTGGATTCAGTGACACCATGACCGGCTGCTGCCAGGGAAGCGGTTGCAGGCGATTGAGCAGATAGTGGAGACAGACACTGGCTTGCTCACGCCCCGGTTGAGTCGCTCGTTCATAGTTCCAGGCTGCCCATGCCGCTGTGCGCCTGGGTAGCACGCTCGCATCTGTATGAAGAACCGCAAGATTCGGCTGGTAGCGGATGGCTCCCAGCACCTGCCGCTCCGCAGGCGTCGCATCTGAGCCCAGCAACCGAAGGGCTTGATCACTGTGGCACGCAAGAACCACGGAATCAAATTGCTCGGTGCGATGTGCGGTCTCCAGTAGAACGCCACCGGGCAAACGTCGCAGGCCCAGAACGGGCGAACGTAGACGCGCTTCATGCCGGTCATCTTGCAGCAGACCATCTACCACGCGCCGGACGTACTGGCGCGATCCACCTACCACCGAATACCACTGGGGCCGCTCCGTGACCTGAAGCAAACCGTGGTTATGGCAAAAGCGGATCAGCGTGGCCACGGGAAAGCGCAGCATCTGGTCTATCGGGCACGACCAGATGCAACCAAGCATAGGCAGCAAGTAGTCCTGACGGAACGTCTGTCCAAACCGGTGTTGGTCGAGAAAGTCCGCAATGGAGTTGCGCAGTTGTGCTTCATCTCCCTTGAGGGCCAGTCTGGTCGCCAGCCGGTTGAAACGAAGAATCTCTGCCAGCATGTTCAAGAACCGTGGCCGAAGCAAGTTAAGCCTCTGTGCAAACACGCCCCCTAGCGAAGTGCCGCTCCACTCAAGCCCCTCCCTGCCATCCGGCTTGGGCACCTGAACCGAAAAAGACATCTCGGCGTCGACGGTCTGCACTTTGAGATCGTCAAACAAGCTGGTCAGCAACGGGTAGGTTCGGTGATTGAAGACCAGGAAGCCCGTGTCCACCCCCTGGCTCACGCCACCAAGCGTCATATCGACGGTATTGGCATGCCCACCGAAATGGCTTCCGGCCTCAAAAAGTGTGACGCGGTGCCGACCAGGTGCGTGCGCGAGCTTGCGCGCAGCCGCAAGCCCAGCGATACCCGACCCGATGACAGCAATGCGATGCATGGACATCCCCTATCGAAAAACAGGTCATTAGACCTTGAAGCCCAAATATTGAACTGATGAGTTCAAACTATAAACCAATAAGCTTGTTTTTGCACTATCAAGTTTCCAATATGATCTAACAGGTCTAAAATGCACCCATGAAAACCCGTTCGTCGATCAAGGAACAGATACAGCGCGTGCGCGAAGAGGCTATCGTCGCGGCCGTCAACCGGCTGTTGGCGACCAAGGGCTATGACGCGATGACTGTCGACGAGGTTGCCGCCGAAGCCGGCATGGCCAAGGCCAGCCTCTACAAGCTGTTTACCTCCAAAGAAGAATTGGCTGGAGCCGCCATGGTGGGTGTGCTGGACCGGGCACTGGCTTTCGTGGACGGTCTGCGTGACGAGGCGGCGAAGGCAGCCGCGGCCGACTCGCCAACCACGCCTTTGCATCAGCTCAAGGCGGTCACGAGCTGGGCCATGCGCACACAGCTTGAGGGCGAAATGCCCTCTCTGCCCGCACAGAACTCTTCTCTGAGCACATCTTTGCAATCCAACGATGCCTATATAGACCGCCTCATTGCCCTCAGCAATCGGCTCAGCATCTGGATCACCGAAGCACAGACCATGGGCCAGCTCCAGGCCAGGCTTCCTTCCGAGCTGGTGCTCTACACACTATTCGCGCGTGCCTGTGATCCCGTGGTGGCTCTGCTCAAGGAGTCAGGCCAGTACACCAATCAACAGATCGTTGAGTGGGTACTGAGCACCACCTTTGATGGCTTGGCTTTGCCGCAATAGACAGCCCTGCCCGGCGTTAGCGGTCTCTGGACTCGTGCTATCTGCCCCCTTTGAACGTCGCGCGGAGTATCTCCTGAATATCCGAGCTAGGATCAGAGGCTATGGATAAAAGACTCTCCGGCCAGGCGATCACGCTTGGCATCGATTTCGGGACCTCCAATTCGGCTGTCTCATGGGCCCAGCCGGAAGGCACGGCCCAGCTTATTGCACTGGAAGGCCATGCGCTTTCCATCCCCACCGCGGTTTTCTACAACGCAGAAGACCGCACCACGCACTTCGGTCGCGATGCGGTGTCGCAGTACCTGGTCGGCACGGAAGGCCGGCTGATGCGGTCCCTGAAGAGCCTCTTGGGCAGCCCACTGCTGCTGGAGAAAACAGAGGTCAACCGCCAGCAGATCAGCTACAAGGACATTGTGGCCACGTTCCTGGGCGAACTGCGCAGGCGTGCTGCCCAGGCGCTGGGAGCGGAGCCAACGCGCGTGGTCATGGGCCGCCCCGTGCACTTTGTGGACGATGCGCCTGAGCGCGACGCGCTCGCCCAGCAATCACTTCTGGAGGCTGCGCACGACGTTGGCTTTGAGCAGGTGTCTTTCCAGTTGGAGCCCATTGCTGCGGCACTGGATCACGAGCGGCGCCTGACCAGGGAGAACATGGTGCTGGTGGTCGATCTGGGCGGTGGCACCTCGGACTTCACCGTGGTGCGCCTGGGCCCCGAGCGCATGAATCAGGATGACCGATCCAGGGACATATTGGCCACCACGGGCGTGCACATCGGCGGGACCGACTTCGACCAGAAGCTCAGCCTGGAGCAGGTGATGCCGTTGCTGGGCTACCGCCACCTCGGGCCCCAGCGGCGGGAGGTGCCCAGCAGGGTCTTCTTCGACTTGGCCACCTGGCACTTGATTCATTGGCAATACCTGGCGCGCTCGATCAGCCAGGCGCAGGCCCTGCGCGTCAATTACACCGACCCCCACTTGCACGCGCGCCTGATGAAAGTTCTGAAGGAGCGCCATGGTCACCATATCGCCCATGAAGTGGAGCAGGCCAAGATCAGTTGTTCTCAGAGCGGTGCGGACACCAGCATCGACCTGTCCGTGCTCGAACCCGGACTGCTCGCCTCCATGGGCGCAGCCGACTTGCGCGAGCATCTTGCCAGCTTGCTGGCGCGGACCGTGGCCTGCGCTCGAGAGTGCGTGCAGCTTGCGGGGCTCAAAGACAGCCAACTGGACGGCATCTACCTCACCGGTGGCTCTTCGGCACTGCGTCCGTTCCAGCACGCCTTGCAGGCTGAGTTTCCCGGTGTGGCCATGATGGAGGGCGATCTGTTCGGCGGTGTGGCATCAGGCCTGGTCTATAGCAGGGGCTGACGCCTCTTGAAAAAACGGTTCTGAAGGATCAGTCCATCGGGCGTTAGCCTCTGGCGTGTGATACCTTTGAAAGGGTCGCCATGGCGGCGACCGGTCCAAAACGTCTTCAACTGTGCTGCCCACCGTCTTCCAAGGTTTCATCCTCACCCGTCACTGGCGGGACACGCCTGCCGGGACGGAGATTGAGCTTTGGCTGGCTACAGACGATGGTCCAAGAAAGCTCACGCTCACTGCACAGAAATCGGTTGCCTTTGTTCTAGAGAAGTACCGGCACGCTGTGGAGGCACTACTTGCCAACTTCCCCGGCATGCAGCTTCGTTCACTGGAGCTGGAGACCTTCCATCATGAGCCCGTCGCAGCTATCTATGCCGCGCAGTTCCGGCAACTTGGCAAACTCGCGCAGGCCCTGAAGCCGCAGAACATTCCCCTGCTCGAAGCCGACGTGCGTCCCCATGACCGCTACCTGATGGAGCGGTTCATTTTTGCAGGCGTGGAGGTCCAGGGTGGCCGTCTTGAAGGCACCACCCTCATAGATGGCCGGTTAAAGCCAGCCGATGACTACCGCCCCGTACTGAAAATCCTCTCGCTGGACATTGAAACCAGCCAGCACGGCGCCCTGTATTCCATCGCGCTGGATGGCATGGCTGATCGCGTCGTCTTCATGCTGGGCGAACCTCGGGAACATGGTGAGACACTGGATTTCTCACTTGTCTATTGCCAGACCCGCAAGATCATGGTGGAGCGCCTGAACGACTGGTTCGTGGCGAACGACCCCGATGTGATTGTGGGTTGGAACGTGATTCAGTTCGATCTGCGCATTCTTCAGAAGACGGCGGATGAGTGCGGCGTACCGCTCTTGCTGGGCCGGGGGCGCCAAGCCATGCAATGGCGGACCCACCCGAGAAAGCAAGGCTATCTTTTCGCGCCCACGCCCGGCCGGCTGGTGATCGACGGCATAGACGCACTGAGAGCTGCCGTATGGAGCTTCCCTTCATTCAGCCTGGAAAACGTTTCGCAGACACTCTTGGGAGAAGGCAAGGCCATCGGCGACGAATACGACAAGATGGCCGAAATTGAACGGCGCTTTCACGAAGACAAGCCTGCGCTGGCGGTCTATAACATTCAAGACTGCGCCCTGGTTCTGCGCATCTTCGAAAAAACCAGACTGCTGCAGTTCGTGTTGGAACGCGCGCAGACAACAGGTTTGCAAGCGGACCACTTCGGTGGCTCCATTGCCGCATTCAGCCACCACTACCTGCCCCGAATGCACCGTCAGGGCTATGTGGCACCGAATGTGGGAGAGATTGCGAGCAAGGCCTATCCGGGCGGATACGTGATGGACTCGAAGCCGGGCTTCTATGATTCCGTCGTGGTGCTGGACTACAAGAGCCTGTATCCCTCCATCATCCGGACCTTCCTGGTGGACCCTGTCGGATATGCAGAGGCCAGCCGTGAGCCAGAGTCGCCCGCCTTGGTCAAGGGCCCCGACGGAACCTTGTTTTCGCGCGAGAAGCACTGCCTGCCGGAAATTGTGACCACGCTATCCCACGCACGGGATGAAGCCAAGCGGGCAAAGAACGAACCACTCTCCCAGGCGCTGAAGCTGCTCATGAACTCCTTTGCCGGCGTGCTGGGAGCAACAGAATGTCGGTTCTTCAATCCCAAGCTGGTGTCGGCTGTCACTTTGCGCGGACACGAAATGATGAAGCTCACCCAGGCGTTCGTGGAAAAACGTGGTTTCGAGGCCATCTACGGCGACACCGACTCCATCTTTATCTGGCTCAAAAAGCCGCACACCAATACCGATGCCTACGCCGTCGCCACAGCGCTTGTGAGAGACATCAACGAATGGTGGAGCAACACTCTAAGAGATGGCCAAGGCCTTGAGAACTTCCTCGAAATAGAGCTGGATACGCACTACAAGAAATTCTTCATGCCGACCATTAGAGGCTCGGATGTCGGCAGCAAGAAGCGCTATGCCGGTTTGAGCGTGGACGTCAACAATAAAGAGGAAATGATCTACCGAGGCCTGGAAATGGCCCGTAGCGACTGGACGCTGTTGGCACGCCAGTTCCAGGAAGGCCTGCTCACTCGCATTTTTCAGGGCGCGCCCTACCGCGAGTTCGTGTCCGACTATGCGCGCGCCACAGTAGCGGGTGAAAAGGATCACCTGCTTGTCTACCGCAAGCGTCTGCGCCACCGGCTGGACGCCTATCACAGGAATGTTCCGCCCCAGGTCCGCGCGGCTCGGATGGCCGACGAGTTCAATGCCAAGATTGGCCGCCCCAGACAATATCAAAGCGGCGGATGGATACAGTACGTCATGACCCGAAATGGGCCGGAGCCCCTGGAGGCACGCCAGTCCCACATCGACTATGCGCACTACCTCAGCAAACAACTGCAGCCCATTGCC
This sequence comes from Ottowia thiooxydans, assembly GCF_040548795.1. Lineage (GTDB taxonomy): Bacteria > Pseudomonadota > Gammaproteobacteria > Burkholderiales > Burkholderiaceae_C > Ottowia > Ottowia thiooxydans_A. The sequence goes on along the minus strand of NZ_JBEPSH010000005.1, from coordinate 329,375 downwards.
GATGTCATTCTTGCGCCCTTGGGAGATAGTTTTTCCGCGCTCACGACGTCCCAGCGTCTGCTGTTTTAGTTCTTCGATCCATTGAGACTTTCTCCAATCAAAACGAATATCCGTTCGGGCTGAGCCTGTCGAAGCCTTGCGCGGCGCTTCGACAGGCTCAGCGTGAACGGTGATAGTTTGAGCGTCATGAACTACAAAAGCTTCAATAAATCCACGGTGAATGTGCAATGTGATGGCGAGCTAAGGAGCCTTCAAAACCCATTCACCGCGCAGGTGTTGATGCACAGCGCTTAAGCAACATGCGGGCCGCTGACTGACAATGAAAGCTTCGTGTGGCTTGCAGAGCTTTCCAAGCCCGCGGCTGTATCCGCCCGCTTGGAGCGGCCCCCAACTTACCGAGAGTCCGTCATGACCACCCTCCCCTCCTCCGCTCTGGAGCTCAGATCCCTCGTACAGGCTGACGGTAGCTTGCAACTCAGCCTTGAATCCGTTCCCGTGCCCACCCCGGGACCGGATGACGTGCTCATACAAATGCAAGCCGCCCCGATCAACCCGTCGGATATTGGTCTTCTCCTGGGCCCGGCCGAGCTGGCCAGAATTGAGGTCTCAGGCAGCGCCGACAGGCCGGTGGCCACACTGCGCATGCCCGCACAGGCCATGCCGCGCCTGGCCCCTCGCGTAGGCGAAAGCATGCCTGTGGGCAATGAAGGTGCCGGTTTGGTGGTCGCAGCAGGCTCTTCTCCAGCCGCACAAGCGCTGCTTGGGCGCACCGTCGCTGCCATTGGGGGCGCCATGTACACACAGTACCGCGTCATGCCGGCTGCACAGTGCCTGCCCCTGCCCGCAGGCACCACTGCGGCGGAAGGCGCCTCGTGCTTCGTCAATCCCTTGACCTCGCTGGGAATGGTCGAGACGATGAAACGAGAGGGGCACACCGCCCTGGTTCATACTGCGGCTGCCAGCAACCTGGGGCAAATGCTCAACAAGATCTGCCAGAAGGACGGCATTGGCCTGGTCAATATCGTTCGTAAGCCCGAGCAAGCGCAATTGCTGCGCGAGCTGGGCGCCAAGTACGTGTGCGATAGCAGTGCGCCCGATTTCCTCGCTGACCTGACCAATGCCTTGGAGGCCACAGGTGCCACGATGGCGTTCGACGCCACTGGTGGGGGCCCTCTGGCAGGCCAGATCCTGCAATGCATGGAAAACGCCATCAACCGCAATGCCAAAGAGTACAACCGCTACGGATCGAACGTTCACAAGCAGGTTTACCTGTACGGGCAGCTAGACTCCCGTCCGATCGAATTCCAACGCACCTTTGGCCTGGCCTGGAGCATGGGAGGCTGGCTGCTGTTTCCCTTCCTTCAGAAGATCGGAAATGAAGCCGCACAGAAGCTGCGAGAGCGCGTGGCGGCTGAATTGAAGACTACCTTTGCCAGTCATTACGCACACACGGTCTCTCTGGCCGGGGCGCTGGATGCAGACACCATCGCGTTCTACGGCGCTCGCAACACGGGTGCCAAGGTGCTGATAGACCCTTCGCTGTAAGCGCCATTGTCCGAGAGGGGCCTGCGTCCTGTGCCCCTCGGCCCTACCTGGCCTCCTGGACAGAGACAGCATAGGCTTGGCCGAGGTCCCAGCGTGACTGCCAATGCTTGAGGTATTGATTGGCCACGTCTGGCATGCCCCGCATGACCACCACGTTTTCGGAATTGGCCTTCTCTGCAGACGGTGCAAAATTGAACGACCCGGTTTCAACCGTGTGGCCATCCACGATGATGACTTTGTCGTGGTGGAGATTGAAGTGATGGTTGGTCCTCACCTGCACGCCTTGGCTGCTGACGAAGTCCATTACTGACTTGCTGGTCTTGTTCTGGTTGCGTTTCTTGTCCACGACGATGCGCACCTCAACACCTCTGCTCTGTGCCCTGACCAGTGCCTGCGCGATATCTGGCGACCGAAATGAATAGGCCTGCATCTGAATGCTATTCTGCGCACCTTCAATGACTTCCATGACCAGCTTGCGAGCAGATCCTTCTGGAGAAAACCCCACCTGCACGCTAGGCTCCGCGTGGAGCCAGACGGGAACGCAAAGAAAGCCTGCAATGGTGAAACGTCGAATAGGCGACATGCTTGACTCCTGACAGCAGGTTAATTATTGCTGGTTTCAAGCGCCGCTCAGTTGCTCGGCCACCTTGAAAGTGAAGTCGAGTTCCACCGTGGCCCCCTTGGGTAGTTGCAACACACCCACCGACGTACGCGCGTGTGCGGAATTCGGACCGAGGACAGTGCGCAACAGATCGGAGGCTGCATCTGCCACCTCGCTGTGCTGAGTGAATGTCAACGCTGAACGTATGAACACGCTCATACGAGGAACGCTGCGCACATGGTCAAGGGAGCCGCAGACCTGCTTGACCAAGGCAAGTGCTCGCAGGGTGCTGATCTGCGCCGCAAAACAAGCTTGTTCAAATGACGCTTCGGCACCCGCAGCACCTACTACGGCGATAGAGTCACCCATGCGAGGTATTTGGCCGCTGACGTAGATGAGGTCACCATCTCGCAGCGCAGGGGTGTAGTTCCCGCCTATTTTTATAGGAGCGGACAGCGGAAAGCCGAGCGCATGGGCTTGCGTTTCAAAGCGATGGTCTGAGGACATGGCTCTATAGAAATATTTTTGACCGAACAGGCAGTCACGCCGGATAGATCGGAGGTGCGCCAACACTGCAAGCTTATGACAAGTTCTCGATCTGATCGAAAGCTGAAGGCATCGATATCACGGCACAATCCTTGAGATCATGGCGGTTGCTTGAGACTCGGCACACACGGGTGTTGTGTCAGATTCTCACGCACGGCTGGCACTTTTTGAAGGATTGCACCCATGCCCATCACCTTGGAAATACGCGACCACATCGCCACCGTGACCCTTGACCGCCCGGAAGCGATGAACGCCATCGACCCTGAGTCCGCCGAGCAGTTGCACAGCGCCTGGAGTGAAATAACCAACCGCCAGGATGTCCGCGTAGGCATTCTCATCGGATCTGGTGAACGCGCGTTCTGTGCGGGCGTCGATTTAAAAAAGACCATGCCTCCGCCCGAGAGCTTCGCCGAATTGCATTTCGGAACTCACGCGGCCAGAGTACCCATTTCCGCATTGCAAACTCCCAAGCCCATGATTGCAGCGATCAACGGACTTGCGCTCGGTGGCGGGTTGGAACTGGCCATGCTCTGCGACATACGGCTGGCCTCCCGTCACGCCGTGTTCGGCTTTCCTGAAGTGTGCGTGGGCAGCATTCCTGCAGGCGGTGGAACGCAGCGCATCGTACGAGCCGTGGGACAGTCGGACGCCATGCTGATGCTTTTGAGTGGCGAGCGCCTGGACGCCCAGGAAGCCCTGCGTATTGGTCTGGTCAGCCGAGTGGTCGAGCCTGGGGATCTCTTGACAGCAGCGCGCACCCTTGCGACCCGGATCGCAGCGAACGCCCCGTTGGCAGTGGTGGCTGCGAAGAAGCTGGCGCAAGTCGGTGGCGAGTTGTCTCTTGCTGCGGGCCTTGAGCTGGAGCAGCAAGCCTTCGGCAATTTGCGCAATACGGAAGACAGGATTGAAGGTCGTCGCGCATTTGCCGAGAAGCGCCCACCCAAGTTCCAGGGCCGTTGAAAGCACCGGACTCGGTTGGTCGCCGCGGGGTTCGTATCTGCCACCACCTTCCGAACGAATCAAGGGCTACGCACAATTCATGCGTAGCCCTTGATCAACGAGACAGCTCGAGTGAACGGACTGCTCGCCACGGCTCCAGAAGGAGCGCCTGAATTACACGCCGATAGCGCTGCCGTCAGCTTTCTGAATAACCACGGTGGAGGAACGCGGGCGCACTTTGTCGCCAGCATTCGCTTTGGTCGCGTCCTCCGTATCGTAGGCAGGCCAGTTCACTGGGTGCTGGATGTTGACGAACACCGACTTCAAGTCCGGTGTGAACGCAAAGCCAGTGATCTCAGCTTCATTCGGGCCCACGAAGAAGCGGCGCAGGTCGCTCTGATTGTCCTTGTTGATGGCAGGGCCCACGCCAGTGGAATCTGCCAATGCGCCGGGAATGACCGCCAGGATCTGGTCGTTGGTAGTCTTGGCCACATCGTTGTTACGGCCACCGTCAATACCGTTGTCGGTCAGAATCCACATGATGCCGCGCGGGTCGATGCCCAAACCATCTGGGCTGGCAAACTGGTTGGCAGCGGTCAGGCCAGAGCGGTTGACATCGGCGGCAGCGCCGGCGCTTGAGCCGAACACGAAAATGTCCCAGCGGAACTTGTTCGAGTTGGGTTCGTCGTGCCAGCGCACAATGTGTCCATTGGCGTTGTTCAAACGTGGGTTGGGCGCATTGGTACCCGCAGCGGCATTGCGGCTGGTGTTGTTGGTGAGAGTTACGTAGACGTCACCATTGACGGGATGCGTCATGGTCCACTCAGGGCGGTCCATAGGCGTGGCGCCTACGAAGTCCGCAGCACCGCGTGTGTTGAGCAGAATGGCTTCCAGACTACCGAACTCTTCCAGCAGGGTACGACCATCTTTGCCCTTGGCAGATTCGTTCAATGGCAACCACTCACCTGAACCATCGGCACCAAAGCGTGCCACATACAGCGTGCCTTTGTCCATGTACTTGGCGCCCACGGCCAGGCGGTTGGTACGATTGGCATCCGAAGGATCCCATACGGCTTCGGACACAAAGCGGTAGATGTATTCGAAACGCTTGTCGTCGCCACTGTAGAAAGCCAGTGGCTTGCCTGCAACCGGATTGGCGTAGTTGGCACCCTCGTGCGAGAAACGGCCCAGCGCTGTGCGCTTGGTGGCAATGCTAGTGGGGTCGTAAGGATCAATCTCAACCAGGTAGCCGAAAGCATTGGCTTCATTGCGCCAGTCCTGGGTGGCATCCGCGCCAGTGGGCGTGATGTCGAAACGCGCAAACTCACCTTGCACCTCAGTCGCGTCGCCTGCAGCGGTTTCCCACTTGTAGCGGCCAGAGGTCGAAGGAATTTCCATGCGAACCTGGCTCTTTGGACGATCGGCTGCAGGCGCTTTGTTGACGAAGCATGCATACCAGTTCTCTTCGGCCGTGAGGTAGGTACCCCAAGGCGTGAAGCCGTTACCGCAGTTGTTGTTGGTGCCCCGTACCAACGTGCCGTTAGGCGAGTAAGGCGTTATGACCGAGGCAGTACCACGCAACGGGCCAGCCAGGCTCATGGGCGTGGCGGAAGTGAAGCGACGGTTGTACCTGGAGTTCTTGACCACGTTCCACTTGCCATCGGCCTTGCGTATGTGGATCACACCAGCGCCGTGGGCATTGATTTCCTTGCGGACTTCCTCTGCTGGCCGCTTGCCATCCACCGTGGTGGGGCCATTGGGGTGCAGCGCTTTCTCGTCGATGTACTCATAGTTGATGGCGAGCAAGCCTTCAGTGGAGCTACCTTCCAAAGGAAAGTAATGCATGCCGTCATGGTGCATGCCCGCTGAGTGGAGCAGGTCGTTGGAGCTGTTATTGCCGCCGCGATCCCAGGGAGCTGCGTTGTCGTCGAAAGGAGTGCCCCAAGGTGCCAGCACGTGAGCGATGTAGCCAGCAGGAACCACGCAGCCATCAGTCATCGACACAGGCAAGGATTGGAAGCCAAGTGTCAACTTGGGATCAGGAGTGGGCGTGTCATCATCACCACCGCCACCACAAGCGCTGAGGCTGACGCCAGACAGCACTGCCAACGCAGCTCCCAGACCACCCCGGGCGAGTGTGCGGCGTGACAAGGTCTTTTCAAGAATGCTGCTGAAAGGTTCGTTGCCGCTTGCGTTACTGACGGCATTGCTCGTAATGTGTTTGCTCATTGTGGGTACTTTTTAAAGTCTGCTACTTGTCGGACGAACGTAGTCTAGGAGCCGTATATGACGAAATGAAGTCAGTCAAAAGTCAGTACAACGACGCAATGCCTGGCTGCGGTTTGCGTTGAGGATTACAGGCCTGATGGGTCTGCACCCTTTCAACTTGGGTTGCATGTAGGTACCATGCTCTTCCAAAGAATCATCCCCATCACAATGAACGGAGCAAGGCTGTGGGCAAAGTGGAAATACGACCACTGGAAGCGAAAGACGCTGAAGAGTTTTCCGCCTTGCGCCGGGCAGTCACGGCAGATAACCCCGTCCCTATGGGACTCAGCATGGACGAGGAACTGACAAGACCTCTAGAAGGATTTCGGGATCAGCTCTCATCACCAGCGCCCAATGCGGCGTTCGGCGCTTTTGTGGATGGTGTGTTGCAAGGCTGTGCTGCTCTCGCCTGGACCAGCAGGTTTGAGTCTTCGAGGCACAAGGCCTTGCTGTGGGGGACATTCGTGGCACCAAACCATCGAGGCCAGGGGATCGCGCGCATGGTTGTGGGGCGGGCCATTGAGCATGGGAGGAACAACGCCCTCCAAAGAATCAACTTGATGGTCTACATCCCGAATGTGCCCGCCGTGGCCTTGTACGAGGGTTTTGGATTTACCCCTTACGGTGTAGAACCAAAGGCTGTTTTCTTGAATGGCCAGTATTACGACGGCCAGCACATGACCTTGGCTCTTGGGGAGACAGCAGCGACTGCATGACGCTTGCGGACTCAGCTTGTTGCCCCACGGTGAACCGCAGGGACTTCAAGCAGATGCCGCGCCAATGCAGGTTAGCCAAAGCGGCGCAAGCCTTTGAGGATGTTGTCGATGAGCCAGCTAACACAGCACGGTGGCATGGCTTCACAGCTAAAGGGCTAGGGACTGTGTTCAAAACCCTGCCGACGCGCTCTTACTATCAAAGAATGATGTTGTTCTTGGGTTGCAGCAGAGGTGGCACGTCGACATCGCCTAGCAGTGTGCGCAGTTCGACTTCGACCATTCGCGCAATCTGTGCAATGGGAACGTCGTTGGCGCCTCCTTCGAACGGATTTTCGGTGCTCTCGCCGACCTGTAGCAGCGAGGTGTACATCCATGAGATCAGCACACTGAACGGAACCACCAGCCACACCCGGTGCAGTGCATCGAACTCCTTGAGCAAGCCGAACGGCAAGAGAATGCAGAACAAGCGGATGAACAAGGCATTGACGATGGCGTACTGCCGAGGATAGGGGAAGTTCTTCAGCCGCTCGCTGCGGCCTTGGTGATCGAGCAGTTCCTTGATTCCTTTTTCCATCTCAATAAAGAAATTGATGACGATTTCGCCGCGAGCGAACATATTGCGGATCGCCTCGCTCTGCTGTGACATGAGCAGCGTCGGCTTGCTGCGCGAGGCCAGCACGGCAGCAAGCGCATCACCCTGGATGTAGCGGGCCAGTTCGGTCTCCAGAGGGCTTTCGTGTTCAGGCACGCTGTAATTCGTCTGGTATTCGGCATTGGTGCTCCGGGAGGTGCTTTCCCAGGCGCGCTGCCTTCGCATCTGGTAGCGCAGCGCCGTCACCCAGGCGATGTGCCGGTTGACAAGCTCGCGGGTGGCGTCCGGGTTGCGCACGTAATCTCGGCTCATCAAACCCCAGGCCTTGCTGCTGCTCCGGATCGCCGTCCAGACCTGTTGCGCCTCTACCGTACGCGCGTAGGTTTGGGTGTTGTTGAAGCTCACGATCAGCACGGTGGCCGTACCGATGAGCGCCACCACCGTCCACGGGATGGACAACCAGTGCCAGCCCGCCAATTCGTAGAGGCTGACAGGCACGATGGCCAACGCCAGCAGCAGGTAGATCTCGCGCCGAGTCCAGACGAAAAACTCGCGCAGCCGGTATGAGCGGCCGACGTTCATCGGGTAGCCAACCAGGCGTCGAGGCTGGTCGGGCCAATCCGGGCATCGGCAGCCGTGGTGAGCGAAGCATCGACTATCTCCTGGCCGAAGTACAACGCCGCAGGATCAGCCACCACGGCACGCGTGTCGCCCGTGACACGAAGGTAACGCTCGACCATCGCCGCCATTCCAGCACGCTCAGGACCACCGACTTCGACCTTGCCGTTGACCGGTGCGCCCAATGTGCAGTCGGCTACGGCGATGGCCACGTCCTGCGCAGCAATTGGCTGCACGTGCGCGGATGGCAAACGTACGACGTCGCCAACAACGCCCGACTGAGCGATCGCAGGCAGGAACTCCATGAACTGCGTGGCCCGCACGATGGTGTATGGCTGGCCGGAGGCTTCAATGAGCTGCTCCTGCACGAGTTTGGCGCGAAAGTAGCCACTGCCCTGCAACCGCTCAGTGCCCACCACCGAGAGCGCCACATGATGCTGCACGCCGGCAGCCACCTCGGCAGCGAGCAGGTTGCGGCCCGAGGTCTGGAAGAAGTTCATGACGGCGGCGTCTTCGAATGAGGGTGAATTGGCCACGTCGACAACCACCTGCGCGCCCGCTAGTGCGGCGGCCAAGCCCTCACCTGTGAGGGTGTTGACGCCTGTGTTGGGCGAGGCCGCCACAGCCTCATGCCCACGTTGCCGCAACAGTGTGATGACTTTGCTTCCTATGAGGCCGGTGCCTCCAATGACGACGATTTTCATGGTCAATGCCTTGTGTTGATGTGTCGATGGTAGATATGAAACAATTTGGCTGAAATGACAAAGAACCCTGAAATACTGCCAAACACGATCGCCAAGCCGAGGTTGACGCCCCGACCATCTCCTCGCAGCACTCGCCCGAAGCGTGTGCTGTTCATCGCCTTCCCGGAGGTCGGCCTGCTCGACCTGACCGGAGCGCAGACCGTGTTCTGGTGCGCAAGCAAGGCGATGCAAGCCCGTGGCCTTCCGGGCTACGAGCGTTGCACTGCCAGCTTGGGGGGCGGCTTGGTGCGCAGCGCCGAAGGCTTGGTGCTGCAGACCGATGCGCTTGAGAAATATCGTGCGTCGACCGTGGACACACTCGTGGTGCCCGGCTCGCCGCACATGGCACAGGTGCTCGAAGACGCGGCGCCGCTGGTCCAGTGGCTCAAACGCGCAGCCGTCAAGACGCGTCGCACGGCATCTGTGTGCAGTGGGGCTTTTCTGTTGGCCTCCGCGGGCCTGCTCGATCAGAAGCGCGCCACTACACACTGGTTGCTGTTCGACATGATGCGCGATCGCTTTCCAACGGTGCAGATCGACCGCGATGCCATCTTCGTGCAGCAGGGCGCAGTGTGGACTTCGGCCGGTGTAACCGCCGGCATCGATCTGGCGATGGCGTTGGTCGAGGCCGATTGCGGCCACGACGTGGCGATGGAGGTGGCACGTGAACTGGTGGTCTACCTCAAACGTCCGGGTGGCCAGTCGCAGTTCAGCGGCATGTTGCGGTCCCAGACCGAAGACTCAGCAGCGATGTTTGATGAACTCAACCTCTGGATCGCTGACAACCTTGAGCGCAGCGACCTTGGTGTGGAGCAGTTGGCCGAGCAGGCCCGCATGAGCCCACGCAATTTTGCACGGGTCTACAAACAAAAGACCGGGCGAACACCAGCCAAGGCGGTGGAGCTATTCCGGCTTGAGGCAGCCAAACGGCTGCTCGAAGATTCCACCCGCAATATCGATCAGATTGCGAGGCTGTGTGGCTTTGGCGATGAGGAACGGATGCGCGTGAACTTCCGCAGACATCTGGGCGTGGCGCCCCGCGACTACCGGCGGCGGTTTGCGGCCTCCCTGACGCCGAAAACACTCACCGTCCAGAGAGAATGACCATCTATGACGAAGCGGCCATCTCCAAGGCAGTTGTCCGAGGCCGGACCAATCACTCTATGTATCAGTTCGGGGTCCAATACCAGAACAAGGCAAGCTCTGTAGAGCTGGGTTCCAGAGCCTTGTAGAGAAGTTTATCGAAACCGCCAAGTTGGAAGCCGCAGCGCTCATAGAGACAGCACGCAGGCCAGTTGGTATTTTGCGTTTCCAACATCACGCCCTGTAGTGCCATGGTGTTGGCTCTTCGAATGGAGTGTCTTACAAGGGCTTCTCCGACCCCCTGCCGGCGATAACCCACCCCCACGACAAGGTCGTGCACATAGAGGTAACCATTCCAATACGGCCCGCATCGCAACTCACCTGCAACCTTGCCATCAACAAGTGCAACATGGCACTCTGCCTCTTGATGGGCATCCACAGAGTAGGTTTTGACGTACGGATCGACTGGTATGGGATCCAGTAACAGGTGCCCCCGCTCAAGCCTGGGATTGGCAGAGTATTCGACAAGAAAGCTACGATCCGCCGCACTCCAGCTGGGGGCTAATTCAAGGTTCACTAGCGCGATTTCTAGCATGGCGATCGATTCAAGAAGCTTGGTTCACCCTGGACAACGCTCAGCTCATGATATCGACTCCGCACTCGAGGGAGCGCACCAGGCGCACAGCACCTTTTTTCAAACCGCGAAGAACCGAGATGCTGAAGGGCCAGCCGACAACTACCGTCTATTTTTTTACAGCAAAGACGGCGTCAGCCTTGACGATCGTCTTGTGGCCAACGCGCCCTGTGCAGCTGAGAAAAACAAGTCGCTGCCCGGACCGATTGATCTGTACAGCAAGCTCTAGCCAATCCCCCTCCTTGGCCCCGCTAAGGTAGGTGATACTCAGATTAGCCGTGACGGTAGGCACACCAGCGATACGCGATGCATTGAATCCCAGGGCACTGTCGACGACAGTCGCAATCATGCCCCCGTGTGCAACGGCATGGGAGTTCAGGTGGCTTGCCCGAACAAACAAGGCGACAGTAACCGTATTGTCTGACTCCACACGAGCATAGACAGGGCCGACCTGCCGCATGAATTCGCTTGTGGCGTGGTAATCAGAAAATCCTTCGGGAGCAGCCTTGGGGCTGCCTGCGGAATCATCAAGGTCCATCGTCCACAACCTTTTACTTATCGATTCGCCAAAACATGGGTCCGCGACGCCACCACTATGGTTTTTGCGGTCCGCCGAACTCAGCGCGAATGGCCGCGCTGTGCTGCCCTACGCTCGGAACGTGACCCAGCTTCCTGGGCTCGCCCCGAAAGATGGCAGGGGGCGCCACGATATCCGCATTCCCATGCACGGTCGATACAGATGCCCTGCGCAGATGGGGGTGCGACGACAGCTCCTTCACTCCGTTCACCTCGGCAAACGCTACTTGCGCAGCCTGCAGCTTGACGCATAGATCGTCGGGGGAAATCTTCGCAAGCGCGACCTTGATTTCGGCGTCCAGTTGCTCGCGGTTCTTTACTCTCAGCATGTTGGTGGCGAACTCAGGGCGTTCCAGCAGGTCTGGCCGCTCGAGCACCCTGGCTGCGAATCGGCTCCACTCGCCGTCGTTTTGAACGCCTATCAAGACGTCACGCGATTGGCCTACTTCTGCGCCCACCGGGAACGCACCGTAAGGAGCAATGGTGGGATGAGCAAGGCCGACCCTGGGCCATACAGTGCCGGCATAGTCATAGTGCAGTAGCGGCACTGTCATCCAATCGCACATGGCATCAAACAAGGACAAATGGATAGCGCTTCCCTCGCCTGTTCGCTCTCGTGCAAGCAAGGCCTCCAGAATGGCTGCGTGTGCATACATGCCGGTGCCAATGTCACAGGCCGAGATGCCAATGCGGCCCGGCGCCTCCGGCGTGCCGGTGACTGAACAGATACCGCTCTCCGCTTGTACCAGCAAGTCATATGCACGCATGTCCGAACGTGGGCCCCCTTCCCCGTAGCCACTGATGTCGCATGTAATAAGGCGTGGATGGCGTTGCCGCATTTCCTCCCAGCCAAATCCCGCTCTTGCCGCCGCCCCGGGGCCCAAGTTCTGGATCAGCACATCAGCGCCGGCGATGATTTGCTGCAAGAGGGCGCTGTCTTCTTCCTTGGTGTAGTCAAGGACGACCGACTCCTTGCCCCGGTTCAGCCAGACGAAATAGGTGCTATCGCCGTTGACTGCGTTGTCGTAGCCTCGTGCGAAGTCACCCTGGGGTCGCTCGATCTTGATGACCCTGGCGCCTGCATCAGCCAAACGGCTTGAGGCATAGGGCGCAGCAGCTGCTTGCTCGACTGCAACGACTGTGATTCCTTTAAGGGGATAGCTCATGCTCTTCTCCAAATATTCAAAAACCTAAGCAATTTCTTTCGCGACTACAACACGAGGCATTGCGCTGTTCCACCTTCCAGCACCACTGAATCTCGCTCTTCCACGCGGCAACGAAAGCGCACGTTCGGACCTTCATGCCAGATCTGAACTTCCAGGGTCTCACCCGGGTAAACCACGCCCGTGTAGCGGGCGGATATCTCTTTGAGTGCGGACGTATCGCCGCGGCACACTTTGGACACTATTGCGAAGCAAGCCACGCCCAGGCTGCACAGACCATGGAGAATGGGCTTTTCGAACCCGGCCGCCTTTGCAACCTCAGGATCTGAGTGCAAAGGATTGAGGTCGCCGGACAAGCGATAGATCAGCGCCTGCATCTGCAACGTGCTCCATCGAAAGCAGACCTGCGGCGGCCCAGCTGGTTCGGGTTCGCGCTTGGCCACAGGTGGTGCATGTCCACCAAAACCGCCGTTTTCGCGCGCAAGCGCCAGCCCTTTGAGGATTGCCAGGCACTCTTGGGTTGATGCATCGATCAACTCCCGCTGCCAGTGGATCAACGCGCCACGATTTTCCCCGCGGTCGAAAACATCGGTGACCTTCACGTGCGAATGGACCGTCCCCGCCGATGGGATGGGGCGACGGATTTCCAGGTGATGCGAAAGCGCGACCAAGCGTTCCCATTTGATCCCAAGAGACGGATCCCGCATCCATTCACCAGGGCTTGCCAGTACTGCGGCGATGGTGGGCAGTACTGAAATCCTCGTGCCCTGCACGAATCGCAGTTGCTCCACGTTGCACGGATCGTTTCCTATCCCAAGGCCCAAGGCATAGAGAATGCAATCGCGCTCGCCGAAAGTCTGACTCACCGGCGGAAAATTTCTCGCCTTGAGTAGGTCCAAGTTGGGGGCCGCACGCGCAGTAACTTCGCCGGTCAAGGCTTTTCTCCAGTCTTCTTAGCAGGCACTTCGGCTGAGTGATTGATCTCTGCGTTGTGTTCCCCGAGTCTCGGCGGTCCAAGGCGAACCGAAGCTGGTGAGGCAGAAAAGCCGATCGGAGGTGCAGGCATGACCAGATTTCCCTCGCTTGGATGCGGGAAGGTGCGAAAGAACCCGGTCTGAGCAAGATGAGGATCCATGCGCAGGGCATTCAGGTCGTGGATCGGCCCACAAGGCACATCGACTGCGCTGAGCTTTGCTAGCCACTCTTCGGATGTCCCCTCGCTCAGTGCCTCCTCAACGAGCGTGTAAAGCTCCCCGACGTGCTTCATGCGGTCGCCTATGGTCGTGAATCGCTTGTCATCCGAGAGCTCGGGTTTTTCTATGAGCTGGAATAGCCTTCGCCATTGAGAATCCGTATTGGCAATGATGCTGATATACCCGTCCTTGGTGTGAAGTGGCCGATGGCTGGGATTGAATACCCGGGCATAGCCCTTCCAACTCGTAGCCTCTCCAGGCTCCGGCTGCAGAACGCCGTCAGCCAGGTGATCAAGCAGATTGAACGAGGCCATAGTCTCCAGCATGGGGACTTCCACCTTCTGCGCAACGCCTTCGCGCTCCCGGTAGAGTAGTGCGGCGGTGATGGCCTGCGCGAGATAGACGCCACACAGCTTGTCTGTCAGCAGCATGGGGGCGTACGCCGGTTGCCCGAAGGCTGCGGCATTGAGACCCGCTATACCGCTCAGCCCTTGTATGACATCGTCGTATGCAGGTCGGTCGAAGTACGGGCCGCCCGCGCCAAAACCCTGCGCCGAGGCGTGAATAAGCCGGGGAAACTCCGCATGCAATGCTTCAAAGGTCAATCCCAACTTTTGCAGCGCTGAGCTTCGCATGTTGTGAACGAAGACGTCTGCCGTCGCGAACAGCTTGCGCAATGATCTGGCTCCTTCCGGCGACTTGAGATCAAGGACCACACTCCGCTTGTTTCTGTTCAGGTTCAGAAAAAACGAACCCATGCCTTTTGTTCTACCGGCTCCGATTCCCCGTGTTGGATCTCCTTCGGGCGGCTCCACCTTGATGACATCTGCGCCCATGTCACCCAGCAATTGGGTCGAGACCGGGCCAAACACAAAGTTCGACGCATCGATCACCACGATGCCTGTCAATGGGCCGCTCATGCTCGCACCTCCAATGCAGAAGATTGACTTGCGCGCTGGGCGGCCTTGAGCACGTCGGTGCCGATGATGATTTCTTGCACTTCCGTAGCTCCTTCATAAATGCGAAGTGCGCGGATGTCCCTGTAGAGCTGCTCGACCTTGGAGCCCACCTTGACGCCCTCGCCTCCGAATATCTGCACTGCCTGATCGATGACGACCTGGGCGGATTCGGTGGCAATGAGTTTAGCCATTGCCGCCTCTCGCGTGACGCGCCTTCCCTGGTCTTTCGACCAGGCAGCCCGGTAGACCTGAAGGGCCGAAGAATCCACTGAGCAGGCCATCTGTGCAATCTTGGACTGAACCAGTTGTAGCGAACCCAGGGTCGAGCCGAAGATTTGCCTCGAGTTGGCTCGGCCAACCGCTTCATGCATGGCGCTGCGAGCGAAGCCGAGTGCCGCAGCCGCCACTGAGGTTCGAAAGATGTCCAGGGTCTGCATGGCCAGCTTGAAGCCGCTCCCCTCGTCTCCCAGCAACTGGGCCTTGGGCACTTGGCAATTCTTGAACCTGAGACGCGCTAGAGGATGTGGAGAAATGACGTCGAGGCGTTCAGCGACCTCGAGCCCCGGGGTCTGTGCATCGACGATGAACGCTGAAATTCCACTGGATCGCTGGCTACCCGGAATCCGGGCAAAGACCACATAGAAGTCAGCGATACCTCCGTTGGAAATCCAGGTTTTCTCACCATTGAGTACAAAGTGCTCGCCGCTGCGCTCCGCCGTGCACTGCATGGCTCCGACGTCGGATCCTGCGGAAGGCTCAGACAACGCGAATGCGGCGATGAGCTTTCCTGCTGCGACGTCTTTTAAGTACAGGCGCCGTTGTTCAGCAGTTCCAACGAGAGAGATGGCGCCCGAACCCAGTCCCTGCATTGCAAAGGCAAAGTCCATGAGGGCATGGTGCCGGGCGAGGATTTCGCGGGCAACGCAGATCGAGCGAGTGTCTAAAGGGGACTCCGAACCATCGCCCAGATCTACACAAAGGCGCAGAAAACCCGCGTCACCCAGCGCCTTGACCAATTGCCTGCATACGCTGTCTACGGTCTCGCGCGAAGGTTGCCGATCTTCAAGTTGCGGAATGCGCAACTTGTGCGCCCAAGTCTCCAGCTCCTGGGCAAGGAGCCGATGCTTTGGCTCCAGGAAGGGCCAGTCGAGAGACGTCAGCGGATCGTTGTCAGGAGTCATTTGCCGTATTGAATAAATGCTGGACTTTTTATACTACTACGTAGTAGCATTACTTTAGCGCACAAAAATCTGTTGCGCCAGCAATTCTTTGCAACAGGCAGCTCAGCCCCCAAAATTTGGAGTACAGCGTGGGACGCAAACGAGAGATCGGCACACCCGCCGGAGACGAGAAGCAACAAGGCATCCTGGATGCGGCAGCTGCTGTTTTTATGAAACAGGGCTTCGCACTCACGTCGCTCGATGACATCAGCGACAACTATGGCTCCGCTTCCAAGGGAATCATCTACTACCACTTCCGCAGCAAAACCAACCTGTTCTTCGCCGTGCAACGGCGCGCCATGGAACTCACCCGCCAGGCTATTGCGGGCATTGCAACGGGACCAGGCACACCTCGCCAACGGTTAGAGCAGATGTCCATTGCCCACACTTTGCTGGTGATGGAGCATCTCCACTACCTGCGTGTCGCGGCGCAAGGGCTGGAGATGCAACTGGGCAGTCGAACCACGGAAGAAGAGCGACGGGAAATAGTAAGTGTGGTTGCTTTGCGAGACAGCAACGAGAAACTCTATCTCGAAGTGATCCAGGCCGGCGTGGAGTCTGGGGACTTTCGGAAGGTCGATCCCAGGATTGCGGTCAAGGCCCTCCTGGGTGCACTGAACTGGACCTCTCGCTGGTACCACCCCAGAGAAGGTGAGACGCAGGCGCAGCGCCTGAAACTCGCCGAGGAAATCGGTCGTTTCGCGCTGCACGCATTTCTGCCGGAACGCAACCTCAAGGCGGTCTCATGAGCTCCAAGATCCTGATCGAAAAAGACGGTGCGGTGACGACGATCATCATCAACCGGCCAGAAGTACGAAATGCCCTCGACCTGGAGACGACAGAAGCACTGGGCGTCGCGCTGCGTACCTTCGAACTGGATGAGAGTGCGCGCGTCGCCGTGCTTTGCGGCGCAGGCGGGGCTTTCTGCGCCGGCGCAGATTTGAAGGAATTGGCTGCGGGTACCGTGTATGACGCCTGGGCTGGCGAGCACGGCCCGCTGTCTCGCCCTCTCGCCAAACCCGTCATCGCGGCGATTGCAGGGTATGCATGTGCTGGGGGACTGGGCATTGCGCTTTGGTGCGATCTGCGTGTCGTCGAGGCATCTGCCACATTCGCCGTGCTCTCGCGCCGCTGGGGTGTTCCCATGAGCGACGGAACCACAGTGCGGCTTCCACGCCTGATTGGACTCAGTCGCGCGCTCGACATGTTGCTGACAGCACGCAAAGTAGGTGCCGAAGAGGCGCTTGCCATGGGGCTGGCCAATCGCGTTGTCGAAGACGGCTGTTCGCGCGCAGAGGCGCAATCCCTGGCCCAGATGATGTGTGAATTCCCGCAGGTTGCGATGCGATCTGATCGCATGTCGGCCTACCATCAAGAGGGCATGGACCTCTCTTCCGCACTGATTGCAGAGGACACGTTCGCAGCCGAAGCCAAAACTCTCGAGGCGGGTGCGGGCGCCGCACAATTTGCGTCCGGACGCGGGCGTCATGGAGCGCTCAGATGAAAGCGGTCGTAGTGCGACAGTTCGGGCTGCAAAATGCGCAGATCAGCGAGGTTGCTTCCCCAACGTTGACCGAGGACGGTATCCGGATTCGAGTTCGATCGTCGGGCGTGAGCTTCGCCAATCTCCTTGTGATTGAAGGTAAACATCAGAACCGCTGGGAGCCACCTTTCACGCCGGGCACCGAGGTGGCCGGCGTCGTGCTGGAATGTGGGCCTGCAGTCACTCTGTTCAAACCCGGGGATCGGGTCGTTGCCGGAGTTCGGC
The DNA here is from genome assembly GCF_040548795.1 of Ottowia thiooxydans. Taxonomy (GTDB): domain Bacteria; phylum Pseudomonadota; class Gammaproteobacteria; order Burkholderiales; family Burkholderiaceae_C; genus Ottowia; species Ottowia thiooxydans_A. The sequence goes on along the minus strand of NZ_JBEPSH010000005.1, from coordinate 312,211 downwards.
ATGGGGGATTCGCCGAAGAGGTGGTTGCCCCGCAGCACAACGTTTTTGCACTCCCGGCGGCGGTGGATTTCGACGCCGCCGTGCATTTTCCGACGATCTACGCCACAGCCTACGGCGCCCTGAAGTGGCGCGCACAGCTTCAGCCGCAGGAAACGCTGCTCGTCCACGGCGCCGCGGGAGGTAGTGGACTTGCGGCTATCGAAATCGGCAAGAAACTGGGCGCTCGCGTTATTGCGAGTTCAAGCACCGAACCCAAGCTTCGCGTAGCAGAGGAGCACGGCGCTGACGTGCTGATCAACTACAAACAAGGCGGATTTCGGGATGCAGTGCTCGCCGCAACAGACGGCCGAGGTGGTGACGTCATTTTCGACCCTGTCGGAGGCGGCACCTTCGACGAGTCACTGAGATGCATTGCACCGGACGGACGAATCATTCCCATGGGCTTCGCGGGCGGAACCATTCCCTCCGTTCCGGCCAACATTCTCCTGGTCAAGAACATCACCGTCATCGGCATCTACTGGGGCTACTACATGGGCTGGGGCCGCCAGTCGCCGCCAGCTTCGACAGAAGCCAAAGTGAGAGCTGCCTTCGCCGAATTGCTCGGATGGGTCGCGGCAGGAGATCTACGCCCACGCACCCACAAAGCCTACGCGCTGGCCGACTTCCAGGAAGCGCTGAGCGCGCTCTCCACGCAAAGCGTCATCGGTAGAAGCGCCCTTCACCCCTGATTCAACCGCCCCATCCCGCCCAATTTACCAACCAAGGAGACAACGTGTCAGCTCTAAAAACATTGCTATTCGGATTTGCCCTTGCCGCGACGAGCCTTGTCGCGCCCGCACAACCAACCTTTCCTGAGAAACCCATCAAGCTGATCGTTCCGTACCCGCCGGGCTCCGGCACCGATACGGTGGCCAGGTACACCGCGCGCCGCCTTGAGACAGCACTCAAACAGCCTGTGGTGGTCGAGAACCGCGCCGGCGGCAATGCCATCATTGCTGTACAAGCCGTGATCAACTCCCCCGCCGATGGCTACACACTTCTGTGGGCAGCCAATGGTCCCGTGTCGACGAACGTCGCCTTGTACGAGAAGCTGCCCTACGACCCTTTGGTTGACCTGCAACCCGTAGCACGTGTCGCCTATTCCCCAATGGGTCTTTTTGTGCCCTCCAATTCACGCTTCAAGACCGCGACTGAACTACTCAACGAAACCAAGAGCAACCCGGGCAAGTTGAACTACGCCAGCGGCAGCGCGACCTATAACATTGCCACGGAGTGGCTTCTGTCCATCGCCGGAGGGAAAGCAACGCAGGTGTCGTACAAGGGTTCAGCTCCGGCAATTGCGGACCTGGCCGGTGGTCAGGTGGACTTCTCCATCGTCGAACTCAGTGCGGCGACACCGCTCGTGCAAGCCGGGAAGATCCGTCTGCTGGCTGTAACCGCCGAGAAGCGCATGCCTAACGAACCCAACACCCCCACTCTGCAAGAGCTCGGCTACAAGGATTTTTTCCAAGTGGCCTGGTGGGCAGTCTTTGCGCCCAAGGGTACTCCAGCGTCTGTGCGCAGCACGTTAGAGCAAACCCTGCTCAAAGTCTATAGCGATGCCGAAAGCAAGGAGTATCTCGACAAGAACAATTTCAGTGCATTCCTTGGCGACGCAGCTGCGCTTCGCAAGTTCCAGGAAAATGAAATCAAACGCGAAAGCCTGCTGGTCAAGGAATTCAAGATTCCAAAAATGTAGCATTCAACCATTCATACGCATCCTGTATTCGCTGTATGAAACCGAATGCACTGCGCTCGGAGTACGCAGAAGTGACCGAACCTACCCATCTCGTTCACCGCGCCACTCAGGGCGCTCTGGCGATCCTGAAGTTGGACAACGCGCCAGTGAACGCCCTGTCCAACGGCTTGAGACAGGCGCTTCATGCCCAGCTCACCTCCGCATTGAATGACCCTGCCATATCCGCGATCGTCTTATGCGGCGAAGGCCGATTCTTCTGCGCGGGAGCGGATATAAGGGAGTTCAACAAGCTGAGAGAGCAGCCTTGGACGGCTGCTCTCGCGAATCTACTCGACGCCGGGGGCAAGCCAGTCGTGGCCGCCATTCATGGCGCTGCGTTGGGCGGCGGCCTTGAGTTGGCATTGGGAGCGCACTACCGCATCGCCGGGCAGACGGCCAGGCTCGGTTTGCCAGAGGTCAAACTGGGCTTGATTCCTGGCGGCGGCGGCACACAGCGCCTTCCACGCCTTGTGGGGGCATCCATCGCTGCGAGAATGGTTGTCACCGGGGAGTTCCTGAGCGCCAAACAAGCTTTGGATATAGGCTTGGTTGACCAAGTCGTTAAAGATGGCGCCGAGGTCGCTGCAGCCCTCAGCCTCGCGCATTCACTGGTGCGTACCCGCGCTCCGTTGCGCCGGACACGCGATGCGACGGCCCTGGACGATGTAACCGCCTCTCGTGCTCAATTGAATGCGGTACGTTCCCAACTGGAGCAGCAAATCGCTGGCGCCTTGGCACCCACACTGGCATTGGAGTCGATTGCCCGTGCCATCGAAGATCCATTTGATGTTGGAATGGATTTCGAATTGAGCTCCTTCCTTCGCTGCCTGGCCAGCCCGGAAAGGGAAGTATTGGTTCAAGCGTTCTTCGCAAAGCGGCAGGGCGCACGCAACCATTGATCACGAGACACCTGAATGAACCGGGGGAGCGCCATCGATAGGTCACACGGTGAGCTGATGGCGCACAGACCGACTTTCGCGCTCATCGTGAAGCGTCTGAACCTCCGGCAGGCGTTGCTGGCGGGCTGGCCATCATCATGGTGGGCACGGCCAGGGGCAAGTTGGCGTTCTTGAAGTCATCCAGTATGGTGAACAGCAGGTCGCTGCGCACGCCACTGGCCATGCGTGGACTGGCCACGTAGGCGATGGCCTGAAAAATCAAGCTTCCGTTCTCTATGCCTTCCAGGCTCAGGGAGGGCTCAGGAGCTTCCAGCACGCCGGGGTGGGCGCGGCAGGCGGCCAGCATCAGCTCTCGCACCAGCTTCGCGTCGGTCGCCAACGGCATGGGCAGACGAATGAGTACGCGACCTTCTGTGCTCGTCAGTGTCATGTTGCGCACAGTCTTGGTGATGAACTCAGAATTCGGCACGATCACCGTGGAGCGGTCTCCAAGTTGTATCTCCGTGGCGCGCACGTTGATTCGCTTGATGTCACCTTCCGTCGTGCCCAGAATCACCCAGTCGCCCACCTTCACGGGCCTTTCTGCCAACAGAATCAACCCCGAGATGAAGTTCTGCACGATGGCCTGCAGACCAAAGCCAATGCCTACCGACAACGCGCTGGCAATCCAGGCAATGCGATTGATCCCTATACCCATGGCCGACATCCCGGCGGCCACCACCAACACCACGCCAGCGTAATTCAGCAGCGTAGACAGGGAACTCTGCATTCCCGGCTCCATGGTGGTGGTGGGCAGATAGCGCTCGCGCATCCAGCGCTGAAACACTCGCAGTGCCACGAAGCCACCAATCAGCACGGCCAGAGCACTGAAGATAGCGGCCGGTTTGATTTGAAACTCGCCGATCGTGAGACCCGCACTGATGCGGTCACTGCGCTGGAGCACTTCATCCGGTCGCGTGCCCAGTTGCGTTCCCAGCGCGATCAACATGTACAGAAACAGCAGCACACGCGACAGCGCCGACAGCACCACCGCGGCCTGATCTAACGTAGCCGGCGCAAAACCGAAGCTCTTTTGCAGGCGCTGCCCGACACTGCTGCGCGAGGACACGATCGCCATGAAGAGGTCATCGGCGAACTTGAACAACACGTAGAAGCTAATGCCCACCAGCCCCGCCCAGGCCAGTTGCATAGCGAGCAAGCTGGCTACGCTCATATAGCCGATGGCAACCAGAAGCACGACGCCTACCAGCGCCAATGCAACCAGGCCCAGCAGCAAACCTTGCCAGAGCGGGCGTGGTCCCGATGGCTCAGCCGCGTTCTCTTTGGGCTGCTCGGGCATGTGCAGGCGCTTCAGCGTAGCGGCAATCAGCAGCACCAACGCGATCGCCGTGGTGGCTTGGCTGGCATGTACTGCAGCCGTACTGAGCTGGACAATGGTTGCCACCTGGGTGGGCACCCAGACCATCACGCCAACCATCGCCACCAACCAGGGGAAGGCGCTGAGTCTCAGCGCCTGTGCATCGGAGAGAGGCGGCAGGCGCCAGGAAGGGCGGGCGTTGGCAAGAAGCGCTCGACCCAAGCTGGTCACGAAGACAATATAGAGCACCGAGTCATCGACCAGCGCCACCAGCTTGCCCGACAACGGACCGAAGCCAGCGCGCTCCTGAATTGTCTGCAGAAAGCCCTGCAGGGCGAGCGCCACCACCACCATGTTAACGGCGACGATGGAGATGACCAGCAACGAACGCCGCAGTCGGCCGCCCGGCAGAAAGCGCCGCGCCAGACGGGCAAGGCCGCGTTCAGCAAGCAAGTCACCCACGGTAATTGCCAGCAGCGCAAGTGCCAAAGCCAGCAGCACCGCACCGCGATGCTCCGGAGTTGCCAAGCGGGTGCCAGCGGCCTGCAGCTCATCGGCCAACGGCTCCAGCCGGGAGCGGTCGCCCGGCCAGGCCTGACTCAATTCACTCCAGAATGCACTTCCTAATGGCGACGAAGCGCGATCAGTTAATTGCGCGGCAAACAGATCGCGCTCGCGGGCGCGCAGTGCCTCGCTGCGCTGCTGGGTGTCAACCACGATCAGGCGTGCCAGCTTGATATCTGCGTCCACCGCGTTGCGATCTCGGGTCAGCGTGAGGCGTTGCCGCTTGATGTCGGGGTCTTCAGTAGACCCGGCGACCGGGGCCGCGCCCAGTTCACCAAGTCGTGCATTCAGATCCTTCAACTCACCCGAGCGCGCAGCAATGATGCGGGTCGCGTCTGAGTTCAATGCCGCGTAGCTGCTCAGCAGGGCGCTCACGGCTTCGTTGCCTACCGCCGTCGCAGGCAACCGTTCGAACTGGTTACGCAAGGATTCGACATCGGGCAAAGGTGCGTCAGTTGCCAAAGTTGGGGCAACCGATACGACCGGCGCCGAAGCCGCGGAGGCGGCCGGCTGAGCCTGAACCGTGGGCAGCGCCAGGCAGGACAGGAAAGCTAGGGCAAGCGCGCAACGGTGGATCCAGGTCATCTTTAGCATCATAGGAGGCCGGTTGGCGATTCACGGATAGCTTGTGAGCTTAATAGGCCTGCCTATGTTTCAAAATGCTTCGGGGCGATGCCTGACAGTACACCGAATTTTTTAAGCCGCGCGCAAACAACTTGTTGGCCCGCGCCTAGCGCAGGCAGTGGTGCTTTACAGACCCGGTCTCCAGGTCCCATGAAAGCCGAACGGCACGCGGTGCGGCAAACCTGCGACTGCAACAGGTCCCGCGGCCAGGTCCACGGCATCGAAGACCAGCAGGTCACTGCGTTGTTCCTTGTCACGCCATGCCACGGCAAGCAGCCAACCGTCACCTTCGGCTGCGCTGGTGGAGCGCGGTACAAAAACCGGCTCGGACACCACGTCTCCCAGAGGCAAGGTGTACATACTGCGTTTTCGTGTATCAAAGTCGAAACGGGCCAGGCTGTCGTAGAGCACGCTTTCCGAGTCATCCCGCGCGCGTGATGTCCTATGACAGGTATAGAAACCGTAGCGGTTACGCCGGCCCGCGTAGCGCTCGTCAATGCGGGGAAACTCCGCTGCCAGGTCGTCCAGGTATTCACGCTGGAATCCAGTGTCGGCGCTGCCCAGATTGAAGGTCCAGCGGCAAAGCCGCGCGGCCATGGCAGCGGGGTCTCCGGGCTGACCTTCAGCATCAGGCAGGCCGGGCGCCGTGTCCGACTGCATCACGTAGGCCACGATGGTGTTGCCATCGTCCCAGGCATTCATCACATGAAACACGTGGCAGGCGTCGGCGTCAAACCAGCGCAGTGTGTCCACCCCACCGCCGTGCGGCATCACGCCAACGTGGGTTCGCAGGCCCGTCTCCCAGGCCAGCAGTGGCTTGCCGCGCATGGCCCGTTCTACGCTGAGCGTCAGCGGCGTGACAGGAAAAAGCACATACCCACGCGTCACCATGAAGTCGTGCGCCATGCTGGCATACGGCGATGTGAATGACTCAAGCCGCGTGACCTCGCAATCCTGATCCATCACGCCATAGTGCATGGTCGGCGAGCAAGGGCCGTCGGGCGAGTAGGCAAAGAAATGCAGGACACCACTCTCGGGGTCGACTTTCGGGTGTGCGGTGAAACGCGAAGTCACGCGGTCACCGAAGCTTTGGTGACCTTTGGACGCCAGTGAATGGGGGTCTAGCTCAAAAGGTTGATGCGACTCTTCCAGCGCGAACAGGCGCTCGCCATGCCACAGCATATTGGTGTTGGCTGTTCCGCCGTTTTGGCCTTCCGCCCGCGGGTCGCTGGTGGCCGGGTTGCCAAAGGTGCCGAAGAGCGCGCGTCCAGCTGCATGCTCAAGCTGCCATTTCGGCGTGCGCGCCCAGCGGTTGCTGTACGACACCCTGCCCTGGCCGATATGAAAAGCATGCACCATGCCGTCGCCAGAGAACCAGTGGTAGCTGTTGTCGCGCGGCGCGTACTGCGGGTTTGGACCGACGCGGAACAAGCTACCGGAAAGCTCCGGAGGCAGCGTGCCTTCGATGTGAAGCGCCGGGATGTCATGCTCCTCAGTGAGAGACGCGTAGTTGCCATCAAAAAAGTGAGGGTTAGTCTGCATGGAGGTGTTCACGGGGATGATTTTTCGGGCTTGTTCAGGAAATAGACTCGTCGTCCAGGTGGGCGATGGCTTGCCTGACATAGGCGGCCAATGCCTCGTCGATGCCAGAGCCTGCCCGCAGAGCTGCGTCGCGGTGGAATGCACTTTGCAGCTTCGCGTGCAACGCGACGTCGCCGCCGGCCTTGGCCAGCGAGAGCGCCTGCCAACGCAGCGCCAGCGCGCGCATGGCGACACCATTGGAGGGAGCCCCCGCCAGCATCTGTTGCCGCGCCTCGGCAATGAGCGGTGGCCATGCATCGGTCTGCGCCACGTAGTGCTGGCGCAATGTGGCCATGTCTTCTGCACTGCAGTAGGGAGCGTAGAGCTGCAGGCGCGCGAAGGCCATCGCGTGCGAGATGTACCGAATGCCCGTGCGGTCCACTCCCGTCAACGCGTGAAGTGACGGCTCGTTCCAGTGCATGGTGTAGAGCTTCATCAACAAGCCTTCGTCGCCACCAGCTTCTTCGAGCAATAGCTCTATCCATCGCTGGGCCAAAATCTGTGCCTGCGGGTTCTCAGGGGAGACACCGGCCGCAATCAAGCGCTGCAACAATGCCAACAACTCGGCACGCTCCGGTGCCACGGCATCCGCGAAGCCCTCGCGCTGCGTCTTGAGCGTGCGCTGCTCGTCGTCGCTGAGGTATTTCGAGCCCGCGACCATGCTTTCAAGCGCCAGGAGCCAGTCGTTGATTCCCGGTTCTTCACTGGCCCGCAACTGGTTCTGCACTGTGAGCAAGTGCGCGCGCAGCATTGAAGCCTGCTCGATATCCCGGTCGAGTTGCGCTACCTGCTGGGCCACGACTTCCGAAATCGCGCCGGCCGCGTTGTCGAGCAAACCGTGTATCTCAGCAAGAGACAACCCAAGTCGCCGCAGCGCCTGAATGCGGTAAAGCCGGGCCACATCTTTCCGGCCGTACAGACGATAGCCGCCACTAGACCTTTCAGACGGCACCAATAGGGCGATGTCGTCGTAATGCCGCAGGGCGCGCACTGTCAGTCCGGTACGCCGAGCGAGTTCGCCAATCTTCAAAAACATGCCGTCCCTTCAAAGTAGAAGGCATCCTAGACCCTGCCGTAACGAGAGGGTCAAGCTCTTTGAGCGAAATAAAGAGCGTAGATCCAGGACGTCGGCTGCTTCATACTAAGCTGGTGTGTCTGGCGAATATCGACTGAATCCTGTAGAGACAGTGCTCAGACAGTCGGTGATCCTTCTCGATGGCGGGATGGAAAAACGTCTCCTTGTCCCGTGCCATACCCAGGCGCTGCATCACGGCCTCGGACCGATGGTTATGGATGGAGGTGAAGGAAACCACTTCTGGCGCTTTCAGTTCATCGAACGCGAACTGTAGGCAGGCTCTGGCACCTTCAGTTGCAAGGCCTTCCCCCCAATGCTCTTTCGCCAAGCGCCAGCCCACTTCTATGCATGGAGAAAAGGGCAAAGCTGCGGCCGGTATGTGCAAACCGATGAAGCCTATAAATAAACCCGAGTTCTTCTCCTCGGCCGCCCATAATCCCCAACCTCTTTCGGCAATCAGGCTTTGGCAGCGTTCTGCCATCTGATGGCTCTCCTGCAGACTGAGCGGCGACGTAAAGTATTTCATCACCTCTTCGTCGGCATTCAGCGCGCTGAAAGGCTCGAAGTCGCTCTCGCTCCATTGGCGAAGCAAGAGACGAGGCGTTGTTAGTTCACGATGCATTGCTAGTCAAGATGTTGGAGTTCAGCGCAGCGGGGTTCGTTTCATGCATGACTTTTGGCTGCGACTCACGGCAGCAATCTCTTCTTGGCAAGGAAATCCTCAAACCCCGCGGTTAACTTGCTCGCCCCGTAGACATTCAAGTGATCTTTGTCTCGGTACATGAACATATCGCCATCCACCGGACTGCACCACTTCTGATTCGGTGGACAGATGAAACTGAAGCTCGAAAAAACATACATGTTGGGGTGTTCTTGAGCAGACTGACTCAGAACCTCCTCCACTTTATTGACACGATTGGCTAGTTGTTCACGTGGTACAGAGCAATTGTCTTTGGGAAAAAGCACACTCGCGCAGCTGGATTTGTATTCGAAATTGAAAATTGGCGGTGGCCCGGACACCACTAGATTCACCCCTTTTTCATTCAATTCTTCTGCCAGCTCCTCCACTTCCTCGACCCAATAATCCAGATCGTCGGCAACACCGTCACCATACCGTTCAAGATATATTCTTGAGACCATGAAAATATCATGGGGGCGCATCGCTGCCTTCACTCTTTGGAAGATTTTTTCTCGCGGTTCAAATTCGCCTCCTACCAAAGGAAAATATTTTCCCGGTGTTTCAATGAGATGCACACCCACGCCCGTTTCTTCATGCAGATCCCAAAGCATGGCTTGCAGATGGCCCGCATGGCTGTCACCCATCAGCCAGATGGTGGGCAAATGACTTGATATGGGTTTGAGTGTGCACTTTTCAAAGGTGTCGTTCTTTAGCAGGCGTTTCTCACCATCCACGATACAGGTTTCCTTGAACTCGAAACCCTCTTTATCCAGAAAAGCTTGGGGCGATTGCAGGACTTCGCCTTCCAGTTTCAAGAAAACAGGCTTGAAGTAAGGCGCTCCCAACACCAAGGTCAATGCGACCAGAGCGTTCATCGATAAGCCTGCAATGAGTGGACTCAGGTTTCTGCTGTGCCGGAAAGGTGATTCAACGAATCGATAGGAAATTTCCGCAAATATAAACGTTGCAAGAAGAACGTACAGTGAGGTCCACGCACTGAGTCCGAACGTCCAGCGCGCCAGTACTATGAAAACCCAATGCCACAAGTAGAGGGAATACGATGCCAGCCCTATGCGTTGAATAAGCCGGGTGTTTAACAATCCAGCCAATATCAAGTTTATTTTTGCGGTGACTACTACCCATGCGGCGAGGATAACCACCATGACAACCATCAGAGTGGCATGCTTGAATGGGCTGAAAAGCAGATAAACCAATGCGATGGTCGCCACACCGGCAGATGGCGAAATCCATCTTGCGCGGCTTGTAATGCCAGTATGCTTTTCAATGAAGAACGCCAATGCCCCAGCCCCCATCTCCCAAAACCTCAATGGAGACAGGAAATACATCTTGCCAGGATCCGACCCGTAGAGCCACAGGAACGCCAGGAGTGATGTTGCGCTCAACCCTCCCACTAAAATTAAAACAGCCCTCTGTCTATCTTTACACCTCATCGCCAGCCAGAACACCAGCGGATAGATCAGATAAAACTGCTCTTCAACTCCTAATGACCAGGTGTGCGCAAATATGTTGGCCTGGATCGCAGTGGCAAAATAATCTGACGCTCTGGCATAGAGAACAAAGTTGGAAATCCCGAACAGTGCTGCAACACCTGTCTTCAGGTTTTCCATGGGCTCGGGGACCAACAGGCACACAAAGGTGCCAGCCACAAGAACCATGAAGGCCAAGGCAGGTACCAGGCGCCTGGCCCGCCGCCGATAGAAATCCAGCAGAAAGTCGCCTAACTTCCAATGCGACTTCTCCCACAGGGAAATCGAAATCACGTAGCCCGATATGACAAAGAACATATCAACACCCAAATATCCGGCCGGCATCCAGGCTGGATTCAGGTGATTAGCGATAACGGCGATGACAGCGATGGCCCGAAGACCATCAATATGCGATTGATAGCGACCAGCGTTCGCCATGTCTGAACTAGATCAAAGGGGACTCATGGACCCTGCGGCCAGCACTGAGTAAGAACTTAGCCAGAACCAGGAATCTCAACCGATAGAACGTCGTGAAATTCCTCGCTGGATGCGCCAGTGGTGAAGGGATGCGAAGTAACGCCGAGAGGGGCTCCGTAAAGGATCTGCAATTCGGCGTGGCTGGGATTTTAATATCCCGCAGCCCTACTCCACTGTCACCGATTTAGCCAGGTTCCTTGGCTTATCGACATCCGTGCCACGCGCTACCGCCGTGTGATAGGCCAGCAGCTGCAGGGGCACCACATGCACGATGGTGAAAAAGAGCGCCGAGGCACGACGACGTTGATTGCTTTCTGCTGAACCAGCTCCAACACGAAGGAGACTGCACCGAACGTCGAATGCCCACATGTCTGCCGGGGACTCGATGCCTTCGAATTATTCGAAGAGTCCTCTGCGAACTAGCCATTCCGCCTGAGTTGGTCAGTCAGTAGCATGACCCGACAAATCTCCACGAAGGCGAAAATTGACACTTCCACTTGATGGCATCACTGTGGTTTCTCTCGAACACGCGATCGCCGCGCCGTTCTGCACACGACAGCTGGCGGACCTCGGTGCTCGAATCATCAAGGTGGAACGACCTGGTAGCGGAGACTTCGCCCGGGCCTATGACCAACGTGTCCGCGGCCAATCTTCACATTTTGTGTGGGTGAACCGATCCAAGGAAAGTTTGGCTTTAGACCTGAAGCACCCAGCTGCCTCCCTGGTGATGGCCAAGCTGCTGGAGAAAGCCGACGTTCTGGTGCAGAACTTGGCACCTGGAGCTGCTGCGCGTTTGGGCCTTGGGGCAAGCGAATTGTTAGCCAGGCATCCAGGGCTCATCGTCTGCGACATCTCCGGCTATGGTGAAGATGGGCCTTACCGCGACAAGAAAGCCTACGATCTGCTGATTCAAAGCGAAGCAGGCTACCTCTCTGTTACTGGAACGGCTAGCGAGCCTGTGAAGTCCGGGAACTCTATCGCCGACATCGCCGCAGGGATGTATGCGTATACGAACATCCTGGCCGCGCTGATGCAGCGACAACGCACAGGCAAAGGCTCGCACATAGACATCTCCATGTTGGAGTCCCTGGCCGAGTGGATGAGTTTTCCCATGTACTACGCCTATGACGGCGCCCCGCCTCCGGAGCGCAATGGAGCGTCGCATGCGACCATCTTTCCCTACGGTCCCTTTCCCGCCGGCGATGGGGGCAGTGTCATGCTGGGCATTCAGAACGAACGGGAATGGGAGGCTTTTTGCCTTGTGGTGCTGCAGTCCCGCGACATCCTGGAAGATGTGCGCTTCAGAGGGAATGCGCAACGCCATAGCCATCGAGTCGTGCTGCAGGACCTCATCAACGAGAAACTTGCGGCCCTGACGACCGAAGAACTTATTCGACGGTTGGACGTAGCGCGCATCGCAAACGCCCGGGTGAATCAAATGGATGGTCTCTGGTCACACCCCCAATTGAAGGCACGCGAGAGATGGCGCGAGGTCGATACCCCAGCAGGTCCCATCCCTGCTCTTCTTCCCCCTGGCCGACAGAGCGCGTTCAGTCCAAGGATGGGACCCATCCCTTCTGTCGGACAGCATACCAACTCCATCCTTTCGGAACTGGGGTTCGACCTCGACATCCTGACACCGCATGACCCACACAAGAGCGAGCCCGGAACATCGCTCTTGACTACATCCAACTTATAAGGAGACAAGCCCATGAAACTGAAATTCCCCACTTCGCTCGCCATCGCCTCGCTGGTTTTCTCTTTAGGAGCGGCGCAAGCTGCGAATTGGCCTTCTGCGCCAGTGACCATAGTGGTTCCGTTCGCCCCGGGTCAGACCGGGGACATCGTTGCACGCATGATCGCAAAGGAACTGCAGACCAACTTAAATCAAGGGTTCGTGGTTGACAACAAGCCTGGGGCTGGCGGTCGCATTGGGACCGCCTTCGTAGCGCGCGCCAAGCCGGATGGCAACACCTTGCTGCTCACAAGCACCGGCCCTTTCGCAATCGCCCCCGCGCTATATCCCAAGGACACCAAGTACAACCCGCTCACCGACTTTGTTGGCATCGCGGAAACAGCATCCACGCCCCAAGTCATTGCCGTTTCCAACGGTTCTGGAATCGCGAGCTTCTCTGACATGGTCAAAAAATCCAAGACAAAGGATATGTCGTACGGCTCGGCGGGCAATGGTTCCTTGCAACATCTCACGATGGAGTTGCTCAAGAAGGAAATCAACTTCCCGCTTGTTCACGTCCCCTTCAAAGGCAGTTCTGAATCCAAAAGCGCCGTCCTCGGCAACACACTCGAGGTGACTTCCGACTCACTTCCACCGCTGATCACCAGCATCAAGGCCAATCAGCTGAAGGCTGTTGCGGTCATTGACGGCAGGCGTTCTGCTTATATTCCCGATGTGCCTACTCTCGGCGAACTCGGTTTTCCCAAACTGAGCGCCGTTGCGTTCTTCGGACTTGTTGCGCCCAAGGGCACGCCTAAAGAAATTGTCGAGACCCTCAACAAACAAATCATCAATATGTACAGAACACCAGCCTTCCAGGAGCAGATGCGTTCACAAGCCTTGACTCCGCCTGTTGAGCGTACGCCCGTTGAATTTGACAAATACCTGGCCGGAGAAGTCGAGCGTTGGAAAAATGTCGTTATGGATGCCAAAGTCAGCGTCGAATAACCACGAGATACCCATGATCAGAGAAATCCCCACGACTCAAATCACCGATACAGTTGCAAGACTATGCGTCGATGCCTGCCACTTGCTACCAGATAACCTGGTGCAAGGGTTTCATGAAGCAGTGGAAAAGGAAGTCTCGCCACTCGGCAAGTCCGTGCTCTTGAAACTCATCGACAACGACAAGATTGCTCGTGAGAACCAAGTCTCGTATTGCCATGACACTGGTCTGACCATCATCTTCATCGAGCTAGGCCAAGACGTCCACGTCGTCGGCGGGGGGTTTGAAGAAGCAGTCCAAGCGGGGGTGCGTAAGGGCTATGCGGAGGGCTTCATGCGCAAGTCTGTTGTTTCAGATCCGCTGCTGAGAGTCAACAGCAATGACAACACACCGGCTGTGGTCCATACGGAAATCGTCCCGGGCGACCAAATCCACTTGACCGTTGTACCCAAGGGGGGCGGCAGCGAGAACTGGAGCACCATGAAGTTCCTGTTGCCAGGTGAAGGGAAGGAAGGCGTCAAGAAATTTGTTTTGTCAGCGATCGAGGCGGCGGGAGGAGCAGCATGCCCTCCATTGACGGTCGGGGTCGGCATTGGTGGAAGCTTCGACAAGGTGACCGCCATAGCCAAGAAGGCAATCTTGCGAGACATTGGGCAACATCACCCAGAGCCGCACATTGCCGAACTCGAGAGCGAATTGCTTGAGCTAATCAACAGGACCGGAATCGGCCCTCAGGGATATGGCGGATCGACTACCGCCTTATGGTGCGCTGTGGAGACTTACGCCTGTCATATTACAGCCCTCCCTGTAGCAGTGAACATTCAATGCCACGCTAGCCGCCGCGCAAGCGCCACCATCTGAGCAGGAGTTATCCAATGGCCGTCCACTATCTCCAGACGCCCCTCGACGACGAGGCTGTGCTCAAGCTCCATGCTGGCGATGAGGTTTATCTCTCCGGGGTCATCTACATGGCGCGCGATGCTGCACACAAACGCTTCGTAGACACGCTGGAGGCGGGCCGGGACCTGCCCGTGGACTTGCGCGGGCACGTCGTGTTCTACGGAGGTCCCGGCCCGACCAAGCCGGGTCATGCCATTGGCGTTGTGGCTCCGACCTCCGCGTACCGCATGGACCCCTATGCGACCGTGCTATTCGACTACGGCGTGCGCGGCGCCATTGGCAAGGGGCCACGAGGCCCCTCCATCCGGCCCTCATGTGAAAAGAATCGCGCTGTCTGCTTTTCGGCAATTGGAGGCATCTCGGCGACACTGTTCGCATGCATTCGCTCTGCGGAAGTCATCGCCTATGAGGACCTCAAGACCGAAGCTGTACAACGCCTGGTAATCGAGAACTTTCCCCTGCTGGTAACTAACGATGCCCACGGCCGCGACATGTATGCAGAGCAAGTCGAGAAGTACCGCGCTCAACTGCAGAACACCTGACCGTCGGATGCATGCCTTCACCTCGTACCTGTTCGTGCCAGCGAACCGCCCCGAACGCTTCGAGAAGGCGTTGAGCGCGGGCGCTGGTTCGGTCATCATAGATCTGGAAGATGCCGTCCCCCCTGAAGAAAAAGTCTCAGCTCGGGAACAGTTAAAGCGCTGGCTCACGACCGCTCAATCGTCGGTCACAGTCCGCATCAACAGCACCGAGACTCCTTGGTTTTCAGGTGACCTGGCTGTGCTCGCAAGTCCTCGAGTCGGCGCCATCTTGCTGCCGAAGGCGGACAAGTCGGACGACCTGATGGCTTGCGCGGAGGCCGCACCCCAGGCTCGGCTCATGCCCCTCATCGAGACGGCGACCGGCTTTGATGCGCTAAAAGCCCTGGCTAAGGTCAGAGGCGTGGAACGCTTTGTCTTCGGCTCTATCGACTTTCAACTGGACATGGGCATTTCCGGCGAGTGCGAAGAACTGCTTTTCTTCCGTTCCCAATTAGTGCTAGCCTCCCGACTCGCAAAACTTGCAGCGCCTGTAGATGGCGTGACCACTGAGATTCGAGACACTGCGGTGGTGCAGTCGGACGCCGCCAGAGCACGAAGACTGGGGTTTGGTGCCAAGCTGTGTATTCATCCGTCGCAAGTTGCCCCAGTCAATGCCGCATTCCGTCCGACTGGTAAAGAAGTGGACTGGGCCCATCGAGTGGTCGCGGCCTCGCGCGCCGCGGGAGGTGCCGCGGCCATGGTGGATGGCAAGATGATTGACCTTCCAGTCACAAGGCGCGCGCAGTCTATTCTGAACATTGCAGACGCGCCTACTTAGACTGCGAATCAGAACGCATGATTCACGCCTTGGACCTGAAGTTGAGCGAGCGCTGTACTTGTGGCCATTCGACGGACCCAGGCGCTTCACGGCGAGCCCGAGTCGCTCGTCCCGCCAAGCGCCAGATGTAAACTCCCCTCATGCTTCCAGACTTGGATTCCATTGCCCTTTTCGTCAAGGCAGCCGAATTGCACAGTCTGACGAGAGCCGCCCAAGCGCAGTCCATGGGATTGGCAGCTGCGAGCCGACGCATCACCTTGCTAGAGCACCGCCTGAAGTGCACCTTGTTTGACCGTTCTCATAAAGGTGTGGCGCTCACGCCTGCAGGAAAGACATTGCTTCACCATGCCAAGCAGATGCTCATCCAGCTCAATCAGATGCACGCCGACCTGGAAGAACACGGCCCAGGGCGGCGCCGCACCGTACGCGTGCAGGCCAACACCTCTGCGATGGCACAGTACCTCCCCGCTGACTTAGCCGACTTCAACCTCAACTATCCGGATATCGCCATCACTGTTAAGGAGCGCTGGAGTCAACAGATTGTGGAGGCCCTCCTGCTTGGCGAGGCCGATGTCGGCATCATTAACGGGGGCGGATCCTTGGATGGTCTCGACTGTCAGCCGTATCGCTCAGACCATCTGGCAGTGGTCATGCGCCCTGACCACCCCCTGGCCAAACATCAGGACCTGTATTTTGATCAGGTGCTGGACTACCCATTGGTTGGTCTCGAGCATGGTGCATCTCTGATGGACCTCCTTGCATCACAAGCAGGTTTGGCTCAGAAAGCCTTCAAGCTGAAAGTTCAGGTACAGGGATTCGAAGCCGTGTGCCGCATGATTGAAGCGGGCATGGGCATCGGTGTTCTGCCCGAACATGCCGCTCTGGCCTATCGGTACGGCATGAATCTAGAAATCCGCATGCTGCGCAACGAATGGGCGAAGCGACAGATGCTGGTCTGCACAGCGCGAGGGCGCGAGAAGAGCGAGCAATCCGTGCGCCTTGTTCAGGCTCTTTCGCAGGTAATCGACGCTGGACCTTAAGCCTCGCTCAAATACCAACAGTCCCTATAAGCACTCGGCACTTCACCTTCTCCGTCGCGTCATCTGTTGCGAAACGAACCCTTCATCCTGTCTTGTGAAAAGCCAGGCGACTGCATGGCTCCCAATGCGCTGTGCAACGAACAGGTATTGACAGGGCAGGAAGCCACTTAGCTACTCCACTGTCACCGATTTAGCCAGGTTCCTTGGCTTATCGACATCCGTGCCACGCGCTACCGCCGTGTGATAGGCCAGTAGCTGCAGGGGAACCACATGCAAGATGGGGGAAAGAGCGCCATAGTGCTCCGGCATGCGGATCACGTGGATGCCTTCACTGGAGGCAATGTGGGTATCGGCATCCGCCAGCACGTAAAGTACACCTCCGCGCGCCCGCACCTCCTGCATATTGCTCTTGAGCTTTTCCAGCAGCGCATCGTTAGGCGCCACGGTGACCACCGGCATGGCGCTGGTCACCAGGGCCAGAGGGCCGTGCTTGAGTTCGCCCGCGGCATACGCTTCGGCATGAATGTAGGTGATCTCCTTGAGCTTCAGAGCGCCCTCCAGGGCCACCGGGTAATGCAGGCCACGACCAAGGAACAGGGCGTTTTCCTTCGTGGTGAATTGCTCCGCCCAATCAATGATCTGGGGCTCCAGGGCCAGCACCGCTTGCAGCGCCATGGGCAAGTGGCGCATGGCAGTCAGGTGATCGGCCTCTTGCTCGTCCGTGAGCAGATCCCGCGCGCGGGCCAGCGCCAAAGTGAGCAGAAACAGGCCCACCAACTGGGTAGTGAATGCCTTGGTGGAAGCTACTCCGATTTCCACACCAGCACGGGTGATATAGGCCAGCTTGCACTCTCGCACCATGGCACTGGTAGCTACATTGCACACGGTGAGAGTGTGTGGCATGCCCAGGCTTTGCGCATGGCGCAGAGCAGCCAGGGTGTCAGCGGTTTCACCAGACTGGCTGATGGTGACCACCAGCGTCTTGGAATCTGGCACGGATTCGCGATAACGATATTCGCTGGCAATCTCGACCTGGCAGGGAATCTTGGCAATGGCTTCCAGCCAGTATTTCGCCACGCAGCCTGAGTAGTAACTGGTGCCGCAAGCAAGAATCAGGACCTTGTCCACCTTCCGGAAGGTCGCGTAGGCACCCTCCCCAGGTGCGTGGTTGTTCGCAGCCTCAAACAACTCTGGCACCACGGCTTGTACACCTTCCAGGGTATCTGCTACGGCGCGGGGCTGCTCGAAGATCTCTTTTTGCATGTAGTGCCGGTAAGGCCCCAGTTCCGCGGCGCCGCTCATGGCGTGCACCGTTTTGACCGGACGGGTCACGCTTTGCGTGGTGCGGTCTGTGATCCAGTACTTGCCCAACTGGACGTCCACGACATCGCCTTCTTCCAGATAGACGATCTGATCTGTGACGCCGGCCAGCGCCATGGCGTCGCTGGCGAGAAAATTCTCCTGACCATCTGAGCCCAAGCCCAGCACAAGGGGCGATCCTTCCCGAGCTCCGACCAGACGGTGGGGCTCATCTCGATGCAGCACAGCCAGGGAATAGCTGCCATGCAACCGCTGCACTGCCGCCTGGACGGCTTGGAACAGATCACCCTCGTAGAGGCTGTCTATCAAGTGGACCACGGTTTCCGTGTCGGTCTGGCTGGTGAAAAAATAGCCACGCGCGAGCAACTCTGCTCGCAAGGCCTCATGGTTTTCAATGATGCCGTTGTGCACCAGGGTCACGCGCGCAGGCCGGTCAGCGGCCTGCTCACCGCTCATGCCTTCTGGCACGGGACCACGGCTGACGTGGGGATGCGCATTGGCAACCGCCGGCGCGCCGTGGGTTGCCCAGCGTGTATGCGCTATGCCGGTGACCCCGACCAGCTTCTGCTGCTCAGCCTGAGTGCCCAGATCAGAGACACGCGCAATACCACGCAGCCGCTTGAGACGCGTGCTGGTCGCAGGCGACGCTGAGTCAGCAGCGTGAACGGCGACGCCGCAGGAGTCGTAGCCGCGGTATTCAAGGCGCTGCAGGCCCTGGACGAGTATAGGAACGATGTTGCGCGTGGAGACCGCGCCGACGATGCCGCACATACTTGAGGCTCTTTGTGAGGGAGATGGGCCATCGTACGCCAGGGGTCATGAAATTTTTGATAAATTATTAAATAGAAAATGAAATAATCTATCTACAATTATCACGTTTGAATTTATATTTCATATTCATTGATTTTATGAATGAAATAATCATGGATGACATTGACTGGCTTTTGCTGGATCAACTCCAGCGAGATGCCAGTCTCAGTAACCAGTCCCTGGCAGAATTGACCAGGATCTCCGCGCCCACTTGCCTCAGACGAATACGGCGCTTGCGTGATGCGGGGTTGATTGCCGCACAAGTTGCGCTGCTGAATGAAGACAAAATGGCAGCCCTGCAAGGCCACGGGCTTACAGCGGTGGTGGAAGTCTCACTAGACCGCCAGGGCGACGAGCACCTGAATGCTTTTGAGGCCTTTGCGGTTGCTGATGCAGCCGTCACGCAGTGCTACCGGGTCAGTCCGGGGCCAGACTTCATACTGATGGTTAGGGTGCACGACATGCCTGAGTACCAGGCCTTGGCGCAACGGCTGTTTACGCAAGATGCCAACGTTCGCAACGTGAAGGCTTTTTTCTCAGTCAAACGAGGCAAGTTCGACACGCGACTGCCGTTAAAAGCCTCAAGCTGATTCAAGTATCGTTGGACGCACCTGAGGAGCTCGTACTGGGCGTGCGTAAACCGTGATCAGAATCTGCGCCACGTAGTAGGTGACCAAGACCCCCAGTTGCGCCAAAGGGAAAGGCGTCACAAAGCGGTTGATGGCCAGCAAGGCGTCGCTCAGCATGAAGACACTAGCCCCCAAGGCCACCATGAGGCTCTCTCTATCGCCGCTGGCCCGGAAACGCCCAATGGCCTGTGCTGCCATGAGAGCAATCACGATGACATACGCCGCCACAGGTATCCGCAAGGCAGGAGGCAGGCCGCCCACCCAGAGGAAGGCATACATGCCCAAGCCTATGGACAGCGTAGCCAGCAACGCACCACGGCTGGGGAACCAGGACACGCCTCGTTTGAACAAAGCAATGTAGGTCAGGTGCGCGAACAGGAAAGCCATCAAACCCGGAATGAAATAGCCTTCGAACATGAGCGCCACGTCGCCCAGCATGGAAAATCCAAGGCCCAGGGCGAGCAGAAGCTCAAAGCGAATCCTGGATTTGTCTGTGGGTGCTTGCAGAGCCCGAACACGGGTGGCCACGAACGCGATGGCGCACACCATGACCATGGGTTTGAATACGCGATGCCCATCCATCAGGCCAAGTGCGGCTGTGACTGAGGCCAAAGCGGCTGATTCGATCATCAACACCTGCCAGATGCCAATACGCCCTTGCAACAGCCCACCCACTGCCCAGAGGCCTGCGAGCAAAACACCGAACCAAAGCGCCGAGTCGATAAGCGGGGCAGAATCCGCACGCCATAGGAACAAGGCAGCCCCCGCGAGCAGCGCGATGAACTGGATGCCGGCAAACCATTGCACGCCGCGGCTGACAGGAGGCTCAAAAAGACGCACAGTGGTGATATCGAAGGGGGACTTAGGCCAGCGCGCGGCCACATCGGGCGGGCGCCAGCCAGGGGGTTTGAGCCAAACGCGCAGTTTATCTGACCATCGGCGCGCTCTCCAGGAGTCCTGCGCGAGGGCCCAGTACACCTCTGCGTTGGCCCAGAGGGGGTCCCAGGAATTCAGAGGCGCCCGCGTGCCGTAGAGAGGCTTTTCCCGCTCGTCCTCTTCCTTGAAGCTGCCGAAAATTCGGTCCCAGATGATCAGGATGCCACCGTAGTTCTTGTCCAGGTAGCGGTCATTGACGGCATGGTGGACGCGGTGATTGGAAGGCGAGCAGAACCATCGGTCAAACCAGCTCAGCTTGGGCACGTGTTCGGTGTGGACCCAGAATTGGTAGAGCAAATCGATCAAAGCGACCACGCCAAAGACCACGGGTGGCACGCCCGCCAGGGCCATGGGCAGATAGAAGATCCAGCCCAGCAGTGCACCCGAGCTGGTCTGCCGCAAGGCCGTGCTCAGGTTGTAATGCTGGCTTTGGTGGTGCACCACGTGCGCGGCCCATAGCACTGCGCTCTCGTGCCCCATGCGGTGCAGCCAGTAGTAGCACAGATCGTAGAACAGCAGTGCCACCAACCATCCATACCAGCTTGTCCAGAATGCATCTGCCCGCCATAGGGCGACGTATTCGAAAGCAGCCGTGTAGATGCCTATGCGAAGCAGGCTCATGAAGACCGCACTGATCTGACTGAGAACCCCCAGGCCAAGGCTGTTGATCGCATCGGCCATGCGGTAGGTGTTGCGCTGCTTGCGTTTTCCCCAAGCCCATTCCAAGAGAATCAGCACCAGGAAGACGGGGGTAGCAAAGACAATGATCTGACTGGGTGAGGGCATCATCTTGAGGCTGGGAAGGGTGCGGTCGCAGGCGCCTTGACCAACTGCGTGGAGATCGGTTAACGAAGAAGGCTGAGCTTCATTGAACGGCCCCGCGCCCATCCACCCGAATGATGGATTCCACGCGTCCTTCCTGCAAACCGCCTCGCACGGAAATCATGAAGTCGTGCAAATTGACGGTGGGATCGCAATGGCCGGGAATCAACCAGGCAGTCGCGCCCAAAAGCGGCAGCAAGCCGCCTAAGGCAAGGCGCAAAATGCCATGTTCGTCTCCAGCGTCGGCATAGGTCAGCGAAGCCTGACCTGGCAATGAATGCACCAGCGGCAGACCTGAATCGATGGCGTGGCTCTTGTGGCCAGCATCCACCACCACCCTGTCTGCCGACACGCTGATGACCTGCGACTTGACGAACAGCGCGTGCTCGAAGCGTGGCTGCGTGTTGTCTTGATGATTGCGCGCGTAGCTGGCATCCATGAACAGGTAGCTGCCGGGCTGCAATTCATGCCATGCGCCGCTGGCGGCTTCGAGCGAGAAGGTTCCGGTACCCGCCCCCGTGACCAACGGAACCTCGATGCCAGCAGCTGACAACAGGCTGCAGACCTTGCCCACTGCTTCGGCAGCATGCGAGATGGCCATGCGCCGTTCGTCAGGCGTGCGCAAATGCTGCGCGCCTCCGTGGTAGGCATGCAATCCCGCAAAGCGAAGTTGAGCAGCGCCGCGTTCGATCTCCAGCGCCAGTCGGGCCGCCTCCGGACCTGCGGGCGCGCCGCAACGTCCTTGCCCCACGTCGATCTCAAGAAACACATCGATGGAAGCATTGGTCATTCGCATGGCGTGAGCCAGCATTTCTATGCCTTCGTGGCTATCGACCGCAATAGCCAGGCGGCCACCCCGCTGCTGCATCTGGTAGGCCAGGGCCGCCACGCGCAGGAGCTTGGGCGCCGCGATGATTTCATTGGAGATGAAGATATCGTTGAGGCCTCCGGCCGCCATCACCTCGGCCTCTGATACCTTCTGCACGCAAATGCCTACGGCACCGGCCTGCATTTGCAGCCGGGCGATCTCCACGCTCTTGTGCATCTTGGCATGTGGGCGCAGCCGCATATGGTGCCGTGTGGCGAAATCAGCCATACGGCGGATGTTCCTGCCCAGTGCATCGGCGTCCACTACCAATGCCGGCGTTTCGATGCTCTCTACGCCTTGGCCGATCAGGCCGAGCAAGCGTGGAGGCAGGTCTTCAGCTTCAGGTGGTGGTTTCATCAAGTGAGGCCCCTTCCAGATGCGTTTCATCGCCCCAGCCGACAAGGGTCAGGCCAGAAGGCGTCCACAGCAGGCGATTGACCGCAGCATTGCCCAGTTGCCAGGTTCTCGCATCTTGCAGGCCCAGTCCTGTAGCAAGGCGATAAAGCATATCCAGCACGCCACCATGGGTAAACAAGGCAATCTGCTGGCCCACATGACGGGCCGCCAGCAGATTCACGGTTTCGGCCAAACGAAGCTGAAGAGCGCGCAAGGACTCCCCCCCGTTTGGCGGTGCCCAGTCGGGATCGCGTTTGCGCCATTTCTGAGCCTCTTCGGGCAAGGTCTCACTGATTTGAGTGAACGTGAGGCCCTGGAAATCACCGAAGCATCGCTCGCGTAGATCGGGCGTCAGTGTGAGGGGCGCGCCGGTGGCATCGGCCACAGCTTGAGCAGTCGCTTTGGCGCGAGCTAGATCACTGCTGTAGATGGTATCAATGGACTCACTGTCGGCCAGCGCTCTGGCGAGATGAGCGGCTTGAGCACGGCCTCGGCTGTTGAGTTCAATATCCAGGTGCCCCTGGATACGAGTGTCCCGATTCCAGGCGGTTTCTCCATGGCGTACGGCAATAATGCGGGTAGATTCCATGGCGCCATCATGCCACTGATGGCGTGATTTGAGCACGGCGCGCCGAACCAAAAATGAATCTGAAACCGCCTCCGGCCTGCTCTTGCTTATCGGTATTGCGTTCTTGTGGCGCGCTCGCTCAGGGAGTCGTTCCGGGTGGCGCTTTGGGGGCAGGAGGTGGTGGCAGCAGTGGGACTGCCACGCGGCGGCTCGCCAGACCGGGGGCAGGATAGCCTTCCAATGCTGCGGTAAACAATGCCGCCAACACGTTCTCTGTATCGTGCCAGGGCCCCTCGTGGCGCGCGCGGGTGTCGTAGACAATCTGGCCACTTTGAAGGTCGCGAATCAAGACGGAAACCTCGCTCACGTAAAAAGGTATGTCGGGGTCCCAGAGGGGCGCACCAATGCCAAAACCCACTCCGCCGCCTCTGAAGCCCCGGCCCATTCCCAGCCCGAACGACCAACCAGAACGTCCGTAGCCACCGTTGTCCCAGTAGGCGCCCACGTTGCCTGTGACCTGAACACCCAGACGAGGCCTGGCTTCGTCATGGATCAATCCGACGCGCGCCAGCGCATCTTTCGCCATAGCCTCCAGGCGTTCGGGGGGAGGCTGGCCCACCAACTGCTGGCCGCGTTCAAATTGGTAATGGGCACCAGTCAGCACGGCCGCGCCAGGTGCTCTAGCGGCGGTAGTCTGTACAGAAGCATCCACGGTGCGGGGGCCTACAGCGCAGGCACTCAGAAGCACGGTGGCCAACAACACAACGAAGATATTGCGCATGGCGCCCTCCTTCTATTTGACGGCCTCCGCCAAAACCGCGGAGGCAGGGGGTTCGCTCGATGAGCCGCAAGAGGATGCACTTGGTGCAGCCGCCCAGCGGAGAGAGCCTAGTGTTGAGATCGCTGGCGCCTCGAAACGTTCCTCATCGAACGCCTTGTCACCATCCTCATCTGGTATGCCGGTGGCCTGCAGGCTCTTGAAGTCATGTAAGGAGCTGTCCATCAAATGGGACGGAACCACATTCTGCAGAGCGGTGAACATGGTTTCCAGCCGCCCGGGGAATTTCTTGTCCCAGTCTCGCAGCATGTTTCCGACGACCTTGCGCTGCAGGTTTTCCTGGCTTCCACACAGATTGCAAGGAATGATGGGGAATTCGCGGTGTGCGGCCCAATCGATCAGGTCTTTCTCCGGCACATTGGCAAGCGGGCGGATGACGACAAACTCGCCGTTGTCACTCGTCAGCTTGGGAGGCATACCCTTGATCTTGCCGCCGAAAAACATATTAAGAAAGAAGGTCTGCAACATGTCGTCTCGGTGGTGACCCAAGGCGATCTTGTTGCACTTCAGGCGGCGTGCCACGCTGTAGAGAATTCCACGGCGCAGACGTGAACACAGGCTGCAGGTGGTCTTGCCTTCAGGAATCTTGGCTTTGACAATGCTGTAGGTGTCCTGGGTCTCGATGTGATGCTCAATGTTCAGGCCCTTTAGATAGTCCGGCAGGATATGCGCTGGAAAACCGGGCTGCATCTGGTCCAGGTTCACCGCCACCAACTCAAACGGCACAGGCGCCCTGCTTTGCAGCTTCATCAGTATGTCGAGCATGCCGTAGCTGTCCTTGCCGCCAGACAGGCATACCATCACGCGGTCGCCCGCCTCGATCATGTTGAAATCGGCTATGGCCTGACCAACTTGGCGGCAAAGCCGCTTCTCCAGCTTGAGCGCTTCGCGCTCAGCTTTGCTACGGGCGGCGGGGCCGGTTTCGGCCGGCGAGGCCAATGTTTGTTCGGGTGCCATCAGAGTGCTCATACCCCCGATTGTCCTATTTCAGGAGCCCGGTGGCGCAACAAGCGACAAAATCCAGGACCAAGAAGGGATTCTTCTTGCATCTCCTGACCCTTTTGACGCTCGTTCTCAGTCCTGGCTGAAAGGTTTTCCAAAGAGGCGTCGGGGGTGCTCAACCAGAGGAGGATGCCGTAGGAAGCTCAAAAAGCCGACCATGCCCCTGGCTGTGCGCCGGTAGCCCCGCGGTGCACATGAGATCCCAGAAGCCAGCCGGTGAGCTGGAGACAACGGGAACGCCCAGCTCGGCCTCGACGAGCTGAGTAGCAGCTAGTGTGCGCAGACCACCGCAAGAGATCAGAATGGCATCGGCACCAGGTTGGGCGCGGTATACCTCGCGACACAAATCGGCCAGCACGGCTGGCGGGACGTCAGCGACCGCTTGTACATCGGTGATGGACAGGCCGCGAACGACAGTGGGTGAGAAGCCTGACTCGCGCAAGAACGCATCGAGCTGATGATTGACTTCGTCAATGTAGGCGGTCGCCACAGCTACCCGTTGAGCGTTCATTCTGCGCAGGCCGTTAACCACAGCATCGCTCATGGTGGTGCAAGCCAGGCCGCTCGCTTGTGCCATGGTGCGCTTCAGATCTTCGTTGGCTCGTCCGCCACGGTAGAAGCTGAGCGAGGTACCCATGAGGGAAAGCGCCAGTGCCCCGGCATCCGCCAGCTCGCGAGCCAGCTCTGCCACGCGGTCAATCACGGCGTTGTAGCCGCGGTTGGAGATTTCAGCGAGCCCAAGTCCGCGTGCGCTGAACTGAGCTCGGCCGGCGTATAAGGCAGCCCCTTCGGGCGGCACTGCGCCATCCGCTGGAGGAACGATCAACCCCAAATGCGCAAGCGTGTTCATTTTCCTTCGGCCGTCAGCTTGCGCTCACGGACTATGCGCAGCCAGTGCGCCCCTTCGTCCTTCATCGCCTTCTGTAACTCCTGGGCGCCGAGAAAGGAGATTGGCAGACCTTGCGCGAGCGAGCCCCGGACTGTCTCGGGTTGTTCCAGAGCGGTCTTGACGGCGGCTGACAGCCGGGTGGTGATGGCTGCAGGTGTACCGGCCGGCGCCAGCAGGAACAGACGTGGCTCCACATTGAACCCGGGCACCGCATCTGCCAACGGCCGTATGCTTTCGGCACCGGGCACCGGCTCGCGGCTCATCAGGGCCAGGGCGCGCACGCGACCAGCTTTGGCCTGAGCCGTTGCGGCGGTCAAACTCACCACGCCCAACTGCACTTGACCGCTGATCACGTCCGGCACAATCTGTGATGCACCTCGGTACGGCACGTGCAACGCAAAGGTATTGGTCTCCTGCTTGAGGACCTCGAACCCCATATGGTGCACGGTACCGACGCCCGATGTGGCATAGGACAGTTTGCCCGGGTTGCGCTTGAGTTCACGCACCAGATCGGCGGGCGTGCGGGCCGGAAAATCACTGTTGCTAATGATGACCAGCGGAGTGACGAAAAGGCCCGCCACGGGATTGAATGCAGTCAGAGGGTCGACCGACTGTGTCGGCTGCAAGGCCCGCGCAATCATCAAAGCGCTTTCACTCACCAGCAGGGTGTAGCCGTCAGGCGCCGCCTTGGCCACCGCATCGGCTGCGATCTGGCCCGTAGCGCCGGCACGATTTTCGACCACAACCGGTTGACCGAGCTGCTGGGAGAGCTGATTGGCTAACAAGCGTGCAGCGCCATCCACGCCACCGCCGGCAGCATAGCCCACCAGCAGGCGGATGGGCCGATTCGGGTAGTCCGCTTGGGCCCAGCTGAAAGCGGGCGCCAGGGCGCTGGTCAGGGCCAGGGCAGCCAGCCATCGGCGCCGGACGGAATGAGTAGGCAAGTTCATCGGGAGGTCTCCATTTTTTTTGTCGGTAGGGCAGTGGCCCAGGCAGGTTGGCTTTGGGATCAGGCTTTGCCTTTGCCGCCAGACAGTGGTCGTTTAGCCAACTCCTTGACTCGCTCCGGGTCAGGTGCAAAGCCCAGCCCAGGCCGCTCGGACAGCGTCATCCATCCGTCCTTCGGCTCTGGCAGATCGTTAAAAACCTGGCGCAGCATCTGTACCGCCACGTAGTGGTACTCGACCATTCCGCCGTTGGCCACACCGGCATGCAGGTGCATATTGTGGAAAGGCCAGGCGCCGCCGTTATCAATCGGTATGTTGAACGCTTGCGCCATTCCGGCGATCTTCAGGCACTGCGAATAACCGCCCGAAATCGTCACGTTGGGTTGAAGCACGTCTGCCGCCTGTTCCACCAACAAGTCGCGGAAGCGGAAGGCCAAGCCTTCGTTCTGGCCGCAGGCCAGCGGAATGCTGGTGCGCTTGCGCAGTTGGGCCATCTGGCGCACGTCGTTTTGCGTCAGCGGTTCCTCAAAAAAGCTGATGCCATAGGGTTCGATGCGCTGCGCCAGCTCTGTCGCATGGAACAAATCGAGCCCGCAGTTGGCATCCACGTAGAGCTTGACATCCGGCCCCACGGCTTCCCGCACGGCCGCTACGCGGCGCACGTCTTCCGCGATCACCGCGTCGATCGGGCGCGGCTCATCGCGTCGCGCCAACGCATGACCGCCAACGGTCATTTTCAAGCGCTTGAAACCTTGGTCGACCCACAACTTGGCCGCAGCAGCCAACTCATCGCGTTCGAAGAAACCGAACCCAAAGGTGGCATAGACAGGCACGCGCTGGCGTGCTCCGCCCAGCAGACGCCACAGCGGTTGTTTCAAGGCTTGTGCCTTGAGGTCCCACAAGGCGATGTCTAGCGCAGCCATGGCATGGCTGGCATAGCCGGTCTGACCACGCGGCGAGAGCAGCCAGTAAAGCTTTTCCCACAAGCGTTCGGTGGCCATCGGATCCTCGCCTATCAGGGCCGGCCCTGCGACTTCGCGCACGATGGAGGCAATCACCTCCTCCTCTGTGATGGCGGTCATACCGTGTCCGACCAGACCGTCATCGGTCTCCACTTCCGTCAGGCACAACGAAAGTGATGTAGTCTTGTTCAAACCCAGTACGTCCACGGTCACGGGTATGAACAGTGGTGTGGCGCTGACGCGGACAATCTTCATGCTGCGGGGTCTCCGGGTAGTCTTTTCAGTGGCATCGCGGAAATTATTTCATCGCGTCTGCGCCCGGACAATTCGGCATTGATACAGCGAGCCTTCGCGTTTCGCGAAGGCTTGTCGTATCAAAGATCAATGCTGAGGCAGGGTTTCCGGGGTGCCCAGGAAATCCAGTACCGCCCGCGCCGCCACAGTCAATCCTTCCACCTGCCGCACGCACAGCAGGTGTTTGCGGTGGACCCAGGGTGCATCGAGCTGCAGGCAACGCAGGCGCATGGTGGCCAGTTGAGGAGCGATAGCCGCGCGCGGCAGCAGTCCAATGCCCACGCTTTCTTCCACCATGCGGCAGACGATGTCGAAGCTGCCGACCTGCATACGCACCTTGAGCGAAAGACCCAATTGGGTGGCATTGGTGTGCAGCAGTCGGTACAGGGCCGTGCCTTCGCGTACGACGATGTGTTCGTGACGCAGCAGCTCGGTCACGTCCAGATGCCGGCGCTGGGCCAACGGATGCTCCAGGCCGACCACGACAGCCAGTTCGTCCTCACGGTAGGGAAGACATTGCAGATTCTCTACCTGCGTTTGGCTTTCGAGCACGCCGATGTCGGCCAGGCTGCTGCTCACGATCTTGGCCACTTCGGTACTGGCGTGTTCCTGCAAGTCGATCTTCAGGCCGGGATGCTGCCTCAGGAACGAGCCGATCTGGGCCGGTAGAAATTGCGCAATCGCCGAAGCGTTGGCCGCGATCCGCACGACACCGGTGACACCATGATGGAAGTCATCGAGCTCGGCGTTCATGCGGTCCAGCGCCAGCAGCACCATGCGCGCATGGGCCAGTAGCGCGTGCCCGGCTGGCGTCAAGACCACGCCACGCGCGTGCCGGATCAACAGCGGCAGTCTCGCACGCGCTTCCATTTCTGCCATGCGCTTGCTGGCCGCCGCAAGAGCCAGATGGCAATGCTCGGCACCGCGGCTAATACTGCCGTGCTCAGCCACCGCGACGAACAGGCGCAGTGATCGGAGGTCATCAGACATGGCGGTTCTTGTCGAGGTTCGAGTGGTGGTGCTTCGTGCGCGGAGGCAGCTGATCGAACAGCCCCCTAGTGTGGTTCCATCAGATCATAGGCTTTCAGCGCAAGGTCTATGTCAGGTATACCAGGATTCGCAACCAGTCCCGGTTACTGTGTGGCCTTCTCCGTACATTCTCCGCCTCCACCAATTCAAGCGACAAAGGCGGAGCAACACGCGGCAAAATTCAGGGTTGAAACAAAAAAGGCTCGCATGAAAAAAATTCTGACCCTCCACGGAGTCAATCTCAATATGTTCGGCAAGCGAGATCCGAAGCAGTACGGCACCGTGACCCTGCAGGAAATCGATACGCGTTTGCAAGCGCTGGGCCAGCAACTGGGCGCTGCGGTGGAGTGCTTTCAGACCAACAGCGAAGCCGCCATGTGCGAGCGAATCCATGCCGCGTTTACCGAAGGCAAGGATGCCGTGCTCATCAATGCCGGCGCCTGGACGCACTACAGCTACGCCATCCGCGATGCACTGGACATCCTTACCTGCCCCATTGTGGAAGTGCACATGTCCAATATTCACGCACGTGAAGAATTCCGTCACCACTCGGTTTTCGCAGATATCGTACGTGGGCAAATCTGCGGATTTGGGGCGGACAGTTACTTGCTAGGGCTACGGGCTGCTCTAAGCGCACTGCCCGAGTAACCCGAAGTCGAAGTATCTCCGCCTACCCCAACTGATCGTTCTGGCTCTCAGCGGGCACATAGCGGTCAGGCCAATGCATCTTCACCACTGCGCGGTGGCGGCTATAGGCATAACAGCTGTCCACCTTGGTTGCACCCCCGTCGGAAACCAAGGTCTTGAACCGGGTCGCATCCGAACCCCAGATACCTTGCAACCCCGTGGTAGCCAGGGGAATCAACATCTCCATGAGGTGGGTGCAGCTCGCTGAGCCTCGCAGGCGCTCTTTCACCTTGGCAGACCAGCCGCGGGCCAAGGGCTCCCCAATCAGTACAGAAAGCGTATCTTCGGCACCCTTGCAGATGTCGTAGGGCGTGACATCCGATGACGCCTCGATCGCCCTGACGACATAGTCGCCATCTACCGTAAGGCGAATCCAGAGATCGTGAATGGGAGCTCCGGCAGGCACATGCTTGGGTACAACCAGCGGCGAAAAATCAAACGGCTTGGTGTCCACCAAATGGGCTTCGACGTCGAAAAGACCATCGTCCCGGGCATAAGTTTTCATGTCGATCACGCGGTGGTGAACCTCGCGTCGGGTAGCAGGGGCAGTGAGCGGCATTGAAATTACACGATGGATATACCGGGAAGTCGACTCCGAGCGCGATGCCCAGGAAGGGCGTGGCACATGGATGCGACCACAAAAAAAGGGCGGGTGCTCATGCCCAAGGATACTCCCGTAGCCCCAAAGTCCGCACAGGCAGCATTTTTTTCTGTAGCCGGAGAGACGATGCTGAGGCCTTGAGCTGCTGTTTATCCTGCACCCACCGTGCCGGTTTTGATTACTTTTGTCCACGCTCAGATCCTTGAGCTGTCGCGCACGCGCCGCCTTTGGCGATAGCGACCGGTCACAACCCCGGATAATCCACCCGCAAGTTCACATTTTCGAATTGATGCCGGCGCGACCTGCCGGCACTTTTACTTCACGGAGAACACTGACATGAGCATCACTACCGTTGGCATCGTGGGCGCGGGCACCATGGGAAATGGCATTGCGCAAGCCTGCGCCGTATCTGGCGTTAACGTCGTCATGGTCGACATCGCGCAAGCCGCGGTCGACAAAGGCATTGCGACCATAGAAAAAAGCCTGGATCGCTTGCTGCAGAAAGAAAAAATCACGGAAGCAGACAAGGCTGCCGCACTCGGCCGGATCAAGGGCAGTACCAGCTACGACGCCCTTCAGGGGGCCCAGATGGTGATAGAAGCCGCTACAGAAAACCACGATCTGAAAAACAAGATCCTCAAGCAATTGGACGACCTGCTTGAGCCTGACGTCATCATCGCGACCAATACCTCTTCGATCTCGATCACGCAGTTGGCTGCGGTGACCAAGCGTGCAGACAAGTTCGTTGGCATGCACTTTTTCAACCCAGTGCCCATGATGGCGCTGGTGGAAATCATCCGCGGACTGCAGACCTCCGACACCACGCACGACACGGTCAAGGATCTGGCGGTCCGGCTGGGCAAGTCGCCCATCACAGTGAAAAATGCGCCTGGTTTTGTCGTCAACCGCATCCTCGTGCCCATGATCAACGAAGCCTTCTTCGTGCTGTCGGAAGGCTTGGCGACGCCTGAAGATATCGACGCCGGCATGCGCCTGGGTTGCAACCATCCTATCGGTCCCCTGGCATTGGCCGACATGGTGGGGCTTGACGTCTGCCTGGCTGTGATGGAGGTCTACCTGGAACAGTTTGGCGACAGCAAGTACCGGCCGTGCCCTCTACTGCGCGAATATGTAGCGGCGGGCCGTCTGGGCCGCAAGACTGGCGAAGGCGTTTACAACTACGCCAAGTAAGTTCGCTGATAGCACCCTCTCGGGGAAAGCCCGAATACTCCCCCCTCTGGAGGGTGCTCTAATCTTGTTGAACGAAGGGGAGTAGCTCAGCGCCATGCCATCGTGTGATGAGCATGGCCTATGGCAGGCCGTCAACTCAGAGCGTTTTCGCGCTCCCGACCTGTTGGGCGGGGTTGTTACGTTACGTGATACACCCGCCGAGTAGACCTTCGATCACGCGCCGCGCAGGGCTGATCGAAGTCGTTTTTGCTTTCGAAGTCTGATTTCAGGCAGCCTTCGAAAACAGCAACATCTTCAGCGCTGCCAGGCAGTTTTTGTCTCGCTTGTGAAGGTTTGCTGTCATGGAGTTTCTTTCTGCCCCCTGGTGGTCCGCCCTGTTGGCCATCATCCTGATTGATCTGGTTCTGGCGGGCGACAACGCCATCGTCATTGCACTGGCTGCGCGCAATGTTCCAAAACACCTGCAGCAAAAGGCCATTGTCTGGGGCACGGTCGGCGCCATTATCGTCAGAACCACCATGACCCTGGTGGTGGTCTGGCTCCTGAAAGTTCCGGGGTTGATGCTGGTCGGTGGCCTGGGTTTGCTCTGGATTGCCTACAAGTTGGTAGCTGCCCAGGAAGGTGGTGAAGACGAACATGGGCCCGCCGCAAGTACTTTCTGGGGCGCCATGAAGACCATTGTCGTCGCCGATGCGCTGATGGGCATCGACAACGTCCTGGGCGTGGCCGGCGCGGCGCACGGCGCTATGGACCTGGTGGTGATCGGCCTGCTCATCAGTGTGCCCATCATGGTGTTTGGCTCCACCATGGTGCTCAAGCTGGTGGATCGCTTCCCGGCCATCATCTACATAGGCGCAGGCGTGCTGGCCTACACGGCCGGCTCCATGCTGGTTGGGGAGCGCCTGCTGGCTCGCTGGTTCGGCACCGATGAGGCTCCAGTCACCTGGGTTCGCTGGGCCGTGATCGCCTCGTGCATCGTCCTGGTGCTGGGTGGCGCATGGCTTTCCAATCGCAAATCAAAAGGTGAGCGCACCGCAGCGATCGCACCCACCGATGGACATACCCACCCTATCGCAGCGGAAGCTCTCGCTGCCATTTCCGCACCGGTTGGGCCGGTGCATTCTCACCTGAAGAAGGAGTCCAGCATGGAAACCGTCATTCTCTATGTCGACGACGCTGCCTACGCCGCCGAGTTCCTGGCGCGGCAGCAATCCGCGCCCGCGGGCAAAGCGATCGAGGGGCCACGCAACTGGATAGTGATGGGCTGTGCACCGAAATTGACTCGGCATGCCAGCCAATGGACCAGCCCCGAAGCGCGCAAACAGCGGCGAGAAGACTGGATGGCCGAAGCCCTCAGTGCACTGAGGCCCGTTTTGCAAGCGGATGGAAGCACGGTGGAGGGCCGGCTGGCTACACTGCCACTGCTGGATGTCACACGTAGCTTGAGGCTGGAGAACAGGGCATTGATGGTGCTCGATGGTCGTCGGCCCAAGGCGGGAATAGATCTGGAGCCCGTCGCTCCTGAACTCACGCCCGCCAAGTCGGGCTGGGCCATGCATGGTGCAGCTGCCAGCATGGGAACCTTGCTGATTCTTGTCAATGAGCTGGCAGAGTAAATAGCCTTGGCGCCCTATTCACCTCAGCTCGGCTCCGGCCTTGGAGATCAGATACGCCCCAGGGCCGCCTTCACATCGGCTACGCTGAGGATTTCGCTCAGCACCACCGGGTCTCGCCCAGGGGCCAGCAACACATAAACGGGCACACCACTGCGCCCCAGGCGTTGTAGTTCTGCGCTGATGACGGGGTCGCGGCGTGTCCAGTCTGCACGCAAGGTCTGAACCTTGGCCGCATCAAAGGCGGCCAGCACGTCACTGTTGTTCAGGGTAGTCTTCTTGTTGTACTGACAGGTCACGCACCATGCAGCAGTGAAATCCACGAACACCGGCTGCCCCGCCGCCAGTGTTTGCGCTACCCGTTCATGAGACCAGGGCTGCCACCGCTGCCCCGTGGACACTGAAGCCGAGGCGGGCGCCTCTTCCATGGGCTTGACCACGTTGGGGCCGATGGCTCCCGCCAGCAGCACCAGCGCCAGAGCAGACAAAGCAGTCATGCTCCAGCGCGTGCGGCCTCCCAGACCCACGGCCCAGAGTAGAAAGGCCAACGCCACCAGTAAAGCGATCAGGGCGGCCGCACCGTCAATGCCGCTTTGCTGCCCCAGCACCCACAAGAGCCATGCCACGGTGCCGAACATGGGAAACGCCATGAACTGCTTGAAGACGATCATCCACGCCCCAGGCTTGGGCAGCATGCGCGCCACTGCGGGCAACCAACTGGCGGCCAGGTAGGGCAGCGCCATACCAAGGCCAATGGCGCCGAACACCAGCAGTGCCTGCATAGCAGGCAAGCCCACCGCCAGCCCCAGAGAAGCGCCCATGAAGGGCGCCGTGCAGGGGGATGCCACCGCCACCGCCAGAACACCGGTGAGAAACGAGTTGGCGGCAGGGTGCTTGGCTTCCATGGTCGCCACGCGGCTAGGCAAGAAACTCCCAAACTCAAACAGGCCCGCGAGGTTCAGGCCGATCACGGTAAACAGCACTGCCAGCGCTGCGACGACCGCTGGCGATTGCAGCTGAAAGCCCCAGCCCAATTGCTCTCCAGCCGCGCGCAACCCCAGCATGAGTGCTCCCAGCGCCAGAAAGGACAGAACCACGCCGGCCGTATAGGCCAGTCCACTGACGCGGTGCGCACGCTTGTCCTGGGCGTGCTGAGCAAACCCCAGCACCTTGATCGCCAGCACCGGAAACACGCAAGGCATCAGGTTCAGCACCAAGCCGCCGATCAGAGCCCCCACCAGAGCCAGCATGAAGGTGGCCGCAGGAACGGCGGTGTTGGGCGGGGCTGTAGTCGGCTGGGAATCTGCGTTGGCCTTGAGCGCGGCTTCCAATGCCGGTGAGACTGTAGCTGCCTGGGCGACTGCGGGCCATGGCCCCTCTACAGGCACTTCAGCACGCCAGCCTTGCCCCCCTGAGACCAGCACCAAGGGCATCATGGATGGACTTTCGGACCGATCGGGCGAGAGCGGAAAATCGGCGGTCCAGACCTTGCCATCCCAACGCTGGGACCAGGTCGAAGGTGTTGGGGCCTGTCCCGCAGTAGCTGGGGTGGCAGCCGTCAGCAAGACTTGCGGGGTCTCGGGGAACATTTCCAGGACCTGGCCTTGCAATGCAGAGGGCAAGCCTTCAACCCTTACCGAGAGCCGTTTTCCGCCATCGCGCAGCTCGATACGATGCGCCCCCTCTACCTGTTGAGGTTGGCTCTTGAAGGCAGCCTCGAACGCACTTCCGTTCAGCGCCGTGGAGCTGCGCAGTGGAATCTGCAGTGCAAATTCTGCGTCCTGTGGAATGCATTCTTGCCGACAGACCAGCCAGCTCGCCTTGAGCTTGACATCCAGCGTATTAGAGAAAGCCGAAGGCTTGTATTCAGGGGTGATGGTCAGAGGGACTGGCAGGAGAACCGTACCGTCATAGCCGTAGTTGGCCAACTGGCCAATCGGAAACTTCCTGGGCAACGGCCAGGCGATGTCTCCCGCCATGACGCCTGGCGGCAATGTCCATTCCAGCTCTGTAGGCAAACCCGAATCACCGGAATTCTTCCAGTAGGTATGCCAATGGGGAGCATGCGTCAGTTGAAGGCCAACCCAGACCGGCGCCTCTTGAGTGGATTGCCCCGCGGCCACGGACGCCCCGGTGCCGGCCAGGGCACCAGTCTGGCCAACCGGCACACCCTGCGGGGCATAAGCCATTAACTCTGCGCGCACCTGCTCCGTGGATGCAGTGGACTTGAGTGAGTTGTTCTGAGCAGCAACGGGCGTAACCCCAAGCGTGCCCGCCATGGCAAAGGCGGCGATCAACAC
Organism: Ottowia thiooxydans; assembly: GCF_040548795.1. Taxonomy (GTDB): domain Bacteria; phylum Pseudomonadota; class Gammaproteobacteria; order Burkholderiales; family Burkholderiaceae_C; genus Ottowia; species Ottowia thiooxydans_A. Next base: position 277,009 of record NZ_JBEPSH010000005.1, on the reverse strand, counting down.
ACCACTGAAGAAAGAAAGCGTTCTCATGGGAAAAGAAGGGAGAGGCAGCGCCATAGGACCTCCACGAGAGCGCTTGGTTCCCGGGCGGCATTGTCAAAAGAGGGGCCAAAACACTGACTATAGAGCTTTGGCAGAAAGCCCATTGGACACACGTTGCGCGGGCAATCAGGTCCACCCGTGCAAATTTTCTTCGTTCATGGTAACTTTTTACTATTGTCGACGGGCAGAAGGCTGAAGTCTGCTGCCTGAAGGCTCTTGTGGATTTTCTTTTTTTCTCGATCAGCACTTAGGGAGGCGCGAAACCCGTGAGACTGACTCTTGATCCTTCGCAGCTCGCATCAGCCCTGAACCCGTGGGCAGAGCGGCTGCGCAAGAAAATTGATCTCCCGTTGCAGGTACGCTGGCACGGAGGCCCGGCTGTCGCGCTGGGAAACTTTGATACTGCTCGCGTGACCGTTGATGTCAAGGACGCTGCGGGAATTACGGCCTTGCTGGCCCCCTCGCTCGAAAACCTGGGCCGCGCCTATGTGGAAGGCCATATCGACGTCACCGGGTCTGTGCAGGATGTGATCGATATGGCGCACAGACTGGCGGAAAATGGCACTACCGAGGAGCAAGAAGGCCTGCTGCAACGCCTGCTCCACCGCATTGCAGAAGCAGGCCACCACACCCGTGAGCATGACAAGGCCGCGATCCAATACCACTACGACGTCTCCAACGAGTTCTATGCGCAGTGGCTGGATCCCGCCATGGTCTATTCGTGTGCCTACTTCGAAACCGGTACGGAAACCTTGGAGCAGGCTCAGCAGAAAAAGATAGACCATATCTTGACCAAACTGCGCATCGAACCAGGCCATAAACTGCTGGATATAGGATGCGGATGGGGCGCACTGGTACTGCGGGCGGCAGAGAAATTCGGGGCCACCTGCGTGGGTATCACCCTTTCAGAGAACCAGCACGAATTGGCCACCGAGCGCGTGCGGGCTGCAGGTCTGCAGAATCAGATCGAAATCCGCTTGCAGGACTATCGGGACGTCAGCGGCCCCTTTGACCGCATCACCAGCGTAGGTATGTTCGAGCATGTTGGCCTGAAAAACCTGCCGGGCTATTTCCGCATCATCCACGATCTTCTGACACCCGGTGGCTGGGCCTTGAATCACGGTATTACCAGTACCGATCCACAAAACGGCGAGACGAGCCATGGTGGCGGCAGATTCATAGACCGCTACGTCTTCCCTCAAGGCGAGTTACCTCATATAGGAACCGTCCTGACGACCATGCAGCAGGGAGGCCTGGAGGCTATTGACGCCGAAAACCTTCGCCGCCATTACGCGCGTACGCTGGAGTTCTGGAGTAAATCTTTTGAAGCCGGTGGGGCACACCTGAAGTCCCTTGTGGACGAGAAGCACTGGCGTATCTGGCGCATGTATCTTGTAGGCAGTCAATGGGCTTTCGAGCATGACGAAGTGTCGCTCTTTCAGGTTTTGTGCCGACGCCGCGGCCAAAGCGCTGGCAGCATTCCGTTGTCGAGACGTTGGATGTACCCCTCGTCCTAGGAGGCACGCCTAGCCTCTCATTGAAACAAACTTCTCTCCGAATACGAGGGGAGGCCTCTGTTTCAGTAAGATGCGGCGATGCCCACGCTAACTCGCTTCTGGCACGATCTGGCCACCACAGACTTCGCCCATCCTTCTCTGGAACGCGCCATTGCGGTCTTGCCAGTTGCCGCCACGGAGCAACACGGTCCGCACTTGCCGCTTTCTGTGGACAGCGACCTGGCGCAGGGCATCATTGACGCATCACTGCCGCACATACCGGCGCAGGTACCAGCGCTTTTTCTTCCGGTACAAGCCATCGGGTATAGCCCGGAGCATGCAAGTTTTACCGGAACCCTGACCTTGAAGGCCGACACAGTCCTACGGCTGTGGACCGATATTGCAGAAAGCGTGGCAGCCACCGGGGTGAAAAAGCTCCTCATCTTCAACACCCATGGCGGCAATGTAGGACTGCTCGACGTTGTGGCGCGAGATCTCAGGGTGCGTTTGAATCTTCTGGTCTACACCTGCAGCTGGTTCAACTTGCCCCTCCTCGACACGGAGGGTGAAGACGTGAATGCCCGCTTTTCAGCGGGAGAGCACAGGTTTGGGGTGCATGGTGGGCAGCTTGAAACGGCCATGATGCGCCACCTCAAGCCCGACACCGTGCGCATGGATTCCGCGCAGGACTTTCACTCGGCCTCCAAGGACCGCGCTGCAGCGTTTTCCATTCTTGGAAACGGCAAAAGCGCCAAGCTGGCCTGGGCTGCGCAAGACTACAACGCCGCAGGTGCCATGGGCAACGCGGCAGCCGCGACTGTTGAAGATGGCCGCGTTCTGGTGGAAAGCGCGGGCCGCTCGCTTGCAGCATTGCTTGCGGAAATTGACCGTCTGCCGCCGCTGAGTAGTGAATTGCCCGCCCTCACCCCTACCCTCTCCCGCCCGCGGGAGAGGGAGTAAAGCCATTCGCTTGCGACTGATACGTGTAGGGCCGAGCGCAGCAATGGCCCGAATCGGGCTCCCACCCCTTTGGCCGCGCTGAGAAGCGCAGGGCCCGGGGCCGGCCATCCGGGGGCGGGCAAGAGCACTGAAAGATGCTCTTGCTTCGTGATCTAGCTTGCCGCCGCTGTTTGAACTTAGAGAGCGAAGTGAACGAAGTGAGTTCGGCGGCACCGCTCCTGGACCGAGCATCGCAGGCTGCCCGGAGCGAAGTGTGGGGACGCGGCCGGCATAGGCGCGGACTTGGGGCCGCCTTTCTTTGGCCTACATTTCTTGGGCCGGCCATCCGGTGGCGGAGCAAAGAAACGTAGGTGCGCTGCCGGGCGCACTCCCCGGCCTCCGACCTCAATGCAAGAGCAGCAGGTAATTAGTAGCCACCGCGATTGAATCAACCGCCGCTTGCCCTCACCGGTTGGCCGGCCCCGCCCCACCCTCTCCCCAAGGTAGAGTGAGTAAGAGTTGGGGCTCAAGTCGGCCGCCCCATCTTTCCCAATGTGAACGCCCACCTTTTGGGGTGGGCATTTTCTTTCCCCGCTCTTAGAATCATGTCGTTACCACATAAATACTCAGCCTAACGGAGCACCGCATGATCGACCGCCGCACTTTCTCTTCCAGACTGCTGGCCTCCGCCGCATGGGGTATCGCCGCCACACCCGCATGGGCAGCACGCGACGAACGCCCCATTCACCTGCTGGTGGGATTTCCGGCCGGCGGTGGCACGGATGTCATCGCTCGTCTGCTGGCCGACAAGTTGAAAGATGTGCTGGGTCGCAACGTGGTGGTGGACAACCGACCCGGCGCAGGTGGCCAAGTGGCGGCGCAGCAGCTCAAGGCGGCCCGTGCTGACGGCACTACCCTTTTCCTCTCGCACGACCACACTATTTCCATACTGCCCCAGGTTGTGAAGACGGCCGGGTACGCGCCACAAGCCGATTTTGTCAACGTAGGCGGGTTCGCCACCTTCGTCAATTGTCTGGCGGTGTCGCCCGGCACGCCCGCCAAGACCGTTGCCGAGTATGTGGAGTGGGTGAAAACCCAACAGGGCGGCAAAGGTGCAGTGGGCATTCCTGCCCCAGCATCCACGCCTGAATTCCTGGTGCAGCTTTTGAGCAAGAAATACAGCGTGGATCTGGTGTCGGCGCCCTACAAAGGCAGTGCGCCCATGATCGCCGACATGCTAGGCAATCAGATTGCAGCGGGTGTGGCTTCCGTGCAGGACTTTATCGAGTACCAACGTGCCGGGAAGGTGCGCGTGATTGGCGTGCTCGGCGGCCGCCGCCAGGCCGCGTTGCCCGACGTGCCTACCTTCAGTGAGCTCGGTTTCAAAGGCCTGGAGGACGAGCCTTTCTACGGCATCTGGGCGCCCAAAGGCACGCCTGCCGGCTTTGTGGACAGCTTCACGCGTGGACTGCAAAAAGTGGTGGCCATGCCTGAGGTCGCCAAGCAGTTGACTGATATGGGTCTGGCTGTGGGTTACATGACGCCACGCCAGCTCGCCAGCCGGGAACAGGCCTACACCAAAGTGTGGTCCGGCATCATCAAAGACAGCGGATTTCAGCCACAGTAAGCTGCCACCCGCAGACCCCTGGCGGAATCCATCCGCGGCGACACAGCCAACATGGAAGCCCAGTACCCACGATTTCTCGCTTCGTAGTGAACCGCCCGCCCCTATCAGAGACCAGGTAGGGCGGTCCGACGAAAAAAAGGTGACCCATGCCGGACTTTCCTCTGTCACGCCGCACGCTGCTGAAGGCCAGTGTGGTCGCGGGCATATCGGTCTACATTGCCCCATTGGGCAGCAAAGCGTTCGCCGCCCTTTTCGAAGAGAAGATCCTGCAGCCTGTGCAGGTCGATCCCAAGACCGGAGCACCACGTTTTCGCATTGACGGCATGGCCAAGGTCACCGGCGAGAAGGTGTTCGCCCGCGACGTGCGTGCACGCGACATGCCGCATTGGCCTGACCAACAATCACATGCGTTCATTCTGCGAACCACGCAAGCGGACAGGCTTTTTCAGGGTATCGATATTTCTCGGCTCGGAGAAGAGCTCAAGCCTGACCGCCTGGTCACTGCGGAAGACCTCGTGCGAGACGGTGTGGCCTTTCCTGAGTTTTATGGCGAAGACATGCTGCTGCCGGTGGGCAAGACACCCGCCTACCTGGGGCATGCGGTCGCTATCTTGATTTATCACGACTTCGCTCGCTATCGCTTTGCCAAAGACAAGCTTCAGTTTCAGAACGACGTCATCCGGTACGGGGAAAAGACAGGCCCTCTGGAGCGCGACCCCTGGGGCACGTTCCGCTTTGTGCGCGAAGGTGGCGCCACGCCATTCGACGATGACGTGTTCTCGAGCTTGAAAGACGCGCCCATTTTTCCAAGCTCCATGCGAAAGCATCAACCCGTATGGCCGGATGGAAACGACCATGGCAAGCTGGGCGAGCAAGGCATGGCGCGTGCCAATGCCCTTCGCAAGGAGTTGGCAGAACCTCCAGCTGATTGGCTGGTGCTGGATCGTCAATACCAGACGCAATCTGTCGACACCGCCGCACTGGAGCCTGACAACGCCAACTGCTGGTACGACGCGGCGAACCGTACCCTCCATCTGGTGGTGGCCTCACAAGGCCCTTCTGAGGTGGTGGAAAGCGCTGCGGAAATGGCGGCCAAATCGAAATCGGTTTTTCCGGTCGACAAGATTGTCGTGCACCCTTGCTACACCGTAGGGTATGGCTCCAAGGACCACTACAACTTTCCTTTCTACGGTCTGGCCACTGCACTCTATGCAGACGGAAAGCCAGTGCGGCTGGCCAACGACCGCTACGAACAGTTCCAGACTTCGATCAAACGCCACGCGTTCAAAATGCACTATAGGGTCGCGGTGGACAGAAAGAGCGGTCTCTTCAAGTCTTTCCAGGCAGAGATGGAATGCGACGGAGGGGGCCGTGCCAACTTCTCGCCTTCAGTGGCCATGGTGGCCGCCACGGCAGCTCAGTCCATCTACTACTTTCCAAAAAGCGATCTCAGCGCGGTCGCCATTGCGTCGCGCGCGATTGACGCTGGCTCTGCCAGGGGTTACGGCACGCTGCAAAGCATGGCGGCCATGGAGATGATGGTTGACGAATTCGCGGAACAGCTGAAGCTGGACCCTATCGAATTCAGGCTTCGCAACGCGCTGCGTTCAGGCATGAAAAATACGCAGGGCGCCATTCCGGCAGGCGCCATCCGTGCGGACGAAGTGCTCCGTGCTGCGCAAGTTCATCCACTGTGGACTGAACGGACCAAACGCAAGGCAGACTACGAGGCCAGTCATCCGGGTTGGCGCTACGGCGTTGGCTTTTCCTGTGTGCAGAAAGACTTTGGCACGGGTGCCGAGGCATCCATGGCCAGGGTAGAGATGGCTGCCGATGGCAGCATTGCGCTGCATCACTCCGGGGCGGAAATCGGTACGGGTATGTCCACCTCGCAAGCGGTCGCTGTGGCGCGCTGGCTGGGCAAGCCGGCAAGCGAAGTGCGGGTATCCGTGACCGATTGGCCAGAATTGCCGATGGTTACCAGCGGCAACCCCTACCTGATGAGCCAGGAGGAACAAGACAAGCTGTCAACCAACCCGCGCTGGTCACCCGCCTCCGTTTCCCCTGCAAGTGCTACCAATTCTGCCTACTACTACACCCACAGCACACGAGAGGCGGCGCGGGTAATCTTCATGCACGGCCTGTGGCCTGCGGCACTGGCCATCTGGCAGCAAGGCATCGGTGGCGGTCAAGCCGCCTCTTTCGTCGTACGGCTGGAAGATGCGCGCTGGGTAGAAGGCAAGCTCACGGCCGGAGGCATGGAATTGCTGTCGCTGGAACAACTGGCCAAAAAGGCACATGAGCTGGGCCTGGTGACAGGTGCCTCAGTGCACGTGTTCAACCGCTGGCAGTGGAGCGAGGCAGATTTCGAAGTGGATGGCAAGAACGTTCGGCTGCCTATCGACGGCTTGGCAGTCCGCCACCCGTCGGGTGCAGGCGCCGCTGAAAAGCAGACCGACAACAATGCGGCAGATGGGAATTGGAAGGCACTCGACCGGCTTAAAGTCTACATCCCCCCGGTTCAACGCAACAACGCAGCGGTGACCTACTACTCTGCCGTGGGAACGCTGGTGGAGTTGGCCGTGCACGAGGCCAGCGGCAAAGTCGAAGTCCTCAAGCATCACTCCATCATGGAGTGCGGCACGCAGTTGTCACCTGAACTGGTGTCAGGCCAGTTGCAAGGTGGCATAGCCATGGGCATTGGCCATGCCTTGCATGAATACCTTCCCCTCTATGAAGAAGGACCGGGTAACGGGACCTGGAACTTCAACCGTTACCACCTGCCACGCGCCAGCGATGTGGCAGTCTGGACGCAGACCGGCACCACCCTGCCACCGCTTTCCGAAACCGATCCTCCCAAAGGGATCGCTGAGGTGGTGATGATCCCTGTAGTCGGTGCCATCGTGACAGGTATTCACCATGCAATCGGCCATCGGTTCACCGAATTGCCAGTGAGCCCTCAGCATATTCAGAAGGTGCTGCAATGAAGGAAATGGCCCCCACGCTCCCCCGCTTCGCGTGGTCCGCTGCCCCCGGGGGGGTGCTTTTCATCTTGGGAGCGGCCCTGCAATGAAAAATGGCCCCCTCGCTCCTCCGCTTCGCGTGGTCCGCTGCCCCCCCAAGGGGGTGCTTTTCATCTTGGGAGCGGCCCTGCGATGAAAAGAGCTTTTCAGCGTCACTCCGTAAGTCCTGCCTTGGCAGGTGCAACCGCTCCATTCAGGCCCCACCCATGACAGGTCTCACCACCCAACCACTGTCTCTCACCATCAACGGCAAGGCCGTCGGCCCTATGGCTGTGCCGGAAGGCCTGATGATGATTGACTTCTTGCACGAGTACCTGAGCCTCACTGGCTCGCGGCTGGGCTGCGGACAGGGCGTGTGCCGCGCCTGTGTGGTGATTCTGGACCACGACGATGGCACCAGTGAGGAAAGGCGCACCTGCATCACCGGCGCGCACTTTTTTGCCGGCAAGAAGGTCCGCACCGTAGAAGGCCACGCGCAGCGCAATGAAAAGGGCGAAGTCGTTGCTTTGTCGCCTATCCAGCAGAAATTCCTGGACCACTTCAGCTTTCAGTGCGGCTATTGCACGCCCGGTTTTGTCAACGGTGCCACTGTGCTGGTGGAGCGCCTCAAACGGCAGCCCATCGCCAGGGACAAAGTCGAAGAGACCATCACCGAGGCACTGGACGAGCATATCTGTCGTTGTACCGGTTATGTGCGGTATTACTCGGCGGTCAAGGAAGTGATCCTTTCCACGCCCGGGCTGATAAAGGAGTCATGATGCGCCGCCTCGCCTGCCTCCTGTCCCTCTCTGCCATAGTTCTGAGCTTGGCCGCATGTGGCAATGGCGCGGCCATTCCGCCTGCAGCAGACCAGCCACCCGCCCAGCCGCTGACAGACGCGCAGAAGGTTGAAAGAGGCCGCTATCTGGCACGCGCTGCAGACTGCGCCGCTTGCCACACCACCCCGCGCGGCGCCACCTTCGCTGGCGGGGTGCCGCTGGCCTCGCCTTTCGGCACTTTCTACGGCACCAACATCACCCCTGACAAGGAACACGGCATCGGAAACTGGAGTGCTGACGATTTCTACAAGGCCTTGCACGACGGCGTCACCCCAGAAAAGCATCTCTATCCGGCGATGCCGTATACGTCCTACCGGGGAATCTCTCGTGGAGACAGCGATGCCATCTATGCGTACCTGATGCAGGTCAAGCCCGCGCCGGTAGCAAACCGGCCACACGACCTCTCTTTCCCCTACAACATCCGCATCGCCATGATGGGCTGGAACATGTTGTTCCTAAAGGATGAACTGCCTGATGCCTCCAAAGGCCAGTCCGACGCCTGGCTGCGGGGCCGCTATCTGGCCAATGCGCTGGGACATTGCGCAGAGTGCCACACGCCCCGCGCGATGATGGGGCGGCTGGACGACGCCCTTCCGCTGAAGGGCTCTGCCCTGGCACGTGTAGCAGCTCCGGACATCACTCCGGAAGGACTGGCTTCGCGCGGCTGGACAGGAGAAGACCTGCGCACATTCTTCGCTACCGGCATCGCCCCTCAGGGCTCTGCGTTTGGTGAGATGTATCCCGTCATCCACCTGAGCAGCCAGTACCTCAAGCCAGACGACCTCGTCGCGCTAAGCACCTATCTGCTGGGGGACACCCCTCCTCCACCCAAGCCACTGCCCCCGCCATCTGCAGAAGCAGCGCAGCAGGTGCAAGGCCGCAAGCACTATGTGGCTCTTTGTGCTGGCTGCCATGGGATTGCCGGCGAAGGCAAACCGCACGTCGCAGTGGCCATGCATGGCAACTCCACCGTGCGCTACGGCGATGCGCGCAATCTGATCGTCTCCATACTGGATGGCATCGAAGCGCAGAAATTCCCGGGTGTCGAAGCCATGCAGGAAATGCCGGGCTTCGCGCGCGACCTGGACGACGCTTCGCTGGCTCAGCTGGCCAACTACCTGCGCGCCGCGCATGGCGGCCAACCCGCCGACGTCACAGCAGAACAGGTCAAAGCGCTTCGTGTGCAACCCGGGGCGGGACATCACGGCAAGTGATGCCTTCTGGCCCAATGCGCTCAATCCATAGCAGCTCAAGCTGAAAGTAACTCGCCTTCGGCTGTTCTGCTGGGACCGCCGAGCTCCTGCTCGGCATTTTGCAGCGTGTCCAACTCCAAAGAAGCCGAGCAGGAGCTCGGCGGTCCCAGGAGGACACTTATTGACGCGCTGAGGTGCATTCTTGGAAGTGGGCTGTTTCCTGGGAGCGCCAAGCTCCAGCTTGGCATTCTGCGGCGTACCCCAATCCAAAGATGCCGAGCAGAAGATCGTCGGTCCCCGGAGAGACTCGTTACTGCAAGACCTCGCGCATCAGAGAAGCATCCACATTGGCCCCCGTGAGCACCACACCCACCCGCTGATCGCGCAGTTGACCTCGTTCCTGCAACGCAGCAGCGAAGCCTGCAGCTCCTGCGCCTTCGGCCAGATTGTGTGTATCGGCATAGAGCGCACGCATGGCACCCGCGACTTCTTGGTCCGTGACCACCGCCACATGATGTAAATGCCGAGACAGCCATTCAAGCGCGCGCTCGTCCGCTCTTCGCACCGCCATACCATCCGCCAGCCTGGTGCTCACCGGTGCTTCCACGACCTTCCCGGCGGCAATGGAATCTGCGTAAGTTCTTGCATGAGCGCTCACAACCCCGACGATACGCACGGGATGATTCAAGGCTTGCTTGGCCACAATGGCCGCACAGGCACCCGAACCCAGTCCGATGGGCACATAGGCCACCTCAAGATCAGGCACGGCGCGCAGAAACTCCAACCAGTACGTTGACACACCACGGACCAGATCCATGTGGAAACTTGGCACCATCAGCGCTTTCCGCTCTGCCGCCAGTTGGCGAGCAAAGTCCGCGCTTTCAGTGAAATCATTGCCATGCTCGATAAGTTGGACGCCGAGTGCGCGCATGGCCGCGTTCTTCTCTGCCGAGTTGCCCTGTGGCACCACAATCGTACAAGCCACCCCGTGCGCACGCGCGGCCCATCCAATGCTTTGCCCATGATTGCCGCGGGTCGCGCTGACAACTTCTTTCGGGAGCTCACCGCGCTTGGACAGTTCGTGAAAATAGGTCAAGCCGCCGCGAATCTTGAAGGCACCCACAGGTGTATGGTTTTCGTGCTTGACCCAGCACTCCGTACCCAGTCTTTCAGACAAAAGCGCCCACCGATATTGCGGTGTGGGGGGAAATTCCCGGTACACAACTTCGGCCGCGGCTTCGATCTCTCTTAAAGAGGGCATGCTCATTTTGCTGCCACTCACAGCAGCACCTTGCCTTCTATGCAGGAAACACAGTCACCGCCCACCCAGACCTGTCCGGTCTCGTCGCGCTGGACATGCACACGGCCCTCACGACCAAGCACGGTACCCTGGCTTGCCACATAAGTCGGGGGCAATTCTTTTTCTCCAGTCAACCACTGAGCCAGGCTGGCATTCAGGCTACCCGTCACAGGATCTTCCGGCACACCCGTAGACGCCGCAAAAGCCCGCACTTCGATCAATGGAGCATCAGCTCGCTGGAGGGCGCTCGCAAATGCCTTCGCCTCACGACTTGACCTGGAAATCAGTGGGTTGTCTGCCGACTCATAGACTCCCAGGATGCCCACTTTGTACCCGTGCGCGGCCAGTTGGGCGTGGTCCGGCTCTACAGCCAAGACCGCATCTGCGCTTTCCAATTGAAGCGTCAACCAGACCGGCCCGTTGTCCAGCTCCTGCGCGCGCACGATTTGTTCCGCGCGCAGGTTCATCGCCTGCGCCACCCGCGCCAACAAATCCGGCGCCGGAGCAGTGCAGCGAACCGGTGGCGCTGCGAAAGCAAGGCGCCCACCCTCTTGCCGGATACGGACCAAACCCTTGGCACACTGCTGCACGATCTGATCACGAGACTTCGGCTGCCCTCCCGCCGCGAGCCACGCAAAGCAGGAGCCCAGCGTAGGGTGACCAGCAAAGGGCAGCTCGCCTCCTGGCGTGAAAATGCGCAAGGCGTAGTCGGCTGCCGCATCGGTGGGCGGCAGAACGAAAGTGGTCTCGGAAAGATTGGTCCAGCGTGCAAAACGCTGCATGGCCGCATCGTCCAGGCCATGGCCGTCCAGCACCACAGCTACCGGATTGCCGTAACCGGGTACCGCTGTGAAAACGTCGATCTGAGCGAAGGGCCGATGGAAAGTCATGGTGCCTGGATGGGTGTAGTGGTTAGTGGAGGGTGTCAGCTCTTGAGCGCGGCCAGTGCCTGTTTCACCACTTGCCCCAGTGCCGCCATGCCGCGGTCAATCTCTTCTGGTTTGGAGGTGACGAACGAAAGCCGCATGGTGCGCGTATCAGGGTCGCGCGCATAGAAGGGCGCGCCGGGAACGAAGGCCATGCCTGCATCGACTGCTTTGGGCAGCAAGGCTTGAGCATTCAGGCCTTCTGGCAAGCGCACCCAGATGAACATACCGCCGCTGGGCTCGTTCCAGGTCGCGCCCGTGGGACCCAGTTCTCGCGCCAGGGCCGCCACCATGGCGTTGCGCTGAACCTGGTAGCGCGCGCGGATGGTGGGCACATGTTTATCAAGAAAGCCGTCGCGAATGACTTCAGCCACCACGCGCTGGTTAAAGCCGGACGTGTGCAAATCCGCGGCTTGCTTGGCTTGAAGCAGCTTGGGATACAGACCAGGCGGAGCGATGACATAACCCAGTCGCAAACCAGGCGCCAGAATCTTGCTGAACGAGCCGAGGTAGATCACGCCTTCTGGCCAGCGAGCCAGCAGTGGCTTGGCGGGCGCCTGATCGAACCAGAGTTCACCATAGGGGTTGTCTTCCACCACAGGCAGACCGAATTCCTGACACACCGCCAAGACTTCTGCGCGCCGGGTATCTGACATGCTCCGGCCAGTCGGATTCTGGAAGTTCGGAAGCAAATACATGAAGCGGGGCCGCTCAGCCATGCCTTCCAATTGCGCACGCAACGCCTCTGGCTGCACGCCCTGCTCATCGCTGCCGACGCTCACGATGCTCGGCTCCATGGGCGAAAAGGCCTGAAGCGCGCCCAGGTAGGTAGGGGTTTCAACCATCACAGGTGCCGCTTTGTCTATCAGCACCTTGGCGATAAGGTCCAGGCCTTGTTGGCTACCGGTGGTGATCAACACCTGGTCAGGGGAGACTGTAGCGCCCTGCTTACCCATCTCACTGGCGACCCACTCACGCAACTCTGGCAAGCCTTCGCTGGCGGCATATTGCAGCGAAGGTTTGGCCGTCAAGCTGCCCTCAGCCAATATGGTGGCGCAAGCGGCACGCATGGCCTCGATGGGAAATGTCTCCGGTGAAGGCAGGCCTCCCGCAAAATTGAGCACACCAGGCCGTTCCGTGACCTTCAGGATTTCACGGATTGCCGAGGGGTTCATGGCCTCAGCGCGGGCAGCGAGTTGCCAGGGGTGTGGTTTGTCTGTCAGGTTCATGGGAGCTCTCTTGTGAGTGGGAGATACAGGAAGTACGGAAGAATTGGAAAAAAGCAGTTGTCGTTTCAACAAAAAACAATGCGCAGAAAAAACCGTTGTCTGTGGGCCAAGCGCTTATTGTGGCTTTGACAAACGCTGGCTGGCAAACCCTGTAGCCACCAGACGTTCGCCCTGATCAGAATTTGTGGGTGCGCTCATAACGACATCCAGGCCATCCAGAAGGCGGTCAAGACCAATATGAGGGCCATCATGCGGTTGAACCACAGCAGACGCTGCCCCTGTGCCAACCATTGGCGAAGCAGTGAACCCACCAGGGCATAGCTCAAATTGCTGAAGAATGCGAAGGCCATGATGACCGGCAGCACAAGAAGGGTACGGGTGCCCCAGTCTGGTCTGCCGGCAATCCAGCTTCCCACGATGGAAAGCGCCAGCATCCAGGCCTTGATGTTCAGGAATTGCAGCAGCACGCCTTGCACGAAGCTCACGTTCACCTCCGCCCCGCCTGCTTGAGCCATCATTTTTCTGGAGAGCGCCAGCCGGGCTGCCAGCCATAGCATGTAGCCGACACCAAAAGCGATCAATGCCCAGCGAAGAGGCGGCCATGCGGCCAAAAGTGCGCCAACGCCAAAAGTGCAAAGCAACAGCAGAAGAACCCAACCCACCGGTACCGCACAGACGAAATGCATGGTGCCACGCACCCCTCGGTTGGCCGCGATGGCGGTGGACAAGGTCGTATTGGGCCCAGGCGTAAAGCTGGAGGCCATGGCCAGCATCAGCAGTGCGGTGAATTCAGAGAGCGGCATAGGATGGCAATGTACCGAAAATTTCAGTACACCACCGGTACAGTTGACAAGCTCAGAATTCGAACTGTATTGTTCGCCTGAACCACACACTGTTTTCACCGAGTACCCCGAAAGGCCCCATGCTGCTGCGCTCTCCTTCACAGTCGCTCTCGGACCAACTGGCAGCGCGGTTTGCGACCCACATTCGCGACCATCTGCTGGCACCCGGCACCCGCCTGCCTAGCGTCCGCAAGTGTGCAGAGCAACATGGTGTCAGCCCTTCGACTGTGGTGGCGGCCTATGACCAGTTGCTGGCGCAAGGTCTGGTGGAAGCCAGCCGCAATCGCGGATTCTTTGTGAGGGACAGGACGCTGAGATCGCCCCGCTCAGCAGCGCTTGAGCGCGGTGAGGCGCCCCCCAAGCCAGTCTTGACAAGCGCAACGCGTCCCTACGGCACCACCATCAGCGCCACCACGCTGATGCGCGGCATGTTTTCCTATCAAGACGATAAGCCGCAACCTGGTGTGGGTATGTTGCCACCGAGCTGGATCGCCACCGATCCTCTGGTTACATCACTGCGAAAGGTCTCCAGCAGTGCTGCATTGCGCGAGGCCAGCGTACGCTATGGCGACCCCACCGGAGACGCAGGGTTGCGACGGGTGTTGGCCGCACGCCTGGGTGATCTGGGTATCAGCGCAGGATCCGACCAGATCATCACGACCGTAGGGGCCACGAACGCACTGGACATCATCAGCCGCACACTGCTCAAACCCGGAGACACCGTAATGGTGGAGGAACCGGGTTGGCCTGTGGAATTCACACGGCTTGCTGCATTGGGAGTTCGCATGCTGGCCGTACCGCGCCGATCGGACGGTCCCGATCTGGAAGTCATGGCGCGCTACTGCCAGGCGCATGCCGGCACTCCGGCGGCCCCCAGGCTCTTCGTGTGTGTGAGCGTCCTGCACAACCCCACGGGCTGCAGCATCACACCGGCCAACGCCCATCAGCTTCTGCAAATGGCCGAGCAATACGATTTTCACATTGCCGAGGACGATTGCTACGGCCACCTGGCTCCCGCGCACGCCACCCGCTTGACGCAACTCGATGGCTTGCGGCGCACCGTGTACGTAGGGGGCTTCGCCAAAATCCTCGCACCCAACTGGCGCATAGGCTTTCTGGCCGCTCCACCTGCCTTGATGGAGCCTCTGCTGGACACCAAGCTGCTGTCGACCTTAACCACCCCAAGCCTGTTGGAGCGCGCGCTTGCTCATTGCATTGAGCAGGGCTTGCTGCGCCGCCATGCCCAACTCATACGCACTCGCCTGGACGCCGCGCGCAGCCGCTGCGTGAAGCTGGCTCTGGCACACGGCTGCACGCTGGTCGCCGAGCCTGCGGGCATGTTTGGTTGGGTAGACACCGGCGTCGACACCGATCAATTGGCCATGCGCATGCTGGACGATGGCTACCTGCTGGCCCCAGGCGCCGTGTTCTACGCGGAGCGGCGTCCGAGCACGCTGATGCGCATCAACTTTGCGACTACGCAGGATGCGCAGTTCTGGACGAAGTTTGCGAAGGTGAGGGATGTGATGTTGGGGTGACAGATAGGCTTTTACTCGCTCTCCGTATGGGAGAGGGCGAGCGGCGGTTGATTGATCGCTGCGGCTACTAATTACCTTCTGCTTTTTTATTGAAGTCGGAGGCCGGGGAGTGCGCCCGGCAGCGCACCTACTCTTTTTTGGGGCCGGCCATCCGGCTCCGCCAAAATAGAGTAGGCAGAAAAAAGGCGGCCCCACTGCCCGCGTCCCTGCGCTGCGCTCCGGGCAACCTCCGGTGCTCGGTCCAGGGGCGGCGCGGCAGAACTCACTTCTTTCGCTTCGCTCTTTACGTTCAAACAGCTGCCGCAAGCTAGTTCACGAAGCAAGAGCATCTTGCAGTGCTCTTGCCCGCCCCTGACCCTGCGCTCCTCGGCACGGCCAAAGGGGGTGGATACCCACTCGGGCCATCGCTTCGCTCGGCCCTCGAATAATCAATCGCTGGCGCGAGGATGCTGTCCCCTCTCCCGCTAGCGGGAGAGGGAGTAAAGCCCTTCGCTTGCGACTGATACGTGTAGGGCCGAGCGCAGCAATGGCCCGATTGGGTGTCCCACCCCCTGTGGCCGTGCTGAGGAGCGGACAGCGGGTGGCGGGCAAGAGCACTGCAAGATGCTCTTGCTTCAAGATCTAGCTTGCTGCGGATGTCTGAGCGGCGTGAACGAAGTGAACAAAGCGAGTTCCGCAGCGCCGCCGCACGATGGAGCACCGGAGGTTGCCCGTAGCGAAGTGTAGGGTCGCGGCCGGCATAGGCACGGACTTGGGGCCGCCTTTTCTTGCGCCAGGTTCTTTTGGCGGAGCAAAAGAAGGTGGCTGCGCTGCCGGGCGCACTCCCCGGCCTCCGACCTCAATGCAAGCGCAACAGGTAATTAGTAGCCACCGCGATTGAATCAACCGCCGCCTGCCCTCACCGGTTGGCCGGCCCCGCCCCGCCCTATAGGGAGAGGGAGTTAAACAGCCCTCAAGAAAAAGAGAGGTAGTCCTGCTTGCACATCACTTCACGCCTGCGAGAGGGCAGGCGATCCGAAGGCCGTCCAGCCGACGATGAGGCTCAAATCAATCCGGTACCACCGCCGTCACTTCAATCTCCACCTTCGCCCTGGCCTCCATCAGGCCCGCGACCTGCACACAAGTCATGGCAGGAAAATTCTTGCCCACGACATCTCTGTACACCGCGCCCAGCTCCTTCAGGCGCGCGTTGTATTCAACGCGATCCACCACATACCAGGTCATGCGAACCATGTGCTCCGGACCCGCACCGCCCGTGCGCAAAACATCCATCACATTCTGCAAAGTTTGGCGACATTGTTCGATGAAATCATCGGTCTCAAACTGCTGCTGGGCATTCCAGCCAATCTGGCCACCCACATAGATTTGTGTACCGCGCGCGGCGATGCCGTTGGCATAGCCCTTGGCTGGCGCCCAGCCTTCTGGTTGAAGATTTGTATGCATGTCAGTGCTTGTTCTGTATGGATGTGAAACGGCGCTCGTCATTGACCACCCGGGGTTTGCCGCAATCTGAAGCGCTGCAGCTTGCCGGTTTCCGTGCGCGGCAATACGGAGACAAACTCCACCTCGCGTGGATACTTGTAGGGCGCAATCTGATTTTTGACATGGTCCTGCAAGGCCTTGACCAGGGCCGCATTGCCCTCAATCCCTGGCTTCAGCACCACGATCGCCTTGATGATCATGCCGCGGTCTTCGTCAGGCTTGCCGACGACACCGCATTCCGCCACGGCAGGGTGCGTGAGCAGGCAATCTTCTACTTCAGGCCCGCCGACGTTGTAGCCCGCGGTAATGATCATGTCATCGTCGCGCGCCTGGTAATGGAAGTAATCATCTTCGTCCTGTACAAAGGCATCGCCGGGATGGTTCCAGCCATCGTGTACATACTTGGCCTGGCGAACATCGTCCATGTAGCGGCAGCCCGTCGGACCCTTCACGGCCAGCTTGCCCACCGTTCCGCGCGGTAGTTCCTGCCCCCGATCGTCCACCACCTTGGCCTCATAGCCTGGAACCACTCTCCCAATCGCACCCCGTCGGACATCCGAACCCGCGGAGGAGATGAAGATGTGAAACATCTCGGTCGCACCGATACCGTCCAGCATCTCGATACCGGTAGCTTCCTTCCAAAGTTGGCGCGTCGCGTCGGGCAAGGCCTCTCCTGCGCTCACACAAGTGCGCAAACTTGGTATTCCGATCGCCTTGGCATGCGGCGCCATCTGGCGATAAAAGGTGGGTGCGGTGTAGCAGGTCGTCACGCCATGCTCACGCATCTGGCGCACCATGGTCTCCGGGTTGTAAGGCACATCAGGGTAATAAATGCTGGCGCCCGCCCACATTGGAAACAGCAACAACCCGCCCAGGCCGAAGGTAAACGCCAGCGGAGGGGATCCAGTCACCACGTCTTCCGGACTGGACTTCAACACATGCCGGGGCCAGCACTCGCACGCGGCCAGCACGTCACGGTGTGTATGTACGACGGCCTTGGGAAGCCCAGTCGTGCCGCTGGTAAAGGCGAGCAGTGCAATATCATCGGCCGCAGTAGGGCAAGCACTGAAGCTGGCCGGTTGCTGGGCAGCCAGTGCGCCAAGATCTTGAGGGTTATCAGGAGATCCAAAGCAGGTCACATGGCGCAATACGCCGGGGGTCTGGGCCCGAGCCTGCTCCAGATCCGCCAGCAAACTGGCATCGCAAATGGCGGCTGCCGGCTGGGCTTTTTCAATCACTTTGACCAGCTCCGCTGCACGCAGCAGTGGCATGGTGGCCACCGCCACCAGCCCCGCCTTGACCACGGCCAGCCAAGACAACGCCATGCCAATCGAGTTTCCGCCACGCAGCAACACCCGGTTGCCAGGTACCAGCTTTAGTTCGTGTATGAGGTAGCCCGCAATCCGGTCCACCCGCTCGCGCGTCTGCGCGTAGGTAAAACTTATCTGAGGGGAGCGCAGCAAAGGTCGATCTGCCCAGCCTTTGTGTTCTACCGCATCATCGAGCAGCCGCGCCACGATGTTGAGCTGAGGAGGAAATTCGAGTTCCGGCCGATCCAGGAGCAGCTCAGGCCACTGCTCAGGAGGAGGCAGACGGTCATGAACGAAGCGGTCGGTTTGGGCGCTGGGGGATTTCATTGCAACACGGCCTTCCCAATAATCAGTTGCTGGACTTCGGTCGCTCCCTCGTAAATGCGCAGACTGCGAATGTCCCTGTACAAGGATTCCACTTTGCTGCCCACCATCACGCCCAGACCACCATGCATCTGCAGCGCCATATCGATCACACGCTGAGCGTTCTCTGTAGCGGTCATCTTGGCCATGGCGGCAGCCACGCTGCGCTCCTTCATGGAACCTTGCTGCGTGTCGCGCATCCAGGCAGCGCGGTAGGTCAACAATGCACCAGCGTCGATCAGTGCGGCCATCTCGCCCAACTTGGCCTGCGTGAGCTGGAAATCAGCGAGCGTGTGGCCAAACATGGTGCGACCGCGTGCATGGGCGATCGCTTCGGCCAATGCGCGACGCGCCATGCCCAGCGCTGCGCCCGCCACACTGGCTCGAAAGATGTCAAGCGTCTGCATGGCAAGCTTGAATCCGCCGTTGACTTCGCCCAGCGGGGTATTGCCCGCCACTTTGCAATTTGTCAACTTTAGTGTCGCCAGCGGGTGTGGCGCCATAACGTGTATGTGTTCGCTGTCGTCGAGCCCAGCCTCGTTCTTGTCCACGATGAACGCTGTAATTCCGCGGCTTCCCGCTTGCGCATCCGTCTTGGCAAACACGCAATAGAAGTCGGCAATACCGCCGTTGCTGATCCAGGTCTTGGTCCCGTTCAGGTGCCAGGCCGGCGCCTCCACAGCCTGCGTGGCCATGGCTGCAACGTCCGATCCGGCTTGAGGTTCGCTGAGCGCAAAGGCCGCAATCTTCTCGCCCCTGGCCACCGCCGGAAGATAGGCTTGTTGCTGCGCGGCCGTGCCCCCCAGGGAGATGGCGCCGCTACCGAGGCCCTGCATGGCAAACGCGAAATCAGCCAGCGGTGAATAAAACGCCAATGTTTCGCGCAGCACCACCAGAGCCCGGGAATCGAGCTGGGGCAAAGTACCGCCAAACTCGGCCGAGACGCAATAGCGCAGCCAACCGGCATCCCCCAGTCTGCGCACCCAGTCCCTGCAAGCAGCACGGTCATCTGACTCGTTCACATCCTGCGCGTTGGCCCAGTCCGGCAAGCGTGTGGAAATTTCTCGATGCGTCGCATCAAAAAAAGGCAGCGCAAGATGCTCGGTGGAAGGTTTCAGCGCCGTCGGTTGCATCAATGCGCCGCTCATCAGTCGCCCCCAAACACAGGTTTTTGCTTGGCTGCAAACGCTTCGTAAGCGCGCCGGAAATCTTGCGTCTGCATGCAGATAGCTTGCGCCTGCGCTTCTGCTTCAATGGCCTGATCAATCGTCATCGACCATTCCTGGCTCAGCATGGTCTTGGTCATGCCGTGCGCAAAAGTTGGGCCAGCCGCAAGCTCGTGTGCCAGTGCGTTGACTTTCTCGGCCAATTCTCCACCTTCGTACAGGGCATTGAAAAAGCCCCAGGTCACGCCCTCTTGCGCCGTCATGGCGCGCCCGGTGAACAGCAGTTCACTCGCCCTGCCTTGGCCAATGACGCGCGGCAGCAGCGCGCAGGCGCCCATGTCCGCACCTGCCAGACCCACGCGGGTGAACAGGAACGCCGTCTTCGCAGTTGGCGTGCCAAAGCGCATGTCGCAAGCCAGGGCCATCATGGCGCCAGCACCCGCACAAATGCCGTCGATCGCGCCAATGATGGGTTGAGGGCAACCACGCATAGCCTTTACAAGATCTCCGGTCATGCGGGTGAATTCCAGCATCTCAGGCATGCTCATCTTGGTGAGCGGGCCAATGATGTCGTGCACGTCGCCGCCGGAGCAGAAGTTGCCGCCCGCGCCGGTCACCACGACCACCTTCACGTCCGTCGCATAGCGCAAACTATTGAACAAGTCGCGCAGTTCGGCGTAGGAGTCAAACGTCAGTGGGTTCTTGCGCTCGGGCCGGTTGAGCATCACGGTTGCGACACCCGCCGCATCACATTGCCAGCTGAAGTGCTGGGCGGTGTAGCTCGATTGCGCACGAAACTGCGCATGCATGGGGTTGCTCTTGCCGATGTAATGTTTCACGGGTTCTCCTGAAGAAAATGCTGCTTCACTTTGCCAAGCAGTTGATGAAGGGCGCGCAACTCGGAAGGCTCGAGGCCGGCAAATGCTTCCACGATCCACCCTTCATGGGCCGCTGCCATGGTTTTGAATTCTTGCCGGCCCTTGGGGGTCAGCCGCACCAGATAGGCACGCCGATCTCCCTCGACACCCGCGCGCTCGACCAGGCCCTCGCTTTCGAGCTGGTCCGTGATGCCCGTCACATTGCCTCCGGTTACCATCATTCGACGCGAAAGCTCATTCATTCGCAGCCCATCGGTTGCACGTTCCAGCTGCGCCATCAGGTCAAATCTCGGCAAGGTGGTATTCCATTGCTCCCGCAAACCAGCGCGAATATCTTTTTCAATGAGCTGAGTGCAGGTGAGCATGCGAAGCCACAGCCGAAGCTCCTCCGGATGCTCACTGTGGGCGCGCGCTTCCAGGTCCATTACGCACCCTGCTCTTGCGTGTCGTTGCTGGGACCAGCGTTCGCCAGGTTGGCGCTGGCCAGCATCGCTTGCTGCTTGGCGATCTCGCGATAAAGCTGGTCCCGACCGCTCAGGTAGGGTTTGGGCCACGTAACTGCCCGGCTCTGGAGCTTCGCGGCTTCATGCAGCGTCCACGCCGGATCCGCCAGGTGCGGGCGAGCCACTGCGCACAAGTCAGCACGCCCTGCGGCGATGATGCTGTTGGCATGGTCTGCTTCCGAGATGGCGCCCACGGCCATGGTCGCAACGCCGGTTTCGTTGCGTATGCGGTCGGAAAAAGGGGTCTGGTACATGCGCCCGTAGACTGGCTTGGCCTCACGCGTGGTCTGCCCGGACGAGACGTCGATCAGATCGCAGCCAGCCGCCTTGAACAAGCGCGCCATTTCAACGGCGTCATCTGGGGTTGTCCCACCGGGCGCCCAGTCGTGTGCGGAGATCCGCACGCTCATGGGTTTGTCTTGAGGCCAGACGGCGCGCATGGCTGCAAACACTTCCAGGGGATAGCGGCAGCGGTTTTCAAGGGAGCCGCCATACGCATCAGTACGGTGGTTGGTCAGCGGGCTGATGAAAGAGGCCAGCAGATAACCGTGTGCGCAGTGCAGTTCCAGCCAATCGAATCCCGCATTCGCGGCGCGGCGAGTGGACTCCACAAAGGCCTGCTTGAGCGCTTGCATTTGCTCAACGCTAATGGCCGCCGGAGTCTGATTCTGTTCACCATAAGCCAAGGCGCTGGCAGCCAGCAAGGGCCAATTGCCCGTAGGCAAGGGCTCATCAGTGCCTTCCCAGCCCAGTTGGGTAGAGCCTTTGGGACCGCTGTGACCCAGCTGGATACCAATGGCTGCATCGCTTTGCGCATGCACAAAATCGACAATGCGCTTGAAAGCCTGCTCCTGCTCATCGTTGTAGAGTGCAGGGCATCCAGGCGTGATGCGGCCCTCGGCGTCCGGGCTGGTCATCTCTACCATCACCAGCGCTGCTCCGCCCAGTGCGCGAGCGCCCAAGTGGACCATGTGGAAATCTCCGACCACGCCGTCTTTGGCACTGTACTGCGCCATGGGAGAGACAACGATGCGGTTTTTCAGCGTCAGCCCCCGCACTTTGAACGGCGTGAACATGGGTGGCACCGCAGGCCCGTTGGCCAGCCAGCCTTCGTAGCCTTCCAGCCATTTGGCGTCACGCAGTCGCAGATTCTCGTGACTGATGCGCTGGCTGCGCGTCAGCAGCGAGTAGGCAAACTGCTCGACCTCCATGCCGGTGTAGCGATCCACGTTCTCGAACCACTCCGTGGAGTTGCGCGCTGCGTTCTGGATTTTCAGAACTTCCACGCTGCGCCGAGCCTGGTACGCTGCGAGCACCTCGTCGGTATCGGAGCCGGTCGCAAACTCATTGGCGAGGTCAATCGCATCTTCCAGGGCCAGCTTGGAGCCGCTTCCGATCGAGAAATGCGCCGTGTGCGCAGCGTCGCCCATCAGCACTATGGGCGTGCGCTTGCCCTGGATGACTTCATGATGGATCCAGGTCTCGCAGATCACGCGGGGGAAACGTATCCAGATGGCTGATCCGCGCAGGTGCTTGGCGTTGCTGATCAGGTCATGTCCGTCCAGGTATTTTTCGAACAACTTCTGGCAGAAGGCGATGCCTTCTTCCTGGCTCATCTTGTCGAGCCCATGCGCATTCCAGACTTCTTCTGGCGTCTCGACAATAAAGGTCGAGGTGTTCTCGTCAAACTTGTAGGCATGCGCTTGAAACCAGCCGTGCTCGGTCTGTTCAAAAGCAAAGGTAAACGCATCGAAGGTCTTGTGCGTCCCAAGCCATACAAAGCGGCACTGCCGAAGGTCTATATCCGGCTGGAAAACGCTCTCATAGCGCGTGCGTATGCGGCTGTTCAGCCCATCACTGGCAATCACCAGATCAGCGTTGTACCGGGCCGCGATGGCTTGGTCGTCCGTGACATCCGTCTCAAACACCAGATCGACGCCAAGCACCAGACAGCGCTCTTGCAAGATGTTGAGCAGATGTTTACGCCCAATGCCGCAGAAGCCGTGGCCGCCAGAGCGCACGCTGCGGCCTCTGAAAAATACCTCTATGTCGTCCCAGTGGTTGAACGCGTCACCGATCTGCTGAGCACTTTCCGGATCAGCCAACTGAAGGTTTCCAAGCGTCTGGTCTGACAGCACCACGCCCCAGCCGAAAGTATCGAACGGGCGATTGCGCTCGACCACGGTCACGCGGCAATCAGGCTGCTGCTTTTTCATCAACAGGCCGAAGTACAGCCCGGCGGGGCCACCGCCGATGCAAACGATGCTGGACAATTTGTTCATGGACCAATTATTTATGTCTAAACAATAAAAGTCAATTAAGGGTTCGCCCTAGGGGAGCTCGGGCTGGACGCGTTTTATCCCCGGTCCTACGCACACGCAGCAGGCTTACAGGCAGAATGAACGCTGAGTGCCCTTCCACGTCCGGAACGGCTTTAATTGAGGAGAAACCGCATGCTGTACAAATTCAAATCCCAGGCCGCCGCTGAAGTCATCATGTTGCGGGACACTGGCGATGAGTTGCTCAAGATCATCGGCAAGACACCCGGCGCGACGGGCATCATCACGGTCGCGCAGATTCCGGCAGCCATCGCAGCACTGCAGGCAGAGGTCAAACGGCGTGAAGCTTTGCCCGCGCCTCAGCCCGAAGATGAAAAAAAGGACCACGCGAAGGCAGGCGATGAACCCATAGCATTGGGCCGCCGCGTCGTGCCGTTCATCGATTTGCTGCGCGAAAGCGCTGAAGCAGGAAAAGATGTGGTCTGGGGGGTTTGAGCTCCTTGAGGGCAGTCTAGCGTTCTCCCCTGCAGTATGGGCTGCTAGACTGGCTCGGGCTAGCCATGGCCCGCCTCTCCTGAAGGTGAGTGCTTTCCCCTAGCCCGCCAATCCTCTATTCCGGCAGGGGGTATTCGGACTCGTTGCAGACCATTCCTGGTTGCAACGAGAAATCTCTGCGCGGGGGACCGAAGATATCTACCATCCAACCAGGTTCATGTCCCACGTTATGGCTGGTATGGATTGCACCCGCTGGAATAACCGTCAAGGACGGTGCACCGATACTCACATGCTCATCGTCTCGCCAGTCTTGCAAGTTTGGTGGCCATGGATAGCGCAAATGGTGCTTGTAGGTGCCTTGCAAAACCAGCGATCCTTGTTCGAAATCAGTATGAACATGAGGATCCAGTTGCCGGCTATCGCGTGGCACGGCCCGTTTCACCAAGGGGTTGACCATTAAGGTGCAGCTGCGAAAAGGCCTCATGACTGATCCGGTCCGAGTGTGTTCGGCCAGCACGTAGTGCCGCAGCCTGAATCCCCCCACTGGCATGGGCCAGGGGACAGCAGCCGCCACTGCCGATGGTATGCCCTTCGCGTAGAGAGCTGCATTGCTGGCCAAGGCTGCCCACTCCTGCTCACGGGCAGTGCAAATCCAGGCCACGAGACTAGGTGTACGCGCCACTAAACGTTGCGTTCCCGGCGGCGTGATGCTGAGCGTTTCGGCTGCGGCCTCCACCTGATGAAGTCCGGCTTGAATACCCACCGAACCGCGCGCCACCAGCACGAAGGATTCATCCCGGTGGTGGCGATGCACCTCCGCACCAGAATCGAGCTCCGACAACCCGACGACGAAATGGGCGCCGCGCGTGATCCAAGTTCGTCCACCCGCAGTCTCCTGGGTGGGCGGCAATACGCCATAGTCCGCGTAGGTAGCCATGTAGGGGAGATCTAAGCTCATGGCTGCCCCCTTCCGCAAAGATGTGCAATCCGATCTGCATTGGCAGACGTTAACGCGACAGCGGCCAACTTCATTAACGACTGGTCGGACTCCACGACGAGCCAATCCGCTCCTCGGCCGGCGAGCTCTTGTTGTTCCTGCGCCGAGGCATACAGGACTGAGAACTTTCCGGCTTCCCGCGCGGCCGCCATGATCAGATCGGTGGCAGCCATGACGTTCGCCGCACGAGAACCGGACTCGCCCATGGATAGCGCCAAGTCAGCACGGCCTATGAACAGGCCATCCACTCCTGCGACCGCCGCGATCTCGCGCACAGACGCCAATCCTTCGACGCTCTCTATCTGGCATATCACGGGTAAAAGGTCTCCCCGGGCACGGGCGGTAGCCCCATCCGCACTTCCGTAATCTGCTGCGCGCGGCGATCCGGAGTAGCCTCGTGTCCCCCCTCCATACCGTGCACAGGACACCACATGCCGTGCCATGTCGGCAGAATCGACGCGAGGAACGACAATGCCACAAGCCCCCAGGTCCAGGGCGTTGAGAATGGTAGACGCCATGGTGTCGGGAACACGCACATACAGGGGCAGCCCAGCCGCCCTCCCAGCCAGCAGCATCAGATCCAGGGCATTGCGATCGAAAGGGGCGTGCTCGGCATCGAGCACACCAAAATCCAGCCCTGTTGTACCAAGGACTTCCACAAGGGAGGGTGCGTTCGTTTTGATAAAAGTACCGATCCGCGGTGCTTCAACCCGCTCTGCTCGCGCTAACTGTAAATTTTTTTCCGCTCGCATCTAGCGCCCCAACTCCTTGAGTGTCTTCCCCCCAACTCCAAACTGGGTATTACGAACCTCGATCACAGACACGCGAACAGCCTCGCGCGGCACCTCTACGGTTTTGTGGCAGGCCTCAGTGACCTCCTTGATCAGATGACTGAGTTGTTGCTCAGACCGGCCTTCGAGAAGTTGAATTTGTACGATGGGCATGGTGTTCCTTAGTGGGGTTGTGCAGCACCACAGCCTTTTCACAAGATGGCAATCAGCGCTGCTTTTTCAGTCTATCCAGCGTTATCTGCGGATACAACGAATTCCACTATCGTTTGAGTTTTCATCGATCCTCAATGCATTTTTTTCGGTTGAAGCAGCTGAAGGCTCGACACACAATCCCCTTCGTCAAACGGGACTGCGCTAGCCCATAGGCGTGTATTCATGCCAGTCTCGCCATTAAAGCGACATGCACGGCCCAAAGCCGTGCATGCAGGAGTAGTCGTGGAATCTCATAAAGAAGTACTTATAGGAAAACTCACACGGCGTGAGTTTCGGGAGGCTGTCTCTGCAGGCCGTCTCGACTCGGCCATCGTGGCTCTGGGTGCGACCGAACAACATCTGGACCACCTGGCCATGGACCACGATATCGCCATGGCAACGCACATCGCGACGTATGCGGCGCAACAGCTTTATCCGCGTGCCGTCGTGGCGGTACCCACATGCCTGGGGCTTTCCGAACACCACATGGAGCATCCAGGCTCCATGACCGCCAAGCCAGGCAGTTGGTTCAGCGTGGTCTTCGACACCATAGACAGCCTGGTGCGAAGCGGGTTAACGCACATCCTGCTCCTGAACGGTCATGCCGGAAACGAAGCACCAGTAGAAGGCATCCTGCGCCAATGGCAGCTCTACTACCGTCACACCGCGCCGCTAGTCAACCTCCAGTTCGAGTCCTATTGGAATCTATGCCGCGAATTCTCGGAAGACCATTGCGAAGCCCCGGTACCGGGCCATGCGCAGGAATATGAAACGTCCACGGTGCTGCATGCGTTACCCGGCAACGTCCGTAGCGACCTCCTGCTCGAAGAAGGGGAACCCGTGGCCTCTCGATCCACGGCAAAAATCGGTCGCCCCATGGTGGAACAAGCCATTGAGCGGACTGCGGCCCATCTTCGCGCCATGCAAGAAGGTGTCGTGCGCGACCTCGCCCCCTTGGTATCGACACGAGAGCGCTACCTGGCGCGGCGCCAGCGAGCCCCCATTCAGAGCCCATTACCCGATGCCACTGGGCCCAGCGCGTAAAACTCAACCACCTGCCACCAGCATCATTTAAAAGTCCCCATGAAACACCTACTCGTCCGCTCTATCGCTTCGTTGGCTCTTGGCCTGGCCTGCGCCACCCCCGCGCTCTCGCAACAAGCCTTCCCCAGCAGCCCGATCAACCTTGTCGTGCCTTACCCAGCAGGCGGCGGCGCGGACGCCTTCGCACGCTTGGTCGGCAAACGGGTGGGCGAAAAACTCAATCAACCCGTCTTGATTCATAACCGCGCAGGCGCAAGCGGCAATATTGGCGCCTTATCGGTCGTACGTTCCAAACCGGATGGCTATACCCTTTTCTTCGGCACGGGTGTGGCCTTGTCGGTCAACCCCCATCTGTTCAAGGATTTGGCATTTGACCCCCAGAAGGATTTTGAGCCCATCGTCCACGCAGCCTTTCTTCCCAGCTATTTGGTCGTCAACCCCAGCGTTCCTGCCAATACCGTCAGCGAGTTGGTCACTTACCTGAAAAGTCAGAACGGAAAAATGAACTATGCCTCCGCGGGCAACGGCACGCCCAGCCATCTGGGATCTGAGCTCTTCAAACGCAGTGCCAAGGTGGACATGGCCCACATTCCCTACAAAGGAGGGGCTCCTGCATTAACCGACTTGATGGCGGGACGAGTGTCCATGATGTTCGCCTATATGTCCGAAGTGCAGGCCTTTCTGGACTCCGGCCAGCTCAGAGCGATCGGAATCACCACGCGTGAGCGCTCCCCGCTGGCCCCCCAAATGCCTACACTTCATGAAACTGGCCTCAAGGGCTACGAGTTGATTGGTTTCTATGGAATTCTGGCTCCCAAGGGCACTCCGAAGGCGCGCATCGATGTATTGAACCGAGCCTTTAACGAAGCCTTGTCTGATCCGGACATCCGAGTGCGACTCAGCGCCATCGGCGTAGACCTGCGTGGCGGCAGACCTGAAGCCCTGACACAACTGATGCGCACAGAAAGCCAGAAATGGGGTGCCATCATCCGCGAAGCAGGGATCACCAATGATTGATTCTTCCGAGTGAATCCTCCGCCACATAACATGTCCATGTTTGCACAAGTGGGCGGGCAGTGCTCTATGGAGAGACCAGGTGATACTTGAACATGTTCCCATCGGCCACCTCGGTATCGCCGAACTGGGGCGTGCGTTGCGCTCAGGCTGCCTCAGTGCGACGAGCTTGGCGCACCATGTCATTCGCCAACACCGGCAACATGGAGAACTGCTGGGTGCATACAAGTTTTTTGACGAACGCGCCTGCCTGGCCCAGGCCGCAGTAGCGGACAGTGCGTTCAAAGCCGGCATGGACCTGGGGCCGCTGCAAGGCATCCCCATCTCCGTGAAAGACATGTACGGCGTGTCCGGTTGGCCAACCTTCGCAGGCGCCAAGCGAGCACTACCTAACCAATGGCGCAGCGAAGGCCCCCTGGTACAAGGCCTGCGTCGGCAATTGGCTGTGTTGGTCGGGAAGACCCACACCGTGGAATTCGCACTGGGTGGCCTGGGCCTTAACAACCATCATGGAACACCTCGCAATCCCTGGGATACTACAGGCCACCGCGTTCCTGGCGGGTCCAGCTCGGGCGCCGGAGTCTCGCTTCTCGAAGGCTCGGCCTGGGTGGCACTGGGCACCGATACGGCAGGCTCTGTCCGTGTGCCAGCTGCGTACACGGGCACGGTAGGGTTCAGGCCATCACCAGGAACCTGGTCCACTCGCGGCATTGTCCCGCTGAGTTCGACCTGCGACACGCCGGGAGTGCTGGTTCGGACCGCTGCAGATCTCGCCTTGGTCTACCGTACACTTTCATGCGAGCTCTCTCCAACCCAGTTGCCAACACCCAAGCCTCTCGCGGGTTATCGGCTGGGAGTGGACCGCACCTTCTTCTTTGCGCGCTGCGCCCCTGGCATTGCAGAGGCGGTAGAGAACGTGTTGACTCAGCTCGCCTCAGCGGGTGCCGACATCGTCGAAGTTCGGTTAACCGAAGCCGATGAGGCTTACGAAATTTTTCACGACGGCGGTATTGCAGGGCCTGAGTTGCTCGCATCCTTCGGCACCACGCTCCCCGACCGGCACGATGAGCTGGATGAATCCGTGCGGCTGCGGCTTTCACAGGCGAGCAGCATGACGGCTACCACCTACATCAGGAGTATTCGAAAACTGGATCGGTTGGCTCAGCAAGCAGAGCATCGTCTCTCGCATGTGGACGCTATGCTCACCCCCAGCACACTGAACCTGCCTCCACTACTAGAAGATTTGAATGACCCTCAGACATACATTCGAGCGAATATAGACGCCATGGGCAATACAGGCGTTTTCAGCCTCTTTGGCTTCTGCGCCCTCAGCATGCCTGTAGCACTTTCACATGAGGGTCTCCCTATCGGCCTCCAATTGGCGGCGCCGCGCGGCGCTGAGGCTATGCTTGTGCAAATTGCATGCGCTATAGAAGACATGATTGGAAACGCCCGCCAGCTACTAGGCACGCCGCCCCTGTTGCAGCAGCAACTCGAGCCGCGCCTGTCCAGCGGGGCTACATTCCCCAACGGAGTCACATGAGGAAGCTCCCCCCTCTCAATGCAGTGCGCATGTTCGAGGCCGCCGCGCGCCACCAGAGCCTGGTCAAGGCGGCAGAGGAGCTGCATGTCACACACGGCGCTGTCTGGCGTCAGGTTTGCCAACTCGAAGAGTGGTTCGGGACTGCACTATTTCAGCGCGTAGGCCGTCGCATCGAGCTGACCGATGATGGCGAACGTTTCTGGGCCACCGCAGGCCCAGCGCTGGATCGCCTGGAAAACGCCGCGGCCGCTATCAAGCGCCGCCACACGGCAAGCTCCGTTTCTGTCAATGCAGGCCTGACACTTACCACACGATGGCTCATTCCCCGGCTACCACGTTTCCATGAAAGTCACCCCAAAATCCAGATTCGTTTGGGGACATCGTTAAGCGATGCGGATCTCTCCAGCGGGGACTATGACATCGCCATACGGCTAGCGGCCAAGTCCCATCCCGGAGCGCAATGGCATCGGCTTTTCGCCGCCCGGCGCATGGCGTTGTGCAGCCCGCGGCTCGTGCCGGAAGGCGCTATTCCACTCACGGCCATGGCCAGCGTGCCTCTGATCCACACTGCCGAAGGATTGGACTATTGGACAGCATTGCAGGCGCTCGCTAAAACGCCACCCGGCACGACTGTCAAGAGATTGCATTTCGATCAGCTCTACTTCTCCGTGGAGGCCGCCGTGCGAGGCGATGGCGTCGTCATTGCTCCCGCGACCACCGTTGTGGACGACATTTGTGAAGGCCGCCTGATATCAACCTTTCTCGGGCATCCGTCAGTGCAATCAAGCGACTATGCCATTGGAACTTTGAGACAGGGCAACGACGCCGTTGACCTGTTTGTAGCCTGGTTACAGGAAGAAGGCGCTCGCTCGGAAGCTGAACTGGACCGTGCGCTGTCGGAACATCACTCCGCACGTACCTGACATTCAAGCATCAGCACCTTTGGTCAAAGAGCTCGCCCTATCAAGCTCTTTCAGGGGCAAGAACGAATTTCCCTGCTCTTCAATTGCATCTCCAAGCCAGCCTTACGCCCTGCAGATGGTTCATTGACGCCAGGCCTCATGGAGCCTCCTTTCTTTTCGTAGAAAGACCTCGAATTTTCATCGATTGAGACTTCGCGCAAGGCTAGGCACAATTTCCTGGAGTCGAAGGTTTAGACACGCATCTCAATGTCAAAACCATTTTTTCCTGCGCTCCGGACTGACTTGAAACCAGGAAATCCTATCAGTCCATTGGGATGCAATCACCTCCTAATTTTTAGAAAGAAACTATGCTCAAGGAATCCATATATGCACCCGGACTCGCCCGCAGCAAGTCGCCGCACGCCCACGCGGTCAAGGCAGCAGGACTGGTATTTGTCTCCGGGTGCGCAGGTTACGACGCCCAGCTGCAGCTGGCGCTAGGTGACTTCGGCGGCCAGTTCAGACAGGCTCTGGCGAATGTGAATGAGATCTTGGCCGCGGCAGGCTCCTCCATCGCAAAGGCTGTGAAAGTCACTGTGTACCTCGATCGGCGCGCTGACTTCGAGGAAATGAATGCCATCTACAAAGAAATTTTTGGAACAGACCCACAAAGCTGGCCGGCTCGCACCACGGTGGAAGCAAGACTTCCTCGCAAGGATTTTCTGGTGGAAGTGGAGTGTGTGGCGATCGCATAACACCATAGACGGCGGGCCTCTTCAGGCGCCGGCCCTCAGAAATGATTGCCCGACTGATTCTGGATGACTAGAAGGAGATTCCGATGAGACTTTCAATGCCCGCTTCCCGCAGAACCATGATCAAGGCGACGTCGGCCATCGCACTCGGCCAACTTGGGTTGGCTCCTACAGCAAGTGCTGCTGAACCCTGGAAGGACAGCAAGCTGCCTATCAGGATCGTCGTGCCTTTTCCACCGGGCGGATACACCGATGTCGTCGCCAGGCTGATTGCCAACAACCTGCGACCTCTTTTGAATCGCTCTGTGATCGTCGACAACAAGGCGGGCGCCAACGGCATCCTGGGTACTACCGAAGTCGCACGCGCGGCCCCGGATGGCAACACACTTCTGTTGATTGGCCCGGGGCACATCACCAATGCCTTATTGCGGCACAAAATTTCCTACGACCCAGCCAAGGACTTTCAACCTATTCTCAAAGTAGGAGTGTTCCCCAACGTTCTAGTTGTGCCCAACAAAAGCCCCTACAAAAATGTAAAAGACTTGATAGCGGCGGCAAAGGTCAAAGCCGAGGGCGTCAGCTACGCGTCCGCAGGGCTCGGCTCCAGTAATCACTTGTCAATGGAGTTGCTGCAACACTATGCGGGCGTCAAATTGAGGCATATACCCTACAAGGGCAGCGGAGCTGCGGAACTGGACGTTATGGGTGGCCATATCGATTCCATGTTTTCAGGTGCACCGTCTGCGATTCCAAACGCCAAGCAAGGTAGCTTCAGGGCGATCGCAGTCTCAGGGTCCCAGCGGCTCGACACCATGCCCACTGTACCGACTATCGCTGAAGCAGGAGTTCCTGACTATCAGCATGTCACCTGGCTTGGATTCTATGCACCTGCTAACACCCCCGGGGATGTCGTCTCGGCGCTGAACGCGGCGGCCAATAAGGTCATGCAAACCCCCGAACTCGTTCAGAGAATGCACGACCTGGGCGCAGAGAACTACCGCCCTCATTCGGCAGCTGAGTTCAGACAGTTTCTTGTGAAGGAAACCGAGGAGCAAACCAAACTGCTGTCCTCTGCGAAGGTCGAGAAAGAGTAGAGCCCTAGGTCAGGACCTGCCGCCCGTGAATCACAAGGTTCCCCCAAGCGATCCAGAGGCCGAGCGTAGATACCCAATATTTACCGCTTCGGATCCCCTATAGACAGCCTAGCGGCAGTCTTGTGGCTTCCTTGTGACTTGAAAACCAAAAAATGGCCTCTAAAAGAGGCCATTTTTCTCCTGCCAATGTCAAGCTCTCGTCAAGCTTGTGGCTGCGCCATATTCGAGGTCCCGAAGCACCTCGATATCAGACAGTATCAGTCAGCGTACTGACCCGCCGCCTTGATGACTGTGCCCCACTTGGCCACTTCAGCAGCTACAAATTTCTTGTGGTCGGCAGGATTGACGCGGGCGTCATTCACCACCACCGCACCCAGACCCTCTTCCTTCTTGATGAAATCAGCGTCTTTCAGAGCGACTTTGAGAGCGTCATTGAGCGTCTTCAGCACGGCTGGTGGCGTGCCTTTAGGTGCGTACAAACCGTGCCAGATGCTCACGTTGAAGCCTTTGAGTCCAGCCTCGTCCAGGGTAGGCAAATCCTTGTAAACCGCAGGAATGGCCACGCGCTTTGCTGTACTGGCAGCGAATGCCTTGATCCGCTTGCCTTCAACCTGGCTGGTGGTGTTGGTCGTCTGATCGCACATGATGTCGATCTGGCCACCGATGAGGTCGGTCATCGCGGGTGCCGTACCTTTGTAAGGCACTGTCGTCATTTCGGTCTTGAGTGCGTTTTGCAGCATCAGACCGCAAAGGTGAGACGCGCTGCCCAATCCAGCGTTGCCCAGATTGACCTTGCCCTTGTTCTGGCCAATCCAGGTATTGAGCTCAGCCCAGGTATTGGCAGCCAGCGCTGGCTTGCCGACCACGACCATAGGCACTTCGTTGATCAGGCCCAGGTATTCGAATTCCTCATACTTGTAACCAGGGTTACGGTACAGAGTCGGCGTGGTGGCCATACCTACGTGTGTCACCAGCAGCGTGTAGCCGTCGGGCGCAGCACGGAAAGCCTTGGCGGTGCCAATGGTGCTGCCAGCGCCTGCGGCGTTATCTACAACCACAGTGGCGCCATTCAAGGGCTTGCGCAGAGCTTCAGCGAGATCGCGAGCCACTTTGTCAGTAGGTCCACCTGCGGCGAAAGGCACGACCAGAGTGATGGTCTTGCCAGCGGCTGGAAAAGCTTGGGCTTGTACACCTGCGGCGCAAACCAGCGCAGCGGCAGCAGCGCCAAGGCGCAGGGCAGTAGGCAAACCAGTTTTCATGAATGCGTTCCTTTTCGAAAATCCAGAGGGAGAAAACGCCTGATCTTACGGAAATTCAAAGACACTGCGAATCGGGGTTTGCTCGCAAACATGGGCTTGATGTGGCGAATTTCCGCGCCAAGCGCCCTGGCGACTAGGGCAAGCCCTTATTGATAGCTGCGCGCGTCCTCGATGACCTTGCCATCATTGGGCAGGCTGCCCAGGGGCACCATTTGAACCTCCCCCCGCAGCTTGGTGACATCGCGGATGGCATCGACCACCTGCTGCCGCCAATCATCTCCTTGATTTCCATCGCTTTCAATGACCAAGGTCAAGTGATCATTAGCCATTTCACCGCTCACCACCAGCCGGGCACGGCCAATACCTGGAAAGCGGCGCACAATCTCCGCAACCTGGGAAGGATGGACGAACATGCCCCGGATCTTGGTGGTCTGGTCAGCCCGGCCCAACCACCCTTTGATACGCGCATTGGTTCGGCCGGTAGGGCAAAAGCCTGGCAGCACCGCTGATAAATCTCCGGTGCCGAACCGGATGAGAGGGTAGTCAGGGTTCAAGACCGTGACCACCACTTCTCCTACTTCACCTTCCCCGACCGGGTCTCCAGTGCCAGGGCGAACGATCTCGACGATCACGCCCTCATCAAGTACCAGCCCTTCGCGGGATGATGTTTCATAGGCAATAAGGCCGACATCCGCAGTCGCATAGCTCTGATAGACCTGCATGCCGCGCGCGGTAAACCAGTCTCTCAGACTGGGAGGGAAAGCCTCGCCGCCCACAAGTCCATGGCGCATGCTGGAGATGTCTGTGCCCACCTCCGCGGCTTTTTCAACCAGGATGCGCAGAAAACTGGGCGTTCCGAGATAAGCCTGCGGTTTGAGCTCCACAATGGCTTCCAACTGTTGCTCCGTCTGACCTGTGCCGGCAGGAAAAACGGTACAACCCACGGCATGCGCACCAGACTCCATGATGAACGCCCCTGGCGTCATGTGGTAGCTGAAAGCGTTGTGCACCAGATCACCAGAACGAAAGCCTGCCGCCACCATGGCGCGCGCGGCACGCCAGTAGTCGGCGGCGACGCCTTCAGGCTCGTAAATGGGACCTGGACTGCCGTAGATGCGCCGCATCCGGGGACCGCGAGAGATGGCGGCAAATCCGCCAAAGGCATCCTGCCCCGCAGCCCGCTGTGCCTTTTGCCGGGCCAGCAGATCGCTCTTGCGCGTCACGGGCAGCTTGGCCAGCGTGGCGCGTGAATTCACCTCGCCAGCCTGAACGCCAGCCAGAATCTCGCCCATCGCTGCGCTATGGGCCTGGGCATGCGCAATCTGGCCCGATAGCGCCGCCATCAATGCCGCCTCGCGAACGGCAGGGTCACGCGTCTCCAGAGTGTCGAAATACACGCTCATGATGTTTCCATATCAGTTATCGATGACGACGCGTCAAAATTTCATCACCCGCATCTCAAAAATGCGAGCCGAATTGGCAACCTCTACCGCTTCCATTGACTGTGACACGCGGTGAAGAAATTGACGGCATTGAGATTCCAATCGCCGCCCTACCCTCTCCCCTAGCCGGGCGCCCGCAAGCGGGAGAGGGAGTAAATTCGAGAGGCTGCGGAGCAAGCCATAAAGGGCTTGCGCGAAGCTGGCTTTGCCAGGCCGCTGCAGGCGTCCCCCCCTTGGGGGGAAGGCGCGTAAGCGACTCAGGGGGGAGTCCATCAAGCCAACCAGCGCTTGCGGCGCTTGTAACTCTTGACGTCCTTGAAGCTCTTGCGTTCGCCGCCTCCGACTCCGAGGTAGAACTCCTTGACGTCCTCGTTGCTTGCCAGATCGGATGCTTTGCCGTCCATCACCACGCGGCCACTTTCCATGATGTAGCCATAGTCGGCATACCGCAGGGCCATGTTGGTGTTCTGCTCGGCCAGCAGGAATGTGGTCTTTTCCTTGACGTTCAAATCCTTGACGATGGTGAACACCTCTTCAACAATTTGGGGCGCCAGCCCCATGGACGGCTCATCGAGCAGCACCATGCTGGGGTTGGCCATCAGCGCACGTCCTATGGCGCACATTTGCTGCTCACCGCCCGAGGTATAGGCCGCCTGACTGGTCCGGCGAGTCTTCAGACGCGGGAAATAGGTGTAGACCTTTTCAAGGTTGCGGGCGATTTCCGCCTTGTCGGTACGGGTGTAGCTGCCGGTCAGCAGATTCTCTTCAATGGTCAGGTGCGCAAAGCAATGGCGCCCTTCCATCACTTGAACCACACCCCGCTTCACCAGCTCCGCCGGGCTCAGGTTCTCGATTCGCTCACCCCGGTACTCGATGGTTCCTTTGGTGACTTCGCCGCGCTCGCCTTTAAGCAGGTTGGAGACAGCCCTTAGCGTGGTCGTCTTGCCAGCGCCGTTGCCTCCCAGGATAGCGACCACACCTCCTTGAGGCACAGTCAGCGACACCCCTTTGAGCACCAGGATCACATGGTTATAGATAACCTCGATGCCATTGACAACGAGGAGAGTGGGAGATGCTGGTGTTTCACTCATCGGAATGCCTTGATCGATCACTCGCAGGCAGAGCAAGAACACGCCCTGCCTGCCTATGAGTGAAATGCCTTACTGGATGCCCTCGGATCAGCTATTGCAGTCGCCTGCCGGACGGGCTTGCATCTTCTTGTCGGCCAGGTATTTGGCTGCGCCATCCTTGACCATAGGTTTGATCACAGCTTCATCGGCTTGATACCAGTCATTGCCAATATTCCACTTGGCACCGTCCCAGGTCTGCACGCGGGCCCAGGTGGAACCCATGTGGTCAGCGCAAGTGGTTTGCAACGGACGCATGACACCGCCAAAGCCCAGTGCGTCCAGCCGCTTCTGGTCCAGGTTCAAGTTTTCCAGGCCCCAACGCACCTGCTCGCCGGTCATGACTTTG
Organism: Ottowia thiooxydans; assembly: GCF_040548795.1. Taxonomy (GTDB): domain Bacteria; phylum Pseudomonadota; class Gammaproteobacteria; order Burkholderiales; family Burkholderiaceae_C; genus Ottowia; species Ottowia thiooxydans_A. Next base: position 241,057 of record NZ_JBEPSH010000005.1, on the reverse strand, counting down.
CCTTTGCCAAATCGCTCTTGCGCCTTGCGCACAGCTTCAACGCTCAGCATCTGAATGATGGCTCCGCGCATGTAAAGCACTTGGCCAACCTCATCCTTGGGCCCTGTACCCTGGCCCTTGTCGTGCACGAACTTCAGGATGTCCTGCATGACCTTGGCTTGCTGGCCGGAACCATTGAGTGCCAACGCGTGGTAGCCCTTGGCACCTGCGCCCACGTCACGCACATCAGGCTCTGCGCCAGCCCACCACACGCCGTACATTTTCTCGCGCGGATAGCCGGTGGCCTGAGCTTCTTTCAAAGCGGTGGAATTCATCACGCCCCAGCCCCAGAGCAGCACGTAGTCAGGACGTTGCTGACGCACTTGCAGCCACGTGGCCTTTTGCTCAACGCCTGGTGCCGTCACTGGCAGCAGCTGCAGATCAAAGCCGTGCATCTTGGCGCGCTCTTGCAGCAACGGGATAGGCTCTTTGCCGAACGGACTGTCGTGGTAGACCAGCGTAATCTTCTTGCCCTTGAGCTTGTCGAGACCACCGTTTTCCTTACCGATATGCTGGATCAGGATGTCGGCGCCCGTCCAGTAGCTGCCCATGAGCGGGAAATTCCACTTGAAAGCCAGGCCATCTTGCGCCACCGAGAGCCCATAACCCAGCGTCAGCAGCGCGACCTTGTCGGCCGGTGCTTTCTCGGTCAAGGCGAATGTAATGCCCGTCGCTTGCGGATCAAACAAGGCCACGCCAGGTCGGCTTTTCAGTCGTTCATAGCATTCCACGCCGCGGTCGGTGGCGTAACCTGTTTCGCATTCCTCAAACGTCAGCTTGACGCCGTTCACGCCGCCATCGCGTGCGTTGATCATCTTGAGGTAATCCTGCTTGCCGTTGGCCCACGGCGTGCCGTTAGGCGCGTAGGGTCCGGTGCGGTAGGACAGCAACGGGAAGAACTGCTCCTTGGCCTGCGCGAATGCACTGCCCGCAGTGAGCAATGTTCCGGCGGCCACTACTGCAGCGGCGATCATGGTTGTGCTTAACTTCATGCTTGTCTCCTTATTGAAATGAACACTACGGGAACTCTTGGAACGTGCGCTCAGTGGGGGAATGGCCACAGACGCATCTTTTGTTTTCCGGTGGACCACAGCTTGGCCAGGCCATGCGGCTCCACAATCAGAAACCAGACAATCAGGGCACCGAAAATCATCAGCTCGGCATGCGAGATGCCGGCTGTTGTGATACCGATGCCAAACAGACCCAGCAGGCTTGGCAGAAACTGGTTCAGGAAGATGGGCAACACCACGATGAAGGCGGCGCCAAAAAACGCCCCCATGATCGAGCCCAAGCCGCCGATGATCACCATGAAGAGCAGGCGGAAGGAGACTTCCACCGAGAACGCCGCAGGTTCCCAAGTACCCAGGTGCACAATGCCCCAGAGCGAGCCGGCAACGCCAATGATGAAGCTGCTCACGGCAAATGCGCTCAGCTTGGCGTACATGGGGCGGATTCCAATCACCGACGCCGCCACATCCATGTCGCGAATGGCCATCCATTCACGGCCGATGGCGCCCCGCACCAAGTTCTTGGCCAGCAAGGCGATGACCACCAACACGACCATGCAAAACACATACTTGGACACGCCGCTTTCCAGGGGAATGCCAAACACACTGGGGTGAGACACAGACACGGACCCGGAGGGCGAGTCATTGGTCAGCCACTTGATCCGCAGGAACATCCAGTCGGCAAAGAACTGAGCCGCCAGCGTAGCCACCGCCAGATACAGACCCTTGACCCGCAGACTGGGCAAGCCAAACACGATGCCGAAGATCGTGGCGCACAAGCCGCCCAAAATAATCGCCAGCACCAGGGGCATGCCATCTATGCGGGCGATCAGGTTGTAGGCGCCATAGGCACCCACTGCCATGAAGGCACCTGACCCCAGCGAGATCTGCCCGCAATAACCCACCAGAATGTTCACCCCCAGAGCGGCAAGCGCCATGATGGAAAACGGTATCAGGATGGCCCTGAACATATAGTCGCTCGCCAGCATGGGCACTGCAACCAGCGCCACCGCAAGCAGAACTGCAATCGCCCAGCGATCCTGAGCAATCGGAAAGATCTGCTGGTCAGCCCGATAGGACGTTTTGAATTGGCCGTTTTCTCTATAGAACATATCAGTTATCCATTTCGCTCACCCGCCAACCGCGGAGCATGAAACAACGATCGGCCGCGGAGCTGGCTTTCCCAGGCCACTGCGTGTGCCCCCCCGATGAGAAGGCGCCCAAGTGACCCAGGCGAGACCGCCTCACCTGCAACACCAAAGGCCGCGGAGCAGGCCATGCGCAAACACCCGCGGAGCTGGCTTTGCCAGGCCGCTGGGTGTGTCCCCCCGATGAGAAGGCGCCCAAGTAACCCAGGCGAGACCGCCTCACGTGCAACACAAAGGGCCGCGGAGCAGGCCATGCGCAAACACCCGCGGAGCTGGCTTTGCCAGGCCGCTGGGTGTGTCCCCCTGGGGGGAAGGCGCGTAAGCGACTCAGGGGGGGTCTCATACCCGATCAATGATCTTCTCGCCAAACAAACCCTGCGGCCTGAACAGCAGGAACACCAGCGCCAGCACGTAGGCAAACCAGATCTCGATACCCCCTCCCACAAACGGGCCCAGGTAAACCTCTGAAAGCTTTTCGCCGACACCGATGATCAGCCCGCCAATGATGGCGCCGGGCACCGAAGTCAGCCCCCCGAGAATGATCACAGGCAGAGCGCGCAAAGCCACCGTGGTGAGTGAGAACTGCACACCGAGCTTGCTGCCCCAGATCATTCCCGCCACCAGGGCCACCACACCCGCCACGCACCAGACAATGACCCAGATGCGCCCAAGCGGAATGCCAATGGATTGCGCCGCTTGGTGGTCATCCGCCACTGCCCGCAAGGCACGGCCAGTCTTGGTCTTCTGGAAGAACAGCGACAAGGCCAGCACCAGCGCCGCAGCAATCACCGCTGCCACCACGTCTTCCTTGTTGACCAAAATCCCGCCTTCGAACACCGAATCAAGGATGAAAGCGGGATCTTTCGGCATGCCAATGTCGATCTTGTAGATGTCACTTCCAAAGATCGTCTGGCCCAGGCCCTCCAGAAAATAGGTGATCCCTAGCGTAGCCATCAACAAGGTGGCTGTGTCCTGGTTGACCAGATGCCGCAGCACGAGGCGCTCAATCAACCAGGCGACCCCAAACATGAGCACGCCCGCCAGGATAAAGGCGCTACCGTTGGCGAACCAGGGATTGTCGATACCGGTCCATTTAGGTATCCATTCGGCAAAGCGCGCCATGGCCAGGGCGGCGAACAGCACCATGGCCCCTTGCGCAAAGTTGAAGACCCCACTGGCCTTGAAGATCAGCACGAAGCCCAATGCAACCAGCGCATACAACATGCCGGTCATCAGGCCGCCGAGAAGTGTTTCTAGGAAAAAAGCCATGTTCTTCTTGGTTGAGCGTTGTGCATAGGGAGGTCGGGGTTCATGTTCAGCTAGGGGCGTATGGCATGAACCCTGAAACCTGGTTTAGTGGCTGGTTCCGAGATAAGCCCGGATCACGTCTTCGTTGTTGCGCACTTCCTGTGGCGTGCCGTCTCCAATCTTCTTGCCGTAGTCGAGCACGACCACACGGTCGGAGATGTCCATGACCACACCCATGTCGTGTTCGATCAAAACAATGGTGGTGCCGAACTCGTCATTCACGTCCAGAATGAAGCGGCACATGTCCTGCTTCTCTTCTACGTTCATGCCCGCCATGGGCTCGTCCAGCAACAAAATCCTGGGCTCCATGGCCAGGGCGCGCCCCAGATCGACCCGCTTTTGCAGGCCGTAGGGCAACTGACCAACGGGTGTCTTGCGGTAGGCCTGAATTTCCAGGAAATCAATGATTCGCTCAACGAATTGACGATGCCTGATTTCCTCACGCTCGGCAGGGCCGATGCGCAGCGCTTGCAAAAGCAGGTTGCTTTTGATCTTCAGGTTGCGCCCCGTCATGATGTTGTCCAGCACGCTCATGCCCTTGAACAACGCCAGGTTCTGAAACGTCCTGGCCACACCCATCTCGGCCACCTGGCGCGAATTCATGTGGCTGAAGGTTTTGCCCTGGAACGTGATGCTGCCCTCATTCGGCACGTAAACGCCGTTGATGCAGTTCAGCATGGACGACTTACCCGCACCATTGGGGCCGATGATGGCGCGGATTTCATGCTCACGCACATCAAAGCTGATGTCGGTCAGCGCCTTCACACCGCCAAAACGCAGGCTGATGTTGCTTACTTCCAGAATGACGTCGCCAGCGCGAGATCCTGCACTCATGCTGCCTCCTTCACCATGGGGAATATCTTGGTATCCAGCACCCTCAGATTGGCGCTGACTTTGCCTGAGCGTCCGTCCTCGAACTTCACGGCAGTTTCAATGAACTGCTCAGTGCGGCCGGAGTAGAGCGCGTCAACCAGCACGGCGTATTTCTCTGCAATGAAGCCCCGCCGCACCTTGCGTGTGCGGGTGAGTTCATCGTCATCGGGATCAAGCTCTTTGTGCAGCACAAAAAAGCGCGCAATCTGCGTGCCGGACATGCCCTCTTCCCTGGCCAGATCGGCGTTTACTTTCTCAACGCACTCAGCCATCATCTTGAGCACCTCGGGCTTGCCCGCCAGATCCACATAGCCTGCGTAGGGAAGGCCCTGGCGCTCCGCCCAGTTGCCCACCGCCTCGAAATCGATATTGAGAAAGGCGCACACGGCCTCCCTGCCATCGCCAAAGCAAACCGCTTCCTTGATCTGCGGAAAGAACTTCAGCTTGTTCTCTATGTAGTTGGGTGCAAACATGGCGCCACTGGCCGTCTTGCCCACATCCTTGGCACGGTCAATGATGCGCAGGTGGCCATCTGAATCAATCACGCCTGCGTCGCCCGTATGGAAATAGCCTTCCGCATCCATCACCTCCGCAGTGGCGTCTGGCCGCTTGTAGTATTCCTTGAGCACCGACACGCCTCGCACCAACACTTCTCCAGAATCAGCGATCTTCAGTTCAATGCCTGGCGCCGCCTCTCCCACCGTGTGCAGCTTCACACGGCCGTTCTTCTGAATGCAGACGTACGCGCAGGTTTCCGTCTGACCGTAGAGCTGTTTGAGGTTGATGCCTATGGAGCGGAAGAATCGAAACAGGTCGGGGCCAATGGCAGCTCCCGCCGTGTAGGCCACTCGAATGCGAGACAGTCCCATGGCATTCTTGAGCGGCCCATACACCAGAAAACTCCCCATGGCGTAGAGCACTCGGTCGCCCAAGGCCACTGGTTTGCCATCAAGAATGTCAGAACCGACCCGGCGCGCCACCGCCATGAATTTTTCGTGCAACCAGCGTTTGGGCTTGGCGGCATCTTCCATGCGGATAGACACCGAAGTTAGCATGCCCTCGAAAATCCGAGGTGGTGCAAAGTAATACGAGGGACCAATCTCGCGCATGTCTATGCTGACGGTCTCCGCTGATTCAGGGCAATTGATGGTGAAGCCGGCCACCATCCACTGCGCCATGGAAAACAGGAAATCGCCCACCCACGCCGGAGGCAGGTAAGACAGCACATTGTCCGAACCGTTGAGCCCGTCGGTGGCCACCCCACCGCGCGCCGCGCCTATGAAGCTGGCATGGGTCTGGCATACGCCCTTGGGCTTGCCGGTGGTGCCTGAGGTATACAGAATGACAGAGACATCGTCTGCTTGGCCGCTGGCCACCATGGCGTCGAAGAACTCGGGGTTTTCTTGCGCATGCTTGCGTCCCAACTCAAAGAGCTGATCCACGCTGATCAAGCCGCTTTGCTTGTAGTTGCGCAAGCCACGGGGGTCGTCATAGATGATGTGCGTCAGGCCCGGGGCGCTTTCACGCAACTCCAGCATCTTGTCGACTTGCTCCTGGTTTTCCGCGAACACGAAGCGAACCTCGGCGTCTTGCAGAACGAAGGCCATCTCAGCAGCCACGGCGTCCTGATACATAGGCACCGGAACACCGCGCAAAGCCTGTACGGCCATGAAAGACAAATAAAGATGCGGTCTGTTGTCGCCGACGATGGCCAGGTTTTCACCCGCCTTGAAGCCTAGCGCCGCCAAACCGCCGGAAATCCAGCGCACCTCATCCAGAGCCCGCTGCCAGCTCCAGGTCTGCCAGATCCCGAACTCCTTCTCACGCAGCGCAGGCGCTTGAGGGCGCTCGGCAGCATGCTTTTGCAGCAGGCGTGGAAATGTATCGGCCATGGACTAGCTTGTCTCCTCTTATGGGCGCCCGGCTATTCACCGTGCTTTGTGTGAGGAAGATGATATGCCTATACTTTGACGTCATGTTGTCGTTTGGACGACAATTCAGACCGAATCCGCCTAGGTTATTCCCTTAGAACGTGTTTACGATCTTATGAATCACCCTACCCTTCACGACAGACGAAGGCCTCTCACCACTGATGAATTGGCTGGTGTTCCGTGGCTATCGCATCTCCAAGGCGAGGAAATTGAGCGCGTCGTCGCTGAGTTGCGCGTGAGCGAAGCGCTGCCAGGCGAGCTGGTTTTTCGTGTGGGGCGACCCTCGACCTACTGGTTTGGCGTTATTGATGGCTTGCTCAAAATGACCACCGACACCGCACAGGGCCAGACCCGAACCTTCTCCGGACTATCGCCCGGCGGCTGGTTCGGAGAAGGCACGGTATTGAAACGTGAGGTCTATCGCTACAACGTGCAGGCTTTGCGCCCCAGTTTGGTGGCGGGGCTGCCCGTGGATACGTTTCACTGGCTACTGGACCACTCGATCGGCTTCAACCGCTTCGTCATGAACCAGCTCAACGAGCGTCTGGCGCAATTTATCGGCGCACGCCAGGCCGACAGTAGCCGAATCCCCGAGACCAAGGTGGCCCTGAACCTCGCAGCGCTGGTGAACCCCGTGCTGTTCCCAGGCGTGGGCGACCTGCTTCGCATCACTCAGCAGGAACTCGCTTACCTGGTGGGGCTGTCGCGTCAGCGCGTGAATGAGGCCCTGAAGGCTTTGAGTGCTCAGGGCGTGGTCCGAATCGAATATGGCGGCCTGCGGATTCTTGATTCAGCGGCGCTGCGCAGCTGGGACGCCGAGTAAATAGTCGACGGCTCTCCCCCGGCTCTTAAAATGGCCGCTCAAGGAAGCTTTTCACAGTTCCTTCATGCTATTTTTTTGATAGTCTTTCATGTCTGAACCACCCCGTTTTCGCCGCGTAAGCGCCCCTGCTGGAGCCCCTGAGGCACCTGCGACTTCAAGGCTGAACAAGCGCATGTCCGAGCTGGGCCTGGCTTCGCGCCGCGAGGCCGACGCGTGGATAGAACGCGGTTGGGTGCTGGTCAACGGCGAAGTCGCACGCATGGGCCAACAGGTCACCATGAAAGACCACATCACCGTGGCCAAGGAAGCCACTGGAGAGCAGGCCGAGCGCGTCACCATTCTGTTGAACAAGCCCATGGGCTTTGTGAGCGGCCAGGCCGAAGATGGCCACGCTCCGGCCGCCAGCCTGATCGGCCCTCATAGCCATTGGACAGAAGACCGCTCCAAGACCCGCTTTGCGCCCCACCAAATGCGGGGCCTTGCTCCAGCAGGTCGTCTTGACATTGATTCCATCGGTCTATTGGTACTGACACAAGATGGGCGAATTGCGCGGCACTTGATCGGCCAGGATTCCGATATCGAGAAAGAGTATCTGGTGCGTGTGACCATGCTCGATTCGCCTGATGCCCAACCCCAGAATACGCAAGCGCGCGTAGCTCCAGAAAAACTGGCCCTTCTGCGCCACGGACTGCAATTGGACGGTCAGCCCCTCAAGCCCGCCAAGGTAAGTTGGCAGAACGAAGAGCAATTGCGCATTGTTCTGCGCGAGGGCAAGAAGCGTCAGATTCGCCGCATGTGCGAGCTGGTGGGCCTGAAAGTGGTCGGCCTCAAGCGCGTACGGATCGGCAAAGTGAATCTAGGCCCATTACCCGTGGGTAAGTGGCGCTATCTCGCGCCAGGCGAGCTGTTTTGATAGGCCGCAAGTTCATGCGCTTGAAAATCTAAGCTGTTACCCTCATCTAAAGAAAACTTTCGATTTCGGCTACCAGTCGTGCCACCACAAATACCGGTCGTGCCACAAAAGTCCGTTCGGGCTGAGCTTGTCGAAGCGTTGCACAAGGCTTCGACAAGCTCAGCCCGAACGGTGCTAGTTAGTTCAAAAGCCACTATGCGCTTGAGGAAAACCTCCGCACGAACGGTGTTTATTAACTGAAAGCAATAGCCATGCTTACGGCCATGGCGTGCGCGAGGTCTTCAGCGGACACGTTTTTCGTTACCTTCCTTTTCTCTCATCTCTACTCATGAGCAAGCAAAAACATTCCTTTCAGGCCGAAGTTGCACAGTTGCTGCATCTGGTCACGCACTCGCTGTACTCCAACAAGGAAATTTTCCTGCGGGAGCTGATCTCCAACGCATCAGATGCCTGCGACAAGCTCCGCTTCAACGCACTGGCCGACTCATCTCTGTATGGCGATCAGCCAGAGCTGGAAGTTCGCATCAGCTTCGACAAGGCAGCCAAGACACTCACCGTCACTGACACCGGCATCGGCATGAGTCGAGAAGAAGCCATCGATCATCTGGGCACCATTGCCAAAAGCGGCACCAAAGACTTCGTGTCTCGCCTCTCAGGCGACCAGAAGCAGGATTCGCAGCTCATCGGTCAGTTTGGCGTAGGCTTTTATTCAGGCTTCATCGTGGCTGACAAGATCACGGTGGAATCGCGCCGCGCAGGCCTGCCTGCGGAGCAAGGCGTACGCTGGATCAGCAGCGGCGCTGGCGAGTTCGACGTTGAAGACATCACACGCGCCGAGCGCGGCACCAGCGTCATCCTGCACCTGCGCGACGATGCCCTGGAATACGCAGACGGCTGGCGCCTCAAGGAGCTCATTGGCAAATATTCTGATCACATCAGCCTGCCCATCAAGATGGAAGGCGAGAAGTGGGAAGAAGGCAAGGAAGAGGGCCAGCCCGGTGAGATGGTCAAAACCGGTGAGTGGGAAACCATCAACCAGGCCAGCGCTCTATGGACGCGCCCCAAGAAAGATATCTCTGACGAGCAGTTCAAAGAGTTCTACAAGCAGGTCGCCCACGACTGGGAAGATCCCCTGTCCTGGTCGCTCAATCGGGTTGAAGGCTCCACGGAGTACACGCAACTGCTCTACATTCCCTCGCACGCGCCGCAAGACCTGTGGGATAGGGACAAGAAAGCCGGCGTCAAGCTCTACGTCAAGCGCGTGTTCATCATGGACGACGCGGAGCAACTCATTCCGCGCTACCTGCGCTTCATCAAAGGTGTGGTCGACTCCGCCGATCTGCCACTGAACGTAAGCCGTGAGCTGCTGCAAGAAAGCCGCGACGTCCGCTCTATCCGCGAAGGCAACACGCGGCGCGTTCTTTCCATGCTTGAAGAACTGGCCAAAACCGAACAGGCTGCAGCCAACGCGCCCGCCACCGCTGATGCCAGCGCCGAGAACGGTGCTGAGCAAAAAGTGGACATAGGCTCTGGCGAGTCCACGCCCGCCCCGGAACCCACCGAGATGGCAGAAGACGGCGTGACCGATGTGGTCGACAAGAACGATGCGCCAACGGCTGCAGATGCGGCCGCCAAGTTCGCCGAAGAAGCAACCCGTGAAGGCAAGTATTCGACTTTCTGGCGTGAGTTTGGCAGCGTGCTGAAAGAAGGCCTGGGCGAAGATTTCGCCAACCGCGAGCGCATCGCCAAGCTGCTGCGCTATGCCTCTACCGCCGGCGATGCCGCCAACGTGTCTCTGGCCGACTACAAGGCACGCATGAAGCCCGGCCAGAAAGCCATCTACTACATCACCGCCGACACCTTGGCGGGTGCCCGCAATAGTCCGCAGATCGAAGTATTCAAGAAAAAAGGCATTGAGGTGCTCTTGATGGCCGACCGCGTGGACGAGTGGTCGCTATCTCACATGCCTGACTTCGACGGCACACCTTTGCAATCTGTGGCCAAGGGCGCGGTTGATCTGGGTGACCTGCAAGATGAGGCGGAGAAAAAGGCTGCTGAAGAGGCCGCAGAATCCGTCAAACCCTTACTGGAACGCCTCAAGGAAGTCCTCAAGGATCAGGTCGAAGACGTGCGTGTCACCAGCCGCCTGGTCGATTCACCAGCCTGCCTGGTGGTCAAGGACGCTGGCATGAGCATGCAACTGGCACGGATGCTCAAGCAAGCTGGTCAGAAGGTGCCGGACACCAAACCGGTTCTGGAAATCAACGCTGAGCATGCCTTGGTGAAAAAGCTGGAAGGCAACGACCGCTTCGACGATCTGGCGCACATATTGTTTGACCAGGCAGTGCTTGCAGAAGGCGGCTTGCCGGAGGATCCAGCAGCCTACGTGCGCCGCGTGAACGCATTGCTGGTTTAAGGCCGCGATTCCCCTGCGTATGGGGCGCGTGGGGTTTTTACTCCCTCGTCCCCTGAGAGAGACTGATGCAGGCGCGCCTGCCGACTTGAGCCCCAGAACCGGCGCGGGTTCGACGTCTTACTCCCTCTCCCTTTGGGAGAGGGTGGGGCGGGGCCGGCCAACCGGTGAGGGTAGGCGGCGGTTGAGTTGTTGTCTGTGCTTTCTAATTACCTTCTGCGCATAGATCGAGGTCGGAGGCCGGGGAGTGCGCCCGGCAGCGCACCTACTCTTTTTTGGGGCCGGCCATCCGGCTCCGCCAAAATAGAGTAGGCAGAAAAAAGGCGGCCCCAAGTCCGTGTCCCTTCGCTGCGCTACGGGCAACCTCCGGTGCTCCATCGTGCGGCGGCGCTGCGGAACTCGCTTTGTTCACTTCGTTCACGCCGCTCAGACATCCGCAGCAAGCTAGATCTTGAAGCAAGAGCATCTTGCAGTGCTCTTGCCCGCCACCCGCTGTCCGCTCCTCAGCACGGCCACAGGGGGTGGGACACCCAATCGGGCCATTGCTTCGCTCGGCCCTCGAATGGTTAGTCGCTGGCGCGAGGCTCGTTTCCCTCTCCCACATGTAAGAGAAGGTGGTGCGGGGCCGGACTAGCAGTGAGGGCAGGCAGCGCCATCACTCAAACCAAACCGCCCACCCAGTGAGCCCCCCAAAAGCCCCAAATTAACGCAGCACAGGCTCCCCCGGATCAAACGGCTTGTCCGGCGGACTCTTGTGCGGCGGCGCCAGCGGTTGATCTGGCTGCGGTGGCGCTTCTTCAGGCGTTGGGTTGCGATGTTCCATTTTGAATTCTCCGAGCACCACTCAGGCCGTAGCCACTTTCTCAGGCGCCACCTGCTCCAGCGCAGCAGCCAATTGCCCCACGCTGCGGTCCACGTCGTGCCACTTGTCCAACCCAAACAGCCCAATGCGGAACGTGCGGAAATCCGCCGGCTCATCGCACATCAAAGGAACACCTGCCGCAGTCTGCAAACCTGCCGCCATGAATTTCTTGGCGTTCTGAATATCCGGATCCGTCGTATAGCTCACCACCACGCCTGGCGCCTTAAAGCCCTCGGCCGCGACACTGGCAAAGCCTTGGCTTTCAAACAAAGCGCGCACCTTGCGGCCCAGCTCAGCTTGCTCCTGCTGCACCTTGGCAAAACCATACTGCTTGGTCTCCTGCATCGCATCACGTAGATCCAGCAGCGACATGGTGGGCATAGTGGCATGGTAGGCATGGGCACCCGTCTCATAGGACTGCATGATCTGATACCACTTCTTCAGATCGCAGGAGAAACTGCTGCTGGTAGTACCCTCCATGACCTTGAGGGCACGTTCGGACAAGCCCACCATGGCGCACGCCGGTGAGCTGCTCCAACCCTTTTGCGGCGCGCTCACCAACACGTCTACCCCAATGGCGCGCATATCAACCCACATCGCACCCGACGCAATGCAATCGAGCACGAACAGGCCCCCGGCTGCCCGCGTAGCCGCCGCGACCCGGCGCATGTAGTCATCAGGCAATATCATGCCGCTGGCAGTTTCCACATGGGGCGCAAACACCACCGCAGGCTTTTCTCGGGCAATGGCAGCTTCCACCTCTTCAATGAGTGCAGGCGTCCAGGGCGCCTGGGAACCATCGCCCACCCGGCGCGCTTTCAGCACCGTGATGTTCTCAGGCGCGGTTATCTTCCCCATCTCCAGAATCTGCGACCAGCGATAGCTGAAAAAGCCGTTGCGAAGGATCACCACCTTTTGATCGCCTGCGAACTGCCTGGCCACCGCCTCCATGCCAAAAGTGCCGCTACCGGGCACGATCGCGGTGCCATCCGCACCGTAGATTTCTTTCATGGTGCTGGAAATGTCCTTCATGACGCCTTGAAAGCGCTTGGACATGTGGTTGAGCGCGCGGTCTGTGTAAACGACCGAGAACTCGAGCAAGCCATCAGGATCAATATTGGGCAACAATGCAGGCATGAGCGTCTCCGAAATCGGGCGCCAGTCCGGCGCCTCATAAAAAAGGGCCCCCACGCTTCCCCCGCTTCGCGAGATCCGCTGCCCCCCGAGGGGGCGCTTTTTAATTTGGGGCGGCCCGGCCATAAAAAAAGCCAGCTTAGCACGTAGGCGCCGCGCGTAAATGCATCCAGGACGAATACATTAGTGTTATGGAACTCCCTGCACTCGCCCTTGCTTTCGGCAAGAGCTTTCTTTTTGCACTCGCCGCAGTGCTGCCCATCGTCAACCCACCGGCCTCAGCGCCGGTGTTTGTCAATCTGACTCAGGGGCTTGACCGCTCCACGCGCAAGATGCTCGCGCGAAGGGTCGGGATCAACGTCGTCCTCATGCTGACGGGCGCCATGCTCATCGGCACTTATGTGCTTGATTTTTTTGGTGTTTCTTTACCCATCGTGCGGGTGGCCGGTGGCCTGATCGTGGCCTTTACCGCCTGGAACATGCTGTACGCCCCGCAGATCACCAACGACCACAAAGCCGAAATGGCACAGTCATTAACGCAAGAGAACGTGCGTATCAAAGCCTTCTACCCCATGGCTTTTCCCCTGACCTGCGGTCCGGGCGGAATCTCCGCTGCCATCACGGTGGGTGCCGCCTTGCACAGCAACCATTGGTCCACCTCCCTGGCCAACTTCGGCGGCGGCGTATCTGCCATGCTGGCCACCGGCGTGATCGTCATGCTCACTTTCCGATACGCCGGCCAACTGCTGCGTCCGCTGGGAGAAGTCGGTTTGATCGTCTTCCTGCGCCTCACAGCGTTCATCTTGCTGTGTATCGGCGTTCAGATTCTCTGGACTGGCATTACAGAGTTGGTGCGAGAGATCATTTGAAGCCCCTGTGAGGCCTAAGAACGTGTTCATGATCTAAGGGAAAAGCCCAGCGCGCAGAGTCGCCGGGCTCACTTAGGATCATCTGACCATATTCCAGCAAGGTCAGAGCCCATGTTCCTCAAGCGCGTTCCCGCCCTCGTCGCCACCCTGCTGGTCGCCGCCAGCACCCAGGCATGGGCCGCCTTTCCCGACAAACCCATCAAGATCGTGATCGGCTTCCCTGCCGGCGGCCCGCTGGACCAGCATGCCCGCCTGCTGACCGAAAGACTGCAGGCCGTACTGGGCCAGCCTCTGATCGTGGACTACAAACCCGGCGCGGGTGGCTCAGTAGGAGCCGAAGCAGTAGCACGCAGCCCGGCCGACGGCTACACCATCATGCTGGCGAATACCGGGGTCATGGTGATCAATGGCGCGCTCTACAACAAGCTGCCCTACAACACGCTAAAGGACTTCGTACCCATCGCTCGCACGGCCCAGCAGCCGCTGGCACTGCTAGTGAATAACAACGTGCCCGCCAAGAACCTGAAGGAATTCCGAGACTACGCCGCCAAGAACCCAGGCAAGCTCAACTACGGCTCGGCTGGCAACGGTGGCATCTCCCACCTGGTGCCCGAAATGTTCAAGAACGCCGCCGGGCTGTTCATGGTCCACATTCCTTACCGCGGCAGCGCCCCGGCTTTCACCGACCTGATGGCAGGGCAGGTGCAGTTCATGGCCGAATCCATTCCTCAGGCAGCCAGCTACCACAAGCAAGGAAAGGTGCGCGCCTTGGCCGTAACCAGCCGCGAGCGCAACCCTGCCCTCCCCGACATCCCGACCGCCATCGAGTCTGGCCTGAAAGACTTCGAGGTGGTGGGCTTCTACGGCTTCCTGGCACCCGCCGGCACCCCACCGGACGTGGTGGCCAAGCTAAGCGATGCTTTCAAACAGGTGCTCACAAACCCCGAGATGCGCAACCGCATGGTGTCGCAGGGCGCCGACCCGGCGTTCCTGGACAGTGCGGGTTTTGCGAAATTTCTAGCGGCCGAGACCCCGCGCTGGGAAAAGGCAGTGAAGGCGTCTGGTGCCAGGATGGACTGAACTGGGAGCGAGTTGAAAGCGCAGATCAATGTGCTGCCAGGGGAGATCAAAGGTCCTGGGATACGTCTCCCCCAATTCATATGACTAGCCGCTCAGGGCTCTCGCTTGCCGAATATCGCCGTTCCCACACGCACCATGGTGCTGCCCGCAGCGATTGCAGCCTCAAGATCAGCGCTCATGCCAATGGACAGGGTATCCAGCGGCAGGCCCGCCTTCTGAAGTTCTTCAAAGACGAGCCGGGCCCGCTCATGAAGTGCGCGGGCGCTGGCGAAATCCGGCGCCGGCTCGGGAATACACATGATTCCGCGCAAACGCAGCCCCGGTAGTGCGGCTACCGCGCGTGCCAAGCCAAGTGCATCGTCAGGTGCCACTCCGGATTTGGTAGGCCCTCCGTCTACGTTGACCTGAATACACACCTGCAGCGGCGCCATGCCATCGGGGCGTTGCGCTGACAGCCTTTCGGCGGTCTTTTCGCGGTCTATGGTGTGTACCCAGTCAAAGTTCTCCGCCACCAGCCTGGTCTTGTTGCTCTGGATAGGACCAATGCAATGCCACTGCAGGGGGAGATCGCGCAAGGCCGCAATCTTCTCGACGCCCTCCTGAATATAGTTTTCTCCGAAGGCCTGCTGGCCCGCTGCATGGGCCTCGCGTACGGCTTCCGGGCCGTAAGTCTTGGACACTGCCAGCAGCCCGATGGAGTCAGCGGGACGCCCGGCTTGCGCGCTTGCAGCCGCAATTCGTTCACGCACTTTGTGGAGCTTGTCTGCGATCGTCGTCATAATCCTCGCAGCGTACCAAACTGTAAACAACCTGACCGAGGAACTTCGTGGACATCACGCAATTGTTGGCCTTCAGCGTCAAGAACAAAGCATCGGATTTGCACCTTTCTGCAGGTTTGCCTCCCATGATCCGCGTGCACGGGGATGTGCGGCGGCTGAACGTAGAGCCGCTGGAACACAAGCAAGTGTTCGCGATGATCTACGACATCATGAACGACACCCAGCGCAAGGCGTATGAAGAGTTCCTGGAGATCGATTTTTCCTTTGAAATCGAGGGCTTGGCGCGGTTTCGGGTCAACGCCTTCAACCAGGCGCGCGGAGCCGCCGCTGTACTGCGGACCATTCCCAACAAGATTCTGACGCTGGAACAGCTGGCAGCCCCCAAGATTTTTGCCGAACTCGCACTCAAACCTCGCGGCCTGGTGCTGGTAACTGGACCTACCGGCTCGGGCAAATCGACCACACTGGCGGCCATGGTCAACCACCTGAACGAAAACGAGTATGGCCACGTGCTCACGGTGGAAGACCCGATCGAATTCGTGCACGAATCGAAGAAGTGCCTGATCAACCAGCGAGAAGTGGGCCCCATGACGCAGAGCTTTACTGCTGCGCTCAAATCAGCCCTGCGGGAAGATCCTGACGCCATTCTGGTGGGCGAATTGCGCGACCTGGAGACGATTCGGCTGGCCATGACGGCAGCGGAAACAGGCCACTTGGTGTTTGGCACGCTGCACACCTCGTCCGCCGCCAAGACGATTGACCGGATCATTGACGTGTTTCCCGCAGCTGAAAAGGAGATGGTGCGCACCATGCTGTCCGAATCGCTGCAGGCCGTCATCTCCCAGACCCTGTGCAAAACCAAAGATGGTCAAGGTCGGGTGGCCGCCCATGAAATCATGCTGGGCACCAGCGCCATCCGGAACCTGATTCGGGAAGCCAAGGTGGCGCAGATGTATTCAGTGATCCAGACCAGTGCCAATACCGGCATGCAGACGCTGGACCAGAACTTGACGGACTTGGTCAAGCGCAATCTGATCAGCGTGGGTGAGGCTCGGAGCAAAGCGAAGATACCTGAGAATTTCCCCGGGTAAGAATGGGCTCCCCCCTGAGGCGCTTCGCGCCATCCCCCCTGGGGGACGCAGCCAGCGGCCTGGCAAAGCCAGCTCCGCGGCTACTCACTTATGGCCTGCTCCGCGGCCTTCTGATTTTGGAGGCATCATCCGGTCTTGGGCGGGGACTGGCGCTACGATCGCTCAGAGCCAGCGGCCTGGCAAGGCCAGCTTCGCGGTTACTCGCGTGGGGCCTGCGCCGTGCCCTTCTGATTTTGGCTGCCCGCGGCGGTCAGATTTTGTTGACCTCATTCGCTTATGGGGTGGGACGGGCGCTACGATAGCGAAAGTGGCGGGTCACTACGGTCTTTATTTGGCGAGGAGAAAACATGGAACGCGATCAGGCGAGCAAGTTCATCAATGACTTGCTCAAACTCATGCTCGCTCGCAAGGGCAGCGACCTTTTCATCACCGCCGACTTTCCGCCAGCGATCAAGGTCGATGGCATGGTCACCAAGGTGTCGCCCCAGCCGCTGACCGCTGCGCACACATTGGCTCTCGCTCGTGCTGTGATGAGCGACAAGCAGGCCGCTGAGTTCGAACGCACCAAGGAATGCAACTTTGCGGTCGCGCCTGCCGGGGTGGGCCGCTTCCGCTGCAACGCCTTCGTGCAGATGGGCAAGATTGGCCTGGTCATGCGGGTGATTCCAGCAGATCTGCCTACCATTGACGATCTGGGTATGCCGCAGATCTTGAAGAGCGTGGCGATGTCCAAACGGGGCCTGACCATCATGGTCGGCGCCACCGGCTCGGGCAAGTCGACCTCCCTGGCAGCGATGGTGGATTGGCGCAATATCAACTCACAGGGTCACATCGTCACAGTGGAAGACCCGGTGGAATTTGTTCATCCACACAAGAACTGCATCGTGACACAGCGCGAAGTGGGCTTGGACACAGAGGACTGGGGCACCGCTCTGAAGAATTCCCTGCGGCAGGCGCCTGATGTAATTTTGATGGGCGAGATACGCGACCGTGAGACCATGGAACATGCCGTGGCCTTTGCAGAAACGGGTCACCTGTGCCTGGCCACCCTGCACGCCAACTCTGCCAACCAGGCACTGGACCGCATCATCAACTTCTTTCCGGAAGAAAGACGCGCACAGCTGCTGATGGATCTTTCATTGAACCTGCGCGCTCTGATTTCGCAACGCCTGATTCCCAGGCAGGACGGCAAGGGCCGCACTGCGGCGTTCGAGATCATGCTGAACTCCCCTCTGATCTCAGACTTGATCTTCAAAGGCGAAGTCACCGAGATCAAGGAAATCATGAAGAAGAGCCGAGAGATCGGCATGCAGACTTTCGATCAAGCGCTTTTTGATGCTTTCGAGAAACACCTCATCAGCTATGAAGATGCCCTGCGAAACGCTGATTCCGCCAACGACCTGCGCCTGCAGATCAAGCTGACCAGCAAGCGAGCCAAATCCGTGGATCTGGCTGCCGGCACCGAACACCTCCAAATCCTATGACCATCCAGATCAATCCCAAAACCTACGAATCCATCGCCCCTCGCCATGTGGCTTTTCTTGGCCTGGGCGTCATGGGCGCCCCGATGGCCGGCCACCTGGCCAAGGCGGGCCATACCGTCACGGTGTACAACCGCTCTCCCGCCAAGTCGGAGGCCTTCTGCGCGCAGTTGGCATCTACTGGAAAAGTGACCCGAGCAGACACGCCAGCGCAGGCGGCATCTCAGGCTGACATCGTGTTCTGCTGCGTCGGCAATGACGACGATCTGCGATCCGTGGTGCTGGGAGACACAGGCGCCTTTGCAGGCATGAAGCCGGGCGCACTCTTTGTGGACCACACAACCGCTTCCGCCACTGTGGCGCGCGAACTCGACAGTGCCGCCCGCGCCCTCGGCCTGCAATTCATCGATGCGCCGGTATCAGGCGGTGAAGCAGGCGCCCAAAATGGCATGCTCACGGTGATGTGCGGTGGTGATGCTGCCGCTTTCAACGACGTGTTGCCGGTGGCCATGGCGTTCTCCCGCGCCTTCACCTTGATGGGCCCCAGCGGCTCAGGCCAGTTGACCAAGATGGTCAACCAGATCTGCATCGCCGGCCTGGTTCAAGGCCTTTCGGAGGCCGTGGCCTTTGGACAACGGGCGGGCCTGGACATGGATCAGGTGCTGCAAGTCATTGGCAAGGGCGCTGCACAGAGCTGGCAGTTGGACAACCGTGGCTCTACCATGGCGCAAGGCAAGTTCGAATTCGGCTTTGCGGTTGATTGGATGCGCAAGGATCTGGGACTGGTGTTTGATGAAGCCAAGCGCAATGGCGCGCGCGTACCAGTCACGGCGCTGGTGGACCAGTTCTACGCAGATGTGCAGCAGATGGGTGGTGGGCGCTGGGATACTTCCAGTTTGGTTAAAAGGCTGAAGTAGCCCGATCGACAACTGAGTTAGTGGAGGGAGACTAAGCTGGTGACGTGATTAGGACACGCAGCTTTCCCTCACCCCAAACCCTCTCCCGCTTGCGGGAGAGGGAGTCACATCCAAACTCCGCCTCTCGCCATCAGATTGGCGGCAAGGTCTGAACCTGTTTGCTACTTGACCGGCGGCAAAGTCTGCACCTGTATAGGCGGACGAGCTTCCTGCACCGTAGGCTGCGTCACTGGCTGAGTCACCACCCCAGTCGCCGCCTCACTCACAGGCACCACCGCAGACCCCGATGGCGCAGCCGCTGCAGGCGCCCCACCCATGCCAGCATTGGCCGCCGGGGGCTCCACAATCAAGTCAATCACACGCACTACCCGCTCTACCCCCGCGGTCTGCCGCACGATCTGAGTCGCCAGTTCGGCCTCCTGCGCAGACAGGCGCCCCATCAGGTAGGTGGTTCCTCTTTCGGTGATGACGCGAACGGCATTGGCTGGCACGCCGTTGGCATCTATCAGTCTGGCTTTTACTTTGCCGGTGACGTAGGTGTCGTTGGAGCGCTGAACCGGGCCGGAATTGGGCATGACCGCCAGCTCATTCACGACGCCCTGCACGCCCGTAATGCCGTTCACAAGCGAGTGAACCAATTGCTTATCTTGCTCCGTAGGGACCTCGCCAGTGACCAAAACCTTGCGGTAGTACGCGGTCACGGTGACATGGCCACGCCCGGGCAGGGCGTTGACAATTTTTTCCTGCGCTTCCTGCTCAATCGTGCGGTCGGCCGTCTGCGTTTCGCCGCTGCGCCGCTCGGCGGCGAACATCAGCGTGCCGGCACCAGCCGCGCCGCCCACGATGGCCAGCGGCACGCAGCCAGAAACACCAGCGCCCGCCAGGGCTGCCACCAGGCAGACACCAGCCAGCCGATTCATGCGTAAAGTCATCCAGCACTCTCCTGTTCACCCAGAAGTTGAAGATCAAGTCCGTCGCAAAGGCAATGCAGCACCAGCTGATGTGCCTCGTGTATGCGCGGGGTTCGCTCGTGCGGCACGCAGACGTGCACGTCGGTCTCGCGCAGCATCATGCCCAGATCGCCCCCACCGGCACCGGTGAGCGCAATGACGCTCATTTCCCGCTCATGCGCCGCCTGTGCGGCACGCAGCAGGTTGCTGGCGCGGCCGTTGGAAGAGAGGATCAAAAGTACGTCGCCAGCACTACCCAAGGCACGCACCTGGGCGGCAAAGGCATCGGCATATTCGCCACGGCGCGCCACCGCCGTCAGCGTGGCCGCGTCAGTACCCAAAGCGAACGCGGGAAGTTCAGGGCGAGGGCGCTCAAGCCCACCCACCAGCAAGGCGGCCAGATACTGAGCAAGTGCGCCTGAGGCACCATTGCCGCAAATGAGTATCTTGCCCCCACCGGTGATACAGGCCAGCAGTGATTGCGCGGCTTCGGCCACGGCACCAGCCAGCGCTTCCGCCCATTGGTATTGGAGATCGGCGCTGTCTATGAATTGTTGTTGAATGCGTTGCGCGAGCATCGGCGGCAATGATAACGCCGGAAAGGGACGTCAGTGCAAATTTAGGAGCAAATCAGTTCAAAATCAGGAGCAAACGTGTCAATTTGCATCATGCTTTCCAACTGGTTGACCACGAGAACCTGGGGGCCGGCCATCCGCTCTCCCTAACTCGCATCGAATGCGCCGACGAGCCATTGGATGCGTCCGCCGTCTATAGCAACGACATCAAAGCGGCACGGCGGGGGTGCGCGAAAACGCCGCAGGTAATGCCGCGCCGCAAACACAATGCGCTGTTGCTTGATGGCGCTTACGCTGGCCGCTGCCCCTCCATGACCCGAACCGGACCGTGCGCGCACCTCGACGAACACCAGCGTTCCGCCTGCGGCCCTCATCACAAGATCTATTTCACCACCGCCTCGCCCTGGCGTCCGATAATTGCGATCCACGAGTCGCAGCCCTGCGCCTTCCAGATGAGCCAGCGCAGAATCTTCCGCTGACATCCCCTGTTCGCGCGTGCTGGTGCTTGCGCTGGCGTTTTTGCCTACCGATCGCTTGACTGACCAAAGCGCCATCCGAATTGTCTTCTCTTGAAGTTATAAAAATGTCTTTGCCAGCCACTGAATCCGTGCCCATAGGCAAGCCATCGTTTCAGCATGCCCTGGAAGCTGCACGTGCGGCGGCTGGGGGGCAGCATTATCCGTCCGGCGCGTTGTATGTAGTCGCCACGCCCATCGGGAATCTGGCCGACATCACTCTACGGGCTCTGCATGTGCTGTTGATGGTCGACGCCATTGCGTGCGAAGACACGCGGCATACCCAGCACCTGCTTCGTGCAGTGGGTATTCAGCGCTCCGGCAGCGAGCTGATCGCGCTGCATGAACACAACGAAATTGAGGCCGCCCAAGCCGTGATCGCCCGGCTGCAAGAGGGTCAGCGCGTGGCTTATGTGAGCGATGCAGGCACCCCGGCCGTGAGCGACCCAGGTGCGCGGCTGGTGGCAGCGGTCCATGCGGCAGGTTTGCGGGCCATTCCATTGCCGGGTGCAAGCAGCGTGACCTGCGCTCTCAGTGCGGCGGGTATCACGGGCGATCCTGGTTTCGTTTTCACCGGTTTTCTGCCCTCCAAACAGGGCGAGCGCATGAGTGCGGTCGCTGAACTGGCGCGTGAGCCGCGCGCCGTGGTGCTGCTGGAGGCACCTCATCGCATTGCGGCCCTGGCCGATGCACTGGCCACGTTGGAGGAGCGGCTGGTCACGGTGGGGCGCGAACTGACCAAGCAGTTCGAGCAGATCGCCACCATGGCATGTGCTGCCTTGCCGGCATGGCTGGCTGCAGACCCACAGCGCCTGCGTGGCGAATTCGCCTTGGTGCTTCATCCGCATGAAGCAGGTGCGGCGCCAAGCGATGATGATCGGGTGCTACGCCTGTTGATGGCTGAGCTGCCATTGAAGACTGCTGTCAAGCTGACAGCGGAGATTACCGGGCAAGCTCGCAATGCCTTGTACGAACGTGCTTTGAAGCAACGCGACGGTTAACGTTGACCCTGATGAAGAATGGCCCGGATGGCCGGCTATCCGATGAGGCCAGACGACGGTTGAGTTGTTGTCTGTGCTTTCTAGTTACTTTCTGCTCTTGGATTGAGGTCGGAGGCCGGGGAGTGCGCCCAGCAGCGCACCTACTTCTTCTTTGCTCCGCCACCGGATGACCTGCCCCTCGCTCCGCGCTCCTCGGCACGGCCAAAGGGGGGGGTTGGGTGCCCATTCGGGCCATTGCTGCGCTCGGCCCTACACGGATCGTTCACAAGCGAAGACTGTTGAGCTCTCTCCCGATTTCGGGAGAGAGGGTTAAAACGGCCAGCCGCCCGTTACTTTCGTCACTTCACTAACACGCTCACAGGGCCTAACATGCTCGCATGCTGCCCTCAGAGCCTCTTGTCACGCCAGATCATCCCCGACTCCTGATCGTGGATGACCATGAACTGGTGCGCCTGGGCCTGAGTTCCCTGATTGCGTCCCAGGCGGCAGGCCACAGTCAGCCAGGGACCTTGGAAGCAAGCACCTTGGCGGAGGCCATAGACCTTTACGCCCGGCATCAGGACACCTTGGCGCTGATATTGCTGGATCTGCACCTGCCCGATGCGCACGGCCTGTCCGGTCTGCGCCAGCTCTTGACGCGCTTTCCCGAAGCACCGGTCGCAGTTCTCTCTGGGGACGCTGACCCCGCTCTAAAACGGCAGGCTCTGGAAACCGGAGCCCGTGCTTACCTCCCAAAGTCCGGTCAATTGGCCGATGTCATTACTTACCTGCGGGCACAGGGGCTCCTGGGCTTACCGGCTGCCTCCGGGCCCATTCCCGGGCTAGCAGAACCCGAGAGCCGGGCCAGCGAAGCCGCTCGTATGGTGCAAACCCGGGACGGGGAGCGAGTCCGCCTGACACATCGCCAAGCTGAAATGCTGGACTGGGTATTGGCCGGACAGCCCAACCGGGAGATTGCAGAAAGAGCCCACCTGTCGGAAGGCACGGTCAAGAATCATGTTTCGGCACTACTGCTCATGTTCGGGGTACGCTCGCGAGCGCAGCTGATCAGCAAATTGAGATGAAAACCCCACGCGCCCTCAGGGCCGCGTTGCCCTCAGCCCAGGATCTGGGGAAGCCGGCAAAACCTGAGCAGCATCCTCCAGGCGAAGGCCAACGCCTTTTTCCCGATGAAGACAATTCACAGAAAGCCTACAGCGCCCACAACCAAGCTGCGGTGAATGAGCGTGTTCTGCAAGCGCAGGTCAACGCCTTGTTTGCAGGATACCCGGGCGCGTTTTTCATCAGCCTTTTGGTATCCATCAGCTATGCCGTTCTTTATGGTTGGCTGGTAGGCGATACGCGCATCTGGGGTTGGTTGGCGTTGCGGGCATTTTCAATTCCCTTCTACTTCGCCCTGACCACACTCCCACGCACCACGCCGCAGGAATGCCAGAGGTGGTTACGGGTCTACCTATGGGCCTTTCTCTACCACGGCTTTGTCTGGGGACTGGTGCCCTGGTTGTTCCTACCCCCGCACGACTTTCCCACCAGCTTGCTGACCGCCCTGCTTCTCATCATGTTGTGCGCGGGCGGCCTGCACAACGTGGTGCCCAGCTGGCCGGCCGTACTGGCCTTCGTGCTTCCCATCCTCTTGAGCCTGATAGCCGCGCTGCTGTGGCAAGCACAACAGGCGAGCGACTTCTTCCTGGCATTGTGCGCGGGGCTTTACCTGGTGATGGCCCTGCGCACGGGTCGCCAGCACCACCTTCTGCTGACGGATTCTCTGCTCGCTCGCTTTGAAAACCAGGCGCTGACAGAACAGTTGGCAGAGCAAGTCCGTGTAGCCCAACTCGCGAGCGACGAAAAAACCCGCTTCCTGGCCGCCGCCAGCCACGATCTGCGCCAGCCAGTTCACGCCATCGGCCTATTTGGCGCCGTGCTCGAACACGACCTGCGAACACACCCCCTGCACGCCAACGCCGAACGCCTGATGCGCGCCTTGGATGCTCTGGGACATTCACTTGACTCGATGCTGGACGTGTCTCATCTGGATGCGGGGCTGATTGAACCCGCCATGGCTGCGACCCCACTCAATCCCATCCTGCAGTCGCTGGGACAGGTCTTCGCAGGCAAAGCGGAGGAACGAGGGCTTCAACTTCGTGTGCGCGCCACGACACTCTGGGTGCAAACCGATAGCGATCTGCTGCAACGCATGTTGTCCAACCTGATCGAGAATGGACTCAAATACACCTCGCACGGGGGAGTGCTCGTGCTGGCCCGCGCACGACGAGGCCAGGTGTGGATTGAAGTGGTTGATACCGGAATTGGCATCGCACCAGAGCATCAAGAGCAGGTGTTTGCAGAGTTCTATCAGATCGGAAACCCAGGGCGCGATCGCTCCCATGGATTGGGCATGGGACTGTCAATCGTGCGGCGGCTGTCACGTCTGCTCAACCATCCGGTGCGGCTTCACTCCCAGCCCGGACGGGGCAGCCGCTTCAGAATCGTGCTTCCGGCCACCCCGGCCGGCACCCTGGGATCCCGATCTCCAGAGCAGCTCCCGGCAGACGATTCACCACCCACGTCAGTTACCGGAGCACGCGTGCTGTTGGTGGAAGACGAAGACGATATCGGCCACGCCATGGCTGCGCTGCTGGTCACGCACGGCATGACGTTGACCCATGCTACGCAGGCTTCGCAAGCCGAAGAGCTTCTTGCCCAGGCGCGCGAAGCAGGCCAGCCATTTCAGGCAGTGGTCTGCGATTTGCGCCTGGCCGAAGGAACGGATGGCCTCGCGCTGGCCCTTAAATTGCGAGCACAAGGCAGTGAGGCCGTGCCTACCCTGCTCATCACAGGAGAGACCGCGCCCGAGCCTCTGCAGAGAGTGAACGAGACGGGAATACCTGTGCTGTTCAAGCCTGTCACCGCGTCGGCTTTGCTGGCAGCCCTGGCCGGAATGATCGACCATTGAGACAGTTGCAGAACCTCAGCCCCAAAGCAATGTGGGGTGCAGAGTGGCTCATCGAACGCGGCTACCTACCAAGGACCTTTGAATGGCTTTTGAATGACTTTCGGCACTAGTGGCACACGCCCATGCGGCATATCTTCCTGCGCACGCGCATGTTGCGCATGCGGCCCCTTGGCCAGCAACCGCGCAAGCATGAAACCCAGTCCATTCAAAGAGGGAGTCACCATGATCAAAGCTTCTACCCGCCTGGCGTGCCTCACATAAAGACCGATCTTGAGCACTGTGTGGCCCGAGAAGGACCTGCTAGCCGCCCTGTTGAAGAGCCGCATGCTTGGTGCGTGCAAAGTCACTGGAAAGCACCAGAGAGGCGTACGCCCTCGTCCGGTGACCTGTACGATATCGTGAACATGCCTCTGCCCCCCGCCGTCGCTGAACGAGTATTGGCCTCCAAGGTCGAGGCCCAGGCACGCACGGACCGTGATGCCCGCTGGCTTGAAACAACGGTCAATGCGCTCGTAGCCATCTTCTTCTATTGGCAGACAGGATCCTGGCTCGTCTTTCTTTGGGTCGGCCTGCGTGCTCCCACACACCTTATCGGCCTTTGGATCTCCAATGGTTACCGTGCCGATCCCGAGCGCGAGCAACACAGCGACCGCTGGGCTCGCCGCTTTACGACGTCCACGGCTCTGGACAGCACGCTATGGGGCCTTGCCTGCTGGCTCCTGCCACCTGCGGGGAGCCCACTCCTGCACGGCCTGTTGGTCATTCTGATCGGGGTCGCCAGTAGCGCCGCCGTGTACGGCACTCAGCTGTGGCCCATCGTGCTGGGCTGGGTCCTGCCCATGAACATAGGCTTGCTGACCGCACTACTTTGGCAAGGGCAGCCCTTGTTTCTATTCATGTTCGCCTGCGCGGCCATCAATCTGGGTATCGTGCTGTATTTTGGGCGGCAACAGCAGCAGCTCATGACGCAGACGCTGATGACCCGATTCGAGAAAGAGGATCTAGCCAATCAGCTGGTGCAGCAGGTCAAGATTGCTCACCAGGCCAGTGAAGACAAGACGCGTTTTCTGGCCGCCGCCAGCCACGACCTGCGCCAGCCCATGCACGCCATCACGCTATTCGGAGCCGTACTTGAGAAGGAATTGGCGGGACACCCCCAGCACGCCAATGCACAAAGGCTGATGCGTGCCGCCGATGCCTTAAGCGCCTCGCTTGGCACCATGCTTGACACGTCCCGTCTGGATGCGGGCGCCATAGAGCCCACAGTCGCACCCGTTGCGCTCAATACCATTCTTCGCTCCCTTAGCCAGACCTTTGTCGCAGACGCCGAGCAACGAGGCTTGCAACTCAGGATGCGAGCAACGCCGCTGTGGGTTCACACCGATGCAGACCTGCTGCAACGCATGCTGAGCAACTTGATAGAAAACGCACTCAAGTACACGCCTGAAGGAGGTGTCCTCGTAGTCGCGCGTGCCCGAAACCAGGAAGTCTGGATTGACGTGGTGGACACCGGTATAGGCATCGCTGCCGAACACCAGGAACCGATATTCGCCGAGTTCTACCAGGTTGACAACGCCGGGCGTGATCGTTCGCGTGGTCTCGGAATGGGACTATCCATCGTGCGCAGACTCTCCAATTTGCTCGGCCATCCTGTCCATCTAAAGTCTCGACCAGAACGCGGAAGCCGGTTTCGCGTCGTATTGCCGGCCGCTCCCGCTCAACCTCACGCGCTGCCTCCTCCGCCTGTTTCCGCTGCGCTCAACGCCACTTTCAGCACAGCGTCCGGAGCGCGGGTATTGCTGCTGGAAGACGAAGCCGACATCGCGCAAGCCATGCACGTGCTGCTCAGCTCCTATGGCGTTGACTTGGTACACGCTACGACGACCGAACAAGCGCAACGGCTATTGGAGCAAGGGCAAGTGGACAGGAATTCGTTCCACGCCATGATTTGTGATCTACGCCTGGCGGACGGCGTCGACGGCTTGGATTTCGCCCTCTCGCTTTCCCAGCGCGGGCTGATCCCGCCGCCCACCCTGCTTATCACCGGAGAAACGGCACCCGCTCCGCTGCAGCGCGTCCGGCAAGCAGGCATGCCGGTGCTGTTCAAACCGGTAACGGCTTCGGACCTGCTCGAAGCCCTGAGCCCTCTGTTGGAAGCACGCCGGACATGACTTTCGGCACTGGCGGTCGCTGAAGTTCCCGCATATCGTTCCCTACAAAGGCCGCATCGGCCAGTCTTGCTTTGGAGCCCGCATGCCCTTCTCGCTTCATGTCTCTCGTGTCGCGCTCATACTCGCGAGCGCCCTCGCTGCTTATCCCGCCTTCAGTGCCACGCTCAGCTACCCGGGCGCCTCTCCTTGCAACGGCACCCTTCAGGCGTGTATTGAGGCGGCAGATCCTGGTGACGTGATCGAACTGGCCTTCGACACCACCAACGCGGAAGCTCTGGACATCCGAAAGTCAGTCACCCTACGGCCCGCAACTGGTCGCACTCCCACCGTGACATCGGCCATGGCCTATGCCACGGACGAAAACATTGATGTGACGATTCGCTCCCTCAACTTCGCTGGAAACGTGCTCGGTCTGCTCGGCGTCGGGGGCGGCAACCTGCGCTTGCAAGTCACCGACAACACTTTCCCTGACTCGCAAGGCACCAAAATCGAAGTGCGCACCACCACCGCTGGCGAGCAGTACGGCAGCATCTCCGCCATCATCGAAGGCAACCGCCTGGGTATAAGAGGCATCAGCGACTCCTGCGCTGACGGCGTGTCAGTGGCTCTGTATCAAGCGGGAGAAGCCCGCTCGGATGTGGTGATACGCAACAACGAGATCACAGCCAACGACCTGGATCAATGCGGTGCCATCCTGGTCTACCAGGCCGCCGGCGGTCTGGACTTGACGGTAGACCGCAACCGAGTACAGGGGAGCATGTTCAACAACGGCATCGAACTGCGTACCCTTGGAGGGAATACGCAAGCGGGTATCTACAACAATCTGGTCTACGGCCAATCGGGCAACAGAGGCGGTCCGGGCGCCCTTGTGGTGTATGCCATGGGCATCAGCGACGTCACTGCGCATCTCATCAACAACACAGTGGCGCACAACAGAACCGGCATGTGGGTTGGCGCTCGTACCGACGAAGGCGCGCAGTTGCAAGGAAGCATGCGCAACAACATAGCGGCTTTCAACACCCTGTACGCGCTGTCCTATCAGAGTGACCTGGCGCCCGGATTTGTGGAATCACACAACCTGATCCATGGCAACGGTGAATTGGAGTCTCCACTGCCCCCCGACCCGTTTCGACGCACTGGCAACCCAGCCTTCATCAATCCTGCGGCAGGCGACTACCGCCTCAGTCCATCATCCGATGCCATCAACCGCGGCCAGAACAGCGCCCTCCCCGCCTCTTTCACGCTGGACCTTGCCAGCGCGAGCCGCATCATCGGCAGCTCTATCGATATCGGCGCGTACGAGTATCCACTCGTCATCACCCCAACGCCTTCTCCTGCGGCGGTCACCGCCGTTCCAACCTTGGGTCAATGGGCCTTGTTAGCGCTGGGATCGTTGATGGCACTTTGGGGGATGCGGCGTCTGAGCCGACGGCACTATTGACACACAACCGTTCAGCCTGAGCTTGTCGAAGCCTGTCCTGAGCCAGCCGAAGTGGCCTTGCGCAACGCTTCAACAGGCTCAGCGCGAACGGGCATTTTTGATTTCTGACTCAAAGAAGTTCAAACGCCAAAAGGTCTGTTCTTCGATCCCATGATCTAGATCCACACACCGTTCCCAGATCACCTACTCAGACATGCGCGCGGACTCTAGGCTGTGCGTGAGCTTCGCAGTGCGGGGCTTCCATTGGACCGCCCTCAGATGCGACTCCGGCGCGCGCAGTTGCAGCAGCACGCTCCAGGGCTTGCGATTCAGATAGGTATCGGCAAGCATGGCCTTTGCAACACCTTCGGCCACAGGCACAGCTTGCTCGGCAGCCTGGCGAGCGTGCTCTGATTCAAAATACGCGGACCACATGAGACCAGAGCCGTTTCCTTCCAGACCAAGGCGGCGCATGGTCACCGACTGCACCACATTGCCTCCGACAGCTTCAATGCTTGCCGAGTCACGGCGCACGACCATATCGCAATGCATGCTGAGAGAGCGCGTCCCGAGTGATTGCTTCAGCTTCTTGAACGTATCCTCACGTCCGTCTCGACCACGCGCAAAGCAGATCAGATCGCCCACCTGCGGTGCGGTGGTTTTCAGGTCGCAAGCGCGATAGGCATATGCCGTGGGATCTCCCCGCACTTCATTTTCAGTGCTGCGAAAAGCAGCGTGCACATAGTCCTGATGACTGGCCGAATAGCGAAAAGCACGCTCCTCCATGCCAGCCTGGCGCATGACGTGACCAATGAACACAGCTGACCAGGGCTGATCGACCAGCATGGCGCGCAACTGGACTGATGATGGTTGCGCGGCCATGGCCGCAGGTGTTCCAGCACGCGTAGAGCGCCAGTAGTTCCACACGCGCTGCCAGGTGGGGCGATCTGACTCAGGCGCGCGGTCCTGTTCTGCCTCAGCAAAACCCTGCCGAATCAACCCTCCTCCCGCGTCAATCAAGGCGCCCCCCATCAGCCGGTGTTCACGCAAGGCGATGGAAGCCAGGCGTTCGGCCAAAGGAAAATCAGCCGCACCTTCCTCCCGTTGGCAGAGATCCGGTTCGGCACTCGCAACAACAGGCAACGCAAGGCACGCGATGCACAACATCGTCAGAGTGCGATGAACTGCTAGCGAACAAGGCGGAACATGGTGGGAGCGCATGATAGGTTCTCACCATATCGGGCGCCTTCCCCTCTCACCAGTGCCGAACGTCATTGAACCTTGAAACAGAGGGTAACGACCCGCCTTGCTTTATTTGAAGAACGCGTAGGCCACCACCACCGCGGCCACCAAGCCAATCAGGTCAGCAAACAGAGCGCACGGCAAGGCATGGCGTGTGTTCTTGACGCCCACGCTGCCGAAGTACACGGCCAGCACATAGAACGTGGTCTCGGTTGAGCCTTGAATAATGGCAGCGAGTTTGGCCGGGAATGAGTCGACCCCATAGGTTTGCATGACGTCCACCATCAACCCTCGTGCGCCCGATCCAGATAGGATCTTCATCAGGCCAACCGGCAACGCAGGCAGGAAGTCGGTGGGAAGGCCAAGGGCTGCCACGCCAGTGGCGATGGCGCTCATCAACAGCTCCATCAGTCCTGCCGCGCGGAAAACCGCAATTGCCACCAGCATGGCTACCAGATAGGGAATGATCTGTACGGCGACCCCAAACCCCTCCTTCGCGCCTTCGATGAAGGTCTCATATACGTTGACGCGGCGCACCATTCCACAGACTAAAAACAGCACCACGACCGAGAGAATGAAACCGGCGCCGATGACGCCCATCCACTGCGCGGCCTGATCAGGAGGAAAGCGTCCCAACCAGACGACAAGCGCGGCCACAGGGACTGCGAGAGTTGCCAGCGGCAACCACACGCCAACGCGCCACAACGGCAGGCGCTGCACCACGGCCACCGCGATCAGCGCGGATAGAAACGAGCAGCCAGTTGCCAGCATCGTGGGCAAAAAGATGTCCGCCGCGTTGAAGTTGGTCAACCCCTGTTTGATGGCCATGGTCTGGCGAACAGCGATGACCGCCGTGGGGATCAGAGTCAACCCCGCTGTGTTCAGCACCAGGAACATGATCTGCGCATTGGTTGCCGTGTCCGGCTTGGGGTTGAGCGACTGCAGTTCCTGCATCGCCTTGAGGCCCAGTGGGGTGGCAGCGTTGTCCAGCCCCAGCAGATTGGCGCTGATGTTCATGGTCATCGCGCCCTGAGCGGGGTGCCTGGTCGGTACGCCAGGAAAAAGATGACGAAAGAGCGGGTTCACGCCTCGCGCGAACGCATCGATCATGCCAGCCCGCTCACCAATCTTCATGAAGCCCAGCCACAGCGCCATGATGCCGACCAGGCCGATGGATATCTCGAAGCCAGTCTTGGCAGAATCGAACATGGCGGTGAGCAGCCTGGGCAATACCGTCAGATCACCTTGCGCCAGTTGAACCAGCGCCACAATGAAGGCGCTGAGGAAAAACCCTAGCCAGACGAGATTCAGGACCATGTGGAGCTTTGTACCGAGTTGCGTTTAACCGATAAGCACCGTTCGGGCTGAACCTGGCTCGTCCTGAACGGTGACTATTCTCGAATGCAGATTACTGTGAAAACCTGTTCACGATCCTCCCGGGCGATCATTGAGGCGCCTGAAATGCCTCTTGAAATTCCTACGCCCCACAGCACTTCTTGTATTTCTTCCCACTTCCACAAGAGCACAGATCGTTGCGCCCAATCTTCAGCTCATTGCGCACAGGATCAATGCGAGGTCCCAGGCTTTTGGCGATCGCATAGAGGTCATAGACCGCCCATACAGCCTCACCGAACTGTTCCAGGCGTTGCTCGCTCACGCTGGGGGGTCCGTTTTCGTCGAAAAGGTTGAGCGCAGGCGATGCGGTGTCATCCTCACACAGTGCGCGAATGCAATCGAGTGCATCGGACATGTCAGATGCGATGGCCTTGTCGCGAGGCGGCTCCCAGTCTTGCTCCCAGATGTCGACGACGGACATGAAGCCCATGGCCCAGGGGTAGGCAAACGCCGGAAGAACGCCTTCGTCTTCCTCGTCTTCGTTCGATCCCTCCTCAGGAGGCTGAGCGGCGATCAGGCCACGCATGTCCATTACAGCCGGATCAAGCGCTTGCTCGTCATCCAGTGCCTCAACCTGGGCATCGAGGGCCGCACGGATCTGGGATTCCCGGGCCATCCAGTTCATCAGGAAGCGGGTGCGTTGCGCTTCGCTGGCAAAGCCTTCGGCAGCATCGACCTGATCCGCGTCTATGCTGAGCAGCGCTGACAGGAATTCACCGACGGGAATTTGCCGGCGGGTACATAGCAGGGCAGTCAAAGCCCCTTCGCAGAACTCCCACGTTGGAATGAGTTCGTGGTGTTCACTCAACTCCGCCAGCACGTCGTCAAGCGCCTCCAGCGTCGCTAAGGTAGGGTCGTCGTCGATGGATGGATTGGCTGAATCAGGTGTGGGCGATGAAGTCATGAGCTGAATCCTAATACACGAAAGCTACCCTCGAACGACATTTCACTCAAGCGGCGCAGCGCCAGGAGCGCCAGAAGCCCCTGGACTCAGCATCACCCACGGCCCCCAGCATGAGGCTCTTCATTTTTTCCGCATGCCTAGCCAAACGACTGCGCCCACCACAATCAGCGCGCCCAGCACCTGAACCGGTGCAATTGCTTGCCCCAATATCACCCAGGCCAGCACCAGCGAAATAACAGGCTCTACATTCATGATGGCCGAATTACCCACCACACCCATGCGCGGCAGCACAGTAAGAAGAAGCGTGATGCCGCTGCCGTAGAGTAAGGTCAAAATCGCCAGCCCCCACCATCCCGCTGCAGCTGTCGGAAGCTGCGGGCCGCCCTGCCAAAGAACGCCTGCGGTTGCCAGTGCACTGACAATGGCCATGGTTGAAAACGTCCTCAGCCGGCCATCGAGACTACCCGCCTCGTGCTGGGTCAGCACCAGCGCGAGGCCAAATGCCGCAGCTGCGCTCAGTGCGAAAGCCACGCCCTCACCTATTTCACGCCATTGACCAGCGGCACCCAGGCCCGAACTTTTCCCAAACACATCAAGAGCCAATACCAACCCCACCAGAATCGCAGGCATGGCTCGGAACAAAGCTTGCTCAGGCCGGTGCTGGTAGAAAAGGCGGGCCCACAACGCCGTCCACAAGGGATAGCTATTGAACGCCAACAAGGCCAACGCCACTGGCAACCGCGCCACGGCGGAGTACAAACACAGGCTTTGAACGCCGACCAGCAGGCCGATTGCGAGCAGGCCCTTGCGTTGCCGTGTCGTCAAAGACACCGGCACTCGCTGCAAGAGCAGGAACACCCCAACCACCAGCGCGGTGGCAAGACAACGCACAGCTACAGCCGTCGCTACACCCGTTCCATGGTCGAAAGCCAACCTGGCCGCCACATGATTGGCGCCCATCAGCACGCCAATGGAAAGCAGAATAAAAAACGCAGTGCCGCTCAGTGCCCGAGCAGGAGCGCTCATTCAGGTCCGTTCCGGATAAAGGCCGTGGACGCGCGCATGCAGCCGAGCAAGGCCAAGCAAGGCGTCTGTAAAAGGCGTGGAAACTTGGGTCATCTGGCCGAGTTCACGCACCGCCGAGACCAGCGCGTCGATCTCCACCGCCTTGCCCGCTCGCACATCCTGCAGCATCGAGGGTGTGAAAGCGCCTAACTTGCGGGTGACTATGTGACGATCTTCCGGATCTTGCGCAATCGGAATACCAATCTTCGCTCCGATGTCCCGGGCTTCCAGCATCACGGCGCTGACAAAGCCACGCACAAGCTCATCGTCCATGATGCGGTCGGCCGTTGCGCCCGTGAATGCGCTGATAGGGTTCACGGTCATGTTGCCCCAAAGCTTGAACCAGATGTCTTTCTGGATCTGCGAGGACACCGTGGCATCAAAGCCCGCTTTGCGCAGGAGTTCGGTCAAGGCCCTGACCCTGGGGCTTTCGCCCCCGGCCGGCTCACCGATGATCAAACCTGAGCCAAAGTGGTGGCGGACGATGCCAGGTGCATCGACCGAGCAACTGGCATGCACGACACAACCCACGACATGAGATGGCGCGATGGCTTTCTCAATGACGCCACCTGGATCGACCGACTGAAGCGTCTGGCCCTCGGCCATACCGCCAAAGCCTTGCAGGAACCACCATGGAACGCCGTTCATAGCCGTGAGCACCACCGTGTCGGGCCCCAGCAGCGGTGCAATACGACTCGCCACGTCGGCCATGCCTGGCGCCTTGACCGACACGATGACCAGATCTTGCACACCCAGCTCGGATGGTTCTTCACTGGTTCGCACCGCACAGGCAGTCTCGACCTCTTGCCCATCGGCACTGCGGTCACGCAAACGCAAGCCGCACTGGCGCAAGGCCTCCAGTGCAGCACCTCTTGCCACCACACTGAGCTCAGCCCCTTGAGCTGCCAAGCCGGCGCCTAGCCAGCCGCCAATGGCACCAGCGCCATAAATTGCTATTTTCTTGAACATCGTTTCCTCGGCCCCGCTTTCCTGTCTGGATCAGCGTTTATAGCTCTCATCCATTCGATCCAGTTGCCGCACCAGAGAATTCCATACGTCCCGCCCCGCGCCATGCTTGGGGTCGAACTGCAGGGAATCTCGTGTGCAGTTGGCAGCAATGGCTTCAGGCACGGGAATCACCGCCTGTGCGCCGCCCATGCTGAACGCTGCCAACTGGATTTCGCACGCACGTTGCAAAGTCCAGAGAATGGCAAAGGTTTGCGGCAGAGTCTCCCCCCAGGCCAGGAGCCCATGGTTGCGCAAGATCACCGCTCGTTTGTCTCCAATGCTTGCCAGCACACGCGGCCCTTCTTCCGCGTGCACAGTAATGCCCTCGAACGCGTGATAGGCCAGCATGCCGTGGAGTTGAGCGCTGTAGAAATTTGTCTGCTGCAAACCTTCTTTCATGCACGCCACAGCGACCCCGGCCGTGGTGTGCGTGTGCATCACACAGTGCGCGCCTTCTATGCCGCCATGTAGGGTGCTGTGCAAGGTATAGCCGGCCGGATTGATCGGGTGGGCAGATCCGTCAAGAATCTCGCCCGCCAGATTGATCTTCACAAGATTGCTGGCCGTGACCTCTGTGTAGTGCAGGCCAAAGGGGTTGATCAGGAATTGCATCTCCCCACCCGTGGCCTCATCAGGCAGGCGCAGTGTGATGTGGTTGTAGATCATCTCCGTCCAGCCCAGCATGGCGAAGATGCGGTAGCAAGCCGCCAGTTGCTGACGTGTCTCCCATTCCAGCGCGTTCATGTCGTCAGTCTGGCCTTGGGCGCAAAGGCCGCGGCCAGCCGGTTGGTCTCGCGCGCGAGACTCAAAGTGTCGATGCCCACGGCAACAAACGTCGCCCCCCACTCCATATAACGGCGCGCCGCAGCTTCATCGGGTGTCAGGATGCCAGCGGCTTTACCGGCACGTACGATGCGGCGAATGGTGTCTTCCATGATCGCCTGCATGTCAGGGTGAGCAGGATGGCCCCTGTGCCCCATGGATGCCGAAAGGTCAGCGGGGCCGATGAAGATGCCATCCACACCGTCCACCGCAGCGATCGCCTCGAGGTTGTCCAAGGACGTACGCGACTCCACCTGCAGCAATAGGCAAACGCGGTCGTTGGCTTCATGCACATGCCGAGGATAGCGCCCCCACCGCGCAGCCCGGCCACCAGCCACGCCGCGGATGCCGCCGAACCCGTCGGGCCCTGGATAGCGCGCCGCGCGTACGATGGCCTCCGCTTGTTCTGCGGTGTCCACCATAGGGACCAACAGCGTTTGCACGCCAAGATCGAGGTACTGCTTGATCAACATCTCGCCCACATGACCATGCCCCATGGGCATCCGAGCAATGGCATGTGTGCCTGGATAAGCGGCAATGGTTTGCAACTGGTGCAAGATGGTTTGCAAGCTGTGGGTAGTGTGCTCACCGTCGATCAGCAACCAGTCAAACCCTGCGCCGGCGCAGATCTCTGCCGTGGTGGTGTTGGGTACATTCAACCAGAACCCGATTTGCTGACGCTTTTCCAGCAAGGCTTGTTTGAACGGATTGATTGGGGTTTCCATTATTTTTCTTTCAGACGAACTTGAATTGCAACTTGCCAAGCGGGCCGTAGTCAGCCTCGAATTCATCGCCCGCCTTGGCA
The DNA here is from genome assembly GCF_040548795.1 of Ottowia thiooxydans. GTDB lineage: Bacteria > Pseudomonadota > Gammaproteobacteria > Burkholderiales > Burkholderiaceae_C > Ottowia > Ottowia thiooxydans_A. The sequence goes on along the minus strand of NZ_JBEPSH010000005.1, from coordinate 205,563 downwards.
GCCACGGGACGCGTGAAGGAGCCTGCCAGCACAATCTGCCCGGGCTGCAGTGACTCTCCCCATGGCGCCAGCTTGTTGGCCAGCCAGGCAATACCCACTGCCGGATGTCCCTGCACACCTGCGGCCAGCCCGGTCTCTTCCACCGCCCCATTGAGTCTAAGCACCGCGCCCACCCAGGGCAGGTCTATGGATTTCGGATGTACGCGGCTGGCACCCACCACAATGGCCGCATTGGCCGCGTTGTCACTGATGGTGTCGTACACCTTGCGCATCACTTTGGTGTGGCGGTCAAACTGCTCTATGCGCGAGTCAATGATTTCGATGGCGGGTGTGACGTATTCCGTGGCTTGCAGCACCTGCTCCACATCCACATTCGGGCCTTTCAATGGCGATTTGAGTACAAAGGCCAGTTCCACCTCCACACGCGGCGCGATGAAGCGGTTGCTTGGAATCTCAAGCAACTGGCCGGGCGGGGCGGAATACAGCATGTTGTCCAGCAAGGTGCCGTAGTCGGGCTCGTCGATCTGGCTGCTGATCTGCATGGCACGCGAGGTCAGGCCAATCTTGTGGCCAATCACCTTCCGCCCTTCGGCCAACTGCAACGCCACCCAGGCTCGCCCAATGCGATAGCCGTCTTCTACAGCCATCTCCGGAAAGCGTTTGGAAAAATGCTCCACTTGCACGCGTGTCTTCTCAGACTCTTGCAGCTCACGGGCCAGTTGGTTGATTTGGTCAGGAGTCAGCATGGCTCAGGGTTTCTTGAACAAGGGGTGCAAAGTGCTGTGCTTGGCGTCGAACACTTCCGCACCTTCGTCCACGTTGACAGTCAAGCCGATATGGTGGTCTTTCATGAGGGGATCGATGCGCTCTCGAGCTGCAGCTAACACGGCCTCGCCGGCCCTTTGCTGCGTGGCTGCGCTACGCCCCCGCGCCATGCGCAGATTCAGATAGATGAACGCATAGTCGCCATCGCCTCCGGCAGCCTTGCCGGCGGCTCCGCCGTCCGCCACCGCGTAGTAAGGAGCAGGATAGGCCAGCACTCTTGTACCGCCCGTGGGGAAAACCTGGGTACCCGCTTCATCCTTCACGGTCAGCATGGCATCAGCGAGGCCCCGGCAGAGCAAACTCATATCCGTGAGTTTGTCGAGATTACCGGTATAGAGAACAACAAGATGGGGCATGAAAATATCCGTGAACTTCAAATTCTGGGAAACGCGCGGTAACTGCCCGCGCGTGAAGCCTCCGGCTGGGGCACAGCCTGGCCGTCTTGAGGCGTGACTGGAAAGACAGCATTGATCTGTCCGGTACCCGAAGCCGCGAAATAGGGGGTGACGATGTCCGCCCTACCGTCGTACGCAGACCAGCCCAATGATCCCAGCAGCATAGCGGTGTCGTGCATGAAGCCTTCACCATGCCCTTTGGTCGCGTACTCCGGCAACATGGCACAGAAGTCGCTCCAGTCACCACTCTTCCACATGCGGACGACTTCATCGTCCATCTTCTCAAGCAAGGGGCTCCAGATCTTGAAAGCGAATTCCGGTGCCAGGCCGTTCTGCGCAAAGCGGTGCGAAAGCGATCCACTGGCCAGAAATGCCACCTTGCCGTCGTAGTGCTTCTCCACGGCCTCCCGCATAGCCCAGCCGAGGCGAGCACTGTCGTTCAGGTAGTGACTGGTGCACAAGGCCGAGACCGAGATCACCTTGAAATGCTTGTCGGCATTCATATAGCGCATGGGAACCAGCGTGCCATATTCCGGCGCCAGGGTGGTGGCGTCGTGTGCCAGCGTTTCCACGCCCTGCTCGCTGCATGTCTTGGCCAGCAGGCGCCCCAGCTCAGGGTTGCCTGAAAAGCCATATTCCATGTTGCTGATGAAATGCGGCAACTCATTGCTAGTGTAGGTGCCCGCCCACTGCGGCGCGCAGTTGAGGTGGTAGTTGGCGTTGACCAACCAGTGGGTGTCGAACACCACGATGGTGTCCACGCCCAGTGCACGGCAACGCCGGCTGATTTCGAGATGCCCGTCTATGGCGTCTTGCCGCGTGCCATGGCGGTCGCCCGGCAGCTCACTCAAATACATGCTGGGTACGTGGGTGACCTTGGCAGCGAGGGCGAGTTGGCCCATGGTTTGTCTCCTTCCTGGCGTTCAGCGCTCTGGCGTTCCGAGATGGGTGATCAACTCTCTGACGAGATGCCGGCTTTCTTGATGACCTCTGCGTACCGCACGATCTCGCTGTCTATGTAGTCAGAAAACTGGGCCGAGGTGCCGCTCTTGGCTGCAATTCCGCCCTTTTGAAACGCTTCCACCAAGGTTGGCGACTGCATGGCGGCGTTCACGGCAGCGTTCATGCGCTGCACGATGGCATCCGGCACACCAGATGGAGCCAGCAAGCCATTCCATGAGTTGGATTCAACTTTCAGCCCCTGCTCACTCAGTGTAGGAACATTAGGCGCATAGATCGAGCGCTGCGCCGTCGCCATGCCCACCGCCACCAGTTTGCCTGATTGCACGTGGTTGCGGAACTCGGGCCAGTTGCCAAACATCATGGAGACTTGCCCGCCCAGCAGGTCGGCCAACGCTGGGGCCTGTCCCTTGTACGGCACGTGAACGATGTCGACGCCCAACTGCGTCTTCAACATCTCTCCGGCCAGGTGCGCGGACGTTCCGTTCCCGAACGAGGCATAACTCAGCTTCTGCCCCGCCTTGGCCTGCGCCACGATGTCCGCTACGGTCTTGAGCCCGCTTGCCGGATGGGTTGCCAGCACGTGTTCCGACAAGCCCATCAATGCCACGGGGCGAAGGTCTTTGCGCGTGTCGTAAGGCAGTTTTTTGATCAGGGTCGCGTTCACACAGAAGCTATTGGCCACGGTGACAAAGGTGTATCCGTCTGGCGCAGATTTGGCCACGCTGTCCACGCCAATCACGGTACCCGCACCGGGCTTGTTCTCCACCACGATGGTCTGCCCCAGCGTCTTGGCAGCTTCTACCGCTACCAGCCGGGTGACGAAATCCGTAGTGCCGCCGGGTGTGAACGGCACAACGATGCGAATCGTCTTGCCCGGCCAGGCTTGGGCACGCACGGCCAGAGGCAGCGCGGACGTGGCGGCGGTAGCCGCCGTAGCTAACAACAGTTGACGACGCTTCATGTTCAGACTCCCCAGTGCGGTATGTGATGTGAACCCATGGACACCGCCACGTTCTTGGGCTCCAGAAAAACCTCGTAGCTCCAGGTGCCCCCCTCGCGACCAGTGCCTGAGGCCTTGGTTCCGCCGAAGGGCTGGCGCAGATCGCGCACGTTCTGGCTGTTGACAAAGCACATACCTGCCTCAATGGCTGCGGCTACGCGGTGTGCGCGGCCGATGTTCTCGGTCCAGACGTAGCTGGAAAGCCCGTAGTCAATGTCATTGGCTTGTCGGATCGCGTCAGCCTCATCCGTGAAAGGAATCAAACACGCCACGGGTCCGAAGATTTCTTCTTGCGCAATCTTCATGCGGTTATCGACATCCGCGAATACTGTGGGCCACACATAATTGCCCTTGGCCACACGGCTGGGCAATTCAGGTGCATAGCTCGGGCGGTCCAGCCCGCCGCACAGGAGCGTGGCCCCTTCTTTGGGTCCCAGCTCAATGTAGCTACGTACCTTGGCCAGATGATTCTTGGAGATCATGGGGCCGATGATGGTGTTCTCGTCTTGCGGATCACCCACCGTGATCTTCCTGGCTCTTTCTGCGAACTTTTTGGCGAACTCCGGGTAGATGCTTTTCTGCACCAGTATTCGGCTACCCGCGGTGCAGCGCTCGCCGTTGTTGCTGAAGATCATGAACACGGCGGCATCGAGCGCACGGTCAAGATCAGCGTCTTCAAACACCACGAAGGGACTCTTTCCTCCCAGCTCCATGCTGAATTTCTTCAGGCCTGCCGCGCGGACGATACGATGGCCCGTGGCCGTAGATCCCGTGAAAGAAATGGCTCGCACATCCGGGTGCCCTACCAGCGGCTCACCGGCCTCCTTGCCAAAGCCGTGAACAAGGTTCAGCACGCCCGCCGGAATACCGGCCTCCAATGCCAATTCTCCAAGCCGCGCCGCCGTCAAGGGGGAAAGCTCGCTCATCTTGAGCACAGCCGTATTGCCAAAGGCCAGGCAGGGAGCGACCTTCCATGTGGAGGTCATGAAAGGCACGTTCCACGGGCTGATCAAGGCGCAAACCCCCACTGGGTGAAACAGCGTGTAGTTCAGGTGGGTGGGCGTTGGATAGGTGTGGCCATCCACGCGCGTGCACATCTCTGCGAAATAGGAGAAGTTGTCAGCCGCGCGCGGCACCAGTTGCTTGCCGGTCTGAGAGATGACCTGTCCGGTATCGTCTGTCTCAGTCTTGGAAATCTCCGGCACATGCTTGGCAATGAGCTCTCCAAGCGCTCGGATTTTCCTGGCGCGGTCCGTGGCGGGCAGGCCGGCCCATTTGGGGAATGCCGCCTTGGCGGCAGCCACCGCGGCATGGATCTCCGCCTCGCCGCCAGAGGCGACCTCTGCCAGAGTCTCCTGCGTGGCCGGGTTCACGGTCTCGAAGTAGTCAACGCCGGCGACCGGCTTGCCATCGATGAGATGATCGATTCTCATGCTTGTCTCACTGCTTTCTAGGCGTAGCGCCACTTAGGGTGTTGGAATTCCAGGATGAACAATGGTGTTCTCCAGCGCGCCTATGCCTTCGATCTCGCACACCACGTGGCTGCCTGCAGGGCAATCAACCACGCCGTCAGGCGTACCAGTGAGGATGACGTCGCCAGGGTAGAGCGTCATGAAACTCGTGAAATACTCAATCAGAGTGGGTATGTCGAACACCATGTCTGCCGTGGTGCCCTGCTGGGTAACCTGGCCGTTGACCGTGGTCTTGAGCGCCAGCTTCATGGGGTCCGCAATATCAGTTGCATCCACCAGCCAGGGGCCTATAGGAGTGCAGGTATCGCGGTTTTTCACGCGAAGATTGGGCCGATACCAGTTCTCCAGATAATCGCGAATGGCGTAGTCGTTGGCCACGGTGTAACCGCGAACGAAGTCATAAGCGTCGCTCTTCTTCACGCGCCGCGCTTCACGCCCCATCACCACGGCCAGCTCGCACTCGTAGTGCATATTGGTTGCATCCAGAGGCCGCACGGTGCAAGCGCGATGGCCTATGAAAGAAGCATCGCTCTTTGGAAAAGCCAAAGGCTCCTCGGGCGGCTTGAAAGCCAGCTCCTTGGCATGATCCGCATAGTTGATTGCCAGTGCCAATACAGAGCGTGGTCTTCGGGGTGGCATGGGAGCGAGAGGCGGCAGCCACACCACCTCACCAAAATCCAGGCGCTTGCCTCTGAAAGCAGGCGTCACGAGTTCGAGCTGACCGTCTTGCAAGATCGCATCATGCACGGCGCCAGCCCAGGCAATGCGGGCGTGTTTCATGCTTCCTCCGCGATCAGGGTATGTGTAAGGGCCGCAAAGCCAGACGCGCTGATCTCAATACGGTCACCCGCCTTGGCCCTTGGGCGAGCACCGCTCTCCAGGCAGTCAGTGCCAAGCATCAACACGTCGCCGGGCTGCAAGGTCATGAACTCACTCACGTCGTTCAGCAAGCTCCCCGCATTTCGCACCAGGGTAGATAAATCGACTTGCTGCACCAACTGGTCGTTGATGCGAACCTCAAGCGTCAGAGCAGCCAGATCATCCGCTTGAGAGAGGGCGTGCTCTGCCCCCCCGCAGACAAGAAAGCCATCGAGATTTCGGAACCGAAGTGGCGGCCTGTAGTAGCTTGCATGGGGCACGCTCAGATCGTTCAGCAGCACACAGCCTCCCACCCGGCTCCATGGCTCAGATGAAGATGGACTTCCCGCATCTGCCATGACCAGGCCGATCGTGGCACCCACATCCACTTCACCTTGCACAGCCACCACCGCCCCGCAGGGCGCGAAAGTGTTGGCGGTCTTGATGTAGAGCACGGGCGCTTTGGGCGGCGCCTTGTAGGGCGCTTCATTCATCTTGGGCGCCCAAAGATCAAACTCGCGCCGAAAATTGAGCAAGGTGCCATACACCGTGCCTTGCGGCAACCAGCCATTCGCGGTACTGGCGGTCATAGATCGTCCTCGGTCATTTCAATAGTTTCTTTCTGATCAATCTGCTGCAAGGCAATCAATTCATCCAGCAGCGTGTAGAGCTTGTTCAATTTAGGTTGACCAATCGTTGCTTCCAGATCGTGGTATTGCGATTCAATAACCACGGAAAGCGAGGCTGCCAGCGCCTGGCCCACCTCGGTGATGCGAACCACGCTACGGCGCGCATCCGACTCACTGCGCTGGCGCACGACCATTCCGTCGCGCTCCATCCGGGACAACACCCCTGTCAGGCTGGGTCCCAGCAAATGGGCTTCGCGCGCCAGGCGACCGGTCTCCAGCCCCAAAGCGTTGACAGGTTCAGACAGCACACGCAAAACGCGCCATTGCTGGTCCGACAGTCCGTGGCTACGCAGAGCCGGCCGGCGGCTCTCCATCAACGCCTCGCGCGCCTTGAGCAGCAGCAGAGGCAAATTGCGGTGTTTGAGAGCGGTGGGCTTGACCATTTATTTAATATATTAAATATTTTGAGAATGCGCAAGCCCCGGCGACAATACGGGCATGAATACCTTGTGCGAACAGCTTGGCGTTTCCCATCCCCTTATTCAGGCTCCTATGGCCGGAGTCCAAGGCAGTGCGCTCGCCTTGGCTGCGAGCGATGCAGGTGTGCTGGGCTCTCTGCCCTGCGCCATGCTGGCGCCCGATGCCTTGCGCGCTGAACTGCAGAAGATGCAAACTGGGGGAGTCCCCTACAACGTCAACTTTTTCTGCCACACCTCCCCACCGTCCGACGCCGCGCGCGACACCGCTTGGCGCCAGGCGCTTGCACCCTATTACGAGGAGCACGGGCTGGACATGGCCAACATACCCACCGGGCCAGGAAGATTGCCATTCAGCGCCGAATCGGCCGCGTTATTGGCAGAGTTCAAACCCAGAGTAGTGAGTTTTCACTTCGGCCTTCCAGCGCCTGATTTGTTGGCCCGCGTAAAAGCGTGGGGAGCATTCGTTCTCTCGTCCGCCACCACAGTACAGGAGGCGCTTTGGCTGGAGGCGAATGGAGCCGATGCGGTGATCGCACAAGGCCTGGAGGCTGGCGGACACCGCGGGCATTTTTTGAGCATGGACCTGACAGCGCAAATGGGCACCTTCGCCCTGCTGCCGCAAATAGTGGCCGCCGTGCGCGTGCCCGTGATCGCCGCCGGAGGGATTGCTGACGCTGCAGGTGTACGTGCAGCCATGGCATTGGGGGCCGCCGGTGTGCAGGTCGGGACGGCCTATCTGTGCGCCGACGAGGCCACCACCTCAGTTGCTCACCGCGCTGCCCTGCAAAGCGAAGCGTCACGTCACACAGCCCTCACCAACCTCTTCACAGGCAGGCCTGCTCGCGGCATCGTCAACCGCGTCATGCGCGAACAGGGTCCGATCAGCCCTGCCGCACCTGAGTTCCCGCTGGCCACCAATGCGATTGGCCTTCTGCGCGCCGCAGCCGAGAAAAAAGGTAGCACCGACTTCTCCCCGCTTTGGAGCGGACAGAATGCGAGTCAGTGCAAGTCCGCGTCAGCAGCGGCCATCACGCTCGCACTCAAAGCAGGATTTTCTTCCTGATTAGCGCGTTTTCCCACTGGATGAGCGTCACAGCCTGTCCCGCGCTGGAGGCGTTATAGCTGGAGGCGAGCCCCAACACCAAGTCCGCTTGAACTCGACGCATCCACGGAGTTGGGGCCACAACATTCCGTTCGCGCTGAGCTTGTCGACGCGTTGCGCAAGGCCCTTCGACAGGCGCAGGACAGGCTAAGCTCAAGCCGAACAGGTATTTGTCAGGACTTAGCTCAGTCTCAATAGGAGCGTGAGGCTATTTCGCAAGCGAGCGCAAAGCCAGCTTGATCCCGTCGCTCACACCCACGCCGGCAGGCAGCGCCTTCATGCTGGCCGCGGCCTCGCGGTCGTTGTAGCCCAGCGCAAGCAGGGCTTGCAAAATATCCGACTCCGCATCACTCTGAGGGTTGGCGGATGCGGTTGCGATATCCGCTCCCAGTTTGCCTTTGAGCTCAAGAAGCAAGCGCTCTGCGGTTTTCTTGCCGATGCCAGGGACCTTGACCAATCGGCCCGCTTCCTGAGTGGTAATGGCTTGACCCAACTCTGCGACGCTCATACCAGAAAGCACTGCCAGTGCAGTCCTCGGCCCCACGCCACTGATACGAATAAGCTGACGGAAGGCTTCGCGTTCAGGCGCGCTGGCAAAGCCATACAGAATCTGCGCGTCTTCCCGCACCACGAAGTGGGTGAGCAGCGTGATCTTCTCACCTACCGCAGGCAAGAGGTAGAACGTGCTCATGGGCACATCGACCTCGTAGCCCACGCCATGGCAGTCAATCAACAGTTGCGGAGGATTTTTCTCGGCCAGCAAGCCGGCAAGGCGTCCGATCACAGAAGCTTTCAGTAGAAGATGGATGACATGACTGTCTATTTACACATGATAAAACGCTTGTGTGCATGCAGCCTGCCACTTCATGGACAATGCCTACGAAACGCCAAATATATTTAAGTGATCATCCGCCACAACTTTACCCCGCACAACAACACCCGCATGTCCAATCTTTGCGGTCCGTTGGATGACCATCTGCGTACCATCGAGACTGGGTTACAAGTTTCAATAGCCCACCGTCACGAGCAATTCAAGATCGACGGGCCCAAAAAGCAGGCGGAGCGCGCGCTAGAAATACTGCAAGCGGTCTATGAACTTGCCGACAGGCCTGTCAAAACCGAGACTTTGCAGCTGATGCTGGCTGGAGACGGAGCCCCCCTTTCAGAAAACGACGATGGGTCTCAGCGCCTTCAGACGCGGCGCGCTGATTTGAAGGCACGCACGCCCAACCAGAGCATTTACCTGGAAAATATCGCCACGCACGACATCACCTTTGGGATTGGTCCCGCAGGTACCGGTAAAACCTACCTGGCGGTAGCCTGTGCAGTGGATGCACTGGAGCGCAGCGCTGTGCAGCGTATTGTGCTGACAAGGCCTGCTGTAGAAGCCGGTGAGCGTTTGGGATTTCTGCCTGGCGACCTCACCCAGAAGGTAGACCCCTATCTTCGGCCGCTTTATGACGCGCTCTACGATCTGATGGGCTTTGACCGCGTGATGAAAGCTTTCGAGCGCAACCAGCTTGAGATCGCTCCGCTGGCTTTCATGCGGGGGCGCACGCTCAACAATGCTTTCATCATTCTGGATGAAGCGCAAAACACCACCGCAGAGCAGATGAAAATGTTCCTGACGCGGATAGGATTCGGCGCGCGTTGCGTGGTCACAGGCGACGTGAGCCAGGTGGATTTACCCAAAGGTACAACCAGCGGACTGGTAGATGCGGAACGCATCCTCAAACGCGTCAAGGGCATCGCCTTCACGCGCTTCATTTCCGCTGACGTGGTTCGCCATCCGCTGGTGGCACGCATTGTTGACGCCTACGATGCTCAGACGAAGCGCGTGCGCGGCGGTGACTAGCTTTCCCATCTGAGTGCGCCCCAACTCTCTGAAGTACCCCGTCTAAAAAGAACCGCGTTCTGCCATGTCCCTGCCCTCCCTGGACTTATCCTTGCAATGGGCCCGCTTTGAAGGCGTAGCCCTGCATCGCGCCGCGTTGCCTCGTCACCGTGCCGTGCGATGGATACGCCATGCCCTGCAAGCGCCCGCCGAGATCACGGTACGCATCGTTGATGCCGAGGAAGGCCGGGCTCTGAACCTGGCCTACCGTGGCAAGGACTACGCCACCAACGTCCTCACCTTCGATTACGCACGCCCCCCGGATGCGCCTGTGGTCAGTGCCGACCTGGTACTTTGCGCACCGGTGCTCGAGCGCGAGGCCGCAGAACTGGGCAAGCCGCTGGCCGAGCACTATGCCCATTTACTGGTGCACGGCACACTGCACGCGCAAGGCTGGGACCATGAGACCAGCTCAGAAGACGCAGAAGCGATGGAGGCGCTGGAGACTCAGATCATGGAAAGTCTCGGACTTACCGACCCCTACGGAGCGCCGGGCTAGTTCTTGTGCGTGATGGGACGGCAGGGGTGACTGACTCTGGCACCACTACTTCACACCCTCATCACGAAATTTTCATTGGAATGGTCACCGGACCGTCGTTGATCAAGTGCACGCGCATATCGGCGCCGTATTCGCCGGTGGCAACCAGTGAATGCTGAGCCTTGGCCTGCGCCACGAAATAGTCGTACAGCTCAAGCCCTTCTTGGGGTGGCGCTGCGCCAGTAAAGCTTGGACGATTACCGCCACTCGTATCAGCGGCCAGCGTGAACTGGCTCACAATCAACAGGCCGCCGGCGGTGTCAAGCAGGCTAAGGTTCATCTTCCCGGCGGGGTCCGAGAAAATTCGAAGCTTCAGGAGCTTGGCCAGTAACTTGTCTGCTTGCGCCTTCGTATCGCCTCGCTCAGCACAGACCAGCACCAATAGTCCTGGCCCGATTCTGCCGGTCTCTCGGCCATCCACTGTCACATGTGCTTGCGAAACTCGCTGGATCAATGCTTGCATTTAGTCTATCTTTGTGGGGGCGCGGCGAGGGATTCGTGGGCCGAGCCACGCGAGAAGGTGCCCAAGCAGCACTTAACGAGGGAAGCGCTCGTGCTTTCCCACCAAAAAAATGAGGAGTATTGCATGAAGATTTTCACCATGATGGCGCGAGCGCTGACGGCATTTGCACTTGTGCAGACCATGCTTTTAGCGCCCGCTGCGAATGCCCAAAGCAATTCCCAGCAAGCCGCTGAGGCTGCCCGCAAGCACCGCGCGGAAAAAGGCCAACCTCAGGCCCCTAGAGCCGCACCCGCTCGCTCCAACGCGGCAGCCCCTCCTCCGCCACCTGAGCCCCAGGCCTACCGTTCTAGCGCCAATCCCAACGCCAACCCCAATGCCAGCCTGAAAAGCTGCATGGATCATTCAGGCATGAACCCCCTCGCCCGTGACCGGTGCATGCGCCAGCACTGCGAAGGCCGCTGGGGGCAAGGAGACTGCCCGGCCAGTGGCGGAGACTTCATGGCCAACAAGGGAGCTTCGGGCACGCCTTTAGGCCAATGCCTCAAGGAAGCAGGGGGCAACCCATTTAAACGCGACGCCTGCGGCTGGCGTCACTGCAGAGGCAAGTGGGACGCCACCGCAGAATGCGCAGCCTTGCAACCGCGCAAAAAGGATCAGCCGAGCGACTGATACCAAATTGCGGTCAATCTACAAAAGCCGTTCAGCCTAAAACCGTTCGGGCTGAGCTTGTCGAAGCCTGTCCTGAGCATGTCGAAGCGCCTTGCGCTACGCTTCGACATGCCTGTCCTGAGCTCTGTCGGAGGGCCTCAGGCGGTCAATTCCACCTTGGCGAATTTGCGCTTGCCGACCTGAACAACGTAAGTGCCAGCCTGGAGTTTCAGGCCCTTGTCGCTGATGACACTTGAATCCACGCGCACGCCTCCGCCGTCAATCAGGCGGCCAGCCTCACTGGTCGAAGGCGCCAGCCCTGCAGATTTCAGCACCGCGCCAATGCCCAAAGGCGCACCGCTGAGGGACACCAGGGGGATATCGTCGGGCACCCCGCCCTTGCTGCGGTTAATGAAATCCTGCTCTGCAGCTTCGGCCGCGGCCGCAGAGTGGAAGCGCGCCGTGATTTCCTTGGCGAGCATCACCTTGGCGTCTTTGGGGTTACGACCCTGCGCGATCTCCTGGCGAAGCGCATCGATGTCTGCCATCGATTTGAAAGACAGCAGCGTATACCAGCGCCACATCAACTCATCAGAGATTGACAGCACCTTGGCAAACATGGTGTTGGGGTCTTCCGTGATGCCGATGTAGTTGTTCTTCGATTTCGACATCTTCTCAACGCCATCGAGCCCCTCCAGCAGCGGCATGGTGAGAATGCACTGAGGCTCCTGCCCGTATTCAACCTGCAGGTGGCGCCCCATCAGGAGGTTGAATTTCTGGTCGGTACCGCCCAGTTCAATGTCACTGCGAAGCGCGACCGAGTCATAGCCCTGCATGAGGGGATACAGGAACTCGTGAACGCTGATCGGCGTTCCGGCCTTGAAGCGGTCATGAAAATCATTGCGCTCCATCATCCGGGCCACGGTGTATTTGGCAGCCAACTGAATCATGCCGCGCGCGCCCAGCTGATCGCTCCACTCGCTGTTGTAGCGCAGCTCAGTCCGCGCAGGATCGAGCACCTTGTACGCTTGCGTCTTGTACGTTTCGGCGTTTTGCTGAATCTGTTCGGCAGAAAGCGGCGGCCTGGTGGAATTACGCCCGGATGGATCTCCGATCAAGGTCGTGAAATCGCCAATCAGAAAGATAACCGTATGCCCCAGGTCCTGAAGCTGGCGCATCTTGTTCAGCACCACGGTGTGACCGATGTGAATGTCGGGCGCAGTAGGGTCTAATCCCAGTTTAATGCGAAGTGGCTGGCCGGTTGCTTCTGCGCGGGAGAGCTTTTTGAGCCAATCTTCTTGAGGAAGTAATTCCTCGACGCCCCGCAAACTGACGGCCATGGCCTCGCGGACACGGTCGGTCACGGGGTAATTTGTAACAAGAGCTGAGTTCATAAGGTAGTTTTTCTTGTAGGCCAATGCCTACGTCGGTATACTGCCCCGACTTAAGACCCGTGATTTTAGGGTCCCGTCCCTCATAAGAGAGACTGAAAGCGGTAATTTTCCTTGTTGCCGTGTCCAAAACCCCCCAGATTTCAGGACACTAGTGAAGCAAAAGCTGATTTCAACGGGCCTCGCGCTCGCCGATTTGATTCATCGCCACCCGAAACGCATCACTGCTGTGATTGCTGCGTTCCTGCTTGGCGGTGGTGGTGGTGCATTCGCCGTGGCCTCCTTGGCACCTACAGCGCCCACCGAACCTGTGCGTCTTGTCTCTGAAGACGTCTTGCCATCTTCCCTGTCAGCGCAGATCGATGCGCTGGACCAATTCGCGTTCAAGCTGTACAGAACCGAGGTTACCCGCTCCCCCGAGACACCAGAAAGCCTTCTCAGGCGTCTGGGCGTCGCCGACCCCGCAGCGGCGGCCTTTCTCCGCAATGACGCTGCCTCACGCCAGGCCCTGTTTGGCCGCGGTGGACGTTCTGTCACTGTGGAAGCCAATGCAGACCAGGCTTTGCTCTCTCTGCGCACACAATGGCTTGAAAAAAGCACTGACGAGCAGTTCAAGCGGCTGGTGGTCGAGCAGACTGCCAACGGCTTTGTCTCCCGCGTGGAAACAGCTCCACTGGTAGCGTCGCAACGCTTGGCAAGCGGCGTCATTGAGTCGACTTTGTTTGCTGCTACGGACGACGCCCGCGTTCCTGATAGCGTTACCAAACAACTCACCGAAATGTTCGACAGCGATGTCGATTTTCACAGGGGTCTTCGCAAGGGCGATCGCTTCTCCATCGTCTACGAAACGCTGCAAGCTGATGGCGAACCCATGAGGTCCGGCAGAATCTTGAGCGCCGAGTTCACGAATCGCGGAAAGACGCTTCAGGCCATGTGGTTTCAAGAGCCTGGCAGCCGGGGTGGCTACTACGCTTTCGACGGCCAGAGCCTTCGTAAAGCTTACCTTCTGGCTCCGCTCGAATTTTCACGCATGAGCAGTGGATTTGGAATGCGCACGCACCCGGTGCTCGGCTATCAGCGCGAACACAAGGGCGTGGATTACGCAGCCCCCACCGGCACCCCCGTTCGCACCATTGGTGACGGCGTGGTGGAGTTTGCGGGCGTTCAAAACGGCTACGGCAACGTGATCTACGTCAAGCACCGCAATAAGAGCACCACGGTGTATGCCCACTTGTCGCGTATTTCCGTTAAAACGGGCGACAACGTCATGCAAGGTGAAAACATTGGCGCTGTCGGCATGACCGGCATTGCCACAGGCCCCCACCTGCACTTCGAATACCGCATCAACAACGAACCGCAAGACCCGGCCATCTTGGCCGAACAGCGCGAGAACGTGCCGGTTTCTCCAGGCAGCCGAGCAGCTTTTGCGCAGCTGGCCGCTGGCATGAAAATGCAATTGGCCGCCGCTGGGCAAATCTACGGCGCCAGCGCGCAGTAAGAACGTGTCGAAGTTCCAAGTGTTCAGTTGAAACTCTCAACTGAACACGCCGAACACGCCAAACAGTCAAACAGTCGAACAGTCGAACACCGCTGATTTGGCTACAAACAAAAAGCCCGCTGTTCAGCGGGCTTTTTGTTGGGAGATAAACCCTCTTCTTAGCTATCAGCAGTAGTGAACGAAGAACCGCAGCCACAGGTGGTGGTTGCATTGGGGTTCTTGATGACGAACTGCGCGCCTTGGAGGTCTTCTTTGTAATCGATCTCTGCGCCCACCAGATACTGGTAGCTCATGGCGTCGATCAGCAAAGACACACCGTTCTTGGTCATGGTGGTGTCGTCATCGTTTGCGATTTCGTCAAACGTGAAACCATACTGAAAACCTGAGCAACCGCCGCCTTGCACAAAGACGCGCAGCTTGAGCTCAGGATTGCCTTCTTCCGCGATCAAATCAGCCACCTTGGCAGCTGCGCTGTCGGTGAACACAATGGGTTCGGGCATTTGCGTGGGGGTCTGGATATCTTGGGCTAGAGCGCTCATGTCGCTACTCCTATGATTTTGCTTGAGAAATAGTATATCAAATCAGTCGGATTTCTGCTGAGACAGGGCTATTAGCCCTCGGGTGCCGGAGACTGGAACCGCACCCTGACCATCACATACTGCTCTTTTACTGCTTATCGAAATCCAGTGTAGGCTCAGTGGGTTCTTGCAGAGGCTCTTGGCGCTCCACTACCACGGGCATGGGCTTGGTGACCTGGGGCTGCAACTGCCCGGCAATAACAGCGCCCTGCTGCATTTCCAGCGTCTTGTATCTCACATCCCCTTCCACACGCGCCTTCGACTGCAATTCAAGCAGTTCTCGGGCATGTACAGGACCTGTCACGCTGCCTGAGATCACCACATGGTCTGCGAGCACTGCGCCTTGAACACGGCCTGTCTCGCTGATCACAAGGGTGTTCGAGGGTCCAGGATCGGCGGTCACGTTGCCAATCACCTCACCGTCGATCTGCAGTCCATCCTGGAACGTGCAGTCGCCCACGACCCGCATGCCGGGGCCGATGGTGCTACGAGTGGATGCCTGCTTTTTGATGCCCAACATGAACCGAACTCCTGAACGTCTGAACGCCCACCGTTTTACCACGTCACAAAGCAAAAACCGCGCATCTCGTAAAGAGAGGCGCGGTTTGAAGCAAGATCCTGAATGAGCCCAAGCATGCTTGAGCCCACCAGAGCCAAGCGAATTAACGCTTGCTGAATTGCTTGCGGCGGCGAGCGGAGTGCAAACCGACCTTCTTACGTTCGACTTCACGTGCATCACGTGTCACGAAGCCCGCCTGGCTCAGCGCCGGCTTGAGGGTTTCGTCATAGTCGATCAGGGCACGGGTAATGCCGTGACGAACGGCGCCGGCTTGACCGGATTCACCGCCGCCGTGGACATTGACCTGCACGTCGAATGTTTCGACGTTGTCAGTCAGCACCAGAGGTTGCTTGCAGATCATGATGGAGGTTTGGCGGCCGAAAAACGCGCCAATATCCTTGCCATTGACAGTGATCTTGCCGCTGCCTTTTTTGATGAACACGCGGGCCACGCTGGATTTGCGTCGGCCGGTGCCGTTGTTCCAATCACCGATCATTTAGCCACCCCATTGGAAAGTGCTGCGATTTCAAGCACTTTAGGTTGCTGAGCAGTGTGCGGATGTTCCGCGCCGCCGTAGACCTTCAGTTTCTTGATCATGGCGTAGCCCAGAGGACCTTTGGGCAGCATGCCCTTGACGGCCTTTTCCAGTGCGCGGCCAGGGTGCTTGGCTTGCATGTCGCGGAAATTGGTTTCGCGAATGCCACCTGGGTAACCAGTGTGGCGATAGTATTTCTTGTCGAGCTCTTTGGCTCCGGTAACCCGGATCTTGGAGGCGTTGACGATGACAATGAAGTCACCTGTATCGACGTGAGGCGTATAGATGGCTTTGTGCTTGCCGCGTAGACGGAGGGCCACTTCGCTGGCAACCCGACCGAGCACCTTATCGGTGGCGTCAATCACAAACCACTCGTGCGTCACGTCAGCTGCTTTAGCGCTGAACGTTTTCATGAGTTTTTTCCTGTGAAGGATTTAATTCGGCTCTTTTCCACGGTCGGCACTCTTCTTTAGAGAGTCTCTTAGGTGGGGTTCGCCCTGAAAAGCATGAATAGAGAGTACTTTTGAATGCTCGAATCAATCTCGCATCCGAAAATCCGCTTATTCACTGCGCTTGTCAAAGCGTCTGTCGCGGAGCCTAAAGGCGCTGCAGAACCCGGCATTATATGTGGATAACGCCTTGCCCCACAAGTGCCCGCATGCTGCACCTGACACAGAAGCAAGCTTGGGTCCACAAGCCTGCAACAAGCCTGGCAAGCATTTAGGGAGCCTCTGCAAAACTGATCGCGGATGCCGGGCGCTGGCCTCGGGATGGGCTGCAAGGCGCAGTTTTGCAGCCAATAGCTCGTGCTATTGGCAAAAAAATCAACGCCGCAGACCGCCCGAGGGCAGTGTCTGGCGCCGTGAGGGGTTTTGCAGAGGCTCCTTAGCCCTTACCATCAGCCCATGTTCAGTTATCGCCACGCATTTCACGCCGGCAGTCATGCCGACGTCCTTAAACACCTCACGCTGATCGCGACCCTGCGTCATCTGATGCAGAAACCGACTCCGCTGACCATGGTGGACACCCATGCCGGTGCGGGCCTCTACCGACTGGATGGCGACTACGCAGAAACCTCCGGTGAAGCCGCCAATGGCATTTTGCGCCTGGCCAAGCTGCCTACTTCTAAAGGCGCACAACCCGAAGACGATGCGCTGGCCGATTACCTGGAAGTCATTAAAGCGTTCAATACGGACGACGTTTGGCGGGTCTACCCTGGCTCGCCTTTCGTGATGCATCATTTGATGAGCGAGGCCGATCGCGCCAGCGTGCGCGACCGGCTCAAACTCTTTGAGATCCACCCTACGGATGCCAAGACCCTGCAAGGCAACATCGGCCAACTGGAAGCTGGGCGCCAGATCACCGTATCAGCCCAAGATGGCTTCGAGGGGTTGAAAGCCCTCCTGCCTCCGCCCCCGGCGCCCGGTGGTTCACGCCGTGCCGTGGTGTTGATGGACCCAAGCTACGAAATCAAAACTGACTACGCCAAGGTCCATACGGCCATGCAAGACGCCATGCGGCGCTTTCCTACGGGTGTGTACCTCGTCTGGTACCCCATCATCGGCCGGCCAGAAGCCCATGATCTGCCACGCAAGCTCAAGACCATGGCGATGCAGGCCGAGCGCCCATGGCTGCACGCCACCTTGAATGTCGGAGCACCGGCAGCAGATACCAGCGGCGACCCAACCCGCCCAGACCGCCGCGGCCTCACCAGCAGCGGGATGTTCGTCATCAACCCACCCCACCCTTTGAAACCAGCGCTGGAAGCAGTGCTTCCAAAGGTTCTGAAGGCGCTTGGGAACGGGTCCGGCCAGCGCTGGGAAGTGGAAGCCCAGCGTTCCTGACCTCTTCCTCTCCCTGAGGCTGGCACAGCTTCTGCTGGGGGCACTCGAGCTAACTTCGGGTAAACCCCTAAAGATCACTCAATAATTAGCCGACCGCTCGGTCGGCTAATTATTTATACTCGGACTTTCCGGAAGTCAGGGCGTGAGGACGCCCCCAATCCACTTGGGCGCATTGCGCCAAGGAGATCCGCATGTATACCCAATCGTTTTCCGTGCCCGACGAGGCAGACGCCAAGACTGCAGGCCTGCGGCCCGTACCCAAACCCCTGAGCGAAGCGGAAACCGCGCTGCAGGCCGCTTTTGACGAAAAAATCAACGCCGACGGGAAAATTGAACCCCGTGAATGGATGCCAGAGGCCTACCGCAAGACCCTGGTGCGGCAGATCAGTCAGCACGCCCACTCAGAAATCGTCGGCATGCTGCCCGAAGGCAACTGGATCAGCCGTGCACCCAGCCTCAAACGCAAAGCCATTCTCATTGCCAAGGTGCAGGATGAAGCTGGCCATGGTCTGTATTTGTACAGCGCTGCGGAAACCCTGGGCACGGGCCGAGACGAAATGCTCGACGCCCTTCATTCAGGCAAAGCCAAGTACAGCAGCATCTTCAACTATCCCACGCTCAACTGGGCAGATGTTGGCGTTATCGGGTGGCTGGTGGATGGCGCTGCCATCATGAACCAGATCCCCCTTTGCCGTTGCTCTTACGGCCCGTATGCACGCGCCATGGTTCGTGTCTGCAAGGAAGAGTCTTTCCACCAGCGTCAGGGCTATGAAGCCTTGCTGGTCTTGATGAAAGGCTCCCAGGCCCAGCGCGACATGGTGCAAGACGCCGTGAACCGCACCTGGTGGAAATGCCTGGCCATGTTTGGCCCGCCTGACGCAGACAGCCCCAACAGCGATCAAGGCCGTCGCTGGGGAATCAAGCGCATCAGCAACGATGACCTGCGCCAGAAGTTCGTGGACGCCACGGTGCCACAGGCCAAGGTGCTGGGCGTGACCTTGCCCGATCCCGATCTGAAATGGAACGAGGAACGGGGCCACTACGACTACGGCGCCATCGACTGGGATGAATTCTGGCAGACCGTCAACGGCCATGGTCCTTGCAACAAAGAGCGCCTGGCCACGCGGGTGAAGGCGCATGAAGACGGCGCCTGGGTACGTGCAGCGGCCCTGGCGCATGCAGAAAAACAAGAACAGCGCTCGATGAAAGAAGCAGCATGAAAGAGCCCACCATGAACGACAAGTCCGCTCCATCTTCCAAGCCTGCAGGCACCAAAGCCCTGCGCGACTGGCCTCTGTGGGAAGTGTTTGTACGCAGCAAGCAAGGTTTGGAACACAAGCACTGCGGCAGCCTGCATGCCAGCGATTCGCAGCACGCCCTGCAAATGGCGCGTGACGTCTATACGCGTCGCCAGGAAGGCGTCTCCATCTGGGTGATCCCTTCGAACCAAATCTCCGCCAGCGAGCCAGAAGACAAGTCCGAGTTCTTCGATCCGGCCAGCGACAAGATTTACCGCCATCCCACCTTCTACGAAATCCCGGAAGAAGTGGGACACATGTGAGGTAAATGGGTTAGGCGCACCGCTTATCTGCGTTCAGCGCCCCACCAGACAAGACCATGAATACGCTCAACGCTCAAAGCTCCCCCGTCAACAAGGCGGCGCCCGCCGCCTATGTCCTGCATCTGGCCGACAACGCCCTGGTGCTGGGTCAGCGCAACGCTGAATGGTGCGGTCACGCACCCATCCTGGAAGAAGATTTGTCGATGGCCAACAACAGCCTCGATCTCATCGGCCAGGCACGCATGCTCTATCAGCACGCCGCCACCCTGCAAGGAAACGGCGCCACGGAAGACACCCTCGCATATTTCCGTGATGTGCCCGATTTCCGCAATTACACACTGCTGGAACTGCCGCACAGTCCAGCCCTGCTGCCCTCCGCCGCCAAAGAGCGTGACTGGGCGACCACCATCGTCAGAAACTTCCTCTACAGCAGCCTGATGGTGCTGGTGTGGGAACGGCTTGAGCAATCAACCGATACGCAACTGGCGGCCATCGCTTCCAAGAGCATCAAAGAAGTGCGCTACCACCTGCGCCATTCCCGCGACTGGGTCATTCGCCTTGGTGACGGCACAGAAGAGTCTCATCGTCGCGCGCAATCAGCTGTGGACCATCTGCTGCCCTACACAGACGAGTTCTGGGTAGCGCACAACGTCGAGCAAGATGTGGCCAACAGCGGCGCCGGCGTGGAAGTGGCCGGTCTGCGCTCCGAGTGGGACGAAATCGTCAACTCGGCGTTGGAAGAAGCCACGCTGCGTCGCCCAGCCCCTGTCAAAGGTTACGTGACCCAAGGCAAGCAGGGCATTCATTCAGAGCATCTGGGCTATCTGCTGAGCGAAATGCAAAGCCTTGCACGCGCTCACCCCGGAGCCATCTGGTGAGCCACGGGGCCGGCCAAATGACGCGCGCGGACCATCTGCCTGCAGGCGCTCTCCCGCACGGGGGAATGCCGCAGCCTGAGTTTGACCGTATCTGGCAAGCCCTGGATGAGCTGACCGACCCGGAAATCCCTGTCATCACCCTGCGCGAGATGGGAATCTTGCGCGATGTTCGGCTGGGGACCGATGGCGCCGTAGAAGCCGTCATCACGCCGACCTACAGCGGCTGCCCCGCCATGGAGCAGATTGCTGACGATGTGGCCGCTGCGCTGGAGCGCGAAGGCGTTCATGGCCGTGTCGTCACCCAGTTGGCCCCCGCCTGGACCACCGACTGGATGACCGACGCTGCCCGGGAAAAACTGCGCGCCTACGGCATCTCGCCACCGCACTGCGCCAGCGCATCTGCCGAAGGTTCCGTGATCCAGTTTTCTGCTGCGCGGGCGTCCGGCAAAAGCCAGCCCCTCGACGTTTCATGCCCACAGTGCGGCTCTATCAACACCACAGAAATCTCGCACTTCGGCTCCACCGCGTGCAAGGCGCTTTACCGCTGCCTTGACTGCATGGAGCCGTTCGATCACTTCAAGAGAATCTAGAGATGTCCACCCCGCGATTTCATGATCTCACCGTTGCCCGCGTCAACCCTGAAGCAGCCGGTGCAGTTGCCATTACGTTCGCCGTGCCCGAAGAGCTGCAGGACAGCTTTCAGTTCGAGCCGGGTCAGTTTCTTACCTTGCGTAAAACGCTGAATGGTGAAGACATCAGGCGCAACTATTCCATCTGCTCTACACGCAAACATTACACGGCCGCGAGAGAGCTTGAGGTAGGCATACGCCCCATGGAAGGCGGTATCTTTTCCAACTGGGCGGCGAGTGAATTGAAAGCCGGTGACACGCTTTCCGTAATGCCGCCGGATGGCCGCTTCGTGTCAAAACAACCCCGTGCGCTGCACCGCGTGGGATTTGCTGCGGGCTCGGGCATCACGCCCATTCTGTCCATTGTCGCGAGCACGATGGAAGAGCACCCCACAGCCAAGTTCACACTGGTCTATGGCAACCGCCGTATGTCCAGCGTGATGTTCAATGAGGCCTTGCAAGACCTCAAGGACAAATACAAGAATCGCCTGACGCTGATCCACATCCTCTCGCGCCAGGCTCAGGAAGTGCCCTTGCTGGAAGGCCGCATTGACGCCGCCAAAGTGCAACAGCTTCTGAGCACACTGCTTCCGGCGGCCAGCATGGACGAAGTGTTCATTTGCGGCCCCGAGGAAATGATTGAGGTGACCGAGGCCACGCTCAAACAAGCAGGCGTGCCCGCTGACCGAATTCGCACCGAGCGCTTCACCTCTCCTCGTCTGGAAGAAATGAGCAGCGAGGCGCGTCGTGCAGCCATTGCTCAGCCTGACCGGGAAGCGCCCGTAGGGCAAGTGCAGCTCACGGTCTTGATCGACGGAAAATCACACGAGCTTTCCATGCGCAGCGATCAGCACGTGCTCGACGTCGCGCTCTCAGCGGGATTGGATCTGCCCTACTCTTGCAAAGCTGGCGTTTGCTGCACTTGCCGTGCGAAGGTCATGGAAGGCAACGTGGTCATGGACAAGAACTTCACGCTTGAACAGGACGAGATGTCGCAAGGCTTTGTGCTGAGTTGCCAGGCGCGGCCTACTACTGGAAAGTTGGTGGTGAGTTATGACGAGCGGTAAAGTTGCGGGTTAATTTGGTTTTCCGTTTGGGATTGATGAATCGCTGCGGTTACTAATTGCCTTCTGCGCTTGCATGGAGGTCGGAGGCCGGGGAGTGCGCCCGGCAGCGCAGCCACCTTCTTTCGGCCGGCGCTCCGGTGGTCCGCCAAAAGAACCTGGCGCAAGAAAAGGCGGCCCCACTTGCCGTGCCTATGCCGGCCGCGACCCTTCACTTCGCTACGGGCAACCTGCGCTGCTCGATCGAGGGGCCGGCCATCCGGGGGCGGTGTCGCAGAAACTCCCTGCGTTCACTTCGCTCACTTCGGTCAAACAACTGCGACAAGCTAGATCACGAAGCAGTGGCATCTTGCAGTGCCACTGCCCGCCCCTCGCCCTGCGCTGCTCAGCACGTCCAGAGGGGTGGGATACCGACTCGGGCCATCGCTACGCTCGGCCCGCGAATATTCAGTAGTACGTCGACGCTCTAGACCCCATGTGAGCGGCGAACAGGCATTGTCTCAATGATTGCGCCGACATCCAGGGATGTCCGCTCTCCAGACATCCGTCAATCGCCAGTCTCCGGAGCACTGGCGACTACGTCGCCATCCGCTGAATCCTGGACCTCTTTGAGTACCACCGTATCATGCCCGCGCGCCTTGATACCGATGGCGGATGCAGCTGCTCCGCTGAGGTCAATCACCCGGCCACGCGTAAAGGGGCCGCGGTCGTTGATGCGCACCACCACCTCTTTACCAGTGCGCGGGTTATGCACCAGCACTCGGGTGCCGAAGGGCAAGGTTTTGTGTGCTGCGGTCATATCGCCGGTGTCAAAGCGCTCACCATTGGCGGTCTTGCGGCCATGAAAACCGGGCCCGTACCAAGAAGCGACTCCACTTTGCAAAACACGGCCAAGCCGCAAAGCGGCAGCCACAGGTGCAGCCTCTTGCGAAGCAGAGGCGGTGGTCCGCGAATCGGCGCGCAGGCTTAACCGACCCTTGAAGCCAGAGTAATTGGAGCAACGCATGTCATGCACGGCCTTGGCCGAAGAGCAAGACATAGTCGAAGGGGTGGAAGCATCCGAGCGCACCGTCTGGGCCCAAAGTGGGCCAGTCACCAGCCAACAAGCGCCGATCAACAACCATCGGCCTACTGGTGAACGGTGAGCACTTCCCGAAGCCGACGCGCATTGAGGCGCGCCGGGAGAGGTGTCCCGTAGCATTGGGCGCATTCTAGCGACTTTATTTGCGTCGGGAAATCCCAGATTGTTACAGTAAGCACGAGACCCGCAGGGTCACCCCACCCGCTTCATAAGCTCCAAAACCCCTGCGGTTTGATTCAATGTGTAGATATGAAGTGCAGGCGCGCCGCCATCGCGTAAGCGCTGGCAGAGGTGCGCAACCACGTCAGCGCCAAAGTCCTTGATGGACGCGATGTCGTCTCCAAAGGACTGCAAGCGCAGGCGAATCCAGCGCGGTACTTCTGCGCCACAAGCGTCAGAAAAGCGCAGCAACTGCGTCGAATTGCTGATGGGCATGATGCCTGGAATGACAGGAATGTTCATGCCGTGCTTGCGCGTCTCTTCCATGAAGCGGAAGTAAGCATCAGCGTTAAAGAAGTACTGCGTGATACCTGAGTCGGCGCCTGCGGAAACCTTCGCCTTGAAGGCGTCCAGGTCTGCCTGAGGGGATCTGGCTTGGGGGTGCACTTCAGGATAGGCCGCCACGGAGATATGGAACGCATCACCCGTCTCGGCTCGGATGAATTCCACCAGTTCGCTGGCGTAACGGAATTCGCCTCCCATGCCATAGCCGCTGGGCAAATCGCCACGTAGCGCAACCAGTCGCTGCACCCCCGCAGACCGATAGCTCGCCAGACGTTCGCGAATGGAATCACGGGTCTGGCCTATGCAGGAAAGGTGAGGCACCCCGGAAACGCCCTCTCCCAGTATCTCGCGTACGGCGTCCAGCGTGCCCTCTTGGGTGGAGCCCCCCGCACCAAAGGTCACAGAACAGAACTCAGGCTTGAGTGCGTACAACTGCTGACGTGTCGCCCGCAGCTTTTCGGCGCCCTCAGGCGTCTTCGGCGGGAAAAATTCCAAACTTAAGGGGAGGCTCATGATGCTCTCGATAGGGGAAGTGCCGCAGTGGCATGAATAAAGAATTCGCGGTTACCGTCGCCGCCTTTGATGGGGCTATCAAACCAGCCCAGAACGCGCAGAGCAGCATCAGCACAAGCTTGGCGCAAGCGCTGCTCAACCACCGGATAAAGCGCCGCATCACGCACGATGCCGCCTTTAGCCAATTGCCCGGGTTGCAGTTCAAACTGCGGCTTGACCAACATCAGCAACATGCCGCCCTCAGTCAGCAGCGGCGCCAGTGCAGGCAAAACCAGTGAAAGCGAGATGAAAGACAGATCGCCCGTGATGAGATCAAACTCAGGTTGGGCGACTCCAGCGGCTTGCAGGCCAGACGCGCTCAACTCCCGAGCATTCATACCCTCAAGGCATTGCACACGGACATCTTTTCGCACACGCGGATGCACCTGGCCATGGCCAACGTCCACACCCACCACATGCGCAGCGCCTTGCGCCAGCAAACAGTCTGTAAAGCCTCCGGTGGATTGCCCCACATCAAGGCAATGCCATCCAGAGACGTTCAGCCCAGCCTCCTGCAGAGCGCCTTCAAGCTTCAGGCCGCCGCGAGAGACATAGCGTGCCTCGGCGACATCGAGCAACTCAATTTCTGCATCTGCAGGCAGATCAACGCTTTTGGTGAGCTGGCGCCACCCTCCGGGTGCACGCCAGCGCCCGCCTGCGGCGATCAAGCGCTGCGCCTGACTGCGGCTGGCGGCCAGGCCGCGCTCCACGAGCAATTGATCGGCCCGCATCTACCCGTCCTGCCAGTCTGGTCTGTCTTAGTAGCGGTAGGTGTCTGGCTTGTAGGGGCCCGATTTGGACACGCCGATGTAGCGCGCCTGTTCACCTGAAAGCTCGGTCAGCTTGGCGTTGAGTTTGGCCAGCTGCAGGCGAGCCACTTTCTCATCGAGGTGCTTGGGCAGCACATAGACCTTACCCACCTCATAGCGCTCGGAATGAGCGAACAGCTCGATCTGGGCAATGGTCTGGTTGGCGAAGGAAGATGACATCACATAGCTGGGGTGGCCTGTGCCGCAACCCAGGTTCACCAGGCGGCCCTTGGCCAACAGGATGATGCGTTTGCCGTCCTTGAAGATCACGTGATCAACCTGTGGCTTGATCTCTTCCCACTTGCACTTTTCTTCGAGGCCAGCGACGTCGATTTCATTGTCAAAGTGACCGATATTGCAGACGATGGCCTGGTCTTTCATGGCCTTCATGTGCTTGTAGGTAATGACGTCCTTGTTGCCGGTGGCCGTGACGAAGATGTCAGCCAGTGGGGCTGCATCTTCCATGGTGACCACGCGGTACCCTTCCATGGCGGCCTGCAGGGCGCAGATAGGATCGATCTCCGTAACCCACACTTGAGCGGAAAGAGCGCGCAGCGCCTGAGCAGAGCCCTTGCCCACATCGCCGTAGCCGCACACCACAGCCACCTTGCCGGCCACCATTACGTCAGTAGCGCGCTTGATACCGTCCACGAGCGATTCGCGGCAGCCATAGAGGTTGTCGAACTTGGACTTGGTTACCGAGTCATTCACGTTGATGGCGCGGAACATCAGGGAGCCCTTGGCCGACATCTCATTCAGGCGATGCACCCCGGTGGTGGTCTCTTCAGTCACGCCCATGATCTCTGCGCTCTTGCGGCTGTACCAGGTAGCGTCTTCCTTGAGCTTGGCCTTGATCGCAGCGAAAAGAATCTTTTCTTCTTCGCTGGTGGGATTGCTGAGAACCTTGGGATCGGTTTCGGCCTGCTTGCCCAGATGCATCAGCATCGTGGCATCGCCACCGTCATCCAAAATCATGTTGGGGCCTTCGCCTTTGGAGTCTTTGGGACCAAAGTCGAAAATGCGGTGTGTGTAGTCCCAGTAATCAGTCAACGTTTCGCCCTTGATGGCAAACACGGGCGTGCCGCTGGCGGCAATAGCGGCGGCTGCATGATCCTGGGTGCTGAAAATATTGCAAGAAGCCCAGCGCACTTGCGCGCCCAGTGCTTGCAAAGTTTCGATCAGCACGGCAGTCTGGATCGTCATGTGAAGGCTGCCCGTGATGCGAGCGCCCTTCAAAGGCTTGGATTTGGCGAATTCCTCACGGATGGCCATCAGACCGGGCATCTCCGTTTCGGCGATACCGATTTCCTTGCGGCCCCAATCGGCCAGGTCGATGTCTGCGATGGCGCTGTCAGCGGCAGCGGGTGTTTTCAGGCGTGCGTTCATGATGGTTCCAAAACAACTTGTGTTGAACCACGGAAGCAAGCGAGGAATAAAAAAAGCTCACCGCACTTGCATCAGTGGATGAGCGTCGTTGCAAAGAAAGGTGTCCGAGCCTCACGCCTGGCAATGAATGCAGGCGCTGCAACGCTCCTCGGAATGACAGAGATTATAGAAGCCTATGCATACGCCACAACTCGATGCAAGCGCATTCCATCAACACGACCATCTTAAATCTTGAAACAACTAGTTTCGCGCGAAATCGCGGATAGCCTTGTAGAACTGATCTGAGCCATCCTTAGGGTTGTCCGGCCGGATTTCCATCCGATTGACACCGTTCTCCGCGGAGGTCTTGAAACGTTCAGGCACAAGGGAAAAATACATGGGGCTGATAAAACGAGCCCCTGCATCGTATTGCTCACGCAGCGCGGCCATGGCTGCGTCTGGCTGCTTCCATTGTTGAGGATGAAACTCCGGCGCGCCGTAGTCCGTAAGCTGCCGCTCCTTCATGAAATGGCGCAGCCAGGCGCTGTTGGTGGTGCCGCCATACATATTCACCCCAGGACGCCATGGCAAGCCAGACTGCAAGGTACTGTCGACCGCAAACAGCTGCGGATTCCATGAAGAGTTGATACGCGGAATGATCTGGTGGGAAAAAAGCTTTTCCTTGGGCAGGCCCGCATCTTTTGCAACGTTGTAGAACACCGTCATGAAAGCCAGGGTCTGCTCATCCCGATATTTGTTCCATTCACGAGCCAGCGGGTTGTAATAGACATCCTGCAAGGACCGGGGCATATCCAGCCAGGAGCGCACCCCTGGCAATGCGATCGGACTAGGCAATGGCCGGTTGAAACCTAATTTGCGCAGAACCTTGTCGAAGAATGCCTTGACCCGCGAGACCGAGCCATCGGTCTTCAGATCTTGCGCTCCGGCGGGCAAACCATCAGACACCGTGGCTTGATCGCGCCCCACCACGACGAAGGGAGCCTCTGCCAGCAAGTAACGGTCCTTACCCGACACAGCCACAACCTGAGCCCGGTGCCGGCCTACCGGCAGGGCGCTGAAGTCCAGGTCATACCGGAATCCTGTATTGGGTGTATTGATCTCTTCCACAGCGCGATAAACGTCTAATCGGTTCATTCCACGCTGTACTGGTCCAACCACCTGGCCGTCCACGTAGAGCAACAGTTCACTGACCCGGTTTTCAGGATCAAACAACCAACCTGAGATCGGCAGATAGCCATCTGCCCAAGCGTCATAGTGCTCGCCGAAGCGGGTTAGTCGCTCCTTGCGGATGTTCTTGCTGGGAGCGGGAACGGTGGTAAAAGAAGTTTCGTTGAAACCCATAGCCGCATTGAGCTTCTCGATGCTGCCAAAGCGCTTTTCCAGCATGCTCCGAAAACCATCGACCGAAGCGGCGCTGTAATCGGTCACTCGGATGTCTTCATACCGGCCCATGCCGTTTTCAAAATCGGGATAAAGCTGATGCGCCTCGCCTGCGAGCGAAATACCCACAATCCTTTCACGCGCCTCGGCAGGAAGCGCCAGCAAGCGTTTACTGAGATAACGCAACGCGTCGAACCGGTAGACATTGACCGGCAAAGTGGTATCTGTGGACAGCGTGAATGGCGCGATGGCAAAGCCAAAATACCCCAGTTCCGGGGGTTTTCCGTCGGCATATAGCAGTAGGTTGCGTGGGTCTTTCGCCAAGGCGGTGGGTAACGGTCCTTGAGTGTCGAAATGCGTGGACTGCAGATAAACCACCACGGGCCGCTTCACCTCAGTCAGCATGCGCAGCAGGCCATCCACTCGCTTATCGTCTATGACCCATCCGGTGCCGTGAGCCTTATAAAGACTGAGGAGCTGCACGGTAAGCAGATAGCCTACCTGCACTTGCCCTTTTGCGCCTCCAGGCTCTAGCTCATCCAGCAGGCGATTAAGTGCAGCAGCACCATCACGGCCCTTGGCCTCACAACCCGCTTGCGCCTGCGCGAAGTTCACCTGCTTCGCGTCATTGCGCGCTTCGTCGCAAAACAAAAGCCCTTCCACGGTCGGAACGATGTAGAAAGGTTTGCGAGCAGGAAGCTCTGCCTCGGCGTTTAAACACACTGAAGCCATGAGAACAGAGAAGGCGGCGAAGGCGGGTCTCGACCGAAAACGCGCGCCAGATCGAAGAAAGTGCAGCATCGGCCAAGTTTCCCACAAGCCGATGGTGCCAACTAGCGTTCGAAAATGCCCAACCGCTCCGCATGGCGCACGACGCCGCGAGCACACTGGCCTATCTGTGCATCAGCCCTCATGACGTTCGACTGGCACAGGAGAGGTTTCTCGAGATCTACTTCCATCCGCTGCGGAGCATGCTGGATTGGCGCTTCAATCGGGGAATCAATCTGTCTTAGGAATCCACCATCCCAGGGGCCAGGCCCACCCCTCAAGATTAGATTAGTCAACCCTGTGTCGGGGCGGACTATCGCACGTAGACGACGGCCTTGCGACGCGGTAAGGTGGCGCGCAGCACATCATTTTGGCTATCGTCAACTCTCATCTGTTGAGCATCAAGCCGGCGGTGTGGTTAGTAGTTTCAAGAAACAGTGAACATACAGTACAAACTTGGAGTACTCTTTAGCATTTAGTCCCGAAGAATCGAGGAGTTACCGTGGGATCTAGATCTTTAACTGCAATTGCACTTGCATGCGTACTGACGGCAGGTTGTGGCGGTGATGACTCCCCACCACCTGTGTCTGCAAAAGAACTTTGTTTTACTCCAGACAGCTCAGTCATTGGATGGCAGACAGATCTCCGATACAACGACAACGAGCCCACTGGCCGACACTACCGCTCAGAGGTCCGGGCACCTGTCGCGGGAGATATGAGCACTCTGTTCCCAGGGATTACTGGTGCTTCAGATACGGACCCATCGCTAAGAATTCGCGCCTCTAGTACCTATTCCACCGCTGTCCCTCAGGTTGGGGCCACCGTTATATTTACCTTGGAAAGCGTCAAGGAGGGCCGAGTTATTACTTTTGCAGAGCATATGAGATACAGAATTTTTACTCGGCAAAATACCTATGATCCTGGGAAGACAGATTTGCGTTTGGAATTAGTGGAGGGCGCGACTGGAGGCATTGCAACCCAACAATACCGGGAGAGTACTGTTTCAAATTCCAGACTCACCACGGCAAACGTTGAACAAACCACGAAATTTCTTGGAATTCAGTCTATTGAAACACCAGCTGGAGTTTTTTCAGCCTGCGGTTTTGAGAGCACTACGACCAATCTGCAGGTTGATGGGCCGACAGTGGTAGAGAGAGTTGTCGAATGGATTTATCGTGGCGTGGCAGTGAAGACTGACTGGCATGCTAGCCGACCCGCCGATGTACTGACATCCGGTCAGGTCAACGACGTGCCGATTAAATAGGCGGCCCTAGGTTATAAAATTCGTCCACGCTGCTTACCCCGAACATGCCTCTTGCCACAAAGGCAGTGCCCGCCGAGTGACAAGACTGCGGTTGTTATGTGAAGGCTACCCGTGATGCGAGCACCCTTTAAAGCCTGCGATTTGGCAAATTCCTCGCGAATAGGCATCAGGCCGGGCATTTCCGTCTCATTGACGCCCGTTTCCTTGCAGCCCAATCGGACAGGTTGAT
The DNA here is from genome assembly GCF_040548795.1 of Ottowia thiooxydans. GTDB lineage: Bacteria > Pseudomonadota > Gammaproteobacteria > Burkholderiales > Burkholderiaceae_C > Ottowia > Ottowia thiooxydans_A. The sequence goes on along the minus strand of NZ_JBEPSH010000005.1, from coordinate 175,787 downwards.
GTCTGCGATGGCGCTGTCAGCGGCCACGGGCGTTTTCAACGCATGCGTTCATGATGGTTTCAGAACAACTTATGTTGAACCACTGAAGCAAGCGGGGATTAAAAAAGCTCACCGCATTTGCATCAGTGGATGGGCGTCGTTGCAAAGAAAGGCATCCAGGCCTCACGTCTGGCACTTGCCCTTTTCCGCCCCCAGGTTCGAGCTCATCCAGCCAATGATTAAGCGCGGCTGCGCCGTCTCGGCCTTTGACATCAAGCTGCCTGCGCCTGTGCAAACCTGATTTGCTTGAGGTTATTGTGCGCTTCGTTGCAAAACAAAAGCCCTTCGACGGTCGGCACGATAAAGAAAGGCTTACGGGCAGGCAAGTTTACTTTAGCTGCGGCACAAACCAACGCGCTCAAAAGAAAAAGCGCGGCCAGATCGGACTTTGACCGGCTATCCGGAGAGATCGAGGGAAAGGCAGCATCGGTCGAGTTTCCCGCGAGCCAATGCCTCAAAGCGGGTAGTCAGAGCAGCCGCTTGAGACGCAGAGCAGGTTTTTCCACGAAGGTCCACGATAGCCAAGCCAGCGCAAGCGTGATAGCGGTGGACAGCGCCAAACCCACGCCGAAGGGCAACTGATTGTCCCCGAGCCAGATAACCGTTTGCTGAACAGGATAGGCATAAATGTAGAGTCCGTAGGAGACATCCCCATAGCGACCCGCTCGCCTGAGCACAGGCCATGAGGCTGTGCTAAACAACACGACAACCACCGGGACACCCAAGGTGTAGGCCATTTCTTGGAAACCCCCGAACCACAACGCCAGCACCGCTACGAATGCGGCAATGCTCACCTTACGACGATGCGGAATCCATATAGCCCTCAGCTGATACAAGGATGCTGCGCAGAAAAATACGACTGCCATCTGCAGATGCAATCGTATCGGCTGGTCATATCCTGTCTTGAACAGGAAAAAGAACCAGCACGCAAACAACGAAAACACAACAGGGAGTACGAACGTCCGACGCATAAGCCCCAGCAAGCCGACGACCAACAACGCCAAATAGCACCGGATCTCAATTGGGATGGTCCAAAGAGAGCCGTTCGCGCTCTCGGGTAATGGATTACCCACGAAAACACCAGGCAACTGCGCTTTGAAAGTCCAGAGATTCAACTGCGTCAGATAGTCCCACGTCGCCGGAGATGCCAAATAGGACTTCACTCCGAGCTGGCTCACGATAGGCCCTAGTAGCAGAGCGACTAGAAGGCAAACCACTAGCAGCCCCGGCCAAATGCGCAACAGACGTCTGGCTGCAAATCTCCAGGCATTCGGATCGTGACTCCAACTCCCCGCTACCAGATACCCGCTGATAGCAAAGAAAATCAGCACGCAAAAGCCTCCGAGGCTTACTCCTAGAAAGATGGGTTCCGGAAGTCCCGTGAGTGAGGCTTGGTGGCTGATCAATACGCCCAATGCCGCCGCCATGCGAAGAAAATCGAAATTGTTGTCTTTGTGTGGTTCTGGCTGCATGAAAACGATAGGACAAAAGAAGATTCGAATTTGCCCGAAAATAGCATCTTTCTCCAGGCGCGGCGTCTTGCTTCGCTTCTTAACGGAATTTTGTTTTGTCTATCGTCTCCGAAACGCGGCGTCGCCGCACCTTTGCCATCATCTCCCACCCTGACGCGGGCAAGACCACGCTGACCGAGAAGCTGCTGCTGTTCTCGGGTGCGATCCAGATTGCGGGTAGCGTGAAAGCACGCAAGGCCAGCCGACACGCGACCAGCGACTGGATGGAAATCGAAAAGCAGCGTGGCATCTCGGTGGCGTCGTCAGTGATGCAAATGGTCTACCGCGACCACGTCGTCAACCTGCTGGACACACCTGGCCACAAGGATTTCTCAGAAGACACTTATCGTGTGCTGACCGCAGTCGATTCGGCCCTGATGGTGATCGATGCTGCCAACGGGGTCGAATCGCAGACACGCCGTTTGATCGAAGTTTGCCGCCAGCGTGATACGCCCATCATCACCTTCGTGAACAAAATGGACCGTGAAGTGCGCGACCCGCTGGACATCATGGACGAGGTCGAGCGCGAACTAGGTATGCCCTGCTGTCCCATTACCTGGCCCGTGGGTCAGGGCAAGGCTTTCGGCGGCATCATCAACCTGCGGACCCGAAGCATGACTGTGTTTCAGTCCGGCAGCGAAAAACGCCCGCAAGACTTTGAAGTTATCTCGCTGGACGACGCCGACAGATTGCGCGCACGCTTTGGCCAATCGTTCGACGATGCCATGGAGAGCATGGAATTGGCTGTAGGGGCATCGGCTGAATGGGACCACGAAGCCTTCCTCGCTGGAAAACTCACCCCTGTGTTTTTCGGCTCCGGTGTCAACAACTTCGGTGTGATGGAGGTTTTGGACGCTGTCGTGGATATGTCGCCCTCACCCGGCCCACGCAAAAGCTCCTTGCTGGTCAACAAACAACCTGTCGAAAAAATCATCCAACCGGAAGATGAAGGATTCTCAGGCGTGGTGTTCAAAGTGCAGGCGAATATGGACGCCAACCACCGCGACCGGATTGCCTTTGTACGCGTGGCGTCTGGCAAATACACGCCGGGCATGAAGATGAAGGTGCAGCGCACAGCCAAAGAGTTGCGCCCCACCAGTGTGGTGACCTTCATGAGTCAGCGCCGTGAAGCAGTGGAAGAGGCGTATGCGGGGGACATCATCGGCTTCACCACACACGGGGGCGTGCAGCTCGGCGACACCATCACCGACGGTGCCAACCTTCAATTCACCGGGCTGCCTTTCTTCGCACCCGAGATGTTCATGACTGTGGTGCTTCGAAACCCCCTCCGCACCAAGCAACTGCAACAAGGCCTGATGCAGTTAGGCGAAGAAGGCGCTATCCAAGTCTTTAGACCCGAAGCTGGCGGCAATATGCTGCTGGGTGCGGTAGGCCAGTTGCAATTCGAAGTGGTGCAACACCGTTTGAACAACGAGTACGACTGCGACGTGCGCTTAGAAGGCTGCCAATATACTGGAGCCCGTTGGATTACCGCCGACACGCCGGCAGAACTGCGCGCGTTCGAAAATGCCTATCCACTGCGAATGGCGCAAGATGCTGCGAACACCTTGGCATATTTGTGCACCAGTCCTTACGATGTCAGGCTGGCGCAGGAGCGGTTTCCAAAGATTCACTTCCATCCATTGCGGGAGCACGCAGGACTTGCGCTTCAGTCAGGAAATTAATTACGCTGCCAAATTCATCAAGGGCAAGCCAATGCAAGTCCGAACTTTAACTAATCGGAAGTAAATCCAAGGCATCATGAGACAGTTAGTTAAATCCCAGAGAGCAAGCCGTCCGAATTTCGGGGGGTGGTCTGGGTCACGAAAGAACTGTAGATGACAAAAAAGACCTCTACCCCCGTAATGCCGCATCGTGGTCAAAAAAACTGTTCTACAAAAGGCACCTCATTTCACTCGAAACCAAACATATTGACGGTGCTCGCCAATTCGTTCCAACCCCGAGTTTCCATCCAGCGCGTTAGCTAAGCTCTCGTGCGACACAACACGCTCTGCTCCTGTGCGTGTGAAGTCGAATGCGATGGGGTCAAAAAACACCCTCACAGCATCCATGCCCGGCGACATCACGCGGTAGTGCAACGGCCCCGCCACATTCTTCTCCGGCAAGAAGACCAAGTGCTGATACCGATTGACTATTGGCCACTGATCCTCGGGCAACTGCATCCCACGCCATAGCGTTCGGTGGGGGTAATACAAAGGGCCGTCGATCACTGGTACTCCGAGTGCAGCCAAAGCCATTGCCGGCAGCGAATCACTATCTACGACCAGTGTTTTGGCCAGTCGTGGCCTGCTCGCATCTGTCACAAAAGGCTTGACGGCATCGGATAGCCATACCGCTTCTGGAGCTCTTGAGACCGGCGTGTATGTAAATGCAGCCCCAAAACCCATCACTAGCATGGCTAGCGTCAAGGCCATAGCCTGTCTGCGCCACATCCACCAAGCCATGGCTGCGCACATAAGAACAACAGCTGCTCGAAAGGGCCAGGGATTGTGCGGCATCAGATCTGGACCGATGTGTGCCAGCATCCACCAGGCCAATGCAGCGCTGCCCGCTGCCAAGGCGATCCCCATCCCTGAGTGAGCAAAACGCGAGAATTCCCCCGATGGCAAATTCCTGGTTACCTGAACACCGATCGACGAAGGTGACCGTAACAAGCATGTCAAAACCACCATAGCCAAACCTAAGCCCAAATCCATCCGATTGATGGTCAGAACACCCCACTTGGACATTTCGGCGAGCCACAATGGAAAGCCCATTAAGCAATACCACGCATAAATGGCCACAAACGTCACCAAGCCTAGCCACACCCCTCTGGGTCGCGACGACTTGAAGGCGCCCCAGAGCAGCACTGCTGCCATCGCAAAAGGCACAAAGAAGTACGAACTGATCTCTGATTTGTTAGAGGCCGGGCCCATGTTATTGGCAAATGCTTCCAAGCCCAAGTACCCCCGCAGCATCCAAATCAGCGAGGGATTACCACCCAACTCTGCCTGTCTTCCGCCTGGATATACGGTTGCCTGGACCTGCGCCACCGCATCGCGCGTATCCAGCCACCAACTACCCAGCAACACGCCAGCCACAACCACTGCACACGACAAGGCCAGCCATTGGCTAATTCCCCACACCAACTCTCTGCGGTGATCCAGTACCCAGCCCAGCATCAAAAGCGCACACAAACTACCCACGATGACCAACCATGGCGGATACAACACCAGGACCCAGCTAGCTAGCACCCACCCTAGCGCCGCCCCCAGGGATAAGGTACTCATCATCGATCGAGTGCGGAGCAATTTAGCCGCCAAACAAAAGCTCAAGACCGGAAACAAACTGGCGTACAAGGGCCAGTTGGACCAACCTGCCGCATAGGGCACCATGCAAAATGACGTGGCTAACGCTAGATTCCTACCCGCTTGTCCGGCCCGCAACGTGTTCAGAAACCACCATACCGCCAGAAGACAACCCCAGAACTGAATCTGCCACTGCCAACTCATGGCTTGACGCAAAGGCAGAACAAAATAGCCCCACGTAGCAGGTCTAGCCAGCGCGGCCACTTGAGCAATAGGTACACCAAACATACCTATGACCCCCATGTTCTGCCCCTCAGGGCCGATATTGGTGTTGACGATAGGGAATTTCGGCTCGTGATTCAACTGCGCAAATACTGCCGGTGTAATTACACCCCATTCGTCCCAGCGATCAAGCTTGAAAGAACGCGAATGCCATTGGCTACCTTGCCATTCAAGAAACGATTTACCCGCATAGCTGTCAGCCATACGCCGCCAGGAACTCCCGGTCCAACCTGCCGCCACCAGCAGCAACGCTAAGGCGCCAATCCCCCAGGCCAGCGTACGCTGATGCCGCTCCACCCAACATCCAAGCTTCCCACACCAATTTTGAAAGTGGCGGGACAAACCCAATCCAATAGCAATCACAATCACGGCCAACATTGTCCAGTGCCGGCCATAGATTACAGGCACATGTGCCGAAAGCTCGGCTCCAGACTTAAATATCAACGGGTGATATTTGCTCTCATACTCAATACCAATAGCTAGTGGAAAGTAACCTCCATTTTGAAATTTTTCCGAATTAACCGTGAACTCGAAATCAGAATTTTCATCTGAACGTGATTTTACGGAAAGGCCCTTAATGAATATATTTGGCTCACCAGGCCTTACACTAAAATCACTGACTATCGCAGAAGGGATTATGCCTTTAACTATGACTTCAACATTCGCATCTGCCTGATGTGCTCGCACTTGCTCCACCAAGGCCCAAGGCTCGCCGCTCGAAGCCGCGACATTGCTTATCCATAGACACCCGAGCACCATGGCAAGCAAAAACGATCTAAAAAGAAAGGTGGTTTCACGCATGCAATCACTCCAAGCTTGGAATTTTATTTATTTTCATGGTCTCTCAAAAAATTCCACTCCATCTAGCCACAAAAAGCTCAATAAATCTTAAAATCTTGCCCTAATTTTAAATCGATTCAGTAAAATTAAGCGCCACAAAAAAATGCAACAGCATAGCATGAAAATTGCACGCTACAAAGGAAAAAGTTTTAAAGACGGGGTGACCACAATATACACATCGGACCTGATTTCGATGCCACGCATATTTTGGTTTTATTTTTCAGTAGTTTGTTTAGTCCTTCTGCTGTCTAAGGCAACCCGGCAGCTTATTCGTTTTTTTCCGTCGCCCGACGCTCCCCTCAACAACGATGCATATTGGACCTATCTGCCCAATGCCCGCGCACTGCTCGATCATCCTTGGGAGTTCCTGACCGAGGATCCAGCCAGTTACTACGTAGCGCCACTGGGTTATATCTGGCCTGCGCTGTGGGGTGCAGACCCGGCACTCATCCAGTTAGCCAATTGCTTTCTGTTTTTGACGTGCATCTTGATGATGTGGCGAACTGCCAGCCAGCTAGGAGGCATCTGGGCAGGCATTCTCGCGACAGCCTTGATAGTTTTCCACCCGGATCTCACACGCCATATACCCTTGGTTCTGACTGAGTCTATCTATCTGTTCGGCCTAATGCTTCTGACCATGTCAGTCGTGGAATATGCCTTGAATGAATCCAAGCCCCGAGCCGCTCTCCGGTGGGCGGCACTAGGGCTGACGGTCACGTTGCTTTCGCGTCCCGTTCTTCAGATATTCGCGTTGGCGGCCTTGGTCGCTGGTTTGGCGTCATGGACGGCTCTTTCTTGGCTGCGCGTCAATACAAGCTTCGCACATGCCGCTCGGGCGATTTTTTTAAATCGACCTGTTGTCGTTGCATTCATCGCCGCGCTGGTACTTCCAGCCGCGGTAGTGCTGAAAAACGGACTTTGCTTCGGCCTCTGGGGCATTGGAACGGGCTCAGGATCAGGGCTGTATTACGGAGTTAGTCCTTTCAAGATGGGCTTGGAGCCTGTCTTCTCGGGCTTCAACTATGACGCGGGCGTGACACCATTGACTGTCGCGCCCGAAACGAAAGGCAATCCACTCGCACTGCAATCGGAAAGAATCAATACGCGCGTGGCTTTCGATATTGTCAAAAACACATCGTTTTTGGATAACACCTCATTCTTCGCTCAAAAGCTCAAGGCTTGGCTCTTCTACAGTACCCCTGAGATGCGAATGTCGCGAAATCTCCGCGGCTTCCGAACGTTCGAATGGCTGGCCATAGGGTTAGCGGCATTGACCATATTGATCTCCTCGAAGCGACGAGCTTTGAATAGGAGGCTGCGTTTGCCAGGGCGCCCGGGAATGGAGCGTCAGAAGATCGTGGTTCTGGGACTGTTGCTACTCGGTGTATTGGGCATGTCGCTCCAACTCACACCCGTTCTGTACAACACACGCTACAACACCTTTTTTCTGGAACCGTGGATGATCCTGCTTGCAAGCGTAGGCACGGCCATTGTGCTTCAGCTTCCAGAGAAATTTAGACATCTGCCCGTTGCTCGCAGATTAGTATGGTTGGCTGGGAAGGCACTCATTGTGCTAATGCTGGCAGGTATGCCAAGTGTGCTACACCGGTATTCGCTTCACCACGAAAGCTGGGGCATGGATCCTTATCGCCCGGGCCCAGTGGCAGTTCTACTAGATCGTTCGTCCATGGGGCCTATTCACGCCGCTTCAGCGAGTTCTCTGGGAAGTGACCGCTGGCGGCTAGAAAGCGCCCCTGCCACACTGACGCTCCCATTGCAGGTGGTAATCGCCGATACGTTGGCGCCCATCCAGGTAATGGATGGCATCTGGCGGTTGCGCTTCGCGGTATCCTCACCCGAAGATGGTGCGATCAACGCCTGCCGAAAGGCCACACTGGCCTTAACCAACGCGCACCCAAAGCAAACTCGATATGAGCCGCTACCAACGCTATACCTAAAACCGGACAGCGCTATGCATACTTATGCCATTGATGGCAATGGTGAAATGCGCCCCGCCGGATCGGGCGCCCTCTCCATTACATTTCACTGTCCACCCGGAACTATCGTGACCTGGGCGGGAGCGGAGCTGCTCAAATCGACATTACCGGAAGCCGCGCACGCCCTCATCCATCAAAATCGTGCTATCGACCCCTATCTTCGCCGTGACCCCCGATGACCGGCCTTAGCCTCTTGGGCCCATACCATGACCCCGCTACTCACCAGTATCACCGTCCTCTGTGTCCTAGGCATTTCGCTCGGGCAACTGCTCTTCAAGAAAGCAGCGCAATCCATTATCAACGCCGCCAACTGGCAACAATGGGTGTTCAATGGTTGGCTCATCGCGGCCCTCGCCTTGTACGGAGTCACCACCCTGGTGTGGATCTGGGTGCTGCGCCATGCGCCGCTGCACATTGCGTACCCGTTCATGGGGCTTGCCTTCCTTATCGTGCCCGTTCTTGGTTGGATGATGCTGGGCGAGGCGATCACCTGGCAAACATTGGCTGGCGGTGCGCTCATCCTGGCAGGGGTGACCTTGGCATCCATAGGGGGCCATAGCTGATATGACGATGCCTCCACGCATAGCCGTAGCCATTCCCTGCTACAAGGTTCGAGCTCAGATTCTTGACGTCATTGCCGGCATCCCGTCCTCTGTGCAGCGCATTTTCGTGGTGGACGACAAGTGCCCACAAAACAGTGGCGCGCTGGTACAAAGTGAGTGTCATGATCCCAGGGTGCGAGTGATTTTTCATGAGGAAAACCAGGGCGTGGGCGGTGCCATCGCCACGGCCTATCGGGCGGCACTCGAAGAGCCAGTGGACATCGTCGTCAAGGTGGATGGCGATGGGCAGATGGATCCGAAATTGATCCCGCATTTCGTGCGGCCTATCGCGCGTGGCAAGGCCGACTACACCAAGGGCAATCGTTTCTATCGGCCTGAATCGCTGAAGGGAATGCCACCCATACGCCTGTTCGGAAATGCCGCGCTATCTTTCATCAATAAGCTGAGCACGGGCTACTGGTCTGTGATGGACCCCACCAACGGCTATACGGCCATCCACACCAGTGTTTTGCGAGAGTTGCCTCTGCACAAGTTGGAGAAGCGCTACTTTTTCGAGACCGACATGCTCTACCACCTGAATACGGTGCGGGCGGTGGTACGCGACATCCCTATGGATTCCGTGTACGCAGATGAGGAATCGAGTCTGAAGGTGTCCAAAGTGCTGCCGGAGTTCATGGTCAAGCACGTCACTCGATTTTTTAAGCGCTACGTCTACCTTTATCTTTTGCGCGACTTCAATCTGGGCAGCCTCTACAGCATCCTTGGGGGACTTTTATGTTTGCTGGGTGTGATCTTCGGGCTGGTTCACTGGGTTATGAGCGATGCGACGGGCGAGCCTGCCACCAGCGGCACTGTCATGCTGGCAGCGTTGCCCCTCATCATCGGGATTCAGTTCTTGATTGCATTTCTGCATCACGACGTGGAGCGCGTCCCTACAGAGCCACTATCGATCGATTTGGCAGATGATGACTGAATCTGCGCTGATATCGCTGGAACAAAAGCAGACAGGTGCGTGGCAAGACGTGCAAGGCGTCTTCACCGACATCGACGACACGCTGACCACTGATGGCGCAATTACTCCAGATGCCCTGGACGCTCTATCTGCCCTGAAAGCTGCGGGGCTGCATGTGGTTGCGATCACCGGCCGCCCCGTAGGCTGGAGTGAACCATTCGCGCAGGCCTGGCCGGTGGACGCGATCGTCGCAGAAAACGGTTCGGTTGCAATGGTGGAGCACCGCACGCTTTATCAGGAAGACGCCGCCACGCGTGCCGCGAAATTTTCTCGTCTTCAAGAGGTCGCAACTTGCGTTCTCCGGGAAGTACCTGGTGCGGTATTGGCGAGCGACTCTGCGGGCAGAGAAACGGATATTGCCGTGGACCACAGTGAATTCAGTCACTTGAATGAATCGCAAATTGCCCAGGTGGTGGCAGTCATGCGGCGCGAGGGTCTGAATGCCAGCGTGAGCAGTATTCATGTGAATGGATGGATTGGTGACCACAACAAGTGGCAGGGCGCTTGCTGGATCACGCGCACGCTGTTTGGCCGTGAACTGCAGGACGAAACGGACCGTTGGGTGTACGTGGGTGATTCGACCAATGACCAGCTCATGTTCGAACGCCTGCCGCACAGCGTGGGCGTGGCCAACATCCGAAGATTCGAGGCCGAGCTTCAGCACAAACCACGCTACATCACACAAGGCGAGCGCGGTGCCGGGTTCGCTGAAGTGGCGCGAGCGCTATTGAAGGACAAGGGGCTTTGATCATCTTGAGCAAGATGCCCCGCCACACACCATGAAACTTAGCCGTAGCCTGTTATGGTTCGCAGCAGCCGGGGTTCTAGGCTTGGTAGTCGACATTGCCGTGCTGACCGCATTGCGTGACACCTTGGGTGTTTACGCGGCGCGTGCGATTTCTTTTCTGGCCGCTGCGACGGCGACCTGGTTGGTCAATCGACACCTATCGTTCGCGGGGCGAACGGCGAGCATGAACATCTGGCAGGAATATCTGCGCTACCTGGGCCTCATGCTGGGGGGTGGTGCGGTCAATCTGGCTGTTTATTCATTCCTGGCCTGGCGCTACTCGCAAGCGCCATTTTGGCTGGCCATGTACGTGGGCGCAGGGAGTTTGGCCGGTATGACCGTGAATTACCTGGGGGCCAGCCAGTGGCTGTACCGCCATAAGTCGCCTGATAAGCGGCCTTAGCACGCGCGGCTAACGACAGGAACGGTGGTTCGGACGCAGATGCGTCCTGGCTCTACTCCAATTTGCTTTTTAGAAATTACAAACCGTTCACGCTGAGCCTGTCGAAGCGCCGCGTGAGGCTTCGACAGGCTCAGCCCGAACGGTGTTTGGAGTTTGACTGAGCAATGGAACCTCAGCCCGAACGGCTCTAATCGATCAACCGCAACTCGGTATTGATTGTGCCGAGCAGGTGCTCGGCGGTCCGAGACAATCCCCAGCACGACAACTTTTCAGGACTGCGCGACCGCCTCACGCCCACCGAGGGCTTTCCATAGCGTGACGCGATTGATCTGCTCTGCCAGGCGAAGAGTGAGCAATGTTTGCTGGGCTGCGTACAGGCTTCGCTGGGCGTCCAACACGGTCAGGTAGTTGTCTGCTCCGGATGTGAACCTGGCCTCTGACAGGTCGAAGGTTTTCTGGGTCGCCTGCACCATGGCTTCTTGTGCACGCAGTCGCTCGCTCCATTGGGCGCGGTCGGCCAATACGTCAGACACTTCCCTGAATGCCGTTTGCACGGCTTTGTCGTATTGCGCTACTGCAGTGCGCTGATTGGACTCAGCCACCTGAACGCCGGCCTGCAAGCGGCCCGCATCAAAAATGGGGATGCGGATCAAGGGAACAAAACTCCAGGTGGAGTTTCCGCCGCCAAAAAGACCGTTGAGCTCATTGCTGCCAGTACCCAGGCTGCTTGTGAGCGATATAGTGGGGAACATGGCTGCCCGGGCAGCGCCAATGTTGGCATTCATGATGCGCAGGTTGTGCTCGGCCGCTTGCAGATCAGGGCGCTGAAGCAGAAGTGAGGACGGCAGGCCTTCAGGCGAAGGCAAAAGCGCCGTGGCCCCGCCACTGGACGAACTCATCAGGCTTTCCGCTGGCAGCAAGTTTGCGGGAACCGGGCCACCGACCAGCAGTTGCAAAGCGTTGCGACTCCGGTCCACTTGAGAGGTGAACGCTGCGACATCGCCCCGGGCCGTCTCAACCGTGGAAAGGTTCTGCGCAAGCACCAGGCCGGAGGTGGAGCCGATGTCAAATATCTTCTTGGTCAGCTCGTACGATTTCTCTCGCGCCTCCAGGGTGACTTTGGCCAACTGCAAGCGCGCCTTGTCTGCAGCCAGATTCAGCCAGGCATTGGTGACATCCGCCACCAGCGCAATCTGCACGTTTTGCTGGTTATCCTCAGATTGCAGAAAACTTTGCAGTGCAGCCTCATTGAGGTTGCGCACGCGCCCCCAGAAATCGATTTCGTAGCTGGCAAAACCGAGCTGGGCAGTGAACTGGTTGTTGACACTGGAACGGCCGGTACTGCTCAGGTCTTCTGCGATACGAGTACGGGACGCCTGAGTTTGAGCATTGACGGAGGGCAACAGATCAGCCCGTGAGATGCCGTATTGAGCGCGCGCTCTTTCGATGTTCTCGATGGCTACTCGCAAGTCACGGTTGTGGCTAAGCGCCAGCGCCACTACCTCACGAAGCTGCGCATCCTGGATCCAGGTTTGCGCTTGCGCGAACGCCAGGCTGGCTTCACTGGCGATGACGGGCGTACCAGCGCCGGGTGACAGTGTTTCAGGCACTGCAAGCGGAGGCTGCTCGTATTTGGGTGCAACGTTACACGCTGAGAGCAAAACGGCTGCCAGTAGTGCAGCCGTCGCCGGCTGCATGATGGTGATGCTTTTCTTCATGCGGCAGATGTCTGAGAGTGGGGGTCAGTAGCGTGGGGCGCTGTCGTTGGCGATTCCGCCGCATCGTCAACACGGGACCGGCTCTTGAACCAGCTGCGAATCAGCAGGAAGAACACCGGAACCAGAAAGAGCCCCAGAACGGTAGAAGCCACCATGCCGCCCAGCACCGCCGTGCCGATGGCGTTGCGGCCTCCTGCGCCAGCGCCCGTTCCTATGGCCAAAGGCAGCACACCAAAGCCAAAGGCCAATGACGTCATGAGGATGGGGCGCAGTCGAATGCGAACGGCTTCTACGGTCGCATCAAACACATTTTTTCCTTGTTCCTGCAACTGCACCGCAAATTCCACGATCAAGATGGCGTTCTTTGCGGCCAATCCCACAGTGGTCAACAGGCCTACCTGGAAATAAACGTCATTGGTCAAGCCCCGTGTGTAAGTGGCCAGCAAGGCCCCCACCACACCCAGCGGCACGGCCAGAATGACGGAGAAGGGCACGGTCCAGCTTTCATACAGCGCGGCCAGGCACAAGAAGACGAACAAAATGGAGATGGCATAGAGCAGTGGTGCCTGAGCGCCTGACTGACGTTCCTGCAACGAGGCTCCGATCCACTCATAGTCAATGCCGCTTGGCATTTCCTTCAGAATGTCCTGCACGATCTGCATGACCAATCCGGAGCTGACGCCCGGTGCGGCGTTACCCGCCAACTCGTACGAAGGTGCACCGTTGTGGCGCATCAACTGCGGCGAACCGTACGCCCAATACGAAGTCGAAAAAGCGCTGAAAGGCACCATTTCGCCATTCTTGTTCCGCACGGTCCACTTCGCAATGTCCTGCGGGAGCATCCTATGCTCGGCGTCCCCCTGAACATACACCCGCTTGACACGGCTGTTGTTCAAAAAGTCGTTCACATAGGTGCCGCCCATGGCACTGGAAAGCACGCTGTTGATGTCCGCATAGGACAGATTCAGCGCCGCAGCTTTTCGGTCATCGATGGACAGTCGCAGCTCGGCTGCGTCATCCAGGTTGGTGGAGCGCACATTGGTCAGTTCGGGGCGTTTGCGCGCCTCGGCCACAAACTTGTCCTTGGCTGCCAGGAGGGCGGCATGCCCCAGGTCATTCATGTCCTTGAGTTGGAAGTTAAATCCGGCACTGGAACCCAATCCACGAACTGCGGGCGGCATGTTGACGAAAATGCGAGCATCTCTAATGGATGCCATCTCCCGCGTTGCCTTGTGTGCAATGGCCGAGGCCGACTGCTGTTTCAGCGGTCGCTGAGCCCATGGTTTGAGACGAACAAAGCCGCGTGCTGAACTTTGGTCACCGCTCAGACCAGACACCTGGTTGAAGCTGATGACATCGGGCTGTTTCTCAAAGTACTCTCGCACTTGATCCAGAACGTCCTGCAAGCGCGCATCCGCCGCACCTGAAGGCAGGTTGATGGTGACGGTCACAAAGCCTTGATCCTCTTCAGGCAGGAACGAGGTAGGCAGCCGCGCGAAGAGCAACCACGCGACGCCCACAATAGCCAGAAAGACCAGCAGCATGCGCTTGGACCGGCGCAAGATTCCACCAACGCCCCGTTGGTAACGGTCCGCAGTGTTGTCGAAGTGGTAGTTGAACCAGCGGAAAAACCGGTCGCTCAAGCCAAACAGACCACGGCGTGGTGCCGCATGAGGGTCCATATGCGCTGGTGGCTTCAGGATAGTGGCACACAGCGCAGGCGTCAGTGTCAGGGCCACAAAGACCGAAAGGACCATGGCCGCCACAATGGTGATCGAGAACTGTCTATAGATCACCCCGGTTGAGCCGCCAAAGAAGGCCATCGGTACAAACACCGCCGACAGCGTCACACCGATGCCGATCAAGGCGGGCGTGATCTCTCGCATGGAGTGTCTGGTGGCCTCCTTGGCCGGCATGCCGGTTTCATGCATGACGCGTTCAACGTTCTCCACGACCACAATGGCGTCATCCACCAGGAGCCCGATCGCCAACACCATGGCAAACATGGTGAGGGTGTTGATGGAAAAGCCCGCAGCCGAGAGAATCCCCAGTGTTCCCAGCAGCACCACCGGCACCGCAATGGCAGGAATCAATGTCGCGCGGAAGTTCTGCAGGAAGAGGAACATCACCAGCACGACGAGGACCATCGCCTCGCCCAATGCCATCACCACCTCCTTGATGGAGGCGCGCACGAAAGGCGTGGAGTCCGAGCTGACAAAGTAGTCAATCTCATTCGGAAAGAAGGGCTTGAGATCTGCCAGCTTGGCAGCCACTGCGTCCGACACTTCCATCGCGTTGGCGCCATCGGCCAACACAATGCCCATACCGGCCCCCACCATGCCGTTGATCTTGGACTTGACCGTCAGGTTGTCCGCGCCCAGCTCGACCCGCGCAACGTCCTTGATGGTCACGATGGAGCCATCGGGCGAGGTCTTGAGAACCACGTTTTCAAACTGCGAGACCGTCTGCAATTTGGTACGCGCAGTGATGGTTGCATTGAGCTGCTGGTTCTCCAGCGCTGGCAAGGCACCCAACTGGCCGGCAGAGACCTGCGCGTTCTGCGCATTGAGCGCACTGATCAGATCCGAGGGCATCAGCGAAAATTGCTGCATGGCTGCGGGATCCATCCAGATCCGCATCGCGTAGCTGGTGCCGAAGACGTTGACGTCACCCACACCGTCAATGCGGGCAATGACATCCACCAGGTTGGCGTTCAGGTAGTCGCCAATATCCACCTGGTTCATGGATGGATCCGTGGAATAAAAGCTATAGGTCACCAGGAAATCCTGGCCGCCCTTATTCACAAATACGCCCCGGCTCTTGACGGCCTCGGGTAAGCGGTTGGTAGCTGCCTGAAGCTTGTTCTGCACCTGCACCTGGGCCACGTCAATATTCGTGCCCGGCGCAAAGGTCAATGTGGTTCTTGCACGCCCCGCACTGTCTGCAGTGGAGGTCATGTAGAGCATGTTGTCGATGCCCTTGAGCTGCTGCTCAATGATCTGAGTGACCGAATTCTGGACGGTTTCAGCCGACGCACCTGTGTATTGCGCACCGATCGTCACTTGCGGCGGTGCAATGTCGGGGTATTGCTCCAGCGGCAGCTTGAAGATGGACAGGGCCCCCGCAAGCATGATGATGATGGCAAGGACCCATGCGAAGATGGGCCGGTTGATGAAAAACTGGGCCATGTGCTGGGTACTTCTGGGTTACTTCTGTTGATTCGCAGCTCGTAGTGCGGCAGCGGCGGCCTGCGGATCCACCTTTTTGTCGCCGCTCTGCGGGCGATCACCCCCTTCTACAGCGTTCACCTTGTCACCGGGCTTCACGCGCTGGAGCCCGTCGATGACCACGCGATCACCGTCCTTCAAGCCGGTCTGCACCAACCAGTCAGTGCCAATGGCGCGGCCCAGTTCCAAAAACCGCTTTTCTAGCGTGCTGTCTTCTTTCACCACCAGCACACTGGCACGGCCCTTCAGGTCCAGGGAGACAGCCCGCTGAGGCAACAGAATGGCATCAGGCGCCAGACCCGTAGGGAGTTTGGCCTGTACATACATGCCAGGCATCAGCACGCCATCAGGGTTGGGAAATACCGCACGCAAAGTCACGGTGCCCATGGTGGGGTTGACGATCAGGCCAGAAAAGCGGAGCTTGCCTTCATGTTTGTATTCGCTTCCGTCCTCCAGAGCGATGCGAACAGACAGCTGCTCGCCATCCAGCTTCTGGTAGATCCCCGCTGCCAGATCGTTCTTGAGCTTCAGCATCTCCGAAGTGGACTGCGTGAAGTTGACGTACATGGGGTCCATCTGCACGATTTCTGTGAGCGGCGTGGTCTGGTTGGCTGTCACCAGAGCTCCAGGCGTCACGCTCGACAAGCTGATCCGACCGGAAATTGGCGCCTCAATGCGGCTGTAGCGCAGGTTGATACGGCCATTCTCGAGATTGGCTTTCGCCACTGCAACGTCCGCCGCAGACTGCTTGGCGGCTGCCTGGCTTTCCTCATACGCCTGTTGGCTGATAGCCGTAATCTTGACCAACTCCGCGTTGCGCCGTGCGGTGGCCTCCAGGGTTCGTTGGCTGGCCTCCGCTTTGGCCAGCACGGCCATGGCACTGGCTTCTGCTGCACGAAGGCTGGCAGCGTCCAGTTGATAGAGCTGCTGCCCCTGTTTGACCAGCGCCCCCTCGGTGAAGAGGCGCTTTTGCACGATACCGGTGACCTGAGGACGGACCTCGGCGCTCAGAAAAGCCGAGGTGCGGCCGGGCAAGGTGGTGTCCAGCCGTTGGCTTTGCTTTTTAAGCACAGTGACACCCACTTCAGCTACGCGAGGCTGCGCCGGAGGGGTGGGCGCACTTTTACCGCATCCACTCAGCACTGCAATTCCCAGCGCAAACGCCGCCCAAGCAGCTATGCGCGGATTCAGCACTCTAAGCTGCGAATGACTCAGCGGCATTCCCAGCCCGCGTCGGGGGAATGGCGGGATCGATTGAAATTCCGCTGCGTTTCTCTGGAAAAAACGCCTGGTTGACGTGGCAAGCATTATTGGAAATCCGGATGTCAATGAGCCGTATTCTTAGGGCGCAATGTTGATTTGTGTAAAGCGGCGGGCTAAATGTAATCTCAAGTTGCGATCGTTGCACGAAGAGTTACAGAACGGTGAGGAGTTATGCACGGCTGGCGCCAATGCGAACAGCCAAGCCCCTGCAAGCCAGCCATAGGACTGGCTGAACTTGCTTTTGTTCCGGACTTTGCAGACTTGGCAGCTACCGCGAAAGCACTCTCTTGAGCGCCTCTCCAGTGTGGGTGCCCATCTGCACCACCGCTTCAGGCGTTCCCACAGCCACCAGCCGGCCGCCGCCGTCGCCACCCTCGGGGCCAAGGTCGATGACCCAGTCAGCTTCAGCGATAAGGTCCAGATCATGCTCAATGACCAAGACGCTGTGGCCGCCATCAACTAGCCGATGCAGGACATGAATAAGCTTTTCCACGTCTTGCATATGCAGGCCGACCGTTGGTTCGTCCAGGACGTAGAGCGTGTGCGGCGCCTTCTGACCCCTTCTTCCTACGTCGTCACGCACCCGCGCCAGTTCGGTCACGAGCTTGATGCGCTGTGCCTCCCCCCCAGAAAGCGTCGGTGAGGGCTGACCCAGTGTGAGATAACCCAGCCCCACGTCTTTAAGTAGCTGCAAGGGGTGTGCGATATTGGGCATGGTGCTGAAAAAGCCGACCGCCTCATCCACTTCCATGCGCAGTACATCGCCAATGCTCTTACCGCGCCAAGTGACCGCCAGAGTCTCTGGATTGAAGCGGGCGCCATGGCAAACCTCACAGGGCACCTTGACATCCGGCAGGAAGCTCATCCCGATGGTGCGCATGCCCTGGCCTTCGCAACCCGGGCATCGCCCCTCGCCCGTATTGAAGCTGAACCTCGCCGGGCTGTAGCCGCGTGCTCGCGCCTCCAGCGTCTCGGCGAACAGCTTGCGCACCGTGTCCCAGAAACCGATGTAGGTAGCGGGGCAGGACCTTGGAGTCTTGCCAATGGGAGTTTGATCAACCTCAAGCACTCGGTCGATCTTCTCGAACCCCCGCAGCCCCGTACATCCGGCCAGGGGTGGCGCCTTGCCAGCGTCCATGGCGTCGCGTCCAGCCTTGGTTGCGCGTTGACCCACCCAGGCTGCCACGTTGGCCAACAGTACATCACGTGCCAAAGTGGATTTTCCTGACCCACTGACTCCCGTGACCGCAACCAGCCGCTTGAGAGGCACGGCCACGTCGACGTCTTTCAGGTTGTGCAGGTTGGCTCCCAGGACCGACAGCGTGGTGTCGGCTGCGAACTCAACCGGACGGCGCATCTGAGCGGGGTGGCGCATCGCATCGCGCAGATATCGGCCCGTGGCGGAATCCGCCGCAGCTTCAAGGTCGGCAGAAGTCCCTTGAGCGACCAACTGCCCGCCGCGCACGCCAGCGCCCGGGCCGATGTCGATCAAATGTTCGGCTTGGCGGATGGTGTCTTCATCGTGCTCTACCACCACCAGCGTATTGCCTTTGTCGCTCAGCGTTTGCAGAGCGTTCAGCAAGATGCGGTTGTCTCGTGCGTGAAGGCCAATAGTGGGCTCATCCAGAACGTAGCAAACGCCCTGCAGGTTGCTACCCAGTTGGGCCGCCAGCCGAATACGCTGCGCCTCGCCACCACTCAGTGTAGGCGCGCCCCGGTCCAGCGTCAGGTAGCCCAGGCCCACTTGCTTGAGAAAATCAAGGCGGCTCTTGATCTCAGGGACCAGGTCGCGCGCGATGTCCGCATCCCGCCCCATCAGGTGAAGGGATTCGAACCAATCTCGGAGGTCGTGCACACTAAGGCGCGCCAGTTCCGTGATACCAATGTCAGCTTGATCTCCAGAGGCTTGATTGTCTCCACTACCGCCTGCGGTGGCGTGAGCCGGCTCCAGCAGCACGGCACGCGCGGTTGGGTTCAAGCGCGTGCCGTGGCAGCTTGGGCAAGCCACGTCCGCCACGTCTTCAATATCGGGTTCGGCAAACGTCTGCTCGCGTCCTTTCTGATCATCGGCCAGGACGGAATCATCTAGAACCTTGCGCTGCTCCTTGGTCAGCTTGACGCCTGTGCCCACGCAGTCTTTGCACCAACCGTGCTTGCTGTTGTAGCTGAACAAGCGGGGATCGAGTTCGGCATAGCTCGTCGAACAAATAGGACAGGCCCGTGTGGTAGAAAACGCATCTACGCGGCCAATACCTTTGGTTGACCGGCCCTCTTGCATCGCGGAGCCCAAGTCGCCGAGATCGCTCAATACCTGGACGACACCTTTGCCATGTTCCAGCGCCCGTGCAATGGCTTGGCGCAGCTGCGTCTCATGGGCAGGTGACACGACCAGACTCAGCACCGGGAGCTCAATATTGTGTTCCTTGAAACGGTCGATGCGAGGAAATCCGGTGGTAGGCAGAAATTCGCCATCCACACGCAAATGCGTGTAACCACGTGGCCGCGCCCAATCGGCCAGCTCGGTGTAGACACCCTTGCGGCCCACAACCAAAGGCGCCAGCAGGCCTATGGTCTGATCCCGATAGCGCGTCATGATCTGAGCGGCAATACGCTCAGGGGTTTGCGGCTGTACCGCGGCACCGTCGTGAATGCAGTGCTGCACACCCAGCTTCACGTAGAGCAGGCGCAGGAAATGCCACACTTCGGTGGTCGTGCCCACCGTGCTCTTGCGACCGCCACGGGACAGACGCTGTTCAATGGCCACTGTAGGCGGTATGCCATAGACAGCATCCACATCAGGCCGACCGGCAGGTTGCACGATGCTGCGGGCGTATGCGTTAAGCGATTCCAGATAGCGCCGCTGCCCCTCATTGAACAAAATATCGAAGGCCAGCGTGGACTTACCCGAACCCGATACGCCCGTGATGACGTTGAACTTGCCGCGCGGGATTTCCACGCTGATGTTCTTCAGGTTGTGCTCGCGCGCATGAATGATTTCGATCTGGTTCGAGCGCTGAACCTGCGGCTGTGCGGGCAAATACCCCGCATGGGCTTCCTTCAGGCTAAGCGTTGATCGATTGGCCATCAAAATTTCATACTCGCGCAACGCAGCGCCGGTATGAGACCGAGGGTGGCGAGCAACTTCGTCCGGCGTACCTTGCGCTACGAGTTCACCACCTGCCTCGCCGCCTTCGGGCCCGAGGTCAATCAGCCAGTCACTGGCACGCATGACATCGAGGTTGTGCTCAATCACGATCAAGGAATGGCCGGCATCCAGCAGCTTGCGAAACGCGCGCATGAGTTTGGCGATGTCGTCGAAATGCAAACCTGTGGTGGGCTCGTCGAACAGAAAAAGCGTGCCCTTGGTGGCTTTGGGTTGCTTGCTTGCTGTGCTGCTTTTGGCCGCCTCAGCCAGAAAGCCCGCAAGCTTCAAACGCTGTGCTTCTCCCCCGCTCAGCGTGGGCACCGGTTGGCCCAGCTTGACATAGTCAAGACCTACGTCCACCAGCGGCTGCAGCACCCTGACGACCTCTCGGTCGCGTGAAAAAAGGCCAACGGCTTCGGCCACCGTCAGATCCAGTACATCAGCCACGTTCAGGAACACGCTCCCGCGCTCTGCGCTGAGCCGCTCTATGGTGACTTCAAGAATCTCTGGCCTATAGCGTTTTCCGTCGCAATCCGGGCAGCGAAGGTACACATCAGAGAGAAACTGCATCTCCACGTGCTCAAAGCCGGATCCTCCGCAGGTAGGGCAACGGCCATCGCCTGAGTTGAAGCTGAACTTGGCCGCGGTATAGCTGCGTTGGCGGGCCAGCGGTGCGTCGGCAAACAGGGTGCGAATGGCATCCCAGGCCCCCACATAGCTGGCGGGGTTGGATCTCGCCGTCTTGCCAATAGGCGATTGATCGACAAAGACCACCTCGCTGAGATGATCGGCACCGAGCAGGCGGTCGTGCGCGCCAGGAGACTCCGTGGCCTTGCCAAAATGCCGGAGCAAAGCAGGCGCCAGGATGTCCTGGATCAAGGTGGATTTTCCGGAACCGGAAACGCCCGTCACAGTGACCAGGCGCTGCAAGGGGAAATCGATAGAGACATTCTTGAGGTTGTGCTCCGTTGCACCTTCAAGAATCAGCCGAGGGGTGTTGTCTGCCACAGGACGGGCAACGCCACCGGCTATGGTTTTCCGCCCCCCCAGATAGGCGCCGGTGAGCGTGTCGGCTCCGCGCAATTGTTCCGGCGTTCCGTCGAACACAATGCGTCCGCCTAGCGTGCCCGGCCCTGGGCCGAAATCAAGCACGCGGTCCGCGGCCATCATCACGGCGGGGTCGTGCTCGACTACCACCAGGGTATTGCCCGCATTCTTCAGCCGCTGCATGGCCTGCGTGATACGGTCCATGTCGCGCGGGTGCAAACCGATGCTGGGCTCGTCCAGCACAAAAAGCGTATTGACGAGGGAAGTGCCCAAGGCGGTGGTCAGGTTGATACGTTGAACCTCACCGCCGCTCAGCGTCCGACTCTGGCGATCTAGCGTGAGGTAGCCAATGCCCACGTCGCAAAGGTATTTCAATCGCGCCTGGATTTCCTCAAGTATGAGTTTCAGGGCCTGAGCGTTCGCATTGGCGGTTTTGGCCTCTACCGCATGCTCTTCTGCACTTCCCAAGCGCGCAAAAAACCGCTGCAAGCGCTCCAGGGGCAGCAGCATCAGATCGTGCAGGCAAAGCCCGGGCAAGGCCTCAAGCTGCTCGCGTGACCACATGACACCCACTGGCATGAAGCGCTGGCTGGAAGGCAGCTCTGCATCCGCATCGGCGCGTGTACCGACGCGCCACAGCATGCTTTCCAACTTCAACCTCGCCCCCCCGCAATCAGGACAAGTGGTGTAGCTGCGGTATTTGGACAGCAGCACACGGATATGCATCTTGTAGGCCTTGCTCTCCAGATATTTGAAGAACCGCCGAATGCCATACCACTGCTTGTTCCAGTTGCCTTCCTTGAAATTGGGGGTGCCTTCGATCACCCAGCGTTGCTGGTCGGCCGTCAGCTTGCTCCATGGCGTGTCGCGGGGAATGCCCGCAGTCTCTGCATGGCGCATGAGATCGTCCTGGCACTCGCTCCACGCCGGGGTCTGAATAGGTTTGATCGCGCCTGCACGCAGCGTGAGCCTGTGGTCTGGGATCACCAAACCCCAATCCACCCCGATGACCCGCCCGAAACCGCGGCAGGCTTCACAGGCGCCGACTGCGGAGTTGAAGGAAAACATCGAAGGAATCGGCTCGCGGTAGCGCAAATCGCTGTCAGGGCAATGAAGGCCCGTAGAGAAGCGCCACAGATCAGGCTCCCCCTCTTCTCGCAAGGCATAAACGTTCAGACGCCCTGCTCCGCGTTGCAACGCCACTTCGATCGCTTCGATCACGCGCGCTTGCTCCGCACTGCTCATGCGAAAGCGATCAGCCACCACGTCCAGGACCTTGTTGGTGCCCCCATCAGGTGCCACAACTTCGCGCTCGGCCTGCACCTTGGTAAAACCACTCGCAGATAGCCATTGCTCAACTTCCTCTGCGGAGGTGCCTCCTGGCAACTCCACCGGGAAGGTCACCACCAGCCGGGGGTCGCTCAGTTGCGCGGCGCGCTCTGCCAGCGTGCTTGCGATGGTCTCAGGGGTGTCATGCCGTACGGGTTGCGCAGTCTGGCTGTCGAACAACTGGCCCGCACGCGCAAAAAGCAACTTGAGATGATCATTCAGCTCAGTCATTGTGCCAACCGTGGAGCGCGAACTGCGAACCGGGTTGGTCTGATCAATGGCGATGGCTGGGGGTACGCCTTCCACCTTGTCCACCGCAGGCTTGTCCATGCGGTCGAGAAACTGGCGTGCATAGGCACTAAAGGTTTCAACGTAACGGCGTTGTCCCTCGGCATAAAGGGTATCAAACACCAAGCTCGATTTTCCTGAGCCACTGGGGCCCGTGACCACCGTCAGTTCACCGGTGCGGATATCGAGATCGAGGTTCTTCAGATTGTGCTGGCGAGCACCGCGTATGCGGATCAGCGGAGAAGACATGAGGCGGGTCCAACGGGTAGAGGCGGGAAATTCTATGCCTCCTACGTTAACCTTGCCTGCGCCAGTGCAAGTTCCTTGTTCCTGCTCAATGACTTGGAGTTCACAAAAGTCCGTTCGCGCTGAGCTTGTCGAAGCGTTGTGCAAGGCTTCGACAAGCTCAGCCCGAACGGTCTAGGGGGTGTCATCAATTACGACCCCATTGATCGCACAAGAGACGATCATTGAACAGACTCTGCAGCGTACTGCGTACGCCGCAGAGTCTATTGCGGCTTAGGCTGCTGCGTCCTTGAGCTTTTTCAGAGCACGCGCTTTGATACGCACGCTAGCTGGTTTGGCTGGGAACCAACGCTCTTGACCCGAGAATGGATCTTTGCCGAAGCGTTTTTTCTTCGCTTCGATTTTCTGCACGCCAATCTTGAGCAGGCCGGGCAATGTGAATTCGCCTTGGCCTTTCTTGTGAACAGCACCGAGCACGGTGGCTTCGAGCGCGGCCAACACGGCCTTGACGCCTTTGGATTCCACGCCAGATTGCGTTGCCAGATGCTCCACCAGTGCGGCCTTGGTAAAGGCTTCTTTGACAGGCTTGATGACTGCTGAAGCTTTTGCCACAGGTGCTGCTGCTTTCTTCGCAGGAACAGCTTTCTTGGCAGGAACGGCTTTGCTCACGGGCTTGGCTGCAACGGCTGGCTTCTTGACGGCCTTAGGTGCAGCAGCGGCTTTTTGAACTGCTTTTGCCACAGGTGCTGGCTTCTTCACAGCCTTGGCCACTGGAGCGGTTTTCTGAACAGCCTTGGTCACAGGGGCAGGCTTCTTAGCGGCCTTTGTCACAGGGGTTGGTTTCTTGATGTTCTTCGTCGCAGTTGCCATTTAGCTTCCAGAAAGTTGGTTTTAAAAGTCCTGCCTTTATGTGCAGGTGACCGCATTCTAAGAAACTCTCTTTTCGCAAAGCTGAAAAACACGTCAATCAACTCTTGAGAGGGCCCATAAAAAGGGCATTTTTTCTCGATTAAGGCATTGTCTGAGACAAAAAAAACCGCCCATGCGGGCGGTTTTCAATGCGCAAAGAATCAAGGAGTCAAAGAGTCATGGCTTCGATGATTCAATGATTCAACTAATCGCTTGCGCAATCAATCGGATGCGTAGATGTCCACGTCCTTGGTTTCACGAACGAACAACAGACCAATCACGAACGTAACGGCGGCAATCACGATTGGATACCACAGCCCGTAATACATGTTGCCGTTGGAGGCGACCATCGCGAAGGAAATGGTCGGCAGCATGCCCCCGAACCATCCATTGCCGATGTGGTAGGGCAAGCTCATGGATGTATACCGGATGCGCGTTGGGAACATTTCCACCAGAGCCGCGGCAATAGGACCGTAGACCATGGTGACGTAGATCACAAGGATCGCCAGAATGCCGACCACCAGCGGTTTGTTGATCTGCGCAGGATCCGCCTTGCTCGGATAACCATCTGCTTTCAGTGTGTCACCCACTTCTTTCTTGAAAGCTGCAATGGCCGCCGCACTCGTTTCATCGAACTTGCTGTTTACCACCACTCCGGTGGGCGCAGCAATTTCCTTGCTCCCGATCTTGACCACTGCTTGCCCAGTTCCTGCCACGTTCTCGTAGCTCACGGCATTGGCCGCAAGGAAACGCTTGGCAATGTCGCAAGAGCTGCGGAAGTCGATCTCACGAGCTACAGGGTTGCCACCGAAGGAGCACTCAGCAGGATTGGCAGTGACCACCACCTGGTTAGCCACTTGCGCGGCTGCCAGCGCTGGGTTGGCCGCTTGAGTCAGCGCCTTGAAGAGCGGGAAGTAGGTGAACACCGCCAACAGCAGACCAGCCAGAATGATCGGCTTGCGGCCCACTTTATCTGACAAGGTACCGAAGATCACGAAGAATGGTGTGCCAATCAAAAGTGCGATGGCAATCAGGATGTTCGCGGTGGAAGCGTCAACCTTCAAAACGCTCTGCAGGAAGAACAGCGCGTAGAACTGACCTGTGTACCAAACCACCGCTTGACCGGCCACGAGACCGAACAGCGCCAGCAGCACAATTTTCAGGTTCTTCCATTCACCGAACGATTCTTTCAGAGGTGCCTTGGAGGTTTTGCCTTCCGACTTCATCTTCTGGAAAGCCGGAGATTCGTTCATCGACAAGCGAATCCAGACTGAGACGGCCAGCAGCGCAATCGACACCAGGAAAGGAATCCGCCAGCCCCAGGCAGCGAATGCTTCTTCGCCCACCACGTTGCGCACAATCAGGATGACGATCAGAGAAAGGAAAAGTCCGAGCGTTGCCGTCGTCTGAATCCAGGAGGTGTAAGCGCCACGCTTGCCCTGCGGTGCATGCTCGGCTACGTAGGTAGCGGCACCCCCGTATTCACCCCCGAGCGCCAGACCTTGCAACATTCGAAGCACGATCAAAATCACGGGAGCAATCACGCCAATGGAGGCGTAGTTGGGCAGCAAGCCCACGATGAAGGTGGACAAGCCCATGAGCAAAATGGTGACCAGGAAGGTGTACTTCCGGCCAATCATGTCACCTAAGCGGCCGAAAAACAGTGCGCCAAAGGGTCGCACGATAAAGCCTGCGGCGAAGGCGAACAACGCAAAAATGAAAGCAGAAGTCGGGTCCAGACCCGCGAAGAACTGCTTGGCAATAATGGCTGCCAGCGATCCGTAGAGATAGAAGTCATACCACTCGAATACTGTGCCCAGCGAGGAGGCGAAGATGACTTTCCTCTCCTCCGCGCTCATGGGCCGTGCGGCCGTTGTTGCCATGCGTGTCTCCTGTTGAAAGTTCGTGAATGCCACCCATCGGGGGGTTCAAACCCTCGTGGTTGCACTCCGAATGTGAGACGAATAGCTGACCCTTTTCTGACAACTTTTCTAACAATTCCATCGTGACTTGCACGAGCGAACCAAAACAAGGGATAACCCCGACGGAATTTTTTCTTATGTGAAATTTTTGGCAATAAACCGCGAGACGTCTTCGGGTAAGTCCGTAGAAAAAAATTCAGACATCCGGAGCTAGTGCTTGGTATTGCCTGGGAGCGCCAAGCTCCAGCTTGGCAATTCTTCTGACCGACATACCCGCCCAAATGCCAAGCTGGAGCTTGGCGCTCCCAGGACAAAACCCTTCTCGCCGGAACCATGCTCTGGCTAGGACCTACGGACACCCTGCCCTATGAGTTCAGGAGCGCGCCAAGCCTGATCCAGACGTTCGTCCTTCTCCAGGTAAGCCCGCAACATGGGCAAGGCGTCGAAACCCCAGAACACCCGGCCGTCAACCACCATGCTCGGTACACCAAATACTCCGGCTGAGATGGCAGCCTCCGTTGCCTGCTTCAGTTCCTGTTTGACATCGCTCGCCGCCGGATCCCTCTGCGGGGCCAGACGATCAGTCAGTGCCCTCAACCGCGCAGCATCGTCGGCAGCACCACCCTCGACCCAGGCATGGCGAAAAATCGCTTCGCATTGAAAGCGGTTGGGCATGCCCTGGCTTGAACAGGCCAGCGCCAATCGCAACAGCGCCAGAGAGTTGAAAGGGTGCACATCTGGCGCACGCAACTCAATCGAATGTGCACTTGCCAGCCAATCCACCTGCCTGTAGGTCCACTCGCGCTTGCCCGTGATCTCGGCCGGGCCCAGTTGCCCGTGATGCTTGAGCAGGCCTGCAAACAAAATGGGCCGGTACACCACCTCGTAGCTCAACCCCTGCAGCGCCCGAGGTATTTGCTCGAACGCCAGGTAAGCGTAGGGAGAAATGAAATCCAGGTAGAAGTCGATGCGTTTAGGGCGTGTCATTTTGCTTTCTCTCTGCGCAGTTGGACTCTCTGCCATATGGCCCACTTCTTAGGGTCTTCCATGGAGCCCCAGCCAGCAATCTCGTCCAGACGCCGGAAGCAGCCTTCACACAAGCCAGTACGTTCTTCAATGCGGCAAGTCCGCACGCAAGGTGACGGCATCGGAGTGCAGTGGTCGTAGGCGAGCTGTGCTTCGCGCGCCAGGGCGTCAAGATCGCGTACGCCGGCCACTTAGCTACGCACCAGGCCAACGCAAGCGGTCATAGGCGTCACGGTGAAGGTGCCTCAACCACGTCTGCCACGGGTGCGTCGGTCAAACGCTCAAGATCAACTGGCGCCAGCTTGAACACGCCGTGGGGATGGCCAGCCGCGGCCCAGATCTCATCAAAGCGATAAAGCTCGCGGTCGATCAACGTGACGGAGCGGTCAACATGGGCCACCGGCGATACGCCGCCGATGGAAAAGCCGGTTTTGGCTTTGACGAACTCAGCATCGGCGCGGCCGATCTTGCCCACCAGCGCAGCCACTTTCTTTTCATCCACTCTGCGATCACCCGAGGTGATCACCAGCACGGCAACCTCATCTGCCTTGCGCTTGAAAATGATGCTCTTGGCAATTTGCCCGACCTCGATACCCAGCGCTTCGGCTGCCTGCGCGGCGGTGCGCGCCGCATCGTCCAGCATGACGGGAACATGGGGATGCCCTGCGGCGGCAAGTGCCTCTGTCACTCGCCGAACACCCTCGGGCAAATTCTCCAAAACCGTTTCCATGAGTTCACCCGGCTCGTTTGTTCAACATGGCAGTCGCCGCCCGCGAATTGGGCTTGCGCTGAAGGAAATCACTGATATAGGCGCCGGCATCCACAAGCTTGTCGAAATCTATGCCGGTGTCGATGTCCATGCCGTGAAGCATGTAGACGACATCTTCCGTGGCCACATTGCCGGTGGCGCCCTTGGCATAGGGGCATCCACCCAGGCCTGCGATCGAGGTGTCGTACTGCCATACCCCCATCTCCAGAGAGGCCAGGGTATTGGCCAATGCCTGCCCATAGGTATCGTGGAAATGGCCCGATATGTCGTCCAGCTCGTAGTGCTTCAGTGTTTGCTCTACAACACGCTGTACTTTGCGAGGGGTGCCTACGCCAATGGTGTCGGCCACGCCGACGTGTTGCACGCCAATGCCTTTCATCAGGCCAGCCAGGTAGCCGACGCGCTCGGGGGCTACCTCGCCTTCATAAGGACAACCCACGACACAGCTCATGGCACCACGCACATAAATGCCGTTGGCCCGCGCAGCTTCTACGACCGGCGCGAAGCGTTCGATGCTCTCTGCAATCGAGCAGTTGATATTTTTCTGGCTGAAGGCCTCACTGGCTGCCGCGAAGACCACAATTTCATCGACACCGGCAGCCAACGCGCCCTCAAAACCCTTCATGTTGGGAGTCAGAACGCTGTAGCGAACCCCTGGCCTGCGCTCCATGCCAGCCAGCACTTCTGCAGCATCGGCCATCTGAGGCACCCACTTCGGGCTGACGAAACTGGTGACCTCAACTTCTTTGAGGCCCGCGTCCTGCAACCGATGCACCAGGCCAATCTTGATGGCGGCGGGTACGGGTTGCTTTTCATTCTGAAGGCCGTCGCGCGGCCCCACTTCGACAATCTTCACTCGCGAAGGAATAGACATGGCAATTCATTGGATAGATGCAACCAGTCAGTGTAGCGGCGTGCGGACAAATTGGAAGTCGCCAAGTATTCAAGGAACGTGCTCATAATCTAGCCGGGTCAACCCAGATTCATGGGCCAAGCCCCCCGTTGATGCTTCTCCGTGCCGGATCAATAGGTCGTGAATACTTTCTCATGACGGTTATCGCTCCGTAGAAGGCTCCCATGAAGTACGCTTTGCTTGCCGACATCCACGCCAATCGCCACGCGTTGGAGGCTTGCCTGACCCACGCTGAAAAGTGCGGCATTGATCGACATGCCTTTTTAGGCGATCTGGTGGGCTATGGCGCGGAGCCCAGCGCCGTGGTGCGGCAGGTGATGGCCTTGCGGGCGCAAGGTGCGCTCGCCATCAAGGGAAATCACGATCTTTATAGCTCCATGCCCCTGGTGGAAGGCAAGACAGACCTTGGCCATGTCAGCGTGGCCTGGACCCAGGCTCAGCTCTCGTTGGACGAGCGTGCCTTTCTGGCGGCCCTGCCCATGACGCATACCGAGAGCAGCTTGGTGCTGGTGCACGCCAGCGCCGACTGCCCTGAGCGTTGGCGCTACGTGGAAACGCCGCAGCTGGCCGCTGCCAGTCTGGACGGGGCGGTGCAGCCGCCTGTAGGTAACGATAAAGTTCGGCATGTCTTTGGCGGGCATGTCCACGCCCAAACACTTTTTTTTCGTGGAGGAGCCGGCAAGCTGATGCCCTTTTCTCCGACCCCGGGAGTGCCTATTCCGGTACCGGGCCACCGATTCTGGCTGGCGACCGTAGGTTCGGTGGGTCAGCCGCGAGATGGTCGAGCCGATGCGATGTACGCGATCTTCGATGATGGCGCTCAGTTGCTGACGTTTCATCGCGTGCCCTACGACGTGCAAGGGGCCATGGCCGCTATCCGGTCCACATCGCTCCCTGCCTTCTTCGCAGACCGTCTGGAGTTCGGCAGGTGAACACCCTGCCTCCCGGCACCAACGTGGATGGCTTCTGCATCCGTGAACTGGTGCACAAGGGCGGCATGGCGCTGATCTACCGCGTCGTTTATGCGGACGGGCGAGTCGCGCCATTCGACATGGTGATGAAAGTACCTCGAATGACAGCCCGCGATGGAGCGGAAAACCTGGTGGGTTTCGAAGTCGAGCAGCAAATCATGCAAGCGTTGAGCGGCCCCCATCTGCCACGTCTCGTCGCCTCAGGTGATATTTCGACAACGCCGTATCTCGTGATGGAATATGTGGCAGGCCGGACGTTGAATTCCTGGATAGCGAAATCTCAACGAGGACAAGCGTGCTCACCCGAGCTCATAGCAGGCCTGGGGGCTGCGGTGGCCACGGCAGCGCATGCGCTGCATCAGCAGAACGCGGTGCATATGGATCTGAAGCCTGCCAACGTCATGGTCAGGTGCGACGAAAAAGCCAGCGCCTCAGGCCCAGATGAGGGCCGAAATTCGCTGAACTTTCAGGCTGTTCTGCTCGACTTTGGCCTGAGCTATCACGCCCACTACCCCGATCTGCTGGCAGAAGAAATGCGCAAAGCAGTAGGCTCTCCGGCCTATATGGCACCGGAGCAGGTGGTTGGCGTGCGAGGTGATCCTCGCAGCGACGTGTTTTCCATAGGCGCCATGTTGTATGAATTGGCCACAGGTGAATTGCCTTTCGGCGCACCCATCACCACGGGTGGTTTGCGCCAACGACTTTGGGCAGAACCGATCCCTCCACGCAAGCACCGCCCTGACCTCCCGGAGTGGCTGCAAGAAGTTATCCTGCGCTGCCTGGAACCCATGGCGGCAGAGCGCTACCCCTCCGCAGCGCACCTTGCTTTCGACCTGACTCACCCGGAGCAGATCCAGATCGGGGTGCGAGGTCTGCGCCTCCAGGCCCCTGGCTTCTTCACACAACTCAGACGATGGATCCGTGCCGCGGGTGCCGAGTATCAGCCCAGCCCCCTACCGGCAAGGCAGATAGAAGAGGTACCCATCTTGCTGGTAGCTATTGCGCACCGCGATGTCACAGAAACCACCTTGGACGCGCTCCGAATGGCGGTCAGCAGATCCTTGGGCATTCGACCGGGCGCGCGCCTGGCTTGCGTGACCGTGGTGGCGCCTGGCAGCAGTACCGACGAGGAAAAAAGCGAGGCCACCGTTCATCGCGCCATGTTGGCGATGCTCAAGAACTGGACTCGCGGTCTGGACCTGGCTAACCATCAAACGTCCTACCATGTACTGGAATCAACCGATGCCGCACAGGCCATCCTGCGATACGCCAGCGCCAACCATGTCAGCCTGATCGTCATGGGAGCGGCCACCCATGGCTTGCAGATGCAACGCTTTGTGGCCACGGTGCCCACCCGGGTGGCCATGCATGCCCCCTGCACGGTGATTCTGGTCAAGCCAAACTCGCCAGATCATTCTTGGAACACAAATAAATAAACCCTCACGACGCACCAGAATACGCGGGAGGGTACTGGGGCCGATCACTGTTTGGTAAACGACCCAAGGCGCCGAGGCAATCTACCTCACTACACGCATCATCGTCTCTGTGCGCATGCGGTCACGCAAATTGCGGATCTCATGCTCCAGCGAAGACCTGCGCGCAGACAATTCTGCCCGTCTCTGAGAACTCTGGTTTTCTGACCGGCCCGAGTCTCGAATGACCTCTTCAAGCCTGCGGGAACGCTCGTCAATCTGCTGTTGCAGGTCTCTGATGCGCTTTTCAAAGCGGTAGCGATCACGCGCCGGCGTGTAGATGGACAGGAACAACGGCTCCATGTCCGGTGGGCAGAAACCGGGTTTGTACTCACTATCACGACGGGCCCAGGAGTCCGCATTGCCAGGCACACAAACCTCCCGCCGGCCTTGCTCCCAGCCGCGTTGCCATTCACTCAGATTCCCCCGAACTCCTTTTTCGGCACAGCTTTGCACCCGCTTGGCGCCGAAGTCGGGCATGTCTCCATCGCGCGCGTCTGAATGACCCAGAGCGGCCCAATTCGCACCCAGGCACTGCTCCTCCGACATGGAAGCGCAGCCAGAAAGCAGCAAAGCCCCCAACACCAAACCCACTGCGCCCATTCCGGCACGCACCCTCGAATGCATCATGAAATTTCTCCTGGATTTACGAAGCCAATCGGAGCAACTCTGCCCCTTCGGTTACTTGTTCGCCCGGCGCAAAAAGCAGCTCGGCCACCACGCCATCTTGCGGCGCGGCAATAGTGTGCTCCATCTTCATGGCTTCCATCACCACCAGCAGCTGGCCTTTGCTTACCTTGTCCCCCGCCTTGACGGCGATCGACACCACTTTGCCAGGCATGGGCGCGGTGAGCCGTCCAGCTTCGCCACCGCCTTCGCCCGCATGAGACAGCACATCGGGCTCGGTGATGGTGGCCGCGCCTCGGGCACCAAACACGTGCGCCACCTCGCCGATCTTGTAGATCTGTACCACCTGGCGATCATCACCAAAGCGAACATCCAGGCGTCCTTGCGCATCGGCGGAGAAAGCCAGCGGCCGTGCGTCTTGATCGCCTACCGCCAGTTGCAAGCCGTCGCTCAAGTAGCGTAGTTTGGCAACGACTGGCTGGCCTTTGTATTCGAAATCAATCCGCCGGGAAGCCGTACCGTGAGATCGGAAACCATCGCGGCGGCTAAATGGGTCGTGTGTTTCAGCCTGGCGCTCCGACAGCACTGTTTGCGCCACTGCGGCGGCAACGACCATCTGGGCGCCCAGTTTGTCCTGCTTGAAAAGTTGATCGGACTCACGCTGAATCAGGGCCGTGTCGAGTTTGGCCTGGCTGAAAGATTCGGAGGCCAGAACGTGACGCAAAAACTGCACATTGGTCTGCAAGCCTGCAATGTGCGTAGCGGCCAGTGCTGCGTCCAGCTTGGCCAGTGCCTCCTGACGCGTTTCGCCCCAGACGATGAGTTTGGCGATCATGGAGTCATAGAACGGGCTGATGACATCGCCCTCGCGCACACCATCGTCCACACGCACCACATCAATCTCAAAGCTCGCATGCGCGGGCTTGCGATAGATCTTCAAGGTACCTGTGGCGGGCAGGAAGTTCTTGTCTGGATTTTCAGCGCAAATGCGAGCTTCGATAGCATGGCCTTCGATAAGCAGGTCATCTTGCTCCAGAGGCAGGGGTTCGCCGCTGGCTACCCGCAGTTGCCATTCGACCAGGTCAAGGCCGGTGATGGCCTCCGTGACCGGATGCTCTACCTGCAGCCGTGTGTTCATCTCCATGAAGTAGAACTTCATCTGGTCTGGCCGCTCATAGCCACCCGGTTGCTCCACGATGAACTCCACCGTGCCGGCGCCCACATAATTCACCGCGCGCGCCGCATTGACGGCTGCTTCGCCCATGGCGGCACGAATGCTCTCCGGCATGCCAGGTGCAGGCGCTTCTTCCAGCACTTTTTGATGCCGACGCTGCACGGAGCAATCGCGCTCGAAGAGATAGACGTAGTTGCCGTGTGCGTCACCGAATACCTGGATTTCGATGTGGCGGGGGCGCTGGACGTACTTTTCGATCAGGACGGCATCATCACCAAAGCTGTTGATGGCCTCACGCTTGCAGGACTCCAGCGCTGCAGCGAACTCCTCTGTCTTCTGGACCGCACGCATGCCCTTGCCGCCACCCCCTGCGCTGGCCTTGATCAGAACCGGATAGCCAATGCGATCAGCCTCCTTGTGCAGCATTTCAGGGTCTTGGCCTGCGCCGTGATAGCCAGGCACCAAAGGTACGCTGGCTGACTCCATAAGTCGCTTGGATTCGGCCTTCAGACCCATGGCTTTGATCGCCGAAGCAGGAGGGCCAATGAACACCAGGCCATTGTCCGCACACGCCTGCGCGAACTCCTCATTTTCACTCAGGAAACCATAACCAGGGTGAACGGCTTGCGCGCCTGTGGCCTTGGCCGCATCCAGGATCCGTTGCCACTGCAGATAGCTCTCCTTGGGAGAACTGGCGCCAATATGCACTGCCTCATCACACGCTGACACATGCTTCGCGTGCGCGTCGGCATCTGAATAGACAGCCACGGTCTTTACGCCCATGCGGCGCGCTGTGGCAGCTACGCGGCAAGCGATTTCGCCACGGTTGGCGATCAGTATCTTGTCAAACAAAGTGTTGTCTCCCCAGGTTGTCAGCGCCACTCAGGCACTATTTGATTCGAACGATGTTCTGCCAAAAAGGCGGCGCAGCTTGACCACGACCGTCAATAGAAATTTGTAAAGCACCACCAGCAGGAGTGCGGAAACCAGCAGCATCACCACCAGCGCAACGCCAAAGGCCACCGGGTGCGTGGTGGCCAACCACATCACCAGCACCACCAGCCCGTCCTCGAAGAAAGATGCCAGCCAGTTGGAAAAGGGTTCTGGTGAAGTGTTGATCGCGGCGCGTGTGGTGGCTTTGGTCGCAAAGGAGGTAGCAGCCAGGCCTCCGCCAAGCAAACCAGCCACCAAGCCCATGGTGGCCGAATCGGCACCAAAAACACCCGCTGCCAGAAGCGCGCCGCCGGGGATCCGGATCACGCTGTTGATCGAATCCCAAACGCTGTCCACCCACGGAATCTTGTCAGCAAAAAACTCAACCAGAAGCATGAAACCACTGGCGGCCATGACGGCAGGGTGCGCGAGAATATTCAAGCCCGAAGGAAGCGGAATCCACCCTGCATAACCCATGGCCCCCGTCAGAAACACCACCGCATAAAGCCTGAATCCGCTCGCCCATCCAAGCGCTGCAGCCAAGGCCATGAGCGAAGCCATGTCCATCTTGGCCACCACAGGCGCCACCGCCCCGCCCACGGCGGTGCCAGCCTGCCCGACGGCCTCACCAATAGCCTGGGCGGTCTCCTGGTTCGGATGAATACCCATGCTGTGCAACCACTGCACGATCTGCTGGAAGAGTTCTTGCATATGACGACGCGCCTGTGCCTCTACGTGTGTCTACAACGGTGTCCCACCGATGCCTTCTCAAGACACCAGCCAGCCAGGCTTGGTCTTGTTCAAAAAACTCTGTATGCCTTCCTTGCCTTCGTCCGAGGACCGAATGTCGGCGATGGCTTTTACAGTGTGATCAATGAGCAGGCGAGTGATGTCCCGGTCGGCCACGTATTGCACCAGCTTCTTGCATTCCTTCAGTGCATTGGGGCCAGCCGCCAGGAATGCGTTCACCCATGTGCTCACGACCTCATTGAGTTGATCGGCAGGTACCACCTCATGCACAAAACCCAGGCGCAGTGCCTGCTGCGCATCAAAGCGTTCAGCGGTCAAGAAATAACGGTGGGCGGCTCTAGGCCCCATGGCCCGTATGACATAAGGACTGATGGTGGCTGGCGTCAGGCCGAGCTTGACCTCGCTGAGACAGTAGTGGGCTGTATCAATGCTGACCGCCACATCGCAGGCGGCCACCAAACCCATGCCGCCCGCATAGACATCGCCTTGCACGCGTGCAATAGTGGGTTTTGGACACTCATAGATAGTGCGCATCATGAAAGCCAGCTTCTCGGCGTCGCGTTCGTTCTCGTCCTGGGAATAGTCGGCCATGCGGCGCATCCAGTTGAGGTCCGCGCCCGCGCAAAATGCCGGCCCCTCCGCCATGAGCACGATCGCGCGCACCTGTGGATCTTCACCCAGGGTCGAAAACGCATGGGTCAGGTCCGCAATCACTTCGTCGTTGAATGCATTTCTAAGCTCAGGCCGGCTGAGCACCACCGTAGCGATCTGATTCTGAACGGATGTACGAATAGCAGAATTGGTCATGACCTTTTGGATTCCTCTTGCAGCATATAAACGAGGTCGAGCTCAGTGATTGTTCGGCCCAGTGCGGTAAGCGCCGCCGTGACCTGGCCACGGTGATGCGTTCCATGATTGAAAACGTGCGCCAAAGTGGCGCAAAAAGGAAGATTTGCAGGTTGGCCACGCATGGTGATATAGCTCAGTTCACCGTCGAAACGCTCCAGCGGCCAACTCTGGATCAAAGCCTGCCAGCGCTCCGCACCTTCTACCAAACGCTGCTCCAGCTTCTGGCGGTCAGACTCCAGTTCAGCATCCAGGGACAAGCGAGGTGAAGTGCCTTCCGAGAACCGCACAAACCAGAGATGGTGTTCTCCCACCAGCAAATGATTGAGCGTGCCGTGGATGCTTTTGAAGAACAGGCCCACGTCACGCCGATAGGCTTCTTCAGGCAAATCGCCTACCGCGGCCAGCAAGCGCCGGGTGGCCCACACGTTATAGCGAGCCAGAGTGGAAAAGTGCTGTGGCCAGGACGGCATGGCTACATGCGGAAAATACCGAATTTCAAGTCTTCTATCGGCGCGTTCTGTGCAGCAGACAGGCCCAGCGCCAGCATCCGGCGCGTATCTGCGGGGTCAATGACGCCATCGTCCCAAAGCCGGGCGCTGGCGTAGTAAGGATGTCCCTGGGTTTCATACTGCTGGCGAACCGGGGCCTTGAAAGCCTCCTCTTCCTCGGCACTCCACTGCCCGCCCTTGGCCTCTATGCCGTCTCGCTTGACGGTGGCCAGTACGCCGGCAGCTTGCTCGCCCCCCATCACGCTGATACGGGCGTTCGGCCACATCCACAGGAAACGCGGTGAATAGGCTCTGCCGCACATGCCGTAGTTGCCAGCACCAAAGCTACCGCCAATGATCACGGTGAACTTGGGGACGTTCACGGTCGCCACCGCCGTCACCAGCTTGGCGCCGTGGCGCGCAATGCCTTCGTTTTCGTACTTGCGGCCCACCATGAAGCCTGTGATGTTCTGCAGGAAAACCAACGGAATCTTGCGCTGGCCGCAGAGCTCAATAAAGTGGGCGCCTTTTTGGGCGCTCTCAGAAAACAAGATGCCGTTGTTGGCAACGATGCCGACCGGCATGCCTTCGATATGCGCAAAGCCGCACACCAGGCTGGCGCCAAAGCGCGCCTTGAATTCATGGAACTCCGAACCGTCCACGATTCGGGCAATGATCTCCCGCACATCGAACGGCTTGCGTGTGTCCGTAGGAATCACGCCATAGAGTTCTTCCGCGGCGTACTTGGGCGCCACTGGGATGCGTAGATCGCCAGCAGGCTCTTTCTTGCGGTTCAGGTGCGACACGATCTCACGCGCCAGCGCAAGCGCATGCATGTCGTTTTGCGCCAGGTGATCCGCCACGCCGGAAAGACGCGTATGAACGTCCCCACCGCCCAGATCTTCGGCCGTGACCTCTTCGCCCGTCGCAGCCTTCACCAGAGGAGGACCACCCAGAAAGATGGTGCCCTGGTTCTTGACGATGATGCTTTCGTCACTCATGGCCGGCACGTAGGCGCCGCCTGCAGTACAACTGCCCATGACGACAGCGATCTGAGCAATCCCCTTGGCGCTCATGTTGGCCTGGTTATAAAAGATCCGACCGAAATGATCGCGGTCAGGGAAGACGTCGTCCTGCTGAGGCAAGTTGGCGCCCCCGGAGTCCACCAGATAGATACAGGGCAACCGGTTGGCATCTGCAATTTCCTGCGCTCGCAGATGCTTTTTGACGGTCATGGGGTAGTAGGTCCCGCCTTTGACCGTGGCGTCGTTACAGACGATCATGCAGTCGACTCCGCTGACGCGGCCAATGCCCGCCACAATGCCTGCGGAAGGCGCATCCCCACCGTACATGCCCATGGCCGCCAGCGGCGCAATTTCCAGAAAGGGTGTGCCTGGATCCAACAAGGTCTGTACCCGAACACGAGGCAGCAACTTGCCGCGATCCGTGTGCTTCTTGCGCGCGGCCTCTCCGCCTCCTTCGGCCATTTTCGCAACCTGCTCTTTCAGGTCTTCTACCAAAGCGCGCATCGCAGTGGAGTTGGCCTGAAATTCCGTGGAACGGGCGTTGAGTTTGGTCTCTAGCATCGTCATGGTCTGTCTGCTTCGCTTTTGTCTCTGTTGTTTGTAAACATCCTGAGGGAGCGCTTGGGTCCATCGCCCTTTGGCATCCCGCGTAGCCCACGGAGGGTATTCGTATTGTCACCGCTGGACCGCAGGCCCGTAGCGCATGTCAAAAAAGAAATAGGGATCATTGTCCCTCTGCGCGATGACGGGTGGCACCCACACCCCTGAGAGCGGGGTTCATTCGATCGGCCACCCTCTACTTGCCACCCTTATTATCAAATTAATACCTAAATATTAACGCTTCTGCGACCCCTGAGAGATGCCCGATGGGAATGACCGTCCGCATCAACTAAGAGAGCACCGCTTCATTCGGTTCCCACCGTTTGCCATCAAATAAGGGGCAGATTCTTATTTCGACTGAAATAGCCATCAAGGACGCTCTAGCGATCCCGGTTTCGCAGTGGGCCGGCGAGGGCCAGAGTCGGCTTTCTTGAAGAGCCGGGGCACTAGTTGGAGAAGGGAAGGCCGTTCGAGGCACGCGACCGACCAAACAATTCAAATACAAGCGTCCTTAGCCAGAGGTGGGCACTGTCATGATGAGTTCGTTGATGCCAATACTGTCGGACCTCGAGCGGCCGAATATCAAGCGGGCAATCTACCAAGCGAAGAACACGAGGACGCGCAAAATGCTTCGCGCTGACGGTAGGCATCGTGAGCAGAAAGTCTGTTCGCTCCACCAAGGGTGGCGCCTCCAGAAAGCTCGGAACGCGAACCGCAATCCCGTCGGCGCCGCACAACTCAATAATCCGCCGCTCCACCGCGCTGTGCTGATGGCCCGACCGGGTCGCAGACGCCACCACGTGGTATTCCGACACAAACTGCTCCAAGGTGATAGCCTTTCCAATCCGCGGGTGTTGAGCGCTCACCAAACATGAGTAGGTATCGCTAAAAAGAACTTGCTGGTAGACATCACTGCTGAGCTCGGGGAATGCCCCGATCACAAGATCAATTTCGCCTTGCGCCAGCCCTAGCGCCATGTCAATCTGAACCGGCGGAACGACCCGAAGGCGAACATGTGGAGCATTGGCTCGGAAGTAAGCCAGCAAGGACGGTGCCAATACAAGGGTTCCGAGATCAGAGCAACAGAGCGTGAAGCCGCGTCGCGCTACCCGGGGATCAAAGGTTGTTCCCGCGCGCAGATCGACATCGACAATGTGCAATGCTTTCCGCACTGACTGGATCATCCGGTCCGCTTGGGTGGTTGCCTCCATGTGTGAGGGCGTTCGGACGAAAAGTTGATCTCGAAACTCGGTGCGGAGGGAAGCGAGCGCCTTAGACAGCGCGGGTTGCGTGAGGCCCAGCTCTGACGCCGCACGAGTGATGCTTCGAAGCCGATAGATAGATTCAAAGCAGCGAAGCTGTTGAATGCTGACCAGTGATCGGTTGTGGTTTTCCATCGTGCGCCATCTTGCCTTTCGCGGAGCCCTATTGTCCACAAGATGAATCGGATTCATGGACCAAATTCCCCTCAGTGCATTGCGCAACTCCCGGAGCTGTCGAAGAATCCGTATCTATCAAAGCGTCCAACAAGTGCCGCATACAAATAGGAGACAAGCATGACCCACATATCTCACCGCCGCCGAAGCCTCACCGCGGGCCTCATGGCGTTAGCAGTCCAGACGCCGGTTTGGAGCGCGGACACCTTTCCGGCCAAACCGCTTCGGCTGGTCGTACCCTTCGGATCGGGCGGCGCCAACGATGTTTTGGCGCGACTGCTAGCAGATCAACTCTCACGCCGTCTAGGACAAGTTGTTGTAGTAGAAAACCGCGCCGGCGCCGGAGGCAATATTGGTGCAGAGAACGCTGCGAAGTCTGCGCCCGACGGCTACAACCTATTCTGGGCACAAGCTGCAACCCACGGTATCAATCCGGCAATCTACAAGCGTCTTGGATTTGACCCCGTGCGTGATTTCGCATCCGTCGCGCTCGTCGGGCAGGCTCCTCTCGTCTTCATGGCAAGGCCCGAGGGTCGTGTGAAGTCTTTGACTGAGCTCATTGCGCTTGCCAAGGCGGCGCCAGACTCGCTGGTTTATGCAACGGGAGGCGTTGGAACCTCACTCCATGTCGCTGGTGAACTGTTCAAGAGCATGGCACAGGTCAGCATACTGCATGCGGCATACAAAGGCGGCAACGGCCCGGTCACCGACGCGATTGCAGGACACGTGGACCTTGTGATCGACGGTTTGCAATCCGGCATCCGCTTCATTAAATCAGGACAACTGATTCCGCTCGCGGTGACATCCAAGGAACGGTTGCCTGGACTACCCAAAACCCCAACGATAGGCGAGACAATTCCGGGTTACGAGGCACTCACCTGGAGTGCGGTCGCCGCCCCCGCCGGAACCCCGGCGCCTGTCATCAATGCCTTGAATCGCGAAATCAACGCGGCAGTCCAACTCGTGACCTTGCGCGAGCGCTTCCAGGATCTGTATGTCACTCCAACAGGAGGAACGCCTGAGGCCATGGATAAGTTTGTGCGCTCGGAGCTTGTGAAGTGGAAAAGGATTGCGGTAGAGCGCAACATTACGGCTGAATCGTGACCTGCCCAGGAATCCACTCCGCAGCACATTCATTGAGTAGAAAAACCACCTCACAGCGATCGTCACGGCCTGCTCCCATACCTCGTAGGTCGGCCAGATCTTATTGCAGGCCGTAGCGGAGGAAAATCGGTGGATATCTGGATCGCTGAGAGCCGTGACTCCAATGCGCAGGTGCCCGTTCCGTGCATCGAATCACTGGCTCGATCACTCGGCGAGCCTGCTTGCTCACGTGCCACGTTAGAAGCACTGAACCACTTTGCCAGGGTTGATCACTGCGCCCTGTTGGTGCGCCTGCAACGCACTGAACTGCGTCTTCTCGGGACGGCGAGCCAGGTCGCGCATGCGAACGGCGCACGCGCTGCGTTGCGTTACATGGACGGCATGCACCTGCACGATTTTGCCGACGAGTTGTCCCTCGTTCCGAAAGGAGGATGCGCCGCTC
Organism: Ottowia thiooxydans; assembly: GCF_040548795.1. GTDB lineage: Bacteria > Pseudomonadota > Gammaproteobacteria > Burkholderiales > Burkholderiaceae_C > Ottowia > Ottowia thiooxydans_A. The sequence goes on along the minus strand of NZ_JBEPSH010000005.1, from coordinate 135,372 downwards.
CGGTTCGCTTGAGCTACCGAACGCGAGACGAAGTGGTCAATCCGAAGTACCGCATCGCGTGTTACGAGCACACGGGCATCGAAGATCGCCTCACCATGTCCAGGCAACATGGCGATGGAACGGTAGCGTTGCTGCGCTGCTACCGCGACGAGAGCACTGGCCGTTTCACACCGTCCGAGCTGGAAGCACTTACCGCTGGTGCGGCGCTGCTGCTGTCTTTCGTGGAAATTCATGCCAAGCTCACGTTGCCGCATCACATACCTTTGGCTCACTGGCGTGAGGCTCTGGATCACAACATTGACGCTCCCCTTTCAGCACGAGAAATAGACGTTTGTTCCAACTTATTGAGTGGTCGCACGTTGGCTGATACCGGCACCGAGCTAGGCCTGAGCGTCAACACGGTCATCACCTACAGCCGGCGCGCATACGCGAAGTTCGGGGTAGGGTCGGTGCGTCAACTCCATGAGCTGCTGACTCGTGGAAATAGAACGACAGAAATGAGTGGCAGCGTAAGGGTTCGGCGCCAATCGCTCATGTAGACCGCTCGCGTTAGGCATCACGCCAAAAAAAAACGGCCAACTGCGTCAGGTCGAACTCGCTCGCACCCCAGGCCGTTGCACGGTCTCAGTCCATGGCCTGTTGAGCTATCAGGGATAAGTTCAGAACACAAGGTCTGCGCAGCGACTTGTCCCACATCGACGACGGGATTCAAGCGCTCGTGCAGCGAATCCCAACACGAGAATGGAGACGCTGTTTTTCATCGGTCCGCACCAGGTATTCGAGTGTCCATGTCATCAAACATTGATGACATGACGTGCGCGGTATGTGCCTATTCTCGAGTGCATGCAACATCCGACATCAATGGCGTTTCCGCCAAAGCTTACGCTGTACTTCAGCCCAAAGGCGTGTTCGCTTGCCTCGCACATCGCGCTCGAGGAATCGCGATTGCTATATGAGGCAGTGTCCGTAGACATTCGGGCGCAGGAAAACATGAGTCCTGCGTATCTGAAGATCAACCCTTCAGGTGCCGTACCTGCTCTGGGGATCGGCGACGCGGTGCTGACTGAGTCGCACGCCATCCTTACCTACATCGCCGATCTCGCGCCCGAAAGCGGCCTGCTCCCACGGCCCGGGACCCTGGCCCGCGTCCGGGCGCACGAGTGGATGAACTGGATCTCCGGCACGATGCACGTGACTTACCGGTCGATCTTCAGGTCGCAGACATATGCGGGCGATGAGCCGCATGCAATTGCCGCAGTGCGCGAACACGCGAAGAAAAAGCTGGCGAAAGTATTGCGGGAGGTCGAGGACCGGCTCGGCACTTCGGATTACGCGGTGGGCGGCCAATTCTCCGTCGTCGATGCCTATTTATTCGTTTTCTATACATGGAGTTTCGATGAGCGCATCCAGACAAAGCTGCCAGACCGGCCACGCTATGCGGCTCTGGCGGAACGCGTCTTCGCGCGTCCAGCAGTGCGCAGGGTACTGGCTCGCGAGCGAGCAGTGCGCGCGTATGAGTTGCCTCCCTCGTTTGCTCAAGCTCTCTCGGAGGCCCAATGACCCTATACGCGCTGCAGAAGGCTATCTATGTCATCAATCGCGAGGAAGCGGAGATGGCCCGGTACAAGGCTGACCCCGGCGGTTTTGCCAGCGAGTACGAAATGACTGCGGAGGAAGCCGCCGCCTTCAGCACCCCCAATGTCGGCCTGCTGTACGTGCTGGGAGTCAATGGTCAGTTGCTGATGCACTTCGCCGCGTCCTGCGGTTACGAGTGGAGCGCCTATATCGCCGCGATGGAAGATGGCCTCCGGATGTACGGCCCTGTACGTGAGGGTATCTATGCAGCGAAGGGAGATCGGCCATGAGCTTGGTCTTTGCCGGCGTATGCAGCCATGGTCCGGGCATCACCGCTCGCACTGAGAGTGCCGATTCAGCTCAGTACGCGCGCCTGAAGGCTGGCTATGAGCGCATGCGCAACGCCCTGCGTGATGCGCGACCCGACGCGCTCGTCGTTATTGGCGCCGAACATTTCGCCAACTTCTTCATGAACAACATGCCCTCGTTCGCGATGGGTATTGCGCAGAACTATATGGGCCCAATCGAGGATCCGGACTGGCTGCGGATTCCTCGTCGAAACATCCCCGGCAATCCCGTGATATCGCGTCAACTGCTGGACGGCGTGATGCAAGAGGTGGATGTGAGCTACTGCGAGGAATGGAAATTCGACCACGGAATCATGGTGCCTTTGCACCACCTGACACCGGACTACGACTTGCCAGTCATCCCGGTGAATATCAATTGCCAGGCTCCGCCCATGGCGCCACTGCACCGCGTGTACGCGCTCGGCCAGGCAATTCGGCACGCTGCGGACAAGATGCCGGAACGCATCGCGGTGATCGGGACGGGAGGTATCTCACATTGGCCGTGCACGCCCGATTCCGGCACGATCAACGAAGCCTGGGACAGGGACTTCCTGGAGCGCTGGAAGCGCAACGACCGCACCGCGATGCTCGATTACACCGACGACGAAACCTATGCCCAGGGCGGGCAAGGTGGATACGAGATCCGCACGTTCATCGCAGCCGCCGGTGCCGCCGCCGGCTCAACCGGCGAGATCTGGTGCTACGAACCCATTCCCGCTTTTTCCTGCGGCTGCACGATTGGCGTGATGGCCCTTTGACATTCATTCACCCTGGAGACGACAACATGTTTATGAAAAATTGCTGGTACGTGGCGGCCTGGAGCCACGAACTGAAAGACAACGCACTGGTAGGCCGCACGTTGCTCAATGAAAAGGTCTTGCTGTACCGTGGCCACGATGACAACGTCGTGGCGATAGAAGATCGCTGCTGCCACCGGGGGGCGCCGCTGTCACTGGGTAGGCTTGAGGGGAACTGCGTGCGCTGCATGTACCATGGACTTCTTTTCGACGGCACCGGTGCCTGCATCCAGATCCCGGGGCAGGAGCGTATCCCGCCAAACCTGAAGGTAAAGAGCTATCGAGTCGTGGACGGCGGTCGCCTGGTCTGGATCTGGATGGGCGATCCGGCTCTGGCCGATGAGTCGACCATCCCGGACTTCCCTTATCTGAAGAACCCGCAATGGCATGGTATTCCAGACTATCTGCACTACGACGCCAACTACTTGTTAATCGCCGACAACCTGGCCGACCTCAATCACATCGCCTACGTACACCCCAACACGCTTGGCGGTTCCGAAAAATATGCGTATGAGAGCGAGCAAGTCCCAATGGAGCGCCTGCACGACGGCTTCAGACTGACCAAATGGCATATGAACACGGACTTACCGCCTTTCGTCAAGAAGATTGAACGAAAAGTGACCAAAGTAGATCGCTGGAACACCTCGCAGATGAAAGTGCCGGGTTACTTCTTCCTGGAATCCGGCTTCTCGCCAGCCGGCACCGGCATCCGGGAAGGCAACCGCGACGGGGTTATTGAATTCCGCAATTTCCAGGCTATGACACCAGAAACGGACGGCACAACTCACTTCTTCTGGATATACATGCACAACCAGACAAAGGACATTGAACGCACAGCGCATTCGTTGCACGACAGCATTCTGGAAGGTTTCTACGAGGACAAGGTCATGATTGAGACCCAGCAAAAGGTACTCGATGCAGACCCCTCGTTCACGCTGAAGGCCATCGCAGCCGATGCACCGCTGTCACATCTACGTTGGCTGATCGAGAAGCGAATCAAGGAAGAGGCCGTCACGGCTTGAGCCGTTTTTCGTCATGAACAAAATACGTGTCTCTATCACCGAACGCGTCGAGGCAGCCAAGGACGTAGTCAGGTTGAAGTTGCGAAAAGCCGATGGCGAAAACCTGCCAGTTTTCACACCCGGCTCGCATATTGACGTATTCCTGCCCAATGGGCTCTTGCGCCAGTACTCGCTGCTCAACGACTGCCGGGAACTTGGCGCTTACGAGATTGCCGTGTCGAAGGCGGCGGCGAGTCGAGGCGGATCGTCTTGTGTGCATGCCGATCTGAAAGAAGGAGGATTCATCGATATCAGCGAACCTCGCAACAACTTTTCGCTAAGGATCGAACACCGGAAATTCCAGTTTGTAGCGGGAGGCATTGGCATCACACCTATCCTGTCGATGATCCGCTACTGCGAAAGCCAGGGTTGGGATTGGAGCTTGCTCTACTTGGCGCGATCCCGTGCGCATGCCGCGTTTCAGGACGAACTCCGTGCGATCGGCGGAACACGAGTTCGATGGCACTTCGACGACGAGGCTGGCAAACTCTTCGACTTTACCGATCCGTCATTCGCGGTGCAGCCGGGTGTGCCGATCTACTGCTGCGGCCCGACGCCCGTGATGCTCGCAGTGGAGCAATATTCGAACAGTCAACCAAATAGTCCCGCCTACTTCGAATGGTTCGCACCTCCAGCCGTGGCTCGCTCCAATGAGGTTGTCGACACGGTGTTCAGGGTGAAATTGCATCGCAGTGACAAGCTGCTGGTGGTGCCCGAGAGCAAATCCATTCTCGACGTTCTCCAGGAGAACGGATATGACCTGCCGTGCTCTTGCCGTGAAGGCATGTGCCGCACCTGCGAGACCATCGTACTTGACGGAGTACCGGACCACCGCGACTACGTCCTGTCCAACGCGGAGAAGGAATCGGGCCGGACGATGATGGTGTGCGTTTCCCGGGCCCACAGCGACACGCTGGTCTTGGACATCTAAGGCGTGTTCACACTCAGTTCACCCTCTCGCTCACGTCTTGCCGACACTCGTATTTCAGTATCGAAACGATTCGGTTGGGTTTTTCCTTGACATTTTGCCCAATATGAAACATCATAAGTTACATGAAACGCAACAGCCGCCTTTCGTCTGTTCTGCATGCTCTGCTTCACATGGCCGAGCAGGATGGACCCGTAACTTCTGACTTCCTGGCTCAATGCCTGAGCACAAATCCGGTCGTTGTCCGCCGCACCATGGCCTCTCTGCGGGATGCAGGCATCGTCACCTCGGACAGAGGCCACGCTGGGGGATGGCGCATCCAGGCCGACCTTTCTACCCTTACCTTGCGCCAACTGCACGAAACACTCGGAGAGCCTGCGATGTTTGCCATTGGCTCCCACAACGATGCGCCGGAGTGTCTGGTCGAACAAGCGGTGAATGCAGCGCTTGAAGGCACGCTGGCAGAAGCTGAAGCCTTGCTGCTCAAGCGTTTCTCGGAAATTACCTTGGCCGATCTGGCCGAAGACTTTTCGCGTCGGCACGTGGCCGCGCGATCTAACAGGAGCCGAGGATGAAACACGACGTCATCGTCATAGGCGGCAGCTACGCCGGGATGGCCGCAGCCCTTCAACTACTTCGAGCCCGAAAAACCGTGCTGGTCATCGACGGCGGACAGAGGCGAAATCGCTTCGCCAGCCATTCACACGGATTTCTCAGCCAAGACGGAGTCAATCCCGGCGAAATTGCGAAGACTGCGCGCAGTCAACTCGAACGCTACCCAACACTGGCATGGATTGAGGACCAAATCTCTGGTCTATCCGGCGAAGTTGACAGCTTCAGTATCACCACTGCTACAGGCGAAACTCACCAGGCACGCCGCATCTTGCTCGCCACAGGTGTGGCGGACCAGTTGCCCGCCGTCAAGGGTTTGGCGGAGCGCTGGGGTCAATCGGTTTTTCATTGCCCTTACTGTCATGGATACGAACTCGACCAGGGTCCAGTCGGCATCATCGGCGCCAGTCCCTTGTCTACCCATCAGGCGGAGCTTCTCACTGAATGGGGGAAAGTCACGCTTTTCTCGAACGGCGCGGTGACTGTTGACGATCTAACTCGAGGTAGATTGGAGCAACGTGGCGTTGAGATCGAAGAGACCCTCATCGACAGGATAGAAGGGACGGCTGAGGTGGTTCTGATCGACGGACGGACGCAACGTTTCGCTGGTCTGTTCACCGCAACACGCACTTCACCTGCCAGCCCCCTGGCAGAAGCCCTGGGTTGTGCCCTGGAAGAGACGCCCATGGGAATTCAAGTGCGCACAGATGCAGAGTGCAAGACCTCCATTTCCGGCGTGTTCGCCTGCGGCGATGTGGCTCGGGCACCCCACTCGGTGTCGCTGGCAGTTGGCAACGGCGCAATGGCGGGCGCGCAAATACACAGATCCTTGGTTTGGCCAGACACAATCCAGTTGGATCAGGCAAGCCTCAAATCTCCATGAGTGCGCACGTTGACCAACCCGCTGTGTCCAGTTACGCCCAGAAGACCGCACAACTTGTTCCCGGCCTTGCAGACCTGCACAAGATGGCCTGCGTGTTGCTGGCCGAGCGGGCCTCTGCGCAAGCGCGCGTGCTTGTACTCGGTGCAGGTGGAGGGCTTGAGCTGAAGGCCTTCGCAGAGATGCAGCCTCATTGGCGATTCGATGGCGTGGACCCATCTGCCGAAATGCTTCGCCTGGCCCGCACCACCCTGGGGCCGTTGGGCTCCCGAGTGCAGTGGCATGAAGGCTATATCGACAGCGCACCCAGTGGGCCCTTTGATGCGGCGACCTGCCTGTTGACGCTGCACTTTCTACCTGCGGCCGAGCGCCGCAGAACGCTGGAAGCCATCCGCACTCGGCTCAAGCCTGGCGCGCCCCTGGTGGTTGCTCACCACAGCTTTCCCAACCACGGCAACGATCAAGACAAGTGGCTTTTTCGAAATGCCGCGTATGCAAAAGCTTCCGGAGTCGCCACTTCACAGGCCGACGCGAGCATCTCAGCGATCAAGGAAAAACTACCGGTTCTCTCGCCCGAGGAGGATGCGGCTGTGCTTCACGAAGCCGGATTCACGTGCGTTGAGATGTTCTACAGTGCTCTGACATTCAAAGGCTGGGTAGCTCGCACGCCCTGACTTCCTTCAGTCTCAGCAATTCAGTTCAAGCTAATTTTCACACTTCCGAATGGCTCAAAGTTTGAGACGACTCGATCGCCGCGGGAAACGGCTTGAGGTTCCGTGAAGCTACCAACCAAGACGCGCAAACCTCAAGGTATTGACACTCCATAGCTGGCCAGCTTATTGGCCAGTGCAGCCAACGTCTCGATGGGACCATGCATGGCTGCATCATTTTGGCTGCTCTTCCAAACCGCGCGCGTTTCATCATTGATTCGGACTGTGACCTGCGTGCTGAACATCAAGACGGTTTAGTTCGGTGCGACGGTAGTGGTCCGCGCCAAGGGAGTCTTGTCACGCAACGCTATGTCGAGGATATGAAGCGTACCCTGAATGGTTTGCGTCGTGGCACACTCGTGTCAACATGCAGCATGGAGCTCTTTCGAAGTGACCGTCAAGAAATCACCGCCTGTCCCCATCCCCGAGAAGCCAGGGCGCGGGCGGCCCAAGCTAGAACCGTTGAGCCAGAAAACGAGAAGCGCCATTTTGAAATCAGCGATCAAAGTGTTCTCGCAGTATGGATACGACGCGGGGAGCATCGAGAAAATCTCTAAAGAGGCGAAGTCTGTTGACCGAATGATCTATTACTACTTCGGCAACAAGCAGGGCCTCTACAACGCCGCGCTCGAAGAAATGTACCAGCGCATGGGGGCTGCCGAAGAGGCCCTGGAGATTGATCTGGGAGATCCGAAGAAAGCCATCACGAAGATCGTTCAGTTCGTGTTTGGGTATTACATGGCTCATCCCGAGCTCATTGTTCTCCTCAACAACGAGAACATGCACAAGGGCCGGCACCTGGTCAAAAGCCGGCCGCTTGAGCCTGGTGGCGCCGTCTCCCCTGTTTTGACACGTATCGAAAATATAGTCGCGGAAGGCCAACGCGCAGGCCTTTTCAGACGCGGCGTCAAGGCTCGCCATATCTACCTGATGATCCTGGCCTCGGGATACTTTTTCGTGTCCAACCGGTACACACTGTCCAGATTTCTTGGCGAGGCGCTTGACGATGAAGCGCACAAGGAGTGGACTGCTTTCGCATCAGACTCCGTCATGCGTGTGCTGGAGAAAAAATCGGCATCATGAGGCTAGCCAATACCAGTGGCGAGCCGCATGTCAGGCCCGTCAGTTGGGAATCTGCAATTCGATCAAGAATGGTCCGCTGCAGTTCAGTGAGTAGAGGAATAGATCATTGAACTCGTCCATGTTGGAAGCTCTCGCCGCCTCTACGCCGAAGCCCTGCGCGATGCGTACCCAGTCAAGCGAGGGATTTTCAAGCGAGAAGAGCTTCTCCGCGTTCGCTCCGGGCTCAACCCCCATTCGCCTCATCTCATTGAAAAGTATCTCGTACCTCTTGTTCGAGAACACGACGGTTGTGATATCCAGCCGCTCGCGCGCTTGCGTCCAGAGAGCTTGCACCGTGTAGAGACCTGATCCATCAGCCTGGAGAGAAACGACGCGACGCTGCGGCGCTGCAACAGCTGCCCCTGTCGCAAGCGGTAACCCGGATCCTATGGCACCTCCCGTTAACTGAAGCCAATCGTGGCGTCGCGCGCTGTGCGTTGCTCCATAGGCTGAACGTCCGAACGTCACGCCCTCGTCTACGACGATGCAGTCTTCAGGCATCAATGCTGCCAGTGATTGCCCAAACGCAGCGGGAGAAATCTCGCCACGTGCTCGCTCTAGAGGTACGTAGCCGGAAGAGGACTCAGAATCCACGAACTTGCAACCGAGCTGTGCGCACACAGCGCGCAGCGCGCTTTCCAGATCGTCACCCACTGACCCTAGATTGCTAAACAAAGTGCCGGGTACCTCCGGGCCGCTCACGCCGTCCGGGCCAGCGAAGGCAAAAACCGGGCGTTGGGCTCCAACAAGAACCACATTTCGGATGCCAGCAAACATCTTCTGTGCAGGCGCCACGGCGTAAGGCACGCGGTCGATCGATGGCCGATCACCCCCACGTTCCACCCTGCCAATGAAGCTATGCGCCAAGACGAGGGCACCTGTTTTCTTCGCAATAGCCGACGCGAGGCGCAGAGAATCACCGCACAGGGCGCCATCGCCCAGAATAAAGGCGGTTGAAGAGCCCTTGCGTGCCAGGCTGGCGACGTCAGAGACCACTTGGTATGGCACGGGCGGTGGGGGGGCGCACGGAGCGACCGTACCTATGCTTCCTCCCGGCCCCCAACAGACATCGGATGGCAGGATAAGGCTTGCGATGGCACCACCACCGCTTCTTGCCTGAGCAATGGCGGTGGCAGCATCTGCACCTACTGAGAGCGAAGACTTCGACTGCCGTGTCCACGCCGAGACGGTGCGTGCGTAGTTCTGCGTCTCAGATGCCAGAGGAGGGTTCAAGTACGAATGAAACTGCGCCTGATCGCCCACAATGTTGACAATCGAGCTGCCAGCTTTCTGTGCGTTGTGCAAGTTGGAGAGTCCGTTCGCAAGCCCGGGCCCGCAATGCAGCAGTGTTGCGGCGGTGCCGCCGGAGATTCTCGAGAACCCGTCCGCCGCTCCTGTGGCCACGTTTTCCGCCAATGCTAGAACGCAACGCATGGCGGGCACAGCGTCAAGGCCCTTCACGAAATGAACTTCACTCGTTCCAGGATTGCCAAAGCAGGTTTTCACCTCGCCTCTGACCAAGGTGTGGAGAAGCGCCTCGGCACCGTTCATAGAAAGTCCGTTATCGACATCGGAGATCAATCGAGCTTGAGCTTAAGTTTGGAGAATGCTTCTCTCCACCCAACCGCGTCCTGTTCAATGAGTTGTTGGAAAGCCTGCGGGTCGAGCTGCAGTGGCTGGGAACCGTCGCGTGTGATGAGTCCCGAAACACGTGTATCGGCAACAGCAGAGCGGACAGCGGTGTTGATCGTTGCCACTGCGTTTTGAGGCGTGCCGGTGGGTGCAACCAGTCCGTACCACACAGATAGTCCCAGCTCCGGAAACCCCTGTTCATACACGGTAGGGATATTGGGCGCACCCGGCACTCTGGTCTTACTGGTCACGGCAATCGCTTTATATTCGCCGTTGGCCACCTTGTGGATCGACGTCGGGATACCGTCAAAGTAGACATGAATATCGCCCCGCGAAAGAGCCGTTAACGCGGGGGCAGCACCCACATAGTGAACGGAGACCATCGATTCGTCAGCGGCCTTGGAGAGCAAGGCGCCGAGCACATGGTTGGAGCTCCCATTGCCAAGCGTGCCGTAGTTGAGGACGCCAGGCTTGGCACGAGACGCGGCGACCAGTTCCTTCAGAGAGTTCACCGGAAGATCCTTATTGATGTCGAGCATGAAAGGCATCAGCATGATTCCAGCCACGGGCATGAACTGGGAAGGCGAGTAAGGAATTTGCTTTTGCACCAGCGGCACGATGCTCAATGTCGTTGAAGTTGCAAAGAGTAGGTTGTATCCGTCTGCGGGGGCTTTCGCGACCGCCGTGGCGCCGATGACCGTTCCCGCACCCGGCCTGTTGTCTATGATGACGGGTTGCCCGAGTTGCGCCTGAAGCCGTTCTGCCAAAACTCGAGCGATCACATCGGCAGAGCCGCCAGCAGCATAGGGCACGGTAATCTTGATCGGACGCGTTGGATTCCAGTCGGCGGCTTGGGCACAAGCCACCACGAGAAAGGTCATTGTCGCGAAGAAAATCTTTCTGGGGGACATATCCGGCTCCTGTTCTGGCGCAAACATGCGCGTGATGGTTGAGGTTAAAGACGCATGACGAAATAGCCAAGGTGTAGAAGTTCGGGCTTGCTCTACTTTTCGGTAGTCAGAAATTTATTGGACTCATGCTCTATTGACATCGACCACGACGCGACCGCGTATTTGCCCTCTCATGAGTTGCTCAGCAACACCAATCGCCTCACCCAACGAGATTTCTTCAGTGATCAGGTCAAGGCTGGTGAGATTGATGTCGCTTTCGAGCCGTTTCCAGGCTTGCACACGCTCAGCAGCAGGACGTGTCACGCTGTTGATACCCAGCAAGTTGATCCCGCGCAAAATGAAAGGCGCCACAGAGCCAGGGAAATCAAGCGAAGCAGCCATCCCACATGCCGCGACGGCGCCATCGGCCTTGATGCCTGCACATACGTTCGCCAGCATGACTCCGCCAACGGAATCGATCGCCGCAGCCCACAACTCACGCTGAAGTGGCTTGCCTGGCTGACTCAAGCTCTCACGGTGCAGGATGTCGCTCGCGCCCAGTTGCTTGAGGTAATCGGCTTCCTCTGGACGGCCAGTCGCGGCGACGACGCGGTAGCCAAGTTGTGACATCAAAGAGATGGCATAGCTGCCAACGCCGCCCGATGCCCCAGTGACGAGCACGTCGCCGTGTTCAGGTCGGAGTCCATTTCGCTCAAGTGCGAGGATGCAAAGCATGGCGGTGTAACCAGCAGTGCCGATGGCCATGGACTGGCGCGGTGTGATGCCCGCAGGCAGTGGCGTCAACCACCTACTGGACAGCTGAGCCCTCTGCGAGAGGCCACCCCAGTGATTCTCCCCGACTCCCCAGCCGTTCAACAGGACCAGTTGGCCAGGTTTGAATTCCGAGCTTCCCGAAGATTTGATCTGACCCACCAGATCGATTCCAGGGACCATGGGATAGCGGCGGACGACCGGCGCGCGCCCTGAGATGGCGAGCCCATCCTTGTAGTTCAAGGTGCTGTAGAGCACATCGACCGTCACGTCCCCTTCTGGCAACTGGCTGTCATCAAGCTGGCGAACCTGGACGGTACGCCCTGTGTTGGCGTCTTCAATGAGAATTGCACTGAACATATATCTGCCCGGAAAAGTGGTTCAGCTGAAGTCGAATGCTTTGAATTGGCCTTCACGCCATCCCAACGCCGCTTTGAGACCATCTTTCTGAACGCGTTCGGCAAACTCATCGTTCACCTTGGTCCGTCCGGCATAGAGGCTGATGTAGCTATCCACTCCCGCTTCGATCGCGGTGCGGATCCCAGCCACTTCGGCTCCGCGGTTGATTGAACGCTTTGCCCAGCGCAACGCTTCTGGAGAAACCAGTGCCAGGCGCTGGGCGTACATGCGAGCTTTGGCCGGAAGTTCGGCTGCGGGAACCACTTTGTTGACCATTCCATAGTCCAACGCAGTCTTCGCATCTATCAGATCACCGAAGAAAACCAACTCTCGCGCGCGTTTCAGGCCGATCATCCAGGGCATCACCATCACCGGACCTACATGAGAGAACTTTACTTCCGGCTCCCCAAACTTGGCGTCGTCGGCAGCAATGGTCAGGTCACACATCATTGCAAGCTCGCACCCCCCACCAAGTGCATACCCTTGGACCGCAGCGATCACAGGCTTGTTCATGCTCCAGGGGGCCAGGGCCATGCGCATGCTGTTGCGCAGAATCGATTCCCAGCGAAACGGGTCGTGCGCGCTTTCATCGTCACTGGCGGCACCCACAATGTCAAACCCCACCGAAAAGGCACGTCCTTCCGCCTCCAGCAAGACCACGCTCGCTTCGTCGTCTGCGTCTGCCCCCTCAAGCGTGGCAATCAGTTGCTCCTTCAACGCAGCATTGATTGCGTTCAGTTTGTCGGGACGGCGAAGGGTTACTACGCCGACCTTGTCCTCGCAGTGGTAAGTGACGAGTGTGCTCATTGGGAATTTCCTTTCAAGGATTCGCTTTGATCAAGGCGTCAACCACCAGGCATCCTTGGCCCTGAGGAAGCACCAGAATGGGGTTCAAATCCATCTCTTCGAGTGAATCTCCACAGGCCACAACAAATTTGCATACGGCCAAGGTGCAATGGACCAGGGCCTCAATATCGCCAGCAGGCTTCCCACGAAAGCCCTGGAGTAACTTGCCAGCGCGGCCGAGTGTCAGCATCTGCCGGACCTGGGCCTCGCTCGCCGGCATCAGTCTCAACTCAACTTCATCGATGAGCTCGATCAGAATCCCGCCCACCCCAAAGGCCAACACGTGCCCCCAGGCGGGGTCTCGTTTGATGCCCAGGAAGACCTCGATGCCGCCCCTGACCATCTTCTGAACGAGGAGGCGGTCACTAGAAACGCGCAGCGCCACGCACCTCTCGCACAGCAGGTTCCACGCTTTTTGGAGTTCGCTGCTGTCATGAATGTTCAGGACTACAAGGCCGGCCTCTGTCTTGTGCGGTATCTCATCAGAGGCCACTTTAAGAACCACCGGCCACCCAAACCGCTCCGCAGCTTCAAGGCATGCCTTGAATTCATCGGTGAGGAGTTCGGGAACGCAAGGGACGCCGAACTCCCTTAGTAGCGCCTTCGCGTCATACTCGTTCACCATCTTTCTGGCGCCCATTGCGGTCAATACGTTGTGCCCCGTGTGCACAGGCATCTCCGTAGGCTGCAGATCCTTGCAGCTCCAGCGTGCAAGTGCATCAATGGCTGAGAGTCCCTGTCTCACGCCACCGAGCATCGCCGCACCCGCACCACGCAAAAGTTCCAGGTTTCCGGAATGCATCAATCCCGGCCTGGTGTTGAGGAGGTAGTGAGGTTTTTCGGACATCGCCGCAGACTGCGCGAATACTGTGCACGCAAGCTCGGACCTGCCAATGGCGGAGTTCTCATTGTTTTCGTTGCACAGAACTACGGCGTCGTAATCTGGCGAGGCCGAGAAATGTTGCAGTGCCATTCTGAGATTGGTACTGACGTCACCCGCTCCCCACGCATCAAGCGGGTTTCCATCCCCCGCAAAGTGTCCAATCGCTGCACGCATGAGTTCGAGTTCATGAGCTTGCATCGGGGGAAGATTCAAGGCAGCGCGATCGACCGTGTCCAATACCAGCTCAGTGTGTCCACCCGACCCGGTGACTACCGCGATGCGGTCGCCATGGGGCAGTCTTTTGGCCTGGAACGCGGCGAGGATTTCCGTCATTTCATCCAGCGAGGTGACTTCGATAGCGCCAAGGCTCTTGAGAAGTTCGGAAAAGACCCTCGCCTCTCCGGCGAGCCCGCCTGTGTGGCTGGCCACCGCCTCCATGGCCCTTCGGCTATTGCCCACTTTCAAGACAACTACTGGCTTCCCAGCTCGGGCGGCTTTCAGCAGGGCCGCTTTGAACTTTCCGGGATGGCGAACCGCTTCCAGGAACAGGGCAATGATCTCTGTGTTTTCGTCGTCCACCAGGAAGTTGACGTAGTCTCCCGCTGTCACGACTGCCTCGTTGCCCGCTGAAACCACGTGACTGAATCCGAAGCGCCGCGTGTCACTTAGAAGTCCAATCGTGATGGAACCGCTCTGAGAGATCAGGCCGATGTTTCCGCGGAGCGCTCGCCCGTTCAGAATTGGCAGCTTGTAGGTTGAGCTGCCATCCACCAGATTGACGATACCCATGCAGTTGGGGCCGCAAACGGCAATACCGGCTTTCTGTGCGAGGGACAACAACTGTTCCTGCTGCCGCTGACCCTCTTCCCCCGCCTCCGCAAACCCTCCGTCATACATCACAGCAGCTCTTGCGCCAATCCTCGCGAGATGAGTCATTTCGCGGAGAGCGCTAGCTCCATTAAGACAAATCGCGGTCACATCCGGAACTTCGCTCAAATCGTCAAGCGACGCGAAGCAGTTGTAGCCCAACAACGTCGGATACTTTGGATTGATGGGAAAAACCGGACCGTCGTACTCCAGACTCCTAAGCGAGTTCATAACGATCTCCCCTATGGATCCGGGACGATCTGAAGCACCAATGATCGCAATAGAGCGTGGAGCGAGAAGATGACGCAATGACATTGGACGATCTAACAGAGCGTGTTCCGGGGTCTTCATTCTGTTCTTTTCACTAATTAATGTATGGATCAATCCATGAATAAATTAGGAAAAACTTGGTAAGTGGATGCATGAAAGGCGCTCTCAACCATTTAATGTAGTGCTCAATACATTAAATATATCCTTAACGCGTAGGGACGGCAAGCAAGTAGTTTCCCGACCCCCATCGCACGCGAAAACTTGCGGAGTGCACCAAAGCTATGCAGCAGACAGTGTTCAGATGGAGTGCACTGAGAAAGTGCATGCGGCTGCGATCTCTCAATGCGGCGCCGCCCCTCTTGTAGGCATTTGACTGAGCCGCGGTCTGGGAGACGTTCGCGGCGTGTTGGATGCAGCCCGACATTCACGCACCGAGGTAAATGCAAGCGATACTGATTTCGGGCGATTGCCGCAGGTCGAACGCTCTTGGCCAAGGACCGTCCAGCGGTGCTCAATCGGCGCTTGACCATACCCTCACCGGAGCCAGATGCCAACCTGCATCGCGATGCTCGTTCCACAGGGATAGAAATTTTCTACAGCACATTCACCTTCAAAGATGGCGTGCGGTGGCATCGTGGTAAAAAAGCGTTACGCAGGATTCTGAGCTCACGGAACGGTAGATAGGCCATAACCGGCCGCGTCGCGCACGTCAGTCCGCCTTGATGTTCCGCTCCTTAATGATCGCGGCATAGCGCTTGCTGTCGTCGTTCATCACAGCGGCGAACTGATGCACTGTCAGAGGTGTGGCCTCGGCCCCTATCGTTTCAATCTGAGTTTTTACCGCTGGCGTCCCCAAGATGCGGTTGATCTCGCGGTTGAGACGCTCAATCACGGTAGCAGGCGTGCCCGCAGGTGCATAGAAACCGTGCGTCTGGCCGGCATCAAAGCCTTTAAGGCCGACTTCATCCAACGTGGGCACGTTGGGGAACGCCGCAGAACGCTGCATGCCGGCCACTGCCAACAGGCGCAACTTGTCAGCACGCACGTGATTGAGGCCTATTCCAGGATCGAAGAAAAAGTCAACCTGACCAGCCAGAAGATCTTGCAGCGCGGGGGCTGAGCCCCGGTAGGGCACGTGCAGCGCAAACACACCTGCCCTGCTCTTGAGCATCTCGCCCGCCAGATGCAGCCCTGTGGCATTGCCTGCGGACGCGTAGCTCAGCTTGCCCGGGTTGGCCTTGAGGTAGGCGAGGAACTCCTTGACGTCCTTTACCGGCAGACTGGCTCTTGCTTCCAGAAACAGCACGATTCGCGCCACTGCGGCCACCGGGGTGAGGTCCTTCGCAGTGTCGTAGGGAATCGAGTTATAGATAAACGGGTTGGTGGTGATGACACTGCCCGCCGTCATCAGCAGCGTGTACCCGTCTGCCGGGGCCTTGGCCACGATTTCGGCGCCAATCATGCCGCTGGCGCCAGCGCGGTTTTCAACAATGACGGGCTGTCCCAGAGCCTGCTGCAGCGGTTGCGAGATCGACCGCGCCAGCACATCAGGTGAACTGCCCGGCGGGAAATTGACGATTACGCGTACCGGCTTGGAAGGCCAGGCACCCGCCTGGGCCAGCGCAGTGATGGGCATCGCCGCTGCTAGCATGGCAGCAGCGGCGCTTGCCAGCAAAGTTCGGCGCAGCGAAGAAGCAAAGGTGTTCAAGTGTGGCATGAGAAAGCTCCTTCAGGCGTCGATCGGAAGACCAGTGAAATTCTCGGAAAATTGCAGGCGGCCGGCATGAGTTCCCGTCATGTACTCCAGATCGGCGCGTTGCAGGCGCTTGATGAATGAGCTGTCGCCGTCGAAGCTGTGCACCATGGTGCACAGGCCTGCAGAGAATCGCTGCACCAGCCACATGCGCTTCAGACACGTCCTCGAATAGCTCTCCAGCAGGTCGTCGGCGCTGCGCCTGTAGTGCTGTTCAAGCGCGCGCGCCAGCACCTTTACGTCGGCCATCGCCGAGTTCAAGCCCTTGGCACCCGTGGGCGGCACGATGTGCGCCGCGTCCCCGGCCAGGAACAGGCGACCGTGTTGCATGGGTTCGAAGAGAAAGCTTCGCATGGCCGTCACGCCTTTCTGCGTGATACGGCCTTCGTTGATCGGCGGCAGACCGGGTACATCAAGCCGTTTGTGCAGCTCCGACCAGATGCGGTCGTCGGACCAGTTGTCCGGGTTTTCATCGGGTGCGCACTGCAGGTACAGGCGCGTGATCGACTTGGTGCGAATGCTCATCATCGCAAACCCGTCTTCGTGGCAACCCCAGGTTACTTCGTTCGTCGCGGGTGCAGCGTCTGCCAGAATGCCAAGCCAGCCGAAGGGGTAGATGCGCTCGTGCACCAGGCTTCCGTTCGCCGGAATGGCGTGTCGGCTGATACCACGGAAGCCGTCGCAACCGACCACGAAGTCGCAGTGCAGTTCGCCGGGTACTCCGTCCTTTTCGTAACGTACAACCGGGCGCGGTCCGTCTATGCCATCTATAGCGGTCACAGGGGTTTCGAAGAGCATCTGCGCGTCGGTCGCGGTGCGCGCAGCCATCAAGTCCTTCACCACCTCATGCTGCGGGTAGACCCAAGCGCTGCGCCCTTGCGTGGCTTCGTGGAAGTTGATGGGGTGCGACTCCCCGCCAAAGCGGAAATCGATGCTGTGCTGCTCCAGCCCAAACTGTCCAATGCGCTCTCCCAAGCCGAGCGAGCGCATCATCTCCACAGTTCCCTGCTCTAGCACCCCTGCACGCAGGCGGCTTTGCACATGCTCTTGCGCAGAACGCTCGATGATCACGGATTCGATGCCTTCGAGGTGCAGCATGTGCGAGAGCATCAGTCCCGACGGACCTGCGCCAATGATGCCGACTTGTGTGCGCATCAAATGGTCTCCTCTAGCGTGATCAGGCCCATGCCCGTGGTCATGGGCGCGTAGTAGTTGCGGTGCATCTGCTTCAAGTTATTTGAGAGTGCGCCACGCATCACCAGCCACATGATCAGCTCTATGCCCTCTACGCCAAACCTCTCCATCAGCGTCTGATGCGTGAGCCCCGTCAGGCTCTCGGGGTCATGCTCGATGCGGTCGAGGAAATCCAGGTCGTTGTCACGCTGCATGTCACCAAAGTGCTTGCCGGTAAGCTGGTGCGACATGCCGCCGGTGCCTATGATGGCCACGCGCAAATCGCGCTCGTAGCTTTCCACTGCACGACGGATGGACTGCCCTAGGTGGAAGCAGCGGCGCGCGGTAGGCAGCGGGTGCTGCAGCACGTTGACGGCAATCGGCACCGAGGCCACAGGCCAGGTGTCCGTGTGGTCAAAGCACAGGTGCATGGGCACCAGAAATCCGTGCTCCACGGCCATCTTCTGGCACACCGTGATGTCAAACTCGTCGTACACCAAGGAGCGGCAAAGGTGCTGAGAAAACGCCAAGTCGCCCGGAATAGCAGGCAGCGGCCGCGTGCCGAAACCTTCGTCTGCAATGGCGTACTGGTCGGCGCACCCCACGGCAAAGGTGGGGTACTTGTCGAAGAAGAAATCGGCGCCATGGTCGTTATAGACCATGATGGCCACGTCAGGCTTGATCTCCTGGAGCCATTGCCGAACCGGAACGTAGGCGTCAAACAATGGCTTCCAGGCTGGCTCCTGGGTACGGCCGCGGTCGTAGGCGCCGCCAATGGACGGAACGTGGGAGGTGCCGATGCCGGCGATGATCTTTCCGCCCATCACACCGCTCCACTGTCGTTGCGGGTGGCCAGAAACTGCTCGTGTGTTTCCCCACGCATGGAAGCACCCATCCTATAAAGCCCGTTGCCCGTGACCACGCCCAACTTGATCAGAAAGTAGATGTTGCCTCCGGCGGCGAGCAAGCCGGCGAAGTCGCGCGCACGAACCAGATCCTTCTCGGCCTCCGTTAGCTCGAAACGCGCCATGAAGGCCTCTTCATCGGCCTTGCAGGCTTCGCGGTTGACGGGGTCAGAGAGCGCGTTGCACATCGTATTGATGCGAAGGCCGCGCCAGGACATGTTGAGGTCAAACACCTCGGAGTCGGAGATTTTCAAGCCCTGTGGGGGCAGTTGTTGCGTCATTCAAAGGCTCCAGAGTAGGTCGCTGAAACCAGTCTAGGATTGAATGCGGTAATTCTTCTATACAACTAACTCGGGCCCCTTGCCAAGAAAGTTGGGGCCGTTCACACTGCGTTGGCTACCTTCCTTGATCATCCGAACCATGTCCTTTGCCCAACCCGCCACCGTCGATGACCTGCTGAACTACCGGCTTAACCGCCTGTTGGCCAGCAGTGGGGCTCTGGTAACGCGTATCTGCGAGGGTCGCTACGGCATCACCAGGCGTGAGTGGCGCTTGATCTGCATCCTGGCGGACCACGGGGCCATGTCGCCTTCTCAACTGGCAGAACGGTCACACCTGGAACGCCCGCGCGTGTCACGGCACGTTTCCGATCTGGTAACCAAGAAGCTATTCGAGCGGGTGGTCGATCCGGATGATCGTCGCCGCGCCTGGGTCAACATCACGCCACGCGGTCGGACTTTGCACGCAGAGTTCTTTCCTCAATCGGTTCACCTCAACAACCTCGTGCTGTCCACACTGAACGAAGTTGAGCTGAGAGCTTTCGACATGGCCATGACAAAGCTTACCGATGCTGCGGATGCGCTGGTCAAGTCCCATCCACTGCCTGAAAGGGCGGATCGCCGGCACGGTGGTCGCCGTCGCGGCTCCGTGGGTAAATTCACGGAGGTGCCACACCTGGGCGATCGGCGTTGACCGGCGTGGCCAGGCCTGAGCGACGCCGGTCACCGCGGCTCAATGCACATTGCCTGGACGCTCAGTCAGAAGTCGCTGGCGGACGCATCTCGCCACAAGAGCGAAGGGTCTCGCGGGAACATGCACAAAGCCGAAATATCCGACTTACCCGAGAGCTGCATGGCACCGACAAGTTCATCTCTGATAATCTGGAGCGACTTCGCCGCACCTGCTTGGCCGCTCGCGCACACCCCGTAGAGTACGTCGCGTCCGAGAAGAACTGCGTCGGCGCCACGGCACAGCGCCTTCAGTACGTCGCGTCCTCGGCGCACTCCGCCGTCCAGAAAGACTGTCACCCGGCCGCTCGCCACCTGCGCAATCTCGGGCAGAGCATCCATTGTGGCTATGCATCCATCGAGCTGCCTGCCTCCGTGGTTGGAAACGACGATTGCGTCTACGCCGATGCCTATTGCGGTCTGCGCGTCTTCGCCGCAAAGGATGCCCTTGACAATTAGCTTCCCCGGCCATGCCTCGCGCAGTGTCCTCAATGCATCCCAATCAAAGCTCGGGTCAAACCCCGCGCCGATCGAAGAGCCTGCCTGAGAGACAGCCGACGCCTGAAGCGCCTCGGGCAAACGAGGGGTCCCGTGGCGCAGCATCTGAAGACACCAGCCGGGACGGGCTGCAAACTGGGGCAGGTGCCGAACCCGCATCCGAAACGGAATGGTCAGGGCATTGTGCAGATCCCGTTCTCTCTTGCCGCCTCGGGGTAAATCCGCCGTGATCATCAGCGCCTCGTACCCTGCCCGGCGCGCCCGTTCGACCAGTTGGAGCGTCCGCTCCCTCGGTTGCAGCAGATGCGCCTGGAACCACAAGCGACCACCGACCTCGCGGGCCATGCGCTCGATAGACACGGACGCCATGGTCGACAACGTGTACGGGACGCCCGCTGCCGCAGCTGCTTTCGCAAGTGCAATGTCACCGTCCGGCCATCCATACGCAATCGCACCCATGGGTGCGATTGCGACTGGCATCGTCGCTGCCGCTCCAATCAGATTCGCCCCAATACGAATATTCGACACGTCCACGAAAGCGCGCGGCACGAGACGCACTTGCTCGAAAGCTCGTCTGTTCGCACATAGCGTTTCTTCATCCTCGGCGCCACCCTCGAAGAAATCGAGAACGGGCCGAGGCAAGCGCCTGACACATGCGCGTTGCAGCTCTTTTATCGACCAGGCGCTCTGGACAGCATGCATGCTGGACATACTCAGCGAGCTGCCCGGGAAGAAAGCATGCGGATGAGATGACCGAACACGGCGTCGTCCTGCGCCATGTAGTCTTTGAAGTCATCGCCGAACCGCCAGTCGAGATTGAACGCAGAAGCGGCGGCTTCTCGCTGAAATTCTTCATCCTGAGCCACTTTTCGCAGCGCAGACACATATCGGTCACGCAACGCGGCCGATAGCCCCTTAGGCGCCACTAACCCTCTCCAGTGCGCGACCGACCAGTCGACCCCAATCGCCTGAAGAACGGTTGGCACATCAGGGAAGACCGCATGGCGAGCCCGATCCATATTGGCCAAAGGGCGCGCTGTCTTCGCTCGCAAGAATTCGCGTGCGTCTGTGAGCGTGATGGGCGCCACGTCCGCCTCACCCGCAATCACCTTCGCCATGCCCTGCTCCCCACTGAGAGTCTCAGTCCACTCAAGCCGAGAAGCGTCTTGGCCAGCCGCATCCAATAGACCGGCCAGCGCGAACTTCCAAACGCTGAATTCCGGACCACCTGATCCGCGCAATGAACCTCTGGCGAAATCATCTATCAGCTCCTGAAGATTTTGCCAAGGTGCATCGTGCCGCACCAGGATGGCTGCAGCCTCGACGAAAGGCACGGCCAGCGGCGTGTAATCCGCAGGTGTTAGCTCGGTGAGCCCTTTCGTCCAGTGCATCATGCCAATCTCGCCACTTATCTGGCCGATAGTGCGCCCGTCAGGGAGTGCGTTAGCAATAGCTTCGTGGCCAGCAACGGCCCCAGTGCGGTTAACCACCTCCACCGTCTCTCCGAGGTACTGCGCGAGATAACGACCTACCAGACGCGCTCGCTGGTCGCTGCCGCCGCCGGCCACGTAGGGCACGATGAGCTGGATGGGTTGTGCAAGGACCACGACTACACCCCCGGTTCGCTGCGCGCCGCGATCGCTTCGTCTATGAACGCGTTCAGTAGAGCGTAGCTTTGCTGTGAGGCGCGTTCGTTGTAGCGCGCGACGTCCGGCACGTTGATGCCGGGGTCAGTAAAGGCGTGCAGCTGCCCTCCCATCACGACGAGCCGCCAGTGCGCATTTGCTCCATCCATTTCCCTCTTGAAGCCACCGAGCTGCTCGCCAGGCACGAGAGGATCCTTGGAGGCGTGGATGGCTAGCATGTCGGCCTTCAGGAGGCCGGACTGCGCAGGTTCTGTCGTCTGCAGTTCGCCGTGGATCGAAACGGCGGCACAGAGATCGGCACCGGCGCGAGCCAGTTCGAGCACATTGCGTCCACCCAGGCAGAAGCCGACGGCGGCAACATGCTCACCTAAGAGCTGGTTTTCTCTTCCGGCTGAAATGAAAGCTTCCAGGCCAGCCCGCATCAGGCGGCGCGTGAACCCGGGGTCAGCCTTGAACATGGCCGCGCCCGCCTCTGCCTCAGGAAACCCCGTGGGCTGATGGCCGTCGCCGTGCATGTCGACAACAAAGACCACATAGCGGTCGCCAGCCAACATGCGCGCACGCTCGACTGCCTCCTGCGTCACGCCGAAGAAATTGGGGGCCATCAGCAAGCCGGGCTTGAGGGATGCGCCGCTGCCACCCCTCACCATCTGGCCCGAGTATCCCTTGCCATCCAGGTTGTACGCGACGCGACGCGCATCTTTGAATTCGACTGTCATGCAATCACCATCTTGAAAATTTCGTAAGGACGACCTATTAGGTGCGCGTAGGAGTTGGGGAAATAGAAAGCGCCATCGCGCACGCCACTGCCCTCATTCGGGAAACTAATCCGCTCATCGCTCAACAGGGTCTCCAGGTCACCTTGGACATTGAGGCGAAGAATCGAACCGTCTGTGGCGGCACATAGAATCAAGCCCCCCTTTCCGTCTCGATGCATTCCGGCGCAGGCCGGCACGGTGGCAACGTCCTCGACACGTGCAGCGACATCCTTGCTGCTGAACGCCGGATCACGGAGAACCGCTACCGGAACGCGCCTCAGGGTGGGCCCGAACAATGGCATGAAGTAAAGCCATTCCCCATCGTCCGAGAGCTCCAGATGCGACAGATGCAGAACGGGAACACGACCCTGAGGATCGAGCACTGGCTTCCCGTGGATGACTGGCCGCGCCTCAGGGTCGGCCCGCGAACAAGGCTCCCCTTCCAGGAGACGACGGCCGCGCCCGGTGATTCTGTCCACGACAACTAGCGCCCCGTACGCAGAGTCGGTCACATACAGGTGCGTCGCATCGACGCGAACATGACTCAGAATCGAACCCTCCGGCGCGAGATCCGGACCGAAGAGATAGATGCGCACAATGCTGCCGTTTGTTACGTCGACCTGTACGACCTTCGGTGCGCCCGGCACGATGTCCGAGTGAAAGGGGGCTCCATCATCGAGAACCCACATCTGATCCGATTCGTCTATGTAGAGACCGTGGACGCACACGAAGGCCTCCTGCGGAGCTTGCCCAGGAACCCATTCGTTCCAGGCTCCTCCCGGAAAGGGTTGCCAAGTGCCGTCCGGCAGGAACTCCGCAACGCAGGGGGTGCCGCCTGGCTTCCAGCGTGGACTGCCACCGAATAGCCGACCATTGCTTGTCACCGCAGCGTTGGTCACCATGAATCCGGGAGAAGTGGCGACCACCTCGAGAGCGCCGCTACTCATTTGTTCCCCGCAGCGCGCTTGATCTCTTCGACCAGTGCTCCGCCTCGCTCGTAGTCCTGGCGCACGAAGCTGGCGAACTCGGCAGGGTTTGCAGTCACAGCCGACTCCATGAAGCGCTCCTCAACGTACTGGCGCACTTTCGCGTCAGCAAGTGACCGACTCAGCTCGGTGTTCACTCGGTTCACGATTTCCTCGGGAGTGCCAGCGGGCGCAAACATGCCCCACCATGCCTTGATCTTGAAGGGCTTGATACCCGCTTCTCCGAACGTGGGTACATTCGGGAACTCCTTGAGACGGCTGCCGGCATTTACCGCCAACATACGAATCTTCCCGGCCTTGACGTGCTCTGCGAAGTTACCTGCGCCCGCGTACCCAATATTCACTTGATCTGACAGCAGAGCGGTCACGACCTCGCCACCTCCCTTGAAGGGAATGGCAATCACTTGCGCACCCCACTGTTCACTCAAACCAGCCTGAAAATAGTCGGCACCAGGCAGCTGCAACGTCGCATAGCTGAACTTCCCCGAGTTCGCCACCAGTAGCTTGCGCAGCTCCTCGACCGAGCGGGCAGCGACCGCAGGACTCACGACCAAGGCTTCGTTGATGAAGAACATCCGCGTCACTGGCTTGAAATCCTTGAACGGGTCATAAGACAGCCGCTGCATTGTGAACGGATTGAGCGAGAAGGTCGACACGTGCAGCATGCAAAGCGTGTGCCCGTCAGCGGGCGCCTGCTTGCAAGCCTCCGCAGCCACGGCACCGCCGCCGCCGGCGCGGTTTTCCACGACCACGGGTTGCCCGAGCCGCGCCGTGAGATCCTGACTCATGAATCGCGCAATGGCATCTGCAACGCTACCAGGCGTGATGGCAAGAATGATGCGAACAGGCCGGTTAGGGAAGTTTTGCGCACTCGCGACGGTGCAGGCGCCGCTAAGAAGCGCTGCTGCAAGCTTTATCCACAATTTCATGTCTTTGTCTCCTGGAGTTCTGGTTTTTTTGCGAAAGAAATGGTGCGTCTACAGGTCAAGCACCAGCGTGGGGGAAAGGGATCGCGAGCAACAAGGCGTGAAGCAATCGTTGGCGGCCTGCTCCTCAGGCATCAGGAACGAGTCGCGGTGGTCGGGGATGCCTGCGAGCACTCGGGTTACACAAGTGCCGCAGATCCCCTGTTCGCACGAAGTCTGAAGGTCGACTCCCGCGGACATCAACGCATGAGCCACCGTCTGGGCATGACCGACGCGGACCGTGCGACCCGATCGCATCAGCTGCACATCGAACGCCGTGTCACCTTCGACGGGGATGGTCTCTGTCTGAAAGAATTCGTAATGGAGGCGGTCTTCGTTCCAATCCATCCCCCGTGCAGCTTGCAGCACCGCGTCCATGAAGCCCTTGGGGCCACAGGTGTACAAGTGGGTTTCTGCGGGTTGCGCGGAAAGCACTTCACCAATGCGAAACCGCTCACCGACGGGGTCTTCGTCCACATACAGGCGGCAACGCTGGCCGAGAGCATGCAGGCGATTCATGAAGGCCGTGCGCGCATGCGAGCGGCTGCAATAATGCAACTCGAAGCTTCGGCCCGCCTCGACCAGCGACTGGGCCATGCACAGGATGGGCGTAATCCCGATACCGCCCGCCAGTAACAGACTATGTTTGCCGGAGGATGAGAGCGGGAAATGATTGCGCGGCAGCCCGATCTGAAGCGTTGAGCCTTCCTGCACTGTGTCGTGCATGCCCACAGATCCACCTCGCCCATTAGCCTCGCGCAAAACGCCGATGCGGTAGACACCGGTGTCGGCGGGACTATTCCAGAGCGAATACTGCCGTATCGCCCCCCCTGGAATATGCACGTCGATGTGCGCCCCGGGACCGAAAGCCGGCAGCTCTTGACCAGGTAGCGCCGCCACCAGCTCGAATGAGCAGATGTCTTGCGCCTCCACCTTCTTGGCCGCAACTCGGACTTGAAGCAAGTTCACTTCAACCGACCCGCACGATAGGGGCTTGCGCCACGCTTAGCGGAGCCGCCGCCCTAGCTTCCTCCGCGATCAGCAATTTGAGGACTCGGCGGGCACGCACGGGTCCGCCGTCCGAGGACAACATGACAGGGCTGAGCGAATCCAGGTCAGTCGTACCCATATTTCGCTGGACAGCCTCGATCATCGGTTTGTCCTGAGTGTCGAATGCCGTGCGCAAGGATTCAAGCCGCAGTGAGTCCATCGCCGGATCCGACGTGCCCCAGTTACGCCCTTGCGCCCAGAAATAGTGAGTCGTTGTTTCGGTGGCCGGGGTCATGAGATGGCATCCCTGGCTTTCATGAGCCTTGTCCTGAGGCTCGCCATCAGGAAGCACGCCAACCGTCAGCTTCATGATCGCACCCGGATCCCAGCGCACATTCAACCAGCGTTGCACGGTGCGCTCGCCTGCCTCATACCATTTCTGCAGTACTGGAGGCAGGACCTCGTCGCTAGTGAGGCGATTGGAAAAAACGGTATTGCCGCGCTGGATGATCTCCGTCTTTGCCTTGCGAACTGCTTCGCTACCCAGCAAGCCCGGGTGCAGGAACTCGATGTGGCCGAGATCCATGATGTTGTCGGTCATCAATTCATAGTGGCCTTCAGCGAGCGTGTAGCCTTTCACGTTCTGGAACTTGGGGTCCACCAGGAAGTCGAACTCCGGAATCGCACTCTCGTCAGCCTTTTCCGGTTCGCCCATCCAGATCCACAAAAGCTTGTAGCGTTCTGCCACAGGAAAGCTTCGTACGAGCGCCTTAGGAGGCACCATTCCATTTCCGTGCGGGTTGAAGGTGCACTTTCCGGAACAATCGAAGCGCAAGCCGTGGTATGCACATTCGATCGTATCGTCCACGAGCTTGCCCATCGACAGGGGGGCGAATCGATGCGGGCAACGATCTGCTACAGCCGCGGCGCTGCCATCCAGTTTTCGGTAGAGAACGATTCGATCGCCCAGTATCTGCCGGGCCAACAAAGCTCGTGTGATTTCGTCGGCCCACGCCGCGACGTACCAGGTGTTTTTGAGGAAGGGCATTAAATTACTCCGGAAGGATGCCGACGGCTTTGGTGACACTACCCCAGCGCTCATATTCACGCCGCAGGAATGCGCCTGTCTGGTCCACAGTGCCCGCCCCTTCAGTGATCGGGCCGATGGCCAGGAGGCGGCTGGCGATGTCCTTGTCCGTCAAAACAGCGTCGAGATCCCGGTTGGCGCGCTGCACCACCGCGGTGGGTGTGCCCGCCGGTGCCACGATGACAAGCCAACCGGCGAAATCGAAACCGGGCAACGTATCTGCGATCGATGGAACGTTCTCGAGGCCCGAGACGCGTTGGGCTGTAGTCACCCCGAGCGGGCGCAGCTTTCCACTGCGAATCATTTGGACAGCGGAGGGTAAGTCGCTCAACAGCACCTCGACTTGTCCACCCACTGTATCCGTAACGGCGGCACCCACCGACACGTACGAAACCGAGTTCACCTGGATGCCGAGCTGCGACGCTAGAAGACGGGTCATCATGCCACCGAAGGTCTTCGGTCCTTCGTTGGCGACGGCAAGTCGCCCCGGGTTTGCTTTGGCATAGGTAACGAGGTCAGCGAGCGTTTTGAACTGAGAGCCGGCATTCACGCTGAGGACGAAAGGAACCTTGCCAACCATGCCGACGGGGACGAAGTCCTTCTGGGGATCGTAGGGAAGGTTTTTGATCAGGTAGGGGTTTGTCACAAGCGCCGCGGCGGTAGCGAAGTAAAAGGTATATCCATCAGCGGGGGACCTGGCCGCAGCTTGGGCACCGATGACGTTCTGCCCTCCGGGTCGGTTCTCGACCACGATGGACTGAGACCACTTCTTCGCGAGTTGGTCGGAAATCATTCGTGCCATAGCATCGGCCCCCGAACCTGCCGGCTGCGACAGGAGCAGCTTTACGGTCTTATCCGGCCAATTCTGGCCGAAGGCTGCCGGCGCAGTAGCGGCTATCGCTAGAGCGGTTGCACAACGAGTAAAGTCACGGCGTTTCATGATGTCTCCTTGAATATTCATTAGCTCTTCGAACTATGCGCAGCACAGTGCTGCCAACAACCCTGGCTTGAAGTCAATCCCGATGACGGTGAACTGGTAGCAGTGTTGCTCGAGATTGGTGGGCGGTAATGGTTCAAAGTAGGTCGGTGCGTTCAGCGCCGCCATGCCGGCGACCACCTTCGTCAATGGGAATCAAGCGACCTCCTTCGAGTTGGTCATCCGCGTTAGCCACCCATCAACCAAATTGCTTAACTCTTCTTCAGTAGCCGCAGTGCCGAACACATAGTTATCAGGTCTCACCAGTGCCGCGACACACTCATGACGCCGGAACCAAGCGGCGGCCACCCCCTCGGTCTCGGAGTACGCAGGCGTTTGGAGCGAAATCACTGACACGTTCAGCAAACCTTGGGGCGCAGACGAAAGCTCCACGCTCGAAGCCGTCACTAGCCGCCAGCCGTTGCCTGCAAGTGCATCCATTCGTTGCGGAGCGCCCGCTTGATGAATCCACGGTTGAGGAAACAAAGTGCCGCGCGCATTCGATGTCTCCCGAGAGAGCAATCCAGTCTCCAGCTTCGGAATGATGTCCTGCCGCGGAGTGTCTTTCACGACCCCACCCCACTCAGCCAAGAGCTTTGAGTCGCGCTCTCGCGCCTTGACGGGGTCCCGTTCACAAATCACTTCACCGACGTGCTTGATGCGGCTGGTGAGTTCCCTCACATGAGCTTTGCGCTCGATGCCATAGCTATCCAGCAGATCTTCGGCCACATCGCCCTGCACGTCGCCTCGGAGCACCGAACCTAGCTTCCAGCTGAGATTGGTGACGTCACGGATTCCCTGGCACATCCCCTGGCCAAGGAAGGGAGGTTGCATATGCGCCGCATCTCCTGCCAGGAACACTCGACCCTGGCGCCACTCCGAAGCGACCAGCGCGTGAAAACGGTAACTGGACTGGCGCCACAACTCGCCGTCTTGCGGAGTTAACCAACGCGAGAGCAGTTTCCAGGTCTCCCCGGGCTTCTGGACTTCCATCGGATCTTCGTCTGGCCTGAGCGATATCTCCCACCGCCGATGGTTTTTCGGGCCGATCACCATCGTGCAGGGCCGTTCCGGTTCGCAATACTGCACACTCGTCTTGGGGAGCTTGGCCAACCCTTGTTCATTGACCAGGACATCTACCACCAGCCAAGGCTCATCGAAGTCCAGATCTTCCAGCGGCATGTTCAACTGCGTGCGCACGGGACTGGAGCCACCGTCGCATGCGACCAGGTACTTGGCGCGAACGACCTTCGACTTTCCACCTTCGTCGATTTTCAGCGTGACCCCGTCGACATCGGGATCAACATGCGTCATCTCAACACCCAGGTCGACATGAACGTTGGCCAGCTGCGAAACGCGAGCGCGCAGTACCTCCTCTACCGGAGGTTGGGTAAACACATTGGACGGCGTGAAGCCCTGCGGATAGGGCGCAGCCAGCATCGTCATTCTTTTGATCAGTTGCCCGTCGACGCCGAAATACTCGGAGTCTGTGAAGGGTTCCATGAATGGCGCCACAGCTTCAACCACCCCCAGCTGCTGGAATACACGCAGGATCTCGTGGTCCATCGCGATAGCACGCGGAATCGCGTACACCTCCTGCAGCTTCTCGCAGACGTAGACGTTCAAACCTTGCTGGCCCAGCAGTCCAGCTGCGACCGCGCCCGCCGGTCCATAGCCCACGATCGCAACGTCGTAGATCATCTCTTTGCTCATGCGGGCTCAGCAACGATCGGGTTGGACAACAGGCCCACATGGTCGATCTCGATTTCGATCGTGTCACCCGCTTTCATCCAAACCGGCGGCGTGCGTGCCTGGCCCACTCCTGCGGGCGTACCCATCACAATGACGTCTCCGGGTTCTAGCGTCAGCACATCCGCCAGTAGTGCGATAGTCTCGGCGACAGTAAAGATCATGTCGCTCGTGTTCGCGTCTTGCATTACCTGCCCGTTCAAGCGACTCTGGATACGCAGGCCGACAGCGCCGGCGGGCAGTTCATCCGCAGTAACCAGAGCGGGGCCAAAGCCGCCGGTGCGGTCGAAGTTCTTACCAATGGTCCACTGCGGGGTGCGTTTTTGATAATCTCGCACGCTCATGTCGTTGTAGCAGCTGTAGCCGAATACGTATTGCAGGGCGTCAGCTTCCTTTGTGTGGCGCGGTACAGTCTTGCCAATCACGACGGCGAGCTCGGCTTCATAGTCGAATCTGTTTGAAACTTGCGGCAGCCAACCCGCTTCGCCATGCGCGACTTGTGAAGACGCGCCACGAAAAAAGAACCAGGGGTACTCGGGTTTGTCACGACCACCTTCCTTGGCATGGTCGAAGTAGTTGAGACCAAGGCAAATGATCTTGCCTGGTTCGGGAACGAGGGGCGCGAGCTTGACGCCAGCTATAGGTTGGCGCGCAGCCTCGCCCACAATGGCAGCACGCGCCGCGGCATCCAAGTCAATGCCGGACTTCAACGCCAGGCGAATGTCTGCGGGAATATTCGGCTGCGCGTCGTTCAGGTCGACGATGTTTGCACCGTCAATGACGGCCAGGCGGGGAGCTCCGTGGCGGAGATAGGTTGTGAATTTCATGGAATCAGTTCTCAATCAGGAAGCAAAGAAGACGCGGCGCTGAGCCTCTTTGAGCGGTGCTCCGGGAGGCTGTGAAATGCCCCACTGGTCATAACGGCCCTCCGGCCATTTCCAGTCGGACGGTCCGCGTGGCACGTAGGAGTCGTCGATCTGCTCTACATCAGCTGTGTATTCGATGACGATCCCGAACGGATCGATGAAGTAGTTGAAGAGGTTGTTGCCGGGACCATGGCGGCCAGGCCCCCATTGAATGGGAAAGCCCGCATCCTTCATGCGGCCTCCCCCGCGCATCACGGACTCCATGTCTGGCATCAAGAATGCGATGTGATTGAGCGCATCGTTATCAGTGATGCCGATAGCGATGGTGTGATGATCACGGTCGCAGTTCATGAACGCCATGATTCCCGTCCGGTCCGCAAGCCGAAAGCCGAAGGCCTGCTCAATGAATGCCTGTGTTTCATCCACGGCGTGGCTGTTCAGGACCGCATGCGTCAATCGAATCGGTATGTCTTTGACCGGAGGCTGCGGTTCGTGGCGCGCATCGCCATGCACCACTTGGAAGATGCGCCCATGCGGATCGCGTACGGTGACACCGGTGCCCCCGGCGGGATTCTTCGTCAATGGCCCCACCGGCGTAACGATGCTGCCACCCGCGCGTTCGACTGCCTCTGACACCTTCACCAAGGCTTCGGCGCTGCGCGCCCGCAGCGTCACCTGTCGCACCTGCGGCACCTCGCTTCCGGCGTAGAGGGCTAGAAGATGGTCGTCGCCGCCGCTCCCCCGAAGGTAGATGGCGTTTTCCTTCCGATGGGCCACCTCCAAGTGCCAGATATTGACGTAGAACTGCTCTGCCTTCACGAGGTCAGGGACGTTCAGCGCCACACTGCGCAAGCCCTCGATCCAAGGGGAAGTCATTGCGTTGTCTCCAGTAAGCGAGCGAGAAAGCGCTCAGCGTTGTGCTTGATCAGATTCATAGTGGTACCTTTATCAAATCCTGCTTCAGTGATGCGCTCAACGGGCTTACGGTCGTGAAAATTGAACGGATAGTCAGTGCCGATCATCAGTTGAGTAGCGCCGAACGTGTCAACCAGGTGACGCAACGTCGGTGTGTCGAACACCAGCGTGTCGTAGAAGAACTTGCGAGCCTGTTCCACCGGTGCCGCCTCGATGCTCTCAGCGAGCGCGGGGAAGACTTGCCAACCCTGCTGCAGGCGGGGAAGCAGCATTGCCAATGTCCCTCCGCCGTGACTGAACGCAAGACGCAACCTGGGGTACCGCTCCATCAAATTACTCGTGATTACCGACGCGGCGGCAAGGCCTACATCGCCGGGATAAGCGAGAACCTGCTGCAACTGGGCGGGTCCAACAAGTCGCTCCATTCCGGCCGGGCGAATGGCATGGACAAAGACGGCGGCGCCCATCTCCTGGCAGGCTGCAAAGAACGGGTGGAACTTTGGATCACCGACTGGCACGCCATTGATGTTGCTTCCAATTTCAATGCCATCGAAGCCCAGCACCTTGACGCAGTATTCCAACTCACGCATGGCCAGATCGATGTTCTGCAGCGGAACGGCCCCCAAGCCGGCTATCCTTCCACCGCCGTCGTTGACCATGCCGGCGATCTGATCATTCAGGAATCGAAGCAATTGCTTTGCGGCCGCAGGCTTCATCCAGTAAGACAGGAGTTCGGGCATAGGGGACACCACTTGTAGTGCCAGTCCCATCGCTTCAAGATCGACAAGTCGCTTTCCTGTGTCCCAGCACTTATCGGACACAGTCCGGTAGACCTTGCCCGAAATCATCACGCTGCGATGGCATGCTTGTGCCGCAGCCATCGAAGGCCAGTCGGCCGGCACCTCCGCACCGATGTAGGCCGGAAAGTCTTCCGGCACGACGTGTGCGTGGGTGTCGATGCCGCAGCAGCAACCTGATGATGTTTTGATGTGTCTCAATTCGTGTCTCCGCATCGGATGTTAGGGATCGCTCCCCATGTTGTATAGACGATTTGCCGAATTAGTAAAATCCGTTTCATGGATATTCAAAGCGTCGACCTCAACCTCTTGCTCATCTTCGATGCGATGGCACGCCTTCGCAGCGTGAACAAGACCGCCGAAGCTGTTGGACTCAGCCAACCGGCAACCAGTGGGGCGCTAGGGCGTTTACGCAAGCTCTTTAACGATCCCTTGTTCGTCCGCACTGGCTCTGGGATGGAGCCAACGCCGCTTGCAACCAAGTTGGCGCCGGTAGTGCAAAGCGTGGTGCAGACGATTCAGTCCGAAATCCTTCAGCAAGCCGGGTTCAACCCCGCATTGGCTGACAGGACGTTCACGATCCTCACGCCAGACATTGGCGAGGTAGCGTTCCTTCCAGGCTTGCTGAAGCGATTGCGTCTTGAGGCGCCCGAAGTTCGATTGAGAGCGCTCGCGAAGCCTCGTTCTGCGGCAGCGGAATCACTCGAGCGTGGCGAGGCCGAGCTCGCAGTGGGCTTCTTCCCAGATTTACAAAGAGCTAACTTCTTCCAACAAGCGCTCTTCACGACTTCCTATGCATGTATCGTTTGCGCGGGAAACGACTCTGCCGGGGAACGCTTGACACTTCGCCAATACCTCATGGCGCGTCACATCGTTGTCCGACCTGATGGACGTGAGCACGAACTGGATCACTTCCTGAACACCAAGGGATGGCATCGCCACGTGACGCTCGAACTCTCACACTACATGAGCCTTGTAGCCCTATTGCCAGGGAGCGATCTGATTGCGACGGTGCCAGACGACATCGCAACCGTAGTCGGCCGTCACATAGAACTGAAGAGGATTGATCTGCCCTTCAAGATGCCCCAAATCAAGGTTCAGCAGTATTGGCATCGCCGTATGCAAAGCGACCCCGCTAACAAATGGTTTCGAAGCCTGCTATACGAAACCAACCGCCGCGCCCCGGGCGCCAAGTTGCCCGGCTGATTCATGACCCAGACCTGCTTAGCTGTTCAATGCTTCACGGAAATCACACACCGGCACAGTTGACCTGACCGCGCGGCGCTGAAGAATTCAACCGCGTTTGAAAAGCCTATCAGATCAGCCTAATCGTCCGAGTACGGTACTCGTGTGCTCGCCTAGCCTGGGAGGGCCAGACAAGGGGCCCAGGGCAGCGCCGTTCCATCGAAACCCGATGGAAGGAACATCCAGCGTGACGTCAGAACCCGAATCCTTGACCCGCGCGATGGTTCCCCTCTGCACCAAATGCTCTGTGGCCAGTAGCTCCGGTACGGTGCGAACCTTGGCTGCAGGAACATGTGCAGCTGATAAAAGTTCTTCCCATTGCAGAGCAGTCTTATCGAGCAGGCGGCGAGAAAGGACTTCCCTGAGTTCGGCCGCATGGGCCAGACGTGCCTCGTCTTCACGGAATCTCGGGTCTTCCATCAGTCCCTCAAGCTCCAGCACGCGCAAGGCTCGAACGAACTGCCCGTGCTGATTTGCAGTCATGGACAGCAAGCCTTCACGCGTGGGGAATATGCCGGACATGGGGCTGCCGCTGGCTGCCGTATTTCCATTGGCGACCGGAATCTTTCCGGCGTTGGCGTAGAGCGAGACGGTGGATGCCATGGCGACCACAGCGGCGTCCAGCATGGAGACATCAAGGAACTGCGAAGCGCCTGTACGGTCACGTTCCCGCAG
Organism: Ottowia thiooxydans; assembly: GCF_040548795.1. Classification (GTDB taxonomy): domain Bacteria; phylum Pseudomonadota; class Gammaproteobacteria; order Burkholderiales; family Burkholderiaceae_C; genus Ottowia; species Ottowia thiooxydans_A. The sequence continues at coordinate 101,791 of NZ_JBEPSH010000005.1, read as the reverse complement.
GGCCGCAAGCACTGCAAAGGCACCATAGATGCCCGCGAGATAGTCGACCAGTGGTGGACCAATTCGGTTAGGCACTGACTCCGGCGAACCTGTCAGCATGGTGATGCCGGAGGCAGCCTGAATGACATGGTCATAGGCTGGCCGTTGGCTCATCTCGCCTACCTGGCCGTAACCGGACATCGCACAGTAGACGATGTTGGGCTTCACTTGGCGAACGTGCTCGTAGCCAATGCCCAGCCGATCAGAAACGCCCGGCGAAAAATTCTCCACCACCACATCCGCAGTTGTTGCAAGCGCCAGGGCGTGCTGCAAACCCTCTGCAGACTTCAGATCCAGCTCGATCGATTTCTTGCCAGCGTTCTGGGCCACAAACTGGGCCGACAGCTCTGGAATGCCGCGTACGCTATGACCTTGCCTGGCCCAATCACCTACGCCAGGTTTCTCCAGCTTGATGACCTCAGCGCCTAGCAGCGCAAGTTGATAAGTGCAGTAGGGCCCGGCCAACACTGTAGTCAGATCCAACACCCGGATGCCCTTCAGGGGCATTGGCCTCGAGTCGGTGCCCGCTTGGGCAACAGAAGCTTCTTGCATGCTCAATCCACCTTCAGGTTCATTTTTTGCACCAATGCGCCAAGCCGGTCGTAGTCCTTTCGAACGGTGGCTTCAAACTGCTTTTGCGGCCCGTCGGAGACCGTGAGTCCGTTGTCTGAAAGCTGCTTCTGAATCGCTGGGCGCGAAAGAATTTCACGCACATCGCGGTTGATCTTTTCCACGATCGCGGGCGAGGTGCCTGCTGGGGCAAAAATGCCCAGCCATGGCGTCACCGGTTCAAACCCTGGATACAGCTCTGAAAGGGTAGGCACGTCGGGCAATTGCTTGCTGCGTACCTGAGAGCCCACCGCGACAGGAATGACCTTGCCTGCCTTGACTTGCGGAAGCAGCACAGAAGAGGCTTCCTGCTGAATCTGTACCCTGCCTCCGATCAGATCCGTCAGCACGGCCGCCGCGGCCTTGTAAGGAACATGCTGCGCCACCAAGCCGCTGCGCGCTTTCAGCTGCTCCATATTCAAGTGCGGTACGGTGCCGTTGCCCGCGGTCCCGTAGTTCAGGGCAGCAGGATTGGCCTTGCCGAACTCCACCAGCTTGGCAAGTGAATCGATCTTCAACCCGGGCGTAAGCACCATGATCATGTCTGGGTAAGCCATGCTCACAACGGGAACAAAGTCCTTTCGTACGTCATAGCCGACATTGCTATACACGTGCGGGTTGATGGCCATGGCGGCCATGGCCGAGACCAGCAGCGTGTAACCATCTGGCGGTGTCTTGACTGCCACCTGTGCGCCCAGACTTCCGCCGGAGCCCGGCTTGTTTTCAATCGTGACCGGTTGGCCCCATCGAGCGGCCAGGCCGTCGCCCACAATGCGAGCCAAGGTATCGGTGACGTTGCCTGCCGCGTAGCTCACGATCATCCGGACCGGCTTGGCGGGATAGTTGGGCTCATTGGCCAGCGCAACTGAGCCTGACACTGTGATGGCTGCACCCAGCAAGACCTTGAACAAAGTGCTTCGTTTCTGCATGAACCCCTGTTCAAACTCATTGTTCTTGCCTGACATACGGTCGTCTCCTTGGTTTTAGCTTGGGTCGAAAGATGCCAAATTGTGGTGGACCATTGGTTTCCTGAATACTATGATTTGAGAATGAAGCCATTCCGAATTCGAATGAAGTATGGATACCATCGACACTGAGTCAGACAAACGTTCGCGTTCCGATCACCTTCGGCTCAAGCATTTCAAGCTGCTTGATCTGATAGCGCGCCATGGTTCACTCACCGCGGCTTCAGAGGCGCTGCGCATCAGCCAGCCCAGGGCCACCAAACTCTTGCAGGAAATGGAAATCGCGCTGCGTCAGTCTCTTGTAGACAGGAGCACCCGAGGTGGCGTGCTGACCGCAGCCGGTCAACGCGCTTTGGAACGAGGTCGAATCGCCATCCATGCGCTCCATGCATTGGACGAGCAGTTGAGCACCATGCAAGAGCGCCCTCTGGTACGCATGGGCATCCTCCGCCTGGCCGGCATCTCCATCCTTCCCGACTTGGTGCTGCAACTGGAACAGCAGAATGCGCTTCCGCGCATCCATCTTCACGAATCCTCCGTCTCTGGCTTGATGGCGGATCTGGTTTCCGGTGCCCTGGATGTGGTGATCAGCCGCCTGGAAGTGAGTGAGGAGGTGGGTTGGATGGAGCGCTTCGAAATCTCGCTCTTGCAAAACGATCCATACGAGGCGGCGTGCGCCCCTTCTTCAAAGCTGGCGAGCCGCCGGGTCGTCCGACTGGAAGACTTGATCGATCAACCGTGGATTGTGGCGCCCCGGGGAACGTACACACGGCAAGCGTTTGAAGTTGCCTTCCTGGGGCTGGGCATGCAGCCTCCCGTTCCTGTCATCGAATCACCGTCCTTTCACGCAAGCTTCGCCATCATGGCGGAGAACCCCTCCTTCGTGACCATCGCGCCTCGAAGCGCTGTGCGTTACTACGAGGCTTTGGGAAAGGTGAAGCCGGTGCGCTTGCGCGTGCCTTTTCCAGAAGATCGGATGGTACTGGCCATTCGCCGCGAAGCGCTGGGCATTCCCGCCGTACAAGCAGTCAGGCAGTCGCTGCTTGCCATGCGTTAGAACGTCCGCAGCGTAGCGAACTGTCAATGCCTGTTCTGCAAGCAACGCAAAGGGTTTCGCTCCTCCAGCATTTGGAACAATGTACGAAAACGCGGAACACCAATGTGTGAAGGCGGTTTCCTGGTCTGAGGAGGGCGCGATTCCAGTCAGCCTGAATTGATGTGAGGACGGATGTGCTCTGGGTTGCCATTTTGTACATACTGATCTCTATAGCCATCGGAGTATGGCTCTGCAAGTCGACAACGACGAGACACTTCGTCGTCCCGGGACTCGGGATTCTGCCCACGTTCAGGTGGCTGTTTCATTGAGACTGTGCGTAATGAGGTCTGTGGTACGGCGCAGGGTGGCGCCGGTCTCCTTGATCGCCTTGCCGGTGATCGATGGACTGAGTCCCATTGCCGCTACAGCAAAGAGCACGCGACCCTCGCTGTCGAAGATTGGCGCCGCCACCCCATTCGATCCTCTCTGGGGAAGGTCGACCAGGGTCACGAAGCCGGCCTTCCTGGTTGCGCGCAACTGCGCGCGGTACATGGCCGGAGAGGGTGCTGGAAGACCTGCGAAGGGGTGAAGCCCGAGGGATTCGATCAATGCATCGCATTCTTCCTCAGGCAAGTAAGCCATGAAGCAGCGGCCGCTCAATCCCTCGGTGATGCGGAAGCGCGTGCCTACTGCGATGTCGACGCGCACGTCGCCCGGTGGTTCCTCGCGGTCTACCACGAGCAGATGTTCGTGGCTCGCGCGCGCCGCGACAAACACTGTGAGACCAGTCTCGCGGGCATAGGTCGAAAGGTGTGATCGTGCCTTGTGCACCGAGGTGAAGTCGCGACTCACTGATCCGCCGAGCTCGAGTAGCGCCAGTCCGAGACTGTAGGTCTTGGTGCGCTCGTCGAACGCGATGAAATTATGGTGCTGGAGCGTCTTGAGGATCGCGTAGCAAGTGCTCGGTCCGACACCGAGTGCATGTGCCACGTCGGTGACCGTGACCTTCTTGTTACGTTGGAGATAGCGGAGTATCTGAATCGACCGATTCACGGCTGGGACCATGTAGGGCGTGTCGATCGAAGGCGTTTTTGGCATGGTGGGTCTAGGCACTCACCCCCTTGTGGGGTACTTGCTGGTCTGATAGAGTGAATATTGTATATAGAATCTTATTCTGTATACAGAAAAATCAGGAGACAAAACTATGAATTTGCATGCATGGGCTGTCGGTGTGCTGTTGGCGATACCGCTGGCGGTGAGTGCACAGGTCTATCCGGACAAGCCAGTGAAGATCATCGTTCCGTTCACACCGGGCAGCGGAGGCGACACCGTCGCGCGGGTGGTGGCCGACGAGTTGCGCAAATCGATGGGAAGCACGTTCATCATCGACAACAAGCCGGGTGCGTCGGGACAGATCGGCACCGAGATGGCGGCCAAGTCATCGCCCGATGGCTACACGCTGCTGCAAACATCGTCGGCACAGAACTCAGCAGGGCCCTGGCTCACCAAGAAAGTGACCTACGACCCCATCAAGGATTTCACGCACATCGCGCGCGTGATCACGGTGCCGTTCCTGCTGGTCGTACATCCCGACGTGCCTGCGAAGTCGGTCAAGGAATTTATCGACTATGCAGGCCAGAATCCCGGCCTGGCATACGGACACGGGTCGGCCACTTCGCAGGTGGCCGCGGCCACGTTCTCCGCGCTGGCCAAGATCCAGACAGTCAATGTGCCGTACAAGAGCCAGCCGCCCGCAGTGACCGATCTGATAGGCGGTCAGACCCGCTTCATGATGGGCGACCTCTCGGTGGTCGGCCCGCAGATCAAGGCCGGCAAACTGCGCGCAATCGCGATCACGTCGCGTAACCGTTCTCCGCAGTTCCCGGAAGTGCCCACACTCGCCGAATCGGGGATGCCGGAGTTCGACCTCGAAGTGTGGATCGGCATAGGTGCGCCGCGGGGCCTGCCGAGGGACATCACTGAAAAACTCAGCTCCGAGATCATGAAGATGGGCCAGCGCGAGGACGTGCGGCAGCGCTTCCAGGCCGTAGGCTTCGATCTCGTGACCAACACGATGCCCGATCACGCAGTGTTCATGCGCGACCAGTTGGCCGCATGGGGCAAGCGCATCAAGGATGCAGGCATCCAGCCCGAATAAGCAGATTTCCCCGTACAACGGAGACATGCATGAAGAAACTGGTTCATTGGCTGGCTGGTGTGGCTTTCGCCGTACCGCTCGTGCTCTGCGCGCAGACCTACCCGGGCGACAAGCCGGTGCGCGTGGTTGTACCGTTCACACCAGGTAGCGCGAGTGACATGGTTGCACGCGTTTTCGCGGACGAGATGCGCAAGTCGCTCGGTGGGACTTTCGTAGTGGACAACAAGCCGGGGGGCGCCGGCCTGATTGGAGTTGAAATCGTCTCGAAGGCGGCTCCTGACGGCCACACCCTGTTGCTCACGACCTCGGCCACCCACTCCGCGGGCCCGTGGCTCCTCAAGAAAATGCCTTACGACCCGCTCAAGGACTTTGTGCACATAGGCCGCGTCATCAACGTGCCTTTCCTGCTGCTGGTGCATCCCGACGTGCCCGCGAAGAATGTCAGGGAATTTCTCGAGTACGCGCGCAAAAACCCCGGTTTGAGCTACGGCTATGGCTCATCCACTTCTCAGGTCGCGGCAGCCACGTTTTCCTCGCTTGGAAAGGTGAGCACGATGGGTGTGCCCTATAAGAGCCAGCCGCCCGCGGTTACCGATCTGATCGGCGGACAGACCCGCTTCATGATGGCAGACCCCTCCGTGGCGGCATCGCATGTCAAGGCAGGCAAGCTGCGTGCGCTCGCGATTACGTCACGCACGCGATCGAACCAACTGCCTGATGTCCCGACGCTCGCCGAATCGGGCATGGGCGAGTTCGATCCAGAGGTGTGGCTCGGCATCGGTGCGGCTGCGGGTATCCCCAAGGACATCGCGGACCGCCTCAGCGTTGAGATCGTGAGAATGGGCCAGCGCGACGACGTGAGGCAGCGTTTCGCGGCTGCCGGCCTCGATCTGCAGACGAACACCCTCGCCGAGCACACCGACTACGCCAAAGTGCAGCTAGATGCATGGGGCGCGCGCATCAAGGACGCCGGGATCCAGCCCGAATGACGCAGCGGACTTCCATACAGGCCTCTGCGGCCGACGCACTCGCGTGGCTGAAAGACGGCGCTACGCTCGCGATCGGCGGCTCGTTGTTCCACAACAAGCCCATGAGACTCATCCGCGAGATTGCGCGGCGGCGCACCCGCGGCCTCACCGTGGTCGCGATAACGCAGGCGTCTATCGACGTCGATCTTCTGATCGCTGCCGGCTGCGTCGCGGAGGTGCGTGTACCGTACCTCGGATTCGAGTACCTCGGGCTTGCATCGAATTTCAGGCGTCATGCGGCCGATGGACGTCTGCGCGTCTGGGACTGCGACGAAACTCAGGTGATCGCAGGAATTGAGGCCACCGCCAAGAACCTCCCGTCGGGTATTACGAAGACCGGTGTCGGCACCGACCTCCTTCGTACGAATCCCGATCTGCGGGCTATCGACGACCCGATCACCGGCGAGCCGATGGTGGCCGTGCCGGCGATCCGCCCCGACGTTTCAATCATCCATGCGTCGCGCGGCGACAGATGGGGCAACCTCACTTACGCTGGGTACCCCTTTTCCGACGTGTTGATTGCCGAAGCCACGCGTCGATGCGGCGGCAAGGTGATCGCGAGCGTCGATGAACTTGTGCCGCCGTCGTTGATCTCCGCAGACCCGTTCCGCACGACCATCGCTCACATCCTCGTCGATGCTGTCGTCGAGGCCCCCTGGGGCGCGCATCCGTGCTCTTCACACGGAAGCTACCAGTACGACGAAGCCTACATCGAAAACTACCAGGTCCAGGCGCGTAAGGGGGAGCTGGAGATGGACTCATGGTTAAACGAGCATGTGCGGACACAGGAGACGCACGAGGCGTACCTTGACCGCTCCATCACGCCGTCGCGGTTGGCCGCGTTGCGCAAGGACATCTATGCAGGAAGTTGAACACCAACAATGGTCGTGGGGCGAGCTCGCGGCCATCGTCCTGAGCCGTGAGCTGCGCGACGGCGAAGTGGGCTCGCCAGGTGGCTCGCGTAGCGAGATTCCACTGGCTGCGGCGCGGCTCGCGCAACTCATGCATGCACCCAACCTGTCGATCATCACGAGTGCAGTCGGCTTCGTGGCTTCCCTGGTCGACAAACCATGGAGTCCGCTGTTCCACTCGACGATGGACTACCGCAATCTTTATGCAGGTACCGAAGCGGTGATGGCCTCGAGCGGCGTCTTTCATACGAGGCGCGACTGGTTCTTCGCCGGTGCGATGCAGGTCGATGGCTACGGCAACATCAACCTTAGTACCGTGATGCTGAAGGACGGCACGGCCATGCGCGGTCCGGGCGCGGCAGGCCTCGCGTACTCATCGGCGATGGCCAAACGCTTCTTCATATACATGCACGAGCATAGCCCACGATCCTTCGTGAAGAAGCTTGACTACATGACCGCAATCGGTCATGGCTCGGGCCCGAATTCACGCGAGAAGCTAGCTCTGCGGGGCGGTGGTCCGGCGCTCGTGATCAGCCCACGCGGTGTGATGGACTTCGACGAACAAACGCTGCGGTTGAGGCTGCGCTCGGTGCATCCGGGCCAAAGCCTGGCGGAACTCGTAGATCAAACGGGGTGCGACCTCATCGTTCCGCGCCAAGTGCCTTTCACCGCGCCGCCCACTGATATGGAACTCGACATGCTGCGCCAACGCGTCGACCGCGGCGGCGTACTGCGTCATTGACTGAACACAAGGAATCCCATGCAAGCGCTTGAAGGAGTGAAGGTCCTCGACCTAGGGCGAGCCCTCGCCGGACCGATGTGCGGCCTTATGCTGGCCGATCTCGGGGCTGACGTGATCAAGATCGAACCGCCGGGGCTCGGCGACGACAGTCGAGAATGGCCGCCAATGGTGAATGGTGAGAGCACCTACTTCATGAGCGTAAACCGCAACAAGCGCAGTATCGTTCTCGACCTCACGACCGCCGAGGGCAAGGAAGTGATGCTGCGCATGGCCGAGACAGCAGATGTGCTTGTCGAGAATTACCGCTCTGACGTAATGGACCGGCTCGGGCTCGGCTACGAGGTGCTGCGCAAGGTCAACCCGCGGTTGATCTATTGCGCGCTCACTGGCTTCGGGCGCACCGGCCCACGGCGCAACAAACCCGCGACCGATGTGTACGCACAGGCCTTCGCGGGAATCATGGGTCTAACGGGAGAAGTCGATGGCGGCCCGCTGCGCGTCGGTGTGAGCATGGCGGACATGACAACGGGGCTTTTCGGCGCCTACGGCGTGCTCGCAGCACTGCAGGCGCGGCATCTCACAGGAAGGGGGCAACTTGTCGACACATCGCTCATGGAAGGTCAAGTCGCTTTTCTCTCCTACCACATCACGGCTTACCATGCCACGGGTAAAGTGCCGCAGTCCCAGGGCGCGGGCCATCCGAGTATTGTGCCCTACGGCGCGTTCCGCTGCAGCGACGGATGGGTGGCGATGGCCACGTTCAACGACCGGTTGTGGCAGCGCGCAGCTGTGGGCCTCGGACTGCGCGAGTTAGCAGAAAACCCACGCTTTCTCACCATCTCCCAGCGGCTCGCCAACCGCGAAGAGTTTCTCGATATCGTCAATGCGCGGTTTCTAACGAAGACCGTCGACGAATGGGTCGCCATCATGGAGGATCTCGACGTGCCGCTCGCCCCTGTCAACAAACTCGATAAATTGCTGGCAGATCCGCAAATTTCCGATCGCGAGATGCTACAGACGTTCCATCACCCCGCTGCGGGTGAAGTGCAGACCTTCGGTTTTCCGGTCAAGTTCTCCGAGACTCCCTGCGAGTTCCGCCGACCGCCACCGATGCTAGGGCAACACACGGGTGAGGTCCTCCGAGAATATGGCTTCGACGCATCGCACACGGGAGTCCAGGCATGATGCGTTCGTTCCTCCTCGCTCCCGCAAACCGGCCAGACCTCGTGGCCAAGTTCCCCCGCTTCGGCGCAGACTGCTGCGTCATCGACCTCGAAGATGGCACACCGTTCGCTGATAAGGTACGCGCGCGCGAAATGCTTGCCGAGACCGTGGGCAAGGCGCGCAACGGCGGTTATCACGGATTGCTCACGGTGCGCGTGAACCTCCCATCGTCGCCGCTGTACCTTGACGACGTCGCCGCAGCGCTAGCGTGTGACATCGACGGCATTGTCGTGCCGAAGCTCGAGAGTGCGGACGAGCTATTTCCGGTGGCGCACTGGATACGGCGCCGCGATGCCGAGGCACCGCGCCGCCGGCCTCGATTCGTGATTGGCGGCATCGAATCGATACGCGGCGTGCTCAATGCAGTGGCGATTTGCGCCACCTCGCCGCACCTGGATGCAGTGTATTTCGGCGCGGAGGACTTCACCGCCGAGATGGGCGCGCGGCGCACGCGCGGAGGTGTCGAAGTCGCGACCGCACGCGGTATGGTCGTGATGGCCGCAAAGGCCGCAGGCGTGCTCGCAATCGACCAGGCGGTAGTGGACATTCGCGACGACGCACTCTTTACCGAAGACACGCTCAGCGGCCGTGACATGGGATTTGACGGAAAAACCTGCGTCACCCCAGGGCAGGTGAAGCTCGCGAATGCTGCGTACACCCCCACCTCCGAGGAACACGACACCGCGCGGCGGCTCGTGGACACCTACGAGGCTGCTATGCGGAACGGCATCGGCACGATCGACTTCGAAGGCAAGATGATCGATGCACCGCTTCTGAAGCGAGCACAGAAGGTACTCGATCTCTCTGCAGCGAGCTGCAAATGACACTGGACCTCGCACGTTACATACGGCCTGGCGACGGCATTGTGTTCGGGCAAGCCACGGGCGAGCCGCTGACACTCACCGAGGCCCTGGTGCAGCAGCGTGCGGCACTGAGCGGCAGCAGCATTTTCTTCGGCTCGGGTTTTTCGCGCACGTTCCAACCCGCCCACGCTGACCATCTGCGCTTCTCGGGCATCGGCGGTGTCGGTACGCTTCGCAAGCTCGCCACCTCGGGCGTGCTCGATCCGGTCCCGTGCCATATCTCATCAGTCGCGGGGCTGATTCGTGACGGCACGATCCGTTGCGACGTGGCGATGGTACTCGTGAGTCCGTCCAACGATGCGGGCGAGCACAGCTTCGGGGTAATCAACGATTACGTGAGGGCGGCTATCGCATCGGCGCGCGAGGTGATCGCTGAGGTGAACGAGCAGGTCCCCTGGACGCCTTGCGACCATCCGCTGCGCCGGGAAGAGATCACGGCAATGATCTCCACTAATCGGCCCGTGGTAGAACTGCTCGCAGCCCCGTTCGGCGACACCGAGCGAGCAATCGCGAAAAATCTCCAGGACGTAATACCCGACCGTGCGACGCTGCAGGTCGGCATCGGCGGTGTGCCCGAAGCGATCATCGCTATGCTCGGAGACCGGCGCGACCTTGGCATACATTCAGGGATGGTAGGAGATTCAGTCGTCGATCTGATGGAGCGCGGCGTCGTGACCAACGCCTATAAAGGCATTGACCCGGGCGTCACGGTCACGGGCAGCCTGATTGGCACCGAGCGGCTGTACCGGTTCGCGGACCGCAACCCCGCTTTCCGCCTGTGCCCGAGCAGCTACACGCATGCGAGCTCGACAATTGCTTCGGTGAAGCAGCTCGTGTCACTCAACTCTGCGCTCGAAGTCGACCTCACCGGTCAGGTGAATGCTGAAGCTATAGGCTCCGATTATTTCGGCGCGGTGGGCGGTCAGGTCGACTTTGTGCGCGGTGCAAGCCTTTCCGAGGGTGGCGTGTCGATCGTCGCGCTGGCTGCGACGGGCAAAAACGGCGAATCAAAGATTGTCGCGTCGCTGTCAGGTCCGGTCACCACGCCGCGCAGCGACGTCGACATCGTTGCCACTGAGTACGGCATCGCGCGATTGCGTGGCCGCACGATCCGTGAACGGATTCGGGCTCTGGCTGCTATCGCGGCGCCGCAACACCGGGACGTCCTGATCGCGCAGGCTCGCGAAACATGGGGAACCTGCTGATGAGTGCTTCACGTCGTTTTTCAATAGCTTGTTAACTGTTCAAACGAACTCGTATTCTGAATCTCACTCCATCCAGCAAAAAAACGCGCAGCGATGTGTGTTGCGAGAGTAGGTCCTAGGCGTTGGCAACGGCAGTAATCAGCGGCGCGACATCATCGGCAAAGCGTTCGGCCACGGCATTGGAGCTCATCTCTGGCCGACGGCCCATGAGCATGGCGCCTTGAATCATGTCGAACGGACTCTCGAACAGCAACACGCCGTGGGCGCGGCAGACGGCTTCGAACACCGCATAGGGACCGGCCAGACTGGCGGTGTGTGAGCTAACGGCGGCCGCACCTGCCGCAGTACGCCCCGCCTTCAGCACCAGGACGGGTTTATCTGCGGCACGTGCACTCGCGAGCAACGCGGCAAAGCGAGCAGGCTCGCGCACTTCTTCAATGTAGAGGCAGATGACATCGGTCTTTGGGCCTTCGATTAAGTATTCAAAGAAGTCGTTGATGTTCAGGTCCGCCTGATTGCCCACCGACACGGTGGAACTGAAGCCGGCCTCCATGTCCACTCCGCGGGCCAGCATGGTGCCCATGAGTGCGCCGCTCTGGCTGACGATACCGATACCCCCTTTGGGCAGCTTGTCTACTAAGCCAACAACCACTCCGGTTGTCGCCGCCAGGTTATGGTGCGTATTCATCAAACCCATGCAGTTGGGGCCCACGATGCGCATGCCAGCAGCCCGCGCCTCCGCCACCATGAGATCCTGAGCAGCCTTGCCTTCGGCGCCACTTTCTGCGTAGCCCGATGTAATGGCCACCACGCATTGAACGCCTTTGGCGGCACAGTCGACCATTGCGGCAGGCGTATGTTGACGTGGCAGCAGCAACACGGCCATGTCCACCGGCCCGGGCAGGCAGACACCGTAGGGTAGGCTGGCAAGCCAAATATGGTTTTAGCCTTCGGATTGATCGGGTACAACTCGCCTTGTGGCGGGTGCTTGCGCAAATAGCCATGAAGCGGCCCCCCCATTTGGTCTCGTCGTCCGAAGCGCCAATGACGGCAATAGAACGCGGATGAAGAAGGCGCCGCACTGTGTCGGCCATGGGTTCGATGTCCCGTTTCACTTTAATCAGTCTCCATTTGCTTAAAGCGCACTGTAGGGACGGTGACTTGTTTTGTGAATTGAAATGATCTTGCTGCTTAGTAAATAATTTTTATCAATAAAACTTCAGAATGGGTTCATCAATGAACATTGAATCCACTACATCGTTTCCGCACCATCTGGCCGTGCTTTGCCCAAAGTTAGAAAAATGGCCCATACTAAAACCATTCCCATAGTGAAAAGAGACAAACCATGAAAAGACGCTTGGTGTTCGCCCTGACTGCACTCGCTCTAACACTGCCCGCCATGGCACAGCAAGACCGGAATCTGCGTGTAATAGTGCCCTACCCAGCGGGTGGTAACGCGGACAACATTGCGCGGCTTTACGCGGAAGCTCTGGGTAAGAAACTGGGCCGCCCCGTCGTGGTGGAGAACCGCCCAGGCGCCGGTGCGGTGATTGGCGCGCAGGCCGCAGCACGCGCACCGGCGGACGGCAACACCTTGTTCGTCGCTCCCACCGGTGTGTTCGTGGTAACCCCGCATCTCACCAAGATGGGGCTGGACCCATTAGAAGCTTTTTTGCCTGTCGCCAAGCTCACCTCGTGGATACCCGTGATGGTCGTGCGCAAGGATTTCCCCGCGAACAACTTCAATGAGCTGGTGGCAGAACTGAAGAAGAACCCGGGCAAGTATTCATTCGCTTCAGCCGGCCCCGCCACCATGACCCACCTGATGGGCGAGCTCATGAACCTCAAGCTTGGCGTCAAAACCGTGCACGTACCGTACAAAGGTTCCGCCGAGTTCATTCCTGATCTCATCTCCGGCCGGGTGGATTTTGTGTACGACAGCGTCGTGATTCCTCAGGTGAAGGCCGGACAGCTTCGGCCCATGGTGAGCATGGTCAACATCCACCACCCCGAGCTCAAGAGTGTTCCCACACTCAAGGAAGTGGGCGTTGATCTGGACACACCCAACTGGTATGGGGTTTTTGTCCCTAAAGGCACCCCTTCGGACGTGGTGGACAAACTGGGCGAAGCGTCACGCGAAGTGATGCAATCCATGGATACAGACAAACTCACCAAGATGAGCATGGCCGCGTCGTATCAAGGCCCTGCGGAGTTCAAGGCTCAGCTCGCCAAGGACGATGCTTTGATGAAAGATGTGATTCAGAAGGCTGAGGTGAAGATGCAATAGTGTCTATTGCCCAAGCTTGAGCACCGCGTCTCCCAGCCCTTTGAGGACGCTGTCAGCCAGCGCCATGGGAAACTCCCCCTGTCTAGTTGATTCACGCATCATGGTTTATAGACTCAAAAAACAAACTGAAAGCTGTCAATCAAAATAACAGCCTATTGGATGTATCGCTTGGCGTGAGAACTCTGCTTGAACCCACCCTTCCCTATAGCTGGTCCCAGTAGCGCCTTACTTTCCATGGCGTTTTAAGCAAGCCCCACCATGTATGCCATTCGGGATCGCTAAGCCGACTCAGCCCTGTCTCCTGCAAGGGAATGGGTGGTGTTTGATACGTGCCCAGCCACCGGTCCCATAGGGAAAGAAATTGCCCAAAGTTGCTGTCCGTGTATTTCACGTCGGGCGAATGATGAGTTTGATGAGCCGCTGGGGTGACAAGCAGCCAGCCCACCCAGCGCTCCCACCAGGCCAGCGCATTGGGAGTCCAGGCAATCGCTGCATGGTGCATGTGCGAAAGAACGATCGCCAGCGCATCGCGCACCAGGAACACCTCCAGCGGCACGCCAAATCCCAACAGGATGACCAGTCTGAATGCAAGTCCTGGAAACGGCGACAGCGGGTGTTGGCGCAACGAGGTGGAAACATCCACCTTTGGATCCGAGTGATGGACCGCATGCAGAAGCCACATGGGCTTCCACTGATGAGAGATCCGGTGAACCAGGTAGTCTGAAAAATCGGCGATCAGGAAACCTACTGCCCATGCGGCCCAGTAGGGAACTTCCAGTAGATTCAAAAGGCCGACTTTTTGCAGACTGAGCACATCCCAGACGGGCTTTAGAAACCACTGGAACACGAGACTGAAGCTGACCACCAGCGTAATCCAGATCAGTAGATTCTGGAGAAAATGCAGCGTGCGTTCGCGCGCGCTCCATTGATAACGTGGCCAGATGGATTCGAGTACGGCGGTTAGCGCAAAACCGCCGAACACGGCAACCATGGCCACTAAATTGACGAAGCGAGCGAACTCCGAATCAACCATGGTGTTCAAATCTCACTGCGCACTGCCAGGCGTCTGAGCCGGGCGAAGCCGCCAGGCATTCCTCAGCTTTTCTTGCGCAAACCCCGAGCGCTGGCGAAGCCAAAGAGAGAAAGCGCCAACAAGGTCAGCCCCATAGGTCCCAAGGTATCGACCGCCACGGCCGTTGCGGCGGCTACGCGGCTGCTGAACTGGGCTACCACGCCTGGCGTACTGGTGGGCTCTGCACTGCCGTCTTCCGTGGCAGAGCAATTGAACATAAATCCACCGACCTGGGGTACCACCGCGACACACCCGATGCTCAGAGTACCCTCGGCAGCAACCGGCACATTGCTGGTGTTAGTGACCTCGATGGTGCAGTTGGAAGCCGGATCTGCCCCCCCTGTGTAGGTCATGGTATCGCACGTACCGCCCGTGATAGCGAAGGGGCCGGCGCCGGGATTCAGCGTGGGCTCAGTAAGCCTCGCGACTACACCCCAATTTTCCCCCGGCGGTACCAGAGTGATCGTCACCGTTGTGGTCTCTCCCGGAGCAAGCACTCGGGGGGTAGCAGCGTCACTGTAGCCGTTGAAGTAACTCTGTGCTTGAGCCGGCACCCACGCCGTCAACGCCATAGCCGCGATGGCCACGCAATAAAGTTGACGAGAACGTTTAAACATCTTTAAACCTCGGCGAAAGGGTGTGATTGGGAAACCGCTTGTCCGCATATTAAATCTTATGCGATACATTTTGCGCATCTTTAGTGCCGTTAGTGGCTTTTTAGAAACACGCCCGCGCTCCGCCAGCAGCCAATCTCATCACCAGCCGCTCTGAGATGCTTCACCGCGGACAAACAAGGAGTCTGACTGCAAGTTGCCCGGTCAGACAAACGGAGTGAGCGACTACACTTGTTTATGTTGACGTTCAAACAACTTGAAGCCATCTACTGGGTCGTGGAACTTGGCGGCTTCGCGCAGGCGGCGGCCCGGCTCAACACGACGCAGTCTGCGGTTTCCAAGCGTGTGCAGGAGCTTGAGTCGCTCTTCGACACGCCGCTGTTTGACCGCACCTTGCGCACGGCGCAACTGAGCGAGAAGGGTCAGGAGATGTATCACATCGCCAAAAGCCTTCTCGATCAGCGTAACGCAGCTGTCGAGGCGTTTTCACGGGCGGACGTCATCGAGCGTCGGCTGCGCATCGGGGTGACCGAGGTGGCTGCCATGACCTGGATGCCGGCGCTGATGGCGCGCATACGCCTGACCTGGCCACGCGTGATCATCGAATTGGATGCGGACGCCATGGTGCCGCTGCGCGACAAGTTGCTGGCTGGCGAACTTGACCTCATCGTCGTTCCCTCCGAGCTGGAAGACAGCCGGTTGGTCAAAGAAGTTGTGGGCGAGGTGGAGATGGGCTGGATGTGCAAGCCCGGCTTGATTCGGCGCAAGACCATTGCGCTTGACGAACTCACCGAACAGACGTTCCTGGTCGAAGGCGCGCGTTCGGGAACGGGCCGCATCTTCAACCGTTGGCTCAAAAGCCTGGGCGTTGTGCCTGAAAACACCATCGTCAGCAGCAACCTTGTCTCCATTGTTGCCATGACGGTGTCTGGACTGGGTGTTAGCCGCCTGCCGCACAGATGCCTGTCGCCGTTGATCAGCGCAGGTCTTTTACAGGTCTTCAGGGTAACGCCTCAGGCACCGGACATTCCCTATGTGGCTGCTTACAAGAAAGAGCTGCGCAGCACGTTCCTGGATGCCGTTGTGGAGCTGGTGAAAGAGTGCTGCGATTTCAGCCAGCCCTTCCAGATCAACACCACTACAGCGCGGCGTTAACTGGGGTTAACTGGCGACGAAAGAGGTGGTTAGGCGGGCAGTGAAGCGAATGCCAGATAAAACATCACCTCAAGGAATATGTTTTATCTAAAAATATCGCTTTTCACGAACAGTTAAATAGGAAGAATCCAGGGGTTCGCGGTTCATTTTTAGCTCGCGTCAACCCAGGAGCCTTCCATGCAACACTCACGCCACCTTGTTCTGGGCGCTTGCGTCGCCTCTATCGCCTTGCTTGCCACCGGTGCGGCCTACGCCCAGCCTCTGAACGGGACCATGCAGCGCATCAAGGAAACCGGCGAGATCCGCATTGGCCACCGCGATGTGTCTGTTCCGTTCTCCTACCTGACCGACGATGGAAAGCCTATTGGCTTTTTCATGGACATCTGCGCCCGCGTGGTCGACACGATCAAGGCCGATCTCAAGCAGGAAGTGAAGGTCGTACTGCGCCCAGTGACCCTCAGTACCCAGATTCCTCTGCTACAGAACCAGGGCGTGGACATTGTCTGTGGACCGGCGACGAACACCGTAGAGCGGCAAAAGCAAGTGTCCTTCAGCAATACGCTCTATGTCTCCAGCATCCGCGCTGTGGTGCGCCGCGATAGTGGCATCAACAAGTTTGCCGATCTGAACGACAAGACCGTGGCGCTCACTGCCGCTTCGACCTCCATCAGTTTGCTGACCAAGTTCGAGCAGGAAAAGAAGTTTGAGACCAAGAAGCTGACCAACCCTGACCATGCCCAGTCGTTCCTGATGTTCAGCACCGGCCGAGCACAGGCGTTCGTAATGGACGATATTTTGCTGGCATCGCAGGTGGCCAACAGTGCCAAACCAGCCGACTTCAAGCTGATCGACGAAGCGCTGCGCGTGGAACCCTACGGCTTGGTCATGCGCAAGGATGATGCGCAGTTCAAGGCCGCGGTGGACAAGACGCTGGCCGCTTTGGTGCGCTCGGGTGATTATCAGAAGCTTTATGCCAAATGGTTTGAGTCGCCCATTCCACCCAAGAATGTGAACCTCAATTTCCCGATGACGGCGGCGCTTAAGAGCGTGCTAGCCAGCCCTAACGACAAGGGTATCGAGTAAATCAAGAAGACCCATAAAACCAATAAGACGCCTGGCATACCTTCATGTACCAGTGGAACTGGCCCATTCTCTGGGCCACCTCGTCGGACGGCGTCTATAGCTATCTTGGCACGCTTTTTCTGGGCCTGAAGTGGACGCTGGTGGTCGGCTTGAGCGCCTGGGTTGTGGCGCTGTTGACCGGCGCCGTCGTCGGCGTCGCCCGCACCTTCACCGGCGGCGTGTTCGCGCGTCTGGCCGACGCGTATGTGGAATTCTTTCGGAGCATTCCGCTGATCGTGCAGATGTTCCTTTGGTTCTATGTGGCGCCCGACCTGCTGCCGGAAAGCGCCGCCTCTGCTGTCAAGGCCTGGGACAAATACAACGTGGTTGCCGCCATCCTGTGCCTGTCTTTTTATACCTCCGCCCGCGTGGCGGAGCAGGTGCGAGCAGGTATCCAGGCCATTCCAACCGGGCAGAGCCATGCAGCGCGCGCCTTGGGGCTTACAACTTCAGAGGTCTATCGGTATGTGCTGCTGCCCGTGGGCTTGCGCAAGATATTACCAGCGCTGACGAATGAGTTTCTCAACATCATCAAGAACACTTCGGTGGCCTTCACCATCGCCGTGGTGGAACTGATGGCCGCCACGCGGTCGATGCAGGAAACCACCTTCCAGATCTTCGAGGCGTTCACGGCGGCGACGCTGATCTACCTGGCCGTGAATCTGCTGGTCGTCAGGCTCATGGCCTTCATTGAGCGCAAGCTCGACGTGCCGGGCCTGGGTATTCGGCAGTCGAGGTGAAGGGCAATGGACTTCGATACCAACCTCATCATCCGGGTTCTGCCGCAACTGGCCAAGGGCTTTTGGTTCACGCTACAGCTGACTGCCATCTCCGCGCTGGGCGGGGTACTGCTGGGCACGTTGCTGGCACTGGGGCGGCTTTCAGGCAACGCGGTGCTGTCCCGGATGATTGGCGCCTACGTCAACACGTTGCGCTCCATTCCGCTGCTTTTGGTGATCTTCTGGTTCTTCTTTCTGGTGCCCTACATCGCAGCGTGGGTGACGGGCAGCCAGCGACCTGTGGAAATCAACGCGCTCACCTCCTGCGTGATTACCTTCATCCTGTTTGAAGCCTGCTATTTCTGCGAAATCATGCGCGCGGGCATGCAATCCATTCCCCCTGGTCAGCTGCACGCCGGCAAGGCACTGGGCATGGGTTACTGGACGGTAATGGCCTACATCATCGTGCCCCAGGCCTTTCGCAACATGCTGCCGGTATTGCTGAGCCAGACCATTGTGCTGTTCCAGGACGTGTCGCTGGTGTCGGTTCTGTCCATCAAGGACTTCTTTGGCAGCGCTGATTTTGTTGCCAAGCGCGACGGCCGTCCGCATGAGATGTACCTGACGGTAGCGTTCGTCTACCTCGTGGTCTGCGTCAGTCTTTCACGCGTCGCCAAGTCTCTGCAACGCCGCGTCACCATCGTTCGCTAGTACCTCCCCAAGGAATCTATGTTTATGGAAGAAGTTGATGTCGCCGTCATCGGCGCAGGCAATGCAGGCATTGCCGTGGCCTATTACCTGGTCAAAGAGCAAGGCATCCGGAGCGTGGCGCTCATCGATGCGCGCGACCCTATGAGTCTGACCTCGGCGCAGTCCGGGGAGAACTACCGCAACTGGTGGCCGCATCCCACCATGACCGCGTTCACGGACCACAGCACTCGTTTGATGGAAGAGATGGACATCGCCAGCGGCGGCCGGCTGAACATGACGCGGGGTGGCTATGCGCTGGTCACGCGGCGCGAGCGGCCGCAAGATCTGATTGACGATCTGTACCGCGGCTATGCGCAATCCAGCCAGCAGATCCGCCTCCACGAATCGCGATCTACCGGCTACCAGCCGCCAGTGCGCACGCCGTGGCAGGCTGCGCCGGATGGCGTTGATGTGCTCCTTGATACCGCGCTGATCAGACAACATTTTCCGCACCTGGCAACGGACGTTCGCAGCATCATTCACATCCGCAGCGCGGGCTCTATCAGCGGCCAGCAGATGGGCCAATACATGTTGGAGCAATTTCGCGCCGCTGGTGGCCAGTTGGTGCGCGCGCAGGTCAAGGGCATCTCGCGGGCCAAGCCGTTCACGCTGGACTTGCAGAACGAAGGTGGCGGTACAGCCACCCTGCGTGCGAACCGCCTGGTGAATGCCGCCGGCCCCTTTTTGCGCGACATCGCCAAGATGCTGGGCGAAGATCTTCCGGTCAAATGCCTCTACCAGCAAAAGATCGCGTTCCAGGACCGCGAGGGCGCCATCCCACGTCAGATGCCTTTCACCATCGACCTGGACGGCCAGACGCTGGTCTGGTCGGACGAAGACCGTGAACTGCTGGCCTCTGACCCCGCCAGCCGCAAGCTGGTGGAACCCATGCCCGGCGGCATTCACTGCCGTCCAGACGGAGCGGTGGACGGCAATTGGATCAAGATGGGTTGGGCGTACAACGCGACAGCGACGGACCCGCATGATGATGAGCCCAGAGACCCGCAGTTTCCAGATTCGGTGCTGCGCGCCGGAAGTCGTTTGCACCCGGGCCTGGCTGCCTATATTGGCCGTCTACCGCGTGGCGCGCACCACTATGGCGGCTACTACACCATGACCGATGAGAACTGGCCCCTCATCGGACCGATGCGTACCGAAGGCGCCTTCGTTGCGGGCGCACTGTCGGGGTTCGGCACGATGGCCGCGTGTTCGACAGGCTCGCTTGGCGCGGCCCTGGTGGCGGGAAGTCCTTTGCCTGAATATGCCAAAACGCTGGGATTGGCCCGCTATGAGGACAAGACACTGATGAGCCTACTGAACAGCATGGCTACGGGCGTGCTTTAGACAGCGATAGGTCATTTTCCCTAGCCCTGCACGCCATGCTTTGAGCGTGCAGTGATCGTTCTGGATCCTGTGCCGAAAACCGTTGGTCTAGCTGTATCGGCTGGGAGCAGTTGCAACGCCAAGCCGCCTGAGGTGGGGGCTCGCTCGCGACACCTGTCAAAAACAACCAACCTCCGCTTCGCTCCCACCAAGCCAGGGCAAAGTGGACCCGGGTAATGGTCTAAGGATGCATGCGAGGGACCAACCGCTAATGCTTCATGCCGCAGACGCATTAACGTGTCGCCGAGGATTCGCGCAGAGGCTCCCCAAAGTCACATCTTCAGGAATCAGGGACTCCGCATCCCGAAAAAACGAATGGACACATGACAGGCGCCATTCATAGACTGCGCACGGTCGGAGTAAACCGTGTGAGTGTGCACTGCGCCGATTCCTTAGAAACAGAAATACAGGAGACAAGTCGTGACCGTCGTTCGTCTACTCAAACACCTCTTCGCAGCCTGCGCATTGCTTACCGGCACCACGTTGGCTTTGGCTCAGACCTATCCCGACCGGCCCATCAAGCTGGTCTTGCCATTTCCAGCCGGAAGCGCCACTGACGGCGTGTCGCGTTTCCTTGCGGACGAACTGCGCAAAAGCCTGGGCCAAACGTTTGTGATTGACAATCGTACGGGCGCCGACGGCATCATCGCAGCGCAAGCGGTCAAGGCTGCGGCGCCCGACGGCTATACGCTGATGGTGAGCACCAACTCGGCTCACGGCTCTAATCCCGCGTTGTACAACACGCTTCCCTACGACCCGGAAAAGGATTTTGAAGCCGTTGCTGGCGTGATGAAGATCCCGCAGATGCTGGTGGTGCGCAAGGACTTTCCATCTAACGATGTGGCGAGCTTCATGAAGCTCGCCAAGGAACGTGGTGCTGCTGGCAAGCCTTTGTCCCTAGGCACCGGTAACACCTCAAGTCGAATTGCAGCAGAGTTGCTGAAAACGGCGGGCAGTCTGGAACTGACCATTGCCCCCTACCGCGGCATGCCCCAGGTCATGACAGATCTGGTCGGCGGACAGATTGACTTTACGTTTTCAGATCCATTTGCGGCAGCCGGCTTCATCAACGGCGGGCAGGTCAAGGCACTGGGCGTGACCGATGCCTCACGGGTACAGCTGCTTCCCAATATCCCAACCATGACCGAGGCTGGCTTTCAAAACGTGGCGCTCGTGAGTTTTGTTGCAGTGTTTGCACCCGCCAAAACCGATCCAGCGATCGTGAAACGGCTGAATGCAGAAATCAACAAGATCCTCGCCAGCCCACATGGCAAGGAATACATTCAAAAGATGGGCGCCTCTACGATGTCCATGAGTCCCGATCAATTGCGCAGCTTTGTCTCCTCCGAGATTGCACGGTATGGTCAATTGATCAGTGCGGCCGGTATTCCGAAAAAATGATGGCCGTCTGACGGCGGTGCATAGGCCGATAAGCATTTTTCAGCCTTGAGGACCTGTCTTGACGAGGCAAGGAATACAGTCGGTTCGGGGACGCCATGCGCCAATTGCATGAGCGCTAGGGCCTCGGCGTCCGCCGGCAGGTGGACTTGCGCCAGCGCGATCTCCTGACAACGCGCCGGTACCAAAGTCATTGCCGTACGGACGCACGAAGCGTGTGTCATGAAAATTTTCCATCTGCAGAGGACGCGCGGGAGTGGCGTTGGTCGGCACGCTTGCGCTCCCAAATAGGAGGTTCGGCCGCCATCGCATTCGCTGGAGGTTTTCAAAAAATACTTTTGAAAACAAACTCAACAATATGATGGCAAAAATTGGGTTGCCCTCTAGCATTCGCTTGCTTTCTTAGCACTAAAGACCCTTTTTCAGAAAACTGAAAACACACCGAACACGCAGTTATTTAGTCCCCTTTCGACCCCTGATGAAGGCTCAAGATCGGCGCAAATATAGGCTTTGGCAGAACCCATGAATGAGAAGCATGGACAACTCCTCCTACAAGCCTGTCAGGTGGATCTGGTACAAAGCCTGTGCCTACCGGCATTTCATTTAATTAACGGAGGGATTCAATGAGCGGCAAGTTCGAAATCACCAAGTCCAAGAACGACAAGTTCATGTTTAATCTGAAGGCCGGCAACGGCGAGATTATTTTGACGAGTCAGCTCTACGAGGCCAAGACCAGCGCCCAGCAGGGCATCGACTCGGTAAAAGCCAATGCGCCGCTGGACGAGCGCTACGAGCGCAGCACCTCCACCAGCGGCCAGCCGTACTTCAACCTCAAGGCCGCCAACGGCCAGGTGATAGGCCGCAGCGAGACCTATTCGTCCCCCTCCGCCATGGAAGGCGGCATTGCCTCGGTCAAAAAGAACGCAGCCGACGCCACGGTCGTCGACCTGACGGCCTGAAGACAGGGCCCACCACACGAGAAGAAAGGCCTCGCCAAATGGCGAGGCCCGGGGGCGATGCTCATTCGCCCTTATTGCGCGACCCGATCCGCTTATGGCGCTGTCATTGCCTTCGACATGGCAGAAGCCTTTCGGTTAAGTCGTGAACCAGCGCAACAGGTGGGCGGTCACCGCATCGGCTGCGGGCGTTCTGCCCTCGCGACGGCGCAACATGCCCAGGGGTTCCAGCTCGGTGGGTATCGTCAGCATGAGCCGGTGGAACTGCCCGGCCTCAACGAGGGTGTCCATATGGCTGGCCAAGCCGACATAGAGGCATTGCAACTGTCTCATAAGGGCAAAGGTCAACGACAGAGATCGCGTGTTCAACCGTACGAGCTGCGGTGTGATGTGGGCGCTCTCGCAAAATTTCATGAATGCAATGCTAGGTGCCGAGCCGGCTGGCGGCAGTAGCCAGGTGGCCTCAGCCAAGTCGCGCTGGCTGGGTCGACGCTTGACTGCAAGTGGGTGCTCGGGGACACAGTACACGCCCAGCGAGTCTTCCCGAAGTGCGAGGAACTCGAAGTCGGCTGATACCTCGGTGGACGATCGGCAGAGCGCAATGTCCACTTCTCCCGTCGCGCAGAGCGAAGGAATGTCTGCTGCGTCCACTTCGGTGTAGTCGATAGACAGGTCCTTGGTCTGTTTGCACAGTGCGGGGAACGCCTGGGCGGCGACAGCCGTGCTGGCAGCCGAGATGCCGACCACTCTTACCAAGCCTCGCGCGCCTTGCAGTACCGTCACGGTGTCTCGTCCCAGCGCGTCAAGCGATGCGAGCACGCGTTGCATAGTGGGCAGCAGAAGCTCGCCCTGCTGTGTGAGGCGGACTCCCCGTGCATGCCTGTCGAATATCCGCAGGTCTAGAAGCGATTCAAACTGCGTCAGCGCTTGCGTGGCAGATGGCTGGCTCATGCCCAGCGCATTAGCGGCTTTCTGAATGGTGCCCAGCTCAGCCATGCGCAGCACGAGCTGAAGCTGACGCGGCCGAGCATAGTGAACTAGACGTCGCGTGATCTGCCCTACGCGATCGAGTTGGTTGTCGGAGACGTCGGGCTGTTTAGCCATTGGGTTTACCTATGGCTCAGTGCCACTTATATGTTTATAGCCTGTAGATATCTTCGCAGAATCTTGTGAGTTCATAACTACAGGAGACATTGCTGTGCAGATCACCCCACTACTTCGCGCGCTTCGCGCATTCCCACAACCCCTGCGACTTGCCGCGAATGCACTGGCGCTTGGCTGCGCGTTGTTGATCGCACCGACTATGGCCGCAGCGGATGTGTACCCGAGCAAGCCCATCAGTATGGTGGTGCCTTTCCCTGCAGGCGGCGCCACGGATGCTGCCGCCCGGCTGGTGGCCACGCATCTGGGGCAGGTACTGGGTCAGCCGATTGCGGTGGATAACGTGGCAGGCGCTGGCGGAGCTATAGCCGCACAAAAGACCTTGCGTTCGGCACCGGACGGTTACACGATTCTGGCCGGAACAGTCAACGATGTCGTGTTGGCTCCCATCACGAACCCGAGCGCAGGCTACACCTTCGACAACTTTACGCCCATCGGCGCGATCGGCAGCACTGCCTTTGTGATGGTGGCCAACCCGAAGCTGCCCGCACAGAACATCGACGAGTTGCTGGCCTACGTGCGCAAGAACCCCGGTAAAGTCAATGTGGGCATTCCGGGCGTGGGCACACTTCAGCATGTGGCAGCTTCCATGCTTGAGCAGCAGGCCAAGCTGAGCTGGACCACCGTGCCGTACAAGGGCGCGGCTCCACTCAATGCAGATCTTCTGGGTGGCCAGATTGATGCTGCCGTTGTCACGTTGCCGTCCGCAGTGCCCTACATCAAGGAAGGTAAATTTAGATCACTGGGCCTCATGAGCCAGCAGCGCGACGAAGTCAACAAAGACATAGCCACCATCAACGAAGGGCGTGAGATCAAGGGCTTTTCCACTGAAGCGTGGCTTGGCCTGTTCGCTCCCGCCAAGTTGTCACCAGCTCTGGGACAGAAGCTCAATGGGGCCCTACTGCAAGCGCTCGCTAAGCCCGAAGTGCGTGAAGGTCTTGGCAAACTGGGGTTTCGCACCGGCGTAGCCGACACACCAACACAGTTTCGCCAACTTATTGAGCGCGATGATGCGCGCTTCCGCAAGGCCACAGCCGGTCTGAAGCTGGATCGATAAAGAGGTCTTTGGGCAATGATCTGTTTATCGGATGATGCGGCATCAAGCACCGAGGGGTTTGCGGTGCGAAACGTGTTTTCTGCCGAAGCGAGCGTGCTCCGCATCTTGCAGTTCGAGGCGGCTCTGGCCAGAGTTCAGGCTCGCCGCGAGCTGATCCCTAAGGCTGCCGCGAAGGATATTGCGGACAAGGCCTCTCTGGAGCATTTCCCGTCCGAGAGCTGGAAAGAAAAGCGCAAGACGCTGGGCCATCCTCTCGTCTCGGTGCTGGAGGCCTGGTCGGCCAGCCTGCAACCGGGCAGCCGGGAATGGCTGCATTACGGCGCAACCACAGCGGATGTTTTCAACACAGTGCTCATACAGCAGTTGCAGGAAGCCGGCGCTGCGCTGCTCTCTCAGATGGGCAGCGTTGAAACACGTCTTGCCAAGCTATGTGACCAGTACAGCGCCACTCCCATGGTGGCGCGCACGCTAGGGCGGCACGCCCAGCCCATCACATTCGGTTTTAAAGTGGCCACTTGGCTTGCCGAGCACAGGCGCAGCATGGAGCGGTTGGCGCACTGGTTAGAACGCTATTGCACGGGCATCCTCAGCGGAGCTGTGGGGACCTATGCAGCTTTCGGCGACGAGGGGCCCGATATTGAACGTGAGGTCATGGCCGAACTGGGCCTGGACGCTCCCGAGGCTGTCGACTGGAAAGGCAGCCGTGACCGCTTTGCCGAATTCGGTTGCGTGCTGGCGCTGGCCGCACGTGGTTGCGGCCACATGGGGCAAGAAGTGTTTCTTGCTTGCGGCGACGACATCGGCGAACTTGGCGAATCTACTAAAGCAGTGGGTTCATCCACCATGCCGCACAAGGTCAATCCCAGCCTGAGCATTGCGGTGGTTTCACTATCGCGTGAAGTGGGTGCGTATGTCGCGCCGCTCATGGAGTGGATCCCCATCACCTACGATCGTGACTCGTCTCAGCATGGCGAGGTGCTGCGCGATATGTGCGGAAAAATGGCAGACCTGCTTTCCGCACTCGACCAGCTGCTGGCCTGTATGGTGGTTTCGCCTCAAGCCATGCAGGACAATTTACTGCGGTCGGGTGGAATGATCCTGTCGGAGGCCCTCACCTTCTCACTCGCAAAGCACATGGGCAAGCGCAGCGCCTACGCACTCATGAAACGCGCCGCCAACTTGGCGCGTGACAGCCGCAATACGATGAAGGACGTGCTGCGGCAAAGCGATGAGCTTCGCCCCCTACTGGCGGAGCACCCGGAGCTGCTGGACGAGACGCACCATGTGGGACTTGCAAGTGCGATTGCGCGGGCGGCTGCGGGGGTGAAGTCCTCATGACGCCCGCCGGCCTGAACAAAGACGCCTTTCAACACGCGCAGCCTCTAAAGACATACCGGCCCGAACACCGAACCGGACCTACCGATTCGCATGATCATGCGCGATGTTTGCCCGAGAACCTGCCGCGCCTCGTACAAAGCGCTACCGTATTGAAGCTACTCAATCCTTTTTCAATCGTCGCACTCCGAGTGCTGCAGCGCCAAGGCTGAGCAGCACCATGACCCATTCGGAAAGCGTAGGCACCGCTGTCACTGCAGGTACGACAGGTACGGCACTGAGCGTCACGGTCTGGGTAGCTTGAATGGCGGATGTGAAATCGGTATTGCCCGCCTGGTCTGCGGCAAGTATGCAAGCCCCAGCGGCTTGCATCGTCACGGTGGTGCCACTGACGGTACACACATCGGTGGTTAGCGAAGAGTATGTAATGGCGTTGCCAGAACTAAGCCCCGTATTGCTAGCGGCTGGATTGATGACGAACGTGGAACCCAAGACAAAGGTTAGGCTGGCTGGGGTCTGCGGAGGAAAGACGAGCGTCTGGCCGCTTTGAACGATACTGAAAGTGAGCGACGCAGTCCCCTCTGCGAAAGTGTCATCGCCAGCTTGTGTGGCCAAGATGGTGCAGTTGCCAGTACCGGCATGAATTCCCGTGACCACTCCTGCGGCTGTTACTGAGCAGCCGGTGGAAGTCGTGGTGTAGACAACGGCATTGCCGGAATTTGGCGACGCACTGGTTGCGTTGACGCTGTTGGTTGCGTTGACGGCGACGACGGGACCTGAATCAAAGGTCAACGTCTGCGGTAACCCGCCAAAGGTAATCTGAATCTCTCCATTACCCGATTGCACACCCGGCGTACTGCTGCCTGAGAATAGGCTGCCGAAATAAGACGAGCCACCTCCCCCGCCACGGCAATTGCCGCTACCGGCGCCCCCGTAGTAGCCGCCACCGCCGCCATGACCTTGGCAACCGGCGCATGACAGTCCCGCAGGTGATCCACCTTGGCCCAGGCTACCGGCCAGAGCTGAGACGTAAAGTGACCCACATGTGCCGTTGGCGCCGCCCCCGGTTTGAGTGGCCCCTAAGCCTCCGGGATTCGCAGAATAATCTGGCTCACGATATCCGTCCCCTCCACTAAGGCCGCCGCCCACCCCGCCGACGACCATTAAAGAACTGAACTCGCCTCCACCCCCGCCACCAGCAGCTACCAGCACACGGTTCGCCAAGCTTGTTCCTCCCTGGCGAATGTCCGATGCACCGCCACCGCCGGCGCCGCCGAAATCGCCCGCGCCCCCACCGTTGAAGCCAGCGGAAGAATCCGAGGGGCGACCACCCACATAGATTTGAAGCGTTTCGCCTGGAGTGACCGCGAGAATACCGGTTGCATAGCCTCCTTGGTTTGCAGAAAACGCAGGGGATCTGGTGCCGCCTTGCGCGCCCCAGGCTTCCAGAGTAAGGCTCGTGACCCCCGAAGGCACGACGAAGGTTTGGACGGCGCCTGTATAGGTGAAAGTCACAGATGTCGGAGCCCCGAAAGCGACGGCTCCACTTGCGAGCAGAGCAATACAGATTGCAAGCGATTTGATAATCTTCATAACTAGCCCAGCTTTATTGCAGATGGTTTCTATATGTATTTTATAGTTACTTATAGTTGCATACATCATTGAGTTGAAATCAATGCTGCAGTTGCAAACCTTGTCTAGTTCAGGGCTAAGAACCTAGGTAAAAATCGGCCAGCTAGGGCCCATAGCGGCCAACCGGTTGAGCAGCGCCCATACCCACGGAGCCTTGCAGCGACTTGTCAGCTCAATGTGATGATTCAGCGCACTGGCAGCAGATACTTGATTCCCTGCGTGAAACCTCGCGGTGCAACGGTGAGATGATCCTCGTCGTTCAGGACCGCTGACTTCAGTGTCAAATTCGGGTACTTCCTGCTTATCAGTGCCGCTTCCAAAGCGCGGCTGTCAGCAACCATGTCTACTGTCTGGTTGTAGCGTCGATCACCTTTGCGCAAGGCCTCATAGGCACCGACATAAAGATAGACATTCGCCTTCAGGTCCTGATTCTGCTTGGCATAGCCCGCTTCGAGCTTCAAGGCATGTCGTTTGTCGTACCAGAGGGAAGGACTGCCGAGAATGTAGCTGCTGAACAAGCCAGGTTCGGTAAAAAGAATCTGCGTTCCAAGCAGCGCGCCGTAGGAGTGGCCCAGAAAGATTGCTCTGGCAGGGTCGGCCCGGTAGCGAGCGGTGATGAAGGGCTTTACCTGATCGCGCAGATATTGTTGATAGGCGCGCGCCTGACCATGGACCGCATTCGGTGGTGCAGTACTTGGGCCATTCGGTGTGGGCGTGTAGTCGCGTTGACGGCTGACACTGCCGTCCTCGCCCTTTCCATAAGACAGGCCGACAAGAATGAATTCCTCGATCTGGGGACCTTCCACATTCAAGCGACGCCCTAGCTGGCGGATGATGGGAAAGGCGTAGTCGGCGTCGGTCACATACAGCACGGGGTAGCGCCGCTGTGGCTGCTTGGCATAGGACGGCGGCAACGCAACGAAAATTTGGTAGCCGCGCTTAGAAATGGGATCGGGCACGTCCCATACCTCGCTGCCGGCGATCTCGTAAGGGTGGCCATTGCCAGACTGCACCTTTGGTATAGATGGGGCCTGGGCGTGAGTCGGTGCGCTACAAGCGCCGAAGCTGACTATCAGGGCGATCAACTGGAAATACGGAAAACGTCTATGCATTGGATTTTTCGTCAACTCTGGAAAATTAGCTGCGCGACATCTTCTCGAAATCGCTCAGGGCGGCCGCGCGGAAGGCGGGCAGCGCTTCGAAGCTTATCTATCTTTACGCATTCACGACCCACGTCGTCGCCGGCTGACGAGTGCTATGAAAATTATCCAACGCGGGCGCCAAGCCAAGGCGAAGGCAACCAGCATGGCTGTGCCAGTGATGCCTACGCCCCATAGCAGAACACCGAACCCCGCTCCTTGCGAGAAGACAATCAGAAGACATGCCACACACTGCATGATCAATCCAACTGCCAGCAAACAGGCTCCCCTGACGCGATGGTCCGCCTGCATTGCTGTCACGGCCTCCCAATGCCTGTCTTGACTTAATGCAATCAATGCAAAGCCTATGAAACTCAGCGTAAAGGCTGCCAACAGGCCAAATGCTTCATACACGTGAAGCCTCCTGCATTGCCCCCGCCGCGCGGCGTTCCCGATACGATCTTCCGGCGCTTCCAGTTTCCCGCGAAGAGCGACTAATCCGCCTTGCAGCCCAAGCGAATATCGCGGCGGAAACAAGTAATGTCAGGTCTACTCCAGCCACTTGCCAATCACCGCGCCGCAGCGTTCGAAAAAGGTGATCGCCCGTCGTGATTGCATTGAGCGCTACGGCTAAAAGAGCCAGTGCGGCAATCGCCGAGCACTGCTCCAGCCAAGCTCTTCGTGCCGGCTTGCTGATGGGATCGGCCCGACGCCACGTCGCGTGAACAAGGGTACTTAACCAGACCAGGTAGAACACCCATACTTCCAGCTCAGCGCGATCTTGTCCGGCCAAGGTGACACCGACAGGAAGCAACCTGTTGGCCACCAGGTAGGCCAAGGTCGCAACCAAAATGCCAGTGACACTGCACACCGTGAGCGCTTCCACCGTGCGCACGCCCGGCAGTCCCTTTCTTGCATGGCTCGCACGGCGTGACTCGAGCCAAAACAAAAAACCAGTCACGATCATCACGCAGCCCGATAGGCCTGCAAAAAAGTACAGCCAACGCAACCCCCAATGATCGAACTGGATGAAATGCATTCCGGAAATAAAGCGCTGAATTCCTACGATAGGACTTGCCTCGAAGCGGTGCAGGACATCGC
The DNA here is from genome assembly GCF_040548795.1 of Ottowia thiooxydans. Taxonomy (GTDB): domain Bacteria; phylum Pseudomonadota; class Gammaproteobacteria; order Burkholderiales; family Burkholderiaceae_C; genus Ottowia; species Ottowia thiooxydans_A. The sequence goes on along the minus strand of NZ_JBEPSH010000005.1, from coordinate 72,130 downwards.
CCGTTTGCGCGTCGAAGTACAGCTGATCAAGGTTCATCGTTACGTCATTGGCATAACTGCGCCGCACTTCAACGTATCCGGCAGCATCGCCGGGATGCCAAATACGTACCAGAGAGACCTTTCCACCAGGCCAAACTCGCTCAGCCTCGGCGACCATTGTGTCCAGCGAAGCCAACCCACCAGGGTTGCCATTTCGAGGACGCGCGAAGCGCCCTGCGACCTCGGTCTGAAATGCCGATCTTGCCTCCACGCCAAAGCCAAAGGCGCCAACATGGGAAAAGGGGAAGTACACCTGTAGGAAGATGATCAACCCTGACAGAGTGATCAGAAAGTGGAAGGGCAAGCCCAGCACGCCGGTCAGGTTGTGCAGGTCCAAGGCGGCACGTTGCAGTTGCTTCTTCGGACGAAACAGAAAGAAGTCGCTGAAGATCTTCCTGTGGATGATCACGCCTGATACGAGCAGTACCAGCATAGCCATGCTGGCCAGTCCAACGAGCCAGTAGCCAATACTCATCCAGTTGAGGTACAGGCGAAAGTGGAATGGAAAGAAAAATCCGGTACCTGACAGGCTTCCTTGCTCTTCAATCAGTCGTCCCGTCATGGGATTCATCGCGCGAGACGCGAACTGACCCTTGGCGTCTCTATAGGAAAGCTGGATGTGCGCCATCCGCTCCGTGGGCAAGCGCACCAGCAACTGCGGACTGCCAGCGGCCACATTTTTCAACGCTGGCTTCACAACCTCGTCCAGAGAGGCTGATTTCATGGCGGCGCCCAACCGAATCCCTGGTTGCATCCAGCGATCGAACTCCCGGTCAAAAACGCTGAGACTGCCCATCCAGAAAATCGCGAACAGTACGCTACCTAGAATGACGCCTGCCCATGTGTGTAGAAGGGCCATGGACTTTCTAAAGGTTTCACCCATGGTCACCCCCCTGGCATGCCCAGCAACCAAAGCAGACCGGCACTAGCCAAGCCAACGGCAAAGGCAATGAAGTAGACGAGAGCGATGCTGCGTGCGGAAAAAGACCAGAGAATCCACACCATGTAGAGCAAGAATGCCGCCATGCCCGATAAGACAACTGCGTCTACTCTCGGCACCCCGACCAAAACGCCCGCGGCACCGAGCAAGGCAACCAACAGCGAAGTAGCTGCGTATCCCAAGGGCACGGCCACTATCAACCTGGCCACCGTTCGAACGGATTGATTTTTCAGGAAAAAGGAAAACCTCTTGGGCCAGCCCATATCTTCAAGGACATCCATGCGTTTGAGTACTGAGAGGCGGCTCAAAAGCTGACGGTTGCCGACAGCGAAATGCTGCGCGCGGAGCCGGTAAAAAGCCTCGTCGACTCGAAGTAGTTCCTGTCGAATAGATTCGTTATGCTGGCGCGCAGCGTGAGAGGCCTGCCGGCCGCCCGCAGTGCATATCGAGCTCCCACGTCGAAACGCGTCCAAGACGGAATCTTCTGCGTGTTGGCAGGGTCGACATACTGACTACCAGTGTGGATGGCGCGTGCGGTCAAGGTCAGTCCAGGCGCGAAAGACGTATCCCACTCCAGCCCGAGGTTCGCAGAGAATTTCGGCACTTCCGGGGCAAAGTTGCCTTCATTCACGGCGCCTTGAGTTTTGCTGAGCTTGGCATCAATCAGCGTGAAGCCGCCGATGAACCTCGTCCCGCGCAAAATCTCACCGAAAGTCTCGATCTCCAAACCTCGATTGCGTTGCTCTCCATTTGCACTGAAAACGCGTGTCACTGGATCCGTGATGGCCGATGGCCGCTTGATCTCAAAGTATGAAATCGTCGTTAGCAAATTTCCGCTATCGTGCTTGATCCCGATCTCATGCTGCTTACTGACAAACGGGGGAAGAACCTCATCTGCGTTCACTGCATCGGCGGGCGCTCTTTGGCCCTGTGAGAGGCCCTCTATGTAGTTGGCATATAGCGACCAGTTCTTCCAGGGCTTTATGACCAGTCCTACCGAGGGTGAGGTGACTGCACGGTCGTAGCTGAGCGAGCCGTTGTCGACCACCTTGATCTGCTGGCGACGTAAGCCAATGGTGAGCAGAATGCGGTCGTCCAGGAACTGCAAGGTATCAGCTATCGCCAGTCCACCAAAGCTGAGATTCTGGCGAGCATTCGTCGGAGCGGTGTCGAAGACCGGAATTGGCTCTGCATTCGGGTCCGGATGGTAGATGTTGGAGTTGCTTCCCCTGCCCGGGGCATTGATGGTGTCCACGCTCTGCTTCGATCGAAAGCCCGAGTAGCCTATTGCCAAGCGATGCTTTACCGAGCCAGTTTGAAACGATCCCGTCAGCTTGCCGTCGACCGACCGACCGTTTCGGTCTCCTCGTGTCAGGCGATTGCGGCTCGGTCTCGAGTAGTCGCCATGGCTGTTGAGTAAGCGCTGGCCGCTAGCGGTGACCTGTTCATCCTCAAGATTCTGAGCCCCAAACGCTAGAGAGCCCGTCCACGTCTCGCTGAAGTCGTACTCTGCGCGCGCCAAGCCAACCAGTCTTGATGTCTCGGTATAGACAAATGGGGGGTTGAAGTTCCTGCCCGCATCTGGCGCCGATGGAACCTGCAATCCTGGACTTAGCGTCAATGCTCCAAATAAGGGCGCGTCCAAACGTTGATCCTCTTGATTCAGATGCCCAAACAACCGTAACTTGTCGCCGATGTAGTCCATTGCCACACTGGCATGAGTGGATCGATCGCGATTAAAGTCAAAGCCTGTGGCTCCTTCGCGATGCGCCAGATTCGTACGCACGCCGAACCGATCGTCTGGACCGAAGCGGCGGCTTAGATCAGCATGGGCGCCGCGCTGCGACGCAGAGCTGTAGGACAGGGTTACATCGGTCAGGGGGTCTGCGCTTGGGCGCTTGGGCACAAGGTTGATGGTTCCGCCAACGCTGCCGCCCGCAGGTAAACCGTTCAGCAATGCACTCGGGCCACGAAGCACTTCTATCCTTTCTATCCCCTCCATGGCATTTCGGCGGGTGTTAGTGATGCCGTACATGCCGTCGTAGGCGATATCGCTGCCGACGGTCACTCCAAACCCGCGAATTGTGTAGGTGTCGTTTTGATTGAAACGAGAACCGTTACGCCGGACAGACGGGCTGGACTCCAGCGCCTCCCCTAAGGTCTGCGCCTGACTGTTTTGAATGAACTCCGCAGTGAAACTGGATTGGCTGAACGGAGAATCGACCACTCGGGTGTTACCGAGAAGCCCCAACGAGCCGCCCTGCGCAACTTGGCCGCCGGCATAGGCCTTGGGCAGATCTCCTGTGGAGTTCGCACTGGCCGTGACTGTGACAGGTGACAGCGTGGTCGCGCTGGAAGATTCGGGTGCAGGCATGCGGCGCACGACGACCTCGTTTCCGTTGACGCGTGCTTCCAGGCCACTGCCCGCCAGCAGTCTGTCCAGCGCCTGCTGCGCTGTAAAGCTGCCAGACACCGGTGGCGCTGTCCTTCCGGTCACCAGTGCCGCCGGAAAACTCAGCTGCAAACCGGCTTGCCGCGCAAACTCATTCAGCGCCTGCCCCAGAGGCTGGGTCGCGATCGACACGCTGATCGCCTGCGCCGTCTGGGCATGCGCCATGCTGCCAACACTGACCGCGAGGACGGCCGCGAGGGCCAGCGGCGCGAGGGTGAACTGCGTCTTGCGCATGAGGCAAAATCTCCAATGACAGTAAGTAGAAAAACAAGCTCTACTGACATTGACGCGCCACCCCTAGTTTGTCCTCAGGTCCTCCTCAGAATTTTTTTCAACTTTCTGTCGCAGCACGCCCGGATGGTGTCACCTGAGGTCGACCACCTCTATGGAGCCGCCGCGCTGCTCCAGGCGTACCGGCAATTGCTGGGGCAGGGACCGCGCAAAGCTGTTGAAACGCTTCAGTTCGAAACTGCCACCCACACGCATGCCGGCCACCACCGGATCACGGATGACAAGGCCCGTCGCACCGTAGCGCTCGAATTCCGCCAGGGCCTGGGCCAGCGGCGTGTTGTCGAAGTTCACCCGTCCATCGCGCCACGGTGCCACGCTACTGGTTGGTACCTCGGTAACGCGACCCAACTGGCCGTCGCTGCTGGCTGCGACGCTTTGACCTGCAGTGAGTTCCACCGCGTCATCGCTGCCGCTCAGAGGTTCAACAGCATCGGCGGATGTGTTGCGCGCCACGCGCACACGGCCTTCCTCCACCACGACGCGAGTCTCTCCTTCGCCCAGGCCGCTGCGGGTGTGGCGCACCGAGAAGCGCGTGCCCACCACGGTAACGCGTAGCCCTCCGGCGAACACATGGAAAGGCTGTTCGGGATCGGCCTGCACGCTAAACAGCGCCTGGCCATCACGCAGGTGCACTTCTCGCCGGTCGCGGCCCAGGCGAACTTCGGCCTGGGTCGCGGTGTCCAGCGTCAGGATGCTGCCATCAGGCAAGTCGGCGCGCAGTTGCTGACCTCGCGCGGTGGTGTACGCCTTCTCAAAGGTAGGCTGGCTGCGCCAGTGCTCCCATCCCAGCCAACCGCCGCCGACGATGCTGAAAGCCACCGCGGCCGTGGCCGCTTGCGGGAACAGGCGACCGATGTCGAGCAGCCAGGTGCGGCGGCCGGGCGATGCGGGGCGCGGCGGCGTCGGCTGCCAAGGAGCTGAAGACGGACGGGCGGCGAGAGCAACTGGCTGCCGAGGCTCCGGCGTGTGCGTGGATGCGTTCAGTGCCTCGCTCGGACGAAGGCCTGCCTTGAGCGTTTCCGCCTGGTCGGCAGGCATGTCGCGCAGTCTGCCGAAGGTGTCGTCCATGTCATCGTAGGCGGCTTGATGACTGGGGTCGGCAGCAAGCCAGGCGCGCAAATCAACCTCGCCGGCCGCATCTAGCCCATTACGCCTTCGGGCAACCCACGTGGCAGCCTGTATGTCCAGCGGGTTCTGCCTGTCGGCAAATTCCTCGTACTCGCGCTCGTCCCCGTCGTCCCGACCAGAGCCATGGTCTGGAGCAGGATGGCCGGGCGAGCCATTTGGCGATGACTGATTCATGGGGTGCAAATGCGAGGGGCTTATAGATATAGACGCAGACCCTATACGGAATCCTCACCCCGTGCGGAATGCATTGGTGTCTTTTATAACGTGCGATCACCTGTACGCTTGGTGGAAGCAGCCTGAGCACGTTCGCAGTTTTTGCACGCGACCATCGCCCGAACGATGTGTTTTTCGACCATGCTGTAGGAAATGCCCATTCTCTGGGCAATCTGCGCGTGTGGCAGGCCGTCGAATACGTGCAACACGAAAGCCTCACGGCAACGCTGGGGTAAGGATTCGATGACGCCCACGTAGGCACGGATGACCTGCATGGAGGCCAGAGCCTCTTCGGGTTGTAGATGGCGTGGTGCGGCGGGCTGCTCGAACTCTTGTAGTTCGTCGATGCTCTCATGGGCACGCACCACGGCGCGTCGATGGCGGTCCACCAGCAGGTGCTTGGCAATCTGCCGCAGCACGGCGCCGGGCTGGATTGCAGGAGGGTCGCCATCCCGCTGAGCAGCCAGGAAGCGTGCATAGGTTTCCTGCACGACATCACGTGCCGCGTCAGCGTCTTTGACGTTGTGGCTGCAAAAGCGCAGCAGGTCCTGGTAATAACGTACGACCACGGTTTGCCCCAGCCAATGGATAAGCGTGATCCGTCGAATGGCTGAGATGTGGCGGCAGCTGATCTATCGCGCGATATATGACGGGAATGCCCTTATTATAAATTGTCAAATGAGAAGTGATCGCATTTGGCGTTGCATGAACAACCTTGGTTCACCTGCAGTCCGCTCAAATCGCCGGGCCACACTGCCGGCCCCCACTGCCAACTGAACGAGGACCCGCGCAAGACCGCCCTCAGGTGCGGCCCAACCGATCGTGCGGACCTCGCGTTGGATATTGGAGGAAGGGAGAGACAGGTCTGTATGACTTGCAGGCTGGTAAAAATTAGCTGCGCGGCATTTTCTCGAAATCGCTCAGGGCGGCCGCGCGGAAGGCGGGCAGCGTTTCACAGTGTTCGGCCAAGGTGATCAGAGAAGCATGGGCGGTGGGTGACAGCACTTCGTCCATCCGGTCCTGCATGTACCAGATCAGCGTTGTGATCATGACATCGGCATGGGTGAGCGTTGACCCGCAGGCATAGGGGGTGACAAGGCGGTGCGTCAGTTCGTCGAGGCCAGCGCGGGCTTGGCCAAGGCAGCGGTTAAGCCAATCGATGCTTCGATGTTCAGGGAGATGGAAGTGCCTCTCATAGACCACAGCCGCAACCTTTTCCAGCGTACCTTGAGCCAGTGCCGTCATCTGGAGGACGAAACGGCGCGCAGGGCCGGAGGCAGGGATGAGCAACGCATGGTCCGCTTGCTCGTCGAGATGGTCAAGGATGGCGGCGCTGTCGATCAGCACCTCACCATCGTCGAGGACGAGAGCCGGGATGCGGGTCAGAGGGCTGATCTTACTGAGCGCAGCCGCATCGCTAAAGATCGAGCGGGTGTCTCGGGTAAAGGGTATGCCGTAGTGATGCAGCGCGATTGCGATGCGACGTGTGACGGGGCTGTCATATTGGCCGACAAGGATCATGGAGCGGGCCTCTGAGTGAAGGTTTTTCAAACACTACTTTTAAAGAACTCTGAATGTATCCCGGCGACACGCTAAGGGTCAGACGTGTGGCCATCAACTGAACCCGCGCTGGCCTCTCACCCCTATGGAATCAGCAGCAACTTGCCTGTGCTTGCCCGGCTCTCCATGTCAGCATGTGCTTGTGCCGCATCTTCCAGACGATACTCACGGCCAATTCGGACCTGGAGTTGCCCCTTCAAGACCCAATCGAACAGCTGAGTTGAGCGTGAAAGCAGCAGCTCCGGCGTCCTGATGTGATGGGCAAAGGAGGGATAACCAATTTTGATGCTTTTAGGAAGACTCATGATGTCGATAGGCGCAGGTGCTCCAAGCACGGGGCCAAACCAGGCCAACGTACCCGAGGTTCGCAAGGCGTTCAGCGATCCCTGGAACGTAGTGGGGCCAGATCCGTCATAAACGACATGCACGCCTTCTCCGCCAGATACACGAATAGCTTCCTCCGCAAAGCCGCCATCACGATCCACAATCACATGATCGGCCCCTGCTTCTTTGGCCGCAGCAACTTTGTCTGACGATGACACGCGACCAATCACTGTGCCGCCTCGAAGTTTGATGATTTGCGTAAGCAGCAGCCCCAGGCCGCCCGCTGCTGCATGAACCAATGCAATGTCGCCCGTCTGTACGGGGTAGAAGTCGGTTGCAAAATGACTGGCCGTCAGGCCCTGCATCATCAAGGCTGCGGCTGTCCGGTCGTCTATCCCGTCAGGCAGCGGGACCAGCGATGCGGCCGGAATGACGACTTTGTCTGCATAGCTCCCGGGCGCGTAGACCCACGCGACGCGTTGGCCCAACGCAAAGCCTTGAACCCCCGCGCCCAAGGCCAACACCCGACCCGCACCTTCGACTCCGAGCGTTTTGGGATACGGAATCTCCCGCCAGAAATTCCCCTGCCTTACGCCAATGTCCATGAAGTTGACACCGGCTGCGGTCACCCCTACCAACACCTGTCCAACACCGATTTCCGGGTCTGGCCGGTCAAGATACTCCATCACTTCTGCCCCACCTGGGTGGGCGATGTTCACTACTCTCATGGTTCTTCCTTTATTGAATGACCGTTCCAAAATTAATCAAAAAAAAGCAGGCTCACTTAAGCGCCTGCAGTGCAAGTCGCATCACGCCTCTCAACTCAGCTTCTCCTGCGCCGGCCCGCGCTGCAACGCGAATCGCTGTCACGTTAGCGCGGAGGAAGGCTGCGCCATGCTCAGGATTCAAGGTGGGCGATACATCCCCATTTTTCTGGGCTTCCAGGATTTTGGAAACCAGCAGTGCATGAAGCGGCCGCCCAACAGTTTCACGAATCTCCGTCAGGTCGTCCTTGGTACAACCGAACTCGCTGACAGAATTCACGCCCAAACAAGGCTGTTGAGCCTCTGCCACAACCCGCTTCATCATGCGTTCGATGCCACCAAAGGCAGTCGGCCCACCCCTTAAGGCGGCCATGTGGTGGGAGGTCTCTGCTGTGGCATATCGCGCCAAAGCGGCAACATATAACTGCCACTTGCCACCGAAGGTGTTGTAGAGACTTTGTTTTCCAATCTGCATCGACTCAATCAACATATCTGCTGACGTGCCGGCATACCCATGCTCGCGAAACAGCGCTATTGCGGCGTCAAGAGCATCTTCTGGATCAAACTGTTTAGGGCGGCCCATAACATCAGCATAGCAATACTTGAACAATTGGTCAAGTAAACCATGATCACCCACTGCCAAGCCGAGTTCGGTGTCAGAGCCGATCAATCGTTGGCAGATTTGCGTCGTCATCCCTAATATCCAACCCTTTTCGCGCACCCCGCCTCCCCTCGGTCACTGGAGCGCGACGACGGCCGTAAAAACACTGCGGCCATAAGCGCTGCAGTCGCGATGGTCGCAGTGTTGAGTGCACGGCTTTCGGCGGCTGTATCTGGCGTTGACCCCTCCACCAGTCAAAGAGCTATTGAAGTCTGACGACTCAGCGCTCGAACACGGCGCGATAAATTCTGGCACGCAAACTGCATACGCATTCATATAAATCAGCAAGGATCTATCCAATATCCCATTCATTCGCACTATTTTGGCTCGTTATTCCGAATTGGTGTTATCCCTGTATCCAATTATGTGCATGCGAATTCATAATGCACCGAAATTCACCAGACCAGCTATGACTGCACTCCTCAACTTCCGCTCGACACCCCTCCCCACTGCCGATTACGCCCGGGGTTGCTACATCTACGACACGCAAGGAAAAAGTTATCTGGATGGGTCAGGCGGAGCCATGACCGTTAGTCTGGGACACGCTGTGCCGGAGGTCATCGAGGCGATACAGGCCCAGTCCGAACGCCTGTGCTTTTCCTACCGTACCCAATTTGCCAACACGCCCGCACTGGAACTGGCTGAGGAATTGGTGAGCCTGGCGCCAGTGGGCATCTCGCACGCGTTCTTCGTTAACAGCGGCTCCGAAGCCTCTGAGCTAGCCATTCGCTCTTCTATCCAGTACTGGCGCGAGCGCGAGCAGCCTGACAAGACGTTAATACTCGGCCGCGACATCAGCTACCACGGCATGACGATGGGAGCCCTCTCGCTGTCGGGACATACGGCACGGCGTGGCGACTACGCCAACTTGCTGCACCCGCTGGCAGTTGGCCCGAGCCTTTCACGTGTTGCGGAGGGTCCAGAAGCCACCGATGTCGAGGCAGATCGTCGAGCCTGGTCTCAAGCCATCGAATCCATTGGAGCAGAAAAGGTGGCGGCCTTGATCATCGAGCCCATCGTGGGTGCGGCTGGCGGTGCACTCACGCCGCCATCGGGCTACATGCGCATGCTGCGCGAGGTTTGCGATGTCTATGGCATTCTTTTCATTGCTGATGAGGTGATTACGGGAATGGGAAGAACGGGCCGCTGGTTCGCCTGTGACCATGACGGCGTCACGCCCGATGTCATCACCGTGGCCAAGGGACTTACCAGCGGGTACACACCGCTGGGCGCCGTTCTCTACAGCGACACCCTGGTTGAGGCGATGAGCAAGGGCTCTCGCAGTGCGCCGTTTGGACACACCTTCAGTGGCAACCCGTTGAGTGCTGCAACGGCCTTGGCCGTAGTTCGCTACCTCAAGTCGCATGACGTGCTGGACAACGTTTCTGCACGGGGCAATCAGCTGCGTGAAGGCCTTCAACAAATCCAAGCGCGCCATCCAGGGTTGATGGGAAATGTGCGTGGGCGGGGTCTGCTGCTGGGATTTGATCTGTTCGACCCCGTTCGCGGCGGCACACCTACACCCTCGTTGAACGCCAACACCGTATTTGCCGATACCTGTCAGGCAGAAGGCTTGATCATCTATCCGGCCGGCATCGCGCCGGCCAACAACGCCGCAATTATCAGTCCACCACTGACGATTGGCGACGCAGATATCGCTGTGTTGCTCCAACGCCTGGACGCCAGCTTGCAGCGCTTTTCGCTCCTGTTCTCTCCCACCTAAACCTTAACTAAAGGAACTGCCGTGTCAAACTTTCACTTTAGCCGCCGCGACGCACTCAAGACCCTCGCCGCCACGAGTGGCTCCATAATAAGTGGTGCTACCTGGGCGCAGTCCGCTCAAGGGGATCTCAATATTGCGGTCTTGTCGCAGTTCAGCGGCAACTACGCGACCTTGGGACCTTCCATTCTTCGGGGAGCTCAGCTCATCGTGGAAGAGCGCGGCGGCAAGGTGCTCGGTCGCAAGATCAACCTTCTGCAACGCGACGACGAGGGCAAACCGGCAGTCGGCGTGCGCCGCATTACGGAGTTGGTGGAGAACGAAGGCGTACGCTACTTCACAGGCAATGCCTCCAGTGCCGTCGGCTTGGCTGAAGCAGAGATCGCTGCTCGCTCAAAAGTTGTTCAGTTCGCTGGAGGCGGCTCGGATGAATTTACTGGTGCGCGATGCAATGACTTCACCTTCCAGTGGTCAGCCCACCCTTACACAGCCTGCAGCGCCACTCTCGAATACATCCGTAAGCTGCATCCCAATGCCAAGCGCATCTACACGCTGACAGCTGACTATGCATTTGGCCATTCACTTCTGAAGTACACCCAGGCGCTGGCCCCGGGTCTTGGTTTCGAAATGATCGCTGGAGACCGGCATCCGGCCAACGAGCGTCAGTTCACCCAGTACTTCAACAAAGCGTTTGCTGCCAAGCCCGACGTGGTCCTGCTGCTAACCGCAGGTGCCGATTTCCTGGCCGCTGCGCGTCAGTTGCACAGTTTTGGCGCCAAAAACCTGGTCGTGGGCGCGCCTTGGGCGGCCGAGATTGATGACTTGAAGGAACTCACCCCCAATATGCGCGCCTGGCTCATCCTGGGATTGAACTATCACGCAGGCATCGACAACCCGGTCAACAAATCCTTCGTGGTCAGCGCGGTCAAAAAATACAAGAGTGTGCCGACGTATCCCATGGCGATGGGCTACGACACCTTTCGCACGCTCTTTTTGGCGATGGAGAAAGCCAACAGTGTTGACCCGAAGGTGGTGGCCAAGACATTGGAAGGCTGGCGATTCGACAGCGTGCACGGCAGCACACAGATCGACGCGAAAACCCACCAGAGCCTGCGCCCCTACTACCTCGCTCGCTGCAAGGCAGCAAGTGAAATGAAGAATGCGGACGACATTGCCGAAATCGTCTACCAGGGCAACAAGCCGCAGCCGGCAGAGCTCAACGATTGCAAACGAGCCTAAACGGCCAGCCAACAGGAGAAGCCTCTTGAGTTCCCTTGTCATGGCGCAGCTAATCAACGGCTGCGCGATAGGAATGTTGTACGCGGTCATGGCCTTCGGGCTGTCCATCATCAAGGGGCTGCTCAATGTCCCGAACTTCGCGCATGGAGCGCTCTTTGCGACGGGTGCGTACGTTTGCTACGCGATTGCCAACATGGGCTTGCCATTTGGTCTCGCGCTCATCGGCGCCTTTGCCGTACCAGCACTGATCGGCGCAATGTTGCAACGATTCGGACTGGAAAAACTGGCGAAGGCGGACTACTTGCTGCAGGTGCTGTTCCTCTTCGGAATTGCACTGGCGCTGGAGCAAACGCTCGTCGTGATATGGGGAACCTCGGGTGTGAGCCTGGCTGCGCCTAGCCTCTTCGGTGGGTCCTTCGACCTGGGGTTCATGCGGCTGCCGCGTTACCTGGTATTCGTGACGGTTGCCAGCGCTATGTGCATCGCGGTGCTTTGGTTCCTTATCGAGCGAACAAAACTCGGTTCTCAAGTGCGCGCAGGCATCGAAAAAAGTGAGATGGCGCGCTGCTTGGGCATCAATATCAAAGGCCTGCTTATCCTGGGCTTTGCGCTGGGCGCGGGCATGGCCGGCCTTGCTGGTGGGATTGCCCTGCCCCTGTTGGGCGCCAATAGCAGTTCGGGCAACGACATGATGTCAATCGCGTTCGTCGTTCTGGTTTTGGGTGGCTTGGGTTCACTCTACGGCTCAGTGGTTGCCGGGTTGCTGCTGGGAATCGTGCAGAGCCTGAGCACGCTGGTGGCGCCCACCATGAGCACCTTGCTGCTGTATGTCGTAATGACTTTGGTGTTGCTGGTTCGTCCGCAAGGCCTCTTCGGAGAACGCTGAAACCATGAATAACAAACACAACGGCTGGCGCGTACCGGCCATCCTCGCGGCGGTTTTAGCCGTAGCCCCACTCACCATGCCCGTCAACATCGCCAATGAGATTGTGGTCATGGCAATCTTCGCCATGGCCGCGAATCTCATCATTGGCGTCGCCGGCCTCTACTCCTTTGGACACGCCACATTCTTTGGAGTCGGTGCGTACATGGGCGGCTACGTCCTGGCCCAGTTCCAGACATCGACACTGACCACGCTGTTGATTTCCATCGTGGCCGGCGCGCTATCGGCCACGATCATCGGCGCCATCGTGATTCGGCGCGCTGGCTTCTACTTCATGATGCTAACCTTCGCATTTAACCAGATGGCGTTTTACGTGGTGCTCACATGGTCAAACGTGACAGGTGGGGAAGATGGCATGGGAGGCATTTCCCGCACCCCCCTGGGCATCCCCGGCCTTGGAGCACTGAACCTCGATGATCGCCAAGTGTTCTATGCACTGTGTGCTCTAGTGTTCCTGGCCAGCTACTACATCCTTAATCGGGTAAAGCGCAGTGCGCTTGGCTTGGTTCTGGAGTCTGCGAAAGATAACCCACGGCGCACCGCGTCTATCGGCTATTCAGTCTATCGGGCACAAATCACCGCCTTTGCAATCTCCGGCGCATTCGCTGGCCTGGCCGGCGCACTGTACGCACTGCTGTACCGTTTTGTCCCCGTGGACACCATAAGCCTGGCGATGTCGGGCAATGTGCTGTTCATGATCGTGATCGGTGGCCTGTCGTCCATGGTCGGCCCACTGATTGGTGCAGCAGTCTTCGTATGGTTACAGGGGTTGTTCAGCCTGATGTGGGCAAGGTGGGCCTTGCTGTTCGGGCTCTTCATAGTATTGGTGGTCTTCACCATGCCCAATGGCCTGGTGGGCGCATTCGAAAAATTGCGCGCGTTCTTGATTCAGAGGAAAGGTGACCGGCAATGAGCACCGATATCGCACTTGAAGCAGTGAACGTCAGCAAGAAGTTCGGCAGTATGACGGCAGTCGACGGAGTGTCGATTCGCTTCCAGACAGGGCGTCTTCACACAGTCCTCGGACCCAACGGCGCTGGCAAAACCACGCTCTTCAACCTGCTCACAAAAGACTACAAACCCGACGGCGGCGAGATCCATCTGTTGGGCGAAGCTGTGACGTCGCTGAAGCCGCATGAAATTGCCCGCCGCGGAGTTGGGCGGTCGTATCAAATCACAAGCGTGATCCGCGAGTTTACGTTCTTCGAGAATGTCCTTCTGGCAGCCTATCGTGCTCAACGCAGAGGCCGATTTGGCATTTGGCGAGCGGTACGGCAAGACCCGAAAGCCGCAGCCCAGGCGCGAGAGTTGCTAGGCAGCCTAGGCTTGGAGCGATTCAATGACCGAAAAGCCGCCGACGTGTCTTACGGTGACCAGCGCATGTTGGAGCTTGCAGTCACCCTGGCCACTCAACCCCGAGTGCTCCTGCTCGACGAGCCCACCGCTGGTTTGTCTCAACGTGAGAGTGAACGCGTCAAGGACGTCGTGAACTCGTTCAAGTCGCGCTACACCATCGTGATGATTGAGCACAAGATGAACGTCGTGATGGACATCTCCGACGACGTGACGGTGATGGCCCGGGGCCGGGTTATTGCTTCTGGATCACCTGAGCAAATATCGAATGACGCAGCCGTCAAAGCCGCCTACTTCGGACTGTGAAGAAACGACCATGAAAACCCTTTTGCAAATCGATGCCATCGAAACCTTCTACGGCAAGAGTCAGGCCCTGCACGGCGTCACCTTCCATGTGAATGAAGGGGAGACCGTGGCGCTCCTCGGGCGCAACGGCGCTGGCAAAACCACTACCCTGCGCTCCATCATGGCGCTCAACCATGTAGCTACGGGCAGGGTACATTTCGCCGGCCAGGACATCAGTGCCCGAGAGACCCATGAAATCGCACGCATGGGGATGACCTTGGTGCCCGAGACGCGTGACGCGTTCTCGCTTCTGACCGTCGAAGAAAACATCATGCTGGGCTACCGCGAAGGTTCACCATTCACGCTAGATCGGATTATGAACTTGCTGCCTATCATCAAGGAGTTCCGAGGCCGAAAAGGCGGGGAGCTCTCAGGTGGTCAACAACAAATCATGGTGATGGCCAGGGGACTTGCCATGAACCCTCGCGTGCTACTGCTCGATGAACCCTCCCAGGGCCTGGCACCGGTGATGGTGACAGCGGTCGCCGAGGTCCTTCAAAAACTCAAGCAGGAGAAGCTGACGGTGGTATTGGTCGAGCAGAATCTGCGTATGGCGCTAAATGTCGCCGATCGCGTTGTCCTGCTAGAGGACGGCGCAACGGTAGACAGCATGACCAGTACAGAAGCGCTGGCGGACCCAGAACGTCTTGAAAAGCATTTAGCGGTCCATTAAACAATCTCAGGCATGACAACACCGCTTTCACATCCAACCGTTACACAGAAAGACGTTGCCAAACTGGCACGGGTCTCGCAGGCTGCCGTCTCTCGATGGACATCGGGTCGTGGCTACGTTGCCGCCGACGTGCGCGAACGCATAGAGAAGGCGGTTTCGGAGCTAGGCTACGCCCCGCACCCTTTGGCTCAAGGACTCAGCAGCGGCCAGTCTGACATCGTGGCCATCGTGATGGCCAACATCACCAACCCATGGTATCCGGTGGTACTGGAGCGCATCACCCAGGCGCTGCAGGCATTGCAGTTGCAAGTACTGCTCTTCAATGCCACGCCGCCTCAATCGGTGGATGACGTGGTTCCCGACGTGCTGCGTTATCGCGTTCGTGGCGCCATCATCACTACAGCGGCACTCTCCTCAACAGCCGCGCAGCAATTTGTTGAACGAGGCATTCCAGTCGTGCTTTTCAACCGCACCACTCGCACGGGTGGGGTTCACTCAGTGTCCTGCGACAACACCGATGGCGGGCGCACCGCCGCAGATACGCTGATCAAGTCGGGGGCCCGGCATGTGGCCTTTCTCGGCGGCAGTAGCGAGTCCTCTACCAGCACTGACCGGCTACGGGGCTTCACCCAACAGTTGCACGAGTGGGACAGAACACTGGTTGCGACAGTGGAAGGTGAGTTCACCTACGAATGGGGGTTCCAGGCAATTCAGAAGCTGATGGAAGCACACCCAGAGATTGATGGCATCTTCTGCGCCGATGACGAGATCGCATCCGGTGCGATGGATGCACTGCGCTACAACATGGGTAAAAGAATCCCTGAGGACATTCGGATTCTGGGCTTTGACGACCATCCCATTGCTGCCAAGGCAGCCTACCAGCTCACCACCATCCGGCAGCCCGTTGAAGACATGATTCAGCAGTCGATTGACCTGCTGCTGCACGGCGAGATTGCCAAACCGTCCACCCAGTTACTCAAAGGCCAGCTCATCGTGCGCGGGTCTGTGTGACCCTGCACACGACCTTCAAGGCCCTGTGACACTCGAGGATCAAACTATGTTCGATGTGATTTTCAAAAATGGAACTGTATTCGATGGGTCCGGGGCACCTGGCCAATTGCAGGATGTCGGCGTACGCGACGGGCGCATCGAGGCGATTGGCCAACTGGGCCATGACGCCGAGCAGTTGGTGGATTGCGTTGGTCTTACCGTGTCGCCCGGTTTCATCGACATCCATACCCATTCGGATGCAACCCTGCTCTCCGACCCCGATGGATACAGTCTGCTCATGCAGGGTGTGACCACGGAGATCATTGGCAACTGCGGCTTCTCGTGCGCCCCGTGCATCAAGCGCGAACTGGTCGAGCGCTTCATGATCGGGCGATTGCCTGGGCAGGCGTTCACCTGGTCGTCGTTTGGCGAATATCTCGATGTGTTGCAGGCACAACGTCCTGGCCTTAATGTCGGAGCCTACGTCGGACTTAACACGGTGCGGTTGAATGTGGTGGGTAACGAACCAAGAACGGCCACGGACGATGAACTGCAGTACATGGGCAACATCGTCAGGCGCTCCCTTGACGAGGGAGCCATTGGAGTCAGCTCCGGACTTGAATACAACCCTGGATTCAACTCGGATCTCAGGGAGCTTGTAGAGATGGCGCGGGTCGCCAAGGAGTTCGACGCTATCTATGCCAGCCACATCCGCAATCGCGACTGGAACTATGAGATGGGTGTTGGAGAGGCATTAGCCACAGCCCGTTTGTCCGAGGCCCGTCTACAGCTCTCGCACTTGGCGCCCAAGACGGGCGCACCTGCACATGCGGCGGAGCACATGCTGGAGATGATCGAATGGACTCGCAACGTGGGCATCGACGTGGGCTTTGACGTGATTCCTCACGAGTGGGGACCAACCTTTCTGTACACCATCCTTCCTAAATGGGCTTACGAGGGAGGCATTCCTGGAATGCTGCGGAGCTTGGCTGATCCCAGTTTGCGCTCGGCTCTCAAGAACAACACCTTCCCGCAATGGAAGTTGGTGGCTCAAAAGCGTTGGTCTGAACTGGTCCTCACTCGGTCCACCGCCAGTCATGAATTTGTCGGCCTGGACTTTGCAGAGATCGGCCGCCGGCGTGGCGTCGACCCGCACGACGCCATTTTGGACATCCTTCTGGAAGAAGGAGAGTCTGTGGCTGACTGCACTTGGGCCGGTCGAATATCTGAAGATGAGGACATTCGGTTGCTTATGGCTAGACCCGAATGCTCAGTGATATCCGATGCGATAACGCTCAACACCAGTGGACCACTCAAGAACGTCCGCTTTGCCCCGACTGCCTTCGGATGGACTGCTCGCTTTTTAGGGCACTACGCTCGAGACATGGGCATGATGGACCTTAGCGAGGGCATTCGGCGACTTACATCTCTTCCCGCACACCGCATGAGCATCAAAAAGCGCGGTCTCCTGAAAAATGGCTATCACGCCGATTTGGTTGTCTTCGACGCGGATGCCTTATCGGATCAGTCCTCATTGCAGGCTATGTCGAGCAGTCCTCAAGGACTGATGCATGTGATGGTCAACGGCCAATTTGCCGTGAGGGACGGAGAGCGCACAGCCGTTCGAGCAGGGCATGTTTTGAGACGCTGATGAGTGTCAGAGGACGGATGTAGACGCGGGAGCTCAAATGCAGCCTATGGTTGAAGCTGATCCGCTGACTGAGGCTTGTCGAGGGACGTCGGGTCGAGTGACCGGTTAAGCCGCGTTCTGGAAAAACGCCTGTGTGGGCGTGCCCTGGTGAAAAAACATTTGCCAGCCAGTGGGCTCCAACCGCCAAATTGATGCTCGATTTGTAGGCCGCTCAAGCAGCCCACTTGGCGTCAGTTGTGCAGATCGGTATGTGAGAAGAGCGTCCGAATGTCCCAGCATCTCAATTCGAAAATCTTGAGAGTGGACTTTCGTCAGTTCAGTTTCTGCTTGAAGTTGCTCCAGCATCTCGTGGCGTGTGTACGAGCGGCCAGAGCGACCAAACTCACGAAACTGCGGGTGTAAAAGCTGCCCAAGTCTTTCTGGATCGCGCCTTGTCTTCGGCGCGTGCAGTTCGCATTCCAAGGCTTGCAGAATCGACAACGTCTGTTCAAGCATGGTGTGTGGGGTGACATTCGACGCAAGGGGAAGCTTGCGACTTGCTGCTAGACGTCCAGTGCCAGAGGGGTCGGCCGCATCGCTCGCCTTATGCAAAGCCTTGAAGTAGATGAGTTCGGAATCGGATTCATCGAGATTCCCGACAGTGCCGCTAGCGGTAAAGCCAGCACGAGCAAACAGGTCTTGTGCCCTTGAGTTGGATGCGTTGGTGCTGGTGAAGAGCTTGGGAGTGCTGCAAAGCCGCTCTGCCTGCGCAAGCAGAAACTGGCCAATGCCTTGGTGTTGATGAGCCCCTGCGACGCAGACGAGGGGAATGAAACCATTGCCAAAAAAGGTGTGCTCGAGGACAAAAAAGCCAACGGGTCTATCGCGCATCAATGCGACAAAGCAAGATTGTTGCTCGACCCAACGACGCAATTCGTGCGTTCGAGCTTCGTGCACCTGGGCATACGCATCGCAGGCGACCAGATCGGGAAGGTCGGAGTCGCGTGCTTCGCGAAGAAGCAGATTGGTTTCGGAAGACATATAGATAGCTAAGGTTCAACCTCAGGGGCGGCGCGCTTGCGGAATACCCCTTGACGGAGGGCTTAGGCGTTGAGCGCATGGAGAGCCTGAATGGTCACGGCTCCATCGCCAAGCCCAACGCCTCTATTGTGCTCGCCAGGGTTCTGGGCGGCAGTGATGTCCTGCCACCCAAGCCCGGTCCAGCAGCTAACCGACCGCCTTCTTGCTGCGCGAGCGTTTGGCCGGCCCGGGTTCAGGCCGGGCCTGTTGCTCTGCCGTCAGCAGTTCGATGCTGACCTCGGAGCCCGACAGCAGGTGGTCGTACATGATGCGCCGCACCGCGCCGTGGTCACGCGCCATCAGCGCTTTGGCCAGCTCCAGGTGCTCGGCCATCGCTTCTCCCCAGCGCGGCAGGTCCATCGTTGATCGAAAGCGTTCGCGGCGCAGCCGGGCGTTGAGATTGTTGTAGTTCTCTTCCAGCAGCGGGTTGCATGCGTAGCGCACCAGGCTTTCGTGGATGCACTGATTCAGCGCGAAGTACTGCAGGCGATCGCCGCGCTTGTAGGCGCTCTCGAGCGAGTGAGTCAAGGCCATGACGGTCGACAGCTCTTGGTCGGTCGCACGGTGCGAGGCCAGGTCGGCCGCCGTCATCTCAAGGCCGGAGAGCAACTCGAACAGGTGCCGCACATCGGTGCCGGACAACGCCGTGACATAGGCACCCCGGCTGGGTGGCAGCTCGATCAGGCCTTCGCCCGCGAGCGTGCGGAAGGCCTCGCGCAGCGGTGTGCGCGAGACCTGCAGCAACTCAGTCAGGTTGGCTTCGTTCAAGCGCTCGCCGGGTGCGAGTTCGCCCGACAGAATCATCTGGCGCAGGCGCTCCTTTGCAAAGGCATGCAAGGCCTTGCGGGAGGTGGAGGCCCGCGGGGCGGTCGCGATAACAGTAGCGTTCACGAAGGGACGATCAGGAAAGGAACTGTCGAGTTTACGTTGCCCCAGCGCTGATGCACCACCTTTATTGAATGCAATAAATTGCAATAAACGGCACTTTATGCCGTAATATTGCATACAACCAATGCGATGGTCGCGTTGAAACATAGGAAGCTTGTGATGCGTTTTCTTGTTGGAATGAAGAATCTGATGGTTGGGGTCTTTGGCCTGGCCTGCTTGTCGGCCATCGCGCAGGGCTTCCCCGATAAGCCGATTCAGTACACCGTGCCGTTCCCAGCGGGAGGCGAATCCGACATCGTGGCGCGGCTGCAGCAGGATGCGTTGCGCCGATTGACCGGCAAGGAAATGGTGATCCTGAACAAGGGCGGCGCCGGTGGCGGGCTTGCCTGGAGCCAGCTCAACAATCTGCCGGCCGATGGCTACAACGTGGTCAGCGTCAATCTGCCGCACATCGTGCTGCAGCCGCTCGAAGGCCAGGTGCAGTACAAGACCGCTGACATCAAGCCGGTCTATTTCTATACCTACACGCCCGACGCGCTGATCGTCTCGGCCGACAGTCCCTACAAGACACTGCAGGACCTGGTGCGCGCCGCGAAGGAGAAGCCCGACGCCGTCACCATCGGTGGCACCGGGACCAATTCAGCAAACCACCTGGCCGCCGCGCGCCTGAACGAGATGACCGGCATCAAGACAACTTACGTGCCGTTCAAGGGTTCTGGCGACCTGAACCCTATGCTGCTGGGCAACCACATCAGCGCGATGATGAGCTACACCACAGCGGCCTTCCAGCTGAAGGACAAGGTGCGCGTGCTGGCTATCGCGATGCCGCAACGCCACCCGCGGCTGCCCGGCGTGCCGACCTTCAAGGAACTGGGCATCGATTGGGTCGACGGCGCCTACCGCGGCGTGGCGATTCCGAAGAACACGCCTGCCGACGTGCAGCGCAAGCTGTCCGACCTATTTGCACAGATCAACCGCGAGCCCGAGTTCATGCAGAAGATGGCCGCCGGCGGTTTCGAACTGGTCGACGTGCCACTGTCCGGCGTCGACGCCTTCATGGCCGAACGCTCCAAGGGCTACCTGGTCGTGGCCAAGGCGATGGGCCTGATCAAATGACGATGGATTTCGCCACCGCACGCCAGCAGTTCCCCGCAGCCCTGAATCAGACCTATCTCAACGTCGGCTCCAAGTCTGTGCTGTCCAACGCCGCCCACGCAGCGGCGATGGAGTCGATCGGCCTCACCTGGATGGGTACGGACGACAAGTCTTCCGACAACGAGGCCTTTCTGCAGCAAGTGCGCGGTAAATTCGCGCGCCTGATAGGTGCGGCCGGCGCCAACGACATCGCCTTCACGAAGAACGTGACCGAGGGCCTGAACGCCGTGGCTTCGGCCATGGACTTCTCCGCCGGTGACAACGTGGTGTTGTGTGCTGAGCTGGAGCACCCTAACAACGTCTATCTGTGGCTCGCCCTGCGTGCCAAAGGCGTCGAGCTGCGACTGGTGCCGCCCCGCGGCGACTGCATCAACGAAGAAGCCTTCGTGGCCGCGATCGATCGTCACACCCGCATCGCCACGGTGTCGTCGGTGACCTTCACACCAGGCTATCGCACGCGGCTGCAACCCATTGGCCAGGCGTGCCGCAAGGTGGGCGCGCTGTTCCTGGTTGATGCCGTGCAGTCGGCTGGCGTGCTGGAAGTCGACGTTCAGCGCGACTGCATCGACGCGCTGGCCACGTCGACCAGCAAGGGCCTGCTGGGCATGTTCGGCCTCGGCTTCCTATACGTTAGCCCGGCGTGGGCGCAACGACTCACGCCAGCGGCGATTGGCCGCTACAGCGTAGTGCGCGGCGCAGGCCACCAGTCGGAACTAGAGAGCTTCGATTACCAACTGCTCCCCGACGCGCGCCGCTTCGAGGCTGGCAACTACAACTGGCCGGCCATTGCCGCGATCGAAGCCTCGCTCGATAGCCTGCTGGCGCTAGGCATCGCTCGCATCGATGCGCATGCCAGCGGCCTGGCCGCTGAGTTGCGCGATGGACTCGAAGCCGTAGGCCTGCCTGTCTGCCGCGCTCCCCGTCGCGAACTCGACAGCCACCTGGTGACCGTAGGGCGCATGGGCGAAGGCGATGGTTATTCGTCGAGCGATCCGGTGCTCAATGCGTTCGCAGCGCGGCTGCGTGAGGCGCATGTCAAGTTCAACGTGCGGCGCGGTCTGCTGCGCTTTGGGTTCCACTGCTACAGCAGTGCGGACGATGTCAACGTGGTGTTGAGCGCCCTGCGTGCATAGCGCTGGCCTTGCGTCGACAGGATCAGATTAGATCTCCCGGCGTGGGCGCAGCTAGCACGCCACCAGAGGTTGTCAAGAAGTTGGCAGACCACGTTACTCGCGTTCTTCGTGAACCCGACGTTCGAAAGATGTTTGAGGATCAAGCCGCAACCGTGATTGGCAGCCAACCAGCGGAGTTTGCAGCGGATCTCAGGAGCGAAATTCAGCGCGGTCACGCTTTTGTGAAAGCGACCAACTTGGTCGCAAATTAACATCTGCGCCGACAGGGCGGAGCTAGGTACTCAAACCCATCACCGCATTACGATCGCCGATCCTGGCGCAATCTAAGAGGTAGATTTTTCTCAGGGCCGGTCCAACGTGGCGAAAGCGTAGTTTTTCAACACAAGCGGCCACAGCGGTCCTTCGGCGTCGCCACGCAGGCGTTTGCGACTTGGCCAGGAGAACTGCTCCGCACTGACAGCCGACAACGGGCTCCTCACCACCTCGACCCTTCGAGGTCTGCGGGCCATCTTCAAGCCCGAATCTCGCGCTCCAGCCGGCATCGGAAAGACCACGCCACTTTTTGCACATCGGCAACACGCACGCGGGTCGCTAGGCGCGTAGACGACGCATTCATCGATCAAGGCCTCGTGCACCAATCAGATCGCGCACGGCAATGGCGACCACCAAAAGCGCCAAGCCGGCGGCGGTTACGGTTGCCGCCGTGTAGAGGCCGATCAGGGCCCAGTAAAGGACAGGCTGCTCGATAGCAAGGATGTCAGTTCCTTTGCGGTTGTTGAGCACCCCGGTGCGCACGCTTTCCACCACTTCGGTCGCTCCAATAAGGCAACCCCAGCCGATCAAGACCGCGACCGCGAGGGCTGCCATCGACTGTAGCCACGGTCGTCGGTGGCTCGGGGCATTCGGGCGGCCCGTCACGTGCTCACTGCATTAGCAAAGGTCAACCGATTCCCGAAGGAATGCCGCACTGTCACCTCACGCGTGCCCAACCCCGTGTGGTCGATGCCAGGACACGCATGGCCGTGATGCTTGGCTGCTTGTCTGCCATGAAATCCATAGATTCCGTTGCATGCAACGCGCAGGACTCCACCGCGGCAGGCGCCGCTGTGGTGTTCGACCAAGTGCTGCACACGGCCCTCGCACGACACCTGGAGGTACGGTGGCAGCACAGGCCCAAAGCGATGTTGCTCCACAGGCGTTGTTTCCTTGTAGTTAATCCCATGTGCGCGAACTTATCAGACGCACGTTGTCCGACTCCGGATTATCGAATGGCCCATATTCACAATGAAGTAGATGAATCGACACTCGGACCCAGCCGAAATGTCAGCGGGGGAACTGCTGAAGACGGCGGGTGCTCTTGAGCTGACCCTTGCCGCCTGCCGGGGTATGCCATAGGTCATGGCCGATGTGGTCGGCGGGCAGATCGACTTTACGTTTTCAGATCCGTCGCGGCAGCGGGATTCATCAACGGCGGCCAGGTCCGGGCGCTGGACGTCACCGACGCTACGCGGGTGATGTTGCTACCCAATTTTCCCACCATGACCGAAGCAGGCTATCAGCACGTTACCGACCATCGCGACCCGGATCGCTGGGGACTTGATAGTTGATCAGTCCCCTGATAGCGAGAGACGTCAACAACAGCATTTGACGAGCACATGGGTGACGAAGTTAGCACCAGACAAATACCGGTTATTCCAGTAAATAAAATTTACCGCTTATTCCGGTAATACAACATTAGTGAATATTCCACTAAAATGAATTTACCGGAATAGGCGGTAATCATGCTCAATCGAACCCAACGCATCGTCACCTCAGCTCAGCTTGGAACCCTGCTCGTGAGCGTGCGCAAGAGCCGCAAGCTCACGCAGGCTCAGTTGGGTGCCCGCCTGGGCCTGAGTCAGAAGCGCGTGTCTGAGCTGGAGCTTGCCTCAGGCACGCTGAGCGTCGACCAGCTCCTGGCCATTTGCGCCCAGCTCGGATTACAGCTCAATGTGCAGCTACGCGACGACACCCCGCCTGCGCGGGACTCAGCAACAGCCTGGTAAGCGATGGGACGACGCGCGCACTCTCGCCCGCTTTCCATCTGGACCAATGGTGAGCTCGTTGGCCACTGGACCCCGGCCGGCAGCCAACCCATGCGGCTGGCCTATGCCGACAGCTGGCTCAAGTCCAGCGTTGCTAGACCGCTATCGTTATCCCTGCCACTGCCGCTGCTCGACAACACCCCCCTGCGCGGCGAGCTTGTAGAAAACTTCTTCGAGAACCTGCTGCCGGAAAGCAGTGCCATCCGAAAGCGATTGGCGCAGCGGTACGCTGCCGGTTCTGAGGGTACCTTTGACCTGCTGGCGGCCATCGGTCGCGATTGCGTAGGTGCCGTGCAACTACTGGACGCGCAAGAGGAACCCAAGGGCTTCGACCGCATCGACGGCGAGCCATTAGACGATGAGGCCGTTGCAGCCGTGCTTCGCAGCGCGGTGACCGGAGCCCAGTTCGGCAAGCCGGAGCACGAGCAAGACTTTCGCATCTCCATTGCCGGCGTCCAGGAAAAGACGGCATTGCTGCGGCACCAAGGCCAGTGGATGCGCCCGCTGGGCGCCACCCCGACCACGCATATCATCAAGCTGCCGCTGGGTCTGGTTGGCAACATGCAGGCAGACATGCGCACTTCGGTTTACAACGAATGGCTTTGCCTGAAGCTGATGGGTGCACTCGGGTTCGACGTGGCTCAAGCAGACATTGTCACGTTTGCAGACCATGCTCCCGTGCTTGTGGTCGAGCGATTCGACCGCAAGCTGCATCCGTCGAAGGAGTGGATTCTCCGCCTTCCTCAAGAAGACTTCTGTCAGGCCTACGGCGTGAACCCGGCCAACAAGTACGAGGCAGATGGAGGCCCAGGTATAGAGAAGCTTGCGCAGGTGCTACACGGCTCGCAGAACGCGCGCGCTGATTTGCGCATGCTACTGGCCAGCCAGATTACCTTCTGGCTGATGGCCGCCACCGATGGTCACGCGAAGAACTTCAGCATCCGACTGCACGCCGGCGGTGCCTACGCACTGACCCCGTGGTACGACGTGCTCTCAGCCTGGCCCATCATCGGCAAGGGCAAGACCCAACTGGCCTGGAAGAACGCCAAGCTGGCCATGGCAGTCTCTGGAAAGAACCGCCACTACCACCTGGCCACCGTCATGCGACGCCACTTCAACGCGACCGCCGCGAAGTGCGGTTGGGGCGAAAACGCCGAGGACATCATCGGCGAGTTGCTTTTCAAAGTAGATGGCGCTATCGAGGCCGTCGCAAAGCAACTGCCGCCCGGCTTCCCTGAGGGTGTGGCCACTGCGATCTTTAAGGGCATGCGCACCCAGGCCACACGCCTGCAGGAGCAGCCGGCGAATTAGTTTTAGCGTGTGCGAGGTATTCGCCCCCCAAAGGCAGCCGTAGATCGAACATTCGTGTAACGTCTTGAGCGTGGCGTCAGGCCGCCGACGATCACAACCCTCGTCAGTATTGGCTAGGCGCTGGGCGTGTCCGCTGCAGACCTGGTGCGGGAAACAGAGCTGGATTACTTGCGTCAAGGCAAGGACACAAAGTAAACCCGCAATGGAGATGAGGTCGCCACACCTCATGACCAGATCACAGATCCCTGGTCGCCTCCATGAGATAAGAGCTCGGTAAGCCGTTGAGGATCAAATAAGGTGTCCTCAACCGTATTCGCATCGCTGTGGCGCGTGCGTTTACTGGACCGACCTCATGAGTCAATCTACGCGCCTTCGTCGCTCAAGACATGCAGCCTTCATCAAACAAGGTGGACGTTGCTACTACTGCTCGCTCCCAATGCTGCCGTCGAATGACCAACAGGATCAGGTTGAAGTAAATGCTTCACTGCATCTGAGCACACTACTTCGTTGTACCGCCGAGCATCTGAGACCCAGATCTGAAGGTGGTCCAGACACCCCTGACAACATCGTTGCAGCACACGCTGAATGCAATGAGCGACGTCATCGAATGGAAAAAGCGCTGCAACCAGATCGTTATAGAAAGCTCGTTCAGAACCAAATAGTGAACAACTGCTGGCACTCGCAGAAGGCCCTTTCTTTGTTAAGCCGATTACGCATCTAAGCCAAGGCTTAATATGACTCTCGATATAAACGGACATCTGTGGTCACAATATCTGCACTGCGGGTTACTCTCACGGAAAAGTGGGAGTGCTCATAGGCATTGACGAGTCATCAAGCTGGGCCAGAATCAGCCGCTATGAGCACACGAATCACCTGTGGAAACGGCAAGGCTCATTTCCAAGGCCCTGAGCGTGCCATTGGCTTATCCCTACTGCGATGAGGATGATCTGGCCGTGCTGCTCATAGAACGTAAGCGCCCGGCGAACCCGTCTTGGCTGGTGATTCAGTTCACAGGCGTCCAGCGATGAGGCAGTAGTTCGGCGATCTGGCTGTTCTTGTGCGTAGGCAATCGCTGCAGCACATCTTTCAGATAGGCCTACGGATCATGACCATTGAGGCGTGCCGACTGAATCAAGCTCATGATGGCAGCCGCGCGCTGGCCACCGCGTAGCGATCCGGCAAACAGCCAGTTCGAACGCCCAATGGCCCAGGGCCTGATCTGGTTTTCCACCCAAGCATGTGCTAAGGGGTAAATACTGTCGACAACCGCCCTAATGGTGCCCGATGCAAGCGCTCGAATCCAACGCTACTCAAACCGCTGCACTATCGCTTGTTTTACTTCGGGGGACGTAATAGCCTGCATGCCACTAGAAGCGAGGTGGCTTACGAAGACCAGAAATTCTGTATCTGTGACTTCGTCTCCAGGCGATCAATAAGCCCGTGAAAACCATGTATAAGCCAAAGAATGCAAGAGCGTTTGTAGGTTTACGAAAAAATTCAAACAGCGAGTCTGTAAAGCTGGGCCGCCGAGTGTATTCTCTCAACACCTCTAGAGCGGTGGCTTGCTCTTCTTGAAGCTGACGTAATGTCGCAAGCGCTTCCACCGACTTCCCATCCTGAATCTGCTTGGCGAGAATATTCCATTGCTGAGCGACAGGTGTTGTGTCGGGCAAGGCTACATAGCTTCTTGAAGCCAGCTCAGTAAAAAATCTCACAAAGACTGGCTTAATCTGTTCCTTCCGATCAGTTGACAGATAACGGCTACTCAAGACATTGAACTCAGCTTGCTCGACAACATCACGGACGGGTATTGATAATGTCACGAACTGATCTCGTCGCCGTTGGTCAACTAGCCTGTTGATCAGATCTGGATCGAGGCGACGACTTCCGCTCAGCACGTCTTCTTCAACGATCGCGATCACACTTTGTCGTATCGACCGCGCCCGTTCAAATTCAGCGGCGGTAGCCTCCTTCTGCGAGGTTGTCATTTGGTACCACGTGGCCGCGACCGTGATGATTAAACCCATGATGCCGCCCAACGCATAGCCGAACCAATCCTTGCGACGCCACCAGCTACTTTTCTCGTTACCGCCTGATGGTTCCCGTTCAACTTGATCTCGTCCGACCATGAGTGCCTCCGTCACTAGCGCATTTTTGTAGTAATCATAGCCAAATTGTAGAAATGACCCATCACCCGATTCGGGCGCTGGGACGCATAAATAATGGTAGCGTCTCTACTATCTTGGGAGCAGCGCATCATGGCTCACGTTGAAGCTCGGGGCTCCGACTGGGCAGGCGAGTCATGATGCGGACCTCCGCCAATGAAAGCCCGACATCAAAACGACGCGATAGTTCTGAGATTTGATGGGGGTTTTCAACACTATCGGCCGAAAACAGTCTTTCCGGGCGACGCAATCCAACCCAATTCAGCCACTGAGCTCTGCCTGTCGAATTTTTCTGCGCGGCTCGGAATGCGCATCCTTTCGAGCAATGCACCAATCATTCTGCACAAGGGCCTATCGCCGTGGTAAACCATAGATAACTTGAAGCGCATGCACCGGCTTTAACAGGAACCGCAATAGCTGCAAAGCTTGATCGGTAGCACAGCTTCAACTGCTTCTTAGACGATAGCGCCCGCGCTATGCGTCTGCTCCTTCAGTTCCACCCTTCTCAGGATGAGGTGGATGGTGGAAAGGTAAACATAAAATATCCAGCTCAACCAGAGGCTGGCTTCATAGTCGGTCTTTTGTTTGTCATTGTGATGCCGAATCATGAAGTTGTTCGCGATGTTAAACAGATCCTTCTCATCGTTGGATGTAATCGCATTCGTCATCTTCGGACGTAGTGCTTCCAGCACGCCCGCCAGATCAGACACGGCATGACGGCGGACGTCGAGCGAAGCACCATGGCGGCGATACTCGTTGACAGCTGCCTTTATCCTTGCGGTGATCAGCTTGTCATCGGTAGGTACGGCGGCGGCGAACAGTTGTTCAAACCCCCCGGGCGCTTGGCGAAGGATAAGGCCATCGGTAGAAAGCTCGAACCGATTTTCATAGAGGGCGAGTAGTTCGTTAACTCGCTTCCGGAATTCGCTCTGCCCTGCACCTCTATCGAACGCTTCCCAGTGCATGCCACACTGGTTAAAGGTGTGCATGTTGCCGGAGAGGGGCTTTGAGACATGATCGAATAAAAATTCGATCATGTCAAAGAGGTCGTCTTCCGAGTATCCAGGTGCTTTGTCGGCAATCGGCCATAAGTCGGTCTTTCGCAAGCTCATCAGAATAGTGAACTCTATGTCTATCAACTTACCCCTGACGTCTTGCATGTCTACACACCAGAAGCCGAAGTGTTCGTGCGTGTAGCCCTCCTGATCAAACTGCGCATAGAAGCGTACAAATAGTTCGCAGATCTTTCTGAGGTCGAACCCGTTGGAGCGCGGATTGATCCCGGTGCGAATTGAATAAGGGACTTTGACCATGCCTCGATTATGAGAGATCGGTCGCTGCTCAGTGCTGAACGTCAGCTGGTGACCGGAATCCGTCTTGACAACCGCTTTGATCGAATGTTGAAGACTATGCCCGGGGCCAACATCAGCCTCTGGAGCCTAGTTTGAGCCGTCACTGTTACGCTTTTCCCGAGCCAACTGATTCCGTTGATTGGCTTGCGCAAGTTCGGCCTTCGTCGTCGGCCTAGCGTCGGGAACGAGCTCAGCTAACGATACAGAGGTTGAGGTAGAACTTGGAAACCGGGGTGCCGATTCGCTCATTCTCACAATTTCGTACGGGGGCGGGCCGCCGTTGTAGGCTCTCAAATACGTGACCACATTTCGTAAAGATGCAGAAATCAGGTGAACAAGGTGAGCAAGGTCCTCAACTCGCCAAATGACGTTGTGTCGCTCTGCCACTCGACTCCGATTGCTGTCCGTGTCGTCGCCCGGCTTAGTTATTACCTGAAATCCTGTACCAAATTTTTCACTTATGGTCGATTCAAGCGGAGTGAAATGGTCTGGACCTTTAGCTTCTATCTTGAGGCTGAATCCACCGGGCTGTATGCGAAAGCCATGTTTGAGGCTGTTGTATTCCCAGATTGCGATCTGGTTCTGTTGCTTAGTAGCTAGGTCGGCCCACAGGTTAGCGAACTCTCCCACAAGCAGTTGCTGTTCAGTCTCTGCCTCTCGAAAACACCCTAGAACCTCCTCGGCTATGCCGGGCCAGGAGCGAACCTTGAGGAGCCTGTTGTACTGCGGCAGTACCGAGCCCTTATCAATTTTTTCGAGGACGCTTCGGAGCGCACCGTTACTGCACTGACCTAAATACGCCTGCGGGCATTTCGGGGCCTGCACCGCAGCCGCGATAAGCATTAGCAGCGACTCTAGTCCATGAAAGAACGCTATCCGCAGATTTGTCGCCGCGCGCATCTCAGTTACCTGGTCGCCAAGATGCTTTAGCGCTTCGTCGGCCACGTAGCCAAAATAGCCGGTATCCACAGAATCCAGGAAGGTGAGCGCGTCGGCGCTGAGGTCATTTGACCAGAAGCAGTAGAGTTCGTTATCGATTGCGTAGATTGTGCTCGCCATAGTTTCCCAAGGTGACCCGCTGCACCGATTGTGCTGTAGCGGCGTGTCCGACCCGATTGTCCGCTTGTGGGTGACAGCACCAATTCATAAACCTCAATCCGAGCAATTGCAAACCACCCAAGGTCGAACCCTCCGTCTACGCTGCCTTCTTCACCACCACCGAAGCGGCATTCGCAGCCTCCTGCAGTGCCTTCGTAGACAAGTGTGCATACCTCATGATCACCTTCGGATCAGAGTGACCGAGAATCTGCTGCACCTCATACAAGCTACGTCCATCATTGACCAGAAGGCTGGCAAAGCTGTGACGCAGATCATGAATGCGCAAGCCCTTGATCCCTGACTTGGCCCTCAGCCCAGACTAAGCCCGGGTGATCGTCACAAACGGCTTGGTCTTCGCTTTGTTGAGTAACAGCTACTCGTACTAACGGTCAGTCGCCGGTGGTGGCCGGTCAAAGAGGACGCTCACAAACTACTTGTGCAGGCCCCTCAACCACGAGGTCTACGCATTACCCTGGAGACCTCGTACTCGTCTAGCTTGATCAGACCACATGTCAATCCAAGTGCTTGCTCCGGCCCGCAACTGCACAAGGCGCTTCTTTCCATATAGGTCTACTGCTCCTGGGTGCAGTTTCTGGAGCCGTCGGATCGATGCGGCTGCGTGACCTAGCAGAACTTCTGGATTAAATATAGGCATGAACAGAACCAGTGGGCCCAGGATGTTGATTCGAAGAACTAACGAATCGTCCCCACGCACATATCCGTAGCAAATTCGGACAATAAGCGGATTCAAGGTCTTTGCCCCGAGGGCAGCCTCTACAAACGCGGAGTTAACTTCTTGCGTCTTATCCAAAGCAATGGGGCTTGCCAGATAGGCCAATAAAGCGACACGCTTCCTCGGTGGTGATTCTGCTACTCCAAGGATGAAAGGAACAAAATCCTCAAACAAGTGACGATGGGCACCGTCAGTTCGTGAAGAATTGAACGACACCTTCAGCGACCAGCGCAGCAGTCGGGCGTAGTCGTATTTGAGAACAAGCGAACGCCCCAGATAGTTGTGAACCAGAATGCCGGCTTCATCAAGTACCTGCTTGCCGTAAGCGTCCAGTTCACTGAGAACGCCGTTGTTGCAGTTGGAGCAGACGTCTTTGACCTTGGCCTCGCCGCCCACCATCTTCTGCACCACTTCATTCCAGCCAACAAATTGCTTTCCTGACGATTTTTGAAGTTTATATAGAAAGGATGGGATGACGTGCTCGCGCGTCATCGTGCCTTCTTGCTTGCAGTACGCACATGTGGGCATGTCCGAGGCCTAATGAAATTTAACCGCAAAACCTGCGCGAAAAACTGTGTCCGGTCAGATATTCTGGACCCTCATTGCTCCTATAAGTGGAACGTAGCCCGAGTTTGAGGGACGCGGTGGTTAGACACGCCTAGGTAAAAAGTCCGCTAAGCTCCGCAAGCGTCAAGTGGACTAGCTGTAGCTCGCGAGCAAGCCTCCCTCCCAAACCCCAGAAACAGCAACGCCTCAGAACCCTTTCGAGTGCTGAGGCGTATGGGGATTGGTGGCCTGGGTCGGAATCGAACCAACGACACGCGGATTTTCAACACATGCAACAATGTGTAATTTTCTCGGTAAGGCTCTGTTTTACAAGGTGTTTTTTCCTTTCCCCGCCTCAACTCCGGCTCTTACCGAACCGTCTACCGAACTTTTCCGAGCTTGGAGTCAGATGTCCATCGGTTTTCTCGAGTTAGGTCAACGACCTCGCGGTCAGAGTGCCGAACCGAACTACCGAACCGCACCGTCATGCCTACTCATTGACTCCGCGTAGTCGCGTTCATATGTCTACCGGATTCAACTGCGTCAGCACGCGTACTCTGATCAGCCATTGATCCAATTCGGTTGGAAAAGAAGGTGCCAGCGGCTGTGCATACCCTGAGATTAATCACAGCGGCGAGACCCCAGCTCCTTTGGGCCTGCCCCACCGCACGCACAAGGCGCCTCTGGACCTACAGGTATAGTGTTAGAGCCGCCTGCAACTAAAGGCCGCCCCCTCAATCAATCCTATTAAAGCGAGCAATTACTGGTATGAAGAGAGCAATTCTTATCACTGGCTTCAATAACTGGGGCAAGACTACTCATATTTACAGCATGTTCGCTCGATCTCGCTTCTATAGAGGACACGCTTATTCAATTCCAGGTATCAATGGTAAATTCACTGTTGAGTCTCACTCGAACGATGATGGCGGTGAACATCGCTTTGTTAAAGACATAACGGACCGAATTACGCAATCCCCTTCCCACACGACAGACATTTTCTGCGCGTTCTGTCCAACGCGGGAGAGCAATAATGACTCACGGCGCATCCTTCAAGGCAAGCCGTTCTCCAGCTTCGATGAGATTCACCTCTTATTACTAAAAAATAAATGGGACTTTCACGCCGAACTCAGAATTCAAGAGATTCAAAGATATTTATCACCTATCTCAAATACCCATTTCTTCGTGGCTGATGCTGATACCAAAAAAACAAACGACACAGCACGTTTTAATGCCAGAGAAGGCCAAATCATCTCTTACCTCAAGAGCCTCTACCCTTGAGCCAGCATCACCAAATGGCTTCGGATCAAATGGCTTACCTGACTAGCATTAAAATATATTAAGCAGAACAGAGGAAAAAGCATGAGTGCAAAGAAAAAATTGCAGGTATTTATTTCTTCAACCTACAAAGATCTAAAAACGGAGCGCCAAGCCGCAGTCGAGGCAATCTTGAAAGCGGGTCACATCCCTGCAGGCATGGAGCTGTTCTCAGCAGGCAGCGAGTCTCAGTTAGAAATCATAAGGAGGTGGATAGATGAGTCTGATGTGTATATGCTTGTACTCGGTGGTCGCTACGGATCAGTTGACCCTAAGACGTCATTAAGCTACACCGAGCTTGAGTACGACTATGCAGTTTCGCAAAGCAAACCCGTCTTCGCCGTTGTCATCAACGATTCTGCCCTAAATGAGAAGGTCAAAGTTGAGGGCAAAGATGCGATGGAAACTGAGAACCCTAGGGAACTCAAACTTTTCCGAGAGAAGGTTCTGAGTCGCATTTCATCTTTTTTTAGTGACCCGAAGGACATCAAGCTCGCGGTCCACGAGACGCTCTCCGACCTACAAAATCGCCATCAATTTACGGGATGGATTTCAGGCAGAGAAATTCCGGATATTTCTCCATTATTGGAGGACATTACGAGGCTTCGGATCGAAAGGGATGACGCCTTGAAGCAGGTCGCAGAAATCAGACTTTCTTCAGAAAATCGCTTACCCAAATCCACACCAAGCCGACAAGATGAAGATTTCAAGGAAATCATTACAGCTTTGAAAGACTTGGAAATTACGACCAAGGTATTTAACAAAGTTGAAAATGAACCGGCAATATCAGTACCCATTCTTCGGATTCTTGACGTCATGCGAGATTCTCTGATTACTGGAGTCACCAATCGGTTTGGAGCGAGCGACATTCATAAGCTTCTTTACTTCAATGTTTGTCCGAAGCTTGAAATGCACGATCTTGCGGCAATTGAAAAGGTGCCGGGGATGACTTGGCAAAGGTACCGACTAACCGCAAAAGGAAAGGCGTTTCTCGTATTCGTTGATAAGCAAACTCCCAAAACCCCGAGTGCCCCCGAAGCATCAAACGATGCGCCTGCACCAAGCATTGCGGCGAATTCGTCAGCACGCCCGACCTCTCGACTAAGCAGCGAAAAAGCTCTGAAGACAAAGTCTGTGGCATAACCTCTCCTTTGGGAGCCCGTCAGCTAGCTTACGAGATGTCGTCCATAAATTGCGAACGTGTTTCTACTTACACTATCTGTTTTTGGCAGATGATGCCAATCTACGAGATTCCTTGAACGTTAATTTGGTGGATAAGCGGAATTCAATGCTGCACAGAGAACATCATCCCGAGCACACCGACCGGGGCCAAGCCTTTCTTTAATCCGCCTTCTGCTGCCTCACGATCACAGAAGCCGCATTAGCCGCTCCCTGCCATGACTTGACCCCTCTATGACGCCTTCTGCGAAATTCAACGCGTTGCTTGCCAGTGCTACCGTGACGATCATGTTCGTCTTGATCGTCTATGTGGCGCCTGAAGCGATGAAGTTAAGCGGGGTAATGCCTTTTGCGCTATCTGTTACAGCGCTGATTACCTCCGCCGGCCTTTATAGTCTGTTGTCGCTTGTTATTCGATGGCTGATGGAGCGATGGGATTTGCTTCACGGCGTGATTCTCAGTGCACACTACCTGCACGGAACCTGGATCGGTTGGTTCGACGGGCACTCTAATGAGCGCCGCTACATGATCGAACATTTTGTTCAAGACCTAGATGGATTTGTAGTGACGGGACGATCCTTCACCAAAACGAAGAAGGAGCATGGCTATTGGGATAGCGAATCGACAATGCTCGATGTCAAAAAGGGCAGGTTGGTGTTCACGTACAAATTTGATGTACTAACCCAAAAGAGTTCTTTAGCAGGAATCCATTCATCGCTATTAGAACGCTTGTCATCGCGTCATGCGCCAACTGGGTACTCCGGCTTAGTTCACGACCTGAACGATCAGGTGCGAATTGCGGTGCATTCCCAGAAGCTGTCCAGTAAACTGGTTCCCTGGGCAGAAGCGCTCGCCGAAGCGGAAAGGCGTTTCGGTGCAAGCACGGTCTAGCCCGCAGTTCGAGCCGACTCCTAACGACGCGGCTGAACGCAATCGTTCAAAGTCTGTGTCTTGATTCCACCAGCGACGGCTCATGGCCGATAGCGCAAGTGCCCCAGAATCTGCTGTACCTCATACAAGCTGCGACCTCCGTTGACCAGAAAGCTGGCAAAGCTGTGACGCAGATCATGGATGCGCCGGCCTTCAATTCCTGCTTTGGCCCTCAGCCGATACCAAGCTCGCGTGATCGTCACAAACGACCTCTGCGTGGACTTGTTGACGAACAGATACCTGGTCACCCCAACCTTGACATCGCTGCATCTAATCAGCGATTCATGTTCCATCTAGGGCTCGGTTGATCCCAGACGGCGTTGGGTAGAGTCACCTGGCAAAGGAAATATATATAAATACAGCCCTCTTGCGATGCTGTCAGTGCCTCAGAACCCCTCCGTTTTGTCCTTCGCAGCGCCCCGGCAGGCCCTCTCCCCAGGTGGCCGCCACATCCGCAACGTCCGCAACGTCCGCAACGCCCATGAAAATCATCGGTTTTTCCGTGGCGGTGTGGCGAACGTGGCAGCCACGGGGCGCAGGTCACATGAAACGACGGGACTGGAGCGCAATCCTGCAGCGTAGACGCGATGCTCGACTTCTCCGCATTGGCACGACCATGCAGAACAATGGCAGATGTAACCCTCTCCGGGCCTGAGTTGAGGGTGGTTGTGCCGAGTGGACGTCTGCTTCCCGCCTACCATATAAGTTTCTTAACGACCCTAAGCGGGCATTCTGCCGGGCTGGCGGCTCAAGCCACACTTCCTGATACCAGAAACAGCAACGCCCCAGAACTCTTTCGAGCGCTGAGGCGTATTATGATTGGTGGCCTGGGTCGGAATCGAACCAACGACACGCGGATTTTCAATCCGCTGCTCTACCAACTGAGCTACCGGGCCAAGCTAAGTATTCTAGCATCAACTTTTGGCGTTTTTTCCTCTAGCCTCTTCGAATCGCAAAAAGAGTCTGTAACCAGGGGCTCGATTGCGCTGAAGAAGCTTGGGAATCCGCCGGTCAAGCTGACGAGATGCTACCCCTTCGGCCCCTCGACAGGTCTACGCCGAGTTGCTTGAGTTTGCGGTACAGGTGCGTGCGCTCCAGGCCGGTTTTTTCGGCCACGCGGGTCATAGAACCGCCCTCTTTGGCGAGGTGGAATTCGAAGTAGGCTTTTTCGAAGGCGTCACGTGCGTCGCGCAGAGGCTTGTCCAGCTCAAAGACCTGTTGGCCTTGCGGCGTGAGGTCGATGGCGGTGGGCAGAGAATGGCCGCCGGTCATGGCGGCTTCTACGGTCAGTTCAGACGTACCGCCGATGGCTGGTGCTGCGGCTGGCGCTTCAACGCCGTCCATCACAGGCCTGCGCGCAGAGTTCTCACGCACCAGTGCTTGCTCAACCGCCTTCAACAGCTTTTGCAGCGTGATGGGTTTTTCAAGAAAAGACTGAGCGCCTATGCGCGTAGCTTCGACTGCCGTGTCGATGGTGGCGTGGCCACTCATCATGATGACGGGCATGGTTAGTTGGCCGGTACCGCGCCATTCCTTGAGCAAGGTGACACCGTCGGTGTCTGGCATCCAGATATCCAGCAAAACCAAATCAGGCCGAGCACGCTGGCGCGCGTTGCGTGCCTGGGCTGCGTTTTCAGCTAGTTCGACGGTATGACCTTCGTCATTGAGAATCTCAGACAAGAGATCCCGAATGCCGAGCTCATCGTCCACCACCAGAATGTTGGCCATGTGAAGTGAAATTTCCTTATCTATACGTCAGGTGACCGAGGGGTCTCTGACAGGTGCTGGTTCGAATGATAACGATACTTGAGCACCGACTACCTGGCCATCGACAATTCGGTTCGATACATCCAGCCGGGCGCGGTGCTCTTCTGCTATTTTTTTGACTACGGGTAGCCCTAAGCCAGTGCCCTTGGCCTTGGTGGTGACATACGGTTCGAAAGCGCGTTTCAGGATGGCATCAGGAAACCCGTGGCCATGGTCGAGCACGCTCATTCGAACCCTTTGTG
Organism: Ottowia thiooxydans; assembly: GCF_040548795.1. Taxonomy (GTDB): domain Bacteria; phylum Pseudomonadota; class Gammaproteobacteria; order Burkholderiales; family Burkholderiaceae_C; genus Ottowia; species Ottowia thiooxydans_A. The sequence goes on along the minus strand of NZ_JBEPSH010000005.1, from coordinate 35,888 downwards.
CTGAAACACTCCATTGGGTTCTGATGACAACGCCGCCCTCTCGGCCCACTTGATTTTCCATGGCATCCAATGCGTTTTGCACCAGATTATGAATGACCTGGCGCAACTGCTGCGGGTCGCCCAATATGCGGGGGCAGCTAGGGTCGCATTCAAAGCGCAAGGCGGCTGAGGCGTCTTGCCTGCCTTCGTCGCTGCCGGCGCCGTACAGGTGCAGTACTTCGTTGATCAATTCGTTCAGATCAATGGGCTGCAGAACGGCTGCAGGCAAGCGCGCATAGTCACGGAATTCGTTGACCAGACGCTTCATGGCGTCGACCTGGTCCACGATGGTTTTGACGGACTTGATGAGAAGGGCCTGCTCCGTACCCGCCAGTTTGCTCGCCAGCTTGAATTCAAGGCGTTCTGCTGAAAGCTGTATGGGCGTGAGTGGGTTCTTGATTTCGTGCGCCAAGCGCCTGGCGACTTCTCCCCAGGCCTGTGCGCGCTGTGCAGAGACGATCTCGGATATGTCGTCAAACACCAGCAGGCGCAAGCCTCCTGGCAGCGCTGCACCGCGGGCAACCAGTGTCACGGTGTCAGAGCTGGTGCCGCCGGCGTTGCCGTATAACTCAAAGGATTTTTGCCAGTGGTCCAGGCCGTGCTCGGCGCGCTCGCCTTCGAATTCGCCAAACTGCGCTTGCACGTCGGTCGCAAAATCTTCCAGGCCGGGCAATGCGCCCAGCGATTTACCGCTGCTGGCCGCCAATGGTGCCCGCAATACGCGCGTGGCGCCGGGGTTGGACGACTGAATGGTGCCGTCTTTGTCCAGCACGATGACGCCTGAAGTCAGGTTGTCGAGTATGGTTTGCAGGTTGGCGCGGGCGGCTTCAACCTCTCGCATACTGGAATCGACCGTGGTGCGCGCATCGGCCAGTTGCTGCGTCATGTCAGCGAAAGAGCGGGTCAGACCTTCGAGCTCATCGCGGCCTTGCAGCACCACTTTGGGCGTCAGGTCACCAGCGGCCACCTGGCGCACGCCCTCAGCAATCATCAGCAAAGGGGTGGCCAGTTGCTTGCCCAGCAAGACGGCCAAGAGAACGGCGCCAAACACGGCCAGAAACAGACTGAGCGTGAGCGTGGCGATGTACATGCGCTTGAGCCCGTCACGGCCCAGGGCGCGCTCCTGGTACTCCCGGTTGGCCTGCTGCACCGCCAGGGCGTTGCTGACCAGCGCCACAGGCAGCGGTTGTACGGCTTGTAGATAGCGCTGTTCGTCGAACAGCCCCACAGTGCGTGCATTGACCACCACCACGGCCTTGATGCGGGCATTGACAGCTGGCTCCCCCGGCCCGACGGCCGCGGCCTCGTCAATGCCTTCAATCTGGGTGGCCACCCCTTGCGTTCGCGCCTGGCGCAGCAGTTGAGCAGAAGGGCGGTCCGGGTTGAGTTCGAAACGCGATGCGCCCGTGCTGGCGATCAAACGCCCTGAAGAGTTCCACAAGGTGGCGTCGGTAGCGCCCAGTTGCGCCCGCAGTTGTTCCAGGGGCACGGCGGACAGGCTGTCTGGCGTATTGACCAAGGCAGTGGATGCCCCGCGCAACTGACTGCCAAAATCGCGCGCCTGGGTTTCCAGTGAGGTACGAGCCAGGTTCAGGCCGGCATCCAGGGCGCCCTCTACCTTGACGTCAAACCAGGACTCGATGGAGCGAGATACGAACTGGTAGGACACCACATAGATGAACATCCCTGGGAGAACCCCCACCAGGGCGAAGATGGCTGCCAGCTTGATGAGCAAGCGGCTACCGAACTTGCGGCGCCGCAATCGGGCAATGAGGCGGTAGATGCCCCAGACGATGACCAGGGCCAACAAGCCCGCCACCACCATATTGATGATGAACAGCTTGGCGTAGTAGCGTTCGTAGAGAAGCCGGTTGTTGGTGGCCTGCACCAGCAGGAACACCAGCGTCAGGCCGATACCGATGATGGCCACAATGGCCAGGTACAGAGCCCAGCGAGCGAGCTTTTTACCCGGGCGGAGTTTCTTAGATTCCACGGCGGGCGTCTGATGCCCCGGCTCACTCACTTACCGGCCTCCGGCGGAATGTCAAGCCGGCGGTCTACGGACAGGTTCCACTCTGATGGGCCGATATTGCCCAGCTGCATGGTGCGCGGCAACTGAGAAGAGTCCAGATAGAACCGAAAGCGCAGTGAATACCGCGCGTCTGCGTCCAGATTGGAGGCGTCTGCGACTTTCCATTGTGAAAGGCGCTGGACTGCCGCCAGTGTGTCGGGCAACGAGTCGTAGTACTGCCCCAGATTAACGCCCAGCCCGGCGTTGGACAGGGGCTCGGAAGAGCTGCTCAAGCGCCACCGGCGGGTCAGGGGCTGATAAGACACGCGCATGTAGCGCCGTGCGGACGCGACATGCGCGTCTGACCAATACCAGCGCTCACGAAAGACGTCTGCCTCTGCCACAAAATAGACGGGAATGCCTTTACCCAAGGCTTCTTCTACCGCCCCGGACAGATCGAACTTAAGCTGAGCGGACACGTACAGGCCATCTGGCGCCCGTTCTCCGCGCAATTCCGTCAACAAAACGGAGGTCTGCGCAGCCGCACCCATGCTCACAGCCCATAACAGGGCAAGCACGGTGAGCATGCGGCCAAGAATACCCGGTCTCCAGCCCAATAGGAGATGAAAGCTTGTCACAACCTCCATTGTCGCCAAGGCAGCGGGAATCGATTCCGGCTAGGGGTAATTAATGCCCCAGCCATGCACAAGAACAGCCTAGTGTTGTGTGCAACAAACGCCTTGGACGACATTGTCTGGCGATCAACAGCCTTTCATGCAGCGCACGCCAGGAATCATGTTTTCCTTGTTTTTGGCGGCTTTAAAGTTCTTTTGGTTGGGCATGCGCACCTTTGGCAGGCTTTGGGCGTCCATGACCGCGTCATCAGGGATGAGCTTGTTGGCATTGAGCAGCATGGCCGTCAATGCATAGACTTCATCGGGTTTGAGCGACTGCGGCTTGTCCCAGGGCATGGCACGGTTGATGTAGTCATAGACCGTGGTGGCATAAGGCCAGAAGCTGCCTATGGTGCGCACGGGCTTGGGCGTGTTCAGGGTTCCATCGCCACCTACCAGGGCCGCGGCTGAAGCCCCCTTGCCGTTCTCGCCATGGCAGGCCAGACACAGCTGGGTATAGAGCGCTTTACCCTGCTCTACTGTGCCTGAGCCTGGCGGAAGCCCCACGCCATCCGGGCTGATATCTATGTTCCAGCCGGCAATCTCTTCCGGAGAGGCGAGTTTGCCGAAGCCGTAGTGTGCTGGCGGTGTTTGAGCTGTGCGCGACGTGCTGGACGATTGCGCCAGCGCGCTACCCGAGACGACCGCGGTGGTTGCAACCACCCCTATCGCCAACCATTGAGTAAGACGGTTATGCGTGGACATTGGTCACCTCACCCGTTTCAGAGATTTTCCAGCTTTGAATGGCGTTGTAGTGGTAGATCTGATTCGTGCCCCGCTTATCGATGATCTTCTTGCGAATGGGCTGGACGTTGCCGGCTTCGTCGATGGCGCGGCTTTGGATGATGACGGGGTTGCCGTCCCACTGCCACGGGAAGCGAAAACGCGTGAGCGCCTTGCTGAGAACAGGCTCCTGCAACACCGACTGGCGCCAGGTTTTGCCACCGTCGGTGGAAATATCTACCGCCTTGACGCGCCCGTAGCCGGTCCAGGCTACGCCGGTGATCTCATGAAAGCCCTTGGTGATTTTCTGGCCACCAGACGGCGTGAGAATGACCGATTTCACGTCCATGAGGAAGGTGAACTCGAATGAGCTTCCGTCTGGCTGAAGGTCGGTGTATTTGGAAGTTTCCTCGCGCGTGTAGAAGGGCTTGTCTCCGATCTTGAGACGCCGCAACCACTTGATGCTCATGTTGCCTTCGATTCCGGGCAGGAAAAGGCGCAGTGGGTAGCCCTGTTCTGGCCGCAGCTTTTCACCATTCTGTGCATAGGCCAGCATGGCGTCGCCCATGGCCAGGTTCATGGGGATGCTGCGTGTCATCGCGGCAGCGTCTGTGCCTTCGGCCAGGATCCACTTGGCTTTTGGATCGACACCTACTTCCGCCAGGATGGTGGAAAGCTTGACACCCGTCCATTCCACACAGCTCAGCAGGCCATGGATTTCCTGTGCGGTCTTACCGGACGGACCTGTGTATTGGGAGGAGCTGTTTCCAGAACACTCCAGGAAATGGATCTTGCTCACCGAGGGGAAGCGCATAAGGTCTTCCATGCTCAGGATGAGCGGGCGCTTGACCATGCCATGCACCATGAGGCGGTGATGATCTGGGTTGATCTTGGGCACGCCTGCGTGATGCCTTTCGAAAAACAACCCATTGGGCGTGATGATGCCGTGCAGCGACTGCAATGGTGTGCGGGAACCGGTGGGGAACGGATTGTTGCCGGCAGGCAGCACCCTGACCACGCCTTTTTCGAACTCTGAGGGTAGCCCGTAAGGAGGATTCAGGAAAGGGCCACCGGGGGTCCTCATTGATTCCGGGACGGCCGGCGGCAGGCCGGACGACGATTGGGCATGTGCCGCAGTTCCGAGCGCGATCGATGCGGCGGGAATGGCCGCTGATCGCCTCAAGATCGTTCTGCGCGAGAGCGAAGAGTGGTTTTCCAAGGCTTGCCTCCTATCACGGGTGGGTTCCGATAGAGTTCTAGAGCGTGTTAACACGCCATAGCCAGTCGCACTATGACCTGCTTGAAGCGACCGACGAGTTAGGCTAACACAATAAGTCAACACTGTTGACTATAGTTACGCGCGCATTTGTACTCGTTTTCACCGAGATCTCTCTAGCTTGGGCAGCTTGAGGCGCCGGGCCACTTGCTGAGAATCTTGAGCAGAAGGCAACCCGCCCAGGTTCTGCTGTCGAAACCGAACCTGCGCTCTTTGGGACCGCACCGACAGCCACATGTCCGAAAACGGCCAACTCCAAAATGGCAGGCGCCTATCATTGCCCCATGTCGAAACCCTCCACTCCTGGCCTCGAAGGCGATGCGTGTTACCTCGCGATGAGGACGCACGACGCCCGCTTTGACGGCACATTTTTCACCGCGGTGACCTCCACGGGCATCTACTGCCGCCCGGTGTGCCGCGTCAAGCTGCCGCGCCGCGAGAATTGCATTTTCTTTCGCCACGCGGCACAGGCCGAGGCCAGTGGGTTCCGCCCCTGCCTGCGCTGCCGCCCCGAACTCGCTCCGCGTGCGGCCAGCTGGTCGACCGAGGACGCTTCGCGCATTCTGGCGCTGCAGGCGGCACGTCTTATCGACGAACCCGATGCCTGGACCGATGGCGATGACAGTGGCCCGGGCGCCGCACAGATCGCCGCGCGCCTGGGCGTGAGCGACCGACATCTTCGCCGTATCTTCGAAACGCAGTTTGGCGTGTCTCCATTGCAGTACCTGCAGACTCGCCGCCTGCTCGCGGCCAAACAGCTCATCGCCGACACGCAGTTGCCGATGACGCAGGTGGCACTGGCGAGTGGCTTTGCCAGTGTGCGTCGGTTCAACGCGGCCTTTGTGGCGCATTACAAGCTCAACCCTAGCGCCCTGCGACGAGCGGGCGGCCACCGCGAGGGCCAGCCGATCGAAGTGCGTCTGGGCTTCCGGCCTCCCTACGACGCGGGCGCCATGCTGGGCTTCTTCGAGCGGCGTGCGCTCGCGGGCGTCGAGGCGATGAGCGACGGCACGCTGGCGCGCACGCTGTGCATCGTGCAGGGCACACGCAGCTATGCGGGCTGGCTGCAGTTGCGCTTCGACACCGAACGCGAACAAGTGTTGCTGTCGGTGAGCGATTCGCTGGCAGCGGCGCTGCCGGTGGTGATCAGCCGCGTGCGGGCGATGCTCGATCTGGACGCCGACCCGATTGCGATCAACGCAGCGCTGCACGCGAGCTTTCCCGAGGGGGATGGCCTGCGCGTGCCGGGCACACTGGATGGCTTCGAGCTTGCGATACGCGCGGTGTTGGGCCAGCAGATCACGGTGGCGGCGGCGCGCACGCTGGGCCAGCGGCTGGTCGCTGCATTCGGCGAGGCGATCGAGACGCCCGTCGCTGGGCTCACGCGTCTTTTTCCCACACCGGCCGCAATTGCCAGCGCCAGCGGCGATGCGCTGGGGCAACTGGGCATCGTGCGCCAGCGCCAGGCCGCGCTGCAGGCGATAGCGCGTGAAGTGGCCGACGGCCGGCTCACGTTGCACGCGGGCGCCGACGTGCCCGCGACGCTGGCCGCGCTGCAGGCTCTGCCCGGCATCGGCGACTGGACCGCGCAGTACATCGCGATGCGCGCGCTGCGCTGGCCGGACGCCTTTCCGGCCGGCGACGTCGCGCTGCAGAAGGCGCTCGGCGTCACTACGGCGCGCGCCGCCACCGAAGCCTCTCAAGCCTGGCGCCCCTGGCGCGGGTACGCGGTGCTCCGGGCATGGAACACCCTTTCCCCGCGACCACCGCTGGTAAAGACCTAGCGAGTTACGCGGTCACCACAGACACTACAGGTTGATTTGGCATATGAAATTCAAGACCCCCCTCCTCTACACGACGCACATCGACAGCCGCCTCGGCGGCGTGCGCCTCGTCGCGACCAACCACGGCCTGGCCGGCGTCTGGTTTGACGCGCAACGCCACTTCCCCGACATGGCGGGCTGGCAGACGAACGACGCGCACCCTGTGCTGCTGCAGACGGTGGCGCAGTTGCACGATTATTTCGATGGCAAGCGAAAGCACTTCGACGTGCCGCTGGACCTGTCGCACGGCACGAGCTTCCAACAGTCGGTTTGGCAGGCGCTGCTGGCGATCCCGGCGGGCGCGACCACGAGCTACGGCCAGTTGAGCGCCGGCATCGGCAAGCCAGCCGCCGTGCGCGCGGTGGGCGCAGCCGTGGGCCGCAATCCGATCAGCGTGATCGTGCCGTGTCACCGCGTGCTGGGCAGCGACGGCTCGCTCACCGGCTACGCGGGCGGCCTTGAGCGTAAGGCCACGCTGCTCAAACTTGAGGGCGCACTGTGAAGGCGGTGGCAATACCGGCGGCGGGCGCACCACGCGGCTGGCTCGTCGACCTTGTGTTGCTGGGAGCGCTGTGGGGCGCGTCCTTTCTTTTCATGCGCATCGGCGCGGCCGAGTTCGGCGCGCTGCCGGCCGCCGCGGTGCGTGTGGCGATCGCCGCCGTGTTTCTGCTGCCGCTGTTGCTCGTGCGCGGCCATGGCCCGACGCTGGCGAAACACTGGAAGGCGACGATGCTGGTCGGAGTCGTGAGCTCTGGCATCCCCTTCGCGCTGTTCTGCTTTGCGCTGCTCACCATCACCAGCGGGCTGGCGGCGGTAGTGAATGCGACGGTGCCCATGTTTGGCGCGCTCGTCGCCTGGGCCTGGTTCAAGGACCGGCCTAACGGCTCGCGTTTGCTGGGCCTGGTGATTGGCTTCACAGGCGTGGCGATGCTGGCATCGCGCAGCGCGGGCGGTGCAGGCCTGCACGCCAACGCAGATGGCAACGCCGCTTTGTGGGCGGTGTTGGCCTGCCTGGGCGCCTGCGTGAGCTACGGCATTTCAGCCAGCGCGACGCGGCGCTACCTGGGTGGCATTCCGCCGCTCGCCACCGCGACGGGCAGCCAAATTGGCGCCACGCTGTTTCTCGCCTTGCCAGCGCTGTGGTTGTGGCCCGCACAGATGCCGAGCCTGCAAGCATGGCTTGCGCTCATCGCGTTGGGCGTGGCGAGTACGGGCATCGCCTACATCTTGTTCTTCCGCCTCATCGAAAATGCCGGGCCGGCGCGCGCGCTCACTGTGACCTTCTTGGTGCCGGTGTTTGCGGTCTTCTACGGCGTGGTGTTCCTTGGCGAGCACGTGACGCAGTGGATGTTGATCTGCGCGGCGGTGATTGTGTGTGGTGTGGCGCTGTCGACAGGGCTGGTCAACTTGGGGCGCAGGCGCAGCACGGGGTAGACCGCGGGCCAGCGAAGCGGTGTTAAATTTCGGCACCCTGATCCGCCGTGGGTTGGGTTTGCCGGAATGCAAAGCGATGGCAAGACATAGCGAGAGACGGCCCGTGAATCCGAAGGGTTCGCCACTGAGTTGTTTAGTAATTTTGAATGCCGAAGCTTCCCACCACCGTCGGCCACTTTAGCAGTGTGCCCTGGATTCCGTACTACACCTCGTGTGAGGATTGGCCCGTCTCTCTGCTGCCTTGCGAATCGAGCGACGTTCGGCAATTGGCTGCGCGAGGCCAAGTGGACATCACGCCCATGGCTGTTGCGGATTGGTTCGAGTTGGGTGATTCCTGGCACCGGCTGGGAAGTTGGGGCATTGCGTTTCGCGATAAGGCGGACAGTGTGTGCCTGTTTTCGCAGTGCCCCATTGAGGAGCTTCATTTGGCTGAGATTGCCATCTCGAGCCTGACGACCTCATCCGTGCGCATTCTGGAAGCCTTGCTCAAGGGCAAGTATGGCTTGGCGATTGGCCCTTGGCGGCGCCATGTCGAGGTGGACGATGCGACCACGCCGCGCCTTCTCATTCAGAACGAGGCTGTCGAGGAGCGCGGGCGAAAACGATTCGCCTACGTCTACGACCTGGGTCGAGAATGGCAAGAATGGCAGGGCACCCCAGTCGTTCCGGCGGTGTGGGTCTATCGGGCCGGCACCGACCCTGCCAGGCTTGAACTGATGCAGAAACTGCTCGCGGGTTCGATGATCCGCTATCGCAGTGATCCTATGGCTGCGGTCGCAGCGCATCGACACGCCTACAAGTGGGCCCCCTGCGCCCAGGAGATTGTTGCGTTGCATCGCAACTTCGAATATGACTTGAGCGACGACGACTTTGTGCGTGGCATTGAACGTATGCGGGCGCTGCTGCCGAGACAGGTTGAAGGGTTTGAAGTGGCGCAGCGTTTGGGGTGAATCGGCGAGATGGGCCTGCGCATTTGGCCGCTTTTGGGTTCGCGAGGGTGTGCTTCAGGGCAAGTAGTGTCAGGTAATCCTGGATCCCCGCCTGCGCGCGGGGCCGGCCATCCGGGGATGACGGCGGAGAAGAGCGACGTAAGCTTGGTAGATGCCTCTGCCCAAACCAACTCACAGCCCCAGGTTCTGGGGCTCGGGTCGGCAGGCGCGCCTGCATCGGGCTCTCCTGGATTTCAGGCCGGTGGGGCGAGGTGATCAATCAGGCCGGCAGGTCGAAAGCCGAAAATTTTGGCTAGAAAGATGGCGGGGAACTGGTTGATGGCGCCGTTATAGGCGCGAACCGCCGCGTTGAAAGCGTCTTGCAGAGGCAGCGCTTGATGAAGCAGGGTGGTCCAGCGTGTGTCCAGCCGATCTGCAGAAGGGTCGGCGTCATCGGCCACGGCTTCGCGCATTGCGCTCGCCCAGGCGCCTGTCAGCGTGTCATGAGCCATGGCAAGGCTGGCGGTGGCTGCACCGTCTATGGGATGCGCTCGGACCTGGGCCAGGGCTACGGAAAATTGCTCGCTGGCAGCGGACAGGCGTCTCCACACAGCATCTGTTTCATCTTGCAGCGCACCAGACACCGTGGTGACGCCACTGCGCATGGAGACGGGTAGGCAGCCCTGGACCCAGACAACCTGCCTGAGCAGTTGCTCGTCCAAAGACGCAAAGGCTTTGCGCACAGCAGCGCGCAACCGCACCAGACGGTTGTACGCCCCGACCGCCCAGAAGAAAAAGACGGCGGCGGCGAGCCAGAACAAGAGTTGGGAGCTCCACATATCAAGGAGAAAAGGTAGATCGGTTTTCGGAACTCATCTCACGCAGAGCCACTGGCCCCTAAAAATGGCCCCCACGTTTCCACGCTTCGCGAGGTCCGCCGCCCCTTATGCTGGGCAATAAAAAAACGCCTGCCGCGCTGCTGATGCAGCGCGGCAGGCGTCATTCTCACACGAGACCGTGGCAGCTTAGTCTGCTGCGGCGCTTGCGTCGTCTATGTTGGAGTGCGAAGTTTCCGCAACGTCGCCACCAGCAGTCGCCAAGGCCAGTTCCGCGGCTTCTGAGTCGGCAATTGCGCGGCGCTCTTCTTCGTCCATCTGGTCCTTGACCTTGCGAGCCTGGTGATAGGCCATCCCGGTACCGGCTGGAATCAGACGGCCCACGATGACGTTTTCTTTCAGACCACGCAGTTCGTCGCGCTTGCCCATGATGGCAGCTTCGGTCAGCACGCGAGTCGTTTCCTGGAACGAAGCAGCCGAGATGAAGCTGTCTGTGGACAGCGACGCCTTGGTGATACCCAGCAACAGGTTGGTGTAAGTGCAAGGCACTTTGCCTTCGGCGCGCAAAGCGTCGTTGGTGTCCAGCATCTCGCTGCGCTCGACCTGTTCACCATTGATGTAGCGCGAATCGCCAGAGTTCTCGACCACGACGCGGCGCAGCATCTGGCGAACGATCACCTCGATGTGCTTGTCGTTGATCTTCACGCCCTGCAAGCGATACACGTCCTGCACTTCGTCGACGATGTAGCGAGCCAGCTCTTCCACACCCAGCAGACGCAAGATGTCTTGCGGATCGGCTGGACCGTCGACCACGGATTCGCCCTTGTTGACCACCTGGCCTTCGTGCACCAGGATGTTCTTTTCCTTGGGAATCAGCTCGTCCCACACCTTGCCATCAGGGTCGGTGATCTGCAGACGCACCTTGCCTTTGGTTTCCTTACCAAAGGACACGGTACCGGTGATCTCGGCCAGCATGCCTTTGTCTTTAGGACTACGGGCTTCGAACAGCTCGGCCACGCGCGGCAGACCGCCCGTGATGTCTCGCGTTTTCTGGCCTTCGACCGGAATACGCGCCAGCACTTCGCCTGGGCCCACGCTTTGACCGTCACGCACCTGGATCAGAGCGCCGACCTGGAAGCCGATGGTCACAGAGTGGTCGGTACCAGGGATCTTGACTTCATTGCCGCCGGCATCCACCAGTTTGACCTGAGGACGCACGATCTTGGCAGAGCCACGACGCTTGGGATCGATCACCACCAGGGTGGACAAGCCGGTGATTTCGTCAACCTGCTTGGCAACCGTGAGGCCTTCTTCCACGTTCTCGAACTTCACCTCACCGGCGAATTCCGTGATGATGGGGCGTGTCAGCGGATCCCAGTTGGCCAGGATGGTACCGGCCTTCATCTGCTGGTCGGCCTTGACCGTCAGCGTAGCGCCGTAAGGCACCTTGTGACGCTCGCGCTCGCGACCATGCTCGTCGTGCACCACGATCTCGCCGGAACGCGAAATCACGACCAACTCGTTTTTGCTGTTGGTCACATAGCGCATCGTCGGGTTGAAGCCGATGAAGCCGTTGCTCTTCGCTTCCACACTGGAGGCCACTGCCGCACGCGAAGCCGCACCACCGATGTGGAACGTACGCATGGTCAGCTGAGTACCAGGTTCACCGATCGACTGAGCGGCAATCACGCCCACAGCCTCGCCCATGTTCACCAGACCACCGCGGCCCAGATCGCGGCCGTAGCACTTGGCGCAGATACCGAAACGGGTAGCGCAGGTCAGCGCAGTGCGCACACGCACTTCGTCGATACCAGCTGCTTCCAGTTCGTCAATGGCGTCTTCGTCCAGCATCTGGCCGGCTTTGATCGTGACTTCTTGTGTCTCTGGGCTCACCAGATCTTCAGCAGCGGTGCGGCCGAGGATACGGTCGCGCAGTGATTCAATCACTTCACCGCCTTCGACGATGGCGCGCATCACGGAACCATCAGCGGTGCCGCAATCGATCTCGGTGACCACCAGATCCTGGGTCACGTCGACCAGGCGGCGTGTCAGGTAACCGGAGTTGGCCGTTTTCAGCGCGGTATCGGCCAAGCCTTTACGAGCACCGTGGGTCGAGATGAAGTACTGAAGCACGTTCAGGCCTTCACGGAAGTTCGCCGTAATGGGCGTCTCAATGATGGAGCCGTCAGGCTTGGCCATCAGACCCCGCATACCAGCCAGCTGCCTGATCTGAGCTGCAGAGCCCCGGGCACCGGAGTCGGCCATCATGTAGATGGAGTTGAAGGACTCCTGGTCCACTTCATTGCCGTGACGGTCGATGGTCTTCTGTTTGGCCAGCTGGGCCATCATGACCTTGGAGACTTCGTCACCGGCCTTGCCCCAGATGTCCACCACTTTGTTGTAGCGCTCGCCAGAGGTCACCAGACCCGAGACGTACTGCTGCTCGATCTCTTTGACTTCGCCTTCGGCGCGTTCAATGATGCCTTGCTTCTCAACCGGAACGAGCATGTCGTCGATCGCGATGGAGATACCGGCGCGCGTGGCCAGGCGGAAACCGTTTTGCAGCAGCTTGTCTGCGAAAACGACGGTTTCTTTCAAGCCGCACTTGCGGAAGGAAGCGTTGATAAGACGCGAAATTTCCTTCTTCTTCAGCGCCTTGTTCATCAGCGAGAACGGCAGGCCTTTTGGAAGAATCTCGGACAGCAGGGCACGGCCCACAGTGGTGTCAACCAGGCTGGTGGAGGGCACGAATTCCTTCGATTCCTTGTCTTTGCTCCACTCGGTCAGGCGAACACTGATCTTGGCTGTGAGCTCGACCGCGTTGCCATCAAGCGCGCGCTGGACTTCACCGATGTCGGAGAAGATCAGGCCTTCACCTTTGCCGTTGATGCGATCGCGGGTGGTGTAGTAAAGACCGAGCACAACGTCTTGCGAAGGCACGATGGAAGGCTCGCCCGATGCTGGGAACAGCACGTTGTTGGAGGCGAGCATCAGAGTGCGCGCTTCCATTTGGGCTTCTACCGACAGCGGCACGTGGACAGCCATCTGGTCACCGTCGAAGTCGGCGTTGAAGGCCGCGCAAACGAGTGGGTGCAGCTGGATAGCCTTGCCTTCGATCAGGATGGGCTCAAACGCCTGAATGCCCAGGCGGTGCAGTGTGGGTGCGCGGTTCAGCAGGATGGGGTGCTCAGTGATCACCTCTTCCAGGATGTCCCACACCACGGGTGTGCCGGATTCAACTTCTTTCTTCGCCGCCTTGATGGTGTTGGCGATGCCCATGGCTTCCAGGCGGGCGAAGATGAATGGCTTGAACAGTTCCAGCGCCATCAGTTTGGGCAGGCCGCACTGATGAAGCTTGAGCGTTGGGCCCACGGTAATCACGGAACGGCCGGAATAGTCGACGCGCTTGCCCAGCAAGTTTTGACGGAAACGACCGCTCTTGCCTTTGATCATGTCGGCCAGAGACTTCAGGGCACGCTTGTTGGCGCCCGTCATGGCCTTGCCGCGACGACCGTTGTCCAGCAGCGAATCCACAGCTTCCTGCAGCATGCGCTTCTCGTTGCGCGCAATGATTTCTGGAGCCTTGAGTTCCAGCAGGCGACGCAGACGCGAGTTACGGTTGATGACCCGACGATAGAGATCGTTCAGATCGGACGTAGCGAAACGGCCACCGTCCAGGGGCACCAGCGGACGCAGATCCGGTGGCAGCACTGGCAGCACGTCGAGCACCATCCACTCAGGCTTGATGCCGGACTTCTTGAACGCTTCCAGCACTTTGAGGCGCTTGGCGTTTTTCTTGACCTTGACTTCAGAGCCGGTGAGGTCGCCGCGCAGGCGTTCGATCTCGATGTCGAGGTCGATGCCTTGCAGGAGGTCCTTGATGCCTTCAGCGCCCATGCGAGCGATGAATTCATCACCGAATTCCTTGCGCTTGGCGTCGTAGTCGTCTTCGCTCATGATGCCGAATTTCTTCAGCGGAGTCATGCCGGGATCGGTCACGACATATGCTTCGAAGTACAGCACGCGTTCGATGTCGCGCAGCGTCATGTCGAGCACCAGGCCCAGACGCGAAGGCAGCGACTTCAGGAACCAGATGTGGGCGCAAGGAGCGGCCAGATCGATGTGACCCATGCGATCACGGCGCACTTTGGTCTGTGTGACTTCAACGCCGCACTTCTCGCAGATCACACCGCGGTGCTTGAGGCGCTTGTACTTGCCGCACAGGCATTCGTAGTCCTTGATCGGGCCAAAGATCTTGGCGCAGAACAGGCCATCACGCTCAGGCTTGAACGTACGGTAGTTGATGGTTTCAGGCTTTTTGACCTCGCCGAAAGACCACGAACGGATCTTCTCAGGCGATGCGAGGCCAATGCGGATGGCATCAAAATGCTCATCAGGCGTGAATTGCTTGAACAGGTCGAGTAGTGATTTCATTTGACTCTTTCCCTTTCAAAATTAAGAACGCTCGAGCTCGATGTCGAGACCGAGGGAGCGGATTTCCTTGACCAGCACGTTGAACGATTCGGGCATGCCCGCTTCGATCGAGTGTTCGCCCTTGACAATGCTTTCGTACACCTTGGTACGGCCTTGCACGTCGTCTGACTTGACGGTGAGCATTTCCTGCAGCGTGTAGGAAGCGCCATAGGCTTCCAGTGCCCACACTTCCATCTCCCCGAAACGCTGGCCACCGAACTGAGCCTTACCGCCCAGAGGTTGCTGCGTAACGAGAGAGTACGGTCCGGTGGAGCGTGCGTGCATCTTGTCGTCGACCAAGTGGTGGAGTTTCAAGAAGTGCATGTAGCCCACAGTGGTGGGGCGTTCAAACGCCTCGCCAGTACGGCCATCAAACAAGTTGGCTTGTGTGCGTGTAGCAGTCAGGCCCTTGGCTTGGGCGATGTCGTCCGGATATGCCAGTTTCAGCATAGTGCGGATTTCTTCTTCGGAAGCGCCGTCGAACACAGGCGTTGCAAACGGAACACCGTTGGACAGGTTGCCTGCCATTTCGAGGATCTGCTCGTCGCTCAGATTGCCCAGGTCTTCCTTGCGGCCAGTGCTGTTGTAGAGCTCTTCCATGAACTCACGCAACTTGGCAACGCGGCCCTCAGCCTGCAGCATGCCATTGATGCGATGACCAATGCCCTTGCCTGCCCAGCCCAGGTGAACCTCAAGCACCTGACCCACGTTCATCCGTGAAGGAACGCCCAATGGGTTCAGCACGATGTCGGCTGGTGTGCCGTCTGCCATGTGAGGCATGTCTTCGACCGGAACGATCTTGGACACCACACCTTTGTTACCGTGGCGGCCGGCCATCTTGTCACCAGGTTGCAAGCGGCGCTTGACAGCCAGGTAGACCTTGACCATTTTCAGCACGCCGGCTGGCAATTCGTCGCCTTGCGTCAATTTCTTGCGCTTTTCTTCGAATGCGAGGTCGAAGCTGTGGCGCTGCTGTTCAATGGAAGCCTTGATGCTTTCCAGTTGCGCGGCAACGTCGTCTTCTGCTGGACGGATGTCGAACCAGTGGTACTTGTCGACGGAAGCCAGGTAGGCCTTGTCGATTTTTGTGCCTTTGGCGATGCGGTTCGGGCCACCGTTGGCGGCTTTGCCGTTCAGGAGCTTCTCGATGCGGTCGAACGCATCTGCCTCAACGATACGCAACTGGTCGTTCAGGTCCAGGCGGAAGCGCTTGAGTTCATCGTCGATGATCTGCTGTGCACGCTTGTCGCGCTGAATGCCTTCACGCGTGAAGACCTGAACGTCGATGACCGTGCCTTGCGAGCCCTGGTCCACGCGCAGCGAGGTGTCTTTCACGTCGGAGGCTTTTTCACCGAAGATCGCGCGGAGCAGTTTTTCTTCAGGTGTCAGCGTGGTCTCACCCTTGGGTGTGACCTTGCCGACCAGCGTGTCGCCAGGCTGCACTTCTGCGCCAACATAGATGATGCCGGATTCGTCGAGGCGGTTGAGCTGCTGCTCGGCCAGGTTCGGGATATCACGTGTGATTTCCTCAGCACCCAGTTTGGTGTCACGCGCCATCACAACCAGTTCTTCGATGTGAATGGAGGTGTAGCGGTCATCTGCCACCACGCGCTCGCTGATCAGGATCGAGTCTTCGAAGTTGTAGCCGTTCCAAGGCATGAACGCGATCAGCATGTTCTGGCCGATGGCGATCTCACCCAGATCGGTGGAAGCACCGTCAGCGATCACGTCGCCTTTGCTCAGCTTGTCGCCCTTCTTGACGATAGGACGTTGACTGATGTTGGTGTTCTGGTTCGAGCGCTGGTATTTGATGAGGTTGTAGATGTCCACACCCACTTCACCGGCAACTGCTTCGCCGTCGTTGACGCGAATCACGATACGGGTGGCATCGACGTAGTCGACCACGCCGCCGCGGCTAGCGGTGACCACCGTGCCGGAGTCCACCGCGGCCACGCGCTCGATGCCGGTGCCGACCATGGGCTTTTCCGGACGGAGAACAGGCACGGCCTGACGCGACATGTTGGCGCCCATCAACGCGCGGTTCGCATCGTCGTGCTCCAGGAATGGCACCAGGGATGCCGCCACGGAGACGATCTGTGCTGGAGACACGTCCATGTATTGGACGCGCTCTGCGCCGACGAGGATGGAATCGCCTTTTTCACGGGCGGAGACCAGGTCACCAGTCAGGTTGCCATCTTTGTCGAGTGTGGCGTTGGCCTGAGCGATCACATATTTGCCTTCTTCGATGGCAGACAGGTAATCGATCTCGTTAGAGACCTTGCCTTCGTTCACACGGCGATACGGTGTTTCGATGAAGCCGTATTCGTTCAACCGGGCATAGAGAGCCAACGAGTTGATCAGGCCGATGTTGGGACCTTCAGGTGTTTCAATTGGGCAGACGCGGCCGTAGTGGGTGACGTGAACGTCACGCACTTCGAAGCCTGCGCGCTCGCGTGTCAAACCGCCCGGGCCAAGAGCCGATACACGGCGCTTGTGGGTGATTTCGGCCAGAGGGTTGGTCTGGTCCATGAACTGGCTGAGCTGAGACGCGCCGAAGAACTCTTTCAAAGCGGCCGAGATAGGCTTGCTGTTGATGAGGTCGTGAGGCATCAGAGGCTCTTGCTCTGCCTGGCCCAGCCGCTCTTTCACGGCCTTTTCGATACGTGCCAAACCTGTGCGGTACTGGTTTTCTGCCAGCTCGCCCACGCAACGCACACGGCGGTTGCCCAGATGGTCGATGTCATCGACTTCACCACGGCCGTTACGCAATTCGACGAGGATCTTGACCACGGCCAGGATGTCGTCGTTGGTCAACACCATGGGGCCGGTCGAATCGTCGCGGCCGACCTTGGCGTTGAACTTCATGCGGCCCACGCGTGAGAGATCGTAGGTGTCGGGGTTGTAGAACAAGCGCTGGAACAGAGCTTGCACGGCGTCTTCTGTTGGCGGCTCGCCAGGGCGCATCATGCGGTAGATGGCCACGCGGGCTGCGAATTCGTCCACCGTCTCGTCAGCACGCAGGGTCTGCGAGATGTACGCGCCTTGGTCCAGTTCGTTCGTGTAGATGCACTGCAGGTCTTGCACGCCGGCTTCACGCAGCTTCTTCAGCAGCGCTTCGGTCAGCTCGTCGTTGGCCTTGGCGATGATTTCGCCAGTGTCGCCGTCGACCACGTTCTTGGCGACCACACGGCCCACCAGGAAGTCTTCAGGCACGCTGATGTGCGTGGTGCCTGATTGCTCCATCTCACGTGTGTGACGTGCTGTGATGCGCTTGTCCTTGGCCACCACCACGGCGCCAGACTTGTCTGTGATGTCGAAACGCGCCACTTCGCCTTTGAGACGGTCGGCGATGAATTCCATCTGCGCGCCGCTGTCCATCAAGCGGAAGTTGTCGTTGACGAAGAAGTTCGCCAGGATGGATTCAGGGTTCAGGCCAATGGCCTTGAGCAGAATCGTGACGGGCATCTTGCGGCGACGATCGACCCGGAAGAACAGAATGTCTTTGGGATCGAATTCGAAGTCCAGCCAGGAGCCGCGGTAAGGGATGATGCGTGCCGAGAACAGCAGCTTGCCCGAACTGTGGGTCTTTCCCTTGTCGTGTTCAAAGAACACGCCTGGGGAACGGTGCAACTGGCTGACGATCACGCGCTCAGTGCCGTTGACGATGAATGAGCCTTTGTCGGTCATCAGGGGCACTTCGCCCATGTAGACCTCTTGCTCTTTCACTTCCTTGACCACTTTGGACTGGGAAGTGGATGACTCGCGGTCATAAATGATGAGCTGCACGCGAGCGCGCACGGCAGACGAGAACGTCAAGCCGCGCGTTTGGCATTCGCGCACGTCGAATGCGGGTTTGGCCAGGTTGTACTCAACGAACTTCATTTCCACGAAGCCGTTGTGCGAAACGATGGGGAACGCGGATTCGAATGCGGCTTGCAGGCCGTCATGTGTGCGCTTTTTGGGTGCCGTGCCCGACTGCAGGAAGGCGGTATAGGCGTCTTTCTGCATTTGCAGCAGGTAAGGCACTTCGAGTACGCTATCGCGGCTTCCAAAGCTCTTGCGGATGCGTTTACGTTCGGTAAATGAGTAGGCCATGTAATCTCCGGGCAAAGAGGATGAGTCCTGGACATCTGGCGACTGGGGACAGCACGCTCCGTTAGAAGCTTGCGTTGCTTGGTGGCTGGCCACTACCAGCCGATGGCGGACGACCACGCATTGCACGCGGTCCGAACCAAGTCGCCTTCTGCAGTCGAGTCAGAAGACACTTGAAAACCGTCTTGTAGGGCCGTTTTCAGGTGTGCTCTGAAAGAGCTGAAGGCTGGCCTTCTCAGGCCAGCCTTCGCAGCGCAAAATCCCAGGTCAATGAATGATTGATAGGAGGCTGCGCTGCTTTCAAGTGAATTACTTGAGTTCGACTTTCGCGCCAGCTTCTTCGAGCTTTTTCTTGGCGGTTTCGGCGTCGGCCTTGGAGATGCCTTCTTTGACTGGCTTTGGAGCACCGTCAACCAGGTCTTTGGCTTCTTTGAGGCCCAGACCAGTGATTTCGCGCACAGCTTTAATGACGGAAACTTTGTTCGCGCCGGCTTCCAGCAGTTGCACGGTGAACTCGGTTTTCTCTTCAGCAGCAGCAGCAGCACCGCCACCACCAGCAGCAGGAGCAGCCATAGCAGCTGCGCTCACGCCAAATTTCTCTTCGATGGCTTTCACCAGGTCGTTGAGTTCCAAGACCGTCATGCTGTCCAGCGCGGTCAAAAATGCGTCTTTATCGAATGCCATGATAAATTTTCCTAAAACAATTGATTGAGGGTTGCCGCGCTTGCTTTAAGCAGCTGCTGCGGGTTCGCCTTCGCCTTTTTTTGCCGCCAGCGCGCCCAGCACAACTGCGGTGCGGGAAATTGGCGACATAAGCAAGCCACAAATCTGTGCCAACAACACTTCCTTGGAAGGAATATTAGCCAGTTGCTTCACGTCGTTTGGATTCAGGGCTTTGCCGCCGAATACGCCAGCGCGAATGACCAATTTGTCATTGGTTTTCGCGAAATCTGCCACCACTTTCGCGGCGGCAATAGCGTCTTCAGAGAAGCCATAAATCAGCGGGCCGGTCATCTGGTCGGAGACAACTTCAAATGAACTACCGGCGACAGCACGGCGAGCCAGTGTGTTTTTCAACACACTCAGGGCCACACCTTTGCTGCGCGCATCGGAGCGCAGTTTGGTCATGTCAGCGACCGTGATGCCGCGGTATTCCGCGATCACGAGCGTTTGAGCTTTTGCGGCGAGGCTGGTCACGTCTTCGATGACCGCTTCTTTCTCACTGCGATTCAGACTCAAGGTCTACTCCTTCAAATGCGTCTTTCAGATTGGCAAAAATCGCCTCACCTCCAGAACGCGCCTTTCTTGCAGCGACCAACTGTTTAGGTTTAACCTTTTCAGCGGGTTCGCCATCTGCGCTGGCCACTCTGAAATTCAGAGCAATTAAGTACAGCTTGCACCATACGCCAGCGGTCTTGGATGGCCTGCCACTTCTGGTTAGAAAAGCGGCAGCCCACCACGTCAGGTGAGGGCTATCTTGCGAAAGCCCTCACCCGCATTTCTCATCAAGCGGCGATGGTTTGCGTGTCGACGCGAACGCCCACACCCATCGTGCTCGACACTGCTACCTTGCGCAGGTACACACCTTTGCTGGTAGCAGGTTTTGCTTTGTTCAGTGCGTCGATCAACGCAGCCAGGTTGCCCTGCAGCTTGTCGGATTCGAACGAACGCAGACCAATGGTGCCATGCACAATACCGGCCTTGTCGACACGGAACTGCACCTGACCTGCCTTGGCGTTCTTCACAGCTGTGGCGACATCAGGCGTCACGGTGCCAACCTTGGGGTTAGGCATCAAACCGCGAGGACCCAGAATCTGGCCCAGCGTACCCACCACGCGCATGGCGTCAGGGGCAGCGATCACGACGTCAAAAGGCATGTCGCCTGCTTTGACTTGAGCAGCCAGATCGTCCATGCCCACGATGTCGGCGCCAGCGGCTTTGGCTTCTTCAGCCTTGGCACCCTGTGCGAAAACCGCGACACGCTTGGTCTTGCCAGTGCCGTTGGGCAGCACGACGGCGCCACGAACAACCTGGTCGGATTTCTTGGCATCAATGCCCAGCTGCACAGCCACGTCGATGGATTCATCGAACTTGGCATTGGCAAACTCTTTGACCAAAGCCAGAGCGTCTGTCAGAGCGTAGAGCTTGGTGCTATCGATCTTGCCTTCTTGGGTCTTTTGTTTTTTGGTCAACTTGGCCATTTACACACCCTCCACAGTCACGCCCATGGAGCGAGCGGAACCAGCAATCGTACGAACAGCAGCGTCCAGATCGGCAGCTGTCATGTCCTTCATTTTGGTTTTGGCGATTTCTTCGAGCTGTGCGCGAGTAATCTTGCCAACCTTGTCAGAGTTCGGCTTGGACGAACCTTTGTCAAGCTTGATGGCTTTCTTGATCAAAACAGCAGCAGGAGGCGTTTTGATGACGAAAGTGAAGCTCTTGTCTGCGAAAGCCGTGATCACCACAGGCAATGGCAGACCAGGCTCAACACCTTGAGTCTGAGCGTTGAACGCCTTGCAGAACTCCATGATGTTCAGACCGCGCTGACCCAGGGCTGGGCCGATGGGTGGGGATGGGTTGGCCTTACCAGCTGGCACTTGCAGCTTGATGAAGCCGACGATTTTCTTCGCCATGCTTTACTCCTTGCGGGTACGAACGTTCAGGCTTATGACCCAAACTCCCCGGGGTTTCGACTCTTTGAAACAATCACCCTGCGCAGAGTCTTGAAAACGCAGGGGACCTAAAAACAACAGGAAGCTGGATCAGGTTTTTTCGACCTGAGCAAACTCCAATTCGACCGGCGTAGCGCGACCGAAAATGGTCACCGAGACACGCACCTTGCTTTTCTCGTAGTTGACCTCTTCGACCGTTCCATTGAAATCGGTGAAAGGACCTTCCTTGACGCGAACGTATTCGCCGACTTCGAATTCGACCTTGTGACGAGGCTTCTCAGTACCTTCCTGCATCTGATTGACGATCTTCATCACGTCATCTTCAGAAATAGGCGCAGGGCGGTTCTTGGCGCCACCCACGAAACCGGTCACCTTATTGGTGTGTTTCACCAAGTGCCAGCTTTCGTCATCCATGACCATTTCCACCAGCACATAGCCAGGGAAGAATTTACGTTCGGTCGTGCGCTTCTGGCCGTTCTTGATCTCAACCACTTCTTCAGTGGGGACCATGATGCGGCCAAATTTGGACTGCATGCCAGCGCGGTTGATGCGCTCAATGATGTTGCGCTCAACGGCCTTTTCCATGCCCGAATAGGCATGGACGACATACCACTTCAGATCAGGGTTGTCGGAGGTGCTTGGAGGAAGTTGCGAAACGGAATCTGACATTATTGCCTCCAGCCCAGAACGAGGTCGTACAAGACCCATTCAAGCGTTTTATCTGTGAACCAGAGAAACAGTGCCATGACCACAGCAAAGACGAACACGAAAGCGGTTGTCTGCAGCGCTTCTTTGCGCGTGGGCCAAACCACTTTCTGGACTTCGCGCCAGGAGTCACGGCCAAAAGCGATCAAGCGCTTACCCGACTCTGACGTGAGAAACACGATCGCAGCCAACACCAAGCCCGCAATGAGCGAAACCCATTGAGCAACCGGCCCCTGCTTGGCCAACATATAGAACGCGACCAGCGCACCTATAACCAAAAGCACCGCCAAACCAAGACGAACCTTATCGGCGCCTGGGGTGACGGTTTCAACTTGAGTGCTAGCCATATTGGGCGAATTCTTCGCTGGACCCCCGTCGGACGGGGCTCAAAACACAAGGAAAAGACTTGAAGCCATTTGGGCGAGAAATCTCACCCCGGGAGACACCTCCCACCGCATAACAAGTCCTTACCGCTCTTAACACATAAGCCCACCGAGTGATCGGCGGGCTTGAAAGGGCCACTTTTAGGTGGCAGGGGCAGTAGGAATCGAACCTACAACCTTCGGTTTTGGAGACCGACGCTCTGCCAATTGAGCTATACCCCTACTGATACTCTCTTACCTATCAGGCAATGATTTTTGCAACCACGCCGGCGCCAACGGTACGGCCACCTTCACGGATAGCAAAGCGCAGACCTTCTTCCATGGCGATAGGAGCGATCAGCTTGACGGTGATGCTCACGTTGTCGCCAGGCATGACCATCTCTTTGCCTTCTGGCAGCTCGATGGAGCCGGTCACGTCTGTTGTACGGAAGTAGAACTGAGGACGGTAGTTGTTGAAGAAAGGCGTGTGACGGCCACCTTCATCTTTGCTCAGTACATACACTTCACCTGTGAAGTGCGTGTGTGGCTTGATGGAGCCTGGCTTGCACAGCACTTGGCCGCGCTCGACGTCTTCACGCTTGGTGCCGCGCAGCAAGATACCCACGTTGTCGCCTGCTTGACCTTGGTCGAGCAGCTTGCGGAACATTTCCACGCCCGTGCAAGTGGTCTTCTGGGTGTTCTTGATACCGACGATTTCGATTTCTTCGCCGACTTTGACAATACCGCGCTCGATACGGCCAGTCACCACAGTGCCGCGGCCAGAGATGGAGAACACGTCTTCCACTGGCATCAGGAAGGCACCGTCAATCGCACGCTCAGGCGTAGGAATGTAGGTGTCCAGCGCTTCAGCCAGCTTCATGATGGCCTCTTCACCCAGCTCGCCAGTGTCGCCTTCGAGGGCCAGCTTGGCAGAGCCTTTGATGATGGGGGTGTCATCGCCAGGGAATTCGTACTTGGACAGCAGCTCGCGCACTTCCATCTCGACCAGCTCGAGCAGTTCAGCGTCGTCCACCATGTCTGCCTTGTTCAGGAAAACGATGATGTAAGGCACGCCAACCTGACGCGACAGCAGAATGTGCTCACGCGTTTGGGGCATAGGGCCGTCAGCGGCCGAGCAGACCAAGATAGCGCCGTCCATCTGGGCAGCGCCGGTAATCATGTTTTTAACGTAGTCAGCGTGACCTGGGCAGTCCACGTGAGCGTAGTGGCGGTTAGCCGTTTCGTACTCAACGTGCGCTGTGTTGATCGTGATGCCGCGCGCTTTTTCTTCTGGCGCTGCGTCAATCTGGTCATACGCTTTGGCTTCGCCGCCAAATTTCTTGGACAGCACAGTCGCAATGGCCGCTGTCAGCGTTGTCTTACCATGGTCAACGTGACCAATCGTGCCCACGTTCACGTGCGGTTTCGTCCGCTCGAATTTCTCTTTTCCCATTTCTTCGACTCCGAAAAAATAAACCGAACATCAAAAACGATAGCCGGATGCACATGCCTCGGCAAATCTGGTGCCCTTGGCGGGAATCGGACCCGCGACCTCTCCCTTACCAAGGGAGTGCTCTACCACTGAGCCACAAGGGCAATAATCGCTTTACCAACTTGAGACCAACTGGAGCGGGAGACGGGAATCGAACCCGCGTCATTAGCTTGGAAGGCTAAGGTTCTACCATTGAACTACTCCCGCAAAAGGCTCCACAAGGAAAGCAAGGACCCGCTCAACAACTGACACGGACTTACCCAAACCCTGCGCAAGATTCTTTTGCTCGGAAAAAGCTTCCCAAACACTCTTGCTGCCAACCTGCGAACAGGCTTTCAACTTCAGTCGACCGGCAAGCCGGCTTTCTCAATTTCGCTGGTGGAGAGGGCTGGATTCGAACCAGCGTACTCGTAAGAGGGCAGATTTACAGTCTGCTGCCATTAACCACTCGGCCACCTCTCCGGCGAAGAACTCAGGATTATGCCACCACTTTATGACCGTTACCAAAAATTTCTTTTTCGCCCAGCCAATCAATGGTGATTTGGCCGTTTGCGGCGAGGAAATCGTTGGCGCGTTTGAAGTGATCGCAACCCATGAATGGTACAGGAGGCCGCAAGGCTGAGAGCGGCGAAGGGTGGTTGGCCATCAACCACAAATGGGCTCTTTGCCCGCCCATGCGCTGGGGCGAGCCAGCGATATCTGCTGCTGTTGCCAGCTTGAGATTTTCGGGGGCCTTGGCTTGCGCATGGGAGCCCCAGAGCATGAACACAAGCGGGCGCTCACTTTCAACCAACTGATCGAAAATAGCGGTGGTCAAGGTTTGCCAACCCAGTTTGGCATGGCTGGCGGGCTGGCCATCTTCTACCGTCAAGCAGGTGTTGAGCAGCAGAACGCCTTGACGTGCCCAGTGCTCAAGCAAGCCATCGGTCTGGGGCGGCCGACCATATTCAAGCGCCAATTCCTTGTGGATATTGCGCAAGCTGGGAGGAAATTTGATGCCCGGGCCTACATCGAATGCCAGTCCGTTGGCTTGGCCGGGCCCGTGATAGGGGTCCTGGCCCAGAATGACCACCCGAACAGCTTCAGGAGGCGTGAGTGTCAATGCGCGCAAAGGCGTGGGAGGGTAAATGCAAGCACCCGCCGCCACGCGCGTCTTCAAGAACTCATCCAGACGCTGACCGGCTTCGCTCTGCAGGAATTGGTTCAGCACGGGCTGCCAGCCTGAGGCCACTTGACCCATGCCCACGGGCCAGTCGCGCAGGCAGTTCGGACCAGCAGGCGTGTCGTTAAAAAGTGAACCCGTCTGCGCTGCGCGCTGACGATCAGTTGCCGGCATCAGCGAAACAGCTCGGCCAGTGCTTCACCCGGCTCAGGTGCACGCATGAAGGTCTCACCCACCAGAAATGCATGCACACCAGCCTCACGAAGACGTTGAACGTCTGCCGCGGTGGCAATACCACTTTCGGTGACCAGGAGTCGATCAGACGGGACTTCCGCCAGCAGGCTCAAGGTGGTGTCCAGCGAGACTTCGAAGGTCCGCAGATTGCGGTTGTTGATACCGACCAATGGCGTCTTGAGCTTCAAAGCTCTATGCAGTTCAGCTTGGTCATGAACTTCTACAAGGACCGCCATATCCAGGCCATGAGCGATGGCCTCCAGCTCAGCCATCTGCTCATCGCCAAGGCTTGCGGCAATGAGGAGAATGCAGTCTGCCCCCATGACGCGCGCTTCATAGACCTGATAGGGGTCGATCATGAAATCCTTGCGCAACACAGGGAGTGCGCAACTGGCGCGCGCTTGCTTGAGGTAGTCGATGCTGCCCTGGAAAAACTGCCGGTCCGTCAGCACCGAAAGGCAGGCTGCACTGGTCTTGCCGTCACCAAACGCGTAGCTCTGCGCGATGTCCGCAGGGATGAAGTCCTCACGGATCACACCTTTGCTGGGGCTGGCTTTCTTGATCTCCGCGATGACGGCAGCTTCGCCCGCCGCTAGTTTGGCACGCAGAGCCCCGATGAAGTCACGCGTGAGCACACGGCTTTCAGCGTCTTCGCGCATGGCAGCGAGCGACTTCACTTTCAGGCCCGCAGCGACTTCTTCGCGTTTGACGGCGACGATCTTGTCGAGGATGTCACTCATTTTTCAATAGCTTTCCGCGCCAGCTGACTGCTCGCGCTCTGGATGTTCAAAAAGTTGGCGGGGCGCATCAAGCGGCCATTCTGACGCTGAAGGCTGCCAGGCTGTCCAGCTTGCCACGGGCAGCACCTGAATCGATGGCCTCACGTGCGCGCACCACGCCGTCCTTCATCGTGCTCACCACGCCTGCCGCATACAGCGCGACACCGGCGTTCAAGAGAACGATATCGCGAGGCGCGCCAGGCTGGCCGTCCAGCACACCCTTGAGCATGGCCATGGACTGCTCCGGTGTCTCGACCTTCAATGCACGGTTGCTGACCATCTGCAAACCAAAGTCTTCAGGGTGGATTTCATATTCGCTGATTTCCCCGTTTTTCAGCTCGCCCACGGCAGTGGCCGAGCCGAGGCTGACCTCGTCCATGCCGTCTCTGCCATACACGACCACCGCATGCTCTGCGCCCAGTCGCTGCAGGGCACGCACCTGAATGCCGACCAGATCGGGGTGAAACACGCCCATCAGGATGTTGGGTGCCCCGGCCGGATTGGTCAGTGGACCAAGAATGTTGAAGAAAGTCTTCACGCCCATCTCTTTGCGGACCGGCGCTACGTTTTTCATGGCGGGATGATGATTGGGCGCAAACATGAAACCCATGCCGGTTTCAGCAATGCTTTGGGCAATTTGCTCCGGCTTGAGATTGATATTGACGCCCAGTGATTCCAGAACGTCGGCACTGCCTGATTTGCTGGAGACGCTGCGCCCGCCATGCTTGGCGCAGCGTGCACCACCGGCCGCCGCCACAAACATGGAGCAGGTGCTGATATTGAAGGTGTGTGAGCCATCTCCCCCCGTGCCGACGATGTCAAGCAGGTTGGTGGGATCTTGAACATGGACCTTGAGAGACAACTCTCGCATCACCTGCGCGGCCGCAGTGATCTCACCAATGGTCTCTTTCTTGACGCGCAAGCCCGTGGTGATGGCCGCAATCATGAGGGGGGAGATTTCGCCCTTCATGATCAGCCGCATCAAATGCAGCATTTCGTCATGGAATATTTCGCGGTGTTCTATGGTGCGCTGGAGCGCTTCCTGAGCGGTGATCATTCTTTGTCTCGATTCAACTTGGGGTGAAGAGTGCGCCACTGGCCCGACTGCACCGAACCTGGGCGTTCTGGGAAGAAGTGGGGTGGATGGAGAAGACGGACTGAAGGCGACGGTCAGGCCGCCCGTACCAGAAAGTTCTTCAACATGGCATGTCCATGCTCTGTCAGGATGCTTTCGGGGTGGAACTGCACCCCTTCCACGTCCAGCGACTGGTGCCGCACGCCCATGATTTCACCGTCATCCGTCCAGGCGGTGATCTCCAACTCTTTGGGGATCGTGCTGCGCTCGATGGAGAGTGAGTGGTAACGGTTCACCGTGAACTGCTCAGGAAGCCCCGCAAAAACGCCCTTTTGCTTGGTGGTGATGACGCTGGTCTTGCCGTGCATCAATTCCTGCGCACGGATGATATTGCCACCGAAAGCAGCACCAATCGACTGGTGCCCGAGGCAGACACCCAGGATAGGCAGCTTGCCGGCGAAGTGCTGGATGGCGGCGACCGAGATGCCTGCCTCTGCGGGCGAACACGGGCCAGGCGAGATGACCAGGCGATCAGGCTTGCGCTCAGCAATGCCTTCAAGCGTGATTTCGTCGTTGCGAAAAACTTCGACTTCAGCGCCCAATTCTCCAAAGTACTGGACGATGTTGTAGGTAAAGCTGTCGTAATTGTCGAGCATGAGGAGCTTCATAGATCCACCTCTTTGATTTCAAGAATTTTGAACGGGATCACGGCGTTGGCGTGACTCCAATGGCAAATGACGCGCGTACGCCAACGCCCATTCTGAGAGGAAAGGCAAGCTACCAGATGTGATGGGATCAAGGGCATTGGACATCCTCCATGAGGTTGGAGCCGCCGTGCCGGAAAGTCTCAGACCTTGCCCACCGGTACGGCGACAAGGTTGCGGTCTGCACCGCAGCGACATGCCGCTTCCTATTGGAAGCGCCACCACTGAAGTGTGTTGATCGAAGAAATGGGGGTCATAAAAACAGCCACGAGGCATTCTACATGGCTAGGAGCCTGTCGGACTTGGAAATCGCCGGAACGGTTTTAGGCAGTTCAAATGCCACTTTCTACTTGACCAAACCCATAGAACCTCAGTCCGAACGGATTGCCGACTTCACAGGGCCGAATCCACAGGAGCTTGCAGTCTTCGGCTGCGCTTTAGCTGAACCGAGGCGAGCGTTTTTCTATGAAGGCCGTAACGGCTTCGCGGTGATCCGCTGTCTTGTGGGCAATGGCCTGATAGCCGGCGGACATCTCCAGCAGCGACTCCAGAGACGCGTGCTCGCCCTCACGCAGCAGCCGCTTGGTCATGCGCATGACGGCCCCGGGGTTGGCTGCAATCTTGCCAGCCAGTGCGCGAGCGGTGGGCAGCAGCTCGCTGGCAGCGACCACACGACTGACCAAGCCGAAGCTCATGGCCTCCTGGGCATTGATGGCCTCGCCGGTGAATGCCATTTCACTCGCCTTGGCCATGCCTACCGCTCTTGGAAGCAGCCATGCGCCGCCATCGCCAGGGACGATGCCCACCCGCACGAAGCTTTCTGCAAAGCTGGCCTCTTCGCTCGCAATTCGTATGTCGCACATGCACACAAGATCCAGGCCTGCACCAATGGCTGGCCCGTTGACGGCGCAAATGGTTGGGACATCCAGGTTGTACAGGGCGCGCGGAATACGCTGGATGCCCTGGCGGTACTCTTCCCGAATGGCATCGGGTGTCAAGGTTTCATCAAAGAAGCGACGCATGTCCTTCACATTGCCACCGGAACTGAATACCGGTCCCTCGGCCGTGAGGATGATGGCTTTGACAGAAGGGTCGCGACGCACCTCGTCGCAGACCTGGACGAACTCTTCGGCTGCCGTGTTGCCCGTGAGGGCGTTGCGCGTTTCTGGCTGGCTCATGGTGAGCGTGAGAACGGCGCCGTCGCGTTGAATATTCAAAAAGGCCATGAAAGTTTTCTCCAATCAATGAGGGCGTCAACACGCGCTAGCGACATCTGTGGTTGCGCGCAGAAGATCAAGGGTACAAGCCGGGTGCGCATCTACAAGCGCCGTGCCGGCCACGGCATGCCAATAAGACTCGGAACCTGCAGTCTGCCTCCAGGCGTGCAGGCGCCGAGTCATCAGTTGAAGATCGTATTCTTCAGTAAAGCCGATGGCGCCATGGATAGCGTGGCTTGATTTGGCCACCAGCAGCGCCGCCTGACTGCAGCGCGCCTTGGCCACGGCCACGCGCAATCGGTCAGGGAACATGCCATGACCTGCACAACCCAGTTGTGCGGCCATACGGGCAGCAAAGACATGCTCGCTCATGACAGCCAGTTGGTGCTGGATCGCTTGGAACTTGCCGATGGGCCGACCAAACTGAGTTCGATCATTGGCATAGTTCAAGGTGCGCTCAAAAGTCTGCATAAGCCCTCCGGCGAGCTGAGCTGCGGTCAAGCAAGCTTGCAGGGTTCGCAGATCGAGCATATCCGGCAGGGCAAGTTCCAGAGACGGGGCGTTGGAGACCTGCGCGGAAGCCCAATGAGAGCGCGTGTCCAGGCAAAAGGCGGCAGGCTCTGAATCCGCCTGAGACATAGGGAGAAGTTGCCACCCCGCTTGATGCTGAACCAGCACGGTGTGCGCCACCTTTCCTGACCGAACTACGGCGCAAGTCAGCGTGCCGTCTTGCATGACGCGGCCTTCTGCCAAGGCAATGGGGCCGGCAGGAGGGGTCACACCCGCCAGAGACAGCAGCCCACGTGCCACCATGGTTTCTGCCAGCGGCACGGGCAAGGCGTGCGAGCCGCACAGCGACCACACGCCGTACACCTGAGAAAGGCCCATGGCAGCCCCGCCGCCCGACTCTGCCACCATGGCATCGGCAAAACCAGCATTCTCCAGTTGAGTCCACAGCGCCTGGGCCGACTGGCCGGCCTCTATGTTGCGCACCACCTGAGGGCTGCAGTGGTCCCTCAGCAGTTGATCGACAGCGTCGGCGAACAGATCTTCATGCATTTCCATCACTCCTGTCCACCGCGATCAGCGCAAGCCCAGGCCACGGGCGATCATGCCGCGCAGGATGTCACGTGTACCGCCTCGCAGCGAGAACGAGGGCGCTACCTCTGTGGTGTAGTTCAAGGTTCGCAGCAATTCCAGCGGCACATCGGTGTTGCCTCGCCCTGCAAGGTCATCAGCAATGGCCGAAGGAATGAACTGCTCCAAGGTGGTGCCTAACTCCTTGACCAGGGCAGCCTCAACGACAGGGCTCTCACCACGGGTCAATTTTTCTTGCACGGAAATGGACATCGCGCGCAGCGGCGCCAGTTCCGTGAAGATGCGTCCGGCCAGGCGCAACGCACTGTCGCTTCGACCTTCTGAAGTGCGCACCCAAGCCAACCATTCATCGAAAAGCACGATGCTGGAGAAAATTCGCTCGGGTCCACTGCGCTCAAAAGCAAGCTCTGACATCACTTGCTCCCAGCCCTGCCCTTCCGTTCCGATGAGCGCCTCCGGCGCGAGTTGCACGTTTTCAAAGAAGACTTCGCAAAAATGGCTGTCTCCGGAAAGATCCACAATAGGACGCACGGTCACGCCCGGGAGCGACAGGTCCACAATCACCTGGGACAGTCCTTTGTGCCGGTCGGACGCTTCGCCGGAGGTACGGACCAGCGCAATCATGTAATGAGAGTGATGGGCGTTGGTGGTCCAGATCTTCTGGCCGTTCAGCAGAAAGCCGTTGTCATTAGATACTGCCCGCGTCTTCACGCTTGCCAGGTCGGAGCCTGAATTGGGTTCACTCATGCCTATGCAGAAGAATGCTTCTGCGCGGCATATGCGAGGCAGATAGAACTGCTTTTGATCCTCGGTACCGTACTTGAGGATGAGGGGCCCGCTTTGGCGATCGGCGATCCAATGCGAGCCCACTGGTGCGCCTGTGGCCAGAAACTCCTCTACCAAGACGTAGCGAGCAAAGGCGCTGCGGCCACCACCCCCATAGGCTTTGGGTAAAGTGATTCCAATCCATCCCTTGGCGCCGATCTGGCGACTCAGCTCATTGCTGTAGCCGCCCCATGAACGCGCCCTGACATGGGCAGGCCATTGCCGGATGGCCTGGGAGAGAAAGTCGCGTACTTCTGCGCGCAGCGCTTCATCTTCCGATGGGATCCGAGTAAGGGAAAGAGAGTCAAGGACACTCATCTGAACTCTTTCTGAAAACTACCAGGCCGCGCGCAACAGCGCCACGATGTCGGCATCCTGGACCTGCCTTGGATTGTTTTTAAGCGACCAGTCATTCATGGCGTGTGCCGCAAGCGACTCGAAACGCTCTGGTTTCACACCCGTATCTCTCAACGTCGAAGGTGTGCCCAGGGTCCGCAAGAGAGCTTCTACAGCAGCAATGGCTGACTCAGCCGCGCTTTGCTGCACAGCAGGCACCCAGAACCGCAATGGCGCCACTATACGTTCGTACCGATGCGGCACCACCTGTGCATTGAAGCGCATGGCGTGCGGTAGCAAGATCGCGTTGATGATGCCATTGGCCACATCGGACTCCGGCCCCAGGCTATGGCTGACCGCAGTGACCACGCCGCCGCCAGTCAGATCTGTACCCTGCCCACACAGTATTGATGCGTGCACGAGACGCTGTCGCAGGTCGAATGAGCCTGGGTCGCGCTGCAAGTGGGGAAGATGCGTTGCCACCATCTCAACGGTGTGACGCAACAAGGCCTCTGAAAGATCATTGTCATGATCAGCCTCCAGGCCGCTGATGGCCATGGCCAGGGTGTTGAGGCTGGCTGAGAGGAATAAGTCGTCGGGCGCAGTGGCCAATAGCGCGGGCTCGATAATGATGCAAGTGGCGCGCGTCTTGGGATCGAACAAGGCCAGCCTATCGCCAGTCTGCTCATCATGGACGGCACTGCCGGTCTTGGGCGTTGCCGTGGTCGGCGTCGTTGGCAAGACAAAGATGGGAATCTTGTTCTTCAACAGCCTGGGGCTCACGAGCCGCCCTGACTCATCTCTGTGTGTTGCCAATTCCCTGGGAAGCCCCCCTTCGGCAAGCACGATGCTGGCTGCGCGTGCAGTGACAATGGCTGAGCCGCCGCCCAAAGCCAAGACGGCATCGGCACCATGATCTCGCAACCAATCAGCGGCCTGTACGACGCTTTGGGAAGGGCTGTGCGCTTGTACCTTGTCGAAAACGCCCACATAGGCTTCTCCCAATGCCTGCTGCACAAGGCCGAGCGCCGTGGGATGGGCAGCTAACGACCGGCCACATAGGACAGCCACCCTGGAAGCACCCACCCTGCGGACTTCCGCTTGCAGTTGCTGCAAACTTCCTTCGCCGGCGTAGATTCGATGAGATGCGAATACCGATGCTGAAGACTTCATGGTGCGGGCGGTCACTTACCGATTGGTCCACCGCGGTGCGCGCTTTTCGTTGAAAGCGGCGCGGCCTTCCTTGGCGTCTTCCGTCTGGATCATGGGCGCACGCGCGGTTTCCGTGAAGGCCATCATCTGATCGAAGGTCATGCCTTCTACCGCCCGCATCGCGTACTTGCCACGGCGTATGGCCATAGGCGACGCGGCGACGAGGCTGGCCACCAAAGCGTCGACTGTGGCGTCCAGTTGATCGGCTGGCACGACCCTGTTCAAGAGGCCCGCCGCCATGGCCGTGCGCGCGTCAATCGGCTCGCCCGTCATGCACATCTCGTTCATCAGGCGAGGGGGAATGAGATCTCTCAACTGCGTCAGGATCTGCATGGGAAAGAGGCCACGCTTGACTTCCGGCATGCCGAAGGTCGCATCTTCGGTAGCGACCACCAAGTCGCAAAGGCCGAACAAGCCCATGCCACCTGCCAGGCAAAAGCCGTTGACTCGTCCAACGACCGGAACCCGGCATTCGCGCACCACGCGAGCGAGTACGCCCAGCGGAGTTTCCAGCATGGCGGCGTTGGGTTTGAAAGGGGTGTCGCCCGGCGTGAGATCAGCGCCGGCTGAGAAAGCTTTGTCTCCAGCCCCAGTGATCACAATCACGCGCAGGTCGTCGTCCTCTGCACTATCGCGTACAGCCTGGGCCATCGCCAGCAAAAGCGGGCTAGTGAAGGCGTTACGGCGATGCGGGCGATTGATGGTCAACCGGAGGACCGGTCCTTGGCGATCGATGATGAGTTCGTTGTTGTCGGTCATGGCGTCTCTCTGCTTCAAAATCAAATGAATCGGTTTGGACGGTGTTCAACCGTGCTTTTTTCTCAGTTCAACCAGTGCAGCCATGACCCCTTTGAGGTCACGAGCACATGGGAACCCGCGCTCGGCAAACAAAGCTTGAGCCTGCTGGAAGGTCATTTCACGCTCGGCAGCGCCTGCGCACAAGATGCCGATGACCATGGGTTTGGGTGGTGGATGCCGATCCAGGATCTCCAGCAAAGTCCGCACATGGCGAGCGATGTTGCTGGCAGATACGGTCAGGTACAGCAGGATGGCCTTGACGTCATCGCGCTGGGCACGCTCGAACACGATCTGCGTGCGCGCTGCGTAAACTGAAGCGGCACTACCGCCCGAGGTGTCCACGAAGTTGGCGGCGGGCATTCCTGCATCGCCCAGCATGTCCAGCAGCGCCATGCCAAGGCCAGCGCCGCCGGAGACCACGGCGGTATCGCCTTCAAGCTCCAGGAATGTCAGGCCCGCGCGTTGGGCCCGCTGCTCAAGATCGGTCAGCCCAGCCGAGGTGAGGCTGGCCGAGTGAAGCTCGCTCCAGTCCAGGTGGCGAGCGTCTGCGTTGTCATCCAACACGATCTTGGCGTCCAAGGCGATCACGTCGCCCTGGCGGGTGATGGCCAACGGGTTGATTTCCACCAGGTGCGCATCGTTTTGAATGAAGGCACGCCAACTGCTTGCTGCAAAGCGCGAGAGCGAAGCCAGGGCTCGCCCTTTGACGCCGCAGCTTTCAAAGAACTCAAGAAAATCATGCGCGCCTGGGATCTGCCGAGGATCAAAACGAAGTTCGTGCAAGCCGTCTGCGTGATTCTCGATTTCTACGCCCCCATGGAGCGAGAACGAGCAGACGTAGCACTGTCCGACATCGTCAATGCGCCAGGCTAGATAGGTCTCTTGCGCCACTTCCAGCGGATCTTCCAGCAGCAGAACGGGTTCAAATTTGAGCTCTCGCATGCGCTGGCGAATCTCCGAGACCCGAGCTTGCACCTGATCGGCGGCGGCCCAGGTCACCAGACCTTGCTTACCGCGGCCGCCAAACGGGACCTGAGCCTTGACTACGCACGCTCTGTCCATAGGGATCGGGTCATCAGGCCTTAGCAGCTGTGCAGGGGGCACCGGCAATCCTGCTCGTCGCAACAGGCCCTTGGCTTCGAATTCAACAAGATTCATGCAGGCACCTCCTCTGCTTGTTCCATGAGCGCGGGCGCTATTTCCTTGAGCAACGGCGCCAGATCAAGAGGAGACCGCACCACATGCGCACCCGCTGCTTGCATTGCATCTGCCTTGGCAGCGGCGGTGTCACGGTCGCCGCCAATGAGCGCACCGGCGTGTCCCATCACCTTGCCACGCGGCGCGTACCTGCCGACCATTAATCCGATGACGGGCTTGCGCGCACTGGCTATCAGGTCCAGCATGGCGTACTCTTTGGTTCCACCAGGTTCACCGGAATAGAGGATGGCCTCGGTTTCGGGATCGTCCAGGAATTGCTGTAACCATTCGTGGGGATTGCGGCCGCAAATGACATCACCTCCGGTATGGACGATGGTGCTCTGGCCAAAACCAGCCGTGGTCAGAAGACGGCACAAGTTCAAGGTCAAAGTGCCGCTGCGGCCAATCATGCCAATCTTGCCGCGACGAACAAAGTCGCGCGGCACGGCGCCGATGATGGCCTGTCCTGGCGAAGCGATGCCCAGCGAGTTGGGCCCGACCACCCACATGCCTCGTTCACGGGCTTCAGCCATGGCATAGGCCACGTCGTGCACCGGCACGAATTCGGCAGCCGTGAAGACCAGCTGCAATCCGCAGGAAGCAGCCTCAAGCAAGGCATCACGCACACCACCTGGGGGCGTGTAGATGGCGGCCGCCACGGCGCCGGTGGCTTCTACGGCGGCTCTCATGGACGAGAAGCGTGGCAAACCGTCGATAGTGGCTTCTTCTCGCCCCGGTGCCACGTGGGCGACGATGTTGGTGCCGGACTCGATCATGTAACGGACGACCGAGCCTCCGTAGTCGCCCACGGCATTGACCGCCAGGGTCTTCATTCCGGCCTTCAGCAGTACAGCCATTGGGTAGATCCCTCAAGAAAGTAGATAGGACATAGTGAATCTTTGAACATTGCCAATCTCCCTAAGATCAATAAGACTTGGGCAATCCCAGCATGGATTCAGCAATGTGGCAAAGAACCAGCTCCTGACTGACCGGCGCCACCAGGGGATTCACAGACTCACGGAAGTAGCGCTCGACGTGGTATTCCTTGGCTTGGCCATAGCCACCGTGTACCCGAACCGCCCTTGTGCAGGCATCGAAGAAGAGTTCAGCGGACAGGTACTTGCCGGCGTTGACCTCCGCAGCGCAAGGCAGGTCCTGGTCGTACAGCGTGGCTGCGGCCCACACCGTGAGCTCAGCCGCCGTCAACCGCGCCCAGATCTCTGCCAGGGGGTGTTGCACCGCCTGGTTCATCCCAATGGGCCGGCCAAACACCACACGTTCCTTGGCATATTTCACCGCCCGATCCAGCACGCTGCGCGTTCCACCGAGCAGCCCAGCGGCCACCACAATGCGCTCTGCATTCAACCCATGCAGCAGGTACTTGAAGCCCTTGCCTTCTTCGCCTATGCGGTCTTCTACTGGCACTTCCAGGTTGTCGATGAACAGCTCATTCGAATCCACCGCGTTGCGGCCCATCTTCTCTATCTCTCGGACATCGATGCGGCTGCGGTCCAAGTCCGTGTAGAACAGCGTGATGCCATCGGTGGGTTTCTTGCCTTCTGATTTGGGTGCCGTACGGGTGACCAGCAAGATCTTGTTGGCCACCTGAGCGGTGGAGATCCACACCTTGCGCCCGTTGACGATGTAGCGGTCTCCCTCGCGGCGGGCAAAGGTCTTGATGTCTGTGGTGCTGGTGCCGGCATCAGGCTC
>NZ_JBEPSH010000004.1:0-568576 GCF_040548795.1 Ottowia thiooxydans | reverse complement strand
TCCACGCTCATTCTCCTGTTCCTTGATAAGGTGAGGAATCAAATGTAGAGTGTCGACCTAACTCTATAGTCAAGCGGTATTTTCATGAGAATCGGAGAACTTGAGACCCGCAGCGGCGCCAGCCGCCATACTTTGCGTTACTACGAGCAAATTGGCCTGATCTCGCCGATGCGACGAACTAACAACTATCGCGTTTACACGGCGCAGACTCTGCAGGATCTGAACTTTATCCAGCGCGCGCAAAGCATGGGTTTCTCGCTTGGGGAAATAGGCCAGATTCTGAATGCGCAGCGGAACAAGATGATCGATTGTGCTGATGGCGCCAAGCTCATTGAAAAGAAAATGGCAGAAATCAAACAGAAAATCGCCGACCTCAAAAGCATTTATCGGTATCTGGATGAAGAGCGTGCAAACCTCGCCGGGTGTCCAACCCGGTTGCGGTTTGCGCCTTGATTGCGGCTAGCCAGTGCCGCACGCGGGGGTGAATTTAGTGTTAACACGCCCTAGCATCCTCAGTGCTTACCCTAGAGTTCGTCTACGCAGGTAAGCTCAGGGTCTCAATCATGAGGAGAAGCCTGATGGCCATCAAAAAACCCGCCGCAAAGACCCCTGCGGCGCCTAAAGCGCAAACTCACGCGCTGCCCTCTTACCTGGATCACCAGCACCTAGGCCCCTGGGGTGTATATCTCCAGCAGGTCGACCGGGTGACGCCCTACCTTGGCCACCTGGCTCGCTGGGTGGAAACGCTCAAACGCCCCAAGCGCGCCCTGATCGTCGACGTGCCGATTGAAATGGACAACGGCACCATCGCCCACTTTGAGGGCTACCGCGTGCAGCACAACGTCAGCCGCGGCCCCGGCAAGGGCGGCGTGCGTTTTCACCAGGACGTGACTCTCTCTGAGGTGATGGCACTGGCGGCATGGATGTCGGTCAAGAACGCCGCTGTCAACGTTCCTTATGGTGGCGCCAAGGGTGGCATTCGGGTCGACCCCCGGAATCTGTCGCAAGGCGAGTTGGAGCGCATGACCAGGCGCTACACCTCGGAGATCGGGATCATCATCGGCCCCAATAAGGACATTCCTGCCCCAGACGTCAACACCAACGAAAAGGTGATGGCCTGGATGATGGATACCTATTCCATGAACACGGGCGCCACCGCCACGGGCGTGGTCACCGGCAAGCCTATCGATATGGGTGGCTCGCTGGGCCGACGTGAGGCGACAGGGCGTGGCGTATTCACAGTCGCGGTAGAGGCCGCAGGACAGATCGGCCTGGGCATAGAAGGTGCGCGTGTCGCGGTGCAGGGCTTCGGCAACGTGGGCGGCATAGCAGGCAAACTGTTTGCCGAAGCAGGCTCACTGGTAGTGGCGGTGGAAGACCACACAGGTGGCATCTGCAACGACAAAGGCCTGAACGTTCCGAAACTGCTGGAGCATGTGGCCAAGACAGGTGGCGTAGCCGGGTTCAAGGGCGGTGAAGCTTTGCCGCTGGGCGAGCTGTGGGGCTACAAGTGCGATATCCTGATTCCTGCGGCTTTGGAAGGTCAATTGACGAAGGCCAACGCCGGCAAGGTCAAGGCCAAGATGGTCATTGAAGGCGCCAACGGCCCCACCACGCCAGAGGCTGACGATATCCTGGGCGACAAAGGCATCCTGGTCGTACCAGATGTGATCGCCAATGCCGGGGGTGTAACGGTGAGCTACTTCGAATGGGTGCAGGATTTCTCCAGCTTCTTCTGGAGCGAAGATGAAATCAACCAGCGCCTGGTGAAGATCATGAAAGATGCGTTTGCCACCGTCTGGCAGACGGCGCAGCAGCACAAGGTGAGCTTGCGCACGGCCACGTTCATCGTCGCCTGCACGCGCATTCTCCATGCTCGTGAGCTCCGCGGACTGTATCCCTGACCCCCCCTGAGGCGCTTACGCGCCTTCCCCCCCAGGGGGACGCAGTCAGCGGCCGGGCAAAGCCCGCTCCGCGACTACTCACGAATGGCCTGCTCCGCGGCCTTTTGATGGGGACCCTCTCACTCCTGCGGGAGAGGGTGTTTTCAAACGTCGCTTGCGACTGATACGTGTAGGGCCGAGCGAAGCAATGGCCCGAGTGAGTGTCCCACCCCTCTGGACGTGCTGAGCAGCGCAGGGCGAGGGGCCGGCCATCCGGGGGCGGACCACCGGAGCGCCGGCCGAAAGAAGGTGGCTGCGCTGCCGGGCGCACTCCCCGGCCTCCGACCGTAATTCAACAACAGAAGCACAAATACGAAGACTATGATCTCAGGCCACGCCCAGGCTTCATGCGACCGCGAGGCAGCGGAATTTTGAAATGATAACTGCCACTATTTCTTGCAGACCACGATGCGGGGCGTGCTGCATCGCACCTTCCATCAGCTCAGCTATTCCAGGCATGCCACATGGCAAACCAGCAGGCGTGCCATGCATACAACTGGATGAGAACTTCGGGTGCCGGATTTTCGGACAGCCCGAGCGCCCGGCGGTATGCGGAGGGTTGCAGCCCTCCCTCGAAATGTGTGGCGACAAGGACGATGATGGGGTTCACGCCATGCACTTCTTGGAAAGCCTGGAGAGAGCCACTGCCAGTTGAGGTGACGCAGCCGTAGGCGAGCCAGGCAAGACCAGCCAAAGAAAACCCCCTTGCCTTTGAGACAAGAGGGACAGAAGCCAGGCCGGAATGAACCGGCCGTTGATCCTCCAGAGCCTTCTTAGCGGCCGATACCCGGAGCCAGTTGCTGTGAATGGCCAACGCTCCCTTTCCCCGCAAGTCCCAATACGACCTGCCAGGCCATGGCCACGGCGCCAACGATGAAGACAACGTCGCCAAAGGTGCGGATCCAGCGCAAGGTCTGCAACAAAGGTTGTTGCATGAACTCTTCGCTGCGGGCGTACCACAGACCTTCCGAAACGCTGGCATGGAACTGAATCACGCCGATAGGCAGCAGGCTGGTGGCGATCATCAAGAACAGGCCGCCGTTGAGGCCCCAGAAAGCTATTCTCATCAAGCCATCGCTGAACACCATATTTGGACGCACATAACGCAACACCATCAGCGTAAAGCCCAGAGCCAGGAAGCCATAGACCCCGAACAGCGCGGCATGTGCGTGAACCGGCGTCGTGTTGAGACCCTGGATGTAATAGAGCGCGATCGGCGGATTGATCATGAATCCGAATACGCCAGCACCCAACATGTTCCAGAAGGCCACAGCCACGAAGCAGGCCAGAGGCCATTTGAGCTTGGCCATCCACGGAGCACGGCTTTGGAGACGCGAATTCTCCCAAGCCTCGTGGCCCAACACGATCAGCGGCACGACTTCAAGCGCGCTGAACGCGGCGCCAACAGCCATCACCGGTGTGGTGGTGCCCGCAAAGTACAGGTGGTGGAACGTGCCTGGAATGCCGCCGAGCAAAAACAGCGATGCCGAGGCCAGGCTGGCCGAGGTCGCCATGCTGCGCGAGACCAGTCCCATACTGCTGAACACAAAAGCCAGCGCTGTGGTGGCGAACACTTCGAAGAAGCCTTCCACCCACAGGTGCACCACCCACCAGCGCCAGTACTCCATGATGGAGAGATGGGTACGTTCACCGTAGAACAGGCCCGCGCCATAGAAAAGACCGATTGCACCCACTGAAGCGGTGAGCAGTGCCAAGAGGTTCTTGTCTTCCTTGTTGCGTGCGAAAAGTGCGGGCAACACGCCGCGCAGCATCAGGACCAGCCAAAGCAAGATACCTACCCATTTAAGGATTTGCCAGAGCCGGCCCAGATCCACATACTCATAACCCTGGTGGCCCAGCCAAAAACTCCACTCGGTCGGGATCTTGTGTGCAATCGCCAGATAGTTGCCCACGAAGGAGCCCACGCAGACGAAAACCAACGCCCAGAAAAGCACGTCTACACCAAGCCGCTGAAACTTGGGGTCCTTTCCCCCGTTGATGACAGGCGCCAGGAACAAGCCGACAGCCAAAAAGCCCGTTGCGATCCAGAACAAGGCGCTTTGGATATGCCAGGTGCGGGTCAGCGCATAGGGGAACCACTGCGAGACGTCGACGCCGTAGAACTTCTGCCCTTCAATGGTGTAGTGCGCCGTGAAACCGCCGATGAACACTTGAAACACAAACAGCGCCACCACCAGGAACAGGTATTTGCCCAGTCCCCGCTGAGAAGGTGTGAGTGCAAAGGTGGTCAGAGGGTCTTGCCTAGGGGCATCGGGTAAGGATTCGTCGTGCTTGCGCAAGAATGACCAGCCCCAGATCAGAAAGCCCACGCCGGACAACAGCACCACCACGCTGACGATAGACCACACCACATTTTCACTGCTAGGGGTGTTGCCGATAAGCGGCTCGTGTGGCCAGTTGTTGGTATAGGTGACCTGGCTGTTGGGCCTTTCGGTGGCAGCTGCCCAAGCAGTCCAGAAGAAAAAGTGCGTAAGCTGCTCGCGCCGCTGGGCACTGGGCAGCGTGTTCTCTTTCATTGCAAAGCTCTCTCGGCTTTTCTGGAACGCAGGGGCGTCGGAGAAAAGCTGCTCGTAATAGACGGCAGTTTGCGCCATGGCTTGGGCGCGCCGCTCGCTCACAACCAAATTTTCACTCTGGTCCACCGCGTTCCTGCGGTATTCGGCTTTGAGTTCGGCGCGCAAAGCGCCCTGCTGCCCTTCAGTCAGGTGCGCATAGGGCTTGCCGTGGCGTTCCTGGGCACCCAGGTCAAGCCAGGCTATGAGTTCGCGGTGCAGCCAGTCCGCAGTCCAATCGGGTGCCTGATAGGCCCCGTGACCCCAGATGGATCCTAATTGCATACCCCCTACCGACTGCCAAGCCGTCTGGCCGTCGAGAATGTCCTCCCGCCCGAACAGGACCTTTCCGTCGCTGCTCGACACCTGCGCGGGAATAGGCGGTGCCGAGCGGTAGATGTCCGCTCCAAAGTAACCCAGCACAGAGAACATCACGATGCATAGCGCGATCAGTGTGAACCAGTGTTTCTTGTATGGACCCACGTTGAACTCCTAGTGAATCTGCGCGGGCGCAAAGCGCTCGAACAGGATGTTGTTTTCGGTATGGATGTGCGCCATCAGGTCTTCACGGAAAGTGCGAAGCCCCAGGTACAGTGCGCGCCAGGTATTGCAGGCATCACGCGGCGTGGTGATGTCATTGGTCAGTTCGGCGAGCTTACGCAACTCCTCCCCGTGGCTTTCATGCTCCATGCGCATGACGCTTATGGGCATGTCAGCCCGAACGCCCTGCCCTTGCGAAATCATGGGAAACAGCACCAGTTCTTCCT
The DNA here is from genome assembly GCF_040548795.1 of Ottowia thiooxydans. Classification (GTDB taxonomy): domain Bacteria; phylum Pseudomonadota; class Gammaproteobacteria; order Burkholderiales; family Burkholderiaceae_C; genus Ottowia; species Ottowia thiooxydans_A. The sequence continues at coordinate 563,293 of NZ_JBEPSH010000004.1, read as the reverse complement.
TGCGCATATGGCTTTCCAGCTCCAGTGCCATGGCCTCCAGATGATCGGCCAGACCAAGCGGGCAGTTCGGCCGATCACCATGTACATGCTCGACTCGGCGCGCCAGGCGTACAAGTTCCGGCAGCTGCTCACGATGCACGGCGTGGTAACGGGTGAGAATGTGATCCACCAACTCCAAGTCCGTGGCCTGGCTCCAGTCGCGGTCGGCCTGTTCGCCAATGCGTAGTTGAAGTACGTGCAATTCATGGACGATGGGCTCGCTGTCCAGGCCGGCCTCTTGTGCGGCCCTGCGCAAGGTGCGATTGCCTGCGCAGCAAAAATCCAGGCGATGCTGATCAAACAGACGTGTCGCGCCTGGAATGCGACGGGCCAATTGACCCAATGATTGATCCAGGTAACTCATGGTGTGGCTCCTTCTGCACTGTTGATTGAACTATGAAGTGATCAAAGCAAACACCGGACCAGAAAAAACTCACTACATTTCAATTACTTATAAATTTAAGGGTAAAAAATACCCTATAAAATAAGGGTTAGATTCACCATTTAAGGGTAAATATCACCATACGCACGATTCACGCCCTTCTGCTGGCAGATCTGGCCAGCGAATTGCCCATGGCGGTCCGCCAGCAACGTCTGGTTGAAACGCTGCGCCTGCACTTTCGCTGCGGCGCAGTGGCCCTGCTGCAACTGGACGGCCATGGTGAGCTGTTACGGCCCATTGCGGTGGACGGTCTGGTCAATGAAGCCTTGGGCCGGCGATTTGTCATCAAGGAGCATCCGCGCCTGGCTGCCATCCTCCAGCGCCGAGAGGTGACCTGTTTCCACCATGACAGTGGGCTGTCGGACCCTTATGACGGACTGCTCATTGAGCGCACCGGCCAGCCGCTTCATGTCCATGATTGCATGGGCGTGGGACTGGACCTGGAAGGCCAGCGTTTTGGCGTGCTGACTCTGGACGCGCTCACTATAGGCACGTTTGACGTCGCCGCACAGCGGGAGTTGGCACAGCTGCTGCCGCTGATAGAAGCTGCAGTGCGTGTATCGCGGCTGGAGTCTGCGCTACGAGCGTCGCACCACTCTGGCGCTGTTGCAGCTGAGCGTTCGCCCAAGGGGGAAGAAGGGGAGATCCTGGGCCATAGCGAGGCCATGTCGCGCCTGCTCAATGAGCTGCAAGTGGTGGCAGATAGTGAGCTGCCAGTGCTGCTGCTGGGCGAGACGGGTGTGGGCAAGGAGATGTTCGCCCACCGGTTGCACAGGCTTTCGCGGCGGGGGGCCCGTGCATTGGTGCACGTGAATTGCGCGGCATTGCCTGAGTCTCTGGCGGAAAGCGAGTTGTTCGGGCATGTGCGCGGGGCATTCTCCGGCGCCGTAAGTGATAGACCTGGCCGCTTTGAGGCCGCTGAGGGGGGCACGCTGCTTCTGGACGAAGTCGGGGAACTGCCATTAGCCATTCAAGCGAAGCTGCTGCGTGTCCTGCAAAACGGGGAAATCCAGCGCCTGGGGACGGATCGTCCACGCAAGGTGGATGTTCGCGTGATTGCGGCCACGAACCGCAATCTGCGCGAACAGGTGGCCGAAGGAAACTTCCGAGCCGACCTGTACCATCGCTTGTCGGTCTACCCTATCCCTATTCCACCCCTGCGCGATCGCGGCAATGATGTACTGCTCCTTGCCGGGCGTTTTTTGGAATTGAATCGAGCACGCCTGGGTCTTCGCAGTCTGCGCCTTTCCACCGGCGCAGAAGAGGCGCTGCGCCGCTACCGCTGGCCTGGCAATGTCCGCGAGCTGGAACATGTCATTAGCCGCGCCGCCCTGAAGGCTTTGAGCCGGGGCGCCAAGCGGAGCGACATCGTGACGCTGGAAGCCGATCTGCTTGACCTCGACGACGCAGCGCCGCTGTCCTCAGCAGAAGAAGCCAAACCGTCCAAGCCCAATGAGCGGCAATTGCCCCTGCGCGAAGCCGTGGAAGCCTGTGAGCGGGCATGCATACGGACTGCGCTTGAACGCCATGACGGAAACTGGGCACGCGCAGCGAAGGGTCTGGGTATGGATGCAAGCAACCTGCATAAACTCGCACGGCGGCTGGGGATGAAACTCACGGCCTGATCTTCAAAGCTTCGCTGTCGTGGGCATTCGGATCGCGCCTGGGACAAAAAATGCCGAGCAGGAGCTCGGCGGTCCCAGGGGGATACCGAATACCCAGACAACCAGTGGAAGTCCGTGCGCGAAGCCAGGCCCCTGCAAGGTTGCCCAGTGTTTGATACCCTGTGGACCGCAGCCTATCTGTGCGTGGGCGGCAGAAGGACGCTCGCTGCGAAGCGCGATAGGACAACCCCACCCGCGGCTTGTTGATCGCCTGCCTCGGACCGGTGCCTTCTACCGTCCATGCCTGGAGCCTGAGAGGCCGACAGCCTCCGGGATCTGGACATTGAAATCAAAACCTCAAAACCAGGGAACACCATGAAGCTTTATTACTCTGCTGGCGCTTGCTCGCTCTCTCCTCACATCGCGCTGGAAGAAGCCGGCCTGAAGTACGAGGCCATTTCCGCTCCCACCAAGACCAAGATACTGCCCGATGGCAGCGACTACCGCAAAGTCAACCCACTGGGCTACGTGCCTTACCTGGTGCTCGACGACGGTACCGGATTCAGCGAAGGCCCTGCCATTGTTCAGTACATCGCAGACCAGGCACCAGAGAAAAATCTGGCTCCAGCCAATGGCACGGTCGCGCGCTATAAGTTGCAAAGCTTGCTGAATTTCATCGGCACGGAAGTCCACAAGAACTTCAGTCCCATGTTCAACCCCGCCTCTTCCGACGACACCAAGCAGGCAGCCAAGACCAAGGTACTGGAGCGGCTGCAGCACGTCGACGGCCTGCTGGCCAACAAGGCCTATCTGACGGGTGACACCTTCACTGTGGCCGATGGTTACCTCTTCACTGTGACCAACTGGGCCAAGCCCTTGAACATCGATCTGTCGGCACTGAAGAACCTGGTTGCATTCCGCGAACGTGTGGCAGCACGGCCAGCAGTGCAGGCCGCCATGAAGGCCGAAGGCTTGATCTAGGAACCTAGGTAGCCCGTGCGTCAGACGGCGGAGCTACCTCTTTCCCAGGGGCACCTGTCTCCAGGCCAGCAGAGCGCCAACCCACAAGACAAGCGCTGAATACAGCAGACCTCTTGACAGTCCCCCTGCTCCGTCCGAGACCCAGCCGACGACGGTGGGTCCTACGATCTGACCGAAAGCAAACAAGATCGTGAAAGCGCTGATCCCTGCAGGCCACTGCGGCGCAGGCAGGTTGTGGCGTACGAAAGCCGTGGTGGACGCTACGACAGACAGGAACACCCCGCCGAATAACAAACCAGACGCCAGAACCACCGGCCATGCGCTGGTGAGTGCTGGCAAGATGGTCGCCACCCCTAACAGGCCGTTGAGCAGGGCCTGAGCGCCTCCGCCTTTTGACCTGTCAAGCAAGCCTGCCCAGATGCGCCCCGAGGCCACGACCGCCAACCCCAGGAGGGCGTAGAAAACGGTGATGGCGCCTTCGTCAACACCGCGCTCCCGGAGCAAGGCGATCACAAAGGTCATGTACCCGATGTAGCCCACCCCAAACAGCGTGTAGCCACTCAGAATAGGCATCATCGATTTCCAGGGCAATGAAGAGGGGGCTTGGGCTGAACCTTGCTTTTCCGGAACATCAACGGGTGGGGGCGCGCTGCGCAGTACCCGGGCAGGCCAAACCAGAATGGCCGTGCCGATCAGACAAGCCAGCGCCAGTCCCCACCATGCCCATGCCCAACCATGCGGCACCCCCTGGGCAGCCTTCAGCACTGCAGGAACCCCCAGTGCCGACACCACAATGCCCCAGCCCGTACCGCCGTACACCACGCCCAGCAGCAGGCCTGAATGCTGGGGCGCCTGCGCCCCCAGACGAGCAGCCATCAACCCACCCGACACAAACATGAATGCGCTGGCCACGCCAGCCAACAAGCGTTGCAGCAACAGCGGCCAGGCGTCCGTGAAAAACCCCGAGGCGGCCATGAAACCGCTGGTCAGCAGCGCGCCAGACAGAAGCACAAACGATGAGCCAAAGCGCCGGATCAGCACAGGGGTCAACAGCGCTCCAATCAGATAGCCCGCTGCGTTGGCTGTGTTCATGGCGCCGGCCAAGGTGTAGCTCCACCCCAGGTCGTCCCGCATCACCGGCAGAAGAAGCCCATACGCAAAACGCGCGACGCCCAGGGACACGGCGGCGCCAAAAGACAACGCTATTGCAATCAGAAGAAGCCTGCGCAAAGGCAGAGCGGTGGTGGCCATGTTGTCTCCATTGTCCAGCAGCAAACGCCAAGGTGGCGCAAAATGCAGAACTCCTTTTTCGCCATTCTCCATCTCGAGCGACCCCGGCATGAAATCCAAGCTGTTCACACCTACTCAAGTTGGTGCCATTGAAGTGGCCAACCGCATTGTCATGGCGCCTCTCACGCGCAACCGCGCGCCGGATGCGATTCCCACACCCACCATGGCCGAGTACTACACGCAGCGTGCAGATCCGGTCACGGGTGCCGGCCTGATCATTACTGAAGCGACCGCCATCACCGCCACCGCCCAAGGCTACGCCGATGTGCCTGGCCTGTACGGCTCTGATCAACTGGATGGCTGGAAGAGGGTCACACAGAGCGTGCACGACGCCGGCGGGAAGATCGTGTGCCAGCTGTGGCACGTGGGCCGCGTGTCGCACACCGCCCTGCAGCCCAACAATGAACCCCCTGTGGCACCTTCTGCCATTCGTGCGCATACCAAGACCTATCTGATCGACGAGCAGGGCAAGGGCAGTTTTGCGCCCACCAGCGAGCCCCGCGCGTTGCATCGGCAGGAGATCCCCACCATCGTGCACGAGTTTGCTGCTGCGGCGCGCAACGCGGTTCAATCCTGTGGCTTCGATGGCGTGGAAATCCACGGAGCCAATGGCTACCTGCTTGACCAGTTTCTCAAAACGGGCGCCAACCACCGCCAGGACGACTACGGCGGCGGCATTGAAAACCGCGCCCGTCTGATGCTGGAGGTTACCCGCGCGGTAGCGGACGCAGTAGGCCACGGCCGTGTAGGCATCCGACTCTCCCCCGTGACGCCTGCCAACGACATTGTCGATGAAGATCCGCAGCCGCTTTTCGATTACCTGATCCGCCAGCTGGCCCCCTTGGGCCTGGCCTACATTCACGTCATCGAGGGTGCCACCGGAGGCCCGCGTGAGGTTGATGGCCGCCCCTTCGACTACGCTGCCCTTCAATCAGCTTACCGAGAGGCCGGCGGGCGAGGCGCCTGGATGGTCAATAACGGCTATGACGCTACCTTGGCCAATGAGGCCCTGGACAGCGGCAAGGCCGATCTGGTGGCCTTCGGCAAGTCTTTCATCAGCAACCCGGACCTGGCCGAACGCCTGCGCCGCGGCGGCCCGTATGCCGAGGTGGACAAGGCGACGATGTATGGCGGCGGCGCGCACGGCTATACCGACTATCCCACGCTGGCTGCCACTTCCTGATGTCAGGGGGCACTCAGGCCAGCCCGCCTTGCAAGCAGGACGGGCTGCCTCAACCGCAGCGCCGACACGCCGTCCTGGTGATGATGCTGGGGCTGATGATCTCCGTGCTGGACACCAGCATCATGAACCTTGCGCTGCCCGATATTGCGCGAGATCTCAACTCCACGGCAGCGCACTCCATCTGGGTGGTCAACGCCTACCAGATCGCCGCCCTGGCCTTGTTGCTGCCGTTTGCCAATCTGGGCGATCTGCTCGGTTATCGGCGTGTGTACCTCAGTGGCATGGCCTTGTTTACGCTGGCTTCCGCGCTGGCCATGTGCGCACCCAACCTGGGTGTGCTGATTGCGGCGCGCGCATTGCAAGGCGTGGGAGCCGCCGGCGTGATGAGCGTGAATACGGCGCTGGTGCGCATGATCTACCCTTCCGCACAGTTGGGGCGCGGGGTCGCACTCAACTCCATGGTGGTCGCCACGGCTTCTGTGGCCGGCCCCTCGCTGTCCGCAGCCATTCTTTCGGTGGCCTCATGGCCCTGGTTGCTGGCCCTGAACCTGCCGCTCGGGGCGTTGATCATCACGCTCGGCTTGCGCGTGCTTCCGCCCAACTCGGCAGCCGCCGCGGCGGGCTCACGCATTGCCCCGCTGGATGTGGTGTTGAACATACTGATGTTCTCGCTGGTGTTCATCGGCGTGGATCGCCTGGGTGTGGCCGGCGGTGGGGGCGGAAAAATCCCGCTCGATGGGTTGGCCATGCTGGCTGCCGGTGTCGCGGTGGGCGTGCTGTATGTATGGCGGCAGAGAAACCTGGTGGCACCGCTTTTCCCGGTCGATCTGCTGCGGCTGCCGATCTTCGGCTTGTCCATGTGCGGATCGGTCTGCGCCTTTTGTGCGCAGATGCTGTCCTATGTGGCGCTGCCATTCATGCTGCTCGAAAGCTATGGTTTCACGCATCTGAAGTCGGGCCTTCTGATCTCCGCCTGGCCTCTTGCGATTGTGGTCACGGCACCCATAGCAGGCCGATTGATAGGCCGTATTCCCGATGGTCTGCTGGGCGGCGTAGGCATGCTCTTCATGGCCAGCGGATTGGCACTGCTGGCGGGCTTGCCGTCATCGCCTTCGGATACGGACATTGCCTGGCGCATGGCCCTTTGCGGCATGGGGTTTGGCCTGTTCCAATCGCCCAACAACCACACCATAGTCACTTCCGCGCCGCGTCATCGCAGCGGTGCCGCCAGCGGCATGCTGGGCACCGCCCGCCTGACCGGCCAGACCGTGGGCGCTGTATTGGCGGCCTTCATATTCAGCATGTGGCCTCCGCACGACGGTACACAGGGCCCGGTCATCGCGCTGTCGCTGAGCGCAGTCGCGGCTGCGGTGGCGGCCATCTTCAGCGTCTTGCGCGTGCGGCAGATGAAACCAGCCAGTGGCTCATGACGGGACATTTTGAACTGCACCATGCCTCGCGTCCGCCGCGCCCTGCCCTCCGTTGATGCAGATCGATGCACCGGCTGCGGATGGTGCGTGGCCGTGTGTGAGCCCCGCGTGCTGTCTCTGCACGTCACGGGCTGGCGCAAGTCTTCCACCCTGGATGACCCCGCAGCATGCACGGGGTGTGCGCTCTGCGCGGTGCGTTGCCCATTCGACGCTATTCGCATGGTGCGCGTGCCAGAGAAGCCAAGCAGTTTTCAGGTGAAGCGTTGATGCAAATGCGCGGAGTCAAGATTCGCCATTTGAGACTGGTGGAAACGCTGAGCAACGTGCAAAACCTGTCGCAGGCCGCCGAGCGCCTGCATGTCTCTGCAGCCGCGGTATCCAAGGCGGCGGCAGAATTGGAAGAAGTCTTTCAGGGACCCGTATTCGAGCGCGGCCGGGGCTGGCTGCGTCTCACGCCTCTTGGCGAGACCATCCTGGCCAGCGCCCGCGCGATCAACACCGAACTCGACAACCTCTCTGATGCCGTGGACGGCCTGCACGGGGGCTACCGTGGGGAGTTGGTGATTGGTACCAAGGCGGTCTCTCTGCACCCCTTCCTGGCGGCCACGATCGCCGCGTTTGCGCAGTTGCACCCCTTGGTGCGGATCAGGCTCGTAGACGGCAGTGCCGAGCATCTGCAAGACCAATTGAAAAAAGGGCACATACAGCTGCTATTCGCACGCCTGAGTGCCGATATCGTCCAGTCCGGCCTGCGCACGGCGCCTATTCTGAGTGACGATGTGGTGCTGGTAGCCAGCCATGACCACCCCTTTGCAAACCAGGCCCGAACAACCTGGCGCGAACTGGTGTGCCAACGCTGGTGTCTGCCCGCTTCCGGCACCTTGATGCGCGATCATCTGGAGCAAATTCTTCACACCCGGCGTCTGGGCCTTCCGCGGGAATATGTGGAGACCAGCGACATGACCATGGTGGGCCCGCTGTTCACGCTGGGCCACTATGTGACCATCGTGCCTGGCAGAGTAGCCAGACAGCATCTTGCGCCGCCCATAGGTGCCCTCTTGCCCATGGCCGTGCCACCCGTGCGGGATGCGGTGGGCATCATCTGGAATGACGCCCTGCCCCTGCGGCCGGCAGCCCTGCACTTTTGCCGACTGGCGTTAGAACGAACAGAGCTTTAAGTCTTACTCGAAACGGATTTTCTTCTCCCGAATCAGATGGCCCCATTTCGCCAGATCTTCCTTCACCCGGCGATCCTGGATATCCAAGCCTCCCAGCAGGGGTTCGTAGCCTTGGCGGCGCAAGGCCTGCTGCACCTTGGCATCGCTTAAAGCGCCTTGCAATGCCCCATGAAACCTGCTGATGATGGCCGGTGGCAAGCGAGCCGGCCCCACCATGGAGAACCAAACGGTGGCGTCGTAGCCTGGATAGCCCTGCTCGGCTACCGTGGGGACATTGGGCAGCGAGCTTGAGCGCTTGGGCGAGGTCACGGCCAGCGCACGCATGCGTCCTTGCTCGATGAATGGCAGGGCGGTGCCGGTAGAAGCGAACAACATGGGGATCTGCCCGCCGACCAGATCCGTCGCCGCCGGCGCACCACCGCGGTAAGGCACGTGCACCAGCTCGGTACCCGTCATGACCTGGAACAGCTCACCAGCCAGATGCGCAGAGCCCCCCATGCCAGACGTACCGAATGACAGCGTCCCCGGCTTGGCGCGAGCCATCTTCACCAGGTCTGCGAGATTCTCCACCGGCAGCGAGGGGTGAACGGCGATGACCGAACAGCCTTCGCACACCATGCCCAACGAGGTGAAGGCTGTCAGAGGGTCATAGCCGACCGCCTTGCCATTCGGCAGGATGGTCATGGGCCCGCTGTCGGTAATGTGCAGGGTGTAGCCGTCTGGCGCTGCCTTAGACGCGAGCGCAGCGGCCACAGTGGCACCGGCGCCCGGTTTGTATTCGAATAGGAGGGGCTGGCCCAATGTGGCCTGCAGTTTGGCCTCGATGGGACGCGCCACGCCGTCCGTGGCGCCCCCGGTGTTGTAGCCCACCAGCATGCGAATGGGCCGTTCGGGCCAGGCAGCAGCCTGCGCGGCACCCGCCCAGCCCAACACACCGGTACCCAGGAGCGGGGCATAGGCAGAGGCGCGCAACATGTGGCGACGAGAAACGTTAAACATGGAAATGTCTCCTTGATGTCATTGAATCAGTTATGGGGGGTGCAATGCACTGGACTAGAAAGCAAGGAGCGCATCAATGCCCCGCTCCAGCGCCGCCTGTGCCTGCTGCTGGCGCATCAGCGTGGCAGCCAGCCAGCGCTCGTCTTCGGCGAGCGCTGTCTCGTGCATGACCAAGGCTTCTCGAACCCGCTCGGGCGCCGGCCCACCCGGCAACTTGTGCCGCCCGACAGATGCCGCGGGGTCCATGGCAGAAGCCAGAACGTCTGCTGGCAACTGGATGTCGCGCCCGAAATGCGCGCGTGCCGCCTGATCCACCAGCGCCGTGTTGATCTGTGAGGGCGACAAGCCCGCATCAAGGGCGAGTCGCACCGTGATCCCGGTGATCTGATGGGCCGCCCGCCACGGCACATCGGCATGCCGAACGATGGCTGCCGCCAGATCGGTGGCCGTGGCCCAGAAAGCGCCTGCGCGCTCGCGCATGCGCTCTTTCCGCACGTTCAGGGTCTTCAGCACGGCGGTCATGAGGGGGAGCGCGGACGCCATCTCGTCGTAACCACGCCAGGCATCCGACATGGAGCGGACCCATTCGAACACCGGAACAGTCGATGGGTTCTTGTGCACCATCACCGTACTCACCAGATGGCCCGTGCACACAGCGACCATGCCCTTGAGGCATTCGAGCGCATTGGGGTTCTTCTTCTGCGGCATGATGCTGCTCGTACCGCAGAAACCGTCAGCGCATTCAACCAAGCCGAACTCCGGCGAAGACCACAGCATCAGGTCTTCCGCCAGGCGGTTGAAATTGCCGGCCAGCAGCATGGTGAGCGTATGGGCTTCGATTTCGATATCGCGCCCCCAGACGGCATCCCGCGTGTTGAGCGCCAGTCCATCGAAGCCGAGCAAGCCGCCCACCCGTTCCCGGTTCAGAGCGAACTCCGAACCGTTCAAGATGGCAGCACCTGCCGGGCTCAGGTTCAGGCGAACATAGTATTGGCGAAGGCGCTCCGCATCACGATCGAATGCACTTGCCCATGCCAGCAGGTAGTGGCCGAAGGTATCAGGCTGAGCATGCTGCAGATGGGTGCTTCCGGGTATCACGGTGTTCACATGCTGGGCAGCCAAGTCATGCACCACGCGGCGCAACGCATTCAATTGCCCGGCGATGCGCAGCAGCTTTTCGCGCAAGGTATAGCGAAAGGACACCGTCAGCAGATCGCCAGAGCTGCGTCCCAGGTGCATTTTTCCGGCGATCTCTCCACCCAGCGCCTGGGTCAGCAGTGCCTCACCGGAATGCATATGTTCTGCTGTGGCCGCCCGTGCCGCCATGGCTCCGCCGCTCTGGCTCTCCAAAGTGCGCAACACGCGCAACATCGCCGCCGCGTCTTCTCGTGGCAGAAGCGCCTCTTCGGCGAGCATCACGATATGGGCTTTATCGAACGCATGAAAGGCGCCCAGTTGAGGCCGCATGCGTGCGTACTCTCCCAGTACAGATTCATCAGGGCCGGGCAGACACACATCGGCCAACTCTGGGCGCACGGCTTCACTCAAACGCACATTCGCGGCGCGGTAAACAGACATCGGATTCCCTGGAGCTTTATAAGAACGAGCGAAGTCTAGGAACTTCGGCTTGAAAGCAAAAGCGAAATAAATTCGTCGCTGTTTAACCAAAAGTTAATATGGGCCCAGCAGTGTGCGCGCCTGAGCGCCCCCGGCACAAGGCGCTTGCTTCGTGCAGAGCGTTTTCACAATACATACACCCCGTGCCGCTTGCGGCTAGGCAGCACTCATCATTACAACTTCAACGTTTCAGACCACCATGTAACCGGCTCAGGTGGCAGACTGGCATCGTGTTCAACACCTGAAAGGGTTCTCCCTGATGACCAACCGACGCATGCGGCATCTTCCCGCAGTCTTGTTAATGACCACAGCACTTGCCTGGAATTTGCCTGCTTTAGCGCAAACCGGCACCACCGGCAATTCACAAACGCCACCACCCGCAAGCGCAGGCACCCCACAGGGTGGCGGCTTGGCCCCTCAGGGTTCTGGCACTGGCCTTGGTGTCAACCCGGCACGCCCAGCACCGGGCAGTGTGAACAGCAACGGCCTGCCCGCGGACTTGACACCCGCCATGCCACCAGCAAGCCAACCCCGTACGGCGCCATCCATGCGCCCCGGCCAAGGTCCAGGCACCACGCCTAATCCGCCGCCTACTCAGCGACCTTGATAGTGTTCTCTACAGTCTTCGCAAACTAAAACTTGTCTTCATGACAAGTCTGACGCCCGGCCCTCTGGACCGGGCGTTTTTTATCCCCTTGGCAAATCGCGCACAGAGGGTAATGTGCTCGCCTGTCCCAAACTGCCAATGCAGGACTGGTTGTCATAGCCCGGCGCAGGGTTCAACCTCAGCGCATAGCCCATGAGGGCATCAGCTCCCAGGGCACTGCCAATCAGGAGAATGCCTGCAGAAGCCAGGGGAGTACCATCTCTATCTCGCGGTTGAAGCCTTGCTTTTCGCCTCTCCCTGCTAATCCATTTGCCAATGCCCGGCCCCGTCAAATCAGCTCAACGTGTCGTTGAAGTCTTCGAGTACTTTGCACAGCGGCGCGCCCCCGCCACCTTGTCGCAGGTCGCCGCCGGCCTCGACTTCCCACCGTCGAGCACCTTCGCCCTGCTGAACACGCTGCGCGACCTGGGCTACCTCGACTACTCGCGCGAAGATCGGACCTATGTGCCAACGGTTCGTGCGGCATTGCTGGGACTGTGGGTAAACGATGCGCTGCTGGCCGATGGCACGGTGGTGCGGCTCATGTACAAATTGCGCGACGAAACCGAATGCACCGTCACACTGGGCATACAAAGTGGCTTCCAGGTCCAGTACATCCATGTGGTGAAGGGCGGAGCGGTGGCTGGCATGACGGATGTCCTGGCGGGCGCCACCCGCCCACTGTTGAGATCTGCAATGGGCCAGGTGATTCTGGCGCTCAAGCCTCGCGCGGAACTCCGCGCGCTGGTAACGCGCATCAATGCCGAAGACTCGTCGCGCCCACCGGTTCGCTTCAACGAATTGGTCACCAAGCTCGATGAGTGCCGGGAACGCGGATACGCCTATAGCGAAGGGATCGCAACCCCTGGGTCGGGCACCATCGCCATGCTGCTGGCCGCACCAAGGCACCAACCGCCTATGGTGCTGGGCCTTGCCGCCCGGATTCCTGCGCTGCGTGCCCATCGCGAACGGTACCGGGCAGCGCTGGCCCAGGTGGTGCAAGTCCATCGCGAGCACATGGAGCAACTGCCACAGACGTTTTCGGCCCCGCAGCGCTGACGGCGCGCAAGGGCCTGCGGCCCATGAATCAGGACACGGCTCGAACAGTGTTACGCAACACCCCCACCCCCTCGACACGGCATTCGACCACGTCCCCATCGGCCAGGAACTGGCGCGGCTCCATGGCATAGCCCACACCCGATGGGGTGCCGGTGGCGATCACGTCTCCCGGTTCGAGGGTGAGACCCGCCGATAGCGATTCGATGGTCTCCGGAATCCGGAAAATCATGTCACCTGTGCTGGCATCCTGCCGCACTTCACCATTGACCGAAAGTTCGATACGAAGCGCGTGAGGGTCAAGGATCTCGTCCGCCGTGACGATCCACGGCCCCATGGGACAGCTGGTGTCCAGGCCTTTGCCTTTGAACCATTGATCATGACGGCGCTGTAGATCGCGCGCAGTCACGTCATTGACGATGGTGTAGCCGAATACGTGCCCCAGCGCATCTCCCGCCTGGATATCGCGCCCGCCCCGACCGATCACAACCGCCAATTCCACCTCATAGTCGAGCCGCCGGGTCACACGTTCGTCATAGCGAATGTCGGCACCGTCCCCAACGATGGCCGTATGCGGCTTGGTAAAGAACTGTGGGTACTTCGGCAGTTCGGTCTTCTGATCTCGTGACACGTTGTCCTCGCGGATGTGTTCCGCGTAGTTGCGCCCAAGACAAAAGACATTTTTCGGCGGGCGTGTCATCGGAGCCAACGGTTGGCCCTCACCATCGGCAATACGTGAGCGCGCCAGCAACTCTGCATCCATGGCCACGGTTCTCAGCGCGTCCAACGCGGTGTCACCGGCGGCGATCAGGTCCAGCAACGAAAAGCCGTGCCGCGCCAATCCTTCGCGTTCAAGAAACGGTGCCCCGGCGAGTGCCTCTTGAAGGTCGTGCGCCGCACCATTGACAAAGAGGACTGGCACCTGTCGGCCACCACGTAGAAATGTCCCTAGCTTCATTGATCCTCTCCCTTGGTTATATCGGTGTGCTTCATTCGGGTTTCATCCCCGCCGCGTCAGCGACGCGCTTGAAAGTATTGATCTGGTTGAGCTGAAATTCACGCATGCTTGCTGTGCTGCGCAAAAGGAGATCAGACCCAGCGCGACGCGCAAAGTCTTTGCCCTCGGGCGAAGACATGATCTTCTGCACCTCGCTCGCAACCCGGTCCGCGATCGCATCCGGCACATCTGTTCTGACCATGATTGCCGACCAGCCATAGACCACATATTCGGGATAGAACTCCTTCAGCGCAGGCACGTTCGGGAAATCCGGGTGGCGTTGTTCACCTGTCACGGCCAGCAGCCGCAGCTGTCCTGACTTGACCAGCGATGACATGGAGGTCACGCCGTCCATCGCCACATCGATCTGCTGGCCGGCAAGATCGGTGTTCATCTGGCCCGTTGTCCGGTAAGGCACATACGTGAACTTGATGCCCGCCAGATTGGAGAACCATTCGGTCGCCAGTCGGTAGCCAGTGGCGAAGTTGCCATAGTTGAGCTTGCCCGGATCCTTCTTCGCCGCTGCCACCAATTCCTGCCAGGTCTTGATGCTGGATTGCCCGGATACAGCGATACCCAGCATGCTGCGGCCAATACCCGCCACGGGTTTGAAATCCTTGAGCGGATCGTACGGCATGTCCTTGATCAACACTGCGTTCACTGCCAGGTTGGTCCAGCTGCCCAAGACCATGGTGTAGCCATCCGCTGGCGCATTCTTGGCCTGCATCATGCCCAGACGACCGTCGGCACCGGGGAAATTCTCCACCGTGACTGACCGACCCAATGCGGTCGATAAGTGCTGCGAGATGAAGCGGGCCGATGTGTCGCTGGTGCTGCCTGCAGCGAATGGCGACACCATCCGGATCGGCCGCGAAGGCCAATCACCGGTTTGGGCCTGCGACGCCGTAGTAGCCAGCAGCATCCAGGCCGCTGTGGAATAAATGAGCTGTCGTCTTTGCACGTTTGTCTCCTTCAAGTTTTTTGGTTGGCAGCCTGGCGGCTGCAGATCAGCGACCAACGGACTCGCCCAGTTGTGCGAGAACCTCGGCGGTGTGCTCTCCAAGGCGCGGCGGCCTGGTCGGCGGGGGCACGGCGTTATGCATGGCGATGTAGCCGGGGCCGAGCACCTGGATCGGCGTCCCATCCGGCAACTCGCTGGCGAGCTTCAGTGCACGACCATCCAGATGCGGATGCACCAGCGCGGTGGGCAAGTCGCGGACAGCGCTGGCTGCAACGCCCCGGTCAGCAAAGAGCGCTTCCCATTCCAGCGCGCTGCGCGGCGCAAGCGCCGCGATCACTTCATCGCGCAACGCTACGGCGTTCTGTTGACGAGCCAAACGATCGGCGAAGCGCGGGTCCGTCATCAAGTCTTCTCGCCCGAGCGCAGCTGCCAGCTGGGCGAATTGCTCCTGACGCACGACACCCAGCGTGATCTCGCCATCGCCCGTTGGAAAAGTGTCGGCGGTCGGCGAATTGCTGTACCCCAGATTTCCCTGTTTGCGCGGCCGAACGCCGCCCGCAAGACACGGACCGGCCACTGAGATCATCATGTTCATCGCTGCATCCAGCATGGCGACGTCCAGGTACTCGCCCTCCCCGGTGCGCTCTCGGCGGAGCAAGGAGGTAGTGATCGCGTGGGCAGCCAGCACGCCGGTGAAGGTGTCGACGATGGGAAAACCCACGCGCATGGACGGGCTGCCTGGCTCACCGGACAAAGTCATGAGACCCGACATGCTCTGAATGATCTGATCGATGGCAGGATTGCCACGCAAGCTGCCGTTCTGCCCGAACCCGGAAATCGAGCAATACACGAGATCGGGTCGCAATGCCCGGCACACCTCGTAGCCCAAGCCCAGTCGCTCCATCACTCCGGGTCGGAAGTTCTCGACCACGACATCGGACTGCGCCACCAACCGGCGCACGCTCTCGATGTCAGACGCTTTCTTTAAATCGAGCACGACGGAGCGTTTGCCCGCGTTCACCGAGGCAAACGAAGGGCTGACCGCATCCGCGTGCGCGTGTCCGGAGTAATGGCGCATGGTGTCGCCTGTCGCGGACTCGACCTTGATCACATCAGCGCCCTGCAGCGCGAGATGGTAGGTAGCGATCGGACCGGACAACACATGGGTGAAATCGAGGACGCGAACACCCTCCAGCGCGCGCGTACTCATTCGACCACCTTGGGATAGGCGCCAGTGAACGCGGGCTCGCGCTTCTCGACGAATGCGCGCTTGGCTTCGCGACCGTCAGGCGTCAAACCGAGATAGCGCTGCATTGGCCCGCCTGCTTCCATATGCCCGGAGAAGCCCGCCGAGTCCAGCAGCAGGTTGCAAGCAGTCTTGGTGTAGCGAAGCGCAAGCGGCGGCAGCTTCGCAAGTGCCTGCGCGTACTCGTCCACAGCGGCATCCAACTCCTGCGCGCCAACTACCCGGTTAATCAAACCCCATTGCTCAGCCTGCTGCGCGCTGATTCGGCGGCCCAGTAGCGTCAACTCAAGCGAACGAGCGCGTCCTACGGTGAACAGGAAGGCACCGCCGGCGTGATTGCCCGCACGGATTTCTGGCATCTGGAAAAAGGCCGTGTCGACCGCGACGACCAGATCGCAAGCCGTAGCCAGATAGCAGCCACCACCGATGGCCGGTCCATTGACCGCCGCAATCACCGGCTTGAAGTTGCGCTGGATCCGCTGGCGCGCCATGGTGTTCCAGCGACCATAGGCATCAATGGCCTGCGCATCTGCTGAGCGCGTAAAGCTCAGGTCCTGCCCAGCACTGAACATGCTGCCCGCACCCGTCAGGATGGCACAGCGACAATCCGGGTCGTCTTCGACCTCGGTAAATGCCTGTACCAGTTCCTTGAACATGTCGAGGTCATGCGCATTGCGCACCTCCGGACGGTTCAGGACGACGCGCCACACCGGCCCGTTCTTTTCGACGATCAAACTCTTGAACATAGTCGTGTCTCCTTGAAGAACGAGTATGTCGGTCGACCCAGACTGTCAGCAATGCTCTCAGGGCCATCTTTCACATATGCGAAAGACTTTTCATGAATGAGAAAAGTGAAGACGCTCGTGCGTCCAAGGCATCCAACAGGATTGGCCGCGTGGTGATCAATTCCGGGACGATGAGAGGAACGGTCACTGGGCCGGAGGGACCATCCTGGCGGGCGTCAAAAGCCCGCTTGTTTCGCAGCAAGATCCATGACGACATCTGCGAGATCATCGACCATCGTCTTTTTTCGGACGGCGGAGCTTGTTGTGTACTTGCTTGCCAAAAATACGCCGGAAATCTGAGCACGCAAAAACAAAGGGAGCCTCTGCAAAACCGATCGTTGAGGGGTTTTGCAGAGGCTCCCTAGGAGCCACTTGCGCCAAGCGAAAGCCTGGCGCAAGTGTTGCTATCAGCGTGCGCTGCGGTTGCGACGACGCAGAGCCAGGGCACCTACGCCGGCGCTCAGCAAGCCCAGCAAGCCCAGACCAGCGACGTCCAGCGTCGGCACAGCCGTGGGTGTCGCGGCGACGGGTGGCGTCACGACGACGGGGTCCACGCCCGTGCAAGTGGCTATCACGTCGAACTGGGCGATGGCTGCCAACGCACACATACCTCCGCTGCAGCTATTGTTAGCTTCCAGACCATCGACCATAAAGCCAATGGTGTTTTGACCACGTGCAAAACCGGCGATGTTGGGTGTAGCCACCACGGGTGAATATGCCGTGTAAATATTGGGGAGGTACTGACCACCATAGCTGGCTGTACCGCCTGCGGGCAGCACGTAGACGGAGTTTCCATAGTTGTCAAATCCAAACCGACCCTCGAGCTTGATGCTGGCCAAATCAACGTTGTTGCCCACGTTGATGGGTTGGTTCATCACGAACGTCGACCCGTTCACGCCACCGTTGGATTGTCCAGTGGCTGCGGGATACGGCACGCCCGGAATGTCGCTACTTGCAGGATCCGTTGTGCCCGGGCTGATCCAGCGAGCGGTGGTCGCGTCTGTGCCTGTGAGCGCTGTGGGGTCAAAGTAGTCGCGAAAGCGGTAGCTGTCGAACAAGGGTTGTTCAACGTTTTCCAGCTGGCCCGCGTTGGTACGCCAGGTCCACTTCCAGTCGCGTGCGTTGGTGGTGAACGGGCCGATGCGGACCGTGTCGCCTGCGACGTTACCCGCAGGGCACATCAAGGCCGTGGTGGGCTGCGGTGCAGGGGCACCCAGACAGTCGGCTGTGATCTCGAAGTCGGCGATCACGCCCGTGACGTTGCTGGGGCTTGTGTCTGCAGAGGCAAAGTTCCGAATGGCGAAGCCAATCGTGTTGTCGCCGTAATAAAAACCCAGCCCGGTCGCGTCGCCATCCAGCGAAATGAGGGTTGGGGCTGCGTCGTTCTCCATGCCCGCGCCAGAGCCAGCAGTGGTGCGAACCCAGTTGGTGGCGTTGGTGGCGCTGGCGGGCGTGCTGTCTGGCTTGACCAGGAACAGGGCGTAATTGTCAAAGCCACCCGTTCCCCGGATCTTGATGGAAGACAGGTTAACGTTGTTGGCAATGGTGATTTTTTCGTTGTAGGTGAAGGACACCCGTCCTGCCACCAAAGCGCCATTGGCGACAACGCCATCGGTGATAACGGACGGACTCTCGCCGAACGAAATCCAGTCGCCCTGAATGGGCCCAGTCAGGTTGGACCCTGACAGCTCACTGGCCTCGGGAAGGTGATTGGTCGTGGTTTTGTCCAGCCATCCCCCAACCCCGCCAGTCCATTGGTAATCGTCTCTCAGCGGGACAGCCGCCCCTTGGGGAGCACTGGCATAGCGTGCATCAGCAGACCAGGTATCTTTAGCGGTGTGGATGCGAAGCGGTGTGCCACAGGTCAGATTGGCGGCCTGCACACTGCCCATGCCGATAAACCCGATGCCCAGCACCAAAGCCAGTGCAGAGGTTGTTTGGCTCAGGCGGGTCCTTCGACGAGCCGATCGTGTAAATGTCATTAGATCCTCTTCCTCGGAAGCTAAAAGATCAGTCGCCAAGCGTTTGCGAAATGCTGTCGCTTGCGAAACTGAACTAGAAAAACTTACTTTTGCTTTTTCCCCCAGATCAAAGTCTCAGCAACGCCCCTTTTAAAAAAGCATCACTGACAGCATCGACATGGCGCCACAGGTTTTTAATGGAAAAAGTGAACTTACGTTTTTGATTAATTGACTGTTTTTTTGCTTTATTGCAAATAACCTTAACGAATTTCTTAGCGAGTTACGAACTAAATCCCGCAGCCCGTCATCGAAGACCGAGTTCCACCACACAGCGCCCAGGCGCTGCACTCACTGCCTGACCGTCTCCCCCAAAAAAAAGCCCCCTTTCGGGGGCAGCGGAACTCGCGAAACGAGAGGTCTTGAGGCCGTTTGTATCAACCTGCCAAGGCGCGAGCATGGTGCGCGATATGCTCACCAATGAAGCTGGCGATGAAGTAGTAACTGTGGTCGTAGCCTGGCCGCAGGTTCAATGTCAGTGAGTAGCCGGCCTTTTCGCAAGCCGTGCGCAGCAATTCCGGCTTGAGCTGATCTGCCAGAAACTCATCGGCTCCGCCCTGATCTACCAGCATTGGAAGGCGCTCCTGGCTCTTGGCGATCAAATGAACTGCATCGTGCTCGCGCCACACAACTGGGTCGTCACCCAGATAAGCAGCAAAGGCTTTCTGTCCCCAGGGCACGCTGGCCGGTGCCACGATGGGAGAGAAGGCCGATACGCTGCGGTAACGGCCCGGATGGCGCAGCGCCAGTGTCAAGGCGCCATGCCCGCCCATGCTGTGGCCGGAAATGCCGCGCGCATCGGTCACTGGGAAATGCTGCTCTATCAGCTTGGGCAGCTCATCCACCACGTAATCCTCCATGCGGAAATGGCTGGCCCACGGCGCCTGGGTCGCATTGAGGTAAAAGCCCGCCCCCTGCCCCAGGTCATAAGCGGGGTCATTGGCCACCCCTTCTCCGCGCGGACTGGTGTCTGGCGCCACCAGAATCAAACCATGCTCTGCCGCGTACTGCTGAGCACCCCCCTTGGTGATGAAATTCTGCTCGGTACAGGTCAAGCCTGAAAGCCAATACAGCACAGGGCATTTCTGCCCCGCCACGGCTGCAGGGGGCAGATAAACGCCGATTTTCATCTCCGTGCCTGTACTGGTGCTGGTGTGTTTCCAGACCTCCTGGCGGCCGCCGAAACTGGCGTGGTTTTCAATTCGAAGCATGTAAGACCTCTTCGCTCAAGCGTAATGCACGACGGAACGGATCGACTTGCCTTCGTGCATCAGATCGAAGGCTTCGTTAATGCCGGTCAGAGGCATGGTGTGCGTCACGAAGGGCTCCAGCTGGATCTTGCCAGCCATGGCATCTTCGACCATGCCGGGGAGTTCGCTGCGGCCTTTTACGCCACCAAATGCGGTACCCAGCCAGCGGCGTCCGGTGACCAGCTGGAATGGCCGGGTACTGATTTCCTGGCCCGCACCTGCCACACCAATGATCACGCTCTGGCCCCAGCCGCGGTGCGCGCACTCGAGCGCGGCGCGCATCACGTTCACGTTGCCAATGCACTCAAAGCTGTGGTCCACGCCCCAGGTGGTCATCTCCACGATGACTTGCTGAATAGGCTTGTCATGGTCCTTGGGGTTAACGCAGTCGGTGGCACCAAAGGTCTTGGCCAGATCGAACTTGCCGGGGTTGGTATCAATGGCGAAGATGCGGCCAGCGCCTGCCAGCTTGGCACCTTGAATGACCGCCAGACCAATCCCGCCCAGGCCGAATACGGCCACGCTGTCGCCTGGCTGCACTTTGGCGGTGTTCTTGACTGCGCCCAGGCCCGTTGTCACGCCGCAGCCCAGCAGGCACACCTGCTCGGGGTTGGCTTCGGGGTTTACCTTCGCCAGGGACACTTCAGCCACCACGGTGTATTCACTGAACGTGCTGCAACCCATATAGTGGTAGATGGGCTGGCCGTTGTAGCTAAAGCGTGTGGTGCCATCGGGCATCACGCCCTTGCCTTGAGTGGCGCGCACGGAAACGCAGAGATTGGTCTTGCCGCTCTTGCAGAACAGGCATTCCCTGCATTCGGCAGTGTAGAGCGGAATCACGTGATCGCCCGGCTTGACACTGGTCACGCCTTCACCGCATTCCACCACAATGCCTGCGCCCTCATGACCCAGCACGGCCGGAAAAATGCCTTCTGGATCATCACCGCTCAAGGTGAAGGCATCGGTGTGGCACACACCCGTGTGGGTGATCTTGATGAGCACCTCACCTGCCTTGGGCGGCGCGACATCGATCTCGACGATCTGCAGTGGTTTACCAGCTTCAAATGCAACTGCGGCGCGGGATTTCATGGGATTCTCCTTAGGTGATTGATTCGAAAAAAAAGCGGTTAAACGAAGTGGTGCGCGCTTGTGGGCTACTCAAACCTGGTTGATCAAAAGGCGCCTCCTAGCCGGCCGCCCGGCGTAGGGGAAGGCGCGTAAGCGCCTCAGGGGGAATTCAGCCTGGTGATTCAAGTCAGATACCTCCGCACCAGCGCGGCAGCCTCGCCGATGGCTTGGTGCATATGCGCGTGTTCTGGATCATGGAGGCTTGCAGAGTCGCAATCGGCGTGGCCAAAGGTTTCTCTCAAATGGCCTTCCAGGACGTCGGCCATCAAACCGTTGACGGCCCCGCGCATGGCAGCCAACTGCTGCAACACAGGCCCGCATTCGCTGCCTTCAGCAATGCTGCGCTCCAATGCTTCGGCCTGGCCGCGAATGCGGCGCAGGCGAGTAATGGCGCGTTTTTTGTCTTCAGGGGAGTGAGGCATCGGCGAGCTCGTTGGATACTAAGGGGGAGTTTAGTTCATCAAGCTGTGCCAGCCCATCAATGGCGGATTTTTTGAAGGGGTCATCAAGATGGCACCGTCCACTGATAGAGTGCCGGGCAGTCCTCATCCGACTGCGCCCTTTTCGAAAGACCTGAACCATGAGCCGTCGCTTTCCTGTTCACCTCAATCGATTCCGGATGGCTGACCGGGGAGTGGCGCTGTTGGCGTTCATGCTGACGGCCACGGCCTCACATGCAGCGAGGCCCATGAACACGGATGACGCGCGAACCGTAGATCCCAAAGCCTGCCAAGTCGAAAGCTGGGTACGCAAGAACGCTGATTCGACTGAGTTCTGGGTCATGCCCGCCTGTAATCCCACTGGCAACCTGGAACTCTCAGCAGGGGGCTCGCATACCCGCGGGGAAAGTGAAGGCAGCCACAACAGCGTGATGCTTCAAGCCAAGACCGTCTTCAAGCCGCTGGAGACCAATGGTTGGGGTTGGGGGCTCGCGGCGGGCACAGTGCGGCATGGCCAACCGTTCAGCGGTCACGACTGGTATGCCTATGTGCCTGTGAGCCGCTCGCTGTTCGATGACCGCTCGGTGCTTCATCTGAACCTGGGCTGGTTGCGTGAGGCTCAGTCACAGCGCAACTTCATGACCTGGGGAATTGGCTCGGAAACCCAACTGAGCGAGAGAGTCTGGTTGATCGGCGAGACCTTCGGCCAAAACGAAGGCCGGCCGCTCTACCAGGCCGGACTTCGCTACTGGGTTGTCCCCAATCGCGTGCAAGTCGACGCCACTTACGGAAACCGTTTGGGCGGAGGGGAGCGGTGGTTCTCGATTGGCCTGCGCTTGTTGTCACCCGCGTTCCTGCCTTAGGGCGAATCAGCGCGTGGGGGGTTTAATTGATGACACGCCCTAGGGCCTGTTCAAGGCGTTCAACAGAGTCCAAGAACAACTCTGTGGATAAAAATGGGATAACTATCCGGTTATCCACAGTCCGCCACCATCAGTCCAAGTTGTTCCCTCTTGGCATTTTTGCCCAGGTCACTTTGCGCACACCCCAATTTCTAGGGCAAGCGCTTGTCACGCCAAGGTAAATCTATTCTTTCCACAAATCCACAGAGCTCTACTACAACTATCTATTTATATATAAAAGAATATAAGTAATACCGAACAACGAACTCCGGGGAGAAAGGCTCAACTCTAACTGCAAATAAAGCCTCCAGCCAACCTTGATCAGCAGACCCGAAAACACGCCTGGCGCGGCGTGTAACGTGGATGGCTGAAGCTACCTTTGCCTGGTCCACAGTCTCGTCCGGGGTTTGGAACGGCGGCGTCTGCGATCCCTGGCTATCCAAACTTGGCCCTGAAGAAAAGAATGACAAGCGGTGAGGCCCACACCAAGCCTCAGCTCCTGTTCAACTTTTCAACCAACGCCATGAAGCCACAACATCACATCGGCATCCATCGACGCCATCTTCTCGCCGGCGCCATGGCCGGTGGCCTCCTTGCCGGCCGCTCTCTGCACGCTCAATCCTGGCTACCAAATGGCTCCGTGGGCCATCAACCGGACGGCTGCATCCTGTGTCAAGCCATGGGACGAAGCGACGTTGTCGACCAACCGACATGGCGACCGTCTGCCTACGCGGACAGCCAGCTGGTCGCTCAAGTGGATGCTCGCGTAGCGCCACAGCGGCCACGCACGCGCACCTCACGGGGTGTTTGGGTCGTCCAGCCCAGCTGGGTGCTGGTTGCCAGCGAGGGCGGCTTCAACGTGTTGCAGGACCATGACGTCATCATCAAGGCGGACCAGATCGAAGCAGTTCGACCGCGTCGTCCCACTTCGGACCCGAAAGTCAACGCGCAGGGACAGATGCTTTTTCCCGGCTTCATCTCTGGCCACTCGCACGCAGCTGCGGGGACCCTGACCCGGGGCTGGATTGAGGAAAACCCACGTCTTGTTCCTGGCCCATCGCGAAGCTACTTCCCGGCGATGGCCTTGATTGACACCCTGTCCGACGAGGAACTTGACGACCTCACAGCGCTGAACGTCGCCGAAATGGTGCGAAGCGGCTGCACGACCCAGGTGGAAATGTCATTGAGCACAAGGCAAATGAAGTCTTACGTGCGCGTCGCCACCAAGTACGGACTGCGTGGTTACGCAAGCGGCATGGTTCCCGGAATGACCCGTCTTGGTCCCATCTGGAACCGTAACCCTGGGCAACTCAACGTACTTGAAGAAGCAGACAAAGGCACCTTGGCTGAGATTGCAGACAACTTGGCCTATTCGCTGTCTATCAACGGTTCCGCCGACGGCCGCATCTTCGCCATGATGGGCCCTTCGGTGACGCCCGTTTTCACAGCCACCTCCTTCAAGGCTTTGCGCGATGCCGCTCAGCAATTGGGAACCGGAATTCACCTGCACATCCAGTCTGGCGGCAACCCCAAGTATGTGAAGTTGCAACAAGAACAATGGGGCATGCGTGAGATGGAGATTATTCGAGCCCAGGGCCTGCTGGACCAGCGACTGTTTGGCGCACACTGCATCGGGTTGGAAGACTTGGCGAAGGATCTCCCCATCATGGCCAACCCCAATTTCACCTACGTACACTGCCCTTCTGCCGGTGGGGCAGGGCAATCGGCCTCCAGTCAGCCGTACCCCGAAGCACTGGCCGCGGGCGTGAACACCTCCATCGGCTTCGACACCCACTCGAATGACTTCGTCGAAAACCTGAAACTGGCAACTATTGGCGGACGTGCTCGAGCGCGCATGTTGCAGAGCACCAGCCCCGTGAAGTTGAAAGAACCTACCGTCTGGGATGCAATTCAAGCGTCCACGTTGGGCGGCGCAAAGGGTCTGGGTCGGAAGGATCTTGGCCGACTGGAAGCAGGCGCCAAAGCTGATCTGTGTACTGTCGACGTGAGTAGCCTGCTTGTGGGCAACGGCGCCTCGCCACGAGAGCCCTGGAACAACCTGATGTACGCCAACGGGCTCTCCGTGCGAAACGTGATGGTCGACGGTGACTGGAAAGTACGCGACGGTGCCCTGACGTTCGCTGACGAGAGCAGACTCAAGGAACGTGGCGGCCGCGCTGCAAAAGTGATCTGGGACAAACTCGATCGAGACGGCTTCTTCGTGAAGATGCCACGCTAAGAGACACTGGCGTCTATGCAAGCCGTGCGCTACGAAGGCTGGGCCTCCTCAGCTTCCGCTCGCGCTGGCTCGAAGGAGCAGAGGAAATCCATCAGCTCTCGCGCAAGTGGCGATTTGTGGCGTTCGTCCGGATAAAGAAGATGCAGCTCCTGAGGCGGGAGGCTCCACCCTGGTAGCACATTCACGAGCATTCCGTCCTCAATGGCTTCGCGCACCAACTCATCTGGTAGCAGCGCCACGCCTACCGACTGCTGCGCAAGGCGAACCAACTCTTCGGCTGAATTGAGAACAAGGCGCGAAAGCAGGTTGATCTGCACGCATTCATGCGCTGCATGTTGAAAACGTAGCGTTGTACTCGCACGCGATGGCGCCAAAAAGCTTCTATGCAAAAGCTCGCTGGGATGGTCCAAAGCCCCGTAGCGCTGCAGGTAGTGCGGGCTGGCGCACAGCAGTTGAGTGAATGACGCCAATTTACGCGCCTTGAGATTGGACAAACTCAAAGGAGCATGGCGTATACAGAAGTCCAAACCTTCTTCGTGCAAGTTCACGGGGCGATCGGTGAGTTCCATCTCTAACCGAACACCGGGATTTGCCTGTAAGAATTTGCCCAGTCGAGGAGAGATCAATGCACCCCCGAACCAGACAGGCGCTGCCAGTCGAACAAGGCCTCGCGTGGTCAGCCCTCCTTCCAGACAAGCCATCGATGTCAGCTGCAACCGATGCACCAAAGGACCGACCTCATCAATCAACTGCCGGCCTGCATCAGTCAAGCAAAAACTTCTCGAGTTTCTTAGCGCCAAGGAAATCCCCCAGGCCTCCTCGAGTCGGCAGAGGCGTTGAGACAAGGTAGATTTTGGGACATCCAGTATTCGCGAGGCACGGGAAAGGCTTCCGGCTTCTGCGATACGAATGAACCACGCCAGATCGTCCAGTGAGTTTGTGCGGGTGTCCATTTTTGTTCGTCGTGAGTTTGAACCGCAACGAGACTCGCCGCTATCCCTCTGCCGCAGACCCCTATCCGTTTACCGCAAGATGCCTGCGGTAACCCAAGCCTTCGCCTCACGCGAGGTCCGGTAAACCTACGGGGTATGCACAGGCTCTGGTACTGACAACGCCCATCGAGCCATCGCGGCGAGGACAGGTGTCAACTGCTGTCCAAGAGGAGTGAGCTCGTACTCGACACGTGGAGGCACCTGGGCATAGGTGGTGCGCTCAACCACTCCATAAGCCTCGAATCGGCGGAGCCGGCGCGTCAAGGTGTTGGCACTGATGCCAGGCAATTGCTCTCGAAGGTCACTGAAGCGCTTCGGTCCTGCGAGCAGCTCACGAACAATCAAAGTGGCCCACGGCCCATCAAGCAGAACCAAAAAGCGAGCGACCCCACAGCCAGCTGGCAAAGGGTCAAGAAGATCTTCTGGTTCTCTCATAAGTTCACTTGACGTAACCAATCCATGAAATGTAATCTATCTCGGCCAACGTCTGACCTCAGTACTTTGAAGCGGCGTACGTATGACAAAGAATATCCAAATGCCAACTTGATCCTTGTGCACTGAGCTTCTTCGACGTATCGTTTCTGAGCTTTTGATTTTTTTCTCCAAGCAATACCTGCGGCTCGCAAGATATCCATCTAAAAGCATCATGACCACCAACGCCCCTCTTACCCTGCTTCAGTTCGACTTTCCGTTCGCTGGTCCGTGGGGACAAGAATTCACCGAAGCCATGCAGGGCCTCGCGTCCGACATTGCAAGCGAAGACGGCCTGCTGTGGAAGATCTGGACCGAGAACGCCGCTGCAGGGCGCGCAGGAGGCATCTACTTGTTCAGCAATTCGGCTGATGCAGCGCGTTATCACGCCAAGCACGCCGCTCGACTCCAAACGTTCGGGATCAAGGACATCGTGGCACACAGCTTCGATGTCAATGCTCCTCTTACGCAACTTACACGAGGTCCCCTTCAGTGAGCGCGGCGCATCCATATCAAAGTTCATCCGCAGCGCTCGTTAAAAGAGCGCTCGTCTGGGAAAGTGCTGTCGGCTGGACACCTGAGTGCTTGGCCGAAGGGCCTGAGATGCTCAAGCGCTTTCACGCGAGCGGCTTTTCGTTTGCCTCACTTACCATCGGTGCTGACTGGGACAAACCAGAACCAACGCTGCGTCACTTTGCACACCAACGCCGTTGGCTCGAAAATCAACCTCATCTGCGTGTGGTTGAAAGTGTCAGCGATATCCGCAAAGCCAAGACCGACGGCCTGCTTGGCGTGAGCTTTCATCTGCAAGGTGCTGGGCCTCTCGCCTATGAGCCGGCGCTTCTCTCTACCTGGTACCGCCTGGGAGTGCGCTGGATTATCCCTGCGTACAACACACGCAACCCACTGGGCGATGGCTGCCATGAACCATCCGACGCTGGTCTTTCCATGTTGGGTAGAGCCTTCGTAAGCGAGGCGAATCGAGTAGGCATGATGCTCGACGCCAGCCACGCGGGAATCAAGACATCGCTCGACATGATTGAACACTCGAGCAAGCCGGTCATCTTTTCGCACTCCAGCGCACGCGCGATCAAGACGCATGAGCGCAATGTCACCGACGAGCAGATCAGGGCGCTGGCGCAGAGAGGCGGCGTTGTTGGCATCAACTCCATTGGCGCTTTCGTCGCCGAAGACAACAGCTCTGGAGTGGCAGGTGTTGTTCGCCACATCGACCACATTGCTCAACTCGTAGGCCCACAGCATGTTGGTTTGGGCCTGGATGTCGTCTTCTACCAGGCGTTCATGACCCAGCTGTTCGACTCAAGTCCTCTGATGGCGCAGCGGGGTTATCCGCGTCCGCCTTGGGCAGATGTGAAACCCGAGTCGTTACCCGAAATAGTCGAAGCACTGCAGCGCCTAGGCTACGACGAAGACGCCATTCTTGGCGTGCTGGGCGAAAACTTCCTTCGTGTAGCCAGCCTCAACTGGCAGTAGCACCCGCACTTTAAACCTTCACTTCCCAGGGCTCCTCATGCAACTTAAACAACTTCTTGGCGCAGCCGCAATCACTCTGGCCAGTGCCGCGTTCGCGCAAGCACCCACCCCCAAGATTATTGCGATCGCGAGCTTTGGAGAGCATCCCGCGCTCAACCAGGTGGCAGAGGGGTTCAAAGCCCGAATGACTCAACTTGGCTACGTGGAGGGCCGTCAAGTGACGTACGACTTCATGCATGCCAATTTTGACCGCAGCCTTGTACCGCAGATTCTTCAACGCGCAGAAGCGAAAAAGCCCGACCTCATTTTCGCGATCACGACACCGCTGAACCAAGCAGCGGTTCGCGGCATCAAGGACAAATCCATTCCCATTGTCTTTGGCTCAGTGGTCGACCCTGTGGTCGCAGGGCTTGTTCCAGATTGGCAACATGGATCGGCCTGGAGCAGTGGAGCCACGATTTTGCAAGACTTCGAGGCTTCTCTCGCGTTCGTTAAGCAGGTAGTTCCCACTGTGAAGCGCGTAGGTACGCTCTACAACCCTGGCGAGGACAACGATAAGACCAATATCGATCTCTACAACAAGGCCGCGCGCAAAGTGGGCCTGGAGGTCGTGGCCGTTCCGGTTGACAATGCCAATGACATTCCCCAGCGCGCGCAGAGCTTTGCGGGCAAGGTCGATGCGATCTACCAGATCCAGTCCAACATCGTCCAAACCTCGATCCCGGTTGTCGCACAAGTGGCGCGACGCAACCGGATTCCTTTGTTCAATTCGGTTTACTCGGAGCAGCTCAAGCACCAGCTCGCGGGCTTTCACGCGGTCTCGTACACCAAGAACGGTGAACACGCGGCCGACATCGCCAACCGAATCCTCAAAGGTGAGAAACCGGCCAACATTGCGCCCTACGTTCCCAAGGCCAGTGACTTCGATGCACTCATCAGCCCCCAAGGCCTGCAGGCCGTTGGCCTGTCGGTGCCTTCCACTCTAGCGAACAGCCCTTGGATTCTGAAGTGAGCAATGCCCCACTGACGTTAGTCTGCCAAGGCTTGACGAAGACCTTCAACAAGGATCTGCCCGAGTCCCGGCCTGCGCTGAATAAAGTAGACCTGAGCATCGCCAAAGGCGACTTCGTTGTGCTGATTGGTGGCAACGGCGCGGGTAAGTCCACCTTGCTCAACGCAATCGCCGGCGCGATTCAACCGGATCAGGGCGCACTTCAGATTTCAGGCCAGAACATCACTCACCTGGCGCCACACAAGCGCGCCAGCCTGGTGACGAGGGTTTTCCAAGACCCCATGGCCGGAACTGCGGCGGCAATGACCATCGAGGAAAACCTCGCCATTGCCGAGCGCAGGGGCCGTTCGCACCGTGCGCGACGCCTGCTCACGGATGGCCGCCGCACCGTTTACCGTGAATGGCTGAAGGAACTTGAGCTAGGGCTGGAAAACCGGCTCGATACCTCGGTCGCCCTGCTTTCTGGGGGACAGCGCCAAGCCTTATCGCTTTTGATGGCCGTTGTCTCGCAACCCGCCCTGCTTCTACTCGACGAGCACACGGCAGCGCTAGATCCCCGCACCGCTGATCGGGTAATGGGGGCCACTCTGCGTGCGGTCTCTGAACGTAGTCTGACGACTTTGATGGTCACACACAACATGTCTCAGGCTATTGCGACTGGCAATCGGCTGATCATGATGGATGCGGGCCGCATCGTCTTTGATGTTCGCGATGCCGAGAAGGCCTCCTTGACCACTGAATCTCTGGTTGAGCGCTTCCAGATTGATAACGACCGCATGTTGCTCAAGCACTGACCTCCCATGGAAATCCTCAACTCTTTCCTGAACCTAGTTCCTGTGACTTTCGCGCAGAGCTTGGTGTATGCGCTTCTGGTCATGGGCATCATGCTGCCCATTCGACTCGTGGGCTTTCCCGACCTCACTTGCGAAGGCTCATTTCCACTGGGTGGTTGTGTTTGCGCGGCACTGCTGCTAATGGGGTGGCACCCAGTCACTGCTACCCTGGCAGCGGTGGCAGCTGGCTTGCTTGCAGGCGCCGCTACGGCGCTGGTCAATCTGAAGTTTGGTTTGAGCCCGCTACTCGCAGGTATCGTCGTCTTCACAGGGCTCTACAGCATCAACCTGCGCATCTTGGGACAGTCCAACGTAGCGTTGTTCGATACCAGCAGTCTGTTCCATTTGATCCACCCGGACCTCACACAGTCCGTCACCTTGCAGATCGCGTTCTTTGCTGCGCTCACGTTGCTTGTACTTCTTGCTTTGCGTTGGTATCTGTCTACTGAGTCTGGCGCCGCGCTACGCGTGATAGGAGTCAACGCTGAGCTGGCGCCATCACTAGGCATCAGCGTTTGGACTTACACCATCGCGGGCCTCGCCTTAGCCAACGGTTTGACCAGTCTGGGAGGTGCCTTGATTGTTCAGCTGCAGGGCTATGTTGACGTAGGGATGGGCCTGGGTGTGTTAATTAATGGGCTGGCCTCCTTGGTCATCGGAGAGGCCATCATTGGCAGAAGCTCTGTTACCCGACAGTTGTTGGCACCTGTGGTTGGTAGTGTTATTTACTATCAACTGGTGTCGCTGGGCCTTGCGAGTGGCTTGAAACCCGGTGACCTGAAACTCGCCACCGCCGTGTTCGTATTGATCACCCTGGGGCTGCCTGCTTTCCGAGCTCGCGGCGGCGGGCGCGAGACAATACGCGTCTGAACAATGGGTCTCGCGTACTTCGACTACCTGGGCAGGCGCCCAGGCATCCACGGGGCTGATGCGATACCCATGGGCGCGGACTGCGCAAACTAATCCGGAGAAGCCCATGGCGACCCCCCGTTTTGAAGTGAAGCACCGCATTCGATTCTCGGAATGCGATCCAGCAGGCATTGTGTTCTATCCGAACTACTTTGTGCTTTTCAACGACCTCATGGAAGCATGGATCGACTCACTCCTGCCCGAAGGCTTCGCTGGCTACATCAGTGAAAAGCGATGCGGCCTTCCTACCGTGCATTTAGAGGCCGATTTCCGCGCCATCAGCCGCATGGGGGATGAAGTGGTGCTCTCGATTGAGCTTGAGCGCTTAGGCAACAAGTCTCTGAACCTGGCACTCGCATGCACCGGCACAGATGGTGTTGTACGAATGAGCGTCAAGCAGACGGTTGTGACCACCTCTTTAGTTACTCACACAGCGATCCCCATTCCAGAGCAGCTGCGCAATGCCCTAAGCGCAGCTTAACCCGCTAACCCAAGCCGATCCTTGAACAGCAGACCCATGATGAAGCTCGTCTGCCTCGGAGGCGGCCCCCTGGTGTGCTCGGATGCGACGCCCGACAATCTGCGCGAAGCAGACCCCGTTTCAGCCGAAACCATCTCTGCTTTTCGGCAAGTTCGAATGAACTACTCCGTCCATCCAATTCAGCGGCGGACGCCGACATGGGCTACATGGTCCCTGGGGCAACGCTAAAACTACAATGCGCACTTTGCCCTTCCACAGCTGCTAGCTTCTCGATGGCAGCGAACATCATGCCCAACGATCAGCCCTTTGTGGATGCCTACTTGCCCGCGCTCCTTGCCCAGGCCTCTCAACTGATCTCGACTGAATTTCACGCCATCGTTCGGAAGAACGGCCTCTCGGTGCTCGAATGGAGAGTGTTGGCCACACTGGCAGACAGTGGCCCCATCACCATCGGTCAATTGGCGCAGAAAAGTGTCAGTAAGCAGCCGACGGTGACTCGCCTTCTTGATCGCATGGAACAACAAGGATTCATCGAACGCTTGCCTGCGGCCAAAGACCGACGTCTCACTTTGGTGCGCATGACCCGAGCAGGGGAGAAGATGATCGCGGGCCTCATCCAAAAAGCGCACGCTCACGAAGCCTCGGTACTGGAGCCGTTCGGCGCCAAACGCTCCAAAGAACTCAAAAAAGTGCTGCTCGAACTGATTGCCTTGCATCGCCCACCGGAGGGTGCAAGGCCAGAGGTGGGTGACCCAGGCCGATCGCCCCGCTAACTTCTCTCAATGGCTCACTACGAGCTTCGGCCGGCTCATGTTTACCTGTCAATCCATAAGAATGAGGAAAGCAACCAACTAGGTCAGATCGCGAGCGAGCATGTATCCGGAGCCAGCGCCAGTTCCCGCCCCAGGCCAAGTGCTGGCGCCAATGTGGAAGAGGCCTTCTACGCCTGTGCGCCACCGAGCACGCCCGAAGGATGGCCTGAAAGCAAAAAATTGATCCAGGTGATGGCTGCCAGAAAGACTGTCCCCTCCTACGAGATTCGGGTTGTCTCGTTCGAGATCTTCAGGCGACAACACGCAGCGAGCCAGAACCGACTGACGCAGACCAGGTGCATAACGCTCCAGAATGTCTAGGACACGATCAGCGTAGGCTTCCTTTATTCCATCCCAAGGCCCGGCAGCCAGAGTGCTGGCTGCATCAGATATCGGCCTCGACGGCAACACACGAACCTGAACCCAAAGAATATGTTTCCCAACAGGCGCACGGGAAGGATCGAAGACGGTCGGCTGGCCAACAACGAGCACAGGCTCTTCCGGCAAGACCCCAGCAAGCGCTTGTGCGTAAACCTTGGCCATGTGGTCCAGGGATGGCGCCAAGTGCACGTAGGCAAAAGATTGCAATTCGCGCCCAGCACCCCATTCTGGCAAGGCCTCCAGCGCTAAGTGAATCATCATCGTTGCGGGCCCAGGCCGGAGAGCTCTCGCGCTTTCGCTGCCCACAGGAGCTTCATTTCCGAGCAAACCCCCATACAGGGCTTTTGGATGAACGTTGGCCACTACAGCACGCCGTGCTGTGATCCGCTCACCGCCTTCCAGCTCCACTCCCTGCACTTTGCCACCCGTCGCCAGGATACGTCGCACACGCGCTCCTGTTCGAACCTCTCCTCCAGCCCCCTGCAATGCGGAAACCATCGAGCGCACGATCGTGTCTGCCCCTCCGCGCCCCAGCGTCATGCCAAAACGTTGTCCAAGCATCGCCTCCAAGTACGGGAATAGAGCACCTCCAGCCACGTCCGGCCCAAAATCCAGGTGTAAGCCCCATGTAGCGAGAAGGCTGCGAACAGTGTCACTCTCGAACTGCCCTTCGAGCCAAGAGCGTGGAGAACTCATCAGAAGCCGAGCTGTTTCGGCCATCCCGGAGACGCCGAGCGCCCTCCACATGTTCCACAAGCCTTTAGCGAGCTGCCAAGAAGGCACTGGTGATCCCAGTAAGGAGAAAATGTGGGGTGCCTCGCGCTCAAAGCGTTGATCCATGCACCGCCAAGCCTCCGCATCGCGAGTGCTCACGCGCGCAATATGCTTTACCGTCGCGTCCAGCCCCTGCTCGACCCCAAGCCATTCTGGCTCCTTGGCTGACGGAAACACCGAAGCGAAGGGCTTTGAGGCACCAACGAACTCAAGCCCATGTTTGGCCAGCAGCTGCCCGTGCTCCGCGTGGAATGGAGAGCCCGCAAACATGCTCAGGTTCATCGCGTAGAGGTCGTGTCGAAAACCGGGCAAGGTCACCTCTGCGGTCTTAACGGCACCCCCAGGGCTGTCTGCTTGCTCCAGAACTAGAACCTTCCAGCCCCTGGTAGCCATGTGAAGGGCACAGGCAAGGCCGTTGTGGCCGGCCCCTACAACTATCGCGTCGTATGTCATCAGATGATTAGGGCGTGTTAACACGCCCTAATGTGGACGTGCCGTGTTCGAGGGGCTGCAACCGTGCATTTCCCGGTATTGCGCTGCAAAACGGCCCATGTGAATAAACCCGTAAGAAAGCGCCACCTCGGTCACGTTAATGGCTCGGCACTCTTGATGGGCCTCGCGCAAGGCGTCATGGACGGCCTGCAGGCGGCAGCGTCGAGAATAAGCAAGAGGTGAGACTTCCCCGAAGCGCTTGAACACCGTCTCGAGCGTCCTGGGTGAAACGCACGTGTGCGCCGCAATCTCAGCGGAAGTCAAAGAGCGTTCCAAGTTGGCGTGGATGTATTCCTTCGCGCGACGAAGGCAACGATCGCCTCCCCTGTCGGGAAATCGCTGCTCTTCCTCGCGCTCGCACAGAAGTGATGTGAAAGCCGTTAGAAGAAATTCCTCCATAGCCGAAAAAGCGGCAGGATGGCGAAGCCACTGCTGGCCAAATCGGTCGATATTTTTGGTGAGATCCACAACCGCTTGCCACCAGGCGGCTACCTCTGGCGACTGACGGGAGCGAGCTAGTGCAAATTTTGGCGTCTTGCTGACCCCCCACGCCATAGCGCGATCATGAACGACCTTGCGTGGAACCTGCACAAGGATCATGCTGCAATCACCCGACCACACCATGCGACTTTTGCTCTGAGGCTGCAGGACACTCAGCACGTTTGAGTCAGCAAACACCTCCTCCTTGCCACAAGAAAGCTGCGCTCCGCCGCTCAAGGGGAGCTGCACCATGTAGAAGTCACCCCGCTCCCCTGGGTCAATCAACACGTCTGCACCATAGTGAAGCACATTCAGCGAAACATCGCGCAGACGCACCTGATTGTGGCTTACGTCCAGCTGCCCAGCCCGGTTCTTCAGCTCCAGCCGGTGGGGCGAGAAGACGCGACCAATACGGTCACTGGCCTCCTCCAAGTTGTGCGAACGTACAAGGGGGAAAGTGTCTAGCAGTTGTGGGAATGCGGCTGTGTCCATCGTGCAGACCTATGAATTATCATTAATTTAGTGCTAAAGCATATGAAAGCGGACTAGGGCTTTCCCTGTATCCCTTTCTCTCGGAATTCGGATTGTGCTGAGCGGAAATCGGATAGCCTGATCGAAGCAAAAGTTGCAAGATTCGAGCCATGAAGAGTTCCAGGTCGCGCTCCTACGACGTTCTGCTTGTCGGCAGCGGGATCAACTCCCTTGTCTGCGCTGCGCTGCTTGCACGTTCTGGCCGCAAAGTCTGCGTTCTCGAGCGCGAAGCTGTTCTCGGGGGCTGCATCCGCACCGACGAACTCACTCTGCCGGGCTTTTTCCACGACACGCTATCGACCGCGCACCCCCTGTTCTTGGTGGGTCCGGCCTATGCCGCACTCGGGAAGGCCTTGCATGAAGCTGGGTTGGAGTACTGCAACACCAACTCGCCCACTGCCGTGCTCACGCCGGATGGCAGGAGCCTGATTTTGGCCAGATCGCGAGACGCGAACATTCAGCGCTTCGAGGCGGCTCACCCCGGGGATGGCATTGCGTACGGGACCGCTCTAGGCGAAGTGGGCACACAGGCGCCTCTGATTTTTTCGCTACTTGGGAAAGAGCTTTGGCGCCTGGGTACTGTGAAGACCCTCGCCTCCGCTGCCTTGAAACAAGGCCCCTTTGCGCTGTCCGGCTTCTTTGGGCAGGCTCTGACGCCTGCGAGGCCCTGGCTCGAGAGCAACTTTCAATCTGACTTGTCCGGAGCCTTGCTCGCACCTTGGGTATTGCACTGTGGATTAGGCCCGGACGCGCCACTTTCTGCCTTGATGGCGAAAGTCGTTGCTTTCACCCTGGAAGCGGTTGGCATGCCTATGGTGAAGGGCGGAAACGCCAACACAGTGCGAGCCTTCGAACGGCTGATTCGCGAAGCAGGCGGCGAACTGCACACAGGCACCGACGCCACACGCGTGATCGTCGAGGGCGGAAGGGCCGTAGGCGTTCGTCTTGTAGACGGCCGCGAGTTCCGGGCCAGGGAAGTGGTTTGTAACGTCACGCCTACGCAGCTCTACCAACGTTTGCTTGACCCTCTTCAGCTTCCGGAAGACATCGCTACTCAGGCTCGTCAATGGCGGTACGGTAAAGGCAACATGCAGATCCACTTGGCCCTGTCCGAAGCTCCGCAATGGCCTGACGCGTCCTTGAGTGAAGTGGGTTATGTCCACCTTACCAGCGGCGCCAACGCGATATCCAAAGCCGTCAATGAAGCCGAACGAGGCCTGCTTCCGGCCGACCCCACCATCTGCGTGGCCCAACCCACTGCGCTGGACCCGAGCCGCGCGCCCCCTGGTCGACACATCCTCTGGATTCAGTTACCGGAGTGTCCGAGAGAACCGGTGGGAGATGCGGCGGGCGTCATAGAGATACCACCGGGGAAACGCTGGACCCCTGCGCTGCGTGAAGCGTTTGCAGACCGAGTGATCGAGAGGCTCTCGGGCCAAATTCCCAACCTCAAGAGCAGCATCCTGGCGCGCGTCGTCATCTCGCCGGGGGACCTTGAGGCCTTGAACGTGAACTTGGTTGGCGGCGACGCCTACGGCGGCGATTGCAGCCTGGACCAGTCCTTCCTCTGGCGCCCAATGCGCGCCGCGCGCAACCATGAGACGCATGTGGCCCATCTCTGGCACATCGGTGCCTCCACCCATCCCGGCCCCGGGCTGGGCGGCGGATCGGGCTTCTTGCTCGCTAAGTCATTCGGCGCTGTCTAATCTTTTCCCCGACGTTCCCAATTCTTTCCCCACGAAACCGCAGGAGATTCCCATGGCTGATTCACTGACCCAATTCGCACAAGACATCGCCACTGGCGCCCTGCGCGTCATCGACCTGACGCATACCCTGTCTGATGACTTCCCGGCCTTGCAACTGCCTCCGCAGTTTGGCCAGGTATGGGCCTTCAAGTCTGAACGTATCTCACAGTACGACGAGGCCGGCCCAGGCTGGTACTGGAACAACTTCTCCTGCGGGGAACACACGGGCACGCATTTCGACGCACCGGCCCACTGGATCACCGGCAAGGACCATGCACAAAATGCGGTCGACACCATTGATCCTCGCCAGTTCATCGGACCGGCCGTAGTGGTGGACGCGAGCGAAGAGGTCGCGAAGAACGACGACTGGCTGCTCACGGTCGATTTCCTGAAGGCCTGGGAGGACAAGCACGGCCGCATCCCCGCTGGTGCATGGCTGTTGTTCCGGACCGGCTGGGCGAAACGCATCAACCAGCCCGAGACTTTCGTGAACATGCGTGAGGACGGCGCTCACACGCCAGGCCCCACTCAAGAAGCAGTGGAGTGGCTAATCAAAGAGCGAGACGTGCGCGGCTTTGGCGTCGAGACCATCAACACAGATGCAGGCCAGTCGTACGCCTGGCCTGTCCCCTACCCCTGCCACACCTTCATGCACGGTGCCAACAAGTACGGCCTGCAGTGCCTTCAAAACCTCGACCAGTTGCCACCTACAGGCGCGCTGATCCTGGCCGCGCCACTCAAGATCAAGGGCGGCTCGGGAAGCCCACTGCGCGTGCTGGCACTCGTCAAGTAAACGAACTTCAGAACGGTTCTCAGGTATCACATGGCCGAGCGATCATTTGCCAGGGAAGTGCAGCAGTTGCGCGTTCCCGCAGGTACCGAATTTCGCGGTGAGGGCATCCTCGCCGTTACCAAGGCCTTGCTTGAGTCGGGAGTAAGCTACGTCACCGGTTACCAGGGCTCGCCGATATCGCACCTGATGGACGTACTGGCCGACGCCCAACCCATTCTTAACGAACTGGGCGTGTACTTCGAGCCTGCGGCCAGCGAGGCCGCTGCGGCCGCCGCGCTTTCAGCATCGGTGAACTACCCCGTGCGAGGCGCGGTCACGTGGAAGTCCACAGTAGGCACCAATGTAGCCTCGGACGCACTCGCCAACCTGGCATCAGGAGGCGTCACCGGGGGGGCGCTGATCATCGTAGGGGAGGATTACGGCGAAGGCTCTTCCATCATGCAAGAGCGTACCCACGCCTTCGCGATGAAGTCACAGATGTGGTTGCTCGACCCCAAGCCTAACCTGCCAGCGATTGTCCAGGCTGTCCACGACGGCTTCGCACTGTCAGAGGCTACGAACACTCCTGTGATGTTGGAGTTGCGTATCCGTTCGTGCCACTTGCACGGAAGTTTCATCACGCGCGAGAACAAGCGCCCTCGGTTTACCCTCAAAGACGCCCTGGAAAATCCGACTCGCGACGTCAACAGAATTGTTCTTCCGCCCGCCTCCTTCCTTCACGAGAAGGAGAAGCTAGAGCAACGTTGGCCCGCAGCGGTGCAATTCATACAGCAGCATCAGCTCAACGAATTTGTTGAGGGGGATCTTGATCACATTGGCATCATTTCGCTCGGTGGCATGAGCAACAACGTGATGCGGGCGCTGAAGAATCTGGATCAAGCGGACCTGTTTGGAAACACTCGGGTACCGATGTACATCCTTAACGTGGCGTACCCGCTGATTGAGGAGGAGGTAGTCCGTTTCTGCCAAAGCAAGCGAGCAGTGCTGATGATCGAGGAAGGTCAGCCTGACTACCTTGAACAGAATCTCAACACTATCTTGCGCCGCCAAGGACTGGCCACCGCCGTACACGGCAAAGACTTGCTGCCGATGGGCGGCGACTACACGGTGGACGTGCTGCAGAAGGGCGTGCGCGGTTTCCTGGAACGGCATCACCCTGCGGCGTTCGCGAAGCCAGTCGCACTCGCGATGCCAACTCGCCGCGCGGTTGTAGACGAGGGCGTGGATCAGGCGCCTGTGGCAGCCCCTTTGTCGGCAGCGGTCGCGCTTGCGCCCTTGCTGCCACCGCGTCCGCCTGGTCTCTGTGTGGGCTGCCCCGAGCGTCCCATTTTCTCTTCACTCAAGTTGGTCGAGCAAGAGCTGGGCATGCACCACGTGTCGGCTGACATCGGTTGCCACCTTTTCTCCATCATGCCTCCGTTCAACCTGGGCGCCACAACCATGGGCTATGGCCTTGGTGGGTCCAGTGCCTCAGCTTTCGCGGCAGGTGCACAACTCGGAGCTTCCAAACGTGCGATCGCGTTTATGGGCGATGGAGGTTTTTGGCACAACGGCCTGACATCTGGAATCGCCAACGCGGTGTTCAACAAGCAGGACAACGTGTTCGTGATCGTCGATAACAACTACTCGGCGGCCACCGGTGGGCAAGACATTCCTTCGTCACGCTCAGTCAACCCCAATCGCAGCACCATGCACGCCATTGAGCGAGCTGTTCGCGGTGTGGGAGTTGACTGGGTACGAACGCTCACCAACACCTACGACGTGAACGGTATGCGTGCTGCTCTCACGGAAGCCCTTAGCACCCCCACATCTGGTCCTAAGGTAGTCATTGCGCAGAGCGAGTGCATGCTAAATCGCCAGCGACGTGAAAAGCCTGCAAAGGCCAAGGCGATCAAATCGGGCGAGCGAGTCCTCAAGGAGCGCTTTGGTGTTGACGCCGCCGTCTGCTCGGGTGACCACGCCTGCATGCGCGTTTCAGGGTGCCCGAGTCTTACGCTGGCGCCTAGCGGCGATGCGCTCAAGCCAGACCCAGTGGCAAGTGTCGATGAACACTGCGTGGCCTGCGGTCACTGCGGCGAGGTCGCCGACGCCGCTGTCCTTTGCCCTTCGTTCTACAAGGCCACCAAGGTCAACAACCCGGGGCGCCTCGAACGTTGGCGGGACAGCCTCCG
The DNA here is from genome assembly GCF_040548795.1 of Ottowia thiooxydans. Classification (GTDB taxonomy): domain Bacteria; phylum Pseudomonadota; class Gammaproteobacteria; order Burkholderiales; family Burkholderiaceae_C; genus Ottowia; species Ottowia thiooxydans_A. Next base: position 524,491 of record NZ_JBEPSH010000004.1, on the reverse strand, counting down.
CCAGCACATCGTGGGCTGGCTGCAGGCACGTCAGTGGCGCGCGCGCTCTGAGCGCGCTCTGTTCCCGCTGGAGTCCTTGAAATGAGCCGGCTGAACCCTCTGAAACCCCGCACCATCCACCTGGCTATCCTGGCTCTAGGTGGTCAAGGCGGTGGCGTGTTGGTGGACTGGATCGTGGACTTGGCCGAGCACGCAGGTTGGACCGCCCAGTCCACCTCGGTAGCCGGCGTTGCGCAGCGCACCGGCGCCACCATCTACTACATCGAACTGGTCGAGCCCACACCTGGACTGCGGCCCGTGATGGCCCAGATGGCGGTGCCCGGCGATGTCGATGTGCTGATCGCAGCCGAGCTCATGGAGGCGGGACGCGCTGTACAGCGAGGATTTGTCACACCAGAGCGCACCACCGTTATCACCAGCAGCCACCGCACCTTCTCGGTGGAAGAAAAAATGGTCCCAGGCAATGGGGTGGCCAATAGCGAAGCTGTGCTTGACATCGTGAGAAAGCAGGCGCGCCAGCTCGTCATCGATGACATGCAGGCGCTGGCTGTGAGCCAGGGCAGCGTTATCTCTGCAAGCCTATTCGGTGCGCTCGCAGGGAGCGGAGCCCTCCCCTTTTCCGTCTCTGATTTCGAAGCAGTGGTGGAGCGAAGCGGCGTGGGCGTGAAGCCAAGCATCGCTGCGCTACGCGCTGCGGTCGGTGTCGCACAACGCAGCGAACCACCCCCGCCCCCAGCGGATCCGATGCTCACTGATGCTCGACCTTTGCCAGAGCTTGCAGCGAGCCCAAACCTCCAGCCCCTTCTGGACCGCATCCGCCGCGACTTTCCTCAAGTCGCGTGGAATTGGCTGGGAGAAGGAATAGCACGCGTCGTGGACTATCAAGACGTCGCTTACGGGCATGAGTACCTGGATCGCGTGGCCCACATACTGGCGACGCATGCGGCCCCAGTCAACAAGGACTTGGCCGTCGAAGCAGCACGCTGGATCGCTGTGGCCATGAGCTACGACGACGTCATACGCGTTGCAGATCTGAAGACTCGCGGTGAGCGTGCCGCACGCTTGCGCAGAGAAGTAGGAGCCAAGGCAGGTGATGTGGTTGGCAGCGAGGAGTACTTCCATCCCAGGCTTGAAGAAATCATGGGCTTGCTGCCCCGTGGCCTGGCGAACTGGCTAGATCAGTCCGAAAAGCTGAAGAACAGGTTGGCTCCACTGATAGACAAGAGTCGCCGAATCCAAACTCATACTCTTCGCGGCCATCTTCAATTGAGATTCATGGCCAGCATGCGACGTTGGCGCCGTGGCAGCCGCCGCCATGCAGAGGAGAAAGCTCATCTGGAGATGTGGCTTGCCGAGGTACATCGGGTCCTGCCCCAAGACCTCGAACTGGCGCTGGAGTTGCTTCGCTGCAGACGTCTTATCAAAGGCTACAGCGACACACACGCCCGCGGCACCGGTCGATTTGACGTTCTGATGCGTGCTTCACGCGAGCTTGCTGGTCGCCCCGATGCTGGGAAAGCGCTCAGCTCCTTGCGAGAAGCCGCGCTGCGTGATGCCCAGGGATTGGCGCTTGGTGCACAACTCCAAGAATTGGGATTAACCGCATGAAACGCGAGCGCCTCATCGAAGTCCCTGGCTGGGTCAGGCCCATCGGCCATGTGGGTGGAGTTACCGCCAGTGGACGGCATATCTTTCTTGCTGGGCAAGTGGGCTGGGACGAAGAAGGCAACTTCGTTTCGGACGCCTTGGTCGACCAAGTGGGGCAGGCACTCGACAACATCCTCGCTCTGCTCTCCCACTCCGGTGCCGGCCCGGAACACATCACGCGCATGACGTGGTTTGTCACGGACAAGCGCGAGTACCAGCGGCAGTTGCCCGCTATCGCGATGACCTACTGCAAAAAAATCGGCCGGGAATTCCCTCCCATGACCGCCGTAGGAGTTGCATCCCTGATGCACGACGAAGCCCTCGTCGAGATTGAAGTCACTGCAGTCGTCGATGACTGCACATAAGAAGATTTTCGCGTCCCCCCCAATACCCATCAATCTGGAGATGAGCATGTTCGTAGATTCCGAATTCGACCGTAGAAGCTTCCTACGCTACAGCGGACTGAGTCTTGCTGCTCTTGGCAGCGCCGGCCCACTTCAAGTGCTCGCTCAGACGCAGAACACCCTGACGATCGCATACAACGTAGACCTCCCCTCCTGGGATCCCACAGTAGGTCCGTCCGCGGTCAATCCTACGATTCAGTCGCTCTACAAAGCAGTCTTCTCGCAGTTCATTGACCAGAATCCTGATCTAACACTCAAACCTGACCTTCTCTCAGCGTGGGGTTGGAATGCCGACAAGACTCAAATCAGTCTGACCGTGAGAAGCGGTGCCAAATGGCATGACGGCAGTGCAGTGACCGCCGAGGACGTGGCCTGGTCGTTGCGTCGTGCTGGGGACGCTAAAACTGGCAACCCCATCCAGTTTGTCTGGAGCAAGATCGCAAACGTGCGTGTGCAAGGCGACAAGGTCATCGCCGACGTGAAGGAATTTGAGCCCGCGTTCTTTAAATGGATGGCTTTCTTGACGGGCTACGTGCTGCCTCGCGCTTACTACGAAAAGGTCGGCGCCTCAGGTTTCGAGAAAAAGCCAGTGGGCTGCGGTCCTTACCAGGTCGAGGAGTTCGTACAGGGCTCACACATGCGCCTTCGTGCGTTCAAAGACTATTTCGGTCCAAAACCGTCTTTCGAGACCGTGGTGATCAAGTTCACGACCGACCCCTCGGCACGCGTTGCTGAGCTCGAATCTGGACGCTCTGACCTGACGCTCGAGGTTCCTTACGAAGAAGCCGAACGTCTGCGCGCGAAAGGCTTTACTGCCAGCATTGCGCCCGTCTCAGATATCGGCATGATTTTCCTGACCAACGTCGAGCCCATGACGAATGACAAAGTGCGTCAGGCACTAGCGCTCGCCATTGACAAAAAGGCGCTTGCCGAGCGACTTCTGAAAGGTCACGTCGTACCCATCGACACTTTGCAAGCAAAGGGTTACGCGGCCTACGACGCCAGCATCAAGGCTCCTTTTGATCCTAAGCGTGCCGCAGCTTTGATGGCGGAGGCCGGATACACACGCAGTAAGCCGCTCAAGTTCAAGGTGCAAACCACGCGCGGCTTCAAGCCTAAAGACTTCGAGGTGATGCAAGCCATCGCGGGCATGTGGAAGGCCATCGGTGCAGAGGTGGAGCTGGAGGTCTACGAAGTCGCCAAGCATTTCGAGTTGCGGTCCCAGCACAAGCTTGCGCCAGCTGCTTTCTACAACTGGGGGAATTCAATTGGTGACCCGTCAACCTCCACGGGATTTGCCATGTTCAGTCACTCACCACACTCGGCCTGGAAAGACCCCAAGACGCTGGACGGGAAGATCGCACCGCTCTGGGGAGAAAAGGATGAGGCCAAGCGTCTCGCAGGCTACAAGGCGGTGGACAAGTACATCGCGGAGCAAGCGTTGGTCATCCCACTGTTCCAGTACAGCCAGACCGTGGTCTTCCGCAAGGGCCTGAAATTCGCGCCGCATGGCGCCGGCTTCGTGCTGCCACAAACCGTCGGTCGTTCTTGAATCTGGAGACGCTACCATGAAAATTCAAAGCATTCTGGGCGGCCTTTTGATGGCCGCAACATTCCTCTCTGGTGGCGCCCACGCAAGCCAGAAAAAACTACCGGGCGTTCGTGGCATCGACCACGTGGGGTTCACGGTGCCGGACATCACCCAGGCAGTGAATTTCTTTCAGGAAGTTCTGGGTTGCCAGAAGGCGATGAGCTTCGGACCGATAGCCGACCCTCAAGGCAACTTGATGCAAGACCTCCTTGACGTGCACCCCCGCGCTGAAATCAAGGAGATTGTCTTGATGCGCTGTGGTGATGGCTCAAACATCGAACTCTTTCAATACAGCGCACCAGACCAGAAGAGCGAACGCCCTAGAAACAGTGACCATGCGGGCTATCACATCGCGTTCTACGTCAATGATTTGAAGGCAGCGGTCGACAAAGCTCGTGCTCAAGGCGTCAAGACGCTTCTCGGGCCGTTTGAAGTCAAGGAAGGCCCGGCGGCCGGCCAGGCCATTACCTACATCTTCACACCGTGGGGAATGCAACTCGAGCTGATCAGCTACCCCAAGGGAATGGCCTACGAGAAGAACTCCAAGGTCAAGCTCTGGGCGCCACGACGCTGACCGTCACAGGGGATCGGGTTGCGCCGTCTTGTACACATCCTGCTCACGCTCCTGGGCGTGAGCCTTGTTGTCTTCGTGTTGATGCGCGTGGTGCCAGGGGACCCCATCGCCATGATGATCCCGCCGGGAGCAGGTCCTGAGGATATCCAACGACTCAGAGCCTTCTACGGTTTAGACCGCTCTATCCCGGAGCAATACGGTTTATGGATCGTCCAGGCGCTGCAGGGTGAGTTCGGGACCTCCATCAGTCAGCGTCAGGAGGTTGTCTCCCTGATTGCCTCGCGGCTTCCCGCTACGCTGGAGTTAGGCTTCACCGCCCTGTTCCTGGCCGTAGCTGCTGGGGGCCTGGCCGGCATCGTATCGGCCGCAACCCACGGTCGCTGGATGTCGTCTGCTATCGATGGTGTCGCAGCTCTGGTGCAGGCAGTACCGGACTTTCTGTGGGGCCTCATATTCATTCTGCTGTTCGGCGTTGTATGGATGTGGCTTCCAATATCCGGACGGGTCGACCCCCTTCTGCAGTTTGAAGCTCGCTCGGGCTTCGTCTTTCTGGAGAGCTTTTTGCGTGGCCGATGGGACGTTACTTCTTCGGTCTTTCAACACTCGATTGCCCCTTCACTGGCTCTGGCCCTTCCTGTGGCCGCCATCATCGCTCGCGTTCTGAAGGCATCCATGCGTGAAGCTCTCTCGTCCGACTACGTTCTTCTAGCTCGTCTAAAGGGGCTGTCCGTATCCCGCGTCCTACTGACTGAAGCCCTTCCGAATGCCGTCACGCCTGCGCTTCAGATCACGGGAGTCCAGTTCGCCTTTCTACTTGGCGGGACCGTGCTCATCGAACGCCTTTTCAGCTACCCCGGGATTGGCAGCCTGGCCATCAATGCGGTCATTGCTCGTGATCTGCCCTTGATTCAAGGCCTGGTGTTGACCTTCGCTGTCTTATTCATCACGATCAATCTTTTAGTGGATGCTCTCACCCTTGCACTGAACCCCAGACTTAGAGGGGCCCCACGATGAGCCGCGCTGCTGTACCGCTTGTAGCTCGCCTGGTGCGTAACCCCCGCGTTGTCGTCGGCGGAATCGTCATGGCTTTGCTGGTTTTCAGCGCGCTTTTTGCGCCTTGGATTGCGCCCCATGATCCGATGGAGCAGGACTTCCTCTCGCAACTTCAGCCTCCAGCCTGGTCTGCAGCAGCACCGCCAGCCGAGGAAGGCAAGACCCCTTATTGGCTTGGCACCGACAATCTGGGACGGGATGTGCTTTCTCGGCTAATCTGGGGCGCTCGCACCGCGCTCATAGTCGCAGTAGCGGCCACTTTACTGGCCGCGCTCGCAGGGACCGCTCTGGGCGCCGCTGCTGGATATTTCGGAGGACGAATTGATGCCGTCGTCTCACGATTGGTTGATGTCTGGATGGCCTTCCCTCCTGTCCTGTTGGCCGTTGTTCTAGTGGCTCTGCTTGGCACCGGTCTGACCTCCGTGGTGATCGCCATCGCAGTCGTGGATTGGACCCGCTTTGCCCGTGTGGTTCGCGCGGAAACCCAAGGACAACGCGCCTTGGACTACGTGACGTCTGCTCGCATGCTCGGTATGTCCCCGCTCCGGATCCTGATATCCGAAGTCCTGCCCAACGTCATGCCACTGCTCATCACCTTGATTACCCTGGAGATGGGGATCGCGGTCGTTGTTGAAGCGATTCTTAGCTTTGTTGGTCTATCTGTTGCTTCTGGCGCCTCAACCTGGGGCGGGATGCTCGGAGAAGGACGTCTGTACGTCAACCAGGCTCCGTCCTTGATGGTGCTTCCCATATTGGCAACAATGGTTGTCGTACTAGGCCTCAACGCGCTCGGCGACGGCCTGCGCCAGGAACTTGACCCTGTGGTGCGTGGATGAACGAGAAACCTGTTCTTGAAATAGAAGATCTCCACGTGGAGATTCGCACGGCCGGCCGAGTAAGTCGCGTGCTTCGCGGAGTCAATCTCTCCGTAGGGTCGGGTAGCGTGCACGCGCTCGTGGGTGAATCCGGAGGCGGCAAGTCCATGGTGACGCGAGCGGCCACCGGCCTGCTCCCGCGTAACGCTTACATAGTGAAAGGTCGCATTCGATTGGCGGGCGAGGACGTGACGCACTGGAACGAGCGGCAATGGCGCAGCGTGCGCGGGACGATGGTCAGTATGGTTCTTCAGGACCCTCTCACTGCTTTGAACCCGGTGCGTCGCATTGACTCCCAAATTGCCGATGTTCTTCGTCGACATCGCGGCCTGAGCGGGGACGCTCTAAGGCGCGAGATGCTTGCACTTCTGGAGCGGGTACATATGCGCGACCCGCAGCGTGTGCTCAGTCAATACCCCCATGAACTCTCGGGAGGCATGCGCCAGCGAGTAGTTATTGCCATCGCCTGGGCTTGTAAGCCCCAGCTCATACTGTGTGACGAGCCCACAACTGCACTGGATGTGACGGTGCAAAAGGAAGTGCTCAAGTTGATTCAGGAGCTTGCGAGCGAGGGACAGGGTGTGCTGCTGGTCACTCACGATCTTGGCGTTGTAGCAAAGCTTGCACGCAGCATGAGCGTCATCCACACAGGTCGCATTCTCGAAGAGGGAGCGGTTGCGGACGTGTATGCCAACCCTCAGCATGACTACACAAGAGCACTGCTTTCTGCGACACCTCGTTTCGATCGCCCCGGGCATAAGCTCCGGCCTGTGGACGACGAGCTTATTGCAAGGCTGATGGCGGAGGCCGAACAACTTGACCTTCTGGAGGCCACGCGATGACCCTCCCGCTCTTACAAGTCAATGGCCTTCGTTTGGATGTCCCCAGCGCGGGTCGAGGACATCAGAAGCTTGCACCGAGGACCATCCTGAACAACGTTGGGTTCAACTTGGAGCGAGGTGGCTCATTGGGTGTGATAGGGGAATCTGGCAGCGGGAAAAGCACCCTTGCACGTGCACTGACTTTGCTCATGCCGCCGCAAGCTGGCAGCATCGTGTTTGATGGCCAGGAGATTATGGGACTAACTGGATCTGCCTTGACTGCTTACCGGGCTCGGGTTCAGCTGGTCTTTCAAGATCCGATGTCCGCACTGAACCCGCGCAAACGCGTCGGGGTCAGCATCGTGCGACCACTCGAAGCGCTTGGCAGACTGAACAAGCGAAAGCCTGAGAGCATCGCAGCTGCTCTTTTAGAGCGCGTTGGACTTCCTTCCAGCTATGCAAGTAGGTATCCTCACGAACTCTCGGGGGGACAACGCCAACGCGTGAACATCGCACGCGCACTTGCACTTGAGCCCGAAGTTCTAATTGCAGATGAAGTGACATCCGGGCTCGACGTGTCTGCACAAGCGCGGATTGTCGGTCTGCTTGAGGGGCTGCGTCAGGAAATGAGCTTGTCTCTGATTTTCATCAGCCACGACCTCTCCTTGGTGCGAAGCCTCTGTGATGACTTGCTCATTCTGCGGTCAGGTGAGGTCGTTGAGTCTGCACCTGCCGACCAAGTTTTTGCCGGACCTTCACACCCTTACACAAGGGCTCTGATTGCTGCTATTGCGTTGCCGGACCCTGATCCGGAATGGCTGACTCGCTAAGAAGGTGTGAACTGATTCGAGCGCCCATCTCCAAATCTCCGCAGCGCCCTACATCCAAAGAACAACCTTGGACTTGACATTGCCATCGTGGGAAGGTTCAGAATGAGGCCAGTTACAAGGAGCTTATGCCATGAACCTAGCCAACCATACTTTCTCCGTCACGGGCATGACCTGCGCTCACTGTGAACGAGCAGTGACTCGGGCCATCAAGAACATCGACCCACAGGCTGAAATCACCATAGATCTGACGGCCGGTCGGGTAGAGGTCGGGTCTATGCAACCCCGGGATACACTGGCAGCCGCCATAGTGGGTGAAGGCTATGGAGTTGCACCATGAACAAAGCACTGGCTGACACGCTTCCCGTGGCCATTGGTGATGCTGCGCGAGCCTCCGGCGTGTCGGCCAAGATGGTGCGCCACTACGAATCCCTCGGTCTTTTGGGCGAGGTACTTCGCACCGAGAGCGGCTATCGCCAATACACCACGGCGGACGTGCACACGCTGCGCTTCATTAAACGGGCGCGCAACCTGGGCTTTTCCATGGCAGAGATTTCTGAGCTGGTCAGCCTCTGGCGCGATCGGGGCCGTGCCAGCGCCAATGTCAAGCAAATTGCCCAGCACCATGTCGACGACTTGCAGGCACGTATCGAAGGCATGCAAGCCATGCGCCGCACGCTGATGAGCCTGCTGCACAACTGCCATGGGGACGACAGACCGGACTGCCCCATTCTTGATGACCTGGCCGGGCACTGAGTTCGGCGAGCTCAGCCTTTCCAGTACATCGTTTTTTCATCCAACTTTACAAAGCCTCATCACCCAGGCAAGGATCAGATACACGGCGATCGGACACTACATCTCAAGCCAACGGGTTCATGACCACCGCCTGATGGCCGAGATTGTTTTTATCACTGGTCTTTTTTCTCTTCATGAAAGGAGAATTCTCATGACCCATCATCCGAAACGCCTGTTCCTCGCCGGCTTGCTGGCAACCACTCTGGGCTCGGCAGTTCTGGCCCAGACGCCTCCCCCGCCCCCGAACAGCATGCCTGCCGCTGGCGAGTCTTCTGCCCGGCCCGCCGCTGGCGACCGCCGCGCTCACAAGAATCCGGAGTTGCGTGCCAAGCGCATGGCCGAGCACCACGCCAAACGCATGAATGAGCTGAAAGCCAAACTCAAGCTCACGCCCGCTCAGGAAGGTGCATGGACTACCTATGCTGCAGCCATGCAACCGCCCGCTCGGGACGGCAAACAGCGCCCTGACCGCGCAGCTTTCGAGAAGCTCACTACGCCTGAGCGTATCGATCGCATGCAAGCCATGCAAACCGAGCGTCAGGCTGCCATGCGTCAACGCGGCGAGTCCATCAAGGTGTTCTATGGTCAGCTGACCCCCGAGCAGCAAAAGACCTTTGACACCGAATCACTGCGACATGAGCGGCACGGAAGGCACGGGCCACACGGTGGTCCTCACCACCATGGTGGGCCAGCGCCAGACCGTCGCTGAAATTGACCTACATCAAGAAGTAGTTCTGCCAAAGCTTCCGGCAACGGAGCTTTGGCTTTTTTGTTCATGAAATGGGCTAAGCTGAGGCCATCGTGCCAGCCAACTATCAGCCTCCGCCCCTACCCTCTCGCCCGCCTGCTGGCACATTGCACTTGCCAGCCGTGCGTAGCGTCGAACTGGGTGCTCCTTTGCGCTGGTTGGCGCTTGGCTGGCGCGACTTTAGACAATGTGGCGGCTTGAGCCTCGCCCATGGGCTGGTGCTGGCACTGTTTGGTGGAATGCTGCTGTGGCTGGCGCACGATCAGTTCTGGTTGCTGGCCGGAGCGTTCTCAGGATTTCTGGTCGTGGCCCCCGTACTGGCGACCAGCCTTTATGCATTGAGTCGCTCGTTGGAGCGCGGTGAGCCGATTGGCATCTCCACCATCGCATCGACCTGGACCCGCTGGCAGTATTCGCGCTATGCCGCGCATGGGGGGTACTGGAGCCTGGTGCGCTTCGGCTTGCTGCTTTCACTGGCGGGAACAGGCTGGGTGCTGACCTCCGCGGCACTGATCACATTGATGGCACCCCAGGCCGTTCACACCCCGATGGATTTCGTGCGTCACGTGGTGTTGGCTCCTGGTGGATATTTATTCGAGCTTTGGCTGACCATGGGCGCCCTGATGGCGGCGCCCCTGTTTGCTTCCAGCGTGGTGGCCATGCCGCTGCTGCTGGACCGGCGTGTGGACGTCCTGCAAGCCGTGCTGACCAGTTGGCAGGCCGTCCTCACCAATCCAGCTCCACTGGCTTTGTGGGCCGCGCTTCTGATGGGCCTGAGCATGATCGGCATGGCCACGGGCATGCTGGGCCTGATCGTGATCGTCCCCTGGCTTGGACACGCGAGCTGGCACGCGTACCGATCTCTGGTGGATCCCAGCAACCTGCCTGAACGCCTTCTGGAATGAGCCCGCCCCTGAGTCACCTTCGGTGCCATCCCCCTTCGGGGGACGCCACTGGCGGCCGGGCAAAGCCCGCTCCGCGGTGGCCCGCGCTTGGCCTGCTCCGCGGCCGAATGAGCGCTCCCCCTGAGTCACCTTTGGTGCCATCCCCCTCGGGGGACGCCACTGGCGGCCGGGCAAAGCCCGCTCCGCGGTGGCCCGCGCATGGCCTGCTCCGCGGCCTTTTGATTATTGTTCTAGGTCCCCTTCGGCCCATTCCCCCGCGCTTTATGCAATGCGGCCAGCGCAAGGCGCTGTGGATCACTGACTATGTTTGGCTTTAACGAAGAACAGATTGCGTGGTTTGGCCTCACGGTTGGTGTGGGGGCGTTCATGCTTTATATGGTGTTCATCGTGGCGCAGCTGGCCTGGGAATCGAAAGCCGGAAAGTTTGGGACATTCGTGATCTTTCTAGGCCTGGCCTTCGGGATGCTGGGCTTTGTCGCCAAGCTGATCCTTGAGTGGTTCATGACGCGCTAGAAGCGCGCCCCCCAGCTTTTCTTGATATCCGCCACCTCTGGGACCGCTGAGCTCTTGCTTGGTATCGCAGCGTTCGCAGATGCCCCCCGAACTGCCAAGCTGGAGCTTGGCGCTCCCAGGTAATACCAAAACCTCTCGCGACTTGGCTCTCAGAAGTCCCTGCAACCGCTCGGCCACTCTCTCGCATTCGGCTGTTCATCCTGGGAGCGCCAAGCTCCAGCTTGGCATTGCAGCGTTCGCAGATACCCCCGAATTGCCAAGCTGGAGCTTGGCGCTCCCAGGAAATACCAAAACCCTTCGCGGCATGGCGCTCAGACGCCTCTGCAACCGCTCGGCCACTCTCTTGCATTGGCTGTTCCTCCTGGGAGCGCCAAGCTCCAGCTTGGCATTGCAGCGTTTGCAGATACCCCCGAATTGCCAAGCTGGAGCTTGGCGCTCCCAGGAAATACCAAAACCTCTCACCGCATGGTTGTCGAGAGCTTGTGCAGCCGCGTGGGTGCGGACTCTGCCGTTTGCCAACCATTGGAACCGCGTCTGAAAAACCTGTGGATAAAACTGGCATAACGTCACAGTTATCCACAGATGTTTGGCGAGGGTGGAAGTTGTACCTATCTGACTTTGGAGCCCAGGCTAGGTTGCACACAACCCAAAGTCTTCATTAACTACTTGATTTTTAAAGAAAAAAACAGATAGCTCCACAAACCCACAGGCCTCTACTACAACGATCTATTTATATATAGAAAACAATAAGAGATACAGGGACAACTCAAAAGCGCCGCGCAAGGTTCAAAAGCTCACTTTGGGGCGCCGGAGATGAACCTGAAAACGAGGTTTTGGGGCTCATCGCCATCGTCAATTTCAGGAATTTCCACGAACTTATCCACGGAAACAGTCAGGCCGCGGGTGGTTGGGCGAAGGTCGTCTTTTCTCCAGTGTTAATATCAACGGATGCCTGTCGCCCTCGCTGGAAATGTCCCTGCCTCCTTCGAGATCAAAAGCGCCAGCCTTCCCCTCGTTGCTCTGCTGCTGAAATCGTCCGATTTAGGACTTTTGGAGCGCGAAATGGCCGCGCGTTTCGGCGATATTCCAGATTTTTTCGATGATGATGCTTTGATCATCGATCTGGCTCCGATCAAGGCTGAGCAGCCGGAAGCTGTGCTGGATTTCGATGCCTTGCTGCCTTTGCTGCGGCAGCACCGGCTGCGACCGCTTTCGGTCAGAGGCGGTAGTCCTGCGCAGATGGAAGCGGCCATCAAGGTGGGGCTGGTACCCACCGCTGAGGCCATCGTGCCGCGCCGCCCGCCCGTAGCGGAGACTGCGCCACCGCCCAGGCCTCAATCGCAAGCTGAGGTCGTGGTGGCATCGGCACCCTCACCTGTCAGTGCGGACGCCGCTGTGCCGCCGGCAGAGCCTGCCCAGGCTCCGCTTTCAGCCCTCGTGATCGATCGTCCGGTAAGATCGGGCCAGCAGGTTTATGCCCGTGGGCGGGATCTGGTGGTCATGGCCATGGTCAATCCAGGCGCTGAAGTGATCGCCGATGGTCATATCCACGTTTATGCGCCGCTGCGCGGCCGCGCCATTGCAGGCGCGCGTGGAGATCAACACGCACGTATTTTTGCGCTGGAGATGAATCCGGAGTTGATCTCGATTGCCGGTGTCTACCGCACTACCGATAGTCCGTTGGCACCTGAAGTCTGGGGCCGCGCCGCTCAGATTCATCTGGCCAGCGATGATGGGGCTGACAAACTCATCGTTACCGCTATTTCCGGCTAAAACTTCTAAAACCCCTTGTTGTCCGGTTGAATCCGGGTTGATTTTCAGAAAGATTTTTCACGCATGACCAAAATCGTTGTGGTGACTTCCGGCAAGGGTGGCGTAGGCAAAACGACCACCAGTGCTGCCTTTTCCTCAGGTCTGGCGCTGGCTGGACACAAGACCGCTGTCATCGACTTTGACGTGGGTCTTCGCAATCTGGACCTCATCATGGGTTGCGAGCGCCGCGTCGTGTATGACCTCATCAATGTCATCCAGGGCGAAGCCAACCTCAATCAGGCTTTGATCAAGGACAAGCAGTGCGACAACCTCTTCGTGCTGGCTGCCAGCCAGACGCGAGACAAAGACGCGCTGACGCAAGATGGCGTTGAAAAGATCCTGAAAGACCTGTCAGAAATGGGTTTTGAGTACATCGTCTGCGATTCGCCAGCGGGTATTGAGACCGGCGCATTGATGGCTATGCACTTTGCTGATGAAGCCATTGTGGTCACCAACCCCGAAGTCTCCAGCGTTCGTGACTCGGATCGCATTCTCGGCATGCTGGGTAGCAAGACCAAGCGTGCCATGGAAGGCAAGGAGCCTATCAAGGAACACCTGCTGATCACACGTTACAACCCCAACCGCGTGGCGGACGGGCAGATGCTCAGCCTGGAAGACATCCAGGACATCCTGCGCATCAAGCTGATTGGTGTCATTCCCGAGAGCGAGGCCGTTCTTCAGGCTTCCAACCAGGGTTTGCCTGCCGTCCACCTGAAAGGTACGGACGTAGCTGATGCCTACACCGACGTGATCGAGCGCTTCTTGGGCGGAGAGAAACCTATGCGTTTCGTTGACGCCGAGAAGCCCGGTTTCTTCAAGCGCCTCTTCGGAGGAAAGTGAGACCATGTCCTTTTTCTCTTTTTTTCTCGGCGAGAAGAAAAAAACCGCCAGTGTTGCCAAGGAGCGGCTTCAGATCATTCTGGCGCATGAGCGCTCAGGCCGCTCTGCCGAACCGGACTATCTGCCTGCCCTGCAGCGCGATCTGGTAGCTGTGATCAGCAAGTACGTGAAGATCGATCCGAAAGACATCAAGGTCAATCTGGAGCGACAGGACGACCTGGAAGTGATTGAGGTCAAGATCGAGTTGCCAGAAAAACCTGAAGTCATTTGATTTCGGGCACTATCGGTTTTTCAGCGGGCCTTGTGGCCTTGACTGTCGATTTGTTCATGATTCTGATGCGTTGCGAAGAAGCGAGTCGCCTTCATTGAAGGCGGCCACGTAGAATTTCGCGACGCGTTTTCCTTTTGCCAACCGGACCGCCGGGGTTTCTGCCATGCCTTCTCCATCTGTTCTCCAGCAGCCGCCCCAATTCACACTGGGTGCCACGACTCTGTATGCGCAGCTGGCCAGTTTGCTGCGCAGCCGAATCCTCAGCGGCGAGTGGGCCAGCGGCGAGACCATCCCCAGTCTGCAGGAGTTGACCGAGCTCTATGGGCTTGGCCGCGTCACGGTGCGGCAGGCACTCCAGATTCTGGCAGACGAAGGGCTGATCTCCAGCCAGCGAGGGCGCCGCACCTTCGTGACCTATGAGCCTCCGGAAAGCCAGAGCAATGGCAATGGCATGGACGGTCCTGTAGTCTCCTACATGACCGCGGTGGAAGAGCGTCGCCCTGAGTTCAATGTGGTTCTGATCTCCAGGGAACGCGTGGCCGGGCTGCCCAGGGGGCGCTGGCCAGTTGGCCGCGATGAAGGCCCTTATGTGCACATCCGCAAACTCGACCGCGATGGCGAACTGGTCTACGGTCTGGCATCGGTGCATGTGGCTGAGGATCTGTATAAGCGTTTTCCAAAAGGCGCTGAAGGAAAGCAGAAACTGGCACAACTGGTGCGCAAGTACGGGCAGCCGTTGTCCATGGCGCGTGAGCGGGTCACCGTGGTGCCCACTGATTTTGAGGCCGCGTCTGCGCTGGGTTATCCGATGGCGGCGCCGGCGGCTCGGGCCGAGCGCGTGGTGTGTGATGCTTCAGGGCGCGTCATCTACGTGGCCGTGAGCATCTACCGCGGCGACCGCTTCGGTCTTGAGCGTGATCTGATCGATTACTTTCGCTGATTCGTAAGCTGGCAGTTGGCTGGGGCCGCCGAGCTCTTGCTCGGCATTGCTGAGTTCCAGGGCATGCCTGAGTGCTGCTTAGAGCCAGGGGCACTGGTCATCGCTGCGCCAGAGGAATGGCCCGCATGCCGAGCAGGAGCTCGGCGGTCCCAGCGAATACCAAGCCGCGCATCACAGCACGGGTATTTACACTCTTCCCAGATGCGGGAATTCTTGTTAGCATGTTGTTCGTTTAATAGAACTTCTTTTGCGCAAGCAGCTTGTACATGCCGCAGGATTCATCACCCGATCTCAGGACCGTACAGGTCCTTCACGTACTTCATTGCGTTTCATGATGGAATCCAGCCATTCTCTTTCCGGCCCCTTGGCCGGCGTCAAGATCATCGACGTCACAGCCGTTCTGATGGGCCCTTCGGCTACGCAGCAACTGGCAGATCTGGGCGCCGACGTCATCAAGATCGAACCGCCTGATGGCGACAAGACGCGTGCCATTGGCCCCATGGGCGATCGCAAGATGGGGCCTATTTTTTTGGGCGTGAACCGCAACAAGCGCAGTCTTGTTCTGGACTTGAAGAAACCCGAGGGTCTGGAGGCGCTGCGCCGCCTGGTCAAAACGGCTGATGTGCTGACCTACAACGTGCGTCCCGCTGCCATGGCGCGCCTGGGTTTGACCTATGAGGCGCTCAGTGCGCTCAACCCGCGCCTGATCTATGTCGGCATGTTCGGATTTTCCCAGCGCGGGCGCTACGCGCCCTCCCCTGCGTTCGATGACCTGATTCAGGCGGCTGCTGGTGTGACTGCATCCATGAGCGCTGCCAGCGCTGACGGATCGGCCGGGTTTGTGCCCTTGAATCTGATGGACCGCTCTGTGGGCCTTTACGCGTTTGGTGTCATCGCTTCGGCTTTGTACGCCCGTGAGAAAACCGGCCAGGGTCAACGCGTGGATGTGCCCATGTTCGAGACCATGGTGCCCTACGTGTTGGGCGATCATCTTTACGGCCAGAAGTACCAGCCCGCTCAAGGGGGGTTTGGTTATCCAAGGCTCATGTCTTCGGCACGGCGCCCATTTCGGACCAAGGACGCGCAAGTGTGTTGCGTGATCTACCAGGACCACCATTGGAAGGCGTTTCTCGGCATTCTGGGCATGGGGCATCTGTACGACACCGACCCGCGGTTCAAAGACATCACTGCCCGCACCATGCACGCGGATGAACTCAATCTTTTTGTAGAGAAACACCTGGTTGAGAAAACCACGGCCGAATGGCAGCAATTGCTTAAGGAAGCCGATGTGCCCGTGTTTCCGGCTCATACATTCGAGACCTTGCTGGAAGACGGGCACTTGAACGATATAGGCTTCTTCCGAGACGAAGAGGTGCCTGGCGTGGGGGCTGTGCGTGAAACAGCCGTGCCCAGCGAATGGTTTGGCACGCCTGCTCAAAGCTACCGTCCGCCGCCCACTCTGGGGCAACACAGTGCCGAAGTTCTGGCCGAGGCAGGTTACGGTCCAGAAGAAATTGAACAAATGATGCTCCGCGGCGTGACGCGATAGGGTCTCGGGACGCCCTCACGCCCCGGGACGCCCCGGCTTGGAATGGCTCAACTGAAAGGCAAGGCTATGGAACGCAGAACATTCAGCAAAGGCTTGTTGGCCGGAGCCGCGCTCGCATCCAGCGGGTGGGCACGGGCTCAGTCAGGACGTCAGCCGACGATGGTCGTGCCTTATACGCCAGGGGGTAGCACCGATATCCTCGGTCGCCTGTTCACGGAAGCCTACTCGTCTCAAGCGGGTGACAAGTACATTGTGGAAAACAGACCAGGGGCCAACGGCATGCTGGGCACTGCCCATGTGTCCTCATCTCCGCCGGATGGCAGGACCCTGATGTACACCTTCGGCAACCTGATGCTCAATCAGGAATTCCTCATGAAGGAAAACCGCATTCAGCCTTTGCGAGACCTGGTTCCTGTCACCAGAGCCTGTCTGATCCAGGCGGTCATCGTGGCTGCGCCGTCCTTTCCGGCGTCCAACTTGCGCCAACTGCTGGACATGGCCCGCAAAAGCCCTGGCAAGCATACGTATGCGTATTACGGCGACCTCGGCATTGCCGCAGTGGCCGCTGAGGCAGACGTGCAGTTGCTGCGCGTGCCCTACAAAGGCGGCGTGCCCGGCATGATGGACGTGGCTGCCGGCACGGTGGACGTCATTACGAGCTCACTGGCACAAGCGGCGCCCCTGCTGAAAGCTGGCAAGCTCAAGGCACTGGCCGTCTATGGTGATGAGCGCTTGCGCGAGTGGCCTGACGTTCTCACGGTGAAAGAGGTCTTGCCGAACTTTCGCGCGGTGGACTATCAGGTCGTGATGGCGCCCAAAGGCACCCAAGGCGCTGTCCTGGCGCAGTTGGCGCAACGCGCCCAGGCTGCTCTGGCTGGTTCTGAAATCCGCCAGGCTTTCCTGGAGCGCGGTGCCATCGTGGCACCCCTGAGCCCGGAAGAAACACTGGCCTTCATGGAAACTGATCGCGCGCAACTGGCCAGGGTGGTAAAGGCCGCCAAGATCTTGCCTGAGTGAGCACCATTCGTTGAAGTCGGTCAACGAAGTGGCGGACAACGCGAGAACGCAGCAGACAGCACACGCCCCTTTGAATCGCTGACCCAGCCCAGCACCGCGAGCCGATCTGGATCAGTGCCTTCCGGGACACTCATGGTTCGCCAGAACTGTCCCATAGCATCGGCGGGACGAGGGGAGATGGGCTCGGTGAGCAGGTTGCGGACCAGGGTGCGCGCCACGGGAGAGCCTTCCGTGCCGGCGGGAAGACGCTCCACCAGCGCCAGCCACCCGGTAAGGGGCTTGGCGAGCGCAGCGGGGCTATCAAAGCGAAGCGAAGCACCCACGTACCCATTCAAGACCAGCCCGTGCGCGACGCGCAAGCGATGGGGCCCGCCAGCTACCTTGCTTGAGTGTGAAGCGTTGGCTGCCGGCGGGGTGATCCCGAGGACACTCAATCTTTCCAGGGTCTCCTGCTGAGCGACCGCAGATAGCGGAGCTTCGTGCCCCTGGTGACCAGGCACGACCCAATCCAGCACGAGCGTACCGGGGCGCGGCTTGGCGGCCCCGTCCTTCCAGCAGCTTGCGCAATCAGCGTTGATGAAGCGCTCGAGCAGCATGCGTGGTACAGCTTGCCCGTCGCTGGCGCACAGGGGTGCGGTCTGTGCCAAGGCCGGACAGGCGATCAAGAAGGCGTTCGCAAGAAACGCCATCATGAATCGCAGGTGCGAGAAAGGCATGGTGTGCAGTGGGCAGCAGTTGAATGGATGATGGCATATCCGGGCCACGCATGCTCACCGGGTGTTGCCACTTGCGGCTGCGACCCGGTGCCCTGGTGGCCTAAAGCCATCGAAGAAAGCCGTTTTGGCTCACAATTCGAGGCTATGAACCCGACTCAATCCTCTGAAATTTCTTCCTTGGTGTCGCGTCGCCGCGCCTTGGGTACCATGGGTGGCCTGGCGAGCTTACTGGCCCTGGGCCATGGCACCGCACAAGCGCAGTCCTGGCCTGCCAAGCCCATCAAGCTCACAGTGGCCTACCCGCCTGGCGGCGTCGCCGACAACATGGCCAGGTTGCTGGCCGAGAAGCTGAGCACTGTGCTGGGCAACAGTGTGGTGGTAGACAACAAGGCCGGTGCCAGTGGTGCGATTGGCATGGACACGGCTGCCAAGGGAGCACCCGACGGACACACGCTGGTGTTCTCGGCCATCAGTCCTTTGGTGCTCAGCCCCCATCTGGGCAAAGTTCCTTACGACCCGGTCAAAGACATTGCGCCGGTGGTCAATGTGATCGCTTCGCCGGTGGTGTTGCTCGCCACTTCAGCCTGCACTGCCAAGGACTTCAAGGGATTGCTGGAGCAAGCCAAGGCCAAACCCGGGGCATTGCGCTGGGCGACCTCTGGGCCTGCGTCGCTAGGCCACATCATGCTGGAGCAGATCAAGGCAGGTGCGGGCGTGGACATCACCCACATCCCCTACAAAGGCGGTGGCCAGCAGATCAACGACGCCTTGGCCGGGCACTTTGAAGTGCTGTCGGTCAATGCAGGCCCGGCGATCAATGGCCATATTCAAGCCGGAAAGCTGCGACCTCTCGCCGTGGGCTCGCCTGTGCGGCTGGACAATATGCGCAACGTGCCGACGCTGGCTGACCTGGGCCTGCCCGCGGCCAATCTGGCCTCGGTATTTGGCATTTTCGCGCCAGCGGGTACACCTGCCTCTGTGGTGGAGCGGCTGAACACCGAAGTGAACAAGCTACTCAAAGACCCCGACGTTCGCCAACGTATAGAAGCCGCGGAAAACGTGCCCACTGGCGGCAGTGCGGCAGATTTTGGCCGCTACATCGCCGCTGAATCAGCCGCTAATGCACGCATCATCAAGCAGGTTCCGGGGATGACTGGCTAGGAAGGCTTACAACACCGGCCAGATGGGGTTGGTCATCCAGGGATGCCTTCAACCGCTGCAGTGCCAAGCTGGAGCTTGGCGCTCCCAGGGAATACCGAGACATCGCGGGGCATGGTCCTGGAGGCCTTCGCCACCGCTCGGTTGTGACCTCGTGTAAGTGGCTTTTGTCCTGGGAGCGCCAAGCTCCAGCTTGGCAGTTCAATGCAACCCCGAGTCAGGTACAGGGCACAGCCAATTCAACCCTCAAGCTGCTGGGGTAGTGTTCAGCCATGCAAACCTCCCCCGCTGGCTGGGGCGCAAACCCCGCCATGGCGGAGAGCAGCTGATCGACCTGTTGGCTCACCTGTTGTTCCTGCGCGGATGAGGCTAAGGCGTTCGCCCGCGCCTTGGCGCCATCGATCACCCGCAGCATCACATCACCTGCCTCACGCGTGGAGCCATCTGCCATCCACACCGTGGTCATGCCCATCACCAGGTTCCCGTTGATGTCGAACGCCTCACCCTGCCCAGTCAAACTGATGGCCACAATGCCCGTGTCCACCATCGGCGTGAACTCGCCTTCATCCTGAATTCCATTCGAATTCAGATCCTGGAACAGCCCAAAGTCCTGCCAGCGCTCATCTTCAGCGCTCAGCATCCCATCTCCATTGGTATCGAACGCCTGCAGGCCCTCCAGGTCCGTCCTGGCGCCCGGCCAATCGTCCATGAAGCTGAACTCATCCAGGCGCGTAATCCGTCCATCACCATCACGATCCAGGGCAAGAAACGCGTCCTGCGGCCCGATCCAACCCATCTGATCGGCGGCTCCATCCCCGTTGACGTCCCACTGCGCCGGGCTAGAAGCCGCATCGATCAACTGCAAACCATCTCCGCCCAGATCAATGACCACAGGGCCCTGCATGGAGTTGTCTAAGTGGGCAGCGCGAGGCGGCGGCGTCCAACCCCTGGGCTTCTTGTCCTGAAGGCGTACCTTCTGATCCTTCACGTGGGAAGTTTCAACGGTGGCAACCGATGCGCCACCCTCGGAATCTTTGACCAGCACCCAGAACGGATCTGGCCCCACATAAGGATCGACCAACTCCGTGTGGTAGGTCCACGCTCCACTGGCATCCACGCTCGCGTGCCCGTGGACGGGTGCCTTATCCAGCTCAAACCTCAGGGGCCCGGGCGAATCAATGTCATGCGCCAGCACCCGCCCACTCTCTACCGTAGGGTCCTTGAACATATAGAGATCGCCTTCCCAATTCTTTTGCGCCCAGCGGTTGGGTGCGGTGTCGAAGGTGATTCCATCAACGACCGGTGGGTCATTGACCGCATTGATCCCCACCTTCACCAGGGCACTGGCATGGCCCCCACGCCCGTCTGTGATCCAGTAGCGGAAGTAGGCCTCGCCAGAGAAGTCTGGATCTGGCGTGAACAGCACATAGCCTGCTTCAAGAGAGACACGGCCGTGCTGCGCCTCACCCACGGCGGTCACGGTGAGCACATCGCCGGTAATGGCTGTGTCGTGATCCCAGTCGTTTTGCAGCAACTGATGAAAGCCGATGGCCACAGCCTGATCTTCTTCGCCTCTAAACGTATCTTCCTGGGCTACAGGATCACGGTTGATGTGCGGAGGAGGAGGAGGTTCGGCAATTGGAGCTGGCGCGCTTGGCTGCACCGGTGCCGGTGGGGGCGGTGGAGGGGGCGGAGCGATGGGAGGTGGTGCAGACTGCGGGGGCTCAATGTTTTCTGCCCAGAGCTTCTCCGAACCGCTTCCATCGCGTTGTTCGTCGACACGAACAACGCCGTGACCTCCGTTTTGAGGCGGCTTGAACTTCACTCCCAGCTGATCGCCCTTGAGCTCTTGCTCGGGCACTGGGGTGACACTGCCATCGGTGTGCTCGGCCCTGACTTGGCCGGAGCCGTAGTCCAGCGCGCTGATGCCTGCGTCCTTCAAACTGCTCAACTCCGAGCCAGCAGGCGCCTGATCTCCCCCCGGCAGGGCTGGAAGTTCAGTGGAAGGGGTCCCGTGCTGCACCCGCCCATCGCCATTGGCGTCATTCCACACCACGATAGCCCGGTACGCCGGGTCTCGCACATCGACCCGGCCATCCTGATTGGCATCCAGCCATCCCAGGTCCCCGCTCAGCAGTTCATGGCCGTCCAGGCGTCCATCCGCATTCAGATCAATGCCCAGCAAAGCCTGGCCCGGTGCGATCCATTGCGTGGGCTCAAAATACCCGTCGTTATCCAGGTCAAACAAGACGGTGCGGGGAGCTTCGGTGATGGCCGTGCTCTGGTCCGCACCCGAATTCGCTGGGATGGTGAGCACGCGCAGGCTTTGCGTGCCATCCTCGTGGATCTCAGGGGTTTGGCCTAACTCGGTGAGCCGCGCTATATGGGCCAACTCCTCTCGGGCCTGGTCGCGCTCGGCCAGGGCTTGTGCACGAAGTCGATCGATTTCTGAGCCCAGGGCTTCGTAGCGAACAGGATCAGGGCTGGGGATAGGTACCAGGGAGTCGCCTTCGTTGCTCTCATCGGAGCGCCCCATGCTCGGCGCGAGCCGCCTGACTTCATCTTGCAGCGCCTGGGCTTGGCGCTCGAGCTCTTCAGCTCGGTCCAGGTGTCTTGTGTGCGCGGGCACGGCGGCCTCGAGCATCCAGGACGGCACGATGGCGCCATCGACCTGACGGATGAAGTCCTGCATGATGTTCTCGCCCGAACCATCAGCGCGCTCACCCCTGCCATTGTAGAAGCGCGTCACAGTCTCTCCGTTGGGTTCGACCCAGCGCAGCAGAAGGCTGTCGCCCTCGCCTTGGTACATCATGCTGTCGGGCGAGTACCAGTAGCCGATCTGGGGCAAGCGCGCGGGGTTGATGGCATACAGGGGCTGGCCGTCGTCACCTAGGACCTTGGACAGCATTCCCTGCAAGCTGGTAACCAGGTTTTGTGTGGCGCTGTGTGAATAGTTGCCGCCGCCTTCCTGGTCGAACGTGGTGCGCGGGCTCAGTTGTCCGTTCTCATCCAGGCTGAATTCGCTCCAGCCCGCAATCGGGGTACGCTCGCCCGACATGATGGCCACGCCAATGATCGCGATGACAAAGCCGACTGGCCCGGTCCAGGCAATCGATGCGGGGTTGAAGGCGGTGTACATGCCCAGGGCGGCATTGGCGATGGCCGTGGGCTCTTCGCTGCGCACAGCAAGGATCAGGTTGAGAAACGGCAGGATCTGGCCGCCGGCTTGCGAGACGATGCCCGCAGCTGTGGCGGTCTGAGTCATCGTATCGACCAATTGCAGGCCGTTGACCACGGCTGAAGCCAGATCGCCGCGCTCCAAGGCGGCAGCCAGTCCGAGTGCGCTGCCGAGTTTGAGGCTGGCGCCTGCAGGACCGATGGTGTTGCCCGACATCGCTGCCAGGCTGTTGGTCACGCTGACCATGGCAGCAGACTTTTGCACCGCAGTCATGTTCTCCCAACCATTGAGGGTGCTCAGCATGGTGGTGAACGTGCTCGCCGCTGTCTGGGCATTGCGTCCTGCAATCTCTTCGCGCGTCAGTGGTCTGGCTGGGGCTACGGCTGTCGGAGCCTGGCCTTCAGGTGCGGGGGCTTGTGCGGACTCAGTGGACCCAGCAGCTGCCTCGGGTTCGGTGAAGTCGGGGGTGTATCCGTAGGGATTGTTCAAATTTCCCCGCGGAATGCCGCTCCACCCTGTTTCGCCAGGTAGGGTTGGGGATTGCTCAGGAGCGGATGGGGCCGGGGTTTCGTCCGTGGGGATGAGAGCTGGCGCAGGTGCAGAAGGCGCTTGGCCTGCGGGTGATGCGTTTGTTGCCTCCGGTACGAAGTCTGGAATCAAATCGTTGATGGAGGGGGGCGCTTTGTAGTTGCTGGAGTCCGCAATCTCACCATAGGAGTTATGCGGCCCACCATCGGTCCAGACGTTGGAACCCGCATCGGCAATAGACCAACCTGGGGGACGGTGCGGAGTCACGGCGTCAGGCACTTCGTTGCTTGAGCCTGACGCTTGTGGGGAAGTCCCCTGTGGTGGCGCAACCGCTTCGACAGGTGTGATAAAGGGAGGCCACGGTACACCGGGGTCGAGGGGAGGGCCGAAGTTGTCGGCTAGGCCTGAATCGTCAGCTGGAATTGTTCCCGAGCCTGCAGTTGTGGGCTCGGGCGCGGCGTGCAGCCTTGGCTGCTCGGTTTGTGACTCGTGGCTTCTTCTAATACGAGGCGACTCATCCCAGTGATTGTCTTCTCCCCGCATGGGAAGCCATGCGTCCTTGAACAACCCAACAGCAGAGTCGTGAACTCGTGCAGTTTCAGGTTTATATTCGTATCCGGGCGGAATTGGTGCAACTGGTATTCCCTCGCTCAGGACCAAGTTGCGAATGACTTGCAGGTTTGCGGCTCCTATTCCGTTCAAGTCATAGCCATTAATTAAATCTGAATGAGCTCCTGCACTATCTATAGTGATAATTCTTGAATCGGGATTATCAGGATTACTCAATATGACAGGTGCGAATGCTCCTCTATGCTCATCTTTGGCGAGAATAACATAGCCGTTCTTAAAGTTTTCACGAAGCGTGGGCGTGCCAGCCACGCCTTTTTTTACGGGGTCAACGAGAATTCCTACAATATCGGTTGCGCCCGGCGGAACTAAGTCGCGCGAGTAGCGTGTTTCGCTTATAAAAGTCCCGTCTGCGTCACCATTTACTTGTACTGTATATGCCGAGTTTAAATCAGGGATACCTTTGGAGTTGAGAATATCCGAAAAAAAGAGAAACGCTGCACCACCTCGACTAAAAGATAAACTTGTGACTTTAGTCTGAAGTACATCATATCCTTTGGACTTCCAAGTATTAAATTGCTCGACTAATGAATTATATCCTCTAGTCGCTTGTGCTACGATTTCCGCAGTAGGTAATATGCTGCCAGCAACATATTTACTTATGGGGCCGTCCGAGCCAACACCTCTCTCATGTCGTACTTCAATAGTTGGATCTTTGAGGACTGAGATCAGATCTCCAATCATATTGATACTTGTGTCTGCTACATTTCCAGATAATTTCAAATCTCCCCTCTTATTCCAAGTGCCGTCTTGAATAAGGATGAAATTTAATTGGGCTTTTGGCTTTGTAGGTAGATTTTCAGAGTACGATATATTTCTTTGAAGTTCATTGAGTTCTATATTAGTTAATGGACGAGGCGTACCGGGAGGTAGAGCTCTTTGCGGGTGCAGATGATGGAGAGAGTTTTTGTTGGGTATATTTTCCATCGCTTATCCTAAGGATTTATTTTCATCTCTTCTACAGTTGGAAATATTTTTCTAACACGTTTATCAACGTAAATTCGGTTTTTGAATTTGAAATACTTGTGCGCGCTAGGGCTTCTGTAAAATGCATATATTTCTGGCGAATTGGATTCATCGAAGGTAAGTCTTATTTCTGAGTAATTTGAGTCAAATGGCATGTTTTTTTTAATTGGCAGCGAAGCATAAAATACTTTATTTGAACTTTTGTCCAGCCATTTTATTTTCATTTCATCGCCAACTGAACTAAATCCGTGTGAGAAATTGCCCAATCCCGTATGCTCGCCGGTGAAACCAACACGCCCTCCTGAGTATTCCCATGTCAATAAACTTACTTGCGGATTGTCTTCAAAATCGTAAGAAAATGAATGACTGGTAGGAACTGATGCACAAGAAACGGTAAATATTGATAGTATTAGAAAGAGCAACAAAATACTCAGATGTTTTTTTAATGTGATCGTATATTTAATGTGCATTTGAAAATAAACCGAAATTTAAAATAATTATCTTTAATAAGTTCGTTTGTAATTCTTTTGTGTTAATTATAGAGTGGTTGTAGCTCGACTAACCGCAATAGCAGCCAAGTCAGATCACCTCCGGGGACGCGGTGGAGTGTGGAATGACTCTCGGAGCGGCCTCAACGCCGCTCCCCAAACTGCACGAAATTGGTTTGTTCAACTTGAATACATACCCCTGCGTGGGCCCGGCTGTCCGGGACTGACGAGACAGGATCGGCGCAGCAATGCATATCTGAAGTCTTTGCAACACATCCTTATCCACGCGCAGTTCCAGTATCTGGCGATGACAGAACTCAGGCGAGAGCAAGCCTGCTAGTCGCTGGCTCAAGGCCCCCCGCGCACCCTGGCCACCTGCGCCTGCAAATCCACCCACTGAGGCGCCTGCGGGCCATAGAAGGAACGAAGATAGGTGGCAGCTCAGCGATCTGTGCATCAGAGAGCACATCGCCAAACCCATCCATGAAACCAATCTCGCTCGTAGCGGGGTCTCGCACTCCCTCGAGGATGGTGCGAATCAGGTTGTCAGGCCGCTGCTGGTCGGTGTGCTGCTCAATGCCAGCGGACGCTTCTGCCTCAAAACAGTCGGACCACGGATATCGTGAAGGTAAGCGGCGCAAGCGCTCGAAATTACGTGGAGCAGGTCCCGTCCCCTTGCTCCCTGTCAGCGGAGTCTTGCGCAAGTAGCACTCCAAGGCACTGCGCGTATTACGCTTAATCGCGCTGCGCGACCTCCTCACCTGAAGGGGCGACGACCAGATGCCCGCGCTTGGGACAGCGTCTTTCAGGTAGGGGTCTTATTCCTCAGATCACCTGCCTCCAAGGATGCTCGCTTTTCTGGATAGGACGTGATCGCGGCGCATTCAAGAGCCGAGTCCAGGTGGAGCGAGAAGCTGACGATCTCCGTGTGTTTATCTCAAGCTTTTGATTGCCTCGACCTAGGCCCGCTTCCCCGTGGGAAACGGCGGGACGTCGTCTGCCGCAGCACGGCAGCCTGGTCAAGCAACCGATCCATGACGGAAGAGAAGGCCTTGCGCTCAGCGGGCTTGAGCACGCTTAGAAGCGCTTCCTCAAAAGCCACAGCGCCAGGTGCAATCTCCTCGTAGACGCGTTGGCCTTCGGGCGTCAAGGTGATCGTCGCGCGCCGCCTGTCTAGCTCGTCCAGTTCGCGAGACAACAAATTGCGATCGACCAACTCACGCACAGAGCGGCTGACCGTCACCTTGTCCATGCCCGAGTACTCTGTGAGTTCCGTGACGCTGGTGGGCTGCAGCTGTGCGGATGCCGCCAGCATTCGCCATTGGGAGACATTCAGACCGAAACGATGTGAGTAATCGCGCATCAAGCCTGCGCTCATGTCGTTGACCAGGCGGGACAGCTTGTAGGGAAGAAATTCTTGAAGATTCAATGGAGAGGCGTTCATGTGGTTGCTGCAGGTTACCCGTTTGCGGTGAATGTTGGAACCATGCCTGAGATGGGGCAGGGGTACAGCCCTTGGCCTGGATTATCCAGAGTGAGGCGAGGACCGACGTCGCTGCTGCCCGCAAGCTTACCGGATTAGATCGAAAATTAGTTTCAAGACAGTTGACATTGACACTAATTTGCAAGATCATTCGCTTCAACTCGTCGGGCACAAGACGAGCCTCATTCCTGATTTTGCCCGCCACAGATGGCGAGCAAAGCCCAGGTAGATCGCGCAAAACAAAGAGGTACCACGATGTTTGCTTATGCTCGAAGATTCCTGATCTCCAAGGTCATTGTCCTTGTGGCCTGGGCTGCCATGCCGCTCTCGTCGGCAACGGCTGCTTCGCCAGACTTTCCAACCAAGCCCATCCAGTTGATCGTGCCTTACCCTGCGGGAGGGGGCTCTGACATCCTCGCCAGAGTGGTGGCACAGCGGCTGGGTACGGCGCTGGGACAACCCGTCATCGTCGACAACCGGCCAGGAGCGTCGACCAATATCGCTGCGGGCATGGTTGCACGGGCACCAGCAGATGGCTACACAGTGCTGCTGGGAACGACCAATACCTTCGTTACCAATCCGTACTTCTACGCGACGCTACCCTACGATCCGGTCAATGGATTCGCTCTGCTCGGCATGCCGGCGCGCTTGCCCTTCTTCCTGGTCGCCAGCAAAAAGTCAGGCATACGCAGCGTGGCCGATCTGGTGGCACGGGCCAAGGCAGAGCCTGGCAAACTGAACTACGGATCCCCGGGACAGGGGACGCCACATCACCTGTTCATGGAGCTTTTCAAGCAGCTTGCAAATGTTGATATCGTCCACATCCCGTTCAAGGGCGTGGCGCCGATCATGCAAGATTTGCTGCCCGGTCGAGTGGACACGATGTTCCTGGACTACGCAGGGGGCGCGGCCCTGCTGAAGGACGATTCCAAGATCAACGTCCTGGGTAGCGCGGACACGGCACGCAGCTCACTGATGCCCGATGTGCCTTCCATCGCTGAGCTGGGCTACCAATCATTCTCGGTATCCGGTTGGCAAGGCTTCGCGGTTCGCTCAGATACACCTGCGGCCGTGATTGCGAAGTTGCGCGCCGCAGTGGATGTGTCGGTCAACGACCGTGACGTACAAGCCAAGCTGAAGGCGGCAGGGTTCGAGCCGACGCCGCAGTCTGCCGCTGAGTTTGGCCGCTTCATAGAGCAGGAGCGCGCCAAGCTGGGCAACCTCATCAAATCGCGCGGCCTCGCCGCTCAGCAGTAACTAGTCAGTAACTGGTCTGCGCGACAACCGAGCAAACAGAGCCAACGTAAGCCGCCCAAGTCAGGGCACGTGTCCCCATGCTGATTGTGGGAACGGTAGAGCACGACAGAAAAAAGGAGCATTCCAAATGACAAACAAGGTCATCATCATCGGCGCAGGTATTGGCGGTTTGGCCGCGGCACTCGCCCTGCTGAAAAAAGGGATAGACGTAGAGGTCTATGAACGCGCCCCCGCCCTGGGCGAGGTCGGCGCAGGCGTGCAGGTGACGCCAAACGGCGCCAAGGTTCTGATGGAACTGGGCCTGGAGTCAGCCATGCTTGAGCGAGGAACCTTAAGCAAGGGCAAGGACACCTACCTCTGGAATACCGGTCAGAAGCGGCCGTTCATCGCACTCGGTGGAAACGCAGCAGACCAGTTCGGCGCGCCCTACCTGACTTTTCATCGGGCAGACTTGCACCGCATGTTGCAAGACGCGGTTCACGCTGCCAAGGCGGATGCGATTTACCTTGATCACGAGTTTGAACGGTTTGAGCAACTGGCATCCGGCGTGCGGGCGTACTTCTCGGGTGGCCGTAGTGCCGAGGCTGACGTCCTGATTGGCGCCGACGGGATTCATTCCAGGGTGCGTGGACAGCTGTTCGGCTTGGACAAACCTCAGTTCACCGGCTGTGTGGCATGGCGAGGCCTGATTCCGGCTGAGGCCATCGAGGCCACGACCAATCTGTCAGGGGGAAGCATGTGGCTGGGCCCCACTGCCCACATCGTGACCTACCCTGTGCGGCAGGGCAAGTTGTTGAACTTCATTGGCATGGTGGACCGCGATGACTGGCGGGTGGAATCCTGGACAGAGAAGGGCACGACGCAAGAATGCCTGGATGATTTCCAAGGCTGGCATCCCCATGTGCAGCACATGGTGCGCAACATAGAGACACCCTTCAAGTGGGCATTGATGGTGCGCCCGCCTCTGCAGCAATGGAGCAAGGATGGCGTGACGTTGCTGGGCGACGCCTGCCATTCCACGCTTCCCTTCCTGAGCCAAGGCGCCAATATGGCGATTGAAGACTCATTGGTATTGGCGCGCTGTCTGGCTGCCACACCTGAAGACTCTCCCCATGCACTGCGTGTCTACGACGCCATGCGGCGCCCGCGCACTGGCCGCATTGTCAACAGCTCGGCTGAACAGCTGAGGAGAGTCCATAACCCTGAGCTTGCAGATCCAGAAATCGCCAAAGCCTATATCGAGCGCGAATGGTCCGCGGCCAGTGTTGAGGACCGTTATCGATGGATATACGGCTACGACGCGCGGACCGTGCCGTTGGAACTTACAAGCGAAGTCACCGCAAGCTGAGCGTACCGGCCATGTACTTCGAATTCTCAGAGCTGGACGGTCGCAGCGTCTACAAACTGATGACGGCTGTCGTGGTTCCGCGCCCTATCGCCTGGGTGGTCAGCCGTAACGCCAACGGGACACTTAACGCCGCGCCGTTCTCGTTTTTTGGACTGATGTCTGGCGAGCCCCCCGTGATCACCATAGGCGTGGGGGCGCGCGACGGCAAGGCCAAGGATACGCATAGGAACCTGCAGCAAGGTAGCGAGTTTGTCGTCAACCTGGTGAGCAAGGATCTGCTGGGCGAGATGAATGTCACGGCGATCGACTTCGACCCCGACACCAACGAACTCGACGTGGCAGGCTTGGAGACTGCAACCAGTACGCGGGTCAGCGTTCCGCGGATCGCCCGCTGCCCGGTGGCTATGGAATGCCAAGTCATGCAGGTGCTGGACATCGGTGCTCATCGCAAGATCGTGGTGGCTTCAGTGATGGGCGTACACATTCGCGATGAGGCCGTGCTGGACAAAGAGCGCTGCTACATCGATTCACCGGCTCTAGATCTGGTGGCGCGCATGCACGGGGGCGGCGGCTACAGCGTCGCGCATCAAGTGATTCAAGTGCCGCGAATTTCAGTTGAGCAATGGCAAGTTCAGAACTCGCCCCCGGTTGTCTAAACCTCCCAGACAACGGGCGCTGAGCCGACCGTTGTTTCTCTTCATGTTTTAACTACCTAACTTCAGGAAAACGCCGTGATTGTTATTGATGCTGATGCCCACGTGATGGAGTCCGAGCAAACCTGGGCCTATCTCGAACCAGAGTTCTACGCACGCCGCCCGGTTGTGGTCACGCTACCAGAAGACACCTCGTTGGGCGTGTTCAATGCGGCCTGGCTGATTGATGAGCAAATCCAGGTGTTTGGAGCGTCCCCTGCCGTTGGCACGAGGTCACTGCGAAAGAGCTACTCGCTGGATTCACAGAACCTGTGGGGGACCGATGCTCGCCTAAAGGACATGGATCAGCGCAAGACGGACTACCAGGTGGTCCACCCGACGTTTGCGCTCCTGAACCTGTGCGAGGACGTCGTCCTCGAGGCTGCACTTATGCGCAGCTACAACACCTTCATGGCCGAGAAATACAAGGAATCTGGTGGCCGGCTGCTGTACGCGGCGATGGTGCCTTTCCGCTCTCCGGAATTGGCGGTGAAAGAGATTCAGCGTGTCGTGGCCATGGGCGGTGCAGTGGCGATCTATGTGCGCGGCCTGGAATGGGACCGTCCCCTGCATGACCGTCTCTTCTATCCCATCTACGAAGAAGCACAGCGCCACGACCTGGCGATATCCGTGCACGTTGGATCGGGCAGCCCGAAGATGCGCAGTGTGTTTTCTTCCCAGGAGCGCATCCGCGGTGAGGAGCCTTTCTGGCCCGGCGGCATGAAGCGTCTGATTGGTCCCATGACAGTGCAGTTCGGTTTCTACAGCCTGGCTGAAACTTCACTGTCGATCGACTTCCCGAAACTGCGCTGGGGCTTCCTCGAGGCCACAGGCAGCGAGTGGCTTCTGGGCGCCGTCGGTGCGCTGGAACGTGCTGGCAAGGGGCATAGCCGCCGGCTGTTTGACGAAGGGCGCATTTTCGTCAGCGTTGAACCATCGGAAGACTTTGCGTACATGGCCAATCGCTTCGGCTCAGACTTCATGGTCTTTGGCAGCGATATGCCGCACCAGGACGAGGCCGCGCACGGAAACCTGGTGGAGGAGTTTTCTGCACCGGCGGAAAAACTCGGTGACGAATTCAAGCAGAAGCTGTTCTGGCGCAATGCGGCCCGCTTGTACGCCTTCACGCCGAAGTCCTTCGTGCCCAACCCCGCCTGAAAGCGATGAGTACAAACCTAAAAGCGGTGGAGCATCCGCTTTGGTACACCCGTTGTCCGTTACCGACTGCCTCCGGCATCGCGCTGGACAACGGCCTACTTGAAAACGCGTTGGCTGACATCGGGCAAAAGGCTCTTTCGATTGAGCAATCCGACGATCCGTCGGCGATGCATTCGCACTTCACGCACAAGCTGCCCCAGCTATTCCGTCAAGGAGGCAACATCCCGCCGATCTGGGCACGCAGCCAGGGCACGGACACCGCTTTGGTCGGGATTGCATGGACACCGGAATACCAGGCCATTCTGGCCTTGCCAGGTTCTGGCATACGGTCCGCGGCTGATTTGAAAGGCCGTAGGCTGGGGCTTCCTGTCCGTTCGGGTGGCGAGATCGATTTTTGGCAAGCCATGTGTTTGCGCGGCTTCCAATCGGCATTGCGCACCGTTGGGTTCGAACTGACGGACGCCGAACTCGTCCGCTTACCAGTGCATGAGCGTTACATCGACCCGCTAAGCACTGAGAGAGAAGCCAATACCTGGATGTGGTCAGGTGCGGCGCGCATGCGGCGCCAGCAGGCTGAACTGTTTGCACTGATGCGCAACGAGGTGGACGCGATCTACGTGTCTGGGGCGCAAGGCAGTCAGCTCGCGGCCATGCTGAGTGCGCATGTCGTAACGGATCTCGGCTTTCACACCGATCCAGAAGTGCAGATCAACAACCAGGTTCCGAACGTACTCACCGTGGACGGCGCGCTGTGCAGGCAACGGCCTGACGTTGTGGCCCGCTATCTCTTCGCACTGCAGTCCGCTGCGCGGTGGGCGAGTGAGCACCCCTTCGATTCGCGCCGCACTTTTGCCAGCGAAGTAGGTGCGCCCGAAGAATGGATAGCGAACGCGTACGGGCCCAGCATGGGCACGGATCGCCTGGTTTTGAGCCTGGAGCCGCGCTGGCTGAATGCGATTGACGCGCAGAAGAAATTCTTGCTCGAACAACGGTTCATCACGCAGGACTTCGAACTGGCGCAATGGGTCAATTCGGAGCCCCTGGAAATGTGCAAAGCAATTGCAGAAGGAGTCACCCCATGAAAGACCATAACAACCCGCCCGGCCTGGCCACTCCTGCTGGCTTCAGCCACGTCGTCAGGACCAACCGGAAGACCACTCTGGTGGTCGCAGGACAAGTCGCCTACGACGCACAAGGTCAGATCGTCGGTGCCGAAGACTTTGAACAGCAGGTGCGACAGGTCTATTCGAACATTCGAACGGCGCTGCGACAGAACGCAGCCGATATGGTCGACCTGGTAAAGACCACGATCTTCGTGCGCGATTTGACACCCGAGAAGATCGCGGTCATTCGTGCAGTGCGCAAGGAGTTCCTGTCGGATGAAGCGCTGCCGGCGAGCACGCTGGTCGGCGTGCAAGCGTTGGCGAAGCCACAGCTCATGCTTGAAATAGAAGCCGTCGCCATGGTTGACTGAGGGCATGGCGTGGGTTGACCGGCTCGATCGGCCAGGCCCATGGCACATCAAGGTTTCGTCTTCTTCCGAGAAGGCAAGTATTCGAGTCTTTCCCTACGAGGACACATCAAATTGGACACATCTCCTACCAAGTTCAGCTACTTGAGTGGCTTTGCCAATCACTTTGCAACGGAAGCC
The DNA here is from genome assembly GCF_040548795.1 of Ottowia thiooxydans. Taxonomy (GTDB): domain Bacteria; phylum Pseudomonadota; class Gammaproteobacteria; order Burkholderiales; family Burkholderiaceae_C; genus Ottowia; species Ottowia thiooxydans_A. Next base: position 492,059 of record NZ_JBEPSH010000004.1, on the reverse strand, counting down.
CTGGCCGGTGTGCTGCCCCAAGGAATGAACAGCCCGCAACGCTTGCCACACGGCCTGTACGCGGAGCAGCTCTCGGGTACTGCGTTCACGAGTGTGCGCAGCGAAAACAGGCGTAGCTGGCTGTATCGGCGCTCGCCATCGGTCAACGCGAGCACTTATGACGAGTGGACGGGAACGGCCTGGCGCACGGCCCCCCTGTCTGACGGGCTGGTGATTCCGCATCAACTACGTTGGGCTACGCCAGAGACGCCGTCGCGTCCGCAGAACTTCATCGAAGGCATTTTTACTGTCGGTGCCAATGGCAGCGCGCTCGAGCATGCCGGGGTTGCCGTGCATATCTACCAGGCGAACCGCTCGATGGACGGTATGGCGTTCTCGAATGCAGACGGAGAGTTGCTGGTCATTCCACAGTCAGGCGCATTGCGAGTACAAACCGAGGCCGGTTGGTTCGATCTGGCACCGGTCGAGGTTTTGGTGATCCCGCGCGGCATGCAGTTTCGAGTTGAGCTTGTGGACGACACGGCAAGCGGATACATCATGGAAAACTACGGTGCCATGTTGCGCTTGCCAGAACTTGGACCGATCGGTGCCAATGGCTTGGCCAACCAGCGTGACTTTCTGGCTCCCGTCGCGGCGTTCGACAAGGTCGATGTACCCTTTGAGCTCATTACCAAACTGGGCGGTCGATTCTGGCAGCGTCGGCAGGCGCACTCGCCTTTTGACGTCGTGGCGTGGCACGGCAACCTCGCACCCTACAAGTACGACCTGAGGACGTTCAATACCTTTGGCTCGGTAAGTTTCGACAGCCCCGACCCCAGCATTTCCACAGTGCTGACCTCACCGAGCCATCTGCATGGCACAGCTGATTGTGATTTCGTCGTATTCCCGCCGCGTTGGCAGGTAGCAGAGAACACCTTCCGGCCTCCATTCTTTCATCGCAACGTCATGACCGAGTTCATGGGCCTGATCACCGGCACGTATGAAGGAAAGGGCAATGCGTTCATGCCCGGTGGTTTCAGTCTGCATACCCAGATGACGCCTCATGGCCCGGACACCTCCAGCTTTCACCGCGGTGCTGACGAAGCACAGGTTCCCAGTAAGCTTGATGCGACGTTCGCATTCATGATTGAGACGCGCCTGCCGCTCAGTTTGAACCCAGCTGCGTTGCAATGGCCCACGCTGGACAAACGCTACGTTGAAGCTTGGAGTGGACTCGCGCGGGCAGCCTTGCCCTAATGTGCTAACTGCAACGGCCCGGGCTTATCAAAATCCTGCACCGGTATCCGACCGGTCTCCAGCGCGGGGACCTTGAACTGATAAAGATCGCCCTCCCAATGGCGCTGCGTCCAGCGGTTGAGGAGCGGCGCAAGCAGTTTCAAAAAGAAACAAGCCCGACCCCCATTCCATCCATGGAATGACTTTCGGCACTTGTTGCGTCCCGGTGAGCGCAGCACAGTGCGGCTGTGGGCTTGGCGCCCGTGCGGCGACGAAGCAACTATGGGTCCCATGCCGCACTGCATGTCCATCCCTGGGTCTCGTCATTCTGAAAGAAATCACTATGAAAAATGCATCCAAGTTGCGTCTGGCTTTTGCCGCGACTTTGCTGGTGGCCCTAGGGGCTTGCGGCGGCGGCGACGATGACTCGTCTCCCACCCCAACACCTGGGCCCGCGCCCGCACCAGCGCCCGGAGCCCCCCTGCCTGCGGTGACACCCGTTGGTGATGCCCAAGGCACGCCAACCAGCGCCAGCCTGAACAGCGCGGGGGGCACAGTGGGTAGTGCTGACGGGCGGTTCAGCCTCATCGTGCCTGAAGGGGCGCTTACCGCACTCACCACGTTGACTATCCAGCCGATCAACAACGGTGCGCCAGGCCGCGTAGGTACGGGCTATCGGCTTATGCCCGAAGGCGTTGTCTTTGCCAAGCCGGTTCAACTGCGCTTCACCTACGCCGATGTGGACACCGTGGGTAGCAGCGCCAGCGCGCTGGGCGTGGGGGTTCAGCAGAAAGACGGTACATGGCAGTGGCAGGGTGGCACGCTGGATACCGCAGCCAAGACAGTGACGACCACCACCACGCATTTCAGCGACTGGTCGCTGGTCAAGGGCTATCAGTTGCGCCCGGGGACCGCCAGCGTCAAGACAGGTGCCAGCCTGGCGTTGCGTTTGGCCTTCTGCTTTGCTCGACCCGCGGGCAATAGCAATGGTGCAGACGTCGGTTACTCCTGCGATAGCGATGAAGACACTCCCGCCCCGTTGAACTGGGTTGTGAATTGGGCGGTTAATGGCTCACCAGGTGGTGGCGCAGGTGTGGGCACCGTAGCCGGCAACGGCACTGGCGCCACTTACACGGCGCCAGCCAAAGTGCCAGCCTCCAACCCTGTGGCTGTATCGGCCGAGATTCAGAATACACGCGCCAAGGTGCTGGTGGTTTCGAATGTCACCATCACCGACACGACCCCCACCTATACGGGCTCGATTTCCGGTACCTCGACGATGCCCGGCGGTATCACCACCTCGTTCCAGTCTGATTCTCTGCGCCTGGTACCCATTGAGGTGCTGCCGAACGATCTCATCAAGTACTCCGCCCAGGGTACGGCCACCATTTCACTCACCATTCCGGGGACGCCGCCCTACACCCGTACAGAGACGGTACCTATCAACAGCGAGGGCTCTACGTTGATCGTGTACGACAAGACGCGCCAGGGCACGTCCTTTGCGAGCCGGTACTGGTTCGCCATGGTGGCAGCTGGCTCTGAAGTCGGTGCGGCGCTGACCAACGTTTGCCCTGCGGAGGCCGCGGCGGGCGGTGCCACCATGCCGTCCTATGCGGACGTCGGCACACTCGCGGGCACACGAGATATCTCTTGCGAATTGCCCGCAGGTGCAGGGACCGTGAGCTATTCATCGACGTGGTCGCTGACAGCCGGGCAGTAGAACCAGCGGTCGTATCGAGACAGGCCGGTAGTGCGAGTGCGGCACCCGTCATTTCCGGCTGGTGGGATCCGCGTGTAGGAGGAGTCCAGAAGGTCAACCTCGCGTGGACTTCCGTCTCAGTGGGGCCACTTATCTGGTGGCCACCTGCGGCCACCTGCGGCCGCTTACGGCCCCTGCCGCACCCTGGCCACCTGCGCTTGCAAATCCACCCACGGAGGCGAGTTTGGCGCATAGCGTGCACGCAGATAGGTGGCCAGCTCGGCGATCTGTGCATCCGAAAACACGTCGCCAAAGCCCTGCATGAAGCCGATCTCACGCGTGGCGGGATCGCGAACACCTTGGAGGATGGTTTGAATCAGGTTGTCAGGGCGGTCGCTTGTCAGCTTGCTGCTGAGGGCCAGGGGGCGATTTTGGCCGAGCACAGTGGGGCCGTCTCCATCGTGATGGCAGGCGGCACAGGCCGTTTCGAAGGTGCGTTGGGCAGGGCCCAGCAGCGCGCCCTGTCCAAGGGCTGCCTGGGTCACGACCTGCTGGGCGGCGGCAGCCAACGTGGCGGGGTCGGCCACGGTGGGATTGAGAGAAGCGAGGTAGGTTGCCATGGCCTGAATGTCTTCATTCGGCAGGGCCTGCATTTCGCGGACCACTTCCGCCATGGGCCCACCGGCTGAGCCATGGCGCGGTGAATGTCCTTGGCGCAAATAGCGGTAGAGCGCCTGTGCATCCCACGGGACCGCTGCTTTGGACAGACCGGTGAGAGCAGGCGCCTCCCAGCCGTCAATCATGGCGCCGGAGAGAAAGGATTTTCCCGTCCGCTCGGCGCCGGTGGCATCGCGTGGTGTATGGCAGGCGCCGCAGTGCCCAAGGCCTTGCACCAGGTAGGCGCCTCGGTTCCATTCGAGGCTTTGCGTGGGGTCCGCCTGATAAGGCTTGGAGTCCAGATTGATTGCGTTCCAACCGGCCATGAGCGGGCGCAGGTTGAAAGGAAAACGCATGTCTGCGGCGGGCGCTTCTGCGCGCACGGCAGGCTGGCTCATCAGATAGGCATACAAGGCCTGAAGATCATCATCACTGGTCTTGGCAAAGGCGGTGTACGGGAACGCCGGGTAGAGGTGGCTTCCGTCCCGCGAGAGGCCTTCACGCATGGCGCGCTGAAACGCCGAGAAGCTCCAGCGGCCCAGGCCTGTTTCCGCATCAGGTGTGAGGTTGGTGCTGAACACCGTGCCGAAGGGCGTGTGCATGGGCAGGCCGCCTGCACCGCGTACCCCACCTGGGGCAGTGTGGCAGACGAAGCAGTCACCCGCAGCGGCCAGCAGGCGGCCGCGCTCTATGGTTTCGGTGCTGTAGACCGAGGTCGTCAGTTGGATGGGTGCAATGGCGGGGCGCCATCCCACCAGGCCTGCGAGCACACCGAACCCGCCGACTAGTAGCGCACCAGCTGTCGCCCAAACGCTCTTGCGCCTGGGCCATGGGATGGCGCTGCTGGTGTCTTCTGCGGCTGCTGGGTGTGCGGCCGATAAGTTGCCTCTCGCACCATCTTCGCTGCCGCCACCGCCCACTCCCACGGCAGGCGGCGGTGGAACGCCCTTACCTGCGTCAGGCGGCGCCAAAGCACCCGCAGCTTGCAACCCGGCCAGCACGACCTCTGGCGTGAAAGGCGGCGCACGAAAGCGGACACCCGTGGCGTCGAAAATGGCGTTGGCAATGGCGGCTGTGCCCGGCACGCTGGACGATTCACCCGAGCCCAGCGGTGCCTCACCGGGGCGTGGCATGTGCAGCACGTCAATGACGGGGACTTCGCGGAAATTGAGAATGGGGTAGCTGCCCCACTCCATGCTTTGCACCGACCCTGCGGGGCGAACGCCAGCCAATGCGGTTTGCGTGGCCTGTTGCTCGCGGCCGCCATGCGGGGCGAAGCTCACCTTCTCCTTGAGCGCCCGGCTGGTGGTCTGGATCACATTGCCGTGCACCTGATGATCAACGCCGGACGGGTTGATCAGCATGCCGGCATCGTGCCCAACGACCACGCGGCGCACATGCACCTCACCGGTTTTGCGGTTCACTTCGACATCGGCTACCCAGGCAGACCACGCGGCGCCAAAGCCAGGCCACTTGCTGTGGATGTAGCGCGCATAAGCAAAGCCTTGGCCAAAGAGAATGTCACCCCCTTGGCCTAGCCCGCCGTCGGCGTTTTCCTGCGGACCGGTTCGAGTGCGCCAGCCCGCCTTGTCTGCTGTGGCCTGTACCAGCTCTGCCGCACGTGGATCGGGTAGATGCTTCATGCGGAAAGCCACCGGGTCCTGACCCGCCTGCGCAGCGAGTTCGTCCACGAAGCTCTCATGCGCAAACGAGCTGGGGAGCGCCGACACGCCGCGCAACCATGATGCGCGCACGATGGGCGGCATGTCGTTGACTTTGACGCGCAGGTTGGGGGCTTCATAGGGCCAGCGGGCCGTGCGGTCACCCATCTCGAATGCGCGTGCGGTGGGCTCTACCGCGCGCGTGAGTAGCAGTGCCAGGGTGGGGGCGCCATTGCTGGGGTAGCTGGTCTCGAAATCGTAAGCCGCGATGGCGCCTTCGGGCGTCAAGCCACCCCGCGCCTCCATGAGCTGGGCCGCGCCTTTGGGTTCCCAGGCGTGCTCTTGCGCGCGCGTGAGCTGCACACGCACGGGGGCGCCTGCCGCGCGTGCCAGCAGAGCAGCGTCTGCGGCCACGTCGTCGGCACCGTTGCGGCCGTAGCAACCAGCGGCCTCCATGCGGACCACGTCCACCTGTACGTCCTGCAGGTCCATCAGCGTGGCCAGATCGGCGCGAAGCACATGGGGGTTCTGTGTGCCGGCCCAGACTCTTAAAGACACGCCCGTTGCCGCACCATGGTCCTCGCCTGCCTGCTCATCGGGCTGCCATTGCGCTAACGCACAAGATGGGCCAATGGACGCATGCATTTGATACGGCCACAAATAGGTGCGCTTCAGGCCTTGTCCGTTGGCCAGCGCGGCATCCACGTCGCCGTCATCCAGCAGCAGGCGCTGGGTGGCGGGGTTGGTGCGCAGCGCGTTCTCCACATCGCCCATGTCGGGCATGCCTGGCCATGGTTTCCAGCGGACGATGAGTTCACGCGCGGCGGCTTCTGCATGCTCCTCGCGCTCGGCCACCACACCTACAAAATCGCGCAGCACGACCACTGCTCGTATGCCAGGAATGTGGGCGATGCTGCTCTCATCGACCGACTCCAGCGTGTTGCCGATGTAGTCGCCGTGATCGGCCCCTGCGTACGGCGGTCGAACCACGCGGCCATGCAGCATGCCAGGCACACGCATGTCGTGCACGAATACGGTCTCACCTGAAAGCTTGGCGGGGATGTCTACACGCGGTTGGCGCGTACCGACGAGCCGATAGCTGGCGGGGTCTTTCAGCGCGACCTGAGGGTCGAGGCGCAGCACCGTACGCTGGCCGGCCAGCAACTTTCCGTAGGCCACATGGGTCTGATGTTCAGAGCGCAGGCGAACCACACCCAAGCGTGTCTCGACTTCCTCTACTGCCACGCCGAGCCACTCGGCCCCTTTGACCAGCAGCCAGGCTCGGGCCTGGGCTGCCGCCTGGCGCAAGGGCACTGCGTGAATCTGTATGGAGGCGCTGGCTATCGTGGCACCCTGGTTAGGCGTGCGCGCAGTATCACCAAGCGCCATGCTGACGCAAGCCAGTGTCAGGTCCAGTTCTTCGGCCACGATCTGCGCCAGGGCAGTTTGCAGGCCGGTGCCCAGATCCACGTGTCCGCTAAGGCCTGTGACGCTTCCATCGTCCCACAGCGCTAGCAGCACTTCATCGCCTTCGAGCGGGTTGGCGCTGACTGCGGTTGGTTGTCCCGGCGCAGGTGCTGGAGGCGCAGGCGGTTCACGCACGATAGCCAGCACGCCTTCAGCGGTCAGGATGTCAGAACGGGTACGGGGAAGGTCAGCGCGGCGGGACATTGAGTTGTGGGCGATACAGCGTTGAGCGTTGGGTGAAGTCAGGGCATGCGGTTTGGTCAAGTCCGTTCGTCGTGAGCTCTTCGAAGAGGGGCGGTACAGCGCATGGCTTCGACAAGCTCAGCCCGAACGGGCGGGGGGAATAGTCCCTTAACTAAACGGTGTTGGAGCTAGTGGGGTATTTCAAGGCCCGGGGTTCAACCCTTTCTTAGCTGCCAGCATCACCGCGGCCATGATCTCCACGTGCGTGCCACAGCGGCACAGGTTGCCGGAAAGTTCGGAGCGAATGCGAGCCTCGTCTGGATGAGCCTCGCGTTGCAGAAGTGCAGCCGTTTGCATCACCATGCCGTTCAAGCAGTAGCCGCATTGGGCGGCCTGGCATTCTTCAAATGCCGCTTGCACGGGGTGCCAGTTCTCTCGTGATCCCAAGCCTTCAAGCGTGGTGATGCTTCTGCCGGCCACGCCATGCGCAGGGATTACGCAAGCTCTTGCTGCAACGCCATCAACGTGCACGGTGCAAGCACCACAAGAGCCGAGGCCGCAACCGTACTTGGGGCCGTTCAGGCCGAGGTCGTTGCGCAGGATGTGCAGTAGCGAGGCTTCGTGCGGAACATCCAGCACGAGGGGTCGCTGGTTGACGGTGAGGGCAAGGTCAGGCATTGGATTCAAGCTTCCCTATGGAAGCTACTGGTGCAGGCGCACCTGGTTGGAGCTCCAGGCCCTGGAGAACGTGCCCGCCGGGACCACCGAGCTGCTGCTCGGCACCGCAGTGCATGTACAAGCCCAAATGCCGAGCAGGAGCTCGGCGGTCCCAGGGGGTGAGCTTGCAGGGCTTGGCGGCTGTATAGAAGTTTTTGGATGGGGTTAGGGCATTCTGCTGAGATGGCAAGACACGATGCGCTACCTGGCGTATGCCGTCAGCCCTTGCCTGTTCGCCGGCAATCCCTGCCCTATCCCGAATAGAAAGGGCGCCATGCTGGCCAGACGTTGAAATTCTGGACATTGTCAAACGCTGAGATAAGCCCGCCGGACTTCTTCGTTGGCGGCGAGTTCAGCCATGGAGCCGGTGAAACGAATTTGCCCTTTCTCCAGTACGTAGGCGCGGTCGGAAACAAGCTCCGCGAAGTGCATGTTCTGCTCGGATAAAAGAATGCTCACGCCTTGCGCTTTCAGCTCAAGAATCATCTGCGCCATCTGTTCCACGATCACGGGCGCCACGCCCTCGCTGGGTTCATCCAGCAGCACCAGGTAGGGGTTACCCATGAGCGTGCGCGCCACGGTCAGCATCTGTTGCTCGCCGCCACTCATCTGGCCACTAGGACGCAGCGGCATCTCGCCCAGATTGGGGAAGAGCTTGAACAGACGCTCGTGCGTCCACTGCGGCGCTGGACTGCCGTCTGGCCAGGCACGTGCGGGCTGCTTGCCTACTTCCAGGTTTTCCAGCACGGTCAGATCTGTGAACACGCGCCGGTCTTCAGGCACATAACCCAGGCCCAGGCGGGCGCTGGTGAAAGGCTCGGCGCGAGACAGGTCATGACCCATGAAGCGCACCGTGCCGCGCCGCTTGGGCACCATGCCCATGATGGACTTCAGCGTGGTGGATTTACCCGCACCATTGCGGCCCATCAATGCCACTACCTCGCCGCGGCGCACCTCCAGATCCACATCAAAGAGAATCTCAGCGGCGGCATACCAGGCGCGCAGCTGGCTGACGGTCAACAGGGGTTCGTTCGTGCCCGCCATTTATGCGCCTCCCAGCTTCGTGCCGGCTTTTTCAAAAGTTTTACCACTGCCGAAATACACCTCCTGGACTTTAGGGTGGTCGCGAATTTCCAGGGGTTTGCCAGCGGCAATCAGACGCCCTCTCGCGAGCACAATCATGCGGTCCGCGTAAGCGAACACCACGTCCATGCTGTGCTCGGTAAACAGCACGGCCATGCCGCGCTCGGTCACCAGCTTCTTGGTCAGAGCCATCAGGGCGTTGCGCTCGCGGGGTGCCATGCCTGCCGTGGGCTCGTCCATGAGCAGCAGCTTGGGGCTGTTGGCCATGGCAATGGACAACTCCACGCGTTTGACGTCGCCATAAGCCAATTCGCTGCAAGGCCGGTCTGCCTGGGCCAGCATGCCCACCTGGTCCAGCAGAGCCAGCGCGTCTTGTCGCCTGTAATCCGCGGCGCGGCGCCACATGGCGTAGATTTTCTGATCGTGGGAGAGCAAGGCCATCTGCACGTTCTCCACCACGCTGAGCGACTGAAATGTCTCTGCGATCTGAAACGTGCGCCCCACGCCCAGACGCCAGATGCTGCGTGGCTTTTGGCCTATGAGCTCCTGCCCATCCAGTGAAATGGAGCCGCGGTCTGCCTTGAGCTGGCCATTGACCATATTGAAGGTGGTGGACTTGCCTGCGCCATTGGGCCCAATCAGCGCCAGCAGCTCGCCCGCGGCCAGCTCGAAGCTGATGCCATCGACGGCCTTGACGCCGCCGAACGATTTGCCAAGGTCCTTTACGGTGAGAAGACTCATGGCTTGGCCTCCTGCTCGGGCTTCTTCCAGCGCTTCGACAGCTTGTGAATACCGCCCGCAATGCCGTCAGGAAACAGGAGCACCAGCATCAATATGATGCCCCCCAACAAGGCACGCCAATAGTCGGTGTTGCGCGCCACCGCATCTTGCAACCAGGTGAAGCTGACTGCCCCCACGACCGGGCCTGCCAGTGTGTGCAGCCCGCCCAGAAGCACCATGACCAGGCCGTCAATGGATTTGCCTACCGCCATGGACTCAGGAGAGATGCTGCCTTTGGAGAAAGCAAACAAGGAACCCGCCAAGCCCGCCATGAGTCCCGCCACAATGAAGGCGACCCACTGCACGCGGTCCACGTTGATGCCAATCGCATCAGCGCGCAGCACTGAATCGCGGCCCGCGCGCAGCGCATAGCCAAAGGGTGAGAAGAGAACGCGCCTGAGCCACCAAGTGCCCAGTGCGACGAGTGCCAAGGCCAGCCAGTAGTAGTTGCTCTTGTCCGTCAGCCAGGCCGCTGGCCAGACGCCCGTGAGGCCATTGCTGCCTCCCGTGAAACTGTCCCACTGGAAAGTGATGGCCCAGGCAATTTGTGCCAGGGCGAGTGTGAGCATGGCCAGGTACACACCTGAAAGCCGCACAGAGAACCAACCGAATGCAACAGCGCCTATGGCCGCGACCAATGGACCACCCACCAGCGCAGCCTCCATGGGCAAGCCGGCCGCCTTCATCAACAGGCCCGCACCATACGCACCTATACCGAAGTAAGCGGCGTGGCCGAAGGAGTGCATGCCTCCAGGGCCCATGATGAAGTGCAAGCTGGTCGCAAACAGGGCGGCAATCAGGAGGTCAGTCGCCAGCACGGTGGTGTAGGAAGAGCGGGCGAAGAAAGGCAGCGCGATCAGCACCAGCAACAAAGCACCCACTGCCAGCTTGTAGGCCATGCCCGAACGCCGCAGTGGCGCCTCTGGCTCGCCCACGTGGCGGCTGGGCGCTTGCGGGCGCCCCAGTAGGCCCCATGGTCGCCAGATAAGCACGGTGGCCATGACCAGAAAATCCACCACCAGCGTGGCCTTTGAAAAATTGATGGGGTAGCCCAGCACGCTCACAGCGCCCATCCAGATGCACACTGCCTTGATGAGCGAGATGAGCAGCGCTGCCAGGTAGGCACCCGGCAGCGATCCCATGCCACCTACCACGACGACCACGAACGCCGCACCAATGGTGTTCAGGTCCATTTCGAGGTGGGCGGGTTCGCGCGGCAACTGAAGCGCACCGCCCAGGCCCGCAAGCGCAGCGCCCAGCGCAAACACGGCTGTGAACAGCCAGGCTTGATTCACGCCCAGCGCACTGACCATCTCACGGTCTTGGGTGGCCGCGCGCACCAGGGTGCCGAAGCGGGTGCGTGTGAGCAGCATCCAGACGGCTCCCAGGACCAGGGGGCCGACGACGATCAGGAACAGGTCATAAGAGGGAAACTGCCGGCCCAAAATCTCCACTGAACCGCGCAGGCCTGGCGCACGGGGCCCAAGCAACTCATCGGGGCCCCACAACCACAGCACCGCATCTTTGATGACCAGCACCAGTGCGAAGGTTGCCAGCAGTTGAAACAGCTCCGGCGCCTTGTAGATGCGCCGCAGCAATACAAATTCAATGAACGCTCCCAACAAGCCGACAGCAAGCGCTGCCAGCACCAGAGCGGGCCAGAAACCCACACTGGCTCCCAGCTTGTCGACCAGCGTGTAGGCCAGATAAGTGCCCAGCATGAAGAACGAGCCATGCGCAAAATTGACAATGCGCGTGACCCCGAAAATCAACGACAGACCAGCCGCCACCAGAAACAGCGAGGAGGCGCTGGCCAGTCCATTGAGCAACTGAACAATGAGGCCCGAAAAACTCATGCAATCCCTAGGGTCTGGTTTAACTCCCTCTCCCGCCTGCGGGAGAGGGTTGGGGTGAGGGTCCGCAGCGCATCTTCGGCGTATGAGCCTAGATGGGCTGTCAGCGCGTCATCAAACCATCAAGGCGCAGAACGCGACTTCTTCACCTCTTCGGCTGTGGGCTGGAACTTGGCACCGTCGAAATAGGTGTAGTCCACCATCACGCCTTTGCCGTTGTCATTCTTGGTTTTTCCCACGAAGGCGCCCATGGTCGACTGGTGGTCTTCAGGCCGGTAGGTGATCTTGCCGAAAGGCGTGTCCACCTGCAGGCCCTTGAAGGCCGCAATCATCTTGGTGGTGTCGCTGCTGCCGGCTTTTTTCAAGCCCGCTGCAGCCGACTTGATCATGGCGTAGCCCACCACGCTGCCCAGGCGGGGATAGTCCTTGAACTTGTTCTGATAGGCCTGCAGGAAAGCCTTGTGCTCGGCGGTCTGGATGTTCTGCCAAGGGTAGCCGGTCACGATCCAGCCGTTGGGCGTTTCGTCTTTCAGTGCGTCCAGGTACTCCGGCTCGCCAGTCAGCACGCTTACCACCGGGCGGTCCTTGAACAGGCCGCGGGTATTGCCTTCACGCACGAATCTGGAGAGGTCGGCGGCAAACAGCACGTTGAAGATGGCGTCGGGCTTGGCATCTGCCAGCGCTTGGACCACGCTGCCAGCATCTACCTTGCCAAGGGGTGGGGCCTGCTCGGCAACGAACTCCACATCGGGCTGAGCGGCCTTCAGCAGCGTCTTGAAGGCGGCGACTGCCGACTGACCGTACTCGTAGTTGGGGTAGATCAGCGCCCAGCGTTTTTTCTTCAGCTTGACCGCTTCCGGCACCAGCATGGCGGCTTGCATGTAGGTTCCTGGGCGCAGACGGAAGGTGTATTCATTGCCACCTTGCCAGGTCAACTTGTCCGTCAGAGGTTCGCCAGCCAGGAAGAACACTTTCTTTTGTTTGGCAAAGTCCGCCACGGCCATGCCTGTGTTGGAGAGGAAGGTGCCACTGAGCACATCGACCTTCTCGCGGGAGATCAGCTCTTCCGCCACCCGCACCGCATCACCTGGGTTGGCGTTGTCGTCTCGCGTGATTAGCTCAAGCTTTCTGCCGTTGATGCCGCCAGCAGCGTTGATTTCATCCACGGCAAGCTCCATACCCTTTTTATAGGGGTCCAGGAATGCCGGTTGCGCCTTGTAGCTGTTGAGCTCCCCAATCTTGTAGGTGCTCTGCGCCCAGGAGGCCCCAGCAGCGAGCAGGGTGGCCAGAGCCACCGGAGTGATGAGGGCGAGACGACGTGTGGTCATGGCTAAAGTCCTTGAGTGAGGAAGGGAACGAGGCGAGCTTACGACAATGTTCTGGATAAAGACCCGTGTTGCGCTCTCTCCCACCCGCTGAGTCGGCGCCCAGAACTGGAGAATGTGCGTCGCTTTACTCCCTCTCCCTTTGGGAGAGGGGTGGGGGGGCTGGCCATCCGGTGAGGGCAAGCAGCGGTTGATTGATCGCTGCGTTCACAAATTAATCTCTGCTCTTGCATTGAGGTCGGAGGCCGGGGAGTGCGCCCGGCAGCGCAGCCACCTTCTTTTGGTCCGCCAAAAGAACCTGGCGCAAGAAAAGGCGGCCCCACTGTCCGTGTCCCTGCGCTTCGCTGCGGGCAACCTGTGGTGCTCGCGCCAAAGGCGGTGCGGCAGAACTCGCGGCGTTCGCTTCGCTCTCTCTGCTCAAACAGCTGCCGCAAGCTAGAGCACGAAGCAATGGCATCCTGCGGTGCCACCGCCCGCCTTTGGCCCTGCGCTCCTCGGCACGGCCAAAGGGGTGGGATGCCCACCCGGGCCATTGCTTCGCTCGGCCCTCGAATAGATAGTCGCTGGCGCGAGGGCCTGGTGCCGTCTCCCGCTCGTCGGAGAGGCAAAGGCGCCTCAGCGCAGCCCATCTTCACCCTTGATCTCATGGGCTTGCAAGCCACCAATACGCGGCAGTGGCCGGCCGGAATCCGTGACCGCCACTGCCACCACGATTTCATTGGCGCGTGGCGCATCGCTCACACGCGCTTCCACCGCATCAAAATGGCTGCGCACGAAGGCGGCATCCTTGTGGCCCAATGGCACATCGATGGCGGTACCCAGGGTGCCACGCTTCTTGGCAGATGGCACCAATGCCGCGCCCTTCTCCACCGCTGTACGCAAAGGCGCACCCAGCTTGGGATGGAGAATGGCTGCAGCGTGTTCCAACTCACCGGCCTCACCAACGATGGCGGCTTTGCCGTAGCTTTGCGCTTCACCGGGTGCAATGCCTAAGGCTTTCACAGCCTTCTGACCCAGCAGTGCGCCGAGTTCTTCACCAATGGCGATGAGCTCATCCAGGTTCTCGCTGTAACGGCCTGCATAGGGGTTGGCGATAACTGCCATCGCCACCGCGCGGCGTGTGGGCGGATTGATGGATTGCCCCATCTCCTGACGGGTTTCATCTATCTGAACAATGATCTTGCGGATGTTGGCGGACATATTCTTGAATTCCTTGATGGGTTGGAGCAGGTGCGGCGACGCTGTCAGCGCAGGCCGTCCCAGACACTGATGTTCTCGGCCAGCAGGCCACCGACTCGTGCATGGATGCGGTAGCCGGTGGACATGGCCAGGATGAAGACGATTTCATCCGCAGCAGGGGAGCCAGGCACCCGCACTTCAATGGCATCAAACTGCCCACGGACGTAGCTGGCATTGATGTTGGTCAGCGGAACATCCAACGCCGCGCCGGGTGGTCCCACCTTCTTGGTAGATGGCACGATAGAAAGCGCATTGCCGGGCTGACCGGTCTTGGCCTCTCCTTTGCCCGCCTTGTACGCTGCGCGATCGCCCTTCCAGCCCAGCAACTCACGCATGGCGTAGCCTCCCGGGACGTGCCAGAGCGCACCGTGCTCCAGTTCACCCGCACCGCCCACAATGGCGCCTTTGCCGTAGGTAGCAACGCGCTCGCGTGGCACGTCCATCGCGGCCAGCAGGCGCTGCGCCATGTCCAGGCCCAAAGGCTCCAACGCCGTCATCATGGGCAGAATGTCGGCTTCGTAGCGCCCGGCAAAAGGATTGGTGAGCACCACGCCAATGGCGCCGCGAATCAGCGGCTCCGGCGGCGGAGGGCCGAATTCGTGGCGGATGTCTTCCACTTGCGTGAAGATGCGGCGAATATCAATCATGGGAACAAAACTTCCTTCATAAATCAAGCAAGGACCGCGCCAGCGACCTTCTGAGTCTCTGGCAACAAGGATATAGGTTCTACGTGGCGCCACTGCTCCTGACAAACCATGAGCACAGCCCAGACCAGGCCTGCCTGCTGCAGTGCACGGGCCCGGGCCTCGCCCGCATCCAGGGCGCGCTGCACCTGATTGGGGTGCAGAGGTGGTACCAAAGTAGTTACCAGGCGCTCGCCCAGGTCGGTATCGTCTTTGAGGGTGTTGGCGCTTTGGCGCTGGATTGCGGCGTCATTCACATTCACGGCATTGGCAATGATGCTGGCGGCGGCATCGGCTTGCGCCGCCGTGGCGGCCAGAACGGTCACGCTGTCGGCGATGCCCATGGAAAAACTGCGCCCACGCCAACCGCTGGTGGCCACCCCGCGCACCGGGTCTGTGTGACGGATTTCGAAGCGGCCATCGGTGGATAGGCGCCCCATGTCCGCGAGATCAAAGCGAGCCAGATCGCTGAACAAGCCCACTCGCACTGACTGCCCGGGCGCCAGGTGCAGCGCAATATCACCGCCGTTGTTGAGCCAGGCGCGTTCGATACCTGGTTGCTGGTAGCAGGCGATCAATTCCTGCGCCACACTGCCTGCGACCGCCGCCATGGGGGTGATGAATTCTGGAAGGAAGAGGGTGCAGGCACGCCACATGCGCTGGGCGATAGGGCCGTGCAGTGGGCAGGTGGCACTGGTGACGGGTTGGCGCAGGAGAGGCAGTTCGCCAACCAGTTCTGTGAGTACACCGTGCCTAAGCTCCCCACCGTGAAACCGCTCCCATGCCGCCTCATGCGCCGCCGCGACCGCATCAGCCGCCCCATGCGCCTCGGCCACGATATCGATCGGGCCGTGCTGCCAATGCCAGCGATGGGCGTCGAGACGTTGTCGCTCAGCGTTCATGAAAGTGCCCTGGCTGAAAATCTCAAACCTTAGCCCAGCATCGGTGGCTGTCCCAGAGGCCAGATGTTTTCAGCCGGGTTGCGCAACCACTGCCGGGCTAGTGGAGCACCCTCGTCTTGCCACGCGCCACGCGCAAGCGCCTTCTCCAGCGGCATGACATAGTCCACGTGCCCGCCTAGCGCGCCAAAATCATCGAGCCGCATGGAAAATTCAATGGGCGCCACGATGGCCGGTGTGGGCACGGTCCCGAAGCTGTTGTCGGGCATGCGCAGCACATCCGCCATCACAGTAATACCACCGCCCGGCCAGACATACGCAGGCGCACCGCCGCAGGTCACGTTGACCAGTGCGCGCTTGATGGCACGGGTGAGCAGCACAGGGTTTTCGGTCACACCCGCCCGCAAGCTTCCGCCCGCGCCACCCAGGAACAGCACGCTGCACAGAGAAGGCTCGCAGTTCTCACCAATGCGCTCGACCACGCGCCGTATAACGGCGGGCATGTCCTCTTCCACGGGCTGTAACGCATCATTGAGCACATACCACTGCGCGTGCTCTCCAGTGGTGGAGGTCATCAACAGGCGCAGGCCGGGCCGCGCCACGCCAGGTTCCCACCCTTCAATGATGGAAAGCGGATCTGCAATGTCCGTACCGCCCCAGCCTGTGCCCGGATTGGCTACCTGAAAGTAGCGCCCCGGTGTGGATTTGCGTCCGCGCATCTGAATGCCTGAAGACGGCATGCCCAGACAGCGTCCCGCCTGGTGTTCACTCAGCACGCCCGTGATGTGGTCATCCACCACCACCACCTCATCAGCATGCCCATAGAGCTGCCGCGCAAAAATTCCCACCGCCGCAGAGCCGCATCCCACGCGCATGCGCTGCTCTTCCACACCGCCGACGATGGGCGCCTTGCCTGCCTGAATGACAAGGCTTGCTCCGCCGTCAATGGTGCATTCCACGGCCTGCTTGTTGCCCAGGTGCTGCATGATTTCCAGCGCCATGCGGCCTTCCTTCTTGCTGCCCCCGGTCAGGTGGTGCACGCCACCCAGCGAGAGCATCTGGGAGCCATATTCAGCCGTGGTGACATGTCCCACGGTCTCGCCCTTATAGCGCACATTGGCTTGCTCAGATCCCAGGAAGCGGTCTGTGTCGATCTTCACCTTGAAGCTGCAGTAGCTGAAGATGCCTTCCGTGACCACGGTGACCATGTCCACACCATCGACCTTGGAGCCCACGATGAAGGGCGCGGGCTTGTAGTCTGGATAAGTGGTGGAAGCGCCCACGCCCGTAACGAACACCTCGCCCGAACGCAGCAGATCGCCGTCCCAGTCTGCGGAGGAAGCAGTCGATGCAACAGCCGATGTGCCACCGGTGGCCTCTTGGGCGTCGCCCTGAACCTCGCGCGCAAAGGGCACCAAGGCCGTCTGTCCTTCGTTCAAGGTCCGACGCAGCAGCACGACCGGATCCACCCGCACCAGGGCGCCTGCCTGGTTGGCATAGCGGTCACATGCGCCCGAGCGGCCTTCTGCGATCTGGCAGAGTACAGGGCAGGCGTTGCACTCGACCTTGCCCACGGCCATGCGCTCGTTGCGCGGCGGCGCCTTGGCACCCAGTTCCGGCGGCAACGGTATATCCATCGCCGGCAGGCCGTCTGTTTTGGTATGTTCTGTCATCGTATGGGACCCTGCTCGTCAACGTTTTCCCTAGTGGAGTGCAAAACGCTTGTCTCGGATGTGCGAGTTGTGTAGCATCTGCTCCATGTTCATGTAGTAATTACCACATGAAAGATAAATATACCTTATAGACCCAGTTTTCGTCTCGGTGTTTTCCAGAAGGTCGAAAACACCGAGCCATGGTTTCAAACTATCCAGGCAATGGCATCATGAGTTCAATGCATACAGAGCGCGTTCTAACGGTCCACCACTGGACGGACCGCCTCTTCTCTTTCACCACCACCCGGGACCCCGCGCTGCGGTTTTCCAACGGCCACTTCACCATGATCGGCCTCAAGGTCAATGACAAGCCCCTGCTGCGCGCCTACAGTGTGGTGAGCGCCAACTATGAAGAGCACCTTGAGTTTCTTAGCATCAAGGTCGAAGACGGCCCGCTCACCAGCCGGCTGCAGCACATCCGGGTCGGTGATGAGATCATCGTAGGCCGTAAGCCCACCGGCACATTGCTGATCGACTACACCCTGCCCGGCAAGCGCCTGTATCTGTTCGGTACCGGCACGGGCGTTGCACCGTTTTTGAGCGTCATTCGCGATCCGGAAACGTATGAAAAATTCGAGCAGGTTATTCTGGTGCACGGCGTGCGGCAAGTGAACGAGCTGGCCTATCACGACTTCATCACGCAAGAGCTTCCCCACCATGAGCTTCTGGGCGAACTGGTGAGCGAGCAGCTCAAGTACTACCCAACAGTGACCCGTGAGCCCTTCAAGAACCAGGGCCGCATCACGGACCTCATCAGCAGCAACAAGCTCACGGACGACCTGGGCCTGCCCCCGCTGAACCCCGCAGAAGACCGCGTCATGTTGTGTGGCAGCCCGGTGCTGCTCTCGGACATGAAGATCATTCTTGAGCAACGCGGCTTTCATGAAGGCAACACCACCACGCCTGGCGACTACGTGGTGGAGCGCGCATTCGTAGAGAAATAACACGCGAAACATGACAAAAAAGCCCGCGCGCACCCATCAGAAAGTGGCCGAAGCCGCACCTGCACCTGCAGTGGCACTGGCGCGCGGCATTGCCAAACCACAGCGGCGTACCGGCTCACGTGCCGCCGCCGCAGAAGCCACACGCGAAGCAATCTTGCGCGCTGCCACCAAGGTGTTTGCCAAGTATGGCTATGCCGGTGGCAGCGTAGAGAAGATATCCAGCGCTGCCAAGTCGGTAGATCGCATGATCTACTATTATTTTGGTAGCAAGGAAGGTCTTTTCATTGCTGTGCTGGAAGACATCTACCGCCGCATGGACGAGGCGGAAAGCAAGCTCGCGCTGGATGAAGCAAAACCTCTGGAAGCACTGGCGGAGTTGATCCTGTTTGTGACGCGCTACTACCGCGATCACCCGGAGTTCGTGACTTTGCTCAACACTGAGAACCTTCACAAGGGCAGCCACATCGCCAAGTCGAGCAGAGCACGTGAGTACTCCCACCACGCCGTCACAGTCACAGCCCGCCTGCTGGCCGGTGGTGTGGAGCGGGGCCTTATACGCCCGGGCATCGATGCGAGGCAGCTCTATCTTTTGATCGCCGCTGCAGGCTACTTCCACACCTCGAACCGCTATACCTTAGGTGCATTCCTCGGTGAAGCCATAGACACACCAGCGGCCCTCAAGCGTTGGGAAGAATTCGTCATCGACTCCGTCTTGCGGATAGTCCGTGCGACGCCCTGACCTCAGCCCGTTCAAGGCTTCCAACTTATCTTTCCCACAGATGGGAAAGACTAACTATTCGAAGGCCGAGCGCAGCAATGGCCCGAATTGGGCTCCCCACCCCTTTGGCCGTGCCGAGGAGCGCAGGGCCAGGGGCGGGCAAGAGCACTGCAAGATGCTCTTGCTTCGTGAACTAGCTTGCGGCAGCTGTTTGAACGTAGAGAGCGAAGCGAACGAAGAGAGTTCTGCCGCACCGCCCCTTGCCCGAGCACCACAGGTTGCCCGGAGCGAAGCGGAGGGACGCGGACAGTGGGGCCGCCTTTTTTCTGCCTACTCTATTTTGGCGGAGCAAAAAAGAGTAGGTGCGCTGCCGGGCGCACATCCCGGCCTCCGACCTGAAGAGAAGAGCAGAAGGCAATTTGGAACCGGAGCGCTTAATCGAGCGCCGTTTGCCCTCACCGGATGGCCGGCCCCCCCCACCCTCTCCCGCATGCGGGAGAGGGAGCTAAAACAGAACTCCCTATCAGTCTCAAGCTCCGCTTGACCAACCCCACCCCATCCCACCAATACACAAAAACAGGAACTCCCCATGGCAGACATAGCAGCCGGCGAAAAATCCGGCAAAGTAGTCATCAAGAACATCGGCCTGCTTCTCTCAGGCGACATCGACCAACCCATCCTTGACGCCGACACCATCGTCGTCAACGACGGCATCATCACCGCCGTAGGCAAGTTCAAAGACTGCGACACCGCCGATGCCAAGACCACCATAGACGTTCGAAAAACCGCCCTCGCACCAGGCCTGATCGATAGCCACGTGCACCCTGTAGCCGGTGACTGGACCCCGCGCCAAAGCCAGCTGAACTGGATCGAATCCAGCATGAACGGCGGCGTGACCACCATGATCTCGGCAGGCGAAGTCCACTACCCTGGTCGTCCCAAAGACATCGTGGGACTGAAGGCTTTGGCCATCACCGCGCAAAGAGCGTTTGACGCGTTCAGACCCGGTGGTGTGAAGGTCCTCGCCGGCGCACCCGTGATTGAAAAAGGCATGGTCGAAAGCGACTTCAAGGAGCTGGCGGAAGCGGGCGTCAGCTTGCTGGGCGAGATTGGCCTGGGCTCGGTCAAGGCAGGGTACGAAGCCAAGGAGATGGTGGCCTGGGCACGCAAGTACGGCATACAAAGCACCATTCACACGGGCGGTCCTTCGGTGCCCGGCTCGGGCTATATCGACAAAGAGACCGTGCTGGAAGCGGATGCTGACATCATTGGCCACATCAATGGCGGACACACCTCGCTGCCTCTGAAGCACGTGTGTGACCTGTGCGAGCAAAGCACGCGCGGCATTGAGATCGTGCACAACGGTAATGAGAAAGTGGCCATTGGTGCGGCTCGCGCAGCCATCGAATTGAAGTGTCCGCACCGTGTACTGCTGGGCACTGACGGGCCTGCCGGTTCAGGTGTTCAGCCTCTGGGCATCTTGCGCATGATCTCGCTGATCTCTTCCATGGCTGACATTCCCGCAGAGCTTGTGTTCTGCTTTGCCACAGGCAACACCGCGCGCATGCGCAATCTCAACTGCGGACTGATCGAGGTGGGCCGCGCTGCAGATTTCGTCTTCATGGATCGTGCTCAACACACCTCCGGCCAGACGCTGCTGGAGAGCGTGCAACTGGGTGACCTGCCTGGAGTCGGGATGGTGATGATCGACGGCCTCGTGCGCTGTGGACGCAGCCGCAACACGCCGCCAGCGACCGATGTTCCTCAGGTCGTCTCTGGTCATCAGTGAGCCGTGAGACTGATGCAATTGCCCGTCCTGTTGAGACCCCCTCGCCGTTCGGGCTGAGCTTGTCGAAGCCTTGCGCAAAGCTTCGACAAGCTCAGCCCGAACGGAATGAACAGTAGTGAGGGTTCGAATGATTTTAGGGAAAACACGGGCCATTACTTTGCGATCCCGGATTGACTGCAACGGAGTGGACTCTTAAGATGAGCTAACTTTCATGAAGTATGTACTCCATGAATAGAAAAACAATACATGTCAGCCCACGCATGGTGCAATTTCAAGTGAATGCATCAAGATCCTGGGCTGGCGACGGCCAAGCATTTTCAATACCCAGGAGCTTTCATGTACGACACTTTTCAAGTTGATCGCCTGATCGATATGTGGCTGACCGAAGACATCGGCTATTGCGACCTCACGGCGCAGCTGATGATCGAAGCAGATGAAACAGCCTTCTTCCAGATGAATGCACGCGAGTCCATCGTGGTGGCTGGCGTGGACGTCGCAGCGCGCGTTTTTCGACGCTATGACGCAGATGTGCAGGTCAAGACCCTGGTGCGCGATGGCCAGGTCGTGGACAAAGGCACCCGGCTGCTGGAGGTCAGCGGCAGCGCCCGCAGTTTGTTGACCGCCGAGCGCACATCGCTCAACATCATCCAGCGCATGAGCGGTATCGCCACGGAAACCGCGCGCTACGTGGAGGTCATCAAGGGCACCACTGCGCGCTTGATCGACACACGCAAGACGACACCCGGCTTGCGCATGCTTGAAAAGCACGCCGTCACTTGCGGCGGTGGCTTGAACCACCGCCTGGGTCTGGACAACGGCGTCATGGTGAAAGACAACCACATCGCGGTCTGCGGAGGCATTGCCAAGGCCGTCGAGCGTGCACGCCGCCAGTTGCCCGTACTTACCAAGCTGGAGATCGAATGCGACCGGCTGGAGCAAGTGGAAGAAGCGCTGGCTGCACAGGTCGATGTCATCATGCTGGACAACATGTCGGTGGCGGACATGGCGCAAGCCGTCAAGATCGTGAATGGCCGCATCAAGCTCGAAGCCTCCGGCGGCATTCGCCTGGACACCATTCGCCCCATTGCAGAAACAGGTGTGGACTACATCTCCACTTCCAAGACGCATCAGTCAGCGCCCGCGGTCGATATCGGCCTGGACGCCGCCTGAACCCCGTCTGCAAAGGTGTGAGTGAAACCGCCATGTCAGGCATGCGGCCCGGCCCGTCGGGTATTTTCTTTCTGGTGGTCGGACCCAGCGGTGCAGGCAAGGACACCTTGATCGATGGTGCACGTGCTGCTCTGTCAGCAGGTGGCCGCCACGTGTTCGCCACGCGGGTGATCACCCGGCCTGCTGATGCAGGCGGTGAGCAGCATACTGCTTCCAGCGACCAACAGTTTGCACAAGATGAGCAAGCTGGCCGATTCCTGATCACCTGGTCTGCCCATGGCTTGCGTTATGGGCTGCCTTCCACTTTGGCGAATGAGCTTCAAGGTGGCCGCCACGTGATCGCCAATGGATCGCGCGGCGTCATTGGGGAGCTGGCGGGCAAAGTGCCGCGCCTGGTGGTGTTGCATATCTCGGCGGACCGTGGTGCGTTGGCTGACCGCATTCGTGACCGGGGGCGTGAAGCTGGCGAGCAAGTTGCACAGCGCCTTGGACGCGAGGTCAGCCTGGCGGTACCGGAAGGCGTGCAGCTGTTTGACATTCATAACGACGGCACGATCGATGAAGGCGTAGAGAAGCTGCTGACATCCATCGACAGCGCTCAGCGCAGTCTGAGGGTCGTTCCTTATCCCATAGACACCTGGCGCGAACGTGTGGCCTACCTGCCCCAGGACAGCGTGGTGGGCGCAGCCGACTACCTTGGTCCGGGGCGTATCTCCATCGAAGGCGTCTCGCGCAGCATCACCGCCAGTGTCCATGTGACACAGGCGGGGCCAGCGTTGGCAGCAGACGAGATTGGCCTTTCGGTTCATGCGTTCGAATCGCTGGCATTGACCCCTGGCACACGTGTCAGCATCAAGCGCACCCCTGCACCGGAAAGCCGTCAGGCCTTGCGCGAGAAAATCAAGGGCAACCCCCTCAGCGAGGCGCAATATGCCCTGCTGCTAGAGGACATCTTGCAGGGCCGCTACCCCGACAGCGAAGTCGCTGCCTTCCTGGTGGCCGCGACGCGTTCGCTCAGCGACGCCGAGGTCGTGGCACTTGCCAGGGTCCGCGCTTCGTTCATGCCGCGCATTGACTGGAACGAGCCCATCGTGGTGGACAAGCATTCGATGGGCGGCATTCCCGGCAGCCGCATTACCTTGATCGTGATCCCCATTGTGGCCGCGCATGGGCTGATGATTCCCAAGACGTCCTCACGCGCCATCACCTCCGCCGCTGGCACGGCGGACGCCATGGAGGCAGTGGCGCGTGTCGATCTCACGGCGGCCGAGGTAAGAGAGACCGTGCAACGCACGCGAGGCTGCATTGCCTGGAATGGCAGGCTCAATCATTCCGCGCTGGATGATGTGATGAACCACATCACACGGCCGCTGGGCATTGACTCCAATCGCTGGTCAGTGGCTTCCATTCTTTCCAAGAAACTCAGCGCAGGCTCCACCCACGTCATCGTCGATCTCCCGTGGGGACCGCAGGCCAAGCTCAAGACCTTGGCAGAAGCAAGCGAGCTGGCGCGGCTCTTTGAAACCGTGGGCCAAGCCCTGGGTCTGGTGGTGCAGGCACACGCGACGGATGGCACTGCGCCCATCGGGCGCGGCATTGGCCCGGCGCTGGAAGTGCAGGATGTGCGGCAGGTACTGAGTAACGCACCCGATGCTCCTGCAGATCTGCGAACCAAGGCGCTGGCTTTTGCGGGCCATATTCTGGCCTGGGACCCTGCACTGGGTCACTATGAAGCAGGGCGCGCACGCGCCGAAGAGCTTCTTCGCACTGGAGCAGCGCTACAGAAGTTCGAACAGATTGTCGATGCTCAGGGCAGGCGTGCGGAGCCTGTTCAACCAGCCGCTCTGGCACATTTCGTGCGTGCAAAAGGGCATGGCCGTGTTCGGGGTATCGATATCGCCCGCATCAGTGAAGTCGCGCGCCGTGCTGGTGCACCCGCAGACAAAGCTGCTGGCATCCATCTGGCTGCTGGAGTGGGCGAGGAAGTCGAAAAAGGACAGGTGCTCTACACCATTCACGCCAGCGCTGCGTCAGACCTGGAAGCGGCAGCGCATCTGGCTGAGCAGGCCAGTGGTATTTCACACGGTATTGATTAGGGCGTGTTATTGATCCTGCATTGCGATGAGTGAACTCTTCATGCTGTGGCTAAATGGTTTTCGACAAGCGGCCAATGTCGTTTGAGCTGAAAACCACCTTTCGGGCTTCGGCCAGCTCAGCATGAACGGGGTTTGTGGTTGCTATTTCACAGTGCTCGGTCAATAGGTCGTCAACAATAGTTTGTCCCACGCGTTACTGCATTGCAGGAGGTTCTTTTATGAAGCCGATTCGTCGTTTGTTCGCTTGTCTGGCCGCGTTAGCGGTGCCGCTCATGCCCGCAGTCGCGGCAGAGTTCCCAGAGAAGCCGGTCACTATCATCGTGACCTTTCCGCCCGGAGGGGGAACAGACCTGCTCGCTCGGCTGTTGGGCACTGAACTTCAGAAAGTATGGAAGCAATCTGTGGTGGTGGAGAACCGCGCAGGTGCGAGTGGCAACATCGGTGCGCAAGCTGTTGCACGCAGCCCGGCAGATGGCTACACCCTGCTCATGGTCAACAGCTCCTTTGCCGTGAACCCCAGCGTATTCCGAAAACTGGCGTTTGATCCCAAGGCTGATTTCTCGCCAGTGATCAACGTGGCTTATGTGCCGTCCGTTATTCTGGTGCCACCAGATTCACCTTTCCAGAATCTCAAGGAGATGGTGGCCGCAGCCAAAGCAGGCCGTCACGTGACCTTTGGCTCCTGCGGAAACGGCACGCCTCAGCATCTGGCCGGTGAAATGCTCGCAGCAGACAGCCAGGTCAAGCTTCAGCACGTGCCCTACCGTGGTTGCGGCCCGGCGCTGGTCGACCTGCTCGGTGGGCAAGTCAACTCCGCCATCGTGACGGCCTCATCTGCCATGCAATACATCACCTCGGGCAAGGCACGGGCCTTGGGTGTCACGTCCAAAGCCCGCTCACCGTTCTTGCCGGCCGTGCCCACCGTCGCTGAACAAGGCCACCCCGGCTATGAGCTGGACCAATGGCACGGTCTGCTCGCGCCAGCCGGAACGCCCAAAGCCATCGTTGACAAAATGAACGCCGACATCTCCGCCATTGTGCAGAGCAAGGAGATCAAGGACAAGATGACGCAACTGCTCTATGTGGTGGTCAACGATTCGCCCGACACCTTCAAGAAGATTGTCTGGGACGACATCGACCGCTTCGGTCAGCTGACCAACAAGATGGGCCTGAAGCTGGACTAAGCCTTGTACGCCGCTTCGGCGGCGTGGCTAACCCGCCCCGGTCGGGGCGGGCATCAGGTCACTGGAATCGGTAACCCGTCAGGATCTCCAAGCCGCGTCGATCAGAGTAGGTGAGGGCGAACTCCCCATAGGTGGTCGCTGAAGCGCCGGCGGGCTTGCCGACGATCGCCATGGTTGCCGATTTGGCTCCCGCGGGAAGTGGCGCGAATGCCAGATCCGATCGAACCAATGGGAACCCTCCGGTGGCGCCCGCTTTCGGGCCCTGAGCGAATGAGGTCAAAGACACAGGGGCCATGGTCGGGGCTCCTGCCAGCGTCACTTTGGGGTCTGACCAGTTCAGAGTCAGCTGGTTGCCGCTGCCTCTGAAATCGCTGGCGATCTCTATGGTGTTGCGCGAAGGCTGGCCGGAGAGGAGCGCGTATCCGCCATAGTCTCCGGTTGACATCATGTGCGCGAAGGTCAAAGGCGTGCGCCCCAGTGTGGTTGTGTAGGTCGCAATCGGAGTCTTGCCCTGCTGCCCGTTGATGGTTTTCCAACCGTCGTCGGCATACACGTCAATCGTGAACTGCGCACCTTGCTTCAAGCCCAAGGTATCGTAGGCTGCATCCCGTGCGGCAGTGGTGTGGGCTGGGGTGTTGGGATCATTGAATGAGGCGCCCCATACGTTTCCAGCGATGCCCAGTCCGGTGCAATCAGCGGTGGCCGCATTGGCCGCAACATTGTCTGCACTGGAACGGCAATTTCGGAAGGCGTCTGTGTCGGAATAATTGGCGTTGCCGTTCTTGCCCTGCATTTCAGGCGCGTCCCGTGAAATACGAGGCGAGAGCAGCTTGAGCGACATTTCGCTTCCATTGCTCGCCGCCCAGCGCACCACCGCGTAGCTTGCCTTGGCCGCGGGGTCGCTGACAAGAAAACGCACCTCGCGCCGCTGCTGTATGCGGGTGGCCATGCCATTCACAGTATTGATGCTGTACTCAGACCACACGGCATTGCGTGCTCTCACGCGTGCCCCCACGACCCTGCCATTGCCCAGAAGGCGCAGCTCGGGGGCATCTTGCGGCGTGGCGCAGCTGCCAGATGAACTGCCAGCTACCAGTGTCACCAGGGGGTTTTGCCTGCTCGTGCCGTCGGTGAAAGTCTCGTCGTAGCTCACGTCCACTTCGCGGCGCTTGGAGCCGTCGGCGTTGGTGATCTCACGTTCAGCCACCACTTGCGCATTACTGAGCTTACGCCCCACCAGGTAGGCGTTGGTCACGCTGACCTCAGCCTGGCTCTCGTTCCACTCGGCGATTTGAAGCGCACGTGTGTAGCCATCGTCCAGCACACAAGCGTCTGACTGAGCATAGCGGGCCTCGCCTGTCGCCGGCAGTGCGTTTTGAGTAAGTGCTTCCTGAGCTTGGATGAACTTCTGGAGGAGCTCTGCAGTCGGGGGCAGCGGCACGGGTGCGGGTGCGGGTGCGGGTGCGGGTGCGGGTGCGGGTGTTGGGGCGGGCGCTGGCGTCGGGGCCGGTGTGGGTGCTGGAGTAGGTGCTGGAGTAGGTGCCGGATCATCACTGCCTCCGCCGCACGCAGCCAGAGCGAAAACGGCGCTGGCCAGAATGGAGCAGCGCCAAAGCTTGGTGGAATGGATAGCCATGGAAGTGATGCCTTTTAAAAATTCGGTGAACGAGCTTGCTGGTGATAAGAACGCCTTCATCCCCGCCTTCCCACTACCTGGGATTGAGAGCTTTTGTAGGCGCTCACACACAGAATAGAAACCGTAACCAAATATGTCATCACCCGAACGGGTGAGAAGCATGGGCTAGACCCGCTTTCAACGCTATCGCGCGCATTCTCGAAGCGGCATTTCCTGCCCTCCGATCAGGCAATAGCTTGACGCGGGATGAGGCTCCGCTCGGCATCTTCTTCGGCTACCCCCAACCGCCGCCCTAAGAGAAATCAATCAAGCTTTTGCGTCAGCAACGTGGGCGAAGCCGCCAGATAAGCCGATACGTGCAGCCTGATGACGGCATCAATGTCCATGGAGGTTGAATTCCTGTAGACATGCCTCCGGATCGCAAGATGCGAGATGGCACCATGGAGCAGCCAGCCGATTTCCTGTCGCAGATCCAGCTGTGCGGGCAGTGCGATGCCGGCATCAAACGCCGTTTCTTCCACGATCGTATCCAGCAGTGTCTTGATGACCGCCGTGATGTAGGCGGGGGCCATCTCGACCTCAGCCAGGGAGGCGTAGAGAAACAGCCTCAACCATCCCCTGGTCAGAACGCCGTCGTAATATTCCCTGTAGAACGACAGCAGGCGTTGCTCCAGCGGGATCTTGCGGTCTTTCAATTTTTCCAGCCAGACGGCCTTGAAAGGGCCCGCGATATTGGCTTCGTAGACCGCCTCTATCAGGGCCGCCTTGCTGGGAAATACGGTATAGAGCAGCCGCTGAGACACCCCGCAGGCATCTGCAAGTGCGCGGGTCTGAGCCGTCAACCCATATTCAGAGAAAAACTCAAAAGCCTTTTCCAGGATTTGCGCTTTGCGTTCGTTGGCGGGCATCCGAGACGTGGCACGACGCTTGCTCGGCTGAAGCGACGGTGCGGGGGCCGGGGCCTTGTCTTGCCTGTTGGCCGCAAGAAGATCTGACTTTGCTTTCATCGTGTCGGAGCCCACTGCTTCGAATCCTGTCTGGACATAGGTTCACTTTACCTCGAAAATGTATATCGTCATATGACGATGTAGTGTGACTTGCGTCCTCATTTTTTTCCTACCACTCTCTTGAAAGCTCGCTCATGATCTACGAAATGCGAACGTACCAGATCCAGCCAGGAAAAGCTGCTGAATTTCTCAAGTTCTACCAGGAGCAGGGCCTGGGCATCATCACGCGTTACGCCAGCTTGGTGGGTTGCTGGGTCAAGGAGTCGGGTGTGCTGAATTCCACCGTGTTCATATGGGCTTACGAAGATTTCGGACATCGCAGTGCCCAGCGCGCCAAGCTGGCTCAAGACCCTGAATGGCAAAGCTTTGTGCCTTCCATGCTGCCCTATTTGGTGCATCAGGAAAGCGTTTTCATGACGCCCGCCGCGTTCTCCCCCGCAAAGTGAAGTGCACCTCGGTGACCATAACGGTGCAAAAGCGTCCCCAATATCGTCACTTGACGATATAGATAAACTGCGGCAACAATAACAACGGGTCGGGTCATGGGCGAAGCCGGTGATCTGTGTACCTAGCCGAACTTGCGCGAGTGCGCGAACCAGCTTTCGCGTATCACCCACAGGGAGATTTTTCGATGAGCCAGAACTGGACCGGCGACAGCAATCGTCGTGATTTCCTCAAGTACGCCGCTGCAGCAGGCGCCGCTTCTTCAGGTGCCCTGTCGCTGGACGCGATGGCGCAGAACGCGCCTATCAACCTGGCCACCTGGTCCGCTGCGGTGGATTTGGTCAGGAGCCATGTCACCGCGTTCGAGAGCAAGATGGGGCTGAAGGTCAACTACAGCAACGCGCCCTGGGCTCAGTACCGTGAAGCCATGGTCACCAAGTTCGTGGGCAAGGCGCCTATGGATGTGCTCTGGGTCTCGGACAGCTGGCTGCCTGAGTGGGCAGACGCCGGTTGGATCGCGCCCATCAACAACTACCCCGAGTTGATGAAGTACAACGCCGATGCGGACGACTTCTGCACGCAATCCATGCAGTACAAAGGCAAGCAGTACGGCTTGACTTACTACTCCGACTACATGGCCTTCTTCTACGACGAAGAGATGCTCAAGAAAGCGGGCATTGCGGCGCCACCGAAGACGTGGGACGAACTGCTCCAGCAATCCCTCAAGATCAAAGCCGCTGGCCTGTCTGAATATCCGATGATGCTTTCCATGGCACGGGAAAGCTGGTTGATTGAGTTCCTGACGGCCATGGTGTATTCCAATGGTGGCCGCTTCACCGACGACCAAGGCGCGGCCGCGATGGCAGACCCCAAACGAGGCGCGCAGCAAGCCCTGCAATGGGTGGTGGATGCCGTGCAAAAGCACAAAATCATCTCTCCAGCATGCGTGGAGACGGGTGAGCTCAACGGCTTGAAATCCTTTGGCTCTGGCAACCATGCGTTCGCTCTGCTCAGCCGTTACCGCATCCGCACGTTGAACGATCCCAAACAGTCGGCAGTGGCCGGCCGCATCAAACAGGCGCTCATCCCTGCAGGCCCGGGTGGTTCCCACATGACGGTGGGTTGGATGCGCTTTCACGGCATGTCAGCCCAGGCGGCGGCGAACAAGGCTCGCGCCGCCAATGCCGTGAAGCTGATCGAATGGTTTGGTGGCAAGGCCGACGGCAAATACCAGTTCCAGAAGTTGCTGTTCAACGACCTGGGAACAGGCTTTGGCGTCAAGGAGCTTTTCCGAGACCCTGAAGTGCAGGCCAATTACGCGAAGTATTCAGATCTGTCGATGTACGAAGCTCAGCAGAAGCTTGTACGCAAGAAAGACGTCATTACCCGCTGGTTCGGCGAGTGGGACGAAGTGAACGGCACCGCATGGCAATCGGCTGTGCTCGGCAAGACGCCAGTAGCAGCGGCGTTGAAGAAGTCCTCCGATGCCTGGAACGATATGCGCAAGTCTTGATGCTTTGGCAACGGGGTAGCCCCACTGCCCCGTCAGGGGCAACGGTGTAAATGACGGTGCCTTTGAGAGAGGCACTGAAAGCTCCACCCCATGCACGCATTCCCATGAAACGTCGCACCACGCTTGATGCGTGCCAGGCCAATAAAACCCAGCCCCATGAACGCTAAAAAGCCCCAGCGCCGCCCCTGGCTGACCTTGCCATCGAGTCGATACGATCAGCACAGCGCCATGCTGTTTCTGGCGCCGATGATGGCCGTGCTCATGATCGTGGCAGTGTTCCCGGTGATCTATTCGTTCTGGGTCAGCCTGCACGATCTGAAGCTGACCAGGCCGAATCGCGTACCGTTCGTCTGGTTCGCCAACTACGTCAAGATTTTCCAGGACCCTCTTTTCTGGGAGTCAGTGGGGCGAACTTTCAGCTTTACGGTGATGTCCGTGCTGGCCATCATGGTGATCGCCACCATGATGGCGATGCTCTTGAATGAGCAGTTCCGCGGTCGCCGAATTCTCTCGACCATCTTGCTGATTCCCTGGGCCATCCCCTATGTGGCCAACGGACTGATGTGGAAGTGGATCTACGACTCCGGTTATGGCGCGCTGAATGGCCTGCTGCTGCAACTGGGTTTCATCGACAAGTACGTTGTGATGCTGGGTGATGTGAGCAAGACGATGCCGCTTATCACGAACGCTTTCGTGTGGAAGGAAGTGCCCCTGGCGACCATTCTCCTGCTGGTCACGCTCAAATCCATTCGACCCGATCTCTACAGCGCCGCCAAGGTCGATGGTGCCAACGCGTGGCAGCGTTTCGTTCACATCACCTTGCCCTCTATGGTGCCGGGGTTTGCGTTGGTGATGATCTACGAGTCCATGATGGCCATCCGCCATTTCGATCTGTTCTTCATTCTGACCGAAGGCGGCCCTGCAGACGCTTCCCACGTGCTGGCCTGGCAGGTGTATGTGGAGACCTTCCGGAAGCTGGCCTTTGGTACTGGTTCCGCGCTTGCCTACATCATGGCCATTGCGACTTTCACCTTGGCGTTTTTCATTATCCGCAGCACCAGCCGAAAGCTTTGATCGGCTTCAAGTCCAACTTGCGGAAAAAGAGTCACTATGAAATACCTCCCCTCGCCAAGGCAACTGCTGATCTTCTGCTGTTCGGTCGTCTTTGCGCTGTACGTCCTGGCCCCTGTGGCCTGGCTGGTGTCGTCGTCGTTTCAGTCGGAAGCTGAAATCACATCCGTGCCTCCGCACTGGGTACCGGAGCAGCCCACGCTGGAGAATTTCTCGGCCATCTTCACCTCGGGTGAAACCGAGATGACTTACGAGACTCGCAAGGAGGGCGATACCGCTACGGGCGGATTCATTCCATCCACAGCGAGCAACCTGCTGCCTTCCATGAAGAACAGCTTCATCGTGGCCTGCGCCGTGGTGGTGCTGAACTTGCTCATCGGCGTGCCGGCCGCGTATGCACTGGCCAAGATCCGTTTCATTGGCCGTTCGTCGTCCATCTATTTCATGTTGACCACCAGGGTGATTCCCGACATTGCCCTGGTCGTTCCCTTCTTCCTCTTCATTCAGAAGCTTGGGCTGATGGACACGCTTTCATCGTTGGTCATCACGTATCTGGCCATCACGGTGCCGTTCACGGTGTTCATTCTTCTGGGGTACTTCGAATCCCTTCCGGATGAGCTGGACAAAGCGGCGCGGGTAGATGGTTGCTCGCGTCTGCAGACTTTGTGGCTGGTCTACCTGCCACTTGCGCTGCCCTCACTCGTGGCTGTCATTCTGTTCACGTTCCTGACCAGTTGGAACGAGTTCTTGCTGGCGCTCATGTTCACGCAAACCACCGCCTCTCAAACCATGCCCATCGTGGTGGCGTCGTTCACCTCGGATTTCAACATCAGTTTCTCGTTCATCAATGCGGCAGGCGTCATGGCCATTATTCCCCCGGTGATCGTCGCCATCTTGTTTGAGCGCTACATCGTTTCTGGTCTGACCGCAGGCGCGGTCAAGGGATAGAACGCAGGCACGTTTCAAGAGCATTACAGGAGCACAGATTGGCCAGAATCAAGTTTGAATCTGTCGGCAAGCGTTATCCCAACGGATATGTCGCACTCGAGAATCTGAATCTCGACATCGGGGATAAGGAGTTTTTGGTGTTGTTGGGGCCATCGGGCTGCGGCAAGTCCACCACGCTCAATATGATCGCCGGTCTCGAGGACGTTACCGAAGGCCAGTTGACCTTCGATGGCGAGATCATGAACACCGTACCTCCGCACAAGCGAGACGTGGCCATGGTGTTTCAGAGTTATGCACTCTATCCGCACAAAACGGTGTATGAAAACATCGCCTTCGGCCTGAGGATGCGCAAGTACGAGAAGGCCGAGATTGATCGCCGGGTGAGAGATGCAGCGCGCAAGCTGGCGATTGAGCCCCTCCTGGAACGGCGCCCGGAGCAACTCTCAGGCGGACAGCGTCAGCGGGTGGCGTTGGGCCGCGCCATGGTGCGGCAACCTCAGGTGTTCCTGATGGATGAGCCGCTCTCCAACCTTGATGCGGCCTTGCGTATTTCCATGCGAGCGGAAATCAAGCAACTGCATCAGGCGATGCAGACAACCTTCGTCTACGTGACCCATGATCAAGCTGAAGCGCTCACGCTGGCCGATCGGATCGTCGTGATGCAAAGTGGCGTGGTGCAGCAGATCGGTAGTCCGGATGCGATCTATGAGCGGCCGCGAAACATGTTTGTGGCCTCGTTCCTGGGTAATCCTCCCATCAACTTCATGGAAGGACGCCTGACCTCGGAAGGCAACGCTCTTTACTTTGAGCGCGGTGGTCTGAAGATCTCCCTGCCTCTGGGCATGGCCGAACGCGTGAAGGCGCAAGCGGGTCAGGAAGTGGTGCTTGGTTTGCGCGCTGAAGACGTTGTCGAGACGAGCGGGCCGGATCATGGTGCGAGCCTTGCCGGGCGGGTGATTTCGGTGCTGCCTGTGGGCTCTGATCAGTTCATTGAGGTCGAGGTGGAGGGCGTCAAGCTTTTCCTGCGCCTTGGCAAGGAGTACCGTCATCGAGAGGGAGAGCAGGCCACGTTGTACCTGAACCCCAACCGCCTGCATCTCTTTGACAAACAAACCACGCAGAGCTTGCTGTGGGATTGATCCTGATCTCGAAGTCTGCAGCAGACCGCGAGCGGTCATCACGGGTGCGGCATGCCAATTGAGTGCACCAGCCTTGATCGCCTTGGTGGGCTGGTGTGGCCGTCCGCGGCTGTGCGCTCGACGCCATACAACTTGAATTAAGACTACCGTGAAACCGGCGTCTTTTGAATACCATCGTCCCGCCTCGATTGAAGAGGCGTTGAAGCTTCTCGCTGAGCACGGAGCCGAGGCCAAGCTGATCTCCGGAGGGCAGAGCCTGGTGCCGATGATGAATATGCGTCTGGCCAGTCCTTCGCATCTGATCGATATCAACGACCTGTCTGAGCTGGCGGGCGTGAGAAAGCGCGGAGACCTCATTGAGATAGGTACGCTCACGCGGCACCAGGAGGTGGCCTCTTCTTCCTTGGCGTCAGAGCATTGTCCGCTGGTGTCGCAAGCCGCGAGCACCATTGGGCACTATGCGATCCGCCAGCGGGGCACCTTGGGCGGCAGCTTGGCTCACGCTGACCCTGCCGCGCAGATGCCATTGGTGGCTCGCACGCTGGATGCACGCATCACACTCGCAAGCCATGCAGGAGAGCGCGAGCTGGCAAGCGCTGATTTCTTCCAAGCGGCCATGACCACTGCAGTCCGGCCTGATGAAATGATCGTGCGGGTGAGCTTTCCTGTGCAGCAGGCAGGGGAGCGTTTCTCGTTCAAACTGTTTTCACGTCGCCATGGCGATTACGCGATTGTCTCGGTGGCCGTGGTTCTGGGCACGCAAGAAGGGCGGGTGACCAAGCTGCACGTGGGAGTGGGTGGTGCGACCCCTGTTCCCGTACGGCTGGACACGGTTTTGGAAGAACTTCTTGGCAAGACGCCCGACGAGCCTTGGTTGAGGAGTGTCGGTCTTGCGGTCTACCACGCACTCACCCCGGAAGAATCTGCCCGTATCCCTGCGATCTACCGCAAGGAGTTGACGCAGAGCCTGGTCTCGCAAGCGCTGAAAGAACTGCTGGCAGAACAAGAGATGGAGCCCGTATGAACAAGGCAAGGATCATGCTGACGGTGAACGGCCAGAACATTGAGTTTGATGCCGAACCAAGAAAGCTGCTGTCGGATGCGCTGCGCGAGGACTGCCGTCTCACGGGTACGCATGTGGGATGTGAACACGGTGTGTGCGGAGCATGCACTGTGCTGGTGGATGGCCGGCCCCAGCGCGCTTGCCTCGCCTTTGCCATTCAGATGGAAGGCCACGAAGTCACCACGATCGAGTCTGTGGGTTCGCCCACGGACCTATCGATTTTGCAGCAGGCTATGCACGCATCGCACGGCTTGCAATGTGGCTTCTGTACCCCTGGCATCGTGATGACCTTCGAGTCGTTTCTGCGCGAACATCCTGATCCTTCTGAGGTGGAAATCAGAGAGGCGTTGTCGGGCAATCTATGCCGCTGTACGGGATACCAGAACATTGTGAGGGCGATCGTTGATGCCGCGCAGCGGATGAAGGAGGCGAGTCGGTTGGCCGGCCCCCCCAACCCTCTCCCACACGCGGGAGAGGGAGTGAGAACGCCTTTGTGCGCGAAGTCCGCGCGACAATACTTCGAGCGGGCTCTCAAGCCATGAGCACTTCAGAATTCCGCCACATCGGCGGTCACCAACCCCGAAAAGAAGACGCCCGCCTGCTCACAGGAAAAGGCCGCTACATCGACGACATCTTCGTCGACAACGCCCTCCACGCCTGTTTCATCAGATCCCCCCATGCCCACGCGCGAATCCTGTCCATCGACACGACAGCCGCGCAAGCCATGCCCGGTGTCGTCGCAGTGGTCACCGGAAAGGATCTGCAACAGTGGACCACCAGGCACAGCATGGCCCCTCCCATCGACGGGCTGCACCCGATGGAAATGGACACCTTGCCCATCAGCAAAGTCCGATTCCAGGGTGACCCGGTGGCCTGCGTGGTGGCCATTGATCGCTACCTCGCAGAAGATGCGGCAGAACAGGTGCAGGTCGAGTACGAACCCCTGCCTTCAGTCACCAATCTCTGGCGTGCACTCGAACCGGACGCTCCCCTGGTGGATGAGTCCCTGCCATCCAATCTTCTATCGCACCAAAAAGCAGTGCATGGGGATGTAGCGGGGGCCATGGGCTCAGCCTTCCGGATCGTTGAGTCCACCTTCTCACAGCACCGGCAAACCCATCTGCCCATTGAAACCAGGGGATGCATTGCTCAATGGGACCAAGGGCGCGGGCACCTCCTGTTCCAGGTGGGCACGCAAGTACCGCATCCGTATCGAACCACTTTAGCCACCAGGCTGCGTCTTAAGGAAACACAAGTCACCATTGATTCACCAGACGTCGGTGGTGCGTTTGGCCAAAAGATTGCCTTGTACCGCGAAGAGCTCACCGTGGCAGCTTTGGCCATCCAGCTCAAGCGCCCTGTTCGCTGGCGCGAAGACCGCATGGAAAACCTGCTGGCTGCGGCACAGTCTCGGGAGGACCATTGCCGCACGCGGGCCGCAGTGGATGCCGAAGGCCGGGTATTGGCGTTGGAGCTGGAGATGGTTGAAGACTTCGGCGCCTATAGCTTCTACCCCGGCAACTACCTGGCGCGAGTGGTCGCCATGATCCTGACCGGGCCTTACCGCATCCACCACTACAGCTACGACGTGCAGGTAGTGCTTTCCAACAAGACAGGCAATGCCCCCATGCGCGCGCCCATGGCGATCACCAGTTGGGTGATGGATGGCACCATGGATGCCATCGCCCGGAGCCTGGATCTCGACCCCATGGATGTTCGGCGCGTCAATATGCTCACCCGAGAGGAGATGCCTTTCACCATGCCCACGGGTGAGGTGCTCGCAGACGTCACGCCCTGTGAAACGATGGAAGGTGCACTGCGGGCCATTGACTATTCCGCGTTTCGTGAGCGCCAAAGCAAGGCGCGGGAAGAGGGCCGCTTGTTGGGGCTGGGTCTGTGCAACGTGGTCGAATCGACCACCTATGGTTCCAAGTTCTACAAGGCTGCAGGCATACTGGGTTCCGGCCATGAGGCTGCCTGGGTGCGCATAGAGCCCTCTGGAGAAGTCAGTGCTGCTGTCGGTCTGGGTGCCTCAGGGCAGGGTTACGAAACCTCGCTCGCCAACGCGGTGGCAGATGGACTGGGCGTTTCTCCCGGGTGCGTCAAGCTGCATCTCGGCCATACCGATATTGCTCCCTATGGCATGGGCAGCCGTGGCGCGAGGGGCGGGACAGCCGGCGGCGGGGCGCTCTACTTGTGCGCCCAAGTGGCACGCCAAGCTGTGCTCGACATTGCATGCTGCATGCTGGGCACAGGGCATGCCGAGCAGCTTCGCCTCATGGATGGCCGGATCCAAAACAAGCTGGCGCACGCCTGGGCAGACACTCCGCTCACGCTGGCCGACATTGCGCGCACGGCCTACCTTGACCCCCTGGCACTGCCCCCGGGCATGAAGCCCGGCCTGGAATTTCATACGACCTATGAACCCCCGCCCATGACGTACTCGAACTCAAGCCACGCGTGTGTCCTTGAGATTGACCCGCTATCTGGTGCCATTCGCTTTGAGCGCTACATAGTGGCCGAGGACTGCGGCACTGTGCTGAATCAGTTCGTGGTGGAAGGTCAGCAGCACGGGGCCATTGCCATGGGTCTATCTGGCGCCTTGTATGAGCACGTGGAGTACGACGAGATCACTGGCCAGAACCTTTCCGGCTCGCTGGCAGACTATCTTGTTGCCACCGCTTGTGAGCTACCGCGCTTTGAACTGCTTCCCATGCACACGCCCAATCGACAAACGCCGGGGGGCATGAAAGGCATGGCCGAGGGTGGCGTCATGGGCGCCATTGGCGCCGTAACGAACGCAATCAACGATGCGCTTTCTTTCCTCGGCGTGGTGGCAGATTGTCAGCCTCTCACGCCTATGTATATCCGGGAGTTGCTGCGCAACTCTCGTCATTCCACTTTCACCAAGGTGCAACCATGAGTGCCAATATGAGTGCCAATCCATCAGATCTGCGCGTGGGCTTTGTCGGCCTGGGCATCATGGGCCAAGCCATGGCCGGTCACCTTCTTGCGGCAGGCCATCCGCTGCGCATCTACAACCGAACGCGCGCCAAGGGCGACGCGCTCGTTGAAAGAGGTGCCCTTTGGTGTGACACACCGGCTGAGGTTGCTGCTTCGTCCGATGTGGTCATCACCATGGTGGGTTTCCCTAGCGATGTGGAGCAGGTCTGGCTGGGAGCAGAAGGTATCTTGAAAACGGCGCAGCAGGCCGTCTTGATAGACATGAGCACCTCCAGTCCAGCCTTGGCACAGCGGTTGGCCGCAGAGGCTCTGACGCGCGGCTGCGTAGCCTTGGATGCGCCCGTCTCTGGTGGTGATGTGGGAGCTCGCGATGCCAAGCTCTCCATCATGGTCGGTGGCGATGAGGCCGCATTCAACCGCGTGTTGCCCGTGCTTCAGCTGATGGGAAGCAATATTGCCCACGCTGGAGCAGCAGGAGCTGGACAACACACCAAGATGTGCAACCAGGTCGTCATTGCCTCCACCATCATGGGCGTATCGGAAGGTCTGGCCTATGCCAAGTCCGCCGGGCTGGATCCTGAGCGTGTCTTGCAAACCATAGGCTCAGGCGCGGCAGGGAGCTTTCAGCTCAATGTATTGGGTGCGCGAATTGTCAAAGGAGATTTCGCGCCGGGATTCTTCATTGAGCACTTTCTCAAGGATCTGGGAATTGCCCTGTCGGAGGCCGAGCGCATGGGCCTGAAGTTGCCGGGCGCGGCCTTGGCACGCCAACTCTACGAGCAGCTCGCCACACGAGGCCTCAGCCGCCAGGGCACACAGGCGCTTTATTGCCATTACGTTCAGGAGTGAGCATGGAATTCTCCGGCGAATACCGCATCGCGGCTCCTCAGCAGCGCGTATGGGAGGCGCTGAACGACCCCGCCATTTTGCAGGCCAGCATTGCTGGTTGCCGATCACTGGAGAAAACAGCTGAGAACACTTTTGCCGCGATCGTGACCACCAAGGTAGGGCCCATCTCAGCCACCTTTCGGGGTACGCTGGAGCTGTCGGAAGTCAACGCTCCCCACGGCTACACGCTGATCGGTCGTGGGCAAGGGGGGGCGGCAGGGTTCGCCAAAATGAGCGCCAGCGTGGGCTTGGTGCCCGATGGCGAGGCGACCCTCCTGCGCTATACCGCCGGAGCAGAAGTTGGTGGCAAGCTGGCCAGCGTCGGTAGCCGCCTGATCCAATCGGTGGCCAAGAAGAACGCAGAAGATTTTTTCCTGGCTTTCGCCAGGCAGTTGACAGGCGACACCCAGGACTCATCTCACACCGAAACGTCAACACCGGCCTCCAGCTTGCCGCACAAGGCCGTCCCGGCAACGCTTGGTGTCAACAGCCTCTCTACTGCTTCAGGGCAGACAGCGCCAGCATGGCTAGTTGTTTTCGGAACAGCGGTTGGTGTTGCCTTGGGGTATTGCCTGGCATTGATCATGCATTGAGATTTCGACCCCTATGTAACACTAGCGGAAACTTTGTATGACGGCAGACTCGGATGAGCTCGTATTTACTGGAGGCGCCAATTCCTGAGGAAATGGCTTAGATCCTGCGAAGCCGTATCATTGCTCTGGTGCTTTTTACTTTGCAGCCTCTTCATGGACGCTAACACCCCAGACGAACGGCCCAATAGCCCGCCAACTGAATCTGAGAATTCCACCACGCGCTGGATCATCGCCCTCTTTGCAGCGGCGCTTTTGCTGCTGGGTGGATACAAGGGCTACCAATGGTGGTCAGCCAGCGCGGAGCGTGTTCAAGCCGCTCCCACGGAAGCGGCACCCGACATAGCCTCTATGGCCTCGGCGGCCTCTGCCGCTTCGCAAGCGCTTCAACCCGTGCCTGTGCGGCCAGCTCAGTCCAGCCCGCCGCCTGTGGCAGAGGGCGAATTGCAGGCGCCCGCTGTGGTGGGGACCAACATCATCAATAAGTGCGAACTCAACGGGCAGGTGACCTTTACCAACGAGGCTTGCCCTGAAGGCGCAGTCGCCCAGCTTTCCCCGGCGGAGGCCACGGCAGTGGATCCCAACGGCGTCTCAGGCTCCACGGGTGAAAAAGCGCCACCAGTCGATCGTGTTGCCCTGGTATCAGAGCCCAGCCAGCAAGAGGCTGAATGTTCTTATCTCGTTTCGGAGATCACCCGGCTGAACTATGAATTCCAGCAGTCGCTCCCGCCACCTGTGCTCGATCAGATTGCGACCCGCCTCAAAGACATGCGTGATCGCAGTGCGGGATTGAAGTGTGCCGGCGCTCCCAAGCAAGAGTCCGCCAAACCTGCTCCTTCCGCTCGTCGCGCGGCTTCAGCACCAAAGATGTTGGAAGAAAAGGGTTAGTACCGAATGCATCTATTCCAGAACCACCGTTCGGGCTGAGTCAGGCCTGTTCTTGGTTTCTATGCTTTAAGGCCACTGATAAAAAAACCGTTCGGGCTGAGCCTGTCGAAGCCTTGCGCACGGCTTCAATCTTTCCACAAGCTCAGCTGTCCGTACTGGAGTACTCAGCACGAATCTCTTCCGTATGCTGGCCCAGATCAGGGGGCGCACGGCGGACTCCAAAGCCTTGGCCATTGAGCCGTATGGGTGACGTAAAGGTCTGAGTCTTTTGCCCGTTGGGAAGCTCCAGCGCTTGTACCCAGCCCATATGAACCGCTTGCGGGTCTGCCAATGCAGCGGCGTAGTCGTTGATACGTGCGTGGGGCACGCCAGCCGTGTTGAAGGCCTGTATCCAGTGGTCGACCGGCTGAGTGGTGAACACGCCCTCCAGAATATCCTTGAGCGCCACCTGGTTCCTGGCGCGGTCGGTGGTGGTGACAAAGCGCGCGTCTTCAGCCAGTTCAGGTTTGCCCACTACGGCCAGCACATCCAGCCACAGCTTGTGGTTACCCGCTGCAATGGCAAAGTAACCGTCCTTCGCCTCGAAGGCTTGATAGGGCGCATTGCGCGGATGGGCCGAGCCGAGCTTGCCCGGGCTGCGACCGTTGCCGAAGTATTCGCTGGTCTGTAGAGCGGCAATGCCCAGGGTGCATCCGAACATGGGGATATCAATGTGCGCACCTTGGCCCCCGGCTCGTACGTGCACCAGCATGGAAGCGATGGAGAAAGCCGCGTACAAGCCAGAGGCGAAGTCAGATACCGGTACACCGCATTTCACGGGCGCACCATCCGGCTCGCCCGTGACACTCATCACACCGGCGGCAGCCTGAATGGTGAGATCAAACCCACCTTCACCAGAACGCGGCCCGCTTTGCCCATAGGCCGAAATGGAGCAGAAAAGCAGTGAGGGCTTTTCTGCGGACATGGCCGCATAGCCCAGACCCAGGCGGTCCATCACCCCAGGGCGATTGTTCTCCACCACCACATCGGCTTCCAGAATCAGCCTCTTGGCCAGTTCCACGTCGGCTTTGTCTTTCAGGTTCAGCACTGCGGAGCGCTTGTTCCGGTTGAGCGAAGCAAAGTTTTCGCTGTAGCCCTGGTTCAGAGGCGGCCATTGACGCAGGCCATCGCCTGCAGGGGGCTCAATCTTCACCACTTCCGCACCCATGTCTGAGAGCAGCATGGTCGAAAAAGGGCCTGAGGCAGTAGAGCAGAACTCCACCACGCGAACACCAGCAAGGGGTAACAAAGCACTCATGGGCAAGTGACCAATCAAGTAGAAATAAATGGGGTCAGGAAGCGGCTGCGGCCATGGCCGCAAAGCCTGCTTCCAGATCGGCGATAAGTTCTGCGGGGTTGTCCAGCCCTGCATGTATGCGTATCAAAGGGCCGCCTGACCAGGGCTCTGCGGTACGCAGGCCGGTCAGGTTGCCGGGCATCATGAGGCTCTCGAAGCCGCCCCAGGAAAATCCAAGCTTGAAATGTTGGCGCCTGTCGCACAGTGCACTGACCTGCTCAGCCGTGGCGGACCGGAGCTCGAAAGCAAACAGGCCGCTGGCCCCTCGGAAGTCACGCTTCCACAGTTCATGCTGAGGGTGAGATGGCAATGCAGGATGGAGCACGTGCGAGACTTCCGGGCGCGTCTGCAGCCAGTGCGCCAGTGCCAGGCCGTGGCTTTCATGGGCGTGCATGCGCACTTCCAGCGTGCGCATGCCGCGCAGGATCAGCCACGCGTCATCGCCACCGACGCACAGGCCCTGTTGCCTGACCGACTGGTGAAGCTGCGGCCATAGGGCTTCGCGCACCACAGCAGCGCCCATTAACACATCGGCGTGTCCGCTCCAGTACTTGGTCAGGGGAATCACCGAGATGTCCACGCCCCAGTCAAACGGCCTCGACAACACGGGCGAGGCCCATGCGTTGTCGATGGCGGTCAGGATGCCGTGCCTCTGAGCGACTGCGCAAATGGCCGGAACGTCCTGAATCTCAAATGTGTAGCTTCCGGGGCTTTCCATGTAGATCATGCGGGTGTTGGGCTGCAACAGCTCTTCGATGCCGGCGCCCACGCAAGGGTCATAGAAAGTCGTTTGAACGCCAAAGCGCGTGAGCATGCCCTGCACAAAAAGGCGCGCGGGGCCGTACACCGAATCGCTCATCAACAGGTGGTCGCCCGGTGAGAGAAAGGCAAACAGAGTGGCTGCAATCGCAGACAGTCCGCTGGGCATCAAGGCCGCGCGGGCCGCATGGGGGCCCGCCTCTAGCTGGGCAACGGCCTCGGCCAATGCAAAGGTGGTGGGCGTGCCAGCGGTGGCGTAATTGGCCGCGCGCATTTGGCCTGCCGCTGTAGCAGCCACCTCTGCACGCATATCCGCCACATTGGAAAACAGCACGCTGGAGGCCCGCCATACCGGCAGGTTCACGGTTTCATAGGGCTTGCCAGGATCGCGAGCGATCGAAACGAAATCCATGCTTACGTTCCCTTCAATTCCAAGAAACCGAAATTCCCAAGCCCGCTGCTTCCGCTCGGTTGGCGGCTAACTCAATGGCGCCCAGATCGAGCGCCCCAAACCCCAGCGATTTGTAGAGCGTGATCTCGTCTTGGCTGGTACGGCCTGGTGCGCGGCCCAGCAACACGTCCCCCAGTTCGGCCTGGATGTGCCGTTCGGTGATGGTCCCTGCCGCCAAGGCGCGGCGTACATCGCCTGATTCAGCCAGTGCGGCATCTCTGCGGTCCACGAACAGGCGTGCAGCGGCCATCAATGCTGGATCGATCTCGCAGGCTGCAGGGGTACTTGAGCCGACCGCGTTGATGTGGCAACCCGGGGCGATCCATTCTTTTCGCAGAATCGGATCGTGGGCCGCAGTGACGGTGCACACCACATCGGCATCACGCACCGCTGCCTCAATGCTTGTTACTGGTTCGCACCCGGCTTCCCGCGCGAGTTCAGCCGCTTTCTCTGCGGAGCGTCCCCAGAGCCGGATCTGGGCGTTGGGCAAGATGGCGCGCATGGCGATGGCATGGTTGCGCCCTTGTATGCCCGCACCAATGATGGCGACAGTGCGCGCATCTGCTCGGGCGAATGTCCTGGTGGCCAAGGCGGTGGTGGCCGCGGTGCGCAAGGTAGTCAGCTCGGGGGCATCGGCCATGGCCAGTATGTGGCCCGTGTCCCCGTCGTGGAGCAGCACCATGCCTTGAAGGGGGTCCAGGCCTTGCGCTGAGTTATGCGGCGTGACCACCATTTGCTTGAGACACCATCTGCGTGGGGCCTTCATGCGCAGAGAAGGCATGAGTGTCATGCCGTTGGGGCTCTCGCCTTCAGGCCGTACACGGCTGCGCACCGGCGCGTAATAGCCGCCGTTTGCGGTGTCCATGAACACTTGCCGCATGGCCTCCACGCATTCCACGGTGGGCAACACGGCGCGAAGCGTCGGCGCGTCCAGCAAGATCATGCGGCACTCCTGATGAAGTCCGGCCCACAGCAATTCACCACCGGACGCAGGCGCGGCGGTGGCGTCTGTCGGCTGCGCCCCGACACGACAGCTTGCCCGTCGATCAGCACATGGGTGATGCCAGGCAAATCTCCGTGCGCCACCGCGTCTGCCAGTGAAGTGCCGGCAGAGCCTTCTACAGGTCCGCACAAGGCCAGATCGGCCGGACGTCCTGGGGCCAGGATGCCCTCTTGCAGGCCATGGGCACGGCCCGTGTTGCCGGTTGCCACTGCAATGGCCTCCGCAGGCGAGAGACCGCACATCGAAGAAAGAAAGAGTATGTTGCGCCAGGCTCCGCGCGGAATGACGCCCGTGCCGCCCGGCGTGTCGCTGCCCAGGGTCAGGCGATCGAGCCGCCCGCGCTGCACCAGGCGCCGCACTGCGCGGTGGCCGGAGGCGTAGTTGCCAGAAGAGCAGATTTCAAGCGGGAACTCCAGCTCATCGATGACGCGGTCCAGATCTTCGTCGCACATTGGAATCGGGCCGCCAGAAATATGCGCGGCAATGTCGGGCTGCAGCCATGACAGGATCTCAAACCCGCAGATCTGGCTGACGCCCGAACGCGAAACCCCTCCGGTATGCACCTTGCTGCGCAACCCGCGTTCACGCGCCCAGCGCACGTAGCGTTTGGCTTCCTCCGGGTCCTGCGCGAAGGGGTAGAACAGGAATTTCACCAGCTTCGCCCCCGCCTTGGCAAGCCGATCAAAGTGGGCTTCGGTCATGCCGGGTATGAGCAAGGCTGTGCCTGCATGCAGCTTCACCCCGCAGGCTCTGTCATTGGCAAAGGTGTTGGCGGTGACTTCTGCGAGCGAGGTCACGAGGTCGGGTGTGAGGGAGCCATAGTCCAGCCCGGGGAAGTGCAGTTCACCTGCCGACAGCATGCTGGTGGTGCCGCCATGCAGGTAGTTGCTGACCCAGCCTATGGCGTCTTGCGTAGGCGTCCATTGGCCTGCAACGGGATGCACATGGCCGTCAATCAGGCCGGGGACGACAGCCAGTCCGCCCGCATCAATTACCGTGTCAAAGCCTTCGTGAGAGGCAGGGTCCAGCGCCTCTATGCGCCCTTGCGCGATGGCAATGGACTTCACTGGCAAGCTCGGCTGCGCCAGATCGCCGGAATAGAATTCCCCGATGTTGTGGATCAAAACACGTTGCAAAACGATTTCTCCTTAAGTGTTTGGATTCTCAGACTGTGATGACCGATAATCGGACATCATCTGAACAGGCACCATCACTGAGTCATGCCCGAAATTTCCAAGACTGCCGATCAGGCTTTGGTTCTGTTGGCGTACATTGCCGAACACGGTCCCCTGGGAACCACGGATCTGGCGCGCCTTCTCGATATGCATCGTACCGTGGTGCATCGCCTGCTGGCCACGCTCCAGGGACGTGGGTTCGTACGGCGCGTGGAAGCCGGCTACCTGCCCGGCACGGCGTTGCTGCATCTGGCGCAGTTTGTGGAGCCGGATCTGATTGCGTCGGCCAAACCCTATTTGGACTCTTTGGCTCAGGAGTTTGGTGAAACCTTCATCCTGACGGCCTTGCAGGGCAGTCATGAGGCTATCCAGATCGAGCAATCCGTAGGTGGGCACCATTTCATGCGAGTGCAGCTGACGCGCGGGTTTCGCCATCCGCTGTCCAAGGGCGCGAGCGGGCGCTCCATCCTGGCTTTTTGCGAAGCACCCACGATCGCTTACGCACTGCAGCACGCCGAAGACCCGGATCACCTGAATCAATTGCTGGCTGAAGTT
Source organism: Ottowia thiooxydans (assembly GCF_040548795.1). Taxonomy (GTDB): domain Bacteria; phylum Pseudomonadota; class Gammaproteobacteria; order Burkholderiales; family Burkholderiaceae_C; genus Ottowia; species Ottowia thiooxydans_A. The sequence continues at coordinate 447,555 of NZ_JBEPSH010000004.1, read as the reverse complement.
CGCGAAGTGGGCTATGCCGTATCGCACGACGAGCTTTCGCCGGGCGTACAAGGCGTGTCCGTACCCATCATGCAGGGCAAACTTCCCATCGCCTCGATTGGCGTGGTGTACCCTGCCGTACGTGCCGAGGCCGTGGAGACCTATGTCAAGGCACTGAAAAAAGCCGCCAACGCCATCGCCCGGGCCCTCAAGCAGCAGAGCGCGGGCTAATAGCCGGGCTCTGCTGCGTTGAGCTTGATCACGGTCGCATCGAAGTCTTGCTCTCATACCAGGCTGCTTTTTAAAACACAAATCCGTTCACCCTGAGCTTGGCCCGTCCTGAGCCTGTCGAAGGGTCGAAGCGCCGCAAAAGGCTTCGACAGGCTCAGCCCGAACGGTGTGGATGGGGTGAACGCAATCAGGTGTCAAAACGGGCTTTCTACCGCCACGGTTTCCGGGAAATCCTTGGTGGCGTCTTCAATCGCCTTGCGCACGCGCTGCGCATCACCCACCTCGTGCATCAGTAAGAGAGACAGGCGCGCCAGAATGTGCGGTGTCGCATCTTCGCCGGCGCGGGCCATGCGATAGCACAGGTCGGTATAGAGATCGTCAAGATCCTGGGGAGCAAGTGCGTTCACAGTGAGCCTCCTTGGCAGCAGAGTTCTATGGCTTGGGCAATGGCTGAAGCGTCCGCATGGCGCCAACGCGCCAAGACGTTTCCGTCAGGACGGATCAGGTACACCGTTCCGGCTTGGGCGTCATAGCGTTGGCCGATCTCTCCCTTGGCGTCCAGCTTGAGCAGTTTCACGTGCAGATTCTGTGCCGTCACCTGGGCCGCCAGTTCTGGCACCGGGTCAAAGGCCATCACGGTGAACCCCGGGCCGATGTGCTGGCACAGATGGCCGCCTTGGGGCAGTGGTCCATCAAGGAACGCAAAGCCACTGCGAGGCCCTGCACTGAAGGCCGCATCTTCAGCAGACTGGTTCAGCGGTGAGGTGGGATACCCCACCGTCGTGCTCTGCCGCGGATCAATCAGGCGGCGCACCCAGGGGTGGTCTGCCGCCAGCCCCAACACGGCAGAACGCATCAGCGCAAACGCCGGGGCCGGTGGTGCCATGAACTCAGCGCTCTTGGAGGCATGGCGCATGTTCTCGCGGGTGGCGAACACACGCTCGGGCGTGTAGGTATCCAGTAGCTTTTCAGAGGCCTGCCCCTTCATCACGAAGGCAAGTTTCCAGACCAGGTTGTTGACATCTTCCATGCCGGAGTTGAGGCCCCGCACCCCAAAGATGGGCACCAGGTGAGCGGCGTCCCCCGCCAGCAACACCCTGCCGTGGCGGTAGCTCTCCAGCGTCAGGCAACTGGCTCGGTAGAGGCTGATCCAGACCGGCTCCCAGGGCGCATGTTCGCCAATGAGCTCCAGGTGGCTTCGAATGCGCTCCAGCACGTTCTCTGGCTTGACGGCCTCCTCGGGGTCTTCGTCCTCGCGCAACTGGTAGTCGAAACGCCACAGGTCGTCGCGATGCTTGTGTAAAAGCAGGGTGGCACCCGGATTGGAGGGCGGATCGAACCAGGCGCGGCGCCCTGCAGGGAGTTCGCTCTTCATCTTGATGTCCGCAATGATGTACTGGCCGTCGTAGCGCGTTCCCACGAAGCGGGCACCCAAGGCTTTGCGCACGGCGCTGTGGGCGCCATCGGTGCCCACTACCCAGTCTGCACTCAGCGTGTAGCTGCCTTCGGGCGTGGACACATCCAGTTCTACGCCGCCATCAACCTGTCGCATGGCCTCCATGCGGTTTTGCCAGCGAATCTCAATCAGATCGGCGTAGTTGGCCCTGATCGAGTCCAGCATGTACTGCTCTATATAGCACTGCTGGATATTGACCAACCTGGGAAACCGTGCGGCCGGATCTTGCGGCACTTCCAGATGCAAGACCTCCTCCGTACGGTAGTAGCTCCAGCCTTCTGCCCAGGGCAGACCCTGTCGCATGATGGGCTCAGCCACTCCGGTCTGCTCAAAGATCTCCAGCGTCCGCGAGGTGACGCAACCGGCACGGCTGCCCAGGCAAACGCTGTCGTCGGCCTCCAGCACCACGCTGGAAATGCCTTGGCGAGCAAGACCGAGGGCCACCGCAAAGCCTACGGGCCCGCCGCCCACCACCGCTACCTGGTGACGAGTCTGATCGCGCCCTTGCAGGGTCTTGGGGACTACGGGCGCGAATTTTTCGTAGTCGAAATATGAAACGAACTCCATCAATGTCCTTGGCCGTTGAGAGAAATTGTGGCAGACTGATGTCCTATATTTGAACAATAGCATCCTGTATTCGGACAGTCTACCCAAGGCAACCGTTTTTCGTCAACTATCTTCAACCTTATCTTCAACCCATTGCGAGGTCTTCATGCAAACCCCTGAATTCAAGGTCAATCGACTGAATCACGTCGCCTGGCGCTGCCGCGACGCAGAAGAAACCCGGGCCTTCTATGAAGACCTGCTGGGTCTGCCACTGGCGCACGTCGTGCGTGAAGACCGTGTCCCTTCTACAGGAGAAGAAAGTTCGTTCGCGCATCTCTTCTTTCAGATGCAAGACGGCTCCTATGTCGCCTTCTTCGACCTGGGCGACGGTCAGGGCGCTTCTGACCCCACCACACCCGCCTGGGTCAACCATCTGGCCATGTCGGTCAGTTCTCGTGAAGAGCTGGAAAGTGCACGCCAGCGTCTGCTCAATGCGGGCGTCAAAGTGATCGGTATCGTTGATCACAGCTGGTTGCAATCGATCTATTTCCACGATCCCAATGGTCTGCGCCTGGAACTGTCCTGGCAGGCCAGTGGGGCAGACGTCCTCGACGAATTCTCACGCAGCGCCCATTCCACTTTGGCCCAATGGACGGCCGACAAAGCGGAGGGGCGCGCATGACTTCCTTGAATAAAGAGCTTGTGGTCCTGGACGTCAAGCCAGGCATCTCCATGGATTCGCAGTCTGGCATTGCCCAGCTGTGGCCCAAGATCTATGGCGCAATGGTGCGTGCCAAGGACCGCAAAACAGCGGCGATCGTCATGCACCCGGCCAGCAACTTCATGGGGCACTATTTGCTGGAGCCCATGGCCGAGGCTGGCATTACCATGCTGGGGCTCAACTCCCGCTATGTGAACAACGATTCTCAGCTCATCATGGAGCGGGTGCTGCAAGACCTGGGCGCCGGCGTGCGCTATCTGCGCGAGCAAGGCTACGAGAAGATCATTCTCATCGGCAACTCCGGCGGCGCCGCACTGGCCTCTTACTACCAGGCGCAGGCGGAGAATTTCACCGCCACGCATACGCCTGCGGGTGACCCTACAGGGCTGGTGGCTGAAGATCTGCCTCCGGTCGACGGCATCGTGCTCACAGCAGCACACCCAGGCCGCTCACGTCTGTTTGCCGATTGGCTCGATCCTTCGGTGATTGATGAGCGCGACCCTTTCTCCGTCAACCCTGATCTGGACATGTTCAACCCGGCCAATGGCCCTGCCTACAGTGCAGAGTGGCTGACGCGCTACCGAGCTGCGCAACTGGAGCGCAACGCGCGCATCGAACAATGGGCGCGTGCGCAACTGGCCTATATCCGCGCCATGCCGGTCCCCGTGCGCGATATGGCGTTCCTCATCTACCGCACAGCGGCTGACCCGCGGCATCTGGACCCCAGCCTGGACCCGAATGACCGGCCCGCAGGCAGCAACATCTGGGGCAACCCACGTGAAGTCAACTATGGCGCCAACAACATTGGCCGTTACACCACATTGACGGCGTACTTGAGCCAGTGGGCGGAATGCACCAAGGCAGATGGCCCCAGCAACCTCATCGAAACCAGTGTGCCTGTGCTGTCCATTGAGCACACGGCAGATGCTTCGGTAGTACCAGCGATGAACGCGCTGTGGAAGTCGCGCCAGCCGGGCCGCATCTCGCGCCATGAGCTCAAAGGCGGAACCCACTATCTTGCCGGCCAGCCTGAAAAGGTGCGCGAAACGCTAGATGCCATTGTGGGTTGGGTCAACCGGGCGCTCTGAAGACCTCACCTGAAGCTGGGCTCGGGCCCAATGTCCGCGGGGACGGCGCAGCTTCAGTTAACCCGGCGCATGCGTACACCCCATGCCGCAGCCCCCACCAGCGCCAGAGACAACAACAGCTTCTCCCATGGTCCATCAAACAGTGGCACAGGAGCAATCGTTGGGGCGGCCGCATCCACGGTGATGCTGAAGGTCTGCTCAAGTGTCGGTATCGTCGGCCCCGCTTTCATCAAGAGCAGCTCAGGCACGGTGCTGTCGGAGATTGACACCGTGAAGGCCTGCGTCTCAGCTTGAGTGGGCGTGCCGCTGATGATGATGGAAGCCCCGTCTGCAGACATAGCTGCACCGAGGCCTGCAGGTAGCTGGCCTGAAGTGATTGCGAAGTGGTAGGGAGCGACGCCTCCTGCAGGCGTGACGCTGGCGCCGTAGCTTTGACCCACCCTGCCGTTGGGCAGGCTGCCATCGCCGGGCACGTGCACACTGGCCACCGGTGACACAGGAGCCGTGCTGGAAGCGCTCGTGCCCGGGCCGGCGGTGGTGACCACCTGTACCGTGAAGTTGTACGGCGTGCCATTGCTAAGCCCCGCCACAGTGCAGCTTGTGGCCGGCACATCAGGCGGCGTGGCAGAGGTGCTGCAGGTGCTGGTGGCCTGAGGTGGGTTTCCAGTGGTGTAGGCCGTGACGGTGTAGCCCGTGATAGTGACACCGATCACCTGAGCAGGAGCCGTCCAACTGAGGGTGACTTGCTCATCGCCGGTAACTGTCATCAAGGAGGTGGGCGCCGCATTGTTAGCCGTGGGTGTGACTGGTGCGCTGAATGGTGAAACAGCACCTTCGCCCATCACGTTAACCGCCTGCACGGTAAACACATAGGCGGTGTCGTTGGCCAATCCAGTGACGAGGCACTCAAGGCTGCTGCAAGTCTGCTGGCCTACAACCGTTCCCGTATCGCTGGCTGCATAGGTTTTGACCAGGTAACCCGTCACCGCAGCACCTCCATCGTCAGCAGGCGCGGTAAAGCTCACGAGTGCAGCAGCTTGGCCTGCCGCCGCAACCACGTTGCCGGGCGCTTGTGGAATCAAAGGCACTAGCATCAACACGGCATTGGAGGCCATGCCATTGACGAACGCAGTCGCCCAATACCAACCCGCATGGGCTTGCAAAGGCTGCACAGGCAACGCCGCGGAGGTGTATGAAGTAGCGGTGGAGCTTGTGGGGCTCAACCAACTCACCGCGCCGCTGTCGAGCCGCCTGAGCTGCACCAGGGGTAGATTACTCGCGGAGGAGCGGGCGTCACCGCTACCGGCTTCACTATCGCCGTGAAGCTGTGTCCCTCCAAGCGAAATGGTCGCGCCCGGCAGAAGCAAGTTGTTCGGCGGTGCATTGAGCACGGGCTTTCGCGATGGAGACACATCACTTGCATCTGAGAAAATTTCCGCATTCCAGATGGCAACCCCATTGATATCGACGCCTCCTGCAACCAGCACCTTGCCATTGGGCAGCAAGATGGCAGAGTGAATTGCCCGTGTCGACAGCATGTTGCCCGTATCGCTCCAGCTGTTCAGCCCCGGGTCATACACATGTGTTCTCGCGTGATAGACACCGTTGAAGCCGCCGGCCGTCAGCACCTTGCCGTTAGGCAGCAGCGTGGCCGTGTGAAACCCTCCGGCTACACCCATATTCGCTGCATTGCTCCAGCTATTCGCTGCCGGGTCATACAACTGCGCACTCACAAGATTGCCTTGGTTGAACCCCCCCGCGATCAGCACCTTGCCATTGGGCAGAAGTGTCTCTGTATGGAGCGATCGCGCGATCCCGGGGTTCACCGCATCGCTCCAGCTATTGAGCTGCGGGTCATAAAGCTGTGCGTTCGAGAGATAAGCGCCGTTGTAGCCTCCCACGACCAGAACTCTGCCATCGGGCAAAAGCGTTGCTGTGTGTTGGGATCTGCCTACGTTCAGGCTGCCTGCCCCGCTCCAGATATCGCTCACCGGGTCATAGAGGTATGCGCTCGAAAGCGGGCCTGAGTCATTGATGCCACCCGCTACCAGAACCTTGCCATTGCGTAGCAGCGTGGCGGTGTGGCCGGAAAACCCCGTTGGCACGGGGCTCGTTTCGCTCCAGCTGTCAGCTACCGGGTCATACATAGCCGCGTTCGTGAGATAAACGCCGAGATTGGCTCCCCCCGTAAGCAGCACTTTGCCATTGGTTAGCAGGGTTGCCTTGGGCCAATTCCTGGGTACCAACATGTTGGCAGCCGGGCTCCAGCTGCTGTTTGCCGGGTCAAATAGCTGCGCGCCGGGGACAGGGATGCCGTTGCCGGTCCCCCCTGCGACGAGGACTTTGCCGCTCGGCAGCAGCGTGGCCGTGGATCTGAACCGGGCGTCTGTCAAGTTACCTATTGCGGCCCAGCTATAGCTGGCCGAGTCATACAGTTCCACGTCCGCGACAGCGATTTGGCCGGTGGTTTCTCCCCCGGCGACCAGCACGTTGCCATTGGGCAGCAGCGTGGCAGTATGCATGTCACGGGACGTCGTCAGGCTGTCTGCATTGCTCCAGGTGTTGCTGAACCAGTCATACAGTTGCGCATTGTTGAGAGCACCGCCGTTGTATCCCCCCGCGAGCAACACCTTGCCATTGGGTAGCAGCGTTGCCGTGTGCCAATACCGAGCCGTGCCCAGGTTGACCTCAGAACCCCAGCTGTTGTTCGAAGGGTCGTAAATCTGTGCGCTCATGAGCGCACCGCCGAAGCCGAATCCCCCTGCGATGAACACCTTGCCATTGGGCAGGAGTGTCGCGGTGTGATTGATCCGAGCCGTCGTCATGTGGATCTCTGAGCCCCAGCTATTGTTCGAAGGGTCAAAGACCTGCGCACTTGTAAGGAAGTTGCCGATCAGCGGCCCGCTACCTTCTCCTCCGGCGACCATTACCGTGCCATCGCGGAGAAGCGTCGCAGAGTGCTTGAACCGAGCCGTCGTCATATTGACCTCAGGGCTCCAGGTATTGCTCGAAGGGTTATAGATCTGTGCACTCGCGAGAGCGTTGCTTCCGTAGCCTCCTGCGATCAGAACGTTACCGTTGGGCAGCAGAGTTGCCGTGTGTGAGTGTCTGGCGGTCGTCAGATTGGCGGCTGCGCTCCAAGTATTGTTGGCCGGGTCATAAACATGCGCGCTCATGACGGAGACGCCGCTCGCCGACCCACCTACGATCAGAACCTTTCCGTCAGGCAACAGCGTTGCCGTATGAAAGAATCTAGCCTGCGGCATGTTGCTCGCAGCGCTCCAGGTATTGGTTGCCGGGTCGTAAATCTGCGCACTCGCGAGAATCCCACTGCTGCCCATCCCCCCGGCAATCAGTACTTTGCCATTGGCCAGCAGCGTTGACGTGTGCGAGCGCCGAGCGTCCGTGAGGTTGGCCGCATCACTCCAGCCTTGCGCCTGCGCATGACCGGCCCATAGCCCTAAAGTCATCACCAGCAGCGTCATGATGGTGAGCTTGTCCCATGAGGCAATTCCACGGAACATGAGCCAAAGGCGTGCTCGCCCATCCGCAAAAGCTCGGATGACTCTGACTCCTGAAAAATCAGGCGCGCTCTTGCTGCCGCAGTTCGTTGAAGACATGACCCAGCCCCTCCACGCATCTATACGAATCGTTGGTACGGAGTCAAGCGATGGAATCTGATTTCGCGACCCCGAACAGATCGTAACCACGTTCTAACGCCGTGGATCGAGGGCGGGAGCCCCTCTTACCCCGGCCAAGCGATGCAGCCAGAAATCAAATCGTGTGCTAAGCGCCACCGAGCCATGCCCAAAGCTCCTCATGCATTAGATCGCATTGCCAAGGTCTTGTATGTAGCCCATAAAGGTTACAAAAGCGCAAGAAGGGGGAGAGGTTAAGGGCCCGGGAACGGGGAGCCCATCCTGATGCCCACGCCCAGCATCCCCCATGAGTTTGAGCAGGGTCCCCAGGAGCGATGCCAGGCCAACGGCATGAAGCGGGGCTGATTCAAGCTGTCCTGCCGCGCAGACGTCCTAAGGGACCTTGACCTGACACCCCATGCATCCCCGCAAAAGGATGCGGTTTCCAGGTTCAATCCACGTGAATGTTCTTGGACTTGATCAGTGCCGCCCACCGCACACGCTCCGTTTCAGCAAAACGTTCAAATTCCGCTGTGGACTTGCTGGTCACTGGCTCCAGTCCCATGCCGCGCAATTTTTGGGCGACATCGGGGCTTTCGATGGCGTCACGAATGCCGGCGAAGAGTTTTTCCGCAATGGCGGGTGGTGTGCCGCGTGCCACTGCAAACCCCATCCACGAAATGGCTGAGAAGTTCGGATAGCCCTGCTCAGCGATGGTGGGCACTTCTGGCGCTACTGCAGCACGCGTGGGCGTTGAAATGCCCAGCGCCCGCAACTTGCTACCTTTGATCTGTGGCAGCGCCGTGGGGGACTCCAGCATCGCCACATCGATGACGCCCGCCAGCAGGTCCGCCACGGCGGGACCCGAGCCCCGGTAGGCCACATGCTTGATGTCGACCTTGGCTTGTTCAGCCAGGCCTTCCATCGACATGTGGTGGATGGTCCCTATGCCAGCAGAGCCATAAGACAGGCGGCCAGGATTCTTGCGTGCGGCCTCTATGAAATCAGACAAGTTCTTGTACGGGCTATCCATCTTCACCGCGATAAGAAGAGGGGTGCGCACGATCTGCGTGAGTGGCTGGAGCGTCTTCTCCGGCAGCGTGATGGGTTTGCTCTGCAACGCAGCTGCTACGGCCAGTGTGTCGGCTGTGGCAGCGAGCAGGGTATAGCCATCGGCGGGCGCAGTGGCCACCGCGTGGGCGCCTATCAAAGTACCGGCTCCGGGCTTGTTGTCCATGACCACAGGCTGACCCCAATCGGTGCTCAGTTTGTTGCCCACCATGCGCGCGATCACATCGACGCCGCCTCCTGGAGGAAACGGAACAATGACTTTGACCGGCTTGTTCGGAAAATTGTCCTGCGCAAAGCTGGGCGCCTGAGTGACCAGCAGTGCGCAGATGAGCAAGGAGCGTATGGCGTGGATCGACTTCATCGTGGGGTACCTCAAAACGGTGGCGGTCACACACCCGCCACAAAGTCATCAAACCGGTCTTCGAGCGGGGTAATTTATGCTTCCGAATATCGGACATCAAGATGCGTTATTCGGATAATTCAATATTGCCATGGCCAGGCCACATTGACAAGAGGAAACGAGTGCAAAAGCTATGCAGCACCGGCTCAGTTAGAACTGTTCTGGATTCTTGAAAGCCACGCAGGTGGAGTTGTTATTCCCCGGGGCTGCCAAGCTCCAGCTTGGCACCTTCCTGAGCTCCGCAAACGCCGCCATGCCGAGCAGGAGCTCGGCGGTCCCAGCGAACAGCCGAGGACTCAGGCTTCAGACACAGTCCAATTCAATGCGCCAACCAACCTCCATCCATAGCGATGGTGCTACCTGTCATATAGCTCGCATGCGACGAGCAGGCGAACAAGACAGCGCCCGCCATTTCCTCTGGGCGACTGGCACGTCCCATGGGAATGCGCTTCAAGAAGTCAGCGAGCGCCTGTGGATTGGCGAGCAAGCCAGCGGTCAGGCCAGACTCGGTTACACCAGGGGCGAGCATATTGACGCGCACGCCACGCGGGGCGAGTTCAATGGCCAATGATTGGGTCACGTTGTGCACGGCCGCTTTGGAAGCAGCATAGGCGACAGACCGGGGCTTTCCAAGAAAGGACAGTGTGGAGCCCACGTTCAAAATGGTGCCGCGAGTCTCCAGCACATGAGGCACGAAGGCCGAGATCATGTTGTGCAAACCATTCAAGTTGACGTTGATGACGCGGTCCCAGACGGCATCCGCTTCTTCCGTGCCCACATCCGCTTTGCCATCGGTGCCCGCATTGTTGATCAGGTGCTGCACGGCGCCCGCTTCTGACATTACCTTGGCAGCCAGCGCCTTGCACCCCGCCCGGTTTGTTATGTCCAACTCGTGCACGAGGGGGGCAGCACCTCCCTTGGCCTTGATTTCTGCTGCGGTGGCGGCCAGTTGCTCGGCCGAGCGGTCGACCAGCACCAAGCGCGCGCCCGCTTCCGCAAAAGCAAGCGCTAGAGCGCGACCGATGCCACTGGCTGCACCCGTGACCAGCACGAGTTCGTTGTCATAGCGAATTTGCATAGCGACCTTTTATGTTTTAGGTTGTATGTGCAAGTGGCAGCAGCCCTGGCCACCGGGTGCCCAGGTATCGTTTCTGATGGCAAAGCCAGCGCCTTCAAACAGGCCTACATCGCCACCTCCGGCAATCCGAAGCAGCACCTGCATGCGCTCCGGCGAGAGCTTGGCTTCTTCGTAGGCTTCCTTAATGGGGCAGGTATGGAACTTCAGATCCAGCTTGCCTGCGTCGCATTGCGTCTCGATTTCAAAGAGTCCACCATGGTCGGGAAGAAAATCGATGAAGCGATCACGCAACGCGGTCATGTTGCTCGGGGCGCAGTCTGAGAAAAAGCGTTTGCCTGCTCCCTCGCTGCGCTTGTGCATGACACGCCGGAGCAGCGCTTCAGCGCGCTGCAGGCCCATCTCGGGTTCCAGCTCATCCAGAAGCGCGGCCATCAGCATGGCGCGGCTCTTGAGCAGGTTCTTCACCTGATTGCGCAAATCAGCTACCGCGGGATCGACGGCATTTGTTTTGGCTTGATCTGCTGGGGCTTGATCTGGCTGCATGGATACTCCGATGTCGAACTTCAATTTTTCAGCAAGTTGGCGATAGGGTCCGCCGGTTCCGGCGAAGGCCTTTTGAAAATGCTGTTGTAGCCAATGAGATGCCAGGCGCTGGGCATAGGGCCCACGCGAACTTCCAGCAGGCTCGGCCCACCCCGCGAGAGCGCGCCGCGCAGGGCCGTCTCCATCTCCGCTGCAGACGACACCGTCGCCGACGGAATACCGAACGCATCCGCGAGTTTGGGGAAGTCCGGGTTGCACAGCTCAACGCCTACTGTGTGGCCAAAGGTTTGCTGTTGCAGCAAGCGCACGTTGCCAAAATGCCCGTCATTGAAAACGATCACCACCATGTTCAGGCCATAGCGGCGCGCCGTCGCCAGCTCCTGCATGCCCCACCCGAACCCACCATCGCCGGTGATGCACACCACGGCGCGATCGGGCATGGCGGCTGCCACTCCCAGCGCGGTAGGGAAGCCAAAACCCAGTGTGCCCTGGTAGCCGGGCGTGATCAGGGTTCTGGGTTGGTGCACTGGGTAGGCCACGGTAGAGAGGTAGCCCACCTGCGTCAGTTCGTTGATGAGAAAGCCATTGTCCGGAATGGCGCGGCGCAATGCCTGCACATACGAATACTGCGGCTCTACTTCACGGATCTGCTGCGCAGCCCATTGGCGCGCCGCTTCAACCATATGGGCGCGTGAAATGCCGCTTGCAGGCAAGGCACGTGTGAGCGCTTCCAATCCGAGGCGAGCATCTGCTTGTATCAACAGACCAGGCTTGCGCGGAGGCGCTGCCGCCTCCGCTTCCACGTTCAGATAAATAAACTGTGTGTCTGGAGAAGTCCACTGCGGCGCAGGCGCCATTCGATTCATGAAGCGGCTGCCCACCACCAGCACCACATCCGCATGGCGAATCACCGCACGCCCCGCCACGGAGGTCACGGCCATGGGGTGTTGATCAGAGATCGCCCCACGGCTGGTCTCTGCCATGATCACAGGTGCCTGCAATCGCGAAGCCAGATCTTCCAGCGCGGCAGACGCATCCGCCGCCAGCACGCCGCCGCCAGCATGAATGACCGGGAACTTCGCTGCAGCCAGTACGGCCGCTGCGGCTTCGATCTGGGAGGCATCGGGCGCGAGCCGGCCATCGGTGTTTTGTGGCGGCTCAACCAGTTCCACTTCGGCGGCAGTGCTCAGCACATCGTGTGGAATTTCAATACCCACAGGTTGCGGGCGACCGCTGAGGATCTTTGAAACTGCTTCGCGCACCAGCGCCGGTACCTGGCTGGGCGTTGTCGCCATGCCATGCCATTTGGTCACGCTGCCTATCAGCTCAGACTGGCCCTTGATCTCATGCAGCATGCCGTAACCCGCACCAATGGTGGTGGAGTGGATCTGCCCCGTGATCGACAGCAAGGGCGATGAGCAGGCATAGGCCGTAGACAGCCCCGCCATCGCGTTCGTAAGCCCCGGCCCCGGCACGGTCATGCACACACCGATCCGGCCACTGGCGCGCGCATAGCCATCCGCCATATAGCTCGTGGTCTGTTCGTGCCTGGGAATCAGCAAACGAAAAGCATCACCCATCTCGCGAATACCGTCGACCGCCCAATCCAGCTGAACCCCGGGTACCAGGAAGATGTCTTTCAGGCCTTCCAGCGCCAACTGCTTGGCCAGTGCCTGCCCACCTGTCATTTTTGACATATCAAAATTCCTTACTCTCGTTTTCTTTCTTCATGACACCAGCCGCTTGTTTAAGGACAATCCCTTTCCCTCAGCGCCTCGGTATCTACATGTCTTCCGTTGTTCCTTCTCGTCATCCCCGCGCAGGCGAGGATCCAGGGGCACTGGAGAGACCGCACTGGATCCCCGCCTGCGCGGGGATGACGGGGAGCGAGATGTGAGCGTCAAGCGTTCCTATGACTTCTGCATACTGATGACGTGAGGCCGTGTGACCGATTTCAAGCCCTCCACCCCAAACTCCACGCCCCAGCCTGAACGCTTGCTTCCACCGAACGGCACCAGGGGGTGAATCACCCCATGCTGATTGATCCACACCGTGCCCGCTTGCAAGCGCATGGCCACCGCGCGCGCCTGTTCGGCATCGCGCGACCAAACCGACGCACCCAACCCCACGTCCAGGCGATTGGCTTTGGCCACCACATCGTCCACGTCCGTATAGCGAATGATGGGTAGCACCGGCCCAAACTGCTCTTCATCAACCAGTGGGTTGCCGTCCTTGATATCCGTCACCAGCGTCAGTGGATAAAAGTTGCCGGGCCCCTCTGAGGGCTGGCCACCGCAAACGATGGTCGCACCCGCAGAACGCGCTGCCTCCACCAGCCTGGCCACCTTATCGAACTGCATCCGGTTCTGAATGGGTCCCATGGCGGTGCCCGGCAACATGCCATCGCCCATGGGCATGGCCCCGGCCAGCTTGGCCAGCGCGGCAACGATCTGATCATGCAGGGAGTCCGGTACATACAGCCGCTTCACGCAGGCGCAGGTCTGCCCCATGTTCAGAAACGCTCCCCAGAACAGCCCCATGGCAATCGACTCGGGGTCTGCGTCAGGCAACACGATGGCGGCGTCGTTGCCGCCCAGTTCCAGCGTAGTCGGCGTGAGGTTGCGCGCCGCTGCAGCGGCCACCTTGGAACCGGTGGAAGCCGATCCGGTGAACATGATCTTGCCTATCCGCGGATCGTCGGAGAGCCAGCCCCCCACGTCGCCAAAGCCGCTGACCGTATTGAGCACCCCGGGAGGCAAGACTTCCGCGATGAGCCTGAACAACTCCAGCGAACAGGCGCTGGTGTATTCGGAAGGCTTGATGACGACCGTGTTGCCCATGCGCAAAGAGGGCACGATCTGCCACATCGCAATCAGCAACGGCCAGTTCCAGGGGGCGATCGCCGCCACCACGCCATACGGTTGGCGATGCACTTCATCGCGCCGCTGTTCGTTCTCGAACACGACTTCCACAGGCACGTCGATCGCCGCCGTAGCGCGTGTCCAGCCTTCGCAGCCCATGAGCTCGAAGCGCGAGCCCGGAACAGAGCCTCGGCCATCACCACCCAACGGTTTGCCCTGCTCACGCGTGACCCATTCCGCAAGCGGTTCAGCATGGGCTTTGATGGCATCGGCGATCTTGATCAGATAAGCACGGCGCTGCGCGTCAGTCAGTGCTGCCCAGGCGGGTTGAGCCTTCTGTGCGGTGGCTATCGCCTGATCCACTTCTTCGCGGCTGCTGCAAGCGACCTTGGCGATCACCTCACCTGTGGCTGGATTAAGTGAATCAAAAGTCTTGCCGGCTGCCACGGGCTGGCCGTTCACGGTGTTCAGGAATGTCTGCATCACTTGCCTCTTTTCGTTTTCGATCGTTATCGACCTTCTATGACTTCATTTCCGTTCGGTTTGAGGTTCTGTGGTTCTTGTCAAACGACAACTATCCTTTGAGCTGGAAACCACCGTTCGGGCTGAGCTTGTCGAAGCCTTGCGAAACGCCACTTCGACAGGCTCAGGACAGGCTTCGACAAGCTCAGCCCGAACGGTTGAGAGGTCTTCATCCAAAAAACCGAAGTGGAGCGTTGTTCGACCAACTCGCCTTTCGCCGCCTTAGCGGTCCCTGAACTCTCGGGGCGAACGGCTGACACCACACAGCACCGCATCATCCTGCCCCGTTCAACCTGGAGCACACTCCGCCCAAATAGTCCTGAACCGTCCGTGGCGTTCTCCCCAGCACGTTCTGAAAATCAGAGCTGACCCGCTCTCCCGCGCCCTCACGCAATAGAGTGAGCACTTCTGTCTGATGCCTTATGGTGAAGTCATCAGCGCCGCTTGCCCGGGCTCTGGCCATCGCGTCGTTGACCTCGAGCGGTTTGTAGTGAATGGGCTTGCCAAGCATCTGCACCAGAAGGTCTGCGATCTCTTGGCCGCCCAGGGCTTCGGGGCCAGTGACTTCTATCGTCTGCGCAGTGGAGCTGGCTGCCATCGCGTGCGCGCATGCAGCTGCGATGTCTCTCATGTCTGCAAACGCCACGCGGGCCGGACCTATCCCCAGAGAGAAGGTGTCGCCGTTTGACAACTCTGTGCCTATCCGCCCCAGTATTCCCTGTAGAAAGGCATTGGGCCGGACGCAAATACATTCAGGGCCACCCGATTTCTGCACCGCACGCATGGCGGCCTCGACTTGAGCGTGGGCGGCACCGACGGTGGTCATGCTCCCCTCGACCATGGTCCATGCCGAGCCAGAAAGTTTGACAATGCGCCGCACACCCGCGTCAGCGGCAGCCCGCACAGCGTGGCTTTGCCAAGCCGCCATCTCCGGATGAACCGGGGAGGAGATGAAGATCACTTCCATCCCCTGCATGGCAGCCCCAATCGATGCTGGCGAATCAAATTCGCCAATGATCGGCACCACCTCCGAAGGCCACATGGACGCTGCCCGCTGGGCATCACGTACCAGGCCCGCGAGTGGTAAGCCGCGACCCGACAGCTCACGCACTACCAGGCTGCCTATGCGCCCCGTCGCGCCGAGAACAAGATAGCGCGGGCTCATTCCAGCACGAGATTGAGTCGTTTCACCACCGGGCTCCAGATCTTCATCTCGTCCGAGATCTTTTGCGAAAACTTCTCAGCCGAGCCACCTGCCGGCGTATTGCCCGTGCCGCGCAAAAACTTGTCGACGGAGTCTATGGCCAGGGTTTTCTGAAACTCGTTGTTCAGGCGTGTCACCACTTCTGCAGGCATGCCTGCCGGACCGAAGATGCCAATATACCCTTCGCTTTCGATGCCCGAGACGCCTTGTTCGGTAATGGTGGGCACATCAGGCATGGCCGCATTGCGTGTGTGCGAAGCGACCCCGATGGGCTTGACTTGCTTGGTGCTGATCGCCGAGATCGCCGTTCCGAAACCGTCGAACATGATGGGCACCTGGCCCCCAATGAGATCCTGGCCAGCTTGTGCACTGCCTTTATAGGGCACATGCGTCATGTTGATGCCGGTCTTTTGTGAGAACAGCTCGCCCAGCAGATGCGCTGTAGACCCCGTGCCAATGGAGGCGTAACTGAGTTTGCCGGGGTTGGCCTTGCCATAAGCCACCAGCTCTTGCACGTTGTTGAAGGGTTGCGCAGAGTTCGCAATCAACACGACACCGGAGCCCACAATCTGAAAGATAGGGGTGAACTTGGAGGCATCGTAGGACAGCTTGGGCCGCAGAAGCGGGTTTTGCACATGGGTCAGGATGTTGGTCAGCAGCAGCGTGTATCCATCCGGTGCAGCGCGTTGCACCTCCAGCGCGCCAATCCCGGTGTTGGCTCCCGGCTTGGTGTCAATGATGACCGGCACGCCCATGGATTCTGACAAATGTGTTCCCAACCTGCGGCCGATCACCTCGGCCTGTCCACCTGGGCTGAAGGGCACCACGATACGTATGGGCTTGCCCGGCGTGGGGTACGTCTGGGCATGGGCCTGCAACGAAATGCCAGCGGCCAGAGCCGCAAGCGAGATGGCGAAGGCGCGTCGAGTAGATAGCATCGTGGGCTCCAGGGTAGTTAGGGACGAAGACTTTCGAGAGGAATCTGGCGGCCTCGCTCAATCAGCAGCTGGCCTTCAACTTCGAGGGTGGCGTTGCTCCATGTCAACCACCGATGAAAACTGGACCGGAAGTGGCCACCAGACAACAGGTTGTCGCCCAGAATCAGGCGAGTCACACCGGCGCCAAAACCGTAGTGCGGCAGAAAAGAGCTGCCGGGGACCGGGGTAAGAAGGGGGTTGCAGCCAACAATGATTTCCCCCAACACGTCCTTGTCGCCAGATTCGCCAGCCCAGGCCTGATCCAGCGCCCTCTGGTCTCCTTCTGTCTGGACCGACACCACCCGTCCGTTGCGAAACTCAAACGCCAATCCGGCCTTTGCAAACGGCTGGACATCAAACCCGCGCCCCAACGCCATGGCTTCACCGTCCGTGCGGTTCGGAAATACCACCCTTCCATGCGCGCTCTGAGGGTCGGGAATAAATCGGAAGCTCCCTACAGGCACCTCCTCTTCGCGGTCGCGCCCGCTGCTGAACCTGGCCATGCGTTCACGCGAGGCGTCGCCATAGTTGGTGTGGAAATGCAGACCCGCGCGAAAGCGCAGATCGGTGCCTGCCTCGTCTGTAAGCCGCAGTTCACGGCCTCGGACCATCTCGGCCATCCGCTCCATCATGCGACGCATCCAGCTGTAGTCGAGTTCGATGATGGCTTTCTCGTTGACCCGGTCATGCAACAGATTCACCGGGTGAGCGGGGTCCGGGTAGCGAGGGTCCTGAAACCAGTGCAAATGGGCTGATCGGACGCCTTTGCAATCATTGACGACCTCGTCAGATTGGGAAGTTGACACCGTTCGATACGCCCGGCGCCTGTCGTTCATGAGCAATAAGAACACGTCGGCGCATGAAAACAGCTGCTTCATGGCCTGCGTTTCCGCCTTGTCCATCTCGCTATCCGGATGGCGCCCGCTGGCCAGTCGCATCCCGCCCACGGCTGGAGACCAATGCAGGATGCTGGCCAGCTCGATGGCTCGGGCCCGCTGGATCTCACAGCGCATCGCTTCCAGCGCAGCGCCTCCGTAATAAGGGTCAGCGGAAATGATCACCCGCTCGCCCGGCTGTATGGCCAGGATGCGCCGTACCACCGTCTCGGCAATAGCCTCCCAACGAATGGTGTGCGTGGGCGTCAGGCCTTGATGCTCGGGCAGCGGAAAGGGATCGAAAACCGTCATTTGGATGCGCCCTTCAAGAATCGTGGAGTCCGATATTTGAAATAAGTTGTCCGATATTAGGTCAATAACTTCCGAGCAGCAATAGGTAATTGCTCGGTAACGAGCCGTCTGGACAAAAGTGATCCGCAGGAAGCGTCCATTCCAACTGCTGATGGATGCGCTTGCGCGAGGGGGTGAGGCGCCAACCTTCTCTGCTGGTGTTGACGCGGGCGCGAAGGAGGCGCACAGTTACATCACCCAGTCACCTGCCGCAATGGCCGACTGGTAATTTCATATTGTGGAAGTGCAAAAAATGCAATCCCACAGTAAAATGCTAAGTTAGCTAAAAAAGGGCGGGCGGCGCCCAAAAGGGTAAGCTAATCAAAGCTTGCAAGACGCACAAGCACCCAGTTAGGGTGCACGTCACCTGAGCGCTGCCGTTGGGCCTTGTACAGAGGCCGCAGTGTAGTTTTTCCGCGCTGCTTGCCATCTTCTGCCTCGTCCTTTTATGGCCATTACCTGCGCACCCTCTCCATGCGCTCGCGATGGCCTTCAAGTTCGAAGCATCAGGAGTCGCGTATGGCAAAGGAAGAACTGATTGAAATGCAGGGCGTTGTGAATGAGGTGCTGCCCGACACCCGCTTTCGTGTCACGCTGGACAATGGGCATGAGTTGATTGCCTATTCAGCCGGCAAGATGCGCAAGAACCACATCCGCATTCTGGCTGGAGACCGTGTCTCGCTGGAATTGTCTCCCTACGACTTGAGCAAGGGCCGGATCAACTTCCGTCACCTCAACGGTCGTGGTCCCATGCCTCCGCGGGGACCCAGGTAAGCGTTTTACGCTTACTTTTCACTGTTTTGGCAGTTCCCTGAAGACCGGTCACCGGCCATTCAGGAAACGACGAGACAGTAAGGCGCTATCTTGACGCTAGCCATCCGCCAAGGATGGGCTTATGGCTTTGCGTTCAGCCGCCGCGCCGGCTGCGCACCGCATCTGCCAATCCTCGCAGCACGGGTACCGTTTGCTCGAAGCTGATGCAGGCATCGGTAATCGACACGCCAGGCTTCAAGGGCTGGCCTGCCACGATATCCTGGCGACCTTCTTCCAGGTGGCTCTCTATCATCAAGCCCGTAATCCGATGATCACCGGCCGCGATTTGCCTGGCTACGTCTTCTGCCACCACAATCTGACGCGCATGCTGTTTGGATGAGTTGGCATGCGAGACATCGATCATGACCTGTTCGCGCAGACCGGACGCTTTGAGTAGCGCGCAGGCGGCTTCCACATCGGCGTTGGCGTAATTGGGCACTTTGCCCCCACGCAGGATCACGTGGCAATCGTCGTTGCCGCGTGTTTCGAATATGGCGCTCAGGCCCATCTTGGTCATGCCCATGAACGCGTGCGGTGAACGCGCGGCCACTATGGCGTCAGCCGCCACCTTGACCCCCCCGTCTGTGCCATTCTTGAACCCCACCGGGCATGAGAGGCCACTCGCCAATTGGCGATGGCTCTGGCTTTCCGTCGTACGTGCGCCAATGGCGCCCCAGCTCACCAGATCACTGATGAACTGGGGGCTCAGCAGATCCAGGAACTCGCAGCCCACAGGCAACCCTACGTTCAGCACATCCAGCAGCAGCCTGCGGGCCACCCGAAGCCCTTCATTGATGGCGAAACTGCCATCCAGATGCGGGTCGTTGATGTAGCCCTTCCATCCGACCGTGGTGCGTGGTTTCTCGAAATAGACCCGCATGACGATGAGCAATTCATTGGACAGGGCGTCTGCCTCGGACTTCAAGCGGCGGGCGTACTCCATGGCCTGATCGTGATCGTGGATGGAGCACGGACCCACGACGACGATCAAGCGGTCATCCGCCCCATGCAGAACACGCGAGATGGCTGCACGGCTTTCTTCCACCAGCGCCTGGGCTGCCTCAGGTGCGGGCAAATCTTCCAGCAGGAGGGCTGGGGTGATCAGCGGGCGTACCGCGCCAATCCGGGTGTCGTCAATGCGTGTAGTGTCGTGGGTCGATTCGGGGTTCATCCCCGAATTATCGGTCGTCCGCTCTTGTTGACAGTCTCAAGCCATTTCAAGCCATTGCCGGCCATCCGCGCCGCTCGTTGAAAGGGGTTTGTGCCCACGGAAAACGGCAGCGACCCAATAGGCTCTGGCGGACCCACTTAAAGCGTACGACCCATGGGCGCAATGCCGATCAGTGCGGCGTGCAACCAGAAGGCGAACGCGGCCCAAGCCACGGCGCCCACCAGGATGGTCAGTACGGTTGCGGTCAAGGTGCCTGGGGGGTACACCGTGCCCTGGGCTCGATCGCGCTGGCGTGCAGCCCGAAAATTCAAGACAGCCCAAAGCAGAAATGAACCGAACAGGATCAAATCGGCCAGCTTGCCTGTCGCCAGCAAATGGCCGAAGGCCCAGAGCTTGACTCCCAGCACCATGGGGTGGTGCATTTTGGCTTTCAGGTGGTTGCGCGGAATATAGGCCGCAGCCAGAAAAATGAAGGCCAGCAGTGTGAACAGCGAGTTCGCATGTTTCATACCCATGGGGGGCGACCACACCATCACTGGTTGCTGCCGCGCCATCCCATACCCCCAGATGATCATCACAAAGCCGATCACCGAGATCACGGAGTAGACGGCTTTCCATGTCAGGGGCCCCATGCTGCTCACGGTACGTGATCGCCAGCCCTCCGCAAAGATGCGAACCGAATGAACGCCGAGGAACAGGACCAGGCCCAGAACGAGGATCAACATGGTGCAAGGCCCCGCCGCGTTAGCGGTCTGTGGGGCATAGGTGGGAATGCGGATCATTATGCAGTGCCCTGGTGGCAAATGGGCGCTCTTAAGGGTGAGAAGGCATATGGCGCCATTGCTTCAGTGAATCGATCCCTGTCACCTCCTCAAGCGCGTCACCACGTGTGGATTCAGGGGGCTGGTTACAGCCTGCATAAAACCGATACAAGTGCAGTGGTATTGTTATTTCATTAACATATGAATCGCATCAAAAACACATACAGTGATGATGCAAGTGCATTCGCACCTTAAAGACATCAACCCACCAATCATTCAAATGGCTACGATCAAGCAATCTCTCGACGAACTGATGGCCCTCGACGGCGCAATGTGCGCAGCCATCGTCGATTCCACCAGCGGCATGATCCTGGGCTCCATCGGGTCAGGCATTGACATGGAAATTGCTGCTGCGGGTAATACCGAAGTGATGCGTTCCAAAGTCAAGACCATGAGAGCACTTGGCTTGAACGACGTGATCGACGACATCCTCATCACACTCGGAAAGCAGTACCACGTGCTTCGCCCGAGCTCGAGAAAAGAAGGCATCTTCATCTACACCGTGCTGGACAAGGGCCGCTCCAACCTGGCCATGGCACGTCGCAAGGTGCAAGATGTTGATAAAGAACTGAATTTCTGAGTTGCCCATGCGCGCAGAGATGCCTGGATGCATCTCTGCGCGACCTATTTTCTTATGCTGCGGCCTTTAGAGCCGTAGCTGGCACTCACATCGAATACGGCTTGAATAAGGCCGTTGCTTTCCGCGCAGCTTGTTTGAAAACATGATGTTTATCAAACATTTGCACCATCGGCCCAAACACTTCGTCCGGCCTGCATTGGCGGGGTTGGGAGTGCTTTTTTTTGCGGTACCATGCGGCTACTTCGGTTGGCGCGTAGAGTGCAATCGACTTAAGGGTTACCTGCAAAACCGCTCGCGGCGCCGGAATGTTGCCCTCGCGCGGCCTGCGGCGTTGAACTTTTGCCAATAGCGCCCGCTATTGACTGCAAACCTTGCCTGCAGCCCACCCCGACGCCCGCACCCGACTTCCGCGATAGGTTTCGCAGAGAATCCCTAGCTACATGACCAATTTAGAGCAAAAAACTGCCCGTTTGACGGTGTTGATCGATCCTGCCAAGAAGCGAGCCTTCGAATCGCTTTGCGCGGCGCAGGACGTCACACCGTCGCAGGTCGTGCGCAAACTGATCCGGGAGTACCTGCATCAACACGGCGTCCCATGGACCCCGCAGCCTGAAGACGACCGGGAAGACAATTCCTGAGCTGCTGGTGCTGAACTTCTGACGGCACCAAGAGGCTCCAGACCGCATATTCGTTGAGAGGCCCCCTGGGACCGCCGAGCTCCTGCTCGGCATCTTCGTGCTCCCCCCTCAACTGGCCCTACTACCGCCCCGCGCTTTCCAGTTCGCAATCTGGGTCCGCAGCGCCGCGACCAGCGCCAGCGGCTCATCCAGCATGATGTGATGCCGTGCGTTGGGAATTTCCACCACCGGTAGCACGCCGCCAAACGTCTCATAGCAGAACTGGCGCATACGATCATCCAGCCGTGAACTCAATGCACCCCACATCAGCGCCACAGGGCACTGCATCGTCAGCAGGTCTTGCACGAAATCGCGTGGCCGCGGTTGCGAGAGCGCGGGGGGATCGAACTTCCAGCGCCATCCACCGGCCTCTGGCTTGATCGAATGTTCGGCAATGTGCTGAAGATAAAACCCGCAGCTGACCTCCTGCTCGGGCAGGACCTTGTAGCGCGCCAGGGCGCTTTCCCGTGTTGGATAAATCTTGGGAACCGGGTTGGACCTCACGAAAGGCGAGGGGCCGCTGTCTTTGGGCTCATAGGGGGGTGAGTCCAGCACGATAAGGCCAGCCATCCTGTCGCCATAGGCTTTGGCCACCATGATGGAGACAAACCCGCCCAGGCTGTGTCCAACCACAAGGGGCTTTTGGCGAGGCGCCAGAGCATCAGCCACGGCCATGATCTGCCGGGCACAGCGTTCCCGGTCGTAGAGACCACTGTGTGCACTGTCGCCCATGCCCGGCAAGTCCGTCGCGATGACGTGATGATCTGCAGCCAGAAGCGGGGCAATGAAGCGCCACCATTCTGCGTTGGCCGCATTGCCATGAATGAGCACGATGGGTGGCCTGGCTTGATCGCCCCAGGCGATGTAGTGAATGGCGCAGCCCTCCACGTCTATGAAACCCTCCCGGCTGGGCATGGCGCGTGCAGCCCGAGCCCATTCGGGCATGTCTTCTTTGTTGATTGACGCAACTTCCATCACATCCATATTAACTGCTGGCATACGACTTGGCTGTCACCTACGCACGCCGCCTTGCCTGATATCCGCGAGACGTCCAGAGATGGCCGGCCCCGGGCAGGCCGCTCTCGGCGGGCCGGATAATGGTCTCATGCACTGTCGAACGCTATTCGCCGCATGCATTGCCTTCTGCTTTGCTTTTCTTGCTTTGACGCCGCTGCAAGCAGCGGAGCGCGTGACTGTGGGTTCGAAGCGGTTCACAGAGAGCTACATCCTTGGTGAGGTGATCGCACAAGCTGCTCGTCAGACTGGCGCTAGCAGCGCTCATCGGCAGGGCATGGGCAATGGCGCCGTGGTGCTGGAGGCTTTGAAGACGGGGGCGATTGACCTCTACCCGGAATACCTGGGAACCGTTGAGCGGGAAATTCTCAAACTGCCCACGGGCTCTCCCACGGATGTCGTGCAAGCCAGGTTGCGTGAGATGGGCCTCCAAATGGGCGTGCCCTTGGGCTTCTCCAATAGCTATGCGCTGGCCACCACATCCACCATCGCTCGCTCGCACGGACTGCGTACGGTGGCCGACCTGCGCGCACAACCCTCGCTGCGCGTGGCCGTTTCGCAAGAATTTTTGGGGCGCGAAGATGGCTGGCCAGGTCTGTCCAGCCGCTATGGCTTGCCGCAGCGGCCCACCGCCATCGATCATGGTCTTTCATACCAGGCTTTGGCCTCGAGCCGTATCGATGTGACGGACATCTACACCACAGATGCAAAGATCTCCGAACTCGGGCTGGTCACGCTGGAAGACAACGAAGCCTACTTTCCCCGCTACGACGCGGTGCTGCTGTATCGCGCAGACTTGCCTAGTAGAGCGCCATTGGCGTGGAAGCGCATCACCGAGCTTCAAGGCAAGATCAATGTCTCTCGCATGATAGAGATGAACGCCGAAGCGGAGCTAAAGGGAAGAAGCTTTGCGGATATTGCCGCCAACTTTCTGAGCGGGACCAGTGCCAAGCCGTCAGCTTCAGAGCACCGCAGGTCCTTATGGGCTGCGACCTTCGGGAACGATTTCTGGCGTTTGACGCGCGAGCATCTGGCGTTGGTGGGCGCTGCTGTTTTCATCGCTCTGTTGATTGGGGTTCCGCTAGGGTCTATCGCTGCCGCCAGGGAATCGCTGGGGCACGGCATTCTTGGGGTGGTGGGGGTGCTTCAAACCATTCCCTCGCTTGCCCTGCTCGCAGCACTGATACCTCTGCTCGGTCGTATAGGAACCATACCTGCCATCGTCGCGCTCAGCGTCTACGCCTTGCTTCCAATCGTGCGCAACACCGCTACCGGGCTCCTTGAAGTACGCAAGGGAACGCGCGAAGCGGGTATGGCCTTGGGCATGACACCTTGGCAGATTTGGCGGCTCGTGCGCTTGCCGCTGGCTATGCCCATCTTGGCTGCCGGCGTGAAGACTGCAACCGTGATGACCGTTGGTACGGCCACCATTGCGGCGTTCATCGGCGCGGGGGGCTATGGTGAACGCATCGCACAAGGCTTGGCGCTCAACGATGGCACCACCTTGTTGGCTGGCGCTATTCCTTCAGCCGCTCTGGCCCTGATCTTTCAAGCCTTTTTTGAGATCGCTGAACGCATCATGCTTGCTCGCTATCGGCAAGCTTGAGACCATGGGCACGTTTCCAGCTCTCGCGGCAGTGCTGACTGTTTGCATGCTTCAATTGAGGTCCAGCTTCAAGGACTTGGCGAGGTCTCTCCATTTGCGTGTGTCGGATTCAATGAACTGCTGCGTGTCTGTCGCACTGCCCTTGCCCGCAACCGATCCGCTGGCCACCAGCGCGGACTTAAGCTCAGCTGAGGAAGTGATCTCATTGACCCAGGTGTTGAGCTGTTGTATTTGCGCGGTTGGTGTGCCTTTTGGCGCAGCGACTACGTACCACTGCGCAGCGTCGTAGTTTTTCAGTCCAGCCTCTTTCATGGTTGGCACATCAGGGAGACTCTCAATGCGGTAGCTGGTCGTGACCGCGTAGGCCTTGAGTTTGCCGGACTTGATGTGCTGCAGCACCGGTGTCACGCCAAGCATGCCCAGTGGGATCTGCGCGCCCACTACGTCGGCCACTGCTTGGCCGCCGCCTTTGTACGGCACGTGCGTCATGGCAGTCGCTGCGCTCACGTTGAAGAGCTCTCCAGCCAGGTGCTGCGACGTACCGCTGCCTGAACTCGCATAGCTCCACGCGGCCGGGCTCTTTTTCATGGCTTGAATCAGGTCATACACCTGGGCCGGTGGGTTCGGCACGCCACTTACCAGCACCATCGGCCCCTGAGCCAGTGTTGCGATGGCCACCAGTTCCTTGCCAACCTCTGGCGGCTGCGTCGCGTACAGCACTGGGCCGGGTACGCTGATGAGCGTGTAGCCGTCCGGTGCCGCCTTGGCCGCTGTCTGTAACGCGATGACGCCTGATGCGCCGGGCCGATTCTCAACTACCACGGGTTGCCCGGTCTTCTCGCCGAGCTTGCGCGCAGCGATGCGTGTGAGCACGTCGAGGGTGCCTCCGGGTGCAAAACCAACGATCCATGTGATGGGCTTGGTGTTGGGCCAGGCGCCAGGGTCACCAGCAGCGAGCACTGTGGAAGGCAGGCACAGCGTCGCAGTCACGGCGAGAAGCGCACGGCGATGAAGGAATGGAGTGGGCATTCGAGAATCCTGGGGAGAAGAATGGATGAGCTGCGGCGACGGTGCTCAGTCGGGCTTGCCTGGAGGCGTATTGGGAAACTGCTCGCAGCTTCTGTTGAAAGCCTGCACCATGCGGAGCATGGGGCCGAGCACCCAGGTGTTGAAGATTGATATATCGGTCTCCTCCTTGGGGTCGCGTGTGAGGTTGAAAAGGTAGGGCGACTCGAGCTTGCCCTTGCCCTCATTGACCTCTGGCTCCCAGTAGAAGTGCAATTTCCAATCACGCCACTTCACCGCACGAAGGTCGTTCTTGATGTAGAACAGAAATCCCTCTCGCGCCGACTTCTCCTGCTCGCCAAACAGGAAAGCGCGTTGATCTACGCCATCGATAGGTCGATCATCTGGCAGGGGTGCGCCCGCGACGCACGCCAGAGTGGTGAAAAGGTCGGTCACGTGCACCAGTTCGTTGCTGATGCGGCCTGCATCAATTCGTCCGGGCCAGCGTGCGATGAAGGGTACCCGCAGGCTGCCTTCCATTGCCGTGTGGTACGTACCGCGCCATGGGCCCGCTGTACCGCGGTACGGGGTGCGGAACTCCGGGCCGTTGTCGCTGCAGAAGATGAACAGGGTGTCGTCCGCGATGCCGAGCCGCTCTGCCTCGTCAACGATCTGGCCTACACGGTGGTCCATCTCGACCATCGAGTCCGCGAAGTCACCCGCACCGCTGCGTCCGGCGAAATCAGGATGCGGCAGCGTCGGAAAGTGCAGGTGCACCAGCGGTAGGTACAGGAAGAATGGCTTGCTCGCCGCGTGGTTGCGCTGCATGAAGGCCTGCGAGTGCTCTACCAGTTCGGCATCAATGCCGCGACGGCTTTCCAGGTCGTAGACCTTCACAATCTCCGAGGGCTCGCCGCGACGCCCACGCATGATGTGGGGGATTTCGGCCACAGAAGGGTCGAACCCGATGGTCGAGGTGAACTGGCTTTCGTCGGTGGTGCGCGGAATGCCGTACCACTCGTCGAAGCCCCGATCCGAAGGGTAGCGGCCCTCGATATCTCCGAGATGCCATTTGCCGAAATGCGCCGTGGCGTAGCCCTGCGCTGACAGCAATTCGGCGAGCGTCACTTCCCAGCGGGTGAGCCCTTGCGGCAGGCCGGGCGGTACGGATTGCAGGCAACCTGTGCGTATGGGATGCCGCCCGCTCATGAGCGCAGAGCGGGTCGGCACGCAGTCGCTTTCGACATTGAAGTTCTGCAACAGAAGGCCCTGGCGGGCCAGTGCGTCGATGCGCGGCGTGGGCGCACCGCGTAGCGCGCCGCCACCATAGCAGCCGAGTTCGCCCCAGCCGAGGTTGTCGGCGACGATGAGGACGATATTGGGTGGGTTCACGGACGGTTCTCTATGAAGCTGTGGGTTGCTTCAATCTAGCGTCATCGGCGCCAGATTCCATTCCTCTCGATGAAAGATTCGATAACCCGCAGGAATGTCAAGCGGCGCATCGTTAGGCTGTCTCGTGTGGATCAGCGTGTGATCGCCCCAGAGATGGGCGTGCGATCTGCCAGCATCTGATCGCGGAAGGCCGTCATGAGCGGCGACCATCTGGACTGCCGCCGGGTCAGCAACACCAGCGTGCGCCGCAACTCGAGCAGCGGCACGGGGAGCGTGGCGACGCGGCCACGCCAGGCGCGCATTACCGAGTTCGGAACCAGGCCAATCATGTCCGTGTTGGCAATCATGCCCATCGCCGCTTCGGACATGTACTCAACCTCCAGCGTGACGCGTGGCGCTGGCACACCGGCCTGTTCGAAGATCTGCGTCACCAGGCGGCGTGCGGCACTCTGGCGGTTCGCCATGACCCAGGCGAAATCGGTGAGGTCGTCCAAGCTCAATGCAGCCCGCCGTGTGAGCGGATGGTCAGAGCGTGCCGCGAGGCGCGCGGTGTCTTGGCTCAAGGCGAGCTGATCGCAGCTGAAAGAGATACCGGGATAAGACGGCACAACGGCGACGTCGAGCTCTGCCTTCTCCACCGCTTCATTGAGTGCATCGGACTTGCCAATCACCATCGTCACGCGCAGGCCTGGCCGATGCCGCACCATGTTGGCGAGTACGCGCACGGCGGGGCCGTCACTTGCCGCGTTAGTGAGGCCGACGCGCAGCAACCCCGCGTACTGTGCCCGCAATTCAGACGCAGAACACAACAGCTCGGCGTGACCAGCGTCGAAGCGACGGGCCGCCTCAAGGAACAGTTCGCCCTCGGCGGTAAGCCGCGCTCCGTGCGCGCCACGATCGAACAGGTGCACGCCGGTAGCTACCTCCAATCGTCGAATCGCTTTCGAGACCGCAGGTTGGGTCACGCCAGCGGCCTCGGCCGCACGCCCGACGTGCCCCTGGCGGGCCACTTCGATGAAATA
Organism: Ottowia thiooxydans; assembly: GCF_040548795.1. Taxonomy (GTDB): domain Bacteria; phylum Pseudomonadota; class Gammaproteobacteria; order Burkholderiales; family Burkholderiaceae_C; genus Ottowia; species Ottowia thiooxydans_A. Next base: position 419,913 of record NZ_JBEPSH010000004.1, on the reverse strand, counting down.
CGCGATGTCGGCAGGAGAGAAGCTCATTCAAGCGAGTTTGCACCAAAACGCATCGCTGAGGCTTCAAACTGGCCCTTCCATCAAGGCGTTACAGCGACCAGGGTCCCGCGCTCGAAGTCGGCCCATTGAAAATCCTTGCGCGATAGCGTGACTGCGGCGGGTGCCGGGCGCTGAAGACCTTGTGATGCAGTGCTCGTGGGTTTGTTCGCCAGCCGATCTGCAAAGAGCGAGATCGCCCAGTCCGCGAACGCACGAACGCGCGGGTTCGTGCGCCGGCTCAAGGGATACACCAGATGAATTGGCAGTATTGGGTGCGACCACTCAGGCAGCACCTGCACGAGTGAGCCGTCTGCCAGGAACGGGGCGGCTTGAATGTTGGAAATCTGAGTGATCCCCAGGCCGGCCAGCACGGCGGAAGTGAGGGCGTTGCTTTCGTTCACAGCCAACTGATAGCGCCCGGAGAGTTCCAGGTGCTCAGGGCCCTTGACGAACTCATGGGGGAACACGCGGCCGGTGCTGGACGAGAAGAAGTTGATCGTGCGGTGTCCGTCTGTTTCCAGATCATGGGGGTGGGCAGGCGTGCCGTGGCGTTGCAAATAGCCAGGTGCTGCCACGGTGACGAACGACACATTGCCAACCCTGCGCGCCACCAGAGATTGATCGACGAGTCTGCCGACACGCACCACACAGTCGACGTTGTCGGCGATCAGGTCCACCGGTCGGTCGCTGACCCCCAGGTCAAGCTGAATGTCCGGATGCCGGGCAAAGAACTTGGGCAGCTCAGGTATGACCAGCAGCCTGGCCATGGAAGCTCCTACGTCTACGCGCAATCTTCCGCTGAGCGCGGCGTTGGCTTGGGTCATACTGGATTCGAAATCATCCAGTTCGGTGAGCAAATTCAGCGTGCGCTCGTAGTAAGCCGCTCCTTCGGGAGTCACCGTCACGCTTCGCGTGGTTCGGTTCAACAGGCGGACCTTCAACCGGGATTCCAAGTGCTGGATTTGCTTGGTCAAGCTGCTTTTAGGCAGGGACAGGAGATCGGCTGCTTTTGTAAAGCTACCGGACTCCACGACGCGAATAAAGCTGCGGATGGAAGAAATCTGATCCATGTGTCGATCAAGTTCGGACGATATGGGGGAATACCCGCACATGTAGAGAGCAATCGCCCGCAATCGTTCCGCTGGCGCCCGACAAGTTGAGCTTGTCAATGCAACAAGTCGTATGGCGCCTCGCCGGTGGCGTGCCTTCCAATGGCCCGGCCAAGGGCGGCCAAGGCCATGGACCGTCGATGCGTTTTCAAGCTTCGAGCGGCGCCTTGGCCAGCATCTCGACCACGTGGTCCACAAAGCAGGTGATTCGCGCGGATAGGGCGGTGTTACGGTAATAGACCGCGTTGATGGGCTGACGCACATCCAGCGTGTGCTTGGGAAACAGCTGTACGAGGCTGTCGCTCGCACGGTCCTCGCGTGTCATGAAGTCCGACAGGCACACCATCCCCAATCCGGCCAGGGCCATATGGCGCAAGGTCTCCCCGCTGGAAGACCCCATAGTCGGCTTTATATGCAGGGGGTTGCCGTCGGATAGGCGCAAAGGCCAGTCGTTCAGCGTCTCGGGCTGTGTAAAGCCCAGCAAAACGTGCTGCGCAAGCTGCTCAGGTGTAGCTGGTGTTCCATGGCGCTGTAGGTATTTGGGACTGGCCAGTACCCGCAGGCGGCTGCTGCCAATGGGGCGGGCGTGGAGGGTGGAATCTTTCAGTGCACCAATGCGAAAGGCAACATCTGTGCGCTTTTCAATCAAGTCAATAAAACCTTCGTTTGAAATCAGCTCCAGCTCCACTTCAGGGTAGCGCTCGCGAAAACCAGCCAGCAGCGGCACCAGCATGTGCAGCATGAAGGGCGTGGAAGCATCTACTCTCAGCAAGCCGGCAGGGCGACTGCGCCGGGCGGCCATCTGCTCTTCTGCTGCATTGACCGAGGCCAGAATGGCACGGGCCTGTTGAAGAAAGGCGCTGCCTTCCTCAGTCAGTTCCAGCCGCCGCGTTGTACGGCGCAGCAACGTGGTTTGCAGCTTCTCTTCCAAACGCCCCAGTGTTCGGCTGGTCGCGGAAACCGTCAGGCCGAGAACCTCTGCCGCGCCGGTGATGGAGGAGGAGTCCACCACCGCCACAAAAGCCTGCATCTCATCCAGAGTCGTTTTCATTGTTGAATTTTAATCAAGAGAATATGCCAGATTTTGGGCTTAATTTGCAATAGTTATTGCAGCACACTCCAGTCCTTCACTCAGTCCTTCAGAGATAGGAAGGGTCTGCTCCCAGTGGATTGAAGGCCCGTCGTTGTAGGCATGAAGGCTTTTTCTCACCCCTCCACAGCCAGCACCAGACCATCGCTTTATGAATCCTTCAGCCACTCCTGCTGTCAAATCGTCCACCGCCCTGCTTGCCCTGGCGACCGGGGCTTTTGCCATTGGCACCACCGAATTCACACCCATGGGCTTGTTGCCCGTGATTGCAGACGGTGTGCAAGTCGATATTCCCACGGCGGGCATGCTGGTCTCTGCCTACGCGGTGGGGGTCATGGTGGGCGCGCCTGTAATGACCTTGTTGTTCAGCAGGTTTGGCAAGCGCACCGCGTTGATGGCACTGATGTTCATCTTCACGGTCGGCAATCTGTTGTCTGCCTTTGCGCCGGGCTACACCACCTTGCTGCTGTCCCGGCTTGTCACCAGCCTGAACCATGGTGCCTTTTTCGGGATTGGTGCCGTTGTAGCGGCCAGCCTGGTGCCCAAGGACAAGCAAGCGAGTGCCATCGCCGCCATGTTCATGGGCCTGACGGTGGCCAATGTGGGCGGCGTGCCTGCAGCGACCTGGATAGGCCAGCAAGTGGGCTGGCGCATGGCCTTCGGTGGCACGGCGGTTCTGGGCTTGATCACTATGGTGGCCCTGTGGATGGCGTTGCCCAAAGGGCAGCCAGGCGAGCGTCCTGAGGTACGCCGTGAGCTGAAAGTACTCACGCGTCCTGAAGTCTTGCTGGCCCTGGGCACCACCGTGCTGGGCTCTGGCGCCATGTTTGCGCTCTACACCTATGTGGCGCCCCTGTTGGCAGAGATCACACAGGCCAGCCCGGGCTTTGTGGCCTTCGCGCTGGTGTTGATTGGCATAGGGTTCACGCTCGGCAATATCCTGGGTGGCCGTTTGGCGGACTGGTCCGTAGATCGCTCCATCCAACTTCTGTTGGCATCCCTTGCCGTGGTCATGCTCGCCCTGCCCTGGTTGATGACCAGCCATATCGGCGCGGCCATCGGCCTGGTGGTCTGGGGTGCAGTGTCCTTCGGCATCGTGCCACCGGTTCAGATGCGCGTCATGCAGGCCGCTTCTCAAGCACCGGGCCTAGCTTCTTCCGTGAACATCGGTGCATTCAACCTGGGCAACGCACTGGGGGCTGCCCTGGGTGGCTTTGTCATCGGTCAGGGCCTGGGGTATGCCGCGGTGCCGTGGGTGGGCGCCGCACTCGCCGCCGGCGGTCTGGTTCTGGTTTTGTGGGGGCAGGCCGGTCGTCGCGCGGCACTGGCCTCATCGACGTGCAGCTGAGGTTTCAACTTAGCGTCAATCAGGAACGCTTTCCCCGTCCAGGGTGGTCTGAAAATCCCGCAGCACAGACTGGTGCAGCAAAGACTTCACCCGGCCCAGGGCCTTCGGGTCTGCTCTTGTGAGGTGCTCCGCACACGCAGTCACTTCAGCTTCCAGTCGCTCGGGCGGCACCACGCTCCAAAGCAGGCCCCACTGAAGCGCTTGGTCCGCACTGAACTCCTGGCCAAACCATAGAAGCGCTTTCGCACGGCTCAATCCAATCAAGCGCGGCAGCAGGGCATGCACGCCACCGGTGCCGGGCAATCCGAGTTGAGCCTCAGGCAGCTTGAAGCGCGCCTGGTCACTGGCGATCACCAGATCGCAGTTCAAGGCCAGCTCCAGACCTGCGCCAACAGCCCATCCGTGCACGGCGGCGATGGATGGCTTCTCACTGTTGACCAGCGCGTCGGCCACGGCCTGCAGGGTGGCCACAAAAGCAGCAGTGCCTGGCGCCTCTCTGTCTTTGCCCGCACAAAAGGCACGGCCTTCGCCCTGAATGACCAATAGCTTGACCTCCGGGTCTGCAAGCCCTTGCTGAATACCCGCCAACAGCGCTTGTGCCATCTCAGGCGTCAGCGCGTTCAGGCTTTGCGGCCGATGCAGCTGGATCTTCCACACGCCATCTTGGCGCTGAGACCGTATGTCTTGTGTCTTCACACGCTCTCCAGCGGCGTGCGGGTCTCGGTCGTATCCATGTAGTGTCCTTCTGCGGGGTACGGCACATCAAAGGCGGCCAGTACGTTGGCCAGTAGTTTGCCCATTTTTTCGTCAACCCCCAGAACCCAGCTGGCACCCACCGCACCCGCGTTGAATACTCTGCCGCCATCGGGCCGGTCCCACACAATCATTTCGCAGGACAGGCCATCCAGCGAAGCGGTGGGCGTCTCAAAGTAATCCAGATAAGCATCCAGCTTGCCGGGCGCTCTGATACCTTCTGCGATCACTTCTATGCCGTGTTGCGCCTCGAGCGTTTCTGCATCGCGGGGGAAGTTCGGCGTCATGCGCATCAGTGTGGCAGCTGTCAAATCCCATTCATGGCCAATGGCCCGCGGAAGACTTTGGTTAGGGCCATGCCCAAAGGTGTCGCCTTTTTGCAGGCCGGTCGCAAAGGGGGCGTTGAAGAACGGGTGATTCACATTGCCTGCGCGGTACACACCAAAGTCCTGTGCCTCTGCAAAACCCCAACCCGCCGTTTCCAGGCCGATCGCTTCGGTGCTGGGTCTGCCTGCGTAGCGCCAGAGCCCGCCTCGTTTGCCGTCTTGGCTGTGGTACTGCTCTCCGTGTGGGCCTGCGGGGGCATTGACGTCTTCACCACCTTCCTCAGTTCCATCGTGGAGCGTGCGCGTCTTTCTTTGCTCCATGACGCTTTCAGTTTCGTCAAAGCTGACACGCCAGTACATGGAGTTGCCTGAAAGCACGATGGCGTTACCACCCTGTGCCAGATACGTTTCCAGGCCATCGCGTGCGGGTTCAGACCAGTATTCGCTGTGGCCGTTGATGATGAGGGTGCTGTAGCCTTTGAGCAACTCTGGCGATCGGTGAAGGTCAATGTCGGCGATCAGATCGTATTCATAGCCGTGTGCATCCAGCCAGTTATGGAGCTCCCGCTCCAGCCGCGTCCACTGTGCAAAGCCGCTGTCTGCAGGGTCATACAACTCATAGGGAGCGGTATGCGGCCTGGGCATGCGCGTGCCCACATAGTAGGTCGGCTGTCCTCCGCGGTGGTAGGAATACAGGCATTGCTCAGGTGCCAGCGCATGGCTGTTCGGCAGGCCCGCGCAGCGCCGTGGCCAGACGGCGGGCTGAATGTAAGGTGCTGCAAACGGCGTCGTGGCGTAGGCCAGCCAGGTGTTGGTGGCGCACAGCACCAGCAACTTGGGGGCGGGCTTCGTGCGGTTGCGCTTGACGACAAACGTCACGTCATAACGCGCAGGCTTTCCTTCCAGAGAGTATTCAAAGCGCGCCACATACAGGCCAGACGGTGCGTTAGATGGCAACTGAAACACATGTGTGGGCTCCCAGCCGCAATCGACCAGGTCGTCACTTGCCAGTCTGAGGCCTGCGCGTTCGGGCGGCGCACAGTGCTTGAAGTTCAGCTTGGGATCTTCTCGGTACCGAGGCACTTGCTCAGGATCAAACGCGGGCCCGTTGATGACACGTGTTCCGTGATTGACCAGGCTGCCATGCCTTGCGTGAACGGAACTGTCGCGTACCCTCGCGCCTTTCAACTCATCCAGAGGCCAGCATGCGAGAAGTTCAGGGTGACCCGTGGGCATGACGCCAAGTGCTTGAACACGCGCTCCTATGCACGTTGCATCCAACGCACAGGCGTACAAGGCGGGCATGGCCAAATCGCCTTCAAAGAACAGGTCAGCTACTCCATCGACACCACAGGCCCCGAGCCGGATGGGGCCTTGCTCGACCTTCAAGGGTTGGGCGAGATCGCAACAAGCGATGCACGCACCGTCCAGCCACATCTCTGCGCGCTCGTGCTCAATGAGCACCGCTACATGCATCCACGCTTTCAATTCGATGGGCTCAGGCGATCTCAGGCGCGCAGGCAAGCCCTTGCTGTCGAGCTCCGGCCCCACGCCGCAACCGAACGTGAGGTGTCCGTCAGGGCTCACAAACAAGCCTATGCCCATGGCGTTCAGATGCTGCTCCATCTGGGAGAACACGCATTGCCAACCTGAAAAGCTCCAGACCTTGATCCAGCCTTCAAACGTCAGCGTACCGACTGGTCCTGGAGGCAGGCCTTGGGCTATGTGAACGTAAGAGCCCGGATGAATGGTCTGAAGCTTGGGCTCCAGGGCAGACCGCCGCTCCAGAACCTCGTCTTGACCGGGCGAATCCAGATCAGATCCGAGCCGGCAGAGAGAAACCGAATAGGGTCTGTCGGAACTGACGTGGAGCGAGATCGTCTGCCCGGCCTCAACGCTGATCTGATCAGCATAGGCGTGAAGGCCGGGAAGCTCCACGGCCCGATGTGGCGCGTTCATGCTCAGTCGATGGTGAAGCCGGATGCTTTGACAACCGGCCGCCACGTGTTCAAGTCGCTGCTGACCAGGGAGCCCAGTTCTGCCGGAGAGCTGGGGTGCGATTCCATGCCCAGCTTGAGCAGGCGCTCTTGAACGCTTTTTTGCGCCAGGACCTTGTTCAACGCCGCATTGAGCCGTTCTGCCGTGGCGTCAGGCGTTGATTTGGGCACGAACAGGGCTGTCCACTCCAGAGAATCGAAACCAGAGACGCCCAATTCCTTCAGCGTGGGTGTATCGGGCAAAAGCTGGGCTCGTTTAGAACCGTTGACCGCCAGAACGCGCAGCTTGCCCGCCTGCGAGTGCTGCGCCACGTCCAGGATAGGCTGAATGCCTGCGGTGATCTGGTTGCCCAGCAGGTCTTGCACCAGGGGCGCGGCACCTTTGTACGGCACAGCTTGCAGCGAAACCTTGGCATCTGCGCCCAGCTTGTAGCCAATGAAATGAGACACACTGCCCGCTGCCGGCACGCCGAAGCTGGAAAGCTTGGCGTCGCCCCTGGCCAGCTCTATCCATTGCTTGACGTCTGTGGCCTGCACTGAGGCGGGTAGCGCAATGGCTTCATAGAAACTGGTCATGCGTCCGATGGGCTTGAAATCTGCCACAGGATCGTACTTCACGGCCTTGGAGGTCAGAGGCAGCATCACCATCATGTGCGAATTGGCTACCAGAATGGTGGTGCCGTCTCCAGGTACGGAGCGTACGTAATCCGCTGCAATCTGGCCCCCTGCGCCAGCTCTGTTTTCCACTACGACAGGCGCCTTGATCTCATCCTTCAGGCCTTCTGCGACCATGCGGGCCACCGCATCGGCCGAACCGCCCGCAGGGTAGCCCACGATCAGCCTGACGGGGCCTTTGAAGTCTTGCGCCTGCGAGGCGGTGCCCAAGGCAAAAAGGGCCGCTGTGAAAAGGATGAGCTGGCGATGTAGTTTCATGGGGTGCTCCGTGGGATGAGGGATGTGCGCTCATAGACAAAATACTGTTTAGTTGGCCGAAAAACCGTTCGGGCTGAGCTTGTCGAAGCCTTTACCCAACAAAAATGCCCTTCGACAGGCTCAGGGCGAACGGAGCTAACTAAGCAGCATTGCTCTTAATCCCCATCTTCCGGCCAAGCTGACACATTGGGTAGCATGCTCGCATTGATATCTTCTATACGTGGCGCGTATGACCAAAAAGCTGGACCGTTTGCATCTCGTCCTCACCTTTCTTGCCATTGCTCAGCACGGCAACCTTTCTGCGGCGGCCAAGGCGCTGGGCACCACGCAGCCCACGGTCAGCCGTCGGCTTCGCGATCTGGAAATGCTGCTGGGTACGCGCCTGGCTGCGAGAACCACTCACAGGTTTCATTTGACCCCGGAGGGCGTTGAACTGCAACGCCGCGCCATGGTGTGGGCAGACGAATGGTCAGAGTGGGAACACGACCTGAAGACGACCACGTCTGTGCCCAGAGGGGTACTCACCATCGTCGGCCCTCATGCCTATGGAAGCAGCTTTCTCATGGAAGCCATCAGTCAGTACCGCGTCGCGTATCCACAAGTTCAGGTGAGGCTGCGGCTCACCGATGGTGCGGTCGACCTCATCAAGGAGGGCGCCGATCTGTGGGTATGCGCAGGTGGCTCTCAAGATCAGACGCTGCATGTTCGGCGCCTGGGTCTCATGCGACGAATACTGATCGCCTCCAAGGACTACCCAGGCCGCGCCATCCGGCAACCAGAGCACCTGAAGGACCATCCGCTCATTGGTCTGATTCCCTTGGTCTACGACCGCCTGGTGCTGCGATCTGTTCGAACAGAGGAGCGGCGGGAGGTGCGTATGCAGTCCGCTGTGGCGACTGATGGTTTGTTGTCCAGCTATCGAGGGGTCCAACTGGGCATGGGTGTGGGCGCCGCAGCGTTCTGGCTGTGCGGGCCTGATTTGGCAAGCGGCGCCGTCAAGCGTGTGTTGCCCAGTTGGGAGCTTGAGCCCGTACCCATTGAAGTCGTCACCGTGGCCGGCCGATTCCGGCCGGCGAGGATTGATGCGTTTGTGGAGATCCTGATCCGCTTGATGAGCAACACCCAAGGGTTTGAGCCTTCAAGATGAAGCCAGAGCAGCCTTTCGACAAGCTCAGGGTGAACGGTTCATACATCATCGGGCCGAAGAAATAGTTTCAAGCTGCGGTAAGCTTGCTTGGGGTTGTGTGCAGCCCGCCGAGGCTCACGAAAAACATCCCACACAGCATGTGTTTTGGTAGGTCCAAGTCACTGCAGGTCAATCTGAAAATGGGAATCACTCGTCATGAAAAAGACTATTGCCATCGTAGGCATGGGTGAAATGGGTGCTGGCGTCGCTGCGCGCCTCATTGAGAATGGTGCAGAAGTCATCACCGTACTGAGCGGCCGCAGCGCGGCCAGTGTGGCGCGCGCTCAACGTGCTGATGTGCGTGTTGTGCCCACCGACGCAGAAATGATTGAGCAAGCCGAGGCGTTTCTGTCCATCTTGCCTCCAGCAAAAGCCGCTGAGTTGGCCGATCGCATTCGACCCGTCATACAAACCGCGAAGCCTTCGGTGGTTTATGTCGATTGCAACGCGGTGGCACCAGAGACCGTCACGGCTATGGCTGCGAAGTTCTCCACCTTGGGGTTACCATTTGTTGATGCCGGCATCATTGGACCGCCGCCCAAGCCTGGTACCTCTGTCACGCGGTTCTATGCCTCGGGTGGTGATTTAACCGGCTTCTTGGAGTTGAATTCTTATGGCCTTGATGTGCGAGCGCTGGGCTCGGCTCCGGGTGAGGCTTCGGCCCTCAAGATGTCGTACGCGGGAATCACCAAGGGGTTTCAGGCCCTCGCAACCTCCATGGTCCTTGGGGCGAACGAACATCACGTGACGGAAGCCTTCCTGAACGAGTTGCGCACCAGCCAACCGGGTTTGCTGAAATGGATAGTGAGCGAGTTGCCGCGCATGGTTCCCAAGGCACATCGATGGGTGGGTGAGATGGAAGAGATTTCTCTTTTCCTGAACTCGGAACGGGGCTCTTCAGAGATGTTTGCTGGAGCCGCCAAGTTGTACGAAGCGGTAGCCGCAGACAACGAGCTCGGAAGCGACTCGCCAAGAATCAAAGCGCTTGATCAGTTCTTCGCTCAAGAGAAAGGCGATGTCTGAATGTGGCGCATCGCCGCAAAGTGAGGCTGTTCTCCCTGAGACCGCCGAGCACCTGCTCGGCATGGCAGCCCGTGCAAATTACCCGAATGCCCAGCAGGAACTCGGCGCTGGCAAGAGGCGCCGGAGCTAAGCCCCACTACGCTCAGAGCGAAAAGTCTATAAATCGCAAAGCCCTATCAACATCCATCAACAACATGCACGGCCCCGACCCAAAAACAAAACACCCTATGCCCGGGTTCCCCCAGGTGTGTTTCATCAAGAACACCGTGCAGAACCCGAACATCGTCATTGGCGACTACACCTACTACGACGATCCTGAAGACTCAGAGAACTTCGAGCGCAATGTTCTCTATCACTTCCCATTCATAGGCGACAAGCTGATCATTGGTAAGTTTTGCGCCATAGCGCGCGGCGTCAAGTTCATCATGAACGGCGCGAATCACAAGATGTCCGGCATATCGACTTACCCATTTCAGATTTTCGGCAGTGGCTGGGAGTCGGTTATGCCTGAGCTTGGTGACTTGCCTTTCAAGGGAGACACCGTCATTGGCAATGATGTATGGATCGGCTATGAGGCGCTCATCATGCCCGGCGTCAAAATCGGGAATGGCGCCATTGTGTCTTCACGTTCGGTGGTTGTGTCCGACGTGGAGCCTTACACCATCGTGGGCGGCAATCCGGCCAAGCCCGTCAAGCGACGCTTTGACCCAGAAGATGCCGCCAAGCTCAATGAGACCGCCTGGTGGGACTGGCCCATTGATAAGGTCACCAAGCACCTGGACAAGATCGTGGCTGGCGACATTGAAGCTTTGCGGGTGTGCGCGAATAGCCCTTAAGAGGCGTCTTTTTTCCGCTTCTTTGTCCGACGCATGGTCGAGCCCTGTTACCGTCATCCCGGACACTAGTGCGACCGCGTGCGCAGCCGGCTGTTCCCTGGGAGCGCCAAGCTCCAGCTTGGCAATTAGGGGCTTCTGTACAAGCTGTAGTCAAGCTGGAGCTTGGCGCTCCCAGGCAATACCATCTGACGAAGCGGAGTCGGCGAATGCCCATCATCGCAACACCGAACGCCAACCCAATCAGAAAATGCAACCCAAATCTGTTCAAGCCCTGCTCGAAGATATCCGCTTCCTGAGCGAAGAACACTACGCCACAGTCCAAGCGGTCCGTTCCCTGGTGAAGCAGCTTGTCAAGCCACTGTCAGAAGAGGTCAAGTACGGCGGCATCCTGTTCTCATCGGGAATCCAGTTTGGCGGCGTGTTCGCGTACAAGGACCACATCTCCGTCGAGTTCTCTCGCGGGGCCGCCATTGCCGACAAGTCAGGGCATTTGCAAGGCGGGGGCAAGCTGCGCCGACATATCAAGTTGAAGACTCTCACCGATATCGAAACGACACACCTGGCCGACTACATCCCTTTGGCTTTGCAGGCGGCGCAAGGTGCCACTTAAGGCCTGAACAGCGAAAGCATCAGTGGCCCTGCATCACTGACGCATGCCAATCGCCAAGCGATTGAACGCACTCATCAATGCGACGGCAAAGCTCAAGTCTGAGATTTCCGCATCGCTGAAATGTGCTTTGAGAGGTTCGAAATCCTCATCGGGCGCATGGGTGGTCGCCACAGCCACCAGCGACTCAGTCCAGGCCAACGCCGCTCTTTCACGTTCGTTGAACAGGGCGCTTACGCGCCATCCTGCCAGGCTGTCGAGCTTGGCGTTCGGCACACCGCTCGCACGCAGACTTGATGCGTGCATTTCCAGGCAGAAGGCGCAGCCATTGATCTGGGAGACCCGCAGGTAGACCAGCTCAATCAATGGTTTCCCCAGGCTGCTCTTGTCCAGGGCGGCCTTGGTGAGACCGAGGCCGCGATACGCATCAGACGACAGGGTTTGGTAGGGCAATCGAAGTGTGCTCACGAGATGTTTCCGGTTGAATTGAAGGAAAGAGAAATGAAGTCAGCGCCTGGCGGGTGTGGGCCAGCGTCTCTACAGTCGGGGATGGTCCTGCCAAGTACAGAAAGCGAACCTGGTGCAGACCCAGAGTGGACAAGGCGTGGCGCAGATAGGGCGTCAGGAAGTCAGGCTGCCGGGCTGCGTCGCCAATGCATGCACCGCCCGAGCGCACGAGTACCAAGGTCGGGCGATCTTGCAGCAGACCGACCTTGCCATCTGGTGTGTTCGTAAAAGTCCGATGGATACGCAGGACATAGTCGATCCAAAGCTTCAGCGTGGCCGGCACAGTGAAGTTGTGCATGGGCGTGCTGATCAACAACCGATCAGAAGTTTCCATCTCGCTAATCAGCTTTTCAGAAAGGGCCAAAGCGGGATCATCCAATGGCGCTGACGAGGTGATGGCCTTCGCGTATTGCGCAGACACGGGCGCAAGCGGCTGCGCCGCAAGACTGCGCGTGGTCAGGCGCATGCCTTGTGTGCGAGATTGGCCATCGCGCAAAGCCGTCGCCACCAACTGCGCACCCATCGACTGGTTGCCTGCAGGGCTGCATTCCAGAAAGAAAATGTGATTCATGGAGCTTTGAGCCTTAAAGAGCCTGGACGAAATGCAGTCCTTTGGAAAGCAAGCCTTGGCGGAAATAAAAGCGCTGCGCCAAGGCGTTTCCAAGCCCTGTATCAAGCACAAAATGAGCGCAGTCCTGCTGCCGAGCAGTCTCGCGCAGCGCTTCGATCAGTACGCCGCCCAGCCCCTGGCTGCGTGCACCAGCGGTAGCCACCAGATCATCCACATAAAGGAAACGCCCATAGATCAGGTTCTCCTGAATGCGGTAGCCCGCCACGCCCATGACATCATGGCCCTGCCTTGCAGCCAACAAGCGGTAGCCCTGTTCGGACTGGCGACGAACCTGTGCAGCAAATGAAGCCGCGTCGCGCAGGTGGGGCCGCAACTCGTGCATGACGTCGAAGCAGGCCACATAGTCCTGATCGCTGTCCGCCAGAGTCAATTTAAAAGTGCTCATACCAATTCCTTGCGATGAAGGCATGACTTTAGAAAAATCATGGCCTAGGCGAAAGGTGCAAGAATCGATTAAATGAATAGGACATAGCTCATGGACATGCATCAGTTAAAGCTAAGCAGGGAACACGATGCGCCAATCTATCTGCAACTGTACGCACGTTTCCGAGATGCGATCACGGCCGGAAAGCTGCATCCAGGCGACCGAGTGCCTTCCGTGCGCAGTCTGGCCAGTGAGCTGAACCTGGCACGCGGCACCGTAGAAATGGCCTATCAGATGCTGGGCAGTGAAGGCTATTTCCTCACCCGGGGCCCTGCGGGAACCATCGTGTCTCCGCGGCTGGAGACGCTGGGCGATTCCGGCCACCCGGCTGCATCCGAACCGCTGGCCCGAACCTCTCCAGGCTCCCAGTCCATTACTGGCGCCATCCGCCCTTTCCAGCTTGGGTTGCCGGCGCTGGATGCATTTCCCCGCAAGACTTGGGCGCGCCTTGAAGGCCGCAACGTGCGCACGCTGCATCCGGCATCCATGGCGTACCCCGATCCCACAGGGTACGAGCCGCTGCGCCGCGCTATCGCCGCCTATCTGGGCATTTCACGCGGCATTGCCTGCACCCAGGAACAGGTGTTTGTCACCGCGGGCTACCGCAGTGGCCTTGATCTGGTCAGTCGTTCGTTGTTGACACCTGGCGATACGGGATGGTACGAAGACCCTGGCTACCTATTTGCCCGCCAGTTTCTGGAGCGTGCAGGCATGTGTCTTGAGCCCGTACCTGTGGATTCGGAAGGGCTGAAAGTGGAAGCCGGCTTGAAGCAGGCACCCCATGCCCGTTTTGCCGTAGTGACGCCTACTCACCAGAGTCCCATGGGCATGGCGATGTCGCTGCCTCGACGTCTGCAATTGCTGGAGTGGGCCAGCCAGCGCCAGGCGTGGATCATTGAAGATGACTACGACAGCGAATTCCGCTACCACGGCAGGCCGCTTCCCGCGCTGAAGAGCCTGGACCGTGACGGGCGCGTGCTCTACACCGGCACATTCAGCAAGGTGCTGTTTCCTGGTCTGCGCCTGGCCTATCTGGTGGTGCCTGAAACACAGATCGAAAAAATGAGGGACGCGGCCGATCACCTCGGCGGCTTGGGTTCCATCGTGTCGCAGGCCACGGTGGCGGACTTCATGGAACAAGGCCACTTTGCCCGTCATCTGCGCAAGATGCGGTCACTCTATGCCACCCGGCGTGGCTATCTGGTTGACGCGCTCTCGCAGGCATTTGGTTCCCGACTGCATGTTCAACCCCAAGCCGGCGGCATCCATGTGCTGGCTCGTCTGAACACGTCACACCACGACAAGGACTTGGCCGATGCGGCCCAGGCTCACGGCCTGGCCGTTGAAGCGCTGAGCAACTGGCGTATGCGAAGGTCACGTCAGGGTGGGTTGCTCATGGGGTTCTCCGGCTTCACCACGAACAAGCAGGCACGGGAGTCTGTGGATCAACTGGCCGCCGTGCTGAACACATGCTGATCGAGCCCTCGTGTGGGGCTCTTTCTCGCCGAGCCACACCTCGTCTTGGCACCCGATCCTGCAAGCCGTTGAAAGACACTTTTTAAGAAGCTCTATTTCTCATACGTCTCAGCCGGATCGTTGTTCGGCGCTTGAAACGCAGCTTGCAGCGAGGGCGGAAACGGCAGATTGAGTGACGTGTTGGACGGTGGAATAGGGCTCATGAACCACTTGTCAAACATCTTGCGCAGCTCGCCGGATGCGATGAGCTTCTGAATCTGACCATCCACCGCCTGCTTGAAGGCAGGGTCGTTTCGTCGAAGCATCAAGGCAATGGGCTCCTTGCCCAGCGGTGTGCCCACGATCTTGTAGTCCCGCGGGTTCTTGAGATTGGCAATATTGCCGGCCAGGGTGTTGTCGTCCATGGCGAAGGCATCGGCCCTTCCCTGGTCCACCAGCAGCATGCTTTCAGCATGGTCCTTGGCCAGGATCAGGTTGAACTTCAGCCCGTCTTTCTCCAGCCTTCGAAGGCGTGGCACCAGTGTGGTGCCCGTGGTGGTCACGATGGTCTTGCCTGCCAGGTCCTCTGTACGTGCTATGCCAGAGCTTGTCTTGACGGCATAGCGCGCTTCTGTGATGTAGGTGGTGTTGGCAAAGTCGACCTGTTCTTTGCGTACCGCGGTGTTGCTGGTGGAGCCGCATTCCAGGTCAATCGTGCCGTTCTGCAGCAGCGGCATCCGGTTTTGAGACGTGACGACCTGGTAGCGGATACTGGCCTTGGGGAACAGGGCGTTGGCAATGTTCTCGCAAAGCTCAATGTGGTAGCCCAGAAACTTGTTGCCCCCCAAGGTGTATGACAGCGGCGCTGAGGAGTCCCTGACGCCCAGAACGATCGTTCCAGAAGAGTTGACTTTGGCCATGGTGCCCGCGTCTTGCGCATGTGCACTGATGGTTAAGATCATGCAGGCCATGACGCCTAAAGCAACTTGGTGAATCTTCATGGTTTCGCTCCTATACAAACATGGGGAGGGGGTGGCAATGGTGAAGGCTTAAGCCGCTACGAGCCTGGTGCGAGCAATCTCATCCAGACTGACTCTCAAAGCCTCATCCAGAATGTCCACGCCGCGGTCGATCTCGGACTGCGTGGTCGTCAGCGGCGGTGCTATGCGCCATACCGAGCCGCGCTCCGGCCGGCGTCGGATGTTCATGCTGAGACCCATTTCGTAGCAGCGCTGTGTCGTCAGGGCGCCCAGTGCGTGGAACGGCTCGCGTGAGTCGCGGCTCTTCACCAGCTCCACGCCCAGCAGCATGCCTTCACCGCGTACGTCGCCAATGGCTTCATAGCGCGACTGCAGTTCTTCAAGGCGCCTTCTCAGGTAAGCGCCCATCGTCTGAGCGCGTTCGATCAGATGTTCTTCCTGAATGGTGCGCAATACCGCCAAGCCGACGGTGGCTGGCAGGGGATCAGAAACGTGGCTGGTGTAGAAGGTAAAGCCCTTGGAGTGAATGCTTTCTTCAATCTGCGGTGTGGTGGCCACCCCAGCCAGAGGCAGGCCGCCACCCATGGTCTTGGAGACCGACATGATGTCTGGCGTCACGCCAAAGAAATCAGCTGCGTGCCGATGGCCGATGCGACCAAAGGCGGTTTGCGCTTCGTCAAAAATCAGCAGCATGTTGCGCTCATCGGCTGCCTCACGCAGGGCCTTCATGTAAGACTTGGGTGGGACCAGCACACCCCCGGCGCTGATGATGGGCTCCACGATGATGGCTGCGCGGCGTCCGGTGGAAGCCATGTCATACATCTTCAGGCCCATCTCCAGGCAAGCCAGGGCAGAAGCTTCTCCATCCAGGCCCTGGATGTACGGCCGGTACAAGTTGGGCTCAGGCATCACAAAGACACCTGGCACGTGTACGCCATAGCCTTTGCGGTCACTGGCAAACGATGCTGCCGATGCCCCACCGGTCACGCCATGCCATGAGCCGCCGACGGCCAGGATCTCATAGCCATCCGTGAACATCTTGGCCATGCGCATGGCCACTTCGTTGCTCTCGGACCCGGTGTTGATGAAGATCGATTTCGACAGGCCCTTGGGCATCCAATCCTTGGCCATGGTCTCGGCCAGTTCAGCCACCACTTCAGGGATCATGCCGCTGAACATGTGATACGCCTTCTCACCCGCCTCATGCACCGCCTGCACAATGGCCGGGTGGTTGTGGCCTATGGTGGCGCACATCTGACCGGAAGTGAAGTCCAGAATCTCACGCCCGGTGTCGTCTATGACGATGGAGCCCTTGGCGCTCCTGAACAGGCTGGGGAAGGTATCGCCGCCGTAGCGAACCATGAATTCCTTGGCGGCTTCGCGCAGATGGGTGTTCATAATCTTTTCGGGAATCAGTTGCTGATGGGAAAAGTATTGAAAACTTCCCGTCTTGCGTCCAATGCCGCTTTCGCAAATGGCGTCATCCGCTGAACGCAGGGCCCATGCGTAAAACGAATCACGTCCCGTCCAAATTCCCAGACACTCCCCTAACATGTGGGGCATACGGTGATGCGCAGAGTTAAAGGACTATGGAAACCCGCTGGATACAAGACTTCGTGACCTTGACCGAAGTGCGCAATTTCACGCGTGCGGCGGAGCTGCGCAACGTTTCCCAGGCCGCTTTCAGCCGCCGCATTCAGGCGTTGGAACAATGGTTGGGGGCCACGCTGGTAGACCGCTCTTGCTTTCCCATGCGCATCACGGAAGCTGGAGAGCGTTTCAGACCTGCCGCCATCGCGCTTCTCGGCCAGATCTCTGACGTCAAGGCCGAGGCTGCGGGAGAGCAAGAGGGCCATGTCCTGCGCATAGCGCTGCCCTTTGCCTTGGCCGCCACGCGCTTGGCGCAATGGTGGAGCGATTGGAGCCAGGGTTTGGATGTGGCTGCCAGCATTGGCACGGGCCATGTGCTGGACACCATGCAATCTCTCTCAGAAGGCAGCGTGGACATGGTGATCTGCTACCAGCATGCCGCCAACCCTATCGCGCCTGATATGAGCCGGCACGAGAAAATCTTTCTGGGCACGGAGAAGGTGCGTCCCTATTCCGTGGCCGTGGAGACACCCCAAGGCCGCAGCGCCAAATTTTCTTTGCCGGGATCTGCGCAGCAGAAAGTACCGCTGCTCATGTATGCGCCCACGGTCTACTTTTCAAAGGTAGTGGATTCGGCCATTGAGAATGCCCCGCAAGCTTTGCTCAGCGCCACCATGGTGGAGTCTGCCATGACAGACGTGCTGGCCAATATGGCCCACAAGGGGCTGGGCGTGGCATGGTTGCCAGACAGTAGTCTGGAACACGGGCGCTTTCCTGATCTGGTTCTGGCGGCTGACGATCAGTGGGGCACTGAGGTCGACATCGTGGCCTACCGACTGCGCAACAACGGCCGCAAGGTCCTGGAGCGCGTTTGGAAGCGTGTGGGGCAGGGTGGTTAGCTTCGCCATGATCAGGGGGCGGAACGCGCTGGCGAAGATGCCGAGCAGGAGCTCGGCGGTCCCAGGAAATACCCAAACCAGCGTGCCGCTGAACCGTCATGTCTTTCCGTCTTTCGGCCTTTCCGTCATTCCCGCGTAGGCGGGAATCCAGGAGATGTTGAAAATTCATGTCGGATCCCGCCTGAATCAGGCTGTTTGCTGGGACCGCCGAGCTCCTGCTCGGCATCTCTCCATCTCCATCAACTCAAAATCAAGCCCCACCGGCCAACGTGATTCCCGTCGCCCTGTCCTGAGCTAGGCAAAGGACCGAAGCCCCGCACAGCCCTTCCCTTCAACATGACCGGCGATTCACCCACCAGCCCGTTTCACGCGATACCCCTGAGCCTGCAGCGCCGCCATGACGCGCTCCACATGATCGCCCTGGACCTCGATCACCCCCTCTTTCACCGTGCCGCCCGACCCGCAAGCTGATCTCAGTTGCTTGCCCAATGCGGCCAACGCCACAGGATCCAAAGCCACCCCCTTGACCAGCGTGACCGCCTTGCCGCCCCGGCCTTTGGTCTCGCGTGAGACCCGCACAATGCCGTCGCCCACCGGTATGGCGCTGGCGGACTTGCAAGTGCATTGCGCGATGGGCTGACGGCACCCTGGGCACATGCGGCCAGTCTCCGTGGAATACACCAGACCGCCGCCAGACAGTGATTTGCTTTTCATGGGCGCTTATCCTATCGCCCGCATACACTGGGTGCACGGCTATTCGCCAGATTTTTACCACCCGCATGCCATTTACCTCACTGGGTCTCTTGCCCGAACTCGCCAGCGCCACCAGCGCGCTGGGCTTTACTCAGCCTACGCCTATCCAGTCCCAGGCCATTCCCCCGGCCCTTGGTGGTGCGGATTTGCTCGCCACGGCGCAAACCGGTTCGGGTAAAACTGTGGCCTTCGCCCTGCCCCTGCTGCAACATTTGCAGAAAGCTGGCGCCACGTCTCCACGACGGGTGCGTGCCCTGGTCTTGGTGCCTACGCGCGAGCTTGCTGCGCAGGTGGGCGAGGTGCTGAGAAGCTTGGGCGAGCACCTGCAACCGCGTCCGAAGACAGTAGTGGTCTTTGGCGGCGTGTCCATCAATCCGCAGATGATGGCTCTGCGAGGCGCGGCCGACATCGTGGTGGCCACACCTGGGCGCCTTCTCGATCTGGTAGATCAAAATGCGCTGCGCCTCTCGGGCGTGGAGCAGTTGGTGCTGGACGAGGCAGACAGGCTATTGGACTTAGGGTTTGCCGAAGAGCTCAACCGCGTGCTGGCCCTGCTGCCCGCACGTCGACAGAACCTGTTCTTCTCGGCCACGTTTCCACCTGGCGTGCAGACCTTGGCTCAGGGTTTGCTGCGTGAGCCGGTGCGCATTGATGTGCCCGCCGAGCCGGAGACTGCGCCTGCCGTGACGCAGCGCGTGATCCAGGTCGACGAGCCGCGCCGCACGCAGTTGCTTCGCCATCTGATCAAGGAACATGCTGGGGAGCGGGTGCTGGTCTTTGTGGGCAGCCAGTACACCGCCGAGCATCTGGCCAACAAGTTGCACAAAGATGGATTGTTTGCCACCGCCTTCCACGGCGGTCTGAGCCAGGGCGCCCGCAAGCAGGTGCTGGACGAATTCAAGGATTCCCGTTGGGACGTGTTGATCACCACCGATCTGGCCGCGCGCGGACTGCATATCGACCAGTTGCCCGTGGTGGTGAACTATGACCTGGCGCGCTCGCCCGTGGATCATGTCCACCGCATCGGCCGAACCGGCCGGGCCGGCCAGAGCGGACTGGCCATCAGTTTCGTCAGTGCCAGCACCGAGGCGCATTTCAGCTTGATCGAAAAGCGTCAGGGTCTTAGTCTGCCGAGAGAGCAAGTGCCTGGTTTCGAGCCCAAGGAAGCCGCAGAAGCCCTCGCACCCACCAAGCTGGTCGCACCCGACAATGGTGGTATCAAAGGCAAGCGCCCAAGCAAGAAAGACAAGCTGCGCGCCGCTGCGCAACAAAAGCCCTCAAGCTGAACGGTCTCAACAGTGACGTTTGATACGCCTTAACCCTACCTTCTTAGCGCCTTCGGTGTTCGGTATCCCCCTGGGAGCGCCAAGCTCCAGCTTGGCAATTCGCGGTATCTGCCAACGTCCTAGTGCCAAGCTAGAGCTTGTCGCTCCCAGGAAAACAGCCCGTGCAAAAGCGCCCATCCCGCAACGGATGCTGAGCGCGTCAAAGCGCACAAGTTGCGTGGTGTCTCGGTATCCCCCTGGGAGCGCCAAGCTCCAGCTTGGCAATTCGCGGTATCTGCCAACGCCCTAGTGCCAAGCTGGAGCTTGGCGGTCCCAGGAAAACAGCCCTTGCAAAAGCTCCCATCCCGCAACGGATGCTGAGCGCGTCAAAGCGCACAAGCCGCGTGGTGTCTTGGTATTTCCTGGGACCGCCGAGCTCCCGCTCGGCATCTTCGGTTCCCTTGGCCTGTGCCGACAAGCCATGCAGAAGCTCCACCGCCCCCAGGATCCCGGCTCCCGCATACCCATCATCCGTGCACAGAACCTAAAAGGTTGTATGATGCAACCATCTTCCTTCTTTGCTTGAGTAAGTCAACCACTGTGTCGACATGATGGCCATCCCGAAGCACCCCCCATGAAATCCGAACCTTCCTTAATAGAAGCCATCCGAGCATCCTCCCGCTCCCTGGCCCGCGACTGGGGCTTCATGGGTAGCAACTTTGCAGGTGAAAACCTTTCCCCATCCGCCGTTCACGCCCTCATAGAAATTGATGGCGGCCCCGTGAGCGCTAAGGACCTCGGAGCACGCCTGCGCCTGGAAAAATCCAGCGTCAGCCGCTTGCTGCGCAAATTGGTGACATCTGGCGACGTCGTCGAATCGCCTGACACCCAAGATAACCGGCTCAAATTCCTGTCGTTAACCCCCAGCGGCCAGATGCGCGTAGCCTCCATCCATGCCCACGCCCGCGCGCAGGTAGAAAAAGCTCTGGAACACCTCCAGCCTGGCCAGGATCGTGCCGTTGCTAAAGGCTTGCACCTGTACAGCCGCGCGCTCGCCGCTCAGGCCAGCAGCCAAGACAAGCCCGCCGTGGAACTGATGACCGGCTATCAGTTGGGTCTGATCTCCCGCATCACACAGATGCATGCGCTCTACTACGCCCGGGAATCAGGCTTCGGCCAACGCTTTGAATCCGTCGTTGCCGCAGGCTTGGCCGAGTTTTCCAATCGTTTGGACAGGCCGCAAAACATGATCTGGACGGCCATGCATGGCGGCGAGATCATCGGCTCTGTAGCGATAGATGGCGAAGACCTCGGCCCCCAAATTGCCCATTTGCGCTGGTTCATCGTCGATGACAGCGTTCGCGGCTCCGGCGCAGGCCGAAAGCTGCTTTCTGCTGCCCTCAATTTTGCAGATCAACAAGGCTTTGCAGAGACCCACCTATGGACCTTCAGCGGCCTGAATGCTGCCCGTCATCTATACGAATCTCACGGCTTCCAATGCGTTGAAGAGCAGGCCGGCGACCAATGGGGAAAAGAAGTGCTTGAGCAGCGTTTTGTCAGAAAGCGCAGCTCCAGTTAGGCCGTTAACGCGCCCTCTTCCGCGCATTTCCTGGGCGCATTGCAAGCCGCGAGTCCGCTATGGTGGCCTAGGTGCACCAGCCGCTGAGTGTCGATTGAGGTCCGGACAATAAATGGACATAATGCGGAGCGCTGTTTCTGAATACATTAGCGTGTATCCATTAGAAAATTTATTGCGTATAGGCCACCTTTAAGTTCATTCCGGCTTAACGCATCATCCAGGAGGAGTCTTCACATGAGACGTTCGGGATCATTACGCCTGAGAAGTGCCGTTCCTGCTTCGGCAGACCAGCCCCATTCCGAGGGGCAACGTCAGCATGTTTTGACTCCAATGAGTGACTATGCAATCCGGATGATGGAGGCAGTACGGGTACCAGAAGTACTCAAAGTACTTAAAGCGCCCAAGGCATTTAAAGCATATTCGAACTGGAGAGCAAGCCATTTCAACCGCATGAAACGGTGTATGCATACGGCAGGCCTGATGCTGCTCGCCGCTGCTTTCCAAACGAGTGCGTTGGCCGCCTGGGTGCCAGACGAGCCCATGGCAACAGAGAGAGCGCAGCACGCAAGTGCGTTCCTTGATGATGGGTCAGTAGGCGTGTTCACCGGTGTTAACAGAGATGGATTTGTTTTAAACGCCGAACGGTGGGCAGGTGGCAGCTGGACTTCCGCCGGCATTGTGGGCATTTCCGGCAACGTCGCAGAGGCCGTGACCTTAGGCACGGGGCAGGTGCTTGTTCGCACCGACGGAAGTATGCAAGCGCGTCTGTATGACCCGGGGACCAACTCTTGGTCGAATGCCGGAATGCAGACGGCTCAGCGCACCATGCCCTCCATGACGCTGCTACCCAATGGCAAGGTGCTGGTGGCAGGCGGCAGCAGTGAGAATTCTGCGGAACTCTATGATCCCAAAACCCGCACATGGACTGCTACGGGCAGCATGGCTTCGCCGCGACGTTCTCACGGCGCGGTTCTGATGCGCGATGGCCGTGTGTTGGTGGTGTCAGGGTTTCACAACGGAACCGGCGAGGTCCTTGGCGCGGAAATTTACGACCCTCTTACAGGTTTATGGTCTCCGGTTGCACCGCCGCTGGTCCCGCGCTACTACGCAAGTCTCAATCTGCTGGCAGACGGACGCCTGCTGCTGGCAGGGGGGTCTACAGCCGTCGGCGCGACGGGGCAATCGGAGATTTACGACCCTGCTGCCAATACCTGGACGGCCACCGGTACGCTCAACTACCCGCGTAACGGCATGATGGGCTCTCAGATGGCAGTTGCAACGGTGCTGGTTTCCGGCAAGGTGTTTATCGCCGGTGGCTCTGATTCAGCGCGCAACACCCAGAAAATGACGGAACTGTACGACCCCGCAACAGGCACTTGGAGCGACGCGGATTTGATCAGCGTGGCAAGAGACAACGGTACCGCTTATCTTCTGCCCAGTGGCGAGGTATTCCTGGCGGGGGGGTATGAGGCAAAACCTGCGTTGGCATTCTTTGGAGAATCAGCCCGCTATCAGCCGGCGGTTCTCATGGGCCCTCCCGCTGTGCTGAATACGCTGCCTCTGCTGCAGCGACGTGGCCAAGCATTGACCTTGACCGGCAGCGGATTCAAAGGTGCTGGCGGCACCAGCGTACCGCAGCTGCATCTGCAGCGCGTGGAAAACGGCAATATCACTCTCTTGCCCGCTGCATCACACACCAGCACGAACTTCCAATCACCTCTGCTGGGCGTGCTGCCTGCGGGCCTGTACATGGCGCGCCTGATTGTGGACGGCGTTCCTTCCGCCGCTCAATTGGTCCGATTCACGGACCCGGCTGGCACCCCCACGGGTACAGCAGGCGACCAGCAGGTCCAGCTAAGCTGGACCGCTCCCCTCGACGATCGAGGCAATCCGCCGGTTGGCTATGAAGTCACGTCCAGTCCTGCGAGCCCAGGCTGCACCACTGTCGCACCTGCAATGCAATGCACAGTGACGGGTTTGACGAACGGCACAGATTACACGTTCACCGTGCGCGCCAGACATGCCAATGGCCTGGGGCCGGAGTCGTCCATGTCTTTGGCGATACGGCCAATCGCTAGCTTGAGCGCACCCAACAACCCGGCCGCTGTAGCTGGAGACACCGCCGCAGACGTCACCTGGCAAGCACCAGACAGTGACGGTGGCAGTGCCATCGTGCGCTATACCGTTACCGCCCAGCAAGATGGCACCAAGCAGTGCACGACCACAGGTGCACTTGGATGCACGGTGTCGAACCTGACCAACGGCACGAGCTACCGCTTTTTGATTGTGGCCAACAACGGTGTCACAGATTCACCTGCCGCCACTACCAACGAAGTAGTGCCGCAGAGCACACAGACCATAGACTTTCCCCAGCCTTCGCAGCAGATCGTGGGAGAGAACTACACGCCACAGGCTACGGCCACGTCGGGCCTTGCGGTGAGCATCAGCGTGGATAGCGGCGTTTGCACCATCGTCACGCCGGGCGTGGTGGAATTCACTGCCACGGGGTCCTGCACGCTGCGAGCCGCGCAGGCAGGAAATGCAGCTGTCGCGCCTGCTGTCGATGTCGTCAGGACGTTTAACGTCGTAGTGCCCACGCAGTCGATAGTCGTGAGCTCGATGCCTAACCCATCTCTCCCGAATCAAGCGGTGAAATTCACGATATCCGTTGTATCGCAGGCGAGCTCACAGGCAAGCACCCTTGCCAAAGCTGCACCCGTTCCAGAGGGCACGATAGAGATCTCAGAGGGCGCCACATCGCTCGGCTCGGCCCCGCTGGTCGCAGGCGTGGCAACCATCACCACCACGCAGCTCACCACACTAGGCTCGCACCCCATCGTTGCACGCTACAGCGGTGACGCCAACTATCCTGCGCAGAGCAGCGCCACGTTTGATCATATGGTCGCCTCTAGCATCGCTGTGCCCGTGCCGACACTTAGCCAATGGGGCCTGGTACTGCTTTCTCTGCTGCTCGGAGGATGGGCCTTGGGTCGCAAACGCGTGTTGGGTTGAGCGCGCTGCCACTCGAAAACGGGGGCTGAGCCATTCAGGCGTCCTGGTATCCCCCTGGGATCGCCGAGCTCCAGCTTGGCATTCTGGGCATCTTCTAAACGCCGAACTGCCAAGCTGGAGCTTGGCGCTCCCAGGAAAACAGCCCTGTGCAATAGCTCGCGTCCCCCAACGGATGCCGAGCAGTTCAAAGCTCCCAAGTTTCCCGGTGTCTTGGTATCCCCCCTGGGAGCGCCAAGCTCCAGCTTGGCAATTCAGAGCCCCCACAAAAGCCGAGTTGCCAAAGCAGGAGCTTGGCACTCCCAGGAAAACAGCCACTAGCAGAAGCTCGCGCCGGTACGCCACCCACCCCAATTGGCAGAACCTGTGCTGAAAGCCGGTCAATCCCGTCAAGCCGCAGCGCATTAAATATATATCACGACACGATATACTTGCCGGTTTCTCCGATGCTCACATGGCGAACAAGTCCCGCCTACTTGTCAAATCCGACTTCGAGACCCTTTCTGAATTTCGCTACCAGATGCGGCGCTTCGAACGTTTCTCCGAACGCGCCGCTGCGCAAGAAGGGTTGACGCCGCAGCAATATCTGCTGCTATTGCACATCAAGGGCACACCCGACAGAACGTGGGCATCGGTCGGGGAAATCGCAGAACGTTTGCAGATCCAGCCCCATGCAGCAGTGGCCCTGGTCAGCCGCTGTGAAGCGCTCTCTCTGGTCGAGCGTCGTGCGAGCACGGTCGACCGCCGGTCGGTCGAGGTGCATCTCCTTGCACGCGCAGAAGTGTTGTTGCAACGTCTGGCGGCCATGCATCGCGCCGAACTGAAATCTCTGGGCGGCGCCTTCCAGGTTCCCCAGATCGACTTGGCGGACCCTGTATGAAACTCGCGCACCGTAGCCTCCTGCCCGTGTCCATGGCATGTGCTGTCGCGGGTATGCAAGGCACCGGGTTGTGGAATCAGAACTGTTCAAGCCTGGCTCATCGTTGACTCTCTGAAGCACGCATGGAACAAACTACAACCGATTTGTCGTCGGCCAATCCTCCAGTCGCCTTCGGCACCCGACTCGCCCGCTATCTGGCGCGCTTTTGGCCTGCGCCTTTGCCTGTGGACGGGCGCGAGCGTTTGCGCGCGTGCATGGGGGTTTTTGTCGGCATTGCCATGACAGGCTTGCTCAGCCGCTGGTGGGCCGGTGTCAACCACGTCGGACCGTGGCTCGTGGCGCCTCTGGGCGCCAGCGCCGTCCTCGTCTTCGCGGTGCCCGCAAGCCCGCTGGCCCAACCTTGGTCCGTCTTCGGCGGCAACACCCTGTCCGCCTTGGTGGGCGCAACCGTTGCCATGTTCGTCCCTGATCCCGCATGGGCCGGAGCCATCGCGGTCGGCGCTGCCATCGGCGTGATGTTTGCCATGCGGTGCCTGCATCCTCCCGGGGGTGCTTCGGCGCTGCTTGTGGCACTTTCAGCCCAGAGTTTCTCGTTTGCCGTGTTTCCAATCCTCGTCAATTCGATTCTGTTGATCGTGGCAGGCCTTGTCTACAACACGCTAACGGGCCGTGCGTACCCCCATAGCCCCTCCATGCCGGCGTCGCGCGAGAAAGGTGCGGTTACGCGCTTCAGCGCAGCAGACCTGGACGCAGCCCTGGCGCACTACAACCAGGTTTTGGATGTGAGCCGTGACGATCTGGAGGCCTTGCTCCACCACGCCGAAGCCAACGCCTACCAACGCAACTTTGGTCAGCTTCGTTGCAGGGACGTCATGACGCCTGACCCCGTCAGCGTGCAATTCGGAACCTCGCTGGCCGATGCATGGGCCTTGATGCGTGAACACAAAATCAAGGCACTCCCCATCACGGATCGCGAGCGTCGTCTGGTCGGTATCGTCACGATGGCAGATTTCATGCGAAACGCCGATCTCCGCTCACACGAAGGAATAGGCCGGCGCCTGATGAATCTGGTCCGCAAAAAGGGTGGCACACACTCCAACATGCCAGAAGTAGTGGGGCAAATCATGACCCGCGAAGTGCGCGTGGCGAGTGAAGACAGGCACGTGGCCGAACTGGTGCCGCTGTTCTCTCACGGGGGTCACCACCATATTCCGGTGATCGATAAAGAAAACCGACTCAGGGGGATCATCACGCAAACCGATCTCGTTCGATCGCTCCACCAGGCAATCTAGCAGAGCAATGTGTGAGTCAGAGACCTCGCGCGACGTCGCGTTGATTCATCAGTTAGGGCTAGTTATAACGCTGCAGACCTCGGTCGTGAGAAGCGCCCAAGTCGCCCACTGTCTTGGTCCCCCTCCTGGGAGCGCCAAGCTCCAGCTTGGCAATTCGAGGCATCTGCAAAAGCAGTGGTGCCAATCAGGAGCTCGGCCGTTCCAGGAAAACAGCCTTCTGCGAAAGCTTGCATTCCAAACGGACGCTGAGCAACTCAAGCACCCTAGGCACCCGAAGCTGGCTGGTCGTACGAAATTACGTTTAGATCTCTTTTCGACGAGTCAATCTGGTTGGCTCTTGCGGCGCCGGAAGGCCCCTATCGTCAGAAGCAAAGACGACAGGGTGAGTAAGCTGGCGATGCCCAGGCTGGGGACTGCTTTCGGAGCCGACAAAACTGGTGCGTCTGGTACGTTGATTCGAATCCATCCTGCCGATCCATCTATCGGCGCAGGTTCGTTCCCGGGTGTCGCGTCCCAAACGGAGATAGGGGCTGGGTCGGCGATTCCTCCTGCGCCACCTAGTATGTCGGTGCTGAGGTTGGACAGGGCTTTGGCTCCCCCAACGAACACGCAAGAACCTCCGCCACCACCACCTTCAGGTGCGAATTCGACAACTGGAAAGGGACCACCAAATATCAAACCCGGGGTGAGACCTCCTGCGCCGACCTGGCTGGCGTAGCCTCCCCCACCACCGCCGCCAGAACCTGTGCGGTGATAAATTCCACTTGAGATTACGTAGGGGGATGCGGTCCCGGGCAGGCCGTCTCCCGGTAACGCGCAATCGGCTGTTGAGACTGCAGGTGACATTCCAGGTGCGCCAGATTCCGCACTAGAGAATGTGGATTGATTGCGATGAGCGCCCCCTCCACCACCGCCGCCGCCGGCTCGAATAAAGGTACCGGATACAGAGAGTGCTGAAGCACCACCACCCCCGCCACCAGTCAAGCTTGCAGAGTCATCGGCCGGGTCATCAGCGTTGGCTGTTGACCCCCCAGATCCGCTTCCGGCGCCACCGGCGCCTGTACCCGCGGGGGCTGTCGCGGTATGCAACGTACCGCCCTTTCCGCTGTCTGCCACCGTCAAATTAATGACATCGCCAGGAGCCACCGCAATCGTCGCGGAAACGCGAGCGCCTGCTCCACCGCTACCGCCTGTGTAGACCCCTACTAGCGACAGGGGAACGCCAAACTCATTGGGTACGGTTACGCCGGATCCGGCGCCTCCGCCTGCACCTGCGACTTCTACCTGTATCGAAGTCACTCCAGCGGGAACCGTGAAGCTATGTGCTCCTGGGGTCACGAAGCTTTGAGTGACCGCTAAGGCCAGCGGCGTGAAAGACAGGCCGACTATTCCGGCAATGAGCGCGACACCATTTCTTACCATAGGAGAACCTCCAAGAAAATAATCACATGTCAGACGTTGGGAGCATTAA
Source organism: Ottowia thiooxydans (assembly GCF_040548795.1). GTDB lineage: Bacteria > Pseudomonadota > Gammaproteobacteria > Burkholderiales > Burkholderiaceae_C > Ottowia > Ottowia thiooxydans_A. The sequence continues at coordinate 391,931 of NZ_JBEPSH010000004.1, read as the reverse complement.
TTCAAAAAATGATTCTGGCCAAGTGAATGCAGTGTGGCAGTTTCCAGGATTTGATTAATTTCACAACTGAGGCCCTCTATTTCTATGGAGACAGAGAGCGATAATGATGGCACGCAGATGTCAGCTTGTTTTAACGATAGCCTTGAGGGCTTCGAGAAACAACTGCCTTAACTCTTCAAGAGTTTTGACGACAGCCCGAGCCGAAAGTAACAAAAAGAAAGAAGCCGTTATTTTTTTGCAGTCCAGGAAGTAACGCAAGAGCATGACTGCCCACTGTATGCGTGCCGCCACAGAGGACGTTTGATTTTTGTATAAATGCTTTGGTAAATATCAAGCCGAAGGATTTTTAACCTGCTCTGAATTGGATCGCTGCGTCGAGGTAAATTTTTTTCACCTGCTGCACCCAGTTAGGTTGAATCGGAGAGAAAGGTAAATACCGGTCGACAGTGGTCAAGAGTGTGGAGTGGCAAGAATGCGTGAGGGGTGCTTCCCTTGGAAAATTCAGTTCGTGCCGCGCCGACCAGGGTCGAAGGAAAAAGGCAGCCGCTCTGTACGCTGCCCCAGTTAGTATTTCCGGCGTGATGTGCTTGTTGCTGCAAGATCAGTCCGCAAAAAAGCCACCCGAAGGTGGCCCGATTGGCGAAAGCAAACTTGTTTTATCCAACGCGCCTGCGTGTGCTCATTCCAAAGCCGAACAATGCCATCAGCGTCGACAAGAAAATCATGCCCCACTGACCCAGCGTAGGAACTGGCTGAATGGTGTCCGTGTTACCTCCCGAACCTCCAGATTTAACCAGCGTGTTCACGATGCTGGCAGTAGCTGCCGCATCCGCAGGAATCACACCCGCTTGAGTGTAGACAGGCTCGGCCCAGGAGTAACCGGCAGGCGCGGTAGGCAGCTGTTCAGAGACGGTGCAAGTGCTGCCCGATGCCACCAGGATAGCCGGCGCGGCACCGCTGTTACCTGACACAGGAATGTTTCCACTGAAGTTCGCAGTGGGGTTGGTGCAAGCCACCGTGAAGTTGATGGTGCCAGAGAACGCAGCTGCGCCAGCAGGCACATTCACCTGCTTGCTCACCGTCAGTTGGCCAGCAGCCACAGAGCGCAGATACCAATTGCCATCCTCCGCATCACGCACCAACTCGTAGCGAGTAGTGCCTGCATCCAGGTATCCACCGGGCAGCGCAAACGCACCAGCCGCAGAACTGGCCGCGCCGCCTGTCACTTGCACCAACAAGATACCCTTGCCCGTGGTGAATGCAGGCGTACTGTCCGCATCAGCCACTACGGTAATTATGGTCGGAGCGCCCCCCAGGGCAGTCGATGAAACCCTGAGCACATCACTGACAGAAGTGGACGCATCATTGAGCAAAGTATTCAGCGCCAGCGTGCCGCCATTGGCGGTGTACGTTCCCGCCAAATCGAGCAGATTGGTGGGTGTAGCGTCCGTGCGCGCAAGTGACACCACGCCACCAGCGTTGGTCAGGTTACCCGTGACAGGCAGGCTGGCCAGCAAGGACGCATCCAGCGTCGCGCCGCTTTGTAGATCCAGCAGCGTCATGCTGGAAGCTGCCGTGGCTTCCCACAAGGCATTGCTGCTCAAGTTCACCGTCAATTGTCCGCCGCTGGCCAATTGACTGGCGCCTTTGAAGTGACCACCTGTACCCGTGAAAGTGGCGACGCTGGTGGCGTCAGCGTTCCAGACCATGGGGGCAGTCGTTGCCGTGACACCGGTCAAGGTCGTTGTGCCGGTAGCCCCAAGGTAGTTGAACGATGTGCCTTGCGCGTCCACAGTCAGCCCGGTTCCTGAACTGAATGCGCCGTTGCCCCTGAGCTGGATGCCAATGCCCGTAGCGCCAGAAGCAATGATGGAATTTCCGCTGGCATTGAACTGCGCGATGCCGCCGGTCCGAACATCTACCGCCGCACTGCCCGCACCAGCGGAAGTGATGTTGGTGAGACCATTCAAGTTGACCTGTGAGCTTTGCACCATGACTGCAGGCATGCTGGCCGATGCCGCAACTGTGGTGATGGTGCTGGTACCCGTCACCGTCGTGGTGCCGCCCTGGCTCCACAGCGCGGCAAGACTCCTGGTGGCGTAAAACGTAGACTGAAAATCCAGCGTGAGGTTTCCGCCCACGTTGACGGTGCCCGCCCCCACATACAAGCCCGATCGCGTACCGCCTTGGCTGGTGATGTTGAGGTTGTTCAGGTAGTCAGATGTGCCCGCGTTGTTGCGCACACCGTCGCGTGTATTGACCAAGTTAGAAGGCGCCCCGGTGTTAGACGTGGCAAACACATTGCCCTGAAACGTCAACGTCCCGGTGCCAGCTTTTTCAATAGGTGTTGCGTTGTTGAGTCCACTAGGCTTGTTGACCGTAACGTCTTTGAGAAAGTTAGCAACTCCCGAGCCACTGACCAAAATGCCGCGGCTGTTGTCGCCATTGGTGTCCGTGATAGTCAGAACCCCATTGACTGTGGTGTTACCAGTCACATTCACAAGGCCGGTGGAGGAATGCCCGCTGACTGTCACGGAGACCGGATCGGCCGTATAGACACAGGTAGATCCGCCATCCTGAATCGGCGTTGAGTAGCTAGATGCGCCCAGATTGGCTGGGCAAACCGCAAACACCACGCTTGGCGCCGCAAGCAAGCCTGCCAGACAGGCGACATGAAGCGCGTGACGTCTATGTCCAGAAGACGTTGTGAATCCATTTCTAAATCTAGCCACCATTGCTAAATCCTCACTTACATTTGGTTTTGTAACAAATTATGTTTACATCCTAGCGTCGGACTTAGGTTCAGGACAGGCAATAGTTGGCAATTCTCAGGATTGAAGATAAGCGGAAGGGCCGGGGGATAGGGTTGAACCAATGCAGCGTGAAAAATCTGACGATACCGCTGCACCGCTTGCTGATCCAGCAAGTCGCTGCGTAACCTATCCCCTAAAGCGCCTTGGATTCAGCTGGGACCGCCGAGCTACCGCTCGGCATCTCACCTTTTCCAACCCATCAGCAGCGAGGTCATGCTGAGGTACCCAGACGGGATATGTCTAAAAAATGGTGATTTCTATACATATGCGCGGTGATATGTTTAAAAGTGACCAATTTTTAAACATGACGTTGTGCCCCAGGGTCTGCTCCGTCATGTGGGCGCCGCCATGGGGACTCCCGTCGTGTCTTCTGGTATTCGGTATTCCTGGGAGCGCCAAGCTCCAGCTTGGCATCTTCGAGGATTCGGTAAACGCCCCGTATCTCTCAACCAGCCCGCGTCCACTCAGATCGCAGCAACGCATAGATGTACTCATCTCCCCAAACACCATTAAACCGATCGTTCTGAATAAGATGCGCCTCTTTGCGCATACCCAGGCGAATCGCGACTTTCTCGGAAGCTGAGTTGAGAGCATCAAGCCGCGCAAAAATCCTATGCGCGCCAACACATTCAAACCCCCAGGTCAGCATGGCGCCCACCGCCTCGGTCGCATACCCATGCCCTGCGTACCGAGGGTTAAAGATGTATCCCACCTCCAACTGCAGCGCTGCGGCATTGGCAATCTTCAGCAGGACTTCTCCCACAACTGCCTCGTCATCTTTGCGTACCACGGCAAGACGGTGAGTGTCGCCGTCACTGATGAAAGGCGCACTTAGGACAGCAGCGAACTGCGCTTGCAAGTACTCCCCGGTCGGGGCATCGGCATACAAGAACCGATAGACCTCAGGGTTGCAATGGTATGCAGCATAGGTTTCGAAGTCAGTGTCTCTGAAACCTCGGAGAGAAAGTCGATGGGTTTGGAGAGTGGGCAGGGGCAGTGTTAGGTTCATGCAAGTTCTAGAAAGACATTTAGCTTATGCGCATGCGAACATCACTGACACTTTCTCGTTGATCGCATACGCACTCTGGCCGACTCTTTTTTTTGAGTTCGAAGTGAAGTGCCTTATGGAAGAGGCTTTCCGCAGGTGCTGGTCAGAGCATGGGGTCACGCTGCTCACTTTGTGCCAGCGGCGACATCCGCTTCCACTACGGTGGGTTGGGGTATCAATGGCTCAGAGCTACCCAGCAGCCAGGAAGCAATTCAGCTTTTGAGCCAGTGCGGGCAAGTTGGAAACCTCGCACTCCCAGACGATCAGAACCTCCCAGCCAAGTGCGTCCAGTGCTTTCAGAGCGAAGGAGTCTCGCCGCACATTGCCCTCCAATTTTTCCAGCCAGAAAGGGGCATTCGACTTTGGGGTATAGGCAAGTCTGCAGCCGGGGTGCCGGTGCCAGAAACAGCCGTGCACAAAAATCACTCTTCTCAGTCGCGGGAACACAAGATCTGGAGAGCCAGGTAAAGTCTTCCGGTGAAGGCGGAAACGAAACCCCATTCCGTGTACCAGCTTCCTAACAATCATTTCCGGCTTTGTATTCTTTCCCTTGATGCCAGCCATCATTTGGGACCGTTTTTCAGGGGATACGATATCCATCAAATCTCCCACCAAGTGCATGCCTTTATAGCAGGCGCGAAGTAGCTGCGAAGCGTACGAGAAATTCTCTGCCCAACTGAGACCTTCATCTCTTAGAACCTGCATAAAAGTGATGCAATATTCCCGTCTATCATCCGCAGAACTTTGACCTCCCTGCTACTTCATTACACTCTGTGACGAAGTGGCGCTAGCGCCAATTGATGCGTGGTCAATATGGGCTGAGGCGCATGGGATGAACTTGCTTAAGACACCCCGTCCAGATCGATCTGGACTGGCAGTCCTGGCCCAGGATTCTTATGAGAGATACCGGATGTCTATCCAACACGTTTTGCAAAAATCACGTTCCGACGAGACGGACGAGAAGCCGATCTCGTCAGTGGTCGATCTAGCTCCTTCCTACCGCAAGACATCGCCCAGCTCGAATTACGACGATAAACTGATATCCAGCAAACTACAGCGGATCCAGGGTGGCGGTGATATCCGTTATATGGATATGTTCTCCGGGTGTGGAGGCATTTCCCTCGGCTTCCTGACTGCAGGGTTCACACCCGTTGCATCCATTGAAATGGATCCATGGGCCGCACGCTCACATGGTGCGAACTTCGGCAGCCGCTCTGCAGGAGGGGATCGAGCCGCTCATCATGCAGCGCGTGACGCCGTCACCGAGACCGCAGATACGGTATTTGCAGATCTGGAGCTGGAAGGAGCGACCGACAGTCAAATCGACGTTCTGGTCGGAGGCCCGCCTTGTCAGGCCTTCGCTCGTGTGGGGAGGGCTAAACTTCGTGAGCAGGCTCGCTTACGGGAAGAGGTGACCGCAGACCAGGCATTCCTCGTCGACGGAAGGGTGAGCCTGTGGGAACGGTACGTTGCATTCATTCGGGCGACGAAGCCGGTTGCACTATTGATGGAAAACGTGCCGGACATCCTGAATCATGGTGGCACGAACGTGGCTGAGCTTGTCTCGAAGAGCCTTGCCGAAGAGGGCTACGATGTTGCCTACACACTGCTGAATTCCGTTTGGTATGGAGTACCACAAATGCGCGAACGGATGATTCTTATCGGATTTCACCGATCGACTGGCATCAGGCCTCGTTTTCCGGTGCCAACGCACCACCTAGTCCTCCCGTCCGGCTACACCAGTTCCAAGAACGCTGCGAGGCGCGTGCTGAAAGCCGAAGGGTCGGCGCACCACCGCTGGATTCCAGATCCGGCGCCCGACGCGCCAACAGCCACATCGGCCTCTGAAGCCCTCGCAGATCTGCCGCACCTTTACGCCGAAGAGATGCTGCGCACGGGCGCTATCCGGCGTGGAGCAAAGGACCCATCAGAACCAGTCGACTACACGACGAAAAAACCTGCGACAGCCTATTCGCGGCTGATGCGGGAGTGGCAAGGGTTTGCGACCAAGGCCACGACGGGCCATGTATTCCGATATTTGCCGCGCGATTACAAGATCTTTGCCGAGATCGAGCCGGGTTGGGAGTACCCCCAAGTTCATGCCTACGTAGAGGGGAAGATTGCAACTTGGCTGTCAAGCCGGAAGCAGCGCGGTCTGCCGACCAGTCCGAGGGATCCGGATGTCAGCGACTTCATCACGTCCTGGCGTATCCCATATGACCCGACAAAGTTCCCCAACAAGTGGTGGAAGCTTCGGCCCGACGCGCCTGTTCGCACACTGATGGCGCACCTTGGCAAAGATTCGTACTCCCACATTCACTTTGACTCTGACCAGGCGCGCCCCATCACTGTTCGCGAGGCAGCCCGCTTGCAGTCCTTCCCGGATGGTTTTGTGTTCAAGGGCTCGATGAATCCGGCCTTCAAGCAGATCGGCAACGCGGTGCCTCCGCTCTTTGCTTATTCCATTGCGCGTGGCATTCGGGAGTCTTTGGGCGCTCCCGCAACACCAGACATGCGAGTGGCGCTGTTCGACCTTGAGCCTTCCCAGATCAAGACCACCGAAGGGACAAAATGAAGTTCACGATCCTCCGACTGCTGACTCATTCCGAACTCGGCATGTTTCATGAATACCGCCGTCAGGGTAAGGAGCGAGCAAAGCAGCGCGCAATTAACTTCGATTGGGATGTCGTTGACAAGGTCTTCCCTTCTGCAAAGGACTCGGACATCATCGCCATCGACTGCCGACGCATGGAAGACGAAAACACCGTCGTCGAAGTCGCGTCGCGGCTCAAACGCCAGCATAGGAACTGGAGATTCGAAGGCGATTGCCCAACCAGCTCCTACTATGACTTTGTCGACCCAGGTGTCTTGTTCGCAATGGTTGTCGACGCCTCAACTCAACCGGCGAAGGCATCCTGGATTGCCATCCCGGTTGACCATCCTGCCCGTACCTCAATCCTTGGTCACGGGGAGAGTGCACGGCTCGGAAAGTCGGCGATGATCGCGTTATACGACGATGAAGGCGAGCACAGCCAAACAGTGCTCGCAGAGCACTTCCCGCAGCTATTCAAGGAGCCAGAGACAGTGTCCGTCACATCACAACCACAAGCCGACAACAACTACGATGACGTTGCGCCTGATCCGCTTGGCCTGTTCAAGATTCTGGCGCGTGCCGGCCACAGCCTGCCGAGCGCCGTGGCTGATCTGGTAGACAACAGCCTTTCGCACGGCGCACGGGAAATCTGGATCACGTTCCCGAGTCCGAACGAAGGTGGGAGGTGGATGTGCATCCGTGATGATGGTACGGGCATGACTCTAGCGGGTCTTCGTAATGCAATGAAGATCGGACATCAGCGCGACTACGACGATGCCGACCTGGGCAAGTTCGGCTACGGACTAAAGGGGGCAGCTTGGTCCCAGGCAGACCGCCTGACGGTCGTGTCTAAGGCCGCGGGAGAGGCAAGTGGCACCCTTACCTGGGACAAAGACCACCTCGCGAAGACGCGTCGTTGGGAGCTCCTGAACGATCCAGTAGCGCTTCAGTACTCTTCCGCAATTGAGATAGCGGAATCGGGCACTGCCGTGCTGCTTACTCAGATGCGGCCGGCAATGGAGCCAACTAGAGGACGGGGTGAGTCACCATATGCTCAGGAGCTCGCAGCGATAAAGGCGCACCTTGAGCTGGTTTTTCACCGATATATCGAAGGAAAGGTTCCCGGCCGCGAAAAGGTTGTCATACGTTTGAACAACGAAGCGCTGAAACCCAACAATCCGATGGGTCATCCGCTGACCAAGGAGTTTGACGAGCGCCGTATCGAACTTCAGGGACAAACCCCGGACAAGTCATCGGTTCTCTATGTTCGCGCGCATGTCACGCCGAACGAGGCCGAATTCGAGGAATACATCAAACCGTTAACCCCGCTGGAGCAACGTGTCGAGCGAGAACGCCTCAGCCTGAACGGCCGAGCCAACGATGCCCAGGGCTTCTACTTCTACCGCCTGGACCGGCTTATCAAGTGGGGCGGGTGGGAGGACCTGTTCGCCAAGGATGAGCACACCAAACTGCTGCGCGTCGCCGTCGATTTCGACCGGACGGCTGAGGAGCAACTGCAGGTGGATATTAGCAAACAGCTTGTCCGTCTGCCGTTTGCCGTTACCGAGCCGCTAAAGGACCTTCTTAAAGTTCCTCGCGCGGCAGCTCGTGCTCGATATGACAAGAAAGCGACATCTGCAACAACGCCATTGAACACAAGCGGCGAAAACAGGTCCGCGGGGACATCACCGACAGGTACGGTTTCAACTTCCGGCCTTATGCCTCCAACGTCGGTACCAGCACAGGCTCCCGTTAGCGGAGCGCCTCCAGCCGCTGTGTCCAGGAAGGACAGGACGTCGGTTCGCATTATCAGCAGCGGGTCCGCGCCATGGCAGCGCAAACTCGGATTCAAAGGCGAGGAAGTTGAAGTTACGCCGCTTGTGCCGGCACTGGTAGCGCTCGTTCAAATACTGGATAAGGATGCCGATGCGAAGGCTGCGCTTTCGGAATTTCTTCGGGTACTCGAGACAGCAGGCGTTCCCGATCTTCTGGCGGACAAGGCCTGATGGTTGTCAAGTTCCCTCAACATTTCACTCTGAAGCCCAGGCTTGCCCTGTGGACAGACGGGACCATTTGGGAAAACTGGTCCCGGCATGAATCGTTCCTCCGGTCCATGCCCAAGTGGAAGCCTCACCAGATCGCGTCGGTAGCGGAAGAGTCGCTCCGGATCATTTCGAAAACCACGCCAATTCATCGTCCGGAGTTTCAGTGCCGTGGGTTGGTGGTTGGCTACGTCCAGTCAGGTAAGACGGCAAACTTCACTGCCGTTGCAGCACGTGCGGCTGATGTTGGGTATCGTCTGATCATTGTGCTTTCAGGTATTCACGACTCTCTGCGGAATCAGACCCAACGGCGGCTGGATCAAGAGCTTGCGGGAGTCGGCGTCGATTGGATCACGTTGACCGATGAGGCCACTGACTTTCAAGAACCAGCAGTCGCCGACGGATTCGCATTGACGGGCACGGTTCTAATCGTTGCAAAGAAGATCACGCCGATCCTGAAGAGACTCAACCAATGGTTGGGTCGACTGGAAGGTCGACTCGCTGATGTACCTGTTCTTCTCATAGATGACGAGGCTGACCAAGCCTCCATCAATACGCGCGGAAATCGCCGTGACCCGAGTATCGACAATGAAACTGCGCCAGATGACGACACAGCACCGTCGCTGACCAACGCATTGATCCGGGACATTCTTAGAAAAGCCCCACGGGCTACCTATATCGCCTATACGGCAACCCCGTTCGCGAATATCCTCATCGATCCTGATGCCAAGGACGGGCAGGTTGGAGAGGACCTTTTCCCAAAGGATTTTGTCGTCCAGCTCCCGCGTCCTGACGGCTATACAGGTACAGAGGAGCTGTTCGGAATCAGTGCTCAGGGGCGCGACGTTCTGCGCCCGGTAGATCCGGCAGACGTAAAGGCACTGAAGTCGAAGCAGCGCAGGAGAAGTGAAGCAATAGTTGCCCGAGGACCGCTCGACTTGCCCCAATCGCTGGCAGATGCGCTGCTGACGTTTGCGCTCGTTGGTGCCATCAGATTGCTACGAGGTCAGACCGGCAAACCGCATACGATGCTGGTTCATGTATCCCAGCTTCAACAGGATCAGATGCGGATAGGCGCAGCCATTAAGGAGCAGATCCGAAGTTGGTTTCATCATGAGGAAGCTGAACCTGGGGTGCTGAGGCAGATGTTCCTGTCAACGCTGGCCGGTCTGGGTACGGTCGAACTTCCCGCTAGTGAGGAGAATATCCTCAAGGAAGCTGTGAACAACTTGGCTCGACTGGATGTCGTAGTGCTAAACAGCACGACAGGCGATGAACTGGAATACGATCTCAGGCCCGGTCGACAGCTCGTAGCAGTCGGCGGCAACCGCCTATCGCGTGGACTGACGCTTGAAGGCCTCACTGTCGCCTATTTTCTGCGCACGACTACTCTGGCTGATGCCCTGCTCCAGATGGCCCGCTGGTACGGATTCCGGGCAGGGTACGATGACCTGATCCGCATCTGGACGACCGAGGGTATTGCACAGTGGTTCGTAGAACTGGCGCTAGTCGAAGAGTCTTTACGGGACTCAATCACGGCGCTGAACAAAGCCGGCCGCCGTCCCGATCAGATGGCCATCCGGATGCGCGCACATTCAAAGCTCCTGCTCACCAGCAAGAACAAAAGCAAGATGCAGGCGGATGACGCTCGCTCATGGTCTGGCGAAAATCCCCAGACTATTCTGTTCCCCTTGTACGACAGAGATCTATTGGAGCGGAACCTCGATTTGGCGTCAGAGTTGCTTCGCCGGCATCCACCTACACAGGAGGCATACGGCGGTGCAATCGCGCATGATGTGCCTGTCGAAGATATTGCGCTCTTTCTGCGGCGCTACGAGGGCCATCCCAATAGCATTGCGTTTCAAAGCCCGGAAATTGCGGACTGGATCCTGGAACGTGCAGAAGCCGGAGAGCTTGTGAACTGGACTGTGTTCGTGGCGAACCCAGAGCGTGAACGCCAGGTTCTCCTTGGAGGAAGACCTTTCGGCCTGGTGCGACGCTCGTTGCAGGCCAATGAGTCGATCGGTATTCTTATCGACCCTCGCCATGAGGGTGTCGATCTACATGGCGGACCGGATAACTATCGGGCGACCGCTGGATTCAGCGCCATGTCCATGCGAGAGGATCGTCCCGCTCAGCAGGGGCTGCTACTGCTCTACCCCCTTGACCCGGAACCATTGCGCTCTCCGACACAGGCCGTGCTCGGCGTCGCGCTTTCCCTCCCGTGGACAAGTGATGGTGGAGAACGATTCGTCGTAAACCGGGGGCTTCGCAATGTCTGAAATCACGCGGCAGCGATGGTCCAGACTGCGTGAAGAGCGCACTCCTCACGAGACCATTTACGAGCTGGCTGACGAAGATTTCGAGGCCGGGTTTATTAGCGTCTCTGAAGACGGTCGCTTGCACCTTTTGTTGGCCATCGACGTGGCTCCGAAAAGCCTTCCTCCGGACCTGCAGAGCATCCAGGTTCGTGTGCTGGAGGGTGAACAGACATGGATCGACATTTCAGCCCGCAGCCATCATGAGGAGCTGCTCACACTTGTTGCTAACAAGGTTCTATACGCGATTTGCACCGAAGGGCGAGATCCGGCGTTATCGGTCGAACGGACCATCGACGATATGCGCGCGGCGCTGCGCACTCTTGTTCCGGACCTGGGCGCGAGTGAACAAATTGGCCTCTTCGGCGAATTATGGGTGCTTTCCAACGTCCTGTTTCCGACGATCGGCGCCCGGGCCTGTCACCTGTGGAGTGGCCCTGAAAGCGAGCGGCACGACTTTGTGGGGCAAGGGGTTCACGTAGAAGTAAAAACAACGACCAAGTCAGAGCCGAGACATGAAATTTCCCGTCTTGATCAACTTCGAGCCCCCGCCGGCAAGCGCCTTCTCTTCATCAGCGTCATGCTTGAGAAAAGCCTGGGGGGCAACGAGACGCTCGCGGACCGCGTAGATGAAATCCGCGAGAAACTGGAAATAGATGGGCGTGCGCTCGATGTTTTTGATTCGCGGCTGTCTCAACTAGGCTGGCATGAAGGACTCAGACAGTCTGGCGCACTTTTAAGATTTACCTTTCGCGATGTCCATGTGTTCGAGGTAGTTGAATCATTTCCTCGACTCCCCGATGACTATATTCCTCCGTCGGGCGTCATTGGTATCAAGTACAACATCCACGTCGGAAACCTGCCTTCGCTAGATGTCATGGAAGTCCAGCAGATTCTGGAACTGGTCTGAAATACAACGGCATCATCTTCGTTACCAAGATGAACATCAGGGAATGTGGAATTGGGACTCCCTCAGAGGGCGTCAAGCTTGGTCGCGAAGAGGGCGGGTTGGTGGAAAGTCTCATTAAGACGCTTTCCGTCCTCGACGCCAACATTGCGTAGTGACCAATAAGTTAGCAGGTTGAAAATATCGCTGCTTGCAGACAAATCTCACACATCCGAATGTGCGGTGTTTGCAAACGATAGGCTTTGAGAGTGACGGAATTCTTGTTGTGCGTCTTTTCGTGAACTGACCACAAACCCAGGACAGAAACCAGTTTTCAAGAGGAAACCGAACCAGAATATCGTGAAGGTTATACGGGATAACTATGTAATCTTGTTAGACGCACTCAGTTACAATTGTCGCAAACAACTGATGCCGCCGGGAGAGCATGGCCAATTACATCAAGTCCGAAGTCCTAGCCGAGGCATACACGCACCTTAATATTGAGCTCTTTGAAGACAAGGAAGAACTTGAGGCGCTTCGCAAAGAGTTGACGAGCTTCTTTCACGAGCGAGCAAGCTTCATGTTTGGGGGTGATGTCGATATCACCGTGATGTTTGAAGAAGGCAGTTTGCGAACAAAGATCATCGCTACAGGTAAGGCGGCCCTAATCATCGGAGGGATGGTCAGCACATATGGGGACTTTCGAAGCAGCGTTGTCAGCCTAGCAAACGACGCAGTTAGTCTGGCGCAGGCTGCCAACATGGAGGTAATCTTCCGGACAAAGACACCTCACTGCGACCGCCTGCGTATTGAAAAGCGAAAGGGAGTTTTTGGCCGCGTTGCCTCTCTCCTTTCAGAACTCGATGCAGTGGCTAAGGAAGTGCACGAGTCGCAATTACCAGCGACTCCGGTCAAACTGAAGCGAGTAAACGAAACGGTTGATCGTCTACTTGCTTGGGATGCCGACGTAGACAAGTTGTTCTCCAAGTTCGAGGGGCCAGAAACTGAAGCGTGCGTATCAGAGGGACTTTTGGCGGAGGTGAATAAACTCCATCGGAATATGCCTTGGCTCAAGGAATCACAGCAGCCAACGTTTCGCGCTCGGATCGCAAATTCCGAGCCGACGCACGCTGGGCAAATCGCCGCGGCGGGCGCACGTTATAGCGCATCGGTGAAAGCCATCGAGAAGAAGCTCAAAGATCGCATGAGAAACGCGGTCGCAGCAAACGGGGGCTAGTCGAACGTTGAGCGACTCTTCCCTATTACTAGCCCGTCAGCTCACGGCAACCAGCGACCATCTCAAGAAAAAATGCCGTTTCAGATTGGGCTTTTCGATCCGCTCCTATCGCATCGTCGATCTTCATGCGCAGCAGACAGCGCACTTCTGGGTCCATGGTGGTTTCCCAGAGCGGCTGAGAGTTCATCTCGCTCGGACTGCTAGAGCGCTGGGGCGCGGTAATGCGCTCGACTTCACCATGAGAGACCCTGGCGCCTTCGCCTGGGGCAGCGTGTTAACACCGTGGACGAGGTCTATGCGAGAAGCGGGCTTGCAGGACCCCTCCTGCCGACCACTTACCTAACCTCACACGAGAAGCGTTGAAGAGTTGAAGAGTTGAAGAGTTGATGCTGCCGGTCGTAGGCGAAAGCCAGGACGCGCACGATGGGCAGCGTGAGCAGTTTCGAAAATGAAGGGGTTGCTTCGCTTCAGTGCGCCATGTCCCAAGCGAGCACGTCGTAGTAGATGGCCGGTACGTTTGCTTCGGCAGTGATGTCGGTAATCTCGGCCATGAAGACTTGGTATTGCTCAGGCGTGGTGATGAACTTCATAGTGGCGTTGCTAGGGATGCTGAGTGCTGGCGAGACGAGTCGCAAGCCCTGAATGGTGTAGCTGTCCCAGGGCACATGCATGAGCGAGATCAAGCGCGTTCGTTGTTCATCGGTCAAACTCTCCAGGCAGGCAAGCTTCTTAAGCACGAGGTTTAAGAGTTTGGCACCTCGGCCATATCCCATTTCCTTGTTCGCGTGATGGCGCCAGGAGCTCTCCAGTGCTTGGGTCGCCATATGTACCTGCAAGGCATAGCTATCTGGTCTTTCGCAAGCCAGGATGTCGCGCAGGGTATGCTCCAAGCGGCAAGTCGTCCAGGTCCGAAACTTCTTCGAGGGTGTTGGAACATGTCGAAACGCGCGGAAGGTGTTGCCGCTCACGCCGGTTCTAACCACTTCCATCATTGAAGGGCACCGCACTGCAAAAAATTGGCGTGAAATCTCAGCCAACCCCGGCGAACGTAGTCGTTCAATCAGCGTTTCTCGCGATTCGAAGACATAGGGCTTGGGCATGAAGCAATCTCCTGTTGTACGGAACCGCGATTTTTTCGATGGCAGTCGGCAGTGGGCATACTGCTTCGACCTTTGAGGTTACGTCAACGAACTTCGGCGACACAATGATCCTGTAGTCGTGCCTCCTGTTTCCCTTAATAAGTGTCTCCAGCCGCTGCCAATTTGAGCTTGGGCTATAGCGTTGGGTTGAGCGGTCTTGTCCATGCAACGAAGCAGCGTGGCTATGAGTTGCAAGGGCGCGGCATGACAGTTCGGTATGGATTAGAGTGCGAATCAGTGCGCAGGCCACCGCTCGGACCCTAATAAAGCCCGCGGAAGCCTATATAACTACCTTCCAGAGTATGCCCCACGTTCAAGACGCCTTAAGCCCAAGCTTCTTAATCAAACGCCCCCACCTTTCAGACTCACTCACAAGCATCTGCTGCATTTCCTGCGGACTGGACTTGGCGATTCCGATGCCTGCAAGGCGTTCTTGCACATCAGGCAGGTTCATGATGCCGTCAATCTTGCTATTCAAGATTGCAATGACCTCGTCTGGAACACGTTTCGGGGCAAGTAAGCCGTACCAATCCGAGACGGATATGTTCAGGCCCTGTTCCTTGAATGTGGGAACGTTCGGCATGGCAGATTGACGCTTGTCGGCCATGACGCCCAGCGCAACAACTTTTCCGACTTTCCACGCAGCTTGTCCGATAGTGACCGTGCCAAAGAATAGCGGAACGTGGCCGGCCATGGTGTCACTCAATGCGGGTGTGCCGCCTTTGTAGATCACGTGTTCAAGAGGCAAGCCTGACAGTGCGCTGAATTCTTCTGCGCCCAAGTGCGACAGTGTTCCTACGCCACCAGTCCCGTAATTGACGGGCTTCTTCTCTTTCTTCTGATAATTAATCAGATCACTTATGTTTTTTAAGCCCAATTCGGCGTTTGCATACAAAGTGATTGGAGGCTTCGCAAGCGTGCAAATGGTTCTGAAATCGTTGAACGGATCGTAAGGCAGTTTCTGGTAGAGAAAGGAATTGGTGACGTGGGTGCTTACCGCCATCAATATTGAATAACCATCAGCTGGCGCCTTGGCCACCACATCGGTTCCGATGATGGTTCCTGCACCAGGTCTGTTGTCAATGAGGAATGGGGCGCCAAGTTGCTCAGACAGTTTTTGGCCAACAGTTCTGGCCAAAACATCTACACCCCCACCTGCGGCAAAAGGTACGACGATTCTGACGGCTTTGGTAGGATATTTATCTGACGTTTGTGCAAATGCAGAAGTGCCAGCCATGGGTGCCGCTGCCAGAAGGCGTGAGAATTTTCGGCGGGAAATAGTAAGGTCTTGCAATTTGCTCATGTCGGTCTCCAATATTTAATAGCTTTTCAGCGTCGCTGAAATGGCTCGGTGCTTTCTGCACTCCAGGCGATGAGTGAGTTCAGCCACGGATTCAGTCCATCCATAAGTTTGGGCAAGACCGATCATTAGATCAATTAGTATTCTTGTTCACACAATTAGGCCGCGCCTAATAAAAGCGGTGATCGTCTTCGGGGACAACTTGGTTGGGTCGCTATGAGCTGGCGGGTGAGTTGTGGGGAGCGTGAACCCGAAGCCGGGCGCTTCAGACGTTAGGGCTGAGCGGGGCAAGCTCCGTGGCTTTGGCAACCCGCTCCATAGCCTCGATAAACACCATGCCGGCTGGTGAAATCGTACGATCCGTTCTTTGCAATATGCCCAGCGTGCGCGCTGCATTGGGCTCGGCTAGTTTGATGAGCTTCAAATCGGTTGTTGGCAGGGCGTACAGCGCAATGCGCGGCAGCACCGCAAGCCCCAGACCCTCACGCACCATCGCCAAGGCGGTGCTGATATGGGTGACCTCGTACACAGGCCGGATTCGCTTAGGTTTGAAGCTGTAGGAGCGCTCAAATTGCTCTCGTGGCGTAGATCCGAGAGAGGTCAAGATGACATCTTGGCTGGCTAAGTCTTCCCAGGTCATTTGACTGGGTAACTGAGTCGCCATGGCGTCAGGCGCGACGACGACGAATTCGTCGTCCACTAGCTTGCGCAGGCGGAGATCCCCGGTTTCCTCCATCAGCGTACCCAGGCCCAGTTCGATCGCGTTCATGCGAAGCATTTCCAGCAATGGCTCGTTGTGCACTTCTATGACGCGGATTTGAAGCTTTGGGCGGTCACGCCGCAGCTCCAGCAAGACCTTGGGGATGAGAGAAACGGCAATGGAAGGCAAGCAGCCCACGATGACCAGGCCGCTGCGTGCGTGGCGCACATCTTTCATGTGCTCATAGGCCTCGTCGATGTCGAGCATGGGCCTTTGAATGCGCCCAAGAAAGTCTATGCCGGCGGCCGTCAGAGACACCTTGCGGGTTGTTCTTTCGAAGAGCTTGACCCCCAACTCTTCTTCCAGATCACGAATCAGGTCTGTGAAAGAAGGGGGAGAAACACACAGCCTGGCGGCCCCCGCAGAAAACGACCCGGCTTCTGAGGCGAGAAGAAAGGCTTTGATCTGACGAAACTTAACATTATTAGCCATTGACTAATAATAGCCTTGAAATGCCGCATTGTCCATGCGAGTCTTCTTGCGCAGAATGAGTTTCGTCGTACTGTTATAGAGCCTCTATGCACCGGAAACTTTTAATCACTCAACCCTGGCCTGCGTCTTATGTGACTGAATTGGATTCCATGGTTTCTCTGCTGGAGTCGAGAGGCTTTGAAGTCGTCCTGGATAAAAGCGAGCGTAATCTTACTGAGTCAGAACTGATAAAAGTGCTTCCTGGTATTGATGTTCATATTGCCGGGGTTGATCAGTACACAGATAAGGTGATGGCAGCGGCAGATAAGTTAAGTCTGATATGCCGCATTGGGGTAGGTGTTGAAAATGTGAACATAGAGGCGGCATCAGCCAAGGGGATCCTGGTTACCAATACGCCTGGTGCTGGCGCAGAGACCGTGGCGGAGTTTACGTTTGGCTTGATGATGGCGCTTACACGCCGCATTGCTGTCAGTCAGGAAGTCGTGCGCAGTGGCAAATGGAATCGCTCCATGGGGCGCTCCATCATAGGCAAAAAGCTGGGCATTATCGGCTTTGGCAATATTGGTGCGGCCCTTTCAAAAATGGTGTCAGGCTTCAATATGAATATTGTTGTCTACGATCCCTACATGAATGCCGAAACTGCTGCAAAGCATGGCATTCAGCTCGTGTCGTTACCTGAGCTTCTGCGTGAGAGTGATTATGTAAGCGTTCACGTGCCATTCAATTCGGGCACGGAGAATATGATTGGCCAGAAAGAACTGGCCTTGATGAAGCCATCCGCAATGCTGATCAATACATCACGCGGCGGGATCGTGAATGAAGCAGCATTACACGATGCATTGAAAAATGGAATTATTGATAGCGCCGCTCTTGATGTGTTCAGCCAAGAGCCACCGCCGCCAGACCATCCGCTATTGAAGCTGCCGAATGTGCTGGTGACTGCACACAACGCGGGAACGACCTATGAGGGTCGCAACAAGCTCATGGAGGCTTGTGTAAGAACAGTGATCGATGTTGCAGACGGCAAGCAGCCGGCCGGACTGAAGAACCCCCTGGTATGGGGCCGTGCCCGAATGTTCTCCAGTGAATTTCGCACCAGCCATTCTTCCGTCGAACAGGCCCAGTCATGAACTCTTCTTCTGTATTCCAAGGCAAAGATCGGTCCGCATTGGTTGAGGCTTTTCGTGCCATGCCCACCGGCAATATCTGCGACGCGATGGAGCAGCTTGGTCTGGGCTGTGGCGCTGTGCATGGGCTGTCGCCCGTTTCAATGACCCAGCCGCGTGCAGTGGGCTTTGCGGTCACGGTCCGGCAAGCGACTCGGCATCACGTGGCCAAAGAGCGTCAGCTGGCCAAGCACGCTGCTGTCATTGACGATTTACTCGGCCCTGATGACATGTTGGTGATTGATGCAGGCGGACGTAAAGACGTTTGCACCGGCGGCGCCATACTTGCCCTGCGTGCGCAAATCAAAGGTGCCGCGGGCTTTGTGGTGAACGGCTGCATGCGTGATGTTCGTGAGATAGCTGAATTGGACTTTCCAGTTCATCTGACTGGTAGTTCACCAGTCAAAAGCTCGCCCACCTTGCAAACCGTCGCCATCAATGAAGTGGTCGAGATAGGCCACACGCAGATCCGACCGGGCGATCTCATCGTGACCGACGATACGGGCATCGTCACGATAGCCATCGAAGTGGCGCAGCAGGTGCTCGCACGCGCCCAGGAGATTCAGGCGAAAGAGGCTTTCATTACGCAACTGGTCAAGGAAAGTATTTCATTCTCTGATGCGTTGCGTCGGCATGTTGAACAAGAGTTAGCACAAAAAAGTTAAGGCTGGTGGTTCGCCGCGAATGCGGCAGCCCTAGGGAGCGAAGTCGTGGTTAGACGATCCACGGGTACCCGAGCTGAGAGGGCATGCAAGGCCCGAATGAAGGTGCCGATGCATGTCAATTTGCTTCCCTTTCTCTCTTTCTAGCCGTGAGGAAGACTTGACTGCCGGACACGCGATCGTTCGAGAGCAGTGGCACATGCAAAGCGTTGCGCAAGGCCACTTCGACAGGCTCAGGACAGGCTTCGACGAGCTCAGCCCGAACGGTTTAGTTAGTTCAAATGGCACTTTACGTTTGACCAAAGCCGTAGAACCGCTGGACAAGCCAAGCTCAACCTGAACGGGTTTTTTGTCTCTCCCCAGGCAGATCGGGTTGAGAAGAGCAACGGCGCTACTTAAGCCTCTCCAGCATCTCTCCTATAACGATTTGGCCCATGGCCCGAGCCACGCGCAGGTGCTGAGGGTTGCCCTTGAGGTGGAGCGCATTCTCCCCCAGAAGGTCGGGAACAGCCTTATGCACACGCACCCGAGTCTCATCCAGAATGCGGCCGGCCATGCCCCGCCCCAGTCCCAGTTTGACGCCGCCCTCAATAACGCGCGACCGCGTCACCTGGGAAAATCTCTCTGCTCCTGGCAAGGGAAAAACCAGTGGTCTGTCCGACCAATCGCTCAGATGGCTGGTCTCGGCAAGGGCTTTGGTCTCATAGGCCAGTGTGCACAGCAAGTCGTAGTGGGGCGCAAGCTCAATGCCCGTATGGTTGACGAAGAAAGACAGGTTCTTGAGGTGGTTGTCGTTGTTGCCAACGGCCATGTTGAACACGAGCCACCGAAACAGCGCCGTCCGAGTTGAAGCTTTGTTTCGACAATGTTCAATCAACCGAATGAGCGTATCCAGCGATGCACTGGAGTACTTCATCACACTAGGTATGTTCAGCAGTTGGCACCCGTCAAGGACGTGCAGGCGTGTAACCTCCGCGCTCTCCAGTCGGGGGGCGCGCTCCATCGCGGTCATTGAGTAGGCTCGGTCAAAGCGCTTGATGCAGTACACGGGTTCGGGGACGTACCGAATCTCGACAGAGGGAACCTGCAGCTTGGCGGCTTCTGCCAACCTCATGGTGACATACTCATTCATTACCGACGCAGGGTAGTCCGCCACGTCCGGATGATTAGGTTTGAGAATGTGGGTGGAGGCGGCGCCGCCTACTGGCTCATACAAATGCTGATACAAGTGCGGCGCCTGTTCGTACTTGATGACGGCAAGCATCTTGTGCTGTGCGCCAGCCAACGACATGCGCTTGCGCTGGTGGTTCACCAGGCTGCTTCTCGGTAGATTCCGAATCCGTGCCGATAGCTCTCCGTCGGAGAGCTCTTCCAGTTGTCGGCCTCGTTCTATGGGCTCGCCATAAGGCAAGAGGGTCAGGGAGCCCGCTGACTCCCTGCCCAGATAGCTCAGTAACGCGAAAGCGTCCTCCGGCGCACGAATGCCCGCTTCCTTGGCGACGACTTCTCGCAGCCTTTCTTCGGGCAGCAGGTTGTCAAAGAACCACTGGACCGGTCGCTCAGATGAACCATCGATGATGTCAAGATTGCCTAGGCTGAGACTGGGCGTTAGCGCAAAGGCATCTGGACGGGCAACCCATCCTGGGTCGTACGAGAATTTCCAGATATTGTCCTGATCCAACAACACGCCAACTCGGTCGCCATTGCTGTACACGATGAGCGCACGAGAAAGAGGGGGCTTACTCATCGCGGGACTCCGGACGCGGGGCAAGCGCTGGTGGTGCAGCCGGCTCGATCGATGCCGTGGGGACGGCATTGGCCGCCTCTGCCAGTGTGCTCATCGCCGCCCGGAATCCAGAGGGTTGAGTAGGCTGGGAACGGGTCGGTTCCAGCTCTGCCTTGATTCGCTCGAACGCGTCCGGGTCATTGCGCGAGAGCTTGAGCAATTGCTCCGTCGCCTCGTGGCCCGGAATGTCCACATACAACCTGATTCCGAGTTCATGAAGGTGCCGAAGAACCGTTCCCAAGGCCACCGTGTCCTTACCGTACTCGAGATTGGCGGTGGTCTGCTTGCTGACACCAAGGATGGCGGCCAGGTCATCCAGTCGGGTGCCCGAAGCTTTCCTTACTGCTCGGATGGCGTGGCCGAGGTCTGAGGCGGTCTTGACTTCGTGTTTCATTATTCCTAGTTTAATAGGAACTTCTATGAAGTCACTCGGGTTTACGCAAATAAAGCCTATCCCAGTAGGATTTTTAAGATTATTCTGTCCGAATCCAGAAAATTTCCTATCAAAGTAGGTTTTATGGGTTAGAACGGGCTTGGCATAGAAAAAATCCTAGCGAACTAGCTTTTTTCCGAGCCTATCAATTTTTCGCGGACGCAGTGAGCATCAGCCTGAACGCTAGCAGCTCAAAGCGTCGGTCGTCGAAAGCACAGCAGTAACATTCCAACAAAGGCGAATACCAGTCGATCTCACCCCCTTACGCCATTCTGCCGATGAACTATGCACCGATCGGCGGTGGAATCGATCCGGATCTCAACCCGATCAAGCCCAGGATCGGCACCGTCGGGGCTCGCCCCGAGATTTGGGCGACGGCGGCCTTGGCGGCGAGAGTGTTCTGGTCTGCAGTGCGCGACAACGAAGCAGCATTACCTGTTTCCCCTGAAGTGCGCGCCTTGGCTACCCGCAATCTGGAAGTGATTGAGTCTTTCGTGGCGCCGCTTTCAGGGGGTCGAAGGAACTAGCCGTTCCTTCATCACGAATTAACCCGCCGTGGACGAAGCAAGACCCCCGCAGTGATGCAAGTTGTCCCTGGTCAAGCATGGCGACTGAGATCTAGCGGAATGCCCAAATCAGGGCACAAGACGCTAAAAATCTACGCGTCGATATTCACCGCCCGCAGCGCATTGGTCTCAATAAACGCCCGGCGCGGTTCCACCTCATCGCCCATCAGCGTGGTGAAGACCCGATCCGCTTCAATCGCGTCGTCGATCTGCACCTTCAGCAAACGGCGCACTTCGGGGTCCATGGTGGTTTCCCACAACTGCTCTGGGTTCATCTCGCCCAGCCCTTTATAGCGCTGGCGTGTGGTGGTGCGCTCGGCTTCACTGATCAGCCAGGCCATGGCTTCACGGAAATCGTGCACGCGTTCTTCTTTGGCGCGCTCACCTTCACCGCGCATTACCTTGGCGCCTTCACCCAGCAGGCCGCGGAAGGTTTGGGCGGCTTCGGCCAAGGCGGCGTAGTCGGCACCGTGCACAAAATCTTGCGAGATGATGCTGCTCTTGATGTTGCCGTGGTGGCGGCGGCTGATGCGCAAGATGGGTTTGTCGGTGCGCACATCGAACTCACCTGCAACTTCAGCCGGCATGCCGTTGGATTGCTGGGCGCGCAGGTGCGCTTGCAGCGCCACGGCGCTGGCTTCAGCGGATTCCACGCTGTCGAGATTGAGCGATACACCGTCTGCCATGGCGCGCAGGGCTTCGCCGTCCATGAAAACGGAGAGGCGGGCAATCACGGCTTCGGCCAACTGGTGCTTGCGCGCCAGTTCAGTCAGCGTGTCTCCGCTGAGGGTCTGAGGTGGCGCGCCGTTGGTAGATGTGCCGGTGAAGACACTGGCGTCTTTCATGGCAATGCGCAGCAAGAAGCTGTCTAGCGCGCCGCCGTCTTTCAGGTACAGCTCTTCTTTGCCGGCCTTCACTTTGTACAGTGGTGGCTGGGCAATGTAGATGTGGCCACGCTCCACCAGCTCTGGCATCTGGCGGTAGAAGAAGGTCAGCAGCAGGGTGCGGATGTGCGCGCCGTCGACGTCAGCGTCGGTCATGATGATGACGCGGTGGTAACGCAGTTTGCCGATGTTGAAGTCGTCTACGGCGCTCTTGCCAGAATCAGCAGCAGTCTTGCCAATGCCGGTGCCCAGGGCGGTGATGAGCGTGACGATTTCGTTGCTGGTCAGCAGCTTTTCGTAGCGGGCGCGTTCCACGTTCAGGATCTTGCCGCGCAGCGGCAGGATGGCCTGGAATTTACGGTCGCGGCCCTGCTTGGCAGAGCCACCGGCGGAGTCACCCTCCACGATGTAGATTTCACACAGCGCGGGGTCTTTTTCTTGGCAATCGGCCAGTT
The DNA here is from genome assembly GCF_040548795.1 of Ottowia thiooxydans. Lineage (GTDB taxonomy): Bacteria > Pseudomonadota > Gammaproteobacteria > Burkholderiales > Burkholderiaceae_C > Ottowia > Ottowia thiooxydans_A. The sequence goes on along the minus strand of NZ_JBEPSH010000004.1, from coordinate 369,411 downwards.
TGCCGGGCAGGCCAAATCCGTCCAGCGCACCCTTACGGCGGGTCATTTCACGCGCCTTGCGGGCGGCTTCGCGTGCGCGGGCAGCTTCTACGATCTTGCCGCAGATGATTTTGGCGTCGTTGGGGCGCTCTTCCAGGTAGTCGGTGAGCGACTTGGCAACGATGTCTTCCACCGGCGCGCGCACTTCGCTGGAAACGAGCTTGTCTTTGGTCTGGCTGGAGAACTTGGGCTCTGGCACTTTGACGGACAGCACGCAGGTCAGGCCTTCGCGCAAGTCATCGCCGCTGACGTCGACCTTGGCTTTTTTGGCCAGGTCATGCGTCTCAATGTACTTGCCGATGACGCGTGTCATGGCTGCGCGCAAACCGGTCAGGTGGGTGCCGCCGTCGCGCTGCGGAATGTTGTTGGTAAAGCAGAGTACTTGTTCGTTGTAGCCGTCGTTCCACTGCATGGAGACTTCAACACCGATCTCTGTACCGGGAATGCCGCCGTAGGTTTCGGCCGGGCGGCTGCCCATGGCGTTCACGGCGTTGGGGTGCAGCACGCGTTTGCCTGTGTTGATGAACTCCACAAAGCCCTTGACACCGCCAGCGCCAGAGAAGTCGTCTTCCTTGCCGGTGCGTTCGTCTTTCAGGCGAATGCGCACGCCGTTGTTCAAGAAGCTGAGTTCGCGCAGGCGCTTGCTCAGGATTTCATAATGGAAATCGTTGTTTTCCTTGAAGATCTCAACGTCGGGCAAAAAGTGAACTTCAGTGCCGCGCTTGTCGGTGTCGCCAGTGACCTTCATGGGCGATGTTTCCACACCGTCCACCATTTCGATCAGACGGTCTTGCACAATGCCGCGGCTAAAGTGCAGCTCGTGCTTTTTGCCATCACGGCGCACGGTCAGGCGCAGGTCGACAGACAGCGCGTTCACGCAGGACACACCCACGCCGTGCAGACCGCCTGAGACTTTGTAGCTGTTCTGGTTGAATTTGCCGCCGGCGTGCAGCTCGGTCAGGGCAATTTCAGCGGCAGAGCGCTTGGGCTCGTGCTTGTCGTCCATCTTGACGCGGGTGGGAATGCCGCGCCCGTTGTCTGTGACAGAGATGGAGTTGTCGGTGTGGATGGTGACGACGATGTCATCGCAAAAGCCCGCCAGGGCTTCGTCGATGGAGTTGTCGACCACCTCAAAGACCAGATGGTGCAGGCCGGTGCCGTCGCTGGTGTCACCGATGTACATGCCAGGGCGCTTACGCACCGCTTCCAGACCTTCCAGGATCTGGATGGAACCTTCGCCGTAGCTGTCCCCAGCCTGCTCAGGAGTAGGTTTAGGGTCTTCTTGCATTGGGCTGGATTCGGTCATCTGCTATCTCTTTTGAAGCTCAAAACCCGCCTGTATGAGCGGGTTTGATGGGTGAAACGCTGTTAGGGCGTGTTAACAAGCCCTAATACATAGCGATGTCAAATGCGCATGGGCATGACAACGTATTTGAAATTGGCGTCATCTGGCAGGGTGACCAGCGCTGAGCTGTTCGAATCCTGGAGTTCCAGAGTGACCATGTCCTGGTTCATATTGGCCAGTGCGTCGATCAGGTAGGTCACGTTGAAACCGATCTCGATCTGGTCGCCGCCGTAGTCGATGTCGAGTTCGTCCATGGCCTCTTCCTGCTCGGCGTTGTTGGCCGCTACGCGCAGCACACCGGGCTCTATGTTCAGGCGCACACCCTTGAATTTCTCGCTGGTCAGGATGGCGGTGCGCTGCAGGCTGGCCAGCAGGGGCGCGCGGCCCAGGGTGACGGTGTTTTTGTGGTTTTTGGGGATGACCCGGTTGTAGTCCGGGAATTTGCCTTCCACCAGCTTGGTCACAAATTCCATGCCGCCGAAGCTGAACTTGGCCTGGTTGTTGGCAAAGCGCATTTCGATCATCGGAGCCTGCGCGTCGTCAGCCACGCTGGCGTCAGACAACAGGCGCTGCAGTTCCACCACGGTTTTGCGCGGCAGAATCACTTCTTGTTTGGGTACTTCTGTTTCCAGGGTGGCGCTGGCAAAGGCCAGGCGGTGGCCGTCCGTAGCCACCAGGCTGAGCGTTTTGCCTTCAGCCACGAACAAAATGCCGTTCAGGTAGTAACGGATGTCATGCACCGCCATCGCAAAGGCCACCTGATGCAGCAGGCCTTTGAGTGTTTTTTGCGGCACGCTGAATTCAGGCCCGAACGTGGGGGCTTCTTGCACCAGGGGAAAGTCCTCTGCAGGCAGGGTTTGCAGGGTGAATTTACTCTTGCCGCCCTTGAGGATGACCTTGGACTGGTTGGATTCCAGGCTGACGACCTGGTCAGCCGGCATGGTGCGCAGGATGTCAATCATCTTGCGTGCGCCCACGGTGGTGGCAAACGTGCCTTCGTCCCCGCCCAGTTCGGCCGTGGTGCGGATCTGGATTTCCAGGTCGCTGGTGGTCAACTGCAACTGCCCGCCGGTTTTGCGGATGAGCACATTGGCCAGTACGGGCAGGGTGTGGCGGCGTTCCACAATGCCCGAGACCGACTGAAGAACGGCCAAAAGTTTGTCTTGGGTAGTCTTCAGAACGATCATGTCTTCCTCATTGAATGCACGTATTGGGCACGAATTGGTGTTGCTGTAATGTAGCCCGGCGGTATGACGTCTATATGGGGCCGCCGGACCTGAGGGCAACTCGTATTGTCGCCTGTTTTGGACCGCATTTTGGCGGGCCTCAACTACTGCTTATACCAGGGATTTCACACTAGCCTTTGAGGGTCTGCTCCAGCACGTGCAATTGCTGGTTGAGCTCGGTGAGCTGCTGGCGCTCTCCGCCGATTTTTCGGACGGCGTGCAGAACGGTGGTGTGGTCCCTGCCCCCAAAAAGTTCGCCTATCTCGGGCAGACTTTTCTGAGTCAATTCCTTGGCCAGGTACATGGCAATCTGCCGCGGCCGCGCAATGGAAGCGGGGCGTTTCTTGCTGTACATATCGGCGACTTTGATCTTGTAATAGTCGGCGACGGTCTTCTGGATGTTTTCGACGCTGATCTGCCGGTTCTGGATGGACAGCAAATCGCGCAGGGCTTCCCGCGCCAGCTGGATGGAGATTTCCTTCTGGTTGAAGCGGGAATACGCCAGGATCTTACGCAGGGCGCCTTCAAGCTCACGCACGTTGGAGCGCACGTTCTTGGCCACGAAAAACGCCACTTCTTCAGGCATTTCAGTGCCTTCAGCCACGGCTTTGTTGATCAGAATGGCCACGCGCATTTCCAGCTCGGGCGGCTCCAGGGCCACCGTCAAGCCTGAATCAAAGCGGGAAACCAGACGCTCATGGATGTCAGCCAACCCCTTGGGATAGGTGTCGCTGGTCATCACGATGTGGCTCTTTTTAGCCAGCAGGGCCTCAAAGGCGTTGAAGAATTCTTCTTGCGTCCGGTCTTTGTTGGCAAAGAACTGAACGTCATCGATCAGTAACAGATCGAGCGAGTGGTAGCGCTCTTTGAATTCGTCAAAAGTCTTGCGCTGGTAGGACTTGACCACATCCGACACAAATTGTTCAGCGTGGATGTAGAGAACTTTGGCGTCTGGCTGGCTGACCAGCAGCTTGTTGCCGACTGCGTGCATCAAGTGGGTTTTACCCAAACCGACGCCGCCGTAGATGAAGAGCGGGTTGTACAGGCGGCCGGGTGAGCCCGCTACGTGCAACGCGGCGGCCCGCGCCATGCGGTTGGCGGAGCCTTCTACCAGGGTGTCGAAGGTCAGCGCGGAATTAAGGCGGCTGCGGGAGCCACCGCGTGCGGGATCTGGTTCAGGTGGCGCAGCGGGGGCTTCTGGCGCGGCGGCCGGATGGGCTGCTGGGCGCTCTGCCGCACGATCAATCGTAGGCTTGGCAGGCGCTGCACGCTGAGCGAGCGCTAACTCCACTTGCACGGTGTGGCCGTGAAGTTGTTCCAGCAGGGTGGAGATTCTGCCGGCGTATTGGGCACGTATCCAATCGAGTTTGAAGCGATTGGCAACGAAGATGGTCAGGCGCGAGAAATCAGGCTCTACCTGGACAACCAGGGGTTTGATCCAGGTGTTGAATTGCTGCTCTGGCATCTCCTGCGCCAGCACGTCCAGGCAGGCAGGCCAAAGGGCAGAGGCTGCATCCGGCGGCAGCTCGGGAGCTGCGTCGGCGGCAAAGGGTTCGTACATGAAAAGAGGATCCGGTTGTGGACAAGACCCCGCAAACGCGGCTGGCGATTGTAGTGCTTGTGAGAGTTATCCACAAGCGGCCAGGAATGTGCTGGGTGGGATTCCCTCTTGTAACAGGCTGGAAGTGTGCAGCAGTGCTTTAGTTTTAATCACAGGTTGGAGTGGCTGGGGGATGGGGCGTTGATGGTTTGGTGTTGGCGGTTGTACGGCGTTGGTATTTCCTGGGAGCGCCAAGCTCCAGCTTGGCAATTTCGGGTGGCCTTGGGCGCAGAACTGCCAAGCTGGAGCTTGGCGCTCCCAGGGGGGCAGCCAGATTGCGAAGGCGGTTAGCTTGGGTGGTTCGCTGGCTTTCGCCTTGCTGGTTGTTGAAGGCGTTGGTATTTCCTGGGAGCGCCAAGCTCCAGCTTGGCAATTTGGGGGGCATGGGTGCAGAACTGCCAAGCTGGAGCTTGGCGCTCCCAGGGGGGACAGCCAGATTGAGAAAGCGCTAAGCTCGTGCAGACCGCTGGCTTTCGTTGCATGACGACCCTGCTGTCTTGCGGTTTGGGGCCACGGATGCGCCATCTCTGACTTGAGGCGGAGTCGGAATAAGTCTTGTAAGGCTTTGCGGTTGATTGGAAATTTGCGATAATGCAGGGTTTTCCGAAAAGCGGCTTGGGCTGCCTTTTTGCGCTGGGCCCGTCAAAATCATGTGAGACTGGGGTTCGAACCGAGGTTTAAGTTGTAGGCATTCCTACGGTTGTTCCTGAAGTTCTGGCCTGTTTCTTTGCCTCTGTTTTGCCTCTGCTTCGTAGCTGTGTTGATGTCATTGCGTGCGTCGTGCGTACGCTGGACATACATGTATGCAAGCATTTGGCATAAGACATATGCATGTGATTTGGAGTGGGGCCGGCGGTCATGATGTGATGGCATTTTTTGCCGTATGTGCATGACAGAAATGGAAAGCGCTCTGCCTGGCAGTTCAATCTATGCGTCTTCGCGTACATGCCGCTGTTGCTTGGGTGCTCTCCCACCGATTTTTATTGAGATTCAAACAAAGGACAATTTGTCATGAAACGTACTTACCAACCTTCCAAGACGCGTCGCGCGCGCACCCACGGTTTCCTGGTTCGCATGAAAACGCGCGGTGGCCGTGCTGTTATCAATGCGCGCCGCGCCAAAGGCCGTAAGCGTCTGGCTGTCTAAGCCTTGCGCCGCTGTTGCGAGCAGGCACGGCATCGCGGTTCAGTCCCGCGGACGGAATGAACACGCATGCCTATCAAGCATTTGCGCGTCCGCCCGCAGTTTCAGGCTCTGTTGTCGGGGCCGGCGGTAGCGCGCACGTCGCATTTCGCCTTGCACCGGTTGAGCTCAGCTCGCTTGCCGGGCGAGACCGAAGCGGTGCAAGCGCTGTTCATGCCAGTCGACGAAACCTGGATAGGCGCCATGGTGCCCAAGCGTTGGGCGCGCCGCGCCGTGACACGCAATGCCATTCGCCGACAGATCTACGCTGTGGCTGAAGATCTGGATCCCTCGCTTAGCTCTGGGGCCCATCTGGTGCGCCTGCGCTCCGCGTTTGCCCCTGCCGAATTTCCTAGCGCCACCTCTGAGGCGCTAAAGAAGGCCGTGCGTGCCGAATTGAACAAACTCTTCGCAAGGGCAGGTGCCTGATGCGAGGTTTGCTCATTGGCATTGTCAAAGCCTACAGGCTATTGCTGTCTCCCTGGCTCGGATCGGCTTGCCGTTTTGAGCCCACTTGCTCGGTCTATGCCATCGAGGCGCTTGAGCGCCATGGTGCCGGTGCCGGCAGCTATCTCGTCTTGCGCCGGTTGGCGCGCTGCCAGCCCTGGTGCGAAGGCGGCTGTGATCCTGTGCCAGGCGAGCGCCCACGTTTGTTTACCCGGCTGAGAGCCTGAAAGTCTTTGCCCAGGAACTCTTCATGAACGATATTCGCCGCACCATCTTGTGGGTGGTCTTTGGTTTTGCGCTGGTCATGCTGTGGGACCAATGGCAGGTCTACAACGGCCGCAAAGCTACTTTCTTCCCTAGTCCCGCCCCGGCAGCCACTGCCAGCGCGCCCGCTTCGGCGCCCGGCTCTGCTGGCCTGACACCTCTGCCGACCACAGCGCCGGTGGGTGCAGCAGCCGTGCCTGGCATGGCCGCATCTGGCGCGCCAGCGTCTGCTCTGCCGCGCGAGCGCATCGAGGTCAAAACCGATGTGATGCAACTCGTGTTCGATACCGAAGGCGGTTCGGTCATCAAGAGCGAATTCCTCAAGTACCCAGAGCAAGGCCAGCCCAACTTGCCACAGGTCTTGCTGGATGACAGCGCGCAGCGTGTCTACATGGCGCAGTCTGGCCTGATTGGCGGGCCATTCCCCAATCACAAGACGCCCATGAAGTTCAGTGGCGAGCGCCAATTGGCTGATGGTGCCAATGAGCTGGTTCTGCGCTTTGAATCGGCTGATACGGGCGGCGTGCGACTGGTCAAGACCTACACCTTGAAGCGCGGCTCGTACGCGATGGATGTCAAGCACGAGGTTGTCAACGCCAGCGGTGCCGCGGTGTCACCGCAGCTGTACCTGCAGTTGGTGCGTGACGGCAACAAGCCGCCGGGTGAATCGTCGTTCTATTCGACCTTCACGGGGCCCGCCTTCTATACAGACGCCAAGAAGTACCAGAAGATCGAGTTCAAGGACATCGAGAACAACAAGGCTGACTTCGTCAAATCTTCGCCAGATGGCTATGTGGCCATGGTGCAGCATTACTTTGCAAGCGCGTGGTTGCCGTCCGGTGGCTTGGTGCATGAAAACTTTGCACGCAAAGTCGATACCAACCTCTACTCAGCCGGCATGATTACCACGGTCGGAGAGCTGGCGCCTGGTACGTCCAAGGCCGTGGAATCGCGCCTGTTCATCGGCCCCCAGGAAGAGAAGATGCTGGAGGGCTTGTACCCTGGCCTGGAACTGGTCAAGGACTACGGCTGGCTCACCATTTTGTCCAAGCCACTGTATTGGTTGCTCGACAAGCTGCATGGGGTGATTGGCAACTGGGGCTGGGCCATCGTGGCGCTGGTGTTCTTGCTGAAAATTGCCTTCTACTGGCTCAATGCCAAGGCCTATTCCAGCATGGCCAAGATGAAGGCGATCAATCCCAAGATCATGGAAATGCGTGAGCGCCTGAAAGACAAGCCTCAGCAGATGCAGCAGGAGATGATGCGCATCTACCGAGAGGAGAAGGTCAACCCCATGGGCGGCTGCTTGCCGATCATGATTCAGATTCCGGTCTTCATTGCGCTGTACTGGGTGTTGCTCTCCAGCGTTGAAATGCGCGGCGCACCGTGGATCTTGTGGATTCAGGATTTGTCGGCCAAAGACCCGTACTACATCTTGCCCGTGATCATGACCTTGTCCACGATGCTGCAAACTGCGCTGAACCCGCAGCCGCCAGATCCTCTGCAAGCCAAGATGATGTGGTTCATGCCGCTGATTTTCAGCGTGATGTTCTTCCTCTTCCCGGCGGGTCTGGTGCTGTACTGGATTACCAACAACTTGCTGTCGATCGCGCAGCAGTGGGTCATCAACACCCGCATGGGCGTTCCTCCGCAGTTCAATCTGCCGAAGTTCAGGTCCTAACCGGCTGTAGACCTGCAAGAGCTTGCTTATCAGGCTGTGTAAATAGCCTCTGCGGCTGCTCTAACCAAAATGCCCTCCAGTCGCGAGCCTGGAGGGCATCGCTGTTTGTGGAGCAAGTCGAGGGCTCATAGTGGACAGGCCCGGCGGCAGTGCGCTGTTTCCTGTCATGCTTGATGAGTTGGTCGCACCGAGGCTGCCGTGTGAGTCATCGAGGCCTGGATTGCTGCATTGCCGTTGGCTGATCTCGGGTCTACCAAGTCCAGAGTTCAATACATGGGCGCTCCGCACTTAACTTGCTATAACTGAACCGTCCTTCAGGTAAATGCCCATACGGCTCGCCGTTCGACATTGTTATGCTTTGCCGATGCGTTTGAGCACTTGCTCAGTCGACAATCAAAATGCACAAGCGAGGCGATATGTCTGGAAAGAATTCTCGAGCTTCACGCGTCATTCTTGCATCGCTTTTCGTTGCATTAGCAGGCTGCGGCGGCGGTGGAGATGACTCCGCATCGCCTCCTGCACCGGCGCCAGAACCCGCACCACAACCGGGGACGGTCAAATCAATATCGCTGGTTGCTGGTGGCGGCGCCCAGCCTGCTGGGGCATGCGGTGACATTGATGGGAGCAAAGCAGAAGCCAGGCTTGGCAACGTTTTAGACTTAGCTATTGCAAACGATGGCACCGTGTACGTACTTGAAGGCGGTTGCCAAGGCGGCTCGAGGGTGCGTTCTATCTCTGCCACTGGAGAAGTCAAGACTATGGCTGTCAATGACCGCCATCAGCCTCCCCAATCTTTGCCCTCATTCACACAAGGCGATCAGTTGGCAATAGGGGACAGCGGAGCGCTCTACCTCCGAGATTCACCGGGTTATTGGCAGAGCCCGTCAGAATATTTGCCTGGTAAGGCGCCGGGCGTATGGAAAATCACCTCAACTGGCGCGCAGCCATTTGCAGGTACTCAGGCGTGGAGTAGTTCGCCGGTAGATGGCATGGGCATTGATGCACGATTTGATAGTCCTTATCACATGGTCTTTGGAGAGGGCGCGCTGTGGGTCCTAGACACCTTCTTCGGAGCTCGTCGAATTACGGAAGATGCTGCCGTCACCACAGTGCAGAGCCCTTTAAGGCCGGATAAAGCGGACAACCAAGGGAATCTCTACCAGTTTATAAGTACCCCAGAAAAAGGCATAGTTGGCTTGAAACGATTCGATGGACGGGAATATTCACTTAACGGCCTACAAGCTGACATGCCATTCGTCATCAACGGAGATGGCACGGTATACGGTAACGCGGGGCGTACCACTGTGACATTGGCCCGTACCAAATCGGATGGAACTTTAGAAGAGCTCAAAGCGCCAGAAGGCGGTGAGGTGCCATCTTGGGTGACCCTGCCTTACACCCGTCCAGCTGCAATGCAACTCGACCGCATCGGCAATCTATATGTGGCTCATGGTTGGTTAATTTGGAAGATTTCTTTTCATCGTTGATCTATCGGCCGATGCTTGAATCCAAGCTAGGCGAATATCGCTGGAGCGCGTGATTACGTTGTCAGATATGGGCTACATCAGTGGCCCAAGAGAAAGTGAACGCTGGCCAAATGCGGGGTTCACATTTTTCTTCAGCTTTGGAAGAGTGTGATGCAGGTGGCGGACAATCAGAGCATGCTCAACCCCACTGCTGATCCTATTGTGGCCATCACCACAGCGCCTGGCCGCGGCGCTGTAGGCATTGTGCGAATTTCAGGACGTCGCTTAGGGCCGCTGGTCGAGGCGATCTGTGGGCGAGCGCTCACGCCGCGTCTTGCCACCTACGGGCCCTTTCGGGATGCTGAAGGCGACGCTATCGATCAGGGCTTGGGGCTTTATTTTCCCGGGCCGCATTCCTATACCGGCGAAGACGTGCTGGAGCTACAGGCGCATGGAGGCCCCGTGGTGCTTCAGTTGCTGATGCAGCGCTGTCTGCAAGCTGCGGCGGAACAAGATGCCGCTACGGGTGCAGCGCGGCTTCCACGCCTGCGGCTTGCGCGGCCGGGGGAATTTACGGAGCGCGCGTTTCTCAATGGCAAGCTGGATCTGGCGCAGGCCGAAGCGGTGATGGATCTCATCGACGCCAGCACCGAAAGCGCCGCACGCTCAGCCAGCCGATCGCTGGCGGGGGCGTTTTCGCAGGAGATTCATCATCTGACCGATGGGCTCATCAACCTGCGAATGTTGATAGAGGCCACACTGGATTTTCCTGAGGAAGAGATCGATATTCTGACCACGCATGGTGTGGCCGGGAGGCTTGCCGAACTGGAGCACACGCTGACTGCGGTGCAGTCCAAAGCGCGCCAGGGGGCTTTGCTGCGCGAGGGGATCAAGGTGGTGATTGCCGGTCAGCCGAATGCGGGCAAGAGCAGTCTCTTGAATTCCTTGGCGGGCGCTGAGCTGGCGATCGTGACGCCGATCGCGGGCACGACGCGTGATGTGGTGCAGCAAACGATACAGATAGAAGGTGTGCCGCTGCATGTGCTGGACACGGCCGGTTTGCGGGAGAGCAGCGACGAGGTGGAGCGCCTGGGTATTGAACGCGCCTGGGCACATATTGCCTCGGCTGATGCTGTGCTGTTTCTGCATGATCTGACGCGAGCCGATCTGCCTGAGTATGCCGCTGAAGATGCCGTCATATCCAAAACCATGGCTGAGAAGGTGCCGGGGTCCGTGCCGGTGATTCATCTGTGGAACAAGAGCGACGTTGCTGCCGGGGCAGCGCTGCCCGAAGGTGCGATTGCGCTCTCGGCGCGCACAGGCGCCGGGCTTGATGAGTTGCGCCAACGCTTGTTGCAGGTGGTGGGCTGGCAGGCCGGTGCGGGTGAAGGTGTATTTATTGCGCGAGAGCGTCACTTGCAAGCCTTGGCCCGTGCGGCCAGTCATCTGGGGGTGGCGGCTGAGCATTTGGCGGGGCCTGCGCCGATGCTGGATTTGCTGGCGGAGGAGTTGCGGTTGACTCAGAACGCGCTGAGTGAGATCACCGGGGAGTTCTCGGCGGATGATTTGCTGGGGGTGATTTTTTCGAGGTTTTGTATTGGGAAGTGACTTGGCGTTCCTTTGACAGGCCAGTTCCAGCTCGGCGTTTCGGGGGGCTGCTAACGCTGAAATGCCAAGCTGGAGCTTGGCGCTCCCAGGGGGAACAGCCGGATCAGACGTTGGTTGCTTGGGCGGAGTTTTAGCTTCGTCGGCGCCCGTGTTGGAGGGAGTGGATATTTCCTGGGAGCGCCAAGCTCCAGCTTGGCAGTTCGGGGGCCTCTTCTAGTGCTGCAGTGCCAAGCTGGAGCTTGGCGTTCCCAGGGGGACAGCCGAATTCAGACGTTGGTTGCCTGGGCGGAGCTTTAGCTTCGTCGGTGCCCGTGTTGGAGGCCGTGGGTATTTCCTGGGAGCGCCAAGCTCCAGCTTGGCAATTTGGGGGGATCTGGTAGCGCTGCAGTGCCAAGCTGGAGCTTGGCGCTCCCAGGGGGAACAGCCGGATTCAGACGCAGGTTGCCTGGGCGGAGCTTTAGCTTCGTCGGTGCCCGTGTTGGAGGGAGTGGATATTTCCTGGGAGCGCCAAGCTCCAGCTTGGCAATTTGGGGGGATCTGCTAGCGCTGAAGTGCCAAGCTCCAACCCAGCGCCATCACCCTAACCAGTCCGGATAATCCGCTGCTTTTGCAGTTTTGCCTGAAGTACTCGATGGGACCACCAATCTCCTGCGTAGCAATAAATGGAACCCCTGACACGAAGATGAATTCGGGAGACTCCAAAGGGTGGAATTCGCGGGGTTATATGCCTCATCTGGATGTGCCTGGCCTATTGCAGTCGGTCACTTTTCGGCTCGCGGATTCCTTGCCGCAAGAGGTTTTGCGAGAACTGGACATAGAGCCCACAGGCAGCTGTGAAAGGCAGAGAGATCTGGCTCGCCGGAGGCAGATCGAGCATTGGCTGGATTCGGGGTGGGGCTGTTGTGCTCTCAAGCATCCAACGGTGGCGGAAATAGTCGAAAACGCATTGCTGCATTTCGATGGGGACCGCTATCGACTGGTGTCTTGGTGCATCATGCCCAATCACGTGCACGCATTGATAGAGCCAAACGCTGATCTGGGACGGATAGTCCAGTCATGGAAGTCGTTCTCGAGCCGAAGGGTCATGGCCAGTCGAGAGGCCCTTGGCTTGCAGATTCCAGGTTCGCATTTGTGGATGCGAGATTACTGGGACCGATACATTCGTGATGAGGCTCATTTCAGAGCAGTCGTTGATTACGTTCATGAAAACCCCGTCAAGGCAGGGCTCGTGAAGACCTCTTCGGAATGGCGTTGGTCTAGCGCATGGAGAATGAGGCTGTGAATCGCTTATGCGCCCATTGCTAACGCTGCAATGCCAAGCTGGAGCTTGGCAATTCGGGGGGTACCGTCAGCGCTGCAATGCCAAGCTGGAGCTTGGCGCTCCCAGGGGGAACAGCCGGAACCAGGGGCGGTTTGTTTGGGCGGAACTTTAGCTTCGTCGGTGCGCGTGTTGGAAGCAGTGGCGCTCCCAGGAAAACAGCCAGAGCGCTGAAGTCAGTGCCCTTCGAAATCCACCAGCGTATGAAGTGCCAACCCCGATTCCTTTAGCCTTTGAGAACCTCCGAGCTCCGGTAGGTCAACTATGGCAGCGCCTTCCAGGACAGTGGCGCCTAGTTTTTCGAGCAGCCTCTTTCCAGCCATCATGGTGCCACCCGTCGCAATAAGATCGTCGATCAGGAGCACGCGGTCACCAGGCTTGACTGCATCGGTATGCAACTCGACGGTCGCGCTGCCGTATTCGAGTTCGTAGGTTTCCTGGACCGTGGTGAACGGAAGCTTGCCTTTTTTGCGCACCGGCACAAATCCCACCTTCAGCTCATACGCCACCACCGCGCCGATGATGAAGCCGCGCGCATCGAGCCCGGCCACCACGTCTGGGCGGCGTTCGGGGCTTTGATAACGGTCGACGAAGGCTTTGATCAGCGTGCGAAAAACTTCAGGGTCCTGCAGCAAAGGCGTGATGTCACGAAACTGCACGCCCGGCGCCGGCCAGTCGGGAACGGTGCGGATGTGTTCGCGAAGGTAGGTGGAGATAGAAAAGGACGTGCTCATGGTGTTCATTGTGCACGGCTTCTCGCTCTGAAAATGCGCTTGAAATGTGAGAAGGGTTTGAAGCGCTGTGTAAGGCTTCGACAGGCTCAGCCCGAACGGGGTTTGGGTCTTCGACTAAATCGGCCCGAGCGGGTTTTGGTTCCTCGACAGAATGCGCCCGAACGGTTTTAGTTCTTTGACTCAATCAGCCCGAGGGGTATCGCTTGAGCACATTCCGCATCAGGGCGCGTCAGCGTGTCAGCGCACGCTCGGCAGTGGCCAAGGCCTCAGCTTTACCTGACAGCAGCAAGGTATCGCCGGGGTCAAGCTCCATGTCCTCGGTGATGGTGGTGAGCGAATGCCCTTGGCGGCGCAGGCTCACCACGCTGAGGGCTTCTATGCCGGCCAGCACTTCGTTGAGTTTTCTGCCTGGGGAAGTCTCTGGTGGCAGCGTCACCGTCATCAGGCGCTCTTCCTGCAGTTCGTCTTCGCTGACATCATCGCTGCCATGGAAGTAGCCGCGCAGCAGGCGGTAGCGCGCGTCGCGCTGATCGCGCACGATGCGGATCACACGGCGCATGGGAACGCCCACCAAAGCCAGCGCGTGGCTGGCCAGCATCAGAGATCCTTCTATGGCTTCGGGCACCACTTCGGTGGCACCAGCGGCTCTGAGTGTGTCCAGATCACGGTCGCTGTAGGTCCGCACGATCACAGGTACTTGAGGGGCGAGTTCCCGAATGGTGGCAAGCGCCTTCAGGACGATGTGTTGATCCAGAAAAGTGAGTACGACGGCGCTTGCGCGCCCTAGCCCAGCGGCGATGAGCGCCTGAGACCGCGCCGCGTCACCAAAGGCCACGGAGTCTCCGGCCGCAGCTGCCTGGCGTACGCGATCAGGGTCCAGATCGAGCGCCATGTAGGCGATGTTTTCCTGCTCAAGCAAGCGCGCCAGGTTCTGGCCCGAACGGCCATAGCCACAGATGATGACGTGCTCGGTGGTGTTGATGGACTGCCGCGCAATGTTGGTCATCTGTACGGATTGCTGCAGCCATTCACTGGCAACCAGCCGCATGACAATGCGGTTGCTGGCCATGATGATGAAGGGCGTGGCCAGCATGGACAGCACCATGGCGGCCAGCACCGGGTTGAAGAGCTCAGCGGCCACAAGGTTCTCGCGGCGGCTGAGCGTGAGCAGCACAAAGCCGAACTCCCCGGCCTGGGCCAGATACAGCCCAGTGCGCAGGGCCACCCCTGCGCTGGCTCCAAACCACTTTGCAAGCCCCGCCACCAACGCCAGTTTGAAGAGCACCGGAAAAACCATCAGTGTCAGCACAATGGGCCATTGCAGCAGGATCAGCCGCCAGTCCAGCAGCATGCCGATGGTGATAAAAAACAGGCCCAGCAGCACATCGTGGAATGGCCGGATCTGGGATTCCACCTGGTATTTGAATTCCGTCTCGGAAATCAACACGCCGCAAATAAATGCGCCCAGAGCCAGTGAAAGCCCGGCCTGCTCGGTCAGCCAAGCCAGGCCCAGCGTCATGAGCAACAGGTTGAGCATGAAAAGCTCTTCACTGCGCCGGCGCGCCACCAGGGTGAGCCACCAGCGCATCACCCGCTGGCCCCCGACCAGTAGCAAGGAAATCAGCAAGACCGCCTTGACACCCGCCAGCGCCAACGCGCCGAACAGCTGTTCCGGATTGGAGCCCAGGGCGGGTATCAGCACGAGAAGCGGCACCACGGCCAGATCCTGCAGCAGCAGAACACCCATCACGCGCTGGCCGTGTTCGGATTCCAGCTCCAGTCGGTCAGACAGCATCTTGACGACGATCGCCGTGCTGCTCATGGCCATGGCGCCCGAAAGTGCCAGCGCTGTCCGCCAATCCATGTGCCAGTGAGCCGGAGCCAGGCTGGCCAGGAACATGGAGCCGAAAGTGACCAGTGCCATGGTCAGGGCGACCTGGGCCAGGCCGAGGCCGAAGACGTGCTGGCGCATGGCACGCAGTTTGGGCAGGTTGAACTCCAGCCCGATGACAAACATGAGAAACACCACGCCGTATTCAGCCAGGTGTTTGACGCTTTCCGAGTCTTGTCCGAAAGCCAGGCCCAGTGTGTGCGGCTCGATCAGCACCCCCACCACCAGATAGCCCAAAATGGCAGGCAGCTTGAGCATGCGGCAGGCCGCCACCCCCAGCACAGCGGCCAGCAGGTAGATCAGCGCAAGTTCCAGAGAGCCCATACTTCATACTAAACGAGGAATTGCGCTCTCGAAGAGAGAGGTTGCCATCTATTGCGTGATTGCAGCGGTCTGTAACCCTGCCGCCCATGAACCTGAAATAGATCGTAAACACGTACTCGGCACGCCCTACCGGCCCGATCTATAAAATCCCTCAATGCCTTTCGATCCCGCCCAAGCTCTGCGCCTCGCGCATGAGACGCTAGATATTGAAGCCGAAGCCGTGCTGGGCCTCAAGCGCCAGCTCGACGAAGGTTTCTCGCGCGCCGTGCAACTGATTTTGCAGGCCACTGGTCGGGTGGTGGTGATGGGCATGGGCAAAAGCGGCCACGTGGGCCGCAAGATCACGGCCACGCTCGCCTCTACTGGCACGCCTTCGATGTTTGTGCATCCCGCAGAAGCCAGCCATGGCGATCTGGGGATGATTCAGGCAGGAGACGTCGTGTTGGCAATCTCCAACAGTGGAGAAAGTGCGGAGCTCACGTCCATCCTGCCTCTGGTCAAGCGCCTGGGTGCTCCGCTCGTGGCCATCACTGGTGATGCGCGCTCCACCATGGCGCGCCATGCCGACATCGTGCTGATGAGCGCCGTCGAGAAAGAAGCCTGCCCCCTGAATCTGGCCCCTACCGCCAGCACCACCGCTCAGCTGGCGCTGGGCGATGCATTGGCAGTGGCGCTGTTGGATGCACGAGGCTTCCAGGCGGAAGATTTCGCGCGGTCGCACCCCGGCGGCGCGCTGGGCCGGCGATTGCTTACCCGGGTGGTTGACGTCATGCGCAGTGGCCAGGACGTGCCCCGCATAGCGCCGGAGGCGACTTTCAGCGAATTGATGCGAGAGATTTCCAGCAAGGGCCTGGGGGCTGCTGCGGTCGTTGATGCTCAAGACAAGGTACTGGGTATTTTTACAGATGGCGATCTGCGCCGACTGGTAGAGACCGGGCAAGACCTTCGGACGCTGACTGCGAAAGATGTGATGCGAGTGGGTCCGCGTTCCATCAGCCAAGGTGCATTGGCTGCCGAGGCGGCCGAGATGATGGAAAAAAACCGCGTCACCGTGCTGCTGGTGCTCGATGATGAGGGCCAGTTATGCGGCGCTCTCAGTAGCAACGATTTGATGCGGGCGAAGGTCATATGACTCAAGTGAGTTCTCCAGCGCTTTCCTTCCCGCCTGAACTGCTGCTTCGCGCCCAGGGCGTGCGCGTGGCCATTTTTGACGTCGACGGCGTTCTCACCGACGGCGGTCTATATTTCTCAGGGGAAGGTGAGGTGCTCAAGCGCTTCAATACCCTGGACGGCCACGGCTTGAAACTGCTGGCGCGGGCCGGCATCACACCGGTGGTGATCTCAGGCCGGGATTCCCCGCCCCTGCGCAACCGGTTGGCAGCGCTGGGGCTTACCCATATGCGTCTGGGCACAGAAGCCAAGGTGCCAGCTGCTCAGGACATTTTGACGGAGTTGGGTCAAGATTGGGCGCACGTGGCCGCCATCGGCGATGACTGGCCCGACCTGCCGGTGATGCAGCGGGCCGCCTTTGCCTGCTCCACGCCCGATGCGCATGTGGAGGCGCGGGCCCTGGCCCACTACGTCACCACCGCACGGGGCGGTGAAGGGGCGGCGCGCGAGTTTTGCGATCTGCTGCTGGTGGCCGGTGGCCACTACCGTGCGCTTTTGCAAGCGCATCTGGAGGCCAGCCCATGAAGGCATCGAGTTTATTGAGCCGCGGGCGAGACCATTTTTTTACCTGGTTGCCGGTACTGCTGATGGCGGCGTTCGCCTTGGGCACCTGGTGGCTGGTGCGCAACGCGCCACGCATGCCTTCTACCGAGACGGATCGGCCAGCCCGACACCAGGCGGACTACTTCATGCGTGATTTTTCCGTGCGGAGTTTCGACCCCACCGGCAGACTGCAATCAGAGATGTTTGGCGTGGAAGGTCACCACTACCCTGACACGGACACCCTGGAGGTGCAAACTCCCCGCATGCGTTCCTTCGATGAACAAGGTCGTTTGACCGTCGCAACAGCGCAGCGTGGCGTCTCCAAGGGCGATGGTTCAGAAGTCCAGCTTTTCGGTGACGCCAAGGTGGTGCGTGAGGAGGCGGCAGTCCCCGGAGGCGAGAAGCTTCCGCGCCTGGAGTTCCGAGGCGAGTATTTGCACGCTTTCATCAACGATGATCGTGTCAGCTCCGACAAGCCGGTGGAATTGCTGCGCGGACAGGACCGTTTCACCGGCGATAAGTTCGACTACGACAATGGGACCGGCGTGGTCAACTTGACGGGCCGGGTCAAGGGTGTAATTCAGATGAAAGCAGCGCCCCGATGAGCCGCCTTGCATTGATTACAGGTGCTTCCAGCGGCATTGGACAGGCCTTGGCTCAGCGCTACTATGCCGCAGGCTGGCGCCTGGCCCTGGTGGCTCGCCGAGAGGCCGAATTGACAGCGTGGGCGGTGGCGCAAGGCTGGCCAGCAGACCGCTGGCGGGTGTACGGCGCAGATGTGGCGCAAGTGGACAGCATTGTGGCCACAGGCCACGTTTGCCTGACCGAGCAAGGCGTTCCCGACGTGGTGATTGCCAACGCCGGGATCAGTGTGGGCATGGACACTGCCGAGCGGTCCGATATTGACGTCATGGCGCAGACGTTTGCCACCAACAACACCGGGATGGCGGCCACCTTTCACCCGTTCGTCGAACCCATGCGTGCGCGTGGCAGCGGCGCATTGGTAGGCATTGCGAGTGTGGCGTCCATCCGCGGATTGCCTGGGCATGGCGCCTACTGTGCGAGCAAGGCAGGCGTCGTCAGCTACTGTGAAAGCCTTCGGGGTGAAATGCGCGGCAGCGGAGTTCAGGTGGTGACCATCGTGCCGGGCTATATCGACACCCCGCTCACCCGTGCCAACCGCTATGGAATGCCGTTTTTGATGCAGGCAGATGCATTTGCGGACCGCGCTTTCCAAGCCATTGAAGCGGGCTCCAGCTACCGAGTTATTCCATGGCAAATGGGCGTGGTGGCCAAAATATTGCGCGTGCTTCCGAACACAGTATATGACCGCCTGCTGGCGGGTCGCCCTCGTAAGACTAGAAGAAGTAATTAGTACATTAGATTTATATTTAATTTTACTATCTATAAAATTAAATAAATAATTCTAATAATTATCCGCGCGCAGTTTACCGGCGCGCTTGAACCTAAATGACGCGAGCTTGGTTTGCCGCGCTGCTGCGCACGCGCCCTTTCACTGCCAAGACGGTTCACTTCTTCTGGCGCCGGCTTTATTATTGATTTCAAATCAAATAAATATGACGCATGCAAGGCTTTATCTGCAAAGATAAACCCTGCAAACTACGAGCCATCGCTGGGGGCTGTTCAAGGTTCTGGATGTCCCGCCATCTTGCGGCTCGTACTCACTCAAGTCCGGCGAGCACGCCGCGAACCTCCCTATTTTCAGTGTTCAAGCTCGTCCTGACGGGCGGTGCTGGCCTGGGGCATCTGGCGCGGATCAAATCCAGCCTTGGCCTGTGCGCCGTCGTTGGCCGCTGCCGGATTGCGGCGTCGCCTGCCTGATCGGATGAGACCAGCGTTATTCGTTCCTATTGGTCTTTCAAATTTTCCAGGAGTTATTCATGAGTATTCCTTCTTTCGGCGTCGGCACCTTCCGCCTCACCGGTCAGGCCGTCATTGACTCAGTGCGCAGTGCGCTGGAACTGGGTTACCGCGCAGTCGATACCGCGCAAATTTACGGCAATGAAGCTGAAGTTGGCCAGGCTATCAGCGAGAGTGGCGTTCCGCGTTCCGATCTGTTCGTGACGACCAAAATCTGGACTGACCACTACGCTAAAGACAAACTGGCTCCCAGCCTGCACGAGAGCCTGAAGAAGCTGCGCACGGACTACGTGGACCTGACCCTCATCCATTGGCCGGCACCTGGCCACAGCGTTCAATTGGCCGAATACATGGCCGCGTTGGCAGAGGCCAAGGCACAGGGCTTGACTCGCCAGATTGGTATTTCCAACTTCAACATTGAACTAACGAAGCAAGCGATTGATGTGGTTGGAAAAGGTGAGATCGCCACTAACCAGATCGAACTCAGCCCCTACCTTCAGAACAGCAAGCTGACAGCTTTTCTGAAGCAACAGGAGATCAAAGTCACGTCGTACATGACTCTGGCCTATGGAAAGGTGCTGGGAGATTCCGTGCTGGCACAGATTGCCGACAAGCACCAGGCCACGGTCGCTCAGGTTGCGCTGGCCTGGGCGCTGCAACTGGGCTATGCGGTGATTCCGTCCTCTACCAAACGGGAAAACCTGGCCAGCAATTTGCTGGCCCGTGATCTGCGGCTGGACGCTGACGACATGTCCAGGATGGCACTGCTTGAGCGCAACGGTCGCGAAGTCAGCCCGGAAGGCTTGGCCCCTATCTGGGACTAAGAAAGTTCTAACGCACCTGAGTTAGCGACTCAGAGCCTGCCGCAGCCCCTGGCGCAGTGAAGCGAATGGTCTGCACTCCTGAATCGTGAATTGGTGAATCGGGAATCACAAGAACATAAAAAAAGGCTCCAGAGGAGCCTTTTTTTGATTGCGAAGCGCCAGGATACCCGGCGCAGTAGCGAATCAGATCAATAGTCGTCGCCGCCGCCGTAGCCGCCGCCACCACCGTCACGACGGCCACCGCCGCCACGAGGACCGGAGCCGTAGGGGCTACGGAAACCACCGTCGCCGCCGCCGCCGCCTTCACGACGACCACCGCCGTAGCCACCACCGCCGCCTTCACGGCCACCGCCGCCGTAGCCACCGCCGCCGCCTTCACGACCGCCGCCGCCGTAGCCACCGCCGCCGCCTTCACGACGACCGCCGCCACCGCCACCGCCGTAGCCGCCACCGCCGCCACCACCACCGTAGCCGCCGCCGCCACCACCACCGTAGCCGCCACCGCCGCCGCCGTAGCCACCACCACCGGAACGGGGTGGGCGGGCTTCCATTGGACGTGCTTCATTCACGACTACATTACGGCCACCCAAAGGTTGACCGTTCATGCCGTTGATAGCGGCTTGCGCTTCTGGGTCACTTGCCATCTCGACAAAGCCGAAGCCTTTCGAGCGACCGGTGTCGCGCTCCATCATCACCTTGGCGCTGGTAACCGCGCCGAATTGGCCGAACGCCTGTTCCAGATCACCGTCGCGCACCGAGTAAGGAAGATTGCCGACGTAAAGTTTATTGCCCATTAAAGGGACTCCTCAATAACGATTAAAAAGCGATGGAGTCCGCAAAACGCCTTCAATCAGACCTGGCAAAAAACACCGAGGGGGAAGCGACACTGACCTTTTCACCGCAAACTACGCGCCCGTAGAAAATAGACGCTCATGAATTATGCGTCAGAATCGGGAAAGTCAAGCAAGCCTTTTAATTCATACTAGATGGTAGGGTTATTTGTATACGGGCTGATTTGCGGGTTTTCCCGGAGGGCTTGAGCACTTCATTTGCTAGGGTCAACGTGCCCTAGTAACCCTTGAATTCAGCCTTGCGTTTTTCCTTGAAAGCAGCCACACCTTCCTTGAAGTCCTCACTTTGGGCTATTTCGGTTAAGTAGCCCATTTGGGGGTAGGCCAGCTCGGCGGGCGACTTAGGCAAGGTCTCCAGTGTTGCGCGTTTGATGGTTTGCAGAACCAGCGGCGCGGCGTCGGCCAGGCGCTTGGCCATTTCCAGCGCGGTTTCGTAGGCCTTGCCCTTTTCGGTCACCCGATTGACCAGGCCGACGTCATACGCGCGTTGGGCTTTCAGCGGTTCGCCCAACATGAGGAATTCGACAGCGACCTTGTGCGGGATGCGTGAGACCAAGCTGGCAGTGATGCCGCCAAACAAGCCTAGCTTGGCCTCCGGGAACATGAATTGGGCTGTTTCATCCACCACACACAGATCGCTCATCATGGTCAGCGTAAAGCCCGCACCGACCGCCCAGCCCTGCACCGCACTGATAAGCGGTTTGTCGATCTTGGCGCCCACGTTGGGCACGCCTCGCCAGGCTTCCTTGGATGCATCCGTCACGTCCACGCCAGCGCAAAAGTGATCGCCCTCCGCTGACAGCAGGGCTACGCGCTCAGGACCATTGGCGAAGCGATGCCAGTACTCACTGAGAAGCGAACTCATTTGGGTGTTCAAGGCGTTGCGGCGATCTGGGCGACGCAATGTAATGAGCGCGATATGGCCTTGGACTTCGTAGGTGACGGGTGCGTTCATGTCTGTGAATACTATGTTGGAGGGGATGAGGGGCGGTGCGGAGGTTTGGCTGGGCAAGGCGTCAGGCAGGCTGCGTGTTCGCCTCTGGCTGCCACACAGCCCGGGCGTCGGCAACGATGAGCTGATCACCGCTCACCATCACTGGATTGGCCTCGCACTCTGCCAGGCGCTCGCCCAATTGAGTCGCCATGCGCCCAAAGCGTTGCGCTATATCTACCAGCGCGCCCAGATTCGCCTTGGGTTTGCCGCGGTAACCATCCAGCAGCGGAAACAGGCGCAGACCCTTGATTGCGCGCTCAATGGAATTGGCGTCTGCCCCAGCAGGCAACAAAGCTGTGTCCTGCAGAAGTTCGACCAGAGTGCCGCCGATACCGATCATGAGCATGGGGCCATATTGCGCATCCCACTTGGTGCCTATCAGTACTTCGGCATCGGCACGCGCCTGCTGCTGGACCAGAGCGCCTTCGAACACCGCGCCTGCGACCGTCAAAGTGGCGTGCTGCAAAGTTTGAAAGTTGCGACGCACGGACTCGTCGTCGGCCACACCCAGCACCACACCGCCCACATCGCTCTTGTGCGATATCTGGGCCGAGACCAGTTTCATCACCACAGGGTAGCCAATGTCGCGTGCAACCCGCACAGCGTGCTCTTCGCTGGTGGCGACTTCGCCGCGCGTCACGGGAATGCCTGCTGCGGCCAGCAAGCGCTTGGTGTCGTGTTCCGTGACCAAGCCGGGAGACAGCGTGGTGGCGATTTGCTCTACGCCAGCAGCCACGTTGGCGCCACCCGATGCGCCTTCTGACGATGGCCATGTCTGCCAGGCAAGGCGGTTGCGTAGATAACCCAGTGCCTCCTTGATGTTGGCGAAGTTGACCAGGCCGGCCTCCTTCAGGCGCGCACCCGCCTGCGCGCCGGCGCTGCCCGCCGCGTTGACAAAAGCCACTGGCTTGCGTCCTTGCCGGTTGATCTGAACGACGGTGTCCGCTGCCTGCACCATCTCAGGCATGGTGGTCATGAGGAAAAGTCCTGCGCCCACATCGGGGTCGGTCAGCATGGTCTCGAGAACCTTGCGCAGCCATTCGGGATCACTGGCGCGCATAGGACCGGGGATGGCGCCCAGGTCAAAGGGCAGGCGGGCTCCTGACTCCGGCATCAGCGGCAGCAGGCTTTGAATGGTCGCGGGGCCCAGCGTGGCGGCCTGCAAGCCCGTTTCTCCCACCAGATCGCTGGCCACTGCGCCGCCACCTCCGGAGCCTGAGAGCACCGCGACCTGTGGGCCACTGGGCGCAGGCAGACGAGTCCAGGCTGCGGCCTGCGCAATCAGCTCCAGAAAATCGTCGACCAGAACGGCCCCCGCAGCGCGCACCACAGATTCGAAGACCCGGTATTCGCCCGCCAAACTGGCAGTATGCGACTGCACCGCCTTTTGGCCCAGCGCCGTGCGCCCCGCTTTCACGATCAGTACCGGTTTGCCAGCCGCGCGTGCGCGTCGCAAAAGCGCCAGAAAACGCGTGCCGTCCCGGATGCCTTCCACATACAGGGCAATGACTTTCGAGCGCTCGTCTTCGATGGCGTATTCAAGGAAATCCGAGACTTCCAGGTCGGCTTGATTGCCAAGCGAGACGCAGATGGAAAAGCCTGTACCCAGATCGTAGGCACGGGCCAGCATGGCGCCAGCCAACGCTCCGCTCTGGCTGATCAGCGCAATCTCTCCTTTGACCAGAATGTCATTGCGCATAAGCGCCTGAGAGTTGAGCAAGTTCATGCTCGCATGGCTGTGAAAGTAGCCCATGCAATTAGGGCCGATCACGCGCATGCCTGCACGCTTGGCAATGGCAAGCAGCTTGTCTTGCAGCAGGGCACCTTCCGGACCGCTCTCAGCGAACTGCGACGTGACCATCAAGATCACTTTGACCCCCGCGGCAGCGCAATCCTCAAACGCCGCCTCTGTGCGCTCTTGGGGCACTGCGATCAGCGCCACATCCACCGGCTGCCCGATGGCGCTCACGCTAGCGTAAGCCTTGAGTCCCTGAACCTCGCTGGCCCGAGGGTTGACCGGATAAATCGCCCCATCCCAATGGAACTTGCGCAGCAGGTTCAGCATGCTGCCGCCCCATTTCACCAGATCATCAGACGCACCCAAAATCGCAATGCCTCGTGGGTTCAAAGCCGTGTGCACGGCCTGCAGAGAAGATGTCGTGGAGGCTTGCGAAGGGACTTCCATCATGAACTCAATTCCTCATCGATACGCCGCACCACTGGCGACACACATAACCAAAATCCAAGAAGCGGAATCTTCAAGGTCTCAAGAGTTCAAGCGGCCGAGCCATCTCTCGATAGGTTGGGAGCCACTAGCGAATCCCTTTCATTGAGCCCTGAAAAACTACGCACCCAAAGACTCCAAAGGCCGCGGAGCAGGCCATCCGGAAGTAGCCGCGGAGCTGGCTTTGCCAGGCCGCTGGCTGCGTCCCCCCTTGGGGGAAGGCGCGTCAGCGACTCAGGGGGAGTCCAGTTTCAAGCCAAGTTCCTTAATGGTCCGCCCATAAAGCTCATAGTCCTGCTCCCATTGCTTGCGGAACGCTGCCGGGCCAGCAAAGGCGGGCACCATGGCATAGGGCGTCATGCGCACAGCGACGTCCGATTGCTTGAGTGCTTTCTCGAACTCGGCCGCCAGTCGGTCGATCACGGCCTGAGGCGTGCCCTTGGGCGCAAACGCTCCAAACCAAGTGCCTCTGGTTCCAGGGTCAGGCACACCGGCTTCCGACACCAGCGGCACATCCGGGAAATCCGCCAGACGTTGGGGCGATTGCGTGGCCAGCAGTTTCATCTTGCCCTGTTTGGCGTACTGCAGCATGGTCACATCGCTGCTCATGTTCACCCGGCCGGCGATCAAGTCTGTGGTGATTTCAGCCGCGCCCTTGTAAGGCACGTGGGTCATCTTGATGCCCCAGTTCTTCTGCATGATCTCACCGCCCAGATGCCCTTGAGAACCCACGCCAGAGGTGGCGTAGCTGATCTCTCCGGGGTGTGCCTTGGCGTACGCAATGAACTCCTGCAGATTCTTGATCGGCAGATTGTTGGAGATGGTGTAGGCCGGGTAGAACTCCGACAACTTGGCGACGGGCAGCAGGTCTTTTTGCGCGTCGTAGGGCAGTTTGCGCAGATGCGGCGTGATGGCCGCAATGCCCACGGGGCCGACAAACAGGGTGTAGCCATCTGCGGGGGCCGTGGCGGCGGCATTGGCTGCAATGGCACCGCCCGCGCCGGTCCGGTTGTCCACAATCACGGGCTGGCCCATGGATTTCTGCATGCCCTCGGCCATGACGCGCAGAACGACCTCCATACCCCCACCCGGTGAGAAGGGGTACATGATGCGCACGGGCTTGGTAGGAAAGGTATCCGCAGTCTGCGCTGAAGCGGACGCGCCTGCCATAAGTAGTGAACACGTGACCATGCCGGACAAGAGTGCAGCCGTGGACTTGCGCAAACCAGGGTTCATTGTGTCTTCCTCTAATTGGATCAGGGATGCACCATTATGGGGCCCTTCGGGATGCTCTCTGAAGACACTCTGATGCGAGCGGTGGCACGATGACCATGCGAACATCCTGGCAATGCCAGGCTCGGATGTGGTCGCGGAACTCAGCCCGTTGCCGTGGCGTGTGGGCTAGCAGATTGCAGTGATGGTGTGCGTGACGCTATGGCTTGACCAACAACCCACGCAGCAACAGATTCAGAGCAGCCATGCCTCGCTCCAGACGGGCATCGCCGTCTTCACCATCTGCGACCCAGAGCGCCGCTTCGGCCAGGCTTCCGTAGATCAGCGATGCCAATGCCTGCGGATCGGCCTCGGCCACCACGTCTTGCTGCATAAGGTTTTCGATCAGGCGCTGCATGGACTCTATGCAATGGCGTTGCGATTCGGGTGAGGCGCCACCCAGCACAGCCCTGGCATCGCGCAGCACGATGCGCTGAATTTCTGGCTCCAGTGCCATCTTCAGGTAGGCGCTACAGCGGCTGCGAAAGCCTTCCCAAGCATCTTCGGCGTTGTCGGAGATGGTCTGCAGGCGCAGATCCATCTCCGAATCGATCTGCTCCACCGCCGCCGCCAGCAGGCCCTTTTTGTCGCCGAAGTGGTGATAGAGCGCGCCACGGGTCAGGCCTGCCTGTGCGGTGAGGTCGTCCATCGAAGTATCAGCGTAGCCGCGCTCGCGAAATACCCTGCGCGCGGTCGCAAGCAATGTGGCTCGGGTTTCTTCCATCTCGGCACGGGTGCGGCGAACCATTCAATTCTCCTTACATACGGGGCGCATGATTATTTACAAACACTCCGTATGAATATATGATGCTATTCATACGGAGTGAATGTATTTTCGCCGCGTCGCTTTGTCATGACAAGTGGGCGCCCACGGAGAATGAGATGGTCAACCCTTATCGAGAACTTTTCGCAGCACACGGCACCAGGGGGTTTGCCTTAGCCGGCCTGTTGGCGCGGATTCCGCTGCCGATGACGGGCATCGGCATCATCACCTTGCTGTCCCAACTGCGCGGCAGCTTTGCACTGGCTGGGGCTGTATCAGCCACATTTGTGCTGACCTACGCTCTGTTATCGCCGCAGATATCCCGACTGGTGGATCGACATGGACAAAGACGCGTGCTACCCGCCGCGACGGCCATTAGCGTCATCGGCCTGTTGCTTTTACTCGCAAGCTCCTGGCGGTTGGCTCCGGACTGGACGTTGTTCTTTGGTGCCATGCTGGCGGGCTTCATGCCCAGCATGTCGGCGATGGTGCGGGCGCGCTGGACGACACTCTACCGGGGTCAGCCACGCTTGCAGACGGCCTACTCGCTGGAAACCGTACTCGATGAAGTCACCTTCATCGCCGGCCCGCCTCTGTCTTTAGGGCTTTCCGTGGCGGTGTTTCCGCAGGCTGGCCTGGTGGCAGCGGCGTTGTTGCTGATCTTGGGTGTCTTGGCTCTGGTCTTGCAGCATGGCACTGAGCCTCCGGTGGAAGCGAAAGGCGCCCGCGCGGAGGCATCGGTGATTCGACTGGCGAACGTGCAACTGCTTGCACTGCTGATGCTGGCAATGGGCGTGATTGTCGGCACGGTGGACATCGTCAGTGTGGCCTTTGCCGAACAACTGGGCCAACCAGCTGCAGCCAGCCTGGTCTTGGCGGCCTATGCCGCTGGGTCCTGTGTGTCCGGGTTGTTATTGGGCGCGCTCAAGCTGCAAACGCCACTGCACCGGCTGCTTTTGATGGGAGGCGTGGCGACGGCGGCAACCACGTTGCCCCTCCTGCTGGTGAACAGCGTTCCCGCGTTGGTTGGAGCCGTACTGGTCGCGGGGCTGTTCTTTGCGCCCACCTTGATCGTGGCGATGTCTCTGGTAGAGCGCCTGGTGCCGTCGCACCAGCTGAATGAAGGCATGACTTGGTTGCTGGCCGGACTGAATGTGGGCGTGGCGCTGGGGGCGGTGGCGTCTGGCCGGTTGGTGGATGACGGCGGCGCACGGGCCGGATTCGCGGTGGCGCTGTATGCCGGGGTGGTGGTGATGCTGGTGGCGTTAAGGGGACATCAGCGCCTTCAAGGGCATGGCTCGCTGGTATCGAGCGCCGCGTGACGCCGACTCACCCTGTCTCAACATTTCAAGGAATCAAGCGATGAGCATGTCTTTAGATGCTTCCGAAGGGCCTTCCGCCGAACGTCCATGGCTCGCTGTGACGGCTGTTGGTCTTGCCACTTTCTCTATCGTGACCACGGAAATGCTCCCGGTCGGTCTGCTGACTCCAATCGCCGACACGCTGGGCATTTCCGCCGGAACCGCCAGCCTGACGATTTCACTGCCCGCGTTGCTCGCGGCGCTATTTGCACCGCTGGTGGTGATTGCGTCCGGGGGCATGGATCGGCGTCGGATTTTGTGCGGATTGCTGGGGCTACTGGTGATCGCTAACATCGCATCGGCATTGGCGCCAAGCCTGGGCTGGATGCTTTCGGCCCGAGTACTGGTTGGCTTCTGCATGGGAGGCATATGGGCGATTGCTGGTGGCCTGGCCGCGCGCCTGGTTCCGGGTCATGCGGTCGGGCTGGCAACATCCATCATCTTTGGCGGAGTGGCGGCCGCATCCGTGCTGGGCGTACCCCTCGGGGCGCTGATAGGTGAATTCGCTGGATGGCGCTGGGCGTTCGCCAGCATGGCATTGTTCAGTGGATTGGTGCTGGCCCTTCATCTTGGTGTCATTCCTGCGCTGCCGGCTGTTGGCTCAGCCACCGTACGCCAGTTCCTTGAGCAACTCGGCAATCCCAAATTGCAAGTCGGGCTGATTCTGACGCTGCTGATGGTGGCTAGCCACTTCATGGCTTTCACTTTCGTGCGACCGTTGCTGATATCGGTGTCGGGATTCGATCCCTACTGGATAGGCGCCATGCTGTTCGCTTACGGCATTGCGGGCATGGTTGGCAACTTCCTGGCAGGCATCGTTGCGGCGCGCACAACAGCGCGGACCTTGACCGCGATATCGCTGGGGTTGCTGCTGACGCCGGTGCTGTTCTTGACTGCTGGGGGGTCTCACATGGGCGGTGCTGCGGTCATGCTGCTATGGGGACTGGCTTATGGCGGTGTGTCAGTGGGTTTGATGACCTGGATGATGAGAGCCGCGCCGCGTGCTGTTGAGATTGCAGCAGCACTGTATGTAGGCGCGTTTAATGTCGGCATCGCATTGGGTTCGTGGACGGGTGGCCAGGTCGCGGATGGATTGGGTCTGGCTGGCAATCTATGGTTGGCGTGTGGATTGGCCGCTGCTGCATTGCTTTTGACGCTTGCGGACGGCCTGCGAGAGCAGCAAGCTAAAACCAGCGATAGACGGACTTTCTCCGACCCAGGTTAAACGATGATCGCGAAGTAAGCCGTCTCCATGACTAGGTGGGAACTGCTGTGAGGTGTCAGGCCAATTCTGAAGCTTCTCCAGCGGCATGCCATTGGTGTGCCTTCGCGCTATACTGGCTTACATAGCGCCGATTTGCCTCTGCTTGCGGGCGCTTAATAAATTCCGCTAAATTCGAGCCTGCACATCTAACCCGGTTTCGATTTTGGCGGACCGGGTTTTTTTGTTGCTGCCGGGCCATTCCCAAAAAGCGGTGCTCTCGTTCAGGGAGCCGCGGACCCCGCGAAACGGGGTGCGTTGGGAGGCCTTTATTGTTGTTGTCATGTCGCTCATCGCCATACCGCAAACCATGCATTTCGAGGTGCCGCTACCTCTTCAAAGCGGCGCGTCCATCCGCGGCTACGATTTGACCTACGAATGCTACGGCCGCCTGAACGCGGACCGGAGCAACGCGGTGCTTGTCTGCCACGCGCTCAATGCCTCACACCATGTGGCGGGCGTTTACGAGGGCCAGCCGCGCAGCGAAGGCTGGTGGGACAACATGGTGGGCCCGGGCAAGCCTGTGGATACCGATCGCTTCTTCGTGATTGGCGTCAACAACCTGGGCTCTTGCTTCGGCTCCACCGGCCCCATGCATGTCAATCCGGACACAGGCCAGATCTATGGCGCTGATTTTCCGGTGGTGACGGTGGAAGATTGGGTGGACGCGCAGGCGCGCCTGTTGGACGAGCTGGGCATCACGCAACTGGCCGCCGTGATGGGGGGTAGCCTGGGAGGCATGCAAGCCTTGTCCTGGACGCTGCAATACCCGGACCGCGTGCGCCATGCGGTGGTGATCGCCAGTGCGCCCAACCTGTCAGCCGAAAACATTGCGTTCAACGAGGTTGCGCGCCGCGCCATCGTGACCGACCCGGAGTTCTACGGCGGCCACTTCTACCGTCATGGCGTGGTGCCCCAGCGCGGCTTGCGTATTGCACGCATGATTGGCCACATCACATATTTGAGCGACGATGTGATGAATGAAAAGTTCGGGCGCGAACTTCGAGAAGTCGTGACCCAGAACGCGAGCGGCTATCGGTACTCCACGCAAGACGTGGAGTTCCAGATCGAGAGTTACCTGCGTTATCAGGGCGACAAGTTCAGCGAGTACTTTGACGCCAACACTTACCTGCTGATCACACGGGCGCTGGACTACTTTGATCCTGCGCGCGCCTTTGGCGGTGACCTGACCAGAGCGCTCGCTCAGACGCAGGCCAAGTTCCTTTTGGCCAGCTTCACGACGGACTGGCGGTTTTCGCCCTCCCGCTCGCGCGAGATAGTCAAGGCCTTGCTGGAGAACCGCCGGTCCGTGAGCTACGCCGAGATCGATGCACCCCATGGCCACGACGCCTTCCTGCTGGAAGATCCTCGTTACCTGAGTTTGGTGCGCTCTTATTTTGAAAGCATTGCCAGCGGGGCGAAAGCATGAGCGAAGCCAGTATTCATCAACTCATTGCGCGACTGGTGCCAGAGGGCTCCCATGTGCTTGACCTGGGTTGCGGCGATGGCGCGCTGCTCGAGCATCTGATGCGCGAGCGCAAGTGCACAGGCTATGGGATCGAGATCGACGATGCGAACGTGCTGGCCTGTGTGCGTCGTGGCGTGAACGTGCTGCAACTCAATCTTCATCAGGGTCTGAAGGCCTTTCAGGACCAGAGCTTTGACGTGGTGTTGCAGATCGACACGTTGCAGCACTTGCGTAATGCCGAAATCATGCTCCGTGAAACGGTCCGCGTGGGCCGTATGGGCATTGTGGCGTTCCCCAACTTTGCCCATTGGCCCAATCGGTTGCAAGTGCTGCGTGGGCGCATGCCTGTGACGCGGCGTTTGCCTTACCAGTGGTATGACACGCCCAATATCCGGGTGGGCACGTACGAGGATTTCGAAGTTCTGGCGCGCAAGAATGGCCTGAAAATTCTCGATGCCTTTGGTTCGCAGAATGGGCAGGAAGTGCGCTGGCTGCCCAACGTGCGCGCCAGCACAGCGGTGTTCAAGTTGCAGCGCTGAGATAGCTTTTCCTCATTGAGCCGCCCCATAAGACATATATGACTGACCTGCCCACCATCGAACAGCTGTCCAAAGAACTGGCGGCCGGCCGGACAACTTCGGTTCAGTTGACCGAAGCTGTTTTAGCGCGCGCAAGCGATCCGCAAGGCGAGGGTGCACGAACATTTGTCGCATTGAGCCCGGAGCGCGCCCTGGCTGCTGCCCGTGCGTCCGATCTGCTGCGTGCAGCAGGCATCGTGCGCTCTCCGCTGGAAGGCTTGCCGGTGTCGATCAAGGATCTGCTCGATGTGGCAGGGGAGGTCACGACGGCAGGTTCGGCTGTGCTGCGCGGCAGTGCGCCCGCCAAGCAAAGTGCGCCCGTGATCGAACGCCTGCGGGCCGCGGGGGCGGTGATCATTGGCCGCACCAATATGACGGAGTTTGCGTTCTCCGGCCTGGGACTCAACCCGCACTACGGAACACCCAAGAACCCTTGGGATCGGTCCACGGGGCGCATTCCCGGCGGTTCGTCGTCAGGCGCTGCAATTTCTGTGACGGACCGGATGGCGGTGGTGGGCATTGGCTCTGACACGGGCGGCTCCGTGCGCATTCCTTCAGCGCTGTGCGGTCTGACGGGCTTCAAACCCACCCAGCGGCGCGTACCGCTGGAGGGCACGGTTCCGCTATCGACTTCCTTGGACTCCATTGGTCCCCTGGCGGCCAGCGTGCAGTGCTGCGCGGTGGTCGATGCCATTCTGGCTGGTGAACCCGCCTCGGCGCTCTTGCCGCGCTCGCTATCGGGTGCGAGGCTGGCCGTGCCCGAGACCGTGGTGCTTGATGGCATGGACTCTGTCGTGGCGGCTGCGTTCGAGTCTGCCTGTGCCAGGCTGCAGTCTGCAGGCGCGTTGATCACGCGCATAGCCATTCCCCAATTTGCAGAGATGGCCCGCCTGCACGCGCGCGGCACCTTGGCCAACGCAGAAGCCTGGGCCTGGCACCGCACGCTGCTGACCGAACGCGGCGCCGAATACGATCCACGCGTGAGTGGCCGCATCCGTGCGGGGGAAAAGATGGGTGCGGCCGATTACATTGACTTGATGCAGGCACGCAAGCGCTGGATCTCCCAGGTCGAGACGCGCATTGCCGGCTTTGATGCGATGCTTTTGCCCACCGTGCCGGTGATTGCCCCGTCTATCGCTGAGCTGCAATCTAGCGACGAGGCCTATGCTGCAGCCAATGGACTCATCTTGCGCAACCCCACATTCATCAACTTCCTGGATGGCTGTGCGCTTTCATTGCCATGCCACGCGCAGGGTGAGCCACCCGTGGGCCTGATGCTGGCCGGTGCGGGCGGCAGAGACCGAGAGATCCTGGCGTTAGGTCTGGCGGCCGAGCAGGTCCTTCGAGCTCGGCACTAAACGTGCCTCTCGCCCGCTATCAAGCGGGTTCGATGTTCGCGGACTTGAACAGGGCGCGCCATTTCGGGAAGTCTTTCTTCACGTACTCGTCTGACTGCTGAGGGTTGAGATTGAGCGCGCGATTGCCTTCGGATTTGCCCCGCTCCACAATTTCTGGGTCCAGCAAAACGGCGTGAACATCTTCCCAAAGTTTGTCCACCAGAGGACGTGGTGTGCCCGATGGAACAAAGAAGCCGCTCCAGCTGTCCACGGCGACACCGGGGAAGGTCTCTGCAATGGTGGGTATGTTGGGGAACTGGGGCAGGCGCTTGGCGCCTGTGATCGCCATGATGTGCAGATTGTTCTTCTGGCCAAAGTTCAGCGCCGTGCTCATGGGGCACCAGGCGGCATGGAGCACCTTGCCCATGAGGTCTGTGTAGAGCGAGTTGGAGTTGTACCGGGCATAGGGATAAGACACTCCGATGGCTTTCTCGAAGAGCCGGTGGGCGACTTCTGCCGTCGTGCTTCCGCCGCCCATTCCATTGTCAGGCGGGTTGGCACGGATACGTTTGGCAAGGCCTTCCACTCCGAGGCGTGCGTCTTCAGGGCGCACCAGAATGCAGAAGACAGATTCGAGCATGACGGTGACCGCAGAAAAATCCTTTTCCGGGTCGTACTGCAGCTTCTTGAACAGACCTGGCGCTGCCGTGATGGAAGAGTTAGTGGCGTACAGCATCATCTGGCCATCCGGTTTCGAGCGCGCTGCGAGCGTCGTGCCAATGGTGGTACTTGCCCCAGGCTTGAGGGACACCACCACAGGTCGACCCATGCGCTTGGACAGCTTTTCTGCAAAAAGGCGACTGAACACGTCCGGCGGTGAACCAGGTGCGAAAGGCACCAGCAGCGTGAAGACTTCGCCGCCCATTTGAGCAAGGGAGGTTCCGGGCAGAAGTGCCATGGAAGTGCCCGCAGCGGCCATCCATCCCATGACTTTTCTCCGGTTCATTTCGGGAAGCTTGTCTTCAGCAGGGACGAGGGGTTTCATGTTCAGTGGGTCGTGATAAACCATACAAGTCTTTCTTTTTCCAATGGCCATTCCGAGCGTTTATGAGCGATGGCGTGGTTGTTCCAGATAACGATGTCGCCGGTTTGGGGTTCGATTTCCCATGGCTCACCATGGGACAGGGCGTGTGACCACAGAAGTTGGAGGAACTCTGCGCTTTGTTTCTCATCCATGCCTTGAACCGGGCTGTCTGGTCTGGCGGGCAGGCAGAGCATGGGAATGCCCGACGCATCGTTCATGACGAGCGGATGGATGGCTCCCTTGTGGCGTTCTTGCCAAGTCAGAGCGACTGCCTGACCCGGGGGCTCGACATCGACCCCCACGGGGTGTTCGTAATGGACCGCGCCCAAGCCACGCAGCTTTTCCTGAGTTTCCCTAGGCAAGCTGGCGTAGGCCTTTCGCATGTCCGTGAAGCTCAGCCAGCCTCCTCCCTGGTTCACATTCACTGTGTATTGCGCGGCCAGTTTGGGGATGGGACCTGCCGTGCTGTAGTCCACATGCCAGATGTGGGCTACGTCTGCACGCGTCAGCTGGGTGGGGATGTTGTCGGCCGTTCGCCGTCCCACAAACACGTACTCACTCGCGGGTGGGGACAAGGATTTGTCCTGAATGCGCGCGGGTCTCACGGCGCCAAACAATTGACCGAGATCTACAAACTGCTCGGCATTGATGCTCACTCCAGACAGCACCACCACGCCGCGGTGACTGAGCAACTTTTGGATGGTTTGAACATCTTCTGGATAGGCGCGGAGCTGTTGAAGCTGCTCGCCGCGCACGCGAGTGCCGAAGGTCTCGCCGATAGGGGTGACTTCAAGGGCGCTCATGGCTGGCAGCCGCGTGGCCGACACAGGCTGGAGCATGCGCCGATTGGTGGTGGGGCCTGCCTCGCGAAGCTCCCGGCGTAGGCAGCCTTCAGTTTCGTACCCATATGTGAATGTTTATTCCGTTTTGGAAACAAGAGCTTATAGCGGTCTGAGGTTTCATGGGTTCAGGGAAAACACCTAAGCTTAGAGTAAAAATGCAGTGAAATATCTATTTGTACGACGTAAGAAAGCTGGTTTAATATTTACATATGCGAATAGACAGCGATCAAACCAGTGAATATGTGAAAAGCAAGACCGCTCGGGCCGGCCCTATGGCCGTCAATCGCGTGCTGAGCTTGCTGCAGACACTGGCCAGCCCCGAAGCGCCGTACTCCCTGGCCCGGCTGAGCACGCTGCTCAACACGCCCAAGCCGAGTGCGTTGGCGCTGCTCAATGAGCTTGTTTCCCTGGGCTATGTGCGCCGAGTGGACAGTGGGTTCGAACTGGGGTCTCGTTCGTTCCGTCTGGGCCTTCAGCTGATGTCTCTGGATTCGGTCAGCCGGCTGATTCGAGATGGATTGCGGCAGGTCAGTGAAGAGCTGAAAATGACGGTGGCTTTCGGGTACCTGGACCGAACCCAGAGAACCCTGGTCTATGGCGATCGGTACGACGCTGGGGGTTCCGTCCGCTATGACGTGCAGCTGGGCACAGCGCTCGCCATTCATTCAAGAGCGCTGGGCCGGCTGCTGGTGGCTTATGAGCCCGAGGACAGCTGGTCGTATTGGTTGGGTCCGGAACCCTATGAGGTCTTCACGCCGCATACGAACACCACGCTTTCAAGTCTGTCGGATGCGCTGAAGAAAATCAGGCGAGATGGACTGGCGCGCACCGCGTCGGAGCAGCACGTGGGCATTGGTAGCTGCGCCCTGCCCATATTCGACGAAAACGGGCAGGTGTCATGCGGCATTGCGGTGCAGACCTATTTGCCTGCCCTTGAGGCGCATGAGCCCAAGGTCATCGCCGCGCTGCGGGCGACAGCAGCCTTGCTGGGCAAGGAGTTCACGGCTCGCCGCATCACTCGCGAAACTTTGCCCAAGCACACCTAGCGAAGTGAACGCGTCGGATGGAGTGGCGCCTTATCTGAGCACGGCGGTGGTTCTGAAAGTGCCTTCCCCCTGGGAGCGCCAAGCTCCAGCTTGGCAATTTCGAGGTCACCGCAAGCGCTGCAATGCCAAGCTGGAGCTTGGCGCTCCCAGGAAATACCCAAAGCGAATTCAGGACTGGGGGCCCCTTTAGGATCGCCACCACTTACCCGCCGTGGGATCCCGCGGCACTGCGGTCGTGCTGAAAGTGTCTCCCCCCTGGGAGCGCCAAGCTCCAGCTTGGCATCTTCATGCACCAGAGTGTGGCTGTCACGCATTTGCCGCGCACATGACACCGGCTTTTCACGTTGGGATGCGACAAATGGACATTCACCGAGCCCAACGGCGTACCTATGCCGTGGCCGAGGAGGAGGACCATCTCATGTACACAAGAGCTACCATTTTTGAATTGGTGCCGCGCGCTGCAGGTGCGCTGGCACTGACCGCCCTTTTGGGCATGACGGCTGCCGCGCAAGCGGGGCCTGTCGCATTCACCGGCAGCTATTCGCAAAATTTCGACGCGCTCAGCGCGACGGGCACAGCCAATGCCTGGTCGCAAGGCACGACCATAGAGGGCTGGTATCTCTACAGTACGGCGCTGGACGCCATTGCGACTTACCGCGCGGGCGATGGCGCATCGAACAGCGGTGCGTTCTACAGCTTCGGTACCGGCAGCAACACGGACAGAGCGCTGGGCGGCGTGGGCTCCGGATCGCTAAGCGGCTTTATCGCCCTGGCCGCCACCAACACCTCGGGCGCCACGGTCAACACCTTGAACATCGCCTTCAATGGTGAGCAGTGGCGCAATGGCGGGAACACCAGCGCCCAGCCAATGGCGTTGCAGTACGGCATCAGCTCGGACGGCAACCTGGCGGGCGTCACCTCCTGGAACAACTCCTTATCGTGGGATTCACCTGTGACGGGCGCGAGTGCCGCTGCGGTTGACGGCAATGTGGCAGGGCGTGTGGCCGTCAGTGGCACCTTGTCTGGGCTGAACTGGCAGGCGGGGCAAACCATATGGTTGAGGTGGGTAGAGACCAACGACGCTGGCAATGACCACGGCTTGGCCATTGATGACTTCACCATGGAGGGCGGCGCCCCGCCGACTGGCCCCACCTTTGCCATTGCGGCGCTGGATGCCGATCGAAGCGAGGGCCAAAGCGGCACGAGCGCCTTTACGTTCACTGTGACCCGCGCAGGCGTGACGACGGGTGCTGCCACCGTGAGCTATGCGGTCACTGGCAGCGGCACCTATCCCGCCGACGCGGCGGACTTTGGTGGCGCCCTGCCCAGCGGAACCGTGACGTTTGCTGCCAACGAAACGACCAAGACAGTTACGGTCCTGGTGGTGGGCGACACTGCCAGCGAACTTGACGAGACTTTCACCGTCACTCTGAGCAACCCCAGTGCAGGCACTATCACCACGCCGGCCGCCAACGGCGTGATACGCAACGACGATCCCAACGCCAGCTTTTTCAAGATTTCAAGCATTCAAGGCAGCGGTGCGGCCAGCGCACTGGCTGGCAATGGCAACAACTACACGATTCAGGGCATGCTGACTGGGTGCCAGCCAGGCATGACGGGCTTCACGCTGCAAGCGACGCGAGCGGAAGAAATGGACAGCGATGCTGCGACCTCCGAAGGCGTGTTCGTGTACTACGGATCGCAGTTGGAGAACCTGCCCCCTTTCATGAGGGGTGGCGCTTGCCCAGTGGGCACGACCTATCAGGTGACAGGACGAGTGACTGAGTACCGGGGTTTGACCGAGCTTACCGGCCCCCACACCTATACCGTGGTGTACACGGGCGGAAGCTTGCCCGCCCCGGTCAGGATCACGCTGCCTATAGCCAGCATGGACGTCTGGGAACGCTACGAAGGCATGATTGTGGAGGTGGTTTCTGCCAAGCCCAATGGCAGGTTGGTAGTCACGGACAACTACAACCTGGGCCGTTACGGTCAGGTGACGCTGGCGCCGGACGAGCTGCAGCTTCAATTCACGGAAACCAACGCCCCCAGCACATCGGGCTTTGACGCCGACAACGAGCGGCTCAAGCTCAGCCAGATTCTCCTGGACGACGCCACCGGCGGACAAAACCCTGTAACAGGCCTGGTGGGACGCGGCGGCCAAGCGCTCACCGCCGGCAATCCTCTGCGTGCGGGTGACTACACCGACCGCATCGTAGGCATCCTCGATCAGTTCGTCTGGCAAGCTAGCAGCGATACCAACAGCGGTTCCAATGCGCACCCCCAACCCGCAGCGCATGAGACCAACTACCGCATCCAGCCGGTTGCGGGCGTGGTGCCCAACTTCACGGCCCAAGCGCGCCCTACCGTGGCGGACTTCCCGGCGAGCGTGCGCGCAGCGGAGATCAAGGTCGCAGCCACCAATGTGCTGAACTTCTTCAGTACCCTGGGAACCAGGAGCTTTGTTGCCAACGGCGGCGGCAGCATTGCAGCGCGCGGCGCATCCAATGAAATCGAGTATCAGCGTCAACTCGACAAACTGGTGGTTCAACTGCTGGAGATGGACGCCGACGTCTATGGCCTCATGGAAATCCAGAACAACGGTTTTTCCAACCCCACGGACAGCACTCCCCATAACGGCAAGAGCGCCATTCAATCTCTGGTGGATGCCTTGAACGCCATCGCGGGCCCTGGCACCTTTGCTTTCGTTCAGCAGGCCGATAGTGGTACAGACGCCATCATGGTGGCCATCATCTACAAGCCTGGCAAAGTAACACCCGTGGGGGCAGCGGCCACGCCAAGTACCTCGACCTACGATGCGTTTGTGGGCACGACCTACGGCAACCGCGTACCGGTTGCGCAGACCTTCTCTTCACTGGCCGACGGGGAAAAGTTCACCGTGGTGGTGAACCACCTCAAGTCCAAAGGCAGCGGCACGCCCTTGCAAGGCGAGAACGCTGGTGATGGCCAAGGTGCCAGCACCGTGGCCCGCGAACGCGCGGTGGCCCAACTGCTCCAATGGCTTGCGACCAACCCCACGGGCGATGCTGATGCGGATGTACTCATGGTGGGTGACTTCAATGCCTACGGTGCAGAGAAGGTTGTGACGGACCTGGTCAGTGGTGGTTACAAGAAGGTGTCGACCGGATACTCCTATTCGTTCGATGGCCTGTGGGGGTCGCTCGACCACATCTTTGCCAGCAATGCACTCGCCAGCAGCGGCCAGATTGCAGGGGTCTACAAGTGGAACATCAATGCCGAGGAACCCGTCATCCTGGACTACAACCTGGAGTTCAAGAGCGTGGCCCAGCAGAGCAGCTTCTACGCGGCGGACCCATACCGAGCTAGCGACCACAACCCCATGGTGATAGGCCTGAATCTGGGTGCCGTGCCGCCTGAGCAGTTCACACTTCCCCTGACCGGCACCGCCGGTGATCTGGGCGGGCAGTTCAGCCAGACCACATGCCGTCTTTCTGGCGTGCCTGCGCTGACGAGCACCCTGCCCGCTGCGGCACCTGCCGGCTGGCAGATGTTCACTGACCTGCTCTCGTTCACGGCCAATGGCTGCGGCGATGGCGGTGGCCTGACCTTGACCCTCACCTATCCGCAGGCCTTGCCGGCGGGGGCCCAGCTCTGGAAGTGGGGGCCTACGCACGACAACGCTGCGGACCACTGGTACACGATACCTGCCACCATCCACGGCCAGACCGTGACCTACAGTTTGACGGATGGAGCCAATGGAGATGCTGATCTGAGCATTAACGGCACCATCGTGGACCCTGTAGTCGTCGGCGTGCCGCTGGCGGGGCCGGGGGGTGTGGGCACTATTGCATCAGTACCTACGATGGGCCAATGGACTCTCTGGCTGATGGCGATGTTGTTGTGCGGCCTGGCGGTTCTGCAGCAACGCCGCCGCGGTTGATGGACCGGGCTTGAGAGCATGCCCGCGCGTCAGCGCGCGGGCTGCGCTGAGAGAGGGGGCTCACTGGCCGGGTTGGGTCTCTTTGTCTACATCGGCCAGAAAATCGCTTTTGGCCAATTCGCTCTGAAGACCCGCTTCGCGCAGCCAGTTGGGGTAGGTCGCTCGAAAATCTGCGTCTATCAGTGCAAGAGGAAGATCGTCGAATTTGCCGCGATCATTGGTGTACTCCATGTGCCGATTGCCCGCCTTGTCGAACGCATGGTAGATGGAGTCTTGCTCGCCATCAAAATCCAGCGGGTGCAGGCCGAACTTTTCACACAGACTCAGGTTGAAGGCGGGCGTGGCCTTGCGCCAGGCACCATCGATCCAGATGTCTGCGTAGCCATGCCAGATGAACATATCCGTCTTCATGGTCTGTCGCATG
The DNA here is from genome assembly GCF_040548795.1 of Ottowia thiooxydans. Lineage (GTDB taxonomy): Bacteria > Pseudomonadota > Gammaproteobacteria > Burkholderiales > Burkholderiaceae_C > Ottowia > Ottowia thiooxydans_A. The sequence continues at coordinate 330,441 of NZ_JBEPSH010000004.1, read as the reverse complement.
CGCTCCGTGGACATGTGGTTGCGCACATCCGCAAAACCCAGGCGCGCGGGAATGCCTGCGGCGCGGCACACCGCTGCCAGCAATGCAGCCTTGGGAACGCACCAGCCGTAGCCGTTGGTGAGTACCGTACTCGCACGCATGCCCACAGGAGACAGGTCGATGCGGTAGGGGTCGTAGAGAAAACTGTCGCGCACGGCATGGGTCAGGGCGACAGCGCGTTCGCGGTCGGTCGCGCCGCGCGCATGTTCACGGGCAAATTCCGCGACCAGGGCGTGGTCTGCATCAATGGCTTGCGTGGCAGCCAGGTGGGCGGGGGTAGGCGTGTCTTGCATAGGGCCTACGGTAACAAAATTCCCCGGGCCCCGATCAGCGTGGGCCAATCCCCCTGAACGACCTCAAAGCTTGCACGCGCGTCCAGCTTGCACGATCTGAGCAACAGACGGGGCTTCAGGCAGGTTCAGCAGGGAATCGAGAAGTGCGGCGCGTGCCCTCGACTCGACGCCGCGTGCGCAGTCGTGAAACTTGGCCGCCAGGTCTTGCTCGCTCAGCGGGGCGCTCGCTTCGCCCCGGGCCACGAAAACTTCACCGCTGTCCAACCGCCGCCCATCGCTGAGCTGCAACACCAGCCGGTCGCTGGCCGCGAGTGTCGGCTCCGTCGGGTGCGAGGTGTTCACAGTGCGAATACTCAATTTCTCGAAGATGGCTTGAACCTCGGGTCGCTGAACGAAGGTGTCTTCAAGCTGTCCGAGGCCGCACGCGCGAGCGACCAAGGGTGCTGCGACTGCGAACTGAAGGCTGAATTTGGCCTCCAGTCCATTGCGGGGCCGGGCGTTGCGAAGCATCGACGCTTGGGCGGAGCCGACCGTGGCTTCCGCGGCGACCAGTTGAGTGGGCGAAATGTCGTGCGCCGTGACGAGATCCAGCGCCGCGTCGATCACCCGGTGGGTGGCAAAGCACATGGGGTATTTCTTGACGGTGAGGCCCAGGGATTCCAGTCGAGCAGGCGCGCCGAAGTCGGCGGGAGGCGGCTCCCGGTTGACCTGCCCACCTGCCGAAACGGCAGTCAGAAACCCCGTGGGGTGCTCCAGGACGTCGGGCGCCGCGGTCATGCCCGCTTCGGCCAGATCAACGGCGTCAATGCCGTGCGCGGCTGCCTGGCCGGCATGAAACGGTTTGGCCATGCTGCCGAAGTTGGCGGTGAGGCCCGCTGCCATGCTCGCGGCCAGGCCCAAGGCGTGAGCGGCGCGCTGCGCATCCAGTCCCCGCAGCGCCGCCACTGCAGCGGCCGCGCCTAGCGTGCCGAAGATGCCTGTGGGATGCCAGCCCTTCAAATGGTGAAGATCCTGGTCGCGCGAAATCAATTCGGCCCATACTTCGTGCCCGGTCACATAGGCATTGAGCAGGGCGTTTCCGCTGGCTCCCAGGCGCTCGCCTTCGGCCAGCAGGGCGGACACCAGAACCGCGCTGGGGTGGCCCTGCAGGCCGACGTCGTCGTAGTCCAGCGCGTGGGCCGCCACGCCATTGACCAAAGCGGAGTCTCGGGCGCTCATGGGCGCCCAGCCGAGCAGGGCATGCGCCTGGGCGTTGCGGGTGTTCTGCCGCAACGACGCCCACCGCCGTGCAATCAGGACCACCGGCGCCGCTCGACCAGCGATCATCGTCGCCACCGTGTCAACGAATCCATTTCGCACCATCGTCTGCAGGCGCGTTGAAGCCTGTCGCGAAGGCGTGTCGGCAATGAATGCGCCGAGGCGTGCGGTCAATCCTGGCGGCGGCGTTGGTGAGCTTGTGATTGACATGCGGTGTCTCAGGAAGCGGTGGGATCCGAGGCGCTGACGAAAGGTCAGAGTGTCACGATGACGGTCTTGAGTGGCGAATAGTGGTTCAAAGCTTCGCGCTCGAATAATCCGCCTGGTCGTGTCTCAATAGGAGCGCGGCATGCCGAGCACGTGCTCAGCGATGTATGCCAGGACCAGATTGGTCGATATGGGGGCGATCTGCTGAATGCGGGACTCGCGCCAGCGACGCTCAACGTCGTATTCGCGCGCATAGCCAAAGCCACCGTGTGTCTGCATGCAGGCTTCGGCGGCATGCCAGGCGGCTTCTGAAGCCAGCAGCTTGGCGATATTGGCATCCTCTCCACAAGGCAGATTGGCTTCGAAAAGCGCAGCGGCCTTGCGCAGCATCATCTCCGCGCCCTGCATCTCGGCATAGGCGCGCGCGATCGGGAACTGCACGCCCTGGTTCTGTCCTATGGGACGGTCAAACACCATGCGCTCGCTGGCGTATTGAGACGCCGTGCGGATGAACCACTGGGCATCACCGATCGACTCGTGGGACACCAGAATGCGCTCCGCGTTCATGCCGTCCAGGATGCAGCGAAAACCTTTTCCCTCGGGGCCGATCAGGTTCGCCGCCGGGACGCGAAGGCCGTCGAAGAACAGCTCGGTGGTGTTGTGGTTGATCATGGCATCGAGCTTGCGAATTTCCAGCCCGTTGCCCCGGGCTGCGCGGAGATCGACCAGTAATACCGAAAGGCCGTCGGTCTTCTTCACCACCTGGTCCACCGGCGTCGTGCGGCACAGCAGCAGCAGCAGATCGGAGTGCAAGGCGCGGGAAATCCACACCTTCTGGCCGGTGACCACATAGTGATCGCCGTCCCGCACTGCTTTGGTCTTGAGTTTCGTGGTGTCAGTGCCGGTGGTGGGCTCTGTGACGCCAAAGGCCTGCAGCCGCAGCTCACCGGTGGCGATCTTGGGCAGGTACTGCTGCTTCTGCTCTTCGCTGCCGTGGCGAAGCAGGGTTCCCATGGTGTACATCTGCGCGTGTGCCGCAGCCGCATAGCAACCGTTGGCATGGCATTCCTGGAGAATCACGCCCGCCGCCCGCAGCGGCAAGCCTGCGCCGCCGTAGGCCTCGGGGATCAGCGATGCCAGGTAGCCCGCGTCCGACATGGCCTGTACGAACGCGGTCGGGTAGGCCTCCTGCTTGTCGATGTCACGCCAATAGGCATTGGGAAAATCGGCGCAGATCCGGCGCACGCCTTCCCGAATATCTGGATAGTCCTCGCCCAGCGGAACGTGGACGCTTTCGATGTCTGTGCTCATGGCCATATCTCTTGAAGGGGGTTGAAGGAGTTCAAAGCGGTATTTCAGGCCGCTGTGGCGCCGGCGTGATAATTCACCGGCAGGCCGGCTCCGGCCAATTTGCCGTAGAGCGGTGTGCCCGGCAGATTCCGGGCCACGATCTCCCTGACGGCGACCAGCTTCTCCAGATCGACGCCCGTTCGCATGCCCATGGCATCGAGCATGAAGCACAGGTCATCCATCACGATGTTTCCGGTCGCGCTCGGCACGAACTGGCAGCCACCCAGTCCGGCGAGCGAAGCATCGAACCGGCGCACGCCGCATTCCAGTGCCGCCGCGACGTTGGCCAGTCCCAGTCCGCGCGTATCGTGGAAGTGCGCCGAGACTGGCAAGGTGCCCACGTCGGCGATCACGGCGCGAAAGGCTTCCTTGACGTGGACAGGGTCGGCGTAACCGACGGTGTCCGCAATCATGATTTCGTCGGCACCGGCTTCGGCATAGGCCACCGCCCAGCGCTGGACATCCGCCACCGGGACGCGCCCCTCATAGCCGCACCCCAATGCGCTCGAAAGGCCGCCGAGCAAACGAGGGCGGCGATGTTCGGGCAGCGCGCGAATGAGATCGGCGATCCGCTTGAAATCGGCCAGCGATTCCTCGCGTTCGCGCCGAACGTTTCTGAGGTTGTGCGTACGGCTCACGGACATCACGTAGTTCAGCTTGTGCACGCCCAGCTCGATAGCACGCTCGGCCCCCTTGAGATTGGGCACCAGCGCGACAACGCACAAGCCAGGGATGGCGAGCGCCCCGTGCACCACCTCCTGGGCATCGACGAACTGAGGTACCAGCTTGGGCGGAACAAAAGATGTGACCTCGATCTCGCGCACGCCTGCCGCCGACTCCGCTTGAATCCAGGCCAGTTTTTCCGCGGTCGGGAACAGGGCATTGAACATCTGCAGGCCATCGCGCAGCCCGACCTCGCAAACCATGACCTCCGGCCCGGATGAGTACGAATTTGTCATGCGAGCCTCTTTCAACGGGCCCGGAAGACCGGTGCGCGTTTTTCATTGAAGGCGCGTACGCCCTCCAGCCGGTCTTCGGTGACGACCAGGCGGTTGTAGGCTTCGATTTCAAATCGGTAGCCGGTCATCAGATCGGTCTGCAGCCCGTAGTGGATGGACTTCTTGGCTTGCCTGACCGACAGCGGCGCGTTGCTCGCAATGGTGTTCGCGGTTTCCAGCGCTGCCGCCATCAACGAAGGAATATCGTCCAGCACACGATTGACCAGGCCCCAGCACTGCGCCTCATCGGCAGAGAACGGCCGAGCTGAGAAGATTAGTTCCTTGGCCCGGCGCTCTCCCACGGCTCGAGCGAGGGTTTGCGTTCCCCCGCCGCCAGGCATGATGCCCAGGCGGACCTCCGAAAGTGCGAACCTGGCCGTCTTGACTGCATAGACAAAATCGCAGCCAAGCACGGTCTCGCAGCCGCCGCCATAGGCATGGCCGTTCACCGCCGCGATCACGGGGATGGGGCATTCGGCCAGCGCCATGAAGCCGCGCTCGAAGAGCTCATGCTGCAGGCGCCAGTCTTCGTTGCTCATGCCGTTGCGCTCTTTGAGATCGCCGCCGGCACAGAACGCCCGCTCGCCCGCGCCCGTCAGAATCACGCAGCGGATCTGCCCGGCGTCTACCGTCAGCCGTGTCCACAAGTCGAACAGATCGCGCCCGACCTGGGTGCTGATGGCATTGAGGGCGTCGGGCCGATTCAGGGTGACGCTCAGAACATGGGGCGCGGGCGTGTCCAGCAAAAGTGTCTGGTACGGAGGAATAGAGGTGCTCATGGTGCGCTCGGAGTCTTGTTGAAGAGGCGATCGGTATCGGCTCCCAGAGCGGGCGATGCACCACGAGACTGAGGACGCTTGCCGTCGAAGCTCAAAGGCAAGCCGATGAGAGGAATGCTGGAGCCGGGCACCTGCTGAAGAATTCCCAGGGCCTGGGTCTGCTCATGCTCGAGCATCTGCTGGACGTTTTGAACCGGCGCATTGGGCACGCCCTCGGCTTCCAGCCTGGCTGCCCAGTGCGCCGTGCTCTGGGTGTGCATCTGCTCTTCAATCAGGCCATACAGTTCGGCGGCGTGGCGCACCCGCTCCGGATTGGTGGCAAAGCGCTCCTGCGCGGCCCATTCCGGGTGGCCAAGCGCCTTGCTGAGGCTGGCGAAGAGCTTGTTGTTGCCAGCGGCAACCACCAGTTCCCCGTCGCTGGTACGGTAGGCCCGGTAAGGCACGATGCCGACCTGCCCGGAACCCACCTTGCGGGGCATCTCCCCTGAGGCCAGGTATTGAGCGGCGGGCATGGTCATCCAGGCGGCGGCTGTTTCGAAAAGCGAGACATCCACCACCCCTCCTGAGCCGCTCGCGTGGCGTCGCAGCAGCGCCGATTGGATGCCGATCACGGCCCACATCCCGGTGCCGATGTCGATGATGGACGGCCCGACGCGGACCGAAGGCCAGCCTTCCTCCCCCACCACACTCATGATGCCGCCGAATGCCTGCATCAGCGGGTCGTACCCAGCCTGGCCTGCCAACGGCCCCTTGGCGCCAAACGCCCCGAGGTTGCAATAGATCAGTGAGGGTTTCAAGCGCAGCAGGGCCTCGCTGCCCAGGCCCAGTGAGTCGACCTGCCCTGGCCGCAGGTTCTGCAGGACGACGTCCGCCCTCTCGAGGATCAGCGCCATCAAGGCTTGGCGATCGCTCGCGTCCCTAAGGTTGGCGACGATGGATTGCTTGCTGCGGTTGAGGGCTTGGAAGGTGGCTGCGGCGCCATCGACGAACGGCGGGCCCCACTTGCGGGCGTCATCGCCATCGGGTTTTTCGATCTTGATGACTTCCGCGCCCAGCTCGGACAGCACCTGACCCGCAAAAGGAGCCGCCACGCTGTGGCCGAATTCGATCACCACGATGCCCTGAAGCGGCAGGGCAGTGGACGGTTTGGATAAGGTGCTGCTCATATCGGTTGATAAAAACCCATCACTCGATCTGAACGCCTGCTTCGCGAATGATTTTCCCTTTGAGGGTGTAATCGCGCTGCTGCAATTCCGCCAGGGCCTTGGGGCTTGGATCCGAGGGGACGACCAAGCCGTTGGAATCCAGCTTCGCCTTGATCTCGGGGTCTTGCAGCGCCGTGCTGATCGCACCGCTCAGGCGCTGTGCGATCGCTTCGGGCAGCTTGGCCGGACCGAAGAAGGCAAGCCAGGAGGGCACGTCAAAGCCATCGTAGGTTTCTCCGATAGTGGGGACATTGGGAAGCCCCGCGTAGCGCTTTCCATCCGTGACGGCCAGGGCGCGCAGCTTGCCGGCCTGGATGTAGGGAAGTACCGAGATGACGCTCGAAAAAATGGCGGGAATTTGCCCGCCCAGGACATCGGTCACTGCCGGTCCGCCGCCACGATAAGGAACGTGAAGGAGGGGGGCCTTGGTGCGGCTCTTGAGCAATTCCCCTGCAAGCTGATGCGGGGATCCCGTGCCGGAGGAACCGAAAGCGCTGGCGATCTTGCCCGAGCGCACCCCTTCCACATATTCCTTGAGGTTGTGCGCCGGCACTGAAGGATGGACCACCAGGACGATGGGATTCATGGCGGCCAGCCCGAGTGGCGTGAAGTCTTTGAGTGGATTGAAGGTGGCCTTGGCAACCAGATAGGAGTTCGCCGCGTGCGTGGCGTCGGTACCCAGCATGAAGGTGTACCCATCCGCCGGCTGCTTGGCGACAAATTCGGTGCCGATGTTGCCGCTGGCGCCGCCCTTGTTGTCGACGATCACCGGTTGCCCCAGCAAGGCCGAGACCTTCTGACCGATCAGGCGGGCTGTGACATCCGTCGAGGCGCCCGGCGGGTACGGCACGATCAGCTTGATGGGTTTGTCGGGGTAGCCCTGAGCCAGGGCGAACGAACTGGCAACCAGGGTCGCGGCCATCAGAAGCCGCTGGGCAACGCGCAGGTTCAATCTTGTCTCCTTGGGGGCGAGCGCCAGGACAGGCTCACCAGTTTTGTTTTAAACATACGGACGTTCGGATGTTAACGTGGCATCTGGCACGCCGTCAATACCTTGGCTGGGGACTCCCATGCTCTGCTAGGCTCCTGAGCCATGAACCGTCCCACTGAACTCGGGCTCTTGCACCAGCATGCCCCTCGCTACGTCCAGGTCGCCGATATCCTTTCCAGAGAGATCGCGGCGGGGCAGTTTCCCGTGGGCACATTGCTTCCCCCTGAGCCACAGTTGTGCCAGCGCTTTGCGGTTTCCCGCCATACGGTGCGCGAGGCCGTACGCCTGCTGTGCGAGCAAGGCCTGCTGTCGCGGCAGCAGGGGGTGGGCACGCGCGTGCTGGCGAAAAAGCTGGAAGCCCGGTACGTGGCGTCCATGTCGTCACTGCGAGACCTCATGGCCTATGCCCAGCAAACAACGCTGAAATACCTGGGCTCCCGCTGGGTGCACGCAGACCAGGCCTTGGCACGCCTGTTGCGCTGTGAGCTCGAGGAGCGGTGGCTGGAGCTCAATACCTGCAGGTTTCCCGCGGGGGGTGGTCAACCGATCGTTCACATGCGCATCTTTGTGCGCCCTCAGTGCGACGGCATTCAACATGCCCTGGAAGAGGGAGATGCCTGGATTTATGGCTTGGTGGAAAAATTTGGCGGGGAGCGGATCTTTGAAGCTCAGCAGGTCGTGGGAGCGATCGGCGTGCCCGAGGAAAGCGCCCGAATCCTGGGCGTCGAAGCAGGCTCACCCGGATTGTTTGTTCGGCGCTACTACCTGGGCCAGGCCGAGCATCTCTTGTCCGTTTCCCTTAACGTCTACCCAGTCGATCGATTCGAGTTTTCCACCAACTGGCGCCTTGAGGCCTAGCGCGGTTGACTTATCGTCTCAAACAGGCCCTGCACACCCTATGCCACGCTTTGCCGCCAACCTGAGTTTTCTCTATCCGGAGCTGCCGTTTCTGGATCGCTTCGAAGCCGCCGCGCGCGATGGCTTTGAGGGTGTCGAATACCTCTTTCCCTACGGATACGAACCTGGCACCCTGAGCGCACGACTCAAGCAATTTGGTTTGCAGCAGGTCTTGTTCAACGCGCCGGCCGGCGGGTGGGATGCCGCGGGCGTGGACCCTGCGTGGAATGGGGGTATGCGAGGCACCGCTTGCTTGCCGGGCCATGAGGAAGAATTTCGCGCAGGGGTTCATCTGGCCCTGCGCTACGCTGAAACATTGCAATGCCCACGCGTTCATTGCATGGCAGGGCTGTTGCCTGAAGGCCTGGCGCGAGAAGAGGCCCGCGCCATCTATGTGAGCAACCTCAGATGGGCCGCTGCAGAAGCGGTCAAATTGGGCATGGAGGTATTGATCGAACCTATCAACCTGCGCGACATGCCGGGTTTCTTCCTGAACCGCCAGGACGATGCGCATGCGATTGTTCAGGAGGTCGGTGCGCCCAATCTCAAGATGCAGATGGATCTCTACCACTGCCAGATCACGGAAGGCGATGTGGCCTCCAAGCTTCGTCGCTACCTCTCATCCGGTCATGTCGGGCACCTCCAGATCGCGGGTGTGCCGGAGCGACATGAACCCGATGTGGGTGAGTTGAACTACCCCTACCTGTTTCAATGGATCGACGAGGTGTCGGCGCAGACCGCGTGGTCTGGTTGGGTGGGGTGCGAGTACAGGCCGGCTGAAGGGGCTGCGCCGGGAGGCACTTCACGTGGCTTGGAATGGCTGCGCAGGTGGCGGAGTTCCTGAGATCTTGAACACGTTCCAAGAGCCACCCCTTTCGAGGTGGTTGGAAAAACGGGATTGCTCAGCCGGGTTCAGCAGTGTTGCTGCTTCGGGGCGCTGGAGGGGGTGCCACCCAGCGTGCCCCACGTGAGTGCAACACCGATCAAGGCACCGGTGGCCATACCCACCACCATGGGCAATGGTTTGCCATTCGAGAACAGACCCACCACACCCATTGCAGCCGCACCCGTCAGCATCTGCAGGGTGCCCAGCAAGGCCGATGCAGTGCCTGCAATAGCACCGTGTTTTTCAAGTGCGAGCACCGAAGTGGTGGGGATCACCAGGCCCATGAAGGCGCTGGCAATGAAGTAAAGCACCATCAGCACTGCGAGCTGGTCGCCGCCTGCCAGGTAGTAGGCCAGCATCGCGAACATGACCACGCCCGATGCGGAGGCCGCCATCTTCACCACGTGCACCAGCCCGAAGCGCTCACCCAGTGTGCCCGTGAACTGCGCGGCTCCAATGAAGGCCACAGCGTTGACGGAGAACGCCAGGCTGTACATCGTCGGCGTCAGGCCGTAGTGGTTGATGAGCACGAAGGGTGAACCTGCGAGGTAGACGAAAAACCCTGCCATCGCGGAACTGCCGATGAAGACAAGGCCCAGGTAATGGGTGTCGCGCAGCAGCACACCATAGGCGCGCAACGCACTGCCCAGGTTGCTCTCCACCCGTTCGGACACAGGCCGGGTTTCGTCCAGCATCGTGTAGATCAGTACCAGCCCTGCCAATCCCACCAGGGTGACCGCCCAGAAAACACCACGCCAGCCTGTGACGGCAATCACTGCACTGCCCGCCAGCGGCGCCAGGATGGGCGACACGCTGAACACCAGCATCAACAGGGACATCAGCCGGGCAGCATCGTTGCCAGTGTGCAGGTCGCGTACGACAGCGCGTGGAATCGCCATGCCCGCAGCGGCACCCAGGCCCTGGATAAACCGAAACGCGATCAATGTCTCAATATTGGTGGCCGTCGCACAGCCGACGCTGGCCGCGGTGAACACCACCAGGCCAAAGTACAGGGGGGGCTTGCGGCCCAGCATGTCGGATACCGGACCATACAGGAGTTGCCCCACGCCCAATGACAGGAAGAAAGCCGTGAGGCTCAGTTGAACAGCGCTGACGTCGGCACCCAGACTCTGGCCAATGGCGGGCAGAGCGGGCAGGTACATGTCGATGGCAAAGGGGCCAATCGCGGAGAGCAGACCCAGAATCAGGGCCATCTTGAAGAAACGGGAGGAATGCATAGCCCTCGATTGTCTCAACACGCGGGATGCCCTGTGCCAGCAGGGTGGCTCGCCCTGTGTTAGGGGCAGGCCGGTTTTTTATTGCCGGGCCGCCCCAAAATAAAAAGTACCCCCTTGGGGGGCAGCGGACCTCGCGAAGCGGGGCAGCGTGGGGGCCATTTTTATTGCCGGGCCGCCCCAAAATAAAAAGCACCCCCTCGGGGGGCAGCGGACCTCGCGGAGCGGGGCAGTGTGGGGGCCATTTTTATTGCCGGGCCGCCCCAAGATAAAAAGTGCCCCCTCGGGGGGCAGCGGACCTCGCGAAGCGGGGGAGCGTGGGGGTATGTTTTATTGCCGGGCCGCCCCAAAATAAAAAGCACCCCCTCCGGGGGGGCAGCGGACCTCGCGAAGCGGGGCGCCCGGCTGCGGGGGAGCGTGGAGGCTATGTTTTAGGCGAGCAGTGTGATCACCACCACCACCAGCCCGATGGACAGGTTCACGCCCACCCAAGTGCGTATGCTGGCCAGCGCCTTGCCGCCCGCAGCCCAGTCGGCGGCCACAACGGCGCGCTGCAGGCGTTTGAACAATGCAAAACGGATGTGCCCGAAGATGGCCATCATCACCAGGCCCAGGGTGGCCATGATGGTCCACGACAGGGGCATGGAAAAACTGCCACCGGACTGCACCGTCTGTTTGGCGACACGACCGATCATCCACAGGCCCGAGCCCAGCACCAGCAAGATGGCCACCAGCACGGCGTTAAAAAAGCGCTGCAACACGTCCGCCATCAGCCGTACCCGTGCGGCTGGCTCCAGCGTTTGGATGGCGGGGCGTAGAAAGAAATGGGCAAATACCATGCCGCCGATCCACACGATGAGGGACAGGATGTGGACAAGTTTGAGGGTGGCGTAGAGCATGGTGTTTTCAAGCGTGGGGAAACGGCCATGGTAACAAGCTGCGGAGGCTGTGCAGGCCACTCACCGTTGGACAGTACTCGGAAGGTATGAATGAATACGGCGTGTTCAGAAACCATTAACGACAGGGACACCAGGCTTGGCGTGAACGGTCCGTGTTCTATGAAAGCAAGCTGGTTCTAATCGTCCTGAATAAGGTGATTTGAATCCATCTGCGTGGCCAGGCGCTGAGTGATCAGCAAGGAATCCTTGCGCATCGATTCTGCGATGTCATCTGCTCTTTGCGCGAAGCTGGGGTTGTCGATGTTGACGACCGAAAGCGATGCGAATGGCACGCCCTCCGGATTGTGGATGGGCACCGCCACTGAAACCAATCCTCTTGCCACGTTGCCATCATTGAATCCGTAGCCGAGCTTGCGTGAACGTTGCACCATTCTCCGGCGTTCCACCGCATTGACTCTTTTTTGCTGAGCCAGTTGTTTGAAGTAGGCCTTGACGATGGCGTCGGCTTCAGCCTCAGGTAATTGAGAAAGCACCGCAAGGCCCGCAGCCAGTGCCGGCATGGGGCGACGTGTGCCGGGTTGTCCCCAGGCACTGTGAATGAGCACGTGGTCTGAGCGTGCAACGCACACGACCTCGGTTCCACTGCGAAGGTAAACAAAGCTCACGCCCTTGAACCTTCGTGCCACGCGCTCCATAGGTTGGCGACAGGCCTCTTGCAGCGCGCGGTAAGCGGGCACGGTGAGTCCCAACTCAAACAAGCCTTGGCCAGGCAGGTAACGCTTATCAGACGCTCTCTGCTCCACCACGTTTTCGCGCACCAGGCATGCCAGTACGCGGCAGGTAGTGCCCATGTCCATGCCGCAGCGCTCCGCGATGTCGGTCAAACGGGCGCCCAGTTGATGGTGCGCTGCAACATCGCGAATGACGGCCAGAGCACGTTCGATGCTTTGTGTGCCAGAGCGGCGGGTATCTGTAGTCGCCATGCAAACCTTGAAGAAGAGATGACGCGCAGCACCTCCGCATCGCGCAGGTGATGAGCGGAAATCATGAAACTCAGGCGGACGAATTGACTTTTACATTGTAAAACCAAGCCACCAAATCCCTCTAGGCAATCCACGCAGGCCTTCCCACAATCGACCGCAAGAACTCAACGCATAAGTTGAATCGCTGATGTCAGCAGTCCGATTTTCGAGAAGGCCTCATGCTGGAGACATTTCTAAATCCCAGGAGCATCGCCGTGATTGGCGCGTCTCAGGACGTGACCAAGATACGCGGACGCATGCTGCGTATCTTGATTGACAGCGGCTATGACGGCGTCTTGCTGCCCGTCAATCCGTCGCATGCCACAGTGCAAGGGCTTGCAGCGTATCCCAGCATTTCAGCGCTGCCACAGCGCGCGGACATGGCACTGATTGCCACGCCGGCAGAGGCTGTGGCCGATGTACTGCGCGAATGCGCAAGCGCCGGCATCATGAACGCCGTGGTGTACACGGCAGGGGCTGCGCACGGCACAGAGGCCGAGCGGCAACTGGTCTCTCGCATGGCGGCTGTAGCACGGGAAACCGGCATGCGTGTGTTGGGTCCGAACTGTGAGGGCTTCTTCAATGTGCGGGACAACGTGGCTGGAAACTTCAGTCCATCCATTCACCTTGCTGCGCCGCAGCACAGGCAGGGGGGCTCTCAACGGCCCATCAGTGTGGTCTCTCAGAGCGGTGCCGTCGGCTTTGGCCTGTTCACTCAACTGAAGCAGCAAGGCTTGATTTGCAGGCATGTGGTGACCACCGGTAATGAGGCTGATCTGGACTGCCTGGATTTTGTGGAGCACATTGTTCGGGAAGGCGGCAGCGGGCCCATCCTCATGTTTGTCGAAGGCTTGAAGGACGGCGCCCGCTTTGCGCGCATTGCCCAACTGGCGGCTGATCACGAGGTGCCTCTGGTGTTCTGCAAGGTCGGCAACTCGGTCGCGGGAGCGCGGGCGGCCGCTTCGCACACTGCGCATCTGACAGGCGCCATGACGGCGTATGAGGCCACCTTCAAACGCTATGGCGTGATCAAGGCCGAAGACTCTGATCAGGCCTTGACGGCCACCAAAGCCTTGGCTTGCCTGCCTCCGGCGCGGGGAAACCGTGTCACGGTGCTTTCAACATCTGGCGGAACAGGTGTGTGGCTGGCAGATGTGTGTTCGGCCATGGGCCTGGAGTTTCCGGTGCCGGACGAGGCCCTGCATGCTCGCTTGGCCCAGGCCATTCCCGCCATAGGCGGCATTGCCAACCCCGTGGACATGAGTGCGAGTGTGATCGAAGGCCATGGCGAGGTGCTGGCTGAAGCCCTGCGCCTCATGACGGAAGCCGATTACATGGACGCGGTGGTCATTGCCATGTCCCTGGCGGCCAAGGACCGCGTCCAGCAGATGCAGCCTGCGCTCGAGCCCTTCCTGGCCTCGACCTCGCTTCCCGTGATCATCCATTCTCAAGCCTATGCGACAGCGGACAACCTGGACGCCCTTGCCCGGATGGGTGGCATGGCCTTGGGAATGCGGGACACCGCCTTCGCACTGAAGACGCTCTGCGATTACGGGGCGTTTCGACGCCGCTGGGACGCTCAACGGACAAGTCGGGATCAGGCCACTGCCGTGCCACCCATATCAAAAGAAAGTTGTCGGGAGATGTTGGCGCAAGGGCGGCAGGCTGAGCTCCTTAGAGCCTATGGAATTGCCTTGCCGCCTGAGACCGTTGTGTCTTCCAGGGAGGACGCCATGCGCGCTGCCCACGCCATGGGCTACCCCGTGGCGCTCAAGATTGTGTCAGCGCAGGTGCAGCACAAGACGGACGTGGGTGCGGTGGCACTCGACGTCAAGAACGACCAGGAGCTTGCAAGTGCCTATGACCGAGTCCTGGCCAACGTCGCGCGCGCCGTTCCGGACGCCGGTATTCAAGGGATGCAGATCCAGAAGATGATGCCCCCTGGTCTGGAGATGGTCGTCGGCATTACCCGCGATCCAGATTTTGGCCATTTGCTCATGGTCGGCTTGGGTGGTGTGTTTGTCGAGTTGCTGCGTGACGTGGCGTTCTCGCCTGTGCCCGTGTCGGCTGAGCAGGCACAGGAGCTGATTCGTTCGCTCAAAGGGTATCCGCTGCTCGAAGGCCTGCGCGGTGGTCAACCTGGCGATGTGCAGGCACTGGCGGCGCTGGCCCAGGGCCTATCGCGTCTGGCGGCGGACCACCCGGATGTCATTGAGGAAATAGACCTTAACCCGGTGCTGGTCTACGAAAGCGGCGTCTGTGCAGTGGATTACTTATTGATCCCGCGCCGTGACGGCTCAAGCGTCAGCGCCGATTCCACCGCGGTTCGAATTGAATCTGTTTCGGTTCAGGCTATGACTGAGACCGGCCGGGCTGAGTCTTCCCCCGGCCCGGCCAAGTCTGCCAGCGTTCAGGCTCCTCTTTCCCGCTTGGAGGGGTGCTCCCACCACCGTTCGGGCTGAGCCTGTCGAAGCCTTGCGCAGCGCCTCTGCCCCCAACCTCAACACCGCTCATCCAGGAAAGAACTTTGATGAACCCAAGCCACTCATTTCCAACCCAGTCACCTGACGCAGAGTACGAGCAGTTTCTGCGTGAAGGCCATTTCATGATCCAGCGCAGCGCCAGCAGCGGTGCTTATGTGTTCTACCCCCGCGTGGCTGAACCTGTGACCGGCGCTATGGATCTGACGTGGGTGAAGGCTTCTGGAAAAGGCACGGTGTACTCCGCCACCGTCATTCGTCCCCGCTCTCCCGCGCAAGCCTACAACGTCTGCTTGATTGATCTCGAAGAGGGGCCACGCATGATGTCGCGTGTTGACGGAATTGCGGCGGATGCCGTGCAGATCGGCATGTCCGTGACCGCGCGCATTGTGCAAGAGGGCGACAAGCCGCTTGTGGTCTTCTTTCCACTGGAAGGGAACGCAGCATGAGCCAGTTTCCAAGAGGAAAAACATCGGTGGTGGGCGCTGCAACGTTCGGCCTTGGAGAGGCCCCCGGGTTCACCGCACTGGAGTTGGCCGCGGGTGCGAGCCTGGCCGCTCTGGACGACGCAGGCATGTCTTTAAAGGACGTGGATGGCCTATTTGTCGCACTTCCAGAAGATCAGTTCTCAGGTCTCAGCCTGTCGGAGTATTTCGGCATCCACCCGGCCATTACAGACAACAACCGGGTTGGTGGTTCGTCCTTTCAGACCCATGCCATTGTGGCGGCCCTGGCGCTGCAAGCAGGCCTGTGCAACGTGGCACTCATTGCCTACGGAAGCAACCAGCGCAGTGCTGCGGGTCGGCTGGTCACGCCTACCAGGCCGTTTCCGTATGAGGGGCCGTACAAGCCTACTTACCCGATCTCTGCCTACGCACTTTCCGCGGCGCGGCACATGTACCAGTACGGCACCACGCGCCGGCAGCTTGCGGAGGTGGCGGTGTCCGCGCGGGCATGGGCGCAACTCAATCCAGAGGCCTTCGTACGGGACCCGCTCAGCATTGATGAGGTGTTGGCTTCCCGCATGGTGTCAGACCCCTTGAGCGTGCGCGACTGCTGCCTGGTGACGGACGGCGCCGCGGCGATTGTGATGACGCGCGCCGACCGCGCTCGCGATACAAGGCACAAGCCGGTGCACCTGCTGGGCGGCGCAGCTGCAACCACGCACCGCAACATCATGGCCATGCAAGACCTGACGGTCACGGGCGCTGCGGACTCCGGGCGCCGGGCCTTCGAGTACGCCGGGCTGACGCCTGCAGACGTCGATGTGCTGCAGCTCTACGACGCGTTCACGATCAACCCCATTCTCTTTCTGGAAGACTTGGGTTTTTGCAAGAAGGGTGAAGGCGGCGCATTCGTGGAAGGCGGCCGCATAGCGCCCGGAGGCGAATTGCCGGTGAACACCAACGGTGGTGGATTGTCATGCACGCACCCTGGCATGTACGGGCTCTTCACCATGGTCGAAGCCGTGCGCCAGCTGCGAGGCGACACCGGTGCACGCCAGGTCAAAGATGCCAAGGTCGCACTCGCGCATGGCAACGGCGGCACCTTGTCCAGCCAGGCCACGCTCATCTTCGGCACCGAAGAAACGCTTTGATCGCAGGAGCTTGCATGCCCACGACTTATGAACAACTGAAAGCTCTTCGCGTCGACGACATGAGCTTTTCCTACCAGCCCAAGGACGTGATGTTGTATGCACTCGGCGTCGGCATGGGGCGTGACCCTCTGGACATGCAGGAGCTGAAGTACGTCTTTGAAAAGGAGCCGCCGAAGGTGGTGCCCACGCTCGCGTGCGTGGTCTCTCGTACCAACCTGCTGCTGAATGCGGGCCTGGACCGCACCAAGATCGTCCACGGCGAGCAGGCCCTGAAGCTCTACCGGCCCCTGCCAGCCTCAGCCAGGCTGCTGGCCTCCTCCCACGTGAGTGCCGTGCACGACAAGGGCGAGGGCAAGGGCGTGCTGGTATATGTGGATACCCAAGTCAAGGATGCCGGCACCGGTGAGGCGCTGTATGCCTTGTGTCAGGGCATTTTTGCGAGAGGTGACGGCGGTATGGGGGGCGACTCTGGGCCCGCTCCCGTTCCCCATGCCATGCCCACGCGCGCTCCGGATCTGGTGACCGCGTTCGACACTCGTGCGGACCAGGCGCTGCTGTATCGGCTGAATGGTGACATGAACCCGCTTCACGCCGATCCGGAACTGGCGGTGCGTGTGGGATTCAAGGCGCCCATCCTGCATGGCCTGTGCACTTATGGCATTGCGTGCCGGGAGATCCTGAGCAAGGTCTGTCACTACGACCCGGCTGCCATTGAGCAATTCAATGTTCGGTTTACCTCGCCGGTCTATCCCGGAGAGCGCATCACGACCCAGGCCTGGGTCGATGGTGATGTCGTGTCTTTCCGCTGCAGTGTGGAGGCGCGCGACAAGGTGGTGCTGGACAACGGTTTGTGTCGCATTCGCGGCGCGTAAAAAAGCACGCTGATTTCCTCCCGCGACTTCAAATAACCAGGACAAGGAGACAAAGACATGAGCATTCCTAGAAGGCTTTGGTTGTGCGCAGCCCTCGCGTTGGCCGCGCACGCGCCAGTCCATGCGCAAGGCGCAGCCTTTCCCCAGAAGACCATCAAGATCGTCTCGCCGTACGCGCCGGGCGGATCCACCGACTTGCTGACGCGCGCCGCCGCTGAACTGGTGGGCAAGAAGCTCGGCCAGGCCATGATTATCGAAAGCCGGCCGGGCGCGGGCACTTTGATTGCGACCAGAGCTGTGAAAGCTGCAGACGCTGACGGCTACACGCTTTTGCTGCAGTCCAACGGCTTTGTCAGCAACTTGCACGCGTTCAAAGACCCCGGCTATGCCATGGCCGACTTCAAGCCTGTGGCCGTCCTGGGCAAGTCCTCTTACGTGCTCATGATCTCCACCAAGGGGCCAGCACGTGACATCAAGGAGTTTGTGGACTATGCCAAAGGCCGCAACGACTTGTCCTATGGCACGCTGGGACGCGGTGGTCGAACCCACATCCTGGCGGAAGAGTTTGCGCTGCGCGCAGGCTTCAAGTGGCAAGACATCCCCTACAAGGGCGGCGCTGATGGCGTCAATGCCGTGCTGGGCAAGCACATCGACGGGTACTTCGCATCGGTGGCATTGGCCCATCCTCACGCACAGTCCTCCAACCTGCGCTTGATTGGAATTGCCAGCGAGGTCCGCTCTGAATTCCTTCCTGCGGTGCCGACCTTCAAGGAGGCAGGCATTCCGCAAATGACGGACGACCTCTGGATCGCCCTGTTTGCCCGCTCTGATACGCCGCAACCGCTGCTGGACACGCTGCGCGAAGCCTTCCGGGAAGTCAGTGCTTCGGAGGAAATGAAAACGGTGCGCCAGCGCATCCAGATGTCGACCTACACCGCCAGCCTCTCCGAGTTCGAAACCGGAATGAAGGCCGCGCTCGTGCAGACCATTCAGGAATTCAAGCAACACAACCTTCCGCGCCAGTGAAGGAACCCATCCAAGGAGAAAGACAAATGAAGCTCAAAGGAAAAGCCGCGGTCGTCACAGGCGGCGGACGAGGCATAGGCCGGGCCATTGCCCTGGAGTTGGCACGCCAAGGGGCGGCTGTGGTCATCAACGACCCTGGCTTGGGCCGCAGCGGGGAACTCACGACGGAACGGCCAGCGGATGAGGTGGCCGCTGAAATTGTTCAGGCAGGCGGACGTGCGGTCGCCAACCATGAGTCTGTGGCGGACCACCAGAAGGCAGGGCAGATGGTGCAGCAATGCATTGACAGCTTTGGCAGCATCGACATTCTGATCAACTCGGCCGGTGTGGTGCGTGAACGCATGATCTGGAACATGACCGAAGATGAGTTTGATACGGTCATAGGCGTGCATCTGAAGGGCATGTGGAACATGTCCCATCACGCTATTCGCCATATGCGGAAACAGGGGTTCGGACGCATTGTGAGTCTCTCCTCCGATGCGTTTAAAGGGACCTTCGGACAATGCAACTATGCGGCAGCCAAGGCGGGCATCATCGGCCTCACGCGCTCCATCGCCAAGGAGACGGCCAAGTTCGGCATCACCGCCAACGCGCTGTGCCCCGTGGCCGACACCCGCATGACCGCTACCCCTGAAGTGGCTGCCAACCGCAAGCGAAAACTTGAGAGCGGCCTGATCACTCAGGCGCAGTACGACGCGGCCATGCAGGCCAAGGGTCCTGAATACGTCGCTCCCCTGGCGGCCTATCTGTGCCTGGATGACGCTGACTTCATCAATGGGCAGACCTTTCACGTGGAGAAAGGGGTCATCAACACCTATTACTTCGGTGAGGACCGGAACTCGATGTTCAAGGTGGGCGATGGGCTGTTCACGCTGGAGGACTTGGAGGAATGCCTGCCTCGGGCGCTGCTCAATGGCATACCGCCCATCGTGCCGGTGGTCAAGCGCGATCAGGCGCAGAAGGCTGGCGCATGACTGCCGATCTGCGTGAGTTCCGGGATGAGGTTCGTGCATTCATCCGCGCGAGCTTGTCCGAGGAGTTGCGCGAGCGCGTCATCCGTGGGTATTCGCAGCTTGAAAAGACCGACTACGTCTTCTGGCAGAAATGCCTGTACGAACGGGGCTGGGGTGCTCCCAGTTGGCCCATGGAGCACGGTGGCGCCGGCTGGACTGCGGCGCATCGCCAGATATTTGACGATGAGTGTGCCCGCCTGGGCGCTCCACGCACCCAACCTCAGATGGTCAAGATGATTGGCCCCATCATCTGCGCCTACGGTACGCCAGCGCAACAGGCTCGCTTTTTGCCGCCCATTCTGACGGGCGACGAGTGGTGGTGCCAGGGCTATTCGGAGCCCGGTGCAGGCTCTGACCTGGCTGCGCTCTCTACGCGCGCTGAGCGGCGCGGTGACCACTATGTGGTGACCGGGCAGAAAGTCTGGACCTCATTCGCGCATTTTGCAGATTGGATGTTCTGCCTGGTGCGCACGGAGGTGACGGATCGCAAGCAAGAGGGTATCACTTTCCTTCTGATCGATATGCGCACCCCGGGTGTCGAGGTGCGGCCCATTCACACGCTGGACCTTGCACACCACACCAACGAAGTCTTCTTGCACGAAGTGCGCGTGCCGGTGGAAAACCGCATTGGCGAAGAAGGCCGGGGATGGACTTACGCCAAGGCTTTGCTGGCGCATGAGCGCAGTGGCATCGCCGAACTGGGAAGGGCGCGAGAGCGGCTTGAGCGCATACACCGCATGGTGGCTGACCCGGCCATAGGAGGCGCCAGATTGCAAGGCGATGCCGAGTTCATGATGCAACTGGCGCAGCTGGAAGTCGAGATGATGGCGGCTGAAGCCACCACGCTTCGCTTGCAGGAAAGCAATGCCACTCCTGCGCTGTCGTCTGTGCTGAAGCTGCGAGGCTCCGAGATCACGCAGCGGCTGACTCGCCTGGCGGTGGAGGCACTGGGGCCGCATGCCCTGCGCTTTGATATCGAGGAAGCCAGCAGAGGCCCGCGCGAGGACGACCCCCTGCCCTCGTACGCCACGGGACGCGTGCCGGAATACATGGTGTTCCGCTCTCTCACCATCGCTGGAGGCTCCAGTGAGGTGCAACGCAACATCATCGCCAAGCTGGCCTTTGGTGATTGAGAACCTTATGCAATTTACTCTGACCGATGAGCAGCACCAGCTGCGTGAGGCCGTTACGCGGTTTGTGCGTGACCGCTATACCTTCAGCGCGTGGCGCCGCTGTGCCAGAGAGCTGGACGGGTTTGATGCGGACACCTGGGAACGGATCGCCAGTCTGGGCTGGACCGCAGCCGCTGTGCCCGAAGCCTATGGCGGGCTGGGCATGGGACCGGTGGCCCACGCGGTGATTCACGAGTCGCTTGGCGCGGGCCTGGTGCTGGAGCCGTTCTGGAGCAGCGCAGTCATGTGGGCTGAGCCGCTTCGTCTTGCCGGAACCGAGGCTCAGAAGTCCACCTGGTTGCCACGCATCGCTGACGGCAGCGTGCGGGGAGCTTTTGCCCTTCTGGAGCCAGACACTCGCTATGACTGGTCTGCCATTGCATGCCGAGCCAGGCAGGAGAATGATCGATGGCTGCTGCAAGGCCGCAAGCTGGCCGTGCTGGATGCGCCCCATGCCCATCAACTGATGGTGGTGGCTCGCTCCAGTGGCAGTCCTGGCGAATTGGCGGGCCTGTCACTGTTCAGGGTCGCGGCAGATGCGCAGGGGCTTGCGCGCAAGGATTTCCGCACCGTGGATGAGCGGCGCGCCAGTGACCTGTCGCTCGAGTCGGTGCAGGCGGAGTTGGTGGGCGTCGCGGGCGATGCAGCGGGTGTGGTCGAACATACCATGGATCTGGGGATTTCGGCACTGTGTGCCGAGGCGGTGGGCGTCATGGCCAGCACCGTGGAGGCGACGGTGGCCTATCTGAAAACCCGCCATCAGTTTGGCCGCCCCCTGGCGCAGTTTCAGGTGCTGCGCCACCGCGTAGCGGACATGGTGATGGCGCTGGAACAGTCTCGCTCTCTGGCGATGCGGTGTGCGCTCTCCATGGGCGATCTCCCTCAGGAGCGTGCGAGGGTGGCCGCGGCGGCCAAGGCCCAGATTGGTTCAGCGGGGCGCTTCATAGGAGAAAGCGCTGTGCAACTGCACGGTGGCATTGGGGTGACCGACGAGTTGCAGATAGGCCACTTCATGAAGCGCCTGTTGGCCATCGACATTCTTTTAGGCGACACACGCCATCACCTGGCGCGCATGGCACGGCGCGAAGCCGTCCTTTGATCAAAGAAAAGTCACTGAATATGGCTGGAGCACTGATGAACGATTCTCCCTTGCAAGTGCGTCTGGAAGGCTGCGTCGCCATTCTGACCTTGTCCGCACCCGAGCGCCGCAACGCCTTGTCGACCGAGATGCGGCACGAACTGCTGGCTCAGCTTCGGCTGCTGTCTGCCAACGACGATGTCCGCGCGCTCGTGCTGACAGGCGCCGCGGGGCATTTTTGTTCTGGCGGTGACGTGAGCCAGATGGCCGCACCGGGTCAGGCGCGAGACATTGTGATGGGCGGGCGCCGCCTGGAAATCTTGCACGACTGCATCCGCCTGATGGTCGGCGGGCCCAAGCCGGTGGTGGCCGCGGTGGAGGGCATCGCTTTTGGTGCAGGTATGTCGTTCGCCATGGCGTGTGACTGGGTCGTGGCCGCAGAAGACGCCCGATTTGGAGCGGCCTTCGGCAAAGTGGGGTTGATGCCCGATTGCGGCCTTCTTTGGACGCTGCCCCGCCGCGTGGGTGAGGCCGTCGCTCGCGATGTGCTGCTGACGGCTCGGGTGGTGAGCGCCCCGCAAGCCAAGAGCCTGGGCATGGTCGATGAAGTGGTAGAGCCGGGGCAGGCCCTTGCCGCAGCATTGAAGAAGTGTGCAGAGTACGCCGTGGTCGCACCCCGTTCTGCGGCCGCCGTCAAGGCGGTGCTGGCACGCGCGCCGAATTCCTTGAATGATCTTTTGCAAATGGAAGCCGATCTGCAGCAGAGCTTGCGGCAAAGCGTGGACCACGAAGAAGGCCGCAGAGCTTTCTCGGAAAAAAGAGCCCCCGTGTTCATCGGACGTTGAGGACACCACGTCATGGCTCTTGACCCTCGTCTGCGTGAACGTCTGGTGCTGCCCGCATTTTGCGCACCCATGTACCTGGTCAGCGGAAAGCCGCTGCTGGTGGCTGCTTGCAAGGCCGGCATCATTGCGGGAACCAATCCGCGCAATTGGCCGAGCCTGCAAGCTTTCGAACAAGACATGCTGGCGTTGCGCAGAGAGCTGGATGAATTCCAGGCTGAACATCCGCAGGCGTGCATAGGGCCACTTGCCACCAACCTGAACCTCAGGGCCAGCCCGGAGGAGATGGCGCACTACCTTCGCATCTGCAAAGCCGCACGGGTAGATATTGTGGTCTCGGTACGCGGTGACCCAACTCGCCTCATAGAACAAGTGCATGAGCACGGCGGGGTGGTGTGGCATGACGCGACTTCGTTGAGGTTTGCAGAGAAGGCCATTCGCGCTGGCGCAGACGGCATCATCGCGATCGCAGCGGGTGGCGGAGGCCACTCTGGACAGGTCACACCGCTGACATTGATTCCACAGATCCGGGCCATGTTCGGGGGAACCATTGTCATGGCTGGTGCGGTCTCCAACGGCGCCGCCATCCGAGCGGCTGAAGTCCTGGGTGCAGACCTGGCCTATCTGGGAACGCGCTTCATTGCCACGCAAGAGTCCGATGCGCCTGAAGATTACAAGCGGATGCTGGTGGATTCCGGCATTGCAGACCTGGCCTACACGCCCGCAATCAATGGTGTGCCGGCGAACTGGCTGCTGCCTTCTTTGCGCCAACACGGCCTGGATCCGGCCATGCCCAAGCCTGAGCAGCCCGGTGCCGAGCATCTGCCAGCTGGCGTGCGACCCTGGAAAAACGTGTGGAGCGCCGGGCAAGGCGTGGGACTGATCAACGATATCCCCACGGTGTCGGAGCTGGTGCGGCGTTTGCGCAGCGAGTACGTGCAGGCGTGCGGCATGCCCAGCATGGTGCAGGCGGCTTCTCTCGTATAGATTTTTACTGAAGGAGACAAACCATGAAGAAATCCTTGAACCATTCACCCGGCCTGTGTCGCATGCTGCGAAGCGCGCTTACCGGCCTGCTGCTGGGCTCGTCAGTGCTGGCTTCCATCAGTGCAGCGGCTCAGCAGGCCTGGCCCACCAAGCCTGTGCGGGTGATTCTCCCGTTCGGGCCGGGGAGTGCGACGGACATCGTGGCACGCGCGGTGGCTGAAGAGTTTCGCGCTGAACTGGGCCAGCCTTTTGTGGTGGACAACCGCGCGGGCGCCAACGGTTTCATCGCCGCTGAAGCGGTGGCGCGCGCACCGGCTGATGGCTATACCTTGTTCATCACATCGAACACCACCCAGACCAACAACCAGTTTCTTTTCAAGAAGCTGCCTTATGACCCGGTGAAGGATTTTGTACCCATTGGACCCATCAATGAGCAGTACTACGTGCTCGCCGTGCCCCAGAGCCTTCCGGTGAACAACGTGGCCGAGTTCGTGGCGTGGCTCAAGGCCAACCCAGACAAGGCCAGCTATGGTTGGGGAGCCGCCGTGGCTCAGATTGCGGGTGCGACCTTCTTGAAAGAAGTGGGCGCCACGGCGACGGGCGTTCCGTACAAGAGCAGTCCCCAGGTCACCACTGATCTGATTGGTGGGCAGCTCAGCTTTACCGTGCAGGGTGTGACCTCTGGCCTGCAAGTCTTGAAAAGCGGCCGCTTGAAGGCGCTCATGGTCAGCTCGCCTGAGCGCGTTCCGCAACTGCCTGACGTGCCGACGGGCGCTGAGGCCGGTGTGCCGGGCTTTCGGGCGTCGGCATTCATCGGCGTGTTTGCGCCGGCAGGCACGCCAGATCACATCGTCAAGCTGCTCAACACCACACTGATCAAGGCCTTGCGCAAGCCCGAGATGATTGCACGAATAGACGCCTGCTGTGCCGGGCGTTTCATTCATTCCACGCCGGCTGAGTTTGCGGAATACCTGCGCAAGGATCGCGAGCGTTGGGCGACCAGCATCAACGCAGCCGGTATCAAACCCGAATAAGCCTTCGTCTTCCAAGCATTTTTTTCGCATGACTTTGCCAATGTCTCCCAGTCCCTTGCCGCTTGCGGGTATCAAGGTTGCCGATTTTTCTCAAGGCGTGGCCGGCCCGCACGCCTCGTTTTTGCTGGCCAATCAGGGTGCAGAGGTGATCAAGATCGAGCCGCCGGAGGGTGATTGGGGTCGCAATCTCGGCAAGCGGTTTGGCAATTTCAGTGCGTTCTCGGTTTACTACAACCGGGGCAAGCGATCACTCGCGCTGGACCTCAAGCAAGCGAAAGCGCGTGAGATTGCCTTTGAAATGGCAGCCACGGCCGACGTGGTGGTTGAATCTTTCCGCCCTGGCGTGATGGCGCGCCTGGGGCTGGATCCGGCACGGCTGTTCGAGCGCAATCCCAAGCTGGTGTATCTGGCCGTCACCGGCTTCGGCCAGAACGGCCCGAATGCGGATCTGCCCGCGACGGACGCCATCATTCAGGGCTATTCGGGCTTGATGTCTCTCAACAAGGATGCCCAGGGTGTTCCACAGCGCTTTCCCATGATCCTGATCGATGTGGTGTCTGGCATCTACGGCGCGCAGGCGATCATGGCGGGGCTGATGCGGGTGTTTCGGTTTGGCAAGGGCCAATACATAGACTGCAATCTCATGCAATGCGCCACGGCCCTGCAGGCTCCGCGCATGCTTGAGTTTCATCTGGAAGGGGGCAACCCGGAGATCATGTATGTGCCCCTCGGTGTGTACGCGACCAAGGACTCATTCCTTAGCTTGTCGGTCAACCGCGATGCTCACTTCGCGGTCTTTTTTGAAGTCCTGGGCCGGCCAGACATTGCACATGACCCACGCTACGCCGCGAGAGCCGACCGCGTACGCCATGCCGATGTGATCAATGCCATCGTGCGGGAGAAGCTTTTAGAGCGCACGTCCGAAGAATGGAGTGTCCTACTGGGACAGGCTGGCATTCTCCATTCAAAAATCCGATCCTACAGCGACATACTGGGTGATCCTGAGATCGTGAAAGCCGGGCACCTGACCTGGTTGGACCACCCTGACCTGCCGAGTCCCGTGCCGATTCCCAATGTGCCTGGTGCCTTCCCTGCGGAAGCGTTTGGATCGTTGACGAACTGCCCTGAGGTGGGCCAGCATACGGAGGAAGTGTTGGCTGAGCAGGGCTTGTCCAGGGAGGATATTCAAGCTGCCATTGCCGACGGAGTGGCTTGCACGAGCAGGCGTCAAACCTGATCCCAGGACCGCGATTCGCCCACGCCGGGGCGACCGGCACCCCTGTCGCCCAGTTTCTCGCAATCCAGAATCCCGGCTATCTTGCTGTTCGGCTGTTCGGCTGTTCGGCTGTTCGGCTGTTCGGCTGTTCGGCTGTTCGGCTGTTCGGCTGTTCCCTGGGACCGCCGAGCTCCTGCTCGGCATTCCGCGCATCCACACCCCGTTGCCCCCGCTTATTGCCACAAGACTCCAGCAGTCACAATTTCAGACTCCCCTAACCCCCAGAGAAGGCACAATGACGCGGTGCCTAACTCATCCCAAAATCCATTGATCACGCGCCGCCATGGCCTGGGCGCCTTGGCCAGCGTTGCGCTGGCCGGCCTGTTAATCACCCTGCCCGCTTGCGCCGGCCCATTGTCTGCGGGCGCAGATGGAACGCGTTCCTACACTTTGCCCAAAGCGCAGCTCGAAGAATTGATCGGCAAAAAGTTTCCTCAGCAGCGGCGTGTGTCCGGCGTCATCGACCTGACTTTTCAGCGCCCTCGCCTGAGCCTGCTGCCCGACACCAATCGGCTGGGCACGTCCATTGATCTGACGGCTGCAGAAATGCTTTTAGGCACGCGCTACAACGGGACTGTAGATCTCGACTACGGCATACGCTTTGATGCTGTGGATGGCAGCATCCGAATGACGGACGTCCGCGTCGGCAAGGTTGATTTTGCGACCGTGCCCCAGCAGTACCAGCCCCTTTTCGCTCGCACTGCTCCGCGTATGGTGGAGCAGTTACTGAACGGCATGGTGCTGCATGAGATCAAGCCGGACCAACTGGCCATGGTCAATGGCCTGGGCTTTCGCGTGGGCGAAGTGCGCGTGACACGCGAGGGGCTGCGCGTGGAGTTACTGCCGGCCCTTTCAGCGCCTTGAACATCGCTTCATACGATGGGCGTTGAATTCCGCAACACCCTACGGGACTCTCAAGGCATCACGCAGCGCCTTGGGCGGAGGCGAATTTGGTGTGGACACCTCCCAATTGCTTGTGAAGATAAATTTCCACCTAGGTGAATCCAAAGAAGAGTTTGACGCGTATTCAAGGCAGAGGGGCAGCCAAAGTGCTGCTTCTCACTGGAACCCGAAGCTCAAACCAATTGAAAAGGAAAGAATCATGCAAGCCAAGACCATCGCCCTCGCTGCCGTACTCGCCGCATCTTTTGCAGGCAGCGCCTTTGCCGTCCAGCCTGTGTCTGGAGAAGGTCCGCAGTTTTCGTTGTTTCCTGACGGCGTCGTCACCAGCAGCCTCAGTCGGGCTGAAGTGAACAATCAAGCCCTGGCCATGCCGCCCGTTGCTGGTGACCGCCCTCTCATGCAATTCAACGCAAATGCCACTAGCAACATGAGTCGCGCTGAAGTCCGCGAGCAGACCCGTGAAGCCATCGCACTTGGCTACCGAGTCAAAAGTGGTGAAATGCGTTGATCGCACGCGAGGGGCCAGAGGCGTATCGGGATAGTTAATCAGATTACGCCATCTTGCACCTTCGCCTGCACTTGTTGCTCGCGCTTGGCTAGCCGTAGCAGCGCTTTAAGCCATCTTGCAGCCAGCGCCTGAGTCTGCCAGTGCCTTGGCAGCCACGCCCAGCACTTTGTTCTCGCCTTTTTCCACCACCCGCAGATAAAAATCCTGCACCGGGTTGTGCGAACGGCTCATGGTCCACTTGCCGCGTGGACTGTCAATGACCGCGCCTTCCATGGCTTTGTAGAGTGCTGGCTTGGCGTTCAAGTCACCATTGACAGCCTTGGCGCCTTGCACCAGAAGCAGGCCGGCGTCATAGCCCTGTACCGAGTACACATCGGGTTGAGATTTGAAGGCTTTGGCGTACTCGGTGCGGAACTGCTTGTTGCGCGGTGTGGCCAGCGAATCGCTGTAGTGCATGGTGGTCATGATGCCATCGGCAGCGGGGCCGGCAGCTTCAAGAACCCCTTCTGTCAGAAAGCCCGAGCCCCAGAGCGGGATCTTTCCTTTCAGGCCCGCAGCGGCGTAATCGGTGATGAACTTACCCGCTCCGGCACCCGCAAACATGCAGGCCACCGCGTCAGGTTTGAGCGAAGCGATTTCGGTCAGAAGCGCCTGAAACTCGACATTGGGGAACGGCAGCCACAGGTCCTTGATGATGGTGCCACCGGCTTTGGTGTAGCTGTC
Organism: Ottowia thiooxydans; assembly: GCF_040548795.1. GTDB lineage: Bacteria > Pseudomonadota > Gammaproteobacteria > Burkholderiales > Burkholderiaceae_C > Ottowia > Ottowia thiooxydans_A. The sequence continues at coordinate 302,872 of NZ_JBEPSH010000004.1, read as the reverse complement.
CTTGAAGCCTTCGTAGGCTTCTTCACCCGCAGCGTACTTCCAGGAAATCCAGACGGCTTTTTTCAAGCCTTTGTCCATCATGGGCTTGCCCAGCGCAAGTGTGGGCTGGGAATTGGAAAACGAGCTTCTGAAGACGTTGGGAGCGCACAAGGCCCGCGTGGCAGCATGCACGCCGGCGTTGGGGATCAGGCACAGCACGCCGGATTCACGCGCGACTTTCTGAATGCCCATTTGCACACCAGAGTGGACGGTGCCCACGATCACGTCGACCTTGTCGCGTTGGACCAGCTTGCTGGCGTTCTCCACGCCTTTGGAGGGGTCCGACTCGTCGTCGAGTTTGACGATCTCCACCTCACGCCCGCCGAGCTTGTTGCCCTGCTCCTGCAGAGCCAGGCGAAAGCCTGCCTCGATGGCATTGCCGATCTGAGCAAAGGTGCCTGTGTAAGGCAGCATCAGACCGATCTTGATCTTGCCCGTCTGCGCGCGCCCCAGGCGAGGCAGCGTGAGGGCGGAGGCGCCGACAAGAGCGGCGCCGCCATGCGCGAGCAGCACGCGGCGGGACAGGGCGTTGGATCGGGTCATTTGTTGGCCTTCCTGGTCAGTGATGTAGTGATTCGATACGAACTCAATGCTCGCTTGCATCTACCGGTTGACGGTATTGGGGGAAACACTTGATGGCGATCTCGATACCCACTCAAATGCGCTTGCGCCCCTCCCAATAAGGCGCCTTCAACAGATTCTTCTGAATCTTGCCGATAGGCGTCTTGGGAAAGCTCTCCACGAACTTGATCAGGCGCGGGCGCTTAAGCCGCGCCAATTTGGCTTCGCATTGAGCCAATACCTGTTCCTCAGCCAGTTTCATGCCCGGCTTGAGCAAGATATACGCAGCCGGCACCTCACCGAACTTGGGGTCTGGTACCCCAAAGACCGCCACTTCTGCCACTTCCGGCAGGCCGTAGATGGCGTCTTCGATTTCCTTGGGATAGACGTTCTCACCGCCAGATATCAACATATCCTTGGCGCGGTCTACCAGGGTGACGCAGCCATCGGCGTCTATGGTGGCCACATCACCTGACAGGCCCCAACCCTGGCCGAGCTTGAAGAAGGCTTCGGTTTGTTCGGGTTCTCCGTAGTAGCCGATCATGACGTTGTCGCCCCGTGTGGCCACTTCGCCTATTTCGCCCACGGCCACTGGGGTGCCGTCCGGGCGCAGCACGGCCATGTCGACGTTGTAGGGCTGACGGCCCACACTGCCCAGTTTGGCGGGCAGCAGATGCGCTGGCAAGGCAGCTATGACTCCCATCTCGCTCTGGCCGTAGATCTGTGTGAGTTTCAGTTGAGGCAGTTGGGCCATCAGCTCGCGCTGCACCCAGTCGGGCATGGGGGCGCCAGCAAATGAGAGCTTGGTCCAGGTGTCAAGTCGCTCAGGGGCAAACTTCGGGTGCGTCGCAAGGGTATTGGCCTGCGTGGGCACCATGAAGGCGGCGGTAATGCCTTCGGCCTCGCAAGCATCCATGAAAGCCTCCGGAGACCAGGGGGTGACCAATACGCTGGTAGCGCCGATCAGCACCGCAGGCTGGAACATGATGTTGAGTGCCGCCACGTGAAAGAGTGGCGTGACAATGGCGACGACGTCTTCCGGTGTGAGGCGTTCTTCCACGACGACTGTGTGTGCTGTGACATCGCGTGCGCGGTGGTTCATCAGCACACCTTTGGGCCGGCCCGTGGTGCCGCCGGTGTAGGTCATGCAGAAGGGATCAAGCTCGCTCAGGGGGACCTGGGGCGCAGTGCTGGGTTGCCCTGCGATGAAATCGCAAAAGCGTACGGTATCTGGCGTGTCCTGGCTTGCTATGAGCACCACCGTCTTGATGCGCGGACATTGGCCCCGCACCTGCGCCACCTTGTCTGCAAATTGCGCGTCGGCAATCAGTACCTCGGTGTCTGACTTGTTCAGCACCCAGGCTAATTCATCTGCTGCATAGAGAATGGAAACGTTGTTCAACACCAGGCCCGTGCGCGCCGTGCCGAAGAACACCACGCCGTACTCCGGCAGATTGCGTGAGAGCATGGAGACCTTGGCGCCCTTGGGCAGTCCTAAGGCCAGCAGTGCGTGGGCAAGCTGGTTGGCGAGCGCATCCAGCTCGCGGTAGGTCAGCACACGACGCGTTGCTTCGGGGCCGCGGAAGATGATGGCGGGTTTGTCTGGAAAGCGCGCAGCGGAGCGGCGCAGCATGTCACCGGTAAGCATGGGGAGCGAAGGCAAATGTGGACAAGAAATCCATCATGCCCAAATGCCTTCGATTGCACCATCAGGGCAAACGCCCCTCTACCGTGCTGGCCAGGTACGCGGCTCAACAGGCCGGGCAAGATTTCCGGCTTCCATCCGTATCAGAACTTCAAGCGTGGCTTGAGCTAAGGGCCTCGTGCGCAGCGAGCGTCTGTATGCACGCCCGAGCAGCTTCCGCACCTTTGCCCACAAAGTGGTTGGTGAAAAACTCTCGGTGGGTGCTGTGCTCGTGGAAATCCTTGGGTGTCAGCACAACGGAGAACACGGGCACGTCCGTGTCGAGTTGTACGCGCATCAGACCGTCAATCACGGCACCGGCTACGAAGTCGTGGCGGTAGATGCCCCCGTCCACCACCAGAGCGCAAGCGACGATGGCGGTGTGCTGGCCGGCACGGGCGATCTTCTGTGCGAGCAGCGGGATTTCGTAAGCACCCGGCACCACGTGCACATCAATGGAAGGTGCGCCTTGAGGGCACAACACCTCGATTTCAGTTTTGAAGCCATCGAGTGCGCGTGAAACGATATCGGCATGCCAGTTTGCGCGGATGAAGGCGATGCGAGAGGGGGAACTAGGTTTTGACTGATTCATGGAAAACTCCTTAAAGGACCAGGAATCAGGGCGCACACAAAGCCGCCCCCATGCAGCGCACGCAACGCAAATTACCTTGGAAGGCAAGCTTACGCCCAGGCGCCGCAGCAGGCGGCTTCGCGCGCTCTCTTTTATCCGGACTATGACCGTCGGCCCTGGCATCTCACCAGGTCTGCTGACCTCCGGCGGGAACCGCCGGAGCGCTCGCGGGCTCTTGCTTCTTTCGAGGCAAATACCGCCGGTGGGGACTTTCACCCCGCCCTGAGAACGCTTGGCGACGGCACATGAAGAATGCGTCGTCACCCCATGATCATACGACGGCGCTCAAGCTTGAATGAGATGAGGGGCTTTATCCCACATCCCGGCAGTCGGCATTTAGCCAGCTTGGAGGCGGGCTATCAAGGACTGTGCTGCGGCAGGGTTGCGGGCTTTGGCTGCGCTGATGAAATAGATGAACACATCGCGTGGTGTGCACTTGGCTTTGGCCTTGACCCCGCCTTCGGGCACGACCAGGGGCAAGTCTTCCGGTGTGCCCCCGGCGCGCCAGGCTTGCGCGCGACGCGCCCAAAGGCTGAGATCAGCGGTGGAGTAACCAGTAGGCTCGTCGGCTTGTGAGCGCATCAGCCGCGCATAGACAAAGTCGCTCGTGACATCCGCGATGTTGGGGTAATCTGGTGAATCGGTGTAGACCGTGGCAACGCCGTAAGCACGCGCCAGTCGAACATATTCGGCGCAGGCGAAGCTTTCATGGCGTGGCTCCAGCACATGGCGCAGGGGCAGGCCGTCTAGGGCGTTGGGCAACAGGGAAAGAAAGTACTCCAGATCATCTGCATCGAAGGCGTAGTAAGGAGCCAGTTGCCAGACGATAGGGCCCAGCTTGGCGCCCAGTTCGGTGATGCCGCTTTCCAGAAAACGCACCACGCTTTCGGTGCCTTCGCTCAATCGTCGGCGCTGGGTAGCCAAACGATGGGCTTTGAGCGAGAACTGAAACCCCTCTGGTGTCTGGTCCCGCCAGCGAGCATAGATGGCGGGCTTTTGCGCTGTGTAGAAGGTGGAGTTGATCTCGATGCTGGTCAGATGACGGCTTGCAAATTCGAGCTCCTCGGCCTGTGGCAAGCCGGGCGGATAGAACACACCCGCGCGCCATTCGGCAAAGTTCCAGCCACCAATGCCCACACGCGTGCGGCCTGAGAGTTGAGCGGATGCATTCGCCATTTATGCCCTCCTGAAGGCTTGGAATTTAGAACTTTTCCACTGCAGGGAGCAAAGGCGTATCGACCCTGTTGTAGTGAGAAGATTCATGGCCCTGACCCTCCAGGGGCTGACGGTTTGCTATTTCAGCGAGCTTCAGGAATGAGTAAACCGCGCTTGACGGCTGGTCTGGCCACAAAGATGTCGAGCACCCGCCGCACTTGCTTGAATCGCTCAAATTCCACCAGCTCGCCTGCTTCGTAGAAGCCGATCAGGTTGCGTATCCAGGGGAAGATGGCGATGTCGGCAATGGTGTATTCCTTGCCCATGATCCAGTCGCGGCCTTTCAGATGGCGGTCCAGCACACCGAGCAGGCGAGCGCTTTCTGCCACATAGCGATCCCGGGGGCGCTTGTCCTCATATTCCTTGCCAGCGAACTTATGGAAAAAGCCCAACTGGCCGAACATAGGGCCTACTCCACCCATCTGGAACATCAGCCATTGCAGTGTTTCGTAGCGCGCGGCAATGTCGGCCGGCAGAAATTGACCGGTTTTATTGGCCAGGTAAACAAGAATCGCGCCAGATTCGAACAATGCCAGCGGTTTGTTATCCGGGCCATTCGGGTCCAGGATGGCGGGTATCTTGTTGTTCGGGCTGAGTGACAGGAACTCTGGCGAGAATTGGTCGTTGGTGGCGAAATCCACACGATGGGCTTCGTAGGCCAAGCCAGTTTCTTCCAGCATGATGGACACCTTCACACCATTGGGTGTGGGCAGGGAGTACAACTGCAGGCGGTCAGGATGCTGGGCCGGCCACTTGTGGGTGATGGGGAAAGAGCTGATGGAGTTCATGAAACATCAATATACGCCGACCGAATGGGCTTTGTAATCATGTGCCCATGACAGGCGTATAAGTGCAATACTTGACCATTGCCTGAAGGTCTAGCCATGAATGCACCCCTACACAGAGAAATTCCCTCGCTGAATTCCCAAGCTGCTGCCCAACAGATCGATGCCCAGTGGGACGGAGATATTGTGGGCCGTCTGGCCGACTACATTGCCGTTCCGGCCAAGTCGCCTGGCTTCGATGCGGACTGGGCCACTCATGGATTTATTGACCGAGTGGTGCAGCAGGCGGCTGATTGGGTGACGGCGCAGAAGGTGCCCGGCCTGAAACTGGAGGTAATCCGCATCCAGGGCCGCACACCGGTGATCTTCTTCGAGGTGGATTCCACCCGAACAGCGGAAACGCGGGGTTCGGGACAGACGGTGCTCATGTATGGTCACCTGGACAAGCAGCCCGAATTCACGGGCTGGCGCAACGATCTTGGTCCCTGGACCCCCAAGTACGAAGAAGGCAAGCTCTACGGCCGGGGCGGTGCAGATGATGGCTATGCGGTTTACGCCGCCATCGCTGCCGTGCAGGCGCTGAAAAGCCAAAATGTGGCGCACCCGCGGGTGGTCGGCTTGATTGAAACCAGCGAGGAAAGCGGCTCACCCGACCTGCTGCCTTATATCGATGCCTTGCGCCCCCGCCTGGGAGACGTTGGCCTGGTGGTGTGCCTGGACTCTGGCGCAGGCAATTACGATCAGCTCTGGCTGACCACCAGCCTGCGAGGCATGGCGGGCGGTACGCTCAAGGTGGAGGTGCTCACGGAGGGCATCCACTCTGGTGACGCCTCAGGTCTGGTCCCCAGCAGTTTCCGCATCATGCGCCAGGTACTGGATCGCCTGGAAGATTCCACCACCGGGCGCCTCCTGCCTGCCAGTTTTCACTGTGCCATTCCAGCGGAACGCATCGAGCAAGCACGTGCGACTGCGGCCATTCTGGGCGATCAGCTCTTCAAGAACTACCCTTTTGCGCACTACGACTGCGGTGGCAGAGAGCAGTCGGTATTGCCGGTCACGGGCGATGCCACTGAAGCGCTGCTCAACCGGACCTGGCGACCCACGCTGAGCGTAGTGGGTGCAGAAGGATTTCCGGCGCCCAAAGATGCCGGTAACGTGCTGCGCCCGTACACGGCCTTCAAGCTCAGCCTGCGTCTTCCGCCCTTGGTCGATGCGGCGCAAGCGGTGCGGGAAATGAAGGCCTTGCTCGAAGACAACGCGCCCTATCAGGCCAAGGTGACTTTCCAGGGAGGCGGTGGTGCCACCGGCTGGAACGCCCCTGATGTGGCCCCCTGGTTTGCGCAGGCTCTGGACTACGCCTCGGAGGCGCATTTTGGGGCGCCCTGTGGCTATATAGGACAAGGCGGCACGATTCCGCTGATGAACATGTTGAGCGAGGGCTTCCCAACTGCTCAGATGATGGTCTGCGGTGTGCTTGGTCCCAAGAGCAATGCGCATGGACCGAATGAGTTCCTGCACGTGCCTTACGCCAAGAAGTTGACAGCGACAGTGGCTGAGGTGATTGCCCGGATGGCCTGACGATCAGATGGCCCAGGGTTGATTGCGGGTTGCTACTCCACCCGTTGGCGCTGAGCTTGTCGAAGTGGCGTTACGCAAGCCTTCGACAGGCTCAGGCCGAACGGATTTTTCCTGTTTCAACGCCACTCACTGTTTTGACAGAAACCATAGAACCTCAGCCCGAGCGGTTTTAGTTGGTTCCAAACGCCATTTTTCGCTTGACCAGAACCATAGAACCGCGGGACAGGCCAAGCTCAGCGTGAACGGACTTTCATGATTTTTATCCGGGGCCGGGAGGATGCACTTTCCCAAACGGCCCTGATTCCGTATAGCAATTATTTCTGCAGCATGCGACCCAGCATGCCGACGATGTCGTCCGCACTGCCCAGACCGCCTGCGGGGGCTTGGCCCTGAGGGGTCAGCCGGTCGATCAGCTCCGGCAAGATGGCTGCAATGCCACCGGCGGCTGTATTGCCGTCGACACCCAGCTTTGATGCGATGTCGCCGATGGTGCCTTGCCCGAAGACGTCGCTGACCTGTGCGCCTGTCACCGGAATGTTTTGGCCCGTGCCAATCCAGGAGTTGGCTACATCACCGTGGCCGGCCTGCGTGAATTTGTTCAACAGCCCGCCCAGGCCACCGCCGTTGCCGGAATTGCTGTTGGACAGCATGTTCATCAAGATGGGAAGCAGTGCAGCGATCAAGGCGGGATTGATATTGAAACCGCCTGGAGCGCTTTGCTGCTGGGATTGAGGCTGGCCGCCGCCGAGCAGGTCGCCCAGCACATTGCCCAGACCACCTTGGCCGCCCGCCCCCTGGCCTGCGCCACCCAGAATACCGCCAAGCAGATCGCCCAAGCCACCAGCGCCGCCCTGCGCGCCACCTTGTTTTTGTTGACCTGCCAGCACCTGACCAAGAACCGAATCGAGTAGACCCATGACGCCCCCTTGTGGGAAAAAGTTGAAAGAACTAAAGGGTGAATCGGTATGAAGACGCCCTACCTAGATTCTGCCGGTTTGTTGTTGCTGCCGCTGCCGTATCGAAAGCCAGAAAAGTGCGGATCCGGTGAGCAACAACGCAGGCAGCGAACCGAGGTTCAACCAAGCCCAGCCTTGTGTTGTGACCAGTGCACCTGATGCAAACGAAGTAAGGGCCATGAAGGAAAACACGCAAAAGTTGATAGCTGCCTGTGCACGGTCTTTTTCCTCAGGTCTGTAGGCTTTGAGCGACAGTGTGGTGCTCCCTGTGAACAGGAAATTCCATCCTACGCCCAAAAGGAAGAGCGCGATCTCAAACTGCCTAAGCTCCACGCCGGAGAGCGCCACGGCCACACAGGCCACGTTCAGCGCCACGCCGACACCCATGATGGAGAGCACGCCGAAGCGGCGGATCAGGTGGCCGGTGAAGAACCCCGGTGCAAACATGCCGATCACGTGCCACTGCAGTACGTGGGCGGTGTCGCCAAAATCAAAACCGCAGACTTGCATAGCCAGCGGCGTGGCAGCCATCAACAGGTTCATCACCCCATAGCCCAAGGCTGCAGCAACCGTGGCGACCACGAATTCAGGCTGGCGCATGATCTGGCTCAGTGGACGCCCAGTACCTTCAGAGGCGTGCCGGACCGGCGGCGGTGGAAACTGCACAAACGCCATGACCACCATGGCGATCACAGCGACCACAGCCAGCGTCAAGTAAGCGCCGGCGAAAGGCATGGGCAGCAAGTTGCGGGTCCAGCTTGCCAGGTAGGGGCCGACCACCGCACCCAGCAGGCCACCGGCCAATACCAGCGATACCGCCTTTTCGCGCCAGGCGGGAGCCACTACTTCAGCGGCTGCGAATCGGTACAACTGCCCATTGGCGTTGTAGTAGCCGGCCACTACGGTGGCGCCGACGAGCAGCCAGAACTGGCGCGTATAGACCGCCCAGGCGCAGAGCAAAGCTGAAAGCAATGCCACCAGCAGGCCGATCTGAAAAGAGCCGCGGCGGCCAAAGCGCTTTTGGGAGCGAGCCACCAGTGGCGCTGCTATCGCACCGCCGACGACATAGCCCATGACCGGCAGCGTTGCCATCCAGCCGAAGGGGGCCAGTTGAAACCCGACCAGCCCGTTGATGGCTATGAAGGTGACGTTATTGACCAGAAACAGCCCCTGGCAAAGGGTGAGCAATAGCAGGTGGCGATTCATGGATGGAGTGTAGCTGCCCCGGTGATCACGTTCACGGAGCCGTCCTGTCTACCTCAAATGACCGCAACGCGCGGAGATCATCTCCATCACCAGGGCGCGCATTTCCTGCACTTGTGCAGAAGGCTTGGGGCCTGAGCGGATGGAGATCTCCAACTCATGAAAAAGCTCTGGATTGCGCAAAGGCAGTCCCTTGGCGCCCAGTGCCTGGGCCAGCGGCAGCACATAGGCCGGAAACACCGCTACCCCAGTGCCTGAGCAAGCCATGGCTATGCCGGCAATGGCCGTCGACGCGTCTTGCGCGTCGGCCAGCGGTACGTCCTTGCCGAGCGCCGCGCAAAGGCGCAGGTAATTGTCCGATTTGGTCATGAAGAGCGCCTGGTCGGCGATATCGACCCAGCGCAACTGCTCGCGAGAAGCCAGAGGGTGGCGCGGGCTCATGAAGGCGAACCAACGGGAGCTGAAAACGGGCTGAGATTCCAGGGTGTCGTGTTTCCAGAGATTGACGCCAATGGCGATGTCGGCCTGGCCCTCCAGCAAGGCTTGCGCGATGCCTGCGGCTGCAACGTCCACCGGTTGCAGACGCAATCGCTCGAATCGTTCGCTCACGCTGGGCAGCACATGCGTGAGCAAGGTGCCGATGATGGTCTGCGTGGTGGCAATGCGTACCACCTCATGATGGGCCCGCACGTTGCTGGCAAAGCGGGACGCTTCTTCCAGCTCGCTCAGAACGCGTTGCGCATGCACCAGGTAGCCGCGGCCGGGCTCGGTCAAGCGCAGGCGCCGCGTGGTTCGCTCCAGTACCCGAAAGCCCAGGATGTCTTCCATCTCCCGTATGGCCAGGCCGAGGGCGGCGGGTGTGACGTGCAGTGCGCGCGCGGCCTCGGCAAAGCTGCCCAGACGCACGGCGGCGTCCAAGGCACGCAACTGGCGGATCTTGATTTCCATGGCGGCTATTTATATAGAAAACCTTGTGAATCGCCAAGAAAAACTAGCTTTTTGTTTTGAATGGCACCCATTAGAGTGCGTCTACTTTCTACCCTGGACCCATCCACCCCCTATGCAGAACCAGATCCTCGCCGGCACCAAGGTGCTGGACCTCACCCGCGTGCTGGCAGGCCCCTGGTGCACCCAGGCGCTGGCCGACATGGGGGCCGATGTCTACAAGATCGAGCGCCCCGGTGTGGGGGATGAGATGCGTCACTCGCCCCCCTTTTTGAAAGACCCACAAGGCAATCCGACGCGGGAGACGCCTTCGTATGTGGCGGTCAACCGCGGTAAACGGTCGCTGGCCGTGGATTTCACCAAGGAGGCGGGGCGCAAACTCATTCTGGATCTGGCGGCGCAATGCGATGTGCTGGCCGAGAATTTCAAGGTAGGTGATCTCAAGCGCTACGGGCTCGACTACGAGTCTGTGCGCGCAGTCAATCCGGGAATTGTTTACTGTTCCATCACCGGCTACGGACAGGACGGCCCCTATGCGTCGTGGCCAGGTTACGACCCCGTGCTGCAGGCGGTCTCCGGCATCATGAGCACGTGTGGCCTGCCTGACGGCCAACCCGGTGGCGGCCCCATGCGCTCCATGGTGCCCCTGGTCGATGTGATGACCGGCATGATTTCCACCTCCGCCGTGCTGGCCGCGCTGTTGCACCGCCACAAGACAGGCCAGGGCCAGCATCTTGATGTGGCGCTGCTGGATGTGGCCGTCACGGCCACCAACTACATGGCACAGAACTACCTGAGCACGGGTGCGACCCCCCGTCGCGCGGGCAACGGCAGTCATTTGTTCGCGCCCTCGAATTCTTTCCCTTGCGCCGACGGGCCCCTGCTGATCCAGATTGGCAACGATGGCCAATGGGCCAAGCTATGCAAGACCCTGGACCGCGAGAGCTGGCTGTCTGACCCCCGTTACGGCACCAACGCCGAAAGGGTGAAGCACGCCGCAGAGCTCAACGAGGAAGTGGCCGCCGTAACGCGCACACTGGAGCGGCAAGCGCTGTCGAAGGTGCTGGGTGCGGCGGGCGTTCCCTGCGGTCCTGTCAACACCATCCAGGAAACGTTCGAGCACGAACAGGTCATCCACCGGGGGCTGAGGGCGGAAGTCGAGCATCCTGTACTGGGTGCGCTGCCGGTGGTTCGCAGCCCTTTCCGCTTCTCTGAAACACCGGTGCAGATGAAGGCGCCACCTCGCCTGGGTGCAGATACCGATGCCGTGCTGGGGGGCCAGCTAGGCCTTTCCGCCGAAGCCTTGTCTGCGCTGCGCGAACAAGGCGTGTTGGGCTGATCTTCTTTTCAAATCGTCATCACTGCCAGCGCCGCCAGCGGTGCTGTTTCGGCGCGCAGGACTTGCCGCCCAAGCGAGACGGGCACGAACCCGGCTGCGCGGGCTGCGGCTTCCTCTTTGGGGCTGAGGCCACCTTCAGGCCCTGAGATCAGCGTGACCTCATCTTGCCCCACATGCAAGGCTTGGCGCAGGGGTATGGCGTCCTCGGCCAGCGACAGAAGCAATTTCTGCCCGGATAGTTCGCTGGCCTGAACGGACTTCATCTGCGCCTCGAAAGCCACTTGGGGCTTCACGACAGGCACCAGGTTTCGGCCACTTTGTTCGCACGCCGAGATGGCCACAGCCTGCCAATGGGTGCGCTTTTTTTCTGCGCGCTCGCCTGAAAGGCGCAGGCTGCTGCGCTCAGCGAGCACGGGCGTGAAACTGGCGGCACCCAGTTCCGTGGCTTTTTCTATCAACCAGTCCATCCGGTCGCTCGCCATGAGGCCTGTGATCAGATGCACCTGACGCGTGGCTTCGCAGTCCACGACATGGTGCTCACCAACGGCCACCTGGACATCACTGCGGCCCATGCGCAGCACCTGGGCATCCCATTCGCCGCCTCGACCGTCGAACAGCGTGATGGTGGCACCCGGCTGCAAGCGAAGCACCTGAACGTGGCGCGCGGCGCCGGGGGGCAGCATCAGTTCTGAGCCGCTGGTGAGATCGGTGGAAATGTGGAAACGAGGCATCGGGGCATGTCTGTGGCGCGAGTACCCACCGATGGTAATGACATTTGAACCTAGAAACGGTAGTTGGACGCGCCCGAGCAGGCCGCCCTCGGGTGCGTTGGCAAGACGTGAGGGCGCGACAGGCTCGTGCCTGTAAGGACGAGCAACGCCGCCAGCGTGCCCGAGGGCGGCCTGCTCGGGCGCGTAGCGCTCTCACCTCAATGGTGAATGTGATCGAGGCAGCAAAATTGAGTGCTCATGCGGCTCTCCTTATGATTCCAAGCGGTCAACTGCCGTTTCTAGGTTGAAAGGGCATTTCCAACGCCACCCAAACGTCATCCGCAACCGCCTTCTCAGTGCGCCAGCGCGGCAGCTCTTTCCTGGCCGGCAGGTGTTCCGGTCACGTCTTTCGGATCAATGCCGTAAAGCTCTGCAGAGTTTTCCCAGAGAATCCGCTTGGCGAGCCAGTCTGCCTGGCGCGCGTCCCAGACGCCGCGCTCGCAGCCGTCGTGCAACACATCGTTCAGTGCCTGCCTGGCGTAGTGGGCGGCAGCCACATGGAACTCTGGTGCGCCCGCGTCCGAGCCGAACAGCAGCTTGTTGGCCGGCAGGATTTCCATCCACTCGCTCAGCTTCAGGCGCAGATAGGCGTGGTGCAGGTAAGGCATCCAGGAAAAATCCAGGAACACATTGCCGTACGTCTGTACCAGCGCGGCCACGTGGCTGGAGAACGGGTAGCCGCCGTGCAAAAGGGTGACGCGCAATCGGTTGAGCGATTTGATGTTCAGGAAGGTTTCCAACAAAAACGGGGCGCTGTTGGAAATTCGCATGCCGGGCTCAGGATGACCCATGCCCACATGGATCTGCATGGGCAGTCCGTGGTCCGCCGCATACTGCGCGGCGCGTTGGATGACAAAGTCTTCAAACGGCTGGCGGTCCACCGCGCGCCCAGCCGCGAGTCCTTCATAAGCCGTGCGAGCAGCTTCCGCGGAAGCTGGCTCGAAATTGATGGGCCGGACATAGGCCGAGGCAATCTTGAGCCCGACCACGCCGGCGCGTACTCGCCGCTCCAGCGAGGCATCCATGAACTGGATGTAGTCATCAAAACGTGCCGGAGGCTCGGTCATTCCGTCGTGCTGCAGTTCCTGCCGCAGCACGTTGGCAAAGCCGCCGTGGAAGCGCTGGAACTCCGTTCCACGCAGCTCTTCGGTCTGCCCTGGATGGAAAGCGTAGACATAGGGATCGATCCGCATGATCTGGCGGTAGCGTTGCCGGTCCCACACGGTGTGGTCAATGCGCGGCACGTCCGTCAGTATCACCGGAGTATTGGCCACCCGCGAAGCCTGCTCGTAGCTGTAGGTCGGATGGCGGGTACCCCAGTCTTGCGCGGTTGCTTCAATGGCATCCCAGGTCTTGTCCGGGCCGTACAGCCGCCGAGTGCCTTCTCGCAGCGCACGGGCGAAGAACGTGGTGGAACGGAATTCCAAGCCCTGGCGCATCAGGGTCTCGGTGCCGTGTTGCTGTTCAAGCAGCTCCAAAGTGGCTGTGTCGGCCGCATTTCGCGCCGTGATGAACGCCGCATAGGTCTGTGCGGACACGTTGGCTTCCAGGTGGGCGGTTGCGAACTGTCTGTCGATCTGATCCACCGTCCGAAACCGCGCCATGGACGCGTGGGAGTGGTGGTCGATGGCGGGGATGCCTCCGGTGATGTCAGGGGATGCCATGCTTGATCCTCAATCGGCTTTGATGTTCTTATCTTTGATGATGGCCGCCCACTTGGCGCCTTCACGGCGGATCTGCTCCGAAAACTGCTCCGGCGTGCTGGCGCGTGGGGTCGTTCCCAGCGTATCCAGGCGCTTTTGCAAATCTGCGCCAGCCAGGGCGCGGGCGGTTTCCGAGCTGAGCTTGGCAATGACATCCTTGGGTGTTCCGCCGGGGGCGCAGAGGCCATACCAGGAAATGACTTCAAAGCCTTTCAGGCCGAGTTCGTTGAACGTGGGAACGTCTGGCAGATAGGGCGAACGCTCCAGGGAGGTGACGGCCAGTGGCACCACCTTATCGCTTTGCGACGTGACGTAAGCGCGCGCCGAAGGCAGGGGGTTGAAGTAGAAATCCACGTGACCTCCCAGAAGGTCGTTGATGGCGGCCTGGCCGCCTCGGAACGGCGTGTGGGTAGCGGTCAAGCCGGCCTGACTGAGAAACAGCTCGGCTGCCAGGTGCGTGAGGTTACCTGCGCCCGCGGAGGCGTAGAAGATCTTCTCAGGGTTGGCCCTCGCGTAGGACGCGAATTCGGCGTAGTTCTTGACCGGCATTCGCTTGCTGGCCACCATCACCATGGGCGTTGTGCCCACCAGCGACACCGGCACGATGTCCTTGCCCACGGTGTAAGGTACCTTGGGATAGAGGTACGGGTTGATGGTCATGGGACCGGGCGAGCAGATCAGCAGGGTATGCCCGTCCGCGGGCGACTTGGCCACATGGCTGGTGCCGATCATGGCGCTGGCGCCTGCGCGGTTTTCCACAATGTAGGGCTGGCCCCAGGTGGTGCGGAAATGGTCGCCCAGGGCGCGCCCTATGGGGTCCAGATCGCCGCCTGTGGGAAAGGGCACGACAATCTTGATCAATTTGTCGGGATAGCTTTGGCTATGGGCCACGACCGCCGAAGCAGCAAGCGCGCACAGCACGGAGAGGCGAACGATCGATTTCATGGAGGCAGTTCCTGTGGATACGGTGGTGAACTTGTAGCGCTATAAAATTAACTTTTACAGGAGAGTACGTACGTATGGCTTATTCAAGAGGTTTATTTGCTGGTTTTGCTGTATGAGCGGGTTGGATTGTAGCGCTACAATTTTGCTTGGCAAGAGGAGATGTGTTTTATGACGTCTGGCAGTCGTACGAGAGCCACCATGGCCGACCTGGCGAAGGCTGCGGGTGTTTCGCCCATGACGGTCTCGAACTGTTTCAAGCATCCGCACAAGGTTCAGGAGAGCACGCGCAAAAAAGTCCTGGAGACCGCAGCGGCCATTGGCTACGTCCCCAACCTGATCGCCAGCAGCCTGGCTTCCGGCAATAGCCGCATGATCGCGGCACTGGTGCCTTCGTTGCGCAATTCCAATTACGCCAATACCCTGAAAGGGCTGGGCGACTATCTGCACACCCGGGGGTATGAGTTGCTGCTGGCGGAGACCGATCACGCCGAACGGGAGGAGAAAGTTCTGCAGAGCTTGCTGGGGCGCCGGCCTGCCGGCATTGTGCTGACGAGCGGTCAGCAACACAGCCAGCGCAGCCTGGAACTCATCAATCATTCGGGGGTGCCCGTGGTGGAGACCTGGCACGACGCCCAACCCCACCTCGACATGGCTGTGGGCTTCTCCCTGTTTGATGCGGCGCGCGATATTGCGACCATGATGGTTCGCAAAGGGCTGCGCCACATTGGTTGGGCGGGTCATGACAAACCTGAAAGTGCGCGGTACTTGCAGCGTCAGCGTGGCTTTCAGAAGGCTATGGAAGAAGCAGGGTTGCGCAGTGATCTGGTGTTTCTGGTGCCGGAGAGTGCCGGCTTTGCGGGAGGCCGCCTGGCCATGGAAGCGCTTTTGGCCAAAGAGCCCCAGCTTCAAGGACTTTGCTGCGTGAGCGATGTGGTGGCCGCTGGAGCCCTGTTCGATTGCATGCGCCGGGGTTGGCGCGTGCCGGAGCGGTTCTCTGTCGCGGGCTATGGAGACTATGAGATTGCGGCCGAAGTACCGCCTGGCCTGACGACCGTCAATACCAATGGCGCAGAGATCGGACGCACTGCCGGGGAGATGCTATTGCAGAAGATAGAGACCGGCCGGGTTGACGCAGTGACCCGGCGAGTGCCCTACCAGATCGTGATCAGGCACAGCCTGTAGCCATGCCGATCAAAGCCTCACCACGGTCTTGCCGAAGTTCTTCCCGGTCAACATGCGGATGAAGGCTGGCACCACGCTCTCCAGGCCCTCGCTCACATCTTCCTGAATGTGGATGCGCCCTTGCTGAATCCACTGGGCCATGTCGCGCAGGAACTCTGGTTGCCTGTGAAGATGGTCGCTCATGATGAAGCCGTGCAGCGCCAACCGCTTGGAGAGGATGGGGAACCAACCGGGGCCGCCCTGGCGGCTGTCGTTGTATTCGGCGATCAAGCCGCACACCACGATTCGCCCGCCTGGGTTCATCAGGGGCCAGACTGCATCGCGCACGGCGCCACCGACATTGTCAAAGTAGATGTCCACGCCTGAAGGGCAGGCGGCCGTTAACGCCTGGGCGAAGTCCGCGCTTTTGTAGTCGACCGCCGCGTCAAAACCTAGTTGATCGCGTACATGGCGTACTTTGTCCTCCCCGCCGGCGATACCGACGACGCGGCACCCCTTCAGTCGAGCGATTTGCCCCACGTTGGATCCCACGCCACCGCTCGCGGCTGACACCACCACGGTCTCGCCTTCCCTCGGTTGACCCAAATCAAGCAGCCCTACGTAGGCCGTCATTCCGGAAGTGCCCAGGGCACCCAGCCAGACGTTCGCTGGAGCGACCGACTCATCTACCCGGACCAGGTTTTCGGCGCGCGCCACGGAGTATTCCTGCCAGCCACCACTTACCGACATGACGGCAGTGCCTACCGGCAAGCTCGGCGCCTGCGACTCCACCACGTGGCCAATGGCTTGCCCGTAGACGACATCGCCCAAAGCCATGGGCTCCCGGTACGACGCTTCTTCTCCCATGCGCAGGCGGGCCGCAGGCGCAAGGCCCAGCCAGGTATGGCGCAGAAGCACTTCACCTGCACCCGGCCGGGCTATAGCGGCGGTGTCGATACGGAAGTCCGCGGGGCGAGGCACGCCTTGCGGGCGTGAGGTGAGCACGATGCGTCGGTTGGTCATGACCTGTATTGAGCAGATTCGAATGACGCCATGACATGCTCACTCACGGAGATCGGGGTCCGATCCATTTTGCGGCCTGTCGAGAGCCTAGGTGGGCCAACCAGGGCGAGGGCGCGCGAGCTCGGGCGTCATTCGGTTGATGGTAAGTTTGTCTATTAACCGAACTATATACCATCAAGCCGAGAGAGTATGCCCATACCGCGATAACCCGGTGGCGCGGATACTCGGATGCCTGGTCGCGTCAAACCGCCGGCAGAACCATTCCCCTGCATTCGCCAAAACCAATCCGCGCAGCGCCTTCTCGTTCGCACCAACCGCGCAGGATGACGGCATCTCCATCCAGCAGGAACGTGCGTTGCTCTCCGGTACCTGCCAGCGTGATGGGCTTGGTGCCACCTTGGCTCAGTTCCACAATGGCACCGGCTTCGCCGGCTGTGGGGCCGCTGATCGTTCCCGTGCCGCAAAGGTCGCCGGGCTGGAGGTTGCAGCCGCCCACCGTGTGCTGAGCGAGCATTTGCGCAATCGTCCAGTACTGATGGCGGAAACTGGTGCGTGAGATCTCCGCGGCTGCCAGGCCTTTTGTGCGGTGCTGTTCAGACTCCAGCCCCACGCTGAGCTGAACATCCACCCCACCCGCCGCGCGGTTACCCGGCTCATCCAGATAAGCCAGAGGTTGAGGTTCATCGGCTGGGCGCTCAAAGGCCACCCGGAATGGCACCAGGGCGTCCATGGTGACAATCCAGGGTGAGATGCTGGTGCAGAAATTTTTGCCCAGGAACGGGCCCAGGGGGTTCATCTCCCAGAATTGATGGTCGCGCGCCGACCAGTCGTTCAGGAGGCACATGCCAAAGATATGTTGCTCAGCCTGCGCGAGTGGGACAGGTCGCCCCATGGCGTTGCCCGGACCGACGAAAAAGCCCATCTCCAATTCGAAGTCAAGCCGCGTGCAGGCGTTGTAGACCGGTGCCTTGGCGCCGGGCGGCATGGCTTGCCCATGTGGGCGGTGATAGTCCGTGCCGCTGATCACTACGCTGCTGGCGCGGCCATGGTAGGCAATGGGCAACCACTGGAAATTGGGCGTGAGTGGATCGTCCGGCCGGATGACGCGACCGACGTTGCGCGCGTGGTGAATGGAGGTATAGAAGTCCGTGTAGTCACCAATGCGTGAAGGCAGGCGATGCTCGACATCCGCCTGTGCGATGAGGCTGGACCGCACGGCCTGCTCCGCGGTGCCGCCCTCTTTCAGTACGTCGAACAGCGCATGCCGCAGCGTGCGCCAGGCATCGGGCCCGGCGGCCATGAAGTCGTTGAGCGCATCCTTTGCGGCCTGCTGCAGGGCATCGCCTGCTGCACCGGTGATCACGCCGAGCTTGGCCAGCGCTGCCAAATCCAGCACTTGATCGCCAATGGCGACCGCACCTCGAAAGGCTTCGTTGCTGCCACGGCGCCGTATGACACCAAAAGGCAGGTTCTGGATTGGGAAGTCGGCTCCGGTGAGATTGGCGGACGCGAGCCAGCTGCGTGCGGCGGGATTGTGCGTGTGGTCGAGCAAAGTCATGGTGAAGTCCAGGGGTCGAGTCAATGGGGCGAGTCAATGGGGCGAGTCAATGGGGCGATATGGGGGCGTGCTACGTTGGTCGCTTGAAACCGTTCGGCCTGAGGTTTTATGGTCTGGGTCAAGCCCTAAGTACCTTCGGGGTGAAGTTCCTTGGTTCAGTCAACCTCCAATACCGTTCGGGCTGAGCCTGTCGAAGCCTTGCGCAACGCTTCGACAAGCTCAGCGCGAACGGATTCTTATGATTCAAAGCTTCTTGAAAATAACCAATAAGACCGCTGTTCATTGAACATGTGGAAGCGTTGCGCAGCGCTTCCACAGGCGTGAACGGTGACAGGTTGCCCGTCATGCACCAGCCATCAACGCGTCGTCAAAGATGGCGACTGCGCGTGTCCAGCCCGCAGAGGCGCCGCGAATCTTGTGCGGAAAGCAGGAGATGTAAAAGCCGGAGGCAGGCAGTGCTTCCAGGTTGTGCAGCTTCTCCAGATGGCAGTAACCGATGTCGCGGCCGGCTTTGTGGCCTTCCCAGATCAGGCCAGCGTCCTGGCTTTCTGCGTATTTCTGCGCGGTATAGACGAACGGGGCATCCCAACTCCAGGCGTCAGTGCCCGTCAGGCGCACACCGCGCTCAAGCAGGTACATCGTGGCTTCATAGCCCATGCCGCAACCTGCTGCCACAAAGTCGTTGTGGCCGTAGCGGCTGCCTGCGCGGGTGTTGACGACCACGATCTCCAGCGGTTTCAGTTCGTGGCCGATTCGTTTGAGCTCCGCTTCGACATCGGCTGCGGTCACGACATAGCCGTCGGCAAAATGGCGGAAGTCAAGCTTGACGCCGGGTTGAAAGCACCATTCAAGCGGCACTTCATCGATGGTCCAGGCGGGCTTCTTGTCGCCAAGTGCCTTGTCCATGGTGCTGTGAAAGTGATAAGGCGCGTCCAGATGCGTGCCGTTGTGGGTGGAGAGTTGAATCGTCTCCACTGCCCACACTTCGCCATCGGGAAGGTCTTCTTGCTTGAGCCCCGGAAAGAACGGCGCCATCTGCTCGAACGAGTTCTCGTGGTTGAAATACTGGATCTTGGGCGCGAACGCCGGCGGATCGGAAATGACGTCGTTTTCTAGGTAAATGGACAGATCAACGAAGCGGCGCACCATGGGGGTCTCCTGGAGTTATGAGTGATCAAGTCGGCAAGGCATCACGGATGCTGCCAACGCAGAAGGCGCCGCTCCAAGAGCGCCAGAACTGCGTTGCTGACGAAGCCGATGGCGCCCAACAGAGCGATCCCGGCAAACAGCTCGCTGGCGCGGAAGGAGCGGGCGGCCAACAAAATGGCTTGGCCCAAGCCCGGCTGTGAAGCGATCATTTCGCCCACCACACTGACGATCAGCGAAACCGTCAACGCGAGCCGCATACCGGCCACGATATCGGGCAGTGCGTTGGGCAATCCGATCTTCCACAGAAATTCCATGCGCCCGAGCTGCAGCGCGGTGGCCACTTCGCGCAGGCGCACATGCACTCCGGCCAGACCGTGCACGGTGGCCAGCAACACTGGCCACATGGCACCGAAGGCGACCACGGCAAGCACCATGCCGCTTGAAAGGCCGAAGATGGCGATGGCCAGCGGAATCACGGCAGAAGCCGGCAACGGACGGATGAATTCCAGCGTGGGTCCGATCCAGGCGCGCGCGGCGGCACTGCTGCCCACCAGGGCACCCAGGGCGATGCCCGCCACCCCAGCCAGACCCCAGCCCGCGAGCATCCGGCCGACGGTGGCCAGCGTGTATGAGCCCAGATCTCCATCGACCAGGCCATCACGAAGGCTGGACAGCGTGGCTTCGGGGGTGGGTAGAAACACCCTGCTGATCCAGCCGGCGTGGCTGGCCATCCACCAACAGGCCAGCAAGCCAGCCAGCACCGCCAGGGAACCACAGATCTCCATGGGTGTGAAACGCCGATTCATGACGCAGCCTCCCCCATGCGCCGAGCGACTCCGCGCTGCAGCCACAGAGCGCCTGCATTGATGGCAAAGCCGACCAGACCAATCCACAGCAACCAGGCCAGCATGAGCGCAGGGTCCAGGCTCTGCTGAGCAATCATCATGCTGTAGCCCATGCCGTGCGGATTGGCTGCAATCTCTACCGTGACGGCCACCACCAGCGCAATGGCCACGCCAAGGCGCAAGGCCACGAACAGGCGAGGCACGATAGCGGGGCCGACGATCCAGGTAAATCGCTGCCAGGCAGTCATCTGAAGGGCACGCGCTACTTCCAATAGCCGTGGTTCGACCTGTTGCACGGCAGCTTGCGCCAGCAAAGCCATGGGCCACAAACAGGCGAATGCGACGACGCTGACTTCCATGCGCAATCCAAAGCCAAAGACCAGCATGGCCAGAGGAATCAGAGCGACCGATGGAACAGGCCGGAGAACTTCCACACTGACGAATGAAAGTCGTGCCGCTCGGGCCGACAGGCCCAGAAGGGTTCCCAGCGCCACGCCCAGTCCTCCTCCAATCAACAGGCCAACGGCCGCACTGCCGAGGGTAAAGCCCGTGGCAACCAGGAGCGATCCATCCGTCAGCGCACGACCGAAGGCAAGCAGCGCCGCGCTAGGCGGGGCCACCGAGTCACTGCTCGCGCCTATGGTGCGCGCCCATAGCTCCAGCGCGGCCAACACCAATGCCGGGAACACGAAGGGACGAAACCATCTGGTCATGCATGCCCCAGGTAGTGGTACAGCTCGCGCCGCAAGCGCAGGAACTCAGGGTGTTCCTTGGTCGATAGCTGCTCGCGCGGCTTAGGTAGCGGCACGTCGATCAACGCCGCCAGGCTAGGCTGCTCCGCCGTAGGGTTAGCACGCAATGCCAGCACACGGTCACCCAGGTACAAGGCTTCTTCGAGATCGTGGGTCACGAAGAGCACTGTCAAGCCTTGCTCGCGCACCAGCCGCGCCACTTCATCTTGCAGGCTCTCACGCGTCATGGCATCCAGAGCGCCGAAAGGCTCGTCCATGAGCATCACCTCGGGCGACTGCGCCAGGCAGCGCGCAATCTGCACGCGTTGCTGCATACCGCCGGACAACTGCGCAGGAAACTTGTCCGCGTGCGCGCTCAGGCCCACGGTGGCCAGCACCTTTTCGATACGGGCCGCTTGCTCGGCAGCTGGCACCCGTGCGGCCTCCAGCGCCAGGGCCACATTGCGTGCCACCGTGCGCCAGGGAAGCAGCGCCCGGCCATAGTCCTGAAACACAAAGGCCACCTCGCGCGAGGGCCCCGTCACGGGCTTGCCGTGGCGGGTCACCTGTCCGCTGCTGGGCGTCACAAATCCCGCAGCGGCGCGCAGAAGGGTCGTCTTACCGCAGCCGGACGGGCCAATGATGCAGACAAACTCACCGCGCTTGATACTGACGCTGGTGGGTGAGAGGATTTCGCGCCCACCCAGATGGATGGCAACGCGGTCGAACTCCAGAACGCTTTCCGTCATGAGGCTTTACTTGAACAGCAGCGAATTGACGTTGGGCGAAGTCTTCAGCATGTCCTGCTCTTTCATCAGCGCCACCCAATAATCCAGCTGCTTGGTGGTGACGACGGGGCCAGGAGGCGAAATCTGCATCTTTGCCAGCACTTCGGCGGGCAGCTTGATGTATTTGCCGATGGTGGCGCGCACGGCATCGTTGTTCTTGGGGTTTTGCATGAAGGTCGCGCCTTCTTGCACCGCCTGCTGGAAGCTCCGCACTGCTGCGGCATTCTTCTGCGCCCAGTCGCGCCTGGCCACGTGGATGATCGTGGGCTGACCTTCAGGCAGGAAGGTGGAGTAGTAAGACGCCACATACCCCACACCCGTGTCCGTGATGCGGCTCATGAAAGGGTCCGCGCTGACCACGGCATCGACTGAACCGCCACGCAGCATGTCGCCATGCTGGGGGAAGGCTGCTTCAACGAAATTGACTTTCTTGTAGTCCACCCCCTGGTCCTTGAGCCACGCGCGGAAAGTCACGTGAAGGAAGGCTCCCAAGCCTGGCACGCCGATCTTCTTGCCCACACAATGGGCGGCGGTCTTGATGCCGCTTCCGGCCCGCGCCACCAGGCCGAAACCGGTGATTGATTTGGAGGTCACGCCCCCACCCGCGACGACGACCTGGTCCAGCCCACCGTCGACCGATTGCAGGTACACACTGGGAGTGGGGCCACCGATCTGCAGCGAATCAGCCTGAACGGCGGCTGGAATGGTGGAGTTGAGTGGAATGAACTTCAGCTCCACATCCAGCCCGCGCTTCTTGAAATAGCCCTGGTCTGCGGCGACAAAGACGGAAGTGAAGTCCGTGACCGCTGTGTAGCCAAAGACGATCTTGGTCGTCTGGCTGAAGGCGGGGCGGGCCAGGCCGGCGGCGGCCAGGGCAGCCAGAGCTTGCAGAGTGTTGCGGCGTTTCATCAGGGTCTCCTTTGGTTTGTTTTAAGCACAGCGTCCATGCCTGCGGCGATGAAGCTGATGAGAAGGGGTTCGGCCGAGGCATCGTTCGGGGGGTTGATGCCGTGCGACAGACGTTCCACACGTTGGTCGCTGATGTGATGCAAAAGCGCACCCAACGCGAACTGGTAGCCCCAGGCGGCCTGCGCACGCGTCGCTTGGGGGCGAGCGGCCTGCAGTGCATCAATGAAGGCGTGCGCCAGCGGATCGAAGAAGTCGCGCAGTACCCGGTCCGCTTCTTCGCGGGCATAGGAAAGCTCGCGACTGACCAGCAAGGCATAAAACTCACCCTCCGGACTGACCCGCATCCGGAGCACGGGCTCCACGAAGGCGCTCACGATGGGTTGCAGTGCGGACGGTTGGGCCGTGATGTCCGGCATGACATCGCGTAGCAAGGCCAGGCGGGCTTCTATGGTGGGCTGCCAACGTTCAAAAATGGCATGAAACAGTTCATGCTTGGCACCGAAGTAGTAGCCCACCAAAGCCAGCGGGACCCCCGCTTCACTGGCGATTTTTCTCAAGGGCACGGCGTGGTAGCCGTGCTGGGCAAAAAGTTTTTCCGCAGCGAGCAGTATCTCTGTGCGGCGGTCGCGGCGTTCCGTTGCGGCGCTCCCCCGGGCCACCATGCCGCTGCCCCGAGGGAGCAAGGCAGGCAAGCTGGCTGGAGGACGCGGCGCAGAACTCATGCCTGTATTGAACAGGTGTACAAGATATTTGAACATGCGTACAAACCCGAGGCCACCTGTCTTGCTATTGGTAAATCGTGCGCACTGACTCAATAATCCAATGCATGAGCATCGTCAGCACAAGCCCACGCACCGGTATCCGCACTCCTGCCCCCACTTCTGTGTCCGCCTCTCGCGTGCCTCAGATCAGGCGCTACCAGAACTGGCTGAGTGAACGGCATGGCCTTTCTTTCGAGGACTATCACGCGCTCTGGCGCTGGTCAACGACGGACCTGGAAGCCTTCTGGCAAAGCATCTGGGACTACCTTGATCTGCAATCGCCGACACCTCACACCGCCGTGCTCGAGCGCAACGTGATGCCTGGGGCCCGTTGGTTTCCAGGGGCCCAGACCAATTACGCGCGGCAGGTGATGCGCCATGTGAGTCCCGCGCATGCTGCGGGTCTGGCAGCGCTGATCAGCGACAACGAAAAGGGGGAAGTACGTGAGCTGTCCTGGCCAGAGTTGCAGCGCCAGGTGGCATCACTGGCTTTGCATCTGCGTGCGCAAGGTGTGCAGCCTGGCGACCGCGTGGCGGCCTATCTGCCCAATATTGCTGAGACGGTGGTTGCCTTTCTGGCCACCGCGAGTCTGGGGGCGGTCTGGAGTGTGTGCGCGCCTGACATGGGTACCAGTGCGGTTCTCGACCGCTTCACGCAGATCGAGCCCAAGGTATTGATCGCTTGCGACGGCGTCACCTGGGCCGGACGCGACCTGGACCGATCGGACGTGGTGCAGCAGCTGCGAAAGGGGCTGCCCTCGGTGACCCACACACTGGTCTACCGTAACCTGAAAACCTCTCACCCCATCGAGGGCGTGTCGGATTTCGATGCGGCCATTGCACGCGATGATGCGCAAACAAGCGCTTTCGAGGCGGTCTGGGTGCCTTTTGACCATCCGGTCTGGGTGGTGTATTCCAGCGGGACCACGGGGCTGCCCAAACCCATCGTGCATGGTCACGGCGGCATGATCATGGTCATGATGATGCAGAGCCGCCTACACAATGACGTGGGCTGCAGCTACGAAAGCGAGACTTTCGGTGAACGCTTTCACTGGTACAGCTCCACCGGCTGGGTGATGTGGAATGCGCAGATCGCAGGTTTGCTCTCAGGTACCACCTGTGTCATTTTTGATGGCAGCCCCGGAGGAACCAAGGAATCACCAGACTGGACCGTACTGTGGCGGTTCGCGGCCCGCCACCAGGCCAGCTTCTTCGGCGCGGGTGCGGCGTTCTACGCCAGTTGCATGAAGGCCTCGGTGGATCTGAGTGCCTGCGGAGACTTGTCTCGCATCAGGGCGTTGGGCTCGACCGGTTCACCGCTGGCGCCTGATGTACAGCAGTGGGGTTCAGACCAATTCGGACGCTTGGCAAGCAACCCTGAGCAGGAAGACATCTGGTGGTGCAATATTTCTGGCGGTACTGATTTTGCGGGTGCGTTCATAGGCGGCAGCCGGGAACTTCCACAGGCACCGGGCTCCATGCAATGCCGCTTGCTGGGCGCAGCGGTGGAAGCCTGGAACGAAGCCGGCGAACCGGTCACGGGCCAAGTGGGGGAACTGATCTGTACCCAGCCGCTGCCGTCTATGCCCTTGTACCTGGTTAACGACCCGGATGGCGCGCGTTACCGGGCGAGTTATTTCGAGATGTACCCACCTGGCCATGGGCGCCGACCCGGCGGGGGTGATCTGGATGCTTCGGCAGGCAGTGTCTGGCGCCACGGAGACTGGTTGCGCGTGGGCGACGAGCAAGGCCAGGGCGAATGGTGCGTGATCTACGGGCGCAGCGACGCCACCATCAATCGCCACGGCCTGCGCATGGGCACCAGCGAGATCTACAGTGCGGTAGAGGGCATTGCCGAGGTGATCGACTCCATGGTGGTCGATCTTGAGTACCTGGGACGCGAGAGCTATATGCCGCTGTTCGTGGTTTTGCGCCCCGGTATGACACTGGATGACGCGTTGAGCAGCCGTATCAATGCGGCCATTCGCCAGTCCCTGAGCCCCCGCTTCGTGCCGGACGACATTTTCCAGGTACCTGAGATTCCGCGAACCTTGTCCGGCAAGAAGCAGGAATTGCCTATCAAGAAGCTGCTGCTGGGTCAGCCGCTCGAAAAAGTGGTGAATCGAGAGGCCATGGCCAATCCGCAATGCCTGGATTGGTATGTGGAGTTCACGGAGGCCCGAAAGGCGACTTAACGGTTGAGGGATTGGACAGTTGCCCGACTTGGTCAGAAGTGAGCAGCGCAAAGCCAAGCCAAGCAAGATGTGAATGGGGTGTAAAGGTGGTCGACCAGAGCACCCGAAAAAGCGTTGAAGAGCAAAGCAGCTGTAGAGTACAGCTTTGGTTCCCTCTCTTATGGGTTTCGGAGAAGCCATGACATCATTTGGCATGACATCTAAATTCCTGGCCATCGCGTCAATGGCCTGCGTGGCTGTGACCGCCAACGCCCAGTCCATGGTCAATGCGCGCGTTATTTCATCGGCACCTGTCTGGGAGGCGGTTCCGGTGCAGGGCTGCGCCCCTGGTTACAGCGCGCCTTCCGGCGTAGGAGCCGTGCTGGGTGCGGTCATTGGCGGCGTGATCGGCAACTCATTTGGCGGTGGAGATGGCCGTGCGCTGGCGACAGCAGCGGGTGTGTTGGGCGGTGCCGCTCTGGGCAATACCGCCGAGTCTCAGCAGCGCTATGCGGGGTGTGCCACCCGCTATGAAAACCGCGTGACGGCCTACGACGTCAGCTACGAACTGGGCGGGCAGCGCTACCAGACGCGCATGGCCAACGACCCAGGCGGCTGGGTGCAGGTGCCTGCCCCTGACAACACCTATGGTCGCTATGACCCGCCGCCGGTTCAGACCTACCCCGTAGCGCCGCAGCCATCGCCGGGCACCTATCCCTTGCCGCAAGGCTATCCTGCGCCTTACCCCGCCACCGGGGTGGTGACCGCTCCGGTCTATCAGCAACCCTATCCGCAGGCCTATCCTCAACCGTACCCGCAGCCGTATCCCGTCGCGCAGCCGCAGGTCATCTATGTCCCTGCACCAGCGCCTGTATACGTGCCTGCGCCAGTCTATTCCAACCCCGTGGGGGTCACGCTTTCGGTCGGTCGTGGCTGGGGTGGCCACCGCAGCTGGGGCTCTTCCGTGGGTTTTGGAATCGGGTTCTGAACCATTCGAGCACGCCGGATCGCTTCATCTTTTAAGGTGAAGATGTTCAAGCCTTGTGATATCTTGACGCACCACCGTCTTC
The DNA here is from genome assembly GCF_040548795.1 of Ottowia thiooxydans. Classification (GTDB taxonomy): domain Bacteria; phylum Pseudomonadota; class Gammaproteobacteria; order Burkholderiales; family Burkholderiaceae_C; genus Ottowia; species Ottowia thiooxydans_A. The sequence continues at coordinate 276,349 of NZ_JBEPSH010000004.1, read as the reverse complement.
AGGAGGCTTGCCGTGCGTGCTCTATTCATTGGGTCCATCTTGTTGGTAGTCTCCCTGGCCCATGCGCAGTCCGCGCCTGATGTGTGGGGCAAAGCGCCTCAGGCCAGTGACGACCGCTTCAGCAATCCCAAGAGCGCACTTTATGCCGGCCCCAATGGCTGGTACAACTCTGGTGAATTGCGCGCGGAAGCAGGCGCTCAACGCTACGCGCTGAAGACTGGTCTGAACTATTTGGACACGCCCAAGGCATTTGTGCTGGCGTCGAACAATCAGCTGCAATTACTCACGCTGGACTTTGGTTCACCTCGGCCAGCGCCTGGCGTCTACCAGGTGGCTGCCAAGCCTGACGCGGCGGGGCGCAAAGTGCATGTGGCGTTTGCAGATGTCGCCAATCAGAAAATCCTGGGCTGGAACTCCAACAACGCCCAAGGCAGCGTGACCGTCACGCAGGTTCATGGCTTTGTGCATTTCTCAGCGCGTGGTTTGAAACTGGCGCCCTCTGGCTTGCACAACGCTGGCGACACCAAGCAGCCTTTGGTACTGGGTCTGGAAGGCGCTAGCAAGCTGGACTAGCTCATCAATTAAACCCCCGCGCGCTGACACGCCTTCCGGGTGCCTGTCAAAGCCAGGTTTCTGAACCAGCAGGCATCTGGATGTTCATACTGGGGTCGCTGCCTGTGACCAGCGCACCGATGATGAAGCTGAGTACAGACACGAATATGCTGGCGAACAATGCGGTCCAGAAACCCGAAACGCGAAAACCTTTGACCACTGCAGATACCAGCAGGATCATCAAGGCGTTGATCACCAGCAAGAACAGTCCAAAGGTCACGAGGGTGAGCGGCAGCGTCAGTATGACGAGCAGCGGCTTGACAATGGCGTTTGCGAAGCCGAGCAGCAGCGCCGAGACGACCAGAGCGCCGGTGCTGTCGAACTTCACACCCTTGAAGATATAGCTGGCGACCCAGAGCGCAAGTGCGGTGATGGCCCACTGGATGAGAAAAGGAGTGAGGTTGCTCAACATGAAAAATCTCGAATGTGTTGCCTGCGGACGGGCGGTGAGCGCGCCGCAGGACTGCCAGTAAATCGCCATTTTGCCGCAGCCCGGCGGCACCGCGCCCCAAGGTGCCTGACCGTCTGCTTATGTCCAAAACGACCTGTCCGAATACTCGGGTAAACACTTAGCGTAGAAATTTACCTGCCGATTGTTTATTTGTAGCCGGCCTGCTAGCATGTGATTACTTACCGGCCGGCATGTAAATTACTCATGCGGCCCCACAACAAGTAATTTTGGTCTACAGGGCCAAGTGCGGAGACAACATGAGTTTGCAGGGGTTGATGCAACCAAGCCAGCTGCTGATATCGGGCCTGATCCGGCATGCAGCGCTCCACCATGGAAATGTGGAGATCGTCTCGCAGCTGCATGGCGGCGAGCAGCGGCGCAGCAACTGGCGCACCGTCGAAAACCGGGCACGCCGTCTGGCAAGTGCGTTACAGGCCGGTGGCCTGCAAACCTCCCAACGCGTGGTGACCTTGGCATGGAATACCGACCGCCATCTGGAGTTGTATTACGCGGTGGCGGGCATGGGCTCTGTGCTGCACACCGTGAACCCCCGCTTGTTTCCTGAGCAGATTCGCTACATCATCGAGCACGCTGCGGGTGAAACCCTGTGCTTCGACCTTGATTTTGCGGATCTTGTGGTGCAACTGGCGCCCCAGCTGTCCAAGGTCAAGCGCTACGTGGCGCTGTGTCACCAAGAGCAACTGCCCAAGCTGGATCTGCCCGGATTGTGTGCCTATGAAGAGCTGGTGGCCAGCGGCCGCGAAGACTACGTCTGGCCCAGCCTCGACGAAGACCAGGCCTCTTCCATGTGCTACACCTCTGGCACCACAGGCAACCCCAAAGGCGTGCTCTACAGCCACCGTTCCACGGTGTTGCATAGCTATGCGGCCTGTGCAGTGGACGGGCTGAGGCTGAATGCAAGAGACAGCGTGCTGCTGGCTGTGCCCATGTTCCATGTGAACGCCTGGGGCGTTCCCTATGCTTCAGCCATGTGCGGCGCCAAGCTGGTCCTGCCCGGCGCCGGGGTGTCCGGCGATCGCCTCTATGCCTTGATGCGCGACGAAGGCTGCACCTTTTCTCTGGGCGTGCCCACGGTATGGCTCGGGTTCTTTCAGTACATCGACCAGAACCGCGCGAGCCTGAATCTGAAAGACATTCGGCTGGAGCGGGTGGTGGTGGGGGGCTCTGCTGCGCCGCGCCCCATCATCGAGCGGTTCGAACGCGAGTTTGGCGCATTTGTCATTCAGGCCTGGGGCATGACCGAAACCGGGCCCCTGGCGACGGTCTGCAATCTTCTGCCGCAGCACGAAGGTCAGACCCTCGAGCAGCGATTTGATGTGCAGTGCCGGCAAGGACGCGCGATCTTCGGTCTGGAAGTCGGCGTGTTCAATGCGGAGAACCAGGCTCTGCCCCATGACGGCAAGCACGTCGGCGAATTGCGTGTGCGCGGACCCTGGGTGGTTTCTGCCTACTACGGCAACCCGGCTGGCTCGGCCATGGACGAAGAGGGCTGGTTCAGTACGGGCGACGTGGCTTGTATCGACGCTGATGGCTATGTCCAGATCACCGATCGCAGCAAGGACGTGATCAAGTCTGGCGGTGAGTGGATCTCCTCGATTGATCTTGAAAATACCGCGCTCGGGCACACCAAGGTGCGCGAAGCCGCCGTGATTGGCGTGGGTCACAGCAAATGGCAGGAACGACCTTTGCTGATCGTGGTGCCGGAGCCCGGCCAGGCCCCCACCAGCGAAGAAATACTGACCTACATGAAAGACAAAGTGGCCAAGTGGTGGCTGCCCGATGAAGTCGTCTTCATGGAAGAACTACCGCACACGGCCACCGGCAAGATTCTGAAGATGCAGCTCAGAGAGCAATTCAAGAAGCACCGGCTGGTGACCGACGTGGATTGACGTTGATCCGTCCACGCATGGCTCTCAGCCGCCCCCTATATTGCAAATAGATATTCGTTTCGGCCTTTCCCCACTGACTTTTTCACGGAGACAAACCATGGCATTCCAGTACAAGAGCACTCTCATCGCTGCCGCATTGCTCGCGCTTGGCGGCGCGGCGCAGGCCCAGATATCCGACGACGTCGTTCGAATCGGTGTCATGGGAGACCAGACGGGCCCTTACTCCGGCAATGGCGGTCCTGGCCAGGTCCTGGCGGTGCGCATGGCTGTGGAAGACTTCGGCGGCAAGATCAACGGAAAAACCATCGAAGTGGTGGTCGCGGACGACCAGAACAAGCCAGACGTGGGCACCAACATCGCCCGTCAGTGGATTGAGCGCGACAAGGTCGACACCATCATCAGCAACTCCACATCGGCCATTGCGCTGAGCGTGAGCGCGATGATGAAGCAGCACAACAAACCGTACCTGATCTCGGGCACCACCACGGCCGACCTGACCGGCAAGTCGTGCTCGCCCATGAACATGCAGTTCCTGCTGGACACCTATGCCATGCCCAAGGCCACGGTGCAAAGTTTGATGAAGCAAGGCGTCAAGACCTTTTACTTCGTGACCGTGGACTATGCTTTCGGTGCGGCGCTGCAGGCTGAGGCGACCAAGTTCATCGAGGCGGGCGGTGGCAAGGTAGTGGGCGCGGTCAAGCACCCGCTGGGCACCACCGATTTCTCTTCCTACCTGTTGCAGGCTCAGGCCAGCAAGGCACAAGCCGTCGTATTCCTGAGCGCCGGCGCGGATCTGAGCAACGCCATCAAGCAAGCCAGCGAATACCGCCTGACCAAGAACGGCCAGATTGTTACCACCACCGGTGCCACGATCAACACCGTGGTGGCCATGGGTCTGCCTGTGGGGCAGGGCCTGCAGATCAACACGCCGTTCTACTGGGACCGCGACGCTGACTCGCGTGCCTGGGCCAAGCGATTCATCGATCGTAACAAGGGCGTGCTGCCCACCTACATCATGGCGGGCTCCTACAGCGCGACCATGCACTACCTGAAGGCCGTGCAGGCCGCTGGTACGGATGAAGGCAAGGCTGTTGTGGCCAAGATGAAGTCCACCCCTATCAACGACTTCGAAATGAAGAACGTGACCATCCGCGAAGACGGTCAGGTCATGCGCCCGGTGTACATGGTGCAAGTGAAGACGCCGGCCGAATCCAAGGGTGGCAAGAACGATCTCTACATCATCAAAGGTGAGATTGCACCGGACCAGATCTTCCGTCCACTCAATGAAAATCCCTGCGACTTCCTCAAGAAATAAGGGGTAAGAACGAGCTGCCCGCGTACAAGCCGGCACGGCCTGGTACGCGGTGCAGCGCTTTTATCCTGCCATGGGGGCGCAGGCCGATAGCGCCTTGCCCGAGGAAGTCGGCTCCATCGCGCTTTGCGAAAGCGGTCCAAACCTGGACGCCATCCACGGAACGAGTGCGCGCGGACTTCCTGAAGCTGGATTTGACGATCGCTCCCTTTGACCTATTTCGGCAACGACAACAGCATGACACAAGCACAAACACAAGCATTACAAGGACGTGTGGCCCTGGTGACAGGTGGCGCACAAGGCATAGGGCGCGCCATCGTGGAGCGACTGGCGTCTGATGGCGCCATCGTAGGGGTGCTCGACCTGAAACTGGCACTGGCAGAAGAAGCCGCGGCTGCCTTGCGCGCGGCCGGCCATCAAGCCATGGCCTTCGGTGGCGATGTGGCACAACGCGACACCGTGATGAATGCCGCCGCCACGCTGAAGGAAAAGTTTGGCCGTCTCGACGTGCTTGTCAGCAACGCCATGTGGGTGCGCTATGGGCCCATTGACGACCTCACACCAGAGGCTGTGGGGCGCATGGTAGGGACAGGTTTCAACTCTGTGGTCTGGGGCATTCAAGCGGCATCCCTGTACATGGACCAAGGCGGCAGCGTCATCAATATTGCGTCAGCTGCGGCGTTCCTGGGCATTCCCCAAGCCACCATCTATTGCGGCGTCAAAGCCGGCGTACTGGGGCTTACCCGTTCTGCCGCGGTGGATCTCGGGCCTCGGGGCATTCGCGTCAATGCGATCGGCCCAGGCTCGGTGGCCACCGAAGGCGTCAAGATCAATCTGGACCCGGAGAAAGTCAAGCTCCGTCTGGCCAAGACGCCACTGCGGCGTCTGGGTGAAGTCGAAGACATCTCTTCTGCAGTGGCGTTTCTTGCCAGCGACCAGAGCAGTTGGGTAACAGGCGAATGCATCAAGGTGGACGGCGGTGTGACCCACGCTTTCCTCTAGGGCGTATTCCAGCAATCAGGGAGACCCAGCATGAACAAGAACGAGGACGACTACATCCTGCAGGCCAAGGGCCTGAGCAAGCAGTTTCGCGGTTTCTATGCCGTCAAGGGCGTGGATTTGCGGGTGCGCAGGCACACCATCCATGCCCTGATTGGTCCCAATGGGGCCGGCAAGACCACTTGCTTTAACCTGCTCACGACGTTCTTGAAGCCCACCGAGGGCACCATCGTGTTCAACGGGCGGCACATAGAGAAAAGCGACCCGGCTTCGGTCGCGGACAGCGGCCTGGTGCGTTCATTTCAGATATCGGCGGTGTTCAGCCAGATGACGGTGCTGGAGAACGTGCGGGTGGCGCTTCAGCGCAAGACGCGCTGGAACTATGCGTTCTGGCGCAATCAGAACGTTCTTCACGTGTTGGACGACCGCGCTCGCGAACTGCTGGACATGGTGGGTCTCACGCGGTGGGCAGATGCCCCGGCGGGCGACCTGTCGTATGGACGCAAGCGCGTGCTGGAGTTGGTGACCACGATTGCCCTGGAGCCAGAGCTCATTTTGCTGGATGAACCGATGGCGGGCTTGGGACATGAAGACATTGAGCCGGTCATGCAAATGATCCAACGTGTGGCCAAAGGGCGCACGGTGTTGATGGTGGAGCACAACATGAAAGTGATTGCCGAGCTGTGCGATCAGGTCACCGTCCTGCAGTCAGGCCAGGTCCTGGCAGAGGGCACCTATGCGCAGGTGTCGACCGACCCGCGCGTCATTGAAGCGTACGTGGGAGGCGCCCATGTCTGAAGCTACACCATTCCTGCGCGTGTCTCATCTGACGGGGCACTATGGCGAGACCCAGGCCTTGCACGACATCAGCCTCGAGGTCCGCGAAGGCGAGATCGTCTGCCTGCTGGGTCGCAACGGAGCGGGCAAGACCACCACGCTGCGCGCCATCATGGGCATCTTGCAAAAACGCGGCGGTGAAATCACGGTCAAAGGCCAGTCCACTGCCGGTTTGCCACCGGAGGCCATTGCCCAACTGGGCCTGGCGTACTGCCCCGAAGAGCGCGGCATCTTTGCCAGCCTCACCACCGAAGAAAACCTCATGTTGCCGCCGGTGCTTCATCCCGGGGGCTTGAGCGTGGAAGAAATCTACACGCTGTTTCCCAACCTCAAGACGCGGCGCACCAGCCCGGGTACCAAACTGTCCGGGGGCGAGCAGCAGATGCTGGCCATTGGGCGCATCCTGCGCACGGGCGCCAAGCTGTTGCTGCTCGACGAATGCACGGAAGGCCTCGCGCCCGTCATCATCGAAAAGATTGGCCAGACCGTCAGCATGCTGCGCAGCCGAGGGTTCACCGTGCTGATGGTGGAGCAGAACTTCCGGTTTGCATCGCAGTTGGCCGACCGCTTCTATGTGATCGAAGAAGGCATGGTGGCCGATCAGTTTGCGCAAAGCGATATTGAACCCAACCGCGCACGCATTGAAGCTTTGTTGGGCCTTTAAGGCCTGTCAAAAGCTCAAGATAAGGAGACAGGAATAATGGATTCAATATTTGGTGTGCCGGTGTCGGCATTCGTGGGGCAGCTGATCGTGGGACTGATCAACGGTGCGTTTTACGCGCTGATGAGCTTGGGCCTTTCCATCATCTTCGGCCTGTTGCATGTGGTGAACTTCGCACATGGCGCGCAGTACATGATGGGCGCTTTTGTCGCCTGGGGGCTGCTGGAATACCTCGGGCTCAGCTACTGGTGGGCCCTGATCCTGGCGCCTCTGTTGGTGGCGCTGTTTGGTGTGCTGATGGAACGCGTGTTCCTGCGCCACCTCTATCACGTGGACCATGTCTACGCCTTGCTGCTTACCTTTGGTGTGGCCTTGCTCGTGGAAGGCGCTTTCCGCTACAAGTTCGGGGCCAGCGGCCAGCCGTATCCCAACCCACTGGAAGGTGGCCTGGATCTTTCCTTTACCTTCATACCCTGGTATCGCCTCTGGGTCATCGGTGTGGCGCTGGCAGTGTGCGTAGGCACCTGGTATTTCATTGAACGTACCAAGCTGGGCGCCTATCTGCGCGCCGCCAATGAGAATCCTACGCTGGTGCGCAGTTTCGGTATCAACGTACCCCGTATGCTGATGCTGACCTATGGCCTGGCCGTGGGGCTGGCTGGCTTTGCCGGAGTGATGGCGGCACCTATCTACCAGGTGAGTCCCCTGATGGGTTCCAACCTGATCATCGTGGTGTTCGCTGTGGTGGTGATCGGTGGCATGGGCTCGATCATGGGCTCCATCATCACCGGCTTCGGATTGGGCGTTATTGAAGGTTTGACCAAGGTGTTCTACCCGGAAGGCGCCAACGTGGTGATCTTCCTGGTCATGATTCTCACGCTGGCCTTCCGGCCCAATGGCCTGTTCGGCCGCAATGATTGAGAGGAGTGCAGTCATGAGTTCGATGCAAAGAAACCTTTTGATCGTGGGCATTGTGTTGCTGTGCCTGGCGCCCTTTGCGGTCTATCCGCTGTTCTTGATCAAGCTGATGTGCTTTGCCCTGCTGGCAGCGTCCCTCAACTTGCTGATCGGATATGTGGGCTTGCTGTCGTTTGGCCATGCCATGTTCTATGGCACTTCAAGCTACATCACGGGGTATGTCCTCAAGACCTGGGGTGTGGATGGCATCGTTGGCGTACTCGCCGGCGTGGCCGTCGCCGCTGGGCTTGGGTTTCTCTCAGGTTTGCTGGCTATCCGTCGCCACGGCATCTACTTCTCGATGATCACCCTGGCGTTCGCACAGCTGGTGTTCTTCCTGGCATTGCGCCTGCCTTTCACGGGCGGTGAAGATGGCCTGCAGGCGGTGCCACGGCCTACGTTCCTCGGCGTGATCTCCACTGAAGACAATCTGGCCATGTACTACGTGGCGCTGGCCTTGGTCGGTTTTGGGTTCTGGCTGATCTACCGCACGGTCTACTCCCCGTTCGGCCAGGTCCTGCGCTCCATTCGTGACAACGAGCAACGCGCGCTGTCTCTGGGCTACCAGGTCAACCGCTACAAACTGGTGGCGTTCACCCTGTCTGCCGCCCTGGCAGGTCTGGCTGGTGCGACCAAGGTCATGTCCTTCCAATTGGCCAGTCTGGCGGATGTGAGCTGGACCACCTCGGGCGAGGCTCTTCTGATCTGCATCGTGGGTGGCCTGCAGACTCTGCTGGGGCCTGTGGTTGGCTCGCTGATCATCATCTCCATGGAGCACTATCTGGCGGGCTTCGCCGAGTGGGTCCTGATCATTCAGGGCGTGGTGTTCGTACTGGTCGTGATGTTGTTCAGAAAAGGCATCGTCGGTCAGATTCAGTTCAAGTGGCGTGAACGTGCGCTGCGCAAAGCTGCATCCTTGCAACCGCGTTGATGGGTATCGGAGCTTCTGCCATGTCTCTATCTGCTTCGAATGCTGGTCTGCTTGAAGGTCGCCTTGCTTTTGTGACCGGCGCTGCCGGTGGCATAGGCCAAGCCATCGCGGTGGCCTATGCGCAAGAGGGCGCCCGGGTCATCATCACGGACCGAGATGCCGCCGCCTGTGCAGACACCTTGGCTCAGGTTCAAGCCGCCGGTTCCGAGGGCTGGGTCTATGCGCTCGACGTGACGGACAACGATGCGGTCGTTCGACTGGCTGCTCAAGTGGACGCTGAAATCGGATCCATCGACATCCTGGTGAACAACGCAGGTGTGATTTTGCGGGAAGGCCTGGACAGCCCTCAGGCCCACGCTGCCGTGCGCAAGGTCATGGATGTCAACGTGATCGGTGTCTTCAATGTCATGCACGCGTTTCTGCCTGCGCTTCGCAAGACACGCGGCAACGTGATCAATATTTCATCTGGAGCCTCTTTTCACGGCCAGCCGAAAGCGGTCGGATACTCGGCATCCAAGGCGGCCGTGCGTCTCTTGTCTCAATCGATGGTGGCCGACCTGGCGGGCAGCGGTATCCGCGTCAACGTCATTGCACCAGGCGTCATCGTGACACCCATGACAGATGCCACGCGCTCCAATCCGGAGCGTCTGGAGCGCTTCATGGCGCGTATTCCTTCAGGTCGCCTGGGTCGCGCCGAGGAGATCGCCCGACCTGCCGTGTTCCTGGCATCTGACATGGCAAGTTACGTCAATGGCGTGACGCTGGCGGTCGATGGGGGTTATCTGGCCGTCTGATACCCCCTCTGCTTTCAAAGTATCAAGCCGTTCACGCTGACGTTCTATGATTTTGGTCAAGCGGCAAGCGTCGTTTGAACAAACAACACCGTTCGGGCTGAGCTTGTCGAAGCCTTGCGCACGCTTCGACAAGCTCAGCCCGAACGGCTCTTGTAGATCGACCGCAATTCGCTACACGGGCCCGTCCAATGAAGAAATCAACTCTTGCATGAGCTGCAAATATTCGTCCCGGCGGGGGCGGATGCGTTCCAGTGCGCCACCCATGCCCAAGACCACTGCGCGGCCCTGCACCTTGAGTGGCAACATGACGCACAAGGTGGCGCCTCCCAGCAACGGCAAATTTTCCGCATAGGCATGGCCTGTGGCGCGCGCCTCGCGCACGCGTTCCATCATCAGGTCCATAGGCTGGCGATCAGACGCGGGCTGCGTGGCGATGTTGGCGCGGCGTATCAGCCGGTCGACCTCGCGGTCCGGGTGGGCAGACATCAGCACCCAACCCGTTGCGGACAAGGTGAGCGGGCGCATGCTGCCCTCTTCGGTGTGGAAACGCAGCGGGTGAATGGATTGAATCACGTGGATGTACTGCATGTACACGTCGTTTTGCAGAGCGACCGAGACCGCTTCTCCACTCGCGCTGTGCAGGTCACGCATGATCTCGAAGATCTGGCTCTGACCGAAAAGCGCCTGCTCCAGCCAGTCACCCAGGGCTGCGACCTTCAAGGTGGGAAAGTAAAGGCGGGTGGTGCGGTCGTAGCTGAGATAGCCCAAGGTCACCAGATTCTTCAACAAGGCTGTGCCGCTGGACTGCGGGTAGTTCAAGGCTTCGCAGATGTCCTTGAGTTGACGTGCGCGGCGTTCGCGCCGGAAATAGTCAAAGACTTCCAGAACGCGGACGGCGGACTTGACCGGTGAGGTGCTCATGGTGACTGCTCTTTCATTCGCCGTTTCGGTGTCATGTCCATCATCGAATCATAGAGTGCTTACCGTGGGGCTGGTCGATGTTTCCGCGGGTTATGAAGGCCTGTTCAGGCCTTCGCCGACCCCTGCAGGGAAGTGGAGTTTCGCCCTCTGCCCAGGCGCCGATGTCTGCGCATTTGAGATGTGTCACCTATAGGACTACTGGTGCTTTGCAAATAACCTGCCAACCGGTAAGTTTCGCATATCAAGCTTATTTTTCTATCGCCACTTATTCAACTCAAAGAGACCAAGCATGACTTACAAACAGCTGTTGTTGACCGTAGAAGAACGCATTGCCACCGTGACGCTGAACAGGCCACCGGTTAACGCGCAAAACGCCGAATTGCGCGCCGAACTCACCGAAGTCTTTGACGAACTGTCAGACCGTGACGATGTGATGGTGGTGATTCTTACCGGATCAGGCAAGGTGTTTTCAGCGGGCGCGGATATCCGTGAGCGTCCCAACCTGGCGGCAACGACGGGCGCGTACAGCCGCCACAACCGCCTGGTGCGCGAAGCGTTCAACGCCGTGGTCGAATGCACCAAACCTATCATTTGCGCCATCAATGGTCCAGCCATGGGCGCTGGCTTCGGCCTGGTCATTGCCAGCGACATCTGGGTAGCTTCTGAAAATGCCTATATATCCATGCCTGAGATCAATGTCGGCCTGGCAGGCGGCATGACCTACCTGCAGAAATTCTTCAGCCAGTCTCGTGCGCGCCGCATGTTCTACACCGGCATGAAGGTCGACGCCAAGGAGATGTACCGCCTGGGCCTGATCGAGGCTTGCCTGCCTCCGGAGGAGCTTATGCCTTATGCATTGGAATTGGCGCGTGAGATGGCCTCCAAGAGCCCCACCGCACTGCGCCTGGCCAAGGAAGCGGCCCGCATGACGGCGCTGATGCCCACGCGCGATGCCTACCGCTACGAGCAAAACAATACCGTTGCCCTGTCCAAGACGGAAGACACCAAGGAAGCTCAGCGCGCTTTTCTTGAAAAACGAGCACCTGTTTATACCGGCCGTTGAACTGTCGGCATGTAAACTACAAGTTCGTCAATACGTTCTAGTGTTGAATGCCGGAGAAGTCAGCCGCGGTTGGACTGGCTTCTTCAAGCGCAGTCATTTGAGGAGCACCCATGGCCCAAGAGAAGAAAACAAGCACGCGCGCGGGTGCCCGCGTGGAGGATCGTCAGGCGCAATTGCTTGATATTGCGGGCCGACTGTTTGCCAAACACGGATTTCAGGGCACCTCACTTCGAGAAATCGCCGAAGAGGCCAAGATTACCAAGGCAGCCCTGTACTACCACTTCCCCAATAAGGAAGCGCTTTACGAGCGAATCGTTCTGCATGGGTTGGAAATGCTGCTGGAGCATGTCATGGCAGCGACTGCGCAGGAAACTACGGCAGTAGACAAAGTGCGCGCCTTCATGCTCTCCACAGCCGATTACTACACCATGAACCGCGATGCCTGGATCACCGGATCCAATGCGTTCCACACGACGCATGAGTCGATCTCACGCACCAAGGGGGTTTTGTTCCGTGACCAGTATGAAAAGCACTTGCGCCATTGCATTCAGCAGGGTATCAAGTCCGGCGAATTCCGTGAAATGGACCCGGCCATTGCGGGCCGCCTCCTCTTGTCATCCATCAACAGCATGTGGCGGTGGCACAAGATCGATGGCCCCTTGAGCGCCCATCAAATCGTGGAGCAATTTCTCGAAATACTGATGGTGGGGATGCGCACCAAACCGGCTGTGGTCAGTACACGCAAGCTTGCAGCAGCACAGGCGTAAAACAAGGAGGCTGCACGCGCACCAGCGGCGGACCGCCCTGCGGCCTGCGCAGACACCTCAGGCGCTTGGGACGGCGCTGTCAGAGGCTCTTGCTTCATAGCTCGCCGGGCGATTTTCCTTAGCTGAAGCCCGGCCGCCCTGATCCCGGAGCGCGTTCTATATGAGGCGCGTAGTTGGCCCTTGGCGTCGCCCGCCTGCGTCTTTGTCGTGGCGCAGTTCAGGCGTGTTTTAACCCTGGTGATATTGAAGCTTTCCTAGGGTTGCTACTTATATGAATTCTACCTGTCGGTTAGTAGACTTTGAGCATCCAAAGGAGACACTGCATGTTGAATAGACGCCAATTCGCGCTCTCGAGCCTGTCCGCCGCCTCTGTGAGCATCACTGGTCCAGCATGGGCCCAAGGCACAGATTCCTTCCCTTCCAAGCCCGTGACCATCGTGATCCCTTATGCGGCCGGTGGTTTGACCGACATCATCGGACGCGCGATCTCTCCGCGCCTGGCGGATAAATGGGGCAAGCCCGTCCTGATTGACAACAAGCCAGGTGGCGGCACGACGATTGGCACAGGTTTTGTATCTCGCGCCCCGGGTGACGGATACACGCTTTTGCTCACCGCGTTCGGCTACATCGGCAATCAGCTGATGCTGCCCAAGCTGCCCTATGACGTCAAAGCCCTGACACCACTGACCAACACGTCCGACAGCCCGAGCGTGCTCTACATCTCTCCACGCCTTCCTGTGAAGACCCTGGCTGAGTTCGTGGCATACGGCAAGGCCAATCCAGGCAAGATCAGCTTCGCGTCGTCCGGCAATGGCTCCAGCCCGCACATTGCCGCAGAAATGTTCGCAGGCATGGCAGGCATCGAGATCATCCATGTGCCCTACCGCGGCAACGGACCTGCCATTACGGACCTCGTCGGTGGTCAAGTCGACGCCTTGTTCGACTCCCCTGCCACCATGTCCTATGTGCCCACTGGCAGGCTTCGTGTGCTGGGTCATGGTTATGCCAACAACAATCCCCGCTTGCCCGGCGTGGTTCCTATCAGCAAGTCGGGTGTTCCCGGTCTGGAGAAATTTGAAGCGGGCGGATGGTTTGGCTTTTTCCTGCCCAGCAGCACACCGGAGGCACTGCAGCAGCGCCTCTACACCGACATTCGCGCCGTCCTGGAGATGCCCGCCACGCAAGAGGCCTTGTCCAAGGCGGGTGTGGATCCCCGTCTGATGACGCGCACTGAGTTTGCTGCCTATCTGCAGCATGAGTTGGATCGCTGGGGACCAGTGATCCGCGGTCGAAACATCCGTGCCGACTGAGATTCACAAGCCTTGAGCGGCCGCCGGGGCCTTGTTTCCTAGATTGTTTTTGAGAACTTCCCGACATGAGCACTACCGATTCCACGCTCGATGACGCTTCTGTGCGCGACGAGGCTTTCTACGAACGCTTCCGGCAGGAACTGCACGACTTCATGAGCACGCACTGTCCCGCAGACTTGCGTGAGAAGGTGCGTACCAACCAGAAGCTGGGCCGCGAAGAAATGTCGCGTTGGCAGAAGATTCTCTTTGCCCGTGGTTGGGGTGCACCCAACTGGCCCGTATCCGAAGGCGGCACCGGATGGGACCTGCAGCAGCGCTACCTGTTCGAGGAAGTCAGTGCCCAGCTCGATTGCCCTCCGCTCTACCACCATGGCCTGGGCCACATCGGCCCGGTGATCATGCATTTTGGAACCGAGGAGCAAAAGGCGCGCTACCTACCTCCCATCGTGGAAGGCTCTGAATGGTGGTGTCAGGGGTATTCTGAACCGGGTGCGGGCTCGGATCTGGCGTCGCTCAAGACGGCAGCAGTTCGTGATGGCGATCACTATGTGATCAACGGCCAGAAAATCTGGACTTCTCACGCCCAGGAAGCGGACGTGATGTACACCCTTGTGCGAACATCCAAGGAAGGGCGCAAGCAGGCTGGCATCACCTTGCTGGTGGTGCCGCTCAATACGCCAGGTATTGAAGTGCGTCCCATCCACACCATAGATCAATGGCACCACGTGAACGAGGTGTTCCTCAACGATGTGCGTGTACCGGTTGCCAACCGTCTGGGTGATGAGGGAGAGGGCTGGAAATGCGCCAAGTTCCTGTTGGACCGCGAACGACTTTCCCCGGCCACCGTGCCCCGTCTGGCGCGGCAACTCGAACAGGTCTCGGAGCTTATTCAGGAGCGCATTCGCGCCGAAGGAGCTACACCGCATCTCCTGTCGGCACTCAAACGTCTCTACCATGCTCAGGGCTCGGCGCTGGGTGCGCGTGAAATGCTGCTCAGTGCTATTCAGGAAGAAATGAACGGTACGCTGGCGGCGTCGAAGTCGTCCGCGCTGAAACTTCATTGTTCCGAGCTGTCGCAAGACATCTCCAGTCTGGCCTACGACTTGACCGCGTCCGAATATGGCGCGCGTCTGTTGCCCAAGCCACCTCAAGCCGACGGATCAGACGATCTGCAGATGGGACGTCAGCTTGTGCATACCTATTTGTTCTATCGATCACGCAGCATCGCTGGAGGCACCAGTGAAGTTCAGAAAAACGTGATTGCTCGTGCCATTTTTGGATCCTGAACCATGTCATTCAGCGCCACACCGTTGTTCCCGGGCGATCTCCATGACACCAGCCTGCGCCTGGCTGCTATCGCCACTCCCAACTCGGCCTTTTCGGCTCAAAGCAATACGCCCAGTGACGCATGGCGCCAGATGCTGGCCCTGGGCTGGCAAGGCGTCATCGTGCCGGAAGCCGCCGGCGGTGTGGACGGCACACTGACCGACCTCGCAGAAATCATTGAAGCGGCTGCACGCCATGCGGTCACCGCGCCCTTGATCGACCGCTGCGCTGTAGCGCCTGGGCTGTTGGCTGGTCTGGCCGACCAGGCGGTCGTGCGAGCCTTGCTGGAAGCGCTGACCATGGGTGAAGCCTCTGTCGCCACCGTACTGGATGCAAGCGAACGCATGCCGTCCAGAGGCTCGGCGCTTCGACTGGGTCAAGGCCATCAACTGCGCGGCACGCTCAAGGGCGTGGACTTGACCGAGCCTGCCACGCATGTTGCGTTCAATGTGACCGATGACTCCTCCAATGAGCCTGCGCTGCTCCTGATGCCCCTCGACCAGTTGCAACCCCATGCACGTTACTTCGAAGGCATGGATGGTCGCGTCACGGCCGACTTCTTACTGGATGGTCAAACTGTCCAGGCTGAGCAGGTGCTGCTGCGTGGTCCTTCTGTGCTGGATGCTGTAGAGCGCGCGCAGAAGCTCGGCAGCTTGCTCACCTGCGTGCAAGCTGTGGGCTCTGCCGGTGCCATGATCGAACAGACGATCGAGTATCTCAATACACGCATGCAGTTCGGCGTCCACCTGGCGACGTTCCAGGCGCTGCGCCATCGCGCCGTCGAGATGTATGTGGCTTATGAGAACGCGGCCGGCATGGTCCGCCCACTTGTGGCGCAAGCGTCCAACGAAAACCCTGGCGATGCCGCGGCCCTGTCGCTGGTCAAGCTTTGCGTAGGAGATGCCAGCCGTACCTGGTCTGAATCGGCCATTCAGCTGCACGGCGGGATGGGCATGACCTGCGAGACGCTGGCTGCCCGCCTGGCGGTGCATACCCTGTTGGGAAGCCTGCAATATGGTGACCAGGCCCAGTGCCTGGATTGGCTCACCGCCCGTACCATGGCTGACGCCGTGGCTGCCTGATCAACCCCAACCCCACGCGCCCGCGCATTCGCCTGAGCAGGCGGAACCAATGTGTCGGGCGCTGAAGTCCATTTAGAGCATCGACACTATGCACAGCCTCACTGCCCTTTTCGAACCCACTTCCGTCGCCATTCTGGGCGCCTCTTCTGACGCCGAACGTATTGGCGGCCGCGTCCTGCGCTTCCTGGTGGAAGCCGGCTACAAAGGCAAGATCTATCCGGTCAACAAGAGCGGCGCTGCCGAAGTGCAGGGCTTGCCTGCCTATTCCAGTGTGAGCGCCATTCCCGGCACGCTGGATCAGGCCGTGATCGTGGTGCCCGCCGGTGGTGTGGAATCCGCGCTCCAGGAATGCATTGCCAAAGGCGTCAAGGGCGTTCTGGTGCTGACCTCCGGCTTTGCCGAGCTCGGGCCAGAAGGCCGCGCGCAGCAGGACAAGCTGGTGGCCATGTGCCATGCCGCAGGCGTGCGCATGATTGGTCCCAACTCGCTCGGGCTGCTCAATGTGGAGACGCGCTATTTTGCGACCTTCTCTGTGGCGCTCAATGGCCTGCAACCCAAACCGGGTCCGATCTCCCTGGCTACGCAAAGCGGTGCATTCGGCTCTTGCACCTACGCCATGGCGTCGCTGCGAGGCCTGGGCTTCAGCAAGATTGCGGCCACAGGCAACGAGGCCGATGTCGACGTTGCTGAATGCATCGACTACCTGGCTGAAGATCCGTCCACGCGTGTGATCTGTGCGGCCCTGGAGTCCTGCAGGGACGGCGAGCGACTGCGCCGGGCTTTGCTCAAGGCGGCTGCGGCAGGCAAGCCGGTGCTCATCATGAAAGTCGGCCGTACGGAGCTTGGTGCGGCTGCAGCCAGCACCCATACCGGTTCGCTTGCTGGCAATGATGCCGTCTTTGATACCGTCTTTGCAGAGTGCGGTGCCTACCGCCCGCAATCCATTGAAGAGATGCTCGATATCGCCTACTTCTGCTCCGTCACGGGACGGTTGCCGAGCAATGGCGACATGGGTGTCATGACTTCATCCGGTGGCATTGGCGTACTGATGGCTGACCACGCAGGTGATTGGGGCCTATCCATGTCGCCCTTGCCTGAGTCCGGCGTGAAGGCCACGCTGGAGTTGCTGCCCTTTGCGGTGGCTGCCAACCCGCTGGATGTCACGGCTCAAATCACGGCGGTTGCCGATGGCACCGCCCGCAGCGTTGATCTGATGCTCACCCACGGCCCTTACGCCACCGTGTTCGCCTACCTGGCCAGCGCGGGTCTGTCTCCGCAGCGTTTCGAGTCCACCATCGCGTCACTGGGGGCGCTTCGTGAGAAGCACCCAGGCAAGGACATGGTGATGGTGATGGCCTCTGTGCCCGAGGTCGATCGACGCCTTGAAGCGATCGGCATTCCCGTGTTCGGCGATCCAAGTCGCGCTGTTCTGGCGCTGGCTGGCGCAGCCAAGATGGTGGAGCGGCGCAAGGCGCTCTACCGCATGCCTGTCGCCAGTGCAGCTTCCCAGGCTCTGGGTGACGTGAGCACTGAAGCTACGGCCAAACGGGTTCTCGGTGAAGCAGGGCTTCCAATGCTCCCCGAGCGTCTGTGTGCCACAGCGGACGAAGCGGCTGCCGCTGCAGATGGCATGGGCTACCCGGTGGTGGCCAAGATCTCTTCGCCCGACATTCAGCACAAGACCGAAATCGGCGGTGTCATCTTGCATCTGCAGGACGCCGAGGCGGTGCGCGCTGCGCATGCCACCTTGCTGCAACGCGCTCGTGCCGCCGTTCCGAACGCGCGTATTGATGGGGTGCTGATGGCGCCCATGCTCAAGGGCGGGGTCGAGACGATTCTGGGCGTGCACATGGACCCGACCTTCGGCCCCATGGTGATGTACGGGGCTGGTGGCACCGCGGTGGAGTTGTACCGCGATGTCGCCTTTGCTTCTGCGCCTCTGGATGAAGCCGGCGCACGTGCGCTGGTGAACCGGGTGCGTTCCTCGGCTTTGCTGCGGGGCTGGCGCGGTGCCAAGCCTGCGGATGAGCAAGCCCTGGTGAACGCCATTTGCCGCCTCTCCGAGTTCGCGATGGCGCATGCTGACGAGTTGGAGAGCATTGACATCAATCCGCTCGTGGTGCGAGAGAATGGCGCTGTCTGCCTTGACGCGGTGATCGCCAAGCGCGCCGCCTGAAAAACCCCATCGCATCACGCGAGGAAAGTTGACATGATTCTGAACAACAACATCGCCGTGCAGGCGCTGCTGGACCGTGAAGCCATTCGCGAATGCCTCTATCGGTATTGCCGTGGCATTGACCGTCGTGATGAAGAGGCCTTGCGCTCGGCCTACTGGCCGGATGCGACTGATCGGCATGGCCCCTATCAGGGCAGCGCTGCGGGGTTCATTGACTGGGCACTGGGGAAACTCAAGACCAGCGACGCACGCATCGTTCATCGCATCTCCAATCCCTTGATTGAGTTGCAAGGTGATCAGGCGCTGGTGGAGTCTTACTTTGATGCCATTCAGGAGGAGACGGATGCCGAGGGGCGGCCGGTGGAAGCCCTGCTGAGTGGTCGTTATCTGGACCGGTTTGAGCGTCGGGGGGATGAGTGGCGGATTTTGGCTCGCACGGTGGTGTATGACCGGATGCGGCATGTGATTACTACGCAGGTGTTGACTGCTGAGGCGTTTGGGGTTCGGCAGCCTGTGGGGGGGCAACACCCGGTGGATCCGCTTTATGAGTTTTTGGGACGGGTCGGGTAAATGAGGAAGAGGTTCTCCCTCACCCTCTCTCTTCTGAGCTGAGCTGACACGTGCCGCTGGCTGCGGTAATTTAACTCCTTCTTCCTTCTCCCTCTGGGAGAGGGCGGGGCGGGGCCGGCCAACCGGTGAGGGCAAGCGGCGGTTGAGTTGCTATCTGTGCTTTCTAGTTACCTTCTGCTCTTTTTTTGAGGTCGGAGGCCGGGATGTGCGCCCGGCGGCGCACCTACGTTTCTTTGCTCCGCCAAAGAAATGTAGGCCAAAGAAAGGCGGCCCCACTGTCCATGTCCCTGCGCTGCGCTCCGGGCAACCTGTGGTGCTCCTGCCCAAGGCGGTGCGGCAGAACTCGCGGCGTTCGCTTCGCTCTCTCTGCTCAAACAGCTGCCGCAAGCTAGTTCACGAAGCAAGAGCATCTTGCAGTGCTCTTGCCCGCCTTGGGCACTGCGCTCCTCGGCACGGCCAAAGGGGTGGGATACCCACTCGGGCCATTGCTTCGCTCGGCCCTCGAATAGCTAGTCGCTAGCGCGAGTATCTAGTCCCCTCTCCTGCTTGTGGGCGCCCGGCTAGGGGAGAGGGTGAGGGTCAGCGGCGTTTGAGTGCCGACCGCCATCACCTCTTACCACCGCCGATCAACTACCCGTAAACACCGGAGCCCGCTTCTCCGCAAACGCACGCATAGCCTCGCGCGAGTCATCAGACTTGCTGAGCTCGGCCGTCATGTTCTGCTCAAACCGGTAGCCATCACGCAAGGCCATGAACTCAATCGTAGACGCCGCTTGCTTGGCAGTACGGCTGGCCAATGGGCTCTTGCTGGCGATGCGGCGGGCCATTTCCATCGCCGTGGGCATGAGTTGATCCGCCGGGACGCAAGCCTCCACGATGCCGCGGCGGTAGAACTCGGCGCCGGAGATGCGGTCTCCGGTGATCATCATGCGGCGGGTCAGAGACAGGCCGCAGATGCGCTGGGTGTGGCGGCCGCCGCCCATCAGGCCGACGTCGACTTCGGGCAGGCCGAACACTGCCGTTTCAGAACACATCAGAATGTCGCAGGACGCCACGATGCCCATGCCTGCGCCCAGTGCGGGGCCGTTCACCGCCGCAATCACGGGCTTCTTGCATTCCATGATGCTGTAGCTCACTTCACGGGCCAGACGGTTGTGTTCCCAGCGCTCACCAGGCTCGAACACCTTGCCTGCGCGGGCCTTGATGTCTGCACCTGCGCAGAAAGCCTTGCCGGCGCCAGTGAGAATGACCACACGCACGTCGTCCAGATCATTGAAGCGGTCGAAGGCGGCAATCAGTTCGCGCATGAAATCTGCATTCACTGCGTTCACAGGCGGTGAATCCAGGGTCACAACGGCAATATGGTCTTGAATTTCCGTGCGGATCAAAGGCATGAGATGTCTCCATTAAGATAGTTCAATATACCTGCCGACAGGTAAAATATCAATACGGTGTTCCCCCAGTTCATGTGGCATGAAAGAGAACGCCGTAGAGGCCGGCGCTTCATAGCGCGGCCATACCAGGGCGTGTCAAGACGCTCTAATGCCCTACAGCGAACGGGGTGTCAGCCACTCCACCATGCGCGGCCAGGTGCGCGTGACGGCGCCTACGCCAGCGACCAGGCTGACATGGCCGCCTTTGATCACCCATTCTTCCTTGTCGGGGCTGGAAACCATCTCGACCAAGGGGTGTGAAGACGCGAAGGGAACGACATGGTCGTGTTCCGCCAGGACGTGCAGGACAGGCATCCTGATGGCGCTCAGATCAGCCTTGCGTCCATGGACCTCGAACTCGCCTTGGACGACCTTGTCGCCCACGACCAGGTCGTGCACCAACTCGAGAAATGCCTTGCCAGGAAACGGCAGGGCATCATCACCCCAGCGCACCAGACGCAGGTGGGCTTTCACAAACTCACGGTTGCTCAAGTTGTTCAAAAGCAAAGCTTGACCGGAAGACTTCTGCAATGGCCGCAAGACCTGGAACGCACCCTCGATCATGTGGGAGGGGACGACACCGAAGGTATCCACCAGAAGATCCGGGTCCAGTCCTTGGGAGGTGAGCAGTTTGTGTTGCAGCGACATCCCGGGGCCATGAATGGGTGTGGCAATCTGCAGCAAATTCTTGATGGCACGGGTTTCGTCCAGCGCAGCATGCAAAGCGGTCAGCACGCCACCAAGGCAGTACCCCAGCAGGGTCAGCTCCGGCTCCCCACTGTGACGTTGGACCTCGTCTATGCAGACTGAGATGCCGTCCAGATAGTCCGACACGCCAAAGCCCTTGTGCTCGGAGCGGGCCACACCCCAATCGATGAGGTAAATGTCGAATCCCTGGCGTACCAGGTATTCGATGAAGCTCTGGCCGGGAGAAAGATCGAAGATGTAGGGCTTGCTGACCATGGACATGACCAGCAGCAGGGGCACCCGGTAGACATCGTCAGTTTGCGGCAGGTAGTGATAAAGCCGCATGGTGCCTTGTGCGAACACCAGTTCCTTGGGTGTGACCGCCGTCTCCTTGACCATCTCCTGGACCAGAGCCGAAAACTCGGCGTTGTGCTCATCAAGCAATGGGTTGTGCAGCATCATGCGCGACTCGCTCGCTTGGCAGGCTTCCTGGCCGCAGCGGCCTTGCCCGCAGGAGTAGGTTTGGGCGCGGTGTTGACGGGCGCCGTGCTGACGGGCGCCGTGCCTACGGGCGTTGATCCGGCCGGGGTCGATTTGGCGGCGGGGCGCGTTCCGCGGGTTCTGGGAGTGCTGGGCTTGGTACGCGATTCCATGCGTACCAGCGCTGCCTCCACGCGCGCCACTGAGTCTTCCAGATGACCGATACGCTCACCCAGCGCCACCACGTCTGCCCGGCTGGGAATGTTCATGGAAGCCATGGGGCTGGCGAGTCCTTGTGTGAACATCTGCTGGCGATGAATGGCCGCGTTGATCTCCTGGCCCATGGACTGAGCGACGCTCTCATCCTTCATGAGCTTGGTGATGGATTCGCTCCATTCGCGCTCATTCTTGACGAACCATTCGCGCCAGGTCTTGAGCGGGTCCAGGTTGGAGTTGCTCTTGCTCATTCGATTTCCTCTTCGGTATCAGACCATTCGGCCTCGTGTTTCAATGTCAATGGGTCCAGCTTTTCCTTGACCTTGGGCATCACCTGATCGCGCGCCTGGGCGGGACCGGTGATGCGCACCGTGGCCAGTGAGCCAAACTTCGGATGCGCAGCGACTTGCACGTCGGCGGTGCTGCCACTGGGTTTAAGCAGGGGTGCAAGCATTCGACGGATGGCGCGGGCAGCGGCGTCGGTGCGCAGTTCAGGCTTGAATACCTTGCCCACGGCCGTCAGCGGGAGCTTGTCGACGATATAGACCTGCACAGGGACTGCGGCACGTTCTGGCGTGCGAGCGGCGGCCCATTCGATAAGGTCGGCTGACTCGGCTTGCATGCCCGCTTTGAGCTGCACGTAGGCGACGGGCAACTCGCCCGCATAGGCGTCGGGCTCTCCCACCAAGGCCGCCACCTCCACAGAAGGGTGGTCATAGAGAACTTCTTCGACACCGAGCGGATCGATGTTGTGCCCTCCTCTGATGATGAGGTCCTTGGCCCGACCCGTGATCCACAGATACCCGTTCGCATCCACCCGGCCCAGGTCTCCACTGTTGACCCAGCCTGGATCCACGAACGGCGCATCAGGAGAGCCCGTGGCGTAACCCTTGAACACGCCTGGGCCATGCATGGTCACCACACCAATCTTGCCGGTGTCGCAATCACGTACTGTTTTACCGCGCTCGTCCAACTCCACCACTCGGACGTGGCTGTAGGGCAAAGGATGTCCTACGGACCCGAGGTACACGGGGCGATCCGGGAATGAGATGGTGTGGCAGCTGGACGCTTCGGTCATGCCATAGGTCTCCAGAATGGAAAGACCAAACCGGTGCTTGTAGGTTTCCGCCACTGGAACTGGAATGGCGGAACCACCACCAGTGACCATGCGGATGCTGGACACATCGGAGCCGGCCATCGACACATTCAGCACTGCACCGACCACCGTGGGGACGGCGGCAAAAATCTCCGGCTTGTAGCGATCCACCAGTTTCCAGAAGTTAGGCATGGCACCTTTGTTGCGCCAACCTGAAGACGAAAGCACCACCAGCGTGGCTCCGGCAGACAACTGTTGAAGACAGTGGGTGAGGGAGCCTCCAACATGGAACAAGGGCAACGCCATGAACAGGTTGGACGCAGGGCGTGTGCGGAACATCAGCGCCATGCCCCACGCTTGATACACCTGGTTGCCATGCGTCAGGGGAACCAGTTGCGGCAGGCCTGTGGTGCCACCCGTATGGTAGTAGGCGGCAATGTCGTCGGCCTGGATCTCGCGCCCGCTGACGAGGTGGTCATCGGGTTGCGCCGCAATGGTGTGGTCGAACGACAGCGTGCCCTCGGGAGGTGGACCCCAAGGCTCCACCACGAGGATGGCCTTCAGGTCGGGCAATTCGCCCCGGATCTGTGTGACCTTCTGCCAGATGTCAAAACCCTCGGCCGGGCCCAGTGCGATCAGCACCTTGGTCTTCGCAGCCCGCAGTATGTGCGCGATGTGGCCGGGCTCAAGGTAGGTGTTGACCGGGTTCACGATGCCCGCCGCCTGCGCCCCCCAGAGTGCGTAGAACGTCTGGGGGATGAGAGGCAACATCATGCTCACCACATCGGTGGGGCCTACACCCAGCGAGTGCAGCGCATTGGCAACCTGAGTGACGCGCGCCAGAAACTGAGCATGGCTGAGGCGTACAGGCTCCTCGTCAGCGCTTGCGTTGGCAAGCCACAAAATGGCGGGCGTTTGCGGGTTGCGTGCGGCGCCTAGCTTCAATGCCTCGTAGGTGCTCTTCGCGAGAATGCGCGTTTCGTAGGGAACTTGCTCGAAGGCGCGCACGTCGGCCTCTGTTGCGAAGCTGGGCCATTCGTCTCCGATGAATCGATCGAGGGCATGCAATCCTGCCATGGGTTGTCTCCTTTAGTTTTCTTGAAGTTGATGTGGATTTGAAGTGGTGATCAGGTCATGGATGGGTTGCTATCGAAGCCGTGAGGTGGGTTAAATTTTTATCGCAGGGCCGCCCCAAGATGAAAAAGCCTCCCTCGGGGGGCAGCGGACCTCGCGAAGCGGGGAAGCGTGGGGGCTCATTTTTCTGGACACAGTTAGGGGATTTGCTGACTCGCTGGTGACCCTGGTTTCTCTATACTGCACTGCAACAACTCTCACAGCGATATGCCAAACGCCACCACTGTCCGCAAGAATCAAGACCCGCGCGTTGCCCACACGGCAGAGGATTTTGTAGAGGCCAATGGCATCCAGCTTTGTTGGGACAGCTTCGGTAACAGCGCTCACCCGGCCCTGATCCTGATCATGGGCATGGGCGCGCAAATGGTGGGCTGGGACGACGAGTTCTGCACGCAATTGGCCTTGCAGGGCTTTCGTGTCATTCGCTTTGACAACCGCGACGTGGGCAGGTCCACCTGGCTCCGTGACGCGGGGGTCCCTGATGTCACCAGAGCCATGATGCGCGCATGGATGCGCTGGCCTGTGACGGCCCCCTATGTGCTGTCCGACATGGCTCGTGACGTGATCGGCCTGATGGACGCCTTGGGCATCGAGCGTGCCCATGTGGTGGGCGCTTCCATGGGCGGAACCATCGCGCAGGTCATGAGCATTCAATACCCTGAGCGCATGCTGTCCATGACGTCGATCATGTCGACGACCGGTGACCCCGATTTGCCCAAGCCGCATCCCACGGCCACCACTGCAGTGATGCGCCCTATGCCGAGCAAGCTGGAAGACTATGTGGAGCGCTATGTGGATACGTACCGCGTGCTGCGCCTGGGACAGTTCCCTGAAGAGGAAGAGCGCGACCGGGTCCGTGCTGCGCGAAACCATGCCCGAGGCGTCAACTCTGCAGGTGGTGCTCGCCATCTGGTCGCGATCCTCGCTTCTGGCAGCAGGAAAGAAGCGTTGAAAGACGTGGGCGTACCCACCCTGGTCATTCATGGCAACCTCGATCCCCTGGTGCCGCTCGCGGCCGGGCTGGAAACCGCGCAGTGCATCCCTGATGCAGAGATGATGATCGTGGAGGGCATGGGTCATACCCTGCCCAAGGCTCTGTGGCCGCAGTTGACCGCCCGCATTGCTGGCGTCGCAGAACGCGCTGCTTGAGGTTGCGCAGATGAGTTGCATACTGCTCAGACCGGGTGGCGTGAGGCTTGCACGGTGCTGGTGTCACACCTGAAAGTCCACAAGGCTTTCGGGTAGGTCCGGCGACTCGTGCGGGCTCAAGAGTCGCTTCTACGCTTGAGCCCGCTTCACGCGATCAGGTGCGCATCAGTCCATCTTGAGGTTCGCTCCCTTGGCCATTTGCTGCCACGCGCTGACGTCGTTCTTGACGGTGGCTGCAAACTGCGCCGATGTCTTGTAGGCTGGCAGAGTCATGTTTTGCGCTGCAAACTTCTGCTTGATGTCCTCACGAGCCAGGATCTTGCCTATCTCCGCATTCATTCGGTTCACGATCTCCGGTGGCGTCGAAGCCGGGGCGAAGATACCGAACCACCCGTCGGCATCAAATTTGAAACCTTGTTCGCTCAGGGTGGGCAAGCTGGGCAAAGCCGGAGCGCGGATGGAGCCGGAGACGCCGAGGGCAGTCAACTTGCCGGCCTTGATGTGCGGCAATGGCGAAGCAATGTCCGTAAAGCCTACCGGCAGCGTGCCCGCGATGAGGTCTGTGATTTCCTGGGCAGTCGTTTTGTAGGGAATGTGGGTAATAGAAACGCCAAACTGTTTCTTGATGCCTTCCATCACCAAGTGGCCCGTGGAACCATTGCCCCATGATCCATAGGAGAGCTTGCCAGGGTTGGCTTGCGCGTACTTCACCATGTCCTGCAGGGTTTTGATGTTGGACGCAGGGTTGGCCACCAACAAGATGCCGCCTGTGCCGAACTGAGCCACTGGCATCAAGTCCTTCTGAGTGTCGAGCGGCATCTTGTCCAGGATGATGGGATTGATGGCGACCGCAGAAGAAGGCGTGATGAGAAAGGTGTAGCCATCTGGCTGGGCCTTGGCCACCGAGTCCATGCCGATGATGCTATTGGCACCGGGTTTGAAGTCCATCACCATCGGTTGCTTGAGCGCTTCCTGAAGTGGCAGCTGGATGATGCGCAGCAGGTTGTCCATGGCACCCCCGGGCGGGCCGGGCACGATCATCTTGATGGGGCGGCTGGGCCAACTGGTTTGTGCGAAGGCTGCTGGAGCGGCCATGCAGGCCGCGGAAGCGATGAGGGCGCGGCGGCGCGTGAGGACTTGAACCATCGTGTCTCCTTGATATGTAATTTCCACTGAACCCCAGGAAGGCCTTGAGGTCGAAGAATCTCTTTGCCATTAACTTACCTGCCAGACGGCAAGTTGTCAATCATGGCAAATGCCATATTTCCGCTCGATCTATCCAGGCATCATGGGGGTTACGTTGCAAAAATGACTCTCTTGCAGGGAGAGTTTTGAGACTGCACAGTCAAAAGTGATAAAAAAATTTGCTGCAGATAGACTCTCTGTAGCATTTAATTTACCGTGCGGTTAGTTATTTTTTGGAAACCCAGGGCTACTTATCAAGATCAGGAGACTGCATGCTGGAATCGAAGATCGCAGCCGCCTTCGAGTACGCTTTTCCATTGTTTGAAGTGGCGCGCACGCGATACCGCGCTGTGGAAGATGGGGCCAATCCGCAGCGCCATGCGCCCAATACGGTGCGGCATGAACGCCATCTCAGCGATCACACCTCGCGCTGGATCACGGCTCCCAATAACGACACTTTGTATTCCAATGTCTGGTTGGATCTGTCTTCGGGTCCCGTGCAGGTTCGCCTGTCCGAGATGCCGCCTGGGCGCTACTGGTCTCTGGCCTTCATGGATGTGTTTACCAACCACTTCGCGATTGCAGGGCAGAGGCTGGACGGTACTGGCCCGGTTGATTTAAGGGTGACTGGACCGCAAGACCATGTGCACGCCCGTGACTCGGTGGGGTCCGGCCGCGACATCAGGGCCCCTGGTCAGGACGTCTGGTTGTTCATTCGCTGCCTTGTGGATGGCCCAGGCGATTTGCCCCTCGCCCACGCCATGCAAGAGCGTATCCAGGTCATGGCACCAGCAGGTGCAACCTACCCACCCCGTGTGCAGCCCTTGTCGTCTCGCGATCCACGCAACTTTCTGGCCGTGGCCAATGAACTTCTGGGGCGCAATCTGCCGTCAGAAAAGGAGCAGGCATTGGTGGCGGAGTGGGAAGAAATCGGGCTGCGTCCCGGTCACGCTGATGCGTGGGAGCGTCTCAGTGACGCCACGCGCCAGCTCTGGCTGGACAACATCGGGCCCTTGCACGACAAGTTGAGACAAGCGTCTGCCAGTGGGCGACGAGACATTCAAGGCTGGTTCGCCTCTGCTACCGACATGGGGGATTTTGGCCAGAACTATGCTTTGCGTGCATCGGTTGCACTCGGCGGCCTGGGTGCGCTTCCTCCCGTGGAGGCCATGTACTTCGTTCGTTTCCACGACGATGACAAGCAACTGCTGGACGGCCGAAAGAAGTACGTGCTGCATGTTCCGCCCTCCGGGATTCCCACGGATTCGTTCTGGTCCTTCTCCATGTATGAGCCCACTGCCGACAGCCAGCGTTTCTTCGTCGAGAACCCTATCCGCCGCTACTCCATCGGCAACCGTACCCGTGGAATTGTCTTGAACGAGGACGGCTCGATGGACATTGCCATGCAGCGGGAAGAGCCTGCCGAAGCACGCCTGCGCGCCAACTGGTTACCGACCCCGGACGGCCCCTTTCAGATCTCATTGCGAACCTATATGCCACGTGAGGAGTTGCGCGAAGGCCGCGCTCTGATGCCACGTATCACCCAACAGTAAAAAGACGTCAAAGGATCTACCCATGAAGCCCGCACATTCCAGCACGCTCGCCGCGAACTCGCGACTCCTGGAGGAACTCGATTTCACCGACCAGCGGGACTTTGAGGCCGCCAGAAGGGGCTTTATTGACACGCTGCCCGAGGCGCACATAGACGCGGATTCGGGGGGCGTCTCCTGGTCCATGCGGCCATACGGCTTTTTGGGCGGAAAGACGCCAGACACCGTCAATCCCAGTTTGTGGCGCATGGCCAGGCTCAACGCGATCCATGGACT
This sequence comes from Ottowia thiooxydans, assembly GCF_040548795.1. GTDB lineage: Bacteria > Pseudomonadota > Gammaproteobacteria > Burkholderiales > Burkholderiaceae_C > Ottowia > Ottowia thiooxydans_A. The sequence goes on along the minus strand of NZ_JBEPSH010000004.1, from coordinate 248,464 downwards.
TTTCAAAGTCAGTGATCGGGTCTACCAGGTGCGGGGGTTCTCGCTCGCCAACGTGACTTTCGTTGAAGGTGATTCTGGCGTCATCGTCGTTGATCCGCTTCAATTCACAGAGCATGCGCGCGCTGCGCTTGCGCTGTATAGAAAGCATAGAGGCGATCGGCCTGTGGTGGCGGTGATCTACACCCACAGCCACCGCGACCACTACGGCGGTGTGCGTGGCGTCATCAGTCCCGAAGATGTGAAAAACGGCGTGGAGGTGATTGCACCCTTTGGCTTTACGGAAGAGTCTTTTTCCGAGTCCATTCTGGCTGGCGTGCCGATGCGGCGCCGCGCGTTGTTTCAGTTTGGCTGGTCCCTGGAGCCGGGTGAAATGGCCCATGTGGACAGCGGCTTGGGCAAAGCGGTGGGTCGTGGTGGCGATGGCTTCATTGCCCCGACCACACTCATCACTCAACCCGTGGAACGTCGTAAGGTCGATGGGGTGGACATTGTTTTCCACCTGACCCCAGGCACCGAAGCGCCCGCTGACATGAACATGCTTTATCCAGGCCTGCGCGTGCTCAACCTGGCTGAAAACGCCTGCCAGACCATGCACAACCTGTGCCCCATCCGCGGTGCCAAGACGCGCGACGCGCTGGCGTGGGCGCACTACCTGAACCAGGCCTTGGACCAATTCGTGCCGCAGGTCGACGCGCTGGTGGTGCAGCACCACTGGCCGGTCTGGGGGCAGGAGAACATCCACCAGTATGTGGCAGGCCAGCGCGACATGTACCGCTTCTTGCACGACCAGACTTTGCGGCTCATGAGCCACGGTCGCACGCCCAGGGAAATCGCCGATGAGCTGATGATGCCGAGCAAGCTCTCAAAGCAGTGGTTCGCTCGCGGCTACTACGGCGCGGTGGCGCACAACGTGAATGCGGTCTACGCCCATTACATGGGCCCCTACGATGGCAATCCCACGCACCTGAATCCTCTTCCTCCCGTGCAGGCCGGCAAGAAGTACGTGCAGTACATGGGCGGTGCGGACGCGGTGGTCCAAAAGGCCAGAGACGACTACGAGGCAGGCCAGTTCCGCTGGGTGGTTGAAGCGCTCAATCACGTGGTGTTTGCGGACCCTGGCCACCGCCCGGCTCGCGAGCTGGCTGCTGACGCGATGGAGCAATTGGGCTATCAATCAGAGTCTGCCACCTGGCGCAACGCCTATCTGCTGGCAGCGCGCGAACTCCGGAGTACCTCCAAGGCCACCGCGCCCAAAGGCGTGGGCATCAGCCCGGACGTGGTGGCCATTCTGCCTTTCGGTAACTTCCTTGAATATCTGGGCATCCGCGTCAATGGGCCGAAAGCGCAGGACATCGATGCGCGCTTCGACTGGCGGCTGGTGGATGCATCGGGTGTGGATTCACACCGCCTGATGGTCTCCAATGGCGCACTGAATCATTTGCCCGGCACCCATGGCGAGCAAGCGCACGCCGTGGTCGAGATGGACCGTGACAAGCTGTCTAGCCTTTCGGCCGGACGCGAAGCATTGCTCGCCGGACTGGATGCAGGTGAACTGCGAGTGACAGGAGACGCTGCCCTGTTCCGCCGGTTCCTGGAGACGCTTGACGAGTTCGATCCCATGTTCAATGTCATCGAGCCTTGACCGAAGCCCGGGGCGTGCTCGCGGGGTGACCCACTTCAAAAAACACATATGAAATATTGAAACGCAGAGGCTAAATACCGATTGATTACTTGCCGTTCGGTAGGCATTATTGTTCTCAAGGTTTTGTGCAGTGCGGGCGCCGAGTTCAGAGCGCTCGAGTCACGGCACACGTATAGGAGACACAGCCATGAACCCATCTACCTCAGTTGTTGAGAATTCATCCCCCATTCGCCTTGATGTCGTCATCGTGGGTGGAGGCTTTGGCGGCATGTGCGCCACCTACAAGTTTCGCGAAATGGGTTTGAAGATCCAGTCGTTTGAAGCTGGTGGGGATCTTGGCGGTGTCTGGTACTGGAACCGATACCCCGGTGCACGCGTCGATTTGCCCAGCATCGATTACAGCTTCTCGTTCTCTCCGGAAGTCGAGCAGGAATGGACCTGGTCTGAGCAGTTTGCAGCGCAGCCCGAACTCCTTCGCTATATCGATTTCGTGGCCAAGCGACTGGAGCTGCGCAAGCACTATCAGTTTGACACCCGGGTGACCAGCGCGACCTGGGATGAAGAGCGCAAGCTTTGGGTGGTGAAGACCAGCCGGGGCGAGGTGTTTGAATCGACCTATTGCATCATGGCAACGGGGCCCCTTTCGGTACCTCGCGATCCGGATATCCCAGGTCTTGATCGTTTCAAGGGCCGCGTCATTCGAGCTGGCCGCTGGCCGCACGAACCCGTCAGCTTCAAGGGCTTGAGAGTAGGGGTCATCGGCACGGGCTCCACCGGTATCCAGATCGTCCAGGACGTGGGTCCGCAGGCAGGCGAGCTGTTCGTATTCCAGCGTACCCCCAGCTTCACCATGCCCATGCGCAATGAGAAGCTGACGCCAGAGTATGTGGATGAGGTCAAACGCAACTACGCCGGCATTCGCAATTCAGCGCGCAACAGCGCTGTGGGCGGCACGCGGCCTCAGTCTACACGCGCGTTTTTCAGCGTAACGCCCAATCAGCGCCGCGTTCTGCTGGAAGACGCGTGGAAGCAAGGTGGTCTGTCCATGCTGGGCACTTTCAGCGACCTGTTGCAGAACCCGGAGGCCAATGAGCATGTGGCCGAATTCGTGCGCGGAAAGATCGCAGAGGTGGTCAAGGACCCCCGCACGGCTGAAGCACTCAAGCCGCAGGGATACCCCATCTTTGCGCGTCGTCCCTGCCTGGATTCCAGCTACTACGAAACCTACAACCTGCCCCACGTTCACCTGATCGATTGCATCAACGACAAGATCATTGAATTCACGGAAAAGGGCATCAGAACCGAGTCTGGAGAGACCGAGCTGGACATGTTGATTCTGGCCACAGGCTACGACGGCCTGACCGGAGCCTTGATGGCCTTTGAGGTGACAGGCAAGGACGGCAGAACGGTCAACGAGAAATGGGCCGAAGGCGCACGTTCGCATCTGGGCATCATGCTGGAGGGTTTCCCCAACCTGTTCATGACCACCGGACCGACAGGCCCCGCCGCGTTGGCAAACATTATTCGTATCAGTGAGCACGACGTGGAGTGGATTGCGGCAGCCATGAAGTACATGGACGCCCACCATCTGACGGCGATGGAGCCTACGGAAGAGGCGGAGCAAGGCTGGATGGATCTGGTGTATGAGCTTTCTCAGCGCACACTGCTGTCCAAAGCCAAGACCTGGTATGTAGGGGCCAACGTCAAGGACAAGCCGCAAGGTCTGACCCTGTTCACTGGCGGCTTCGCAAAATACGCAGAGTTGTGTGCACTCGCCGCCAAGGACGGATACCGGGGCTTTCAGTTTGACCATCGTGCCGAATCCGCTGCGCGCGAATCCGAGGCCAGGGGCGTTGCGGTCGACGCCATCGCCCTGTAGCCTCGCATGAGATCTTGCGGCGGCGTTCTGTCGAGAGCGCCAGCGCCGCATGTTCTTTTAGCAAAGCGCCCTTGCCAGGGCGCTTTGCGCTTGGCGCTCAGATGTTTCTTTGCAGGCGTTGCCGCAAGACGGCAACCTCTTCCATCAGGTCTGCAGCCAAGGCAGCCAATTGCGGATCGGCGTCAAAACTGTGTTCCAGTTGTGCAATGCGGCGTGCGCGCTGCAAGGTCGTGGTGGTAAATCGCCACTCCGCAGCGGCGCCTCCGGCACAAGGCTGAAACACGCCAGCCTCCACGTGCGTCACCACCCATTCAGGTTGCATGCGCGCACCACGGGCGAGGTCTTGTACGGTGAGGGCTTCGTCTTCCAGCACTTCAACCAGATGGACAGAGATCGAGGTGGGGGTCATGATGGGGCTCCTTTCTCACGAACGCGTTCTCAGGAACTGCTGCGCGGGTTGAAACCGGGGTAGGCTGCTGAAAGTGCTTGCCAGGCGCTGCGTTGTTCGTCGGTCACTGCGCTGGGAACTGCAGGTTCCAGTTCCAGATACAGGTCACCTGGTGCAGTGGTTGAGGGAATGCCTCGCCCTTTCAAACGCAGTTTGCGGCCCGCCCCTGAGCCAGCCGGTATGGTCACTTCTACCGTGGCGCCGTCGGGTGTGTCCACGTGCACACCTGCGCCAAGCGCTGCTTCCCACGGCGAAATGCGCAGTTTCTGCGTCACGTCGCGGCCATCGATGCGCCAGCGCGCGTCTTGCCTGAATTGAACCTCGAGCATGAGGTCACCTGCAGGCCCGCCGCCGAACCCCGGGCTGCCTTGGCCGGCAAGCCGTATCAGTTGCCCTTCCTTCACGCCTTTCGGGATCTTCACCTGAAGGGCGCGCTCTTCGGGCACCACGCGTCCACTGTCGTCCATGCGAGAACTCTGCAGGTGGATAGTGCGCTCGGAGCCCAGGTAGGCATCGATGAGATCGAGTTCGATCTTGGCGTGGTGATCGTTGCCGCGCATCTGCGCATTGGAACGGTGGGCCCTGCTTCCGCCGGGTTGACCGCGGCCTGCCCGGCCAAACATATTCTCGAAGAACTCGCTGTAGTCGGCGTCGTGGCCTCTACCACCGGCGCCATCCCTGAATTCAAAACCGGTGTCCCAACCGGGTGGCGGGCGTACGTCATCGCCTGAGCGTGCGCCGCGTGCCCAGGCCTGCGCCCCTACGCTGTCGTAGGCCGCACGCTTTTCCGCGTCACCCAGGACCTCGTTGGCCTCATTCACTTCCGCCATCCGCTTGGAGGCGTCGGCTTCCTTGCTGACATCCGGGTGGTACTTGCGTGCCAGCTTGCGGTACGCTTTCTTGATCTCGTCGGCAGTGGCGCTTTTGCCAACGCCGAGGATTTGATAGTAATCCTTGAACTCCATGCCTCCATGGTAGAGGAAAGTCGGCCTCTTGGGGGGGCAGCTTCAACTCAAGTGCGGGTAGGCGCTTTCCGATTGACCAGCACAATGCCAAAGGCCACCAACGCCATGGCTGCCATCAGATTGGGGGTGATGGCCTCTCCCAGCCACAGCGCGCCAAAAAGCAGTGCAAAAAGCGGGGTAAGGAAGACGAAAGCGGAAATTTTTGTGGCCTGGTAGCGTGTAAGCAGCCACATCCAGGCCAGGAAGCTCGCGAAGGCTCCTATCACGGTTTGCAGCACGATCGACGTCGTGGCAAAGGCGCTCCACTGCCAGTTCCAGGTCTCTCCCAGCATCAGGGAAAGCACCGGCAAGACCACGGCGCTCACCGACACCTGGTACATCAGAAGCGGCGCGGGTGCGGTGCCGGCAAGCCGGGTGCTTCTGATGATCACAGTCGTCAAGCCCCAGAACAATCCTGCGGCCAGCCCCAGGAGATCGCCATGCCATGTCTCTTCAGTGCGGCCATGGGCGAAGCTGTCCCACAAGGCGAACACGATGGCGACGAAAGCGCAAGCCAAGCCAATCCACTGCGGTGGCCGCAAGCGTTCGGTCGGCACGAAAAGCGGTAGCAAAAGGGCCACCCAGAAAGGGGAGGTATACAAAAATACCGTCAGCCGGGAGGCGGTGGTGTGTTGCAGCCCTATGAACATGCACGCGAACTCACCGGCAAACAACAAGCCCACCAGCAAGCCAGGCACGAACGAGCCTTGAGGGCTGCGCAGGCTCACGCCCCGCCAGCCGCACCACAGCAGCAGTATCAGCGTGGCTCCCACGAAGCGTATGCTCGCCTGAAACAAGGGCGCCAGTTCAGGAAGGGTGGCTTTCACCAGAACTTGCTGAAAGCCCCAGAAGGCGCAGCACACCAGCAGCAGGGCGGCCGCTCGGCCGTCCAGATTTTCTTGGCGCACAGTGCTCATAGCGGGTGCTCGGTGTAGAAGCGTCCGCCGTGAAACAGAAGAGGCGAAGCGCCGCTCCGGTGATCGCAATGCTCGACCTGGCCTACAAAGATCACATGATCGCCCTCTTCATAGCGGCTTCGATTGAAGCACTCGAAACAGGCCGCGGCACCTTCGAGTACCGGCGCACCGGCCACCCCCGGTTTCCATTGAACATCCCTCCAGCGATTGTCGGAAGGTTTGGCAAATTGCATGGCCAATTCGTGCTGATCGGATGCCAGCACATTGATGGCGTAGTGCGTGCCCGCTCTGAACACAGGCAGCGACAGAGAACGCAGGGACAAGCTCCACAGCACCAACGGTGGATCGAGCGAAACCGAGTTGAACGAGTTGGCGGTCAGCCCGATCGGCTCGCCAGCATCGCCACGCGCTGTCACGATGGTGACGCCAGTGGCGAACATGCCAAGCGCAGTTCGGAATTCAGAGGCCGAAAACGCGGCGGGCGTGGCAATGCGAGGCGGCGACATGGATCAATCAGGGAAAGCGGCATGATAGCGCCGCATGACTCCTCCCATGCTGAGTAGGGAGATCAGGCGCCCCTGCGCCCTCGCGCGGTCTGGCATGAAGGCCAACGAGAGACTTGAGCACATCCCGATAGGCCAAAGAAATGCCCTACAGCGAGTACTGGAGGGCAGAGAGTTTGAAATTGGCCAAAACATTCCTCCCGACGAAAAGCGGGAGAAATTCAGCTCGGAAACGGCAGTGGGGTGTGCCTGTTTCTGAGCGTTAGTCGCAAGAGCTTAAAGGCTGGCTACCTCGAGCTTGGCTTGGCGGACGTCTTGGATGAACTGAATAAGTGAGTTGATAACTTGGCGCATGACAGAGTTCTTTCGTAAAACCACATTGAGATGCACTTGGACTGCTGGTGTGATGGGCGGCATCTCGTCGGCCCATCTAGGGTCTAACCCTGTAAGTATTAACCCTAGGTTCTAAGTATAAACCACAATAATATTTTTTGCAGGGGAGCTCTTTCGGCCGGTTGTGTAAGGTTGATCCCCAAGGGGTTGATGCGCGCGCTCGGGATGAACGGGCGCATCAGCCGCCTGCCGGATGCGCACTTAGCAGGCACTCATGGAAGGCCATCGCAGCGCGAGAGGGCGCTGGCGATCGGCGCAGCACACTGACAAAGTCGCATCGATAGCGCAGCACCTTCGGGTTCAGTGCGCGCATCAGCCCGCGCTGAACGAAAGCGTCGGCATAGTGATCAGGCAGAAACCCCAGGAATCGGCCAGAAAGAATGAGGGTGGCAATCGCCTCTTGCTCGAAAGCGGTCGCGCCGCGTTGCAAGCGTTGGCCATGGGCCAGTTCCATATTGGGCGAGTGGTATCCCAGGCCGGCAAAGTCGTTGCGCTGGCGCAGCGATTTCCAGTCCATGCTGTCTCGTTGGGCGGCGAACAAGGGATGCCCCTGGCCGCAGTAGAGGTACATGGTTTCTCCGAACAAGGGGTCATAGCGCAGGCTGGCGGAAGAGCGGTGGGACGGAATGATGCCGACGGCGATGCTTCCATCCATCACGCCACGCTCAATCGCCTGAATGCTTCGGACATGCAGCTCCAGCTTGACATCGGGCGCCTGGGCACAGAAAGCAGCAATCGCCGTCTGGATGTGGGCTTGCGGGTTGCTGGCGGTCTTGTCGAACATCGCCACGGGCAGGGCGCCACTCATGCGCTGATGGATGTCATCGACACCCGCTCGAAAGCCGTCCACGGCGGCCAGCATGCGCAAGGTTTCGTCGTAGACGCGCTGACCCTCCGGAGTGAGCGCAAATCCAGCCCGCCCGCGCCGGCACAGGTTGAGCCCCAGGCGCGTCTCCAGGTCCTTGACATGGCGGCTGACGGTGCTGGTGCCAATGTTGAGCTCCAGTTCCGCGGCGGAAAGTCCGCCGCACTCCACCACCGCCTTGAAAACGCGCAAAAGGCGCAGGTCCATGTCGCTCACCTGGCCGAGCAGGGCCCGCGCCCGGGGGGTCTTGTCTATTACTTGCATTATTTGGCAACTAAACTGGGATATTTGCGTATTTAATCGACTAAATCGAGCGCTGACAATGCCCTCATACCGATCTATCAAGAAGAGGCACTTCATGAGCGTGACTACATCTCCCCAAACAGCCAGCATCCACCAGGACGCTGCCTGGCTAGAGGCCCACTGGATGCCTTTCACTGGCAACCGCCAGTTCAAGCGAGACCCGCGCATGATCGAGTCCGCTCAAGGGGCCTACTTCACCGACGGCGAAGGTCGCAAGGTTTTTGACGGCCTCTCCGGCCTCTGGTGTACGGGCCTGGGCCATGGCCGCCGCGAAATCGCCGAAGCGGTGGGTAAGCAAGCTGCCAAGCTCGACTATTCACCCGGGTTTCAGTTTGGCCATTCGCTGTCGTTTGAGCTGGCCAACCGTATCAAGGGCATCACGCCCGATGGGCTCGACTATGTGTTTTTCACGGCCAGCGGCTCCGAAGCCGCAGACACGGCGCTCAAGATGGCCCGGGCCTACTGGCGGTTGAAAGGCCAAGGCGGCAAGCAACTGCTGGTGGGGCGTGAGAAGGGCTACCACGGCGTGAACTTCGGCGGCATTTCGGTCGGTGGCATGGTCGGCAACCGCAAGCTCTATGGGCAAGGGGTGCCAGCGGATCATATTCCCCACACTCAACCGTCCATGGGCAGTTTCGTCAAGGGCCAGCCGGCTGAAGGCGGCAAGGCCTTGGCCGACAAATTGCTGGACGTGATTGCCTTGCACGATGCCAGCAACATCGCAGCGGTGATCGTCGAGCCTTTCAGCGGTTCGGGCGGCGTGGTGGTACCCCCTGTGGGCTACCTGCAGCGCCTGCGTGAGATCTGCACCCAGCACGACATCCTGTTGATCTTTGATGAGGTCATTACCGCCTTTGGCCGCTGCGGCAGCATGACCGGAGCGGAGGCGTTCGGCGTGACGCCAGACATCATGACCTTTGCCAAGCAGATCACCAACGGTGTCCAGCCACTGGGCGGCGTGGTGGCCAGCAAGCAGATCTATGACACCTTCATGGCGGCGGGCGGACCTGACTACATGCTCGAATTCGCGCATGGCTACACCTACAGCGCCCACCCTGTGGCTTGCGCGGCCGCCCTGGCTGCGCTCGATCTGCTGGAATCCGAAGATGGTCCGGCGCGGGTGCGGGCTCTGGCACCTCATTTCGAGGCGGCTGTGCACAGCCTCAAGGGTGCCAAGCACGTGCTGGATATTCGCAACTACGGGCTTGCTGCGGGGCTTTCCATTGCCCCCATTGGCGCAGAACCCGCCAAGCGCCCTTACGAGATCGCCATGCACTGCTGGAAAAACGGCTTCTACGTGCGCTATGGCGGTGACACCATTCAGCTGGCGCCACCGTTCATCAGTGAAAAAGCCGAAATCGATCGCATGGTGAGCGTGCTCGGCGATGCCTTGAACGCCACCGCCTGATCCCTTTTGATGCCGTCTTCGATTGCGCACGGGCTCCACGCGCAATCGAAGGCCAACTTTCCTTAATCTTCATTCATCCATGAACCGCGAACAACCCGTTACCTCCACTGTCGGCCACCTCATTGACGGCAAGATCGTCTCCGACGCCGCACGTACCCAGCCTATCTTCAACCCCGCCACGGGCCAGATCAACGGCCACGTCGCACTGGCATCCAAGGCGACCGTCGAGCAGGCCATCGCCTCCGCTGAGCGCGCTTTTCCTGAATGGCGCAACACGCCTCCCCTGAAGCGGGCGCGCGTCATGAGCCGTCTGAAAACGCTGCTGGAAGAAAACGCGGACCAGATCGCACAGCTCATCACAGCCGAACACGGCAAGGTGCTGAACGACGCTCAGGGCGAGTTGCAGCGCGGCATTGAAAACGTGGAGTACGCCAGCTACGCGCCTGAATTGCTCAAGGGCGAGCACTCGCGCAATGCCGGCCCCGGCATCGACTCCTGGGCGGAACACCAGGCGCTGGGTGTCACTGCAGGCATCACCCCGTTCAACTTCCCGGCCATGGTGCCTCTGTGGATGTGGCCCATGGCTGTTGCCTGCGGCAATACCTTTGTGCTCAAGCCTTCGGAGCGCGATCCGAGCAGCGCCTTGTTCATTGCTGAGCTGGCCCTTCAGGCCGGATTGCCACCCGGTGTGCTGAACGTGGTCAACGGTGACAAGGAAGCGGTGGACACCCTCTTGCACGACACCCGCGTAAAAGCGGTCAGCTTCGTCGGATCCACCCCTATCGCAGAGTACATTTATTCTGAAGGCTGCAAGGCCGGCAAGCGGGTGCAGGCCCTCGGTGGTGCCAAGAACCACGCGGTGGTCATGCCTGATGCCGATGTCGCCAATGCGGTCACTGCCATGATGGGCGCTGCCTACGGCAGTTGCGGTGAGCGCTGCATGGCCGTGCCTCTGATCGTGTGCGTGGGCGACGAAGTGGCCGATAAGATGCTCGCCGGCTTGAAGACTGAGATCGCCAAGATGAAGGTGGGTCCCGGCACGGACAACAGCAACGACATGGGACCGCTGGTCACCAAGCCGCACTTCGAGAAAGTCAAAGGCTATGTGGACCAGGGCGTGGCAGAAGGCGCAGAGCTGCTCATCGATGGTCGTGGATTGAAAGTGCCCGGCCACGAAGATGGCTATTTCCTGGGCCCCTGCCTGTTCGATCACGTCAAGCCTGGCATGCGCATCTACCAGGAAGAGATCTTCGGCCCCGTGCTGGGCATTGTGCGCGTGAAGACGCTGGATGAGGGCATGAAACTCATCAACGACCACGAATACGGCAACGGCACCTGCATTTTCACCCGCGACGGGGAAGCTGCGCGTTACTTCACAGATCACATCCAGGTGGGCATGGTGGGCGTGAACGTGCCCCTGCCAGTGCCGGTGGCGTACCACTCCTTTGGGGGTTGGAAGCGCAGCTTGTTTGGTGATCTGCACGCCTACGGCCCCGATGCCGTGCGCTTCTATACCAAGCGTAAAACCATCACGCAGCGCTGGCCTTCAGCAGGTGTGCGTGAAGGGGCCATGTTCAGCTTCCCATCAAGCCGGTAAACACTTGGGGCCAAGCTGAACAAGTTCTCAGCACGCCCCATCCCTGGACTCGGGCGATCTGCGCGGTTGCAAATGCTCGCGATACCACTCGGTATCACTGTGCTTTGCGCCTACGCATCTCATCCCGATTCACGGCGCGTCGTACACGACATCTTGTTCAGCATTGCCTTAAACTCGGTGCATGACGCGCCTTAACGACGCCACTGTTTACATCATCGACGACGACGCCATTGTCCGCGAGGCCATGGCGTGGTTGTTGCGTTCGCGAAGGCTGTTGTCTGAGTCCTTCGACAGTGCGGAGGCGTTCGAGAGAATGCTGGACGACTCCACGCGCGGAACGTTGCGACTGACACACCCTGGTTGCATCCTGCTCGATGTCCGCATGCCCGGCATGAGCGGCCTGGCGCTGTTTGACAGGCTCGCCGAGCGAGGGATCGTCCAGGCATGGCCGGTGATCTTTTTGACCGGACATGCTGATATCCCTACTGCAGTGGATGCCGTCAAACGAGGCGCTTTTGATTTTTGCGAGAAACCGTTCTCGGACAACGGCCTGGTGGACCGTGTGGAGCAGGCGCTGGCGGAATCGGCCGGACGCGTGGCTCATCTGGCAGAACGGCAGGCGGTGAAGTCCCGCGTGGCTGAACTGACGGAGAGGGAACAGGGCGTGATGCGGCTGGTTGCCAGCGGGCGTCCCAACAAACTGATCGCTGACGAGCTGGGAATCAGCGTGCGCACGGTCGAAGTGCACCGTGCCCGGGTATTCGAGAAAATGGATGTCAAATCCGCAGTCGAGCTGGCCAATTCGCTACAAAAAATATAGAGCTGGGCGCGCTCGCCCAGTGGACTGGCCCATAATCAGCCCTTTGGCGGCGGTTCCTCCTGAGAGGATTCGTCCCGCTCTTTACCTGCCTCATTCGTCTGATCGTGATGCCCTGGCAACTCTCCCTTGTTGCGGCCGGCGAACATGGTCCACCATACGATCAGCCCGAGTAGCAATAACGCCCCAAGTGCTTCCAGCAAAATCACGGTCATGAATCGATTGTTCCGGTTTTTTTGTGCAGCTTGCATTGTAGGAATGTTGGCGAGCTGCGCTGTGCGGCCGACTCCTCAGCCGGCACCCCTGCCTCCATCAGTGCCCACTTCGCCACCCGACGCCAGCATGCCTCCCGTGGTCGACCCGGGGGACATGCTGCCACTTCCGGCCGCTCGTCAAACTGCCCGTAGTCGCTGGGTGCCGGTGCGCTGGGCCGAACTTCCAGGCTTTGAGCAGGATTCACTGGATGAAGCCTGGAACGCCTTCATCAAGAGTTGCGAGCGCCCGGGCACGACCTTTGCCCGTTTGTGCAGCGAAGTGAGGCGTTTGTCGCTGAGTACAGCAGAAGAGCAAAGGCTCTGGTTGCGGGCAAGGTTGCAGCCGTATCGTGTGGAGCCGCTGGGCGGACCTTCCGCCCCCGGTGGTGATGGTCTCCTGACCAGCTACTTTGAACCTGTCTACGACGCATCGCGCGTTGCTCGGCCTGGCTTCGGTGTCCCTATCTACCGCGTACCACCGACCCTCGCTCAACGCAAGCCGTGGTTCACGCGCCAGGAAATGGACCTTCTTCCCGAGGCTCGGGCTCAACTCGCTGGCCAGGAATTGGTCTGGCTGGCCGACCCCCTGGACGCCTTGATCCTGCAGATCCAAGGCTCGGGGCGTGTCCGCGTGCAGGAGGCCGATGGCAGCCAGCGCATGGTCCGCCTGGCTTTCGCCGCCACCAATGACCAGCCTTACCGCAGTCCTGGCAAGTGGCTCATTGACCAGGGCTTGCTGCGCGGCGATGCGACCTGGCCAGGCATTCGCAATGTCTTGCTGGCCAACCCGCAGCGGCAACAGGACTTTCTCTGGAGCAACCCGCGCATGGTGTTCTTCCGTGAGGAAGCCATGTCACCATTGGATGCGCAATTTGGCCCACGCGGCGCACAGGGCGTGCCGCTCACGCCTGGCCGTTCAATTGCAGTCGATCCGCAAAGCATTCCCTATGGCACGCCGGTGTGGATGGCCTCGCAAGGCCCGGTTGCCAACCTTCAGCGGCTGGTGCTGGCGCAAGATACTGGCAGCGCCATTGTGGGTGCCGTGCGCGCGGATTACTTCGCAGGTTGGGGGCCGGAAGCGGGTGAGTTCGCTGGCCGCATGAAACAGCCCCTGAAGCTTTGGGTGCTTTGGCCTAGATAGGTCCCGGGATGCCGCGGGGCCCACTGTCCATCTTCCGCGATGAGGGGGCGCTCTTCAAGCGCTCCCTGGGCTCGTTTGCGGTGATCCTGTGTGCCGCCTCGCTCACCGCATGCGCATCCTTACGAGACGCATCCCGGCTGTCTTATGTCTGTCCCAATGATTTGCGTTTCGAGGCCCGTCTCTACCAGGACATGGCCATTCTCGAAGGTTGGAGGGGCCATGCCGTGCTGGCACGCATCGCGGGCCAGGAGGGTCCGGAGACCTCACCGGCCTATGCCGATGAAACAGTACGAGCCAACTTCGGGCTGGGTATGGACGGCCGCCTGGCTCGCCTGGACTACACCAGCATTCCCGAGCCCATGTATTGTCAGCGCGTTCTAGCGCCGGGCGACAATGCCCCTGCGAAGGCCGCAGAGCGAGAAGGCCCCAAGGCTCCGCCTCCGCCGCCTGATCCCAATGCGCCCATCCAGACCAATATCATCATCGGACCAGGCCCGATTGACGGTGGCTAGGTGCATGGTCGGCAGAAGGTAGCCTCTGGCTCCACGCTCCTGACGTCAATGCAGGTCAAATTCAGGGCGCGCCAGACGACTCGGAGAATGCAAGAGCCAAACTCTCCAATCCTCTCTCCATGGCTCGCGCTCGTACAACCGCCTTGTCGGGGTTTCCGCCCTGAAATCCAAGCAGACGCGCAGCGTCCGCCAGATCATCTTCGGAGGCCACAGCGCCCGCTCTCAGAAGGTGGTCCATCGCCTGCAGATTCGCAGCTTCTGCAGCCAGATTCAATGCGGTGCCACATCCGGGCGTCGACACATTGAGATCACCCCCAGACTTTTGAATTGCGTCGGCGATCAGGCCGACCACTTCCCACCGGCCCATGTAGGCTGCCCGTGTCAGCGGCGTGAACCCGAACTCGTTGACCGGACTCAGGTCGCCACCGGATTGCAGCAGTCCCTCTATCAACACCGCCGCTGCCTGGGCGTGTCCTTTGTATGCGGCCTCTGCCAGAGCAGTGAAGCCCTGGCTATTTGGTGCATTGAGATCACCACCGGATCGCAACAAGCTCTGCACCAGTCGCTCCACCACCTGGTGATGTCCCTCCAGCGCGGCTACCGCGAGGGGTGTCGATCCATGGGGGCTGTGGGTGTTGGCGTCCACGCCCGCACGCTCCAGTATTGCCAGCAGATGCTCCATGGCTTCGAGATCGTTCTCGATTGCGGCTAAAGTCAATGCAGCCGGACCTGCGCGCTCCGGGGCTGCACCTTGACGCAACAGCTCCAGCAGGGCGTCCAGGTCCCTGCGTTGAAACGCATCGGCTACAGCAAGCGATACAGAGGAGTTCTGAAACACCGCCGCCAAACAGACGTCTTGCAGGCATTGGGCTTGGTCCTCGGCGACTACAGCGCTTGCGTGCACCTCGCTTGCTTTGACCTCAACCAATTCCGGAGTGGGCGCTGGGAAGGAAGCAGGTGACTGGGAAAAAATTTCTTCCGTTCGCAGGGCGAAGGTGTGGCGGGGTTCCTGAAGGAGACCAAGCATGTCTTACTGAGGCGAAAGTTGTGGGGGGACGATTGTCTCGGGAAATCGACGCGGACCACGCTTTAACCTCAGATAGAGTTTCAGGCAACTCCCTGCAAAACCAGGGTAAAGCACGTGCCGCCGCCCTGAGCTTGCTCCACTCTGACGTCCCCCCCATGCAGGCGAGCCACACGACGTGCCACCCACAATCCCAATCCAAAGCCGCGAGTCTCGTCTCCGCGCCCACCGCGTTCGTAGCGGTCGAATATCCGCTGGGCGAGCTCGGGCGGCATACCGGGTCCTTCGTCGGCCACGGAAAACTCAAGCTGGCCTTGCGCGTTGCGTCGCGCGGCGACTGTGATTTCCCCAGCGTTGGCGTGTTTCACGGCGTTGTCCACCAGATTCGACAGCGCCATGTGAACCAGTGTGGGATCACAAGGCCACTCGGCGGGCGCGTCCTCAATGACCAAGCGCAAATGGTGACGCGTCGACCACCGAACGAGTTGCGCAGCATCTTCGACCAGCGGCGGGATCGCCGCTTCACTGATCCTCAGCCCGAAGCTTGGAGCGTCCAGCCTCTCGCTCACCAGGCAGTTCTCCACCAGGGCGGTCAATCTCCGGCAGGCGCGACGGATCTGAGTGGCGCGTCCCACCTGAGCAGGCAAATCGGGCGATGGAAACGTGGCTTGCTCGGTGGCGGCACTGTCTATGACGGTCAGGGGTGTGCGGAATTCATGGTTCACCATGTCAAAGAACTGGCGTTGTTCCAGTCGCGAGGCGCGTTCACTTTCCAGCGCCGCCTGTAGTGCATTCTGGGCTTGCAGCAGCTCACCCGTGCGGTGGCGCACTCGGGCCTCCAGGGAGAGTTCAGACTGCTCCAGGGAGCTCACCAGGTGGGCCTGACGCAGCACGGAGGCCCGGAATCGCTGAACCAGGCGCAGGCCCACTGCGACCGCGATCATGGTATTGAACAACAGCACCATGAACTGCCAATAGGCTCCAGTGAAGACGTTAGCCGGTAGCAATCCCACGATACTGGCGCTCACGTAGGCGCCTAGAACGGCGTAGATGGCATAAGGCGTCAACACCAGCAGGGACGCGATGGAGGGACCGTCGCGTCGCATGTTCGAGTAGCCAATCCACGTTGCCAGCACGCTGACCAGCCAAGGTGTTGAGATGGAGATCGCAGCCAGCGGCGTGAACCATGTACTGCCGACGCTGGCTACGCCCAACATCAGGGCTATGGTGAGGATATGGAGGACCTTATCCAGACGACGCCAGGGGGTCTCACGCGTCAGCAGATGGCGGGCCAGCCACGTGAAGGAGGCTGGAAGTAGAAAAACCCCCGTGCTGACCAGAGGGTCGGCCCATCTTGACCAGTCTTCAGGCAGCCAAAGTTGCGCGTAACCCCGAACGTTGATGCCGTGAATGAAGCCTATGGCGGCGAACACCGCCATGGCTGTGATGACCCTCATGCGAAGCGCCAAGGCGGCACCTCCCAGCAGCAACGCCAATAGCAAACTGATTCCGAGAAACGCGCCAGAGGCCCACTCCATGGCGGCCAGCTGGGCCATCAATTCCGAACTGCGAAACACGACGGCGTACATATGCGTGGCGCTGCTCGTCTGTACGCGCAGAAGAAGCGGCTGACCCTCCTGAAGCGGAAACACCAGTTGGCGTACGCGCACGCGAGCAGACATGGACACGGCATCACCGCTTTTGAGCTCGCGCCAACCGGTGCCGTCCTGGTTGGGCTGATAGAGCCCCACGTTGTCCAGGTAAGTGGGGGTGACCATCAACCACGGAGGGTCTTGCGTACCACCAGCGGGCGATGGTGTGCCTGTGCGCAACCAAAAAGCGTGGTGGCTATACCCTTTGTTGAGCGCGCCATGCTGGACCACGAAAGCGCTGTCAGGTAGCGCGGCGACTTCTGTCACTGACAGTCGCCCGCCCGGGTCTTCCAGCACGCGCACGGGAACGTCAATGCCCAGCCGGGTTCCCTTGGACTGCGGCCACAGCTGTGCGGGGCCGAACAGGCACAGGGCCACCAGTCCGAGCGACACGACAACCCAACATAAAAACGCCGCGGTGGCGGCCGGGCCAAAACTTTCGTATCGCTTCATGATCTGCTTTGAAAAGAGGATGTGAAACAGCCATTGCGGTGTCTCCGCGAATCACCAGCGCCTGAATCATTTGAATGTCTGGCTTGGCGCTTTGGTGACGCCATCTGAGCACGTTGCCTACGGTGTGCGTCAGCTTGCGAATGTAGAGCGTGTTGCAAAAAGGAGTGCGAACTACCTCCCACTTCTAACACCTTGGTACCAATCCTTCCAGGCACTTATTCGGTGCATGCACATCTCACATCGTGAGTATTCCAATGTTTCAGGTCACAGAACCTATGTTTCGCTGAATACAAAAACTATCAATAAAGGACTCTTCTTTTGGAAAGTTTGAGTAAAAGGACTGAAAATGTAAATTAAATCCAAGTTTGTTAGTTTCGTGAGTCCTTGCGAGTAATCGAGCATGGCTGGCGTACAGAGGTTTCGTGACAATCGAAATCCAATTTCATCATGCAATTTCCCCAAACAGCCCCCTCCGTCATCGCAGTCGTCGAAGACGACGAAGACATTCGTGCCAATGTTTGCGGCTTCCTCAACAAAAGTGGCCTGCGCGCGTGGGGCGCTGAATCCGCAGAGGATTTCTACGTCCGTCTGTTGAACGAGCGGGCTGACCTTATCGTCGTCGACCTGGGCCTGCCTGGCGAGAGCGGTATGAGTCTCGTGAAGCGATTGACGCAGCAAGGCGTGGCGGTGATTGTATTGACGGCGCGCGGAGAGTTGGAGAGCCGGATTGCCGGCTTGAATGCGGGCGCCCTGCAGTACTTTGTCAAACCCGCTGATCTGAATGAATTGGTGGCAGGTATCCGCTCACAGCTGCGCCATGCCGGCAGCGGTGCGTCCGCGCAACCGGGGCAAGCCGTACCCTGGCGCCTGGATGGGTCCAAGGCCGTGTTGGTCGCGCCCAATCAGCAATCCGTTTCACTCACGACGCGTGAGTTTGATCTCGTGAGTTCACTGATCGCTGCCCAGGGTGGTTTGGTGACCAAGCAGGCCTTGCTACATGCCATGGGAACGGATGACATGGAAGACGGCTTTCACCGTATCGAGTCGCAATTGACCCGTTTGAGGCGCAAGACCCTGGATGCCACCGGACTCCCCCTGCCCGTGCGGGCAGTATTTGGCAAGGGCTTGGTGTTTTTGCCCTGAGTTTGCATTTTCTGCCAAGTCTTTTGCACCCTTTCTTCAGAACCTGAGTTGACCCGATTCGGCTGTGCGTAGAGCCACTGGATCTTTGACAGTTCATTGCCCTCCATCAAGGGGTAAATTCTGGACTGGGTTTTAAATATAACCTTAGTTCCTAAGTTACTAGTTCTTTATGATTTAATTCGCGATTTGTGAGGGGTCGTGAGTAGCTGAATGTGGCACGGTATTGGTGGGCTCCCTAGATTACCGTGCAAAGGCGCTCCGCACGTCGCCTGTTTTATTCACAGGGGTCTGCGTAATCCAGGGAGGGTGGCAGAGCCTGCAAATTCCAAGGAAAAGTCACTCATGCAACATCGATTGCTATCTCTGCCCCTGCCCGATTGGCCGGATTCCACGAAGTTGAATGCAGGGACATCGGTTTCAGGACCTCGAGCACTCGCTTGGAGCCGATGGCTTCGCGCGGGGGTTCTGCTTGCGAGTCTCGTTGCGGCGTCCGGTGCCTCAGCGCAGAGCTTCCTGGCAAATAAGAAATTCAGCAGCAGCCAGGCCTTCGCCAACGGCTCGGTCACTCTGACGTTCGATTTGTTCAACTCACGCGCAGAAACCTTGAGCGCGGGTTTGCAAGACAGGCTTCCAGATACTTCCCCTGCCGGCCAGCTCTGGTTTTCCACCGCGGACAATGCCAGTGCCAGTGGGGTTTTGGGCTGCACTACCGGTACTGTCACTTTCTCCGATTTTCTGGATGCGCCCGCGAACACCAAGGCGCAGACAGTCACCATCACGGGTGCCGCGGTGCCCGCGCAGCCCGCAGGGCTCATCACGCCTAACTGTCAGGTGAGTTTGCCCGTCCATGTAGGCAGCGTCGGCACCGATAGCAACGTCACCAACAGCGTGGCTGAAGGCGTGGCCAGTGCAAGCAATGCGAACAGCGACGTCTTCCTGTCAGATGCATTTTCAGCGTCGCTGCTTATCAGGGCGCCTGTCAACCCGCTGGTGACAAGCAAGTCTTTCACGCCGGCAGTGATCCCCTCGGGCGGCGCTTCCACGCTTCAGATCACGATCAACAACAACACCAGTCCGGCAGCAATGGCCAATAACGTGGCCTTTACCGACAACTTGCCCAGCGGTGTGACTGCAACCGGAATTCCTGCATTCTCAGGCTGTGGTGCGCCCACCAGCGCAACAACGTCGGGGGCCACCACGGTTGTCATGACGGGGGGCACGATTGCGGCAGGAGCCACCTGCACCATCACGGTCCCGGTCACCGCCATCGGCTCAGGCCCCTTGCTCAATACCATCCCTGTGGGAGGGGTGACGGCTACTGGCTACAGCAATACCGTCGATGCCAACGGCACGCTGAATGTCCGCGACACCATCAAGATGACCAAGGTCATCCAAAGCCCAGGCAACAGCAACCAGTGGCGTACCGATACTTTGCCGACGCCTGGCAACCTTTATGGTGCGGCTACGACCTTCACACAAGGCGCGGCTTCGGCCACGGTCAATCAGCCCGTGCCTGTACGGGTGTACTTCAGCAATCCGTCTGGCACAGCTCTCACGGGCGGAGCCCTGACCGATGCACTGCCTAACGGCATTGTCGCCGTGGGTGGTATTGCGGGTGGTACATGCGCGTGGCCTGGCACAGCGCCGACCATTCCCGTCGGCGCCACATCAGTCTCGTTCGGTGGCGTCAATAGCTTCAACGTTCCTGCGGCCAATCTGGGGACGGGCGTGTTGGGCAGCTGTTACGTTGAATTCTGGGTCAAGGCCACTTCCACATTCACGAACAACACGAACGCCCTCAGTACATCGAACATCAACTTCACGGGGATCAATTCCAACAACATCGAAGCCTCGACCTCGGCCACCATGAACGCCACCGGGGTGCCTGGAGGCGGCGCTGGCGCCGTCACCGTGGAAAAGCGCTTCTACC
The DNA here is from genome assembly GCF_040548795.1 of Ottowia thiooxydans. GTDB lineage: Bacteria > Pseudomonadota > Gammaproteobacteria > Burkholderiales > Burkholderiaceae_C > Ottowia > Ottowia thiooxydans_A. The sequence continues at coordinate 228,579 of NZ_JBEPSH010000004.1, read as the reverse complement.
AGGCCGACGGCACCAACCAGACCGGAAACACCCCCATCCGAGTTGAAAAGGGCGAGGCATTCTGGATGCGCGTGGCGGTGCGCAATACGGTGTATGACTCCGTCTACACCAATGGATCGGTGGTGGACACGCTTCCATTGGGATTGAAGGTCGCTACACCGCTGAATGTGCGTTTGCTGCAGAATCCGCCGACGGGCAATCAGTCCTATCCGCAGGGTTGTGGGAACCAGACGGCTGCCACTCACCCGACAGACGGCGGGGTCAGTGTGAGCACTGTGGGTGGCCAGGACGTCATCACCTACAGCGGTTGGACTTTGCACAGTGGTGCAGGCTCCAATAACCAAACTGTCACCAACCAGGGCTGTTTCTACGCCATCCAATTGGTGAGTGACGCAACTCTGTCACCATCCGGTGGGGATTACATCAATACCATCAGTGCCAATACGGTCACGGCCTCTGCGGGCGCTCAAGCTGTGACTAACCCGAGCGGCGTTTCGGCACGGGTTATCGTTCGATCCGATTTGGATGCTTCCAAGTCGTTCAATCCGAGCACCATCGGCGCCGCTGGCGGCGCGCGAACACGCCTGACCATCTCGTTCAACAACAAGAACGCTGCAGTTCCCATCACCAATCTGGCAGTCACTGACAACCTCCCCAGCGATGCAAACTTTGGCACATTGACGGTCGCCTCACCGCCTGGTTTGAACAACACCTGCGGGGGTACGGTCACGGCTGTGCCCGGTCAGAGTTCTGTCTCACTCACAGGCGGTACGGTCGCCGTTAGTGGCACCTGCTCGATCGAAGTGGACGTGCTGCACAGCGGTGGAAACGGCAATCCGGGTTCCATCGTCAACACGATCACGACCAACGGTGTCACCAATGACCAGAATCAAAGCAACAACGAAGCCATTACCGCAACACTTACCAAGGGCAGTTTGGGCGTTAGCGTCAACAAGGTTTTTGCAGCAAGTCAGGCTCTGGGAGGCCGTGCCGTCAAACTGACCTTGAATTTCAGTGCCACGAGCGCCAGCACCGTGGCGCAGAACCTGATCACGCTGACAGACAACCTGCCCGCAGGCATGGAAGTGGCGCCTAATGCCAATATTTCGACTACTTGCCAGAAGCAGAATGGCGATCCAGCGGACGTCCAGATCCCACCAGCGCGCAATAGCTTCACCATTTCGGGTTTCCGATTCAGCGCCTACAGCAATGGAGCGGCGCCACACAATAGTTGCGCCATGTCGCTTGATGTGATCCTGACCACCACAGGAAACAAGACCAATACCATTCCAAGAGGCGCTATCGGTACCGATATGGGCTCCAGCAACGCGAGCCCAAGCTCGGCCACTTTGTCTGCCCTGGCGAACACCGCCTTGCAAAAACAGTTCAACCCCAAGCGGGTGGAAGTGGGTTCGCCCAGCACCATGACGCTGACACTGGTCAACGTCAACATCGAGGCGCGCAATGATTTTTCTCTGACTGACACGCTTCCTTCGGGTATGGTCGTGGCGGCCGGCGCATCGTCTCACACGTGCGGCAACGGCGCCTTGACTGCTGTCCAAGGCAGTGGATCGGTCTCCATCACAGGCGGTGATGTGGCGGCCAACGCGAGCTGCACGATCACCGTACCGGTTACTGTGACGGTGGCCAACGCTTATGTAAACGGTCCGAGCAATTTCAACGCCAGCAACTTTATCGACCTGAGCCAAGCCCGAGATGAGCTCGAAGGCTATGCCAGTTCATTGCGTGGAACGGTGTTCGTAGATCCTGACTTGAACGGTGGCACCACCGGCTTTGTACCGGCTGCTGACACCGGCTTGGGCGGCGTGGCCATGGATTTGCTGCGCAACGGCACGGTGATTGCGTCTGCAGTCACTGCGACCACTGATCTGGCAGCAGGTGCAACGTTTACCAATACGGTCAATGGTGCCCCCGTGACCTGCACGGTGCCGGCGGGTGGCCTGGCCGCAGGCCAGTACCTGTTCTGCAACCTGCCTTCTGGCGAGGACTACAGCGTACGCCAGACGCAGCCCACCGGCTACACCTCCACAGGGAACAAGGCGGGGACCGCAGGCGGAACGCCTGAAGTGCTGGGAGGCACGACAGAGGTCATCGACGGCATCACGGTACGTCCTGAAGAAAATGAGTCTGGCTACGACTTTGGGGAGTATGAGCATGAGATCACCAATGTGTCCGGTCGTGTGTACATCGAGACCGGAGCCAACCAAATCGACGACGGCAATGGTGTCGATCCCGGCATGATCACGACGGTGGCCATCACCTGTACCGGGCCTGGGGATGTTCCTGGCTACAGCAACAGCATGACGACCGGTGCGGACGGCACCTACCGCTTCACCGGCATGCTGCCAGGTGCTGAATGCACCATTACAGAAACGCAGCCTGTGGATTACAGCAACGCGTACACACAGACCGGTATGACGGGCGAGCCAGGCGTTCTCGGACCCCTGAATGCCGGCGAATATGGCCAGCCAGGCGACAGCGTGATCGCCTCTCTCGTGGTGCCGGCAGCGGGCTCGCCCTTCAACAACTTCGCGGAAATCCGCCTCGCCGATATGAGCAGCACGACGGTGTGCACGCCGCTGAGCGGTCTTCCAGGTACATTGGTGAGCTGTACGGTCACTTGCACGAACGCTGGGCCCAACAGTGCGGAAAATGCCTTCTGCTCCGTGCCCAATGCTCCTGCCCTGCCAGGCGCGCCGGTGCCTGTTTGCGGCAATTCACCCCAAGCGCTGCTCGGCGCCGGTGAATCGCTCAGCTGTTCTCTCAACTTCGCGTTGCCTAACGTGCCCGGTGAGATTCCAGTTCGCGGGGTGACAGGCGCAGATAACGACACCAATGGCGGAGGGGTGCCCACCGACGGCAACAACCCTTCAAGCGAAAATGTGTCTGCGCTGCTCATAGCGCCTGTGCCCACTGTGGGCGCGCTGGCTCTTGTTCTAATGGGTATGTTGCTGGCCGGCTTTGCCTATCGCCAACAGCGCCGACGCGGTTAATTGAGCTTTGCCCACTGCATAGCTCATTGAATCCGCTGCGGCGGGGAAGCCGCTCACCAGAAATGGTGAGCGGCTTTTTTGCGCCTGCGCACATTGATCGCAAGCCTGGCAGAAGCCTTCCACATCAGCGTCCTTTTTTTTGCGTCAGATGACCCAGCGGTAGCGCGCCGACGGCTTTCACTTCGCCGAGAGAAAAGCTTGTGTGCAGATCCTTGACGCCGGGAAGATCGAGCAGTACGTCGCGGGTAAACTGACTGAAGGTATCGAGATCCCGGCTGACCACCTGTAGCTCGAAGGTGCCGCTGCCGCTGATGTAATGGCAGGAGATGACCTCAGGCAGGCGCCGGATGTGCTCCTCCAGCTCTCTCGTCACACTCCCTGCATTGCGCTCGGCATCCAAGCGCACGAAGGCCAGCACGCCCAAGCCGATCTTGTGCCGATCGATTTCGGCGTGATAGCCGCGGATAAAGCCTGCCTCTTCCAATGCCTTCACGCGGCGCCAGCACGGTGCTGCGGAAAGCCCTACACGCTGTGCCAACTCGGTATTGGTGAGACGTCCGTCGGCTTGCAGATGCTGCAGGATGGCCAGATCGTAGGAATCAAGTGTTTCCATTAAAGCTTGATTTGAGAAAGAAAATTGCTAAAAATGGGTTCAAGAGGGAACTTAAAGAATACACCTATCGCACGAGGCCGCATACACTTTGCTTTCAAACGGCATCCGCCAAAGGGCGGAGTTGACCAGTGCGGTTCACCCGACTGCGCACATAAGGAGACACTCACGATGAACGCCCCCCTGCCAGAGCACGTCCGCAAGGCGCTAGAGACGGTGACGCTAGATGACAAGTACAGCCTGGATTACGGCCGTGCATTCATGAGCGGCGTACAGGCGCTGGTCAAGCTTCCCATGCTTCAGCGCCAGCGTGATGCCTTGGTTGGCAAGAACACGGCGGGGTTTGTGAGCGGCTACAGAGGCTCTCCCTTGGGTGGGTACGACCAGGCACTTTGGAAGGCGAAGGAGTACCTGCAGGCTCAGAACATCGTTTTCCAGCCTGGCGTCAATGAAGAGCTGGCAGCCACTGCGCTGTGGGGTACTCAGCAACTGGGCTTCGCGCCACCAGGGTCGAACAAGTTTGATGGCGTGTTTGGCATCTGGTACGGGAAGGGCCCGGGGGTAGACCGCTGCTCAGACGTGTTCAAGCATGCCAATATGGCCGGCACCACGCCTTGGGGCGGTGTGATTGCCGTGGCTGGCGATGACCATGTGGCCAAGAGCAGCACGGCTGCGCACCAGAGCGATCACATCTTCAAGGCTTGCGGGCTGCCCGTGTTCTTTCCGACCTCGGTGCAGGAAATCCTGGATCTGGGTGTGCATGCGTTTGCCATGAGCCGCTATTCCGGCGTCTGGACGAGCATGAAGACCATCCAGGAGATCGTTGAATCCAGCGCCACGGCCATGATCGATCCTGAGCGTGTGCAGGTCCACCTTCCCACGGACTTCGAAATGCCCCCGGGCGGCGTGCATATTCGCTGGCCCGATGCTGCGCTGGTGCAGGAAGAGCGCCTGTACAACTACAAGTGGTATGCCGCGTTGGCCTACATCCGCGCCAACCGGCTCAACCACAACGTCATCGAAGGGCCGAATGATCGCCTGGGCCTGATTGCCAGTGGCAAGGCCTACAACGACACGCGCCAGGCACTGATCGATCTGGGTCTCGACGACGCCACCTGCCGCCAACTCGGCATTCGCCTGCACAAAGTGGCTGTGGTGTGGCCGCTGGAAGCCACAGCTACGCGTGAATTTGCCACGGGCCTGCGCGAAATTCTGGTGGTGGAAGAAAAGCGTCAGGTCATTGAATATCAGATCAAGGAAGAGCTCTACAACTGGCGCGCCGATGTTCGCCCCAATGTGGTCGGAAAATTCCATGAGGGCGCCGACGGCGATTTCTCGGGCGGTGAGTGGTCGCGCGCCAACCCTACGGCCAACGAATTGCTGCGGGCCACCGCTGATCTGTCGCCCGCCATGATCGCCCGCGCCATTGCGCAGCGGTTGAAAAAACTCGGCATCGACGCCGACATGACGGCACGCATTGACCGCCAGCTCGCCATTCTGGACGCCTCCGAGCGCAACATGAAAGCGCTGGAACTGGGCGGTACGGGGGCCGAGCGCCAGCCCTGGTTCTGCTCAGGCTGTCCGCACAACACCAGCACGCGCGTCCCGGAAGGCTCCCGCGCCATGGCGGGTATTGGCTGCCATTTCATGACCATCTGGATGGACAGGGAGACGGTCGGGTTCACGCAGATGGGCGGAGAGGGCGTGCCGTGGGTCGGCCAACAGCCCTTCAGCAACGAAAAGCACATGTTCGCCAACCTGGGCGATGGCACCTATTTCCATAGCGGCACTCTGGCGGTTCGCCAAAGTATTGCTTCCGGTGTCAACATCACTTACAAGATTCTCTACAACGACGCCGTGGCCATGACCGGCGGCCAGCAGATCGGCGAGCGGCCCGAAGGCCTGTCCGTGATCCAGATCGCCCAGAACATGCGTGCAGAAGGCGCTGTCAAGATCACCATCGTCACCGACGAGCCAGAAAAATACCAGAATGCCCGCGAACGCGGCCTGCCCGATGGCATAGAAATTCAGCACCGGGACAAGCTCGACGCCGTGCAGCGCGAGTTTCGCGAGATCACAGGCACCACGGTCATCATCTACGACCAGACCTGCGCCACCGAAAAGCGGCGCCGCCGCAAGCGCGGCTCCATGGAAGATCCCGCCAAACGCGTCATCATCAACGACCTGGTGTGCGAGGGCTGCGGCGATTGCAGCGTACAGAGCAACTGCCTCAGTGTGGAGCCGCTGGAGACGGAGTTTGGGCGCAAGCGCACCATCAATCAGAGCACCTGCAACAAGGATTACTCGTGCTTGAAGGGCTTTTGCCCCAGCTTCATCACCGTGGAAGGTGGCAACCTGAAGAAAAAGGCGAAGGAGAAGTCCGCTGCCTCGCCTTTTGATCTGGGGATGCTGCCAGAACCCCAGCTACCTGCCATGCCTACCGCCTATGGCATTGTGGTGGCCGGTGTGGGCGGCACCGGTGTGATCACCATCGGGCAACTGCTTGGCATGGCAGCACACATCGAGGGCAAAGGCATCGTCACCCAGGATGCAGCGGGGCTGGCACAAAAAGGCGGTGCCACCTGGAGCCATGTGCTCATAGGCCAAACACAGGAAGACATTCGTACCACCCGCGTGGGCATGGCTGCTGCCGATCTGGTCATAGGGTGCGACCCCATTGTCACGGCGGGTAAGGAAACAGTGCTGCGCATGCGCGAAGGCCGTACCCATGTCGCACTGAACGTCCACGGCACGCCCACGGCAGCCTTTGTACGCGATGGCGCCTGGCGCAATCCGGCAGAACAGTGCGCCGCCGACATTGCCCGCGCGGCCGGGCCGCAGGGTTTGAGTGGTTTCGATGCCGATGCCATGGCCACCCGTCTGATGAGCGACAGCATCTATGTCAACCCCATGATCCTGGGGTACGCGTGGCAAAAAGGATGGGTGCCCCTGCGTCATGAATCTCTCATGCGCGCCATTGAGCTGAATGCGGTTCAGGTGGAGAACAACAAGACGGCCTTCGCCTGGGGCCGCCAGGCTGCGCACGATTGGGCGCGTGTCGAGAAGCTCCTGGGTGGTGCAGGCGGAGCTCAAGTGATCGAGTTCAAGAAGCGCGAAACGCTCGACTCCATGATCCGCCGCCGTGTTGAATTTTTGACGGACTACCAAAATGCTGCCTATGCAGCGCAATACCGGGAGTTTGTGGCCCGCGTAGAGAAGCAGGAGCTGGCTTTGGGTAAAACTGCCTTGAGCGAAGCGGTGGCTCGCTATCTATTCAAGCTCATGGCTTACAAAGATGAGTACGAGGTGGCTCGCCTGCACAGCGACCCGGCGTTCTTGGATCGGGTCAAAGGCATGTTTGAGGGCGACTTCACCTTCAATTACCACCTGGCTCCTCCCATGACCGCTCAACGCAACGAACGCGGTGAGCTGATCAAGAAAAAATATGGGCCGAGCATGCTGCGTAATTTCCGCTGGCTGGCCAAGCTCAAGGGCTTGCGGGGCACAGCGTTCGACATCTTTGGCAGAACCGAAGAGCGCCAGACTGAGCGCGCCCTGATCCAGCAGTACCGAGCCAGCATCGAAGAAGTGCTCAAGACCCTGGATGCCCACAATCACGCCACGGCAGTGGAGATTGCACGTATTCCTGAGCAGATCAAAGGATACGGACACGTCAAGGAGCGCAATTTGAAAGCCGCGCGCGTTCGGTGGGAAGAGCTGAAGGTGGCTTACCGGCATCCGCAAGGCGTGCAGAAGGTGGCGTAATATCCCGTGTTAAATAAGCGTACTGTCTACAAGCTGACGCCTATCTGACATTCGTCGGGCCTGGGTCGCCCTTTTTTCTCCCCCCAGTCGTTCAAATGGGGGGAGAAAAAAGCGCCTATTTGGGGCCTCCGAGCCAGCCCACTACAATATAAGGTTCTCCGCGCGCCCGCAGAGGGTGTGCTTATGCGTCCGGCTTTTTTGCCCGCGCCCTACTTCCGTATTTTTCAGGAGCCTGCAGGTGTTCATTTCCAACGCTTTCGCCCAGACCGCCCCCGCCGCCGCCGCAGAGGGAGGCATGACGTCTTCGCTGATGAGCATGCTGCCGCTGCTGCTGATGTTCGCAGTGCTGTACTTCATCATGATCCGCCCTCAGATGCGCAAGCAAAAAGAGCACCGCGCCATGATCGATGCACTGGCCAAAGGCGATGAAGTCGCCACCGCTGGTGGCCTGATGGGCCGTGTGACGGCTATCTCCGAAGGCAGCCTGACTCTGCAGATCGCCAACGGCGTTGAAGTGCAGATGCAGCGCAGCGCAGTAGTTCAAGTGCTGCCCAAGGGAACCATTAAGTAAGCTGCGGAGTCTCATCCGCTTTCCCGGTAGCCTGAAATGGCCGCCGCCCTGGCTGCCAATCGATCGAGTCTTTCCCCATGAATCGTTATCCGTTATGGAAATACGCCGTCATTGTCGTCGCGCTACTGGTAGCGGTGATCTACGCACTGCCCAATCTGTTCGGCGAAGCGCCGGCAGTTCAGGTTTCAGCTGCCAAGACCACGGTTAAGGTGGACCTCTCCACGCAAGAGCGTGTAGAGCAAGCACTGAAATCCGCGGGCGTCGAGCCCACCCTGATGTCCCTGGACGCCGGCTCTGTCCGCGCACGTTTTGCCACTACGGACGATCAGCTCAAGGCCAAAGACGCCATCGAGCGCGCGATGATCCCCGATGCGGCCGACGCGTCCTACATCGTGGCCCTCAACCTGGTGTCACGCTCGCCGGCCTGGCTGACGGCGCTCCATGCCAAGCCCATGTACCTGGGCCTGGATTTGCGCGGCGGCGTGCACTTCATGTTGCAGGTAGACATGAGCGCGGCCCTGACCAAGCGGCTCGACACGCTGGCCAGCGACATTCGCCTGGCTCTGCGTGAAAAGGATATCCGCCACGGCGGCATCAGCCGTGAAGGTCAGAACATCGAAATTCGCACACGTGACGCTGCCATGCAGGAAGCGGTCCGCCGAATCATCACCGACCAGTTGACTGATCTTCAGCCTACACCGGGCACAGGGTCTGAGCCCACGCTGGTCGCAAGTTTTAAACCTGAAGCCCTGCGCAAGGTGCAGGACCAGGCTCTCAAGCAGAACATCACCACCTTGCACAACCGTGTGAATGAACTCGGCGTGGCCGAGCCTGTCATTCAGCAGCAAGGTGCCGATCGTGTGGTGGTGCAACTGCCGGGTGTGCAGGACGTTGCCAAAGCCAAAGACATTCTGGGGCGGACCGCTACGCTTGAAATGCGCCTGGTGGACGAAAGCGCAGAAGGCCTCGCGGCCGAAGGGGGTAGAGGTCCCGTACCTTTCGGCTCTGAGCGATTCCTGCAGCCTGATGGCCGTGCCGTGATCGTCAAGCGCCAAGTCATCCTGACCGGTGATAGCCTGACCGATGCTCAGCCGGGATTCGATTCCCAGACTCAGCAGCCCAAGGTCGATTTGACCGTGGACGCCAAGGGTGGCCGCATCATGCGCGACACCAGCCGGGAAAACGTGAAGAAGCGCATGGCCATTGTCCTGTTTGAAAAGGGCAAAGGCCAGGTGTTGACCGCTCCCGTGATCCAGAGCGAACTGGGTAACCGTTTTCAGATTTCAGGGTCCATGACCATTCCGGAGGCCAACGATCTGGCGCTGTTATTGCGCGCGGGTTCGCTTGCAGCTCCTATGGAAATCATCGAAGAACGAACCATCGGCCCTAGCCTGGGTGCAGACAACATCAGCAAAGGCTTCCACAGCGTGATGTGGGGCTTCGTGGTGATCGCGCTGTTCATGTCGGCCTATTACATGCTGTTCGGCGTGTTCTCCGCCATCGCGCTGTCGTTCAACCTGCTGCTGCTGGTGGCTATTTTGTCGATGCTGCAAGCCACACTGACCTTGCCCGGCATGGCGGCCATGGCGCTGGCGCTGGGTATGGCCATTGACGCCAACGTGCTGATCGCCGAGCGTGTTCGAGAGGAACTGCGTGCGGGTGCATCGGGACAGGCGGCCATCCACGCAGGCTATGACCGGGCCTGGGCGACCATTCTGGACTCGAACGTGACTTCGCTGATTGCAGGCCTGGCACTGCTGGCCTTCGGTTCTGGTCCTGTGCGCGGCTTTGCTGTGGTGCACTGCCTCGGTATTGTCACTTCCATGTTCTCGGCCGTGTTCTTCTCTCGTGGCTTGGTGAACCTTTGGTACGGGAACAAGAAAAAGCTCAAAACGGTGTCCATTGGCACCGTCTGGAAGCCCGAGCCTACGGCGGTTGAGCCGGGCAAGATAGCGTAAGAAAAGGCAAAGCTCATGGAATTCTTCAAGATCAGACGGGACATCCCGTTCATGAAGCACGCGTTGATCTTCAACGTGGTGTCTTTCCTTACGTTCGCAGTGGCCGTGTTTTTCCTGGTCACGCGCGGTCTGCATCTGTCGGTGGAGTTCACCGGTGGTACGGTCATGGAAGTGGCCTACAGCCAGCCGGCTGATCTGACCAAGGTGCGCGGCACCGTGTCGTCGTTGGGTTACCAGGATGTGCTGGTGCAGAACTTCGGCACATCGCGCGACGTCATGATCAGGCTGCCGGTGCAAAAGGACCAGACCTCAGCTCAGCAGAGCGCGGTGGTGCTTGAAGCACTCAAGAAGGCCTCTCCTGATGTTGAAATGCGCCGCACCGAATTCGTGGGGCCGCAGGTTGGTCAGGAACTGGCACTAGACGGGCTGAAAGCCTTGGCGTTCGTGATCCTGGGGATCATGATCTATCTGGCCATACGCTTTGAGTGGAAATACGCCGTGGCAGCCATCATTGCCAACTTGCATGATGTGGTCATCATCATGGGGTTTTTCGCGTTTTTCCAGTGGGAATTCTCCCTTGCGGTGTTGGCGGCCGTCTTGGCCGTTCTGGGCTATTCGGTCAACGAATCCGTCGTGATTTTCGACCGTATCCGCGAAGCGTTCCGCCGTTTCCGGAAGATGACGCCGGTCGAGGTGATTGACCACGGTATTACAGCCAACATTAGCCGCACGATCATCACGCACGGCTCTACTCAGATCATGGTGCTGTCCATGCTGTTGTTTGGGGGTGAGACGCTGCACTACTTTGCCATGGCCTTGACCATCGGCATCTGCTTCGGCATCTATTCTTCGGTGTTTGTGGCGGCCGCCATCGCCATGTGGCTGGGCGTCAAGCGTGAAGATCTGATCAAACCGACCAGCCGTCGGGATGGCGACGCCAATGACCCGAACGCGGGCGCGGTGGTGTAAGCCTTCACATTCGGCCCCATACCCATCCCATACCCACCCCAGATTACCTTCTGCGTGCGATACTGAAAACTCTTCCGCATCGCGCCCCATGGTCACATCCTCGCAGCAGCTAGCGCCGGATCGCCGCCTGTCTCAGCAGGCGAGAGAATGGTTCGCCAAAACGATGGAGCCTGCCATCGCGGCTCTGGTGCCGGTCATTCGGCACCGGCTGGCGAGCCTTGCGCAAGGAAGCAGTGGCACTCCGTTGGCCGACGTGCAGCTTGCAATGGACGCTGCTGCCTTGTTCGGCAAACAGTATCGGCGCTGGGCAGAAGGCGTTTTCAAAGCCTGGCGTGCTGCATTGCAGGGAAGCACGGGCCCGGCCACCTCCGGAGATCACTCCGGTGCGCTTGGCTTGCTCGATCACGAAGTGGTGGAGCAGGAAATTCTGGTTTCTCGCCTGAGTCTGGCCATTCAGGATCGCGCGCACTGGGAGCTTAACGATCTGCGACTCAGGATCCAGCGCCTCGAAAGTAGCCGCGAACTGTCCAGCGGCGACATTTTCCGCCCGGAGGTGATGGCGCGGCTGCTGCTGCAATCGTGGGCTGATCAGGGCATGACGCGGCAGATGTGGGCGCTGGTGCACGACAGTGTCCATGCTGAACTGTCGGACCGCATGACCAAGGCCTACCATGGAGTCAACGAACTGTTGATCCGGGAGGGCGGCACGGCCCAGATAGATCTCAAGTCCATGGTCAGGCGCACCGAAAGTGCAGGCGGTGCAGCAGGCTCCGGCTCGCCCAGCGTTCGAGGCCCGGTTGAACGGAGAGAACCAGACAGACCCAGCACTCGGTCTGCCCAGGGGCCTCTCTCAACCCGTGTGGCCGGCGACACCATGCTTTCCCACAGCGGCCCGGGCGGCATATCGCCTTCTGGGTATGCGCGCGAAGGCCAGGAAACCCGAAGCATGACTTCGAGCACGCCATTGGCGCGCGCGCGGCAAAGGGCGTGGGACGTGCTGGGCCAGGTCAGGCGCTTGCTGGGCGAGCGCCTCAATGAGGGTGAGTCTCCTGAGTCGTCCGGCACGTCCGACGGGGCCGGACCGCCTTCTCCCCCCTTGGCGCGGGCCCTGCTGGAGCGGCGCGACCTGTTCGCCCCCACAGAACTGATGCGGCCTGGCGACGGCACCGTCGCCACCTCCGTGATGCCCGTGAGCGTGGAAGTGGCCGCGCAAAGACTGCGTGCGCGCACCGTCGAACTGAAAGCCAAGGCTGAAAAGTCGAGTGAAAAAGCAACGATAGAAATCGTCGCCCTGATGTTCCAGGCCATCCTGGCCGAAGAGCGCATCCCGGCGACGGTGCGGGTCTGGTTTGCTCGTTTGCAGATTCCCGTGCTGCGCCTGGCTCTGGCCGAGCGGGATTTCTTTGCGTCCGTCGAACACCCGGCACGCCAGTTGATCGATCGCATGGGCGCGTGCGCGCTCGGCTTTGACGTTGGCAATATTGCAGGAAGCCAGCTCGAGCGCGAGATCAAGCGCATCGTTCAGGTGATTGAGCAATATCCAGAAACCGGCAGGCGTGTCTACCAACTCGTCTTTGAAGAGTTCAAGAAATTTCTGGGCCGCTCGCTCACCAGAAGCGGCTCCGCGCTGCAGGCCGCGACGCTTGCGCAGCAGGTTGAGCAAAAGGATGCTCTGTCGATTCAGTACACGATAGAGCTGCGCAAGATGTTGTCGTCGGTACCGGTGCGTGAAGAGGTGCGTGAATTTCTGTTCCGCATCTGGGCCGAAGTGCTGGCCATGGCTGCAGTTCGTCAGGGTCCGCAACATGAACAGACGCAGCGCTACAAGCAAGCTGCCGCAGATCTGCTTTGGTCGGTCAGTGCCAAGGCTTCGCGTGGTGAACGCAGTCGTGTGGTGCAGCAATTGCCGACCCTGCTTCAGAACCTGCGTGAAGGCATGAGCACCCTGGCCATGCCGGCTCCTTTGCAGGACGGACACATCAAGGTGATCAACGACGCCGTGATGCAGGCCTTCGTTTCGCGTACGGAGGGCATGTCTCCTGACATGCTCAATGAGTTGGTGCGGGGTCTCGCAGGCCTGGAAGGCGTGGTCACCAACGACGCCGAAGGCGACGTGATGCTGGACCCGGGCGTGATCGAACTCATGTCCGGTGTCGACGCCGCGATGTTGGAAGTCATTGCCACTGGCGGCACCAACCCCAGCAGATCAGTTTTGAGTTGGGCTGAAGAATTGGATCTGGGCGCATGGTTTGTGCTCGAGCGCGAAGCCGCCATGATCCAGGTGCAATATGTGTGGCGCAGTCAGCGCGGCCAGCTCCATCTGTTTACTTCCGGCAACGGCAAAAGCTACCTGGTGCAGACGCGACGGCTGGCTTCTTATCTGCAAGCAGGCTTGCTGGTGCCTGTAGAAGATGAGGCGTTGACCGTACGGGCCACACGCGTTGCATTGGCTCAACTGGACGCTGAGCCCAAGCGCTTGCTTGAGTAAGCTGCCCGCTGCTGCTTCGCGCTCCTCCAGTCAGGCCTTATTTGCCTGACTCCACTTGGGGTCAATTCTTCAAGCGCCCCGCGGCATCGTCGCAAAGTTCGTCGAGAATCAACACGTCCGGTTCAGCGCCAACGCGCCAGTAAACCATCAGCACGATGATCTTGAGGTCATCGGGGTCCAGCGGAGAATCCGGGATAGCCAAAGCACGGTCTATGACCACCTCGCGCAACTCGGGCGGCAGGGCACCGGCGTCTTCCAGAAAGCGAATGCACGCAATGCACTCGGAGCCCAGGTGGGCCATCTCGTGTGCTGTGTAGATGCGCAAGCTATCGGGTGAAGCCGGCCATGCAGGTGGTTGATCATTCTCCGCGCTGGCTGCGTCGCGAGCCCGGTCTGCGGGCGCAAGAATGCCCAGTGTCGCTACATGCAGACCATCCAGCCAAGCCAACGCCTGCAGGATATCTTCACGCTCAAAACCCGCAGTGCTCAGCTTGCGGCCAAGCTGTTCGCGCCCAGGATAAGCATCACCACCCCAGCAGTTCTCATACACGAACGCGAGCACTTCATACATAAATAACAATATAACACCCCCCTGAGTCGCTTGCGCGCCTTCCCCCCGCTGGGGACGCCACTGGCGGCCGGGCAGAGCCCGCTCCGCGGTGGCCCTGAATGGCCTGCTCCGCGGCCTTCTGATTAGGAAAAAAGCCTGTCGCTTGCGACTGAAACGTGCAGGGCCGAGCGAAGCAATGGCCCGAGTGGGTGCCCAACCCCTCTGGACGTGCTGAGCAGCACAGGGCGACGGGCGGGCAGTGGCACTGCAAGATGCCACTGCTTCGTGATCTAGCTTGTCGCAGTTGTTTGACCGAAGTGAACGAAGTGAACGCAGGGAGTTTCTGCGACACCGCCCGTCGACCGAGCAGCGCAAGTTGCCCGTAGCGCAGCGAAGGGACACGCTCAGCGGGGCCGCCTTTTCTTGCGCCAGGTTCTTTTGGCGGAGCAAAAGAAGGTGGCTGCGCTGCCGGGCGCACTCCCCGGCCTCCGACCTCAAGAGAACAACAGAAGGTAATTAACAACGCAAGCGCTGAATCAACCGCCGCTTGCCCTCACCGGTTGGCCGGCCCCCCCGCCCGCTCCCAAAGGGAGAGGGAGTTAAATCGCCGCAGCCGCCCTAAAGAAGGTTGGCTGCGCTGCCGGGCGCACTCCCCCGGCCAACCCCAGAAAGTCATTAAAAACACTACCCCCGCCCCAACCTCTGAAACACCCCCCCAGGCATCCGCGCCACCACCCCATCCAACTCCAACTCCAACAACCGCGCCTGCAACAACGGCGTAGGAAACCCCGTCCGAGCCTGCAAAGCATCCAGGCTGGCCGGATCCGCCCCCAGCGCCCGCAACAATTCATCTTCTTCACTGTTGGCAGCCACAGCCGATGGCGTTTCTTTGCTGGTAGCAGGTTCAGCAGGCGCAGCCGCTGCAGCAGGTGCAGCAGGTGCAGCAGGTGCAGCAGGTGCAGCAGGCCAATGCAGCTCCTCCAACACGTCCTGCGCGTTCTCCACCAGCTTCGCCCCTTGCTTGATCAACGCATGGCATCCTCGCGACTGCGTCCCGTGAATCGATCCAGGAATGGCGAACACCTCCTTGCCCTGCTCGCTGGCCATCCTGGCCGTGATGAGCGATCCAGAACGCAGAGCGGCTTCGACCACCAGCGTGCCGCGTGACAGCCCGGAGATAAGGCGATTGCGCTTGGGAAAATTGGGTGGCAAGGGCGGAGTGCCCAGACGGTATTCGCTGACGATCAACCCATGGCGTGCGATGCGGTGCGCCAGATCCAGATGCTGGCGCGGATACACCCGATCCAGCCCTGTACCCACAATGGCGATGGTGGCCAGGGCGTTGGCACCCAAAGCCGCCGGGTAGCCTTGCAATGCTCCCTCGTGGGCGGCGCCGTCCACCCCCAGCGCAAGGCCCGACACCACGGTCAACCCTGCACCGGCAAATGCGCGTGCAAACTGCTGGGCGTTCAAGCTGCCCTGCGGGGTGGGATTGCGGGTTCCGACCATGGCCAACGCGCGCGCTGGCCATTCGCAGACCAGTCCCAGCAAATAAAGCATCAGGGGTGGGTCTTCTATCGCGAGCAGGCTGGTGGGATAGTCGGGATCCCCGAGCGTCACGATTCTCCGGGCCGGTCCGTCTCCTGTTGAGGCCAGCCAATCCAGAGTGATTTGCACCTGCGTGGCCAGCTCCGGCGGCTCCTGAAGCAGCGTCCTGGCCTGGGCAGCACTGACAAGCTGACCCAGCGCAGCAAGGCTCTGCTCGAAGATGGCCTGAGGCAGGCCGAAAGCCGCCAGCAGTCGGCGCGCGCTTTCATTGCCGACCCCCGGCGTCATTTCCAGCCTGAGCCAGGCGGCCAACTCTTCGCGCTCCATGGGGGCTCGCGCAGCGGTGGAGGATGATGAGAGAGAAGCGGTGCCCGGCATTCAGCGTGGATTGACCAGCTTGTCACCCACCTGCACCGGGTCCTCGATCTCCATCACCAAGGCGTAGGACACGCGCTCAAAGGGCAGGAAAACCAGGGCTACCCCGTTGCGCTCATCTGGCAACTGAATCATTTCGCCGCGTTCTTGCTGGGTCTTGTCCAGCATGCGTGCACCGGAGGACAGCAGCGACAACACATGGCCGTTCTCGATGCCGTCGCGCAGTCCCTTGTTGATCACCACAACCTGGTTCTGCGCCGCATAGCGCACCGCGCTCCCATAGACGGACACGACGCGGGCGTCGACCGGTACCGAAGGGGCGTGCGGGGCGTAGTTGCGGAAATCACGCGCCGGCTCCGGCAACAGCCGGTCACCCGCACGCATTTCCTCCTTGTTGGTCAGGATGGTGATGGTCGCAGGCACCGGAAATGTGTCAGGTACATTGCTGACCACGGCCTCTGGCACCTGTTCGCCCGCAGCGGGACCGGCGGGCGGTGGGGGCGGTGCGTCCACACGGGTGGGAATCACTTCTGCGACTTCGCTTTCGCCGCGCACCAGTTCGGCGCTGCCCATGTACTGACCCTCGTAGCCCAGAATTTCACCTGAATCAGGATCTTTCAGAGGCTTGGCATCGCGGAAGATGCGGTAGCGCGTGGGCAGGCCTGGCGCCAACAGCATGGGCGCATCCGCCGGGCCTCGCGCATAGGCACGGTCACCCTTGGCCAATAGCACGCGTCGTTCGTTGTTCGTGGCGACAATACGCGCTGCGCGCTCGAACGTTTCGTTGTCTGCCACCAGGGGCTCTGAAAGAAACGGCTCAATCAAGTGAGGCTGCAAGGTGGGCAATGGCCCGCCACCCAACACTTCAATACGGTTGCGGGGAGACACGCGCACGGTAGGGACCGCGCCAGCATCTTGACTGCCACGCACACGCAGCCGCGCCAGACCGCCTGAGCGGTCCAGGTAGAGCTGCTGGCCTGGGTAGATCAGGTGGGGGTTGCGAATTTCCTGAAGGTTCATTCCCCAAAGAGCAGGCCAACGCCAGGGTGAACGGAGAAATTGGCGAGATATGCCCCACAGCGTGTCGCCACGGCGAACGGTGTACTCTTCGGGGGCATCGGCGGCCAGTTCAGCGAGTGGCACCCCGGCCTGTGCCACCTGTGTCGCAGTGTTGCGCTGTTCCGCCGTCACGGGAAAACGAGGGGTTGGCTGGGCCATGACTTCGGCTGCAGGCAACAGAGCCAGCCCACTCAAGGCCAATGCGCTGCGTAGGCCGAGGCCTGGTTTAGAGCTGATTTTCATTATTTAGGCCTACACTTCACAAAGCACTGCACATTTTTGCACTCAAGCCCTTGTTCAAGCAACGAAAAAGGACAAGGTCGCCAGCGCAGAACTTGAAAAATAGCGAAAATAGCTACATCTTCATTTGCACTGCACATGGCTCAGCTCTCCATTCTCCGCTATCCCGATGCGCGTCTGCACAAGGTCGCCAAGCCCGTGCAGGCCGTTGATGCGCGCATCCGGGCGCTGATCACCGATATGTTCGACACCATGTACGAGGCCAAGGGTATTGGCCTGGCCGCTACGCAGGTGGACGTGCACGAGCGCCTCATTGTGATTGACGTCTCAGAGGAGCGCGATGCACCCATGGTGCTCATCAATCCTGAAATCCTCTGGTCCAGTGAAGAGATGCTCAAAGGCGACGAAGGCTGTCTCTCCGTGCCAGGTATCTATGACGGCGTCGAGCGCGCTGCGCGTATCAAGGTCAGGGCGCTCGACGCGGAAGGGCGCTCGCGCGAAATCGAAGCCGATGAACTGCTGGCGGTTTGCATTCAGCATGAAATGGACCACCTGATGGGCAAGGTTTTCGTGCAGTACCTCTCGCCACTCAAGCAAAATCGCATCAAGACGAAGCTGCTCAAGCAAGATAAACAGGAAAAGCAGGACCGCCGGGAGAATGCCTGATGGCGTGGTCATGGCGCCCTCTCAGTGCTGCGATCCTTCTGGTCGCTTCTCTGACCGGGTGTGTCACGCGCCCTGAGCAGATCCCGGCAGGCACGCCGCGCGCCGAAGTAGTTCAAGCCCTGGGCAACCCAACGGCGCGCTATAAGCTTGCCAATCCCACCGCATCCTTGCCCATCGCCTGCTTGCCCGGTGGTGCTGTGCCTGCATCCAGTGCCCAGACTGCCAGCCAGGGGGAGCGCCTGCAGTATTCCATGCAGCCCTCGGGCCAAAGTGTCTACAACGTCGATCTGGACGGACAGGGGCGACTGGTGCGTGCCGAGGAGGCCATGAATGAAGCCCTTTTCGGGCAGCGCATACTGCCCGATCGCTGGACCCGCGAAGATGTGCTCTGTGAGTACGGCAAGCCCGCGCGTGTTCAGCGTGTGCACAGTTTCAAGGGTGATATATGGGTATGGCGCTTCACCGAAGGTCCTACCTGGCGCTTGCTTTTCATTGATATTGATCCTCAGGGCGTGGTGCGTGGCTACAGCACCGGAGACGAGCCTCTTCCAGACGATCGCGCTCCCTGATGAAAACGGTTTGAGAACGTGTTTACGATTTTTTTGTGGCCCCAAAAAAATCGTAAACACGTTCTCAGAGCGAGCAGGGTCAATTCCGTGTGAACATACCCTGCTCTGCGGCCTCAACCGCCCTTGCACTTGATCCTTGAATGTCTTCCCCCATGAAAGTCGCCTTCGCCGGCACACCAGAATTTGCCAGCGTGGCACTTGCCCAGTTGCATGCGGCAGGTTTTTCCATTCCACTCGTTCTGACACAGCCTGACAGGCCTGCGGGGCGGGGCATGAAACTGCAAGCCTCACCCGTCAAACAGTTCGCTCTGGACCACGGCATCGCCCTGGCACAGCCGCGCAGCCTGCGACTGGATGGAAAGTTTCCGCAAGACGCACAAGCTGCCTTCGCTGCGCTGGAGGCTGCTGACGCTGACGTATTGGTGGTAGCGGCCTACGGCTTGATCCTCCCGCAGTGGGTACTGGATGGCGTCTCAGCGCGGCGCTTGCCTGGTGCACAGCCCTGGCTCGGTTGTCTGAACATTCATGCCAGCCTTCTGCCGCGCTGGCGTGGTGCCGCACCCATTCACCGCGCGATTGAAGCTGGAGACAAGCAAACCGGCGTCACCATCATGCAGATGGATGCGGGCCTCGACACCGGCGACATGCTGCTGGAGGAAAAATTGCTCATAGCCCCAGGCGACACCACGGGCACGCTGCACGACAAGCTGGCGGTGGTTGGAGGGCGGCTTATCGTCGAAGCACTGGAGTTGGCCGCTCGAAAAAGCCTCACCCCCACGCCACAGCCAGAAGCGGGCGTCACTTATGCGCACAAGATAGAAAAGCAGGAAGCTGCCATCGATTGGTCGCTTCCGGCGGAGGTCATAGAGCGGCGAATCCGTGCATTTAACCCCTTTCCGGGTGCTGGCACGGTGGCGCACGGCGCACCGCTCAAGATCTGGGCTGCGAATTTGGCAGTTTCACAGGCACCTGGGCTGCCTGCCTCAGGTGAACACGCGCCTACCCCCGTCAAGGAAGCAGAGTCGCCTGCCGATGCGGGGCGAATCCTTTCAGTCGATGCCACCGGAATCGCGGTGCAGTGCGGGAGCGGCGTGCTTCGCCTGACTGAGTTGCAGCGCCCTGGGGGCAAGCGTCTTTCTGCTGCCGATCTTCTGCGTGGCTTTCCGCTGGCGGTGGGGCAAATGTTGGGTGGCGGTATGGCAGCATGAGCATGCCTGTGCCTCCCGGCATGAAGCCACGCGGCCGCGTAGGCTCCTGGCTGTCGCGCAGGGTCGATGCTTTTTCCCGTATTGCACGCCACCCGCTCTACTGGGTCGGCGCGCGCGAGATGGCGGGTGTCTCCGTAGGGTTGACGGCCTGGTCATTCATGACCGGTGTGGCCATGGTCAAGTCGGGCATGTCCCTCACGGAGGCCGTGCTGATGTCGCTGCTTGTGTACGCAGGCAGCGCGCAATTGGCGGCCATTCCCTTGATTGCTGCCGGCGCTCCAATATGGGTGATTCTGGCCACGGCGTTTTGCGTCAATCTGCGCTTTGTAGTGTTCAGCCTGCATCTGCGCGATTACTTCATGTTCCTGCCCAGGCTCAAGCGCTTGCACCTGGGCTATTTCACAGGCGATGTAACCTACGTCCTGTTCACCAGCCGTTTTTCGCATCCCGCACAGACAGAAAATCAGCAGCGCGCGCAGATGGCCTACCTATGGGGTGGCAACATCACCAACTGGGCTGCCTGGCAGAGTATGAGCTTGCTGGGCATATTCGTAGGCAACGCTTTCCCGGCCCGCTGGGGGCTCGAGTTCGCCGGCATACTGGCCTTGTTGGGCATGGCCTGTTCACTGGCCAGTACAAGATTGCGAGTACTGTCTGCCGTGGTCGCGGGCGCCGCTGCGGTAACCGTGTATGGCCTGCCTTACCGGCTCAACATCGTGGCTGCCATCGCAGTGGCCGTGGCGGTGTGCCTGCTGTTGGAGCCGTACAGCCGCATACCTCCGCGTCGGCCATCAACGACGCCAGACGATGGAGAGCAAAAAAATGGCTGAGACCGACGGCTGGACCCTTCTGGTCATTCTGGGGCTGACCGTCATCAGTGTGGTCACACGCAGCTTTTTCTTCATTTCGGAGCGACCCTGGAAGCTGCCCTACTGGGCTCAGAGGGGTTTGCAATATGCGCCTATTGCAGCGCTCGCCGCCGTCATCACCCCGGATATCTTCATGCTCGACGGCGAGTTGACCGCGCCCTGGCGGGACGCACGGGTGCTGGCAGCCATTGCGGCCACAGCCTTCTATTTCTGGCGCCGACGCAGCAGTTTGGTTCTGCCCGCGACCATTGGCGTGGGCATGGCAGTGTATTTACCTCTGCGTTTGTGGCTGGGTTGGTAGGTGATGGTCTGACAGGGCGTTAAAGCGCGAATGTGCTGCGCCTGGGCAATCTCAGGCAGGCGCCCGGGCCAGCTGGGGTGGCTGAGTGGCGAAAAGTCGGCATGCGCTGTGCCAGTTCGGCCTCTGATTGCGCGCTTTCAGAGACTCTTCAATGCCGACTGGATAAGAGTGCGCAGGGGTCATGCCTCGAACTCCCTAAAATTCAGGGGTTCGTCATCATTCTTTCATCAACCCCCCCTCGATTTCCAGCATGAATGTCATCCGCTTCTCCGATCTGTGTGCTCAAGGCAAGGCTCAAGGCCAGCGCGTCTTCATTCGTGCTGACCTCAATGTTCCGCAAAATGAGGCAGGCGCCATCACCGAAGACACCCGCATCCGAGCCAGCGTGCCTTGCATCCGCATGGCGCTGGACGCAGGCGCGGCCGTCATGGTTACCAGCCACCTCGGGCGCCCTACAGAAGGCGTGTTGACGCCTGAAGACTCCTTGGCGCCGGTGGCTGAGCGCCTGACTGAGCTATTGGGTCGCCCTGTTCCGTTGGTGCGTGACTGGACGGACGGCGTACAAGTGGAGCCTGGTCAGGTCGTCCTGCTCGAAAACTGCCGCTGCAATAAGGGCGAGAAAAAGAACGATGAAGTTCTTTCGAGAAAATTGGCTGCACTTTGCGATATTTACGTGAACGATGCCTTTGGCACTGCTCACCGTGCGGAAGCCACCACCTACGGTATTGCACAGTTCGCACCCATCGCCAGCGCAGGCCCCCTGCTGGCTGCTGAGCTCGACGCCTTGCAGAAGGCATTGGCCCAGCCCAAGAGGCCGTTGGTTGCCATTGTGGCTGGCAGCAAAGTCAGCACCAAGCTCACCATCTTGCAAGCGCTGGCTTCCAAGGTCGACCAACTGATCGTAGGCGGCGGCATTGCCAATACCTTCATGTTGGCCCAAGGCCTGCCTATCGGAAAATCATTGGCCGAGCCGGACCTCGTAGACCAGGCCAAGGCTGTGATCGCCGCCATGAAACAGCGCGGCGCTGAAGTGCCGATTCCCACCGACGTGGTCACTGCCAAGGAATTCAAGGCCGATGCGCCGGCAGCGGTCAAGAAGTCGGCCGATGTGGCGCCCGATGACTTGATCCTGGACATAGGGCCCCAAACAGCCGAGCTCCTGGCGTCGCAACTCAAGGCGGCAGGCACCATTGTCTGGAACGGCCCCGTGGGTGTTTTCGAGATGGCTTCTTTCGAAAACGGCACCAAGACCATCGCCAAAGCAATCGCTGGCAGCTCCGCCTTCAGCATCGCTGGTGGCGGTGACACATTGGCAGCCATTGCCAAATACGGCATTGAGAAAGACGTGGGTTACATCTCGACGGGTGGCGGCGCTTTCCTGGAAGTGCTGGAAGGCAAGACATTGCCCGCCTTTGAGATCCTGGCTAAACGCTCTGCTGAGGCTTGAGCGAGCCTTCCTGCGTCTACCCCAGCGAGTTTCTGGGGCTTTGACTTTGCACTGAACGGAGACGAATTTCTGTAGAGAGGCTGTGGAAGCTCTCAGAAAGAGGCGGATGGAACTCAAACGATCCGCCAGTGTGCTGGTTGAATTCCTTTGTACAAAGCATAAGCCGATGGGTTTGGCTATTCCAGGAGAAGAGGTGGTGGAACTGGACTCTTCATAAGGGCTTTCACTGTCCGCACACGCGGTCACACCAGTCCCGGCTGGCGCATGTATCGAGCCTGCCGAACGCTCAGATCCGTGCGAAAGATGCTCAAATGTTCGTGCGGAACATTCCCTGGTTGCGTAGGTTGGTCATCCGACTGCCCCTTGAGCATGCCAGAATGCATATTCACTCAAGGAAAAAGCCCTACATGACCTATCGCGCCACAAAAATCGTTGCCACGCTTGGCCCTGCCTCTAGCGACCCAGTACTTCTGGAGGAAATGATTCGCGCTGGCGTCAATGTGGTGCGTCTGAACTTCAGCCATGGCAAGGCAGAAGACCATATCGAACGCGCCCGCTTGGTGCGTGAAGTCTCCGAGCGTGCGGGGCGCGAAGTGGCGATCATGGCCGATCTTCAGGGGCCCAAAATCCGCGTCGGCAAATTTGCCGATGGCAAGGTCATGCTGGAGCCCGGCGCTGCGTTCGTGCTCGATGCCGGCCGCAAAGAACTTGGCGATCTGGGCGGCGTAGGCCTTGATTACAAAGAGCTGCCGCGTGATGTGAAGGCCGGCGACACACTGCTGCTCAATGATGGCTTGATTGTGCTCACCGTCGATGCAGTGCGGGGCGATGCTGTGCACACCATCGTCAAGATGGGCGGCGAGCTTTCAAACAACAAAGGCATCAACAAGCAAGGCGGCGGTTTGACAGCACCCGCCCTCACCGCCAAGGACATGGAAGACATCAAGACCGCGATGAGCTTCCAGGCAGACTACGTGGCAGTGAGTTTTCCCAAGAATGCCACCGATATGGAAATGGCGCGCCAGCTGTGCACCGTGGCGGCCGCTGAGTACCGCCATAAGCCTTATCTGATCGCTAAGATCGAGCGCGCCGAAGCCATTCCCCGGTTGGCAGAAATCCTCGCAGCCAGCGACGGCATTATGGTGGCGCGTGGCGACCTGGCGGTCGAAGTCGGCAACGCAGCGGTCCCGGCCCTGCAAAAGATGATGATTCGCATGGCGCGAGCCGCCGACAAACTGGTGATCACCGCCACCCAGATGATGGAGAGCATGATCACCAATCCGGTTCCTACTCGCGCGGAGGTAAGCGACGTCGCCAATGCCGTGCTCGACGGTACCGACGCGGTGATGCTGAGCGCCGAAACCGCAGCGGGCAAATACCCCTTGGAGACGGTGCAGCAGATGGCGCAAATCTGCGAGGCTGCCGAGGCGCATGATTCCATGGAGCTAGATGCCGACTTCACCGGCCAGACCTTCACACGCATAGACCAATCCATTGCCATGGGTGCGCTGTTCACGGCCTACCATCTCGGTGCCAAGGCCATTGTGGCACTCACTGATTCTGGGTCTACGGCCCTGTGGATGAGTCGTCACCGCGTGCGCATTCCCATCTACGCCCTCACGCCCAAGATTGGTACGCAGCGCAAGATGGCGCTGTACCGCAACGTGCGTCCCATGCTCATGGACACCAGCGCCCACCGCGATGAAGCCCTGGCGCAAGCCGAAGGTCATCTCAAGCGTCAGGGCGTGGTGGAGACAGGCGATGTTTACGCGATCACCTGCGGCGAACCCATGGGCGCGCCAGGCGGCACCAACATGCTCAAGATTTGCCGCGTGGGTTAACAGACCTCTGGTCAGTATGAGCAACGTGAGCGAGTATTCCCCGCCTGCGGGGCGGGGAAAGAAGTTTGAATCGAACAGGGTGCTGCTCGTTTGCTCATCCTTTACACCCCCCCAATCCGTTCGGGCTGAGCCTGTCGAAGCCTTGCGCAACGCTTCGACAAGCCTGTCCTGAGCTCCGTCAAAGGGCTCAGCGCGAACGGATATTTGGAGTTCCTAAATCATTGAAATTAAAGGACCCAAAGAGCTGTTCGTCGAGAGCACTTAGATCTTCGCTGTCCAGGTTCGTGGACACGCGCGCGACCGATCAGGCGTACTCATGGGGCAGTCTCTCTTAACTCCTTCTCCCGCTGGTGAAACGAAGGAAGTTCGGCTGCGGAAGGGGCGCCAGCGGCGGTTATCGTTGACTGCATTCTGTGACAACGCGACGTATCTCTTACTCTACCGCCGGAGGGAGTGGGTTGGGGCGCCGGACTGAGAGTCCGCAGGATTGGCGTTCATTTAAATAGACCGAGCTGAAGGCTGCAACTCGTCGGGCTACCAGTCCTGAGGCTAAGCGCCAGTATTCATTGGCTTTGCAGATTCTCCTTGTTGACTCTTGGCGGTTACAGCACGATCCAACCGCTTGTTCAAAAGTAGAAGGAAAAACTGTCTCGACTAGGTGGCGTCAAATGGTCGCACGAGTGCCGTGTGTTTCGCCTACTGTCAGCTCGATATGAGTACCTTCGCTGAGACTCCACGGCGCCTAAGCGTTGTGCGCTCTAGCGCCATACCACCAGTCGCCTATTCATTGGTAGCAAGGGGAAGCCAAAACGCAGCCTCGCCCTAGCCCCCCAGCAGCTAGCTAGCGCCAAGCCGTCTTTGCTGATAGCCGACAGGTTGGCGGAAAATGAACACTAAAGATCCAAATAAATGGAACCATTGCTGCTTAATGGTTACTCACGTAGACCTCCGAATAAAACCGCCTTACGGTTCTCTGGAGTTCAAATGTCTAATTTGTCGTCTTAATTTAAATGAAGAAAATATTTAAATATATCATTTTTGCAGTAATTTCCATTTTTCACTTGCATGCCGTCGGAGCTGGATGGGTAGATTCAGCTTCTTTTAATCGTTATGTCGGATGGGCTTGCCAAGTTGGCAACGAAAATCCAATTGGAATTCACATCTGGCGTGACGACGGAATTTTTCTGGGTGGAGGAAATGCTCCGAATCTAAGAGAAAGTGCAGTTGCAAATGCGTGTGGAACCGAAACGCCCAATCATGGTTTTGATATCACATTAAATATTCCGCCAGCAATGGTTGATAATAGGGTGCACGGTGTTAAAGTATTTATGGTATTTGATGGGAAATCAGAGTTAATTGCTAATTCGCCGGTAAATGTTGTATTTGGTGTTTATGATAAAAATCTAGATAAACCAAGTATTGAGGGAGCAGTCGTCGGGCGTGATTTGGATATGAAGGGTTTTGGAAAGTATGGGCATCTTGGAATCTGGGATGGATCGCACGTGATCGAAATGTTAAATGAGGGTGGAAAAAATAAGGTGAAAAGAAGCAGTTGGGAAGATTTTATTGGCAGGACAAAAGTATGGCCGATTGCTTATCCAAAAATCCCAGAGGGAGGTGGAGTGTTTAGAGGAGGTGACTTTAAAGTTGCCGGCTGCTTTGGGGTTTCGTGTTTATCAAAGGGCAGCGCTCTTCCAACTGGCCCTAACATTGAAGGCGTTTACACAACCCTAAGTCCACGTGAGGCGGTTGTGAAAAGAGCCTATCAGATATATTTGATAGGTAGTGCATACACAATAACAGCGCACATTGAGAAAGTATTTCCTGGGAAAGTGACCTACACATATTCTCATTGTAATCCTTACGGCAAAGGAGGCGGAAATTGTCCAATGCGCGTTGTTGTCAATCCAGTGACGGGAAAATATCGATGCGACTCACTTGTACTGGACGCATTCGCAACTTCTGTTATACCTAATTGGGGTTCTTCGGTTGATGCTGAGTATTTAATATTTAATGATAGGGGATATAAGGCTTGGCGGCAAAGAATGGAGTTATTGGTTGATCATTTAAAAGTTAAAACCCCTGAGCGTTTAATGGCGGATTTTAGGAGTTATCAATGGTAAAAAGAATCCTAAGCGTGATAGGGGTGGCTGTCGGATTGTCAGCGGCCTTGTACCTTTTTTACCCTGCCGACGGCAAATTAAAGAATTTGGCTGAAGAGAGCTCGGAAGAGGGCCGGACAGTAGATCCTCGGTCAACTCCTGCCACCAAAACGGTTCAGGGGATGGATTCAAAAATTTCCATGCTTGGCGGAAGGCAAGATATAAAAGATTATCTTTCTGGATACTCTAAAAGTGCTGATAAAGATGAAAAACTTGAATGGATGAATAGGTTGAGTGTTGCTATTGCGAGTATGAAAAGCGGAGGTCTTAAGGATTACTCTTTGAGAGAGCTTTGGTCATTGGCGACGCAAGAAACTGACGATGACGTTAAAGCGTATACTGTGATGAACTACTCCAGGTTGGGTGACCCACTTGTAGCTATCGATTTGCTTAAATCGTCATTTAAAACAGGAGTTATCGATTCGGATGTCTACTATTCTGAGCTTGTGCGTATTTACTTTGGCTCTGATGTGGATGAGAAAATTCGGATTCCCTTGATGATTGAAATTGAGTCGTCTCAAAGCGCATACGCATCCGAAGTAATGTTTTCCATCATTCCAATGAGTGACCTTTCGAAGTTTACTTCAGATGAGTCGGAGAAAATTGCATTTTATCTAGAAAGTCGTAAACCAAAATTTCCAGTCATTTTTTCAGACCTTGGGTACTCGTCCACGCTAATTTATAATAATTGGTTATACTCGGTTGCGGCAGTTAATACGGGAAATAATGAAAGCACTGCGGTGGGGCAGTATTTGGTGTCTCGATTCAAGGACGGGTTTGCAGATCCTCGTGAAGCTCTTTCAATGCTGATGAGTGATCAGTTTCGGGCAGAGGTGACGCCAAAGGATTTTATTGAATCCAAGAAGATTTTTTTGAAGGAAGCTGAAAGGTATGCCAACGCATATCCGAATAATCGGATTGTTCAAATTCTTGGGATGTCCTCTAGCGCCACTAATTGAGCATTTTTTTGCTGTTTAACGTAAAGGGCGCCGCAAAAGACAGGTTTCGCTAGCGCATAGCCTGAGGAACCAGGCTGGTGTGCTGAGCTTCGAAATTCTCATATTTCGTTTATTCAGAAAAAACCGGCCAGGCCGGTTTTTTTGTTTAAAGCCGAGTGTCCTTCTCAATTTCAAAGGCGACTCTTGGTTCGTTTTTTTGGTCCAGGCCACCCACCCAAGGAGGAGTGCTAGAGCCGTCACTGTCAGGTTAAGACAGCGTCGGTACCGTGGTCACCGGCCAGACCTTCACACGCATAGACCAGTCCATTGCCATGGGCGCGCTGTTCACGGCCTACCATCTCGGTGCCAAGGCCATTGTGGCGCTCACTGATTCTGGGTCTATGGCCCTGTGGATGAGTCGTCACCGCGTGCGCATTCCCATCTACGCCCTCACGCCCAAGATTGGTACGCAGCGCAAGATGGCGCTGTACCGCAACGTGCGTCCCATGCTCATGGACACCAGCGCCCACCGCGATGAAGCCCTGGCGCAAGCCGAAGGTCATCTCAAGCGTCAGGGCGTGGTGGAGACAGGCGATGTTTACGCGATCACCTGCGGCGAACCCATGGGCGCGCCCGGCGGCACCAACATGCTCAAGATTTGCCGCGTCGGCTAAGGGGACGGGGCCTCCCGCGCCTGCCAGACGCGCCAATGCCTCCAGCGGCAGCTGAGGCAACGCCAACGCGGCGATCACCGGCCTTGTAATCCAGCCCAGAACCTCCAATAGCAGGGCGCATTCAGTGCGAAGACGCCCTGCCGTGGAAGGCTTTCAATTCCTTATCGGCGGCCCCCGACTCGCCGACGCTGCTGGTACAACAGGAACATCATCAGGCTCAGCAGCAGCAGCAGCGCCGGTTTATCCAAACCAGGCACCGGCTCCACTGTGGAAGGTCCAGTCGAGGCCACGGAAGCACTGGATGGATTGTTGCCCGCAGCAGGATCCGAGCCGCCGTTGTCGTCGTTGTCAGCGCCTGTACCTCCGGTCACCACAATGCTGTTGGTTCCGCCAACAGGCATCATGAAGACCACAGTGCAAGTCAAACTGCCATTGGGCGCCAGATTGCCAGGCGCACCACAACTGGGAGTGGGACTGCCAGGCAAACTGGCGGCATTGGGCACGCTGCAGAAGGCATTCTGGGCTGTGGCGCTGCTGCTGGCGTTGGTGCAAGTGACGGTACAACTGACCATACGACCATAGGCCGCGGATGCGGGCGAACACGTCGTCGTGCTGATCATGTCCGCGCGCGCGGTCAATGCAAACAGATTGCCCGTCGAACCTGCGAGCGGCACTGAGATGTCGACCGTCAAGGCGGCTGTACTTCCAGCCACGCCAGTATTGAGCGGACCCGTAGTCGCCGGCTCGCCCGTCTGCCCAGTCTGGGTGTACCTCGCTTGATAGCCTGCGGCCGGTGTCGTAGTCACCTGGCACGAGGCCATGGCCGGTACGTCAGCGAAACTGAAGTAGCCGACGCTGTCTGTCGTAGCCGTGATGGGCCCGAAGTCAGGGGTGGTGCAAGTAAGAGTGACCGTTTGCGCGGGCACACCGGGGTCGATGGCAGAGCCGTCGTCTACGGCGTTCAAAGGCGCACTCGCTTCGACATAGATACGCCCTGAGACCGGTACCAACTGGTTGACCATGGTGCTCGCGCAGGAGCGGTTGGCATCGGCTTCACACTGGTTTTCAACCACGGGCGATTGGAAACCGGCGGCAGGGTTGGTCAGTCCCACTGAGTTGATCACCGCGGTGTTAAGCGAGGCATCGGCGGCGACGGTCGCGCTGACCGTCAATGTCTTGCTGGTGCCAGGTGCCAGATCGAGAGTCCAGCTCACTTGACCACCGGTTGTGGCGCCATTGTGTACACCGCCGTCACTGGCAGACACGAAAACCGAACCGGGGGCAAGCGTATCAGAGATGGGCACTCCGATTGCGGTCAGGGGGCCGGCGTTGCTCACCGTGATCCCATAGGTCAGAGTGTCGCCCCGGGATGCCGTTGCGCGGTCGACTACCTTGCGCAGCGTGAGCTGGCTGTCATCTGTGCCGCGCAAGCCGACAGGACGGCCGTCGACTGGAAGCATGGAGTCGCCGCTGGCGTAGGCGGCAATCGCGGCGGCGTTGTTGTAGGCCATCTGGGCGCGTGTAAGTGTCCCAGTCGTGACGTTGAATTCCACCGCAACGGAGCTTCCAGCAGGATAGAGTTGCGTGGACATGACTTTGATCGCCTTGACCCCAGCCATGCCTCCCGGCACTGAAGCCACATTCGTGACCCAGTTGTTGGCGCACCCTGCGGACTGCGTTGGGTAGACGTCAGATCGGCACGCATTGCTCGAGCCTGAATACTGGACCGTGACCCCGGTAGGCAAGGGCGTCACCATCCCGGCGAACACGACGGGGAATTGGCTGTTGCGCGGAACGCTGCTCGCGGTGCGTGAGTCACCCAGATCAGGCAAAACATCATAGAAAACCACGTTCTGCAAGTTTGTTCCACCGGTGTTGGTCCAGCGAATTCGATACCGGGCAGAGCCGCCCGTGAGTGAAATGTTGCCCGCCTCGCCAAAGTTTTGGTAGAGCCCGTCCAGATTGCCCCGAACCTGCTTGTCGATGTCGTAGGAACCAGCGCCTGTTCCTGGACGAGCTACGCTCATCGAAAACTGACAATTGGGGGTGTTAACGCCGAACCCGCTCTCGTTGATCGGGTCTGTCGCGCTGTACGTGTTCGCCACGTTGACGACATGGCGGCATGTCGCCGAGACATTCGGAATGCCGGGGGCGAAAATTTTGACGGTGTTCTCATAGGTGCCGGGTTGCACTTCAGTGTGCAAGTAAAGGGGCGTTGTGCCGCCACTGTTCGGTGCGGGCGTACCGGAAGGGCGGGATGCCAGGTCCGTCAGAACGGTGAACTCGCCAATACCCAGTGGGAATGTAGGTCCGGGGGATGGATTGCCGGGCCGGTTGGGTGGTATGGCAATGCGTACCAATTGCCGCCCGGTGCCTAGATAGTTGTCAATGATGGTCCAGGGCGCATCCACGCGGTGCACCAGGACGCTCGAGCTGCCTTGGTTCACGCGCATCCGAATGGTGGGTTGGAAAGCGCTGCCTGGGTCTGCAGGATTCGTTCTGTAGAAATTCGGAACCGACATGCCTAATGGAAGCAAGTCCGTGATGATGATCTCGCTTTCTATGGGTTCCACAGAAATCACGGAGGCGTTGAGTGCCAGCCCTGTGTAGGGGCCGCCATTGGCGCCGGTCGGGTCGTACAAGCCAATAGGGCTGACCGATGCGGATCCACCAGTAAAGTTCTTGAAGACCCCGATCTGTTTGACCGGCCGCTGCACGGCGAAATTTGCCGTGGCTGGCGCAGATTGATGACGAGCCGTGGTCTCGTTCTGCCAAAAAGCCCGAAGGTAGGCATTATTCAGAACTGTGACTCGGTTAAATCCACCTGCATTGGGAAGTAGATGGGTATCAGTTAATTGATCTGCGTACCCGTAAATCCATGATTGAAGTTGAAACCCCGCAGTGGATGCTTCTGGAAAAGACGCAATTGCAGGATGTTTGGGGTAGATGATCATCGCCACAGCCCCCGCGATATTCGCCGGGATTGGGAAGTTCATATCCGGGCTCAGGCCAGTTGGATCACTGCTGTCTAAAGGAACTTGAGTTCCATTGGTCAACACCGCAATGGGGCGCCAACCGGCGGCATAGGCCACGCCGTAGCCATAAGTAGGATACCCGGAAACCGATCTAGGCCTTACTGTGAACAATTCCGGGTGAAATGCAGGACTGGTGCAAATACTGCCCAATGGATCTGCCGACAAGGTGGCAATAGGAAGGGATGAATAACGACCAATGGTACTGTCATAATTATTGAGACAGGGCATGGGGTCAAATATTTGGGGCTGATAACCTGATGCCAACTGAGTCATATTAACAGTAAGCGTGTAATAAGCTTCTGATGTACTGCTACCGGGTGCGGATGAGTTCCAGTTTCCAGGATACGTGTAGCTAGGATTGGCCGGATAAGGCGCGTTTGCTGACTTGCTAATGATATTGCCTACAGGAGGTGGATCGTAATAAGCAGTCAAGCTCGAAGTCGCGTTCTTATTTTCAGTGGTGGCGCTATCTATACTGCTGTAGTTTGCTGTGGCGTTATTGGTGATAAGCCCGGAGGGAGCTGGAACCACGGGTACTGAGGGTGACTCGCTTCCATCGTTGACCCTGGCCGTAATGGTGTAGAAACTCGTTGAATTGACTGTGACCCCTGCCCCGGAATTGGCTTCCTGGCATCGAGCAGGAAATGGCGAATTAAGTGGGTGACTACTGGAAGGTGGAACGGAGGCATTCCATGTGACCGTTCGATTTATTGGGTTATATAATCCGGGTGGGTTTGAAGACACGTAGCTTACCGTGTTTGGCAAGGTGTCAATAATTTCGAACTGGTCTAGATACAAGTCGCCAACAGTCGTTCCGCGGATATCACAAAAGGCAGTGACGGTGAAAACAACTGTATCCCCAATTCGCGCCACAGTACCGGTAGCATTGCCGTTGGTTTGTTTTGTAAGCTGGAAAAGCAGGGAGGCTGTTGCGGTAGAGGTTCTGGCTTCGGATATGACCGGGGCGATGTTTGAACCTGTCATGCTGGCCTGTATGGTCCAGGTCGTATTATTGGGGGTCGTATTGCTGGGGGGTGTCAAATTCAGCAAGAAGGCGACTGACGAACCCGAAGTGGTGATTGATGGTGGAAGGGTTATGACAAGATTGCCTCCCACATAATTGTTCGTGCTCCCATTAGGCAAACCAGTAATGGTTCTGGGCCATGCCGCTACATTGGCGGCTAAAGGGATGGTGATGACCAGATTGTTGCAGCTCGAATCACTGCTTCCCCCCTGGCTGCAGGTGAAGTTAATGGAATAGGTGAAAATGCGGCCGGTTTCCTGGGTCGCTGCGGTCACTTGCTGGACGGCGATGGCCCCCACGGCAGCATGGGCGACATGGCTGCCAAGTAAAAATACCCCTAAAACGAAGTAATAGAGATAGTTTCTAAATGAGCGAAACCATTCAATTTTTGAAAGGACTCGCGCGATCCAGTATTTGTGCATCTCATTACCCTCTTTGATCTCATTTGGATAGTGCAAGCAATCCACCACTGCGCCTCGCTCGTTGGAGGGGGATCGCGCGCTCGGCACGCCACGTTCGCGTGCAGTTCAGTGCTGATTTGTAACTATAAATTACACTTGAGCTTCATTATGCGAGGCTCTTGGGAAAGTTCCTACGTATTTCCCGCAGGTCGGCAGTAGAGAGTTGCTAATTGCCAATAAATTCTCATGCAGGCACCAGGTGTGCGCCGAACCTGGCCTGGGGGGAGGTGTGGTTCGAAAGAGGACATGGCGTGCGAGGGCCTGCTGCGCTTGCCGGCAGGTAGGGGAATCTTCGCGTTCGGAAGGTAAAATGCACAGTTCCTCAGGGTTTGCTGTTGTCGTAGCCCTTTTCCCACCTTTCCTCGACGAACCCCACCATGCCTCTCGTTTCCATGCGCGAACTGCTCGATCACGCAGCAGCCAACAATTACGGCATTCCAGCCTTCAACGTGAACAACCTGGAACAGGTGCAGGCAGTGATGTCGGCCGCTGATGAGGTGGGCGCGCCTGTCATCCTGCAGGCCAGCGCAGGGGCGCGCAAATATGCGGGCGAGAGCTTCATCAAGCATTTGATCGCGGCCGCAGCAGAGGCCTACCCGCACATTCCGCTGGTCATGCACCAGGATCACGGTACCAGCCCGGAAATTTGCCAAGGCGCTCTCGGATTGGGCTTTGGCTCGGTCATGATGGACGGCTCGCTCAGAGCCGACGGCAAAACGCCGGCAGATTTTGACTACAACGTCGACGTTACTCGCCAGGTCGTTGCCATGGCCCATAAGCTGGGCGCCACGGTGGAAGGCGAACTCGGGTGCCTGGGTAGCCTGGAAACTGGCGAGGCAGGTGAAGAAGACGGCGTGGGCGCAGTAGGCAAGCTCAGCCATGACCAGATGCTGACCGACCCTGAGGAAGCCGCGCAATTTGTCAAGGCGACTCAGCTTGACGCTCTGGCCATTGCCATTGGCACCAGCCATGGCGCGTACAAATTCACGCGCCCACCCACAGGTGATGTGCTGGCCATTGCCCGCGTCAAGGAAATCCATTCTCGTATTCCCAACACCCACCTGGTGATGCACGGGTCGTCTTCTGTTCCGCAGGAACTGCTGGCTCTGATCAACCAGTATGGCGGCAAGATGAAGGAAACCTACGGCGTGCCGGTGTCCGAGATCCAGGAAGCTATCAAGCATGGCGTACGCAAGATCAACATCGATACCGACGTCCGCTTGGCCATGACCGCTGCAGTACGCCAATTCCAGGCGCAAAACCCCGACAAGTTCGACATGCGCGAATGGATGAAGCCCGCACGCGAAGCAGCCAAGGCCATCTGCAAGCAACGCTACCTCGAGTTCGGATGCGAAGGCCAGGGCGCCAAGGTCAAAGGCGTGTCGCTCTCAGTGATGGCTGACAGGTACGCCAAAGGCGAGTTGGCACAGCAGGTGAAGTAAGAACTGCTCAGTGCAAAAGCTGCTGGTCTTCAAGGCCCGCAGCTTTTTTTAATGCGATTGCAAGGACCCACTCATGACCGCCGCTTCCCCGAACACCTCTGCTCTGCACACCAGCTCCCTGCAAAGCCTGCCGTTGCTCGCGCGCGGCAAGGTTCGGGACAACTACGCCGTTGGCAACGACCGCATTCTGATGGTTGCCAGCGACCGCATCAGTGCATTTGACGTCATCATGGGCGAGCCTATTCCTGGCAAGGGAGAATTGTTGACCCAGATGGCGCTCTGGTGGTTTGATCAGCTCAAGGGCATTGTGCCCAACCACTTGACGGGTGATGCTCCAGAGAGCGTGGTCTCTGCCGACGAGGTGGCGCAAGTCACCGGCCGCAGCATGCTGGTCAAGCGTCTGAAGCCCATCCCCGTAGAGGCGGTGGTGCGCGGTTACCTGGCCGGCAGCGGCTGGAAGGAATACCAGGAGAGCCGCTCTGTCTGTGGTGTGTCGCTTCCTGAAGGTTTGAAGAACGCCAGCAAGCTGCCGCATTCGATCTACACGCCCGCCGCCAAGGCGGAAATGGGCGAGCACGATGAGAACATCACCTTCGAGCGCACGGTTGAGATGATCGGCCAGGAGCTGGCCGAGAAGATTCGCGATATCAGCATCCAACTCTATGAGCGTGCTGCCGCTATCGCCTTGAAAAAGGGCATCATCATTGCCGACACCAAATTCGAGTTCGGCTTGGATGATGCAGGCGAGTTGGTGCTGATGGATGAAGTGCTGACACCGGATTCATCGCGCTACTGGCCTGCAGACAGCTACCGGGAAGGAGTCAATCCGCCCAGTTTCGACAAGCAATTCCTGCGCGACTGGCTGGAGCAGGCCGAGGTAGATGGCCAGCCTTGGGGTAAATCACCACCTGCCCCCGTCTTGCCATCGCAAGTGATCGCAGGAACGGCCGCCAAATACCGTGAGGCGATGGAGCGGCTGACGGCCTGATTAGTCTGAGCGGCTTTAGGCCAGCCGCAACGCGTTGGGGCCACCGCGAAGGTAGGCGACGATGCTGTAGGCCGTGCTGCTCGAAGTCTTCGGGTTGGACGCAGAAGGCAGTGCTTCTGTTTCAAATTCAAATCGACCCAAGGGGCTGGTGCCATCCAGGCGGTGGCGATTGACCAGAGCATCCGGGTCGGCGATGAGCCGCACGGAGGTTTTTTCCATGCCTATGCCCGCGAGAGCCACCGTGGCGGCCACATTGGCGTTCTTGGGGTAGGCCAGCGCAACCTCTCGGGCACTGCCTTCGAAAATCACCGTGGGGCCAGTCAGTGTGCTGAGATCGAACTGTTCCGCAGCAGGGGTTCCTTCCCACGCCCTGGCCGGCTTGATCCCCGTGTAGCAAACGGTTTGCAAACCGGCTGCCTTGGCACTCGTGAGCGCGTCCATGGCAGCCATGGCGCCATTGAAGACGAGAAGGCGCTTGCCGCTTTCATGGGCCGCTGCCCGCAGTTGTTTCAGCAGAGTCTCATCAGCCAGTGCGCCCGATGAGATCAAGCCGAAATCTCGACCCTGCGACAGTACCAGACGACCATACATGGAAACTGCAGCGTGGCCGGCGGTTTCGATGACCAGCCCCACATGGTCCGGCAATAAGTCCAGGTGGTCGATGACATGCACGCCGGGCGGAACCATGGCGTTGTACTGCTCCACCTTGCCAGGCCGGACCACAACATGGATGCTTCTTGTGGTGCCCATTTCCTTGACGAGTTCCTGCACCACAGTCTGTGCGGTGCCACCGTATCCAATAAGGGCGATCGATTGCATCATGATTCTTGAGACGAAAGTGAACGATGCATGACAAGTCAGTGCTCATGCAGCGATGGAAAAAATACCGACGGAGATTTATCCGAGAACTGGGCTCACGAGTTTTCCGCACTGAGTTGCCCGGCGTACAGAGTGGCCAGGCGGCTGGCAGCCGTTTTCAGGGCTTGGGTCATGGCCGCTTTGTCGGTGTGTTTCATGCGATCTGTCGGGCCCACCAGGGACACCGAGAGAATCACGCCCACCTGAGCCAGGGGAACCGGAGCCGCGACCGCGATCAGTCCGCGGTCGATTTCTTCCATGCACCATGCAATGCCGGTGCGGCGTACTTTCTCCAGTTCAGCTCGCAGCGCTTCGACGGTAGTCAGTGTCCTGGGCGTCAGCGCCGGAAGCGGCTCGGTGCAGATCTGCCGGACCAGGTCATCGGGTTGAAAGGCAAGGATGGCCTTGGCTGATGCCGCGGCATGGGGAGGCATCAGATGGCCCGGGTTGACGTAGCCGTACCAGTCCCTGGGTGGCGTCATCATCATGATGCTCTCGATCTTCGTGCCGCGCAGCATGCTGAGGAATGCCGTTTCGTGGAACTGCTCCGCCAGTTCGCGCAGGATGCCTTGGGAGAGGGTAGCCAGGCGATTGGGTGATGCGGCTGCTCCCAGCAAACGCCCGATGCGTGGCCCCAACCAATAGATGCGTCTGGCCGAAGAGCCTTCGTCGGCTTCATTCAATGGCGGATCGGTCTCCAGGCATCCCGCGTGAAGCAGGCCACTGAGCAGTCGATGCAGCGTGGCTTTGGGAAGCCCCAGGCTTTCCCTCATCTTGCTGAAGACCAGGCCTTCGGGGTGCTGGCTGAGTAATTCCATGATCAACAGCTGCCTCTCCAGGACAGCTGGTGCTTTGGGATCAGTCGAAGTTTCCATGGTTTATTGAAGCACAAGGTCGGGTTGACCCAAAAAAGCGTTCAAGTTTTTCTTGACGGCATTGTGACAGCAAAAGCATAATAGTTCCGAATATCGATAGTGTAGTTCCGAATTTCGAGACTATCAACGAAGTCAACACAGAAAAACGATGAGCAACAGTACGGCGTTAATCTGGGACCGGGCAGGGCATCTGGTTCGAGTCATTTCTCCATCAGGGGTGGAGATGTGCGGCTTTCACACGCGTGCCCGAAGCGACGCGCCCTTGCTGCTGTGCCTGCACGGTTTGAGTGGTCATCTGGATACGAGCTTCGTCTTCGAGTTCTTCAAGACCACCTCGCCCTTGAGCACGTTTCATGTGTTGTCCATCGCTTCCAGCGGCCAGGGCAACATCTCCATGGCACGCCAGGGCCATCTGCTGGAATACCGACTGGGTGGCTCCGCCTATGAGCGCTTTGAAGAAAGCGTGGGTGACCTGGCGACCTGGATCGACTACGCGACCAAGTGCACCTCCGGGCCCATCATTCTTCTGGGGCATTCACTGGGCGCATCCAAGGTCACCCACTATCTGGCTCAAACCCAGGATGCGCGGGTCAAGGGCCTGGTGCTGGCTTCCGCTCCGGATCTCAAGGGCGCGTTTGTGGCCTTGCACGGAAAGCAGCGCTTTGAAAACTTCATGGCTGAGGCACGCGCCAAGGTAGCGCAAGGAGAGGGCCGCAGTCTCATGGGTGAAGACTGCGTCATCGGCTTGCTGCGCCAGCGTGTGTCGGCGCAGACCTTGCTGGACCGTTTCGAAGAGGCGAGTGCAGCAGACACGTTTGATTTCTTTGGCCGTGAATCTTCGACCGCATTTCTTGCGCTGGAGCAGGTCACGACGCCCATACTCGCGGTGTACGGGCAGCACGGTGAAATTGTCGGTGAAAGCGGGACGGCCTCGGCCTTGGGACTTCTGAAAAAGAAGGCCGTGCGTGCAGCTTCATTTGAGAGCCTCATCGTTGCAGGCAACCACTGGTACATGGGTGCAGAGGCCGCTCTGGCCACTGAATTGGCACGATGGGCGGCTACACAGGTCGTGGGCGCACCGGCTTTGGAAGTTCGCGCATGACCACCACCATGGCCAGCCTCTCAAGTGCTTACAGCGCCCGGACCACCAATCCGATCGATGTACTGGAAGCCTGCATTGATCGCCTACAGAACGAGAGTGCGAATGCTCCAGGCGTGATCACCTCGCTCACGCTTGAGCGAGCCCGGACTTCTGCCCGGGCCAGCGCAGCGCGCTGGCGCAAGGGGCGCCCACTGAGCGCGGTGGATGGTCTGCCCATGGTCTGGAAAGACGTGTTCGACATCTCGGGCCAGATCACCACCTGTGGCTCCGCTGTCAGGGAGCACGCACGTTGCGCAACAGAAGACGCTGCGCTGGTCGAACAGTTGGAGGCGCTTGGCGTGCTCAGCGTCGCCAAGACCGGGCTGAGTGAATTTGCCTATTCTGGTCTGGGCATCAATTCCTTTGCCGGAACACCGGTCAACCCCTGGGATCCGAAGACACCGCGAATCGTAGGGGGTTCTTCTTCCGGCAGTGCCGCTGCGGTGATTCGTGGGTGGGTGCCGCTTGGCATGGGTTCGGATACCTCGGGCTCGCTGCGCGTGCCGGCAGCGTTCACAGGTCTGGTGGGTTTCAAGCCCAGTCATGGAAGGTACAGGACTGGCGGAATGTTTCCACTGGCACCCTCGCTGGACACCGCGGGCCCGCTGGTGCGAGACGTCGGTGACGTGCGCTTGCTGGACACCGTGCTGACAGGCTCGCCAGTGCAAACCCTGGACCTCAGCGACTGCACATTCATAGTTCCCAAAGGGCGCGCGCTGGCGGTCAACACGAACGAAGTACAGGCTGTTTTCGATGGCGTGGTAAGCCTGCTTCGCAAGCAAGGCTTGAAGGTCGTGGAGCGCGAGTTCGCCGCGTTTGAAAAAACGCGTGAACTGTTCGATCAGCATGGCACTTTGGTCGCCGTGGAAGCCACCCAGGTGCACCGTGAACTGTTGCACAGCGATCGTCTCAACCTGGTCGACCCGCGTGTGGCCGCCAGAATGAAGCTGGGCGCTCAGTTGAGCGATGCGTCTTCGGCAGAGATACGCGCACGGCGCATGCCCCTGCTTGCCCAATCGCTGGCTGATCTGCCAACTGGCGAAATACTGATCTATCCAACGGTCTGCATGACGGCTCCGGAGATTGGGCCGCTCAATGATGATGCCGCGTGGTTCGCCGCTTGCAATGCACGCGTTCTTCAGAACACCATGCTCGCGAGCTACCTCGACATGCCTACGCTAAGCCTGCCCGCGGAGCTGGCAGCCAATGGCTTGCCCGTGGGAATTTCCGTCAGCATGACTACCGGATGCGACGCTCTGCTGCTTGGCGTGGCACAGCAATTGCAAGACAGGTTGAGAGCCGGGTAACCCATCATCCTTATTCACCTTCAACACAAAACCATTTCTTCCACGTTCTCCAGGAGCACTCAAGTGAACTCTATTCCTTCTCGCCTACCCCTGAAGTCCGTCGCCGCCGGCGCTGCGATCTGCTTGCTTTCTTTGATGAATGCCGCGCACGCTCAGGAGAAAACCTTGCGTATTGCCATGACGGTAGGCGATGTCCCTCGCACTGTGGGCCAACCTGATCAGGGTCTGGAAGGAACGCGGTTCACCGGCATCCCGATGTATGACGCGCTGACTCAATGGGACCTGTCCAAGGCAGATGGTCCCAGCCTTCTGATTCCGGCCCTGTCCACGAGCTGGCAGGTCGACGCCAAAGACAAGACCAAGTGGGTGTTCAAACTGCGCCCAGGCGTGTCGTTCCACGATGGCTCCACCTTCAACGCTGATGCCGTGGTCTGGAACGTTCAAAAGGTGCTGGACAAGTCCGCGGCGCATTTTGATGCCAGTCAGGTGGGCGTGACCACGTCACGCATCCCTACGCTGGTCTCCGCCCGAAAGATCGACGACATGACCGTTGAGTTGACCACGAGCGAGCCAGACTCGTTCTTGCCGATGAACCTGATCAACCTGTTCATGGCGTCCCCCACGCATTGGGCGGCCAAGCTCAAAGGCGTGCCTGCCAGCGTGTCTGATCCAGCGGAGCGCTCCAAGCAAGCCTGGGCCGCCTTTGCGGCAGATGCTTCTGGTACCGGGCCTTTCAAGATGACGAGACTGGTTCCACGCGAACGTCTCGAACTGGTGGCCAACAAGAAATACTGGGACCCCAAACGCACACCCAAGCTCGATAAGGTTGTGCTCCTGCCTATGCCTGAAGCCAATGCGCGCACGGCCGCGCTACTGGGCAATCAAGTGGATTGGATCGAAGCGCCCTCACCGGATTCCATCCCCATGATCAAGCAGCGTGGGTTCGTGATCCATTCCAATGCGCAACCGCACGTGTGGCCGTGGCAACTCTCCATGGTCCCAGGATCCCCGTGGGCGGACAAACGTGTACGCCATGCGGCCAATCTTTGCGTGGATCGTGCAGGTATGAAGTCCATGCTCGGGGGCATGATGGCCGAGCCCAAAGGGGTCGTTCCACCTGGACACCCATGGTGGGGGAATCCAAAATTTGACATCAAGTACGACGTCAAGGCAGCGCAGGCATTGATGCAGCAGGCCGGCCACTCCGCTGCCAAGCCGCTGAAGGTCAAGGTGCAGATTTCCGCTTCTGGTTCTGGACAGATGCAACCTCTGCCGATGAACGAAGCGGTACAGCAATCACTCAAACAGTGCTACTTCGATGTGGAGTTCGATGTGGTCGAATGGAACACGTTGTCCACCAACTGGCGCCTTGGTCCCAAGGACAATTCTGCGCACGGCTCCAACGCCATCAACGTCAGCTTCTCGGCCATGGATCCATTCTTCGGCCTGGTGCGGTTCGCATCTTCAAAGACCGTGCCACCGCTTTCCAACAACTGGGGCTACTACGGCAATGCCGAAGTCGACAAGCTGGTGGCTGACGCGCGCACTTCGTTCGACGATAAGTCCCGTGATGCCGCCCTGGGCCGGCTTCATGCGCGCATGGTGGAGGACGCACCCTTTATCTTCGTAGCTCACGATGTCGGCCCCCGCGCCATGTCATCGAAGGTGAAGAACGTCGTGCAGCCGCGCAGCTGGTACATCGACATCGCCACAATGACCAAAGACTAAAACTTCAAGCACAGGGCGGTGCCGCGGCGGACTCAATCAGAGCGCCTGCGGCCCGTCCATCCCACGCTCTTTCAGCTTTCCTATGTTCGCCTACATCCTGCGCCGTCTCGTTCATGCGATGCCCACCATCGTGGGTGTTGCATTGGTCTGCTTTGCGCTGGTGCACCTGGCACCGGGCGATCCGCTGGTGGCCGTTCTTCCGCCGGACGCCACGGCAGAACTGCAGGCGCAGCTGCGCGAACTCTATGGTTTCAATCGCAGCTTGCCGGAGCAGTTCTTCAGCTGGATCTGGCGCGCCCTGCAAGGGGATCTGGGCACCTCCATTGCCACGAGCCGGCCCGTAGTCGATGAGGTCATCACAGCAGTGGGCCACACGCTGCGCCTGGCCGTGGTTGCCATGGCTATTGGTTTCACTCTTGGCTGCCTGTTCGGCTTTGTGGCAGGCTACTTCCGCAACTCATGGGTCGACCGGGCGGCATCTGTCGTGTCTGTGCTCGGCGTATCGGTACCGCACTACTGGCTGGGCATGGTGATGGTGATTGTGTTTTCGTCGCTCCTGGGTTGGCTGCCGGCCTCAGGTGCCGGCTCACCGGGTGCGGGCGAATCCCGATGGAGCCTGGAGCAAATGAAGTTCATGGTGCTGCCGGCCTTGACCATGGCCGTCATTCCCATGGGCATTGTGGCGCGCACTGTGCGTGCTCTGGTGGCTGACATCCTGGCGCAGGAATTCGTCGTGGGACTGCGCGCAAAAGGGCTGACAGACTTCGGCATCTTCTGCCACGTGGTCAAGAACGCTGCGCCCACGGCGCTCGCCGTGATGGGCCTGCAACTGGGTTACCTGCTCGGCGGCTCCATCTTGATCGAGACCGTTTTCAACTGGCCTGGAACCGGTTTCTTGCTGAACGCCGCCATCTTCCAGCGCGATCTGCCACTGCTGCAAGGCACGATCCTGGTGTTGGCCATGTTCTTTGTGGTGTTGAACCTGCTGGTGGACATTCTGCAAACCTTGCTCGATCCCCGGATCGAGCGCGCTTGATCAATGAATCGAAGGAGCACATAGAGATGAGTACCCTGCTCTCTTCTTCCGCTGCGCTGCCCGCGACCCCGCTCACACGCGGACGCGGCTACTGGGCATCCGTATGGCTCAGGTTGAAGCGCGACCCTGTGGCCATAGGCGCTGCGGTGATGGTGCTGCTGCTGATCGCCCTGGCCGTGTTCGGGCCCTGGCTTGCGCCGGCCGATCCCTATCAAGCCTCCATGCTGAAGCGCCTCAAGCCCATCGGCACCGAGGGGCACCTGCTTGGGACCGATGAGTTGGGCCGTGACCTGCTGTCGCGACTGATTGTGGGAGCGCGGCTGTCGCTCTTCATCGGCATCACGCCTGTCCTCTGCGCATTCGTGATCGGATCTGCCATCGGCATCACCGCTGGCTATGCAGGCGGTGCGGTCAACAGCGTGATCATGAGAACGGTGGATGTCTTCTACGCCTTTCCCTCTGTATTGCTGGCCATTGCGCTTTCTGGCGCGCTCGGCGCTGGCGTCTTGAATTCGCTGATCTCTTTGACCGTCGTGTTCATTCCGCAGATTGCGCGCATCGCCGAGACGGTGACTACACAGGTGCGCGGCCGCGATTACGTGGAAGCGGCGCGTGCCACCGGCGCAGGGCCTTTTCTCATTGTGCGTGAACACGTGCTCGGCAATGTCCTGGGGCCGATCTTCGTGTATTCGACCAGTTTGATTGCTGTATCCATGATTCTGGCCTCCGGTCTGTCCTTTCTCGGCATGGGTGTCAAACCTCCAGAGCCGGAATGGGGTCTGATGCTCAATACGCTGCGCACAGCGATCTACGTGCAGCCCTGGGTCGCCGCCTTGCCGGGGCTGATGATCTTCATCACGTCGATTTCCTTCAATCTTCTGTCTGATGGCCTGCGTGCGGCCATGGACAACAAAGGGTAGGTCGTATGTCGATTGAAACATTGGCCTCTGCAGTAGCCCAGTCCTCGGCCGTCCGAACCGAAGATCAAACCCGGCCACTGCTGCAAGTGAGCGGATTGAAAAAGCACTTCGCTTTGTCCAAGGGCAAGTCCTTGTTTGGCGGACCAGCCAAGGTCGTGCGCGCGGTGGACGGCGTGGACTTCGAGGTCATGAAAGGCGAAACACTGGGTGTGGTGGGCGAGTCCGGCTGTGGCAAGTCGACCACCGCCCGGCTGCTGATGCAACTGATTGACCCGAGTGCAGGCGAAGTGGTGTTTGACGGCCATGTCGTGGGCAGCCGCGAGTTGCCGCTCAAGGAGTTTCGGCGCCAGGTGCAGATGGTGTTCCAGGATAGCTACGCATCCTTGAACCCGCGGTTGACGATAGAAGACTCGATAGCCTTTGGCCCGCGTGTGCACGGCGTGTCCGCACGTGAAGCTACGGTGCGTGCGCACGACCTGCTGGCGCGAGTGGGCCTGGAGCCGGGTCGCTTTGCTGAGCGCTATCCCCACGAGCTCTCCGGTGGCCAACGCCAGCGTGTGAACATTGCCCGCGCACTGGCGTTGCAGCCGCGCATGGTCATTCTCGACGAAGCCGTGTCCGCGCTGGACAAGTCTGTGGAGGCGCAGGTGCTCAACCTGCTGCTGGATCTCAAGGCCGAGTTCGGCCTGACTTATGTCTTCATCAGCCACGATCTCAACGTCGTGCGTTTCATCAGCGACCGCGTCATGGTCATGTACCTGGGCAAGGTTGCTGAGGTTGGCCCTTCGGAAGCGCTGTTCGAGAGTCCTGCGCATCCCTACACCCACGCGCTGCTGTCATCCATGCCTTCTATGGATCCTGACCATCGCACCGAAGAGGTCCCGCTGTCTGGTGATCCACCCAACCCCATCGACCCGCCTGGCGGCTGCCGGTTTCACCCACGCTGTGCCCATGCGGCGCTGGTGTGTTCG
Organism: Ottowia thiooxydans; assembly: GCF_040548795.1. Taxonomy (GTDB): domain Bacteria; phylum Pseudomonadota; class Gammaproteobacteria; order Burkholderiales; family Burkholderiaceae_C; genus Ottowia; species Ottowia thiooxydans_A. The sequence continues at coordinate 184,971 of NZ_JBEPSH010000004.1, read as the reverse complement.
AGCATCGAGCCACCTCGTGTGCTGCGTGCGCAGCAGTCGGTCGCCTGTTTGATTCACCAGCGTGGTAGCGGCCATCCAGAGGCGCTACCGGCATGAACGCGCAAGGAGTGGCCTTGAATACTGAGGCAGAACCTCTCATCCGCCTGAGCGATTTGCACGTCACCTTCACGGGCGGGCGCAAGCCGGTGCACGCCGTCAATGGCGTCAGCCTTGACGTCCACCAGGGTGAAGTTGTCGCGTTGATCGGTGAATCGGGCTCCGGCAAAAGCGTGACCATGCGCACGCTTTTGCGCCTGCATCCGCCACGCCGCAGCCAGGTAACGGGCCAGGTGCGCGTCGCTGGCCGGGACGTGCTGGCCATGTCGGCGCGCGAGTTGGCCGACTACCGGGGCAAATTCGTCTCCATGATTTTCCAGGAGCCGCTGCTGGCGCTGGACCCGGTCTATCCTGTGGGTGCTCAAATCGTGGAAACCATACGCCGACATGAGCCCGTGTCCAAGGCACAAGCGCAGCGGCGTGCGTTGGAGTTGTTCGAACGTGTACGCATTCCGAGCCCGGAACGGCGGTTGCAGGCCTATCCGCATGAGATGTCCGGAGGCATGCGCCAGCGCGCCATGATTGCGTTGGCCCTGGCTTGCCGGCCGCAAGTGCTGCTGGCCGACGAACCGACGACGGCGCTTGATGCCACGGTACAGATCCAGATCCTGCTGCTGCTGCGCGAACTGCAGCGGGATCTGGGCTTGTCAGTCCTGTTTGTCACGCACGACATCGGCGCAGCTGTTGAAGTGGCTGATCGCATTGCCGTGATGTACGCCGGGCGCATTGTGGAGCAGGGAACGGCACGCGAGTTGATCCGCGCGCCACGCCATCCCTACACAGTGGCCTTGCTCAAAAGCCGGGCCCATGGTGCCTTGGCTCCAGGCAGTCGGCTCGAAACCATTGGCGGCGCGCCGCCAGACCTGGCCGCATTGCCTGAGGGCTGTGCCTTCGCTGAGCGGTGCAGCTGGGCGCAGGATCGCTGCCGCCAATCTCAGCCGGCGGCCGTGCATCTGTCGCCTAAGCACTGGGCGCGCTGTTGGCGTACAGACGCTGTGGCAGAGATCGGACCGATCGCAGTGGGTTGATGCAGAACCGTCAGTTGGCCGCAACTGGCGTGTCTGGTGGGTAATTCCTGGCAGGTCGCCTGAGGGTGGCTGCGACCTGCGAGAAAAACGGGTCAGCACTGACGCGCGGGAAAACAGTCCCGATGGAACCATGCGCTCGCATTGGTTACTCACAAGTGCAAACGGCACGCTGAGCCCTCGTTTTCCTTTTTTGGAAACGAGGGCTCAGCGTGCTGTCACTTTTCATGCGCCGCCTTGACGCTTCCGAGAACGACAGCGCGGGGGTTGTGACAGCGGTCTCTGTCCCTTCGTTCGAGGGAACGGTTGCAGGGCTCCCCAACTCTTTTTCTGAGAAATATATGCCTGATTTTGACACTGGTATTCGCGCTATGCCATTTTCGCGGAATCGTATGTATTCAAGAAGTGCTGAGATCGCGGCTGCTTTCCCGGAAATTCAGGTGAGAATTGCAGTGGGCGAAGCAGGTGGAAACCGGGATTCGTTGTTGAACGAGTCGTCAGATTCCAGAGACGCCCTTGCTCAGAAAATAGCAGCTTTTCAGTGGGTGGAAAGTTATGAGTCAAAAGATGAAAAGTTTATGGCTATTCAAAAGGGCTTTGAGGTAATGAGGAAGTGGAAAACGGTTCTGTTTTTCCAAGCTTTGCAGCAGATTTTTTCCCAGAACGAGAATGACTTTCTAACTTCCATGTGGTGCACTGCATTGAGGCTGCAGGAGGTGGAAGAAATTCGTGCGCTCTTCCTTCTGGCCGAGGGTCGTTATCTGGAGCGTTTCTCGGGATTCATTGAAAACGCTCAGGATATCAAAGGTCTGATATTTACCTGGGATGAACTGAAGGTCATGGAAGAGGCCAGGGACTCGCTGTTGGGCAAGGAGCTGCTGTGGGAAATGGTATTGGATATCTATGAAGATGCCAAAAGTCGAGAGGAACAATGGTATGAGCCTTGGGATTACTTTCAAGGGATGAAAGGCCTGAAAATCCAGGACGATCTACCCGATAGAAAGGGTCAAGCCTGGACAAACATGTTTTTTAACCATGTGCAGGGCACCAGCACGGTTAGCCAGAGTGGACTTCTTTTCTGGGGTGAATTTCTCTCTACTTCTCAGCGTCCAGTCTCCGTAACCATAGTGGATTCTCTTCCAGAGCCTATAAATCCCGTGGTCGATCGAAATCCTGGTCTCAAGGGAAGCTTGACTCAACTGCGGCAAGCAGCCGATGCAAGGTGGGCTGCGCCCAGTCATGCTTTGAATCAGAGACCGGTGGCCGCATCGCCGACGGAGACGGACGTTTCAGCCTCTGCAGAACCTGAGTGGGATGAATTGGAAGAATTCATCCCTCCTTGGCGTTGGTTCTAGAGACCCGCTTCATTGTCCACACTTCAATCGTGTCGCCACTGCCGTCGTTCTGCTTGGGCGTCAGGATCGGCATACGGGGCGAAGCGAGTATTCTCAACTTCCAACATCGATGTACGCCTATTCAATAAAGAATTATCTAGAAAAGACATGCCCCCTCTTGACCCTCAAGTTGGCTCCTTTCCGCTTTCTCAAAACGCTCGATTTCCTACACCAGTTGGAAAGGTATCTTCAACTCCCAGGGTGTCAATAAACCAGGGCCCGAGTTTGTCGCCATCTCTGTCCGAGAGTGGAGAATTATCCGAGATCGAAGAACTCAAGTCTAATTTCGAAGTCTTGCGAAAAATGAAATGCGTGTTTGACAATTACGCGATGGTGGCGAATTTTTCATGGGATGAGGTCATGCGACTGAATGGCTATGCTATGGAATTGAATGACAGTCAAGCCAACACAGATGTCAGTGAGCTGTTCAGCTTGGCAACTGAAAGATATAAAAGAGAAGTCTGGGGAGACGCATTCACTAATCGTCACGGGCTAATTTTTACTAGGTACGAGCTGACGGTATTGCGTGAGTGCCGGATAAAATTAATGGGAGAGACCGAGCTTCTGGAAGGAGTTTCCAGAATATACGGAAAATTGAAGGATCATCTGGCGACTTCGACCGAGGAAGCAGTGCGATCATTCAAATTGGTTGAGAAACCACCCATCGAAATTCGAGATGAATCTCCTGCAAAAAATTACCCTGCTCAATGGTTGGTAAAAACGAGTTGTATTTCAGATTCCATGAGCTTGGCCATAAGCGATGTATTGTTCTGGATGGAATACAGCGCATACGATAGACAAAAAAAACAGTTATGTATCGTCCTCGTTGAGGATATGGACGACACCAAGGCGCTTGTGGCGCTGAACAATGTGCGAGACAGCATCAAGGAGCAGAGCGTTCACCGGCTCGAGCGTGACAGGCTGGCGCGCCATCGCATGAAGTCACGGCTTCCTCTGGCTTGCTACCTCCCTGAGACTGAAGACGCCTGACAGGACGCGCTTGAGGCAGTGCTTTGACGCGCGGGATTGCATCCACGCAAGCTCTGAACTTGGATCATGACCGGTAGAGCAGAATAGCCCCCATGAAAACACCGCCAAGATTGCAACCGCTGGTCGAAGAAGGCCTTATCGATACCGTGGTGCGCCAGCTGATGAGCGGCAAGGAAGCGATGGTCTACGTCGTGCGCTGTGGGGAGGACACCCTTTGCGCCAAGATCTACAAGGAAGCCACCCATCGCAGCTTCCGCCAGGCCGTGGACTACACAGAGAACCGCCGAGTCAAGAACTCACGTTCTGCCCGTGCCATGGCCAAGGGCAGCAAGTTTGGCCGCCAAGAGCAGGAAGCCGCCTGGCAAAGTGCGGAGGTTGACGCGCTCTACCGGCTGGCTGCAGCAGGCGTGCGGGTGCCTACACCCTACAACTTCTGCGACGGCGTGTTGCTCATGGAATTGGTGACAGATGCCGACGGTGATGCCGCCCCGCGTCTGAACGACGTGGTATTCAGCCCCGAAGACGCGATGCGGCACCATGCCACGCTGATCAAGGAAGTGGTTCGCATGCTGTGTGCCGGTGTAGTGCATGGCGACTTGTCCGAGTTCAACATCCTGCTCGCCTCAGACGGCCCCGTGGTGATTGATCTGCCACAGGCCGTTGACGCTGCAGGCAATAACCACGCCCAACGCATGCTGCTGCGCGACGTGAACAACCTGAAGAATTTCTTCGGTCAGTTCGCCCCTGCGCTGCTAAAAACCCGTTATGGCGAAGAAATCTGGAGCCTCTACCATAGCGGCGTGCTGTCAGTCGAATCGGTGCTGACGGGGCGCTTTGAACGCTCAAAAAAATCCGTGGACCTCGGGTCTGTACTGCGCGAAGTGGACGATGCCCGGGCAGAAGAGGCGGCGCGGCAGGTGCGAATGGGTGTACGCCAATAAGCTCGCCGGCAAGATCAGGCTGCTCGCCAAATAAGCCGGAATGCGCGCTACCTTGGCTGCTCGCGTCTCATCAGGGAGCAGGTAGCACGACATTCATGAGTTTTCTTCCCGCCATATAGTTTTCAATATTGGCCCGGCAAAGAGACATGAGCCTGTCAGTACCGATGCGGCTTTTGAATGCGGCCACGTGCGGGGTGATGATCACTTGCTTGAATTGCCACAAGGGATGATCGGGCCGCATTGGCTCGACCTCCATCACATCGAATCCGGCTCCTGCAATCCGTCCTTGCGCAAGGCTCTGCATCACGGCGGATTCATCCACAGTGTTTCCGCGCCCGACGTTGATGAACAAGGATGACGGCTTCATCTTTTCAAACCACGCGCTGTTGACCATCTTGTCTGTTTGAGCGGTCAAGGGCAATGCGGACACCAATACGTCCACCTTGGGCAGGGCCTCGAGTACATCGTCCACTGGCACCGTCTCGTCCGCGTATTCAAGCGTTCTCGGCGTTCTGGTGATGAAGAGCGCGCGGGCTCCGAAGACTTGCACCCGCTTTCCAATTTCCTGGCCTATGGCGCCTGCTCCCAGTATGCCGACCGTGGCGCCCTCCAGTGAGGACAGATAGGGCAGCACGGATGGCCGGTCCCACTTCGCGTTTTGCCGGTCACGCTCTGCGATATGAACTCCGCGCAGCAGACCCAGCATCAAGGCCAAGGCGTGTTCCGCGACGATAGGGGCCCAGGCGGACGCTGCGTTGGTAACCACCACGGAATCTGGCACGCCGTACTGCGTGCAGGCATCAAACCCGGTAGAGGACAGCTGTATCCAGCGAACCGGGGAGCCTTGCAGCGCGTCAGCGAACTGCTGGCTGTACAGCGGGTTGTTGAACATGAGGGCCGTGCTGTCTGCCGCAGCCTTTAGCAGCTCGTCCATGCTGTCGACTTCGCGAAGCTGAACTCCAGGGATGTCTTCGCAGAAACCCGCCAGGTTGCAACCCTGCAAGGCAGTCTTATGGTAGGTGATCAACATGTGAGGAACTCCAAAATTAGCGCTTGAAATGAGAGAGCTGTGCGCTGAAGGCGTTTCGGCTCCTGGGACCTTCAGCGAATCTCTGCCCAAAGGAAGGGGCTGACTCGCTCGCGGTCCAGTTCCACGCCCAGGCCAGGCCGGTCATTGAGCGGGAGCTTTCCATCTTTGATGTCGCGCTCCATGGGATTCGTCAGCACGTGAATATAGCCCTGGTTGTCAGAAAAGTACGGGTAGGTCTCCAGGCTCATGAAATTGGGCGAGCAGGCGGCTACCTGGGCTGAGACTGCGGTGGACAGTGTGCTGGCGCAGTTGTGAGGTGCAAACCGCATGTTGTAGGCCTCGGCCATGGCAGCGATTTTTCTGGTTTCGTACAGACCTCCTGTATTGCCCACGTCCGGCTGAACAATGGAGATGTTCTGAGGCTCCATGACCTTTCGGAATCCATGGCGCGTGTAGATTCGTTCCCCCGTAGCGATCGGAATGGAGACATGCTTGGCAACCTGAGCGAGCGCACCGACGTCAAACGCGTCGCCGGGCTCCTCAAGGAAGGCGATGTCCAGGTCTTCGTACTTCCTGCAAAGACGTATGGTCTCATCGGTGGTCAATGCCCCACTGAGATCGAGCATGATTTCAATGTCGGGCCCCACGACATCCCGGAGCACCTTGACGCGCTCATAGGCCAACGCCAGGAATTCGCGGTCTGCAGCGCGTCGGGTGATATGGGTGAGGGTTCGGTTGTGCGGAAGCGCCAGCGGATAGCACTTCAGGGCCTTGAATCCGTCCTTGAGGGGCCTTTCGGCCGCCTTGGCCCACGATAGGGCGTCAATCTCAAGGAAATTCCAACCGTTGGCGTAGACGGGCAGTTCGTCAAAAATCCTGCCTCCCAGAAGATCATAGACCGGCACGCCCAACATCTTGCCTTTGATATCCCAGAGGGCATGCTCAATGGCGCTGATGCCCGCAAAACTGATGGCACCTCCACCTTTGGTCCAGAAGCTGTGGTCATACATGGCCGACCAGAGCAACTCAATACGGCGCGGGTCCTGCCCCAGAATGAATCGCTCGCCCAGATCCTTGATCATCCCCGCTGCGGCGGTGGCACCGGCTCCGTAGGCGATGGTGGCTTCTCCAATGCCGCGGATGCCTTCTGAGGTCTCGACTTCCACGATGATGGGCCGAATATTGCCGCAGTCGATCAAAAAAACGTTCAGGCCAGTGACTTTCATTCCTGCTCCCTAGAAAGGATGGTTCAACAGATCTCATGGATTCAATGGCTTGAATTCTACTATTGTTGATTGTTGACAATCAACAATAAATTGACGATTTTCAGTTCGGTTTTTGACGCAAAGTGGGCAAGAACTTACAATGAGCAAGGAGGGCTTCCAGACACACAATGCAATGGATGGCCCGAAGAGCCACAACAGGAATCAAGCGAGTGCAGTCCATAAAAAAGCAGCCAGCGGGAACGCAGGCCACTGATGCTCTACGTGCCGAGATCATCAAGGGGCGCATCTTGCCGGGCACACGGCTCACCGAGGTGGTGCTCGCGGACCAATTCGAGGTTTCCAGAGGCACTGTCCGGGTCGCGCTTCAGCAGCTGTCCCAGGAAGGGTTGATCATTCAAGTCCCTTATACGGGCTGGATCGTGATTCCTATCTCTTCGCAGGATGCGTGGGAGCTCTACACCTTGCGTGCCGCCTTGGAGGCTTTGGCTGCCAAACTGGCAACGGAGCAGATGACGGAGTCCGGCAGAGTGGCTCTGCGAAAGTGCCTGGATGGTTTGGCAGAGGCGTGCGAGCAGAAGAACAGCAGGGCGGTGGCGGAAGCCGACTTCCGTTTGCACAAGACGATTATTTCGCTCGCCAAGCATGAGCGTCTGGCCAATCAATACCGTCTGGTTGAGCAGCAAGTTCGCATCTACATTGCGTCCAATGATGCTCTGACCGTCAACTACCAGAATACGATCAACTTCCACTCTCAGATCGTGGAAGCCATTTTGGCGGGTAACGCCGCAGAGGCCTCACGCCTGTCCGAAGAGCACAATACCCACGACGGAGAAAGATTCGTGCAGCATTTGCGGAAAATTGAGCAAATGACCAACCACACCAAAATCAGGGCGCTGTGAAATTCGAATGATCTCTATGCCTCGATTCGTGTTTGAAATCGAGGCACGGGGGGCGACAGGAAGGCGCTGATACTTATTGCGGTTTGATGCCCGCAGCATCAAATATGGGCTTCCACTTTCTGGCGTCTTCCCGCATCAGCTCGGCCACTTGATTCGGGCTGGTTCCTATGGGCTCCACGCCCAGATTCGACAAGCGCTCGACCACGTCAGGCTCTTTCAAAGCCCGGTTCATGCCTTCATTGACCTTGGCGATCACATTGGCCGGCACCCCTGCCGGGCCGAGGATGATCCAGTAGGCACCAAACGAATACCCTGGCACGGTTTCAGACACCGTAGGTACATCAGGCAGCGCTTGAGCTCGGGCGGAGCCGGTTGTTGCCAGCGCTTTCACCGAGCCTGCCTTGATGTGCGCGATGGCCTCGGGAATGATGTTGAAATTGGAATCAATCTGCCCGCCCATGAGGTCCGTGAGCGCCGGGACACCCCCTTTATAAGGAACGCCGAGGAGTTTGGTGTTCGTCATGTGTTCCAGCAGTGCCCCGCCCATCCAGGAGGAAGTCCCCAGACCCACGTGACCGTAAGACACTTTTTCCTTGCCAGTCTTGGCAGCGGCGATGAAGTCAGCCAGATTGGAATATTTGGAGTCCTTGTTGACCACCAGCACCAAGGACCCTCGGCCTAACTGTGTGACGGGTGAGAAATCCTTGAAGCTGTCATAGGCCAGGTCTTTGTACAGCAGGTGGTTGATGGGGTGGCCACTGGCGGTGATCAACATGGTGTAGCCGTCCGCTGGCTGGGTGGCTACATAGCGTGTCGCTACCTGGCCAGCAACGCCTGGCCTGTTCTCCACGATGACCTGCTGTCCCCAGTATTTGCTCAGCTTTTCGGCCATCACCCTTGCCAGAATATCGACCGTTCCACCGGGCGAATAAGGGCAGATGATTCGAACGGTTTTGGAGGGGAAGGTGTCGGCAACGGCTGCGCCCGTTGTGGCCGCGAAAGCGGTTAGAACTCCAACCAGAAATCTCAACGTCTTCGACATGTTTTCCTCCTAATGTTCGGTACTGGAAACTGAATTTTTGAGGCTGAGCCTCAAGCCGATCAGGAAACGAAGGGTCGCAAAAAGTCGGCGATCCGGTCCAGCTCGGCGGCTGCCGCTTGCGACTTGAAACGGGCACGGAAAAATCCGTGGATGAAGCCTCGGCATTCCCGGTAGACGCAGTCGTTGCCTTCTTCTACCAGCCGTTTCGCATATACACGCCCGTCGTCGCGAATGGGATCAAACTCGGCCGTCACGACATAGGCCGGGGCGAGGTTCGAAAAATCCTTGGCCAGCATGGGGCGTGCCCGGACGTCGTCAATCTCAAAGCTGCCGCCCAGATACTGTTTGCAATAGAACCGGTAGCGGTCCGTGGTCAAACCATAGCCCGTGGCATTGGCGTGATACGAATCCGTGTCTATGAATTCTCCGATGGCCGGATAGATGACGACTTGCGCAGCAACCTTGGGGCCTTCATGATCCCTTGTATGCACGGAAAGAGCCGCCGCCAGGTTACCGCCCGCGCTATCTCCTACCAAAACGATCTTCTTGGGATCGATGCCGAGAGCCGCAGCATTTTCATGGGCCCACTTCAACGCGCCGTGGCAATCGTTGAATGCTGCGGGAAAGACATCCTCGGGCGCGAGCCTATATCCGACTGAAATGACGGTGGAGTGGGTGACCTCACAAAGGCCCCAGGCCAGAGACTCGGAGGAATCAATATCGCCTTTGGTCCATCCCCCTCCATGCATATAGATGATGCAACCTTCATTCTTGCCGGCGGTTTTTCGATAGATCCTGACGGGAACCTTGGCGTCCGCCGTGGCGATCTCTTTGTCTTCGGTTGCGATATGGGAGGGAACGGGTTGTCCCACCTCGCGTGCGTAATCGTTCCAGGACCGACGTTCATCTTGAATGGAACTGCCGTAGGTGGTGGACTGCGCATTCAATAACGCACGCATATCGGGATGGAGCGAACCTTCTCTCACTATGTGCCTCCAGTGACTATCGTTGACGGGGTATCTTCATTATTCACGGCACATTGTTGATTGTCAACAATCAACAGAGAAGTAGGGAGAAATTGGAGGTGCTTGCGTCAAAGCTTGCGTAGGCCAGAGAGACTCGAACAGGAAATGTGACTCGTAGCAGGACATCGCTCCGGCCGGCCCTGCGTCGCAGGCCAAGTCCGGAGGCGCCCAGGCCCTACCTGCTATTAACCGTGGCTTGCATTGTCTGGCTGCACGGGGTCTGCGCCCAGCAGAGCGGCCAGATTCAGCTCTCTGATGAGCGCCGCCACCGCTTCGCCCAGGTAGGTGGATGGCAGGCGGCGTGACCTCGCCAGATAGGTGATGTTGCGCGAGCCCATGCCCGAAATGCGCGCGCTGGTGAATTCGTTGCCAGATTGCGCCAGCTTGGCCTCACCATGGCCCACGACGCTGTACCCAATGCCCAGGCGGATCAGGTCAAACACGGCCAACATGGTGTCTGCTTCCACCACGACGTTCAGGGGCGTGTTGGTTCGGCGCCTGGTCAGCTCCAGATTGGCGCGGATCGAATTCGACAGGGAAGGAAGAATCAAGGGATAGTGAGCGAGCTCTTCGAATGGAATGGCCGAAGGCAGCTCTTGTCCACTTCCCCGCAATCCGATGAGCACGTAGTGTTCTTCCGTCAGAGGCTCCACCAAAAGCTCATCAAGCTCTTCCAGGTTGAAAAGCACGGCGACTTCCACGTGGCCCAGATTCAGCGCAGTCACCAGGTTCGGCGTCTTGTTCTCGATGATGGAGATGGTGGCGTTAGGGAATCGAGCACGGAATGCGGTCACCAGAGGCGCTGTCAGAACCCTGGCCAGGCGAGGAACCAACCCCACAGAAATCCTGCCCGTGAGATCGGAGCTGGCGCTTCTGAGAGCTTCTCGGCCATTCGCAATGGCTTCCAGGATGGCTTGCGCATGCGGGAGAAAGGCTTCTCCGGTGGGGGTCAGGGCTACTCCCCGACCCGTGCGGAGAAACAGCTTGGTGTTGAGATCCTCCTCCAGAAGGCGCATTTGCCGACTCAAGGACGGCTGAGAAATGTCCAGCGCCCTCTCGGCCTTGCTGAAACCTCCAAGCTGCGCAATGCAAACAAAATGTTTCAGTTGGCTGAAGTCCATGTCTCGAACTATAGAGGGATCGAATATCCGATAGTTGATCACGACTATGGATTGATTTGAAGTCCGTTCATAAACTTCAGAGCCCAACAGGAGACAACAATGAAATGGGCAGATGTTGCCGGCAACACGATCCGGTATGAGTTCCGGCCAGGGTCCGGCATCCCGGCGGCCGGCACTCCGGCGGCCGGCGAACCGGTGGTGTTCATCCACGAGATGGGCGGCAGTCTCAATAGTTGGGATCGCTTGCTCAGTCGCGCTGAAATCACCAGGCCTGTGCTTCGCTATGACACTCGCGGATGTGGCATGTCCGAGAAGCTGCGTGATGTTCCGACCATGGATGAACTGGCGGATGACCTCGTGCAACTGCTGGAATTAGTGGGCATCCAGGGGCCCGTGACGCTGGCCGGATGCGCTACGGGGAGCGCGGTGGCATTGACCTGCGCGGCACGTCACCCTCAGAGCGTGTCAGCTGTTGTGGCCATGAGTCCGGTCACCGAAGTGGCCGTGGCCCGGCGTCTGACTTTGCTTGATGTGGGTGATCGCATGGAGCGCCATGGCTTGCGCTCCATCGTAGATGCTTCGCTGGCGACAAGCTATGCCCCTGCCCTTGTGGATGACCAGGAGGTCTTCAATGAATTTCGGGCACGCTGGTTGGCCAACGACCCCACCAGCTTTGCCTATCAGTACCGAATGCTGGCTGACCTGGATATCCGCGGGGCGTTCGATCAAGTAGCTTGCCCGGTGCTGGTGATGAGCGGTCGCCACGACCCGCTTCGGCCACCTGCTTTGTCGAAGGGTGTGGCTTCAAAGTTGGCTCGCGCCAGTTATGTAGAGCTGGATACGGGGCACTTCATGCATGTTCAGGCACCGGCGCAGGTCGCCAGAACCTTGAACGAATTCCTGAACACAGTTTGACCTTTGGGAACAGAGGTCGAAACCTCCGGCACGCCGCACCCGCCACATAAGCCGCACGGGCCAACGCAGCAGGACGCGTTCGGAAGCACGGCACCGATTTTTGAGTTTTCCTGAGCTAGCCCAAACCAAGAAGTCTGGTCGGGCTCCCAACCTTAACGCAACAGTTTCATTGGAGTTGAAATCATGAGTGAAAAATTCGTCCTTCTGGAAGTCACGAATGGTGTGGCCTTGGTGACCATGGACCGCAAGCCTGTGAACGCGTTGAACCGCGAGATGCGCCGGCAACTGGTGGCTACATTCGATGCCATCGCCGACCGCGACGACATTCGCTGTGCCGTGCTTACCGGCACTGGGACTGTGTTCTGCGCCGGGGCTGATCTGAAAGACCGGCCCGATAGCGAGGTCGCTGGCGACTTTCTGGATCACAACCGCATCACACGTGAGACAGGAAATGCGATCCGCGAGTGCTCCAAACCCGTGATCGCTGCCATCAACGGAACTGCCCTGGGTGCTGGCTTGGGTTTGGCGGCGGCTTGCGACATTCTTTATGCCTCGGAAAACGCCACGGTCGGCATGCCTGAAATCAATGTGGGTTTGGCCGGCGGTGCATCGATGCTCAAGACACTCTTCGGGCGCTCCACGCTCCGCAGAATGTTCTTCACCGGCCAACGACTGACGGCCGAGGAGCTGCTCAAGCGCAACGTCATTGAAGATGTGGTGTCCGAGAAAGATCTTCTGCCAGTGGCCATGGCCTTGGCGACTGAGATCGCTTCGAAAGCACCTCTGGCGACCATCTACGCCAAGCGCGCCGCCAACATGGTGGACGTGATGCCTCAGCGCGATGCATACCGCTTCGAGCAGGAATTCACCGTGGCGCTCTCGCGCACGGAAGATGCCAAGGAGGCGCGCATGGCCTTCCTGGAAAAGCGCGCTCCTGTCTTCAAGGGTCGCTGATCCATGAGCGCTCTCGATCAGCTGGCACCAGGCGAAGGTCTGGATGCCTTCTTTCTCGCAGGCAGTGTGGCGATCATCGGTGCGTCAGACGATCCCACCAAGATAGGTGGCCGGCCGGTACAGCTTTTGCTCAAGTACGGCTATGCAGGTGACATCTATCCTATCAATCCCAAGGGTGGCGTCATCCAGGGCTTGCAGGCTTATTCGTCTATCCACGACACGCCGAAGCCGCCTCAGTTGGCGATTTTGGCGGTTCCCATGGGCGCCACACTCCAGGCCGTGACCGACTGCGCCAACCGCGGCGTGCGTGGCGCGATCGTCTTGACTTCCGGGTTCGCTGAGGCCGGCCCTGAAGGCGTGGCGCTTCAAGAGGAACTGGTGAGGGTGGCGCGCAGCAAAGGCATGCGCCTTCTGGGTCCGAACTGCCTGGGAGCCATCCATATCGCATCCAAGCTGGTGGGCACCTTTTCCATTGCTCTTGAGCAGAGCCTGCCTCCTGCGGGGAAGGTGGGCATTGTTTCTCAGTCGGGCAACATCGGCAGCTTTACCATGCGCAACATGGCTGATCGCGGCCTTGGCGTTAGCCGCTTCATGGCCACAGGCAATGAAGCAGACGTTGATATCGCAGACGGCATTGCGTCACTGGCGCAGGACCCCGACACGCACATCATCTTGTGCTGCATGGAGACCTGCCGTCACGCAGAGCGCTTGATCACGGCATTGGACATGGCGCGGCGCGCCAACAAGCCCGTGATTGTGCTCAAGATCGGAGCCACCGAACAAGGCCAGGCCGCAGCGGCTTCACACACGGGCGCCTTGATGGGGTCTGATGCCGTGTTTGACGCAGTCTTCAGGCGCTATGGCGTACTGCGCGCGCACTCTTTTGAGGAGTTGCTTGATCTGGGGCATGCCACCGCGCTCTTGGGCTCTGAGCGCCTGCCTTCCTCAAACGCAGTGACCCTGGTCGCGGCATCAGGTGGCTTCGGCATCATGATGGCCGATTCGATGGTGCAGGCAGGCATGACCTTGCCGCAGTTGGCAGAGTCCACCAAGGCACTGATCCGCGAGGCTGTGCCCACGGCGGGCACCAACAATCCAGTGGATGCTTCTGCACAGATGTCCGCGCGGCCCGACATTCTCTTGAAGATGCTGACGGCCTTGCAGAACGATGAGTCGCGCAGCACCCTGGTTCTGCTTCTGGCGCTCTCGCTCTACAACCCTCGTCTGCGTGACGTGTACCTGGAGGCGTTGACCAAGATTCGCGCCAGCCACCCTGATCGCCTGATGGTCCTCATCAGCCAGGGGCCGGCTGAAGCGGTCGCACAGATCAATGCACTGGGCATCCCCGTGTTCCCCAGCATTCCTGCGGCTGCGGCTGCCATGGCTGGTCTGGTCAAGCTGGGCCAGCTCAATCGTGTTTCCATCGCGCCTGCCTACAGCGGCTCCGTGCTGAAAGCTGACGAATCGGTTTTCCGCAATGAGTTTCATGCGAAGAAGGCGTTGCGTGAGTTTGGTATCTCTGTGCCCCCTGAGGCCATCGTGTCTTCGCAAGAAGAAGCGGTGGCCAGGGCGGTTGAAACGGGTTATCCGGTGGTACTGAAGATTGCTTCCGAAGATATTCCCCACAAGACCGAAATCGGCGGCGTGGCCTTGAACCTCCGAAGCGAGCAGGAAGTGCGTGAGGCCTATGAGCGCATCATGGCCAATGTGCAGGAGCACGCGCCCAAGGCACGTGTGGACGGCGTGCTGGTGGCTTCCATGGCCCAGGGTGGCGTGGAATTGATCGCGGGTGTGTCACGGGATCCGGTCTTCGGTCCTGTGGTCATGGTGGGACTCGGCGGTGTGTATGCCGAGATCCTCAAGGACGTTTCAGTGCAGGTCGCGCCCGTGACCGAAGCTGAAGCACTGCGCATGCTGCAGAGCTTGAAGATGTACCCCTTGCTGGATGGGGCGCGCGGCCAGCCCAAGGCTGATGTAGCTGCGGCGGCAAAAACAGTGGCCTTGCTTTCAGAGTTCGCGTGCCAATACGCGGGCAATGTGGGCGAGATTGACATGAACCCTGTGCTGGTCAAGCCGCAAGGCCAAGGCGTCGAAGTGCTTGACGCCTTGATGATTCCGCTCTCACGTTCGACCTCTCAAGGTTGACATCGCATATGCAAATAGAAAACAAGCAGGCCATGGAGGCCATCACTGCAGGCCCGCCCGCCTATAGGCAGTACGCGCGCCAATGGCTGGCTAGCAATCTGCCAGAACACATGCGCTCGGACTCCCTGGCCTACCGTACGCCCACGCTGGAGGAGTGCCGCACTTGGGAAGCGTCCATGTACAGCGCAGGCTTGGCCGGAATGACCTGGCCCAAGACCTATGGCGGCCTGGGGCTGACGCTGCGCGAGCATCTGGTGGTGAACAAGGAAGTTGGTGCGCTGGCCATGCCTGAGAGCGTGAGCTCCATCGGCAAGGAGCTCGCTGGGCCCATCATCCAGACCGTCGGCACCGAAGAGCAGAAGCAGAAGTTCCTGCCCCGCATTCTTTCCATGAGTGATTTCTGGTGCCAGGGTTTCTCTGAACCAGACGCTGGTTCCGACCTTGCGCGCCTGCGCACCAAGGCCACACAGGAAGGTGACCAATGGCGCATCAACGGCCAGAAGATCTGGACCAGCGGAGCGGCCAAGGCGCACTTCTGCCTGCTGTTGACGCGTACAGGAACGGTCGCTGACAAACACCGTGGTCTGTTGATGTTTGCCGTGCCCATGAACACGCCTGGCATTCGAGTGGTTCCCATCAAGTCGATCGATGGCAAGGAATCGTTTGCAGAAGTCTTTTTTGACAATGTGCTGGTACCCGATTCCGCTCGGCTAGGCGCGCCCGATGAGGGGTGGAATGCCGCCATACGGGTGTTGTCGATCGAGCGGGCGACCAACCGCATGTACCGCCCATGGCGCTTTGAGTGCGAGCTTAGACAGCTGATTGCGGCCTGCAAGTCCGACACCAAGCTGCATGCGCTCCTGCAGGACGGCTACTACCAGCGCCGTATAGGCGAGCTGGTTGGTGAGATCGACGCACACAAAGGCTTGGTCGAACGCACCGTCGAAAAGATGGTGGCTGGCGAAAAAATTGGCGCCCAGGGTTCATTGACCAAACTCTATTGGTCGGAGTGCCATCAGGCCTTCATGGGTCTCGCCCTGTCGCTGGTTTCCCACGTGAACCCGCTCTCCAGTCCACTGGCCAGACGGGCGCGCGCCCACTTCACGACAGGCTATTTGTTTGCACGAGCCGAAACCATCTACGCTGGTGTGACCGAGGTGCAACTCGACATCATCGCCCAGCGCATCATGGATTTGCCAAAGGACCTTTGAGATGACTACCGATCAAGATCTCAGACCTGAAGAGTTTGGCCAGGCGGCTGCGGCAGTGATTGCAGACGCCAAGGCACGGCCTGCTTCTGAAGCTGCGCAAGTGCTGGCCGGCGGTGGACTGTGCGGCGTGAGCGCGGTAGAAGACGCTGGTGGCCTTGGCCTCAGCGTGGACTACGCTCTGCCCATTCTTGTGGAAGCGGGCAAGCTGCAACTGCAATGGCCGCTTCTGGAGACCATACTGGTTGCCAAGGTGCTTGGAAACTCGGCCCTGGCAGCGCAGCTGTGCAGCGGAGAGCGCGTAGCAACCTGGGCGCTTCAGGGCAGCCTGGAGGCAGGCGTAGCGGGACATGCCCGCCATGTGGAGCTGGCTGACTGGGTGCTGGTGTCCAAAGCCAGTGGCGGCGCGGCCCTGATAGATCTCAAGTCCGTCCGATTGACTCTGGATGCGGCACTCGATCCCGACTTTCCGCAGTCCTGGATCGATCTGGAGGGCGCCAAGGTACTGGCCGAGGTGGATACCGCTGCTTTCAGCGAACTCCGGCGCAACGGAGACATCCTCATCGCGGGGCTGGTCAACGGCGCTGCTGAAAGCGCATTGAATGCCACCGCCACCTACCTGTCTGGCCGCGTTCAGTTTGGACGCCCGCTGACGGCCAAACAGGCCGTACGGCACCAGCTTGCCAAGATGCGGCTTCTTCAGGAGGCGGCCAGCGCGAGCATTCAGCGGGTGCTGAGTGCAAATGAACAAGGCGACTCGCGCCCTACCAGGCCTGCTCTCGCCAATGCTTTGAGCACCGCGGCCTTTGTTCTGGAGAAGTCGATCCATCTGCACGGCGGTATGGGCTTCACGTGGGAAGTGCCCTTGCATTACTCGCTGCGCGAGGTTCGCAAGTTGGATGCTGCGTTCGGATCGGGCCAATTGGCTGCGCAGATCGGCGCGGACTTCATAGAGTCGGTTTAAAAAAATTGGAGCAAGCAATGAATCAAGATCTAGCAGGGCGCGTCGCTCTGATAACGGGTGCCGGAGCTGGCATCGGCCGCGAGACGGCTTTCCTGATGGCAGCCAGAGGTGCTTTGGTTTGCGTCAACGATTTGAAGGAAGAATTCGTCACGCCGGTCGTTGATGAAATTCAATCGAGAGGTGGAAAGGCCTTTGGCATCACGCTCAACGTGGCTAGCCGTGAGGGCATTCAAGAAGCGATTCGCCGCGCGCATGAGCACGGAAAGCGCTTTGACATTCTGGTGAACAACGCGGCATGGGTGCGCTATCAGTCCATTCCCGAGATCATGCCCGAGACCGTGGACCGCATGATCGACATTGGCTTCAAGTCTGTCATCTGGAGTTTGCAGGAAGCTGTGAAAGTCATGGATCCGGAACGCGGCGGCTCTATCGTGAACGTCTCCTCCGCAGCGGCCTGGCGTTCGGCAGGCAACTCAGTGGTTTATTCCGCCATCAAGTCCGGCATTCTGGGCATCACGCGCGCGGCAGCGGCTGAGCTGGGCCCGCGCAATATCCGCGTGAATGCGGTCTGCCCATCGGCTGTGCCGACAGAAGGCACAGTGCGCAACCGAAACGCTGAGCGTGATGCCAATCGTATCGCGCGTACACCGCTGGGCCGCCTCGGTACCGTGGAAGACATTGCGCGCACGATCTGTTTCCTGGCAGGCGACGACGCCGGGTTTGTGACTTCTCAGGCCCTGCTGGTCGACGGCGGCGTCACTTTGACCAATATTTGAATCGACTCTTTCAGGGTGCTTGCCAAAAGCAAGTGACTCTTTGCACTATTTTTATTTGGAACTGACCATGAAACTCAACAAACTATTCATATGCGCGTCGCTGCTGGTGGCTGCTTGCGGTGCATATGCTCAGGGTGAATACCCACAGCGTTCGATCACTTTGACCGTGCCTTATGGCGCTGGTGGTTCGACGGATGGCATCACGAGGAAGTTCGCCAACCTGCTGGAGTCCGAGCTCAAGCAGTCCGTGATCATCTTGAACCAGCCGGGCGCAGCCGGCACCTTGCAGCTTGGCAACCTGTCTCGTGCCAAACCAGATGGCTACACCATCGGTATGTATTCCTACAGCACGGCCACTTTCACCTCGCAGTTGATGAAGGTGCCCTACAAGCGGGAAGATTTCGATCTGATCGGTGGCGTGGCTGAATTCGTCTATGGCATCGTGGCATCGCCAGACTCCCCAATCAACAACGTCAAGGATTTGGTGGCGCAATCAAAGACACCAAAAGGCGTGTTCTTTGCCGTGACCGGTGCACCTAACAATTTTCCGTTCTTGCAATTGCAGAAACTGACCGGTGGGAAGTTTGACCAGGTGACGTACAAGTCTTCTGCTGAATCCATTCACGCAGTGGTGGGCAAGCAGGTCGATGTGGCTTTGCAAGGTCCTTCAGAATACGCGGCGCTGGTGAAGGCCGGCAAGTTGAAATTCATCTCTTCCGCCAGCGACGCCCGCCTGCCATGGTTCCCGAATGCACCCACCATCAAGGAACAGGGTTTCGATATTTCTATCACGGGCAAGATCGGTGTCGCCACACCTAAAGGTGTCCCAGCTGACATCAGAGCCAAGCTTGAGAAAGCCGTTCACAAGGTGGCTTCAAGCGATGAGTACAAGAACTATCTGGCTAACGAGTATGGGATCAAGGCCTACCCTGCAACCAGTGCGGAGTTTGGCAAGTTGATCGACGCCGGTTTTCCCATCATGAGCGACATGATCAAGACCTACGACATCAAGATGTGATCGCGGGGCCCGCGTCATTGGATGGACGGGCCCATAAAAATCCGTTCGGGCTGAGCCTGTCGAAGCCTGTCCTGAGCCTGTCGAAGGGCCTTGCGCAACGCTTCGACGCAGGACAGGTCAAGCCCGGCGCGAACGTTGTTGCCCCTCTAGATCACACGTACGCGAATCACATGCGCCACGTTGCCAATGGCCTTGATCGCAGTTTCATCAGGCGCTGATGAGAGGTCGATCAGGTTGTAGGCCAACTCATCGCGACTGCGGTTGATCATGTCGATCACGTTCAGCTTGGCATCAGCCAGCACCGACAACACGCTGCCCAGAACCCCTGCCACGTTTTCATTGGCGATGGCCAGGCGAGTGGCGCCTGGCGTGCGGTCCATGCGGACTGCCGGGTAATTGACGGAGTTGACGATGTTGCCGTTTTCCAGAAACTCCATGATCTGATCTGCGGCCATCACGGCGCAGTTTTCCTCAGATTCTTCGGTACTGGCGCCAATGTGCGGCATGGCAATGCACTTGTCATGGGTGGACAGACCCGGTTCGGGAAAATCGCTCACATAGCGGCCCAGACGGCCCGCATCCAGGCTTTGCAAAATAGCAGCGGGGTCGACAATGGTCTCGCGCGCAAAGTTGAGCAACACCGCGCCGGGTTTGATGCCCGATAACGCGGCAGCATCGATCATGTGGCGCGTGCTTTCCAGTGCGGGCACGTGGATGCTCACAAAATCAGAGCGCGCCAGGAGCGATGGCAAATTCTCCATCCGTTGAACTGCATTCGATAGCCGCCATGCAGCATCAATGGACAGCGCAGGATCGAAACCGAGGACCTTCATGCCCAGCGCAAGCGCTGTATCGGCCACCATGGAACCAATGGCGCCCAGGCCGACGATGCCCAGGGTTTTTCCGCGCAGCTCAGTGCCTGCAAATCTTGACTTTTCCTTCTCCAGCAGTTGATGCATCTCCGCTGAATCGGTCATGGTGCCGAGCGAGCGAGCGTATTCAATGCCGGGCAGGATGCCGCGTGTGGTCAGCAGCATGCCTGCCAAAACCAATTCCTTGACTGCATTGGCGTTGGCACCTGGCGTGTTGAACACCACAATGCCTTGCTGCCCGTACTCGCCCACAGGGATGTTGTTGACCCCGGCGCCAGCGCGCGCCACAGCCAGCAATGAGGGGGGCACTGGTTCGCCGTGCAGCTTTTGACTGCGTAAAACGTAGGCATCGGCATCTGCCACAGCGCCACCTACTTCGTACGTTTTGGGGTTGAATCGCTCCAGCCCTTTGGAAGAAATGGCGTTGTAAGTCTTGATCTTGAACATCGGTGTCTCTCGTTGAACGGTGCTCTCGCTTCATCACGTTTCGGCGCGCGGCGAGTAACCCAATCCGTTATTCATCATCAATGGCGTGACAGTGGCAGGTCTGTCACGCCTTCTCTACCTTCTCTAAGGCACTAGATCACTGGATCACTGGATCACCAGTTCACTTCACTTGCTCGTAGCCCCATGCCAGCCAAGGCATCAAAGCTTGCAAGTCACTGGTTTCCACGGTGGCCCCACACCAGATGCGGATGCCGGCGGGCGCGTCCTTGTAGGCTCCAATGTCGTAGGCCACGCCTTCAGCTTCGAGCAGCTTGACCAAAGCCTTGACCTTGTCTTCTGCCAGATCGAGCAGCAGGCAGACACTGGTGTTGGAGCGCGTCTCTGGCGTCTTGGCCAGAAAGCTCACCCACGGCTGTGCAGCCACGAAATCTTCAACGACCTTCAGGTTGGCCTGGCTGCGTGCAATCGTGCCTTTTACGCCGCCCACGCTTTCACACCACTTCAGCGCATCCAGGTAGTCGGCCACACACAGCATGGAAGGAGTGTTGATCGTCTCGCCCTTGAACAGGCCTTCGGTCAATTTGCCGCCACTGGTCATACGGAAAATCTTGGGCAGGGGCCATGGGGGGCTGTAGGACTCCAGCCGCTCCACTGCGCGCGGTCCCAGGATCAGCATGCCGTGAGCGCCTTCACCGCCCAACACCTTCTGCCATGAGTAAGTGATGACGTCGAGCTTTTCCCAGGGCATGTCCATGGCGAACACGGCGCTGGTGGCGTCGCAGATGGTCAGGCCTTTGCGGTCAGCAGGGATCCAGTCTCCATTGGGCACGCGCACCCCGCTGGTGGTTCCGTTCCAGGTAAAGACCACGTCATTGTCAAAGTTGACCTGGCTGAAATCCACGATGTCGCCATAGCCTGCTTCAAGTTTGCGTGCATTGGGCAGCTTGAGCTGTTTCACGACATCGGTCACCCAGCCGGCGCCGAATGATTCCCACGCCAGCATGTCGACGCCGCGAGCGCCCAGCATGGACCACATCACCATTTCGACCGCTCCGGTGTCGGATGCGGGCACAACCGCCACGCGGTAGCCGGCGGGCAAGCCCAGAATGCGAGCGGTCTCGGTGCAGCATGCACCCAGCAGCTTCTTGCCCAGAGCCGAGCGATGAGAGCGCCCCAGGCTGGACAAATCCAGTTGGGCCACGTCGTAACCTGGTCTTTTGGCGCAGGGCCCAGAAGAGAAATTGGAAATCTGCGGTTTGGTCTGGGGTTTTTGCATCTCGAGCTTACGGTGAAAAAGGAGCAATCGGCCATTCTAGGGGGTCCCTCACCAGCGACTTCCGCAACCCTTGCAAGACCCTTCGCAGCGCACGACCGTTGCCGCCCACGCTCCTCGAAGGGGCATTGCGGTCCCAGCGGTCCGGGCTGAGTCTCGCGTAGGGTCTTTAAAATGCCTGCATGAACTTTCTAGACCAATTGCGCAAGGCTGAAGCGGACAACGCCTCCATGCTGTGCGTGGGGCTTGATCCCGAACCCGCGCGTTTCCCTTCAGGCATTGCCCGAGACGCTGAGGGCATTTACGATTTTTGCGCGGCCATTGTGGAGGCCACAGCCGATCTGGTGAGTTCCTTCAAGCCACAGATTGCCTACTTTGCCGCACACAGGGCTGAAGCACAGCTTGAACGCTTGATGGCGCATATGCGTGCCGTGGCGCCGGGCGTGCCCATCATTTTGGATGCCAAGCGCGGCGACATCGGGTCCACCGCCGAGCAATACGCCCGCGAGGCCTTTGAACGCTACCAGGCCGACGCAGTCACCCTGTCGCCGTTCATGGGGTTTGATTCGGTCGCGCCTTACCTCCAATACCCGGGCAAGGGGGCCTTCCTGCTGTGCCGCACGTCCAACCCTGGCGGCGACGACCTGCAGAACCAGCGGCTGGCCTCGGTTGCCGGGCAGCCGCTGCTTTATGAGCACATTGCGAAATTGGCGCAGGGGGCGTGGAACCTCAATGGTCAGCTGGGTCTTGTGGTGGGCGCTACCTATCCGCAGGAAATTGAACGTGTCCGGGAGTTGGCGCCTACAGTGCCTTTGCTCATACCGGGGGTGGGGGCACAAGGGGGCGATGCGGCAGCGACGGTCAAGGCGGGGTTGCGGGTGGCTGGTGGCCATAGTACCGGGCCGATTATTGTGAACAGTTCTCGGGCTATTTTGTATGCGGGGAGTGGGGCGGATTTTGCGGAGAAGGCTCGGGAGGTGGCGTTGGCTACTCGAGCCCAGTTGAATGCGGCGGTTTAACTTCCGCTCCGTTTGAGAGAGAGTAGGGGGAGTTGGCGCACCTAGGAGGGCAAGCCTTGACTTCTTTTCCCTCTCTCTTCGGGAGTGGGTAGGGGCCGGCCAACCGGTGAGGGCAGGCGGCGATAGTTTTAAGCACGGGTTACTTATTACCTTCTGCTCTTTTATAGAGTTCGGAGGCCGGGAAGTGCGCCCGGCAGCGCAGCCACCTTCTTTTGCTCCGCCAAAAGAACCTGGCGCAAGAAAAGGCGGCCCCACTTGCCGTGTCCCTGCGCTTCGCTACGGGCAACCTGCGCTGCTCGTGCGAGGGGCGGTGTCGCAGAAACTCCCTGCGTTCACTTCGCTCACTTCGGTCAAACAACTGCGACAAGCTAGATCACGAAGCAGTGGCATCTTGCAGTGCCACTGCCCGCCCCTCGCCCTGTGCTGCTCGGCACGTCCAGAGGGGTGGGGAGCCTGATTCGGGCCATTGCTTCGCTCGGCCCTGCACGTGTCAGTCGCAAGCGAATGATTTACTCCCTGTCACGCCTAGCGGCGGGGACCGGCCAACCGGTGAAGGCCGGCGGCAGTCGATCACGCGCTGCGGTTGGCTAATTCATGTCAAGGCTATTCTCAAGGCCGCCCTGCCCGCGCGGCCTGATACAGCGGCATCACTCTAGGAATAGCTGCCTGCAACGAGGCCATCCGGTCGCCCGAAGAGGGGTGGGTTGACAGGAATTGAGGGCCACCGCCACCGCCCACAGTGGCCATTTTTTGCCACAGCGTGACCGCAGCCTGTGGGTCGTAGCCGGCACGTGCCGACAACTCAAGGCCGTACAAATCGGCTTCGCTTTCCATGTTTCGCGAGAAGGGCAGGTCAAGCGCTATTTGCTTTCCCATGCCCGCTAGTTGGGTAGCGCCCTGGCCGACACCCAGCAGGGCGCCGCCAATGCTCAGCGCCAGGTCGCCCGCTGCGCTTTGGGACATCTTCTCGCGTGTGTGCTCGCGCAGGGCGTGAGCCATCTCGTGGCCCATGACGGCGGCGATCTCATCGTCGGTGAGTTTGAGCTTGCGGATGATGCCGGTGTAGAAAGTGATCTTTCCGCCGGCCATGACATGGGCGTTGACGGTATCTTCGTTGATCAGCACAAGCTGCCAGGGCCACTGAGCAGCGTCTGGACGAAACGTCCCTACGTGCGGTACCAGGCGGCGCATGACGTTGTTGACCCGGTTGAATTCCGCCCCGCTGGTCACCAGAACGCCTTCAGAACGCGCCTCGCGGTTTTGCTCTTCATAGTATTTCAGTGATTCCTGCATCACTTCTTGTTGTGAGACCAGCAGCAACTGTGAGCGGCCCTGACCTCCTGTGGTCACGCTGCCGGTTGTGGTGCTGGCGCATCCCACACAAATGAGCCCGGCCGCTGCCAAGGTGGTTACTGTCCAACGCCTCATGATCTATCCTCCCGTGGCAAGAAAATATTTCCATTGTGCCAAGGGAGCGAATGAAATTTTGTCGGACAAGCTCGCAAAATAACTCTGCGGGCGTTTTCCGGAATTTTGTCATTTGAACGTACAGGCTGAATGCGTTGGAATGCGGCCAAAAAGTAGAAATTTACTGACATGGGACCAGGCCACTATCTGCTGGAAATGCTCAGATCTCGCGCTAAAGTCCGGTCATGACGCCTTCTACTTCGCTTGCCAGCGCTTCTCCTGCCGACTCAGCCCCTGAAGCAGTGGTGCCGGTCATTTTCAGGGGGCGGCTCAAAGGCCTGTATCCCCTTTATCGATCGTTTGAGCTCTGGTCAGAGGCAGACGGCTTGCGCATGAGCGCCGCGATGTCTTTCTACGGCATTCTGAGTCTCGCGCCCCTTCTGGTTCTGATCGTCGCAGCCATGGGATGGTGGCTGGACAGGGAGATGTTGGTGGGCTCGCTGACGGAGCAGATCCGTCAGTTGGTGGGCGCTCGCGGGGCTGAGGTGATTTCTGCGGCTTTGGAAAGTGCCCAGGAACCCCAGCAGGGCATCTTTGCGTCCATATTGGCTTTTGGCTTGTTGCTGATGGGCGCTACCGGCGTTTTCGCCGAACTGCAGTCGGCCTTTGAGCGCTTATGGACCCAGGGCTCTGGCGTGGTTGCCAGGGGTGAATGGTGGCATACGGCGACCTTGCGCTTGCGCGGTATCGCCTACGTGCTGGCCATTGGCTTTCTCATGCTGGTGTCGCTGGTGGTGTCCAGCTTTCTGGGCATATTGGAGCGCTGGGGCGGCCAATACATGGGTTCTCAGGAATTGCTGGCGGTCGTCAATCAGGCTGTTTCTCTTCTCATCATCGCAGGTCTTTTTGTAGCCTTGATGCGCATGAGCGCGGGCCCTCAGCCTCGGCTGAGGCATCTGGTGACAGGAGCCGCCGTGGGGGCCGTTTTGTTCGGTTTGGGCAAGTACGCATTGGCCTTGTACCTTTCTACGGCGGCAGTGGTCTCCGCCTATGGGGCCGCAGGCTCTTTGGTGGTGCTTCTGATGTGGATCTATTTCGCGTCAGCGGTACTGCTGTACGCAGCCAGTTGCGCGCGCGTGCTGGCTGAACAGCAAGGGGATTTTGCGCGTACATCCATTCCCCCCGCCTCTGATGACGCTGCGTTATCCGAGACTCCCACTTTAAAAACTGACTTGAAAGATTTACGGAAAACCACTGCTGGCCTTTCCGCTCTGGTCGAGGAGCATCAGCGAGGACGCCATCATTCTTCAACGCCATCGGTGGGGAAAGGCGTTGGAGATTCCCGTGTTGACCTGGACGGCTTTTCGCCCACGGTGGGTGTGTGGGCCATGGTGGCTGCCGTAGGCGGCTACCTGGTGTCGCGACGGTTTGCTGGGAAATACGAAGCGCCGCCTGTTGTCTCTGCCGGTCCAAAGGTTCGGGGAATGCGGGCGCCCAACCCCACGCCGCTGCCACCCCCCCCACCCTCACCAACGCCGCCGCGTACAGTTTTGCCCTCCGCTGCGGCGACAGGCGCGCGTGTTCTCAAAACCGCTGCGGCCTTTCGCCATGTACCTCCAAAGCTGGCGTCATTTGGCTTCGCGGCGGCCGGCTTGATCTCAAAGTGGAGGAGATACCAGGCTGAGCGTGCGCTGAGCGATTCTCTGTCAGCCGTTCGCGCCGACATACGGGCGTTGCGCCGAGCAAGGGCCAAACGACGCGTCTGAGTTTTTCACTCCTTTTCACGGCGCGTTGTGCATCGCGCACATGGGCGCGGGTTGGAGGCCATTCCGCGCGCATGACGTCGAAACTGTCACAAAATGGAGGCTTGAAACGTCTTGGTCTCCATGGACAACACCTCAACCTCAGACCCCGCGTCTTTTAACTTCGATGGCCTGCGCCCTCGGCTGCAGGGCATTGCCTACCGCATGCTGGGCTCCGTCGCGGAGGCAGAAGAAGTGGTGCAGGACGCCTGGCTTCGTTGGTACGGCGCCGATCAGGCCGAACTCGAAAACTCCGAAGCGTGGCTAGTGACTGTGACCACCCGCCTGGCCATAGACCGCTTGCGTGCGGCCAAGCTGCAGCGCCAACACTACCCCGGGTTCTGGCTGCCTGAGCCGCAGCTCCACGGGGGCGATCTGCACAGTTCACCAGACAGCCCGGAGCAGCTTCTGGAGCGGGCTGACGACATCTCCATTGCTTTTCTGGCCATGCTGGAGCGGTTGAATCCAGAGGCGCGCGCGGCTTTCTTGCTGCGCGAGGTTTTTGACGCCGACTACTCTGAAGTGGCCCAGGCGCTAGGCAAGACCGAAGCCGCTTGCCGGCAGATCGTCTCGCGCGCCAAAACTCAGTTGAAGGACGCTCGACCACGCCATGCGGTGTCGCCAGACCAGCATTTTCGCTTGCTGAGCGGATTTGCCGATGCGGCACGCCGTGGCGACTTCTCGGCCATGCAGGCATTGTTGGCGGAAGACGCCGAACTCATTGGCGATGGTGGTGGCAAGGTGCCCAGCTTTGGCAAGGTTCTGCAGGGCGGGCGGCGCATTGCGCAACTTTTCCTGGCGACACACAGGCGGGCCGGTGCTGCGCAGCGCATTGAGGTGGTGGTCATCAATGGTGAATGGAGCTTGCTGCGCTTTATTGACGGCGAGCTCGAATCGGCACAGGCATTTGAGACCGATGGCCAGCGCATCTTGCGGATGCACGTCCAGCGCAATCCGGACAAGTTGGCGCGCATTGCCGCCATCTTCGCGGGTCGTCTTGTGGAACCTGCGCCCGGAAGTTTCTGAATTTTTTTCAGGTTCGCTGTCACAAGTGGGCCTGTTCGCACGTCTTCATGGTGCGTGACAAGAAATTTCAACCCATCTTTTGCAGGAACCTGAAACCATGAACCACCCATCGCATGCCCCTCGTCTTGACTACCTGAAGCAATCGCCCGAGCTGTTCAAGAAGTTCCTTGAGTTCGGCAACGCCGTGGCCGCTGCGGGCATCGAGACCAGCCTGTCACATCTGATCGACATCCGCGCGTCGCAGCTCAACGGCTGTGCGTTTTGCCTGGACATGCACATCAAGCAGGCCACCATTCATAAAGAGAGCGAGCTTCGCCTGCACCATGTTGCAATCTGGCGTGAGTCTCCGCTTTTCAGCCCGCGCGAGCGCGCTGCGTTGGCGTGGACCGAAGCCTTGACTCAGATCGCACCCACAGGCGTGTCGGATGAACTCTACGCGCAGATGCTGGAGCAGTTCTCCGAGAAAGAGCTGTCTGACCTCACCTACCGCGTCATGGCCATCAACGGCTGGAACCGTGCCAACGTGGCGTTCCGCACCGTCCCCGGTGTGCACGACAAAGCCTGGGGCCTGGACAAGGCTGGCTTGTCCTGAGTCGCCAGCGATACCGCAGATGCTTTAGAGGTGAGAGCAGCCACACACTGAAATCTTCAACTGGTTGCAACGGTATCGCGAACGCCCATATCCGATGCCAGGTGACGCAAAAGTCCCTCCTGCGCATCTGCGTCGGACGCCCCGCCATACACGTAGTTGTCTGGTCACACCACAGCAGCCAGACTCCGGCACGAGGCGAACGCCGGCATGCTCTTGCAAGTCCGGGGACGGGGCCCGCGGTTCCAGGAGAGCCTGCGTCAACCGCCCTCGCAGGGCGAAATCCACAGCTGCATCTATCAGCCGCTGGTGAGGCCCACCGAGTCCACACCGGCCATGCAAATCAGCTCATCTTCATCGCCGGTGCCGCCACTGGCGCCCACCGAACCGAGCAATCGGCCTTGCGCATCCTTGATGACAACAGCACCAGTGTGGGCCAGGAACTTGCCTTCGGAAGTGGCGGCCAGTGAGACGAAGAAGTTTGGATTTCCCTTCGCACGTTCGCCCAGCACTCGGCTGGACACGCCCATGGCGACTGAACCCCATGCCTTGGCGCGCGCGACATCGAAGCGGAACATGCTTGCGCCGTCTTCGCTTGCAAAGGCCTTGAGATTGCCCGATGAATCAAGCACTGCGATGCCCATGGGCGCATAGCCCATTTCCCTGGACTTTGCCAAGGCTGCGGTGATGATCTTTTGGGCCTGATCGAGAGAGATGGTCATGTGTTTGCGTTCGTCCAATGATTGAAGAGGGATGATGAGCTCATTCAGGCAGGGAATCAGTCTTCCGGCTTGAAGCCGGTGACCTTGACCACCTGGCCCCAGAAGGCGTGGTTTTCCCGCACCGCCTTGGCAAGCCCTTCGGGCGATACGCGCATGATTTCCAGCCCATTTTTATCGATGACTTCCGCCATCGCCGGGCCAGCCAATGCTTCATTGACTGCCGCGTTGAGCGCGTTCACCTTGGCTTTGTCCATGCCGGCTGGACCATACCAACCCAGCCAGTCCACGAAAGCAATGTCTTTGTAACCCAGTTCGGTCAGGGTGGGCGTATCCGGCAATGCTTTCCACCGTGTCGGCGCCGAAACAGCAAGGGCCCGCAAGGTGCCCGCGCGGATATGCGGCAACACTTCGCTGACGACGTTGAAGCTGACCGGAATCTGCCCACCCCGGAGGTCAGTGAGAAGCGGGGCGCCGCCTTTGTACGGCACCGATTGCATCTCCACGCCCGCCTGTTTGCCCAGCATGGCTCCAGCCAGGTGCAGCGATGAGCCGCTGGCAGGCACACCGTAGTTGGCAAGGCTCGGGTTGGCCTTCGCCCACTTCAGGTAGTCGGCCACAGTGCGGATTTCAGCCGGAAGACCTGGGCCGGCGGTGAACACCGCCGTATACGAGCACAGACCTGCAATCGAGGTGAAATCGTTCAGCGTGTCGTAGGGCAGTTTCTTGAAGACGTGGGGATGCAGGGTCATCAAGGAGCTTGGGCAACCAAACAGCGTATTGCCATCTGGCGGCGCACGCTTGACGAACTCCGCCGCAATACGGCCACCTGCGCCGGGCTTGGCATCGTAGATGAACGGCTGAGGGTACTTGCCGCGCAGTTGGTCAATCAGAGGCCGCGCCACCTGGTCTCCCAGGCCACCGCCTACTGGAAAGCCAGACCATAAGGTCACGCTCTTGGATGCGCCTTGAGCGAGCGCGGGCGAGCCTATGCAGGCCAGTCCCCCGAATGCTACGCCGGCGCTCAGCAGTGTTCTGCGTTGCATGATTTGTCTCCTTCAGTGTTTATAGTGAAATGCGAGCGAGGGTCAGGATTCGTCGCTCCTTCTGCGCTAGAACGGGTAATGCCGTGGCGTGGTCTGTAGCGTGACCCACCGCAGCTCGGTGAACGCTTCGATGCCAGCTTTGCCGCCGAAGCGGCCATACCCCGATGCCTTGACTCCGCCGAAGGGCATTTGCGCCTCGTCGTGTACCGTTGGGCCGTTGACATGGCAGATGCCCGATTCAATGCGCTGCGCCACCTGAAACGCGCGGCCCGCGTCACGGCCGAATACCGCCGCCGAGAGGCCATAGGGGTTGTCGTTGGCGCAGGCCACAGCTTCCTCCACGCCATGGACTCGCACCACGGGTTTGACCGGCCCGAAGCTCTCTTCGTGGTAGATGCGCATTTCGCTCGTCACGTGGTCCAGCACTGTGGCGGGCATGAGCGTGCTGTCCGCCTTGCCGCCGCAAACCAAAGTGGCGCCCTTGGCTACTGCATCATCAATGAGTGCATTGCAGCGTTCCACCGTGCTCATGTCGACCACGGAACCCAGCACGGTGGGCCCTTTGCGGGGATCGCCCAGCGGTAGACCGACAGCGCGCGCCGAAAGCTTGGCCACAAAGCTGTCGGCAACTTTCTGGTCGACCACAATGCGCTCGGTGGACATGCAGATCTGGCCCGAGTTGGCAAAGCTTCCGAAGATCGCGCCATCGACCGCAGCATCAAGGTCGGCATCGTCCAGCACCACAAAGGGAGCCTTGCCACCCAGTTCGAGCACGGCAGGTTTGAGGTGCTTGGCGCAAGTCTGCGCGATCAACTTGCCCACGGCGGTCGACCCCGTGAAGTTCACGCGTCTGACAGCAGGGTGAGCCACCATGGCTTCCACCACCACCGCCGCGTCAGCCGGGGCATTGGTGACAAAATTGACCACACCCGGTGGCAAACCGGCTTCATTCAGCGCTTCAATGATCAAGCCATGCGTGGCCGGGCAGAGCTCGGAGCCTTTCAGCACGACCGTGTTTCCGCAGGCCAGCGGCGTCGCAATGGCCCGCACACCGAGGATCACCGGCGCATTCCACGGAGCGATGCCAAGCACCACACCAGCTGGAACGCGCAAGCCCATGGCCAGGTTACCCGGCACGTCGGACGGAATCACTTCGCCGCTGATCTGTGTCGTCAGGGACGCCGCTTCCTGCAGCATGCCGGCCGCCAGATGCACATTGAACCCCGCCCACGGCGCCGCTGCACCCGTTTCACCCGCCATGGCCTCTATGAACTTCTGAGTGCGCGCCTCCAGGGCGCTTGCAGCCTTTTGCAGCAGCTCGCGGCGCGCACCCGGGCCCATGGCGGACCAAGCGGGAAACGCCGCCGCAGCTGCCTGCACCGCCCGCACAGCGTCTTCGGCGCTCGCGGCTGGCGCGCGTGTGGCTACCTTGCCGTCAAGCGGATTGCGTCGCTCAAAGGTTTGGCCTGAGGCGGCAGCGGCCTTCTCGCCACCGATCAACATACTGATGTCGTTCAAAACAGTCTCCTTGGGAATGTCCAGGCGGCTCAGCGAAGCAAAGCCGTATTTGTTCATGCTGACAAACTGACCCACCGCAGGGTGGGGCAGAAACTTGGTGCGGCAGTCCAGCACGGCGGGCAAGCCGGAATCGATGGCTCGCTGCAGTGCGGCAGGAATATCGCCTGCGCGAGTGACTATCTCGCCGTGGCAACCGAAACCCCGCGCAATGGCTGCGTAGTCGGTGTCTTCGAGTGCCGTGCCCATCTCGAAATCCATGCCTAATTTCTGACCCATGCGGATCACTCCCCAGGCCGCGTTGTTGTGGACCACGGTGATGACGGGCAAGCCATACCGGCGGGCAGTGTCAAGTTCATTGATCGTGAAGCCGAATGCGCCGTCGCCAGTGATGTTGAGCACAGTTTTTTGCGGGTGCTGGGCCTTCAGGGCAATGGCTGCAGGCAGGCCGTAACCCAGGTGCGCCATTCCGGGTTCATGAAAACGCGTTCTCACGTCATGAACGGGAGTCAGGTCGTTGCTCCAGAAGGTGGTATGACCTCCGTCGTACACCGCCAGCGCGTCCACCGGCAACGCTTCTCCCAGTGTCTTGGCCAGCGCGGCAGGGTGCATGGTCTCTTCGGTGTCACTGGCCATGATGGCCAGCTTGCGTTCATGGCGCGCTCGGACGGCGCGCACCTCGGCCAGCCAGCCGCCGTCGGCATTGAGCGCTGCATCGCCTAGCGAGGCCAACAGGTCACTGAGCGCTTCCCCCGCGTCCGCCTGCATGGCCACCTCGTGCAGCGCGGCATGGCCGAGTGCAGACGGGTCTATGTTGATGTTGATGACGTGATGGTGCCGACGTGCGAGCGCTCCGCGCTCGTCCCACATCCACGAGGACCAACGGCAACCCGCACTCAGGATCACATCGGCGCGCTCGAATGCGTGCTTGACGGACTCGCCCGCGATGATCCCGCCATGCCCTACGAAGTGCGGGCTGTCCGAAGCCACCAGGCCAAGCGCCATCTGCGTTGGAATTACGGGGGCGTTCAGGCGTTTCGCAAGTTCTCGCAAAGCGCTTTGCGCACCCGCCGCCACCACGCCGCCCCCGCCCACAATCAAGGGGCGCCTGGCGGATTGCAGCAGTGCCACGGCATCTGCCAGCGAAGTGGCATTGGGCCGAGGGCCCGAGGTGGCGCGATAACGCTCCGGTGTGAGCTCAAATTCGTCCGCAGCGAACATTTGCATTTCGCCCAGGACGTCCTGGGGGATATCAAGATGCACGGGGCCCGGGCGACCGCTCAATGCTTCACGAAATGCACGCCGCGTCAGCTCGGGAATGCGGCGTGCATCGTTGACCAGAGCATTCCACTTGGTCAATGGTTTGGTCACCGCCAACGTGTCAAGGTCCATGAAGAAACCCACGTGCGGGTACGAGCTGGCGCGATGCTGGTTGGTTGTGATGGCCAGCAGGGGCAGGTTGTTGTTGAAGGCAGACCCCAGGCCCGAGGCCATGTTCAGGCCCCCCGGCCCCAACTCGCCTACCGCCACCGCCATCTGCCCTGTGCCCGCATGGGTGGCCGCCGCCATCATGGGGCCTGCCGCTTCGTGCCGCACGCCAATGAATCGAATGCGCGGTTCACGGCTAAGTGCATGGAACAACGGAGAGAGCTTGCCGCCGACGATGCCGTAGACCGTATTCACGCCTTCGGCGAGCAGCACCTGAACCAGCGCTTGCGCACCCGTCAGCCGCAAAGGGGCGCGTTGCCGTGCGGGTGACGGGGCGTGCGCTAGCGGCGCATCGGATGGTGTTGTGCGTGTCATTGTGGACCGTTGTCTCTCTTGGGGTGGATGATGGACGCGTCAGGCCGATAAATCGATGGACGTTTCCACCCGCCCTTGCAGATTTCCGGCATCGAGCGAGAATGGCATCCCATGAAGCCTTCGCCACTGCTCATGGTTCCGTACCGGGAAGTCCTGCACGGACAGCCTGATGATTGTCTGCACTACGAGTCGGTAGCCGTGCGAGGCACTGAAATGGACTGGACGATTCCGGCACATCGGCACGAGGGTTTGCACCAGTTCCAGTTTCTCGACAAGGGAGAGATTGCCGGCACGATTGACGGTTGCGAATTCAAAGCCACGGCACCCGTCATGCTCTTGTTGGCGCCAGGATCCGTGCATGGGTTTACCTACAGCCGGGACTCGTCCGGACATCAGGTCACTGTGCCCACCGCAACGCTGAGTCGCCTTCTGGGTGAAACGCGGTTTGTGGAGAAGGAGCTCAGTCGCTCATTTGTGATTGCCAAGCCCCTTGCCGCAGAGGAGCTGGGAAGATTGCTCGAGCAGATCGCCGCCGAATTCCACGCCCTTGACGAAGGACGAGTTCAGGCACTGACGGGCCTAGCCACGCTGGTGGCCATTCGGTATGTGAGAGAGCACGGCGAGCAGTTCGAGAGCGAGCAACGCGCAGGCGCTAGAGACACCCTCGTGCGTCGCTTCGAAGCCTTGGTAGAAAAACACTTCATCCAGCAAAAGACCCTGGATTTCTATGCGTCAGAGCTCGCGGTCACGGCGGACCACCTGAGCCGGGCCTGCCGCCGCAAGAATGGCGCTTCCGCACTTCAGGTGCTGCACGACCGCGTCCTTCTTGAAGCGCGGCGCTTGCTGGCGTACACCGAACTTTCAGTGGTTGACGTATCTCGGCAACTGGGATATGCCGACCCCGCCTATTTCAGCAGGTTCTTTCGTCACTCCGTGGGGCACACGCCGACTCAGTACAGGAGCCACGTGGCCAGCGGGGTCAGCATGGGCGTGGAGGCCAAGGTGTCAGAATAAGCCCATACAGGCACGGGGTTGCCGGTGCTTGAACATCCGCTTATCTTGCCCGAGCCCTGCGACTTTGCGTGACTGCCTACACCTGCCACTGGATCGAATCCACACCCAAACGCAAGAGCAGCGCTCCGTTGCTCATTCAGCTCACGTTGCACCCCAATGGCTACGACGGGCGGGCCTATTGGACGCGGCAGGAAGCGCGTACATCGGCAGAGCGGTTCAAGATGGTGGAGGATCTCGTCTTTGCCGCCGACGGAGGGCCACTGGCGGTGTTGCAGCGCTTCATTGAACTGCGTAGCACGCTGGCGGGCAGCGGCTTTCAGGAAGTGGTTGCGCCGGACACTGTGTACGGGCCCGGCAGCATCGCCGGCCACAGGCCCAAGACCCACGAGGAATGCCTGATGGATCTGGCTGCGCTGCACACCGAATGCGGCGATAACGATTGCGCCCTGGGGCTGCTACAGCAGTGCCAAAACAGCGAGGGTGCCTGGTACTGGCATACGGCTGCGCGGCGCGCGCATGCCAACCGCGCACGCGAAAATCCCGGTCCTTATGCCGATGATGATTGGTCCGCCGCGCTAGATCACTGCATTGCCATCATCACCAGCGCGGAGGAACAAAAGACCAACCCGTTCTACATGCACACCGGCAGCAGCAGCTACTATTTCGGTGACAGCTACAAGGGCGCGCCTTCGCAGTTGGCGGCTGCCGCTCAAACGATGGCCGAGTACGCACTGTGTGTTGCTGATCAGCCTGAGCAGGCGCTGCAAGCCATTGCCCTGGCCGATAGCACCAGCAGCAGCACAACGCAGATACAAGAATACCGAGTCACCGCACTGCGTCAACTGGGCCGCAACGCCGAGGCGTATGCATGCCATCGCAAATGGAGCCTGCGCATGCCTGAAGTGCTGGATGACCCCGACTACCAGGCCTTCTTTGCAGGCGAAACGGCGCAGGCCAACGAGTCCGAACGTCTGCGCATCAACGCGTTGCGATTCGAATACGCACCGGGCCAGAGCGCTACCGCTGCGGACCTCGATCTGCTCGGTCAGCACTTTCCCGCCGCCCTGAAGAACACTGCTTGCGCGGCCTATGTGCAATGGATTAGTGCGCCCGATGAGTCACATCAACTCACCGTGGTGGACGGTGAGTACAGCCAAGCCTACCAATTGTTTGGCATCACGCAGGCTCTGGAGAAGCACGCGGAAATGATGGGCTGGCTAAGCCTGCACGACAACAGCTCACCAGAGCTGGCTTCCGAGATCCGCCAGGCCATTGCCAACGACGGTATCGACCCCCTGCATATGCTACCTATCGTGGGTGACGAGCACTCGCCCGATTGCTTCCTGCTGCGCACCGATGGCCCTGACATGGGCACCGTGTACTACTGGTCGCATGACGAAAGCGCTGTGTTCAGTCCCATCGTGGCAAGCGCAGAGCACCTGTTTGCCTGGCTGCGGGGGCAGGCTGAAGCCGGGAATACGTTCTCGCTTTGATTCGGTGTTGCAGGCGGGTGTCAGGCAAGGTGCGATTCGCGGATGGTTGGGGGCTGGGCACTCAAAGGCGAATTTGAGCAGCCGGAGACGGCGAAGTGAAGGTGTTCTCAATCAATCTAGATACGCTGCTGTTGAGCGATGAGGTAGGCATTGCGCGACGGCAAAAGATGCTCAGCGCACAAAGTAACCAACGCCGCTCGATCGCCGGCACGTAGCGCTTCAATCATCTGCCAATGTTCATGGCGAGCCTGTTCGCGGTACTGCGAAGAAACCAGCGACGCAAACCGAATGGGATGAGTCTGCCGGGCGTACTCGGCGATGGCCTCGCGAAGTGTCTCGCTACTGCCTAAGCGAAACAACTCCTGGTGGAATGCGAGGTTGACCCGGAAAACCGTGCGAGCATCTGCTGCGGTCACAGCGGCGTCATGTTGCCGCTGGATGTCGATCAGGCGCTCCAGGCGCTCGGGGGGAACAGGCAGTATGACGCTCCGGGCCGCTTCCGTCTCGAGCAGGCTTCGAAGGTCGTACAGCTCCTGGACTTTTTGAACCGTGAACGATCGGACCACCGCACCAACGTTCTTTCGGCGCTCGATCAGGCCCATCCGATCCAACGCAGCCAAGGCGTCGCGCGCCACGTGCCGCTTGACCTGGAACCGCTCCATCAGCTCGTCTTCCACGAGGCGTTCGCGCGGGTGCAGGCGGCCGAAAACCACATCCTCTTCCAACGCAGTAATCATGGACGCTAGGGCGTTCTTCGGGCTAACGGCAGCATGAAATGGCTGGGAATGCGCAGGGGGCGACAATGTTGCAGGAGAAACCATAGGGTGGAAGACCGTTGGGCAAGCGCCGGGCGCTCGATCAAACATAAGGGAAACTTCCACCATTGTTGCTGATCCGCAGCTCAGTCGGCGTCAGAGTCTGCCCTGGGCACCTTGCCTAGCATATGTGCTGCCCGCAAGAAGTCGAAATCCACGCCTTGGTCGGCTTGGGTGACCGTCGTCAGGAAGAGTTTGCGATAGCCGCGGTCTGCAGTGGGAACAACAATCGGCGTTTCCGCGGCGCGCATCGCCAGTTCTTCGTCCGACACATGAAGCCTCAGCTCCCGCCGAGCAACCGATAGAGTGATGCGATCGCCATTGCGGACGAAGGCCAGTGGACCACCTACTGCGGATTCAGGTGTCACATGCAAGACGATCGTTCCGAAGGCCGTGCCGCTCATGCGACCGTCGGAGATCCGAACAATATCCTTGACGCCTGCGCGAGCCAGCTTGCGTGGAATCGGGATGTAGCCCGCTTCCGGCATGCCGGGTGCACCTTTGGGACCGATGTTCTTGAGCACGAGAATGTCGTCTGCTGTCACGTCCAGATCATCACTGTCGATTCGATTGGCCAGATCCTCAGCGTTCTCAAATACGACTGCACGGCCTTCATGCTCCATCAACCTGGGGTCGGCTGCAGATTGCTTGATGATGGCACCGCCAGGTGCAAGATTGCCTTGCAGGACGGCGATTCCCCCCTGCGGGTAAATAGGGTTGTCCCGCGTGCGCACCACCGTTTGCGCAAATCCAGGGCCGGCGGCTTCAATTTCCTCACCCAGCGTCCTGCCCGTCACGGTCAGGGCGTCCAGATTCAGCAGTGGCTTTAGCTCGCGCAAAAGTGTCGCCATCCCCCCCGCATGGTGGAAGTCCTCCATATAGTGGTCCCCCGATGGCTTCAGGTCGAGCAGCACGGGGGTATCTCTACCCATGTGATCCAGCGCCTTGAGGTCAATTTCCAGACCCATGCGCCCCGCGATCGCTGCCAAGTGAACGATGCCGTTGGTTGAGCCACCTATGGCCAGCAGCACACGCATTGCGTTTTCAAATGCCGCAGGGGTCAGGATCTTGTCGATGGTCAGGCGCTCGCGAGCGATGCGAACGGCCTCAGTGCCGGTTTGTTCTGCCACGCGTATGCGGTCTGCAGTTACGGCCGGCGGTGAAGCGCCACCAGGCACGGTCATGCCAAGGGCTTCGGCAATGCAAGCCATCGTGCTGGCAGTGCCCATAACTGAGCAGGTGCCCACACTGGCCACCAGTTGGTTGTTGACATCCGCGATCTCTTCTGCGTCGATTTCTTCGGCACGGAATTTCCCCCAATAGCGACGGCAATCCGTGCAAGCCCCCACACGCTCGCTGCGGTGTGAGCCAGTGAGCATGGAGCCGGTGATCAACTGGATGGCAGGCAATCCAGCAGATGCTGCACCCATCAACTGTGCAGGCACTGTTTTGTCGCAACCTCCAATGAGCACTACCGCATCCATTGGTTGTGCGCGAATCATCTCCTCCGTGTCCATGGACATCAGATTGCGCAGATACATGCTCGTTGGAGCAGAAAAGCTCTCGTGAATCGAGATGGTCGGGAAGTCCATCGGCAGGCCGCCGGCCAGCATGACACCGCGCTTTACCGCCTCTATCAGTTGAGGCGCGTTCCCATGGCAGGGGTTGTAGGCGCTACCCGTATTGACGATTCCAACTACAGGTCGATCCAGGGTTGCATCTGAGTAACCAGCCCCCTTGATGAAGGCTTTGCGTAGAAAGAGCGAGAAGCCACGGTCCCCGTAGTTTGTCAGGCCCTTGGAGATTCCCTGATCAGCCCCCTTGGGCGCCAGGTCGTGGGTGGTTGTGACGTCGGAGGCGGGCTTGCTGGATTTGGTCATGGGCGTATTTGAAGGTGGAAGTGAACCCGTTGGGTCCGATGGCATGAAGGTTAAGAGCGACCTCTTGATTTATGAATAGGGTTATTACTTATATTATTAATAATTTTATTGAGTAAATTTGCAGCGAGTCTTGCCAAGTACAGGACTCGCGCTATTCCAATTCAGAACCGGAGACTTCCGTGACCCACCGTACACCCCTTTTTCAAGCTTTTTCTCGCCGCAGCGCCGTCCTGGCGTTGACCACCCTGGCTTCGGCTGCTGCATTTCCTGCCATGGCGCAAACCTACCCGGAACGCCCGATCAAGCTGGTGGTGCCCTACACCGCTGGAGGTGCTACGGACGTCATCGGACGGGTGGTGGGCTTGCAGCTGGCCACTGCGTTGGGCCAGCCCGTTGTGGTGGAAAACAGGGCGGGGGCTGCAGGCAACTTGGGCGCCGCGTTCGTCGCCAGGGAAAAGCCTGATGGCTACACGCTCATCCTGGGGGCGTTGACAAGCCATTCGATCAACAGCGTGTTACAGCCAGCCACTGCTGGTTTTGACATGGAAAAGAGCTTCACGCCAATCTCGGTCGTGGGCCGCGTTCCGTTGGTTGTGGCGGTGGGTCCTTCGGTCAAAGCCAACAATCTGAAGGAGTTCATCGCGCTTGCCAAGAGCAAGCCCGATGGATTGAATTACGGATCTTCCGGCAATGGATCGCCTCAGCATCTGGCTGCAGAGTTGTTCAAGCGGCAGGCCGACGTCAAGATCGTGCACGTCCCCTACAAAGGCAGCCCCCAGGCGCTGAATGACCTCATGGGCGGCCAGGTAGATGTCGTGTTCGACACCTTGCCAGCCACTCAAGCATTCATCAAAGGCAGCAAGCTGCGCGCATTGGCTGTGACCACACCCACTCGCCAAGCGGCACTCCCTGATGTGCCCACAGCCGCCGAGGCGGGCCTGGCGGAGTTTGAAATAACATCGATGTTCGGTGTGTTGGGCCCGGCAGGCTTGCCTGAGCCAATCCTGACCAAGCTCAGTGCCGCATTGAAAAGCGTGATGGAAAAAAAGGAAGTGAAAGATTCACTTCTGGCGCAAGGCGCCTCACCGGTTTACACAACCCCTGTTGAGACGCGGCGGCAGATTCAAGCTGAGGTTGCACGCTGGTCGAAAGTAATCAAGGACTCGAACATCAAGGCGGACTGATACGCACGATCTGTTATTGAATGGCTGGGAGCCGTGGAGGGTTGAGCGATCTCCACCGCCGGGAATCTCTGAGTCCATTTCATCATTCAAGCAGATTGTGTTTTTTGCCCCGGCTCTACCGCCATCGACGCCCGGTCATGCCAAACACCAGAGGCCGATAGAGGAGGTGCCGAGCGGAGTCAGCTTGGGCGCGGAAGCTAAGGCTTCCAAGTCTGCACAGGCCGCCCGTCCATCACACTAGTTGCGTGTTTGCAGCCCCCTGCGGTACTGCACAGCTTCGGCCACGTGGCTGACCGCGACATCTTCGCAAGCTTCCAGGTCCGCCACGGTGCGCGCTACTTTCATGGCACGGTGCGTGGCGCGGGCACTCCAGCCCAGGCGGGCGGCGGCAGTGGTCAGGAAACTGGCGGCGTTGGTTTCCAGGCGAACATGCTCATCGATGGCCTGGCCTTTCAAAGCCTGGTTGGCGTGCCCCTGTCTGGCCATGGCACGGGCTCGCGCGGTCGTGCAGCGTTCTCGCAATGTCGCAGAAGATTCGCCAGCGCGAGCAGCCAATAGTTCGTCTGTGGACAGTGCACCAATCTCCACATGCAGATCAATGCGGTCTATCAAGGGGCCTGACAGCTTGCCCTGGTAGCGTGAAACCTGATCGGGCGTGCAGCGGCAGGCCCGCACGCGTGAACCCAGGTAACCGCATGGGCAAGGGTTCATGGCTGCGATAAGCTGAAAGCGGGCGGGGAAGTCCGCTCGCTGGGCCGCGCGCGAAATGGTGATGTGCCCGCTCTCCAGTGGTTCCCGCAGGGCTTCCAGCGCCATTCTCGGAAATTCAGGCAGCTCGTCCAGAAACAGCACGCCCTCGTGAGCCATGGAGATTTCGCCCGGTCTTGGCGGTGAACCACCACCGACCAAGGCGACCGCACTGGCTGAGTGGTGTGGCGCGCGCGTGGGTCGCTGACGCCACTGATCTAATTTGAAAGTGCCTCCCAGGCTGGCAATGGCGGCGCTTTGCAGGGCCTCACTTACTTGCATGGGAGGCAGCAGGCCAGCGAATCTCTGGGCCAGCATGGACTTTCCCGTTCCAGGGGGGCCCATCATCAGCAGCGAATGGCCACCCGCGGCGGCGATCTCCAGAGCTCGCTTGGCGGCCGCCTGCCCCTTGACATCCATCAGGTCGGGATAGGGAGGGGTGCTGGCGTGCGCGACAGTCTCGACTTTCGACCAGCCGCCGTCCGTCTCCGGCAGGGGCGCAGGCGCTTCGGAATGCGATCGCTCGGACGCTGGGAGAAACTGTGCCACGACATCCAGCAGATGTCGTGCACGGTAAACGGCCATGCCAGGCACCAAGGCCGCTTCTTCCGCGCTGCCTGGCGGCAAGACCAATTGCGCATCCACCCCTTGCTGGTGCAGCGCCACACCCATGGCCAACGCACCGCGAACAGGGCGCAGCTCACCCGAAAGCGACAGCTCACCGGCAAACTCCCAGCCTGCCAGGCGTATGCCATTGATCTGTCCACTGGCTGCCAAAATTCCCAGTGCTATGGGCAGGTCAAAGCGGCCGGAATCCTTGGGCAGGTCCGCAGGGGCCAGATTCACGGTGATGCGTTGGTTGTGGGGAAACTCCAGACCGCTGTTTTGCAAGGCGCTTCGAACGCGCTCGCGGGCTTCCTTCACTTCCACGTCGGCCAGACCCACCAGCGTGAAGCTGGGCAGCCCGTTGGCCAAATGAACTTCCACAGTGACTTGAGGCGCCTCCAAACCCATCAGCGCGCGGCTGGCAACCAGACTCAAGCCCATACCGAATCTTCTCTTTCCATGAACATCCCGAAACGGGTAGTGCACCAAGTCAAGACGCGCGGCGAATGCTGCGGCTATGGACTTGGTGTTTGCCTGTTCGCTTCGAGCCTTATCGGTCGGCGAATCTTCAGTGGGCATGCTCCCTGAGAAAACGCTCTTGAGGAAGGCGAACCATCCCCAGGAGCACGCGTACTCCGTACCTGCATCAAGCAGTACAAAGTGGGCGTCGAAAGCAATATAGTAAATTAGTTTTAATTACTAGCGCAATTGGGGTCATGGATTTACCGGGCGCAATACCTTACGACTGTCTTCTTGAGCCGACGAATCGGCTCACAACCGGGGTGTCAGTCTTGTGACGCATTCCCATCAAATACAGGCACGAAACCGCCGTAGATCATGCGTTTTCCATCAAAGACCATTTCCATGTTTTCCATGTCCGGGTCTTCCATCATCTTCTTATTGGCCGCGTCACGCACTTCTTTCGATGGCCATTCGATCCAGGAGAAAACGACAGTTTCGCCTGCCTTCGCATCGACCGCGCGCTTGAAGTCGGTCACCTTGCCGTCAGGCACATCGTCCCCCCAGCATTCGACGTGCCGCAGGGCGCCCAGCTTCTTGGCTTTCAGGTAGAACATCTTGCACATCTCGACGTATCGATCGCGCTTGTCGGAGGGTACGGGGACCACAAATCCGTCGATATAGCTCATGGTTGGCTCCTGGTCGAAGATCGCCGCGCATTCATGGGCGTCAGGCAATCTGATGTTTGAAGACGAATCAGGCGAGCCGGGCTCTGCACATTGCAAGCCGAGGGCTGCCCAAGCCAGTATCTATTCATACGGTCACCGGCGCAAGCGGGTCGGTAAGCCTGGCAATAGGAGCGTAAGCAACTGTGCGAGAGCATCGGCTGGCCTGATCATCACGCACTCAGGGTGCTGCGACCTCAAAGCGAAACCGTGCGTGGCGTTCCCGTCAATGCCACCTCCCAGGAGCGCCAAGGGCGGCGTGACGACGTCGCCGCGAGGGTGGAACTTGACGCCGGGGGATGTTACTTACACTCAGCAGCCTTTTCGGTTGAAACGTCGAAGCACGTCCGTTGCTCCATGAATTTTCGAAAAAAAGCGTCGGTTCGAGTTCGATCCTTGGGACGAAGTTTTTCGGTATTTACATCTGTTTCCAAGCTCTCCCTATGCCACGTGACGTCAGCACCATCCCTCACGTCAGCCCGATTTCTCCACCTTCGCGTACG
This sequence comes from Ottowia thiooxydans, assembly GCF_040548795.1. GTDB lineage: Bacteria > Pseudomonadota > Gammaproteobacteria > Burkholderiales > Burkholderiaceae_C > Ottowia > Ottowia thiooxydans_A. The sequence goes on along the minus strand of NZ_JBEPSH010000004.1, from coordinate 143,258 downwards.
AGCTTCACGCACTTGAAGGTTGCGCCGGATCAACCTGTGGTTGGGCGCTCCACCGTTTCCACCACCGCCATCGCATCGTCCATTCAGGCTGACAAGCAAGCATGCGCGCGAGACATCGAAGACGCCCGACCGCCTGCCTCACCCCAGTCAACTTCCTTCGACCTTGCTGTCGGTCAAGGGCGGCGGTCAAGCGAAGTCGGTACTGCGTTGTTCATTCAGGATTACAAAGATACCAGGCTGTGGAACGCGACACTGGAGGGAGACGTGAACCTCGTTGTCGCGTGGCTCAGTGCCGGAGCCAACCTCCACGTGACTGATGAGCATGGGAACACCGTGTTGATGGCAGCGGCCTTGTACAACCGCACCGAATGTGTCATCGCGTTGGCAAGCTTGATGACGCCCTATGAGATCAACCGGGCGCGTAGTGATGGAGGCACAGCATTGACGCTTGCAGCCGAGGAAGGCCACCTCGAGACGATCAAGGTTCTGGCGCGCCGGTTAACTCCAGAGCAGCTCAACAAAGCAAGCCCGGATGGCTGCACTGCACTGACGTTTGCCGCGGTCAAGGGTCATACCGAAATCGTCAAGATGTTGGTGGACCGGCTGACGGCAGAGCAGATCAACCATACCCGCACAGATGGCTCTACTGCCCTGACGTTTGCGGCTGAGGCTGGCCATGTCGAGACGGTCCAGTTGATCGCGAACCGGCTGAGTGCGGAACAGATCAACCACCCTCGACATGATGGCTCCACCGCGCTGACGTTTGCAGCTCAGCGAGGCCACGCCGAGACGATCAGGGTAATGGCAAGTCGGCTGACTGCGGAACAGATCAACCACGCCTGCGACGATGGCTCGACGGCCCTGACGATTGCGGCTCATAGAAACCATGCCGAAGCGGTCAAGGTGCTGGCGAGCCTGTTGAAATCGGATGGACTTCTTAAGCCCCGCTCTGATGGCGCCACTGCGCTGACGCTGGCGGCTCAGGAAGGCTACGCCGAAACAGTCCAGGTGTTGTCAAGCTGGTTGACGGCCGAACAGATCAACCATCCGCTTTTCAATGGCTCTACGGCGCTGACAATTGCCGCTCAACGAGGCCACCTGGAAACCGTCAGGGTGCTGGTGGGTCAGCTGACGGCAGAGCAGATCAATCAGAGCCGCCTGGATGGAACTACCGCACTGATGTTTGCGGCCGGCGCTGGTGACATCGAGATCGTCAAGTTGTTGGCGGGTCGGTTGACCCCGGAGCAGATCCGCCGTGCAACTCCTCATGGTTCCAATGCACTGACCTTGGCTGCAGAGCGAGGCCATACAGAAACCGTTCAAGTGCTGGCGGAACACCTGACGGCAGACCAGATCAACCATGCCCTGGCCGACGGCACCACAGCACTCATGCTGGCCGCGCACTACGATCATGCCGAAACCGTCAAGGTACTGGTAGACCGGCTGCCGCCATCGGAGATCAATCGTGCCCGCCATGATGGCGCCACCGCGCTGATGCTGGCGGCGCATGACGGGCGCGTTGAAGTCGTCCGGCTCTTGCTGAATGCGCTGAGCTTGCACCCCGAGTACATCAACGCTTTTGCGGGCGGCGGTCATACCGCGCTGAGCGTCGCAGCCATGGCAGGTCAGCTTGAAGTCCTCGCATTGCTGCTGCACGCGTTGGAGGTCAGCGGTCGCGCTGCCAGTACGCCGGCAACCGTGGACTATTCGACTCTTCGAGTCGCCGGCAGCTATGGCCATTTTGGCGTTCTACTTACCTGGCTTTCCTCTGGAGCCAAGGAAGAATTCGCCGATACGTTCTTTGAAGCCTTTGATAAGGCCCATCGAAATCGGAGCATGCACCCGGATGTTCTGCTTCGCGCAGCGGAGACTGGATGTGCCCGGCTGGTGGGGATTCTGCTGCGCCGCGGGGCCAACGCAGACGTCAGGCGCGGTGACGGCCTGAGCGCTTTGGATCTCGCTGTCAGCAACGGACACTTGTGCGTGCTGGAGGCGTGGGCACGCAGTGGGCGGCAGGTTTCCCATCAACTCATTCTCGACAGCCTGCAAGCGGCGCAGGGCAGATCGCGCGCCGCAGATCGACAACCGAGCGGCACGAGACTCGATTATCTTGAAGCCTTGGAAGAGAAAATGACGGCAGCACTCATGCTGGCGGCTTCTAGTGACTGGGTGATGTTGGCCGAGGTGTTGCTTTTGAATAAGCTGCAGGCCCTGGGTGCAGCCGTCGATGCAGGCAATGCCTTGGGCCGGGAATCCCTGCGGCTTGCAGGTCGCCGGGGTCGATTCAGTGAACTGTTCGCTGCGCTCTCCTCAGGACCAGACGAACAGCTCACCAAGACCTTCTTCGAAGGCTTCGATGCAGTCCAACGGCGACCGCAAAATCACCCCAGTGCGTTGTTTGACGCCGCAAAGGCTGGCCACGCGGGCGTTGTCCTGAGCTTGCTCGCGCGCGGAGACGAAGCCGACCGTCAGGACGAAAGTGGCCAATGCCCCTTGGACCTGGCCGTCAACAACGGGCACCTGTCTGTGCTGAACGCGTGGATCGCCAGTGGGCGAGAAATTTCCTCTCAGCAGATCTTCAACGCCATTCAAGCCACTGGTCGTTATGGTGGTCCCATGCACTTCGATCCGCTCCAGGCCGTCGATGCGTCCGGATATAGCGTTGAAGTGCTGGCGCAGGCGAATGGTTGGGCCCATTTGGCAGCATGGCTGCTGGAAATGAAGCTGGAGACTTCGATCCCAGAATAGGAACGCGCTTCGGGATGTGTAACGTTCCCAATCCAGGACGGCCAATTGGGTGGTTGCGCGATCAAGTGGAACTCAAGGCGGCGTTGCGTTACTTACCTTCAGTTGACTTTAAGCGGTTTTTCGAATGCGTACCTCCCACGCGTTCGGCGCAAGCCGTGTGTAGTTCAGTCCTTGCCCAGCCATCCTCATGCATCCCTATGCCACGTGTCATCAGCCGTTCATCCGGTTCTTCTGCTTCATCCAACCCGTGTGGTCCGACCTCGAACACAGGCCGATCAGACGCAATCGGTGCACCACATCAGTCCGCTGATGGTTACCCCGCAGTCTCTCAAACCGGCCTTGCCAAGTCCATGCAGGCAGACAGCCAGGCCTGTGCCGAGGATCTTGGGATTTCCGTATCGGCAAGTATCTCCAGGCCGCCGGTCTTCGGCCGCAGCCCAGGTCAGGATGATGTGCCGCGCATCGTTGGAGCCGCGTCGCTCTCCGTAGTGGTATTTTTTGAGAATGATGGTGTGCAACACGGGATCGTCCGCGCTCGCGAGGTGGTCCGTGAGCAACTGATGGATGCAATCAGGAACGGCGACGTTGAGAATGCCAAAGTTGCGGCGGGCAAGCTGGCCCCCTCTGAGATCAATCATCTCGACCACAGTCCCGACACAGCCTTGACGTTGGCGGTTCAGCTCAAACGGACCGAAATCGTCAAGCTGTTGATCAATCGCTTGGGCACACCGGAGGCGATCAACCTGCCCCGCCCTGATGGAAACACGGCATTGACATTGGCGGTTCGATTGGAATCTACCGAAATGGTCAAGCTGCTGGTGGGCTCGCTGACTCCGGCAGAGCTCAACGCTCCCGGGGCTCAAGGGACCGCGTTGATGTTGGCAGTTCGCGATAGGTCTTTTGCATGCGGGAAGGTGCTCGCAAAGCGCCTCACGCCGTATCAGATCAACTACGTCGACCATGGAATGACCGCACTGATGCATGCCGTTTCATGGGGGAACGCCTACCCTGTTCTGATGCTGATGAAATCCCTGAAAACACCGGATGCGATCAACCAACCCATGGCCGATGGCCGCACTGCGTTGATGCTGGCGGCTGCAATTCCCCATGGCCGTTATAGCTGGGAGGTCATGCAAGCCATGGTTAGTGAATTGCGCCCTCATCAAGGCGCGATCAATGCCTGTACGCCTGACGGGCATACTGCGCTGAGCATTGCATACGATCACCAGAATCATGAAGCGGTCAATTTGTTGTTGAATGCGTTGACGTTCAATGGCCGCACAGCCGGGTCGTCTCCTGTCGTTGATGAGGTCACCCTCCGGATCGCAGGTGAATCCGGTCACTTTGGACTGCTGATTAAATGGCTGTCTTCAGGAGCCCATGAAGCGCTCGCAGAGACCTTTTTCAAAGCGTTTGATGAGGCTCACAACGTCAGGCAGATTGACCAAGAGGTGCTGCTTCATGCAGCAGAGGCTGGGTGCAGCCGCGTGGTGTCGATACTTCTGAGGCGCGGAGCCAACACCGCAGTCGTGACGGAAGATTTTCTGGGCCCCCTGGATCTGGCTGCCAGGGGAGGGCATTTTTCGGTGCTTGAGGCCTGGATGGCCGCTGGGCACACGGTGCCTTCTGAAATCATCGTTAAATGCTTGGGTCATGAGTCAGCAGAAATGCTGGTCGCAAGCTTGCGACCATCGCTGCCGCACCTTGCTGGTCACCCAAACGCGCAGGATCGACAGCCCGGCCAAGCTTTGGATCGCTTGGAAAAAGCCAGAAGTGCGTTGCTGATGCTAGCCACACAGAATGGCTGGGTCCATTTGGCTAAAGCACTCATGTACGAACGGGAAAAGACTCTTGACGGGGTTATTGACGTTCCTCGTGTCTCAGATGAGGACCTGCGCACTGCTGGCCGACAAGGGAATTTTGAGCTGCTGTTCACCGAAATTGGACTCTGGGGCGAAAGCGAGGAGATCGTCAAGGCATTCTTCGATGGCTTCAGTGCTGCCAAGCTGCCCCCCAGAATTCATGACTACGCACTGCATGAGGCCGCCAACTGCGGATATGCGCGCATTGCCTTGGAACTCCTGAAGCGTGAAGCCGATACCCTTAGGACAGATGGGCGCGCCCGAACCGCATTGGACCTGGCGGTCGAGAACGGCCACCTATCGGTACTGAACGCCTGGCTGGCCTGTGGGCACCGCGTTACCCCTGAACGCATCTTTGCTGCCATGCAAGCTTCAGGTCGATATGGGGCGAAAGCGCTGGGAATTCATCGCGTACTTGCGGTGGACGCATCAGGGCTTAACCTGCTGGCGCTGGCACAGTCGAATGGATGGGCTCACCTGGCCCAAACCTTGAGTGATATCCATCTGCAGATCAACCATGCAGTTGCACCCCTTTCGCTGCTGAACGATCGGCTTGCCAAGGGCCATGGCGTTCATGTCCCGGATATTGTTGAGGCCATGCAAGCCACCGGCCTCTATGCCGTGGGTCCGAACGAGGAGCCTCTCAGTCCCTTCAATTTCCTCAGCGCAGTCGACTTCTCGGAAAGTACCGTTCAGATGCTGGCCATTTCATGCGGAATGACGCAATTGGCCCATTGGCTGAACCAAGTTCATTAGAGCCCATCGCGTCGGCACTTTTCAGTATGCAGACACATTCATTGTCAAAACAAATCATGACCACCACGCTCGAAGCTTTCAATCAAGTCTCTCATTATTTCTATCCGCAGGCTGCAACCCCACTTTCTACCGCCCAGACATCCGGCAACGACCCTGCGGTATCTGTAGGGACTGGTCAGCAAAGCCGGAGCTTGAGGGAAGAGGGCAATTTCGTGTTCGCGGCTCTGTATGAATTTTTCCAATATTTCTGTCCCAGGCAAGCGACCGAAGCCGCGACAGAAACCCCTGTCAACACTTGGCCGCATACCGGGGACTCTGGCCCATCACCCGTGGCAGGAGCGGTGGTCCTGAATGACGAACAGAAGTCCCTGAAAGCAGGCGAGACGTCACCGGCCGAGGGCTCGCAAGCCATTGATTCAGAAAAACTCCTCGGGACCTCAAATGGGGTCAAGTCTTTTCGCAGCGAACTCGCATTGGCCGCTGGTCGAGGAGACGTTGAATCAGTCAAGAAACTGAAGGCCTTTTTGAATACGCAAAGCGCGATGGACCACGCACAGTTGGATATCTTGATTGCATTGAACATGGCGGCTCTTTGCGGTCAAGCCGATTGCTTCACAGAACTTCTCGGCCTGCTGCCGCAGGGCGAAATCGACCGCAAAGATTCCGATGTCCAAGCCGCACTGAAGAAAGCCGCCGAGAGCGGACACACGGGCTGTCTCACGAAGCTGGTGAGTCTCATGAAACCAGAGGCGGCTGTGCGCTTTGTCGGGGGCGAGCTGGTGGGCGCGGCCGCTGGAGGTCATGAGGAACTGAGCAAGACCTACGCTGACCTGCTGAGCGCGCTTCAAGTAACTAGCGACGTTAGCAGCTTGCTTCTGAAGTTCGCGATGGAGTCAGCACTGACAGTGGCGAGGACGTACGGCCACGCTGGACCTGTCGAAGTCCCGCGCGAGGCCAATGCGGCAGGCGCAGAGAGGCGTTGACACTCACAGCCCGAACAGCTCTTATCGATGGACCGCAACTCGGTATGGCTGATGACAAAGCAGATCGACGTATTCATGCAATCATGACCATGCTGCATTGACGTTAGCGGTTCAACCCCGAACGGGTCAGAGAGCTGGCGGGCCTTCGGTGGGCTGAAGAGACCACCCCCATCCTGACCACCGGGAATACCGTCGTGAAGTTAGCCCTTGGACATGGCGCGTTTGAGCCGCATTTTTAAGTAGAGCGGCTGCGCAGCGCTTCACCTCTTCTTCCCAACTATTTGAAACGCGTGCATAGCCAGCGTTTACGAAGTTCTTCTCATTACCCCGCGACAGCCTTTGGCGGCTAATTCTGTTGGGCTTTGGTCCGTATTGACCTTCAATCTTACTGCCCGGTGAGATGGTGTGGAACTTTGCGGCGGGCGGTGTTACTTACTTTCAACAGCCTTTCCGTGAGGTTTCGAATGCGCAAGCACGCGTAGTCGCCTCCAAAGCTTGTTCTCAGTATCCATCGTGTCGTACTTGACAGTCGCCACGCGCATAACCCGGATATTTCCATTCTTTGTTTTAAAGGGCACATATGCCAATTCACCCAAGCGCGACCCCCTCTACCAACTCCGTTTTTCACCATCCGCCCACCGGCGGGATGACTGCATCGACCGCACTGCATCAACCTTCGAACGAGCGCACTGCAGTCTCGAACGCTCACGTCGCGTTGTCATTACAAGCCGACAAGCAATCATGGGCACAAGATCTCGAAAGCTTGTCGCCAGCAGCTCACTTGAACGACACTGTATCCGCCCTCCCGCTTTTGCATGGGCCCAATAGCCATAGCGCAAGCGACTACGCTCGCGATGTGCTCCAACGCCAACTGATCGCCGCTGCCTCAAGTGGCGATCTTGACAGTCTCGCGGCAGCGGCAGCTACGGCAGGGCCGGGCGAGCTCAACCCACTCGACTCCGAAGGCAATACTCCACTTATGTTGACGATCTGGCGCCGCAACACTGCAGCCGCCAAGAAGCTCGTGCACCTGATGACGCCAGCAGATCTCAACCTATTCGCCAAAGACAATCAAACCGCATTGATGCTAGCGGCCTCTAGGAAGCACGTCGACATTGTCAAGCTGATCGTGGAAAAATTGAATACGCCAGAGGCGATCAATCTGGCTGCTCCAGACGGCACTACCGCACTGACCATAGCCATTGGGAATGGCCAACTCGATATCGTGAAGGTGCTGGCGAGCAAGCTGACGCGCGCGGAGATCCACAAGCCTGGGCCTGGAGGATTGACACCACTGATGCTGGCGGTTAAGAGTCATCAAATCAACCCTGCACGGGTTTTGCATGCGTCTATGGGGGCTTACCGCGGTACTACAGTCGAGCAGGCGGTAAGTAAGGCACAACTTTCCGCTGTCAACGTGCTGGTGGCGCGGTTAACAGCTGCTCAGATCAATCAACCTGGCCCAGATGGCAACACCGCCCTTACGTTGGCGGCTCGTCTCAACAAGCCCATTTGTGTCGAGGTATTGGCGAAGGCACTGTCGTCGCCAGATAACATCAACTACCGGCGCTCGGATGGCATGACCGCGCTGATGGTGGCAGCTTCGTGCGCCAGCGACGGCGTTGTTAGTGCACTGTTGAAGAGCCTGAATACGCCGGAGGCGATCAATCAAACTCTGCCCGATGGCAGGACTGCGTTGATGCTCGCGGTTGCGTCTAGCGGCGCCAAATCGAGCGGCACCGTAGAAGCTTTAGTGAAAGCGTTGCGCCCATTCCCCGGTTCGATCAATGTCTTCGCGGCCGATGGCCGTACCGCGTTGAGCATTGCACACGATCGCGGCCGCCATGACCTCGTCACGCTATTGTTGAATGAGCTCCAGACTAACGGCCGCGCCGCCAACACCTCCGATGCCATGGATCAATTGACGCTGCGTATCGCCGGTGGCCAAGGTCACAAGGGGCTGCTGATCAGGTGGCTTACTTCGGGAGTCCAAGAGAATTTTGCGGAGAGTTTCCTGGAAGGGTGCGATGCCGCCTCAAAAGGCCCGAACGTCTATCCGGCTCTGATGCTTGAGGCTGCCGAGGCCGGACATGCGCTCCTGGTTTCGATGCTGCTGCAGCGCGGAACCGCCGCACACGTCGCAAAGGCCGATGGTCAGGGCGTATTGGCTCTCGCTGCCAAGAATGGACACTTTTCTGTGATGAACGCATGGGCGGCCAATGGGCATGGGATCCCCCAAGAAGTCATCCTCAAGACTCCGCAAGGGCGCAGATTTGAAGCAGATAGCTCGAATCAGAATTCCTTCGAGAAATTCAAAGAAGAGGTAATTGCCCACGCCACTGCGAATGGCTGGACGCATCTGGTCCAGGCTCTGAGCGTCACAAAACGATAGGCTGCGGCCCATGCGCTGAATAAGCAGGGCATGGCCACCATCTTCAGGATGGTGGCCATGCAAGTTCGTACTTAATCCTCGTTCCAACGGACCACCTTCGCCTTCAGTGCCATGCAGGCCACAGGTCTTTACGGCGGGCCCTTGCATTTCGATCCCCTCGACGCCGTCGATGCAACAGGACGTACCGTGTTGACACTGGCGAAGTTGAATGGATGGACGTATCTGACTCAAGCGCTGACTACCATCAAGCAACCGGCGTGGGCCTTGACGCTTCTCGCCGAGTCATAGCGCAACGTCACCAAGTGGCGATGGCAGCGGTGGCGGCGCCAGTGACAGGTTTGACGGTAGTGACAGTAGTGACCGTTGAAGGCCTGGTATCAGTTCAAGCACGACACATTATTTCTTTGAAGCGTTCATATGCCACGTGACGTCACGGCCAACCCTATGGCTGCCCACCCGATGAATTCTCCCTTGCCCCCAAGCAACACGCATGCATTGAGAACCTCTCACCCGCCTATGGACGGACGCCGCGGCATTGCCACCTCTGGTATCGCTTCTTCGATGCAAGCAGACAAACAGGCATCTGCGCAATCCTTCCCTGAGTTTCCACCCGCAGTCTTGATGGGGACATTGACCGTCACCCTCCCGTATGCATTGAGCAGTCAGGAGCAAAAGAATCTTTCGCTTAGACAGGCCGCCAGCGTTGGAAGAGTGAAAGACGTCATCGCGTGGATGGATGCTGGCGCCATCCTCAACGCCGCTAACGAGAAAGGCACTACTGCACTGATGCTGGCGGCCATGAAAGACCATGCTGATGCCTTGAAGGTACTGATGGACGGGTTGGAAACCTCAGAGGCGATCAATTTCGCTGGTCCCGACGGGACAACCGCACTGATCCTGGCGGTCAAGCATGTGTGCCCAGGCGCTGTTCAGGCGCTGGCGTGCAGGCTGGAGCCGCAGGACATCAATCATGCTGATCATGAGAATATGACGGCACTGATGTATGCAGCCTCCCTCGGTTCGCCGGGATTGGTCTGTGTGCTGGGGAACGAATTGAAGTCTGCAGCAGCCGTCAACCTGGCTCGCCCCGATGGTATGACCGCGTTGATGCTGGCGGCGCGGGGCAAGTGCTCCTTCACTTGCAGAGCGCTCATGCAATACCTGCAATCGGAAGTGGAGATCAACAAGGCTCGACCGGATGGAATCACCGCATTGATGCTCGCCGTCATGGAGGGAAGCTTTGATACCGTTCACGCTTTTGTGGACGTACTGAGCTTTCAGCATGGGGCGCTCAATGTATTCGCGCCAGACGGCCGAACCGCGCTGAGTATCGCCAACGATCATGGCCATGGACTCATCGTCGCGCGCTTGTTGGACGGGTTGCAGACTAGCGGCCGCGCAGCCAATACACCAGGCCCTGTAGACGAGTCCACCCTCCGCATTGCAGGCAGCCGCGGTCACTTCGGCGTGTTATTCAGCTGGCTTTCTGCAGGCGTCAAGGAGGAGCTCATCGAGACTTTCTTTGAAGCGTTCGATGCCTATCATCCTAACCAGCACATCCATCCGCAGGTCCTGCTTCAGGCTGCGTACCTGGGGTCGCCGCGCGTGGTGTCAATCCTGCTGGCGCGCGGTGTCGAGTCAGACTGGAGGCGCGACGATGGCCGGAGCGCCTTGGATCTGGCCGTCAAGCGTGGCCACTTTCCAGTGCTGGAAGCCTGGGCGGCCGCTCGCCGCCAGATTCCCCATCAGCTGATCCTCAATACGCCTCAGGCGGCAGATTTTCTTGGCAAGCATCCCACCTTGGATAAAGTCGAAGCTTGGAACAACCTCTTACTGATGCGATCGGCTGAAAGTGGCTGGACCCATTTAGCCCAACAGCTGATATTGAATCAAAATTGGAAAATCCATCCCAACGTGTTGGTTGCCGCGGCGGGCTATGGCAACGCGCGCATGGTGTCTACTCTGTTGCGGCGCGGAATCGACGCAGACTGGAGGCGAACCGATGGTCTGGGCGCGTTGGATTTTGCGATCGCTAATGGTCATTTTTCGGTGCTTGACGCATGGATGGCCAGTGGACGCCAGGTACCCTACCCACTCATCCTCAAAACCATGCAGGCGATCGGCCTTCACGGAGACTACCCTAGTCTCCAGGCCATCCAGTTGTCAGCGGGTATTGTTCTGAGGGCTGCGTCCTGGTACGGGTGGCACCGTCTTTCCGAAGCACTGATCGCCATGGAGCTGCAGGCTGATGCCTATCCTGTCGTTACCACCCCCGCTGCAGACCAACATGCCCACGACCAAGCCATGCTCGAGAAGGCAGGTCGCCGAGGTCACTTCAATGTACTGTTCAAGATGCTGGCTTCGGGAGCCAGCGAGGAGGTGGCCAATACCTTCTTGGTCGCGTTTGACGCCGCGAAACTGGATCCGCTGAGTTTTCCGAACGCCCTGCGTGATGCAGCGCGGTTTGGCTATGCGGGCGTTTTCTCGATGCTGCTAGGGCGGCAACTCATGGTAGGCGATGGCTCAGACGCATTGGATCTTGCCATCAGCAACGGGCACTTGTCGGTGCTCAACGCCTGGATAGCCAGTGGGCGCAAGGTGTCTTTTGAACAGATTTTCAATGCCATGCAAGCCACTGGTCTGTACGTCGCGCCCGAAGTTTTCAGACGCATGAATCCCCTGGACGCCGTCGATGCCTCAGGACGTACTGTGCTGATGCTGGCGGAGTCCAAGGGTTGGGCTCATCTGGCCCGGGCGCTGACCGCCATCGCGCACGAGGACTTGCTTGCTGCATAGCTGCTAATTGCATCCGTTGGCTTAGCTTGGCGTGCCCACTGTACTTAAACTACGGGCATGAACCGACGAAATCTAGTCTTGTCCGCACTGGCATCAGGCCTGGCTCCAGCTGCGACCATAGCTTCACAGCGCCAGGAAAAAGGCGAATGGTCCCGTTTTTTCAAGGAAGCTGATGCCGAGGGCAGCATCGTGGTGCTTGATGCTCGGAGTCCTTCGCACACGGAGTATGTCTGCAACGCCGTGCGTGCAGAGCGGCGTTACTCGCCTGCATCCACTTTCAAAATTCCGCACAGTCTTTTCGCGCTGGATGCTGGGCTGTTACGGGATGAATTTCAGCTGGTTCCGTGGGACGGCGTGAAGCGTTCGGTCGAAGCGTGGAATGCAGACCAGAATCTCCGCTCGGCGATGAGGAATTCCACCGTCTGGGTCTACGAGCGCTTCGCAAAAGAGCTCGGCGATGCGCGTGAGACCACCTATATGCGCAAGCTGGCGTACGGCAATGCGGTGGCCACTGGCGAGAAACCGTTCTGGGTTGAGGGCGACCTCGCCATTTCCTCTTTTGAGCAGATTGCTTTTTTGCAGAAGCTCTACCGCAATCAATTGCCTTTCAAAGTCGAGCACCAAAGGTTGGTCAAAGACGTCATGGTGAGTGAAGCGGGTTTTGACTGGATACTGCGCGCCAAAACCGGTTGGACCGGAAAGATCGGTTGGTGGGTCGGTTGGGTTGAATGGGCCAGCGGCCCTGTCTTCTTCGCATTGAACATCGACACCCCGAACCGACTCGGCGACCTTGCGAAGCGCCAGAGTATCACCCGCCACATCCTGCGGGCCATCAAGGCGTTACCGGAGCCTTCCTAATTGCAAGCGATGGTCACAATGGGCTTGGACAGGGACTGACTTTTACAAAGCTCTGCGGCGCCTCATTGGATGTGCAGTAATAATTTCTACATCATTTTTGACGTGCGAGGTCTGCTTTGCAATTTCTGGACTACGACCCTTCCGACATTGATGTTCGAGTTTCCGAACTTCTGGTGGCGACGAGCGACGCCGTAGAGCCTCTGGTTCATCCCAATGTGAGCGAAGCCCTGGCCATATTCCGCCAACATCTGAATATGGACGTAGTGTTTGTTTCGCAAATCCAGGACGGGCGCAGAACCTTCCGGGTGGTGGAGTCCAAGCCGGGCAACACCCTGGTGCAGGTCGGTCACTCAGACCCTGTAGAAGAGTCCTGGTGCCAACATGTGGTGAGTGGCCGCCTGCCTCAGTTCATGGCAGATGCTGGGCCATTCATAGAACGAGGCGAAGCACCTGCCCCAGCCTTTCCTATCGGCACGCATTTGAGCACTCCGATTTTGCTCAGAGACGGCAGTGTTTATGGCACGCTCTGCTGTTTCAGCCAAGTGGTGGAAAACAAGGTCGGCGAGTCCGATTTGCAGCGGCTTCGCACAGTGGCTCGCCTTCTGGCCGAGAAGCTGGGTACTTCCAAGGCCAATGAACTCCAGTTGCAGCCTCTGGATTCCCGCCATCGCTAGGAATTTCAGCCCAAAGGTCACCACCGCGTCTCCAGCCCTTGGATCTACCCGGTGAATGGGCCAACCAAGTCTAAGGGTTTTGGGCATCAAAGTATCGAAATGTCTGAGGTCTTAATAGCTCTAGGGTTGATGGATTTTCCACACTAGCGTATGAATCCTCTGTATCGGTGAGGGCGAGCCCGGATCTCGCCTCAGCCTGTCCCACCTCATGCGCAAGCGTTGCGCAAGTGATGCATCTCACGCTGATTCGCGTCAATACGTTATCGTCGGCTCATGGAACACTCCAAGCTTTCCCTGGCGCGCCGACTCAAGCTGCAGCAACTGGCCATTTTCGAAAAAGTGGTGGAGACCGGGTCTATCCTGGCTGCTTCACGGGCACTGCACATGACTCAGCCAGCGGTCAGCAAGTCGGTGCACGAGCTGGAAGCCCAGTTCGGCGAATCTCTTTTCACCAGGGGAAAGCGGGGGGTGAAGCTCACGGAGTTTGGCGTATTATTGCAACGCCACGCTCAGTCTCTGCTGGCTGACTTGCGGTTCCTGGCAGACGACGTGAATGCCTGGAGCAACGGTGTCTCCGGACAGGTGGTGGTAGGGGTGCTGATTTCAGCCTCGGCCAGACTGTTGCCCCGCGCGGTGGTCCGCATGCACGAAACGGCACCCAATGTCATCGTCACGGTTCGCGTAGGTTCCAACGATGTGCTCTTTCCGGAACTTGCGCGTGGCGTGGTCGATGTGGTGGTGGGGCTGTTGCCGGACAACCAGGCCGAAGGTACCTCAGGGAACCTCACCCATGTTCCTCTGTACGACGAAACCTTGTGCGCAGTGGTTGCACGCGATCATCCACTGGCCGGTGACCCGAGCATTGACCCTCACCAACTCGAGAACATGGCGTGGATTGTCCCCACACAGGAGTCCGCCGCATGGCGTTCAGCCGATGCATTCTTTGAGGCCGCAGGGCTGGTGGCGCCTAAGCGTCTGGTGGAATCCGTCTCCATTTTGACCAACCTGGAGCTTTTGCTGGAGTCATCCATGGTGGCGCTGATGCCGCACGCGGTCGCCGAGCAATTTGTTCGCTCCGGCCTTCTCAGCATCCTGCCTCTGCGCTTGGCCAGCAGCTTCGGCAAGGTGGGCTACACCCTCTATGCAGAGCGCACACCTACAGCGGCCACTCAGCGCCTGCTACAGACCTTGCACGAAGTGGGCGAAAGCGTGCGGCTGGAGCTGATAGCCAACAGTCCGTCAACTGAGACCCGGTAAGTCATTGTGGTGATGCGGTGCGGTCAACATGGTGCGGGCCTGAATTCTTGAGGATGGTCAAGTATTCCTGTTGGTTATAGATAGCGCCCGCTCTTTCATTATCCAAAGCGGGCATTTCTCCCTACAGTCCATCTATAGAAGACGCCTGGGAGAGCTTCCTTGAAGGCGTTCCCACCATTGATGGTTTTTGCGGGAGTTCCACTTTGTCGCACGCTGTTCCCTGGCCCGTCTCTCTTTCGCCCACGCGCAACTACGTGGACGGCCAATTCGTCACCACGGCCAAGACCTTTCCCAATATCTGCCCTATCAACGGCGTCAAACTGGCCGATGTCCATGAGGCGGACGCGGGCCTGGTCGATCGCGCCGTTCATGCGGCGCGGCAGGCATTGAGCGGCCCTTGGGGCCGTATGTCCCCGGCGGAACGATCCGCAGTTTTGCACAAGGTGGCCGACGGCATTGAACGCCGTTTCGAAGACTTCGTGGCCGCCGAGGTTTCGGACACGGGACGCCCGGTGGCTCAGGCCCGCACGCTCGACGTCTACCGGGGCGTGGCCAATTTCCGGACGTTTGCGGATCTCGCGCGCCTGGCAGGCGGCGAGACCTTCGACATGCGCACAGCCGATGGCCAGGACATCATGAACTACACCGTGCGCAAGCCGCATGGTGTGGTCGGCATCATCTCGCCGTGGAATCTGCCGCTACTGCTGCTGACCTGGAAGGTGGCTCCTGCGCTGGCATGTGGCAATACTGTCGTGGTCAAACCGTCAGAAGAAACGCCCTCGTCGGCCACCTTGCTGGCTGAGGTCATGCATGAGGCCGGCGTTCCGCCTGGCGTGTTCAACCTGCTTCATGGCTTTGGCCCCGACTCGGCCGGTGAATTCCTCACCCGCCATCCTGAACTGGACGCCATCACCTTCACAGGCGAGTCGCGCACCGGCAGCACCATCATGAAGGCGGCCGCAGAGGGTGTGCGCGAGGTTTCCTTCGAGCTCGGAGGCAAGAACGCAGCGGTGGTATTCGCCGATGCGGATTTCGACGAGGCCGTGGCTGGGGTCATCCGCTCATCGTTTACCAATTCTGGCCAGGTCTGCCTATGTTCCGAGCGCGTCTATGTCGAGCGGTCTATTTTTGATCGCTTCGTCGCCGCCCTGAAGGAAAAAACCGAGGCGCTGAAGATTGGCTATCCCGATGAAGACGGCGTGAACATGGGGTCGCTGATTTCCCACGGCCATCGGGACAAGGTTTTGTCGTATTTCAAGCTCGCAGTCGAGGAAGGTGCCACGGTAGTCACCGGCGGTGGAGTTCCGCACTTCGGCGATGAACGTGACCAGGGGGCATTTGTGCAACCCACTATCTGGACAGGTTTGCCGGACACCGCGCGTTGCGTACGAGAAGAAGTTTTTGGCCCGGTCTGCCATATCGCTCCCTTCGACACCGAAGAAGAGGTGATTGCCCGCGTCAATGACAGTCCCTATGGCTTGGCTGCTTGCGTCTGGACCACCAACTTGAAGCGCGCTCACAATGTTTCGCGCCAGTTCCGTGTGGGCATTGCCTGGGTCAACACCTGGTTTCTGCGCGACCTGCGCACCCCGTTCGGCGGTGCCAAGCTGTCGGGCCTGGGCCGGGAGGGCGGGCGGCATTCGCTGGACTTTTATTCAGAGATCAGCAATATCTGCATTCGCCTCTCATGAAACGACACAGTTCATCGGCCATTCCGGCGCCCAAATTCCACTACACCCCTTGCGTGCAGGCGGGCGCACACTACAGCGTCTCCGGCATGGTGGGCCTGGATCCCGCCACTGGGCAGTTGGTGGCTGGAGGCACGGCGGCCCAGACGCAGCGCATCTTTGATAACCTGCTTCTGGCTCTTCCCGACTATGGCCTGAGTCTGCAGGACATGGTGCTGGCGCGTATCTATACCACCGACTTTGCGGCGTTTCCCCAGATCAATGCCATCTGGGAAGCCACGCTCTCTGACGTCCCCCCACCCGCGCGCACCTCGGTTGGGGTGCAGGCCTTGCCTTTGGGCGCTGCCGTCGAGATCGAGTTTTCCTTCTACAAAAACCCCTCTTCAAAAGATCAAGAGACATGACTCTCAGCATTGAACAGATGGCCGACGCCCTGTGGCAGGCCGAGCAGACCGCAACGCCTGTGCAGCCTCTGCGTGACGCCATCACTGCTGCCGCTGCTGCAGGCGGTACAGTGGGGGACGCGCTGGCCACGGCTTATGCCGTGCAAACCTTCAACACCCAGCGCCGGCTGGCCGCAGGGGAGCGCCTGGTGGGCCGAAAAATCGGTCTGACCTCGCTGGCAGTGCAGAAGCAGCTTGGCGTGGACTCACCCGATTTCGGTGCGCTGTTCGCCAGCATGGCAGTGGGACACGGGGAGGAAATTGCTGCTCACCGTCTCATGCAACCCAAGGT
This sequence comes from Ottowia thiooxydans, assembly GCF_040548795.1. Lineage (GTDB taxonomy): Bacteria > Pseudomonadota > Gammaproteobacteria > Burkholderiales > Burkholderiaceae_C > Ottowia > Ottowia thiooxydans_A. The sequence continues at coordinate 126,509 of NZ_JBEPSH010000004.1, read as the reverse complement.
AGAGGCCGAGATTGCCCTGGTGCTGGAACGCGATCTGCCGCACACCCGACACACCGTGGCGGACATCATCTCAGCTACGGCCTATGCCTTGCCCGCCATTGAGGTCGTGGGCAGCCGCATCGCCAATTGGGACATTCGGCTGACGGACACCGTGGCGGATAACGCGTCTTCCGGTCTGTTCGTTCTGGGCTCACGCCCGGTGAAGCTGTCTGATTTCGACCTGATCCGTTGCGGCATGTCCATGGAACGCCGTGGAGATCAGGTGTCTACCGGCATAGGCGCCGCCTGCCTGGGCAACCCGCTCAATGCCGCTGTCTGGTTGGCCAACACCATGGCCACGCTGGGCGCACCTTTGCGTGCGGGCGACGTCGTGATGACCGGTGCTCTCGGTCCCATGGTGGTGGCGCAGCCCGGCGATGTCTTCAGTGCGCACATCGAAGGCCTCGGTTCGGTGGACGCCGTTTTCAGTCCCGCCAACTGAACTCAGTCAAGAAAGTCATCACGTGAATACGCAGGACAAGAAAATACCCGTCGCCATCATTGGCTCAGGCAACATTGGCACGGATCTGATGATCAAGGTGCTACGCAACGCAAAGCACCTGAGCATGGGGGCCATGGTGGGCATTGACCCGCAATCCGAGGGCCTGGCACGAGCCACCCGAATGGGCATTCCGGCAGTCTCCGATGGCATCCAGGGCCTGCTGAAACTACCGGGATTTGGTGACATTCGCATTGCATTCGACGCCACCAGTGCAGGTGCGCATGCGCGCCACAACGCCTTGCTGGCGCCTCACGGAATCAAGGTGATCGACCTGACTCCAGCGGCCATAGGTCCCTATGTGGTGCCCGTGGTCAACCTGGAGGATCATTTGGATGCACCCAATATCAACATGGTGACCTGCGGGGGGCAGGCCACCATTCCCATGGTGCGTGCTGTCTCGCGCGTGGCTACGGTGCATTACGCGGAAATTGTGGCCTCCATTGCCAGCAAGTCAGCCGGTCCTGGCACCCGTGCCAACATCGACGAGTTCACCGAAACCACCTCCAAGGCTCTCGTGGATGTGGGCGGTGCGAAGAGCGGCAAAGCCATCATCGTGCTCAATCCGGCGGAGCCACCGCTGATCATGCGCGATACGGTGTACTGCCTGGCTGATGTCAACGCCGACCAGCAGGCCATTGCCGATTCAGTGCAACAGATGGTCCGCGATGTCGCAGCCTATGTGCCGGGCTATCGCCTGAAGCAGCAAGTGCAGTTCGAACGTTTTGACGCCAACCGGCCGCTCAATGTGCCCGGCTTGGGCCTCTTGCCGGGCTTGAAAGTGAGCATCTTTCTGGAAGTCGAAGGTGCGGCGCACTACCTGCCAGCCTATGCCGGCAATCTTGACATCATGACCAGCGCCGCTCTGGCAACTGCAGAGCAGCAAGCCGTCCGCATGCTGGCGGCCCTGAATCCGGCCTGAGGACCCACCATGTTCGATAAAACCAAGAAAATTTATGTTTCCGACGTGACCTTGCGCGATGGCATGCACGCCATACGCCACCAGTATTCGTTGCAGCAAGCCGTGGACATCGCCCGGGCGCTGGATGAGGCCAAGGTCGACAGCATTGAAGTGGCGCATGGCGATGGCCTGCGTGGGTCAAGTTTCAACTACGGTTTTGGAGCCCACACCGATCTGGAGTGGATCGAGGCGGTGGCGGGGGTGCTCCAACATGCCCAGGTGGCCACGCTGCTGCTGCCCGGCATTGGCACCATCCATGACCTGCATGCTGCGTACGACGCCGGAGCGCGGGTCGTGCGCGTGGCGACCCATTGCACCGAAGCTGACATCTCGCGCCAACATATCGAATATGCGCGCAAGCTCGGTATGAATGCGACAGGCTTTCTCATGATGAGCCACATGAACACGCCGCAAGGCCTGGCCGAACAGGCCAAGCTGATGGAAAGCTACGGCGCCCAGTGTGTCTACGTAGTGGATTCGGGCGGGGCCATGAACATGTATGAAATCGCCGACCGTTTCAAGGCTTTCAAGGACGTGCTCAAACCCACCACGCAGACGGGCATGCATGCCCACCATAACCTGAGCCTGGGTGTGGCCAATAGCCTGGTGGCATTGGAGCATGGCTGCGACCGCATCGATGCCAGCCTGACGGGCATGGGGGCCGGGGCGGGTAATGCGCCGCTGGAGGTGTTCATTGCGGCTGTGGACCGCATGGGCTTGAACCACGGCTGCGATGTGAAGAAGCTGATCGATGCCGCAGAGGACATCGTGCGGCCTCTGCAGGAGCGTCCAGTCCGGGTAGACCGCGAAACGCTGGCTTTGGGATATGCCGGGGTGTATTCCAGCTTCCTGCGCCACAGTGAAGCCGCCGCTGAAAAATACGGCATACCTGCTTTCGACATTCTTTGTGAACTGGGTCGGCGCCGCATGGTCGGTGGCCAGGAGGACATGATTGTGGATGTGGCCTTGGACATGATCAAAGCGCGTGAACAAGGCGCACCAGGAGCGGCAGCATGAGTGGAAATGCCATTGCGAACGCTGCCGCCGTCCTGGACGATGCAGCAGTTAAGGCCCAGGCGGTCGATCAATTTGCCCCAGGCAGTTTTGATCTTGCAGATGCCTATCGAATTCAGCGCGCTTCGATCCAGCGCCGCGTAGCGCGCGGTGACGGCATCAGAGGTATCAAGCTGGGCTTTACCAGCCGCGCCAAGATGATTCAGATGGGCGTCGACAGTTTGATCTGGGGCTGGTTGACAGAGACCATGATCGAAGAAGAAGGGGGCACGGTTGATCTGGGCCGCTACATTCATCCGAGGGTGGAGCCCGAAGTGTGCTTTCTGACCCGTCGCACCATAGACAGGCCTATCACGGCTCTGGAGGCGGCTGACTATGTGGAGGCTGTGGCCCCTGCGCTGGAGATCATTGACTCGCGCTACCGCAACTTCAAATTCACTCTGGAGGACGTGGTCGCAGACAACTGTTCGTCGGCTGGCCTGGTGGTGGGCCCATGGTCACGCCGGTTTGAGGGCCTGGGCAACGCCGGGGTGGGTGTGACGGTCAATGGCCGGCTCGTGCTGTCGGGCTCCACCGCCGCCATTCTGGGTCACCCTCTGCGCACCCTGGTGCAAGCCTCGCGGCTTCTGAGTTCGTGTGAACGCAGTTTGCCCGCAGGGTCTCTGGTCATGGCGGGTGCCGCGACCGCGGCCCATGCGCTCGCACCTGGCGCCCATATTCGCTGCGACATCAATGGCCTGGACAGGGTCGAATTCTTTACCGGATCTGCATCATGAATCAAGCTACCCAGGCCCAGGTTGTTCCCGGCAAAGCCAAACCGCGCGGGCGTTTTCCGCACTACAAACGTGCGGGCGATTTCATCTTCGTCTCAGGGACCAGCTCACGCCTGCCAGACAACAGTTTCGCGGGTGTGCAGGTGGACGAGATGGGCACCACCGCGCTGGACATCCGCGTGCAGACCCGCGCCGTCATCCAGAACATTGGCGACATCCTGGCCAGCGCCGGTGCCAGCCTGTCTGACCTGGTGGAGATCAACGCTTATCTGGTGAACATGAATGACTTTGGGGGCTACAACCAGGTCTATGCCGAGTTCTTCGACGAGACCGGCCCTACGCGCACCACAGTAGCCGTGCACCAGTTGCCTCATCCGCACCTGCTGATCGAGATCAAGGCAGTGGCCTACAAGCCCTTGTCTGCTGCCACCTGATAGCTTTGCTTTCAACAACTCATGCATCACAAAAACCGTTCACGCTGAGCTTGTCGAAGCGCCGCACAAGGCTTTGACAAGCTCAGCCCGAACGGTGTTTATCGATTGAGTGCCTTTCGGTATGAGCCCTTCCACTTAGAACGAGAACATCCCATGAGATACAAGTACGGTCGCCCCCTCAATTTCCATCGCTGGCTGGATGACAACGCCCATCTGCTTAAGCCGCCGGTGAATAACAAGCAGATTTGGAAGGACAGTGACTTCATGGTCACCGTGGTGGGTGGTCCCAATCAAAGAACAGACTTCCACGACGATCCGGTGGAGGAGTATTTCCACCAGTTCAAGGGCAACGCGTCCCTGTTGATCTGGGACCGGGGGCAATACGACAAGGTCGAATTGAAGGAAGGTGACATGTTCCTCATGGCGCCTCACACCATCCATTCGCCGCAGCGCCCGGAAGCCGACAGCCTGTGCCTGGTGATAGAGCGCCAGCGCCCCTTGGGCGAGCACGATGCATTGCAGTGGAGCTGCGCCAGCTGCGGCACCGTCGTCAAACGCTACGAGATGCAGTTGCACAGCATCGTGGCAGACCTGCCGCCCGTCTACGACGCCTTCTACGCGACCAACGATGCAGAGCGCACCTGCCCGCAGTGCGGCGAGGTCCACCCTGGCCGCGATTTCAAGACCTGGCATCAGCGTCTTGATGTGGCCAATCCCTCACTCTAAGCCGAGATAAGGCGAGAAGATGCCCCAGAAAATTGACATGCATGCCCACCACTTTCCGCACTTGACGCAGGCGGAAGCGGCCATTTTGAATGCGGAAAGCGGCCCCTGGCTGCGTATAGATCCCGATGGCGAACGTGGACAGATCATGGCGGGCGACAAGCCGTTTCGCCCGGTCAACCGGGTGCTGTGGGATGCCCACGCGCGGCTGGAGGAAATGGACGCGCAAGGCGTAGATATCCAGATCAGTTGCGCCACGCCCATCATGTTCGGCTACAGCGCGCCGCCCAAAGTGGCTGCGGACTGGGCGCAGAGAATGAACGACCACGCCCTGAAGTTTGCCAGTGCGAATCCCGAGCGCCTCAAGGTCCTGGCCCAGGTGCCTTTGCAAGACCTGGATCTGGCATGCGCGGAAGCCAGCAGGGCCAAGGCCACCGGCCATGTCGGCGTGCAGATCGGTAACCACCTTGGTGATCGCGACATGGACGATCCGCACCTGGTGGACTTCCTCGTGCACTGTGCCAACAACGACATTGCAGTGCTGGTCCACCCTTGGGACATGATGGGGGGTGCGCGAATGAAGAAGTGGATGCTTCCCTGGCTGGTCGCCATGCCTGCGGAAACGCAGCTTGGCATTCTGTCCTTGATTCTGTCTGGCGCATTTGAACGTATTCCCCGTTCGCTGAAGCTGTGCTTTGCTCACGGCGGAGGCGCTTTTGCCTTTGTCCTGGGCCGTGTGGACAACGCCTGGAAGCATCGCGACATCGTTCGCCAGGACTGCCCCAATCTCCCATCTTCCTACGTTGACCGCTTCAGCGTGGACAGCGCCGTGTTCGAGCCCAGAGCCCTGCGCTTGCTGACCGAGGTGATGGGGGCCGAACGCGTCATGTTGGGTTCTGACTACCCCTTCCCGTTGGGAGAGCAGCAGATCGGTCAGCTCGTCGCCGACGCGGAATTTCTGTCGGTTGCCGAGCGCGAGGACATCCTGGCAGGCAACGCACGCCGGTTCTTTGGCCTTGGCTGACATTGAGTTGATATTTCGGTACCCAGTAAATCTGAAACGAAGGATGCAAGACATGATGAACCTCGATTTTTCACGGCGCGCCGCGATCTTCACCACCGCACTGCTCTGCAGCGCCGGGTTCAGCGGCGCGCTGCAGGCGCAAAGCAATGACTACCCCAACCGTGCTGTGACCCTGGTGGTTCCTTCGCCACCCGGCGATGGCTCAGATGTGCTGGCAAGGCTGCTGGGACAAGAGCTCAGCACCAGCCTGAAGCAACCCTTCACCGTGGACAACCGGCCCGGCGCGGGCGGTATTCTGGCGTCCGACCGGGCTGCCAAATCCAAGCCTGACGGCTACACCATCCTGCTGGGCAACGCCAGTTCGCACGCCGTGGTGCCTGCGCTCTACACCAAGCTGACCTATTCCCCGCAGAAGGATTTCGCACCCATCGTTCTGGTCGCCACAGCGCCCAACGTGTTGGTCGTGGGCAGCGATCTTCCTGTCAACAACGTGGCGGAGTTCATCGCCTACGTCAAGGCTCGCCCCGGAAAGCTCAACATCGCCTCAGCCGGTAACGGCAGTCTGTCGCACCTGGCCGCAGAGATGTTCAAGAACATGGCCGATCTGGACATGGTGCACGTGCCCTACAAAGGCGCCACACCAGCGCTCACCGATGTCGCGGCCGGCCACGTCGCCGCCATGATCATCAACATCCCCACCGTGCAGCCCCTGCTGAAGGGCGGCAAACTGAAAGCCCTGGCGACGTCCGGCGCAACCCGCGCACCTTCCTTGCCCGATATCCCCACGCTGGATGAGGCAGGTGTCAAAGGCTATGAAGCCAGCGCCTGGTTCGGTCTGTTCGCGCCTACAGGCACTCCTGCCGCGGCGATCGAGAAGCTGCGCGCAGAGAGCGTCAACGCCTTGAAAGTGCCCGCCATGCGCAATCAATTCGCAACCCAGGGCCTGATCCCTGCTGGCGGCACCTCAGCCGACTTTGTGGCGCACATCCAGAAAGACGTCGATAAGTACACCCGCATCGTCAAGATCGCCAAAATTACTGTCGATTAAAGGTCTGGTCAACGTAGTCGCAGCGACTACCTATTGGAGGGCCGAGCGCAGCAATGGCCTGTATGGGTCTCCCACCCCTCTGGACGTGCTGAGGAGCGCAGAGCGAGGGGCCGGCCATCCGGTGGCGGAGCAAAGAAGAAGTAGGTGCGCCGCCGGGCGCACATCCCGGCCTCCGACCTAAGTTATTACACAGAAGGTCGATGTGAAGCACCGCAACCCCCATAGTCAAAGCCTTCTTCGGATCCTCGCTTGGACGATTCGAGGCGACCGGCATCTGCACATTTGCCAGCAATTCCACCCCACACCTTTTTAGGGCATCCCGTAACAACCAGTTAACCCCAGTTTCTGAATCCATGCCCCAAAAAAGCATGCACCCTTTTATCTCATAGCACCAAATCGGTGCATTTCAAGACTTTCGATCACTTTGAATCGCCTCATACACCTCTGAATGCGAATTGGCATGCTCCCTGCTTAAGGTATGGCGGAGTCCCCGACAACCCTTTGGAGTAAGCATGACCGCCGCATTCAACAAATCGCATCAACTCATCGCTGGCCTGGCCCTGTTGACCGCCGCATTCGGCGCGTCTGCCCAGACCGCTGCAGCACCGGCCGAAAGCGCACCTGCTGCCGCACCAGCCAGCTCTCTGTCCTTTAACGCCGCGCTGACCAGCGACTACCGCTACCGCGGAATTTCACAAAGCCGCCTCAAGCCAGCTATCTCTGCCGGCGCCGACTATTCGCATGCCAGCGGCTTCTACGTCGGCACCTGGCTCACCTCCATCCAGTGGATCAAGGATGCCGGTGGCGATGCATCGGCTGAATGGGACGTCTACGGCGGCTACAAAGGCACAGCCGGCCCTATCGGCTATGACGTCGGCGTATTGCGCTACATGTACCCCGATCACAAGCTGTCCATCAGCCCCAACACCACCGAGATCTACGGCGCGGTGACCTGGCAAATGCTCACAGTGAAGTACTCGCACTCGGTGACCAACCTGTTCGGCTTCGACAACAGCAAGAACAGTGGCTACCTGGATGTTTCCGCGGCCTTCGATCTGGGCAATGGCTGGTCCGTGACACCGCACGTGGGCCGCCAGTGGATCAAAAACAATGGTGCAGCCTCCTACACGGACTACTCCATCACTGTCGGCAAGGATTTCGGCAATGGCTTTACAGCCAGCGCTGCCATTGTCGGAACCGACGCCGACAAATCTCTTTACGTCACGCCTTCTGGCCGCTTCACTGGCCGTACAGGCCTGGTCGTCGGCGTCAAGTACACCTTCTGATCGCCCAGCGGCATTCAACTGGAGAAAAGCATCATGAAAATGATCACCGCCATCATCAAGCCTTTCAAACTGGACGAAGTGCGAGAAGCGCTCTCGTCACTGGGCGTACAAGGTATCACTGTGACCGAAGTCAAAGGATTTGGTCGGCAGAAAGGCCATACCGAGCTGTATCGGGGCGCTGAGTACGTTATCGACTTCCTGCCCAAAGTGAAGATCGAAGCTGCGGTGGACGCTTCCATCGTCGACCGTGCCATCGAAGCCATCGAGTCTTCGGCACGTACCGGCAAGATCGGCGACGGCAAGATTTTTGTCACCGATATTGAGCAAGTGGTGCGTATCCGCACCGGCGAGACCGGCGTCGACGCCCTGTGATTATCTGGAGCGACAGCATCATGAAACGTATATTTTCATTCTTCCTTTTCGCGCTGGCCATGTTCGCCGGTGTGTCCACCATGGCAGCGGATTTCCCCGCGTCCAAGGTGTTGTTTGAAACCGGTGCGGCAGAAGTGGGTCCGCAAGGCCAGGATGTCGTCAAGGGCGCTGCAGCTTACGTGGCGGCCAACAGCGGCGCCAAGCTCCTGGTATCGGGCTACACCGACACGTCTGGTGATCCCGCGGCCAACGCTGAACTGGCCAAGAATCGCGCCTTCGCGGTGCGCGACGCACTCAAGAGTGCCGGCGTGCCTGAAGCGTCCATCGAGCTTAAAAAGCCCGAAGACTCCACCAAAGTGGGCAGCGCTGACGAAGCTCGTGCTGTAGAGATTCTGCTGGCGTCTGCAGCAGTCGCTGCCGCGCCCGCTGAAGCGCCAGCCGCCCCAGCAGCAGTTGTACCTAAGGTGGACTCAGGCGACACTGCCTGGATGCTCACCTCTACCCTGCTTGTGATCTTGATGATCATCCCGGGTCTGGCACTGTTCTACGGCGGCCTCGCACGCAGCAAGAACATGTTGAGCGTGCTGATGCAAGTGTTCGTCATCTTCTCGCTGATCAGCATCCTGTGGGCAGTCTACGGCTACAGCCTGGCATTCAGCGGTGAAGGCAACTTCTACGGCGGCTTCGACAAGCTCTTCCTCAAGGGTGTGTCGCAAGAGACCTTCGGCGCATTGGCGACCATTCCTGAGTACGTGTTCATCTCGTTCCAGGGCACGTTTGCGGCCATCACTGTGGCACTGATCGTCGGCTCGTTTGCCGAACGCATCAAGTTCAGCGCCGTGCTGCTGTTCTCCGTGCTGTGGTTCACATTCAGCTATCTGCCGATTGCGCACATGGTCTGGGGTGGTGGTTTGCTGGGCAAGGACGGCGCACTCGATTTCGCTGGTGGTACCGTGGTGCACATCAACGCCGGTGTCGCCGGTCTGGTCGGTGCCTACATGCTGGGCAAACGACTCGGCTTCGGACGTGAAGCGTTCACTCCGCACTCGCTCACACTCACCATGGTTGGCGCATCGCTTCTCTGGGTAGGCTGGTTCGGCTTCAACGCAGGTTCGGCAGGTGCTGCCAATGCCAACGCTGGCCTGGCTTTCATCAATACCATCCTGGCTACAGCCGCTGCAACCCTCGCATGGTGCATTGGTGAGTCGCTGCACAAAGGCATGGCCTCCATGCTGGGTGCCGCTTCCGGTGCCGTGGCAGGTCTGGTGGCCGTGACCCCAGCTGCCGGTTTCGTGGGTCCCATGGGCTCCATCGTGATTGGTGCGATCGCGGGCTTCGTATGCCTGTGGGGCGTGAGTGGCCTCAAGCGCATGCTCCGTGCTGACGATGCGTTTGACGTCTTCGGCGTCCACGGCGTGGGCGGCATCATCGGTGCCATCCTGACCGGCGTGTTCGCGGCACAGGGCCTGGGCGGCACGGGCGGCTTGACGCCTGACACCTTCGCCATGGGCGCACAAGTGTGGATCCAGATCAAGAGCGTCCTGCTGACCATGGTGTGGTCCGCTGTGGTCTCGTTCGTGGCTTATAAAGTCGTTGATATGGTGGTGGGTCTGCGTGTCACCGAAGAGCAAGAGCGTCAAGGTCTTGACATCAGCAGCCACGGGGAAACTGCCTACAACAGGTAACTCGTTCAAGCTCGGCGCCAGGTCCAGCGCCGAGTGGGTTTCTCCAAGGGGACAAATTCAGCCCGCCGCGTGCGGGCTTTTTTTTATTGCCGGGCCGCCCCAAAATAAAAGGCACCCCCTCGGGGGGCAGCGGACCTCGCGAAGCGGGGGAAGCGTGGGGGCTATTTTTCGGCTATGCCGACAGCGCGAAAATGAAGCACAGGAGGGACGGCATGTTCCGGACTGACCAGCGTGCTCACTTGCCCGCAGGCTCCAGCCCGTTGCGTATATAGATTTTGTGAGCCTCCGGAGAGTTCTTGTAGAAGTCCAGCAGTTCTTTGGCGCCTGAGGGGTTGGTCACTTTGGTTGAGATCCCCGCCGACATGACCGTGTATTGCTGAACAGACTCAGGAATTTTTCCAGCAAGGCTGATCCCAGCGATGGACACAAGCTCGCTGACTTGCTGTATTCCGACTTCGGCCTCTCCTCTTGCGACCACTTGTCCCACTTTTTCGCCAATGACCTTCTTGCTTTTTGGCAGGATATCTGCTTGCAGCCCAAGCCGTTTCAGCAGTTCCTTCTCGTAGTAAACGCCGCTCAAGCTGGCGGAGTAGGCGATGGATTTTGCGTTCAACAAGACTTGTTTGAACTCATCCACCGTCTTGATACTGGGGATGGGGCTTCCGGCCCGAACTGCCAGTCCGATCGATGAGCGCACCAGATCGACCTGTGTTCCCGCCTGCACATGTCCCTTCTTAACGAGATCATTCAATGTGCTCTTTGAGATCAGAACCACATCAGCGCTCTCGCCGCGTTGCAAGCGCGCGGGTACCGATGTACTGACTGAAGCCAACGATGATCCGAATTCGGCTTTAACAGGGGCACTTATCGCACTTAGGTAGAGCGGTTGAAGTTCGGCGTGGGCGTTGGTGAATGCGCCTGACGCTAGCAAAGACACTGGTTGAGCGGTGGTTTCAGCCGTTTTTGTGGTCCCAGTGGAGCAGGCCGCAAGTGCGACCATGCCGACGCTCAAGAATGCGCTGGTCAGCGTTTTGTATGTCATATAGGGGCTCGCATTTATTGATCCGACTGCTGTTCCAGGCGCATGACGCGGTTCTCGAGCTTGCCAATCTTTTGAATGGTCACGGATACCGGACCGCCGGATTTGAATAGATCGACGTTCTGAACCGCGCCACCTCCACCTGATTTTTTCAAGGCGGTGCCCAAAGAGATGACATCTCCGGGCCACAGGCTGACGTACCGCGACACGTATTCAATGACCTCGGGTGTCTTGTGGGTCAGGTTGTGCGTATTGTCAGAGGTGATCAGCGTATCCTGATGGTGGCAGGAAATGTCCAGGTCATGAGGATCGCTGATTTCATCTGCCGTCACCAGCCACGGGCCGAGCGCGCTGTAAGTGTCGGCTCCCTTGTAGCGGCCGGAGTAGGTCACCCAGGTATCGAGGTATTCGATTTCCAGAGTGCCATTCTTGGGGTGTATGGCGCGATAGAAAAAAGTATCGTCGGTACGCATCTTCGCGCTCGTGATGTCGTTGTGAGCGGTGTAGCCGAAGATATGCTGGTAGGCATCTTGTGCGCGAATATTCTTGCCGCCTTTGCCAATGATCAAGGCCAGCTCAGGTTCCGGGTGTGTACGTCCATCTTCGGGGCGAATCTCTATGGCTTCCTGATGCCCTATCAAGGCACTGGCGGGCTTGGTAAAAAACGCAGGGCTGGAAGGCCCCTTCATGATGCGGTCGCTATTGGCGCTGTTGTTCAAGGCCAGGCAAATGATCTTGGAAGGGCGCCGCACAGGCGGCTTGAGTTGCACAGCAGCCATGGGCAGCCTGGGTGCGGCCGCAATGTCCAAACCAGAAAGCTTCTGCGCGAAGTCTGGGGCGTGTTCGATAAGGTCCATCATCGAACACTGAGGGTTAAAACCAAGTTTCTGCACCAACAAGGGGTTGAGGTGTGAGATCGAATCGTTGTCAGCACTGACGACGCCAATACCGGCGATGCCCTGGTATTCGAAGCTTGCAAGTTTCATTTCTTTCTTTCTCTGGACGAGGCAGGCAAGATCCTGGCAGCGTCGCTTTCGGTGATGAAGGGCGCGGGGAAGCAGGGGTGCTTTCGCGCTGATTGCGCTATGCCCGTTATTCGAGCGAAATGTTCGAACTCTTGATCAGCGTCTGGTAGCTGGCTCGTTCGTCCTGCACGAGCTTGTTCAATTCGCTCGGGGAGCCTCCGGCAGGTCTATTGCCGTTGGCCTGCAAGCGTGAGCGAAGTCTGGGATCCTGCAGAGAAGCATTCAAGGCCTGATTGAGCTTTTCCACCACGGAGGCAGGTGTCTTGGGCGGGGCAAAGATTCCGAACCAGTTATTGGCGGTGAAGTTGGGCCAGCCACTTTCCGCGATGGTGGGCACCTGTTGCATGGCAGTCTCGCGCTGCGCACCTGTCACTGCCAGCACGATCACTCTGCTGTTTTGCAATTGAGGAATCACCACTGGAACGGAGTCGAACAGCATGTCGATGTTCCCTGCCATCAAGTCGTTCAGCGCTGGTGCCGTTCCCTTGTACGGTATGTGGTGAACTTTAGCTCCTGTACTGGCCATGAACGCCATCGCGACCAAGTGGGTGTTTGAACCTGTGCCAGCTGAACCCACGGTTAGGCCTTGTGGCTTGGAATTCGAGAGAGCAACCAGTTCGCTGACATTTTTTGCGCCCAATCCCTGGCGGATCATGAGTGCATAGCTGATACGGGCGAGGGAGCTGACTGGCGTGAACTGCTGGGGGTCGTAGGGAAGATTCGGCTGCAGCAACGGATTGATGATCATGCTGCCAGGGCTTCCCAGTATCAGCGTATAGCCGTCCGCAGGAGCCCTGACCACGGTCCTCGCAGCCACGCTGCCTCCGGCGCCAGCAATGTTCTCAACCACTATGGATTGCCCAAGCTTCTGGGAAGCCTCCTGCGCTACCGATCGGGCAAGAGCATCACTGGCGCCCCCGGCCGCGAACGCCACAACCAACTTGATGGGGCGATCAGGATATGTCTGGGCGTGTGCGCTCACAAAAGCGCCAGCCATGCCAAGGAAGAGTGCAATTTTGAGCCCGATGTTGATGCATCGAGAACGCGTTCTTGAACTTGGTGCCATCACTATGTCCCCTATGAGTTTCAGGCTCTCCCGTGACTGGAGACCCTATGCGGCGACTGTAGGATGGCCTTGGCTAAACTCAGTTATTTTCCTTGAATTGTTCCGCGTGGTGGAACGAGTGGGGGTGCGAGGTATTTGATGCTCAAGGCGAACGAGGTTGGAGAAGTGAGGGCTGCCGTGCGCGCACTGGATTTGCTGAGGGAGTTGAACCAGAACGATGCTTCGGCCATTAGTGATCTTCATAGGACGCTCCAGCTTCCTAAAGCCACGATACATCGGCTGCTGGCAACTCTGAAGAGCGCAGGCTTTGTTGCCGTGGATGCGGGAAGCAAGAACTACAGGTTGACTGCCAAGGTCCTGGAGCTTTCTAGCGGCTATACCGAACGCAGCCAGCTACTGGAAGTGTCTGCGCCTTATCTTCGGCAAACCACGAAGAAAATTCGGTGGCCGCTTGCCATTGGTGTGCTCGATAACTTCAACATTCTGGTTCGATTCAGTACCATGCCCTATAGCCCGTTAGCGGTGCAGGCCACCACGGTGGGACATCGCCTGGGCCTGCTCGAATCGGCCATGGGCAATGCTTACTTGGCGCATTGCGATGAAATTCAACGCGAAATTCTGGTGGAGACGCTGATGACGCAAGCTCAGAACCCAAGGGCTATCCAGAGGCTTTTTCTGCAAAAGGTCGACATCACCCGGCGCCAGGGTTACGGACTTCGATTGCCTTTGCGCAACGGAGAAAGTGCAACGATCGCTGTGCCTATTGGTCAGGGAAAGGATATTTTGGGCGTACTAGGCCTGACCACGTTCGGCAGGCTGATGACAGCCAATCTCCTCGTCTCGCATCAGCGCAAGCTCGAAGAGTACGCGCAGGAGATCCTCAGGCGAATCTCGGAATATGGGGCGACGGCCTCCTAAGGCGCAGAGCTGCTGCGATTTCCGCTTGGCCCGCTAACCTTTGAAGCGCTTGCGCGCAAGGGCCAGGGCGATTCAGAAAGCCGCGATCGTGTAGAACGCCAAGACTGCGGCATGGCGGCAGGCGCTCTCGGGCCATTGGTCCAGGAGCAGCGGCCTCACCAGATTTATCGCCGCCGATAGTGGCAACCAGTCCGCAATGCCTCGTATGAACCCGGTCAACTGTTCACGTGGGAAGAACACGCTGTATACCCCATCATCCAGTTGCAACGTCTGGCTTGGCTGATCGGCGCGTCCAACGCACGGGCTGGGTTGACGAGGCTGCACTGTATGACTTGGCCGAGTCGCACCGCGTGGACGATGAGAGAAAATTAGCTTCGGAGCTTCGGCGTCCCTGTGCTGGGGCCATCCCGATCCCGATCTTAGCGCTCGATGTTCTTACCGAACTGGCCAGGGCCGCGCGCCCTATTGGGCTGCGCGTCTCACGCGCCAATCTTCAGATCTCTGCCCGCCAGCACGCCCATGAACGCTGCCACCAGCGCAACGGCGGCGCACAAGCCCAGCGGCACATGCCAGCTGCCCAGTCCATCGTGCAGGGCGCCCATGGCCATGGGCCCTGCCGCAGCCAGCAGATAGCCTACGAACTGCGACATGCCTGAAAGCGCGGCCGCCTGACTTGCATTGTCAGTACGAAGACCCATGAAGGACAGTCCCAAAATGATGCTCGCGCCGGTTCCAATGCCGAACAAAATCGACCAGATGAGCGCAAATTGTGGCGCCATCAGAAACCCCAGCAGAGCAACGAACGAGAAGCCGGCTACCGCTGCAGCAGGCAGGCTTTGAGTGCGCCTGCCGCGCAACAATGGCGCGAGCAGCAGGCCTGGCACAGCTGTCGCCAGTTGGAGCACGCCATGCAGGGATCCCGCTTCGGCAGGCGACAGGCCGGAGTCGGTGAGGATAGTGGGTAGCCAGCTAACGGCAACGTAATAGACGGTTGAATTGAGCCCCAGAAACAGCGTAACCTGCCAGGCCAGTGGCGAGCGCCAGACCTTGCCTGCATCCATTGCTGCCGGCGCATCGGAAGTCGGTAGGGTGTGGCCGCGAAGTTGAGTTGTCCAGACAGCCAGGGCCGCCAGCGGCAGTATCAGCAGACTTGCAAGCGCGCCTACCCATCCCACTGACTGAGCCAGAGGAACGACGGCGGCTGAGCCTAGCGCCGCAGCGACGCCCATTGACAGGGCGTAAGCTCCTGTGAGCGCGGCAATGCTGTTGGGAAAGTCCCGTTTGACCAGGCTGGGCAGCAAGACATTGCCGGCCGCGATACCCACGCCTATCAAGCTGGTGCCGACATACAGGCACCACAAGGCATCTGCGGAGCGCAGCAGAATGCCCAGCGCAATGACGAGCAGAGCTGTAAAAAGCGTACGTTCCAGCCCGAATTGGCGCGCCAGTGTCGCGCTCAAAGGCGACAGCAGGGCGAACGCAATCAAGGGCAGGGTGGTCAGCGCACCCGCTGCCGTGGTTCCCAGTCCGAAATGGGCCTGAATAGGCGCTAGCAGCGGAGGCAATGAAGTGATCGGGGCACGCAGGTTGGCCGCGATGAGCAAGATGCCAATCAGCAGCAAGGTTTTGCTAGTTGAATTTCGATAGGACACGGCGTGCATGTGCAAGCTTTCTCTGCATTGGGGGGCTGATCTGACTTTATTTATCTTTTTTTGATCAAATAGAGAAGAAAAGACAATTAATATCCAAATAGTGACAATCAGCCTTGCCCTGAACCAATCGCTGCAGCGTTTCGATCCGGACGCGGCAGATTGCGCGGCTGCGGCGCTACTTTTGGACGTGGCCCACAACGATGTGGAGCAACCGGTGCATCAGCACCGCAAGGGGCAATTGGTGATGGCCTTGCGTGGTGGGGTGGTGTGCGAGGTCTCCAAAGCGAAGTGGATGGTGCCCCCCCATCACGCAGTGTGGATCCCAGGGGGAATGCCTCACAGCAACCGCGCCACGAACAATGCGCGCATCTGTTTTCTATTTGTCGAAGCACAGGCTTCGCAGATGCCCGACAAGTGCTGCACCCTGGTGATAAGTCCCATGGTCCGGGAGCTCATCCTGTATCTCGCCGAGCAGGGCCTTTCCTATCCCAGGCAGGGGGCCGCTGCGCGTGTCGCCGCCGTGCTCCTCGAACAATTGGCCACGGCGCCCGTCGAGCAACTTCATCTGCCCATCTCGGACCACCCCAAAATCCGCACCATTACAGACGTTTGGGAGATGGACCCCGCAGATCGCCGTACGCTGGTGCAGTGGGCCGACCAACTGGCGCTCAGTGGTCGCTCGCTGGCGCGGCTGGTAGAACGCGAAACCGGGCTCAGCTTCGGTCGGTGGCGCCAACAATGGCATCTGATCGTCGCCCTGCGGCAACTGGCGGAAGGCGCTCCGGTTCAGCAGGTTGCCAGCAACCTCGGCTACGACTCGGTGACGGCCTTCATCACGATGTTCAAGAAATCGCTGGGTAAACCACCGGCGCGGTATTTTGCGTCGCTGCGCTAACGCAATTCATGGGCAAGGAGCGGACCATGCGCAGCATGGTAGCGTGGGGGCCTACTTTCACCGCCGGGCCGCCCCAAGATGAAAGCGGCCCCCTCGGGGGGCAGCGGATCATGCGCAGCAGGGTAGCGTGGGGGCCTACTTTCATCGCCGGGCCGCCCCAAGATGAAAGACGGCCCCCTCGTCGGGGGGCAGCGGACCATGCGCAGCAGGGTAGCGTGGGGGCCTACTTCAACCAGCCCCGACGCCTGAAATACCACATGGGAAGCAGCGCGCTGGCGATCATGACGCCGATGGCCCAGGCGTAGCCAAACTGCCAATCCAGCTCCGGCATGAGCTTGAAGTTCATGCCGTAGATGCTGGCCACCAGTGTTGGAGGAAGCAGGGCCACACTGGCCACGGAGAACAGCTTGATGATGCGGTTCTGGTTGATGTTGATGAAACCGACGGTGGCATCCATCAGGAAGTTGATCTTGTCGAACAGGAAGGTCGTGTGACCATCGAGTGAGTCCAGGTCGCGCAGAATCTGTCGGGCCTCATCAAACTGCTCTGCACCCAGCATCTTGCTGCGCATCAGAAAGCTCACTGCGCGGCGGGTATCCATCACGTTGCGCCGGATGAGGCCGTTCAGGTCTTCCTGTCTGGCTATGGCTGCGAGCACTTCGCTGGCCAGAGAGTCGGTCACGTTATCGGAGAGCACTTTCTTGCTGGCCATCTCCAGCTCGTCGTAGATGCCTTCCAATGTATCGGCGGAATATTCGGCATCGCCGTCGTAGAGCTTGAGCAGCACTTCCTTGGCGTCGGCCAGCAAGCCAGGCATGCGGCGGGCGCGCATGCGCAGCAGGCGAAATGCGGGTACCGACTCGTCGTGAATCGAAAACAGCACCCCATGGCTGCGCAGGTTTTCATTGACGAGGTTCAGGATGAAAGCCACGCGTTCCTGGCGAGGTTCGTCCCAGTCGGCAACCAAAAAGTCGCTTCGGATGTGAAGTTCGCCGTTATCTTCTTCGTAAAACCGTGCGGATTCCTCAATGTCCTCGTCCATCGCATCTTCTGGAATCGACAGGCCGTAGTACTGCTTGATCCAGCGCTTTTCCTCGGGCGTGGGGTCTTCGAGGTCAACCCAGATGGGGCGGAACTGAGAAAGCTCTTCCAGAGACTCGATCTCTTCCTGGAACAGCCGCCCGTTGGTGAGCGTGAAGATGTTGAGCATGGTTCCCTCGGCGTGGACGAACTCTGGCAATAGTGGGCGTTAGCTAGTCTCTGTCCGGAGAGAGAAACGTCAAGAACGGGCGATTTCAGCGCGAAGTCCGGAGAAAAAGTTCCTCAGAGCGTCTTCAAAGTCTCCGCGCGAGGAGACTTTGAACACGCTCTCAGGCCAAGCATCCGCGACGAACGAAACAGCCGGCGATTATGGCATCGCCACATGACCCTCCTGACCGATAGGGCGGGTTGCTTTTGCTTGGTTTCACAGGCATAGTGGTTCTAAGTGACCAGAGTTTGACGTGAGTGCAATTTTTTCCGTGGTTGCCCAGCCGTTACGCAGGGCAGTCTGTTTCACCCTGAGGCCAAAGGAGGCTCTTCATGAACTTGACGATCAGTGGACACCATCTTGAAGTCACCCCCGCGTTACGCAGTTATGTAACCGGCAAGCTGGACCGGATAACCCGGCATTTCGACCAGGTGGTCGACGTGAAAGTCCTCCTGACAGTTGAAAATCAGAAGGAAAAAGACAAACGTCAACGAGCGGAATGCAACATTCGTGTCAAAGGAAACGATTTGTTTGCTGAAAGCGCTCACGAGGATCTGTATGCCGCAGTGGACGATCTGATGGATAAACTAGACCGTCAGGTGGTGCGCCACAAGGACAAGCTGCAATCCCATGATCATGCGGCTGCCAAGCATTTGATGTAGGATATTATTACAACAACGAGCGAAGACTGTAGACTCCATCTTGTAAGCCGCCGCGGGCAGCCGGGCGGCTTTCTTTTTTCACGGTTTCTGGAGCTGGAGCAGGTATTGGCAATGTTGGCCGGCTGTCATCCTGGCGTACAGGGAGCATAATTCGCGTCGAACCCATGAACCGACTTGCGTCCATTCTTCCCGCCTCACAGGTACTGGTTGGCGTTGATGCCACCAGCAAGAAGCGCGCCTTTGAAGAGGCGGGCTTGCTATTTGAGAACCTGCATGGCTTGTCGCGTGCCTTGATCACCGACAGTCTTTTCGCGCGCGAGCGCTTAGGTTCCACGGGCCTGGGCCACGGGGTAGCCATCCCCCACGGCCGAATCAAGGGCCTGAAGGCGCCTATGGCCGCCGTCCTGCAGCTGACTCAGCCCATCGGCTTTGACGCTCCGGATGAGCAGCCTGTGCGCCTGCTGATCTTTCTTCTCGTCCCTGAGGCGGCCACGCAAAAGCACCTGGAGATCCTCTCAGAGATCGCCGAACTGCTGAGTGATACCGGCTTGCGCGAGAAAATAAAGTCCGCTTCAAGTGTCGAATCGCTTCACAGTCTGATCGCCGACTGGCAACCCGCATTACCCGCAGCATGAGCACGGGCGTGGGCTTGTCGGGCGCTGGCACACGCTTTTCTTTGCCATGAAGCCCTCCGCCATCAGCGCTGACGTACTGTTCGAGGACCACCGCGCCATTTTGCGCTGGCAATGGGTCGCAGGCCTGGGATCGCCCGAGCGCCGGTTCGATGAAGTTGCCGTCAGGGCTGCGCGCTCCAGTGCCGATCTGGTCGGGTATTTGAACTACATCCATCCCTACCGGGTGCAAATCCTGGGAGAGAGAGAGGTGGCCTACCTCAGCAATGGCTCGGCTGCAGACTGTGCACGGCGCATTTCGCGTATCGTCACACTGGAGCCACCCGTGCTGGTGCTCTGTGATGGCCAAAGCGCCCCGGATGCCCTTGTTTCTCTTTGTGAACGGGCC
The DNA here is from genome assembly GCF_040548795.1 of Ottowia thiooxydans. Taxonomy (GTDB): domain Bacteria; phylum Pseudomonadota; class Gammaproteobacteria; order Burkholderiales; family Burkholderiaceae_C; genus Ottowia; species Ottowia thiooxydans_A. The sequence continues at coordinate 107,125 of NZ_JBEPSH010000004.1, read as the reverse complement.
CAGATTCCGCTATTTGCCACTCAGGAATCGGCTGCATTCGTCATCGACGTACTGCGCGCCTATTTGTCCAAGCATTTTGCCGATCGCACCACCATGCACGGCGTCTTCATGGACATCCTCGGCCTGGGTGTGCTGATCACCGGTGAATCCGGGCTTGGCAAGAGTGAGTTGGGGTTGGAGCTGATCTCGCGCGGCAACGGCTTGGTAGCCGACGATGCTGTCGACCTGTTTCGAATCAACCAAACCACCATCGAAGGGCGTTGCCCTGAGCTGTTGCAGAACCTGCTCGAAGTTCGCGGCATCGGTTTGCTCGATATCCGTGCCATCTTTGGAGAAGCGGCAGTGCGCCGGCGCATGCGCTTACGCCTGATCGTGCATCTGGTGCGCCGTGAGACCATGGAGCGTGACTACGAACGCATGCCCTACGAGCCACTCACCCAGGAAGTGCTGGGCGTACAAATCCAGAAAGCTGTGATCCAGGTGGTGGCCGGGCGCAACATCGCTGTGCTCGTTGAAGCTGCGGTGCGCAACCACATCCTGCAACTGCGCGGCGTGGACACCTATCAGGAATTCGTGGAGCGGCATCGGCGGGCGATGGAAAAAGGCGGCGAATAGGCCACCGGTGGCCTGCCGTTTCTTTCTGCTGCCGGCTGTTCTCCTGGGAGCGCCAAGCTCCAGCTTGGCTATTCAGCGCTTGCAGGAGTCCCCGAAATTGCCAAGCCGGAGCTTGGCCTCCCAGTAAATAGTCCCCTGCTTCCGGCACGCCCCAGCGAAGCTACAACAGTCCCCCCACCGCGTCGGCCCTGTCAGCAATTTCAGTCGACCAGAAAAGCACACAAGCAGAGCGCTTGGCGTTACTTCCTGACGGCCCTGTGCGGGCACCCAGTCTTGATGCAGTTGGCGTAGAGGCTGAGCGCGTGATCGGCAATGACAAAGCCCTTGAGCTTGGCCACGTCGTTTTGGCGTGCTTCGATCTCGGCATCGTAGAACTCTTCCACGTGGCCGCAATCCAGGCACACGAGGTGATCGTGATGCTGTTCCTCACGCAGTTCGTACACGGCCTTGCCGGTCTCGAAATGGTTGCGACTAAGAATGCCAGCCTGCTCGAACTGCGTGAGCACGCGGTAAACCGTCGCCAGGCCGATATCAGAGTGATCGGCCAGCAGTAAGCGGTAGACGTCTTCGGCCGTCATATGCCGCTGATCGGCCTTCTGGAAAATTTCCAGAATCTTGAGCCGAGGCAAGGTGGCCTTGAGGCCCGTACTCTTTAGTTCGTCAATGTTATCCATTCTGTCGCCGCTACAATGTCCAGCCGTATTGTGCATGAGCTGGGATCAATGTCTCCATCGCCCCAAACCCTTGTCCGCGAACCTCTGCGGACCATGCGGACGCTTATGGTGGTCAGCATGACCGCCGCGCTGGCCGTCACACTGACGGCCTGCAGCAGTTTTAACCGTGCCACACTAGGTGTGGCTGACGCCATAACGCTCTATAAACCAGAAGTGGTGCAGGGGAACTTTGTCTCCAAGGAGCAGGTGGCCGCATTGCAGCCTGGCATGACACGCCTTCAAGTGCGTGACGTCCTGGGTACCCCTTTGCTCGCCAGTGTTTTTCACGGTGATCGCTGGGATTACGTGTTTTCCTTGCGACGCCAAGGCGTAGAGCCGCAAAACTTCCGCCTGACGGTGTATTTTGAAGGCGACACATTGGCGCGTTTCGAGGGCGACGACATGCCCAGCGAAACTGAGTTTGTTCAGCGCATCAGCCGCAAACGAGACGTGAAGGTGCCCGTTCTGGAGGCTACTGAAGCCCAACTGGCCAACTTCCCGGCTCGAGCCGCTTCAGATGCGCCCGCTGCGGCCCCGGCTACAGATGTCGCACCTTCGGGCAACTACCCTCCATTGGAAGGGCCCCGCTGATGGAAAATTCTGCTACAGCGGCTGGCTCCCAGTCGCGGCACCGCATCGCGGTTGCGGGCGCCAGCGGCCGGATGGGCCAGATGCTGGTGGACGCCATCCAGGTCGCTGACGACTGCCAGTTGACAGGCGCACTTGACCGTGCAGACAGCCCTGTTCTTGGCCAGGACGCCGGCGCGTTCCTCGGGCATGCCACGGGCGTTCGCATTACCTCGGATTTCGCAGCGGGCCTGAAAGGCGCGCAGGTACTGATTGATTTCACTCGGCCAGAGGCGACCATGGCGCACCTGGCGGCCTGCCGCGCGCAGGGCGTGGCGCTGGTCATCGGCACCACGGGCTTTTCGGATGCGCAGAAAGCCGAAATCGCAGACGCCGCCAAGCACATTGCCATCGTCATGGCGCCCAACATGAGCGTCGGCGTCAATGTGACATTCAAGCTCCTTGAAATGGCGGCCAAGGCGCTGTCCACGGGCTATGACATCGAAGTCATTGAAGCTCACCATCGCCACAAGGTGGACGCTCCCAGTGGCACAGCCCTCAAAATGGGCGAAGTGATTGCCCAGGCCCTGGGCAAGGACCTGAAAGATTGCGCCGTGTATGAACGCTTTGGTCATACTGGCGAGAGAGACCCCTCGACTATCGGCTTTGCCACCATTCGAGGCGGGGACATCGTAGGCGACCATACCGTGATGTTTGCTGGTACTGGCGAACGCATTGAAATCAGCCATAAGGCAGGCAACCGGGCTGGCTACGCTCAAGGAAGCTTGCGTGCTGCACGGTTTCTCGGCGACAAGCGTCAGGGTCTTTTTGACATGTTTGATGTCTTGAACTTAAAGTGACCCAACCCCTTAAGCCGCCCAGCCAAGCTCGTTCCGCGGTTAATGATTGAGACCTGAAACTCCATGAATTTGCAACAAATTTTTTCGCAAAGCGATGCCATCGGCAAGATGGTGGCCGTCTTGCTGCTCTTGATGTCCATTGCAAGCTGGGTGGTCATACTCTACAAAGGATGGTTGCTGCGCCGCGCCAGCGCCAACGTGGCCACTACTGTGGCGGCTTTCTGGCAGGCGCCTTCGCTCGAAGAGGGCGCGGCCCAGGCGCGCAAGCTGGACCAAGGAGCGCTGGTAGTGCCTTTGATCGAGGCCACACAAAAGCCGGCGATCGGCACATTGGCTGCCGCAGGTGACCGGGCCCAGCAACTCACGCGGGTTCTGCGCGATGCCTTGCATGGCGTGCTGCATCGCCTGCATTTTGGTCAGGTCCTGCTGGCCACGATCGGTTCAACGGCCCCTTTCGTGGGCTTGTTGGGCACCGTGTGGGGTATCTACCATGCACTCACCGGTATCTCCGGCAGCGGGCAGATTTCCATCGACAAGATTTCGGGGCCTGTGGGCGAAGCGCTCATCATGACCGCTGCAGGCCTGGCAGTGGCCATTCCCGCCGTGTTGGCCTATAACTGGTTTGGCCGCATCGTCGGGCGTATCGAGGCGGATCTGGAAGGTTTCGCGCGTGATCTGCGGGAGTTGACTTCACACAACTGATGAATCGCGAGTCCATGCTCTCTGAGTTCTCTCGTTTCACCGGCTGGATTGGCGCACAGCGCCTTGGATAACTGATATGGCTTTCGGAAGACTGGAACGTGCCAAGGGCACCGAGCCCATGAGTGACATCAACGTCACACCGTTGGTGGACGTGATGCTGGTTCTGGTGGTTATTTTCATCATCACGGCGCCGCTGCTGGCAAGCTCCATCCGTCTGGATCTGCCCAAGACAGACGCCGCCAAGCCTGGCGATCCACCCAAGTTTGTCACTCTGGTGGTGGACAAAAGCGGGCAGACCTTTTTCAACGACAGGCCGGTCAACCGCCACGAGATGATTCTTGCGCTGACGGATGCCGCTCGCGCAGACGCGCAGACCGAAGTGCAATTGCGTGCGGATCAAACGGTGCCTTACGGTCGCGTGGTCGAAGTCATGGGCGAGGCCCAGAAGGCGGGCCTGAACCGTATCGGCTTCGTGGCCGATGCTCCTGTGCAAGCCTCCCCGCCCGGTCAAGCAGCCAGCCGCTAAGGTCCTTAATTTGGAGTCTGCGAAAAGTGGCGGGCTCGTTAAAACTTTTCGGCCGGGCTGTTTTTGCCCCTTGAGAGGCGGTAAAAACGCAGCTGTGGCCAAATAACCCGGCTGAAAGCAGTTCGGCTAGATTTTCGCGCGTGAACTCATGCTGCGCGCCACCTACAATTTGCCCATGGAAGAAAAATACAGCCACCGCGAGGTCGAGGCAGCCGCCCATACACACTGGCAGGCCATGGACGCCTATCGCGTAAGAGAAGACGCGAGCAAGGAAAAATACTACGCTTGCTCCATGCTGCCCTATCCCAGCGGCAAGTTGCACATGGGCCATGTGCGCAACTACACCATCAACGACATGCTGGCGCGCCATTTGCGCATGAAGGGCTACAACGTCCTGATGCCCATGGGCTGGGATGCGTTCGGCCTGCCCGCGGAGAACGCGGCGCTCAAGAATGGCGTTCCGCCCGCCAAGTGGACCTACGACAACATCGCCCACATGAAGGGGCAGATGAAGGCCATGGGCCTGGCCATTGACTGGAGCCGTGAGGTCGCCACTTGCGATCCCAGCTACTACAAATGGAACCAGTGGCTGTTCCTGAAGATGCTGGAAAAAGGCATTGCCTACCGCAAGACCCAGGTCGTCAACTGGGACCCGGTCGATCAAACCGTGCTGGCGAATGAACAAGTCATCGACGGCCGCGGCTGGCGCACCGGTGCGCTGGTTGAAAAGCGTGAGATTCCAGGGTACTACCTGAAGATCACCGACTACGCTGAAGAACTGCTCGAGCACGTGCAGCGAAAATTGCCTGGCTGGCCCGAGCGCGTCAAGCTGATGCAGGAAAACTGGATCGGCAAGAGCGAAGGTGTACGCTTTGCATTCACGCACGACATCCGTGGCGAAGATGGCCAGCTGATCCAGGATGGCCAGATGTACGTCTTCACCACGCGCGCTGACACCATCATGGGCGTCACTTTCTGTGCCGTTGCACCGGAGCATCCGCTGGCAACGCATGCCGCCAGGACCAACCCGGCGCTGGCCGAGTTCATCGAGCAGTGCAAGCAAGGGGGCACCACAGAGGCGGAACTGGCCCTGCGCGAAAAAGAAGGCATGCCTTGCGGCCTTTCGGTCACACACCCGCTGACCGGGGAAGAAGTACCCTTGTGGGTCGGCAACTATGTGCTGATGAGCTACGGCGATGGCGCTGTGATGGGCGTGCCGGCGCACGACGAGCGCGATTTCGCATTCGCTCGCAAGTACAGCCTGCCGGTCATCCAGGTCGTGCACGTCGATGGCCTGCACTATGACTACGAGCAGTGGAATGATTGGTACGGTGACAAAGAACGTGGCGTGACCATCAATTCCGACAGCTTCAGCGGAATGGGCTTCAAAGAAGCCGTCGATGCGGTGGCCAGTGCGCTGGCTGACGAAGGCTTGGGCGAGAAGAAAATCACCTGGCGCCTGCGTGACTGGGGTGTCAGCCGCCAGCGCTACTGGGGCACGCCTATTCCCATGATCCACTGCGATGCCTGTGGAACGGTGCCTGTGCCGGAGAAAGACTTGCCGGTGGTTCTGCCGCAAGATCTGGTTCCAGACGGCAGCGGCAACCCTTTGAACAAGAGCGAGGCTTTCCTTAAGGTGGACTGTCCTTGCTGCGGCCAGCCCGCGCGGCGCGAAACCGACACCATGGATACTTTCGTGGATTCGTCGTGGTATTTCATGCGCTATTGCGATCCGTCCAATGCCGAGGCCATGGTGGGCGACGGTACCCGTTATTGGATGCGCGACCAGCTGGCTCAGATGGGCGGCAGCGGCATGGACCAATACATTGGCGGCATTGAGCACGCCATCCTGCACCTGCTGTACGCTCGTTTCTGGACCAAGGTCATGCGCGACCTCGGCCTGGTCAGTATCGATGAGCCGTTCACACGCTTGCTGACCCAGGGCATGGTTCTCAACCATATCTATTCGCGCCGCACGGAAAAAGGCGGGCTTGAGTATTTCTGGCCCGCCGATATCGACCCCGTGCTGGACGCCGATGGGAAGCAGGTGGGCGCCAAGCTGAACAAGGCCGTGGGTGCCTTGCCGGCGGGCACGCCCATCGACTACGAAGGCGTGGGCACCATGTCCAAGTCCAAGAACAACGGCGTGGACCCGCAGGAGCTGATCGACAAGTACGGTGCTGACACCGCTCGCCTGTACACCATGTTTGCAGCACCGCCCGAGGCGACGCTCGAATGGAATGACGCCGCAGTGGAAGGAAGCTACCGTTTCCTGCGTCGGGTGTGGAATTTCGGCGCCAAGTTGAGAAGTGTGGAAAACGTGGCTGCGGTGGCCTTGCTGGCGGGCTCGGCCGCCCAAAATGGGGTGGTGCTCTCGAAAGCCGCCAAGGCCTTGCGCCATGAAGTGCACACTGTTCTGGGCCAGATCGACTACGACTACCAGCGCATGCAGTACAACACCGTTGTCTCTGGTGCGATGAAAATGCTCAACGCGCTGGAAGCTTTCAAGGGCGATGGTTCGCGCGGAGATGTGGCGGCCCAGGTGGAGGGCTTCTCCAAACTGTTGCGCGTGCTGTACCCAGTGACGCCGCATCTGACCCATGTCCTTTGGAAAGAGCTGGGTTTTGCGGCAGTGCAAGGGGGGTTGCTTGACGCCCCATGGCCAAAAGCCGATCCCGCTGCGCTGATTCAGGACGAAATAGAGCTGATGCTGCAGATTGGTGGGAAGCTGCGTGGATCTATCCTCGTGCCTTCCGGGGCCAGCAAGGAAGAGATCGAGGCCACTGCGCTGGCGAGCGAAACCTTCCTCAAACACAGCAATGGGGCCGCAGTTCGCAAGCTCATCATCGTTCCAGGCCGTCTGGTTAATATCGTGCTATGAGCACTTCTGTGAACACACGCCGGCGTTTTCTATTGGCCGCGCCCTTGCCTCTGGTTTTGGCTGGCTGTGGTTTCGCGCTGCGCCTGCCGCCGGAATTCAGCTTTCGCAGCATCTATATCGCCATGCCAGCGAACTCCTCGCTCGGCAACGAGCTGCGCAGGCAACTCATAGGCACGGGCCGGGTGCAAGTCATTTCTGACGTGGCCAAACGCAATGAGGCGGACGTCGTGCTCGAAGGTTTGCAGGATTTACGCGAACGTGTCGTGGTCGGCTTGAACGCTTCCGGGCAAGTGCGCGAGTTCCAACTGCGCGTGCGTTTCGGCTTTCGGGTTCGCACCTCGGATGGACGTGATGTGATTCCCAACACGGAAATCCTGCGCCAGATCGATCAGAGTTACAGCGAGACCGCCGCCTTGTCCAAAGAAGCGGAAGCGCTGATGCTCTACGACAACATGCAAGCCGACGTCGTGCAGCAGGTGTTGCGCCGACTGGCGACCATCAAGATTTGAATCAGCTTCTGCGGACTCATCCACCCTATGGAAAGTCTGCTGGATCCTATTGCCCATGCAACTTGCCGTCGCCCAACTCTCTAATCACCTCAGCAAGGGCTTGCGCTCGCTTTATGTGCTGCACGGGGACGAAGCCTTGCTGGTGCAAGAGGCTGCGGACGCCATACGCTCGCACGCAAGGGCCCAAGGTTACGGTGAGCGCACGGTGCACACGGTGGCGGGTGCCCATTTCGACTGGAGCGCCGTGCTCGCTGCGGGCGCTTCCTTGAGTCTGTTTGCCGACAAGCAAATCGTGGAAGTCCGCATTCCTTCTGGAAAGCCGGGCAAGGAAGGTAGTGCCGCTCTGCAGCAGATGGCTGCCAGCTCCGTAGGAGACGACGCCACCCTGACGCTGGTGCTTCTGCCACGTCTGGACAAGGCCACGCGCAGCGGCGCATGGTTCGGCGCCCTGGAAGGCTCTGGCGTCACCCTTCAGATTGATTCGATAGAGCGGTCCGCGCTGCCGCAGTGGATTGCCCAGCGTCTGAACCTGCAAGGCCAGCGGGTGGCCGCTGGTGAAGAAGGCCAGCGGGCGCTGCAGTTTTTTGCCAACCGGGTGGAGGGCAACCTGCTGGCTGCCCACCAGGAAATTGCCAAGCTGGGCCTGCTGTATCCCGCTGGCGATTTGAGTTTTGAGCAAATCGAAGCGGCTGTCCTCAACGTGGCCCGCTACGATGTGTTCAAGCTTTCCGAAGCGGTTCTGGGGGGCCAGCGTGCAAGGGTGCAGCGCATGCTGGACGGCCTCAAAGCCGAGGGCGAAGCCGAGGTCCTTGTGCACTACGCCCTGTCCGAAGACATCCGCGCACTCAAACGCGTCAAAGACGCCATCGCCGAGGGCCGGCCACTACCGGTCGCCCTGAGGGAGCAGCGCATCTGGGGCCTGCGCGAGCGCCTGTTCGAACGCGTGCTGCCTCACTTGGGCGACACCACACTGGCCAACTTGCTGCATGCGGCTCAACAGGTCGATGGCATCGTCAAGGGTCTCAAAAGCCCAGGCTGGCCGGTAGAGCCCTGGCAAGCGCTTCATCGGCTGGCGCAGGGCCTGTGCGGGGCATGCGCGGCCGCACGTTCCTAGCCCAACAGCCTCGCAGGCGGCGCTGACGGCGCAGGGCGGCTCTTGTTCTTGGGTCGCTTCATTCGAATCGTGGCTGTGCAGGCATCGCTGGCTTGAAATTCGTGGCCTGCCTAGGTGACCTAAAGAACGACTTCATCCCGTAGAACGCTTCGAGCGTGTCACCGCTCGAGCGCATCGGCGCGCCTGCGTGACGCCCTTACGCGACCGTTCCAAACCAGGTTCCTGCTCATCGAGTGCTGCATATACGTAGTTTTACGTATTTTTTCTTCCTGATTCAAATTTATATTTCAAATATGAATTTGAAATGGGAACTGGCATCCGAATGAAGGGACGGGCAAACAACTCGTCTGGGCCCTCTGGACCATCTGAGGGGTCGACCCGGGCGCGGATCATCGCTGCAGCTCTCAGGGTCTTTGCCACGCGCGGCTTCGAGGCAGCCACGCTCAAAGAAATTACCCTGGCCAGCCAGACGAATGTGGCCGCCATTCATTACCACTTTGGCTCCAAGGAAGTGCTCATACAGGAGGTGCTGGCCTCGGTGGCCAACCCTATCAATCGCATGCGCCTGGAGTTACTGAATTCGGTGCCTGAGGGGCCGGAGCGAACGCTCGTTCACGTGGTTCGTTCGCTGGTGGCGCCACCGATTCATCTGAGTCTGGACTCTACGGGCGACGCCCGCTTGGTGACCCGCTTGCTGTTGCAGGCGCGGGCATTGCCCAGCGAGTTCACCTCCACCACCATTTTTGCCCAGTACGACGCCACTGCCCAGCACTTCGTGCAGGCACTCATGCACGCCACGCCCGGCTTGTCTCAGGAAGATGCCTACTGGCGCTACGCATTCGCGATTGGCGCCATGCACTACATCGTCAGTGAATCGGAAGCGGGCCACCACCGACTGCAACGCATCTCCGGCGGAGCGTGCGATACAAGCGACTCCGACGCCATTCTCAGCCAGCTAGTGGCCTTCGTGGTCGCAGGCTTTCAGGCACGCAGTCCTTCACCCGTAGCGGCAGGCACCCAGGGCCAGCACGGGAAGCCCCTCCATCTTTCATGAACCTATCAAATCATGGTACGACGCATCATTGACCTGTCGGTCACCCTTGAAGACAAGCCGACTTCCCCCGCGCACCACCGGCCGACCATTGAATATTCCAACCACGATGAATCGTGGCCGCTTTTCAGCAAGCTATTTCCTGGCATTGGGCCTGAATCCCTGCCGGAGGGCAAAGCCTGGGCGGTGGAGCGGATTTCGCTGTCTACCCATGCGGGCACCCACATGGATGCGCCGTGGCACTACCACCCCACCACAGACCATGCCCTGCAACCCGGCGGTCGTGCCAGTCCTGGCATTGACGAGGTGCCGCTCGATTGGTGCTTGCGCCCGGGAGTGAAGCTGGATTTTCGTCACTTCGAGGCAGGATATGTGGTCACGCCGGAAGACGTCGAAGCGGAATTGAAGCGCATCGGCTATGAGCTTCAGCCTCTGGATATTGTGGTGGCCAACACGCGTGCGGGTGCGCGCCAAGGCCAGGAAGACTATTGGGAAAGCGCGTGTGGGTTCGGACGCGCTGCAACGCTTTACTTGCTTGAAAGAGGCGTGCGCGTCGTGGGAACGGACTCCTACAGCTGGGACGCCGCGTTCAAATTCGTCGTGGAGCGCTTTCAACGAGACGGGGACCCTTCCATCATTTGGGAGGGCCACAAGGCGGGGCGCGATATTGGCTACTTCCAGATGGAAAAGCTCGCCAACCTGGATCAGCTTCCCTCCCACGGATTTCAGCTCAGCTGCTTTCCCATCAAGATCAAGCACAGCTCCGCAGGATGGGTTCGTGCGGTCGCTATCTTGAACGAATAGATCGTAAACACTTTCGTCCAGAGGCTTTCGGTCACCCTTTTCATTGCCGGGCCGTCCCCAAAATGAAAAGTGTCCCCTTGGGGGGCAGCGTACCTCGTGAAGCGGGGAAGCGTGGGGGCTATTTTCATTGCTGGGCCGTCCCCAAAATGAAAAGCCCCCTTGGGGGCGTACCTTGTGAAGTGGGGAAGCCTGGGGGCCATTTTTCAGTCCGTCGTCATAACTATTTTTCTCGAGGCATTACCTATGTTCCGCACACTCGCTCAGACCCCCCGCAGGCAATTCGTTCGCAACTCGCTGGCACTGCTGGCGGCTTCTCTGGCAGCGGGCGCCCCCACAGCGGCGTTCGCGCAGTCCTATCCCAGCCAGCCGATTCAGGTCGTGGTGCCTTTTCCAGCAGGCGGCATTGTGGATAACGTCACACGCAAGTTGGGCGTGCAGCTCAGTGCCTCGCTGGGGCAAACGATCGTGGTCGATAACAAAGCGGGCGCGGGCGGCTCCATCGGTGCGGCTCAGGTCGCTCGTGCCAAGCCTGATGGCTACACCTTGCTTTCAGCGTTCGATACGCATGCCGTCAACCCCTTGCTCTACAAGCTGCCTTTTGATTCCGAAAAAGACCTGAAGCCAGTGGTGCAGATCGCAACTTCGCCCTTGGTGCTGCTGGTGCACCCTTCTGTGCCCGCCAAGACCGTTGGTGAACTCGTGGCACTGGCTAAAGCCAAGCCGGAGCTGCTGAACTATGCGTCGACTGGCGCGGGCAGCTCCAACCATTTGACGGCGGAGCTTTTCAAATCCATCACGGGCGCCTCGATGCTGCACGTTCCGTACAAGGGCGGAGCTCCTGCCATCACGGACATTGTTGGTGGTCAGGTTCAGGTCATGTTCGTGAGCGTGACCTCGGTGCTCGGGCATATTCGCTCGGGCAAGCTGCGGCCGCTGGCGGTCACATCGAAAGAGCCTATTGCCGCATTGCCTGATGTGCCTGCGATCGGAGACACCTATAAGGGTTTTGAGGTGTATTCGTGGGTGGGACTACTGGCCCCTGCGGGCGTGTCCAACGACATCGTCGCGAAGCTGAATGCGAACGTGAATGCCGCGCTGAAGACGCCCGATATGCAGAAGTTTCTGGAGGACCAATCCTTGAAGCCAGTCGGGGGTACTCCTGAGCAGTTCGGAGCGTATATGAAGGCAGAGACGCAGAAATGGAAAGAGTTGATTCAACGGGCCAACATCAAGGTGGATTGAAGCCGTCGTTCAAAAGCCGCTATTCAGGTGCGCAGGGCTGGATCAATCCACTCTGAATGTGCGTCGTAACCAGTTGAGTGATCTCCGCTCTTAGCCACCGGTGCAGGGGCGACGCGTCTTGTCGTCTTGGCCAGGCCATGCGAAAGGTGACATGGCGCAGCGGCCGAGGCAGCCGACTGGTGGTCAGGGGAAACGTCTTTTTGTGAAGAATGGCTGCAAAGGCGGGCATCGTGGTGGCGTAGTCGCTTTCCATCAACACATGAGGACTGAGTTCGAAGCTGGCGATATAGGCTTCAAAACGGACTCGTCTGCCGGTGCCTTTGAGTGCGCGGTCAAAGTTGGTTCGCCGCCCGTGCATCTGCGTATAGGCAAACCAGCGCGCTTTGTCCATGTCGTCGAGTGTGAGTTGTTTGCGGCCCGCGAACGCGTGGCGAGGCCCCATCACAGCGACACGCTCATCGCTGAAGAGCGCCTTGGAGCTGAACCTTGCGGGCACATCAGCGAACAAGCCTATGGCGATATCTTGCGATTCGTTATCCAGTTGTCCAGGATCGAACTCGCCATGGATGGAGTGAAAAATCGGGGTGACTCCCGGCGCGCGCTGGGCCAACCTTTGCAACAAAGGGCCGGTGAGCAGCAGTTCCAGGTGAGCGGCCAAGCCAATGTTCACTACGCCGGTGACTTGAGCGGGTTCGAAGGTCTCTGCCCCTGCCAGGGCTTTGCCTAGCTCCCGCAGGGCGGCGCTCACAGCATCGTGCAAGGCCAGGGCACGCTCGGTCGGCACAAAGCGCCCTTTAACCGGTACGAGCAGGGCATCGTCAAACGCGTGACGCAGTTTTGCCAGATCGCGGCTGATGCCGGGTTGGGTTTTGTGCAGCACCACTGCCGCTTTGGTAGCGCTGCGGGTAGATAGCAACGTATCAAAGGTCAGGAGCAGGTTCAGATCGAGACGTCTTAGCGCGGCCAGGTTTTCCTGCATACCAAATTCGATATGGATTGCTTGCAATTTCATAATTAGACACGCAAAGCCCCACCTCCTAAAGTCCTGAATGGAAGATCAATTCAACAAGACTTGGCAATTGGAGACAAACATGACTTTCCCCCTGCTTCTCAAGCGCGCATCGAGCGCCGCTTTCGTGACGCTGGCCACGTTGGTCACATTGGCACTCGCCCCGGTTCCGGCGGCGGCCCAGAATTTCCCCAGCAAACCGATTCGCCTGGTCGTTCCGTTCCCGGCGGGTGGAACGCCGGACATCCTGAGCCGCATCCTGGGTGAGCATGTCGGCAGGTCACTGGGGCAGCCGGTGCTCGTTGAAAACCGTGGCGGCGCTGGTGGGAACATCGGCTCGCAGCAAGTGGCCAAGGCGGCACCTGACGGCTACACGTTGCTGGTCTGTGCCTTCAATTGTGCGGTGGCCCCATCCCTGTACAAACCCGCTCCGTTTGATCTCGCCAAGGATTTCGAGCCTGTGGCCTTGCTGGGTACGGTACCCAGCGTCCTGGTCATCAATCCCCAGGTCCCGGCCAAGACCCTCAAAGAGCTGATTGCCTATGCCAAGAACAATCCCAACAAGCTGAATGCGGCGTCATCGGGCGTGGGTGGCTCGGCGCACCTTGCTCTGGCGCTGCTGCGTAACCGCGCAGGCGTGGAGATTGCGCATGTGCCCTATAAGGGGGCTGGTCAGGTGGCCGGAGATCTGCTTGGCGGCCAGGTGGACATGTACTTCGACAATCTGCCCGCATCGCTTCAAAGCATTCGTGCGGGCAAACTGAGGGCGTTGGCCGTGGCCAGCAAGGCGCGTGCGGCCACCATTCCGGATGTTCCCACCTTCAGTGAAGAGGGCTTGAGCGATTTCCTGATCACGCCCTGGTTTGGAGTTTTGGCGCCAGCAGGTACGCCTGCGCCCATCGTGGCGAGCTTGAACAAGGCACTCAATGCGGCGTTGGTAGACCCTGCCGTAGGCAAACGACTGGAGGATCTGGGGGTGGTCACGCAACCCATGTCGCCTTCAGAACTGGGTCGCTTCATGTCTGAGGAGCTTCGCAATTGGGCTGCCGTGATTCGCAAGAACGACATCAAGGCCGAATGAGCATCGACAGAGAACAACCAGGCATGGCTCCTGGCGAAGGGGCTGCCCTATGTCTGCGGGACATGGGCGCATTCCATGTCGGCGGAGCCGCGCTGTCATTGAGTGATTTGCCCATCACCAAAAAAGTTCTCGCGGCAGGCGGAGAGCCCGTACGCATGGATCCCAATGGCACCTATTGGGTGGGGCAGATGTACGCCCAGTATTTCTTTCCTGCGCAACCATTGTCATCCGTGCCGCTGCAACTTTGGCATGGCGGTGGTTTGACCGGCGCTTGTTGGGAAACCACACCCGATGGCCGCCCGGGATGGCTGAACTACTTTCTTAGACAGGGATGGGATACCTACCTGTGTGATGCCGCCGAACGTGGCCGGGCCGGTTACGCGCCTGATCACGTCTGGGGCGCACCTATCTCGCAGACGGCTGAATCTGTGTTCGAGCGCTTCCGTATCGGTGAAGGAATCCATGGCCTGGACGAGCAGGGGCTGACGCAGCACGCCTTTCGAGGGGGGCAGTTTCCCGCTCACGCCTTCCCGAGCATGGTGCGCCAAATGGTGCCGCGCTGGGCCCATACCGATAGCGTGATTCTGGAGGCGTATGCCTCCCTGCTTGAGCGAACAGGGCCGTCCGTGGTGGTGTGCCATTCCCAGGGCGGGATGTTTGGTTTGACCCTGGCCATGGCTCAGCCGGATAAGTTTCGTGCCGTCGTCGCACTCGAGCCGGCCGCTGTACCGGCATCGTCTGAGCCCGGCACCCTCTATGACGTGCCTACCCTGATCATCCTGGGCGACAGGATAGAGACGGATGCAAGGTGGCCTTCCATCCGTGCGCGCATCAGGGAGTTTGCTGCACGCCACCCCAGCGTGGACATTCTGTCCTTGCCCGAACTTGGGATAACGGGAAACTCGCACATGTTGATGATGGATGCCAACAGCCAGCAGGTTGCGGGCCTCGTTCAGCAATGGCTGGCGCGCAAGCTGCTTTCCAGCTGAACGCGTAGACCGAACGGCGTCTTATCAGGCATCAAAGAACCTGCTCAGGTACGAAAACGGCGGTTCTGCGAAAATCTCTCCATGAACGCTCTAAATGTCGCCGAGACCATGCAACTGCTCGGCGTGCAGGCACGCCAGGCCTCCAGTGCCATGGCTCGCGCCTCCACGGCCGCTCGTAACCAAGCCCTGCGCGAATTGGCGCGGCTGCTGCGTGCCCATACCGACCCGCTGCAAATCGACAACGCGCGGGATCTGGAACGCGCCCGCGCTGCCGGCTTGGCAGAGCCCATGGTCGATCGGTTGAAGCTGACACCCAAAGTTCTGGAAACCTGCGCTCAGGGCTGCGAGCAGCTCGCCGCCATGCCCGACATCATCGGTGACATCGTCGGGCTCAAGCAGCAACCCAGCGGCATCCGGGTCGGGCAGATGCGGGTGCCTATCGGCGTCTTCGGCATGATCTACGAAAGCCGGCCCAACGTCACCATAGAGGCCGCTTCCCTGAGCATCAAGAGCGGAAACGCCTGCATACTGCGCGGCGGCTCTGAAGCCATCGATTCAAACAAGGCGCTTGCGGCCCTGGTGCGCCAGGCGCTGGCTGCGGCCGGTTTGCCCCAAGAGGCCGTGCAACTGGTACCCACCACGGATCGCGCTGCGGTGGGCCAGCTGATCACCATGCCCCAGTACGTGGATGTGATCATTCCACGTGGCGGCAAGGGCTTGATCGAGCGCATCAGCGCGGAAGCCAAAGTACCGGTCATCAAGCACCTGGACGGCAACTGCCACACCTATGTCGATGACTCATGCGACCTGGATCTCGCCGTGAAGGTGGTCGATAACGCCAAGACGCAGAAATACAGCCCTTGCAATGCCACGGAGAGCCTCCTGGTGGCGCGCGGCGTGGCGCAGGCATTCCTGCCCCGCATCGCGGCCGTTTTTGCCTCCAAGGGTGTAGAAATGCGCTGCGATGCCGAGTCTGCAGCCCTGCTGCGTTCGGGCGCAACGCCATTCTCGGTTTCAGATGCGCAGGAAAGCGACTGGTACGAGGAGTATCTGGCCCCCGTCATCAGCATCAAGATGGTTGCAGGTCTCGACGAAGCCATGGAGCACATCAACCGCTACGGCAGCCACCACACGGACGCCATTCTCACGCGGGATCACGTGCACGCACAGCGTTTTCTGCGTGAAGTGGATTCGGCCAGTGTGATGGTCAATGCCAGCACCCGGTTTGCCGATGGTTTCGAATACGGCCTGGGGGCGGAAATCGGTATCAGCACGGACAAATTCCACGCCCGCGGCCCCGTAGGCATCGAGGGCCTGACTTCCCTCAAATGGGTTGTTCTAGGTGAAGGTGAAATCCGTTCATAGAACAAGACAGGGCGCCTGATCATCCATACAGGCAAACCCACTACACTGGTGGGCTAATCCAATAAGCGCAATCGCCCATGGTCCCCCACCTCATTACTGCTCTGACCGGTCCCATCAACGAGTTGGAGCAGCGCATTCTCGATGCCACGCCGGTGATTGAGCGCTGGTTCCGCCTGGAGTGGATGGAACACACACCACCCCTGTATTGCTCGGTGGACATCCGCAATGCTGGCTTCAAACTGGCGCCAGTGGACACCAACTTGTATCCAGACGGCTGGAACAACCTCTCGCCAGATATTCTGCCGCTGGCAGTGCAGGCGGCTCAGGCGGCCATCGAGAAGATTTGCCCCGAGGCGCGGGGCCTGATGATCGTGCCGGAAAACGGCAAGCCGTCCAGCTTCTACCTGGCCAGCCTGGAGCGCTTGCAGCAGATTTTCCGCATGGCCGGGCTGAGCGTGCGCTTTGGCTCGATCGATCCCGCGCTCAAGAAATCTACGTCCATCAAGCTTCCGGACGGGGAAAAAATCACGCTGGAGCCAGCGCTCCGCATGAATTACCGGCTGGGTCTGAAAGATTTTGATCCCTGCACGATTTTGCTCAACAACGATCTTTCAGCCGGGCCACCGGGTATTCTGGAAGATCTCCATGAGCAGTACTTGCTACCGCCTTTGCAGGCTGGCTGGAGCGTTCGGCGCAAAAGCCGGCACTTCAGATCCTACGAAGAGGTCAGCAAGCGTTTCGGCAAATTGCTGGGCATCGATCCATGGCTGATCAACCCCATGTTCTCCTCATGCGGAGAGATCGACATCGATGAACCGGCCGGCATGGAATGCCTGCGCAGCGAAACCGACGCCCTGCTGGTGAAGATCCGCCGCAAGTACAAGGAATACGGCATCAACGAAAAACCGTTCGTGGTTGTCAAGGCCGACAGCGGTACGCGCGGCATGGGCATCATGACCATACGTGACGCCAAGGATCTCGATCAGTTCATCCGCAAGCCAGCTCGTGGCCGCACGGCGCCCCAAATGCCCGGCGGTGCCGTGCTCATCCAGGAAGGTGTCCTGACGAATGAGCGCATTCACGATGCTGTGGCCGAGCCTGTGGTCTACATGATAGACCGCTACGTAGTCGGTGGTTTTTACCGCGTGCATGCAGATCGCGGCGCGGATGAGAATCTCAATGCCCCCGGTGCGCACTTCGTTCCCCTGGCCTTCCCGGGTGGTAACCAACTGCCACGTTCGGGTGTGAAACCCGGCGCCAGCCCGCCCAACCGGTTCTATATGTACGGCGTGATTGGCCGCTTGGCCATGGTAGCGGCCAGCTACGAGCTTGAAGCGACGGATCCGGAAAACGTCATGGTCTGAGTGCCACCCATCTGAAATTAAATAATTAAGTATTAGTTTTTTAAAGATAAATGTAAAAAGGTAACTAAAATACGCTAATCTTCTGTTTTTGAAAACGAAGGTTTATGCGTAACATCGTGAGGCTTTTGAGCGAAGGGTCGTTCAAGCGTGTGGTGCAAGTTATCTCCTGTGCGGTGGTGCTGTGGGCTGCTCCCCAGGGGCATGCGATGGCTGCGGGAGTTGAAAATCATCGTTGCCCGCTCTCTGAGTGCGACCTACTGGCCAACGGCACTTACACAGGGGTCCTCATCGGCCGACTCGACTCGGTTTTGAGTGAAGAGCAAAGCAGCCAATTGCTGCGTGCGGCCCAGGCCCAGGGCCGCTGGACCGAGCTACCTACCGAAAACCAACAATTCATGCAGCGCATTCAGCCCGTTGGCATGCGAGTGCCTGACGGCGCTGGCGGCAGCTTGCGTGTCATCTCGCTCATGTCGATGGAGGAGAGTCAGGCGATGCCCTTGCGAAAGGGTGATCTGGTGCGCTTTCGTCCTCACGGCAGCACGACTGGAACTGCCGCGAATCCCGCGCCTTCAGACAGCGTGGCATTGGCTTACTGGAAAGCTGTCGGCTGCGTGACGGCGCTCTGCCGTGCGGATGACAAAGACTGCCAAGCGCCATACGTCGAAGGTGCCTGGCGTTTCACGGACGGTCAGCCCATCGAGCCACATACCGCCACACCCCTGACCCGGGGTCAACGGATCGACCCGTTGACTTATTTCCCCCAGGCTAACCGCTCCCCGTAGCTGAGGGCGGGCGGTTTTGGCATCGACGCGCCTTTTAGAAATATCAAAACGCTCACGCTGAGCTTGATGGGTCCCAAGCCTGCCGAAGGGGTCAAGCGCCTTGCAAGTCCTTTTCGACGGGCTCGGTGAACGGCATTTTTATTCCCGAAGTGCGAGGTTTCACAACCATCCGTTCACGTTGAGTTTCTATGGTTTTGGTCAAGCGGAGCTGGCGTTTGAACGAACTAAACCGTTCGGGCTGAGCTTGTCGAAGCCTTGCGCAACGCTTCGATCCTTCGGCAGGCTCAAGACAAGCCCAGCGCACTACCAACGGTTTATTTGTCCGAGCGCCCCGTTGAATAACCCTAATCGAACAGCGTGTAGCTGCCGCTGATAATGAAGCCTTTTCTATCTTGGGCGCGTTCATGGATACTGGAGATCGCCTTTCAAACGGCGGCTTGGTTGGCAGTGCTACTTGCCGTTTATTTCTCCTTTATGAGCAGTCAATGGTGGCCTGTTGCCATTGTTCTTGTGGTCGTTCTAACTATTGATGGGTTCTTAATCTGGCGACGATGGAAGCGAAAATCTAATTAGGTCGGGCTGAGCGGAGCCATGCACCACATGTAGGTTACTCAAGAGCGACCGACTCAATCGTGATGTCAACCAACTGTTTGTAACCGCGCGCGACCATCTCGGGAGAGTGCGGGTGGTGGTGGATGTCCAAGGCCAGGTAATGGGCAACCAGGACTACAGCCGCATTCGCTCAGGGTGTGGTAGGAGGAGGCTTGTGACCAAGAAAAGCGTATTTAATTCAAGGACCATCCTCACTGGTGCCTTAGTCGTATCGCTTCTCGCCTGCAGCATGTTTGCGTATTTATGGATCGACCGAGCGGCGTCGCTCACTTACGCCGAAGCTGGGAACCATTCGACCGAGCAAGCACGAGATTTGATGTTCACACTGCTTATCCATGAGTGGGCAGAACTCTCTGAGGAAGAGGTTTTGGGGCGACTCCAAGCCGAATCAGCGCGTCGTCCACAGGACAGAATTCTCGTGAAGCATGAACCGCTCGAGCACCTCATCTGGTTCGATGGCGTGCGATTTGAGTTCCAGGGCGGCGAACTCTCAAGGATACGGTAGCGATTGCCAAAGGCCCGTATCAAAAAGCAGTCCGAATACTCCTATGGCTATGTTGGCGGCCAGGCGCCGAGCTATAACATTCCAAAAGGTTGCGCAGCCGGGCAGCGAAAGTCAAGCGGATCTAAGAACGTGCTGGCTGCAACTGGTTGTTTTCACGCCTAAGGCCCGCCGTCAAGCGCTGGATGTCTCCCCTTTTTAGCTCAGCTGGCGCACAATAGCCCTCCTCGAAATCACCGCTTCGTCCGCCCGGATGGGGCTTTTTTTGTGTCCTCTTCGAAATCCGCATTGGTGCCCCTGGTTGTAGGTGCCATTGGTGTCGTCTATGGTGACATTGGCACCAGCGTCCTGTATTCGGTCAAAGAGGTTTTCGGCGGTGGCCACGTCGAATTCACGCCAGACAACGTTTATGGCGTGTTGTCGATGTTCTTCTGGACATTGACCACCATCGTTTCCCTCAAGTATGTGGTGCTGGTGCTGCGCGCCGACAACAACGGCGAAGGCGGGTTGGTGGCCATGCTCACCCTGGCCTCACGCGCTGTGGCGGACCGTCCGCGCATTCGCAACATCATGATGCCCATCGGCATCTTTGGGGCTTGCCTGTTCTATGGTGACGGCGTCATCACCCCCGCTATTACCATTTTGGGCGCTATGGAAGGCCTGGAGGTGGTGTCTCCCGCATTCAAGAGTTACGTCATTCCGCTCACGCTGGTGGTCTTGACCTTGCTCTTTGCCGTGCAAAAGAGCGGTACCGCAGGCATTGGCAAGTTTTTTGGCCCGGTGATGCTGGTGTGGTTTGCCGCGATCGCGGTGCTGGGCGCCTACCAGATCGCGGGTCATCCGGAGATCCTGCAGGCGCTCAACCCCTGGCACGCCTGGCTGTTTGCCTGGCATTACCCGGGCCTTACCTTTATCTTGCTCGGCGCTATTGTGCTGTGCGTCACCGGTGCTGAAGCTCTGTACGCGGACATGGGCCACTTTGGCAAGAAGCCTATCCGCATCGCCTGGTTCACTATCGCCATGCCGGCGCTCACCCTGAATTATTTTGGCCAAGGCGCCTTGCTGCTGGCCGAGCCTGCGGCCAAGTCCAATCCATTTTTCATGATGGCCCCAGACTGGGCCCAATTGCCGCTGGTGGTGCTGGCCACAGCCGCAGCCGTGATCGCTTCGCAAGCACTTATCTCCGGCGCGTTCAGTGTGACCAAGCAAGTTGTGCAGCTGGGGTACCTGCCGCGTCTGCAGGTTCTGCATACCAATGTCAAGGAAGCCGGCCAGATATACATGCCCTTGGTCAACTGGACCTTGTTTGCGTTGATCGTCCTGGCCGTCGGCATGTTCCGCACCTCGGGCAATCTGGCGGCGGCCTATGGGATTGCTGTCACCACGGACATGTTGATCACCACCGTGTTGACCTTCTTTGTGATCCGCTACGCCTGGAAATTGCCGCTGCTGGTGTGCGTGGCTGCGACCGGATTTTTCTTTGCGGTCGATATCCTGTTCTGGGCGTCCAACCTGCTCAAGCTCTTCCACGGCGGCTGGTTCCCGCTGGTCATTGCGGGCGCCATTTTCACTTTGATGTTGACCTGGCGTGACGGCCGGACTCTGCTCAATGAGTCACTGCGCGCCACTTCCATTGGCCTGAGCGATTTTCTTGACGCCATCTTCATTGCACCACCGCAGCGTGTAGCGGGGACGGCTGTGTTCCTGGCAGCAGAGCCGGGCGTGGTGCCCAACGCGTTGATGCACAACCTCAAGCACAACAAGGTCCTGCACGAGCAGAACCTGTTCGTTACCGTGCGCAACCACGAGGTGCCCTGGGTGGGCATGGACAAGCGCATCGAGGTGGAGTCGCTGGGTCGCCATTGCTGGCAGGTGGTCATTCACTATGGGTTCAAGAACGATCCGGACCTGCCCAAGGCGCTGGAACACATCACTGGGCGGGGCATTGATCTCAACCCGATGACGACCAGCTACTTCCTGTCGCGAGATATCGTGAGCCCGACCTTCGGCGAGGGTATGTCCCCCTGGCGGGAAAAGCTCTTCGCGCAGATGCACCACAACGCCAGCGCGGCGGCGGAGTTCATGAACCTGCCCAGCAATGCGGTGGTGGAATTGGGCTCCAAAGTCGAGATTTAGGCACCCTGAAGCGTTAGCGTGCCTTCCCTTATGCCAGCTCGGCGACCATCTGATGGTGACTCCCTCTGCCTCTGCGAGAGCCTGATGCAGGTGTGCCTTTCGGTTTGAGTCCTCGAACCCGCGGCTGTGAGCTGCAAGCAGTTTCCCCCGGCATTGGCGGCTTAGCAGCTGAAACTGTCATATCAAGAGCCCGTATTGCTCAATTTGCAATTGCCAGCAATGAAAAAGGCTTCATACGGAGTTGTGAGAGCTTAAAAAACCCCCTCGTGTAGCCCATTCGGGCTGCATACAAACGCGTTGCAACGCGCTTAAATCAGTCAACTGAATTTATTTCAGGCGAGGCACGGGCATCCATGGCCAGATATACGCCGGGGGGGAAATGACTTCATTCAAAAAACAGGAACTGTTTCAGAATCACGCCCGTTGTATCGACTCGGTTCTGTGGAATCGCTGGCTGCGCCTGCTAGGAGTCCTAGGGTTGTTGCTTGCAGTGCTGGCACCTACGGCTCATGCGCAGTCCATCACGGATCCATGGGAGCGGGTGGGGGGACTACCGTCGTTGATCGTGGGTCCGGCGTCGTACACCTCGCTGTCTTTCGGCCCTGATGGCAAGCCCTATGTGGCTTATATGGACATTGTCAATGGCAACAAAGCCAGCGTGATGCGTTTAAACAGCGCGGGCACCGCGTGGGAGGCTGTGGGTGCAGCGGGGTTTTCGGCGGGAGGGGCGTTTTACACCTCTCTGTCTTTCGGCCCTGATGGCAAGCCCTATGTGGTTTATGCGGACAGTGCCAATGGCAACAAAGCCAGCGTAATGCGTTTGAATAGCGCGGGCACGGTGTGGGAGCCAGTGGGTGCTGCAGGGTTTTCGGCGGGTGCGGCGTATTACACCTCGCTGGCTTTCAGCCCTGGCCCTGATGGCAAGCCCTATGTGGCTTATCGGGACGAAGCCAATGGCGACAAAGTCAGCGTGATGCGTTTGAACAGCGCGGGCACGGCGTGGGAGCCAGTGGGTGCGGCAGGGTTTTCGGGGGGGGTGGCGTTCTACGCCTCGCTGGCTTTCAGCCCTGGCCCTGATGGCAAGCCCTATGTGGCTTATGCGGACGCTGCCAATGGCGGCAAAGTCAGCGTGATGCGGTTTAACAGCGCGGGCGCGGTGTGGGAGGCGGTGGGTGCGGTAGGGTTTTCTGCGCGTCCGGCGTCTCACACCTCGCTGTCTTTCGGCCCTGATGGCAGTCCCTATGTGGCTTATGTGGACGCTGCCAATGGCGACAGCGCCAACGTGATGCGTTTGGACAGCACGGGCACGGTGTGGGAGGTAGTGGGTGCACCGGGGTTTTCGGCGGGAGGGGCGCCCTACACCTCGCTGTCTTTCGGCGCGGATGGCAAGCCCTATGTGGCTTATCAGGACGCTGCCAATGGCTACAAAGCCAGCGTGATGCGTTTGAACAGCACGGGCACGGCGTGGGAGGTAGTGGGTATGCCAGGGTTTTCGGCGGGTGAGGCGTACTACACCTCGCTGTCTTTCAGCCCTGGCCCTGATGGCAAGCCCTATTTGGCCTATATGGACAATGCCAATGGCAACAAAGCCAGCGTGATGCGCTTGAATAGCGCGGGCACGGCGTGGGAAGCTGTAGGTGTAGCGGGGTATTCGGCGGGTGGGGCGAATGACCCCTCGCTGGCTTTTGGCCCTGGCCCTGATGGCAAGCCCTATGTGGCATATCAGGACGATGTCAAGGGCGGCAAAGCCAGCGTGATACGTTTGAACAGCGCGGGAACGGCGTGGGAGGCGGTAGGTGTGGCAGGGTTTTCGGCAGGTGTTGCGTATGACCACTCGCTGGCTTTTGGGCCTGGCCCAGATGGCCAGCCCTATGTGGCTTATCGGGACGAGGTCAATGGCTACAAAGCCAGTGTGATGCGTTTGAACAGCGCGGGCACGGCGTGGGGGGGTGTAGGTGCGCCAGGTTTTTCGGCCGGCGAGGCGCAATACATCTCGCTGTCTTTCGGCCCAGATGGCAAGCCCTATGTGGCTTATCAGGACGCTGCCTATGGCTACAAAGCCAGCGTGATGCGTTTGAATAGCACGGGCTCGGGGTGGGAGGTAGTGGGTGTGCCAGGGTTTTCTGCCGATGTGGCGAATGACGTCTCGCTGTCTTTCGGCGCCGATGGCAAGCCCTACGTGGCTTATCGGGACGAAGCCCATAGCAGCAAGGCCAGCGTGATGCGTTTGAACAGCGAGGGCACGGCGTGGGAGGCAGTGGGTGGGGCAGGGTTTTCGGCGGGTGCGGCGTATTACACCTCGCTGGCTTTCAACCCAGGCCCAGATGGCAAACCCTATGTGGCTTATTGGGACAATGCCGATGACGGCAAAGCCAGCGTGATGCGTTTGAACAGCGAGGGTACGGCGTGGGAGGCAGTGGGTGGGGCAGGGTTTTCGGCGGGTGCGGCGTATTACACCTCGCTGGCTTTCAGCCCAGGCCCAGATGGCAAGCCCTACGTGGCTTATCGGGACGATGTCAATGGCGGCAAAGCCAGTGTGATGCGTTTGAACAGCGCGGGTACGGCGTGGGAGGCAGTGGGTGCGGCAGGGTTTTCGGCGGGTGTAGCCGATTTCACCTCGCTGTCTTTCGGCCCAGATGGCAAGGCCTATTTGGTTTATCGGGACAGTGCCCATGGCAACATCGTCACAGTGATGCGCTGGACGGGAACTACCGCAGCTGCACAAAGCATCAGCTTCCCCGCGCAAACGGTGGCCAGTCGTGCCTTCGCAGCGGGCAGTACGTTTGAGATTGCTCCGGTGGCGGTGGCCAGCTCTGGCTTGCCAGTGAGTTACGAAAGCACCACACCCGCAGTCTGCACGATCAGCGGCACGACGGTCACCATGACCGGCGTTGGTGCATGCACGGTGCTGGCCCGTCAAGCAGGCGATGTGGCATGGCAGCCTGCGACGGATGCCAGCCAAAGCATCAGCATTTTGGCCAACCTCAGCTGGAGCGGCCCTATGCCTGGCGTGATTGGTGACGTCCACGTGGCTTTCAGTGGCGCCAGCGCCAGCTGCACCATAGACCCCGCGCAGACTGGCTTTGCTGCGGCCACTGGGCAGATGCAAACGGGCTTGCAGGCGCAATACCCTGGAGCCACGCTGCCAAACGGAGTGTTTGCCTTCCGCGCTTCTGGATGTGCAGGCGATACGCTGACAGTCACCATCACCTACCCGGAGGCGGTGTCGGCGCAGAATCTATGGCTCAAATGGGGCCCGGCCGCCAGCGGCCAGGCCAGCAGCTGGTTCAACCCAGGCGTGCAGGTGTCTGGTGGGCGCACGGTCGTGAGCTATTCGGTCACCGATGACGGCGCGGGCGATTCTGAGAGCACGCAACCGGGCGTCATCGCGGACCCATTGGCCATTGTGCAGCCGGCTGCCAGCCCGATTCTGTCAACACCCACACCGGTGCCTACGCTGCATCAATGGATGGTGCTGCTGATGGCGGTGGCTGCAGCGCTGATGGGGGCGCGTGCAGTGAGGCGCCGCTGACGCAATGTGAAGAGGGCTTAGCCGGCACCGCAATACCCGTGTTTGAAACTTCGGTTGAAAGCGCGGGTATTTTGCTTTGGCGACGTCTCACGCCCTCGGACGGCATCAAGGCGTCTATCGCAAAGCATTTGGAAGTAATACTATGGTGTTAAAATATCATTTTTGATTTCTGCCTTTTCACTGTGAATTCAGCGTTGTGCAAAGCTTTTCCTACTGCTCTCGGCACTGTGGTGCTCAAGCGCTGCCTCTGCGGGTTGGGGCTTCTGTGGTTGCTGTTTGCGTGGCAGGCCTTTGCTGCCCCTGCGCAGCCGGCTTCAGATTCTTGGGAGGTGGTGGGAGCGCCAGGATTTTCGGCAGGCCCGGCGGGGTTCACTTCTCTGGCATTCGGCCCAGACGGAAGGCCCTACGTAGCTTTTGTAGACATGGCCCAAGGCGATAAGGCCAGCGTGATGCGTCTGAACATCGCTGGCACGGCGTGGGAGGCTGTAGGCAGGTCAGGGTTCTCGGAGGGCGGAGTGCATGGGACTTCGCTGGCTTTTGGCCCAGACGGCAAGCCCTATGTGGCTTATCAGGATGGCGCCCATGGCGGCAAAGCCAGTGTGATGCGTTTGAACAGTGCCGGCACAGCTTGGGAGTCCGTCGGTGGTGCAGGGTTTTCCGTAGGTGTCGCGTCTGATACTTCTCTGGCATTCGGTCCTGACGGTAGGCCTTATGTCGTGTTTATGGACCACGGACTCCGTGGCAAGGCGAGCGTGATGCGATTGAACGGCTCGAGCACGGCGTGGGAGCCAGTGGGTGGGGGCGGGTTGTCTGCAAGAGCAGCGGTTTTCACCTCACTGGCATTCAGCCCGGATGGCACGCCTTATGTGGCGTATGTAGACACTGCCCATGGCGGAAAAGCCAGCGTGATGCGTTTAGACCGCGCGGGCACGGCCTGGGAGACCGTGGGCGGGGCAGGATTTTCGGAGAGCGAGATGATTCACCCCTCGCTGGCGTTTGGCAGAGACGGCAGGCCCTATGTGGCTTATGGAGCCGGTGCCAATGGCCAGAAATCCGGCGTGATGCGATTGAACAACTCCGGTACGGCTTGGGAGGCAGTAAGTGGCACAAGGTTTCCTGCAGGTTCTATAGGGTTTATTTCGCTGGCGTTTGGCCCAGACGGCAAGCCTTATGTGGCTTTTATTGACGTGGCCCATGGCTATAAAGCCAGCGCGATGCGATTGAACAACGTAGGTGGGGCGTGGGAGACACTCGGTGGCACAGGGTTTTCGGTGGGTGAAGCAACTTACACCTCGCTGGCATTCGGCCCCGATGGCAAGCCCTATGTCGCTTATCGCGACGAGGCCAAGGGCGGCAAAGCTACCGTGATGCGCTCGACGGCCCCTGCATGGGCTTATTAGAAAGCCCTCGACTGCCACCCCGCCACCCGGCCGGCGTTGTCCGCGAAAGCACCCCACCCGCCGTTTGTACAGTCAGCGGCACGTTGGTCACCATGGTTGGCCCTGGCGCTTGCAGGGTGCTCGCCCGTCAAGCAGGCGAAGTGGCATGGCAGCCTGCGACTGATGCCTGCCAAAACCTCGCTTCCCGGAGCAGGCAGAGGGTTGCGGGCCAACGCGTGAGAACAGACCCCTCGCGTTGAGCAGCGGAAGCTGCCACCGCCTGAAAGGCACACAGACATCAAGACGTCATCGCAGGGCTTCCATAAGTAACACTATTGTGTTGCCTTGCAATTTTTCATACCTGCCTTTTCACTGTGAATTCAGCGATGCGCAAAGCCTTTCCTGCTGCTCTCGGCACTGCGGTGCTCAAGCGCTGCCTCCGCGGGGTAGGCCTTCTGTGGTTGCTGTTTGCGTGGCAGGTCTTTGCCGCCCCTGCGCAGCCGGCTTCAGACTCGTGGGAAGTGGTGGGAGTGCCAGGATTTTCGGCAGGACCGGCGGGGTTCACTTCTCTGGCATTCGGCCCTGACGGCAGGCCCTATGTAGCTTTTGTAGACACGGCCCAAGGCGATAAGGCCAGCGTGATGCGTTTGAACATCGATGGCACGGCGTGGGAGGCTGTCGGTGGGACAGGGTTCTCGAAGGGCGGGGTATATGAGACTTCGCTGGCTTTTGGTCCAGACGGCAAGCCCTATGTGGCTTATCGGGATGGCGCCCATGGCGGCAAAGCCAGCGTAATGCGTTTGAACAGTGCTGGTACAGCTTGGGAGGCCGTCGGTGCTGCAGGGTTTTCTGTGGGTACTGCGTCCGACGCCTCCCTCGCGTTCGGTCCTGACGGCAGGCCCTATATAGCCTTTTTGGACCATGGAATCCAGGCCAAAGCCAGGGTGATGCGTTTGAACTCGGCGGGCACGGCGTGGGAAGCAGTGGGTAGGTCTGAGCTTTCCAAGGGTGCCGCGGTTTTTACATCGCTGGCGTTCAGCCCTGAAGGCCGGCCCCATGTGGCTTTTGCGGACCGGAGCCATGGCAGCAAAGCGCGCGTGGTGCGACTGAATAGTGCGGGGACGGGGTTGGAGTCCGTGGGCGGCGGAGGTTTTTCCTCCCATACTGCGGTATGTACCTCGTTGGCTTTCGGCCCTGACGGCAAGCCCTACGTGGCTTTTGCAAGCAAGGCCGATGAGCATAAAGCCAGCGTGATGCGCTTGAACCGCGCGGGAACTGCGTGGGAGACAGTGGGCGGGGCAGGTTTTTCCTCCGGTCCTGCGGTTTTTACCTCGCTGGCGTTCGGCCACGACGGCAAACCTTACGTGGCGTATGCGGACGTTGCCAACAGCTATACAGCCAAACTAATGGGATTGAACGACGAGGGCAAGGCGTGGGAGGTCGTGGGCGAAAAGCTCTCTGCCGACGGCGTGGTCTACACGTCGCTGGCGTTCGGCCCTGATGGCAGTCCCTATGTGGCTTTTTGGGATCACGCCCATGGCGGCAAAGCCACTGTGATGCGCTGGACAGGCCCTGGTTTCGGCAATTGACTTGCCCAGTTGCCAGTTCGGCCTCGCCAGCCATCGACGCGGTCAGCGGCTCGGGGCTATTTGGGGGGCGCCCGGCGCAGGGGCAGCGGACCACGCGAAGCGGGCAAGCGTGGGGGCCATATTTCATCGCTGGGCCGCTCCCGAGATGAAATGCGGCCCCCTCGGGGGGCAGCGGACCACGCGAAGCGGGCAAGCGTGGGGGCCTTATTTCATCGCTGGGCCGCTCCCGAGATGAAATGCGGCCCCCTTGGGGGGGCAGCGGACCACGCGAAGCGGGCAAGCGTGGGGGCCAATTTTTACTGGATGATCTTCTTCTCGCGCAAACGCCCAATCTGCTCGGACGACAGGCCCATCTCACTCAGTACGGCGTCTGTATCGTCCCCTACGTGTGGCGCACTGGTGCGAATGGTGCCCGGAGTACCTGAGAGTTTGGGCACGATGCCAGGGACCTCCACGGTGTAGCCATCGCGCGTGGTTTGCTGGAGGATCATGTCGCGGGCTCTGTAGTGCGGGTCTTCGGCAATGTCCTTGGCGGTGTAGACCTTGCCTGCGGGTACGCGTGCGGCGGCCAGCTCAGTGGTCACGGTCAGCACGGTACGGGTCTGTGTCCAGGCGCCGATGGCGGCGTCAATTTCTGCCACCCTCGCCACCCGGCCGGCGTTGTCGGCCAGATCGGGTGCTTGCGCGAGGTCCGCTCGACCAATGGCCTGCATCAGCCGTTTGAAGATGCTGTCGCCGTTGCCAGCCACCAGCACCCAGCCGTCCTGGCAAGGATAGGCATTGGAAGGCGCGATGCCCGGCAATGCGCTTCCTGCGGGCTCACGCACAGCGCCGAAGGCGCTGTATTCAGGGATCAGGCTCTCCATCACGTTGAACACTGCCTCGTGCAAGGCCACATCCACCACCTGGCCCCGTCCGCCCTGTACTTTGCGATGGTAGAGCGCTGTCAGCACACCAATTACGCCATGCAGCGCCGCCAGGGTATCGCCGATGGAAACCCCCACACGCACAGGCACACGGCCAGGCTCGGCCGTGAGGTGGCGCAGGCCACCCATGGCCTCACCCACGACACCGAAACCGGGCAAATCGCGGTAGGGCCCGGTCTGCCCATATCCTGAAATGCGCAGAATCACCAGGCCCGGGTTGAGCGCGTGCAACTGCTCGGGAGACATGTCCCAGCCTTCCAAGGTACCAGGCCGGAAATTCTCAACCAGAACGTCGGCCTCGGCAATCAGCTGCCGCGCCAGCGCCTGACCCTCAGCCTGGCGAAGATCAAGCGCCAGAGAGCGTTTGTTGCGCGATTGCACCTGCCACCACACCGACGTGCCGTTCTTGATGAGGCGCCAGTTGCGAAGGGGATCACCGGCACCCGGAGGTTCAATCTTGATCACCTCGGCGCCAAACTCGCCCAGCGTTTTGCTGGCGAAGGGCCCCGCAATGAGCTGGCCCATTTCGATCACGCGAACACCGGCCAGGGCGGCGGGGGTGGAACTGCTCATGTGTTTGTGTCTCCTCGATCGGGGTGCGGGTTGCCGAAAATGATGCATTTTCTCTTGCCATTCCGGGGCCCGTCACGGAGATCCCTGCAGGGCGCCGCCCGACTAGATCGTAAACAGGTTCCAAATCCCTCTTAAGATCCTGAAGATGCGCTTTTTTCGTGACCTGACCCTCTCCACTTTCACCGCAGGCATCGTTGCCGTGCTGGTCGCCTTTGCCAGTTCGGTGGCCGTGGTCTATCAGGCGGCTCAGGCGCTGGGAGCCACACCAGCGCAGGTGACTTCCTGGGTCTGGGCGCTTTCCATGGGCATGGGGCTGTGCACTGTGATCCCCTCGCTCATGCTGAAAAAGCCGGTCATGATCGCATGGTCCACCCCGGGGGGCGCGGTGGTCGCCACGGCGGCCATGGCGGGCGGCTTTACGATGGCGGAGGGCATTGGCGCTTTTCTCATGGGGGCGGTGCTCATTGTGCTGGCCGGAGCCACGGGCTGGTTCGAACGGGTGATGAGCCGCATCCCCATGGCGCTTGCGGCGGCCCTTTTGGCCGGGGTGCTGGGCAGGTTCGCGCTGGATGCTTTTTCAGCCGCGCGCACGGCGCCTGCGCTGGTCGTTCTGATGCTCCTGGCCTACCTGCTCGCGCGCAGGCTGGCACCGCGCTATGCCGTGGTGCTGACGCTTTTGGTGGGTGTTGCTCACGCCGCCGTGAGCGGGCAGTTGCAATGGTCTGGCGTCAGTCTGGAGCTTGCTCGGCCGGTATTCACTATGCCTGCCTTCAGTTTCAGTGCGTTCATGAGCATCACGTTGCCGCTTTTTGTGGTCACGATGGCCTCCCAGAATTTGCCAGGCGTGGCAGTGATCCGTGCTTCCGGCTACCAGATGCCGATTTCGCGCCTGATCACTATGACCGGGGTGGCTACCTTCATTTTTGCGCCCTTCGGGGGCTACGCGCTCAACCTGGGAGCGATCACCGCAGCCATCTGCACGGGCCCCGGAGCGCATGAAGACCTGAGCAAGCGCTACACCGCCGCCGTGGTGTGCGGCGTGCTCTATCTCATCATCGGCCTGTTCGCGGGGGTGATCACCGGGTTGCTCATGGCTTTTCCAAGTGAGTTAGTGCTTGCTATTGCGGGGTTGGCTCTATTAGGTAGCATTGCTGGCGGCTTGTCGCAAGCGCTGGCCCACGAAAATGAGCGCGAAGCCGCCCTGATCACCTTCCTGGTCACTCTCTCCGGGGTGGCAATAGCCGGAGTCGGCTCGGCCTTTTGGGGAGTGGTGGCGGGCAGCATTGCGCTGTTTGTGCAACAGTACGGGCGCAAACCCCGGAACCCATCATCATGAAATTGCTTTTTGTCGCTGATCCCCTCGAGGCCTTTAAGACCTACAAGGACACCACCTACACCATGATGCGCGAGGCTACTCGCCGCGGACACACCATTGCCGCCTGCGAGCCACGCCATATGCACTGGGAAAGCGGCCAGAAGGTTCGTGCCCAGGTGCGCGAGATCGTGCTGACCGGCGAGCAGAACGTGTGGTTCACCGAGGCCACGGTCCGCGACGCCGAAATAGCGGAATTTGATGCGGTGCTGATGCGCAAGGACCCCCCCTTCGACGCTGAATTTATCTACGCCACCCACTTGCTGGAGCAGGCTGAGCGCGAAGGTGCCTGCGTTATCAACAGTCCACAAGCGCTGCGCAACCACCCTGAGAAACTGGCCGTGATGGAGTTTCCCCAGTTTGTGGGCCCCACGCTGGTCACCCGTTCGGCAGAAGATGTTCGCCGCTTTCACGCCGAGCATGGAGACATCGTGCTCAAGCCCCTGGACGGTATGGGCGGTATGGGGATTTTCCGAGTGGGACCAGATGGTTTGAACCTGGGCTCCATTACAGAAACGCTCAATCACAACGGCGCCACGACCTTCATGGTGCAGAAATTTCTGCCGGAGATCACGGCGGGCGACAAGCGGGTGGTCATCATCGATGGCGAACCTGCCCCCTTTGTGCTGGCCCGCATTCCGCAAGGCACTGAAGTGCGGGGAAACCTGGCCGCAGGAGGCAAAGGCGTGGCACAACCTATTACAGATTCAGATCGCGCCACCGCCAGGGCCATTGGTAAGGTCCTCAGCGCGCGCGGCTTGCTGTTGATTGGTCTGGACATCATCGGCACCAAAGTCACCGAGATCAATGTCACCAGCCCGACAGGATTCCGGGAGATTCTGGACCAGACCGGTTGTGATGTGCCCGCGCTTTATATCGACGCAATAGAAAAGGCTGCCAAGCGAGCTTGAGCAGCCTCTATGGCACTCGGACAAGTCCTTGTGCCTGAATGGTTCATTGGGCCTAAGCGCCTTATGAACCAGCGCTACCGCAGGTAGCGCTTTACATTTAACCTATCTAACCTACCTCTTGCGGCCAAAGATCAGGCTTGCCACAGCCAGGATCAGAAACACGACAAACAGAATTTTCGCAATGCCGGCCGCGCCGGCCGCGATGCCGCCGAAGCCCAGCACAGCGGCAACGATGGCGATGATGAAAAAGACGACAGCGTAATGCAGCATGGTGTTTGTTCTCCGTGTGGCTATAAAGTGCCTCCATCATGAGGCGCTGAGGCACTTTTCTGCTGTCGCTGGGTTCCCCTTCAAGTTGTGAGAATTCAGGGCCCTTTGTTGTAGGAAATTCTCGACGCCCCGCAAGCGGACTATCATCGGCGTTCATGCCTGATTCAGACCGCTCGGCTGCCGCACCCCCTTCCGCTGACTCACCCGCCCGTGACCATGGGGCGCTCGCGCCCTTTCAGCACAGAATCTTCTCCATGCTCTGGGGCACCTGGCTGATCGCCAATCTGTGCATGTGGATGAACGATGTGGCCTCAGCCTGGTTGATGACCACGCTCACGTCAAAACCCATCTGGGTAGCCCTGGTGCAAACGGCGGCCACTTTGCCGGTATTTCTCATCGGCCTGCCCTCCGGCGCCCTGGCGGACATCCTGGACCGCAAGCGTTTTCTGGTGTTCACCCAGATCTGGGTCGCGGTGGTGGGCAGTGTGCTGGCGGTGGCGGTGTTCTCGGGGCTAATGACGCCGCAACTTCTGTTGCTGCTGATTTTCTTCAATGGCATCGGCCTGGCCCTTCGCTGGCCGGTGTTTTCCGCCATCGTCCCTGAGTTGGTTCCACGCCATCAGCTGCCGGCCGCGTTGGCGCTCAATGGCGTCTCCATGAATGCTTCGCGCATTCTGGGTCCCCTGGTGGCTGGCACCATCATCGCGGCGTTCGGAAGTGCCTGGGTATTTGTTCTCAACGCCATTTTGTCCGTCGTCGCTGCGGTGGTCATTGCACGGTGGAAGCGAGAGCACAAGCCAGATCCGCTGGGTCGTGAACGGCTCACTGGCGCCATGCGTGTGGGTCTTCAGTATGTGGCCCAGTCGTACCACCTGAAGGGTGTGCTGGGCCGGGTGGCCATCTTCTTCTTTCATTCCACGGCGCTCATGGCCTTGCTGCCCCTGGTGGCCCGAGACGTCAAGGGTGGCGCCGCCGGTACCTTCACGCTGCTATTGGCCGCCATGGGTGCGGGTGCTGTTGCATCCACCTTTGCGCTGCCCCGCCTGCGGCAGGGCTTCTCGCGCGACCGCCTGGTGCTGGTGGGCGCCTGCGTTCAGGCGGTCACCATGGCGGTGATGGCCTTCAACACCAATATTTGGCTGGGGGTGTTGACCATGGCCGTGTGCGGGGCGTCCTGGATCACCACCGCCAATTCGCTCAATGTGGCGGCGCAGATCAGCCTCCCCAACTGGGTGCGCGCGCGCGGCATGTCCATGTACCAGATGGCCATCATGGGCTCGGCCGCGCTCGGTGCGGCCGTCTGGGGCCAAGTGGCTACCTGGAGCAATGTGCCCGCAGCCCTGGCGCTAAGCTCGGCCAGCGGTGCTGCGGTCATGGCGTACGTTTGCTGGCGCTGGCCTGATCGCGGCGTCATGGAAGACCCCACTCCAGCAGGTCCGCTGCCTTTGCCCAAGGTGAGTGCACCACCCGAGAGCGGTCATGTGCTGGTCACGATTGAATACCAGATTGATCCCGCCAAGGCGCCCGCATTTCGCGCCCTGATGGAGGAAAGCCGCCGTGCCCGCATGCGCCAGGGCGCGCTGGCCTGGGACCTTCTTTCGGACATCCACGACCCCGGCCGTTTCGTAGAGGTGATCGAAGACGCCTCCTGGCCCGATCACCTTCGCCGTTTCGACCGCACGACCGTAGCCGATGCAGCACTGCGCGACCGCAAGCTGGCCTATCACATTGGCGAGAGCGCGCCGGTCGTCAGGCGTGCGGTGCGAGAGAGCACGGTGCGCAGTCCGTAAAACCGGACATTAGCCCGTCTTGGCCAGCGTCCCCACCAACTGCCCCAGCCGCGCAAACGCGTGATCGATTTCAGGGGTGAACGGCCAGCCGCAGTTCACCCGCAGGTTGCTGTCGAAACGGCTGGAATTGGTAAAAATGGTGCCCGGTGCAATCACCAGTTTTTCTGCCAGTGCCGCGTGAAATAGCGTGGTGGCTGATAGGCCCTGTGGCAACTCTACCCACAGCGACAAGCCCCCGCGCGGTACGGTGAGCCGCGTGCCCTCAGGGAAGTAACGTGACACGGCCTGAGCGGTTTGCGCCCGCTGCGTGACCAGCGTAGTGCGCAACCGCCGCAGATGCCGGTCGTACGCGGCAGAACCGATAAAGCTTGCGGCGGCCATCTGAGCGAGCCGCTCGTTGCCGCGGGATGCGGCGAACTTCAGCATTTCCACCCGTGCCTTCCAGCGACCGCCACTGATCCAGCCCAGACGCAAACCAGGTGCCAGGTGCTTGTGTAGCGACGCGCAATACAGCACGTGGCCGCTGTCGTCCCACGACTTGATGGCGCGCAGAGGCTCTTCGCGCAGAACAGCGTCGTCCACCAGCGCGCTGTAGGTGTCGTCTTCTATCAGTGCCACGTCCTGCTGCTGGCACAGACGCAGCAGCGCCTGCTTGTGCGCATTAGGCATGATGCTGCCCGTGGGATTCTGCAGGTAAGGGACCACCACCACGGCCTTGATGCCAGGGGTGGTGCGAAGAGCCAGTTCCACGGCATCGACTGAAATGCCAGTGCGCGGGCTGGTAGGAATCTCCAGTGCCTTCAAGCCCAGGCTTTCCAGCGTCTGCAGCAAGCCGTAAAACGCAGGGGATTCCACTGCAATCGTGTCCCCCGTGTTGGCCACGGCGCGCAGCGCCAGGTTCAGCGCCTCGGTACAGCCATTGGTCACTTGAATGTCGCCAGCCGACAGACGCATGCCTGCGCCCAGAGCGCGCTGGGCCAGTACTTCGCGAAACTCCAGGCACCCCTGTGGTGGCGCGGCGCGCACGAGTTGGTCCGGGTGGTGGCGCAAGCTGCGCAGGGCGGCCTGCTGCAGCGCTTCGGCCGGGTAGAGCTCCGGTGCGCACCGCGCGACCGATAGATTGGTCTTGAAGCGTTGCAGGCGTCCGAGGGAGAGAAACTGCGACACCTTCGCGTGTATGCCCACGTACTGCGCCGCATCCGGCGCGCGCTGCATGGGTGGGTCGTTCACAGGGGCCAACAGCCCCACCGAAGGCTGACGCACAAAGTAGCCCGAGCGGGGACGCGCCTCCAGCCAGCCCTCACTCTCCAGCAGGCGGCAGGCCTGCATGGCCGTGGTCAAGCTCACCATGTGCTGCGCCATCAGGGCCCGCAAAGACGGCATGCGCTGGCCCGGCAGCAGGCTACCTGCCTGGATGGCCCCCCGGCAGTGGTCCGCCAACTGATGGTATTTGGGCAAAGGCCCGGTGGGAGCAGATGCGGTCATGAGAGCTCCATCATGCGCGGTGCGGCACGGGAAGAACAGGTACAGAAAGCGCCAAAAAGAACCATAACAGAGCTCATTTTTCTGAACTGTTGCGTAGCAGATAGCACGGGGCTGTGGCTGTTCGCTGCGGCTGGCCCATCCTACGCTAGAGGCCTGTTCAAAAGGAGTTATTTCATGGCACACACAGCCGCTTCGAAATCCCTGTTTTGCCTGCAATTGCAGCGTGGTCAAACGGCATGGGAAATGCTGCCCCGCGCGGCTGACATCACGGTCACGCAAGGCAGCATTGTGGTGCACCAGAGGCTGTGGGTGGCTGACACATGGGTGCGCCTGCCGGTCGTTCTACAGACGGGCGAGCAGTTCCGTGTGGGCGCTGGTGGATGGATCGAGATGCAGGCGACAGCTACTGCGCGGGTACACGCCATGGCGGCGCTGGGGTGGTGGCATTCCGGATGGCTGGGGCGGGCATTGCGGCGCTTGCACTCAGGCGCAAGGGCGTCCTGGAGACCGGCCGCATGACCGACTGATCAAACGCCTCAGGAGAGCGTCAGTCCGTTGACGAACACCTTGAGTTCCCCTGGGACAAAAGGTGTCCAGACTTCATCGCAGGTCAATGGAGCAGTGGCCACCAACGCCACGCGGTCGTTGGGCGTCGTGTGTTCTGCAAAGTTGACCGACAAGTCTTCATCCGACAGCTTGGCCGTGGCAAACGGATGCTGGCGCAGGATGTAGCAGAGATGGGTGGAAGCGTGCGCCCAGAGCGCTTCGCCATTGGAGAGCAGAAAATTGAAGGTGCCGAAACGGGCTACCTGCGGCACCAGTTCTGCCAAAGTGCGCGTCAGCTCTTCCACCGGGGGAACGCTGGCGTGGGCCTTGGCCAACTCCTGCATCAGCCAGCAGAAAGCCTGCTCACTGTCGGTGGAGCCTACAGGGCGAAACTGGCCGTGCAGGCGCGGGGCGTAGTCTTTCAAGTCCCCGTTGTGTGCAAATACCCAGTAACGACCCCATAACTCCCGCACAAAGGGGTGGCAGTTTTCAAGCCTGACCTCCCCCACCGTCGCCTTGCGGATATGCGAGATGACGTTCTTGCTCTGGATCGGGTAGCGGCGAATCAAATCAGCCACGGGCGAAGCTGACGCGGCGGTAGGGTCCACGAACAGGCGAACCCCGCGCTCTTCAAAGAAAGCGATTCCCCAACCGTCTGCATGGTGGTCCGTTCGGCCGCCTCGTTGGGCGAAGCCGGCGAAGGAGAAGGTCACGTCCGTAGGCGTGTTGCAGTTCATTCCCAGTAGCTGACACATAGTAGGGGAGTCTAAGGCAAGGGCGCTGGGAGATTGCCAACAGCTTCTACCAGTAAGTGAATTTGAAAGAACGTTTTATGCAGTTATGCGCAGCGGTAAGCTCAATCGCAAGGGGCCGATGATGGCTCGGCGTGACTTGCATCAGGGCGTCCGGCTATGTGACCCCAGATAGCGCGCTGCCAGCATGGCCAGTGCGCAAAGGGCTGCCAACATCAGGAACACCTCATTGAATGCGGCCAGTCTGGCGGGTACGTTCTCGCCGCTGGTAAGCGAAGCGCCGTACGCAGCCAGCCGCCATTCCAGAACGATCCCACACAGGCTCACGCCGGCTGCACCGCCCAGCATGCGAAGAAAGTTGATGACGCTGGATGCCTGGGTAATCAAATCGTTTTCCAACCCCCGCATCGCGCCCAGATTGAGGGAGGGCAAAATGAAACCAAGGCCTATTCGGCCCACCGTGCTGTAGGCCATGAGCAGCCACAGGCTGGCGTGGGGACCAATGGTGACCATCAAGGCAAAGGAAAGCGCCAGAATGGCCAGGCCCGTGCTCACCAGGAAATTGGCGGGAAGCCGGTCTGCCCAGCGAGAGATCACGGCAATGGTTCCTGCCAGCACCAGGCCAGCTGGCAGCATGACGCTGCCCACCTTGGAGGCGGACAAGCCCAGGCCCATCTGCATGTAGACGGGCAGCAGATAGGTCGAGCCAAACAGCGCCGTGCCATAGATGGCAGCCACCAGGCTACCCATGGCAAAAGGCCTCCAGCCGAACAGGCGAAGATTCATCAAAGGCGCCTGGCCTACACGCGCGCGCCGGGCCTGCCACCACACGAAGGCGCTGAAACACAGGGCTGCACAAGCCAGCAGACTGGCCGCATACAGTGGACTTTCGGTGCGCACCGACACCAGGCCATCGAGCAGGCTCAGCGTCCCCACGGTGCCCAGGACCAGGCCCACCCAGTCCAGGGATTCACTGCGGTTGGCGATGGCGCCACCGGGCGCCGTGGTGGGCACATAGCGCCGCCCCAACCAAAGCGAAAGCAGGCAAAAGGGCGCCACCATGAAGAAAATGGAGCGCCAGCCGAACCAGTCCACCAATATCCCGCCGATGGAGGGCCCCAAAGCCGGGGCCAGCACCACGCCCATGGTGAACAGGCCGATGGCACGCCCCTGCTCGTTCGGCTGAAAGGCCCGCATGATGATGATGGCCGGAATGGGCTGCACCACACCAGCTGCCAGGCCTTCCGCCACGCGCGCAGCCAGCACCAGGTTGAAGGTTTCGGCAAAACCACCCACCAGGCCGCCTGTCAGCAGCAACCACATGCAGCCTGCGTAGGTGGCCCTGTAGCCAAAGCGCGCCAGCAGCCAGGGCGTGGTCAGCATGGAAACGGTCATGGCCACCATGAAGCCACTGGTCACCCATTGCGCGCGTTCCTGACCCAGACCGAACTGGTGCGACAAGCCAGGGATGGCCACATTCACCACGGTCGATGACATGACGGACGCGACCGTGCCCATCATGACCGCCATCAGCAACAGCCAGCGATACCGCTCGCCGTAGCGCGCCCTGAGCGCTTCGCCGGAGTGCGGATGCGGATCGGTCGGGGCGGTGGCGGGTGAAGACATGCTCAGTTGAACGCCTCGGGCAACTGTTCGGCCTTTTGCGAACAGGCCAGGCAGATGCAGGCGGTTCCGCGGCTCTCAGGGGGAACTTGATCAAGCAGCGCTGGAGGAAAGGACGCCTGCATGCACCAGCAGGCTGGTTGGGCTTGGCCCGTGGCGCGCTCTATTTCCATGGCGCATTGGTTGGTCTGCCCGCACAGGGGGCAGCAGGTGGCGGAATTTGCAACTCTGGCAGACGTCATACGGACTGTATTTTGCGTGATGACGCGCACAGACTCTGTTTCGCAGGCGTCAGGGGCGCGACAAAGCGGGCTCTGGCATCCGGCGCCGAGTGTCGGTTTGGCGAGCGCTGTCTATATCCTTGTAACCCCCACAGAGCCGTGGGGTGGTCATAATCACGACCATAACCTCGCTGACAGAGTTTGCTCCCACCATGAATGCTCTCTCCCCTGCCGCAACGCCGCTGGATCGCGTTGCGGAACTTGTCGCAGTTCACCGCGACCGTCCCGGCGCCCTCCTGCCGTTGCTGCACGACATCCAGGATGCGCTGGGCTATGTGCCCGCCGTTGCTGTAGAGCCCATCGCAGAGGCGCTGAACCTCTCACGTGCCGAGGTGCATGGAGTACTAACTTACTACCACCACTTCCGCACCGAGCCGGCAGCGGGCGTCGTGGTGCAGGTCTGCAGAGCAGAAGCTTGCCGGGCCTGTGGGTCCGAGGCTCTTTTCGAACATGCCCAGCGGGTTCTCGCCAGGCCTGGAACCCCCTCTTGCCACCTGGAATCGGTCTACTGCCTGGGCTTGTGCGCCTCTTCTCCCGCCATGGTGGTGGCAGACAAGCTGCACGCCCGCATGACCGCCGAGAAATTCGACCGCGTGATCGCAGCGCAGGGAGCTACGGCATGAGCGGCGTGACCACCATTTTTGTGCCGCGAGATTCCGCAGCCTTGGCGGTGGGCGCCGATGAAGTGGCGCAGGCCCTCGCAGCAGAATGCGCGCGCCGTGGCCACACCGTGCAGATTGTGCGCAACAGCTCCCGCGGCATGTTCTGGCTTGAACCGCTGATGGAAGTGCAAACGCCCGAAGGCCGCGTGGCCTATGGCCCTGTGGCACCAGAAGATGTTGCTTCCCTGTTGGACGCTGGCGCTTTGACGGGTGGCCCACATGCGCTGGGCCATGGTCTTACTGAAGCCATGCCCTACCTGGCCAGGCAGGAACGCCTGACGTTCAAGCGCATGGGCATTACAGATCCGCTGTCCTTGAGTGAC
The DNA here is from genome assembly GCF_040548795.1 of Ottowia thiooxydans. GTDB lineage: Bacteria > Pseudomonadota > Gammaproteobacteria > Burkholderiales > Burkholderiaceae_C > Ottowia > Ottowia thiooxydans_A. The sequence continues at coordinate 67,687 of NZ_JBEPSH010000004.1, read as the reverse complement.
TATGAAGCCCACGAGGGTTGGGCAGGCCTGAAGCGCGCCATCACCATGGACGGTGCCGCTGTCGTGGCAGAAGTGCTGGACTCCGGGCTGCGTGGCCGCGGAGGCGCTGCATTTCCCACGGGCATCAAATGGCAGACTGTGCTGCGCGCGCAGTCGCTGCAGAAGTACGTGGTCTGCAACGCCGATGAAGGCGACTCCGGCACCTTCTCGGATCGCATGACCCTGGAAGGCGACCCCTACATGCTCATCGAAGGCATGGCCATTTCTGCGTTGGCAGTAGGGGCCACGCACGGCTACATCTATATCCGCTCCGAGTATCCCCATGCTGTGGCCGTGATGAATGAAGCCATCGTCAGAGCCACTGCTGCGGGCTATCTGGGCGAGAGCGTGCTCGGCTCAGGCCGCGCCTTTCATCTGGAAGTGCGCAAGGCAGCAGGCGCCTATGTCTGTGGCGAAGAAACCGCCATGCTGGAGAGCATTGAGGGCAAACGCGGCGTGGTGCGCGCCAAGCCGCCACTGCCGGCGCTGCAAGGCCTTTTTGGTCAGCCGACGGTCATCAACAACGTCATCAGTTTTGCCACGGTGCCCATCATTCTCGCGCGCGGCGCGGCTTTCTACCGCGACTATGGCATGGGCCGATCGCGCGGCACGCTGCCCTTTCAGCTGGCAGGCAACATCAGGCAAGGTGGGCTGGTGGAGAAGGCCTTTGGCCTGACCTTGCGCGAATTGGTGTTCGACTTTGGTGGCGGAAGCCGTTCCGGCCGGCCGGTCAAGGCTGTTCAGGTGGGCGGACCGCTGGGAACCTATCTCCCAGAATCGCAGTGGGACATTCCGCTGGACTATGAGGCCTACGCCGCCGTCGGCGCAGTCGTGGGCCATGGAGGCCTGGTGGTTCATGACGACACGGCCGACATGGCCGCGCTCGCCCGCTACGCCATGGAGTTCTGCGCGCTCGAATCCTGCGGCAAATGCACGCCTTGCCGTATAGGCTCCACGCGCGGGGTTGAAGTGATTGACCGCATCACTCAACGCTCCAACGACCGCAGCAATGGTCGCAACGACCAACGCATCCCCAGCCATCAAGATCATGCTCACCAGGTTGAACTGCTGCGCGATCTGTGCGAGACCATGGTGCACGGCAGCCTGTGCGCCATGGGCGGCATGACCCCTTACCCGGTCTTGTCCGCCCTGAACCATTACCCCGCAGATTTCGGCATAGAGGCCGCTGTTCCCGTTGCGAATTGAGAAGTAGCCAGGAGACCACGATGCTCTACCACCACAATCCTGAAATCGACCATGGCACGCCTGCCGTGAAGTCCACCGAGTTGGTGACCTTGGAAATCGATGGAGCGGATGTCACCGTTCCCAAGGGCACCTCGTTGATGCGGGCGGCCCTGGACGCCGGCGTGCAAGTTCCCAAGCTGTGCGCTACAGACAGTCTCGAACCCTTTGGCTCTTGCCGCTTGTGCCTGGTGGAGATTGAAGGCCGACGCGGTTACCCAGCCTCTTGCACCACGCCGGCTGAACCCGGCATGAAGGTGCGCACGCAGAGCCCCAAATTGCAGCAGTTGCGCAAAGGGGTCATGGAGCTCTATATCTCCGACCATCCACTGGATTGCCTGACTTGCGCCGCCAATGGCGACTGCGAACTGCAGGACATGGCGGGCGTGACGGGCCTGCGCGAGGTGCGTTACGGTGTGGGCGAGCAATATGGTGGCAAGCACCATCTGAATCTGCAGAAGGACGAATCCAACCCCTATTTCAGCTTCGACTCTTCCAAGTGCATCGTGTGCAACCGCTGTGTGCGGGCATGCGAAGAAACACAAGGCACCTTTGCGCTCACCATTTCTGGCCGAGGCTTTGAAAGCCGCGTCTCTCCAGGCCAGGACCAGTCCTTCATGGACAGCGAATGCGTGAGCTGCGGCGCCTGCGTGCAGGCATGCCCTACAGCTACGCTCCAAGAAAAGAGCGTCATCAAGCTGGGCCAGGCTGAGCACAGCGTCATCACCACCTGTGCCTATTGCGGTGTGGGTTGTGGCTTCAAGGCCGAGATGAAGGGCAATGAAGTCGTGCGCATGGTCCCATGGAAGGACGGCAAGGCCAATGAAGGCCACAGCTGTGTGAAAGGGCGTTTCGCGTGGGGCTACACCACCCATAAAGACCGCATCACCAAGCCCATGATCCGTGACCAGATCACAGACCCCTGGCGCGAAGTGAGCTGGGACGAGGCTATTTCCTATGCCGCCCGAAGGTTCCGCGAGATTCAGGCCCAACACGGCAAAGACTCCATAGGCGGCATTACCTCGAGCCGCTGCACCAACGAAGAGACTTACCTGGTCCAGAAGCTGGTGCGCGCTGCCTTTGGTACGAACAACGTCGATACCTGCGCGCGCGTATGCCACTCTCCTACCGGCTATGGCCTGGGGCAGACCTTTGGCACATCGGCTGGCACCCAGACCTTCAGCTCTGTGGATGAGGCGGACGTCATCATGGTCATTGGCGCCAACCCCAGTGACGCGCACCCGGTGTTCGCCTCGCGCATGAAAAAGCGCCTGCGCGGTAGGGGCCATGGCGATGGCGCCAGCCTGATCGTGGTGGATCCTCGCCGCATTGATCTGGTCAGCAGCCCGCACGTGCGCGCCGAGCACCACCTGGCCCTGCGCCCCGGCACCAACGTGGCGGTCATCACCGCCCTGGCCCATGTGGTGGTCAATGAAGGTCTGGTCAATGAAGCCTACGTGGCCGAGCGCTGCGATACCCGCAGCTTTGAGCAATGGCGCGAGTTCGTAGGCCGGCCTGAGAATTCGCCCGAGGCGCTGGAAGCCTCCACAGGCGTTCCCGCGGCTGAGGTGCGTGCTGCTGCGCGCCTGTATGCCGCAGGCCCCAACTCCGCCATCTACTACGGTCTTGGTGTGACCGAGCACGCACAAGGCTCCACCATGGTGATGGGCATTGCCAACCTCGCCATGGCGTGCGGCATGGTGGGCCGAGAGGGCGTGGGTGTGAACCCCTTGCGTGGCCAGAACAACGTGCAAGGAAGCTGCGACATGGGCAGCTTCCCCCACGAACTGCCCGGCTATCGGCACATCTCCGACACCACCGTCCGCACACAGTTCGAAGCGGTCTGGGGTGTGGAGCTCAATCCCGAGCCCGGCCTTCGGATTCCAAACATGTTCGAAGCGGCCATTGGTGGCACCTTCAAGGGCTTGTACTGCCAGGGCGAAGACATCGCGCAGTCCGACCCCAATACGCAGCACGTGTCCCAGGCCCTCGGGTCTATGGAATGCATTGTGGTGCAGGACATCTTCCTCAACGAGACTGCCAAGTTCGCCCACGTGCTGTTGCCCGGAAGTTCATTCCTGGAAAAAGACGGCACCTTCACCAATGCAGAGCGCCGCATTTCCCGTGTGCGGCAGGTCATGCCACCCATGGCCGGCCTGGCCGATTGGGAAGTCACGGTGCAGCTGTCCAATGCACTGGGTTACCCCATGCATTACGATCACCCGGAGCAGATCATGCAGGAAATTGCAGATCTGACGCCCTCATTCCGTGGCGTGAGCTATGAGGCCATCGAACGCCTGGGCAGCTTGCAGTGGCCTTGCAATGAAGACACGCCGGCTGCGGGCACGGCCATCATGCACGAGGGTGGATTTGTACGCGGCAAGGGGCGCTTTTTCATCACGCAGTACATTCCTTCGGACGAAAAAGTCACGCGCCGCTTTCCGCTTCTGCTCACCACCGGGCGCATTCTTTCGCAATACAACGTGGGTGCTCAAACGCGCCGCACGCCCAACAATATGTGGCACGACGAAGACCGTCTGGAGCTGCACCCTGAGGATGCCAAAGAGCGCGGCGTTGTAGACGGTGATTGGGTAGGCATTACCAGCCGAGCTGGCCAGACCGTGCTGCGCGCTACGGTCAGCGATCGCATGCAGCCAGGCGTGGTCTACACCACGTTCCACTTTCCGGAGTCTGGTGCCAACGTGATCACCACGGACAGCTCGGACTGGGCCACCAACTGCCCTGAGTACAAGGTCACGGCGGTGCAAGTCAGCAAGGTGGCGCAGCCCTCGGAATGGCAACGCGACTACGCCGCGTTCAACGAACAGCAACTGGATTTGCTGGCCCGTGCCCAGGATCGAACGCCTGCCGACGTGGGTGCGCCAGCAAAATGACTCCCCCCGCCGGTGTGCGGGCCGCCCATGTGTTGGTTCATGGCGGCCCCAGCGCACGTACGCAGTCTGACTGGGTGGCAGAAGAGGTGCCGGTAGCGCTGGTCTTCAACGGCATTTCTCACGCGGTGATGATGGCCAGCCCTGCCGATCTGCACGACTTCGCGCTCGGCTTTGGCATCACTGAAGGTCTGCTCAACCACCCGGACGAGCTCTACGGTGTGGAAGTCTCGGAGTCCGCCGAAGGCCTTTCGGTCCATCTGTCCGTGGCGTCTGCCTGTGAATGGCGCTTGAAAGAGCGCAGGCGCACCTTGGCTGGTCGCACCGGCTGCGGCCTGTGTGGCACAGACAGTCTGGCGGAAGTGCGGCGCACGCTGCCGTCCTGCCCGGAGGTCAGTTTTAACGCCTCTGTGTTTGGGCGTGCCTTGCAAGCGCTGGCCGCCGATCAGGCCATTCAGCACCTGACAGGCGCGACGCATGCCGCGGCCTGGTGCGCGCCCAGTGGAGAAACCTTGATCGTGCGCGAAGACGTGGGCCGGCACAACGCGCTGGATAAGGTGGCCGGCGCCTTGCTCCGCAGCCCTTGGGTGGGTACGTCAGGCTTTGCCTGCATCACCAGCCGCGCCAGCTTCGAGATGGTGCAGAAGGCCGCCATGATGGGCGCTGGCGCCTTGGCGGCTGTTTCTGCCCCCACTGCCATGGCCATTGACACAGCACAATCCTGTGGTCTGCCCCTGGCCGGATTTCTGCGGGGCGAGAATTTTGTAGCTTATACCTTCCCGGAACGACTCGGCCTGGCCGACGCGACCCCCCCACTGATCCATGGACACTGAAAACCTAGCCAACATGGCCAACCGCATCGGCCAATTCTTCGAGTCCCTGCCCGATCGCGAGGAAGCACTCGACAATATCGCCACCCACATCCGCCTGTACTGGGAACCGCGCATGCGCCGCGCCATCCTTGAACACGCCCAGCAGGAAACCACCAGTCTGTCCCCCATCGTGGCAGACGCCTTGCGCACACACGGCCACCGCCTCTAGCACGCTTGTGCCTAAGCGCGCCAACAGTTCTGCCCGCACAGCTTTGCCGATGCGCTTCCTCCCAAAGAGGCTGTCCCCCCTGGGAGCGCCAAGCTCCAGCTTGACTCTTCAGCGGTCGTAGCACACCAATGCCAAATTGACGCTTGGCGCTCCCCGCAAGAAACCAAGACCTGGCAACCTTTCTTCCCGACAGACCCATCCCACTGCCGATGCGCCTCCTCCCCAACGAGGCTGCTCCCCTGGGACCGCCGAGCTCCTGCTCGGCACTGCAGCGCTCGCAACCCTCCAACGCCACGCCACGCCCCGGCGCTCCCAACGCCGCGCAGCCTGCCCCTTTCGTAGAGCCCACTTCACAACGGCCATACTGCATTCTGGTTGATCCAGTTCATTTCCGGTTATTAACTTGGGTGTTATGGTGTGTCTTCAGCTTAGACGCTTCATGCCAGTTTGCTAAAAATATCAATTCATTCACGCGGAGCCTGTCGAAGCGTTGCGCAAGGCTTCGACAAGCTCAGCCCGAACGGTCTTGTTTGTTCAAACGATACTTGCCGATTGACTAAAACCATAGAACCTCAGACCAAGCAGCTCTTAGCGATAGACCGCAACTCGGTCTCAAACCCACTTCAGGAGAACACCACATGACCCAGAGCACCCCCCTTTCCGCCGCCCAACTGAAGGAGTTGAAAGAACAACTGTTGGCTCGCCGCAGTGAGCTCGATGGCCAGATGGCGCAGAACCTGGCAAACCTGGCACCGGCCGAAAATACCGCAGGAAGCGTGTCACAGGACGATAACGCGCGCCTGGCCAATCAAACGCGGGAAGTGGATCAAGCCTTGACCTCGCTGGACGAGCAGGAATTGGCCCGTATCAATCGCGCTCTGGAGGCCATGGAAGAGGGCAGCTATGGCCAATGCGATGAATGCGGCTGCGCCATCCCCTTCGAGCGTTTAAAGATCGAACCCATGACCCAGCATTGCGTGGCTTGCAAGTCACAGATCGAGCAAAAGCAAGGCGTCGCTCGCGGCTGATACCAACTTGTCGGCAAGAAACCCGTTGACGCTGAGCTTATAGAAATCACCTTGGGCAGAGGGTCTATGGTTTTCGTCAAGCAGCCACTCGTTTGAACTATAAAGTCCGTTCGGGCTGAGCCTGTCGAAGCCTTGCGCGAGGCTTCGACCCTTCGACAGGCTCAGGACAGGCCAAGCTCAGCCCGAGCGGCGTTTACCGATCACACGCAGCTCGGTCTGGCATGTCGCCTCCCCCAAAAAAACGGCGCCCTCAAGCGCCGTTTTTATCTGCCTCAGGCCTTGCCGCTTTTCACCTTCTGCCGCCAAGCGTGCAACAGCGGCTCTGTATAACCGCTCGGTTGTTCCACGCCCTTGAACACCAGGTCGCAAGCCGCCTTGAAAGCCGCTGATTTCTTGAAGTTGCCATCCATGGGCCGGTACAGACGGTCGCCAGCGTTCTGCTTGTCCACCAGGGCAGCCATGCGTTCCATGGTGGCTTTCACCTGCGCCTTGGTCACGACACCATGCAGCAGCCAGTTGGCCATGTGCTGGCTGGAAATGCGCAGTGTCGCGCGGTCTTCCATCAAGCCGATGTTGTGAATATCCGGCACCTTGGAGCAGCCGACGCCCTGGTCCACCCAGCGCACCACATAACCCAGAATGCCCTGTGCATTGTTGTCCAGTTCCTGCTGGCGTTCTGCAGGCGTCCACTTGGCCTCAGGCGCTACGGGAATGGTCAGCAGGCCGGTCAGCAACTCGTCGCGCAGCGCTTTGTTATCGGCTTGTGTCAGCTCGTTCTCAAGCTGTTTTTGAACATCGCTGACCAGCACCTGGTGGTAGTGCATGGAGTGCAGTGCAGCACCCGTAGGGTTAGGCACCCAGGCGGTATTGGCACCTGCCTTGGGGTGGCCGATCTTCTGCTTCATCATCTCCGACATCAGGTCCGGCGCAGCCCACATGCCTTTGCCGATCTGCGCCTTGCCGCGCAAGCCGCAGGCCAGACCCACCAGCACGTTGTTGCGCTCATAGGCCTGAATCCAGGCGCTGGTCTTCATGTCTCCCTTGCGGTAGACCGGTCCGGCTTGCATGCAGCTGTGCATTTCGTCGCCGGTACGGTCCAAAAAGCCGGTGTTGATGAACGCCACGCGCGCCTTGGCTGCCTCAATACAGGCCTTCAGGTTGACGCTGGTGCGGCGCTCTTCGTCCATGATGCCCAGCTTGACGGTATTCGCACGCAGGCCCAGCACTTTTTCCACGCGGCCAAACAGTTCGCTGGCAAAGCCCACTTCCGCAGGGCCGTGCATTTTGGGCTTGACGATGTAGACACTGCCGGTGCGTGAGTTGCGGATGCCATTGGCGCCCTTGCCCTGCAGATCGTGCATGGCGATCGCCGTGGTCACGGCGGCGTCCATGATGCCTTCAGGAATTTCCTTCCATTGGCCGGCAGAGTCCTTCCACTGAATGGCCGGGTTGGTCATCAGGTGGCCCACATTGCGCACGAACATCAGCGAACGGCCATGCAGCGTGACCTCGCCTTTGCCGCTGGCTGCCGTGTAGACGCGGTCTGGATTCAGGCCTCGTGTGAGGGTTTGGCTGCCTTTCTTGAAAGATTCGGTCAGCGTGCCGTTCAAAATGCCCAGCCAATTGCGGTAGCCCAGCACCTTGTCTTGTGCATCGACTGCCGCCACGGAATCTTCCAGGTCGAGAATGGTCGAGACAGCAGCTTCGACCACCAGGTCGCTCAGGCCGGCCGGATCGTTCTTGCCGATAGCAGACTTGTGATCAATGCGGATATCCAGGTGCAAGCCGTTGTGCACAAGCAAAATGGAGGAGGGCGCCTTGGCCTCGCCCTGATAGCCCAGGAACTGGCTGTTGTCTGCCAGTTTGCTGCTTTTGCCGCCTTTGAGCTTCACAACCAGTTCGCCGTCTTTCACGACATAGCCGGTGGAGTCGATGTGCGAGCCCTTCTTCAGCGGAGCAGTGCGGTCCAGCACGTGGCGCGCCCACTCAATCACCTTGGCGCCTCGCCTTGCGTTGTACTTGACACCTTTTTCCAGGCCTTTGGTCTGCGGGATCACGTCGGTGCCATACAGGGCGTCGTACAGGCTGCTCCAACGTGCGTTCGCGGCGTTGAGCGCATAGCGGGCATTGAGAATGGGCACCACCAGTTGGGGGCCCGCTTGCACCGCCAGTTCGTCGTCCACGTTGCTGGTGGTGATCTGCACCTTGCCAGGCTCTGGCACCAGGTAGCCAATGCCTTGCAGGAAAGATCGATAGGCAAGCATGTCCTTGATGGGGCCTGGATTGGCACTGTGCCAGGTATCCAGTTCCTTTTGCAGGCGGTCCCGCTCGGCCAGCAGGGCGGCATTCTTGGGCGCCAGGTCGGTCACCAGCGCAGAAAACCCTTGCCAGAAATCTCCCTGTGAGACACCTACGCCAGGCAGTACCTCTTGATTGACGAAGTCATAAAGCTCGGTAGCAACTTGCAGGTCGTGAATCTTGGTGCGTGAAGTCATGCTGAATCAATCAAAAGGTAAAGATGAGCTATGGATCCGGTCCGCATGAATTTCCAATTCCGTTCGAACTGAGAATTCTTCAGTTCCTCTCGGGTTGAGTTTTTTCAACTCCGTTCGGCTTGAGAATTTTTCAATTCCGTTCGGGCTGAGCCTGTCGAAGCCTTACGCAGCGCTTCGACAGGCTCAGCCCGAACGGCTTAAACGTCGCCGGTTCGGATCAGAAACATGTACAGACGGTAGCCAAATATATTCGATTTGTTTTCAGCACAAAAGACGTATAAAAATAGAAAAACCTTTAACTAAAACGCAAAGATGAGAAAAGGTCTGCATAATTTTCCCCATGGACAAGCTCAAGGCTTTTGAAACCTTCGTCTCGGCAGCCACGCGTGGGAGCCTCAGCGCTGCTGCGCGCGCCGAAGGTGTGGCGCCCGCCGTCATCAGCCGTCGGCTGGACGCGCTGGAGGAGCATCTGGGCGTGAAGCTGCTGGTGCGCACTACCCGGCGGATCGCACTCACCCACGAAGGCGCTGCCTTCCTGGACGACTGCCAGCGCATCGTGGCCGAGGTCGCGGGAGCAGAAGCCAGCGTCTCAGCCGGCGGGCTACAGGCTAGTGGGCATTTGCGCATCACCGCGCCAGCCGGCTTTGGGCGTCGGCATGTGGCGCCCCTGGTGCCGGAGTTTTACGCCCAGCACCCGCGTCTGCGCATTTCCCTTAATCTTTCTGACCGCGTGATTGACCTGGCGGGCGAAGGTTATGACTGCGCAGTGCGTGTGGGTGACCTGCCTGATTCATCTCTCATCAGTGTGCGGCTGGCTGACAACCGGCGTGTGTGCGTCGCGACGCCGGACTACCTCCTGCGCCACGGCACGCCCCTGCACCCCAGAGATCTTGCTCAGCATCATTGCCTGGTGCTTTCCAGTGACGCGTCCCAGACCCGCGGATGGGCCTTCAGCGATCAGGGGGTAGTCACGCACCTGCGCCCAGATGGCCCCCTGGACTGCTCGGACGGCCAGGTCTTGCATGACTGGTGTCTGGCTGGGCACGGTATTGCCTGGCGCAGTATCTGGGAAGTCGAGCAGGACATCGCCAGCGGGCGGCTTCAGCCTGTGCTTGAAGCCTTTGCCGCGATGCCCAATGGTATCTACGCCATCTTGCCGCACCCTACCAAGCATCTGCCATTGCGCGTGCGGCTTTGGGTAGACTTTCTGAAAGTCCGGTACGGTGATCCCGCCTTCTGGGCGGGCCGATCGCCTGCCTGATCCAGATCAACTGATCACGCGGTATGCCTTCGCTGGCGTCGCAAACCCATGACAGCCACCAAGGCGCTAGCGAGTGCCGCGAGCCCCCAAGGCGACAAGCCAGGCACGCCGTGCAATGAAGGGGTCGCTGCTTGTTCCACCTGCACTTGCTGCTGCACGCTTTCTTCTGCCAGGGAGCCTTGTGCAGCCAGCATTGCCCGGATCACGCAGCTTCCTGCACCCACAAAATTCACCGCTTGGCCCTGGATGGTGCAAACGCTTTGGGAGCCGGAGTCGACACTCAAACTCAGCCGGGCAGATTGGTCGGAATTGGTGGTCACGATATAGGGCGCACTGCCAACTCTGACGTTTGCAGGTGGCACACTGGTAAAGGCGAGAGCGGGTGCACTGGCGTTTATCTGCAAGCTGAAGCTTCTTGTATCTACCGCGCTCTGTGAATCAGTCACAGTGACTTCGATGTCAAGATTTCCGGCGCTGCTGGGTGTTCCCGTGATCACGCCTTGAGGGTTCATGCTCAGCCCTGAAGATGGCAGCCCCGTGGCTGAATAGGAGTAGGGACCAACCCCTCCACTGGCTGACAGGGCGTGGATATAGGGTTCACCGACGGCGGCGGGGGGCACAGCTGCCGAATCAAGGATGAGGGGCGGTATCAGATACTGGAAATTGAATCCGGCCGGTGTTTCAACACCTTGTGCGTTGACCAGCTTGAGCGGAACAATTCCTGAACCCGCCGGTACTGTGACGGACATCTGAGTACTGCTGATGATCGTGGGGGTGGCCGGGGTGTCGCCAAAAAAGACCTGTGAAGCGCCGAAGAAACCCGTTCCATTGATGGTCAACACGTCATTCGCGACGCCGGTGCCTGGTGTCACTGCACTCACAGTCGATAGCGCGAGTTGGCATCCGACTGAAAAGGTATAAGTGCCCGGACCCGGCGCAGAAGAGGTGATGGAGACTAGCGTGTTCAGCGTGCTGCTATTGGCTGAGTGAGAGATCGTCGAGCCGTTGAGCGAGTCCGACATTCCGTCTCCCCAGTTCAGGGTGAGGCTTGGGGCCAGACTGACTGATGACAGAGTCCACGATAGATTCACTAAATCACCGGGATTGAATTCGCTTCCAGAAAAGAGCGGGGACGTTGTTGTACCAGTCAGGGGACCATAGGAAATGACCTGCTGCGTCCCATTGATGGAGACGCATGACGAAGCAGCCGCCCCGGTTGAAAATCCCAGCAGCGCCATCAGGGTCACTGCAGGAACGAAAGCTCGGTAGCGGGTATTCAACAAGTGCATGGTCAGTATGGAAAGGTTAGGCTGCCTATTGCGAAAATGGTGTCAAGTTCGGATCTTGACGAGTACTGCATATGTAGTTAATGCATACTCCAAAAGATATCATTTTTTGCGGCGGTGAACTATTAAAAATAGCGTTAACGTCACCTTTTTGACTGAGTTTTTATGACCGAGGCTTGGCTTGCCTTCCTCCATATCAGCGCCTTTCTGGGCTGGATCGTCTTCGCCTCCAGCCAGGCGGCGCTCTGCCGTGTGGAGTGGGTCAACGCGGCTGTGGTGCACAGGCTGGCTCGTCTGGACAAGATCCTGTGGATTGCCACTGCCGCGGTGCTCTGCTCGGGGCTGGCGAGAGTGTTCTGGGGTGCCAAGGGCGCTGCCTGGTACTGGGGCAACCCTCTGCTCCACCTGAAGCTCACGCTGCTAGTGGTGGTGGCCGTGCTCATGATCGGTCCCAGCCGGCGTATTGCGCGTTGGCAGCAAGCCTTGGCTTCATCAGGCCAGCTACCACCCGCGAACGAACTCGCTGGCGTCCGTCGCTTGATCATGATTGAAAGCCACCTCGTGGCAGTCATACCGTTGGCCGCCGTTTTCATGGCGCGTGGTTTCGGCAATTGAATGGCTGTGTCATTTTCAGTCCAGCGCGTTTGCCTTCCCGTTCATCTCAGGGCTTGGCACAATCCGTCATTGACGTGAATATGTGTAAAGTTTCTGGATGTCAAAAATGATGGTTTCTGGTGCCAAGGAAAGCTTGGCGCCCTCGGGTGAAGACGCGCTGGTTCTGAATGACTTCAACCTTCCCTTGCTACTAGGCGCATTTGGCGCTTGCTGGCTGCTATTTCTGGCTTGGTGCGCGCTGACGCCGCCTATCGACAATATTGAGCAATTGGTGTGGGTCAGCTCATTGGAGTGGGGCTACTTCAAGCACCCACCTTTGCCCACGTGGATCTTGGCTGCTGCCTCCGTGGTCCTGCCACAAGGGCCGGCACTTACCTTCACACTGGGTGCCGTCTTCGTTCTAGGCGCGCACGCCATCTTTTGGGTCTGGTTGCGTGAAATGCACGGGCCGCGCACGGCCACCATCTTGCTGTTGGCGTCGCTGTGCATCACCTTCTACAACCAGCGAGTTCACTACTACAACCACAACGTGGTCATGATGCCGCCCATCGCGGTGTGCATTCTCATGATGTGGCGCCTCACCCAGCGCGCCCGTTGGTCTGCATGGATCGCGATCGGAGTGGCCATGGGGTTAGGCATGCTGGTGAAGTACCAGATGGCTCTCATCGGTATCTGCATAGGCTTGTGGTGGCTTCGCATGCGCTGGTGGCGTGATCCGGTGAACCGCTGGGGTCTGGTGCTGGCCACGGGCATTGCCAGCGCCATCTTCCTGCCGCATCTGATCTGGCTCATCTACCATGATTGGGCGCCCTTGCGCTATGCGGAGACAAGTTCGCTGGGCATGAGCCTTTCGATGGCCGCTAGGCTGTCTGATTCCATGAGCTGGACCACGGATTGGGTGCTCAACCGACAAATGCCTGCCTGGATGGTGATGGGCTCCGCTTTGGGCTGGGCCGTATGGCGCACCAGGAAGTCCAGAAACCCGGCGCAGGAGGGACCTGCCCACTCCGCACCTGGTTCGACTTCGGCCGCCTCATGGGGCGCCAGCCCGCCGACGTACTGGCGCGAGTTCTCACTCCTCTGGGGCGTTTTTCCGCTGCTTTTCATGTTGTCGCTGGGCCTGGGTCTGGGTGTGGAAATGCAAAACCACTGGGGCACGGCGTTTGGTTTGTGGATGCTGCCTGCCGCCCTGGCTCTGGCACCTTCGTCCTTGAAGTACCTGAACACCTGCACGGCCGTCCGTGCAGCCTGGGTGGCATTTGCGCTGATACAGGCCTTGATCGTCTTGCAGTTCTGGGCCACATCCCCCCAGGGCATTGAGCGTTTGAAGACTCAGCACTGGCAGCATTTCCCGTCTCAAGCCATGGCGGAGAGCCTGGCCCCGCAGGCGCGCAAGGCTTTGGGCGGCCCCATTGACATCATTGCCGGCAGGTCCGCCATCGCGGGGTCGCTGGCGCTGCACTTGCCTGAGCACCCTAAGGTACTGATCAACGGAGATCTGGCAACCAGCCCCTGGATATCGGCCGAAGAACTGCGAACCGCACGGGTGGTTGAGGTATTCCCCGCGCGGGAATTACCGGAAGGCGCCCAATGGTTTTCGGGAGGGTGGGCCTGGCGCGTAGGCGTCTCGCCCTTGGCGCGCCTGCAAGGCAAAGACTTGCCTGCGCTACCGCAAGCGCCTGCCAAGTGACATCGAAGGCGCCATCTATGCAATCAAGCACCTCAGCGGTTTCCAGCCAGGCCGATCAAGCTCCAACTGGCGAGAGGCGCGTGGTCATGTGCGCCGACGACTACGGCATGAGTGCGGGCGTGACCGACGCCGTTTTGCAACTGGGTCGCCAGGGCGCCCTCAGTGCGACCAGTGCCATGGTCTTGTCGCCACGCTGGCAGGAAGATGCGCAGCGCCTGGCAGACTTACGCGGCCGTTTGGACGTCGGCCTGCACCTCGACTGGACCAGCGATTTCGCTCAGGCTGCGGGCCATGGCACGGCCTTGGGCGGGGCCATGCGCCGCGCGCTGTTCGGTGGCTTCAATCAAGCACGAGCCAGGACGGAAATTGAGCGCCAGCTGGATGCGTTCGAAGCCGCCTGGAAGTCAGCGCCCGACCACATCGATGGGCATCAGCACGTGCAGCAATTTTCAGGTATCCGGCAGGCGCTGCTGGAGGTTGTCACGCGGCGCTATGGCCCCCAATTTCCCTGGCTCCGGGTCTCGCGCCCGGCAGGCCCGCGCCTTGGGCTTAAAAGCAAGGTGATTGGCGCCTTGGGTGCCAATGCCCTGACCACGGCCTCAAAGCAGGCCGGAGTGCCGGTCAGCCCGGTGCTTTCCGGCATTTATGACTTTGACCCTCAAGAAGGGCTCTATGAGAAGCACATGGCCCAGTGGCTGGCCGACGTCCCCGATGGTGCGTTGTTGATGTGTCACCCTTCCACCATGGCCGAATCAGGCGACGAAATCGGACCAGCACGTGTGCGCGAATGGGCGTTTCTGCAGAGTCCGGCGTTTTCTGATCAGCTGAAAGCAGCCGGTATCAGGCTGGTGCGGGGTGTTGCGGTTTTCTAGGCGCGCAGGCTCTTAGAGCATTTGCAGCGCTTATCTGTCCGCCGGCGTTTTGTCTTCGCGCAGGCCCTGGCCCCTGTTTTCAGCCACAAGATAGTTCGGTCGTTGTTTGACTTCGTCGTAAATCCGCGCCACATACTCTGCCAGCAAACCTATGGCCGTCAGTTGCACACCACTCAGCAGCATCAGGCTCACCACCAGCGTGGCGTGGCCCGGTACGCTGATGCCCAGCCAGAAATACTCAATCACCACCCAGGTCGCGTAACCCAGCGACAACATGGACAGGAGCAGGCCCAGCAAGCCCACCGCGCGCAGCGGCGCAGAAGAAAACGCCAGCAGTCCGGTCACACCCAGGCGCAGTGCGCCTCCCAGGCGAAAACTGCTCTGACCGCTTTCGCGATCCAGGGGCAGATAGTCGATCGCCTTGGACGGAAAGCCTACCCAGGCATAGAGACCCTTCATGAACCGGTGGCGTTCCGGCAGAGAATTGAGCGCATGGACCACCTTGCGGTCCAGCAAGCGGAAATCGCCCGCGCCGGCGGGAATCTTGACTGGGTTGCCAAAGTTGACCAGCGAATAAAAGAGGTTCGCCAGCCGCTTGTGCAAACGGGATTGATCCTCCCGTGAGCGCCGTACTGCATAGACCACATCGCTGCCTTGGCGCCACTCCTGCAGCATCTCGGCCAGTAAGGACACCGGGTGTTGGCCAT
Organism: Ottowia thiooxydans; assembly: GCF_040548795.1. Lineage (GTDB taxonomy): Bacteria > Pseudomonadota > Gammaproteobacteria > Burkholderiales > Burkholderiaceae_C > Ottowia > Ottowia thiooxydans_A. The sequence continues at coordinate 52,520 of NZ_JBEPSH010000004.1, read as the reverse complement.
CCGAATCCATCAAAATGGCCACGTCTCCCAGAGCCGCGTCCAGGCCAGCGGTCAACGCAGCTTCCTTTCCGAAATTGCGCGAAAGATCCACCAGTCGCACTTGCGGATGCAGCGCGCAGAGTTGCCGGGCAACGGCGCTGGTGTCGTCCCGGCTGCCGTCATTGACGATGATGATCTCGACTTTGGGTGACAGGGCATTCAGCGCTGCCAACACGCGCTCCGTGACCGAAACCAGGCCGCGCGCCTCGTTATAGGCGGGCATGATGCAGGAAATGCTGGGTGTTGTTTGGTTTCTATCGAACATAACTAGGATCAAGCGAAATGCCACCGGTAAAATCCGGCGATGTCATCCGTCAAGAACGAACTGCTCGCCGCCCTAGCGGCAGAGCTTGAAAAACTGGTCCAGGGAGCAGGCGCGCAAGCTGCGTTCGAATCTCCCAAGCAGGCTGCACATGGCGATTTTGCCTGCAACTCTGCCATGCAACTGGCCAAACCCCTGAAAATGAACCCGCGTGCATTGGGCGAGCAGCTCAAGGCGGCGCTGGAAGCAACCCCTGCGTTCGCGCGCTGGGTGGCCGCCATCGAGATCGCAGGGCCCGGGTTTCTTAACCTGCGTCTGACTCCTGCAGCCAAGCAGCAGGTCGTGCGCCAGGTGCTGCAAGAGAGCCTGCAGTACGGCAAGAAGCCCGTGGGCCAGTCGCAGGTGCTGGTGGAATTTGTCTCCGCCAACCCTACCGGACCGCTGCACGTCGGCCATGGCCGTCAAGCGGCCTTGGGCGATGCGATCTGCAATGTGCTTGAGACTCAGGGCCTGCGCGTGCACCGCGAGTTCTATTACAACGACGCCGGCGTGCAGATCGAAACGTTGGCCAATTCCGTGCAATTGCGGGCGCGCGGCTTCAAGCCTGGTGATGCCGAGTGGCCAGAGGCCGCCTACAACGGCGATTACATCGCAGAAATCGCCGCCGATTTCCTGGCTGGCAAGACAGTCAAGGCCGATGACCGCAGCTTCACCGCCAGCGGCCAGGTAGAAGACCGCGACAGCATTCGCCAGTTTGCCGTGGCCTATCTCCGCCATGAGCAGGACAAGGATTTGCAGGCCTTCCGCCTCAAATTTGACGAGTACTACCTCGAGTCCAGCCTCTACACCAGTGGCCGTGTCGAGGCCACCGTCAAACGTCTGATCGATGCCGGCAAGACCTACGAGCAAGACGGCGCCTTGTGGCTCAGGACCACAGACTACGGCGACGACAAAGACCGAGTCATGCGCAAGACCGATGGCGGCTACACCTATTTCGTGCCAGATGTGGCCTATCACATCACGAAATGGGAGCGGGGCTACCACAAGGTCGTCAATATCCAGGGCACCGACCACCACGGAACCATCGCCCGCGTACGCGCCGGCCTGCAGGCCGCCGATGTCGGTATCCCGGTGGGCTACCCGGACTACGTGCTGCACACCATGGTTCGCGTGGTCAAGGGCGGGCAGGAAGTGAAGATCAGCAAACGCGCAGGCAGCTATGTCACCTTGCGAGACCTGATCGAATGGACCAGCGCAGATGCTGTGCGCTTTTTCCTTCTGTCGCGTAAACCAGACACTGAATACACATTTGACATCGATCTCGCTGTTTCGAAGAACAACGACAACCCGGTTTACTACGTGCAATACGCGCATGCGCGCATCTGCTCCGTGTTGGAGGCTTGGGGCGGCGACAAGAGCAGTCTGTTGGAGGCCGATCTGTCTCCTCTTGACACCCCAGCGGCGCAGGCCTTGATGCTGCAGCTGGCCAAGTACCCTGACATGCTGACCTCAGCAGCCCAGGACTTCGCTCCCCACGACATTACCTTCTACCTGCGCGAACTGGCAGCCAGCTACCACAGCTACTACGACGCCGAGCGCATTCTGGTAGATGATGAATCTGTCAAAAAAGCCCGCCTTGCCCTGGTCGCCGCCACCGCCCAGGTATTGCACAATGGCCTGTCGGTGCTGGGCGTGTCTGCCCCCACCAAGATGTAACCCGTAATCAGCGACATGAACCCACATACACAGGAAACTGCGACGCAGGCTTCGTCAGGGACGTTCATTTCCTCCGTCCCTCGCCTGCGCGCCTCCCGGGGGCGTTATCAGACCGGAGGCACCTTTCTTGGCGTGATACTTGGCGTGATGGCTGGCTTGGCTGTGGCACTCGGCGTGGCCATCTACGTCGCTAAAGTGCCGGTTCCATTTGTCAATAAAGGCTCTACCCGCACCAACGGCCAAGATGCCGCAGAAGCTGAGAAGAACAAGGACTGGGATCCCAACAGCGCCTTGCGCGGCCGCTCTGCCGGTGCTGGTCGTCCGGCGGCCCCTGCAGTCAGCGGAATGGTGGCCTCTGAGCCTGCGCCGCAGGTCATACCCACACCGCAGATTCCGGCTCCCGCAGTTGTGGCCCCCGCGCCTGCGGAGGTCAAGCCTCCTACCCGAACCGCTGAGAAGCCCGCTACGGCGGCATCTGCCCCGGCCACCAAACCACCTGCCACTACCCGCGCGCCCTCTGCGGACCCCCTGGGTGATTTAGCCGCAGCCCGTGCGGGAAGCCCTTCGCAGGCAGCAGATCCTTTCACCTATTTCGTACAGGCAGGCGCCTTCCGCAACGATGACGATGCGCAAGCCCAGCGAGCGAGGCTGTCCTTGATGGGCGTCGAATCCCGCGTTACCGAACGCGAGCAGGCCGGACGCACCGTCTACCGTGTGCGTGTGGGCCCATTCCAGAACAAGGACGCCGCGGATCGCGTCAAGGAGCGCCTGGACGGCAACGGCTTTGATTCGGCTTTGGTTCGGGTGCAGAAGTAGAGTCCCCCCTGAGGCGCTTGCGCGCCTTCCCCCAGGGGACGCCACTGGCGGCCTGGCAAAGCCAGCTCCGCGGTGGCCCTCAATGGCCTGCTCCGCGGCCGTCTGATGGGTCCCCCATCTCCCTGCGACGGGAAGAGTTAGCTGTTACTCCCTCTCCCGTTCGGGAGAGGGCGGGGGTGAGGGTCAGCGGCGTCACCGTCAGATCAGACGGTATTCAGTGACTGGTGCAAGCTTTTTCCCTTGGCCCCAGTACAAATGAACTTCCCTCGCAGCCCACCTCACACCCCCCATTGGCGATGCCCAAACACCCTCGTCTCAAAAAACATCAATAATCTCATCTGGTCGAGCCGGTCACGGAACTCCTGTCCCTGAAACCTGCTCTGACAGCCTGTTGAAAATGGAGCTACTATGAAACGTCGTGAATTCGCCCTTGGTGCCACTGTGGCGGCTATCCCCGGGTTCTTGGCTTTGCCAGCGTATGCGCAAGGCAACAAAGGCTATGTGGAACTCAGCCAGAAGGCGCCCACGGATGTGCCGGCCGGGCAGGTTGAAGTGATCGAATTCTTCTCCTACGGCTGTGTGCACTGCATGCACTTCGATCCCGTGTTCACCGCGTGGAAAAAAGCGGCGCCGAAAAACGTCGTGGTGCGCCTTGAGCACGTGGGCTTCCAGAGCAGCTTCGAGCCTCTGCAGAAGATTTACTACGCCCTGGAAGCCGTCGGCGCCGTGGACAAAGTCCATGCCAAGGTGTTTGACGCCCTGCAAGTTCAGCGCAAGCGTCTCGACAAGCCAGACGTTCTCTTCTCATGGGTGGCAGAGCAAGGTGTGGACCGTGCCAAGTTTGAAACGGCCTACAAATCGTTCGGCGTCGCCAGCAAGGTCCGCCGCGCTGTGCAGCTTCAGGAGGCCTATAAGGTCGAAGGCACGCCAGCTCTGGGGATTGCCGGACGCTACTACACCGATGGCTCCATGGCAGGCGGATTCGAGCGCATGCTCCAGATCACCAATCAGCTCGTCAAAACAGCCTGATCTCAGGCCTTTCCTGTCTCGCCCTTGCGGATTTCTCCACGGGGCTCCCCGGGTTAGGGAATCACTAGGGCGTGTTAACACTAAATTCACCCCCGCGCCGGATTTTCCCGGGCCTATGCCGGCCGCCTCATAGTGCAAGACGCGCCGCGCAGCCAAGGTGCGATCCTTGGTAAGAGGCGCAACGCAGCAATATGGGGCGGCCGGCATAGGCCCGGGAAAACCGGCCCGAAGGGTGAGACACTGGCAAACCGCACTCTGCGTTGCCTACGCCGGCCGCGCAAACCTCACCGGGTATCCAACCCGCCTGCGGTTTGCGCCTTGATTGCGGCTAGCCAGTGCCTCACGCGGGGGTGAATTTAGTGTTAACACGCCCTAACCCAGTCTCAAGGTGCATGAGTCACCTACGGAGTCGCGCCACACCTTCACGTAGTGCAAGCTGGCCGCTCCATGAAGGCCCGGCAAGCGCTTGGAGATGTACACACAAATGTTCTCCAGTGTCGGCGTCCCCAGCTCTTTGACTTCATCGAGCAAGCGGTGGTCCAGCTCGTCACGAAGAACCGCTATGTCACGGCGAAGAAAGCCGAGATCCAGGACCATTCCCGTCTCTTCGCTTCTGTAGCCCACGATGCCCACTTCCACCTGGTAAGTATGGCCATGCACGCGCCGACTGGGCTCGGCCTCTATTTCCCGATGGAGCGTGTGGGCCGCATCAAAGAAAAACTTCTGGCTCAGTTCAAATCTCATCGGATCCCAACCATCTTGTGCGTTTGGACGCTCAATCTCCAGCGAGGATCGCGCATGCAGTACTCAATGGCCCACTGGGTGTTTTCCTTCAGCAAAGGGCCGTCCATGGGCTGCAGAAGGTGGCGGTCGAACGGAAGGGCAATCAAGGCCTCCAGATCCTGGCCCATCTGCGGCACCACCACTTTGAGTTCCCGCCCGGCACGTACTTTGAGTTCGGTGTTCGCCTTGGGGCTGACGCACAGCCAATCAATCCCTTCGGGTGCAGCCACAGTGCCATTGGTCTCCACTGCGATCTCGAAATCGAGTTCATGCAAAGCCGCAATCACGGCTGTATCCACCTGCAGCAGGGGTTCGCCCCCGGTCAGAACGACCAGGCGCTTGCCCGGTGCCGCAACCGGCCAGAACCCTGCGATCGCAGTTGCAAGGGCCTGGGCCGTGGCGAACTTGCCGCCCCCCGTGCCATCTGTGCCCACAAAGTCGGTGTCGCAGAACTTGCATTGCGCCAGGGCGCGGTCGACCTCGCGGCCAGACCACAGGTTGCACCCTGCAAACCGGCAGAAAACGGCTGCCCGACCGGCATTTCCGCCTTCACCTTGCAAGGTGTAGAAAATCTCTTTGACTGAATAGCTCATGAATGTGTCGGCTAGAGTTCCCCGTCTTGTACGAGGTGCGCGCTCAAGGAATGCCAAGTCCGCGTCTTGAAGTCGCGCGGGTTCTGTCCGAAGGCAGGAAAAACGGTTGCAGGTTGGGGTTCGGCCAGATCGCCAGACGCAAGTCTGGAGCCAGCAACGGACAATCAGGCGTTCGCGCGCACTGCGCGCGCAGCTTGTTTCGGCTGCGAGTTCGATGGCTCCCGGGGTGCAGATTTTCTCATATGTCCATCTGCGCGAGTTAAAGCCAGTTAAAACGCACTAGCCATCCTTTTTTATAGGCCATTTCGTTGCAACCTGGCATGCGCAAAGCCCTGCGGCTTAAAATGCAGAACGCAATCAAAGCAAAAACCGTGCCTTCAATGAAATCACCTGTTTTCTCATTGCCTGGACTAGTGGGCGGCTGCCTGTCCTTGCTGGTAGCCATGCTCACGCCTGCCTGGGCAGAACTAGCCGACCGTGAGAAGCCCATGAACATCGAGTCTGATGCGCTTCGCTATGAAGATCAGCGTCAGCTCAGCACCTTTACAGGTCGTGTTGTGGCCACCAAAGGCACCATCGTGATGCGTGGCGCCCGCCTGGAGGTGCGGCAAGACGCAGCCGGTAACCAGTTCGGTGTAATGCATGCCGAGCCCGGCAAGCGCGCCTTTTTCCGCCAGAAGCGCGAAGCCCTCGACGAATTCATTGAAGGCGAAGGCGAGGTCATTGAATACGACAGCAAAGCTGATACGGTGCGCTTTCTGCGCCGTGCCGAGATGAGGCGGCTGGCCGGTGCCACGCTGCAAGATCAGGTCACCGGCCCGGTCATCGTCTACAACAATACCACCGAGGTCTACACCGTCGATGGGGCGCCGCGGACCGCTGGCGGAGCTGCCACCACCTCCGGCGAGCGCGTACGCGCCACGCTGGCACCCCGTGGCATTCCGGCATCACCTCCTCCCGCCAAACCGGCCGTGCCGCTGCGGCCTTCCACCGGGCCAGCCAAGTGAGCGTGCCAGCCGAGCAGGCCTTGGCCTCCCTGCCTGAAGGCCACACCACTGCAGCAACTCCGCTGGAACACGGCACCAGCCAGCTGGAGGTTCGGGGCTTGCGCAAGAATTACGGAGCCAGGCGTGTGGTCCATGACGTCTCGCTCACGGTTCACAACGGAGAGGTGGTGGGCTTGCTCGGGCCGAACGGCGCGGGCAAGACCACTTCGTTCTACATGATTGTCGGTCTGGTTCGCGCCGACGGTGGTGAGATCAAAATTGACGGTCAGACGGTCGAGCACATGCCCATCCATCGTCGCTCCAGACTTGGGCTGTCCTATCTTCCCCAAGAGGCATCCATTTTCCGCAAGCTCACCGTGGCTGAAAACGTGCGCGCGGTGCTCGAGTTGCAGCAGGACCAGGACGGCAGGCCCCTGTCCAAGCCCGAAATTGAACGCCGCTTGACCGAATTGCTGGAGCAACTGCACGTGCAGGGTCTGCGCGATTCGCCAGCACCTGCGCTCTCGGGCGGCGAGCGTCGCCGCGTGGAAATCGCCCGGGCGCTGGCCACGCAGCCGCGCTTCATTTTGCTCGATGAGCCGTTCGCCGGCATCGACCCCATCGCCGTCATAGAAATTCAGCGCATCATCGCCTTTCTCAAGGCCCGTGGAATTGGGGTCCTGATCACCGACCACAACGTGCGTGAAACCCTGGGCATCTGCGACCATGCCGTCATCATCAGCGAAGGACGCGTGCTGGCCGCAGGCACCCCTGACGACATCGTGGCCGATCCCGAAGTGCGGCGCGTATATCTTGGCGAGAATTTCCGGCTTTGATGCATGCGTTGGTGTACTGCGGGCGGCATCCATCCATTGAATTTCCGGGCTTGGCGGTGACAACATGAAGCCCGGCCTTTCGCTGCGTGTCTCGCAACATCTTGCGCTGACACCCCAGTTACAGCAGTCCATTCGGCTCCTGCAGCTCTCCACTCTGGAGCTGGCCAGCGAGGTCGAACAGATGCTCGATGACAACCCTTTTCTCGAGCGTTCGGATGATGACGCGCCGCGCGAAGATTTTGGCATTGCGCGTTCTGATACCGCCGTCAGCCAAGGCGATCGCGTCAGCGAACAGGCTTCCGAAGGACACGATGACGACCGTGCGGAAAGCATGGAATCAGATACCCAGTCTCTGGTTGCCGAGAGTTGGGAGGGTGACGGCAGTGTGGAAGCCGCTCCCGACGACGGCGAATGGGGTGGCGACGCGCCTGCACGCCGTAACAACATCGAAGATGACGACGCGCTGGATCCGGGCGAACGAGGCAGCCTCCAGCCCTCACTGACAGACCACCTGCGCCGTCAGGCGCTGTCCCTGCGCCTGGGGCCCGAAGATGCGGCCGCTTTGCGTTTTCTGATCGAGTCTTTGAACGACGACGGTTATCTGGAAGACTCCCTGGCCGAACTGGCGTCGACCCTGCTTGATGAAGACGACGGACTTGAGCAGATGGAAGAGCTGGTGCACCGTTTCACGATGGCGCTGAAGCTGCTCCAATCCCTGGACCCGCCCGGTATCGGCGCGCGCGATCTGCTGGAGTGCCTGACGCTACAGATCAAAAGCCGCCAGTCAGAGCGCGACCTGACAGCCTCTGAACAAGCGCGTGTGGCGGTGGCGTTGAAAATCTGTGCGCAGCACGGTGTTCTGGAATTTCTGGCACGGCGTGATGCCCGGCGCCTGGCTCAGTTGGTGGGCGAGAGCGAAGAAGCCGTGCGCGCCGCCATGGCCTATATCTCAAGGCTGGAACCCAAACCTGGCCGGCGCTTCGCTGATGTGAGCCGCAATGCCATCGTGCCTGACGTCATCGTCTCCACCAGCGGGCAGGGGCCTCAGCAACGCTTTCGCGTGCAGCTCAATCCTGAGGTCATGCCGCGCTTGCGGGTGCACGAAATCTACGCCAACGCATTGCGCGGTGGGCGTGGTGGAGAAAGTCACCAGGCGTTGACCCAGCGGCTTCAGGAAGCTCGCTGGTTCATCAAGAATATCCAGCAGCGCTTTGACACCATCTTGCGTGTCTCTCAAGCCATTGTGGAGCGGCAGAAGAACTTCTTCGTTCATGGCGAACTGGCAATGCGTCCCATGGTTCAGCGCGAACTGGCCGACGAACTAGGCGTTCACGAGTCCACCATCAGCCGTGTGACCACAGCCAAGTACATGGCCACGCCCCAGGGTACCTTTGAGCTCAAGCACTTCTTTGGTTCCGCGCTGGGCACTGAAGCTGGCGGCAATGCATCCAGCACGGCAGTGCGGGCGCTCATCAAGCAGTTCATTGGTTCAGAGGACACCAAGAAACCGCTCTCCGACAATCAAATAGCCGAAATGCTCAAGGAGCAAGGCATCGATTGCGCGCGGCGCACTGTCGCCAAATACCGGGAAGGCTTGCGCATCCCCATCGCCAGTCTTCGCAAGCTAGTGAACTGACCATCGTGGCAGTCCGAGGTGCGCACGGCTCCTGTATGCCGGGTGTAGCTTCAAGGCGCTCAACGGGGTGCGAGTGAACTCAACCGGTGTGCAATTGCAAGAACTTCCCAATCCTTGCCGCGGGCTCCCGCAAGCTGCATGGAAAGCGGCGCACCCTCGGCTGTTTCCCCCCACGGAATCGCAATAGCGGGCATCCCGCTCAAGCTGAACGGCATGGTGAGGTTAGACACCGCCGTGTGCAACGGGTAGGCTTTGCCTTCAATATCCACCTTCGCTGCCCCCACCAGCGGCGCAGGCGATCTCATCGTCGGGCTCAGCAAGATGTCGGCGTCATCAAACAGGCGGTCCATGCGCTGCACGAACACTCTGCGCAAACGCTGAGCCTTCAGATACCAGTGCCCCGGCAAGAGACTGGCCATCTCCAGCCGAACCCGGACATCCTCTCCCAGCCGTTGTCCGTCATCGCGAAGGCGCTCGCCCTGGCTGGTCGCCGCTTCAGTGGATATGGTGATGAACTGAATGGCCGCAGCCAGTTCAATGCCCTCCATCAGCGCCTCATGCGTTTGGGCACCGCCGGCGCGCATGACGGACTGGATATCAGTCAGCGCGGCACGAACATCCGTGTCCAAAGGTTCCTGGAAAAATCCCCCCAGTACACCCACGCGCAAGCCATTCAGGGAGCGCGCCGGAATTCCTTTGAACTCGGGTAACCCAGTCAAAGCCGCAAACGCCTGGGCGCAGTCCATCACGGTTCGGCCGATAGGACCAATGTGGTCCAGCGATTCAGACATGTCAATCGCACCATCGCGCGACACGGCGTCATAGCTCGGTTTGAACCCAACCACTCCGCAGCACGCGGCCGGAATGCGGACCGATCCTCCGGTATCTGTGGCCAGCGTGACATTCACAATCCCCGCAGCCACTGCCGCAGCTGAGCCGCCGCTGGAGCCTCCTGGAATCCGATCTGGCGCTGCAGGATTGATCACGCGCCCAAACACAGGGTTATGGCTGCTCGCACCGAACGCCAGCTCATGCAAGTTGTTCAGGCCGATGAAGACCGCACCCTGACGCTTCATGGCGGCGACGCAAGCGCCGTCCTCAGGAAGCGGTTCGGCAGACCCCGTGTGGCTGCCGCCACTGCAAGGCATGCCCGCTACCGCAATCAGATCTTTCACTGCAAACGGCACACCGCTGAGGTAGCCGGGGCCGGCGGGTTCGAGCACTTCCGGCAAGCGGGTAAACGCCCGCAGGTGTTCGTTGTCGCGGGCAGCGGTCCAAGCGGCTTCAGCGGTGATCGCCGTTCGCTCGGGCGCGGAATCCACAGGCCCTTCGAGAGGCAGTGGCTCTGGCATCACAGCCTGGGCGACAAATGCAGGCCCCTGGGGCGTCGGCGCATCCCTGAACCGGGAGATCTCCTCCCGGTTCATTTCCAGGCGTTCCACCCATAAAGGCGCGCGCTCCGGACAACTCAGGCCCGCCCAGCGTGCGTAGCCTTCCAGGGCCTTTGCCAGCTCTCTACCTGGCTCGTTTTCAGCGGGGGGTAGCGGTTGTGCCTGCATGCGCTTACTCAAGCGAAACGTTGGCTTCCTTGATCACGCGCTTCCAGAGCTGCGTATCGTCTGCCAATTTCTTGGCCAGCAACTCCGGGCCTGCCTTGACGATGTTTCCGCCCTCTTGCCCTTCGATGAACGCGGACACTTCCTTGCTGCCCAGAACGGTATTGATGTCGGCATTCAGCTTGGCTGCTTTGGCGGCAGCCAGTCCCTTGGGAGAGAAGATGCCGTACCAGGTTCCCACATTGAAATTGGCAAGGCCAGTGGCTTCAGCCACCGTGGGTACGTCCGGCAGGGCTTTGCTTCGCGTGGCACTGGTGACCGCCAGCGCGCGCAGCTTGCCCGATTTCAGGTGAGGCACGATCAGCGAAATGGACGACATCATCAGCGAGATCCGACCCGCGAGCGCATCGGTCAGCGCCGGGGCAGAACCCTTGTACGAGATGTGGCGCATCTTGATGCCTGCAGCCTTGGCCAACAATTCTCCAGACAAGTGAGGTGTGGTTCCTACGCCTGCCGAGCCAAAGGTAATGTCTTCCTTGTCTGACTTGCCAGCTCTCACTACATCGGCGAGTGTCTTGTAGGGTGTGTCCACCGAAGTCACGATTACGATAGGAATATCCGCGACAAAGGCGATAGGCTGAAGATCTTCCAGGGGGTTGTAAGGCACGCTCTTGAGCAGATAAGGCGCCACCGCCATGTTGTCAGCTTGCCCCAGCACCAGGTTGATGCCGTCTGCAGGCATTTTGCTGGCAGCGCCAATACCGATGGTCCCGCTGGCACCGGGCCGGTTGTCAATGATGAGTGGTGTTTTGGTCAGCGTGGCAAATGAAGTGCTGATGACGCGTGCGACACCGTCGGTGCCACCGCCTGGTGGAAAGGGCACAATCATCTTGATAGGCTGGCCGGGGGCATCCGCTGCAAAGGCTGACACTGCTGACTGTCCAAGAACCAGTGAAGGTAGCAGGCCAAGCGTAAATTCTCTTCTTCCGAATGCGCGCGATTTCATATAGTCTCCGAAATATTGAGGCTCAAGGACCCGCGTGGCATCCACAGCAAGCGAGCTGCAAGCAGCAAGCAGAGAAGATGGCTTTTTGCGGCGCAAGATCCTGTGTGTCTGGATAGTCGATAAATGAGTAACCCCCCGACGATACTATCGTCTCAACTCCTTCATCGTCATCTTTAATGGAGATGCGAGGCGTCATGAAATTCGGCTACCGAGTGGACTTCTCGCCCTCATTTTTTTACCTCTGTTCGAATGACGAACTTGGTAGGTGAGCACTCTCACACCTCTGATCAATCGCATGCGGCGACAATTAGGGCGTGTTCACACTAAATTCGCCCTAGTCCTCTGCCGTGCCCACGCAAGTTTCCAAGCAATGAACCAACTGACCCTTTTCCTTCCCTGCGCCGCCGGTGTCGAGGGCTTTCTCGCAGATGAGGTGCACGGCATCACTGGGCTGACAGGTGATGATTTGCTCACTGTGCGAGCGGGGGTGCGTGTACGCACGGACTGGGAAGGCGTGCTTCTTCTCAATCTGCACTGCCGGCTGGCGCAACGTGTGCTGATCGAATTGGCCCAAGGTGGCTACCGAGACCCAGAAGATCTCTATGCGCTGGCCCATGACGTGTGCTGGGAAGCCTGGTTCACGCCAAGGCAGAGCTTTCGCATTGAACTGACTGCCCAACACAGCCCCCTCCAGAGCCTGAACTTCGCGACGCTGCGCATCAAGGATGGCGTGGCTGACCGGTTTCGCCGCGTCGGCGGCGAGCGCCCCAGCATAGACACCCACACGCCGGACGTGCGTCTGCATGCACACCTGACCACGGACACCGCCACGCTCTACATAGACACCTCGGGCGAGCCCTTGTTCAAGCGCGGGTGGCGTCAGGACAAAGGCGATGCGCCTTTGAAAGAAACCTTGGCCGCTGCCATGCTGGCCGCCAGCGGCTGGTGGCAACCTGCCACGAAGTCAGTGCTGCAGGTCCCCTTGTACGACCCTTGCTGCGGTAGCGGCACCATCGTCATCGAGGCCGCGCAGATTCGGCTGGGGCTGCCTGCCGGCGGTCAGCGCCGCTTTGGGTTTGAGCAACTGAGGCCGTTCAACCGCGGGCGCTGGGACGCCTTGAAGAAAGAGGCCAGCGCATCGGTCAAGGCGCCTGACAGCGCTGAAGGTGCGACCGTCTTCGGTAGTGATGTGGCCCACCGCATGGTCGATTTTGCCGAACGCAATGCCCAGCGGGCGGGTGTCTCTGGTGCTGTGCAGTTGCGCGGCGGCGATGCGCTTCAGCGTATGCCGCCAAGCGCGCAACCGGGCGTGATCGTCATGAATCCCCCCTATGGCGAGCGTATCGCTGCCGCAGGGGTGGCAGGGCGGGGCCGGGAAGCATTCCAAAGCGGCACCCTGGCCAGGGCCCGGGCCGGCGATGGTGTCGTTGACGCAGAAGCTGATTCCGGTGACGAATTCTTCCGTCAGCTCAGCACCCATTGGAAAAGCCATTTTGCTGGCTGGACCGCCTGGATGCTCACGCCAGACCTCAAGCTCCCTGGCCGACTGCGTCTGAAGGAGTCGCGCCGCGTTCCCATGTGGAACGGCCCTATCGAATGTCGGATGTTCCGGTTTGACCTGACTGCGCGAGGTTCATCGCCCAGGCAGAAAGCTGCTTAGACCAAGCTGCAATCAAGGTGAGTAAGCTCGTCATTGACACCAATGTGGCCCTCGATTTATTGGTGTTTGCCGATCCCGCTGTGCAAGCATTGCGAGCGGCTCTATTGAACGGGCAGGCCGTTTGGCTCGCCAGTGTGGAGATGCGGGCGGAGTTGGGCCGAGTGCTGGACTATCCCAGAGTCCTGCCCCGCCTGGTGGCGCGTGGCCTGAACCAGTCGACTGTCCTTCTGGAGTTTGACCAACTCACGCGCACAGTCCCGTCTGCTCCCCCCGCCTCCTGCCGGTGCGCAGACGCTGACGACCAGCCTTTCATTGATTTGGCGGTCCAGCATGGCGCCCTTCTCTTGAGCAAAGATGCCGCCGTACTGGCTCTGCTAAAACCTATGCGCGCTCTGGGCGCCGATGCGTCTCCAACCTGGAAGGCGTAGGCGCTCATCTGGACTGGAAGCCGCGCCATCATAGTTGCGCGGTGGTTCCAGGTCGGTCAGATTCATGGGGCCTAGGGCTCACGGCTTCCAGTAAGCCTGACTTGCTCGCGCCAACTAAGGGCGATGCGAAGACAAGATGAGGGGCTTGAGGGTAGATAGCTTGGTCATGGCTGTTGCGGCGTCTCTTCGCTCAGACTGGAAATCGTGCAGACGGGCATAACTTTCCAAAAGTTCCTGCTCAGCCTGCTTGTCGGCGAAAGACGTTGTATTGAGCCTGGATTCGAAGAAATAACTCATCTGAGACTTCATCGACTCGATAACCTTATCGACGTTCATGCACATCTCAATTTCAAGACAAAGAATTCGGGACCTGGTTTCATTTTCCGGCAAATAGCGCTGCTCGGACGAGATGGTGTGCCATGTCGCGTAGCTCTGCCTCAGATCTGAGGTCATCTTGCTGTTGACTGCAATAGCGTCGACTTCGTAGGTGAAAAGCCGGTCGTTGGCGAGATCCTCCAGCGAACCCGAGACCTTGCTCAAGTCGGTATCCGCTGCGTCGAAGATGGTTTGAACGAATGCCCTTGCGGGCGTAGCGGCGTAGGTTTGCAGCTTCGTCTCCAAGTCATGCAGCACTCGGAAATGGAGCGCCGCCGCTTCGCGCAGCTGCTGGGTGGGGATGCGACTGTAGTCCCTGGGCTTCGAGCATAGAACCTCGCCCCAGTGCTGATGTTGGGCCATCAACATCAAAGCCAAGCCAATCAACTGAATTCCAAGCTGCTTACGTTCGACCAGCAACTGGTGCAGGCTGTCCCTATCGCCAGGGTGTTGCGATGCCAATGGCAGTTTCATTTCAGCTGCGGTGGCATCTTCAGAGAGATTGCAAAGGTAATGCGCCTGAAAGGCGTAATGAACGCTGGCCTGGCACATCTCCCAGGCTACGTTCTGACAGGACGCATGGTAGAACGACAGCAAGCTCGCTTGACCGTCGTTGTCAGTAGACAGGCCGCAAGCATGCTGCATGAAAACCAGGGTCGAGGTCGTCTTTGCAGCTGTCTCTGCCAGGGAGCCATAGTTCGTCAAGGCCTGAAACAGATAGGGGCTGCTGGCGTGCGGTTGGGGTGCCTGATTCAAAACCTCCAATTCCTGCAGAAGTTCCTTCATGGAATCAACAGATGGCAAGGGCGGCGGGCTGATCCTGAACGGGGCCTCGTCCAGCGTCGCCTGGTAGAGCTTGGTCGCTTGCATATGCAAGATGCTCAAGGCGAAAGAATGGCGGTCACTTTGCAAACTGCCGCTGGTGGCACCCGTGCCGACTGTGGTGTTGGCTGGCGCCAGGCTGGGTGCACCCGTTGCCGGCTGAGGTGTGGGCGTCGGAGGCGGCTGAAGAGGTGTCGAGAGCGGGGTAGTGCGCGGGAATTGCATGAAGAGTAGTTTCTCTAGGAGCAGGTCCAAAAAGGCAAACCATCCACCTTTCAGAGCGTGTTTTGAAAATGGTCTGAAGATGTGAGTAACACCTGCAGGGCAGAGGGTTCCAAAAACCCCCCATGCAAGAATCGCCGTTACCCCTCATTCCGCGTGACCCGTGCCCGCAAACCCGCAGGACCAGCGCCCTCAGATGTGCATAGCGAAGGGAGCGTAGAAGATGGACTGATTGCTGCGGGCCAGGTCGCCAGTGCGATTGAGTACACCGTGCATGTGGCTGAGTTCGTGCCCAGAATGGCCCGGCAAGCTTGCGAAATTCCGCAGACAGTGGGCCAGCGAGTCCGGGGTTAAGCGCTGTTCAAATTCCTGGCGCCAGGGCGTGTTAACACGCCCGTTCTTTCTGACGAGGTCTCAGAGCGACTTCTTCAGCCAGGCGCCCAGCTCGCCCACAATGCCGCGACGGAACAACAGCACGCAGACCACAAAAATACCACCTTGCACCACCAGGACCCAGGAACCCAGTTCGGCCAGATAGTTTTGCATGGTGATGATGACGGCAGCGCCCACGACCGGACCAAAGATGGTGCCCATGCCACCCAGCAAGGTCATCAGGATCACCTCGCCAGACATGCTCCAATGCACGTCGGTCAAGGACGCAAGTTGGAATACAAGGGCCTTGGTCCCACCGGCCATGCCTGAGAGCGCGGCAGACAGAACGAAGGCACGGAGCTTGAACTTGTCTGCGTCGTAGCCCAGGGATATGGCTCTGGGCTCGTTCTCGCGAATGGCTTGTAGCACCTGGCCGAAGGGGGAGTGGACGATACGGTAGATCAGCAAGAAACCGCCCATGAAGACCGTGAACACCAAGGCGTACATGGCGATAGGCTGGGAAAGATCGACCAGCCCAAAAAGTCGGCCGCGTGGTACAGCCTGTATGCCGTCTTCGCCGCCGGTGAAAGGTGCTTGCAAACTGAAGAAAAACACCATTTGGGCCAGCGCCAGGGTGATCATCGCAAAGTAGATGCCCTGGCGGCGGATGGCCAGCTTGCCGGCGACCCAGCCCAGCCCAGCTGCGCAGGCGGTGGCAAACAAGATCGCCAATTCAGGCGTGAATCCCCAGATCTTGGCTGCGTGCGCGGCGGCATAGCCTGCGCTGCCTAGAAACATGGCGTGGCCAAACGAGAGTAATCCGCCAAAACCCAGCAGCAGATTGAAGGAACAGGCGAACAGTGCAAAACACATCACCTTCATCATGAACACGGGGTACACGCCTACCAGCGGGGCCAGTGCGAATACCAGCGCCATGGCGATGATCACCTTTCGGTGCAGCGCGCCTGCCGACGGTGTGGTGTTGGAGGTGGGCACGGTCATGGCTTACTTCTGAGTGCCGAACAAGCCAGCAGGCCGGATCAAGAGCACGATGGTCATGATGATGAAAATAACGGTGCTGGAGGCTTCGGGGTAAAACACTTTGGTAAGACCTTCCACAAGTCCCAAGCCAAACCCTGTGACGATGGCGCCCATGATGGAGCCCATGCCTCCAATGACCACCACCGCAAAAACCACGATGATGAGATCAGCACCCATCTGAGGGCTGACCTGATAGATGGGTGCTGCCATCACGCCAGCCAGTGCCGCCAGGCCCACACCAAACCCATAGGTGAGCGTGATCATGCGCGGGACGTTGATACCGAAGGCCTGCACCAGTTGAGGGTTCTCGGTGGCAGCGCGCAAGTAGCCACCCAGTTTGGTGCGTTCAATGACATACCAGGTGCACAGGCAGATGACCAACGACGCAATGATCACCCACCCCCGGTACTTCGGCAGAAACATGAAGCCCAGGTTAATGCCGCCCGAAAGCTGCTCCGGTATGGCGTAGGGCAGTCCGGTAGAGCCATATTCATTGCGGAAATAGCCCTGAATCATTAACGCCAGTCCAAAGGTCAGGAGCAGTCCGTATAGGTGGTCCAGCTTGTACAGCCGGGCCAGCATGGTGCGTTCGATGATCACGCCCACGGCGCCCACCAGAATGGGCACCAGAAGCAGCGCCCACCAGTAATTCAACCCCACCTTGTTCAACAGCAGATAGGCGCCAAAGGCCCCCAGCATGTACTGCGCACCGTGGGTGAAGTTGATGATGTTGAGCAGGCCGAAAATGACGGCCAGCCCCAGCGAGAGCAGGGCGTAGAACGAACCGTTGATAAGGCCTATGAGCAACTGCCCCATCATGGCCTGGATCGGAATGCCGAAGACTTCCATGCGCGCTCTCGTTCCCTGTTGTCGCTGGTGGGTGGGCTGGTGGCGAGATTACTTCTTGGCGACCAGCGGGCAGTTACCTTCTGCCAGTGGGCGGAATGCCTGGTCAGCCGGGATGGTCTGCTTCAGCTTGTAGTAGTCGTAAGGGCCTTTCGATTCCTTGGGCGCCTTGACTTCAAACAGGTAGACCGGGTGAATCTTGCGTCCGTCCGCGCGGATGGTGCCCTTGCCGAACAGGGGGTCATCTGTAGGAAGTTCCTTCATCTTCTCCACTACTTTGGTGCCGTCGTCGGTCTTCGCCGCTTCGATGGCTTTCAGGTAATGCAGAACCCCGGCGTACACGCCGGCATGGTCGGATGAGGGGTATTTGCCCTTGTTCGCTGCAACGAAGCGCTTGGTCCATGCGCGGCTCGCATCATTGAGGTCCCAGTACCAGGCTTCTGTCACGTTCAAGCCTTGCGCTGTGGCCAGTCCCAGTCCATGCACGTCAGGCAGGAACACCAGAAGACCGGCCAGTTTCTGTCCACCCTTGACGATGCCAAACTCCGCAGCCTGCTTGATGGAGTTGATGGTGTCACCACCTGCGTTGGCCAGGCCAATGATCTTGGCCTTCGAGGATTGGGCTTGCAGCAGGAAGGATGAGAAGTCTTGCGTGGCCAGGGGTACCTTCACGCTGCCGAGGATCTTGCCGCCGGAAGCTTTGACCACTTCGGAAGTGTCGCGCTCCAGGGCGTGGCCGAAGGCGTAGTCGGCCGTCAGGAAGAACCAGCTGTCTCCACCGCTCTTGACGACGGCGCTACCCGTGCCGTGTGCCAGCATCCAGGTATCGTAGAGCCAATGCACGGTGTTGGGAGAACAGGCCTTGCCGGTCAAGTCAGAGGCTGCCGATCCCGTGTTGACATGGACCTTGCCCTTTTCCTTGGTGACTTCGCTGATCGCCAGGCCCACTGAGGATGTGGGCACGTCAACGATCATGTCCACGCCATCGGAGTCATACCATTTGCGCGCAATGCTGGAGCCGATGTCGGGCTTGTTCTGGTGATCCGCAGAGACGATTTCCACTTTCATTTTG
Organism: Ottowia thiooxydans; assembly: GCF_040548795.1. Classification (GTDB taxonomy): domain Bacteria; phylum Pseudomonadota; class Gammaproteobacteria; order Burkholderiales; family Burkholderiaceae_C; genus Ottowia; species Ottowia thiooxydans_A. The sequence goes on along the minus strand of NZ_JBEPSH010000004.1, from coordinate 34,424 downwards.
GACTTGCTGGTCTTCTGGAAATCTTCCACAGCCATTTTGGCTGCGAGTACCGAGCCTGGTCCGCCAATGTCGGCATATACGCCGGACATGTCGTTCATCACGCCGATCTTGACGGTGTTGCCAGAGATTTGCGCCTGGGCAAAACCTGCCGCCGTGAGCCCGACGGCGGCCATGAGAGAGCACAGTAGCTTGCGTTTCATCGGTTTATCTCCTTGACTTGAGTGGACTGCGGAAAATGGACACCGTAATTCGACGCTTCGCCAGATGGAGAGATACGCGAGACTGCAGTGTTCTGAAAACGCTGAAATACAAAGTTCATACCCCCAGGGACTCATGCAAGGTGTGCATGTTGTCCTGAAGTTCGGCGGCAGAAAGCTCTCGCAAGATCAAGCCGCGCTCCATGATGTAGAAGCGATCAGCCAGCGGTGCAGCAAAGCGGAAGTTCTGCTCCACCATGAGAATCGTGTAGCCCCGCCGACGAAGCGCCTGGATCATGCGAGACAAGGTCTGCACAATGACCGGTGCAAGACCTTCCGAGATTTCGTCCAACAGCAAGATCTTGGCGCCGGTGCGCAAAATGCGTGCAACGGCCAGCATCTGCTGCTCCCCGCCTGAAAGCCGCCCACCCGGGCTGGTCCGGCGCGTCTTCAGATTAGGGAACATGTCGTAGATTTCTTCCAGGCTCATGCCGCCTTCTGCCACCTTGGGCGGCAGCATCAGGTTCTCTTCGCAAGTCAGCGAAGCCATGATGCCGCGCTCTTCCGGGCAATAACCAATGCCCAGGCGCGCGATCTGATGGGGCGCCATGCGCACGGTTTCGCCGCCGTTGATCCGTATGGAACCCGTGCGTTTGCCAACCAGACCCATGATGGAACGAAGCGTGGTGGTACGGCCCGCACCGTTGCGACCCAGCAGCGAAACCACTTCGCCAGGCATCACTTGCAGGTTGACTCCATGCAGAATGTGCGACTCCCCGTACCAGGAATGCACGTTCTCGAGTTCAATGGCTGGCGTGGATGCGGTGCTCATGTCAGAAGTAGCTCGTGCATGTCTTGTGGTTGGCGTCCATCAAAGAGTTTCATCGGCGCTGCCCATGTAGGCTTCCAGAACCTGCGGGTTGCGCGAGACTTCGCTGTAGGGCCCTTCTGCAATCACCTGGCCAAACTGCAGCACGGTGATCGTGTCGGCAATGTTTCCCACCACGCCCATGTTGTGTTCCACCATGAGCACTGTTCGATTGGCGGCCACTTTCTTGATCAACTGAGTGACCATCTCGACGTCTTCCAGGCCCATGCCCTGTGTGGGTTCATCCAGCAGCATCAATTGCGGATCCATCGCCAGGGTGGTGGCAATTTCCAGTGCCCGTTTGCGTCCGTAAGGCAGCTCTATGGCTTCCAGGTGTGCGAACTCGGCCAGACCCACGAAGCCAAGAAGTTCCAGGCAACGCTCATCCAGCTGCTTCAGCGTTTCCTCTTTTTTCCAGAAGTGGAATTCGGTACCGAGTTTTTGCTGAAGGGCCACGCGGACGTTCTTCAGCACGCTCATGTGTGGGAAAGTGGAAGAGATTTGAAACGATCTCACCACGCCACGCTTGGCGATCTGAGCCGGTTTCTCCCGCGTGATGTCCTGACCGTCGAAAAGAATCTGGCCGCGTGTGGGCTCAAGGAACTTGGTGAGCAGATTGAAGCACGTGGTTTTACCGGCGCCATTGGGGCCGATCAGCGCATGGATAGTGCCCCTGCGGATTTGCAGATTGACGTCGCTGACGGCGACAAACCCTTTGAACTCTTTGACGAGCCCTCTGGTTTCCAAAATGATGTCTGAACTCATGCGGCCCGTCTGCAAGATTTGCGGATACTGCTGTAGACGGGCGGATTATGCGGGGCGGAAGTGACCCTGCCGATTGGGGTTTTGCCGAGTGGGGTTTGTACCTGAGAGGCTCAAACGAAGGGGGTGGCGCTTCGATTCCTCGCGCTTGATCGCCTCTCAGGCCGAGTGAGCCCACGGTTGGAGAACTCCCTGTAAGCGAGCGCTCCCACGGGGGCGCAGCTCTTCTATCGTGGCGTCAGTCTGCGCTCATCTCGGCTTATTTACAGCGTTCCGTCCCCAACGTCTCCGGTCATGAAAGTGCATAGGGTCACGCAGGCTGAGCTAAAACAAGCGTGTGAATCTGCTACACCGTCAGGATCTCGTCAGAAAGAAGGTCAGAGACGATCCTGGGTTTCAGCAGGGGCAGCTCCCTTACCGGTATCTGATGCGCCCCAATCCGTAGGCACTTCAGTTGGCGAGACGGGCGTAGCCGCTGGTGAGCTCGCTTGCTCGGGATTGACAGGGGTCTCAGGTGGGGGCTCGGGCGGGTGGGAACTCTTCAATTCCTGGGCCACCTCGCGTGCCGAAGAGGGCGTGCGCGTCTTGTGAACTCCCCTTGAATCACGCAAATCCGGCGGCGTGTCTCCCGCCGCCGGATGTTGCGGGGCGAAGCTGTGTGAGCTGGCAAGCGGCCAATACAGGCGGAATACGTTGGGTTGATGTGCAAGGTCGTTCAAGATGGCGCCATGCTCCAGCCGTGGCATCAGGGTGGAGAGCAGGCGCACCTCTGTATCGTCAATGCGTCGCACAATGTGGTGAGAAGTCACGTCATCAGGGTGGTTCAGGCCAGCAGCTTGCAAAAGCTCCTTGAGCGCGTGCAAGGTATTGGCATGAAACTGGGCAACCCGGGGCGCCTTGTCGGCCACAACCAGGGCTTTCTGGCGCAGCGGGTCTTGAGTGGTCACGCCGGTAGGACAGCGGCCGGTGTGACAGGTCTGGGCCTGTATGCAACCCAGGGCCATCATGTAACCACGGGCTGAATTGCACCAGTCAGCGCCCAGCGCCAACATGCGCACTACATCAAATGCGGTGACGACCTTGCCCGCGCAACCGAGCTTCACACGCTCTCGCAATCCGATGCCAATCAAGGTGTTGTGCACCAGTCGCAGGCCTTCCTGCAAAGGCGTCCCCACGTGGTCGACAAATTCCACCGGTGCTGCGCCCGTGCCGCCCTCCGCGCCGTCGACGACGATGAAGTCCGGTGTGATGTCGGTCTCCAGCATGGCTTTGGCGATGGCAAACCACTCCCAGGGGTGGCCGATGCAGAGCTTCAGGCCTGTGGGCTTGCCACCCGAAAGCCGTCTTAACTCGGCCAGGAAGCGCAGCAACCCCACTGGCGTCGAGAAGGAGCTGTGCGCCGATGGGGAAATGCAGTCCACCCCCACGGGCACACCGCGGGTAGCGGCGATCTCCGGCGTGACTTTTGCGCCAGGCAGCACACCGCCGTGGCCGGGCTTCGCGCCCTGGCTGAGCTTGAGCTCAATCATCTTCACTTGCGGCTCAAGCGCCTGCTTGGCAAAACGCTCGGGGCTGAACTTTCCGTCTGCGTCACGGCAGCCGAAGTAGCCAGAGGCAATTTGCCAGATCAGATCACCGCCGTGCAGCCGGTGGTACTGCGAGATGGAGCCCTCGCCCGTGTCATGGGCGAAGCCACCTATCTTGGCACCCTGGTTCAAAGCCAGAATGGCGTTGGCTGACAGCGCGCCGAAACTCATGGCAGAGACGTTGAAAACGCTGGCACTGTATGGCTGGGTGCAGGGCTGGGTCCCAGGATTGGGCACGCCGGGCTGACCGCCAATCCAGATACGGAAGTCGTGCGATTCGATCTTCGTCGGGCTCATGGAGTGGTTGACCCACTCATACCCCTCGGCGCCCACATCCAGTTGCGTACCAAAAGGCCGGTTGTCTGGCTCGCCTTTGGAGCGTTGGTACACCACCGATCGCTGCGCACGCGAAAACGGCTGGGCCTCGGTGTCGCTTTCAATGAAGTACTGGCGTATTTCCGGGCGGATGAATTCAAGCGCAAAACGCATGTGCCCCAGCAAGGGGTAGTTGCGCAAGATGGCGTGCCTTGTTTGCCGCAGGTCGTACACCCCCAGGGCGACCAACAGCCCCGAGGCCAGAAACCACAGGCCTCCACGGCCGAAGGCAATCATGGAAAACAGGCTCAAAATCATGACCAGCACGCACAGACCGAGCGTGCTGTAACGGACAGTGTTGGAAGCGGTCAGAGTGGGTGCGGACATAGCGGACTTTCTAGGTGCGCGCGTCGATGACGCGCTAAGCTGGCGGGTGACCGCTGCGGCTGTTCACACCATCATACGAGGTTGAAATGAAGCTACCCGGTCCAATGCGAACGTGCATGCTAAGCGGCCTCTGAGTTCCGTTGGCGACGCATCCTCCCAGGTACGCATTCCCTCTGCTTGCGCTATCCTGTTGTGTCACCCATTTTCGCGTCACCGATTTCTTCCAGCAGGATGGGAATCGCGAGATTGCACGCGTGGATGCCCATCACGGTAGTCAACTGGATAACTTCAAGCAACTCTTCCAGGGTGGCTCCCGCTTTCAGCGCATTGCGGACATGCCGGCGTACGCCTGGCGCGTAAAGGTGAGTTGTAGCCGCATTGATGGCTACAAGAATCATCTCCTTGAATTTCTGCGGAAGCGGGCCGTTCTTCTGGGGTACGCTTCGAAATGCCAGATAGGCCTCCATGAACTCGGGATCCAACTCACGAAGTTGATCCCATAGCGGATTCCAGTCGCCACGTGCGATGTGGTCTTCGCATAGAGGGGTAAGGACTTCTGTTGTTCTCTGATCGTCTCTCATAATTCTTGAAGCTCCTTAGTTTGCTTTGGCATCAGCTAGCATCCAGTCGGCGACCCGCTCTCCAATCATCATGGCCGGAGCATTGGTGTTGGACGAGGCGATAGTGGGCATCACCGACGCATCCGCCACGCGCAGCCCGTGAATGCCGTGTACGCGCAGGTTCGAATCCACCACCGAGTCTGCAGCCGAAGTTCCCATCCGACATGAGCCAACCGTATGCCAGGCTGTCTGACCGGTTTCGCGGACATACTCAAGGAGCGCGTCGTGGTCTGTCACAGCGGGGCTTGGACGATGTTCAGAATGGATGACGGAACTCAGTGCAGGCTGGCTGGCAACGTGGCGGATCAGGCGGAGCATATTCACCGTTGTGTCACGGTCTTCCTCTTCTGCCAGATAGTTCGGTTGGATTTTGGGCGGAGTCCTGGGGTCTGATGAGATGGCATGAATGCTTCCACGAGATTTCGGGTACAGCATGAATCCGCCAATGGAGAACCCGGACCAAGGGTCGATTCCAGCGCCTGGGCTGCGTGAATACCGGTCCTTGCCGCTGATGTGATAGATGCGGATCATCACATCAGGACGTGGTAACCCGGAATGGGTGCGGGTGATTGCGTGCGCTGTGGACGATGTGCTTGCCAGTAAGCCACGCCGGGTGAATAAGTACTGTAGGCCAGCTTTAATTTTGTACAACGGGCTGCGCATCAGATCGTTGATCGTTCCCGGCAAGTTACTGCGATAGGCGCAGCGTACCTGCAGGTGATCGCTAACGTTCTCCCCAACCGAAGGCAGTTCATGCACTGGCTTTATGCCGGCCTCGCGTAGCCGCGCGAGCCCACCTATGCCGGAAAGTTCGAGCAACTGCGGCGACTGAATGGTCCCGGCGCTTATGGCTACCTCAAGCCTGCTGCTAGCAATATGGCGTTGTCCTTGCCACTCGTATTCCACTCCGGTGCAGCGATTGCCGTCGACAAGAACTTTGTGTACTAATGCGTCGGTGCGCACGATCAGGTTGGGACGATTGCGGGCCGGATGGAGATAGGCGACGGCGGCACTCCAGCGCCGGCCACGCCAAGCTGTTTGTTCCAGGTAGCGTACACCTTCGTACCGCACTGCGTTGTAGTCCGGTGTGTCGGGGATTCCCGCTTCGCGGCAGGCCGAAACGTACGCGTCCGAAATTTTGTCGGTGTCATACGTGCCTCGATCGGTGATCCGCACTGGACCGTCCCGGCCGCGCAGTGGATTCTCGCTGAACAGGTTCGACTCCATCCGCCGGAAGTAGGGTTGGATGTCTTTGAAATTCCAACCGGCAATACCTTGATCTTGCCAACTGTCGTACTCATCTGGATCACCCCAGACGTAAGCCATGCCGTTCAGTGCACTGGACCCACCCAGCACCTTGCCGCGGGGCCAGTAGATCCTCTGGCCCTTCATGGTTTCCTGCGGCTCAGTCTCGAATCTCCATGCATACTTTTCATTTGTCAGCAGCTTGCCGACGCCGAGGGGCATGTGGATCCAGATATTGCGATCAGGTCCGCCGCCTTCAATCAGCAGTACGCGATGGCGGCCACAGGCTGTAAGTCGATTGGCCAGAGCACAACCCGCGGATCCAGCGCCTACGACGATGTAGTCGAATTGTTCCATACGGGCTTACTTCTGCGAGTTCGCTCGATGCTTGAAAGAATCACGTCGGAAGCTATAGAGCGCCGCTGGATCCACTTGCACGTCGACGATGGCCGGTCGCCCGCAGCGCACTGCTTCGGCGACCGTCTTGCCGAGGTCCTCGGCTCGCTCTACGCGAAAACCAGCAGCACCCCAGAGTTCCGCGAGCTTGTCATAAGGCGGATTGGGAACATCGGCGCCGATATAGCGCTCCCCAAAGAAGTCGCGTTGGTATGCTTTCTCAGCACCCCAGCAACCGTTATTCATCACGATACAGACCGTATTGATTCCGTATTGCACTGCGGTTCCTATCTCGCTGTGCGCCATCCCGAATCCACCGTCACCCATCAAGCTCACAACCGTCCTGTCCGGACAGGCCAGCTTTAAGCCGAGTCCGCAAGCGTAGGAGAAGCCTACTAATCCAAAATCAAGAGGTGTGAAAAGCGCTGGCGGCTGGCAGTACCGCATGTTGTCGGTGGCCTGGAGACACAACGTTCCTGCATCCATTGTGTACATGGTGTCGTCCGGCAAGGTGTCACGCAAAGTCTTGAAGAGAAACGCTGGCTGCATGGGATCGGCCCCCTTGCCCGCATCCTCGTCACGCTTGGTCAAGAAGCTTGCACGGGAACCTATGAAGGCGTTGCACCATTCCCGAGCGTCGGAACCAGCAGCATGCTCGCGCAGGATCTCGCTTAGATCACTCGTGACATTCGGAGCCGACCCCAGCAGACCTAATTGCACCGGGAAGAACCGGCCGATGGCGGTTGGCTCTGATTCGACCTGGATGATCTTTGCGTCCTTATTCAGGTTGTCCCAAGAATAAAAGGTGGTGTTGAAACCCAGCCGTGTGCCGAGTGCCAGGATCACGTCCGCGCGGCACGCAAGATCTGAAGCTACCGCGTTGCCGCGAGGCCCCACCTGACCGCCGTACAGACGATGCGTACAAGGCACGGCATCTCCGTGGCCAGGCGACATTACCACCGGGGCTTGCAATTGTTCGGCGAGCGCCAATACTTGCTCATAGCACTGCGTATTCTTGACGCCACCGCCGGCCAGTATCAGCGGTCGCTTGGCTGTTCGCAAGAGGTCTGCCGCTTGGGCTAACAATTCCCTCGATGCCGTGAAACCGCCCTTGAATTCCCTGCCATCCGGCATAGCGACTTCGATTTCTGCCGTGTCGGCCAGAAGATCGCGCGGGAGATTCAGGAGCACGGGGCCACGACGTGGACTCATCGCTGTACGGAAAGCCTCGCGCATCATCTCGGGAATGCGCGCCGTCTGGGTGAGCGTCCAGGTCTTCTTCGTAACAGGTTTGAACAGAGACTGTTGATCGACTTCCTGGAAAGCATCGCGGTAGATATGTGCGGACGACAAAGAGCCTGCTAGCGCGATCACCGGGGAGTACGCTGCATTGGCTTGAGCCAGTCCCGTCACTAAATTGGTAGCGCCTGGTCCGTTTTGTCCAGCCAGGAAGACACCCGCCTGTCCAGACGCACGTGCATAGCCATCGGCCATATGCACACCGGTTCGCTCATCCCGAACTCCGATGAAGCGGATGGACTGTGCGTCATACAGTGCGTCGAATATTTCCATGCCTGCCGAACCGATCAGCCCGAAAACGTGTGAAACGCCTTCTGCCTGCAGAGCTTCAACGACCGCTTGGCCGCCTGTGATTTTGTTCATGCGTCTTCTCCTATGGTGGTGCAGCGGGCACGAATCTAGCCTCGCATTGTCGGTATTGTAAATGTCGACATTATGGCAGTCAATAGATTTGCACTTCTTGTTTAGGTCCGCTAATGCTTAGTCTGGCGTTGGAGTCGTTGCGGGCTTATGTTTCCGTTCGAACTCTTCCAGAGCTGCGCTGCGGTTTTCGAGCGCGAGGTTCCTATGAAGCAGGGCGGCGGCTTCACTATCGCCCGATACGACCGCGTTCACAATGCGTGTCCACATGGCGACTGAGCGCTTGCGGCGAAGTTCAGAGGCCAGGCCAAGACGGACGTAACGTCCGATTTGTAGTGCAAAGTCCCTGACGTACCTCGCGAGAACGTCGTTATTGGACAGCTGGATCAGTATTTCTACCATCCCACTACTGGCGCGCACATAGCTTTCCAGATCCTCAACACTCTCGCGCAGGCGGGCAAGTTGTCCCCGTAGACGCTTGGCATCGGCTTCGGAACATCGCTCCGTAGCCAATCGTGTACCGGTGGCCAGGAGTGAAGCACGAACTTCAAAGAGATCGTCAAGCTCCTTGGCTGAGAGTTGGGTGACGTATGCGCCCTTTTGCGGTTGAATGCGCACTAACTCACGTTGTTCCAGATGTCTTAGCGCTTCCCGGATCGTCGCCCGGCTGACGTCGAAGAACTGGGCGAGCTCCACCTCTCGCAAACGGCTTCCGGGCGAAAAGCTCGCGTCCATGATGGATTTTGCGATCTGATCCGCTACCTGCAGCGGGAGGGTCTGAAGTAAGGCTGGCTTGGCAGGAAGAGATGTCGACATGTAGGTAGGTGTCCGGATGCCGACATTTTGCACTAGGAAGTGTTCTAACTGAGCATGGGGCGAATGCCGTGAGCGATGCAATGGGACGAGAGGAAGAAACATCCTCTTTAAGGCGGTTGCCACCAGAAAGACATGGGGGCTGGCCGTGGGTTGTAGAAAATCATTGCCACTCCGTTCATGTCGGATGTTAGAATGTCGACATCTTAAAAATAAGTTAAAGATTGCTGGCGTTCCTGCCAGCCAAAACGTGCTCACTTGTGTCATGAGAATGACCAGCTAAGCGAAACGCATTCGTAAACATGTTTGTTAACCATCAAGGTAGAACGCGTGAATGACTTCCATTCCTGGCGTGTCGATGTGATAGAGCTTGCCCGACGCACGGCGCATCGCTCATGGTTCTTTTATCTGTCGGAAGAGCAAGGCGTCCAAGAGATAGCGTACCGAGCATGGCTGCTACGAAACGGCACGGACTGTGTTCTCGTCGACACGGGCCCACCGTTGGATGAGGCTCACCGCCGTGGATTGCGCGACGTGGTGCGGCTGGACGTTGCTTTGAGTCGTCTCGGCGTTGGTCTGGGGCAAATTCGCGATGTCGTACTGACTCACCTCCACTGGGATCATGCAGCCTCCGCAGACCTCTTCCCTCATGCACGTTTCTACATTCAGCGTAAAGAGATCGAATTCTTTAGGGGTCCTGCGCACGATCATCCGGTGACTGCACGCTTCTTCAGTCACCGGAAAATGCTATCTGAGTTGCTGGAGTCGGGCAGAGTTGAACCAGTGGATGGCAAACACGTGCTGCGTGACGGATTAAATCTGGTGCAGGTTGGTGGCCACACTCCGGGTTCACAGATTGTCGCGGTAAGAACGAGCGAGGGGCTTGCAGTCATAACTGGCGACGCAATCCCGTTGAACCGCAACTATACGGATCTGATACCGAACGGCATTCTGGTGAGTGTTCCCGAGGCGGTCGCAGCGCTACGGACGGTAAGGGCACTGCAGCCGACTGAAATCTACACAGGCCATGACGTTGAGCCAAATCTAAGGCTGCCACGATAACCCTTTTCAGATTCTCGGCGACGTCAACAAACCCCGATCGCTTAAACGAAATAAATGTCGACATTCCAACATATCAGGAGATGAAAAAAATGGAACATTTGAAACAAGATCGTCGTTATTTTCTAGCGGCAGCAGGCGCCGTTGCCGCCTCTCCACTTTGCGCATGGGCCGCCGAGGATTCTCTTACCAAACCTCTCAAGATCATTGTGCCGTTTTCCGCGGGAGCACTGACAGACATCATCGCGAGGCTCTACGCGGAGAAGCTCTCGCCACTTCTCGGACAGCCAGTCATAGTAGAAAACAGGCCGGGGGCAGGGGGAATTTCGGCTTCGCAAGCGATCCTTGCTCAGCCCGCCGATGGACATTCATTGCTCTTCGTTTCCTCGGCGCATGCGGCCAACCCTGCGCTTCGAAAGAAGCTCCCGTATGACACTGCAAAGGACTTCTCTGGACTGGCTTTGCTGGCAACTTCGCCAAGTGTGATAGTGGTTCCAACGAGTCACCCGGCGCAGAATATCGAACAACTGATCCGAAATGGGAAGGAGAACCCGGGCAAGCTCACCTACGGAAGTGCCGGTATCGGCTCGGCGACCCATCTGGCCGGGGAATACTTTCGCACGAAAGCCGGCTTGCAGATGGTCCACGTACCCTATAAGGGCGTGCAAGAGGCCGTGACGGCCGTAGCAGCTGGACAACTGGATCTCGCGTTTCCGCCGATCGCATTAGCGCAGGCGATGGTAGCCGCAGGTCGCATCCGGGTAATGGCGGTCACTGGCCTGCAACGCGTCGCGGTATTGCCTGATACGCCAACGGTGGCTGAAAGGGGATTTCCGGGCTTTGACTCAAGCATATGGTATGCGCTGGTAGCACCATCGGCCAGCCCGAAACCGATCATGCAAATGCTTGCGCAAAAAATCCAACAAATCAGCAGTAGAGCAGACATTGCGGAGAAACTTCGTTCTCAAGGCCTGATCCAGGAAAAGCTGGTCCTTGGCGAGTTTGACCGTTTCATTACGGACGACATGCATAAGCTGGCGTCTTTGGTGCGGGGTAGCGGCATACAACCTGAATGAGCGCTTCCGCGACGCCAAAATTCGGGTTGCGATCTGCGTATCCTGCGAGCATCTATTGCGTGCAAGAGTGTGCGGTCCCATTCCAGACTCACCTACCTGTGCGGGTTACAGGAAGTCGGGAAGTGTTTTTTCGAACATCAGGCCATCGGTTGCGGATTCGTCACCTCGGTCAAGGACTGGGGCAAAAAGCTATCCGCGAATCCTTCGCGCAACAAGAAGCCCAATCCCTTGAGGTGACCTGTCCTAATCTTCAGCGCCAGCTACGCATTTATTATTCTCATTCAGTGGACTGGCTAGTGGAGACTAGAGCTAGTAAGCAGCGCAGAGCATGTTCCACGGTAGCTGCGCGAATGGCGGCGCGGTCGCCATCGAACCTCTTGCATTCGCTGGTGGTTTCTCCATTGACGCACCATCCAAACCACACTGTCCCAACCGGCTTCTCCGCGCTGCCACCGCCCGGCCCCGCCACACCCGTCACCGCGATGCTGACCTGAGCTCTCGAACGAGCCAGCGCTCCTTCAGCCATGGCGCGGGCGACTGGCTCGCTCACCGCACCATGCTGATCGATCAACGCCATGGGAATCGCCAGCAGGTCGGATTTGGCTTGATTGCTATAGGTCACAAAGCCACGGTCGAACCAGTCGGACGAACCCGCGAGATCGGTGCAGGCCCCCGAGATCAGGCCTCCCGTACAGCTCTCTGCGGTGCAAAGCTGCCAACTTCGTGCACGAAGTGCTGCAGCCAAAGCTTGAACAATCTCATTCATATCCATAGTCCTTCGTCACAGGGCCTTGATCGCAGCCCCAGTTCCGCATGTCGCGCCGGGCTCAAGCAAATCGCTCTCCCTCTTCCGCTTGCGGGAACCCGGCGAGGCGAGAGGGTTGGGGGGCCGGCCAACCGGTGATGGGCAGCAGCGTCTGCAGGTCCTAAGACCTCTCATGTCCCGCGGCATATCTCGTTGATCTCAGCTGTTCACCAAGCCCGCCACGCAGCCATCACCATCAACGTGCAAAAGGCCGCCACCAGATCATCCCAAACAATTCCGAACCCACCGCGCCAGCCTGTCGCACCGTGAAAAAGCCGATCAGCCCAGCCCACAGGGCCTCGTTTGACTGCGTCGAAGAATCTGAACAGGACGAAGGCTACCAGTTGCGTCCAAAGCCCGGCAGGCAATACCAACCAAAGCACGATCCAGAACGCAATGATCTCATCCACCACAATCGCGCTTGGGTCGGCTATACGCAGGTTGCGCGCGGTGACTGTAGAGGCCCACCAGGCCGCGGCCAGGCCGGCAATGATCAGCCAGGCCTGCGCTGCGGGCGTGGTAAGCCATTGAGTCAGGACCAGCCAGGCAAGCCAAGCCCACAAGGTTCCCGCAGTACCGGGTGCAATGGGCGAGAGGCCCGAACCGAAGCCAAAGGCAATCCAGTGAGCCGGATGCGCACGCATGAACCGCGCGTTGGGCCGCACTGCACCTGCCGGCCTTGGCGCAGGAGAGTTGGAAAGCGGCTCGAGTGTGATCGGCTCGCTAGGGGCAGATGCCTGGGGTGCAGGTCCTGCAGAGCGGGCGCGCACGTCGGTCACATCGTCACGGGGGGCATCAGACAGACTCATGGAAATCAGGGCGTGTTAACACGCCCTGCAAAGCAATCGCAAGCCCTCCATGCTATCAGCGAGTTTTCTGAGCGTCTGAGCCTTCCTGTTGGCCAGCTATGAGAGCGTTGTCGATCTGATCCGCCCGCAATGCCGCTGGCCTGTTTCTATGACGTTCGGCGAACTTTGTAAAAGCGGGGCGTGCCTCCAGAAGCTTGAACTGCATATACCAGCTCAGCGAAGCGGCTACCAGCAAGTCCGCGGCCGTAAACTGCTCGCCAGCAAGAAGTTCACGGTCTTTCAGCGCGCCTTCCAGCGTCCCCAGCAGATCCTCTTCGGTGCCGAATCCGGCCATGCGAGGATCTGGCAGCACGGCTTTGGCAGCCTTGGCCACCATCAGTTGCTCCAGTGGCCCCATGAAGCTGATCCACCGGTAGTAAGGGCCGCGTGCGGCGCTGCCCACCGGCGGAGAGAGTTGCTTGCCTGGCACGAGATCGGCCAGATACATGGCGATGGCGGCGTTTTCAGTGACCACCGTGTCGCCGTGCTTGATGGCCGGCACCTTGCCCATGGGATTGATGGCACGGTATTCAGGCGCTTTCATCGTGGTGCCGTATTCGAGCAGCACGGTTTCATAGGGCAGCCCGGTTTCTTCCAACATCCAGCGGGCAACCCGGCCACGTGACATGGGGTGGGTATAGAACGTGAGAGAGGCGTTCACGGGGTTCTCCTTTTCGGTGATTTATCCAAGCCCGAATCGGCATGGTCCACTTCTGGCTGATAGAGCCAGAGCCGCTTTGGCGGCCCCTACTCGCTCCGCTCGATTGGGTTTCCAAGGTCCAAAGCAGCGCAAACTGGCTCCCGCCGGACGGAATCAAGCAGTCCGGTGCCGAGCATCAGTCGCCGTGGCTGAGCTGGGCCTGCAGTTGTTCGATGCGCGCGCGCAGGCTGGCGTTCTCGGATTCTAGCTCGCGAACACGGGCCAGCAGGCTGTCGACGCTGTGTTCCTCCGAAGTCGCTGCTGCTTCATCGCCCGATCCCGGGTCTTCTGGCCTGGGCTTGCGTTTGGCCTCACGTACCCGTTTGGCAGCCTGGCGCAATTCCTTGGCGCCGCCATGGGCGGCTTGCGCTTGTTCCTCGGCGGGCAGGCTGGCGACCATGGCGGCAGTGCTGAGCGTGATGTCGCCCGCCCTGACGGCCGCCACCACCTCGGGTGCAGCCTGGCTCTGGATGGCCTCGATCATGCGCACCTGGGTGCTGCTGAGGCGCGCGGCCTTGGCCAGGGCCTCACGGCTCTTTAGCAACTGCGTGTCAGCGGGGGCTGTGGTGATGCCGGTGGGGGGCTTAGGTTCGGGGCTGGCCTCGCGCGTTGAAGCGCTGCCATCCCCATCCACGTCAAAGGGAGGGTCACCGGCTGGGCTGGCGGACGTCTCAGCCGCGGGTGCAGTCTTCAGGCGTGTCTCCAGAATGTCGCGCTTGCGCAGCGCGAGCACGCCGCGTTGAAAGTCCGAAATGCTGCGCCGGCCCAGGTGCTGGTCAATCATCCACAGATGCACGTCTTCCAGCGTCTGGAATTGGAGCACCTGTACGGTGGAGAAAGGCAAACCATGTTTCTGGCAGATGCCGTAGCGGTTGTGCCCGTCGATCAGAAGATCACCCCAGAGTACCAGTGCATCGCGGCAACCTTCGGCCAGGATGCTGCGCTCGAGCGCGCTGTATTCGTCTGGGGTAAGAGGGTCGATATAGGCTTTGAGGTCTTCCTTGACAACGATATCCATGAGCAATAAATCAGGCGCGGGAGGGTGATGGGCGAACCGCCGAGGCCGAGCCCGGTAGGCGCGGGCTGGAGAAACGAAAGGGCGCGATTCTACGCGTGCGGTGTGCGGGCGCGGCGGGTGAGGGCTTTCAGTATCACCGTGCGGTCTTCGCCTTTTGCGGGCTGGGTTCCCTGCGGGGACTGAAGGCGCTCCTGGTCCGGACTAGCCGAAGTGGTCGAAGGCGCGTGCTTCCAGTGGCGTGGGTTGACCGTTCGCGTCGATGAGACGCAGGCCTGGCTGCTCCACGATTCGACCGACGCGGGTGACCGGGGTGCTCGCACGCTCGGCGGCTGACTGCACAGCTCGGCGGGCGGTCGCAGGTGCGGTAAAGACAAGCTCGTAATCGTCGCCGCCGGTGAGCGCCAACTGGAGCAGGGTCTCTGAATGGAAACGCCCTCCTGCCAGCGAGGCAAAAGCGCCAGCGGCCGTCAGATGAGCCCCCATGCTGGCTTCGATCTCCGCTCCGACCGAGCTGGCCTTCACGATGTGTCCCAGATCACCCGCCAGACCGTCGCTCACGTCCGCGCAGGCGCTGGCCATACCACGCAGTGCCACGCCGAGGGCCAGGCGCGGGGTGGGGCGTTCCAGCCGTGGGCGCGCAGCGGCCATCACGTCGGGCGGTAGCGTCCATTCGCCACGAAGGACGCCCAAGGCGAGGCGCGCATCGCCCAGCGTGCCACTGACCCAAATGTCGTCACCTGCATGGGCACCATCGCGCCTCAAGGCCTGTCCGACGGGTAACTGACCAAACACCGTGATACACAGGTTGAGTGGCCCCGCAGTGGTGTCGCCCCCGATGAGGGGGCAGTGGTGCGCGTTGGACAGAGCCAGCAGCCCGCCTGAAAAGGCCGCTAGCCATGCCTCGTCACGGGCGCGCTCAGGCGGCAGTGCCAGAGCCAAGGTGAACCCCAGCGGCTCGGCTCCCATAGCCGCGAGATCACTGAGGTTGACCGCCAGTGCTTTGTGGCCCAGTGCGAAGGGGTCGACATCGGCAAAGAAATGGCGTCCTTCTACCAACATGTCGGTGCTGACCGCTATCTGCATACCGGGAGATGGCTGCAGCAACGCGCAATCGTCACCAATACCCAACGCGACCGTGCTTGATTCAGATGCGGCCTGCGCTGGGGTTTTGAAAAATCGCTCTATCAGTTCAAATTCGCCCATTACCGTGACTGCCCTTCCAAGCCTTTCATCCGCCTTCAGCGAATTTTTTCGCGAACGTAGGCCATGCTGTCAGTAAGGCGCCGCATATGGCCGGCGCGGCGCGCAGCAGCCTTCAAAAAGGCCAGCATCAAGGGGCCACTGTCCAGTATGCCTGGCAGACCGTCCTCCGAGCCGCCCATGTGAAACTCAGGGTGCCACTGCACACCCATGACAAAAGGTTTTCCGGTGTGCCGAATCGCTTCGGGCACCAAATCAATGGGGCTGCGCGCTTCCAGCACCAGGCCCTGTCCCAGACGGTCCACGCATTGATGGTGAATGCTGGTGACGCGCTGTGGCTCATAGCCGTAGATGTCAGAGAGCCTGGAGCCCGGCAGAAAATGAACCTCATGGGTCAAGCGGTCGTAGTCGCGCTCGTCCTGGTGCCTGATGGCTCCTGGCCACTGAGTGGGAATATCCTGAATGAGCGTGCCGCCAAAGTACACATTCAGAAGTTGCGCTCCACGGCAGATACCCAGCACCGGTTTGTCAGCATCGATAAAGCCGCGCAGAAGATCCAGTTCGTACTCGTCGCGGATCGGATCGCTGTCGGTACTTTCCTTCCAGGGTTTGGCGCCGTAGGTCTCGGCACAGATATCAATACCGCCCTGCAGCACCAGTCCGTCCAGGCTTTCCACCAGGTCGCCCAGCGGTGCGTGCCGGCGCTTGCGGGGTACTTGCTCGTCAAGAAACGGGATCATGAATGCCACCACACCGTGGGACATGATCCACTGAGCCATGGTGCTTTCCAGAAACTGCAGCCGTTTGAGAGGCAAGCCCAGGCCCGGAGGAGGACTGTGCAGCAGGCGAGCGGAAATGCCAATGCGAAGGGTCATTTTTTTCTTGAACGTTCAGCAGTCGGTGAAAGGCGAGGGGTTTCGCAAAGATTCCCCAGTTGTCATTCTCGCGCCAAACGCTTTAAAAGGGCAGATTCAGTACGATAGCTTTCTGCCGCAGAACGTTCCATTTTCAGAGCTTTTGCCCGCGAAACCGTTGCGCCGCTTGGCGTATGACCTCGCCCAGCAAGCGTTCCTGGCCTTGGCGTTCACGCAGCCAACGGGCATCATTTCGGTTGTCTTCCACTTCTGACTTCAGCATCGCAAGTGCCTGGGTGGCACCGCATTTCTCTGCATAGGGCGCCAGCTGGGCCATGGTAGCCAGCATATGTTCTCGAAGCGGTAGGTGCTCGCCGGTCGGTGGATCCACATACACGGCATCAATTCCAAAGCGGCAAGCCTGAAACCGGTTGTAGCTGTAGACCAGGTAGTCGTCCTCGGTCGGCGTAAAAGGCCGCTCCGCTTGAAACCAGGCCGCCAGGCACTGCACATATCCAGCCAGTGCCGCTGCACGATCCACGGTCAATGGCGTATCGAAGACCCGCACTTCTATGGTGCCGTATTCGGGTTTGGGGCGAATATCCCAGTAAAAATCCTTCATGCTCTTGACGACGCCGGTGCGCGTCATCTTGTCAAAATAAGCCTCGAACTCTGTCCACGTCAGGATGCAGGGCGCCCGTCCGGAGAGCGGAAACGCAAACACCGAGTTGAGCCGCGCAGAATCAAAGGCTGTGTCATGCCCTTGAACGTAGGGGCTCGAGGCCGCCAGGGCAATGAAGTGCGGGATATACCGCGACATGCAATGCAGCGTGTAAAGGGCCGAGTCTGCGTCAGGGCATCCCACGTGCACGTGCTGACCAAATATGGTGAACTGCTTGGTCAGGTACCCATACAGCGCTGAAAGCTCATGAAAGCGCGGCTTGTCGTAGATGCGCCGCTGGTGCCATTGCTGAAAAGGGTGCGTGCCTCCGCCCACCACTGCAATGTTCAGCTTGTCCGCGCACTTGACCAGGGCATCGCGAATCTGAGAGAGCTGATCAAGCGCTTCGTTCCAGGTGTTGCAGACGTCGGTCGAGATCTCGATCATTCCGGACGTCATCTCCGGCACGACGCTGCCGGGCAGATCGATCTTGCTCATCAAGAGGAGCATGTCCTCTGCATAGGGGGTCAGGTCGTAGTCGTGCGTGTTGACGAGTTGCAACTCCAGTTCAACGCCCAGGGTCAGCGCCTTGGACTGCGCAAAAACGCCCAGGCTCGAAGTGGGGCTGTCTGTTCTGACCGAGGGGTCTGAGGGGCTCAGCTCTTGCACGATGATGGGGGATAAATTGTCTGACGTGCTCATGATGCATTTCCTCCAGAACGCTCGCCTGAAGGCAGATCTGCGTCGGGGCGTGGTTTTCCTGCTTCGCCAGTGCGGTACAGCACGGTGGTCACCAGGACCGCGCCCAGCAACTCAGTCACCAGAATCACTGGCAAGGCGATGTTGGCCACCTGGGAACCAATGGTGTGTGATGCCACGACAAACTGCGAAGTGAGCAGGAGTGCCACGGACGACATGGGTAGCAGAGCGCCGCTGACCCAGAGCGATTTCTTCAGGGAGATGCCCGTGCCTATGCCAGTTGCCACCAGGCTGATCATCTTGGCCAGAGCGCGCACCACAATCAGCACCACGACAGCCCAGGCAATGCCCAGGTTCCAGTCGGCCTGGGCGGCCATGGAAGAGACCAACACGAACATCAAGATGGTCAACATGGAAGCGGCCGTGCCCAATTGACGTGGCCACACCCAGGGTCGCGGATGGATTTGCTTGAGCAAGATGCCTCCCAGCAGAGCAACCAGCGGCGCTGATCCGCCAAACGGGGCGGCCAGTGCGGCGCAGGCTCCGATGAGTGCCAGCATGACAATGGTGGTGTCTTCACTGGTGGGATTCATGTAGCGCAGAGCGGCGGTGAGCAACCCCGCCAGCAAGCCGCCAAGCAGAAGTGAAACGCCCAGCACGGAGGCTGACGCCACCATGGAGGCCACCAGCGGCACGGCATCGGCGCGGTCGATCGAACGCAGCATGGCTGTGCCAATGGTCAGTGCGTACAGCGTATTGAGGGTGGTCAGCGCAATGGCCCTATCCGTCACCGGGCCAGAGGCGCGCAGATCTGACACCACGCGCATCAGCACGGCTGGTGAAGCCGCAACGGCGATCACCGCCAGCGCCCGCACAACCGGAAAGTCCAGGCCGAGTGCGCGCAGTGCGGCAAAGGCGGCCACAAAGGTCAGCAGCGACTCGGCCGCGCTTTGTACCAGGACCATGGGGTTGTGGCGAAACCAGCGCAAGGGCAGCCTGGCACCGGCTTCAAAAAGCACGACCGCGATGCCGAGTTCCAGCAGGAACAGACCGATACCCTGCAAGGGCCAGGCAGCTCCCGTAAATCCGGCCATCCCTGTGATGGCCCCCACGGCCGCATAGCCGACAATTTTGGGTATTCGAGCGTACCGTTGCGCCAGGTGGCCGACCAGGGCGGCCACTGCCAACAAAAGGGCCCATTCAAGCGCCGGAAGGGCCTGTGAGCCGCTCATCCAATGGGCCCAGGTGGACGGTTCTTTATCTAACAAATATTGCTCCTCGATGAAGGCGCGGGCGCATTACCCAAAGTGATGGGCCATGGCGCGAAACGGCCTGCTCTCAATTTTGGTGAATGGCCTTGTTCTTGTTTGAACAAGGACCTGGCGGAGGCTCCCTATAAGGGAGAAAGGCCCTGAACCGATATGAAGGGGGTCAGTTACAAACAGCCACACGCCGTAGGGCGTAGGACTAAAGCCTAGATACTAACGCGCTCATCACCCTCATGCTCGTCTGCTTTGTCCACAGAGCTTGTCGGCGTATGCCTCGTAGCTACGGGAAGCACAAATGAGAGGGGTTGCCGAATCATGCGCCTGCCCACGGCGCGATACAGGCGACGGCGACTGACGCCGGTGACATTGTGGGCTGTCATGGCCAGGCGGAAAGCGAAGTAAAAGCTTGATGCCAGGTTCATCAACCCTGTGACCACGATGCCGCCCACAGCCCACCAAAGTGCGGGTTCATCCAGTATTTCAGTGCCCAGTTCCACTCCCGCCGCTGCGATCTGGCCCGAGACCAACGTCACGTGCCGCACCTCGAATCCAATGCCGAAAAAGATCAATATGGGTGGCACCAGCCCCAGCATCAGGCCCAGGGAAATATTGGCGGTATAGCTGGAAACGTGGGTTCTCCAGTAGCGCCCCCAACGCTCAGCCCGCTCTGTACCCAATGCGCGCGTACTTCTAGGGTGGTAGGCAATGATGGAGTCCAGCCTGTTGAATACAAACCAGTTTTCTACCCAGCCGGCGATCACGCTGGAGGCAAAAAGCAGTCCGCCCGTGGCGGCGGCGAACAGCACCGTGGGGCCCAGCATGTGGTGGTCGGTCAGGATTTTTTCGGAATGATGTGTGTCCAGTACGCCATCCCAACCCAGGTGGTGCAGGCCATAGGTAATGAGCATCGCCATGGGTATGACCACCCCGACGTTGCCCATGATGGCCGCAAATTGTGAGCGCAGCAGATACACCACTTCGGTCACGAAATTCTCTACAGCGTCCGGGGCATCCATGTTTTTGAGCTTGGCGGCCAAGGCTGGGGCCGTCATCGCAGGTTGCTTGGTGGCCACGGTCCAGTGCAGCAACATGATGATGACAAACGACGCTGCGTAGTTCATTCCGGACATCAATCCGCCCCAGAAAGCCGAAAGGCCGAGTGAGACGATCAGCAACTTGGCCCAGGTCGTGAAGGCCAGAACAAAGCCGCCACCCGCCGCATTGCGCAGCATGCGGGCATAGTCTCTAGGCGTGCGGGTAATGTAGTGTTCCCCGGTCTCGGCATTGCGCTCGGTCACCTTGGCAGCCAGCAATTCTGTACTGGTACGCATAAGTGAGCGAACACTTCGACTGTCGCGGTTCACGCGGACCAGGTGTGAAAGCAGTTGAGCAGTCGCCAGTGCGGGTGCATCGGTTTCCAGGCAGAGCAGCAGCGCTTTGACGCGGAGAATGCGCTGGCGAAGCTGACGGAGCTGGAATTCAATGTGTACGGATATGCCGTGTTCCTGCAAATGTGCGTACACCGAGTAGGCGGCCGCACGGCAGGAGTCGAGCTGCTCGCGAAGTTGGTTGATTGCCAATAGAGACGGTTCGCTTTCCCTGCCGAACTCCAGTACGGCTACGCGTACTTTCTCAAAAGTTGTAGGCAGGGCGTGGAACGGCCGCGCCTGCCTGGCCTCCGGTGACATGCGGGTACGGATATCCGGCGACAGGCCTATGGCATTGATCTGGCCCAGCGAGTAAGTCAGGGCGTCAAGCAACACGCGCTGGGCGTAGTCCGCAGCAGTTGTCTGGCCCTGTGCATCCGCCCTGAATAGAAGCGAACGCAGGCGGCGAAGCGTGTCCGTGTCCAGCGCCCGCAGCCAGCGGGCGTCGAACTCGCTGGGGAACAAAAGATCAAACAGTTCGCCCAAGTCAGTCGTCTCGGGCGTGGCCGGCAGTAGCTTGCGCCGTACGCGGTTAACGAATTCACTGAGAAACGCAGCCCGGGGGGCAAAACCCAGATCCGCCAGCAGCGGAGTGGCGTCCGTGGTGGAAAGAAACTTGGCCCACCAGAAGTGCCAGAGTTTGAGCCAGTCGGGGCGCAATTCGGCCGCATCCAGGAGTGAGCGGACACGCGCCACCGCTGCCTGCGGATCTTCTGACTCACCCCGGACCCAATCGAGCAGTCCAATCAGCCATAAATGGCGCTGCGGCAATGGTGCGTCAGGATCGATCGCGCGCAGTATATGAATCAGCTCAAGCTGAGTGGTGGACATGACGAGAGAAAAGGCGAATTAATGGAGCACGCGGGGACCGGCGTTGCCGCCGGTCGTGGCATCCAGCACAAAAAGAGGTATTTCGACTTCAAAGCGTTCGCCGTCCGCGGCTACGCAGAAATAGCTGCCGTGCATGGTGCCATTGGCAGTGCGCAGGCGGCAACCACTGGTGTACTGAAAGGCTTCGCCGGGCTTGAGCAAGGGCTGCTGGCCCACTACGCCCAGGCCGCGCACCTCTTCGGTGTGGCCCTTGGCGTCGTTGATGATCCAGTGCCGGGAAATCAGTTGTGCCGGGACCTCGCCGGTGTTGTGTACGGTAATGGTGTATGAAAAACCATACATTTCACTACCCGGCTCCGATTGATCGGGCAGGTATTGCGGCTCTACCTCCACGCTGAACTGATATTTAGGCATAGTGCCTATGGTAACTGCGCGGCCACAGTAACTGCGACAATCCCAACCCATGAGCACGACCTATCGCATCGCCCCATCCATACTTTCAGCTGACTTTGCCCGGCTGGGGGAGGAGGTTAAGAACGTCATCGCCGCTGGCGCAGACTGGATTCATTTCGATGTCATGGACAACCACTATGTCCCCAATCTGACGTTTGGACCCATGATCTGCCAGGCCATCAAACCTCACGCTGTGCGTGCAGATGGCCAGCCGGTGCCCATGGACGTGCACATGATGGTTCAGCCCGTCGACGCGTTGGCGCAAGCGTTTGCGCAGGCTGGCGCTGATCTGATCAGCTTCCACCCGGAAGCCAGCGCCCATCCGCATAGAAGCGTGCAAGCCATCAAAGCCGCAGGGTGCCAGGCAGGTCTGGTGTTTAACCCGGCCACGCCGCTTGACGTGCTGGATTGGTTGATCGACGACATAGACCTGGTCCTCATCATGAGCGTCAACCCAGGTTTTGGCGGTCAGGCCTTCATAGACAGCGCCTTGCGTAAAACGGAAGCCGTCCGTAAACGCATCATCGCCTCAGGCAAGGACATCCGGCTGGAAGTAGACGGTGGCATCAAGGCCGCCAACATCCGCCAGGTCGCAGACGCCGGCGCCGACACATTCGTGGCAGGCAGCGCTATCTTTGGCCAAAAAGATTACGCAGCCGTCATCAACTCCATGCGCGAAGAATTGCGCAAGTAGCCAAGACTCTCGCCCTGCCAACGCCTGACGTCTCGCAAGGTGCAAAGGGTGCCAGAGTGCGAGGGATGTGGTGGATGTGGTGTCCGTTTTTCTCCCTCTCCCGCTCGCGGGAGCGGGCAGGGGTGAGGGCAAGCAGCGCATAAACGATCCCTAAGCCTGGTTTTCACCCCAACGAGACCCCCACAACCCCTCCCCAGTCATCCCAACCCCTAAGGCTTGATATAGGCGTACTGCTCTCGCGTCTGCAACTCAGCAATGCGCACCACTCCTGAAGGGGTGAAATCCGCATCCATAATGAACCGGTCCTTCTTCAAGTCGCGACTCTTGAGCGTGATCTCGCAGATCTCGAACGTGACTCCGCGGGCCTTCAGTGCGCTCACCAGCGACGCGTAGTCGATATTCGGATTTTTCTTGTCCTTGGCGCCTTCCATCAGGAAGTCGATGCCTTCGGCGTGCGCGACCACCACGATCTTGGTCTTGGGCGACACGTCCAGGTGGTTGCGGATATTGCGCAGCCCCTTGGTCGCTTGCATCTCGGCGTTGTCTATGTGGTAGACCACCTTGTCCTGGGCGAGCGCCTGGCCAGATACCGTTATGGCGCTCAGTGCAATGGCTGCAGCGCCCAGCCAGCCGCGAATCGATTTGAACATATCCATCTCCTTAGTCATCAATGCAGGGCGCAACGCTACCACAGCCAGAGCAAACAGGAGCGCAAGCGCATGGGCTCTCGGACCCAATGTCCCCAGGTACCAGTAGGAGAGCACTGCGCGGCCATCGCTCCTATCCCGAAGCTCCGCTACCATGCTCCAGGCACGTTTCCATAAAAACCCAGGAGCCATGATGATGACCCTTGAAATTCTCGCGGCCCAGATCCGCGAAGTCCTCATTCGCGAAAACAGTCCTGCCAGCCGGGAGCAGGTTGCGGGCTTGCTCAAGAGCGCCCTGCGCGGTGAGGATTTTGTGGCGGCACAGTTTGTGAATGAGGTCGGTCAACGCAAAGTGCTTTACGAAGATCCCACCCTCGGCTTTTGCATCGTGGCCCATGAGTACCAGGGAGCGAAAAGCAGCGGTCCGCACGACCATGGGCCGTCCTGGGCCATCTACGGCCAGGCAGAGGGGGAGACCCTCATGCGTGACTACACCCCTGTGGCCCCGGGCCAAGTACGCGAAGAGAGAAGCTACCTCATGCGCCCTGGCGACGTACACGTCTACAACGAAGGCGCCGTGCACAGCCCGAGCCGGGTCACAAGCACGCGGCTGATCCGCATAGAAGGTATGAACCTGGCTGGCGTGGTGCGTTCGGAGTGCAAGGTCGTCGAAGGCGCATAGACGGATTCCCTCCAGCCTGCACGCGCGCTCCCCTATCTACGACGCAGCAGGTACGCCATGGTCCGTGGCCTCTTCAAGTATCCAATCCCGGAACTGGCAGACAAAGGGGTCTTGCGACAGGCGGTTGGGGTAGATGAGATAAAACGCGTCCATCGAATCTGCCACCTGAGGAAAAGGGGCAACCAGGCGCTTGGCGCGTAGATCATCGGCCACCAGCACGGCTTGGCCCATGGCCACGCCCGCGCCCGAAATGGCCATCTGATAAGCCAGGCTCACGCTTTCAAAGGTAATGCCTTGGTCTGGATCAATACCTTTCGCGCCTGCGGCGTCTAGCCAGATACGCCAGTATCCCGGCCGGGCAGATGACTGGAGCAACGTGGTGCGGAGCAAGTCGCGGGCGGTTTCGAACGGACCCACCTGCTCCAGGAGCGCTGGACTGCACACCGGAGTCAGGCGGATCGGCATCAAGCGGTGGCTAACGCAGCCTGGCCATGATCCTCTGCCAATGCGGATGGCCACATCGGTCGTGGTCGAATTGCGGTCGATGGGGCCAAGAGACGTGGTGAAAATCACCACCCGGTCCGGATGTTGTTTGCGAAACGCCTGCAGCCTCGGCACCAGCCAGCGCTGTCCGAAAGTCATGGGGCACCAGATATGCAAAGGCCGCCGACCCTTGGAGGTGCGGATTTCGTCTGTGACATCGGAGAGCTGCACCAGCAGATCGCTGACCGTCTCGAAATACCTCAATCCTGCAGGCGTCAGTGTGATTTGCCTGTGAGACCGCTTGAAAAGCGCCACCTCAAGGCTTTGCTCCAGCTTGGCCAACTGCCGGCTGGCCGCCCCCGGTGTGACAAACAATTCTTCTGCTGCCGCTTTCACACTACCCGTGCGGCCAATGGCCTCAAACACGCGGATGGCATTCAGGGGAGGCAAGCTCATCTTGGATGTTCGAGAAGTTGGAGTGAATTTAATGCAATCGAAGCGGAATTTTAGTCGCTTGAGCAGCTTGCGCTGAACGTCCAAAATCGGGTCAGGTTCAAGTTTTCAGGAGACATTTGATGGACATTCGGCTTACTGGCAAGATTGATAAATCCCGCATCCGCCACATGAGCGTTCCCCGGGCGTCAGAGGAAGTTCTGGCCGGTTACCGCGCGCTTGAGGATGCGAGCGGCGTGATCTCTGACGTCATGGACCGGTTAGGAATTCCCGGGGTGGTAGGTGCCTCGGTACTTAAGCCCACGATTGGCGGAAAATCAATCGTCGGCACGGCGCTTACGGTGCGCAACGTGCTGCAGCATGGCCACGAGTACGAGGCGGCAAAGAAGGTCGCCAACCGCATGGCCGAGTTCGAAGCGCACAACCTGGCCCAGCCTGGTGATGTTCTGGTCATTCAGGGCGTGGCAGGCGTGTCCAACATGGGGGGAATTTCGGCGCAGACGGGCAAACGCCATGGCGAAGTCGGCGCCATCATCATGGGCGGCATCCGCGACGTCGCCCATTCTCGTGCTGTGGACTATCCCGTCTGGGCATCCGAGATCACACCGCGTACGGGCAAGTGGCGGATTGAGACCATGGAGATCAATGGCGACGTGGAGATTGCAGGCGTGCGGGTGTCCTGTGGCGACCTGGTTTATGCAGATGACACCGGCGTGTGTTTCGTGCCCATTGCCCGGGCGGCAGAAGTGCTGGCCCTGGCTGAAAAAATCGCGGCCGCGGAAGAAATCAAATGCCAGGCTATTGATGCGGGCGTTCATATCGCCGATCTGCCCAAGACCGAATGAACATCACCACGAGAGCCGCAACGGAAACTGCCATGTTCACACTTCGGTCACTGCCCCGATTCACTCGCACCGTCCTGGGCAGCTTGCTGCTGCCCCTGGCGCTGATTCCATCGGGCGGCGCCATCGCGCAGTCTGATTACCCCAACCGCCCTATCAAGCTTATCGTGCCCTTTGCGCCCTCGGGCGGCGTAGACACGCTCGCGCGTTTGATGGGTGAGCATCTCTCAAGGCGCCTGGGCCAGCCTTTTGTCATCGATAACCGGCCTGGCGCGGGCACAACCATTGGCAGCCTGGCGGTCGCGCGCTCTGCGCCAGACGGCTACACCCTGCTCATGGCCAGCTCTTCCTTCACTGCGGCCACCGGGCTCTATCCCTCGTTGGCCTACCAGATTGACAAGGACTTCGCCCCGGTGGCCCTGCTGGCCAACTCGCCGGTTGTGCTGGCAGTCAGCCCCAAGACCAAGGCCAGCAGCGTGGCGGAAATTGTTCAATCTGCCAAGAGCGCGCCGGGCAAACTCACTTCGGCGACCTATGGAAACGGATCGGCACCGCATCTGGTGTCTGAATTGTTCCAGCAGATGACCGGCGTGAAGTTTCTGAATGTGCCCTACAAAGGAGGTGGCCCGGCCGTGCTCTCCACCTTGATGGGAGAGACCGACATGCTCTTTCCTACCATCTTGCCGGTGCGCGCCCATGTGGCGTCAGGCAAGCTGAAGGTCCTGGGTATCGGCTCTGCCAAGCCTTCTTCCTTGATGCCCGGCGTTCCCACGTTCAAGGAGCAGGGCGTGGATCTGGTGGCAGGTACCTGGTTTGGGGTGGTCGCACCCGCCAAGACCCCCACCGCCATCATCGAACGGCTGAACAAGGAAATTCTGGCATTGGCCAAAGAGCCCGAGTTCATGAAGACGCTGACCGGGGAAGGCGCTGAGTTCATGGGTGGAACACCTGCGGAATTTGGCAGCTTCATGCAGGCTGATCAGCGCCGCTGGACCAAAATCATTGCAGACAGCCAGATCAAGGCAGAGTAGGCCGGCCTTCCGCGAGTTAAGTGCTCTAAGGTACGGGACCCCTGGGGGCGCCAAGCTCCAGCTTGGTAACTTCGGGGCCTTAAGCCAACGCTGAGGCCAGCGATCAACACGGTCTGGGTCCGGCGAAGCTCCCATGCGCTGGAGGGCTTGTGGCGAAAGGGGCTTTACTATTCTGGAATTGCAAACTCAATTTCATAGTTGTGAACTCCATTTCGGCACTCAAAGATATCCGCGCTTGCATCGTGGATCTTGATGGCACTTTGATAGACACTTTGGGCGATTTCGAGGTCGCTCTCAACGCCATGATGGCCGAGCTCGGACGCCCCAGCGTCAACTCAAGCGATATTGCTCGCTGGGTCGGCAAGGGCTCTGAGCATCTGATCAAAACCGTCCTCCTGAACAGCTTCAAGGGAACTGAAGCGCTTGGCGATGCGGCAGTGGAAGAGCTGATGCCTGCGGCATGGAAGCACTACCAGGCCACCTATTTGCGCATCAACGGGCAGCACAGCGCAGTGTTCCATGGAGCGCAAGAAGGGTTGGCGGCCTTGCAGGCAAGAGGTTTGCCGCTGGCTTGCTTAACCAACAAGCCGCTAGACTTTGCATTGCCGCTACTGGAAGCAAAGGGTCTTTCAGGCTATTTCAGCCACGTCTTCGGTGGCGACAGCTTTCCCCGCAAGAAGCCCGACCCGCTTCCGCTTATCGAAACCTGCAAAGCTTTGGGAACTGCGCCGTTCCAGACCCTGATGATCGGTGACTCCGCCAACGACGCCCAAGCCGCGCGGGCAGCCGGCTGCCCGGTGGTGCTGACCACCTACGGCTACAACCATGGCGAACCCGTGGAGGCAGTGGATGCCGACGGATGGGTGTCCTCGCTTGTTGATATCGAAGCCTGGATGGGCGAAACGGCGGGGCGCAACTGGAAGTCCTAGCAGGCTGTCGAACTTGGAGCGCCGATCCTCCTGGGGGCTACAGTCGCATCTGGCGTTGTCAACAGGGCCGCACCGCCTGGCTTGCAGGCACAATGGCTAATGGTTTACAAACAGACGCCAAAGGAGACCTGTCAACATGGATGGTGGAAATGAGCTGATCAGGCGTGCTGCAGCGACCCCTCAGGTGCTGCAGTGGCATACCTGGGCATCGCTGACACCTGGTCCCTCATTGGTGGTACTGGGTGCGGTGCACGGCAACGAGACCTGTGGCACCCACGCTATTTTTCGTGCCATTGACGACCTGCAGCACGGCCGTCTCCTGCTGCGGCAAGGGCGACTGACATTGGTACCCATTGCCAACCCTCTGGCGTTTGGCACAGACACGCGTGAAGGCGATCGCAACCTGAATCGTCGCTTCGTTCCACGTCTGCAACCGCAGGATTACGAAGATCACATCACCGCTCAGTTGGCGCCATTGCTCGCCACGCACGATGCTCTGCTGGATCTGCATTCTTTCCATACCCCTGGAGATCCGTTCGCCATGGTGGGCCCGCGCAACAACGACGGTGCGCGCGAACCCTTTAAACGCGCAGCGGAGGAGGCAGATCTGGCCCGGGCGCTTGGTGTCAATAAAGTGGTGGAAGGCTGGCTGGAGGTGTATGACCGCGCGGCGCTTGCGCGTGGTGAGCCTCTGGATGAAGAGGGCATAGGCACCAATGAATATATGCGCAGCCAGGGCGGCTACGCTGTGACCATCGAATGTGGCCAACACAAGGATCCGGAAGCCATCAGGGTGGCCGAGCGTGCCATCCGGGGCGCCCTGGCGTTGTTGGGCATGGCAGATGTGCCTGCACCGTCTCGCTATGACGGTCCTGCCGCAAGGCTCAAGGATGTCGTCCTGCGTGAGTCTCTGAACGATGAGCTGGCAGCCGATTGGCACAGCTTCGATGTGGTGAAAGCAGGCGATCTGATCGCCCGCCGCGCAGATGGTCGGGAGCTAAGGGCCCCTTACGATGGCACTGTGCTGTTCCCTCATCCCGAAGCGGACGTGGGCCAGGAATGGTTCTACCTGGCAGAGCCGAGCTGACCTGACCAGGGCGTGCTAACACGCCCTGACTTCAGCAAGCATCCTTAAACCTGGACTTCTGCCAACTCGTCAGAGATGACTTCAAATCTCGCAAGCGAGTTGGGGCCGAACACCATGGTGATAGGCACGTCAGCAGCATCGCGGCCAATGGCCATCACAATGCGGCCGATGCGAGTGCGGTTGTGCCGCGCATCGAAGGTGTACCACTTGTCGCCCAGATAGACCTGAAACCATGCGCTGAAATCCATAGGAGGGGGCATGGGCGGGATGCCAATGTCCCCAAGATAGCCTGTGGTGTAGCGGGCTGGAATGTTCATGGCGCGGCAGAGCGTGATGGCCAGGTGCGAGAAGTCTCTGCACACGCCCACCTGCTCCCGCCAGCCCTCTAGAGCCGTTCGATTGGCGCGGGCCTGCATGTAGTCAAAGCGAATGTGCTGGTTCACATAGGCGCAGATGGCGCGCACGCGCTCCCAACCAGATTCGATGTAGCCAAACTGATTCCACGCAAACCCAAGCAGTTCACTGTCAACTTCGCAGTAGCGGCTGGGCAAGAGGAACTGAAGCGTCTCGGCGGGTAACTCGGCCAAAGGCACTTGACGGGCCTGTGGGTTGATTTCATCGAGCTCACCGCTGTCACGCACCGTCGCGCTGTTGGTGATGCGGATGCTGGGCGTACCAAAAGGAACAACGATCCGTGTGATGACGTTGTCGAAGGCGTCACGGTACTGGTCGATTGGAAGCGCGGGCTCGGTTCTAAGAACCTCAGGAGCTAAAAGATCATGCTGACGCGAAGGATGCACATTGAGCGCACCCAGCAGCATGGTGGGCGCATTGACGTTCAGTTCAATGTCGTAGCCGATCTGGATGTGCATGAGAAAAGCTGACCTGGTAGAGAGAAAAGAAGGGGGCGGTATTTGCGGGTTCTTCTATTGAATACTTTTATTTGCCAGCTAGATGCAGGAGAAGTGCTTGAGTTCATGTCAGGAACCTCCCTGCGCCGCTTTGCTAAACTATTGGATATGTTCATTCACCGCAATGTCGTTTCACCACTGGGCAGTGCTGCCCAGGGGGCGTGGCCCTGGCGTAAGCCTGCACGCTGACTTGTCGAATCGCGCCTGCAACGGGCGCAAGGTGGCGTCTCTGGTACCTCAACCAGACGCCAAGGTAAGAATGAACGGCAGAACACGCTGCCACTGAGCTTGGAGGCTCCAACCGTGATAACTGAACTTGAATTCAAAAGCCTGACTTCGCAGGGCTACAACCGCATTCCCTTGATGGCAGAAGCCTTTGCCGATCTGGAAACCCCTCTTTCACTGTATTTGAAGCTCGCCGGGGGTCAGGGTGGGGGCAAGTACACGTTTTTGCTTGAATCTGTCATAGGCGGTGAGCGCTTTGGCCGCTACAGCTTCATTGGCCTGCCCGCCCGCACCATTGTTCGGGCCAGCGGGTTTGGTGAAGAAGCTCGCACCGAAGTGGTCACGGACGGAAAGGTCGTCGAAACCTTGCAAGGCAATCCCCTGGATGCCGTTGCCGCCTACCATCAGCGTTTCAAGGTCGCACTGCGGCCTGGCCTTCCCCGTTTCTGCGGCGGCCTGGTGGGTTACTTTGGCTATGACACGGTCCGTTATATCGAGAAAAAGCTCGAAAAAACCTGCCCCCCGGATACGCTGGGCACACCCGATATCCTGTTGATGCACTGCGAAGAGCTGGCCGTGATCGACAACCTCTCGGGCAAGCTGTATCTCATCGTCTACGCCGATCCGGCGCAACCGGAGGCCTACGCCAAAGCCAAGAAGCGCCTGAAGAACCTGCGCGAACAGCTGAAGTATTCGGTCAGCGCACCTGTCGTCAAGCCTACGCAGAATCACCCGCCTGAAAGAAGTTTTGCCAAGGCAGACTACATCGATGCAGTGGAAAAAGCCAAGGAGCTCATCGCCGCAGGTGATTTCATGCAGGTGCAGGTGGGGCAGCGCATCACCAAGCGCTACACCGAATCACCCCTTTCACTGTACCGGGCGTTGCGTTCGCTGAACCCCTCGCCGTACATGATCTATTACGACTTCGGAGATTTTCACGTCGTCAGCGCCAGCCCTGAAATCCTGGTGCGCCAGGAAAATACGCCTGAAGGCCAAAAGATCACCATTCGTCCTTTGGCCGGCACACGCCCACGCGGTGCTACGCCTGAGATCGATAAAGCCACAGAGCAAGAGTTGGTCAACGATCCCAAGGAGCGCGCAGAACATGTGATGCTGATCGACCTCGCACGAAACGACATCGGCCGTATCGCCAAGACCGGCAGCGTGAAAGTCACGGAAGCATTCGCCGTCGAGCGCTATAGCCATGTGATGCACATCGTCAGCAATGTCGAAGGCATCCTCAAAGACGGCATGACCAGCATGGACGTCCTGAAAGCCACTTTCCCTGCGGGCACTCTCTCAGGTGCTCCCAAGGTGCATGCCATGGAAGTGATCGATCAGCTGGAGCCCATCAAGCGTGGCATCTATGGCGGTGCCTGCGGCTACATCAGCTATGCGGGCGACATGGACGTGGCCATTGCCATACGCACTGCCATCGTCAAAGATCAGCAACTGCATGTACAAGCTGCCGCTGGCGTGGTGGCAGATTCCGTTCCTGAAATGGAATGGAGAGAAACTGAACACAAGGCAAGAGCCCTGATGCGTGCCGCAGAACTCGTGGAAGAAGGACTTGAATGACCACTCGTGCGATTGATAGAACAAAAACCTGCGCCAGCATGACCGAGGTGCGTGCGCATGTGGATGCCATGGACGACATTCTGGTTCCATTGCTGGTAGAGCGCGGCGGCTACATGACCCAGGCCGCCATCAACAAGCCCCGCGCCGCCTTGGTGCGGGACGAAGCCCGCATCGAAGCCATCGTGAAACGGGTGCGCGCACGTGCTGAAGCCGAAGGCGGACAACCCGACGTGATCGAAGCCATCTACCGCGGCATGATGGAAGCCTACATCGCTTATGAGCACCGCGAATTCGCGCGTCTATGTGCGGAAGGCCGTAAGAATGAGAGCGCCCAAGCCTTGTCCGTCGCGTCTTGAGTAAGTCGGCGCCTGCGGCCTCGCAGGCGCCGGCTTGGATCACAATGCACTAAGCTTTCTCTGTATTTGCTTTGGACTTGGTCACCCACGCCGGTGATCAATTTTTCTCTTCTGAATATTCAAGCCTGCAGATGCCATACACATTTCAGACCGTTCCGCAAATCACCATCCACGCTGGAGCCAACGCCCAGTTAGGGCAGCTTCTGGCGCAGCGATTTACCCCGGGCCGCCTGATGCTGGTCACTGACAGGTTTCTCGTGACCAGCGGACTGATCGCTCCGGCGTTGCGGTCGCTGGAGGAAGCTGGCTGGCAAGTCCTGGTGTACGACGAGGTTCAGGCAGATCCACCGGATCATGTGGTCCGCGCTGCAGCCGATAAGGGTCGGGCGTTTGGCGCTCAGGTAGTGCTGGGGTTTGGCGGTGGCTCTTCCATGGACGTCGCAAAACTCGTCGCAGTACTTGTAGATTCGTCACAACCTCTGGAGAGCATGTACGGCATCGATCAGGTCAAGGGCCATCGCGTTCCGCTCATACAAATCCCCACCACGGCAGGGACCGGCTCTGAAGTCACGCCCGTTTCCATTGTCACGACAGGTGAGACCACCAAGAGCGGTATCGTTGCCAGCCAGTTGTACGCAGATATGGTGCTTCTGGATGCAAGCCTGACCACGGGCCTGCCTCCTGCGGTCACTGCCGCCACGGGCATAGATGCCATGGTGCACGCGATTGAAGCGTACACCAGCAAGCACAAGAAGAACCCCCTCTCCGATCTGGCTGCAACCAAGGCGCTCGCGCTGCTTTCCGGCAACTTGCTCACCGTCGTGAAGAACGGGAGCGACCTGCAAGCACGCGAAAACATGCTGCTGGGGTCCATGCTCGCAGGGCAGGCCTTTGCCAATTCCCCGGTCGCTGCCGTTCACGCCTTGGCCTACCCCTTGGGTGGCCATTTCCATATTCCGCACGGTTTGAGCAACGCTTTGGTTCTTGGGCACGTCCTGCGCTTCAATGCAGAAGCTGCTGCGCCGCACTACGCAGAGTTGGCAGACGTGGTCGCACCGGGTGGAACCGGTAGTGCCGAAGCAAGAGCAGTCGCTTTTATCTCAGCCATAGATGCATTGGTGGCGGGGACGGGCTTGTCCATGCGCCTTCGCGATCACAAGGTGTCTGAGAGCATGCTCGAACGCCTGGCCGCTGACGCCATGCTTCAGCAACGCCTGCTTATGAACAATCCCAAGGATGTGACAGAGGCTGACGCGCTGGCGATCTACCGCGCTGCGTACTAGGGCGAGTTCGCACTAAATGCGCCCCGGCGTGAGTCTCTGGGGAGCCGCAATCAAGGCGCAAACCGCAGCCGGGTTAGACACCCGGCGAGGCTTGCGCAGATTGGCCACTCACTGTGGTCGCTGTGGCCGCAGCGCTAGCCTCGGGCAGACGCACGTCCCCGTGCACCAGTTCCAGCAGTTCCCGGTCCACCACGAATCGGTCGCTGTTGTAGGTGCTCCACCCGGCATAAACCACATAGCCTCTGGCATCGACATAGACGCGCTGGACGACCGCTATAGGCGCGGCCAAAGGACACTTCAGCGCGGCAGCCTCCTCAGGGTTTGCGGAAGACACGCTGATGCGCTCGCGCGCCGAAATGAGTGGGGACTTATTGACGGAGCGAACCAGCCGGGAAACCTTCAAGCGCTCCGCTGCCGTGGGAGGAAAGAGATCGAAGAGATCCTGCGACACATGGATGCTTGAGAAGGCGTAGGGAATCTGGCCATCAGAATCGACTTTGGTAATTCTGACGTAGGCTTTTTCGGGCTGACCCAGGCCTTCAGCAAAGCTCGGCAATGACAGGTCTCTCACTTCACTGAGGATGCGAGCGTTAAAGCCGGGCAATTGTTCCAACGGAGCAGCGACACCGGTCGACAGCGTGCGTTCATAAAGCCCTGAGTGGACTACGGTAGTACGGCGTCCACGCCGGGCTGAAAGCAGCCCCTCGCTCACCAGCATCTGCACCGCTTGTTTAGCGCTCACGCGTGCAACCCCATACATCTCGCTCAGCTCGTCAAGTGTTGGAATCTGGTCTCCAATTTTCCATTCCCCGCGCGTTATCCGCCCACGCAGCACACTGGCCAATTGTGAGTACAGCGTGGCCCCTGTGGAGGGTTGAAATGGGAAGTGGTCACTCATGGATCAGAATGATAAAGGGGGCCAGTTAGCCTGATGGGTTGGATACAGCGACGCCCTCCATCGGTGCCGCGATGGGAAGCGGGCACTCCCCCAAAGCATTTCCAATGCGGCAAAGAGCTTGCGGAGATTGCGCTCTGCACGTCCGATCGCTCGACCCAATCCAGTCAAGTCACCTCCAGCTTTAAAGGCCTGCTCTGCCACCGTCAGAAGCATTGCGCGCGCCCGGCCTCGACCTTCTGGCCTTGACCGAGGGCACAAGTAAGAAACACAGCCGTTGACAAGTGCTAATCATAGACCTTTATGTAAGACATGAGCATAGATATGAATTTATATGAAAAATTCTTTGCATGGTTGACATAATTAATTTACTAGGTCTATTATTAGGCCTAGCTTGCGCCCTGCGGTGTTTCTAGCGCCCGACGATGGATTGCCAGCGATTGTTCAGAGGCTATTGATTTCACAGGAAATGGCATGAAAGTCCAATTGACGTCGGAGCAAGAGGCGATTCGAGAGGGCGTGGCGGCGGTGTGCGCACGCTTTGGAGATGACTACTGGTTGCGCAAGGACAGGGAAAAGAA
>NZ_JBEPSH010000003.1:0-616665 GCF_040548795.1 Ottowia thiooxydans | reverse complement strand
TCGCTGGGCCGCCCCGAGACAAAAAGGCCCCCTCAGGGGGCAGCGAAGTCCACGAAGTGGCGAGCGTGGGGGTCCGTTTTGTCGCTGGGCCGCCCCGAGACAAAAAGGCCCCCTCAGGGGGCAGCGAAGTCCACGAAGTGGCGAGCGTGGGGGTCCGTTTTGTCGCTGGGCCGCCCTGAGACAAAAAAGGCCCCCTCAGGGGGCAGCGAAGTCCACGAAGTGGTGGGTGTGGGTGCGAGTTTTTTCGTTGGACAAACTCGCATCCGATGATCGCAACGGATCAAGTCTTCTTCGTCGTGGTGACCCACTCTCGTCATTTACCTCCATCCGCCTATCCCCGTCATTCCCGCGAAGGCGGGAATCTAGGGTAACTAGCGGGGCTTGCGCAGATAGCCGGTGGCTTTTTATCGGCGTGTTTCAAGTGGTTTAGCTATAAACCCTCTCGCGTGAGGGCTAGTTGCGTCACGTAATCCTGGATTCCCGCCTTCGCGGGAATGACGGGAAGAGGCGAACGGGCCAGACCGGAAAGACGGCTAAGACGCCTGAGACGCCTGAGACGCCTAAGACGCCTAAGACGCCTAAGACGCCTAAGACGCCTAAGACGGGATGTGGCCTTGTGGTCCCTATGTGCCGACTCTGTTCACCCCCGCACAGATCTGGAGGGCCACGTCGCCAGCACCACACCCGCCAGCGCAATGCAAAAAGCCAATATTTGCATGCCTGCCAGCCGCTCTCCCAACACCACAACCCCCACCGTTGCAGCGCTAATAGGAAGCAGCACCGTAAACACACCGGCTTGAGAAGCGGGAACATTCTTCAGTCCGGTCATCCAAAGCCACACCGTCCACACACACGCAGCAAGCGAGTAAAACAGCAACAGCATCCAGCTACCCGTACTGACGGCGCCGAAGTCAAAACTCCAGGCCAGCCAGATTCCAAATGGCGTGGTCAAAACGAATCCCCAGAGATTGATCAGCGAAGTGATGCGGCGCGGGCCCAAGGTGCCAGTCAACTTCTTGCCGATCACTGCGTAGCAGGCTTCGCAAAACACCGCTCCCAGTAGCAACAGGTTGCCGAGCCAGGCTCTGTCCGGGCCACTCTGGTGGGAAACTGGGGTGGAGTGGGAAAGTGAAAGCAAGCCAATACCCAGCACGGCGCAAACCACTCCCCCCCACACTCTTGGGGCCACGCGTTCACGCAGGAATGCCCATGACAGCAGCGCCACTGCTGCGGGAATGGCGGCCATGATCACACCCGCGGAAACGGCCGTCGTGAGCTTGACCCCAGAAATCATGCACAGCGTGAAAAGGAAATTGCCCAGAAACGATTCAAGAAACAGCAATCCCTTCACCTGGCGCGTCATGGGCGGCTCATCGGCAGGCTTTTTCAGCCATCCAAGCATGGCCAAGCCGCCTATGCCAAATCGCAGCCAAGCAAGAAGGAGCACGGGAAATACCGCCGCAAGCGGTTTGGACAGGGCGACATAACTACCAACCAATGCCATTGACAGGGCCAGGCAAGCGTAGGAGAAGGCGCGGTTTTGAGCGGAGGTCAAGTGAGGCGGTGTTTAAGGAATAGTCATGATCATGCCCAACTTTCCGTGCAGGCTCTCACTGATCGCCGTGGGCCCGAAAACGGCAGCCGTTTCGTGAACGGCTTCCTGACCCCGCCGCATTTATTTTGCAATACGACTTTCATTTCTTGTATAGTGAAATATGAAATGCTGCGCTGCCGCATTTTTTCTCAATATGGGATAAATGATTTCACATTGAGATATATTGAAAATAAGTAATTGATTTAAAAGGAATAAATTTTTCTCTTGTATAAGACATAAGAATGTTCCAAGGTCTTATACAAGAGTTATGATTTGTCCCACGGCGCAATCAAAACTGTGGCGACTGCCACAAGCCAAGCCGCCCTGATTTTTCAATTTACCCACTGGAGCTTCACATGCCACAAAACGTTACTGAGCAACTTAGCCGTGAGCAGCAGATCGCTGCCCTGGAAAAAGACTGGGCTTCCAATCCACGTTGGAAAAGCGTCAAACGCGGCTACTCCGCTGCTGACGTCGTGCGTCTGCGTGGCAGCCTGCCCATCGAGCACACTTTGGCTCGCCGCGGTGCCGAGAAGCTGTGGCGCCTGGTCAATGGCGATGCCAAAAAAGGCTATGTGAACGCCTTCGGTGCCATCACTGCTGGTCAAGCCATGCAGCAAGCCAAAGCTGGCTTGGAAGCGGTTTACCTGTCGGGTTGGCAAGTCGCCGCTGATGGCAACACCAGCGAAACGATGTACCCAGACCAGTCGCTGTACGCCTACGACTCCGTGCCAACCATGGTGCGCCGCATCAACAACACGTTCAAGCGTGCTGATGAGATCCAATGGGGTCGCGGCATTGAGCCAGGCAGCAAAGAGTTCATCGATTACTTCCTGCCCATCGTCGCTGACGCGGAAGCCGGGTTTGGCGGCGTGCTCAACGCATTCGAGCTGATGAAGAACATGATTGCTTCTGGAGCAGCCGGTGTTCACTTCGAAGACCAACTGGCCGCCGTGAAAAAATGCGGCCACATGGGCGGCAAAGTGTTGGTGCCTACGCAAGAAGCTTGTGAAAAACTGATTTCCGCACGCTTCGCCGCCGACGTGATGGGCGTGCCTACCATCATCCTGGCTCGTACAGACGCTGAAGCAGCTAACCTGATCACCAGCGACCACGACGCTAACGATAAGCCTTTCCTGACTGGCGAGCGCACGCAAGAAGGCTTCTACCGTGTCAAGAACGGTCTGGAACAAGCCATCAGCCGTGGCGTGGCTTACGCCCCTTACGCCGATCTGGTGTGGTGTGAAACTGGCGTGCCAGACATCGGCTTTGCGCGTGAATTTGCACAAGCCGTGCACGCTTCCAGCCCTGGCAAGCTGCTTTCCTACAACTGCTCGCCATCGTTCAACTGGAAGAAAAACCTCAACGACAAGCAAATTGCTTCGTTCCAGGAAGATCTCTCTGCGCTGGGCTACAAATACCAGTTCATTACCTTGGCCGGTATTCACGTCAACTGGTATCGCACTTTCGAATTCGCCAAGGCATACGCTGAAGGTGAAGGCATGAAGCACTACGTCAACATGGTGCAAGAGCCTGAGTTCAAGGCACGCGAACAAGGCTACACCTTCGTGAGCCACCAGCAAGAAGTGGGCGCAGGCTACTTTGACGACGTGACCACGGTCATCCAAGGCGGCTCTTCCAGCGTCAAGGCGCTGACGGGCTCGACCGAAGAAGAGCAGTTCCATTGAGTGTTGTAGTGGCGCCGAATCGGCGCTACTAGAAAAAAAAGCCCGAAGGTGATCCCTTCGGGCTTTTTTTTTGTTATCAGGGTTATCGCCAATATTCTCAAACAGATGACCGAGACAGACTTAATAAACCGCCCGACCGGTCGGTTTATTAATTGCAAGGCTCTTCGCCTCGCAGATCCACGAAGTATAAAAAGAGGGTTCCCTACATGCGTTTTGCTTTTAAAGCTGGCCAGATAGTTTGGCCGGGTCTTGTTATCTTGATCGCTCTTATCACCGGTTGCGGTTCTTCAGATGGTCCTGATCCGGCCCCTCAAGTTCGGGCGCTTTCTTCAGATCCCAGCCGTGTAACAGGCGGGAATGTCCTGATCGAAGTCACGTTGGACGGTGCCACCAAGGACGGCAAGGTCAAGGTGACGTCAGGCGCAAAAGATTTCAGCGACTCCTTCAAGCCTACAGATTCCAACCGCAGGTATCTTGGCCTCGTCGAAGGCCTTCCAGAAGGAGCCTCTACTCTTGAGATACAGGCAGTCAGCAATTCCGGCCAGACCTCTGCCACCTCTAGCTTGAAGGTTATCAATCACCCAAGCTCCGGACCCGTTTTTGCGGGTGCAAAAGAGACCCCGTACATCTGCACCCTGTCGGAGAACGGAATGGGGCAGGCGCTCGATGCGAACTGCTCGGCGCAGACGGAAATCAGTTACCGGTACTGGGCTTCAAACGGAACATTCAAGACACTGAGCCCGGATTCGCCATTGCCTGACGATGTCACGACGACGCGAACATCAGAAGGAAAAACCGTCAATTTCATTGTGCGTCTCGAGCGTGGCACGCTCAATCGCGGTATCTACCAAATCGCGTTCTTGCATCAGCCAGGAAGCGCGCTTCCCGATCCCTGGACTAGCACTAACGAATGGAATCGCCGCTTGCGATACAACTTTGGTGGAGGATGTGGTGGCGGGCACACCCAAGGGACGTTTGAGACTACGGTTGGGGGCGTTACCTACAGCCTGGCTACTGTGCTAGATAAGACTGCTCTCGCACGCGGCTACGCCGTTGCGACGTCGTCTCTCAATGTGGGTCAGGTCAATTGCAACTCGGTAGTTGGAGCAGAAACCCTTGCCATCGTTAAGGAGTACTTCATCAAGCGATTTGGTCAGCCTGTCTGGACGGTTGGCAAAGGTGGCTCAGGCGGGGCGGTGCAGCAATTCGAGATCGCCCAGGGGTATCCGGGGCTTCTGGATGGCATTTCGCCTGACTCCAGCTTCCCCACGATGATGGAAGCTGCAACGATGTTCTCCGATTGCAAGCTGCTACGGACCTATATGACCAGTGGGGAAGCTGCTGGCTGGACTGAAGAGCAAAAGCGTGCAGTCTCCGGCTACGCGACGTGGACTACTTGCAATGGTCTTGGTGTGGGTCTTGGCAACTCGATGGTGAACGCATCTTCTTGTGATCCACGTCTGCCTTCAGGGTTCGCATTCAATGCTGTAAGCAATCCGGCAGGTGTGCGTTGTGCACTCGCAGACGTTTTCTTGAACGTTTATGGCCTTGATCCTGCCACTCAAGTTGCTCGGAGGCCATTGGACAATGTGGGCGTTCAATACGGCCTCATTGCACTGAAGAATGGTGACATATCGGTCGATCAGTTTTTGAATCTGAATGAAAAGATAGGAGGCTTCGACCTCAATGGATCAGTTCAGCGGCAACGACATGTGGGCGATACGCAAGCTTTGAAAACGGCGTATGACACGGGCCGCGTTCTCGTTGGCGTCAATCTCGATGCAGTCCCCATGATTTCATCACGCACTTACAACGATAAAGCAGGTGACCTGCATGATCGCACTCGCGACTTTCAGATCCGCGCGAAGCTCGATGATCGATTCGGAAATCATGAAAACCATGTCTTGTTGATCGCAGCGCCGGGGTCCCCTTCAGGGAGCGCCGAGATGCTCAACATGCAACTCATCGAGATGGAAAAATGGCTGGATGCTATTGCCGCAGACGCATCTGCGGATGGACTCGCCCAAAAGGTAAAACGGCATAAGCCCGTTACTGCTCAGGACACGTGTTGGCGTCCTGATGGATCGAAGGTCACAGAGCCTGCGAGTTTCGAGAGCACCGGCACTTGCAACTCACTCTACAAGCCGTACTTGGATCCGCGCTCGGCAGCAGGAGCTCCGTTGGCCGAGACAGCTCTCAAGTGCCAGCGCAAGCCTGTTGATGTGACTTCCTACGGTGTTGCTTTCTCAGCGGACCAAGCCGTGAGGTTATCTGCAGTGTTTCCGGAAGGGGTTTGCGATTACACCAAGCCAGGTGTAGAACAGAACGCTCCTACTCGCTTTTGGGCCTCGTTCTGATGCTTGCACTAAGTTTTATTAAGCCATTTTCTGTTGGGTGGGCTGCGCGCGCTACCTTGATGGAGGTGGCGCGAAGCGGGTGCGCTCAGCTTTAGCTGGAATTGAGACCTGGGACGCCACCTCTATCGAGGTGGTTCTTCCAGCGCCAAGTCGCTGACTGGCTCGACCCAAGAAGAGCAGTTAACCTGATCTGCCGGAGATCAGGAATGCCACTCATCGGAGTGGCTTTCAGCCTGCTCACAAAGCCTCCCGTAAATTGGAAGCTTTGATCATTCTGGATTGACGTTGCATCCAGCATTACCAGAAGATCTACGTGATCCTGCCGGCCAATCGTTGGTGACGGTCATGCACGGCGATCGCGCACTACGTCCTGCGTGATCTTGGGGGGCTCGATCGCCAATCGAGCGTGCTTTGGGCTCAAGGTCCATGGGGGCTGGGTACGGGTGCTACACGCCGAAAACCCATTGCGCATCCTACCAATGGGGTTGCATCTGGTTGTTCGTTCCGCCGAGGCCCAATGCGGATTGATTCATGTTGCTGAGTGGCAGTTTCCGCATAGCGGATCTCTCAAAGTGTGAACTAATTTGATTTTTGGTTTTTTACTAAAAATTCTTCAATCCTGCTATTTACTCTGAAATCACCATCGGAGAAGATCCTGGTTAATGCGGTTTTTTTACGCCGCTCCTGGATTTTTCAACTACTCGAGGATTGCATCTTTTATCGCGGTAGGCGTGCCGCATCCCTGCCGTGGCGGGGTGGACGTGAAAGCACATTTTTTTGTTGGATGCTCAGCTGTGAACTGGGTGGTCCTCTGGTTGACGAGGGACGGTTAACTGGATGACGTAGAAAAAATGCTTAAAAAATGCCAATGAACTGCTACCGAGCTGAAATGGAATTTCCTTGGCTTGCAACGATATAAATATCTTCATGAATGAAGAAAGATATTTATATCAGAATGAAAATTTATTAATGTGTACGTGTAGTCAAGGAGCGATTTAGAGGCGCTGCAAGCCTTGGGCTTTAGCTTCGAAGGCTCAATGGCGATAGCTTTCAGCTGAAAATTTTATATTAACAATAAAAAGATAAGTTTCTTTTTTTATTGTTAAGTAAATTCATATCAATCGAATTGAATGGGTAGGGAATGTCTTTAATTTATAAAAATTTTGCCATTAAGTTCTTTGGAATTTTAATGGTTTCATTCATAGGCAATGTTGCTTTGGCCGTGCCAGGGGTTCCTCAGGCCCCTACAGTGATTTGGAAAGAGGATTTTCAGAATCTTCCCGTCCCGAATGCAAGTATGGGAGGCATTGATTTGCTCACCTACCTGGGGGCGTCCCCCGCGGGGCAGATGTACACGGCAGATCCTGCTTGGCGCATGTCGTCCAATCATTGCAATGGCATTGTGACTGCATTTGATATGAATCCATCATCAAGTGCCAGTATCAGTGCTTGCGCAGGCAACACTGTAGCCTGGAGGGGAACTCAACAATTTGCCCAGGCCTTGGGTATGTTGCGTGGGCAGGATCCGGCCACCACTGCTAAAAGTAATTATGCGGTTTCTGCCTATACCGAAGGCGCGAACCCTGGGGTGGGCGGCGTTATATTTAGAACAATAAATAACATTCCTTTATCAATCGCCAATCGATTTTTGATTACTTCAATTGATACGGCTGCTACTAGTTGTGTGACAAATCCTGCTACTCTGGCATTTTCGTTGATAAGTCAATCAAATGTGGAGTTGCCAATATCGACTGCGACGGTTAGTGTGTGTGCCGGCAGCACTATAGTTAACGTGAATGATCCAGCAGGAGGCTCCGGAACGGCTATTAACAGGGTGAAGACCAGCGTGTCACCAGCAGCCATCGGTTTTTCTGGATCATCAGTGGGCTACATTGTGCGTAATCAGCAAGGGTCGGGAACAGGCAACGATTTTGCATTTGATAATCCAACCATCCTGGATGCTTCTCCTCAGCTGGATAAATCATTTTCACCTGCCACTGTTCCGCTGGGAAATACAAGCAATATTCAGTTTACGATAACGAATACCAATGATTTGTTGGCAAAGAATGGTTGGTCGTTTACAGACACCTTGTCTTCAGGGTTGACAGTAGCGGGGAACGCAACGACGACCTGTCCATTGGGCATTTCCATCATCGCTCCAGTGGGTGGTAATTCAATCACTGTGACAGGAAACCTCGATAGCGGAATGGCGTCGTGCACGGTGACTGTGGCGGTACTTGCTAATGCGGCAAATACGTTTACAAATAATGAAACTAATATTACTTCCAGCTTCCTCACGCCACCTCAACCAAACACTACCAATCAATTGGTTGTTACGCCATCAGCGGACATGCAAGCGACAGGCACGACTTTGCCAAGCACTGTCATCGCAGGTCAGACCGTTACTGGAACTATCACGTGTACGAACGCGGGACCCAGTGCAGCTGCAGATGCGACGTGCACCATTCCCGGCTTGCCCGCTGGATCGACGGTTGTTTGCACTCCCAGTTCTCCAACCGTATCGCCATTACCTAAATCTGGCGTCATTTCTTGCCAGGTCAGCTATGTTGCCCCGGGCACGGGTGCCGTGAGCGCCACTCTAACAGCCGGTAGTTCTACGCCTGACCCAGTGCCAACCAACAACACTCAACCTTACAGCGCGACTATCACGCCATCAGCGGACATGCAGGCAACAGGCACGACCTTGCCTGGTACGGTCACCGCAGGTCAGACCGTCACAGGTACTATTTCTTGCTCCAATGCGGGGCCCAGCATCGCCGCAGATGCGACATGCACCATTCCAGGCTTGCCTGCCGGCGCGACGGTGGTGTGCACTCCAAGCTCCCCAACCCTATCGCCGCTGCCTGTATTTGGTGTCATTTCTTGTGAGGTGAGCTATATCGCCCCGACGACTGGCTCTATAGCGGCCACCGTTACGGCAGCTAGCTCTACGCTAGATACTGTGCCAAGCAACAACACGCAACCTTATAGCGCCACCATTACGCCATCAGCGGATATGCAAGTAACAGAAAATACTCTGCCGACAACTTTCTCCGCAGGGCAAACCATCACGGGAACTGTGACGTGTACCAACGCGGGACCCAGTGAAGCTGTGGCAGCTAGCTGCTCAATATCAGGACTCCCAGTCGGCGCCACTGTCATCTGTAACCCCAGTTCTCCAACGGCAACACCACTCGGAACTACAAATTCCATGACTTGTGCCGTCAGCTATGTTGCCCCGGACAGCGGTTTTGTAAATGCAACTATTACAGCAGGAAGTTCTACGTCGGACCCTTTGCCGAGTAACAACACGCAGCCTTATGCAGCATCGAGCAAGTTGTTAACTATTGCACCAGTTCCTACGCTTAGCCAGTGGACACTGATGATCCTCTCTTTTGTGCTTGCGGGATTCGCTGTGCGGGGCTCTCGACGTTTTCGCGCGCATTGATAAAAAACTGAGCGCGGATTTTTTTGACGGCATGACAACTGCAATTCAGCGCTCATTTATCTGCAATCGAGACCTGGACGCCACCTCTATCGAGGTGGCTCTTTCAGCTCCAAGGCGCTGATGGGCTTGACCGAAAAGACTGAAGTTCCATTGATCCGCGGATCTGCCACGATCAAGACTGATCTTAAGCCAGACCTTTCAAAATTTTCCCTAGCCTGCGCACCAGTGGGCCCATCGTTTCCACGGCCGTATTGCCGTAACCCAGGACCAGCCCATTGTCCTGTAGCTGCGGCTCCAGCGCGAAGGTAGACAAGGCTTGCGGCGCCATGCCGTAGCGTTGGGCGGTTTCGGCCACGGCCACATCGGGATAGTCCGCAGCAAAACGAACGCACAGGTGCAGGCCGCTGCGCCCGCCTTCGATGCTGTGCAGCACACCCAGATGCTCGCCTAACGCGCTGCGCAGGGCTTGCTGGCGTTCGCGGTAGATGCGGCGCATTCGGGCCAGGTGGCGCACAAAGTGGCCCGCCTCCATGAAACGGGCCATGGCCAGTTGTTCGTGGCTGTGTCCGCCGCGCAGCAACTCACGCAAGGGCCGATCCAGCAACGGC
Organism: Ottowia thiooxydans; assembly: GCF_040548795.1. Taxonomy (GTDB): domain Bacteria; phylum Pseudomonadota; class Gammaproteobacteria; order Burkholderiales; family Burkholderiaceae_C; genus Ottowia; species Ottowia thiooxydans_A. Next base: position 606,970 of record NZ_JBEPSH010000003.1, on the reverse strand, counting down.
TGCAAGGGCAGGGGTAGCACCAGAAAGCCCAGCCGCAGCGATGGAAACATGGTTTTGGAAAACGTGCCTACATACAGCACCGGCGCATCTGCCATCAAACCCTGCATCGCCCTGATGGGCTCTCCACTGTGACGAAACTCGCTGTCGTAGTCGTCCTCAATAATCCACGCGCCGTGAGCCTGCGCTGCGGCCATCAGCGCCAATCTGCGTGCTACAGACATGACTGTGCCCAGCGGGTATTGATGAGATGGCGTGGTGTAGATAAGTCGGGGTTGCTCGCTGCGCCAGTCATTGGCGGTGAAGTACAGACCCTCAGCGTCCAGGCGTTTGGGCAGCACGCGCAGATCGCCCGCGTGCAAGGCCGACTTGCCACCTCGGTAACCCGGGTCTTCCATCCACGCGGTGTCGCCGGGGTTGGTGATCAATCGCACGCACAAATTCAGCGCTTCCTGCGCTCCTTCGGTCACTACCACCTGTTCCGCCATGCAATGCACACCGCGGGTGATCGCCAAATGGCTGGCAATGGCAGAGCGCAAGGCTGGCTCGCCTAAGGGGTCGCCGTAATTGAGCGTGTTGGGTGTGGCCGTGCGCGCTGCATGGGCCATGGCCAAGCGCCAGTGTGCCTGCGGAAACTGCGTGAGCGCGGGCACACCAGGGCGCAGGGCGGTGCAGTCTGTCTTGATCATGGGGCTGGGGCGCAAGCTGGCAAGACGTGCAGCCAAGCGAGGCCGCGGCGGCGGTGAGCTTGCCTTGGAGAGTACAGGTGTGCGCAGCTCGGCCACCACGGTGCCCTGCCGGTCTGCCACCACATATCCCTCAGCCAACAGATGGTCGTAAGCCATGCTGGCGGTGTTGCGCGAGATGAGCAAACCTTGCGCAAGCACTCGTGTGGCGGGCAGGCGTAATCCGGCAGGTAAATGTCCGCCCACGATCGCGTCCTTGATGCGGAGGCACAGTTGGCGCTGCAACGGCTCGGCGCTGGCCCGATCCAGCGGGGTCTCCAGCAGTGCGGGTAAAGACGAAGGCATTTTCATCGCATCCTGGCACCATGAAAAACCAAGATTGTGGCGCTTTTTACCATGCCACAAATTTTTTATGCTTGATCGTCAGGTGCTTGGATTTGCAGATTCTGAGCGTTCAAACCAGGAGACGAAGTTATTAAGGACGATGCACATGCAATCTCGATTGGCACAGGCTCAAGACTACGCGCAGTGGCTGCCGCTTTGGGAGGCCTACCAAGCCTTTTATAAAACCAGCATCGCTGAACCGGTCACGAAACAGACATGGGCACGGTTCATGGATCCTGCCGAGCCGATGCACTGTGCCGTAGCCGAGCAAGATGGCGTGCTGGTGGGTATCGTGCATTACATCTTTCACCGCAGTTGCTGGACCTCGGATGACTACGTTTATTTGCAAGATCTGTTCGCCGCCCCTGAACTGCGCGGCAAGGGAATAGGGCGGGCTTTGATTGAGCATGTCTACGCGGCCGCACGAACGCAGGGCGGTAGTCGCGTTTGGTGGCTCACACATGAAAGCAATGCCGACGCGATGAAGCTCTACGACAACATTGCCGATAAAAGCGGCTTCGTCCAGTATCGAAAGCTCATGGAATGAAGCAGTGTTCAATATCGCTTGTGACGGCCACGTTTGGGCTGAACGCATCGTTGCTGCAAAGGGCACCCTTGGCACCCGGTGTTGGCGGCAATGGCATGGTTGTCGGCGCCCCCCGGCTGGTGCTGTGCTGCTGATGCGCGGATCCGGGCCTTCGGGCTTCTTCGGCACTTGGGTGGTGCGTGCTGCTTTCGTGATGGCCATTTTCGGGTGGGGCGTGGGCTTTTATGGGCCTCCGATTTACCTGCATGCTGTGGTGGAGCGTACGGGCTGGCCACTGAGCACCGTATCTGCAGTGGTGACACTGCATTTCCTGAGTGGCGTGCTCGTGGTGGTCAACCTGCCCAAGCTCTATGCCCGGTGGGGACTGCCAACCATCATCAGCGTTGGCGCGGTTGTTACCTCGGTCGGCATATGGGGATGGGCCGCCGCATCCGAGCCCTGGCATCTGTTCGTTGCAGCATTGGGCAGTGGTATGGGCTGGGTCACGCTGGGGGCGGTCTCGCTCAACGCAGCAATTTCGCCCTGGTACAGGCGCACACGCCCCAGGGCATTGGCCATCGCGTTCAACGGCGGAACTTTCGGAGGGGTGCTCTTTTCCCCGTTGTGGGTCGCACTGATTGCATGGCAGGGATTTCTGGGCGCTTCTGTGCTGGTCGGTGCCGTCATGGTCGTGGTGATGATTTTGCTGGCATTCCTGGTGTTCACCCATACACCTCAGGCTTTGGGTCAACAACCTGACGGCCCCGGCCCGTCCTTGGCAGCGCGGAACCTTGCTACGGCATCGCGCCCTTCGCTGCCTGGCCCACAATTGTGGCGAGACCGCGCATTCCAGACGCTGGCTGTTGGAATGGCCGTCGGGCTATTTGGGCATATGGGGCTGCTTGCGCACCTGTTTTCGCTGCTCGCAGTCAGCTTTGGTGCCCAGTATGCGGGTCTGGTCTTGGGTGGTCTCACGGTGTGCGCCATGTTGGGGCGGACAGCGACAGCCCACCTGCTGACGCTAGGGTGGGATGGGCGCGTAATAGCTGGCTCGGGCTATGCGATTCAAGCTCTGGGGGCTTTGATTTTCTTATTCGCAGACTCGGGGCATAGCGGCCTGATTTTGTTGGCTGCCGCATTGATCGGTTCCGGTCTTGGAAATGGCTCGTATCTGCCGCCCTTGATTGCCCAGAGCGATTTCGCAGCAGAAGATGTTCCTCGGGTGGTAGCCACCACCGTGGCTATCTCGCAAGCCGGCTATTCGCTTGCGCCTCTGGTGTTTGGCTTGTTATTGTCTGTATCGGGCACTGGGCCGCATACCGGAATTGGCGCGCAATCGGCCATGTTCTTCGCTGTAGCAAGTGGCGTGTTGCTTGCCGCAGCCGGGTGCTTCTTTTTCGGCCGGTGGGCCCCTCAGCTTGCTCTACGCCAGTGAGGTCACTGAGGTTACAACGATTACAACGATACTGGAGATGCAATGAAACTAACAGCTCAGGACAAACGTACCGTCTTCAGGGCACTTCATGAAAAGGGCTGCTTCGTATTGCCCAATCCGTGGGACGCCGGCAGTGCACTGCTGCTGCAAGGCATGGGCTTCAAGGCCTTGGCAACCACCAGTTCAGGCATGGCCTGGTCACGGGGGCAAGCTGATGGGGCGGTTTCCCGTGCCCTCGTTCTTGAGCATCTGCGCACGATGGTTGCGGCCACAGATCTGCCGGTCAATGCCGATTTTGAGAGCGGCTTTGCGGCAAACCCGGAAGGTGTGGCCGAGAGCGTGCGTATGGCCATTGATACGGGTGTAGCCGGTCTCTCGATCGAAGACGCAACAGGAGACCCCCATAACCCGTTGCGCGAACTGGGCGAAGCGGTTGCACGTATCAGGTCTGCACGTGCTGCCATCGATGAGGCGGGCGGAGAAACCTTGCTGGTCGGGCGCGCCGAAAACTTCTTTCTGGGTCGCCCGGACATCGACGACACCATTCAACGCTTGCGGGCCTACGCAGAGGCTGGCGCTGATTGCCTCTATGCGCCCGGCATCAAAAGCAGGGCGCACATTGAGGCCGTAGTGGCCGCTGTGTATCCCAAACCGGTTAATCTGTTGATTGGTTCTGCCAGCGAATTTACGCTAGAGGACATTGCGGCCATGGGCGTCAGACGCGTCAGCGTGGGTGGGGCATTGGCACGCGCCGCCTGGGGCGGATTTCTTCGCGCTGCCCGTGCCATTGCAGACGAAGGCCGCTTTGATGAATTTGCAAACGCGGCATCAGGCGCCGAACTTAACGCTCACTTTCATCCATCGGCCGAATGAGAAGTCGCTTGTGGAAACCACTCATCAATACTCACTTCATCCGATGACTCTTTGACCATCGTCTCGGAATTTCTCGCGGTACACCTCGTCAGCCCAGTCAATGAACACGCGCACCCTGGGTGAGAGTTGCCTGTGAAATGGGTAAAGCGCGCAGACGGGCATCTGGGGTGATGGCCAATCGGCCAGCACCTGAACGAGGGATCCGGCATTCAGATGCTCCTCCAGACGGAAGCGAGGCAACTGAATCAGTCCGCACCCTGCGAGCGCGGCGCTGAGGTAGCAGTCGGCATCGCTCACGGACATCCAACCTTGCGTGTGGAACTCGGCGACCTGATCGCCGATGATCAACTCAAAGGGGTATCGGTGGTCACTCCCTTTGGAAAAGAAACCAATGCCCTGGTGGGCGGCTAGGTCTTGAGGAAGGGTAGGTGTGCCGTATTGAGCCAGGTACTCTGGGCTGGCACAGATGATCTGTGGCATCTGCGCGAGGCGCCTGACCACGAGTGAGGAGTCACGCGGTTCTCCTGCGCGTACCACGCAATCGATACCTTCCTTGACCAGATCCACCAGTCGGTCACCGCTGCTGATGGCGAAGTTGATATGAGGGTAGCGCTGCTTGAATTCACCGATTCGCGGCAAGATGATGGCGCTTGCATGGGCGCCATGAAGATCCAGCCTCAAGGTGCCATGGGGATTGGCTACCTGGGTACTGAGAGATGTTTCGGCATCTTCCAATTCAGCCAGCACGCGCTTGCTGCGCTCGTAGAACGCCTGGCCGTCCAGAGTGGGCTTGACCTGCCGCGTAGTTCGGTCAAGCAGGCGGGCACCTAGCCGGTTTTCCAACGCCTTGATGGCGTGCGTGGCGGTGGCTCTCGGAATATTCAGTACGCCCGCTGCTTCCGTGAAGCTCCCCAATTCCACGATCTTGGTAAAGAGTTGCAGAGCGTCAAAGCGGTCCATGAGGGCGATTGTTGTGGATAGTTGAAAGATGAATGCAATTTATAGCCATTTATTGATGAGTCGTAAACCACGATGATCACATTCACCAATCTTTTCCAGATCTCGTCAGGCAATTGGGCTGCTGAACGAGCAAGTACCCAGGCCAATACCTGTGGCCCCCTTATCAATCAAAGGAAATCATCATGAGCACCATTCAAACGTCTTTCGCTCCCGCTGCTCTTGTTACGGGAGCCTCACGTGGCATAGGCCGCGCCATCGCGCTGCGCCTGGCCGCAGACGGTTTCAAGATCGCGGTCAACTATTCAGACAATGCGGCAAGCGCTGCCGAGGTGGTGGCCGCCATACAGGTAGCCGGTGGTGAAGCTATGGCCGTGCAGGCGGACGTGGCCAATACTGAAGACGTTGAGCGTCTGATGACCAAGACCGTCGAAGCATTTGGAGGTATCCATGCTGTTGTCCATAGCGCTGGCGTCATGCCGCTGGCTCCTATCGCTCCTGAAAGCACCGACCTATTTGACCGTGTCATTCATACCAATCTGCGTGGCGCGTTCATCGTGCTGGCTAATGCAGCCAAATATCTGCAGGACGGAGGCCGCATCGTCGCGCTCTCAACCAGCGTGATCGCCAAGTCTTTTCCCCAGTATGGGCCCTACATTGCGGCCAAGGCGGGTGTAGAAGGCTTGGTGCATGTGATGGCCAACGAACTGCGCGGCAGAAACATCACAGTCAACGCGGTCGCTCCAGGGCCTGTGGCCACTGAGCTTTTTCTTAGAGGCAAGTCAGACGAGCAGATCGCTCAACTCAGCAAGCTCCCGCCGCTGGAGCGCCTTGGCCAGCCGCAGGACATAGCTGGGGTGGTTTCGTTCCTGGTCGGTGCGGATGGCGGATGGGTGAACAGCCAGGTGGTGCGGGCCAATGGCGGGTTTGCTTGAACGCCTATCGCTGCAACAGGGATCTCTGCGCAGTCCTGATGGGTGTGTATTCCTTCAGGCGTAGTCGAGAGGAAGCGCTGTGGTGTATTTAAGCTGCTCCATCGCGAAGCTCGAACTCACATCAAAGAGCTCAACATCCCGGATCAAGCGGCGGTAGACGGCGTCGTAGGCCTTGATGTCAGGCACCACCACTCGCAGCAGGTAGTCGTTTTCACCGCTCATGCGGTAGAACTCCACAATCTGGGGAATGGTGGAGACCACGTCTGCAAACTTCTTGAACCACTTTTCGTTGTGCTGATTGGTCTTGATCGCCACAAACACAGTCACACCGACATTGAGCTTCTCCGGGTCTAGCAGAGCCACGCGACGCTGGACGAAGCCTTCTTGCTCCAGTCTCTGAATTCGTCGCCAGCATGGCGTGGAAGACAGGTTCACACGCTCACCGATCTCGCTGACCGAGAGCGTGCAATCTTTTTGCAGAAGCTCCAGTATGGCTCTATCGGTGTTGTCCAACGTGTGTGTCATGTCTCCAGTTGCCCTTGGGTTTTTCTGAATAGGTCGCTTTTCCTGCCTCTTGGCTTTTGCGCTTCTTCAAGCGGCGGAAGGGCTTGTCCTTCCGTGACGAATCGGCTTTTCGTATCAGTCCTTGCTTAAACTTCCACCGCAGCGCGCAAGGCATTTAGATTCGCAGTCGAGGTGCTGGCTACCTGAACCGAGCACCCGGGCCCCAGCAGAAAGGACTTGCCGTCCATTTCTTCAATCGCTGAACGCGCCATGGCTTTGACCTGCTCCGGAGTTCCCACGCGAAGGGTTTTTGCATCCACGCCTCCACCGACGGCCTTGCCCAGTTCTCTGTGGCCCGCAGCCAACGTGGGGTTATGCCCCGCGCTACGGTCCCAGTGAAAAACCTGCACAGGGTAGTCGGCCATCGCCTCGAGACGAATGGAATCTTCGCAAAGGTGAAGCATGTTGCACCACAATGGCTTCGCCGCTTCAAGCACCTGCAAGTCGAAGGGCCGAACGAAGCGCGCATACTGTTCTGCCGTCAGGCGCCCGTCGTTGGCCCATTTGGTGGAAAAGAAAATGCCGTCAACACCTTCGCCCACCAACTGCGTGACAAAGCGGGCAAACGTGTCTCCGAAGGCGGCCATGGCGCTTTCCACCGCTTGGGGGTTCTCTTCAATATGCGCACGCAGCAGCGCACCGTCGCGGTCCACCAACTTGTCCGCCACATCCAGGGGCGAGAAAACCGTCATGATCAGCGGAACCTCATGGCCTACGCGCTGACGCATGTAGCGAATGGCTTCTATCTGCTCATGCAGGGCGGGCGTGTCCAGCGGCAAGGGCCTGAGCTTGCCCCAATCAGCACTGGACTTGATAGGCATGGCGGTGCACTTGTGCAGCTCTGCTGGGTCGGTTGAGGCTTCGTAACGGAAGCCCCAGCCTTCCACGTGGTAGCTGGCGCGTGCGTGCACCTTGAGGTAGTCCCAGTCATGGCGCTCAAAGAAGTCCACCATGGTGTCGGCCAGCGAGCGCGCTGAGGTTTCCTGAGGATAGAAATGGCCCCAGGCGCTCACCGGAACGCGGTCGGGTGAGCCACCTTGGACAGCAGCTTCTAAACGGGTACGCCGCGCATCTTTCAACTGCACGGAGTTGGCTGCGCGCGTCATTCGATTTTCATCCCGCTGTCTTTGACCACTTTGGACCAGCGCACCAGGTCTGCCTTGATCAGATCGCTGAACTGCTGTGGTGTGTTGGTAGAGATGATGGCGCCTTCGGAGGCCAGTGCCTTGCGACTGCGCTCGGTACCCATGACCTTCACGATGTCGGCATTGATCTTGGTGACCAGCTCAGCAGGCGTGCCTGCAGGTGCGAGGATGCCGAACCAGGGAGAGGGGTCAAAGTTGCGCACACCGGCTTCTGCCATGGTGGGAGCGTCAGGTAAAACTTCCAGACGTTTGGGGCTGGCAACGGCCAATACCTTCAAGCGACCGCTCTGTATGTGGGGTAGCACAGTCGCAGCGCCCACCATCACCATGGACACCTGATTGCTGAGCAAATCGGTGACTGCAGGGGCCGTGCCTTTGTAGGGAACATGAACGATGTTGGTCTTGGTGAGCAGCTTGAAGTATTCCATCGCCAGATGGTTGGCACTGCCGTTGCCGGCCGAGCCATAGTTCAGCTTGCCTGGGTTGGCCTGGGTGTAGCTGATGATTTCGCCCACCGTCTTGGGCTCCAGCGAGGCATTGGCCACGAACACCAAGGGCAGCAGAGTCACAAGGGAGATGGGCTCGAAGCTTTTGACAGGGTCGTAGGGCAGCTTGGGGTAAAGCAGAGGATTCACCGACATGGTTCCGGTGTGGCCCAGCAGCAGCGTATAGCCGTCTGCCGGCGACTTGGCTACAAAGTCGGCACCAATGCTGCCGCCCGCACCAGGGCGGTTGTCGACCACCACCTGCTTGCCCCATAGATCAGTCAGCTGCTGGGCAAGCGCGCGGCCGATGATGTCTGTAGAGCCGCCTGGAGGGAAGGGAATCACCAGTTTCACTGGGCGATTAGGGTAGGAAGACTGAGCTTGCACAGGCAGGCTGGCAAGGGCTGCCACAGACAACAGTGAGAGCAAAAAGGCACGAGACTTCATGGAAAGCTCCAATAGGGGGTATCAGTTAAACGCGCGGTTAGCGTGATGAATCTGTAGTGGAGTCTACCAACGCCCCCCGGAGAAATCATTGCGATGATGATCGCTATTCTGATAAATCTAGAACAATTTGCTATATGAAAATGAAAATTTGAAATTTCATTCTAACCACGATTGCTCCCCATCGACCATGAACCATGGACCATGGACGCAAGGGCCCGCGTGGAAAGCCAATCAATGCTGCGCCTTTGCGGTAGAGCAGGTTTTGCATTTCGTGCTCAGACCACTTTTTCCAGCAGATGTGCGGAATGAAAAGGGGCACAGGAAGTGGTTACTTCGACGCTCGGCTTCATGTTTGGAACTGCAGCCAGGGCTGTGGCTTCGAGCGCGTGGGCCATGTCAGACTCCAGATCGCAATAGGCCTCCAAGCCCACATGCACACGAACCAGCGTGCCCTTGCTATCCCATGGAACAACGGCTCTCTTGGGAGCGTCCATAGGAAGGACCAGGCTCTCGTATCCGCCCCAGGACAGGCCTATGCCAAACAAGCTGAACGAGTTGAAAAATGCCTCGGTCTGCGCGCGCGTGATGGGTTTAAAGAGAAATGCGAAGAGTCCGCTCGCACCAAGAAAATCGCGTTTCCATAGGCTATGCCCTGGGTCGTCTGGCAGGCCGGGGTGGAGCACGCGCTCAACCATGGGGTGTTCCTGAAGAAACTTGGCCAGACGCATACCGCTTTCCCAATGCCGTTGCATCCTCAAGGAGAGGGTTCTCAACCCGCGGAGCACAAGAAATATGTCGTCAGGGCTCGTGGTTTGTCCAAAGTCCTGAGCGCCTGCCCGCAGTAACGGCCAGGCGCGCTCGTTGGCTGTGGCGACACCCATCAAGGCGTCGGAGTGACCAACCAGGTATTTCGTTGCAGCCTGTATGGATACGTCCACGCCATGCTCAAAGGCTTTGAAAAACAGCGGACCGGCCCAGGTGTTATCCATGACGACGAACGTATCGCGCTTGTGAGCTTGCTCGGCAATGGCGGGAATGTCTTGAACATCGAACGTGGCAGAGCCCGGAGACTCCACAAAGACCAGGCGCGTGTTGTTCCTCATCTGATCCGCAATACCGGCGCCTATCGCGGGATCATAGAACTCCACTTCCACTCCAAGACGGGTCAGCACGTCTTCGGCAAAAGCCCGGGTCGGACCGTAGACGCTGTCGGTCAAGAGAACGTGATCGCCTGCGCGTACGAATGCCAGGATCGAATGAGTGCATGCCGCCAGGCCGGAAGGAAACACCAGGGATCGGTGTCCTCCTTCCAACTCGGCCATCATGTCCTGCAGCGAGGCTGTGGTCGCCGTGCCAAAACGCCCGTAGGAAGCGTAGGGATTGCCGGGCGTCTTGCGCGCTTCCCATTCCTGAAGCGTAGGCGCCACGATGGTGGAGCCCCTGCAGATCGGGGTGTTGACCAGACCTCCGTGGTCAGCAGGGTTTCTGCCGCTGTGCAGCAAACGGGTGTCGATGTTGAAATTGGATTGCACAGGTACGCCTATTGAGTTGGGGGGACGCCTTGTTTTGAAGACGTGTTTCACAAACTGGAGTAAGGGGAGCGCGTTGTTTCGAAACGCGCCAGGTGTGACGGGTTTATTGATTGACGCGTGAAAGCAGGCCCGTCACGGTTTCTCCCGCCAGCTTCAGCGGTTCGAGCAAGTCGTTCTCGGCTACGAAGTCGCGGTTGGTCAGGCGATGCGCTCGGCATGCAGCTTCTTGGTGGCCGAAGACACCACTGCAAAGAGTGATGGAAATGACTTCTGACTTCACGCTAGCTCCTTGAGTGAGGACGAGCTCATGCAAGTACCGCATTCCGGTCTTGAATGCCGTGTAAATCCCCGCGAATCAAGGATCAATGAACTCGTGTTTGCTCAGAAAATTGTCGTCAGACCGAGGGAGTTTTTTCCTGCGTAATTGGATGGAAATCGCCGGTTTCTTAGATGACTTTTCTCGTGAATGGGCAAAATATGAAATCGTGTTTCACCCAAGTTTTTTTGATCTGAAGCCCCGGTCTTTTTCCCAAGCCAAGTGGATGTTCCAGCGCCCAGAATGAAAATGACCGCTGCAGCCGTAGCTGGAGCGGTCATGAAGGGGACGGTGACTGAAGGTTTGGAAGTTCAGATGGCCGCAAGAATGAACTGCGTGGTGCAACCGTGGTGCGACCGCGGTGGTCAGCAGATCCTCCTATGGGTCCGGAAGCCAGTTATCACGAATTATTTAAGATTTGGTGAGGATTTCTAGATCACTATTGATCAAAATAATTAGCAGACTTGTTGAACCAAAAGTCGGCAGATTTCTTATGGTGCTGCGCGGCGTTCTGTTTTGTCATTCGGTAACTTAAGGGACTTACTATGTTGATCCACACCCGAGACTCAGGATTTATCCATCCTCACGGCAGCGAGATTACATCGAAGTCGGTCTATTTACGCCGACGTGAGATGCTGCAATGGGCCACGGTGGGCAGCCTCGGCGGCGTTCTGGGTGGGCGCGCCGTGGCTCAAGACAAGCCTCAAACGGCCCTGCGTGCCATTCCTGCCACCAAGTCGACGGTCTCTGGTGCCATGGCCAGCGATACGCTCACCTCTTTCCAGGATGCGTCGAGCTACAACAACTACTACGAGTTCGGCCTGGAGAAAAGCGATCCCGCGCGCAATGCACATACCCTGCAAACCAGACCCTGGACGGTGCGAGTGGAGGGTCTGGTCAACAAGCCACAGACCCTGGGTATCGAGCAACTGCTCAAGCTGAGCGCTCAGGAAGAGCGTATCTACCGTCTGCGATGCGTGGAAGGATGGTCCATGGTGATCCCGTGGATCGGTTATTCACTCTCGAAGCTGCTTTCCCTTGTTGAGCCTATGGGAAGTGCCAAGTATGTGGAGTTTGTGACCTTGGCCGACCCCAAGACCATGCCCGGATTGCGTGCCGGCGTGCTGGACTGGCCCTACACCGAAGGGTTGCGGCTGGACGAGGCCATGCACCCGCTCACGCTACTGGGCTTCGGAATGTATGGCCGTGAACTCCCGTCGCAGAACGGTGCGCCTGTGCGCCTTGTTGTGCCTTGGAAATACGGATTCAAGAGTGCCAAAAGCATTGTGGCCATCCGCCTGGTTGAACGCGAACCGAGTACGGCCTGGAACAAGGCTGCACGCAACGAGTATGGGTTTTATTCCAACGTGAACCCAGATGTGTCACATCCACGCTGGAGCCAGGCGACCGAGCGCCGCATTGGCGAAGGCGGGTTATTTGCCAAAAGGCGCAAGACCCAACTGTTCAATGGCTATGAGGCCCAGGTAGGTCAACTGTACGCAGGGATGGACTTGCGCAAGAACTACTGAGTGGCTGGAATGAGTGTCCTGCGAAAGGCGGTCATTCGTGTGGCACTACACGGTCTGTGCCTCGTCCCGGCTCTATGGCTTACCTACCTCGCGCTGACCGATGGCTTAGGGGCCAATCCTGCCGAATCGCTGTTGCGGTCTTTGGGGGATTGGACCATTCGTTTTCTGTGTTTGGTGCTGGCTGTAACGCCGCTGCGCCAATGGCTGCGCTGGAATGCGCTGGCATCTTACCGGCGCATGTTGGGGCTGTACACCTTCTTTTACGCCACTCTGCATTGGCTGGCGTACGTCGTTTTCGACATGGGACTTGATTGGCAAGCCATTGTGCAAGATTTGCCCAAGCGCCCCTTCATTTTGGTGGGCACGTTGGCCTGGTTGATCTTGCTGGCGTTGGCTATCACTTCCATCCCCCGGCTTATCCGTCGCATGGGGGGCAAGCGCTGGCAGCTATTGCACCGCTCGATTTATGGCGTGGCTGCGTTGGCGGTGCTGCACTTTTTTTGGATAAGAGCCGGGAAGAATAACTTTGCAGAGGTGGGGTGGTATGCGGCCATACTCTCAGGTTTGCTGCTTGCCCGTTGGTTGTATCAACGCCGAAAGTCGAAGAAAAAGTGAGTTCGCTTGGTCGCCCAGATCGGTTGGCAATGTTGGGATGCCGAGGTCAGGCTGGATCGGCCTACACCTGCTTTGCCTTCCGGGTTCATCAGCGCCAAGTAAAAGGCCCTCTGCAAGGGATTTCCTTGCAGAGGGCCTTAGCCTTTCTCAGCAGATCAGTGTTTGCGGCGACGCGAAGTCCACAACCCTGCGATGGAAAGGAGCAGCACCAAGGCTGCCAATGATTTGACATCAAGCGTTGGAATGGGCTCAAGGCCCGCTTTGGATGCCACCAGATTGTTCTGGATGTTGACGACATCGGCGCCTGTGATGGTCACGGTGACGCTTGGTGTGAACATGGGGGCCTGGAACCAGAATCCCGCATTGGCGGTGGGTTGCGTCTCGGTGACCGTGCAGCTTGCGGCCAACGGCACCGGCACGGTTTGGCTTGCATCAGCGACCAGGTTGAAGCTCTGAGGGAACCCGGTCACTCCAGGCCCTGTGCAGCTCACGGTGACGCCAAACGGCTGACCCGTATAGCCCGCCACGAGACCGGTCACGGTAGGCGTCACGGTGAGTGAGCCCATGACGAGAGTCAGGGGGTTGTTCACGGTCACAGCGGGTGCTGCAGTGCCACCAGCCGGAGCATCGAACGTTTGCGGGCTGATGACCGGCGAGCCATACACAAACCCTGCAGAGACCGTTGCGGGGGTGGCGCCTTCGCTCACGGTGCAAGCGACCGTTTGTGCCCCGTTGGTGGGGGGTATTGGCATGACCTGAGCTGTGTTGGGCAGCAGGTTGACCGTCTGTTGCACTGTGGCCGCGGAGCCGCCTGCAGTGGGTGTCACTGCGCAGCTGACCGTCACCGGGAAGGTGCTGCCAGCGACATAGCCGCTGACTTCTCCAGACAAGGTTTTGGTCAGGGACACGGTCGCCGGAGGAACTATGCCAAAGTTGATTGTGCTGCCATTGTTCGTGGCTACCGTGTCGTAACGACCATTGCGCCCGCTGCCTGATGTGGCATTGGACGTTACGGTGTTGCTGAAGCTGCCGGTGTTTGCAACGGTGCCTGTAACCGCACATTGCACAGAAGCCCCATCGTCCATCCTGGGAATGACGGCGTTAAACGTGTTGTTCGCACCGGAGATGTTAGCCAGGGATACTGAAGGTGCATCGGCGCTTCCCGAGATCACACTGCAGGAGGCCGCTGTCGGCGTGAAGTGGGCACCCAGCACATCAGTCACCGCGATGTTGGTTGCCTGGTTGGCCATTCCCACCACCGCCATGCTGTTGTTGGTGAACTGCAGGTTGAACGTCATGGGTACCCCCGCAGCTGGATTGACCGGAGAGACGCTTTTGTTGGAGGCGACGTCCACACATGCTGGTACATCCGGGTCTATACGGACCTGGGCCGACGTGGGTGAGTCCGAGGGCTTACTGAAGTTCACGTAGGCGCCACCTGGAGGCATGATCAGAACCGAATCCACCTTGTTGGACACTCTTTTCCGATCAGGCAGGCACGTCAGCGTATTGATTCCAGTCCACCGTTGCTCCAGTCTGATTTCAACAAAACCGCCGCTGGCAATACTGCCTTCACCGAGGGGGGCAGTTTGATTCCCATAGGATTGGACAGGGGCTAACAATTGGCGCGGATAGGGGCCCGGTGGGCAGGCAGAGCCGGTCCCCAGCGAATCCACGGTACAGCTCATCAGCCAGAGTGAGTGAAAGGGCGCTGGGAGCGCACTGGTCGCATTAGAGCCGTTTTCGTTGAAGTATTGAACTACGTCACCAAACCTGATACCAGCCACCGGCACATGCGGACTTGTATATTGCGATCGAATCACATACCCCACGGCCTCGCCTTCGGTATCTACCACCGTATCTGAGGGGTTCGCCAGAGTCTTGGTCGTCACCAGGGTATTGGTGGCTACAGGGCAGGTACCTACACTGTTGAGGACCAGAGTGGCCCTGGCTCGGTCATTGTCAGAATTTGAATCTGACACGATGGTTCCGCCACCATTGGCGTGCAAGGTCAAAGCTGCCTCATTGACTACGCGCAAACCACCACAAACGGGAGGGGCGAATACAACGTCTTCCTCAATGACCAACGTGCTGCCCGCGGGCAGTGAAATTTTGGTCTGACTCAGTAGCTGGCCAGCACTCATCGTGGCGCCGCTGACTGCGGTAACGGCGGGTGGTGAGCTGGGGCAGCCAGTCGCACCACCGGTGGCTGAGCAACTGGCAATCGTACTGGTGTAGGGGACACCGCCGTTATTGCCTCCGTCTGTCCCCGATACGCTTTGCCATCCGTCAAAGGTGCGAGGATAGAAACTCCCCAAGTTGGGTACGGAAATGTTGGGGTCTCCGTGAAAAGTGATGCGGTAACGCACCGGGACGCCAAAGTTGGCGGGTGATGCCGTCACCAACTCCTTGGTTACCCGCAAGTCAAAGTTCGCCTGCGTGACGCTTGTGGTCACAACGCCCGAGTTGCCGGCCGGGTTGGTCTCAGTGTCGCTGGCTGCGGCGTTCACAGCGATCGAGTTGACATAGGTGCCGGGGGTAGAGGCTTTCGCTGAAATCGTGATCTCGCAACGGGCACCTTGCGGCAGGCTGGGAATGGGAATCGAGACCGTTTGGCCCCCTGTAGATTCGGCGGTTGCCGAGCTGCGTATGGCTGTCGGGATGGCGGCGTTGACTTCAGCCACAGTCGGACATACGGCGCTTCCGAAGGGTACGACGCTGGTGGCGTTCAAATCGTACAGCCGCGCGGGCAGTGTATCGACCACGGTGCTGGCGCCAGTGGTGGCATTGCCAATATTGCCTACCGTTATGGTGTAGTTGAAGGGCGCCAAAGTGACCGCGGTGCTTGGCGCGGCTTTACTGACGGTTAAGTCGACATTGGCCGCGTGGGCCATACCACTACCGGCCAATAGGGTCAGGCCCAAAGCCAAGGCAATTGCCAACTTGGGGGAATTGGTGCGACACGGCCGTTCAGGCAACGGCGCTCGGGAAATGGATGAGATGGACACAGATTCCTCCGGTGTTTAGAGCGCGTCGAATCACGCGCAGGAGGCACGATTGGATAAAAACTCAGGCCTATCTCAAAGGCATTTCTTCACGAATTGAAAGGAAGATTGAAAGGATTGCATGCTGGACATCATCAAATGAGTTCAAAAGTGATCATTAAATAGTGAATTTGGTACTTGCCTTGCCGTCAATAGTGTTCGTGTCGGTGCGGCGTGGCACCATTTTCTTGCGCCTTCGTTATCCTCTTACCCACTCCTAAAGTGGTGCTTGGCGGACCTTGCGTGGGCCTGCTTCGGGACTGGCTGCTCACGGAAGCCGGGCGTGCTTGACTTGACTATCGTCTCCAACCTCCGCCGCGCAGCTCCCATCCGCCGCGCGGACTGGGTGACCAGCGATGAGGGTGGTAGTTGTATCCAGCGCGCGGGCGCTCATAGCGGCCAGGCACCCACACGTGGCGCCCGCGTGACCAATTCCAGTAGCCGCCCACCCATACCGCACCAGCAAATGGCATCACTGGAATGACTTCTGTATAGGGGGCTGGTGGAGCAACAGGAGCATAGACGCCCTCAGAGGAGTAGGCCGGCCCGCCATATACGGGGCCCGGGGTGGGCGCCACCACGCAGCCTGTGAGTGCTGCACCTGCTGCCAGCGCCACGGCCGCTGCTTTCAACACGGGTAGATAGGTTTTCACGCGAGACTCCTTGTCAATACTGGAGCGCACGCCCCAGTTCACAGCTTTAACGACTTGAGAGAGGCTTCGCTGACGTCAAAGAGCCATACTTTGCGTTGCATTGCGATCTTTACCGCTGCTTCACAGACGAATGCCGCCGTGAGGAGACTTTGAACAGGCTCTTGGGCAGTGGAGAGTGCGAGGAGGCAAATTGAGCATCTCGTGCGGGGTAGGGTGGGCAGGTCCCAGCCGGAACCGTTAGAATTGCGCTATCGGCAACCCATAAGGGCGAGAAAGGCAAATTCGGTTATGACACCGCGAACTACAACGGAGAGTTTTACCAGCCACTAGGCTGGCCGTTCGCGCCTGCACGAGATTTATCCTTTCCCCTCGAAAAAAGCGCGGACGTGTTCCGCGCTTTTTTCTTTTTGAAGACAAGGATTCCCACATGATTCACATCACACTTCCCGACGGCTCCCAGCGCGAGTTTCCCGGCCCCGTCACCGTAGCCGAAGTTGCCGCGTCCATTGGCGCGGGCCTGGCCAAAGCCGCGCTCGCCGGCAAGATCGACGGCAAAGTGGTCGACACCAGCTTTCAGATCACACAAGACAGCCCGCTGTCCATCATCACAGCCAAAGATGCAGATGGCCTGGAAGTCATTCGCCATTCCACAGCCCACTTGTTGGCCTATGCCGTCAAAGAGTTGTTCCCGGACGCACAGGTCACCATCGGTCCTGTGATCGAGAACGGGTTCTTCTACGACTTTTCGTACAAGCGCCCCTTCACACCTGAAGACCTCGTCGCCATCGAGAAGAAAATGTCGGAACTGGCTGCCAAGGACGAGCCCGTGGTTCGTCGCGTGCTGCCACGTGATGAGGCTGTTTCCTATTTCAAGGGAATTGGCGAAGCTTACAAGGCTGAGATCATTGCCAGTATTCCTTCCAATGAAGACGTTTCGCTGTACCGCGAAGGCGCCTTTGAAGACCTGTGCCGTGGCCCTCACGTCCCTTCCACCGGCAAGCTCAAGCACTTCAAGCTGATGAAGCTGGCCGGCGCCTACTGGCGCGGCGACCACCGCAATGAAATGCTGCAGCGCATTTATGGCACAGCCTGGGCCAGCAAGGACGAACTGCAGAACTACCTGCGCTTGCTGGAAGAAGCAGAAAAGCGTGATCACCGCAAACTGGGCCGGGAACTCGATTTCTTCCATATTGACGAGCACTCGCCGGGCACGGTGTTCTGGCATCCCAAGGGCTGGACCCTGTGGCAGCAGGTGGAGCAGTACATGCGCCGCGTGTATATCGACAACGGCTACCAGGAAGTCAAAGGTCCCCAGATTCTGGATCAATCGCTTTGGGAAAAAACCGGACACTGGGACAAATACCGGGACAACATGTTCGTCACGGAATCGGAAAAGCGGGACTACGCGCTCAAGCCGATGAACTGCCCTGGCCACATTCTGATCTTCAAGCAGGGCCTGAAAAGCTACCGCGACCTGCCGCTGCGCTACGGCGAGTTCGGCAACTGCCACCGCAATGAGCCTAGCGGTGGCCTGCACGGCATCATGCGTGTGCGCGGGTTTACGCAAGATGACGGCCATATTTTCTGTACGCCTGAGCAAATCCAGGCCGAATGCACGGCCTACACCACATTGCTTCAGAACGTTTACAAGGATTTCGGGTTTACCGAGATCATCTACAAACTGGCCACCCGGCCAGAAAAACGCATTGGGTCCGAGGAAAGCTGGGATCAGGCTGAAGAAGCCCTGGCGGCGGGCCTGCGCGCCTCAGGGTGCGAATTCGAGATCAGCCCCGGAGAGGGTGCCTTCTATGGTCCCAAGATCGAATACACGCTAAAGGACGCCCTGGGCCGTGAATGGCAGTGCGGCACCATGCAGGTCGACCCCAACATGACAGAGCGTCTGGACGCGGAATATGTAGGCGAAGACGGAGCACGGCACCGCCCCATCATGCTGCACCGCGCGATTGTCGGCAGCCTGGAGCGCTTTATCGGCATGCTGATCGAGCACTATGCGGGCGCATTGCCCGTTTGGTTGGCTCCGGTGCAGGTTGCAGTGCTCAATATCACCGACGCACAGGCCGAATACGCCCAAACCGTGGCGAAAACGCTGCGCGATCAAGGGGTTAGGGTGACGACAGATCTGCGTAACGAGAAGATAACGTATAAAATACGAGAGCATTCGTTGCAAAAGCTCCCTTTTATCCTTGTCGTGGGAGACAAGGAAAGAGATGCTGGCGCCGTGGCAGTGCGCGCCCGAGGCAATGTAGACCTCGGCGTAATGTCTCTTGACGCGTTTTCCAAGCGCGTTGCCGAAGACATTGCTTCCAAAGCCTGACTTTCTACCCGAAACAAGCTCTGGCCCGCGTGTAATGAGCGGCTTTCGCTACGTGTTCGTAGCATTATGTATTGAGGATTTTTGCCATAGCTACCAATTTTCGTGATCGCCGCCAACGGGAGGAGCGTGCCCACCGTCTGAATCGAGAAATCATGGCCCCAGAGGTTCGCCTCAACGGTCCAGAAAATGAGCCAATGGGCGTAGTGCCTATCCAGGAGGCCTTGCGCCTTGCGGGTGAGTACGACGTCGATCTGGTTGAAGTTGTCGCCAATGCCAATCCGCCGGTTTGCCGGCTGATGGATTACGGCAAGTTCAAATATATCGAGCAGAAGAAGGCCGCAGAAGCCAAGGCCAAGCAAACGGTCATTGAGATCAAGGAAGTCAAATTCCGCCCTGGTACGGACGACGGTGACTACAACATCAAGATGCGCAACATTCGCCGCTTTTTGGGCGATGGCGACAAGGTGAAAGTTACCCTGCGTTTTCGCGGTCGTGAGATCACCCACCAGGAAATCGGTATGGCTTTGCTGAACCGCATTCGGGATGAACTGGCTGACCAGATTCTGGTTGAGCAGTTCCCCAAGCTCGAAGGCCGCCAGATGATCATGATGCTGGCTCCTGCGCGCAAGAAGCCCGGCGTTGGTGTTGCCAAACCTGCAGTGCCTGGTCAAGCAGCTTCCGCACCGGCAGAAGGTTGATCTCCGTTGGTGAGATGGTGAAAAGAGGAATTTGCCAGCGTACCCCGGCTCCATTGGAGATGAGGGCACAAAGGCAGATAAGTCAGCTGAAAGGCTGACTACAAGAAGTGTCTCGGGGCCAACAAGGCTGCAAGGAGTTTGCAGACGCCTCACGAGCACAACTTAAAAAGGAGCATTTAAATGCCCAAAATGAAAACCAAGAGCAGCGCGAAGAAACGTTTTCGCGTTCGTCCAGGTGGTACCGTCAAGCGCGGCCAAGCCTTCAAACGTCACATTCTGACCAAGAAGACCACCAAGAACAAACGCCACCTGCGCGGTGCGGTGAATGTGCATGAGACCAACATGGGTCACATGGCACAGATGCTGCCATTCGCTGGCCTTTGATCAACTGACGAACAAGGAGAAATAACATGCCTCGCGTCAAACGTGGTGTAACAGCCCGAGCTCGCCATAAGAAAGTCCTCGCCCTTGCCAAGGGTTTCCGCGGTCGCCGCGGTAACGTCTATCGCGTCGCCAAACAGGCGGTGATGAAGGCCGGTCAATACGCATACCGTGACCGCCGTACCAAGAAGCGTGTATTCCGTCAGTTGTGGATCGCCCGTATCAACGCCGCAGCGCGTGAATGCGGTATGACCTACAGCCAGTTTGCCAACGGCATCCGCAAGGCCGGCATCGAAATCGATCGCAAAGTCCTTGCTGACATCGCTGTGCATGACAAGGCGGCTTTTGCCGGCATCGTGGAGCAGGCCAAGGCTAAGCTGGCTGCCTGAAACCCTCTCTGCAAGCATCGCCTCCCATAGCGGAGTTTGCAGATTGCCTAAGGGGTTGAGGCCTGAACCGGCTTCAATCCCTTTTTCATTTCATCGTTGTTTTCCGCCTGCCATGAACGTACCCGCTTCCGCTGCCCCTGAACTCGATTCGATTGTCGAAAGCGCGCGCGCGGCTTTCGCCGAAGCAACTACCCCGGCTGATCTGGAAAACGCCAAGGCCCAGTACCTCGGAAAGACCGGACGTCTTACCGAGTTGATGAAAGGTCTGGGCGCTCTGCCGGTAGAAGAGAAGAAAACACGGGGTGCGGCCATCAACGTAGTCAAGCAAGCGGTCGAAGGTGCACTGAACGCACGCCGCCAGGCTCTACAGGATGCTGAACTCGACCGCCAACTTCGTGCCGAAGCCCTGGATGTCACCTTGCCTGGACGCCAACGTGGCATGGGCGGGCTCCATCCTATTTCGCTGGCCTGGGAGCGCATTGAGGCCATCTTCGGCAGCATGGGCTTTGATGTGGCCGATGGCCCCGAAATCGAAAGTGATTGGTTCAACTTCACGGCGTTGAACAACCCGCCGAACCATCCCGCACGTTCCATGCAAGACACCTTCTACGTCGATATGAAAGACGAAGACGGCCAGCCTTACTGCTTGCGTACCCACACCAGTCCCATGCAGATCCGCTACGCCACCGCGCACGCCAAGGCGCAGGCCGAGCGGCTGGCCCGGGGCGAGATGAGCGAAATCCGCGTCATTGCACCCGGACGGACCTATCGCGTCGACAACGACGCCACACACTCACCCATGTTCCATCAAGTCGAAGGGCTCTGGTTGGGTGAGAACGTGAGCTTCAAGGATTTGAAGGTCACCTATCTCAATTTCTGCAAGGCGTTCTTTGAAACGGACGACTTGATCCTGCGGTTTAGGCCCAGTTACTTTCCGTTTACCGAGCCCAGTGCTGAGATCGACATCCAGTTCCAAACCGGTCCGTTGGCTGGCAAATGGCTGGAAGTGTCGGGTTCAGGCCAGGTGCATCCCCAAGTGGTGCGCAATATGGGTCTGGATCCCGAGCGCTTTATTGGTTTCGCCTTCGGTTCTGGCATCGACCGCCTGGCCATGTTGCGCTATGGCGTGAATGATTTGCGCCTGTTCTTCGAAGGTGATGTGCGCTTCCTGCGCCAGTTCAGCTAAACCGTTAGCCAGTTCCCACAGAGAGTATTTATGCAGTTTCCTGAATCCTGGCTGCGCCAATTCTGCAATCCTCCGCTATCGACCCAGCAATTGGCTGAAGCCCTCACCATGGCTGGCCTTGAAGTCGAAGAAGTGAGCGCATTTGCGCCGCCTTTCTCCAAGATTGTCGTCGGTGAGATCAAACAAGCCGAACAGCACCCCAACGCTGACCGCCTGCGCGTATGCCAGGTGGATGTCGGTCAACCGGAGTTGCTGAACATTGTGTGCGGTGCGCCTAATGCGCGTGTGGGCATCAAAGTGCCTTGTGCGCTGGTCGGGGCCGAACTACCGCCTGGCGAAGATGGCAAGCCCTTCCTCATCAAGACTGGCAAGCTCCGCGGCGTGGAAAGCCAGGGCATGCTCTGCTCCGCCCGAGAATTGAAACTCTCGGAAGACCACGGCGGTTTGCTGGAACTCGCTGCGGACACGCCCGTAGGCAAGGACATTCGTGAAGTGCTCGCACTCGATGAAGCCTTGTTCACCCTCAAGCTCACACCCAACCTGGGCCATGCGCTCAGCGTGTACGGTATAGCACGCGAGGTTTCTGCCATCACTGGCTCGCCCTTGTTGACGCCTGTGCATCCGCCGGTGGCAGCAGGCTCCACAGAGGTGCTGCCTGTCAAGATCAGCGCCCCTGATCTATGCGGTCGCTTCTCGGGCCGAGTGGTTCGAAACGTCAATACCAAAGCTGCCACCCCTCAGTGGATGGTCGATCGCCTGGCCCGCTGTGGTCAGCGCAGCGTGACTGCTCTGGTAGATATCTCGAACTACGTCATGTTCGAGTACGGACGACCCAGTCACATTTTTGACCTTGAAAAGATCCATGGCGGCCTGGATGTTCGCTGGGGCAGGGTGGGTGAGCAGCTCAAGCTCTTGAACGGCAATACGGTCAGCCTGGATGCATCTGTCGGCGTCATCGCTGACGACCAGGAAGTCGAATCCCTGGCTGGCATCATGGGCGGCGACGCTACTGCTGTGTCTGACGACACGCAGCATGTCTACGTCGAAGCCGCTTTCTGGTGGCCCGATGCGGTTGCAGGCCGTTCTCGCAGATTCAACTTCAGCACCGATGCCGGACACCGTTTCGAGCGTGGGGTCGACCCTGCGCTGACCGTTGCGCACATAGAACGCATCACTCAGCTCATCATCGATATCTGCGGCACGCCTGCCACCGTGTGCGGGCCAGTGGATGACCTCCAGCCCAATATGCCTACCCCGCAGCCGGTCACGCTGCGCGTGGCACGTGCAGCGAAGGTGATTGGCATGCCGCTCACGCAGGCTGAATGCGCGGATGCGCTTGGCCGCCTTGGGCTCACCCTTCAAGAGGGTGAAGGCACCATCACGGTCGTGCCGCCTGCCTACCGATTCGATCTGCGCATAGAAGAAGATCTGATCGAAGAGGTTGCTCGCCTGATTGGCTTTCAGCAATTGCCCACGACGCCACCCTTGGCGCCGATTGTTCCGAACGTGCGTTCCGAATCGCGTCGCAGCCCGTTTGCGGTCAGGCGCATGCTCGCAGGATTGGGATACCTTGAGACCATCAATTTCAGCTTTGTCGAAGAAAGCTGGGAGAAAGATCTTGCGGGCAACCCCGATCCCATCCGTCTGCTCAACCCTATTGCCAGCCAGATGAGTGTCATGCGCTCCTGCCTGGTGGGATCGCTACTGCAGGTGGTCAAGCACAACACCAATCGCCGGGCTGATCGTGTCCGTGCCTTCGAAATAGGTCGTGCTTTCTTTCGTGATACCTCTGTCAAGACGTCTGACACTGCCGTACAAGGCATTCGCCAGCCGTTGCGGGTCGCTGGGATCGCGTACGGACCGGACGGTCAACAAGGCTGGGAAGGGCGGCAGTCCGCGGCAGATTTCTACGATGCCAAAGGCGACGTGGAAGCGCTGCTCTCGCCTCGCCAGCCAAGCTTTGAGCCAGTTTCACACCCTGCCTTGCACCCTGGCCGTTCGGCAGCCGTTCTGCTGGACGGCGTTGCAATCGGTTTCGTGGGTGAATTACACCCGCGTTGGCGCCAAAGCTGGGAATTTGCGCAAGCTCCTGTGGTGTTCGAGCTTGATCTTGAGGCTGTTCTGGCGCGTGCCTTGCCCCAAGCGCAGGCAGTGCCTCGGCACCAGCCCGCCGAACGGGATCTGGCTGTAGTTGTGCCTGAAGCCGTCACCCATGCACAATTGATGCAGGTCATATGGAGTGCTCCAACCGAGGGCTTGCTGCGCGATGCGGTCCTCTTCGACGTTTATCGGCCCAAGGCAGACGCAGCTTCTGCCGGCGGGCTGTCAGCCGGAGAGAAGAGTCTGGCGGTGCGATTCACACTCAGCAGCGCTGAAGCCACCTTGACCGATGAGCGTATTGATGCGGTGATGCAGTCTTTGTCTGCAGCACTTCAACGCGATTTGGGCGCCAGGCTTCGGGCTTGAGTGTCATTTTTTGAATTCAATAAGAAGAGGGAGCGAGAGCGTCATGGAACTATCGGTTGAGAGCCTGGAAATATCGGCTTTGACCAAAGCGCAGCTTGCGGAAGTTCTGTTCGAGCAAATCGGACTGAACAAACGCGAGTCAAAAGACATGATCGATGCATTTTTCGATCTGATCAGCCAGCGCTTGATTTCCGGTGAGGAAGTCAAGTTGTCGGGTTTTGGAAACTTCCAAATCCGGGTGAAAGCGCCGCGCCCCGGTCGCAATCCTCGAACGGGCGAGCTCATTCCCATTGAGGCCAGGCGGGTCATTACGTTTCATGCCAGCCAGAAACTGAAGGACCAGGTGCAGTCAGATTTTGCGGCCACCGCCGAAACCTGAACATTTCCTTTTCGCCTCTCGCCCCTGGTGCGAGAGGCTGCCGTGAATGAAGTGTCGTTCGAAGCAGCGCACATGTGGTCAAGCCCTTTCTTGCAGCGGCTGAATCTTTCTTATTCCCAATATCGGCCTACAAACCGTGACTCAGAAGCGTTTCTGAGTTGTTCATTTGTTTCGGTTTTTCAGTGGGAAGGCCATCTTGCCCCGAGATACTGAATACAAAGTCACAACTTGGCTCTTTCCCTGTAGCGGTAATGTCCAACTTGCGCTACTCTTTCGGATGGTTTGCAAGGTCTTGTAGGTCACCAGGTTAAATGGAGAACGTACTCCCCCCCATCCCGGCGAAGCGCTATTTCACTATTGGTGAGGTAGCGGAGCTGTGTGGCGTCAAGCCCCACGTGCTGCGCTATTGGGAACAGGAATTCACCCAGTTGCGCCCCATGAAGCGAAGGGGCAACCGCCGCTATTACCAGCATCACGAAGTGCTGATGATCAGGCGTATCCGTGGTCTGCTCTATGACCAGGGTTTCACCATCAATGGTGCGCGTCACAAGCTTCAGGAGCTCGCTCAGACTGAACGTGAGCGCAGCAGGTCAAATGGCTTCGGCATCCCCGTGCTCAACGCTCTGGATCCGGAAGAGTCAGTTTCGGGCGAATCGCTCGATTTGTCTGAGCAAGGTGATGGTGAAACTGATTTGGTGTTGGAAGAAGGTCATGTGCCCGAGCAGATCCGCCAGGTCGAGCGAGAACTGAAAGCCATACGCGATCTGCTGACGGTTTTCTGAACTATTGACTTTGGCGGAGCGGGCTGCCCCCTGGGACCGCCAAGCTCCAGCTTGGCAATTCGGCGCCCTAGCACAACCCAAGATTGCCAAGCTGGAGCTTGGCGCTCCCAGGAAATACCGGTGCTCTCTCGCTCTATCTACTGCCCGTTCTACTGCGGGCAAGCAACGCGTCCGTGTGCTGCCCCAGAGTTGGCGCACCAGCTTGCACACTAGTGTCTTGCCCCGCCAACCTGAAGCCGAGACCAGGTGTGCGAACCGTGCGCTCTCCCTGTGCATAGCGCCGAATCGGAAGCGACAACTTCGAGCCGTCCTCAACTTCATCCAGGAACTCCCCCAGCCGCCTCACTCTTGCCGCAGGCACACCCACGGCATTGAGCTGCTCTTCCATGTCCCTGGCAGACCGCGTTGCAAAAGCGGCATTGAATTGCTGGCGCACGTAGTCCAGGTCACGAGCAACCACAAACCCACCGCCGGGAGCATTGAATGCCGCCAGATCAAGCGCCTTGCCGTCTTCGCACAGATGCTCCAGGCCAAGAACCCGGGTCAGCTTGCGAAACTGTCCAGGCGTATTGGCTGCCGTAGAGAGCCAGCCGTCCTCGCAGCGGTAAGTGTCGGCTGTGGGGCTACCTGTGTAACCCCGGTTGCCCACCCGCTGAGGTTCCACCCGCTGGGTCATGAAAGCGCTCGCATTCGGGTACATGAGCGTCATGGCTGCTTGCACCATTGAAACATCAATGAGCGCGCCTGTTCCATCGCGGGAACGCTGGTGTACGGCAGAGACCACAGACAAGGCGCCCAGCAGACCCGCGGCTACATCGATCACTGGAAACCCCACCTTCAGCGGTGGTGCTTCCGCCGAGTCGCCAGACATCATCATCATGCCCGTGAGCGCTTGCACCACGTGATCGTAAGCGCCGCGCCCGGACCATTCTCCTTCCTGCCCGTAACCAGAGATCGAGCAGTAAATGATGTCTGGCTTGATCGCCTTGACGCTCTCATAGTCCAAGCCATATTTGGCAACCACGCCTGGACGGAAGTTCTCTATGAAGACATCCGCGCTGGCTGCCAGGCTCCGTACGGCCTCATGCCCTTCGGGCGTTCGGATATCGATAGCCAGTGATTTCTTGCCAGCGTTGAAAGTCACAAACCCGGTAGGCGTATCTCCCTCCGCAGGGTTGGCTTTGCTGGAGCGCATGACGTCCCCGCCAGCCGGTGTTTCTATCTTGATCACCTCGGCGCCGAATTGCGCCAGGTAGAAGGAAGCCATGGGCCCGGCGATCACATGGGAAAGATCAAGAACGCGAATGCCTGCAAGTGGCAGCATGTTTTTCATAAGCTTCAACCTCCGGTTACGTTGCCCTTGCGGATGATCTCTGCCCACTTGGAATTTTCCGCATGGACAAACTTGGAATAGGCCGCAGGGCTTTCACTTGTCTCCACCTCGCTGCCCCCATCGCGTGCCTTGGCCTGAACGGCAGGCGACTTCAAGGCCTTGTTGATGGCTGCATGTACCTGGTTGATGATGTCTGGCGGCGTCTTTGCGGGTGCCCAAAGCCCGGACCACGATTCCTGGATAGTCAGTGGATCGCCGGTCAACCCGTGCATCGTGGGTATATCGGGTAGCTCAGGCAAGCGCTTGGTGCTTGTGACTGCCAGCGCGCGGACTTTTCCACCCTTGACCTGAGGCACCGCGGTTCCCGCAGTCGGAAAAGCAAACTGGGTATCTCCGCGCAGTAGAGAGGCCGTGATCTCAACGGACCCACGCAGCGGAATGTGTACGGCCTGCAAGCCCTTGAGAGCTGCGAAGGTCGCCGCTGCCAGGTGCGCGCCGGTTCCTACACCGCCCGAACCGTAGTTGAACTTGCCGGGTGCTGCCTTGGCAGCGGCGGCCAGTTGATCCAAGGTTTTGTAAGGGGAATCGCTAGGGACAATGAGAATCGAGGGAGAGGTCGACATGTTTCCGGCAAACGCGAAATCCTTCAAGGGATCAAAGCTCAGCGTGGGCTGCAGTATCTTGAGGATGAGGTGTGTACTCGATCCCATGAGCAGCGTGTAGCCGTCTGCGGGCGCTGAGGCCACGAACTGTGCCGCCAGAACTCCAGCGGCTCCCACCTTGTTCTCCACCACGATCGGCTGCCCTATCGCCTCCCCAAGCGCGGGCGCCATCTGCCGCATGAGCACATCGGGGCCGCCTCCCGCGGCGTAGGGAACGATCACTCGAACAGGGCGATTCGGAAAATTGGATGCCCATGTTGCCCCGGTGGGTAGCGCCAGGGCAGATGCTGCCATGCAGAAGCTGCGTCGTTTCATGATGTCTCCTATGTGATTTTTCACCACTGTAGGCTTGTTATCTGATTCCAGGAACTGATAAATTTCTATTTACTGATAGCTTTTTGGAATTAGCATGGAAAACCCTGACTCGATCAACACTGGCGATGAAGAGCGCTTACGACGGCTGGTTCTGAGGCTTCGGTTCAGGCACTTGCAACTTTTGGCTGCGTTGCGAAAGGCCACAAGCCTGCATGCCGCAGCCAAACTGTTGCACCTGACTCAGCCATCGCTCAGCAAGATGCTTCATGAAGTGGAGCTGGCGTTTGGTCAGCCGCTTTTCCAGCGCACCGCGAGGGGCTTGGATCCCACCCCCTCAGGCCATTCAGCGATGCATGGAGCAGAAATGCTGCTGGGCGAGCTTGATCGCCTGTCCCGCGAGCTCAGTAGTCAGCCACCCCAGATGCTGCTCCGTATTGGCATGCCCCCATTCGTCGCTCATTCGCTGATGCCCCACGTTCTTGCCGAGCTTCGAAGCATGTCCAAGGAAGTCAGAGTGGAACTGACGGAAGGGGGCGTGCCCGGTTTGCACCGAATGCTGCTCGACGGCAAGCTCGATGCTCTGGTCACCAGCTTTGCCAGCGACATGTCCGAAACGGAAGGGTTGAGATTCGAGCGCCTTAAGACCACTCGTATCTCGGTCGTGGCTGCTGCGTCTCATCCCTTGGCCAGCAAACGCCAGATCAGTTGGGCCATGCTCTCAGAAGAGCCTTGGATTCTTCCGCCGCAGGACTCCCGGGTAAGGCGTTTTGTGAACGACATGTTTGCGCAGGCTGGTCGTATGACTCCCAACCCGATGATCGAGTCATCCAACCCTATCACGAACCTGCGGTTCGTGGCCGCAGGACTCGGGCTTGCGGCCGTACCTCAGGAATGCTTGCGACTCGTGGAAAACCCTGATGCCATCGCCAGCCTTCAGCTTCGAAGACGCTTGCCCGAGAGCATTCTCGCGCTTGTTCATAGAACTGACCTGAGTCATCCGCGCATGCGGATTTTTAGAGACGCCCTATGGAAGGCGAGCCAAAACAAGGCGGTTTTCTGACTGCCGAGAACGTCATTTCAAATTTCGCCTGTTGAAAAGTACGGAAAATCAGCTTGTTCTGGCGGCCTTGCAGACGCATCATTCAGCACAGAGACAAACACAAACCCGCGTTACTGCTGCAAGCCACATCTATGCCCATAGACAGCGCCACCATCAAGGCGGTTACCGCTAATCTTTACGAGCGCTCGCTCAAGAAAATTCCTGACGACACGCGACGCGTGCTCGCCACGACCGGAGCGCGCGAAACAAACCCCACAGCCAAGCGCACCATCACCATGATGCTGGAAAGCGCGGACTCGGCTGCGGGCAACGGGCAGCTCATCTGCAGCGATGTCGGCATTCCCACCTACAGCATCAAGGTCGGCACTCGCGTGCAGTTTGCCGGGCCCGTGCGCCAGGCCATCACCGAAGGCTTCGCTGAACTGGCGGCCAACATGAATCCGCCCATCCTGAAGATGGTCACGCACCCCTTGACGCACGAGCGAAGCTACGCTGGCAAGGATATTCCCATCGTCAGTTTCGACATGGTCGATGACGTCGATTACATGGACATTGTCTGCGCCCCCAAAGCCATGGGAACCGGACGTTGGGAGGCAGTTGAAGCCTTCGTCTATCCCACAGAGGAAGACGTGGAGAAATACGTGCTTGACGTGGTGCTGCGCGCCGGCTCACAGCCTTGCCTGCCGATTGTCGTCGGTGTGGGCATAGGAGGTACGTTCGATCAAGCCACACGCCTTGCCAAGGAGGCCGTGCTCCGTCCTCACGGCAAAGCTCAATCTGATCCGCTTTTGGAGCGTATGGAAAAACGCCTGCTCAATGCCATCAATGAAATGGGTTTTGGCGCAATGGGAACGGGTGGCGACACCAGTGCAATGGCCGTGAATGTGGACTATTCCGCGAGCCACGGATTCGTGCCGGTGGCCGTGTGCTTCAACTGCTGGATCAATCGCAGAACCGCTGCGCGCATCCATGGGGACGGGCGCGTGGAAATGCTGTACGAGTGAGCGCCGCGATGAGCCGTTTTCACGATTTGAAGCTTCCTCTTTCAGATGCCCAAGTGCGCGAACTGAAAGTGGGCGATATGGTGACCATCACGGGGCCTGTCACTGTAAGCATCGGAATACCCACGCACAAGCGCATGGCCGAGGCCGCTCGGTCCGGAACACCGTTGCCCGTGGATATTCGCGGCGGTGCCTTCTTTCATCTGAGCACCTTCGTACGGGAGCAAGAGGGCGTTTCGACACCGCTGTATCTCAATCCCAGCACCAGCACACGCTACAACGCCTGGATGCCCGACATCGTACGGGGCCTCGGTCCGCGTCTGGTGGGAGGCAAGGGTGGTTTAGATCAAGACAGTGTGGCTGCGTTGCGAGAGAGTGGCTGTGTGTACTTATCGTTCCTCGGCGGTGGTAGCCCACTGCTTTCTCGTGCTCTTCGTGGTGTGCATAGCTCGCACTGGAACGAGTACATCTCGCAATTTCGATTGCTGACGCTGGATGTCGAAGCACTCGGACCGGCCACGGTCTCGATTGATTCGCACGGTACCAGTGCCTATGACGATCTGGTTGGCCAAGCCCAGGCGCGTCTGCCCGGCATTCTTGAGCGCATGCGCAAGGCGCGCCAGATTGGTTGATGGACCGAGCCGCCTCACGGGCTTTTCAAATAATTAAAGGAGAACTGATGAAACGAAGAACATTCAAGATGGCCGTGGCCGCACTGGTTGCAGGCTTGGCCGTTGGCGCGCCTGCATTGGCTCAGAGTAACTGGCCGAACAAGCCCGTACGCATACTCGTGCCATTTCCCGCTGGTGGAAGTACCGATCTGGTGGCGCGCTACATTGCGCAAGGTCTGTCGGACAAGCTCGGCCAGCAGTTCATCGTTGACAACCGCGGCGGCGCTGGCGGCAACATTGGAACGGACGCGGTTGCGAAGGCTGCTCCTGATGGCTACACCATTGGCTTGTCCACCTCAGGCCCGTTGGTCAATAACAAGTTTCTTTATAAGAGCATGCCTTTCGATGCCGATAAAGAACTGGCGCCTATCGCCCTGGTCTGCGAGATCCCGTTGGTGATCATGAGCAACCCGAAAGTACCAGCCAAGAACCTCAAGGAGTTCGTGCAGCTGGTCAAAGCCAAACCACAGAGTTACTCTGTGGGGCAGCCAGGCAATGGCACGATTGGTCATCTCGCGCTGGAGCAGCTTTCTCTGGTGAGCGGAACCAAGTTCACCACCGTCCCTTACCGCGGCGACGTTCCCGCCATGACTGATTTGCTGGGTGGCAGCATCCAGGCGCTGTCTGCGCCGATCACGGCGTTCATTCCCAATCTGAGCGCCGGCAAGCTCAACGGCCTGGCGGTGACTTCATCGGCCCGATATCCAGGTTTGCCCAACATCCCGACAGCCAGGGAGCAGGGCATTGATATGGTCGCGACCGTGTGGTTTGCGGTAGTGGGCCCTGCCGGCACACCCCCTGCCATCATCGAAAAGCTCAACTCCGAGATTAACGCCATCGTTGGTACCACCTACGGCAAAGCCAAACTGCAGCAGTATGGTGCCGTCGTGAATACCGGCACGCCAGATCTGCTTCGCAAGATGATGGATGAAGACTCCAAGAGATGGCAGAAGGTGATTTCAACCGCTGGCGTCACCATCAACTGAGTCCATCAGTACTTAAATTCAGGACCCCTCATGAGCTCATCTTCCCGCCCCCTTCTGTTCGATTCGCACGCTCACCTGGTTGCCGATGACCAGACTGCCTATCCGCGCAACCCCATGCAACGTGCGGCCAACGCGCCTCCACGTCTGCCTGGCGTCATTGGCACGCCTGGAGGCCACCACGGTCCCAAGCCCATTAACGAGGTGCCGGATGTCTCGCGCATGCTCGAGTGGATGAAAGAGGAGAACGTTGACGGCGCGGTAGCTGTGCAAAAACGCATGATCTACCGTTACGACAACAGCTACATCCTGGATTCATCGGACAAACATCCAGACATCTTCTCGGCCGTGGTCATTCTCGACGCGGAAGACGCAGGAACTGCACCACTGGTGCGCCGCTATATCGAGAACAATGGGTTGGCCGGAGTTCGCCTTTTTGGTGGCCGCCAACCTGACGGCAGCATGCCATGGCTCAATTCACCCATGGCCCTCAAGACCTGGGAAGTGGCCAATGAATTTGGCCTCGTCATGGACCTGGAGGTGCTGGCCATTGGAGGAGGTGGCCCCTCGATTCCCGCGCTGATAGCGTTGTCTGAAAAGTACCCGAATGTACGCATCGTTCTGGACCACCTGCTCGAGCCAGAGATGGACGAAGGCGAACACTTTGGCCTCGACGAGCGTTACGAGACTCTCTCTCCCGTAAAGAATATTTCTTTCAAGTGGACTTCGATCAACCTCGATATCTGCCGAGAAATGGGAATCCCCGCTGACAAAGTGCTGCGCCGGGCGGTCGATCTCTACGGCGCCGATCGTGTGATGTGGGGATCAGACATTGGTACCTCTTCGGGCACCTACAAGGACATGGTGCAACGCGCCATCGACTCCACGACATTGCTGAGTGATGCAGAGAAGCGTGCCGTATTTCACGACACAGGACGCCGCATATTCTTCAAGGGCGGTGGTGGCCGAAGCGCTTGACAGAAAGAGCAGTCAATCCGCCCACACGTCCGAGGTTTTGCCGCGAGGATACGAATGACCCAACCTGATTCCAGCTTCACCACCTTGGACGCTACCACCATGGACACGGCCACAGCCTACCGATTGCTGGTTGGCGCAGTGGTGCCACGTCCGGTGGCATGGATCACCACGCGCAGCAAAGACGGCGTGGTGAATGCGGCGCCTTTCAGTTCATACAACTATGTGGCCCACAGTCCACCCATGGTGGCGGTCAACATAGGTAGCCGAGACGGGCAGCTCAAAGACACGGCGCGCAACATCACGCAAACAGGTGAGTTCGTGGTCAACGTAGCCACCTTCGAAGCCATGGAGCTGATGCATGGCAGCGCAGCAGAGTATCCACCTGAGGCCAGTGAGATAGAGGCCTTGGGAATCGAGCTCATCCCCAGCGAGCGTATTGCGCCG
This sequence comes from Ottowia thiooxydans, assembly GCF_040548795.1. GTDB lineage: Bacteria > Pseudomonadota > Gammaproteobacteria > Burkholderiales > Burkholderiaceae_C > Ottowia > Ottowia thiooxydans_A. The sequence continues at coordinate 574,784 of NZ_JBEPSH010000003.1, read as the reverse complement.
CCACGTATCGCGATGTCCCCCATACAAATGGAATGCCGGCTTGAGAGGGCCATTACCTTGGGCCGTGGGCTCAATACGCTTTATATCGGGGAAGTCCTGCTATTTCATATCTCATCGACCGTGTTCGATGGGCGTTACATCGACAGCGTGAAGATGCGACCCATCTCTCGCCTGGGTGGCCCGCTCTACGCAGAGCTTGGTGAGCTGCACAACCGTCCTCAATTGCAGAAACCTCCAAAGTGAAATGAACATGTCCAATTCCTTCAAGCTAGGAACATTCGTCAAGACTGCGTCACCGCATGTCATCGAGGTGCTTGGCACCACTCGGCTCGATTTCGTGTGCATTGACGCGGAGCACGCTCCAATGGACCGCGCTGTGCTCGACATCATGGTGATGGCCGCTCGCACCACCAGGTTGCAGGCCTTTGTGCGTATTCCCGAAATCAATCCAGCTGTGGTGCTCTCCACATTGGATATCGGCGCCACCGGCCTGTTGGTTCCTCATGTCGATAGTGCTGATCAGGCTGCCGAAGTGGTTGCCATGGCCCGCTATAAGGGTGGTTTGCGCGGCTTCTCAAGTTCACCGCGTTTCGCAGGTTATGGCAGCCTGGGCATGAAGGAAGCGCTTCGCGCAGGGGACGAAGCACAGATCATCTGCCAGATCGAATCTGAAGAAGCACTCAAGTCTGCCGCTGCCATTGCGGCTGTGCCCGGTGTCGCCGGACTCTTTGTAGGCCGTGCCGATCTCGCGCTTTCGATGGGGCTTGATAACCCGCGCGACGAACGCGTGACCCAGGCCACGCTCGACATACTCCGCGCGGCACGGCAGGCGGGAAAAATCGCCGGTGTGCACGTGGGCAACAACGCCGAACGCGACCAATTCGCCGCCGAGGGCGCCGATTGGTTCATTGTTTCTTCTGACCAGACCCTGCTGCGCCAAGCCGCGCAGGGCATAGCGCACGTTGACTGAACTCTGCAGGAGCCACCATGCCATTTCTTCCTTCCCAGCTTCCTACCTACGCACGCCATCACGAATATGCGCCACGCGAGGTGCCCGGTGACACATGTCTTGCCTGGATCACGCGCGGCGCCAATTTCAACGTTGTCATCTCGCGCGCATCGGACGGCGACACGTTGACCCGTGACAACATAGACGAATATGTTCTCGTAGTGCCTCCCGATGTTCCTGGGCTTTCCGTACAGGTCGAAGCTGGTGGGGAAACTTTGCACGCAGGTTCAGACAGCCTGACCATCGTGCCCCCGGGTCCGAGCAAGCTTCGAGTACAAGGGTCCGGTTTAATTGTTCGCGTGTTCTCGAGCGACGTGACCGATTTGTTGGAGCTGGCTGATAACCACGAAGCCTATCGAATCCCCAACCCTGATTGTGCTCCCCTGGTGCCTTGGCCGGAGCCCATCGGCGGATACAAGCTGCGCCACTATCGCTTGGCCGACTATGTCACAGAGGGCAGTCAGCTGCGAGTATTCCGTACCCGCAAACTGATGATCAATCCTTTGCTCAAGCGCAACTCTCCGCGCGACATCCATAAACTCAGCCCGCATACCCATTCAGATCTGGAGCAGGGCTCTCTGGCCTTGCAGGGCACCTACGTCCATCATTTGCGCTACCCATGGGGCGTTGACATGGACTTCTGGCGTGAAGACGATGCAGTGCAAATAGGTAGCCCATCCTTGACGGTGATTCCACCCAAGGTGCTCCATACCAGCCGCAATGTAGATGGGCCTGGCGTGTTGCTCGATATCTTCGCGCCTCCTCGCTGGGATTTTTCTCGCAAAGGACAAGTCTGCAACCAGGACGAATACCCCATGCCCGTGGATCCTGCCACAGCGTGAGAACTTAAAGATTGCCCAGCCTGGTGCCAATGAGGTGAGAAAGATCCTGCAAGGGCTTAAGGTAGCGGGCAACGGCTTCATCGTCGCTGATGGCCGATGCGATCCAGGTCATTCCTAATGAGGCGACCACACGCTTGTCTTCCATAACAGGGACTGCAAGCGTGCGCGAAACCGGTCTGATGCCCGGTTCGCGCAAGGAGTAACCTCGCTTGCGGGTCTGGCGCAGCATGGTCATGGTGGTTGCATGGTCGTGAGCAATGGCATCCTCCTCGTTAGTCGACAACTTGAGAATGTCCAGCAGGGCCTTTCTTTCCTGAACGCTGCAGAAAGCGAGGTAGGCACGACCCAACGCTCTCCCGGTGAGCGAAAGGCGCATGTTGATCGTAGAGTGCAGCAGAGCGAGTGGCGAGTTGGGAATAGTGCTGTAACGCACTACAACCGCGTCGTAGTCCAGCACAGCCACGGCCAAGGGCCACTTGATCTTCCGGGTCAATGCGTCAGCGGGCTGAGCTGCCGCTTCAACGATGCGTGGTTCCCCGTGATAGCCCGCCGCCAGCATCTTCACGCCTGAGGCCAGGCGGTACGCTCCATACTGCGGGGCATGGGTGACGAGATCCTTGCCTTGCAAGGTCTCCAGCAAGCGGACCAGCGTGGGCTTGGGTATGCGCGTTTGTTGGTAGAGCTGCTCCAGTGTGGACACCGGAGATCGGTTCAGGGCCAGCAGAACCTCTAGAGCACGCTCTACTGATCGGACGGGAGCAAATGACGGCATTGCAGGCTGTGTAGAGTGGGAAGGCCTTTACACCGAATTATGTTCAATCGACACACCGTTCGGGCTGAGGTTCCATGATCTCTATTAAGCATTAAAACCGTTCGGGCGGAGGTGCTAAGGTTTCTGTTAAGCATTAAAACCGTTCGGCCTGAGCCTGTCGAAGGCTTGCGCAACGCCACTTCGCCAAGCGCAGCCCGAACGGTTTTAGTTAATTCAAATGCCACTTTCCGCTCGACCAAAATCACAGAACCTCAGCGCGAACGGAGTTTGAAACTGTCGCAGCCTAGCTTAGCGCTTCAATCTCTCGACACCCGGATCAGGCCCTAACCGGCAACCCTATCAGCTTCTCCAGTTCGGCGTGGCTTAAACCATCCACTTTATCAATCAGGCGCAAACCATCGTCACCGCACTCCAGTGTCGCGAGGTCTGAATAGATGCGTTTGACACAAGCCACGCCAGTCAAGGGATAGCTGCAGCTTTCAACGACCTTGCTCTGGCCTTGTTTGGTCAGCAGATCCATCATGACCCAGGTCTGCCTTGCTCCAACTGCCAAATCCATGGCCCCACCCACTGCGGGGATGGAGTCGGGCTCACCAGTACTCCAGTTGGCCAGATCACCGGTGGCAGACACCTGGAAGGCACCCAACACGCAAATATCAATGTGACCGCCGCGCATCATGCCAAAGCTGTCTGCATGGTGGAAATAGCAGCCGCCTGGCAGCAGGGTCACCGGTTGTTTACCTGCGTTGATGAGATCGTAGTCTTCTTCTCCAGCGGCAGGCGCTGGGCCCATGCCCAGAATGCCGTTTTCACTGTGCAAGACCACTTCTACGCCAGTTGGCAGGTGATTGGCCACTTGAGTGGGCATGCCAATGCCCAGGTTGACATAGGCACCATCGTGAATGTCGCGTGCGACACGTTGGGCCAGTTCGGTCTTGGTGCGGCGGGTGTAGCTCATAGGGTGTCCTTTCATGCGGCCTTGAAGCCACCTGCCTGCGTTTGCGTGCGGGCGATGCGCACGATCTGGTTCACATGAATGCCTGGGGTAACCACGGTCTCAGGGTCGAACTCACCCAGCTCCACAATCTCGTGGACGGTGGCGACGGTCTTGCGCGCTGCCATGGCCATCACGGGTCCAAAGTTGCGAGCGGCCTTGCGGTACGTCAGGTTGCCCCAGCGGTCTCCGCGTTCGGCCTTGATCAGTGCAAGATCGCCGTGGATGGGCTCTTCCAGCACATAGCCTTTACCGTTGATGATGCGGGTTTCCTTGCCTTTGGCCAGTTCTGTGCCATAGCCTGTGGGTGTGAAGAAGCCGCCAATCCCTGCACCTGCAGCGCGCAGGCGTTCGGCCAGGTTGCCTTGAGGCACGAGTTCCAGCTCCAGTTTGCCGCTGCGGTAGAGACCGTCGAAAACCTGGCTATCTGCCTGGCGAGGAAAACTGCAGACTACTTTGCGTACACGGCCGGCCTTGAGCAATGCGGCCAGACCAGTCTCACCGTTGCCTGCGTTGTTGTTGACTACAGTCAGATCACGCGCTCCCTGCTCAATAAGCCCGTCAATGAGCTCACCGGGGATGCCCGAGGTACCGAAACCACCGATCAGCACGGTGGCGCCATCCTGGGTATCTGCCAGTGCGGCGGCGATCGATTCAGCGATTTTATTGATCACATGTCCCTTTTCTGTTCGTAGTGCGAACATTTGTTCATAATACGAATTATAAAGAACTTCAGATTTCAATTCAAATCCCGCCATGAACAACCGCGCCGAGCCCACTACGCCACGCCCCGGTGATAACTATGTACAGTCGTTTGCGCGTGGCCTGCAGGTTTTGAGAAGTTTCAGCGCCCAGGCACCTCGCCAGACACTCAGCGAAGTGGCCGAACGTGCGAGTCTTACCCGTGCGGGTGCGCGCCGTATCCTGCTGACGCTGCTCACTTTGGGCTATGTGCAGTCCGACGGCAAGCTGTTCTGGTTGACCCCTCGCGTACTTGACCTGGGCTTTGCATACCTTTCCTCCATGCCGATCTGGGATTTGGCAGAGCCTGCGGTAGAGGCTTTGGTCAATCGCGTCAAGGAGTCGAGTTCCGTAGCAGTGCTGGATGGCGCGGAAGTCGTCTATGTGATGCGCGTGCCCACCCAAAAGATCATGAAAATTTCCCTTGGCATTGGTTCGCGACTACCTGCTTTCTGCACCTCGCTCGGCCGCGTGCTGCTGTCAGATCTTGAAGACAGCGAAATCGTAAGGCGCCTGCAAAGTGCTCCGCGTACCGCGCTTACCCGCCACACGGTGACTGAAATACCCAAGCTCCTGAGCCGAATTCAACAGGTGCGAAAGCAGGGCTGGTGTCTGGCCAATCAAGAGCTTGAAGAAGGTTTGATATCGGTTGCAGCCCCACTTCATGGCGCAGATGGGCGCATTGCCGCAGCCATCAATGTCAGCGGGCAGGCCAACCGAACCAATGCCCAAGCCATCCAGGAGCAAATCCTGCCGCACTTGCTGGACACCGCGCAGACCATCAGCAGATTGCTGCGGCACAAGGGTGGGTGAGTGGCTCCATGAATCGGACTTGCGACGTGATATACATCGCCTTGACTTCGCTGCAGTACCGCCTTTGAACGTAATTTGACCGAGCTGAAATGAGTAGAGTGCTCCCTTTCGTTTGTCCTCCCGCCTATCCGTTTGCACGTCAATGGATCGAGGCGCTCCAAGTTGCCATGCCAGACGAGAAGATCATGGTCTTCGAGGAACTTGATGCCGAGCAACGTGCATCATGCGATGTCGCCATCGTTGCCAACCCGCCAGTCCAGAGCCTTCGAGAATTACCTCATCTCAAGTGGGTGCACAGTGTGTGGGCCGGCGTGGAGCGACTGGTGGCTGATCTCGCAGATCTCGACTTGAAGATCGTGAGGCTGGTTGACCCGAAGATGGCTGAAACCATGGCAGAGGCGGTACTCGCCTGGACGCTTTACCTTCATCGCGATATGCCTCGCTATGCCCGGCAGCAGGCGTCCCGCCAATGGCTGGAGCATGAGTATTTGAGCGCGGAAGAGAAGACAGTTTCGCTGTTGGGTCTGGGCGCCATGGGGGCCGCCTCAGCTGCGAACCTGCGAGCCGCTGGGTTTCAGGTTTGCGGCTGGAGTCGGACACCCAAATCGATTGAAGGCGTGCAGTGCTACTCGGGCGAACAAGGTTTGCAGCAGATGCTGGCGCGTACTGATATTCTGGTTTGTCTGGTGCCACTTACCCCGCAGACAAAACACATCGTGAACGCCAAGTTGCTTGGGGCCTTGCCTCGGGGCGCGTCCATCATCAACTTCGCCCGCGGCCCTGTAGTGGACGATCTTGCCCTTAAGCAGGCGCTGGACGCGGGGCATCTCTCACATGCCGTACTTGACGTATTCAATCAGGAGCCGCTGCCCGCAGACGAGTGGCACTGGGTGCATCCTCGTGTGACTGTCTTGCCGCATATCTCAGGCCCTACCAATCGACGCACCGCTTCGGCTTTGGCTGCGGCCAATATCCATAGATACCGCACGGAGGGCAGCTTGCCTCCCACCGTTGATAGAGCCAAAGGCTACTGACATACCGCTCATACCGCGCAGCTGCGCATTGCATTCGCTCACTCCAGTTTCATACCACTGCTACCTCTGGTGGCCACTCGCTAAAGGAAATCTCATGACACGTGACTTTGCCCCGAAGAACCAGGATCTTTTCGATCAAGGCTTGTCTACCCGCCGAGAGGTATTGGGCTCAGAGTATGTTGATGCAGCCCTGAAGAACGCCACGGACTTCAACATTGATATGCAGGAGATGGTGACGCAGTACTGCTGGGGCGACGTGTGGAACCGACCTGGCCTGGACCGCAAGACGCGCTCATTCCTGAACCTGGCCATGCTGACCGCACTAAACCGTCCGCATGAACTCAAGCTTCACGTTCGTGGCGCCATCAATAATGGCTTGACCAAAGAAGAGGTCAAGGAAGTCTTTCTGCAAGCCGCTATCTACTGCGGCGTTCCCGCCGCCATCGATTCATTCCGAGTGGCCTCGGAAGTGTTCAAAGACATGGAAGCCTGAGCCGACCGACCGCTAGGCATGCGCTCGACATTGCGGCGTTTGCGGATCGCCTCGCATGGCCATCTGGAGCTATGCGAGCCCCCGGCATCTGGTGGAAAAGCCGCGCGTCAGATTCGCGCTCCGATGCCCGTCAATGCGTCTGAGCCTTCAAGCGCCAGGAAGATCTAGATTGCCCTGACCTGCCGTGATCAACAACTGGAAAAATTTCAGGGCCGCCGGAGACAGCGTGCGGTTGCTGCGTTGAATCAATCCAATCGTGCGCGAGATTTCAGGTTGCTCCAGTCGAACGCCCGTCACGGCACCTTTCCCTCTGGGGAGCGAAAGTTCCGGCACGATCGCCACCGCAAAGCCATTTTCAACGACACCTATCAAGGTTGAAACATGCCGAACCTCACAGACGGGGCGCGGGAGGCCTTTCACATAAGCCAAAGCCTGGTCTATGAGCACCCGGTTTCCGCTCTCATGCGATACCAAGGCGTAGGGATGCTTAGCCAGCTCGCTCCAGCGGACGGACCTCCTCCTGGCCAAAGGATGATCTGATCGGCATGCCAGTACAAAAAGCTCCTTGAAAAGTGCTGTGAACTGAACATCCGGATCCTGCATGCCGGTGTAGCCCAGCGCGAAATCAGCAGCCCCTTCCTTCACACTGGCCAAAACTTCATCGGCCCCTTCTTCAATGATGCGAATCAGAACATGAGGGTGTTGCTCGCTGAAGATGCGCATCACGGATGGAAGAAAGTGATGCACGGCGGAAAAGACGCAGCCGACCGTGATATCACCCGCTTCTAGATGCGCAACATCTTGGAGATCTACAACGGATCGATCAAGATCTTCAATGGCATTTCGCACTTGCGCCAGGAAGCGCTGTCCCATTGCGGTGAGCTGAACTTTCCTGGAAGTTCGATCGAACAACCGTACATCAAGCAATTCCTCCAGGTGAGAAATGCGGCGCGAAAGTGCTGGTTGAGAAAGATGCAGTGTGTTGGCTGCGCGCGCGAAGCTGCTGAGCTCCCCCACGGCTACGAAGGCACGAAGATCGGCAAGGGTAGGTTTTGTCATCGACTCATCGTTGCGGTGATTGCATTGATCAATAAGAACAATGCAATTTACAGGATATCTGTTCAACGTCAAGATGCGCCCAGCTTCCGCAGTGATCGGAAGGTCGAAACGAGTGGATGTGGCAAATGCCACGCTGATCAACGTAATCGCTTCCGACACCCACACCTTCGACTACGGCGACACCCACCTCAAGACCATCATCCATGCAGCGGGTCCCTTGTGCTCGCTGGTTGGCACTCGCCGAAAAGACCGGTACCACCGGCCAGCAAGTGTCTTCATGCCATCAGTTGGCTGCATTTATTCAAAAACCTTGGAGACTTCATGCCATACCTCGCCTCTTGCCAATCTGCCTCTGATGACGCTTGCCAATCGGATCGTCGCGCTTTCGGTGTGAGACTGCGAACGCTAGCGTGCGCAGTCTTGAGCCTGACGGGATTGTCCGTAGCCGCTCAAGACAACATGACGCGCATCATCGTTCCCTTTGCCGCTGGTGGACCCAACGATGTGGTGGCTCGTATTGCTGCACGTGCCATGGCGGAGCCTCTGGGCACTACGATCATCGTGGAGAACAAACCGGGCGCCACGGGAGCCATAGCCAGCCAATATGTCGCTGACTCGAAGCCAGATGGAAAAACCATGCTGCTGGCCAGCAGCAGTACGATGCTCTCACCGCTGCTTCTCAAGCACGTCAAGTTCAATCCGCTGAAAGACTTCATCCCGATCGGAGTGATGGCCACGGACGACAACATTCTGGTGGTTCACCCCTCAGTCAAGGCCAGCAACGTACAGGAGCTGATCGCTCTCGCAAAGGAAAAACCAAATGGGCTCAACTACTCAACCTCTGGAAACGGTAGCAGTTACCATCTGGGAACGGAGCTGTTCAACTCCCTTTTGAACATCAAGATGACGCATGTTCCGTATAAGGGTACGGCGCCAGCAGTGGCTGACCTTCTGGCCGGCCATGTTCAAGTGCAGTTCCAAGCTGTCTCGCAAGCCACTGGCAATATCGCCTCTGGCCGTGTCCGTCCATTGGGCATCGCCAGCCTGAGTCGTCATCCTGCCTACCCGCAGATTCCTCCTCTCTCGGAAGCGGCCAATCTTCCTGGCTTCGAATTCTCAACGTGGATGGGTATCTTTGTGGCGGCGAACACACCTGAGCCTGAACTAGCCAAGTTGCGAGCAGCACTCACCAAGGCAGCAGCACAACCTGAAGTACGCAAACAACTGACCGATATCGGCATGCGACCCGTCAGCATGTCGCCGGATGAAGTCATGGCCCGTATCAAAGGCGATATCGACAAGTGGGGACCTTTCATCAAGAAGAACGCGATTTCGGCGGACTAAGCGCATCAAGACCCGGGAGAATCTGGATATGGGATTGGTATCAACACTCTTGCCATTCCGCGATGCGGTGGTCCGGTTTCGAGCGGGTAGCTGCTCGCCGCGCGAATATCTTGAGCAGGCGATCGAACATGTCACTCAAGCTGAGCCCACGTTGGAGGTGTTCGCACATCTGGATCTGGAGAGCGCTCGCAAACTTGCGGATGCTTCGACCGAGCGGTACCGCCAGGGGCAGGTGCTTTCGCCGATTGACGGAATGCCGATGGGTATCAAGGACATCATCGATACCTCAGACATGCCCACTCAAATGGGCAGTGAGATATATGCAGGCTGGCGTCCCATGGCCGATGCAGCCTGCGTACAGGCTCTGCGTCTTGGCGGAGCGCTTAGCCTTGGCAAGACGCGGTCAACGGAATTCGCCATAGGGCGTGCCACCATCACCCGCAATCCCCACGACACGGGGCGCACGCCAGGTGGCTCATCTTCTGGTACGGCGGCAGGGGTGGCAAGCGGCATGTTCTGCGCGGGCCTGGGTACTCAGACACAGGGCTCCATCGTGCGGCCTGCCAGCTATTGCGGTGTGGTCGGCTACAAGCCAACGTGGGGCGCTTTGCCATTGAATGGTGTGCACTCTGTATCCACTAGCCACGACCATTTAGGGGTGATTGCCGAGAGCGTTGAGTCCGCCTGGCAAGTGGCCAGATGGATCGCTCAAAAGACGCCCATTTTGTTTCGCCATGGACTTAACGGAGCGCCTGATCACGAATTGCCACCCAAGCCCGTGCGACGCCTGGCGGTTCTGCGAACCGCTGGGTACAGTGAGTTGGACGAAGGCTCTTTGGCGGCTTTTGAAGGGCAGCTTCAAGCGTGGCGAGCCAAAGGAATAAAGATCGTTGAACCTTGCGAAGACAAGGCTCTTTCAATGTTCTGCGCGGAGGTTGAACAGATCCCTGCAGCATCAATGAGCATGGTGGCGCATGAGATGCAATGGCCCTATCTTTCCTATCTGGAGAACCACGGAAAACTCGTGAGCGAGAAGATTCACCATCTCGTTCAGCAGGGCGCAGGGGTAGATCGGTTGCAGTATGAACGGCTATTGCGGCTGCGTACAAGTCTCGGAGTGCAGGTCCAAGCCTTGGGCGAGTACTACGACGCGTTCGTGCTCCCCGCTGCCTCGGGCGTAGCTCCAGTGGGGCTTGAAAACACCGGGTCTCGCACCTTGGTGGTGTATAGCTCGTTTCTTGGTTTGCCGGCTTGCAGCCTTCCGTTGCTGCAAGTGAACGGCTTACCACTAGGTGTTCAATTCATGGGCTCTCGCAACGGCGATTACCGCCTCTTGGGCCACGCCCAGTGGCTGATGACTGCGCAATCCACTTGAGCTCCTGTTGACTCGAGTCGCCGCCGGAGCGTAGGTGCTCATGAGTTGACGTGCACTCCCCACGGGGAACACGCAAGATTACATGCGCAAGCTGAGAGCGGTATTAGGTACTGACTAGTGCCGTTCAACAGTAACCGTGCTTCAGCTATGGAAGTGGTGCCCCCATCAAACGGGGCCTTGACGGGCCAGGATTTCCACCGCTTCCCGCTTGGTGTGCCGACGCTTGCGCACTCATCCGTGTCCGAATCTGAGTTGTTCACTCAACTCAGCTCCCCATCCCCCGCGGTGTCTGGCTGGCGATCTTTACGCGATCACCTGCTGGAGGACACATTTCGGTCCGAGTGTGATTGGGGCAGCCACATCGCATGAGGACCAGGCGGTCTATCAGGGTCGCGTCGATGATCTAGGTAATAACCCTATGCTAAAAAGTTTTGTATCGACCTAAGATGCATTCAAAATTTGCACGGAATAAACAATTAACGAAGTGATGGTTCAATTAAGCGTTGAAAATTTGCGTGAAATACTAAATCAAGAACGTGCCAGGAGCGGCCGAAGCCGCGTGGGCGAGAAGGCTCTTGTGGTGTTGGAGGACATGTTGAACCGTCCAGGGCCGGCGGCGGTAGACAGTATTTCTGAGCTGGCGGCAAAGAATGGCGTCGATCCTTCAACGCTTACCCGCTTGGGCAAGAGGCTAGGTTTTGCCGGCTTTGCGGAGTTGCAGGATGTCTTCCGCCGTCAAGTAGCTCAGACCCAGCCGTTCTATAGCAGCCGTGTACAAGAGCGCGTGGCGGAGCCGGTGGGTATAGATGATCCGCAGGAGTTGATTCGCATCCACGCTCAGTCTGAGTGCCAACGTGTGCTCAAACTCGCAAACAGCTTGGATGCCGATGCCGTGACGCGCGCGGTCGATGCCATTGTTTCAGCCAGACATGTGCATGTACTGGCCATGCGCGCCACTTATGCCTTCAGCCACTTTTTTGGTACCTACCTTGGAACTTTGCGCGAGAACGTGACCATTTTGGGAGTTCCGGGGCAGGGGCTCACCTTGGAACTGGCCAGTCTCACCCCTGATGACTTGTTGGTCGCGGTGAGTTTCCGCCCGTACACGCGCGCAGTGGTGGCAGCCGTTGAAGTCATGAAAGAAAACGGAGTGCCCATCCTGGCGCTTACGGATGCGGATTCCCCAATTCAAGTAGGTCCTGAGCATGGCACTTCGGTCGTCATTGACGAACCCTTTTACTTCGATTCAGCGACATCTCAGTTCTTTGCAATTCAGACTATTTTGCTGGCTGCCGCACGCCGATTGGGCCCTTCTGCTGTCGCCATGGTCAAGCGCCGCGAACGACTGGACAAAGCACTGAACGTAGAAATTACCTAGAAGATTTTTCCCTTATGCCCGGTCGTTTTCCGACGACTTACTTCAATTTGCCCAATGACAGCACAAACCTCCGGTTCGACAGCCATCCAGCATGCGATAGACGAAGCCAAGAGCCGCTATCGCGCAAGCAATCCCAAGAGCTGGGCGCAGCACCAAAAGGCGGCTCGCGTTTTGCCGGGTGGCAACACCCGTACGGTTCTTTTCAGCGACCCTTTCCCGATTACGCTGGCCTCGGCCGAAGGCTGCCGGGTGACTTCACTGGACGGTCAGACCTATACCGACTTTCTAGGAGAGTTCACGGCGGGCCTTTACGGTCATTCTGACCCTATCCTTAAACAGGCCATGATGCTCGCCATGGAAAGTGGGTGGGTGCGCGGTGGTCACATCGAGCAAGAAGAGCAACTGGCAAGCTTGATCTGCAATCGGTTTCCATCCATAGCGCAGATTCGTTTTGCCAACTCCGGCACCGAAGCCACGCTTTATGCACTCTCCAGCGCACGCGTGGTCAGTGGAAAAAACAAGGTCGTCGTATTTGAAGGTGCATACCACGGCGGTGTCTTTACCTTCGGTGCGCAGGTGAGCCCCTTGACTGCTCCCTTTGACTTTGTGCGCGCCCCCTATAACAACTGGGAGGAAACTGAGGCATTGCTGAACGCGAATAAAGATGATCTCGCCTGCGTGATCATTGAACCCATGCAAGGCTCGGGCGGTTGCATTGTGGCTGATCCGGACTTTCTCAGGGCCTTGCGTGACTGGACAAAAGCCCGTGGCGTGATCCTGATCTTCGATGAAGTTCAGACTTCCCGTTTGGCAGGTGGGGGGCTTCAAGGCGTCTACGGTATCGAGCCCGACATGACCACGCTTGGAAAATACATTGGCGGTGGATTTAGCTTCGGCGCCTTTGGTGGCCGTGCCGACATCATGGAAAGGTTCAATCCCCTGCGCCCAGACTACATAGCGCACGCTGGTACCTTTAACAACAACGTATTCACGATGTCCGTGGGGGTGGCTGGCCTTTCAAAGGTGTACACCCCCGAAGCTGCGGCAGCGCTTACGTCTCGCGGAGACGCTCTGCGAAATCGGCTTAATGAGATTGCCAGCAACGCCAGTTTTCCCATGCAGTTTACGGGCATCGGCTCAATGATGAACGTGCATATGTGTGAGGGGCCGGTCCGCAGCATCCGCGACTTGGTAGGCAGCAACTTGCCGCTGCGCGACTTGTTCTATTTCGATTTGGTTGAGCAAGGTTACTGGCCTGCGCGGCGTGGAATGTTCAACCTCTCGCTGCCGATGGGCGACGCAGAGATCAGCGGGCTGACGGATGTTGTCGCACGCTTCGTGCGAGATCGAAGCGCGCTTACCCAATGAGTTGGGGCAATCCCTTTACTGACAGGCCCCTACGAAATGACCCACGAAGACATACAGATGCTCAAGAAGTTTGACGCCGAGATAGACAAGCTGGCTCAGGTGGCTGAGCAGCTCTTTCTCAAGATTGCAGAGGCGTCGCGTGATGGAGAAGGAATCACCCGGCCGGCCTATTGCGAGCAAGAGACTACTGCCGGTAACGTCCTGCGTGAGTTTGCTGAAGCAGAAGGACTGCGTTGTGGTCCCGACGCAGTCGGCAATTTCGAGTACGAGCTCGAGGGCAAAGACAAGAATAATTTTGTCTTGATGGGCTCTCATCTGGACTCAGTTCCCATTGGTGGCAACTATGACGGCTTAGCCGGGGTGGTGGCTGGTGTTCTTCTTCAGGTGGCACTCAAGCGCTGTGGTCTGGTGCCCAAGTTCAGCTTGAAAACCATTGGATTCAGAGGGGAAGAGAGTCCGTGGTTTGGTACTGCTTACATCGGAAGCCGGCTGCTTCTAGGCGAGTTCGCGGGCGAACAACTCACATCTCTCACGCACAGTTTGACTGGTCTGACATTGCAGCAGCACCTGCACGAGCTCGGCGTCAGCATTGATGCCGCTGCGGCCGGCACGAAGAGGCTCGACCTGAACTGCGTTAAAGCCTATCTGGAACTTCATATTGAACAGGGGCCACTTCTGGAAGCCGAAGGCGTTCCCATAGGCGCTGCGTTGGCCATAAGGGGGAATATTCGCCGGCCTTTTGCTTCTTGCCGAGGTGAGTATGCGCACTCTGCTGCAACTCCGCGTCATCTTCGCAAGGACGCCGTCATCGCGACGGCGCATTTAGTCGCTGCTGCGGACCGGTTCTGGCAGGAGTTGATTGATGCTGGCGGCAACGACGACCTGATCATCAACTTCGGAGTTTTCGCCACCAACGCCGCAGAACACGCACTGACAAAAGTATCTGGCGAGGTCACGTTCAGCCTTAACGTGGCGGGCACTAACAACGCCGTCCGGGACGCCTTGTATGAACGCATCTTGAACGAAGCGGCACGCCTGGAGAGGGAATTTCGGGTGTCCTTCGACTTTGGTTCAAAGGTCGGCACAGATGCGGTTCAGCTCGATGCAGGTTTGATTTCGAAGACAGAGAAAGCCGCTAACGAACTTGGGCTTGCGGTGTTGACCATGCCTACGGTGGGTCACGACGCAGCCTTGTTTGCGAGAGCAGGGGTGCCAGCAGGCATGGTGCTTATCCGCAACCAGAACGGAAGTCACAACGTCCATGAATCCATGGAAATCCGGGATTTTCTCGACGGCATCAAGGTGCTGGCCCGTTGCGCGCTGGAGCCAATTTAGCTTTCTTTTGGTCTGACTCAGCTTTTGGATTTCATTTTTACAGGAGAAATCATGATGAAAAAACTCTGGCGTTTTCCGCTTCTTTGCCGCGCTTTGCTCGGCCTCGGGGTTGTAGCAGCCTGCGCTGCTCCACCGGCATTCGCAGCCTATCCAGATCGCCCTGTGAAAGTGTTGGTGGGATTTTCCGCAGGCGGCACTACGGATATTGCGGCGCGCATCATTGCCGCTGAGTTGACCAAGAGCCTGGGCCAGTCATTTGTTGTGGAAAACAGGGCCGGTGCGAGTAGCAACCTGGCTACCGCTCAAGCTCAGGCTGCTGCGCCCGATGGATATACGCTACTGGTGTTTGCCGTGACCTCAGCGATCAATCAGACTTTGTTCAAGAACCTCAAGTTTGATATCACGACCGACTTCGAACCTGTTGCCAACTTTTTTCTCTCTCCTAACTTGCTCGTGGTTAACCCATCACTTCCCATTAAGAATGTGAAGGAACTGGTGGAATACGCCAAGAAGAATCCAGGCAAGCTGGCATTTGCATCTGCGGGTACTGGAGGTTCAACCCACATGGCAGGTGAACTCTTCAAGATTCAGGCGGGCGTTGATATGCTGCACGTTCCTTACAAGGGCAGTGCGCCTGCGCTTCAAGACCTGATCGCTGGCCAAGTACAGTTGAGCTTCGACAACATGCCGTCGGCGCTGCCCCATGCCCGCGCCGGTAAGTTGAGAGCGCTTGCAGTCACAAGCCGTGAGAGATCCCCAAGTGCTCCTGATATTCCTACAGTGGCCGAGGCTGGATACCCCGAGTATGCAGTTTCGGCATGGTTCGGCATGCTCGCTCCCAAGGGTACCCCATCTGACATCGTGATGAAGCTCAACGCGGCTGTCAACAAAGCGCTGGCGGAGCCATCGGTTCGTCAGAAATTGGATCAGATGGGCGCCATCCCCTCACCTATGACCCCGGCCGAGTTTGGCCGCTTCGTGAAAGCGGAGACCGACATGTGGGGTAAGGCTGTTCGCGCTTCAGGCGCAACCAGCGAGTGAGATTGCTGCCATGTTCAATCAACTTTTAGCTGAAGGTACGGCCAAGGTATCGAGCGAGGAACTTCGCGGGAAGATCCAAACAGTACGCGGACTGATAGAACCGGATTCCCTGGGTAAGACGCTGATGCACGAGCATTTGCTGTGGGACATCCGAAGCGCGGAGCAGAAAGCTGCTGTGGATCAGGGGCCAGAAATTACGCTCTGCAACTGCTACAAGATCAATTATGGTCGCTTGAAGGTTCCAAGAAATAAAATCTTCAGGAGCTGGGAAACCGCGACGCGTGAAGTTCAACTCATGCTGGATGCGGGTGGTAATTCGATTGTCGAACTCAGCAATGGCGGCTTGGCGCCAGATCCGCTCGGCCTTAGAAATATCGCAGAAAGCACAGGCGCCCATATAGTGATGGGCTGCGGCCATTACGTTGATGCCTATCAGGACGATAGCAATCGAGACCGCTCGGTTGAGAGCTTTGCCCAGGAAATCAGATCGCAGATTCTTGAAGGTGCATGGGGCACTGACGTTCGCGCCGGCATCATTGGCGAAATCGGATGCCAGGCGCCTTGGACAGACCTTGAGAAGAAAGTCATGCTTGGTGCGCTGATCGCACAGGCCGACACCGGCGCTGCGCTGAATGTACACCCCGGCCGGCACGAAGATCAGCCGAAAGAAGTGATCGACTTCATGGTCAGTCACGGCTACCCTGTTGAACGGGTGATCATCAGCCACATCGACCGGACCATTTTTGACAACGAGAGAATTCTTCGTCTCGCTGACACTGGTTGTGTCTTGGAGTTTGATCTTTTCGGTCAGGAGCACTCGTACTATTCGCTAGGCGACATTGATGGGCTCAATGATGCAATGCGACTGAAATACATCCGTACCCTCATTGACCGTGGGTATTTGGCGCAGATCGTGATCAGCCATGACATTTGCCATCAAACCCGACTCGTCAGCAATGGTGGCCACGGCTATGGGCACATCTTTGAGAACGTAATCCCGATCATGGACCGCCATGGGTTCACTGAACAGGAGAAGTCTGCAATCCTGGTGGAGAACCCTAAGAGGCTGCTGACGTTTGCCTGAGGGCAGCCCTCCAGCAGAGCAAGGTGATGCGAGTCAGCTCTGATCCGATCATAAAATCAACACTGCATGTCAGGAGCTTGGCGCACATCTCGCGGGCCACCACAAAGACACGTCAAGCCTTGGCACTCGTTCTTTTTGCCCAGCGCAGCACACCGGTCGCGCAGATCAGTGCCACGAACAATCCGCCCAAACTGATCGCTAAACGTCCGGGCACTCCCAGGAGTTTCCCGGAGTGAACAGGATAAAGCCACACCAGGAAGCGATCAGAAGTTGATCCGCTGATATATCCAAAGCGGCTGAGCAAATTGCCGGATTCGTCGTCAACGAATATCTGTTCATACCGAACTCGAAAAACATGCTCACGCAGTCCGTTCTCCTTAAACGCAGCGCGATACAGACCTCGTGAGGCGTCATAACCCAAGTACCAATTTTCATAGTCACGCGCTTCATCTGGCAATAGCGCGCGGGCTCGATCGAGGGCTTGCTCAGGAGAAAGTACTGGCGACTTGGCCAATGGTGTTGAAGCCTTGGGTATGGTGGTGAAAGGGTGTGGCGTGATGGGGCCGAACAGGCTGACTACTGGTTTGAAAAGCTCGTTCCCAAGATTGAGGTAGATACCGGTGAATGCGGTGGACAAGGTAAGCGGCAGTACCCATAAACCGGTGGCCCTGTGCAGATCATTGATTTTCCGAAAGCCTTTGGTTCCTCCTTTGATCTTCCACGCTGGCTTCCATCGACTCCAGTAGGTGGTGACCTTCGGTTGTCTCGTACCTAGCTCTGATGCCTTGCTCGTTTTCAGTTTGGCCGGCAGCGTGAGGTAGAGGCCTGCCAAAGATATGAACAGCCACACCACTGCCACCGAGCCCAGCAGTTGATTTCCTATGCGGCCCGGCAGGGTAAGGCTGCGGTGAAAGCGGTTCATCCACGGCATCAGGTGAGCACGATCCCATTGCCACACTCCCCACTGACGCGACCCAAGCATACGGCCTGTCGTGGGGTCTACGAACAGACGATCAAAACCAATGGATGCTCGGTGGGGGCCTGTGATGGTTTTCGGTTCTACGTGTACCTCGCGCGCTTGCCCTGGCTGTGTGTCCAACGGCATTTGCGTCACGCGCAGTCTTGGATCTTGCTCTTCGATTTTGGCAATCAACGCATCAAGCGGTAGTGCTGCCCGGGCTGTTTCCGTATAGAAAAGCTCGGGGTTGAGCCAGGAGTCCAGCTCGTGTTCGAACGCTATCAAGCTTCCCGAGAGGCTGCTTGCCAACAGAACGATCGCGACACTGAGGCCGCACCAGCGGTGCAGCCTGCGGAGCAGGGCGCGCACCCGATCACCACACGTGCGTGTAGCTGATTTTCAGCACAGCGCCTGCCGCCGGAAGGCGGCTGGTGTTGTTGTTGCTTCTGAGAAGTTGGCTGTAGAGTGGGTAGTAGTGGCGATTGAACAAGTTTTCAATTCCGAATGAAAGCCGGTTCTTTGAATCGATCTTCCATTGGCTGATCAGGTCCACTGTGGTGTAGCCCTGGGTGTCGTAGCGGCCGAAACTCGTTTTCCCGTCCAAGCGGTAATCCCTGGATGCGTAGGAAGTAGCCTGAACCCGATGGCTCCAACGCGCATTCGGCCTGTATTCCACATACGCCGTCAGTTTGAGGGGAGGAA
Source organism: Ottowia thiooxydans (assembly GCF_040548795.1). Classification (GTDB taxonomy): domain Bacteria; phylum Pseudomonadota; class Gammaproteobacteria; order Burkholderiales; family Burkholderiaceae_C; genus Ottowia; species Ottowia thiooxydans_A. The sequence continues at coordinate 556,442 of NZ_JBEPSH010000003.1, read as the reverse complement.
TTCTGAAGCCGGTCATGCTTTGGTAGTTGCTCGCGGTCTGCAGCAGTTCGCGGCCTTTCATCCAGGTGAGAGTGCCCCCAAGGCTCCAGCGATCGTCTGTGCTGAAGTAATCCAGGCCGGCTTCCAGTCCGTGAATCTTTTCTTTGGTGCGCAGCAGCGTAAGCCCATTATTGAAGCTTTGAACGGCTCCCAGATTGGATTGAGATTGGAAGACGCTCAGGTTCGCCTGGACGTTGTTGAATTTGCCGCGCCAACCGAGTTCAAAAGTGTTGGTCTTGATGGGTTGAAGATTGGAGTTGCCTATGTCAAATCCAAGTGTGGCGTTGCGCACCACGACTCCAATATCCGGCAATTCGAAGCCTTGACTGTAGGAAGCATAGAACTCCTGGCGTTTGACAGGCGTGAACACGGTACCCAGGTTAAACGTCGAAGAGCCATACTTGACCGTACCTCCCGCAATAGACTGTGGAGTAGCCAACTTCGACTGAGAGAGCGGCGTGAAGTCATTGAAACGCGCTTCTGCCCGGTCATAGCGCGCACCGCCTTCGAGAGACCATTTTTCGTTGAATTTATGCTGCAACTGCGCAAAGCCGCCAAAACTGCTGGTGGTAATGGGCGGCATGTAGATCAAGCGGCCAGTCTTGTTGAAGACGAGGCCACCGCTGGCGTCGTATGCCTTGGGGTCGAACACGTCAATGGGCATGTCCGTGCGCTCATGGTTGAAGTCAGCACCCCAGATGAGCAAGGTTTTCTTCTCTTGCCCCATTGGAGTCTTGATGGTGAGCCGGCCGCCAAATACTTTTGAGTTCTGCATGGCCTGATCGATATTGGCGCCACGCACGGGAACCGCACGCGCATCGAAAGGCGAGAACCGGGTGAAAAAATCCCGGTAATAGAGTTGCGCGGCGAGCTTGCTTCCTCCGATGTCCCGGTTCTCATAGTCCAGGCCAAGCAAAGTGTTCTTGATCTGATTCTGATCTGAAAGCACCAGCCCTTCTATAGGGCGGGCTGCAGCGGTGCCAGGCGGCAAGCGGGCCACGGAGGGATCAGAGGCGTAGCGAGTGTCCTGATTGGCGTTGTAGTGACTGGCGGAGAGCTGCAGCCGCTGGTTGGCATCGATCTTGAGGCCCACTTTTGCGGAAGCGTTGTAGACATTGGAGTCGAACAAATCGCCCTGGCTGGGCTCCGGTGCAATACGATCGCCCTTGGCATCGAATGAGCCGCCAATTCGCCGACCACCCACGCTGAACGAGTAGTCGAGCTTGTCGTTTCCACCGGAGAGATAGTGCTGCACTTCACCGCCAAGGCCCGAACCTCCCAGCCTGGAGAGTGGGCTTAGGCCGGTCACGGTGGTTTCGGCCTTGGCCTCGCCTGAGGGTCTCTTCGTTTGAATGGCAATGATGCCGCCTGCTGCGCCACTGCCGTAGATGGCGCTGCTGCCACGCAACACTTCTAACTGCTCAATATCTGCAGGGTTGATGTTAGCCAGATTCCGGGATGAATCACGGTTGGTGTTGAGAGGAATGCCATCTATCAGCACCAGCATGTTGCGGCCGCGAAGCGTCTGCCCATAGTCGGTGATGGTATGGCTGGAATCCGCCATACCTGGAACCACTTTGCTGAGCATGGTGGCAAGACTGTCTGAACCTTGCCTGAGCTGCTGAATCTCCTCGGCCTCCAAAACGGTGACCTGCCTTGTGGGGGCTGTCAGGTTGTTCTGCGTACGCGCAGTAACCGTTACTGTGGCCAGTTGTTGCACTTCACCCGCTTCGGTGATTGAGTTCGAATCGTCCACAGCGACTTTGGATGCGGGTATGGCCCTCAGCCCATATCCGCCGCCGCTCAAGGGGATAGCTTGCAGGCCCGTGCCTGCCAGCAGCGCGACCAAGCCGCTGGCTACATTGAATTCGCCCTTCAATCCCGGGCTGGCTTTGCCTTGGGTCAGGCTGCTCGACGCCGCGAGATGAATACCGGCTTCAGCCGAAAATTGCGTGAGTGCGAATGGGAGTGGTCCGGACGGAATATCATAGGTCCGTACGGTCGACGGAGCGGTCTGCGCATGTGCGGGAGACGTTATTGCCAGAAATGAACCGCTTGCCAGTGCTATGTGCAGGGCAGTTGTAATAGGCCGCAAGGCAAAGGCAATGCAGGATTGAGAACCACGAAGCATGGTGTTGGTCTTGATCAAGAAATGTGGAGAAATGGCGAGCGCCTCATTTCCTGCTTCGATCTGGCTGCCTGCTATACGGTGGCTGTCGCTCTTGGATGTGGCCCTCTCTCACTAGGTAAATCAGCCCAGATAAAAAAAGCGGAACCATTTCTGCAATTTTTTCAAACTTTCCTGAAGATGGTTTCTTTGCCAACGTTTTTCATCTGGTGATGGGCTAGTGACGAGACTGGCAGGCGGTAGCGCGGGAGCGTCAAGTGAAAAAGAGATGCTGCTCGGGAGCCGCATCAACACGGGTTCACAACGGTTCCAAAGTGACCCACCACGGCAGCGTGCGACGCACCCGCAATGTGGCGGCATGTGCCAGAAGATTCAGTGTGGTGTTTACATCGTGCAGAGGAAACGAACCAAATACCCGCTGCTGTGCAACGGCGGGGTCCACACCAATGTGCTGGTGCGTGTAGCGGCGCAGTTCTTCCACCACTTCGATCAGAGGGATGTCCAGCGCCACCAGAGCGCCGCGACTCCACGCGGCACCTGATTGGTCGGTAGATGTCAGTGGCCTGATGCCTTGCGCGTTGAAGCGCGTTTGTTGACCTGCGCCAATCGTTTTGACATCACCGCTCGCGGCGGTACGTATTTCAACCGCTCCTTGATACACCGCAAGCACGGTTTGCTCGTTGTCTTGCCGGACTGTAAAGCGGGTTCCAAGGGCACGCAACCGGCCCTGAGGTGTCTCAACGATGAACGGGCGCTTGAAGTCATCCGCAGCGGTGTCGACGAGGAATTCTCCAGTCAACAGCTGCAAGCGCCGGAAGTCGGCGCTGTATTGTTGATTGAATGCGCTGGCGGTGTTGAGCCAGACGCGGGTGCCGTCGGGTAACTGAATCTCGCGTATTTCGCCTACACCCGTGCGGTGATCGGCTCCCAAAGCCAGTACCCAGGGGCCTGGTGAACTGCGCCAACCCATCCAGCCCAGCGCACTCGCGCTGGTGGCCACCACCACCCCGGTGAGCACATGGCGGCGGCGCCAGGTGCGGGTGTTGGCAGAGTGAAGGTTCTCTGCGGTCAAATGGGGGTCCGGGGTGTCCTGCAGCGGTGCCAATACACGCTGACTGACTGTTTCCACATAGCTCCAGGCTTGGCGATGTTCCGGATTGGTTACTAACCAAGCTTTCCAGCGTGCCCGGTCGTTGGCTGTTTCTTCGCCCGAAATCAGCAATGCGTACCAATCGGCCGCTTGCTGCATGGCGACATGGGAAGGCGTGTTCATCAGGCGCGGATCACGAGTCCTGAAGCAGGCCGGTTACCGTTTGGCTGGCTTGTGCCTGCATGCAACGGAGCATGACCTGCGCTACGTACTTACGCACCATCCGCGTGGAAACGCCCAGGTCTGCGGCCACTTCCTGGGCGCTCATTTCGCACACAGAGGATAGAAGAAAAGCCCTGGCAGCCTTGGGCGGCGCGCCTAGCAGAAGTGTGCCAATTTCGTGTAACGCTTCCAGCACAATGGCTTGCCGTTCTGCAGAGGGGGCGAAGGCCAACGGATAGCCGGCCAGAGTATCCAGCCAGGCTTGCTCGATTTCGCGCCTATGCCAGAGGTTGATGCACATCCCTTGAGCCATGGTGCGCAGATACCCACGCGCCTCTCCCTCGCTGGCAAACCCCCGTGGAGCTGGCTTAACGATCAGCCGCAAGAAAGCGTCGTGCGCGAGATCGGCTGCATCTGCAGCGCTGCCCAGGCGTTTGCGCAACCATCCCAGCAACCAGCTGTGATGATCGAGATAGAGTGTTTGCACGTCAGTGTGCAAGGGGAGGGGGGCGGCAACCATGAATATAAATAGGAATGGTTCTTATTTATGTCTGGAGTGTACTCTTCTGGCGGAAGCTGCCCGGAACAGTCTCCCGCAAGCCCAGCAAACTGGCATTCCTTCTGTTGCGGTCTGCTACCCCTGGGAGGGTGTTTTCTAATACCGTGGAGTGATCTCGAATTGAACCCACCCCTGGGGGTGGGGCGCTGTAGCACTTAACTTCCTAGACTGATACCAGTCATACAGTTGGATTTAAGAGCAATGAGAACTTTCACTACAGCAAGCAGGTGGATACACCGGGCCAAACGCGTTGCCGCCAGTATGGCGGCAACTGCCGCGTTCTGCGCGGTATCGCTGCCAGCGCAAGCGGCCATTATTTATGGGCCGGCGGGTCTACAGGCCAATAGCGCAAGCAACGCTCCTAACGTCTCAACAGCCGGGGTCAGCGCTGACTTCAATAATGACGGCTACCCCGACTTGGCTGTTCTCAATGAAAACACCTCGCAGTTGCTTATATATCACGGAACGCCCATTGGCGGCATGGCGCTCACGCGTGACTTCAATAGCCTGGTGTTCGGTTTGCAAGCACCTAGGAGCATTTCTTCCGGTGATGTGGATGGAGATGGCAAGATTGACCTAGTTATTACTGATTCTCTGGGGATTTCAGTATTAAAAGGATCGGGTAACAATAACGGTGATTTCAATGCATTTGTTATTCAAAGACCTCCTCTTGCGGATGCAGATACTGGTGCCTTTAATGCGAGCCTTGCCGATCTCAACCACGACGGGAAATTGGATATTGTTGTTGGCGTGCATGAGGCAGGTAACTTTGGTGGAACGGACTATTTTGAAGTTTTGCAAAATGTGGGGTTAGGAAACTTCATATTGATCGGGCAATATGAAGTGACTAGCAGTGGGTATGCTGCTCGCTCCTCCATAAGAACATCACATTTGGCTGATATTGATGGTGATGGAAAAGTTGATCTGGTCTTTCGTGGAAGCTACGAAGGAACGAATATTTCATGGCTAAAAGGATTGGGGAATGGAGGTTTTTTACCGCAAGCAGATTTGCTTGGAGTAGGTACTGGTGCCACCGACCTCGAGGATATTGAGGTAGCTGATATAGACGGTGATGGAAAAATGGATATATTGATGCAGAATTCCTACGGCCAAGGCGTATGGATGGCCAAGGGTGTTGGAAATGGTATTTTCTTGCCCTCCATAAAACTTTATGCTACAGGGCTATCTGGTGGCGGCGAACGTGATATGGGACGGATCATCATTGCCGATGTAAATGGCGATGGTCGGCTGGACGTTATTTCCGATGGCAATGTAGGGCTGCAGCAAGCCAACCACAGCTTTGTGTTAAACGAGCATGTTGGTTACTCGGTCACCCGCATGCTCGCTGCCATTGATGTCAACCGTGATGGTCGTGCTGATCTGGTGACATCAGGCCCTGGTGCCGGGAAAATTGCTGTTTTTAAAACGATTGCCCTCGCTGCTGCGTCAGTCGGGACTACCGGCACGCCGCAGAGCACGGTTTTCAACACCAGTTTTGCGCAACCCTTGACGATCAAGGTGCTCGACAGCAATGGCGTAGGTGTGCCTGGCATGGCAGTGAGCATTACCCCGGTGAATCCGGGACCCAGCCTGCCTGTCGCGTCTACCGGTTCGGGCACCACCAATGCGCAAGGTATTTTTAGCTATACCCCAGTGGCCAATGGCGTGATGGGTTGCTATGAGATGAAGGGAACCATTGGCGTGCTGGGCAATATGCCGATCTTTGATTTGTGCAACACCAACACGAATAGTCTGGCGGTGACTGCAGGCAACAACCAAACTACCCTGGTCAATACGGCCTTTGGCACGCAGTTGCAAGTGCGGCTGACCGACGCTGCGGACGATCCGAAGGCCGGTGTCGCGGTGACGTTTGGCGGCCCCAGCGTACCGTCACGTGTGGTGCTTTCTTCGTCCACAGCGGTCACCGATGCGAACGGTTTCGCGGCGGTCACGGCCACAGCCACAGGCATGTCTGGTGCCTACACCGTTAGTGCCACAGCGCCTGGCACGACGGGAGCGTCGTTCAAGCTGTCGAACTCCGCCCCCGCTGGAGCCGCTGCCGCGATTGATTTTGACGTGTCCACACCGCAGTGGGCGTACGTCACCCAGCCGTTTTCCGGACCCATCACCGCACATGTGCAAGATTTTTTTGGCAATCCGGTGCAAGGCGCCACGGTTATTTTTGCCATCACACCTGATGCCGCATCGGGTGCCACGGCGAGTTTCTCCGCACTGACAGCGGTGACCAACTCAGCAGGGGACGCCCAGGTGAGCGCGACAGCCAACGGGTTTGTGGGCACCTATTCTGTCAAAGCCAGTGTGCAAGGCAGTGCGCTGGTCAGCCCCCAAAGCCATCTGCTGAGAAACATTGCGGATCTGCCCAAGTTCATGACAGCTGCGAGTGGCACACCCCAAAGCACGCCAATTAACACCACTTTTGGCCAGAAACTGCGCGTGAAGGTCACGGGGTGGGATGGCAGTGTTACGCCCCAAGTCCGTGTCTATTTCCTTGCATCTGGCGGGGCGGTGTTGTCTAGCGAAAGCGCACTGGCCGATGCCAATGGCTTCGCGGAAGTCACGGCCACCGCCGATGGAACGGTGGGGTCGTATCAAGTCAGTGCCGTGGTGTATGAGACTGTGCTTGAGGAACCTATTACACAAACCTTCGACCTGACTAACACTGATGGTTTTTCCCCGCCCGGCGGCCCCGGTAGCCTGGTGCCGGTGCCGGCGAACAGCCCTCTGGCTCTGCTAGGCCTGACGTTGGCAATCCTGGCCTTCGTCCGACGCAGAGGAGGGCACTGACCCTTAGGAGTTTCACCTTTTTTCTGCCGGTGAATACTTATCCCTACCCCTTGGGGTGGGGCGGAGAGTGCAGTGGATGTGGTAGGTTGTTACAAAGTGCGTTAACAACCTAGTGATTCACACCATGTCTCTTTCTCGAGTTCAGCAACAAGCCCTGGCGCGCGTGCAGCACATGGCTTGCTTGGATTTCAACGGTCCGCAGCTGATCGAGGCTTTGTTGCATGAGCTGCATCATCTGATCGTTTTTGACACGGGGGGTTATTTCTACCCTGGCAGCGAGGGCGTGCTGGATGCCTACATCGAACCTTCGTTGGCGCGCGATGTAATGCACACCTACTTCGACCCGCAGATCATGGCCAGCGAGCGCAAGGTGATCCGCCGTAGTGCGCACGACTTTGCAGCGGCGGTGCGTGGAGACCATGGGCCGCAGGTGATGGAGCAGCTCATCACCGTGCCGATTGGGGAGCTGTTGCGCAGCGATTTTTACAACTTGGCGTTGCGTCCGGCCGAGCTGCTGGACTGCCTGAGTCTGGTGCTGCGTACGCCACAGGGCGCAGGTGTTGGGGCGCTCAAGCTGTATCGCGGACCGCAGGCACCGCGATTCGGCCCGGACGACGTCGCCATGATGGCGGAGCTGGAGCCCTGGCTGGCGCGTGTTCTACAGCTCGGCGAGGTGGATACGGACGATAGCGTGGTGCATGACCACGCGATGCTGGTGGCATCCCCGCAGGGACAGCTCCTGTGGACGTCGCCCGAGGCCGACCGGTTGCTGGCTCTGGCCTTCGAGCCGCGCTGGTATCGGCGCGGTGAGTTGCCCCCTGCGTTGCAGGCGCTGCAGCGTTGCCTGGAGTACACCTGCCAGGGCGCTAGTCTCCCGAAACCGCCCCAACTGGATCTGCACAATGCCAGTGGGACCTTCTCGCTGCGTGCCACGCTGATGGAGTCGGCCGCAGGCCAGGGCCGGGCGGTGTGTATAGAAATCACACAGCGCGTGCCGCGCGTGACCAAATTGCTGCCCGCACTGCGCGCCCTGGGCCTGCCGCAGCGTCAGCATGAGATCGCCTATTGGTTGGTGCGAGGCTTGCCTGAGGAGCAGATTGCCGCGCGCATGGGTATTAGTGCGAATACGGCCACCTACCATCGCCGGCAGGTGTACACACGGCTAGGGGTGCAGAATCGGCAGGAACTACAGGCGTTCTTGTTTGCACCGCAGAGATGCAGCACCTAGTCCCATCACCCATGGCACGCTCCCAAATTCATCAGCAGGCGATCGAGCGCTTACAGCTAATGGCCTGCCTGGATTTCAGTGGGCAGGCACTCATTGAGCCAGTGCTTCACGAGTTGCACCGCCTGATCGGCTTCGATACGGGCGTTTACTTCTATCCCGATGCCAGCGGGGCTCTGGATGCGTACATAGAGCCTTCAGTCGCACGTGAGTGGATGCACCGCTATTTTGATCCGCAGATGGCTGCGCTGGAACATGAGGTCGTCAACTACAGCTCGCACGACTTCGCCTCCGCCGTGCGGCACGAGCATGGGGTATTGGAGATGGAGCAGCTCATCTCCGTGCCCAGGAGCGTATTCATTGGCAGCGATTTCTACAACCAGGTGGCGCGACCTTCGGAGCTGCAGGACTTTCTAAGCTTGGTGCTGCGCACGCCGCAGGGGCAGGGCGTGGGCTCGCTCAAGCTATGCCGAAAACCCGGCGCGCCGCGCTTCACACCCGTGGATATTGCTCTGCTGGCCGGGCTTGAGCCCTGGCTGGCGCGCATCCTGCAGTCCGGAGAGCGCGATACCCAGGAAAGCGTGGTGCACGACAACGCTATGTTGGTGGCTACCCCGCAGGGTCGGCTGCTATGGTCGTCGCCTCAGGCCGACCGACTGATGGCGCTAGCCTTCGGACTCCGCTGGTACCGCCGCAGCGAACTGCCTCCTGCGTTGCAGGAACTGCTGATGCGGCTCCAATCGGTACAGCAGCCCGCGGTCAAAAGCTTGAGAAATCCATCCCCCGCATTGCCAGAACTGCAGCTGTACAACGCCAGCGGCGCCTTCACGGTGCGCTCCACGCAGATGGCCGACGCCACTGGCGAGGGCCGGGCAGTGGGCATCCACATCACGCAGCGGGTGCCGCGTGTGGCGCATTTGCTCTCCGGGCTGCGTGCGCTGGGGTTGCCGCAACGCCAGCATGAGCTGGCCTACTGGCTGGTGCAAGGCCTGTCCGAGGAGCAGATCGCTACGCGCATGGGCATTAGCTCCAATACCGCGACTTATCACCGGCGGCAGATCTATACGCGAGTGGGAGTGAAGACCCGCAAGGAATTTCAGAGGCTGCTGTTCTCGCCTTAGATGGGCACGGTTGTCCGCTACCATCGCCAGATGATTAAGTGTGCTTCACGCTGGCTTGAATGACCTATTTGCTATGGTCAATGCCCGCGCTCGTCATGGTTCTGGCCATTTGCAGCGGTCGCGTCAGCATGACCAGCTCCGCTGTACTCGGTCTGTTGTCAGCCATTCCCATCGCGGCGATCACTGGGCCGACGGCTTTCGGAATCGATCAATTGATCCATGCGCTCGCGCGCGGACTCTGGATTGGCGCCACGATAGCGCCTTACATCCTGGGTGGGCTTTTCTTCTGGCGAATCGCAGCGCATAACCGGAATCCAGCAAGCGGGGAGGGACCGGCAGCTCTGAACGAATCCCCCCTGGCAAGGCGTCGTAGGCTGTTCTTCGCCTGCTTCCTGGTGGGACCATTCGCTGAGGCAGCCACTGGCTTTGGGGCCGGAATGCTGGGCACTGTGACCTTGATTCGTCCCATGGGCTTCGCTCCCCGGTATCTCATGGTCTTTGCGCTGCTGAGCCAAACGATGATTCCCTGGGGTGCCATGGGCAGTGGAACCCTGCTGGCGGCTGCCTATGCTCGCATTCCGGCCTCAGAGCTAGGGCTTTACTTGATGCTGCCCGTTAGCTTGTTCATGCTGATATGGCTGCCGTTGTTCTGGCGGACCATGCGCGCCGCAGGCTGGGAGGTAGCAAAAGGCGAATGCATCCGTGAAGCTGCATGGATTGCCACAGGCTTGGTGTTATTGGCTTTTGCCACCTGGCATCTCGGGCCAGAAACGGCTCTTCTTGCCGCCTATGGCCCTTTGATTTTGCTGCGTTACTTGATCGATGAAAAGCCTGACGTGGCCCGGGCCAGGAAGACCGCATTACGAGCCATGCCGTATGTGACGCTGATCAGCGCACTGGTACTGACTCGTTTGCTGCCAGGTTTGAAGGATGTACTTGGCAGCTTCTTCAGGGTCGCACCGTTTGTGGACCTCCCCGCGTGGTCCCCTCTTTTTCACGCCGGCTCCTGGCTATTGGTCGGTGGGGTTGCCACCGCATTGATCCGCAGGCAGAGCCAGCTCATCCCTCTGGAAGCTACTGCAGCATGGGCGACAGGCAAACATGCGGTGTTGACCGTGTTCCTGTTTGCCATGATGGCGGAAGTCTTGTCAGCGGCAGGCATCTCGGGGGCCAGTGCACAGGCTATGTTTGCTGCTCTGCATGAAAAGGCCATTCTGGTCACACCGTTGGTCTCCAGTGCGTTCGGTATTCTGACCAACAGCGGCAACGCGCCCAACAGCCTGTTCATGCCATCACAACTCGCTCTGGCTGCCCAGGCCAGTCTGAGCGTGCCCGCCGTCGCCGCATTGCAGCATGTCTCAGGCACTGCGATGAGTATCTTCTCTCCTGTTCGGATGACCATTGCCGCAGGCCTCGCGCACGGAATCGGTCAGGAGCGTCTGGTCTACAAGACCTTGCTTCCTTATGCTGCTTGTTGTCTTGCCGTGCTCATGCTGGGGGCGGTGTACATAGCGCTTTTCACCTGATGCCTTTTTCGCACCGGAGTCATTTCTTCAACTCAGCAGTCCGACGACTTGCTCCAAGCGCACTTGGGCGCGCCTTCATTCAGAGGTGGAAGTCGCCTGCAGCTTCCGGCTGGTAGAGCACCTTGTCGATCTGAATGCGGCGGGTCCGGTCTGAAACTCGCCAGTCGATCGCATCGCCTTCCTTGTAGCCCAGGATGGCGGTGCCAACTCCAGAGCAAACCGAAAGCTTTTCGGTGCTGCCATCTGCATCTTGCGGGTAGACCAGGTCCACTTCCATTCTTTCGTCATCCAGATGTAGAACTGCCCTGGAATTCATGGTGACCACGTCTCGCGCGACTCGCCGCGGATCCACGACGATGGCTCGCTCAACTTCATGCTCCAGATCAACGATCTGCGGTCCTTGCTCTAGCGCAAGCAATTGGCCGAGCCGGGCTTTGTCGATTTCCGTGATGTAAATGCCAGAAGATCCGTCCGCAGTGCTTTCTCGCAAGAGTCGAAGATAGCGCTCTGAATGAATAGAAAAAGCCTTCAAGGTGGGCGTTTCGCTCTCAAGCACAAAGCCAGAGTGCAGGAAAGCCGTTAGCGAACGGGCGTTATCTGCGTGGATCTTGGCGATCAGCTTTTCTGCCCGCATGTCGAAGAAGGCGAGCTTCATGCCTTCGCGAATGGCGCTGGCGCCCAGTTTGCGGCCCCAGTTGTTCCTGTCGCCTATGACAAGGACCATTTCACAGTCCGAGCCGCTCTTGACGAGGCGGACAAAGCCGACCGGTACGTCATGCCGGTCGTAGGCCATGAAGAAACGGCCGCCCTGGTTGAACAGATGAGTCAGGATCGGCAATTGGACCCGACCAATGACTTGTTCAATGAACCGGGAGACATGACGCGAATCGCTCAGATAGCGGGTGACGCCCTCGTCCTCCAGCCAGTCCATTAACGTGAGCGCGTGGGTCCGAGTGATCTCTGGACACAGGGAAATAAAGGGCTTGCTCATCTTCACCACCTTTGGTTGCAAGAATGAAAGCCTTTCACAGCCGCTGCCATGACGGTTCTTTCGTCAGAACAGTGATTTTAAGGCAGTGCGGTGCATGGCCTGCTTTGGTCCGATAAGAGGGTGTTCGGCGTGTTCCCGCTGGGGACACCAAAATTATCGGCTTCTTATCGCCAACAGTGCAATTCCCATCACTCCAACGCCCGCGAGTTGAATGGTGTCCAGAGTTCTGCCGTAGATAACCCAATCCAACAGCACAGCGCTCAATGGGTACACATACTGCAATACGGCTATCCTGCCCAACGTCAAGCGAGTCATGCCTGCAAACAAAATTGCATAGGCCAGGCCGGTATGCAAGATACCTAGACCCGCCAGCCAGGCCCACGTGGAAGGCTCATGGGGCCATCCGTAGATGAGGGGAGCCCACGCCAACACCACCACGCCTACCGCGCACTGCCACCAGGCCATGGCGAAAGAGCTGACCACTTTCTCGCGCTTGGCCAGGATGGTCACGGCGGCATAGCTTAATGAGCCACCCAGGCAGAGGAGCAAGCCGACGACGTAGTCCTGGCCAGACCTTGCCTCAATGGAGTTGTTGTCCCAGAGCCCTGTGGTGAGGACAAGACCACTCAGCGCCACCACGGTGGCAAGCCGTTGCCGCGTGGGCACGGTTTCATGCAGGACCACTGCGCTATAGACAATGAGCCACACCGGTTGTATGTGGAACACGATGGTGGCCATGCCGATTGATGTTAGAGGAATGGCCGCAAAGAACAGTGCCCAGTTGAGGATCATGAAGCCGCCGGTGGCCAGCACAATCCACCGGCTTTTTCCTCGGATACGGAGTTCCGACGTCCGGCCTGTCGCAAGGCCCCAAGCCAGCAAAGCCAACGCGCCGAATGCGCAGCGGAACCAGACAGTGATCAGAGGGGGCTGGTTGGCTTCTTCTGCAAATACACCTACGGTGCCCAGTAGCAACCCGCCAGCGATGAGCAGCCATTGGCCCTGCCTCTGCCGGTGATGGCTTTCTACAAGCTTGTCTGCTAGAGGGAGCGCGGTCCCCTGAACTTGGTTCTGCATACCAAGATGTTCCTGTGACGGGGAGGTTTGGTAAAGCAAATAAATCGTAGATGTATTATTCGATAATCGAATGTGAGAAGAAAATGAAATACCCCGACTTGCAGATCGACTGGTTGCGTGCTTTTGTGGTTGTGGTGGATACGGGCTCTCTTTCTGCGGCGGCCCCCTTGTTGTACCGCTCTCAGGCAGCCGTCAGCATGCAGATCAAGAAGCTGGAGATGGCCCTGGGCAAGCCCGTGTTGCTGCGAGGGCCTCGCCACTTGCAATTGACACCGGCTGGTACGGAACTGCTCGGCTATGCGCGACGCATGCTGGCCTTGCAAACCGAAGCGCAAACGGCGTTGTTGGGCCCGGACCTTTCAGGCAACGTGCGGCTGGGCGTTCCGGACGACTATGCCTTTCGCTATCTCACGCCCATGCTGCGAAGTTTTGCAGGCCGCTATCTGGGGGTAGAGATCGAATTGACCTGCGAGCAATCTACGTCACTGATTCCCAAGGTGGTGCGCGGTGAGTTGGATCTGGCCTTGGTTTCACGAGACAAACCACAGCGAGGGCGCCTGCTGTTTCATGAGCCACTCGTATGGGTGGGCTCGCCCCAGTACGAAGTTTGGCGCAGAAGTCCCTTGCCTATTGCAGTCTATGAAGCGGGGAGCATGGCACGAACAGCTGCTCTATCCAGTCTGACAGCCCAGGGCAGGGAACACCGCGTGGTGTACCACAGCTCGAGCCTGGCAGGGCAGCTGGCAGCCGTGGAGAGTGGGCTGGCTGTTGCCGTGTTTACGCGTTGTAGTGTGCCAGCTCACCTGCAGATCTTGAGCAACCTGCCTGTGGGCTTTGAATTGCCCGAGCTTGTTTCAATGGAGGTGGCTGCGCTGCGCAGCAAACAATCGCGCAGCTCAGCGGCGGTGGATGCCATGTATGACCAGATGCTGAAAACCTTGAGCCATGCAGGTGGCGCGAGAGAGGTTGAGTTGTAGCGAATGGCAAGAACGAACAGACGGCATAGCGTCCATTCGTTGAACAACTAGAGGCGAGGCTTCATCTGCCAGGAAAAATCTAGAATAGGTGGGAACTGTTGCCTAGGAGGATGAATTGGCTCCGGGCATCAAGGATTGCAACACGCCACTCAAACCATGACGAAATACCTTATCTCATTTCCTGCTAGTGCAATGCAGGTTTCGCCTGCGGAGCTCGCTGCCGTGAGCGAAGCTTCGCACGATGTCATCCGGGAGGCCAAGGCTGCTGGCGTGTACGTCTTTGGTGGGGGAATTAACGGAAATATGGCGCCACTGATGGTTGCCTCAGACGGCTCAGTGGTGAACGGTACCTATCCCCAGACGAAAGAGTTCGACGGTGGTTTCTGCGTTCTCGAACTTCCCTCACGCGAAGCCGCGATTGAGTGGGCGGCCAAGATCGCCAAAGCTTGTCGCTGTTCGCAGGAACTGCGCGAATTTGGGTATGACCCTGAAAGCTGAGTAAAAGGCCAATCCGCTGTGACTGGGCACCAACCTGAAGTGCCCTTAAGTGCCGAGGGAGCGATTTCGCCAGAATGAAGGATCAGGAATGCTGCTGCTCCCGGCCTTGGCGTTGTCTGCCATGTGTTCGGGGCGGCTGGTTCCTGGAATGACGCAGGTTACTGCTGGGTGGCTGAGCACGAACTTCAGAAGCACCTGAGCCCAGCTTGCACAGTCTATTTCCTTGGCCCAATCCGGCAAGGGCTTGTTTCGCAGTTCCCTCAGCAATGCGCCGCCACCAAAGGGTTTGTTGATCAGCACGGCCACGCCTTTGTCTGCAGCCAGAGGCAACAGAGCATTGGCAGCGCTTTGATCATCAAAAGCGTAGTTGATCTGTACGAAGTCCAACGGCTCACGTCTGATCACTTGCTCTACTTCGCGGAACGCCGAAGGGGTGTAATGCGTGATGCCTATATAGCGAATTTTCCCTTTTGATTTCCAGTCTCGAAGAGTTTTCAGGTGGGTCTGCCAGTCGACTAAATTGTGAACCTGCATCAGGTCCAGCTTGTCGACGCCCAGCAAAGCAAGGGACTGCTCCATTTGCCGGATACCTGCCTCACGCCCAGAGGTCCAGACTTTGGTTGCCAAGAATGCGTCGCTGCGATGCTTCGATTTAGCCAGCAGCTCTCCGGTCGTTTTTTCGGAGCGGCCATACATGGGTGAGCTGTCCAGCACAGTGCCACCAGCCTCGAAAAGCGCGTCCACCACGCCTGGCAGGCGCGCGTATTCGGCAGAGCCTTGCGCATGGTCAAAACCCTGCCAGGTTCCACACCCCACCACGGGGAGAAGTTCGCCTGTGCTGGGAATCTTGCGTGTGATCATCTTGCCTGCCTGGGTATCTTGAGATGCAGAAAACGCGGCCTTGCCAAGCGTCGCGGCCACCGTGGCGGCGGCAGTGGCGCGCAGAAATTGCGCGCGGTTGACACCTGTACTCCGGGAATCGCTGGGTTTAATCATGTCATCTCCAAAGGAATTTCCATCACCTTAGCACTCGTTAACTGCCTGGATGTCCAAATAAAGGGGATCTGCGTCCTAACCTGCGTTAGTTTTTCCGGGGCCGCTCGGGTGTACATTGGCCGACTTGCAATCGACTTGAGATGACGGATCCGTATGCCAATCAATTATTTTCTGTACATCAGTCGATTGGCTCCAGACATGGACTCCACTTGCGTGGGAGCCATAGTCAAGCAGGCGCGCATTCTGAACGCCAACGCAGGTGTAACCGGCGTTCTGGGTTTTGATGGCGAGAGGTTCGTTCAATATGCAGAAGGGCCACCTGATGCGATCGGGGCACTCATCACCGCGCTCGCTTCTGATAAGCGCCACGTTGACTTCGACCTCAGGTCGCAAGGCCACGGGATTGCGGAGCGAAAATTTTCGGACTGGCAGATGGGGTACGCAGATTTCGAGGAATTCCCCTTCGACATCTCTTGTCTGGAGGCACTGCATGATCAGGCGGCAATCCAGTTTTTCCTCGACAACTCACGCTCCATGGATTTCGCCTAGCTTGCGGACGTTCGCCTTTGTCGCTGCAATCCCTACGATTTGAGGTCTCGCCATAGCGGGGGGATGGAGAGCAACAAAAGAAGTGTGGCAAGGGGAATCACGCACACGAAGCCGAAATACTTGAAGCCAAGCGCCCCTGCCATTCCCCCAAGAACGAACGCCAAGACCAGTGCGGCGGAAATTTTTGCACGGCGATTCCCGTCGAGTGCTTCGGCGGACAGGGCTTTATCACGTCGTCTAAAGAATGCCTTACCCAACGCCATTCCGAAGTCCGTGATGTTGCCGGTCATATGGGTGGTTCGAATGCTTCCGCCGGAGGCCTTCGAACCCACTGCGTTCTGAAGGCCCATGATGAATGAAAGCAACAGAACGGTCAGCGGTACGGCGAAGGGCGTGTTCCAGTTAAGCATGACAGCACCTAGCAGGCCGAACAAGAGCATCAACAGCGCTTCAAGCGCCAGCGGCAATGCAAAAACGCTGCTCAGTCCGCGCTCTCGCCCCCAGTTGACAAGCCCGGCACACACAGCCGCGCCTGTCACGAACGAAAGAATGGCCCCCAAGGCGTTCAGAAGCAGTCTCGAATCGTTGAGTGCAAGTCCGTCTGCCATTTGAGAAGCGAACCCCGACATGTGGGATGTGTACATGTGCAGGACCAAAAACCCACCCGCGTTGATCGAGCCCGCATTGAAGGCCAGCAACACACCGAGTGCGACATTCGTGGACGGCGTACGACGCCGGTTGGTGAGGTGACGAATTCTGCGCATGCAACAGTCTATGCTCAGTGGCGCCTGCTGCCTTCAGAGGCTCCCTGATCTGTAGTCGGGCGATAATCGAGTATGCGGGTACACCATGCCCTCCACTCAGCGCTGAAGGCCCCCGCAGGGGCAGAAACCATGCTCCCTGAATCTGATTTGCCCGAGTCGCTTCCTTCCTTCAAGTCGCGATCATCCAGGCAGAAGACGTCCAAAACATCCCCTCTGTTCATCGCCTCAACAGAGAAGTCCTTCCAGGTTCTCGAATCATTCGGTGGCACCCAGCGACAAATGTCTCTTGCAGAAATAGCGCGCATCGCCGGGTTGGACCGCAGCGCGGCTCAACGGGTTGTTTTTACACTGGAAACGCTGGGTTATCTGGCGCGCGTACCGGAGTCACGCAGTTATGAGCTCACAGCCAAAGTACTTCACCTTTCATACGACTACCTCCGTGCAAACGAGATAGTCAACAAAGCGTCGCCGTACTTACTGGAGGTAAGCCGCAACACAGGAGAGACCAGCAACCTTCAAGGCCTGCAAGGTTCGGAGATCGTATTCCTGGCTCGCTTTCACGGTCGGCATCTGGTCAATATCGATTTCGCCGTTGGAGCGCGTTTGCCGGCCATGTACACGGCTTCAGGAATCGCCATCATGGGCCGGTTGCCGGTGGAGCAACGACAGGCGATTTTGAAGCAGACCGTGCTCACGCCGATGACACCGCAAACCGAAACGGATCCTGAACGCCTGCTGGCCCGAATCGAAGAAATGGCAGACAAGGGCTATGCGGTGGTTGCGAATGAAACTTTGATGGGGGACATTGCCGTTGCGGCTCCCATCACCGACCATCGGGGAAATGCAGTCGCGGCGATGAGCATCGCCGCGCCCACCACACGTTGGACAGTGGAACGCGCCATCGCCGAACTGGCGCCTCAGGTGGTGGTAGCTGCGACTTCCATCTCAGGCGTCAAATCCTCCAGGCTGTGAGAACATGTTTGCGATCTAAAGCAGAGCCAGCGATGAGATTGTCGTCTCCTGTGTTGCCGATTCACCCTACGGACTCGTACGCAGCCAATTGAGTTTTCATTTCGGCGCGCAGTTTCTCTTGAAGTTTCGGTGCCGGTTCCACTAGCGGCGCAAGCATGGCCGGCGCCTGGACTCCGATGAGATCCATGACCGACTTCATGGGCCCGGGATTAGTCTCTGCGAAAGCCAGGTTCATCATCGGAATCAGCTTGCGGTGAAGCTTGATCGCTTCAGCGATATTCCCTGCCAGGACCAGCTCGTAGATTGCACGCCAGGCCCGCGGAAGCATGCTGGCGGTGACGACAATCCCCCCCTTGGCGCCTGAGGCTAAATGCAGCGGTAGCAGCGTATCTTCTCCGCTTAGTACCGCGAAGGAGTCGTCAACACCGGCTGTCACCTGCAGGAAGTGATACATGTCTGTGTTGCACGCCTTCATTCCAATGATCCGCTCATGTCTAGAAAGCTCATGAAGTACTGAAGGATCAATGGCAATGCGTGTTCGATACGGAATCTCATAGATCAGGATCGGAAGAGGGGACTCATCTGCAAAGCGCAAGAAATAGTCACGAATGCCGGCTTGCGTTGGATTGGTGTAGTAGGGTGTGAGCACCATAAGTGCATCAGCCCCCACATCTGAGAAAGCCTTCCCTGCCTCCATCGCGTCGAAGTACCCCGTGTCGAGGACGCCTGGAATGACAGGCACTTTTCCCTCAACCGATTCCACACAGACGCCAGCCATTCGAACGCGCTCAGCGCGAGACAGTGCGCCGTATTCGCCCGTACCTCCCAATGGAACAAGTCCGTCAATTTCTTGATGCAAGAGATAGGCAACATGTTTTTTCACAGCTTCCACATTGACCTGGCTGTCGGAGTGGACCGGGGTAGGAATAGCCGGCAGGATGCCGCGGAGATTTTCGGATTTCATCGGTTTATTTAAGTTTGGCTGCGAAGGCATCCGTGAAGATCAAGTCGAAGCAAGAAGGAGATTTACTTTTTCAATTCCCGCTCAGCGATGGGGTTCCAGCGGTTGTATTCCTCCTTGAGGAAGCTCGTGAATTTGTCGCTCGGCATGGGTGTGTAAGTTGCTCCGCTCGCGTCCACCTTCGCCTTGAACGCCGCATAGTCTGGTGGGTTGTTGAGCGCATCTGAGACAAGCTTGATCACCTTGGGGTCCGTTCCCTTGGGTGCAAACAGACCGGTCCAATTCAGAGATTCGTATCCAGTGAGGCCCGGAGTTTCAGCTAGCGCTGGAACATTGGGATATTGCGGCAGCCGACTCTTGGCCGTCACAGCAATCATCCGCAGTCGACCCCCATCGATGAGCGGCTTGACCGAAGACAAGATGTCGATCATGAAGTCGAGGCGACCGCTGACTAAATCCACATTCGCAGGAGAACTGCCCTTGTAGGGCACATGCGTCAGCTTGGTTCCTGCCATTTCTCCAAAGAGAACAACCGATAGATGGGTTGCGGACCCCGCGCCCCCGGAGCCGTACATAAGGCCTTTCTCAGTTTTTCCCGCCTTGATCAGATCTGCCACGGTCTTGAATGGTGAGTCAGCGGCCACGACCACAGCCAAGGGCGTGCTCGAGAAGTTCGCGACAGGGTCCAGGTCTTTCATGGGATCAACGCCCAAGTCCGGGAATAGCGTACGGTTGGCAATCTGAGTGCCAATTCCGCCGACGACGAGGGTGTACCCGTCAGGGGCTGCACGGGCGGCAGTCACCGTGGCAAGGCCGCCACCAGCGCCAGGTCTGTTTTCAACGTAGACCGTGCTTTTCAGTTGGTCCTGAATCCGCTGCGCCATCGCACGTCCTGCGACATCGGTGCCCCCACCTGGAGGGTAGCCGATCAGTACTTTGATGGGTTTGTTCGGATAGGCATCGCTTGCGTGTGCAAGCGGTAGAACTGCTGCACAGAACAGTGAAAGACTCAAAGCGGTGAATGTACGTCGATGCATGTGAACCTCGCTGGTGAGAGTGAAAAAGAGCAAGAACGGTGCGTTTCAGCGGAAAACTCGTTCCAGTGAAAAGTAATCGCATATCACTCATATTGGGGTGATATGAGATTGAGTTTATATTAAAAATGACCTTTCTGGTATCCTTGTGATACAAGTTAATTGGCATGAGATTTCAAATAACTGTTTTTTGATCTCACCTGAGTGCAACTTCATTCACGCCCCTCATGATCTATCTCACCGATGCTGACGTCATTGCTCTGGACATCGACCTTGAATTGGTTCGTCAAGTGGTTGGTAGCGCCTTTGCCGCCTATGGAGCCGGAGAGTTGCTCACTTCGCCCAAGTCATCGATTCCCGTGGGTCTCGGCCACGCGTTTCAGGTGCTATCTGCCGTCGATAAGTCGAGCGGCTACGCGGCCGTCAAATGGATAGGAATGGTTCCGCCTGGCGGTGCTGCGGCAGTCAATATCAATGCGACCATCATTCTTTCTGACGTTGATACGGGGGCCACGCGTTGCATCATGGACGCCAGGCATGCAACGGGGTTGCGCACGGCTGCCATGTCTGCCCAGGCAGTTCAGATCTTGGCGCGGGAGAATTGCTCAGTGCTTGGACTTGTTGGCGCTGGCACCCAAGCTCAAAGCCATCTTCTCGCGATCAAGAGGGTGCTGCCCAAGCTTGGCCGGGTCCTGGTCAGCAGCCGTACCGCAGCCTCAGCGGAGCGGCTCGCGGAGCTATCTCGAGGTCTAGGAGTAGACGCTGAGGTGGGTTCTACCGAAGAAGTTGTGAAGGCGAGCGATGTCATTGTCTCCACTGTTCCTGCTACTCCAGACTTCAAACCCATTATTGACCCTGCCTGGGTAAAGAGCGGTGGTTTGGCGATTTCCGTGGAGGTTGGCAGAGCGTGGATTCATGCTGGTTTAGCAGACATGGATCTCACCATCGTGGATGAGGAAAAGCTCAAGTACTACGCCCAGCCGGGCAACTTGGTGCCTAATCTTGAACACGCTCAGGCCACACTCACAGACCTCGTTTGTAGGCGTCATCCCGGACGCACGAGCGATGACCAGCGAATCATGTTCGTCACCAGCGGATCGGCAGTTGCGGACCTTGCCATTGCCTCGCTTATCTACGAGCAAGCGCATGCACGAGACTTAGGCCAGGTCATAGTCACCTGAAGCGAGCTATCGCAGAGAGGCCTCTACGGAGCGCGCAGGTGGGCACAAGCAACGGCGCCAGAGATAATGAAGCGGTAGGGCCAACTGCGTTGGTGAATTGATGAAAGCGCTTCGGCTGTTGTGTTCGCAGGGTCATCATCATGAATCGAGAGTTTTATCTGGCATTGAGATCTGGGCTAATCGGCACTCTGTGGCTAATGGCTGCGAGCGCGGTGCAGTCACAAGGTGTCTGGCCCGCTGACATCTCCCAGCTTCGCGCAGGTCCGTCTGAGAGCAGCATCCTCGCTGAGCTGCCGGCTGATCTCGCCGTAGAACCGCCCAGTACCGCTTTGAACGGAAATCCCAACGCGCGCTGGAGTGGAATCTGGCAAGGCTGGGCTTGCCGCTTCTATCAGTGCGATGTGAAAGTGGCCATCGAGAAGTTGTCAGGCGATACAGCTACGGTGGTCTACGCCGGAGCCAATTCCACGCAGCGAATCACGCAGCGAGGACAGGCGCAGTTTATCAATAGCGAACTGAAAATGAAGCTGCGCAACGGCGTGGACTTGCTGCTTCGCCTGCGCGAGGATGGCGACATGGACATGTCGCTCTGGAGAAACGTCACCGAGTTGGTCAGCTACGGTGTCTTGACCCAAAAGCCGCTTGCCTACACCAGAACCATAGAACGCGTGCCAACCCCCTGGTCAGAAGACGGGCGTCCCCAGACACTGGAAATGGTGATTTATCGCCCCCCTGGTCCTGGTCCTTTCCCGACCTTGGTCTTTAACCACGGCTCGACAGGCGATGGGAACAAGCCTGAGTGGTTCACAATCACTTGGGCCAGTCCTGAGGTGGGTCGATATTTCACGGATAAGGGCTGGCAAGTGGTGTTTCCACAGCGTCGCGGCCGAGGCAAGTCTGACGGCCTCTATGACGAAGGCTTCGAAGCCGACCGGTCTCGCTACGCTTGCCTGCCAGAGCGATCGCTGCCAGGCCTTGAGCGCGCCATGGCCGACCTGGATGCTGTGATGGCGCATGTCCGGACTCGTGGCGATGTAGACATGCAACGCCTGCTCATAGGTGGGGTCTCGCGCGGAGGTATTCTTTCAGTTGTCTACGCGGGCACCCGGCCGGAGATGCCGTTTCTGGGCGTGCTGAACTTCGTGGGCGGCTGGATGGGTGACCGCTGCGCGCATGCTGACGCCATCAACCCCGTATCGTTCCGTCGTGGTGCAGCTTTCCCACGGCCTATGCTCTGGCTGTATGGGGCCCAAGACCCGTTTTACTCGCTGCGCCATAGCCGCCAAAGCTTTGATGGGTTCATCGCTCAAGGTGGCAAGGGAAATTTTGTGACCTACACCGCCTTGTACGGTGTGAACGGGCACTATATTCATACACAACCCAAGCTCTGGGACGCAGCGGTCACGCAATATCTGCAGGACATCGGGCTTGGTGATGGTTTCGTCATTCATGCCAACCAACCTACCGCTGTCCGCGCTGAGTCAGTCTCAGCGCCACATTAAGCTTCAAGACGCTCAACGCTGGGGGCAGGGGACTTACCCCTTGCGACAGATCGCAGTTGAGCTCTGTCCCTTCAGCTTCAATTTCAACCGACGGCAGGTGATTTACCGCGCGCGAGAAAAACCTCCAAGCCGGCGAGAAATATCTCCACATGGGCATTGAAGCTGCTGGTGAGCGGCACCTGGCTCCCATTTTGCCAACGCAGTATGAAGGCGCGGTTGGCCAATAGGTGTATATGCCGGGTGAGGGTAGGGTGCTCCAAGGGGTCGATGGCGCGCACCCTGCCTTCAAGGGCGGTGGCCCAGCCTTCGGGGTTCTCGACCGGCATGGGAGCCAACTCCATGGTCATGAAACCCGCCAGCGAAGAGATCACGCAGTTGTAGGCTTCGCGCAGGTTTTCTTCGGTGGCGCCGGCTTCCAGCAAGACACCTATGACTCCCTCGATCAGATCCAGGCTGAGGCTTGCATTCGAAACCAACTGGGCGCCAACCAACTGGGCCACGTTGGGGTGCTTGAGCACTGCCTTCCTGTACAGCTTGAAGAGGTTGCGAATCCAGGTCTTCCAATCGCCACTGCCGCGCGGTGGGATGGCTCCTGTCATCACCAATCCTGCGACCTCAGCAAGCAATGCTTCCTTGGATTCCACGTGCCAGTAGATGGTGCTGGGATACACCCCTAGCGATCGCGCCACGTCCCGCACGCTGAAAGCGTGAGGCCCGACCCTGTCGAGTTGATTGAGTGCGACTTCCAGCAGGGCCTCGCGCGTGATGGCGCTGCTCGAGGGGCGCCCTGCGGGTCTTCGAACTGGCTTATCGGGTGCAGAAGGCGACATAGAGGAAAGACGAGCTGAGCACATGGGCGAAACGATCCTGTCTGATGTTACACGTTGATGTCGTGCGCTGTGTTGGTGCAAGCGGTGGTGTCGATCTGCACCAGTCAAAGTCACGAGCCTCTCCAATGCACGGATTTGGTTACTGAGATCGGGGTAATTCCCTAGAAATTGTCCTGCTCCACCGTGCAACAATTTAATTGTCCACTGAACAATTAAATTATGGACCATCGTGGCATATTGTTTGCATGTGTTGTAGCGAAGGTCTTCCAATTTCTTTCAACGAGCTCATCCATTTTTTGCCGCCCAGCGGTGTGCCGCACAGCGGTATGCCGCCCAGCGGTGTTGTCCAAAGGAGTACGTACATGAAACCCACACGTCGCCTCGCACTTTCGTCCATCCTGGGAGCAACTCTGGCCTTCGCGGCGGTTCCTGCTTCTGCTCAATCGCCAGCGGCGGCCAGCACCTTCCGCCTGGTTCCCACGTCTGAACTCAAGGTTCTGGATCCAACGTGGACCACTGCAGTGGTCACACGAAACCATGGCTACATGATTTACGACACCCTCTTCGGCACTGATGCCAAAGGGAAGATACAGCCGCAGATGGTGGAATCCTTCACCACCAGCAGCGATGGAAAAACCTGGACTTTCAAGCTGCGTCCGAGCTTGGCATTCCATGATGGCAAGCCGGTCACGGCCGAAGATGTTCTGGCCTCTTTAGCGCGCTGGGCCAAGCGCGATCCGATGGGGCAGCGCATGTACGCTGCGATGGCCAAGGCCGAAGCGGTGTCATCCAACAGCTTCCGGTTTATTTTCAACGAGCCTTATGGCGCAGTGCTGGAATCCTTGGGCAAACCATCTTCGCTGGTGCCTTTCATCATGCCCAAACGGATGGCCGACACGCCAGCCGACCAACAGGTCTCTGAACACGTTGGCTCTGGTCCCTATACGTTCAAGGCTGATGAATTCCGTCCGGGAGAGCGAACGGTCTACCTGAAGAACGAGAAGTATGTCCCCCGTGCTGAAGCACCTTCGGGCACCACCGGTGGCAAGGTCGTGAAAGTGGCGCGCGTTGAGTGGGTTGTCCTCAAGGATGCCCAAACGCAGGTCAATGCCTTGGTCAACGGCGAGGTAGATCTGCTGGAAGCCGTGCCATTTGAACACTACAACGCGTTGAAAGCGAACAATCGCATCACCGTGGCCGAAGCGGCTGGGGGGCAGTATCTGCTTCGCTTTAACCACCTGGTTCCTCCTTTCAATGATGTGCGCGTGCGCCAGGCGGCCATGCTTTCCATGAACCAGGAAGCGCTGCTGAAAACCCAGGTGGGTATTCCTGCGCTCTACAAGACTTGTCTCTCTGTCTACCCCTGCGGCTCTCCTCTGGCTTCCAACAAGACTCCTGGCCTCAGCGAAAAACCGCAGTTTTCCAAGGCAAAAGAACTCCTGAAAGCCGCTGGCTACAAGGGCCAGCCAGTCGTTCTGCTGCACGCTACCGACAACAGCTCATTGGCCAAACTGCCTCCGCTCGTGGCGCAGCTTCTTCGTCAAGGTGGCTTTGTGGTTGACCTGAAGTCGATGGACTGGGGATCTGTAGTTGCGCGCAGGGCGAAGAAGGAACCGGCTGATCAGGGCGGTTGGAATGCTTTCGTCACCTACTGGGGCGCTGAAGATGCTCTGAGCCCGCTGAACTACGCGCCTCTTTCGGCCAACGGTGAGGCAGGTTGGTTCGGCTGGGCCAGTGATGAGCGTCTGGAGCAACTCCGCGCCTCTTTCGCCCAGGCCACCACCGATGCTGAGCGCAAGAAACTGGGTGAAGACATTCAATTCCGGGCGTATGAGATTGGCGCCTTCGCTCCGCTGGGCGAGTTGATGCGCCCCATGGCCTATAGAAAAGGTGCAATCAGTGGCGTTCTGGCTGGTTCCACCAACGTCTACTGGAACGTCAGCAAGCCCTGAAGACCCGCTCATGCACACCTTCATACTCCGCCGGCTGCTGTCTACGGTGCCGGTACTCATCTTTGTGGCGGTCTTTGTTTTTCTGATCCTGCGGCTTACGCCTGGAGATCCGGCTGCCCTCATCGTAGGAGATATGGGCACGGACGCTGATATTGCGCGAGTCCGCCAGAGCCTCGGCCTGGAAGGCTCGTTGCCCGCTCAGTTTTTCCATTGGGTGGGCGAGCTTTTCAAGGGAAATTTCGGTCAGTCCTATTACTTCAAGACCGGCGTGGTTGAACTGATAGGGCAGCGGCTGGAGCCCACGGTGTCGCTGGCGCTGCTTACTATCGTGATGGCGGTGGTCCTGGCGGTGCCCTTGGGCGCCATCGCTGCCGCGCGGCATGGAGGCTGGCTGGATA
The DNA here is from genome assembly GCF_040548795.1 of Ottowia thiooxydans. Classification (GTDB taxonomy): domain Bacteria; phylum Pseudomonadota; class Gammaproteobacteria; order Burkholderiales; family Burkholderiaceae_C; genus Ottowia; species Ottowia thiooxydans_A. The sequence goes on along the minus strand of NZ_JBEPSH010000003.1, from coordinate 531,045 downwards.
GGCTGCTGATGGGGTTTTCGGTGCTGGGGTTCTCTGTGCCGGTTTTCATCATTGGGTACGTGTTGATTTGGGTGTTTGCGCTTAAGACGGGGTGGTTCCCGGTTCAGGGTTACAAGCGCTTGTCGTCGGGAGTCTTGCCATGGTTGTCGCACCTGATTCTTCCGGCCATCACGCTGTCGCTTGTCTATATCGCCCTGATCGCCCGCGTGACCCGCGCTGCGGTGTCCGAAGCGCTCACCGACGACTACATACGAACTGCCAGAGCCAAAGGGTTGCATGAGCGTGACGTTGTGATCAGGCATGCGCTGGCCAACGCCGCCGTTCCTATCGTCACGGTGATAGGCATCGGCATTGCCTTGCTGATAGGCGGTGTGGTGGTCACTGAAACAGTCTTTGCCATTCCTGGCTTGGGCCAGCTCACGGTAGATGCCGTGCTTTCGCGGGATTTTCCTGTGATCCAAGGCGTGATCCTGCTGTTTTCAGTGGTCTACGTTGCCATCAACCTGCTGATCGATCTGAGCTATGTGCTGCTCGATCCGCGCATTCGCTACTGAGCTGATTGTGACCATGGCTCTCAATTCCCAAGACTCTCCCCATGTCGCACCGCAAGAAGCTGCGGGGCTTGGCAGCAAGCGTGCCTCAACATGGCGCCTCGTCTGGTCGAACGGTGCGGTAAGGACAGGCGCATGCGCACTTGCGCTTCTGATATTTATCGCTGTGGCCGCGCCTTGGCTTGGCACAGTGGATCCTGCGGCCATCGATCCTGGCAGCATCAACATCGCGCCGGGTACGCGCGCGCCGTTCACAGACCTCTCCGGAGACAGTGTTGATCATCTTTTTCTCATGGGGGCGGATGGGTTTGGCCGAGACATGTGGAGCCGTGTAGCCTATGGCGCGCGCATATCGCTTTTCGTGGGGCTGGCCGTTGCCATTCTCGCGGTGTTGGGAGGCGGCTTGATCGGCTTGCTGGCAGGCTACTTTCGCAAGCTTGATGGCCTGCTAATGCGTCTGATGGATGGCTTCATGGCCATCCCCAACATCCTGCTGGCGATTGCTCTGGTTTCCATGTGGCGCGCCAGCCTGCTGACCATCATTCTGGCCATCACGATCCCCGAGCTGCCGCGTGTGGCACGCCTTCTTCGTTCGATTGTTCTTTCCGTGCGTGAAGAGCCTTATGTGGAGGCCGCCCTGGCGTTGAACACGCCTACCTGGAAGATCCTTTGGCGCCATATATTGCCGAACGCCGTGGCTCCTCTCATCGTCCATGCCACCTATGTCTGTGGCTCAGCCATGCTCGTGGAGGCCATTCTTTCCTTCCTGGGCATTGGCTTGTCACCAGAAATTCCCACGTGGGGCAACATCATGTCCGAGGGCCGGGTGAGTTTCAACGAGCACCCGGAGAGCGTGCTCTTTCCGGGTGTGTTCCTGGCGTTGACGGTGTTGGCCGTGAACATTCTGGGTGATGGTTTGCGGGACACCTTGGATCCCAAACTCCGCAAGCGGGGAGCATGAGTATGAGTACAGTTCGCTCCCCAGCTGGCAAGGCGGTCCTCTCCGTACAAGACCTCACGGTTCGCCTGCCGGCCAATTCAGACCGGGCCAATGCCGTCGAGAACATCTCGTTTGAAGTGTTCGCAGGGCAAACCACCTGCTTGATTGGCGAATCCGGCTCCGGCAAATCGGTGATCGCGCAAACCGTGATGCGTCTGCTTCCGCCGCAAGTATCACCCGCCAAGGGCAGTGTTCATCTGCTCGGCGAGGATGTATTGGCCATGCCCATGGAGAGTCTGCGGCATGCCCGGGGCGAGCGTATGGCCATGATCTTCCAGGAGCCCATGACTGCGCTCAATCCGGTAATGACGTGTGGTCTCCAGCTGGACGAAATGCTGGTGCAGCATACGGACATGGGGCGTGCACAGCGCAAGGCGCGCATTCTGGAGATATTCGAACGCACGCGCCTGCCTTCACCACCGCGCATCTTTGATTCCTATCCTCATCAGCTTTCCGGCGGGCAACGCCAGCGCGTGATGATCGCGATGGCGCTCATCCTCAAACCGGCACTGCTTATCTGCGATGAACCCACCACAGCGCTGGACGTGACGACTCAGGCAGAGATTCTCAAGCTCATTCGCGAACTGCAGAGCGAGAACGGCACGGCGGTTCTGTTCATTACGCATGATTTTGGTGTTGTGGCCGATATCGCTGACCATGTGGTGGTGATGCGGCTGGGTGAGATGATCGAGCAGGGGCCCAAGCTCGAGGTACTGCAAGCGCCTCGCGAGCCCTACACCCGGATGTTGCTGGCGGCGGTGCCGGGACTTGAGCCGGTGCAGCGCAGTGCTGTTCCAGAGCAGCCGCCCTTGATCGAGGTTCGCGGGCTTAGCAAGACCTACAGCTCGCGCAGGTTGTTTGGCGGACGCAAGGATGTACATGCCGCAAAAGATGTTTCGCTCGTGGTTCGCCCGGGAGAAACGGTGGGCATTGTGGGCGAGTCCGGCTCCGGCAAGTCCACTGTGGCCCGTTGCATCGCGCGGTTGATTGATCCGACCAGCGGCACGGTCATTTCACAGGGCGAGCCGGTAGAACAAGCGAAGGGCGCTCAACTGCGGGCGTTTCGAGAGCAGGTTCAAGTGGTTTTCCAGGATCCCTATCGATCATTGAACCCGCGTCAGACCGTCGGCGAATCCATCATAGAAGGCGCTGTGAACGGAGGGCAATCTCGCCAGCAGGCCTGGGCACGTGCAGAGGAGCTGATGACGCTGGTACGTCTTCGGCGCGATTCGCTGAACCGATACCCGCATGAATTTTCCGGAGGCCAGCGGCAGCGCATTTGCATTGCACGGGCTCTTGCTTGCAACCCCCGCCTGTTGATCGCAGACGAGGCAGTTTCGGCGCTGGACGTCTCTGTGCAGGCGCAGATTCTGGAACTTTTAGCCGAGATCCAGCAACGCTTGAAGATCGGCCTTTTGTTCATCACGCACGACCTCAGGGTGGCCAACCAGATCTGTGACCGCATCATCGTCATGCACCAGGGGGCTATCGTGGAGCAAGGCCCGGCTCACGATGTATTCACAGTCCCCGCGCACAGCTATACACGGTCGCTGCTGGACGCCGTACCGGGAAGGGGCTTTTCATTCCACGGAGCAGTTGCATGATGGCGTCTCCATCTATCTCTACCAAGGTTCTCGTGGCAAGGATGAGCCATGAAAGCCACGCGTTCAGCTGCTTACGTACCACGCTGGCGGAGTTTGGCCGGGAAGAGCTGCTGTTTGGCAACGATATTCTCGAACGCATGGCCGGAACACGCACAGAACTGGGCGGCATCATCCAGTCTGCGCAGGAATATGGCTGGGAGCTTGTACCGGTGGTCAGCGCATGTGCGTCGACGTCGGGACCAGTCACCCGAGCCGCCTACGATGCGTTGACCGAGCCCATTCTTCGGGCATTGGCAGAACATCCGGACATACAGGCCGTCGTGCTGTCGTTGCACGGCGCCATGTTTGTTGAAGGTTTGCCTGATCCCGAAGGCGATCTGCTTTTCAGGATCAGGCAGCAGACGGGCCAAAACGTGATCGTCGCTGGCAGCCTTGATCTGCATGCCAATGTCACCGATGCCATGGTTCGGTACGCAGACATTCTGACGAGCTACAGGACTACACCCCATACAGATCAGTTCGAGACCGGTCGACGCCTGAGCGCGTGGGTGCATCGAACGCTCCAGGGGGCGATCCGTCCATACCTTTGCGTTGTGCGCAGTGCCACCATCGCTGCGATGGACCTCGGACGTACGTTAGGCGATACCCCCATGACTCGCCTCCAGGCACGTGCTCGCGAATACGAAGCGCAAGGGGCCGTGCTGGATGTCAGTCTGAATGCTGGCTACTACATGGGCGATGTCTTTGAGGCCGGGCCTTCTGTGCTGGTTCTCGGGAACGGTCCTGCAAGCGCTGAACAATGCCTGGCCGTGGCGAACGAACTCATGGATGACGCCTTTTCCTGGCGCGATCAGACAACCGTTCAGCTGCAATCCATAGACGCCGCGATGGCGTTGTGCCGGGAACCGGCTCAAAGCAAAGGCCCTTTGATCCTGGCCGACTACACCGATGGGCCAGGGGGTGGGGGTTACGGCGATGCTACCCGCCTGCTTCAAGCGCTGGTGGATGCCAATCTGCCTGGCACCTTGGTTGGTCTGCTGTATGACCCCGAGAGTGCGCGCCAGGCCGTTGCTGCAGGGGTGGGCAACGAAGTGGAACTGCGCATAGCCGGAAAGACCGACGCCAACTTCGGCGGTGGCCCGGTTCCACTGCGTGTGCGCGTGGTGGCGGTGTCGGATGGGCGATTCAAACGCACTGGGCCATTCAAAACCGGCACGCCGGCCTCTATCGGAACGAGTGCCTTGCTGCAGCACGGCGAGGTGCAAATCATTGTGGCCAGCAATCGAGTGCAGGCAGAGGAAAGGGGCCAGTACCGCGTGTTGGGTGTGGACGTAGAACAGCTCAATATTCTGGCGCTCAAGGGCATCAACCACTTCCGCGCGGATCTTGAGTCTGTTTCTCGCGGGGTCGTATTTGTCGAATCTGGCGGGATTCATGTCACCAATTTACGCACCTTGCCTTACCGCAACGTTCGGCGGCCTATATGGCCTCTGGATGACGAAGCGCTCTTCAATTCTTAATCCTCGAATTTCTTCAGCGATATGACTCTTGCAACTGAACTCAACCTCCTGAGAAGCGCTTACGTAGCGAGCAACCCGAAAAGCAGCGAGTGCTATCAAGCTGCCACCAAAGTGATGCCGGGCGGCAACACGCGTTCGGTGCTGTTCTACGAGCCATTTCCCCTTGCGATTTCCCGCGGAGAAGGATCCCGGCTTTGGGATGCCGACAACCACGAATACACAGATTTGCTGGGCGAATTCACAGCAGGCCTGTACGGGCACAGCCACCCTGAGATTCGCAAGGCCATCAACGCGGCACTTGATGGCGGCATCAACCTGACAGGCCACAACCTGCTGGAGCCGCGTTTGGCCGAATTGGTCTCAAAGCGGTTTCCTTCCGTTGAAAAGTTGCGCTTTGCCAACTCAGGTACGGAGGCTAACCTTTTGGCAATCGCTGCTGCCAAGCGGTTCACGAATCGCAGCAAGGTGATGGTGTTCAAAGGCGGCTATCACGGTGGTGTGCTCACATTCGCCGCGGGTCCTTCGCCCATCAATGTGCCGCATGATTTCGTGATCGGCAGCTACAACGACATCCCCGGCACCACGGCGCTGGTGAACGAACATGCAGCGGACTTGGCGGCCATCGTGGTGGAGCCGATGCAAGGTGCTGGTGGTTGTATCGTAGGGCAGCCGGAATTTCTGGAGGCTCTGCGCAAGCTGGCGACGGAAGCGGGCGCATTGCTGATTTTCGATGAGGTGATGACATCGCGCCTCGCACCAGGCGGCAGGCAGTCTCAGTTGGGCATCACGCCTGATATGACCACACTTGGCAAATACATTGGCGGAGGCATGTCCTTCGGCGCCTTCGGGGGCCGCGAAGACATCATGGCGCTATTCGACCCCCGCACCCCAGGCCACCTGGGACATGCCGGTACGTTCAATAACAATGTACTTTCGATGTCTGCGGGGATCGCAGGCTTGAGTCGAATCTACACGCCGGAAGTAGCTGTGCAGTTAAATGCCAGAGGTGATGCACTTCGTGAGCGCCTCAATGCCAGTTGCAGTGCGCACGGCGCGCAATTGCAGTTCACGGGCCTGGGCTCTCTCATGAATTTGCATGGCGTCAGCTCCGAAATCCTTCGATGCGACGATATTCCTGCTTCCGAGGGCATCGTGAAAGACCTCTTTTTCTTCCACATGCTCCAGCATGGTTTCTATGTGGCTCGCCGCGGCTTTATCGTGCTTTCGCTGCCGCTGACCGATTCCGATCTTGACAGGTTCTGCAACGCCTTCGAGGAATTTCTGAAGCGCTATACCAAGGCGTTGGCGTCATGATGGCACGCGACGACATGCGCGGGCGCGCTCAAACCGTGTTGGGCCTGGTTGATCCCGCAACGCTGGGGCCAACCTTGATGCACGAGCACGTGTTCATTGATCTCACCCCTCCGCCGCTGAGGCTGAACCCTCCGAGTGAACAGGAAAGCGAGATTGATCTGTGCAACTGCTGGGGCATAGCCTACGGCCAGAAGCAGTTCATGCGCAATTACCGGCTTGATGAGACCGATGTGGCCATTGCCGAGATCCAGGACATGAAGGCAGCAGGTGGAGGCTCGCTGGTCGATCTGACTGTGGGTGGGCTCAACCCTCAACCTGATCGCCTGGCGGAAGTGGCACGTGCTACCGGTGTGAACATCGTCATGGGATGCGGGTATTACGTCAACGATTACCAGAGCCCGGCTAACCATACGCGCTCAGCCGATGATTTCGCGCGCGAGATGATCGAGCAGATCACCGTGGGGGCATGGGGAACGCAGGTACGCGCCGGCATCATTGGCGAGATTGGTTGCCAGGCACCGTGGACTGATCTCGAAAAACGTGTCATGGATGGTGCGATCACCGCCATGCAGGCCACGGGCGCTGCGCTCAACATTCACCCCGGACGTGATGCCGATCAGCCTCTGGAAGTGACGGAATTCATTCGCGCGCGTGGCCAGTCATTGGAACGTGTGGTGATCAGTCACATTGACCGCACGATATTTGACGACGACCGTCTCCTTCGTCTTGCCGACACAGGCTGTGTGGTGGAGTTCGACCTATTCGGCTGGGAGCAGACCGCTTATCCCATGTCTGATATCGATATGCCTAATGACGGCGCCCGGCTGAAAATGATCAAGCTGCTGGTAGACAAGGGCTATAGAGAGCAGATCTTGATCAGCCACGACATTTGCACCCGCACCAGGTTGAGTCGCTATGGCGGACACGGCTACCAGCACATCTTCGCCAACATTGCGCCACGAATGTTGCGCCGCGGTTTTACGCAGGAGGACGTGAACACGATTCTGGTCTCCACTCCGCGGCGATTGTTGACCTTGGCATAAGTGGCGTTCCGCTGTTTCCGCTGACCGGGATGGGCCAAAAAAAACCGCCCGAAGGCGGTTGGCTGAATTAGCTCCTGCGCTGGCGAACTCTGGCCATGCCAAACAGAGCCAGCATGGATGCCAAGGCCATCAGTGCCCATTGACCCAGACTCGGCACTGCCGTGACCGTTGGTGGTGGGGGCGGCGTCACTACCGGCCCTGAAGCTACGGTACACACCTCCAGCCCGGGAGAGGCGCCAGTCAGTGCGGCAGGCGTGACGCAAAAATAAAGGTACTTGTTCAGATCCGATGGCTGCAAGCTGTAGGTGACGCTGCTGCTGGCACCGCCTGTCGAGCCAGTTGCAACAACAGTACCTTCGCTGGAGTTGGCCATGCTTGGATTTGTGCTGGTGACAAACTTGTATGTGGTGCCGCTTGGGTTTTCAATATCTGAATTGTTGTCGAAATATGTATAGGTGCCCGTAACTGTAGATCCTACATGGGGCGTTCCAGTAATCGTCGGTACCGCCGTTGGAACCATATTGGGTGGCGCCCGCTCAATCACAGCCACCATGGGTTGTAATGCAGGATTCTGGTTGGTGAAAAGGTCCACGGTATAGGTGGTAGAGCGAAAGCCCGTGGGCAGGGTGGGCAATGCCGTTACCATCGCTTGGTACAGCGTCTGGAAAGCAGTGATGAATGCGGGGTCGCCAGGGTAAACAACATCATGTGTATTGTTCTCGTAGGCTGGTCGTGAATTGCCCGAAATGGCATTTATGCTGGCGGCGGTGCCGTCGTAGTCATTTCCAATTTCCCACAATGCATATTGCAGGGCCCGTTGCTGCTGACCCGTGCCGTTCTTGTAGTAGGTCAGGTAATAGGTCTCGATCAGCCAGTGAATCGCGGCAACGCCCGCAGCGCCCGAGCTACCTTTGATTGCACTGGTTCCTGCTTCACTGAAGAAGCTAGTGTCGACATCGAACGGCGGTTGTGTCGTATGGTCGATGCAAATCAGCAAAACCGGCAGGTCGCTGTAAGGCGATCCATCGGGGTACTGCAGGTTGTCTGATACCACCGAATAAACTGGGTCTCCGGAATATGCCACATGGCCTGTCAAAGAGGCGGCCATGGAGAGATTCGGCGCTGCCATGGCGAGAGCAACCGCAAGGGCTGAGATTATCTTAAGCATCGTGTATTCCTTGGCTATTAACTGGCCCAAGCGCCGCGCTTTAGAGCCAATAGTCCTCTATTGATACAAAAATCATCACTCATGTCAATTAAGCGCATTTTTGAAATCAATTTTTAGGCCATGGGTGTTTAAATTTAGCAAATGTAAAGTGAATTTACCAAATGAATGGGTCGAGCTAATTCGATCGAAAACCAACACTTTTGTGTCTTTCCGAGGCCAACCTAACAACTTATCCACGAACTCTGAAAAATTAGTGGATTTGCCCCAGAAAAGCAACGTTTCCTGGCCGCTCATGGGCACTTCAAACTAATTGGACGTAGTCTCTGGCTGACTGAGTTCGACGCTGATTAACGTGCATGATCGATGCATTGGCAGCGCGCTCCACGCCGCTGGACTGACGGTTTCTTCCTACATGAGCGGGGTGCTCGTTCTGCTCATACTCCGCCATGAAAACGTCTGGTACTTCCGCGCTACCTTCACGGCACTGGTGGCCGCTGCCTTTTGTCAGCCTGGTTGCGGGCTGCTCCTTAGTGGGGACCGGCGCGCAGACCGCCATACCGCCTGGCGTTGGCCCCAACCCTTCGCTGCCGCCGCCCCACACCAACCTGCTCCTTCCGACTGTCAATATTGCGCCAGCCGAGCCGTGGCAGCAAGGCGGCATGCCCGTAGCCCCAGCAGGTTTCAAGGTGACTGCGCTGGCCACTGGCCTGGAGCATCCGCGGTGGGTCTACACCTTGCCCAATGGCGATGTGCTGGTGGCAGAGAGCAACAAGCCCCAGCCTGAAGAAGGGGCCAAGAATGTCCATTCCGATGGCCTTCGGGGCGTGGCCATGGGGATGGTCATGAAGCGCGCTGGCGCTGGTGCGCCCAGTGCTAACCGGATCACACTGCTGCGAGATGCCGATGGCGACGGCGTGGCCGAGACCAAGGCGGTCTTCATGAAGGATCTTGCCTCACCTTTCGGCATGGCGTTGGTGGGCAAGCAGCTTTACGTCGCCAACGCCAATGCGATTGTGAAGGTGCCGTATGAAACCGGTCAGACGTCGATTGCATCGACCCCCACCAAGGTTACCGACCTTCCCGCGGGGGCCAACCACCACTGGACCAAGAACATCATCGCCAGCGCCGACGGTAGCAAGCTCTACGCCACAGTGGGCTCCAACAGCAACATCGGCGACAACGGAATGGAGGCCGAGCAAGGTCGCGCTGCCATCTGGGAAGTCGACCTGGCCTCCGGCAATAAGCGGCTATTTGCCACCGGCCTGCGCAACCCCAACGGACTGGGCTGGGAACCGCAAAGTAAGGCGCTCTGGACTGTAGTCAACGAACGCGATGAAATTGGCAACGACCTGGTGCCGGACTACCTCACGTCCGTCAAAGACGGTGCCTTCTACGGATGGCCATGGAGCTACTGGGGCCAGCACGTGGACGAGCGCGTCAAGCCCGCCAACCCTGAGATGGTCGCCAAGGCCGTGGCGCCGGACTATGGCCTGGGTGCCCATGTGGCTCCACTGGGGATGGCATTCTCCGATGCCCGCATGCCCGCGCAGTTCTCGAGCGGCGCATTCATTGGTCAACATGGCTCCTGGAACCGCAAGGATCTCACCGGCTACAACGTGGTGTTTGTTCCGTTTGCAGCAGGACGCCCATCAGGCCCGCCGGTGCCGTTTCTGACCGGGTTTCTGAGCGCAGACGGTAAAGCCTACGGTCGCCCGGTCGGCGTGGCGCTGGACGCCAAGGGCGCGTTGCTGGTGGCTGATGACGTCGGCAATACCATATGGCGTATCGTACGTACTGACTAGTTTCAACACAATATTGCCGATACCACGGTGCAGGCTAATGCGGCGAAGCACCCATGTTTCGTGCCTGCGCGCGCAGCCATCAAACTCCTAAATAGCGGTGTAAGGTGGCGGTATCGTTGGAGAGTTCGCTTGCAGTGCCGTTGTAGACCACGGCACCGGTTTCAAGCACGTACACAGAGTCCACCACGGACAGCGCGCTGCGCAGGTTTTGCTCCACCAACAGTACCGTCATGCCCTCGGCCTTCAGGGTGCGAACAGCCTGCTCCACGTGTTGCACTATCAGCGGCGCCAGCCCTTCGGTAGGCTCATCCATCAACATCAGGTCCGGGTTGAGCATCAGGGCTCGGGTGATGGCCAGCATCTGGCGCTCTCCGCCTGAGAGCTGGTTGCCCCTGTGGCCACGGCGTTCGCCGAGTCGGGGAAACAGCTCGTAGGCCCGCTCCACCGTCCACGCTTGTCGGCCTGACGAGACCGGTCTCCGTGGAATGATCTCCAGGTGCTCCTGCACCGTCAAAGAAGGAAATAGGCGGCGCCCTTGCGGCACCAAGCCGATACCCAGCATGGCCACCTCATTGGGTAAGAGGCCGCACAATTCCTGCCCATTCCAGCGAATCGAACCGGTGGTCACCTGCGGTGGTTTGACCTGCATGATGGAACGGATCAGGGTGGTCTTGCCAGTGCCGTTGCGTCCCAGCAGGCCGACGACCTGGCCGTCTTCCACTGTCAGATTCACCTCATGCAGAATCTGCGCTTCGCCATAGCTGGAAGATACGGATTTGATTTCAAGCATGGCTGCTGGCTGTTCCAAAATAAACTGATTGCACCTTTTCGTCCGAGCGCACTTCTTCGGGCGTGCCATCGGCGAGGAGGCTTCCGTAGTACAGGCAACTGACGCGGTCCGCCAGGCCGAGTGCCAGCTCCATGTCGTGTTCAATGAGCACGATGGTCAGCTCGCGTGGCAAGCGGCGGATAGTCTCGGCCATGGGGCCGCGCTCAGCTGGCGACAGACCAGCGGCAGGCTCATCAAGCAGCAGCAAGCGAGGATCGTTGGCGAGTGAAATTGCCAATTCCAACAAGCGTTGCTCGCCATAAGACATCGCTCCTGCACGCACATCGCGGCGGTTTTTCAGGCCGCACATGCTTAGTAACTCGTCGATGCGCGCACTGCTTACCGCATCCGGGCGCGTGCTGGTGAGCATATTGAGTTGGCCACCCCCGCGCCCGCGCATAGCCAGCACCAAGTTTTCTTGCACGCTGAGTCCGGAGAACACATTGGTGATCTGGTAGGTTCGTCCTAGCCCCGCCCGCGAGCGGCGCATGGCAGACCAGGACGTGACATCCTGGCCAAATAGGCTGACCTTGCCTGCACTCACGCTCAGCTCGCCAGACATCAGGGCGAACAAAGTGGTTTTTCCCGCCCCGTTAGGGCCGATCAGCACATGGCGCGTGCCCGCCTGAATGCGGAGCGAAACATCATCAACCGCTTTCAGGCCACCGAAGCTGCGGCTCACGCCGCGAAGCTCAATGGCCGCTGCACCCTTGTCTGCCGCCGAACTCGCTCGACTCATTTGGCAATGCCTTGGAAGGCGCGGCTGTACGCAGGCTGCTTTAAGTACTCCACTGGGTTGTAGCTCCAGAACTGCGACACTTGAGGGTAGGTCTCGACTACGGCATTCACCAGTTTGCCATCGGGGCGCTTGACCACGCGACGGATGTACACGTCGAACACAGGGTTGCCATACGAATCCATCTTCACGCTCTTGCCAAACGGCGTACCTGTAATGGTTTCGCTGGACAAAGCAGAAATGAGGGCTGGCGAGTCTTCGGACCGGCCATTGATTTTTTTCAGCGCGTGCGCCAACCACATGGCGCCGGTGAAACCTTCGGCAGCGAAGATGCCCGGCAACTTCTTGAACGCCTTCTCGTAGTTGTCCACGAAGCCCTTGGTGTCGGGTGAATCGCGTCCTTCGGCGAAGTGGGAGCTGGAGATGATGCCTTCACACTCGGCCGCGTTGAGCGTGCGAATCACGGATTGGTCGGTCACGTTCTGGGAGGTGACCAGCGGGATCTTGTCCTTGAAGCCGTAGCTTGACCATTGCTGCAGGATACGCGCAGAGTCGGCGCCCGTCTGCACCGAGAACACCACATCAGGATTCAGAGCCTTGATCTGGCCGAGGTAAGTACTCAGATCGGGCGTATTCAGCGGATGCCAAAACTGACCGGCCACCGATCCTCCACCTTCGGTGAACACCTGTACGAAACCGCCAACCTGCTCATGGCCGAAAGCGTAGTCTTGGCCGAGTGTCACTACCCGCTTGTAGCCGCGCTTGCGGGCCCAGTCCGCCAGGGGCCGCGTGATCTGGCTGGCGGAGAAGCCGCCTGTTCGCAGCACGTTGGGAATACGGCCCCGCTGAGTGAGTTCATCCGCGGCCACCGCTGGCATGAGATAAGGCACGTTGGCGGTCTTGGCGTACTCTGCCACTGCCAGTCCAGTGTTTGCCAGCACGTTACCTACCAACATGTGTACACCCTGTTGCTGGTGCAGTCTGCGTGCTTTCTGCATCGCAGTATCAGGGTTGGATCCATCGTCTTCAACGAGGATTTCCACCGTTCTGTTTCCAATCTTCAGGCCGTTTTGTTTCCAGAACATGTTCCACCCATCGAGTAGTTCACGACCCGTGGAGGCCGCCACACCCGTAAGAGGGGTCATGAAACCGATCTTGATGGGGCCCGTCTGGCCAAAGGCCAGCGGGCTCAGTGTCGGCAGCATCAGTGCGGCGCCGGCTTGAGCGCTGTTCAAGATGAAGTTTCTGCGTTGCATGCTTGTCTCCTAAGGTATTGAAAGTACGGGGATGAGGACAGGGACGGGATTCAGGGTTGCGACTTCTCGGTCGAACCCTTCTTGAGGCGCTCGATCACCATGCGTGCCGTGCCCAAGAGGCCCGTAGGCGCGAACAACATGGTCAGTACGAACATCGCGCCCAGCACCATGGCCCAGCGTTCGGTATAGAAGCTCACCAGGTTTTCCAGGGCGATCATCACGCCGGCACCGATAAAGCCACCCCACAAGGTGCCGACACCGCCCAGAATGGCCATCAGAAGCCCTTTGGTGGATTGCGCCAGCGCCACACTGCTGGGGCTGACAAAGCTGTTGAGGTACACGCCCAGCACGCCGGCTACACCTGCAACGAAACCGGACACGGTGAATGCGAGGGTGAGTGTCAGCGGCACGTTGTAGCCCAGGGTGCCCATGCGTGTGCTGCTCTGCTTGATGCCCCGCAACGCTAGGCCGAACTGGGAGTTCACGACGCTGCGCAGAGCAAAGAAGGTCAGCGCCACTGCCGCAAGCACGAACCAGTAGAAGTGGGCGTTGTCCTCCAGGCCTTCTGGCCTGGCGATGCCCCGCAGGCCGCTCTCGGCGCCGGTTACCGAGACCCAGCGATAGGCCACGCCCCAGACCACCATGCCCAGCGCCAGCGTGAGCAGCAGGAAGTAAACGCCTTCTGTGCGCACGGCCAGCAAACCGAACACCAGTGCCAGCAATGTGGCGGCTGCCACGCCGAGTGCAGCGGCCACCCAGGGGTCAATGCCAGCAGAGGTTTGGCACCAAGCCACCACATAGGCGGCTGTACCAAAGATCGCTCCGTGACCCAGCGAGGTGCGACCTGCCACACCGGCGAGCAAGTCGATAGAGGCAGCAAACAGGCCAAAGATCAAGATCTCGGTCAGCAAAGTCTGCGGGTAGGCATTCAACCAGAACGGAGCGCTCACCAGCGCCAGGAAAAATACCAGCGCCAACAGAAGCGGAGTGCGTTGAATCACGTTTCAGGCCTTTCCAAACAATCCAAGTGGGCGGAAGGCGAGCAGCAGTGCCATCGGTCCGAAAATCACGAAGTACGCCAGCTCGGGCAGCCACAAAGGGCCGAATGTTGCCAAGCCACCGACCAGCAAGCTACCTATCGCCGCGCCGCCCAGGCTGCCTCGTCCGCCGATGATCACGATTGCAAGGCTGAACACCAGGATTTCGGAATCGGCCGTGGGATACAGAGTGAGGAATGCGCCACCCAGCACACCACCCAGGCCCGCCAGGGCAGAGCCCAGCATGAAGGTGAACACGAAGAGGCGGCCGATGTTGACGCCCATGGCTTGCACCATTTCCTTATCGTCCACGCCCGCCCGGATCAAGGCGCCCAGTCGCGTTCGGTTGTAGACCAGCCAGAGCATCACAAAGGTGGAGAGCCCTGCGGCCATGACGAACAAGCGGTACTTGGGGTAGAACGCTTCCCCGATTTCCATCGCACCGCGCAGGAACTCGGGAATGGGCACGGTCAACGCGTCACCGCCCCAGATCACCAGCGCCAGATCGTTGATGACCAGTGCCACACCCAAGGTGAGCAAGACCTGTTTCAGATCCTGGTCTTTCACGCGCTCCAGCAGGAACCGGTCCAGCAGGTAGCCTGCCATGGCCACCGAGGCAGTGGCAGCCAGAATGCCGAGTACAAAACTATCGGAAGAGCGCACCACAGTGAGGCCGATGTAGCCTCCCAGCAAGTACAAGGCTCCATGCGCGAGATTCACCACTCGCAGCAGGCCGAAGATCAGTGTGAAGCCACTGGCCACCACAAACAGCAAGGCCGCCAGGGAGAGCGCGTTGGCGATCTGTATCAAGGTCCCCATCAGAGGCTCACTTCCGGGTTGAGATTGGTGCGGCGTCCCGGCAGGGACGCGGGCGTGCTGGCGCGCTGATCAGCGCGCGCCTCGGTCGATAGCTTGACATCCGCCGGGCTCATGCGCCGATGGCTGCGTTGACCCTGGGCATGACCTGCTCGGCCATCAGCTGCATAGACCGTTTGCCCAATGCCGGGTCAACCCAGTCGTGCCCGGCATAAAGCAGGGTACCGAAGTCACCCACTTGCTCGCGAAATGCCAGCACCTGATCAACCACCGAATCGACCGTGCCGGCAATCACCAACCGCTGAGTGACGTACTCCGGCGTGATGGCCTCGTCCGGCATGCTGGGATCAGTCTTGAAAAGATTGCCGCGTCCACCCGCACCCACTAGTTTTCGCACCAGCTGCTTGAAGTAGAAGTGGTAGGGGCCGTCTGCTTCGAGTGCGTAGCGGCGCGCCGTGGCCTCGTCGTCTGCCACGAAAATGCTTTTGGCGATCCGCCATTCATTGGGGGAGGCGACAGCGCCGATGGACGCGCGCCCTTCCACGTATTTGGGCCAGTGTGTCTTGACCCACTCGGGCATGAGGAAGTTGGCTGAGATGGGTTGCCATCCGCGCATTGCCATCTCTGTCACGCCTTGCGAGAACGGAGCGACTGCTGTGCCTACGATCAAAGGATGCGGCTTCTGAAAGGGCTTCATCATGAAGCCCTGACCGATCTCGGGGATCATGGTCTTGGCCACCGAAATGTTCCAGTATTTGCCTTCGATGTCGTACGGGGGCTCGGATTGCCAGATGTTGAGCACGGCGTTAATGCCTTCCACAAACATCTCGGTGCGGTTGTTGCCGAGATTGCCAAACACCTCAGCGTCTGACATCAGCCCACCTGGACTGATGCCCATGATGAAACGACCTTTCAGCAAATGGTCCAGCATGGCGGCCTGCGTCGCGATGGCTGCCGGGTGGCTGTTGGGCACGTTGATCGTTCCGGTGCCCAGCATGATCTGCTGCGTCTCGGCAATCAAGCTGGCGAGAAAAATCATCGACGACGTGACGGTTTCTGCAGCGTCTGTGGTGTGCTCACCCACGTAAGCCTCGGAGAAACCCAGCCGATCGGCCAGGATGATGGCCTCACGGTCTTCCTGCAGCGTCTGAGTCACGTTGCGGCCCGGCGGGTGCAACGGCATCATGAACATGCCCAGCTTCATTGTCTTTCCCTTGTTTTTCTGTGAATTGGTGAATGGTTGGGTCTGGTCAGCGTGATTCAGCAGGCGGCGCTGCGTGGAGCTGTGGCTGCTGCAGGTGGCGGTGCAATCGCCGTGGCCTCTATGTACTTGCCGTTGTGGAAGAGCAGGGGCGCTGCGTCCTCATAGGTGTAGCGTTCCACCCGACCCAAAAACAGCATGTGGTCCCCCACGGTGTGGCTGTTCATGACTGCGCATTCAATCGTTGCCGTACACCCTGTGAGCACCGGCAAACCTCCCAAACCTTCTGCGTATTCGACGCCAGCGAACTTGTCTGGCGCAGGCCGTGAGAAACGGCTTGATAGGTCCATCTGGTGCAGCGCCAGCACATTGACGACAAAGCGCCCCGCGTTTCTGAAGTTTTCAAGGTTGGGCGACTTGGTCGCCAGGCTCCACAGCACAATCGGCGGCTCCAGTGACACCGTGTTGAATGAGTTCGCCGTCACACCGACGCGCGTGCCGTCGAAGGTGCGCGTAGTGATGACAGTCACGCCTGTGCCAAAACGACCCAGGGCACGTCGCAAATCGAGGGGGTCGATCTCAGGTTTCATGTTCGCTGCTGCCATGGTGTTCATCCTTGTTCGGTTCATGCGCCGCAAAAGAAGTGGATTTCCGTGACTTTAGTGATCAAGTGATCACCATGGAATTGGGGTTTCCCCCTGCTGGAGAAAACAATGCTCAATGCGAGGCCAGGAAGGTCTGCACGGCTCGATCGAAGCCCATCGGGTTCTCTAGGTGCACCATGTGTGGGCCGTCAATTTCAATCAGCTGCAAGCGTGCATTGGAAGCTGCGTCCGCTCGGATCAACGCACTGGGAACAGCCTGATCGGCAAGCCCGGAAATCAATAACGTAGGCACCTGCAACTGCTTCAGGCGCTGCGCCTGGTGCATGTGGGCAAGGGCGCGCGCGCATGCGGCAAAGCCTTCTGCGGACATGGATGCCAGGGTCTCTCGCACAGTCTCTGTTGTATGGGGTTCGGCAGCTCTGAATGCGGGTGTGAGCCAGCGCTCCAGCGTGGCGTCCACTACTGCTGACATGCCCTCTTGTTCTACCGAAGCGGCTCGCTGTTGCCACATCTGCGTTGCTGCTGCATCCATCTCCAGCCGCGCATTCGCGATGACCAGAGACTGCACCGCTTCTGGATGGTGGTGCGCCAGTGCCAAGCCTACGCAACCGCCCAGGGAAAGGCCCACAAAGTGGCTTTGTGCAATACCCAGTTTCTGCCACAGTGCATGCACATCGCCTGCGAGGTCATCGACCCCACAGGATGGACCTTGGCTGGGAGACTCGCCATGGCCGCGCATGTCATAGCTCAACACCCGATAGCGCGTAGACAGCTGCGCCACTTGCGCGGCCCAGGTATGGCGGTTTGCGCCCACCGGATGGGCGAGGGTAACCCAGGGAGCGTTGGCCGCCCCGGTGATTGAATAAGTTGCTTCAGCGTGCATGAGTGTGTTCAAATCTGAAATTAAGTGATCAATTGATCACTATAAAAAGGTCTCTCTTCCCAGGATGGGCCGGCCCTACAATCTTTCATACCTCCATTGACAAGGCTCCCTTGAACCACAGTTCGGATCTGATCTCTGGCGCTGCTACCGCTGCCACCGGCACCCAAACCACGAGCCCTGAGCCACCGCCACGCCGCCGTTTGTCGAGGCCGGAGCGCGAACGCAGCATCGTGGAAGGGGCGGTCAAGTTCTTTGCAGAAGTCGGCTTCGATGGCGACACCAGAGAGCTCACGCGACGCCTCAACGTCACGCAGTCCCTTCTGTTCAAATATTTCCCCAACAAGGCTTCCTTGGTCGAGCGTGTGTACCAGGAGGTTTATGTAGGGCGATGGAATTCGTACTGGGAAGAAATCGTGGCTGACCGGCGAACGTCTCTGCAGGAGCGGCTCGTTCGGCTGTATACGGACTACGCCAAGACTGCGCTTACCTGGGACTGGGTCCGTCTGTTCATGTTTTCTGGCCTTCGAGGTGAGGCCATCAATCAGCGTTATCTTGGCTTCTTGCGCAGCCGCATTCTGGAGCCGGTGGCGATTGAGCTCCGCGCGGAACTCGGCTTGCCGGGGCCGGACCGTGTTCCGCTCAACATCCAGGAAATCGAACTGGTGTGGGGCATAAACGCGCGTATCTTTTACTTCGGCCAACGCCGCTGGATTTTCAATGTCCCGCTGGAGTCGAGTGTGGAAGAGCTGGTGCAGTTGACTATTGAGCACTTCATTGCCGGAGCGAATGTCCTTGTGCCTCGCATCGTGCAAGCCCAGATCGACGCCGCGCCTGCGCATGCTGATTAGAAGGGCGCAACGCATCAAGCCGCCCCCGCAACAAAGCCATCGCGCAGGGATGCAAATGCTTGCTTGAGAGTTTCACCTTGAAGCCCCCGCGCCAGCAGCAGGCGCAACAACAGGCAAGCTTTGGGGCCCGATAGTTCGCCTGCCGGCAGCACCCCTTTGCTGATCAGGTCTATCTCAGAGCCCGCAAATCCATAGGTTGATGTGAACACCGGTCCGGCCACCACGCGGGTAGCGAGGATGACGGGCAGGGTCTGCGCTAGCTCGGCCACGATGCCCACATGAGCGGCTGGCAAATGCCCGGCGCCCAAGGCCTCGATCACCGCACCGCGAAACCCCAACCCTGGCAATGCCGCCAGCAAGCGACCATCGTCGCCTAACACCGTACTCACGAGCGCCACCGGATAGAGGTTTACGTTTTCGGGCTGCGGTATTTGCGGCCCTCGTGATACGCGTGCCTGCAGGCGCAAGCCGCCTTCGATAACCCGGCCCAGCGGAGCGAAGCAGGGCGAAGCAAAGGCAGATGGGAGCGCGGTGTGAGACTTGCGAACATACCGCGCGGCATGAACTTCATCGTTGAGTACTACCAACGCGCCCATACCGGCTGCCAAAGGAGAAGCCGCCACCGTGGCAGCTGAGAGCAGGTTAGCCGGCCCATCTGCGCCCGGGGCGCCAGCGCCGCGCATGGCGCCTGTGACCACCACGGGTTGGTTTGAGGCTACCAGCACATCCAGTACGAAGGCGGTTTCTTCAATGGTGTCAGTGCCCTGAACCACCACAGCGCCCACAAACCCTTGCGCGAACCGAGCATCCAGAAGGCGCGCGATCTCTACCAAGTCTTCCAATGTTAATGAAGCGCCTGGTTTTTGCGAGTAGCTCAGCACATCCAGTTCAACCCGTTGCGCTAGCTCAGGCACGGCCCGCACCAGGTCATCGCCCGTGAGGGTTGGTACGATCCCGCCGGGGCCGGGCCCCGAAGTCATGGTGATGGTGCCGCCCGTAGAAATGAGCAACACACGGGGAAGAGCTTTGGTCATGGAAGAGCGCCTTGCGGATAAAGATGGCCGCACCGGCCAAGATGGAGGTTCATGCCGCCTGCTGAGCCTTGTAGACGTCCATGATTTCGCCGCCCGTCATCCAGGCCACGTCCTGGTGCTGGATGATGTGGTCGTACAGTGCCTCGAGGTAGCGAATGCGATGAGGCGCACCCGTCAGGTAAGGGTGAATGGAAATGGCCATCACGCGCGGAATGGTCGCGCCTTCTTTGTAAAGCTGATCGAACTGGTCGCGCCCACGGCGGAACAGTTCGTCTGAGGCGTGCTGCTGCACCGCGGAGATGACCACGTCGTTGATCTCTACGCTGTAAGGCACCGAAACAATCGGCCCGGATTGAGTCTGGATGCTCACCGGCTGGTCATCCAGAACCCAGTCCGCCACGTACTCGATGCCGGCCGCAGCGAGCAGGTCGATGGTGGTGTCTGTCTCGGTCAGGCCAGGGCTTTCCCAGCCGCGTGGCGGTTGGCCGGTGAAGGCTTGGATCGCGTCCATGGTCTTGCGTATAGCTAAGGCCTGGTCCTCTACGCGGTGCATGGGCTTTTGCTCAAAGCCATGCCCCATGAACTCCCAGCCTGCATCCAATGCAGCGCGGCATGCGGCCTCGTATTCGTGGCACGCCGAACCGTTGACGGCGAACGTCGCGCGCAGTTTCCTACTTTGCAGCACCTCCAGAAAGCGCCAAAAGCCCACGCGCATGCCGTACTCATGCCAACACCAGTTGGGCACATCGGGCAGCAGCGGTTGGCCCATTGGCGGTGAAAGCACAGCGCGGGGCATGGCGGCCTGCGGCAACCAGTTCTCCACGTTCACGATCGTCCACACGGCTACGCGTGCGTTGTTCGGCAACGCGAATGGGCGGCGCCCCACGATAGGCTGGTACGGAATGCGATCTCTCGTGGTGCGCAGCGGGTTGTTCGGGTTCACGTGGACTTGTCTCCTGCTCGCGTCTGAAATGCAATTCTGAGCGAATGTTTTCTACTATTTGGACTACTTTGAATTCGTCTAAATGCCTATGGATGCATTATTGTTTTGGGTGAAGGTCAGTCAACAAAAGTAGAATTCGTTTTACTATTTGGACGTTTTGACTTTATGACCGTTACCCATGGTGCACAGACCATCACCCGCGCAATCAGGGCCTTGAAGATCCTCGCAAGCCAGAGCTACCAGGGCATGCGTTTGGTGGACTTGGCTCGCGAGATGCAGCTGGAGCGGCCCACCGCGCACCGCCTGCTGAAGGCCTTGATGGTGGAGGGCATGCTCGTGCAAGACGCCAGCAGCCGCCGGTACACGCTAGGGCCACTGGTGTTTGAGCTTGGTCTCGCTTCAGCGCATCAGTTCAATCTGCGGGATCTTTGCGCGCCCATCCTGGAGCACTTGGCGGAGCAAACGGGTGACACGGCATTCCTGTTTGTGCGCAGCGGGACCGACGCGGTGTGCTTGAGCCGCGTGCAGGGCAAGTACCCCATACAGACACCCGCCGTACCGGTGGGAAGCAGGCAGCCGCTAGGCGTCAGCGCTGGTGGCTTGGCGTTGCTGAGCAGCCTCTCGCCGACCGAAATTAAAACCATCACGCAGGCGATTGACGCGCGGCTCAGCGTGTACGGTGATCTTGACGCCGCAGAAATTCACCGGTTGTGCGCTCAAACACAGCGCACTGGATACGCCTGGATCTCCAATCGCGCCGTACCCGGCGTCAGTGCTGTGGGTCTGGCCGTCAAGAGCGAAAACGGTACGCCCGTTGCTGCGGTGGCTGTGGCAGCGACCATGGTGCGCATGACTGAGAAACGTGTGCTGGAGATCCTGCCCTGGCTCCAACAAGCCGCCGGCGAAGTGACCAATATCTTCCGCGCTTAGCTGTCATTGCGGCAGTTGCGGAGCATGGCTCCGCACCCGTTCGGTGACAACAAGCAGGTGCGTAGCGAAGCCCTGAATCCACTGAGCAACGGGAATGGCTTCAGACTCATGAGCTTGGACCTCGCTTTTTTTCGGATCACAGGATCGGCTTAGACCCGGACCTGCGGCTGGTCGTGTACTCATGAAGCCCACTTTCCCGCCTAGCTACCGAGCTGCTCAATCTGGTAGAAGCGGGATAGTTCAGCCGTCGTTGCGAGTTTCACTTTAGGCAGGCGGACCTTCTGGTACAAATCAGAATAACGCCGCCGGTTGCCTGGGGCGACAACGGCTATGTGACGAATCATCTGCCACTTGATGGAGTCCTGGCCACCTTCCAGTGCCCCGGGTCGGTCATGTTCGAACCACGTTCGACGAAAGTACCGAAAGAGGCTGGTGGCCGTCGACACTTCTAGCAAGATGAGACCTGTGGCACGCTCCAGCCGTTGTTCAATGGTGCGCGTGTAGTTACCCTCCATGACCCACTGGTTCTGCAGTATTGCCTGGTCGTGCAGTTGAATGAATTCTGCTTGAGGGCGTGGCTTCCAGTTGGTGTGAGGTTGATGGAATAGTTGGTCGAGATGTATGGCCGGCAGGCCACGCTTACGCGCAATGGCGCAGGCTAACGTGGACTTGCCGCTGTTCGAGGGGCCTAGTATGCAAATGCGGGAGCCAAGGTCGTCAAGGGAGTGCATATGTCGGCATGTCTGATGCTGGAGTCCGGTTGAGGTTTAGCAGGGCAGGGATTGCGAATTCTAGACACGCGGGATGAACCACTGTATGTAGAGTACGTGTCTTTCAACGCCGTTCGACTTCTCCATGCTTCTAGCTCAGCGTGTAGCACTGGTTACAGGATCTACTTCAGGTATTGGAGCAGCGAGAGCGCATCGGCTGTCTAAGGATGGTTATGCTGTCGTTTTGCATTTACGCAGTTCGGTGGATATAGGAATCTCTATGGCACATGATATTGACTTCGAATGATCAGCAACATGGGTGCAGGACCGAATGAAAACATTGCCCGCTTTCTTGAGGGATGGGAGTGGTACCGCAGCCTGCCGGCAGATCTTCGTTCGCTGACGCTGACGACGGCCACCGAGCAACACGCGTTGCCCGGTGATTACATTGCCCGGGAAGGCATGCCAAGCACGCATTGGTATGGTCTATTGAAGGGGTATTTGCAGATGTACGTGGTGGGCTCCGATGGCTCGGAAACCACCCTATACTGCCTGCGAGAAGGGGAATGGGGCGGGGACGGTTCGCTGCTTAAAAATGAACCACGGCGCTATGACCTCCGCGCGCTCACCACCGCTGAAATCTGCTGCATTCCGGTCCAGACCTTTAACGCGTTGCGCCAGGCTTCGATTCCGTTCAACCACTATCTGACGGAGGTCATGAATGCGCGAATGGGCTCCTTTGTGACCATGCTGGTGGCATCCAGACTTCTAAAACCCGAAGCTCGTGTTGCTCGCGGGTTGTTGATGGTGGCCATGGACCAGCCTGATAGGCTTCAGGCGTTGGCTGTTTCCCAGCACGAACTCTCACTGATCTGCGGACTTTCGCGGCAGCGGGTTAATATGGCACTGGGTGATTTCAAGCGCATGGGAATCGTCAGCATCGAGCCCAACAAGGGTATGCTGCTTGTTGATGTGCAAAAGCTGCGTTCTTATGTCCTTACAGACGGTCAGGCGGGGTAGAGTCCAGCTGAGCGTCTGAGCCGATGGTTTTCTGAAGCAGTGGCAACCTGTCACCGCCCCAAAACAGTTCACCTTGCCAGACAAAGGTGGGAGCGCCGAATACGCCCAACTGTTCTCCGCGCGCCAACGCAAATCTCAAGTCGTACATGGCTCGAGATTTTTGATATCCAGTCCATTCCTCTGTGTTCAATCCCGCCGCAGCCAGGGCTGCGGCCACCTGTGTCGGTGACTCCAAGTCGAACTCCCGACGCCAGAAAGCTGCCAATAGTGGATCGCAGAATTCCCACAGCCGCTGTTTCGACTTTGCAAACAACAAGGCCTGGCTGGCCAGAGTGGCGTCCCAGAGTTTGGTGGTGGCTCGGATGTGGAGGCCTTGCGCCTTTGCAAGGCGTCGGCAGTCCATGTACAGGTACTTCAACTTAGCCACATCTCTGGGGCTGCGTTCCTCGACCTTTCCGCCATAAGCCGCCTCGAAGTCGGTGACGAAGGGCCACCAGTCAAGCACCACGCCGCGCTCGTTTGCAAGTTCACGTGCGGGCTGGATCGCGAGGTAGGAATAGGGGCTACGCAGGTCGATGAAAACGTCGACAGTGCGCTCGTTTTGTCCGGACATGCTGTTAATTGCTTGGGAATAGATTGCGCTTGGCCTCATTGGATTTCGACACGTCCACCCATTGCTCCCGGAGTAGATTGAGCGCACGGTCCAGCGCGGGGCGGGCGCGAATCCGGCTATACCAGGCCTGGATGTTCGGAAACTCACCCAGCTCGACACCCGTCAACTTGTGGATCCGGACCCAGGGAAAGCAAGCCATATCGGCAATGGAATACACACCGCCCAGATATTCGTGGCGCTGCAGGCGGTCGTCCATGACTTTGAGCAATCGTCGGGTTTCCTTTTGGTACCGGGTGATGCCGTAAGGAATTTGTTCCGGCGCATAACGAAAAAAGTGTTGGGCCTGCCCCATCATGGGCCCGAGACCTCCCACTTGCCAAAAAAGCCACTGCATCACATCACTGCGCTGTCGTATGTCTTCAGGTAAGAACCGCTTTTCCTTCTCAGCGAGGTACAACAAAATCGCACCGCTTTCGAACACCGTGTGAGGCGAACCACCGTCCAGCGGTGCGTGGTCCACGATGGCTGGAATTTTCCCATTTGGATTGATGGTCCTGTAAGCGTCTTCGTGCTGTGCTCCTTTCGTGATGTTGACCGGGGCGATACGATACGCAATACCCAACTCTTCGACCAGGATGTGCACCTTGTGGCCATTGGGAGCTGACCAGCTGTAGAGGTCAATCATGGTGGTTCTCAACGTGTTCGCATGATCTCTTGGCGGCGCCGGTCTTGAGCGCGTCTATTACCTTCGTCGCTCATGCCAGTGGGCAGGTGGGCGTCTAATGCCACGGTTCGTTCCTGAATCTGACGGATGACGCCGTCTTGCAACGCTTTCTTCGACATTGCGTATGCCGTGTTGCAATCTGGCGTGATGCAGCGGGCATAACTGATTGCAGTGCTGATCAGTTGGTCTTCAATGACGACCTCATGGAAGAATCCCAGTTTTTCGGCTTCGTCGAATTCGTAGAGCTTGCCGCGCAGCGTCGTCAGGGCACCGACCTGATCGCCTAGAGCGTACTTAATGATTTCCACATAGGCCGCTGGCATGGGGATGCCAATAGGAACCTCGTTGAGGCCGAACTTGGCGGGCTTGCGCGCGGCGACTCGGAAGTCGCAGTCCAGTGCCGTGATTAACCCACCAGCAATGGCGTGGCCATTCACTGCAGCGACTGTCGGTCGGGGATAGGTGAAGATGCGTAGATTCGTCTCGCGGTATGTCCGGTACCAGTCGCGAATTTTCTCCAGATTTCCGCTGCCGAAAATCTCGAAGCTGTACTGGAAATCGATCCCTGCTGAAAACGTATTGCCTTGACCGGTCAACACTACGGGCAGTTCAGTAAACTCCCGCTCCAGTCGATCGAAAGCGTTGTGCAGATCGCTGAAGAACTGGTTGTTCTGAACGTTCACCTTGTTGGTGTTCATGTGCACCACGGCGCATTCTTGAATTACTTCGATATTCCATGCCATGTTGTGTCTCCTTGAAGGCGGCTCGCCCGGATAGGCTTCAACGAAGTCTAGAGATCAACAAGAGGGTATGTTGTCGTTACGACGACAACTCGATCTCTCGCCCAATGATCCACTGTATGTAAAGTACATGCTTCTTCAACCTTGTTTGAGTTCTCCATGCCTCAACCTCAGCGTGTAGCCCTAGTCACAGGGTCGACTTCCGGTATTGGAGAAGCCATAGCGCGCCGGCTGTCTCGCGATGACTATGCCGTCGTTCTGCATTCACGCAGTTCTGTGGATGTGGGTATATCCATGGCGCGTGAGTTGGGGTTGGCCACCTATGTGCAAGCAGACCTCGCTGAAGATGCGGACCGCGTAAGACTGGTACAAGAAGCGGTTGCTCAGTGGGGTCGTTTGGACGTCGTCGTGAACAACGCGGGAATCAGTCATGTGATTGCCCATGCCGATTTGGCGGCAGCTACACCTGACATTTGGCGCGAGCTGCACGAGGTCAATGTCATCGCTCCATTCCGTATCGTTGCAGAAGCCGAAGCCGCACTGCGGGCATCTGCTGCTGCGGGAGGGCCTGCCTGCGTGATCAATGTAAGTTCGCATGCAGGCGTTCGTCCGAAAGGGGCATCTATCCCTTATGCCGCAACGAAAGCGGCACTCAATCATGTCACGCGCTTGCTAGCGATCTCGCTTGCTCCGGGTATTCGTGTGAATGCCGTCGCCCCTGGGCTGGTGGATACTCCGCTGACAGCGGACTGGACGCAGGCTCAGCAGCTGTGGAGAGAACGTTCGCCGATGCGCCGGGCGGCGAGCCCTGAAGACATTGCGCAAGCGGTGTCAATGCTCATTGAATCCAACTATCTGACAGGCGAAATTTTGCTTTGTGATGGTGGGTTGAATCTCACCTAGCTTTTGGTTGTGAGGCAGGGAGGCTACACGAGCCGTGGCAGACTCCGCAGAGAACAGCCCAAAGGTGCTTGAGACCGCCTATGGCTGGAGGGCAGGGCAGCCCTTGCGGGGCTTGTTTCACAGGTGCCCGAAGCCATCCGCGTCAATCTAGGGACTGTGTTCAAAACCCTGCCGCCGCGCGATTTCGATCACAGAGCGCATCGCTGCGTTGGCTTTTATCGCCAATAGCTCGGCTATGGGCCACAAAATCCGCCTTGCGCTGCATCTCTATGATCGACCCGCGTTTCCCGCCAGAGTTTTGAACACAGTCCCTAGCGCTTGATTTCCCTGTAGAGCGTGGCGCGACTAATACCTAGCATTTCTGCGGCGCGCTCTTTATTACCGCCAGTGGCCTGAATAGCGCGAGCTATGAACGCTTTTCGCTCCTGTTCCAAGTGCTCCTGAAGCCCCATATTGGAATGGCTGAAAAGCGAAGGTTCATCTGGTGTTTTGGGGCTATTGTCTTCATCGGCTAACCCACTCAAATCACCTGACACGAGATAGCGCAGCAGTGCGGCCTCGAGCTGCCGCACGTTACCCGGCCAGGTGAAGTGGCGAAACCGCTCGCGCATCGACGGTGTCAGTGGCCTGCTGGGTATTCCATCGCGGCGATGGAGTCTTTCGATCAGCTTGTCCACGAGAAAATCAAAGTCTTCGCGCTCCCGCACTGAAGGCATATGTACCGACAACACATTGAGCCTGAAGTACAAGTCTGCTCGAAACTTGCCCGCTCTCACCATCTTCTCAAGTGGAAGATTAGTAGCGCAAAGCACGCGAACATCCACCTTAACTGGAGAAGTACCGCCCACACGAACGATCTCCTGGTTCTGCACCGCGCGCAATAGACTGGCTTGCAGATGAAGCGGCATATCACCAATCTCATCCAAAAAAAGCGTTCCTCCTGAAGCCAGCTCAAACTTGCCTGGCTTGCCGCGCGAGCGAGCTCCCGTAAATGAGCCGCCTTCGTAGCCAAAGAGCTCCGCATCGATCAGATTCTCAGGAATAGAGGCGCAGTTCACCCAGACGAAGGGCCGCTTGGCCCGCGGAGAGAGCTCATGGATGGCATTGGCTGCCAACTCTTTCCCCGTTCCGGTCTCGCCCGTGATCACCACGGGCAGGTTCAAAGATGCCGCCTGCCGTATCTGTGTTCGTACGGCCTCGATGATTTTCCCCTGACCTACGATGTCGCCTATCCGGTAGCTCGTGGTCCAAGGGGTCTGTGTGTTTCGAATGATGGCCGCGTCTTGCGCAAAAACATCGGCCGCCCGCTTGAGTGATTCAAGATCAGAAAACAACGCGACCCCCACAGCGCCGATGATTTGATCATCTTGATATACAGGCACTTGGCGGGCCAACAACTGATGGCCTCGGACCTCAAGAGGTGAGACTGCACCCACCGCCTGGCCTTGCGCGACCAAATGCAATTTGGTCTTGTGCGTGACTACCTCTGTCACATGGCGGCCTATGAAGTCTTCGGCTTGCCCTCCCAGCAGCCGGCAGTAAGACGCGTTAATGAGTACGACGCGCCCTGCAGTGTCTACCGCGACCAGGCAATCCGAAACGTGATCGAGTACACGCCTGAGAAAGTCAGCTTCGTTTTGGCCGGAGCCAAACCATTCTGGGAAGGGCATGCTGTCTCATTTCTAAGAATTATTCTCACTTTTGAGTTTAGTTGACTTGGTAGGTTGGAGTGCGATCAGTAAAAATTATTTAAAAACAATAGCTTAGGTATTTTTAACTGTTGAGGAGACCCTGGCACACGTCGTGCATTACAGCCACTGAGCCACCAGCAGATGGTGGCGTCACACGCTTTGACGTTTAACCAAGGAGACAAAATTGAGCAAGCTCATAACGATAGGAGACATGCAGGTACAGGTTGAAGGCAAGGGGCCTCCGCTTGTCTTCTGCCATGGTTTCACCACAACGGGTCTGTTTTGGCGTGAGCAGGTGGAGCCGTTCGCTCGGACCCATCAGGTCGTCGTGATCAATCTCCCAGGTCATGGCCCCTCCGCCCGCCCTGAAGGCCGCGAGTACACCATTGAAGCCTTTGCGAAAGACTTGTCCTTGGTGTTCGATCAGCTCAAATTAGATGATGCCGTGCTGGTTGGGCTTTCAATGGGCGGCACCGTCTCGCAACGATTCACGCTCGCCAATGAGGGCCGTTTGAAAGGGCTTGTGCTGGTAGGCGCCACACCACACGGTTTGGGGCCAGATGTTCAAGTGGCCAATGTGCTGGCCGCCATCGATGAATATGGCGTTGAGGAGGCGAGCCAGCGCGTCATTGAACGCTCCTTTGGGCCTTTGACGTCCAAAGACCTCATTGAGTTTGCAAAGCGCGAAGTCATCCAAACCCCTGAGTTCGTTGCCAAGCGCGCCATCACCTCTCTCAATGAGTCCGATACGCGCAATGAGCTCCAGAAAATTCAGCTACCCACCCTAGTCGTTTGCGGCAAGGAAGATCGAATCACGCCGGCAGATCAATCACGGGCATTGGCCCAGGGGATTCCAGGCGCGCAACTGGTGCTGATCGATGACGCAGGGCACTTCCCCATGCTGGAGGCACCTGAAATCTTCAACCGCGAATTGCGTCAATTCCTGAGCGGACTCGCTCATTGAGCAGGCTCATCAAAGATTAAGAATAGGAGACAAAAATGAATGCAACCCTCAATGTGCCTTTAGCAAATGGGCAGAAACCCAAAGAGACCCGGCGAGTCGTGTTCGCTGCAGCATTGGGCACGGTCTTTGAATGGTATGACTTCTTCATCTACGGCAGCCTTGCCGTGTTTTTTGGTACCTTGTTTTTTCCAAAAGGCAATGAAAGCGCGGCCATTCTTGCTTCCTTGGCAACCTTTGGCGCAGGCTTCGTGTTGCGCCCATTCGGAGCCATCTTCTTTGGCCGTTTGGGTGACATGGTCGGGCGCAAGAAAACCTTCTTGATCACGATGATGATCATGGGGGTAGCAACGGCCACCATTGGTCTGCTGCCTACCTACGAGACCATCGGCTGGGCTGCACCAGCCATCCTCGTAGTTTTGCGTCTGTTGCAGGGCTTGGCCATTGGCGGTGAATTCGGCGGAGCGGTCACGTATATCGCTGAACATTCTGATCCCAAGAGCCGGGGCTTGACGACCAGTTGGCTGCAGGTCACCGGAACCATTGGCCTGCTGCTCTCGCTTGCAGTCATTCTGGGGCTGCGCACGGTCATGTCTCCAGAGGCATTTTCTTCTTGGGGCTGGAGGATTCCGTTTCTTTTGTCGGTGCTCCTCTTGGTGTGGTCCATGTATATGCGATCGCAATTGCATGAGTCACCCGTATTCCGGGAAATGAAGGCCGCCGGAAAAACGTCGCAGAATCCTATCAAGGATGTCTTCATGGAGCGCAAGGCTCTGGTGGCCGTGCTCGTGACGATTTTCGGAGCAGTCGCGGGACAGGCCGTGATTTGGTACACAGCCCACTTCTACACACTGCAGTACATGACGGCGACGCTCAAGATGCCACAGACTTCTGTCTACGGCTTCCTGACCTTGGCTCTGGTACTCGCCACCCCGTTCTTCGTCTTTTTTGGTTGGCTGTCTGACAAGGTCGGTCGCAAGTGGCTCATTCTTTCTGGCTGCTTGCTCTCTGCAGCCTTGTTTGTGCCGCTTTTTCAGGGCTTGGCCAAGTACGGTAACCCCGGACTCATGGAGTTCCGGGAGCGCACCCAGGTGGTGATTCAAGGCGGCGATTGCAAGGAAGACCAAACGTTCATTGGTCAGCTATTCAACCCCAAGGCCACCAAGCCCTGTACGCGTGCAAAGTCGTTCCTGACGTCTCAAGGTCTGGGTTATACCTTTGAGCCAGCGAGTACGGACCTCCGCGTCGTCATTGATGGCAACGCTTACGAAGGTTTCGAAGAAAAAGTCATTCGGCAGGTGTTGATTGACAAGGGCATGCCTACAGCAGCTGATCCTCAGCGAGTGAACGGCTCGATGATCGTGCTCATGCTCTTTTGCATCATCTTCCTGGCCACGATGGTGTACGGCCCTATGGGGGCATTTCTGGTCGAGCAGTTCCCCACAAAAATCCGTTACAGCGGGGTTTCAGTGGCACTGCAATTTGGCAACGGATGGATCGGCGGGTTTGCGCCGTTTGTGGCGACGTCCATGGTGGTCAACAGTGGGGATATGTTCCGTGGGCTGATGTACACCGTGGCTGTTGCGCTGGGTACTGTGGTCATCGGTGCGTTCTTTATCCGAGACCGTAGCCGTGTTGATATGCGGGAAGAAGAGCCGGTCGGCGTGGTGGGTGCTGGCCGGGCTGAGCGAGCCCGAGGGGCCTGAGGGGGAGGGCGGTTGCCCTCTGATTGAGCCAGCGCACAAGATCGAAATCAGGTGCGCTGTATTTTATTTTCAGCAACAAGAAACTGCGAGTGTTTTGGCATTCGGTGGCAAGCTGATAGCAGATTTAACTCCGCAATCCGATGTCATGACCGTGAGCATCGCAGTGATGAGCGCTGCATGGCCTGATCATGTCAGAGCAGAAGTACTTCAGCGTGTGCTTTCAGCCCTGGCAGAGGCATGCGATATGCCTGTGCCTTCGCCCATGTGGTGGGTGACCTTTCAGGTCATTGACGAAGGCAGTTGGGGGGCCAATGGTGGTGTGCTTTCTATCCTGGATTTGCTGCAGACTGGTGTATTTACACCGGAACGGGTGGTCGCCATTCGTCAGGCGTTAGAGAAGCACTGACGCAATAGTCACTCGATACGTCGAATCCGAGGATGTTGGTGGAGAGTGGTAGTGTCTCTAGTAATCGTCATGTTCGACAAAGGAATCGCTGCTGAATTGACCTCAGCAGCACAAGGTTCGTGGTAGTTCCGCGGTGAGCCCCATCAGCCCTAGCAGGGTGCGCACTCAAGGCGTGACCGTAAGGTTGATCCGCTTGGCCACAACAGGGGCGGTAGGATCGTTGCTACTCACACATGCGTATGCGGTATGAGAGCCTAAGATCAGTGCACCCGCGTTGATGGGTACCTGGATGGTCGCACTGGCCGTCGGAGCCAATGTGCCCGTTGTGGGCGTTCCTGTGCCAATCCACGGCGCACCGCAGTTCACAAGGCCTGTAATTTGCATGGCCAATCCAGCAAACCCAGAGACTGCTGACCAGGTTCCTGTGCCTGCTGTCCCGGGGGTAATGGCTCTAAAGACCAAGTCGCCGGTATTGGAGGCAAACCAGACCCAACGATTAACGTAAGGGGACTTGGAGTAAACCACCAACCAATAACGTCCAGGACTCAAGGTCAAATCATTCCCTGAGGCTATCAAATCCAACTTGATGGTATTGCCCGTCGTTGAAACGCCGGGGTCGGAGGGCAGTGCTGAGTATGACCAGATCGCAGCACCGGGCGACGTCTGCGGATTCCCAGCGGGATTACCTCCGGAATCTGCAAAGATCATCCATGTCAGGCCAGTGCTTGTGGCGTTTAATGCTGCGGCGTTCGACACGAACCCCTCGGCAACGAGACTCTTTAGCTTCACCGTATCGGTGAGGGTGAAATCATCGCTCGAATATTGCCCTGGACTTCCGGCATTTGCAGGGTCGAGGTATTGTGTACTGCGAAATCCTGAAGCCACGTTACCAGCCAACGCACTATAAAGCTGGATCTGCCCCATTCCAGTATCCGAGAGCGAATAGTGGAGAGGCATATCTCCGGCGTTCTGAGCACTGAACGAAACCGTGCCTTGACCACCCATTGATAGAGACAGTGCAAGATCAACTGGTGAAGACGCAATGCGCGGCCCGACCATAACTTGCACCGCAATGGTGTCCGTATCCGTCTTGGGACCGCCATCGCCTGAGTTGCCCTGATCGCTGGTGGTCAATGTGATGGTCTGACTCCCCACGAAGCCCTCAGGTGGTGTGTAGGTAAGGCTTCCGAGGGGGCCGTTGAGCGCAGCATTGAGTGCAGCGAGTGTTCCGGTGGCCACCACCTGAAAAGAGCCGTTGCCTGTCAACGTGGTCAGCGCTCCGCCAGGGTTTGCCATCGAGAGTGTTCCGTTGGTACTGGCACCCGTGCTCAGAGTCATTTGAAGCAACCCTGAACCTGCATCTACATCCGCAACGCTGACGGCATTTGCATTGGCGGTGCTAAACACCAGCTGCTCAACGTTAATCACAGTTTGCGGGCCTGGAACCGTATGCAAAGGGGGGCGGTTTTCAGGGTTCACGGTCACTGCCACCGCGGCAGCGTCTGATACAGATATACCGTCGGAAGCTGTGAAACTGAAGCTGTCTGCTCCACTCTGCCCAGGCCCGCCGGTGTACGTGACGCTGGCCGATGTCGCGTTGATGGGTGTAATGGAGCCAAGAGTTCCTAGTGCGGGCGATGCGGAGATCGTGAAGGTCAGAGGCGCGCCTTCAGGGTCGTTGCCCGACAAGATGACGACAACGCTGCCACCTTCAGTGACGGATACAGATTGACTAGCCGCCGATGGCCGAAGGTTGGAGGCGTTCCGAACATCGGCGCGTACAAAGAGATTCCCCCCCTCCACCTGTGCGAACACCGCTGTAAGATCAATGGCGGCCTCACCGCTGGTCGCGTCATTGGCAGGATCTGTCGTCGCCGGCGAACGGCCAGCCCAGTCCGAAACGTTGCCGTCTGCATTCAGCGTGGCTGCCCAAACGAGGGTTGTGGCGAAGAGGATTAGAGCAACGGGAGCAAAG
Organism: Ottowia thiooxydans; assembly: GCF_040548795.1. Taxonomy (GTDB): domain Bacteria; phylum Pseudomonadota; class Gammaproteobacteria; order Burkholderiales; family Burkholderiaceae_C; genus Ottowia; species Ottowia thiooxydans_A. Next base: position 498,476 of record NZ_JBEPSH010000003.1, on the reverse strand, counting down.
CGTGCTGCATGACGGCGGGTCATCCAGGTAACCAGGCCCGTGAGCAGCAGTAATGCCGGCCAACCCCACAGGGGAACGGGGGCAGGAGACGCCGCCACACTTTGCATGGAGACGTTGCTCACCGATGCTGTATCTGCTCCTGAAGGAGAAGTTGAAGCGATCATCAGACGCGCTACGCCTTGTATGGGAAGGCTTGCCAGGGACGTCATGATCTCAATGGCATCAGCCCCGCCCACTCCACCGGCCTGGGCCACAGGGTAGCTAGAACTTTGTGCCTGCGGATCGCCAAACGCAGCGCCATCACAGGTTTCACGGATTACGGATGTCACAAGCGGAGGCGACCCTGCCACTACCGCGGTGACACGCGCCTCCATGCCAGCGACCACACCAGCCGCCGTGGTCACGCTGCAGCCACTGGCAGCGTTGTTGTCCAAGTCCAGGTAAACGGAATGGCTATATGTCTGCGCCAGCGCAGGGATACAGGCCATGAGGGGCAGCAGCAAAAGGGAGCGCAGACTCCACGCCAAGACGGAGTTGCCAAAGTTGCTGAGATACTTCCACGCGCGCGTGCATTGTTGAATGTTCATCTGTGCCTCACCTGGAAAAAGTAATGGCAATGCAATAGACAGCGTCTCGCGCTTTAATCTGGCAGTCGTTGTCACACTTCCCGGGTTGAGACCTGGCTTTGCATGCGCTTAGCCGTGGATTATGTTGCAGATTGAAACCGGAAGGTTGGAGAATTTAGTTCCAAGTACTGATCGGGGTTGATGCCTCTCCAAGCCAGATTGCACCGCAACCGTAGCTAACGGCAGGCCCGCGTGGGGTATTGAAGGGCTAGCCAATTTGCACATGACGGTGTTTGGCTCCACCGCTCACCACAGGTAAGCCGCCCCTCCCGCGCGTAAATTCCGACGCGCGTCGTTGCCGAACGAGAAGAGCGTGCGGGATCAGTACCGCGCGCCGTCCGGCAGCTTGCGGAACTCTTGCCAGACGGCCTGGCCTTCTTCCTGCAGGATTTGCTGAGGCGCGAGCTGGCGCTGCGGGTACGGCTTGGCTAAGTCCAGACCGATGTTGGAGTCGTCGAAGATGTCGTCGTAGTCGCGCCAGCCAGCGGCAAAAAAGATCTTGTCGATGCGGGCCCAGTAGGCTGTGGCGTAGCACATTGGGCAGCACTCGCAGCTGGTGTACAGCACCGCGCCGGTCAGGTTAGCCGAACCGACGTTACGGCAGGCCATGCGGATAGCGTTGACCTCGGCATGGGCCGTAGGGTCCTTGTCCTTGACGACGCTGTTACCACTGGCCGCAATGATTTTGCCATTGAGCACGATAACGGCGCCGAATGGTCCACCCGTCTTGTCGATCACACCCACCTGACGCATGAGGCGGATCGCCTCTCGCATGTACTCCCGATCTTTGTCGGTAACGACCGCCATGCCGCCGCGCGCACCGCCGGGTGGTCCAACGGCCGTCACCGCAGCTGCCTCTGCGTTGTTGGCGCCCAGCAAAGCGCTGCCCGACGCGGCCAAGCCGGCGGCCGAGAGGAAATTCCGGCGGTTGATGACGGAATATTGCGCGTAGTTTTCCTCGACTTGCTGGCCTTCGGACGGCGGATTGTGGGTCATGGAGGCGCTTTCAGGTACAGGGTTCAGGATCTAGGGGTTTGTGCTGCGGTTTCGCAAGCCTGGGCTGAAGCGCGCGAGTAGCTACGCGCATTGACGCACAACATGCGTCAATTAAGTTTCATTTTGCAATGAAATTTTGCATTTAGCAATATATTTGTGGGCGAAAGTATTGATAGCGCGCTAGAGGGTCATCTTCGAAAGCAGCTGCGAGTTGAGGAGCCGATTGAGCGCCTTGAGCAGCGGGCACGACCCGGCGCTCTAGCGGACCACCGTCAGTCGCCAGTGAGCTAGAGCGTTAGCTGCTTGACTGTCTTCTTTGGGTTGGTTGCGTGAGCCACGCGATCCAGAAGCGGGCATCCGACGAGGGGCACTTCGACCCCCGGCTCGGTGAACTGCAGCGAACGGCGGATCTGGCTCGCAGATCGGCCGTTGAGACGTCGTGCCGGTTCACGGGCCGAGTGACTGCAATGAGGCTCTCACCGTGAGCACGATGCGCGGCGCCTAAGGACCGAGATCACCGCGGAGCGGCCATTGGCCTTAACCTGTTGAACTTCCGCTTTGGGTCGATCATCCGACGATCGGCGCGGAAAACGATCGCCCCTGGCGAGGGCGCTCAAGCGCTAAGGAAGCGAGTGACTTCGGCCCAATCGTTCGTCGACAGGGCGACGTCCTCAAAGTCGCCAGCTTCCTCGTCGTAGCACGAAACGCAGAAGCGCTGGCTCCTGCCGGATCCGCGGTCGGCATAGTTGGCGTAGTCGACATACACTTTCAAACCGAGCTCCGCGTTCTCAAATGAAGGAGCAGCATCTATGCGGCTCGATGAATCGACATATCCTTCGGGTATGGTCGGCAAGGTTGTTATGTCGAAGTCGGGAAATTCGCGACGCAGTCGTTCAAGGCGCATAAGGAAAGCATGTGGAGGCTGGAGGCCAGGGATTTTACGTCGCTCGGCGTCGTCTTCCACCAGGATGTCCGCCGAAATAAGGTTTGGATTAGCGCTGCTCGAGTTTTCGCCGAGCCATGCAAAGAGATTCGTATCTCGCGCATGCGTATCCCGGGATCACTAATGACGCATTCGCGGGCTTTTTCTGCAATGCCATCAGCAAGACGGAGTGGCAGATCTTCCAGACGATCAGATCTCCGTCTGCTCCGAAATCCCTAGCGCGTCATCGAGCTCGATGCCAAGCTACCTTATTGTCGACTCCAGCTTGGAGTACCCAGGGAGCAACTGGAAGGCGCGCAGATTATTGGTGCGTCTGCAGATCAGCGTTACTTTGGTTCTGCGTATTGAATGCGTTCCGTGATCAAGTGCAGCATGACCAAATGTGCGCCCTCTCAACCGCTTACGATCATCTACCAGGCTGTTTACGGATTACCCCTGAGCAATCGATAAAGAAAAAGGACTTAGCCCCTTTCGAAGCTAAGTCCTTGATATAAATGGTCGGCGTGGCGGGATTCGAACTCGCGACCCCTTGCACCCCATGCAATTAATTGGTGGACTGTCATGGACGGTTACGGATTGATATATATAAAAAATTCATTGAAAATCAACATGTTATAGTGAATTCTTAGTCTATCTTCGTCCAAAGCGGTATACTGAAAGCTAGAAAATTGTTTACCCATTGGTTAACCCATTGAGAGTGTTGCAGCATGACCCGCTACCCCCGATCCGGCAAAGGCCGGCGCTGGACGATTCTTGAACTGAGGGCCATATCGCCTGACTGGGCAGGTGACACCCTCGCTGATGGAGACGGATTGGTTGGTGAGGTCCGAATAGCACGCGATAAAGCGGTATCCCTTGTGTTTCGCTGCGCCTTCAGGTGGGAGGGCAAGCTGACTTGGCACTACTGCGGCACTTGGCCTGCGAAGAGTATGGAGGCCATCCGCGATGAGCGTGACAAGGCGCGCGGCCTGGTGAAGCGGGGTGTCGATCCCCGAGCTGAAAAGATCGCCACACGCATTGAAGCCCAGGCCAAAGTCCAGGCCACCATTAGGCATGCCGAACAGGAGCGGGCGCAAGACCTACCACTTTCCGCAATGTTCACCGCTTGGGTTACAGATGGCGTGACCCGTGCCAATGGCAACGCCGATCTGAAACGAGCCTTCGAAAAAGACATCCTGCCCGCCGTTGGCGCGAAGCCTGTGCGCAACATCACGGAAACCGACTTGCGCGAGGCCTTGCGCAAAGTAGGCCGTGGGCGAGGCCGTGGGCGAACGGCTGAGGTATTGCTGGACAATCTGCGCCAGCTTTTCAATTGGGCTGAGCAACGTCAGCCGTGGCGCGGTCTGTTGGTCGAGTGCAACCCCGCCGAGTTGGTGAAGCTCGATCAAATCGTGAATGATGATTACGACCCTGACCCTCGCGACCGCGTGCTGCAGCCTGCCGAGGTCTGTGAGCTGCGCGACATTTTCGCCCAGATGAAGGTCGACTATGAGGGATCCGAGAATCGTCGAAGTGCCCCCCGCCCTGTCCAGAATCAAACACAGCTTGCTCTTTGGATTTGCCTATTCACGCTCTGCCGGATCGGTGAACTATTGATGGCTCGATGGGAGCACATTGATCTAAACACTGGCACGTGGTTTATTCCCAAGGAGCATGTCAAGGGCCGGCGCGGCAAGAAGACGGATCACTACATATTTCTGTCTGCTGGCGCTAAGCGGCAGTTTGAAGTATTGCGGGAACTGACCGGCCAGTCTCCTTGGTGCTTTCCCGCTCGGAACGTGAAGAGTGAGCCAACGCATGTCTGCGTGAAATCGGTCAGCAAGCAGGTGGGTGACCGGCAGGAGCGATTCAAGGAGCGTACCAAGAAGCTGAAGAATCGCCGTCAGGACAACACCTTGGTGCTGGCCCGTGGGGAGCGCGGTGAATGGACACCGCACGATCTACGCCGCACCGGCGCGACGTGGATGCAGGGGCTGGGTGTGACACTGGACATCATCGACCGTTGTCAAAACCATGTCCTCGCCGGCAGCAAGGTTCGCCGCCACTACCTGCATCACGACTATGCCGAGGAAAAACGCGAGGCTTGGAAGAAACTAGGAGAGCGGATAGAACTCATCTTGGAAGGTAGATTTCACCTGAGTCCGGGATTGGCGTTGCGCTCATGAGACATAAAGCAAGAAATATTTGATAGACGCACAGACTGCTAGTCTGTTTTTTGCGCCCAAAAACTACGGTAGCTGTTGAGCTTTCTTTAAAAGATTATGGCTCCGGGCGCTCATAGGGCGCAATCATAAATTTGTCTACCGAGTGTCGTGATCGTATTCTTTTGACCGTACTGAGCTTTTTCAGTGAAGGGATGAAAAATGGCGATTGCGACAAAAAAAAACGTAGCAGATCAGATGCTCGCAGCGATGAACTGCCCGGCCGCGCACCTGCGGATCGCGACGGTTGAGTTGATGGTCGGCCGCAAGCGCGCGTGGCTTTACAAAAGCGCGGCAGATGGCAGCTTTCCTCGACCAGTTGCCCGCGGTCGCTGGCGCGCTGGTGATGTTTTGATGTGGCTCTCTCGCGGGGAGCCTAATGCTTTAGAGGTCACCAGCACCCACCAGTAGACATACGAAAAGCCCGACCGCCTTGTCGGGGAGCTGACGGGCTGGGGCCGTTGCGGAGCGGCAGAGAATCAAGATCTTCCCCTTAGGGTTACGACTATCGCTTGACGTTACGGCTCACAAAAAACAATCTTTTTTGATGAAGCATGAAACATAAAATCCAAGGGCGTATTGCCCAAGCCCACGACGGCCTTGTAAGCTTGTCGAAGCAGCCCGTTCCGTGTGACGAAGTGGCGATGGATCCGCTTGACTTTTTCGGCGATCTGTTGGAGCTCCACGGCGCCAAGTGCGATGGTGTAACAGTGTGGGTACTGCCGCAGGCGCATTCTGCCGCGCGTTGCGGGCGCTCAGAGCCGACCTCTGCGCCAAGAGTGGTGCCGTGGACGCTAAGGGCAGATGAGTGGGCCTCGCGTGAGGCTACAGGAGAAATCACGCGGATCGACTGGCGCGAGTTGCTGAAGCGTGTAGCTGCCTACGCGAATGCGCACGGCGCGGTTTGCGCGTTCCCTCGCATTTATCCGGGCCAGCGAAAATTGACGCGCGGATACTACTGCGACCAGCAACGTCCGGCTACGGCGATGCAACTGGGGCTTCAACTGAAAGTTGGACAACTGCTTAAAGCCGCAGCTAGCCAAGCGCCCGAGGGGGGCTGGGGTTCACGAAGAAATCGCTGTTGTGCAATTCAATCTCTGCGAGTGGTTCCAGGAGGAATACGAGGTGAATTCGGAGCGAGCGCAATTGGTGCATCACTCCTGCCTCGAGAGGTGCCAGCGTGGACCGGATCACTGCGCGGCCAAGGTTTGCGTTCAGACGCTGCATCAGGCTCGCGGTCTCCTCATCATCGGCTACGTGAACTGCCCACCTTTGCGCGAATTGTTGAAGCACCAGGACCCGGCCATCGAGCGATTGCGAATGCACGCCGCCAACACAAAACCGACTTCCAGCTGCGAATACGCGTGCCCGGGCCTGACGACATTCATCGGGGGACAATTATGATTGCCGACTCCACTATTGAGGCTGCACGCGTCGCTGATCTGGTTGGCCTGATCACCGCTCGCGGGGTTGAACTCAACCGCCAAGGCAGCGAATACAAGGGTCTGTGCCCGTTTCATTCTGAGAGCACCCCCTCTTTTACTGTCGTCCCTGCAAAGGGCTTTTACCATTGCTTCGGCTGCGGCGAGCATGGCGATACTATCGACTTCGTGATGCAGCACGACAGCGTGCCGTTTCATGAGGCTGTGCAGAGCATCGTCGGCAACGTGGAGGCTATCAGCGACGGGCCAGAAAAGAAGCGCGTCGAGCGCGCGGAGTCGGCGGAGGAGTGGACACCGATCACGCCAATACCCGACGATGCTCCCGAGCCCACGAGCACATTCAACCGCCGCAAGGGTGACGGCTGGGAGAAGCTGGAGGCCAACATGCGCTTTCCTTACCACGATGGTGATGGTCGCTTGCTTGGCTATGTCTGCCGCTTCGACCTGCCAAGCGGCGGAAAGGATCTGATCCCGCAAAGCTACTGCGTGAGCTCGAAAACTGGAGCGGCACGGTGGAAATGGCACTCATTCGCCAAGCCGAGGCCGCTGTATGGCCTGGACAAGTTGGCGAGCCATCCGGATGCGCAAATTATCTTTGTCGAGGGAGAGAAGAAGTGCGATGTCGCGCAGGCCCGGTTTGAGTCGGAAGGCGTCACCAGGGACAGGCTGATCACCATGTCATGGCCAGGTGGCGTCCAGGGGGCCAGACACGCCGACTGGACGTCGGTGTACGGCCGAAAGATCGGCCTATGGCCGGACGCGGATCAAAAACGATACAAGGAGCCGAACCCGAACGCTGGTGAGCTCATTCCATTCATCGAGCAGCCCGGCACCATTGCCATGCTAGATGTGTACGCCCACCTCGCGGAGCATTGCCAGACGTTGAAATTCTTCCTGCCACCTTCGGCTGGTATCCCTGACGGATGGGACCTCGCCGATGAGTTGCCGGTCGACTTCGACCTGCTGCTGCACCTCAAATCTCACGCCATGAATGCTTCAGACGTCCAAAAACGCTTCTCGCTCACCCCTTCGATCAGCTTGGATGACAAGATTCGACCAGTTTGGCTGGTGCCGTCGACCGACCCCGACGAGATTCGCCGTGCGGAGTTCGCGGCAGAAATACTTGTCATGAAAAACCAGGAGATTGCCCAGTGCATCGATCCGCGCGGCGTGATCCTCAGGCCTTATGGCGATTTGGATGGCTTGAGAGTTGCCATCAAAGAAGTGCGGAAACTTCTGCCGGATGCTCGCCTGTATGCATTGATTCCGCTTGAGCTGGGGAATGACGCGGTCAAGCTCGCCCATGACGGCGGTGCTACCGTCGAAGTTCTGCAGCCCGGGGAGTCTTGGGTCTCGGGACTATGGGCGCAAGCCGGCATGAAAGAGCCGCCGTTCGAAGAGTGGGATGACCTTGACCTGAAAGCAGATGTCGAACTATCCGGGCAGGCACTGGTTCAGGTGGCGGAGGGTGCTGAGCGGATGAATGCAACCAGCCCCGCTGCGCAGCAGATCGCCGACGCCATTGAGCGCAGACTGTGCCACGCGCTCGACGTCCCAGCAGGCGACACCGAGGCGATCGCCAAATTCGGGATTGATGTTGGCGTGATTGCCCGCATGATCGCCGGAGCGTTCTGGTCAGGCTCGAAAAGCAAGGTCTTCTTGCTGAACCAAGTTGAGGCCTTGAACCAGTTTCATGCCGGTGATGCCTTTAAGTTTTTGGTTCAAGCCTTCGGCAATCCTGTCAAGAAAATGGCGATCGCCGACATGTTTAGAGATGCTGTAGCCGATGGACCGTTGACCAAAGACGAGGAAAAAGCTTTGAAGCACGAGATTGCCTGCGCCGTGAACGAGACCATTCTCGATCACCTGAAATACTGGAATCAGCGCGACAATATCGAATGGCGCACCGATATGTTCGCCGAACACGCCAGCATGAGCTTGATCGAGGACAAGGCGCGTATCGCGCTCACCCACAAGCCGTTCGAGGTGCCTGGCGGCTACGAGCAGGCGATCATCGCGGACTACAAGCAGCACTTCACCCGCTTTGAAGAATTCCTCGAATTCCTGGTGATGTCGCGTTTCGCACGGGACCGCAAGAAGTGCTATCTGTGGATATTGGCGGATTCCGATTGGGGCAAGGGCTTTCTGCTGGGCGTCCTCAAGGAACTCGGGCTCGTGGTGGAAACCAGCATGAAGGAAATTGAGGCTATGTTCGAGGGGAAGCCCGTTGGACGAACACCCGAGGAGTTCAAACGCGCCTTCGCCCTCGTGGTTGACGAGTTCAAGACGGTTAAATCTGAACTGAAGCAGCTTCAATCGGAGATTACCCTTTCTCCCAAGAACAAGCTCGTTTCCAGTGTCGAAATCTTCGCCAAGATTTTCCTGTCAGCCGAAAGCGTGGGCTCCCTCGTGACCAGCCACGGCATTGAAGACCAATTTGCAAACCGGATGAGCATCTTTAAGGAGACCGGTTCGCTTGATCTGCGCCCGATGTTTAATGACGTGGGAAAGCCAAGGTACTTCAACAGCGTGCTGGCCTACACTGCGGCGACCCTCAACCGCATGGTCGCGAAAATGCAAGCTATGGGTAAGCTGGAAGCCCAGACGTCCGCAGAACGCTGGGTCAATGGATTCATTCGACGACACGGCTTAGACACGCTGTATGAGAGGTTCTCGGACTCTCTGCCCCAGATGGCAGCGGACGCACTGCCGTGGCTCTACAGACAGCAAAACTACCTTGTACAGGATGGCTGTGGCCCAGAGACTCGGTACTACCTGACGAGCGCCAAAAAGGTGCTGGACGACTACATCAGCATGCACTTTGATCCATCAGAGGCACCCGGATATCGGAAGAAGAAAGACGAGATCCTGAAGCTGATCAGTGCAGACGGACGGGGCGTGGGCTCGCATCGAATCGGAAAAAAAACAGTGAAGTGCGTGCTTCTGCAGAAGGTGGGGAGCCAAGCTCATGTCGATGCAGTGGACGAGCCCGCATTCTGAACTCACCCACCTGCCACCTGCCACCTGCCACCTGCCACCTGCCACCTGCCACCTGCCACCTGCCACCTGCCACCTGCCACCTGCCACCTGCGCAGCCGCCTTCGGGCGGTTTTTTCCTCCCAAGAAGACGTTGTGACCGGCCGTGACCGGCTGTGACCGGGCGTTTGGTCACACAAAAGCTCCGTGTATCAAGGATTTCCAGCAGTGTGACCATGTGACCGCAACTTTTCTACTTTCTTGAGTTAAAAAAAGAAAAACGATAGAAGGACGTAGTGTCGAGAAATATGTATCCGGGTATTCGTGGTTTTCCCGGTCGCACGGTCACATCGCCGGAAACTCAGTACGGGAGCGGGTTCTGTGTGACCGGGCTCAAAAACGGTTTTGGTCACAGCCGGTCACAGCGCGCGGCGATGCAGTGCTGGCTGGCGCTGTTTCTGCGCGTGGATATGAAAAACGTCGTCATGGTCCCGTGACGGCATGCTGGTGGCGCCGACTAGGTCCGGGGTGGCCCAGGAACTGTGGGTAGCGAGTCTGGTGCTGACTTGGGGTGAATTTCAAAACTACCTCGCCCAAATGGGGTCGTGACGGAAAAATATCGAAACGCCAATGAGGCGGTTTTGAGTTTTGAGAGGTTTCCTATGGCAAGACCTGCAAGCCCGATGCGGGATGAAGCGATCGCCGATATCCGAACGCTGACGGCCAAGCACGGCGCGCGCGAAGGTGCCCGGCTGGCGCGTGAAAAGTTTCCCTCCGTGCCTTATGGCACGTTTGTTCGATGGCGGCAGGATGCCATTGGCCGTGTCGACGATGCTGACATGAAAGCGACATCAGCGCTGGGACTGGAAATACGACGTGCCATTCCGAATCCGGAAACTCTCGGGCAGGCGATCGAGAATCCGGTACCCGCAGCGCATAGAGCGCTCCGGTTTTGGGAACAATTGGACTTGTTGCTTCACGATGCCGATTTGCTGCGCGCGTATTCACTTTCGGCTGGGCCAGATGGGAAGTTGAAAGTGCGCGTGCCGCGTGCGCTGATGGACGCGGCCAACATGCGTCGAGACCTCATGAAAATTGCCTTGGCACAGGCCGAAGCTGCGTATGGCGTTGAGCGAGCAGCGACGTTTTTTGAGACCATTATCGGTGAGATCGGCCAGGAGTCGCCGGAGTGTCAGAGGCGAATTCTTGACCGCCTTGCTCGCGTGCAGGGCGAGGCTGCAGCACGCGGCTTCTGATCACTTGTCGCATTCAAGATCGAGACGACTTTGTGGTGAAGGAAAAAGACTTGAGAGGCTCGACTTATTGCTGCTTGGGAGGGTTTTCTGGCCAGAGTAGCCGGATAGCGATAGCAAGTAGCAGAAAGAAAATCCCAGTCTCAGCCTCTTGAAATTGAGCGCCAGGCCTCATGCGCTGTATCAAATCAGTCATAAAGAACACTGTACCGATGAACAAGGCGGCGATAGAAGCGTATTTCATGAAATTTCCTTTTTTTGATGAAGTTTCTTTAAGAAGAGCCGCGACGTATATTGCGTGAGGTACTTCTGGCTGCTGCCGAATTTGAGTCATCCGGCTTGTGGTTTGCAGCACCTCTGATGGAGTATGTGCTGATGGTCGCTTCTGGCCTGACGTCGCTTTACATAGGCAATCACTGTGCGAGCTAATTGATTGCAGGAAATCACTCGTATCGACTATTGATTCCCTGGTTGCGCGGCAACGACGCCATGCACTGCGCCATAGTCGGAAAAAATGTCCAGACTTCAGCGCGTCCCCCGCCAAGCGGGCGCTCAACCTCAATGACTCCACCGGCAAGGTCATTCGTGGTGGCGTACTGACCGAAACTCTGAATTTCGCGGATTTTTTCGGCTGGTGAGTCAACCTCTAAACAGCTAGATTTACTCGGATTTCTGCCAAACCACTGGCGCTTAGCCGGAGCGGTTGCCTGCACAGCAAGCTGAGAGTCTCCAGTCTCGGGCATTGCCGTTGACCGCCCAGAAGTGCCACTAGAGGCTGCTGCATCGCGGAATGTCGCGGGGGCATTTTCGGTGGTCTTGTCGTCTGAACATCGCATCCAGTGCTGATTAGCACCGATGGCTGCTTGTGGCCCCCAGCACCAACCTCGCTTTTCCGCCTCGAGCGACTTGTCATCGCGCTTTTCGCAGGCCTGAGATGTTTTTGGGGTGCTTCCGCTTCCACCACGGCATAGGTCGTTTAGCGTGTCAATTTCGCTGAGCAGCGCTTCGATAGGTTGTTGTGCTGCTTTCGAGGAAGACTCGTTCGGGGTTTTCTGTGTGCAGGCCACCGTCAGGGCCGCAGTCAAAATGACCGTGTACTTTATGGCGGACATCTGCATGTCTTTTGAATGTTGCTGAAGATGGATGTAAGTATATGTGGAAGATCATCCGTGGTGTGATTGGCGTCAAAAAAAGACGATGCGCATATGCCAATTGCATCGCCACAGCACGCCGATCATCCCGACTTGATTGCGCTCGGAGCGGCGATTCGGCAGGCGCGTCTAGAGAAGAAAATTTCTCAGGAAGAACTGGCCCATCAAAGCGAAATTGACCGTTCTTACATGAGCAGCATCGAACGAGGTCAGCAAAACCCGGGGATTGCTTCAGTGCTGAGAATTGCTAGGGCATTGGAAATCACGGGGGCTGAACTACTGGCCCGTGCACAACTTTGATTGAAGGGCGCTTGATGATGGACGGCGTTGGGGAGCACCTGTCGCTGAACCGGTCAAGCTTAAAGATTCACGCGTTTGCTGACAGGCACGCCTGACCTCAATGTGAGCCAGTCAACCAGGCTCTTAACGTCGAGAAAAGTGCTGAGTCTGTCAGGCAATGCGTCTATACTTTGAGCCTTGCCGCCAAAGCCGAGCGCCAATTGTTCGGCCAGCGTCGGCAGGTACTGTTTAGTCACGACATAGAGGGTGGAAGCGCCGCTGCCGCGCTCGCATAGCTCAACCTCGATGTCTCCGTTGTCCCGCACCCAGACGAGACCGAACGTTCCCCGGCGCGCACCAGGCATGCTAAGCCAGTAACCATCGCTCTCAATGGGTGACTTCAGGCGCTGCCTCATGTTGACATTTTCTCAGCTTTGCAGGTTCGCATCGCGCCAAAGGCGTGGCCGTGGTCATCGGGATCAAAAGCGCCCGGTAGCCAGGTCTCGCCAGCGTCCGGCGTGAAAAGTTGGACCACGGTCGGCGACGCGAAGAACCTCGGCAACGGACGGCAGCTGGCACCTTGGCTGGGGCCGGTACCCGGCAGTCCTGCGGCAAATCGAATCTGCTGGGCATCAGCAAACGCGGCGATACCTATCTACGAACCCTGTTGATCCATGGCGCACGGGCAGTGCTTCATCACATCGAACGTAAAGCTCGAGCGAGAAGAGAGCCGGTCGGCTGGATTGGTCAGAGACAGCGACGCAAGCCGCATCAGAGTCCGAATGTATGGGCGCAATCTATAGCTTCGAACCAGCATGAATTGAACGTGTGGCAAAGGGGGCGTCATGTACGATTGGAGCGGCACGAGCATTGCCGGCTCGTCGGTTCCAAGCCCCCGGGGATCAGGAAACAGGCCCCAATCCAACAGACCGAGGCAACGACACATCGTCGTAGATACACGTGGCATTCCGCTGGCAGTATTGATCAGCGGAGCCAACCGACATGACTCGATGATGTTCGAGAAATGCCTGGATGCGCTACCTGCCCTTAAAGGACTGCGCGGGTGACCACGGTGCCAACCGACCAAACTGCATGCTGGTAAGGGCTACGACTACAGCGTTGTCGTGAATACCTGAAACGACGTGGAATCACCAACCGTATTGCGCGCAAAGCGCGTTGAAGCAGTAGATGACTTGGCAAGCACCGGCTGGGTTATCGAGAGAATACATGGCTGGTATGCGGGCTTTGGAAAATTGCGTATCCGCCTCGAGCCTCAGCTGGAGACTCATCAAACGCTACTGTTGCCAGCAGTTGCGTTCATCGGTTCATGATTTTATTGAGCAGTCGTGTTAGCCCCTCTAAAGCTGGAATGTGTCTGGATTAGAAACAGTCCATATAGCAAATTTTCTCGCAAAAAATCAAACACAAAAGAATTAAAAATCGGTAAAAATACACTTTTGTACGTTGATCACGTAACCCATTCTACCCCATACGGCCTTTGACTTGTCCGCTTCACCTGCAACCTTAACATCCTCACAGAACAGCTTGCAAATTACATTTAATTTGATAAGTGCTTATATAAGTAAAAGAATTATCCATTTGAAGAGTAATTAAACCATTTCTTATGGTGCAAACACCATTTTATCAAATTCACTTGGATTAATATGAACGGATTATTCAAGCCAAAATCCGTTAGTGCCAAGTATGGGCTTTCATCTTTAAATACTCAGGCATTAATAGAGCAGTTGGAAGATATAATTCAGGCTCTTCTTGAGATTTTACCTCAAAAAGAGCCATGGCAGCGCATTTTAATAAGGCAACTCAATCAAGCTGATTGTGATATTAAAGATCTCCGCTCAATGGTTTTCAAACCGAAAAAAAAGGAGGAATTTAATCGCCTTTCACATTTGCTGCACGAGCATATATCTGAATCGAGTATGCAGGTTGAAGAGAGTTGTGCAGACAAGACCTCCAAGAGTGCAATGAGATTTGCAAAGGCACTCTCTGCAGATATTTGCCATAAGGACTAGCTGTGAAGCTTCAATAGGTTGTCGCCGGGTGTCATCTGGATTGGGTTTGAGAGACTGAAAGTCGCCAACCACCAAATCCTCAAGGAACCGCTCCGGATGAACACTCCAGGTCGCCCACCGTCTTGAGCTCCAACATGCGCATAGAGTCGATGGCTTTCCCCGTGTCGGTCTCGATAGGCGATGATCATCTCGAGTGACAGGCTGTCGATATTCTTCAGCTGCGCTATCTCGTCATGCGATTGGATACTGTCCTGCGGGATCAGCAGTGTCTCCGCAATCAGGCAGCGGGTGATTTCCAGGCTATCTTGGCTCAGATGTCTTTGGCTTCATGGAGACAATGCGGGCAGCGTCATGGTCTTCCCGCTCAAAAAACGTTCGCGCGTCGCGGCCCGAGCCTTCTTTCCCGAGGTGGTCCGCTCGATGCAGCCATTGGAGACTACATCCACCGCGTCGGAGCACCCAGCAGGCCGGCAGCGGCTGAGGCGATGGTTCCGAGCGCGTGCGAATGAACGGATTGGCGTACCGCGTTCTCATGCATGAGCAGGAACAGGTCGGACTCAGGCAACGCCCCTTGATCCTGGAGCAGCAGGATCACCCGTCTCCGAACACAGGAGTTCTGCCACCGCCTGTTCGATATCCTGTGGCCAGACATTCCTGCCGCGCACGATCATGACGTCCTTCCTGCGGCCCGTGATGAACAGATCGCCCTCTGCATCGAGAAAACCCATGTCGCTCGTGGCAACGCCGGTCGCGGGCTCCAGCAATCGAAGGCTGACATGCATCGTAGATGCCGGACATCTGCGCGGCGCCATACACCATGACATCGCCCACGATGCCGGCGGGAAGCGCCGCCCCGCGCTCATCTCGCACCGTCAGTCGCCACCCAGGCAGCGGCCTTCCGCAACTGACGAAGTCCTGCGCACAGGAAACGGCACCTTCCGCATCGGCAACACCACTCGCGGAATTCACGATGAAACGTCGATGCGCCCGTGCCCACGGAAGCTCGCACACGGTCACGGCAAGGGTTGTCTCCGCGAGACCGTAGCTGGGTCTGAACGCGTTGACATGGAAGTCTGTCTCCGCATAGCGGTCAGCAAAGGATTGGAGTTGCGACGGGATGATCCGGTCACCGCCTACACCTGCAATGCGCAGGGCCTGCAAGCGAAGCTCAGGCGTTGCCGGCACGGCGGAGGTGGGACACTCCAGCGGTTGTTTGGGGAGGCGCAGCGCCAAGCCCTTGAAGCACGCGATAGCCAGCACATCCAGACGCTTGCCGTCCACTCCCAGGCACTCCTGTCACAGCAGGGCTTCGGGAACGAAGTGCTCGTTGTTGGCCAGCGCAAAGAGCACCCGGCGGTTGCTGGCTAGCACGCGCGCGGAGATTTTCTCGATATCGGGGCGGGATAACATCTCGTCGAAAAGGGGCTCCGAGACTTTCCACAGTATCTGCCGGGCCACCTGCGTGTGGGGCGCCATGCCCATGGTGATCGGGCAATTCGTAATCTTAATGAAAAGTTCTCACTGAAACACAGAGACTAGCCAAGCCGGAGAACGTCCTCTATTACGCACGATAAGGAAAGGGACGAATGGAGAAAGTTCTTGGCGACTATGTTCTGGCACCAGAACCGTTGTACCCCAAAAAAAAAGGGGAATTGCACGCTCATGCAACTCCCCCTTTTTCGCTAAGCCCTATTACATCAAGGCCGCTGACGGCGGCGCAGCGCCAAGCCGCCCAAGCCAGCGCTCAGCAAGCCCAGCAGACCCAGGCCGCCCAGGCCCAGAACAGGCACCGCCGTGGGGGTAGATGCTCCAGCAGGCGGCGTCACGACAGGATCCACTCCAGTACACGCAGCTGTCACATAGAAGTCTGCCATGGCAGCCATTGCACATACTCCATCGGAGCAGGCGTTAGTCGCTTGCAGACCATCCAGCATCAGACCAATGGTGTTCTGGCCACGCGCGAAACCCGGGATATTAGGCGTCGTGGCAGTTTGGAATGAACCATATCCGTTAGGCAGGTAGAGACCAGAGTTGTCGAAGACCGGTGCTCCGCCCGCAGGCTGCACAAAAACGGAATTGCCATAGTCGTCAAACGCAAATCGACCATCCAACTTGATGGACGCCAGATCGACGTTGTTGCCCACGGTAATGGGTTGATTCATCACAAATACGGAAGCGTGGTAACCCGCCTTTGCCTGTCCAGTCGCCGCTGGATAAGGCAGCCCGGGAACATCGCTTGCGCCCGGATTTGTGGTACCAGGGCTAATCCAGCGAGCGTTGGTTTCCTGGCCTGCTGGTAGCGTTGCTGGATTGACGTAGGCACCGGCCCAACTATAGTTGTCGAACAAGGGCTGCTCAACATTCTCCAACGCCGTGCCCGCCGCATTCGTGCGCCAGGTCCATTTCCAGTCACGTGCGTTGGTAGTGAACGGGCCAACGCGAACCGTCTGGCCTGCTGTATTGCCAACAGGGCAAATCAGGGCTGCCGTAGGCTGCGGTGCCGGTGGGGTCAGGCAGTCCGCCGTGATTTCCACGTCGAGCATCATCCCGGTGGGCCAGACCGCGGTCGTGCCATCGCCGTTCAGTGAAACACCAATGGTGTTGTCGCCGTAGTAAAAGCCCAGGTTGCCATCTTCCATATTAATGGCCTGCGGTGCAGTCCAGCCATTGATCATGGCGGTGCTCTTGAACCAGTTGGTGGTGTTGGAGACACCGCCGGGCAATGTAGAGGGCTTGACCACGAAGCGCCCGTCAAAGTCGGCGCCGCCTGTGCCAACGATCTTGATGGTGGACAGGTCCACATTGGTCCCGACGGTGATGGGCTCGGTACGGATGAACATCACGCGACCAGCAGTCCAGGCCCCATTGGCGGTGACACCGGTAACGTTCACAACCGGATCCCCGTCCCCCCCCGTACCAAATGACAGCCAGTGACCTTGCAGGGGCTGCCCGGCCAGCGTGCCGGCGCCGGCGCCATGCGTGACTCCAACTGGATCGAAATAGGTGCCCGTCCCAGTCCACCGCTTGTCGAGCACTGTGGCCATGGGGTTGCCTCCTGGATCGGTCACGTACTTGGCATCGCTCGTCCAACCCGATGCCGCCGTCGTGCTCACTCGCAACGGCGTGCTCCCACATGTCAGTTGTGCTGCTTGTACGCTAGTTGCCGACATAAGGCACAGAAGCGCCATAGAAAGCAGTGGCAACTTTAGACTACCACGTCTCGGATCGGCCGATTTGGTGGTTAATTGGCGTGTATTCATAAGCTCCCCCTTGATAAGTCGACAGATCAAATAGCAAGATGCAACGAAAAATTCGTTACGCAACTAGGCACTTTAGATTTATAGCTTCTAAAGAAAAAGTGAAAGTTTGGTTAATATCAAAAACATTTGCAAAACTTAATTTCAAGAGAAATTTTTTTCAGTCGTTGTAGCAGCACTACATCGCAGCTGTCCTGCGTCAAAACGTTCTCATTTCAAATGCACTAGGGCAGGTCTGCTAAACCCCATTTGATGGATGTGCCTGACGCTACGCGGCACGCATAGGTTTCTAAATTTCACCAAGACCTGGTTCGGGGCCGCCTGTTTTGTATTGAGAGCAGCCCCAGGCTTTGTTTAGCCGCTTTAGCCGCTTTAGCAGCTTGCAGGCGCCCCTATCCCTGCGTGGCCATGATTTGCTTCTGCTTCATCTACTGATTACCCAGCGCCAACAGCATCGTCAGTCGCGCTGCTTTTGCGCGGCTGTAACGCCAAAGGCACCAAACCGAACAAGCTTCGCCGGCAGGAGGCCGAAGTTGTGATCCAGCTCGCCAACGGCCAGATCGAATAGTCGGGGGGCAGGTGGTGGGCCAGGCCGAGGTGATCGCGCACGTGCGGCGGGCTTTGCCCGAGGGCGCGCGGATACTTTTGCCGGCGAGCGTCACCTCACGGACTGGAGTGCCCCCCACGAGACAACCGTCAATCAACTTGAGAATGGATGCTTCTTTGAGTGGCCGCGATGATCGCGCATTTCAACTCACTGGCCGAACGAAGTGCTATCAGCGGTGGCGGTGGAGCTTCTCCCAGCCATGAGGGAGCATTGCGACTTTCTTCCATTGTGAAAAGGAAGAATTGGAGAGCAGTTTTGTCCTCTTGCATCTGTGCCAACAGTACCCAATCAGCGGCTGGGAACCGTGACTTCTTCGGGAACTGCCAGCGTTTGGTGAGAAGTGGGCTTCGCGGCCAAATTAATTGGATCCTAAGCCTGCAACGACTCTCGATGATCAGGACGCGACTCCGGGTATGGATATGGCAAGCGATGCCTTCCGAGGCAATGAGTGCGGCGATATCCTTGCCAAGTTGATTTCCGACATTACGTCCAACCACTTTGCGTTTTTCGTGCAACGAGCGCGCTGCTCGCGAATCTCTGCCTGCAAGCTCCAGGGCCTTAGCCACAGAGCCAAAGGCATTCGTATATGCCTTTCTCGATCTGATGCCAATTGCTTCGAGATCTAGTGTGTTGACGTTTGGATCCTGGGCCAACTTGGCCCGAAGGATCTCCAAAAGCTCTTCCTTATCGGATTGCTGTCTTCTGCGCTTCCAGAGCTTACGCTGTACCCGGTCCCATAATTCTTTCTGAACCACTCGTTCGATAACGCCTTCCGCCCTGGTTGCTGGCCGTTTTCTTATGGCTTTGCCCGCCGCGTGGTGCGCCCGTCCCCAGACGAAATTTCCCGCGAACGCCTCACACCTTAGTAATCGATCAACAACAGGCGCCCTGAATTGATTTCCACTTGGCGTCAAAACGCCTTCTTCTTGAAGTGTCCTCGCCGTCTTTTTAATGGTCCCGCCCTCAGCGGCGTACAGTTCAAAAATGCGGTTCACGAGCTTGACCTCGCTTTCCGGCCCAAGTACCCAGGCAATGCGTTCGTTCTGTAAGCCCTTCCTCTGGAATGGTGCCAACGGTCGCCTGTTTCCCCATCGATCAATCGCAACCCGCCTTAAACCCAAAGGTGGTAGGGATCCCATCTGAAATCCCAGTTGAATGGCACGGTCCTGTCCCGCACGTGTTTTCACACCTAATTCGCGAGCGTACTCCGCCGCCATTGCCCTTTTTAGAGTCTTCAGCAATGCGGTTAGAGGATCAATGTCGGAGCCGAAGGGCTCTTGAACATAGACCACACGGACACCGTTCATGCGGCAGGTGTACTCGTAGTAAGCAGCTGCGTCGATGTCCTGAAAGCGGCCCCAACGGCTTACGTCATAGACCAGCACCACCTCGAAAGGCGGTGGCACCTCTAAAACATCCCGAAGGAGTTCCTTCATTCCATCGCGGTTTTCGATTCTCAGGCCGCTTTTTGCTGTGTCCTGGTAGATCTTGATAAGCGTGAGGCCATTCTTAAAAGCGTACGACCGGATCGCCTCCAGTTGGGTGCTGAGAGAAAGCTCTTGCTTGTCACTCGACATTCGCAGATATGCGGATGCCCGTAAATCCGGCAGTGGCTTCGTGACGGCGGTCATATCACACTCCAGTAGGGTCAACCTCAAGGTACCACCATACCCCCAAATTCGAGGGGTTGGACTTTATTCGTTCCTTGGTCCCGAGTTCGCCAGACGGCATTCGTGAGGGTGGTTCTCACGTTCGAGTGCTAGAGCTCTAGAGCGGGAATTCTGGCAGAGAAGGCGTCTGCGTAGGTGGGGCGAGTTATATCTCCACCTGCTCATGGAGACGATCGTCGAGGAATCGCGGCAAATGCGATGACCTTTGGACATTGGCATGCCGTCAGCGCAAACCCCTTGGTTCCGCTTGCCATTCCGGTGGCACAAGGCGGGCAGTATCGGGTTCCGCAAGCTGGCGTGGACGCAGCTCACTTGCTGTCACGGCAAAGCGGGATATCACGTGAAGCGCTGTACCAGACACTTGACCGGGAGGCCTTTGCCAATATGCGCCAGAATCTGATGAAAATCGCGCTGGCGCAGGCTGAAGACATATATGGTGCTCAACATGCTCAGGAGATCTTTGAAGCTGCCGTAGACGCTGTAGGGCAGGAATCGCCGGAGTGCTAGAGGCGCGTTCTCGGCCGCCTTGCTCGCGTGCAGGGCGAGGCGGCAGCGCGCGGGTTCTGATCACTCCTACCCCCAAGTAAGACCGAGAGCGCTTCCTGTCAGTTGATCTCCGCCAGCGACTTTTTGCCGCCAGCTTCCCGGTATTGGCCATACTGGCGCTTGATTTGATCTTGGCCGACTGGTTGTCCGTCGATCAGGATCTGGCCGACGCGGAGCCGTGCGCGTGGACGCCTACAGGGTATCTTGGCTCGTGTGGCTCTGGGCAAGTCGAGACGCAACTTACGGAAGTCGGCGGACGGTGGCGGACGCGGTGCGGGTCGTGTGGGGTAGGTGGCTCTTGAGCTATTCCACGGCGGCAGACGTTACCGATAGGTAGGGGTCTTTGCCAAAGCCCTAAAGCCGTGCTATGCGATATGCTGGGTTTTCAACAACAAAGGAGAAAACCTTGAAAACATGGGGATCGGAAAAGGGAGCGGACAAAACATGTACTCAGTGTGGCTCGGTCTATGAGGTTTTGAATCGTCGAGCACCTTTCAAAGACACCGACTCGGCGGACTGCTTTGTATGCGGCCAGGAGTTGGACAGATGGAGGTCTACTGAGTATCCCAGCTTCTCACTCAAGACACGCGGAGTGTGGCCCAAGGATTCACCCGCGGACTAGGTGGGATCAGCATCAGCTACCTGTGCCGCCAGCGCGAGCGGCTCCATAGTGCTTGTTCCGCGCTGCGCATCCAGCCAATCGGCTCATTGCTGGAGCACTACGCGGCGCTGGCGCAGGTATAGCGCTCTGCTCGAAGATCTCAGATAGATGTGTGCGCAGGTTGCGGGCGGTTTCTGGAGCACGTGTCTTCACTTTTTGTAGTAGCGCGGACAGCGCTAGGTGCGTGATGCTGTCGACTTGGCGACCACGCAGTGTCAGTAACCCGGAATGAAGGGTTGGCACGTTGGTGCAGATAGCGCAATGGGCAGCGGGGCTGGGAGTTGGGTGGACGCAGGCACTCAGTGCCACGTTGGTACAACCACGGAGCCGGTCAGCAGCCCATGGAACGCATACTACCCACCGAAACGACGTTCGCGGCTCCTGCGGGCTTGTAGTGTTGCTGTAGCGGTAGTTCGGCTGACCGGATTGGATGCCCAAGAAAAGGGCTTCAATTCAGAAACTGCACGGAGGGCTGTCCGCGGTCTACGCGGCTCGTTTGGCGTCGATTAACACAACGGGCATGCGTCATGCGAGTTAGTATTTAGCCAGGAGGAGACCAACAATGCACTTGGCCAAACTGGTCATCAAGAACTTCCGCAAGCTCAAGCATGCGGAGTTGTCATTTCAACCCGGCCTGAATGTATTGGTCGGCGGCAACAACGTTGGCAAGACGGCGGTGGTCGATGCCTTGCGCGCACTGCTTGCCGGGCACGAAGAGCCTCATCCGCGCCTCGGCGAAGAGGATGTTCACCGGCCCAAGAGCGGCATGCCGTCCGGCGACATCGTCTTCGAGTACGTGTTCACCTGCCTCGACGCTGACGATGAAGCGGATTTCCTTGCCGCCCTCGTACCCGATGCGTCGGGCAAGCTCGAGGCGCATATCAAAATCCGTTACTCGGACCCCGACAAAGGAGGCAGGCTGCGCGCCAGGCGATGGTGCGGCGAACACGAGGACGTCGGGCTGACGGCTGACATGATGGAGAACCTTAGGGGTGTGTACCTGCCACCACTGCGCGATGCGCCCCAAGGCCTAAAGCCCGGCCGCACCAGTCAGCTTGCGCGACTCCTGCAACTGCTGGCTGAGGACGATGGCATCGAAGGTATCGACAAGGCGTTGCGAGACCTCGACAAAGAGCTGAAGATGCACCTGCCCATAGTCAATACTCAGAAGGCAATTGGCACCCGGCACAAGATGATGCTCGGCGAGCAACTCGCGCAGTTCCTTGAGGTCGGCCTGAGCGCCAGTGACTTCAAGAGCTTGAAGTCTCGTTTATCGTTAATGGTGGATGCCTTTGAGATCGAGCAAAACGGGTTGGGCTTCAACAACCTGATCTACATGGCCGTCGTGCTTAGCGAGCTGACCAAAAACCTCGACTCCTGCTATCGGAGCTTGATCGTCGAAGAGCCCGAGGCTCATCTGCATCCTCAACTTCAGGCCGTACTACTGCAGTACCTCCAGTCCATCCAGGCCGCCGACGGTGAGAAGCCCGTACAGCTCTTCGTCACTAGCCACTCCCCGAACTTCGCGAGCATCGCCAACCTAGACAGCCTGGTGTGCCTCGTCGACACCGGCAACGAGGTCG
Source organism: Ottowia thiooxydans (assembly GCF_040548795.1). Classification (GTDB taxonomy): domain Bacteria; phylum Pseudomonadota; class Gammaproteobacteria; order Burkholderiales; family Burkholderiaceae_C; genus Ottowia; species Ottowia thiooxydans_A. Next base: position 476,255 of record NZ_JBEPSH010000003.1, on the reverse strand, counting down.
AGACCTTCCTTCCTCGCAGCATTAACTTCGACAAAGGCAAGCGCGAGAAGCTTGAGCGCTACCTTGACGTCACACGCGCCGAGCTCTTCTTCGCCCGTCGGGTAATCTTCGTCGAGGGTGCAGCCGAACTTATGATGGTCGACGCGCTCGCCCAGCGCATGGGCTGCAACCTCCGCCAGCATAGTGTCAGCCTGATTAGCGTCGAGGGACTGAACTTCGATTCGTTCCTGCCCCTCTTCGGGGTAAAGGCGCTGAAGATCCCTGTGGCTGTCCTTACAGATGCCGACCCCGTGGCGCCCAAGGCTGGTCCGGTGAGCGCGTATGCGGACCCCGCAACAGCGGCCGCCGTGCCAACAGCTGTACCGCTCGCAGCCACACTGATAGCAGCGTCTACCGTGGCAGAAGACACCGACGAAGAGGAGGACGAGGATGCCGAGCCGGTCTACCCAGCACCGGGCGACACCATCATCGTTTCTGCCAATACGGCAAAGATGAAGGCCCGCGAGGATGGCCACGTCAAGGTGTTCCATGGTCTCAAAACCTTCGAATACGACTTGGCCCTGGAGGCAGACAACCGCACGGCCATGATCAAGGCGTTGAAGGAGCTGCGGCCACGGATCGCCAAGTCTCTTGAAGCCACTGTCGTCGGTAAGGTAGGTGATGCGGAACAGGCCAAGGCGCTGTTCTGCGGCATGTTTGAACGCAAGCAGAACAACATCCAGAAAGGCAGCTTTGCCCAGTCTTTGGCACAGGTCATTTCAGACAAAACCGTCCCCTTCAAGGTGCCGGCCTACATCCAGGCTGCTATCCAGCACGTTTGCCATGTGGCAGGGCCCACGTTATGAGTGATCTCACAATTGAACAGCAAAACGTCGTTGATGCGCCGATGGTACCGTTGTGCGTCATCGCTTGCGCGGGTAGCGGCAAGACCAAGACCGCAGTGCATCGCCTCGTTCGGATGCGCAGCAATCTCGGCGCGGCGCGAGGCCGCGTGGCACTGCTGTCATTCTCCAACGTGGCGGTTGACACCTTCCGCAAGGCCTATGACGACTTGGCGAGTAGCTTGCCGTCCGGCGCCGGACGGTCGCGGGTTGACATCGACACGCTGGACGGGTTCATTACCACCCACATTGTCCGGTCGCATGGCCACCGGACCATGAAGTCCCCGCGGGCGGCATATCTCGTGACTGGTGATGAAGCCTTCCTCGATGGTTTCAAGTTCCCGACGGCGACGTTTCCTCAGTCGATCAAGGCACTTAACTTGGCGTTTGTGAGCGGCAAAGAGGTCTTCTTCCACCTGTTCAACGATCAGATCTACCCGATCGACGACTTCTTCGCTCGCAAGCTCATCGCAAGACTGGGCTGCACGGGGGCCTACACCCACGACCTCGGCCGCTACTGGGCGTATCGGGCGCTGAAGGAGCAGCCCAAACTACTCGCAGCACTAGCGCGCCGCTACCCGCACATCGTGATCGATGAGGCCCAGGACATCGGGTCAGTCCATCAGGCCATCCTGGAGTTGCTGATCGGCGCCGGCTCATGCGTGACGCTAATCGGAGACCCCAACCAGGGCATCTACGAGTTCGCGGGCGCCGATGGAAAATTCCTCACCGACTATCACCAACGCCCCGGCGTCCAGCAGCACTCCCTGCAAAAGAACTTCCGGTCGGCTCCCAACATCGTGGAGCTGGCCAACAGCCTGTGTGGCCGTGGCGACGTCGCTGAACGGCCTGCGCCGACCGTACCCCACGGGGCCTTCTTCACCGGCTACAAGCGCGACCAGCATCACCATGTCTTCACGGCGTTTCAGGTCGCGATGTCCGCTGCGGGCTCAGACGCTAAGGGGTCCGCCATCTTGTGCCGCGCCAAAAAGCTGGCCGGAACGATGCGTGGCGATGATGCGCCGGTCGGCCAGGGCATCGTCAAGGCGTTCGCTGCCGCCGCGATGCTGCGTGACCGGCGCAAGGACTTCCTGAAGGCGTTCCAGCGCGTAGCTGTCGCCGTGGTCGCGTTGCTGGACAACAGCCCCCATAGTCTTGTGAGCCAGATCACGCAACTCTCCAGCAGTCCGGCCGACCGGGAACTGCGCAAAGCCATCTGGGCGTTCACTCGCGACAAGGCCACTGGCCTGCCGTCGTCGCACCTAATAGCCGACAAGGACTGGCATGCCCAACTGCTGGCACACATCAAGGTCCTGCTGGCCAACCTGGAGTCGGACTTCGGGTTAAAGCAGGTCACTAACCTCGGCAACAAGCTAGCCAAGAAGGCGTTGCCGAGCACGCCGCTGATTAGCGCTGAGGACTTGGCCGACAGCAACGCCAAGGCCTTGCGGATCGACACAGTACACAAGGCGAAGGGAGAAAGCATGGATGCGGTCCTGTACATCACTACCAAAGAGCACGCGCAGGCGCTGCTGAATGGCGTTTCGACCGAGGTTGGCCGCATCGGCTACGTCGCGGCGACACGCGCCCGAGACCTGTTGTGGGTGGCTGTGCCACACAACTCTTTAAAAGACCTTCGGCCTCAGTTTCTGGCAAGAGGATTCAAGGAGGTGGGCACGGCAGTGACGCCGGCGCCCGCGTCCACAGCCAAGTCCATGTCGGACATGGGGGGGCGCAATGCGGTCACTGACGATTGATAGCTACCAGCCTAAAGCGGTTTCAAGTCAGCGTAGCGAAATGCTGCTCCTGGGCGAAAAAGACCATTTTCTGCCAGGGGTCCGCTTTCCGCTCGTCAGAGAGGGTCGGCGCGCAGGGGAGCATAGGCCGCTCTGTGTTTACCCATTGGTTTACCCATTGAGTCGGACAAAGAAAAAGGACTTAGCCCCTTTCGAAGCTAAGTCCTTAATATAAATGGTCGGCGTGGCGGGATTCGAACTCGCGACCCCTTGCACCCCATGCAAGTGCGCTACCAGGCTGCGCTACACGCCGACAAGCCAACGATTATAGCCTCTATTTTTCTTGCTTTTTCCCGGCGTGCAATCTTTGTTGGATATCTTTGCTGGTGTCCACAGAGCAGGTGGGTTGGCCTGATCGCGAGTAGCATTGCCAACGGGATCGTCTCCCTGGCGGGCCACTGGCTCGTGAGCCATTTCAAATAGGAGAGCTTCAAAAGCAAGCTGCGATGGAAAACCTGGACGTTACCGTTTTACGTGCCTTGCGCGACTGGCGTGCTGCAGGCAAGCGCGCGCTGATGGCTACCGTGGTCAGAACCTGGGGTTCTTCGCCGCGGCCCATTGGTTCGATCATGGGGTTGGCCGAAAACGGCGCTGTGGTGGGATCGGTCTCCGGTGGCTGCATTGAAGATGATTTGATTGCTCGCTATACCCAGGCCGCTGCAGCTGATGCGCTCAAGGCTACTGCCAATGGCGCACCGCAGTTTGTCAAATACGGGGTCACGGCCGATGAGGCTCATCGCTTTGGACTGCCGTGCGGTGGCACGCTGGAGTTGCTGCTGGAGTTTGACCCTGACGCTGGCGTTCTTTCAAATCTGGTGACTGCTCTGGAAGCTGGGCAACTGACGCACCGCAGGGTTGATTTGTCTGATAGCACGGTCACACTCGAAGTCGCCCAAGCACCGGCGGAATTGAGTGTCTCCAATACGCGGCTGGTGAACACGTTTGGCCCTGAATACCGCATGCTCCTCATTGGGGCTGGCCAACTGGGCGAATACCTGGCCACCATGGCGCTGTTTTGCGGCTTTGCCGTGACCGTATGCGACCCTCGTGAAGAATACCGGGGTGCATGGAGTGTGGCGGGCGCTCGTGTCCTCAGCACCATGCCTGATGACACGGTAATTGACTTCAAGCCTGATCGGCGTAGCTGCATCATCGCTTTGACGCATGACCCCAAGCTGGACGATCTTGCATTGCTAGAAGCACTTAAAAGCGAGGCGTTCTACATTGGCGCTATTGGTAGCCGCCGCAACAATGAGGCTCGGCGCCAGCGGATGATTGATCATCTGGAGCAAACCGAGGAAAGCCTTAAACAACTCCGCGGGCCGGTGGGCATTTTCATTGGCAGCAAGACGCCACCTGAAATTGCGGTGAGCATCATGTCCGAAGTGCTGGCTGTCAAAAACGGGGTCACGTTGCCGCGTGATATGGATGTGGCGCATGTGAAGAACACGCAAAACATAGAGGCTTCCCAAGCTGATGATGAACTGGTGTGCTTTACCCGTTGACCGTGCCTGAAAAAACAGGCGCCATCATCATGGCCGCAGGGGCAGGGCGGCGCATGGGGGGGAAGCCCAAGTCTTTGCTTATGCGAGATGGCGTGCCTTTGATTGAGCGGCAGTTGCGTGCTTTGGCGCAAGTGGGCGTTTGCGAGGCCGTGGTAGTGCTGGGGCATCACACGGCGCATATCGAGCCTGTTGTCGCCAAACTTCAATCTCAGTTGGCTGGATCAATGGATATACGCTGGGCACTCAACTCGCAGCCTGACGATGGTCCAGGCTCTTCCTTGCGCGTGGGGTTGAGAGCGCTTTCGCCAGAGTTGAAGGCAGTGCTTGTGACCCTGGCAGATCAGCCTTTGCTGGAATCTTCGGATATGAGTGCGGTGCTGGCTGCGTGGAAGAGCAGGGCGCCTGGGGTTGAGTTGGTGGTGCCAATCTTTGAAGGGGAGCCCGGTCACCCGGTGGTTTTTGGGGCGCTTGTGCGTGATGCCGTTGTGGCCATGAACGGCGGGGCGGGCTTGCGTGATTGGCGGAGAGCGCACGCAGATCAGGTGCAGGCTCTGGCCGTGGATCATGCGCGCCATACGGTGGATATCGATACGGAGTTTGACCGTGTTGCACTGGCTGAATGCTATGGCGTTGCTTTGGAGTGGCCCGCTAATCTGGACGGAGATGGCATTGCCTCAGATGGCATTCGAGACCGTTAGGACTGAGCTTGGCCTGTCCTTGGCTTATCGAAGGGGGTGGGGCGTTGCGCCAGGCTTCGACAGGCTCAGCCCGAACGGTGTTTTGGGTTTGACTGAACCATGGAACCTCAGCCCGAACGGTGTTTGGGGTTTGACTGAACCATAGAGCCTCAGCCCGAACGGTGTTTGGAGTTTGACTGAAGCGTAGAACCTCAGACCGAACGGATTTTTTGGGCGCCGACTTTGGACCAAGCGCCGAATGCAGAGGACCCTACCAACACCTCAGCTCCGACCGGTTCGCGCATAGACGTCGAACCTTCGTAGCTGGGCTTCGCTGTTGTCGATTTCATCCAGGCTGGCTTGTCCGCCGCTCTGGACGAGCATGGCCACAAGGGTTTGTGCCACGGAGAGCGCGGGTACGACCGATGGGAACAAGGATGGAGAGGCGTTGGCAAATAGCAGAAGGGCGTGGGCAGGCCCGGCTATGGGGGAAACGGTGCTGTCCGTCACCGCCACAATGCGCGCGCCACGTTCGTGCGCAAACTCTACGGCTGCCACGGTGTCCCGGGCGTAAGGCGCGGCGCTGAAGACCACCATGGCGTCTTCAGCACCTACTTTGCGGAGCGCGTCGGTGAAGACGCCGCCGGTGCTGGTTAATAAAGTCGTGTCCTGTCGGAACATGCCACAGGCGTAGCTGAAATAGTACGCGGCAGGAAACAGGCTGCGCAGACCCACCACATAAATATGCCGAGCTTGTGCCAATAGCTTTTGCGCTGCTGCAAAGCGCTCAACGGCTTCTGGCGCCAAGGTCTGGGTCAGATTCTGCGTTTCCGATTGCAGCATGTCTGCCATGAGGCGGGCGTCTGCGTTTTGTACCTCGCGCTGTTGCAAGGCACTGGCCCGTGCAGAAAACGTATCTGTACCTTGGCCCAGCCAGGTTTTGTAGACCGTGCGGAAATCTTCATAGTTGTCGAAACCCAGCTCACGCGCCAGGCGCAGCATGACGCCTGCCTGCACGCTGGCCGCTTGGCCCAAGGCCCGCATGGACTGCATGGCGACGTCGCGTGGATGATCCAGGACGTAGCGGGCGGCCAGCTGCAATTTGGGTGTCAGTGCAGAAAATTGCTGCGCGATGCGCTGATCAAGCGTGCGCTTGTCCATGAGAAAGCTCCTATTCACGGACCTGCATTGTCATGCACGTTCAGGCAGAGCCATCAGAGTACCGCGAGATTCATCAACGGCTTGCGTGCGCCTCCTGCACAGCGGTATCGATGGCCTGGTGCAGCAGGTCGGTAATGGTTTCCAGTTCGGCTTCGGTCACGATGTAGGGCGGTGCCAGCAGCACATGATCGCCCACGGCACCGTCCACTGTGCCTGCCCCGGGGTAGCAAAGCAGACCCACCCGTTCAGCCGCTGCCTTGATGCGGGCGTTCAGTTTCAGGGAAGGGGCAAAGGGCTGGTTGCTGGCGCGGTCTGCTACCAGCTCGACTGACCAAAACAAACCGCGCCCGCGGATGTCGCCCACATGAGGGTGATCCCCCAAGGCGCCGCGCAGCATTTGTTCGAAGCGCGGCCCCAGAGTGGCCACTCTTTCAACCAGGCCATCGCGCTGGATGATGCGCTGAACTGCCAGCGCCGCCGCACAGGCGACCGGGTGGCCCACATAGGTGTGGCCGTGCTGGAAAGCGCCGGTGCCTTGATGCAGCACATCTACCACCTTGCGGTGCGCCAACACCGCGCCTATGGGTTGATAGCCACTGCCAAGCCCTTTGGCCAGAGTAACGATGTCTGGCACGATGCCTTCTTGCTCAAACGCGTGAAAGGTGCCCGTTCGGCCCACGCCAGACATGACTTCGTCCAGGATGAGCAGTACGCCATGGCGGTCACAGACTTCTCGAATCTTGCGGAAATACCCCGGTACGGGGGGCACGGTGCCGGCGGTTGCGCCGACGACGGTTTCAGCCACAAAGGCGGCCACGGTGTCAGCGCCCAGTTGGACAATGGTTTGGTCCAACTCTGCGGCCAGGCGGGTTGCGTAGCGCTCATCGCTTTCGCCGGCCTCACGGTACCGGAACGGAAAGCAAGGTGACACGTGGTGGCTTTCCATCAGCAAGGGCTGGTAGAGCGCGCGGCGGGCCATGTTGCCACCAATGGAAAGCGCAGCCAGCGTATTGCCGTGGTAGCTCTGGCGCCGCGACACGAAGCGGTGCCTTTGCGGTTCACCACGGTCCACGTGGTACTGGCGTGCCATTTTGAGGGAGGTCTCCACCGCTTCCGAGCCGCTGGAGACGAAGTAGGAATGCCCGAGGCCGGCAGGGCTGCGCGCGGCCAGGGTTTCCGCCAGCGCTTCTGCCGCTTCGGTGGTGAAAAAGCTGGTGTGTGCGTATTCCAGTGCATCCAGCTGCGCTGAGATGGCGGCACGCACCTCAGGGTGCCCGTGGCCCAGGCATGAGACAGCGGCGCCGCCAGAGGCATCCAGATAGCGGCGACCATGGCTGTCGATGATGGTGCAGCCTGAACCGGAGGCTGCTACGGGCAGCGGTACGTGCGGGTTGCGATGGACGATGTGAGTCATTGGAATCTAAGGTCCGGTGTCTGGCCTGCTGCTTGACAGCGCCGGCTACCGTGGATAAAGTGAATGTGTGATTTCGATGAATAATAAATCATTTGTTCCATTTTGTCTGAAACCAATGGTGGTTTTCAGTCGCTTACCTCACCTTACTCACCAGTAGAGATTCACAACATGTCCATTTCTTTTCGTGCTGCGTTTGCGGCCTGTGTTGTTGTCATGGCGCCTTTGGCAGGCGTGGCAGCTTCGGCTCAGTCATGGCCAGACAAGCCGCTTCGTCTGGTAGTGCCCTTTGCAGCCGGTGGCACCACAGATCTTCTGGGGCGCCTATTGGCTGAAGGCATCACGCCGGAGCTGGGTCAGCCAGTGGTGGTGGTGAACAGGGCAGGGGCTGGCGGTAGCCTGGGCGCGGCGGAGGTAGCTCGTGCTGCACCGGATGGCTATTCGCTTCTGTTGGGCACGCCGGGTACCCAAGCCATCAATGCCTACGTGTACAAGAGCATTGGTTATGACCCCAGGAAAGATTTTTCGCCTGTGGCGTATGTCGTGCAAGTACCGAACGTTGTGCTGACCAATCCGCAAAGCGGGCTCAAGACCATGGCAGACGTGCTGCGGTTTGCCAAGGCGAGCCCCGGCAAGTTGAACTGGGGTAGCCCCGGCGTCGGTAGTTCAGGGCACTTGATGCTGGAAATGTTCAAACAACGCGCTGGGGTTGATATCACGCATGTGCCCTATAAGGGCGCCAGCCAGGCCAACAACGACCTGCTGGGTGGGCAAATTCAAATGTCGGGAGACAACCTGCCGACGGCTCTGCCTTTCATCAATACAGGCAAACTGGTAGCGCTGGGCGTGACCAGCAAAGAGTCCGTGCCCTCGGCACCGGGCGTGCCTCCCGTGGCGGCCACCTTGCCGGGTTTTGAGCTGACTTCCTGGTTTGTCTTGATGGCACCGGCTGAGACGCCACGCCCTGTGGTGGATAAGCTGAACACGGCAGTGGAGCGTTGGCTTGCCAAACCTGAAACGCGCAAGCGTTTGCAAGAGCTTTCGGCCCAGCCCGTAGGTGGCTCACCAGAGAGCCTGGCGCGCCACCTGGAGTCAGAGCAGCGCAAGTACAAGGATCTGACCTCCGCCGCTAAGATCGAACCTCAATAAGCACAGCCTTAACGACCATGAGCATTGACGTAGTGCCGCGCAAGAAGCGGTTGGCGGTGGCGCGCTTCTGGTATGAGGGCAATGTCTTTTGCCCGGTGCCTTGCACGCAGGAAGATTTTGACCGCCGGGAATGGCGCACAGGGGCTGATGCGCTGGCCGCTGCGCACGACACGGCCACCGAGCTGGGTGCGGTGGAGCGTTTTGCGCGTGAGCGTTCAGACTGGGAAGTGGTGGCTTTGCGCTGCGCATCTGCTCTGCCAGGCGGTGCCATTGAAGATGAAGTCTTCACCCGCTTCTACGACGAAGTCATGGTCGGCCTGGCGCAGGGCGGACCGTGGGATGCTGTCTATCTATCGCTGCACGGTGCATCGATTACCGATGCCCGGCAAACACCTGAGATGGATGTCCTGAGCGCAGTGAGGTTCCTGCTGCCCGGTGTACCCATCGGTGCCAGCTTTGATCTGCATGCCAACCTCTCTCCAGGCATGGGGCCTTTGCTCGACATGGTCAGCGGTTACAAGACTTATCCGCATATTGACATGGCAGAGACCGCGCAGCGTGTCTTGGACGGTCTTGTTGCCATTGTCGATAAAGGCCAGCGGACCCGTGTGACGGTAACCAAGCCTCGCGCCATGCTGCCAAGCTTCAATATGCGCACCGCAGATGGTCCCATGAAAGATTTGCAGGAACTGGCCGCTGCGCAGATCCGGCCGGGGGTCGCAGAAGCCCTGGTGTTTGGTGGATTTCCATACTCCGACACTGCGGATACGGGCTCGTCCGTGGTCGTGGTGGCAGATCTCGTCGCCGACCCTGAAGGGCAAGTCGCTGTCCAAACCAGCATCAGGTTGGAAGAGGCGGTGCGCGCGCTCGCGCCACGTTTTGCGGTGCATCTGCCGAATGCTGAAGAAGGCTTGCGGCAGGGCTTGTCAGTTCTGGAGTCCAAAGGCGGGTTGGTGGCGGTGACCGACCCCGGCGACAACCCGCTTTCAGGTGGCGCATGTGACACACCGGGGCTGTTCGCCGCTTTGCTGCAGACAGGCACGACTGTGCCTTGCTTGTTCGCCAGCTTTGCAGACCCCCAGGCGGCGCAGGTTTTGTACGAGGCCGGTCCTGGCGGTGTGCGCCAAGTGGCACTCGGAGGAAAGCTTTCAACGGATTTCGGACCACCGGTCCAGGTGACGGTGCGCGTGGAACGCATCACAGACGGGACGTTTCGAAACACCGGGCCCATGGAAACTGGTGTTGAAACGCGTTGCGGGCAAACCGCGCTGGTGTCATTAGCCGATAGACCGAATATTCAATTGATTGTGACCAGTGCTGTGGCTCCGGCCAATGACCCCGGTTTCTTCGCCTTGCATGGTATTGACCTGAATGCTTCCATGCTGCTTTGCGTAAAGGCGAAGAATCATTTTCGTGCGGCTTTCCTGGATCGCTGCCAGGCGATCATCGACACCGACGTTCCTGGTCCATCAGCATTGGATCTGGACCTGCTGCCTTTCAAACATGCGGACAGGTCGTTGGCGCCGAAGTAGCGGGAGCGCAGCGGCGTTAAGCGGGCGCGATCTTTGTGGTCAGTCGACTTTCGCGCCTGATTCAAGCACCACCTGCTTCCAGCGAGCTAGCTCCGCGTGAATGTGCTGTTTGAATTGCTCTGGCGTCCCGCCCAACGGGTCAGCGCCCAGCTTGAGCAAGCTCTCTTGCATGGCCGGTGTCTTGAGGCCTTTGTTGATCTCTGCGTTGAGGGCATTGATCACTTCTTGCGGCGTTCCTTTGGGGGCTAGCAGGCCCCACCATGATGTGACGTTGAAGCCCTTATCCGACGGGGCGCACTGCGCGTTAAGCAATACGTAATGCGCACCTCATGCTTCACGCTTGCAGCGGAATCCCGACCTTGGTGATCACAGCGTGCCAGCGGGCGATTTCTTTTTGCACCATGGTGCGGAATTCGTCCGGCGTGCATGGCGAGGCAGCACTGCCCGCGGCGGCGAGTGATTGCTGCAGCGTGGCGTCCTGCAAGGCCTGATGCACTGCTGCCGTGAGCTTCTGGACAACGGGGGCGGGCGTCGAGGCTGGCGCGGCAATGCCAAGCCACGAACGCACCTCAAAGCCCGGCAGCGTTCCTGACACGGGGGGTATATCTGGTATTGAAGGCCATGCAGTCGCACTGGTGACGCCCAGCGCCCGCAGGCGCCCAGATTTGAGGTGGGGTGTGGCGACGGTCAGGGTGTCGGTCAATACGTCTACATCGCCCGCAATCACCGCTTGCACGGGAGCGCCCCCGCCGCGGTAAGGTACGTGCAGTAACTCTGCGTTGGCGGCAGAACCCAGCAGTTCGCCCACCATATGCTGCGTAGAGCCCACGCCCACAGAGGTGAATGTGATCTTGCCCGGGTCTTTCTTGGCTAGCGCTATCAGTTCTGCGAGCGTTTTGGCGGGATGTTCAGCACGTACCGCAACGACGAAGGGGAATGACGAAACCGTAGAGATGAATGAAAAATCCTTGACCGGGTCGTACGGCAGGGATTTTTTAAGCGCGGCCGACACGGTGTGTGCCCCAGTCAACATGACCAGGTTGTATCCATCAGGTGCTGACTTGGCAACAAAGTTGGTGGCGATGCTGCCGCCCGCGCCACTTTTGATGTCTATGACCACGGGCTGCTTGAATGAATCCTGCAGTTTCTGGGCCACCAGGCGAGCCACGACGTCCGCGTTACCACCGGCGCCAAAACCGTGAATCAGTTGGACCGGGCGTGAGGGATAAGTGCCTTGCGCCCAGGCCTGAGGCAGTGCAAGCGAGGCGGAGCCAGCGATCAGGGCGGTACGGCGGCTGAGTAGAAAAGTCATGATGAGTGTCTCCGTTATGGTGTTGTTTTTAGGGCTGGCCGGCCAGCGAGAGCCGTTGGACCCCATCGCTCATGTGTCAGAGGGCGCGTGTCGAGGGGATGGGCTTAGGTCGATTGCGACGCTCGAACGTAGCCAGTTTTGGCGCCAAAGACTTTCTCGCGTTGCGACCAGTCGTGGGTCGCGTTCCATAGGGCCAGCACCTGGGGCGCTTCCGCTTCGAACTCTGGATAGCGTGCTGGATCGCAAGTTCGCGTGGTCAGTTCCAGACGGTGGCCCGACGGATCAAAAAAGTAGATCGAGGTAATGAAGTCGTCGTGATTGGTGGGGCCGACGACGGACAGGCCCTTGCCTTCCAGGTTCTTCTTGGCTTGCAGCAAGGTGTCGATGTTTTCCACTTCGAAGGCGAAATGCTGAACCCAGGCTGGGGTGTGCGGATCGCGACCAGATGGTTCTCCTTGATCCTGCGGGCACTCGAAGAATGCAATGTTGCTGCCGTCTTCCATCTCGAAGAAGATATGGATGTGCGGACTGTATTTGCCGGTGGAGGGCACATGGTCTTCGCCCATGGCGTGGGCGAATTTCAGACCAAGTACTTCGGTGTAGAACTTCACTGTTTCCGCTGCGTCTTTGCAGCGGAAGGCGGCGTGGTGGAGCTTTTTGCAGAGCATGGCGTTTTCCTGTTAGCTAAACGGGTGGTTATCGCGTGGGGCGCTCTCATGCGCCGGTGAAACCGGAAGGCGCTTCCTGCCACATGGGCTGAAAGAATGGGGCGGGCGTGAGGAACTTGGATTCCTGGCTTTGCAACATGGGTAGCATCCTGGACACATAGGCCTGCCATTGCGGATCCTTCATCAGGCGTGCACGCAGCAGGGCACGCTCGTTCATGTCGGTGTAGGCCCACAGATGCACGATCTGATTCAACGGCCCTGACTCTGTGGTGTAGTAGCCAACCATGCGGCCCAGGATGCGCCGCTGCACAGCCAAGCCCTCGGCCTCATACAGGGCCAGGTAGTTGCGCCATTGGCCGGGATGGGTGGTGTAGGTGCGTTGTTCGACGAGCATGGTGGCTTCTCCCTCAGTCCGACGCTAGGCAGCCGCTGCCAACGCAGTGTTGGTGCAATGACCCCAGCCGATGCTGACGTAGCCTTTGCGCGAAAAATGGCCGCGGAAGCTGATTTCGTCACCGTCATCCAGGAAGCTACGTTGTTTGTGGGTGGCGGCAAATTGCAGGCTGGTGTGCGTCATTCATGCACCCTTTGGCCTGTGTGCTGTCCCGCCAGGCGGGAGTGAGCCTTCTCAGGGGGGACTGGCTTGGTGCTCATAACGTGTGTCCTCCGTCAATGACGATGCGTGCACCCGTGGAGGTGCGCAGGTGCGTGACGCAGGCGAGGATGGCTTGGGCCACATCTTCTGGAACCACTACGCGGCCCAGGGGGGTCTTGGCCGCCTTTTGCTCCAACTCGCTGCGGTTGCGCCCGTTCACGAAATCGGTGTCGACCGAGGCCGGTGAGACACACAGAAAGCGCACCGGAGCAAAGGCACGGGCCAGGGAGACGGTGAGCGTATCGAGCGCCGCTTTGGCCGCGCAATACGCCATGTTGCTGCCGAGGCCGGTAAAAGCCGATACGGACGATACGTTGACGACCGTGGCGTCAGGGTGGGTGCGAAGAAGTGGCAGAAGGGCTCGCGTTATGCCATACGTGCCCCCCACGTTCTCGGTGAGGATCTGGTTGAACAGTTCCGGCGTCAAGGTGTCCAGATCCGTGTGCGAAATGCGCTGCGTGAATCCTGCAGAGTTCACCAGGACATCCAAGTGACCGTGCTCTGCCTGTAGCCAACTTCTTGCAGCCGCGTGGGTTGCTGGGGCGTCCAGCGAGATCTGCAACGTGGCATGGCGGCTCGCTTCGTCAAGGCTGGCACGAAGGGCTTCTGCACGGTCACGTCCGTGGTGGTATGCGATGACAACGCGGGCGCCTTCTCGCGCCAGAGCACGCACCGTGGCGGCACCTATGCCGTTACTTCCTCCTGTGACGAGAGCGACTTTGTCTTGCAGTGAGCAGACGGGATTACGTTCCATGTTCTATTGCCGATCTGTAGCGTCGTGTCCGATAGTTGGATGGCTTGGGAGCCAACTGACGGAATTGTTTTCTAATTGCGGGATGGCGTCATTAATTTGTCCGATAAACGAACATGAATAAAACCTCTGACTCAGGTTCACTCAAGCGCGGTGTTGTCTTGCTGAAGTTGCTGGCCACTGGTGGCGCCAGAGGATGTCCGTTAAGTGAACTTTCTGAAAAGTCCGGAATGCCACACCCCTCGGCGCACCGAATCCTCAAGCAGTTGATTGCCGAGCGTCTGGTAGAGCACAACCGAGAAACGCACCGCTACAAGCTGGGTCCGTTGGCGTTTGAGCTGGGCATCGCTGGCTCCACCATGCATGACATTCGGGATTTGTGCGAACCCACCATGCAGGCGATGGCGTTGGAGACGGAGGACACGGTGTATCTCGTAGTACGCAGCGGCTTCGAGGCGGTGTGCATGCATCGTTGGGAAGGTAGCTTCCCGATTCGTACGTTGGTGTTGGAAGTGGGAAGCCGTCGTCCGTTGGGGGTGGGTGCAGGTGGTCTGGCTATTCTGGCTGCCGTTGCAGAAGATGAGCGCGAGGAGATCATCCGGCGAGTGGGGCCGGCACTTCCGGCATTTGGAAAACTCACACCCGCTGCCTTGGCGGAAGCCTGTGACACCACTCGAGCCCACGGGGTGGCGGTCATCCAGAACCGGGTGAGTCTGGGCGTGACAGCTGTGGGCGCTGCGTTTCGCGACAGCATGGGGTTAGCAATCGGTGCCGTCAGCGTGGCGGCACTGTCTCAGAGGATGGGGCAGACACGACTGCGCAAGATTTCTGAACTGGTAGTGCGCGGCGCGCGCGATATAGAGGGCAGCATTCGCAGGCAACGGGCATCGGTCAAGACAGGCAAGGGCGGGCGGATGGGAGAGCCTTCATCGGTCGCTGTCTCCGTAAATAGCTTGTGACGAGGCGGAGCACCGCCTCTGAAATATGGCTTGAAGGACATTAGTGAAGCGGGCGAAGCAACAACAAGACGCAGAGCATCAACATGGAGACGGCAACGCTCGCATCAAGTACGCGCCAAGCCATTGGGTTGCGGAACGCAGGCTGCAGGAGCCGAGCGCCAAAACCCAGCGCTGCAAACCAGACGACGCTTGCTACGCAAGCGCCTAAGCCAAAAGCCCACGATACATCCCCCGTGTAGCGGGTGGAGAGACTGCCAATAAGGACCATGGTGTCTATATAGGCATGTGGGTTGAGGAAGGTGAATGCCAACCCTGCCAGCAAGACGCGGCGCCAGTTTTTCTCATTGCTCTGCTGAGCGCTCAAAGCGGCACCGCCTCGCCACGCACGCAACGCTGCCTGCAGGCCGTTCCAACCGATGAAGGCTGCACCGCCCAGGCGCAGCAACTCCAACAGATCGGGCCATTCGCGAATGATGGCCCCCATGCCGCCAACGCCGGCCAAAATCAATGCGATGTCTCCAATCGCGCAGACCGCCACCACCAAGCCGACATGGCTGTGCTTCAGCCCTTGCCGAAGGACAAAAGCGTTCTGAGAGCCGATAGCAACAATGAGGCCAGCTCCGGTCAAAAATCCAGCGGTGGCGGCTGTGAGAAACATCGACGACTACTCCAGGGGCAGAAAAGTTCTTTGAGATGCCCGATAGTGCTGCCTGGTGGTGGTTAAGTAAAACTAGTTTTTCTTAAGATAATGAAGAAAATCTAATCTGGAGAGTCATCATGGATCTGGTTCATCCGCAGTTGGCGGCGTTTTCCGCCGTCCTGGAAGAAGGCAGCTTCGAAGCTGCTGCTCGCCGCTTATCCATTACCCCGTCTGCCATGTCTCAGCGCATCAAGGCTCTGGAGGACCGGCTGGGCCAGGTATTGGTGGTGCGCCAGCCCCCGTGCCGGCCCACGCCAGCGGGGGAGATGCTGCTGCGCCGCGTACGCCCCATGCAGACTCTGGAGGCAGAGGCGCTGGCTGATCTGCTGCCAGAAATCAGTGGCGACCCCGCGTCTCGCGCTTTCCGCCCATCCCGGCCTATCGCCATTGCAGTCAACAGCGATTCACTCGCCACCTGGTTTCTTGGGGCCTTGTCCCAGCTCTATGAGCGGCATGGCTATCTGTTTGACGTCAAGCGAGACGATCAGGATCACACCCTCCATTTGCTGCGCGATGGCTCTGTGCTTGGCGCGGTAACCGCAGAAGCGGCGCCACTGCAAGGGTGCGAGGTGCAGGCATTGGGGGCCATGCGTTACCAGGCGATTGCTTCGCCCACGCTGGCCGAGCGCTATTTCTCTGGTGGGGTGGATGCCGCAGGCCTGGCGAGCGCGCCCATGATTGTGTTTAACCGCAAGGACGAGCTGCAGTGGCGTTTTGTGCGCAGGGTGACGCGCACGCGGGTCAATCCTCCGGTGCATTACCTGCCGTCGGCGTCTGGTTTTATCGAGGCTGCGGCACTGGGTTTGGGGTGGTGCCTGGCTCCAGAAGCCATGCTTCAATCTGCTCTGCAGGCCAGGAAGATAGTGCTGATTGCGCCAGACCGTTGGCTGGACGTGCCCTTGTACTGGCAGCATGCGGGCATTCGCTCGGATACGCTTCAAAACATTGGCGCCGAGTTACGCAGAGCGGCCGGCGCTGTCTTGAGAAAGAAGTAGCCGACCTGGCCGGTACTCAAGGCGATCCTTGTACAGGACTGAACTTCCTTGTGAGACCGAGAGGCAGGCCCCATATGCAGAATTGCGGTGTTTGCGCGCAAAGCCCTCGTCGCTGGGATAATCCTGGACCCAATGACTGACCGCACCGTGCCTTTGAACCCGCCCTTGAAGATCGAATTTCCTCCCAACCTGCCTGTATCGGAGCGCCGTGCCGAGATAGAGGAAGCCATGGCACGGCACCAGGTCATCATCGTCTGCGGCGAAACGGGCTCTGGAAAAACCACCCAGTTGCCCAAGATGGCGCTCGCTATGGGGCGGGGCAAGATGAATGCGAAACCGGGAGAGCGGGGCCGGCTCATTGGCCATACCCAGCCGCGCCGGATTGCGGCCAGCAGCGTGGCCAAGCGGATTGCAGAAGAGTTGAAAACGCCGCTGGGCGAGGTAGTGGGCTACAAGGTGCGTTTTCAGGACCGCTTGTCCCAGAACGCGTCCATCAAGCTGATGACCGACGGCATTTTGCTGGCGGAGACGCAAACCGACCCGCTGCTCAAAGCTTACGACACCCTGATCATCGATGAGGCCCATGAACGCAGCCTGAACATCGATTTTCTGTTGGGATATCTGAAACAGATACTTCCCAGGCGTCCGGACCTGAGGGTGATTGTCACTTCCGCCACCATCGATGCGGACCGCTTTGCCAGGCATTTTGAAAGCAGAAATGGCCCGGCGCCCGTGCTCATGGTGTCTGGAAGAACTTTCCCGGTTGAGCAGCGTTACCGGCCTTATGAAGAGAACCGTGAATACGACCTGAACAACGCTATAGCTGATGCCGTGGACGAGCTATGGACTGGCCGGCCGGTGGGCGATATTTTGGTTTTTCTTCCCGGTGAGCGTGAAATTCGCGAAGCGGCAGATCACCTGCGCAAGCACCTTTCACACCACGCGGGAACGCGCGGTGCGGAGGTGCTGCCTTTGTTCGCTCGTCTGTCTCAAGCTGAGCAAGACCGTGTGTTTGACTCTCATGGCGCGCCGCGCATCGTGTTGGCCACTAACGTCGCTGAGACATCGCTTACGGTGCCTGGCATTCGTTACGTGGTAGATGCAGGTACGGCCAGGGTCAAACGGTACAGTTACCGAAGCAAGGTAGAGCAACTGCTGGTGGAGCCTGTGAGCCAGGCTGCTGCCAACCAGCGCGCCGGCCGTTGCGGCCGTGTGGCCGACGGCATTTGCATACGCTTGTACGACGAGAAAGACTTCTCAGGCCGCCCACGCTTTACCGACCCTGAAATCTTGCGCAGCTCGCTTGCGGGCGTGATCTTGCGCATGAAGAGCCTGCGCTTGTTGGGCGATGGTGGCCGGGTAGAAGATTTTCCGTTTCTGGAGTCGCCTTCTGGCCGCGCCATTGCCGATGGCTACCAATTGCTGGGTGAGCTGGGCGCTGTCAACGATGCAGGCGAACTGACGCACCTGGGCAGCGAATTGGCCCGTCTGCCCCTGGATCCGCGCATAGGCCGGATCATTATTGAAGGGCGGGACCGCGGGGCCCTGGAAGAGGTCATGGTGATTGCGTCTGCGCTGAGCGTGCAGGACGTGCGTGACCGCCCCCTCGAAGCACAGGCACAGGCAGACCAGGCGCACGCCAAGTTTGACGACGAGAAGAGCGAATTCAGCGGCTACCTGCGGCTGTGGAAATGGCTGCATGACGCCCGTGGGGGACACGCTGCGGGAACCCGCCGCGAAATGGCGGCTCGGGAAGCCAAAGCCCCCAAAATGCCCGCCAATGTGGCGGTGCTGCCTGTGGCCCAGCGTGCCGCCTTGGCAATGCAGGCAGCTAGGCAGGCGCTTCAGCAGACGGCCCAAAGTGCTGTTCCAGCTTCAAAGGCGGGGGCGCGCATTGCGCAGGCCGCTGATCAGGGCCGTGCGATCGATCCGTCGTCTCACAAACTGAGTAATCGGCAATACGAAAGCCTGCTGCGTCAGAATTTCATCAGCGTTCGGCGTGTGCGCGAATGGCGCGACATTCATACGCAGCTACATACGGTGGTGGCTGAGCATAAGTGGAAGGTCAACGCCCAACCAGCAGGCTATGAAGCGCTGCACAAGTCCTTGCTGGCAGGCTTGCTGGGCAACATAGGCTGCAAGCTGGAAGAGGACGCTGGTGGCAGCTCGGGCGAATACCTGGGCGCACGTGGCATCAAGTTCTACCGGCATCCCGGCGCGCATCTGAGCAAGAAGCCGGGACGCTGGATCGTGTGCGCGGAACTGGTTGAAACCACCCGACTGTTTGGCCGCGGCATTGCCAATATAGAACCGCAATGGCTGGAAGAGGTCGGGGGCCACTTGCTGAAGAAACAGCTTCTGGCACCGCACTGGGAAAAGAAGGCCCTGGACGTGATTGCGCTGGAGCGCGCCACACTTTATGGCTTGCCTGTGTACACCGGCCGGCGTGTCAGTTTTGGCAAGGTTGATCCTCACGCCGCCCGTGAACTCTTCATACGCGAAGCGCTGGTGGGTGGTGAGTGGCCGGATGAGTGGGCGCGACGCCTTCCCTTTCTGCCTGCCAACGTCAAGACCATCGCCAAGGTGGAAGAGCTGGAGCACAAAAGCCGCCGGCAAGACGTGCTGGTGGACGACGAGCTCATTTACGCTTTCTACGACCAGCAGATTCCGCAGGATATCTGCAACGGCAGGGATTTTGAGTCCTGGTGGAAAGAGGCCAGCCAGACCAAGCCTGATCTGCTGCGGCTGACGCGTGAAGAGCTGATGCGCCACGACGCGGCTGGCATCACGACCAGTGCCTTCCCCAGGGTGGTCCGGCTGGGAGGCGTTGATTGCGCCGCCAGCTACTTGCATGAGCCGGGAGATCCCAAGGACGGCCTCACAGTGACTGTGCCGCTCTTTGTACTGAACCAGGTGAACGAAGAGCGTGCTGAGTGGCTGGTGCCCGGCATGCTGAAAGACAAAATCCAGGCGCTTTTGAAGAGCCTGCCACAAAGGCCACGCAGCCGATTTGTGCCGCTCCCCGAAAGCGCTGCTCGCCTGAATGAGCAGTTGAGTTCGTCAGATGCTTTTGGCAATGGAAGCTTGGTCGATGCATTGTTGAAGATGGTCCGTGACGCGACCAGTCTCCAGGTCGCACGAACAGATTTCAAACAGGACATGCTGCCCATGCACCTGTTCATGAACTTTGTGGTGGTGGACGAGCATGGCCGCCAACTTGGCACAGGCCGCAACTTGGCCGCGTTGAAGGCGGAGCTGGGTTCTCAGGCAAGGGGTGCGTTCCAGGCGCTGGCGGCATTGAAGGTCAGCACGCCAGACGGCACGCCCTCACCGGCCTCGCGAGGCCAGAGTGCCCAGCCAGGTGCTGGTACGCAGGAAGCCGCTGCTCGTATGCGGAGCGCTGCGAAGTCGCCGGCGGGTGCACCCGCAGCGCGAGAGGCAAGCCGGTCTGGTGCGACTGACGAGATTGTCACCAGCCAGCGTCACACGACATGGAGCTTCGGTGAATTGCCAGAACTGATGGAAATTCGCCGCAAAGGGCAAACGCTGATCGGGTTTCCTGCTTTGGTCGATGGGGGCGATGCGGTCACTATAGAGGTGTTCGACGAACCCGATGTGGCTGCTAGCAAGCACCGTGGGGGTCTACGCCGCCTGGTGTCTCTCCAGATCAAGGACGCCCTCAAATACCTGGAAAAGAATATTCCGGACCTACAGAAGATGGGTGTCGCCTTCATGAGTCTGGGCACGCCCGAAGAGTTGCGCCAACAAATCATTGATGTGGCGCTGGACCGCGCTTTTCTGCAGGAACCTCTGCCGCAAGATGCTCAGAGCTTTGGCCGCAGGGTAGAGGAGGGCAGAGGCCGCCTGACCTTGATTGCGAACGAAGTTGCGCGGCTGGCGGGTGTGATTCTGACCGAATATGCTGCTGTTGCACGCAAGCTCAAGGACGCCAAGAACGCCACAGAGGCCGTGGCAGACGCCCAACAGCAACTGCAGCGCTTGATCAGCAAGCGCTTTCTTCAAGAGACTCCCTGGACAGCGCTGCAGCACTTTCCACGGTATCTCAAAGCCATTTTGCTGCGCATGGACAAGCTTCGCGCAGATCCGGCCCGGGATGCACAGCGCATGGTGGACGCGCGTGCTCAAGAGCAACGGTTCTGGCGTCTGGTCGCGGAACGCAAGGGGGTGCAAGATGCCCGGCTGCAAGAACTCCGTTGGCTGCTGGAAGAGTTGCGCGTGAGCTTCTTCGCGCAGGAGTTGAGAACCCCTCAACCAGTCAGCGCGAAGCGTCTCGAAAAAGTGTGGGGACAGGTGAAGGGCTGAGACTCCCTTCTCTGTTACCGGCTTGGAGCCGGACCTTTGCACGTGGTCGGTGGTTGCCGGGATAGTTGCGTTCTTTGGTTAACAGGATCTCGCTGCAAAGGCCGATTCTCACTGCTCACGCTAAATCTTTATCCTGCTATCGCCCTGGGCTGGGTTTTGCAAAATTTGATTTGATTCTCAAGGAGCTAGCAAGCTGGGAGGCGGCGCGCTGCTTCTTTGGCCTTGCGCCGCGCAAATAGGTGTTTTGGCTTCATAGCCAATTAACCCGAGCGCTTCCACATTCGCATTCACTCCCACCTATCAATCTAGGTGAAAAGAACGTGGCATTGCGAGGAACGGAATACTTCAGTCCTAGTTATTTGAACGGCGTTAAGCGCGGAAAATAAAAGATGCACGCCTAAACCACAAATATGTCACGCATAAGGCGTACACACTGCGTCTCGAATGAACATTTTCTTGTCTCGCTGGTCACAATTGGAAACAGGCAATTCCTATTAACCCACATCATGTTCTCCTTCTTTACCTCAGCCATTTTTCTGCTCCTCGCGTTCGCGATAGCGGTGGTTGCTGGCGCGTGGGGATATCGTGCATGGGGAATTCGCGTTGCCAAGCGTCAGCAGCGCATTCCGAAAAATTGGCCTTTAGCCCAAAGAGCATTGGTTAACACCGACGAGTTCGGTGTATGGCGCTGGCTGATGCATACCTTTCCTGAGCACCGGGTCATGATCAAGCTGCCGCTTACCCGTTTCGCCATGCCGCACGAAAGAGAGCAGGCCAACGCACTGCACCAACTGCTTGGCTCCGTGTATTGCACTTTCACCATTTGCGGCGTTGACGGCAAAGTGGTTGGCTGCGTGGATGTACCTGCGCCCGGGGATTCTCAAAGACGGGGCTACCGTATCAAGCGCTCATTGCTTGGTCAGTTTGGTTTGCCGTACTGGGTGGTGCGGGCGGACAATCTCCCCGATCCGTCCCTCATGCGCAACGAGTTTCTTGATGGCCAACATGCCTCCGCCGCAATGGAGCGTCATGTGGGGCATGAAGAACAGGAAATGTTGAGCGCTCAGGCGAGTTTGCGATCTGCACTTTCCCGACAGCGGCAAAGCCGAGGCCACAGTGATTTTGGCATCCTGCCCTCAGAACTTGCCAATATGGACGATGGCGATTCTCGCCATGGGCGCCATGACCGCGGGGGTTGGCAGACCAATTCGTTTCTCTTTCCCGTGGACAGCCGCGAAGGCGAATTACGTTGAATGGCAGATGGGCCCGTATTTTCTCGATCAGAGCCAGCTGAAAATCAAGTTGAATTTCAGTTGAACTAGAAAATGCTTTTTGAGTTCTGGAACTGATTTCGCCAGTCACTCGATGTGCATCGCTTACGCTTAAGGTTCGCTAGCGCTCCAATAATTTCGAGAGAAAATCACGCCCGCGCTCGGTTTGCGGCGCCGTGAAGAAACTCTCTGGCGCAGATTCTTCCATGATCTGGCCTTCGTCCATGAATACGATGCGGTCTGCCACGGCCCGCGCAAAATTCATTTCATGGGTGACACAAAGCAGCGTCATACCTTGCTCAGCCAAGTCGACCATGACATCCAGCACCTCTTTGACCATCTCAGGGTCCAAGGCCGAGGTGGGTTCGTCAAACAACATAATGCGCGGTTTGAGGCATAGCGCCCGCGCGATCGCGACCCGTTGCTGCTGCCCACCGGACAGTTGTAGCGGGTACTTTCCAGCTTGCCCGGCGATACGTACACGCTCAAGCTGGGCCATCGCCTGATCGCGCGCCTCAGACGGCGACACCTGATTTACCCAGACGGGGGCGAGCGTCAGGTTCTCCAGCACGGTGAGATGCGGAAATAGATTGAACTGCTGAAACACCATGCCTACCTGGCGTCGCACTGCCTGCACTTCCTTGAGGTCATCGCCCAGCACATGGCCGGCGACTGTTAGCTGGCCTTCCTGATAGTCTTCCAGCGCATTCACGCATCGCAAGAGGGTTGATTTGCCAGAGCCAGACGGCCCGCAAATGACCAGCCGCTCGCCTGCCTGTACATCCAGCTCTATGTCGCGAAGGACATGCAGGCCGTCGGCGTACCACTTGTTCACCCGCGCGAAGCGGATCAAGGGGGCATCAGAAGGGGTAGGCGAAACGGTCATGAGGCGTGGCGGTGCAAGCGGGCCTCCAGACGCCTTGCATAAAGCGACATGGAGAAGCAAAGCGTGAAATAGATCATCGTAATGAACAGGTAGCCTTCTATTTTGTAAGGGCGCCAGACGGGATCACCCGAAAGCGCCAGCCCCAGTGCGCCCGTCAGTTCATAAAGGCTCACGATGGTCACCAGCGATGTATCTTTCAGCAAGGCAATGAAGTTGTTCATCAACCCGGGAAGCACAGTCGTCAGTGCCTGGGGCATGACCACCAATCCTTGCGTTTTCCAGTATCCCAATCCCAGGGATGCGGCTGCTTCCTGCTGTCCGGTCGACACTGCTTGCAGGCCACCCCGAACCACTTCTGCCATGTAGGCTGCGGCAAACAAGGTAATACCGATGATCACGCGTATCAACACGTCCGGGTTGCGCCCAGCTGGCAGCAGCAGGGGGAACATGAAGCTGGCCATGAACAGCACGGAGATCAGCGGTACGCCTCGGACCAGTTCCACATACACGGTGCAGAATGCACGCACCGCAGGCATGGACGAGCGCCTGCCCAGAGCCACGGCGACCGCCAACGGGAAGGCCAGTGCAAGTGAAACGGTCGTCAGCAGCAGCGTAAGCGGTAGCCCACCCCACTGCGAGGTGTTGACTTTGGGCAATCCCGCGATCCCGCCACCCATGAGCGCCACAAAACTCACCAGGCCGACGATCCATGCCGGAAGCAACCACTTGCGCCAGAGTTGGCGTATTCCGCTGGCGACGACCAATGCCAGCATCAACACCGAGGCCAGAGCCGCGCGCCACTGTTCTGCGTAAGGGTAGTGACCAAACAGGATTACTCTGTATTTCTCGGCAACGACACCCCAACATGCACCTTGGCCGCGTGCGGCTTCGCAGGCCTGGGCGTCTGGAACGAAGACTGCATGTACAAGCGCCCAATTGGCCAAATGCCAGAGAGCCCAAGCGGCCAGTACGCCCAGCGCGCCAGTGGCGAGCAGGCTCATCGGACTGGCTCCCAATGCGGCACGCAGCCGCTGAACGAAACCAGCGCTTTGTTGCGGTGCGGGACGCGCTTCAATAAATGTTCTGGGAGCGCTCATACTCAACGCTCCTTGATGGCCACACGGCGATTGAACCAACCCATCAAAGCAGAAGTCAGCAGTGAGAGTGCCAAATACACCAGCATGATGAGGGTGATGCATTCCACCGCTCGACCTGTCTGATTGAGCGAGGTGTTGGCAACCGAGACCAGGTCTGGATAGCCAATGGCCACGGCAAGCGATGAGTTTTTGGTGAGGTTCAGGTATTGGTTGGTGAGCGGTGGAATGATCACGCGCAAGGCTTGCGGCAGTACCACCAGCCGGAGCACCAAGGCGCGTGGCAATCCTATGCTGGCGCCAGCTTCCAGTTGCCCTCGGCTGACTGAAGAGATGCCAGCGCGCACGACTTCCGCGGTGAAAGCGGTGGTGTAGGCCGTCAGCCCCAGCAGCACGGCCATGAATTCAGGGGTGAGGGACACCCCCCCTTCTATTGAGAAACCCCCCAGTTCGGGCACATCCCAGGCGGTTGGCATGCCACCTGCGAGCCATCCCACCAAGCCAGCCCCCAGGATGGTGACCAGTGGCTGAAGCACCAGACTGGGAGGGCGACCACCTGCATTCCGGAAGCGGCGGCGCGCCCGCAGGCCTGTCAGCGCTGCGAGGATCGCGCCCACACCCAAACCAGCCAACGTCCAATCCCAACCCACTGAGGCGGCTGGCGCAGGCAGTGCCAAGCCCCCCTTGCTCAGATAGACAAGACCGCCCAGGCTAAGCGCCTCACGTGCGGGCGGCAACACCTCTACAAAGATCAAGTACCAGACAAGCAATTGGATGAGCAGCGGCACATTGCGAAACAGCTCCACATACCCCTGGCAGAGTCCGCGAACCAGGGCGTTGCTGGACAATCTTCCTATGCCAATCAAAACACCGGCCACCGTGGTGAGCAGGCATCCAACAATGGCCACGCGCAAAGTGTTGCCTATGCCGACAAGAAACGCTTTCCAATAGGGATCGCTACTGGAAAAATCCAGCAGGCTTTCACTGATATCAAAGCCAGCGCTGTCGGTCAGAAAATCAAAGCCACCTTGAATGCCACGCGCTCGCATATTGGCCCAGGTGTTCGAAAACAGCCAGGCCAAAAGGCCAACCACCGCAGCGATTGCGAGCGCCTGATACACCCAGCGGCGCAGGCTGCGACTGCGCCAGCTCCATGCGGCTCGGCGCGGCACGACCGGTGCTGGTCTTGCGGGAATCGTCATCCGCGGGCTTCCCGCAGGCAGGAGAACCTGTGATTAGCGAACCGGTGGCGCATACATCAAGCCACCTTTGTTCCACTGCCGGTTCAAACCACGAGGCAAACCGACAGGCGTTTTTTCACCCAGGTTGCGTTCAAAGATCTCGCCATAGTTGCCAACGGCCTTGATGGCTCGGGCCAACCATTCGCGGTCAAGTCCAAGCAACTTGCCCATGTCTTCGCCCTTGCCGAGCAAACGCATCACGACGGGGTCTGTGCTGTCATTCTTGAGCTGATCCACATTGGCTTGTGTGATGCCGTTTTCTTCTGCTTCGATCAAGCCGTACACCACCCATTTGACGATGGTGAAGAACTCGTCGTCGCCACGGCGGACCAGTGGGCCCAGTGGCTCCTTGGAGATCAGCTCAGGCAAGATGACATGGTCCTTGGGATTCTTGGCTTCCTTGGAGCGAATGGAAGCCAGGCCAGAGACGTCCGAAGTGTAGACGTCGCAGCGGCCACCAAAATACGCTGCAGCCGAAGCATCGAGTTTTTCAAACACGACGGGCTTCAGATTGAGCTTGTTGGCACGAGAGAAGTCCGCCAGGTTTTTCTCTGTGGTGTTGCTTCCCTGCAGGCAAACGGTGGCACCCTTGAGCTGCTTGGCGCTGGTGATTTTGCTCTTGGCGGGCACCATGAAGCCTTGGCCGTCGTACAAAACGATGGCTGTCTGGACCAGGCCCAGGGAGGCGTCGCGCGTCAGCGTGAAGGTGGTGCCACGAGACAGCAGGTCGACCTCCCCGGACTGAATGGCCGTAAAGCGCTGCTGCACTGTCAGGGGCACCCACTTTGTTTTTTCAGGATCGCTCAGAATGGCAGCAGCCACTGCGCGGCCGATATCTACATCCAGTCCGGTCCAGCGGCCCTGGCTGTCGGGTGCGGACAAGCCCGGCACGCCGCTGCTCACACCCACAATCAGTTGGTTGCGCGATTTGATGGTGTCCAGGGTCTTGCCGGCAAAAGCGGGCAGAGACGCTGCTGCCAGCAGGCCGGCGACCAGAAGATGTTTACCAATGGATTTAGGTGAAAAGGCCATGGTCACGCGACTCCGAAATGCGGTTGAAGAAAATCTGCTCAGCACCTGAGGTGCTACTGCTCATGCAGTTTCCGCCTTGATGACAGGAGAGCTTTCGATAAATACATGGAATACTGTAACAGCCGCGTATCAACGAATTGATCTCAGCTCATAGCTTGAAGGCATATGGCCGGGCCACGAATGGCCGGGCCCTGCACATGAAGAACCCGGACTAACTAGTGCGGATTGCCCCATTCACGTCTCATTCGACATAGAATTTTAAATTCCACTGAAGATTTGCCATGAAGGCGTCTGTTAGTTGAAGATCCTTCATCCAAGACGCGATACGGTCAGGCATGCTGCGGCTGCTAAAGCGTCACCGCTACGGTCCAGCTATTGGGCCAGTAGGTACGAATCCCACAAGGAAACCCATGATTGATGCCCTCGTCTCTGGCAAGTTATATGGCCAAGCGCAGCAACGCGACGGTGCCAATGGTAAGCCCTTCACCACCGCAAAAATACGTGCCTCTGTAGGCGAAGGCGAGCCCCTCTTCGTCAATGTGATCGCGTTCACACACTCTGTGCAGGAAGCACTCCTGGCTCTGGATGACGGAGAAAGTGTGGCGCTGTCTGGAGAGCTCACGCCAAAAGTGTGGACCGATAAAGACGGCAACGTTCGACCGGCTGTCGATCTGGTGGCTCACGCAGCGTTGACTACGCATCAAGTGGTTCGCAAGCGCCAAGCCTTGGATCGCGATCGGGGGTGATGGGGCAAACCCCCCATTAGTGCGGCCCCTGTTCATAAGCTACACGAAACAAAAAACGAAGCGCCCGGTGACCGGGCGCTTCGTTAAGGTTGGATTGCAAACCGTGCAGGCTCCAGCTTGAGACGGGTGGGCCTCAAGCATGGAGCTGCTTCAAGCCAGCTCTATTCCTCAATCGAGATCTTTGCTTTGGCAGACAGGTTGCGCCAGCGGTTGAGGTCAGTGGTGACAAACTTCTTGAACTCGTCACCGCTCAAAGGCGCTGGGTCAAACCCTTTTTCTTGCAAGCTCTTGATGAACTCAGGGTCATTGATCACCTGGACCATGGCAGCACGCAAAGCTTCGGTAGTGGCGGCTGGCATGCCAGCAGGCCCGGCTATGCCCCACCAGTTTTCTACGCGCAGATTGGGATGTCCGATCTCTGGCGATGACGGAACTTGCGGCAGGACATCGCTACGCCGGCCTCCAAAGACCGCCAGCATCTTGACCTTGCCGTCTTGAACCATGGGCCGGATGGAGCCTGGCGAGACAATGCAGGCATCGATGTGGCCACCTTGCAGGTCGTTCAGCACAGGGGCCATGCCCTTGTAGGGGATGACGTTGAGTTCGATTCCCAGATCCGATTGCAGCATCATGGCGCCCATGTAGTCGAGCGCCCCAATGCCTGCGGAACCGATGCGGATGGTGCCTGGTTTGGCCTTGGCGGCTCTGACGAAGTCGGCAAAATTATTGGCCGGAAAATCCTTGCTCACTGCCAGACCAAAGGGGCTGCTCGCAATACGCACCAGAAAGGTGAAGTCGCGATCGACAGAGTAGCGAACCGACTTGTTGATCGCCGGAAGAATGCCCATGCTGGCGGTGGCGCACAGCAAAAGCGTCTGGCCATCGGCCGGTTTGGACTGGGCGACGTACTGGGTGCCCAACATGGAGCCAGCGCCAGGGCGGTTTTCGACGATGAACGACCGGTTCATCTTTTTGCCAAGGGCATCTGCCATCAGCCTACCGACCAGGTCGTTCGATGCGCCTGCGGCAAATGGCACGACGATGCGGGAAGCTTGCTGGGCGAATGCACGCAGGGGTGCCAGTGACGCAAGCGTCACTGCGGCCGCGCCTTGGATGATGCTGCGACGGTTGGAAAAAATGGATGGCTTCATGTCTCGTTACCCTTGTTTAATTGGTGGAAACTGGTTGGCTCAGGAACTCCAGAACAATCTGGTTGAACTCGTCCGGACGCTCCCAATTGATGGAGTGGCCGGCGTCGCCGATCAGTGCGAACTGCGCGCGTTGCAGGTGCCTGGCCCAGGTTTTCATCAGGGCAGGAGGAGCCAGAAGGTCGCTGCCGCCCATCAACACCAGGGTTTGAGTGGCGATGGTCGAGATCTTGGCGAACGTATTGGGTGTGCGCAGGGCCTGCTCGGGGGCGCCTTCTTGTCGGGAAGAGTGCTCCATGGCGATAAAACGTTGGAAGCCTTCAGGGTTTTCCGAGCGATAGGCCACACCGACTTCCAGATAAGGCCGCACTTCCAGCCGGCCGGTCAAGCCGGGTACTGCGATTCGCGCGTAAAAATCCTGCATCTCGGGTTCGGTGAATTTCCCGTTGCTGCCGGCAATAACCAGTTTCAAAAGGCGAGACGGCTTCCATGCAGCGTAGTCCAGAGCGGCAAAGCCGCCTCCGGCGATACCCAATAGATGGAATTTTTCCAAGCCCAGTGCGTTCACCAGGCCCTCTAAGTCTTCTGCAATGCTGCCCGGCTGAGGGCCGGTTGCGGGGTCTGCCATGCTTTTCCCCCAACCCCGGCGATCAAAGGCAATGACGCGGTAGCCTGCCCCATGAAATGCGACAAACTGCTCGTGCCAGGACGCCACGGTAGAGGTGTTGGCGTGCAGCAAAATCAGCGGCGTGCCTTCTCCGCCACTGTCCATGACCCAAAGGCGGGCTCCTTCCACGGCGACCTCCTTCGCTGGAAAGGTGGAGGCGGGCAGGGGGGATGTGTTTGATTGAGTCATGCGTAAATTCTTTTTTATGAGCTCTTATTCTCGGCAAAGGGGTGCCTTCTGAGGGCGGGACGCAAAAAAGTGAGTCGATCTGCGGCCCGTTCGCCGTGGTGCGCGCGTGCGCAAACCTGAATTAGTCGTGTCTCCGATGTAGTGTCTCCTGGCAGGTGCTGCAAGCCCCCGCGTGTTCAAAGTCTAAGCGTCCGTCGATGTTCGGCCTATCGCGGTTGAGTCAAAGCAGTTATGCAAGACGATTTGCATTTGGAGTATTTCTACAACGCGAGTCTTGTCAGTGTCTGGCCGGCCTTGCAGTTTGAGACAATATCGACACTCATGTCACGCCAAGAAGACGCCCACCGCCCCGTTACGCCAGATCCTCAATGGCTTGAACGCATGTACAACAATCGCATGCGCGTACCCGATCACGGCGATTATTTCACCCGATGGGCAGCTCAATCGGCCCTGGTGCGTCAGCATTTGCCTTGCGAGCGCGACATTGCATACGGTGATGATCCCCGCGAAAAGCTGGACGCGTTTCATGCGCCGAGCAAAGGCGCCCCCCTGGTCGTGTTCATTCATGGTGGGTACTGGAAGGCGCTGGACAAATCCCATCACAGCTTCCTGGCGGCTGCATTCCACGAAGCTGGCGCTGCAGTCGTCATACCCAACTATGCGTTTTGCCCCCGCGTGACGATTCCGCAGATCACGCTTCAAGTGGCTCGTTCAGTGATCTGGGCCTGGAAAAACGCGTCGCGCCTGGGTGCAGATGCCCGCCGCATCACTGTGATTGGGCATTCAGCTGGCGGCCATATGGCGGCGATGATGCTGGCTTGCGCCTGGAATGTGTTTGATAAAGATTTGCCTGCTGGTGCGGTCAAGAACGCTTTGGGGGTGTCCGGCCTGTATGACCTGGAGCCCCTGATGCATACCCCCAGCCTTCAGGAAGTTCTGCGAATCACGCCCGAGCAGGTGCATTCAGCCAGCCCGGCGCGGCTGCCGCGCCCTGTCAAAGGGCGCTTCTACAGCGTGGTGGGTGGGCAAGAAAGCGGTGAATATCTCCGCTTGAATCGACTCATCCAAAAGGCTTGGGGCCCTGAGCGCGTGCCAGTAGTTGCCACCCTGGCGGGGCTGAACCATTTCAGCATTCTGGACGCTTTGGCAAAACCAGGCCATAGGCTGAACGCTATGGCGCGTGAACTGATAAGTTAGCTGCTGAGTACGGTGGCTGCGTTTGCCGCGCCAGATACAGCGGCAGTTTCCTCTGGCGTGAAACTGCCGCGCACGCCTCGCGCTTACATCAGCAGGTGTTCGCCCGCGTTGTCACCGCCCAAAATGACGTAATTCACCTTGCGGATGTCCAGCAGCTTTCTGCCACCCGCGTAGCTGATGGAGCTTTGAACATCTTGCTCCATCTCGGTGAGCGTGTCGCTCAGCTTGCCTTTGATAGGCTCCAGGATGCGCTTGCCCTCGACGTGGCGGTACTCGCCTTTGTTGAAGTCGCTGGCCGAGCCGTAGTACTCCTTGAAAAGTTCGCCATCGACCTCTACGGTACGGCCTGGCGATTCTTCATGGCCTGCGAACATCGAACCAATCATGATCATCGTGGCGCCAAAGCGGATGCTTTTTGCGATATCGCCGTGGCTGCGGATGCCGCCGTCGGCAATGATAGGCTTGGTGGCCACCCGGGCACACCACTTCAGGGCAGATAGCTGCCAGCCGCCGGTCCCAAAGCCTGTTTTGAGCTTGGTGATGCACACTTTGCCGGGGCCCACCCCCACTTTCGTGGCGTCAGCGCCCCAGTTTTCCAGGTCGATGACCGCCTCTGGCGTTGCCACGTTTCCGGCAATGATGAAAGACTCAGGCAGCTTGGCCTTGATGTGCGCAATCATGTCGCGCACGGTGTCCGCATGGCCGTGGGCGATGTCTATGGTGATGTATTCGGGAACCAGGTTCTCTGCTGCCAGTTGGTCTACGGTGGCGTAGTCCGGGCTCTTGACGCCCAACGAGATTGAGGCGAAAAGTCCCTGCTTTTTCATGTCGCGCACAAAGGCGACGTTGTCCAGGTCAAACCGGTGCATGACATAGAAGAAGCCGTTGCTGGCAAGCCAGGTGCACGTCTTCTCATCCACCACCGTCTTCATGTTGGAAGGAACCACGGGCAGTTTGAAGCGGCGGCCGCCGAATTCAACACTGGCGTCGCACTCGCTGCGGCTTTCCACCAGGCATTTGCGTGGCAGCAGCAAGACGTGGTCGTAGTCAAAAATTTCCATGAGATCCAAGCTCCGTTCAAGTTTGAGGGATGGGCGCTTGGTCTGGCTACCGGCATTTGTGGACGGCCACAAAAAACCGGGCCAAGAAATCTTGGGCCCGGTGGCTGATTCTACTGCGTCAAGTCGCTGGCTTGGAATGGGGGCGTCTCGAACCCTTGGTGAGGTGGGGCAATCAACTCCCAAGGCGCTTTCGGCCGTCTAATTTGGGAACTATAGGATTAATGCTGTTACTTACTCTTGTATTGGTGTTTGACGGGCGCTTGAGCTTTCGCGCCAGCCTGTTGAGCGAAAACGCATTGGTTTCTCCAGAACCCCTGAACGATTTTCATAAGGAAGTCAGCATGTTGGGCCGCACCGCGAACAATGAGACAAGGCAACAAAATGCCCCGCAATCAAATTCTGGCCGCAACATGGAGTGCCTGCAGGATTTGCGTAGAACGCAGACGGGGCGCGGAGTAGCGCTTTCCAATGAAGGTGTAGGGGCTTCGCTGGATGATGACAGGAACCACCTGGCTCACGAGATTCACGCCGCTCACGCTCCACTGAGAGGACCTGAACCATCGCAGAAGAACTTTGAAACGGAATTCAGGCGAGACCTGGCGAGTCTTCCGCTGTTGTGCGCAGAGGCTAACGCTGTCGTCCCTTCGCCGCAAAGAAAAGCCGCTCCGGACAGCCGCGTTGAAGACGGGCCACCTTATCCAGCATCCCACCGAGCCATGTTAATGTCAGCTCAAAGGGGCAGGTTGCAGGCAGTGATAGATGCCATCGCGCGCGGAGTTGACATCAACGCCACATCGCACGAAGGTGACACAGCGTTGATGCGCGCGGCGCAAGCAGGACACGCGCCGGTCGTGGATTGGCTCATTGCGGCAGGGGCATCTCTTAACGTACGCAATGCGGCTGGAGAATCTGCGCTGACGCTGGCGACTCGGGCGGGTCAGGTGGACGTGACCAGACGTTTACGTATGGCGGGCGCCGTCATACCGATCATGAAATTCGACCAAGGCTTGAGAGCTTTGCGCAACGCCGTGGTGACCAATGCCCATGCTGAGGCTATCGCCTGGATGATTGCCGGACTGACACCTGGCGAGATGTACCCATGTTTGGTGCAAGAACTTCAACCATCGTTCAATGGTGCCGGAGACGAAAGTCGTTCTGATGCTGCGGCAAGGCGGGCTTTGTTGGTAGCCAGAACACAGAATGCAAACGCTCTGCCGATGGCACTGCGTATTCAATTGAGTCTCGATACCCACATCGTGACAGCGGCTGCAGATGAAAGACTGGGCCTGGTTCAGGCTTTGAGGTCCGAAGGCGCGAACTTGCCCGAGAGATGTGTGGGCGTTGCCAGAGATGCTCTGATGGAGGATGCACATGTGGGTCGTACGGCAGGTGTGCAGGCATGGCTGGCAGCAGGGGTCTCAGTCAACGCAGTCGATGGCGAGCAGCGTACGGCCTTGATGCATGCGAGCATGCCTGGCAACACCGGTTTACTCAACATGCTTATCAATGAAGGCGCAAGGCTGGACCTGCAGGACCAGCATGGCAATACGGCGTTGATCTACGCTGCCAAAGCAGGGAAAAACTCAGCCATAGAGCTGCTGCTTAAAAAGGGCGCATCCATGGGGCTCGCCGACAATCAGGGACTATCACCCATAGATTGGGCTGCTAAAGGCTTTCATCTGAAAGTGCTGAATACGCTTGTGCGAAATGGAGCCCGATTTACTGTAGAGCACATGCGCCATGTCATTTTAGGTCTGGCAAGACGTCGGCCTGTAAGAACGCCTTGATAGCGTCTTTCTGCTCGGATAGCTCTTGGAACTGAGCCGCAATGAACTGATCCAGGCACGTAGGTTGGGGGTAATCAGGGGCGCTTCGGCAGAGGGTTTCGGGCACGCCTCACCTGCTTTTTCTACAATGGGCGCAATGTACCTCGAAAGCCCCGTGTCAGACCACTCATTACCCCTTCTCACGGGCCTCAATCCCGAACAGGAAGCCGCCGTCACGCTCCCAGCCGAACATGCGTTGATTCTGGCTGGCGCCGGCTCTGGAAAAACGCGGGTTCTCACTACGCGCATAGCCTGGCTTCTTCAAACGGGGCAGGTGTCCCCCGGCGGTGTCTTGGCGGTGACGTTTACCAACAAAGCTGCCAAAGAGCTCCTCACCCGGCTGACGGCCATGTTGCCGTTGAATGCGCGCGGTATGTGGATTGGCACCTTCCATGGCCTTTGCAACCGTTTCCTGCGTGCCCACTACAAGCTGGCCAATCTTCCTCAATCCTTTCAGATTCTGGACACGCAAGACCAGCTGTCTGCCATCAAGCGTCTATGCAAGCAGTTCAATATTGATGATGAACGCTTTCCGCCCAAGCAATTGCAATGGTTCATAGCCGGGTGCAAGGAAGATGGGGAGCGGCCCTCAGATGTGGTGGCGCGGGACGAAGAAACCCGTAAGAAGATAGAGATCTATCAGCTGTACGAAGACCAGTGCCAACGCGAGGGTGTGGTGGACTTCGGTGAGTTGATGCTGCGCAGCTATGAATTGCTGCGAGACAACGACGCGGTACGGGAGCATTACCGCCGGCGTTTCAGGCATGTTCTGATTGATGAGTTTCAAGACACCAACCGCCTGCAATACGCTTGGATCAAGATGATTGTCGGCTTGCCCTCTGAAAGCGGCGGTGCGGTTCTGGCTGTGGGCGATGATGACCAGAGCATCTACGCCTTCCGCGGCGCTCGCGTGGGCAATATGGAAGATTTTGTGCGCGAATTTGAGGTGCGGCACCAGATCAAGCTGGAAGAAAACTACCGCAGCTACAGCAATATCCTCGACAGCGCCAACCACCTGATCAGCCACAACAAGAAGCGTTTGGGCAAAAACCTGCGCACTTCACAGGGGGCTGGCGAGCCGGTGAGGGTCTATGAGTCTGCCACCGATTTTGCTGAGGCTGAATGGGTGGTGGAAGAGCTGCGCCAACTGGTGCGGGGCGACGGTTTCTCGCGCAGTGAAATAGCTATTTTGTACAGAAGCAACGCGCAAAGCCGCGTGATCGAAACGCAGCTGTTCAATGCTGGCGTGCCTTACCGTGTGTATGGCGGCTTGCGATTCTTTGAACGGGCCGAGATCAAGCATGCACTGGCTTACCTGCGCCTGCTGGAGAACTCGCGCGACGACACCAGCTTCTTGCGTGTGGTGAACTTCCCTCCTCGCGGCATCGGTGCGCGCTCCATTGAGCAACTTCAGGATGCAGCGCGTGCAGCCGGTAGTTCATTGCATGACGCAGTGACGTCCATATCAGGCAAGGCGGGTGCCAATCTGGCTGGTTTTGTGGCTCAGATCGACGTGCTGCGCGAGCAAACCGCAGGCTCCACCCTGCGCGAGATCATTGAGACTGTGCTCCATTCCAGTGGCCTCGTGGATCATTACCGAGCCGACAAGGAAGGTGCGGATCGCATCGAGAACTTGGAAGAATTGGTCAACGCTGCAGAGAGCTTTGTGACCCAAGAGGGCTTTGGACGCGATGCAGTGGCGCTGCCAGTGGACGAGCACGGCACGCCCCTGACGCAGAGCCCTGTCAGCCAAGGTCTTGATCCAGATGCGCCCGTGCTCAATGACGCCTTCGTGGCGCCGATTGACGCAGAAACGGGAGAAACTCTTTCCCCGCTGGCAGCCTTCTTGACCCACGCAGCTTTGGAGGCTGGAGACAACCAGGCCCAGGCGGGCCAGGAAGCCGTCCAACTGATGAGTGTGCATGCGAGCAAGGGCCTGGAATTTGACGCCGTGTTCATCACGGGGCTGGAGGAGGGGTTGTTCCCTCATGAAAACTCCATGAGCGACTATGAAGGGGTGGAAGAAGAGCGTCGGCTCATGTATGTCGCCATTACACGGGCCCGAAAGCGTCTGTACCTGAGCCATGCCCAAACACGCATGCTGCACGGAAAAACGCGCTATCACGTGCGGAGCCGATTTCTGGAAGAGTTGCCTGAGGGCGCGCTGAAGTGGATCACGCCCAAGCGTTCTGGATTCGGATCGGGTTTTGGGTCTGGATCGGGCGCTGGTTTCAATGCGGGTGCCCGAGGCACCGGCATGGCACAACCGGCTTGGGGCCGCAGCGGGATTGGCGTGGAAACCTTCGCCAGCCCGCCGGTGCCACCGCAGAAAGCAGCGCCTAGCCATGGCATCAGAGCAGGCATCAAGGTGTTCCATACCAAGTTTGGTGAGGGCAAGGTGCAGGCGGTGGAGGGCGTTGGAGACGACGCCCGTGCGCAGGTGAATTTTCCGCGCCATGGGGTCAAATGGCTCGCACTGTCAGTTGCCAAGCTGACGGTGGTGGACTGAGGCACCAGGCTGGCCCGCTTGGACTTTGCGAAACGGGCTGTTTCCCCTGGGACGCCAAGCTCCAGCTTGGCATCTTCGTGGTCCCTGCAAGCGCCGAATTGCCAAGCTGGAGCTTGGCGCTCCCAGGAGAAACCAATCCGGTTCAGGCTGCCAGGTGACGAGCTTGGAGTTCGGCCCGGACTCAGCTTCTCGATGACACGCAGCCCACGCAAAATCTCCCGGACTTCGCGAAGTGGGCTGTTCCCCCCTGGGAGCGCCAAGCTCCATCTTGGCATCTTCGTGGTCTCTGCGAACGCTGAATTGCCAAGCTGGAGCTTGGCGCTCCCAGGAAAAACCAATCTGGTTTAGGCTGCCAGATGACGAACTTGGAGTTCAGTCAGCACTCAGCTCATCGATGAGAATTAGCCTAAAAAATCTCCCGGGTTTCGCGAAGCGGGCTGTTCCCCTGGGAGCGCCAAGCTCCAGCTTGGCATCTTCGTGGTCCCTGCAAGCGCCGAATTGCCAAGCTGGAGCTTGGCGCTCTCAGGAAATACCGATTCAGCGGCTACGTCGGCTATTGGCCAGTGGCGTAACGCTTCAATCGTTCCTCAAGCGTGCCGGTGTGAAGCTCGAACAAATGATTGTCAAAATCATAAAAGTACAAGGAGTTCCCTTCTCCTTGAACACGCGGGCGCGGCGCTTGAATGTCAACGCCTATTGAGCGAAGGCGGGCTTCAAACCCAGAAAGTTCATCTTCAGTAACCTTGAAGGCCAGATGGCGGTAAGTCCGCTCTGCCGGAGGCACTCCTTCCATCGCCGCGAGCCAGACGCCGCCCAAGAGGAAGAATTTTTCCCGCGAGACAGAGTAGTTCTTGGCGCTGCTGTCATAGACCTCCTGAGCGCCAAGCCCTTCGCACAGAAACTTCTTCATCAGTTCAAGGTTGCGGACTATGAAGGTGATGTGGCTTATGCCTTGGATTTGCATGCTTTCCTCTAGACAATTTCGCAGGGTGGGGCCCGCTTAAGTGATCATCGCCTATATCCAACTGCCACCACAGGCTTTTGCCCGGCCTGTTGTGCGACCAGAACGGAAAGCCTCATAATCGCCGGCCATGCAAGAGCTGCGCAAATCCCTGCTGCTGACTCGCCTGGTTTTGGCGTGGTTCTTGTTGACGTTGGGGGTAGCCATTGCTTCGCCCATCGTTCAGCCCCGTGCCATGCAGATGATCTGCGCTGCCAATGGCAGTATTCAGGTCATTGTCCTGGATGACAGCGGACAGGCTGAGGCCAGTCCCCATCACACGCTGGACTGCCCGCTGTGCGTAGCCATTACCACGCCGCCGGTATACCCCGACATCCAGTTCGAGCAGCCCGTGCCACAGGCCATCGCCCTGTACGCACTCGGCTCGCAGCACATCGCGGCGATTTTAGGCGCCCCTTTTCCTCCCAGGGGCCCTCCAACTCTGATGTAAGTCCAGCGTGACCCGTTCTACGGCGGGTCGTGCTCATTCGCCGTCGGGCCGTGCGTTGCCCGACCGAGTTCACTTACATAGAGTCTCTCATGAGTCGTTTCGTTTTTGCTGCAACGCCGCAGGGCGTAGCCCTTCGTTTTTCGTCCGTATCTTTTCCACGCGCTCGTGCGGGTTGGGCGCTGCCTCTGGCTTTAGTTTCAGCATCGGGGTGGGCTCAAACGGCCTCCAGCTTGGATGCGGTCACCGTGCGATCGTCCGGCGAAACAGCGCTGGAACGCCCGGTTTCCACCGGCAGCCGTCTGGACGTTAGCCTGCGCGATACGCCCGCCAGCGTTGAGGTGATCACGCGTGAGCAACTGGAGTCCAAAGGCGACACCTCATTGATTGACGCCGTGACCCGTTCCACGGGCATCACCAGCCTCGGCCATCCCGGAAATAGTGGCAGCTCGCTATCGGCGCGGGGGTTTACAGACACGACATCAGTGATGCGTCTGTATGACGGTACCCGTCAGTATGGCGGCGTGGGTGTCAGCTTTCCCTTTGACACCTGGTCCATTGACCGAATTGAAGTTTTACGCGGTCCGGCTTCTGTGATCTATGGCGATGGCGCCATTGGCGGTGTCGTCAATGTCATTCCTAAAAAGCCCTTGAGGGGGCCTATCCGCAATGAGGTCCAGGGGACCTTAGGCACAGACGGCAAGCGTGCGCTGGCTTTCGGCAGCGGGGGAGCGATCAATGAGCAGTGGTCGTACCGGGTGGATGTCAGCGGGGACCGCTCAGACGGTTGGGTAGACCGTGGGGACTCCAGCAACCGGACATTCTCTGGTGCCCTGCGTTGGGATGTGACACAGGACCTCAGTCTTCAGCTTTCACACGCGCAGGGCCATCAGAAGCCGATGCGGTACTTTGGCACGCCTCTGATCAACAGCGTGCAGGACCCTGCCATCCGCGAGCGCAACTACAACGTGCTGGATAGCCGCATTCAGTATAAGGACCGCTGGACTGAACTCATGGCGCAGTGGGCACCTGGCAGCAACGTGATGGTGCGCAGCAAGCTCTATCACATCAAGAGCGACCGCTACTGGCGCAACGCAGAGGCCTATCGCTACAACGCTGCCACAGGCTTGATTGACCGCTCAGACAACACCGAGATCGGCCATGACCAGACACAGACCGGCAACACCACTGATGTCACCTTCACAGGCACGCTTTTTGGCCGCGCTAACCAGGCTTCCGTGGGCTTTGACGTCAATCGCGCATCGTTCCAGCACACCAACAATACCTACACCGGTAGCTCTGGTTCGGTAGACCCTTATCACCCTGATCCTGGTTACTTCGCCAGTGCCGTTCCATTTATTCCGCGCTACCGCAACCATGTGGAACAGTACTCCGTGTTTCTGGAGAACCGGATGGAGTTGACCGAGCGCTGGTCCGTGGTGGGGGGAGCTCGATTCGACCATGCAGACCTTTCTCGCCAAGACCTGGTCGCAGGAAGCCAGGCCTTCAAGCGCAGCTATGCGAACACCGGTTGGCGACTTGGCGCGGTCTACAAGTTCAGTCCTGACACCTCTTTGTACGCGCAATTTTCCAAGGCAGCAGACCCGGTGAGCGGTTTGCTGATGTTGTCAGCCGCTAATGCAGCTTTTGATGTCTCCAAAGGCAAGCAGTTTGAAATCGGCGTCAAACAGACGTTCCTGGAAGGCCAGGGTGAATGGACGCTGGCGGCGTACTCCATCACCAAAAACAACCTTCTGACGCGGGACCCCAGCAATCCGTCCTTGCGTGTCCAGGTGGGGCAGCGGTCGTCCAGAGGGTTGGAAGGCACAGTTTCCATGCGCGTGACCAAGGCTCTGCAGCTTGATGCCAACCTTGCGTTGCTCAGAGCCCGCTACGACGACTTCAGCGAATCGGTGGGCGGCGTGGCGGTCTCGCGTAATGGCAATGTGCCCACGGATGTCCCAGAGCGTGTGGCTAATGTCTGGTTAGGCTGGAAGGTGATGCCCGCGGTGACTTTGTCCGGTGGCGTGCGCCATGTCGGAAAACGGTATGCCGACAACGCCAACACTTTGAAGCTGCCCGGTTACACCACGCTCGACTTGGCGCTGCAGTGGAAGGCCACATCAAACACGACCCTGACGCTTCGTGGATTCAATGTCCTCAACAAAAACTACTTCTCCACGGCGTACTACACGACCAGCCAGTGGTTGGTCGGAGAAGGTAGGCGATTTGAAGTCACGCTGAACCATCGTTTTTGACCGGAGGCGCCATGTGGTCAGCTTCCCATTCAAAACGGTTGGTGTTTCTGATTCATCGATGGACTGGTGTGGCAGGGTGCGTGTTGATGGCCCTGTGGGTGTTCAGCGGCGTGGTGATGCTTTTTGTCGGCTATCCCAAATTGCTGCCCACCGAGCGGCTGAGCGCCTTGCCACCTCTGTCTGGCCCGCACTGCTGCGTGCCGGTAGAAACCGCACTGCGGCACAGCGAGGCGCCGGACAAGGTTCAGCAGGTAGTGCTCACCACCATCGCGGGGCGGCCCAGCTACCGGTTCAAAGAGGAGGGGGGCGCGCTGCGGGTGGTGGATGCGGCCAGCGGCCACATGGCGCCCTTGCCCGATGATGCAGTTGCAGCGCGCAGTGCGCAGGCGTTCCTGCCCGGAGCCAACGGTGTTCTGCTAGGCCAAACCCAGGACGATCGCTGGACCCATTCGGGTCTGCTGGATCCGCACCGACCGCTGTTCAAGATGCAGATGGACGACCCGGAGTCAAGCTTGCTCTACGTATCTTCGACCACGGGCGAAGTGGTCATGGATGTACCACGCTATCAGCGCTTGTGGAACTACGTGGGCGCCTGGCTGCACTGGGTGTACATGTTCCGTGATGGGTCCAGGGATGCAGTGTGGAGCTGGTTGGTGATTGGCCTTTCGGCATTGGGGACCATCTCCGCCGTTGCCGGGGCCTTCGTGGGCATCTGGCGGTGGCGGTTTACGGGACACTATAAGTCTGGAGCCAAGACACCGTATCGGGAGTTTCAGATGCGCTGGCACCACATCACTGGGCTGCTGTTCGGGCTGGTCATGGTCTTGTGGATTTTCAGTGGACTGATGTCCATGAATCCGCTGGGCGTTTTTAGCCCTGGGGGCCCACGCCCCGATGTGAAGGCGTATCAGCAGGCAAGCGCGGGCAGTGTGCTTCCCGGTATCGCGACGAAAGATGCCCTGGCGCTGCTCGAAGCAGATGGGTTTGATACACGAGAGCTTGAGTGGAGGGTGCTGGGTGGTCGGCCTTACTTGCTGGCTTCTGACCGTGAAGGGGCGACGCGGGTGGTGTCCTCTGTTGGCAGCGCCTATCGCGTGCACAAGACTTGGGAACTTGAGATGCTGGAGCAGTCTGCGCGTCGGTTGTTCGCTTTTGACGTTCGCTCTACCAGCGTCCTTGATGACTATGACGCCTACTACTTCCGGCGAGGTGATGCGTCGATGTATGCCGGATCGGCGCGAGATCTGCCGGTGTTGCGCGTGCAATTTGATGACCCAGGGCGCACTTTGGTTTATATCAGTCCGTACTCGGGAGAAGTAGTGCTCAGCGTTGACAAGGCGCAGCGCACGGGCCGTTGGCTTTTCAACTTTTTGCACAGCTGGGATCTGTCCTGGATGCTGCGGCATACCTGGCCCCGTGATGCCATCCTGGTGCTACTGAGTATCGGCGCCTTCGCCCTAGCTTTTACCGGCGTTGTGCTTGGGTACAGAAGGCTTATGCTGTTCATCAGACACAAGTTCCGCCTTCGTCACTGAGAAATGTAGATCCACTTCAGGGGCCGCTGATCCCAAGGTCTCTCCCTGGGACCGCCGAGCTCCTGCTCGGCACTGCAGCGCTTGCAGAGATCGAGAATGCCGAGCAGGAGCTCGGCGGTCCCAGGGAACAGCCGGCTTCGCAAAGTCCGGAAGATCTTTGGTGGGCTGCGTGTCATCGAGAAGCTGAGTCCGGGCTGGACTCCAAGTTCTTCGCATGCCAACCCGAACTGGATAGGTATTTCCTGGGGGCGCCAAGCTCCAGCTTGGCAATTGGGCATTGGTAGAGACCACCAAGATGCCAAGCTGGAGCTTGGCGCCCCCAGGGGGAAAGCCGGCTTCGCGAAGCCCGGGAGATTTTGTGGGAAGCGTTTCGCTGAAAAAGTGAATCAGGGCTGAGCTCGAAGGTTCGTCACATGGCAGTCAGAACCGGATTGGTATTTCCTGGGAGCGCCAAGCTCCAGCTTGGCAATTCGGCATAGGTAGAGGCCACGAAGATGCCAAGCTGGAGCTTGGCGCTCCCAGGGGGAAAGCCGGCTTCGCGAAGCCCGGGAGCTTCTGCACAGCGACTATCGCAGTTGTGCAGACAAGCCTGATTCGAGGGCGCTCACTGTGGATCCCGTGTCTGCCGTACCGGCAAGCTGACCGAGACTTCCAGCCCAGGCCCTGCGTTGCGCACGTGCCAACTCCCACCGTGCGCTAACACGACCAGTTTGCACAGGTAGAGCCCCAGGCCGACACCGCCAGTGGCGCGTTCGCGGGCAGCATCGGGGCGGTAAAAGGGTTCGGCCAGGTGCGGCAGCACCGCTTCTGGCACGCCGGGGCCGTGATCGCGCACCACAAGGCGCACGGCGCCGGTTTCTGCCTCCGCTCGCAGGTAGATCTCTGGAGGAAAGGGCGCATCGGCGCTGTGCTGCAGGGCGTTGGTGATCAGATTGTTCACCAGCAGGCGGGTGCGGGTGCGGTCGAGCATGGCATCTGCCAGGCCGCCCTCTAAGTGCATAGCCACGTTGGTTGCGGCGTTAGCGTGCAATTGAATCTTTGCCACCACATCGCGCACCAACTCGGCCAGGTCGGTCGACTCCAGATGCAACGCAGCGTGGCCAAGGCCCAGGCGTTCGCTCTCCAGCAGATCGCTGATCAGGTCGCGCATCGCGGCAAGATCGCGCAAAAGCGCTTCGCGAAGGGGCTGTGTGTCGACGCTCTCTGGCAGCAGTTCGGTATTAATGCGGGCACGCGTCAGCGGGCTGCGCAGTTCGTGGCTGATGGCTAACAGCAGCCCGCGCTGGGATTGCAGCATCTGGTGAATGGACTGACCCATGGCATTTACATCGGAGGCCAAGGTACCTAGTTCGTCGCTGCGGCGCACCGGAATTGGCTCTGCAAAATCGCCGCCACCGAACCTCTGTGCACCTGCGCGGATGTCGTCTAGCGGGCGTAACATCCGCCGCACATAGGCATAGGCACCGGCGGTGAGCAGAAGCAGCAAACCGAGGGTGAACCAGCCGACCCTCCGAGACGGGTGCTGCCAGTTCGTCGCGCTCAGGCCAAACACGATCTGGTGACCATCGGCCGTGGTGCGCCGCAATAGCGGGGCGTTGGAGTCATTGCCATCACTGCCATCAATTCCCTGGGCTTCGTGATTCATCCAGTCGCGCCGCTGCCGCCAGCTGTCCTTGCGAGAGTCGGGCTCCGATTGCCAGTTCACTTGTGGGCCGATGATGCGCAGCGAGATAGGTAGTCGCTTCACGAGCGCTTCTGCGCGTTCGACGCTGGGCGGGTTGCCTATTTCGGCTACCAACCGGTCTATGTAGTCGGCCACCAAGGGACGTGCCGCATCGCGCCAGCCCCCACTCAACGCCTTCTGCATGCCACCCAGAAATACCACCGTCATGGCCAGCGCAAGTACCAGGAAAAGGAACACCAGCCGCAGCCGCAGGGAGTGGCGCAGCGAATAGCCTAGTCGCTTGAGGTGCGTACGCGAGCGCTCAAACATCCGTAGCCCTGGCCAGACCCAGTGCGTAACCTGCGTTGCGCAGTGTCTTGATGCCGTCGAGCGGCTCCAGCTTTTTGCGCAGCCGGCTCACTACGATATCGACCGCGCGGGTATAGAGCTCAGCCTCATGGCCGCGCAACTGGTTCAGGATATCGTCGCGGCTAAACACCTTGCCCGGCTCGCGCGCCAACAGGTGCAGCAGATCGAACTCCGTACTGGTCAGCTCCACCGGCTGCCCCTGGCGCAGCACCGTGCGGGTGACTGGGTCGACTACCAGGCCGTCAAAACGCAACGGCCCTGCGATCGGTGATGCACGCGACGGCTGGCGTCGGCGCAGCACGGTCTGCAGCCGGGCCACCAGCTCGCGCGGCTCGAAAGGCTTGGGTAGGTAATCGTCCGCGCCGAGTTCCAGGCCGACCACACGGTCCATCACGTCGCCGCGTGCGGTGAGCATGATGATCGGAATATCGCTGGTCTTTCGGATCTCGCGGCACAGCGCAAAACCGTCCATCTCGGGCAGCATGACGTCGAGGATGGCGGCTTCGAAGCCGCCTCGGGACAGCTTCTGTAAACCGATACTGGGCCGCAGCGCTTGCTCCAGCCCATATTCGAAGCGGGCAAAATAGGTGCCGAGCGGGGGGCCAAGGTCCGCGTCGTCGTCAATCAACAATATGCGTTGCATTGCAGGATTGTCCTATTCACCTGTTGCGCTTCTCTGCATCATGCGTGAGCACCCTCAGCCCTAAACGACATGATGCAGCACCCACATTGTCACCCGTGGCGGCTCCAACGCGAGCGACGGTTCATGAAGTCGCGCACCTTTTGTTGCTGTGCAGGATTCAGGCTGTCATAGAAGTCACCCAGCGCGGTGATGACCTCCGGACTTTGACTATTCAGTGCGGCGGTCTTCTCTGTGACCAGAGCCTGGGCACGTGTGCGGTCAAATTTTTCCCCGGCCACCAGCGCAGTGATGTCGGCGCGTGGGTTGGCGCTGCTGCCCATCAGGGCAGTACGCTGTGCGTGCAGCTTGTCAGCCACGACGGTGAGGCGCTGCTTCTGATCAGCGTTCAGATCGAGTTTGCTGCTCACGCGCTCGATCATCTTGCCGCGGAACTTGGCTGAGTCCTCTGCGCTGGTTTGCCAGCGGCCTTCTCCTCGTGTCCCGCAGGCGGTAAGGCCACCCAGCAGTATGGAGGCGCCCACCACGCCGAAGAGTGTTCGTTTGATCCAGGATTTCATGACATGTCTTTCTTCAGACAGGGGTTGAACATGTCTGTGATGGTGCCGTTGGAGGCGCTCGGCGTCCTGTCAGCGGGGTTTCGCTTTGTTTCGGTTTATGTCAGAGGTGGTGGGTATGGGTTGCCAACGCAAGCTTTATCGTTGAAACCGGGGTGCGGTGGAAAACGCGAATGCCGAGCAGGAGCTCGGCGGTCCCAGGGGAACAGCCGCTTCGAGATATCTTGCAGATGACTCGTAGTCGATGCTCGTTGTGAGCGCCGGACTGTTAATCCGAAGGTCTCGCCGCCTGGGAGCGTCTAGCTCCAGCTTGGCATTGCGGCGTTTGCAAAGGTCCCGAAGATGCCAAGCTGGAGCTTGGCGCTCCCAGGGGAACAGCCCGCTTCGCGAAGTCCGGGAAACTATCTTAGGGCGA
Source organism: Ottowia thiooxydans (assembly GCF_040548795.1). GTDB lineage: Bacteria > Pseudomonadota > Gammaproteobacteria > Burkholderiales > Burkholderiaceae_C > Ottowia > Ottowia thiooxydans_A. The sequence goes on along the minus strand of NZ_JBEPSH010000003.1, from coordinate 432,028 downwards.
CGTTCCGCGGGAAGGTGAATCAGGACCAGCCTCTAAAGTTCGTCTCACCGGAACCTGGACAGCATTGGTATTTCCTGGGAGCGCCAAGCTCCAGCTTCGCATTGCAGCGTTTGCAAAGGTCCCGAAGATGCCAAGCTGGAGCTTGGCGCTCCCAGGGGAACAACCTGCTTCGCGAAGTCCGGGAAACTATCTTAGGGCGACGTTCGGCCGGAAAGGTGAATCAGGACCGGCCTCTAAAGTTCGTCTCACCGGAACCTGGACAGCATCGGTATTTGCTGGGACCGCCGAGCTCCTGCTCGGCATTGCGGCGTTTGTGAAGCTCCAAATGCCGAACAGAAGCTCGGTGGTCCCAGGGTGAGCAGCCGACTGGGAAAAGCCGCATGCGACACCCAGCGTTCCAATGCCATTTCACTCAAAGACGGAAGATGCTAAATCCTCAGCCCTACAGACCGGTTCGTCAAGGCAGCGTTAGGCCTGCCTTGGTGATGACCATCTGATGGGAATAGTCGCCAGCTGCAGGGCGGCTGACTGTGCCCTTGGCGCGGATGTAGTCCACAAAAGTCTGCGTGTAGAGCAGATAGTTGTTGACGTAGTTGCCGCTGTCATAGATCGGCTTGAAGCTGGCGTAACCGTCTTGGCCTTTTGCCAGAAAATCGTTGGTGGCCACGATATAAGTTTGAGCCGGGTTGATGGCAGACCAGACACCCGTGGTGCGGTTCTTGACTTCGAGTTGCGTAAAGCGCGAACCTTTGGGCTTGCTCATGTCCAGGTGCCAGCGCAAGCCTGCCGCATAAGGGTGACCACCGCCTGTGGTTTGGCCTGCGTCCAAGTAATTGGAGACAGCATCTTCCAGCACAGCAGTGATTTGCTGGCCGGTCGCTGGCAGTTCCACCAGCACGTTGGAGAACGGAAGCACCGTAAATGCATCACCCATGGTGATGGTGCCCGCAGTCAGAGGCACGCGCACGCCACCAGCGTTCTGGATAGACACATCGGCTCGCAGGCTGGCGTTCAGGAAGGCTTGCGCCACGACTTGTGCGGCGTCGCTGCCGCGCGCCAGCTTATTGGCGTCTTCGCAACCAGCAACGCCTGCGCTGCGGTTGGTGCTCTCACCTGGGGTGCGCACCAGGCACAGGGCTTCGGTGGTGGAGCCTATGGGCTCTTTCTTCAGGATATCCACTTGGCCGGAGTAAACGGCCAGCACGGACGTCGCGCCCGCATCTGGAGTGAGCATCTTCAAGCCCTTGTCAGCGGCCACGGCGGTGGCAATCTGCTGCTGTGTGGGGGCATCGACATTGGCCCAGGTGCCGTCAGCACCCTGGCGCTTGAAGCTGTTCCCAATGATGAGCGAAGCCTGGCCTGTGCAGGAAGACACTTCACCGTCTTCATTGAAGCTCACGCGCATTTCACCCATGGCTTTGCTGTATTCAAACGCATGGCCGATACAGACCGGCTTGCCGTCCTTGTTGGTCACCTTGGTGGGGTACGCCCCGGAAGTGGAGTAGCCGCTGCCTTGTGCGGAGAAATCGCCAAGCAGGGTGTGCGAGTCGCCACCGATGACGACATCCACATCGGTCAGCTTGGCAGCGATAGCTTTGTCAGCGTCGTAGCCCATGTGCGTCAGCAGCACAATGTGCCGAATGCCTTGGGATTTGAGCTGGTCGATAGTGCGCTGGGCCGCCACGGCTTCATCTTCAAAGACGGTGGAGGGCAGGGGGCTTGAGGAGTTCTGGGTTTTTGACTTGATCGTCAAACCAATGATGCCCACCTGAACGCCCTTGACGGTCTTGAGTGTGTACGGCTTGATGTAATCGTTTTCGGCTTTGGGTGCCAGCGGTGTTCCGATCTGCGGACGAATGTTGGCAGCCAACACGGGGGTCTTGCAGGCGCCAGCTTGTAGATGCTCAATGAAACTCTTGAGCTGGGCGTCGCCATCGTCGAACTCGTGGTTCCCAACCGGCATAGCGTCGAAACAGATGGTGTTCATCATGTCGGCATCGGCTTTGCCCTTGAACAGCGTGTAGTACAGCGTGCCGGTATTGGCGTCGCCTGCATGGAGTTTGAGCACGTCGTCACGGCCAACATATTGCTTGAACGCAGTCGTCACACGGCTAAAGCCACCCAGCTCAACCTGCGTGTCCACCCCGCCGATTTTCATGGTCTGAGCGGGGAAGGGATCCAGGTTCGAGTGATGGTCTCCGATATGGGCGATGGTCAGATCAAGGGGGGCGGACTTGTTGGAATCATCGTCTCCACCTCCGCAAGCAGCCAACGCGGCGGCGAGAGCCAAGGGAGCCAGAAGGAGTGCGCGGCGAGGGTTGAGCAGTAGAGTATTCATCTTGACATGAGGCGGACGTTAAGTACCGCGTCATGCTGCTTTGCTCGCGTGAAAATACGTTGACTAATTCGTGACGATGGCGTGACGTGCTCAGGCTGTCGGCCGAGCGCATCGCCGTGGACTGAATTTACTCGTGGTCCATAGGATCGAACAACGCCTTGGCCTGCTCCGCTGGAGTCATCTTGCAACCTCGCCCGGACATGGGAGGGGGCGATAAGCGCGTCGCTTTCCGCCTCTTCCTCATCGAGACCAGCAGGAAAAGAAACTAGAACGCGACTTTGGCAACGCCCTTAAGCCCAAGAATCTCACGTGCCTCGGCCGGCGTAGCTACCTCAAGCCCCAGGCCTTCAATGATTTTGCGCACCTTGATCACCTGTTCGGCATTGGTCTGTGCAAGCTTGCCTGCACCGATCCATAGGCTGTCTTCCAACCCAACTCTGACGTTACCGCCCATGGAGGCCGCCATGGCCGCCACAGGCATCTGGTTGCGGCCCGCACCAAGAACAGACCAGCGGTAGCTATCGCCGAATAGGCGGTCAGCGGTGCGTTTCATGTGCATCACGTCTTCAGGATGCGCGCCGATGCCGCCCAGAATGCCAAACACCGTCTGCACAAAAAATGGTGCTTTGATCAAGCCACGGTCTACAAAGTGCGCCAGGTTGTAGAGGTGGGAAGTGTCATAGCACTCGAATTCATAGCGAGTTTCGTTGGGCGCCATGCTCTTGAGCGCAGTTTCGATGTCTCCATAGGTATTGCGGAAGATGAGGTCTTTGCTGCCTTCAAGATAGGGGCGTTCCCAATCGTGCTTGAATTCCTTGAAGCGCTCCAGCATAGGGAACAGGCCGAAGCCCATGGTTCCCATGTTCATGGAGGCCACTTCGGGCTTGAGCACCATGGCAGGCTGAATGCGCTCGTTCACGGACATGTAGGGCGAGCCCCCAGTGGTCAGGTTCACCACTGCGTCGCATCCGGCCTTGATTTTTTCCAGGAACGGGCGGAAGGCTTCTGGTGTCTGATCCGGCTTGCCCGTCACCGGATCGCGCGCGTGCAGGTGGATGATGGCCGCACCAGCTTCTGCAGCCTCAATGGAAGACTTCGCGATCTCGTCCGGCGTTACCGGCAGATAGGGCGACATGGAAGGGGTATGAATTGCACCGGTGACAGCGCAACTGATGATCACTTTCTGACGGGTCATGGCTTGCCTCTTTCTTTTTGCTGAACAGGCCGGGGCAGGCGTGTTCTTCGTTGGCACGATTTTAGTATGCTAAGAAATTGTATGCCAGTATCTCACTCAAGAATCGAGCGGATCCAGAGAATCGCCGGCAAGCAGCAGCACGATGGTGGCAGTAGAAGTCAGGAGTGCTCGAAGATTCATCTTGAGTAGACATGGCTTTGTCTACTGAGTGCCTGGACGACCGAAATCCCGCCCCCGTGGTCAGGGCGATTCGGCCCAAGTACCTTGCGAGCAGGTGGTCTCGAATTTGTGCAGCCAAGGGGCAATGTCATGCCCGTTGGTTTTCAGCCAATCGTCGTCGTAGACGGTGTCCAGATAGCGCTCACCGCCGTCGCACGCCAGGGTGACGATGCTCCCGGTTTCGCCGCGCGCGCGGATCTCACATGCAAGCTTGAGAGCACCGTAAAAATCGGTCCCCGTGGAGCCACCGAAGCGCTTGCCCACCACCATTTCAAGATAGCGTGCGGCAGCGAATGAGGCAGCGGTTGGCACGCGCATCATGCGGTCGATGACGCCGGGAACAAAGGACGGCTCCACGCGAGGCCGACCAATTCCCTCGACTCCCGATCCGCGAGGGCTGGTGAGTGTGACATCGCGGGTTTCGTAGTAGTCCATGAACACGGAGTGCTCCGGGTCTACCACGCACAACTGGGTGGCGTGACCCTGGTAACGAAGGTACCGACCTATGGTGGCAGAGGTACCCCCGGTGCCAGCACCGACCACGATCCAGCGGGGTACGGGGTTAGGCTCCGCGCTCATTTGCTGGAATATGGACTGTGCGATGTTGTTGTTACCTCGCCAGTCGGTGGCCCGCTCAGCATAGGTGAACTGGTCCATGTAATGGCCATTGCACTCACGAGCCAGGCGCTCGGCTTCGGCGTAGACCTGGTCACCTTTGTCGACAAAGTGGCTTTGGCCACCGTAGAAGGCAATCTGAGCCACTTTGGCGGCAGACGTGCTGCGCGGCATGACGGCGATGAAGGGCAGACCCAGAAGCCGGGCAAAGTACGCTTCAGAAACTGCGGTGCTGCCTGAAGATGATTCTATGACCGTCGTGCCCTCCTGGATCCATCCGTTGCACAGCGCATAGAGGAACAAGGAGCGCGCCAGGCGGTGCTTCAAGCTGCCGGTAGGGTGGGTGGATTCGTCCTTGAGGTAGATCTGCACGCCGGGGAACGCAGCCAATTCAATCGGAAACAGGTGTGTGTCGGCAGAGCGCTGAAAATCACGTTCGATGCGCCGGATGGCGTCGGATACCCAGGAAGAAGGCATGCAGGTCTAGGACTAGGAAGTAACTGGCGACAGTTCCTGGTCAGCTGTGAAGCTGTCGCGGAAGGTGAACCAGAGAGAGCTGAAAAACATGGAAGCGACCATGATCGCGATGGGCATGAGACCAAAGGTGGCGATCGACGCGCTGCCAGTAATGGCCGCGATGACCACCAGCACCAAGCCTGCAGCGAATGACATGGCCATCCACATCAAACCATAGAGAAAGAATGCGCCCAAGTTCCGAAACACGGCCACGGTACTGAAAAACAGGCTTTTCAGCGGCGACACCCCGTGCCAGTGGACAAGGGCTGGGGCATGCCAGAACGCGATGGAAATGGGCAGATATAGCAGGGTGAATGCCCACATGGCAGTGCGAAATGACGCGTCTTGAATCATTTCCTCGGTGATGCCTCCGCCGCCTACATAGAGCTCCGCAAAGCGGCCACCGTCAATCATGGCCGACACCCCCATGGCCACCATGACCGCCACAGCGTAGAACGCGCCAAGTATCAATATCGCCCGTCGGGGCTGCGGGCCTTGCCGCAGGGCGACCGCAAGGGTGAGTGGCATGGGGAACCGCCCTGCGTCCGCTTCACGGGCTGCCGCCATGAGGCCGACAGTGGCGGCAGGCACTAAAACCAGGGCCAGCACGCCGCCGACGAAGGGAATGAGTGCCACCAGTGAAATGCTGACCACGAACATGAAAAACAACCCCAGAATGGCCAGGGGTTGCTTGAAAAAGGTGCGGACGCCGTCACGGGCCCATCGGGTGCCGGTGCGGGCAGGGACTATATTGAGCTTCATACTGGAAATCAGGGGAGCAGTGGCGCAGCGATGCGGGCCTGCAGCACGCGTTCAAAGTGCGTGGGGTCATGTGGTTTCAGCATGGCAGCTTCGCGGGGCAGGTAAAAGTCCCAAAGCCGGGAAATCCAGAAGCGCAGGGCACCGGCACGCGCCATGGCAGGCAGGAGCCGGCGCTCTGCATCAGAAAGAGGGCGTACAGCTTCGTACGCCTGGAGCATTGCATGCGTACGAGGGGCGTCTGCCCGGCCCGTGGGGTGGTCAATGGCCCAGTCGTTCAGCGTAATGCAGAGATCAAACAACCAAGTATCTACACCCGCAAAGTAGAAATCAAAAAAACCCGACAGCACGGGTTGTTCCTTGGTGCCCTCGAACATGACATTGTCCCGGAACAGGTCCGCATGCACCGGACCACGAGGCAAGGCGGCGTAGGCCGAGCTTTGCGCTATGTGGTTTTGGTAGGCCAGCTCCGAGCGGATCAGGGCGGCTTGGGCTTCATCCAGATGCGGCATCACCACCGGAACGGTTTCGTTCCACCAGGGCAAGCCACGCAAATTAGGCTGGCGGCCTTCGTAGTCGCGCCCGGCCAGGTGCATACGGGCCAACATGTCGCCTACAGCAGCGCAATGCGCGACAGTGGGGGACATCTCGCTCTTGCCTCGCAGGCGGTTGACAACGGCCGTAGGTTTGCCCTTCAGGGTGTGAAGCAGATCATCCTCACCTCTTGGAACCGGCGCAGACTCCGGTTTGGCGCACGGCGCAGGCACGGGAATGCCCCGGCTTGCCAGATGCTTCATGAGGTGAAGATAAAAAGGCAGTTGTTCGTGCGTTAGCCGCTCGAACAGGGTCAGCACCCAGCTGCCTTCTGTAGTGGTGGCAAAGTAATTGGTGTTCTCTATGCCCCCTTCTATGCCGCGCAACTCGATGAGGGTGCCCAGACCCATGGAATGCAGGAACTGGCCTGCCTCGTCTTCGGAGACTTCTGTAAAAACCGCCATGCTGGATTAGAAATTCAGGACTTTCCAAACGCGCCGGCCTGCGCCACCAGGGGCTGTTTCGCCACTGTTCGCGCCTGTGCCGGAACGGTCTGCTGGCTGAACTTCATAGGCAGGCACGCCCACCTTGGGTTGCACGGTGATGCTTTTGGTCTCTCCGCCTGAGCGGACTTCATCCACCCGGCTTCCAGCGTCTTCAATACGAATGTTTTCTATTCGCTGCGTCCTGCTGTCGTGTTGCACCGGGTCCTCGCGAACAACGGGCGCATTGGCGTTGCCTGCCGTAGCGGGCGCCGGCGCTTGCGCGAACGCGGCGGCGCCGACTAGGCAGGTGGCCGCCAGCAGGGCAGCCTGGGTGGTGATCGAGACTCGCATATAGGGTGATTGTAGAGGCCGGACTCTTTAGACGCATCATCTGACCTGTAGGTTTGTACGCCCATCTTCCGACGGACGGGTGGCCGTGCATGCACAATTGCCCCATGACCGAATTTGCCTCAGCGCCCGCCGACCAAGCCGAAAGCCAGCCCCAACTCCTGCTGGTGGACGGTTCCAGTTACCTTTACCGTGCTTTTCACGCCCTGCCTGATCTGCGCGTGGACCCCAACGACCGGGCAAGTCAGCCCACCGGAGCGATCCGTGGTGTGATCAATATGCTGACTGTGCTGCGCAAGCAATACCCGAAAGCGCAGTATGCGGTGTGCGTGTTCGACGCGCCTGGCGGCACTTTCAGGGACGATATCTACCCTGAATATAAAGCCCAGCGCGCGCCCATGCCGGACGACTTGCGCAGCCAGATTGCACCGATCCATGAGGCGGTGGACCTTCTTGGCTGGAGAGTTCTGGCGGTGCCGGGGGTGGAAGCCGATGACGTGATTGGCACTCTGGCGCGAACTGCGGCCGAGCAGGACATCGAAGTGATCGTCAGCAGCGGGGATAAGGATCTTGCGCAGTTGGTGACTGAGCGGATCACCATCATCGACACCATGAGCGGCAAGCGCCGTGATCTGGCTGGGGTGCAGACCGAATTCGGGGTGCCTGCATCGCTCATGGTCGACTACCAGGTGCTCCTGGGTGACTCTGTAGACAACGTGCCAGGCGTCGACAAAGTGGGCCCCAAGACTGCGGCCAAATGGTTGACCGAGTACGGCTCGCTGGATGCCATTGTGGAAAACGCCAGCAAGATCAAGGGCATGGCGGGCGAGAACCTCCGCAAGGCGCTTGAATGGCTGCCCACAGGCAGGCAGTTGCTGACCATACGAACCAACTGCGATCTGACCGGTTATGTGGACGGCTTGCCTTCCCTGGACGCTGTCACTGGTCGCGAGATCAATGCCGAGGCGATGGTGGAGTTCTACAAGAAGTATGGCTTCAAGACGCTCGCGAAGGGGTTGGAGGCAGGTCAATCCAAGACTGCGTCACCTGCAGCGGGTAGCGGCCCTAAGAGCGGGTCCAATAGCGACCCCAGTACGGGAGACCTCTTTGCAGATCCGCCTGCCGCATCGCGCGCAGGGGAACTGAAGTACGACGTGGTATTTGACTGGCCTGCATTCGATGCCTGGCTGGCGAAGATTGAAGCTGCAGAACTCACAGCGCTGGATACAGAGACGACATCTCTGGACGAGATGCAGGCACGCATCGTGGGTATCTCATTCAGCGTGACGCCGGGAGAGGCGGCCTATATTCCGCTGGCGCATACAGGCCCTGACACCCCGCAACAATTGCCCCTGGACGAAGTGCTGCAGCGATTGAAGCCCTGGCTGGAAAACCCTGGGAAGAAAAAACTCGGCCAGCACATCAAATACGACCGCCACGTCTTTGCCAATCATGGCATTGAAGTGCGGGGCTACGCACACGACACCATGCTGCAAAGCTACGTGCTGGAGGTTCACCGTCCGCATGGCCTGGCCAGCCTCGCTGAGCGGCATCTGGGGCGCAAGGGCATTCAGTATGAAGACCTGTGCGGCAAAGGTGCGCATCAGATCCCTTTTGCGCAGGTGGCGGTAGACAAGGCCGCAGAATATTCCGCGGAAGACTCCGATCAGACGCTGGATGTGCATCTTGCGCTTTGGCCGCGCCTGGAAGAGAACGACAAGCTGCGTGGCATCTATGAGCTGGAGATGGAAAGCAGCGAAGCGCTCTACCGCATCGAACGCACAGGTGTGTTGATCGACGGCGATGCGCTCAGAGTCCAGAGCCATGAATTGGGCCAGCGCATCCTGGCGCTTGAGAAAGAAGCGCATGAGCTGGCGGGCCAACCGTTCAACCTGGGTTCGCCCAAGCAGATCGGCGAAATTTTCTTTGTGAAACTCGGCCTGCCGGTGGTCAAGAAAACGGCCACAGGCGCGCCCAGCACCGACGAGGAAGTACTTGAAAAGCTCGCAGAGGATTACCCCTTACCAGCGCGAATTCTGGAGCACAGGGGTCTTTCCAAACTCAAGGGCACCTACACGGACAAGCTGCCGCTGATGGTGAACGCGGCCACGGGCAGGGTGCACACGCACTATGCGCAGGCGGTGGCTGTCACGGGGCGTTTGTCCAGCAACGATCCCAATCTGCAGAACATTCCCATCCGCAACGCAGAAGGTCGGCGCGTGCGGGAGGCGTTTGTGGCACCTCCTGGCTGTGTGATCGCCAGCGCTGACTACAGTCAGATTGAGCTGCGCATCATGGCCCATATCAGTGGCGATGAAGCGCTGTTGCGTGCCTTTACTGAAGGCCTGGATGTGCACCGTGCTACGGCCGCAGAGGTGTTTGGCGTGGAGACCGAGCAAGTGACAAGCGAACAACGCCGCTATGCCAAGGTCATCAATTTTGGCCTGATCTACGGCATGAGCAGCTTTGGACTGGCCCGCAACCTGGGTATAGACAACACCGCAGCGCGCAACTACATCGCACGGTATTTTGAGCGTTATCCCGGGGTGAAAAAGTACATGGACGATACGCGCCAGTCGGCCAAGGACACCGGTTATGTGGAAACCGTGTTCGGCCGACGCCTGTATTTGCCCGAGATCAACTCACCCAATGGTCCGCGCCGCGCTGGTGCTGAGCGCGCAGCCATCAATGCGCCTATGCAGGGAACGGCCGCAGACTTGATCAAAATGAGCATGGTGCAAGTGCAGAAAGCGCTCGATGAGCAGCAGCGCAAGACCCGGATGATCATGCAAGTGCACGATGAATTGGTGCTGGAAGTGCCTGAAGCCGAAGTTGAGTGGATGCGCAGCGAGATTCCACGTCTGATGGCGGGGGTGGCAGCGCTGAAAGTGCCCTTGTTGGCTGAAGTGGGCGTGGGCCCGAACTGGGAACAGGCGCACTAGGGCTGAACGGTAATGCAAGGTATTAAACGGAAGATTGTTTACGTCACCCTTTTTGAATTGATTGCGGTGGCCGTCACTACGGTGGCGTTCGCAGCTTACTCGGGGCAGGGGGCAGGCCACTCCACCTTTTTGGCGGTGGCGTCTTCACTGATCGCCACAGTGTGGAACCTGTCTTACAACACGGCTTTTGAAAAGTGGGAGTCTCGCCAGACGGTGCGTGGTCGAAGCGTGAAACGGCGCTTGGCTCATGCGTTTGGCTTCGAAACAGGGCTGACTGTGATGCTGGTGCCGCTGTTTGCCTGGTGGCTTCAGATTTCCCTGTGGGAGGCTCTGGTGCTGGACGTCGGGCTGATTGTCTTCTTTCTGGTCTACGCCTTCCTCTTCAATCTCTGGTTTGACCGCATTTTTGGTTTGCCCGCGTCGGCGCAAGCTTTGCCTGCGTCTTCCGGTGCTTCCGCCAATGAGTCCTCTGTCATGCCAAGCTCACTTTCGCCAAAGCGGTAAGAATCCCACCGAGGTAGCCTCCGCAAACCAACGCGTTGCAGCTTATCCTGCGGCCAGCGTCCGGCATCATTGATGGGTTTTGCAGGGGCTGCCTAGACTGAAGATCAGGTTTACCTGAAAGAAAAGAGCCGCAATGCATGGTTGCAGGTCAGGCTTCTTATCAGATCGAAACCTTTTCGCATGCGGCATTCATCCGACGCCGAAGCTTCATTGTCGGGTGAATTTTTCTAAATCAGAATCGCTTGAACTTGCTCGTTCTAGTTATTTCCTCCGCCCCCGCCGCACGAGATCGGGGTAGTCGTGCAGGAGCCATTGGGTTCCAAGAGCGTACCGGCTGCACAGCCGATCCACTCGGGAACGACGCCGGTGATGCGCACCGGAACTCCCGAACGGTTGGTAAGCGTTAGCTGCTCGCTGTTCGGAACTTGCAGATTCAGCGTGCCAGAAGGGCTCACAATATCTGCAGTGGCGGCATAGGCTTTCTGTATCAATCCACCGCCACCCTGATTCGCCATGAAGGCAGCGGCCGTCAGAAGTGCTGCAGCCAAGGGGCGTGCGCCCGGTAACTTTCTTTGACGCCACGCCATCACCGCAACGCCAGCAATCAACGCAGCCAGTGCAAGATCAGACAGGCTTGGAACTGCAGCTGGAGTCGGCGGTGCTGCCGAGATGTGGTCAATGGCAACACTGCACATCAAGGATTGTGCCCAAGAAGTAACCGAGCATAGGCTGGTAATTACTCCGATAGCACCTATTCGATAGACTGGGCGGATAAATTGAGTCATTTAATTCTATTCCGTATTTCTATTAATCGTGAGTTTCTCCATGGGTTATCATGTGTAGTAAATTAAGTTTACTAACATTGCCATGGAGGGCCTTATTCTATTAACCTGAATAAGCGGGATTTCATGCGGAATTTTGTATTTATGTAATAAGGCCGCTTGGAGGAAAGAAAATCACGAAAACTAGATCTTCTCGTGTTGCATAGCTGAATTGTCAAAATGTGCAAGGCTTTAGATAATCAGAGGGATACGCGTGGACTTGTCGGCTTTTATTCTTAATTCGCGCGTATCAGGCCTTTACATCCCACCGCGTCAAGGGCTTAGGTCGTAATTTCATTGAGGCGGGGCGGAAAATGCCTCGAAGGACTTCAGTAGTCCTATTTATTCAAGTTGTCGCGGGGAAGTTTTCTGGGGGCAAGTCCCTTGCTAAAGAGGGACTCCGCGACCTCGTGTCCTCGTTGAAGAGGTGCTGATCAGGCCAATAGCCCCGAGCCGCGTAGTTGCGCCGTTAATCCTTCAGCGAAGCGCCGATAACCCTGAGCGTTCGCGTGAATTTGATCGGAACGCAAGCTGGCGTCGGCAAGTACATCTGCCCACCCGTTCGGGTGCAAAGGAAGCTTTAGCTCCTCCGCGAGTTCTGCATAAAGTGGGTGGTCGGTGAGTCGACCGGTGCTGGCAGCGAGTAGCGAGAACTGGGGTATTGCGACTAGAAGAGTTTGCGCGCCAGACGCTGTTGCGGCCTCGCAGATTAAGCGAATGTTGTCTTTGACACCGGCCGCACTCATTTGGCGTAGAAAGTCATTGCCGCCGATGCTCACAATCACAAGTTCGGGTCTATGCTCCTGAAGCAGGGCCGGCAGGCGCACAAGGGCCTGCGCGGATGTTTCTCCTGACACTCCGCCATTGACCACTTGCCAGCCCGTCAGCTCGTGCAGGACAGCGGGATAGGCTGCGGAGGCATCCGCCCCAACTCCATAGGTCAACGAATCCCCCAGCGCCAGAACGGTGCCACCGGCGGCGATGGCTCGGGCCGCTGGCATGCGCTTTTTACCGCAGGCTGCGATGAGGGCGGTTGCGGACACCAGGGCCAGCAAATGGCGGCGAGAAAGATGGGAATGGGTCATGCTTATGAAGAGCGAGTTGCCAGAAGAGGGGTGTTGGATCCTCAATGAAAAGGCATTTTCGGGTATTTGACGTGGTTTCGCGGCATTCGCCTACAGCGCCATGTGCTCTCTTATCAGATAGGATGGTGCAGTTGCTTTGAGCAACGCATGAAGGGAATTTCCATGAAATCCACAACAACAAAAACGCTCGCAGGCCTGCTGGCTTTGTGTATGGTGAGCGCTCCGGTCATGGCGCAGCCAGGCCGTGGTGATGGCCGCGACCATGGGCGTGATGGGCGAAATCCCGGTCATCAACAAGGAGGACCGGACCGCCGCGGCCCGCCACCTTCTTACAACCACAGGCCAGGGCCTCCTCCCCACGCAGGCCCGCACAGGCCAGCTCCACGTCCACCGGGATGGGTGAACCGCCCTGGCTATAACCACCCTGAATATCGGCGTTTCAATCGTGGCGATCGCCTACCGCCTGAGTTCCGTCAGCGCCAGTATGTGGTGAATGACTGGCGTGGGCACGGTCTGCGTCCGCCACCCAGAGGTTATTACTGGGTGCAAAACGGTTCAGACTACTTGTTGGCGGCCATTGCAACCGGCATCATCTCAGCCGTGGTCATCAATGCAATGATGCGTTGAATATCGCAGGTTTTGCCCACTTCGCAGTGGGTAAAACCTGACAAGCTTACTGGCTTGAGCTTGCGTGCTCGTGATGGTAGGCAGTGACTCGGTCCACTTCGTTCTTGCTGCCAAGAATAACGCTGACGCGTTCATGCAATTGACCCGGCTGCACATCCAGGATGCGCTCGTGGCCATTGGTAGCAGCGCCGCCGGCTTGTTCTACCAGCCAACCCATGGGGTTGGCTTCATACATGAGGCGCAATTTGCCGGGTTTGCTGGGTTCTCGCTTGTCCCACGGGTACATGAAGATGCCACCACGCGTCATGATGCGATGAACGTCGGCCACCATGCTGGCAATCCAGCGCATATTGAAATCCTTGCCACGTGGGCCTTCGCGGCCCTCCAGGCATTCATCCACGTAGCGCTTCACCGGAGTGTCCCAGTGGCGCATATTGCTCATGTTGATGGCAAATTCCTTGGTGTCGGCCGGAATGCGCACATCGTCCTGGGTCAGCACGAATGAGCCTTGCTCGCGATCCAGGGTAAACATAGCCACGCCGTCGCCTACGGTCAGTACCAGTGTGGTCTGAGGACCGTACACGCAATAGCCGGCTGCCACCTGGCATTTTCCGGGCTGCAGGAAATCGCGCTCTTCCACACCGCGGTCGCCTTCGGGCATTTTCAGAACACTGAAAATGGTGCCTATGCTGACGTTGACGTCGATGTTGCTGGAGCCGTCCAGGGGATCGAACAGCAGAAGGTATTCACCCCGTGGATAGCGGTTGGGCACGAGGTAGATGGCGTCCATTTCCTCGCTGGCCATGGCGGCCAGGTGGCCACCCCATTCGTTGGCTTCGATCAACACCTCGTTGGCGATGATGTCGAGTTTCTTCTGCACTTCGCCCTGGACGTTCTCACTGCCAGCGGTACCCAGCACATCACCCAGAGCGCCTTTGTTCACGGAATGGCTGATGCGCTTGCAAGCGCGTGCCACCACTTCCAGCAGCAAGCGCAGTTGCGAAGGAATGTGTCCGTCGACACGCTGCTTTTCAACCAGATAGCGGGTAAGAGAAATGCTTCTGCTCATGAATGGGCTTTCTGCTCGGGGTCCGAGCCTGCTGGGGTGTCGGAAGAAAATGCGTCGGCTGACGGTTCAGTCAGAGCCGAAGGAGCCGCGGGAGTCGATTCGACCGCCAGCGTACGGGTGATGACCTCGCGCACGTCGTTGCTGAGGTCCGTCTTGGCGGCGACGCGCTCGATGGCCGTGCGCGCGGCTTGGCGGTAGGGCTCTGCAAGGCGGGCCCATTGGTCCATGGCGCGCGCAAGGCGGGAGGCGACCTGCGGGTTGAGCTTGTCCAGTTCAATGACTCGGTCTGCCCAGAAGTTGTAGCCCGCGCCGTCCCGGCGGTGAAAACCAGCCAGGTTACGGTGGCAGTAGGTCGACAGAACGCTGCGGGCGCGGTTGGGCGTACGCAAGCTGAAATCCGGATGCTTGATGAGCTTCTGAACGATGGGCAAGATATTGCCACCGCGGTCTGGTGCCAGAACCTGCAGGGCGAACCATTTGTCGAGTGCCAGTGCTTCGGTGTGGAACAGCTCGTAATAGCGCTCCAGCGCGCGGGCTGCGAGCTCATGACCACTTTCCAGCAGGGCGTTCAACGCGTTTTGGCGGTCGGTCATGTTGCCGGCGTCCTTGAAGCGTTGATAGGCCTTGCCAGGCCAGATGGCCTCGTTGGTAGCCTGCGCCGACTGGCAGAGCGCGCTCAATGCGAGCCCGGCAAGTGAGCGGCGTCCGGTTGAAACCGGATCCGGCTGATAGGCGCCCGTGTCCTTGTAATGATCGTACGCCCATTCCCAATCGTCGCGCAGATCTGTGACCAATTGCGCTTTCATGGCCTCCCTTACAGCGTGAATGCGCTGGGGGTCTACTTCGCTCATCTGTTCAGCGATGTAGTCATCGTCTGGCAGGCTGAGCACCAGCGCCTTGAAGGCGGCGTCCAGTTCAGGATGGCGCAGAACACCGCGCAAGGCCGCGATATAGGCTTCGCTTAAGGGACGGGCAGGGGCTGCAGTCTCACCGGCGGTTGGCGTACTCATCGCATCGATGGCAGTGCGCAGGCCCAGAAGCTGTGCAGCTTCCCAGCGGTTGAACGGGTCGCTGTCCTTGGCGAGCAGGCGCATCAGTTGCTCGAAGGTGTAGTTGCAATCGAGCTTCACGGGTGCGCTGAAGCCACGCATCAGGGACGGAACGGGCTCGCTGTCCACGTCCAGGAACGTGAGCGTGGCCTGCTGATCACTCAGCACGTAGGTCCTGCTGCCATCGGGGTCGCCTTGCACCTGCGCGAAGCTTCCTTGCTCCAGTCGCAAGGGGAGGTCGCGGCCATCTTCCGCCACGAGACCCAGCCGGACGGGTATGACGAATGGCTCTTTCACGGGCTGTCCGGGGGTGGGAGGGCAGCTTTGCGAGAGCTTCAGCGTGTAGGTACGAGCGGCAGGGTCGTATGTGCCTTCCGCTTTCACGACTGGGGTTCCGGACTGGCTGTACCAGCGCTTGAACTGGGGCAACAGGCGGGCCAGGTCGCTGGCCGGGTTGGCGTCTGCCATGGCCTGGGCGAAATCATCGCAGGTGACGGCCTGGCCGTCATGGCGCTGGAAGTAAAGGTCCATGCCTTCGCGGAAACCGTCGCGGCCTACCAGAGTCTGGTACATGCGCACCACCTCCGAGCCTTTTTCATAAACGGTGGAGGTATAGAAGTTGCCGATTTCCAGATATTCGTCTGGCCGTACGGGGTGGGCCATGGGGCCCCCGTCTTCGGGAAACTGAGCCGAGCGCAGACCTATGACGTTTTCAATTCGTTTGACGGCCCGCGCACTGGGTGTGCTGGCCAGGTCCATGCTGAATTCCTGATCGCGGAAAACAGTAAGACCTTCTTTGAGCGAAAGCTGAAACCAGTCTCGGCAGGTGACGCGGTTGCCTGTCCAGTTGTGGAAGTATTCGTGACCAATCACGCTTTCGACGGCGTCGAAATCGGCGTCGGTGGCCGTGGAAGCCTTGGCCAGCACATACTTCGTGTTGAAGATGTTCAAGCCCTTGTTTTCCATGGCCCCGGCATTGAAGTCGCTGGTGGCAACAATCATGAAGCGTTCCAGATCCAGCGGCAGCCCGAAGCGCGCCTCATCCCACAGCACGGAGTGGATGAGCGAATTCATGGCGTGCTCGGTCTGGTCCAGATCGCCCGGACGCACATAGACCTGCAGCAGGTGCTCTTTGCCCGAACGGGAGACGATGCGTTGCTCACGCGCTACGAGTTGCCCCGCGACCAATGCGAACAGATAGCTGGGCTTCTTATGCGGGTCTTGCCACTTCGCAAAGTGGCGGCCGCCATCGAGTTCACCCTCATCCACCAGATTGCCATTGGACAGCAAGACCGGGTATTTGGCCTTGTCGGCGCGCAAGGTCACTGTGTAGCTGGCCATGACATCTGGCCGGTCTATGAAATACGTGATGCGACGAAAACCCTCTGCCTCACATTGCGTGAAAAACGCACCGCCGCTCAGGAACAGACCCATGAGCTTGGTGTTTTTCTCCGGGTTGCAGGTGGTGAAGATTTCCAGCTCAAAAGGCTCATGGCCTTCTGGCAAGCTTTCAAGCACCAGCTGTTCACCTTCCATGCGAAAGGACGTGCCCTGGCCGTTGACCAGTACACGCGCCAAATTCAGTTCGTCACCATCGAGCCTGAGCGCTTGTGGGGCCAGGTCCGGGTTACGGCGCAGCGTCATTTTGTTGAGAACGCGCGTCTTGGTGGGATCGAGGTCGAATGTGAGGTCGACCGTATCAATCCAGAAAGCGGGGGGGGCATAGTCCAAC
This sequence comes from Ottowia thiooxydans, assembly GCF_040548795.1. Taxonomy (GTDB): domain Bacteria; phylum Pseudomonadota; class Gammaproteobacteria; order Burkholderiales; family Burkholderiaceae_C; genus Ottowia; species Ottowia thiooxydans_A. The sequence continues at coordinate 415,190 of NZ_JBEPSH010000003.1, read as the reverse complement.
CGCCGGGTGACGGTGGTGTGTCCTTCACGCATGGAATTTCCTTTTTGTTGTCAGTGGGGGCGTGCTTGAGGCGGGCTTATGGCGTGTTCAATATGATTTTGAACACGCGCTTAAACGCCTTGCTTCAGGCTGGCTTCAATAAAGACATCCAGATCGCCGTCGAGCACCTTTTGGGTGTTGCTGATTTCAACGTTGGTCCGTAAGTCCTTGATGCGGCTGTTGTCCAGCACGTAGCTGCGGATCTGGTGACCCCAGCCCACGTCAGTCTTGCTGTCTTCGAGCTTCTGCTGTTCTTCCTGACGCTTGCGCATCTCATGGTCGTACAGGCGCGAGCGCAGGCGTTTCCATGCGACGTCTCGGTTGCTGTGTTGGCTGCGGCCATCCTGGCACTGCACCACGATACCTGTAGGGATGTGCGTCAAGCGCACGGCCGAATCGGTCTTGTTGATGTGCTGTCCACCGGCGCCACTGGCACGGTAGGTGTCGGTGCGGACGTCGGAGGGGTTGATGTCGATCTCGATCGAATCATCTACCTCCGGATAGACGAACACGCTGGCAAAGCTGGTGTGCCTGCCGCCGGAAGAGTCGAACGGGCTCTTGCGCACGAGGCGGTGCACTCCGGTTTCAGTGCGCAGCAAGCCGTAGGCATATTCACCTTCGATTTTGATGGTTGCGCCCTTGATGCCCGCGGTTTCACCAGGCGTTTCGTCCTCGATCTCAGCCTTAAAGCCCTTGCGCTCCGCGTACTTGAGATACTGGCGCAGCAGCATGCTGGCCCAGTCCTGGGCCTCGGTTCCGCCTGCGCCAGCCTGAATATCCAGAAAGGCGTTGGCGGGGTCTGCCGGCTGGTTGAACATGCGGCGAAACTCAAGCTCTTCAACCGTAGTAGCAAGCTTGGCAGCTTCGCCCTCTATGGTCTTGAGGCCGTCTTCGTCGGCGTCTTCGCGGCTCATCTCGTACAGCTCGGCGTTGTCTGCCAGTTCACGCGTAAGCATGTCTATGACTTCGACTACGCCGTCCAGGGCCTTCTTTTCCCTGCCCAGTTCCTGGGCTTTCTTGGGGTCGTTCCAGACGGAAGGGTCTTCAAGCGATGCGTTTACCGTACGCAGGCGTTCAGCTTTGGTATCGTAGTCAAAGATACCTCCGTAAATCCACCGTACGAGCGGTGAGGTCTGCAATTTGTGTGCCGATCTGGTTGATGTGTTCTGCTTCCATGATGTATTCCTGAAGGTAATTGGGGCCCAGTCAATAAAGTATGGGCGAATCCATCATTTTCTCATGGGAGAGGGCGGTTTGGAGGCTATTCAGGATCTGGTTTCCCCCAGCACCTGCAGCCACCGGTTCAAGACCGGCGTTTCCTGGCTGGCGACCCACATGACGCTGGTCTCACAGACGGGAAGGTAAGGGGTTTCCTGCAACTCGCGGTACACCACGCCAGCGCGCTGCAATTGACTGACACTTTTGGGCACCCAGGCCAGCCCCAGCTCCGCAGACACCAGGTTGACGATGGTTTGCATCTGAATGGCTTCTTGCTCAACCTTGAGCGGCTGGCCCGCTGCCGCGTAGCAGGCCTGCAGGCCGTCGTAGACCGCAGGCAGGATGGCGCGGGGAAACAGTACCAAGGGCTCGCCCGCGACCTGCTCGAACGACAGCGTTTTGGCTTTGGCCAGGGGATGCGCCTGCGGGAGCGCCAGCCAAAGCGGTTCCTGGCCTATGGTCTGGCGCGCGATACCGGGCGGCGCTGGCTCTTCATGCGCGTGCAACACGATGCCGGCGTCTATGCGTCCGTCCCTCAGCCATTGCAGTTGCACGTCTCCGGTAGCTTCAGTGAGTTCCAGCCGCACACCAGGGCTGGTGGCGCGAAACTTTCTGACCCAGCCTGGGAGGCCGCCAAAGCCCACGGTGGACACAAAGGCAAGCCTTAACCGCCCGACTTCGCCGCTGGCGGCGGCGCGCGCCTGCTCCGGTAGGGCCAGGGCTCTGGCGACAAGATCTTGTGCCTGAGGGAGCAACGCCGCGCCCGCAGGCGTGAGCTGCACATGGCGTTTATTGCGATCGAACAGGCGCACGCCCAGATGCCGCTCCAGGCCGGCAATGGCCTGTGTCAGCGGCGGCTGCGTCATGTTGAGCCGCAAGGCGGCGCGGCCAAAATGCAGTTCTTCCGCCACCATGATGAACTGGCGCCACGCTCTTACATCGATCAAGGGTAGACTCATATGTAAAACATATTAGTCGAGATTTTTAAAGGTATTGGATCAAATTAGCGGAAAGTTTCATACTTGACCCTGTTGGTTGGGCACAGAGTTCCTTCAAGCAAAGCAAATGCTCGGAGGAGACCACACGAGCGCACGCGCCCAATACCGAGAACCGAGATTTTTACAACCCTACAAAGACCACGATGCCTGCCTACCGTTCCAAGACTTCCACCGCTGGCCGTAACATGGCTGGTGCCCGTTCCCTCTGGCGTGCCACCGGCATGAAGGACGAGGATTTTTCCAAGCCCATCATCGCGGTGGTCAATTCGTTCACCCAGTTTGTGCCGGGACACGTCCATTTGAAGGACCTGGGCCAGTTGGTTGCGCGCGAAATCGAAGCGGCAGGGGGCGTGGCCAAGGAGTTCAACACCATTGCGGTGGATGACGGTATTGCCATGGGGCATGACGGCATGCTGTATTCACTGCCAAGCCGTGACATCATTGCCGACAGCGTGGAATACATGGTCAACGCTCACTGCGCAGACGCCATGGTCTGTATTTCCAACTGCGACAAGATCACCCCCGGCATGCTCATGGCCGCCATGCGCTTGAACATCCCTGTGGTGTTTGTCTCAGGCGGTCCCATGGAGGCTGGCAAGGTGCGTCTGGCGGTACCAGAGACGGCGACCATTCAGTTCAAGAAACTGGACCTGATTGACGCCATGGTGATGGCCGCGGACGACAAGGTCAGTGACGCTGACCTGGCTGAAGTGGAGCGCTCGGCTTGCCCCACATGCGGTTCATGCTCCGGCATGTTCACCGCCAATTCCATGAACTGCCTGACAGAGGCGCTGGGTCTGTCCTTGCCCGGCAACGGCACAGTGGTGGCCACGCATGCGGACCGCGAGCAGCTTTTCAAACGCGCCGGTCGCCGCATTGTGGGCCTGGCTCAACAGTACTACGAGAAAGACGACGAATCGATCTTGCCCCGCTCGATGGGATTCAAGGCGTTCGAGAACGCCATTACGCTGGACATCGCCATGGGCGGCTCCACCAATACGATCTTGCACTTGCTGGCGATTGCGCAGGAAGCTGAGATCGACTTCGGCATGGCCGATATCGACAGGCTATCGCGCACTGTGCCGCAGTTGTGCAAAGTGGCGCCGAACACCAACAAGTACCACATTGAAGACGTTCACCGTGCAGGCGGCATCATGGCCATCCTGGGTGAACTGGATCGGGCTGGAAAACTCCACACCGACGTGCCGACCGTGCATGCCAAGACCCTGGGTGAAGCCCTGGACCAATGGGACATTACACGCACCAACGACGAAGCCGTGAAGAACTTCTACATGGCTGGCCCTGGTGGGATTCCTACCCAAGTGGCTTTCAGCCAGAACGCACGCTGGCCCAGCCTTGACATGGACCGTGCAGACGGCTGCATCCGTTCTTACGAGCACGCATTCAGCAAAGAGGGCGGCCTGGCTGTGCTCACCGGCAATATTGCATTGAATGGCTGCGTGGTGAAGACAGCGGGTGTGGATGACTCCATCCTCGTGTTCGAGGGACCGGCCCATGTGGTGGAGTCCCAGGATGAGGCAGTGGCCAACATCCTGGATGACAAGGTCAAAGCAGGTGATGTGGTTGTGGTGCGCTATGAAGGTCCTAAAGGCGGCCCTGGCATGCAGGAAATGCTCTACCCCACGAGCTACATCAAATCCAAGGGTCTGGGCAAAGCTTGCGCCTTGCTGACAGATGGGCGCTTCTCAGGCGGCACATCCGGCCTCTCTATCGGGCATTGTTCGCCTGAGGCTGCTGCGGGTGGGGCCATTGGCCTGGTCAAGACGGGCGATCGTATTCGCATTGACATCCCCAACCGGACGATCAACGTGCTGGTGAGCGACGAGGAACTGGCCAAACGCCGGGTCGAACAAGACGCCAAGGGCTGGAAGCCTGTTGAAGCGCGTCCGCGCAAGGTGTCAGCAGCACTGAAGGCCTACGCCAAGTTGGTGATGTCTGCGGACAAGGGCGCGGTGCGGGATCTGTCTTTGCTTGAAGATTAATGGCAGTTCGCTTCTACAGAGGTGGCTCTCTGTGGTGAGTTTCGCTCAATCGCAATGAGCTTGGCCGACCGAGCGCGTAGTCATCCGCGCGCTCTGTCGCGTGGTCCATGGGGCCGAGCACGCACTAGAATCGCTTCGCATGCATAGTGAGCTGCCCTTGATCCTGGTGGTGGAAGACGAACCCGGCATTGCCGAGACTATCCACTATGCGCTGTCGTCAGACGGTTTCTTACCCGAGGTGTGCGCCACTGCGCGCCATGCGATGGAGCGCTTTACCGAGAAAATACCGGCCTTGGCCATTCTGGACGTCGGCTTGCCGGATATGAGTGGCTTCGAACTGTTGCGTCGCCTGCAGGATCTCCCCGGCGGAAAATCGGTGCCCATGCTTTTTTTGACGGCACGCGCCGGTGAAATTGACCGCGTGGTGGGGCTCGAGCTTGGCGCGGATGACTACATCGCCAAACCTTTCTCACCGCGTGAATTGGTCGCCCGCGTACGCACTATCTTGCGGCGAAGCCAGCGCATGACAGCGCCTTCAGAGCCCGCGCAGACAACTGCTGCTCAAGCGCCTGCTCCTGGCACTGACAAGGAAGGCGGAGTCCGGGTCAATGGGAGTGTGGCCACTGCTGGCTTGCCCACAAACACCAGCAGTCCGGCTTCTGACGACCCAATTGTTGGCGGCGCCTCCTTGCCTAGTCCGTTCGTTCTGGATGAAGAGTGCCGCCTGATTCACTACCATGGTCAGTCGCTAAACCTGTCGCGCTATGAATATGGTCTGCTGGCTGCGCTCATACAACGGCCTGGACGCGTGTTTACACGCAATGAACTGCTGGAGCGAGTGTGGGACGATCCGGGTGAGAGTTTCGACCGTACGGTAGACGCCCACATCAAGACGCTGCGTGGCAAGCTTCGACTGGTGCGAGAAGACGAAGACCCCATACGCACGCTGCGCGGCATTGGCTACGCATTGAGGACACCCTAGATCCTTATATGAGCCGTCGCACCCGCATTTTCCTTGCGTTGGTCGCGGTCTATGTCATCGGCATGGCTGCGCTGCTATACCAGTTGCTAGGCGATCTGGATCCGCGCTATAGAGAGTCTGCCGAGGAGGGGCTGGTCGAAACGGCGCAGTTGCTAGCGACGGTGATCGAGCAGGATGTGGAGCAGGGGGCCCTTCCTACAGATCGCATGGCTGGCATCTTCAGGGATTTGTACGCGAGGCAGTTTTCTGCGCAGATCTACAGCTTGCACAAGACGCGCGTGGAGTTGCGCGCTTACGTCACCAATCGGCACGGCATTGTGGTGTATGACTCCACGGGGCGTGATTTTGGCAAGGACTATTCGTCATGGCGCGATGTTCGCTACACCCTGCGTGGCGAGTTCGGTTCTCGAACGACGCGTGACGTGCCTCAGGACCCCAATAGCAGCGTGATGTATGTGGGCGCCCCTATCCGCTGGCAAGGGGAGATCGTGGGCGCGCTTGCGGTGGGCAAGCCGGTGCAGAGCCTGGGGCAGTTTGTTTCTGCGGCACGGGGCAACATTATTTCGGTCGGTGTGGCGTCGGCTTTTTCTGTGCTGCTGCTGGCCATCGTGCTTTCATTCTTGTTGATCCGTCCACTGGGTATTACAAGTGATTTGCTGGCGGCATTGCGCACCGCCTGGTGGCGCGACGCTGCAGGCCAGCGCCATTTCAGCCCGCGCCGCGCCTGGCGGGCCTTGCGCGCGCAGACACGCGCTGCCGCTCAGGAGGTGCGCGACGCCATTGCAGGACGCAACTACGTTCAAGAGTATGTGGAGCAACTGACGCACGAGTTGAAAAGCCCTATTTCAGCTATTCGAGGTGCGGCTGAGCTGCTGCAGGAGCCCGACATGCCGGCTGAGCAGCGGCAGCGGTTTACTTCCAGCATTGCACGGGAGACTCACCGTTTGCAAGAAGTTGTGGATCGGATGATGGAGCTGTCTTCGCTGGAGAGCCGGCGCCTGCTGAAAGACCAGCAAGCGGTGGAGTTGGCACCGCTACTGCATGAGCTGGCGGGTATTGCACGGACTCAGGCGCCAGCGCTCAAGGTGGAGGTGCACATCCGCACGGAATTGACCGTGGAGGGCGATCCCTTTCTGCTACGCCGCGCCATCGGCAACTTGCTGGACAACGCAGTGGGATTTTCGACCCCCGGAAACGGGGCTGGGCCGGACATCGTGCTCAGGCTTGCGCGCGAGGGGCGCATGGCGCGTATCGAGGTGCGTGACCGTGGGCCAGGGGTACCGGTATTTGCGCAGGGCAAAGTGTTCGAGAAGTTCTTCTCCCTGGCGCGCCCAGGCTCGGGTAAGCGAAGCACTGGCCTGGGATTGGCCTTTGTGAGGGAAATTGCTGCTTTGCACCAGGGCAGCATCACGCTTGGCAATGCCGACGATGCGCCTGGTGCACTGGCGGTGCTGCGGCTGCCGCTGCTGAAGGGTTGAGCGCACTTTCGAACAGGCTGTTCCTCCTGGGAGCGCCAAGCTCCAGCTTGGCACGGCAGCGCTGACAGATCCGCCCGAATTGCCAAGCTGGAGCTTGGCGCTCCCAGGGGCAACAGCCTGCTTCGCGAATTCTTTGGGGTGTGTTGGTGCTTGCGAGATGCGGGCGCCGCTGTGTGACGGTATTGGGCTTGCCTTTCCTCAGCGCAGATTGCCTCAATGACGGCCGTCAATCCTGGGAGCGCCAAGCTCCAGCTTGGCACGGCAGCGCTGACAGGTCCGCCAGAATTGCCAAGCTGGAGCTTCGCGCTCCCAGGGTGAACAGCCTGCTTCTTGAACCCATTGGGGGCCTCGGTGCCTTTCGGTGACGGGCGTCGCCGTTGTTTCCCGCTTTCTCCGCTGAGACCAACCAGCCCGGATTTCACGGGGACTTCACACAGACTTCACACAACGCCCCAAGCGGTGCGCGGTTTTCCTGACTTCTTCTTGCGGACTTCATCGCTGCTTCGAAGGTGATTTGCACAGTAGAGGGCATCCAAGCTCAACACTGAAAGGAAGTCCCTTGATCAACCCTGCACATCTCATCCAATCTGCCTCCGCCACCGTCGCAAAGAGACTGACATGGGGTTTGGCTTTCACGGCCTTCGTGCTTCTGGCACCGTCCGCACGCGCTCAGGCGGATGCTCCGGCCAAGTCTGAAAGCCCTTACTTCTTTGTTCAAGGCTCGCAAGCGGGTGTAGAGGCTCTGCCGCTCAAGCGCACAGACGTCAAAGTGAATATCAGCGGCGTGATCGCTGACGTGGTGGTGACCCAGACCTATAAGAACGAGGGCACGACACCCATTGAGGCGAAATACATTTTTCCGGGCTCTACGCGCGCAGCGGTCGACGGCTTGAATATTCGCGTGGGCGAACGCCTGGTCGTGGCGCAGATTCGCGAGAAGCAACAAGCCAAGGTGGAGTACGACGCTGCCAAACGTGAGGGCAAGACCACTGCCTTGCTGGAGCAGCACAGGCCCAATGTGTTCCAGATGAATGTGGCCAATATCTTGCCTGGTGACGACGTGCAGGTCGAGTTGCGCTACAACGAGTTGGTGGTCCCTGAAGACGGACAATATCAGTTTGTGTTTCCCACCGTAGTGGGACCGCGCTACGCTGGCGCCGGCGCCAGCGTAGATGCAGTCGCGCAGGGCTTTCCGGCTCAGCCGGTGTTGCGCCAGAATCAATCGAACCCCAGCGCCTTTGACCTCAAAGTCAATCTGACCAGCCCCATCGGTATCCAAGAGGTCCGCTCGCCCAGCCACGCCATAGACACGGAGATGAATGGTCAGCGCGCCAGCGTTCAACTGGCCGGCAGCGCCTCGCGCGGCGTGAGCAAGAGCAACAACCGCGACTTCATTCTGGACTACCGTCTGGCCGGCGCACAAATCCAGTCGGGCGTGCTGCTGCAGCGCGGCGAGAAGGAAAACTTCTTTATTGCCATGGTCCAGCCGCCCAAGGCCGTGCCTCAGGCAGCGATCACAGCGCGCGACTATGTATTTGTGGTGGACATCTCCGGCTCGATGCATGGTTTCCCGCTGGACACGACCAAAGCCCTGATGCGCCAGCTCCTGGGCAACCTGAAGGCCAGCGATACCTTCAACGTCATGCTGTTCTCTGGCAGCAACCGGTTTTTGGCGCCTCAGTCGGTTCCTGCCACTCCAGCCAACGTCAACGCAGCCATTCGGACCATAGAGCAAATGGGTGGTGGCGGTTCTACCGAGTTGCTTCCCGCCTTGCGAAGGGTTTATGCGCAACCCAAACCAGCGGATCTGTCTCGCACGGTTGTGGTGGTGACGGATGGGTATGTCACGGTGGAAAGCGAAGCTTTTGCGCTGGTGCGCAAACAACTCGGGCAGGCCAATGTGTTTGCCTTTGGCATAGGCTCTTCGGTTAACCGCCATCTCATGGAAGGCCTGGCGCGTGCTGGCATGGGTGAGCCCTTCATCGTGACCAATCCGAGTGAAGCCAAGGCGCAAGCCGAACGATTTCGCCGCATGATCGAGTCGCCAGTGCTTACCAGCGTCAAAGCACGCTTTGAAGGCCTGGACGTGTACGACGTCGAGCCTCCTGTTCTGCCGGATGTTCTGGCAGAGCGTCCGGTGCTGGTGTTCGGCAAGTGGCGTGAGTCCAGCCAATCCACGCAGCCCAAGCTGGTGATTGAAGGCCATGCCGCTGGCGGGCAATACCAGCAAGCACTTCCCATCGATCTGCAAGTGTCTGACAACAGCACCACCGCGCTGCGTTACCTGTGGGCACGCCACCGAATCGCTGCCTTGAGCGACGAGGAGGCCCTGACCGGAGGTGACGCGCAGAAGGCCGCCATTACCCGGCTGGGCTTGGACTACAACTTGCTGACCCAATACACAAGCTTCATTGCTGTGGACAAGGTGGTGCGCAACCCCGGTGGGCAAGGCGCCACAGCCAACCAACCGAGCGCGATGCCTGAAGGTGTGAGTGACCTGGCCGTTGGAGAGGCTTCTGCCCTGGGCGCGGATGTCAGCAGTACCCCGGAACCCGAGACCTGGGCCGCCATGCTGGTGGTGATGGCTGTGCTGGGAGCGCAGATGGCACGCCGGCGTCAGCGCCGGACTTTCACGGGTTGATCCATCATGAACTCTGCTCTTCTTATGCGCCAGGGGCCCATCATTCACCATGCCATTCGACTGGACCGGGCCCCTGCCTGGGTATGGATTGCACTGCAGACAGTGGCGCTGTGGCCCACATGGCGCTGGATGGCTACACGTGTGTCAGATGGCTCTGATGACCCACTGGGCTTGTTGGCCATCGCCGCGATTGCGGTGCTTGTGTGGTCGGTACGCAAGCAGCTTTGCTCCGCACCACGCCTGTCCTGGATGGCAGTGGCCTTGGTCGGGACCCTGGCAGCCACTTCCATGCGGGGAACCGTCACCCCGCTGGCCACCAGCTTGCTGGCTATCGTCAGTTGGGCATGCGGACTGATTGCATTCTTGCCTTCAGTGCGCCGCGGTGCAATGCATGCGAGCAATGGCGTGCTGTGGCCTGCACCACGCCATGCCGTGGCGACGGTGCCCGTTCTGGGGCTGGCTGTCCTGGCTTTGCCACTGATTGCGTCATTGCAGTTCTACGCCGGATACCCGCTGCGGGTGCTGACGGCTGAAGCCAGTCGTTGGCTGCTGGCAGTGGGGTTCGCAGTGCAACGTGAAGGCAGCAGCCTGCTGGTCGACGGCCACCTGGTCATTGTGGATGCGCCGTGTTCTGGGGTTCAGATGGCCTGGGCTGGTTACTTTACCGCTTGCGCTGTGGCGTTGTTCAAGGGGCAAAGCAACCGTGGCTTTGCGCTGCGTCTTCCCTTGGTTGGCTTCACGGTGCTGGCTGGAAACGTGCTGCGCAATACCGCTTTGGTTGCGCTGGAAGCCACGGGAAATGCTTCTTCACAAGTGGTGCACCAGGGCATTGGCCTGGTGACGCTGGCCGCTGTGTGCGGGGCCGTCGCCTGGTTGATGGGGTCTTGCGTTGGCGATGCCGCCAGGTCGGAGATCTTTCGTGGTGTTTCAGGTCAGCGGTGCAAACAGGGAGAGTGCAAATGATAGAGAACACTTTTCATAACCGGGTGCTGGGCAAGTTGTTGTTCGGCTGCGCCATGCTGGGGTGTGCGTTGGCTTCGGCGTTGCCGAGCGCCCGTGAAGTGACTGCTGCACCTGCCGTCCAGGCAGGCGAACTCCCGCACCTATGGGAGGGAGCCGCTGTGCGGCCGCTGGCCTTGTCCGCCGTAGAGCGGCGCTTTGCAGATCGCTTTCCTGGCCGTATCACGCGCTTGACGGATGAGCGCCGCATCATCGTTCTGCGTGATGTGGCTGCGCCTACACGCATGCTGCACCCTGCCGTTGATTGTTATCGCGCATTGGGCTATCGGATTGAGGGTGAACACCTGGAGAGTGCGAGGGTCCGATCTCCTGTCACGCCTGTTGCATTGGCCTCTGAAGCTGCTGGAGTTGCGGTCGCGGGCGGCCTTCAGCGCTGCTTCATCGCTCGACGGGAGGGCGTTGCCTTGAAGGTATGCGAGCAGATCGAGGACGCACACGGCCAAAGTTTTGCTGACACCTCTGCCTGGTACTGGGCCGCCACGATGGGGCAGTCAAGCGGCCCGTGGCGTGCCATCACGGTCACGACGCCTGTGTCTGGGGGAAACACATGAAGAATCAAGTCGCCATTGACCATGGTCGGCCCCGGTGGGGTCTTGTCCTGGCCTGTTCGATTCTGTTTCCTGCCCTGCTCTTGGCATTGCTATGGAGCACAGCGCGCATGGCGCTGGCTCCGCAGACCAATGAGTGGTCCGTCAGGGTAGGGCGGGGCCCGTTCCAATTGGAGGCCAGCGTGCCGCAACTGGTGTGGCTGGCCACAACGCCCTGGATAGGACAGGCCCTGGATGGGGTGCGCGTGCCTACCCGCATTGGCTTCATGACCCTGGGTTGGAAGCCTGCAGATATGGAACAACGCGAGCCCGTATTCATTCTGCACTGCGAGCCCTGCACGCTGCCTGTACCTGCTGCCGTGGGAAAGGGACGGCTGAGGGTGCCTGCCGCGCGGATTGCCCTGTCACGCGGTCAAGGTCCGGGGCGTTTGCAAGGGCAACTGCTCCTGGCTTCAGAGTCGCCAAAGGGTGAGAAGGAAATTATTCAGGCGCAATGGCAGGCCGACCGATCCGGTTCTGGTTGGGAAGTGTTGATGCAGTGGCCTGAAGCGCCCGCGCGTCACTGGGCGGCCTTGCTGGCGCCTGGTCTCTCTGAGTTGAAGGTGGCACGCATAGACGGCAGCGTTTCGGCTACGGCGCGCATCCAGCTGCCATCTGGCCGGTTTGAGCTTACCCCGCGCGTGCAAGGCCTTTCGGTCAGTGGCCTGGGCACCGAAGCATGGGCGCATGCGCGGTCATCTTGTGGTCCCATTGAGAATTACCGCGCGCGTGGCTGGCTTGCACGTTCCGTGCTGGCCGCAGAAGATCAGCGCTTTTATGAGCATCCAGGCTACGACATGGATGAGCTTGAAAATTCACTGGCCATCAATGAAACCCAATCTGTGGTCCGGCGTGGCGGTAGTACCCTGACGCAACAAGTAGCCAAGTTGATGGTCGCCGGTGGCGAGCGCACGTTGACTCGCAAAGTGCGTGAGCTGCTGTACGCAGTGGAGATGGAGCAGACGCTGGGAAAGGCGCGTATTCTTCAGCTCTACCTGAACCTTGCTCCCTGGGGGCATACGGCGGAAGGCCAACTGGTGTGCGGAGCGGATGCCGCTGCGCGGCATTACTTCGGATTGCCTGCAGCGCAGTTGAGCCCACGCCAAGCGGTGACCTTGGCCGCCATCTTGCGCAACCCTGCCCATGAGGCCAATGCCAGTCGCCTGCTGTGGGTGGCTGAGCAGGTTCGCGGTGTGCCCAGGCCTGAGCAACGCGCGCTGGCTCAGGAGCTGAGAGTACGTGCTTTAGCCGAACTCAACGTGTCCGAGAAAGGCTAAATGAGCGCGACAGAAACTGCCGGTAATGGGTATTGATTTCATTCGGGCTCGCTCAGGTCAATACGCTCAGGAAAGCCTCGTTCAATTTCCGGTCGTGGTAGAAAATTCCGCGCCCCACTTCTTCCCAACTCCATGTGATGGGTGGCATGTCTGGGTACCACTGGTAGCCGCCTGCGAACGTTTCAAGGCGGTTGCCAGAGGGATCGAAGAAGTAGATGGTCGTGCCCTGTGTAATGCCGTGTCGCGTGGGACCGATGTCTACCGAGACACGGTTGCGGCTCATAAGATCGGCTGCTCGCAGCACCTGTTCCCAACTCTCCATCATAAAACTCACATGGTGAAGCTTGGCATCTTCCGAGTGCCTCACCATGGCCAGATCATGGGCCTTGGTGCTGCAAGTGAGCCATGTGCCTAGATCGGTACTCCCGTCTTCAAGCTTGACGCGTTCCACAAGGCTGAACCCCAATACTTCCGTGAACAGTTTGAGGTTGCCGTCAATGTCTCCCCCATAGATCAATGCGTGATCCATACGCACGGGTCGGATACCAGGACCATCGATCACATCCACGTCAGGGTCGTTGTAGCCACAGACGCTTCCCACGCATTTTTTCTCGGAAAACAACTCGATCGTATGACCCGTCGGGATCTGAAAGCGTACGCGTTCCCCTGTTTCGAGCATCTCTCCTGCAGGAATGCGCTCGGTTTTGACACCTGCCGCTTGCAGTTTTTTGTCGAGCTCTTCCAAGGTGGCCTGGTCGAGGACCTTGAAACCGAAGAAATCCATTCCCGCATGATCCGCCTGTCGTAGCACAACGCTGTTGTGGTCGTGCTCCTGACGGCATTTGAAATACACGCGACCCGAGCTATCTCGCCCGGTTTCCATGAGCCCCATCACCTGGGTATAGAACTGAACGGATTCTTCCATATCCAGAACGCGAATCTGTGCGTGACCAGGCCGCAAAATTCCTGACATTGCCATTTCAAATCTCCTTTAGTTTTCTTCAGGTTGAGGACGTGGGGGAATCGTCTACAGGCTCAACCAGCCTGCAGACGTTCTTTTTCATTTGTCCAAGCACCGAGATCCGCAGATCGCTGGTGGGCTTGATTCGGCACGAAAGCGCGCGGCCAACAAGTTCTTCAGCCGCACTGACGTGCTCGCGGCTCATCACGCGCCGCGTGTACTGACCTTCAATCACCTGCACCTTGCAAACACCGCAACCACCGTTTCGGCAGCCCACAGGAATGCCCTTCTTTCCCAGCGCTTCCATACCTTCGAGCACCGAGCGATATCCAGCACACCGATAGCTTTCGCCGGTCTCCATCAAAGTGATCGTGTAGACAGCAGCACTCATCTCAATCACCCGCACCGCCTTCCGCGACCCGCAACCACCTCAAAAGGCCGCAGTGCAAGCCACACGAGAACCAGCGCGGAGCGGGCTTGGCCCGGCCGCTGGTGGTGTTCCCCAGAGGGGGAAGGCGCGTAAGCGACATAGGGGGGAGTCGTGTGCTCCAGCGCGGAGCGGGCTTGGCCCGGCCGCTGGTGGTGTCCCCCTGAGGGGGAAGGCGCGTAAGCGACACAGGGGGGAGTCGTGTGCTCCAGCGCGGAGCGGGCTTGGCCTGGCCGCTGGTGGTGTCCCCCTGAGGGGGAAGGCGCGTAAGCGACACAGGGGGGAGTCGTGTGCTCCAGCGCGGAGCGGGCTTGGCCCGGCCGCTGGTGGTGTCCCCCTGAGGGGGAAGGCGCTTAAGCGACACAGGGGGCTCTCATATCTTCTTGAACAGCGGACTGCGGACCTGCTGAGCATCAGCAGCCGATATGAACTTCTCGGTGTAGATGTCGCGCTCGAAAAGACGCCCTTGCATCAAAGTGCTGATGCAGGCGTCAATCATGAGCGGTGGACCGCAAAGATAGGCTTTGTGACCTCGGAAATCGTTCTTGAAATGGACCTTGGCTGCCTCATGCACGAATCCTTTCGCACCTTGCCAATCCGCTTCCTCAGAGGAGAGGGCGGCCACGTAGCTGAAGTTGCTGTGCTCAATGGCCAGAGCCGTGAACTCTTCATGGTGGTAGAGCTCCTCCGAGCTGCGTGCTCCGTTAATGAGCGCAATGGGTTTTTTGCAGCCGCGCTCCAACAAATCCAGAATCATCGAGCGCGGGCTGGAAAGGCCTGAGCCGCCAGCCAGGAAGATATAGCCCAACTCGTCCTTTTGGTGTGCGGACTCCCGCACGAAGAACCGGCCGTAAGGACCTGATAGTTGGACTTCCTCTCCACTGCTCAGTTGTTGGTGCACCCATGCAGTTCCTTTGCCACCCGGTACCAAGCGGATATTGAGTTCGATCTCTGAGGCCTGACCAGGGGCACTTGCGATCGAGAAAGCCCGGGGAGCGCTTTCACCAGGGATGTGCAGATTGACGTACTGGCCGGCCTGGAAGTCCATGGGCCTATCCAATTTGATCCACACGCCCTTGATGGTGGGGGTGAGGTCTTCAATTCGTGAGACCGTGCCTCGATAGTCCTGAACGGGGAGGAATCGCGCATCGGGCTCCTCATCAATTTCCGCTTCGATGGTCGTATCGGATTGCAAGGTAGCGCAGCAGGCCAGGCATTGGCCTTCGTCGCGTTCATAGTCCATCAGTGCGAACGTACTCGCTTCGCCATGATCAATCTCTCCTTCCGTGACGATGACTTTGCAAGTGGCACACAGGCCATGACAGCAGGCGTGGGGAATATAGATACCCGCGCGGAGTGCTGCATCGAGGATGGTCTGGCCGTCTTCGATGTCCAGCACCTGGCCCAGGGGTTCAATGGTGAGTTGGTAGCTCAAGCTAATCTTCCTGGGGTAGTTGCTCAGTGGGCGGAGCCCTTCAGGCCGGTCAAGCCAGGCGTGCGAAAGCGGATGACATCCTTATGCCCTAACCCGTTTTCGGCCAAAGTCTTTTCCATGTCTGGAGTCCAGGGTTGACCGGATTTGAACCACTCGGCCTTGTCCCAGTCAATGTTGGCGAAATCTGGATGGGCGCCAAAAAAACCTGGGAATGCGCCGCGGCACATATCCGCGAACTTCAGCGTAGGGGGCAACGGCACGGCAAAGGGTGCACAGAACATCTTGTGGTCTTCCCAAGAGAGGAACAGCAAAGGGGCGGGGAATTTTTCGGCGCCGTCCTTCTGCGGGAATTCGTACTTGCCAATGGAGGTCATAGTCATGTGGGTTCTCCTTGCAATCAGTTGCCTGTGGCTTGTTCGCGCCACTTGTCAAAGTTCTTCTTGTCCGTTGAGTCCGCGTAGTCGAGGTTGTCCTCTCCCCAGGTCATCCGGTACCAGCGCAGCACTTCGGCCAAGGGGTTGAAGTCAGGCTGCGTGGGGTCTGCATCGGGGCAGAAGCAGTTGCCCTGATAGATCTGCTGCACCGGTAGCCAGCTCTGGCTGTACTTCTCCGGCTCATAGTCAAAGATGTCCTTGCAGCCGTCGGAGCAGAAGTGATACTTCTGGCCACGCCAGTCGCTTTCGCGGAAAGCGATTTTTGTCGGATCGTCCGGTTCTGTGAAGAACATGGGAATCTGGCAGGTCTGACACAGCATGGGTAAGGTGCTGTTGTAGAAGCGACGTCCTTCCTTCTGTTCCGCTGAGAAGTGTTCCCACAGAGGGCGGTAGTTCTCATCGAATGTGTCGGGATACTTTTCGCTCAGCCATTTCATTTCGCTTTCGCTGGGTGCCCATGTGTGGAAAGGAGCAGCAGCGCCGTAGTTGTAGAACACGTTCCACGCCTGGTGACTCAGGTGGTCTTTCTCCTTGCATGCTTGCTCCCATCCCTTGGGCGGGCGCAAGCCGTAGCGAGCCAGATCGGCGAACAGGGCGCCACCGTTATCTTCAGCGTAGACCTCCCACGCTTCCTTCCAGCTCATCACACGCTTGGGCAGCATGTAGTCCATCATCATGGCGACCAAGGTCAGCACGCGATACCCACGCCAGAACCATTTGTCGATCCAGCGTTGAACAATGGGCAGGTTGTCCGGGTCTTGCTCGAGGATGAACTTGATCATCTCCAGCCCCAGGGTCATGTGGCGCGATTCATCAGACTGCGCCGAAAAGCCGAACGCCATGGCACCCATGTCGCCGTTGTAGGCTGCTCCGCTGATGAACGGCACGAACAGCAAGTTGGTCAACACGTATTCGAACGCGAAGCCAATGGCGATCATGAACTCGAACGGGCCCGAGCTGACGGCGTCGTCAAAGAACGATTTCGGCACGCTGAGGTACCACACGCGGTCGTGCTGATGGCGCCAATGCTGGAAGCCGTTGTAGTGCTTGTTGTAATTGGAAAGAGAATGCAGCTGGGTTTGCGCGTGGCGCATTTCGTCCAGACTCTGCATGAGGCATGCCACGCGGGGACCCGCACCTGCAAGCTGCCTGCCCACATGCGCGAAGCCACGGTGCGCCATGTATTCAAGTGGGCTCACGCCTGTGAGGAAGAGCTTGAGCGCGTTGATGTAGCGCGCATCGGTGACGCCCAAATGGCCGTTGTTCTGCGTGAACGCGTCCATGATCGCGTAGAGCTTGCGCTCTTTCTCTGCCTGGTATTTCCAATAGGCATCCATCGTCATGCGGAACGGGTCTTCGAACTTGTCCCAGTCATGAATCTTGATCCCCTCGTACTCGGTGTACGGAAATACATCATTCACGGCCTGGTAGGTAGGCGTCCAGGCCAGGTCTCTCGTCATCAGGTTGTAGCGGTCTTTCAGACTCAGCTTCTTGTTGACTTTCATATCCATGTTGGTCTCCTTTGATCTGTAATTCAGTACAAGAGTCGGTCAGCTGTTCCAGCTGAGGGTGAACTCATCGTCGGTCTCGTCGATGTAACCAGACAGGGTTATCAGGTTCACCTGCATCTCCTGCAGGTCGAATGCGCGGCCCAGCTCTTCTTCGATGGTGCTTTTGCGGATAACCATGCAGTGAGGCACGTCGATCTTCACCATCGCTGGTTGCTCATTGACGATGGCGCCAGGGTTGTCCGCCACGATGGCGTTGACGACGGCGCGCGTTTCTTCGTTGCGCTGGAAGGCGATGAATACGTTGGACACAGGCACTCCTGTTCAAGCGTTTGGAAATGGGAAATTTGAGGGGGTTGGGCTTGGAACGTAAGCACGTTCTAAGCCGAAACCTGCAAGCCAGCCTTGGCCATGCGCGTATCGAGTGCGGCGGCCACGCGCTCCAGCGCTGCGTTCGCTCCTTCTCCCAGGCCCAATCTGGCAACAGGCTCAAGCGCTTCAAGCGAGCGAGTGCGCCAATGGGCGTACCACTGCAATAGCAGGGTCTTGTTTTCAGGGTTCTCCGCTGCCGCTGTTTTGACAATGGAGTCGACCCACTTGCACGCATCCTGAAACCACTCGGCCTGAAAGCGCGTGAGCATGGCCACTGCCGGGCCTGCTCGCTCAACCAGGGCGTTGTCGACTTCCTTGTAGGCCAGTCCGAACAGCAAACCGTCCAGCACAACGTTTTGCGCCATATAGAGTTCGAACCAATCTTTCACGACCAAGGTGTCTTCCACCAGACGCCGCAGGCCTTGCCATGCTGGAGCTTCCATCCAGGCATGTTTGGCGGCCTCCAGATCGCCCTGTTGGCCAAGGAGCAGACCCAGGCGTGTGAGGTATTGCGCAATGCCTAGTTGGTCCATCGCTGCATAGAGGCAGGGCTGGGTGATGGCGGTGCCATAACCGTAAGCGCATTGGGAGGCGCCGTTCAGATTGGCACCCCAGGCCACATGGCGAAGCGGTACATAGAAGTCCAGCGCAGTGCGGCGTGCGGCGTCATCGTATTGGTCCGCGAGTCCACGTGTTTCGACGAACTCGAAATCAGACTCGGCGGTTTCCTGCATGCGAGCGCGGGCTTGTGTGTAGGTGCCGTAGTAAAGCTGGCGCGGGTCCTTCAACGCGTACCAATCTGTCATGGTGATCCTGGTGCGCGTGGGATCGAAGATCTCGTGTTCTGGATCCCAGGTGGGGCGGTAGTGGAAGTTCGCGCTGGCTTGAACATCCATCGTGCCCTCCAGGTAGCGTGAAGCGGCTTTGTCCGCGCCCAGGCGCTCGGCAATGTTGGCGTAGGTCTGCCGCAAGGGCATGATGCTGACGGTTCTAAGATCGATTTGCATGACAAGATGTCTCCTTCTTTGGTTTTGATGACGGTTCCGATTCAGCAGGGCAGGGCCCTTCGAATCTGTTCACGGCTCGTGGCGAAAATGCTGGTCTCGCGCTTCCCGCAAGCTCCAATCCCATTCGTGCGCAGTAGTGCCAGCAGCGTTTTCTGGAAGAGCGCCCTCGGTTGGCGTCACTTGCTGGTCTTTGCAAAACTGCTCAAACTGCGCCTTCGGAAGCACCAACTCCACGAACAGCTGCGGCTCGCCCAAGGCGAATTCCAGCTCGACCATTCCGTCGGCGCGAGCTTTGATCACGCGAATGAAGCGTCGGTTGGGATTGAATGCAAGGGCTTCGATCATGGTGGTTTGACTCCTTGCCCAGGACAGTTGCATGCCTCATGCCACTGTCGCCATGAAATGAAAAAATATCGATAAATCTAGGGAAAACCATGAAAAGATCAGTGGTCTTGAGGACGATCCCCCTGAGAAACTAACTATCCTGAGAAGCGACTTCCATCTCAAATTCATGATTTGAAGCAATGCTGCTATCCGCATTTCATGATTTGATGAAGTTTTGGGATGATTGATTTTTTGCTTCGTCTAAAAAAATATCGATAAAAATATGGCTACCCCACAATTGCCCAGTGATCGTGACTTGCGTCGGTTGGTTCAGTTTTCAAGCGGCGACGGCCGTATCTGGCTGGCCGGGCAGCGCATGGTGTTGGTACACGCCGCGGCCCTTAGCTCGTTACGGCGAGAGCTGATCAACACGATCGGACCCAATGCCACGCGGAGGTTGTTGCTTCGCGCGGGGTTTGCCGCTGGGGAGCAAGATGCCGCTCTGGCCCGCCAGATCCGCACAGGCCGGCCGTTGCAAGAGATGTTTGCGGTGGGGCCTCAACTACATATGCTGGAAGGATCGGTTCAGGTAACCCCGGAGTTGTTGAACCTTGATCCTGAAGCCGGCAGCTTTCACGGAATTTTTCGTTGGGATCACTCGTGGGAGGTGGAAACCCACGTGCGAGATTTCGGTCCGCAAGCCGAACCCGTATGCTGGATGTTGCTGGGGTATGCCTCCGGATACACAAGCGCTTTTATGGGGCGTCCCATCCTTTATAAGGAGGTGGCTTGTGAAGCCTGCGGCGCAGCGAGTTGCCGCATAGAAGGGCGACCGGTAGCCGAATGGCCTGATGGCGAACAGCTCTCGCGTGATTACGATGCGGACTCCTTGCTGCTCAAGCTGGAAAGCTTGGCATCAGAGGTGCAGTCACTGCGCAGCAGCCTGCAGGCTGCTGATGATCTGGGGCCGTTAGTGGGCCATTCGCGTGCTTTCAATGCGGCCTTGGATTTGCTCCGCAAAGCCGCTGCTACCAACGTCACTGTGCTGCTCACTGGCGAGACGGGGGTTGGCAAGGAGCGCTTCGCCCGTGGCTTGCATGCCATGAGCGCCCGTAAAGATAAACCTTTCATTGCCGTCAACTGCGCCGCGTTGCCAGGCGATCTTATCGAGTCAGAGCTATTCGGCGCAGAGAAAGGAGCCTATACAGGCTCAACAGGCAGCCGGCCTGGCCGGTTCGAGCGCGCTGATGGTGGCACTCTGTTTTTGGACGAATTGGGAGAGTTGCCCCTGCCGGCACAGGCGAAGCTGCTGCGTGTATTGCAAGATGGCGCAGTCGAGCGGCTGGGCGCCACGCAGGTCCGCAAGGTCAATGTGCGCATTGTGGCTGCCACCAACCTCGACTTGGTGGAGGCCGTGAAAAGCGGGCGCTTCCGTCAGGACCTGATGTACCGCATAGATGTCTACCCCATCCCCATACCGGCACTGCGGGAGCGTCCAGAAGACATCGAACCATTGGCCTTGCATCTTCTGCAACGCTTTACGAGCTTGCATGAGAAGGCCGTTCCGGGATTTACAGATCGCGCGCTGGATGCGTTGCGGCACCATGATTGGCCTGGAAACGTACGCGAGCTGGAAAATCTGGTGGAGCGGGGGGTGATCCTGGCCGGTGCTGGTGAGATGGTCGATGCATGTCATCTGTTTCCATCCCTGCCACGCCGCAGCGAGATGACGGTGAATCAGGCGGGGCGGCTGGAGCGGAGCGAGGGAGGGCCGGCTGCCACGGTGGCCCGAGAGGCGCTTGGCAAGGGCGTCAACCTGGAGGATTTGGAGTCAGAGCTGATTCAAGCGGCTATGCAGGCCAGCGAAGGCAACCTCTCTGCGGCTGCGCGCATGTTGGGGCTGACGCGGCCGCAGATGAGTTACAGGCTGGAGCGCATCAAGGCCAGGAATGCAGATTCAGCAGAGTAGTGCGGTCTGCGTCCGACGCCTGGATTGACTCAGGAGTTGGCAGCTACGGTGAAAACGGCGGTGAATTCAATGGAGGGCCCAAAGGTGAGAGCATGTGCTCGTCATTTTTTGCAATCTCTTGAATCGGCGAGAAGCCATTGGTCTCAAAGACGAGCCATGACGGATTTTGAGCGTACATCTCTGCTATGAACTGCTTGATCGCCACCACATACCAGGAGTCATCGTTCAGCCGATGGCTGAGGATGATGGGCGAGGTGGCCTGCTCATCTGCGATCAACCGGTAGACCACGTCCGAGCGTAATCGTGCAGCCGCTGGCACGATGCACACGCCCATTTCCGCTGCGACCAGGCCCAGGGCCGCTTGCAGTTCGCGCACTTCGTGTATTTCAGCCAGCGGTATACCTTGGTCGTGCAGCAGGCTGATGACATGGTCAGCGAAGCTCGGACGTGGCTCTTTCGGGTAGACGATCAGCCTCTGATCTCCCAAGTCCCTCAGAGTCAGGTTCTGCGGCGTGGTCGCCAGTGGTGAGCTGGGTGGCACGGCCAACACCAGCCTTTCTTCGTGCAATACCGTGCGTGCCACCGAGGTGTCGCGGCTGCGGATGCGGCCAAAGCCCAGATCGATGCGGCCAGATTTCAGCTCGGTGATTTGCTGTATGGAGCCCAGCTCTACAAGATGAACGTCGGTCTCCGGGTACCGCTGGCGAAACATCCGGATTAGCATGGGAAGCCCGGCATAGAGAGTAGAGGCAACAAAGCCTATTGAAATGGACTGACGCAGGCTGAGTGCTGACTGCTTGGCACTGTTTTTCATTTGCTCGACACGGTGCAGTACCTGCAACGCCTGCTCGTGAAAAATGCGGCCAGCTTCAGTCAGGCGCACGGGCCGGCTGTTGCGCAATATCAGTTGAATGCCTAGTTCTTCTTCAAGCAACTGGATCTGCCGACTCAGCGGTGGCTGAGCGATATGCATCTGCTCCGCAGCACGGGTGAAGTTCCTCGTGGCGGCCACGGCGACAAAATAACGTAGTTGGCGTAGATCCATAAGGGAAAACCACTAGGACCTGTATCCTGAGATCGCAAGTCCTTGTTCTTTAGATATTAATTGCCAAAGAATACCAAAAAGGTATCGAGCTAGACCAAATTGGTGTTGGATTGCATGCGGGGTGCTGGCGTCCAATTCGCTTCATGCAACAAAATTCATGTCAACCGGAGAATCCAGGCTTTGCCGCCGCTACCGGGTCCGTCGTCATTGACAAGGTCGAAACCATGCTGGTTGACCTGCCCACCATCCGCCCGCACAAATTGTCGATGGCGACCATGAGCGGCCAGACACTGATGCTGGTCCGTGTTCGATGCTCGGACGGCACGGTCGGTATCGGCGAAGGCACGACCATTGGCGGTCTGGCCTATGGCGGCGAGTCGCCTGAAGGCATGAAGCTTGCCATAGACACCTACTTTGCACCGGAAATGATAGGCGCCGACGCCAACCGCGTACCTGCATTGATGGCGCGCCTGCATAAGGGCATACGCGACAACCGTTTCGCCAAGTGCGCCGTTGAGACGGCATTGTTCGACGCGCTCGGCCACCGTACGGGCTTGCCTGTCTCTGAACTGCTGGGCGGGCGGCTTCGTGATCGGCTGCCAGTCGCCTGGACACTGGCCTCCGGCGACACCGGCCGCGATATCGAGGAAGCGATGAACATGCTGGCTACGCGCCGCCACCAGATCTTCAAGCTCAAGATTGGTCGTAAATCTGTACGCGAAGACGTCGCGCACGTGGCCGCCATCAAAAAAGCGCTGGGTGATCAGGCCTCGGTGCGTGTGGACGTCAACATGGCCTGGACAGAGCTGGAAGCCCACCATGGTCTGCCCGGCCTGGTTGATGCCGGCTGCGAACTGGTCGAGCAGCCGGTGGCCAGTGTCGATGCGCTTGCACGGCTGACAGGCAAGTTCCCCATCGCCGTGATGGCAGACGAATCCTTGATGGGTCCGGCCACGGCCTTTGCCATCGCCCGCAACGCTGGCGCAGATGTCTTTGCCATCAAGACCGAGCAATCGGGCGGGTTGCAGGCGGCGCAGCACGTGGCGGCCATCGCCGATGCAGCGCAGATTGAGCTTTATGGCGGCACCATGCTGGAGGGGGCTTTCGGTACCATTTCATCTGCGCACGCTTTCTCGACTTTCAGGCAGCTTCAATGGGGAACGGAGCTGTTCGGCCCGCTGCTGCTGACGGAGGAGATCCTGACGCAGCCCCTGGAGTACAAGGACTTCCATCTGACAGTGCCCACAACGCCAGGGCTGGGCATCCAGCTCGACGAAGACCGCGTGCTGCACTTTCGCCGCGACCGGCCACGCAAGGTGGTTGGACCCGCAGCGACACCGGCTGTCTGAGCGCAGCGGCGCCATTGGACACCGTCCACATCACAGCAGCCGACCTCACGACCTCTCAAGCATTTACCCCACGAAACGGAGACCATCATGACGACTCGAATCTTCAACACACCCGAAGTGCAGGACTTCCTCCGCCTGGCCAGTGGCCTGAAGCAAGACGGCGGAAACCCGCGCACCAAAGAGATCATCCACCGCATCTTGTCCGACCTGTTCAAGACCATTGAAGATCTGAATATCACATCGGACGAATACTGGGCGGGCGTGGCCTACATTAACCAGCTCGGCACGCGCAGCGAAGCAGGACTGCTGTCACCTGGCCTGGGTCTGGACCGCTACTTCGACATGCGCATGGATGCCGAAGACGCAGCGCTAGGCGTTACAGATGGCACGCCGCGCACCATTGAGGGGCCGCTGTATGTGGCAGGTGCCCCGGTCGAGCAAGGCTTTGCACGTTTGGACGACGGCAGCGACAAGCAGGGTCACACGCTGATCATGCACGGCACTGTTTACGCAGCAGATGGCAAGCCGGTGAGCGGCGCCACTGTGGAAGTCTGGCATGCCAACACCAAGGGCTTCTACTCGCACTTCGACCCCACCGGAGAGCAGCAGCCTTTCAATATGCGCCGCACCATCGTCACAGATGCGGACGGCCGCTACAAGTTCCAGAGCATCGTGCCCATGGGCTACGGTTGCCCACCAGACGGCCCAACGCAGGCGCTGCTTAACCAGCTGGGTCGCCACGGCAATCGTCCGGCGCACATACATTTCTTCGTCACAGCCGACGGACACCGCAAGCTGACAACGCAAATCAACATCGACGGAGACCCGCTGGTGTATGACGATTTTGCTTACGCCACCCGGGACGGGCTGGTGCCACCACTGGTAGAGCAAACCGATGAAGCGCGCATCAAGGAAGAGGGTTTGACTGGCCCATTCTCCGAGATCGTTTTCGACATCAAGCTGAGCGCATTGGTCAACGGCGTAGACAACCAGATCGTCGACCGCCCGCGCCTGGCAGCCTGAGGCTGAAGCGGCTTCAACCCGCCGGATTTTTTGGGTCAACCAGGAGCTCGCACGGCCTATCGAAGGTGAGGACTTGTCGCCCGGAAGTGGGCGGCTGGACGCGGCTACGCGCTGCTATCTGATTGCTCAGTAGCTGCGTGTTCACATCTGCCTTCCCTTGTGCGACGGCGGCCCACGGTGTCCTCGGTGCCAAGGGTTTCGAAGTTTCTGAACATCAAACCCGCGCATTTCTCGCTACGACCTTTTTGCCGCCAACGATTCATAGGCGGCCCGAACTGAAGAAAAAATATGAGCAAGACTTTTGAAGGCCAGGTGATGATCGTCACCGGGGCCGCGCAGGGCATCGGACAACGCGTGGCCGAACTCGCCGCCCAGCAGGGCGCACGCCTTGCGTTGGTGGACCGTTCCCCATTGGTGCACGAAGTGCGTTCAAGCCTGGAGAAGCTCACGGACGTGATTGCCATCGAGGCCGACCTGGAGCAGTTCGAAGGCGCCGAGCGAGCGGCAGCCGAGGCCCACGCCAAGTACGGCCGCATTGACATCCTGGTCAACAACGTGGGCGGAACGATATGGGCCAAACCCTATGAACATTACGCGCCAAAAGAAATAGAAGCTGAAGTGCGTCGATCGTTGTTCCCCACGCTCTGGGGTTGCCGGGCAGTGCTTCCCTACATGCTCGAAGTGAACAAGGGTTCCATCGTCAACGTGTCGTCCATCGCTACGCGCAGCGTCAACCGCGTTCCTTACGGTGCAGCCAAGGGGGGAGTGAATGCATTGACCGCATGCCTGGCGCTTGAAAACGGCGACCGGGGCATTCGCATCAATGCGGTGGCAGCAGGCGGAACAGAAGCACCGCCGCGCCGCGTGCCGCGCAACCCGGCCGAGCAGAGCAGCCAGGAGAAGATCTGGTACCAGGAGATCGTGGACCAAACCGTCTCCAGCAGTCTGATGAAGCGCTATGGAACGCTGGACGAGCAGGCCGAAGCGATTCTGTTCCTGGCCTCGGACCGCGCGTCCTATATCACCGGCACCGTGCTTCCCGTGGGCGGTGGCGATCAAGGTTGACCAGGACAAGTGCAGGCGCCTGCCGATGCATTCACCTGCAGCTGTGATCGCTCCGTGAACACTCGCCAAAAGACGGCAAACCATGACGATTGAACAACACGCATCACCTTTCTTCTTGCCCACGGTTCGCGGCCAGTTCCGTGTCGCCATCAATGGCGATGCCTCGTTGCCCACATTAATCCTGAGCAATTCGCTGGGTACGACGCTGGAAATGTGGGAGGCACAGGCTGCGACGTTTGCGGAGAATTACCGCGTGGTCCGCTACAACACACGGGGCCACGGTGGCAGTCCGGTGACCCCTGGGCCCTACAACGTCGACGATCTGGGTGCGGACGTGTTGGCGATTCTCGATGCCTTGGACATCGAAAAGGCTTCGTTTTGCGGCATCTCCATGGGAGGTCACACCGGACTCTGGCTAGGTGTGCATGCGGGCCACCGTTTCGATGCCATCGCTGTCTGCAACAGTGCGGCCAAGATTGGCATAGCTCAGGGATGGAGCGAACGCGCTGCCACGGTACGTGCCAATGGCGCAGGCGCGATGCAAACCCTTGCTGATTCAGCGCCTGGCCGATGGTTCACTGAAGAATTCATACGCAGCCATCCAGAAGTCGTTCGGCTTGCGCAGGGCTGGCTTGGCGGCATCGCGCCAGAGGGTTATGCCGCGTGTTGTGAAGCTTTGGCCTTATCCGATCTG
The DNA here is from genome assembly GCF_040548795.1 of Ottowia thiooxydans. Taxonomy (GTDB): domain Bacteria; phylum Pseudomonadota; class Gammaproteobacteria; order Burkholderiales; family Burkholderiaceae_C; genus Ottowia; species Ottowia thiooxydans_A. The sequence continues at coordinate 389,334 of NZ_JBEPSH010000003.1, read as the reverse complement.
CGGGGCAGCATCGGGCGAATCGCCACGCCAACCTTGCTTCTCGCCGGCGCATCAGATCCGGTAACGACCGTGGCCGACGCCGAGGCCATGTGCGCTGTCATATCAGGCTCAAAGCTTGCCGTAGTACCGGCATCGCATCTCTCAAATCTCGAAGCGCCGCAAGCCTTTGAGCATGCCCTGGCAACTTTCCTCGCCGAATCGGTGCCTTCCATTTAACTACTCAAGACATTCATGCTCTACCTCGTTCACATGATCGTTGACATACCGGCATCTCTGCCGGCCGAAGAAGCCGCGCGCATCAAAGCAGAAGAGAAAGCTTATTCGCAGGCTTTGCAGAAATCGGGCAAGTGGCCACACCTCTGGCGCGTGGTGGGCGAGTATGCCAACTACAGCGTGTTCGATGTGGCCAGCAATGACGAACTGCACGACACGCTGAGCAAATTGCCGCTGTTTCCCTTCATGAAGATCACCGTGACGCCTCTGGCCAAACACCCATCGTCCATCTTGTGAGCGTGGCTTAACCCACACCGCGCCCCCCATCAGCAAGAAAAACTGAACCCCACCCTCTCCAAGGGTGGGCGGCAAACTGTTCTGGAGACTGTTTAATGACCACTGCTTCTCAACTCACCATACCTTCGTTGATAGACAACGAACGCATGGGTGCTTTTCAATGGCGCGTCATCGCGTTGTGCTTTCTCATCGCGCTGTTTGATGGTTTCGACACTCAAGCCATCGCGTTCACGGGGCCGGCCATCCTGGCTGCCTTCAATCTGCCACCTGGCTCGCTGGCGCCTATTTTGACGGCCGGCATCGTTGGCATGACCCTGGGCGCGATGACGCTCGGTATGTTGGGCGACAAGCTCGGCAGGCGGCCGACCATCATGATCAGCCTGGCGATTTTTGGCGGCGCGACGCTGGGCACTGCATGGTCCGCCGATACCAATCACATCCTGATCCTGCGATTTATCGCGGGCATTGGCATGGGCGGTTGCACACCAGTATTGCTGGCGCTGGCAGCGGAATATGGCCCGGCCCGTCACCGCGGCGCGATCATGACTGGCGTACTGCTGGGCTTGCCTGCTGGCGCGATGCTAGGCGGTTTGCTGGCCGCGCGCATGCTGCCCGTGATCGGCTGGCAAGGCATTTTCATCGTTGGCGGCGGCGTGCCGCTGGTCATGTTGGCATTTCTCGCTTTCCTGCTGCCTGAGTCGCTGTACTTCCGTGCATCGCGTGGGGACTCTACGGGCCAGCGCTACATTGCCAGAATTCTTGCGAAGATTGTCAGCCATCCGCTGCCGGCCAACGCGCGGTTCACGGTTCCGGAATCGTCTACAGCACGGGCCAGCGTGCGCGCGCTTTTTGCAGACGGCAATGCGCGCAACACCACTGCCATCTGGGCCATCTACCTGCTGAACTGGGTGGCTTGGTTCATGCTGCTGTCATGGTTGCCTACCGTGCTCAAGGCCGGCGGCCTGCCTGCGTCAGAAGCGCCTTTCGGTACTGTTATTGTCAACGCTGTGTTCATCATCTGTGCCATTCCGTTGTCGTTCCTGTTGCCACGCATCAATACTCGCCGCCTGCTGATGGTGATGTTCGCCTGCGGCATTGCGGTTGCTATCGGCTTGAGCTTCGCCGGTCAGAACTGGCCGCTCGTTTTCGCACTCGCAGGAGCCGCTGGCTTCGGTATAGGTGGCCAGCAGATTGCACTGAACTACCTTATCGCGGGTGCTTATCCCACGGCTTTGCGCGCCACTGCCACCGGTTGGTCCATCGGGATGGGTCGCACGGGCGCCATTGTGGGCTCCGCCATAGGCGGCAGCTTTCTGGCTTGGGGCGGTCCGAATGGGTTCTTCCTGGCGCTGGCCGTTCCGCTCATCGGCGCAGCGATCGCCGTACTGGCCCTGAAGCTCAACCACTCGACCGCGGGCGCCGCTTCGTCGGGCGGGCACTGACATCAACCGATGATGCATTTTCCTGACCGTCCAGACCAAGAACAAACTCGGCGCCTTCTCCAGGACTCTGGGGCTGTCGTAGCAGTGTTGCCGGGGCGCGCACACGACCTGGCGCGGCTGGGTCTTTTGGCGGACAGGACGCGGCCACCCGTGGTCACTGTCATAGGCAAGTACAACCACGGCAAGAGCCGTCTTCTCAATGAGTTGATTGGCCATACCGCTTTTGCAGTTGCTGACAAGCGAGAGACGGTTGAGCTTTCTGCTCACGTGCACCAGGGCGTGCAGTGGTTGGATGCCCCCGGGCTCGACGCTGACGTGGGCTCGGTCGATGATGAACATGCGCTGCAGGCCACCTGGCTGGAGTCGGACATTCGTTTGTTCGTGCACGCAGTCAAGGAGGGCGAACTGGACGCCAGTGAACGTACGCTGCTTGAAGCGCTGCACTGCGACGGCTTGCGCTACGGGCGACAGACGCTGCTGGTGTTGACACAGATTGATCAACTCTCCAGTGACGATCAGTACCGCAAAGTGGCGGATACCATCGGGTCTCAGGCACCCGCTTTCGGGGTGCATCCGGTGTCCAGTACGCGGTATCGACAAGGCGTTGAGGGCGGCAAGACGCTGCTGCTGGAGCGCAGTGGCATCCCCGCGCTGCAGCGGGTTTTGCAGGGTGCGCTGGAACGCGTGCCATCTGCTCGCGCGCACGAAGCGCAACTGCTCTTAGGTGACGTCCGCAGCGAATTGACTCAACTCGTTGATGAACGGCTTGCGCGGGTTTGCGACCTGCGTGCCCAACAAACACAGCAGCGCCAGCGGTTTGATTTCGATTTACTGGCGGTGCTGGACAAAGTCGCGCTTGATATTCGGGCCCTGATCGATGTTCCCGGCCCTGACCATTCTCTGACACCTGATTCCTTTGCCGAGCAGTTCAAGATGACGCCTGGCAAGCGGGAGCGCAACCGGCTGCAGGTGGGCTATTCGAAAGCTTGCATTGAGATCAATGCAGTCCTCATCAAACACGGCGTCTCCGAGCTGCCGCAGGCACAGAGAACCTCTGTGCGCAGCCTGGACAACGTCATGGTTGCCGTGATGGGGGTCTATGTGAAGTACCGCAAGGATCTGAACCAGATATTCTGCGAGGAAGCGGGGCGCGCGAGAATGCAATGCGAGTTTGCGCGCTACTTTGAGTTGTCGCCGGACCGGGTGGAACTGGCTGCAGAAATTTCTGCTGCTGCCGGTGCGGTAGATGCTGCGCAGCGGGCGCTGGTGGCTCTGGAGACGCTCGAAGCACGGGCATCTGCGCTTGAAATGTCTGGTGGATCAACTGCATGAGCCAAGCCAGCGTCAATGAGCTGCGCCTCATCGAAGCGGCGGACGGCATCGAGCTGACCCAGGCTGACCTAAGTGATGTCACGCAAGCGCTGAACAGTTGGTTGTCTTCTCTAGCCAGGGCATTGAACCAGCATCAACTCCAGAGACCAACGTCTTTGCGGGGAGGTCATGCGCTACTGACGCGGATCGAATCCATCAACGCCCTGGTAACGGAGAGTGCCGGAGATTGGAAGAGGCAATGGACGGCGCTGGCACCAGCGCAGAGGCTTAGCCAAGCCTTCGATGACAAGGTCATGCTGCTGGTCTTTGGCAAGTTCAACGCTGGAAAAAGTTCTTTGTGCAATCTTCTGGCTGGCCGCTTCGCCGCGCATGGAAGGTCTGTCGCCTATTTTCATTTGGAAGACGGGCGCGTCGTCTGGACTGCGCAGGCTCTTGATGAGGGTGCGACAGAAACCACAGCCCGTGTGCAGGGCGTGAGTCTGGGACAGCGCCTGGTGCTGCTCGACACTCCAGGCCTTCATTCCGTCACGCCTGAGAACGCTGAACTCACCCAAAACTTCACTGACAGCGCCGATGCCGTTCTATGGTTGACCAGCTCCACCTCACCGGGGCAAGTGCAAGAGCTCGGCGAACTCTCTCGTGAACTGCATCGTCACAAACCTCTTTTGCCCGTCATCACGCGCAGTGATGTCATAGAAGAAGACGAAGTTGATGGCGAGATTGTCAAGCTGTTGCGAAGCAAGACCCCGGCCAATCGCCGGCTGCAGGAAGGTGACGTGCACCTGCGCGCGCAGGAAAAGCTGCGGCAGATGGATGTGGCCACTTCCTTGCTGAAGCCGCCTGTGTCCGTCTCTGCCCACGTGGCGCGTGAGCAGGGTGAGACCGAAGAAGCTCTGGCGCAAGGCGGTTTTACAGATTTCTATGCGGCTTTAGTGGACTTGGTTGAGCCCGCGCTGGCGTACAAACAGCGCAAACCCGCTGAAGTTTTGCTGCATCACCTGGAAGAAAACGTGCTGGGTGCGCTTGGGTCCCGGCTGCTGCCAGAGTTGTCGCAGCTGCTGGGGCAGCTGTTGCAGGAGCGCGAACGCCTTCAGGCCCTTCAAACGCGCATAACGACTTTGGTGTGGCGCCAAGTGGCGTCTGAAGTGCCGCGCCTGCTGGAACAGCATGAGTCTGCGTTGGATGTCCGCGGTTTGTGTGGCGCGCTTCAAGCCTTGTTGCAGGAGAGCTTGGCGAACGAGCTTGCATCCCAGCTCGGTGATTATGAGGTTGAGGCGCTTGGTGTTGAGGACGATCTGGCTATCGAACTACCCCCCGGTTCTGGTTACGTGGTGGTGGATGCCAGCCCGGATCTGCCTGCGGTCGATGGAAGCCCACCAAGTCAGGCGACCAAAGTCGTCAGCCACGAGCACTTGCACGATGCGCTGCAAAAGGCTGTTCACCTGCAATTGACGCACTGTCTTGAAACGGTCTTCACGCGATATGGCAAAGCGCTCGACGGCATCGAAAATTCAACGCATGCACTGCAAGCGCTTGTCTCGCACCACCGTGACACATTGCAGGAGATCAAGGCCAGCCTGCGCGCCGCCAGTGTTTGACGCGCAAGCGGCGGCTCAGGTGCAGTCAAGCGCACATTGACTCATTCGGTCGTTCGACATCGGAGTTTCTCCCTCTCCCGCACGCGGGAGAGGGAGAAGGAGAGGTGGCAAGATCAGACGGCCGCGGAGCAGGCCATGCGGAAGTAGCCGCGGAGCTGGCTCTGCCAGGCCGCTGGCTGCGTCCCCCTGAGGGGGAAGGCGCGTTAGCGCCTCAGGGGGAGTCTCATTCCCCAGGCCGCTGGCTGCGTCCCTGAGGGGGAAGGCGCGTAAGCGACTCAGGGGGGAGTCAGAAATGCTTCAAGCAGCCCCGCCAAAACCTTAGGCTGGTCATGGTGGAGCATGTGACCAGCATCTTGAATTCGCTCACGCTTCAAGTTCGGCACGTGGGCGATGCGCTCATCAAACTCGGCTTGTGTGTAGCGACCTCTCCATGCGTCTTTCAGACTGCCATCAGAGGCTTCCACCATCAGCATCGGGGCGGTAATACGCTTGTATAAGGCCACCATTTCCTCCACGCGGAAAAGCTGCGCGGTGGTGATGCGGTGGGCGCCATCTCCCAGGATCTCCCACCGTGTGCTGCCATCGGCCTGGGTGCGCGGCTCAGACCAGTAGCGGGCTAGCCAGTCGGCTTTGTCCTGGGGCAGGCGTTGGTTGGTTTTCATCAGGCGGGCAGCGACACCAGCCTCGTTCTCGTAGGTTCGCAGCATGTCTTTGCCCGCGTGCAAACTTTTGATCTCGTCAATCCATTTTCCATAGCGAGAAGGGGCCTGGTCCGACTGCGTGGCGGGCATGCCGAAGCCTTCCAGATTGACCAGGCGCCGAATACGGGTAGGGCGTACGCCGGCATACATGGAGGCAACATTACCGCCCATGCTGTGGCCAACCAGGTCTATGGGCTGATCGCCCACATAGTGGTCAAGAAGTACTTCCAAATCGCCCAGGTACTCCGGGAATTCGTAGTGATCGGTGGCTGGGCCGGTGGTCTGCCCAAAGCCTCGCCAATCCGGTGCGATGATGGTGCGGCCCGCGAAAAATTCAGGGGAAAGCGCGTCCACCATGAATTGATAGGATGCGGCTACATCCATCCATCCATGCACCAACACCAGAGGGGGCAGGGCGCTGTTTGGGTCTGAATTGGCGTTGCCCCAACGTCTGACGTGATAGCGGTGAAAACGGACGGGAACGAATTCGCTGCGAGAGGGGCGCGTGACTTGGTACATTGCGCCATTATCCAAATTTGGAAAGCGGTACGATGCCGCCAAGCTTGAACTCAGCTCTCACTTCTATGCAAACCATCACCCTAGGACGCAGTGATCTGCGCGTGACCCCCATCTGTCTTGGCACCATGACCTTTGGCCAACAGGTCGAAGAAGCCACTTCGCATGCCATCATGGACCGTGCGATCGAGCGCGGTGTCAATTTCCTTGATACGGCCGAGATGTACCCCGTGCCGCCAAGCGAGCCTACTTACGGCCGTACGGAAACCTTTATCGGCAATTGGTTGAAGGCCCGACCTGGCATGCGAGAGAAGATCGTGCTGGCCACCAAGGTGGCAGGGCCGTCGCGCGGTATGCCCTGGGTACGTGCAGGGCAGGGCCTGACGGCGGCAGATATTGAAGCATCGTGCAATGCCAGCTTGAAGCGGCTGCAGACGGATGTGATTGATCTCTATCAAATTCACTGGCCAGAGCGCCATGTCCCGGCCTTTGGGAGCATGTATTACGACCCGAAGCGCGAAAAGTCCGCTACGTCCATCGAAGAACAACTCCAGGCCCTGTCCAAGCTCGTCAAGAGCGGGAAAGTGCGTTACATCGGCCTTTCCAATGAAACGCCGTATGGCGTGCACGAATTTGTGCGCCTGGCCGAGCAACATGACTTGCCCCGTGTGGCCACAATTCAAAACCCGTACTGCCTGATCTCACGCGCCTATGACAACGGTCTGGACGAGACCTGCCATCGGTTGGATGTGGCTTTGCTGGCGTACTCTCCGCTGGGGTTTGGTTTACTCAGCGGCAAGTATGACGCCACCGGAATTCACGCCGCAGACGCGCCCGTGGGCCGCATGAGTCTGTTCGAACGCATGAAGAGCCAGCGCTGGGGCTTGCCTGCGGCGCTGGATGCGTCTCGCCGGTACAACCAACTGGCGCGCGACCATGGTTTGACGCCCACCCAGTTGGCGCTTGCCTTTTGCTACCGCTCATGGCGCGTGGCCAGCACCATCATCGGCGTGACCACCATGGCGCAACTCGAGGAAGACCTGGACGCGTGGGACACTCAACTCTCGCCAGAACTGCTGGCGGAGGTAGACAATATCCGTCTGGAAATGCGCGACCCTGCACAATGAGAAGTCATGAGCAAACGCAGCCACGTCAGTGAAACACCCGCTACCGCGCTGCTGCGGGCGCAAGGAGTGGCATTCACGGAGCATCCTTACGAATACCTGGAACACGGCGGGGCAGAACACAGCGCCGAGGTGCTGGGTTTCGATCCGTTTACCGTGGTCAAGACCTTGGTCATGCAGGACCAGGATGCCAAACCACTCATCGTGCTGATGCATGGCAACCGCAAGGTGTCGACCAAGAACCTTGCGCGCCAGATAGGCGCCAAATCCGTGGAGCCCTGTCAGCCAGAAGTCGCTAACCGCCATAGCGGATTTCTGGTGGGCGGCACCTCACCCTTTGGAACGCGGCGCGCCATGCCTGTGTATGTGGAAGAAACCATACTGGCGCTACCCCGAATTGCGATCAATGGTGGACGGCGTGGCTACCTGATTGGCATAGACCCGCAGGTGTGCGTTCAAGTGTTGAACGCCAAGCCTGTCCAGTGCGCTATTGATCTATAGGCTCTGCTTGTAGTTATTATTGGATAAGTGCTATTGAGATCTTCATAAATCATGACAAATACCCGCTTGCGCTGAGCAAACACCCGTTCGGGCTGAGCTTGTCGAAGCCTTGCGCGGCGCTTCGACAGGCTCAGCGTGAACGGTGATAGGTTGGTTGTCATGAATTACGAAAACATCAGTAGGGACATCTCCAGAAATTGAGAAATTGATGCAGGGATGGGAGCAGGCTGATCTGCAGCCTGTATAGGGGCGTTGTAGCCCGTCATAACTTTAGAAATAAGAGAGACTGTGCAAACACTTTGGCCCTTGCTTGCAGCGCTGCTTGCCTATTTGATTGGCTCGCTTAGCTTCGCCGTTATCGTCAGCCGACTCATGGGGCTGAGCGACCCCCGTAGCTACGGCAGCAAAAACCCCGGTGCTACGAATGTGCTGCGCTCTGGGTCCAAGGCCGCGGCCATCGTGACCTTGCTGCTGGACGCCGCCAAGGGATGGTTGCCGGTGATGCTCGTCAAATGGTTTGGCGCGTCCTATGGTCTCGGGGAAGGCACGCAAGCCCTTGTGGGGGTTGCGGCGTTTCTGGGACATCTGTATCCGGTTTTCTTCGGTTTTGCGGGTGGCAAAGGCGTGGCCACAGCGGCCGGTGTTCTTTTGGCATTCGAGCCCTTGCTGGGCGTGGCTACGCTGGCTACGTGGCTCATCATTGCGTTTTTCTTTCGCTATTCCTCGCTCGCTTCCATGGTAGCTGCGTTGTTCGCACCCGCGTACTACTTGATGGGTGACGGCGTGGCGTGGAATTCTGCTGGCGCCAAGACACTGGCGATGGCCGCGATGGGGGTCTTCCTGATCTACCGCCACCGTGAAAACATCAACCGCCTGATGGCGGGCACAGAATCAAAGCTAGGAAAGAAAAGTAAGAAATGAGCGAACTCCAACGCATCGGCATGGGCCCACGCCTTTCAGAGGCGGCTATTTTCAATGGCGTGGTCTATCTGGCAGGCATGGTTCCCGAGAACGGCGCCACAGACATCCGTGGCCAAACGGCAGACGTGCTGGCGCAGATTGATCATCACCTGGCCACCTGCGGCAGCGACAAGACCCGCATACTGCGTACGCAGATCTTTCTGACCGACATCGCAGATATTGCCGCCATGAACGAAGTCTGGGACGCCTGGGTGGCTCCTGGCAACGCGCCTCCTCGCGCGACCGTGCAGGCCCCGCTTGCAGATCCGGCTTGGAAGATCGAGATCGTGGTGACTGCAGCGCAAGCCTGAAGCCTGGAGACCGTCCCTTCCACTGTGGGTAGGGAGGACAAGAGACGTAGAGTCAGCGCCTGCTGAGGGTCATCTGGTCTGCGTCTCTGCGCATATTGAAGCGGTTCAAGAAGCTGTTACCCAGTAGCACGGCGGGCATGGCCATGGGTGTAATGACGGCTTCTACGTCATACACAGTGACATCACCCACCCGGATGCTGTGCAGCCTCATGCGCCAACCTTCTGCCACACCGTTGGCGGTGCTTATGCGCACAGGGTTGCCTGATTTGTAGTCCAGGTTCAGGCGATCAGCCTCAGCTTTGCCCAGTGCCACACTGGAGGCGCCGGTATCCACCAGGAACTGTACCGGCCGGTTATTGATGCTGCCCATGGTCACAAAGTGCCCCCGGCTGTCTGCGGACAGGCTAATGCGGTCACCGCTACCGGTGATGGGTGCACCACCCACGTTGACCGGCGTTTCTCCCACGCGCAGGGTGCGCTCCTGCCCGTTAATGCTGACCACCGCCTGATTGCCACTGGTTGAAATGACGCGCACCCCGCCTACTGAGCTTCCAGGTGCCGCACTGCGCGGTGCCCCACCGTCCACGATAAGCAGCGCCCGATTACCCAGCATTCCCTGCAGCGAAACCGTGGTCTGAGCGAATGCGTTGGCGCCTGGCAGCAACGCGAACAATGCAACAACCGGAGCGCAGCGATGGAGCATGGCCAGAGTCATGCCTCAGGTTCAAACTGATCAAACACTTGCTGACCGGTCAATTTTTTGGTCTCATTCTTCAGCGCATAAAAGGGCGGCTGTTCGTCCACAAAAACCTCATTCGTTAGCTCAAACGCACGGTCCTGAAACAGCCCGGCAGTCAGGATGTATTCGTTGGCCGGCAAGAGGAAATAGAACAGGTGTGTGCCACAGGTGGGGCAAAAACCGCGTTCTGCCCAGTCAGAGGAGCGGTAGCGCACGGGTTCGGCCCCACTGAACTCCACTTGTGATCCGCAGTGGACTGCAAACATGGGGCCGCCCGACCAGCGCCTGCAATTGGTGCAATGGCACAGGCCAACTTCTTGCTGATCATTGGCCACGACTTCGATGGCGCCGCAAAGACACTTGCCTTTCATGGGTTCCCCTGTATCAGTTTTCAGTTGGGCTGAAACACACCTTGTGCAATGAAAAAAACCGATTAATCCCGGAAGTTATCGAAACTCAGCGGCAAGTCGGCCATTTCCTTGCGCAGCAAGGCCATCACGGCTTGAAGGTCGTCTCGCTTGGTACCGTTGACGCGTACCGCATCGCCCTGGATGGAAGCTTGCACCTTCAGCTTGCTTTCCTTGATGATCTTCTGAATTTTCTTGCCGTCTTCCGTGGCAATGCCGTTCTTGACGGTGATCACCTGCTTGACCTTGTCGCCGCCCATCTTGGTGACTGGGCCCTTATCAAGAAAGCGCACGTCCACATTGCGCTTGGTGAGCTTGTTGCGCAGCACGTCCTCGACCTGCTGGAGTTGGAAATCAGCGTCACCCAGGAGGGTGATTTCCTTGTCTTTGAGCTCAATGGCGGCAGAAGTACCCTTGAAATCGAAGCGGGTGCCAATTTCCTTGGCCGTGTTTTCCACCGCGTTCTTGACTTCCACCATTTCAGGTTCGCAGACGGTATCGAATGAGGGCATGTTGGGGTCCTTTTGTTGGGCTTACTTGATGGGGCGTTGGCGTTTGCGCCAATACTGAAATTCGTCCTCGTGCACTTCCAGATCGAGTTCTGAGACACGCTGCTGAAGGCGCTCCTGGACATCTGCCACCGCCTGGTTATAGACCAAAGGGCCGACTTCTTCCAGGAAAAAGCCAAGCAGACCGCTTGCCGCGATGTTGCCGATACACTCTTCCATGTTTTCTTCGAAATAGCGCATGATCGAAGTCACTGCTTGCTTGCGCGCTTCAGGTGCGATCTCAATGGTCATGACTGAATAAGCCGAAATAAGCGACTGTGCGGACGCGATGCGACAATTGTCCCATGTTCGTGGAGCAAAACGTCCCCCTGCAGCCGCTTAATAGCTTCGGCATAGCCGCGCGTGCTGCCACCCTTGTGCGAGTGCGCAATGAAAATGATGTCAAGGCTGTGCTGGCTGATGCCAGTTTGGCCGGTCAACCCAAGTTCGTGTTGGGTGGCGGCAGCAACATTGTGCTGACGGGTGATGTCAAATCGCTGGTATTGAAAGCGGAGGTGCTTGGCCGCCGCGTGGTGCGGGAAACCGAGCGCCACGTGATCGTGGAGGCTGGCGCTGGCGAGAATTGGCACGATTTTGTAACCTGGACGCTGGATCACAACTTGCCCGGTCTGGAAAACCTGGCTCTCATTCCCGGTACGGTTGGCGCTTCACCGGTGCAAAACATTGGCGCCTACGGGGTAGAGTTGCAGGACCGTTTCGATTCACTTGACGGCATCGATCTGGCCACGGGTGAGCTCTTTAGCCTGAACGCCGCCCAATGTGGCTTCGGTTACCGCGATTCCGTGTTCAAGCACCCACCGGCCATTCCCAGCCAAAGTGGCTATGCCCCGCCCAGTATGGGGCTGGGAGGGCGCACCCTCATTTTGCGTGTGCGCTTTGCCCTGCCCAAGGCATGGAAACCTGTGCTGGGCTATCTGGATATCGAGCGGCGCATGCAGGAGGAGGGCGTTCTGAACCCGAGCGCCCGGCAGATCTACGATTGGATTGTGGCCATCCGCCGCGCCAAGCTGCCAGATCCCGCCGTCATCGGCAATGCCGGCAGCTTCTTCAAGAACCCGACCGTCACGCCAGAGCAGTGCCAGGACATCATTGGCCGTGACCCCAAGGTGGTGCACTATCCCATGGCCGATGGCAGCATCAAGCTCGCCGCCGGCTGGCTGATAGATGCCTGCGGCTGGAAGGGAAAGCAGGTGGGTAATGCGGCTGTCTACGAGAAGCAGGCGCTGGTGCTGGTGAACAGGGGTGGCCTGGAAAATCCGGCCACGGGCGGCGAGGTCATGACCTTGGCCAAAGCCATCCAGACCAGCGTTTATGAACGTTTTGGTATCCGGCTGGAGCCGGAGCCGGTGGTGGTGTAGATTGATCTTGCTTGAGCGGCCGAATGCCATCGGCCTTTTCTTTGCTATCAAAGGCTCGGTCCTGCCCCGCATTGCCCCGAGCATTGCTGTCTGCACTGGGCTGGCTGTCCTCGTGACAATCACGCACGGCCTCTTGTTTTCGTGGAAGGTCACGCTGACCCCGGTGCCTTTCACATTGATGGGGCTCGCGCTGGCCATCTTTCTGGGCTTTCGCAATAGCACCGCGTACGACCGCTTTTGGGAAGCGCGCAAACTATGGGGTGAATTGATCCACCAATCTCGCAACCTGGCTCGCCAGCAAGCCTGGGTGAAGATAGATGGGGCGGCGCAAGCCGAGGAGAGTCGTCTGGTCCTTTTTCGCACCGTCGCGTTTGCCCATGCGCTGCGGTGTCAGCTCCGCCGTCTCGATGCCAAAGCCGATCTCACCCAATGGATTGGGGCGCCAGAGCAGGCTCAAGTCACTGCACGGTTCAACCCAGGCAATGAACTGCTCACTTTGAATACGCAGGTTTTTTCTCGCTGGGTCCGTGAAGACCGACTGCCGATTCCCTTGGCAGCTGAAATGGATAAGACCCTGGCTGCTTTGGCTGGTGTACAGACTGGTTGCGAACGTATTGCTTCAACGCCCATACCTTTTGCCTACACGCTATTGCTGCACCGCACGGCCTACATGTACTGCCTGCTATTGCCTTTCGGCCTGGTAGACGTCATTGGCCTGATGACGCCCGTGGTGGTGGCGATCGTCTCGTATACGTTCTTTGGGCTGGATGCCCTGGGTGACGAGATCGAACAACCCTTTGGTGTGCGCCCGCATCACTTGCCGCTGGACGCCATGTGCCGTGTGATCGAGATAGATATGCTGCGCGCGTCTGGGGAGCAGGCGCTGCCTGAACCCCTGAAACCGGTAGGCGGGGTCATCCTCTGAGCGTGAAGCTCACTGTCCCGGTCTCACTGAGCGGCAAAGTTCAACCCCCGTGCTCTGGGCAGTCACACCTGCCAGAGACGGAGCGCTGATTTCGTGATGCCTGGGGTGCAAAGCTTCCGGGAGCCAATGTACAGCCAGTGCGATCAGCCGAAATGGCAGATGTAGTGATACGGCTCGGTCACTCTGATTTCGAATGAAGAATTGGCCGGAATGCTGAACTTTTCTCCTGGGCCGGAATTCTTCCATTCGTTGGAGCCGGCCAGTTTGTATTCGCAATGGCCGCCCACGCATTCCATGATCTCGGCAGCGCCGGTGTTGAATGTCAGCGTTGCGGGCAAGACGACACCCACGCTTTTCTTGGTGCCGTCGGCCAGGGTAAAGCCGTGGGAAACGCACTTGCCGTCAAAATAGACGCTGGCTTTGGTAGTCAGGGTGACGTTGGCGAAGTTTTCAGTGGTCATGATGGAGAGCTTGTAGAACGAAAAACCTTAGGGCGTGTCAGCCCCCTGGCTTGGCAACGCGTGGGGATTTTAGTTGACGCCACGCGCTAGGTCTTCCGCCAGAGCTAGACGGCAGATCACCCTTGTACAACCTCATCAGTCCTGCCGGTATATCTGACCGACGCTCAGGATCCACGTTGTTCAGCGGGCCGGGTAGGTGGGTGCTGTCTCCTTGGCTCGGACGTCATCCAGGAAATCAAAATTTCTTTCCTTGTATGCGAGCTGCAGGGTAGCTCCAGTCAGCCAGGAAATGGACTCAGAGCTAGTGGACTGTGGCTTAGCGTGGCGCAAGATTTCCTCGGAGTTGGCACCGGCAATGAATGCGATAGGTACCACTTCGCGGTTCAGCTCATTGGCCCAGGGCTGCGATTTTTCACGGAGAATCTTCGGCAAACCCTGGCCGCGTGAGATGTCCGCCTCTTCCAGCAACACCAGCACACAAGCGTGACCCATGTGTTCAAACATCACTGTGCCGGTAGATCCAATGCCGTGTTGCACATACGCGCCCAGCGCATGCAACACCTGTAGAGCTGCATTGATCACTCCAACCCGGTCACCATGTTCAAGTTGACCAAAGAACGCAATGTCGGAAAGCTCCTTGAGTAGCGCTGCTTCGGTGGCCTGCAACGCCCGGCGTTTTTGAGATGTCTCCGCCAGTTCTTGACGCAAGGCGCGTTCTCGCTCGGTGACCACGGGACGAGCGCCGACATATCCTGAAACCCTGGCATCCAGCCGCAGGCGTGCGCTGAGGTCGTCAAGTGCATCAACCATCTTGGCCAGGGTTGATGGGCTTATGGTTTCCCGCAATTCCGGAATGACCAGTACCCGGCCCGGATGATGGTATTCATAGACCGCGCAAATTCCGTCGCCGTCAGAGACGGATGCAATGGCCTGTGCCTCGCCGGAGGTGAACGTGGCGCTGGCCACGAAATGCTCGCCGAACGTGTCAAAAAACCGCCGAAATGGCTCGCCTGCGTCACATCTGAGCGCCGAAGGCTTGCACGCTTCATGGTGCAGGTTCCTATAGCCCGGTAGCGCTTCGATCACGTCGAACGGAACCACGTCCTGCACCGTATGCAGACCCATCCTGGTGAAGCCCGGGGCGAGCATCACGAGCGTGCCGCCCCGTGCCAGGAATTCCTCGAACTCGGTGCGCCAGTAACGGATATGGGTGAACACCCGCTGCGAGTCTCGTACATCCAGTACCGGCGTGCCCTCGAAGGAGTCGTCTCTTGAATAGACGCTGGCAATGGCTGCGGGCCGCCAGACCACCAGATCGAACTCGTTCAGTGAAGCAGGGTCTGCGAAGCTCAGTGGGCTCACTCCCTGCAGCGGCGTATTAGGGAAGTCGATAAGTGCAATGGGCATCTAAGCAGCACCTTTGAAGAAAAAAGCTGTTGACACAAGATTGACTGCATATCATGATATCCGTACAAGCTGATGAGTGGAAATTATTTCTTTTATCGTCATGTCAAATCCAGATAGAACACAGGGCCCCGGCCGCCCGGGCAATGCCGATCCAGCCGTGCAAGAACTCGGGCTTGATCGCGATTCCGCTCTGCCGTTGTATGCGCAGCTCAAGCGCCGGCTGCAAGCCATCATCCAGACCGAAGCGCTACCTGGCGGGCGTTTCTATTCCGATCAGGAGGTTGGCGCCATGTTTGGTGTCAGCCGCTATACGGTGCGGCAAGCCATTCAGGAGCTCGTCACACAAGGGCTGCTGCGCCGGGTTCAAGGCCAAGGTACCTTTGTCAATACCGAAAAGTTCGATGAGATCTTTGGTCCTCAGATGGACTTCCAGAATCAGTGGGAGAAGGGCGGACGCCCGCTCACTTTCAGTCTTCGCAGTTTTGCCATCCTGCCTTGCCCTGAGAGTGTGGCCTTTCACCTGGGTGTCAGTGCCGGGCTGGATGTACTTCATATTGAGCGCCAGCGCAGAAGCGGCGACGCTACGGTGTCCTACGACTACCGGTATATCCATCCTGACCTGGCGGGCTCAATTTCCGAACAGGAAGCAACACGGCACTCGCTTCTGGATCTCCTCTCGCGCAGGGTGACCTTGTCTCACGCTCAAAACAGTATCGAAGCGGTGATAGCGGGCAGTGAACTCGGGACTCTGCTTAGCGTTCCGCCTGAATCAGCGGTCATGGTGAGGGAGCTCATCTACTTCTGCAAAGAAGGTCTGCCTGTGATGTGTGGGCGTTCCTACTCGCCTGGCAAGTCTGTACGCCACACCTTCTCGGTTGCACTTTCAAGCGCTCACTTCGCTTCTCATCCCGCCAACACTCTCAGCGGGACGCTATCGACCGAAGTCAGCGATTGATCCCCGGACATCGCTTGCCCATTTCCCACCACCAACCCTCGACTGCCATGAATACATCTTTTTCCAAACGTACGACTCTGAAGTTGCTTGGTCTTTTGATGACGGGTCTGTCCACGTCAGCCAAGGCTCAGTCCACCTACAAGATCGGTTCTGTGCTCTCAGTCACCGGACCTGCTGCTTTTCTGGGTGACGACATGAAAGCGGGGATGGAGCTTGCCTTGGATGAAATCAACGCCAAGGGCGGTGTGAATGGCAAGAAAATCGAGTGGGTCTTCTACGATGCTGAAAGCCAGACGCAGAAGGGACTGAGCGCCACGCGCCGCCTGCTTACCCAAGACAAGGTGGAGATGATTGTCGGCGGGGGCAACATGAGCGGCATGGCCATTGCCATGTTGCAATTGACCGAGAAGGCGCAGGTTCCTTTTATTTCCACTGAAGGAAGCATGCAAATCGTCACGCCTGTGGCCGAACGCCCCTGGACGTTCAAAAGCACGGTGGATGATGACCAGGCGGTTGAACGGATTGCCGACTACTTTGACAAGAACAAAATCAAGAAAGTCGGCATGCTGGCGGATTCTTCCGGCTTCGGTCAGAGCGCAGTCGAGCAATGGAAGAAAGTGGCACCCAAGCGCGGGCTGGATGTGATCTACGAGTCGTTCAACCCGAACGATACGGACATGACGCCTCAGATCAACAAGCTGAAGGCTGCGGGAGTGCAGGCGCTGGTTTGCTGGACAGTCACGCCTGCTGGGGTGGTTGCCATGAGGCAGGCCAAGACGCTGGGCATGGGCAACATTCCATTCATTCATAGCTATGGCTTCGTAGACAAGCGCTACATGGATCTTGCCGGCGACGCAGCCAAGGGCGTTTTGTTGGTCAGCGTGAAGTTTCCGGTGGGAGAAGACCTTCCTGATAGCGATCCCGTCAAGGCTCGAATCCTTACGCTCAACAAGGCGTTCGAGGCACGCTTCAAGCGGCGCCCCAATCAATTCGTTGCGCAGACCTACGACGCCATCTACCTGGCCAAGATGGCTCTGGAAAAAGGCAATGTCGACAAGGCCAAAGTGCGCGATGCCATTCAAGGCGTTCAGAACTACCACGGCGTTGGCGGAACGTTCAATTTTTCCTCTACTCAGCATTCCGGTCTGTCGAAGTCCGATCTTGTCTTGCTGAAGTACGAAGACGGCCGGTTCCGCCTGGCGGACTACAAGTAATCAGGCGCACCCCACAAGGAGATCGACATGAGTGCAATCGCAGCAGCCGCACCCACCATACTGGATGCGCCCGAGAACCGTTTCCCGCTGGAGCTGGATATCGCCGTACCACGCGTGCGCAACTTATTCCACTCGGCAACGAACAACCAGTGGAACCCAGCGACAGATATCGAGTGGTCGCTACTGGACCCATCGCAGTACACGACCGAGCAACTCTACGCAGCCCGCATGTATTGGAGCCGGCGTGCGTGGGGCGAGTACGGAGCCATTTCTGAATCGCCCGCTTTGCAGATCCGCTTTTGCCAGGAAAACTGCCCGCCTGATATGCGGCTCTACTTCTCCATCCGAACGCAGGAGGAGTCACGCCATGCTGAGGTGTGCTTTCGTATGGCGGAGAAACTCGGCGGCTACATCCAGCAACCGGACCAATCGGAGTTCCAAGGTGCGATAGCCACTCATGGAGTGCGCAAGATGGCTCTCGATCCGAGCGTGCCCTTGGAAGGTGTCATTGCTGCGCTGGTGTGTGCGGCCGAAGAAATTGCGTTCGATGTGTTTCGCCACCTGATTGACATCACGCCGAACCCTGTGGCGCGCCAGGTGCTCAAGAGCATCATGCGGGATGAAGTGCGCCACTGCGCCTTCGGCTGGGCGTTCATGGACAACCGTATCCCTCATCTCTCCAAAGCTCAGTTGAAGGCAGTGGAAGACGCGGTTGTGCTGATGATCGAGAAGGTGGAGCTCAATGGCTATCACAGCGCCTGGCTGGCTACCGAGGGCGCGGCCAAGTCAGCAGAGGTGGAGACTGACCGCATCACCTGGCAGGCTGGACTGGGCGCAACGGTGGAAGAGCTGGAAAAGCCCGTGTTCGTGGCTTCCGTTCAAAGGATTCGCCGTCAGATGGAGGAGTCATGGGGCATCCAGCTACCTATGTTCCGCCATCCCAAGATCGACGGGGAATTTTGATCGCCGCGTAGCGCAAGACTTCAGGAGAAAAGCACATCATGCAGGTACACGCACCCGCCGCTGCCCCGGCACCCACGCCGCTCATGGTAGAGCGCCGATTTCCGCTGGATCTTCATCGCTCCATTCAGTCAATCAGGGAACTGTATGAGACCGGAAAGCAAAGACGCTGGAGCCCGGTCAAGGACATCGATTGGAGCAAACTGGACCTTTCCACTTACTCGCCAGCAGCCTTGCAGGCCGCCCAGCAGATATGGAGCCGCAGAGCGTGGCTTGAGTACACGGGTCTGGCAGAAACCCCCGCTTTGCTTATCCGCTTCTGCCTGGAATTGGATAGAGAGTCAGACCCCAAGTACTTCCTGACCGTGCGCAACACGGAAGAAGCCTGGCATGTCGAATGCTTTCACAGCTATGCCAAGGCTTTGGGTGGTTACCAGAGCAGGCCTGCCAATTCCGCTTGGGAGGATGTCATCAACCGCACCTTCTACCGTGATGCATTGAATGCCAGTCAATCCCTGGATGCCTATGTCGCCACGCAGTGCGCCATGGCGGATGGCCTGGAGCTGGAATTGGCTCGCCTTTACGCTGGCAACGCCAGGGAGCCCATCGCTGCTCAGATCCTCGAGCAGGTGGTGCAAGCCAAGGAAAGGCATGCGTCGTTTGGTTGGTTGTACCTGCAAGAGCGGGCCGCGCATATGGATGCAGCCACCAAGGAGATGATCTCCAAACAGATCACTGCCTGGGTCACGGAGGTCGCCTTTTCGGGCTACCACATCCCCACCTTGTCCACACAGATCGATACACGGCCAGATGCCTCTGCTGCCACGCTGGCTGCAGAGGCCGGGCTTGGCGCAGCCACTCCAGAAAGCGAACAGCACGCGTTCAAGCAGTACCTGCAAAACGCGTTCGACCGCCTGGGCCAGCTGGGCTTTGCCCCCACCCGACCGCAGCATCCCGTGCTCGGTCTTTTGTAAGCTGTTCACCAAAGGGACTGGTTTATGAGCGACACCCTCCAGTTGCTGTTCGCAGGCCTCAGCACCGGAAGCATCTATGCCATGGTGGCACTCGGCTTCAACATCATTTTCAAGAGCACCGGCGCGCTTAACTTTGCGCAGGGAGAATGGGTGATGTTGGGCGGCATGGTGGCCGCCACGCTGTATGCGGCCAAGGTGCCTTTGGCCATCGCGTTCCTGGTGGCCGTGGTGGTGGCTATGGCGGTGGGTGGCATTTCCGAACGGCTGATCGTTCGAAAACTCAAGAAGCCCGGCCCCATGTCAATCACGATCTTGACGATCGCTATTGCCATCTGCACCAAGAGCATTGTGATGCTGGTGCTTGGCAAAAGCCCGGCCGGCCTGCCTTCTTTCTCTGAAACCGGTCCCATCTCACTTGCGGGCGCCATGCTGGAGACTCAGTCGCTCTGGATCATTGGCATTGCAGCGCTGGTGATGGCCGGAGCGGGCTACTTCTTCAACCAGACTGTCCTCGGTAAGGCCATGCGCGCTGCTGCGGCACAGCCCGAAGCGGCAGCGCTCGTCGGCATCAGTCCCAAGCTCACCATGAGTCTTTCGTTCATGCTTGCGGCGGCAGTGGGTGCGGTTGCGGGTGTGATTGTCACGCCACTGACGCTCATCTCTTTTGACCACGGAACCATTCTGGGATTCAAAGCCTTCTGCGCCGCCATGCTTGGCGGCCTTGGCAGCCTGCCTGGGGCGATGATTGGCGGTTTGCTCCTCGGTTTGGCTGAGAGCTTCGGAGGGGGGGTGATTTCATCGCACTTCAAGGACGCCGTGGCATTTGTGGTGCTTTTGCTTGTACTTGTGAAGTGGCCCAACGGTTTGCTCGGACGCGGTCAAGTGGAAAAGGTGTAAGCCATGTCTACGCTCTCCACTTCAAATTCCACTTCCACATCTCCGATCGGAGATCGCCGTGCCCGCCATCGGTGGACGCTGGCTGCTGTCTGGGCGCTGGCTTTGTTTTGGCCCTTGCTGGCCCCTAATGAGTATGTGCTCAGCCTGGGGGTGTACTTCTTCATCAACCTCATCTTGATTGCCAGCTTGAACGTCATCATGGGCTGGACAGGGCAAGTGTCGCTGGCCCACGCGGCGTTCTATGGACTGGGGGCGTATGTGAGTGGCGTGCTCAATACCCGCTGGAACATCTCCCCCTGGTTGGGAACGCTTGCCGCCATTTTGGTCGTAGGCGGCGTTGCGGCCTTTGTAGGGTGGGCCACGTTGCGCTTGCGCGGCCCTTATCTCTCCATGGGGACCTTGGGCTTCAGTGGCATTCTTTCCGTGATGTTTGTAGAGTTGGTCCCTCTTACTGGAGGGCCCAACGGGCTTGCCGCCATCGCTCCCTACGAAGTGTTCGGGTATGCCCTGGACACGCCGGGACGGTTCTTCTGGCTTGCGTGGTTGATTGGGGCACTGGTCATGTGGTGTCTCATCAACCTGTTTTGCAGTGTCTCTGGCCGCTCGCTCCGTGCCATAGAGGGAAGTGAGATCGGGGCCAATACGCTTGGGATCAACACTTTCCGCGCCAAAGCGGTGGCATTCAGCATCTCCGCAAGCATGGCAGGTCTTGCAGGTGCCATGTATGCGCACTTCAACCAGTTTGCCTCTCCGGAGACCTTTGGCTTCTTTGGCTCTGTTCTGATGGTTGTGATGGTCGCGCTCGGTGGTGTGGGTTCTCTTTGGGGACCGCTGTTTGGTGCCGCCGTGCTCACGGGGGTGCCTGAGTTGCTGCGGCGCTTTCAGGATGCTGAACTGCTGATCTTCGGTGTCGGCATGATCCTGGTGCTGCTCTATCTTCCGGGTGGTGTGTCTTCTCTGGGGCAGCGATGCATGCGCTGGTACAGGGACAGGTCAACCAAAGTCCATGCCGGTGAAAGCCAACCCTTGCGCAAACCCCAAACGGAGTCTCCTCATGGCACTGTTGGACGTTGAAAACGTACGAGTGAGTTTTGGTGGCCTGCATGCCGTTGACGGTTTGACCATGCGCGTACAGCCCGGGCAGATCAAGGGCATCATTGGGCCCAATGGCGCGGGCAAGACAACCCTGTTCAATGCCATTGCAGGAATTCAGAAGCTGAGCGCCGGCACCATCAAGCTGCAAGGAACGGAAATCCAGACGCTGCAACCTTATGAGCGGGCGGCGTTGGGTCTTGCACGCACCTTTCAGAATCTGCAGATATTTCCTGACCTGAGCCTGATCGAGAACGTCATGATCGGCTACCACCCTAAAGCCCGCACCGGATTTCTCAAGGCGCTACTGGGCTTGCCCAGCGTCCATAAGGAAGAGATCAAGATCGAAGAGGTCGCCTACGAGAAGCTGAAGTTAATGGGGCTCGCTGACCGTGCAACCAGGCTTGCCGGAGATTTGAGTTTCGGAGAGTCGAAGCTTTTGGAGATCGCACGTGCCCTTGCGGCGGAACCCCAGATACTGATGCTCGACGAACCCATTGCTGGCGTGCCTGCATCTGAGCAAGCCCCTGTGGTCAGCATGATCCAGGAAGTGAATAAGTTGGGCGTCACGGTGGTCCTCGTAGAGCACAACATGCGCATGGTGATGAGCCTTTGCCACGAAATTCTGGTGATGCGCAGCGGCTGTTACCTGGCCGAAGGCACGCCTGGCGAGATTTCCTCGAACCCGGAAGTGATCAGTGCTTATTTGGGAGAGGAGGCCGTTCATGCTTGAAATACGTGATCTTCATGCTTCGTATGGGCACGGTGATGTCCTGCACGGGCTGAATCTCAGTATTGAAACCGGCTCGGTGACTGCGCTTCTTGGCGCCAACGGTGCGGGGAAGTCCACTGTGATGAGAGCCATCAGTGGCCTGATGAAGCCCACGCGCGGCGAGATTCGTTACGAAGGGCAAGATATTTCCGGAATGGGGGCTGAGCGCGTGGTCCGCAGAGGCTTGGCGCTGGTACCCGAAGGGCGTAAGGTGTTTGCGCCGCTGAGCGTTGCAGAGAACCTGGAGATGGGGGCGTTTCAGTACTTGATCAAGCGCGATGCCACTCGCTATCACACCCAGCTCGAGTTTGTCCTGGAACTGTTTCCGAAGCTGAAGGAGCGGTTGCCGCAAACCGCTGGAACGCTGTCTGGTGGCGAGCAACAGATGCTTGCGATTGGGCGCGCATTGATGTCAGCGCCAAAAATGCTTCTGCTGGATGAGCCTTCCATGGGGCTCGCCCCTTTGGTGGTCAAGCAGATCTTCGAGACGCTATCCGAGCTTTCAGGCAAGGGCATGACCATATTCATTTGCGAACAGAACAGCGAGGTCACGCTTCGGCATGCCAATTACGGGTATGTCATAGAGAGTGGCCGACTGGTGCTTTCAGGCAATGCCAAAGAACTTCTCGCCGATGCGCGGGTCAAGGAAGCTTATCTTGGAGGTTAGGGCGTGTCATCAATTAACCCCCCCATGCGTTGCCAAGCCAGGGAGCGCCAGGCTAGGCGTGGTGAGGGCGGTGTACTCATGTACACAAGCGAGCCACAACAACACATGGCGCTCCCTGGCTTGGCAACCCTTTGGGCTGGCTCGTCCTGCGGCGTCTACTTTGCCAGCAGCCTTGGCCGTAGATCACTACGGCCTGCGCCTGCCTTCGCGTATCCATCCTCAGGGCGAGTCAGCGCGTGGGGGGGTTAATTGATGACACGTCCTAGTGCACACGGCATTCTGGAGTTGATGCGGCGAGAAGAGCTCAACTACAGCTTGCGTCCTCGGCATCCGGAGCGCGATTCAGTCTATGCTGACTATCGCAGCCGCAGCGAGCAGTTTCGTTCTGAGACAGAAGGCTGGAAAAGCATCTCCTATGGCGAATCCGAGCGCTGCTCGATCGACTGGTTTCCTCCGCAATTAAAACCTGGTGCTGGTGCAGCCGCGCCGCACGCCCCAGCCCCGCTTTTCATCTTCATACACGGCGGGTTCTGGCGTGCGCTGGATCACCGTCTTTTCAGCTTCATTGCACAGGAGTATGTGAAGCGTGGGATCGCAGTGGCCATGCTGGGCTACCAGTTGGCACCTGAAGTCCGCGTGACTGACATCTTCGAGCAGGTTTCCAGCGCCGTCCGGCTATTGAACACTCAGGCTGCCCAACTTGATTTTGACCCACACCGGGTGTGCATTTCCGGGCACTCAGCTGGTGGCCAACTCGCAGCCATGCTGAGCGGGACGCCACCAGAGGACCTCGGTGGATATCCCTTTGTTTCTGTGGTCCCGGTCAGTGGGGTGTTTTCACTTCCACCGCTTTTGCTGACTACCGTGAATCACGACGTTCGTATGACGCCAGATGAGGCGCTGAGCATGAGCCCGAGCGTACTTCCGCACTTTTATTGCGACGATTTTCTGGTGGCTGTGGGTGGGCGGGAGACGGAAGGGTTCATTGGCCAAAGCCGGGACTTCGTCGACATAGTCAAAGGCCTGGGCATTTCCGCAAGCTTGCAGATCGTCCCCGACCGCACCCATTTCGACATTCTTGAAGAGTTGGCGAGCCCCGGCTTTGAACTCTTCGAGCGCGTTCAGCAGCAGTTGCTCGCGCCACTTCTTTCACCTCATCAGCAACTTCAAGGGAGACCATCTTGACTGAATTCCGCAATTCACCCGCCATTGCCCCTCCGGTAGGTGCGTACTCGCACGCCGTTCGTACCAGTGGCCCTGGGCAGTGGCTGCATATCGCAGGGCAAATTGGCGTGGACAAACAAGGCGCGTTGGCGTCAGGCATTCAGGCGCAGGCCGATGCGGCGTGGAGCAATCTGGTTGCCATTCTTGAAGATGCAGGTATGGGGGTTCAAGATCTCGTCAAGATCACCACCTACTTGCTCGATTCGAATGATCTGGCAGCCGTGAACGCGGTGCGCAAGCAATATCTTGGCGAAAGCAGACCCGCGGCCACCTTGATCGTGGCCAAAGAGCTCGCACGGCCAGAATGGCTGTTTGAGATTGAGGCGGTCGCGTTCAAACCGGACTGACCAGGTGCCAGAGCCAGTGCTCAACAAATGGACTGGACAGCCATATGGGCAACATTTGGATACAGAGCTGACACGGCTGCTCGAGAAGCAAGCAGAGGGCGTTGCCAAAGTTGATCGGTATGCCTTGCCTTTTCCGGAGTCACGCAGTCTGCTGGAAGAGGCGCGCAAACGCACGCACGAGAACAGACTCCCCATGCATAGCGTGGTGGATGAGGACATGTTCGCCCACGGCCGACAAATCAAGCTTCGTTGGTACTATCCCAGCGCTGGCTCTGCTGAGTGCACCCCTGTTGTGTATTTGCATGGAGGAGGTTGGTGCGTCGGATCCAACGTGACGCACGACACGGTCTTGCGCCATCTGGCGCGCGCAGCCCAAGCCCCGGTCTGCGGTGTGGAGTACTCGCTGGCGCCCGAACACCCATTTCCCGCAGCGCTTGAAGATGTTCGTGCCGTCATAGATTTGCTCTACCGCCGGTGGAGGAGCCTGGGAATGCGTGGTGGGCTCATCCTCGCCGGGGATTCCGCCGGAGCCAACCTGGCGCTGGTTGAAGCCATGCGGCGAAGGGATGAAGGCGTGGTTTCGGAATTATCGGCCCTGATTCTTTACTATGGCTGCTACGGGCCTTCCCGCGATGGTGGCTCGTTCCAGGCCTATGGGGATGGTCGTTTCGGGCTGAGCAACCAGGTGCAGGCACGCTATCTTGAGGCTTACATGCCCACGTCATCGAGTGAGGATTGGCGAGTATTTCCCATCGCCGGCGAACTCGGCGGTTTGCCGCCCACCTATGTGCTTGCTGCAGAGCTGGATCCCTTGTTTGACGACTCCATAGAGCTGTACCACGCGCTCAAAGAGCGTGGCGTTCCCGCTGAACTTGCCGTCGCCCACGCCTTGCCTCACGGCTTCTTGAATCAAGCCAATGATCTGCCGGCAGCTGCCAGGGCCATAGAGCAGTCGATAGCCTATGTGAATGCGCTTTCGGTGTAGGGTTCGCAAGCGACACCGCACGCAAGATACCAAATCTTCCGGTACGCGCGGAACTCCAGGCATGGCAAGGCATTACCGGAATTAGTGATCGCAGTGGGTAACATTGGGGTGAAGGTGGCTTGTATCTGTAGCCGCCTCGCATTCCATAACTACCATGCAAACCCGTTTCGTCCTTATTGAAAGCAGCCACGCAGGCAATGTGGGAGCCGTCGCACGCGCCATGAAGGTCATGGGCTTCGATGACCTGGTCCTGGTGGCGCCGCGCTGGCCAGACGTTCTTACGCGTTCCGAGACCGTTGAACGCGCCAGTGGAGCGACTGATGTGCTCGAGAAGGCGCGCGTTGTTTCTACACTGGAAGAAGCGCTTGGCGGCTGCACTCACCTGTGCGCCACGGCCATGACTCCCCGTGACTTCGGACCTCCCACTCGCAGCCCGCGGGCGCATTTCGAAGGATTGCTCTCCCCTGAGCAAGGGCCAAAAGATCCGCCGGAAGGCATCGCATTCCTGTTTGGCTCTGAGCGCTATGGCATGAAGAACGAGGATGTCTATCGCTGCCATGTGGCATTGTCCATCCCTACGAATCCCGACTACGGTTCGCTCAATCTGGCCGCCGCCGTGCAATTGATTGCCTATGACTGGCGGCAAGCCTTGTTCGCTCGTTTCGGTGACGCCTGGGCGGCGGCGACCGGCAAAGAGCCGAAATACGCTGATGCCGCGCAGGTGGCCGGCATGTTGACGCATTGGCAGCAAGCTCTTGCCGACATAGGCTTTCTGGATCCGGCTGCACCCAAGAAGTTGATGCCCCGGCTGACGCAGCTTTTCAATCGCGCTGAACTGACCCAGGAGGAGATTCACATCCTGCGTGGCATTGCCAAGGCGATGAGCGAGAGCGCGGCAAAGTCTGATGGGACCGGTTTGCCTGGTTGAGCTAGGCGCGGGGCAGGCGCTCTGCCCATCGGACGCCCGGGTATCAGCTGTCTGTGCGGCGAGCCCTGTGCGCGACCTGCTTGCACTTCAGGACCCGGGACCTCGGTTTCTAATGTTTATTGCATCAATTGATCTGAATGTTGCAATTCACGGATAGCCCTCCGTGACCGACACTTAGGCTCAACCTGACGCTGACAATGACACTGTCAGTCACTCTCCGGAACTATCGAAATGAACACCACAGCTGAATCGTTGACGGCCTGGATCGGGCGTAGCGAGACTCTCGAGGACCACATTACGCCTACGCCTGTCGTGGCGCTGAGCGCCACGCTGGACTACCCCGCCACCGCCTTGCCAACTGGTTCGCCACTGCCTCATTTGTGGCATTGGCTGTATTTCTTGCCCATGTGCAGGCAGTCGGAAATTGGTGTGGATGGCCATGCCAAACGCGGAGGATTCTTGCCGCCAGTGCCGCTGCCACGCCGCATGTGGGCCGGTAGCCAGTTTGAATTTCGCACCCCTATTCGCGTGGGGGACAAGGTAGAACGCACTTCCACCATTGCAGATGTGAGCACCAAGGAGGGGCGTACTGGCAAGCTGGTGTTTGTGAAAGTGCGGCATGAAATTCGGTGCAACGGGGCGAGCGATCCGGCCTTGATTGAGTTTCATGACATCGTTTACCGGGAAGCTCAGCGGCCAGACGATGTGGCGCCGCCCCCCCAAGCCGCGGAGCAGGGGGCCTGGAAACGCGAAATCGTGCCCGATGACGTGCTGCTTTTCAGGTATTCCGCGCTGACCTTCAACGGCCACCGCATTCACTACGACCGAAAGTACGTGACGGAAGTCGAGGGCTACCCAGGCTTGATCGTTCATGGCCCGCTGATCGCCACTTTGTTGATGGATTTGCTGCGCCGCCAACGGCCCGACGCCGATATTGCCAGCTTCAAGTTCAAAGCACTGCGGCCAACGTTCGATCTGAACGCTTTCCATGTGCACGGCCAACCACAGGAAGATGGCAAGACCATCCGCCTTTGGGCATCCGATCATGAGGGCTGGCTGACCATGGATGCCACAGCGGTTCTGCGCTGAAGACATTTAAAACAAGAAAAATTGCCATGCTGCAGCCATTAAAAGGTATTACGGTCGTCACGCTCGAACACGCCATTGCGGCGCCATTCGCCACGCGCCAGCTTGCGGACATGGGTGCGCGGGTCATCAAGATTGAGCGGCCCGGTGTGGGCGACTTTGCGCGTGGCTACGATCAACGCGTGCGCGGTCTGGCCTCTCATTTCGTCTGGACCAATCGCTCCAAGGAAAGCCTGACGCTGGACGTCAAGTCGCCGGAAGCTGCCAAAGTGCTTGAGCGGCTGGTGCTGGAGAAGGCCGATGTGGTGGTACAGAACCTTGCGCCCGGGGCAGCCGCACGGTTGGGCATGGGGTATGAGCGTTTGTCAGAGCTCAAGCCCGAGTTGATCGTGTGCGATATATCGGGGTATGGCGATCATCCGGTGAACCCAGGCCCTTATCGGGACAAGAAAGCCTACGATCTCCTGATCCAGAGTGAATCGGGGTTTGTCTCGGTCACGGGAACTGCTGAGGAGCCTAGCAAAGCAGGCACTTCCATTGCAGACATCGCTGCCGGTATGTACGCATACAGCAACATTCTGGCGGCATTGATTCAGCGTGGCCAGACGGGGAAAGGGCAGCGCATCGATATTTCCATGCTGGAAGCGCTGACCGAGTGGAACAGCTACCCGCTTTATTACGCCTTTGAGGGGGCCGAACCACCCCCACGTACCGGTGCCAGCCATGCCACCATCTATCCCTATGGTCCATTTCCGGCGGGAGACGGGGGCACAGTGATGCTGGGCTTGCAAAATGAGCGCGAATGGGTAAGTTTTTGCGAGAAGGTACTGCAAATGCCCGCATTGGCCGCGGACCCGCGCTTTACAGCCAACTTCAAACGCGTGGCAGAGCGTGTGGCGTTGCGCCAGATCATTGTTGAAGCCTTTGCAACCATGACGGCTGCGGAAGTCGCAGAGCGATTGGAGGCCGCGCAGATCGCCAACGCGCAGGTCAACACCATGCGAGACGTCTGGGCTCATCCGCAATTGCATGCGCGTGGCCGTTGGACTACCGTGGACTCTCCAGAGGGGCCGCTACCAGCACTTCTGCCCCCCGGCAGTTGGGACAGTGAACCGCGCATGGACGCTGTACCCGCGCTGGGCCAGCATACGGATGCCATTCTGGCCGAGTTGGGGTATTCCGGTTCAGAGATTGAAGCTTTGCACACCACGCAGGCGGTTTGACAAACGTTTCATGATGATGAACCGCACTAGCGAACTGCCACCGCGCACCTATCTGTTTGTGCCGGGTACACGAGAAGATCGCTTTACCAAGGCTTTCGCCACCGGTGCCGACTGTGTCATATTGGATCTGGAAGACGCAGTGAGCGCTGATGACAAACCCCAGGCTCGCGAGACCGTCGCCCGCTGGCTGACATCGGCTTCACCGGAGCAGAGGTTGCGGGTTGCGGTACGGATCAACGATGCCGGCTCTTCCTATTTTGCGGAAGATCTTGCCGCGCTTCGGGCTTGCGGTGCGGCGAACGTCGTTTTGCCCAAAGCGGAGAACGCCGCGCAGATTGCCGCTGTGACAGCGGGTGTGCCAGGCGTGCGCGTTCTCGCATTGATTGAAAGCGCCCGTGGCGTCGCTTTCGTGGATGAGATTGCCGGCGCGTCAGGGGTGTCCCGATTGCTGTTCGGCACGCTGGATTTCGCGCTCGATCTGGATTTGGATATTTCGGATGATGCAAGCGGGCTGGCCTATGCCGCCAGCTGCATCGTGATCGCTTCGCGCCTGGCTGATTTACCTGCACCCGTGGCCGGTGTCACGCCGCAGCTCGATGACGATGCCCGGCTTTTGGCTGACCTGGCGCAAGCGCGCAATTTTGGATTTGGCGCCAAGCTGTGCATTCACCCCAAACAGATCGGGATCATCCACGAAGCCTTGCTGCCAAGCGCTCAGGCGCTTGACTGGGCTCGTCGGGTGCTGGCTGCTGACGCCGCATCGCCCGGTGCCGCCCGGCTGGACGGCCGCATGGTCGATAGGCCCGTAGTTCTTCAAGCCCAGCGCGTGTTGGCGCTGGCACGAGATTCACGCTTTTAACGCTTCCGCTTTCAAGGAGACTCCATGGCTTCCACCATCATCGATTCGCGCATCTTCGGCGACATGTTCAGCGACGCTCGCATGCGCGATGTCTGGTCTGACGAAAATCGCACGGCCAAGTACCTGGACATAGAGCGAGCTCTTGCCAAAGTGCAAGGCCAACTTGGAATCATCCCGCAAGAAGCTGCAGACGAGATCGTGCGCAACTGCGAGTTGTCCATGATTGACTGGGACAAGCTCAAAGCGAAGACCGAGCAGATTGGCTACCCCATCATTGCGGTCGTCAACCAGATCAACGCCAACTGCCGTGACAAGCTCGGTGAGTATTGCCATTGGGGCGCCACCACCCAGGACATCACAGACACAGCCGCTGTGTTGCAGATGCGCGAAGGTCTCGCACTGGTAGAGCAGGATCTCAACGAGATTGGTGACGCGCTGGCCGCACTGGCCAAAAAGTACAGAGACACGCCCGTCATTGGCCGCTCCAACTTGCAGCAGGCCACGCCCATCACGTTCGGCTACAAAATGGCCAGCATCCTGGCCGGTATCGATCGGCACCGTGAGCGCCTGCAGCAGCTCAAGCCTCGCGTGCTGATGGGAGAGTTCGGTGGTGCATCCGGCACGCTCTCATCGCTGGAGAAGGGCGCCATGGAAACCCAGGCCGGTCTGATGCAGGAGCTGGGGCTGGCTCAACCACTGATTTCCTGGCACACCGTGAGAGACACCATCGCAGAAGTAGGCGCCTTCCTCGGTTTGGTTGGGGGCTCGCTTGGCAAGATAGCGATGGACGTCAAGCTGATGATGCAGACTGAGGTGGCGGAGGTTTTCGAGCCTTATGCACCCGGCCGTGGGTCTTCTTCCACCATGCCGCAAAAACGCAACCCCATCTCCTGCTTGTACATCCATGCCAACATCTCTGTGGTGCGCCAGCATGCCGCTGCGCTGATGGATGCGATGGTGGCCGATCATGAGCGCTCTACCGGCCCATGGGAAATCGAATGGGTGTCTTTGCCTGAGATCTTCTGCCTGTTGTCCGGTGCATTGAAGCAGACGAAGTTCGTGCTGAAGGGCCTGGAAGTGGATGCCACTCGCATGCGCGCCAACATTGATATCACCAATGGTTTGGTCATGTCCGAGGCCGTCATGATGGGGTTGGGCCCTTACATCGGCCGCGAGTATGCACACGATCTGGTGTATGACCTCTGCCGAGAGTCCATCACAAAGAATCGCCCGCTGATCGATGTTCTTGAGGAGCACCCTGAGATCAACAAGCACGTCACGCGTGCGCAACTCGAAGCCATGTGCGATCCCGCCAACAACCTGGGGCAGGCTGGTGTGATGGTGGACAGAGTATTAGCCTCCCCCCTGAGGCGCTGACGCGCCATCCCCCCAGGGGGACGCAGCCAGCGGCCTGGCAGAGCCAGCTCCGCGGCTACTCACGCATGGCCTGCTCCGCGGCCTTCTGACTTTGAACCCTCTCTCACCGGCGGGCGCCCGGCTAGGGCAGGATGAGGGTAGGGGCTCCTGCGAAAGGTAGCGGCCTGGGATCTGCATAAGGCCTGCCTAGAGACAACTTGAAATGGAAGCTCCGCGGCTAATCTTGCCTGGCGATCAAGCCTTCGCTGACTTGCTTTTTGGCACGCGCTTGCCCTTCATTTCGATAAAGAAGTCGTAGAGCTGTTGGGCTGCAGGCGACAGGGGGCGGCCTTTGCGGCGGATGAGCCCCACCTTCCTGGTGACGATAGGGTCTACAAGTGGCACGCTGACGAGCAGGGGATGATCGGCTCCAGGCATCGCCATGGACGGGACAGCTGCCACCCCAAGCCCAGCTTCCACCAAACCCAGCATGGTGGTCACGTGCTGGGCTTCAAAGAGGCTTTGCGGGCGATTGGTCAGGCCTGCCAGGGCTTGATCTATCAGGAGGCGATTACCTGAACTCTTGCTGGTAGAAAT
Source organism: Ottowia thiooxydans (assembly GCF_040548795.1). Taxonomy (GTDB): domain Bacteria; phylum Pseudomonadota; class Gammaproteobacteria; order Burkholderiales; family Burkholderiaceae_C; genus Ottowia; species Ottowia thiooxydans_A. The sequence goes on along the minus strand of NZ_JBEPSH010000003.1, from coordinate 358,337 downwards.
AAAGTCGTGCGCGCTCAATTCGCTCCAGCTCACCTTGCGTGCGAGCGCTAGCGGATGATCGCGCCGGCACGCAGCGACGAAGCGTTCTTCCAGCAGAGGTTTGAACTCGATTTCCGGCTCTTGGCTGCCAATGAAGTTAAGGCCAAAGTCTGCTTCGCTACGCGCTACGGCTGAAAGCACCTCGTTGGCGCCTGCATCGAAGACCTTCACGCGGATCTTCGGATACTGTTCGTGGTAACGGGAGACCACTTGCGATAGGTAGTAATAGACCGTGGAAGGTACGCAGGCGATCGTCACTTCACCCATGCGGGTGGCGGCTACGCCGCGAATGCCCAAAAGCGTGCTGTCCAGATCATCCAGCAGTTGCTTGACCTTGCGGTCGAAGTCGCGCCCCACGGCAGTCAGGCTCACCTTGCGCGTGGTGCGCTCAAGCAGCTTGACGCCCAATGCCTCTTCCAGTTTTTCTATGCGGCGGCTGAAAGCAGGTTGGGACAGGTGCAGTGCTTCCGATGCCTTGCGAAAATTGCCCAATTCCGCCACTGTTCGAAAAGCCTGCAAGTCATTCAGGCTGAAATTGATGGACATTCCACGCTCTCGCAAGTCTGCAATGATCCAAAGTATGCATCAATCGCTTTTTTCGCATTCCAGCAGGATGTCCCTGGCGCTGCCGAAAGTGCCGCCCGCGGGTAGACTTCACGCACCATGTTAGACCGCATCCGCTCCTACTCCCGCGCCATCCTAGAGCGCGATCCCGCTGCGCGCAGCGTATGGGACGTGATTTTTTCGTATCCAGGCTTTCACGCGCTGGTTTTGCATCGCATTGCCCACGCGTTTTGGAAGCGAGGCTGGCTCTGGCTGGCGCGCTGGATCTCGCATTGGGGACGATTTCTCACGGGTATCGAAATCCACCCTGGCGCCACCATTGGCGAACGCGTCTTCATCGATCACGGTATGGGCGTGGTGATCGGAGAAACCGCAGAAATCGGAGATGACTGCACGATCTACCAAGGTGTCACCTTGGGGGGGACCTCCCTGGCCAAAGGCAGTAAGCGCCACCCCACCTTGGGCAAGGGTGTCATCGTGGGTGCCAACTCTCAAGTGTTGGGCGGCTTCACGGTAGGTGACGGCGCCAAGATCGGATCCTCCGCCGTGGTCACCAAGCCTGTTCCGGCGGGCGCCACGGCAGTCGGGAACCCTGCACGGATCATTCAAGCTGCGGGCGATGCCCTGCGCGAAGAAGCCGCTGCCAAAATGGGCTTTTCAGCCTATGGGATCACCCAAAGTGACGACCCGGTAAGCCAGGCTCTGAGGGGTTTGATCGATGGTACGGCTACGCACGACCATCAGATTTCATTGCTGTGGCAAGCAGTTGAGAAACTGGCCTGCAAGCTTGACCCCGACTGTGTGCCGGAAGCGGCTGCCCGCGAGGACAGCTTCGAGGCGAAAAAATTCAACGACCTGGTGGGCAAGTAGCCCACACAAGCAGTTCTAGAGGCAATACTGTTCAGTTAAACCCAGTCCGTTCGCGCTGAGCCTGTCGAAGCGTCGCACCCGGCTTCGACAAGCTCAGCCCGAACGGGTATTTGTGTGCTTAAGTGAACAGCATTGGTTTTAGAGGACTGCTTTTCAGGAGCAAATTACTGGGAGCGCGTCTTATTGCGTTCTTATTGCGCTTTTCGGCCTGAATGCCTTGCAGACGCCATCGTGCGTTTCGAAATAAGGCCCACCTATCAGATCAATGCAGTAGGGCACCGCAGCGAAGATGCCGTGTACCAGGGGTTTGCCTTCAGCATCTTTCAACCCCTCCAGAGTCTCGGCAATGGCTTTGGGTTGGCCCGGCAGGTTGATGATGAGCGTGTTGTCGCGTATGACGGCAACCTGCCGCGAGAGAATGGCTGTAGGGACAAAAGTAAGGCTGATTTGGCGCATCTGTTCGCCAAACCCTGGCATCTCCTTGTGCGCCACGGCCAAGGTCGCTTCTGGAGTGACGTCGCGCACCGCGGGACCCGTGCCACCGGTGGTGAGCACCAGAGCACAACCGGCAGTGGTCAGCTCAATCAATGTCTGACTGATCAGTTCCTTCTCATCGGGGATCAGGCGCGGCTCGAAAGTGATGGGGTTTTGCAGGGCTTTGGTGAGCCAGTCCTGCAAGGCCGGCAAGCCCAGATCTTGATAGCTACCGCTGGAAGCGCGGTCGCTGATCGAGACAATGCCGATGGTGACGGGGTCAAGTTCGTAGCTCATGACTTGTCAAAGGGTTCGTCTTGATCGGTTTCGTCGCTGCTGGCGTCTTCTGAGTCTTCAGAATCCGAGAGTTGCTCGCGCACCAGCTGAAACAATTCGCGCCAAGCCCTGCTTTTGCGCGGTGCCAAGCCCTTGGATTCGGCGGCATTTTCTTCCGCCGCAGGCGGCGCATCCTTGCGGATCTGTCGCACCAATGCGCGCAGCTGCTGCGAGTCGGTCTGCGGGAATTGTTCGATCCAGGCTGCAACGGCGGTGTCGTCCTTGACCAGCCGCTCACGCCAGTTTTCGGCCGAATGCAGCAGTAAGGTGTCCTTGGCAGAGCCTTTGCGTTGCGCTTCCAGCGCAGCGCGAATGGCCTCCACGGTCTCGTCCTCGAGCTTGCGCATGAGTTTGCCCACGAACTGGCTTTGCCGGCGCCGACCCTCAAAATTGGTAATGCGCTTGAGATCTTCCAAAGCTTCAAGCAGCTTGGATGGCAGGTCCAAAGCCTCGAAAAGGTCGCGGCGCAGGCCGAGCAGGTCTTCGCCCAGGCCCTGAAGCTCGGAGCTTTGGGCTTTTAGATCGGTTTTGCTGGGCTCATCGCCGCCTTTGAGCTCGCGCTTGAGCTCCTGATCTAGCTCGCTGCCATCGGCGACAAACTGGCCACGTACGTAGTAGCCTTTCTTGAATTTGCGGGACATGGAATATGGATCTACAAGTTGAGGCGCACAGCGCCAGCAAGAGCGGGGAGCGGCAAGTATGATATCCGCCACCATGAATCAAACATCTGCGGGCGCCGGCCAGGGCGCCGAATCCGGTTTTAGCTACTCTCGTGCGTTTTTCGAGGAATTGGTCGATACCGCCATTAAACATGCAAAGAAGCTGGGCGCCACCAACGCTGGCGCGGAAGCCTCTGAAGGTTCCGGACTTTCCGTGAGCGTACGCAAGGGAGAGCTGGAAAATGTTGAACGCAATCGAGACAAATCTCTCGGCGTGACGGTTTACGTGGGCCAACGCCGCGGAAATGCAAGCACTTCTGACTTCTCTAAAGCAGCCATTGAGCAAACCGTGCAGGCGGCCTACGATATCGCACGCTTTACAGCGGAAGATCCCGTGGCCGGACTTCCGGATGAGGACGATATTGCAACCGACCACCCCGATCTGGACCTATTTTACCCCTGGGCTGTCACCAGCGAAGAAGCTGCGAAGATGGCCATCGAGGCAGAGCGCGCAGCATTTGCCACAGACAAGCGAATTACCAACAGCGAAGGCGCGGGTGTCTCTGCCCAGCAAAGCCATTTTTTCAGTGCACATACCCATGGTTTTCGCGGTGGTTATGCAAGTTCGCGTCACAGCCTCTCTGTAGCGCCCATCGCCGGCAAAGGGGCTGGCATGCAGCGGGACCATTGGTACAGCTCCATGCGCTCGGCCAAGGATCTCGCCAGCCCGGAGGCTGTGGGCCGATATGCGGCAGAGCGTGCCTTGAGCCGCTTGAAAAGCCGCAAGATCGCCACTTGTGAAGTGCCGGTGCTTTTTGAATCGCCTTTGGCAGCTGGGTTGCTTGGAGGTTTCGTGCAGGCCGTCAGCGGCGGAGCGCTGTACCGCAAGGCCACTTTTCTGCTGGATTCACTGGGAAAACCTGTCTTTCCCAAGCATATAGACATCGTCGAAGACCCCTTCATTCGCGGTGGCAAGGGCTCATCCCCCTTCGACGATGAAGGCGTGCGCGTACGCGCACGAAAAGTCGTGAAGGCGGGCCGCTTGGAGGGCTACTTCCTCACCACCTATTCGGCACGCAAATTGGGCATGAAAACCACCGGAAATGCGGGTGGCTCTCACAATCTGTCTCTGACTTCCCGTCTCACTCAGCCAGGCGACGATCTCCAGGCCATGCTGAAAAAGCTGGGCACCGGCCTTTTCGTGATCGAGTTGATGGGGCAGGGCGTGAACTATGTGACGGGCGACTACTCACGAGGCGCCAGCGGCTTCTGGGTAGAAAACGGCCAGATTGCCTACCCTGTCGATGAAATCACGATTGCGGGCAACCTGCGCGACATGTTTGCAGGCATCACTGCAGTGGGTGCAGACGCCTACAACTATGGTGCGAAAACGACCGGCTCTTTGCTGATCAATCGCATGAAGGTGGCAGGTAGCTAGCTAGATCAGGAACACATCCCGCCTGACCGGACCAGGTAGAGCCCCTGGTCGGGGCGGGTTGAGGTCGGCCCTTGCATCCTGCGACGGGCATCAGTGGCCAGAGGCTTTGTGAGCCCCCCGTGACCTGTTTGCGCAGCAGGGCGGTGGGGTGCTTATTAACCTTCGTCGCGAGGTTGGTGCAATTGTCTCGGGAAATCCGGCCGCTCATTGGGGCGCGTGGGCTGCGGGCGAGGCTGCATCTGGCGTTGCTGGTCCATTTGCTGGCGCTGACGCATCTGCTGCTCTCGCCACTGGTTTTGCCGCTGTTGCTCCATATGCTGATTTTGCTCCTGGCGCTGCTGGAACTGCCTTTGCTGCTGCATGGCGCGCTGTTGCTCCATGAGTTGCTGGTGCTGGCCCTCGCGTTGCTGCTGCTCGCGGAGTTGCTGCATTTGACGCTGCTGTTGATCCAGCATGCCTCGCTGTTGCTGCTCCCGCTGCTGGTCAAAGCGCCTTTGCTGTTCCTGCTGTTGCTGCACTCGCCAAGTCTCTGACGATCGGCCGTCACCCATCTGGGGTGGACGGCGATTCTCGAATCCGGGTTGCGGGCGGTCACCGTTTCCCTGCTGGCGGTCTCCCCGCGGAAGGTTGGACCGCACGGGGCCAGGGCCACGATCATTGTCGAATCGTGGGTTGCGCGGGCCGGACATGCCGGGCCAGTTTGGGCGAGGGGGTGGAGGCGCATGGCGGGCACCATCCCACTGGCCGCCAGAGAGCTGGCTGCCAGCTATGAACCGAGGTCTGCGTCCATCCCGAGAGCCGAACTGATCGCGCGAGACGGCGCTGATGGCATGGGGATGGCGTTGGAAGAAGTAGTAGGAGTCGCGCGTAGGTGGGCGTGCATTGGCCCATGGATTGATCCCGCGGAGGTAGCGCGAACTGGCCCGATAACCCGGCTGCCAGTACTCGCCGGGAGCGAGCGGAAACCACGCGGCGCCCGGGCCGCCTGACCCAAGCGAGACACCCCATTGCGTATCGCCACTGGAGCCACCGATGAAGCTCACGAGTGCAGGTGCATACACGGGCCGCCGCACGACCGGGCCAGGCACCCAGGCCCATCGTGGACCGATTTGCGCCCATCGGCCGTAGTGGAAAGGCGCAAAGCCCCACGGTGCGTCATCTACCCAAGTCCAGCCCCAGGGTTCTACCCAGCGCCACTGACCGTTGCGGTACGGGGCCCAATCGCTCACGGTAACCCGTGGGTACCAGACAGCACCGTAATTGGAATCCTGGCCCCAGTCTCCGTAAGCATCCAGTTGCTGATATCCAGGGACACCGGGAGAAACATAACGTGCGGAGGTTGAGCGGTCTTCCAGGGCGTCACGCGCAGCAACCCATTGATCAAAATTGTCGCGGTAAGCGATGGTGCCTTTGGTTGCAACGCCCAGCGAGCGCCCTTGGAGCACCAGTTGCTCGCCGGAATTCACCGTGACCGACTGACCTGCATCGCCATACACCACGGCATTGCCGCTGAAAACAGATATGCGCGTCGTGTCGGCGCGAGGGTCGACATCAAACCGATATTCGCCAGGCTGATTGGCTACCAGGGCGACGTTGGGTGTTCCGACCTCAAAACGTTCACCTTGCTGCAGCTCGCGCACGCGTGCGGTCATAGTGCCGCCGGTGAAAGCCAGACGGGTGCTGTCGTCGTCCAGTTCGGTGATTTCAAGCTCTGACTTGCCGGTCAGCCGGAAGGCGGACCAGCCACTATGCAGCTCGGTGCGTGAACCCACTTCCGTGGACAAGCGGGCGCCAGAGGTGACAGGCATGTTGAGCACGGCCGGAGACCAACTGCCGCTGCCGTCTGCTGCCAACACCGCAGTGCCTTCCTGAAAGCTGATGTAGCCGACCCGATCTGGCGGGTCTATTTGCTCAGCTTGTGCCCAAGCCAGGGCGGAACACGCCAGCAGTAGAGTGGCTAGCAGCCAGTGCCGGGCTTTGAAGGGGGAATTGGATGCTTGCATGGCCAAACTGGGGGCAAGGGGAAGGCGCATTGAGAATGCGGGTCTTGTCCAGTTTACTTAACGCGCAAGCGCGGCGAACGGTTTGCCTGAAAATGAGGCGCAATGCAAAGCTGGGCTGTTAATTGAAACAGCTTGCAAACTGTGGGTCAGTCGCTACGGACTTGGACAAAGCCGGGGATCATTTCCTTGTGCTCGGCCATCCTGATCATTCTGTGGCACTGGCCGGCGCGGCAAGGGCTGCGCCCCCGCTAAAGGCGCGCAACCCCCCTTGCGGGCCGGATCAACCCAAAGCGGCCTTTACAGCTGCTGAAACGGCGCCCATGTCAGCCTTGCCAGCCAACCGCGTTTTTACCGCACCCATGACCTTGCCCATGTCGCCAGGGCCGCTGGCGCCCAACTCGACCACTATGGCTTTGACTTCAGTCGCGACTTCTTCTGCAGAAAGGCGTGCAGGCAGGTAAGCCTGAAGCACCAGCATTTCAGCCTTTTCCTGATCCACCAGATCCTGGCGCTCAGCCTTGGTGAAAGCGTCAATGCTGTCTTTGCGCTGTTTCACCAGCTTGTCGATGATGGCGACGACGGCTGCGTCATCCAGCGTGATGCGTTCGTCGACTTCCTTTTGCTTCATCGCCGCCTGCAGCAGGCGAATGGTGCCCAGGCGGCCAGAATCCTTGGCTCGCATGGCAGTTTTCATGTCTTCCGTGATTTGGTCTTTCAGGCTCATTTTTTCTTTCCTTCCAATACAGATACAGATCCACCAAAAACAAAGGCTCGCCGAGCGTCCTCGGCGAGCCTTTGTTCTGAGACGATGCTCGAATCAGTACAGCTTCTTAGGCAACTGCATGCTGCGCACACGTTTGTAGTGGCGCTTGACGGCAGCGGCTTTTTTGCGCTTACGTTCAGCTGTTGGCTTCTCGTAGAACTCACGGGCACGCAGATCGGTCAGCAGGCCCAGTTTCTCAATGGTACGCTTGAAGCGGCGAAGTGCTACGTCAAACGGTTCGTTTTCCTTAACGCGGATAGTGGTCATTCTTCAGAAATTTCCAGAAGGTGTGGCCAGAGGGTGAGAAGGAAGATCGTGCCTTCGCGCCATGCGCCACTGATATTGCCCCGCCTCTAACTAGTATTTAATTTGGCCGGCGGGGCTATTGCCAGCAAAGCCAAGCATTATATGAGGTTTTTAAGGGGCTTGCAGTTTGCTGATCATAAAAGCATGAAGTTGGGGTTGAACCGGCCCATTTAGCGATTGGAGGTTCTCTGCCCGTTCGGCTTCCCATGGCGCCGCGCTATCCCACCGAATTGATTGATCACGTCATGCAAAATCCATGCTGACAGGAATAATACCGAGGTGGTCATGGCATTGAGATTGCTTCATTCAGCTGACTGGCAGATTGGCAGAATCTATTCACAGTTTGAACCCGATGACGCTGCCGCGTTGTTCGAAGCGCGTTTTACGGTGGTTGAGAGGCTGGCCGCGCTGGCGCGTGAGCGAAGTGCAGACGCTGTTTTGGTAGCGGGCGATGTTTTCGACGCGCAGACGGTGTCGGACAAAACCATACGCCGTCTTTTCAATGCGCTCAGCGGCTATCAGGGGGCCTGGGTGATGCTGCCCGGCAACCATGATGCGGCGCTCGCAGAGTCGGTCTGGACCAGAGCACATCGGCTGGGTGTGGTCTCCTCCAATGTGATCACCTGCCTGGAACCCGCTATTCGCATCATCGGAAACCGCTTTGCGGTGTTGCCGGCCCCTTTGATGCAACGCCATACCTACGGTGACCTCACAGAGTGGTTTTCCTCGGCATCTACCCCCGAAGGCCTGCCGCGCATAGGGCTCGCGCATGGCTGTGTGCAAGGTGTGCTGGCGGATGAGCTGGATTCGGCCAATCCCATCGCCGCCAACCGCGCTGTTACCGCCGGATTGGACTATCTGGCGCTGGGGGACTGGCATGGGAGCAGGCGTCTGGATGAACGCACCTGGTACGCCGGAACGCCGGAGACCGACCGTTTCAGGGCCAATGATTCTGGCCAGGCACTTTGGGTGGAAGTGGCCGCACCGGGCGCAACGCCGGAGGTAGAAGTGCTGCAGACCGGAAGATACCGGTGGCGCCAAGTCGAAGGGCGGTTGGCCGTCTCCAGCGATGTGGATGAAGTGACGCGAACGCTCGCCGGAGTCGGCCCGGAGGACGTGCTGCAACTGCGGGTATCCGGCGTTTGCGACTTGAACGGACAGGAGCGGTTAAGGCAGGCGGTGGAGGCTGCCCGGGCACGGCTGCGGGCCTTGGTGTTGGAGTCGCAGGAACTGAGACTGGAGCCCACTGACGAGGACATTGCTTCCCTGCGGGCCGACGGTTATGTGGGGGAGGCGCTTGCACAGCTGCGAAACGAGCAGACAGGCGATGAATCGGACAAGGCGCGTGAAGCCCTCGTGATCCTTGCACGCATTCTTAATGGACGAAGCAATACTTCTGCGGCGGCCAATACGGAGGCCAGGGTATGAAGCTCAAGCGCCTGCGTATCGAGCACTTCAAGCGGTTTCGTGCGCCGTTTGAAATTGACGGGTTTGCCGATGGGCTCAACCTGTTTGCAGCACCCAATGAATCAGGCAAGTCCACGGTAACTGAGGCCATTCGCGCTGCGTTCTTCGAGAGGCATCGCTCTACCAGAGTAGAGCATTTGCGCCCCTGGGGAGACTCTGCAGCGACACCCACTGTCGATGTGGAGTTTGAAATGGACAGCAAGCGCTACCGCCTCACCAAGGCATTTCTGGGCAAAAAGCGCTGCGACTTGACCATTGAAGGGCAGGCGCCGCTGGATGGCGTGGTCGCCGAAGACCATCTGGCTCAATTGCTTGGTTTCAAGTTCCCCGGCAAAGGGGCAAGTGCTCCGGAACACATGGGCATTCCTGGATTGCTGTGGATTCGGCAGGGCACCTCGCATGAGCTTGCACAAGCTGTCACGTTCGCAGCAGACCAACTTAGGCAGGTGCTGGGCGAATCACTGGGTGAATTGACGTCTTCGGGAGGAGATGCCGTGCTGCAAGCCGTGGAGGCTGAGCGCAACGAGTTGCTGACCCCCGCAACGGGAAATCCCAGAGGGGAATTCGCGGCGGCACTGCAACGAAAGCAGGAGCTGGCAAGCACCCTTTCCTCGCTCGAGCGCGATATAGCGGCCTATCAAGGCAGTGTTGACCGGCTCGCCACGCTGCGCAACGATCACTTGCGCGATGAGCAGGAGCGGCCATGGGCGTCGCTACGTGAGCAGCTTCGAAGTGCGCAAGGTCGGCTTGATGGAGCGCAAGGCTTGCAAACTCGGCAAGAGAGTGAACAAACCGCCTTGCAGCAGTGGCGCATGCAAGCCGCATCTCTTCGTTCCGAGCTTGACGCATTTGCGCGCGACGACGCGGCGGTCACCACGCGTCAAAAAACGCTGGAGCTGCGTGCAAACGCTGAGTCCGCTGTGATCGCTGAAATGCAGTCCTGGGAACGCCGACATGCTGAGCAAGTGGCTGCGGAGGCCCAGGCACGGCGCGTGCTCGAGCGCGTGCGAGCCGTCGGCGCCAGGGTCGAGACATCGCGTGCCGTCGCCGAGCTAGCGAACACAGTCGCCTCAATGACGGACCTGCTCAGCAGGGCGAGAGAAGAACGCACGCGTTTGACACGCCTGCAGGCCGAAGCTGAAGGACTGAAGGTTTCTCCGAATGACTTGGAGAAAATCCTGCAGCTGTCCTCATCATTGAGAGAGGTGGATGTGCGGTTGGAGGCTGCTGCTACGACGCTGGACTTTGATTTGCTGGAAGGCCAGACCCTGCGCATGGACGATGAGCAGGTATCAGGCCGTGAACGGCGCACTGTCGTTGGCCGCACAGAACTGTTTATAGAGGGCGTGGGTCGCATTGCCGTGCAGGCAGGTGGCGAAACCATCGCAGCGCTCATGGCGCAACGTGAGAGCCAATCTTCGGAGATGGGCGCCATGCTGCGTAAACTGACAGTCGCCAATCCGGCCCAAGCGCAAGAGCGTGCTCGCCAGGCCGCACAGCGCTTGCAAGATGCCAGGGCGAGTCAGAAAGTGTTGGCGGCTTTGGCTCCGGAGGGCGTGGACGCTTTGGAGGCTGAGCTTGCATCCCGCACTTTGCGCATGCAGGAAATGCGTGCTGCCTTGGACGAATTGCCGGAACCCGACCAGGCTGATGCTTTGCTCCCCAACCAGGCTGCGGCGTTGGCGGAAGCAGGGCGGGCTCTGGCTGCACTGGAAGATGTGGTCACACAATTGAATCAATCGCGAGTGACGGCGGGCCAGGCGCAGAGTGAACACGCCACCGCTCGCCAGGAGTTGGCTGCCGCTCAGGCCACGGCCGACGATACCCAGCGCGCTGAGCGAATAGCCGCCGCCAGGCAGTCCCTCAGTGATGCACTGGCCAGGGAGGCCGCAGCGGCCCATCGCTTGCAAGCCACGGCAGCGGAACTCCAGAATGTGAACCTGGCACTGTTGCGCCAGGACGTTGACCGCTTGACACGCAGTGCGGAGCAACTGGAGGACGCCCACGAGCGTCGGCGGCAGGACATCATGCGGCTGGAAGTGGATCTGGAAACCAGGGGAGCCTTGGGCCTGGAAGAGCAGAGCGCGGAACTCAGACGCGAGCAAGACGCCATTACCCGTCGAGCGGAGGAGCTGGCTCGCCTGGCCGCGGCGCTGGATCATCTTTTGTCGCTGCTGCGTGAGAAGCGCTCAGCGCTGGCGCGCCGATTGCGCGCACCGCTGCAAAAGCATTCTGACCGTTACCTGGGCATCTTGTTTCCCGGGGCTCGAATGGAAGTGTCCGACGATCTTTCACCCGGCGCAACGACCCGGTTAGGCCCCCATGGCCCGGAAAGCGGCGAGTTTGAGGAGTTGAGCGTGGGAACTCGCGAGCAAATGGGCATCGTGGCACGGCTCGCCTATGCAGACTTGTTGCAGGAAGCTGGGCGCCCGACCTTGTTGATTCTGGACGATGCGCTTGTGAATACGGATGATGAGCGCCTGGGGCAAATGAAGCGGGTTCTCTACGACGCTGCGCAGCGGCATCAGGTGCTCATCTTCACCTGCCATCCGGCCGCGTGGAGGGATCTGGGCGTGGCGCCACGCGCCATTGGGGGCTGACCTGCTTTTTGCCTTTCGCGTTTCAGTTAATCCAGGCTTGCAGAAGCGGGGCGCAAGGCTTCGACAAGCTCAGCCCGAACGGTCTTAGGCAGTTCAAATGCCACTTTTTGCTTGACCACAACCATAGAACCTCAGCCCGAACGGTTTGGTTGTTCCATAGAGCTGTTGCTGCCTGGCGAGAAAAGAGAACTTCCCCCAACCGTTCGCGCTGAGCCTGTCGAAGCCTGTCCTGAGCCTGCCGAAGTGGCGTTACACCAGCCCACTTAGACCTGAAAAGGTGTGAACGATTCCCTCATGCTCGCCTTGACCGCCAAAAGCGTGAGCAGATTAGGGCGTGTTAACACTAAATTCACCCCCGCGCCGGCTTTTTCCGTGCCTATGCCGGCCGCGTCGTAGTGCAAGACGCGCCTGGCAGCCAAGGTGCGATCCTTGGCAAGAGGCGCAACGCAGCAATACGGCCCGGAAAAAACTGGCCCGAAGGGTGAGGCACTGGCAAACCGCACTCTGCGTTGCCTACGCCGGCCGCGCAAACCTCGCCGGGTGTCCAACCCGACTGCGGTTTGCGCCTTGATTGCGGCTCGCCAGTGCCTCACGCGGGGGTGAATTTAGTGTTAACACGCCCTAGGCGCGTCGCTCAGCGTGTTAGTTGGGGTGCTTCTCTATCGCTTGCGCGCAAGCATGGGCGCTGGCCCAGGCCCACTGAAAGTTATAGCCTCCCAGCCAACCTGTCACATCCACCACCTCGCCAATGCAATAGAGGCCGGGCTGGTTTTTCGCCTCCATGGTCTGTGAGGAAAGATCCCGAGTGTCTACCCCACCTACGGTGACTTCTGCTTTTCGATAGCCTTCGGTGCCCGTCGGCACCAACTGCCAGTCGGACAGTTGCTCTGCCAACTGTGCCAAGGCTTTGTCACTGGCTTCGTTGATGGGGCGTTGCCAAGCGGAGTTAAGACTGACCCAGGTGTCGGCCAGGCGTGAAGGCAGCCACGCTGTCAGTTCATTGGCGATCAGCTTGCGCGAGCCACGGGCCTTGGCCGCCAGCAATTCGGTAGCCAGATCCACGCCGGGCGCAAGGTCGATGGAGATAGGTGCGCCTGCTTGCCAGTAGCTTGAGATCTGCAGCACGGCTGGACCGGAGAGACCGCGATGGGTGAACAGCAGGTCTTCATGGAAGGTGATGCGTGATTTCTTCGCCTTCTTCTCGCCTGGTGCTTCGGAGGTGCTGATGGCCACGGGCAAGGCGATGCCCGCCATGCCGGCATAGGGCGCCCAGCCATTGCCGTCAAAAGTGAGGGGTACCAGCCCGGGGCGCGGCTCTATGACCCGTAGCCCAAACTGCCGTGCCAGCCGCCAACCAAAATCCGTGGCGCCAATCTTGGGAATGGAAAGCCCTCCTGTGGCCAGCACCAGGGCAGGGGCCTTGGCCAGTCCGCGGTCGGTTTCCACACTGTACAAACAGGCGCTGGCATCGTGGTCCACGCGGTTGGCCTTGCATGGCTGCCACCGCTCCACCAGACCCCCATGGGCCGAGGCGGTCTGGCACTCTGCCAGCAGCATGTCTATGAGTTCCTGCGCGGAGCCATCACAAAAGAGCTGGCCCTTGTGCTTTTCATGGAAACTGATGCCGTGCTTATGCATCAGTGCTATGAAGTCGCCAGGGGTAAACCGCGCCAAAGCCGAGCGGCAAAAGTGAGAGTTACTGCTCAGAAAATGCTTTTGCGGGGCCGAAGGGTCGAGGTCACGGTTGGTGAAATTGGCGCGGCCGCCGCCAGAGATTCGAATCTTCTCGGCTACCGCCGAAGAATGGTCGATCAGGAGTACTTTTAGCCCTCGTTGTCCAGCTTGCGCTGCACAGAAAAGGCCTGCGGCACCTGCGCCCAGAATGATCACGTCATAGGAAAACATGGCGTGACTGTACCGGCCTCGCGGCGCCTGGGTGGAAGAGCGTCTCGGGAGGGACTACTGATCACCCATGCACGCGCGGGTGATGTGCTCGACTTGTCGGGCAATCGGAGCGGGCACCGGAAGGCTTCCGTCCAGTACGGCCTGCGTGTAGGCGGCTGTACTGGCTGCGTCGATGGCGGGTAAATCCGGCAAGGCCGTGAGTGAGCCGCCTTGCGCTTCTTGCACAAGATGCGTTTGACCATGGCGGAACAGCTCCATGCGGGGCGTGCGCCGGGCGTCAGCCACGGGTTCACCTTCCGTGCCTCTCAGCAACAAGGCAGTGGCGTTGATCAGGCGAAAGGTGGCGGCCATCGAGACGGCATATTCCGGGTGCGTGTAGCTGCCCACCACCAGGCTTTCTCCAGCACAGGGGCTCATCAGCTTGACCAGGCTGTGGGCAGGGTTGCGCAGGCCAATCGCACGACGCACTTCCAGAAGTTGCTTCAGGCTGGGGAGAAGGTTTTCGGTGGGCACCCAGTGCAGGCTGCCTTTTTCGATGGAGCTGGCTGCTGTCTGCGGCCGATGGCCCATGGCTAAAAGCACGTCTCCAGAGGTTACACGGGTGCTTTCAGTGGCGGTTCCATGCAGCAACACGGGCAAGCCCTGGCGTGCCAGCAATAGCCCCAGCAGTGGCGTGAGCACGGGCAACTTGCGGGCGCCGTTATAGCTTGGAAGCACAACAACCGGAGATCCGCCGGGCGGTATCTTGTTGATGCGCGCATCCACCGCATCCAGAAAGCCCGCCATTTCTTCGGAGGTCTCTCCTTTGATGCGCATTGCAATGCAAAATGCGCCCGTTTCAAGGTCCGAGCATTGGCCGTCCAGAACCTGGCCGAAGAGGTCCTGGGCTTGCTCGCGAGAGAGGGGACGGGCGCCCTGCGCGCCGCGGCCGATTTCCTTCAGATAGTGGCTGATTCCCATGGTGTGATTCTGGTCCTGACGGACTCTCCGGGATATTGTTCGGAATCCTGTTCAAATCCCCAGACTTCTCAGAAGTCGGCCTATCTGGCCAGGTTGGGGCAGCACTGGTCCATGAAAGCGCACCGTTTGGGCGTCTCCGATGACCAGGGTAGGGAAGGTTTCTATGTCCAGGTCGCCCAGTGCGTCCGCTTCATCCTCAATATCGACCCAGCGGAACGCGATCTGGGGGTGCTCCAGGGCAGCTTGCTCAAAACCCGGTTGAAATTCGCGGCAAGTACCGCACCAGGCAGCACAAAGGCAAACCACGGCAGCACCCGCAGGTAGAGAAGCGAGTGTGCTCGCAAGCAAGGCGCGTAGATCTGCGTCTTCCATGGGATGGTTGTTCAGCGAGAAATTCGTATGGGACAAATGGGGGGCGGCCAATGGCTCAGGCCGGGTCCATGCCGTTGTTCTTTTTGGCTTGTGCAGCGTCGGCCGAGGCCAGAAATCCAAAAAGCTGGCGCATTGCCTCGGGCTGCCCGGAAGTGGCAGCCAGGCCACCTGAAAATATGGTGGTGATCTGAATGTCGTCAGGCAACGGACCGACTACGTCGATTCCTTCAAGGTGCATGAGCTCGCTCATTTGCTGGAAACCCAGGGAAACATCTCCACGGGCGACCAAGGAGCCAACCGGCACGCCGGGCGGAGCGACGACGAGTTTGCTTTTGATGGCTTCCGCGATGCCCCAGCGCTCGAACAAGAGGGCCAATTGCACCCCGCTGGGGCCGGTGGAGTAGCCCACCGTGGGAGCATCCAATACCGCCTGTTTGATTGCGTCCCCATTGGAGAGATCGGGGCGTGAGGCCCCTGAGCGCACGGCTACAGCCACGCCGGAGCGCACCAGGTCGACGCGGCTTCCTTTCACGATGCGGCCGGTTCCGGCCAGGCGGTCGATAACATCCGCCGCCAGCACGACGCCATCGAAAGCCTCTCCCGCTTCAACTCGCTTGGCAGCTACCTGACCGCCCACAGACTCCACTTTGATGGATAGGCCGGGGTGCTGTTTTTCATAGAGGCTTACCAGATCCACCAGCAGGTTCTGGGTGGCCATGGAAGAAATGATGCTCAAGGTTGGCGAAGTCATGGGGTCCGTCTCAGGTGGGGTCAAGTAAGAAGGTGTGCGCGTATTGTGCCGTTGGACTGCGTCTCTCGCCGACATCACCTCCACAACCCCTTCAATACGGCCTGATCCCGGTAGGCGGATAATCTGCCACCATGGCAAGCTTGGTTTTGGGAATTGAATCTTCGTGTGACGAAACGGGAGTGGCACTGGTGAAAAGTGCCGGGCAGGGCGTGCCTCAATTGCTGGCTCATGCGTTGCACACGCAAATGGCCATGCACGCCGACTATGGCGGGGTGGTCCCTGAGCTGGCAAGCCGCGATCACATCCGGCGTGTGCTGCCCCTGACGCGGCAGGTACTTCAGCAAGCAGATGAGGTGCTGGAAAACGTGGATGTGGTGGCCTATACCCGCGGGCCGGGGCTGGCAGGCGCCTTGCTGGTGGGTGCTGGCGTTGCCTGTGCCCTGGCAGCCGCGCTGGGCAAGCCCGTGTTGGGAGTTCACCACCTGGAAGGTCATCTTCTATCGCCGTTTCTAAGCGCAGACCCGCCAGAATTTCCGTTTATCGCGCTGCTGGTTTCCGGTGGCCACACGCAATTGATGCAGGTCGATGGCGTCGGTCATTACCGTTTGCTGGGTGAAACCATCGATGATGCGGCGGGCGAAGCCTTCGACAAGTCCGCCAAGCTCCTGGGGCTGGGCTATCCCGGTGGGCCTGCGCTTGCGCGTCTGGCCGAGTTTGGTGATCCCACCACGTACAAATTGCCACGCCCTCTGCTGCACAGTGGTGATCTCGATTTTTCCTTTGCCGGGCTCAAGACTGCGGTGCTGACGCAGGCCAAAAAATTTGAAGGTACACCTTGCGATCAAGCGCGGGCTGATCTGGCCGCGTCCACTCAAGCGGCGATTGTCGAAGTTCTGATGAAAAAATCGATCAAGGCGCTGGACCAAACTGGATTGAAGCGACTTGTGGTGGCTGGTGGCGTAGGGGCCAACGCGGCGCTGCGCGAGCAGTTGAACGCGGCCTGCACCAAGAGAGGGGTGCGCGTGCACTATCCCGAGTTGGAGCTATGCACAGACAATGGCGCCATGATTGCGCTGGCAGCCGCCATGAGAATAGATGCCAAGGTCGAGGCACCGCAAGCTCGGTACGCTTTTGACGTCAAACCCCGCTGGCCTTTGGATTTCGCGACTATTGCTTGAAACAAGCAGTAAAGCTCGTTCACGGAGTGTGAACGAGCTTTGGTGAATCTGCCCAGCCTGTGAGCAGGCTGGCATTGACTTTAGTTGATGTTCAACGTCACGGCTTTGGCGGCTGGGGCGAACTTGGCCAGGGTCAAGGTCAATACCCCGTTTTCAAGCTTGGCAGTGCTGGCGGCCGCGTCCACGTTCTGCGGGAATTCATAGGCCTTTTTGTACTGCCGGGGAGCACCCTCGACGGTTTCAATTTTCACGTTCTGAGCATCAATGGCAATGTTGAGTTGCTCACGGCTGACGCCGGGTACGTCCAGCACCAGTGTCCAGCTGGATTCGTCTTCGCTGAACTTCACGCCGGAAGCAGAACGGGCGGTGGTGAATGCTTCATCCAGGAAGCGGTCCAGTGAGCGCAGAGCAGGACCATAAGCAGAGCGGCGGACGGCGGGAGCGGCTGTAATAAACATGGTTGTTCCTTGGTCTTTCAAATGTTGAACCCGGCTAAATGGTGCGGGCTTACTGCAGAAAATGAGCACGCTTGAAAACTTTTCAAGACCCCAAAGTGCGGGAATAAATTTGCCTGCAAGGCCTTGAATATTGGCTGGGGGACCACAACAGGTGTACGGGAATTGGCCTCGTCTGGCGTGGGGAGCCCATCTGATGGGCAGTATCATTGGACGCTTTGCCGAATCACAGGTGTCGTGGCTCGGAGGGTTTTCTGAACCCATTGGCCGATCTTGGCGCCGTGCGGCATTTCGACTCCTTGCCATATCAAGAGGGGCCGCTAAGGTTTGCCTCCGAACGGACATCGATATCGACCAAATTTTGTTTTCATCTCACTTCCAACTTACGACACTCGCAGACCTGGATGCAATTTGATTTCTTTTCGCGCTCAACCTCAGCCTCAGCCTGGTTGCTGGCGCCGGTTCTTTTGCTGGGCGGTTGTGCCGGGCTTTCTCGTACCCCTGAACCGCTGATCAATTACAAGCCTGAAGCCTTTTCAGCCTCTGCGTACTCACGCAGTTTCGCCGCGGAGCCTTCGCAGACGTGTGAGGCCGCGCGGCGTGCATTGTTGGGGCAAGGCTATATAGTGGCTTCGGCTGCGGCTGATCAAGTCACTGCACGCAAGTACTTTCAGCCCAATGCTGATCACCATGTGCAGTTTGAGTTTCGCGTGGTCTGCGCGCGCGATGCAGGCGGGAGTGGCAACTCCATCGCATTTGCAAGTGGCTTGCAGGACCAGTACAGCATTCGAAAGGTCAAGGAGTCCGCGTCACTCGGTGTGGGCGGATTGGGCTCTCTGTCGCTCCCTGTTGAGGGCAGCATGGATTCCCTGGTCAAAGTGGCCAGTGAAACTGTGACAGACAGCGAGTTGTATCAACGCTTCTTTGACTTGCTGGCTGATCACCTGGACAGCGTCATACCGCCTGAGCCCGCAGAAGTGCCTGCCTTGGCTGCACCTGCGGCGGTTGCAGTCCCGGTGCCTTCAACGTCATCGAGTGTGCCACCAGCTGCAGCACCCAGCGCTTCGCCGCCTGCACCGGCACCTCTGACTTCTGCAATACCGGTGGTTCCCGCCGCCACGCCTGCAGCGACCACATCCACTGCTGCGCCCACTGCCCCTGCAGCTCCTGCAGCTCCTGTAGCTCCTGTAGCTCCTGTAGCTCCTGTAGCTCCTGCGGCTCCTGTAGCTCCTGTAGCTCCTGTAGCTCCCGTTACCCCTCCGGCGTCCGCAGTCCCTTTAGCCCCTGCCACGCCTGCTTCAACACCATCCGCAGCGGTTTCAGTCACCCCGGCCTCTGTCGCCAGTGCAGCCGCTTTTTGAGTTCATCTGGAATAGTTTGATGTCACCAATTTCTCGCCGTACAGCGCTGCGCCAGTCTGCGTTAGCCCTATGGGCTGCTGCTCCTTTTGCCGCTTTGGCGCAAGCGTCAGGGCCCATCAAGCTCGCGTTGATTGAATCGACGAGTGGCCCCTTTGCCAACACCGGGGAAGCTGTCTATCGAAATATTGCCTGGGCCGTCGAGCGCGTCAACGGCCGAGGTGGGGTGGCCACATCCAGTGGTCAGAGGCCGCTGGTATTGGAGCGTTACGACAACAAGGGTCAGGTGGAAGAGTCGCTTTCGGCGCTTCGCGCGGCCATTGACAGCGGTGCGCGTGTGATTTTGCAGGGCAACTCATCGGCGGTCGCTGCTGCCTTGATTGACGCGGTGAACAAACACAATCAGCGCGATCCGCAAAGGCAGGTGCTGTTCCTGAACTACTCCGCAGGCGACCCGGCGTTCACGAACGACGCATGCAGCTACTGGCATTTCCGCTTTGATGCGCATTCAGACATGCGCATCACCGCGTTGATGCAGGTCATCAAGGAAGACGCTGAGCTCAAGCGCATTTACCTGATAGGCCAGGACTACAGCTTTGGTCACGCAGTCCTGCGCGAAGGAAAGCGCCAACTGGCTGGGCAGAGGCCAGATGTGGCCGTGGTGGGTGAAGAACTCCATCCGGTAGGGCGTGTGAAGGATTTCCTGCCCTACGCTACCAAGATCAAGGCCAGCGGCGCGCAGGCGGTGCTTACTGGCAACTGGGGCAACGATCTGACGCTGCTGGTGAAAGCGGCGCGCGATGTCGGGTTTGAAGGGCGTTTCTACACCTTCTATGGCAATGCACTGGGCGCACCTGCAGCCATAGGCGATGCTGGCATTGGCAAGGTGGTGGCGGTAGCCGATTGGCTGCCCAATGTCCCGACGCCGGAAAGCGCGGCTTTCTACAAGTCATTTCGGGAACGCTTTCCGAAACCCCAGGACGACTACGTTCATATGCGTATGCAACTTCTCGTGGAAGCGCTTGCGCAGGCGATCGGTCGGGCCAAGAGCGTAGAGCCACGAGCCGTCGCTGCTCAACTCGAACGTGCAGATGTGACGTTGGCGGGACAACGAGGCCAAATGCGCCCAGAAGACCATCAGTTCCAGCAAACACTGGTGGTGGGCGTCATGGACAAACAGGGAGCGCCCGGCGTTCCATTTGACGTGGAAGGCTCAGGTTACGGATTCCGAGTGGTGCGGCAGATCAGTGCTGCTCAGGCTGCGATGCCCACCACGTGCAAAATGGTGCGCCCGGGCTGAGCAGCTACAACCCGCGGACATAGTTTGCTGCAGGGCGGGCCGTGGCTGACGGGCCTGGCCCTGCAATCTCTAGACCAACAGCCTCGCCTTGAGTGTTCCGTCACTGATGAAGTTTGAGACGAGCTCAATCAGCACCTCTCGAACGGCCTGGCCGGCAGGGGTGAGTGGATGGTCTTCCATGGAAACGATGGACTGTGTTCGCTCCAGCACAGGGTTGGTGATTTCGCGCAGGGCAATGTCCTGCAGGTCCGCCACCGGAAACGCATTGCGAGGCATGATCGCAAACGCCAGGCCCTCTCGTACGGCAGCACGCAGGAGTTCCGAGTTATTCAGCTCATAGCGCACATTGATCGCGCAGTTTTGAGCGAGCGCGGTTCGCTCAATTTGCTTTCTCAAGTCCTGGTCGCGGTCCGGCATGACCAGAGGCCGGTCTGCGATCTCGCGGAAATCAATGGTATTTGCCTTGTCGGTGAACAAGCGGCGATGGCCAAAGAGGCAAAAGCGTTCTTCAAACAAAGGCGTTGCCTTCAAGCGTGGCAGTTCGAACGCCGTTGGGAGCAAGGCCAGATCCACGCGCCTGGCTTCCACCATAGACTGCGCTTCGCGCGACATCCCCATGCTGAGTTGCAGATGGATCTCGGGAAAGCGTTCGGTGATCATGCGCAGCAAAGGCATGGCGAGGACCAGGGCCACGGAACTGACCAGGCATAGGCTCACAAGTCCTCTAGGGGGACCATTGGCCTCTCGAACATCATCGGGCAGGCGATCCAACTGGCGCAAGATGGCAGTCGCCCGGTCCAGAAGCAGTTGGCCTTGAACGGTCAACTGCACACCCCGGGCATGTCGTTTGAATAAGCTGACGCCCAACTCCTCTTCCATGGATGCCACGTGGTGGCTGAGGGCGGGCTGAGCTATGTGCAAGGCGTTGGCGGCGGTGGTGATGGAGCCCGCACGTGCAATTTCTACGAAGTATTTGAGTTGCCTGGGGTTCATTCGGACACCATTTTCCTGCTTGAATCGCTGGTCACGGTGCTATTTTGAACTGACCAATGGTCGGATAGGGGCAGCGCTCGCCCCGATACAGGGCGCGCTGCCGAATAAGCTTCTAAAGGGCCGGTGCGACTGAGGCTTGCAGATGATGTTGGGGTACGGGCGTGGCTCCGCCGGCCCCCAGCCGGGCAGCGACTTCAAGACCTCCCAACCCTTCTATCAGGGCTTGCTGGTCGCTCTTGGCCAAAGCATCGACTGCTTCAGGGTCGCAGATGCGCCTTAGCTCCTCCTCCATTTCATGCAGCCTGTCTGCGTACTCAGGGTCGCCAGCGAGGTCGTTCAATTCTTCTGGATCTGCATGCAGATCGAAGAGCTCCGGCTGAAATCTCACGTAGTAATGAAATTTCCATCGACCCTTGCGCACCATAAAGCCCGCCGTATTACTGCCGGCCGCATGGTACTCACTGAACACGATGCGTTCGGGCTGGCTCGGTGCCGCGGCCAGCTCCAGCAAGGATTGACCGGGTCGGTCTCCCATTTCTTGGGCGGGCGGAACGCCTGCAGCCTGAAGAATCGTAGGGAACAGATCCAGCAGATCAACCGGGGTCTCGCACACGCCGTGCTTCACGCCGGGTCCGACCACTATCATGGGCACGCGCACACTTTCCTGATAGAGCGTCGACTTTCCCCACAACCCGCGTGTACCCAAGTTGTCTCCGTGGTCTGAGGTGTAGATGATGGTGGTCTCTTGCGTTAGCCCGGCATCGGCTACAGCCTGGGTAATCAAGCCCACGTTGTGATCCAGAAAACTGCACAGGCCGTAGTAGGCTGCAAAAGCTTCCAGCCTTTCAGTCGGACTTTTGAACTGCTTTTCGTTGTCCATGAAGTCGGCATAGGCTTGTACCCAGGGGTGGCGCATGTAGCCGGCAGTCGGGTGTAGCTTGGGTGTTGGCAAGTTCTCCAGAGGGTAGAGATTGAAAAACTCTTGGGGGGCGAGCAGCGGGAAGTGGGGCGCTACAAGACCAACGTAGAGGACAAAGGACTCTTTTTCCCGCAAACCTGCTTCCCGAATCCACCCCTGCGCCCGGGATGTGACTTCCCTGTCATAGGCCGTGTAGGGCGATTCACCCGCGCCAATTCGATCGCCGAGCATGCGTTTGTCCGATGGGCTGGAAACGTAGGGATCTCTAATGGATGCCCACACCATGCCATGGCCCCCCACCACGTGCATGGGGATGTGTTCCCGGTCGAATCCGGCAGGGTCTTCTTCCGCTCGGTAGTGCAGTTTGCCTATGCTTTCAACCCGGATGCCCTCGCGCTGCAATACATGACCCCAGCCGCTGGGCGTTCCCGCATAAGGCATGGCGTTATCCCAGTGGCGGGTCTGGTGCACACGGCGCCCTGTGGCGAATGCAGCTCTCGCGGGTACGCAGATGGGACTGGGCGTGTAGGCGTTGCTGAAGCGCGTGCCGCGTGCGGCCAGCGAGTCCAGGTGCGGTGTCTTTACGAAATCATGCCCAGCGCAACCCATGATGCGGGGATCATGCTCGTCGGACATGATCACGATGACGTTGCGCCGTGGCGCAGATGAAGCGAAGGAGTTCATTCAATCCTCCGGGGTATAGCCAGCTGTCTTCACGATCTGGCCCCACCGTGCATGCTCTTCACGCAGTTGCCTGTCCAGGGCTTCCGGCGTGGTTGTGCGGGGCAGATACTCCTGCTGCTCGAGCAGGGCCGTGATTTTGCTGGATTTGACGGCTTGTCCAATCGCCTGGCTCAACTGCGCAATGGCCGCTGTGGGCGTACCCGAGCGCGCAAACAAGGCGAAAGATTCGTTGACCACCAATTCTGGGAAACCTGCTGATTTGAAAGTGGGCACGCCGGGCAGGGTGGCCAGTGGCGTGTCATCGGAGATCGCGAGGATTCGCAGTTTGCCTGCTCTGTGCATGGGCAACAGGTTGGGCAGGGTGGTTATGACGGCCGGCAAGGTGCCGCCAATGGCATCGGTCACGGCTGCAGAGCCGCCTTTGTAAGCGACGTGGGTGAGAGGCACTTGCCCACCTTTGGCCAGCAGTTGACCTATGAAGTGCATGGCCGTTCCCGCCCCCGGTGTCCCGTAGGCTGCCAGCGAATTATCCTTGCGAGCCATATCAAGGAACTGGGCCAGCGTCTTGGCCGGGCTGTTGGCCCCCACTGCCAACGCAAAACCCATGGTGCAGACAGTGTTGACGCCTGCAAACTGCTTCAGGGAGTCATAGCGCAAGTTTCTGAACACGTGCGGATAAAGCGTGAGGTTGCCCATGGGAGTCATGAGCAGAGCGGTCCCGTCGGCAGGCGCAGAAATCAGGGCCTCCAGGGCCAGGCGCCCACTGGCTCCCGGCTTGTTCTCAATGATGGCCGTGTATCCGCTGCTTCTAAGGCCATCCGCCAAGGTTCGAGCCACCGTGTCAACGGCGCCGCCGGGGGTGTAGCCAAGCAGTATGCGCAAGGTCCTGTCTTGCGCCAAAGAGGGCGCTGCTGCACACAGCGCAGACGCGCCTAAAACTCCGGCAAACTGCCGACGACTCATGCTCATGGGGTCTCCTGGGACTTTTATAGGGGGACTTGCGGTCCCTTGCTGCCTCTTCAGTATGAAGAAGCGTCCGCCCAAAGAGAAATACTATTTATGCCGCCGAGCTATATGATTTTCTTTATGTCTTCCGCGGGCTGGCTAGGGTCATCAATGCCCGGCTCGTACGTGGTTTTTGGCTGCAACGCAGGCGGCAGGCTGGTGTTGCCAGACTGCCTGCCTCGAAACAGCGCTGCACGGCCCAGTAGCATGGCGGTGACCGGCACCGTGATCGACAGCAGGATGATGATCAGCCAGACGTGCAGAACCAACTCTCCCTGCAATGTTGAAAAGTAGACGATGGAGGCCAGCGTGACGCACCAGGCACTTCCTGTAGACCCCAGCGCGGGGGGGTGCATGCGCTGGAAAAAGTTTTTCAACCTCACCAGACCCCAAGCCGCAGTTACCGCAAAAAGCGCGCTGGTAATCAGCAGGCAGGCGACGACGATTTCTGCCCAGAGGGGCACAGCTTCTTCTGGCGTCATTCGATCACCTCGCCGCGCAGCAGGAACTTGGCCATGGCCGCGGAGCTGACAAAGCCAAACAAGGCAATCAGCAGTGCGGCTTCGAAGTACGTGCTGCTGGCGTACTGAATCCCAATGACCAGGACCACCAGCATGCCAACGATATAGATGAAATCGAGTGCCAACACGCGGTCTTGCGCTGAGGGGCCTCGCAGCACGCGCCACAGAGCAAGCAGCATCGCCACGCCATAGGCACAGAGAGTAAAGAGGATGGAGTAGGAGAGTAATGCGCTCATGATTCAAAAATCTTCAAAAGCGGTGCTTCGTAGCGTTCCTTGAAGAAGTCAATGTAAGTCTGGTCTTCCTCCAGGTCCCATACGTGAAGCAGGACGGAACTGGCGTCTCGCGCCAACTCGCACCACACGGTGCCCGGAACTACCGTGGTAATGGTTGCCAACGCCGCCAGCGCACCGGGGTCACGCAGCTCAAGGGGAATGACGATGAAGCGGCTCTGAGGTGGACGCCGTCCTGAACGCAAAACGCCTCGTAGAACCTCAATATTGGAAAGGAGCACGTCATAACCCACCACCAGGATCAGGCGAGCCAGCAACAATGGGTGGCGAATGTGCGGGCGTCCGGGCCGCAGAGGTTCGAATAGAACGGGCATCAGAACGCCAAACAGTACGGCCAGAATGATCTGTCCGGCGCTGAGCGAGCGGTTCAGTACCAGCCACATGACGATCAGGGCGACGGAGAGCAGAGGGGCAGGAAAAAGTCTTTTCATGGTCGGAGCAAACCTCCTTCGCCAGATGCAGTGGGTGACGGCACGGGTTTCGTCGAGATCACTGTTCCGATGTACTCCTTGGGATCATGCAGCCCGCGTGCGGCCGCATTGGTGTAGCGCAAAACCGCTTCGGCTTGCCACACCAGCACCGCTATCAGGAGCAACATGGCACCGATGGGGATGGTTTCAATCACACGCAGTCTGGGAACGGGGCGATCCTGCGGCGCCCAGAAATACCGGACTCCGGCGCGCGACAGCGCGATAGTGGTCAGCAGGCCGCCGCTGATCAGCAGTATGAGAAGCGCCCACTCCGCCAGTTCGGGCGAGCTGCCCACGCCATGGCCCAAGCCCGCAGGGTTGAGCAACGCGGAGAGCATGATGAACTTGCCGACGAAACCTGAGAGCGGCGGCAGGCCGGCTATGGTCAGGACGCAGGCAATGAATGCGAGGCCTAGAAAGGCCATGGCAGCCGGGATCGCCCGGCCAATGAGTGCGGTTTCGTCATCATCCAGGTTGACATCACGTGCGGGTACCAGGTCAATCGGGTAGCCGAACGCTTCATCCATCTCCAGTTCGCTGACGTAAGCTGGCTTCTCGTCTTCCTCGCGGGAACGCTCAATGAGCTCGATCAACAGAAAAAACGCACTGATCGCCAGGGTCGATCCCAAGGCGTAATACAGTGCGCCACCAGTCACCGCCGGTTGACCGAAGCCCAGTGCGGCCATGAGAGTGCCCGAGGAGAGCACCACGCAGAATGCCGCCATCCGCGTCAGACGCTGTGTCGCCATGATGCCAATGGCTCCAAATGCCAGTGTGGCCAGGCCTATCCATATCAATGCCGAACCGCCAAAGAGAGCCGAAACACCTGCATCCTGAGGGAAAAGCAGCGTCCAGACCCTGAGCACTGAGTAGATTCCCAACTTGGTCATGATGGCGAACAAGGCCGCCACTGGAGCCGAGGCAGATGAGTAGGCAGGTGCCAACCAGAAGTTGAGTGGCCAGGCACCGGCTTTCACCAGGAACGCGATAGCCAGAATGGCCGCGCCTGCGTGCAACAGGCCACGGTCACCTTCGCTGATGGCCGGCACCATGATGGCCATGTCGGCCAGATTGAGTGTTCCTGTCACGCCGTACAGAATGGCCACACCAATCAGGAACAAGGTAGACGCCAGGAGGTTCACGGCGATGTAGTGCAGGCCGGAGCGCACACGTGGCCAGCCTGATCCGTGCAGCAGCAAGCCGTAAGAGGCCGTCAGCATGATCTCGAAGAAAACGAACAGGTTGAACAGATCCGCTGTAAGGAATGCGCCGTTCAGACCCATCAATTGCAACTGAAAGAGGGGATGAAAATGAACACCGGCCTTGTGCCAGCGAGCTACCGCAAACAGCAGGCCCCCCAGGCCCAGAATCGACGAAAGCAGCAGCATCATGGCGGAAAGGCGGTCCACCACCAGCACAATGCCGTAGGGCACCGGCCAATTGGAAGGCAGGTAGACACCCACCGCCTGCGGGCCTCCCATCCTTTGAGCCCAGTAGACCAAGGCGATCGCTACGAACAGTCCCAGCAAGCAGGAAACCACATTGACCACCGCTTTGATCGGTCGACGCGTGTCTCCCAGCAGCAGCATTAAGATGGCCGTCCCCATGGGCAGCAAGACCGGGACGACGATCAGATGCGGCATCAGCCATTCAATCAACCGACTCATTCGCGTTCCTCGCCGTCGACGTGGTCAGTGCCAGACAGACCCCTTGAGGCCATCAACACCACCAGAAACAGAGCAGAGGTAGCAAAGCCGATGACGATCGCCGTCAGGACCAGCGCCTGGGGCAGGGGGTCGGTGTAATTTTCCAGATTGGGCACCAGGCCCGGTGTCACGATGGGCTCCTTATCCAGTGAAAGGCTGCCCATTGCAAAAATGAACAGGTTCACGGCGTAAGAGAGCAGGCTGAGGCCCATCAAGACCTGAAAAGTCCGTGGACGCAGGACAAGCCATACCCCCGAGCCACCCAGGATCCCAATGACCATGGCAAGAATGATTTCCATTAGAGCGCCCTTCCTCTCTGCGCATCGATTCGCCCTGAATTCAATGTCCCTCCGGAGGCGGCCAGGGGACTGCCTTTACCCGGTTCCGACTCGCCGGCTGCCGAAGATCCTGCGCCAGCTTCTGCATCGTCCTTCTTCGCCGGCTTCCTGTGGCTACGAACTGATTGGTGAGCCAGCGCCGTCAAAATGAGCAAGGTGGAGCCGACGACCACTGCAAACACACCCGCGTCGAAGAACAGAGCGCTCGCAATGTGTATTTCACCCACGAGTGGAAGTGTCATGTGGGCGGTGTGCGTTGTCAGGAACGGATAACCGAAGAACAAGGAGCCCAGTCCACAGCACAAGGCCAGGAACATGCCGATGGCAATCCAGCGGATCACCTTCAACTGAAGATTGGCTTCCACCCAGTGCGTGCCTGCGACGATGTACTGCGTGAGGAAAGCAATGGATACGACCAGCCCGGCTACAAAGCCTCCGCCGGGTTCATTGTGTCCGCGCATGAACAGATAGGCGGCAACCAGCCCGGCAATGGGCAGCAGAAGACGCACCAGCGCGGCAGGCACCATCATGTAGCCCAAGGCTGTGTCTTGTGCGATACGTGGGTTGATCAGGTCAGTGGCCAGATCAGGGGGCACCGCCCGCTGCTGCGGGGGAAGTTCGCTGACCTCGCCTGGCGGCCTGAATCTGCGCAGCAGCGCGTATATGGTGAGCGCCACAATTCCCAGCACGGTGACTTCGCCCATGGTGTCAAATCCACGGAAGTCCACCAACATGACATTGATGACATTCGTGCCACCGCCTTCAGGCAGTGCTCGGTCAATGAAGAATGGAGAAATGCTCTGCGGTGCGGGCCGCGTCATCATGGCGTAGGCCAGTGCGGCCATACCGCCGCCGGCCACCAAAGACACCACCAAGTCACGCAGACGCCGCAAGCGCGTACGCACGCTGGGCGAAGCCTCATCTACCGGCAACCGTTTAGGCATCCAGCGCAGTCCGAGCAGGAACAGTATGGTGGTCACCACCTCTACCGCCAGTTGGGTCAGCGCCAGATCAGGGGCAGAAAACCACATGAAGGTCAGGCTGACGATCAAGCCCACGCCTCCTATGAGAATTAAGGCGGCCAGGCGGTGAAACTTCGCCTGATTGGCTGCAGCTACGCCGCAAATGCAGCCCATGATCCATAGCAGGGCCATCGCCACAGTACCAGGCACTCGAGTGCGGTCACCCCAGGCAATCCCATGGCGCAGGGATGCCCAGGCCGCCACAATGGCCGCCAGCACCACCAGCAACATCTGCGGTTGCAGACGGGCAGAGGAAAACAGTTTGAGTAACGCCCGTGCGATCTTGTCCAGCATGACCAGGGTGCGCTGAAACAGTGCCTGCCCATCCAGGCGGTGGATGAGTGGCGGCTGGTCAAACCGTCCTGTTTCAAGTTGCCGGCGCAAAAGCATGTAAAGCACGACGCCGCCTGCCAGCGCGACCAGGCTCATGACCAGTGGCCGATTGATACCGTGCCAAACCGCCAGGCTATAGGTAGGCAGAGCGCCGCCTACTACAGGACGGGCTGCGACATCGAGCGCCAGACCGATGGTCCACTGAGGAAAAATACCCACCAACAGGCACAGCAGCACCAGAACTTCTACCGGAACACGCATCCAGCGCACGGGTTCATGCGGCTCGCGCGGTAAATCGTTGGACGGTTTGCCGAACAGAATATCCCAGGAGAAGCGAAGCGAATACGTGACGGCGAATATGCCCGCCACTGTGGCCGCTATGGGCAAACCGTAGTCGAGCCAGGGTAGGGCGTGCAGGTCGATGGTCTCCGCAAAGAACATTTCCTTGGAGAGAAAACCGTTCATGAGCGGAACGCCGGCCATGGCTGCACTGGCCACCAGCGCTAACGTCCCGGTGATGGGCATCGCCTGATACAGCCCGTTGAGTCGACGTATGTCCCGGGTGCCGGTTTCGTGGTCGATGATGCCGGCCGCCATGAACAGGGAGGCCTTGAAGGTGGCGTGGTTGATGATGTGAAACACCGCCGCCACAGCTGCCAGATCGCGGTTCAGACCCAGCAGAAGGGTGATCAGGCCCAGGTGACTGATAGTGGAATAGGCCAGCAGGCCCTTCAGATCGTTCTGGAACATCGCCGCATAGGCGCCCAGCACCAGGGTGATGAGGCCAGCCCCCCCGACCAGCCAGAACCACTGCTCAGTACCGGCCAACGCGGGCCAGAGCCGAGCCATCAGAAACACGCCTGCCTTCACCATGGTGGCGGAATGAAGATAGGCCGATACCGGGGTAGGCGCAGCCATGGCATGCGGCAGCCAGAACTGAAACGGGAATTGAGCGCTTTTGGTCAGTGCCCCCAACAGCACCAACACCAGCATCGGCGTATAGAGTGAATGCGCACGAATTCGATCGCCTGCCCCCAGGGTGGCGTCCAGATCGTAGCTGCCCACGATATGACCAAGGATGAGCACGCCAGCCAGCAAGCACAATCCGCCTGCACCCGTAATGGTGAGTGCCATGCGGGCACCTCTGCGTGCGTCCTTGCGATGGTGCCAATAGCCGATAAGCAGAAAGCTGAACAGGCTGGTGAGTTCCCAGAAGAAGACCAGCTGAATCAGGTTGCCAGAAATCACCACTCCCATCATGGCGCCCATGAAGGCCAGGAAGAAGGAGAAAAAGCGTGGAACTGGATCTTCCTTGCTCATGTAGTAGCGCGCATACAGCGCCACCAGCAGGCCGATGCCGGTCACCAGGGTGACGAACATCCAGGCAAATCCATCCACCCGCAGCACCAGGTTCAGACCTGCGGAGGGTATCCACGAGACCTCCTGGCGCAGCACTTGGCCTTGCTGCAATTCGGGGAACATCAGGGCCGTGGTAACCAGGGCAGCACCTGCTACAAGCGCGGACAGCGTAGCTGCGGTGTTACGCGCATGGGTGGGTAGCAGGGCGGCAACAATGGCGCCAGCGAAGGGCAGTAGAAGAAGTGTCAGCAAATCCATGTGACTCTCAAGTCTAACGGGCGGTTTGGCACATAGCGGAAAAAAAGGACAAAATAGCGTAGATGCGTATTCTGCTGACCGAAGACGACACGATGATCGGCGAAGTGGTGCTGGACGCACTGCGCATCGAAGGGTGGGCCGTCGATTGGGTCAAAGACGGTGCCATGGCCGAAACGGCGCTGGCAACCACGCACTATGACTTATTGCTGTTGGATCTCGGCTTGCCGCGCAAAGATGGCATAGAGGTCCTGCGGACTTTGCGGGCGCGCAAACAGAGATTACCGGTTTTGATAGCCACCGCGCGCGACTCCGTTTCCGAGCGTGTTGCGGGTCTGGATGCCGGTGCGGATGATTACATTATCAAGCCCTATGACCTGGATGAGCTCCTCGCGCGCATTCGGGCGCTCTTGCGCAGGGCCGATGGGCGGGCTGAACCCGCCTACGAATGGGGTGAGGTGACCATCAAGCCAGCCACGCGGGAAGTCACGTTGGCAGGCGAGCCCGTCACATTGTCCGCCCGTGAATGGGCCGTACTGGAGCCTCTTCTGGCGCGGCCAGGGCGCGTGCTTTCACGTGCGCAACTGGAGGAAAAGCTCTACTCCTGGCGTGACGACATCAGTTCCAACGCGGTTGAGGTCTATATCCACGGTGTCCGCAAGAAGCTGGGTGCTGGCTTGATCGAAAACCAGCGGGGCCTTGGCTATCGGGTGCCGCCTCTCACCACCGCGGGTACGGCCAACACGGCGAACATGGCGAACAGGCTTTGATTCCGGCCTTGATGCCATCAGAACGCACCTCGAAGCCCGCACCTTCGTTGCGCAAGCGCTTGACCAGCCTCCTGCTGCTGGCCGTGCTGGTCATCGCCTGCGTGCAGGCGGCCATGACCTGGCGGACCGCCAGTACGGAAACCGAGGCTGTGTTTGATGCCCAGATGGAGCGCATAGCCCTTTCCTTGACCGGAGGCTTGGCTTCCGCGGTCCTCGGTGACGATGCATTCGCCCAGGGCTCTGGGGCGGATCACCTCATCATCCAGATCTGGCGTGCGGACGGGACCATGCTTTATCGTTCGCGTTCTGCGCGGCTGCTGCCTCAGCAGGCGGTGTTGGGCTTTGCCGACGTGCGCGCGGCTGGGACCATCTATCGGGTTTATGCGTTGCAGACGCCCTTGCAGGTGATCCAGATTGCCCAGGATCTTGCGTCCCGGCGGCAGATTGCGGGAAGACTTGCGCTCCGGGCGGTCATTCCCATTGCAGCTTTGGCACCCTTGCTTATGCTGATTGTGTGGTGGGTGATCGGGCACGCGTTGGCGCCTGTGGAACGATTGCGCCACCAGGTGGCTGCGCGGCGCGCCGATGACCTGGCTTCCTTGGCTATAGACGGCCTGCCGGCTGAAGTACTCCCGCTGGTGACGGAGATGAATGGCTTGCTGTCGCGTCTTGCAG
Source organism: Ottowia thiooxydans (assembly GCF_040548795.1). Taxonomy (GTDB): domain Bacteria; phylum Pseudomonadota; class Gammaproteobacteria; order Burkholderiales; family Burkholderiaceae_C; genus Ottowia; species Ottowia thiooxydans_A. The sequence continues at coordinate 327,196 of NZ_JBEPSH010000003.1, read as the reverse complement.
CCGCGTGGGACGCACTGCAGAACTTTACCGGCGACGCAGCGCATGAGCTGCGTTCGCCCCTGGCGGCGCTGCGCTTGCAATTGCAGAGCCTGCAACGCGCTGAAGGATCCGAGGCTCGTCGAGTGGCGAGCGAGAGACTGCTGTCAGGCATCGACCGGGCCACGCGCTTGGTCGAACAACTGCTCGCGCTCGCCAGACAGGAAGGTGGCCAGGGTGACGCAATACCTCACACAACCGTAGATCTGAACCGATTGGCCCAGGCGACGCGGGAGGAGTTCGCGGCCGATGCCGCAGCCCGAGGCATCACTCTGGTCGTACTCCCATCCCCAGATGACGAGACCATCGTCTCCGGCCAACCTCAGGCTTTGGCTGTGCTCCTGCGCAATCTGCTTGAAAACGCCTTGCGCCACACACCACAGGGAGGGCGGGTTCAAGTGCAGGTGGGGCGTGGCCTCACGGACGTGGACGAACCAAAAAGCCCGGGCTCGAAAGCCCTGCAGCCTTGGCTTGCCGTGGAAGACTCCGGCCCTGGCATTCCGCCCGAGGAGCGCCAGCGGGTGCTCGATCGTTTCTACCGGGTTTCTGGTGCAGCAGGGCATGGTAGCGGCCTGGGCCTGGCAATCGTCAAGGCAGTGGCAGACAGGCATGGTGCGCAGGTGCGACTGGAAGATTCGCCTTCCCTGGGCGGCTTGAAGGTCACCGTGACATTTCCTGATCGGGTCCTAAGCCTCGCCTAAGTGTCCTTCGTCATATTCGATGCAACCGTCAACTGGCGGCCCGATTGAATAAACCGAAAAGGACACAGACATGAACACGATCGAGCTGAAGTCAAAAAAACTCGTCATTGCACTTTTGGCTGCCGGCGTGCTGGGCGGCGCAGGTGTGACAGCAGTGGACCGTATGAGCTCACCAGCACAGGCGCAATCTTCGCCCGTGGCCGGCGCTTTGGTAGCTGCCCCCGGCACGGCAGCCACCCAGACCCTTCCAAGTTTTGCCTCGATCACGGCGCGAAATGGCCCTGCAGTGGTCAACATCAGCACCAGTGGCACGCAGAGAGTCTCTGACGATGACGAAGATGAAGCGCCTGCGCCACAAGCGCGGCAACGGCGCGGACAGGAAGGCTCCATGGACGATTTGCTGCGCCAGTTTGGCATTCCTCCTGGTATGTTCGGGCAGATCCCAGGCCAGAGAGGCGGTGCGGCGCCGCAGATGCCCGCACGCGGCGTAGGCTCTGGTTTCATCATCAGTCCGGATGGTCTGATCATGACCAATGCCCACGTCGTGCGAGGCGCTAAAGAGGTCACCGTGAAGCTGACCGACCGGCGCGAATTCCGGGCCAAGGTCCTTGGCGCGGACCCCAAAACGGACGTCGCAGTGCTCAAGATCGATGCCAAAGGACTGCCCACTGTGCCGCTGGGAAGCAGTAAAAACCTCCAGCAGGGCGAATGGGTGCTCGCCATTGGCTCGCCATTTGGCTTTGAGAATACAGTGACAGCCGGTGTGGTCAGTGCCAAAGGCCGCTCGCTTCCAGATGACAGTGCCGTTCCGTTCATCCAGACCGATGTCCCCGTGAATCCGGGCAATTCGGGCGGGCCCCTGTTCAACTCGGTGGGCGAGGTCGTCGGGATCAATTCGCAGATCTACAGCCGCTCAGGTGGATATCAGGGCGTGTCCTTTGCGATTCCCATCGAGTTGGCCGCCAAGGTGAAGGACCAAATCGTGGCGACTGGCAAGGTCGAGCATGCGCGACTGGGCGTGGCCGTGCAGGAGGTCAATCAGGCGTTTGCTGATTCCTTCAAGCTGCCAAAACCCGAAGGAGCTTTGATCGCGAACGTTGAAAAAGGCAGCGCAGCTGAACTCGCGGGGCTGAGGACGGGAGACGTCATCTTGCAAGCCAACGGCCAGCCCATCGTGGCTTCTGGCGACCTTCCTGCGCAGATTGGCATGGCCAAGCCTGGTGACAGCGTCACCTTCGATATCTGGCGTGCGGGCCGTTCGGAAAAGGTCACAGCCCGGTTGAGTGGCAGCAAAGACAAGACAGAGCAGGTGGCTGACGCGGCCAACGTGCAGAAGGGAAAGCTTGGTTTATCGCTTCGCCCGTTGGCACCGCAAGAGAGGCAACAAGCCCAGGTGGAAGGTGGGCTGCTCATAGAGCAAGCCGCGGGACCAGCCGCGTTGGCGGGTGTGCAAGCCGGTGACGTCCTGGTGTCGATCAATGGGCAGCCGGTCAGCAACGCCGATCAGGCTCGCAGCGTGATCGCCAAGGCTGACAAATCCGTGGCCCTGCTGATTCAGCGCGATGGCCAACGCATTTTTGTACCTGTACATATCGGGTAAAGATCGTTGGTCAACTAAAAACCGAGGTGCGCCTCGGTTTTTTTGTTGTGCCGCCGATTTCAATCGAAGCGGCGCTGGTAGTTGTGCGCAAGATCATCTTGGCGTTTTTTCGCCAGATGGAACCTCATCACCATTTTTGTGACTCATTGGCATGGCTGCCAAGAGGTAGTCTGGTTTCGCGCGTGTGCTAGGAGCCTGTCGGACTTGGAGCGCCGAAAGCGAAAATGGGCCGCAGCGGTCCATTTGCAGCCGGCGATTTCCAAGTCCGACAGGCCTCCTGGAGGCACCGCCTTGTTCAGGAGAAGGCATGCCAGGATTCGGGGAGATATCGACCATTTACAGCGGTTGTAGGTCCACATCGCCCGCAAAGACAGCGGATAAAAAAATTGAAATGAGTCGTTCGTGCGAAGGGTTGAAGCGCGACTCCAATTGGATGGCTGAACTCGATCAGGGCCTGATTTTCCAGTCCAGTCCTGCCTCGCCGCAGGTTTCAGCGCCTTCGGATGTATTCGCTTGCGAGCTGGTCCGCTCCAATATCGGCGAGTCTTTCAAGCTGGTGGAGAAACTGACACCGCACGCCAAATCCATCAGAAACTGGTTCCATTCATTTGCGGGCACGCTCAGTCTCCTGGGCAGCAGGGCGTTCAATAAAGAGGAGTTTCGGCAAGATTCCAATCGGTATGAAAAGCTGCTCAAGTCAGAGCTCATGAGAGGGCAGTTGCAGGCAACCTATCGGAGTGGGGATGCGGATCGATTGGACCGCTCACGCTCGCCCCTGGTTCGGGAAGGCTATAGCCGGGCCGTCCGCACTGGCCTCTGGATGGCTGCTGCAGACATGCGCACCGAACAGCTTCGAGACGCGCTCAAGGAAAAAGCACAGCAACTGGACGATTTTCTAGTCTTCCCAGTGAGCCGAGCCGTGGAGTACAAAGGGATGACGCTCACACGCCTTTCTGGCGTGGACAACCTGCACCTCTCGGGTCTTCATAGCGTCTACATCGAGTCCTTGCGTGTGCAACTGATCCTCAAAACGAGCGTCACCCTGGACGAGATGGATGGCCATTTGGGTCGCCAGGGTTTGCGTGCATCACCGAGCGAATGCGCTGAGATCTGTGCCCAGAGCCTGGTGAGAAAAATCAGCGAAGGTGACATCCTCGGGGCGTTGAAATCCCTGAACAACGCGTTCCACGGCGAATCAGCGACGGCGGTTCAACGCGGGCTTTTTGAAACCCATCTGGCGCCCAATACCTTGATGGTTCTGGAGGAGTCTGATCCCCTGGTGGGAAGTTCTCTTGAGCAGCTCAAATGGCTCAGGCAGGCTTATGAGAATTGTTTGAATGCCGGCACTGAAGGACTGCCCTTTTTTTTAGTCCAAAACATTCAGGTCATATCCCATCTGATGGGTGATATTGAGGAGTTTGCGAAACCCAGTCTGCCAGCCACGATTTGTGGGGACCTGACAGACACACTAGAGGATGCCGCACACCTGATATTCAAGGCGGGCATCATGGCAGGCGCGCAGAGCCAGCCGCAAGCCTGGTCCTTGCTGATGGAGCATTTTTATCAGGCGATGCAGGACATTCATAGAGTAATCCTGTTTCAACAGGACTGGGCCGGAAGAGGTCCTGGGCTTCGAAGTTCTGTCGAATCTCTGCTTTTGAGCGCACCTGCAGGCGGGACCGCAGGCTTGTCCATGGATGATGCGCAGGCGCTGAGCAAGCTTTTGACAGTTGAGCGCGCGCCTCACGCCCTGGCCATGCTGGAGCAGATTTATGCTTCTCTGCCGGGGCAGAACTCGGTCGCTTACTTGGCGGGTGGATACTACGAAACGCCAGGTCTTTTCAAAGATCCTGTCTGTTTTGACTGGGTGACAGATCCGGGCTTGATCGAGAAAGACTTCGTTGTCCTGGAGCCGCATCCCAACAATGCGGCTCAGTTCAGTGTGCATGCGCATGACCCTGTTGCGCTCATCCATCATCTCTTTCCCCGCGAACTCAAGAGCGGGTTCGACGGCCCGCGTCAATGCACCGTTGTCATGGACGTCACCCTGAGCCATCTCGGCGAGTCGCAAATCAGAGAGACGCTTCTTGCAGCCAAACCTCACATTGAATCTGGTCGCCTGAATCTGATCTTTCTGCAAAGTGGCACCAAGTTCGTTCAGAACGGAATGGATCTGGTCAATATCGGCTATGCCGCGATTTTCAATCAGCAGCCATATTGGGCTGATTTCCAAGCCAGTATGGTTGACAAACGCATGTATGTCCCAAAAGGTGACGAGGGCTATATCGCACGCATGCTCTCCGGAAAAAATCTGCAGTATTCCCTGGCCTACCTTGAGAAAGTCAGAAGGAATACGGCTTTACTCCGTACCCTGCTCGAGGCAGAGATTGCATGGGGCCACGGCAGGAAAAATGCTTATGAGATATGCGTCAACACGGACGAAAAGACCGTTTATGTGAGTTTCAGGCTCACGGATGCGTATCTGGCCAAAACCTTGAGGAAAACCGAGGCCGAAGTATCCAGCCAAGAGCGAGCAGCGCTCAATGCCGAACTCTATGAGGCCAAATTCCTTCCCGTATTTGAAGATTTGTCCGCGGTTGATCGCTCAAGCTTTGGATTCAATATCACCAATTTTGGTGAGTGTGGAGAAACTGTGCGCATAACCTTGGGCATTGAAGAGCCATCATTGCTGAAGGAGTATGCAAAGCGCATCATCCATGCCGGCGCGACGATCTACTCAGGGCTTGAAGAAATTTAAGGAGCCTCTGCAAAACCGAGAGGCTCCCTGGATCGTTCGACGTTTAAATCCCATACCCCAGGCAAGCCCCGGCATTGGGTCTGCTGCGGCATTCGCGTATCAACCTGCGCTCCTTATCGCGCGCGCTTTCACGGCTCTGGCGCTCAAACTTCACGTGAGGGGACTGGCGTGCGCGTTGCGCGCAGCCTCGATCAAGTTCTTCGGCGCAGGCCTCGGAGCGGGGATCACGCTTTTTGCGAGCAGCGTGTGCGGGAGCGGTGACCATCATGGCGGTCATCAGGAATAAGGCTGCCAAGGTGACAGTAGGGGATGCTCTAGTTGCTTGAGTCATGGAAAATGGAGCCCGCTCCAAGTGGCCTTCCGCTCAGATGCGAGTCCGCTTTGAAGTCAGTCCGAAAAAAAAGTTGAACACGTTACCATGCGCCAAGCCATATTGAAGCTCGAAGAATCCCGCATCCGCGAAGTCGCCAACGCCGGTATGGGGCGGGCCGATGTGCTGCCCTTCTGGTTCGGCGAAAGCGATGAAGTCACGCCGGAAGCCATACGGCAGGCAGGCATTGCCTCGCTGCAGGCCGGGGAGACTTTCTATTCCCATAACTTGGGTCTGCCAGTGCTGCGCGAGGAGTTGTCCCGCTATATGAGCAGTTTGCATGGCCCAATCAGTACAGATCGCCTGGCTGTGACCTCCGGCGGGGTGAGTGCGCTTTTTGTCGCCATGCAGACCCTGGTCGATGCTGGAGACGAAGTCGTGGCTGTCACGCCCGTGTGGCCGAATCTCACAGCGCAACCGCTCATTCTGGGGGCCAAGCTGCGTTGCGTTGCCCTGGCTCCCGATGAAGAAGGTGTCTGGCGCCTGGATGTCCCCGGCCTTTTAGCCGCCATAACCCCCGAAACCCGCCTGTTAATCGTCAACTCGCCCAATAATCCCACGGGGTGGACGCTCTCCAGAGCCGAACAGCAGCAAATTCTCGATCACTGTCGGCAAACCGGCACATGGATTCTTTCAGACGAGGTCTATGAGCGCCTTTATTACGCTGGCGACACCCCCGATGGGGCGGCGCCGAGCTTTCTCGATCTTGCGAGACCAGAGGATAGGCTGGTGGTGGTGCAAAGCTTCTCCAAAAGTTTCTTGATGACGGGATGGCGCCTGGGCTGGTTGGTGATGCCTCCAGCGATGACGCCGCAGGTAGGCAAGCTGCTGGAGTTCAATACCTCCTGCGCCCCGGTTTTCGTGCAACGGGCCGCTTTGGCGGCCATGCAATCGCAAGAAGCCATCACGCCAGCTGTGGTGGCCCACCTGAAGAAATGTCGAGACACCTTGGTGCCGCTGCTCAAGGGGCTGCCCGGCGTCAAGACCAGCCTGGCACCGGGAGGAATGTATGCTTTCCTACGCATAGAGGGCCATGATGATTCGCTGGAGCTTGCCAAGCGTCTGGTGGCGGAGGCTGGTTTGGGCCTGGCACCCGGCGTCGCATTTGCACCTGAAGCCGAAGGCTGGCTTCGCTGGTGCTTCGCGTCAAAAGACATCACCCGGCTGGAGGAGGGGGTTCGGCGCCTTTCCCGATGGCTGGCAGAGCTTGCCTTGACCCAACCCCGGTAAATGAGTCTGTCAAGTCGGTCGGTTCATTCCTTTATCGAAGTGCCGCTATAATCGACAGGTTTTGCATTTCCGCAAAACGCACGTGGCGTGCAGTTCCGGCGCACCACGCAAGTCAAACCATTTGGAACGAAGGTAAGAGAATGATCTCCAAAGAGAACAAGGCCGCAGTGGTCAAGGATAACGCACGCGCTGCCAACGATACTGGTAGCCCAGAAGTGCAAGTGGGCCTGCTGACCGCTCGTATCAACGAGCTGACACCCCATTTCAAACAACACGCCAAGGATCACCATGGCCGTCGCGGTCTGCTGCGCATGGTGAGCCGTCGCCGTAAGCTGCTGGACTATCTCAAGTCCAAGGATGCCGACCGTTACTTGGCACTCATCGCCAAGCTTGGTCTGCGTAAGTAAGCTGCGCTCAATGAAAAACGCCTGAAGCCTTCGCTTGGCTCAGGCGTTTTTTTACTTTTTTTCCGAGAAGTTCGGCTTTGGAGCGAAGCTGTGTCATTCCAACAATCTCCTCTGGTCCTGAGGTGCTTGCTTGAATGGCATCGTGTTCTGAATCGGGCTTCAGCTTCCGCAGCTCCGTTGTGAGCTGCCAATTTACCCAGGAGCAAACATGAGCATGTTCAATAAAGTCACGAAGTCCTTCCAATGGGGTGACAAGACCGTCGTCATGGAGACGGGTGAGATCGCTCGCCAATCCACGGGCGCTGTGCTGGTCAACATCGACGGCACCGTGGTGCTGGCCACCGTTGTGGCAAGCAAGTCGTCCAAACCTGGCCAGGACTTCTTTCCGCTGACGGTCGATTACATCGAGAAAACTTACGCAGCAGGCAAGATTCCCGGCAGCTTTTTCAAGCGTGAAGCCAAGCCCAGCGAACTCGAAACGCTCACCAGCCGCCTGATCGACCGCCCGATCCGCCCACTCTTCCCAGAAGGCTTCTTCAACGAAGTGCATGTGGTCATCCACACCGTTTCCTTGAATCCTGAGGTGGATGCCGATATCGCCGCCATGATCGCTGTCAGCGCTGCTCTGTCAGTGAGCGGTGTTCCTTTCAACGGCCCCATAGGCGCCGCACGCGTGGGCTACATCAACGGTCAGTATGTCCTGAACCCCGCACGCTCCGAGCGCGAGAACAGCCAGATGGACCTGGTGGTGGCTGGTACGGAAAACGCCGTGCTGATGGTGGAATCCGAAGCGCAGCAGCTGCCTGAGGACGTCATGCTGGGCGCCGTGGTGTTCGGCCACGATCAAGGCAAGATTGCCATCAACGCCATTCACGAATTGGTGCGCGAAGCGGGCAAGCCGCTGTGGACTGAAACCGGTGCCTGGGCACCTGAAGTCAAGGATGAGCCTTTTATCGAAAAAGTGGGCACGCTGGCCGAAGGCAAACTGCGTGACGCTTACCAGATTCGCAGCAAGCAAGCCCGTACACATGCCGTACGTGACGCATACGCTTCCGTTAAAACAGCCTTGAAAGGCGAGGGCGCCGAGTTTGACGAGGTCAAGCTCGACAACCTGCTGTTTGAGCAAGAGGCCAAAATCGTCCGTGGTCAGATTCTGGCGGGTGAGCCCCGTATCGATGGCCGTGACACACGTACTGTGCGTCCTATCGAGATCCGCAACAGCGTGTTGCCACGCACGCATGGTTCTTCGCTGTTCACCCGCGGCGAAACCCAGGCTCTGGTCGTGACTACGCTGGGTACAGAACGCGATGCTCAACGCATCGATGCGCTGGCCGGTGAGTTTGAAGACCGCTTTCTGTTTCACTACAACATGCCTCCCTTTGCCACTGGCGAAGTGGGCCGCATGGGCTCTACAAAGCGCCGCGAAGTCGGCCACGGCCGTCTGGCCAAGCGCGCACTGGTGGCCTGCTTGCCGAGCAAAGAGGAATTCCCCTACACCGTTCGTGTGGTGAGTGAAATTACCGAATCCAATGGCTCTTCCTCCATGGCGTCGGTCTGCGGTGGCTGCCTCGCCATGATGGATGCCGGCGTGCCAATGAAAGCGCACGTGGCAGGTATCGCCATGGGCCTCATCAAGGAAGGCAACAAGTTCGCCGTCCTGACGGATATTCTGGGCGATGAAGATCACCTGGGTGACATGGACTTCAAGGTGGCCGGTACGACCAACGGTATTACTGCCCTGCAGATGGACATCAAAATCCAGGGAATCACCAAGGAAATCATGCAAGTTGCTCTGGCGCAAGCCAAGGAAGCGCGCATGCACATCCTTGGAAAGATGCAGGAAGCCATGGGAGAGGCGAAAACCGAGGTTTCCAGCTTTGCACCCAAGCTCTTCACCATGAAGATCAACCCTGAGAAGATCCGCGACGTGATCGGCAAGGGCGGCGCTACCATTCGTGCGTTGACCGAAGAAACCGGCTGCCAGATCAATATCGAAGAAGACGGCACCATCACCATCGCCAGCAGCGATGCCGCCAAGGCTGACGACGCCAAGCGCCGTATTGAAGAAATCACAGCTGAAGCTGAGGTTGGCAAGGTGTATGAAGGTCCAGTGGTCAAACTGCTCGATTTCGGCGCCCTGGTCAACGTGTTGCCTGGCAAGGATGGCTTGCTCCACATCAGCCAAATCGCCCACGAGCGAGTGGAAAAGGTCTCTGACTATCTCCAGGAAGGTCAGATCGTGCGCGTTAAAGTGCTCGAAACTGACGAAAAAGGCCGTATCAAGCTGTCCATGAAGGCGCTGCTTGACCGTCCGGCACGTGATGACCGAGATGACCGTGGCGACCGCGGTGACCGTGGCGATCGTGGCGATCGTGGCGATCGTGGCGATCGTGGCGATCGTGGCGATCGTGGTGACCGTCCACCCCGCGCAGAGCGTGAAAATCGCGTCGCTGAGGACCGCTCGGCTGATCAGCAGCAGCAACAGCAACAGTGATGCCCGTGCCGGCGCGGTTGGAGCAACCGCCCGGCGCCTGCCTCCACACTTGCCTGTGAATGGTCATTCGCGTATGAAATGCATTGAAATCCGAGAGTACGGCGCTCCCGAGGTCCTGGTGCCTGCGGAGCGCAGCGCGCCTGCGGTCGGGCAGGGTGAGGTGCTGATCCGAGTCACGGCGTCCGGCGTCAATCGCCCGGACGTCCTGCAGCGGACCGGAAACTATCCCGTTCCTCCAGGTGCTTCGGATCTACCGGGGCTTGAAGTCGCTGGCGTCATCGAATCGGGAGATTTCGAGGCCATGCAAGCTGCCGGCCTGGCCGTGGGCGATCGCGTTTGCGCGCTGGTTGCAGGTGGTGGGTATGCCGAGCAATGTGTGGCTCCTGTGGCGCAATGCTTACCTGTTCCTCGCGGGCTTTCCGATGTCGAAGCTGCTTCTCTGCCTGAGACCTTTTTCACAGTGTGGAGCAATGTGTTCGACCGGGGGCGTTTGCAGTCTGGAGAAACCTTGTTGATTCAAGGTGGAACCAGCGGCATAGGTGTGACCGCGATCCAGATGGGTAAGGCTGCTGGCGCCATCGTGATTGCGACTGCTGGGTCTGATGAAAAATGTGCTGCCATGCTTGCGCTTGGCGCCGATCACGCCATTAATTACAGGACCACGGACTTTGCCGAAGAGGTCAGGAAGCTGACCGCTGGTAAAGGCGTCGACGTTGTCCTGGATATGGTGGCAGGTGAATACGTTCGCCGTGAAATCGAGTGTCTGGCTGAAGACGGTCGCCTGGTCATCATTGCGGTTCAAGGCGGGGTCAAGGCGGAATTCAACGCTGGTTTAGTGCTGCGCAAGCGTTTGGTCATCACAGGCTCTACATTACGCCCTCGTCCCATTGCATTCAAAGGGGCCATTGCAAAGGCGCTCAAGGCCAATGTATGGCCTTGGCTGGAAAGCGGACGTATCAAACCTGTGATTCACAGCGTATTTCCGGCTTTGCTGGCCGAGGGCGGAATGCCTAGCGGTGCTGCCCGCGCGCATGCGTTGATGCAGAGCAACCAGCACATCGGAAAAATCGTGCTGGACTGGCAGGCATCATGAGAATACTGACAAGGATGGCGATATGAGTAGGAAACTGATCGTCGGTAACTGGAAAATGAACGGCAGCCTGGCCAGCAACGACGCGCTCGTGCGCGAATTGCTGGAAGGTATTGGGCAACCTGCGTGTGACGTCGCCCTATGCCCACCCGGCATTTATGTGGCCCAACTGCAGAACCTGTTGGCCGGCTCGCCTATTGAGCTCGGGGTGCAGAACGTTTCCATGAATGAAAACGGCGCCTACACCGGTGATGTGTCGGCTGAAATGCTGAAAGACTACGGTGTGCGGTATGCCATCGTAGGTCACAGTGAGCGTCGCCAGCACCAGGCTGAGAACGATGTGCACGTCGCGCTCAAGGCCAAGCGAGCGCTGGCTGCAGGCATCACGCCCATCGTCTGTGTGGGTGAAACCCTGCGAGAGCGCGAATCCGGCATGACCGAATTCATCGTCAAGCGTCAGCTGTCGGCCGTGATCCATCTGAATGGTCACTGCATCAGTGAAATAGTGGTTGCATATGAGCCCGTGTGGGCTATCGGAACCGGGCAGACAGCGACTCCTCTGCAAGCCCAAAATGTTCATGCCGTGCTGCGTGCGCAGATCAAAGCCGCTACGGAGCACGCTGACCGGGTGCGTATTCTCTACGGCGGAAGCATGAACGCGGCGAACGCCGGTGAACTGCTTTCACAGCCGGACATTGATGGCGGCCTGATTGGCGGGGCATCGCTCAAGTCTGCTGACTTTTTGAAGATCATTGCTGCTGCACGGGCTTAAGACCCCGTCAGCGAATCCGAATATTGGAGTAATTGAATGAATATCGTTTTGAACTTGCTGCTCGCGGCTCAGATCATTTCAGCGTTGGTCATGATTGGTTTGATCCTCATCCAGCACGGAAAAGGTGCGGACATGGGCGCTGCTTTTGGTAGTGGCAGTTCCGGCAGCCTGTTCGGCGCCAGCGGCAGTGCCAACTTCCTCTCGCGTGCGACCGCTGGCCTTGCCACTGTGTTTTTTGCCTGTACGCTCGCACTGGCCTATTTTGGCGTAGGGGTTCGCTCAACGGCACCTACAGGCGGCAGCGTGCTGGATCGTGCCGCGGTCGTGGCTCCCGCCGCGTCACAGGCAGCATCTGGTGCTCCTGCTGCTACAGGCGCCAATGCCATTCCTGGCGGTAGTTCCACTGCGCCTGCAGCGGGTGCGCAAACCCCCGCTACGCCTCCAGCGCCAGCCGCTTCGGGGGCAGGGCAGATCCCTTCCAAGTAAGCTTCGTGCAAGATGTCTAAAAAACCTTGCGTGCACCCTGGAAGTGATGGTTTTTCAGGGTAAACTCCTAGATTAATTCGGTAGGCATTAAATCCCTTTAAAGAGGAGCTTACCTAAGCAGACTTAGCCGTCGTGGTGAAATTGGTAGACACGCTATCTTGAGGGGGTAGTGGCGAAAGCTGTGCGAGTTCGAGTCTCGCCGACGGCACCATAAAAGTACTGAGGGGTTCGCCCCTCCAGTCGCGAGAGAGCAAACCCCATGAACCTGGCTCAATACCTGCCCGTCCTTCTCTTCATTTTGGTCGGTCTTGCTGTCGGTGCCTTGTGTCTTGGTATGGGGGCTTTTCTCGGTCCCAACAGGCCCGATGCGGCCAAAAACTCTCCTTACGAGTGTGGATTCGAGGCATTCGAGGATGCGCGCATGAAGTTTGATGTGCGCTATTACCTTGTTGCCATTCTGTTCATTCTTTTTGATCTGGAGATCGCTTTTCTTTTCCCATGGGCTGTGGCGCTCAAGGATGTCGGGCTCACCGGCTTTATTGCTGTGGTGATCTTCCTGGCCATTCTTGTCGTCGGCTTTGTTTACGAGTGGAAAAAGGGCGCGCTGGATTGGGAGTGACAGTGCACGTGATCCACGCAATCCCACAATACGCAGGATAACGGCCATGATCGAAGGCATGATGGAAAAGGGTTTCGTCACCACGAGTTTTGACTCGGTGATGAACTGGGCCAAGACGGGTTCGCTTTGGCCGGTGACATTCGGTTTGGCGTGCTGCGCGGTCGAGATGATGCACGCGGCAGCAGCGCGTTACGACATCGGCCGTTTCGGCGCCGAGGTGTTTCGCGCCAGCCCCCGGCAGTCTGACTTGATGATTGTTGCCGGTACTTTGTGCAACAAGATGGCTCCGGCCTTGCGTAAGGTTTACGACCAGATGGCCGAACCGCGCTGGGTTATCTCCATGGGCTCTTGTGCCAATGGCGGTGGCTACTATCACTACAGCTATTCAGTGGTTCGCGGTTGTGATCGCATCGTGCCGGTGGATGTGTACGTGCCTGGTTGCCCTCCGACGGCTGAAGCTTTGCTCTACGGCATCATCCAGTTGCAGCAAAAAGTACGCCGCACCAACACCATTGCGCGGGTTTGAGCATGGCAGATAAATCAATTGACTATGCAATCACGCCAGCAGCGCTGAAGGACAGAATCGTTTCTGTCCTTGGTGAGCAGGCTCTGAATGTGGCCATTGCTCTGGGCGAAGTCACGGTAACCGTGGGCCCATCCGAATACCTTTCGGTCATGAAATTGTTGCGCGACAGCGAAGGCTGCCGCTTTGAGCAGCTCCTGGATCTGTGTGGCGTGGATTATTCTGCCTACGGCGATGGCATCTGGGAAGGCGCGCGCTATGCGGTGGTCTCCCATTTGATCTCTGTGAGCTTGAATCAGCGCGTGCGTGTCCGTGTGTTCTGCGCTGACGATGACTTTCCGGTGGTTCCATCCGTCAATGAGTTGTGGAACTCGGCCAACTGGTATGAGCGTGAGGCATTTGACCTCTACGGCATTCTTTTTGAGGGTCACACCGACCTGCGTCGCATCCTGACAGACTACGGCTTCATTGGTCATCCGTTCCGCAAGGATTTCCCACTTACAGGTCATGTCGAAATGCGCTATGACGCTGAGCGCAAGCGCGTGATCTACGAGCCTGTCAGTATTGAACCGCGCGACGTGACGCCTCGCATCATTCGCGAAGAAAATTATGGGGGAGTGCACTAAGGGCGCTTAGCGTCTTTGGCTTATTGACTCATGGCTGAGATCAAGAATTACACCCTGAACTTCGGGCCGCAGCATCCTGCTGCGCACGGCGTATTGAGGCTCGTCCTGGAGCTTGATGGTGAGGTCGTGCAACGTGCCGATCCTCATATCGGGCTGCTCCATCGCGCCACAGAAAAACTCGCAGAGCACAAAACCTTCATCCAGTCGCTGCCTTATATGGACCGGCTGGATTATGTGTCCATGATGTGCAACGAGCATGCCTACTGCCTGGCTATTGAAAAGCTGCTGGGCATTGAGGTGCCTATTCGTGCGCAATATATCCGTGTGATGTTCTCCGAGATCACTCGGTTGCTCAATCACCTGATGTGGCTCGGCTCGCACGGTAACGATTGCGGCTCTTCTACCATTTTGATCTACACCTTCCGTGAGCGGGAGGATTTGTTCGATATCTACGAGGCGGTTTCTGGTGCCCGCATGCATGCGGCCTATTTCCGTCCCGGTGGCGTTTATCGCGATTTGCCGGACACCATGCCTCAGTACCGCAGCAAGATCCGCGGCACCAAGTCGCTGGAGCAGCAGAACGCGGCCAGGCAAGGTTCCTTGCTGGACTTCATTGACGATTTCACCAAGAGATTTCCTGGTCTGGTGGATGAGTATGAAACTCTGCTTACCGATAACCGCATCTGGAAGCAGCGCACGGTCGGAATCGGCGTTCTGAGTCCGGAGCGTGCGCTCAATCTTGGTATGACCGGCCCTATGTTGCGGGGTTCTGGTATTGCCTGGGATTTGCGCAAGAAGCAGCCCTACGAAGTCTACGATCGCGTTGATTTCGATATCCCGGTCGGCAAGACCGGCGACAGCTACGACCGCTATCTCGTGCGTGTGCAGGAGATGCGTGAATCCAACCGCATCATCAAGCAGTGCGTGGATTGGTTGCGCGCCAATCCTGGTCCGGTGATTGTGGACAACCATAAGGTCGCTCCGCCAAGCCGCGTGGCAATGAAGACCAACATGGAAGAGCTGATCCACCACTTCAAGCTCTTTACCGAAGGCATGCATGTGCCCGCAGGTGAGGCTTACGCGGCAGTGGAACATCCAAAGGGTGAGTTCGGCATCTACCTTGTCAGCGATGGTGCCAACAAGCCCTACCGCTTGAAGATTCGTGCGCCTGGCTTTGTGCATTTGGCGGCACTCGATGAAATGGTGCGGGGCCACATGCTGGCTGACGCCGTTGCCATTATTGGCACGCTGGATATCGTGTTTGGAGAGATTGATCGATGATCTCTGATGTATCTTCTCAGGTGACCGCCAAGGCGGCGCCGTTTTCCGCTGCGACGCTCGCGCGTTTTGCTCGCGAAGTTTCCAAGTACCCTGCCGATCAGAAGCAATCTGCCGTCATGGCCTGCCTGGCCATCATCCAGCAGGAGCAGGGCTGGGTCAGTCCTGAAAGCGAGCAAGCCTTGGCCGGCTACCTGGGCATGGCGCCCATTGCCGTGCACGAGGTCAGCAGCTTCTACAACATGTACAACCAGCGCCCGGTTGGTCGCTACAAGCTCAACGTTTGCACCAATCTTCCATGTCAATTGCGAGATGGTGCCAACGCGCTGGCCTACCTTGAGAAAAAGCTCGGCATTGCCGCCGGTGAGACAACGCCTGACGGCATGTTCACCTTGCAGCCAAGCGAATGCCTTGGTGCTTGTGCTGATTCACCCGTCATGCTGGTCAATGATCGTTCCATGTGCAGCTTCATGAGTGAAGACAAGCTCGACCAGCTGATCGATGGCCTGAAGAACGCGGAGGGCAACCAATGAGAGCCGATCAGGTCTTATCGCAGTTTGCCGCTACAGGTGTGCAAACCTGCTTCCATGGCCGCCACATCAATCCTCAGATTTACGCAGGACTGGATGGTGCGAACTGGAGTCTGAAAGAATACGAAGCTCGCGGAGGCTACCAGGCGCTGCGCAAGATTCTGGGAAAAGACGGTGGTGAAGGGCTCACGCCAGATCAAGTGATCGCCACGGTCAAGGAGTCCGCGTTGCGTGGTCGTGGCGGCGCGGGTTTCCCTACAGGCTTGAAGTGGAGCTTCATGCCGCGCCAGTTTCCGGGTCAGAAGTACCTGGTCTGCAATTCCGATGAGGGTGAGCCTGGGACATGCAAGGACCGTGACATCCTCATGTACAACCCGCACATCGTCATCGAAGGCATGGCCATTGCTGCCTATGCCATGGGCACCAGCGTGGGTTACAACTACATCCACGGCGAGATTTTCCAGGTTTACGAGCGTTTCGAAGAAGCTCTGGCTGAGGCGCGTGCCGCGGGCTACCTGGGTGATGGCATTCTCGGCAGCGGATTCAACTTCCAGTTGCATGCCCATCACGGGTTTGGCGCTTACATCTGCGGTGAGGAAACTGGTTTGCTGGAATCGTTGGAAGGCAAAAAAGGCCAGCCACGCTTCAAGCCGCCTTTTCCTGCCAGCTTCGGCATGTATGGCAAGCCGACCACCATCAACAACACCGAGACTTTCGCTGCTGTTCCGTGGATCATCCGCAATGGTGGCCAAGCCTACCTGGAGTGCGGCAAACCCAACAACGGCGGCACCAAGATCTACTCCATCAGCGGTGATGTCGAGCGGCCTGGCAACTACGAGATCCCCATGGGAACTCCGTTTTCCACATTGCTCGAGCTCGCAGGTGGCGTGCGCGCTGGCCGCCAGCTCAAGGCGGTGATTCCGGGTGGGTCTTCATCCCCCGTCTTGCCTGCGTCCATCATGATGGATTGCACCATGGACTACGACTCCATCGCCAAGGCCGGATCCATGCTGGGTTCGGGTGCGGTCATCGTCATGGACGATTCACGGTGCATGGTGAAATCCCTGCAGCGCCTCTCGTACTTCTACATGCATGAGTCTTGTGGCCAATGCACGCCTTGCCGTGAGGGTACAGGCTGGCTCTGGCGCATGGTTGACCGCATCGAGAGTGGGCACGGTAAACCCAGCGACATGGATCTGCTTGATTCCGTCGCCGGCAACATCATGGGCCGCACCATCTGCGCACTCGGAGATGCAGCCGCCATGCCGGTGCGAGCCATGCTCAAGCATTTCCGCCACGAATTTGAACACCACGTCGAGCATAAGACCTGCATGGTCTCTGCTCACGTTTGATCCGGCTAAGAAGCGCCATGGTTGAAATCGATATCGACGGCAAAAAGGTCGAGGTGACCGAAGGCAGCATGATCATGCATGCTGCGGACAAAGTCGGCACCTACATTCCGCATTTTTGCTACCACAAGAAGCTGTCCATTGCTGCCAACTGCCGCATGTGCCTGGTGGATGTGGAAAAGGCACCCAAGCCTATGCCTGCCTGCGCCACACCTGTGACGCAAGGCATGATCGTGCGTACCAAGAGTGATAAAGTGGTTCTGGCGCAGAAGTCCGTCATGGAGTTTCTGCTCATCAACCACCCACTTGATTGCCCCATCTGCGACCAGGGCGGTGAGTGCCAGCTGCAGGATCTGGCTGTGGGTTACGGCGGCTCTGGCTCGCGCTACGAGGAAGAAAAACGCGTGGTCTTCCACAAGGATGTGGGCCCATTGATCTCCATGGAGGAGATGACGCGTTGCATCCACTGCACCCGCTGTGTGCGCTTCGGCCAGGAAATCGGCGGCATCATGGAGTTGGGCATGTCCAATCGTGGCGAGCATGCCGAGATTGGAACCTTTGTCGGGCTGTCGGTGGACTCCGAGCTCTCCGGCAACATGATCGATATTTGCCCGGTCGGCGCGCTCACCAGCAAACCGTTCCGCTACAGCGCCCGTACCTGGGAGCTTTCCCGACGCAAATCTGTCAGCCCACACGATTCGACCGGCGCCAACCTGATCGTCCAGGTCAAGAACCATCGCGTCATGCGCGTGGTCCCGCTGGAAAATGAGGCGGTCAATGAATGCTGGATTGCAGACCGAGATCGTTTCTCCTATGAAGCGCTGAACGGTCCTGAGCGTCTGACATCTCCCATGCTCAAGCAGGGCGGTGAGTGGAAAGAAGTCGATTGGCAGACCGCACTCGAATATGTGGCTACTGGTCTGAACAATATCAAGTCCGAGCACGGTGCCAATCGTATCGGGGCGTTGTTCAGCCCTCACAGTACCTTGGAAGAACTCTACCTGGGCGCCAACCTGCTGCGCGGCTTGGGTAGTGAGAACATTGACCACCGGTTGCGCCACACAGAGTTCGCGCCGGCAGAAGGCGTGCGCTGGCTCGGAACCACGATTGCTTCGTTGTCCAACTTGCAATCCGCCCTCATCGTTGGTTCCAATCTGCGTAAAGATCATCCGCTCTTCGCGCAACGTATTCGCCAGGCCACCCGAAATGGCGCCGCCGTTGCTGCCATTACCTCTCAAGCGCTCCTGACATCCGCAGATGCATGGGCGATGCCGCTCAAGCATTGGATGGTAGGCACGCCTGGAGAGTGGATTTCGGCATTGGCCGACGTAGCAGGTGCCATTGCTGCAGAAAAAGGTGTGACCGCTCCTGGCGTGGCCCCTGCTGCAGAGCAAACCAGCGACGGCGCGAAAGCGATCGCACGCATGCTGGCCTCCGGTGAACGCAAAGCCATCTTGCTGGGCAATGCTGCTGCCCATCATCCTGATGCATCCAGCTTGCTGGCGCTTGCCAACTGGATCGGTGAGCAGACCGGAGCGAGCGTTGGCTACCTGACAGAAGCTGCCAATACAGTGGGCGCTCAGTGGGTCAATGCTTTGCCAGGGCAGGGCGGCCAGAATGCCAGCCAGATCCTGGCCGGCAACATGAAAGCTACGCTCTTGTTCAACTGCGAACCCGCATTTGACGCTGCAAACGGGTCTACCGTATCCCAAACGCTTCAAAACAGCGAAATGGTGGTGACGCTCAGCCCGTTCAAGGCCAATATGGACGTCAGCGATGTGCTGTTGCCCATCTCTCCGTTTACTGAAACGTCCGGTACTTTCGTCAACGCCGAAGGACGTGTGCAGAGCTTCCACGCCGTGGTTCGGCCGCTTGGCGACACACGCCCTGGCTGGAAAGTGCTTCGCGTTCTGGCCGACATGCTGGGCGTGCCCAACATGGCTTTCGATTCGTCTCAAGAGGCTTTGGAGCGCGCACTCGGTGCAGCAGGCGTCAACGCTCTGCCAACTGAGCGCTTGAGCAATGCCACCAAGGCGACTGCCAAAGCCAGCGCAGTGCCATCTGCAGCAACAGCAGCGGCGGACGCCATGAAGCCTGTGGGTATCTATGAGCTCGACGGCATCGTACGCCGTGCGCCATCTCTGCAGCTGACTGCAGATGCGCGCCAATCTGCTCACGTTCTCGAGGGAGCCACGTCATGATCGACGCACTCTACAACGGGGGCTTGAATCTTTTTGCAGCGACCTGGTGGTCTCAGCTGGCGTGGCCAGTGATCTGGATCATGATGAAAATCGTCGTGATCCTGCTACCTCTGATGGGCGCTGTGGCTTATTTGACGCTGTGGGAGCGAAAGCTTCTTGGCTGGATGCAGGTGCGTCACGGACCTAACCGTGTGGGGCCCTTCGGCCTGCTGCAGCCTATCGCCGATGCAGTCAAACTGCTCACCAAGGAAATCATCCAGCCGACAGCTGCCTCCAAAGGCTTGTTTCTGCTGGGCCCATTGATGGCCATCATGCCTGCGCTGGCAGCCTGGGCCGTGATTCCCTTCGGTCCCGAAGTGGCGCTTGCCAATGTCAATGCCGGCTTGCTGCTGGTGATGGCCATCACTTCGATCGAGGTCTATGGTGTGATCATTGCCGGTTGGTCATCCAACTCCAAATACGCCTTCCTCGGAGCATTGCGTGCTTCGGCGCAAATGGTGAGCTATGAAATTGCCATGGGCTTTTGCTTCCTGGTGGTGCTCATGGTCTCCGGTAGCATGAACCTGACCGAGATCGTGTTGGCGCAGGGGCGCGGCATGGCTGCTGACGGCGGTGTTGGCTTGCTCTCCTGGAACTGGCTGCCACTGCTGCCCATCTTTGTGGTCTACCTGATTTCCGGTGTGGCCGAAACCAACCGCCACCCGTTCGACGTTGTTGAAGGTGAGGCTGAGATCGTCGCTGGCCACATGGTTGAATACTCGGGCATGGGCTTTGCCGTCTTCTTCCTGGCGGAATACGCCAGCATGTGGCTGGTGTCCATTCTGGCAGTGATCATGTTCCTCGGTGGTTGGTTGTCGCCTTTCGCTGCGTTGGACTTCATCCCCGGTTGGATTTGGTTGGCGATCAAAACCTTCGCCGTCGTCTCCATGTTCATCTGGATCCGCGCGACTTTCCCGCGGTTCCGCTATGACCAGATCATGCGTCTGGGATGGAAGATTTTCATTCCAGTCACACTGGTGTGGCTGCTTGTCGTCGGGGCGTGGATGCACACACCCTGGAATATCTGGCACTGAACCTGGAACCGGTAGTTGACCGCTTGTAATTTTCATGAGGGCCGCATGACCGCTTTCTTTTCTGGCTTTCACCCAAGAGGTGAGGGTGCCGTATATCTGATCGGTTCGCCACTGGGTGAGCCGGCGACGTTCACTTGTCGCTTCTAGGTCGGACGGAGAATGACCATGGCTTCCGTAGCTGCTTCACCTTTTTCAGTTAAAGACTTCCTCAAGAGCTTCATGCTCGTGGAACTGCTCAAGGGCATGGCCCTGACCGGCCGTTACGCCTTCAGTCGCAAGGTTACGGTGCAGTACCCTGAGGAAAAGACACCTCTGTCCCCGCGCTTTCGGGGTCTTCATGCGCTGCGCCGTTATGAAAATGGCGAAGAGCGTTGCATCGCATGCAAATTGTGTGAGGCTGTTTGTCCCGCCGTTGCCATCACCATTGAGTCTGATGTGCGCGCGGATGGATCGCGCCGCACTACGCGCTACGACATCGACCTGACGAAATGCATTTTCTGCGGCTTCTGCGAAGAAAGCTGCCCGGTCGATTCGATCGTCGAAACGCACATCTTCGAATACCACGGAGAAAAGCGGGGCGACCTGTACTTCACCAAAGAGATGCTGCTTGCAGTGGGCGACCGGTACGAACCCGAAATCGCCGCTGCCAAAGCAGCTGATGCCAAGTTCCGCTGATCCGGCCCGGCTCGCTTACTAGAACGATACGATCCATGGACGTCACGACTGGTTTCTTCTACCTGTTCTCGTTAGTGCTGCTTTTTGCGGCCTTTCGAGTGATCACTGCGCGCAACCCTGTGCATGCAGTGCTGTACCTCATGCTTGCGTTTTCGCAGGCATCTGGCATCTGGCTATTGCTCAGAGCTGAGTTCCTGGCCATTGTGCTGGTGCTGGTTTACCTGGGCGCCGTCATGGTGCTGTTCCTCTTTGTCGTGATGATGCTGGACATCAACATCGACAGCATGAGGCAAGGCTTCTGGAAGCATTTCCCGCTGGCGCTGGGTGTGGGTGCACTCATTTCTCTTGAAATGGCTGTGGTGTTGATCGGCGGTTTCCGCTCTGGACAAGCCCCTGTGATCCCAGAGACCGTTCTCAATGCAGCAGGGCAGGCCGTTCAGTACTCCAATACCAAGGCTCTGGGCACACTGCTCTATACGAAGTACCTCTATCCGCTGGAAATCGCAGCCGTTATTTTGTTGGTGGCCATGGTTGCAGCCATCGCTCTCACCCTGCGCCAGCGCAAAGACAGCAAGGCTCTCAATCCTTCCGTGCAGGTGAAAGTGCGGGCTCGTGATCGGCTTACGGTGGTGTCCATGGCGCCCACTCAAGACGCGCCTCCTCCAGCACCTCCCGCTGACGAAGTGCCGCCTTCCGCTGAAGGAGCCAAGAAATGACTTTGACACTCGCGCATTACTTGACACTGGGCGCCATCTTGTTCGCCCTTTCGGTGGTGGGTATTTTCTTGAACCGCAAGAACCTCATCGTGCTCCTCATGGCCATTGAGCTCATGCTCCTGGCCGTGAACATGAACTTCGTGGCGTTCTCCCACTATCTGGGGGATATGCATGGTCAGGTCTTCGTGTTCTTCATCCTGACCGTGGCTGCCGCTGAGTCAGCCATCGGTCTTGCGATTCTCGTGCTGCTGTTCAGAAACAAGAACAGCATCAACGTAGACGAACTCAATTCGCTCAAGGGATAAGATGAGTCAGACCCTTTCCGCTTCCACGCTGCTCGCGGTGCCTCTTGCTCCGCTGGTGGGCTCGGCGCTGGCAGGCATTCTTGGTACGGCTTTTGGCGGCAATCGCATCGGTCGTACAGCATCGCATACAGCGACTATTCTGGGCGTTTTCATTGCCTTGGTGATCTCCGTCATGACGCTCAAGAGCGTCGTCATGGATGGTGCCTACTTCAACGAAACGCTCTATGAGTGGATGGTTGTTGGCAACTTGAGAATGGAAGTGGGCTTCCTCGTGGACAGCCTCACTGCCATGATGATGTGCGTGGTGACCTTCGTGTCGCTCATGGTGCACGTCTACACCATTGGCTACATGGCAGAAGATGACGGCTATGACCGTTTCTTCTCCTATATCTCGCTGTTCACTTTCTCCATGCTGATGCTGGTGATGAGCAACAATTTCCTTCAGCTGTTCTTCGGCTGGGAAGCTGTGGGTCTGGTCTCCTATCTGCTGATTGGCTTCTGGCACAACCGTCCTACGGCGACCTTCGCCAACATGAAGGCGTTCCTGGTCAACCGTGTGGGCGATTTCGGCTTCATTCTCGGCATTGGGCTGATTGCAGCTTTTGCCGGTACGCTCAGTTATTCAGAGACCTTTGCCAAGGCTGCAGAACTTTCGGCCATGCAATTGCCTGGGTCTGACTGGGCGCTCATCACGGTGATCTGTATTTGCCTGTTCATTGGTGCCATGGGTAAGTCGGCCCAGTTTCCCTTGCACGTGTGGTTGCCCGACTCCATGGAAGGCCCAACGCCCATTTCTGCGCTGATTCACGCCGCCACGATGGTGACGGCAGGGATTTTCATGGTCGCGCGCATGTCGCCGCTGTTCGAGCTTTCTGATACAGCGCTCAACTTCATCCTGATCATCGGGTCGATCACGGCGCTCTTCATGGGCTTTCTGGGCATCATCCAGAATGACATCAAACGCGTTGTGGCGTATTCGACACTCTCGCAGTTGGGCTACATGACAGTGGCGCTGGGCGCATCCGCGTACCAGGTTGGCGTGTTCCACCTGATGACGCACGCTTTCTTCAAAGCCTTGCTCTTCCTTGCTGCAGGCTCCGTGATCATGGGACTGCACCACAACCAGGATATCCGCTGGATGGGCGGCGTTCGCAAGTACATGCCCATCACCTGGATCACGTTCTTGCTCGGCTCGCTGGCACTGATTGGCACCCCGTTCTTCTCCGGTTTCTATTCCAAGGATGCCATCATCGAAGCGGTACACGCCAGCCAGTTGCCTGCTGCCGGATTCGCCTATTTTGCGGTGCTCGCAGGTGTGTTCGTCACGGCGTTTTATTCGTTCCGCCTCTACTTCCTGGTGTTCCACGGTAAGGAGCGCTACGACCAGAATCCTGATGCTCACCACGACGACCACCACGCGCATGATGACCACGGTCATCACGGGCATGACGAGAAACCGCACGAGACTCCATGGGTGGTCTGGCTGCCTCTGGTAGCGCTGGCCGTTCCCTCGGTGCTCATCGGTGCGATGACGCTGATGCCCATGCTGTTCGGTGATTTCTTCAAGGGTGTGATCTACGTGGACGGTGCGAAGCACGGTGCCATGGGTGAGTTGTCTGAAGTCATTCATGGCTGGCTGCCGATGGCGCTGCACGGCTTCATGACGCCTCCCTTCTGGCTGGCTCTGGCAGGCGTTGCTCTGTCGTACTACATGTACATGATCAACCCGGCCTTGCCTGCTCGTATTCAGCGCATGTTCCAACCAATTTACACCCTGTTCGAGAACAAGTACTACCTCGACTGGTTCAACGAAAATGTGATCGCCAAAGGCGCTCGCGTCATCGGAACAGGACTGTGGAAGGGCGGGGACCGTGCCATCATTGACGGTGCCATCGTCAACGGCTCATGGAAGCTCGTGGCCTGGATTTCCGGCGTGGTACGCCGTCTACAGACCGGTTATCTCTACCAGTACGCACTGGTAATGATCCTGGGTATCTTCGTGCTCATGACGTACTTCGTCTGGCTCAACAAATAATAGGAACACCAAGAAAATGGGTTGGTTGAGCCTTGCCATCTGGACGCCGATTGTTTTCGGCGTGGTTCTGCTGGCGTTCGGCCGTGAAAGTCAGGCGCAAATGGTGCGCTGGTTGGCTTTGATCGGATCGATCATCAGTTTTATAGTGACACTGCCGCTGTACACGGGCTTCAAGCTCGGAACGGCCGCGATGCAGTTTGTCGAGAAGTCGCCCTGGATCGAGCGCTTCAATGTCAATTACCACCTGGGCGTAGACGGAATTTCTGTCTGGTTCGTGTTGTTGACAGCTTTCATCACGGTGATCGTGGTCATTGCAGCCTGGGAAGTCATTGAGCGCAAGGTCAACCAGTACATGGCGGCCTTCCTGATTCTCTCCGGGCTGATGATCGGCGTGTTCTCCGCGCTGGACGGCCTGCTGTTCTATGTCTTCTTTGAAGCCACTCTCATCCCGATGTACCTCATCATCGGTATCTGGGGCGGCCCGAACAAGATTTATGCGGCCTTCAAGTTCTTTCTGTACACGCTGCTGGGCTCCTTGCTGACGCTGGTGGCATTTATTTATCTGTACACCCGCTCCGGTGGCAGCTTCGATATCCTGACCTGGCACGCTCTGCCTCTGTCGGGCACGGCTCAGACCTTGATTTTCTTCGCCTTGTTTGCTGCCTTCGCGGTCAAGGTGCCTATGTGGCCTGTTCACACCTGGTTGCCTGATGTGCACGTGGAGGCGCCTACGGGCGGCTCGGCAGTGCTGGCGGCCATCATGTTGAAACTGGGTGCCTACGGTTTCCTGCGTTTCTCATTGCCCATTACCCCGGACGCCTCTCAGGAGTGGTCGGGACTCATGATCACGCTGTCATTGGTGGCTGTGATCTACGTGGGCCTCGTGGCGTTGGTGCAGCAGGACATGAAGAAGCTGGTGGCTTATTCGTCTGTTGCTCACATGGGTTTCGTGACGCTGGGCTTCTTCCTCTTCAACGACCTTGGAATTGCGGGCGGCATCGTGCAGATGATTGCCCACGGCTTTGTCTCTGGCGCCATGTTCCTGTGTATTGGCGTTCTGTACGACCGCGTTCATTCGCGGGAAATCTCGGCCTACGGCGGCGTCGCCACCACCATGCCTCGTTTCACGGTTTTTGCACTGCTGTTCTTCATGGCCAACTGCGGTTTGCCAGGTACTGCAGGCTTCGTGGGTGAATGGATGGTGATCCTGGGCGCAGTGCAAGCCAACTTCTGGATTGGCCTGCTGGCGGCTACAGCTCTGATTTCTGGCGCAGCCTACACCTTGTGGATGTTCAAGCGCATCTACTTTGGCCCTGTGACCAATGACAACGTGCGCGGTCTGACCGACATCAACTCGCGCGAATTTTTCATGCTGAGCCTGCTGGCATTGGCGGTGTTGGGCATGGGTATCAATCCCAAGCCATTTACCGATGTGATGGACGCGTCTGTCGCGAACCTGATCAAGCAGGTTTCGGTGTCCAAACTGAATTGAGGGCCAGGAGATGATTGACGGATTCAGTTGGATTTCGATTTACCCGGAGATTGTTCTGCTGGCGATGGCCTGCGTGATCGCCCTGGTTGATTTGCTGGACAGCAGCGAGCGTAGAACCGCGACCTACATCCTCTCTGTTCTGACCTTGCTTGTGTTGTCTGTGCTGACGGGCATTTATGCCTACGGTGGTCAGACCATTTACGGTTTCGGCGGTATGGTGGTGAGCGACTCGCTTGCCAACTGGTTGAAATGCTTTGCTGCATTGGCCAGCGCTGTGACCTTGGTCTACGGCCGCACCTACATGCGTGAACGAGGTGTGCTCCGCGGGGGAGAGTGGTTTGTTCTGAGCCTGCTGTCCTTGCTGGGCGTCTTCGTGATGATTTCCGGCAACAATTTCCTGCTGATCTATCTCGGCCTGGAGTTGCTCACGCTGGCCAGTTACGCCATGGTCGCGCTGCGGCGTGACCACACAGTGTCGGTGGAAGCGGCCATGAAGTATTTTGTGCTGGGCGCCATGGCTTCGGGTTTCCTGCTGTACGGTCTGTCCATGCTTTATGGCGCGACCGGAACGCTTGATATTGGCGCTGTCTACAAGGCTGTGGCCTCCGGTCAGATTCGGCACCAAGTGCTGATATTTGGTCTGGTGTTCCTGGTGGCAGGTCTGGCTTTCAAGTTCGGCGTGGTGCCGTTCCACATGTGGATACCCGATGTCTATCAAGGTGCTCCCACAGCGGTGACTTTGACCATTGGTGCGGCGCCCAAGCTCGCCGCCTTTGCAATTGCCATTCGCTTGCTCGTGGAGGGCTTGTTGCCCCTTGCGTTCGACTGGCAGCAGATGCTGGGCTTGCTGGCTGTGGCCTCGCTCCTGATTGGTAACCTGGCTGCTATTGCGCAGACGAACCTGAAGCGCATGCTGGCCTACTCGACCATTGCGCAGATGGGCTTCGTTCTCTTGGGCCTGACCGCCGGCGTAGTCAACGGAAATGCGCTCTCGGCTGCCAACGCTTACAGCTCTGCGATGTTCTACATCGTGACCTATGTGCTCACCACACTCGCGACCTTCGGCATCATCATGCTGCTCTCGCGTGAAGGATTTGAGAGCGAGGAAATTGTCGACCTGGCCGGTCTCAACCAGCGCAGCCCGCTGTATGCCGGCATCATGGCCATCTGCCTGTTCTCATTGGCTGGCTTGCCTCCCATGGTGGGCTTCCAGGCCAAGCTTTCTGTTTTGCAAGCTCTGGTGAGCACGGGCCAGTCGATTTACATCGGTTTGGCGGTGTTCTCGGTGATGGTCTCGCTGATTGGCGCGTTCTACTATTTGCGCGTTGTGAAGGTCATGTACTTTGACGACCCCGTATCTGATTCGCCTATTTCCGCTCCGGCTGACATGCGCGCCGTGCTGACGCTCAATGGTGCCTTGGTCCTCGTGCTGGGCATTGTGCCTGGCGCCTTGATGGCACTTTGTGCCAAGGCCGTTGTGCAGATGCTGGGAACATAAAGGGATGTCCCAGACCTTCTCGATCTGGTTCCTGATTGTGGCGGCGTTCATTGGCGCCAATCTACCGTTTGTGAACCAGCGTCTGATGTTGGTGCTTCCGCTGCCCGGTGGCCGAAAATCCCTGGGCTGGCGTCTGGCGGAGCTGATCGCCTGGTTTTTCATCGTAGGCGGTGTAGGTATGGCGTTTGAACAGCGGGCCGGACAGATCGCTCCACAGGGGTGGGAGTTCTACGCTATTACGGGTTCATTGTTCTTGACTTTCGCCTTTCCGGGCTTCGTGTACCGCTACATGTTGCTTCGTGGCCGTTGATCCCGCTGGTTCGTGATGAGCTCCGATACGAAGCTTAAAGAGACCCGGATCAGCAGCGAAGAAGTGCTGCAGGGCGACTTCTTGCACGTCTTTCGCGATACCGTGCGATTGCCGGATGGTGAGCAGGCCAGCCGAGAATACATTGTGCATCCGGGCGCAGTCATGGTGATTCCGCTGATTGATGCAGAGGATGGCTCGGTGAGGGTACTCATGGAGCGCCAGTTCCGCTACCCGGTAGGGCAGGTCATGATTGAGTTTCCGGCAGGAAAGCTTGACAAGGGTGAATCGCCGCTGTCTTGCGCGCAACGTGAGTTGCGCGAGGAAACTGGTTACTCTGCGACGCATTGGGCACGCGCCGGTTTATTGCATCCTGGCATTTCATATTCCACTGAATTTATAGAGATCTGGTTTGCCCGTGGTCTTTCGGTTGGTGAATCGCAACTGGATGCTGGGGAGTTTCTCGAGGTATTCAGCGCCACACCCCAGGAAATCTTTGAAGGCTGCCATAATGGTTGGATCACCGACGGGAAAACCTTGACAGGCGCGTTGTGGTTGCAGAATGTCCTGGCGGGAAATTGGACCCTGCATTGGCAGACTCTCCAAACTGGCGACAAGGGGGCAGTATGAAAGTATTTGATCTGCAATGTGCCCATGGCCACGTTTTTGAAGGCTGGTTCTCGTCGGAAGATGATTATCAGAACCAGATTTCCAGTCACTTGCTGGCGTGTCCCATGTGCAGCGAGACATCCGTTACCAAGTTGCCAAGTGCGCCCCGCTTGAACTTTGGTGCCGCTGGTACGGACTCACCCACAGCTGAAAGTGTCAAAACGCCATCTGCGGACGCCACTGCGGAGTCTGTGGCGGCGCTTCCAGCGGCTGCTCTGCAGGCTGCCTGGATGCAAATGGTGCGCAGGGTGGTCGCCAATACAGAAGATGTGGGCGAGCGATTTGCTGAAGAAGCCCGCCGTATTCATTACGGAGAGGCAGATGAGCGTGGTATTCGAGGGCAGGCCAGCAAGGAAGAAACTGAAGCCCTGCTGGATGAGGGCATTGCAGTCGTGCCGCTCCCGGTGCCGCATGGCTTCAAAGAAACCTTGCAGTAACTACTCAGGCTCGGCAGTCTGAGAAGTCACTAATAGCGTAGCCGCAAGCAGCGTGGGTCTTACGCGCAGCGCTTGAGTGCTGCGCCAGCTTCGTGAGGAGCCACAACCGCACGCAGCGCATCCGTGTCAAGGATGCGAACGTGCCGTTGCTTGACTTCGACCAAGCCTTCTTCTGCGAACTTTGAGAAAGCACGGCTCACGGTCTCAAGCTTGAGGCCGAGATAGCTGCCTATTTCCTCGCGCGTCATTCGCAAGACCAACTCCGATTGGGAAAAGCCCCGAGCGTGCAAGCGTTGCACGAGGTTGAGCAGGAAAGTGGCCAGACGTTCTTCGGCTCGCATGCTGCCCAGCAGCAGCATCACACCATGTTCACGCACGATTTCCCGGCTCATGATCTTGTGCACGTGGCTTTGCAATGCAGGTACTTCTCGGGAAAGCTCTTCAATGCGGTCAAAGGGCAGGACGCACACTTCGGCGTCTTCCAGGGCGACGGCGTCGCACGTGTGATGGTCTCCCACAATGCCATCAAGGCCAATGATCTCGCCGGCCATTTGAAAGCCGGTGACTTGGTCTCTGCCGTCTTCGGTGGCGATGCAGGTCTTGAAAAAGCCGGTACGGATTGCGTAGAGTGCGGTAAAGCGTTCACCGTTGGAAAACAGGGGAGCACCCCTGCGGATCTTGCGGCGAGTGGCGACCAGTTCGTCGAGCCTGCCCAGATCTCCGACGGACAAGTCCATGGGCATGCACAACTCTCGAAGGTTGCAGTTGGAGCACGCGACTTTGATGGCTTGAGGAGTCATGGTTCCCAGCGACAGTAGGCTTAGTGCCCCGACCCGGAGGTATCGGACCAAGATGAAAGTGATGGATTCGTTCCCAGGCCTGGGCGCACACCGCAGCCATAGCCGTAACGGCGAGGGGGTGCAACGACGTCATGGGGGCGAAGACGCGCTTTCATGTTTCGATACCTCCGGGTCGGGGCACTAATGGTCTAGCGTGGTGAGTTGGAGGCTCGCTCTGAGCGCTGAATCTATAGGAATCGGTGTCAGCAAGGAAAACATGGGTAATACCTATCAAATGGCGAGGCCATTCCAAACGGCAACGATCTTATGCGGCACGGTGTGCGCCTGGATCTCCCTGGTTTCTTTAAAGCGAACTTCCAATTCAAGACACTAGCATTGGAAAGTTCATTGTAGGCCACGAAACAGATTTGATATGTGGCAATTTGCCCCAGGCCGTCTCGATCTCTTGATCCTGGTCAAGGACATTCATTTCTTCGTGCGTCACCATTGTCACTGCTGCAAAAGGATGCTCAGATGACAATCGCCACCCCCGAATTACTTGAACGTTTCGACGTGCCTGGGCCACGGTATACCTCCTACCCGACAGCAGACCGATTTGTAGAAGCATTTGACGAAGTGGCCTATACCCAGGCCTTGGAGCAAAGGCGCATGGGGCCGGCTGCGCTGGCGTTACCCCTGTCGCTTTATGTGCACATCCCATTTTGCGAGTCCCTTTGCTACTACTGTGCCTGCAACAAGATCATCACCAAACATCATGAGCGGAGCGCGCCCTACCTGCGCTATCTGGCGCGCGAAATTGAGTTGCATGTCGCGCGCATAGGTTCGGGCGTCAGTGTCAGCCAGTTGCATTTGGGTGGGGGCTCCCCCACGTTCCTGAGTGACGATGAGCTGACCGAACTCATGAGCATGTTGCGGCGCCATTTCAATCTGGCGCCAGGGGGTGAATACTCTATTGAGATCGACCCGCGGACGGTGGATGAGGAAAGGTTGAAGACCCTGGCACGCCTTGGATTCAACCGCCTGTCGTTTGGTGTGCAGGATTTTGATCCACAAGTGCAAAAAGCCGTTCACCGCACGCAACCAGCCGAGCAAGTCTTTGCGTTGGTGGAGGCTGCCAGGCGCATTGGGTTCGAATCGATCAACGTGGATCTGATCTACGGTCTGCCAAGGCAAACTCCCACGTCCTTCAATCGCACGCTGGAACAGGTGGCCGAACTCAGGCCCGACCGGATTGCTCTCTACGGCTACGCCCATTTGCCCGAGCGCTTCAAACCTCAGCGGCGCATCATTGCCATCGACCTGCCGGGCGCTGGCAATAAAGTGACTATGCTCTCGCGCGCTTTGGCTGCTTTTGAAGCTGCTGGGTATGTGTATGTCGGCATGGATCACTTTGCCCTCCCCAACGATTCGCTTGCGGTGGCCAAACGCCAAGGGCGACTGCATCGCAACTTCCAGGGCTACAGTACGCAGCCCGATTGTGATTTGATTGGCCTGGGGGTGTCTGCCATCGGCAAGGTGGGCGCCACTTATAGCCAGAATGCCAAAACCCTGGCCGAATATCAGGACGCGCTGGATCATGGTCACCTGCCCATTGCGCGTGGCCTGGCGGTTTCGCGCGACGATCTGGTGCGGCGGTCCATCATCATGGCTTTGATGTGCCAGGGCCGGTTGCAGTTTGAGTCCATTGAAATCGCACATCTGATCGACTTCAGGAAATCATTCGCGGCTGAGCTGGAGGCCTTGCGAGACATGCAGGAGCAAGGGCTGGTAGAGTTGTCCGACACAGGCATAGAGGTGACTTCCATGGGGTGGTTCTTTGTACGCGGTGTAGCCATGGTGTTCGACAGGTATTTGCAGGACGACCGTACGAGAGCGCGTTTCTCGAAAATCATCTGAAACCCGGTGAGCTTTCAGGATAAAACCCTGCGTCGCTGATTCAGATCACGCTATCTTCCCGATCCACTTGGCCTGATCAGTCGTTACATACAACTCTCTCCTAGTCATGTTGGCCTCCCTTGCATTCACTGCCTTCCTGATGGGATTGGCTGGTGGTCCGCATTGCCTTGCCATGTGCGGTGCCGCGTGCGCGGGTATCGGGCAGACCGCAGGCGATAGGCGCACCTCTGCCATGGGGTTGTTTCAGCTGGGGCGGGTTGTGGGTTACTCAGCCCTGGGAGGGGTCGCCGCTGCTTCGCTTCAGGGTATTGGCTGGCTGACTACGCAAAGCGCCGCCATCCGGCCTGTCTGGACTCTTTTCCACGTGGCGGCGGTGGTTTTAGGGCTGCTGCTGGTGGTTCGGGCGCGGCAGCCGATTTGGTTGGAGCAGGGGGCACGTCGCGTTTGGGCAGCCGTCCGTGGATTTCAACAGCGCCGCGGTCGCAGCGCTCCTCTTGCCATCGGCGCGCTTTGGGCGTTCATGCCCTGTGGCTTGCTTTACTCAGCGTTGATGGTGGCTGCACTTGCAGGCAGCATCGCAGGCGGCGTGGTAACCATGGCCCTCTTTGCGCTCGGCAGCAGTGTATCGCTCATGATTGGGCCGTGGCTCTTGCTGCGGCTTCCGGCTGGCAGCCGGGGGGAGTGGGGCATGCGCGCCGCTGGATTGGCGCTGCTGCTGGCTTCAGGCTGGGCGCTCTGGATGGGGTTGGCACATGATCAAGCGCCTTGGTGCATTACCCCCACCTGAGTTGGCTTGGAGTGTGATCCTACAGCGCCGAAAGCCCTTTGTAGAGCATGTAGGCAGCCAGCATATACAAGATGGTGGCCAGAGCCCGCTTGAGCTTCTTCACCGGCAAAGCATGGGCGGCGCGCGCTCCCAGCGGGGCCATCAGCACGCTGCATGAGGCGATGATGATCAGGGCTGGTAGCCACAGGTAGCCGAAAGAATAGGGCGGCAGACCGTCTATGTGCTGGCCGGCCACGATGTACCCCGCCACGTTGGCCACTGCGATAGGGAAGCCGAGCGCAGCGCTGGTGGCCACCGCATTGTGAATGGCCACATTGCACCAGGTCATGAACGGTATGCTCACAAAACCGCCTCCTGCGCCGACCAAGCCCGACAGAAGGCCGATGAAGCCACCCGCGCCCAGCAGACCCGCAGGGCCCGGAATTTGCCGTGTGGGCTTGGGCTTCTTGTCGAGAAACATCTGTGTGGCCGAAAACCCGACGAAGGCGGCAAATACCAGGGCCAGCACGGATCCCTTGAGCAGTGAAAAAATGCCAAGGCTGGCAGCCATGGCACCGAGCACGATGCCTGGAGCAAGGCTCTTGACGATGTCCCAGCGTACGGCCCCCCGCTTGTGATGGGCGCGAACACTGCTGATGGAGGTGAAGATGATGGTGGCCATGGAAGTGGCAATAGCCATCTTCACTGCCAATCCGGGGGCGACCCCGCGGGCCCCCAGGATCGCGGAGATGAACGGCACCATGATCATGCCGCCGCCAATTCCCAGCAGACCGGCCAGGAAACCGGTGGCGATACCCAGTAGGGCAAGTTGGAATATCAGCAGGGGTTCTAAGGGCATGGGCCAAATAGTCGAAAAAATGCCAGACGCCCCCGTAGGGCCGTCAATCATCGACATTGCTGCTTTGATGGAGGGGGTTCAGAGCGCGGGCGCTTGGACGCTTGAAAATAGGTGTCTGCGAATGCCACCGAGCCGTCATCCTGAACGCAGGGTTCAGGTGGGCGAGGTCAGACTGATCTTGGGTTCGTCTAACGCGAGACGATCACGCTGACCAGACGATGTTCCAAGCCCTTGCTCAGAGAGCATTGGTTCAAGGAAGTATAAAGCCCGGCATGCACCGCAGACATGGCTATTTTAGCTCCCTTGCTGACTTAAAGATGCCCTGTGCGATAGAACTCGATGCAAGAAGTAAATTCATGCGGTCCGCCGTGGACGTCCATCTTTTAGGATGCTGCGTGGATGGGCACCCTCGGCAGAAGGGTCACCCAACTGCGCAGCCTCCTAAAGTAGGCGTCCGTCGTCGCCCAGAGCTTGGTCAAGGCGGGTAAGCAGCGCGTTCAGCGTGGCTTGCTCGGCGATGCTCATGCCGGGTTCGAAATCTCCCTGGCGTGATTGATCGGCAGCCGAGGTTGTTTCGCCCGGTACGGGTTTCGGGTCTGTCAATTCGAATGCCAGATTCAGGGCCGCCAGCACGGCGATGCGGTCCCGTGCCTTGATTTTTCCGGCGTCCCGGATCTTGCACATGGCGGCGTCCAGGTGTTGCACAGCTTCGTGCAAGCGCTCTTCTCCGCCTTCGGGGCAGCCCAACAGGTAGCCCTGGCCCAGGATTTTGACTTCCACCTGTTTCATAAGGTCCCTTTATCCTCAGGTGAGAGCACGCCAGCGGCCGCTGGCAGCCGGTCGATCAGCGAGTCGACCCGGGCGCGGGCGGCCATCAGGCGCGACTTGAGGCTGTCGCGTTCGTGCGTGAGCGATTCAACTTGCTGCAACAGCAACTCATTGGTACGGCGCAATTCCTCATGGCGCACGAGTAACCGCTCTACGCGCTCGGAAATCTGTTCGATCAAAGGAGGGTTGGTCATGACGCGGCGGCAATGGCAGACTCCCTGATTGTAGGTGCATAGGGGCCTTGCACCTTACAATCTCCCTGTTGGTGCTCGCGTTCGTGGTTCGCACGACGCAGTTCAACGGGAAGCAGGGGGGTGCCGCGCAGCGTGCGTGGAGAGCCTAACCTGCGCTGCCCCCGCAACGGTAAGCGAAGGGAGTGTTGCCTTGCACACTCCCGCCCGTGCTTCATACAGCCACTGAATGCCCTGAACAAGCACTCGGGAAGGCGAAGCAGGGGAGACCTTCGCCAGCCCGGATACCGGCCGACAAGGAGGGAGGGCGCGTTGCCATCGGGCAATGCGCACTGCTAGTTCGCCCCATATTCCGGCGGGGAAGCCGGTAGGGGGTTTGTGTCACCCACGTTCATTCTCATGAGATACCCGCTCCCGTACAAGCAGGCACTGCTGCCGCTTGCCTTGGCCTGCGCCTTCACTGCGCAAGCTCAAACACCCCCTCAGACAGCCACAAACGCCACGTTGGGCGAAACCATGGTGACCGCCGCTCGCACGGCTCAGCCTTTGACGGATGTGCTGGCCGATGTCACGCTGATCGACGCTGAACAAATCCAGCGCAGTGGGGCAGTCAGCATGACCGATCTGCTGGCGCGCCAGCCGGGGATCGAGCTGTCGCGCAATGGCGGTCCAGGCTCCACGAGTAGCGTGTTTTTAAGGGGTGGCGAGAACCGGTTTACCGCCGTCTACATCGATGGCATACGGGTCGACTCCCAATCAACCGGTGGCGCACCTTGGGAGTCGATTGCTCTTGGACAGGTCGAACGTATCGAGATCGTCCGAGGGGCAGCGGCTGCTGTATATGGCTCTGATGCCGTGTCTGGCGTGATCCAGATCTTTACCCGCAAAGGTGAGGGTGCATTCGCTCCCTATGTGGGCGTTGCAGTGGGCAATCACGGTCGCAAGGTCGTCGAGGCGGGCCTTTCCGGCAAGGCAGATGCTGTGGACTATGCCCTGGGCATCACCCGCGACACCAGCCGTGGTTTTGACAGCCGTCCAGGCACCAACCCAGACATTGACGGTTACCGCAACACGAATGCCAGTGCCCGGGTGGGCTGGCAGATCAACAATGCTCACCGGCTGACGGCCAGCGGTACGTACAGCGACATGGACGCTCAGTACGATGGCTTCACCCCCAATCTTGACGACCACGGATTGAACCGCTTGCGCACGGGCGGGCTGACCTGGTCCGCGCAGTGGACCAAGAACTACAGCACACGTTTGTCCGTGAGTGAGTCCCGGCAGGTCTATGAGACCAAGCCCAGCGTCTATCGCACCGAAACCACCTTGCGCGACTACCTCTTTCAGAACGAGTGGCGCAGTGGTGGCCATCTGGTGACCGCTGGACTTGAGCGCCGCACGGACCACCTGGTCAACAGCCCTATCGATCAAGGTCGGCACCAGAACGCTCTGGCGCTTGGCTACGGCTACACGGGCGGCGCCCACACGGTTCAGGTCAATGTGCGTCGTGATGATGACAGTGAGTTCGGTGGCCAGACGACGGGCGGTTTGTCCTACGGCTACAGCTTTGCTCCTGGCTGGCGTGTCACAGCGGCTGCAGCCAGCTCTTTCCGTGTGCCTACGCTGTACCAACGTTTCTCCCAGTATGGCCAGCCTGCGCTGCAGCCAGAGAAGGGCCGCAGCATGGAGTTGGGTGTGCAGTGGGCCCAGGGCGGCAGCCGCCTGGGCGCTACGGTCTACCGCAACCGCGTGCGCAACCTCATCACATTCGGCTCTCCCGGCCCTTGCCAGGATGCCTTCGGATGCTATGAGAACACGGGTCGCGCCGAATACATGGGCATCACGATTTCTGGTGCGCACAGGCTGGGTGCCGTCAATCTGAGTGGCTCGCTTGATCTGCAGGAACCCAAGGATCTGAACACCGACAAAGTACTGGCACGCCGGGCACGGCAACTGCTGAAATTGGCCGCGGATACACGCGTTGGTGAATGGACCTTGGGCGCCGAAGCGGTGGCTTCTTCCATGCGCTTCGATAATGCATCCAACACCAACAGGATGGGCGGTTACGGATTGGTCAACCTCTATGCTACGACCACGATCGCACGCGAATGGACTCTGCTCGCGCGCATCAACAACCTGGCCAACAAGGAGTATCAACTGGCACGGGGCTACGCCACGGCAGGGCGCGAGCTCTACGTTGGTTTGAAATGGACGCCGAAATAAGCTGTCCTGCGACAGAAGGGGGTGGCCCCCCCTCGTTGCGCTATCGCACCTTTCCTCCGGCTCGGGGGGAGGGCGCTGGAAGCGGCTTACACCTATCTCACACATGACTGAGCTGAAGCTTGCACGCAGCGAACTGATCATTGGGGGTCAGAAGAGTGGGAAATCACGCCGAGGTGAAGATCTCGCCATCGCCTGGTTGCGGGCCAGCGCGTCTCACAGCGCCGTGCTTATCGCCACCGCACAAGCGTATGACGATGAAATGCGCGAACGGATTGCGCGCCACCAGCGGGAGAGGGCCCTGCGCGTACCAGGGCTGCGTACACTTGAAGCCAGTAAAGACTTGGCTGCAGTTCTTCAGCAAGCTGGAGGAGCCGAGACACTTCGGGTGATCGATTGCCTGACCCTTTGGCTGACCGGATTGCTCATGCCGATGGAGACCGAGAATCAGGCCGTTGGCGCATTCGAAATCCCGGAGCAAGCTATTGATCGCTTGCTTGCTGCCATCGAGTCTTCGCCCGGGCCCGTCGTGCTGGTCGGAAATGAAATCGGTCTAGGCGTGATTCCAATGGGCCGCGAGGTCAGGGCCTTTGTGGATGCACTGGGCGTGCTCAATCAGCGCGTCGCGGAACGGTGCGAACGGGTGGTGTTGATGGCAGCCGGGCTGCCGTTGTATTTGAAGGGGTCACCGTGAACGTCTGGTGGTTTTTGAAGAACAAAGTACTCGGTTCAAGTTCGCGTCGGGTTCTTGTGACCGCGCTTTGTCCATTCATAGCGCTAGGGGTACTTTTTGCCGCCCCGGCGGTTCATGCCTATCAGGTGGCTGACGATCAAGGCACCGTTATTCAGTTGGCTGCGCCGCCGCAGCGCATCGTCAGCTTGTTGCCCTCACTGACTGAAACCGTTTGCGAACTGGGCGCTTGCTCGCGCTTGATCGGCGTGGACCGTTATTCCAATTGGCCAGCCGATGTGCGGAAGTTGCCGCAAGTGGGAGGCGGGCTGGACCCCAACATTGAAGCCATTGTGGCGCTCAAGCCTGATCTGGTTCTCATGGCGACGTCTTCGCGTGCAGCCGAGCGTTTGCGGGCACTAGGTCTGAAAGTGGCGGCACTGGAGCCCAAGACCGGTGCGGATGTGCGCCGGGTCATAGACAAGCTGGGACAGATTTTGCAGGTGTCTGGCGCGGACAGGGTAGCGCGAAGCATCGACGAAGGCATCGCAGCGGCTGCGCGTTCTGTACCGGCTCATCTGCAAGGACAGCGGGTTTATTTTGAAGCCAGCCCTGGCCCCCACGCGGCAGGGCCCTCGTCGTTCATTGGCGAAATGCTCAAAGCCTTGGGCATGCGCAATATCATCGAACCCGAACTGGGACCGTTTCCAAAAATCAATCCTGAGTACGTTTTGCGTGCTGATCCCGATCTCATCATGGCTGGCGAGCGAAGTTCTTCCGAGCTTGGCAAGCGTCCCGGTTGGCGCAATCTGCGGGCGGTACGAGGCCAGCATATGTGCATATTCGATGCCGCGCAGGTGGATGCCTTGCTGCGGCCTGGGCCACGCATGGCTGAGGCTGCGCGTCTCATGGCCCGCTGCGTGACCGAAAAAGGGCCGACCGTGGGAGCCACTCGTTGAATGCTCGAGCCGCCTGGCTGGCGCTTTCGTTGCTCGGCCTTTCAGTCCTGGCCGTCGCGGTGGGTGCTGGCATTGGCAGCACTGGCTTCGAAAGCGTATGGCGCATGAGGGACGATCCCGTGGCCTGGCAAATCGTGACCGAAGTTCGCCTGCCGCGCACCGTAGGAGCCTGGTTGATTGGAGCCTTGCTGGGTCTGGCCGGGGCCGTGGCCCAAGGGCTTTTTCGCAATCCTCTGGCTGACCCTTTTCTTCTTGGCAGTGCCTCCGGTGCCATGCTGGCCGTGGCGATTGCCTTGGCGTTGATGGGCGGCGGTACGGTTACTGCCACATGGGTTGGCAAGATGGGTCTGACCGGTGCCGCCTTTTTGGGTGCGTTGGGCGGGGTTCTGCTGACGCTTTTGCTGGCAAAAGGTGTACAGCACACCATGCGCCTGCTGCTGGCTGGCGTGGTCGTGGGCTATGTGCTGGGTGCACTGAAGGATCTCGTCACTCTTTCCGCACCAGAGGTGCTGTCTGCCATGGTGGGCTTTGTGCTCGGCAACACTGCCTTCATCGGTTGGAGTGCGTGTGTGGTGATGGCGGTCGTATTGCTTCCGGCCATGGCGTTGGCATGGGTGCTGGCACGTGTGCTCGATGGACTGAGTCTGGGAGAGGCGACTGCGCAAAGCCTGGGCTTGCCGCTGGCGCCCATGCGCGCTGCCCTGATCGGTGTATTGGCGCTGGCTACGGGCACCGCAGTGGCACAGGCAGGCCTGATTGGATTTGTAGGGCTGGCCGCGCCTCACCTGGTTCGGCCGTTGGCGCGCGTCACTCATGGCCCCTTGGTTTTACTCTCCGCGATGATGGGTGGCGTGCTGCTGATGCTGGCTGACATCGCAGCGCGTGCCCTCATCTGGCCCCAAGAGTTGCCCGTGGGAGTGCTCACGGCTGTGCTGGGGGGCGGTTACCTGCTCTGGCTCATGTACCGGAGAACCAGATGAACTCCGTGAGCGCTTCCGCAAAATCAGCAGCCATTTCAGTCCATTCGTCAGAAACGAGAATCGGCGCAACGCCCATTCTTCACGAGATGGACTTGGCACTTCCCCCCAAGCGGTGGACCAGTATCGTTGGCCCCAACGGCGCAGGAAAGTCCACGCTCTTGCGTGTCCTGGCGGGGCTTTTGCCTACCGCCGGTCAGGTTCAGTTGCAGGGCCGCCCGCTCAGTCAGTGGCCTGCACGTGATCGAGCCTGCCAACTGGCATGGCTGGGGCAGGGCGAAGGAGGGGGCGAAGATCTCACCGCCTACGACGTCGCCCTGCTGGGGCGTCTGCCTCATCGCAGCTGGCTCGCGCCGGCATCAGCAGCCGACCACAGTGCAGTGGCACGCGCACTGCATAAGACCCAGGTCTGGGAACTGCGAGATCGTCGGTTGGGCGATCTTTCCGGTGGTGAGCGACAACGCGTTCTGCTGGCTCGCGCTCTGGTTGTCGAAGCACCGGTATTGTTGATGGATGAGCCCCTGGCTCACCTGGACCCGCCGCATCAGTCGGACTGGTTGACCATCGTACAAGGCCTGGTAGCAGCCGGGGGAGCGGTGGTCAGTGTGCTGCACGAGTTGTCTATCGCTTTGCAAGCCGATGATCTCGTGATTGTGCGCAACGGCCGGATTGTTCACTACGGCTCTTGCGCAGATCCCAAGACCCACGCTGCACTTCAGGCTGCTTTTGAAAATCGAATCACCATCCACGCCCTGGAAGGCGGATGGGTGGCACTGCCGCGCGCGCCGCGGCCAATGTGAGAAAAGGCTCAACCATGCAAATTGAAACACCACCTACCGAGAAAAGGTATGACAAACCCGCTGGAGAGCGGCGCGGCCTCATCATCGTAAATACCGGGGACGGCAAGGGCAAAAGTACCGCGGCGTTTGGCCTTGCGCTTCGCGCCTTTGGCCGGCAACACGTGCATGGCAAGCAGGTCGTGATTTATCAGTTCATGAAGGTGCCTTCAGCTCGATTTGGTGAGCACCGCATGTTTGAGCAGATTGGCTTGCGCATTGAAGGCCTGGGCGACGGGTTTTCCTGGAAGAGCAAGGACCTTGATCATTCCGCGCAACTGGCTAGAGACGGCTGGGAAAAGGCCAAGGCGGACATTTTGGGCGGCGAGCACTTTCTGGTGGTGCTCGATGAAATCACCTACCCGCTTATCTACGGCTGGCTGCCGCTGGAGGATGTAGTGCAGACGCTCAAGGATCGCCCTGCGGACGTCCACGTATGCCTGACCGGCCGGCGCTGCCCGCCTGAACTCATTGAGTTGGCGGACACTGTGACCGAAATGACTCTGATCAAACACGCCTTCAAAGCAGGGGTGCCCGCCCAGCGTGGTATTGAGGACTGAGAGGGTTGGAACGACCCTATCGTGTCCGCCTTGACGGCATACTGAGCGCGGAGCTCCATTTCAACACCAGCGACAATGGTTCAGATGTCCCGCTGGAAAAATCAATATGTCCGACCTGACGATGCACACCTATCCCACTCCTGTGGGCGAAATGATCGCGGTGTTTACGTTGAAGGGTTTGCGATTGCTTGAATTCGCAGGGCAGGCGCGTGTGGACCGCGAGATGGCTCAGGTCGAGTCTGCAGCGGGTGGGCCTGCGGTACTCGGTCAGAATGCCTTGACAGAACAAATGGGCAACGAATTGGCGGAGTACTTTGCCAGTGGGCGCCGCATCTTCGATATACCTCTCGATTTGCTAGGTACGCCGTTTCAGCAGCGCGTGTGGAAGGCGCTGCTCGAAATTCCCTACGGCCAAACATGGAGCTATGGCCAGCAAGCTCATCACATCGGCAGCCCCACCGCCAGCCGGGCGGTGGCGGCGGCCAATGGTCAGAACAAGGTATCCATCCTGGTCCCATGCCATCGCGTGATTGGTAGCAATGGCTCGCTCACTGGCTATGGGGGTGGCCTTGAGAGAAAGCAGTTTCTGCTGGCACTGGAGAGGGAAAACGTGCAGCCGCAAGGGCAGCTTTGGAAAGCACTTGGATGATGCTGGAGTTGTCTTGGGCTTGGTGGGGTGTTTTGGCAGAACCCGATAGGGCGGGTGTGGTTCTGCTGGCCTGTGTGCCCGCCTTGGCCATCGCCATTGACCGGCTACTGGGTGAACCGCCGGTGCGATGGCATCCGGTGGTGTGGATGGGGCGTTGGCTGGCCTGGGCGGGTGAGCGATTGGCACCCAACGCTGAGGAATCTGCTCTGTTGCCTCAGTGGCGCATTTTCTGGATGGCTGCGTTTTCCTGGTGTGGTGCGGCGGCTTTCGTGTTTTCCGTCAGCTGGTTGATTCAATCCTGGGTAATGACTCAGCCATTCTGGCTGGCCGCGTTGGCTTTGAGCCTGTTGCTCAAGCCGCTTCTTTCCTGGGCGATGCTTCACGATGAGGTGTTGTCCGTGGAGCGTGAATTGGCGCAATCCCTCAAGGCCGGCCAGACACAGCTCAAGCGCCTGGTCAGCAGAGACGTGGAGGCCCTCTCAGCAGAAGGTGTGCGTGAGAGCGCGATTGAATCACTGGCCGAGAATCTCAACGATTCCGTGGTGGCGCCCCTCTTCTGGTTTGTCCTTTTGGGCTTGCCTGGGGCAGCACTTTTTCGCTTTGCCAACACCGCTGATGCCATGTGGGGCTACCCGGGTGCTCGCAATGGGCGTGATTGGCAATGGGCAGGCAAGTGGGCGGCGCGCGCTGACGACGTGCTGGGCTGGGTGCCCGCGCGGATCACCGCACTGCTGATCTGTGTGTGGGGCGGATTGCGTGGATG
Source organism: Ottowia thiooxydans (assembly GCF_040548795.1). Lineage (GTDB taxonomy): Bacteria > Pseudomonadota > Gammaproteobacteria > Burkholderiales > Burkholderiaceae_C > Ottowia > Ottowia thiooxydans_A. The sequence goes on along the minus strand of NZ_JBEPSH010000003.1, from coordinate 285,945 downwards.
CAACCGTCTGCCTATGGAAGCCTGCCGAACGCCGTCGCCCAACGGCGGCTGGCCGATGGCGGCCATGGCCCTTGTATTGGGTATCCGCTTGTCCAAGCCAGGTGTGTATGCGCTGAACGAGAGCGCTCGTTTGCCGGGGCCTGCTGACACTTTGCGCGCGTGTGCGATCGGCTCGCGTACGGTACTGGTAGCGGCTTTATTGAGCTGTGGTGTCCTGCTGGTGGTTCTGACATGAGCCTACTCGCCAGTCGTACCCATGGTGGTACCGACATGATGGGAGTGCCCGCGCATGATCTCTCATCGAACTCCAATGCGTGTGGGCCTTACTGGCCTGCCGAAGAAGCTCTGCGTGCTGCAGACGCACGCCATTACCCTGATCACGCCTACACATCGCTCGTCATTCAACTGGCCGCATGGCACGGCGTCGCGCCATCGCGCATTGTGCTTGGCAGTAGCGGCAGCGAGTTGATCCAGCGCCTTAGCATCGCGGCGGCCCTGGAGGTATCAGGGTCCAGGCAGACCGCATCTGTCTGGCTGCCAGAGCACGCTTACGGTGACTATGCCTATGCTGCCGGGGCGGCTGGCCTCGGACGTGTGCACCATGCTGAACAAGCGGATTTGATCTGGGCCTGTGATCCTTCAAGTCCCGTCGGCCAAGCCCACAAAGACCTGGCAGGTCAAGTGACTGCTTTGCGGCCCGGTCAAACCATGGTGTTGGACCAGGCCTATGAGCCTTTGCGCCTGAGCGGCGCCTTGGCGTTGGATGAGCGTGCGCTTGATGCGGTATGGAGAATCATCACCCCGAACAAGGCTATGGGTTTGACGGGAGTGCGTGCCGCCTACGCTATTGCCCCGCGCCAAGAGGCTGGACTGCTGGCGCGGGTGCGGGCGTTAGCGCCGTCCTGGCCGCTGGGTGTGCACGGCGTCGCACTGCTTGAAAGCTGGGCTACGGTAGATGCCCATCAATGGCTGTCCGAATGCCGGGAGCAACTCAAGTTATGGAAAGCGCGCCAAATCAGTTTGCTGCGCGCGGCAGGTTGGAGTGTGTCTCCCAGCGACGCCAATTTTTTTGTCATCGCTCGCAGTGGCGGAATGCAAGCGGAAACCGGGTTTGATATGAAGTCCTGTCTGGAAGCTCTGCGCATGCGCGGCATCAAGTTGCGAGACTGCGCAAGCTTTGGCTTGCCGCACCACATGCGGGTAGCGGTGGCCAGCCCCGCCGTGCAAGACGAGCTGATGCTTGCATTGAAGGGGGACAAATGACCGCTCGTTGTGTCATGGTGCTGGGTACCAGCAGTGGAGCGGGCAAGAGCTGGGTGACTACCGCGCTGTGCCGCTATTACTCCAACCAAGGTCTGAGGGTTGCGCCATTCAAGGCTCAGAACATGAGTAACAACGCTCGTGTGGTGGCTCATGTCGTGCGAGCTGCTCCCGAAGCTGTAGGGGCACAGGCTGGCTCCCCGCAGCCAATGCATGAGGTGGGGGAGATCGGCTCCGCGCAGTATTTTCAAGCGCTTGCAGCGCGCGCTGAGCCAGAGGTGCGCATGAACCCGTTGCTCCTAAAGCCTGAAGCAGATACCCATAGCCAGGTGGTGTTGATGGGGCAAGTGAGTGCTGAGTTGACTGCCTTGCCCTGGCGCGGTCGAAGCGAGCGCGTGTGGCCTCAGATCGCTGCGGCTTTAGACGCCTTGCGCGCTGAAAATGATGTGGTGGTGATAGAGGGCGCTGGCTCGCCCGCAGAGATCAACCTGATGGCCAATGACATCGTCAACCTCAGGGTGGCGCGCCATGCGGATGCGCGCTGCCTTTTGGTGACGGACATTGATAGAGGCGGTGCTTTTGCCCACCTTTACGGCACCTGGGCGCTATTGCCTGAGGAAGACCGCGCACGAATCAAAGGGTTCGTGCTCAACAAATTCAGGGGCGACGCGGCCTTGCTTGCACCGGCGCCGCAGCAGATAGAAGAGCTGACCCAGGTGCCTGTGGTGGCGGTGGTGCCCATGCGTTTTGGGCACGGTCTGCCTGAAGAAGATGGCTTGTTTGACGACAGTGCCACAGGTGCTTCGGTTGTCGGCGAAGCAGGGTCATCTTCAGATGCGGACAACACCAGTCTCAGGCCACATCACATCGCCATCATTGCGTATCCGCGCATCAGCAATCTGGATGAATTTCAGCCTCTCAAGAATGTGCCTGGACTGCATGTGACCTGGGCTCGCACGCCGTCACAGGTACGCGGCGCTGACACGGTCATCTTGCCGGGCAGCAAAGCGACGGCCTCGGATCTGGCCTGGCTTCGCGATCAGGGCCTGGATGCTGCCATTGCAGAACACGCTGCACGCGGCAACAGGGTCCTGGGTATTTGTGGTGGACTGCAGATGCTGGGAGAGGCGCTAATTGATATGCACGGCGTGGAAAGCCAGGGGAATGCGCCAGGGCTGGGTTTGCTGCCCTTGGTCACGACCTTTGAGCCGCAAAAGACGGTGCGCCGTAGTCGCGTTCGTCTGGGCGAGGTGGATGGGCTTTGGTCGGCACTTTCCTTGGTTGAAGTGGCCGGCTATGAGATTCACAGCGGTCAGACGGCCCAACACCCTGCCATGGCGGCAAAGGGGGGTGTGGCGCGTGAAGTCGCTGCAGGACTTGCTTGGCAGAATGTTGCGGGCAATGTGTTGGGTATTTATCTGCACGGCATGTTTGAAGATGCGGCGGTGGTGAGGGCTTTGTTTGGCGCGCAGGCGCTATCGCTGGAGGACGTGTTTGAGCGGTTGGCTGCAGAGGTTCAGGCGGACTTTTTGCCTGGAGTTCTGGATGCTTTGATTGCTTGAAGATTCTTTTAGACTCGGTGGGCTCAATCGTCCCGAGGCCGAGCGAAGCGATGGCCCGATTCAGGTTTCCCACCCCTTTGGCCGTGCCGAGGAGCGCAGGGCCAGGGGCGGGCAAGAGCACTGCAAGATGCTCTTGCTTCGTGAACTAGCTTGCGGCAGCTGTTTGACCGAAGAGAGCGAAGTGAACGAAGGGAGTTCTGCCGCGCCGCCCCTGGACCGAGCACCGGAGGTTGCCTGGAGCGAAGCGGAGGGTCACGGACAGTGGGGCCGCCTTTTCTTGCGCCAGGTTCTTTTGGCGGAGCAAAAGAAGGTGGCTGCGCTGCCGGGCGCACATCCCGGCCTCCGACCTCAAGTGAAGAGCAGAAGGTAATTAGTAACCGCCGAGATCAATCGACCGCCGCTTGCCCTCACCCCGCCCCTCTCCCAAAGGGAGAGGGAGTTGAGGCCACAGCAGCGCTCAACAAATGGCCGCTTTTCCTGGAAAGAATCACCCAAGTCGTGAGCGAGCGGCGACAAGAATGTCAACCTAGTCTTAAACCCGCTCGCAGTAGTACGCCTGTGTCTGGTAAGGCACTCGCACTACCTCACGTCCCTTGAGCTCCGGATGAGTTGCAATCAACGACTCGACGCGCTCACGCACCAGTGCTTGCTCCTGCTCTGGCAGGCTCGCGATAAAACTGACGGACATGACCCGGTCTACGATCACCTGCTGGGGTGGGCCCACGTGGGCATGTTCGAAACGGGTTTCATGGAGCGCGGTGAAAGCAGGGTGCGGGAACGCGTTTCGCCAGTCGCCTTTGTAGAAGCGGGGAGCGTCGCCTTCGTAAGGTGTCATGATGGCGGTCAACGCGGCCACCCAGTCGACTGATTCATCACGCACATTCCACACCAGGCCCAGGCGGGCTCCAGGTTTCAACACACGCGCGAACTCGTCTACGGCCTCCCGGTTGGCGAACCAATGGAAGGCTTGGGCGCATACGATGGCGTCTAGCGAGGCGGCTGCAAGTGGAATGCTTTGCGCGGTTCCTGCGAGTGCGCGGACCCCCGGTTGCGCAGACTCAATTTTCTCTCGCATGGCAGCGACCGGCTCCACTGCGGAGACATCAGCGCCGGTAGCGGTCAACAAGGGCGTGAACTTGCCTGTGCCGGCGCCCACATCCGCCACCGTTTGGCCCGGGCCCAGGTGGAGGGTTTCTTTCAACCAATGGCCCAACTCGGCTGGATAATCGGGTCGACCCCGCGAATAGGCTTGGGCCTGTTTTGAATATCCTTCCTGTGCGGCAACGTGTACTTCACTCATGGCGCTTGAATTCCCAAAAATCGAAGACCTTCATAATGCCGCATTGGCGGTAAATTTGCAGCGCAAGCTGGACGGCAAGACCAAACCCCTGGGTGCACTTGGTCATTTGGAGAGCCTGGCCCATCAACTGGGGATGATTCTGGGCAGCGAAACGCCGGACCTGCACCTTCCTCAACTTCTGGTTTGTGCGGCCGATCACGGCATGGCAGCACGCGGCGTGTCTGCCTATCCCAGTGATGTGACCTGGCAAATGGTGGGCAACTTCCTGGCAGGTGGTGCGGCTGTGAGTGTGCTCGCCCGTCAGCACAGCATCACTCAGACCGTGGTCGATTGCGGAGTACGTCACGATTTCCCGGCAGCGCCCGGCCTGCTCAACCGAAAAATAGCCCAAGGTACGCAAGATGCCAGCCAAGGCCCTGCCATGAGTCTGGCCCAGTGTGAGCAGGCGGTGACAAATGGCATGCAGATCGTGCAAGACATGCCTGGCAACGCTTTGCTGCTGGGGGAGATGGGCATTGGCAATACGTCGGCGGCTGCATTGTTGTTGGCTCGGCTTGCGGACATTGATGTCGCGGAATGCGCCGGGGCGGGTACCGGGCTGAACGAAGAGGGCATCGCCCGTAAGACTGCTGTGCTGCGCGAAGCGCTCGCCGCCAACAAGGAGGCTTGTGAGCCGCTGCCCGTTCTGGCCGCCTTGGGAGGATTCGAAATCGCCACGCTCACAGGTGCCGTGTTGACGGCCGCCCACCAGCGACGTGTGATCTTGGTAGACGGCTTTATCAGTTCCAGCGCCGTAATGGTCGCGTCGAAATTGGCGCCCTTTGTATTGCAACGATGCATCTTTGCGCATAGATCGAGTGAGCAAGGCCATGCCCGTATGCTGAGAGAGATGAGCGCGACGCCGTTATTTGATCTGGGGCTGCGTCTGGGTGAGGGCAGTGGGGCGGCGCTGGCTTGGCCGATGCTTGTATCGGCCTGTGCCATTTTGCGTGATATGGCCAGTTTCGAGTCCGCTGGCGTATCAGGGAAATCTGAATGAACGAAAAGACTCAGCAAGCACTACGGCATTTTTTACTGGCGCTTCAGTTCTTCACGCGCATTCCCATCACTGGGAGATTGGGCGCATGGGTCGGTTACAGCCCGGAAATGCTGAGTGCAAGCAGCGCTTATTTCCCTGCCGTGGGCTGGGTCGTAGGCGGAGCGGCTGCAGTGATGATGGGGCTCGCACTCGCCTGGTTGCCTATAGGTCCGTTGGGTGCATTGGCGGCGGCGTTGATCGCTACGCTGGGTACTGTGTGGTTGACCGGCGCTTTTCATGAAGACGGCCTGGCTGATACGGCTGACGGGTTGGGTGGCAGCGTTTCGCCTGAGCGTGCCTTGCAGATCATGAAGGATTCGCGCATAGGCAGCTATGGCACGGTAGCGTTGGTTTTGGCGCTAGGCCTGAAAGTGGTGCTGGTGGCAACGATCGCTCAAAGTGGCGCCTGGCAAGCGATGGCCGCTCTTTTGGCTGCGCATGTGCTGTCCCGCTTGGCGCCCTTGGTGGTCATGCGCTCTTTGCCCTACGTGAGCGATGCAGACTCTGCCAAATCAAAGCCCATGGCCGAAGCGGTCACAGGTGCGGGTTTTCGCACCGGATGTCTTTGGTCAATTCCGGCGTTACTCCTGATTTGGCAAGCGCACGGTTTTGGCCACTTGGTTCTCGCGCTGCTATTTTGGATGGCAGCCATTGCTTATGTTTTCAGATTGCTGCGCAGGCGCCTCCAGGGCTTCACAGGGGATACTCTGGGGGCCGTTCAGCAGGTGTGCGAGCTAGCTCTTTATCTGGCTTTGGCAATGCAATAAAAAAAGCAGGCTGATGCCTGCTTTTTGGCTTTCCTGGAAGGCTCTTAAATCGTCAACACGTTCTCTAATTTAAGAGTCTTTGTTGGCGACGCACCAGGCGCCTGCCGTTTTGGCACGGTATTGATGGGGTTGGTAGGGGATCACGGTTTGAATATGAGCTGAGTCCACACCGTAGTCCCAAAGCGCCTCGAAATACGAGTCACCGGATCGCGTGTTCGAGAAGTAGGCCACCGCAGGTTGACCTACCCAGAATCCTTCCGAGTAGTTGCCAGTCGTCGTGGCCTGCTTGAATCCTTTTTTCACAAACCACTCGAAGATGCCTGTGCCGTCCCCAGCATTGCCGCTGTTGTTGGGGCTGTCTTCACCTTTCACGACGGCATGGAGTTCAGCCTCAGTGGGCAGGCGCCAGTTGGCATGGCCGCCAAACTTCTGTGTTGCCTTCTGTTCGCAAGCTCTTCTTGCGAGGACGATGTAATTGTCGTACTCGGAGTGTTCGGCAAAAGGCAGGTTGGTGACAGGTGCGCGCAGCCATACAAGGCCGGTACGAAGTTGCTCTATGACGTCTTCATCTTTGTAGCGAACTTCTTCTATGCGTGCCTGCTGTTTGGGCAGGCTGCCGTAAAGGTACAGATCAAGCGCAACTTGTCCACCGTTATCTGCGTTCTGGAGAGGAGGCGTTTGTGTCGCCTTGCTGGACTTGTTGTGAGCACGGTAGCTGTAGGCCTCAACCAGGAGGTGAACACCCATCTCTTGAATGGCCTTGTAGTAATCGTGCAGCTCAATAAGGCGTGGATCGGTGATGGGTGCGTCAAACGGCCGTTTGGTCCGCAGGAAGTCGTTGGCGCGCACAATCAGGCCTGGTTCTGTCACGGTCATGGCCAGGTGCTGGGCTGCAATGGAGGCCAGCCGTGCTTCGACACCTGTCGTCTCGTTCAATATGGCGTCGATATAGCCTTCAATCTTCTTCTTGCGAATATCCAGGTCCATGTTCCTGAAATTCTCACAAGCGGAGTAGTTGGCCTGGTCTTTGGGGTCACACTGGTCACTGGCGGCCTGAGCCACCGTGGTCAGATGCTTGTACTGGCCCTGGATGAACGTCACGTCCTTGGCCAATGACAAAGTGATGTTTTGAAGCAGCTCGTCCTTCTGGCCGCTGATCAACTCGTAGGTGAGCTTGATCAGGTTGTCGAGCTTGGCATTGATTTCATGCAGCTGCGCCAGAATTTCGGCATTGGCGTTAAGGCCTTCAAATGACGCTGCTTTCTCGAAGATCAAGCCGACGCCGTCCTTCGCCAGAGCGTCGGCCAGAAAACCCAGCAGCGAAAAATCACTACCACCCAACAAAGGTCCTCTAGCAAACGAATGTGATGGGGTGCCCGATGCCATTTCGTCCATGACACCGTTCAAGTATGCATTCAATGAGGTGGCCCCGCTTTGGGCGGCCTGACTCAAGAGCACGTCATGGCTGAAGTAGGTTTGCTTGGGGTTGGCTACGTCGAAGCCAGCACTGGAGGTCACTGGAATCTGTAGAAACTGTTTGACCTTCTTCGATGCTTCTTCTACACCGACACCTTTATGGAGGTCGATGTAGCGGCTGATCATGGTGGTGGCCGCGTTCGCGTACAGCACGTCTTCGTCAATCACGAAATTCTCGACATCCAGTACCAGGGTGTCCTTGAAGGGCTGGCCCTGGTAAGTTCCGCCGGTGGCCGTGATTCGAAAGCGAGCTGCCTTGTTATCTGGCACAGCCAGATGAAAGACACCGCCAGCGTCTGTAGGGCGTTCAGTGGCACCTATCTGATTACCATTGGCGTCCAGCAGTTTGACCTGCGCACCCACCACGGGGGAGCTGAGATGGATTCTTCCGATCGCTTGCTTGGTGACGTCGTCCGGATCAGAGTCTCCCGATCCGCCGCACGCCGTCAGCAGCACGAATGCGATCAGCGAAAGGCATTTTGAAAGTCTCTTCATGATTGTTCTTTCGTCCGATTGAAATCGCACAGGAAAATCAAATCGCCCTGGCGATAGGAATGACCGTGATAATCTGTTGGCCACAGAGCCGCTACTGCAAGAAGCCATCATGACAGATGGTGTGCAGGGTTTTCCCCCTGAGCAAAAAACCATTCTCACGTGAGCGAGACACGTGGTCAACAGATAGGCGCAGGCATTGCTGCCGCTCCTATGGTGAGTAACTGCATTGGGACATTAGTTCCATACATTGGCAAAATAAAGCTGGCGACCCTGTCAAAAGAGAAGAGAAGTCCCATGACGATGTTGGTCAATGGCTGCAGAAACTAATAACAATTCCATGCTCTGGCTGATTCGCCATGCACCCGTGCTGACTGAAAAGGGCGTGTGCTACGGTGCCAGCGATCTTCCCGCGGATCGCGCAACCACAGATGAGGCAGCCCGTACTCTCGCCGAAACGGTACCTGAGGGTTTGGCCGTGCGTGTGTCGCCCCTGCTGCGCTGCCAGCAGTTGGCCGGTAGCTTGAAACTGCTCAGGCCCGACTTGAGCTTTCAAGATGATCAACGTCTGCGTGAAATGGATTTCGGTCAATGGGAGGGTAAGCCCTGGGCTGATATCGAGCGGACGGAGTTTGACCAATGGATGTTGGATTTTTCCAAAGCAAGACCAGGCGGAAATGGAGAGACGGTTGCCGCTCTGATGAGCCGTGTGGCTCAGATATGGAGCGAATGGGCCGCGACCAGAGCTTCTGCCGTCTGGATTACCCATGCCGGCGTTATGCGTGGGGCGCTGTTGCTTTCCCGGGGAATCAGCCTTCCCGTGTCCGCTGCCGAGTGGCCGACCGTGGATTTGCCATTTGGTGAAGCCTTGAAGTTGACCTTGAAGCCCACTGCTTGATTGATTCAGTGGACCAGCTCTCAGAACTGCTGCTGTCCTTCCAACGTCACTTGCTGAAATATGGCATTCACCTTACACACGTTTTCTGATATTGCAGTCGACGACTGGATGAGGCTGCTTACTCACCCAGACGTGAATCGTCACATGCCACTCGCTGACGGAGGCTGGACTGAGAGCACTATTGCAGAGTGGACGAAAGGCAAGGATGCGCAGTGGCAGATGAACGGTTACGGACCGTGGTCAATTCGGATTGATGGCAGTTTTGCTGGCTGGGGCGGTTTCCAGAAGGAAGGCGGCGAGGCCGATCTCGCATTGGTGTTGCTTCCCCAGTACTGGGGGCATGGAGCTGAGATCGTTCCCGATTTCATGGGCCGTCGGATTGAACTCGGGATTGGTCCCGTGAGCATCATGTTGCCACCGAGCCGTACTCGAGTCAGAGGCTTAGCCAGACTCGGATTTGCATTCGCAGGGGAGCTTGAATACCAAGGTCAACGTTTTCTGAAGTTCCAGGCACGCTGAAAGAGGGGGCTCTTCAGCTCCAGAGGTTGCTTCTCCCTGCCTGGCCTCATTTGCAATGTTTGCTTATGAGATGACTCAGCTTCGGCTCAGGAGCCTTAAGAGTGACATCTGCATAGATCCGAGGGGCAGTGATCATGGCCTGCTGGAGCAACCGGTAGAGCAGCATGCTGCGCGTAGAAAATCGAGGAGTTCAATCCAATCCTGAGGGTAGTCCTGATCCGCGGCCGGTGCTAACATATGTATATTCATACAGTATTTTGTGAGTGCTGAAGCTGCGAGGACACCCCTTATGAATTTACAGCTATCGATGTTCGCGGATGAAACTGTGGAGCTGGCGCGGGATTCCGAAGGAGGCATTAGGTACTATCCAGGCTGTGTGCCCCAGTCTCTGACCACTCAATGGTTTTCAGAGCTGAGAGGCCTCATACCTTGGCAAAGCGACAAGCGCCCTATGTATGACCGCATCGTGGATGTGCCGCGGTTGATGGCGAGCGTCAACCTGAACGACCCTGACTGCCCGCCTTGCATCAAAGCCGCACAAGAGGCGGTGCAAAAGGTAGCACCTGCACCCTATAACCGCGTGGGGCTCAACCTATACCGTGATCAGCATGACAGCGTCGCTATGCACAACGACCGGGTTGACGACCTTCTGAATGGCTGCCCCATTGCCATTTTCTCTCTCGGCGCCACGCGGGATATGCTGATTCGAGCCAAGAAGGGGGGGCCAAGCCAGCGCATTGCACTGGCCTCCGGGAGCGTACTGGTGATGAGTTACGCATCTCAGTACACGCATGACCACGGAATTCCAAAGTGCACCAACGCTCAGATGCCGAGGATCAGCCTGGCGTTCAGGGGGCGGCTAAACCGATGACGCTAATGGCAACGCAGCCTTTGCCGGCTTTGCGAGATCCTTGTTAGCCCGGAGAGATTGAAGGCGGTGCCAGGAGGTCGGTGGGCTGGGGGGCTTCGGTATTTTCTGGTAGCGCCAAGCTCAAGCTTGGCATGGCGGCGTTTGCAGGGGCCCAGAATTGCCAAGCTGGAGCTTGGCGCTCCCAGGTCAACAGCCTTCTCGAACAACGTACAAGTTCAATCTGCGCTCAAGACTCGGACAGTGGTGCCTCGGACGTTTCGGTATTTCCTGGGAGCGCCAAGCTCCAGCTTGGCATTGCAGCGTTTGCAGAGGCCCAGAATTGCCAAGCTGGAGCTTGGCGCTCCCAGGTCAACAGCCTTCTCGAACAACGTTCAAGTTCAATCTGCGCTCAAGACTCGGACAGTGACGTCTCGGACGTTTCGGTATTTCCTGGGAGCGCCAAGCTCCAGCTTGGCATGGCAGCGTTTGCAGAGGGCCAGAATTGCCAAGCTGGAGCTTGGCGTTCCCAGGGAATACCCGGGTCCCCAGAGCTGTTCTGCATTTGGCAGCAGACGCCAAGCCCCGGTTCTACTCAGCGACGAAACCGGTCAGGCCATGGCCCGCAAGCTGGCTTCAATGGCGCTGGCCGTGGCCAGGGGCTTTTCCATCGGAAACAGGTGGGTGCCTTCCATCATCATCACCCGTCCACGCGTGATGCGACGTGTGTTTTCCAGTCCACCCACTTGCTTCATCTCTGCCGATTGCAAGCCGCCCACGAAAGCCACTGGGCAGCGAAGAGGATGCGCGCGCAGCAGGGCGCCAATATTGTGCGGCAGAGTGTCGTAGATGGAAGACTCTATGTCCCGGTCAAACGCCAATTGCCAAGTACCATCCGAGTCGAGAGTCCCGTGATCCACGTAATCGTGCAGCACCTGAGGGTCCCAGGACGCAAAGATTTTCTTGCCCCGGAAGTACTCGTAGACGGCTTCGCGGTTGTCCCATGCTTGACGCCGCTTGCGGCTGACCAGGCTGGGAGAAAAGCGCTTCATCAATGGTGTGCGCTTGGCAACCCCCAAGGCACCCGCTCGCCAGCCACCTAGAACTGGTGAGTCCAGTAACAAAACGCCTCGTGCCAGATCCGGGTGCCTGGCCGCGCACATCAAGCTCAAAATACCGCCCAGCGAATGGCCAACCAGCCACGGCGCCTGGCCACCGTCCGCCTTGCGCTGGTTGTCCGCGAAATCCGCCAACTGCTGCACCAGATGGGGCCAGTTGTCGGTGACGGGATATTTGGGATCGTGTCCGTATTTCTCGACCGCGCTGACCGTAAAGCCCCGCGCGCGCAAACTGTCCAGCACGACACGGTAAGTACTCGCAGGGAAGCTATTGCCGTGCGAAAAGACTAGAGAAAGCATGCGCGGTAGAAAAGAGCGGATTCAGATAAGACGCTCGTCGGCCGAGGCAATCTTTTTCAAGGGTGGGTGGCGAGCCGAAGACACTTTGAGCGGAGATTCAGCTTGCTCTCCGTTCCACTCAGGGTCTTCTATGCTGTCGAATACCTGACGCAAACGTTCGCCCCACGTATCGTGCAGCATCTTGAAGTAGGGATTTTCGTAATCTATGCACACCACGCGGTCGGTCTGCAACTGATCGGCCTCATAGACCACCAGATCAAGGGGCAGCCCCACCGACAGATTCGATTTGAGCGTGGAATCCATGGACACCAAGGCGCATTTTGCGGCTTCCTGTAGCGGGGTCTCGGGGGTAATGACTCGATCCAGTACGGGTTTACCGTATTTGGATTCGCCTATCTGAAAGTAAGGCGTCTCGGCTGTAGCTTCTATGAAGTTGCCGGCAGAATAAACCAGGAACAGGCGCATGCCTTCTCCGGCAATCTGCCCACCAAAAATCAGGGACACGTTAAAGTCCAGCCCCGCTTGCCGCAGCTCGTCGCCATCTCGGTGATTAATATGGCGCACAGCGCTTCCCAACACTCTGGCAGCGTCAAACATGCTGCGAGCGTTCCAGATCGAAACGCCTTCGCCCGTCTCTGCGTCGATCACCTGTTCATTCTGAAGAATCTCGCGTACTGATTGGGAAATTGAGAGGTTCCCAGCCGACAGCATCACCATGAAACGATCACCCGGACGCTCATAAATGAGCATCTTGCGGAAAGTGCTGATCGCGTCCAAACCGGCGTTAGTACGAGAGTCAGAGAGAAATACCAAACCGGCGTTGGTCTTGATGGCGCAGCAATAAGTCATGGGCGAAGGCGCCTGGTCACACGGCGGTTGAGATTTTTTTGAGCGAATACAGGGCCTCAAGCGCCTCGCGGGGGCTCAAGGCGTCGGGGTTGATCTTGTCCAATGCCGATTCTAAGGCGCTGGTCAGGGTTGGGATGGCGGCGGGTGGGGGCGCAAAAAGATCTATCTGTGCACGGCTTTGGTTGGCCCCGTCTTCCAGGGCCGCCAAGGCATGGCGGGCATGGTTGAGCACGGCCTGCGGCACTCCCGCCAGGCGGGCCACCTCCAGGCCATAGCTGCGGCTGGCGGGTCCGGGCTGGATTTCGTGCAAGAACACAATTTCTGCGCCGGATTCTGCAGCGCTCACGTGGACGTTGACCGCCGCGTGGTGCGCGGCAGGAAACTCCGTCAATTCGAAGTAATGGGTGGCAAACAGCGCAAACGACTGTGTCTTGTCATGAAGATGAGCCGCAATGCCTGTGGCCAGGGCCAGGCCATCGAAAGTGCTGGTGCCACGGCCAATCTCGTCCATCAGCACCAGCGAAGCGCGTGTGGCGGTGTGCAGAATCTGCGCCGCTTCGGTCATCTCCAGCATGAAGGTCGATTGCGCGTTGGCCAGATCGTCTGCGGCGCCAATTCGAGTATGAATGGCATCTATGGGGCCCAGGCGACAACTCTGCGCTGGAACATGGCTTCCCATGGCTGCCAGAAGCACGATCAAGGCCACCTGGCGCATGTAGGTGCTTTTACCGCCCATGTTGGGGCCAGTGATGACCTGCATGCGGCCCTTCAAGCCCAGCAGGGTGTCGTTGGGAATGAATGGGGTGCCGGTAGTCTCTTTCAGCCGCGCTTCAACCACCGGATGGCGGCCACCGCGAATCTCAATGCAAGGCTCTCGCACAAACTGGGGTGCACACCAGCCCAGTGTCAGAGATCGCTCTGCCAGGGCACACAGCGCATCAAGGCCGGCAATGGCGCGGCCAAAACGGGTCAGGCGGGCGACATGGGGTTGCAGTTCAGCCAGCAAATGCTCATAAAGCCATTTCTCGCGCGCCAATGCTCTCTCTTGTGCGGAAAGCGCCTTGTCCTCGAAGCTTTTCAGCTCTGGCGTGATGAAGCGCTCCGCGTTCTTCAGGGTCTGCCGGCGCCGGTAATCGGCTGGCACCTTGTCCGCCTGGCCTTGCGTCACCTCAATGTAGAAACCATGCACCCTGTTGAACTGCACCCGCAGGTTGGCAATGCCCGTGCGCTGGCGCTCGCGGGTTTCCAGCTCCAGCAGAAAGGCGTCGCAGTTGCTGGAAATGGCGCGCAGCTCGTCCAGTTCGGCGTCCAGGCCCGCAGCGATCACGCCGCCGTCACGGATCATGCTGGAGGGCTCATCCAGAAGCGCCATCTGCAAAAGGCCTGCGGCCTCGGTAGGCGGTGCCAGGTCTTCGGATATCTGGTTCAAAAGCGGTCCGGACCCCGTTGGCAGCAGTGTCAACAAGTCCTGATTCTGAATGGCGTTTCGCAGCGCCACCAGCTCACGAGGACGGACTTGGTTCAGCGCCAAGCGCGCGGTGATGCGCTCGACGTCGCTGGTACCTTTTAGTCTGGCACGAATCCGTTGCCATGCACTGTTGGCTTGCAGGTCTGCAATCGCGCCGTGGCGTGCGGTAGCCTGTGCACGGTCACGCGCGGGGGAAAGCAGCCAGCTCTTGAGCATACGGCTACCCATGCCGGTCATACAGGAGTCGAGCAAGGAAAACAGGGTGGGCGCGTCCTCACCGCGCAGCGTCTGCACCAGCTCCAGGTTTCTGCGCGTGGTCTGCGGAAGATCTATCAGCTCGTCCGGCCGTTCCACCCGCAGGCCCCGCACGTGCGTGAGCGCACGGCCCTGGGTGTGTTCGGCATAGGCCAGTAGAGCCGACGCGGCGGCGTGGGCCTGCGGAAGTTCTTCTGCGTTCCAGGCCGCCAGATTGGCGGTCTGAAGCTGCTCAGTCAGTTTGCGGCGGCCCAAGGCGGAATCGAACTGCCAATCAGGTCGATAAGTGAGGGCAGGGGGGCGGCCGCTGGCCATCCGGAGGCTCTTCAAGCGTTGCTCGAACGAGGGTGTCAGATCGCTGGCCGCCAGAAGCTCGCTTGGCGCAATACGGTCAATCCAGCCAGCCAGCTCGTCTGGGGAGCATTCAGCCAGATGTACTTCGCCTTGGGTCACGGCCAGCCAGGCCAAGCCGCAGCGATTGCGGGGACCGGGGTGCAAGGCCAGCAAGACGGATTCACTTTTTTCCGGTAGCAGTTCGGTGTCGGTTAATGTGCCAGGCGTGACTACACGCACCACCTTGCGTTCCACCGGGCCTTTGGAAGTTGCGGGATCACCCACCTGTTCGCAGATAGCGACAGACTCTCCCATCTTGATCAGGCGGGCCAGATACCCTTCGACAGAATGAAACGGCACGCCTGCCATCGCGATGGGCTGACCCGCCGATTGCCCGCGCTGAGTCAGCGTAATGTCGAGCAGCTCTGCCACGCGCTCTGCGTCAGCGTAGAACATCTCATAGAAGTCGCCCATGCGATAGAACAGCAGGGTGTCCGGGAAGTCCGCCTTGAGAGTCAGATATTGCTGCATCATGGGCGTGTGCCCCGACAGGTCGAGTTTGCCTACCTCCTGGTTGGTCTGGAGGTCTTTCTGTAGTCCCTTGGTCATCAATGCTTGGGTGTGGAATGGAGCTTGCTGGGCGAACGTGTGATTGTCGCTGATAGCTCGGTCTGCAATTGTTTGATTCGGTGCGGCGTGAATGAGCACCTGAGCTCGATTAAGGTCGGGCGTAGCCCCACCGGCCGATGGTGCTTGTGGCTGCACCCGCCACCAGGACCAGCCCGCCAATGCCGATCTTTCCGCCCAACTGGGTACGCAAGTAGGGCGCAGCCGAGAGGTGGTCGGCGTGGGCTTGGGTTTCCGGAATCCACTGCACCTTCAAGTCATGGGCATGCACATACTCCACCACCTTGTCGGCCGAAGCGTGTCTGGTGCGGCCGGATTTGGGGTCGTAATCGAGCACTGAATCGATGACCGCGCAGTCGCTCCCCGGGCCGTTGTGAACGACATAAGTCACGGTCCAGGTGGCGGGATCGAACATGCCGTGCACTTCGGGATGGGAGGAGGAGCACGGAAGAGGAGACATGTCAGTTCCTTTAAATAAGTAAATAATAATATATTGACATATATATTGTCTGTCAATATATTTGCAGCATTCGCTGGCGCTGCCTTGCGCCATATCAATGAACCGGAATGAAACCCGATGAAAACTCCGTTGCTGGATCTGGAGCAGATGCGCCTGGGTGCCGAGCGCGCTTGCCGGCTGATGAAAGTGCTGTCCAACCCGGACCGTCTGCTTATCCTGTGCCAGCTCTCGCAGGGCGAGCGGCGCGTGGGGGAGCTGGAGGCCTTGCTCTGCATCGTGCAGCCGACCTTGTCGCAGCAGCTCACCGTGCTGCGCGACGAGGGTCTTGTGAAAACGCGCCGCGAGGGCAAGAACATCTACTACGCGCTGTCTAGCACCGAGGTGCTGGCGGTGATGCAGGTGCTGTACGAACAGTTTTGTGCGAAAGAAAAGGAGTGAGCCATGACCATTGATTGGGCCAATTTCACGCCGTGGGCGTCACTGTCTGGCGGCATCCTGCTGGGTGTCGCGGCGGCCTTCTTCATCCTGGTCAATGGCCGGGTGTTGGGCATCAGCGGCATTCTGGGCGGTCTGTTGCCACCGAAATCGGGCGACGCTGGCTGGCGTGTGGCCTTCCTGCTGGGCATGCTGGCAGCGCCACTGGTGTACGGCATGCTCGCGCCGGCCGGGTTTGTGCAGGCACCGCGCATTGATGCGGGCTTTGCCACCATCGTGGCCGCCGGGCTGCTGGTCGGCCTGGGCACGCGCTACGGCTCGGGCTGCACCAGTGGACACGGGGTGTGCGGTCTCTCGCGCCTGTCGCCGCGTTCCGTGGTGGCCACACTGGCCTTCATGGGCGCGGGCTTCGCCATGGTCTTCATGGTTCGCCACGTTCTGTAAGGAGTACACACATGCACCGCATAACCGAATTTTTTGTGGGCCTGCTGTTCGGCCTGGGGCTGCTGCTCTCCGGCATGACCGACCCAGCCAAGGTGCTCGGCTTCCTGGACCTGTTCGGCGTCTGGGATCCGTCTTTAGCCCTCGTCATGGGCGGCGCGATCAGTGTTGGCTTCTTCGCCTATGCGCTGGCCCGCCAACGCACGACGAACTTTCTGGGCGGCGCTTTGCACCTGCCCAAGTCGAACCAGATCGACAAGCGACTGGTGCTCGGCGGCCTGACCTTCGGCGTGGGCTGGGGTCTGGCGGGCTTCTGCCCGGGGCCAGGCATCGTGTCCATGGCCTCCGGCGAGGTGAAGGCTGCAGTGTTCGTGGCAGCCATGGTCGTTGGCATGGCGATCTTCGAGATCGCCGAGCGTACGGGTTTGCGTCAGCGCATGGGGGCCTGAGACGGCATCCCCAAACGGGAGGCACGAGTACTAGCCGATCTACCGCTGGACAGTGCGTTCCGGCGCGACGCCGTGCTAGGCCTAGCGGCTTTCATGAGCAGCGACGCCCGGCTGGGGTTGGCGGCCTTCGCGTGTGGAGAGCGTATTGACTACAGCACTCCGCCGCCATCATCAATACTTGGTGAATCGCTCGTCACGCTCGTCCACAGTGTTGGTCTGTCGTAGCAACCCCCGGGCCAACGTAACAGGGTCTCAAGCGGATTCGCTACTGTTGCTAAACTTGCCCTTTATTCCTGAGACGGGCCTGATGACACCTTTTCGCGGCAAACTTCGTGCGAGGCATCTGGAGGTTGTTGTGGCCGTTTCCGAACTGGGAAACTTATCACGTGCAGCGGAGCAACTGCACATGACTCAGTCTGGCCTGTCGCGCGCGGTTGCCGAGGTCGAAGAAATTGTGGAAGGCCGGTTGTTTGATCGCACTGCCAAAGGCATGACGTGTACAGACTTGGGCTCAGCCTTGTGCCGGCATGCCCTGCTGTTGCTTAGCGACATGCGCCAAGCTGAGTTGGAGTTGAAGTCGATCTCAAGCGGTAGCACGGGCAATCTGGTGGTCGGATGCTTTTCAATGTATGCCAGCGCGGCACTGGCGGATGGAATTGCCCGTTTCATGGAGGTGGCCCCGCGCGTGCAGATTGGGATCGAAGTCGGCTCGCATGAGAGTTTGATCGAGCAGCTTGACTACGGAAGGATCGACCTTTTCATCAGCCGCAGTTTTCCCGGTATGCAGGGGACGCAGTACCGCTATGTTGAACTGATCCAGGACGATGTTGTTTTAGGGTGCCATCCTCAGCATCCACTAGCCCACGCGAAAGCCACGCTTGGGGACTGCGTTCAGTACCCTTGGGTTTCTGCCCCAGCCGGAAGCATGATGCATCAATGGTTGAACGAGAGAATTCGTGCTGAAGGATTGGCTTGTCCGCGCATTGTTGGCGTTCTCTCCCTGGAGTTAGGCCGTAGTTTGATCATGCAAGGGCAAATGATGTGGCTGTTGCCTGGCAGCATCGCTCAGCAACTGGCTACGCGCGGAGAGATTGTTGTACTGCCGATAGCCTTGAACATGCAACTCGGTCCGTTGGCTGCGGTGTGGCGTCGAGAGCGCAGCAGCACGCGCGCCATGCGCGAGTTCATCGTGGCTTTGCGAAAGAGCATGGAGCACAGTTATAGATAGGTTGACCGCGCTTACCCGCCTTTGGATAGCGGCTTGCGTAACTCGCATGGACATACGCAGAACGCGCATGGCTCCTGAACCTCCATTGCATCTACGATGCATCTCGCATTCGCGAATGCGTTCAGCAACGGATTCTTCAGGACATTCCTTTTGAGAGGTAGATGTGAGTACAACCACACTTTCTTCAGCGCACCCGCGCTCTTCTACCCCCATCAATGGTTTGCTCAATGTCCGGCTGCCCGGGTGGCGAAGAGCGATCGTTGTTGCCCTCTGCTTCGTCATTGTGGCCATCGAAGGGTTTGACGCGGCCCTCATTGGGTTTGTCGCCCCTCAGGTGGCGGAGCAATTCGGTGCCATGCCTGGACAGATTTCCCTTGCCATCAGTGCAGGGATGCTTGGCTTGTTGTTGGGTTATCTGGTGGGAGGCCCACAGGCGGATCGACGCGGGCGCAAACCAGTGCTGCTGATCGGTATCGCTATTTTTGGAGTTGCGACGGTTGCTACCGCCTTGAGCGCCACGCTGACCCAGCTGATCGCGTGGCGACTGGTGACAGGCATCGGAATTGGCGCTGCCATGCCGGCCATGTCTGCTTTATTGGCCGAGATATTGCCTGTCACACGAAGAGCTTCTACCCTGTCTGCCGTGTTCTGTGGTTTTCTGTTCGGTAGCGCCGCCGCAGGCATTCTTACGGGTCAACTGATTGAAACCATCGGATGGCATGGCCTGTTCGTGATGGGCGGCATTGCGCCGTTGGTGGTGCTACCGTTGATGTTGCTGTTGGTGCCCGAATCTCCGCAGTTTCTGCTGGTGAGCGGCAAGGCGCAAGAAAAGGTACGTGAAGCCTTGCGCAAGATTGGAATCACTCCAGCGTCGGGCACAGAGATCACATTGGTTGAGACGGGTGCGCAAGGTGAGCGAAGTGGCTTGCGTGCTTTGTTCGGCCCCCATCTTCGAGTCACTTCAATGCTCATCTGGGGCTTGATGTTTCTGATTCTCGGCAGTTTCTATGTCATTGCCAGCTACTTGCCGACCATGCTCAAAGCCTCGGGCGTATCTCTCGCGATGGCCTCCAAAACTTCGGCGCTTTTTCAAACGGGAGGGCTGCTCGGCGCCGTGGTCGGCGCCATTGTGATTCGCAAACTCTCCCCAATGAAGTTGGTCTGGATAGCTCTGCTGATTGGAGCTGTGATGCCCATGATTTTGTCTACACCAGCACAGAGCGTTTTGTACAACGCCAGCATTTTTATAGCGGGCGTTCTGATCAGCGGCCCCATTGTGGTGATCAATGCAGTCATCGTCATGTTCTATCCCACCTCGGTGCGCTCAACGGGGGCTGGATGGGCCAACAGCATGGGACGGTTGGGATCCTTCGTTTGTGCTGGTTCCATCGGATGGCTGGTACAGCAAGGCATTTCGCTCCAGAACGTGATTGCGAGTGTCTCAATCGCTATCTTTATATGCGCGGTGCTGGCTTTTTTCCTGAGCCGCAATGTTCCACCTACAAGAGATTGAAAATGGAAATCGACAACGGTCAACCCGTAGTGCGTCTGCAGGCTGGCAAGGCACGCGGTCAATTGCGCGAAGGCGTTGCTGTATTTCGAGGCTTGCCTTATGGCCAGCGGGTCGACGCCACTAGCCGCCTTTCAGATTTGAAAGCAACGGCGCCCTGGCAAGGAGAATTCGACGCCACTCAGCTGCCAGCCGTGTTTCCCCAGAGCCGCTCGCGGCTTGCACTGGTCATGGGCGAGGGCATCAAAGACAACCCTCAGTCTGAAGACGCGTTCGTGGTCAATGTCTGGGCGCCGGCAAAAGCCGAGTCCTTGCCGGTTCTCTTCTTTGTTCATGGAGGCGCCTTCGTCTCGGGTGGAGGGAGCGCGCCTTGGTATGACGGGGAGCGATTAGCCCGCGAAGAGGGCATTGTGGTGGTGACTGTGAACTACCGCTTGGGCGCCCTTGGACACTTGAGCCCACAGACTGAACCCCATGGCGCCAACCGCCCTGTGCGTGATCTGCTCCAGGCACTGCGTTGGGTGCAAGAGAACATTTCGGCTTTTGGAGGCAACGCTGATCAGGTAACGGTAGGTGGTCAGTCGGCCGGGGCCTGGTACGCCTGGTTGTTGGGCCTGAGCCCGGCAAGCCGGGGACTATTGCACCGCAATATTTTGATGAGCCTGCCCAGGTTACCGCCTATGACCCTGGAAGAAATGCACGCGCTTGGCCGCTTATTCAGTGAAGTTTCGGGTGAGATATCCATCGACGGAGCCTTAACGGTGGAGCAAGTGCTTGTCGGCCAGGCGAAGGTCATGCAGTCTGCCGCGGCATTCGGTGATGTCAGTGCTTCGTTTCGACCCGCCTCTGAAGATTCTGTAGTGCCCAGCTGGATGTTCGACATACCAGAAGCTGCGCGCAATTGCCATGTGTCGGAAACCCTTCTCGGCTCCACCGCCGAGGAGAACGCGTCTTTCTTTTTCCGGTCTGAGGAGGCACTTGCCGCCAGCGAACAGAAGGTGCGTGGCTGGTTTGAGAAAACCTTTGGGACAGACGCTGATGCCGTATATGAACGGTGTGCGAACAAGCGTCCAGGACATACGCCCTATACGCAGTTGGTGGACGCGAGTTCAGAGCTGATGTTTGGTCGAATCGTGCCGGAAATTGCTCAGGCTATTTCTCTGAACGGACGTGGTGCGTACGCGTACAGTTTCAATGTTGCCAGCGGCCTGCCGAATTTGATGTCGCCGCATTGCATGGAGCTTCCATTTCTTTTCGGCAATCGAATGGACTGGGCGGATGCGCCCATGCTGACAGGGGTGTCGGAGCAGGTATTTGAGGACGTGGGAAGGCAGATGCGCCAGGCTGTCGGTGGCTTTGTGCGTGGAGGCGTACCCCGTGATCCGTCTGGCGCAGATTGGCCACGCTGGAGTGAACATCAGCGCGTACTCACCGAGATCACTCAAGGTGGAGTGCGTCGCCTGCCTTTTGTAGAGTGAAGTGCATGGGGCGCCGAGGCTGAAAATGTCAGGTTCGACGCGCTCATCCCATCGTTGCCGTCCTACATGCTGCAGCCGCTAGCGGAGCTACGCTGTTGACTTGGCATGGAGGCGCATATGAGCGACGACAGGAGCAAAGCGGCACGTGATCGAGAACTGATCAACCTGAGGGGATCTTGCGAAATCCGCGAAGAGTCTCAAGCTCTCGGTATGCCTGAAGACGAATTGCGGCGCGCATTACCGGCAGTGAGAGGCTAGGGGAACGCCATGGCAGACGACGGCCAAGCCCCCACATCTACCCGGACCATGTGGAAGGGGGCCATCAGCTTTGGCCTCGTTCATATACCAGTTGGACTCTATTCCGCCACTGTGAGTTCTGGTATTGATTTCGACTGGCTGGACAAGCGCTCCATGGAGCCGGTGGGCTACAAGCGCATTAACAAGGTTTCTGGCAAGGAGATCGCTGCTGCAGACATTGTCAAAGGTGTCGAATACGAGGACGGAAAATATGTCGTGCTCTCTCCGGAAGAAATCGCCTCTGCATTTCCCAAGACGACTCAGACGATCGAAATTGAGGCGTTTCTCGACGCTGATGAAATTCCATTTGTCTATCTGGAACGCCCGTATTACACGGCGCCTCTGAAGCGCGGCGAAAAGGTGTATGCGCTTTTGCGCGAAGCGCTCCGGAAAAGCAATAAAGTGGGTGTGGCCAAGGTGGTCATTCAGACCAAGCAGCACCTTGCAGTGCTCATTCCATGCGGACGCGCGCTCATTCTCAACCTGTTGCGCTGGGGCGGGGAGATCCGATCATTTGAGCAATTGAACTTGCCTCCTGTGGACGCCAAGGCGGCAGGGATCAAAGAGGCAGAGTTGACCATGGCGATGCAACTCATAGACGATATGACCCAGAAATGGGATGCAGATAATTTTCGCAATTCATTTGCCGATGAGATTCACAAACTCATTGAAACGAAGGCCGAAGCTGGCGACATTGCGAACGTGGTCAAGGTCGAGAGCGAAGCTGATGCGCCCGCTACTGCTGAAGTGCTGGATTTAACCTCGTTACTCAAGCGTAGCCTCTCCGGGGGGACTAAAAAGCAGGGCTCGACGCCCACAGGAAAGTCCGCTTCAGTCACGGCATTGCCCTCGGCAAAGCGTTCACCTGCAAAGACTGCGGCCGCCAAGAAAGCTCCCGCGAAAAAGTCTGGCAAGGCTTCTGCATCTGCCAAGACAACATCCACCGCCAAGCCAAACGGGCGACGCGCGGCCTGACACGCCGATAGCGGGAATGAGGTATGGCTGACGCGCTCGCGCTCTACAAGAAGAAGCGAAACTTCGCTAGAACTCCTGAACCTGCAGAGGGCGGCGAGCCTGGTATGGACGCCCTGCAGTTCGTCATTCAAAAACACTGGGCCAGCCGACTGCATTACGACCTGCGCCTGGAGCTGGACGGCACCATGAAAAGTTGGGCCGTTCCCAAGGGACCGAGTTTCGATCCTGCCGACAAGCGCATGGCGGTGCAGGTTGAAGATCATCCCATTTCATACAACAGCTTCGAGGGACAGATTCCGCCTGGACAATACGGATCAGGAAAAGTGATCATCTGGGACCGCGGTTACTGGGTCCCCATAGGTGATGCCTCCGACGGCTACCGCAAGGGCAAACTCAAATTCACCCTCCATGGTCACAAGCTTCAAGGACACTGGACGCTTGTGCGCATGCACGGAAGAGGCGAAGAAAAGCAGCCGCCATGGCTCCTGATCAAGGAGCACGACGAGTTCGAGCGTCCGGCCACGGAGTTCAATGTGGTTGAGGAAATGCCCGACAGCGTGACCGCATTACCACCGCTCGCGGCGCCGAAAGCCGCGCCTTCGATTGCTCGCGCCTCATTGGTCAGTGCCTCCCACGATCAGGCCAAGGCCGTCAGGGTGGCGCTGCCAGAAAGTCTTGCGCCACAACTCGCCACCCTTGTAGATGGGCCACCCGCAGATACTTCGGACTGGCTGTGGGAACTCAAATTCGACGGGTACCGGCTGGTGGCTCGCATTGAACGCGGGGGGGTGAAGCTGTTCACTCGAAACGGTAATGATTGGACGGCCAAGATGCCGGACCTGACCAAAGCAGTGAAACGTCTGCCGTTGAAGTCAGGCTGGCTGGATGGTGAAGTGCTCATGCTGGATTCGCAAGGTATCCCTGACTTTCAGTCCTTGCAAAACGCATTCGACGGCAGCGGGACGAAAGGTCTTGTTTACTACCTTTTCGACATGCCGTATGCCGATGGGCGCGACCTGCGTAAGCTCCCCGTGGTGGAGAGGCGAGAGCTTTTACGCGCAATAGTTGAAAAATCACCTACCGACCGCGTGCGATTCAGCGAAGCGTTTGAAGCGCGGCCTGGAGATCTCGTGGCGTCCGCCTGCAAGCTGGGCTTCGAAGGTGTGATCGGTAAGCGCAAGAGTGCCCCTTATGCGTCTCGCCGTAGCGCAGACTGGATAAAGCTGAAATGCAGCCATCGCCAGGAATTTGTCATAGGCGGCTTTACTGATCCGCAAGGTTCGCGAACGGGTATTGGCTCACTGCTTCTCGGTGTGCATACAGATGATGGATCGCTGCAATATGCAGGGAATGTAGGGACAGGCTTCAATGAACGCAGTCTGAAAGCGTTGCGGGAGAAGCTGGGCGCATTGAGGACCGATCAGAATCCATTTGCAGATTCTGTATCCATCAATCTTCGAGGAGCTGGCAGGAAAGCGCATTGGGTTCAACCCAAACTGATGGCAGAGGTGTCTTTTGCCGAATGGACCAAAGAGAACCGTGTCCGTCATTCGGTGTTTCACGGCTTGCGTGATGACAAGCCGGCCAAATCCATTACTCGCGAACAACCTCAACACTTGCCGAAAGCGGACATGAAGCAGTCTGAAGATAAGGGTGCATCACTTCCAGCGTCCCTGCGGGTGTCGAACCCCGAGCGCGTTATAGACGTGTCGACAGGCATCACGAAAATCGACTTGGTGCGTTACTACGCCAAAGTAGCGCCTTTGATGATGGAGCATCTCAAAGCGCGGCCGGTGTCCCTCGTTCGTGCACCCGAAGGCGTTAAGGGGGAGCTTTTCTTTCAAAAGCACCTCGACAAAGGTCACATGGCGGGTGTCGCGCAGTTGGACCCCGATCTATCGCCAGAACACCCCCCCATGCTGGAAGTGGCCCGTCCAGAAGGCCTGCTGTTCGCGGCACAGATGAACGTCATCGAATTTCACACATGGAATGCAAAGAAGGACAAGATTGGCCGACCCGACCGGATGACCTTGGATCTCGATCCGGGCGAGGGCGTAGAGTGGGCGCAAGTACAGGAATCTGCCCAGTTGGTCGCCGTGCTGCTCAAGGAACTGGGCTTGCCCGCATTCCTCAAGACCAGCGGAGGCAAGGGACTTCACGTGGTGGTGCCCATCAAGCGCTTGCACGATTGGGACACGGTCAAGGGCTTTTCCCAGGCTGCGGTGCAACACCTGGCGCACACCATTCCGCACCTTTTTGTAGCCAAGAGCGGCCCGCGAAACCGCGTAGGAAAGATTTTCGTGGACTATCTTCGCAACGGCTGGGGTGCCACCACGGTAAGTGCCTGGTCTGCGCGTGCACGTCCCGGTGTGGGCATTTCAGTGCCCGTAAAGTGGGCAGAGCTTGGCAAACTTACCGGCGGCGCGCACTGGAGCATTGAAACAGTAGACGAGAGGTTGCGTCAGGGAAACGCTCCTTGGGACGGGTACGACAAGGCCGCAGTGTCGATTTCCGCGGCGATGAAGCGCCTAGGATATGTGAACAAGTCCTGAGAGTCCGTTTCAGCGGCTGGAAGAAGCTGCCCAAATCCATTTAAAGACCTCAAAAGTCTCCACACCCAGCGCAGCCCGTCCTTTCAAACGCCCCCATCAACGCTCCTGGCTGACAAAGCGCGCCGCTGACGTTCCATGATCGCTAATTGCCTGAGGGCTGGCAGTTACTGCGTTCGTCCTTTCTCCATGTGCGAATAGTGCGAGACCGACAGTTAACCCCTCATTCCCACTCTTTTCCTTCGGTTCTCTCGCGTTGTGCGGCGCACTGAAGTGCGCGAAGGTGCTTTCCGCCTACTGATTCGCCGGTTGGAGATCAGCTTTTGATGAGTGCAATCTCGTGGAATAAAATGCAGAGCATCAATCTTGTATACAAGATTAAGTAATGTGTACAATATGGCTGTGTGAAAAACATGGATCTATCTCGTATGCAAGCTCGCGCCCCCGTTGAAGCCGCTGATCCCGCAGAAGCGCGCCCTGGTGGGCACGATGGTGTCTACCAGTCAATCCGGGAGCGCATCTTGAGCATGGTCGGCACGATTGAGGAGCCGGTCCACCTGCGTGAAGAAGATGTGGCGCAGGAGCTATCTGTCAGCCGAACCCCGGTTCGAGAGGCGTTGAAGCGGCTGGGTCAAGAGGGTTTGATCAGCTTGCAGCCCCGCCGCGGTGCCGTGCTCATGCCTGTGACGCTTAAGGAGTACACAGACTGGTTGAAGCTGCGCGCGGAGCTTGAGTCGTTCATCGCTAGCGAGGCCGCACTCAACGCGAGCAAGCACGACGTGGATCACTTGCGGTCCATCTTTGCCCCGTTCAATGAAAACAATCTGGACGAACGGGTCGACGAGTACGCTGCAGCCAACGTGGCGTTCCACGCCTATCTGATGCGCCTGGCCAATAACCTGGTGCTCGAGAAGATCTGGAACTCTTTCGGCCACGGCCAGATGCTGCGTTCCAAGACCATTCAACGCCTGAACCGCGCCCACGACTCTTTGCGTGAGCACCTTGCCATCATCGATGCAATCGATGCACGCAACGCTGAGTTGGCGTCGCAGTTGGCGAAAGCGCATGTGTTGGGCCTGCTCGGCCAGGTCAACAAGAGCCGTTAATTTGAACCTGCCTTACCTGGAAGCCATGAAATTTTTTACCTACGAGATCGATTCGACCCGTCCCCGCTTGGGCGTAGTGCAAGGGGAGGGTGGTGCGTTCGATGTGGCAGAGCTTCTCAAGCATTCGCAAGCCGTAGAGAACGAAGACCCCATTCCGCAGGATCTGCTGTCGCTGATTGAATTGCCCGATCAGGGCGAGTCGATCATGGCGGCCATCAGCGCCGCACCGCAGGCGGCAAAAGACAAGAGCCAGATTAATCTGCAGAGCATCGTATGGCGCGCGCCCATCATTCGTCCCCGTCGCAACGTGTTCTGTGTGGGACGCAACTATAAGGCCCACATCATTGAGGGCAATTTGGCGCGTGGCAGGAACATCAATGACTTTCCGAAGGCAGTGGAATTCTTCACCAAGCCGCCGTCCACGGTGAGGGGGCATCAAAGTGCGGTGAGCCACCATCAAGCAAGCACGCAGAAGCTGGACTACGAGGTGGAGCTTGCCATTGTGATCGGTAAGCGGGGCATCAACATCGCCGAAAAGGATGCCATGGACCATGTGTTTGGCTACACGATCGTCAATGACATCACTGCGCGTGACCTGCAGGATCTTCATGGGCAGTGGTTCAAGGGCAAGGGCCTGGACGGTACTTGTCCAATGGGGCCCTATGTAGTGCCCAGCAAGTTCATAGAACAGCCGCACAAGCTACGAATTGCATTGAGCGTGAATGGTGAGCCCCGCCAGGACTCCAACACCGCTGACCTGCTGTTCAGCATTCCCCAGATTGTGAGCCAGCTGTCGAATGGCATGGCCTTGGAGCCAGGCGATGTGATTGCTACAGGCACGCCCTCAGGCGTGGGCCTGGGCTTGACGCCGCAGAAGTTTCTGCAACCCGGTGATGTGATCACCGCCTATATCGAGTCAATCGGTGAGTTGACCAACACCATTGGCTCAGGAGATTGAAAGATGAAGATCCGTTTCGCACTCGCCCTCTCGATGACGGCACTCATTCCTTTGACTGCGGTGGCGCAGGCCTATCCAACCAAGGCCATCACCATCGTTGTGCCTTTTCCCGCTGGTGGGACGCTGGACAATCTGACCCGCTCAATTGCACAGAAGCTTGGTGAAAACCTGAAGCAGCCTGTGCTGGTGGACAACAAGCCAGGTGCTGGCACCACCATAGGCACCGAATTCGTCGCACGCGCCAAACCAGACGGCTACACCTTCGGCATGGTGGCCAACAGCTTCACCATCAACCCCAGTCTCTACGACAACCTCCGATACAACACGACCGAAGACTTCATTCCTATCGCCATGCTGGCCTATACGCCGCATGTGCTGGTGGCTAGTCCCCAGGTAGGCATTACCCAGTTAGGTGAGCTGGTGGAGTCCGCGAAGAAATCGCCGGGCAAGATTTCGTTTGCGTCGTTCGGCAGCGGAACTTCATCGCACATTGCGATCGAGGTGTTCAAGTCGCTTGCGAAGATCGACGTGTCCCACGTGCCTTACAAGGGACAAGCTCCTGCGCTCAATGACCTTCTGGGAGGCCATGTCAACATGATGTTTGCGAATCTGCCAGACGTTCTGCCGCACATCCAATCGGGCAAGCTTCGAGCCATTGCCATTGTGAACGATGTGCGTACAAAGACGGCGCCGAACATTCCGACGTTCAAGGAATTGGGCTATGCATCGTTCCAGTCGAATTCCTGGTACGGAATGATTGCGCCGAAGAGCACGCCGGCCAGCGTCATCAGCAAAATCGATTCAGAGCTGAAGTCCATCGTGAAATCCGAAGAGATCCAGAAGCGGCTGGCTGAACAAGGCCTGGAAGTCGCCTCGATGAGTTCGGCAGATTTCAGGAAGTTCATTGCTGACGAAATCAAAAAATCCGAAAAGATCGTCAAGGCCTCCGGAGCCACGGTCAACTGATTTGTTAACAGTTTTTTAGCACCACATCTATCCAAGGAGAAATCATGGCCAAGAAAATCATCCGCTCAGACAAAGTCACCCCTCCCAAGGCGCCGCTATCTCCGGCTGTCGTATCGAATGGTTTTGTGTTTGTCTCAGGCCAGCCCGCGTTCTATGGCGATCGCCAGATTGCACAAGGCGACTTTGAGGCGCAGATGCACCAGGTCATGAAGAACTTGATTGCGTTGCTCGAAGAAGCAGGCAGCAATCTGGAGAAAGTTGTCAAGGTCAACGTGATCCTGAAGCACTCCAAGGATTTCGCGAAGATGAACGAGATCTATAAGACCTATTTCACTGAAGGCAACTATCCCGCCCGTACCACCATCGCAGCGGACATGGGCTACGACGATTTCCTGCTCGAGATCGAGTGCACAGCGGAAGTGTGATTGAGTTATAAAGGCCAGTGCCCTTAGGGCCTGGTTTTGCCAGGCTAACATTCACAAAATTCCGTTCGCGCTGAGCTTGTCGAAGTGTTGCGCAAGCCTTCGACAAGTTCAGGCCGAACGGTTTTTGTTGGGTCGAATACCAATTTCCGAGTGCCCAATAGCATTGAGCCTCAGGGCAGGCTCAGCTCGAAGGGATGATCGTCATGATTTATGACGGTCATAACAGGAACCAGTTTCTAGGCTGCGAATCGCACGACGAATAGAGCCGCGAGCACCGCGACAGCTGCTGCTGTCGCCGAGACGGCGGCAGCAAGTACAGCGATATGGTTGCTCTGAGGTGAAGCGGCTGCTTGTTGTTGGGGCTTGCCCGTGTGAGTGAGAGAAGCGAGTGGAGTGGCTTGTACACCCGTGGTGGCAGCCCCTGTTGCGGTGGTGGCGTTGGCGCTTCCTGTTTTTGCTGCATTCTCAGCTTGTGGCGAAGCAAGCTCATTGGTGAACCGCGTGAAAAAATCATCAGCCATCCGCTTGGTCACGCCGTCAATCAAGCGAGCGCCCACCTGAGCCAGGCGGCCACCGACTTGCGCTTGCGCGCTGTAGCGCAAGCGGGTTCCTTGCTCAGCATCTTCAAGGACCACGTTGGCCGTGCCCTTGCCAAACCCGGCAACCCCGCCTGATCCTTCGAAGTTCAAAGCGTAGGAGGTAAGTGGCACGATGTCGCTGATCAGCAACTTGCCGGTGAATCGGGCGCGTACGGGACCGACCGTGGCTTGCATTGCGACGCGGTACTTGTCTTCGCCATCGGCTTCGAATGCATCGCAACCAGGTACACAGCGCTGTAGTACGGCCGGGTCGTTAAGTGCACGCCATACGTCTGCGCGTGGCACGGCAAGGAGTCGTTCGCCTTGGATTTCCATGATGGTTTTCTTTCTTAGGGATGGCTTGCCGCGCGAAGTCGTTCACCCGCCAGCTTCACGGCTTTGACGATTTCGGGATACGCCCCACAGCGGCACAGGTTGCCCGCCAGGTAGTGCCGGATCTCGTGGTCTGTAGGATTGGGGTTTTGAGTCAGCAACTGCCTGGACATCAAGATGAAGCCCGGCGTGCAAAACCCGCACTGAAACGCACCGGCATCAATGAAGGCTTGTTGCACAGGATCGAGCTGGCCGTCTTGTTCCAGGCTTTCTATCGTGGCGACATCGCAGCCATCCACATGCATGGCAGGATGGAGGCACCCTGTCACGGCCTTACCGTCGACCACGACGGTGCAGCAACCGCACAGGCCCTGGCCGCAGCTTTCGCGTGCGCCATTCAATCCACATCCGCGGACCACTTCCACGAGGGTACTGTAGGACTCAATTTGTCGTGAGACCGGCTCGCCGTTGAGGCGAAATTGAATGAGTGTGCTTGTCGTGCTCACGGCTGTGTTCTCTCGGTGGGGATGAGGGACAGGGGTTGACCGGCTTGTTCGGCGAGTGCGCGGAACACGGCCTCTGGCGTGATGGGCAGGGAGGTGATGCGCACACCGACCGCATCGTGAATGGCTTCAGCCACTGCAGACGCCACGCCAAAGCAACCGCTTTCTCCGATGCCTTTGGCGCCATAAGGTCCGCTGGCTTGCCGGGATTCCACGGCATCGCATCCAAAATGCTCTGGAATGTCCAGGATGCCGGGGATCTTGTACTCTGAGAACGAGGCGTTGCGCAGTTGTCCCTCGCTGTCAAACTCCATTTTTTCCAGATGGACCATTCCTAGCTGCATGATGGCCGCGCCGGAGATCTGTGTCTCCACGACCTTGGGGTTCAGCGGGGTTCCGCAGTCCACTACGTTCTCCATGCGCAGGATACGAAAGTGACCGGTCTCAGTGTCAACTTCCAGTTCCACACCGGTCCCGCCAATCATCCAGTTGGGGGTGATGTCTGGCGAACGGCCATCGGCGTCGGGTGAGGTGTAGGAGGGAATGAAGCTGCCCGTGCCCACCACAGTGCCAGCCTGCATGCCAAATTTTTTCTTCAGCAAAGAGGCTGCCATTCCCATGGTCTCGTAAGGCATGCCCACTTCCTGTCCAAGCAGGCGTAGCCGCGCCAGTAGATCTTCGGCGGCCAGCTTGACTGCGTTGCCCATGGAGAAGGTAGATCGCGAGCCCAGGGTGGCCATGTCGTAGGGCGTGACATCCGTGTCCGCATGCACAACCCGGATGCTCTCAGCCGTCATGCCCAGCACGTCTGCAGCGACGATGGCCATGGCTGTGTCCGAACCCTGGCCCATGTCCACCGTGCTGATGAGCAAGGTGCAACTGCCGTCGCCGGCCAGAGTAATCGTTGCCACAGAAGTGGTGGGTGCCACAAGCGCCTTGAACCCGAGTCCCACGCCGCGCCCGCGCCGGACCGTACCGTGGCCTCGCTCGAAAGGTTGTTTCCAATCGATGCGTTCAGCCACGCGATCCAGCACCATGCGCAGGGCGGCATCTTTCATCACAGTGCCTGTAGCATGGGGGCGGCCGTTTTCCAGCAGGTTAAGGCGGCGGAACTCCAGTGGGTCCATGCCGAGGTGACGTGCGATCAGATCAGCCTGGCACTCGTAGCCCCATACCACCTGAGTGATACCGAAGCCCCGGAAGGCGCCGGCAGGGGGAAGATTGGTGTACACCTGATACGAGTCGATGCTGAGGTTGGCGATGTCGTACGGACCGCCGGCCGTGAAGCCCGACTTTTGCGTGACCCGAGGTCCGATGTCCGCGTAGGCGCCGCCATTCCAGTACACCTCGCAGTGGCGGCCCGTGATCCGGCCGTGGTGATCCACTGCACTGCGAATGCGGAATGTGGTGGCGTGTTTGGTGATGGTGTAGAACTGCTCTTCCATCGTGAGAGCTACGCGCACAGGTCGGCGAGCGATGAGCGCCAGAGCTACCGCAAGCGCCTCGATCTTGATATAGAGCTTCGCACCGAAGCCGCCTCCGAGCAGGCGTGTTTTCACCTGCACCCGGTTCTCGGGCCAGCCCAGCAGGCGCGCAATTTCCAGGCGTACAAATGAAGGGCTTTGCGACGCAGTGTGAATGATGATGCCGTGGTCTTGCAGCTCGGCGATCGAAATCATTGGCTCCATGGGCGTGTGCATGACCTGCTGTGTGCGGAAGGTGTGGTCAAACACATGGGCCGCTTCGGCAAACGCCTTGTCGACATCACCGTGCCGCAAGCGGTAGTCCAGGGCCACGTTGGTCCCCTTGCGCCCGGCCAGGTGCTTGAGGTCGGGGAAGGTGCCAGCTGGACGGAGCACATCGTGCACCAGCACGTCGGTATGGTGCGCGGCATGAACCTCATCGAACACTGCGGGCAGCGTTTCGTATTCCACGTTCACCAGGCCCGCGGCCATCTCGGCCACGTGCACGTCCTCTGCCAGCACCACAGCCACGGGTTCGCCAATATGGCGCACCTTTTCAATCGCCAGGATGGGCTGGTCGTGGAATGCAGGTCCGTAGTGCGGATCGGGAATGACTTCGATGACTTCGCGGGCGGTAACCACCTTGAATACACCGCTTATCGCGCGGGCCGCCGTCGTATCGATGGACAGGATGCGCGCGTGCGCCTGCGTGCTGCGCACCACCTTGGCGTGCAGCATGCGAGGCAGGCTGACGTTATGGGTGTAGTCTGCAGCGCCTGTGACTTTGGAGCGGGACTCCAGGCGGTCAACTGCGCGACCGACCTGGCGTTCAGGGGTGGTAACTGTGCTCATGCATGGCTCCGGCTGTGGCGAAGGGCGTTGTCTATAGCCCGGGGCAGGGCGATCCTGAGCAACTGGCTTTTGTAGGCGACCGACCCGTGGGCGTCTTCCATCAACGTCGTCTCAGCGACGGCGGCTTCACCTGCCGCGCGCAAGGCCGTCTCGGCCAGTCCTTGCTGCTCAAGTACAGACTGCGCTTGCAGCAGCCGTGTTGGACGGTCGGTAGCCGCGCCTGTGAAAATGTTGGAACTTAGAACCTTGCCATCAGCTACTTTCAGCACCAACGCAATGCCCAGTGCCGGCCAGTCGTGCGCTGCGCGTGTGGTGAGTTTCAGATAGGCGCCAGGCCCGGCTTGCGCCGGCACGATGATCTGGGTCACCAATTCGTCGCGTTTGACCACGGTTTCGTAGTAGCCGGTGCAGAAGTCTTCAGCGTTCACGGTGCGAATCCCATCAGGGCCAGTGATCACCACGCGGGCGCTCAGCGCGGATAGCACGGGTGGCATGTCCAGATGAGGGTCCGCATGGCTCAGGTTGCCGCCAATGGTGGCGACCGCGCGAACGCGTGGGTTGGCCACGCCACGAAGCGCCTGGCTCAGCAATGGGCATTTTTCGCGGACGGTGGGGTGGCGCTCAATGTCAGCCAGCCTTGCCATACCGCCTATCAAGAGTTCGCCAGCGGCATTGCGCTGAATGGCCGCGTGCTGATCGCCAATCTTGTGCAGGCTGACCAGGCGCGTAGGCGTCAGTACCCCAGCCTTCATCATGAGCATGATGGCCGTTCCACCACTGACAGGCCGAATGCCGGGGTCTTCCGGGTCCAGCAGGCTGAGCGCTTCGTCAAGCGAGTACGGCAGCAGGTACTCAAACGGGGTCATTGTTGATCCTCCTGGCACAGTGCCCGCAAGGTGTCGGCCACGATGTGCGGCACCTCCAGTGGTGTGAGGTGGCGGGCGCCGGGGATGATCTCAAGCCGGGAGCCAGCGATACCTTCATGCAGTACCTGCGCCATGGCCACTGGAGCGGCATAGTCTTCGTCACCGACCAGAATGCGTGTGGGTACATGGATATTGGCAAACAGCCCACGGCCATCGAACGCACCCATCATGCGGCAGGTATCGACATAGGCATCGATATCGTTGGACAGGAAGATGGCGATGCACTCATCCACCACGCCTGGCTCGCGCTGCGAAAAGGCTTCGCTGAACCAGCGGGTCTTCTGAAAGTCGACCAGCGCGGACAGACCTTGAGACTTGGCCTTCATTGCCCGGTCTTCCCAATCCTTGGGTGCTGTTGGCCCGTACCAGGCGGTAGTGTCAATCAGCGCCAGGCCAGAGCAGCGCTCCGGGTGCGTGCCTGCAAACTGCAGAGCCAGGCAGCCCCCCATGGAGGCGCCGCCGACCACGGCTTTGCGGATTTGCAGGGCATCCAGTACCTCCAGCAGATCGTCAGCCATCCGCGCAGCCGTGAGTCGGGCGGTGCCGCGACCGGATTTTCCGTGTCCACGTGCGTCGATGGCGACCACGCAAGCCTGGCCTTCGAGCAGCTTCGCAACGGGATCCCAGAAGCGATGGTCCATGGCCAGGGAATGGATGAGGGCCACTACGGGTAGATCCGCGCAGGACCCATGCACACGGTAATGGATGGGAACGCCGTCACTTGAGGTCAGCGTCTGAGTGGTGGGTCCGGTAGGCATCATGGGCCGGATTATTCGCAGCGGCCTCACTCGCGGTCCAACGAGTAATTTTCAGGTGGGTGATCAAAATCACTCATGCGCGGCCATCAGTGCCTGGTGACCTCTCAAGCTTCATGTTGGTGCAGTTGCGCGTGGCTGGATTTGAACCCTAGCTGTCCAGGCATGAACTCGATTCATGCCGGTCACCAATATTTTTCGTTTGACCGCAGAGGCGGCCGTCCCGACCATTGCGGGGAATTTCAAGAAACATGCACCTTGCAGGAGACTAAATGACCACTCGATGGATCCCAAAGCGCCGCAATACCCTGTTGTTGGGGGCCATGGTGGCCTCTCAGCTATTCCTCGGCAATGCCGCGTTGGCTCAAGCGTTTCCAAACCGACCGATCCGCGTCGTGGTTCCATTTGCGCCCGGTGGTGTGGTGGACGTGACTGCGCGCTTGCTCACTCAGAAGATGACCGAACGCCTGGGGTGGAATTTCATTGTGGACAACAAGCCAGGTGGCAACGGATTCATTGCCGTGTCTTACGTGGCCAAGGCGCCCGCAGACGGCTATACGCTGCTGACTGCACACACCGGTGAATTTGCAGTCAACCCGGCCATCTTTCCTTCCGTACCTTATGACCTGGACCGGGACTTTGCACCCATCACCATGATCAGCGACACGCCCATGCTGTTGGTGGCCAATTCGAAAGAGCCTTACAACACGATCCAGGAACTGGTGGCTGCTGAGAAAAAGGACCCGGGCAAGCTCGCCTTTTCTTCGCCTGGAAATGGCAGTGTGAATCATCTGGCGGGTGAGTGGTTCTCTCTCGAGGCCGGTGCAAAGTTGCTTCATGTTCCTTACAAGGGTGGTGCGCCGGCTGTGGCTGCAGTCGCTTCAGGGGAGGTTCCCCTGGGTGTGGTGGCGGTGCCGGCTGTGATGCCGCATGTCCAGTCGGGGAGAGTCAAAGTGCTGGGTCTCACCACGGCACGTCGCACGCCCTACAACAGCGCCTGGATGACTGCCAATGAGGCCGGCGTCAAGAACGTTGACGCGTCGAATTGGGTTGGACTGTTCGCTCCCAAGGGCGTGCCCTCCGACATCATGGCCAAGCTCCATGCTGAGGTTGCCAAGACACTACAAGATCCGGATGTAAAAAAGCGGTTCGCCGATGCGGGTGCTGAAGTAGGCGGAATGCCGTCAGCAGACTTTGCAAACCGAATTCGCAAGGACGTGGCGCGCTACCGCGACGTGGCCAAGAAGGTCAACATCAAATTGGAATGAATGGCTGACCGCCCGGTGAATCTCGGGTTGCGACCTCATAAAGTAAAGGCAGAGCTGAATTGAATCTTGATCTCGTCAAAGAGATAGCTCCCACGGGAGCGTTGAGGGTGTCGATCAATCTGGGAAATCCAGTGTTGGCGAGCCGGACCGACATTCATGGAGAGCCTCGCGGTGTTTCCGTGGATCTGGCGCGTGCGCTGGCCGGTCGATTGGGCGTGGCGCTGGAGACTGTGGTTTTCGATAGCGCAGGAAAATCAGTGGATGCCATTGCGAAAGGCGACGCAGACATTGGTTTTTTTGCTCTAGACCCGGCTCGTGCCGCTCAGCTTCGATTTGCACCGCCCTACGTTCTGATTCAGGGCGCTTATATGGTTCGAGAGAATTCCCCGCTCCGATCGGTTGAAGACGTAGATCAGGCTGGCCTGCGCGTCGTGGTGGGGGCGGGGAGTGCTTATGACCTTTTTCTTACCCGGGAACTCAAACATGCCCGCGTGGAACGAGCTCCAACTTCTCCGGCCGTAGTTGACGAATTCCTGCGTACGAATGCCGACGTGGCCGCTGGTGTGCGCCAGCAACTGGAGGCAGACGGCCTGCGTTTCCCCGGCTTGAGAATGCTGACGGGCGATTTCATGACTATTCAACAGGCCATCGGTGTTCCTGCCGGGCGCAGCGACGCGGTCGTCGCGGTGGTGCGCGAGTTTGTCGAAGATATGAAAGCGGACGGTTTTGTGGCTCGATCCCTCAAACGCAACGGTATTGTGGGAGCGCGGGTGGCGCCTCCAGCAGTCTGACAATGTATATAACCTGGAGACATTGATGGAGTCTGCACCATTTTGGAGCATTGCCACGCCCGCGGGTATGGCGCCGCCTGGCGGGCACTACAGCCATGTTGCTTCTGGGGGCGGACTGCTATTCGTCTCCGGGCAGCTTCCTGTGGCGCCGGACGGCACGGTCCTCTGCGACGCGCCCTTTGAAGAGCAGGCACGCCAGGTGCTGGCCAATGTAGCCAGTGCGGTCAAGGGCGGAGGAAGCTCGCTCGAAAAAATTGTGCAAGTTCGCGTCTACATTACCGACATATCCCTGTGGCCCGCCTTCAACACGATTTATGCGGAATGGATAGGGGGCACGCGGCCTGCACGTGCCGTGGTTCCCGTTCCGACGCTGCACTACGGCTGCAGCCTGGAGATTGAAGCCGTGGCCGCCCTTTGAGCACGGCGGCTCCAAAGGGGCTGCGCGGAATGCAGCAAACTCGCGATAGGTCGGGTCATCCCTTGTGATCATTCGGGCACCACGGCCTGACAATGCGATTTGAAGAGACTATTTTCCCTACAACCAGTGCGCCGGAACAATGCCGAATTGCGTTGAATCCATAAACACCGTTCGGGCTGAGCCTGTCGAAGCCTCGCGCGGCGCTTCGACAGGGTCAGCGTGAACGGATTCATGTATTTGAATGCAAGTTAGTAAGAAAGGCGCCCACCGTCAGATCCCATGCGAAGACCTATGCCCCCGCTCAATGCGCTGCTTGCTCTGGAGGCCATTGCGCGGCACCAGAGTTTCACCAGGGCTGCGTCAGAGCTGAGCATCACCCAGACCGCTATCAGCCATAGGATCAAGGAGCTGGAGAGCCTGCTGGGTATTCAGTTGTTCAGCCGCAAGCAGAATCTGACCAAAATCACCAATGAAGGACGAATCTACCTGGAGTGCGTGCGCCCAGCGATCGCCCAGATTGCAGCGGCCACCGAAAGCGTGTCCTCGGTGCACGACAACCGCCTCACCATCGCTTGCCTTTTTGCATTCTCCGCCAGATGCCTGACCCCTGCATTGCCAGAATTCCTGGCCATGCACCCAAATGTTGAACTGCGGTTGATGCCGTTGGCGCCGACCGATAGGCTGGAACAATGCGATTTCGACGTCGCGATCTGGCATGGAATAGATGACTGGCCGGATTTCGATGCGCAAAAAATTGCCGATGAAGATATCTTTCCGGTCTGCGCGCCAGCGCTGCTCGCATCCGGTCCGCCCCTGCGCATTTCTGAAGATCTTCGGCACTATCCTATCGTGCGGACCGCATCTCCCATCATCACGGACGACTGGACCGTGTGGTTGCGTGAATCCAATACAGAGGTTGACACGTTTGTCAGCGAGGTCCATTGCGGGACACTGGCCTTTGCCATGAACGCCATCATTGAAGGATTGGGTGTCGGGATTGGGCGCTCCATGCTGGTGGGCAAGGATCTGGAAAGCGGGCGGCTTGTTGAGCCCTTCACGTTTCGCTACCGCTCACCTGCTGGCTATCACGTACTGAGCAGGCCTGAACGCTCTGCACTGCCCAAAGTGCAGAAGTTCAAACGCTGGTTGCTGGCGCACTTCGCGAAGACTGGGCAGGCCATCCCCATTGGCGCTGCTCCGGGACTTCATGAACCATTTTCATGGGACTGAGCGAAATTACTCGTTGGGCATATTCGGCCTACCTTGCTCACAATCGGGCTATCCGATTTCAAGCGAAGTATTTTGGTGACTGCCATGTCCAACAGTTCGATTCCCCGGCGCCTTATCGTCGGCATTAGTGGTGCATCAGGCGCCATTTTTGGCGTGCGCCTTCTGCAGGTTCTGCAGGGATCGGACATTCAGACTCATTTGGTGATGAGCGACTCGGCGAAGCTGACGATTGCCGCTGAAGTAGATATGTCCGTGAAGGAGGTCGAGAGTCTGGCCTTCGAAGTTCATCACGCGAAGAATGTTGGGGCCACCATCTCGTCGGGGTCTTACAAGACCATAGGCATGGTTGTTGCCCCGTGCTCCATTCGATCGCTTTCCGAGATTGCCTACGGTAACACCACAGGGCTGCTCACACGTGCTGCCGATGTGGTGCTCAAAGAGCGGCGACGGCTTGTCCTGCTCGTGCGCGAAACCCCTTTGCACAATGGTCACCTCAAGGCCATGCTGCAAGCCAGTGATAACGGCGCCGTCATCATGCCCCCGGTTCCCGCGATGTATGTGAAGCCGCGCTCGATTGATGACATGGTTAACCACACCGTCGGTCGTTGCCTGGATCTTTTTGATGTGGACACCGATTTGGTTCGCCGGTGGGGCGGCATGGGTAAGCCATGAGCAAGGTCGGACTCTCCTTATTCATTTATTAGAAGTTGCCTGCTCAACTTCCGTTTGCGCGTGCCAGCAAATCTTCATTCCCCTGGATGGGCAATGAAGTCGCTGACTTGATTTTCTGTTGATACCAGACATGGAGAAAGTACAGATGAACAGACCATTTTCCCGACGTGAATTGATGGCCGCTGCGGCAGGCATCCCAGTCGCAGCTTTGCCCTTTCATGCCGGCGCGCAAACGGGTTATCCCGACCGCGCTATCAGGATCGTCGTGCCGTTCGCGCCTGGCGGTGATGGAGATGTGATGGCCCGTTACTGGGCCAGGGCTGCGGCGCCACTGTCCGGGTTCAACTTCATCATTGACAACAAG
Organism: Ottowia thiooxydans; assembly: GCF_040548795.1. GTDB lineage: Bacteria > Pseudomonadota > Gammaproteobacteria > Burkholderiales > Burkholderiaceae_C > Ottowia > Ottowia thiooxydans_A. Next base: position 247,366 of record NZ_JBEPSH010000003.1, on the reverse strand, counting down.
GCGGGTGCTGGTGGGGTCATTGGTGCCAGTGAAGTCGCTCGATCCAAACCCGACGGCTATACCCTCCTGTTGGGTACCACGACGACCCAGATTGTCAACCCGCTTGCATCGGCCAAGCCGCAGTACGATGGCTTGAAAGATTTCGTCATGGTCGGTCCGGTCAGTGCCAATCCCACCTGCGTGCTCGTGCACCCCTCTGTGCCTGCCAAGAACCTGCAGGAGCTTGCCGCTCTGGCACGCAGCCAACCAGACAAGTTGTCTTACGGATCAGCCGGCGCCGGCACCATCACCAATCTGACTGGTGAGCTTTTCAAATACCTTAACGGAAAGCTGCAGATTACCCACGTAGCGTACCGAGGTGGTGGGCCGGCCATGGCAGATGTGATTGCCGGCCACCTGCAGCTTGCGACGCCTATCATGTCTTCAGCGGTGCTGGGGCATCACCGCTCCGGTCGCGTTCGTATTCTGGCGATCAACAGCCCCACGCGTCTGAAGTCCGCACCCGACATTCCGACCGCCGTTGAAAGCGGCATGCCAGACATGAGGGTCGTAGTTTTCAATGCACTCTTCGCTCCAGCCAATTTGCCCAGGCCAGTGCTGGAAACCCTGCGCGGGGTGACCAGAAAGGTCGCTGGCGATGCTGGGTTTGCATCGAACGTTCAACAGGCAGGTGCTGAGATGCTGGTCGTGGCCGATCCTGAAAAATACATGCAGGAGGAGATGGGGCGCTGGAGCCGTCTGATCAAGGCCATGGATTTTAAGATTGAAGATTAGAGCCTAGTCACCTCAAGCTTCTGACGGCATGCGTCATGGAAATGGTGCACGCCAAATCTTTCCCTTTTTTCTCTGAGAGTTAAGTATGAGCAATACGTTGGTTGGTCATCCGCTGGATCTGCGGGCCTGGATCGAAGATACCCGGAAGTTGGGCGAATTGACTGAAGTTTCGGGTGCTGATTGGGACTTGGAAATCGGTGCCATCAGTGAACTGAATGTCAAGAAGGACCTGCCGAACGCGCTGCTGTTTGACGACATCCCAGGCTATCCCAAGGGACACCGGGTCATGACATGCAGCACCAGCAGTCCCGCGCGTCTGTCTTCAATCCTGCGCTTGCCCATCGAAATGACAAACGCCGGCCTGACGCAATCGCTTCGGGGCAAGCCCAAGCAATGGCAAGGCCTGGCTGCGGACTATCCCCCGGTCTCAGTGGCGACTGGGCCGGTCTTTGAAAATGTCCAGGAGAAGGAGTCGGTCGACGTGCTGGCGTTTCCTTCTCCTTTGTGGCATGAGAAGGACGGCGGCAGGTACATTGGTACCGGCTGCATGGTCGTCACCAAGGATCTGGATTCTGACTGGGTCAATGTCGGTACCTACCGCGTCATGGTTCATGACAAGAACCATGTGGGCCTCGACATGATTCCGGGCAAGCATGGTGCCATTCAGTACGACAAGTACATGAAGGCTGGCAAGCCTTTCCCGGTGGCGATCGTCGTTGGCTGTGACCCACTGGGCTATCTGATCTCCGGTATCGAAGTGCCTTTCGGCATGTGCGAGTACAACTATATTGGCGCGATTCTCAAACAGCCGGTTTCTGTAGTCCGTGGCCAACTCACGGATTTGCCTATTCCCAGCCACGCCGAAATTGTTCTGGAAGGCTGGGCCTACCCAGGTGACGAGCGCATTGAAGGCCCATTCGGTGAGTTCCATGGTTACTACCCCGGCAAGCCCGCAACTGCACCGGTTGTCACGGTAGAGAAGGTCTATTTCCGCAACAACCCCATCATCATGGGGAGCCCGCCCGCGAAGCCGCCGAACGATTACTCGTACTCCAAGGCGGTTATGCGGTCAGCCTTGTTGATGGATGCGTTGATCGCATCCGGCGTGCCTGATGTTCAAGCAGTCTGGGCACATGAAATTGGTGGTGCACGCATGTTCAACGTGGTCTCCATCAAGCAACGGTACGCCGGCCATGCCCGCCAGGCTGGGCACATTCTCAGCCAGTGCGGTGTGGGCGCGTACATGTCGCGTTACTCGGTGGTTGTGGACGAGGACATTGATCCCTCCAATATGCAGGAGGTGATGTGGGCGGTTGCCACGCGGTCTGACCCCGAGATGGATATCGACATCACCAGGCGGGGCATGGGCTCCAAGAACGATCCCATGTCCATCGCCTATACCTATAAGGCGCCGTTCAACTCCAAAGCCATCATTGACGCTTGCCGTCCATTCGACTTCATTAATGAGTTTCCAGAAGTCGCCGAAGCCAGCAAGCAATTGCAGGAGACGGTGCGTGCGAAATGGAAGCACATTCTTTGAGGTGACTCTGTGAGCCGGTGAGCCCGAGGCCGCCGCGCTCCGCAAGAACTAAAGGGATCAACTACAGTGCGGCGCCTGATCCCGGACAGAGCGCCGCGTCGTTTTACTCAGCTTTGATGCCGGCCTGCTTGATCACCTTGGCCCACTTGTCGACTTCGACCTTTTGATATGCCGCAAGCTGGGCAGGCGTCATCGAAGATGGTTCCATTCCAAATCCTTTCAGTCTGGTTTGAATTTCAGGCAGGGCCAGTACCTTCATCACCTCGGCATGCAGGCGGTCGATGATGGGCTGAGGCGTGCCCGCAGGTACAAACATGGCTTGCCAAGACACCATGTCGAAGCCCTTCTGGCCACTTTCGCTGATGGTGGGCACGTCAGGAAAGCCCGGTACTCGCTGGCTGCCAGTGATGGCAATGGGGCGCAAGCGTCCGCTTTGGATGTGTGGTCCTACGACAAGGCTTGTGTCGAACATCATGTCTATCTGTCCGCCCACCAAGTCCTGCACGGCTGGACCGGACCCTTTGTAAGGTGCGTGGGTGAACTTCACGCCCGACTGGCTGGCCAGAAGCTCCAGTGCCATATGCGGGGAGGTGCCGATGCCGGGAGAGCCAGAGGTCAGGCCGCCATTTTTCGCTCGGCTGGCCTTCAATACATCGTCAAGCGTACGCAGCGGGCCGGACGCAGGCACCACCAACAGCAGAGGGCTCACACCCAGCATCGCGACGGGGGAAAACGACTTGACCATGTCGTAGCCGAGAGGCGTGCTGTAGAGGCTGCCGTTGATGGAGTGCGAACTGATCGTGCCACCGAGGATGGTGTAGCCGTCCGCAGGCGCACGTGAAGCGATGGCCGAGCCGACGCTACCGCCAGCGCCACCCTTGTTGTCAATGACGACCGGCGTGGCCAACGCATTCGACAAAGGCTGCGCAATCAAGCGCGCCAGCGTGTCGGTGTTCCCCCCAGGAGGAAAAGGTACAACGTATGTAATGGCCTTGCCTGTGGGCCAGGCGCCTTGCGCGAAGGCGCTCGTGCCGGTGCCAGCGACCAGGCTGGCCGCGAGTGCTTGAAGTGCGGTTCTGCGTTGCATGTCATGTCTCCTTCTTGGTCATGTGAAATGGTTCAGGTCACTGGTGCTGGGTTGAAGAGCACCAGCGCATTGGCAAGCTTCCATTGCTCGGCCCAGGTCTTGCGGCGGCCGCTCGCTACGTCGAGCATCATCTGGAACAGCTCCCACCCTGTCTCTTCTATCGTGGCTTCGCCATCAGCGATGCGGCCCGCGTTCAAATCCATCAGGTCGTGCCAGCGCCGCGCGAGTTCGGTGCGGGTGGCCACCTTGATCACCGGCACTTCGGCCAAGCCGTAGGGTGTGCCGCGTCCGGTGGTGAATACATGCAGATTCATACCGGCGGCCAGTTGCAGGGTGCCGCAGATGAAGTCGCTTGCTGGCGTGGCGGCGTAGAGCAGGCCCCTCTGGGTGGCTTTTTCGCCCGGACGCACCACACCTGAGATAGGGGACGTGCCCGATTTCACGATGGAGCCCATCGCCTTCTCCACAATATTGGAGAGGCCACCCTTCTTGTTCCCAGGGGTGGTGTTGGCGCTGCGGTCTACGCGGCCTCTATCCAGGTAGGCGTCGTACCACGCCATCTCGCGGATCATGGCCTGTGCCACCTCAGGTGTAGTCGCTCGCGAAGTAAGCTGGTCAATGCCGTCTCGCACCTCAGTGACCTCGCTGAACATGACGGTGGCACCTGCCCGTACGAGCAGGTCTGTGCAGAAGCCGACGGCTGGGTTGGCGGTCACCCCACTGAAGGCGTCGCTTCCGCCGCATTGCACACCAACGACCAATTCACTTGCGGGCACGGTCACCCGGCGCCGTGCGTTGAGGCGGGCAAGGTGCACATCGGCCTGGCGCAGGATGGATTCGACCATGGACATGAAGCCCACATGCGCCTCGTCCTGCAGGCATACGACGTCGAGCGCAGCGTCGCCTTGTTGGCGTTCGTCTACGACCGGAATGGAACCAGGAGGCAACAGGCGCTCAGGTTGAAGTTTTTCGCAGCCAAGGCTGACTACCATCACCTCGCCCCCGAAGTTAGGGTTCAGGCTGATGTTGCGCAGCGTGCGGATGGGAATCACTGCGTCTGGCGCGTCGATGGCCACACCGCAGCCGTAGCTGTGCTCAAGTGCGACCACATCGTCGACATTGGGGTAGCGGGGCAGCAACTCGGCCTTGATTCTTTTGACCGCGAAGTCGGTTACTCCGGCCACGCATTGGACGGTCTGTGTGATGGCCAGGATGTTGCGCGTGCCCACTGAGCCGTCCGCGTTGCGGAAACCCTCGAACGTGTAGCCTTCCAGAGGCGCCATGACCGGTGGCTTGACCGTGGCCTCGGGCAAGCCCTCGAGTGACCGTGCTTGCGGCATTCGCAACAATCGCTCGTGAACCCAGGCTCCCGCCGCGATGTCGGCGATGGCATAGCCAATCGGCACGCCGTAGCGCAGCACTGCCTCACCAGCGGCGATTGCCTTCAACGCGACTTTGTGCGCCTGCGGCACTTTGTCCATCAGCACAAGTCCGTCATCGAAGACAGTGCCAGCGGCAAGGCCCCCCTCATTGGCAATGATCGCGACGTTGTCGCGCGGGTCCATGACGATGCGAAGCGGTTTCATCAGGGAAGTGTCAGTAACGTGGCTGCACGCCAGTGAATGAGGGGTCGTATTTTTTCATCTGACCCAGATCGTCACGTGCACGGATGCCGCATGAAAGGTAGTTGTCGTGAAGGCGCGCCAGAGCCTCGCGGTCCAAGGTCACGCCAAGGCCTGGGCCCATAGGGACTCTCAGGCTACCTTCATCGAAGGCAAGGCGCCCGCCTTCGATCACCTCGTCGTCCTGCCAGGGGTAATGAGTATCACAAGCGTAGGTGAGCAGCGGCACGCTCGCGCACAGGTGCGTCATCGCCACAAGGCTGATACCGAGGTGCGAGTTGCTGTGCATCGACAGGCCCAGATCGAACGTGCTGCACAAGGTAGACAATCGTTGCGTTGCCCGCAGGCCACCCCAGTAGTGGTGGTCTGACAGCACAATCTTCACCGGGCAGCCCATATCGGCGTTGCGGCGGAATTCGGCAAAGTCGGTCACCACCATGTTGGTGGCAAGCGGTACGTCGCTGGCGTTCGCTACGGCAGCCATGCCTTCCAGGCCGGGAGCGGGGTCTTCATAGTACTCAAGCACACCACGCAGTTTTTCAACAATGCGCAAGCTCGTTTCTACGGACCAGTTGGCATTGGGGTCTATGCGCAAAGGCGTGCCGGGAAAAGCTTTCGCCAAGGCAAGCAGGTGCTCTGCCTCGTCGTCCGGCGCGAGCGCACCTGCCTTGAGCTTGATGCTTTTGAAGCCGTAAGCGTCGATCATGCGTTGCGCTTGCGTTACCAGTTGCGCGGACGTCAAGGCTTCGCCCCAGGGATCGACCGGATACCCGGAGGAGGAGGGCGCGTCAATGTGTGTGGCGTACTTGTAGAAGAGGTAGGCAGAGAAGGGCACCCGATCCCGCGATGCGCCACCCAGCAGGTCCACCACCGGGGCGTTCGCCAGTTGACCTTGCAGGTCCATCATCGCGACCTCGAAGGCGCTGGTGACCTTCGCGACGGTTTTTGATACGTGTGTTCCGGGCGCCAGCGACACGTGAGTACCCAAGAATTCCGAAGCGGCCGCAGCAGGCCTGACCAATGCAGCGACGCGGGCTTCCATGTCGGAGAGCGCCCAGGGAGATAGACCATTCAGCGCGGGACTGGCCTTGGCCAGCGCTTGCAGCATCGACAGATCGCCGTAGGTTTCGTTGATGCCGACCAGGCCAGAGGCTGTCTCGATTTCTATGATGGCGCGCAGCGCCCAGGGCTCATGGATGCCGGCAGCATTCAGCAGTGGTGGGTCACGAAAAGCAATGGGCGTGACGCGGACCTGGCGGATGACGTGGGAGGTCATTCGGCAGTCCAGTCCAGACCATTGCTCGAACAGGCGACAACCAAAGCCGCCAGGCCAAGCCGATAGCTGACTCGCCCGGTAACCTGAGGTCGAAGATGGCTAGGCCTAGAAGAAGCACTGGTAGCGGTCATGTCTCAGCGGGTTGGTTTCTTGAGTGCCGTTGGAGCGACTGTTCAGGTCATTTCTTGTTGTCAGTTGTCAGACGACTGTTAACGCGATTATCATCAGGGTATGGCAACTGTGTCAATCAACGAGACTCCGGATAATCCCGTACCCCTGCCGGGATCGGTGGCGGTGTCGACTGTGGCATCTATTCCTCTGGTGCCCCCGATGCGCAAACGCTCGCGGGGCCTGGCTCATGCTGTGGTTGACGATATCGCTCGGCGCATCGATGCCGGGCTGTTGAAGGCTGGCGACAAGTTGCCCACCGAGGCCGAATTCATGCAGGCCCATGGCGTAAGCCGCACCGTGGTGCGTGAGGCGCTGTCTCGCCTGCAGGCGGGTGGCCGCGTGGAGACCCATCACGGCATTGGTACTTTCGTGCTGGAGACATCAGGGCCTGTGGTGGCTATCCGCCTGGAACCCTCTGATCTGGCCAATGCCTCGGAAGTGCTGGCGGTGCTGGAGCTGCGCATCAGTCTGGAGACTGAGTCGGCTGGCCTAGCTGCGCAGCGCAGGAGCGACGCTCAATTGGCGGCCATGCGCAGCGCACTCGATGCTTTCGAGGCGGGTGTGGCAGGGCAGGGTGAGACTGTCTCGCACGACTTTCGCTTTCACCAATTGATAGCGCAGGCCACCGGAAATCGGCACTTTGCCGACATCATGGGTCATCTGGGTGCGGCGCTGATCCCTCGCAGCCGGGTGAATTCTCCGCGTCTGGCGCAAGAAGACCCCTCGGTGTACCTGCGTCGCGTGAGCCGAGAACACGAAGAGATTTATGAGGCCATTGCCCGGCGCGACCCGGATGCCGCTCGGGCGGCCATGCGTCTGCACTTGACGAACAGCCGCGAACGCCTGCGCCGTGCTCAGGCGGCGTTGGCTGCAAGCGAAGTGGCCGGCGAGTCTGCGACGCGTACCAGCGGCCGCTGAGTTGGTCACTCAGGGTTAATACGAGGGCGCAACATTGTCATTTAAGTTGTACGATGACTAACAACTGAATTTCTTCTTTTCTGACTGACTGCTCAAGTCGTTCAACCGGATCTCTACCAACCCCTACCTACTCTTTTGACTATGAATCCACAAGAACTCAAGTCCATCATGGGCAGCGGCTTGCTGTCGTTCCCGCTCACAGATTTCGATGCTGCGGGTGATTTCGATCCCAAAGGCTATGCGAAGCGCCTCGAATGGCTTGCACCTTATGGCGCCACCGCACTGTTTGCGGCAGGCGGCACGGGCGAGTTCTTCTCGCTGACGTCGAGCGAATATCCCGGGATCATCAAAACTGCGGTGGATGTTTGCCGCGGCAAGGTGCCGATCATCGCGGGTGCTGGGGGGCCAACGCGCTTTGCCATTGAGTGCGCGCAAGCCGCTGAGCGGGCAGGAGCACACGGCGTGCTGCTGCTGCCTCACTACCTCACGGAAGCGGGGCAGGAAGGCCTTGCTGCCCATGTGGAAGCGATCTGCAAGAGCGTGAAGTTTGGTGTCATCGTCTACAACCGTGCGCAAAGCCGCCTGTCCCCCGAGACCCTGGAAAAGCTGGCAGAGCGCAATCCGAACCTGGTGGGTTTCAAGGACGGCATAGGCGACATCGAGCTCATGAGTGCCATCTACATGAAGATGGGGGAGCGCTTTGCTTACCTGGGCGGCTTGCCCACGGCAGAGGTTTATGCTGCAGCCTACAAGGCCCTGGGCACACCGGTCTATTCGTCCGCGGTGTTCAATTTCATTCCCAAAACGGCCATGCAGTTCTATGAGGCAGTACGTACTGACGACATGGTCACTCAGCACCGTTTGCTTCGCGATTTCTTCATGCCTTACCTCACCATCCGCAACAAGGGGCATGGCTATGCGGTGAGCATCGTCAAGGCCGGTGCGAAGATTGTGGGCCATGACGCGGGCCCCGTCCGGCCGCCTCTGACGGATCTGAAACCTGACGAATATGCGGAACTCGAGAAGCTGATCGCGGCGCTTGGTCCACAGTAGGGCTGTACCCAGCCCTGCACGCCCCGAAATTCCGACGCACCGCCGATCTCTCTGTTTCACTAGATTATTGAGGGTTTCGTAATTCATGACACCTAAGCTTCTACCGTTCACGGCTGAGCCTGTCGAAGCGCCGCGCAAGGCTTCGACAGGCTCAGCCCGAACGGATATTTGTCATGGTGAATGAAAGTTTCAATAGTTTGACTTGGCAACCCGTACATGACACGTGATACCCCTGTGATCACCGCCTTGCGCGTCATTCCCGTCGCGGGGCGTGACGGCATGCTGATGAACCTGAGTGGTGCGCATGCACCATTTTTCACACGCAACATTCTCATCCTCAGCGACAACGCTGGCCGCACAGGCTTGGGCGAGGTTCCAGGTGGCGAGGCGATCCGCAAGACGCTGGAAGATGCTGCGGCGCATGTTGTCGGCCAACCGGTGGGGCAATGGAGCGCCATCTTGCGCGCTACCGAACGCGCGTTTGCGGAGCGTGATTCGGGCGGTCGAGGCTTGCAGACCTTCGATCTGCGCGTGGCCATTCATGCGCAGGCTGCGCTCGAGTCGGCGCTGCTCGACTTGCTGGGGCAGCACCTGGAGGTACCTCTGGCCGCATTGCTTGGGGAAGGCCAGCAACGTGATCGCGTTGAAATGCTGGGTTACCTGTTCTTTGTGGGAGATTCCTCAAAGACCAAACTTCCTTATCTGAAGGCCAGCGATGAAGCCGGCGCTGACAACGACTGGGCCCGGGTTCGCCACATGGGGGCCATGGACCCGGCTGCCATAGTGCGGCAGGCCGAGGCCGCGTATGCGCGCTACGGCTTCAACGATTTCAAGCTCAAGGGCGGCGTACTGGCGGGTGAGGCCGAGGTCGAAGCGGTCACTGCTCTGCACCGGCGTTTTCCTCAAGCGCGAGTCACCCTGGATCCCAACGGCGGCTGGCTGCTGAAGGACGCCATCCGCCTCATGCGCGACATGCACGGCGTGCTGGCCTATGCGGAAGATCCTTGCGGCGCCGAAGACGGTTTCTCGGGCCGTGAGGTCATGGCTGAGTTCCGCCGCGCCACCGGCCTGCCCACAGCCACCAATATGGTAGCCACAGACTGGCGCCAGTTGGTGCATGCGCTTTCGCTGCAGTCTGTGGACATCCCCCTGGCCGATCCGCATTTCTGGACGCTTTCCGGTTCGGTGCGCGTGGCGCAGACCTGCCGCGACTGGGGTCTGACCTGGGGTTCGCACTCCAACAATCATTTTGATGTCTCGCTGGCGATGTTCACCCACGTTGGCGCAGCCGCGCCGGGGAAAGTGACTGCGATAGACACGCACTGGATCTGGCAGGACGGTCAGTACCTCACGAAAGACCCGCTGACGATAAAAAATGGCTTCGTGGACGTGCCGAAGAAGCCCGGCCTTGGCGTGGAACTCGATATGGACGCCGTCGAGCGTGCGCACCAGCTTTATCTGCAGCATGGCCTGGGTTCGCGCGACGATGCCATGGCTATGCAGTACCTCATTCCCGGCTGGTCCTTCGATCCCAAGAGGCCCTGCATGGTGCGCTGACCATTTTTGCAGGGAAGCGCTGGCAGGGGCCCAGGAGGCTGCGCGGCTGGACGCCCCTCCTGGCTGAGTGCGCCCCTGACTTTCACATGACTTTCAGAGTTTTCTGGTCAAACCTTGATCACAACCAGGGACAATAGCGCCCAAAGGAACTGCTGCAGGGGATTCTGACCGGTGAGCATTCGTCATGCCCGCACTCAGGGATGGCTTTTTGAGCTCTCTTCAGGAATCTGTTGCAACTGCAGTTGGTGGGGTTTTGCATACCCGCCACGGAGGATCAACAATTGGAGAACTCTCTTGGTAGCACATAAGGAATTGATTGAGGACATCAGGCTTTTGGGGCGCATCCTGGGTGAGGTCATACGCGAGCAGGAGGGGCCTGCAACCTTTGATCTGGTGGAGAAGGTACGGACGCTTTCGGTGGCTTTTCGCAGCACCGAAGACCATTCCGACGATCGCGCGCTGAAACAGCTGCTCAAAGGACTCTCTAACGCGGAGACGGTGCGCGTCATCCGTGCATTCACTTACTTCAGCCATATGGCCAATCTGGCTGAAGACCGGCACCAGATCCGTCGCCGCACAGAAGCAGAGCGTACCGGTGAACCTGTGCAAGGCAGCCTGGAAGTGGCGCTGGAGCGTATCCGCAAGACAGGCGTTGGCGCTGACAAGGTAGTTGAATCGCTTGCGCACAGCTATTTATCACCCGTGCTCACCGCGCATCCGACAGAGGTGCAGCGCAAGAGCATCCTGGATGCAGAGCGTGACATTGCCCAGCTTTTGGCTGCGCGCGACGAAATACGCCAACGCGAGCAACTCTTTGCGGGAGGCAAGGATGCACTTACCCCGCGTGAACTGGCAGACAACGAGGCGCAGATTCTCACGCGCATCACGCAGCTGTGGCAGACGCGCTTGCTGCGCCGAACCAAGCTGCAAGTGGCTGACGAAATCGAAAACGCGCTCTCTTACTTCGAAGCCACCTTCTTGCGCGAGATTCCGCGCGTGTACGCCGATCTTGAGAAAGCTCTGGGCCGCCAGGACATCGCGCCGTTCTTTCGCATGGGGCAGTGGATAGGGGGCGACCGGGACGGCAACCCCAATGTGAGCGCTGAGACGCTGGACTACGCCATGCGTTCCCAAAGCAATATGGCGCTGCGCCACTATCTGACGGAGATACACCTGCTGGGTGCGGATCTGTCATTGTCTGCAACACTGGTGGATGTTTCGCCAGAGATGCAGGCGCTTGCTGAAGCTTCCCCTGACCGGAGCGAGCACCGCCAGGACGAGCCCTATCGTCGCGCCTTGATAGGCGTCTACGCGCGTTTGGCTGCAACCTTGAGTGAGTTGACCGGCGGCGCTGCAGCGCGCCATGCGGTAAGTCCTCAAAACCCGTATCCGAACGCGGAAAGCCTTCTTGCCGATCTTCGAACCATCGAAGCTTCGCTGCGTGAAAAGCATGGATCAGCCTTGGTTGAGTTGAGGCTTCGCCCTCTCATCCGCGCGGTGGAAGTGTTCGGCTTTCATCTGGCGACCCTGGATTTGCGGCAGAGTTCCGACAAGCACGAGGCCGTGCTGGCAGACTTGCTTGAGGTGGCGCGTATTGAACCCGACTACTCTGCGCTGACGGAAGAGGCCAAGCAGGCTTTGCTTTTGCGCCTGTTGGACGATGCGCGCCCATTGCGCGTACCGGATGCCGTCTACCAGCCCTTGACCGTGCGCGAGCTCGCGATCTTCGCTCAGGCCCGCACCGCGCACCGGCTCTATGGTCGTGCCGCGATCCGACACTACATCATCAGCCACACAGAGACGGTGAGCGACTTGCTTGAGGCGTTGCTGTTGCAAAAGGAAGTTGGCTTGATGCGCGGCACCTTGCAACAAGATGCGGTCTGCGATCTGATCGTCGTACCTCTGTTCGAGACCATTGAGGATTTACGCAACGCATCGCCCATCGTCCGCGCTTTCTACGAGCTGCCCGGTGTGCACGCCATGGTGCAGCGCTCAGGTGCTGAACAGGACGTCATGCTGGGCTACAGCGACAGCAACAAGGATGGCGGACTGTTCACCAGCAATTGGGAGCTCTATCGCGCTGGAAGAGACCTGGTGAAGCTGTTCGACGAGTTGAACAAAGGGCAGGGCGGAACCATACGCCTGCGCATGTTCCACGGGCGCGGCGGCACCGTGGGCCGTGGCGGCGGCCCCAGCTACCAGGCCATTCTGGCGCAGCCTCCGGGCACGGTACGCGGACAATTGCGGCTGACCGAGCAGGGCGAAGTGATAGGTTCGAAGTACGCCAACCCGAAAATCGGCCGCCGCAATCTGGAGACCCTGGTGGCCGCGACGCTGGAAGCCACGTTTCTCACACCTGATGAAGCCGCGCCAGACGCCTTTGTGGAAGCTGCCGAAGCGCTCTCACGCGCCAGCATGGCTACCTACCGTGCCATGGTGTATGAAACGCCGGGCTTTGTGGACTATTTCTTCGGAAGCACGCCTATCCGCGAAATTGCCGAACTGAACATTGGTTCACGCCCTGCGTCGCGCAATCCCAACCGCAATATCGAAGATTTGCGTGCCGTGCCCTGGAGCTTCAGCTGGGGCCAATGCCGTCTGGCCATCAACGGCTGGTATGGGTTTGGCAGTGCAGTGACCTCGTTCATAGAGCAGGCCGCCGAGGGCCGGGAGCGCAAGGAACGTGAAGCCTTGCTGCAGCGCATGTATGCGCAATGGCCATTTTTCCGGACGTTGCTATCGAATATGGACATGGTCCTGGCCAAGAGCGACCTGCGGCTGGCCACTCGCTACGCAGAACTGGTGAACGACCGGGCACTGCGCCAGAAGACTTTTTCCATGATAGAGGCCGAATGGCACAAGACCTCCAACGCGCTCGCTCTCATCACAGGGGCGCAAAACCGGGTCCTGGATAACACTGAAATGCAGTTGTCGCTGCGCTATCGGTTCCCCTACATTGACCCGCTCCATCATCTGCAGGTTGAGTTGATGCGCCGCTACCGCGATGGTGACGGCGACGAGCGTCTACTGCGCGGAATACACCTTTCCATTAACGGTGTGGCTGCGGGGTTGCGCAATACTGGCTGACAGGAGCGAGTTCAGTTCCCGCAGCGGCAGGGGGGCCGACCATGGCGGCCGGCTGCTTTATGCCACTCCAGCAACCATTGAAGACTTGCCCTATGCCTGCAGGACCTGGTTGAAAAAGCGAGCGCGGGTGCCCCTTGGCTTGATGGCGGCACCTTTGCGCAGAGCTATCGATCAGGGGGCCAGTTTGACGGAAGTCGCCAGGGCGGCGGCTTCCGCTGCGCATTCCGCTGCGGCGGGCACTTGCCCGGCGGTGCGCGCTTTGGCGATTTCATCTTTCGCTGCGGCCAATTGGGTGCGGAAAAGCTCGTTGTCGTGCAGCCGAGCCACCGTCGCCGCTCCCATCAGCCGGCCTGCTTCGATATCGCTCTTCCAGTGCACGCCGCAGACCCCGCGGCTTTGAATATAGGACCGCCCACGCTGCAGAAGGGCATCCGTGCGCTCAGGCGCCAATTCGGTCAGCACCAGGGCCCACGCCCATCCCAGAGCTGAGTGGCCGGAGGGGTAGGAGCCATCCTTTCGCAGCGAAGCTTCCTCACTGGGCGTGCAACTCTGCTCATTGAACGCCACGAAGGGTCGGGTGCGGTTGTAGTGATCCTTGGCTTTATAGGTGGACAGCCCCGCATCGGTCAGAGTGCGGCGCAGCAGCATGTTCAAGTTGGGTGTTTGCTGCTCACTGATGCTCACACCAAGGGCGCAGGCGAAATGCGTGGTGACGGCTGGCGGGCGGAGACTGGCGTCCTTGGCGGCTTGAGCGCCCCGCGGGCCTTTTTGTAATGCGGTGAGTGCACGGTAAGCCTCGCTGTCTGCCGCTAGTAAAGCCGACCCTTCTGCAGGAGGGGGCGGTAACAACGCCAGGCTGTCGGGCAGTTCGCTGCGCTTGAGATATCCGTTGACGAGCCCTGGACGAACTTCTCCGACTTCTGCTGCAGTGACCGGCGCCTGGACTGACTTAGGCCCCGTGGTGCATGCTGCTGACAGTAGAGCAAGAACGCCTAGCGTCAAAACGGTTCTTGAGGACATGGAAATGGTCTCCTGATTTTTGTGATTGACGATTTGATCGTCCGCGCCGAGCTTGCATCGTATGCGGGCGTTCATACGAATGCTAACGCGTTCCAGCGCAAATCTTGCCACCAATGGACTATAGAAGCAGAGCTCCGCTGTGCTCCGAGGGGTCAACCTCTGCTCGGTGGGGTGGTGATACGCGTGGGGTCTTTGTCGTCAGTCATGACCGGCATCGCGCATAGGCTACCTTGGTCGCTGCTGCCGACAAATGTTGGACCCAACCGTGGTCAATTGAAGGGACCCGCCTGACCACTCCAGCCAGGAGAGCGAGACCATATCGTCGATGACCGCCTCTTCGATCTCCCCAGCCCGCCGGCGATTCAACAACTGGACAACATGGGGCAGTTCGATGCGAAGGGCATCTTCCAGGAGGAGTGACGAAAGCACATGAGCCATGACGGCCTTTCATTTCTTTGGGTCGAGAGGCGAGGAAGCCTCCTCAAACATCATGTGCGCAAATTGTGAATCTACCTAGGCCTAAATCCACCGAAAGCCTCTAATGGCCTTATTTCGATCAAGAAATGGGAACTTATCTGCTCGAATCAGGCAGATGACTCCGGCTTTCCGTGGCAATCGGTGTTGTTTCCGGTAAACGACCTCACGGGTTAGAACCTGTGACACTTCCGCGTCAACCCGCTTTGGGCGCTAGGGCGTGTTAACACTAAATTCACCCCCGCGCCGGATTTTCCCGGCTCATAGTGCAAGACGCGCCGCGCAGCCAAGGTGCGATCCTTGGTAAGAGGCGCAACGCAGCAATATGGGCCGGGAAAACCGGCCCGAAGGGTGAGACACTGGCAAACCGCACTCTGCGTTGCAAACCTCGCCGGGTGTCCAACCCGACTGCGGTTTGCGCCTTGATTGCGGCTCGCCAGTGCCTCACGCGGGGGTGAATTTAGTGTTAACACGCCCTAACTGCTCCAGGGCCTGGTCGGCGTCTGCGCGCATCTGCTGGGCCAACTCGTGGGCCAATTCAAGGCGGCGTATCAGCCAGGGGCTGATGTCATTTTCAAATGGGTCGGGCAGCGCTTCGATCGAGGTTGGCACATTGGCCGTAAAGCTCACGCGGGACGGTCCCTTGTTGCCGGGCTCTCCTGTGAGGGTGTGTTCGATGTGGGTAGCCGCATGCATGAGCGGAACCTCGATTTCGTCAAGGCGCAATTGATCTCGCCTCAGCAACAGCATGGACTTGGCGGCGCTCAATTGAGCCAGCAACTGATAGCCATGGGCTTGCATATGCTCCAGTAAAGCGATTGGAGGCCGCACCGCGCGAGGTTCAGCCAGCGAGCGCTCCGTGGCCAGGACGAGCGCAGACAGGCTGTCATAGGCTTCGCGCCGCGCCAGGCGCCAGGCCAACTCTGGCTGGGTGTCAATTTCGTGCAGGGCAGACGCCGCCAACGCCATGCGCACATGCTGAGCCTGTGCCGTGAGATTGCGGCGAATCAAGGCAGCCAGTTGGCCGCGTTCCCAAGAGGGTAATACGTAGCAAAACGCCCAGGACAGTGCCGCCCCCAACAGCGTATCTCCCACTCGCTCGAAGAAGGCGAACGTGGGGCTGGTTCCCGCAAACAGCAGGTGGGCCTGCACCAGACCCAGCACTGACGCGGCCACTGCTGTAATCAAATAACGCCGCAGGGCAAACCCATGCGCGACCCCTTGGGCCACGGTGACCGTGAGCAGCAGCACAAACGACGGTGGGTGCAGCACCAGCAGCCCCACGGCGAGCAAACTGCCCAGCACGGTTCCTGCCACACGGGCATCCCTTCGCTCCAAAGTCTGCGCCAGGCTGCCGCGAAGCACCACGACGATGGTGAGCAGTACCCAGTAGTCATGTGACCCCCAAGGCAGCAAGGTGGCGATGGTGTAGCCTGTGCCCACAGCCAAGGCAGCGCGAATGGCATGGCGCAACGCAGGAGCCCTCCATGCCCAGAGGGACAGGAATGGTCGCCAGGACCAATCCGTAGGGCTGACGAAAAGCCGCCAGTTGTTGCGTACCAGCGTCAAATCGGGCGAGCGCGTACCACGCGCCAGCGCCCCCAACTCTTGCACACCATTGTTGAGGTGGGTCAGGCGGTAGGCAAGCGCGCGCACCAAGCCGGCTCGACCAGAATTGGAGTCCGTGGCGCCGGCTTTGGGCGGGCCTTGTTCGGCTGAGTCAACTAATTCGGCTCGGTCAGCAGTAGCAAGGTGTGCGCCTAGCCTGAGCGCGGCCAACCTGCTGGCGTGATCCACGGGAGGCGAGGGGAGGCGGCCCGTAAATAGTGCATCTGCCAAGTGAGTCAGATCTTTCGCCATTTGCTCGATGATGTCCCGCACCTCGTTCAGGACGGCGTGATGACCCGCATCTTCTCGCACCTGGTCAAGATCCAGCTCGCTGGCCACGAGATGGTCTCGCATTTCAAGCATGGCCAGCAACATGCCCGCGCGACGTTGCCTGCGAGGTGTACGGGGTGACTCGAGCACGATGTCTCGCGTGTTTTGCAATTGATCGGCCAGAGCGGCTTGCTGGCGCAGCAGTTCGCTCAGTTCTCCACCTTCAGCCGACACAGCGGAGTCGGGATCAAGCGGGGTAAACCGATTGGCCTGTGCGCGCATCAGCGCGGCCATGGTCAAGAGCAGGTCTGCTGTGAGTAGCGTGCGGTACCTCGCGTTGCACAGCGTGTTGGAAGCTACGGAGTACAGCACATACAGCACAGCGCCGAGTGCAAAAAAGCCGGTGCGTTGCAAGGCTTCTGCCAAGCTGGACGCCGCGGGGGTGGACATGCTGAACACGACAGAGAACATCACCGCAATGGCCACCGGAGCACCGCGCTTGCCCCACGCCATACCGAGAAAACTGAGAAAAGTGGCTGCCACCAGGAGCAAGCCAAGCTCCAACGGGTGGGGCCGCAGCAGTTGCACGGCAAAGAACAGCGGCAGGCCGATCAGTGGTGCCATGGCCATGTGAGAGGTTTTCCCTCGCAGCGGCGACGCCATGTCTGGAGGAATGGTGGCTATGACGCCGACGACCGCCGCAGCTGCCGCAGCTTGTCCGAACAGGGCATGTACCAATGTCGACACGAGGAACAGACCCAGTGCACCCATGGCGCCATTAAGCACGTAGTAGCTGAGCAGCACCCGCAGTGCCGCGCGGCCACGGCTTGGCCACTCTGCGGGGTTGACCTGGCGCAAGGGGGTGGCGATATTCATAGGCGTTTCACCTAGAGAAATCCAAGTAACTTGCTTGCCAGACCATGGGCGCTTTCCTCACCTGTGGTGCTGATGACGTTGCGGGCAGGCATGCCGCGCAGCCATGTGATCTGCCGCTTGGCCAGTTGGCGAGTGGCCGCGATGCCGCGCTCGCGCATAGTGGCAATGGGCTCGTTGTTGTCCAGCGCTTCCCAGGCCTGACGATAACCCACGCATCGCATGGCAGGCAGATCTGGGGAGAGGTCGCCGCGTGCACGCAGGGCGGCCACTTCATCCATGAAGCCAGCGGCCAGCATGGCATCAAAACGCTGTTCAATGCGAGCATGCAGCCATTTTCGGTCTGTGGGCTCAAGGGAGAAAAGCGGAAATTCCAGTCCTGATTCCACCAGGCCTTCTTTGCGCTGCGATGCATGAAAACTGGAAATCGGCCGGCCCGTGATGCGCCAAACTTCGAGCGCCCGTTGTATGCGCTGGGTGTCTCCTGCGGGCAAGCGTTCGGCCGTGATCGGATCCACGCGCGCGAGCTCAGCGTGCATGGCCAACCAGCCATGGGTGAGTGCCTCAGCCTCCAGTTCCGCGCGCGTCTGTGCATTGGCTGGGGGCAGCTCGTCCAAGCCGTCACGGAGCGCCTTGAAGTACAGCATGGTGCCGCCTACAAGCAGCGGTAGCTTGCCGCGTTTTTGTATCTCTGAGATGAGCCGCCGTGCGTCGCGCACGAATTCTGCGGCGTTATAGGCCTCCATCGGGTCCCTGATGTCGATCAGGTGATGTGCGACCTCGGCACGCTCGGCAGGCGTTGGTTTGGCCGTGCCGATGTCCATGCTCTTGTAGACAAGCGCCGAATCCACGCTGATGATTTCAACGGGAAGATGTTTTGCCAGCTCCATTGAGAGCGCACTCTTGCCACTGGCGGTAGGGCCCGCGATGGCGATGATCTCAAGTCTTTTCATGTTTCCACGTCTCTGCAGTGATCACGTGCGAAGCAACGCGCGCGCATCCGACACGGAGGTGACGGTAAGGATTGAGTTCAAGGCTCAACGCCCGCGCATGAACAAGCCATCCAGCTCGCGCATCGTGAGTTGGCGCCAGGTAGGGCGGCCGTGGTTGCACTGGTCTGAGCGATCGGTCGCTTCCATCTGCCGAAGCAAGGCATTCATTTCTTCATGGGTCAGGCGTCTGTTGGCGCGTACCGCTCCGTGGCAGGCCATGGTGGCCAGCAGTTCATGCTGGGCACGCTCGACCACGGTGCTGGCGTCGTGCTGAGCCAGCTCGGCAAGTACACTGCGCGCCAATTCCACCGCATCGCCACTGGCCAGGGACGTGGGGACCGCGCGCACGGCCAGGGTCTTGGGCGAAAACGGTGAAATTTCCAGTCCCAGCCTTTCGAGTACGGTGGTACAGGCCTCGGCCGTGGCCACCTCATGGGGGGTGGCAGCGAAGGTGGCAGGAATGAGTAGCGGCTGGCTGGAGATTCGGGCGCCGTCCAGTTGGTGCTTCAAACGCTCATAGACAATGCGCTCATGCGCTGCGTGCATGTCCACAACAATCAAGCCTGCGTGGTTCTCGGCCAGGATATAGACCCCATGCAATTGGGCGATGGCTCGGCCCAGGGGCCAGTCGTGTGCTTCGCCGTTCGCGTCCGGGGTCGAGAGGGGTGCTGTCTGAGCAGTGGGTAAGCTTTCAAGCGAGGAGTCGCTCCCGCTTTCTCTTGCGGCAGCGGTTGCGCTTGCGGGCGCAGGTGCCCACAGCGCCTTCAGTTCTTCGACAGCATGTTGGCCAGACGTCCGCAAGTCCATGGAAGCTTGGCGCGCAAAGCTGGGCTGCAATGGCCTGAAGTAGCTGGAGCTCGGTGGCTCAGTTGGCGCGGCATTCCAGGCGGTTGTGGCAGAGCCCGACCCCAGTGGCAACGTTGCGGCAAGCGTGCCATCTGCCCCTGCAGGGGCGGTTTGGCCTGCGCGGGGCGCGGCCAGGGCATTTTCCACGGCGTGACGAACTGCCTGGTGCACCTCGCGGCTATCCCTGAATCGCACCTCGATTTTCGTAGGATGGACATTGACATCCACTCGTGCAGGCTCCACGCTGACATAGAGCGCATACACAGGTTGGCGTTGCCCGTGGAGTACATCTTCGTAGGCGCTGCGTGCGGCGTGGGTAATGACTTTGTCCCGCACGAATCGGCCATTGACATAGGCAAACTGCTGGTCGGGCCTTGAGCGCGAAATGTCGGGCACTCCGGCGCGGCCGGTAACCCGCACGGCGCCGTACTGGTGATCCACGGCCACGGATCCGGCCAGAAAATCCTCTCCCAGGACATCGCCCAGGCGCTGTGCAAGTCCATCAGGGCCCGGGTGGCTGCGCCATTGTTCTATGAGCTTGCCATCGTGCCAGATGGTAAAGGCCACGTCTGGCCGCGCCAGTGCATGGCGGCGCACCGATTCAATGCAGTGAGCCAGCTCCGTGGCGTCGGTTTTGAGAAACTTGCGCCGGGCCGGGACACTAAAGAACAGTTCCTTGACTTCTACTGTCGTGCCAATGCCGCGTGCACCGGGCCTTAACTCGCCCGTACGGCCGTCAAGGAAATACGCGTTGGGCTGAGCACCTGAACGAGAGAGCAGTGTGGTTTCGGCAATGGAGTTGATGGCGGCCAGCGCTTCCCCGCGAAAACCCATGGTGCCCACTGACTCCAATTCAAGCAGGTTAGCTATTTTGCTGGTGGCATGGCGTTTGAGGGCAATGGGCAATTCCTCGGGAGGAATGCCCGCGCCATCGTCTTCGATCGAAATCAAGCGCACGCCGCCGGCAGCCAGGCGCACACTGATATGCGAGGCGCCAGCGTCCAGCGCGTTGTCTACCAATTCACGCACCACAGAAGCAGGCCGTTCGACCACTTCGCCAGCGGCGATCTGGCTGATCAGTTCGTCGGGTAATTCCCGGATGGAGCGGCGTGGGCGATCGCCTAAGGTCGAGTCAGATGTGTGCACTGTGGGATTTTACGAGCCTGTTCTTAATATATGCACGCATGGCAGGGATAATGTGCCCCCATGGATATTTTGATGCACCTCGTCGATTTCATTCTGCATGTCGACAAACACCTCGCCGCCTTTGTGACCCATTACGGTCCATGGGTCTACGCACTGCTTTTCATCATCGTTTTTGTCGAAACCGGCGTGGTGGTCATGCCATTCCTGCCCGGTGATTCCTTGCTGTTCGTCGTCGGTGCCTTGGCAGGCGTGGGGTTGCTCAGCCTGCCAGTCGCGTGCGGGGTGTTGCTGTTGGCCGCGATTTTGGGCGACCAGTGCAATTACATGATTGGGCGGTATTTCGGTCCCAAGGTTTTCCAGTGGGAAAACTCACGCTTTTTCAATCGCAAGGCATTTGACAAAGCTCATGCCTTCTATGAACGCTACGGCGGTGTGACTGTCATTTTGGCCCGCTTCATGCCGTTCGTGCGCACGTTTGTGCCGTTTGTTGCGGGCGTGGCAGAAATGAACAGGGCCAAGTTCACGTTTTTCAACGTAGTTGGAGCGCTGATCTGGGTCGTGGGCTTGTGCGTGGCCGGCTACTTGTTCGGCAACCTGCCATGGGTGCAGGCCAACCTGAGCAAGATCATTTGGGGCCTCATCATTGTGCCCGGGCTTATCGCTGTCTACGGTGGCTGGAAAGCGGGGCGCGCTGAAAAGAAGGCTGCTGCGTCTCTTTGAGGATGCCGCCTTAAGCGCAATGCTGTTCAGTTAAAGTTAAACCCAGTCCGTTCGCGCTGAGCCTGTCGAAGCGTCGCACCCGGCTTCGACAAGCTCAGCCCGAACGGGTATTTGCGTGCTTAAGTGAACAGCATGGCCCTAAGCGCTTATATGGGCGACAGGCAGATTGTCAGCAACAAGGACGCGTCCTCGCGGGCCGTGAGCGAATGCAGCTCACGCCCGTCCAGGTGCAGGAAATCTCCGGCCTGCATGATACGCAGGTCCGCGCCCGCACGAAACTCGATAATGCCTTCCAGGCATTGGACTGTAATTTCGCCGGTGACCTGATGCTCGGGCATGCTTTTGCCCGCAAGCAGAACAAGGCGCATGACCTCGAGTTGCCTTGCTTTGAGCAGGGCATAAGAGGGAGTTGTTCGCATGGCCGAGCCCAGGGGCAAAACGCTGCCGATCTGACCTGATTGGAGATGGGGTTGAGCCACGGTGTTCACTCCTGTGTTCTTGGGACGCCCCTAATCTAACGGGGCCTGCCTGAGAGTGCAATCGGGATAATTTCCTGGGCTGCTTGCGAGTGGGGTGACTCACGCCTAGCAATCTTTCGGACGAATGTCGCCTTGAGCGCGAACGCAAAGAAAAAGCGGAAACCCGTTGCTGAAGGGATTTCCGCTAAACCTTTGGAGACTCAACTCGACTATAAAACTAACGATTGCACCGCGGTGTAGGACATTGCTGACAGGGGTTGTCCTGCGTAGTCTGGCACCCTACGCAAAGCTGGGAGAGCAGGGCGCTCGCCCTTACACTGAACGTGTGCGTGCCAATGGCGGATTGGCGGCAAAGTACTTCTGAATGCCCACGATCAGCGCATTGGCCAAATCGTTTTGGTAGGCATCAGTGCGCAGCTTGGCCTCTTCTTCCGGGTTGCTGATGAACGCGGTCTCTACCAGTACGCTGGGGATGTCGGGCGCTTTCAGAACCGCAAATCCGGCTCGCTCAACCTGACGCTTGTGCAGTCGGCCTACGCCACCAATTTCGCTCAACATGGCACTGCCCAGCATCACGCTGTGGTTGATCTGTGCCGTGGTGCTCATGTCGAGAAGGGCACGTTGAACGTGGGCGTCCTTGGAGTTGACGTTGATGCCTCCAATCTGATCGGCCTCGTTTTCTTTGTTGGCTAGCCACCGCGCCGCAGTACTCGAGGCCGCACCCTGACTCAGCGCATAAATGCTCGCCCCGCGCGCATTTGGGTTGATAAAGGCGTCTGCGTGGATACTGATGAATAGATCGGCTCCCACCCGGCGTGCCTTTTGAACACGGGTTTGCAGAGGAACAAAAAAATCTGCGTCACGTGTCATGAAGGCGCGCATGGGGTTTCCGCCCACGGTGCTGTTGTTGATTCGGTCACGCAATTTCAACGCAACGCGGAGCACGATATCTTTCTCACGTGTGCCATTGGGGCCAATGGCGCCAGGGTCTTCGCCACCATGACCAGGGTCAAGAGCCACGATGATGAGGCGATCGGTGCTTGAGGACTTGGTCACTCGAGGAGGCGAGGAAGGTGCAGGCGCAGGCGCAGGCGCAGCAGCGACGCTTTCGTCTCGGCTGGGCGGTACCGGCATACGGGCGGGCGGACCGTCCGGCCGGCGCGTGATCACCGTGGCGCGTTCTATCTGCTTGGCGATCAGATCGCCCAGCATGTCGGTGTTGGAGCCAGGTGGCGCTATGGGGGGCGGCGCGGCTGCAACACCTATGGACGGAGCGGTGGGAGCCGGAGCGTTGGATGGTGTTCCCAACTGCTTCATGTGCTCTGCGATCAAAGCATCCAGGGGGTCTGGAGGGTTTTCCGGATAGAGATCAAACACCAGGCGGTGTCGATAGGCCGCGACGGGGGCCAGCGTGAAAACCTGCGGGCTCGTGGCTTGTTTGAGGTCTACCACCAGGCGCACGACGCGAGGAGCGTTCTGGCCTACCCGGATGCCCGCAATATTGGGGTCATCCGCTCGAACCTTGGCAACCAATTCACGCAGTGATGGGTCCAGATCGAGGCCTTCGATGTCCACCGCCAGGCGAGGAGGTGAGCCAATCATTTTGTGCGTCGCCTTGAGGGCTGTGTCTGATTCAATGGTGACGCGAGAATAGTCTTCGGCAGGCCAGACTCTCACCGCCACAATGCCCGCACCGCGCGCGATCTGGTGAGAGCCGATCAGCAGGACAAGCGCGCCCGAGTGCAACAATTCCCGGCGTTTCATGAGCGCAAGCCCTCCATCAGTTGGATGCCCAAGGGCGTTGATGCACGGAGCCCGACACGGCGCACCTCTCCTGGCATCACATCAATAATGAGTGCCAGATCTGGCGGCGGCAGCAGGTCCGCAGCTTTTTCGGGCCATTCTGCAAGCTTCAGGCCATTGGAGGCGAACAGATCACGGAAGCCGGCGTCTTCCCATTCCTGTGGGTCGTTGAAGCGATAGAAGTCAAAGTGCCAGATGGAAAGGCCATCAGGTGTTTCATGAGGTTCTACAACGGCGTAGGTCGGGCTCTTGACGCGACCTGACACGCCCAAGGCGCGCAGAAGGTGGCGGACGAAGGTGGTCTTGCCTGCACCCAGATCTCCGTGCAGCTCCAAATAGGCGTTGCGCAAGCCCGGCAGGGTTGCCAAGCGGTTTGCGAAGGTGCTGGTGTCGCTCTCGCTGCTCCAATAAATTTCTGAGGGCGGCATGTTTCCTACAATTGACGGGTGACTTTGCGAGGCATTCAGATCGATCCTCTTATTCTGGTGACGCGTATTCGCGCGTGGGCCAACGAACTGGGGTTTTCCCAAATTGGAGTGGCAGGCGTTGACCTGGCCAGTGCCGAAGCGGGCCTGCAAGCCTGGCTTGATAACGGATTTCACGGCCAGATGGATTACATGGCCGCGCATGGCCTCAAGCGCGCCAGACCTGCGGAACTGGTGCCCGGCACGGTGAGTGTGATCACGGCGCGCATGGATTATCTCCCGCGCAACACGCCCGAGAATTGGCAGGAAATCGAGTGGGCACGCCAGAGCAGGCCGGCAGAGGGCGTCATTTCGGTATATGCCCGGGGCCGGGACTACCATAAGGTTTTGAGATCGCGGCTGCAAAAACTGCAGGAGCGTATTGCCGAGGCCATTGGACCTTTCGGGCACCGCGTATTCACAGATTCCGCCCCCGTCCTGGAAGCCGAGCTTGCGTCGCGCAGCGGCCAGGGCTGGCGCGGAAAACACACGTTGATCCTCTCGCGCGAAGCGGGGTCCATGTTCTTTCTGGGCGAGATCTACGTCGATCTCGCTCTCGCGCCTACTGAGCCAGTCACGTCGCACTGCGGCAGTTGCCAGGCCTGCATGGACGTTTGCCCCACTCAGGCCATCGTAGGGCCGAAGCGCCTGGACGCGCGAAGGTGCATCTCGTACCTGACCATTGAGCACCCCGGCTCGATAGACGAAGAACTCAGGCCTCTGATCGGAAACCGCATCTACGGCTGTGATGACTGTCAGAGCATTTGCCCTTGGAATAAATTTGCCGGCCGTAGCGAACTGCCGGACTTTGACGCCCGAGATGGCTTGACGGGCGCGGGTTTGGTGCAGTTGTTTGCCTGGAGCGAAGCCGAATTCTTGCGGCGCACTGAAGGCGGGCCTATCAGGCGCATTGGGCACGTGCGATGGCTGCGCAATGTAGCTGTCGCGATGGGCAATGCACTGAGCCAGTTGTCCCCATCCGATCCGCTGCGTGATCAACTGCGATCTGCGTTGTCTGCGCGCGCCACGCACCCCGAACCCCTCGTGCGAGAGCACGTGGAATGGGCACTTGGGCGATAAGGAAACGGCGGATTCAGGCATTTTGGGGGCCGGCGTCGGTGCGGTGTCGCCAAACGCTGCTATTTTTATAGCGAAAGCGCCTTGAAGTCAACCACCAAAGGCTAAAAAATTCGTGACAAGATAAAGACTTGGGCCATTTATCTCATGCGAATTGGAGGCCGAGACCGGAAGATTCAGCCCAGTAACCCCAATGCCAACCACAGGCTGGCCACACCCAGCACGGTAGAAAGAGTGACCAAGCCTGCAACAAAGGCGCCGTCGTAGCCCATTCGGGCGGCCAGCACATAAGCACTTGAGGCCGTAGGCAGGGCGGAGAATGCGAGCAAAATCAGCGTTTCCGAGGTGCCAAGGCCGAACGCGCGCGCCAGGCCCCAGGCCATCAATGGCGTTACCAGATGCCGGATCGTCAAGACACTCACAGTGAGAACCTTGCCCTGCGCCAGACTCGTGAACTGCAGACCGGCGCCAGCCACCATCAAGCCCAGTGCAATGGATGCAGCGCCGATGCGGCTGAGAGACGGCGCCAGCCAGTCAGGAATTGAAAATCCGAGCAGATTGGCAGTCAGGCCCGAGGCGGTCGCAATGATCAACGGGTTACGGGCAAGTTCCCCCAGGAAACCGCGACCGGCATGCCGAGCCATTGGCCAGACGGCGGCAATATTGCAAAGTGGGACACACACACCGATCAGCACCGCAATAAGCTGGACCCCGGGCGCACCGGCCAGCCGCTCTGCCAAGGCCAGGCCGATGAATGAATTAAAGCGAAATGCGACCTGAGAGGAGGCCGCATGAGCCCGGGGGTCGATATAGCGGCGCAATAAGGGCAGCCGCGGAAGCAGTGCAGCCAACAGAACGCCGCCCAGAACAAGGCACAGACCAGCACCTATCAGGCCCGATGCGGCGCGCAGATCCAGTGGTGTGCGCAATATAGACTGGAACAGCAGTACCGGAAACAGAAAAAAATAAACCAGTGATTCGACTGACTGCCACACGGGTCTGTTCAACGCCGTATACCGGCAAAGAAGGTAGCCGATGGCGATCAGTGAGAAGTCAGGAAAAAGCAGTTGGACGTAGTTCACGTCCGGGAGAATAACTCCCCGCCCTGGTTCTTTTGGATCGCCAGGCCCGGATAGAGGCTCGCTGCCCATGGAAATTCGGTAAAAAGCAGCGTGAACCTGCTTTTACCGTCGGGTTCTTAGGGAAATCCTGCACGTTTCACAGGCTAAAAGCAGGGGGTGCCGGGGTTAGGATCAGTCACACTGATTTTTTGACCATTCAACTCAGGAGATTGCCTAATGCATCGTCGCACCCTGATCGCGTTTGCCGCGGCCACCCTTGCAACTGGTTCTGTGTTTGCACAGGCCTATCCCACCAAGCCTGTCCGCTTGATCGTGCCCTTCGCACCCGGCGGCACGACAGACATCATTGCGCGCGTTATCGCTGAACCACTGGGAAGAGCGCTGGGTCAATCGGTGGTGGTTGATAACAAGGCCGGAGCAGGCGGCGGCATTGGCGCCCTGGAAGCATCTCGCGCTGCGCCAGATGGCTACACCTTGAGCGTTGCCACGGTTTCCACGACCGCCGCCAACCCAGCCATCAACAAGAAGATCGGCTACGACCCGGTCACTGACTTCGCGCCCATCATCAACATCGCGGCGACGCCGAACATCATTGCCGTCAACCCCAAATTTGCAGCGCATGATTACAAGAGTTTCGTGGCGCTCCTCAAGAAAGAGCCAGGAAAGCATTCTTATGCATCTTCCGGCGCGGGGGGCATCGGGCACCTTCAAACAGAGCTTTTCAAAAGCCTGACAAACGTGTTCGTCACGCATATTCCGTACCGGGGCGCGGGCCCGGCATTGAATGACGTGGTCGGAGGCCAGGTGCCCATCATGTTTGACAATTTGCCTTCGGCATTGCCCTTCATCCAGCAGAAGCGTTTGATTCCTATCGTGGTGGCCGCGCCTTCGCGCCTTCCCAGTCTGCCGGACACGCCAACGTTCAAGGAAGTGGGGCTGGAGCCTGTCAACCGCATGGCCTATTACGGGATCCTTGCACCCAAGGGTACCCCGAAAGAAATCATCGACAAGGTCCACGCAGGGGTTAAAAAGGCCCTGGAGGAGCCAGCGGTGAAAAAGCGCATCGAGGAAACGGGCTCGCTCATCGTTGGCAATACGCCTGAACAGTTTGCCGATCAGATCAAAGCCGAGTACGAGATCTACAAGGGAGTGGTTGCCAAGCAAAAACTGGCCTTGCAGTAAGCTTCGGACCCGTGAACACGCGTTCACAGCGTGTTCACGGTTTACTCGGAAATTGCTGCTGCCTTGTCATCGCCTTCCATTCCATCGCCCGCACCCGATGCGTCTATCGACGGCTTCATAGACGCCCTCTGGCTGGAGGACGGGCTCTCTCCCAATACATTGGCTGCTTACAGGCGCGATCTGACCTTGTTCGGTAAATGGTTGGGTGAAACCCACCAATTGCGGTTGCCAGACACGCAAGAGCACCATCTGCAGGCCTACTTTGCTGTGCGCGCCCGCGGCAAGGCCACTTCATCCAATCGTCGGCTCACTGTTTTCAAACGCTATTTCCGTTGGTTGCTGCGTGAACGGGCCATTTCAATTGACCCTACGCTGAAACTTCTCACGGCCAAACAGCCGTTGCGCGTTCCCAAAACCATGAGCGAAGCGCAGGTGGAAGCGCTGCTGAACGCGCCAGATTCCGATACGCCTTTAGGACTGCGCGACCGAGCCATGCTGGAGCTGATTTATGCCAGTGGCCTGCGTGTGAGCGAGCTGGTGACTCTCAAGACATTCCATGTAGGTCTGAACGAGGGTGTACTGCGCGTGCTTGGAAAGGGGAGCAAGGAGCGGTTGGTCCCCTTCGGAGAAATGGCAGGGGAGTGGTTGCAGAGGTATCTGGCTGGAGGCAGGCCAGAGTTACTTGGCGCACGCCAGACCGATGCGCTATTTGTGACCAGCTCGGGCCCCACCCCAGGCACCGCCATGTCGCGTGTCATGTTCTGGGGGCTGGTCAAGCGCTATGCTTTGCAGGCAGGCATTGCGGCGCCGCCTTCGCCTCATACCTTGCGCCATGCTTTTGCCACGCACCTGCTCAATCATGGCGCGGATTTGCGTGCAGTACAGATGCTGCTGGGCCATGCGGATATTTCAACCACAACCATCTATACGCACGTGGCGCGGGAACGCCTTAAAGTTCTGCACGCGCAGCATCATCCACGAGGCTAACTTTGAAGTTTCTTGCGTCCCCGGTTTTGATGAAGAGAATCCAGTGAGCTCGACGCCACCGACCATGTCCTCTGCACCCTCTATACCTTCTGCGCCTTCTACGCACCCTGCGCCACCCGCGGGCTGGCAAGCTACGTTTTCCGAGGCCGTGCGCCTTCAGAGCGAAAACCGCTGGGAGCAGGCGCTCACGCTGCTTCTGCCTTTGGCCGAGCAAATGCCTCATGAAGCATCGGTGCAGAACCTGACTGCCGTTCTCCTGGCTCAACACGGCCGTCTGGCCGAAGCTGTGGTGCTATGGCAGAGGCTTCTGGCCGCAGACCCGGGCAACGTGGCCTTGGTGGCCAACCTCGGCCGCGCCTGTTGGATGCTCGAGCGTAAGCAGCAGGCGCTGGAGTACTTCAGCCTTGCGGTTCAATTGCAGCCGCAAGATCCGCTGGCATTGCTTAATATGGGCGCGATCCATCAAGGCGAAGGCCGTTTTGAGGAAGCGCTTGCTTGGTATGAGCGTGTCTTTGCTGTGGATCCTCATCATGTGCAGGCACTCTTCAACTCTGCGCAGTTGCATGCAGATGCGGGGCGTTTCACGCGGGCTCACGAGTTGTATAGACGCGTCCTTGCAATTGATTCCAAGCATGTGATAGCCCAGGCGCAGCTGATATTTACCCAACACTATCTCGAGCATCCTTCGCCCGCTCAACTCTCTGCGTTGGCGCGGCGGCTGGGCGCGCAGTGCGCAGCGCAAAGTCCCGTGTTTTCCAATTGGCTGGTGTCCTTTGAACCTGAGCGACCGCTCAGGATTGGGCTGCTGTCGGCGGATTTGCACGATCACCCTGTGGGCTATTTCATTGAAGGCTTGCTGGCGCACTCGGCGGGCAAGGAAGTGACCTGGATCGCCTATGCCAACAATGAAAAACGCACTGCGTTGACGGAACGCATTGCGCCCGCATTTTCGGCCTGGAATGAAGTCTTTCGCTGGTCAGATGACCAATTGGCAGCGCGTATCCGAAGTGATCGTATTGACATCCTGCTTGATCTATCCGGCATGGGCAGCGGCCACCGGCTGGGTGTACTGGCGCGCAGGCCGGCACCGGTTCAGGTGAACTGGCTGGGTTACTTTGGCACTACAGGCTTGCCTGGCGTGCAGGCAGTTATCGCTGATCCGCGGTGTGTGCCGGAACCAGAGGAGCACTGGTTCAGCGAGCGTGTATGGCGGCTTCCTAGTACAAGGTATTGCTTCACGCCTCCCAAGAATGCGCCAGAAGTGGCCGAGTTGCCAGCTTTGCGACAGGGGGCGCTGACCTTTGGATGCTTTCAGACCTTGGCCAAGATCAACCCCAGGGTCATTGCCGCTTGGGCGAGGATTGCGCAGCGTGCGCCCCAGGCGCGCTGGCGGATTCGCTGCGGCGTGAAAAGCTCCGAAGAGGATCGACGTTCGCTGGCGCAGCGGCTAGTGCAAGCCGGCATAGCCGCAGACAGGTTCAAGGTAGAGGCACCTTTGGAGCGCCAGCGCTATTTGGCTAGCTACGGCGAAATCGACGTGGCGCTGGACACTTTTCCTTATCCCGGTGGGACGACTTCTGCTGAAGCTCTTTGGATGGGCGTGCCCACCTTGACTCTTTCTACGCCGGGCATGCTGGGCCGGCAAGGGGAGCAGATCATGGGAGCTGCCGGCATGGCAGAAAATTGGATCTGCTTCGATGAAGACGCGTACGTGGATAGAGCCGTGGCTCTTGCCCAAAGGTCGGCGTGGCTTGCGCTGGCAGAGCAGCGTCGGGCAATGCGTGAGCAGGTGGCAGGCAGCGCATTGTTCGACAATGCGCGCTTCTCACGCGATTGGCACGAATTGGTGCGCAATATCTGGCGTGATGCTTGTGAGCAAGTTATCTCCAGGTCATCTCAGGGAATTTCCGGGCCGAAACCATAAGGAGTAAAGCGGCTCGTGTTTTCATCGACATCGAGCGCTCGGCCAATGAAAGGAAAGGCGCGTTGTGGGCAGGCGTCGCGTTCACAGACTTTGCAACCCATGCCGATGGGGGTCGCCGCGTCCGGGGCGTTCAAATCCAGGCCATTGGCGTAGACCAGTCTGTGGGAGTGGCGAACGTCGCAACCCAGGCCTATGGAAAAAACCTTGCCAGGCACGCCCCAGCCGCGCGCGCCACTGGAGATGGTGCGCGCAATCCACATGTAGGTGCGACCGTCTGGCATGCGTGCGAGCTGCGGCAAGATGCGGCCAGGCTGGCCAAACGCTTCATACACATTCCATAGCGGGCATGTGCCACCTGTCCGGCTGAAGTGAAAATGCGTGGCGGACTGGCGCTTGCTGATATTGCCTGCCCGGTCTACCCTCACGAAGAAGAAGGGTACGCCCGGCGAGCCCGGGCGCTGAAGGGTGGAAAGGCGGTGGCAAATCGTCTCGAAGCCCACGCCAAATCTCTGGCTCAAACGGTCAATGTCGTGACGTAGCGTGTCTGCCGCTTGTAGAAATTCCCCATACGGCAGCAGCAGTGCCCCTGCGAAGTAATTGGCCAGCCCCACACGTGCCAAACGGTGCGCGTCACCATCTTGCGTAAAGGGCGGGACGTTGATCATGGAATCTATGGCGTCGCTGTGCTCAAGCAAGGCCAACTGCGTGGCCAGTTGAAATGCCAGCTGTCCCGGTGCCAGGGTGTCAGAGACCAGCACCGTGCGACCACTTCCGTCATAGCTGCGCTTGCCAGCGCCTGCGTCTTGCGTGTAGAGCACGCGCACGCCGTGATTTTTTTGCAGCCGCCGAGTCAGCCAATCTGCCAGATGGGTGCCGCGCGCCTGTGCCTCTGCGGCCAAGGCTTCTGCCGCACGGTCTAGCGCGTCAAAGTGGTTCTGATGAGAAAAGAAAAAGTCTCGCACGGCCTCAAACGCCATGGCGCGGGGCAGGGCGGTGTCAGAGCGTTCATCTCCTAGCCTCAGCGAGACAGATTCGGCACGGTCCAACGCTTCAACGTTGCGCCTGTGCAGCGCCACGACTGCGCGGGCTAGCGCAGGCATTTGCGATGCAACTTCCTTCAGTTCAGGCAGCGTGATAGGTTGGGGTGCGTCAGCCAGTGCCTCTTGCAACGCCGCCACCATGCGGGCTTCTTCATCCTCAGAAAACTGCTGTACATCTACCCCCAGCACCTGACTGATCTTGAGCAAGACCCCTACCGTCAATGGTCGCTGGTTTTGCTCCAGTTGGTTGAGATAGCTGGGAGACAGCCCCAAGGTCTGCGCCATGAGGATCTGGCTCATCCCGCGTTCGGCCCTCAACCTCCGCAGCTTGACGCCCATGAAGGTTTTTTTCATGGCTTGAAGCGCCGTACTTCTGAGGACAGCGATGTCCGTGACGTGGCCGTCGTACTACTGCTCGTAAATTCGCAAGATTCGCAGATTTGCAGAAATTCATTTGCTTTCATTCGCATTTTTAGCTCTTTATGGGTAGGCGTATTTTGCGTAAATTGCGAAGTATGACAAGCCCCCAAGGAACTAGCGAGCTGCAAGAACTGGTGTTGCCTGTGATGGCCAACCATCACGGCACCCTGTTCGCAGGGCAAGGCCTGCAGTTAATGGCGAAAGCCGCCTTCCTGGCTGCGCGCAGCCTCGCCCACCGGGAGGTGGTGATGGGAGGCGTGACTGGCGTCGAATTCACCGCGCCAATCCCTGTGGGCTACACGTTGACCCTGCGCGCGTGGGTGAGCCGGGTGGGTTGTAGCTCCATGACGGTGTGCGTCAGTGGCTATACAGAAGCACCTGCGGCCCCGCCGGAAGAGGCGCTGAAGGGGGTGTTCGAAATGGTGGCGATCGACGGCAAAGGTCGTCCAACAGCCATTGAATCCAACTATATGAAACAGGAGTTCCGATCATGAATGCCATCACTGCCGAAACCGTCGTCACAGCGACGTTCAAGCCCAAGAAGTCAGTTGCCCTTTCCGGGGTGACCGCCGGCAATACCGCGCTCTGTACCGTCGGGCGCAGTGGCAACGATCTTCACTATCGCGGCTATGACATTCTGGACGTAGCCGAAGTTTGTGAATTCGAGGAAATCGCCCATCTTCTGGTGCACGGCAAACTGCCCACGCGGGCAGAGTTGGCTGCCTATAAGGCCAAGCTGAAAGCCATGCGAGGCTTGCCGGTCAACGTGAAGCAGGCATTGGAGGCTGTGCCCGCTGGAGCTCATCCCATGGATGTCATGCGCACCGGCGTGTCCACGCTGGGCTGCGTGTTGCCTGAGAAAGATGACCACAACACACCAGGTGCTCGGGACATCGCTGACCGCCTGATGGCCAGCCTGGGTTCCATGCTGCTCTACTGGTATCACTGGAGCACCAACGGCAAGCGGATTGAGGTCGAAACAGAAGATGACTCCATTGGAGGCCACTTTCTTCATTTGCTGCACGGAGAGTCGCCGAGCGACGCATGGGTGCGTGCCATGCACACCTCACTCAACCTCTATGCCGAACACGAGTTCAATGCGTCTACATTCGCTGCACGTGTGATTGCAGGCACCGGCAGCGACATGTATTCCTGCGTTGCAGGCGCCATTGGCGCGTTGCGCGGGCCCAAGCATGGGGGCGCCAACGAGGTCGCTTTTGAAGTGCAAAAGCGCTATGACAGCCCCAACGATGCCGAGGCCGATATTCGTCGCCGTGTGGATGCCAAGGAAGTGGTCATCGGCTTTGGTCACCCTGTCTACACCATCAGTGATCCGCGCAACGTAGTCATCAAGGATGTGGCCAGGCGTCTGTCTGAAGACGCCGGTTCCACCAAGATGTTTGACATCGCCGAGCGACTTGAAACCGTCATGTGGGAGGTCAAGAAGATGTTCCCCAATCTCGACTGGTTCAGTGCCGTGAGCTATCACATGATGGGTGTTCCGACGGCCATGTTCACTCCACTGTTCGTCATCGCTCGCACCAGCGGTTGGGCTGCTCATGTGATCGAGCAGCGTGTGGACAACAAAATCATTCGTCCAAGCGCCAATTACACAGGTCCTGATGATCTTAAATTTGTGCCCATTGAAGCACGCGGCTGAAGCAGAGAAAATTTCTTGACCGACGATGAACACCGACCATAGAAAAATACTCCCAGGGACTGAGCTTGAATATTTCGACACCCGTGCCGCAGTTGATGCTATTGAAGCCGGTGCGTGGGAAACCTTGTCCTATACCGCTCGGGTCCACGCTGAAAATCTCGTTCGCCGCGCGGACCCGGAGCGGTTGTCTGAATACCTCGGTCAACTCATAGGGCGCAAGCGCGACATCGACTTCCCCTGGTTTCCCGTTCGGGTTGTGTGCCATGACATTCTGGGTCAGACGGCGCTTGTGGACCTGGCGGGTCTTCGTGATGCCATTGCGAAAGAAGGGGGAGACCCGGCGGCAGTAAACCCGGTCGTTCCGGTTCAGCTCATCGTCGATCACTCCCTGGCCGTTGAATGTGGCGGTTTCGAGCCCGACGCTTTCGATAAAAACCGCGCCATTGAAGATCGGCGCAATGAAGACCGGTTTCACTTTATCGAGTGGACAAAGAAAGCCTTTGCAAACGTTGATGTCATCCCGGCAGGCAACGGCATCATGCACCAGATCAATCTGGAAAAGATGTCGCCCGTGATCTACGTGCAAAAGGACAAGAGCGGCAGCGTGGCCTTTCCCGACACCTGCGTGGGAACGGACAGCCACACGCCGCACGTGGACGCGTTGGGCGTCATTGCCGTAGGGGTAGGGGGCCTGGAGGCCGAGAACGTCATGCTGGGCAGAGCTTCCTGGATGCGCTTGCCGGACATCGTGGGGGTGGAACTCACAGGGCATCGTCAACCCGGAATAACGGCCACCGATATCGTGCTCGCACTGACCGAATTTCTGCGCAAGGAAAAGGTAGTGGGTGCCTACCTGGAGTTCTTTGGCGATGGTGCGCGAACGCTGAGCATTGGCGACCGGGCCACCATCTCCAATATGTGCCCCGAATACGGGGCAACCGCCGCCCTTTTCTTCATAGACCAGCAGACCCTGGATTACCTGAGATTGACGGGGCGTGAAGAAAAACAGGTTCGGTTGGTTGAAACTTACGCCAGGCATGCAGGCTTTTGGGCAGATTCTCTGCGTGGCGCGCAGTATGAACGTGTCCTGAAGTTTGATCTGTCTACAGTGGTTCGCAATATGGCGGGTCCGTCCAACCCGCACCGGCGCCTGCCTACCTCACAACTTGCTGAGCGCGGCATAGCGGTGGACCTTGCCAACGCGAAAGCGCAGGAGGCGCAAGGCCTCATGCCTGATGGCGCAGTCATCATTGCGGCCATTACCAGCTGCACCAATACCAGCAATCCGCGCAACGTGATCGCAGCAGCGCTGCTGGCACGCAACGCCAATCGCCTGGGCCTGGTGCGCAAGCCCTGGGTCAAGACATCGCTCGCACCCGGGTCCAAGGCGGTGGAGCTGTATTTGAAGGAGGCCGGCCTGCTGACGGAACTGCAAGCGCTAGGCTTTGGCATTGTGGCCTTCGCGTGCACCACCTGCAATGGCATGAGTGGCGCGCTCGATCCCCAGATTCAGCAGGAAATCATCGACCGAGACCTCTACGCCACTGCCGTACTATCGGGTAACCGGAACTTCGACGGTCGCATCCACCCCTACGCCCAGCAGGCGTTCCTCGCGTCGCCACCACTGGTGGTGGCCTATGCGATTGCAGGCACGATGAGGTTTGATATTGAACGCGATGTGCTCGGTGTGGTGGAGGGCAAGGAAGTGCGCCTGAAGGACATCTGGCCGGCTGATGAGGAAATTGACGCTGTGGTGCAGTCCGCAGTCAAGCCAGAGCTGTTTCGCAAGGTGTATGAGCCCATGTTTGCCATCCAAGCTGACGATGGACAAAAAGCTACTCCGCAGTACGACTGGCGGCCAAGCTCGACCTACATCAGACGACCCCCTTACTGGGACACAGAAGGTGTCGGTGCACTCGCCGCCAACCCGCGGACCTTGAAGGGCATGCGACCACTGGCGCTGCTGCCAGACAACATCACTACCGACCATCTCTCGCCGTCCAATGCCATTTTGCTGGATTCAGCTGCAGGTGAATACCTTGCCAGAATGGGCTTGCCGGAAGAGGACTTCAACTCGTACGCCACGCACCGGGGCGATCACCTCACGGCAATGCGCGCAACCTTTGCCAATCCCACCCTCAAAAATGAAATGGTGCGGAGTGAAGATGGCAGCGTAAGAGCAGGTTCCCTTGCAAGGTTGGAGCCAGAGGGCAAAGTGGTGCGCATGTGGGAGGCCATGGAAACCTACCTGAACCGCCGGCAACCGTTGATCGTCATCGCAGGTGCAGATTACGGGCAAGGCTCGAGCCGAGATTGGGCTGCCAAGGGCGTGCGCCTGGCGGGGGTGGAAACGGTGGTGGCAGAAGGTTTTGAGCGCATCCACCGAACCAACCTGATCGGGATGGGGGTGTTGCCGCTGGAATTCAAACCGATGGTGAGCCGCATTACGCTGGCGCTTGATGGCACGGAAACTTACGATGTACTCGGTGAACGCACACCCGGCTCGGACCTTACGCTGGTCGTGCATCGCACCAATGGTCAAATCTTGATGGTTCCCGTCATCTGCCGCCTGGATACGGCAGAGGAAGTGTCCGTCTATGAGGCCGGTGGGGTCCTGCAGAGGTTCGCGCAGGATTTTCTGGCTTCGAGTGAGGCATGAGCGTTCATGATGGCCTTGCTCCGGGTCCGTCAAGAACAAGAGAGACTTTGTTGGCTTTTGAACATTGAGTTGAGATGACACCTTCTCCGCAAATCAAGATTCCCGCCACCTACCTGCGAGGTGGCACCAGTAAAGGCGTTTTTTTCCGTCTGCAAGACCTGCCCGAGGCGGCCAGGCAGCCGGGGCCAGCTCGTGATTCATTGTTGATGCGCGTGATCGGCAGCCCCGATCCTTATGGCAAGCAGATAGATGGTATGGGCGGGGCTACCTCGTCCACTTCCAAAACGGTCATTCTTTCGCCGTCCGAGCGACAGGGCCACGACATCGACTACTTGTTCGGTCAAGTCTCGATTGACAGCGCGTTTGTGGATTGGAGTGGCAATTGCGGCAACCTCTCTGCCGCCGTGGGTCCCTTCGCCATCATGAGCGGCATCGTTCCCAAGGAGCGTATTCCGGCTAATGGCACTTGCACCTTGCGGATATGGCAGGCCAATATAGGCAAGACCATCATTGCTCACGTGCCGATGACCAACGGCCAGGTGCAGGAAACGGGAGACTTCGAGCTTGATGGAGTCACCTTTCCAGCCGCTGAGGTGCCGCTCGAGTTTCTCGACCCAGCGGATGAGGGCGAGGAGGGTGGCGCCATGTTCCCAACGGGCAGATTGATAGATGATCTGGACGTGCCGGGGATCGGGGTGCTCAAGGCCACACTCATCAATGCGGGCATCCCCACGATTTTCCTGAATGCCAGCGACATTGGATACACCGGCACAGAGTTGCAGGACGACATCAATGGCGACCCTGCAGCCCTTGCACGGTTCGAAACCATTCGCGCCCACGGTGCGTTGAAGATGAGTTTGATCCAGGATCTGAGCGAAGCCGCCAAGCGCCAACATACTCCCAAAGTCGCCTTTGTCGCGCCGCCTGCTGACTATGTGGCCTCCAGTGGCAAAGCCGTGACGTCCGGCGACATTGACCTGCTGGTGCGGGCACTGTCTATGGGTAAATTGCACCACGCCATGATGGGGACCGCTGCCGTGGCCATAGGTGTCGCGGCAGCGGTTCCCGGCACCTTGGTCAACCTGGCGGCCGGGGGAGGTCCGCGCCAGGCTGTGCGGTTCGGACACCCCTCCGGAACCCTTCGCGTAGGTGCTGAAGCCGTGCTGGAAGACGGCGAATGGAAAGTGACCAAAGCGCTGATGAGTCGAAGCGCCAGGGTGCTGATGGAGGGCTGGGTGCGCGTGCCTGGTTAGTCACCTTCGTGGAGCGCCTGGTTCAACAACACCTTTTTGTGAACCGGATAGCATGACTCCAAAGCGGTCGTGATGGAGAACGATGGAAGACAAATCGTCAGATCGCGGAGTTCAATAGTCAACCGAACTGAAAGAACAATGTCTACACGCAAGCAACTCAAACAACTTGTGGAAGCACGTCGCGGCGTGCTGGTCCCTGGCGCATTCAATGCTCTTTCCGCCAAAGTGATTGAAGACCTGGGCTTCGAAGCGATCTACATTACCGGCGCCGGCGTCACTAATATGTGGTTCGGCATGCCCGACCAGGGCTTCATGGGCCTGGCCGAGATCGCTGACCACACGGCGCGCATTCGTGACACCGTGAGCGTCCCGCTGTTGGTGGACGCGGACACGGGTTTTGGCAACGCCCTGAATGTTTATCACACAGTACGAACGCTGGAGCGCGCCGGGGCTGACTGCATTCAATTGGAAGACCAGGTTGCTCCCAAGCGATGCGGTCATTTTTCAGGCAAGGAAGTCATTTCCACAGAAGAGGCTGTGAGCAAGATCAAGGCGGCGGTGGATGCCAGACGTGACTCTGATTTGCTCATCATGGCTCGAACCGATGCAGCGGCCACTCATGGATTTGAGGCCGCGGTGGAGAGGGCTCAGAAATTCGCAGAGGCGGGTGCAGACATCCTCTTCGTCGAAGCAGTGACCAAAGCCGAAGAGGTTCGAGCGCTTCCTCAACGCCTGTCCAAGCCGCAACTCATGAATATGGTCATCGGAGGGAAGACGCCCATCTTCAACGCCGAACAGCTGGCCGAGTTGGGTTTTGGCATCGTGCTTTATGCCAATGCAGCCTTGCAAGGTGCGGTGGTCGGCATGCAGAACACTTTGAAGGTCCTGCGCGACGAAAAGGAAGTCCGGGAAGACAGCGGCCTCGTTGCCACGTTCAATGAGCGGCAGCGGCTGGTAAGCAAACCGGAATGGGACGAGTTGGAAAAGCGTTACAGCTAATCATCCAAGTTCGTGCTCTGAGTCAGGTGCCTTCGCGAAGAGGGCGGTTCCCCTGGGACCGCCGAGCTCCTGCTCGGCATCTTCGCGTGTCAGCAAGCGCTGCAATGCCAAGCTGGAGCTTGGCGCTCCCAGGGAATACCGGACTTGCCCGCGCTGCGCTCAACGACACTCGAGGTGAACTTGGATGATGAGGCTGTTCTTCCTGGGAGCGCCAAGCTCCAGCTTGGCATGGGGGCGTTTGCGGGGGTGCAGAAATTGCCAAGCTGGAGCTTGGCGCTCCCAGGGTATACCTGACTTGCCTGTGCTGCGCTTAACGACGTTGGGGGTGAACTTGGAAGAGGCTGTTTCGCCTGGGAGCGCCAAGCTCCAGCTTGGCATCTTCGGATGGCTGCAAGCGCCGCAGTACCCATCGTATCGACGATTCGAGGTGCACCTCCTGCCAGCCACCCGGTAAATTCAGGTCAAGCGTGTTTGTCTGGCCGCGCGGCAGGCGGCTGCACCGACCAGCCTGGCGGCTCATCGGTCCCATTTTCTTCGTCCTTCTCTGCGTCGTCGAAGGTCGGGTGAATTTTCCCCGCAGCATGGTGCACCGGCGCGTAGATGGCGTACAAACGGAGGGGCTTGTCGCCTGTATTGACGACATCGTGCCAGGTACCCGCAGGCACCAGAATGCACCATCCGTCTTCTACATCCTGCTCGAAGTCAAGTTGGTCCTTCGCCGGTCCCATCTTGCATTTGCCTTCTCCCGCATCTACGCGTAGAAACTGATCGGTATCAGGATGCGCCTCAAGGCCAATGGATTGACCCGGCTCAATGGACATGAGCGTGACCTGCAAAAACTTGCCGCTCCATGCCACCTCTCGGTAGTGGGAATTGTCCTTGGTCGCTTTTTCGATATCAAAGGCATTTGGCTTGGGGCCAATGTCCTGGACGATGGGTTTGCTCATAAGGGCTCCTTCAGAGGTGTTTTATCCAACAAGATGATTGGAGACGTAAGCTTCCATCCTATCCAATTGACTCGCCCTTGTTCCACCAGGCAGTTAATCCGCATGCAAATGGTTTGGTATTTCATCAGCGCTCCAGGACGGCAGGCCCGCTGGCGAGTGCCGTCATTCGCGTAGCATTCGCGGATGGACACACTTCGCAGCCTCGCACTGGACCTGCTGATCACCACAGACCCTGACCAAAAGGCCGGTCGCACTCGGGCCATGAGCACGGGACTGACCATTGGCGCTGACGACGATATCTTGGCTCGAGGAATCATTCCTGGCAGGCCCGCCAAACCTGTGCTGGTCGCTCATGTCGAGCTGGCTAAAAGGTCGGTATTCACAAAAGAGGGCCGCGCTGCACTCATCCATTCGCTCGCGCATATAGAGCTGAATGCCATTGATCTGGCGCTTGACATCTGCTGGCGGTTCAAGGGTATGCCAGACCTTTTCTATGAACAATGGATGGGCATTGCTCGGGAAGAGGCTCTGCATTTCGAGCTTCTGAGAGACCACCTCGCCACTCTGGATGTCCGCTATGGTGATTTGCCAGCCCACAACGCACTATGGGACATCGCGGAGCGGACCCGGCACGATATCCTTGCGCGCATTGCGCTCGTTCCGCGCACGGCGGAGGCCCGCGGGCTGGATGCATCGCCGCCCCTCAAGGCCAAGCTGGTCAAAGCCGGCGATCACGATGGTGCTGCCATCCTGGACATCATTTTGCGTGACGAAATCGGACACGTGGCGGTTGGAAACCATTGGTACAACTGGTTGTGCCAGCAGCGCGGACTGGACCCCGTGGTGACTTATGCAGAGTTGGCGAAAACCTATGATGCGCCTCGCTTGCGAGGCCCTTTCAACATGGAAGCCAGGCTTGCAGCGGGTTTCAGCCCCCGAGAGCTGGAGTTGATGGGGCAATGACCCCATACCCCATACCCATTAACCAATACTAACGGCAGCCACCTGCAACTCCGGGGCCATAGCGCCCTAAAATTGTCCCCACTATCCCACGACATCCCAACAGGAGACCAGATCAATGGCCGTGTATGAAGTAGACGGAAAATCCCCCCAGCTTGCATCCAGCGCCTGGATTGCGGAATCGGCGGAAGTCATGGGCAATGTCACGCTGGGTCCTGATGCCAGTGTCTGGTTCGGCTGTGTGCTGCGCGGTGACACCGAAAGCATGTCCATTGGAGAGGGCAGCAATGTCCAGGATCTTTCCGTGCTGCACGCAGACCGCGGTATGCCTCTCACGGTGGGCAGGCATGTCACCATAGGACACAAGGTCATGTTGCACGGCTGTACCATTGGCGACGAATCGCTGATTGGTATCGGAGCCATCGTGCTCAACGGTGCCAAAATCGGGAAAAATTGTCTGGTGGGTGCCGGCTCGCTGGTCACGGAAGGCAAAGAATTCCCTGACGGCAGCATGATCATGGGTACACCTGCCAAATTGGTGCGCCAGCTCACGCCTGAACAGATCGAGGGACTGCGCAATAGTGCGCGGCATTACATAGACAACGCACGCTTGTTTCGGGACACCTTGAAGCGGACCAGCTGAACGGTCGACTGCAAGACTTGGATTTGGGCGGCGTGCCCTCACATTGCTTTGAATGTCAGAACTCCATAAATTCATATTCGACGGTCTGCCCGTACGGGGCCAATTGGTCCGACTCACGGACGCTTGGCAGGAGATCCTGCGTCGTCGTGCTGCCAATACCCAAACCGGCGCCTATGCTCCCCCTGTCGCAGAGTTGCTCGGCGAGATGATGGCCGCAAGCGTGTTGATGCAGGGCAACATCAAGTTTGATGGCGCACTGGTGCTGCAGATTTTTGGCGATGGGCCCGTGAAAGTTGCGGTAGCAGAAACCCAGACCGACTTGCGCGTGCGTGCCACGGCGTCCGTGGTGGGCAACGTGGATGCTGGCGCCCGTTTGCCGGAAATGGTGAATCTGCGAGGCAAAGGCCGCTGCGCCATCACGCTCGACCCTTCCGACCGGCGTGACGGGCGGCAACCCTATCAGGGGGTGGTCCCGCTTCAGGATGCAGACGGTCGCAAGCTACAAAGCGTGTCTGAAATGATTGAGCTCTACATGCTGCAATCAGAGCAGCTGGACACCACAATCGTGCTGGCCGCTGACGAACAGGTGGCCTGCGGCTTGCTGATCCAGCGTCTGCCGGGTCAAGGACAGGCCAATCTGTCGCAAAGCAACGTGGCCCGAGAAGACGAGCAGGGTGATCAAGGCGAAGGCGAAGGCGAAGAAGACGACTACCAACGCATTTCACTGCTGGCCCGTAGCCTCAAGCGTGAGGAATTGCTGGAGTTGGACACGGACACCATCTTGCGCCGCCTGTTCTGGGAAGAAAGCCTCCTGCGCTTTCCGCCGCTGGCGGGCGAGCAAGGCCCCCGCTTTGCATGCTCCTGCAGTCGTGAGCGGGTAGGGGTCATGCTCCGAGGTCTGGGTGAATCGGAGATTGAATCCATCCTGGCGGAACAGGGTCAGGTGGAGGTCGGTTGCGACTTTTGCGGACAGCAACAGCGTTTTGACGCCGTTGATGTGGCCCGACTGTTCAAACCGGTCCAGGATTTACCACCTGCCAATCCGTCTATCCAGTGATGCACACGTGTCATGCGCTTTGACGTCATCACGCTGTTTCCCGAGCTTTTTGCGCCGTTTCTGGAGGCCGGGATCAACAGGCGGGCTTTTTCCAGCGGCCTGGTAGAACTCAAGCTATGGAACCCACGCGATTTTGCAGAGGGAAACTATCGCCGCGTGGATGACAGGCCTTTCGGCGGAGGCCCCGGCATGGTCATGATGGCAGAGCCTCTGCTGCGCTGCCTCCAGGCTATTCGCTCTGACCGCGAGCCAGACCACGACGAAGCCGCCGACTCCACTTCGGTGCCGGTTGTGCTTTTCTCTCCCATAGGAGAGGTGTTGCGGCATGACGCGGTCGAGCGATGGTCTCAAAGCGCTGGCGCCATTTTGGTGTGTGGGCGCTATGAGGGCATTGACCAGCGCTTCATTGACTCTCATGTTGACATGCAGATCAGCCTGGGTGACTTTGTATTGTCTGGCGGTGAGATTGCAGCGATTGCCTTGCTGGACGCGGTGGCTCGGTTGCAACCCGGGGTGCTCAACGACGAAGGCAGCCATCAGTTCGACAGCTTCAACCCGGCACTGGATGGCATGCTGGATTGCCCGCACTACACGCGCCCGGAAGTGTGGAATGACCAGGCGGTACCGGCAGCTCTGCTGTCTGGCCATCACGCCCAGATTGAACGCTGGCGACGTGATCGCCGGATTGAGATCACGGCACGCCATCGCCCGGATCTGATTGACGCTGCCCGAGCGGCGGGGCATCTTGGCAAGGCGGACGAAGCGGCGCTGGCGAGCGTCAAAACCCTTGCAGCGCCTTGATTGCTCATCTGCCCGGCTTCAGGCTATAATCCAAGGCTTTTCGATCCTCTGCCGGCCGCGGGGAGCAGGGCTTTAGCCCTTGTTTCGCCGCCTTTTGTGTAGCGCGCGCATGATCGAGAGATGGGAAAACCAATGAACCTGATTGAAACCCTCGAAAAAGAGGAAATTGCTCGCCTGGGCAAAACGATCCCTGAATTCGCTCCTGGCGATACCGTGATCGTCAGCGTGAACGTCGTGGAAGGTACACGTAAGCGTGTGCAGGCCTACGAAGGCGTTGTGATCGCCAAGCGTAACCGTGGCCTCAACAGCGGCTTCACAGTGCGCAAGATCTCCAACGGCGAAGGCGTTGAGCGCACTTTCCAGACCTACAGCCCGCTGATCGCTGCCATTGAAGTCAAGCGCCGCGGTGACGTGCGTCGTGCCAAGCTCTACTACCTGCGTGAGCGCAGCGGTAAGTCGGCACGTATCAAGGAAAAGCTGCCAAGCCGCGTCAAGCCAGTCAGCACTGCTGCCTGATCTTTACGTGCTTCCTGAAAACCGCCTGCGGCTCCTGCCCAGGCGGTTTTTTCTTGTCTGCGCCAGGCAAGTCAGGGCAGGAGTGGCCCAGGTTCTTTAAATATCAGTATGCAAATGTCTTCAGGCTCAGCCCTGGCACAGTCCCATGTTGCGGGCTCAAGCCCTTCATTTCTCAAAGCTCTGCTGGCCCTGGGGGTGGGTGGTTTCAGCATCGGTACGGGCGAGTTTGTCATCATGGGTCTCTTGCCCGACGCCGCGCAAGACCTTGCCATATCCATTCCCACAGCAGGCCACTTGATCAGTGCCTATGCATTGGGCGTGGTGGTGGGTGCGCCCATCCTGGCAGTGCTGAGTGCAAAGATGCCCCGCCGCACCTTGCTCATGGCGCTGATGCTGTTTTATGCAATAGCCAACTTTGCCAGTGCCTTGGCACCCGGCTATGGAACGATGATCATCATGCGTCTGATCAGCGGGTTGCCGCACGGCACCTTTTTCGGGGTCGCAGCGTTGGTGGCTGCGCACCTGGCGCCTCCTGGGAAACGCGCGCAAGCGGTGGGCTATGTGATGCTCGGACTCACAAGTGCCACCTTGGTGGGAGTGCCGCTGGCAGCAGGGCTGGGTCAGTGGTTGGGGTGGCGAGCAGCCTTTGCGCTCGTGGGCTTCATTGCGCTGCTCAGTATGGCGCTGATCTGGCGCTGGACACCTGCTTTGCCTGTTGATTCCGCAGCCAGCCCATGGAGAGAGCTAGGTGCGCTTCGCAGCAAACAGGTATGGCTTACGCTGGGAATAGCCGCCATTGGCTTTGGTGGGATGTTCTCGGTTTTCAGCTACATCAAACCCACACTCATGGAACTGGCTGGACTGCCGGTGCAAGGCGTGCCCTTTGTTCTGGCGCTGTTTGGCGTGGGCATGGTGATTGGCAATCTGGTGGGCTCCAGATTGGCAGACAAAGCCCTCATGCCCACCATTGGTGGCATGCTCGTGTGGGCAGGACTTGTGCTGGGTTTGTTCTGCTTCACGGCATCGCACCTATGGTTGGGGGCATTCAACGTGCTGCTCATTGGCACTGTGGTCGCCTTGGGCCCGGCTCTTCAGATTCGTTTGATGGACGTCGCCGGAGATGCTCAGAACCTGGCTGCTGCGCTCAATCACTCCGCTTTCAACCTGGCCAACGCACTGGGTGCGTGGCTGGGTGGTATCACCATTTCAATGGGTTTTGGCTGGGCCTCTACGGGCTGGGTGGGG
Organism: Ottowia thiooxydans; assembly: GCF_040548795.1. GTDB lineage: Bacteria > Pseudomonadota > Gammaproteobacteria > Burkholderiales > Burkholderiaceae_C > Ottowia > Ottowia thiooxydans_A. Next base: position 203,134 of record NZ_JBEPSH010000003.1, on the reverse strand, counting down.
TCGCTGCTGGCGGCAGGAGGCCTGGTGATATTCGGTTCTGCCTACCTGAGTGCGCGAAACGTGGCGCCCGGGCGAAAAATTCAGGCGAACTGAGAGTTGCGCAGAGGGCGCCAATGTTCGGCAAGGAACCTTGCCTTCATTCACAATATGGCCGCTTATGGTTGCGACGCCTCTTTCCAAACTTCCTTCATTTGACCCGAAGCGTATTCCTGTCGTTGGCGTCGATGAGCACTTGCCGTCGGTTCCAGCAGATCGGCTCACGCCAGAGCGCCTGCGGCAACGCTTTCTGCAGCCTCCTATCTGGCAGCCGGAAGTGCGGCAGGAACCCAAGTTCGAAGACCGCGTGCCGGCGCAGGCTGCCGTGCTGGTGCCACTCATCGCGCGCGCCGCAGGTCTGTCCGTTCTGCTGACGGAGCGGACCGCGCATTTGTCCACCCATTCCGGGCAAGTGGCTTTTCCAGGGGGTAAGGTCGATCCGGGGGATGCCGATGTCGTCGCGGCGGCGCTGCGTGAAACCGACGAGGAAGTGGGCTTGGCGTCGGAATTCATTGAAGTCATCGGCCAATTGCCGGTCTACACCACAGGTACGCAGTTCGTAGTGACGCCTGTGGTGGCGCTGGTGCGAGAGGGTTTTGTGCTCAATCCCAACGCGGATGAAGTCGCGCATGCATTTGAGGTTCCGCTTTCTTTTCTGATGAACCCTGCGCACCACCGGCGTCATCGCTTTGAATGGGAGGGCAGCTCCCGCGAATGGTTCTCCATGCCTTATGCAGAAACCTTGGTTGACGTGGCGGCAGGGGAGTCACAACCGTCTGCAAATTTGATCGTGGAACGCTTCATCTGGGGCGCGACTGCGGGCATGCTGCGCAATTTCTACAGATTCCTGTCGGCCTGAAATGTCTCTGCCCAAAGCCATGCCAAGTTCCAGGTTGGCAATTCGGACTCTCTGCGAACGCTGCCATGCCAAGCTGGAGCTTGGCGCTCCCAGGAAATACCAACGCTGGCAAGGCAACACTGCTTGAGTCTTAAGTTCGGGCGGGGCCTGAAAGTTTTTACAAGAAGGCTGTTGGCCTGGGAGCGCCAAGCTCCAGCTTGGCAATTCTGGCTCTCTGCAAAGGCTGTCATGCCAGGCTGGAGCTTGGCGCTCCCAGGGAATACCAAGGCTTGCAAGCCAACACTGCTTGAGTCTTAAGTTCGGATGGGGCCAGAAGGTTTTTACAAGAAGGCTGTTGGCCTGGGAGCGCCAAGCTCCAGCTTGGCAATTCTGATTCTCTGCAAACGCTGCCATGCCACTCAGAAGCTTAGAGGTTCCAGTGAATGACAAAGGTCTACAAGGTCTGGCTGCGCTCCTTGATGGCCCTGTGAGTCGAGCACTGCACTGAAGTACTCCGGAATGAGGTTGGCAACTTGTGAAAATCGTTGCTATGTACACAGGCTGGCGTGCTGCCACTGGTACTTTTTCATCCAGGAGCGGCCGAACGCTCAAAATTCGCTTAACTCCCTCTATCATCCGCGCATGGCCCTTTTTGCAATTGTCATAGCGTTGCTGTTGGAGCAGGTTCGCCCGCTCGGTCCGGCGAATCCCGCTGCGGTGGGGTTGCGCCATTGGGTTCGCTGGGTCGGCAGCAGTGTCGATGCTGGCGCCTTGCATCACGGCTGGATGGCCTGGGTACTGGCGGTAGTCGTGCCAAGCTTTGCCGCGCTGGCTGTTCACTGGGCCCTGATCTGGCTCGGCGGCTGGCCTCTGGCACTGGTGTGGAGCGTGGTGCTGCTCTATCTCACTCTGGGTTTTCGTCAATTCAGCCATCATTTCACCGGCATTCGGGACGCTTTGGAGTCTGGCAACGAAGAGCGTGCGCGTGAATTGCTGGCCCATTGGCAGCAGGTCGATGCCAGCCGGCTACCACGCGCGGAGATCGTGCGCCATGTGATCGAATACTCGGTATTGGCTGCACACCGTCATGTGTTTGGAGTGATTGCCTGGTTTTGCATTCTCGCCATGCTGGGCCTGGGGCCGGCAGGCGCGGTGTTCTATCGCAATGCCGAATTTGCGGCGAGCTACTGGCGCAGGAAGGCGCACGCAGCGGATCACCCCGCCAGCCCTGCGCTCAGAACCGTGGCAGACACCGCGTGGCACACCATTAACTGGTTGCCTGCTCGCATGACTGCATTGGGCTTTGCCATTGTGGGAAGTTTTGAGGAAGCCATTGATGCCTGGCGTAACTATGCGGGCCGATTCTCAGACAGTAACGACGGGGTCATCCTCGCCGCGACATCGGGCGCTATAGGCGTGCGCCTGGGCGGAGCAGCCCTCAAGCCAGCCACAGCGGATCTGCCTGCCCAGCCGGTTGGCATGAGCGACACGCCCGGTGGTGGCAATGGCCTGCCAGGGCGTGAGCCGCAATCGGCCCACCTGGTGCAAGTGGTGGGGCTTGTATGGCGCATGGTGGCGCTGTGGCTGCTTCTTTTGGTCTTGCTCACTCTGGCGCACGTGCTAGGCTAAAAGCTCTCTTTTTTTCTCATTTCTGGCTGTCTTTTGTCTCGCCTTCGGGTATTTACTGAGATTTCAGTCACGATCTGGGCTGTACCGTTAATTACAATAGTCGACCGATCGGTCGGTTAATTCGCCACCCTCACGATGTGGCTGATCGATGCGTTATTTTCATTATTCAAGGAGCAAGAAGCTGTGAACATCAAGAAGAACGCCCTGTCTGTTCTATTGGCATGTCTGCCTGTGTTGGCCGCCGCGCAAGTGACCGTTGGAGTTACCGTGTCGGCGACCGGACCTGCGGCTTCCCTGGGCATTCCAGAGAAAAACACCATTGCGCTCTTGCCCAAGACCATAGGTGGTCAGACGGTGAACTATGTCGTGCTGGATGATGCGTCAGACACCACCGCTGCCGTTACCAACACCCGCAAACTGATTTCCGAGCGCAATGTGGATGTCATCGTCGGTTCGTCCACCACGCCTGCCTCGCTGGCCATGATCGATGTGGTGGCTGAAGCCCAGACACCCATGATCACTCTGGCTGCATCTGCCGCCATCATTGAGCCCATGGACGCCAAGAAGCGCTGGGTTTTCAAGACGCCTCAAAACGACATCATGATGGCTTTGGCGATTGCCGAGCATATGGCCAAAGATGGCGTCAAGAGTGTGGGTTTCATCGGCTTCTCGGACGCCTATGGTGAAGGCTGGTACCGTGAAACGGTCAAGGCACTGGATCTGAAAAAGATCAAGTTGGTTGGCAATGAGCGTTATTCCCGCACAGATACCGCAGTGACCGGCCAGGTCCTGAAGCTCATGGGCGCAAAACCTGATGCGATCCTGATTGCAGGCTCAGGTACACCTGCTGCGCTGCCGCAGAAAACCCTCAAGGAACGTGGCTACACCGGCAAGATCTACCAGACGCACGGTGTCGCGAATGCTGACTTCCTGCGCGTAGGCGGCAAGGACGTCGAAGGTACGCTGTTGCCAGCGGGCCCTGTCTTGGTGGCTGACCAACTGCCCACAAGCAATCCTGTGCGCAAATCGGCACTTGCCTACATTCAGGCTTACGAGGGCGCCAACGGCAAAGGAAGCGTCTCCACCTTCGGTGGTCATGCCTGGGATGCGGGTCAGCTCCTCGCTTCAGCCATTCCTGCTGCACTGAAAAAAGCCCAGCCAGGCACCCCTGCGTTCCGCGCTGCATTGCGTGAAGCGCTGGAAAACGTGAAGGAAGTTCCTGGATCGCACGGCATTTTCACCACGTCTGCCAACGATCACCTGGGCCTGGACCAACGTGCCCGCGTCATGGTGAAAATCCAGGGCGGCAAGTGGGTCTACCAGCCCTGAACATTGTCTGACGAGGCCGGCCTCTAGCACGCTAGAAACGGCTTTCCATGCTCGCGAAAGCTCTTGCATCTGCAAGGGCTTTCGCACAACCAAGACCGATCGATGGATTTGCAAATCGCCCTGATGTTGGCGCAAGACGGCGTGGTAAACGGCGCCATCTATGCGCTCATGGCGCTCGCGCTCGTGCTCGTGTTCTCAGTCACACGGGTCATCTTCATTCCCCAAGGGGAGTTTGTTGCTTATGCAGCCCTTGCCATGGCTGCCTTGCAGGCTGGACAAGCGCCTAAGCTGGTGTGGCTGCTGATTGCCTTGGCAGGCATGACGCTCGTCGTCGAAGCATGGCGCCACATGCGTGGTGTCCGAGTGGATTGGGCGTCAACCGGCGTATGGGCGGTAGTCATTCCGGCCTTGGCACTGGCCCTGATCTGGGGCGTCAAGCCGACTTCCCAGCTTGGCCAGACGCTGGCTGTTCTGGCATTGATCATCCCTATGGGGCCTCTGCTGTATCGCCTGGCCTACCGGCCGTTGGCGCATGCGACGGTGCTGATCCTGCTGATTGTGTCGGTTGCACTGCACGGGGTGTTGGTGGGCCTGGGGCTTTATTTCTTCGGCGCAGAAGGCTCACGCACGGCTGCTTATTCTGACGCCCGCTGGGAAATCGGCGGTATACCTTTCACAGGCCAGTCGCTGGTGGTGGTTGGAACGGTGGCGATTCTGGTTGCGGTCATGTTTGTGTTCTTTGAACGCTCCATCATCGGCAAGGCACTGCGCGCCACGGCCATGAACCGGGTGGGTGCGCGACTCATGGGCATTCCCACAGAGCTATCTGGTGATCTCAGCTTTGCCCTCGCGGCGCTGATTGGCGCGGTGTGCGGCATTTTGATCGCTCCCATCACGACGATCTACTACGACACCGGCTTCATCATCGGACTCAAAGGTTTCGTCGCGGCTATTTTTGGCGGTCTCGCCAGCTATCCGCTGGCCGTTCTGGGCTCCCTGCTGGTAGGGCAGCTTGAATCGTTCTCTTCATTCTGGGCCAGTGCCTTCAAGGAAGTCTTGGTGTTCACCCTCATCATTCCTGTGCTGTGGTGGCGATCGCTGCACACGCACCACGTGGAGGACGAGGAATGAACTCGCGCCACCTTACTCTTATTGCTATCGCGCTGTTGGCGCTGATCTGGTCGTTTCTTGCGCCGTTCACGATCACGCTGCTGAACTACATTGGCCTGTATTCCATGGTGGCTGTCGGCCTGGTGCTGCTTACCGGGGTTGGTGGCATGACCTCGTTCGGCCAAGCCGCATTCGTCGGCCTCGGAGCCTACGCCACGGCCTGGATCTGCACTTCACCGGTCGCTCAGGCCGCGCTGGCATCCTTGCCTCCTGGCCTGGTCCCCTGGTTAGGCCTGCTGCTGGGTCTGGCAGTGACTGCCTTGATTGCCTGGGCATTGGGTGCGGTCACGCTGCGCCTTTCCGGGCACTATCTGCCGTTGGGCACCATTGCGTGGGGCCTGAGCCTTTACTATATTTTCGGCAACCTTGAGATGTTGGGCGGATTCACCGGTATCACTGGTGTGCCTCCGCTGACGCTTTTTGGTATGGACCTCAGTTCTCCCCGTGCACTGGGTATCCTGATCTGGGTGGTCTTGCTTCTGAGCATATGGACACTGCACAACTTGCTGGATTCGCGCGAGGGCAGGGCCATTCGTTCGCTCAAGACCGGTCGCGTCATGGCCGAATCCATGGGTGTCGATACAGCCCGCCAACGCATCAAACTGTTCGTGCTGGCAGCCTTGCTGGCCGCGGTCTCAGGATGGATGTACGCGCACTTGCAGCGCTTTGTGAACCCCACGCCCTTCAACATCAACATCGGCATTGAATATTTGTTCATGGCGGTGGTCGGGGGCTCTGGCTATCTGTGGGGCGCCGTTCTGGGAGCGACGCTGATCACTTTGCTCAAGGAGCAATTGCAAGATCTGTTGCCCAAGCTTCTGGGTGCCAGTGGAAACTTTGAAGTCATCGTGTTCGGGCTCCTGATGCTGCTGGTCCTGCAACGTGCGGCCGAAGGCTTGTGGCCGCTGTTCGCCGCAGGGACCCGCAAATTTCTCAAACCGATACCGCCACGCGCGAATTCCGCTGCACCCGCTGAGCTGGCCACTCGTGCCTTGCCTGACGCGGGTTCAGTCGTACTTCAAGCAGACGAGGTGACCAAGCGCTTTTCCGGCCTCATTGCCAATAACGCGGTGAATCTGACCGTCAAGAGTGGGGAAGTCCATGCACTGATCGGGCCCAATGGCGCGGGCAAGAGCACCTTCTTCAACATGATCTCCGGCGTGGATGATCCTACCTCCGGCAGCGTCAAGCTGATGGGTCAGGACATGAAGACCAAGCCTTCCCGCGCTTTCGCAGCGCTAGGGTTGGGTCGCACCTTTCAGCACGTGCGCCTGCTCGGCCAGCGCAGTGTGCTTGAGAACGTGGCGCTGGGGGCCCACCTTCGCGGCCACCGCGGCTGGATGTCCGCCATGCTCCGACTGGATCGTCGTGAAGAAGCCGCGCTGCTGGCAGAAGCACGTCGCCAGATTGAGCGTTGTGGACTGTTGGAGTACATCGACACCCCCGCAGCGTCCTTGCCGCTGGGGCAGCAACGCATCGTCGAGATTGCCCGAGCGCTCGCCGGCCAGCCAGCCATCTTGCTGCTGGACGAGCCAGCGGCTGGTTTGCGCCACCTCGAAAAGCAATCCCTGGCGGCCCTGCTGACGCAACTGCGTGCGGAAGGCCTGGCCATTCTGGTGGTCGAACACGACATGGAATTCGTCATGAACCTGGCTGACCGCATTACGGTGCTGGAATTCGGTACTGTGATTGCCTCGGGAAGCCCGGCTCAAGTTCAGGCAGATCCGCGAGTCATGGCCGCCTATCTGGGTGGTGATTTGCCAGAGGGGGCAGCATGAGCAAGACGTTGCTTGAATTGCAGGGGTTTTCTGTCTGCTATGGACCGGTCGAAGCTGTGCACCAGATCGCGCTCACCGTGGGTGAGGGCGAGATCGTTACGGTCATTGGACCCAACGGTGCAGGTAAATCCACTTTGCTCAACGCCATCATGGGCTTGCTGCCGTCCAGCGGCACGCTCAACTTGTCGGGCAGCAAAATGGCTCGCCCGTCGGTCGAAGCCATGGTGGCTGCGGGCGTTGGCCTGGTGCCGGAAAAGCGCGAACTGTTCGGTGAGATGTCGGTGGAAGATAACCTTCTTCTCGGTGGTTTTGCACGCTGGAGGCGCGGTCAGCGCGACCAGAAGGCCCGCATGATCGAAGTATTCGAGATGTTTCCTCGCCTTGATGAAAGACGTGCTCAGATGGCTTCGACGCTGTCGGGCGGCGAGCGCCAGATGCTGGCCATTGGCCGTGCGCTGATGGCGCGCCCCAAGCTTCTGATGCTCGACGAACCATCTCTAGGTCTGGCCCCGCTGATTGTGCGCGAGGTGCTCAACATCGTTTCGTCGCTTCGGCGTCTGGGGGTCTCTGTGTTGCTGGTGGAGCAGAATGCAAGAGCTGCCCTGCAAGTGGCCGATCGTGCGTATGTGCTGGAGATGGGCGCCGTGGCCCTTCAAGGCGCAGCCAGCGATCTTCTGCATGATCGCCGTGTGATAGAAACTTATCTGGGCGTCGGTGGCCAAAAGGCTGCTTGACCGATTGATTGGACGCATCCTCAGAACGTGATCACGTTCTCGGAGCCGTCGGGGCAACACTGGCCTATGCCGGCGGCCCCGGGACGGCTTCATTTCCTTTAATTTATTCGGATACCCCCATGACTACACCTCAACTTCAAAGTTACATCGCCGGCCGCTGGATTGGTGCAGAGCCGGCGCAAGCGCTGCGCAGCGCCATTGACAACGGTGTGGTTGCCCATACGCATGCTGAAAGCATCGATTTCGCTGAAGCCCTCGAGCACGCCCGCAAGGTGGGCTTGCCGGCCCTCATGGCGATGGACTTCCAGCAACGGGCTGCAGCACTGAAGGCACTTGCGAAATATCTGGGTGAGCGCAAGGAAGAGATGTATGAGCTTTCGGTCCATACCGGCGCCACCCGTACGGATGGCTGGGTGGACATTGAAGGGGGAACCGGCACGCTGTTCGCTTATGCAAGCATGGCCAAGGAATTGCCTCGCAGCGGAAATCTCTGGCATGAGGGCCAACAAATGTCGCTGGGCAAGACGGGCGCCTTTGCGGGCACACACGTGCTCGTGCCACGTGGTGGTGTCGCCGTTCACATTAACGCCTTCAATTTCCCGGTCTGGGGCCTCTTGGAAAAGTTCGCACCCACGTTCCTGGCTGGTATGCCCAGCATCGGCAAGCCCGCGACGGCCACCAGCTTCCTGACGGAGAAACTGGTGCGGCTCATCAATGACTCCGGCATTCTTCCAGAGGGATCCTTGCAGCTCGTGATTGGTGGCACGGGTGATTTGCTGGACAGGCTGGATGTGTCTGACGTAGTCACTTTCACAGGCTCCGCAGACACAGCGGCCAAACTGCGCGTGTCACCCAACATCATCAAGAACAGCATTCCATTCAACGCCGAAGCCGATTCGCTCAACTGCGCGATCCTGGCGCCAGACGTCACACCTGATGACGAAGAGTTTGATCTGTTCGTCAAGGAAATCGCGCGCGAGATGACGCAAAAGGCCGGCCAGAAGTGCACGGCCATCCGCCGAGCCATCGTGCCTGCACAGCACATTGATGCAGTGGCAGCCAAGCTCAAGGAACGCCTGGCAAAGACGACGGTAGGTGATCCACGCCTTGAAAATGTTCGCATGGGTGCGCTGGCATCCAAATCGCAACAGAAAGATGTGGGCGATCGCGTGGACACGTTGCGTGAGGGCGCTGAAGTGGTGTTCGGCGGTTCTCAAGATTTCTCGCCTGTGGGTGACGGTGCTGAAAACGGCGCGTTCTTCCAACCTACGCTGCTGCTGGCTCGTGACGCAGAGAATCACTCAGCACACGATGTCGAAGCTTTCGGCCCGGTCAGCACGCTGATGGCCTACAGCGGAGGAATTGAAGCGGCTGTGGCACTGGCGGCCAAAGGCCGGGGTAGCCTGGCAGGCACCTTGGTCACCAAGAGCGCGGAAGTCGCCGCTCAGGTCATTCCGCAAATGGCCATGCTTCATGGCCGCCTGCAAATCCTCGACCGTGCTGCTGCACCCGAATCCACAGGTCATGGCTCCGCATTGCCATTCCTCAAACACGGCGGTCCGGGCCGCGCAGGCGGTGGTGAGGAACTGGGTGGCCTGCGTGCCGTCAAGCACATGATGCAGCGTGCGGCAGTGCAAGGCTCCCCCGCCATGTTGGCAGCAGTGACCGGCGAAACCAGCTAAGGCGCATTGCCTGCCTCCCAGAAACCCTCTCTTATTTTCAGGAGAGGGTTTTTTTCGACATAGGGTGCCTGGCCAGAAGACGCAACCGTGGCGCCTTCTCGGAAGGCGTAGTGATCATGCCTTTTCCTGCTCCAGCTCCTTTGGGTGAGTGCAGGGGCGCCCGGCTAGGGGCGCCCGGCTAGGGGCGCCCGGCCAGGGGGAGGGCCAGCGAGGCGTCCTTCCACCCGAACACTCTGAATTTCAGTTCGCCTTCTCAGAGGCTTTAGCTATCGAATACGCCTGCGCAGAGCGACCAGGAGCATCAATGCTGCGAGCAAAAGCAGGACCCACTGGGAGAGCGTAGGAACGGCCTTTAGGTTAGCAACAGAGCCAACGACCGTCACCGCATAGACCGCGCTCGATGGTAGATAGCGCTGTGCAAGATCGCCTGGATAAGCAGCGGTCAATTGATGCTCGCCTCCGGTTTGAAAGCGCATGGTGCATTGCCCATCGCCTTCGGCATTGAGTTGAGCCGCGCAGGAAGCGCCACCACCATGGATGGTGACCGTGCCGTTGGTGACCGCGGTGTCGCCCGCACTGACGGAAATGCGCACCAGCACGGCATCCCCTGTGTTGGGTGTCGTAGGCGCTACGCTCACAAACTGAGTGTTCGTCTGTTGCGCCAACCCAAAGTTGAGGGTCACCGTGCAGTCTGCCGTCACGGGCACCGTAGTCGCGGTATTGCCTGCCACCGTCGTGCTGGTGCATCCACTTGCGCCTGTCAGCATGTAGCCTGAAGCCGGTGTACCCACGACCGAGGCGCGGGCACCGTTTGCAACGCTTTGCGTTTCCGGCGCTGCCGTGCCGCCCGCTCCGTCCACCACGGCGGTGACCGTCCAGTTCTGCACCTGCCCGGCCTTTTGTGCCGAGCATTGCGCGGTGACCCCTGAGCCTGTACCCGCACATGACCACGTCCAAGGCCCTGTGCCTGTGATGGCGCTGGCTGTTCCGACGCTGCAGAGGTTGGTCGGGGGCAGGCTCAAGGTCTTTCCGTTGTCCGAGCCACACGCGCCGTCATCAGGAGAGGCATCTCTTACGAACACGGCGTCGACCGCGCAATTGGCGGTCAGTGGGCCCGCCGTGAAGATGTGGCCATTCAGGCCGCCGGGGCAGCTCGACCCGATTGGAGTCCGCAGGCGATAACCCGCAGCGGGTGTCATGGTGAACTGAACCGACCCACCGGCAGGCATGATCTGCGTCGTGTCTGGTGAAATGGTCCCCGTGCTTCCGTCGGTGATGGGCCTTCCGTTGTAGGCGTCGCGTACAGTGGGTGTCACATCCCAACTGCCGGTGCAGCCTGTGGCCCAAGGCGAGCTGCCAGTGACGGCGTTGTCCCAGGCGAGGTTGATGGCGGGGTCTGTACTGTTGCGCAAGGGATTGGGGCAAGGTACTGCCACCATGGTTTGGTTGGGTGGCAGGGGAGGTGCACCCACGAGTTGGTTGTTCTGGATCCAGAATGCGCGCAGCTTGGTGAGTCCGATCAGTGAGGGGATCTGGCCTGTCAGAGCGTTGTCGCGCACATAAAAATGCTCCAGGTTGACCAAATCCGACAAAGGCGGAATAGGTCCGCTCAACTGGTTGTAGTCGACATGAAAGCTTCTCAGCTTGCTCAAGCCGGCAAGCGCAGGAATCGAGCCCTTTAACTGGTTTTGAGAAGCGATGAAGCTGTCGAGGTTAGCTATACCCCCGAACGAGGTCAGAGCAGTAAGCTGGTTGTTGGAGGCATCGAATGATGTGAGCGCCGCGAGGCCGCTTAAATCAGGAATGGCGCCTACCAGTTTGTTGTTGCGGACATGAAATTCTTCCAGGGCTGTTGCGCCGGAGAGAGGGCCAATCTGGCCATCCAGCAAGTTACCCGCGACATTGAAAACCTTGAGGCTGGTCAGCCCTGCCAAAGAGGGTGTCGATCCTGTCAGCTGCCCACCTTGCACCTGAAAGCTCTGCAGGCTGCCGAGACCTGTCAATGCCGGAATCTGCCCGCTGAACCTGTTGTTGCTCAGGTCAAGGGTGACCAGTTTGGATAGTCCTGACAGCGCAGGAATGGGCCCACTCAAGTCGCTTTGCCTCAGGTTCAATACCGTCAGTTCAGAAAGCGTACCGAGAGATGCTGGGACGGTGCCAATCAAGTTGTTGAAGTTCAACCTCAGGGCGGTCACGTGGGTGTTGGCCACGTCGCAGGAGACGCCGTGCCACGTACATTCCGTGCCGACGGCGCCACCCCAGTTGGTCTTGTTCGACCAGTTGGCGCCGCCTGCGCTGGTGTAGAGGGCGAGCAGGGCTTGACGTTCGGTGGAAGGTATTTCGGCGTGTACCGGCATCGCACCCATCATTGCCAATAGCGTGCCTCCAAGCAGCACAGCTGCACGAAGCCGGGCGCGAGGCTTGGCCACTCTCGTGTGCCGGGAAGCGGGCGTCGCCAGCGCGAGCGACCGAATGGATTTGATCATGTGAAAGTTCTCCTGCTGAAAAATGCAGGGGCGATTTTTGAAAACTCCACGCCTCTTGCCTATCGGTCACCTGACCGATGCTCGTGATGTCACTGGTCGCTGGTATCCCTTGGGGGAATGGCGGAGCGCAAGCCACTGCGAAAGAATCCCGGCGGATGAAAGGGCACACCGTGCATAAGGCATTGACAGATTTATTGGGCGCCGTGGCAGACGAAGATCGTTGGGATGAAGCCCTGCATGGTTACGCCACCAGTTTGGGTGGGGATCAGGTAGGCTGGTTCGTGCTGGCGAGCGATCCGCAACAGTTGGCTGAGTGGGGCGTGGAGTTTGCTGCCCATCCTGATCCGTCTTACTGGCTGAAAACGCCTGGCGAGACGGGCACCCCTGCGCTGATCGGTAGAGGCATCACCGCAGAAGCCACGCTAGGCTATGCATCGCAATACCGCGAACAAGACCCCTTGTGGGATGCCGCCATGGAGCTCTACTCCAAGGCCGAAAAACGTGGCCATTGCAAGGCGTGGGTGGTCACAGATGCCCCCAGGCACACGGGGCATTGTCATCACCGGACTTCGATCTACAACGAGTTCCTGCGTCCACATGGCATCGGGACACGCATGTTTGGGGGAAGCAGAGATGCGAGAGATCCTGCCGGAAATCTATTTGCATCGATTTTCCGGTTGCGTGATGACGAGGGATTCACATTTGATCAGGAGCAGCGGTTTCGCTCCGAGTTTGCAGCAGTGCAACGCGTGGCCGTTCTTCACCGAGAAATGCTTGCCCTGCGCACGCGCACCCGAGGCGTGGAGTCGGTTATGGAACACCTTTCTGTGGGCATGCTGTTCTTTGACACGGCCGCTCGCCTGCTCCACGCCAATGCCAGGGCGACGGAATTGGCCGCGCGCCGTGAACAAGTGGTTTTGCGTGGTTTGCTCAAGGCTCCTGCGAAAGTGGCGGCAGAAGTCCAGACGCTTTTTCAGCGCTCATTGCGCGGCGAAAGTGCTTGCCTTGAATTACCCGGCGGCATTTTATTGGTGTCTCTCGCCTTGGGTGATCTGAAAGAGTTGGGCCTTGCGCATTCACATGAAGGGGTTACGGTCGTCCTGATGGAGCGTACGGCGGATGCCGCTGCTGCGGTGTCCCTGGCTCGCCATGCCTACCGACTGAGCCCTACCGAGGCGTCATTGTTGTTGGCGCTGCTGCATGGCCAGACGCCGCGTGATTTCGCTGATGCGCGTGGTGTGCGTATTCGCACGGTTCGCACCCAGCTGAGCTCGCTTCTGATGAAAACAAGAACACAGCGCCAGCAGGATTTGGTGGCTCTGATGGCGCGGCTCATGTTGCTGACACCTGCCAACGCCTCAAGGAGCCTCGATCTTTCTCTGTAGGCGCTGGGCCAGGTCTTCCCAGTCTTGGCTATGGGTCACTTCCAGAATGGTCCGCAAGTGTTTCTTGAGCGCGGCGCTGCCTACACCGGTGAGCCCTTCGCATTCTGCACGGGCATATCCCAGACCAGCCAGCGCGGCTATCTCGCGCTGCAAGGGCGAGAGCGGCAACGCCAATACCTGCCGCACTACTTCAATCTGCAGTGGCCGCTGCAACTGCAGTGTCAGCAACCATTGCCCAGAACCATCCGTTCCTGAATGAACGGGGAGTAACCGGCTCATCTGTGCGTCCAGCAATCCATCCGGTACTGAAATCTGCGCAGACTGTTGTGGCCCCAAACCCAAATGGGTGAGCAAGTCCGGTGGCAACTGCCCTTCGGTTCCTCCTTGCAGGCCAAGGCCAGGCAGATTGGCTTCCCGTAGCAATCGGGTGGCATGGGCATCGGCCAGCAGGGGGTGCAGGCTTTTCGCGTCCAGCAGTACATGTCCCAAGCCACCGTCGATGCGTGTGCCGAGTTGCACCGAGCCAGGGCGTATGAACGCGCGCTGAAGGCTGATGCTTGCGCGCTCGAGCAAGGCGGCGTCCTCATCGTTGAAAGCCAGGCCCGGCGCACGGAACAACGCCACCACCGCGCGAGTGCGGCCATTGACCTCTACGCGTAAATCCAGTGTGTGGTGATGCCCGCTCGCCCTGACAAGCAAGTTGTAGGTATTGGATCGGAAGTAGGCGGCGTCAGGGGCCAGCATATGTCCGACCACCTGTCCTTGGCGCCGAGCCAATGCGGTGATGTTGACTTCGTTTTGCCCCGCGAACAGCCTGTGGTATTCGTTGAGAAACAGGTTCTGCGCCTCAGCAGGCGAATCTTCATGATAAAAACCCGCTGGAAGCCCTTGCTCATCCAGCCAGAACAGGGCGACTGCATCTGCCCCCACCAGTTGTCGAAGCACCGCGCAAACACTGGTCGCAATAGGCGCCAAGCCTAATCCCAGGCGGCACAACATGTCCAATTCCTGCCACAGGCGCTGGCGCAAGGCAGCCAGAGGAGGGTTGGTCATGGAAGGCATGGCACCTTGTGGTATGCAAATCCGGCATTATGCGCAGTGCGAACTAAGTGCGCATTTTTGCAGCGCTCGGGAGGTGCCGGCATTTCCCCTACACGCTCGCACGCTCGCGTTAAATCGCGTGAAAGCTAAAACCGAATCACATGCTCTGGATTGGCTGTAGGCTTGGGCGCATGAAAACCTTGCTCGTCGTCTATCACAGCCTCACTGGGGGTACCCGCCAGATGGCCGAAGCCGCAGCCGAAGCTGCTAGGGCGGAGGAGGGGATAGATGTTCGCCTGCTGCATGCTTTGGACGCCGGACCAAGTGATGTCCTGGGGGCTGATGGCTATGTTTTTGCCACACCTGAGAATCTGGCGGCGATTTCAGGGCTGATGAAGGACTTCTTCGACAGGTGTTATTACCCGGTACTGGAACGCATCAACGGTCGACCTTACGCGGCCATGGTGTGTGCGGGTAGCGACGGGCAGGGCGCTCTGCGCCAGATCGACCGCATCGCCACAGGTTGGCGCCTGAAGTCGATTGCGCCAGGATTGGTCGTCTGTACGCACGCGCAGACTCCAGATGCCATCCTGGCTCCCAAGACGATTCCCTCGAGTGAGTTGTCTCGCTGCGCGGAGTTGGGGGCTGGATTGGCCGCGGGACTGGTTGCGGGCGTGTTTTAGAACGGTGCCAACCACAGTTCGAATGGGGGGCGAAGCCATGCAATGCATGATCTTTCTTGTAATTCGAATGTGTTCTTTTTGATTTGACTGTCAACCTTTTGTCGGAGAATTTATATAAAACCTAGGGTTTTCCTTAGTTTAAGAATGTAAAAAAATCTTACACTCTGCACCCTAAATCACATAAAAACACTTATCTGTTGTTTTTTGTCAATCCAAGGGCCCCATGAATAAAAAGCGACTTACCAGTCTTGACGAACCGCGGGCGTCGTGGCGAGGGCATCATGTGGCCACGGCTGTGTGGCTTCTTGTGGGGATGGCCGGTGTCAACGGGGCTTACGCAGCAGGCATCACCATCGAGCCAGCCGATGGCCCAGTAAGCTTTGCCGGCTTCACCATGGATCTGGATTGTGATGACCTGGTTGTCAACGGAACACTCGACATCAACGGCGCGACATTCCAGAAGGTGGGTAATGTCATCATTGGCCCCGGGGGCTCGCTGACCGCCACAGGCGCCAACATTGAAATGACGCATAGCTGGCAAAACAACGGCAGCTTCAGCGGCGCAGGAAGCTCTGTGACGGCCAGCAATGCCTGTGCCAATACCAGCAGCTCATTCTCCGGCAACACGACATTCCATAACTTTACTGCGACCTCATCGGGCTTGACGCTTAGCTTTGCTGGTGGAACCGAGCAGCAGGTGGCAGGTCTTCTCACCTTGAACAACGTCACGCTGCAAGGGCAAGGCGCTACGACATTCCTGAGCCTGCTGCCTGGTGGTACGCAAAACATCACCACGGTAGGTGTTGCCAACGTGAATGCATCCCGTGGTCAGCGGCTGGCGCCTACGCAGACCAACCAGATCGGTCAAGGATATGCGCCCAACTGGTTCAGCAATGCTTCCAGTTTGGTGTCGGGCATAGCTCCAGTGCCGACCTCCAGCACTGTCGGCTTGGGCCTGATGGCGCTTCTTTTGAGTGGAACTGCATTCCTGAAACGCCGAGCGCAAAAGCGCAAGGGTTCGGGTTCCTGATTCGCCATACCGCTCCTACTCCACAGATCGAGAACCTCTCCAGGAACACAGCCGCCATGACTCATTTAGTTAACTTTCGCACCGGTCTTCGTCCGCTTGCTGTTGCCACCACCATGCTGATGGGGGGCGTAGCGGTGCATGCTCAAGTTTCCCTCTCGGGAGCCAATGGCGTGGCCATCAAGACGCCGGCGGGTTCAGTCATCACTGGATTTTCGAATGACGGCTCTGTCACTATTCCAGCGTTGGGGTCGTCTGGTGGATATGTTTTTACCGATCCGACAGGTAAGTTGGCGGTAGGCGCGGGCCCCACAGGGCCTGCGGGCGCTACCGGCGCTACCGGGCCTACGGGTGCCGATGGTGTGACTGGGCCCACCGGGGCTGCAGGCGTGACCGGTCCCACGGGGGCCGCGGGTGTGACCGGTCCCACGGGGGCCGCGGGTGTGACCGGCCCCACGGGGGCTGCGGGCGTGACCGGCCCCGCGGGGGCTGCGGGCGTGACTGGGCCCACGGGGGCTGCGGGTGTGACTGGGCCCACGGGGGCTGCGGGCGTGACTGGGCCCACGGGGGCCGCGGGTGTGACCGGTCCCACGGGGGCTGCGGGTGTGACCGGCCCCGTGGGCGCGACAGGGGTAGCTGGTCCTACAGGTCCAATGGGTACGCAGGGGTTGGTAGGGCCTCAAGGGCCGATAGGGCCGATAGGGCCGATAGGGCCTCAGGGGCCTCAAGGGCCCAATGGAATTCAAGGCCCTGCTGGCCCCGCTGGCACACCTGGTGCTAGCATCACAGGCCCCACAGGCCCCACTGGGCCTGCTGGCAGCGGATCGTCCACCGTGATGTTGTTTGGTAATGCCGGAGGCACCATAAGCACCTCACAAACCCGATACATCGGCATCTCGGGAAGCGCGCAAACCTTGAATGTGGGACTTGGGTTCGCCATGCCCGCTGCGGGCACCATCAACACCGTGCGCATAGTTGCCAACGATTCTCCGAACGACGGCGGAGGCACTCAGCAATATGCATTCACTGTGTTCGTTAATTCGACGCCCACTGCCCTGGGCTGCACTATTGCCGAATTTAACGTCACGTGCACTGCATCTGCGTCTGTAGCGTTCGTGGCAGGGGACGTCATTACGCTGCGCAGCGTGCCTTCCGGCTCACCTAATCAGATATCGCCGGCTTGGTCCGTCAGGCTCACACCAAATTGAGGAGTAGCGAGACGCTGAGACTTCGTCAGAAGTCCCGTTCTACGTTCTATATAGGGGCGGGTCTCCGGTGCTTGTTCTTCGAAACCTCCGCACTGACGTGGTCTGGGAATGCCACCCCGAACGTCTGAAGACCTCGACGACGATGGTCCTTGTGCGAGCGCATGTCTTGTTGCGCGGGTTTGAAAGAGGGCATTCTGCGTTCCTCGTTGTTGTGGATGGCCCGCGCGCATGCAGATTTGCCTGAACATGATCGTCAAGGACGAGGCTGGCGTCATTGAACGCTGCCTCGCTTCCGTTAAACCTTTTATTCATCATTGGGTCATTGTGGACACGGGCTCCACAGATGGCACGCAAGAGATCATCCGTCGCTTCATGGCGGACATGCCGGGTGAACTTCATGAGCGGCCATGGCGAAACTTTGGCCATAACCGCACAGAAGCCATAGAACTGGCCAGAGGGCATGGCGACTATGTGCTCATCATGGATGCTGATAACAGCTTCCACGCACCTGTGGGCTGGCAGTGGCCCGCGCTCACAGAGAAAGCCTACTACCTGCAAATAGACAGCAGCGGCACACGTTATCAACAGTGCCTGCTGGTTTCCAATGCGTTGCCGTGGCGTTGGGTGGGAGTACTGCATGAATATTTGGCCACTGACGAGCCTTATCCAGTCGCCACACTGAATGGTCCCTGGGTGGTCAGGCGGCACGAAGGTGCGCGCAGCCGAGACCCACTCACTTTCCGAAAAGATGCAGCGCTTCTTGAGCAGGGCTTGCGAGACGAGCCTGGCAATGAGCGTTACATGTTCTACCTGGCACAAAGCTGGCGTGACGCCGGCGAGCCGGAAAAAGCCCGGCAGG
Organism: Ottowia thiooxydans; assembly: GCF_040548795.1. Classification (GTDB taxonomy): domain Bacteria; phylum Pseudomonadota; class Gammaproteobacteria; order Burkholderiales; family Burkholderiaceae_C; genus Ottowia; species Ottowia thiooxydans_A. The sequence goes on along the minus strand of NZ_JBEPSH010000003.1, from coordinate 185,249 downwards.
CCTACCTGGAACGTGCGCGCATGGGGGGCTGGGCGGAAGAGGTGTGGTATTCGCTTTACCAGTCCGCCGTGTTGGGCGAGCGGCTACGACTGCCTGATGCCGAAGTGCAGGCTGCTTACATGGCCGCGTATCAATATCGCCCGTCACGCATCGAACCGCTGGTGGCGCTGGCGCGTTGGCACAGCGGCCGTAAGCAGTGGGCCCTGGCACAGCTCTATGCACGCGCTGCCATGGCGTTACCGGCTCCAGCCGATCTGCTGTTCTTGGATGAAAGCGTCTACCGCTGGGGTGCCATCGACGAAGCAGCCATTGCCGCTTATTGGGTGGGTGACCACGAGGAGTGTTTCAGGCTGTCCATGCAACTGCTTGACGGCGATTTGCTGCCCGACGTCCACAGGCCGCGTGTGGAGGCCAATAGGGATTTTGCGGCGCCTACGATCGCTGCGCGCACGGCCAAGTACCCGAGCGCCATAGTGCAGCAGTTGGTAGAGCAAGTGAAGGCAGGTGCGGTGACACGCGTGAGCCCAGGCCAGGCAGCCCACGCAGACGTGACCTTCACAATCACGACCTGCAAGCGGCTTGATTTGTTCGAGCGCACGATGAATTCATTCCTCAATTGTTGCCAGGACCTTCACCGTATCCAGCGATTCATATGTGCGGACGACAACTCCAGTGAGCAGGATCGTCAGCGCATGCGTGAGCTCTATCCTTTCTTTGAATTCGTTTTCAAAAGCCCGAATCAGAAAGGGCATGCGCGCAGCATGAATCTCTTGCGCGCCGAGGTACGAACACCCTATTGGCTGCACATGGAAGACGACTGGGAGTTCCTGGTGCCCATGCCCTATGTGGAGCGTGCTGTTGAGGTGTTGCAGGCTGAGCCAGACGTGGCGCAAGTGCTGTTCAATCGGAACTATGCCGAGACACTGACAGATCGTGCATTGGTGGGGGGCTTTCATCGCAAACATGCGCTAAGCGGCCATCGATACGTGCTCCATGAACATTTGCCGCCGGAAAAACACTCTGAATTCTTCAGCCGTCATCCCGCGGGCGTTCTGAGCAATCTCTGGTGGCCACACTTTTCGCTGAGGCCCTCACTTATGGACACTCGCAAGCTGCAGGCCTTGGCGGGCTTTGACGAAGGACCAGGCCATTTCGAGCAGGAGTTCGCCAACCGCTTCATGGCTGCGGGCCATGGCTCCGCTTTTTTTGATCTGATCACGTGCCAGCACACCGGCCGCCTGACTTCACAAAAAGAGTCTGGCATGGCCAATGCTTACGAACTCAATGGGCAGCAGCAGTTCTGATGAACTCGCGATCTGCCCGCATCGCGTCCATCGGAAGCAGTTTCGATTCGGCATACCTAACGTCCCTAAGACAGATCCTTTTCAGCGGGAGCAATCAGATGACTCACAGAGCCCACCGTGCCAGCGGCCTTCGACCACTTGGCGTTGCGATGTCCCTGCTGTTGAGCGGCATGACTGCTCATGCGCAGGTCTCCCTGTCTGGCGCCAACGGCGTGGCCATCAAGACACCTGGTGGTTCTGTCATCACGGGGTTCTCTAATGATGGCTCAGTGACCGTACCTGCATTGGGGCCCACGGGTGGGTATGTCATTGCGGATCCCGCGGGCAAGCTTTCGGTCGGCGCGGGTCCCACTGGACCTGCGGGCGCGGCGGGACCGGCTGGGCCGACGGGCGCGGTAGGTCCAACTGGATCTACCGGCGAAGCCGGCGCCATCGGGCCGACTGGGCCAATGGGCCCTACTGGCGCGACCGGCAATGTCGGGCCAACGGGGCCCGCGGCCGTTTCCAGTGGTGTGCCTGTTTTCGGGACTTCAGGAGCAGATGTAGGAATTACCACGCCAAACTACATCGGCATGGCGAGTATGGGCGTTACCTCCGACGTCGAACGCGGCATCCTGATGCCCACTTCAGGAACAATCCAAACCCTCAGAGTTCGGGTGTCTTTCCTCACCCCGCCACTAGGAGCCATATTCACGTTGTACGTTGGTTCGAACCCCACACCGTTGAGTTGCTCCGTGCAAGCAAGTGGCACTTGTGGCGCTACGGGATCCGTTGTTTTCGCTACAGGCGACTCAGTGATGCTGAAGGCGGACGCTGTGTTTCCCGTTATCGTGAGGCGTGTGGCATGGTCGTTAAAGGTGGCTTACGATTAACAGGCTTCACGGCGAGTACCCTCTGATGGTCTGATCCAGCATTCAAATGCAAGTCCACCAATTTGACGTCAACGCTGAGAAAGGCTACGACGGCGCTGAGGCAGCGAGATTTCTCGGCGTTTCCCGCTTGCGCATGGTTCGCACAATGGCTGCCAACATCACCCCGTAGGCTGGCACGAACAGCAGCAGGCTGACGCTGAGTTTGATGACGTAGTCCACCAAGGCAATTTCCACCCAGTGCGTCGCCATGAACGCATCGGGGCTGCGCCAGAACGCTATCGAGAAGAATGCGGCGGTATCCAGCGCTTGTCCGAATACCGAAGCGGCAGCAGGCGCTAGCCACCACGCGCGGCTTTTCTGACGGATGTGGTCAAACACCTGGATGTCCAGCAGTTGGCCCAGCACGTAGGCCGTGAAACTGGCGAATGCAATTCGAAATACGAAGGTATTGAATTCGCCCAGCGTCGCCCAGCCATTGAACTGGCCCTCCCGGAAAACGACGCCTACGACATAAGAAGCGACCAGGGCAGGCAGCATGGCCCATGCAATCACTCGGCGAGCAGGGGATTGGCCTATCAACCTGACCGTCAGGTCCGTGGCCAAGAAAATGAACGGGAAACTGAAGGCACCCCAGGTACTGTGAAAGCCCAGCAAGTTGATGGGCAACTGCACCAGATAGTTGCTGGCGATGACGATGGCGATATGAAACGCCACCAGCAGGGCAAGGAAAAGCGGCACGCGAGGCGGCTGCGCCTGAACGAAAGTCATGGCAAACCTTTTTGGTAAATGGGGGTGAGGGAACCCATGTGGAGGAAGGCCGGTATTCTACGGCGAGTCAGACAGCAGGGGCTGGCCTCGCTGAGTCTGTCGGCTGCCAGACCTGGCGTGAGAAGCTCGCTATGCTGGCCGCAGGCTTGGACACATCACCACCGCTCGACGTCACTGTCAATCAAATATTTCTGCCCATCGTGCCATACGTAAGTCAGGAACAGCGCATCTTCTACGAGTCCTGTATCCACCTCGTACCGGCACATCAGGCGATAGGGACCACGTTCTTTTCGGGTGATGCCACGGTCGCTGGTAAACAGGCCTGCACCGTCGTCTACTTCACCCGTAACCCTGAGCTTTTGGTTGCTGAGTTTTTGACGAAACGCTGCTTCCGCCACCTTCAACGGTGCGCATGCTGGCTCAGCGTCTTTGTCGCGTGCGATCCATTGCGAGCCTTGACGTACAAGAGTCCAGGCTAACGGTTTCGCGTTGCCGGCATGGATCACAGGGCACACCCAAACGCCTGGTTTTTCTTTCAAACCAGGCAAGCAGCCTAAGACACGATCCACCTTAACCGTGCCGGCTCGCTCGGGAGCACGCTTGGCCATCAAACCCGCTATAGCGATTTGTGCCTCGGCAGTGCTAGGCCACACACCCGATACATCTTGCGGAGTGGATGCCGGAGATTGAGCTTGCACCAGCGGTACGCTCAACACCACCGCCCACGTGGCCACCCGGATGGATCTGGCCACCCACGATGTCCTGCTCCGTTGCTTCTGGGGAGCTTTCGTCACCTTGTGTTCAACTGCTTTTTTGAAATACAAGCTCTTCTCCCTGGATCTTCGAAACAATACTTGGGGGCGAGCCGGTGTACTCTCTTTTGCAATCATGCCACGATGACTTCGTGCCACGGCCCAAGGGACTGCAACCGCCGTGCGTCATGGGGGCAAGCGAGACAAAGTGCTCATCAAATGAGTCTTTATTCTGGCGAGGAATTCAAGTATTCCGCCGAGAGCGAACTGGCTTGGAGGTGAGTGCTGCGCGCGGGTTCGCCACCCCTGCGACCACGGGTAGCCTCACCTCGGCTTTCACTTCCTTCAACACAATTGAAGATCGCACGTGGGTTACACCAGGGAGCTTGAAAAGCTCAGCATGTAAAAACCGCTCGTATTCGGCGATTCCCGGCACGAGCACCGTGAGGATGTAGTCAGCCTGTCCAGTAGTGGAAAGGCAGCGGACGATCTGGGGCGTGGCTTCTACCGCGCGCTCGAACTGACGCACCAATTCCTCGGTGTGTTGGCTGAGGTTGGCTTCCACCACCACCAATAAATCAAGTCCGACCTTGGAGCGATCAACCAACGCTGTGTACCCGCTGATGACACCCGTCGCTTCCATCTCCTTGATTCGTTTCCAGCATGGCGTGGGCGACAAACCAACACGCTCAGCAATCTGCTGAACAGTCTGGCGCGAATCACGCTGCAGTTCCTGAAGAATGAGCAGGCTGTGTGAATCAAGATCAATTTTCTCGCTCATGGCTATTTTTGAGAATGAATAGGTTCGAATATAGCCAAATATGAGAACAATAAAAACCATTTTTGCGCCAAACTGCATATCCTTGAGGATATAAAACCCACGTCCCAGGAGACATGAGATGACTGACACCTCCAGCGCCATTCGCAATCCCAACTACCGATTGGCAGACAGCCTTTGGGCTCGTGAGGGCCAGGTCTTCATGACGGGCACGCAGGCGCTCGTGCGCCTTATGTTGATGCAGCGCCAGCGCGATGAGGCGGCGGGGTTGGACACCAAGGGTTTCGTCTCCGGCTACCGGGGCTCCCCGCTGGGCATGCTGGATCAGCAAATCTGGAAGGCAGGCCAACGCTATACCGATGCAGGTATTCGTTTCGTTCCTGCGATCAATGAAGAGCTGGGTGCTACCCAGGTGCTGGGTACTCAGCGTGTAGAGAGCGATCCAGAGCGCACCTGCCAAGGCGTGTTTGCCATGTGGTACGGCAAGGGCCCAGGTGTGGATCGCGGAGGGGACGCCATCAAACATGGCAATGCCTACGGATCTTCCCCTCACGGCGGCGTATTGGTGGTCGCGGGCGATGACCACGGTTGCGTTTCATCTTCCATGCCGCACCAAAGCGACCAACTTCTGCAGGCCTTTCATATGCCTGTGGTCTCGCCAGGCAATGTGTCCGAATACCTGGAATTCGGGCTCTACGGCTGGGAGCTTTCCCGTTTCAGCGGGAACTGGGTGGGCATGACTGCGCTGTCCGAAGTGGTGGAAAGCGGATCCACCGTGGATTTGGACAGCGTGAATGCCCGCACGGCTTCCTGGCGCCGCGCAGATGAAGTGCGTGCAACCACCGGCCACGCGCCTCCAGCAGGGGGCTTGCACTACCGTTGGCCTGACCTGCCTTCTCTGGAGATAGAACAGCGATTGGCCGAAAAACTCAAGGCAGTGGCCGCTTTTTCGAAAGTGAATTCCATCGATCGCCACGTGATCGAATCGCACCATGCCACCGTGGGTATCGTCACCAGCGGAAAAGCGCATTACGACTTCATGGAAGTGCTGCGGCGCTTGGAAATCACACTGGAGATGCTGGCCGCCGCGGGGGTCCGCCTTTATAAGGTCGGGCTGACGTTCCCCGTGGAAACCACGCGCATGCAAACCTTCGCCCAGGGCTTGAAGGAGATCCTGGTCGTAGAGGAAAAAGGCGCCGTCCTTGAAACCCAGCTGCGCGATCTTTTCTACAACGCACCGGTGCGCCCAGCCATTCTGGGTAAGCAAGATACGCAAGGGCACCCGCTGGTGTCGCCCCTCGGAGAGTTGCGCCCCTCTCGTCTGATTGAGCTCACAGCGAACTGGCTGATCCGCCATTTTCCGCAGTTTGACGATAGACGTGCGCTCGTGCGTGATTTCACGCTGCCTGATTTGCTGTCAAACGATTCAGACAGCGTCAAGCGGCTGCCGTACTTTTGCGCCGGATGTCCGCACAACACATCCACCCTGGTGCCGGAGGGTTCCACTGCACGTGCAGGCATTGGCTGCCACTTCATGGCCAACTGGATGGACCGCGACACTGCAGGCCTGATCCAGATGGGCGGGGAGGGCGTCGATTGGGTTTCGCACGCCATGTTCACCAAGATGCCCCACGTGTTCCAGAACCTTGGAGATGGCACCTACTACCACTCAGGGTACCTGGCCATCCGCCAGGCGGTAGCCGCCAAGGCCCGTATCACTTACAAGATTCTCTTCAACGACGCCGTGGCCATGACGGGCGGGCAGCCGGTGGACGGCATCATCAGTGTGGACGCTATCGCAAGGCAAGTGGAGAGTGAAGGCGTCAAGCAAGTGGTGGTTCTGTCGGACGACATTGGCAAGTACGACAGCATCAAGAGCCGTTTTCCCGCGGGCACAGAGTTCCATGACCGTGCCGAGCTGGATGCAGTTCAACGCCGTTTGCGCGAAGTTCATGGCGTCACAGTGCTGATCTATGAGCAAACCTGTGCGGCAGAAAAGCGGCGCCGGCGCAAAAAAGGCGAGATGGTCGATCCTGACAAGCGCCTCTTCATCAATGAGGCGGTCTGCGAAGGCTGTGGCGATTGCAGTGTGCAAAGCAACTGCGTGGCCGTGTTGCCGCATGAAACCAGCCTCGGCCGCAAGCGCAAGATCGACCAGACCGCTTGCAATAAGGACTATTCGTGCGCCAAGGGCTTTTGCCCCAGCTTCGTGGGTGTCACTGGCGGCAAGATGCGCAAGAAGGTGGGTGCCTTGGCGGCTTCTACGGCGGGGCAGGGCGGGGCAGATGCCTTGTCTCGTATCGTCGATAGCCTTCCCTTGCCAGCCGCCCACCGCTGGACTGGCCCCTACGATTTGCTCGTGACGGGTGTGGGCGGAACAGGCGTGGTGACCGTAGGTGCGGTCATTGCCATGGCCGCCCATCTGGAAGGCAAAAGTGCTTCTGTGCTGGACTTCATGGGCTTTGCTCAAAAGGGCGGCGCGGTGCTGAGCTTCGTGCGCCTGGCCGATGTGCCTGAACGCTTGAACCAGGTTCGCATTGATACCCAACAGGCGGATGCCATTCTGGCCTGCGACACGGTGGTCGCGGCGCAGCCTGAGGCACTGGGCACCGTTCGCCATGGCCGCACGCGGATTCTGGCCAACGTGCACGAAACGCCTGTGGCCGAGGCCCTGAAGAACCCAGATGCGAGCCTCAAGACCTCAGGGCTGCTGGACAAGCTGCGTTATGCCGCCGGGGCTGATCGTGTAGAAACTTTTGACGCCCAGGCCTTGGCAGAAGAATTCATTGGCGATACGGTCACGGCCAACATTCTGGCGTTGGGATATGCCTGGCAGCGGGGCCTGGTGCCTCTCAGCCTTGAGGCTCTGCACCGCGCCATCGAATTGAACGGTGTGGCTGTTCCAGCCAACCAATTGGCTTTTTCTCTGGGACGTCTGGCTGCAGGTGATCCAGCCGCGTGCAAGGCTTTGCTGGGTGAGAGCGCTTCGGCACCGGGCGTTGGTTCAAGCGCCAATGAATCGCTGGAAGTTTTGATTGCACGCGGAGTCGAACATCTGACGGCCTACCAAAATGCGGCTTATGCGCAGCGCTACGCCTCGTTGCTGAGCGAGGTCCAGGCCCGAGAGCAATCGCTGGTTCCTAGTAGCGATCGGTTTACCCGCTCTGTGGCCAAGAGCATGCTCAAGCTCATGGCCTACAAAGACGAGTACGAGGTTGCGCGGCTGTATTCAGACCCGGCGTTTCGCAAGTCCTTGGAGCAGCAGTTTGAAGGGGATTTGAAGCTCAGCTTTTACATGGCTCCGCCAGTGATCAGCCGTGTGGGCCGGCCATCCGGGCGGAACTCTGAGGCCCCTCGCAAGATTGAACTCGGTAGCTGGATGTTGCCGGCTTTGAAGGTGCTTGCCAAAGGCAAGGCCTTGCGGGGCAGCGCGCTGGATATCTTCGGTAGAACTGATGAGCGCCGGATGGAGCGCGAGCTCATCACACGGTTTGAAGAACGTGTGCGTGAATTGCTGCCCCAGTTGAGTGCCGAGAACCTGAAGCTGGCAGCTGACGTGGCAGCAGTGCCCCTGACCATGCGCGGATTTGGTCACGTCAAGCATGCCAACGTGGTACTGGCTCGGGTACGCGAAGCAGAGCTGCTGCATCGCTTTAACCCTGAGCGTTATTCTGTGCCTACCCGCCAAGCCAAGGCCGGCCAACTGCGTGGCATAGCGGTGGTCGCGGAGTAATTCGGGTGAGCCCACAACCCCTGGGGTGGCCGGGATAGTCGTGCAAATGGGGCTGCTCGGGCCAGTTCGTATCGCCGGGTGTGAGTGAGGGCAATACCCAGGCTTTGCCACAGTTCATGCGCAAGCCTTTGGTTCTCCCTCGGAGCGCCAAGCTCCAGCTTGGCAATTTTGGGGGTACTGCGAGCGCTGCAATGCCAAGCTGGAGCTTGGCGCTCCCAGGGGGAACAGCCGGAGACAGCTCACTTCGTAAGCACGCGTTCTTGTTCGCTTTTCCCCTAGCCGGGTGCCCCATGCGGGGGCCGATTAGGGGAGGGGGATAAGGAGGCCGGCCAACCGGTGAGGACTCACCACCAACACCCTAGTCGCTGCTTTGGACCGGTCAGCTCGTCAGCTTCAACCCAAGAATACCCGCCACGATCAACCCTACGCAGATCAACCGCCCCGCGTTGGACGGGTCGCCAAACAGCACGATACCCAGGATCACGGTGCCTACGGCGCCAACGCCCGTCCATACGGCATAAGCGGTGCCCACAGGCAGCTCGCGCATCGCCAGGCCAAGCAGTCCAATGCTGATCACCATGGCGGTGACAGTGCCGACCGTAGGCCACAGGCGCGTAAAGCCCTGTGTGTATTTCAGGCCAATGGCCCAGCCGATCTCGAAGAGGCCAGCAATGATGAGAATGATCCAGGACATAAAGTTCTCCGCAATAGGAGTGCGGGGTCGTCCCCACGGGGAAAATTAACGCGCTAGGTCGTCCCGGCGGTGCTCGGCTTCCAAGTGAAGGCCTGAGGCTGATGGGTTGAATTCTAGGGAATCGCGGGCTTACTGGCGACTGTTGCGATCCAACCACCCATGCGCCCCGGTACTATTGCTTTTGCCTCGGCGGCTGACTGTTCGCTGGGACCGCCGAGCTCCTGTTCGGCATTTGACTGTCTCTACTGACGCCGCAAACGTCATGGATCTTGTCTTGCGCTGAGATTCAGTGATATCTGCTAAGGCCGCATTGCCGAGCAGGAGCTCGGCGATCCCAGGAATGCGTCCGACAAGCTGAGCTGCTTCTTCAAATTGCCATCTACGTGTGCATGGACAGCTAGCTTGTCCCCAGCGCAGGCGGCGCCTTAGGTCAACCGATCTCCGGATAACGCTTGTGCAGCCATATCCAGGCCCCCAAGCCCACTGCGAGAAAAGCCCCGGAGGTCAGCGCCAGACCGATGGCTGAATGCATGACCAACGGCGCCGCGACCCCTGCCACGATCCCGTTGGCGGTTGATCCCACCACCGCTTGCAAAGATGAGGCCATGCCACGCCGTTCAGGGTGCAAATCCAGGACCAGAAGGGTGACGACGGGCACCATCAATGCCCAGCCGAACGCGAAGAAGGCTATGGGCCAGAGCGACCACAGCGCGTGTGGCGCGAACAAGGCATTGGCGATGATGTTCACCACTGAAACCGCCAGCATGATGCGAAAGCCCTGCATGATCTGGTTTTTGGGTAACACCTTGCCAGCCTTGCGGCCAGAAAGCCATGAGCCTGCCATGATGCCGGCGATGCTCAGGATGAAGAACCAGAAAAATTGCGTAGGCCGCAGTTGCAGCACGTCGCCCAGAAATGCTGGTGCCGACAGAACGTAGAGAAACATGCCATTGAAAGGTACGCCTGAGGCCAGCGCCAGCAGTAGAAAGCGTATGTCGGTCAGGAGCAGCCAATAACCGCGCATCAAATTGCGGAACTGCATGGGCTGCCTGTCGTCCTTGTGCAGCGTCTCGGGCAGCATGCGCCAGTTAAGCGCCAGCAGCACAACACCCACGCCCACCAGGAACCAGAAGACCGCGTGCCAATTGACCAACTCTGCGAGCACGCCGCCTACCACGGGGGCCAGGGCAGGAGCCACGCCGAAGAAAATCGTGACCTGGCTCATGACACGCTGCGCTTCGCTCGGGGGGAACATGTCCCTGATCACGGCCCGTGAAACCACAATGCCGGCACCCGTGGAAAGCCCCTGGAGCGCGCGGAAGAAAATGAGTTGGCCCACCGTTTCAGACAACGCGCACCCTATGGATGCGAGCGTGAAGACCGCCAGCCCCCACAAAATGACGGGCCGTCTGCCAAAGCTGTCTGAGAGCGCGCCATGAAACAGATTCATGAAGGCGAAGCCAAACAGGTAAGCCGAGAGGGTCTGTTGCATCTCCACCGGGGTCGCATTCAGCGACTTGGCAATGGCGGAGAACGCGGGAATGTAGGTGTCGATCGAGAACGGCCCCAACATGCCCAATACTGCCAGCAGAACAGCGAGAGCCCAGCGAGGGCCTTTCCAAAGGGTTGAGGCGTCCGGATTCATGACAACGATCTAAAAAACAAAAAAGCTGGCCGCGATAAAGAAGCGCAAGCCAGCTCGATGGAGGCGCCCAAGCGCCTAGCCTGGATTACAAGGAGTCGATGAAGCTGCGCAGCTTGTCCGAACGGCTTGGGTGCTTGAGCTTGCGCAGTGCCTTGGCTTCTATCTGGCGAATGCGCTCGCGTGTGACGTCGAACTGCTTGCCGACTTCTTCCAGCGTGTGGTCTGTGCTCATCTCGATACCGAAGCGCATGCGCAGCACCTTGGCTTCGCGTGGCGTCAGGCTGTCCAGAATGTCTTTCACCACATCGCGAAGGCCTGCTTGCATGGCGGCATCCACAGGGGCAGTGTTGTTCTGGTCTTCGATGAAATCGCCCAGGTGGCTGTCGTCGTCGTCCCCGATCGGCGTTTCCATGGAAATCGGCTCTTTGGCGATCTTCATGATCTTGCGGATCTTGTCTTCAGGAATCTCCATTTTCTCTGCCAGGATGCCGGCATCTGGCTCAAAGCCAAATTCCTGCAAATGCTGACGCGAGATGCGGTTCATCTTGTTGATGGTCTCGATCATGTGCACCGGAATACGGATGGTGCGCGCCTGGTCGGCGATAGAACGCGTAATCGCCTGGCGGATCCACCAGGTGGCGTACGTGGAGAACTTGTAGCCTCGGCGGTATTCGAACTTGTCGACGGCCTTCATCAAACCGATGTTGCCTTCCTGGATCAGGTCCAGGAACTGCAGGCCACGGTTGGTGTACTTCTTGGCAATGGAGATCACCAGGCGCAAGTTGGCCTCGATCATCTCTTTCTTGGCATCGCGGCTAGCGGCTTCGCCTTCATTCATGCGCTTGTTGATGTCTTTCAGTTCATCAAGCGGCACCACCACGCGGGCTTGCAGGTCAATCAGCTTTTGTTGCAGGTCCTGGATAGGTGGAATATTGCGTTCCATGATGGCACTCCAGGTCTTGCCACCTGTGGCCTGCGATTCCACCCACTTCAAATCCAGCAGGTGAGAGGGCGCTTTGTTGCCCGCTCTGTCACGCCCGGAGAAGTCTGCAATGAACATTTCTTGTGGGTAACCGCACTTGTCGACGATGATGCGGCGCAGCTCACGCTCTTTCTTGCGCACGTCGTCCACCTGTGCGCGAACCATGTCACACAGCTTTTCAATGGTCTTGGCGGTGAACCGAATGGTCATCAGCTCTGTGGACAGGGCGTGTTGAGCCTTCACGTAGGCGGGAGAACCCCAGCCTTCCTTGTCATAGATACGGTGCACTTTTTCAAACAACAGTGCAATACGGTCAAAGCGCTCAAGAGCCTGGTTCTTCAGCTCTTCCAGCTTCTTGGTCAGCGCCTTGGAGCCGCCTTTTCCGTCGTCGTCGTCGTCTTCGTCGTATTCGTCGAAGTCTTCTTCGGCAACGTAATCGTCGTTTTCGTTCAGATCGGAGAAGCCGTCCACGATGGTGGAGATGACGGCTCTGCCCTCACGGATCTCGGTAGCCATGAGCAGGATTTCAGCGATGGTGGCTGGACTGGCACTGATGGCCTCCATCATTCCCATCAAGCCGCCTTCGATCCGCTTGGCGATCTCGATCTCACCTTCACGAGTGAGCAGTTCCACGGTGCCCATTTCGCGCATGTACATGCGAACTGGGTCTGTGGTGCGGCCAAACTCGCTGTCAACGGTAGAGAGAGCGGCCTCGGCTGCTTCTTCGGCTTCTTCTTCGCTGGAGCCGGTGGGGGCGTTGTCCGTGATGATCAACGTCTCAGCATCAGGCGTCTGCTCATACACCGCCACACCCAGGTCATTCAGGGTGGCAATAACGGCTTCAAGGGTCTCGGCATCGAACAGCTTGTCGGGCAAGTGATCGGAGATTTCGACGTGGGTCAGGTAGCCACGTGTCTTGCCCAGCTTCAGCAGTGTCTTCAGGTTGGAGCGGCGCTTGAGCATCTCCTCTTCGGTGAGGACTGTTTCATCCAGGCCGAATTCCTTCATCAAGGCGCGTTCTTTCGCCTTGCTGATTTTCATGCGAAGTGGCTTGACCTTCTCAACTGCAGCAGAAACGGCGGGCTCGGCTACCGGTTCACCTTCCAGGTCAGATTCGATGTCCGAGAGGTCTGCGTCGTCTTTGGCTTCCTTGACAGCCGCAGGGCGGCCACGTTTGGCAGGAGTGGTTTTACCGCTGGCGGCAGGGCGGCCTGGTTTCTTCGGCGCTACTTCGTCGGTTTCGAGCGAGGCGTCTTTAGCCTTGGCTGCTTTGGCTGCAGGTTTGGCCGCAGGAGTCTTGGCGGATGTTTTTTGAGTGGGCATGGCGTACCTCTTTAGGCGGTGCATCGAATCAGGAACAAAGAAATTGGGAAGGTGAAAGGAATAAACCTGTTACCACACCAAACCTCGCCAGGGCGCGCGTGGCACCAGCAAGGAGTTTTTCTCTGTCAGGCAAGATGAAAGGGCGATCATTTGGTGTGCAGCCCTTGCGGTGTGTTGGCCACCCTACGCTAGGGTGCGCATGAATTGCGCTAGGCCGGTCCGGAGGTACTGCTGTCGCTCTTGCCGTCAGTTAGCCTTTAATTATAGCGCTCCTCTTTTATTTCAAGAGCCTTCCGGCGGGTTTTGACCTGTTTTTTCGGTGTTTCTGCGCATAAGACGCTGATAAGTGTCAATGTCGCCCGCTTCTGCGGCACGCTGCATGGCCACGGCATCCCGCGCCTTCACTTCCAGTTTCAAAATATTACGAAGTTCCTCGGGGTCATTCTCGATTTCAGGAGGCATCTTGTTGATCTGTGCCACCGCTTGGGCTTCGAGTTCATGTCCACGCAGGGCTTCTCGCAACGCACTCCATGGTTGGGGCCCGTAGTCATGGAACTGGCTGTCGAGCCAGGTAAAAAGCGCGCCATGCGGTTTAGGAAAATCGCACAGCATCTGGTGCTCGGTTGCACTCAAGGCCTCCCACGCCGCAGGGTCGGTGAGCACAATTTGAAGTGCCCGGTCGGCGCGGCTGGCCGGTTGCGTGCGGCGCCCATTGGCCGTCCTGGGTTCAGTGGGCGGGCCAAGCGGTTTGTTGAAACGGCCTTTGCCACGACCATCTCCTTGCCATTGCCCGGGGCGGTAGGCTTGCCTTTGGCCCTGGCGCGGCTCTTGCATTTGCCCGGGAGGCGGGCCTTGATCTGGCGAATAGGGGCTGTGGGCTTCCCGGTCCTGCCGCGGTGTTTTGGGAGTTCGCATGCCCCATAGAGCCTGCAATTCCTGTGCGCCAAGCTGCACTTGGGCGGCGATGTCACCCAGGATCTGTTGACCTAGCGTGCCTGTGGGAAGCAACTGCCAAAGCGGCTTGACTTTGGCAGCAAAGTGGGCGCGGCCTTCGGCCGTGGACAGCTCAAGATCTTCGGCAGCAGCCTCCAGCAAAAAGCGAGAAAGGGGCACAGCCTGCTTGACTGCTTGCGCGAAAGCCTCTGGCCCTTGGGCGCGAATGAAGCTGTCTGGGTCGTGCTCGGGCGGCAGAAACAGAAACTTGATGGAGCGCGTGTCGGTTGCAAAGGGCAGGGTGGCCTCCAGCGCCTTGTGCGCGGCGCGCCGGCCCGCCGCGTCGCCATCAAAGCTGAACACTACGCTGTCTGTAAAGCGCAAGAGCTTCTGCACGTGGTCTGGAGTACAGGCTGTGCCCAAAGTGGCCACCGCGTTCGCGAACCCCAACTGAGCCAGCGCCACTACATCCATGTAGCCTTCTGTGACCAGCGCATACCCCTCTTCGCGCATGGCTTGTCGGGCTTCAAACAGCCCATAAAGTTCTCGGCCCTTATGGAATACCGGGGTTTCCGGCGAATTGAGGTATTTGGGTTTCTCGTCGCCCAACACGCGCCCACCGAAGCCAATGACTTCGCCCTTGACGCTTCGAATGGGAAACATGATGCGATCGCGAAACCGGTCGTAGCGCTTGGTCTCGTCTTCTTCGGAGATGATCACCAAGCCAGACTCGTGCAGCAGCGGATCGGCATAGTCCGGAAAAACGCTGGCAAGCGTTCGCCAGCCTTCCGGCGAATAGCCCAGGCCAAAGTCGCGAGCTACTTGCCCCGACAACCCTCGTTTTTTCAAATAGTCGATCGCACGTGGGGAATGCCTCAGGTGGGTCCGATAGGCCTCAGAGGCCTTGGCCAGAACGTCGCTCAGGGTGGCTCTTTTTTCAGATTCCTGGGAGGCACGTTCACGCTCGGCGGGACTGCGCTCATCTTCTGGCACCGGCATGCCGTATTCCTGGGCCAGATCGTGCACAACTTCCACAAAGCCCCCTCCGGTGTGGTCCATCAGGAAACCGATGGCGTTGCCGTTCTTGCCACACCCAAAGCAGTGATAGAACTGTTTGGACGGGCTGACGGTGAAGGAGGGCGATTTTTCGCTGTGAAAAGGGCACAGACCGGAGAAATTGGCGCCGGTCTTCCTGAGCTGCACATGACGCCCGACGATCTCCACCACGTCCGCACGCGCGAGAAGCTCCTGTATGAAATGCTGGGGAATGGACACTGGATTCGTGTTTTAAATCAACGCGCTTGGGCTGGAACCTATTACACCGCTCATTTTGAGCCCTAGGTGCTTATTCACATCCGATGGGCGGTGAAGATGAATTGACCATGCAGAGCGAAGTCTATTTCACCGAGGGTTTTTGTGATTCACCTGCCGTTCGGGCTGAGCTGGCCCTATCTTGTCAAGTTGGCCTTGTGCAACGTCAGCGCGAACGGGTCAGCGCGAACGGTATTGTTTGTTCAGACGCGAGAAATCCTAAGCCATTGAAAATCAAAGAGAAACCATCAAGGTGCATAGAGCTTGGCGAGGCACCAATGGCCGGTCCCTAGAATAGCCTGAGAACAATTAAATCAGGAGACCGAGATGGCCAGCATTTTTGACACCGATCTGCCGCGCAATGACGCAAATTTTGCGCCGCTTACGCCACTCGCCTTCATTCAGCGCACGGCTGAAGTTTACCCGGACAAGCTGGCGGTGGTGCATGGCCAACTGCGCCAGACCTGGGGTGAAACTTACTCGCGCTGCCGTCAGTTGGCCAGTGCCTTGGCGCAGGCAGGCGTTGCCAGGAACGACGCTGTGGCGGTCATGCTGCCCAATACACCTGCGATGGTGGAGGCGCATTTTGGTGTACCTATGGCAGGCGCGGTCCTGAATGCCCTCAATACCCGTCTGGATCCGGAGGCGGTCGCTTTCATGCTGGATCATGGCCAGGCCAAAGTCTTGATTGTGGATCCTGAGTTCACCGGGGTTGTCAAAAAGGCCCTGGCGCTGCGCACGTCAACTGCACCCTTATTGGTGATAGACGTTGAAGATGCGGTTTATGGACCCGGTGAGCCATTGGGGAGCGTCACTTACGACGCCTTTGTGGCTCAGGGCGATCCTTCGTTTCAGTGGGAGTACCCGCGCGACGAGTGGGACGCCATAGCACTCAACTACACGAGTGGCACTACAGGCAATCCCAAAGGGGTCGTCTACCACCACAGGGGGGCGGCGACCAATGCCATCAGCAACATTCTTGAATGGGATATGCCCAAACATGCTGTGTATCTCTGGACGCTGCCGATGTTTCACTGCAATGGCTGGTGCTTTCCATGGACCGTGGCGGCTCGTGCAGCGGTGAATGTCTGCCTGCGCAGGGTGGATGCCAAGGCCATCTTTGACGCCATACGCGATCACGGGGTGACGCATTACTGCGGTGCCCCTATCGTCCATGGCCTGCTGGTCAATGCACCGGAGGATATGAAGCGCGGTGTTCCGCACGGCGTGAAAGCCATGGTGGCCGGTGCCGCGCCACCGGCATCCATGATTGAAGGCATGGAGAAAATGGGCTTCGATTTGACGCATGTCTATGGCCTGACCGAGGTCTACGGGCCGGCCACGGCTTGTGCCAAGCACGAGGAGTGGAATGACCTGGACATAGGTGAGCGTGCAAGGCTGAACGCACGGCAAGGGGTGCGTTACCACCTTCAACGTGACGCGCGTGTCCTCAACCCTGAGACCATGATGCCCGTGCCCATGGACGGTGAAACCATGGGAGAGATCATGTTCCGCGGCAACATCACCATGAAAGGCTATCTCAAAAACCCCAAGGCCACGCAGGAAGCTTTTGCCGACGGCTGGTTCCACTCTGGCGACCTGGCGGTTCAGTATCCAGATGGCTACATCAAGATCAAGGATCGCAGCAAGGACATCATCATCTCTGGGGGTGAGAACATTTCATCCATAGAGGTGGAAGACGTGCTCTACCGCCACCCTGCAGTGCTGGCCGCAGCAGTCGTTGCCAAGCCCGATCCCAAATGGGGCGAAACACCGTGCGCGTTCGTGGAACTGAAGGCAGGCGCTGAGGTGACCGCGGGCGAGATCGTGGCCCATTGCAAGGCGCATCTAGCGGGCTTCAAGGTGCCGCGCGCAGTGGTGTTTGGCGAACTGCCCAAGACCAGCACCGGCAAGATACAGAAGTTTGAGTTGCGCAAACAGGCAGGATCGGCCGGCGCCATTGATGTCTGACTGACAACGCGTTGTTCCTCACCGAGATCAGATCTGATCTCTGCCTCAGGATCTTGCGGCAGGACGTGGCCGACGATTGCGCGCCGCAACGACTCCAAAGCCTGCAACCAACAACCCGGTGAGCAGGAGCCCCCACTCACCAAGCGTTGGCACTGCGGTGGTCGTGGGTGGAGTGGTGGGCGTGGTTCGAATGCGCCATAGGTTTCCTGGATACGCATAGGTCGCGAAATTGGCTGTGTCCCCATCCGCACCGAGGCTTTCGCAGAGGCTGGTAGCAGAGTTGACGCCGCCGCATACGCCGTTGTGGCGCACGTTCACGTCACCGCCCTCAAAGATGTGCAGGCTGTCTATCCGTTGGCCCATGGTGTGCGGACCCAGTGGCAACATGACTGACACACTGAAGGCGGACAGTACAGAACTGGTATTCGTATTGCCGTAGGCGCTGAACAAGGCTGAGTTGGCAGGCGTGAAGGTGTTGATGCCGTCGCTGAGACTCCAATCTGTCAATAGCGGACGCAGATTGATGCCGGTGTTGGGGGGCAACCCGCTGTCGTTGATACGCACCCAGCCGGAGGTGTTCATGCTGGCGGTA
Organism: Ottowia thiooxydans; assembly: GCF_040548795.1. GTDB lineage: Bacteria > Pseudomonadota > Gammaproteobacteria > Burkholderiales > Burkholderiaceae_C > Ottowia > Ottowia thiooxydans_A. The sequence continues at coordinate 167,591 of NZ_JBEPSH010000003.1, read as the reverse complement.
TACGGTGCTATGGCTTCTGCGCCATAGGCGGGCCCGCTGTAATCGTAAGTGGTTTGACCCCAGGCGGCACCAGCCCAAAGAGCCAGGATCGCCGCGAACCCGCGGCAGGTGGTTGTCAATGCTGTGGTCATGCAGTCCTTCTTCGGCAAAGTCGCCGCGGTGCGGTGATTCACCAATTCTTGAAGGTGACGCGGGACCTGAACACTCCCTAAAGTGAGGGGCAGGCGACGAAATTTTCTTACCTTGTATGCAAGCCTTCATGCAATGAATGCATGTCCAGGTTCTACTTTTGGCGGTGAAGCAAAAGGGCCAGCTGAGTTCGATTGGCCACCCCCAGCGTGCGGAAAATTTCCTTGAGATACTGTTTGACAGTGCCTTCGGATAGACCAAGTGCAGTGGCAGTCTGCCGGTTGCTCAGTCCTTGAGAGACGGCTTGGGCCACTTGCGCCAGGCGGGGTGAGAGTGCGCTCAGTGCTTCAGCGTCACCCCAGGGCTCAGGCAGCGGGGCTGGCGCGGCGGGAACGCGAGCCAACGCCATGTCGACGGCGGCTCGAAATTGCGACATAGGGCTGGACTTGTGGATGATGGCGCGCACGCATGACCATCGCTGCCACTCGGCTGCATGTGGAAGCGTGGCTGCGCCGCTGATGATGATGAGAGGCAGCGTAGGGTATGTGCCGCACAGGGCCTCCAAGCCTTGACCACCGTCCATTCCCGGCATGTGCACATCGACCACCGCCAGGTCGCAGCCGGGCGGCGCTGCGGCGGCCATTAGAGTGGCGAGGCTCCAGGCATGAACAATCTCGAAATCTCCCAGCATTTGCAAGTGAGCGGCCAAGCCATCGCGCACGATCTCGTGGTCGTCGGCTAAAAGGATACGGGCAGGTGTGTTCATGTGTGGGGTCACTTCATCCTGATACGAAGCTGCCCCGAGCCTGTGAGGTCATGTTGTCAACTCCAGCCATTCGCGCAGTGCGCGCGCGCGCACAGGTTTGGGAAGAAAAGCGACGCCGCTTTGCCCCAGAGCAGCAACTTCGTGCGCGCTCGCGCCACCGCTGACCACCGCCACCCGCAGCCCCGGGGCGTGGGGGCTGACGGCGTCCACTACATCCTTGGACAGGGCACCTGCTGCCAGCCAGTGGTCGGTGATCAGTACTTGCCATGGTTGACCCGCTTGGCAAGCAGTTGAGGCTAAATCGGCGGCGCTCAGGGGATCAACGGCGGTAGCCACTTGCGCTCCCCAACTTTGCAGCAGCGCCTGCAGGGCTTGGCACGCTGCCGGGTCGTCGTCTACCACCAGGATGCGCAGGCCACGCAGTTGGGGCGCTGGCGCCGAGGAGGGCAGTGCCTCCGGGTGCGGCATACCGGGCAGCCCGAGTGGGGTGCTGGATATGGCTGCTTTGAGCGTGACGGAAAACACTGAGCCAGCTCCGCGTTTGCTGTCTGGGTGAAGGCGCACGTCAGTACCCATCAGGCGAGCCATGCGCCGTGCAACCGCGAGGCCCAGGCCGTGACCATCGGCCCCGGTACGGCTGCGGTGTGCGTCGTGGGCCTGGTAGAACTCATCGAAAATGGCTTCGCGGTGAGGTTCAGCAATGCCCGGGCCGCTGTCTCGCACTTCAAAACGCCATGCAGGTTCGCCGTCCATCCTGGCCCGGCGCACTGCCAGCATGACACCACCGCCTGGCGTATAGCGCACGGCGTTGGCCACCAGATTTCCTATGACTCGCCACAGCAACGCGGCATCTGCCAACACCAGGAGTTGTCCGCCATGGGCAGGTGGGCGCAGCCAGAAGGCGAGCCCGCGCTCAGCGGCTGTGGGGCGGAAGCTGGCTTCGGTGCGCGCAAGCAGAGCGGCTACCTCAGTGGGAAGCATATGGGCCTGTACAGCGCCCGCGTCCATGCGAGCCAGATCCAGGACCTCGTCCACCAATTCCGAGAAGTTGTCCACGCCGGCAACCATTTGCTGCATCAGCGGTGCTTGCGGAGAACCTTTCAGTTGTTCACGCAGCGCCTCGCCCAGCAAGGACATGGCATGCACGGGTTGGCGCAAGTCGTGACTGGCGGCCGCCAGAAAGCGTGATTTGGCGGCACTGGCCGCTTCAGCCAGGCGGCGCTTTTCGTCAACTTCGTCCATCAACTCTTCGTTGCGCAGACGTGTGCGCAATTCACGCTGCATGCTGGCGGCAAAGCGTTGAGTAGCCGCCACAAGCATGCCCCAGAGGACCAGCAGAAACACGCCTCCGGCAAGCCGCCCGTCACCGTGAGCATCCTGAACGGTCCACAGCTGCCAAGCCAGCCCCCACAGCAAGGGGGTGATGTAGGCCCACACAGCGGCGGGCCAGACGCACAGCTGCGTCATCGCATTAGTGGCCACCATCAGGGCTATGGAGAACATGTAGATGGCAGCCATGAACTCTGGCGACTGCATGGCTGGGTAATTCCACCCATTGAAGAGCATGCCCACCAGCAGGCAACGCCAGACAATGCCGCGCGCCCATCCACGAGGCTCAATCGGGCCGCTGGCTGCGGCTTTTTTGAGGCGATGCAGAAAATAGCTTCGCTCCGCCGTGGCCAAGAGCATGAGCGCTGCGGTGCCCCAGGCCCAGCCGACGCCAATGAAGCCTTGGAGCAGCCATGCGGCCAGAGGCACGCCCAGCGCAGAACTGACGCCCATGGCGCGGGCGCCCTTGGCCAGCAGCGCCAATGCTTCGCGTTCCAACTGCAACTGCCGCGCAGGCGTGTCCGCGCTGGCTGCGGTGCTTCCCCACATAAGGGCTGGTCTGTCGATCATTGGTGCCCCAGTTGGTCCAACTGTGATGAGCCAGTATAAGTTTGGGCCTGGTAAACGTTCGAAATTGTCAGCTTCCCACGTGCGTTTACTGCGTTTTCAGTCGGAGGTCGGTGCTCCGCTGTGCCGCAGGAGAGGGCGCTGGCGATCTTGATGGCTCCGGTATGATGGACTTTGAAGCGACGTCCGCCCTGGATCGAATGCTCTCGCCGGTTTGATGAAGCCGTTAGCAGGAACCTATTGCCCCCTGCTTGATCCATCAGAAGATGCTGACCTTGCTCAGCACTTTTTCTTTCAACCACCCGCCCCGTCGTGGCGGGTTTATGGCCAGGACCTACAGGTCCATAGAGGCCTTTAGCCAAGGAGAACCATTGAACTGGCAAGAGCTATCTATTACCGACCCATGGATGCAGACGCTGATGGGCGTTTTCTTGCTGATCATGGCATGTGTCGTGGCACAGTGGCTCGCACGCCATGTGCTCGTGAGAGCCTTGGCCGGTTTAAGGGGCGCCACGCGCCATGGTGCTGGCGCGGTGCTGCTGCACCCTGACGTTCTGACGCGAGTGGCACAAATCGTCCCGACTCTGGTGGTTCAACTGGGCATACGCTTTGTGCCCAATCTACCGGACAAGGTGGTCACGGTGACTGAAAACGTCGCGGCTGCATTGACCGTGCTCTTTGCTGCTCGCGCGCTCTTCAAGGCACTGGAGGTGGCCCTCAGCGTGTATGAGCAGCGTGCCCGGGACAACAAAGAACTGCAATCGCATTCGATCAAGTCGTATGTGCAACTGGGCCAGATTCTGGTGGGCATTGCCGCGGTGGTTGTAATGATCGCTGCGTTGGCCGATAAGTCGCCTTTGATTGTGCTTTCGGGTTTCGGAGCCATGTCTGCGGTGCTGATGCTGGTGTTTCAGGACACCATCAAGTCCTTCACTGCTGGCATGCAGATCGAGAGCAACGACATGTTGCGGGTGGGCGACTGGATTGAGATGCCCCAAGCCGGTGCTGACGGCGACGTCATCGACATCGCGCTCAATACAGTCAAGGTGCAGAACTGGGACAAGACCATTGTCACCATTCCCACCTGGAAGCTGATGAGCGAAAGCTTCAAGAACTGGCGGGGCATGAGCGAAGCGGGTGGCCGTCGCATCAAGCGGACTTTAATGCTGGACGCTGGCACCATTCACTTTCTGCAGGACCAGGAAATTGAACGATTGGGGCAGATCGACATCATTGCCGCTTATGTTCAAGAAAAAGCCAGTGCAGTCAAAATTTCCCGCACCATGCGCGCGCGTGAACTGGGCGAGGCTTTGGCGCTCGTGCCCGCCAACCAGAGGCGCTTGACCAACGTAGGCACGTTCCGCGCCTACGTGCTGGCCTACCTTAAAGCCCATACGGGCATTCGGCAGGACATGACCATCATGGTGAGGCTGATGCAGCCCACACCTGAAGGCGTGCCACTGGAAATCTATTGCTTTACAAACACGACGGCCTGGGTTGCCTACGAGGGGATTCAGGGCGATATCTTTGACCACCTGCTGGCGATCCTGCCCGAATTTGGATTGAGCAGCTTTCAGTCTCCTGGTGGGTCTGATGTACGTGCGTTGCTCGACGGGCCTCTAGGGCGGCGCGGCTATTCGGAAGAAGCCAGGGCCTAGAGCTAACTCGCCGTGTCATCTGGAGAGCAAGCGTCTTTTCAGCTCACTTGGCCCAGGTCGTCGGCTGGGTCAAGTGCGTCGTTCAAGCCGCACCTTACAGGTCAGGTAAAGGCTGCTGAAGTCGCTTTTCGCCCCTAACCGTGATACATATAAAGCATTCTATTGCTGCATTGCAGCATGAGCCGCCAGTCCATGGCGGCCTACCCGAGGAGAAGGATGCTCGAATTTCACGGAAAGGCCATTGAGGCTGCTATTTTCGACATGGATGGGACCATGTTCGATACCGAGCGGCTACGTTTCAAAACCCTGACGCAGGCAGCCCAAGAGCTGGCCGGTGTTCCACTCCCAGAACAGTTGCTGATCGACTGCCTGGGATTGAGTGCCGCATCGGCTGCGGCGCTTACAAGGGAGAGACTGGGGGCGGAATTTCCGTATGAGGCCGTCAGACAGCACGGCGACACACTGGAGCTGGCACATGTGCGTGCCCACGGCGTGCCCATCAAACGAGGCTTGCTTGCCGTATTGGAGCGCCTGCGCCGTGCCGGGCTGAAAATGGCGGTGGCAACCTCGAGCCGCCGAGCTATCGCCGAAGAGTATCTGATCAACGCAGGGGTCTACAAATACTTCGATTTGCTGGTGTGTGGAGACGAAGTCTCACGCGGAAAACCTGCACCTGAAATATTCGAACGAGCAGCGGCTGCTTTGCATTGCCCTGTTGAGCGCGCCCTGATGCTCGAAGATTCCGAGAATGGCGTGCGCTCGGCTGTCAGCGCTGGTGGGCAGGTCCTCGTCGTGCTGGATATCAAGCCACTGCCCGATGACGTGACCGAAGGCGCCTTGGCGCGCTACCCCAACATGGCCGCTTTGCTAGCGGATCTGGCGGAGTGCACGCCCCGCTTGCCTCTGCCTGTGCCTACCGAGCCGTTTCCTCAGGCGATCAACCAACAGCAGGTGGGCATCCACGGCTTCGGCGCGATGGGCGGAGGCTATCTTGCCCAGGTGCTCTCGCACTGGGACGGCTATACGCGTCCCGGCCGGATTGTCGCCAGTACTGGCAATGCATTGCTGCGCGAAGCGGTCAATGCCTTCGGCAGCCAATACAGCGTGCGCTACGGCAGCATGGCCTTCGACCAGGCCATAGATCGTTTGCACATGATCGACTCCGCTGACACCCATGCCGTTGCCAACATGTACCGCGATTGCGACCTGGTTGCCTTGTGTCTTCCTGAGTCAGCGATCACGGGGCAGGCGGCTGTGATCGCCCAGGGGCTGAAGGATCGTCTGGCTGCCAGCGGGCGCCCGCTGACTGTCCTGGTGGTGCTTAACAAGGTGGGCGGCGCGGAGTTTGTGCGAGAGCAGGTGACGCAGGCACTGTGCATGGTCATGCCTGCGAGTCAGGCTGACCGCGTGCTCGATCGGACCGATTTTGTAGAAACCGTGGTGACACGCATCGTGAGCAAGCTGACCGAGGCGGCGCTCCTGCGGCAGCTGCGCATCAAGCGCGATCTCTTCCAACGCAACATGACGCAGCGCAGGACAGGTTTTTCGCCTGAAGGCACTCAATTGCTGGCGGATTTGTCGGTGGACGGTGGAAGGGCGCTTGCACCGATTGTGGACGCACTGCGCGACGCTGGCGAGCCGGCCAGCGCCATGGCGCCGCTTCACCTTGTACTGTTCAACAGCGAAACGGACATGCCGTTGTACGCCCAGGCTGGCAGCCCCGTCCTGGAGCATCTGAGGCAGGTCAAGACAGTGCCTGACATTGCGCAAATCCAGCAGTTGAAAAACCGTCTATGGAATGGCACCCACGCCATCATCGCGTGGAAGGCAGCCTTGCTGGGGCACGCCACCATTGGCCAGGCTATGAGTGACCCACGCGTGACGACGCTGATGGAGCGCGTGCTCACGCAAGAGCTTGCTCCGGCCTTCCGCGCCATTTATCCTGGGTTGGCCACACAGTTGCCGGACTTTATCGAAACTTTCCGCGCTCGTTGCGCTGTGGCCTTCAAGGACCCGTGCCGCCGGGTCGGCCGAGATCCGCTTCGCAAGCTTCAACGTGGAGAGCGCGTGCTGGGCAGCCTGAACATGGCCCGGCAAGCGGGCATCGCTGCACCTGGGCTCGCCATGGGTGCTGCGCTTGCGGTGCAATATGCACTCATGCCCGGTGTTTGCGGCGCGCGCGACCCCGAATGCCAGCGTATCCGAGCACTCTACGCGCAGCGCCAGTCCTTGCGTGATGTGTTGGCCTGGGACGGGCCCTACCAGGGCCACCCGTACGACGGACTTCGCCCTGAAAGCGACCCGGGTGACGCCTTGATGTTGGACGAGATCGAGCTTGCGTTCGAGGCGCTTAGGGCGGACTTTGCGGACCCGGTCGTGGGACTGGAGCCCTCTGATGCAGGACAGCCCGTGCCATGCGTTTCACCCTAGCCGTGCAATCACGGCGGCACGAGTAAGCAGCGGCCCCAAGGCATTCACTGGCTAAACTCCCGGCTTTCCCGCGAATCCCGGGATTAGTCACCCGCTGGGACCGCCGAGCTCCTGCTCGGCATCTTCAGAGTTGGAGATGGTAAGTCTGATCCTTCTGACAACAGGCTTTGACCCTTGGTCCCTTCATTGCGTGTTCTCAATGACATGGGGCTTTGTCACAATGGGAGCGTCATGCTGACCCACCAGATTGTTCCGCCTGTGTGCCCAATCTCCGTCAAAATAGATAGTTAACTATTAAGTTCCAACTTCATGAAAACTCCTCTTCTGCTTGGCCTTTTAATGATGTCATTTGCCTCACATGCTTTTGATTCACAAGGCCATCGGGGCGCCAGAGGCTTGGCGCCGGAAAACACCCTGGCGGCTTTTGAGCGGGCCATGGCTATCGGAGTGACGACTCTGGAGCTGGACGTCGGCCTCACATCTGACGGCGTTCCCGTGATCTCTCACGATCCGTACCTGGCCCACGATATGGTGCGCGATGCCAAGGGCGAATGGTTGGGCACGCAATCTCCGCTGATCCGCCAACGCAGCCTGGCTGAACTTCAGTCATTTGATTTGGGGCGCGTGCGAGAGGGCAGTACGACTGCAAAAAACTTTCCAGGCCAGCAATCGCGCGATGGCGAGAAAGTACCCACGCTGGCTGCCTTGTTTGCGCGTGTCAAGGCCGCGGGTGCGGATCAGATCCGTTTCAATATCGAGACCAAACTCAATCCGACCAAGCCAGAGGAAACAGCCACACCTCAAGAGTTCGTGAAGGCTACCTTGGCGGTCATTCAAGAAGCCGGTATGGCTGAGCGTGTAACCATTCAGAGCTTTGACTGGCGCACGCTCAAGCTGGTGCAAGAACAGGCCCCAGGCATTCCCACCGCCTACCTCACGGTCAAGTCCAGAAATAACGACAGTGCCGCTGACCCTGCATGGACAGCTGGTATGCGCCTGGCCGACTACCCTACAGTGGCTCATATGGTGAAAGCGGCTGGCGGTGCGGTTTGGTCGCCCAACTTTGCATCGATCAACGAAGCAGCCGTCAAATCAGCTCAAGCCATTGGGGTCAAAGTTGTGCCCTGGACAGTCAATGAGCCCGCCGATATGCGCCGCCTGATCAGTTGGGGTGTGGACGGCATCATCTCCGACTACCCAGACCGCTTGCGCGAAGCCATGCAGGCTGTTGGCATGACCTTGCCAGCGCAAATTGATCTTCAGCGCCGTTGAGATGGCTTCCACCATGAAGTCCCGCGAGTGAGGAAGCGGCAGGGGTGTGCCCGCGCGCAGCGCTTACGGGCCCCTTGAGCCCTAGCGCTGCAAGATCTTGCTCGCGATAGTTAAACACTGCTCGGAGTGTCCAGCCGAGTCAGGCTTTTCAACGAGGGGCAACCCCTTATGGAATGCGGCGCTTGCCTCCAAGCAGTCTGGCCCCCGAAGCAGCAAGCAACATCCCCAGCAGCCCAAGCCCCCAAACTGGCAAGACTGGTATGGGAGCGGGGCCGCCAAGAGGGCGGGGCTGTAGTACCAGATCGAATGCTGCGCTGTTTGCAACACCTGGCGTTGTCGCAAGAACCGTCAGGGCCATGGGGCGATTTCCAGCGACGAGTGGGGGCGAGATTGCTCTTCCGTCCGCTCCAGTCGTAGCGTCAGCGGTCAGCGCGCCCCCTGTAAACCGAATGTCATGGGCGCCCGCGGGAATGGTGAAGGTCACCGTAGCGCCTGCGACAGGCAGGTTGGCCCCATCCCTGACCAAGGCCTGCAGGGGAAGCGCAAACTGCTCCGGAACTCTGATGGTTTGCGGCGTGCCGCTATCACCTGTAATGGTGGACGTACCTGCGGCCACGTTGGTCAGGGAGAAGCTGGCGGTGCTCAAACCTGAGCTGGCCGTCACAGTGAAGGATCCGACCGTGCCGTTGGACGTCAAAACAGGTGCTGTAGCTACACCGTTCGAATCCGTCAGGACGGTGGGGTTGCCTGCGAAAGTCCCGGAAGCACCAGAGCCCGGCGCCGTAAAGGTGACGGACTGTCCGACCACAGGCGTGCCGCCAGAGGTGAGTCGGACAGACAAGGCTACCGGGAAGGGCTGATTGATCTGGTTGGTCTGAGGCGTGCCACTTGCAGAGCTCACCACCCCGGCAACCACTGCAGGGTCTGTCTGAACACTGACTCCATCAACGCCGACATTCAGGCCCTGCTGGTTGTTGGCCACGGCGATCCGCAAACGCACCGTGGTACCTGCCCGCGATGACAGATTAGCGCTCAGATTTGCATAGCCGTTGCTGATTTGCGGAGTCGAGCTGCTCGAAGCGTAGAGTGTTTGGAGGACCCCGGAACCCACATCGAAGACGTTGGCTGCGGGATTCATGATGTCCACGCGCACCTGTTGATTGGGCACGACGGTGTAATCCAGCGTGGATGGTGTATGGAACTCGGGATTCTGGTTCTGAACGTAAAGCAGCAGCGACAGGGCGGCAGGTTGGCCGCTGGGCAAAGCGATGTCCTGGTACATCACCAGGGTGCCGGGTCCGGTCTGGTCGCTCATGGCTGAGAACGAACCCAGAGGAGGTAAGGGCACAGCCACAGGGGTGACGGGGCCGAGCGTTCCAGTTTGAGCGTAGAAATTACCAGCCGAGCCAGGTTGTGTAGCGATCGTCCAGCTGCTAAATCCAGGCTGCGCGGGCCCATTATTGGTCTCGAAACTGCCGTTGAGAGCCAGTTGGGCCGCCGATGCCGCCGAAGGCGCAAGAAGGAAAAATCCCAACCAGAATGCTGCAGCCCAGAGTTTTATGGGCGACCAAATCGCCAGCCGGAGCCGGCATGGGGTCAGGTTCGCTTTCATGCGGAACGCTCCGCTCTCAGCGTGGGTAGACGGTCAGTGTCGGCGCGCCATCAGTGGTATTGCCCAGAAGCCTGTTATTGTTGAAGGACGTAATACTCGCACCGTTCGTAGCGGAGAGGCCCGTTTGATTTTGCGTCACCGTATTGTTGGAAATACGCATTTGCGCTTTGCTGGAGTCAGCTTTGATGCCTGTCGTGTTGTTGACGACCTGGCTGTTCTCCAACATGACGTTGATGTTGCCGCTGCCAGAAGGCACAACCTCAACTCCGGTAGTAAATCCGTTGATTCGAAGTTGATCCAAATAAACCTGCTTAGCGTTCAAGATCTTGACGCCGGATAGCCCAGAGTTAGCGGTGTTGTTGCCGGCGCCATTGATCTGAAGATTGCGCAGGATCACTGTGTCCGTTGCGGCCGCGTTCACGATAACGCCATTGATCAAAGACCCTAGGACGCTGGCAGCCTGACCGTCTCCACCATCTATCGTGATCGATTTAGTTATAGTGAGGGCGCCGAACCCGCCTGGATCAAGAACACTGATCTCCCCGCCGGACGCGGTTTTGCTGATCGCGCCAGCAAATGTCTTGCACGGCGCGGTACGAGAACACGGGTTGACATCATCTCCCACCCCAGAGACCCACGTGCGGGTGGCCTGGGCCATCGCCGCTGGCGAAAGAACCCAAAAGCAAAGCAGGCCAATGCTAAGACGCAGAACCGATGAAATATTCGTGCGCATGGGAGACCTTTTCTAAGGAATTGAATCCGTACGCGCGCAGTGTATTCCTACGAGTGGAACTTTGTAAACTTTTTTAAAGCAACCCGGCTCAGGGTCTGAACGGGCGATCTACAGATTCCTTTCAGACAGCCTCGTCATCTTCTTCGCCGGTACGAATGCGCACGACGCGCTCCACGGCGGTCACAAAGATCTTGCCATCCCCAATCTTGCCGGTGCGCGCTGCCTTGATCACAGCATCCACGCAACGATCCACGTCGCCATCAGGCACGACGACCTCAATTTTGACCTTGGGCAGGAAATCCACGACGTACTCGGCACCGCGGTAAAGCTCGGTATGGCCTTTCTGCCGGCCAAACCCTTTGACTTCGGTCACGGTGAGGCCGGTCACGCCGACATCAGCCAGGGCTTCACGGACTTCTTCGAGCTTGAAAGGTTTGATGATGGCGGTGATCTGTTTCATGATGGTTCCTGCAAGCGGGAGAAGAAGTTCGAGAAAAGCGCAGTGCCTTCAGGCCCTGAACTTATTGGTTATAGGATAACGCCAATCCTTGCCGAATCCGCGGTGGGTCACTCGCGTGCCTTCGGCTGACTGGCGACGCTTGTATTCGTTGATCTTGATCAGCCGCGTGACTCTTTCGACGTCCTCAGGTTTGAAGCCCTGGGCGATCAGTTCGGCCACGCCCATATCGTTTTCCATGTAGCGCTCAATGATGGCGTCCAGCACCTCATAGGGCGGCAAGCTGTCCTGGTCCGTCTGATCAGGCCGCAATTCTGCACTGGGTGGGCGGGTGATGATACGGTCGGGGATAGGGTTTGCGCATGTCCTGTAAGGGTCGTGTTCGTTGCGCCAGCGGGCCAGGGCGAACACTTTGGTTTTGAGCACATCCTTGATGGGCGCGAATCCGCCGCACATGTCACCGTAGAGGGTGCAATAACCGGTGGCATATTCACTCTTGTTGCCGGTGGTGAGGACCAGATGGCCGTGCTTGTTCGACAGCGCCATCAGCATCACACCCCGAATACGGGCCTGGATGTTTTCTTCCGTGGCGTCTTCCGGCTTGCCGCCAAACAGCGGTTGCAAGGACGCCTTGAAACCTTCGAATTCGGGGCGGATGGAGATTTCGTCGTACTTCACGCCCATGCGATTGGCCATATCACGCGCATCTTCCACGCTGATGCCCGCCGTATAGGGGCTGGGCATCATCACCGCGTGTACCTGTTCCTTGCCCAAGGCATCTACTGCAATGGCCATCACCAGGGCCGAATCAATACCGCCTGAAAGGCCCAGAATGACGCTCTTGAAGCCGTTCTTGTGGATGTAGTCGCGCACACCCATGACCAGCGCATCCCACAGGTCGTCTTCGGGCGGGCGAGCGGGTGCGGTTTCTGCTTTCAGGGCGAGTGTGTTGGCGCTGCGCTCGACATCCACATAAAAGAGTTTCTCTTCGAAGCTGGGCGCGCGTCCCATGAGGGTGCCGTCACCAGCCAGAGCAAATGACTGACCTTCGAACACCACTTCATCCTGACCGCCCACCATATGGGTGTAGACCAAGGGGAGCCCGCAAGCCTGGGCGCGCTCGGCCATCATGGCTTCACGCTCATAGCCTTTGCCCACGTGAAAGGGGGAGGCATTGATCACTGCCAGCAATTCCGCCCCGGCGTCCTTGGCCAATGCTGCAGGTTCATCAAACCATGCGTCTTCACAGACCAGCAGTCCTACGCTGACATCTCCCGCCTGGAAAACACAGGTGCCTTGGCCGGGCACGAAGTAGCGCCTCTCATCAAACACCTGATAGTTGGGCAGTTGGCGCTTAGCGTAGTTCTCTATGACACGGCCGTTTTTCAGGACGCTGGCCGAGTTGGTGCGGTGAGTGACCGTCACACTCTTGCCGCGCTGATCTCGTCCGACGGGGTGACCCACCACAATGGCCATATCGGTGAGCCCAGCGGTTTCGCTGGCTACGAATTTGACGGCCTCATCGCAAGCTGCCAGGAACGAGGGGCGCAGCAGCAGGTCTTCGGCGATATACGCACAAATCGACAGCTCGGGTGTGAGCAACAGGCGGGCGCCTTGCGCATAGGCAGCTTTGGCCGCTTCTATGATTTTTTGCGCATTGCCCTGCATGTCTCCGACGATCAGGTTGAGCTGCGCCGAACAGATTCTTAAAGTCATATGCTAGTGTCGTGAAATGCTGCTGGGGAGAGTGGAAAGTTCAGCGACTATCCAACTCAGGACGCCAGGACCAGGGCTCTTGGGGTGAAGCAAGGATGGTAGCAGTCGCAAGCAGACCTGTGGCTCCGCTCAGGTACGTCAATAAGGGTAATTTGCCCAATGGCAGTGCCCTGCAGGGTGCAAACCTGACTTCAATTGCTGCCGGGTTGTTGGCCCCACTCCCAAAGGGCCCATGGAGTCTCGGGCGATAGTGGCTTGCTCCCGCGTTGACATAATCGCCTTGACTCCAAGGCCTATTGACTTTCAGACCCTATTCCCGAACCGCGCTTTGCCACAACGACCCCGCCTTCGCACTCAGCTCATCGATACCCCCTCTGGCGTCCATGCCCAGGAGTGGGACGCACTTCTGGCGCGCCAGGCCATGCCTACGCCTTTCATGCGGCATGCTTACCTGAGCGCCATGCATGAGAGCGATAGTGCGGTACCTCGCACCGGCTGGGCGCTGCGCTTCATGTTGCTGTGGGACGGCGATGAACTGGCTGCTGCCTGCCCGCTCTATGCCAAATCGCACTCCTATGGGGAATATGTGTTTGACTGGGCCTGGGCCAACGCTTATGCGGAGCATGGGCTGCAGTATTACCCCAAGGCGCTGGTTGCAGTGCCTTTTACGCCGGTGCCTGGTTCGCGTTTATTGGCCAGGGATGCTTCTTCGCGCGAAGCGCTGGTCAGGGCCTTGATCGCCTGGTGTACCGAACAGGAGCTTTCTTCTTTGCATGTGTTGTTCGGTGATGAGGCGGACAGAGCTGCGTGCGATGCGGTCGGATTGCTTGAACGCCATCAAGTGCAGTTTCACTGGAAAAATACCGTACCAGGGTTGGCTCAGGCACCAGATATCGTTTCTTCAACAGATCGACCATTCAGAGATTTCGATGATTTTCTGGCCCAGCTAACGCAAGAAAAGCGCAAGAAAATACGGCAGGAAAGACGCAAGGTGCGTGACGCAGGCGTGAGCTTTCGCTGGGCGCAAGGAGCGGACATCTCGGCCGAAGACTGGGCTTTTTTCTACCGCTGCTATGAGCGCACCTATCTGGAGCATGGCAACCCCCCGTACCTGACGCCTGAATTTTTTGCTGCCATGGCTGGGACCATGGCCGAAAACTGGGTGTTGTTTGTGGCCGAACGCGATGGCCAGCCCATGGCTGTAAGCCTGATCGGCGTCAATCGCGGCACGGCCAGGGAGGGCGCTGAATCCCGCCACCCGTCTGTGGCATACGGAAGATACTGGGGTGCGTTGGAACGGGTAGACAGCCTGCATTTTGAGGCTTGCTATTACCAACCCATCGAATGGTGCATTGCCCATGGCTTTGACAGTTTCGAAGGCGGGGCACAAGGCGAACACAAGATGGCCCGGGCGCTCATGCCCGTCCAGACGCACAGTGCGCATTGGCTGGCTCATCCAGCGTTCTCGGACGCCGTGGAGCGCTTTCTAGAGCGCGAGGGTGCGGGGGTTGAAAACTACCTGGAGCATCTCCAGGAGCGGTCTCCATTCCGGCGGACTGGACCAACGCCGGATGGCCCGGCTGTCTGATGCTGCTGCGAGCGCTGATTTTTGCATCTGAAGATAAGCCACCTTGGACTGCAAAAACTCGTTCCAAATTCTCTGTTTGGATTAACCAAAGCTCATGTTATCCGAACGCAAGAATGTGAATTAAATCACTTCGTAGAGTGTCAGAGATGACTATTGTCAACTACAACTTATTCTTTGCTACGTCTGCCTTTGTTTCAGCGCTTGTGCTGATTCCTTTGCTTTTTTCAAATCATTCTAGCCAAATTGGTGTCAGAAAAATTGGCCTTTATACGCTGGGATTTTTCATTGCTATTCTGGCGCTAATTTTATATGCCGGATGGTTCAATAATAACCCCACTATTTACTCTTATTCATCTTATGGGAACTATTTATTAACATTGGGTGTGGCCGTACAAACACTTGGCATCAGAAGATTTTATAACCAGCCCTTGATGCCTTATGTGGTTATGCCTTGTGCTGCAATTTCTGAGATGCTGGTGTTTTGGTTCATGTGGGGAAATCCAAATTACCAGTATAGACTGATCTGTTTTACTTTTTTTCTATTTGTCTTTGTTTCAATTCAATTTTTCACTGTAATTCGCCATGGCGATAGGTCGTTCATTAACCGTTTGCTTTCGACATCGCTGGCGATTGAATGCACCGTCTACCTCATCCGCTGCGTCACCTTGTTCATACCAAGCCTGGTGCCTGCAGGCCCGGTGGAGTTTTCCTTTATCCAAGTCGGTTATGTTTTTGTTTTTTCGGCAGTTGTACCATTAACTGCTATTTGTCTGATGATCAATGGCACGCATTTGTTGCAGCAAAGATCTATTTTTGATGCCAAAATAAAAGATCAGCATAAAACAGAAACTTTAGGTTATATCAGTCATGATCTGCGGGCACCTCTGGCGACTATTGACGGATATGCAGAGCTGCTCCTCAACGATGCTACTGATGCTCAGAGAAAATCTCTACTTTCAATCCAGCGAAACATTAGATATCAACTAAACCTGATCGACGAGCTGCAAGATTATTCAAAACTGGAGCTGCAACCTCTGGCTATCAAGCCCACTGAAACAGATTTGATGTTTTTAATCAACGATGTTTCGGAATATGCAGTAGCCTTGTGTTCAAAGCAGAACAATCGCTTCCGCTGCCAACTGCCAGAAAGAATTCTCAAGTCGATTAACGTGGATGGCAATCGACTGAAGCAAGTACTTCTGAATTTGCTCTCTAATGCTGCAAAATTTACCCGAGATGGGGTTGTAAGCTTGTTGGTTACTCTGGATTCTGACGAAGGGGGGAGTAATTTAAATTTTGCTGTGATCGATACAGGAATAGGTATTGAGCTGCCTCCCAATCTCGATATATTCGACGCCTTTCAGCATATCCAGGTCGCAAGCGGAAGCACAGGATTGGGGTTGATCATTGCCCAGCGGATTCTTTCGGCCATGGGCAGCACCTTGCGCGTGTCCAGCACGCTCGGTCAAGGCTCAACGTTTTCTTTTACATTGTTCATTCCTGCGACCAGGGACGCGGATTCGAATTGGTCTGTTGTCCCTCAGAGCGAGGCACGTTATGGCGAACTGCCGCAGGATTTAGTCCTTCCCCGGCATGCCCTGCCGGATGATCTGGCCTTAAATGAACTCGCCAATCTGGCGCTGCATGGCCGTCTCACTGACATTGAAAACTGGATCGAATCCCATTGCCAGGAGGCCACCTATGCCCCATTCACCGCACGGCTCAATGAAATGTTGGAACAGTTCGATTTTTCCGGCATACATGCGCTGGCATTGCGGAGCAAGGAAATCAAGCGTGATTTGAAGGTAGGACTGAATAAGGCAGTCCCCGGGTTTTGATGCGCGCTCGTATGGAGGGGGTCTCCAAGTTGACGGCACACCTCACAATGCGGATCGACCAATCGGCGGAACCGGTGTCAGGCGTGGGGGTATGACCGGTGCGAGGATGCCAGGCTGGGGCTTGGCGGTCTCCGGAAACAGCCTGAGCAACCGCGGCACTTGCGCGACCCCGGATAGATCGTAAACACGTTCTAAGATCACGGGCAAGCCACGATTTGCTGGAGATCAACATGAATATGCCCGCGCACCAACTTTCCATGACGGTCCTGATGACCCCCGACACGGCCAATTTTTCAGGCAACGTTCATGGCGGCACCATCCTGAAGCTTCTTGACCAGGTGGCTTATGCCTGTGCTTCACGCTATGCAGCCCGGTATGTGGTGACCTTGTCCGTGGATCAGGTGGTTTTCAGGCAACCCATCTATGTAGGGGAATTGGTGACCTTCCTGGCCTCCGTCAACCACACCGGTACGTCCTCCATGGAAATTGGCATCAAGGTGGTGGCGGAAAACATTCGCACTCAGGAGGCGCGGCACGTCAATTCGTGCTTTTTCACCATGGTGGCCGTGGATGAGGCCAATAAGCCCGTGCCGGTGACGCCTCTTCGCCCATTCAGCCCTGACGAAAAGCGGCGCTTCAAAGAAGCCGTGACCAGGAAGGAACTTCGCCGCGAATTGGAAGCCAGAGCACGAGAGCGGTGAGGTTCCCCGGGGTTCTACAGCTTGTCTGGCCAAATTTTGGCCAGCACATGCCACTTCACCGGAGCATCCTTTGGCATTTACGCTAAGGTTACGGGCAATGACGACGAATTCATCTGCTTCCGCCCTGGGTTGGCGTACCCTTTGGCGTGATCTTCGCTCTGGCGAATTGCGCTTGCTCATGGTGGCGGTCACTCTGGCCGTCGCTGCGCTCACTGCGGTGGGGTTCTTTTCCGACCGCTTGCAGTCAGGCTTGGAAAGAGATGCACGGCAACTGCTCGGTGGTGATGCCGTGGTCGTCACAGACAACCCACCGGCCGAAGAATGGCGGCGGGAGGCCGAAAAGCTGGGCCTTCAGAGCGCACTGACGCTAGGCTTCCCAACGATGGGGCGAGCAGGCGACGAGCAGGGTGGGGCGAGCCGACTCGTCGCGTTGAAAGCGGTCACGCCTGGTTATCCTTTGCGTGGCAGTCTGAGACTATCGCAAGCCACAAGCGACACTACCGGCGCCACCACCCGCGAGATTCCTGCGCGCGGAGAAACCTGGGTCGAGGCGCCGCTTCTTGAAGCTCTCAATCTCAAGGTGGGCGACAAGCTTCTGCTGGGAGACAGCAGCCTTCGCGTGACGCGACTGATCACGTTCGAGCCTGATCGGGGCGGCGGTTTCATGAGCTTTGCGCCTCGCGTGATGATCAATGAGGCGGATCTTGCCGCCACCAGCCTGGTGCAACCGGCCAGCCGCATTACCTACCGCCTGGCTCTTGCCGGTGAGGATGCCGCCGTCAAGCGCTACCAAAGCTGGGCCGACGCCCAATTGAAGAACCCGGATATTCACGGCGTGCGACTCGAATCCCTGGAGGGAGGGCGCCCGGAAATGCGCACGACGCTTGATCGCGCAGAGAAATTCCTGAACCTCGTGGCGCTGCTGGCCGCGTTGCTCTCTGCTGTGGCGGTGGCACTGGCGGCGCGCGGGTTTGCTGCCCGGCACCTTGACGACTGCGCCATGCTGCGGGTGCTGGGTTTGCCTCAGCGTTCGATAGCAGGGGCCTACACCATTGAGTTTCTGCTGGCTGGCCTGGCTTCCAGCCTGGTCGGGGTGGCCATTGGCTTTGCGGTGCATTACATATTCGTTGCCATGCTCTCTGGGCTGGTCGACACCGCTCTGCCAGCGGCAAGCTTCTGGCCGGTGGCCTTCGGCGTGGGCATCGGTCTTACGCTGCTGGTAGCCTTTGGTCTTCCTCCGGTTTTGCAGCTGGCCCAGGTGCCACCCCTGCGGGTCATTCGGCGCGATGTGGGCGCTTTGCGGCCAGCATCCCTGGCCGTGCTGGGGCTGGGCGTTGCCGGCTTTGCCGCTTTGTTGCTCGCCGTCAGTTCAGATTTGAACCTGGGGATGATCGCGGTGGGTGGCTTTGCGGGAGCGGTGGCCATATTCGCCCTGTTGTCCTGGGCTGCCGTCAAGCTATTGCGCCGTGTAGTCAATGAAGCCACCGCGCCGCGTTGGCTGGTGCTGGCCACCCGCCAGATTTCAGCACGGCCTGCTTATGCCATGGTGCAAGTCAGTAGCCTGGCTGTGGGGTTGCTGGCCCTGGTGCTGCTGGTTTTGTTGCGCACGGACTTGGTCAGTAGCTGGCGTCAGGCGACGCCAGCCGATGCCCCCAACCGCTTTGTCATTAACATCATGCCGGAGCAAGGCGATGCGTTTCGCGCCAATCTGAAGCAAGCCGGTGTGGAAAACCTTGATTGGTACCCCATGTTTCGCGGGCGGTTGGTGGCCATCAACGGCCAGGAGACCTCGCCTGACAAATATACCGATGACCGGGCCAAGCGCCTGGTAGACCGTGAGTTCAATCTTTCCAACGCCTCGGAGCGCCCTCCACATAATGAGGTAACCGCCGGCAAGTGGGTGGAGGGCGAGGCGGGTGCTATCAGTGTGGAAGAGGGCATTGCCGAGACACTGGGCCTCAAGATGGGGGATTCACTGCGGTTTGACATCGGAGGCATGCCGGCTGAAGCGAAAATCACCTCGCTGCGCAAGGTGGATTGGAGTTCCATGCATGCCAATTTCTTCGTCATGTTCCCCGTGGCGCAGATGCCGGATCTACCCATTACCTACCTGGCAGCATTCCGCGCGCCTGCACAACAGGGGTTTGACAACACACTGGTCAGGCAGTTTCCCAACGTGACCAATGTGGATATGAGCGCGACGCTGGCTCAGATTCAACGTGTGCTGGACCAGGTGATTCGCGCTGTGGAATTTCTCTTCGGCTTTACGCTGGTAGCGGGCCTGATCGTGCTGTTCGCTTCCGTTACAGCCACGCGTGAGGAGCGTGCACGTGAATTTGCCATCATGAGAGCGGTGGGCGCCAGCAGCCAGTTGCTGGGTCGCGTGCAACGTGCTGAACTCCTGGGCGTGGGCTTGCTCGCAGGCTTTCTGGCCAGCGCGGTGGCTGTGGCTGTTGGCTGGGCCATGGCGCGCTACGTGTTTGACTTTCAATGGACTGCCTCACCCTGGGTGCTGGTGGCTGGCAGTGCTGCCGGTGCCTTGCTGGCATTGGCCGCGGGTTGGTGGGGCCTGCGCGAAGTCTTGCGTCGGCCTGTCGTTGAAACCTTGCGTGCAGCAGCTGAGTAAGCAGCCGAATAAAAAGGCATGAGCTCGCCTTCATGCCTGTCTTGACCATCAAATTTTCATAAAAAAGGAGCCACAACATGACCAAATCCGACACCACGCTTTTCTTCGTCCCAGGAACCTGCGCTCAAGCAGTGCTGATCGCCCTGTACGAAGCCAATGCTGATTTCAATCTGAAAACGCTCAGCTTCGCCGACAACCAGCAGCGCAGCCCGGAGTACCTGGCCATCAACCCCAAGAGCCGCGTGCCTGCGTTGGTGACTCCCCAAGGTGTCCTGACCGAAGTGCCCGCCTTGCTGCTCTACGTGGCGCAAACCCATCCCCAGGCCAATCTGGCGCCGTTGAATGACCCCTTCGCGCTGGCACGCATGCAGGAATTCAACGCCTACCTGGCTTCAACTCTGCACATCTCACACGCGCACAGGCCGCGCGCCTCGCGCTGGGCGGACGATGAAGCTGCGCAGGCTTCCATGCGCGCCAAGGTGCCCCAGAACATGCGGGATGGTTTTGCGGTGATCGAAAACCATTACCTCGGCGACAAGCCCTGGGTCATGGGTGACCAATTCACTGTGGCCGACGGGTACCTCTACACGATAGCCGGTTGGCTGGAAAGCGACGCGGTGGATATTGCCGAGTTCCCCCGTGTGGCTGCTCACAGCGCACGCATGCGCGAGCGGGCGTCCGTGAAGAAGCTGGGGTAAGCACGCAGGCAAGCCGGGCATCAAGCCGGCTGCCTGCCTATGCCACGCCGCGCATGCGAGGCCCTTCTGAGTTTCAAGAAGCGCGAGCAGCCCAATAGGTTCTTATGTTGGAAAACTCCCGCACCCCGGCGGCGGCAAGTTCACGCCCATAACCAGACTTTTTCGTGCCTCCGAAGGGAACGCGTGCGTCGGATGCTGTGATGGCATTGATGAACGCCGCCCCTGAAGTGATTTGCCTGGCAACGCGCACGCCGCGCTCGGGCTTTGCGGTCCAGATGCTGAGCGAAAGCCCAAACGGTGTAGCGTTGGCCAGTTCAATGGCTTGTGCGTCATCGCGCGCCACAGCAATGGCTGCTACCGGGCCGAATGTTTCTTCATCGAAAACAGCCATGCCGGGCTGTGCGTTCGCGATGATGGTGGGTTCGAAGAAAAAGCCATCTCCGTCCCTCGCGTGGCCCCCGGTCAGAAGCTTTCCACCAGCTTCCACCGATTGGTCGATTTGCCGCTGCAAGGCGCTGCGCAGATCGGAGCGTGCCATGGGGCCCATGCGGGTGGAATCGATCGTGGGGTCGCCCACGGAGAGTGCGCGAGTGCCTTCAACGAACCGTTCGGTGAACTCAGCCGCCACCTTCTCGGAAACGATGAACCGCTTGGCGCAGACGCAGCTTTGCCCCGCGTTCTGAAAACGCGCTTTGACAGCCGCTTCGGCCGCCGCTGGAACGTCGGCGTCGTCAAGCACCACGAAGGCATCAGATCCACCCAGCTCCAGAACGGACTTTTTAGATGCCCGGCCTGCCGCTGAGCCTACGGCGGCGCCAGCCCGGTTGGATCCTGTCAGCGTGACCGCTGCGATGCGGTCGTCCGCGATCAGGCGCTCGATTTGGGCAGGGACTTCAGATTCCGCAATGAGTAGCGTGGTCAGCAAGTGCTTGGGCAGGCCTGCATCCTCGAAAAGTTGCTGCAGAGCCAACGCGCACCCGGTCACATTGGGCGAGTGTTTGAGCAAGATGCCGTTGCCCGACACGATGGCCGGGAGCGCGAAGCGCATCACCTGCCAAACCGGGAAATTCCATGGCATCACCGCCAACACCAGGCCTATGGGTTCGTAGCTGACCCATGCGTCTGCTCCTTCAATGTCGACATTCTCGTCCGCCAGGAGACGCTGCGCATTGTCGGCATAGTAGAGCGCGGTGACTGCAGATTTTTCCAGCTCGCCGGCAGCTTCACCCAGCGGCTTGCCCATCTCCGAAGTGATGAGGTGCGCGAATCGGTCTTTTTGAGCGCGCAAGTGCTCGGCCAATCGCCGTGCAGCGCTGGTGCGTACCTCCAGTGCTTGTTTCCCCCAGGCTACGGCAGCTGTGTGCGCAGCGTTCACTGCCTGATCGATGCCCGCATGATCCCAGCCTTCATAGGTGGCCAGTGGCTGCCCGGTGGAAGGATTGATGGTCGTAATGGATTTTGTCATGTCAATGTTTTCTTCAAATGGTTCGCAATGGAGGCGATTGGACTTGGAGCGCCCACAGTGCCTATCGTGCCCATAGCACAAATGGGCCATTGCGGCCCATTTTCGGTTGGTTATTCAGGCCCTCACCAGGCTCTGGGTGTCGTCACAGCGCCGCTGCTACACGTTCGCTGAACGCTTTGCACCCCAGTGTTCCGCCCAGGTCTGCGGTGCGATAGGAGGGGTTTTCCAGCGTGGCATCCACCGCGGCATCAATGGCCTTGGCGGCCTCTATCAGCGCGGTAGATTGGCGTTGCTCGCCCAGCCAGTTCACCAGCATGGCGACCGAAAGAATCATCGATGCCGGGTTGGCCTTGTCCTGGCCCTGGATATCTGGCGCGGAGCCGTGCTGGGCCTGCGCGCAGCACAATGTGTCACCGGCCATGATCGATCCCGCAAGCCCCAGGCTTCCGGATAGTTCGGAGGCCAGATCCGACAAGATGTCCGCGTAGAAGTTTTCTGCCACCAGCACGTCGAATCGTTCCGGGTTGCGAACCAGGTAAGCGGTTGAAGCGTCTACCAGCAGATCGTCCAGCTGGACCTCTGGGAACTCCTTAGCCACTGATCTCACGCTTTCCAGGAAAAGACCGTCTGTCATGTGGAAGCTGTTCGCTTTGTGAATGGCGGTGACTTTCTTGCTTCGCTTCATTGCAAGTTCAAAAGCACGGCGCGCAATGCGCTCACTGCAGTGGCGTGTGATCTTGCGCACTGAAATGGCCATGTCGGGCGACGGCATCATTTCGCCCCAACCCATGGCCATGTTCCTGTCTGGATAGAAACCCTCAGTGGCCTCGCGCATGATGACCAGATCCATGGTCTTGCCCGGTTTCATGTTCGAGGGCAGAAAAGGGCGGGTGCGCGCGGGACGAACGTTGGCGTACAGATCCAGCTTCACGCGGAACGCGGCCGAAATGTTGTGGCCTCCTTTTTCCGGGCGAGGATAGTCGGCATGTGATTGGGTGCCGAGGATGATGCCGTCATAGCCACGGGCGTTTTGCAGGGTTTCATCTCTGAGCGTGGTGCCATGCTTGTCCAGTGATGCGAAGCCGACTTCGTCGTAGTCATACTCGAAGCCGAGTTTGAATTTGGCATCAGCGGCCTTGAGTACATGAACGGCGGCCGCAACGATTTCGGGGCCTATACCGTCACCAGGGAGAACGAGCAATTTCATCAGTAATCTTTCTAACTTCTTGAATTTGGGGAACTAGTCGAGCTTGATGTTCGATTCTTTGATGACGCGGGCCCAACGAGCTGACTGCGCTTTCATGAACTCTCCCATCTGCTGAGGCGTACCGCCCACACCGATGGCGCCAATGCCGTCGAGCTGAGTGACGACTGCGGGGTCTCTCAGAACAGCGTTGACCTGTGTATTGAGCCATTGGACTATCGGCGCCGGCGTTCCGGCCGGTGCCACAAACCCGTACCAGGCGGGCACGTCAAAGTCTTTCATGCCCTGTTCAGCAAAGGTGGGCACATCCGGCAGTACCTTCAGCCTTTGGTCCGCAGCCATTCCAATGGCACGCACTTTCCCGCCCTTGACGAATGAAATCGCCGAGGTTGAGGTGTCGAACATCATCTGAATCTGGCCACCGATGAGATCGGTCATGGCTGGCGCACTGCCCTTGTAGGGGATGTGAGTCATGTCAGTCCGTGTCGTCAGCTTGAAAAGCTCGCCAGCCAAATGCACCGAAGTACCGGAACCGCCGGATCCATAGTTCAGTTTTCCAGGATTTGCCTTCGCCGCGGCAGTCAGACCTGCCACATCTTTGATGGCGGAATTGCTGGGAACAATCAGCACCGTGGGCGCGTTGGCGATGTGCACGACTGGCGTGAATCCATCGGCTTTATAACGAAGGTTGTTGTACAGATAAGGGTTCACCGACAGCGTGAACTGTCCAAGCAGCAGTGTGTAGCCATCTGGATTGGCTCTTGCTGCAAGCTCGTTTCCTATGTTGGTTCCGCCACCGCCCCGGTTATCGATGATGAAAGTCTTGCCGGTCTTCTCGTTCAGCTTATTGGCGATTAGCCGCGCAATGTTGTCGCTTCCGCCACCGGCCTGAAACGGCACGATGATCGTGACTGGTTTCTCAGGGTAGGCCTGCGCGGTGGCCACGAGCGGTGACGCGCACAGCAGGGCGATGGCGCTGAGAGTCAGTTGACGGCGATGCATGGATGTGTCCTCTTTATTTATGGAATGCGAATGGCTTGAACGATTTGTCTCGAGCTATGACTTCTTGCCGTGTTCGGCGGAAACGAAGTTCGTCTGGCCCGTTTCCGACAGCGTGCGAGTGGCATCGACACGGGCATAGATCCAGAGGATCTTCATCGGCTCTGCGTCGGAAAGGTTGCGAAAGCGGTGGGGGAGGTTGGGCGGTAACCATGTGGTGTCCAGCGGCTGTAGCCGCACAGATTCCTGGCCCTCGATATCCAATATGGCGTCACCCTCCAAAAGCATGACGCTTTCCTCGCAGTTATGGCTGTGAAATGGAATCTTCGTGCCGGGCGCGAACGAGGTAATGCCATTGATGAACGAAGACGCGCCGCAGGACGGACCAACCAGCGCGATGGTGCTGGCGCCACCTCCACGGTCGTGATTGGGAAGATCGGAAGGGCGCAAGACGGCCGCACGCGGTGCAGAGGCGGAGAGGGACATGGGGTCTCTTTCTGGCTGAACCAGGCATTCATGGCTCAGCATCTGTGGTAAATGGATTTATGAGATCATAAAATACCAATAATACGATGTAAATACCCGGGTATACCCTAATTAAATGGTTATTTTGTGGTTTTATGTAGTTGCAGTGTTCCGATGTGGTCGTATGATTGAACCAGGCGAAAGGCCTTCAATTTCCGGGCTTTGGCCTTCTGTTTCTGGAGAAAAATCACATGGTTGCAAGGCTGTCGGGGGCTGATCCCGTGAACGGGCAAACGGGCAGCGACGCCGCTTCAAGCGTGGGCTCGGGTGTCACGATGGACCACGTACGATCTCCTGGTGTCGCTTTGCCTGCGGGTAGTTGCGATTGCCATGTGCACGTATTCGATCCGGCGCGTTTCGCCTATGTTGCTGAACGAAGCTACACACCGGCGTCGGCAGTGACCGCTGATTTGCTGGCGTTTGAGCGCCGCCTTGGCATCGACCGAATCATCCTGGTGCAGCCTAGTGGGTACGGAACTGACAACAGCTGCCTGTTGGATGCGCTTCGGGAACTTGGCCCTGCCCGGGCTCGGGGTGTCGCCGTGATTGACTTGGCGCGTATCAGCGCCGCTGAGGTCGACGCACTGCATGTAGCGGGCGTCAGGTCCATCCGGTTGAATCTGGAAGTCAAGGGTGAACAGAGCCCGGCCAAGGCCAAAGCTTTGCTCACGGAGGCGTTTCGAGTGGTTGAGTCACCCGGGTGGTCCATCCAGATCTACGCGGATGCGAATGTGATTGCCAGTGTTGCTGACCTCATTGCCCAGGCACCCACGCCGGTGGTTCTGGACCACTTTGCAGGACTGAAAGCCGAAAAAGGCTTGGCGCAACCAGGTTTCGGGACCGTGCTTGAGCTTTTGGGTGACGGCCATGTTTATGTGAAGCTCTCTGCTCCCTACCGTGCTTCCAGGTTGCCGGGCTACGAGGATCTGGCACCGTTCGCGCGAAAGTACATTGAGACGGCTGCCCATAATTTGCTATGGGCATCGGATTGGCCGCACACTGGCAGCTCCACGAATCGCGGTGGAGACTTGAGCCAGGTAGAACCATTTCGCCTTATCAATGACGGAGCCTCGCTTGATCAGGTGCGCAGTTGGGCCGGAGATGCGGAAATATTTCAGCGCATCATGGTGGACAACGCTGCTCGCTTGTATGGCTTTTAGGAACGGGTTCTATGCGGGCAAGCCATAGCTGGCGCGCTACCATTGTGTTTTTATCGGTTACCGCTTGAAGAATGACCCGAGTCAGTCTCGCTGAACAACTCGCCAACAACGCTGAACTCTGGATCCGTCAGGAAAACATCGCAGAGGGCACGGCCTTGCCCGAGCGAAGCCTGGCGAGCCGCTTTCGAGTCTCGCGTTCTCCTGTGCGAGAAGCGCTGCAGATCCTGGCGCAGCGTGGCGTGATCGTCGCCAGGCCTGAAGGTGGCTATGCGGTGTCGGCTGCGCGCGGGCCTGCAAATGAACCCGCTCTACCGCCGGCGGACGAGGACGAGCCCATCTATCTGAAGATCGCAGAAGACAGGCTCAGTGGCGCCTTACCCGAGCGCGCCACTGAGAATGAATTGATGCGGCGCTATGCGCTCACTCGCAGCCAATTGGCGGATGTGCTTAGGCGCATTACTCAAGAGGGCTGGATTGAGCGGCTACCCGGCCACGGTTGGCAGTTTCTCCCCATACTCAATTCCGCGGCAGCCTATGACCAGGGTTATCGGATGCGCATCCTGTTGGAGCCTGCAGGCCTTCTGGAGCCCACTTACCGGCTGGACCGAGAAGGGCTCGTGAAATGCAGGGCCGAACAGCAAGCGCTTGTAGACGGTGCCGTGGAATGGGCTTCTCCGGCCCAGCTCTTTGACGCCAACACCCGGCTTCATGAAATCATTGCCACTTCGTCTGGCAATGTGTTTATCCTGGAGGCGTTGCGGCGTTTGAATCGTTTGCGTCGACTGATGGAGTATGGAAAAGCGGTCAACCGCTCTGCGGCTGCGCTTCGCTGCAAGGAGCATCTGACCCTGATTGACCTCTTGCTTTCCGATCAGCGCGATGCAGCCGCTGATTTCATGCGTTTGCACCTTCGCGACGCTGCGCGTGAGAAGTCGGTCATGCACCCCATCGGAGCGCGGTAGTTTTGCATACCGAAATAGAGAGCTAATCCTATTTTTTTGACGCCAGTGTGTGGTTCACTGGCGGCCATGAAAGAGCAAAAGCCGATCAATCTCGCCTTGCAAGGCGGTGGGGCGCATGGCGCCTTTACCTGGGGTGTTCTGGATGCCCTCCTGGCGGACGGACGCCTGTCCTTGGACGGTATTAGCGGAACGAGCGCGGGCGCAGTCAACGCGGTGGCGCTCGCGCACGGGTGGGCCAGCGCACAGGCTGCCGGGGAGGACCCAGGGGAGGGCGCTCGTGCGTCGCTGGCCAATGTGTGGAACAAAGTCACGCTGATGGGCGAAATCAGCGAAGGCCCCGGCAGAATGGCTCGCCTGATGATGGGCGCGCTGCCTGGCGCCTTGGGTAGGGCGTCTCCTTATCAATCGAACCCTCTGGACTACAACCCGCTTCGCAAGCTTATTGAATCCGAGATTGATTTTGATCTTCTTGCGCGGCTTCAAACGCCGAAAGTGTTTGTCTGCGCGACGGATGTCGAGACCGGTCGCGCTGAGATTTTTACCGGCAAACGCCTGACCGCCAAGGCCGTGATGGCTTCGGCGTGTCTGCCTATGCTGTTTCATGCGCCAGAGATAGATGGGCGCCAGTATTGGGACGGTGGTTACTCAGCCAATCCCGCTTTCAGGCCGCTTATAGAACAATGCGATACCAACGATGTGCTGCTGGTGCAGATCAGCCCGCTCAAGCGGCCTGGCCATCCCAAGACGACAGCGGAGATTCTTGATCGTGTCAACGACATTACCTTCAATGCCAGTGTCATCGCGCAGATGCGCACCATCGCCTTGATCAACGACATGGTGGAGAAAGGTGTGGCGGAAGAGGGGCTCAAGCAAATCCGCCTGCATCGCATAGATGGCGGAAAAGCAATGCTTGAGTTGCCGCCCTCCAGCAAGGCGTCCCCGCAAAAGGCGACCATGGAGAAGCTGTTTGCATTGGGTACGCAGTCTGCGCAGCGCTGGCTCAAGCGCCATCTGAGTTCAGTCGGAGAAAAGAGCAGTATCAACGTCCGGCGTGACTACGGTGACCCGCTGCGCCTGGATTTTGGGGCAGGGGATGGCGCTATTGCAGATGCATTCCCGGATGATGAAGTCGAACAAAGCGAGCTGAAGGCCGAGCCGAGCGCATCTGAGCCAACTGACTCGATCGACCTCCCTGTGGGGCCAGATTCCGGGAAAACCACGACTTCGTAAAATGCTCAGGAACGTGCGAATGTTCCAAGACGCAGCCAAGGGGCTGCCAATTTTTTTACAAGCGGGTCCTTTTTTGACTGAGAACTCTTCCGAGATCACCCCATTCGAGCGAATTGGTGGTGAAGACGCTGTCCGCCTGTTGGTCGATCGTTTCTATGACCTGATGGACTTGGAGCCTGGCTATGCCGCGCTACGGGCTACCCACGGCAGTATGCTGGCGGACGCCAGGCAAAAACTCTTCTGGTTTCTGTGCGGCTGGCTCGGTGGCCCCGCCCACTATGAGCAACGTTTTGGTCACCCGCGCCTGCGCATGCGCCACATGCCGTTTTCCATCGGTATCCTTGAACGCGATCAATGGCTGGCGTGCATGAACCAGGCCATGCAGGAAACCGGCGTGGAAGAGGGCCTGCGTACACGGCTTGCCAACAGCTTTTTTCAGACAGCCGACTGGATGCGCAACACGCACGGTTGAAACAACCTGCGTGTAGCGCTGCAGCCGAGGGGCATGCAGAGCTGAGACGTCAGGTCCCACGACCTGCCTGTAAAAGGACTACGAGCGCACCAGCGCCACCTTCCAGGGGCTTGGCTTGCACGAAGGCCAGTACCTCGTTTTTTTGCACCAACCAGCCGTGTACTTTGCCCTTGAGTACCGGGGTCTTCCCAGGTGAACCCAGGCCTTTGCCGTGCACCACCCGCACGCATCGGATGCCGGCCCGATGTGATTCGCGCAGGAATGCGGACAGAGTCTCACGCGCCTCTTCTACACGCAGGCCATGCAGGTCGACCTCGCGTTGCACGGCCCAGTGGCCGCGCCGAAGGCGCGAGGTCACGTCGGGGCCCAATCCCGGGCGCAAATAGCTCAGGTGCGCATCGACTTGCAGCAGCGTTGATGCGTCAAATTCATCTGACAGGGCTTCGCGCAGCACGGCTTGCTCGTCACGCTGGCGTTGAATCGGCAAGGGTGGGGCCGGTTCTGGGCGGTGGTGTACCCGTGCGCTCTGGCGCAGGGGCTGCGTGGCTCCTATGGCACGCGCAAACAGGTCCTGATCCTGCCGGGCCTTGTTCTGCGCTTGCAGCCGGGCGGCCTCTTGCGCGGCGGCCTTGGCTTGGCGCTCCGCCAGCTCCTGACGCAGCTTCTTGAGATCTTGCAGCGAATTGCTCTTCATGGAGCTAGTTTTACACATCGGCCTGATGGAAGCGAAAAAGCCGGACCATGTTGCTGTAATTGCTAGGTTACAAAGCCTTCTTCTGCCATTGAAAGAGCCTGTCCCGGCGCCACGATCACGTGGTCCAGCACGCGCACATCCACCAAGGCCAATGCAGACTTCAGGGTTTTGGTCAGGGCTTCATCGGCGCGGCTAGGCTGAACGCTCCCGCTGGGGTGGTTGTGTGCCAGAACTACTGCGGCTGCGTTGTGATGCAGGGCGCGCAGAACGACTTCCCGGGGGTAGACGCTGGTTTGGGTGAGCGTGCCCCGAAACATTTCTTCAAGGGCGATCAAGCGATTCTGGCAGTTCAGAAAAATGACGGCAAAGACTTCGTGCGGCCGATTGGCGAGGTGCAATTTCAGATAGTCTTTGACCGCGCCGGGAGATTCAAACGCTGAGCGTTCACTCAACTGCTGCGACAGCGCTCGCCGGGCCAATTCGAGTACGGCCAAAAGCTCAGCCCGTTTGGCTGGGCCTCCCAGGCCCTTGATTCGCTTCAGGTCATCGGCACCCGTCTGGAGCAGGCCAGCTATGCCACCAAAGGTGTCCAGCAACTCCTGCGCCAGATGCAGCACGTTTTTTCCGGCCATGCCGGTGCGCAGCAGCAAGGCCAGCAGTTCGACATCGCTCAGGGCCGAGGCCCCGCGTGCAAGAAGTTTCTCGCGGGGGCGAGCGTCTAGTGGGAGATCTTTCAAAACACATTTCTGGCCCGTGGAGCCTGCTCGCAGGCTTTTCCAGATGGCTTTCAAAAGCCCGGAAAAGCCCGCGAACACACCTGACGGGCGCATTTCATAAAATAGGCGCTGTAGTTTATGGAATATTGCATGACCGCCACGATAGAACCAGGCTCTTTTCTTACCTTGCATTACCGCCTGGCCGGCCCCCAGGGGGACGTGATCAACACGTTCGAAGGCAAGCCAGCCACCCTTTCTTTGGGCACGGGAGAGTTGTCGCCTGCGGTGGAGGAGCGCCTGATTGGAATGGAAGAGGGGGTGCGCACTACGCTCGAAATTCCCGCCGGTGAGGCCTTTGGAGAGCGCAATCCAGACATGGTGCAATGGCTTGCGCGCAAAGAGCTCAATGACATGGGCGACCCTTTGGAGAAATACGCGGTGGGAGAAGTGGTGCAGTTGCCTACACCCGACGGCCAAGGCCAGTTTGCTGCGGTTGTGCGTGCGGTGCGGGAAGACGGCGCACTGCAACTGGATTTCAACCATCCACTGGCCGGTCAGGCCGTGACCTTCGAAGTGCATGTGATCGGAGTGCTCTGATGGCTGAAGCCGAGATCCTGCTGGCGGCTCCCCGGGGCTTTTGCGCCGGGGTGGATCGCGCCATCGAAATCGTGGAACGCGCTATTGCCAAGTTTGGCCGGCCCATTTACGTGCGCCACGAAATCGTTCACAACACCTATGTGGTCAATGACCTCAAAGCCAAAGGCGCGATTTTCATTGAAGATCTGGCTGATGTGCCCCCGGGCGCGACGTTGGTCTTCAGCGCCCATGGCGTGCCAAAGTCTGTGGAAAGAGAAGCCGAGGCACGTGGATTCAATGTGTTTGACGCCACTTGCCCGCTGGTCAGCAAGGTGCACGTGGAAGTGGCCAAGCTTCGTAAAGAGGGCTACGAATTCATCATGATCGGCCACAAGGGCCACCCGGAAGTGGAAGGCACCATGGGGCAGTTGGACGGCGGCATCCATCTGGTCGAAGACGTGGCGGATGTCAGCCGGATCCAGCCGGACCAGACTGAAAAACTGGCGGTCGTTACGCAGACCACCTTGAGCGTGGACGATGCAGCCGAAATATCTGCAGCGGTGAAGGCACGGTTCCCTCATGTGCGGGAACCTAAGCAGCAAGACATTTGCTATGCCACTCAGAATCGGCAAGACGCCGTCAAGTTTCTGAGCCCGCAGGTCGACCTGGTCATTGTGGTGGGCAGCCCCACCAGCAGCAATTCCAACCGTTTGCGCGAGGTGGCGCGCAAGTTGGGCACTGAAAGCTACATGATTGACAGTGCGGAAGAGCTCAAGCCAGAGTGGCTGGTGGGCAAGGCGCGGATCGGTCTGACAGCAGGTGCTTCCGCGCCAGACATTCTGGTGCGGCAAGTCATTGAACGGCTGCGCGAGCTTGGCGCCGTTTCCGTGCGTACCCTCGATGGCATGGAAGAGACCGTGAAGTTTCCGCTGCCTAAAGGGCTCAGGCTGGGAGACGCGGCCGAAGTCACCCTTTCTCATTTGCGTTAAGTCTCATTTTCTACACCGACCTGCACGAGGTCAGTCACGCGTGGCCCCTACAATTGGCACATGCTTGATTCGCTCCTTCTCCGTAAAGACCTGAATGGCGTTGTAGAACGCCTGACTGTTCGCAAAAATCCGCAGCCCTACCTGGACGTCGCGGCCTATACCGCACTCGAGTCCGAGCGCAAGACCTTGCAGACCCGCACAGAGGAGCTGCAGGCGCAACGCAATTCCGCCAGCAAGCTGATTGGCCAGCGCAAATCCAAGGGCGAAAGCGCAGACGACGTCATGGCACAGGTAGCTGCCATCAAAGACGAGCTTGATGCCTCCGCGGCGCGTCTGGACGTGTTGCAAACCGAAATGCAGGCGCTGTTGCTAGCCGTTCCCAACCTGCCGCATGAAAGCGTGCCGGTCGGTGAAGATGAATCCGGAAACGTGGAAGTTCGCCGCTGGGCTCCCCATGGACTGTCGCCTCGTACGTTCGACTTTGAGGTCAGGGATCACGTGTCCCTGGGCGAACCCCTGGGCCTGGATTTTGAAACCGGCGTGAAGCTGGCCGGTGCGCGCTTTACGTTCATGCGCGGTCCGATTGCCAGGTTGCACCGTGCACTGGCCCAGTTCATGCTCGACATCCAGACGAACGACCACGGCTATATCGAGTGCTATACGCCTTACATCGTCAACGCTGACTCTTTGCGTGGAACTGGCAACTTGCCAAAATTTGAGGCCGATCTGTTCGCAGCCAAAAAAGGCGGCCAGGAAGGCGAGGGCGAATCTCTCTACCTCATCCCCACATCAGAGGTCACACTGACCAACACCATTCGAGGCGAGATCGTTGCAGAGGCCGATCTTCCCATCCGCCTGACGGCCCACACGCCATGCTTCCGTTCGGAAGCTGGAAGCGCTGGCCGTGACACCCGGGGCATGATCCGTCAACACCAGTTCGACAAGGTCGAGATGGTGCAGATCACGCACCCGGAAAAAAGCTACGAAGCGCTGGAGCAGATGGTCGGCCATGCTGAAGCCGTGCTGCAAAAACTGGAACTGCCTTACCGCGTGGTGCTCCTCTGTTCGGGCGACATGGGCTTCGGTTCAGCCAAGACATACGATCTGGAAGTGTGGGTGCCGGCGCAGAACACCTACAGGGAAATCTCCTCCGTCAGCAACTGCGAGGCATTCCAGGCAAGGCGCATGCAAGCGCGCTTCAAGAACGCCCAAGGCAAGAACGAGCTGTTGCACACGCTCAATGGCTCAGGTCTCGCTGTGGGCCGAGCATTGGTGGCCTTGCTGGAGAACGGCCAGAACGCTGATGGCTCCATCACGATACCCAAGGCATTGCAACCGTACATGGGTGGCTTGGAAGTTCTGAAGGCGGCGTGAGGAGAAAGAAGGTTGCTGGATAAGGCCGCGCTCGATCCGCTTCCGACTCACAGTTTCCAGGCCGAGCGAAGCAATGGCCCGAGTGGGTATCCCACCCCTTTGGCCGTGCCGAGGAGCGCAGGTCCAGGGGCGGGCAAGAGCACTGCAAGATGCTCTTGCTTCGTGAACTAGCTTGCGGCAGCTGTTTGAGCGTATTGAGCGAAGCGAAAGTAGCGAGTTCTGCCGCACCGCCCCTGGACCGAGCACCGGAGCTTGCCCGTAGCGCAGCGAAGGGACACGGACTTGGGGCCGCCTTTTTGGGCCTACTGTTTTTGGCGGAGCAAAAAGAGTAGGTGCGCCGCCGGGCGCACTCCCCGGCCTCCGACCTCAAAGCAAGCGCAGAGGCAACTAATAAACGCCGCGGACAACTCAACCGGCGCTTGCCCAGGTGGGTCGGCCCCCCCCTACAACCTTGCCCTAGCCGGTCGCCCCAGACAGGGAAGAGCAGGACATAGAAACTACCCCATCCCGCCTTCCCACCGCGTAGCACTAAACGCCTTCTCCGGTGCTGACGCCTTGGCGCGCTCAGCCGCCACCACGGCTGCACCCCCGTTTGGAAATTCCACCCCGGCCTGAATGAGCCTCCTCTTGTTGTCGCGGCTACGACGTGCGTGTTCGCGCAACAGGGACTCGGCGCGAACGCCTTCCCGAGCTTCTATGGAGTCCACAATGTCTTCGTGGTCTGACTGAGCCCGGCTGAGAAAGGAGAA
This sequence comes from Ottowia thiooxydans, assembly GCF_040548795.1. GTDB lineage: Bacteria > Pseudomonadota > Gammaproteobacteria > Burkholderiales > Burkholderiaceae_C > Ottowia > Ottowia thiooxydans_A. The sequence continues at coordinate 134,356 of NZ_JBEPSH010000003.1, read as the reverse complement.
CTCAAGCTCAGGTTGCATGCCGCCCAGTGCCACTGCACCCGGCGCCGCAAGAGGTGTCTTGGCTACATGAGCCAGCGTGGCGGCCAATACCGGATTGTTCGCTGCCACGATCAAGGTCCGGTGAAAGCGGATGTTCATCGCAATCCACTCTTCAGAATTCAAAGGGTTCCCCGCCGCAGCAGCATCGACCAAGCGGCGGCCCTCAGTGACACAGGTACGGAACTCCTGTCGCACGGCCGCAGAAATGCCCATCTCGGCCGCCGTACGGGCGGCCAACCCTTCCAGCGCACCGCGCACGTCAATCGCCTGAGCGACTTCATCCAGGGTGACGCGGCGCACGCGAAACCCGCGTTTGGGCAGGCGTTCGAACAAGCCTTCACGCTCAAGCTCCGCGAAAGCCAGCCGCAGCGGCGTACGCGAAACGTTCAGGCGTGCGGCCAGATCGAGCTCTACCACCCGTTCGTCCGGGGCAAGCTCGCCTGCCAGGACCAGTTGCCGAAGCTCGGCAGAGACGCTTTCAATCAATGAACCCATGGAAAGGTGGCGTCAGGTGAGCGAAAAGTGAAATGTATGCAGCATGTCGATAGATGGTAACGGCAGTTGCTGAACGCTAAACGCGCATTCAATTGCATGCAATTATGGTAATTACTAGCCTGCTTCGGCATGACAAAGGTCAAATTGCATGCAATACTCGGGCAACTCATTTTTCAGGATGCAGCAGTGGCCAACATTCCGCAACGTGATTTCCGCATTCAGTTTTCAAGCCGCCGGGCGCTTTTAGGCATGGCTGCCGCCAGCGTTCTCTCGACTACGCTGGCTTTTAGCGGCAACGCTTTGGCCACAGACGCGTACCCCAACAAGCCGATCAAAGTCATCGTTCCGTTCCCGGCGGGCGGGGGCGGGGACACCCTGGCCCGGCTGATGCTAGGGCGCGTGGCACAGGAGCTGGGTCAGCCTTTCGTTTTCGAGAATCTTGCAGGCGCCGGCGGCAATGTGGGGTCACAGATGGCAACCCGTGCACCAGCGGACGGTTACACGCTTCTCTACGGAACCAACGGCACTTTCGCCATCAACCACACGCTCTACAAGAACGCAGGTTTTGATCCGTTAAAAGACTTTGTCCCTATCAGCCAGCTCAGCCGGATTGCGGCAGTGGTCGTGGTGCGGGGGACACTGCCAGCCAAAACCATGCCTGAGCTGCTCAAGCTCGTGCGCAGCGAGCCAGGCAAGTACACGTTTGCCTCGGCTGGCAACGGCACGACGTCTCACCTGGCCGGAGAGATTCTGAAATCTTCTGCTCAACTGGACATGGTGCACGTGCCTTACAGGGGCGGTGCACCAGCCATGAATGACCTTTTGGCCGGCCAAGTCGACATGATGATTGAAGTCATGCCCAACGTGACACCCCAACTCAAGGGCAACCGCGTTCGCGGGCTCGCGGTCAGTACCGCCAGCCGCGTGGCCAACCTGCCTGATTTGCCCACCATCGCCGAGTCTGGCGTTGCCGGTTTCGAGGTCGGTGCATGGGATGCTGTGGTGGCTCCCGCCGGCACCCCAGCGCCTATTGTGGCTCGGCTGAATGCCGCGGTGCAGAAAGCACTGGCTGACCCCGAGCTCCGCAAGCAATTGCAGGAACGCGGTGCGGAAGCTGCGCCAGGCACACCGGAGGCACTTTCTGCATTCATTCGTACTGAATTGAAGCGCTGGGGAGATGCCGTTAAGCGCTCTGGCGCCCAGGTTGACTGACCGCCCGAGACCAGTAGCCGGGACAAAGTGATGCGATTGGTGTGGTGGACGGGGGCGGCTATCGCGGCGGCGTTGGATTCAACGCGTGACGAAGCGATTCTGTTTCTCTCCCGCTGCGCGTCTGGCTCACTATGGGATGCTGCCATGAGCACCATGGATTTGCAGCACATCACGGCCTTTCCTTGGAGCAACGCCTGGATGTTGATGTTTTGTTTGTTCGGCCATTCGAGCTTGGCGCAAGGCCAGGCGTGGCGTCCGCAGCTTTGGGCTTTCCGCGTTGCAGCGATGGCGGTGACCATGCCGTTGGCCTGCATGGCCAGTGCGGCCTTGGTGTCACTGTTGCCTCTGGCCTGGCCTTCCGGGTTGCGCGTTTCTGTCTGGTGCCTGTCTATGTTGGCTGGCTGCGGCGCACTCATGCACCTGGCCCACACCCTGCCGACACGTATTTCTGCCGCGCGCCGCCTGGCGCCGCGATCTTTCACTATTCATTGATTCTGTAAGGAGCAACCATGCAAAAGAATTCCTTTCCTAACCCTGGCCCTAATTCACCAGCCAAGCCTGACGGGCTACCTACTCATGGCGCTCCTCCTCTGGTGGGTTCCCGCCCTCCGCGTTGCCCGCCGTTCGTGGATATCACCAGCACAGACCAGCTGATGCCCTATCTCGAGCACGTGGCACGCCGCCCCTACAACCACGGGCTGAATGCCTGCTGGGACCTGAAAGAGGGTGAACGTGTCCTGCTTCGGGTAGACAACTGGCACAGCGAACTCACCATCCAGGCCTGCCAGCGCATTCTTGAAAAGTACAAGGTCAAGTACGAGATTCAAAAGATTGATCGCGGGCCCATCCCTCAATGGGTGGGCGCTGATGAAGTGGATTACTACCTGTTCCGCACCAAAGAACTCGCTGAGTGGATGGACATGTGGGAAGAGGAAGAGAAGAAGCAGAAATACGACAAGATCCTCATGGGCTACGGTGGCCCTGTACTGGCTGAGCGCTTCATCAAGATCCAGCGCATGCCTTTCATCACGCCTGAAATTCTGGCTTCACCCGCGCATGCCATGCCCATCGAGGTGATTAACGCCATGGACAAATGGGCCTGGGATCGCATTCGTTCGGCCAAGCGCGTTCGGATTACCGACCCCGAAGGCACAGACCTGTCCTTCACCAACCACGACGAATACTGGGATTCCAAGCGCGAGTTCTACAACCCAGAACTCACCCAAGCCACCTGGCGCGGCAATGAGCACTTTGGCAAGACCTATCTGCCAGGACACATTACAGGCCGGCCGTGGATGTTCCATCCGTTCAAGGAAGATGGCTGCGGCGTGATAGCAGGCACCACCAACCATATTGCTGCCTGCGATTGGACGAAGCTGGAAGTGGAAAACTCCCGCATCACCAAGATCATTGCCGGCGGTGAGTTCGGTGACAAGTTGCGCGACGTCATGGAGCGCACCAAGGACTTGCAATACCCGACCTTCCCAGGCAAGGGCATCATGCACTGGTGGGAGGCTTCCATCGGCACCAACCCCCACGTGCATCGTCCTCGCAAGGATTTCCCATCGGGCTTCGTGAACTGCCTCTATGAGCGCGTTCGCTCCGGGGTGATCCATATGGGCTTCGGCACCATCATCTCCTCCATGGCTGAGCGTGAAGCGGCCCGCATGGGTCATCTGGTGGGCCACTGGCACCTGCACCTGTATTTCCCAACCTATCACACTGAGCGCTCGGGAGACAACGAGAACGTTATCGAAAACGGCCGCTTGCTGGCACTGGATGACCCCAAAATTCGCAAGATCGCGGCGAAGTACGGTGACCCTGACCTGTGGCTGGACGAAAGCTGGAACCCAGCCGTGCCCGGCATCAATATGCAGGGCAATTACTGGGACCACTACGCCAAAGACCCGCTGCACTGGGTCAAGACCGAGCTGGAAGTTTGCCGCAACTACCACCCCATGTTCATGCGCATGGTCGGAGCTGACGACAAATACTGTTCTGGCGAAGGCGCCAAGTGGTGGAAAGGGGGCTGCTGTGAACACAGTGGCGTAAGCGCCCCCGTTTTGCCTGGCAACTGCTGTGGCGAAGACAGCGCCGCACCGGAGTCCACACCACCCGCAAGCGGCAATTCCTGCTGCGGCTGATCAAGTTTGGAACGACGCCAACTGGCCGCCAAGAGCCGGTCCAGATTGGCGCCCTTGACCGGCTTCAGCATGCCCTGCAGGGCAGGGAAGCGATCTGGTACGTCATTGAAGTCGTGCCGTTTGCCAGAGCGCATGCATCCACGCGGCGCTCGAATATGAATACAAGGAGACCCAGCATGAAAAAACTCACTACCGCCGCATTCGGTTTGGCTTTTGCTTTGGCGCCCTTTGCCAGTGCACACGCTCAAAGCCTGGCTGAACTTGCCAAGACCGCAGCTTCCAAGCCACCCGTTACCTGGTATGAAAGCTCTCCCTCAGAGCAGATAGACAAGGTATTGGCCGCATTTGGGCGTAAGTACCCGTCCGTGAAAGTGCGCCACACGCGCCTGGTGGGCGGTAATGAGTTGGCTGTACGCGGCGTTCAGGAAATGCAGGCCAGGGGTTACACGGGTGATCTGCTCACCGGTGGGGCAGACCACATGAGCCACCTGAAGGGCCGCGGCTACCTGGAAGGCGTGAACTGGTCTCAGTTTGGCGTTCCCAAATCCTACGCGCCTAACCCAGAGATGGTGGCCACCACCGCATCGGTCTATGTGGCGCTGTGGAACACCCGCAAGGTGACCGAAGCGGAATCGCCCAAGACGTGGGAAGACGTGCTCAACCCCAAGTGGACCAACCGAGTGGGCTCGTGGGTACGGGCGGCGTCGTTCGCGCAACTGGCTGCCACTCAGGGCCCTGATTCTGCCAAGCGGCAGTTGGAACGATTCATCAAGCTCAAGCCCATGCTCTACAAATCCACCTTCCCGCTGGCGCAGGCTGTAGGTTCGGGTGAGGTCGACATGGGTATCGGTTTCTACCACTCCACACTGCCTCCTATGAATGCCGGAGCGCCCATTCAAATGCGGGCACTCGATGTGGTGCCCATGCACATGATCTATTCCGGCGTGAGCAAAGGCGCGCGCAATCCGGAAGGCGCCAAACTGCTGATGGCCTGGTTGACCACCAACGAAGGCGCACTCGCCTACGAAGAGGCCACCGGGCGCGGTAACCCACTCGTGACGGCGACCAAGACAGCCAAGTTCATCGCTGGCAAAAAAGTCTCCGAATGGCCTCCAGAGAAATCTGATGAACTGGGCGCACTCAACGAGTACTACAACAAGATGCTTGAGGCGGTTGGGTCGGCAAAATGAGCGCGGAGGGTAGTACTGCACTGAAAGGGCCAGCGCACTTACCGGGCGGGATAGCCAAACAACCTTTTGCCATGGCTCGCCTGCCCGGGTGGGCCTTGCTGGCGCTGCTGGCCTACATGGTGGTGGTGCCACTCGGCCTTTTGCTGGTGGCGAGCTTCAAGCCCACTGGCTTGCCCTTTGATCCAGGTTTTAGCCTGGAGCAATTTCAGATCGTCTATGGCGATATAGCGTTCTACAAACTGGTGTGGCAGACCGCCATTTTTGCGGTGGGCTGCACCGTATGCGCGCTGGTTGTGGGTGGGCTGCTGGCTTGGCTGGTAGAGCGCACTGACCTGCCCATGAAGGGCAGTGCACGCGTGATGATTGCATTGCCCATGGTGTTGCCGCCGTTCCTGTTGGCGATGGGGTGGGCGCTGCTGGCCAGCTCGCGCACGGGTGTGTTGAACCGGATGCTGGTCGATACCCTCGGTCTTGAATCCGCGCCGTTCAACATCTATTCCATGGGCGGCATGATCTTTGTGGAAACACTGGCGCTGGTGCCTTCCGTGTACTTGATTCTGTGCAGTGCCTTTCGCAATATGGACCCGGCTCTGGAAGAGGCAGCCATGACCAGCGGAGCGCGTTGGCCGCAAATGATCTGGCGCATCTTCATTCCGCTGCTGTCTCCAGCCATTCTGGCTGCAGCGGCATACCTTCTGATTGTGGGCTTTCTCGTGTTCGACGTGCCGGGCACTCTGGGCATGCCTGTGGGCCTGTTTGTGGTGTCTTCGCGCATTGTTTATCTGGCCACAGACCAATCAGGCGGTACTTCCGCCTATGGGCAGATTGCCGCCATCGCGGTAAGTTTCCTGATTCTTCTGCTGGGGCTGGCTTGGGGTTATAGACGGCTGACTCGGCAGGCCAACCGGTTCATCACGGTCACGGGCAAAGGGTTCCGGCCTCGTGAGTTGAAGCTCGGTGCGCTGAAGCCCTTGGCTATCTTTTTCGTACTGACTTACTTCCTGCTGGCGGTGGTTTTGCCTTTGGCCATTCTCATTTGGACCAGCCTGACGCCTTATCTGGCTCCCGTGAGCATGGAAATGCTTGGGCAGCTGACGCTGTCGCAACACAAGGCCGTCTTCACCAATACCCGCGTGGGCGGCGCCGCCTGGACGTCGACCTGGGTCTCCTTGTTGGCAGCCACTTTGGTGGTCGCATTGGCGCTCTTCGTCGCCTGGACAGTCTTGCGCAATCGTTCCCTGTCTCAGCGCACGCGCGGGTTGATTGACACGCTGTCCTTCATGCCGCTGGCCATTCCGGGAACCATGATTGGCATGGCGCTGGTGTATGTCTACCTGACCCTGGTTTTCCTGCCCATCTACGGGACCGCCTGGATCCTCGTCATTGCGTATGTCACGGTGTACCTCTCGTTTGCGTCACGGGCAGCTTCTGCTTCGCTCATTCAGGTTCACCCCGAACTTGAGGAGGCCGCGCGAACCTGCGGGGCCTCTACGAGCGCAACGTTGCGGCGCATTGTGCTGCCCTTGCTTCTGCCGGGCCTGGCTGGTGCCTGGATTTGGGTGGTTGCGCACGTCATGCGCGAACTCTCTACCGCGCTGTTGCTGCAAGGCGACTCCAACGTCACAGTGGCCGTTCAACTTTGGAGCTACTGGTCGGGTGGAGAGCCCGGCAAGGCTGCCGCCGTGGGCGTGTGGCTGGTGGTGGCAATGACAGTGATCACAGTTATCTGGCAGCGCCTGGCAGCGCGCCGAGAGGAAGTTCGTTCATGATCGAGTGCAAGGACCTTTGGTTGACGTATCCCGGCGCCGCGCAAGCGTCTGTCTGTGGAGTGTCATTGGCGCTGCAACCCGGCGAGTTCGTAACCCTGCTGGGGCCCAGCGGTTGCGGCAAGACGTCCACTCTTCGCAGTGTGGCGGGGCTGGAAACTCCAACGACGGGCTCCATCCGTATCGGCGACAACGTGGTGTTCGACAGCGTCAAGGGCATACAAACACCCACGCATGCGCGCGACATCTCCATGGTGTTTCAGTCCTATGCCATCTGGCCGCACATGACGGTGCAGCAGAACGTGGCCTTTCCGCTGGAGATTGCGCGCATGTCGCGCGATCAGATCAAAGCCAATGTGAACGAAGCATTGCGCATGGTGGGTCTTGGCGCATTGGCTGATCGAAGCGCCACACAGCTGTCTGGTGGCCAGCAACAGCGCGTGGCCATTGCACGGGCGCTGGTGCGCCGCTCCGGCGTCATGTTGCTCGACGAACCCTTGTCTAATCTGGACGCCAAACTGCGAGAGCAGATGCGCCTGGAATTGAGGGAGCTCATCAAGACTGTCGGGCTGACGGCACTGTACGTGACACACGATCAGGAGGAAGCACTCATGCTCTCTGATCGGATTGCATTGATGAACGCAGGCCGTATCGTCGAAGAGGGCACACCCTCGGAGCTCTACCTGCGCCCGACCACTCGTTTTGGCGCTACTTTCCTTGGGGCCGCTGAGGTCTTCGATGTGGTGCGGGCCCGCGGACAAGAACTCGAAACTTCCGATGGAGCGCTGCATTTGAGTCAGGACGCTGATGGCGTGGCCCACGTAGCCATTCGACCAGAAGCGATTGTGGCGACGCAATCCGGTGAAGTGAACGGCCCGAATCGTTGGAGCGGCCGCTTGATCAGCGCCATATTTTCCGGCCGCCAACAGCAGTTGGTGGTCGAGCTGGCTGGAGGCCGCCGCGTCAATGTGCTGGCGCCTCCCACTACCGAGTTCCGGGTTCAGGAGCCGGTCACGCTGGAACTGCCCACTGAACGCCTGATGCCTTTGGCCAGCGATTCAGCCACTCATTAAACGAATTTAAGAAACCAGGAATACGCATGGCTGCCAAGAACACTATTGAAGTCAAACCCTATCGCCTATCGCTGCAAACTCCTTACCGCTGGTCAAAAGGCACTCAGCACCATCGCATGGGGGCCATCTTGCGATTGGAGTCGGATGGGTTGGTGGGCTGGGGAGAAGCCGCACTACCACCCCATGTGGACTATCCACCGGAGGCGTTTGTAGACGAGATCAGGGCCCTGATGGTGGGGCTTGACCCGCTGTCTCCGCAATTCCTGAGTGAAATATCACTTCGTGAATGCCCTGCGCGCATTCGTTGCGGCATCTCTACCGCAGTGCTGACACTGCGTGCGGCGCAAGCCGGCAAGACACTGGCGGGGTATTTGCTGGGCGATGAAAAAAGCGTACCTGCGCGTGTACCGGTCAATGATCTGATCGGTGATGCGGAGCCTGAAATGTGCGCGCAACGCGCCCGTGATGCGGCAGCACGTGGGCAAGATACGGTCAAGGTCAAATGCACATCCGAGCGCGAATTGGATCTGAAGCGTATTCAGGCCATTCGTGAGGCTGAACCCACAATCAAGATTCGTCTGGACCCGAACGAGAGTTGGCCGGTTGAGTGGGCAGCGGAGCAGTTGCGCGCCATGGAGAAGTTTGTCATTGAATACTGCGAAGAACCGCTTCCCCGCGGCACGCCGCTTTCGGCATACGGTCAACTCAGACGTGAAACCAAAGTGCCTATCGCTTTGGACGACAGCATCCGCACCGAGCGCGACGTGGAACTGGCCGCCCTGCACAAGGCTGCGGATGTCTTCATCCTCAAAGCGCAACGTGTCGGCGGCCCCGACAAATTGCTGGACATCGTGCGCGCAGCCCAACCGCACGGAATCCAATGCACGGTGACGTCCAGCCTGGAAACATCGCTGGGTTTGTACCTGGGTATTCACTGCACGGCGCTGACGCCACCACCCATGGCCGCAGCCGGCATCGGTACTGCACGTTTTTACGCCGAAAACGTGTGTGAACCCCCGCCCATCGTGGATGGCTACATGGCTGTACCCAGCACACCAGGCTTGGGATTCGATCCGCAATCCTGGTGGGATTCGGCCCGTTAAAAGCCGTCTTCTGGCTACACCGTGCGTCTGCGCTTCCAGCCCAAAAGGCCCAAGGCTGCAGCCAGGACAGCAAGGCTCCAGGACGTCAACGATGGCACTGCGTGGTTGCTTGGAGCGGGCGCGGCGGAGTAGGTGGGTGCCACGGACGCCGTGCAACCTGTCGTGGCTGCGCAAACTCCACCGTCGCCTGGTGTTAACGTGGCAGTATTGTCCAACGTGGCCCGGCCGGTCACTGTGCCGGTCAGCGTGAAGCTGAGGCTCGAGTTGCCGGGCATATCAAATGTTTTGGGCATGGGGCCTGCTGGGCTTGGGCAAACTGCGGCGCCTGTGGCAGAGCACGCCCAGACAGGGTTGCTCAAACCACCCGGCACGGGGTCTGCAAGACTTACTCCTATGGCATCAGCCAGGCCCAGGCTCGTCAATGTGACGGTATAGGTTGCAAGCTGGCCTGGTTCGTAGTGATTTTGATTGGCAGTCTTGGTGATGCTGATGGGAGAAGAACTGCAAATGGATTGCCCGCTCAGATGGGCACGAGCCAAAAATCCTGCTGCCCAGCCTGTGTCCGAAGTGGAAAATACCAATGTATTGGTCCCACTGACCCAGCCCGAGTTGAAGTTGGCGTGGATGCCGCCTGAAAATCCAGATGGCGTGAATGGCAACTGCTGCGTGCCGTTCACAAACGCCGCTACGGCGCTGTCATCCCCCATATATTCGAGATCAAGTGCAACCACAGATGGTGGGACTTCCGGCGCCAAATTGAACTGAACCCGATAGTGATTGATGAAAGGGATAGGACTCGGGTTAGGGCGTGGCCACCAGTTGCCTGGCCAAGATTGGTTGTACGTACCCGTAGTGGAGCGACCCCCCGGGCTCAGCCACTGTGCGTCAGCAAATGTTGACCAAGAGGATTCAATTGTTCCTGCTGTCCTTGCTTGTGTCCAGGCTTCAGCATCGGATGGTGGCAGAAGGGGCGTGGTGGTGTACTCTTGAAACTTGCTCCAGATGGGATCTAGCTCATCGAGACCTAACTTCGTTCCACCTGTGGCGGGGGGGATTGGCTGTGCGATCCCTGTGTTCAGAAGCGAAGTCAGGCTCTGGCAGGACAAAGTTGGGATGGTCTGCGCCCCGACGGGCCACGCGAGCACAATTCCCAAAAACACACCACATTGTTTTTTCACGGGTAACGTTTTATATAAAAAAGTATCTATATATTACATCTTTCGGTGGGGTTGTACCAGTGGTCATTCAGCGTGACTGCGAAATCAAGTCTGTGCGGACTGCACTGGCAACTAGTGCCGCCTGGCTAAGCTGATGCGGCTAGTTGCAGCGGCTGGTTGTATGAGGCAATGACACCACTAGTGGAGGCGTGCTCCCGGCAACACCATGTGCATACGGCCCGCGTCCAGCGCCTTCTCGACCAGCTGATGCTCCCCGTGCCTGGTATGGTGATTTTCCAAAGCGGCGTAGGTGTGGCGCAATTGTCTGCCAGCGGCAATCTGCAGGGATGGAGAAGCCTCCTGGCTCTGCAAGAGCGACACGAGCTTGTAATGTGCGCAGCTAAGGCACTCTGCGGCGTTGGACGGCTCGTTCATGGCGGAGTAGCAGTCGGCGATGTTCAGATGCGCGATGACATAGGCCGCGAGTCTGTCTTCATCCATCACATCGGGGTCCGGATTCGTCAGTAGGCGGTGCGCTACTTGTAACGCCCGCAAGTACCACCCCATGGCATGTGCTACGCAGTGCGAGCGGCTCGCTGCCAACCCCTCATTGGTCAGTCGCTTCCATTCGTGCAGCAAAGAGTTTTCAGGCGCATTGTGGATGCCGTGTAGATTGGTCTGGTTCATGATGTGGCTTTTCCCGAAAAAGAATCAGCGGCCAGCTTTTCAGTCTGGGCACCAGGGTGAATACGCAGAATTTGAAGAGCTCCAGGTTGCTCCACCAAAACGCAGGTCTTTCCAGTGCGTTTGCAGTGGTCTTCGACGCGCCAGAAATCGCTGTGGCTCACGCATGCGGCCTGGCAGATCACCAGATCAGCGGTGCGTAGGCTGTGCTCTATCCATTCGGCGTCGAGGTACGAGGCGGCGCTCGCAATCCCTGGCTCTTGAGTTGAGGCGGTAGGGAATATCGAATCCAATCCCGCGCGGGGTGCGTCGCCTCGATGTTCCAAGCCATTTTTCGTGTTTAGAAGCTTGCTTTTCTCTGCGCGCTCCGTTGCCAATGCGCGGTCGCTTTCGCTGAGTAGAGTGCGCAGGTGGGCTATCTCCCCGCGCAGGCGCTCCAGTTCATTTGCTTGCGCATGGACTTGCTCCGAGCAGCGACGCTGGAGATTGCCGTAGTGGCGCAGCAGAATTCCGTGCTCTAGCGTCAGTCCACCATCGCCATCTTCTGGGCAAGGCACCACGTACTTGCTCCGAAGCTTGTTCCACATGCGGAGCAGCACGGCGTTCACGGAGGGTGTTTCAGGCGCTTGAGAAGTCGGCATAGGGCTGGTTCTAGCATCACAAATGATAATCATTATCATTTAAGTGCGGGTTTTGCCAAATACCCTTGTGGCGAATCGGACCTGCTGCGATGAATGACGGGACCGATCCTGCGTGGGAGGTGAAGCGGGCCGGTGCCCACATTTGTTGAAACCTCCAAGCCGCGTTATCATCGCCTTGCTCCGGGGTGCCAGCCGCGTTTTTCGCGGCCGGCTGAGATGGTTAAAAACCGAACCCGCCGAACTTGATCCGGTTAATACCGGCGTAAGGACGAGACCAAACATCGCCAATGGTGGCGGCCGTGTCATATGGCCGCGCAGGGGCGAGCACCGGAGTGCTCTTTTTTAACAGGAGACCTCCGATGAATGCCCCCGAAAAATTCCAGCAGCTGCTCACCCTCTCACGTGAGCCATTTCCCGCCTCCAGCAAATCCTATATTCAGGGCTCGCGCCCGGACATGCGCGTACCTGTGCGCGATGTGAAGCTGACGAATGGCGAAGTAGCCTCGCTCTACGACACCTCTGGTCCGTATACCGACCCTGACGCGGTGATCGATGTTCGCAGCGGATTGCCTACAGCCGCCCGCGCAAACTGGGTGATGGAGCGTGGCGATACAGAAGCCTACGCGGGCCGCGAGCGCGTGGCACTGGATGACGGCGGAAAACATGAAGACCGCGATGCGGCCCGGATCGCACAACTGCGTCAGGAAGCTGCCGGTCTGCAGCGCCCGCCGCGCCGCGCAAGAAGTGGTGCCAATGTCACCCAGATGCACTACGCAAGGAAGGGCATCGTGACGCCCGAGATGGAGTACGTTGCTCTGCGCGAAAACGGCCGCCGCGAGTGGATGGCTGACTACCTGGGTGATGCGGCGCGTCAGGCGCGCCTGAAAGGCAATAGCCTGGGAGCGGCCATTCCGCAGATCATCACACCCGAGTTCGTGCGCGACGAAGTAGCACGCGGGCGCGCCATCATTCCGGCCAACATCAACCACACCGAGCTGGAGCCCATGGCCATTGGCCGGAATTTTCTGGTCAAGATCAATGCCAACATCGGCAACAGCGCGGTGACCAGCAGTATTGAAGAAGAAGTGGAAAAGCTGGTGTGGTCCATCCGTTGGGGCGGCGATACCGTGATGGACCTTTCTACCGGCAAAAACATCCACACCACGCGTGACTGGATCGTGCGCAACTCGCCCGTGCCCATCGGTACTGTTCCTATTTACCAGGCCCTCGAGAAAGTGGGCGGTGTGGCCGAAGACCTCACTTGGGAAATCTTCCGTGACACGCTCATTGAACAAGCAGAGCAGGGCGTGGATTACTTCACCATTCATGCCGGCCTGCGCCTGGCCTTCATACACCTGACTGCCAACCGCATGACGGGTATCGTCAGCCGGGGTGGCTCCATCATGGCCAAATGGTGCATAGCGCACCATAAGGAGAGCTTCCTCTATACCCATTTCGAGGATATCTGCGACATCATGAAGGCCTACGATGTTTCCTTCAGCCTGGGTGACGCCCTGCGTCCGGGCAGCGGGGCTGACGCCAATGATGAAGCGCAGTTTGCCGAATTGCGCACGCTGGGCGAACTGACCCAGGTGGCCTGGAAACACGATGTGCAAACCATGATCGAAGGCCCGGGCCATGTACCCATGCACATGATCCAGGCCAACATGACCGAGCAGCTCAAGCATTGTCATGAGGCTCCGTTCTATACCCTGGGCCCGCTCACGATCGATATTGCACCTGGCTATGACCACATCGCCAGTGCCATTGGCGCAGCGATGATCGGCTGGATGGGCACGGCCATGCTTTGCTACGTGACGCCCAAGGAGCACCTGGGGCTGCCCGACCGGGACGATGTGAAGCAGGGCATCATTGCCTACAAGATTGCCGCGCACGCAGCCAACGTGGCCAAGGGCCACCCGGGAGCGCGTGTGCGTGACGATGCCATCAGCAAGGCGCGCTTCGAATTCAGGTGGCATGACCAGTTCAATCTAAGCCTGGACCCGGACACGGCCAAGGAATACCACGACGAGACCTTGCCTAAGGATTCATCCAAGGAGGCCCATTTCTGCTCCATGTGCGGTCCCAAGTTCTGCTCTATGAAAATCACTCAGGAAGTGCGCGAATTTGCTGCGGCCAAGGGGCTGACTGAACAAGATGCGCTCAAAGCCGGCATGGATGAAAAATCGGCGGAGTTCCAGGCGCGAGGTGGGGAGTTCTACATACCGATTCATAGCACCCCCTGAGTCGCTGACGCGCCTTCCCCTACGCCGGGCGCCCCCAAGGGGACGCCATCAGCTGCCGGGCCAAGCCCGCTCCGCGGTGGCACCTGCATGGCCTGCTCCGCGGCGTGTTGAGGTGGATTTTCTCCCTCTCCCTTTGGGAGAGGGCGGGGGTGAGGGCAGGTGGCGCATCTGGAGTCACGGAATTCTCCCAAGCCAGCCCCACGCACCCGGAAAAATTAGTGACGACGACGGAAGTGAATAATCTGCATATTGTTCTGACGGCCCAAAAAAGCGCCCCAGCACGCTCTCACGTATTTCTACATGTCTGAATCCAAACACATCGGTATAGCCGGAGCAGGCTTGCTTGGCCGCCTTTTGGCCTGGTACTTGACTCGCGCAGGGCATCGCGTTTCAGTATTTGATTTTTCGAAAGGGCCCGAGGCGGTCCCGCGTAGCCAGGCTGGCGATCCCTACGTGCCTACGGCTGCTGGCTTCACCGCAGCAGGCATGCTGAGCCCGCTGGCCGAGCTTGATAACGCTGAGCCCGCAGTGGCGGCGCTGGGCTGGCGTTCACTGGCGATGTGGACGCAGATCGCAGCGACACTCGGCAAGACCGAAATGGTGCAGGCGCAAGGCAGCCTGCTGGTGGCGCACCGTCCTGACCTGGGCTCGGCGCAACGAGTGCTCGATCGCCTGCGGACGGCTACAGCCACGCCGGAATGGATATTGGCAAGCCCCAGCGAAAACGTACAGCGGCTAGATGCAGCCGCACTGTATGCGCTTGAGCCTTCGGTCCAGGGGCCGGCACACGCCTGGTTGTTGCCCGGCGAGGGCTTTATAGACAGTGTGGCCGCCATGGCTGCCTTGCATGCAGACGCGAAACAGGCGGATTTCCATTGGGGCCAGCGCGTACTGGCTGTGGAGGCGGGAGAGGGCGGCGGAACTCTGCGCCTGCAAGATGGGCGGACTCTTGCGTTTGATGTGGTTGTGGATGTGCGCGGTGTTGGGGCCAAAGGGGTCAGTCATTCTTCAACCACCCCTGCGAAGGGAGCTGAAGCCGTGCGCGGGGTACGCGGTGAGGTCATCTGGCTGGATTGTCCGGGCCACGGTCTGACGCGGCCGATTCGGCTGCTTCACCCCCGTCACCGCGTCTACATCGTTCCGCGCTCCGACCGCGACGTATTGGTGGGTGCCAGCGAAATCGAAAGCGAAGACCGCTCGCCAGTCAGCTTGCGCAGCGCAACCGAGTTGATGGCGGCGGCCCATAGTGTGGTGCCGGGGCTGGCAGAGGCGCGTATTCTTAAGCTGGATGTCAATTTACGCCCCGCTTTGCCCGACAATAACCCGCTCATCGAATGGGCGGGGCGCCGCCTTGCCATCAATGGCTTGTTTAGACACGGCTGGTTGTTGGCACCGGCGCTGATGGAACAGGCTCTCTTGGCCGATGGCGCGCAGATTGCGGACTTGAAACCCTTCAGCGCCTCGGTATTGGATGGCTCCTCGCTGGCCCAGTTATAAAAATGACAAGTATTCTGAATCCTCACCTTGACGGGACTGCGCCGCTGGTGCCCGTCGTCACTATCCAGCTGGATGGACAAGCGCACGAGGTGCCGCAAGGCAGCACTTTGGCGCAGCTGGTTAAGGCCCTTGGGCATGAAGAGAAGGCCGTGAGCACGGCTGTGAACGGCGATTTTGTTGCGCGATCAGCGCGAGACCGCGTTTTGAACAAGGGCGACGCCGTCCTTCTGTTCCAACCTATTGTGGGCGGCTAGCGTGACGGACGCAGTCACGAGCAAATCACGAAAACTCAGCCTTGGCCCACTCACCGCTCTAGTCGTCGGTTCGATGATTGGGGGAGGAATTTTCTCAATTCCTCAAAATACGGCAGCCAGTGCCGCTGCGGGGGCCACCGTTCTGGCATGGGCTATCACAGGCTTGGGCATGCTTGCGCTGGCCTTCGTATTTGTAAACCTTACGCTGCGCAAGCCGGGACTGGATTCCGGGGTTTACGCCTACGCACGGGCAGCATTTGGGCCTTTCCTTGGCTTCAGTTCGGCCTGGGGCTATTGGTTCATGGCCGTATTGGGCAACGTGGGCTACTACGTGCTTCTTTTCAGCACCTTGGGTCACTATGCGCCTGCGTTCGGAGATGGCAACACACCAACAGCGGTAATGTGCGCTTCTGCTCTGCTGTGGGGCATGCACGCATTGGTGCTGCGCGGGATCAAGGAGGCTGCTTTCATCAACCAGTTGACGACGGTCGCCAAACTGGTGCCGTTGCTACTGTTTGTTACCCTTATCGCGCTGGCGTTTCAGCCGGCGGTCTTCACGCAGGATATCTGGGGCAGCAGTACACCCCAGCTGGGTGGCGTGGCCAATCAGGTGCGAGGCATGATGCTGGTCACCGCCTGGGTGTTTGTAGGTGTGGAAGGCGCCAGCGTCTACTCGGCTCGTGCAGCCAAACGCAGTCAAGTGGGTGCTGCAACGCTCTTGGGTTTCCTTTTCACGCTGGCGCTGATGGTGGCAGTGAGCCTGCTTTCACTTGGGGTCATGTCACAACCCGAGTTGGCCGGGCTGAAAAATCCTTCCATGGCTCATGTCCTGGCACACGTGGTCGGGCCCTGGGGAGCGGCCATGATCAGCCTGGGTTTGCTGGTTTCGCTTTCCGGCGCCTTGCTCTCCTGGTTGCTTTTGTCCTGTGAAACGCTCTTTATGGCCGCGCGCGATGGCGCTGCGCCGCACTGGCTGGCCAAGGAGAACACCCACGGGGTACCGGTCAATGCCATGTGGCTCACCAGCGGGTTCGTGCAGATTTTTCTGCTGATTACCTTGCTCAGCAGCTCGACCTACTTGTCATTGGTGAACCTGGGCACGTCGATGATCTTGCTGCCCTACACCTGGGCAGCGCTTTACGGCTTGCTGTTGGCATGGCGGGGCGAAGGCTACAGGGCGGCAGACAGACTCTTGCGGCAGCGCGATGTCATCATTGCCAGCTTGGCAGTTCTTTATGCACTGTGGCTGTTGTATGCGGGTGGCATGAAATATCTGCTGCTTTCAGCGCTTCTGTACCTGCCTGGGGCGCTTCTGTATGCCTGGACTCGCAGAAGTGAAGGCTCCGCGCTATTCACTCGGGGCGAATGGCCCGTGTTTTTCCTGGTGTTGGCAGCTGCCGGGCTGGCTGGCTGGGGGCTGCACCAAGGCTGGCTACATTTGTAGGATAAGGGCGTGTTAACACTAAATTCACCCCCGCGTGAGGCACTGGCAAGCCGCAATCAAGGCGCAAACCGCAGACGGGTTGGATACCCGGCGAGGTTTGCAACGCAGAGTGCGGTTTGCCAGTGCCTCACCCTTCGGGCCGGTTTTCCCGGGCCTATGCCGGCCGCCCCATATGGCTGCGTTGCACCTCTTACCAAGGATCGCACCTTGGCTGCGTGGCGCGTCTTGCACTATGAGGCGGCCGGCATAGGCCCGGGAAAATCCGGCGCGGGGGTGAATTTAGTGTTAACACGCCCTAATTTCAATCGGATTCGTCCGGGTCGAAAGGAGACAGCATGACAACTGATCACGCTGAAATGGTAGGTAAAGATGGTGGGGCGGATCCATGGTCTGTGGGCGATGTAGCGCTCACGAGCCGGTTCCTGCTGGGCACCGCTGGTTATCCTTCACCCAAGGTGCTGGGAGACGCCATTGCAGCGTCAGGTTCCCAGATCATCACCGTTGGTCTCAAAAGGCAGCTTGCCGCAGCAGGGGACAACGGGTTTGTAGAGATGATTCGCAGCGCCATGAAGCACCATGGTGCCCGGTTGCTGCCCAATACAGCGGGCTGTACCACCGCCCGCGAAGCCATACAGTTGGCTCACATGGCCCGCGAACTCTACGACACGCACTGGGTCAAGCTGGAGGTCGTGGGAGACGAATACACCCTGCAGCCAGACCCGCTTGAACTGGTAGAAGCGGCTCGCCAACTGGCCAAGGATGGCTTTACCGTATTTCCCTATTGCACCGACGATCTGGTGACAGCCAAGCGCCTTCTGGACGTGGGTTGTCCACTGCTCATGCCGTGGGGAGCACCTATAGGCTCAGGTCAGGGCCTGCTCAATCCTTTCGCCCTCCGTACCTTGCGTGCACGGCTTCCTGGTGTTGTGCTGATTGTGGACGCGGGCATTGGCGCTCCAAGCCACGCGGCTCAGGCCATGGAAATGGGTTTTGATGCCGTCTTGCTCAATTCCGCTGTCAGCCAGGCCAGCGACCCAGTGCGAATGGCCCACGCCTTCGGCCAAGCCATCACAGCCGGGCGGACGGCGTACCTCGCAGGTGTCATGGCTCGGCAGGATTTTGCGGTGGCCACCACACCCGTGACGGGCAATCCGTTTCTGATTGGGGACTGAATTGCAGTTTGAAAAACCTCTGATTGTCTGGAGCATCGCTGGCAATGACAGCGGGGGCGGCGCTGGGCTGTCCGCAGATCAGCGGGCTGCCGACGCTTTTGGCGTGCACCTGTGTCCAGTGGTGGCGGCCATCACGGCGCAGAACTCGGTGGGTGTGGCACACATAGAGCCGACGTCGTCTGAAGTGCTGGAGGCGCAGCTTGCAGTGCTGGCCGAAGATATGCCGCCAGCAGTGATCAAGACCGGCATGTTGGGCAACGCGTCCAATGTGATGACCGTGGCGCGATGGGTCGACAGGCTGCGCGAACGCGGGACAGTGGCGCTGGTGATCGATCCGGTTCTGGGCTCCACGACGGGCGCTTCCTTCGCCAATGAGTCCATGGTCCAGGCGTACCGTGAATGGCTCTTGCCGCGTGCGACGCTGATCACTCCCAATGAGAATGAAGCCAGAAGGCTGGCCGCTCGGGCTGGAGATGCATTGCCAGTCCTCACTCCAAATATTGATTCCATTCCCACCATTGCCCGAACCTTGCGGGCATCGGGTGCCGCTGCCGTGGCGATTACCTGTGGCGATTCATCCTCCATTTCCGGGCAATCGGTCGACTGGATAGACACGCCTCATGCCGCGGGCTGGCTGGCCCTGCCGCGTGTGGACACCCTTAACAACCACGGTACAGGCTGCACATTTGCCACCAGTGCGGCGGCGGCGATGGCATTGGGGTTCGTCTCGGCCGATGCACTGGTGCTGGCCAAAATGGCCACTACCCATGCGCTACGCCACGGCTATGCGGCCGGGCAGGGCGCTGGACCTGTCGCTTCGCGTGCTGGCTTTGCAATCATCCCTGAATTGATGCCACAGATGTCATGGGGCGAAAGCTTGGAGTTTGGAGACGAAATCAGCCCAGCCTCTGCCTCTGAACCAGCATTGGATCTTTACGCCATTGTCGATTCCGCTGATCGCGTGGGGCAGGTCGTGGCCACAGGCATCAAAACAGTTCAACTGCGGATCAAGGAACCACCCGCACCTGATGATGCCTGGTGGTCTGTACTTCGCGATGCCATCAAGGCATCTGTGGCGGTGTGCCGATCTGCAGGCGCCTTGCTGATCGTCAACGACCATTGGCAACTGGCCCATGAATTGGGCGCGAGTGCAGTGCACGTGGGGCAGGAAGATCTACTGGCTCTGGGCGACGCAGGCCGTGCACAGCTTGCAAGGACAGGCATGCGGGTGGGCGTTAGCAGCCACAGCCTGTGGGAACTGGCGAGGTCCCGGAGCTTGAACCCTTTGTATGTGGCGTGCGGTCCGGTCTGGCCTACCTTGACCAAAGCCATGCCTTGGCGGGCCCAGGGACTGGACAATCTGGCTTGGTGGGTACACATGGCGGGTGTCCCCGTAGTGGCCATTGGTGGCATTCTTGAACCAGGCCAGTTGTCCCTGGCCGCGCAAAGCGGCGCAAGCGGAGTCTGTGTGGTGCGTGGTCTTGGAGACGATCCTTCCAAGACCGTGCCTATCTGGCAGGCGGCGTTGGTGCATGGCCGCGCCGAACCGATTCTGCCGACACCCGCCATGCCGCATCCGTCCCTTGACACTACAAGCTGATCTGCCATGGCCGAGCCCTCCTTGATTTACCAATATGTGCGCGTGCTCACCATCGCTGGCTCCGATTCCGGGGGTGGGGCAGGCATTCAAGCGGACTTGAAAACCATGGCTGCGTTGGGCTGCTATGGCATGAGCGCTATCACTGCGCTGACCGCCCAGAACACGCAAGGCGTTACGGCCATACATTCCGCACCTCCCCAGTTTCTGGCAGCTCAGATTGATGCGGTGGTTGGAGACATTGGCGCGCATGCGGTCAAGATCGGCATGCTGCACAGTCCCCAGATCGTGACCACGGTCGCCCAAGCGATTGATCGCCATGCCTTGCCCAATGTGGTTCTGGATCCTGTGATGGTGTCGGCTACCGGTGCGCCCCTGATCGAGACTGCTGCAGTCCAGGCCGTGGTGCGTGAGCTTTTCCCACGTGCTGCTGTCATCACTCCCAATGTGGACGAAGCAGCATTGCTTTTGGGACAGCCTATACAGAGCGTGAAACAACTGGCGCCAGCAGCACAAGCTTTGATGGAATTGGGGGCCCATGCCGTGCTCTTGAAGGGCGGGCATCTTCCAGGTGAAGAGGTCTTTGATTATCTCGTTATGCGGGGCGTAAGTGGCGGACCGGTCATGCATGAAATGCGCTCGGCACGCATTCATTCTCGAAATCTTCACGGGGCCGGTTGCACGCTTTCTTCTGCGCTGGCTTCTTACATGGCCTTGGGCTTACCGTTGCTGCAGGCCGTAGAGCACGCCAGAGACTATGTTCAGCAGGCTTTGGTGGCAGGTGCAGACGTACGTACAGGGAACGGCGTTGGTCCGTTGAATCACGGTTTTGCGCCATCCCCTTTGAAGAAACTGGAGACCTGAAACTTGTTAAAGCTGCAGGTCTCTCAGGGTTGCTGCAGTTTTATTTCTGACCAAATTTGAGTTTGGCGTCTGCAACGCACTTGTCTTTAGCAGCCCCAGACATAGCATCACAACGTTCGGCTGCAGCCTTGTAGTTGGCTTCATTCTTCTCCAGGGCGGCGTCCTTGCGGGTCTCAGCCACATTGGCCGCTTGTGTAGTTGGGTTATTGGCAGGCGTTGCTACAGCCTTGGCAACTTTGGCGTTTTCTTTGGCTGTCACGTGTGCTGCGTTAGCGTCTTTCTTGCACACATCTTTGGCATTGCCGCTCAGATCGTCACACTTTTCTTTGGCAACTTCATAGTCAGCATCGGCCTTGGCTACGCGTGCCTTGTTCTGGTTACGTTCAGTTGGATTCTGACGCGCTTCCAGCTCAGCTTTGGAAACCTTTTCAGCGCCTTCAGCTTGCTTTTTGCAGACGTCTTTAGCGTTGCCGCTCATGGTGTCACACTGAGCTTTTGCAGACTTATAAGTCGCAGCAATCTGATCTTTCTCAGCTTTGTATTCTTCTTTGGTCAGAGCGAAGCTGCTACCTGCGAAAAGGCTTGAAGCGACCAGAGCGATGAGGGCAGGTGAAAATTTCATGTGAACTCCTATTTCTACGTATATCGGCCAAAAACGTGCCGTGAGAAGAACTGTATTTGTGGAATAGTTCCGAGGCGGTAAGCGCTGGCGACAAGGTCACGTCGGTCAAGGACTACGGTCGGTTGTAGGTCAATTGCCTGCTCGGCGCCCGAAACTTGAGTACTATGGAATTCTCGAGAGGTGATTGCATGGATCAAATAGATTCAGTGGTTGTTGGCGCTGGTGTGGTCGGGCTTGCAGCCGCGCGTGCACTTGCACTTCAGGGGCAAGAGGTTCTTGTGCTGGAGTCTGCAGGCGCCATCGGTACAGGAACGAGTTCGCGTAATAGCGAGGTCATTCACGCCGGCATCTATTACGCTTCTGGGTCACTTAAGGCAGCACTGTGTGTGCAAGGCAAGGCACTCTTGTATGCGTACTGCGACCAGCGTGGCCTTCCTTATCGCCGTTGCGGAAAGCTGATCGTCGCCACCAGCTCTGCCGAGCTCTCGGCCTTACAAACCATCCGCGATCGAGCCGTCGCCAACGGCGTGCAAGACTTGGTGCTGCTCACGCGTGATGAGGCGTGCGCTTTAGAGCCCGCGCTCGAATGTGTGGCAGCGCTGCATTCTCCATCTACGGGCATTGTGGACAGTCACGCGCTGATGTTGTCATTGCTCGGCGACATAGAGCAAGCCGCTGGCTTGCTTGCTCTCAATTCGGAGCTATTGGAAGTGAGGCTAAACGCAGAACCTGGACCTTACCCCCACGTGCTTACCATGGCGGATGGCACCCAGTTGGCAGTACGCCAGCTTATCAATGCGGCAGGATTGAGCGCTCCAGCATTGGCAAGCCGCTTTGGTGGTCTTGATGGCCGCTACGTGCCTGCCTCATGGTTCGCGAAGGGCAACTACTTCATTTTGGGAGGCAGGGCGCCGTTTTCGCATTTGATCTATCCGGTGCCAGAGGCAGGAGGGTTGGGCGTGCATCTGACGCTGGACCTTGGCGGGCAAGCCAAGTTTGGCCCGGATGTGCAGTGGGTGGAGTCTGCTGGAGACCTGCAGGTAAATTCAGAACGCGGCCAGGGCTTTTATGCTGAAGTCCGCAAGTATTGGCCGGGCCTGCCTGACGGCGCGCTGCAAGCAGGATACGCCGGCATTCGTCCCAAGATCAGCGGCCCGCATGAGCCGGCGGCAGATTTTTGCATTCAGGGGCCGCGCGAACACGGAGTGCCTGGTCTGGTCAATCTTTTCGGTATTGAGTCGCCGGGCCTCACGAGCTGTCTGGCGATTGGTGAGTACGTTGCACGCCTGTTGACGGCAAACGTTCCTAATCGTTGATTTCTGGCTCCACGAGCTTGGCCAGCTTGCGCAAGGATTCCTGCCAACCCAGGTAACAGGCCTCTGCAGGAATCACATCAGGCACGCCACTCTGAGCTATGGTCACTTCAGTCCCGACCAGCACGGCCTTCAAATCTACCGTAACTGACATTTCGCCGGGGAGATTCGGATCGTCGAACTTGTCCGTGTACACCAGGCGTTTTCCGGGCACTAGCTCCACATAGGTTCCGCCAAAAGAATGGCTATGACCTGTGGTGAAGTTCTTGAACGACATCCGGTGTTTTCCACCAACCCTCGCGTCAAGTTCGTGCACCGTGCAGGTAAACCCAAACGGCGGTAGCCAACTGGCGATGGCGTCAGCCTCCACGAAGGCTCTGTAAAGCTTCTCAGGTTTGGCTGCGAAGACGCGGTGCAAGCGGATGGTGCTAGGCATGGAATTGCTCCTGGAGTTTCGTATTCACCGTTTCCGAGATCGTAGGCCGGCAGAGGATCATCGTCAAATGATCCTCTGCGAGGGTGATCGGCACTGCAGCGCACTCGCTGGAAGTGAGTTTGATCCGTTTGCAGGTTCCTACACAGCACCAGAAGTCAGCTAAGCCAGCGGATACGTACCTGGACGGAAGATGGTCTTGTCCACCGTTTCAAGGCGCGTATGGCCGCTGAAGGCCATTGTCACATCCAGTTCCTTGTGAATGATCTGCAGCGCTCTGGTCACGCCTGCTTCGCCGGCGGCCCCCAGGCCGTAGAGGAAGGCTCGGCCAATATAGGTTCCCCTTGCACCTAGTGCCCAGGCTTTGAGCACATCTTGCCCACTGCGAATACCTGAATCCAAATGGACTTCGATTTGCGAGCCCACGGCATCCACGATAGCGGGCAGGGCAGTGATGGTGGAGGGCGCTCCGTCCAATTGGCGGCCACCATGGTTGCTCACAACGAGTGCATCGGCTCCACTGTCCACTGCAAGTCGCGCGTCCTCCGGCTCCATGATGCCCTTGATGATGATCTTGCCTCCCCAACGTTTCTTGATCCATTCCACGTCGGACCAGCTCAGCCGAGGGTCAAACTGATCCGCCGTCCACGCACCGAGGTTACTCATGTCGGTAACGCCTTTGACATGGCCATGGATGTTGCCGAACTTGCGACGCGACGTACCCAGCATGCCCAGGCACCATCTCGGCTTCGTCGCCAGATTGATCAGGTTGGACAGCGTTGGCTTAGGGGGCGTCGAGAGTCCATTTTTAATGTCCTTGTGTCGCTGGCCCATGATTTGCAAGTCCAGCGTGATCACCAGCGCGCCGCAGCCAGCGGCCTTGGCTCGTTCGATCAGGCGTTCGATGAAATCTCGGTCTCGCATCACATAGAGCTGAAACCAGAAGCCCGGGCCCGCGTGCTGGGCTACGTCTTCGATCGAGCAGATGCTCATGGTCGAAAGTGTGAAAGGCACGCCGAACTTCCTGGCTGCCCGTGCGGCTGCGATTTCGCCATCCGCATGCTGCATGCCAGTGAGCCCTGTAGGAGCGAGGGCGACCGGCATGGTGACCGCTTGCCCAATCATGGTGGTCGCAGTGGAGCGACCCTCCATGTTGACCGCTACACGCTGTCGCAACAGCATTTTCTGAAAATCCGATTCATTAGCTCGGTAGGTACTTTCCGTCCAACTGCCAGAATCGGCATAGTCGTAGAACATGCGCGGCACTCTGCGCCGCGCCATCTGGCGCAAATCCTCAATACAGGTGATTTTGCTTAAATCGGTCATGGTTTGGATCTTCCTCTGGAGGCGAATCGTAAGCCTATTTCATGGTGTTCAGAACTTCGCGGCTAAACGCTGATTCGCCCCTAATATCCAGGGACTGTGTTCAAAACCCTGCCGCCGCGCGATTTCGTTCACAGAGCGCATCGCTATCATCAACCCGCGCTTCTCGCCAGAGTCTTGAACCCAGTTCCTATCCATGAATTTACTTGAACTCATTGCGAGCTATGGTTATGCGGCTGTTGCCGTAGGGTGTTTGCTGGAAGGCGAGGCGGTCTTGCTGTTGGCAGGGTTTGCAGCGCACCGCGGTTATCTGGATTTTGCTGCGGTGATTGCGGTGGCCAGCGTGGCCGGTTTTGCAGGCGATCTGTTCTTTTTCTGGCTTGGAAGGCGGCACGGCCCGAGCCTGATTGCCAGGTGGCCTGCGCTGCTCCGCCACCGGGAAAAGGTAGACGGCTGGATTGCGCGCTATCGGGCAGCGGTGATCATCGCCGTGCGCTTCACCTATGGCTTTCGTATTGCAGGGCCTGTGATGATCGGCATGTCAAGTACGCCGCTGTCTGCTTTTGTCTTATTCAACGCGATCGGGGCACTTCTGTGGGCCACACTTTTTACTGGTTTGGGTTGGTTTTTTGGGGAAGCGGCGCAGCGAGTACTTGGCCACATGCACCATCTTGAAAAGTGGCTGGCCTTGGGCATATTCAGCGCTGGCTTGATCTTTGCAGCTTTTCGCTGGTGGCGGGCGCGCCGATAATAGGCCTCTGAGCAAATCTACAAGGCGTTTGCGATCGGCATATAGATCGCGAAGCCTCTTGCTCGCTCGTCCCACGTATCGCTCTATCAGGCTAAGGCCATGTCCACTACATTTGCTCCAGCCCCGGATGCCCTCGCGCAGGGCCCGGCGCTGCACGCGTTTTGCCACGCCTTGCCCAAGGTTGAACTGCATTGCCATCTACTGGGTGCTATCCGTCAAGACACATTTCATGAGCTTGCCAGACGTTCCGGTGGCATCAGCGCGGAACAAATCGACGGCCTGTTCGCACACGGCGAGAAACGCCAAGGTGCTATTCCAGGCTTGAGAGCGCTCGAAAATCACGTGCTGCGCGAGCCGGGCGACCTGTATCGCCTCACGCGTGAATACCTGGAAGACGCCCGTGCGCACAACGTGCTCTACACGGAGTTTTTCTGGAACCCCACGGGGGTGGTTCAGCACTCGGGATTGTCATATGCGGTGCTTCAGGACGCTATTGTCCAAGCCATCCTTGATGCCGAGCGGGATCTGGGTATTGTCGGGCGGCTAGTGCCTGCCATAGATAGAGAAGCTCCACCTCAAGCCGCGGTGGAAATGGTGGAATGGATGGCCGCCGCACGCCGCGAAGAAGTGCCAGGCATTGGCATTGACTACCGCGAAGCACTGGGCCCTCCTGAATTATTCGTTCAGGCCTATGCTGATGCACGCCAGGCTGGGCTGAAGACCACTGCGCACGCGGGCGAATTCGGATTGCCCTGGACTCATGTGGAGACGGCGTTCGACAAACTGAAAGTAGACCGCATCGATCATGGTTATACGGTGGTTGACAACCCCGAACTCACCGCGCGCATGCAAGAGCGTGGGATCGTGTTCACGGTCGTTCCTGCCAATTCCTACTATTTGCGGACATTGCCCCCCGACCGATGGGCACTCGAGCATCCGATTCGCCGCATGCTTGCCCTGGGCTTCAAAATCCACCCCAACAGTGACGACCCAACGCTGCACAACATTACACCCACGCAAGCCTGGGCCATGATGGTGGAGCAGTTCGGTTGCGCGCCTGCGGAGCTGCGTGCGCTCATGCATAACGGCTTGGACGGTGCCTGGATAGGCGCCGAGCGCAGACAAACGTGGCGGGACGAATGGGATGCCCGGTTCGACCAACTGCTGCAAAAGCATGTCCCTGCGCCGCCGGCTCTCTGATCATTTTCAATCTCGCTTTTTCCCGGAGTTCCTCATGACCGACATTTTTCGCCGCACACTTCTGGCCGCAGCGCTTGTGGCAAGCGCTACCGGCGTTCATGCACAAGCTGCATGGCCGACAGCGAAACCCATCACCTTGATCGTGCCGTTTACCGCGGGTGGCGCCACGGACGGGATTGCACGGCTTTTTGCACAGAAACTGGGTGAGCAGATTGGCCAATCGGTCGTGGTGGATAACGTGGGGGGCGGGGGTGGGGCCATCGGCACGCAAAAAGCCGCTAAAGCCACGCCTGACGGCTACACCATCCTCATGGCGGTCGACAGCCCAGCAGCCATTGCGCAGTTTGTGAACCCAGATGCGGTGAAGTACGACACCCAACGCGACTTTGCGCCCGTAGGCATGCTGGCCATTCAGCCTCTGGTCATCATGGGCCGGCCTGGTTTGGTGGCCAATTCATTCAAAGATGTGATCACGCAGGCCAAGGCAGAGCCTGGTAAGTTGACGTACGCCACTTCCGGAATTGGCACCATTCTTCATCTGGCCATGGAGCGTTACCAGCAGCAGGCAGGCATCAAGCTGCTGCATGTGCCCTACCGCGGAGGGGCACAGGCGATCACCGATTTGATCGGAAACCAGGTAGACATGGCCATCCTGCCGTCTGGCTCTGCTATTCCACAGATCACAAGCAAGAAAGCCAAGGGCCTGGTGGTGACCGACGGTCGTCGACTTGCATCCCTGCCGGATGTGCCTTCGATCACCGAACTGCCTGGGTTCAAGGATCTTTCAATCAATTCCTGGATTGGTGTGTTTGCTCCGGCCAAGACTGCACCCGCCGTAGTTGAAAAGCTCAATCAGGAGATGAACAAAGTCATGCAGCTGCCTGAGGTGCGCGCCAAGTTCGCTGAACTTGCCATCGTGCCGGGCAGCGGAACAGCCGCCCAATTCGGCACTTTTGTTAAAAACGAGCAAGCTCGATACGAACGTATCGTGCGTGACGCGAACATCCGCGAGTAGATTGAGACTGAAGAGGCAGAGTGGGTGGTGGGGTTGCCTCGTCACCACCACGGCAGAGGTTTAGAGGCAATGCTGTTCAGTTAAACCCAGTCCGTTCGCGCTGAGCCTGTCGAAGCGTCGCACCCGGCTTCGACAAGCTCAGCCCGAACGGGTATTTGTGTGCTTAAGTGAACAGCATTGGGTTTAGAGGGCAAACACGTTTCCAGAACGTGTTTGCAGCTTAAGTCCGCGAGACTTCGCGCATCGTCACGAACTCTTCAGCGCTCGTGGGGTGAATGCCAATGGTGGCGTCGAACTGCGCCTTGGTCGCGCCGCATTTAAGCGCCACTGCGAAACCCTGTACGATTTCGCCCGCGTCGGCTCCCACCATGTGCAGACCCACCACGCGGTCGCTGGCTGCATCAACCACCAGCTTCACCAACGTGCGCTCGCTTCTGCCTGAGAGGGTGTGTTTGAGTGACTTGAAATCGCTACGGAACACCCGGATGGACTCGAACTCCTCGCGAGCTTTCTCTTCAGACAGGCCTACGGTGCCAATAGGCGGGTGCGTGAACACTGCTGTTGGAATCAAATCGTAATCCACAGTGCGGGCAGGTTTGCCAGGAGCTGGGCCGAACAGATGGTCGACCAGTGCCATGGCCTCGGCCAATGCGACTGGCGTCAACTCCAGACGGCCGACTACGTCACCCAGCGCATAAATACTTGGCACGTTGGTGGCAAAGTGCTTGTCCACCCGAATGCTGCCACTTTTTTCCTGTTTAACGTCCAGCTCCGTCAAACCCAGACCCTCAACCCTTGGCTTGCGTCCAGTCGCATAGAGAACCACATCCGCGTCGAGCACCTGACCATCTTCAAGATGGACCTTGCGTGCATTAGCCGAACCTTCTATGCGGGAGACTTCGCTGTGAAGACGCACATCAACACCGGCCTTGCGCATTTCGCTCTGGGTGAAGGCGCGTACTTCGTCGTCGAAACCACGGAGGATCTGGTCGCCCCGATAGAGGAGGGTGACTTCAGCGCCCAGGCCGTGAAAGATGCTGGCCATTTCGCACGCGATGTAGCCTCCGCCCACCACTACAAGGCGCTTGGGAAACTCGGGCAGGTCAAACATGTCGTCGGAAGTGACGGCCAGATCACGCCCGGGAATTTCAGGCACGAAGGGCTCACCGCCGGTGGCAATCAAGATGTTCTTGCTGGTGTGCCGGGTGATCTGGCTGTCAGGATGCGAGACTTCCACGGTGTGGGCGTCGACCAAGCGTGCCCAGCCTTGAAGGCGCTCCACACCACCATTGACCATCAGGCCATCGTAGATGCCGTTCAAACGGGTGATTTCCCTGGCGCGGTTGGTTTTGAGAATTTCCCAGTCCAGTACGGGTGCGCTGGAGATTTTCCAGCCATAGCCTCGAGACTCCTCGAAAGCCTCATGGTAGTGCGCGCCATAGCTGTAGAGCTTCTTCGGAATACAGCCCACATTGACGCAAGTACCGCCCATGGGCCCGCTTTCAGCCATGCCTATTCGCGCACCTCGCTGAGCCGCCATGCGCGCTGCGCGCACGCCCCCGGATCCGCCACCGATGACAAAGAGATCGAAGTCAAACTCCGCCATAGCGGCACCCTCCTGGAAATGAATACCAGGCAAGTGTAGGCAATAGGCCAAATACAAGTGCAGGCATGGTCTTTCTCCTAATGCCTTGCAACGACCTTGCACCGATCTCGCCCATGCCGGGTTTGCTCGCGGAGCAAGGAATGTGAGGAGTTTGGCGTTGTGACGCGGCTCACCCATGCAGAGCAAGTCGATGGGGGCTGTCGCGCAAATTCAGTACATTCCCAGGAATGCACCGGACTGCAACAATCGAAAAATGAAAATATCCAAACCAATTCTTCTAGCCGGCATAGTCATGTTGCCCGTCTGCGGAACGGTGGCGGCTGCGCCCATATATCTATCTTGTGAGTTCAATCATCCCTCGGGCAAGCCCCAGATCTTCAATTTTGCGCTCGATGAGTCTGCGAGCACGTTCGGAGTCTTTGCGCCGAGCACCGGGAGCCAACGAACATCGAAAGGGGTATTTGAAGGCAGCAAAGTGACCTTGAATGAGGGTACCGTCGCATGGGAAGTCGATTTGCCCACACGTGTTGTTATCCGCGACATGAGGATGATCGAAAAAAAGGACAGTGGTAAGTGCAAAGACGTATCTGAAGAGCAGAGCGGCTTTGAGCGGTAAAAGCGGCGCCCGGGAGTACCTTCCGAGGAGACCGCAGTATTCTCAGCAGCCTGCCCGCCGCCTGGAAGGACTGCTGTTGAGAGAGGCGTCTTGATGCAACACCTCCATCCTCGCGTGCGCGTGATCCACGCCTTTCGCGCCCTTGGAACGCAGCCGGTAGCCTATTCAGATACGGCGTCGCTGGCCCAGCCCTCCAGCACGACCTTGCCGCGCGCCTTGCCGGATTCGATCAACGCATGCGCGCTTTTCAGGTTCTCTGCGTTGATGGTGCCGAAGCGTTCAGCCAAGGTGGTGCGAACCAGGCCAGCATCGACCAGCGCTGCCACCTCGTTGAGCAAGCGGTGCTGACCAATCATGTCATCGGTGCCGAACAGCGAGCGAGTGAACATCAGTTCCCAGTGAATAGACACTGCTTTGCGCTTGAATTTGGTCGCGTCCAACACGGCAGGATCATCAATCAGCCCGAACTTGCCTTGTGGGGCAATGGCTTCCACGATTTGCGCGAGGTGGGCCTCGGTCTGCGTGAGGCTGACGATGTAGTCCACGGTGGGAAAACCAATGTGTTTGAGCTCTTGGGCTATCGGTTGGCTGTGGTCGATGACATGGTGGGCGCCAAGCTCTTGAACCCAAGCCTTGGTCTCTGGCCGCGACGCCGTCCCAATGACGGTAAGGCTGGTCAGGCGGCTAGCCAGCTGCGTCATGATGGAGCCGACGCCGCCGGAGGCACCGATGATCAGCAAGGTCTTGTGGCTGGGCTGTTTGCCTGGCGCAATGCCAAGCCGGTCGAACAGCATTTCCCAGGCGGTGATCGCGGTCAGGGGGAGGGCCGCGGCCTGTGCAAAGTCCAGCGATTCAGGCGCGTGACCAACGATGCGTTCGTCCACCAGGTGTAATTCGCTGTTAGTGCCTGGCCGCGCGATCGAACCTGCGTACCACACGCGGTCGCCCGGTTTGAACAGCGTGACCTCCGGTCCCACCGCTTTGACGATGCCGCTGGCATCCCAGCCCAGCACTTTGTAGGCTTGCCCCTCGGCTGGCGCGCTGCTGGCCCGCACCTTGGTGTCGACCGGATTGACCGATACCGCCTTGACCTCGACCAGCAGGTCGCGGCCGCTGGCTATCGGATCGGGCAGAGTGATGTTTATTAGGGCATCGGCCTGGTTGATGGCTTGGGGCTGGGTGTATCCAACGGCTTTCATGGTTGTCCTTAGAGGAATGGAATGAGGTCAGGCAGAAGCTTGAGTGGAATCGCTGGCGTAGTCGCGATAGTCGATATAGCCACGCGCATCTCCCCCGAACAGGGACTTGTGATCAAGCGTAGCAAGCGGCAAATTTTTGGCGAAGCGCGCTGGCAAGTCTGGGTTGGCGACGAAGGGCCGGCCAAAGGCCACGAGGTCGGCCAGGCCCTGGTTCAGAATGTGTTCGGCTCGGTTGATGTTGTACTTTCCGGCCACAATCACGCGGCCCTGGTAAGCGCGGTGCAGCTCGTGGCGAAACGCTTCTGGAATTTGGGGAGCATCATCCCAATCGGCTTCTGCTAGATGAAAATAGGCTAGGCCCATTCCATCCAGTTTTTGCGCCAGGTGCAAGATGGTAGGAATGATTTCCGGGCAGTTCATGTTGCGCTGCGTGATGAACGGCGCCAGCCGGATTCCGGTGCGTTCCACCCCAACTTCACCCGCGACGGCGGCCACCACTTCCTCAACGAACCGGATTCGTCGGTCCACGCTGCCGCCGTATTCGTCGCTGCGGTGGTTGGAGGTGGTGCGCAGGAATTGGTCGAGAAGGTAGCCATTGCCGCCGTGAATCTCGACACCATCGAAGCCTGCGCGCATCGCGTTGGCTGCAGCATGGCGGAAGTCTTCTATAACGGCCCGAATGTCGCCAAGCGTCATTTCCCGCGGCATAGGGCAGTCAACCATGCGACCGATTCCGTCGTCACCCACCACCCACACCTGCGCGTTCGGCGACAGCGCAGAAGGCGCCACCGGCTTACCGTCAGCTTGAAAGCTTGCGTGCGACATGCGACCCACGTGCCAGAGCTGCAGCACCATGCGGCCACCGGCTGCGTGAACGGCGTCAGTCACCTGCCGCCAGCCAGCCACCTGCGCCTCGCTGTAAATGCCAGGAGTGAAGCTGTAGCCCTGACCTTGGCGCGAGATCTGGGTGGCTTCACTGACGATCAGGCCGGCACTTGCGCGCTGAGCGTAATAACGGGCCATCAACTCATTGGGCACATCCCCAGGTTGGCTGCTGCGGCTGCGTGTCATGGGCGCCATCACAATGCGGTTGGGCAGTTGCAGCGGGCCAAGTTGCAAGGGGCGAAACAAGGGCGATGTGGACATGAGGGCTTTCTTTGAAGGTGTTTGAGTGGCTGAACGGGTGCTAGAAATCCTGGCCAGAGGCCGAGGCAAGATCGGCGCTGTAGACATGGTCCTT
Source organism: Ottowia thiooxydans (assembly GCF_040548795.1). Taxonomy (GTDB): domain Bacteria; phylum Pseudomonadota; class Gammaproteobacteria; order Burkholderiales; family Burkholderiaceae_C; genus Ottowia; species Ottowia thiooxydans_A. The sequence goes on along the minus strand of NZ_JBEPSH010000003.1, from coordinate 102,460 downwards.
CAGCAGGCCGGCGTGGTGGTCATAAATGCTCCCGAAACGATGGGTGAATGTTCTCCTGAATGACTACATGAATAAACCACTGCCGGGTTGAAGCCACCTTCAATTGAAATTTGAAAATCTTTTGTTGATTGAGCTTTTTCGCACCGTTCGGCTGATGATCCTTATAGGGAGATCGAAGCGAAACGGTCCGGATTACCAGAGCAACCGCAGACGGGCTCCATTAAAAATGACAACGACCCGCGTGTTTATTCAAAATTATTTTTAGAATAAGTCGCTAACACCCTCGCAGCCACCTATGAAAGCCTTGCAGGATCTCGACATCTTTGTCCGCACAGTGGACACGGGCAGTCTGTCCGCCACCGCACGTGCGCTCGGTCTGACGCCTGCCGCTGCCAGCGCGGCACTCAAGCGGATGGAAGCCGAACTAGGCGTGCCGCTTTTTGTGCGATCTACGCGCAGCCTGCGGCTGACTGAGCAGGGCGAGCGATTTCTGGAACAATGCCGCCCGGCACTGCAAGCGCTGCAACAGGCGAGCCTGGAACTGGCCACCGGAGAGCATGCGCTACGGGGCGTTCTGAAGCTGGCCGCCCCGTCGGATTTTGGTCGCAATGTGCTCTTGCCATGGTTGCACGAATTTCAGCAATTGCACGCTGAGGTAGACATCCGGCTGCAACTGTCGGACCGCATGGCCAATGTCTTCAGTGAGCCGGTCGATGCAGCGTTGCGTTACGGCAAGCCACCGGACTCCAGCCTGGTGGCGCTGCCGATCGCGCCGTCGAATCGGCGAGTCCTCTGTGCCTCTCCTGCCTACTTGGCTCAGCATGGTGAGCCAGCGACACCTGTAGAACTGGCGGAACGCGATTGCCTGTGCTTCATGCTAGGCGAGGATGTGCATGACCGCTGGCGTTTTTCGCGAGCAGACGAAGCTGAGATTGCTGTGCGCGTCAGGAGTGCCAATGTGTCCAATGACGGTGATGTGGTCAGGCGCTGGGCGCTGCTGGGCAAGGGCATTGCCTACAAGGCCGGGTTCGACGTGGCCGAGGATCTGGTTGAAGGAAGGCTTCGAGCCCTGTGTACAGACTGGAGCACCGAGGCAGCGCCGCTTTACCTCGTATTGCCGAGCAGGCGCCAACTCACGCCGTTGCTTCGCTGTCTGCGCGACTTTATTGCGCTTCGAACGGCGAGGGTAGAGCTGCCGGCCAAGCAGGGGTGAGGAACTCATGAAGGCTCCGTCTCGCACGTTGCAAGTTCGCTTACCCGCACATTGCGCGCAGCACGTCTGCTAGCTTCCGGACCGCGATTTCCAGTTCATGAGGTGCATGCGGAGCGAATCCCATCAGGAAACCCGTTTCATGGTGATCCGACGCATGCAGTGGCGTCAACCCCAGCAAGTCAATTCCCGCCTGGCGCGCTGATTCCACGGCCTCGCGCTCGGGGATGTCGCGAACAAAAATGCAGGGCATTTGCATGCCACCGGCTGGAACTCGTGGCTCCACGAAGTCAGCCAGATGATCTCGCACCAGTCGCGCCAGCACGTCACGGCGTTGCGCATACAAGGCACGCATACTGCGCACATGGGCGCCGAAGTGGCCGCCTTCGATAAAACGCGCGAGCGTGAGTTGCGCAATAGGTGCGCTGTGACCGTCAAGTAATGTGCGGGCGACGGTCATGGGCTCCACCAGCTGGGGCGGCAGCAGCATATAACCAATTCGCAGGCCAGGGAAAAGCGACTTGGTGAAGGTGCCGATGTAGATCGTCCGCTCGTGTGGATCCAGGCCCTGCACGCAGGCTGTGGGTTTGCCTGCGTAGTGAAACTCGCTGTCGTAGTCATCTTCGATGATCCAGCCCTGGTGCTCCCTTGCCCATTCGATGATGGCCAGTCTTCGGTCCAATGCCAGAGTGACACCCGTTGGAAACTGATGTGATGGCGTCAGAAACACCGCCCTGGCCGCCTCAGTCGGGACCTTGGATGCCTTGAGCAGCCGGTCTACACGAAGCCCATCGTGGTCCAGTGGCACTGGCACGCATTCCAGTCCAGCGGCATCGAACGCTTTACGGGCACCGTGGTACACGGGGTCTTCTATGAAGATCCGCTCGGCAGCGTCGAGCAGTACTGTGGCGCACAGCGTCAGCGCCTGCTGGGAGCTGGTCAGTACAAGAATTCGATCTGGTGAGGCGCGCGCCCCGCGTTCGAGATTGAGGTAATCAGCGATCGCCCTGCGCAGTGTCTCCATGCCCTGAGGCGGGCTGTGCAGCAGCGCCAGGCTTGCGTACTCCTTCAGGACCTGCCGTTGCAACCGCTCCCAGGTCTGGAGCGGAAAGCTGCGCGTTTCAGGCACGCCAGGCGCGAAAGGGCGGGGAGTCAGAAAGTCGCGCACGCCTCCGCTCTGGAGAATGGCCTTGCCACGCTCGCTGAGGCGCAGGACAGTCTTGCGACCCGTGTCCGCACGCCGCCGCAGGCCGCGCCCCTGTAGGCGCTGAGCTCGCTCTGAGACAAAGCTGCCGCTACCCACCCTGCGTTCAATAAACCCTTCTGCATGCAACTGGCTGTAGGCCGACTCGACGGTGTCCCGGGAAACCTCGAGTGACTTCGCCAAGACTCGCGACGCAGGCAAGGCTTTGCCTACATCGAGTGCTCCGTTGAGAATCAGCTCTCGAAGGGCCCGTTGCAGACGAACATACGTAGGCAAGGCACCGTGGGCCGGATCGGCGATCCAGGCTTTGACTGACTCAAGCTGGGCATGCTTAAACAAATGGTTGGTACCTCATCCATGAATTGGTAGGGGGAATCATGCCATTTTAAATTTATAAACAAGACTCCTTAAGCCTGTTCCACGATTTGTGAGAGGTCAACGCCCAGCCATGTCATTCTTCCCCTCGCTTTCGACCTCTCGCAGGGGCGATCTTGCCCATCCCGTGCTGGCCGGGCTCATTTCTGTCATCGTGAACTACGGAGGCACCTTCATCCTGGTCTTCCAGGCTGCCAAAGTGGCTGGCCTAAGTCCCGAGCTGACTGCCTCCTGGGTCTGGTCCATTTCTATTGGGGTGGGCGTGACGGGAATCATCTTGAGCTGGATGTCCCGCGAGCCGATCATCACAGCGTGGTCTACGCCGGCAGCGGCTTTCCTTGTCACCGCATTGGCTACCACTACTCATGCCGAAGCCATAGGCGCGTTCATGATTTCAGCCGCGGCTTTTGTGGTGTTGGGACTTTCGGGTTGGTTCGAACGCGTCATTCGTCTCATTCCCCCGGGTGTCGCAGCCGGGCTGCTGGCCGGAATCCTGCTCCAGTTCGGCATAGGGGCCTTCGGTGGCATGAGCCTCGACCCGTTGCTGGCCGGTCTGTTGATCCTCGCCTACTTGGTGCTCAAGCGGTTCTCGGCTCGCTATGCGATCGTGGGCATTCTGGGGGTGGGATTGGCCTTCTTGCTTACCCAGGATCGCGTCAACCTCTCGGGGTTAAGGCTGACGTTGGCCGCGCCGATTTTTACGATGCCTGTGTTTTCGCTCAACGCCCTGCTGAGCGTAGCACTGCCCTTGTTCCTCATCACCTTGACGGGCCAATATATGCCCGGCATGTTGGTGCTGCGCAATGACGGCTTCAAGATGAGCGCCAACCCCATCGTGACCATCACTGGCCTTGGTTCGTTGCTGATGGCGCCTTTCGGCTCCCACGCGTTCAACATCGCCGCGATCACAGCTGCCATCTGTACGGGCCGAGAAGCCCATGAAGACCCGTCCAAGCGATGGATCGCCGGAATCGCCGCAGGCGTGTTCTACATCCTGGTGGGCGTTTTTGGGGTCACGCTGGCCGCTGTCTTCATGTCTTTTCCGTCCACGTTCATCACCACTTTGGCGGGCCTCGCTCTGCTGGGCACCATCGGTGGCAGTCTCGCAAATGCAATGGCCGACGCCAGGACTCGCGAAGCTGCGTTGATCACCTTCCTGGCCGCTGCTGCCAATATCAAGCTGCTGGGTATCGGCGGCGCATTTTGGGGGTTGGTCTTTGGACTGTTGGCTTATGCACTCCTTAACGGCCATCTACCGCGCAAAGCAGTCGCGTTGGCGGCAACGCCGTTCAGCAAAAAGGTGAGCTGATGCCAGAGTCGTCAAGCACGCAGACCTTTCACAAAGCGCATGGCTTATATCCTGAACCCAGCTCGGTGGACGATTTTCGGCGCAACCTTGCAGCCGTGCAGACGCGCATCGCAGCTGCATGCCATCGTGCAGGGCGTGACCCACAAACGGTGCGGCTATTGCCAGTCAGTAAAACCAAGCCCGAATCCAGCCTGCGCCTGGCCTACGCAGCGGGGTGCCGGATGCTAGGGGAGAACAAGGTGCAGGAAGCCCACGGCAAGTGGGAGAAGATGCAAGATCTTCCCGATCTGCAGTGGGCGGTGATTGGCCATCTGCAAACCAACAAGGCCAAGCTGGTAGCCCGCTTCGCTTCTGAATTTCAGGCTCTGGACAGCCTTCGCGTAGCCGAGGCGCTGGATCGTCGCTTGCAAGCCGAAGGGCGCTCGCTGGATGTATTCGTTCAAGTCAATACCTCTGGTGAGGCCAGCAAATACGGTTTGGTTCCTGAGGAAGTGCCTGGCTTCATTCAATATCTTCCCGCTTTCACAGCGCTGCGCGTGCGCGGCCTGATGACCTTGGCACTTTTTTCCAAGGATGCTGGGCGAGTGCGGAAGTGCTTCGTGCTTCTGCGCGGTCTGCGCGACCGTTTGCGGCAGAGCGCACCTGCAGGCGTGAATTTGGACGAATTGTCGATGGGCATGTCTGGCGATTTCGAGATCGCCATCGAGGAAGGCGCGTCTGTGGTCAGGGTAGGTCAGGCCCTATTTGGTGCGCGGCCTATGCCAGACAGCCACTATTGGCCTGGCGAGCCCGGCCCGGAAAATTCTCGACGATGAAAATCACTCGGAGTGTTGACCAGTAAGAGTGTGACGTGCGGAGAAGTCGGTTGAACCCATGAATTCGTCAGCGAGCTGGCGCAGAGCTAATAATCGCCTCGATGGCCTTATAGCTGTAACCGCGCTCGCGTGCGTGTTGCAAAGGCGTCACGCCCGCGCCATCTGCCAGATTCACGTTAGCTCCTGCATTGACCAGCAAGCGGACAATCTGCTGGTGCCTCTCACCTCCGTCGCTCAGGACGATCGCTTCCAAAAGCGCCGTCCACCCCAGTCTGTTCACGTGATCGAGGTCGACACCGGCTTCGATAAGTGTTCGCACGGTTTCGACGTGACCTCGTTCGGCGGCCGGGATCAGGGCAGTGCCGCCATAACGGTTGGTGCTCTTCAAATCGGCCCCGTGCGCAAGTGTCATCTTGAGAATTTCAAGGTGTCCACGGGCACCAGCGTATAGGTAGGGACTGTCGCTGATCTGATCCTTGGCATTGACGTCCGCGCCAGCATCGATCAGCGCCTTGGCGGCTTCGATCTGATTGGCGTGCGTAGCCACGAGCAGCGCCGTAGCGCCGGTGCTGTCACGTGCCTCGAGACTGGCTCCCTCAGACAGCAGTTTGCGCACTGCCGCTACGTCGCCTTGTTTGGCTGCAGTATGCAGGGCAGGGGTTGGAGTATTTCCTTGAGCTGTTGCCGCTAGCGGGATGATTGGGAGCATCGTCAGCGATAGATGCCTCAGTAGAGATCGACGTTGCATACCTTTCCTCCAAAGCAGTTGGCATGCATTGTAAGAACCTGTTTGCGATCTATGGCTAATCTGTGGTCACAGTAGTAACGAAACGCGCACATGACATGAACACCATCGCAGCCAAACGTTGCGGCAGCAGGCGTAGTTCACTCACCGAAGAAAATGGCGACAGCTCGTGTCCACCCGGCTGAGGCGGCGCGAATCTTGTGCGGAAAGCAGGAGATATGAAAACCGGTTGCTGGCAGAGATTCCAGGTTGTGAAGCTTCTCAAGATGGCAATAGCCGATGTCCCGGCCAGCTTTGTGACCCTCCCAGATCACGCTGGCGTCTTTTGACGCAGCGTATTTTTCCGCAGTGTAGACAAAGGGCGCGTCCCAGCTCCAGCCATCTGTGCCTGTCACGCGAATGCCACGTTCCAGCAAGTACATGGTCGCCTCATAGCCCATTCCGCACCCGGATGTCACGTAATCCGATGAACCATAACGCGTCCCCGCTCTGGTGTTGATCACCACGATCTCCATGGGGCTGAGGGTGTGGCCGATGCGCTGCAGCTCGGCTTCCACATCCGCTGCCTGCACCACATACCCGTCCGCGAAATGGCGGAAATCCAGCTTGACGCCCGGTTGAAAGCACCACTCCAGCGGCACCTCGTGAATGGTCATTGACGGCTGGCTGTCGCCAAGCTTGCCGTCCATCGTGGAATGAAAGTGGTAGGGCGCATCAAGGTGCGTGCCGTTGTGTGTCGTCAGCGAAATTTTTTCCAAGGCCCAGCCCTCGCCGTCAGGCAGGTCGCCGGGCTGCAGGCCAGGAAAAAATGCAGTGGCCTCGTCCAGGGTGTCTTTGTGGGTCAGGTAGTTGATCTTCGGCGCGTAGGCGGGCGGGTCCGACACTACATCGTTTTCGAGAAAGATCGAGAGGTCCACAAAACGTGGTTTCATCAATCGGGGATCCATGTGGGGCTTCCTATAGCGCTCGATAAAGGCAAGTCCGGTCAACCGCCATTGCGAGGTTTAACCGGACGGGGAGGGCGCAATGCGCTTATTCGGCCTTGATGTCGTAATCCTTGACGACCTTGGCCCAAGCTTTCGCATCCTCTGCCATAAAAGCCTGGAATTCACGGATGGAGCCACCCGCGGGGACCAAGCCCAAGTCGGTCAGGCGCTTGCGAAACTCTTCGGAATCGATGATCTGCTGCGAGATGCCTGCAATTTTGTTGATGACCGCTGCGGGGGTGCCTTTGGCGGCCAAAATGCCATGCCAGGAATCACCAACAAAGCCGGGGTACACGTCTGCAATCGGCGGTACGCCCGGCAGGGCTGCCACGCTTTTCAGCGAAGACACGCCTAGGGCGCGCAGCTTGCCGGCCTTGAGCTGGCCCATCGCAGTGGTGCTCGGTTCAAACGACACATCCACATTACCGTTCATCACATCAATCAGGCCGCCATCTTTGTAGGGCACGTGGGTCATGCTGATTCCGGCGGAACTCAGAAAACGCGCCATCGCCACATGGGTGGAGATGCCTATGCCATAGCTAGCGTAATTCATCTTGCCTGGCTTTTCCTTGCCGGCTTGCACCAGCTGCTGAACAGACTTAATGGGCGAATTGGCAGATACCACCAGCACCAGAGGCACAGACAAGATGCGGCTCACGGGCATCAAATCTTCAGCCTTATAGGGCAAGTTTTTGTAGATATAGGGGTTGATTGATGTGGTGTTGGACACCGTATACAGCAGGGTGTAGCCATCAGCAGGCGCTGCCAGCACAGCCTGTGTGCCGATGATGGTGGCGGCGCCCGGTTTGTTGTCAATGATGACCGGCTGGCCAACGGCCTTCGAAAGCTGTTCTCCCCACAAGCGGGAGATCACGTCAGGCGAGCTGCCGGCGCCAAAGGGCACGACAACACGGATCGGCTTGTCCGGGAAGGCACCTTGCGCCCAACTTGCGCCCGCAACGGCCAAGCCTGCGATCACCGCAAGGGCTGAACGCCGGGTTGAGGTCAGTGCTGCGAAATTTGAACTCTTGACTGTTTTCATGCTTGTCTCCTGTTGTATGTCTATGGGTCAGAAAGGGGAACGCAAGGAATGGGACTCATGCGGATGCAACTTCACCAGCTCCGCCAAAAGCGGACCAGCCTCCATCGACCGGCAGTACGACGCCGGTGATATAGCTGGCGGCATCTGATAGCAGAAAGCTGGCAGCGGATGTGACTTCATGAACCTTGCCGAAACGGGCCAAAGGCGTGCGGCCTTCCAGCCGTGCAACGTCAATTTTTTTGTCCGCCTTGAGTTGCGCGACCATGGGGGTGTCAATGTAGGCCGGCGCGATCGCGTTCACACGTACCGATGAGCCACCCCACTCGCATGCAAGGGTGCGCGTCAGGTGGGCGACGGCGGCCTTCGCCGGGCCGTAAGCATGGCGGCGCGGTGCGGCACCTAAGCCTTGGATCGATGACACATTGACAATGGCGCCTGAACGCTGGGCGAGCAAAATGCGCCCCACGGCACGGCAAGCCAGGAAGGTACCGCGAAGATTGATGTCCACGATTTTTTGCCAGGTGTCAATGTCGATGTCTACTGCTCTGGCGACTTGGTCGGCTACCCCTGCGCAATGAAACATGCCGTCAATACCATCCATGGCGCGCTCAGCGCATGCGGCCAGCGCTTCGCAGTCGGCTTCTATAGTCACATCGCAGGCGGCAACGCCTGCAGCGTCAACGTCTTTGCCAGCTTTATGAAGGGCTGGCCCCTGCAAGTCTGCCAAAAACACCAGGGCGCCCGCCCTACGGAACGCTTGAGCAGCGCCATAACCGATGCCGCTGGAGGCTCCGGTGACGATGAGCTTTTTGCCGTTGAGGTTCATATTTTTCGCGTCTTTGCGTGCTCGTTTATTTCCAATGAACCATCGGCAGGCCCGCCACGGGCGACCGGAAGCTGGGGATGCGTGAGCCACGCAAGTGACCAAGGTACGCGGTCTTGAGATCTGGTCCGCCGAAAGTCACGCTCGCTAGCCAGGGCGCCACCTTTCCGCCGGCTTTTTCCAGCGTTGAAAACGGCATCGGTTTTCCGGTTGCGAAATCGGACTCGAACTGGGCGGTTGCGGACGGGTCGCCGTCTTCAAACAGCGTGAGTGCATCGCCTTCCGGCGTGATGGCAACCAGCCGGTCTGCAAAAATCATGGTGCACCAGAGGTTACCGAAACTGTCAAAGGTGATTCCGTCGATCAGCCCGGTGCCCAGGCTGCTGGGTCCATACACTTCTCTGTTGGTGAGTGAACCATCGGGGTGTACACGCAGGCGGCTGACACGTTTGGCGGTGGTCTCTGCGACGTAGAGGAATTCTTCCTTCGCGTCCAGACGTATCTCGTTGGTAAACGAGAAACCATCGGCCACAATTCGCAGCCCCTTCTCGTCCAACAGGCAGATGTAGCCGTCTTGCAAGCTTGAGCGCAGCGCGTCGCTCCATGGGTTGATACGTGTAGACACTGTGATCCAGACTCGGTTGCGCGAATCACGCAGCACGAAATTGACCTTGCCCATGGGTTTGCCGTCCAGGCTGTTGAAGAGCAGCTTGTATTCGCCCTTGCGTGTCATCAGCTCCAGGGCGTCGGTGCCAAAATTCGATATCAGGATGTCGCCGTTTTCAGCAAACGCCAGTCCGTTCGGCAGGGTTCCCTGCAGCAGGCTGGTTTTGGCATCGGTTTTCAGGTCAAAGTGCTTGTCGGCTTTTGGGGCGACGAGTGTTTGTGTGCCATCCGGGTCTATGCGCATCACGCCGCCCCGCGCGTCAGCCGCCCACAGCGTGCCATTACGTTCGGCCAGAATGCACTCGGGGCGCTGCAGATCATGGCCGATCCACGTGATGGCCTCACGGTCTAGCTGCCAACCGCGCAGGGGATTAGGGGGTTTCATGTTGCTGCTCCGTTCTTGTTGCTGTCTACCGGCGTGACCAGACCTGTGCATTCGCCAAATCCCACTCGGTAGCCTTGTCCTTGCGCCCAAGCCGTCAATGCCACTTCGTCACCGTCCTCGAGATACAGCCGGGTGCCTCCGTGTTCAAGGGCGATTGCTTGCTGCCCATCACGCGTTGCTTCATATAGGCAACCCTGCGCGTTCGGGCCGCTGGCACTGACCGTTCCGGTGGCTAGGAGGTCACCCGGCATCAGATTGCAGCCGGTGCTGGTATGGTGCGCCACCTGCTGCGCAAAGCTCCAGTAGAGAGCCTGGAGGTTGCTTCGGCAAACCACGGACGGTTTGGCGTGGTCCTTGGGCTTGATCGATGCTTGCATGTGCACGTTGAAGTTGCGCTGGCCTTTCTGGTTGAGATAGGCAAGTGGCGGCGGCGTCTGTTCAGGTCCGTCCGTGCGGAATGGCTCCAGCGCATCGAAGGTGACGATCCACGGCGATATGCTGGTGCGATGACTTTTGGACACGAACACGCCCAAGGGCTGCGCCTCCCAGGCCTGGACATCACGCGTACTCCAGTCGTTGAGCAGCACCACGCCAAACATGTGCGCATCTGCATGGGCTATGCCGACCGTGCTGCCTAGTTCATTGCCGCGCCCGACCACGATGGCGGCTTCGAGCTCGAAGTCGAGCTTGGCTGTTGGCTGGTAGACAGGTGCCGCCTGGCCTTCGTTAAGCACCTGCCCGCGTGGTCGTTTGACGGGCGTTCCGCTCAGCACAACAGAGCTCGCGCGGCCGTTGTAGGCCATGGGCAAGTAAGTCCAATTGCGCCAGAGCTGCCCGGCGGCAGCGCCACCCACGATGTCCACGCAGTTGAGCGAATGCTCGCGTGACAGCATGAAGTCGCTGAAACCGCCGACGGCAATCGGCATGTGCAGCTTAACCGAGGTCATGGCATGCAACACCTTCGCACGCAGCGCCACATCGTCCCGAAGGATGGGGTTGTCATGGCGCAGCAGTTGGCTGACACGCGTGCGAACTTCGGTGGTCGCTTCGCGGCCCAATGCAATGAAGTCGTTAAGGACAGGGCGTGCGAACAGGCTGGCGCCTGCGTTGGACGCTGAAGTTTTAAGCAGTCCCGACGACTCAAGCGCTTGCAGGTCCACCACCATTTCTCCGATCGCTACACCCGCACGAGGGCTGTCGCCGTCGGTGCTGAAGATGCCAAAGGGAAGGTTCTGGATTGGGAAGTGGGACTCGGGGGCCACTTCGAGAAAGGACCGCAATGTCGGATCGTTGGGATGCATTCCTGCCACCTGGTTTGGGTTAACACTCATCAGGCGTTTGGATACGACCGAGAAGCGAACAAATCTGGATCGCAATCTTATTTATTTATACGTATGTCTAAATAGGTGCTTACCCTTGCGCTATTCAACCTAGAAACGGCAGTTGACCGCTTTTGATCGTCGTGAAACCTGCATGAGGACTAGTTTTTTTACTCCGATGACGTTCAGCTGTTGGGTGAGAGCGCTACGCACCCGATCAGGCCGCCCTCGGGCACGCGGGCGGCGTTGCTCGTTCTTGCAGGCACTAGCCTGCGGCGTCCTCTCGCCTTGCCTGCGCGCCCGATGACAACCTGTTCAGGCGCGTCCAACTGCCGTTTCTAGGTTGACGCTACAGTCCTCTTATGACCGTATCCGTTAAAACAGTAAAAACGCCTTCGGTAGCCGCAGTGGCACCTGCAGTGCCACCGAAACGCCGCGGGCCTCGACCAAAAGGTGAGTCCGAGCGGCTGAGGGAAAAAATTCTTGACTGCGCCGAAAAACTCTTTGCCGAGCATGGGTTTCACGGCACATCCATTCGAGACATTGCGGCCTTATCCGAAGTGCAGCTCGCGTTGGTCGGCTACCATTTCGGATCCAAAGAGGATTTGCTGGACAGCGTGCTTGGCCGTCGTGCAACTGTTTGCTACGGCGAGCGCATGACGTTTCTTGAAGAGGCCCGCAAGCGCTACGGTAAGCGCCCGATTCCCGTCGGAGAGTTGTTCGATGGCTTTGCCGCTTGCTTTCTTGCACGCCCATCGCGCAACGACGCTGGATGGCGAAACTACGCCACATTGGTCGCCAATCTCGCCAACGCAGCGCAATGGGGCAGCCTGATCAGCAAGCACTACGATGACGGCGCCAGGGCTTACGTCAAAGAACTTCAACGCTCCTACCCGAACGCCGATTCCGAAAAAATCCACCAAGCCTTCTTTTTCATGATCGCTGTGATGTTGGCCGTTTGTGCACGACCTGGCCGAATTGAACGGCTTTCCGAAATGCAATTCAAGTCGTCCGAAGTCACACACCTGGCGCGCAGCGTCTCCCTTTTCGTGGAGGGCGGTTTTCACAACCTGGTCGCGAGTTCGGTGCGCGCCAGGCCTTAGGCGGCCAGCTTTGTGACCTTCTGGATGAAATGCGTTTATTCGGCCTTGATGTCGTAATCCTTGACGACCTTGGCCCAAGCTTTCGCGTCTTCCGCAAGATAAGCCTGGAATTCACGGATGGAGCCACCCGCAGGGCAGGTCTCAGGATTGCATATAATCAAATGAGAATGATTCCTGTTTGTGTTTTTGAAAGCAGGATCCGTCCAGCTTTCGCCTACACCTATGCCCGCTGCACCCAGTCCTGCGCTCGCTGAGATATCTGCCCTATACGTCGATCATCACGGATGGCTACAAACCTGGCTTCGACGCCGTTTGGGCTCTGCCGCGGAAGCAGCTGATCTGGCCCAGGACACTTTCGTTCGATTGCTCTCGGGTCATACTGGCCGTGTGTTTGCCAGTGCCCTTGAAGCCAGAGCTTACCTGAGGACCACCGCAAAAAATCTGTGCATCAACCTTTGGCGCAGGCAAGAGATAGAACGTGTCTGGCTGGAGATTCTGGCCGCGGCGCCGGAGGTCGCCTATCCCTCTGCGGAAAGGCAAGCCATCGTTTTGCAGGCGCTGGAGGAGGTTGGTCTCATGCTTCAATCCCTTTCACCAAAGGCTTGTCAGGCCTTTACATTGGCGGTGGTGTGTGACATGACGGACGATGAGGTCGGAGCTGAACTCGGCATTTCGGGCCGCATGGTGCGCAAGTATGTGGCCCAAGCCATGCTGGGTTGCCTGAAGCTCGGTGCCTACCAGACCACTCTCGAATTGCGCCAGGAATCCCCCTAGCAAGGGACCCGTATGGCTTCAAGCATGGCAACTCCCTCTCTGTCCGAAGCTCCGTCGCACGACGATCTGGAGCAAGCAGCATATTGGTATGCCTGCCTGCGTGATGGCAAGGCCGGCGCCTCAGATCGTGCTGCTTGGCGAGCCTGGCTAGACGCGGCGGATGCGCATGCCACTGCATGGAGATACGTCGAAGACATCAGCCGGGCATTTGAGCCTGTACGAACGCTTCCCAACCCTCGCGGTGCGGCCAGGCAGCTGGTCGCTGCCAACGACAGGGTCCGCACACGAAGGCGTGTTCTAACAAGTTTGGGCCTGACAGTCGGGAGTGGTTTGATGGGGTGGTTGAGCTGGCAGCACTCGTGGCTGCCGGCAGAGGTGATGGCACTTGGAGCAGATCATCGAACCGTGACAGGAGAGCAGCGCCAGCTCAAACTTTCAGATGGCACCCAGCTCTGGCTCAATACCGCTAGCGCTGCAGACATACTTTTTAACCCGAGCGAGCGCCGGATCTCTCTGGTGGCGGGTGAGATTTTTGTGGAAACCGCGCAGGATCCCAGGCCTTTTCTGGTGCAAACGCCTCAAGGTCAATTGCGCGCCCTGGGAACCCGATTCAACGTGCGTCTATCCGAGCTGGCCACGCAATCTGCCACGCAATTGGCCGTGTATGAGGGAGCGGTGGAGATCAGCTTGGCGGGACGTGGCGAGGCCGTGATCGTGTCTTCAGGCCAGCGGACAAGCTTTACCAGCGGCAAGCTGGACTTGATCCGCCCGGCTGACGCTGCTCGGGAAGCCTGGACACAGGGCACGGTGGTGGCAGACAACTTGCCGCTGCGTGAATTGGTCAAGGAACTGGGACGCTACAGAAAGGGCCACCTGGGTGTTTCCGACTCTGTGGCCAACCTCGTGGTGTACGGCAACTTCCCCTCTCAGGATTCCAATCGCGCTTTGAATATGCTGGTTTCGGCCTTGCCTATCCGAATAGAACAACGCTTTCCTTGGTGGACCACGCTGGAAGCCTTGTAGTAGTTTTCTTGAAAATATTTGCAGATTGAGGTTCCGGGTTTTGGTGTCTCATTGGTTCTATCCCTTGAGAAGACGATTTCGCCGTTGATCCAGCAACCCAGGGACGATGCATACCGAGGCACATGGCTGTGCCTGCCGAGGCAGTCAGATGGATGGTGATTCGTGGTCTTCGCTTTGTTGATCACCTATTTTTTGAACAAATCCATCCATGTCGCGACGTCCATCAAAATGCAGCTCCAAACCGAGTTACAAGGTTCTTAAACGCGGACTGACCGTTCCACTTTTTCTACTGGGAACGATGGGAAGTCTGTCATTGGCTCCCCATGTTCGCGCTCAAAGCATTACCGCCCAAGCTACAAAAAGCTACGACATTCCCGCGGGGCCTTTGAGCCAGGCCTTGACTCGGTTTTCCAGGGAAGCAGGCATCTATCTGGTAGGAAACGGTCAGATGGTCGAAGGTAAAACCAGTGCCGGCCTCAAAGGTTCCTTTAGTGTGCACGCGGGACTGTTTGAGCTGCTGGCCAATACCGGGCTGGTGGCAGTTGTGCAGGCCGATGGGAGCTATGGCTTGCGTTCGGCGCAGACGGTTTCACAGGTCAATTCGGAAGGAGCCGCCACGCTCAATACCGTGACAGTGAAAGCGCCGTCTCAGCGACCTGAGACGACAGAAATGACTGGAAGCTATGCGGTGGGCGGACCCTCCACTACGGCCACCCGTTTGCCCATGACTCTGCGGGAGACTCCACAAACCATCAGTGTGATGACCCGCCAGCGCATGGACGATGAAGGCATGGACAGCATAGAAACCGTGTTGGACAGGACTCCCGGGATTTCAGTGCAGAACATCGGGGCCAGCAGGTTTTCGATACTCTCGCGCGGCTACGACATCGACAACTATCAGTTCGACGGTATTTTGACGGCGACGGACATCGTCTCGCAAAACGTTCCGCAGTCGCAAGCTGACCTGGCCATCTACGATCGCGTAGAGGTTCTGCGTGGCGCGGCCGGATTGCTGGCCGGAGCGGGAAACCCGTCTGGCACCATCAATCTGGTTCGCAAGAAGCCCACGCGCAGCTTCCAGGGCTATGCGAGCCTGACTGGGGGCAGTTGGGGGCGAGGCCGAGCGGAGGTGGATCTATCGGGCTCTCTCAATTCCTCCGGCAGCCTTCGCGGACGACTGGTGGCCGCTCATGAGCAAGGGGGGACGCACATTGACTGGTACAAGCAGAAGAAGAGTGTGCTGTATGGGGTAATGGAGGCCGATCTGACGCCGCAGACATTGCTCACGGTGGGGATGGATTATCAGAGTAACGACCCTCGCGGCCAATCTTCTACCGGCCTGCCTTTGTTCTACAGCAACGGAGAGCAGACCAACTTCAATCCGGCTACCAATGCTGCGGCACGGTGGAAGAAAAACGAAATGGACGTCTACAACACGTTCATGAAGCTGGAGCACTACTTTCCCAATGAGTGGAAGTTGGGTCTTTCCGCCAACTACATGCAAGGCCGCCGCGATTTTTCGGGCGCTGATGCGAGCTGGGGCTTTCCCGATAAATTGACTGGCGAAGGCGTGCGCTTGTATGGCGGGCTTGGATCCGCGCGGCAGCGTCAAGGCGGGGTGGATGCACAGCTTCAAGGTCCGTTTGAGTTGCTTGGCCGCCAACATGAAGGTGTGTTTGGCTTCAATTGGTCTGATTTCAAGAATTTCCACGAACCTCAGCGTGGTGCGGCGATTGAAGGCCGTTACGTCAATATCTACGAATGGGACAACGAGACCGCCGGTCCGACCATCACGGGCCAAAAGCTTTATGACTACGACGGTTGGCAAAAGCAAGGTGGTGCCTATGGTGCCGTCCGCTTCAAGCCTCGTGACGATCTGACTTTCATTGCGGGTGCTCGAGTGAGCAACTACCGCTACAGGCTTTCGCTGGCCTATACCGCGGCGGCTTCTGCGGCCAACAACCGTGTCACCAACATGCACGAAACCGGCGTAGTGACGCCTTATGCCGGTGTGGTCTACAACGTCAATGAGACTCACTCGGTGTATGCGAGCTACACCAGCATCTTCAAACCGCAAAGCAGCCGCGACAGAAACGGTGACGTCCTGGCCCCGCGCGAAGGCAACAACTTCGAAGTCGGCTTGAAGAGCGATTGGCTGGGCGGCAAATTAACCAGCACGGTTGCCTTGTATGAGATTCGCCAGAACAATCTCGCCGAAGTCGACAGCGGCCAGACGGTTCCAGGAACTTCACCAGCGGAGGCTGCCTACCGTGCGGTCCAGGGTGCCCGGACGCGTGGAATAGATGTCGAGCTCAATGGCGAGCTGGCGCGCGGATGGCAACTTAGCGCCAGCTACAGCTATGGCACCACGGAAGATGCTAACGGCCAACGCATTCGCACCATATTTCCCCGCCAGATGGCCAAGTTGTGGACCAGCTACCGATTTCCAGGAACATGGAGCAAGTTGACTCTGGGTGGTGGTGTCAACTGGCAGAGCCGTATCTATTACTCTGCGACATCGTCAGGGCTCGCGTTGTATGGGCAGCAGAAAGCCTATGCGGTGACTGGCCTCATGGCGCGCTATGACTTCAGTCCGCAGCTGTCACTTACCCTGAACGTGAACAACGTGTTCAACCAGAAATACCTCCAGGGCCTGGACACCACCTTCTACACCGGCATTTACGGACCTACGCGCAATGCCCAACTGACTGCACGCTACACCTTCTGAACTTGACGCTGGAGCTCATTAGTGAAAGCACATTTGCGCCAATCGATGGCCTGGCTCCATACCTGGGTGGGGCTGGCGGCTGGCTGGGTCCTCTTCTTTGTGTTTGCGACGGGCACGCCAGGCTATTTTCAGCAAGAGATTACGCGTTGGATGCAACCTGAGCGTGCGATGGAGCAAGGCCACAATGCACAGCAGGTCCCCCACTCGCAAATGCTTTCTTTGGCGATGGACAGGTTGGAAAAGGTTGCTCCGGCTGCAGCGTACTGGCGCATCACGTTGCCGCACGAATCATTGGTGCCTCGTGGGTGGCAGGAGTTGGCTGTACGGTGGGAGGACATGCCCGGACCAGGACGTGAGAGAGGCACAACCGGGAACGAGGTGCTCGATCCTCGCACAGGCGCTGTACAGTCCTTTGGCATCGAGCCGCGCAGCACTCATGGTGGGCTGGGGCTCTACCGGATGCACTATGAACTTCGGTACATGCCGTTTGACTGGGCGGTACGCATCGTCGGGATTTGTACCATGTTGATGCTGTTGGCCATTGTCAGTGGGGTGATCACACACAAGAAGATTTTCACGGACTTCTTCACTTTCCGCCCGAACAAAGGACAACGCAGTTGGCTGGATGCGCATAACGCCATCAGCGTGGCGGCGCTGCCGTTCTTTCTGATGATCACGTATAGCGGACTGGTCTTTTTTCTTTTCCTCTACATGCCCGCAGGCAGAGACCTTCTGTATGGCAGCGGCCCGATGGCCAACAAGGTCTACTACGACGAACTCCTGGACCGGGTTCACACGCGCTTGCCTTTAAAACGCCCCCAAGCTGACGTGTCCGAGCTGGTGAAACAGGCAGAAGCGCAATGGGGGAGGGGAACCGTCGCCACGGTGGTGCTGGAGCATCGAGAGGGCGAACCCCCGGTGATCACTATCTCGCGCATCAACCATGGCAGCCTTGACTTCTTCAATCCACCAAAGTTGCGCTTTGATGCGAACACTGCATCGCTATGGACGCCCGAGGTCACTCCCGGGGGGAGCGCCCGACTGGTTCAAGTCGTCACTTTGAATTTGCATGAAGGTCTGTTCGTGGATATCTGGGGACGCTGGCTGTTTTTCCTGGCAGGGCTGATGGGCTGCGCGATGATTGGCACCGGAATGGTTCTGTGGACAGTTAAACGCAGACGGCATCATCTAAGTTTGGCTGAAGAGCGGCAGGAACATCTTGGGCTACGCCTGGTCGAGACGCTGAATGTCGCGACTATTGCGGGGCTGCCTTTGGCGATAGCCGCCTATTTCTGGGCCAACCGTCTGCTTCCTGTCAGTCTTGTGAGCAGGGCGGATTGGGAAATTCATGTGGTTTTCGCTGTATGGCTGGCTACCTTGTTCTACGCGCTCGCGAGGCCCGTGTCACGCGCCTGGGGGGAGCTGTTTTGGCTGGGTTGTCTGGCCTATGCCGCGATACCCATTCTCAATGCCATCACGACGGAGAGGCACCTTCTGCGAAGCTTCCAAACGGGGGATTGGGTTTTTGTGGGATTTGAGCTCACTGTGACAGTGCTGGCGGCCGTATTGGCACTGATGGCCATCAGGGTCAAACGCAGGCTTTCGGCTGCTCATCAAGCTCGTCCCTGGGTCCCTCCACTCTCTGGCCAGGAGTCTTGATGAACAACCAAGGTCACACGGGTCGATCTTTGGGCGAGGCTGCGAGCTACCGGCTCGCTGTGGCATCGCGTGTGCTTGCGGCGGTTATCGGCGGATACGCGCTGACCTCCGTGATGGTGATGCTGCTTTCGGTTATCTGGCCGGCACCTCGTGCGCAAGCGGTGATGTGGGCAAGTATGCTCAGTTTTGCTCTCTATGCGGCTGTCACAGTCTGGGTCTTTGCCACCAGCAGCGCCACGCGCGCCTGGGTGGGGCTGTTGACTGCTACAGCCGTCGTGGCCTTGCTCCTCTGGCTTTTCAGGGCAGGAGCGGCGGCATGAGCATCTTGGCCATCAGCGTTACTCACCTTGGCTTGCTCGTCGTGGGTTTGCTGGGATTTATTGCTCTGGCGGTAGCCACGGACAGGCACGGGGCCCAGATTTTGGGACGAGAGCCTGGCTCCACGCTTCGCCGGTTGGCTCGGGGCGCGGGCTGGGTATTGCTGGCAATTTCCTTGGGGTGGGGCGTCTTTGTACTGGGGCCCGGTATTGGCATCACACTCTGGTTGGGTTGGCTGAGCGTGGCTGCGTTGGCGTTGGTCTTTGGGATCCCGCGTTGGTCGCGCCAAACTTCTGCCTATGAACACCCCGTAAAACTTACCCCCGCACGCGCTCGGCTTGAGCTGCCCATTCAAAGGCTGGGAGCGCACCGATTCCTGGCAATGACGTTGCTTGTGGCTGGCGTCCTGGGGTTCAGTGTTCTATTGGTTCGCGAAGGCTCCAGGCCGACACAACGTGAAAGTGCAATTTACGGCAAGGCCGGTCCCTGGAGCTTTACGTTGGAAGAGTTTGATCGCGAGGCGCCTGAAATCATGGCCATGGGCGTGGCAATGAAGACATTTCGTCTGCGCTTTTGCGAAGAATGCGATAAGCATATCCGGCAAGCGACCCTCAAGGTCAACCGCCCACATGGCCCGCGCGCGACAGGCATGGCCTTCATAGGGCAGCGTTGGGACCGCAAGGCGGAGATACCGCTTCCAGATACATTGCGTGCCGAAAGCGAACTTTGGCTCACCGTCGTCGGAAAAGACGGAAGTATTTACCAGAATGCCTGGAGAATGGACCGGGTCTCTCCATCTACGGTAGCTTGGTTCGAGCAGCAAAGGAATTCATCGAATGAAACTCCGTGAATTGTTTTTCAACGGCCCGCGCTGGGCTTGCGCGGCGTTTGCTCTGCTGGCTCCCTATGGTCCCGGCGTATTTGCACATGAGCCTGTCGCTCGTTGCTGGCTTCTTGATGAAGACCTGGTGCGTTGCCGTGGTCTGACCAACGATGGTGATGCCTTGCCAGGTGCTCAAATGGACGTCATGACACATAGCGGGCTTACGGTGGTGCAAGGCAAGCTGGACCGTGATTCAACGCTCACCTTCCGCAAGCCGCAAGAGCCTTTTTATGTGTTGTTTGAGATTGGCCCCGGGCTGCAGGCCATTGTGGAGCAAGAAGAAATACGCTCACCTTCGGCGAGGGAGCGCAAGGAGACGTGGCTACGGCGCTGAGGGCGAATTCAGCAGCCTAACAATTCTTACAAAGGCTTTTCGATTGCATCATTCGACAGACCTCAGAATACGCGCAAAAGGATGTCCCATGAAAAACATACTCTCACTGGCTGCTGCCATATTGCTTCTGAGCGGTTGTGCCGTGTACCACGATGGTCGCTACGACGATGGATACAAGAAAAAGCCCCATCCTCACGGCTGCCCGCCGGGCCAGGCCAAGAAGGGCAATTGCTGAAAAATCGCAACTGCCATGGCCTGATGGGGTGATTGTGAAACCTTAAGCAATCGAGACGATTTCCAGCCGGTAGCCCGGTAAAGGGCTGCTGGCTAAATGCGTAAGCCTATAAGTTTCAATCGGCCTTGATGCCTTCTTTCTGAATCACATCTTTCAGATAGTTCGCGTCTTGCTGCACGCGCTTGCCGAAATCCGCTGGCCCTTCGAAATCAGGGTACATGGCAGAAAGCAGCAGCTGTTCACGCACGCCTGGAGAAGCCAGAACCTTGCGTGTTTCCTCAGCCATACGCGCCACAATGGCTGGTGGGGTGCCCTTGGGTGCGAACAATCCAAACCAGCTTGGAACGTTGACGTCGAAGCCTTGCTCCTTCAGGGTAGGTACATCGGGCAGCTGTGGATTGCGTTCATCACTCGCGGTGGCCAAACCCTTGAGTTCTCCTGCTTTAACGCGGGGTGCAGGTACGGGGTCATACATCACGTCGATGCGGCCGCCAATCATGTCGCTCATGGACTCAACCGCGCCTTTATACGGAATATGCGTGACTTGAATTCCGGTTTGCTTGTGCAGTAACACGCCCGTCAGGTGAACAATGGAGCCCACGCCATTAGAGGCAAAGTTGTACTTGTTGGGATTGGCCTTCGCGGCTGCAACGAATTCCTTGTAGTTGGAAAACGGAGCATCCTTTCGGGCGGAAACCAGACCGTAGGATGAGCTGAGCTTGGCCACAGGGGCGAAGCTTTCCCATGTGTAGCTGGTCTTGCGCAAATAAGGCGCAACGGCTACGGTGGCCGTGGGGCCAACGAAGAAGTTGTAGCCATCAGGCGCGGCCTTGGAGGCGTATTCTGTTCCCAGAATGGCTCCCGCACCCGGCTTGTTCTCAACGATGATCGGTTGACCCAGCGCTTTGGAAAGACGATCACCGATAAAGCGCGTGATGATGTCGGAAGAACCACCCGGAGGGTAGGGTGTCACGAAGTGAATGGGCTTGTTGGGCCAGTTGGCTGGTGCCGACTGGGCCATGGCTGTGGTGAAGGTGGCAGGCAGACTGGCCAATACCAACATGCTGATGAGGCGTCTCTTATGAATCATATGTCTCCTAGCGAATATCTTGAGGTAGTTTGGTAGATCAGCTACCTGTGAACTTGGGAGCGCGTTTTTCCTTGAACGAGGCGACGCCCTCCTTCACATCGTTGCTGGAGGCAATGCGGTCCAGCATGGCGCGCTGCGGGTAGTGCTGCGCAGAGGGCGACACGGGCAATGTCCCTGCAGCGATTGATTTCATCGCCTGAACGACCAATGGCGCGTTTCGGGCGATCTTGCCGGCCAGTTCCAGAGCGGAGGTCATGCCCTGGCCCTTGGGCACAACGCGGTTGACCAAGCCGATTTCATAGGCACGCTGGGCGGTCATGGGGTCACCGGTCATCAGCCATTCGAGGCCGGCTTTGTATTGCATACGGGGTGGAAACCCGGCCATGATCCCTGCGAAAGCGCCAATCTTGGCCTCAGGGTAGATGAACTGCGACTGTTCTTCGGCCACGGCCATATCGGCCAGCATGACCATCGTGGCGCCTGCTCCTACCGCGAAACCGTTCACGGCGCAGATGATGGGCTTGTCGCAAGGCACCGAGAGATTGGGCATGCAGGTCCAGACATCGCGCGGCATGTCCTTGAGGTCTGCTCCAGCGGAAAACGCCTGGTCGCCAGCGGCGCCCAGCACAGCGACCCGGTCATCGCTCTCTGCGAAACGGCGCCATGCGGCGTGCAGGCCTTGGACCACAGCATTGTTGATGGAGTTGCGAGCTTCGGGGCGGTTGATGGTGATGCGTGCAACGCCGTCAACGCTTTCGTATGTGATTTCTGACATGACTGGTCTCCTATATGTAAATGAATGGATGCTTGTGAAAACTGAAAGCCAGGCACGGCAGATTGGATGTGCCTGGTTCTCGCTTAGGCCAAGGTGGCCCTTGCATCCGCCGCGACGATGCGGTCGCCTGCGACGAAAAGCGGATTGATGTCGAGTTCGCGCAAGCGGCCATTAGAGATGGCTGCCAGTGAACCCAGTCGAACCAGCACGTCAGCGATGGCATTCAGGTTGGCGGGCGGGCGGCCACGGAAGCCGGTCAACAGGGCGCGGCTGCGCAACCTGCCCAGCATGGCCAGGGCCATGTCGTGAGACAGCGGCGCTGGCCAGAGCTGGACGTCTTTCATGAGTTCGACCAGCACACCGCCGGCGCCCACCATGACCAACGGGCCAAACTCGGGATCATTCTGAATGCCCAGGATCAACTCGGAATCGGCACGCCACATCTCGGTAACGAGATAGCCGTCGAGTTTGTTCACGCCTGCTGCTCGCGCTGCGTCTGAAATAGCCTTGCAGGCTTCGCGCACGGCCTCATCGCCTTGCACGCCCAGACGAACGCCGCCAATGTCGCTCTTGTGCACAATCTTCGCACTGACCGCCTTGATGGCGACAGCGCTGCCAATTTCCTTGGCAGCACTGACAGCGGCTTCGGCATCAGCGGCAAAAGACCAACGCGTGGTGGGAATGCCGTTGGCTTCGAGCAGGCGCCGCGCGTCAGGCTCCGTCAGGAAGCCGCTGGGCAAGTCCGCAGGGATGCCGCTGTCTGATAGCGGAGCAACAGCCGGTTGCGGTTCAGTGCGGTGCGCCAGTACGGCGAGAACTTTCAAGGCGTCATGCAGGCTGTCGAAGTAGCCCAGCCCTGCTTCACGCATCATTTTGCGGGCGATCTCACCATGGTTGCCTGCACCTTGAACGAAGGCCAGCGGCTTCTTGGAGCGGTTGGCGGCTGAGATGGCTGCTTTCACCACCATCTCCTGACCTGGTTGCGTAGTCAGGAGCAAAAGGCCGGCACCCACATTGGGGTCGGACATGGCGCGATCAAGGGCGATGCCGATGGAGCCGCCAGCGACCTCAGGGTCTGGCGTCGCTTGATGGTTGAGCATGCCGAAGTCGAACGGCAGCTGACGATGGGTAGCAGGCAAGACGGATGAAACGGCTTGCACGGTGGCATCGGACAGCTGCGGCAATTCAAGGCCGTGCGCTTCCAATCCGTCAACCAGCAAGGCGCCGCCGCCCCCGGAGCCCGAGAACACAGCGACATTGTTCGAGGTGCTGCGCTTGCCGAGCTGCAGCATCTGCGCGCCTTGCAGCAAATCGTAGATGGACTCGAAAAGGTAGACACCCCAGCGCCGGCAAGTGGCCTCAAACGATGGCCATGCACCAGCCAGGCTGGCAGTATGCGAAGCAGCAGCGCGTGCGCCGGCTTCGCTGCGGCCTGACTTGGCCACACACACGGGCTTGCCGACTGTGGCGGCGCGCTCCAGCAAAGCGGTAAAGCGCTGAGGATCCTTGATGCCTTCGATGTACAGCGTGATAACTTCAGTCTTTGGGTCATCAATCAGGTACTCAAAGAAATCATTCAGATCCAGATCGGCCTGGTTGCCCACGGATATGGTGGAAGAGAAGCCTGCACCGATATCCACCCCCCGCGAGATCATGGCGCCCATCAGAGCGCCGCTCTGGCTGGCCATGCCGATGCCGCCTACAGGCAGCTTGTCGACCGTGCCCATCACTACGCCGGTAGTGCCGCACAGATTGTGATGAGCGTTCATCAGGCCCATGCAATTGGGACCAATCAGGCGCACACCTCCCGCACGGGCGATAGCGACCAATTCTTCTTCATCTGCACGGCCTTCGGGACCGGTTTCAGCAAAGCCAGAGGTGATGCACAGTGCGCACCCCACCTTCTTGGCCACACAGTCCTCAAGAGCTGCCTTGATGTGCTCACGTGGCAACAGAAGGATGGCAAGGTCAACGGGGCCGGGGCAATCCTTGACAGATTGATAGGCCGGCAGGCCCAGCAGTTCGGTGGCTCGGGCATTGATCGGATAAATAGGGCCGTTGTGCTGGTGCTTCATCATATAGCGCAGCAGGCGACCGCCCCATTTGGTCTCGTCCCCGGAAGCGCCAACAATGGCGACTCCGGTGGGGTGCAGGATCTGGCGAACGGTTTGATTGGGAGTCACAGGGAAAATTTTCTGAACGGAATCGGGTGTGGTCATGGGCAGGAAGGGTTCAATCAATTGCCGCGAATGCCGATGGCAGGCAGCAGCTGTGCAAGCATTTTCTGGTCGGACAGTATGGCCTTCTTGAATTCTTCCGGAGGCGTCCAGGCTGCGATGGTGTTGGCTCGGACCATGGCGTCCTGCAATTCCTTGGTTTCCAATGCTTTTTGCAGCGCATTCGCCAGCTTGTCCATGATGGGCTTGGGCGTACCCTTTGGAGCCATCAGCCCCCATCCTGCTCCTCGTGTGAGGTTGATGTTGTAGCCCGTCTCGGAAAGAGTTGGCACGTTGGGAAGATCTGGATGGCGCTTTTTGTAGAACACAGAAAGCGGCTGAATACGGTCGGATTTCACCATGGGGGTTGCGGCGCCGTCGATGATGAAATCGATCTCTCCCGCCACCAGATCATTGACCGCAGCGACTGAACCCTTGTAAGGAACATGCAGTACCTTGATTCCCGTGTCGTGTGCGAGCGTCAGGCCGAACACGTGACCAGCAGATGCTTCGCCCGCGGAGCCGAAGGAGAGCTTGCCCGGGTTGGCTTTGGCATAGTCGATGAATTCCTTCATGGTCTTGATGGGCAGTGTCTTGCGAACGGCCATCACGGCAATATAGTCAGCCACTCCGCCTGCGGTCTCAAAGCTGTCAAAGCTGTAGTTGAGCTTGCGCAGGTTGGGCAATTGTGTGTAGCTGCTGGACGCTGCCATCAGCAGTGTGTTGCCATCGGGCGCGGCGTTCGCAACAAACTCAGTGCCCACTTGCGTGGTGCCACCTGGCTTGTTGTCGATGAAGATGTTGGCGCCCAGTATCTTGCCCATGTGATCTGCCACCAGACGAGTCAAGATGTCTGAAGAACCTCCGGGTGGAAAGGGCACTACCATGCGAATGGGCGTTGAAGGCCAGGCAGCTGCTTGCGCAGAAGCTTTTGCACCCGTCAGCAAAGATGGAAACATGACGGCCAGAGGGGCCAGCAGGCGTAGGCGTTGTGGTTTGCTCATGATCTTTCCTTCAATAAAAAAAGGTTGTCTCCGGGATCGGTAGTTACTTACGAGGTTTGCTGCTGTTTTTGTATTTTTCAAGCCGGTCTGCCAAGCCAGGCAGTGCGGCGGATCTCACCAGCGCGGTGAGATCAGTGGGACTCTGGTCCGGCCGGGTGGCGGCCTTGAGTTGCGCATAGGTGGATCGATCCACGGCCAGCGCGGGAAGTTCCTCGCGCCAGCGGTCAGATTCGCCCAGAAGCGCAGTGGCCAATCCGGCAGACACAGCGTTTTCTGCGTCGATGCGGCGACCGTGCGCCACCCAGTCCATGGCGCGTGGCTGCCCCACCAGGGTGGCAAGTCTGCGCGTACCCAGAACCAGCCCAAAACCAGCGCCTGGAAAGCGCCATTCGGTTTGGGGGTTTGCATAGCGCAAGTCACATGCTGCGAAAAGGTCTGCACCCGCTCCCCAGGTGCGGCCCTGCGCTACCGCCACCGTGCGCAATGGTGCATTCCATAGCAGGGACAGCAGGTGCTCAATTCGGGCAAAGCGCCAGAGGAGGGGGCCGTCAGTTGCTGCGCGGCTGACGATACCTTCCTCGCCAGCTTCCGGAGGCTGTGCGCCCAGATCAAACCCGGTGCAGAAATGCGAGCCGGTGGAAGTCAGTACCAGCGTGTGGACGGATTGATCGGCCACGCACTCCGTGATCCAGGCGATCAGGTTTTCCACCATGGATTCTGAAAGCGCGTTGCCTCTTGCCGGGTTGGCAAGGGTCGCGACCGCTACCTGATCTACGTTCGAAAACTCGATCACGCCCCCTCCTTTTGAATGCGCTCACGGACGATGTGCGACACATCCCAGATATTGGGCATTTGCGGCGACGAATAGCCCGAAACGAAGGGTTTGATCGCCCCGCTTTGAAGATCGAACACGTGCCGAGAGACAGCGCCAATATTGCCGCCATAGACGTGGATACTGATCGAGACGCGATCGTCGTAGACATTGGATACCTGATGAATATCACCCGTACTCGGTGACACCAACTCGATATCACCAGGAGACAGGGTGGCAGCGTCACCATGAGGTACGAGTTCACCAACGCCATTTTTTGTGAAGCTCTGACCAATTTCCCCACCGCGAAGCATTCCAATCAGGCCCCACACCATGTGGTCGTGCACAGGCGTACGCTGGCCGGGCCCCCACACAAAGCTGACGACGCTAAAGCGCTCCAGTGGATCGCAGTGAAGCAGATATTGCTGGTAGTGCTCGGGGTGAGGCTGCGCCGCCGATTCCGGCAGCCAGGTGTCGTTGGCAATCAATGTAGCCAGGGCAGCGCGAACCGCCTCAACACGTTCAGGCTCGGGTTGATCCTGTTCCACGATACGGGTGGTCGTGGCAATGAATTCGCGCAGGGGCGCGAGCGACTTGGCTTGGACGAGTGGATCGATCCGGGGCTCAGCAGCAGTGTTCATTCTTCAGCTTTCTACAGTGGTGGGCGTGCTCTCATAGAGGGTTCTAAGCACTTTGCCATGTTCATTGAGCGCTGGAGGCCGTGTGTTGACTTCAATCACATCGCCGTCAAAGCGCACAGGACATCCTACTGTGCGGGTCTCTGTTCCGCCTGGCAAGCTCATGGGGTGAACCAGTTGCAGGTGTTCGGCCTGAGGGTCTGCCAGTGCTTCGGCGAACCCGTTGATTGGCGCGGAAGGCACACCAGCGTCAGCAAATCGGCTTACCCAGTCCTTGATGCTGGCGTTGGCAAACTTGACTTCCAGCAGGTCTTTCAGTGCGTCCTGGTTGGCTGCACGCAGACCTGGGGTTCCGAAGCGCTCGTCTTCCAGCAGCTCGGGCGTATTGGCCACTTCGCAAACCGAACGCCACAGCTTGTTGTTGCCTGCGGCGATAGCGAACCAGCCATCTGAGCATTTGAATGCACGGTAGGGGGCATTGCGAGGGTGGGCAGAGCCCAGGCGACGCGGGTTGCGGTCGGTTCCGAAGTACTCGCTGGTCTGAAGCGCGCCCACGGCCAGGGTCGTGGCGAACATGGGGACATCAATATGGCAGCCTTGGGCGTTTTCACCACCACCGCGCAGTCGGGCCAGGGCCGAGCTGATCGAGAAAGCGGCGTATAAGCCAGCCGTGAAATCGGCAATGGGGACTCCGCATTTAACTGGGGCGCCGTCAGCCTCGCCGGTCACGCTCATCACGCCAGCGGCTGCCTGCATGGTCAAGTCAAAGCCACCTTCACCGGAGCGTGGGCCATCCTGACCGTAAGCTGAGATCGAGCAGTAGATAAGCGATGGCTTTTGCTCTTTGAACCAGGACCAGCCCAGACCCAGGCGCTCCATGGCTCCAGCCCGATTGTTCTCGACCAGAACGTCTGCCTCAAGTACCAGGCGGCGTGCCAATTCCAGATCGGCCGGGTTCTTCAGGTCCAGTGCAATGGAGCGTTTGGAGCGGTTCAGAGAAGCAAAATTTTCTGAATCACCGTTTTTGATCGGCGGCCATTGGCGCAGGGTGTCACCTTCCAGTGGCTCGATCTTGACGACATCGGCACCGTAATCAGCGAGCAGCATGCCGCAGAAAGGGCCTGCAGCCACTTGGCAGAACTCGACGACCTTGACCCCGGCCAATGGGTGGCCTGAACTTGTCATATTGGAGGTGGATTGGTTATTCATGTAGATGTTTGAGTGGATGCTACTCTGTTCTATATCGCAAAGAAATCTTTCTATATATGTGAACGAGCTGGTTGCCCCAGCTTGCGCATCAGATGCTCAGAGCGGTCCACCAACTAAGCGGCAGATGGCGGCTCGGCGTGGTGCGATCCCCTGACCCTGGCAGAGGAAGTTGTTCTGAATGCCTCCAATTTTTCCACAATATAGAATTTGTATTCCATATAAATGAAAATCTTATCGGGAATCAGAGTGGAGTGTCAACCCTATTAACGCAAAGAGACCTGTTCCTTGAAGGCAGATCGATGCCATCTGTTGGTCTCGTGGTCGGTGGGGGTATGCGTATCGCAGTTCTGACACCCGGACCGTGGTCGCCAGGAGTCATGGTGGCGAAAAGAGCGCGAGTGAGAAATTCGAGGAAAAAGTGAACTCGTCGGAGAAGCCGCAACGGCTCGATGAGGGCCGTTGAGTCACGCACTGTAGCCGCCGCTCCCTTTGTCTCCCGCGGTCCTTGGGAGCAATCGCCGTCCGAGACTGGAAGCTTTCTCCGACGTGCTGCTATGGAGGTTGCTCTGAACCCTGGATTTCCTGGCTTCGGTTTTTTGTTCAGGAGTTGGCTGCAGCGCTCGCGGTCTGGACCTTCACCGCCCCTGGGAGGGGCGTTGCTTTGGCTCAAGCCGACCTTTGAATGAAATGAGTGCGGTATTAACCGCGTGCCAGTCTGGTGGAGATGGCTTGTGCCGCTGCCTGTACCTCTACGGCCAGCCGCTTGATGATGGGCTGTTTGATACGCACTGAGGGGCCTGAAACGCCCACTGCTGCAAGTACAGTCCCTTCGCTGCTCAGAATGGGCGAAGCGACTCCCCACACGGTTTCGCGCCATTCACCCCGGTTGACGGCGAATCCGTTTGCGCGGATGCGTTCGAGTTCGCTCAGGAACTCCGCAGGCTTGGTGATGGTTTTGTCTGTGTGCTGAACTAAGCGCTGCGAGAGATCATGAAGATAGGACTCTTTTTGCCACGCGAGAATAGCTTTGCCTGTGGCCACGCAGTGAGCGGGTGCTCTGCCTCCTATTTCAGAGTACGCTCGTACGGGTTCAGGACTGTCGAGTTTGTGGATGTAGACCACTTCGTTGCCATCGAGTACCGAAAGGTGCACCGTCTCACGCGTGTTCTGCAGCAGCAGCTCCATCGCTTCCCGCGCGGCGCTTTTGATTGTCAGACGCGCTTCCAATGCCGTGCCCAGCTCCCAGAGCTTAAGGGTGGCTTGGTAGGTCCCACGAATCTCATTCTTCTGTATGTAGCCTAATTCGACGAGTGCTTGCAGTAAACGATGGACATTGCTCTTCCCCAGATCCAGCGCCACGGCGAGTTCCGTGACGCCGAGAGCCGTTTCGCTGCGGGCGAGATGCTCCAACAGCTGCAGTCCCTTGATAAGTGTGTTGTTCATTCTTGCTTTCCACCTCATCGGTGAGGATTTTTGGATGATAGCAATGCACCTGCGGGCGGTTCGGTCTTGCAGCTTCTCGGTTGGGCGGCAGTGTTTGAAGAGGCGCTCCTACGCAGGTGCAAATGCGGGCAGTTCGAAAGCCTGCATGGGGGGCACCTCACCTTCAAATTTCTCGATCTGCACCAGGCATGTCTGGGCCGTACAACCTTGCGATAGGCGAGAGGCGCCAACGTCACGCGTCAGTGTGTTGGGGTTGCCGTGGCGGTCTGGCTGCGCAGAGTCACCCAGGCGCTGAGGGTCCCACCAGGCGCCGGTGGAGAGCTTGACCACGCCGGGCATGATGGCGTCAGTGACCACCGCGCCGGCCAGGCAGGCGCCCCGGTCGTTGAACACACGCACGATGTCTCCGTCCGCAATGCCGCGCGTCTGCGCATCCTGGGAAGACAGCACAATCGGCTCACGTCCTTTGATCTTCTTGGAAAGGCTGTAGGCGGAAAAATCGAGTTGGCTGTGCAGCTTGGTGAGCGGCTGATCCGACAACATGTGAAGGGGGTACTCGCGTGCCTTCTCCGAGCCTAGCCATTCGGCAGGTGGATACCAACGCGCATAGCCTGGGCAGTCGTCATAGCCAAACTCAGCCACCTTGTCGTTGAAAATCTCGATGCGGCCGCTCGGAGTTTTCAACGCGTGGGCATCCGGATCTTCCCTGAAGTCCTGCAGCATGACGGGTGGGCGCTTAGGCAGCGGAAGGCGCAGTGCACCAGCTCGCCAGAAGTCGTCGTAATCGACAAGTTCATGGCCGCGCCCGCGCATGACCACGGCCCATGAGTCATACATCTGCCGCAGCCACTGAGCGGAACTCAGGCCTTCAGTAAACGTTTGCTCGGTGCCCAGACGGCGGGAGATGTCGGCGAAGATGTCGTAGTCGTCGCGAGCTTCGCCCGGAGGCGCTTCGACTCGACGCATGGCCACCAACAGGGGCTCCCGCGACGAAAACCCGAGATCGTCGCGCTCCAGCGAGCTTGTGGCTGGCAGAACGATGTCTGCCATCTTGGAGTGATAGTTCCAGACCTGTTCATGCACGATGATGGTCTCTGGCTTTTCCCAGGCGCGGACCAGACGATGCAGATCCTGGTGGTGGTGGAACGGGTTACCGCCCGCCCAGTAGACCATGCGGATATCGGCGTAGGTGTGACTGGCGCCGTTGTAATCAAATTTCTCTCCAGGGTGCAACAGCAGATCAGCAATGCGTGCGCAGGGAATGAAGTCGCTGATGGGGTTTTTACCTTGAGAGAAGGTAGGTCCGGGCAGTTTGTCAAAAGGGCTGCCCATGACATTGGCAGGCCCGTAGCCTATCCCGAAGCCACCACCGGGCAGACCGATCTGGCCCAACAGGGACGCCAGGGCGATGCCGGCCCAAAAGGGCTGTTCACCGTGGTCTGCACGCTGAAGCGACCACGCCAGATTGATCAGGCTTCTTTCAGCCGCCAACTCACGTGCTAGCCGGGCGATGCGCTCGGCAGGCATGCCAGAAATCGCAGAAGCCCATTCGGCTGTCTTGGGCGTTCCATCAGTCTCGCCCAGCACATAGGGTTTCCATTTCTCAAAGCCGTGGGTGTATGTGTGCAGGAAGGCTTCGTCGTGAAGCCCATTGATGATGACTTCATGAGCGAGCGCGAGCAAGACTGCAGTGTCTGTATTCGGACGGATGGGAATCCATTCCACAGAAGCATCAGGCAAGGGCAGGTCGGCCCTTACCGGGCCTATATGGACAAAGCGGCATCCGTTGGCGGCCAGGGCTGCAAGTCCGCCCGGCGCGTGGTGAGTCATGGCGCCGCCTGCGTTGACCTGCGCATTCTTGGTCACGACGCCGCCGAAGGTGAGGAAAACTCGCGTGTGCTGAGCCAGCACATCCCAACTAGTGTGCGAATCCTTGAGGTAGTCCATTTCGGCTACGATGTGCGGAGTTACGACGCGCCCCGCGCCCAGGCTGTAGGAATCTGTATGCCTGACATAGCCACCTGCGGCATTGAGGAACCGGTGGACCTGGCTCTGCGCGTGGTGAAACCGGCCTGCGCTGGACCAACCGTAGGAGCCGCCAAAAATGGCGCTGTTGCCGTGAGCGCCGATGACGCGTTGCATTTCCTCTGCGACTAGGTCGAGTGCGGTTTCCCAGCTCACTTCGACGAAGCGGTCAGAACCGCGGCCGCTGCGGCTGCGGTCCTTTAGCCAACCCTCGCGAACTGCAGGGCGCTTGACGCGCAGTTTGGACCTGTAGGCGTCCAGCATGGACAGCCCGATTTCGGAAGGGTGAGGGTCTTCGCGCCAGGCGTTGAGAGCCGACTTGTCCTTCTGGCGCGTAATTTCATAGGCTCCCCAATGGGAAATTGCGAGATCGCAGTCCAGGGTAGGGATCAAAGTCTGAGATTGATTCATGAATGTTCTGTATATTGGAAATCAATTTCCGTATTTCAACATGGTACTTCTAGGTCTATAAATGGTCAATCAGGGCTTGTCAGCGCTTATGGGCGATGCGGAGCTTGCTGCGGCCCAGAAGATGCCAAGCTGGAGCTTGGCGCTCCCAGGTCAACAGCCCGCTTCGCGAAATCCATCATGAATGTAGCGGGGTGCTTGATGTGACCGCGAAGGTTGATGGAGGCTGACCCCCTGGGAGCGCCAAGCTCCAGCTTGGCAGTTGGGGCGTTTGTTGCGGTCAGAAATTGCCACGCTGGAGCTTGGCGATCCCAGGGGACAGCCCGGAGGGCCTTGGCGCATTAGCTGAAGATGCTTTGGCTTCCGAGGCTTCAACCCAAGAGAGGACGGTATTCGCTGGGACCGCCGAGCTCCTGCTCGGCATGCGGCGTTCGCTAAAGGCCAGAAGATGCCGAGCAGGAGCTCGGCGGTCCCAGGGGGGAACAGCCGGGAGGGCCTTGGTGCATTTGCTGAGGATGCTCAAGCTTTCGAGGTTTCGATACAGGAGAGGAGGGTATTTCCTGGGAGCGCCAAGCTCCAGCTTGGCAATTCGGCCTTTGCAGACAACCGAAAATGCCAAAGTGGAGCTAGGTACCGTCATTACCTCAAAGTCCTTTGGGCAGTGGGGCGAATGGCCGGAGGCCAAGCGCCAAGTCCAGCAGATGCCTCAGCGCCTGCAGGTGTCTTCTTCCTTGCTCACCTTCTGGCGGCCGTTGCCTTGACTCCAGCGCCACGCACTTCGATGCTCAATTCGTCCTGCACTTCTCCACGACCATCACGAAGCTGTACCTTGTGTCGACCTGGCCAAGGCAACCACTGCGCGCGCGCGCCCCGGCCTACCTCGCGCGCACCTATGAACCAGCGCAGTGACGCAGACGAGGCGGTGCCTGCGTCGGCCTGTAAGGTAAGTCGCTGGCGGGTAGGGGGAATATCAGGGTCCAAAGCCAGGATGGTGCCATTTGCCGGACTCAGGATGCGGGAGGGCACGGCAAGGCGTTCATCGCCGTTCGCGCGCTGCATTGCACGTGCATTCGTGTTGGCAGCCATGGGAGAGGCGTTTTCATTGACAGCGAAAAGCGCTTGCTCTGTCCCCGATAGAAACCACTCTGATCGGGCTGCTTCCAGCTGCTCGCCAAAACTGACAGCAGTCTGCACAACCCCAGCAGGCGCACGCGGTGCGATGGACGGCGTGCGCGCATGGAGCTCGCGCATCAGCGCCGCCCACACGGGCGCAGCGCCGCTGGTTCCGCTGACGTCCCACATCGCCTTTCCACTCGCGTTGCCTATCCAGACCCCCACGGTATAGCGCTGGCTGTAACCGACAGCCCAGTTGTCCCGCATATCTTTGCTGGTTCCGGTTTTCACGGCTGTCCAGAAGCGTGTAGCCAGGATGGAGTCCGTACCGAACGTGCGCGCGCGCGCATTGCCATCACTCAAGATGTCCGAAATGACGAAAGTGGCCGCCGGGTCCAAGGCTGCGGTGTACGCAAGGGGTTTGGCCGAAGCTTGGCGAGGTTGGTAAGCCACGGGGCTGAAGCGCCCCCCGTTGGCCAGCGTACGGTAAGCGTTCGTCAGTTGCAGCAATGACACCTCAGCGCTTCCTAGAGCCAGGCTGTAGCCGTAGTAGTCTCCAGGCTGTCGCAGGTCCATGCCCAGCGATCGAAGTTGCCTGGCAAATGCGGCTGGCGACACCATGACCAAAGTGCGAACTGCGGGCACGTTGAGTGAGGAAGCCAGCGCTGTACGTGCTGAAACCCAGCCCTTGAACTGCCTGTCATAGTTCTGGGGAATGTAGAGGCCACTGGCGGTCGGCAAGTAGGCAGGAGAGTCATCGAGCAGGGAAGCAGCCGTCAACCTTCGCTCTGCAATGGCTTGTGCGTACAGAAAAGGCTTGAGTGTGCTGCCAGGCTGCCGCTGCGCCAGCACGCCGTCGACTTCGGACGCGGCACTCAGGCTACCCGTAGACCCTACCCACGCCAGGACATCACCAGAGGCGTTATCAAGCACCACCACGGCACCGTCTTCCACATTGCGTCCGCGCAGTTCCTTCACGTGCTGCTGCAGGCCTTCCATGGCAATCCGTTGCAGGCGGGCATCCAGCGTGCTGCGGATTGGGGCTGAGGGTGCCTTGTCTGAAGCAGCGACGGCCTTGCCGTTGATCTCTTCCTGCTTTGCGTTGGTCAACAAACGTCTGGAAAGATGAGGTGCAATGCCTTCGCTGGCTGCATAGGCACGGCGAGCCAGCGAAATCTCGGTTTGCATTTCAAGCGTCAGGCAATCCGTTTTTTCGCGCGGACCGCGCATGGCCTTGAGCACGCCGCACGCCCGCTGAGCTACCGCGGCGGGACGCGCATTGGGTGATCGCACCAGTGCGGCTGCCAGCGCAGCTTCATTGTCATTCAGGCCATGCGGTGCCTTGTCAAAGAGAGTTCGGGACAGGGCATCTATGCCGACCAGTTCCCCCCTGAAAGGCACGAGGTTCAAATAAGCTTCGAGCACTTGGTCCTTGCGCCAGCGGGACTCCAGGCGCGTGGCCATCACCGCCTGGCCTATTTTTTGGCGCAGGTTGCGGCTACCTCCCAAGCGCAGGTCATCATCAAGCAGGCCCGCCAATTGCATGGTGAGCGTAGAGGCTCCACGAGTGCGCGTATTCCAGAGATTGGCCCAGGCGGCTGCGGAAACTGCCCGCCAATCCACCCCGGAGTGCTCATAAAAGCGTTTGTCCTCAGATAGAACCAGGGCCGTGCGCAAGGACGGCGACACGTCTCCCAATGCAATCCATGGGCCGCGCCGCACGGTAAGGTCCGTTCGAACACGCTGAAGCAGTTCTCCTCGGCGGTCCAGGATCAAGGTTTCAGATGGCTGGTGCGAACTGCGAACTTCGTCAAAGGTGAGTGCTTGGGCGACGGGCGCGCTTAAGACTGCCATAGCAACGAGCGCCAGCCCTATGACGCGCGCACCCCATGGGCGCCCGGACCTTGATAGACGAAGCGACGAAATCATAGGGGTTAATTCTGCCTTGTCCTACAGCCACCAACGTGCGATGAGCCTACTCTTTTACACACCGCAATTGACGGCAATAAGGAGATCAAGATGTCAGCACAATCACCTAACAAGCCCGGCGCTCCGTTTGATCCGGAAGTTCATCACGCATACTGGCGTGAAAAGTACCAAGGTGAAGCGTACTATGTCGAAGGTTATACGTACGACGACTATGAGCCCGCCTACAGAGCAGGTCTGGAGTTTGTAACCAAGAACCCAGACGGCAACTACGATGAACACGAAAGCACTCTAGCCCACGATTGGTCGATTTACCGCGGTGACTCGCGTCTGGATTGGAAAGAAGCGAGCCAAGCTGCGCGTGCAGCGTGGGAGAGAGCAAAAATCCATCGGATGGAAAGTTAGGCTTCACTGTGGAGGCTCACTCCAAGCCTGCTTTGATTTTAGACGGGCACGGACTTTTCCGAGGCCTAACGGCTAAAGCTGTATTTAAACGGTCTCTTGCCCACTGATGTTTTTATTCGTTCTCGCATGGAACGCGTGCATCTTTGAAGCGACGAAGTCAAATCCTTGACGAATGAGTTGAGCTGACTTTCGATTTCTGCTTCTGAAACAGTGAATCCTGCCTCGGGCTTCGTCTGAATGGCGGCAACTTCAAAGAGGTCGTCGTCGCGCGCAAAAATCTGGCGTACAGCCATCGACTGAAAACTGTCATTCAAAGTCGAATAGGTGTTAATGATCAGTGGAAATGGACCGCCTTCAGGATGAGCCTCAATATTTTTATGCATTAATCTGATAGTAGAGCCAAAGTCGGTTTGATTCAGAGATAGGTGGTGCTGGTCAGGTTGCACTATGGAATGGCTTGCGAATGCTTTTGAGTTGAGTTCAAATTGAGCCGCAATGTGTTCTTCCGAAGTTATGCTTTTGGGGAATTTTGAAAATGCAACCGCGACCATCAGGTTGTTTGGGTAATAAACGGTGCCTAGATATATTCTGTTGTTCGAATACATCCGGGCTGTATGCTTGGTCGCCAGTTCTGGCATAGGTGCGGTTGCGCAATATACGCCAGTAAATAGAATGTCACCATTCCACCGCATCTCTGCACTCGTTACTATGTCGGGCGCTGCGGTTGAAATTTCGTAGGTCTTTCGCCCGATTTGATTGCTGCAGGCAGAACAAAATATAGCTAAACAAATAATTATTACGAAGTTTCTCATGCTGTTATCGGCTGGTTTGAGCCAGAATGATTTCTAGATGTTTTTCTCGAGGCGCATCAACAGTGTGGGTACCGCGCATTGGGAGCGCACTCATGACAAGTGCGCGCGGTGCTCAAGACAACGCGCGCAAAAAGCGCATGCTCGGATTGACGTTCCCTAGCGAGGCTACTTTCAGCTCTGCAGACTGAATAAGTAACTAAAAAGTTCAATAAGTTCCATTTTGCGGGATTGCTAAGCGTTGGTTGCTTGTGCCGAGCTGCCGCTGGTTCCACTGGGCTATCGGGAGCAGGTTTCGTTCGTGGGCGCATCCTGACCTTGCGCGTGGTCGATGCGGAGAACGTGCGGCGCTAGTCTGATAAAAAGTCCTGAATAGCTCGCAGGAAGGGCGTAAGCACTACGCCGTCTATGAGGAAGGGGCCCAAGGCGAAACCCCGAAACCCACTAGGTAAAGGTGGCGTCGGGAGTGCGGGGCTGCGTCGTCTGTGCCGACTATCCGCTGCTCATTGAGCGCGATTAAGTCGGCGCGGCCAACTTGGCCAGAGAACCGTCGCGACGCGCACTAGCCTTCGCAGTCGCCTAGATTCCCGCTGCAGGCTGCGATTTCCAAGTCCGACGGGTTCCTAGGGCGCCTGGACGGTGACCCGCGCGTTCGGGAACTCACCAAACATTTCTGGCGCGTACAGTGCCTCTACCCGACTCGGGGGCAAGCTGAACGCTCCAGCATTGTTAAGGCGCACCGTGTACTCCATCTTGATGGTGCCCTTGGGCAGGTACTCGTAATAGCTGCGGAATGCTTCGAAGCTGCGTTCTTCAAAGGCTGGCCATCCAGGCCCGCTGCGTTTCTCGCCTTGTGTGGCGATTTGTGAGTCACGCCCCAGGCCACTGCCCAAAATGGTGGCGCCAGCGGGCACGGGGTCAGTGACCGCCACCCATGTCATATCGCCGCTGCCGGTGACCTCCAGGGTGACACGAAGAATGTCGCCGCGAGTGAACTGACCAGCAGGCAATGATTTATTGGCTTGCTCCACAGGAGTCACTGTTTTCTTGATCTGGTAGCCAGCCGCAAACGGCGCCTTGAGTTCCACCGCAGCCAGGGATTGCAAAGTAATCCAGGGCTTGCCAGTACCCGCCTGAGTGATGACAAGTGGTTGCTTGACGCCAGGCTTGGTGTCTATCCACGGAAGCAGAGCTGAGTTGTTGGTCAGTTGGCCGGGCGAGGAGGGCGCGCCAAATGCACTGTTCTGGTGAGCAGATCCTTGCACATCACTGCTTTTGAGGCGTGTGACCTTGGTCCAATCGATCTCGGCAGTAGATGTTCCCAGGGTGGCAGTGGTCTTGCCCGATACGGGGGTTGATTCGTGCTGCTTGGAGAACTGTTCCAAGGCCAAGCCTCCCCAGAGGTTGGCTGTGGTGGTGTTCCAGGCACCGCCTTGCTGGCGAGCAATGAAGCCGCTGACCAAGCGTCCCAGATCATCTTTCCAGGCTGGGTCGTCCATGACCAGAAGCAACATGCGTGCGCTGTTGACATCGCCGCCGGCCATCAGCCACCACCAATAGTCATCCTGCTCGGTGCTGAATGCCATTCTGGTGCCCTGGGTCGAGAGGCGGGCGCGCAGAATCTGCTCGGCTTGCACCAGCTGTGCTGCCTTGTTGGGCACAGCAGGTAAGCGCTTGAGAATGCTGATCCAGTCGATCACAGCGCTGGTGGGCCATTGGTTGGGCGCAATGGTGATACTGCTCAGCATCGAGGGCTTGGCCGCGTCATGCCGAGACAGCGCTTCGATGGCAGCGAGTTTGCGCACGTCCAGGTCATTGCGTGGCGACCAGAACTTGCGCTCGATCTTGCCTTCAACAAAGAGCGTCAGGCCCGCAATCATTTTCGCGCGAGACTCATCCGGCAGGGTGAATGCCGGGTTAAGTTGACCTGCTGCGTGTGTGGCAGCCAGCAGCCAGGCGGTCAGGGTATCGCTTCCGCGGTCTACGTCGCCGTTGGTTGGCGGGAAGTAGCTAGCCAGGCCATCTTTATCAAGATAGGCCGGCAATTGCGCTGCAGTCTGCTGCCAGAGCTTTTCGTCGCGCAGGCCAATGGACTTGCTTGTCTTTTGTTCCAGGCAGGCATAAGGGTAGCGGGCGAACCAGTCGCGAACGCCGGGCAAGCCTTCAGCCAGTCGGGGCTGCATGGATATACGAACACCACCACGCTTGTCGTTTCCTGGTGGAAGGGCATCGGCTGGGGGTGCCACGTCAAGTGTGAAGGTCCCGTTGAGCTGCTCCAGAGTCGCCTGTTGCACGGTCAAGGGCACGGCAGGAATGATGCGCTGGCTGACTTTCAACGCATCACGCGCTTGACCAGCACTGTCCTTGGCCTCGATTTCCCACATCAGCGCCTCCGCGCGAGTCGCCGCCAGTTGCTCAGGAGCCGTTACATCCCATTGAACTTCGCGCGCCTCACCTGCGGGGATATCAACGGTTTGCGGTTTGAGGTCCAGCAAGGTGGCGCGTGGAGCCACTTCGACCTTCATCGCCTTGGGCGTCGTGTTGCGCAGAGTCAGCATCGCTTTGAACTGATCTCCTTCACGTACCAAAGGTGGAAGGCCGCTGATGATCTGCAGATCCTGCGTGGCTTTGATGGCGGTCTGCCCGGTGCCAAACAGCCCCGTGCCGGCGTCAGCCACAGCCACGATCTGGAAAGTGGTCAGCGCGTCATTGAGTGGCACTTCCACTTCGGCCTGGCCCTTTGCATCAAGCTGCACACGTGGATTCCACAGCAGCAGCGTGTCAAGCAACTCCCGTGTCGGGTTCCTGCCACCACCGTCTCCACCCGTGGGTACGGCTTTGCGGCCATAGTGCCGGCGACCAATGATTTCCATTTGCGCTGTGGACGTTTCCACGCCCCAGGCGCGGCGTTGCAGCATGGCTTCCAGCAAGTTCCAGCTGCCGTTGGGCATTAGTTCCAGCAGGGCCTGGTCCACCGCGGCAAGCGCCACTTCGGCATCTGCAGCAGGCTGGCCGTTGGGCAGCTTGGCAGTGATGGTGACCTTGGCCTTGCCGCGGACCGCGTAGGTTTCTTTGTCCGCTTTGACGGACACATCAATCCGGTGCGCACCTGTGCCCACGCGAATTTCAGTCATGCCCAGGCGGAATGCGGGCTTGCTCAGGTCCACCATGGCGGTGGGGGCCACATAGTCCTTGCTGTCGTGCCAAAAGGCCTGCCACCATTCCCGTGGCGTTTTGTAGCCCCAGGTGAAGAAGCTGTACCACGGAACGTCGATCAGGCGTCCGCGCAAAGCGAGGACGCTGACATAGGCGTTCGGGCCCCAACCTTCTTCAATCTTCAGGCTCACCGTGGGATCATCGCCGCGCAGTTGCACCAGTTGCGTGTGCATGATGCCTTCGCGCTCCACGGCCACGAGGGCTGTCGCATAGCGGAAAGGCATGCGCACCTGGAAGCGCGCGGTCTCGCCGGGCTGGTAGAGCTTTTTCTCAGGCACCAGGTCCATGCGGTCGTGGTTTTCGCCGCCAAACCAGAGCTCTCCTTGCTTGGTGACCCAGACGGAACTGGCTGCGTTCGTGGTGCGGCCTTTGTCGTCGCGCGCGGTGACCACCAGCTCAATCTCGCCAGGCTGGTTCATCTTCACGCTGCAGCTCAGCAAGCCGCGCGCGTCGCTGGAGCCTGTACAGACGGTTCCAAGATCCTTGGTTTCCGTCCGGTTGTCATAGGTGTAGAAGCCTCCCACCATGCGCTTGCGGCTGGTGGTGGTGATGCGCGCAATGGCTTTCACATCCAGCGTCACACCTGACTTGGGTTTTCCTGTCAGGTCAAGCGCCAGGGCCTGCATCTGTACCGACTGGCTGGCAGAAACCCAGCTTTCGGTTTTGATGCCCGCTACGACGCCCGCTGGCCAGAGTGTGCCGTTGCCGCGCAGCGTCTGGATCTCCCCGTTGGGGTCGGCATAAGTGGCTTCTATCAGCAGGTCTTGTGCGCGGGTAGGAACCGCCAACTTTTCGAGCGTGACCGTGCCTGCCCCATTGCGGTCCAAAGTGACGGCCAGTTTGTCTGCCACCACTCGCTGGTCTTCACGCGAGGCCGCTTCTTCCTCGCCTTCGCTACCCGTTGTTTGTTCAGTGGACGAACGCGGTGGATCAAATCGAAAATCGTCGTAGTCTGAAAATTGCAGGTCCTTGGCACGAGTGAGGGCAGAAACACGCACCGGCAGATTGCCTGCTGCGCCGCCGGCCACATAGTTGACCTGAACGCTGACGGGCACGGTGGTCGCCGCAATCAGCGCTTCCTTGCTGGCTGTGGTGACACGGCCTTGCAAGACGGGCAGGCGGAACTCTTCCACCCGAAACTGGCCAGTCTGGAAACTGCGACTGCCTTCACCCGAGTTTTTCTCCCTGGCGTTTTGCCGGAGTTCGACCTGGTAAACCCCCAGCTTCGCAGCCTGGGGTATGGCAAAGCTGGTTTCAGCACTGCGGCCACCGGTCTTGGTGTTGCGCCAAGCAATAGGTTGCGTGTATTCCTGGCCGCTGCCGACATGGGTGACGACGAGAGTGTCTGGGCTGTCCTTGGGCAAGCCAAATCCTGCGCTTGTTTCTGTGCGCAGGATATGTTTCATGGAAACAGTCTCTCCCGCCCTGAGCAAGGTGCGGTCAAACACCGTGTGTGCACGTTCGTCGGGGCGAGCATCGGTATTGGTTGGCACGTTGAAGCGCCAAGGTTCAATGCCTTTTTGCCAGGTGGACCATGTAAAGGCCAGATCATCCACGTTGTCACGCGTGGTGCGGGCGCTGACGAAGTACCCCCGCGAATAGTCGCTGTAATCTTCGTCGTCTGTCTTGCACACGGGCGCTTCCGGCGATAAGCCCTTGAAGCGTGCGATCCCTTGCGCATCCGTCGTGGCCTTGGCCAGTTCCCGGCCGCCGCAGTCAGAAACCCGCACTGTGGCACCGGCCACAGGCAGCCCTTTATCGAGCGATGTCACCCAGGCCAGGGCATTGTCACGACCTAACTTGAAGTGCACGCCGAGGTTGGTCACCAACGCCGAGCTGCGGACGTACATGGTCCGATTGGCACCGTACTTCTCGTCCAGCAAGGACTCTCCCAGGCGCTGTGAGGCAATCTCCAGCACATGGAAGCCCGGAACAAGGGGTATACCCACCACTTCGAAAGGTCGGGTGGCTTCACCGTCGTTCGAAGGGGGAACTTGCAGCGTTTGCACGCCGTTAACGCCCGTGAGCAGAGACACCATGCGCGTCTGCACCATGGTCTTGCTTTCGGTATCAATAGGCGGGGGCAGGGGACGGCGCAGATCCTTGGCTGCGATCTTGCGGGAAACACTGAAGCTGTCGTAGCGCTGGATACGCCGGAACCAGGCAATGATGTCTGGGTCGCTTTGTGGCCTCAGGCCGCTGACCTGGATGCCGCTGGCCTGGAGGTTGGATTCGACCCGCCTCAGTGTGACGGGGAATAGGGCTGGGGATTGCGGCCCTTCGGCAAAGCGCTCCACGATGCCGAAAGGCTGGGCCGCGAACTTGGCCAGCGGCGGCATGGGCGCAGTGGCGAACTCCAGCGGAAAGGTGCTGGCATTGCTCAATGGGCGACCGCTGGCGTCTTTCAGATCCGGCGGTAGTGTCAGAGTGAGGGTCGTCCGTTCAGGCAGCGGTCCGCTGAATTCAATCCGATCGATGAGCGCGTCGGCATCGCCTTCGTCGAGCGTGGGTTTGTATT
Organism: Ottowia thiooxydans; assembly: GCF_040548795.1. Lineage (GTDB taxonomy): Bacteria > Pseudomonadota > Gammaproteobacteria > Burkholderiales > Burkholderiaceae_C > Ottowia > Ottowia thiooxydans_A. The sequence continues at coordinate 60,918 of NZ_JBEPSH010000003.1, read as the reverse complement.
CGCTCTTGGGCGAGCGCAGACGCACGGTTTCCAGAATGCTCCTCGGCACTGGCGCACTGAAGGCCAGGCTGATGGGGCGGATAGGCATGCAGGCGGCCTGTGCGTTTTCCCGCTCGCAGCTCATACTGGCCGTAAAGGGCTCCCGTACCTGAAAAGCAAAGCGCCGCTCCTGGGCATTTTCTATACCGCTAGGCGTGGAGACGCCTTTGTCATACACCACCTGAACACGGGTCGCGGGCGTTAACCGTCGGTTACAAGAAAACGCATGGAAGCGCTGCGGCTCTTTCGACGCTTCTTCTTCGTTGCCAATCGCCTTGAGCAAATTGGCACGCGCATCACCCTCTACCATTCGCACGGGAACACGCTCTCCCACGCCGTCTATGGCGCACCAGACATGGTTGCGCACGCTGTCGACCGTGGCGTTGCCATTCAGGCGCAAGACGAAAACCTGGTCCTCTTCAATGCGTGTGGAAGTGTGGGGGCTGATCTGCTGCACGAACGGGCCACCAGTTGTGAACTGGAACTGCGTAGTGCCCGCGAGCGCCGCTCCGGAGCCTGATTTAAAGCCCGCGACAGCCTCCGCACGGCAGCGAACGCCGGGCGGCAGGTCACGTTCGAATTCGTAGACCCATTCGCGCGCGCTGTTCCACCGCCCTTGTCCCTTTGAGGCCTCAGCGTTGTCGCAACTGACCTTTAAAGGCGCAGGGGCCTTGGGGTCACCAAAATTGACAGCGTTTTCATTGAACTTGGCCACTACCTGCCTGACGCGGGTCACCTCTCCTTGGGGGGAAAGGCTGGTAATGGTGAGCGCCTGTGCGCTCAGTGCCCAAAACGCCGCGGACAGCGTAAGTGCCCGTCCGGCATGGCGAAAACAAGAAGAAAACTGCATGTGGAGCTCCAAAAGGGCGTTCAGCGCGCCCATAGGGTAGCAAATGCCAATGATTCGGATGTGGCGCTCATTCTGGATTTGTAGACTGAGCGCCTTCAGAGCGTACGTTCAGCTCGCTACGCCCAACCTCGCCTTATGGCGCGTAATCTGCGCGCGCACCTGCGCAGGTGCCGTGCCGCCTAGCGTATTTCGGGCGTTCAAGCTTCCACGAAGTGAGAGCACCTCGTAGACGTCTTTCTCGATGTCAGGATGAAAGCCTTGCAGAACGGCAAGCGGCAATTCCGACAGGTCGCAGTTGTGGGACTGAGCTGCCTTGACGGCATGGGCCACCGTCTCGTGCGCATCGCGGAAAGGCAGGCCTTTCTTGACCAGGTAATCGGCCAGGTCGGTCGCGGTGGCGTAGCCTTTAAGGGCGGCTTGTTCCATCGCTGGCGCGTTCACTGTGATACCACCCTGGCGGGAGCCGGTCTGCGCGTCTAGCTGGCCGGCGATCATTTCCACAAAGATGCGCAGCGTGTCTCGCACCGTGTCCACGATGTCGAACAAAGGTTCCTTGTCTTCCTGATTGTCCTTGTTGTAGGCTAGTGGTTGGCCCTTCATAAGGGTAATCAGGCCCATCAGGTGGCCGACCACACGGCCCGTCTTGCCACGCGCAAGCTCCGGCACGTCCGGGTTCTTCTTCTGCGGCATGATGGACGATCCGGTGGTGAATCGGTCAGCGATCTTGATGAAACCAAAGTTCTGGCTCATCCACAGAATCAGCTCTTCTGAGAGCCGGCTGATGTGCACCATGACAAGTGAGGAGGCAGCGGAGAATTCGATGGCGAAATCGCGGTCGCTCACGGCGTCCAGGCTGTTCTGGCAAACGCCTTCCATGCCCAGGGTCCGCGCTACCAGTTCCCGATCAAGGGGGTAGGTCGTACCAGCCAGGGCTGCAGACCCCAGCGGCAACTGGTTGACGCGCTTGCGTACATCGGCCATGCGGGCTTCGTCGCGCGAGAACATCTCTACATACGCCAGAAGATGGTGTGCAAAGCTTACCGGCTGCGCCACCTGAAGGTGAGTGAAGCCGGGCAAAATGACTTCGACGTTCTTTTCTGCAACCTCGATGAGCGCGCCTTGCAGTTCGCGTAGCAGGCCTGCGATAAGGTCGATTTCGTCACGCAGCCACAGCCGAATATCGGTGGCTACCTGATCGTTGCGGCTGCGGCCGGTGTGCAGGCGCTTGCCGGCGTCACCAATCAGCTGTGTAAGGCGCGCTTCGATATTCAGATGAACGTCTTCCAGAGCGAGCTTCCATTCGAAGTCGCCCCCCTCGATTTCTTTGGAAATCTGGCTCATGCCGCGTTCGATCTCCGAGCGGTCCTGCTCGGAGATCACGCCTTGGGTGGCCAGCATGCTGGCATGAGCCAGGCTTCCGGCGATGTCAGCGCGCCACAGGCGCTGGTCGAAATCCACGCTGGCTGTATAGCGCTGGACCAGCTCGCTCATGGGCTCTGAAAACAGCGCGGACCAGGCCTGGGATTTCTTGTCGAATTGATTGGTAGACATATGAAGGAACGTGAGCCGCAGGAAAAAAGCAGCCAAAGCACCTCTACACTGTAGAGATAGCTTGATGAAAGACCCGCAAATTCTATCGACCTTCGAAAACAGCAAACCGACTGCCGAGGCAGGTGCGGTGGCTCGGCTCTTGGTTTTCGATGCCTGCCGGGTCAGTTTGGTGTTGCGGGCGGTGCTTTATGTAGAGGCCGTGTTGGCGGTCGCTTTGATGTATGTCGCCTCCGACTTCACCGATTGGGTAGCTCAAGTAGCCATGGTGACGGGGGGCGCGTTGCCTGCCACGTTGCTTTGGCTGATCGTCGGATGTGCGGCCAAGCGCCAGATTGCGCGGCTGCCATGGGCTGGTCAATATGCCGTGGGCATGGCTTTGGGCGCAATGGCGGGGATCTATGCCTGCGGCATGCTCAGCCTCCTGGGAATTTTTGAGCCGGCACGCTGGCTGGCAAGCGCCTTTACGGGCGCAGCGCTGGCGGCAGGCTTGGTGGCAGCCCTGGCCTGGCGGGTACGCGGCCGCTTGCCAGCGACCACCAAGGCCCGTCTGGAGCAGCTTCAGTCCAGCATACGGCCGCATTTTCTGTTCAATACGCTGAACACGGCCATTGCCCTGGTCAGGCAGGAGCCTGCCAAGGCAGAAATGGTGCTTGAGGATCTGGCTGAGCTTTTTCATCACGCGCTCGTGGAGCCTGAGGGCAATTTCACACTGGAGCAGGAGCTCACGTTGGCGCGGCGCTATCTGGAAATAGAGCAGGTGCGTTTTGGCGATCGCCTGCGCATCGAATGGGCCCTGGATGAGCGCGCGCACGGTGCGCGTCTACCACCGCTGATCTTGCAGCCCCTGGTTGAAAACGCTGTCAAGCATGGGGTGGAGCCCAGTGCGACGGGGGCACAGTTGCGTGTTTCCACTGAATTGCGAGGCCAAGTGGCGATCATCGAGATTTCCAACACCATGCCCGCCGGAGAAGGACGGCGCGGTCATACCATAGCGCTTGCCAATGTCCGTGACCGGCTCAGGCTGCTGCACGACATCGAAGGCAGCTTCCAGGCTGGCTTGGTGGGTGACCGGTACCAGGCGCGCATTGAAGTGCCCATGCCCGGGTGGGGTGCTTGATGACTGCCCTCAAGGTATTGATTGTTGACGATGAGGCACTTGCACGTGCTCGCCTGCGCACTTTGTTGGGAGATTGCCGCCAACCCGATGCACTGGTGACTGCAGAAGCGGCCAATGCCTCGCAGGCGCTTTCCTGGGTGCAGCGCCAGCCATTTGATGTGGCCCTGCTCGACATCCACATGCCGGGGGCAGATGGACTCCAGCTGGCCCAGGCACTAAGGCTGCTCCCTCAACCGCCCTTGGTCATTTTTGTATCGGCACACGCCGGATACGCCGTGAATGCGTTCGATCTGGAAGCGGTGGACTACCTGACCAAGCCCGTCAGGCTGGAGCGGTTACAGGCTGCGCTGCAAAAGGTGCAGCGTATGGGGCATCCGCTTCAGGCGCCTCTGGTGGAAGCCAGCCCTGAATGGCTGCTGATTGCGGAACGAGGGCGGACTGTGCGTATCCCTCTGGCTGATGTGCTCTATCTCAAGGCCGAGCTGAAATATGTCACTGTACGAACCTTACAGGCCAGCCACTTGTTCGACGGCAGCTTGAATCAGATCGAGGAGCGCCATCCTGGCCGCTTTTTGCGCATTCACCGAAATAGCCTGGTCGCTCGCAGCGCTATCCGCGAACTCATACGCCATCAAGCCGAGGAGGGGGATGAGGCAGAAGGCTGGGCAGTGCGGCTGTTTGGCGCCGACGAGCAGCTCATGGTTTCGCGCCGGCAGGTGGCTGCCGTACGAGAGGCCCTGGGGGACTAGGAGCCTGTCGGACTTGGACCGCTGCGGCGCATTTGCTGCCGGCGATTTCCAAGTCCGACAGGCTCCTAAGCGAGTTAACGCACCCTATAACGCACCCTTGGCGACCGCATGCGCTAGCATCCCTGCTTTCCCGTTTCCATTTCGATTGCAGCATGTCCTCAGCCCTACCCATCACCATCGCCACCCGAGAGAGCCGATTGGCCCTGTGGCAGGCCGAGCACGTCAAAGCGCTGCTGGAGGCTCGCGGTCATGCAGTCCAATTGTTGGGTATGACGACTCGAGGAGATCAGATACTGGACCGAACCCTCAGCAAGGTAGGGGGTAAAGGTCTTTTCGTGAAAGAGTTGGAGGCAGCTCTGGAAGACGGCCGTGCGGACATCGCGGTGCATTCACTCAAGGATGTCCCTATGGAGTTACCTGAAGGCTTCGATCTGGCCTGCGTCATGGTGCGCGAAGACCCTCGAGACGCCTGGGTCTCTTCGGATTGCGCCTCTCCAGCAGACCTGCCGCCTAACGCGGTGATAGGTACTTCCAGCTTGCGCCGCACAGTGTTGCTCCGGGCCATGTTGAGCGCGGCAGGCCGTGACGACGTGCGCATCGAGCCCCTGCGCGGCAACCTGGACACCCGCCTGCGCAAGCTGGATGAAGGCCAGTACGCCGCCATCGTGTTGGCGGCTGCTGGGCTCAAAAGGCTGGGGCTGGAAGATCGAATCCGACACATCTTCAGTCCAGATGAAATGCTGCCAGCTGCCGGGCAGGGCGCGTTGGGTATAGAAACTAGAACCTTGCGCCCTGAATTGGTGCAGGCACTTGCGCCCCTGGCTGATCAGACGACTTGGCTGGCAGTCGCTGCTGAGCGGGCAGTCAGCCGGGCCATGGGGGGAAGCTGCTCCATGCCATTGGCTGCGCATGCCACGCTGGATAACGGACAAATCCAATTGCGCGCCGCCTGGGGCGATCCGGAGGGTGGCCCCACTCTGGTGACTGCCCATGGCGTCGCGCCGGTTGGCGACTTGGCCAGTGCAGAGTCTTTGGGTACTCTGGTAGCCAGTCAGTTGCGGGCCGGCGGCGCGCATTGACCTGCAGCATTTCGAGGTTTTTGCATTGCCTGAGCTTCAACGGACAGCGAGCACCATGCCCCGCTTGATCGTGACGCGCCCTGCAAAAGAGGGAGTTCGCTGGGTATCAGACCTTCAGGGCAGAGGTTTGCAGGCGTGTGCGCTTCCTTTGATCTGCATTGAGCCGCCACTGGAGACCGAGCCTCTCAACCAGGCCATCGAAAAGCTGGCTTCTTATGCCGCAGTGATGTTCGTGAGCGCGAATGCGGTGAGCGGATTTGCCCATGCCTGCATGCAGAGCGGTCACCCCTGCATGGCCGTTCTCAGCCCAAGGGCCAGGGCATGGTCGCCAGGCCCCGGCACGACACGGGCGCTGAAGGAGTCTGGTTGGCCAGATTCCTCTATCGACGCACCAGACTCACACGCTTTGCAATTCGACTCAGAGTCTCTGTGGGAACAGGTTCAGCATCAGGCCACGCCAGGTCAGCGTGTCTTGATCGTACGAGGCGCTGATGCGAAGGGCCAGATCGCCGGGCGAGACTGGCTCGCCGCGCGCTTGCGTGAAGCGGGCGTTCATGTAGAGGAGGTGGCCGCCTACCGACGCGCGCCTCCGGTGCTGGATGAGGCGCAACGGGGCTTGGCAGAAAGTGCGGTGAGCGATGGCAGCATCTGGTTGTTCAGCAGTTCAGAGGCCATATCGAATCTGCGTTTGGTGCTGCCTGGACAAAACTGGGCTGTTGCGCGCGCACTCGCTACGCATGAGCGAATTGCACATTCTGCACGCCAAGCGGGTTTTGGAATCGTCAAACAAGTTCGCCCCACCTTGGATGACGTGGCAGCCTCTATAGAATCCTTTGCATGAACGACGAGCACCCGCTTGCCTTGCCGCCCCCTTCACCTGGCCCTGCGCCAGGTCCTTCTGTGTCCGCTTCTGCACCGCCCACCCCTCAAGCCGCGCCTCCGCTGCCGCCGTCAGGCTATATGCGTTCGCGCCGTGCGGTTTTGAGGCCCGGTTTGATTGTGGCTTGGGTCATGGCAGGGTTGGCTCTTGCAGCCAGCCTTATGCTGTGGCAAAGATTGTCGTCCATCCAGGAGCAACTGGCTCGGCAGAGTGGTGAATCCGGCGCTCGCTCCGTCGAGGCGCGCACCTTGGCGCGTCAGGCAGAAGAAACAGTGCGTGAAACCGCAGCCAAGGTGGCCATCCTGGATACGCGCATCGGTGACCTTTCTGCTTACAGGGCGCAGCTTGAAGATGCTGTACAAAGCGTTGCGCGAACACGTGATGAAAATCTGGCCGTCGACCTCGAAGCCGCATTGAATGTGGCTCAGGATCAGACACAACTGACGGGGCGCATCGAGCCTTTGCTGGCTGCACTTCGTACTGCGGAGAGGCGAATCGCCCGTTCGGGCGACCCCCGTCTGGTCTCGGTAAGCCGCGCTGTGACACGTGATCTTGAACGCGTCAAAGCGGCGAGCATTCCTGATACCGCCGGCCTGCTGGCTCGTATTGATCAGCTATTGCGGCAAATTGACGAGTTGCCTGCCGCTAACGATGTGGGCCGCACAGGAGCAGAAAAGCAGCATGTGGATGCCGTTCGCGATCCAGCCTCCGGTTGGTGGGCGAAGACTTTGCAGGTCGTGCAGTCCGAGGCACGCCAACTCCTCAGCGTGAGTCGGATTGAGCGGCCAGACGCCAGCATGATGAGTGCCGAGCAGGTGTTCTTCCTCCGCGAGAATCTCAAACTGCGTTTGCAAGGTGCACATTTGGCCATTCTGGCGCGCCAGTACGAAGCCGCGCGCTCCAATCTTTCGGCTGCCCAGTTTGCGTTGGGGGCGTATTTTGACCCCGCATCCCGCCGCACCCAGGCTGCTGCCACCTTGCTGCAGCAAATTCAGGCATCCACCAAGTCTGCGGATCTGCCGCGGGTGGACGAAACCCTGACTGCTCTGAGTTCGGCGATCTCGGCCACAGCCAATACCAACCTTCCGGGAGCCAGGTAAACGCTATGCGTGCAGCTCTTTGGTTGGTAGGTTTGTTTGCAGCAGCGGTGGCGCTTGCTTTGTTTGCGGGAGATAACCAGGGCACGGTCACTATTTTCTGGCCTCCCCACCGGGTTGATCTGTCCGCCAACCTGGTGCTGCTTTTGCTGGTGCTGCTGTTCGTCTTGATCTATGCGGCCCTGCGTGCGCTGGCTGCTGTGCTCGAACTGCCGCGTCAGGCGCGCCGTTGGCGGTCTCAGCAGCGAGAACGTGCTGCAAATGCCCAGTTGCTCGATAGCATGGTTCAACTCTCAGCAGGGCGCTATCTTCGCGCGCGCAAGGCCGCGGAAGACGCCTTGGAGCGTGAACACTCAATGGCGGCCTCAGGTGAGGCGCTTCCTCAGGCGGCTACTCTCCGGGCGCTTGCCCATCTGTCATTGGCGGCCAGCGCTCATTCACTTCAAGACCATAGCCTGCGGGATTCCCACCTGAACAAAGCACTGGAGGCCGCCGCACGGGGGTCAGCGCCGCAGGAGTTGCGCGAAGGCCTGCTCATGCGTGCGGCGCGCTGGTCGCTGGATGATCATGATCCTTCGACCTCACTTCAGTGGCTTGAGGGGCTCCCGCAGGGGGCTGGTCGGCGTACGCTCGCATTGCGCATCAAGCTCAAGGCGGCTCGTCAGGCGCGGCAAAGTTCGGATGCGCTTGAAACCGCGCGGCTTCTGGCCAAGCATAGAGCCTTCTCGCCCGATGCAGCGCGAAGCCTGCTGCGCAGCTTGGCGAGTGAGTTGATTGATAGTGCGCAAGACCCGGCACAGTTACGGACCATCTGGGCGTCACTTGATGCCAACGAGCGCGCTATGCCTGAGCTGGCCTTGAGAGCTGCTCAACGAATGATGGCCCTGGGGGGTGAAGGTGCGATTGTGCGTGAATGGCTGCAACCCGTTTGGGAGCAGATGCTGACTTTGCCGGATGGATTTGCTGACGCCCACGGAGCCCGTTTGATCCGAGTGCTGGAAGCCGGGGTCGGTCAAGATGAACCCGGCGAGCGCGATTGGCTTGCCCGGATAGAAGCAGCGCAGCAAGCCAACCCTCGTGACCCCACTTTGCAGTACCTGGCCGGAATGGCCTGTCTGCACAGGCAGTTGTGGGGCAGGGCGCAGCTGTTGCTGTCCCAGGCTGCTCGCCAATTACGCGATAGCGGCCTGCGGCGCAGTGCTTGGCGCGCGTTGGCTGAGCTGGCTGAGCACAAGGGCGACAAAGACGCGGCAGCAGAAGCATGGAAGAAAGCTGCGCTGGAGTAAACCCGGGCCCCCAAACCCCAGGCCACAGTGCCTGAGACTATCTTCAGAAGAAGTTACCCACGTTCAAGAGCGTGAGCACGCCCAGAATGGCAAAAATCGCTGCGGCCACGGAGTGCACCAGCTTCATCGATACTTTCTGGGCAATCTTGTCCCCCAGGAATACAGCAGGTACGTTGGCCAACATCATGCCCAGCGTTGTGCCCAGCACCACTTGGACCACGTCCGGATATCGCGCAGCCAGGGCCACCGTGGCAATCTGAGTCTTGTCTCCCATTTCGGCCAGGAAGAATGTGACCACGGTAGTTCCGAAAGCGCCGTAGGCACGCTTGGTCGTGGCCGAATCGTCATCGATCTTGTCAGGGATCAGCATCCACACTGCCATGGCGAGAAAGGAAATACCAATGATCCAGCGCAAAAGGTCTGGCCCGAGCGCCTGGGCCACCCATCCGCCCACGGCCCCTGCAACGGCATGGTTGACGATGGTGGCGACAAAGATGCCGGCGACTATCTGCCAGGGCTTACGAAATGTGGCGGCCAGAATGATCGCCAGCAATTGGGTCTTGTCGCCCATTTCCCCGAGCGCAACAACGCCGAGTGATACCAAAAATGCTTCCATGACGTGGGTTTTTTATAGGGGGCCGGAAAGACAAAAGACCACGCCGCTTCCCCGGCCCAACCGGAGGCGACATGGTCAAAGGTCTTGCCAGGCAATCAAGGCAACGAATACGATGCCTTAAAGCTGCTTGCGCCATAGCCAAATAAGCCAAGTGTGTTGACGCAAGCTCCTGCATTGCGCAGGTCAGCTACTCCCCAATGACGAGTAAGCTGATTATAAGGGTGCACAAGGCCAGCTCCAGTAACGGTTTAGGCCTGCCTTCGGTACAAGGCCAGAGAGCCGGCCAATACGAGCAGGGTGCCGCCACAAACTCTCTCCAGCCAGAGCGCGCCTTTTGTTCGTAGCACCTTCATTGCCTGGGCCCCGGCGCTTGCGTAGCAAAGCATGACGGCGAAGTCGATGAGTGCGAAGGTGACCGCGAGTGCTGTGTACTGCGGCCACTGGGGCTCCGAGGGAACAATGAACTGCGGCAGGAACGCAGAGAAGAAGAGATACCCCTTCGGATTCGTGACTGCGACGAGCAGGCTACGGAGAAAGACGGCACGCCCGCTGGGCGCTGGGGCTTCATTCTCCTCCGATGGAAGTGCAAAAGATCCGGTGGATCGAATCAGACGCAGGCCCAGATAGGCCAAGTACGCCACACCAACCCACTTGACGACCGAGAACCAGAACTCTGAGGCGGCTAGGAGGGCGCCGAGACCAAGTGCGACGGCGCCAATGAGCACGAAGTCGGATAACACCGCGCCGAACATCCCGGGTACCGACGCCCGGACGCCAAGGCGGGAGCCGTTTGTGAGCGCCAGCAGCATGGTGGGGCCCGGGGTTGCGATACCAATCAACGCGACGAGCGAGAAAAGGAGGATGGTTTCGGACATGTGGCAGGCCTAATTTGTGGTCGCTCCATGTTAACGATTTCTGCCCAACATTTAAGCATCCGTCCGCACAGCAAAAACGTCTGAAGTGATGTCGGCGCGGGCGGCGCACAAGAAGCGCACTGGGGATCGAGTCCACATGGGCAGCCCTGAGTTTCTTCTGCGGAGGAGCGTCGCCTGGTCGTAGCACGTTGAACCCAACCCGGCAGACGTGAGGCCGTTGCGGGTCTCCAGAGGTGGCGCGCCTTGACCTGGATGCGTGCCGGACTTCAGCTGGCGTGACGGGCTGGGATCTATTTGTGTGCGGCACAATACACGGATCCCCGAAGGCGCCTTGTGCCGATCCGCCCAGAACGAACTATTCTTTCGCGAAGGAACAAGCGCATAGCCATGACCATCCAGCTTCGGCACGAAACCCAGGGCGACATCGCGGCCATCGACGCGGTCACGATCGCTGCCTTCGCCAATGCCCCGCACACCAGCCACACCGAGCAATTCATCGTGCGCGCACTGCGCGCTGCGAACGAATTGACGCTTTCCATCGTTGCCGTGGAGCAAGGACGGATCGTCGGTCATGTGGCCCTGTCGCCTGTGACGATCACCGACCCAGAGGGCCGAAGGGCCGAACGCTGGTTTGGCCTGGGACCGATTTCCGTCCTGCCAGACAGGCAAGGACAGGGCATCGGTTCGCGCCTGATTGAACGGGCGCTGTCCGATTTGCGAAGCATGCAAGCCGCAGGCTGCGTTTTGCTGGGTGACCCCGCGTACTACGGGCGCTTTGGCTTCCGGGCCCATGCGGGCCTGCGGTTGCCGGGCTTGCCGCCTGACTACTTCATGGCACTGACTTTGCACGGGTCATTGCCCGAAGGCATCGCGCACTACAGCGATGCCTTCAACGCTACCGCCTGAGCCACAGCGGGTTTCGGGGCGGTCCGGCAATAAAAAGAGCCCGCTATAGGAGCGGGCTCAGGGGCAGAAAGAGGCTGCGCTCAGGCCGCCACAGCTTCTTTGTTTTCTTCTGAAGCGGCTTCCGGGGCAGGCGTGCGGATCAAGTAGTCGAAGGCGCTCAAGGCGGCGGTTGAACCAGCGCCTGCGGCGACCACGATCTGCTTGTACGGCACGGTAGTGCAATCACCTGCAGCAAATACACCGGGCACGTTAGTGGCGCCTCGCGCGTCAACGACGATCTCACCAAACTTGCTGCGCTCGACTGTCGTGCCCAACCATTCCGTGTTCGGCACCAGGCCGATCTGAACAAAAACGCCTTCCAAATCGACATTGGCGTCCGTTCCGTCACCGCGGTGCTTGAACTTCAGGCCGTTGACCTTGCCACTGGCGCCTGTGATCTCCGTCGTCTGGGCATTGGTGTGCACAGTCACGTTCGGCAAACTCTGGAGCTTCTTGATGAGCACCGCGTCGGCTTTCATCTCAGGCATGAATTCGATCACGGTGACGTGCTTGACCAGACCTGCCAAATCAATGGCTGCCTCAACGCCGGAGTTTCCGCCGCCAATCACGGCGACGTCCTTGCCCTTGAACAAGGGGCCGTCGCAGTGCGGGCAGTAGGCCACGCCTTTAGTCTTGTACTCCTGCTCGCCAGGCACATTGACATTGCGCCAGCGCGCGCCGGTGGCCAAAATGACTGTCCGGCTCTTGAGTGTTCCACCGTTGTCCAGCGTAACGGTGATGAGGCCGCCTTCAACTGCAGCGGGCGTCACGCCCGCTACACGCTGCGTATTCATGATGTCGACTTCGTAGCCCCGTACGTGCTGCTCCAGCGCCGAGGCGTAGGCAGGCCCGTTGGTCTCGGGGATGCCTGGGTAGTTGGCGATTTCCATCGTGTCATTGACCTGCCCGCCAAAGCGTTCACTCACGACGCCTGTGCGAATGCCCTTGCGAGACGCATAGATCGCTGCTGCCGCACCGGCAGGACCGCCGCCAATGATCAGCACCTCATAGGGCGCCTTGGCGCTCAGTTTCTCGGCGTCACGTTTGGCGGCACCGGTGTCGACTTTCTGAACGATCTCTTCCACACTCATCCGGCCGTTCGCAAAGAACTCACCATTGAGGAACACGGTAGGAACGCCCATGATCTCGCGTTCTTCGATTTCGTTCTGGTAGAGCCCACCATCAATGACGGTCACATTGATGCGCGGGTTGTAGATGGCCATGAGCGAGAGCGCCTGGACCACGTCAGGACAGTTGTGGCAAGACAGGCTCATGTAGATCTCGAAGGTGAGATCGGCATCCAGCGCTTTGATCTGTTCGATCGTGTCGGCTTCCACTTTCGGTGGGTGGCCGCCGGTCCAGAGCAGCGCCAGGATGAGAGACGTGAACTCGTGGCCCATGGGAATGGCCGCAAAGCGCAGTTTGCTGTCTGTGCCCTTGCGTTGCAAGGTGAATGAGGGCTTGCGTGTGTCGTCTCCGTCCGTGCGCAGGCTGATCATGTCCGGCCGGGCCGCCACGATTTCTTCCAGCAGTTCACGCATCTCGATGGCTTTTTCGCCATCGTTCAGGGAGGCCACCATCTCGAACGGTTCTTTCACGCGCTCGAGATAGGCGCTAAGTTGTTGCTTGATGTCGTCGTCCAACATGGTGATGGCTCCTTGCTTGGTTGCTGACCACCTTATTTGGGGGTGTTCAGCCGAATTTCAGTCAATAAAAAGCCGAACGGCGGGAATTTGCGATCCCCGTCGCGTTCGGCTGTCATGCGCTTACCCGAGGGTAGGCGCGAATGCGGGAATATCCGCTTAGATCTTGCCGACGAGGTCGATGGAAGGCTTCAGAGTCTTTTCGCCTTCTTTCCACTTGGCAGGGCACACTTCGCCGGGGTGGGCGGCCGTGTACTGAGCAGCTTTCAGCTTGCGAACGGTTTCTTTCACGTCGCGAGCGATTTCATTGGAATGCACTTCCATGGTCTTGATGGTGCCGCTTGGATCGATCACGAAGGTGCCACGCAGTGCCAGGCCTTCTTCAGGAATGTGCACGTCGAATGCGTTGGTCAGTGCATGAGTTGGGTCGCCCACCAGGAAGAACTTGGCTTTGCCCACCGCGTCGCTGGTCTCGTGCCACACTTTGTGGGAGAAATGCGTGTCAGTGGTGACGATATAGACCTCAGCATTGGCCTTTTGGAAATCGGCGTAGTTGTCAGCAGCGTCTTCGATTTCGGTAGGGCAGTTGAAGGTAAAAGCTGCTGGCATGAAAATCACGACAGACCAGTTTTTGCCGTTCGAGAGCGTTTGCTCGGTCACTTCTTCGAACTTGCCGTTATGGAATGCCTGTGTTTTGAACGGCTGAACCTTGGTATTGATAAGGGACATGTTTTCTCCTTGAGTTAGTGAAGAGTGATGAAATGATTGGCGATGAGTGAATTATAGGTATGGACTATTGAATCTGCGATTCATTTTGCCTAACCTATCATTAGTCTGAGCCTATGAGGCTGATAGCTGGCGCTGTTCCGACCTGTAGACAAGTCAAATCAGCCCTCTGCCGGAAGACACGCATTCGCTCCTCTCAGCTTACATCAGATCTGTGTGAGAGTTTTGTCAGCTCAGTTAATTCAACACTCAGAACTCTTCGCGGCCTTGGTCTAGTCAGATCTGCCGGAGTCCTTTAGCCGTCATGACCGCCACGCCGTCGAGACGCTCGTATCGGTCACACCTGAAGCTGCAACCAGGGCGCGCGAGCAGAAGAACACTCTTTAATGGTGTCGGCGGCAGGTCGGACGTGACGGCAGCGCTGGCGGAGCGTAAGCGTAGGCAGCGTTGGCTGCCCACCAGGCACTAGCGTACGCGCCGAGCGTGAGGCCCTTCAGAAGGGGCGCTGGCGTGCGGGCACTCGTGTCTCTAGAGAAGGCGAGGTGTAGTTCGGATCGAAGACGCAACCCTGGCCGAATTGCGCCTCAAAGCCAGGACAAGCATTGGCAATGTCGGCTGGCGTAGGCTTCGCGCCGGTGTCCACCCAGCGCAAGAGCGCGGTCATCAGGGTTGGATAGGTCGGATCCGTGATGAAGCTGTGCGTTCCTTTGGTGGTAAAGGTTTGAACCAGGCGCTCACTGCTGCCGCCCTGGAGCATCACGTCGCGAAAGCGCGAATCGAGTTCTACAAAGGCTGTGGGGTCACCGATCCATTTGGTCGAGATCACAGGCACGGGGATTTTTCCAATGGGGTCAGTGTCCGCGGCGAACTTCCGATAGGCCGCCTCGTCAGCCTTGTAGCGCAGCACGCCGGCGTTGAGCGCGGCATCATTGGACGAGCCCCGGTAGAGCACCCCCTCGTTTCCGAATGGACTCGCACCACCAGTGCGCTTGGCGGAGATATCCTGAAAATGCAGCGTGCCCCAGTTCATATGCGACTGGATGGAGCTCTCAGGTATCTTGATCACGTCGACGATGGTCTTGATCTTCGCGTTCTGCTCGGCCGATCGTTCGGCGGGGCGCTTGTTCAGCGCCAAACACTCATTGACACGCGCCGCCACCTCAGTTTGCTTCATGGTCGCATCGGCAGGCAAGCCCAGGTTGAGTGCATAGGGCGCTTCAGTCGGGCGAGGATGGTTGCCGCACAGATACTGGTAAACCACGCGCAGGTCGAGTCGGAAATCATAGGATCGCGTGCCGCCGCCGAGCACCCCGCTTGTGAGCAGCACTGCATCGTAAGGGCGCTCGCCCACAGTGTCTTTGGTGAACATTTCTGCGCCTTTGGCCGCCACGCCCGCACCCCAGGACTGGCCGTGCAGCACGGTTCGCTTGGGCACGGCAACATGCTTGTGGAAGATGCCGCGCAAGCGCTCGGTGTCTTCAGCAGCGGCACGCAATTCCACGCCCCCTTGGCGGTATGACGAGCCTGCCCATGCGTAGCCCGCCTTCACCATAATGGACCAGCGCGTGAGGTCTTCTCGCGAACGCTCCAGATCAGGTGCTTTGAGATCGGGGCCACCGTGGGCATGCATGACAAGCGTCCCGTTCCATTTTGCTGGCACTGCGATCATGTAGAACGCCCCCGCGGAGTCGCGTCCGGAGAGGCATCTGGCATCGAGCGGAACGTCAGCTGGGCAGGTGGCCGCCTGCGGAGCGGCTTCGTTGGATCTGGACGAGGGCTGCTGCACCATCGAACTGCCACCGCAGCCGGCGAGTACCAGGAGAGCCATCAGCGATGCTGGGGATGTAAGAGAGTGCAATGCCATGAAATATGTCTCCTTGGAGGCGGTCGGATTCCATCACTGGCTGCGAACAGTGGTAGAAGCAAATTGGAAGCCGCCGCGAGTTATGGAGACACATTCTGAGGAGTCTTTTGGGATATTTCAAAGATTTATAAAATATCGACTTCATATTTTCTGAATATATGGAACTCAGGCATCTGCGCTACTTTCTCGCCGTGGCCGAAAGCGGACACATCACACGGGCTGCGGAGCGGCTGGGCATCCAGCAGCCGCCGCTGTCCCTGCAGATACGGGCGCTTGAGACAGAACTTGGAACCGCACTGTTCCACCGCCATGCCAAGGGCGTTGATCTCACGGATGCCGGGCGCGAGTTGCGGGGGGAGGCTGAACGCCTGATGGCAGATTTCACTGCCATGACGGGGCGCATGCAGGCCTTTGCTCGCGGCGAGCGCGGCCAACTGCAGGTCGGCTTTACAAGTTCCGCCGCCGCCCATGCGTTCACGCCCGAGGTGCTTCGCACCTGCCGCAAGGAGCACCCTGACATCCTGCTGAGTGTGAGCGAAAACAACGCTGCTGAAATCACTGAAGCAGTGGCTGAGCGGCGCCTGCACTGTGGTTTTCTGCGCGTGCCGGTCGCCCAGCCCGAGGGGCTGATATTTGATGTGCTGCTACAGGAAGAATCGCTGCTTGCAATCCCTGTCGACCATCGGTTGGCGAAGGAGAGGCAGGCTCCGGTACAACTTGACGAGCTTCAGGGCGAACGTCTGGTACTTGTGCGTCGTCCTGGGGCACCGGGGCTCTACGCCAATTTGCTTGCGCTTTGCGCACGAAGCAACGTGCAAGTGGAAATTGCTGCCGAAGTCGAGCGCATGATGACCAACGTGAACCTCGTGGCTGCTGGCGTGGGGCTGTCTATCGTGCCAGCTTCTGTCAGGGGCTCTCACCAGGATGCGGTGGTGTACCGCTCGTTCGAGGCTTCAGTGAATCTGAGCGCGCCGCTCACGCTGGTCCATCGCGCGCAGGACGGCGACGGACCTCTCGGCTCATTTATCGCGCTGGCCAAGAGGCTTTCCCTGCAGCACAGGGTGCGGCCCCGCTAGAAAAGCGTCCTATGCCCACTCGCCGTACCCTATTGTTACTACCGTTTGCGGCAGGCGTGGGCGCGGTGTGGGCCATTCCGACCTGGCCGGTGGGTAGCATCCGCATTCTGGTGGCCTATCCCACTGGCGGAGTGAGTGATCTGGTGGCGAGGGCACTGGCTCGGGAATGGTCAGAGCGGTTGAAGGTGCCCGTTCTGGTGGAGAACCGGCCAGGTGCCGGGGGCACGTTGGCCCTCGAGTTGCTCTCGCGCACCCCCCCCGACGGCCACACGCTGGTTTTCACGGCGTCGGCCGCCATGGGCATGTTGCGTGACGCGGCGGCGAGCCGTTCCTCCAGCCAGAACATAGCGCCAATGCTGGCTGTGCCTGTGGCAGGAGTGATGCGCACGCCGCTCTTGCTGGTGGGGACTTCCGCGCTGGAGGGCCATACGCTGGCAGACATGGTGAGCTATGCACGTCGCCACCCCGGAAGCCTGCGCTGGGCGACGACGGGCGAGGGCACGACGGGTCACAGGGTGCTTCAGCGCATCAGCAGGCAGGCTGACCTGCAGATAGTTCACATTCCCTATAAAGGTGGGGGCCAGCAATTGACGGACGCGCTTGGTGGACATTTCGAAGTGTTGTCCACCAACGTGGCACCCACGCAATTGGCGGCCTTGCGCAAAGGGGGCTTCAAGGCGCTGGCTGTGGGTGCGCCTGCGCGCCTGCCTCTTCTTCCAGACGTGCCCACGTTGGCTGAATTGGGCTACCCCCAGGCCAATCTGGACTCTTTGTTCGGGTTGTTCGCTGCCCATGGAACTCCCCCCGAATTGGTCGAGCGAATCAATCAGTCGATTGAGCAGGCCCTGCGAGCGCCCGCGATTCGAGCCCGTCTGCAGGACGCGAGCAATCAGCTGTTTGAAGGCTCCGCGAAGGAATTTGCTAACCAGGTGGAGCGCGAAACCAGCCGCTGACTTGCTCTGTTCTCAGAGCATTTCCTCGGGGTAGTGGAGACCGCAGCTGAACGGGTTGCATATGTCAAAGATATGCAGATCGCACGTTCAAGATATTTTACTTTTGGGTATGCCGCGCATAGGATGCCTGGACCTGTTGTCAGCCGGCACAGCCATTCCAATAAAGAGACAAACATGAGAGCAAACTTCTCCTGGCGAGCGCTTCTTGCCCTGGCATTAATCATCCCGTCGTTGTGGACTGCTCCCGCATCCGCAGCAGCGTTTACGCCGGGCAACGTCGTGGTTTATAGGGTAGGGGACGGGAGCAGGGCGCTGGTGGCTACAGGTAACCCTGTTTTTCTTGATGAATTCACCCCGAGTGGAACGCTGATTCAATCGATTGCCATGCCGACGGTCGCCAATGGCCTTCAGCAGCCTTTCGCCGGTGGGGGCACCGCCACATCGGAAGGGTGGCTGACCCGATCGCAGGACAAGAGCTGTCTGGTCGTGCCGGGTTATGGGCGCGATCCTTCAGTCACCAGCGGAAATCTGGTGAGCGCGACTGGCATCCCTCGGGTCGTGGCCATCGTCTCCCGGACCGGGGATATCGATACATCCACAGCGCTCACAGATTTGAGCAACACCGGCGCCAACAATTTTCGCGGGGCCGCCAGCACCAACTGTTCCAGTGTTTGGGTTACAAGCAGTCTGGATGGCACGCGTGCAGCAGCATCTGGCGCGAGCACGTCAGCTCCAGTCGCATCGACGCCTGTGGGCGGTCGCTCGGTGGCGGTGGTTGACGGTCAGCTCTACAACAGCTCGAACACGGGCACCAACACCTTCAAGGGCGTCAATCGGATTGGCTCCGGCACGCCTGTAACGATAGCTACGGCCACGCGCTTGCCTGGCTTGAGTGATGCGCTCACACCGAGCCCGTACGCCTTTGTCTTGCTTGATCTCGACGGCTCGCCAGGCGCGGACACTTTGTATGTGGCCGATGATGACAAGGGCATCACCAAGTTTTCTCTCAAATCCGGAGCCTGGGTATCCAATGGAACTGCCGGCGTGGCAGACGATGATTACCGGGGATTGACGGCTACAGTGACAGGCAGCACGGTAACGTTGTTTGCGACCCGCGGTGCTGACACCCTGGTTTCGATGGTAGATGCCAGCGGCTTCGATGGAGTCTTCGCTGGCACTCCCACCATTCTCGCTTCAGCGGGCTCCCTGCGGGCGTTTCGTGGTGTGGCATTGGCTCCAGAGGTCAGTGTGACAGCCACTGCAACGGCAGGCGCAAACGGCAGCGTCAGTCCGTCCATCCGGACTGTATTTCATGGACAAACCACCACTTTCGATGTCACCGCCAACTCTGGCTACACCGCGGTAGCTGGTGGTACCTGTGCTGGCACGTTGAGTGGCGGTATCTACACCACCCAGCCTCTCACTGAAAATTGCACGGTCAACTTCAGCTTCGCCCAACAGGTCACCTATACAGTGACCCCGACAGCTACTGCAGGCGGCACCATTTCGCCTTCCGTGCCTATGACGGTAATCGGTGGCCAGACTTCCAGTTTCGTGGTTACGCCGCAGAGCGGTTATATAGCGCAGATTGGAGGCACCTGCGGAGGCACGTTGAGCGGCACCACTTATACGACCTCGCCAGTTAATGGCAACTGCACAGTCGATGTCACGTTCGCCCTGCAGAACTTCACGGTGACGCCGAGCGCCGGGGCAAACGGCTCGATCAGCCCCAGTACCGCGCAAACAAGGCCCTATGGCAGCACGGCTCAATTTACGGTCACGCCTCTGCCAGGGTATTCGGCATCTGTGGGCGGCACTTGCGGCGGGACGCTTTCTGGCTCGACTTATACGACCCAACCCATTACCGGTAACTGCACGGTCTCCGCTTCGTTCACAGCACTGCCAGTGTTCAGCGTCACGCCCACCAGCCAAGGACACGGAACTATCGCCAACAGCGCGCCCCAGAACGTGATCCAGGGCGATACGGCCAGCTTTACGCTGGTGCCCGATGAGGGCTATGCAGTCGCGGTGCGTGGCACTTGTGGTGGTCAATTGCAAGGCACCACCTACACGACCAAGCCCGTTACCGAAGCGTGCACGGTTGATGTCAGGTTTGCGAGAAAGGTCATCCTTTTCCTAGGCAACAGCTATACGTTCGGCCGGATGGATCCGGTCATGAGCTACAACACCAGCAATGTCACAGACCTCACAATGCCCATGTGGCAACGCGACGCGACGGGCTCCAACCCTGATGAGCCGCACCCCTGGGGCGGCATTCCCGGCGTTTTCAAGAAAATGGCGGATCAGGCAGGACTCGACTACGACGTGTCCATCTCGGCGCGCAATGCAGCCTCTCTTCGTGGACACTTTCTGAACTCCAATCCTGCAGGCTGGGATCTGCGGGGTAACGCTGCGTCGCAGCGATGGACTACCGTCGTGCTGCAGGATTTGAGCGACGAGCCGTTGCCTCCAGGCCGCAGCCACAATGCCAATCTGCCGTATTTCAACGCTTATGCCGACAAGTTCCAACAGTGGATTCATGAAGGCGCGGGCGGCTCTTTCACTGAAACCGAACTTTTCGGCCCGAATTGCCCGACCATCACCGGTGCATCACAAAACACCTGCAATGTCGTGCGCACGGTGCCGGGCTCGAATCTGAACGCCAATGCCAACGCAGATATTTATCTGTATCAAACTTGGGCGCGCCCCGACCTGATCGGGCCGAATGGCTCGAACGTGAACGGCACTACTTACACAGCGGCCGAAGGGCTTGAGGCCATGACGGCCGACTTCCACGCGGGCTACTTCGGTCGTGCCGCAGCGAACACACGCTTTCGCGGAGTCTCTCCAGTGGGAGATGCCTTCCTGCGCGCGGTGACTTCAGGCGTCGCGATGCGTGATCCGTACGTCCCCGACCCAGGCAAGATCAATCTCTGGTACATCGACTACTTCCATCCCAGCAAATATGGCTCCTACCTGAGTGCGCTGGTGCATTTGGGACGTATTGCCGGCGTCGACCCCACTTCGCTTGGTGCGGGTGAGCTCGCGGCAATCGATCTCGGTATTTCATCAGCAGACGCCGTTGCGCTGCAGCAGGTGGCCAAGGCGACGCTGGTTCCGCCTGCGCCGACCATCACCGGCGTAACCGCAGGCGACGGGCAGGTGCAAGTGGCATTCACCCCTGCAGACAATGTCGGAAATCTTGAGCTGCTGGGTTTTACCGTTACCTGCGGCACACAAACCGTCAGTGCTGTGGCCTCGCCGACGGTCGTTTTGGGCTTGACCAACGGTGAGCCTCTGAATTGCACGGTCTCCGCGCGCAACGTCATAGGTACGGGCGAACCATCGGTGGCATCCGTGACCGTCACTCCGGCCGCAGCAGCGCCAGCGCAATGCGGTAGCGCGCAGGGCGCCGCAAGTGTGGTGCCGCCGCGCTCCAATCTCTGCATTGGAGGCCATGCCACGGCGGTAACCTCGGCCAACGGCCAATACCAATGGGGTTGCGAGGCAGCTCCATGGCCATCTACGATGTGCTCAGCTCCCTGGGCTCAGACCCCAACGTCTTCCGGGCCAGCCACGGCTGACGTGAGCGCCGGATGGACGTTCCGCTCTGCGGCCTTCATCTCCGCAGCGTCTGTGGGCTCATTGCCAGTCAACGTATCCTTCCCACATGGCCTGTTCGATTTCGTGCTTGAGGGGGGTACTCCGGGCAGCGCCGCCGAATTAACGGTGACTTACCCCTCACCATTGCCTGCGGGCTCCGTGTACTGGAAATATGGTCCAACCCCGATCGGTCACGGATGCGTCGACGCGCCTTCCTGCGCGGCACCACACTGGTATAGGTTCCCTGGTGCAGTCATCGATGGAAACTCGGTGCGCTTGACCATTGTCGATGGAGGAATCGGTGACGACGACCTCAGCGCCAATGGCGTCATCGTCGATGCGGGTGGCCCCGGCCTGGTGGCTTCAGTAGCCGGCCCTGGCACAGTACCAGTGCCTACGGTCTCTCAATGGGCTCTGTGGGTGATGGCGGCATTGCTTGCGCTTTCAACTGGCGCGGCAATGCGCCGGCGACCTCCCACCACGCGCTGAACGAAGATTCAACAGAACCTGCCAGTGGGGCATCCTTGAGAATTGATGGGGACCCATCAACGGCAGAGGCAAGTGTCTTTGTTAGCTCAGTGAGGCAACCGACCGAAAGTTTGGAAGCGATGCGCCAGCGGTCGAACAAGCGATGCCTAAAACAAAAAAGCCGGGTTGGACACCCGGCTTTTTTGCTCTGAGCTTTTAAGGTCTCAGTTCGCTTGCTGCTCGAAAGGCAGTTTCATGTCCCGAAGGTCTTTGCGTGTTTCGACCAACACCAATGGGCCATCATCAATTTCTACCAGAGGCTGGCGCTCTCGTGGCACATGGATTGGACGAGGTTCAGCCGCAATCGCTGCTTGCACCGCAGCGACCTTGTCTGCATCAGAATTCACCCATTGCAAGCCAGCCGTGTTGGCAAGTTGAGCCAAGTCGGGCAGGGGCAGGTCAAAGGGCTGAACCTTGGGCAGGCCGGTCTTGCCCGCAACCTGTGTAACCGCAGCAGAAGCTGCAGCCCGCGCCGGTGCCTGTTCGCTCACGACGGGGGCGGGAGCAGGGGCGACAGCGGGGGCAGCCACGGGTGCCAGCGCTGGCGTTGCGATGGGCGCAGGCGAAGGAGCTACAGCAGCTTCAGGCCAAGGTGCTGGCGCTGGTGCCGCTGCCTCTGGTGCCTGCGTTGCCGCGGCTGGTGCCTCGTTTCCGCGATTGAAGTACGAGCGTCCGGCCGGACGATCTGCAACGGCTTCAGGCGAGAGGTCAGGCGCGCTGACTTCGGATTCACCATTGAACTCCGCCCGTTCGGTGCGCTCGGGACGTTCTGCGTTGCGTTCGCCACGATCCTTGCGGTCACGGCCATAACGATCCCTGGACCTGCGTTCGCGGCGTTCCTCACCTTGGACGCCGTTGCCATTGGCGTTTTCTGGCGAATCAGGGGATTCAGCGCTCAGCGTCTGCACATCAGCGATATCGGCTGGTTGTTCCGCGCGGGATTCAGGGGCACGCTCGTTACGGTCACTGCGTTCACGGCGGCCACCTTCACTGCGTTCACCCCGACTACGGCGGTTGTCGTTGCGTTCACCCCGCTCACCACGTTCGGCGCGCGACGATGGCGCTCCTTCTTGTGATTGGTTGGCAGTCTCTGGGAGCAGATTGTTGCCTGTATCCGAGAGGGCTGGAAGCTCGCGTTTCTCACGTGAACCTTGGCGGTCACCACGCTCGGCACGTTCACCGCGTTCGCCTCGCTCACCGCGTTCTGCACCGTTGCGACGATTTCCGTCTCGGCCAGGACCGCGGCCTTCAACTCGACCTTCACCCTGGCCTTCGCCGCGGCTTTCGCCTCGGTTTTCGTTACGGCGGGCTTCTCCGTTTTCATTGCGACGGCCTTCGCCGTTGCCAGAGCGACCCTCACCACGGCCACGTCCGCCACGGCTACCGCGACGCTCGCCATCTCGACCACCGCGTGCTTCACGCTTTTCTTCGGTCGGTTGAATGGCTGGCACGGGTGCCACAACGGGTGCGGGAGGCGGAGCGACGCCAAACAGATTTTTGAGCCAACCCACCAGACCGGCAGGCGCCGGAGTCGGTGCTGGAACGGCTGCCGCAGGGGGCGCCGCCTTGACGGGCTCCGGCTTTGGCACAGCTTGCGGAGCTGGAGCATCAGGGAGAACGCCTTTGATGACGGGTGTCTGGCGGTTCGTCGGTTCCTGGCTGCGACGCGTGACAGTGGTCGGGTCCTCAAACTCTTCCGCCATCTTGTAGCTGGCGTCCACGTCGTCCAGACGAGGATCATCATGCTTCAAGCGGTCCAGCTTGTAGTGCGGAGTCTCCAGCGTCTTGTTGGGGACCAGAGTTACATTCACACGCTGCTTGAGCTCGATCTTGGCGATCTCGGGGCGCTTTTCGTTCAGCAGGAAGCTGGCCACTTCCACCGGCACCTGTACGTTGACAGCTGCGGTATTGTCCTTCATCGATTCTTCTTGAATGATGCGCAGGATCTGCAGTGCGCTGCTCTCTGTATCGCGCACATGGCCTGAGCCACCGCAGCGAGGGCAGGGGATGGAGGCGCCTTCGGAGAGCGCAGGCTTCAGGCGCTGGCGGCTCATTTCGAGCAAACCAAACTTGCTGATACTGCCGAACTGGACACGCGCACGGTCCTGCCTCAGCGCATCACGCAGACGGTTTTCAACCTCGCGGCGATTTTTCGCCTCTTCCATGTCGATGAAGTCGATCACGATCAGGCCACCGAGATCGCGCAGACGCATCTGGCGTGCTACTTCGTCGGCAGCCTCCAGATTGGTGCGGTTAGCGGTTTCCTCGATGTCCCCACCTTTGATGGCGCGGGCTGAGTTGACGTCAATGGCTACCAGCGCTTCGGCGTGGTCAATCACAATGGCGCCACCTGACGGCAGCTGGACAGTCCGGCTGTAGGCCGACTCGATCTGATGCTCGATCTGGAAGCGGGAGAACAGCGGAGCGTTGTCGCGGTAACGCTTCACACGTGTTGCGTGTTCCGGCATCACGTGGCTCATGAACTGGTGAGCCTGCTCGTACACGTCGTCCGTGTCGATCAGGATGTCGCCAATGTCACTATTGAAATAGTCTCGGATGGCGCGAATCACCAGGTTACTTTCCTGGTAGATCAGGTAAGCGCCTTTTCCGCCTTTGGACGCCCCATCAACGGCATCCCAGAGCTTGAGCAGGTAGTTCAGATCCCATTGCAGCTCAGGTGCGCTGCGGCCGATGCCGGCAGTGCGGGCGATGATGCTCATACCTTTGGGGTACTCGAGCTGGTCCATCGCCTCCTTCAGCTCTGCACGGTCATCGCCTTCGATGCGTCGGCTGACGCCACCGCCGCGTGGGTTGTTGGGCATCAGAACCACATAGCGGCCAGCCAGGCTCACAAAGGTCGTCAGTGCTGCGCCTTTATTGCCTCGCTCTTCCTTTTCCACCTGGACCAGCAACTCCTGGCCCTCTCTGATGACATCGTTGATGCGCGCCTGACTGACGGACACGCCCTCAGCGAAATACTGGCGAGAGATTTCCTTGAATGGCAGGAAGCCGTGGCGCTCTTCGCCGTAATCTACGAAACAGGCTTCAAGGGAGGGCTCGACGCGGGTAACGACGGCCTTGTAGATATTGCCTTTGCGCTGCTCGCGCCCTTCAATCTCGATTTCGTAGTCGAGCAATTTTTGCCCGTCAACAATGGCCAACCGGCGCTCTTCAGCCTGCGTGGCATTGATCAGCATCCGCTTCATGATGCGTTCCTTTTCGTTATCTATCACGTTCGCGTGCCCCCATTGGGGCACAACGATGCCTGGGCATTCGCAGTGAAACGAAAGGAACTGCCGGGTGCGCTCGGGCAGCCGCGTGTACGCTGTTTGTCAGCGACCGAGTGGCGGTTTATCGAGCGGGGGCGCGTGGAAGAAAGCGGGGGCACAAGGCCGTGTGGTGACTCGGCGTGCAGCCATATGCCCATGCTTCACGCCGACAAGCAATTGGCTTGTCTCGCGGAGCTTGCAATTCAACCCGCGCCATTTGGCGGGTAGCGGCATCATAGACACGACGTAGGTCTCGCTTCGATCCGGCAGTGCAGAAGACTATTGAAAAGCAATCTGCACGCCTTGGGTATTCCGTATTCAGTGTTTCATCGCGTCGGCCCGTCCTGCGCTTTTCTTGGCGTGGCTGCCGCGGCATTTGGCTCGGGGCAGGGCGCTTTCTTGTGCAAGAGCGGCATCGACCTGTACTGGCGCTAAGCTAGGGGTTCTGTGGCTTTAAACTCCCGGATAAGGAATTCATTTCCATTTTCAGACATGACATGCGCTTATGAGGTTCATGCGAGGTGTCATTCCAGTGGAACCGACCCGCGTGCATTCCCGTTTGCGTAAGTCCTGTCAAATTCAACCCATTACTGCTGGTTGCCAGTGAATAGAATTATAAGTGTCAAAGACATGGCAATCGTGCCTAAGGAGAAACCCGAGGTTGGTTGGCTGACGGTAGACACCGAAAGTGCAGGCCAGCGGCTTGATAACTTCCTGATCCGCCACCTTAAAGGTGTACCAAAAACTCATGTCTACCGCATCATACGTTCGGGTGAAGTGCGGGTGAACAAAGGTCGGGCGGGTGCTGACACCAGGGTGGAGTCGGGTGACATCGTCCGAGTGCCACCAGTCCGCGTCCCCGAGCGATCGGTCGACAAGCAAGATAGGCCAGGCCCTGCGCGGGAATTTCCCGTTCTGCTGGAAGACGACGTTTTGATGGCCATCGACAAGCCCGCTGATGTCGCGGTGCACGGCGGCTCTGGCGTGAGTTTTGGCGTTATCGAACAACTGAGAAGCGCTCGCCAGTACGGCCAGGTCGGCGGGGTGCGTTTCCTCGAATTGGTGCACCGGCTGGATCGGGAAACCAGCGGCATACTGTTGATCGCCAAGCGGCGTAGCTCCTTGAAGCACTTGCAAGAACAGTTTCGCGAACGCGAAACCGGCAAGACCTATCTGACGCTTGTATTGGGTGAATGGCCTGAAAAACTCAAGGTCATCGATGCGCCGTTGCATAAATATCTGCTGGAAGGCGGGCAGGGCGATGGTGAAAGGCGGGTCAAAGTGGTTTCCAAGGACGACCCGGACGGAATGCGCGCCATCACCCTGGTGAAGGTGCGCGAACGGCTGCCAGGGTTTACTTTGCTGGAAGTGACCATCAAGACCGGTCGTACTCATCAAATTCGTGTGCATTTGCAGTCGGCAGGTCATCCCATAGCTGGCGACGACAAGTATGGTGACTTCGATCGCAACAAGGCGTTGCAAAAGCAAGGCCTCAAGCGAATGTTCCTGCACGCCTGGCGTTTACAGTTCACGCACCCGGTGAGCGCTGAGCGAGTAGAGTTGTCTGCTCCCTTGCCACCAGAGCTTCAAACCTTCATAAACCATGTCCAGCCGCCCGCGCCAATTTGATCTCATAGCCTTCGACTGGGATGGAACTCTTTTTGATTCCACTGCCATCATCGTGCGCTGTATTCAGCAGGCTGCGATCGACGTGGGTGGTGTCCGGCCAAGTGATGAGGCTGCCGCCTATGTGATTGGCATGGCTCTCGCGCCCGCGCTTGCGCATGCTGCCCCTGATGTGCCACCGGAAAAATACCCAGAATTGGGAAAGCGGTACCGTCACCACTATATGGCGCAGCAGAATGTCATCAGCCTTTTTCCGGGAGTTCTGCCCATGTTGGCCGAACTGAAGGCGAGGCACCATTGGCTCACTGTTGCCACAGGCAAAAGCCGCAGGGGATTGGACGACGTTTTGCAGTCACGGCAATTGCAAGGGGTGTTTGACGGCTCGCGCACCGCAGATGAAACTGCGGGCAAGCCAGATCCGCGCATGCTGCTGGAATTGATGCGTGAGTTCGGGGTAGAGCCTGAGCGCACCCTGATGATTGGCGATACGACGCACGATCTTCAAATGGCACGCAATGCTGGTTGCGCCAGCGTGGGCGTCAGTTACGGAGCGCATGAGCCCACTGATTTCGAGGCGCTGGAGCCTCGGCACATTGCCCATTCCGTGGCTGACCTGCATCAGTGGCTGTCTGAACATGCTTGAGCCATCAGGGCATCGCTCTCGGTGTGAACTTAAATAGTGGTTGCTTTCGCATGATTGACGAAGACTCTCAGACTATCGATCTGTGCAACAGTTCCGACTTGCAAGAGGGCGGACTGGCAGTGCCTTTTGACATTGTCTACGGGGGGCAGACCTGTCGCGCGTTTGCGATCCGCTTCGAGGGCGTGGTTCATGCCTACTTGAATCGGTGCACCCACGTGGCCATGGAAATGGACTACCAGGAAGGCAAGTTTTTCGACGACAGCGGCCAGTGGCTGCTTTGCGCCTCCCACGGCGCTGCTTACGCTCCAGACTCTGGCGAGTGCGCCGGCGGGCCATGCCGAGGCGGCCTGGTCAAAGTAGCTCTGTCAGAGAAGGATGGCGTGGTCTCTTGGCACACTTCCTACCTATTGAAGCCACTCGTGTTCTGATGAAATGCCTACCCCATTACCAGCCTCTGGTTGGAAAATTTTGAGCTTACGGAGAACTTAAGTTACCAAGTATGGAAAATGAATTCGCGGTGAAATCAGAATCGAGCTCCTGGGAGCGTGAAGCTATTGAAAAACTATTGCTGGCCGATGTGCGCGAAAGGCGGGCCGCGCGCCGCTGGCGCATGTTCAAGAGTCTGGTCTGGATGGGCCTGTTCGGTGCTCTCATCTGGATGCTGGCCTCCGACCGCCTTTCAACCAATGTTCCGACCGGCCCGCACACTGCAATCGTCAATATCAAGGGCGAAATCTCCGACGGGGGAGAGGCCAGCGCAGAAAATGTGATGACCGCCATGCGCGGGGCGTTGGAAGACGAAGGCTCAAAAGCCTTGGTGCTTCTGATCAACTCACCTGGCGGAAGCCCAGTGCAAGCAGGCATCATCAATGAAGAAATATCGCGTCTTCGCAAGCTTCACAACAAACCGATTTACGCCGTCGTCGAAGAGACGTGCGCCTCGGCTGCCTACTACATCGCGGCCGCGACTGATCGCATTTACGTTGATAAAGCCAGTATTGTGGGAAGCATCGGCGTATTGATGGACGGCTTTGGGTTTGTGGGCACCATGGAAAAACTCGGCGTGGAGCGTCGGCTGCTGACTGCAGGGGAGAACAAAGGCTTCCTGGATCCCTTCAGCCCGCAATCTGAGGAGCAAAGAAAATACGCTCAAGTCATGCTGGACAGAATCCACAAGCAGTTCATCGCCGCCGTCAAAAAAGGGCGAGGTGAACGGTTGAAAGAGACGCCCGAAACCTTCAGCGGCCTGTTCTGGACGGGTGAGCAGGCGGTGGATATGGGTCTGGCAGATAACCTTGGAAGCCTGGATTCCGTAGCGCGAGATGTCGTGAAGGCTGACAAGCTGGTGGATTACTCTAACCGGGACAACATCGCAGAACGCTTGGCCAAGCGTTTCGGAGCTGCCATGGGTGAGGGCGCCGCGGGCGCTGCTTTGCAATCGATGCCCAGATTGCGCTGAGTTTTTTCAGCAATCGTTCGGTTCTCGAGCCATGCGTTGTTGTGGCTCGCTGGTGTACAGCAGTAAACGCCGCTGGCCATGCCTAGCCTGGCGCTACCTGATTTGGCAACGCTTGGGACTTTTAATTGATGACACGCCCGAGAGATCACGAATAGTTTGTGTTCTTCAGATTATGATCCTGCGATTATTTTTCGTGCCCGCACGCAGGGCGTGAAAAAACAAAAATCAATAAAAACTTGAAAGGTCCCGAAAGTGCGCCATCGTTTCTGGAAAGCGGCTCTGCCGTTGGCAGTCCTTGCTACGGCCTCAGCGCCAGCCCTGGCGCAGTCAGACAAGGCGGAGGGTGCTGCGTCAGCTTTATCGGGATGGACCTTCAGCGCGTCCCCCTACACTCTGCATTTCTCCAAGGCCAAAAAAGAGAATGATTTTGAGCCCGACAACCAGGAGCACTCTTACGTGTGGCTCCTGGCGGCTGAAAAAAAGCTGAATGAACGCAACTTTGCTGGTTTCGCGTGGTTCAGCAATTCGTTCGGTCAACCCACACAGTATCTCTACTATGGGTGGCGTTTTCAGCCCCTGTCATCGGCACCCAAGCTGTTTCTCAAGCTGAGTGCTGGTGTGATCCATGGTTACAAAGAGCCATATCACAAGAAAATTCCTTTCAATTCTTCAAGTGGTTGGGGCTTCACCGCAATTCCAGCTATAGGCTGGCAGTTCACGCCTGAGTCCGCCCTGCAGATCAATGTGCTGGGTACTGCGGGCCTGATGTTCCAATACAACTACACCTTCAAATAGGCGTCGTTGGGCACATTAATTTTTCTCAGGGGCCGATAGCGAAGACGCAAGGCAGCTTCAGGTAAGTGTCGGCTTCTGACGCAGTGGCGCCGGAGCGCTTCCATTGGCTGATGGGGCGCATGGAGATCCGCGCGCTTTCCAAGGTGAGCCCGCTCGCCACTGCCAGCCGCGTATCCTCTCGCAATGCTCCTATCAAGGCTTGCAATAGGGCTTGATTCCGGTAGGGCGTTTCTATGAAAAGCTGGGTTTGCCCATATTTCCGGGCAATACCCTCGAGATCGCGGATGCGATGAGTTCGAGCAGTGGGGTCCTGCGGCAGGTAACCCACAAACGCAAAATTCTGACCATTCAATCCGCTCGCGGCCAAGGCTAGCAAAATCGAAACGGGCCCTACCAGGGGTATGACCTC
The DNA here is from genome assembly GCF_040548795.1 of Ottowia thiooxydans. Lineage (GTDB taxonomy): Bacteria > Pseudomonadota > Gammaproteobacteria > Burkholderiales > Burkholderiaceae_C > Ottowia > Ottowia thiooxydans_A. The sequence continues at coordinate 31,240 of NZ_JBEPSH010000003.1, read as the reverse complement.
AATTCCTAGCTCGTGCGCCGCACGTGCGACTGAGCTGCCTGGGTCTGCAATGGCTGGCATGCCGGCTTCGCTAACCAGCCCGACGTCCGTGCCTTGCAACGCTGCGGCGAGCAGTGGGCGTGCGTCAAATGGCGTTGAACTGGCACCCGCATGGTCACCTTTCTTATGCACTTCACGGGGGAGTTCCGTGATTTGCATATTTTGTAGAGGCTGGGTCAGCGGCGTGAGCGCATGGACTCTCTTGAGAAAGGCCCGGGTAGACTTCGCGTTCTCCGTAATCCAGTGCGTCAGGCTGGCTGCACGCTTGAGCGTGCCCAGGGGCAACACGTCATCGGCTTGCGTTTGATGTTCACATCCGTGGTCCAGCGGGACGGGTACCAGATAGAGCTTACCTTTCGGTGTGGAGGGTGCGCTCATGGCAGTGTCCTGCCGGCAGCGCGGAGCAGACGTGCGGTGCGAATCAAGGGCAGCCCTACGAGTGCTGTGGGGTCGTCGCTGTGGATCGCGTCAAGCAGCGCGATGCCCAAACCCTCGCTTTTGGCGCTGCCCGCGCAATCGTAGGGCTGTTCTGCCCGCAGATAGCGCTCAATTTCCGTGTCCGCCAGAGAGCGAAATCGCACTTCAACGGCAGCCAGATCGCTTGCTTCGAAGTTTCCATCCAGGCATACGACAGCCAATGCCGTCTGAAAGATCACGGTTTGACCGCTCATGCGGTGCAACTGTTCCACCGCCCGCTCGTGCGTTCCTGGTTTGCCCAAAGGTTCGCCATTCAAGTCAGCCACCTGGTCCGAGCCGATCACGATGGCGTCGGGGTGGCGAGCCGCCACATCACGTGCCTTGGCAAGGGCGAGGCGTTGTGCCAGGTCGCGAGGCGACTCTTTGGAATAGGGCGTCTCATCGACGTTGGGCGCAACGACGCTGAAATTCAGGCCCAGGCGTTCCAATAGTTCACGCCTGTATCGTGAAGTGGAACCCAGAATGAGAGGGCGGACCAGGCTTTGCTCCGCAGGAAGAGGGGAGAGCGGGGAGTTGGGGGGAATCGAAAGCATGAGCTTGATTTTGCGCGAACTAAGTTTGACGACGCGGGACGCAAGGGATTTTTTGCCTGTCGCCCATGCGGAGATCATAAGCACGCTCTTATACTGCTTCGATGAGCAGAATTTTCAATGCGCGACGGCTGGATGTCGCGGCATTCTCCCAAGCGAAAGCCCAATTGTCCGGTCACGATCCGGTGCAGAACTATGAGCGCCTGTCCAATGAGTTGCACGGTCCCGCGCCTGGCGTATTGATTGATTGGCAAGCTGAAGGCGGGCAGCGACGGGCGGTCGACGGGGGGACATATGTTGCACTTCATCTGAATGCAGGCGCCGATCTTCCGCTGACTTGCCAGTTGTGCATGGGCGAAATCATTGAGCCGGTGACGGTAGATCGCCATTTCTTATTTCTGGCAGACGAAGATGCAGCCGCTTCACTGGACGAATCCTCAGAAGAGGACGATGTGCTGGCTCTTTCCTCCGAGTTTGATTTGCAAGCCCTGATCGAGGATGAAATGCTCATGGCCTTGCCTTTGGTCCCGCGCCATGAACAATGCCCTGAGGCGCCTACGCTCGCATCTGACGATGCAGATTTCGAGGCGGCCCTGAAAGATAAGGCCAAGCCCTTTGCATCGCTGGCTTCTCTCAAGGGAAGCCTGAAATCGAAATAATCTCGCGTGTCACTGGCCAAACAAACAGCGTTTTTAGAAAATTCTCGTTTTTCAGGCTATAATCAAAGGCTTAGTGCGCTATAGGGGTGTATCCGTACAAGCCTACAACCCTTTAAGTGCCTTGAAAACTCCATTTCAACCTGGTCCCTGCTGTTTGATCAAAGTCTGATCCTATAGTCGGAGCCCGCATTAGACTTCGAAGGAGCCACCATGGCCGTTCAGCAAAACAAAAAATCGCCGTCCAAGCGCGGCATGCATCGTTCGCACAATGCACTCACCACACCAGGTACTGCTGTGGAGCCAACTACAGGTGAAATGCACCTGCGTCACCATATCAGCCCCAACGGTTTCTACCGTGGTCGCCAGGTGATCAAGTCCAAGGCTGAAGCCTGAGGCTGAATTTTTGACTATGCAGAGAAGTCTGCCGGCCCCGCTGGTCTGATTTCCTTGCATATACTTGCTGGGCCCGAGCCTACGCTCATACGTAGTTTCGGGCTCTTGCTGTTTTTGGGCGGCAAATATCTAATTCAAGGTATACGGCGCTTTCAGGCGCCGAGCTTCATGGGGAATGCATGATCGTTCTGGCAGTTGATTGCATGGGTGGTGACCACGGCCCCAAGGTCACGCTACCGGCCTGCCAGCAATTTCTCGAGAAGCATCCCGATGCAAAGCTTTTGCTGGTTGGTCAGCCTGAAGCTTTGGCATCCCTCAGCCACCCGCGCGCCCAAGTCGTAGCGGCCAGTGAGGTCGTCAGCATGGACGATAGCGTTGAGATCGCCTTGCGCAAAAAGAAGGATTCGTCCATGCGCATCGCCATTCAGCAGGTCAAGGATGGGGCTGCACAGGCCGCGATTTCTGCCGGCAATACCGGTGCACTCATGGCCATTGCTCGCTATCTTCTCAAAACCTTGGACGGAATTGAGCGGCCAGCCATCGCTACGCAGATGCCCAATGCCAAGGGCGGTGCCACAACCGTTCTGGATCTCGGCGCCAACGTGGACTGCACAGCCGAGCATTTGCTGCAGTTCGCCGTCATGGGGTCCGCCCTTGTTTCCGTGCTCAAAAATGATGACCACCCTTCGGTCGGATTGTTGAATATCGGTGAAGAGATGATCAAGGGGAGCGATGAAATCAAGCGGGCAGGGGATTTGCTTCGGTCTGCCGGACGGTCGAATGATTTGAATTTTTATGGAAATGTCGAAGGCAATGACATTTTCAAAGGCACGGTCGATATCGTGGTGTGCGATGGCTTCGTGGGTAATGTCGCACTCAAAACCAGCGAAGGCCTTGCCGGCATGATTGTGAGTTTCCTCAAGGAAGAGTTTTCACGCTCTATCTTTACGAAAATTGCGGCCATTTTTGCCTATCCTGTTCTTAAGTCTCTGCAAAAGCGCATGGACCATAGGCGCTACAACGGCGCGGCACTGCTGGGGCTGCGCGGCTTGGTCTTCAAGAGTCATGGTTCTGCTGATGCAGTGGCCTTCGAGCAGGCCCTCGAGCGCGCGTATGATGCCGCTAGTCGGCAACTGCTGAGTCGCGTTCAAGCGCGAATTTCTCAGGCGGCGCCTTTGCTGACCGCTTCCGCCGTTGGCGCGGGCGCCGAGACACCGGCTTAGCGCAAAGTAGCGCCCCACGTTTGCGTGGTCGCTGCCCCATGGGTGTATGGCTAGGGGCGGCGGCATCGCATGAGAGAGGCAGTTTCATCTCGTTTGAAGGCCACCAATAAAAAATGACCCGTCGCTATTCCCGTATCACTGGCACCGGCAGTTATCTGCCGCCGCGCCGCGTCAGCAACGAAGATCTGGTTTCAGAATTGGCGGAGCGGGGCATCGAAAGCTCTGATCAGTGGATCGTTGAGCGAACCGGTATCCAGGCTCGTCACTTTGTCGACCCCGAAATGATGTGCAGTGATCTGGCTGTTCCCGCTGCTCAAGCTGCCATTCAGGCGGCGGGGCTGCAAGCCTCTGACATTGACTTGATAGTCGTTGCGACATCTACGCCGGACATGGTATTTCCTGCTACGGCTGCAATCGTGCAAAACAAGCTCGGCATCGCGGGCTGTCCAGTGTTTGATGTGCAGGCCGTTTGCAGCGGATTCATCTATGCATTGGCGGTTGCCGACGCCATGATCGCCAACGGCACGGCCAATCGGGCCCTGGTGATCGGATCAGAGGTTTTTTCGCGTCTGCTCGATTTCAACGACCGTACGACCTGCGTATTGTTTGGTGATGGCGCAGGCGCAGTGGTGCTGGAGGCCAGTTCCACGCCAGGAATTCTGGCTACAGATTTGCACGCCGATGGCAAGCACGTGGGCATCCTTTGTGTTCCAGGCCATGTCTCCGGTGGCAAGGTCACCGGCAGCCCGTTGCTCACCATGGATGGGCAAGCCGTCTTTAAGCTGGCAGTTGGCGTGCTCGACAAGGCTGCGCGGGCTGTTCTGGCAAAAGCTGGCAAGACCGAAGCAGACATCGATTGGTTGATTCCGCATCAGGCCAATATCCGCATCATGCAGGGAACAGCCAAGAAGCTGCATCTACCCCCCGAAAAGATGGTAGTCACCGTGCATGAGCACGGAAATACCTCGGCGGCGTCGATTCCCCTGGCGCTGGACCATGCGGTGCGTGCAGGCAAGATATCCAAAGGCCAGACACTTTTGCTTGAGGGTGTCGGTGGAGGCTTCACATGGGGAGCTGTCCTCCTGGAATTCTGATATAGCCCGGGGAAATAGCCCTTGGTACGCCTGACGCGCGGCGATAGTCAGATGCAGCGCTGATAATCGTCTAGCTTTTAGATTTTCCAAAGATTCCATAGAAGATCCAATACTGGGTCCTAGCTTTCATGAAACCTGTAGCATTCGTTTTCCCTGGTCAAGGTTCTCAGTCGGTCGGTATGCTGGACGCCTGGGGCGATCATCCAGCCGTCATGGAAACGCTGGCAGAAGCGTCTGATGCTTTGGGTCAGGACGTTTCAGCCCTCATTCACGACGGCCCTAAAGAGGCTCTCGCTCTGACCACCAACACCCAGCCGGTCATGCTGGTCGCCGGAATTGCTGCCTGGCGTGCCTGGAGGTCTGAAGGCGGGGATCTGCCTGCTGCTCTGGCAGGTCATTCTCTGGGTGAGTATTCGGCACTTGTGGCTGCAGAGGCGCTCACACTTGCCCAGGCCGCTCCACTTGTGAGATTTCGTGCCGCTGCCATGCAGGAGGCAGTACCCGTCGGTACTGGTGCCATGGCCGCCATCCTGGGGCTTGACGCCGAGAAAGTCATCCTCGGCTGCGCTGAGGCCACTCAGGCCATGGGCACAGAGTCCGAAATTGTCGAGGCTGTCAATTTCAACGACCCGGCGCAAACCGTCATTGCCGGTAGCAAGGCGGCAGTTGAGAAGGCTTGCGAAGTGCTGAAAAGCATGGGGGCCAGGCGTGCATTACCGCTACCGGTCTCTGCGCCTTTTCATTCGACCTTGATGAGCCCGGCAGCGGAAAAGCTGAGAGAGAAGCTATCTGAAGTCGAATTGGCCACGCCGCGCATCCCCGTCGTCAATAACATCGACGTGTCCATTGAGGACGAGCCCGCTCGCATCCGCGACGCTCTTTATCGCCAGGCGTTTGGTCCCGTGCGCTGGGTGGAATGCGTTCATAAGATCAAGGCCATGGGAATAGGTACACTCGTTGAGTTTGGGCCAGGTAAGGTACTGGCTGGAATGACGAAGAGAATTGATGCCGGGATGGAGGGCCTTGCGGTCTACGACCCCGCATCCCTTGAACAAACCAAGGCGCTGGTGGCCAGCTTGGCCGGGAGAGACTGAATGTCGGGCAATACTACGGGCCAAGTGGCCTTGGTCACGGGTGCTTCGCGCGGCATTGGTGCGGCCATTGCGGCTGAATTGGCGGCGCTTGGCTTCAAAGTCGTGGGTACAGCCACCACTGATGATGGCGCTGCGCGCATCAGCGCCTCGCTTTCGTCTCATCCTCACTGCCGTGGAGCCCGCCTTGATGTCAATGACGCAACGGCTGTAGAAGCGCTTATCGACAGCATTGTCAAAGAGCACGGAGAGCTGCACGTACTGGTGAATAACGCAGGCATCACGCGCGACATGTTGGCCATGCGTCTGAAAGACGATGACTGGGACGCCGTACTGGATACGAATCTGAAAGCCGTATTTCGCACAAGTCGTGCTGTAATACGGCCCATGATGAAACAGCGTTATGGCCGCATCATCAACATCACGAGTGTGGTGGGTGCGGCAGGCAATCCTGGTCAGGTCAACTATGCAGCGGCCAAAGCCGGTGTAGCCGGTATGACAAGAGCACTTGCTCGCGAACTGGGAAGCCGCAACATTACAGTTAATTGTGTGGCCCCAGGCTTTATCTCTACAGACATGACGGCAGCGCTATCAGAAGAACAGCAAAAAGCCCTCGCAGGGCAAATTCCGCTGGGTCGCTTAGGGCAACCTGGCGACATTGCTCATGCTGTGGCCTACCTTGCCAGCCCTCTTGCCGGCTACGTGACGGGGCAGGAATTGCACGTGAATGGCGGGATGTTCATGGCCTGAACTTGCCCTGCAAGCCAGACCTTATTCAATCCTTTTTATCCATACCGCGGCTCCATCTGAAGTCACTGTAACTTTCTCTACCGGCGCGTCTCAGACCCCAGGCTCTGTAAGCGCGGGTAAAATCCTTTTTTTTATAACCCTTAGAGGGAATCCATGAGCGATATCGAAGCACGTGTCAAGAAAATCATCGCCGAACAACTCGGCGTGGAAGAGTCACAAGTCACCAACGAAAAGGCCTTCGTGGCTGATCTGGGTGCAGACTCGCTCGACACCGTGGAACTGGTGATGGCATTGGAAGACGAGTTCGGCATTGAAATTCCTGACGAAGACGCCGAAAAAATCACTACTGTGCAAGCGGCGATTGATTACGCCACCTCCAAGAAGGCCTAAGTACTGAGATGAGCTTTCCGATGAGCCGGCGCCGCGTTGTCGTCACAGGTCTGGGTTGTGTGAGCCCCGTGGGTAACACAGTGGCTGAGAGCTGGGCCAATTTGCTCGCGGGCCGGTCGGGCATAGATTTGATTACCCAGTTCGATGCCAGTGCGTTCGCGTGCAGGTTCGCTGGAGAGGTCAAGGGATTCAGTGTCACTGACTACATGCCCGAAAAAGAAGCGCGCCATATGGATCGCTTCATTCATCTGGGAATTGCTGCAGCCACGCAAGCGATAAGCGATGCGGGCCTTCCAACGGGAGACGCTCTGACGCCAGAATTGGCAGAGCGAATCGGTTGCAATATTGGCTCCGGCATCGGTGGGTTGCCCATGATTGAAGCCACGCACACCGAGTTGGTCAATCGCGGCCCTCGTCGGGTGTCCCCGTTTTTCGTGCCAGCCTCGATCATCAACATGATCTCTGGGCACGTCTCTATTCAAAATGGCTTCAAAGGCCCCAACATTTCTGTTGTGACAGCTTGCACCACAGGTCTGCATGCCATTGGTGTGTCGGCGCGACTTATCCAGTGCGGCGATGCCGATGTGATGGTGGCGGGTGGCGCTGAGTCCACCGTATCTCCTTTGGGGGTCGGGGGCTTTGCAGCTGCCAGAGCTTTGTCTACCCGCAATGACGACCCCAAAACAGCTTCTCGTCCCTGGGACAAAGGTCGCGATGGATTTGTCCTGGGTGAGGGCGGCGGAGTCATGGTGCTCGAAGAGTACGAGCATGCTCGTCAACGCGGTGCAAAAATTTATGCCGAGCTGATTGGCTTCGGCATGAGTGGTGATGCCTATCACATCACCGCCCCCGATGTCGATGGCCCCAAGCGTTCCATGCAATCTGCGCTGCGCGATGCAGGCGTGAACCCCGATGCGCTTGATTACATCAATGCTCACGGCACATCTACGCCGCTAGGGGACCTCAATGAAACCAATGCCATCAAGGCAGCGCTGGGCGATCACGCCAAACGCGTGGTGGTCAACTCTACCAAGAGCATGACCGGACATTTGCTCGGTGGCGCAGGGGGTATTGAAAGCGTATTTACTGTGCTGGCGATCCATCATCAGAAGAGTCCGCCAACTACCAACATTTTTGAGCAAGATCCGGAATGTGATCTTGATTATTGTGCCAACACCGCTCGCGATATGAAAATTGATGTGGCGTTGAAGAACAATTTCGGATTTGGTGGCACTAACGGGTCATTGGTATTCAAACGAGTCTGATACGACCGCTTCGCGGCTGCTTGAGTGGTTCAGTCTCTGGGCTGGATCGCTTTCAAGCCGTCTGCCGTCTGAATACTCACTCCAGCCTTTTCTCTATCCCATTCTGCGGCTTTCAGTTGTCAAGAAGTACCGCTTGCGGTCCGTTGGGCGCCTGGGCTGTGCTGGGTTAGGTCAGGACAAGGCCACTTGAATCATGCAAGATGAACGAAGTCCCTTTGGTGGTTTATCCAGTCGGGCGCACTCGCCTTCTGGCTGGAGCGCTTCTGGGGCTTTGGCTCATCGCAGCCTTGGTGAGCTTGGGGTGGTTGCTGGCACAGGTTTCAGACCGGGCTTCCTTCATCTGGAGGATAAGCCTGCTTATAACGGTACTGCTTGCCTGCGGCTTTGGCCTGATTTTTTTCTGGCGTGCGCAAATATCTCAGCGGCTGGTCTTCGATGGAGGACAATGGTGGCTTTACGGGCCAGACATGACCCCGCAGGCCAACCATGGCGAGCCTGTCGCCGTCATGCTGGACGCATGGGGCGGAATGCTTTTACGTTGGCCAGGGGTGGGGCATGGTCTCAATTCCCAGGCAAAGTGGCTGTGGGCCGAGGCGACGAGTGTCCCGTCTCGCTGGCATTTACTGCGCTGTGCGCTTTATTCGCCTGCCAATCGGCCTGTGGCCGAGGTGTCCGGTGACCCTACCCAACCCTGATTTTTCAAGCTGCGCCCGCGCAGGTAACTTTATCCTTGTCTCTACCATCTGAACCTCCCGTTTCCGCTGCCGACAGCGACGCCCGGCTGGTCGAGCGCGCCGCTGCGGGTGATCATCGGGCGTTCGAGCTGTTGGTCATCAAGTATCAGCGTCGCATCGAACGACTGATCGGCCGCATGGTACGGGACGTCGACCTGATCCCGGATATTGCGCAGGAAACCTTCATTCGTGCCTGGCGTGCCTTGCATCAATTCCGGGGAGATGCCCAGTTCTACACTTGGCTGTACCGCATTGCAGTCAACACAGCCAAGAAAACGCTTCTGGAAATGAAGCGCGATCCCACCGTGACGGAAGCCGCTTTGTTATCTGCTGAGAGCGAAGATGAAACTTCCCGGCCGCAAAACGAACTAACCTCTGAAGCGACCCCTGAAACTGAGTTGGCAGCGCGTGAAATTGCAGCAGCTGTCAATGCAGCAATGGAAGCTTTACCCGAAGATTTGCGCCAGGCAGTGACTTTGCGTGAAATCGAGGGTTTAAGTTATGAAGAGATTTCGGAAGCTATGAATTGCCCCATTGGAACGGTGCGTTCCCGGATTTTCCGGGCGCGAGAAGCTATCTCCGTGAAGGTCAAACCTTTGCTGAGTCACCAGATGGGCAAACGCTGGTAATCTCAGATTGCCGGTAAACATGGGCTCATGAGGCGGGAATTGATGCTGAAGTGCTAATGATGGTCAATATGAAAACTCAAGAACAAACCCAACTGTGTGAACAGGTGTCGGCATTGATGGACGGCCAATTGAGCGGTGCCGAATTCGATGCTGCAGCGCAAAACGCTTCACTAGGCGAGATGCGCGAGAGTTGGCACCTATACCATGTGATCGGAGACGTTCTCAGATCCCCCGAGTTGGCCGATTGCCGGCGTGATGCGCTCTTCCTGGAGCGTCTGGGCGAGCGTCTTAAGCTCGAAACCCCCGTGCCCGTCGCAGTGATGCCGGTCGCTCTCGATGCTTCAATACCCGTTGCGGTCGAAGAGCGCATGGGCCGTTCAGCGGCCAATGATGGGGTGTTTCGCTGGAAATTGGTGGCTGGATTTGCCTCTTTTGCGGCAGTCGCAGCCATAGGGTGGGGCGCTTTGGGCAGCCTGGGGCCGCGACCTGCAGGTCCTCAAATGGCTCAGAACGGAACGCCAGGTCTCAGCTTGGTTCAACCAGCTGTCTCGGTGGCCGAGACTGAACCTCCGGTCATGCTGCGTGACGCCCGTCTTGATGAATTGCTGTCAGCCCACAGGCAAGCCTCCGGTGCATCTGCACTAGGCGATGCCTCCGGTTTCCTGCGCAATGCCACCTTCGAAGGGCCTTCTCGTTGATGATCAGCGTATTGGCGGCCCCGCACCGTATCGCGACCGAATGTGGTCGCACCCCTGCTGGCAATTTGGCGCATACATTACTGCGCGCTGCGTTGGCGTGGGGCGCCGGAGGCATTTTGACTTTGGCTTGTGCCCAGGCTGGAGGGCAATTCGGTCCCGCTGGCACGCAGCCTGCCGGATCGCAACGTTCCAGTCCGTCCACTGGTGCGGGGCAGTTTGGACCTGCGGGGGCGCCCGTCGCGGGTGCTCAACGCTCCGCCCCACCTTCAGGCGTGGGGCAGTTTGGGCCTGGCGGAGCGCAGCTTGTCGGGCCACCAGAGCGCACCGTCTCTGAATGGTTGGTACGCTTGCAGCAGGCGTCACGTTGGCCGGCTTATGCCGGCACTTTCGTCGTTTCTTCCGCGTCCGGGGCGCTATCCAGTGCACGTATCTGGCACGTGTGTGAAGGCGACACCCAGATCGAGCGTGTGGAGTCCTTGACCGGTGCACCGAGGTTGACCTACCGGCGCAATGATTCAGTGGTGACGTTCTTTCCTCAGACACGTGTCATGCAAAACGAACGACGCGAGTCGAACGGAGCATTTCCTTCACTGCTGAATTCGTCTGAGGAATTCGAGACCGAGAATTTTTATAGCGCCCGTCAGCACGGGCACGGCCGTGTCGCGGGCTTTGATGCAGACATCGTGCAGCTCTTGCCACTTGATGAACTGCGTTTTGGCTACCGCATCTGGAGTGAAAAACGCACTGGTCTGGTAGTGAAGATGCAGACGCTCGCCAGCGATGGGCGTGTGCTTGAACAAGTGGCATTTTCGGAACTTCAGCTCGACGCGCCACTCAGTATGGACAAGCTCAAGCAAATGATGGCCCAGACTGATGGCTATCGGCTTGAGAAGTCGGACAAGGTCAAGACCACGGCTACCTCTGAAGGATGGAGCCTGAAATCTCCCGTGCCGGGATTCAGTGCCCAGAGTTGCTACAGAAAATCCCCCGCATCGGCCTCGAGAATGGTGCAGTGGATCTTCTCTGACGGCTTGGCTACGGTCTCGCTGTTCATGGAACCTTTCAATCGCGAACGCCATGTCCGCGAAGGCCAGTCTGCCCTTGGTGCTACGCATACTCTGACGAAACGCCTGGCCGACAAGACTGGTGACTGGTGGGTAACCGCCGTAGGCGAAGTCCCGATGGTCACGCTTAAAGCCTTTACCGACAGCTTGGAGCGTAAGAACTGATGCACCTGTGCCTGCGTCTCGATGACGCGGTCGGTACCGCTGCAAGCGGCCTTGCGACTCTTGCTGAGTGAAGGCCATTGTTTATTCGCAGGGCGAAGTCAATAGGCCAAGCTTTAAGGCTTGAAAACTCGGTCAGAGGGGCAACTTGAAGGTTCATGCCCTAGGCATGCAGTCGTTGGTTCGTTGCGCCACGTATTTTTTGCTATTCATGAGAAGAGAGCATCCTGATATGGTGAATCTGAAAATCAAGAAGTTGGCTTTGGCAACATGGGTTGCTCCGTTGATCGTGAGCGGCACCATGGCAGGCTTGGCAGCTCCTGCGCAAGCTCAGCAGACTCCAGTGGCTGCATCGGTACGTGGGCTGCCTGATTTCACTGACCTGGTTGAGCAGGTCGGGCCTGCTGTAGTGAATATCCGAACCATGGAGCGAGTGCGCGCGGGCTCTGATGGCGCGGGCGGACCGATGGATGAAGAAATGCAGGAGTTTTTCCGGCGCTTCTTTGGTATTCCCATGCCTAATGCGCCACGCCAGCCTCAACGTCCCAACCGCCCTCAACCCGAGCAGGAACAGCCACGCGGCGTAGGTTCAGGCTTCATTCTTTCCGGCGATGGCTTTGTCATGACCAATGCCCACGTGGTCGACGGAGCAGACGAAGTGATTGTCACCCTCCCTGACAAACGCGAATTCAAGGCCAAGATCGTGGGCGTCGACAAACGCACAGATGTCGCAGTAGTCAAGATTGAGGCTACAGGGCTTCCATTCGTCAAGATCGGGGATATCAACCGTTTGCGCGTGGGGGAATGGGTGGTCGCCATCGGGTCTCCTTTCGGGCTTGAAAATTCAGTCACTGCGGGCATCGTCAGCGCCAAGCAGCGAGACACGGGTGATTACCTTCCGTTGATCCAGACCGATGTCGCAGTCAACCCGGGAAATTCCGGCGGCCCGTTGCTGAATATGCGCGGGGAAGTGGTCGGCATCAATAGCCAGATATATTCGCGCTCAGGCGGCTATATGGGCATTTCCTTCGCTATTCCAATTGACGAAGCGATGCGAGTGAGCGAGCAATTGCGCGTCAGCGGAAGAGTCACCCGCGGCCGCATCGGCGTTCAGATTGACCAGGTGACCAAGGACGTTGCCGAATCGATTGGACTGGGTAAGCCACAAGGCGCCTTGGTACGCAGCGTGGAGGCTGGCTCCCCGGCTGAGAAAGCAGGCGTTGAGGCAGGTGACATCATCACGCGCTTTGAAGGCAAGCCGATAGAAAAAGCGTCTGACTTGCCCCGCCAGGTGGGCAATGTCAAACCCGGTTCTCGCAGCACTATTACTGTGTTCCGCCGCGGGGCCAGCCGTGATCTGTCCATCACGGTCGCGGAGTTGGAGCCAGAGAAGACTGCTCGCCGCACTCCCGAACGCGCAGAGACGCCGAAATCCACGGCCTCCGTGCAGGCGCTTGGCCTGACGGTCACGGCACTGACTGATGCTCAGCGCAAAGAACTCAAAGTCAAACGCGGCGTTCGGGTTGAATCTGCTGCGGATAGTGCAGCTAGAGCAGGTTTGCGCGAAGGCGATGTGATCCTGTCGGTGGGCAACACCGAGATCGATTCTGTGAAGGAGTTCGAGGCGGCAGCGGCCAAGACGGACCGAACCAAGCCTGTCACCGTGCTGGTTTTGCGTGGTGACCTGGTCCAATACGTCATCGTGAGGCCCAACCGCTGAAGCGCTTATTACAGGCCTGAGTCCCTAAGGCAGTAGGTGAACTGGCGGCGTTCGGTACCACCAGCCCCTTGAAATTACGGAGATGACGGCTTGAGAAAAGCCCCAGCCCCCAGTCGGGATTGGGGCTTTTTTGCGACGTCCAGTTTGAACAACTGGGTTTGCGAAGGCGGATCACCTAATTGTTTCAACAGGTTCTCATTTGGCTTACATATTGTTTTAGATAGAATCACGCCTAGATTAGCCAACCAACACGCATATGGAGGCACCCTAAATCCACAATGCGGAAATTGGCCTCACCACATTACATGCATTCCACAAAAAGACCACAGCTTGTCCAAAGGGAAGTCCACCCAATCTGTTGATAAGCTGTTGATAAAATTCCGTTGCTGCGTCGCAACGACCGATGATTCGTGATTTGAGGCTTCGAAAAAGGCGCTTTTTGCCTACAATGAAGCTCCAACTATCGCAGTTGCCATAGATTGTTGGTTGAGGGCGCGTCACTTCTTTGGCGCGCCCTTTTTTCATGCGCACTACCCGTTATTTCAAATACTTGGCTCGACTCCTTGATGGACCACATCAGAAATTTCTCGATCATCGCGCACATTGACCATGGCAAATCCACGCTAGCGGACCGCTTGATCCAGCGCTGCGGAGGTCTTGCTGACCGTGATATGGAGGCGCAGGTACTGGACTCGATGGACATCGAGAAAGAGCGGGGGATAACCATCAAGGCACAGACCGCAGCGCTGCAATACAAAGCACGTGATGGCAAGGTCTACAACCTCAATCTCATCGACACGCCAGGCCACGTCGATTTCTCCTATGAGGTTTCCCGTTCGCTTTCCGCGTGTGAAGGCGCACTGCTCGTGGTTGACGCTTCTCAAGGCGTTGAAGCGCAAACCGTAGCGAACTGCTACACCGCTTTGGACCTCGGTGTTGAGGTGGTGCCCGTTCTCAACAAGATGGATCTACCGCAAGCGGATCCAGAAACAGCCAAGCAAGAAATCGAAGACGTGATTGGCATAGATGCCAGTGAGGCCATCGCAATTTCTGCGAAGACAGGCATGGGTATCGAAGACGTTCTGGAGCAGATCGTCGCCAAGGTGCCTGCACCACGTGGCCAGCCAGAGGCGCCATTGCGCGCGATGATCATCGACAGCTGGTTCGATGCTTATGTGGGCGTCGTGATGCTTGTGCGAGTGGTCGACGGGTACCTGAACAAAGGCGAACGCTTCCGAATGATGGCCACGGCCGCTGCCTACGAGGCCAACACGCTGGGTGTATTCACTCCTGCTCCGCAACAGCGCGAAAGGCTGTCTGCGGGCGAGGTGGGCTACATCATCGCGGGTATCAAGGAGCTGAAGGTTGCCAAGGTTGGCGACACCATTACGCTGGAGAAAAAGCTCCCGGGCAATCTGGGGCCTGCTGAAAAAGCCTTGCCAGGTTTCAAGGAAATCCAGCCGCAGGTTTTCGCTGGTCTTTACCCCACCGAAGCCAACCAATATGACGCACTTCGGGACAGCCTTGAGAAGCTGCAACTCAACGATGCCTCCCTGCATTTCGAGCCAGAGGTGTCGCAAGCCTTGGGCTTCGGTTTCCGTTGTGGATTTCTTGGCTTGCTTCACATGGAGATCGTGCAAGAACGATTGGAGAGGGAATTCGATCAGGATCTGATCACCACTGCACCCAGCGTTGTGTACGAGGTGGAAAGGGCGGATGGCGAAGTCATCATGGTGGAAAACCCATCCAAGATGCCGGAGGCGAGCAAGATCAACGAAATTCGTGAACCCATCGTGACCGTGCACTTGTACATGCCGCAGGAATACGTGGGACCAGTGATGACGCTCGCCAATCAGAAGCGAGGTGTTCAGCTGAACATGTCCTATCACGGTCGCCAGGTCATGCTGACTTATGAGCTGCCACTCGGCGAAATCGTGCTCGACTTCTTCGACAAACTGAAAAGCGTGAGCCGAGGCTATGCCAGCATGGACTACGAATTCAAGGAATACCGAGCTTCGGATGTGGTGAAGGTCGACATCATGCTGAATTCGGAGAAGGTCGATGCTTTGTCTATCATCGTTCACAGAAGTCAGTCGCAGTACCGCGGGCGTGCTGTAGCCGCCAAGATGCGTGAAATCATCAGCCGTCAGCAGTTTGACGTGGCTATCCAGGCAGCCATTGGCGCTAACATCATCGCTCGTGAAAACATCAAGGCGCTGCGCAAGAACGTGCTGGCCAAGTGTTACGGCGGCGATATCTCGCGTAAACGCAAGCTCTTGGAAAAGCAGAAAGCGGGCAAGAAGAGAATGAAGCAGATTGGTTCGGTTGAAGTGCCTCAAGAGGCGTTTTTGGCAATCTTGCAGGTGGAAGAATGATGCCGTTTTTGACTGCCATCGTTTTGGCCGGATTCGTCGCTTACGCCGGCTCCTGGTATTTCGGAATGATCGAAGGCAATTTCGCGTTGCTTTTGTTCTTGGCGACCGTGGTGACCGGCTTGTACTGGTTGGCCGAACGTTTCATTTTTCTACCCCGTCGGCGTGCCGCAGCCAAAACCCTTGAGGGGCAGGACGAGAGCCGTCGTGCCAAATTGGCTGCGCAAGGCATCCAGGATGCAGACGGAGATGTTTCGACCGCGCGCGAGCGAATCATGGCGCAACCGTGGTGGCTCGATTGGACGGCAGGATTGTTCCCCGTCATCTTGATCGTTTTTCTGCTGCGCTCCTTTGTTTTCGAACCCTTCAAGATCCCATCGGGGTCCATGATTCCGACTCTGTTGATCGGTGATCTGATTTTGGTGAACAAATTCACATACGGCTTGAAGCTTCCCGTACTCAATACCCGCATAACACAGGGAAATCCGATACAAAGTGGAGATGTGGTTGTGTTTCGCTACCCGCCCAAGCCCAGCGTGGATTACATCAAGCGCGTAATTGGTGTACCGGGGGATGAAGTCTCTTATCTGAACAAGAAACTCACCATCAACGGCAAGCCCGTGGTTCAAACTCCCGGTTCGGATTTCTTTGACGAGTCCATGATGAAGTACTACCAATATTTTGACGAGCAGCTAGGCGTCAAGAAGCACGGCATCATCGTAGACGAGACCAGATCCGCTTTTGTTTCCGGGGTCGACGATTTCAAGTTCAAGCAAAATTGCCGCTACAGTGTTGAGGGCGTTAGCTGCAAGGTGCCTGAAGGGCATTACTTTGTGATGGGGGACAATCGCGACAATTCAGCGGATTCACGCTACTGGGGTTTCGTGCCTGACGGCAATGTCGTCGGCAAGGCTTTCTTAGTGTGGATGAATTTCAGCGATCTGAAACGAATTGGCGCGTTCAATTAATCAATGGCACAAAAAACCAAAATGATCAGAAGGCGCATGAACACCGGGCGCATCTCTTCTCAAAAGGGAATATCTTTCATTGGCCTGCTTTTTCTGGGAGTGGTCTTTGCCTTCCTGGCCATCGTGGGAGCCAAGGTAGTGCCCACGGCCAGTGAATTCATGTCCATCCAGAAGGCCGCCAAGAAAGCCGCGGCAGACGGAGATACCGTTCCTGCCGTACGTGCTGCCTTCGATCGCACTGCATCGGTGGACTACATCAGTTCCATTTCTGGCAAAGACCTCGATATCACCAAAGAAGGTGACAAGATTGTGGTCAGGTTTGCCTATGAGAAGGAAATTGCGCTGTTTGGCCCGGCCTATCTTCTTATTAAATACGCCGGCTCCTCTGCTGGGGGCTATAACTGAAGCCGCTTTTGTATCGTTATGCAGTCCGCGCTTGATACCCTGCAGGCGCGCCTGCAGCACCGTTTTAAGGAGCCAGCCCTGCTGGCTCGAGCCCTTACGCACCGCAGTTTTTCAGCCGACCACAACGAGCGGTTGGAGTTTCTAGGCGACTCGGTTTTGAATCTGTGTGTGGCTCATTTGCTTTATGAAGCCTTGTCCGATCTGCCGGAGGGCGATCTCTCCCGGGTACGCGCCAACCTGGTCAAACAGGACACTTTGCACCGCCTCGCCCTGGAGCTGGATTTGCCTGAACAACTGCGTTTAGGTGAGGGTGAATTACGCTCTGGCGGTCAAAAGCGACCTTCTATTTTGGCCGATGCGGTGGAAGCACTGATTGGCGCGGTGTATCTTGATTCAGGCTTTTCAGCAGCGCAGGCTCTTGTCGGCAGACTGTTTGATCAGGTGGAAATCAATCCTGGAATGCAGGCTGCGGCCAAAGATCCTAAAACTGCCTTGCAGGAATGGCTGCAAGGGCGCAAGATGCAGTTGCCTCAGTACAGCGTGGCAGGAATCCACGGCGCTGCTCACCGTCAGACCTTTGATGTGCAGTGCACCATCGTTGAATTGAATCTTCACCAAATCGGCAGCGGCCCGTCGCGCCGCGCGGGTGAGCAAGCTGCAGCAGCAGCCATGCTGAAGCTCGTGAACCAGACCCAACATGACAGAAACAAAAAAAAGCACAGCTGACGGCCAGGAGCCATCAGAAGTTCAAGCCCACGTTGAACCTGCCGGTACGCAAGGTGCCACCCAACGCTGTGGACTGATCGCCATCGTTGGTAAGCCCAATGTCGGTAAGTCGACACTCCTGAATGCGCTTGTCGGCCAGAAAATCAGTATCACCAGTCGGAAAGCGCAGACGACACGCCATCGCATCACCGGCATCCGTACATTGCCTACGGGTGACGGGGGAGGGACACAGTTCGTCTTCGTGGACACACCAGGGTTCCAGACTCGACACAGCACAGCGCTGAACAAATCGCTCAACAAGACTGTGGTCGGGGCCATTGATGGCGTCGATCTCGTGCTGTTCGTTGTCGAGGCCGGAAGCTTCACCTTGGGCGATGCCAAAGTGCTGGCATTGCTGAACGAACGCACGCCAACGCTATTGGTCGCCAACAAGCTCGATAACGTACACAGGCGCGCTGAAATTGCCCCTTGGCTGAAGGATATGCAGGAGCGGCACGCTTTTACAGAGTTTGTGCCCATGTCGGCCAAGAACTCCAAGGATGTGGCACGCCTGCTCACGATCTGCGAACGCTACCTTCCGGAGCAGGGCTGGTGGTATTCCGAAGACGAGCTTACCGACAAGAGCGAGAAGTTCCTGTGCAGCGAAGTAGTGCGTGAGAAGCTGTTTCGCTTGACGGGCGATGAGTTGCCCTATACCTCGACGGTCATCATCGACAAATTCGATGAAGAAAAGAGCAAAGCTCACGGGCGCATGGTGCGCGTGGCCGCAACTATTGTGGTTGAACGCGACGGACACAAGGCCATGATCATCGGCGAGAAAGGTGAGCGGCTCAAGCGCATAGGCACGGAAGCCAGGCAGGAACTTGAGAAGCTTATGGATTGCAAGGTGTTTCTTGAGCTTTGGGTCAAGGTCCGCTCCGGTTGGGCAGACGATGAGGCGAGACTGCGCAGCTTTGGATATGAGTAGGCCCATCCTGGGACCCTTTGTGCCTTCCCGCTGCGCTAGGGCCCCCTATGCCGGGCGCCCCCATGCCGGGTGCCCTTACACAAAAGCAATCAGCTCTACGGCCACCGCTTCCGGCCTGCTCCGCAGCTTCCTGATTTTTACCCTCTCTCCCGCCGGCGGGAGAGGGCAGGGGTGAGGGCCAGTGCGTTCAATTCCACACGCGTGCCACCCATGCACGCACGTCCACCTCGTTAGCCCATCGAACCCTAACCGGCTGACGTATCGGGGTGGAGCTCGAATGCACATACGGTGAAACGCGTCAATCACGAACCGGGGTTCGTCCTGCACCACTATGACTGGAGTGAATCCAGTGTCATAGCGGAGGTCTTTACCCGCGCCTATGGTCGGATGGCGCTGGTTGCCAAGGGTGCCAAGCGCCCGTCTTCGAACTTCCGTCCGGTCCTGTTACCGCTGCAGCCTCTGCTGCTCAGCTGGGGTGGAGATGCGGAAATCCGGACCCTCAAGAGCGCCGAATGGGCAGGTGGCCATGTCATGCCGACGGGTGATGCCTTGCTCTCTGGCTATTACGCCAATGAATTGCTCATGCGCCTGCTGGCGCGTGAGGATGGGCATGCTCGGCTGTTTGACGTTTATTCCGCTCTAGTTCATGTGCTTGCAGCCGAGAAAGGCGAGACGCTTCATGCGTCAGCTCTGCGAGCGTTTGAATTGCTTCTGCTTCGCGAAACGGGACATCTGCCTGCGCTCGATGCTCAGACTCTCACATTTGAGCCTTTGGCACCTCAAGATCGGTACAGCCTGGTTGCTGAAGGTGGGTTACGCAGCGCACAGGGTGAGCAGAGTGGGGCGTGGCTGCTTGGCCGCCATTGGTTGAGCCTGGCTGCCGCATTGGATGATGAAGCACCTTTCACTGCCGCGCTCAACGTTTGCGCCGGCTTGCCTGGTGAATCGCGTTCAGGCCTGCGGCAGCAGTTGCGCGAATTACTGCACTACCATTGTGGGGGTGGCATTTTGCGCACCCGCCAGATGATGATCGACCTGCAATCCTTTACATCGTGAAAACCAACCTCTCCGTCAATGTCAACAAGGTCGCCCTGGTGCGCAATACGCGCCATTTGGGCATTCCCAGCGTCACTAAAGCTGCTCAAGCTTGCCTGCAGGCGGGGGCGCATGGCATTACGGTGCATCCCCGCCCCGATGAGCGCCATATCAGAGCTCAGGACGTGCATGAACTGGCTGCGCTAATGAAGCAATGGCCGGGGCGTGAATACAACATTGAGGGAAATCCGACCCAGAACCTCATGGAATTTGTCAGTGTCGTGCGTCCTGATCAGTGCACCTTTGTGCCTGACAGCGAAGACCAGTTCACAAGTGACCATGGGTGGAATCTTGAGGACACCGCGACAAGAGAGCGACTCGCGCCCTTGATTGCGGCGGCCAAGGCCAGCGGGGTTCGAGTGAGCTTGTTCATGGATCCGTTACCCCAACAGATGGCGGCGGCACGCGCGCTAGGCGCTGATCGCGTCGAGTTGTATACGGAGCCCTATGCGGCAGCCTGGGCGAGTGAACGGGAATCCCAGCGGACAGAGCAACTGCAGCGCTATGCAGCCGCTGCGCGCGCCGCATTGGACGTGGGCATGGGTGTCAACGCCGGCCACGATTTGAATCGTGACAATCTTGCTGAGTTTCTCAAGCAGGTGCCCGGTGTGGCTGAAGTGTCCATTGGCCATGCGCTTATCGCAGACGCTTTGGATCTAGGCTATGCCCAGGCGGTTGCCGAATATCTGCGCTGCATTGAAGCAGGCAACCAGGTCGCGTGAGCAGCATGACTCACGCTGCACTCGTTGTCGATATTGCGGGTCACACCTTGACCGCAGACGATCGCCGTCGGCTGGCACACCCGCTGGTGGGTGGCATGATCTTGTTCAGTCGTAACTGGGAAAGCCGAGAGCAACTTACGCAACTGACGGTCAGTATCAAAGAACTGCGTCCCGATTTGCTCATCTGCGTGGACCACGAAGGCGGCCGTGTGCAGCGTTTTCGTACAGATGGCTTTACTCATCTGCCGGCCATGCGCAAATTAGGTGAAATCTGGATGCAGGACGCCATGCGTGCCCAGGAGGCTGCTACCGCCTGCGGATATGTCCTGGCAGCCGAACTGCGCGCTTGCGGCGTGGATTTCTCATTCACACCTGTGCTCGACCTCGACTGGGGGCCCTCGGGCGTGATCGGAGACCGCGCCTTCCATGAAGACGCTCGCGTCGTCAGCATGCTGGCCAAAAGCGTGATGCACGGGTTGCTGCGAGCAGGTATGGGCAACTGTGGGAAGCATTTTCCCGGCCACGGCTTTGTGGCGGCGGATTCCCACACCCACTTACCACGAGATACACGTGGTCTGAAGGCCATACTGGGCGCGGATGCCGCGCCCTATGGCTGGCTTGGCACTGCCCTGGACGCCGTGATGGCTGCCCATGTGGTTTATCCGAAGGTGGATTCCAGACCGGCAGGATATTCTGCCCGGTGGCTACAGGCCGTGCTGAGGGGCCGCATGGGGTTTGAGGGTGCCATTTTTACGGACGATCTGAGCATGGAGGCGGCGCGGCATATAGATGGGCGTACCGTCACCCCGCTGGAGGCCATACTGGCCGCCTTGACCGCTGGCTGCGATCTTGCTCTGTTGTGCAACCAATCTTTGCATGGAGGGCGGGTCCTGGATGAGGCGCTCGCCGGCCTTGCTGAGGCGCACGCTAGTGGGCAATGGGTACCCTCTGAGCAAAGTGAATCAAGAAGGAAGGCCTTGTTACCTAGGCAACCCGCCCCCAACTGGGAAGAGCTGACGCGGTCTTCGGAGTATTTACGCTCCCTGGCATTGATTGCCGGTTAATGAAACGCGCCAGAAATTGAACTTCAAAGCCTGAAAGTGGTCCATTTCTTATGAGCCAGATGTTTTCCCAACAATTGCCGCCCCCTTACAACCGCAATACCAGCAGCCTGGAGCGCATTGCTTCGCGCGTGCTTGGACTGATGGTGTGGGCTACGCTGGCGCTGGTTGGCCTGCTTTTTGCACTTAGCCTGCTCGTTTGGCTGGCGTTTGGAGTCATTGCCAGCCTGGTCATGAGCGTATTCACCGGCCGCCCGGCCACAGTGACCTTGCTTTGGCGCCGTTACCGTGAGATGACCCGCCAGCGTTGGCCGTCGCGCCAACCAGCGGCAAGCGCCACCCCGAGAGCAGATACTGCCAGTGCGACGGGCGCTTCAGTGCCGACAGGCGTGCAAGATGTATCGTGGCGTGAAGTCTCTGAGAATCAGACGGCAGAGCCGCCCGCTCGCTGAACGCTGTTAAAACCCAGGCGGGAAGTGAAGGGCTCATTCAAAGCCTCTTTCTTCCGGTTTACCGCCTATGTCGAGTCTCGGTCGATCACTACGAAAGCCGTTCGGGCTGAGGCTCTATGGTTTCTGTCAACCGAAGAGTGAAGTTGAAACAGGAAAACCGTTTGGCCTGAGCCTGTCGAAGGCTTGCGCAACGCTTCGACCCTTCGTCAAGCTCAGGACAGGCCAAGCTCAGTGTGAACGGTTTGTTGGTTTTGAGAGCAAATCAGGCTTCCCGGCGCAATGCGGGGAACAGAATCACATCGCGGATGCTCGGCGAATCGGTCAACAGCATCATGAGACGGTCTATTCCAACGCCGCAGCCACCTGTGGGAGGCATGCCGTATTCCAGTGCACGCACGAAATCTGCGTCATAGAACATGGCTTCATCATCCCCGGAATCTTTCGACGCCACCTGTGCTTGCAGACGAGCTGCCTGGTCTTCAGCGTCATTCAGCTCGCTGAAGCCGTTTGCGATTTCACGGCCGGTGATGTAGAGCTCAAAGCGCTCCGTCACTTCAGGCCGCTGATCGTTGGCGCGCGCCAGAGGGCTGATCTCCGTCGGGTGCTCCATGATGAAAGTAGGCTCCCACAGCTTGTCTTCCACGGACTCCTCGAAATACATCACCTGCAGCGAAGGCAGGCTTCGGGTCGAAAGCCTGTCCTTTTCTTCTGAGAGTCCAAGTTTTTTCAGGCGGTTGATCAAC
Source organism: Ottowia thiooxydans (assembly GCF_040548795.1). Lineage (GTDB taxonomy): Bacteria > Pseudomonadota > Gammaproteobacteria > Burkholderiales > Burkholderiaceae_C > Ottowia > Ottowia thiooxydans_A. Next base: position 8,811 of record NZ_JBEPSH010000003.1, on the reverse strand, counting down.
TCTGCAGAGTCATCTACCTGGGCACCGATGTCTGTGTGGGTGTTGATGGCTTCGCGGATGGTCATGCGCTTGAATGGTTGACCCAGGTCCACACTGCGGCCTTGGTACTCCAGCTGCAAAGTTCCCACGGCTTTCTGGGCCGTGTTGCGCAAAAGCGCTTCGGTAAAGTCCATCAGGTCCAGGTAGTTCCAGTATGCGGCGTAGAACTCCATCATGGTGAACTCAGGGTTGTGCCGCACGCTGATGCCTTCGTTGCGGAAACTCCTGTTGATTTCGAACACGCGCTCAAATCCGCCCACAATGAGCCGCTTCAGATAGAGCTCAGGCGCAATGCGCAGGAACATTTCCTGTTCGAGCGCATTGTGGTGCGTGACAAAAGGCTTTGCATTGGCGCCACCGGGGATAGGGTGCAACATGGGTGTTTCTACTTCCATGAAGCCGCTTTCGGTCATGAAGGCTCGCATGGCGGCCAAAGATTGGCTGCGCGCCACGAAACGGGCCCGCGCAGACTCGTCCATGATGAGATCTACATAGCGCTGACGGTATTTCAGTTCCTGGTCCTGCATGCCATGGAATTTGTCAGGCAGGGGACGCAGGCTCTTGGTGAGCAGGCGAATGCTGGTGGCATGGATAGAGAGTTCGCCCGTCTTGGTCTTGAACAGATACCCTTCGGCCGCGACGATGTCACCCAGATCCCAATGCTTGAAGGCCGTATAGGCTTCTTCGCCTACTTCGTCCCTGGCAATGTAGAGCTGCATGCGTCCTGAGGCGTCTTGCAGTGTGGCAAAGCTGGCTTTACCCATCACGCGCTTGAGCATCATGCGGCCCGATACGCTGGCTGCAATTTTCTTGCCTTCCGCGATGTCCGCGTCCATGGCTGGCTTTTCAGCAGCGCCGTGGGCTTCATGAAGTTGCGCCGCCCTGTCTTTGGGCTTGAAATCGTTGGGGAAGGTCACCCCGCCGTTTTGCGCCTGGGCTTCCCGCAAGGCCTTGAGCTTCTCGCGGCGCTCTGCAATCAGTTTATTCTCGTCTTGTTCGGGGGCGGCTGAGCTGAGTGCGGTGGGTTCTGACATGATCTACAGATTGGAATGGGGTAGGGCGCGGGGATAATCCCTGGCTGGCAAACCCATCATTTTAGGCGCCGTCTGCCAACTTCATGTTCTTGGCCTACTTCAACCGCATTGCTGGAGCTTTCTTGAGCGCACGCTCGGGGAAATCGCTGCGCGTGTTCAAGGCATGAAAACGCCTTCTTCCTCACTTTTACGGGCTACCGTCACACTGTTGACGGGAGGCGCGCTGGCACAACTGCTGCCACTGCTGCTGGGCCCGTTCATTGCCCGCATTTTTTCACCGGAAGCGATGGGTCTTTTCACCCAGTTCACTACCGTTGCCGCGGCCATTGCAGTGGCGGCTTGCCTGCGCTACGACTGGGCGCTGCCCATGGCCAGGCAAGACGACGAGGCGAGCGCATTGCTCGCGCTGGCTTTGCGTATTGGTTTGGCAGTGGTTTTACTTTGTATTCCCATGGCCTGGGGCCTGCACGGGGCGGGCTTGCTGCCTTTGCCAACCCTGTTGCCGCTGGCCGTGGGGTTCTCGGCAGCGTTGCAGTTGCTCATGATGTGGGCGACCCGCGCCCAACGATTCCAGGCGGTCGCCGCGGGACGAGTGGTCCAATGGGGCGGAGCGGCGGTGGCTCAATTGGCTCTGGGTTACCTGCTGTGGCGCGGGGCCGGTGGGCGGCCTTTGGGTGCGGACACCGCGTGGGCCCTTGTGGTGGCGACGTTGTTGGCCCAACTGATAGCCAGTCTATGGCTGTTGCGGCCCAGCCCCTTGGGGGGGTGGCGCTCGGTGTTGAAGCCCGCGTCCGCCTCCATGAAGTCCGCCATGCGCGCCACGGCCATCAAGCACAAGGATTTCGCGCTCATCAACACGCCCCATGCATTTCTGGGGACCTTGCAAGACGCGGTGGCCGTTGCGCTTCTGGTGGCCTGGACCGGTGAGGCCGCGGCTGGTTTCTGGGGCCTGGCCTTGCGTTACCTCAAGGCGCCTTCCACGTTGGTCGGTGCGGCCGTGTCGCAGGCGCTTTATCCCCGGCTGATCGGCGCTGAGCCAGATGCGGCAAGGGCGATGGTGCGCCAGTTGATGGCGCTTCTGGGCGTGCTGGGGTTGGCTCTCATGGGGCTGCTGCTGATAGCCGGTCCATGGATTTTCGAGTTGATATTTGGACCCACCTGGCGGGAAGCTGGTGAGTTGGCGCGGGCGCTTTCCCCCTATATTGCAGCGCATTTCGTCGCCGCTCCACTTGCCGTGGTAACCATGGCATGGCAGGCACAGAGATGGGCATTTCGTTGGGCCCTGGTAGGACAGGTCGCTTTTGTGCTGGCAATGGCGCTAGGACTTCGCGCCGGTGGGTTGCAAGGGGGAGCGTGGGCCGTTTCGGGCGTCATGCTGCCTTACTTTGGTTGGTACTTTTATCGGTTGGCTCGGTGGCCTCACGTCCCGACTCCTCGCGAAGCCTCAGAACAAAAGGGTGATCACTCATGAACGCGATCCGTGCGTGGGTCAACCGATGCCGAAGGAACTTATGGCACGGTTTATTTTTCCGTATTCTTTTTGGTGAACGTCACCAAGGCCTGATTCTGCCAGGCACCCGCATTTCACCTAGCACCTGCATTGAGCATGAGCAATTCCTGCATCTGGGTGATGACGTGTTCATTGGCCACTTCAACTTCATAGAGGCCAGTGCCGGCGTCAGGATAGGGCGTGGGACGCAAATTACCAATTTCGTGAGCATAGTCAGTCACAGCACCCATCGCAGCGTTCGCGTGGCAGCAGAACTTTCAGGGCAGGATTTGAAAGAGGCGGAGGGCGCTGTGCTGCGGGCGCCCATATCGATTGGCGAGCGGTCTTTTATTGGTCCACACAGCACCATTGAGGCGGGCAGCACACTAGGACATGGAACCTTGGTTGCTTCTCACAGTCGTGTGCGCGGTGTGTTTCCTGATTTTTCCGTGCTGGCGGGCAGTCCAGCAGAGGTGGTAGGTGACACGCGGGAGGCGGATGAAGTCTGGCTGGAGCAAAGACCGTCCTTGCAGGCCGCCTATGCGCGGTGGCGTGCGGCGCTGAGCTCTGAAGGTACTGATCGATGAGCCATCATTTGTGCTTGCTAGGCGACGCCAACAGCGTGCATGTCCAACGATGGGCAGGCGAAATGCTGGCGCGGGGCTGGCAGATTTCACTGGTCACTGCGCGCCCGCAACCCATTGCCGGTGTTCGGCAAATCGTGTTGCCCCCGGTCACTCGTTCACTGGATTGGCTCGCACGCGTGTCTCCCGCGCGGCGGGCCATCGCAGCTTTGAATCCCGACATCGTCCATGCACACTATGTCACTTCCTACGGATACCTGGCTGCACGTTGTGGCACGAGGCCGCTGATCATGACAGCCTGGGGCAGCGATTTACTGGTAACACCCCGGCGCAACCTCGCATTGCGCCTGTTGACTGGGTGGACTCTGAGTCAGGCCGACCTGATTACAGGCGATTCGCCAGACCTTCTGGCTGCGGCTCGCAATCTGCGACATGGATTGCGTACAGAGCTGATTCATTGGGGCGTGGATCTGAATCGGTTCAAGCCTGAACCATGGGAAGCCAAACCCAGCTTTGAAGCGGTCAGCCTTCGCAGTTGGGAGCCCAATTACCGCATTGACGTGATCTTGGAAGCTTTCGCAAAAGTCCACGCCGAGCGAAGTGAAGCGCGCCTTCATCTTTTGGGTGGCGGATCACAGGAATCTGCCTTGCGCGCGCAGGCCAATTCGCTTGGCCTGGCCGATGCTGTGCAGTTCCATGGTCGACTGGACGACGCAGGTATGGCGGAGGTGCTCGGTCGGTGCCGGCTGTCCATCAGCGTTCCGGAGAGTGATGCCACTTCTGTGTCCGTTCTTGAAAGCATGGCGTGCGGACTGGCCGTGTTGGCTTCTGACCTGCCTGCCAACCGGGATTGGCTGGGCGCCGATGCGCTGGTGCCAGCGGGCAATGCAGACGCACTGGCGCAGAAATGGCTGTCATTGATGAACGATGGCAGTCAGGCGGCCTATCTCGGGCAATCCAATGGCGAGCGTATCGCCCGTAATGGCGACCGGCGGGCGCAAATGGATGCCATGGATCGCCTCTATCGGCAACTGTTGGCAAGTGGACCTGGACGTGGACGCGGTACTCACCATGCCGGGTAAAGAGGGGCAAGGAGACGTCTCTGGGGGCGCCGCCGAACAACTGGTGAGCGTGATAGCGCCATGCCGCAACGAACGCTCTTACGTCGAAGCCTTTTGCGACCGGGCTCTTGCGCAGCAACTGCCTCCTGGATGGGTTTTGGAGTTGTTGGTGGCAGACGGTGGCAGTGATGATGGGTCTCGCGAGTACTTGCAGGCGCGGTCATTGCAGGACTCCCGCCTGTTACTCGTAGACAACCCTGGCCGGATTGTGTCCACTGGCCTGAATGCCTGTCTGAAGCGCTCGGGTGGGTCGGTTGTGGTGCGTATGGATATTCATACTGAATTCGCGCCGGACTATGTCGCCCAATGTATTGCTACGCTGGATCAAAGCGGGGCCGACAACGTCGGCGGACCGTGGGTTGCGCGCGGCACAGATGCCACGAGCCGAGCCATCTCTGCCGCATTTCAGTGCAGATGGGTGGTGGGTGGCGCGCTCTCGCGTGATGCCAATTACGAAGGTCCGGTAGATACGGTCTACCTGGGGTGCTGGCCACGCGGTGTGTTTGAGCGCATAGGGACTTTCGACGAAGATCTGGTGCGCAATCAGGATGACGAGCACAACCTTCGCTTGCGCCTGGCAGGCGGGCGTATCTGGCAAAGTGGCCGCATACGATCCTGGTATCAATCCCGGAACTCCCTGGCGAAGCTGTTTGCGCAGCAATATCAGTACGGGTACTGGCGCCCCTTTGTGATGCGCAAGCACGGCCAGCCGGGTTCCTTGCGTCAATTGGTTCCCGCCTTTTTTGTGGCTGCGCTCATGGCCTCGGGGGCAGCTTTGTTCTGGAGTGCGCTTCCCATGATGGTACTTGTGGGCAGCTATGTGGCGTATCTTGCCCTGGCTTCGTGGTCGGCCACAAACGGCGCTACTAAGGTCATGACGCAGACCACTACCCAGGATGGTGCTGCCGGCACAGTACCAACGTTCGCGGCTTTGGTCCCTCTGGCGATTGCCAGCTTCCACTTGGGATACGGGCTGGGTACCTGGCGCGGTTTGCTCGATATGGTCTGCGGCCGGCGCGTTTCGGCCGCGTCGGCGAAAATCACCCGTTGAATTGTTCTTCCTTACCTTATGTCCACAGCTGACAATTTCATTCCCTTTGCACGACCTGACATAGGTGAGGCCGAAATCGATGCGGTGGCTCGCGCCATGCGCTCTGGTTGGGTCACGACCGGGCCCGAGACACGGGCGTTCGAGCAGGAGTTTGCTGCCTATTTGGGCGGCGGTCTTCATGCCATTGCCGTCAACTCGGCCACTGCTGGACTGCACCTGGCTCTGGAGGCCGTCGGCGTGGGCCTCGGCGACGAAGTCATCGCGCCTACGCTAACCTTCACCGCCACAGTGGAGGTGGCCCGTTACCTCGGGGCAGACGCGGTGCTCGTGGACAGCGACCCGGCCACTTTGAATATCGACGCTTCCCGGATTGAAGCAGCCATCACGCCGCGAACCAAAGCCATTCTTCCCGTGCATTACGGCGGTCTGGCCTGCGACATGTCACGGATTCACGACATTGCACGAAGACATGGCCTGCATGTGGTGGAAGATGCCGCCCACGCACTGCCGGCGACAAGTGAAGGAGTACTCATTGGCCAGTTGCCAAGTGCGGCGACGGTGTTCAGCTTTTATGCCAACAAGACCATGACCACGGGAGAGGGCGGCATGGTTGTCACCAAGGATCAGGCACTGGCAGACCGTATGAAGGTCATGCGGCTGCATGGCATCAGCCGTGACGCGTTTGACCGTTTCTCCAGCAAGACGCCTTCCTGGTATTACGAGATCGTAGCGCCGGGCTTCAAGTACAACATGACGGATATGGCAGGGGCACTGGGCCGCGTGCAGTTGCAACGGCTACCGGACTTTGTACAGCGTCGGCAGCAATTGGCTGGGCGCTACCTGGCTGAGTTGCAAGACTTGCCCCTGATTTTGCCGGCGCAAGCCCCTGCCGGCCAGACGCACGCCTGGCACCTTTTTGTGCTTAGACTTTCAGATGATGCCAAAGCTACTCGGGACGAAGTGATTCAGGGCCTGTCTGATGCCGGGGTCGCTACCAGCGTGCACTATGTGCCCCTGCACCGTCAGCCTTACTGGCGTGACCGTTACGCGCTTTTGCCTGAGCAGTTCCCTGTGGCTGAGAAGGCCTACCAGCGCATGTTCAGCATCCCGCTGTTCACCGCCATGAGCGATGACGAGCAGAGCCGAATCATCGCGGCGCTCAAGGCCGTGGTTCGGTGACCCACTTGACTGTCATCATCGGAATTCTGGCGCGTTCGGGTCAGAAGTGCGTGGCGTCTGCTGGCGGTCATCGCCTTACTGCATGAGCTCTTCCGGCTCGGCCGCTGCCAAAAGGGCTTTGGATCTCGGCCTCACCTTGGCCGCTCTGCCTATTGCGCTGCCGTTGATGGCACTTGTGGCTCTCTGGGTGCGATTGGATTCGCCTGGTCCGGCGCTCTTCAGGCAAGAGCGCGTTGGGAGAGGAGGGCGCCTGTTTCGCATCCACAAGTTTCGCACCATGCGCGTACATCAGTCAGGTTCCGGACCTCAAGTGACCGCGGCGGGCGATGCGCGCATTACACGCGCTGGATACTGGCTGAGACGAAGCAAGCTTGATGAGCTGCCGCAGTTGATTGATGTCGTCAGGGGCGACATGAGCCTTGTGGGGCCACGCCCGGAGGTGCCGAGTTATATGGCCAAGTACCCTGATCAGGCACGTCAGCGAATTTTGTCCATTCGCCCCGGTATTACCGACCGAGCAGCGATTGAGTTTCGCCACGAAGAGCAACTGCTTGCGGCCAGCGATGATCCAGAGACGACCTACGTCCAGGAGGTCATGCCCATCAAGCAACGCTATTACCTGGACTACGTGGACAACCACTCCGTCGCGGGAGATTTGCGCATCATTTTTGACACGCTTCGGAAAGTGTTCGATCTTTGAAGGTCAGAGCACGATGGCGACTGGCTATCAGGAGAAGGTCTTCCAGAGATCGGTGCCTAGCAACCAGGGGTTGATGACACTGGATTCCAGCCGGATCGTGTCGAAATCCGTGACTTCAGCCAGCAGTTTGTGTTTGGCGCCTGAGTTGTCAAAAATATAGGCGCGGTGCGCAACCTCGCAAGCCTCTGTCATCAGGGCGATGGACTTGTAATATCGGTCCATGACCTTGTCATCGGGCACCGAATGGCCGCCCTGCAGCACGCGCCGGTGTACACGGTCGATATTGATCGCCGGGTCATCGGTCGCCATGAAGTAGAGGTAGATGCGATAGCCGTGCTCCCGGGCTTTGCGCATGAAGTTGATCTTGGACCGATGAGACATGACAGTCTCAAAAGTGAAGGTCTTGCCTTCGTGAAGCAATTCCTGGCGGATGGCTTCCGCAAGCGAGGCGGCCAGGTAAGAGTGGTGAGGCCCGGGTATCCAAAGAGTCAGCTCTTCGTTGAGTGTGATTCCGGCAAGCAGTGCCTGCATATCCAGGTGCTTGTCCAGCCCGAACGTCTGAAGGGTATTTTTGATCCGGCTCAGCACTTCCCCAGATTCGCCAGTGATACCAAGCTCGCGCAGGGCCAAAAACCCACCGGAGACACGGAGAGCTTTTTCAATTTCGTCGGCATTGATGAACGCGCCTATCCACTGAGGCTTCAACTCGGGTTTGATGGTGCTTTTGCCCGAGCCATTGGGGCCTGCCAGTACGCGAAGGCGGGGCTGCGCCAGTTGGGCCGGCGCTGGTTTAATGGTGGTAGCTGCCGGATAGGCTTGAGCAGCCTTACTTGACACGCCTGAGGATAGTGCCAGGCTTGACTCGCTTACCAATCGCCATGTTCTTGATGACGGTGACGCTGCCATCAAGCATGCGCTCAACGACTTGTCCATTTGCCATTTTTACCGTGACCGCGCCCGTATCCCGGAGCGTGGTCCAATAAGCCTCATGACCTGCCTTTGCGGCCATCGTAGGAATGCGTCGCTCTGCGATTTGCATTCCTCGTTCGGTCAGAATGGTTTGGTGAGCTTTGGTAGACATAGGTGGCATTGCGTATACCTGTAAGTCTATCAGGAACAAGGAAAAACGGCAGGGCGCTGCATGGATAGCCCCCCGTGGGGGTGTTTTTATCTCGGGAGCGGCCCTTCGCTAAAAAATGAGGCCCCCACGCTTACCTGCTTCGCATGGAACGCTGCCCCCCGTGGGGGTGTTTTTCATCTCGGGAGCGGCCCTTCGCTAAAAAATGAGGCCCCCACGCTTACCTGCTTCGCATGGAACGCTGCCCCCCGTGGGGGTGTTTTTCAGCTCGGGAGCGGCCCTTCGCTGAAAAATGAGGCCCCCACGCTTACCTGCTTCGCATGGAACGCTGCCCCCCGTGGGGGTGTTTTTCATCTCGGGAGCGGCCCTTCGCTGAAAAATGAGGCCCCCACGCTTACCTGCTTCGCATGGAACGCTGCCCCCCGTGGGGGTGTTTTTCAGCTCGGGAGCGGCCCTTCGCTAAAAAATGAGGCCCCCACGCTTACCTGCTTCGCATGGAACGCTGCCCCCCGTGGGGGTGTTTTTCAGCTCGGGAG
>NZ_JBEPSH010000002.1:0-733235 GCF_040548795.1 Ottowia thiooxydans | reverse complement strand
GGGCTGGCTCGCCCTGCGGCGTCTACTTTGTCGCCAGCCTTGACCGTAGATCACTACGGCCTGCGCCTGCCTTCGCGTATCCATCCTCAGGGCGAATCAGCGCGTGGGGGGTTTAATTGATGACACGCCCTAGGCCTGCCCAGACGCCTGGCGGTTTGGAGCCGAGCGGCCCGGCATGAATTTGAAGGCCCCTGGAAGCTGTTTTAAAGCACATTCAGAATGTGTGGTTTAAACGCGATTAAATAAGCACGTTCGTGCTTTTGGTGGTTTTTTCTCTTGATTTAGCGCAAATCTGTCGTAAATGTGAGGTCAGTTACTTCTTCCGGTCACGTAATGTGTTTATCCCGGAGGGGGAAACTTATAAAATAGAACTTTTCTGACAGACGCGGCTCCAATTGTGGAGTTAGCTTTTAAATGTCAGCCCGCGCCGGTGGCGCACATCCATTCCTGCGAGCACCTGCGGCGGGGATAGTTTTGTAAAGACCCCCTTTTTTATGACGCTTCTTTTCGACTCACCGTTGGTCAATGGCGCTCTGGATGTGCTGGCCAATGGCGTGCTTAATCTTGCCTGGTGGCAAGTGTTGCTGGCCGGTTTGTTGATGACGCACATCACCATCGCCAGCGTCACGATTTACCTGCACCGTCACTCTGCTCACCGTTCGCTGGACCTTCATCCTGCGGTTCAGCACTTTTTCCGCTTCTGGCTGTGGATGACCACGGGCATGACCACCAAGGCCTGGACTGCGATTCACCGCAAGCACCACGCCAAGTGTGAGCAGGAAGAAGATCCGCACAGCCCTCAGATTTATGGCCTCAAGAAGGTCATGTGGGAAGGCGCAGAGCTTTATCGCTCTGAAGCCAAAAATCCAGATACCCTGAACCGCTATGGTCACGGCACCCCAGACGATTGGCTGGAGCGCAACGTGTATTTCAAGCACTCTGTGGTCGGCATCAGCTTGATGATGATCATCAACGTCGTTCTATTTGGTGGTTTGGGCATGGCTATCTGGGCGATGCAAATGGCATGGATTCCCTTCTGGGCTGCCGGCGTCGTCAATGGCGTGGGCCACTTCTGGGGTTACCGCAACTTCGAGGCGCAAGACGCCAGCACCAACCTGATTCCTTGGGGCATCATCATTGGTGGTGAAGAGCTGCACAACAACCACCACACTTACCCCACCTCCGCCAAATTCTCGGTCAAACCTTATGAGTTTGACGTGGGCTGGGCCTACATCACCGTTCTGTCCAAATTGGGCCTGGCCAAGGCCAAGAAGACGCCGCCTCGGCTGTCCTACGGTGAAGTTCGCCCCGTGGCTGACGAGAAGACCTTGGAAGCCGTCATTGCCCATCGCTACGAAGTGATGGCTGGGTATGCGGGCCAGATTCGCGATCAGCTCGCCAAGGAAGTGGCTGCACTGAAAGCCGGCGCTGTCGATGCGCAGATCGTCAAGGCCGCCAATCGCTGGCTCCACCGTGACACTGAAAAGGTGCCTGCATCGGCTGCCGAAAAACTGACTCAGGCGCGCGCTGCCTGGCCAGTGCTCGACAAGATGATCACCATGCGCGAAGAATTACGCCAGATCTGGCTGAATACGGGCCGCAACCGTGAGCAACTCACTGGCGATCTGCAAGCCTGGTGCAAGCGCGCCGAAGAAAGCGGTATTGCCAGCCTGCGTGAATTCTCGATGAAACTGCGGGCAGTGCGAGTGGCCTGACCACCTGCGCTATTCCCACTAAAAGCCCGGCATGCCGGGCTTTTGTGTTTTGGAGCGTGCCAGAATCAGGACATGGACAGCTTTGACATCATCATCTTGGGCGCGGGCATGGCGGGGGCTTCATTGGCCTGGCGACTCGTGGGGTCAGGCGCCTCTGTACTTTTGATTGAGCGCGAGGCGCAGCCCGGCTATCACAGCACCGGGCGCTCTGCGGCCCTGTTCATGGAGAGCTACGGCCCGCCCCAGGTGCGGGCGTTGACGCGTGCAAGCCGAAGCTTCTATCTGCATCCACCAGCAGGTTTTGCAGATGTACCCCTGATCCATCCGCGTGGAGCCATGTACGTGGCTATGCACGGTCAGGAAGCGGCCCTGGAAGCCTTGCGTGAGGAGTTGATTGGTGCCTGCCCTGAGCTTCAAAGCCTGGACGCTTCCCAAACGCTGGAAAGGGTGCCCGTCTTGCGCGCTGAGCTTCTGGCCGGTGCCTTATACGATCCAAATGCTCAAGACATGGACGTGCATGCCATCCATCAGGGGTTTTTAAGAGGTGCCAAAGCAGGCGGCGTGTCCCTGCTGTCGGGAAAGGTGCTTACCGGCGCGGCGTACGAGCAGGGTGCCTGGTCTCTGCAGTTTGAAAGCGGAGAACAGCTGCGCGGAACTTGCGTGGTCAATGCTGCTGGCGCATGGGTCGATGAGGTGGCCGTCATGTTGGGGGCCACTCCCATTGGCATAGAGCCTCGCAGGCGCAGCGCGTTCACCTTTCGTTCACCTGAAGGGGTCAATGCCACAGCGTGGCCGGCTGTGATCAGCGTCGCCGAAGATTGGTATCTCAAACCCGACGCAGGTCAGATTCTCGGCTCTCCGGCCAACGCTGACCCTGTTTCCCCTCATGATGTTCAACCTGAAGAGCTGGACATTGCCATGGGAATCCATCGAATCGAAGAAGCCACGCTGCTGAGCATTCGCAGGCCTGCCAGCACCTGGGCAGGGCTTCGCAGCTTCGTGCCTGATGGTGAGATTGTCATTGGTTTCGACGACGTCTGCCCAGGGTTTTTCTGGCTGGCCGGGCAGGGGGGCTATGGAATTCAGAGCGCAGCGGGCGCCAGTCTTTTGGCGGCCAGTCTGGTGCGAGCCAAAGCATTGCCGCAAGAACTGCAGGTGTACGGGGTGGATCCAGCTGCAGTGTCGGTTTCGCGCCTTCGCAAGCGGTAATCAAACGCCGGCCAGCGTGCGCAAGCCGTGAAGGTCCAGAAGATCCAGAACACGCCCAGAACCGCTGATAAGTTGACGCTCTCGCAGGTGGCGCAGCACCCGGGAAAGTGTTTCGGGCGCAATTCCGAGTTGGGCTGCAATGACGCACTTTCGCTGGCGCAGAAGTACGGCCTGCTTGTCAGGCGCCCCCTCGGCTGGCTCCGCATGTCGCAGCAGCCATTCGGCACAGCGGGCTTCAGCATCCTTGGCCAGGCGGCTGATGACCAGTTCGGCTTGCTGCCTGTGGGCGAGGGCGACATCTCGCAAAACGGTCAAGGCAGAAGGCGGTAGTTCTGCCAGAGTGTCTCTGAACAGTTTTACCGGCACTCGTTGCACCAAAACGCTGGTTTCAGCCACGGCGTCAGCCATGGGCGCGAGCCCTAACACCGCGCAACTGGCATTGAGCCAGGAAGGCCCTTCCACCATTCCCATGCGATGCGCCAGCTCACCGCCCTCCACCATGCCGAGCGCAACCCGCCCGGCAGAGAGATAAAGCACTTCGGACGTGTTGGCAGCACGTTGCACCAGCTGGGTGCCCGCGGGTAAGGTGCAGGTTTCTCCCGGCCAGTCAAAAGACCTCAAGTTCAGCATGGCCGAACTTTGACTTGTCATGGGCCAAAGAGCATTGATTCATATCAACTTAAGGCCATGATCCTTCATGCAAGGTGTTCAAGCACGCGGCAGAAGGCCAGGTGCTTTCTACAGCCGTACTCCTGGCTCTTAAGCCAATCCCTGCCTCCGGGCCTCAAACGCTTAGCCAAGCTGGGCCCCAAGGGGTGGGATGGCGTTGAGAGATGTCGGCCGCTCAAGTGTGTACAGTGGCGCGACCGCCTTCAATGGGTCACATTGGATGGCGCATGGTCTCGGAAGCCGAGCGCAAGAAAGGGTTTGCAAGTCGGCATACTATTGGGAATGCCCGATCTGTTTTCACAGGAGCCTTCCGCACCACTGGCTGAAGCCCTTCGTCCCAAGACTTTGGATGAAGTCGTTGGCCAATCCCATCTGCTGGGGGAGGGCAAGCCCTTGCGCCTGGCTTTTCAATCCGGCAAGCCTCATTCCATGATCTTCTGGGGGCCACCCGGGGTGGGCAAGACCACGCTGGCGCGGCTTACGGCAACCGCTTTCAAATGCGAATTCATTGCACTGTCCGCGGTATTTTCAGGGGTGAAGGATATCCGGGCCGCCATGGAGCAAGCCCAGCAGAACCTGGCCATGGGCAAACACACGATCTTGTTTGTGGACGAGATTCACAGGTTCAACAAGTCCCAGCAAGACGCACTTCTTCCCTATGCGGAAAGCGGCCTGGTGACCTTCATCGGGGCCACTACCGAGAACCCGTCTTTCGAAGTGAACTCGGCTTTGCTTTCGCGCGCCCAGGTCTATGTGCTGAAATCGTTGACAGACGAGGAGCTCAAGCTCTTACTGAAGCGTGCTCAAGACATTGCGCTGGGTCACCTGGAGTTTGACGATGTGGCCAGAGACACCATCATCGGCTATGCAGACGGCGACGCCAGGCGTTTCCTGAACCTGCTGGAGCAGACCAGTACAGCAGCCCGAGCTTCAGGCCTGACCCACATTACCGCTGACTTTCTTCAAAATGCCTTGACCTTGAACAGCCGGCGTTTCGACAAGGGCGGAGACAATTTCTACGATCAAATTTCTGCGCTTCACAAGTCTGTTCGAGGTTCGCACCCGGATGCCGCGCTGTATTGGCTCACCCGCATGCTCGACGGCGGAGCAGACCCGCGGTATCTGTCACGCAGGATTGTCCGCATGGCCTGGGAAGACATTGGACTTGCAGACCCCAGGGCCATGCAGATCGCCAATGACGCGGCCTTGACCTTTGAGCGTCTCGGCAGTCCAGAGGGGGAGTTGGCACTGGGCCAGGCCGTGATCTATCTGGCCATTGCTGCCAAAAGCAATGCCGGATACAACGCCTATAACCAGGCCCGAGCTTTCGTCAAACAGGACAAGAGCCGCGAGGTCCCGGTTCACCTGCGCAATGCTCCGACCAAGCTCATGAAAGAGCTGGGCTACGGTCATGAGTACCGCTATGCCCATGACGAACCCAATGCCTACGCGGCCGGGGAAACCTATTTGCCAGACGGCATAGCTGAGCCAGGCTGGTATCAACCTGTCCCGAGAGGCCTGGAGGTGAAGATTGGCGAAAAGCTGGCGCTGCTCAGAAAGTGGGACGATGAAGCCGAAGGTTGAATTGACCCTCAAAGGGTCCTAAGCGAGGCAAGCGGGGGCTAGCTGCGGCAAGAGATTTGGAGCGGCGGGGGTGCCTTCTTGTATCTGGGCGCCAGGTAAAAGACTCGCTTCAACTTTGGGAGGTATCGATGCTGCCCGAATAGGTCCAAGTCCTCTGGTGCCATTCAGAAGGCAGCATTCCAAAACGGGCTCGGAACAACTTGCTGAAGCCTGATTGGTCGGAGAAGCCGCAGCGCCATGCAAGAGCTCCCACGTGAAGGCGAGGGGTCTTCTCAAGCAAGCCTTTGGCGCGTTGCAAACGTATTTCCCGCAGTACGCCCATGACAGTCTCGTTGCGGGCGGCAAACGCTGCGTAAAGGCGTGTACGAGAACAGTTCGCACCGTGCGCAACAGCCGCCGCGTCGAGGTCATGGCGGTGCGCTTCCTGTTCCATAAAGCGCAGTGCCGCAGTTCGCCTGCCTGCATCCAGGTCCTGGTCTTCCCGGCCCGCATCCACTTTCAGACCATTGCGGCCAAGGTTGCGCAGCATCAGTAGTGCCAATGACCTGGTGTTTTCCAACAGGTCCGCGAATTCCTCGGTGTCCAGGCTTTGCGGCTGGCGCATCAGAAGAGTGAGGTGATTGAATTGGCTGGTCAGTACTGGAGCCAGTGCGCCGCGTTCCAGCCCAATTGGCAAGGGGTCTGGATCACATCCCAGCGCCAGAAGGACGTCACTGCGCGGCAGCGCCAGGAATGCCTCGCGAGAGTTATGGTCCCAGCGGTAGCTGCCCATCTTGCGAGGATCATAGAGGCCAAGGCTCCCCGCGCCGATGCGCTGTTCTTGCCCGGGCGCCCCATTGTGCAAGACCTCACCCGTTTGAACCAGGGTGAGTATGACCATATCCGGCGCGTGGGTCAGGCGATGGGGAGCAGCTCGCGTTTCATACGCAGAAGAGCGCATCGACCCAAAAAAGCTGTTGGCACCACGCAGCATGCGCAACTCTGCGTCCAGCGCCGCATCGGGCGCCGGGGGCAGCATCTCCACCCACTGGTGCGCACGCTCACGCCACGAATCGAATCGAACCTGAGGTTCGGCGTCGTGGGAGGAGATGCATTCCAGTATGCAAGGGGGCAAATCAGAGGCCGGCATGGTGCCCATAGTAGTGAAAGGCATGATATTTGCAAGCAATGTCTCACATGCAAAGCGTGGGCCCCAAAACAGTGCTTTGCCGCGTTTACCCGATATACCTATGAGTAGCGAAAGGATCCAATGAGTTCCACTTCGTGTTTTTTTTTCACACCCGCGAGGGAAAACCCTCGCGATAAGCGCCATTTTCGGCACTCTCTGTCAAATCCTCTCAGCTAGAATTTTTTTTCATGAAGGGTGCCAAGGTGTCCTTGAGTAAGTAGGCGGGCGCTACCCACAAGGTAGCCATACCTTTTGATCGAAAACAAAACCGGCCCCGGCGATCTCGGTGGCACAGGAGAAAACCTTCATGGATATTTTGCTTCAGCAGATCATCAATGGTCTGGTGCTGGGCAGCATGTATGCCTTGATCGCACTGGGTTACACCATGGTGTACGGCATCATTCAGCTTATCAACTTCGCTCACGGCGAAGTGCTGATGGTCGGGGCTCTGACCGCCTGGACCTGCATCGGCATCATGCAATCGCACATGTCAGGTGTACCTGGGTGGGTCATGCTCATACTGGCCATGCTCATCGCATGTGCTGTGGCGGCGGTGCTTAATTTCGTCATAGAAAAAATTGCCTACAGGCGATTGCGCAACAGTCCGAGGCTCGCTCCGCTCATCACCGCTATCGGCATGTCGATCTTGCTGCAGACCTTGGCCATGATCATCTGGAAACCCAACTACAAGCCGTTTCCAACGCTACTTCCTACAGAACCGTTTCTCATCGGCGGGGCCGTGATCACCTGGACGCAGATCATGGTCTTGAGCGTGACAGCGGTATCGCTGGCCATTCTGATGTGGGTTGTTCACTACACCAAACTGGGCCGGGCGATGCGGGCCACGGCAGAGAACCCCCGCGTTGCCGGGCTGATGGGCGTCAAGCCAGACATGGTGATTTCCGCCACATTCATCATCGGCGCCATATTGGCAGCCATCGCAGGGGTGATGTATGCCTCCAACTACGGCACGGTGCAGCACACCATGGGATTCCTGCCCGGGCTCAAAGCCTTCACGGCAGCGGTGTTTGGTGGCATTGGCAATCTGGCAGGGGCGGTCATCGGCGGGCTGCTTCTCGGGCTGATAGAGGCCATTGGCTCCGGTTATCTCGGAGTGCTCACGGGCGGGTTGCTGGGTAGCCATTACACGGACATCTTCGCGTTCGTCGTGCTCATCATCATCCTGACCTTGCGCCCATCCGGACTGCTGGGCGAGCGCGTGGCTGACAGGGCGTGATGGAGGCCACCATGACTCAAAAGAACAAGATCATCGCCTTCATCATCTGTGGCATAGCCATCCTCGTGCTGCCGCTTTTCCTGCAGCAGTTTGGCAATGCCTGGGTGCGCATTCTGGATCTCGCCCTGTTGTACGTGTTGCTGGCACTGGGGCTGAACATTGTCGTGGGTTACGCTGGCTTGCTCGATCTGGGGTATGTGGCGTTCTTTGCGGTGGGGGCCTACCTCTATGCCTTGCTGGCTTCGCCCCATCTGACTTCGACTTTCCCTGCTATTGCCGCCATGTTCCCCAATGGGTTTCACACCTCGCTATGGATGGTGATACCGGTGGCGCTCTTACTGGCTGCGGGAGTGGGGGTTTTGCTGGGCGTGCCGGTGCTGAAACTGCGTGGCGATTACCTGGCCATCGTGACCTTGGGATTCGGGGAAATCATCCGTATCTTCCTCAACAACCTTGACCACCCCTACAACATCACCAACGGCCCCAAAGGAGTGAGCCAGATCGATTCGGTGAAGTTCTTCGGGCTCGATCTGGGCAGGCCGCTCACCATAGGCGGGTTTGAGATCGCCTCGGTCACCTTGTACTACTACCTGTTCCTGATGCTGGTGATTTTTACCATCATCGTGTGTTACCGACTGCAGAGCTCGCGCATTGGCCGCGCCTGGATGGCTATCCGCGAAGATGAGATCGCTGCCAAGGCGATGGGGGTGAACACCCGAAATCTGAAATTGCTGGCATTCGGTATGGGCGCCTCGTTCGGAGGCATGTCAGGCGCCATGTTTGCGGCGTTCCAGGGGTTTGTGTCGCCTGAATCATTCAGCCTGATGGAATCCGTCATGATCGTTGCCATGGTGGTGCTGGGAGGTTTGGGCCACTTGCCTGGTGTGGTGCTGGGAGCGTTGTTGCTGGCGGCACTTCCAGAAGTTTTGCGTTATGTGGCCGGACCGTTGCAAGGCATGACTGGCGGCCGGCTGGACGCCTCCATCTTGCGCCAATTGCTGATTGCGCTGGCCATGATCATCATCATGCTGCTGCGTCCACGGGGTTTGTGGCCTACGCCCGAGCATGGGCGGGTACGAAAGACGGCCGCGGATGACGGCCTGGCGCAGCCTACATCTGCCCAGCAAGACCCGCCTGGCATCGAGTTTCCCGGCGACGCAGTGCCTGGCAATGTGGAAAACCGCCAATTCCCTGTCAATCCTTAAAGATCATGAGTACAGACATCGTTCTCAAAGTACAGGGCGTCTCCAAGCGTTTTGGAGGCCTGCAGGCACTATCTGACGTGGGCATCACCATAGAGCGTGGCCAGATCTACGGTCTGATCGGCCCCAATGGTGCTGGCAAGACCACATTCTTCAACGTGTTGACGGGGCTCTACACCCCGGACAGCGGCAGCTTCGAGTTGGCGGGCAAGTCCTATAAACCCAGTGCAGTGCATCAGGTGGCCAAGGCGGGCATAGCGCGCACATTCCAGAACATCCGGCTGTTCGCTGAGATGACAGCGCTTGAAAACGTCATGGTCGGAAGGCATGTGCGAACGCGCTCCGGCCTGTTCGGTGCCATATTCCGCACCGGAAGCTTCAAGTCCGAAGAGGCGGCCATCGAGAAGCGCGCAAGGGAACTGCTTGACTACGTGGGCATTGGGAAATACGCAGACTACAAATCCCGAACCCTGTCCTACGGAGACCAGCGACGTCTGGAGATTGCCCGGGCTCTGGCCACCGATCCGCAGCTGATTGCACTCGATGAGCCAGCGGCCGGTATGAACGCCACCGAGAAAGTCATGTTGCGCGAGCTGATTGACCGCATCCGCAAGGACAACCGCACCATCCTGCTCATAGAGCATGACGTGAAGCTGGTCATGGGCTTGTGCAACCGCGTGACTGTTCTGGACTACGGTAAGCCCATTGCAGAGGGCACACCGTACGACGTGCAGAAAAACGCAAAAGTGATTGAAGCGTATCTAGGCACGGAAAGCCATTGATGAAAAGACCTGTTTCTGGACCCTTAAAACCGGACGTCGGCACTTCTGGATTGGATTTCTGATATGGCACAAACATTACTCAAGGTGTCCGGCCTGAAGGTGGCCTATGGCGGCATTCAGGCCGTCAAAGGTGTGGACTTCGAAGTGCGCGAAGGTGAACTGGTCTCTTTGATCGGCTCCAACGGTGCGGGCAAGACCACGACCATGAAGGCCATTACCGGTACGCTCCCTATCAACTCGGGCGATATCGAATACATGGGACGCAGCATCAAGGGTCGAGGCCCCTGGGACCTGGTCAAGGAAGGCTTGGCCATGGTTCCTGAAGGGCGTGGCGTCTTCACCCGTATGAGCATCACAGAAAATCTGATGATGGGCGCGTACATACGCAACGACAAGGCAGTCATTGCAGAGGATATAGAGAAGATCTTCACCATCTTTCCTCGTCTTCGCGAGCGCAAGGATCAACTGGCAGGCACCATGTCCGGTGGCGAGCAACAGATGCTCGCCATGGGCCGGGCCTTGATGAGCCGGCCCAAGTTGTTGCTGCTGGACGAACCCTCCATGGGCCTATCTCCCATCATGGTGGACAAGGTGTTTGAGGTCGTCCGGGACGTCTACGCCCAAGGGGTGACCATCCTGCTCGTTGAGCAAAACGCCAGCCGCGCGCTGGCACTGGCTGACCGTGGTTACGTCATGGAATCGGGCCTGATCAACATGTCTGGTGCTGGTAGAGATCTTTTGAGCGACCCGAAAGTGCGTGCTGCGTATCTGGGGGAATAAGCGCCCCGAGCCGTGGCACTCAATCCTCGCTCACCGCACAACGTGAGCGTGTTTGGCGCGTCGGTTTAAACCTGGCTCAGGAATTGATCGTGCCCAGCCACGCGAACCACAGAGCGCATGTCCGCACCTATCCGCCTGGATTCAACCCATTCGAAGGCAACGCCTTGCGCAAGTTCGGTCAACGGCCCCAGCGCTGCAATGCCTGCACCTTCACCCAGCAAGATGGGGGCCTGATAGAGCAGCAACTCATCTACCAGCTTGGCGCGCAGAAGTGATCCATTGAGCTTGTAGCCCGCTTCTACGTGCAATTCATTGATTTCGCGTGTTCCCAGATCGCGCAGCATGGCTTGCAGCTCGACTTTGCCGTTGGCGTCCGGCAACCTGATGACTTGCGCACCCTTATCGAGCAAGGCGTTCCCAAGGGCGGCATCGGAGCTGGCGGTGTAGATGAGGATACGCCGAGTGGTGGCATTCCAGAGCTGAGCAGTCAGCGGCGTTTCAAGCCGGCTGTCTACGATGACCAGATCGGGTTGCCTGGTCACGCTGGCCATACTGTTAAGACGGACATCCAGCCTGGGGTCGTCTTCGAGCACCGTGCCAATACCCGTCAAGATGGCGCTTGCGCGCGCACGCCAGGCGTGACCGTCCTCACGCGCAGCTGGTGAGGTGATCCATTGGCTGGTGCCATTCGGCAGTGCAGTGAGGCCATCCAATGACGTAGCCGCCTTCATGCGAACCCATGGAATACCCCGCACCATGCGGCTGAAAAATCCAATGTTCAGTTCACGTGCTTGCAGTGCGCCCTGTCCGACTTCCACATCGACGCCAGCCGCGCGCAGGCGCGCGAAGCCCTGGCCTCCCACCTTGGGATTGGGGTCTTGCATGGAAGCAACCACACGCTTGACGCCCGCTGCAATCAACGCGTCGCAACAAGGCCCCGTACGACCATGGTGTGAGCAGGGCTCCAGCGTGACATAGGCAGTGCAGCCCGCCACCGCCAGGCCTTTGGCTGCAGCATCTCGCAAAGCCATGACTTCCGCATGCGCCTGACCTACCGGCTGCGTGAGGCCTTCCCCCAGTACGGCACCGTTGGGGCTGATCAGCACGCAACCTACGGCAGGATTAGGAGGGCAATTCAGCCGTGCGCGCTCGGCCAACTCCAGTGCCTGCGCCATGGCAGCGTCAAGAGAATGTGCGGCAGGGTGCATGAGGTGAAATCCTTCGAATAATCAAAAATAGTAGCATGAGGTAACGCTCCGTGGCGAGCTTGCGGCTTCGACGACAATAGCAGCATGTCTTTCAAACCAGAACCTGCGCCAGGTGATGCGCAGGCGCCGCACACAGGAGTGCTGCTTTGCAACCTCGGTACGCCCGATGAGCCCACTCCATCCGCCGTCCGGCGCTACCTAGCCGAATTTCTGAGTGACCCCCGCGTGGTCGAGATTCCTCCTCTGGTATGGAAGCCCATACTTTATGGTGCCATCCTGCCTACTCGCCCATCCAAATCGGCTGAAAAGTACCGCAAGATCTGGATGCCAGAAGGTTCTCCTCTCGCATTTTGGACGGCCCGGCAGGCGGTCATGCTCCGGGGCTACCTGGGCGAGCGTGGTCACCGCGTCACTGTCAGGCACGCCATGCGCTATGGCAACCCGTCCATGGCTTCCATGCTGGATGAGCTGAAGGCACAAGGCTGCACCCGGGTGCTGGTCGTGCCGCTCTACCCTCAGTATGCAGGCTCGACCACTGGCAGCGTCTTTGATGCTGTGGGTGCATGGGCGCGCCAGGTGAGGCATGTGCCGGAGTTCCACTTCATCAACCGCTTCCATGACGATCCAGGCTACATTCGCGCCCTTGCGCGCCAGGTCAGCAACTACTGGATGAGTCATGGCCGCCCCAACAAGCTGATCATGAGCTTTCACGGTGTGCCTGAGCGATCGATCAAACTGGGCGACCCTTATCAGGCGCAATGTCTGGAAACGGCTCGCTTGCTGGCCGAGCGGCTGGCGCTCAAAAGCGACGATTTTGAGGTTTGCTTCCAATCCCGCTTCGGCAAAGCCAAGTGGCTGGAGCCTTATACAGATCAAACGCTGCAGCGGCTGGCGCAACAGGGCGTTGGACGCGTGGACGTCGTTTGCCCGGGCTTCGTATGCGATTGCCTGGAAACGCTGGAAGAAATCGCCATTGAGGGCAAGGAAACTTTCCTTCACGCTGGCGGGCAGGAGTTTCACTACATCCCTTGCTTGAATGACAACGCGGCCTGGATGGTCGCGCTATCGGAATTGGTTCAAGAAAGGCTCTGACCTTACTGCCTCTACCTTTGTGTGACGTGGGGCAGGGCTGGCCATCCGGGGGCCGGCCATCCGGGGGTTGTGTTTACTCCCTCTCCCTCTAGGGAGAGGGCGGGGCGGGGCCGGCCAACCGGTGAGGGCAAGCGGCGGTTGATTGAACGCTGCGATAACTAATTGCCTTCTGCTCTTGCACTAATGTCGGAGGCCGGGGAGTGCGCCCGGCAGCGCAGCCACCTTCTTTTGCTCCGCCAAAAGAACCTGGCGCAAGAAAAGGCGGCCCCACTGTCCGTGTCCCTTCGCTTCGCTACGGGCAACCTCCGGTGCTCATGCCCAAGGCGGTGCGGCAGAACTCGCGACGTTCGCTTCGCTCTCTCTGCTCAAACAGCTGCCGCAAGCTAGTTCACGAAGCAAGAGCATCTTGCAGTGCTCTTGCCCGCCCTGGGCACTGCGCTCCTCGGCACGGCCAAAGGGGTGGGATACCTCACTCGGGCCATCGCTTCGCTCGGCCCTCGAGCCCTCGAGCTGCTAATGAGTTTGTGCGGCCTCAATAAACTTGCTGACCAGTTCAAGCTGAAACGGTACGTTCAGCGCAGGCGCATGTCCGCAGTCTGGGACCTCCACCATCTGCAAAAGCCCCTGACTTCCCGGCCCGCGCCTTGTCATCTCATCAGCGGTTTCGCGCAGCACCAGATCCGAGTCGGCTCCTCGCAGCAGCAAGACCGGAATTCGCAAGGCGTCGTAGTGCTGCCAGATCAAATAGTCCTCGGGGTGGTGCACGAACTGGCCTGTCATGGCGGGATCGTAGTGAGGGGTTACACGGCCGTCGGGCATGCGGCGGGTAGAGGTCTCGGTCAAGCGGCGCCACTGCGTATCCGTCAGGAATCCATAGGGCTTATAGGCTGCCCTGAAGAAGGCCTCCAGTTCGGCGATCGTGGAGAACTGAGGGGGATTGCCAGCGTATTGCTTGATGCGTTCAATGGCGGACTGCGCCAGTTGAGGTGCGTTGTCGTTGAGCACCAGGCTTTGAATGCGCGCTTTCAATTCGGGCTCAAAAAAGCCTGATGCACCCACTGTGCCGATAGCACCACCCATCGAGGTGCCAACCCAGTGGCAACGCTCAATGCCCAATTGCACCAACAGCTCACGGGCCAGACGGGCATAAAAAGCCAGACAGTATTCGTCCTTGGGGTTGGATGCCCATTGCGACAGCCCACGTCCTATGGTGTCAGGGCATATCACGCGAAAGCCACGAGCCGAAAGGTGTTCTGCCAGCTCGTCCATGTCTCGCCCGGTGCGCGCCAGGCCGTGCCATGCGATCACCGTGCCGCGTGCGGCTCCCACGGGCTGCCAATCGGTGTAATGGATCTCGCGGCCCGCGCAGGTGAGGTATTGGGAAGAGAAGCTCATGACGGTTTATGAAGGCTGGTGGCACGGGCGCGCAGCTTGCCCACCACGCCGGTGGGGAAGTAATAGACGGAAAGCACGAACAACACCCCCAGCCAGAGCAGCCAGCGGTCCGGAGAAAGCAGGGAGGGCAGAAGCGGAATGCCAGCGGCAGCATCGCTTCCTACGCGCAAAAGGTCTTGCAGGTAGCTCTGCGCCACCACGAACAGAACGGAGCCAATCACCGCACCATAAACCGTGCCCATGCCACCGATCACTACGATTAGCAGCACGTCCATCATGATCTCGAAGCTGAGCGAGGTGTCAGGGCCGTTGTAGCGCAGCCAGATGGCCAGCATGCAGCCCGCGAGCGTCGCAAACAGGGCAGAGAGCACGGATGAAAGCGTGCGGTAAACGACCACGCGATAACCAATGGCCTCAGCGCGGAACTCGTTTTCCCGGATGGCTTGAAGCACTCTCCCGAACGGCGAGTTGACGATGCGCAGCAAGACCAGCACCAGTACCACGCAGGCCACAAAGAGCAGGTAGTAGCTAAGCAGGCGGCCATCGAGAGAGGCCCCTAGAAACGGCTCTTCGCTGAATTCGAACGAAGGCGAGAGAAGCTCTGGAAGCTTGAATGTCAAGCCGTCTTCACCGCCTGTGAATTCAGAAAGCTGAGAGGCCAGGGTCTGGAAAGCAGCGGCCACCGCAAGCGTGATCATGGCAAAGAAGATGGCCCTCACTCGCAAGGAGAAGAGCCCGACCGCAAGTGACAGCAGCAACGACAGTACAAGCGCTCCCGCCACACCCACAGCCAAGGCACTCCAGGTAGGACCCATGCGCGTGGTTGCAATGGCGATGCCGTACGCTCCAATGCCGAAGAACATCGTATGCGCAAAGCTGACGATGCCGGTGTAGCCCAACAGCAGATCGAAGCCCACCACCAGTACGATGAATACGAGTATTTTGGCAGCTACGTTGAGGGCTTTCACGCCTGGGAAAATGAACGGCGCAAAGGCCAATCCGGCAACGATGGCGATGAGGATCAGCGCGAGCAGCTTGCTGCGCGGTAGATCATGAGACAGTAGACGGCTCAGCATGACGAGGTGTCCTGGTCGGTCAAGGGTTGCAAGGGTTCAACCTGGAAATAGCACGGGTATGGGCGGGCGGTCATGTGCGGTTTCCAGTTTCATCGGTTGGTGACCGGATAGACGCCCTGGGGGCGCCACAGCAAGATAGCGACCATCAGTGCAATGTTGGAAAACAGCGCCACCTTGGGCGCCAGAAATCCGGTGTAGTTGGCCATCAAGCCCACTAGAAGGGCGCCAATCAGCGCGCCGCCGGTCGAACCCAGTCCGCCAATGATGATCACGATGAAGATGAGCACATTGACCTGTGCGCCCATCTGAGGGACGACGCTTTGTTGATAAAGCCCCCACATCACACCGCCAAGCCCGGCCAGTGCACTCCCGGCGACGAATACACCCACAAACAGGCGTCGAATCCGGTAGCCAAGCGATTCCACCATCTCCCGGTCTTGCACGCCTGCGCGAATGAGCAGGCCGACTTTTGTCCGAGAAAGCGTCCATGCCAGCAAGGCAAACACGGCCAAGCCCACGATCACTGCGACCACACGGTACTTTTCAACGGCCGCTTCCCCGATGAGCCAGGAGCCTTGCATACCGGTTGGAAGCGGCAGCGGTATCTGCTGAGGCCCCCAGATGACTTTGATCAACTCCTCGCCGATGATCATGCCACCCATGGTGATCAGGATCTGCTTCAGGTGCTGGCCATACACAGGCCGCACAATAAAGCGCTCGAACGCCAGACCAATGGCCCCGGCCACGAGCATGGCGATGAGCATGGCTGGCAGCACGGCCATGAGGTTGCGCCAGATGTCCCCCGAACCAGTCCAGTCGCCCATCAGTCCGAGAACAGAGGTGGCCACAAAGGCACCCAGTGCTATGAAGACGCCATGCCCGAAATTGAGCACGTCCATGAGGCCGAAGACCAGCGTGAGGCCAGAGGCAATGATGAAGATGATCATGCCCATCGCCAGGCCTGCTACGGTCAATGTGAGCCACGTGGAAGGCGAACCCACCAGGGGAAGTGCCAGCACGGCCAGCACTGGAACCAGCAAAAGGGGTTTGAAGTCGATGTCGCGCATATTCATAGTGACAACCCCAGAAGCGATTGCTGCAAAGCTTCGTCCTGAGACAACGCCTGCATGCTGCCGGCGTGCACTACACGGCCGTTGTCCATGACGGCGACTGTGTCTCCCAGGCGTTTGGCAAAGTTGATGTTCTGCTCCACCAGCAGGATCGTCACACCACTTTGTTTGAGCTGCTGAAACGCTTCAATCATGTTGTTGATGATGCTGGGCGCCAAGCCCTTGCTGGGCTCATCGACGATCAGCAATTCGCGGGGTTCGACAATCGCCCGGCTGACTGCCAGCATCTGCTTTTGTCCGCCAGAGAGCTTTCCGGCCGGGTGGTTCCAGAATTTTTCAACGGCGGGAAAGAGCTTGAAGATCCATTGCAGGCGCTGCTCATCCATCTGTGCAGCGCTGCGGGCGTTGCGGGCGGCCAGCAACATGTTTTCCTTCACTGTCAGATCGGCAAAAATTCCCATGTTCTCCGGCACATAGGCAATGCCAAGATGCGCTATCTGTGGTGTTCGTTGGCTGGTAATGTCTTTCCCGCCAAAACTGATACGGCCTTGCGAGGCCTGCCACAAGCCCATGATGGTGCGCAACGTGGTGGTCTTGCCCGCGCCATTGCGCCCCAGCAGCATGGTGAGTTGGCCGCGAGGCACGACCAGGTCCACGCCATGCAGAATGTGATAGGCCCCAATGTGAGTGTGAACGCCTTCAAGGGTAAGGAGGTTGTCGCTCATGCCGAGGCTCCTTGATGAGGCGTGTGCGGATGTGACAGTGGCTTTTCATCTTCCTTGCTCACCCCCAGATAAGCTTCCTGCACCACGGGGGAGGCAATCACTTCCGCAGGGTCCCCATCTGCGACCAGGGTGCCATTGGTCAGAACGATGATGCGGTCAGCCAGTTCACGCACCACGTCCATCTTGTGTTCAACCAGCAAGATGGTCTTGGTTCGATCTTTCTTGAGTTCACGAATGAGGTTCAAGATGACAGGCGCTTCATCGTGGCTCATGCCAGCGGTGGGCTCGTCGAACATATAGACCTTGGGGTCCAGCGCCATCAGCAGCGCCACTTCCAGCTTGCGCTGATCGCCGTGCGGCAAGCTCGCTACCGGCATGTGCTGTTTGTCAGCCATGGCTACGGATTCCAGCAGTGCAAGCGCGCGCCGCGTCAGTTCGGTATGGTCGCTCCAGATCCGAAAGAGGCTCAGGCCGACGTTTTCAACGGCCTGCACTGCCAGGCGCACGTTCTCCAGCACGCTTAGATTGGGAAACAGGTTGGTGAGCTGAAACGCGCGCCCCAGGCCTGCCTTGGTACGGGCAGAAGGAGAAAGTCCGGACAGCTCCTGCCCGCCCAGGTACACGCTGCCTGAACTGGCCTTGAGCTGGCCTGAAATCAAGTTGAAGTACGTGGTCTTGCCGGCCCCATTGGGGCCGACGATGGCTGTGAGCGTACCCGGCTCAAAGCGGCACGTGACCGCATTGACGGCCACATGGCCGCCAAAGCGGATGGTGAGGTCTCGGGTTTCAAGCATGCGTGAATTCAGCGTTGAACTTTGGACGTGAGGGAGCCCTCTCCGACAACGGGGAGAAAGCAAAGGGGCCGCAAGATTGCGAGCGAGTCAGGGTAACTTGGGGTGCTCGCAAATATCACCAGGCGTAGATGAGTGATCTCAATCGGGCAACGACCGGAACTGCTTTCCAGTCGCTGCCCACGCCCCTCAGGTCACGCCTTGGTGGGAGTCGATCAGCGTTTGTTCCTGATGGGAACGTTCATCTCTTCAGGCTTGATCTCGCGCACCAGTTCAGGCACGCCCCATGCGAATGCGGGGTCGTGCTTGATCTTGAAGTGGTACATGCTCTGCATGGCTTGATGGTCTTCCTTGCGGAAAGTCATCTTGCCTTTGGGCGTGTCGAAGCTCATGCCTTCCATGGTGTTGATGAGCTTGTTGGTATTGGTGTCCCCGCCGGTCTTTTTCAGAGCCGTCACGATGGCCATGGCGGCGGAGAACCCACCTGCAGTGAAGAAATCAGGAGGTGTCTTGTACGCTTTGTAATGGGCGGCCACCATGGCTTCGTTCACGGGGTTTTTCGGAATGCCGAAATAATAGTAGGTGGCCCCTTCCATGCCGGGGAAGTTTTTGTAGGCAGCCATGGCTGGCAAGATGTTGCCACCAGTGAACACGTCAATGTCGTAGCGCTTTTTCAGATCCTGCGCGGCAAGGGCGTTGAAGGGCGGCACGCCTCCGGCCCAGATGACCTCAATGGCCTTGCGGCCGGGCTTGCCTTTAAGTGAATCAACCACGCGTTGGATGCCCGCTGTGAAATCTGTGGTGTTCTGGGGCAGGTACTCTTCATGGATGATCTTGGCATTCTTCAGGGAGTCCTTGAAAGCCTTCACGCCGTCACGCCCGAACGCGTAGTCCTGAGCCAGGGTCGCCACAGAAACACCTTCCTTGTCCATGGCCACCGCATTGCTGATGGCATCCTGGCTGGAGTTACGGCCAGTACGGAAGATGTATTTGTTCCACTTATCGCCGGTGATGGAGTCCGCCACGGCAGGTTCGACCAGCAGGATTTTTTTGTACTCTTCAGCCACTGGGAGCATGGCCAGCGCCACGCCCGAAGAGGTGGGACCGACAGCCAAATCCACCTTGTCATCTGCGTAGGCCGCAGCCAAGAGGCTTTTGCCAAGATCTGGCTTGCCCTGGTCGTCTTTTTCCAGCACGGTGATCTTCTTGCCGTTCACCGTCATGGTGCCACCGGTGGCGTATTCCAACCCCATCATCAATCCCGCCTGGGTTTGTTTGCCATAGGCTTCCAAGGGCCCTGTCTTGCTATAGACGTGTGCGATTTTGATGGTGCCCGATTGTGCAAGGACCGGGGCGGAGGCGGCAGTCAGCGAGGCCACCATGGCCAGAGAAATGATGTTACGGCGCTTCATGAGATTGTCTCCTGAGAAAAACGAACACGATGCAAGCGATAACGCATATGGCGTGCCAGATCGTAAATTGTTGATTTTCCTTGTATTTTTATTTTTTTCTACTCGGATCTTCTAGGATTGTCTGATAAATAGGCAAAAACAATGTCTAATAAAAATACAATTGTCTGAAAAAAGATCAGGGTTGTCCCTGCTTTTGGTCCAGGCGTTCATAGAGCTTTGCGCGCGATATCCCCAGCAGGCGGGCGGTGGCCAGCTTGTTGCCTCCCGTGGATTTCATGGCTGCCGCGATAGCCCGTTGCTCAAGCTCACTGACCTGTTCCAACAAGGGGCGCAGCAGAGCGCCAGCGTCCGGTGGTGAAGGCAGCGGAGGCAAGGCGGGCTGCACATGAGCCAACCCTGAGTCTCGCAACACCGCTTCCATCAGATCGGCGTCAATTCGGTCCGAATCATCACGCAGGGCCGCTTGCTCAAGCACATTGCGCAACTCACGGATATTGCCTCGCCACGCTTGAGCTGCCAGCAAGGCGAGGGCACTCTCGGTCAATTCAGGAGGAGGCGTTCCCCGGTGGCTCATGTCTTCGCCCAGGGCTTCGACCAAAGCCGGTATGTCTCCACGCCGCTCGCGCAAAGGGGGCACTCGAATGGGCAATACGTTCAGCCGGTAATACAAGTCCTCACGAAAGGTCCCTGCCGCTACCAGGGCCGACAAATCACGGCTGGTTGCGGCAATGAGCCGCGCATCGAAAGGCACCAATTGATTACTGCCTAGAGGTTCAATTTCACCCTCTTGCAGCGCACGCAAAAGTTTGGCCTGCAAACTGAGCGGCATGTCGCCTATTTCGTCCAGAAACAGCGTGCCCCCATCTGCCAGCTTGAACTTGCCGACCCTGCCTTTTCGCTCCGCGCCGGTATACGCCCCTGCTGCGACGCCGAAGAACTCGGCCTCCAGCAAGGTGTCGGGAACCGCCGCGATATTGACGCTGACCAGCGGACCTTCGGCGCGCGCAGATGCCGCGTGAATGGCATGTGCCAGCAGCTCTTTGCCGGTACCGGTCTCGCCCAGCAGAAGCACCGGGCTGCGCGATTGCGCCGCGCGTCTGGCTTGCCGCTTGACTTCCACCGCCGCGGGGCTGGCACCGATAAAGCTCGCAAATGTATAGCGCGATTGTCTTTCCGCGCGGGGTCCGGCCCCCCTTTGCGCCGCCAGTTCACGGCGTGCATCATCCAGGTCTTGTTGCAGGCGCGCGAACTTGGCAATCAGTGGTTGCAGATTGGTGGTGGGCTGGTCAAACAGGACAATGCCCAAAACCCCAATGACTTCACCCGCCTCGTCGCGCAGCGGTATGCGGCTGACCACAAAGGTGCCTGCGCGGTTGGTGAGCAAGTCAATCAAGATGGGGCGCCCGGTACTCAGCACCTGGTCCATCTGCGTGTTCTGCACCACGCTGGAGACCGCCCTGCCAATGAACTCCTGTTCGCTGGCGAAACCAAGCGCAGGCAGGAAACGCCGGTATTGGTCGTTGATCCAGACCACCCGCGCATTGCGGTCGACCAGGATCATGCCTTCACTGGCACCGGCGAATAAGTCGAACATGGAGCGGGCCGCCAGCTCCAGAATACTGGCGGCGTCGCGGGGCAGGCCGGAATCGATCGGGGCAGCAGCGGAGAGCATCAGGTCAATTGTCTTCCCAGGAACTCGCCACCATCCATTTCATTGGTGCCCGGCGAATCAAGTATGTCGGCCTGGGCCAACGGGGCCACCGTGCGCACAAAATCAACCGATTTCAAGCAGCTCTGCTGATCTGTGAATCCTTGGCCACAAGTAGCCATGACCTGACCGTCTGCTGCGCGCAGTTGCCACTGCCAAGCTCCTTGTGAATCCATGAAGATCTTGAATACAGGTGTCATGACGGTCTCCGTTGGTAAGCCCATCACGGCATCGTACCCCTTCAGCGAAAAAGACAGCCGATTTGTTTTATACCCGGGCTAAATAATTAATCCGGGTACAATGGAGCCATGATGAATAATGATCCTAGTAGCTCGGACGAGCTCACCTACACGGCGTTTGCTGCCGGAAAGCAACTGGCCCATGGCTCTCTGGCGGACATAGCGCAGGCGCTTTCGGCCTTGGATCTTGGCGATGCCTCCGTTTTGGTGTTCAACGATCTCACGTGTGAGCCCGTTGATACGCCGCCCTCCGAAGATCAATTGGCGAAGATGTCCGCGAGCGCTTTGCGCGTCATGCCTGGTTCACTGGAGCCCGCTCCTGCGCCGGCCGTGGGACGCCCTCGATTGGGAGTTGTCGCGCGTGAAGTCACTTTGCTGCCTCGCCATTGGCAGTGGTTGTCTGCACAGCAGGGTGGGGCGTCTGCGGCGCTTCGCCGCCTGGTCGATGAAGCGCGGCGCACGCACGCTGATCGAGACATGCAGCGAGCCGCCACGGAGAGGGCCTACCGTTTCATGAGCGCCATAGCAGGTCATGAAGCAGGCTTTGAAGAGGCCTCGCGTGCGCTTTTTGCGTATGACGAAGCCAGCTTTCTCACCCATACCGATTCATGGCCGCCTGACGTCCGCAAACACCTCCTGTCCTTGACCCGGAACGCTTTCAAAAACGAGGCCCGTCCATGAATTCACCTCGGCAAAATGCCAGCACGGGTCCAGGCTCGTCGCGCTCTCTATCTTCAGGGCGCCCGTTGTGGCGTACCTACCTTGCCTTCCTGGGCCCTATGGTCCTGGCCAACATCCTTCAGTCGCTCTCTGGAAGCATCAACGGCGTCTACATCGGGCAGATGTTGGGCACCCAGGCGTTGGCTGCCGTCGCCGGCATGTTTCCCGTGGTATTTTTCTTTATCGCGCTGGTGATCGGCATTGGGGCAGGCGCGTCGGTACTCATCGGGCAGGCCTGGGGCGCTCGCGAAGTTGAAAAAGTGAAAGCGATTGCCGGTACCGCGCTCTCGCTGGGTGCATTGATCGGGATTGTCGGGGCGATTCTGGGCAGCATTTTTACGCGTCCGGCGCTGGCGGCACTCGGCACGCCAGTGGAGGTATTGAATGATGCAGTGGCTTATGCGCGGGTGCTCATGTTCAGCTTGCCGCTCTTGCTGGTGTTCATTCTCTACACCCAACTGCTGCGCGGTGTGGGCGACACCGTCACGCCTTTGTACGCGCTGCTGCTTTCCACAGGCATAGGTTTGATCCTGACCCCCGCCTTGATCCGTGGCTGGGGCGGCTTGCCTCAACTGGGGGTAGTGAGCGCCGCTGTTGCAGGGCTTGTATCTTTCATGGTGTCGTTGGGGTTTTTGTACTTTTACCTGCTGCGGCGCCGCCATGCACTTGCGCCCGATGCAGAGTTGCTGCGCGCCCTGCGCATAGACCCCACCTTGCTCAAGGCGGTGCTTCGAATCGGCGTTCCTACAGGCGTTCAGATGGTGACCATCTCTGCTGCTGAGCTGGCCATCTTGAGCCTGGTGAATCATTACGGGTCTTCAGCCACTGCAGCGTACGGAGCGGTCAACCAGGTGGTCAACTACGTGCAGTTTCCCGCGCTTTCCATTGCCATCACGGCGTCGATTCTGGGCGCTCAGGCGATCGGAGCAGGGCGTCCTGAACTGCTTGGCAAGATTGTGCGAACAGGCTTGGTGATGAATCTGGCGGTCACGGGGACCCTGGTCCTGATCGGCTACGCGCTTGCACACTGGGTGCTTGGCTTTTTCCTCACGGAAAAGCCCGTACTTGAGATGGCCGCACACCTGCTGCGCATCATGCTCTGGAGCAGTCTCGTGTTCGGAATGCAGGCGGTGATCGCAGGGATCATGCGTGCCAGCGGCACCGTAGTCGTGCCGGTGGCCATCGCAGTCGGATGCATCTTGCTGGTGCAGTTACCTGCGGCCAACCTGCTCAGCGCGCGTTATGGGCTGGAAGGGGTGTGGATGGCTTATCCGGTGGTGTTTGTTGCGATGTTGGTATTGCAAAGTGCTTTCTACCTGCTGGTGTGGCGACACAAGAAGGTCACTCGGCTCGTGTGATTTCGGCTTCCGATCTTGCTGCTGCAGCTGGCCCTGCCAGTTTCCGTAAGGGCCCAGGACCTGTGAAGTCTCCATCTCCCCTCGAGGAGAGGGCCAGGATGCGCGCATGCAGCGGTGGATCGAGTCCATCTTGACCTCACCCCGAGCAGGCCTTTTTTTGGAACCATACGGCAATCGATGTGACTCATTGTCCATAGATCACCTGATTTCCAAGGATAGCCGTGCTCCGATTCAATCCAAACGCCAACGCTCCCGCAGAGGGGCAGGCACCGCCGCAAGATCGAGTTGCTAACCCTGCGCCTGCCTTTCTTCAGGCTATGCTTGCCCCACAACCTTTAGCCATAGGTCCAGGCCAGGAGCGAGCAGCCATTCAGGCTGACCGCATGCATGCTATGGACGCGTTTGCGAGGAACGCACCAGCGCAGGCTGGCGCGGCGTGGCCTCTCGCGCAAGTTCGCCCGCCAGACCTGCAATTGGAGCAAGCTCAGCCGCGCGCGCGTCGGCCGCCACCAGGCCCTCTGGCACATCTCCATCCCGCCAATCAATGGGTACAACTTGGGCAGCCCGGGGGGATGGGGAACATGAACGGTGCTATGAACGTCCCGCTCATGGCATTTCCGCCTGTCCAGCAGGTTGGAATTCTGAACATACTCCCGCTGGCAAACGAGCAGGCCTTTCGCGGCCCCAACCAAATAGATCCTATTTTCGAGCAAAGGGGAGTCGCACCGGTAGCGGATCAAGAAGAGTTCAATTTGATCTTCTCTGGGGGAGCCACATCCGCTCCCTTTCTGAAGTATTACGCCGAGCCCAGCAAGCGATACAAAGATAACCACGAAACAGGCCACTCTGCACTCATGCTCGCCGCAGGTGCTGATGATGATGACGCAACCAGAGCGCTGCTTTCCTCGACAATTTTGACCCTCCACCTCCCAGGTGGCTATCAACACACTATTCTTGACGATGAGAGGTATCGACTCAAACAACATCGAATGTCCGCAGCCGATCCTCACTACGTTTTCATGCGGGCACCGTCGGGAAGGCCTGCAGCGCCCGAGATGGCGCCTCAATTGCTGAAGCAACTGCTGGGCGTCCGAGCACCGGATGGACGCTCACCCCTGATGTTTGCCGCCGAACGTGAGAATATCAAGCCAGCTACAAGATTGCTTGACAAGGGGGCTGATATCGACGACCAAGCCCATGACGGGCGCACATCGTTGGCGTTTGCAGCCGAGGGCGGACACGCGAGAATGGTTAAATTTCTGATGGAATCCGGGGCGAGCATCTGGCTAGCCACCTCAAAGGGGGATACGCCGTTCTCCTTGGCTGCCAGAGCGGGACATCTCGAGGTGGTGCGAACATTGCTGGCAGAAATACCTGTTCTCACGGCATGCAGGCACCCGCAGTTGGAGAGACAGCTCATGGACGAAACTTATCCTCTAGCTGTGCGCGAGTTGCTGAGTGAAGCACGTTCCAGCGAGCTCAGCTTGATTAACGCCGCAATGAGCAAAGGTCCGGGGGCCCTACAGCAAGTCATAACAGGCAAAGATACAGTTTGGCTAAATTCTGCGTTGCTTACCGTCGCTGCCCTCGGCCTTGAAAAAGCGGTTGAGCCGCTGATCAAGGCTGGCGCCGATGTCAACGAGCGAACCCTCCAGGGTCAGACAGCTTTGTTGGTCGCATCAGAACTCGGCCATGTTGAAGTAACCAAGAAATTGCTTCAAAACGGAGCTTCCGTCATGGTTCGCACGCGCATGAACCATGGCCCTTTGAGCCTCGCAGTTCTAGGCAATCACCACCAGGTGCTGCATGCCCTCCTGGCTCGCCCGGCAGGGCAGTATGTATGGTTCGTGGAACAAGCCGGTGAACAGTCATTTAGCCATAACGAGACGGTAACTGCCCTGCATGTTGCCGCCAAGCAAGGCAATCTTGAAGCGCTGTACATGCTATTTAACGGACTGAATGCAAGCACATACTCACCGACCCAACTGGAGAGGGCCAAGGCACTTGCGAGAACAGCCGGGCAAACAGAGGCCGTTGTCCTGCTGGATCGGCTGATGCGCGTTGACACTTTGACGCGCGCCCTGTTCAATCAATATCAATTTGTGGACCTTGACCCGCTGTTCGCGGAAATTGATGGTGTGAACGCCGCGCTGCAAAAGACTGGCCTGAATCCCTTGCGTGCGTTTCTCGAGCATGCCGTCTCGCGCCCCCAGTCTCACCATCCCAACAGCAAGCTCTATGACCAAGTCGGAATGCTACTGCTGCACGCAGGCGTTGATTCGACTGTCAAGACAAGAGCGGGTGAGAGCATGTTGACGTTGGCAGTGAAGCTGAAAGCTCTGCATCTTGCGAGCTTCCTGGTGAGTAGCGGCCAGTGCGACGATCGCGCCGAACCCGATCTGCTTTCTAGCCTGTTAACGCCATCGTGGGGATTAAATGGCGGGCGAGTGATGGCCCCGTCCGATCTCCCCTTGAATCTATTGGACTGGTTGGTTTTCTCGGGCCCGGTGTCGGAGCGGGATCCTTATTTGCAATTTTTCCAAAGTCGTGGCCTTTGGCCTAAAGACCTGAACAACGTTTCTCAACGCAACGCGGCATTGCGCGCGGCCTCCCTCAATGGATGTGTGGGCATTGTGAGAACCCTGTTGACTGAATCTTCCGATGCGAAATTCGTCAATCAGCTTATGTACCAGGCTACCACGACAGGAAGTTGGAACGTCGTGAAGGCCCTGCAGAAGGACGGCTGGGTCGATGCGATTGACAAAGGTGTTATGCAAAACGCTTTGACCGAGGCGCTCAAGAACAGGGATCACGGCGCGCTCGTTGACATTCTGATGCTCAACGATCTGCTCCCGAATAAATCGCGGAAACCTGCACGTGGGGCCGTTCTGGAGGCGCAGGCATTGCCACAAGAGGACATTGGAAGCATGTTCACGCGGGTTGAATATACGGGTGATATTGCACAGCTGAACCGCCTCATCAGATCGGGGGCTTGCCCGCCAAGAGGCGAACTTACGAGTCGTGAGTGGCTGATTGGCAGGGAATTGCTTGCAGATCATCGAGCCTGGGCTGCGTTCGACTTTGTCTGGTGCGCAGAAGGCGTGGGCGAGCAGGAGAAAAGGATTCTCACATCACATGGCTTGTGGCCTCGCAACGAACAGGACGGCCAACAGGTGGCAGCCGCTATCTCAGCAATTGCACGGGTAGGCGGCTCGAACATCTTTGGCCAACTGCTGGAATTGCCCGCGCTAAAAAAATGGCGGGATTTGCCTGAAAATGCCGCGTCTTACGACGCCATGATGGCGCGTTCGCTCATGGTATTGGCAGACACTCAGAGTATCAACGCGTTTGAGTTGATTCAGTCGAAGATCCAGGATGATTAACTTGCCTTGTCTGGCGTAGATTCTCCCTCTCCCGGTGGGGAGAGGGGAGGGTTGAGGGCGGGCAGCGCTCGCGGGCGCGCTTATGCATGAATCACCCCAGCATGAGCGCCTCGTCTAGCAGTCAAGCCTTCGCCTTGCGCCGCGCCAAGAGTCTTGGCAAGATCAAAATCGAGGCGATGACTATCAGCAGGAATATCGACATGGGCCGCTCGACAAAGACGCTCCATTTTCCTTCCCCAATGGACAGTGCATTGCGCATCTGCGCCTCTGCCAGCGGGCCTAGGATCATGCCCACCACCACGGGCGCAGTCGGGAAGTCGAAGCGGCGCATCACCACACCAATAGCGCCAATGGCATAGAGCAGGAAAATGTCGAAAGCGCTTTGACGCATGCCGTAGGCACCCACCGTTGCAAAAATCAGAATGCCTGCATAAAGCTGCGGTTTTGGGATTTTCAGCAGCTTGACCCAGAGACCGACCAGAGGCAGGTTCAGCACCAACAGCATCACGTTGCCTATGTAGAGCGAAGCTATCAGTGCCCACACCAAGCCTGCGGAAGTTGTGAACAGCTGCGGTCCTGGCTGAATGCCGTAGTTTTGAAAAGCGCCCAGCAAAATAGCCGTGGTGTTGCTGGTCGGAATACCCAGGGTGAGCAGGGGAATCAGGGCCGCAGTCACCGTGGCGTTGTTGGCAGCTTCAGGCCCCGCGACGCCTTCAATGGCACCCTTGGTTCCGAACTCGGCCTTGTCTTCGCCTTTGGCCAACTTCTTTTCGGTGGCATAACTCAAGAAGGTGGGAATCTCAGTCCCGCCCGCCGGAATGCAACCAAAGGGCGTGCCAATGGCAGTGCCTCTCAACCACGCGGGTATGGAGCGCTTCCAATCGCGCGCTGTCATGTGCACCCTGCTGAAGCGGTTCTGCGATTCAACCACCTTGCCTTCGAAAAGTACCGCGTGCAGCACTTCTGCCACCGCGAAAAGCCCCACGGCCACGAGCACAATTTCTATGCCGTCGAGCAGTTCGGGAACGCCACCCGTATAGCGCGGCTGGCCGCTGATCTGGTCCATCCCGATAAGCCCTACTGCCAGGCCCAGGAACAGCGCGGTGAGTCCACGAACGGTGCTTTTTCCCAGGACGGCACTCACTGTGGTGAAAGCCAGAACCATGAGCAGGAAATACTCAGGCGGACCGAGCCGAACAGCGTATTCGGCCACGAGAGGAGCGAACAAGGTCACCACGATCGTAGCGATCGTGCCGGCCACGAAGGAGCCTATGGCTGCTGTTGCAAGGGCCGAGCCGGCACGGCCACTCTTGGCCATCTTGTTGCCCTCCATGGCGGTCACCATGCTGGCGGTTTCGCCAGGCGTGTTCAGCAAGATGGAGGTGGTGGAGCCGCCATACATGGCGCCGTAGTAGATGCCGGCGAAAAAGATCATGGAGGCGGTGATGTCCACCTTCCCGGTGATAGGTAGCAGCATGGCCACCGTGGTGGCAGGGCCTATTCCAGGCAGCACGCCTACCGCGGTGCCCAGTGCACACCCAAACAGCGCCCACAGCAGGTTCACAAGCGTGAACGCCGTGCTGAAGCCTTGCATCAACTGATTCAAAGTATCCATGGCGGGTCTTCCTCAGAGCCAGCCGGTGCCTGTGAGGCCCGGAAGATTGATGGCCAGAAACTTGGTGAACATCCAGTAAACCGGTGCGGCAATGGCCAAACCAGTGATGATGTCCACCAACCAGGTGTTGCCCTTCTGCCCATAGGCGCGGCGCAGTCCTTGTACTGCCAGCACATAGCACAACGCGCAGCTCAAGATGAATCCCAAGGTAGTGATGAGCGCAGCGTTCAAGAGCAAACCTGCGGATACCCACACAAAGCCTCCCCAGTCGGGTTTGGTTTGGTCGGGGGCCTCGTCCATGGCTCTAAACCCACCGGTGCGCGACTCCCAGACCATGAAGCTGCCGCACACCACCAGTGCCGTTGCAACGACCCATGGCAGGAAGTTGGATCCGACGCCACCATAACCCGCTTCCGACGAAATGCTGAGAGCTCCCACACCCAGGCCCACGCCAATCAGTATGACCGCAGCGCCTACGACGCTCTCCCAGAAAAGCGTCGCCTTTCCAGGCTGGGCGGGAGGCGGGTGGTCAGGACGTAGTTCGGGGGTGATATTGGGCAGCGGGCTGGTCATGATGACAGTGCTTCCTGTGAATGTTGGTGGGTGACCACGGCTTGATACTTTCATCAAACATGACAAATAACCACAAATAACCGTTCGGGCTGAGCTTGTCGAAGCCTCGCCAGGCGCTTCGACAAGCTCAGCGTGAACGGCGGTAGGAGGGTTGTCATTGATTGAGCAAACGTCGATACGATCAAGACCGCTGAATGAAGGTCGGTGACAGGTGCTGCAATTCGGCAAGCCCCCGGGCGACACTCAATTCAACTGGCGTCGCTCGGACCATTTTTTCAATTCGATTCGGCAGGCACGCATTGCAGAGAAATCCCAGACCTTGAGTTCTGAGCGTCATTGAAGCCGCTTCTCCACAAGGCTGAGCAGGTCGGGCCATGCGGTTGTGGCCAAAGCCCACCGCCATGCAACCGACCTACCGGCATCCGCGCCGCTCCGAATTCAGCGTTTTTTGTGAATCAGGTGGTCATTCCTGACTTGGCCATGATGGCTCGCAATGAGGCGAAGTCGTCTTCAACAAATTTGCTGAAGGTATCGCCTGTGATCACGGCCGGTGTCCAGTCGTTTTTCTTGAGCGCTTCTGCCCATGATGCTGATTTGGTGGTCGCGACCACCAAATCCGTCAAGGTCTTGCGTTGAGCAGGCGTAATGCCTGCAGGTGCGAAGATGCCGCGCCAGTTACCTAGTTCCACGTCAATGCCCTGTTCCTTGAGCGTGGGAACGTTCACGCTCGAGATCCGCTGAGCGGAAGTCACAGCGATCGGTTTCATCTTGCCCGTCTGAATGTATTCGGCGAACTCGCTGTAACCAGAACCCCCCACCGTCACGTTGCCACCCAGAATGGCCGCGGTGGCCTCACCACCCCCTCGGAACGCGACGTAGTTGATCTTGGAAGGGTCGACCCCCACTTTTTGCGCGATCATCGCTGCTGCAATGTGCTCGGTAGAGCCACGCGAGCCACCGCCCCATTTCACGCTTCCCGGATCTTTCTTGAGCTGCGCGACCACATCAGCCATGGACTTGAACGGCGAATTGGCGGGCAGCACGAAGACGTTGTACTCAGTCGTCAGGCGCGCAATGGGCGTGCACTGCATCAGATTCAGCGGGGATTTTGAAGTGATCAGGCCGCCCAGCATCACGGCGCCCATTACCATCAGTGAATTGGGGTCGCCCTTGGATCCGCTCAGAAACTGCGCCAGACCCAAGGCACCCGCGGCGCCACCTTTGTTGTCGTACGTGACAGTGTCAGCTTGCTTGGAATCCAGCATGGCCTTGCCCAATGCACGGCCTGTGGTGTCCCAGCCGCCACCCGGGTTGGCAGGAATCAGCATTTTCAGGTTGGGCGCGGCCAGTGCTGGAAGGGGCAGGGCGCCTGCGGCAGCCAGGGCAGCCAGGGACTTGAGAAAGGTATCACGACGCATGGAAATTGGTCTCCTACAACTAGATGGTGTATCCGAGATCATCCTCCAACCGGAGCCTTTTCCGGCGGATATGCTGCTAGGGAGAAACCCTCGAAGGCCTCCGTGATCCTTTGATTTTTGAATTGGGGTGCGAGCTTTTCGCTTACAAGCGGATTGCGCCATATCGCGGTAGCATTGAAAGCCATGGCGGACATTCTCGATAGACAACGCATTGACAAATGGCTCTGGGCTGCGCGCTTCTACAAGACTCGCTCACTGGCCGTGGAACAACTGGACAATGGACGTGTGGAAGTCAACGGCGCGGTGGCCAAGCCATCGCGGGAGGTCAAGCCTGGAGATTGCGTTCGCTTGCGCAGTGGCCGTGATGAGTTGACGGTCATTGTCAAAGGCTTGAGCGCCATGCGTGGCCCCGCACCTGTGGCTCAGTTGCTCTATGAAGAAACAGCCGACAGCGCAAGCTCTCGTGCAGAAGCGGCGTCAGCGCGCCGTTTGGCGCCGGAGCCTGCGCATACCATCGAGCAGGGGCGTCCTACCAAACGGGATCGACGTGCACTGGATCAACAACGTGGCTGGGGCGATCGCTGGTCCGCCTCCCTGGACGAATGAAAGAAAACCAGATGTCAGAAGTGATTGAGTTTGAAGTTCCCGTGATGCTCCCAGTGGCAGAGCGCACGCGATTGGCGCAGGGTCGCCGTATGGTCACGCCCTGCGGAGATGGGGACATTGTCTGGCATGCGTGGGGCGACCGCCGTGACGACATTCCTCCTGTAGTGCTGTTTCATGGTGGCAGCGGTTCCTGGACGCATTGGGTCAAGAACATACTGCCTCTGGTGGATGCCGGGCGGTGGGTCCTGGCAGCAGATTTACCCGGATTTGGCGATTCCGCCGCTCCGAAGGCAGGCACTGACGCGGATGTCATGGTGGAGCCTCTGGCCGCCGGACTGCGCCAGCTCGTGCCTGGCGTGGCTGTGGATCTGGTCGGCTTTTCTTTTGGCGGCCTGACGGCTGGCTTGCTGTTGGCGGCGCACCCGGAACTGGCCCGGCGCCTGGTATTGGCTGGCGCACCTGGTATGGGTGTGGTGCCTGGTCGCCAATTTGAGCTCAAAGCCTGGCGCCACCTCAAAACGCCGCAAGAGCAAGCCGAAATACACCGGCATAACCTGGGCGTGTTGATGCTGCACGACCATGACCTGATCGATGGGCTGGCGCTGGAAATTCATATTGCCAATGTGGTGCGTGACCGCTTGCCAAGACGCCGTTTACCCTCAACTGACATTCTTGCGCGCAGTCTTCCCAAAGTGTCTTGTCCAGTTCATGCCATTTATGGTGCGCATGACGTGTTGTACCGGAGATATTGGCCTGAACTCGAGGCCGCCCTGGCAACCAATGCGCCAGATTTTCGTGGGCTCGCGCTCATTGAGGATGCTGGCCACTGGGTGCAATTCGAAGCCAACGAGATTTTTGACGCGGAGCTGTTGCAAGCCCTGAATCAAGGAAACTGAATCCATGCCTACTCCCATGAAAATTGACTTTGTCTCCGATGTCGCCTGCCCCTGGTGTGCGGTAGGTCTGGCTTCGCTCCAGCAAGCCCTGGCTAACAGCAGCGACGCTGTTCAAGCCACTTTGCATTTCCAGCCGTTTGAGCTCAATCCCGACATGCCCCCGGGCGGGGAAGACGTAACCGAACACCTGACGCGTAAATACGGCGGCACGCCCGAACAGTTCGAGCGTAATCGGCAGGCTATCCGGGAGCGGGGCGCAGCCGTCGGCTTTGCTTTCAATCCTGAGGGCCGCAGCCGCATCTACAACACGTTCAACGCACATCGGCTGCTGCACTGGGCCGGTTTGGAGGGGGAAAAGCCTCAACTGGCCCTCAAGCGCGCACTGCTGGACGCCTACCACGGGCGAAGTGAAGCCGTGGAAAAGGACGAGGTGCTTCTGGCTGCGGTCCGTGCGGCCGGCTTGGACGCTAAACGCGCCGAAGAAATCCTCGCCAGTGAGGAATTTGCTGCTGAGGTTCGGGCTGCTGAACGCCTCTATCAGCAAGCGGGCATTTCATCTGTACCGGCGGTGGTCATCAACGACCAGCATCTGATCTCTGGTGGTCAGCCTCCGGAAGTGTTTGAGAGAGCAATTCGGCAGCTTGCAGCTGGATCTAATTAAGAAGAACGAAGTCATCCAAGTGAGCCTGGGCTGAATCAAACCCCTGGTATCAGGCGCCAAGGTGTGGCTGAGAATGTCACCAATTTGTCATTTATTCGTCACATACTCAGGCCATGACGCATGGCTTCATAGACGCATCGGACGGCCTTCGCTACCAAGAGCACATCAGTGTACCGATGCGTTTTTTTGTCGGCGTGATCGCGCTGGCCATGTTTCTCATTCCTGTGCCGTTTGTGCTCCATACCCATCTGGGCCTGCCTTGGTGGCAACTTGGCTTGGCAGCTCTTTGTGTGGTGCTGCCTTGCTTGGCGGGGCTCCTGTTTCTGACCATTGCATTGGGGCGTTGCCTGAGATTGCACTTTGATGCGTCCGGCGGTCGTCTCCTGCGTACCTCGCGCCTACCGTTCAAGTGGCACCCAGCTTGCATTGCCTATGCGGAGCTCGAACCTCCAAGCTTGCAGGAGCGTAGCTCCGAAGATGGACCGTACTTTGTCATTCGCCTCGGCGTGCGGGGGCGATGGCCCATGTACCTCGGAAGCTTTGACCGTCGTGAGGAAGGGGTACATTGGCTCGACCGCGTCACCGCCCAATTGAAAGCCTGAGAAATCAACCGGATGACAGATGGTTTTTCGGCCGGCATGGCAAGCTTGTAGAGTCGGGGGTTGGGGTCTTTATCCTGACCAATACCGGCAAAAAGGCAAAATCCCTCTAACCGCGTGACAATAGAGGTTCATGAAAACCATCATTCTTATCATCGTGCTGCTGTTTGCTGCCAGCGCGGCCGTGATGCATTTCCGCGGCCGGGTTCGCTTGAAGGCGTCGCGGCAGGTGTTCGATCATTCGACCTTCATGGCACCCATCAACGTGTTCATGCTGGCTTTTTCTGGTGTTCCACGCCAGCCCTATCTGCCGCCGGAGAGTTTTCCCGACCTCGCAGTGCTACAAGCGCATTGGCGGGAGATTCGGGAAGAGGCGCTGGCATTGGCAGAGGCGCAGCGCATTCGGGCTGCAGCCAATATGGATGACGCGGGATTCAACTCGTTCTTCAAGACGGGTTGGAAGCGTTTTTACCTCAAGTGGTACGGGCAGGCCCACCCCTCTGCTGCCGAGTTCTGTCCACGCACCACCGCGCTGTTGGCGGGATTGCCGACTATCAAGGCCGCCATGTTTGCCGAACTACCGCATGGGGCAAAATTGGGAAAGCACCGTGACCCCTACGCAGGCTCGCTCCGCTATCACCTGGGCCTGGTGGCACCAGGCGACGA
This sequence comes from Ottowia thiooxydans, assembly GCF_040548795.1. Taxonomy (GTDB): domain Bacteria; phylum Pseudomonadota; class Gammaproteobacteria; order Burkholderiales; family Burkholderiaceae_C; genus Ottowia; species Ottowia thiooxydans_A. The sequence continues at coordinate 699,678 of NZ_JBEPSH010000002.1, read as the reverse complement.
TCGGTGCTTTATCGATGTCGATGGGGAGCGGTACGTCTGGCACGAAGGTGAAGGCGTGGTCTTTGACGAAACCTACATTCACTACGCAGAAAACCAGAGCGGACAAAATCGCATCGTTCTATTTTGTGACGTAGAACGTCCGATGACCTTCCGCTTTGCGCAATGGCTGAACCACTGGTTCGGCCGGAATGTGGTTGCGGCCGCCAGCTCACCCAATAGCGATGGCGATCCGACCGGCCTCATCAGCAAGCTGTTTCGCATTTCTTTCTACGCCGGCAGGGCTCGTCGTGCTTTCAAGGCATGGAACCCCACCGTCTACAAACTGACCAAGGTCGGCTTGGTCGTGGGCTTGGTTGCCTTGTTTGTTTGGTGGTAGCCGGGGCTATCAGGCGCCACCTGGCCTGTTAGCTTCTCTGCCCATGGGGGTTGAACAGGGCGTCAAACAAGTGCGTTAACGCGGGCCACTCTTCGGTAAAGCGCGATCGCTGTACAAAATACGCTTCACAGGCGACTGGGAAAAATTCAACGATAGAAGTGGTCCCATACGCATCCAGCCATGGCATAGGCTGACCAAAGCGTTCAGCAAGTACCACTTGGTCTCGCAGGGCTTGGAAGGCTGGCTTCAACACACTGAACCAGGCTGTCCGTGCGGAGCGCGCGTCGCGCGTTCCCATGAAGCCGGGAGGCAAAGGCGGGCACCCGTCGGCTTCTCCGCCCTTCATATCCATCTTGTGAATGAACTCATGGATCACGACGCTGTGCCCTAGATCCTGAGCGTGCCCAGCTTCTTCCACCGCTGGCCAACTGAGCATCACAGGACCATGCTCCATGGCTTCCCCGGTAATGACCTCCTCAAAGCGGTGCACCACCCCCGCTGCGTCGATGACCTCTCTTCGGGCCATGACCTCGGCCGGTTGAATGACGATGCCTACGAAGTCGTCATACCAAGCCAGCGCCGCTTCCGGACGTTCAGTTGGGCCCAGATGCAGCAAAGGAAGGCAGGCCTGAGCAGCAACCGCAACAGCCATGGAGTCCGTGATGTTGAAGTCATGGGCTCCGGTGAATTGCTTCTGATTTAAAAAGTAAGCTGTGAGCAGGCGCAGCCGGGCGTTTTCAGGCTTGCCCAGGCGCGGTAGGAATGGGTAGCGGGCCAAGGTGGCAAGCCAGAGCTCATCAGGCACTGAGGGGGGCGCATGGATGCTCCGAGCCCAACGAGAGAATCGCCGCGCCAGGTTCAGCATGTCCCCGCCGGCCGTATGCTCGCTGGCGTCTTGGGTAGAGCGTTCAGTTCATTCACGCTCAAACGGCGCAGACCGTCAGCGCTCAATCTCAGCACATCCGCGCGCGGCTTGGCATCGTCCAGGTGCCAGTCAGAAAGCACGACACGCGTCAATGCCCGACCTTGTTCATCTGTCCCCAAAGCATGCTCTGCAGGACGGTGCGTATGGCCATGAATCATGGTCGTGGCGTTGGCTGCGACAAGGCAGGCCTTGGCGGCCTGGGAGTCGACATCAGCATACTCAGCCAATTCACTTTGGCGGGCAGTGCTGGCCTCTCGCATGGCTCTTCCCATGGCCTGGCGTTCGGATAGAGAGCGCGTCAGAAACGCTTCTTGCCAGGCTGCACTGCGGACCTGGGCACGAAAACGCTGGTAGTCCACATCATCCAGGCAAAGTGCATCACCATGGGAGAGCAGCCAACGTTGCCCGCCGAAGCTGAGCACCGTAGGGTCAGGCAGATCCTGGGCCCCGCAGGTATTCAAAAATTGGGAGCCGATCAGGAAATCGCGATTGCCGCGAATGAAGAAGACGGCTCGCCGAAGGGCGGCTTCTCTCAGCAAAGCACCGCATTGGGCTTCAAAGCTGCCAGGTTCGGCGGCATCGTCGCCAATCCATACTTCAAACAGATCGCCAAGTATGAAAATGCCGTCGGCAGGCGTAGCTTGCAGGTACCTTTCAAAAGCCGCCAAGGTAGCGGGCTCTGAGGCTTGCAGATGCAGATCGGAAAGGAAATCAAGCGCCCGCCAATGAGGCGAGGCTGTCAATTCAAACGCTGCGGTCTCCAAGATCGCGGCAGGCTGCTTACAGCGCTACCGCTTTTTCGATGACCACGTCGGCCTGAGGCACGTCGTCATGGCCACCTTTGCGACCAGTGGGGACAGCTTTGATGCCATCGACCACGTCCTGGCCTTTGACCACTTTGCCGATCACCGCGTAGCCCCAGCCTTGGGCTGTGGGCGACTTGAAATTCAGGAAGTCGTTTTTGGAAACGTTGATGAAGAACTGCGCAGTGGCCGAGTGCGGATCGGATGTGCGCGCCATCGCGACGGTGTACTCGTCGTTCTTCAAGCCGTTGTCGGCTTCGTTGGTAATGGGTGCCTGAGTGGACTTTTGCTTCATGCCGGGCTCAAAGCCGCCGCCCTGGACCATGAAACCGGGAATCACGCGGTGAAACACTGTGTTGTCGTAGTGCCCGCTTTTGACATAAGAAAGGAAGTTGGCGGACGACTTGGGCGCCTTGGCCTCATCCAGTTCAATGGTGATGACGCCGCGGCCGGCAATGTGCAGTTCTACTTGGGGGTTCGACATGTGTTTTAAGTTTTCTAAAGGTTGATTTTGAAAGATTATTGAATTCTCGCGGACTCAATGATCACCATCTTCGTGGGCACATCCGTTGGGAATTGAGCCGCCGCGCCGGTAGGCGTGTTGCGGATTTTCTCTACTGTATCCATGCCGCTGATGACTTTTCCGAACACGGTGTAGCCAAACAGTTGCGGGTGGTTGATGACGTTCTTGCGTGGAATATCTTTGTGGGTTTGACCCTGATATTCAAACGTGACGGGATCGCCAGCTGGAATCAGTACCGGGTCCAGACGGGCGTTGTCCACCACGTTGATGAAAAACTGCGAACTGGCTGAATGCGGGTCGTTGGTACGTGCCATCGCAACTGTACCCACCGAATTGCTCAAGCCTTTGGCCAAGGCCGCACGGCCTTCGTGCGCGATGGATGGACGTGTCGGCTTTTGTTTGTAGTCCTTGTCAAAGCCGCCGCCCTGCACCATGAAATTGGGAATCACGCGGTGAAAAATGGTGCCGTCATAAAACTTGTCCTTCACGTACTGGAGGAAGTTTTCCACGGTCTTTGGCGCCTTGTCTGGGTAGACTTCAATCACGAACTCGCCTTCGGAAGTAACAAACTTTACCTTGGGCGCACTGGCTGCCAGGGCAGGAAGAGAGGCGGAAAGTGAAATGGCGGCAGCAAGAGCTGCAGCGCGCCTTCTGGAAATCAACATGGATGAACTCCTGAAAAACAGCTGGAAGATGTGACTTGGTTCGTGTAAGGCGCCGCAAGTTCCTGGAAGCACCGTGAAGTGCAACAAACTTCAACCACCACCCAGCCGCCGGTGAGGGCGTGCAGGACTGGTTTCCGGTGCCGGCGTAGGTGAGGTCGTGGCGCCTATTTTCAACATGTCGTCCAGGGCTTCAATTTTGGGCCCAAGACGGCGGTTGCCGCTGCTCAGTTGGCGGGCCCGCTCGTAGGATTGACTGGCCAGGCGGGCCTGTACGTCTCCCAGATTCTCCAGTGCAGTGGCGTACTTGGGATCTTGGCGGACGGCAGTCTCAAGTGCTGCACGGGCCTTTTCCAGCTCACCCCGCCCAGCGTGAAGCACCGCCAGGTTGTTCCAGGGCTCCGCCAGCTCAGGATAATCCTGGGTCAGTTGCTGCAATATGGATTCCGCGTCGCTGGAGCGCCCGCTTTTTTGCAAAACCTGGCTCTTGACGAACCGCATCTGGGGGTCACGCGGGTTGGCGGCAATGTATTTGTCGGCGCGCGCCAGTGCTTCCGAAGTCTGCCCCGCATTCAGCAGGCGATTGACTTCAGTGTATTCATCGGCCAGAACCAGCGGACTGAGTGTCGCCAGGCAGCCGAACAAAGCCATGGTGCGAAACCACCGCGGGAGGGAGGATAAGAGGTGCAGCCGCAAATTCATCTCGGAAGAAATGCTGGCAATAGGCCAATGCTGGATATGAGCGTCCAAAATGAGCGTTCAAAGAAGTTTCGCGCACCTCAGGTGCGCCGTATACTGCGGGTCATTGTAGCCAAGCGGCCCGCCATGCCCGATAGTCGCTGGCCGAACACACTCCCGCGCGAATTTTTTAGGTAGGTCGAGCGCCTCGGTCCTGAACCGCTGCCCGCCCTGCACCTTATTTCCGATGACATTGAATATATACGACACGCTTTCGCGTGGGTTGCAACGCTTTACGCCGATAGAGCCCGGCCATGTGCGCATGTACGTGTGCGGCATCACGGTGTACGACCTCTGCCACATTGGACACGCACGCTCCGCGGTGGCCTTCGATGTGGCTCGCCGCTGGCTGGAGGTCTCGGGCCTTCGGGTCACCTTTGTACGCAACATCACAGACATTGAAGACAAGATCATCCGCCGGGCGCTGGAGAACGGCGAGACCATCCGCCAACTCACGGACCGCATGATCGCCGAGATGTACCGAGATTTCGATGCGCTGGGCATTGGGCGTCCGACCCATGATCCGCGAGCGACGGACTACGTTCCGCAAATGCTTGATCTCGTACGCAAGTTGCAGGACAAGGGCCTGGCTTATGTCTCTGACGGCGGTGACGTGAACTACGCCGTGCGAAAGTTTCCCGGCTATGGGAAGCTCTCGGGCAAATCTCTGGATGAATTGCAGTCAGGCGAGCGTGTGGCGGTGGATGGCGACAAACGCGATCCCCTGGATTTCGTGTTGTGGAAATCTGCCAAACCGAGTGAGCCCGACGGTGCGAAGTGGGAAAGCGCCTATGGCCTGGGACGGCCAGGATGGCACATCGAGTGCTCGGCCATGAGCTGCGCACTGTTAGGTGAAACCTTCGACATCCACGGCGGCGGGGCCGATCTGCAGTTTCCGCATCACGAAAACGAGATTGCCCAAAGCGAAGGTGGCCACGGTGTGGCCCTGGCACGCCTTTGGATGCACAACGGATTCGTCAATATCGACAACGAAAAAATGTCCAAGAGTCTGGGCAATTTTTTCACTATCCGAGAAGTTCTCGAGCAATTTGACGCGGAAACGATCCGCTTCTTTATTGTCCGTAGCCATTACCGCAGTCCGCTCAATTACAGCGACGCCCATTTGCAGGACGCTCGCGCAGCCCTGAGGCGCCTCTACACGGCGCTGGAGGGGGCGGGGCCTATCGCTGAAACCCCCGTTATCGATTGGACGAATCCGTACGCTGCTCGCTTCAAGTCGGCCATGGATGAGGATTTCGGCACGCCAGAGGCTGTGGCCGTCCTGTTTGATCTGGCGGGCGAGGTCAATCGTGGCAAATCCGCGCAAGAAGCCGCTTTGCTGAAAGCCCTGGGGGCTTGCCTGGGCTTGTTACAGACGCCTCCAACGCAGTACTTGCGCGCGGGTGCTGCGCTCGATGATGCGGCCATTGCCGAGCGGATTGACGCCCGTGCGGCGGCCAAGAAAGCCAAGGATTTTGCCGCTGCGGATCGAATCCGGGCTGAATTGCTGGCCGCTGGTATTGTGTTGAAAGACTCTGCCGCCGGCACTACGTGGGAGGCCGCGCCATGAAGATTGGACGATCAAGACCCGGTGCGTGCGCCAGGGAGTTCTCATGGCAGTGAAGGCGGCGGCTAAGAAAGAGATTGTCAGGTCCAGCACGCCGACGTATTGGGCAGAGGCTTGCGCACATCTGGCCAAGAAAGACCGCGTGATGAAGCGACTCATCCCGCAGTTCGGTGATGCCTGCCTGGAATCGCGTGGCGATGCGTTTGTTACGCTCGCTCGCAGCATCGTAGGGCAGCAAATCTCTGTCAAGGCAGCCCAGTCCGTCTGGAATCGCTTTGAGATCCTGCCCAAGCGCATGACACCCGCCAGCGTTTTGAAGCTCAAGGTTGACGACATGCGCGCGGCCGGCCTTTCCGCGCGTAAAGTGGAGTATCTGGTTGACTTGGCACTGCATTTCAGCAGTGGTCAAATCCATGTCGGCCAATGGGATGAGATGGAAGACGAGGCCATCATCGCTGAGCTGGTGGCCATCCGCGGCATTGGCCGCTGGACAGCTGAAATGTTCTTGATGTTCCACTTGATGCGCCCAGACGTTCTACCGCTGGACGACGTAGGGCTCATCAACGGCATCAGCCTGAACTATTTTTCTGGTGAACCGGTCAGCCGCAGCGACGCGCGTGAAGTAGCCGCTGCCTGGCACCCATGGCGCAGTGTGGCCACCTGGTATATGTGGCGTTCACTGGAGCCCATACCTGTAGCGTACTGAGTTGACTTGAATTGATTGAATTGTGAAAGCGCACCCTCGCCAGCGCCGGCTGAATTGGCCCTGGTAGCGGGAATCCGGGTGCATCTAGTAACATTACTGCATTCAGGCAGTGGGAGAAAAATTTGGCAAAGAAGACATTTCTTGATTTTGAACAGCCTATCGCCGAGCTGGAAAACAAGATCGAAGAGCTGCGCTACGTGCAAACCGAGAGCGCTGTGGATATCTCCGAGGAAATTGAGCAGCTCGACAAGAAGAGCCTGCAGCTCACCAAGGACATCTATTCCGACCTGAGTCCTTGGCAGATCACCAAGATTGCCCGTCACCCCGAGCGTCCCTATACGCTCGATTACGTACAAGGCATCTTCACAGATTTCGTGGAAATGCACGGCGACCGGCACTTTGCGGATGACCAGAGCATCGTAGGCGGCCTGGCTCGCTTCAATGGCAATGCCTGTATGGTGCTGGGCCACCAGAAGGGCCGCGATACGCGGGAACGTACCCTGCGTAATTTCGGCATGACCCGTCCCGAAGGCTACCGCAAGGCGCTGCGGTTGATGAAAACCGCCGAGAAATTCAAGCTTCCCGTCTTCACCTTCGTAGACACTCCGGGCGCATTTCCCGGAATCGACGCTGAAGAGCGTGGCCAGTCAGAGGCTATTGGCCGCAACATCTACGAGATGGCGCAGCTGGAAGTGCCCATCATCACCACCATCATCGGTGAAGGTGGCTCCGGTGGCGCGCTGGCCATTGCAGTCGCCGATCAAGTGCTGATGCTGCAGTATTCGATCTACTCGGTCATCAGCCCAGAAGGTTGCGCCTCTATTCTCTGGAAGACGAGCGACAAGGCTCAGGAGGCCGCAGATGCCCTGGGCATCACCGCGCACCGCCTGAAGGCCATGGGCCTGGTCGACAAGATCGTCAACGAGCCCGTGGGTGGCGGCCACCGCGATCATCGACAAATGGTGGCTTTTCTCAAGCGTGCCTTGGGCGATGCGTGGCGCCAGGTCAGCGATCTCAAGGGCAAGGAGCTTCTGGACCGCCGCTACGAGCGCCTGCAAAGCTATGGGCGCTTTACCGACACCAAGGCCGAACGTTGAATTTTCGACTTTGGGCTCAGCTGGAGTGGCGGCTTGCTTGCCGCAGGTCCGTCTGGCGCCGTTGCAGGCGGTCAGACGGCCTTGGCTGAGCCGTGCCATTCGGGCGCGCTCCCAATGACGGCACACTGCCGCCCCCCCAAGCGGATCAAGCCGCCTTGGCTTTGATTTTGGAGCGCAGTGCGGTGTGCAGGTCAGCGGGTAGGAACTTGAAGGCTGCCTGCAGCAAGAGATAGGCGATCAAGCCGTCATCCAGCCACCCAAGAATAGGGATGAAATCGGACACCAGGTCGATCGGGCTGATCACATACACAAGAGCCAGTACCGCAGTCACCTTGGCCGCCATGGGCGCCCGTGGATCGCGTAGCATGGCCCACGCCAGGAGCAACTCCTTGCGGAACATGGCAACAATTTTTCCCAGCTTCCACATGACAATTCCCTTCACGCCGCAGATCGGGCAGACCAACTATTAACGTGGGTGCAGTCCAGGGGATGACAAGGTCCAATGTTGCAGCCTTACAAAGTTTTATCTCTGGCCTAATTCACCACTGAAATGCCCACCTCGCCGTCCAACTCGTCGCGTACTGATCTGATGGCCGCTCGTACGGTCGACAACGCCATGGCTCGCTTTGCAGCCACGGGCCCCGCGCTGCCGTTGGCTGTGGCGCTTTCGGGCGGCGCAGATTCCACCGCGCTGTTGCTGGCCTGTGCTGAGCGCTGGCCCGGGCAGGTTGTAGCCTTGCACGTGCATCACGGGCTGCAAGCCGCCGGAGATGATTTCGAACGCCATTGCATTGCGCTTTGCGCCCGCCTGGATATTCCGCTGCACGTTCGTCGAGTGGATGCTCGCCACACGAGTGGCGAAAGCCCGGAGGCTGTGGCACGCGAGTATCGCTATGAGGCGTTGGACGTCCTGACCAGCGTCTGTGCAGGCGTTGGGGCGGTTGGCACGGTGGTCATCGCACAACATGCGGACGATCAGGTGGAAACCATTTTGTTGGCGCTCTCGCGGGGTGCCGGCCTGCGCGGCCTGGCAGCCATGCCAGAGCGTTGGAAGCGTCAAGACCTGGCTTATGCACGTCCACTGCTATCGGTGCCCGGAGCCGCCATTCGCTCATGGCTGAGGTCGCGTGAACAGACGTGGATCGAGGATCCCAGCAATTCGAACGAGCAATTTACCCGCAATCGCATTCGCGCGCGCCTTCTGCCCGCGCTGGAGGCGGCATTTCCTCAATTCAGAAGTACTTTTTCACGCAGTGCGGCGCACGCGGCGCAGGCGCAACTGGTGCTGGACGAAGTGGCCGTAAGCGACTTGGCGGACGCAGGTTCACCCCCTCGCATTCGCGCCTTGCAGGCGCTGTCTGTGCCGCGGCAAGCCAACCTGATCCGCTATTGGCTTGGACAGGCGTATGCTGTCATCCCCAGCAGTGCTCAACTGAACGAATTGCTAAGCCAGATTGCGGCATGTACCACCCGCGGACACCGCATTCATTTGAAGGTGGGTACGGGGTTCGTTGTACGCAAGGGCGGCACCTTGATCTGGCAGCCAGCACCCGGTGCCCTGGACGGACAGGTATCGAAGCCGGAAGCGCCGGACGACTGACTTTGCGCCACGGTTTCCGTAAGTAGTTAAAATGCTGGGTTTTGCGGGGTAAGCCCAGATCAGATTTACTTACGCGCCTTCACTTTTGCTGGTGTCTCCAGGCACCTGGAAGTGGGCTCGGTCATCTTTTTCTCGCCATGGCATTGATTGTTCACAAATACGGCGGCACTTCGATGGGCTCCACAGAGCGCATACGCAATGTTGCCAAGCGCGTCGCCAAATGGGCGCGCGCGGGTCATCAGATGGTCGTGGTACCCAGTGCCATGAGCGGCGAGACCAACCGCTTGCTCGGTTTGGCCAAGGAATTGGCGCCGGGCAAGCACACTGCGGCCTATCGCCGCGAGTTGGACATGCTGGCCTCCACGGGCGAGCAGGCTTCTTCTGCGCTCCTGGCCATCGCCCTGCAGGCGGAAGGCATGACCTCGGTCAGCTACAGCGGCTGGCAAGTGCCTATCAAGACCAACAACGCCTACACCAAGGCGCGCATTGACAGTATTGACGACAAGCGCGTACGCGCTGATCTCGATGCTGGCAAGGTGGTCGTCATCACCGGCTTCCAAGGGGTCGATGAAGATAACAACATCACCACCTTGGGGCGTGGTGGCTCTGACACCTCAGCGGTGGCCATTGCGGCCGCACTGAAGGCCGACGAGGCCCTCATCTACACCGATGTCGATGGCGTCTACACCACCGACCCTCGTGTGGTTCCAGAAGCACGCCGCCTGCATACCTTGAGCTTCGAGGAAATGCTGGAAATGGCGAGCCTGGGCAGCAAAGTGCTGCAAATCCGCTCAGTCGAATTTGCTGGCAAATACAAGGTTCCAATGCGTGTGCTCTCCAGCTTCACGCCTTGGGATATCGATCTCGCTGAAGAAGCCAAATCCGGCACCCTGATCACTTTCGAGGAAGACGAACAAATGGAACACGCCGTTGTCTCCGGCATTGCCTTCAACCGCGACGAAGCTAAGGTTTCCGTGTTGGGCGTACCCGATCGCCCAGGCATTGCCTATCAAATCCTGGGCACAGTGGCTGACGCCAACATCGAGGTTGACGTCATCATCCAGAACGTCAGCAAAGACGGCATCACCGACTTCAGCTTCACGGTCAATCATGCGGATTACGCCCGCACCATCGACCTGCTGAAGGAAAAAGTGCTGCCTGAGCTGGGCGCTACAGAAGTCGAAGGCGACCCACGCATCTGCAAGGTGAGCATTGTGGGCATCGGCATGCGCAGCCACGTCGGCGTCGCTGCCAAAATGTTCCGTGTGCTCAGCGAAGAGGGCATCAACATCCAGATGATCTCCACCTCCGAGATCAAAACTTCTGTGGTGATCGATGAAAAATACATGGAGCTGGCCGTCCGCGCCTTGCACCGTGCTTTTGATCTCGAGCAAGCACCAAGCTGAGTCTTCGATGACGGCACCGGCCTTCAGCAATGAAGGCGTGGCAACTTGAAATGCCTGGCTTTTGACAGGGTGGCGTGAAGTCTCATCACTGCGGCAGATCGCACCTCCATGCAGGTACTTCAAAAAGAAAAACGGGCCCATGTGGCCCGTTTTTCATTGGGTTCTCCCCTCGTCAGGCTAAGCGGATAGCTTTGAACTGCAGATTTCGGTAGGCTGAACATCACACAAGTCCGTTCGCGCTGAGCTTGTCGAAGCGTTGCGCATGCCTTCTACAAGCTCAGGCCGAACGGTTAATGTTAGGGCGAGTTAACACGCCCTAGTTCGAATGCCAATACTAGCTTGACCAAAACCATAGAAGCTCAATGCAGACCAAGCCTCGCTAACACCTGGTTCATCGCTCCGAATTCAGCATCAGAAGTTAAACCTGGCTCCAACCACCAAGCTGCGGCCTCGCAGCGGTGACGCGTCCTTCACGAAGGAGGTATGGTTGAAAGCTAGCTTATTCAGAGCATTGTTGAGCGCGGCGTACAACTCGTATGTTTGCCCTGAGGACAGTCGTCCGCGCCAGGCCATGCGAAGGTTCACCATGTCATAGGCCGCCGTGCGGGTTTCGAAGCTGGCCAGGCGGTTTTGCGCAAAGTTGCGGTACCACTCCGCCGATGCAGACCACGCTCCCGATTGCCAATGGGCGTTCAGGCCCAGGCGGTAGGAAGGAATGCGGGGCACGTCACCGCCACTCGAAAAACGGGCCCTGACCATATCCCCAGACATGCCCACGCGCCACTGCCTGTTCAACTGATGGCTTACTCGGGCCTCAAGCCCTGTAAAGCTGGCGTCGCGCTGGCGGTAGTCGACCAAGCGGAAGTTTTCGTAGCGGTCTGTCGTGTCTGCGTAGATGTAGTTGTCAATGCGGTTGTGGAATGCCGTCAGCTCATAACGCGTGTCACCACTGGTTTTGCGCAAACTGATGTCCAAATTGGTGGACTGCTCGGACTTCAAGAGCGTGTTGCCTCGCTCCCAGGTGTTGGTTGCCAGGTGTATGCCACTGGCAAACAGCTCTTCAGCTGTGGGCGCGCGCTGCGACCGCGACACGCTCATGGCCAGCGTATGCCCTGGGGTGAAGTTCCAGCTCGCACCGCCGGAAATAGAACCCATGTGATGTTTGACTGTTCCCCTGCGGGATGCTCCATCCAGCTGGGAATCCTGCCATTCATAGCGCCCGCTGAGCTCGAACCGCCAGTCACCCAGGCGGTACTCTTCCAGCCCGAAGACGGCGTAGCTCTGGGTGTCAGTGGGTTCAACGTAAGCTTCTTCTCCTACCGCACTGAACTTGCGCCTGCTGTGCTGAGCGCCCAGCAGGCCGCGCAGGGTTCCGGGGCCTAAAGAGAGCGGGTGGTGCTCCAGTTCCAGGCGAGCGTCGTGGGCTTTGTTTTTGAATGTGGTGCCGATTTCACCATGGTCAATTTCATCATGGCGATAGTCGGTGACACTGGCACGGAGCCGGGCGCGAGCAAAGCCAGGCAAGGGGTCTCGCCATTCGCCGCGGATATCCCACCGCTCCGTGTCCATGTCGACCAGGGCAACTTCTTCACTCTCACCTTCTGACCCGGTGCAATGCAGTTCCGTGCCATGCCAATGGCAGCCCGCCGGAGCAGCCGGCTCATCGTGGCTGTGACCATGGTCGCTCCCGCAATGCAGGGAATTGCCATGCACATGGCAATCTTCATACTCATGGCTGTGGCCTGGCAGGCCGTATTTGCTGCGCAACCGGCTGTAGGCAACGCCCAGGTAGCCGCGCGAGTGGATATAAGAAGCGCCCATGCTGCCGTACCAGGTCTTCGCGGCTGAACCTGCAACGCGGGGCGCGCTCCAGCCACTGCCTGTTTCGTAGTCGCCGGCTGATCGATTGAGGCCTTCTACGTGCAGAGCAATGGGGCCGCTGCCAGCGGTCAGAGAGAACAGGCCGGTCTTTTCCCGGGCGCTGGATTCCGAGCGCACTTCAACGTTGCCAGCGTAACCCTTTTCCGGTACCTCAGTGGGAATGCGCTTGTCGCGCACATTGACCACGCCACCCACGATGCCCCCGCCATAGATCAGCGTTGAAGGGCCGCGCAGAATTTCGATTTCGCTCGAAAGCATGGGTTCGAGTCCAACCGCATGATCCGGGCTGGAGGTGGAAGCATCTTGCACCTGGCTGCCATCAGAAAGGATGCGAACGCGTGCAGAGTCGGCGCCACGGATCACGGGCCTGCCGGCGCCAGCACCATAGTTGTTGTTGCGCACACCAGGAAGCCCGTCCAGTGTCTCGCCCAGCGTTCCGGCGCGACGTTGAAGCAGTGCGCGCTCGTCCAGCAATTCCACCGGTGTGGCGGACTCTTCCAGTGGAATGTCCAGCGCGGTGCCGGTGACGCGCACCGTATCCAGGGTGGGCGTTGCGGCTGCTGATGCCGCTCCTGTGTCCTGCGCGGATGCAACGCTAGGCATCACCGCCAAGGCAATGGCCAGCGTGAGCGCGTGGTGCGGGTAATGTGGTTTATTCATGATCGAGTCGAAATCATTTGCGGGGCAAGAGAAAGCGCCCGTGACAGCGGGCGCTTTTTTGAGTGGTTAACTCACAGGTGGATGTTTTTCGGGTCAGTGCTTGTGGGCAGAGATGCCCAGCCAGGTCAAGCCGCCCGGGTTGAAGTTCAGTGCGATTGAGCCCGTCACCGCTGCATCGCCGAGATCGACGGTGTGAAGGCGCCGGCCTTGCGGATCGCTGATCCATGCCTTGTCATCCTGGGCACTCACCGCGAGGGCGGGGTAGGGCGAGGCAGTGGGCATGTTCGCAATCACACTTGTCAGCACGGCACGTTGGTTCCAGTTCTGGGTGGACAGGATGTGCAATGAGCCCATGTCGTCGAGCACCAGCAAGTTCGCGCCTTCGGCGTCAATCGCATGCGCACGGCGTACTCGACCTTCAGCCCAGTCAATGCGCTTGATGGCTCCTGCGACCGGATCGATCTCGAACATATTGCCGCCGCTGCCGATTCCCACAAAGCTTGCCATGTGATCGTTGCCGATGATGGTGCTTATGCGGGCTCCGTCCATGCTGGTGGGGTTGGGGATTTTCTGCGCCGTGAACGCGTCTCCCGACTGTCGTATCACCAGCACTCCATCGCTGCAGCCGAAGGCCGTATAGCTTGTGTTGGAGTAGCTGCCATGCAAGCCTGGACATTCTTGTTCGAAGCGCTTAGCTTGGTGGAAGTGATCCCCATGGCGCTCGTACAGCTCCACATGGGTGGGCGTCGTACCTTCAACTTCTGGCGCTTTCCAGGTCGTGAGCAACCAGTCGCCTCGTGGCTCGGCCGTGCCGTGCATGGGCGAGCCCAGACGCTGGGTGGCCAGCGTCATGCCGCTGCCGCCAATGCTCGAGTCGTTGAGCAATGCGATGGAAGCATTCGCGCTGGTAGCAGCATTTCCATCGAAGAACACAGCGGCAAGGCCGCCATGGCTTTCGTAGTGCGTGGGTCGTGCGCCCGACAGCCGCGTATTGAGCAACCTGGGCGATTCCTTCTTGTCGTCCATGTGATCGTCGTGAGGCTCCTGGTAGATGCCGCCGTCCACAAATTGGATCTGGTTCTGAGTGCCTTGAAAAAGCAGGGCGTAACGGCGATCGGGGCTGGCATACACAGCTGATGGCGCGCTGTCAGCGGCATAGCTTTGCAAGACAGCGCCTGCATCCAGGTCGACCACATGTACCTGGTTGCTTCCGGGTTCGAGCACCACCAGGCGCCCCGCAGTCTCTATATGCCCATGATCGTGACCATGGTCTGGGTCGCTGCCGCCTACATCTTCGACGTCGCTGCTACCCCCACCGCAGGCGGCCAACGCGGCCGCGCAGGCGGCAACCAGAACAGCTCTTTTCCAGCGCACCAATGAAACTCCCATGGCTTAAGACCTCTTTCCGTATGATTGATTTGTTATGTTATCACATCACATTGAGAGCTGCTATGCTGGATTGTGGGGGCGAGGCTCCTCCTTCCGGGAGCCGTCGAACGCTTGGGCGAGTCGCAGAAGAAGATCGGAAATGGCGACTATCTGTGCGGCAAGAAATCCTTGAAAATCTCTTGTGTCCCAGGCAACACCCAGCCGGGGGCACTTCCAAAGGATTGCAAAAAATGAATCTCTCCAACTTTGATGAACCTCGCGAGCTGAACGCCACCTGCCATTGCGAGTCCGTGCGTTTCAGACTGGTCCTCACAGACGGTTTGCGCAGCGCCCGACGATGCAACTGTTCTTACTGCAGCATGCGCGGCGCCGTAGCTGTTTCGGTCAATCTGGAGAATTTGCAGGTTGTGCAAGGTGAAGACAAGCTGACGCTCTATCAGTTCAATACCGGGCAGGCCAAGCACTATTTCTGTTCGGTTTGCGGCATTTACACCTTTCATTCCCGGCGCTCCGATCCGACTCAATATGGGGTGAACGCTTCATGCATCGAAGGCCTTAGCCCTTTCGATTTCTCTGAGATTCCCGTGATGGAAGGCCAGAATCATCCCAGGGACAGCGGCGGTGTGGCGCTGACGGCCGGCTGGCTCAGTTATCGCCCGAATATCGGCGATTGAGGGTGGGCCGGTCGCTCAGGCAAACTACGATCACCGGTTCATCGGTGAGGCTGTTGTCGCGTTGGACTGCTTGCAAGCGACCGACATCTGCTCCTTCAGGGTTGGTCCAATCCAGCTTCAGATAACTTGATTTGCGTCCATGCATATTGACTTTCTCGGTATCCAGGCGTTCTTAGCCATCGTGGAAAACGGCAGCTTTCAACTGGCAGCAGTGGAACTCAATCTGTCGCAGACGGCAGTTAGTCACCGCATGCGCAAGCTTGAGGAGTTCCTGGGCGTCAGACTGATTGCAAGGACCACGCGCGACGTCACCCTGACAGATGCGGGTCGCGCTTTGTTGCCCGATGCGCGCAGGGCGGTTCGGGAGCTTGGCATGTCTTGCGAAGCAGTTCGTCAGCATGGCCAGCATGCTCCGGACTGGTTGGCATTTGCGTGCCTTCCCACTTTGTGCACGAATCTTGTGAGCCCATTGCTGACCGAAGCCAGTCAAACCTGGCCCGATACGTTTGTGCGTGTATTCGATACAGCAACGCGCGAGATCGTTGAGTTGGTGGAATCGAAGGTGGCAGCCTTTGGTATTTCCGTCATGCACCAGGGCTACGGCAATTTATCGGTGGAAGTTATTGCAGAAGAGCCGTTCGTGCTTATATGCCCGCTGGGCCATCGTTTCGCGAGCCTGGGTAGTGTGGATTGTTCTGCACTCGAACACGAGACCATGATTCGGATCAGTCTGACCACGGGCAACAGTACAACGATCGATGGTGCTCTAGGTCGAGCAAGAGAGCATCTGCACTGGCGCTACGAGGCGCTCCATAACTCGGTCGCAGTCGACATGGTGCGAGCCGGTTTGGGCTTGACCATCGTTCCCAGGCTGAGCCTGAGGCCCGAACCTGGTGTCGCCATTGTGCGTTTGAACTCACCGCGTATCCAGAGGACGCTGTGCGCCGTGAATCGCAGGGACGACTCGACTAATGAGCGGGAGAGGTGGCTTCAGGCGCGCGCGGTAGATTTCCTGAAAACGCGCTTGGCAGATGGCTGAACAAAACTCGCCTTGCAGCCCATAGCTCGCCGCCCGCCCCGAGGACAGCGCACGGCATCCGCGATGGGTTTTGCAGAGGCTCTCTAGCGCAGTAAGCACATGAAAAGATGATTTTCATTCATCTTTTGCGTAGAACTATTCATTTGTCCTTGGTGTGACAAGTACCTAGACTGCCTCCTGGTTTTAGACCGCGAGAAATCGAAATCGCAAGACATATGCGGTCGATCCAGGAGACTGTCCCATGCCCCACGACTCGAACTCTTCGCGCGCCGCAGCCACTGCGCGCAAAGGGCAAACCATCGCTCAGAAAATCATTGCCCGCCATGCGTCGCGTAGCCACGTGGACATTGGTGAGTATGTCAACTGCGTACCTGATCATGTCGTTACTCAGGAGCTTTACTGGCCAACTCACAAGAGCAATCTGGACAAGATCGGTGCGACCCGTCTGGCAAGGCCGGACAAGGCCATCATCGTCATCGACCATACGCCTTCAGCGGCAGTCGGATCTGCGCACGCCGCTACGCATAGATTGCTTAAGGACCTGACAGCGAAGCTCGGTGTGGAGAATTTTTTTGGACCCAACACAGGCTTGCGTCACCTGGTCCTGGTCGAACGTGGCTTCGCGCGTCCTGGATCATTGATATTTTCCGATGAAGGGAATATCGCGAGCATCGGTGCCGTGGGCGCGCTCAACATCCCCACGTCGGCTGACATTCTGGTCCCTTTGCTGAAAGACGAGAACTGGGTTCGAGTCCCCAAGACAGTGCGCATCAATTTGCACGGAAAGCTGCAATCGGGCGTTTCTGCACGCGACGTTGTCCAGTCCATCATCAGGGACTACGGGGCGGGGGAGTTTCTGCAATGCTGCGTGGAATACGGGGGACCTGGCTTGCAGCACCTGACGCTGGACGATCGCCAGACCATTTTGGCTTCAACGTTCCACACGATGTCGGACACGGCCATCATGGATGTCGACGAGTTGGCATTGCGATATGTTGAGGAACGCGCCAACGGACGGGAGTACTCGGCTGTTCGTAGCGACCCGGATGCATCCTTCGAACGCGTCATTGAGTTGGATATTTCGCATTTGACGCCATTGGTGACAGTGCCCCCAGAACTTACGGGTGCTACAGATGTCAATTCTTTGGCAGGCACACCGGTACATCAGGCCACGATAGGTTCTTGCGCTGGCAACAGACTGCAGGATCTGCGAGATGCAGCCTTGATTCTCAAGGGGCGCACGATCGCAAAAAGCGTGACTATGTACATATCTCCGGGCAGCCAGAACGTCTACGCACAAGCAGCCCGAGAGGGCTTGCTGGAGACATTTGCACTCGCAGGGGCGACAGTGCTCTCGCCGGGGTGCAACACTTGCTGGGGATACCTGGGCGTGCTCAGCGACGGCGAGAACTCCATTTCCACCCATCAGTTCAACTATCAAGGCAGAAATGGCGCGGAGAGCGCGAGGATTTACCTCGGCTCGCCGATGACTGTCGCAGCATCTGCCGTGTGCGGCGAAATCACTGATCCAAGACAACTGCTGACCTCGGCTACCGTGCCGTCCTGCATTGCAGAAGGTGGTTGAAATGACGTCAACAGCGATGCAGGGAAGAGTCTGGAAGTTCGGAGATCAAGTATCTGGTGACGATGGGATCATCGATTTCTCCGCCGTTCGAGATGGCTTCGGCAAGCCGTTCGACGTTCCTCTCTTGAAGTCGATGTGCTTTAGACGCCTCAACCCCAGGTTCCCTCAAGAGGTCCAGCTTGGGGACATCGTGGTAGCGGGTCAGAATTTTGCTCACCACAACCACATCGAAGTCAGCGCCGCCATCAAGCTCTCAGGCATCGCCGTCGTGGTGGTCGAATCTTGCGAGTCAGGGTTTGTCCGCCGAGCGTTGTCCCAAGGGCTTCCTATTTTGACGGTGCCAGGTATCACGGCGCATGTGGAGGACGGCGACACCATCACTGTGGACCCTGCCACTGGGCGCATTGGGCTGGCGGACGGCAGCGTACTTCAGGCGCAGCAGTTTTCAGATCGCATGCTGGCGATATGGCGTGCCGGTGGCTTGGTCGCTGCCCTGCAGCAGGAGTTTCAGTCGCCAGGCACCAATGGCGAACCGTCGCGATAAGCAATCATTATTTCACCCACGGAGACACCATGAATCAAAAAAAACAGAAGTTCAACTTTGCCAACAAGATTCGGACGTTCATCGGCTTGTTGTGCTGTGCGGCCATGGTCCAGCCCGTCTCCGCATGGGCTGATTACCCGGAGAAAGTAGTGCGGCTAGTGCACCCCTACGCTGGAGGAGGTGCGGGCGATATGCTGACCCGCGAGTTGGCAGAAGGGCTGAAGACGGCATTCAATGGCGCCGCGGTTATCACTGAAAACAAGCCCGGAGCCGGCACCATCGTTGGCACAGTGACGGTGGCCACTGCTCCCCCGGATGGATATAACCTCTTGATGATTGGTCCAGCGACGCATGTCATCATGCCGCTGATCAATCCAAAAATTCCCTACAACGCCAGGAAGGACTTCGAGATCATTGGCATGTGGGGAGTCATTGGCAGCATGATCTCAGTGAACGCTGCGACGCCTGTTCATTCGGTCCGGGAACTGGTTGATTACGCGAAGAAAAATCCGGGAAAACTCAACTATTCCAGTGCTGGCGCGGGCACTGGCCCGCATCTGGGAGGCGAGATGTTCAAGGACCTCACAGGCGCACCGATCACGCACATTCCTTACAAAGGCGCTTCTCCTGCCGTTTTGGCGCTGGTCAGCGGCGAAGTGGAAGTGTCGTTCGTCAACACGCCCCCTCAGGTGCCCTTCGTCAAAAGTGGAAAGATCCGACCTCTGGCGGTGACTACATCCCAGCGTTCACCGTTGCTTCCTGATGTCCCTACAGCTGCCGAGGCGGGTATTCCGGGTTTTCTTTCTGAGTCCTGGTACGGAGTGGCAGCACCCGCCGGTACTCCAGCGGATGTAAGGGCAAAAATCCTTCGCGGTATGCGCGCAGCGGCCACAGATCCAGCCCGCCGCGCGCGACTTGGTGCTGCAGGCATAGAGCTGCGCGTGACGGATGCCAAGGAGCTTATTGACTACATAGACGCTGAAGAGAAACGTCTCAAGCCAGTACTCACACGACTTGATATCAAGATGGAGTAATCATGGGAGAAGCCCAACAAAACGAAACCCGCCAGCGCGTACTGGTGACCGCCAAGAGCGTGGCCAATTGCGATGCAGCGATTGCTCTGATGCGCGATGCGGATATGGACGTCGTAATCATGAACACCCCCACGCCGATAAATGAGGCATGGCTCATGCAACAAGTACGTGACATTGACGCTCTCGTGTTTGCAATGGAGCCCATGGGTGAGAGGGTACTTCAGGCTGCCAATAGATTAAAGCTGATTGCACGGCCCGGGGTGGGGTACGACAACGTCGATATCGACTTCGCCACCAGGCGCGGCATTGTGGTGGCCACGGCGGCGGGAACGAACGACCAAAGTGTGGCGGACTTCACCTTTGCATTGATGCTGGAATCGATGCGAGGAGTGTCTCGCGCCTCTGCTGGTGTGAACCGTGGTGGCTGGGACCGGGTGACTGGAACTGAACTCTGGAAGAAGACGATAGCCGTGATCGGCATGGGTCGGATTGGCAGGGGCGTTGCCAGGCGAGCTCGCGGTTTCGACATGGAAGTATTGGCAGTGGGCCGCACGCCCGACCGTGACTTTGAGCTTGCCCACGGTGTCCACTACTGCTCGCTCCAGGAAGCTCTGGCTAAAGCCGACATTGTGTCGCTTCACGTGCCGCTTACTTCGTTGACGGAAAACCTGATCAATAGGGCTACGCTGGGGCAAATGAAGCGCGGCTCCTACCTTGTGAATACTGCACGAGGTGGATTGATAGATGAGGAGGCGTTGGTAGAAGCTGTTGCCAACGGTCAACTCGCTGGTGCCGCCGTCGATGTGCTTCGTGAGCAGGGCGCTGGGAGCCAAAGTCGCTTGATTGGGGTAGAGGGAATTACGGTAACCCCTCACATGGCGACTTTTACACACGAGTCGATTGAACGCGTAGCGATGTCAGTGGCGGAAAGCGTTATCACGGGCTTGCGCGGAAGTATGCCAAAGCATGTGGTCAATCCAGCTGCATGGCAGCCTCAGCGTGCGGTGTCGGCATCATAAGGGCTGAGCCCGATTCTCGCGACAGCAAGCGCTCCTGAGGGGCGCGCTTTCTCCCGCGCGCACCGGACGGCGCTTAAATGCTATAAGTTTGGAATGCCCACAGCGTCGCTATCTCCTGCCGATTTCATTTCAATTGCGTTGCGCAATCCCATCAATTTACAGCTGCTCCACCGCCTTCGGGATCTGGAAATTCCCCAGTGCTATCTGACGGCTGGCTGTCTATTCCAAGCCGTGTGGAACCTTCATTCGGGCCTTCCCGCGCATTGGGGCGTCAATGACTACGATATCTTTTACTTCGATGACTCAGACTTGAGTGAGGAGGCAGAAGATCGCGTTATCCAGCGTGCTCTCAAGGCCAGTGTTGATTTAGGTGTCAAGGTAGAAGTAAGGAACCAGGCACGGGTGCATCTCTGGTACCAAAGACGGTTCAATGCATCGTATCCACAGTTGCGGCATGCGCGTGAAGGTATCGATCGCTACCTGGTCGCCTGCACCCGTGTAGGGATCAATGTCGCTACGGGCCAGCTGTACGCACCTGATGGCTTGACTGACCTGGCCGCGGGGGTACTGCGCCCCAACCCTCTGTACCGAGATCTGCGGCAGTTTGAAGCCAAGGCGATTAGCTATCAAGAGCGGTGGCCTTGGCTGCGGATTGACCGCTCGCCCCCCTAAGCGCCCTGCACGGAAAGGGATTTTGCGCGGCCTTCACGTCCCAGGTGCCACTGCAAGCCTGCGAAGGCAAGTACCGTAATCGCCTGTACTGCCAGGTAAGCCATGCCCAGTTTGGTGACTCCAGTCATACCGATGGCCAGTGCCAGACAGGCAAGCGCCCATGCCACGTTAGCCCACACGAGAAACTGCAACACCCAGCGCCCCACGCGACCGGCGAAGGCCATCCACAGGAGCAAAGCCACGTAGCCCAGAAGCAGGAAGGCGCTTCCCACCAGAAGCGGCACGGCCAATCCCAACCAGGAACTGAGAAGTTGCGGCAGAGCCAACTGCAGTGCTGCTACCGCGACTCCGGTCACTGCGTCCAGCAAGAGGACGTTTTTAAGGAATGAGTGAATGGCGACATTGGACATATGAACCTCCATGAGTCCAGGCACCGTGCCTGGGTGGGTTCACTTTAAGAAATGAGCCGCCTGCCGTCGATTACCTCAGAGGTCATGTCGCCAAACTGCGCATCATCGCCTCACTGGCTGCATCAGCGGGGTAGAAAAGCTCGATACAAAGTTCCTGCAAGGTCACATCCTGCGGAGTGCCGAAGCTTGTCACCGTGCTGAACATGGAAAGGCTTCCCATGGGCAGATCCAGGTGGCAGGCAATGAGCAGCCCCTGCTCGCTCGGCTCACGGCGAGATGCTGCCTGCATGCCAGGGTACCCCAGTACTTCGGCTTCCAGTGCGATCAATTCCGGGTCCCCGCTGCCTTCCACGGCCAGTCGCAGATTGGCCAGTAGATGAGGTGCCCATTCCTCCAGATTGCGCGTGAAGCGGGCCAAGCCTTCAGGGTGCAGAGAAGCACGGTAGATGTTGATTGCAGGCGTGCGCAGCGACTCGGGTAAGAGGCTCGCCAATGACATGGCGGCCGGATTGGCCAGTACCACGTTCCATTTTCTGTCCAGCACCAGCCCGGGATATGGCTGATGTGCTTGCAGCAAACGCGTCAGCGCGGTGTGTACGGGCTGCATATCCGGTGCGTCCAGGCTTTTCTGTGGGTAGCGGGGTGCGTACCCTGCAGCCATCAGCATGACGTTGCGTTCCCTGAACGGCACATCCAGTTGGCCTGCGATGGAGATCAACACTTCCGGGCTGGGGCGGGAGCGGCCCGTTTCAATAAAGCTTAAATGCCGTGTCGACAGCCCGGCATCAAAAGCCAATTGCATCTGACTGATCCGGCGACGCTTACGCCACTGCTGCACCAGAAGCCCGATCGCAGGATGAGGTGGTGTAAGGACAGTGGAGCTGGTGGAGGTCATGGTCCATTACCTTACCTCAAGGAATGCTCAACGTTGCGCTCGCATGCTCACTTTCAGGATATGCTTGTGGACAGCGTACACAATGAAAATGCCGACTGCCAGCCGTGTTGGCACCCAGGCTTGCTTGAACATCTCGCAGTTCGAGCCAAGCCAACACAGGTGCATGTGTGGCGTTGGCGCTCAACTATGCGAAGGAATGTCATGAGCAAGGTATTCGTCAATATTGGTCTCAGCCTCGATGGCTACATGGCCCCAGAGGGCATGATCATGAGTGATCCTGGATACAAAGGCTGGGGCGCCAAGTGGGGCGCGATGATGGCCTGGATACTCAAGCAGCAGTACTTTCGTGAGAACCTCCTCAAACTAGGACCTGGGGGAGAGACGGGACCGGTCAATGACCTGGTTCGCAGTACTGTTGAGCGCATCGGTGCCAACATCATGGGCAAGCGGATGTTCGATCAGGGTGAAGTCGCCTGGCCGGAAGAGGCTCCGTTTCACACACCGGTCTATGTCTTGACCCATGAAAAACGCAAGCCCTGGGAGCGCCCGGGCGGAACGACTTTCTACTTCGTTAACGATGGGCCTGAGCGTGCCCTCGCGTTGGCTCGCGAAGCCGCAGGCACTCGCGACATCCGTATTGCAGGCGGCGCCGATGTGATCCAGCAATACCTGAGCCTGGATGCGGTGGATGAGTTGGAGATCGCCTTGGCTCCCGTGTTGTTCGGGGGAGGGCGGCGTCTTTTTGAAAACTTGCCGGATTCGTCGCCGCGTTTTCGCATTGACCGAGTACTTGACGGTTCAGACGCGACTCACTTGCGTTACGTGCGCCAACCCCGAGCCCAGGACATCAGCAAGGGTTGAGCCTCTTCGGTCTTGCACTGCCGGTTCAGGTCTCGCCACAGGGGTGCTTCAACCTACCATGCGCTCACGTCCCGCCCAGTAGCGGTCTCGAACGATCTTGCGAGAGATTTTTCCGTTGGGATTGCGGGGCAACTCTTCAACGAATTCAATTGAGCGCGGTTTCTTGAAATCGGCCAGCGCGCTCTTGCAATGATTGATCAGTTCGGCATCGTTTGCGTTCTTACCGGAGCGAAGCACGACCACTGCCTTCACCGACTCACCCCAGATGTCATCCGGTACGCCCACCACGCAAGCTTCATACACGGCGGGGTGCTGATAGAGCGCCTGCTCAATTTCGGTTGGATAGATATTGAACCCACCGGAGATGATCATGTCCTTGCTGCGGTCGACAATGTAGACATAGCCTTCATCATCTACCTTGGCAAGATCGCCCGTCTTGAGCCAGCCTTGCTCATTGAACGCCTGCGCAGTCAGTTCGGGCTCGCCCCAGTAGCCGGCAAAAACATCCGGACCTCTGACCACGATTTCGCCCACGGCATCACCCCTGACCGGATTGCCTTCGGCATCCGCCACGATCAACTGGGACTCTCCAATGGGCCGCCCGCAAGAGGCCAGGCGCGAGGGTACCTCGGCCAATGCACGTGCATGCGATGCGGTGTCGAACAAGATCAAGCCGCCCGTGGTCTCACCACCGCCATAGCCTTGTGACAATACCGGTCCCAGGGTTTCCCAGGCTTCGCGAATGCGTGCGGGCGCCATGGGCGCGCCGCCATAGGCAATCTGCTTGAGGCTGCTGATGTCGTAGTTGCGTACGCCCGGATGCGTCGTCAATTTGTTGAGCATGGTGGGCACCATGAAGGTATAGCTCACCTTCCAGCGCTCAATGGCGGAAAGCAGCAGATCAGGGTCAAACCGATCCTGAATCAGCAGGGTTCCACCCTGATAGAGAAACGGCTGCATGAACATGCCGCTCGCGTGGGTAAGTGGGCCGCTTAAGCCCAGTACGTCGCCAGGGCTCACACGCATGCGATGCATACCCACTTTGCGCAGGTGCGACAGCCTGTTGCCCACGGTCTGCATCGCGGCCTTGAGTTTTCCGGTAGAGCCGGAGGTGTAGTGCAGCACTGCGAGATCATTAGCCTGCATCTCCACGTCCGGGCTGATGTCGCTGGCTTGTTCCAGCAAGGACTCGTATTCGAACCATCCCGCTACCTTTGCACCGCAGGCCACGTAGTGCGGCACTTCCACGCGGTCCATGACGGATTGAACCAACTCTGTGTGTGAATCGCCTACGATGAAAACACGGGGTCCGCCGTTCTCGATCACGTCCACCACCTCGTTAGCGGACAGGCGCGCATTCAGTGGCATCTTGACGAGGCCCGCTTTGTAAAGCGCAATCTCAATCTCCACGATCTGCGGCCTGTTGGTCATCTGGAAAGCCACGCGGTCACCCTTTTTCAGCCCCAGGCCCAGCAGCGCGTTGGCCAAACGACTGGAGCGACGGTCCAGCTGTTGAAAGCTCATGACCTGATCTTGAAAAATCACTGCCGGTTGTTGCGGAAAGTACCGTGCGTTGCGGGTAATGAATCTGCCTTGGTTCATGAAAGTCTCCTGGGATTGCGGTGCTCAGCGTCCTGTGAGCGTCGGATAAAGGCAATGCTAGGAGCGTGCTTCAGCGTCGTTGATAAGCAGATTGCCCGGTTTGATGCCGCCCCGTTATGGCTCGCTTGATTCCGCTGAGTTATCGCCCGGCCACATTGCGCTATCAGCAGGCCGACCTATGCCAACGAAACTTGCAACCGAACCTGCCACGGAGCTTCCTGCGAAGTTCACACTACGACGTACAAGGAGACAACATGAACGAGAAGCCTGGTTTCCTCTTTGCTTTGCCCATCAACCGCAGACGCATGCTTCAGCGCCTGGGTGCGGGTGCCGCCATCGCCGCACCTGTCTGGAGCCATTCAGCAACGCCCTATCCCACGGGCCCTGTGACGCTGGTCGTCCCTTTTTCTGCAGGCGGTCAGTTTGACTCCATTGGCCGCGCAGTCGCATTGGCCATGGCGGCTGATTTGGGCAAGCCCATGATTGTTGAAAACACCGGGGGCGCCGGCGGCACGATCGCTGGGGGCAAGGTGGCCCGGGCCAAGCCGGATGGCCAAACGCTTTTGCTCTACGGCGGTAACCTCGCCACCGCTGGCGATATATATAAAACGCTGGACTACGACCCGCTGAATGACTTCCAGGCCATTTCCCGGCTTAGTCTTGCGCCGCACGTGATCATGGCATCTCCGGCCAGTGGCATCACCTCATTCAAGCAATTGAGAGACAAGCTCAATAGTGGCGCCAAACTCTCGTATGGATCGCCCGGGGTGGGGACGTCCATGCATTTGACCTTCGAGCTTGTCAAACAGCAGATGGGGCTGGACGTTCTGCACGTGCCCTACAAAGGGGGCGCCAATGTCATGACCGATCTGATCGCGGGCAACATTGATCTTGGCATCATCGCCATTGGCCCGGCGCTGAGCTTCATCAAGAACAAGAAAGTTGTTCCGCTGGGACTTACCAGCAAGGCGCGCTCAAAAGTCGCTCCAGAGATCCCGTCTCTGTCCGAATTGGGCGTCACAGATCTTGATACAGGAAGCTGGGCCGGCCTTTCAGCGCCCAAGGCCACGCCCGCCCACATTGTGGAGCGGCTCAACCAGAGTGCACACAGAGCCCTTCAGAGCGCAGATTTGAAGCGCATGTTCGAAGAGCAGGGATTTGTTGCCACGCCGACGACGCCCGCCCAGATGAAGCAGTTCTCAGTTCAGGAAGCCAAGGCCTTCAGTGCGGTCATTCGCAATCTGAAACTTTGAGGGCGGCGGCTATGCCAGCAACTCTTGGGCCCGCCCGCTCAGTACTTCAATGTAGCGCTGCACCAGCGGCGAGAGATAGGCGCCCTTGCGGGTTATCACGCCAATACGGCGTGACCAGCAGGCATCACTCAAGTCCAGTGCCACCAGGCCACGGCTTGCGCTGGAGCGCAATGATTGTTTGCTTATCAAGCCAAGCAAGTCGGTGCGCCGCAAGATGGAAGGTGCCAGCGTCATCGAGGTGTCGGTTTGAAACACCACATCAGGCGGGGGCAACCCCATGTCGGCAAAGCGCGTTTCTATCCTGCGCCGAGCCATGACCTGAGGCCCCGGAAGTGCCCACTGCTGCGCGGCCAGGTCCGCAAGCTTCAAGTTCTGCTTGGTCAGCAGCGGGTGATGCTCGCGCAAAACCACCCGCAGTTCATCGTCAAACAGAACTTGATAGTGCAGGTCGTCAGGCTCAACGTCATCTACAGCGTTCACCGTGATGTCCAGATCACCCAGCCTCAAGGAGCTTAACAAGGTGTCATTCAAACCGATGGTCACGCGCGCCTTGGCGCCAGGTCTTTGCTTGAGCAACTGCACAAAAGCCTCCGTCACCAGGCTATCAGCAAATGGTGGGGACACGCCGACGCGGATGGTGCCAATGGCGCCCAGGTGCAAATCTTCGGCTTGCTGTACCGCCTCATCAAGGTCCATACACACATGCTTGGCGCGTTCAAAGAAGACTTCGCCCACCGTGGTCAATGTCATGCCTTTGGAAGTGCGTTCAAACAGCTGCAACCCCAGGCTGGCCTCCAGGCGCTGCACGCCTTTGGTCAGCGCGGGTTGCGTCACGCCCAGGCGCTGCGCCGCACGGCCTACATGCCCATGTTCAGCCACCGCCACAAAGTAGCGCAAGTCATCAATTCTCATCGCCACTCCCGAACCGAGTAAACATCATGAACGCCTCTGTATCGACCCACCAAGACATTTCAGCCACGAATGCCAGTGAGCCGTTTGAATCACTTCGTGCCCGATTGAACGACTATCTTAAATCCGAGCTGGTTCCGCTCGAAAAACGACTGGGGCTGGGTTTCAAGGACCGATTCGATCGCAGTCTCATCCGCTCGATCTGGCAACGTTGTCGCGAATTGGGCTTCTACGGTGTTCAACTCCCTGTCTCGCTGGGTGGGCGCGGCCTGAGCATAGAGCAGCACTGCCTGCTCAAAGACGACGCCGCAGCATCCGGCGCCATCTTGTTCCCCCACGTACTGGGAGACTGGGGCGGCCCCTCCCGCATCGGCTCCTTGGTGAAATACCTGACCCCTCACCAGAGAGCTGAATACCTGGAACCAGTGGTCAACGGCGAAAAGGGCATCTGCTTTGCCATGACGGAGCCCCAATCCGGTTCTGACGCTGCCAGCATTCAGACCCGGGCGGTACGCGACGGCGATCACTACGTCATCAACGGCAGGAAACACTTCATCACCGCCTCGACATTTGCGGATGCGGCCATCCTGATGTGCGTGACAGACCCAGCAGCAGGCGCCAAAGGCATTTCCGCCATTTTCGTGGATCTGGACGCCCCCGGCGTTCGTCTTGACTACGATTGTGTGCCCATGAGCGGCCAGTTTGTGGATGCTGACATCATCTTTGAAAACGTGCGTGTGCCGGTTCAAAACGTCATCGGCCAAGAGGGCCAAGGCTTTCATATCGCCATGAACCGCATCAACACCAACCGCCTGTTGCATTGCCCCACCATGCTGGGGCTGGCGCGCCAGACCTATGCGCTTTCATTAGACTACGCACAGCAACGCAAGCAGTTTGGCGGGTCCATCAGCCGGTTTCAGGCCATTCAGCATATGTTGGCGGATATGGCCACCAGCCTGTACGCTTGCGAGCACATGATCCTGGCGACCGCGCGCAAGGTGGATCAAGGTCACGACATTCGTACCGAAGCGTCCATGTGCAAGCTCTTCGTGTCGGAGCGCTGTTTTGAGGTGGCCGACAAAGCTGTCCAGATACATGGCAACGTCGGCGTAACGCAAGACCACCCTGTGGAGTTCATCTTCCGTCGATTGCGCATGTACCGTATCGTCACGGGTACCAGTGAGATCCAACGCAATACCATCGCCAAAGGGATATTGGCGATGGAAGGTGGCCAAGCCTGAAAGCAGAAATAAGGCCTTCAATCAACAAGGCTGAGCGTGACGACGAACGCCGGCTTAGTTGGGCCAGGCGAAGTACACACCGCCCTCATATTGCCAATCAGGGTAGGTGGCGCGTACGAAGTCAGCTTCCGCTTTGATGAGCGTATAGAAATGAACACCATTCTTCAGGTGAAAGAATCTATACATCTGATCAGCGTTATTGCCAGCCTGGGGCTGCGCATACCAGGTGGGCCCTTCGTATTGAAACTGAGGGTAGGTGTCCAGAACAAAATCACGTTCTGCCGCGCTGATTGAGTAGAAGTGTGCGCCCGTTTTGATATTGAAGAATCGATAGACAGGTGCAAGGCCTGGACCAGCTTGAGCGGCGGCCTTGAATTTCGGGCCCTCATAGTTGAATACAGGGTAGTTGGAAATTACGAAGTCGCGTTCCAAAACGCTGTTCGTGTAGAAATGGGCACCTGTCCTGGGATTGAAAAATCGAAATACTGAGGTGAGGTTTCCGCTAGGTGGCGTAGTGCTAGGTCCAAGCCATTGTTTCAGGGCAGCTTGATAGGCAAGGTCAAAGCGCCCGTATTGGCTGTTTCGGATTGCGCCGCAGGTGTTCACGCTTCCCGAACTCAATTGACCAATGACATACCGATTGCCATTGTTCTCGGAAAACAGCGGGCTCCCGCTGCTGCCGCCCTCGGTAGCTCCGGCGCTCCAGCGCACTTGCATGAATTTTCCCGCTGACGCTGTAGACGCAGTGCACAACACGCTTAGTTCGACCCGATTGCAACTGAGGAAGTTGTTCAATATTCCTGTGGAGATCTTCTGGAGGTCGCCTCTGGGGTGGTGTATTCCGGTCACAGAGGTTGGGGGCCGGGGAGTGTTGGAGTCCCAGCCCGCGAAAACCACCCCAGCGGGCGGTGACGAATTCAGACGCAAGAAGGAAGTGTCTGTTGCAGCGCTGGCGTAAAGAAGCGTTGCGCCACCCCGCACATAACGCACGTTCGAGTCGACCGAAGTTGAATCGCAAGAACTTGACTTGTAGAACCAGGCCGTCTCCAAGGTCGATGCGACAGCCTGGGTTGAAATGCAATGCTGAGCGGTTAGAAAGTAGGGGGTTCCCGTGTCGTTCCAATCTGCCATGAGGGTGCCGGTGCAACTGTAGGCATCATCATTTTCCACGTAGATCATGCGAGCGACCGATCTGGCGGTAGTGTCAAAAGCTGGACTGCAGGTGGCATCTCGATGGCAGCTCGCAGCGGTGGCCTTTGTGATGTCGAGTTCCTCGTCCGCGTTCTCGGGCAGGATCCATAAATGAACAAGCTGCGGAGCGGACAGCACCAAAGCGGAACGCGGGATGTCCGCAGGAAGCTCTATTTCAAGCGTAGTACGCGCTCCTCTCGTGGTGGGAAGCCAATATAGGCGCGCTTGCGTTTCCGGCAGGCCGGCATTGAGGTTGTTCTGGACGGTTTGCGCGAGTACGGAGCTATCTAACTCCACCGCGAGATCTTGTTGCGAGCCGGATACGCGCAACACACTGCGCATCGGCAGCATGTGTATCTGCAGGCCAAGCCGCAAGCCATGCGCAGCGGGCGATTCAAAACTGATACTCGCAGTCTGTTTGCCGTCAATGCCGACGTGCCAGCTCAGCCTGGAATGGAAGTCCTGGGCTTGTAGCGTGGCCTCTACATTCCGAACGGAGCCGATCTGCAAGGCACCTTCTTTCTTGGATGTGGATTCCGTTTTTTCAAATGGACCAAGGAGCACGACTGGCGAATCGACCACAGCGGACTTAGGCCGCATCACTTCACGGATCTGCTCTAACCGCGCATCTGCAGTTGCGGTTTTTGTGAGGTTGGCAGACTCCTTGAGTGCGCCAACGAATTCCTGACCCTCGCCGTCTCCGCCGCATCCAAGAATCGATCCCACCATGAGGGCAAGGAAAAGGAAACCGGCGTTACGCACCAAGCGTGAGCCATGCTCCAATTTTGATGTTGCCTTCCCAGTCATGAAATGCCCTTGTTGCATAGCTTCCTCGCGGTCTTGTTACTTAGCCGTCCTCTAGAAGGTTTTATAACACGCTGTAGCATTTTGTAAATCGGAAGAATTGAGGACACTCAACTTAATGCCGTGCGTTTGATCACGGGACGCGGACTCAGTTGGGCTCGCGTGATACACACCGCCCCTAGCCCAAGCTTTACCAAAGATGAGACAGCTGCGGAACAGACAGAACCATTGCCGAACGCGGGGTCTGCGCAGGCAGGTCTATTTCCAGCGTGACACGAGCTCCTTTGAGGATCGGCAACCAATACAGACGCGCTACCTGGTCTGGAACCGCGGCATTGAGGTTGAGCTGGACGATCTGCGCTATGACGGAACTGTCAATTTCCACTGCCTCTTCATCTTCCGAGCCGAATACGCGAAACACGCTGTCCATAGGCAAGAGGCCAATCTGTAGCCCAAGGCGAATACCTCGCGCAGGAGGTGACTCAAAACTGATGCTTGCGGTCTGCTTTCCGTCAACTGCCACCCGCCACTTCAGCCTGGCAAAAAAATCGTCAGGCTGCGCGGTCGCCTCGACCTCCCGAACGGTCCCGATCTTCATGGGGCCCCAGTTCGAAGAAGGCTCTTGTACGTACTGAAAGGTATCCAGTCGCACGACGGTTGAGTCAACGACGGCAGCTTTAGGCCGCATGACTTCACGTAATTGTTGCGGGCGGGAGTCTTCGGAGACTACCGCTACCAACTCCGTAGTAGATAGGGGGGCGGAAGAGGCCACCGGCTCGTGGGAATCTCTATCACCACCGCACCCCAGAATCGTTCCAAGTACCAGGGCCTGAATAGACCAGGCCAGGGTTCTGACAACACGTGCAGCCCCTGCGGTTTCACAGTAGCCTGAGTCAAGCTGATTGGTGAGTATCCTGAAACGAATATTGGAACCGCGCGGTTGCCGCGGGGGCAAGAGGGAACGACTTGTAAGTGAATTCATCCATGATGAGTAACAGCGAAGTCGTCCCGGTTCCATGGATGCTCCAGATCGCAAGGCGATCGTGTGCCGCGTATCTATCGGCGATGCGCGTGGACCGAGCCATCCTCACGCCATAACGCACAGTTATCAGAACTTCTTATTCGATTATTGAGTGTGACGACCGATAGGCATCCAATAGCATGCATGGCTCGGCGACCGTCAAGTTGCCACTGCACGTTTCCACGTTGAAAGGATTCCGGACCATGGCTCTCTCACTTCGTCGTCGACTGCTTATGCAGTCTGCGGCCGCCTCCGTGTTTTGTCCCGTGTTGCCGGGGTTTGGGCAGGCACCGGTCTGGCCCAACCGCATAGTGCGTTTCGTCTCGCAGTCCGGGGCCGGTGATCCGGTGGACCTGCGCATGCGGGATTTCATGCTGGGTTTGGCGCCTTTGTTGGGAGGTGCGACGCTGGTTCCCGACAACAAACCCGGTGCGGGTGGGGTGCTTGCCCACCAGTCAGTCCTTAACGCACCGGCAGACGGTAACAGTGTGCTGCTGGGCAATGCATCGATGACCATCCTGCCAAGTTTCAACCGGAAGCTACCCTACAGCCCCCAGAATGACCTGGTGCCCGTGGCCATTCAAGGTCTGTCTCCGATCGGGCTGGCCATACCCGCTTCGCGCCCTGAGAAGACACTGAAGGAATGGCTGCAGTATGCGCGTCGGCAGAGTGGTCAACTGAACTACAGCTCGGTGGGCAACGGCTCACCATCGCACCTGTACGGATTTCAGCTGGCGGATGACATGGGCTTTCAGGCCACGCATATTCCCTTCAAGGGCGGCAATCCCGGCTTGCTTGCCATGCTGGCAGGCGATGTGCAGTACGGCATGTACGACACCTTCACATTGCGCCCGCTATTGACGAAGAACAGCTTGCGGGTATTGGCTGTTACAGGCGATGAACGCAGCAAGTTCCTGCCTGACGTGCCTACTTTCAAGGAATTGGGCCACGCGGGTTATGAGCGCATGGGTTGGACAGGGTATTTCTTCAAAGCCGGAACCGCGCAGAGCATCGTCGACAGACTCGCGCAGTCGATCAACCAACTCAACGGGACACCGGAGTGGGCGAAAAAGCGGGAGGACTTATGGTCATCTTGGCGCGCCATGAGTCCCGCCGTCATGGCGCGGCAGGTGAAGTCCGATACCGAGGCCTGGGCAGCGATTGTGCAGAAGACAGGCGTGTACGCGGACTGACACCAAGGCAGCCTGGTCGTCCCACGAACGCGGCGCCCGGAAAAAAATGATACGGAGATAACCGAAATGAATGCTGATGCTTCTTCCGCTGCTTATGCCGCAGCCGTCATGCAGGGCTTCCCGCCCGCACCCGAAGCCCGCATCTCTGCGCAAAACTGGCATGAGCCTGCTTTCCTGCGCTGGAGCTTGATGAACCGCTCCATGCAAGTGCCCAGTGTGCAGATCTGGCGCGGCGACGGCCCGACAAGCCCGCTGCCCGAGGTTCCGCAGGAACTTGATGCGCTGCCGGTGCCGGGGTTGGATGGCACGTCGGCTCCGCTGCAGCAGGTGCTTGCGAGCCTGGAGGTGGATGCCTTTTTGGTGCTGCACCGGGGCCGCATCGTCTACGAGCGCTACTTCCACAACATGTTGCCCCGCACCTTGCACGGTACCGCTTCGGTCAGCAAGTCTTTCATGGCCGTGTTGTGCGGGATCTTGCAGGGGCAGAAAGTGCTGGATTTCGGGGCCGAGGCGCAGTATTACGTGCCCGAGTTGCGTGGGACTGCCATGGGGGACGCAAGCTTGCAGCAGTTGCTGGACATGCAGGCGGGCATCCAACGTTCTTTGATTGCTGGACGTGATACCAGCATGGGCCAGCAGGACGGGGGCGTCTACGAGATCCTGGGTCTTTTGCCTCTGCAGCCCGATTCCGCGGCCGATTTCTACGAGTTCGTGCTGCGCAAGCCGCCCGCTGGCCAGCACGGACGGCAGTTCTACTACGACAACGGCACCGTGGAGGCCCTGGCCTGGGTGGTGCGCCGGGCCACCGGGCGCGCCATCGCCGACCTGTATTCAGAGTACATCTTCGCTCCCTTGGGCGCTCAGCGCGATGCCTTCATCACTGTGGATCGGCTGGGTGCCGAATTCACAGCGGGCGGTCTGGCGACAACATTGCGCGACATGGCGCGGTTCGGCGAAATGCTGCGCCACAATGGCTATTGGAATGGTCGGCAGATCGTGCCCGAAGCTTTTGTAGCGGATACGCGGCGTGGCGGCGACCGTGCCTTGTTTGCCGCCTCGCCGCGCCATGCGCTCATGCCTACGGGGTCTTATCGCAACTGTTTCTTCAACATGCACGATGACATGCAGGGCTACACTGCATCAGGGCGGTATGGCCAGCGAATCTACGTGTCACCGCGCGCCGAACTGGTGGTGGCGCAGTTCAGCTCGGCCGGCGGAGCGCCACCGCCGCATCCCTTTGATGGCCCTACCGTGCTGCTGCAACATGCCCTTGCGGCACACTTCGCCGCTTGATGACGCTGACAGCAGCCGAGGTGCTTGCGCGCCGGTGATGAACTGACGGGACAGCATCGCGCGCGGATGTCACGGACGTCGCGCACCGTCCGTTCCGGTTGCGTGGTTTCGGGCGCGACGTGCAAGCGATCCACCGAACATCACCACGATCAGGGCTACCAGCACAAACGCAATTCCGGCCCATTGCCAAGTTGTGATGCGTTCACCCAGCAAGCCCATGCCAGCGGCCAACCCTACAACCGGTACTCCCAAGCTGAAAGGCGCGACGCGGTTGGCTGGGTGGCGCTTGAACAGGCCGGTCCACATGGCATACGCGAGAATCGTCGCTATCCAACCGAGGTAGGCCGCGCCGAGCCAGGCGCCCGGGCTGGCGTGCAGCCACTGCCAGCGCAGAGCCGGCGGATCGAAGAGGAGGCTTAGCGCAACGAACGGCATGATAGGTACGATGCTGCTCCACACTACGAAACCTAGAGCGTCATAGTCAGGATGCGCTTGCTGTGCTTTGCGCGTGATCACGTTGGCAGTCCCCCACATTGCCGCGGCGCTTAGGTTAAGCAGCAAGCCGAGCAGCGTGGTGCCTCCAGAAGCCGTTCCACCGGTTGAAAAGTTCAGCGCGAAGCAAGCCAGGCCGACGGCTGCCAACGCGAGGCCGACGCGCAATGGACCTGAGATGCGTTCGTGCAGCAACACGACGCCAAGCAGCGTGGTGAAGAACAACTGCGTCTGCATCACCACTGAAGCCATCGCGGCAGTCATGCCCGCCTGCAGTGCGACGAACAGGAGGCCGAACTGGCCCACCCCCTGCGCCAATCCGTAATACAGCAGCCAGCGCCAGGGTAACTGTGGCCGCTTGACGAGAAACACCAGCGGCAGCGCCGCAAACACATAGCGTATCGCGCCGAGCTGGAACGGCGTGAAGTCTCTCAGCGACAGCTTCATAGCCACAAAATTGAGGCCCCAGATGATCACAACACCCAACGCCGCGGTCAGATCACGGCCCTGCAACGGGCTCTGAGTCGGAGATGCCGAGCTCACAGCACTTCGCCCCGAAGTTCGTACCAATGGCACAGCACACTCTGGCCGAAGGGGTGCAAGCGTGCAGTCCTGACCGGCAATAATCGAATCCGCAATTTTGATTTTCCTTGGTTATGAAAACTGGTCGTGCACTGGATGCCTCACCTGCTTGGCTGTTGTCCATCGTCATCAGACGGTATAAGTCGGTTCCGTAGTATGAGCGGGGGAATTCATGTCACGGGTGGTGCCCACGGCAATCTGATCCGGGTTTCAAGGCCGGGGTTGCCATGCTGCCAGCGAATTTCCCCATGATGGAGCCGAACGATCGCTTTGACACTGGCCAGTCCCAGGCCATGCCCGGGCAGTTGTTGATGCTGCGGATCGCGCACAAAGTGCTCAGCCAAGCGGTGCAGCATACCCTCTGAAACACCGTTGCCGAAATCGCGCAAGCTCAGTTGCACCACGTCGGCTTGCACGTCCAGGCGGATGTCGAGGCGTTGCTGTGACTCGCTCGAATCACTCACGCCATATTTCAGGAAATTGTCGAACAGGTTTGAAAGGGCGTTGGCGAGCATGTGGGTGTCACCTCGCACATGGCACCCGGGCTTGGCGTTCAGGTGCAGGCTGACCTCCCTGTCCTTGAACAGCGGCTCGTAATACTCCAGAACCTCCTGCAAGACTTCCTTCAGATCCAGCCGCAAGAAATCTTGCTGACCCACCCCAGCTTCCACTTCCGCCAACAGCAACATCTTGGTGAACAGGCGCTGTAGCTGATCAAGCTCTGTCTGCGCTTTCTCCAGGAGGGCGGGCCTGAGAGCCTCGGCCGAATGCATGGCCGCATGGACGTGATGCAAGGTGCGGTTCAGGGGGGTGCGCAGATTGTGAGCCACCATGTGAGACACATGGCGAATGCCATGCACCAATTGCTCCAGCTGCTCCAGCATCTGATTGATGTCTTCCTCGAGCAGGGTGAACTCGTCGCTCTTTCGATTCATGGGGATTCGAAAACGCAAGTTACCCTGGCCCGCGTGCCGTATGGCCCTGCGTATGTCGCTCGCGCGCTTATCCATGAGCCTGCGAAAAGCCAGAGCCCCGAGCAAGGACAACACCACCGCCAGACCTATGGCGAATCCCGTGGCCTTCATGTAGTGGTGCCGGATTTCGACGAGTGCCTGTGCGTCTCCACCTGCAATCAAGAATCGGTCTTGCCCCAGGTCATGAATTTGCACCCGGCCAATGAAGCGTCGGCTTTCCTGCTCGAATGGCAAGTCCTGCAAATCCGTAGTGGGCTGGAGGTGCGTGAGGTCCGCTACCGCATTACCGGCCCAAACGCTGCCTTGACGGCTTTGGTAGATGATGATTTCATCCTGACTGTCTATGCCGTCACTGACCAGGCGCTGAATTTCATCCGTCAGCCCTTTTTCGCCCCGCTGGTTGTACACATTCAACAGCCACTTGCCGCTGCGCAAGGCGTAGTCGTCAAGCCGCTGGCTGACCGTGCCCACAATCTCCACGTAATACACAGACAAGGTGCCCGCGAGGATGCTGACCACCACGGCGCTGAAGCAAAGCGCCATGCGAAATGAACTTGATTGCCATGTCAGGGAGCCAAACCAGGGCATTTTGGCGAGGCCGCTCAAGCCGTGGGGGCATCAATGCGATACCCCACACCCCTGATGGTACGAATCAAGGAAGGGCTATTTTTGTTGTCGATCTTTTGGCGCAAATGGCTGATATGCACATCGATGATATTGGTTTCGGGTTGGAAGTCATATTCCCACACATTTTCCAATACCATGGCCCGGGTCACGGCCTGCCCCGCGTGCTTGAGCAAGTAGCCCAATAGTTTGAATTCGCGAGGATTTAACAGAATCTTTTCACCCGCCCGATGCACTGAATGCGAAAGCAGATCTACCCGCAAATCCCCCAATTGCAAAACATGATCACTGGGCGACGGCGCTTGCCCTATGCGGCGGATTAAGGCTTCCAGCCGCGCTTCTAATTCACCTATGAAAAATGGCTTTGGTAGATAGTCGTCCGCGCCAGCCTTCAGACAAAGTATGCGTTGATCGGTCTGGCCCAGGGCGCTCACTATGATGACGGGCGTTGCATTAGCCAGGGCTCGGAGCGCCTTCAGAATGTCTATTCCGTCGACCTCCATGGGCAGCATTCGATCCAGAATAATGCAATCCCAGCTGCGCGAAAGAGCCATGTGCAAGCCGGCATTGGCGTCAGTGGCATGGGTAATTTTGTAGGTCTTATTGCATAGGTTGCTGAATATATATTCAGCAATAGCAAGGTCGTCCTCAACCAATAGAATATTTTTCATTCAATTAAATAAGAAAACCCCATGATGTCAATAACCATGGGGTCTATCTTAACAACTCATATCGCGAGCTGAGTGTGTGTTTTACGTATTGACCGGCGCACGTACGAGAACAGTGCCCAGGCCAGCATGGCCATCGTCAAATACAACAGCGTGGCGCTGATGGGGCGCTGGAAGAACACCATGGCATCGCCGCGTGAGAGCAGCAGGGCTCTGCGCAAATTCTCTTCCACCATCGGCCCCAGGATGTAGCCCAAGAGCAGCGGGGCGGCTTCAAAGCGCAGCAGCACGAAGAGATATCCCAGAGCGCCTAGACCCGCCACCATGTAGACATCGAAAACGTTGTTGTTCACGCTGTAGACGCCCAAGGCCACAAAGACGAGGATCGCAGGGTACAGCCATGTAAATGGAATGCGCAGCAACGACACCCAGATCCCAATCGTCGGAATATTCAGCAGCACCAGCATGATGTTGCCGATGGCGAAGCTGACCACCAGGCCCCAGAACATTTCGGGCTGCTCATTAATGAACATGGGCCCGGGCGTAATGCCGTGGATGATCAAAGCGCCCAGCATGATGGCCATGACGGCGTCGCCTGGTATACCGAGCGACAGAGAAGGCACAAAGGCCGTCTGAGCTGCTGCATTGTTGGCAGACTCTGGCGCCGAAATGCCTTGCACCGCGCCTTTGCCGAATTGGCCAGGGTCTTTGGCCACACGCTTTTCGATGGCGTACGACATGAAAGATGCAATCGAGGGTCCTACACCCGGCAGTGCGCCCAGCGCTGATCCCAGGGCTGAACCACGCGCCATGGCTGGATAGGAGAGCCTCATTTCTTGCTTGGTCGGAATCATGGAGCGCAAGGTGACTTTGCCCACTCTGTGCGATTCCTGTGCGCGAATGTTGCGTATGACTTCTGATACACCGAACAGGCCCATGGCCAGAGCCACTAGGTTAATGCCGTCCGTCAGTTCAGGGACATCGAAGCTGTAGCGGGCCACGCCCGAATTCACGTCTGTGCCCACCATGCCCATCAAAACACCCATCACTACCATGGCCAGCCCCTTGATGGGTGAGCCCGTACCCATTGACGAAGCGGCTACAAGCCCCATCACCATCATGGCGAACATCTCGTAGGGACCAAACTTCAGTCCCACCTCGGCAATGGCCGGAGAGAACAGCACCAGCAGGATCAGACCTGACATGGCCCCCGCGAGAGACGCAATCGTGGTGATGAACAGGGCCACGCCTGCTTTTCCGTTTTTGGTCATCGGGTACCCGTCCAGACAGGTTACCGCGGACGCCGGCCCTCCGGGCAAGTTCATCAAGATGGAGGCCGTCGATCCTCCGTATTGGGCGCCGTAGTAAACGCCGGCGAGCATCACGATAGCCGCCGTGGGCGACATGTGATACGTCATGGGTAGCAGCAAAGATATCGCGGCGAGGGCTCCTATGCCAGGTAGAACTCCGACCGCAGTACCTAGAAATACACCAAAAAAGCAGTACCAGAGGATGGTCGGGTCCGAAGCAACCTGAAATCCCAACAACAGATTGTTTAATAGTTCCATTTTTTAAAATACTTGGAATTTTGGAAACGTGGCTACCGTCATGTCGAGACCGACGATAAAAATAACGCATGTAATCACTGCGATTGCAATCGACAATGCAAAGCGAGTAAAGATGCTCATGGGCTTAGGTATGCTGGCAATCAACACCGATATCATGGTGCTGAAAAATACACCGAGCATGTTGAGTAAGAATGCAAATACCACTAAGGAGGCCAGTGATGCCGCCAGGCTATCCCAATGAACTGTAATGCGTTCCCCCTTCCTGAAACACGCTGGAAGGAAAATCAAAATACCCATGAAAAAGAGCACCCAACCCAGCACGACGGGCATATAGCCAGGCCCCATTTGGCTTGCAGACCCAAAGTTATAGTCCATTCCAATCAGGGCAAATAAAATGCCCACAAAAGCAATAAATATGCCTGCCAAAATATCTCTGAAGTCTCTGTCCAGCATGAAGGTCTCCGTTTCGTAGATCGTTGTATCTTCTTATAAGAATTTTGTGACCACGTACGTAATTTCACTAGTCGGCTGGTAGGTGACAGAGGGTTAACTTTATTGATTAACGGTATTTAATGAATGGAATGAAAATGCGATATCAAGCTGCCAGCATTAAACTGATTTAATGTTTTAGCTGGAGCTGGATGGATAATTAACAAGAAATAATCTTGAGTGGAAAGTGAGGGCATTGGGGGACTTCGATCTTCGGCAGCGTTGCCTCAAACCGCTGGACAAGGCGCTCGACGCCGTTACTGTCAGAATGTCTGCTGCGCGCCTCAGTGACAAGCCCCAATGTGACCCGCGACTTCAAGACCCCATATGACTGAAGGCCCTCTTCTGCCGCCGCCTATCTGCAGACCAGGCAGGCCCGCCCGAGGGGAGCCCTTTTGGCAGCCTATTGGGTCAGTGCAAGCTGCGTACAGCCGGGTCGTGAAGGAGCCTGAGCCAATACGTCAGCTGAGAGTCGAAACGATGACCCGCTATGGCATCGTTGGGGACCGGCACGCTAGCGTGCACTCGCCCCGGCAACTGCTGATCGCTGGAAACGCTGGTTACGAGCAGTTCGGGCTGCCTGAGGCCGCCTTACGTGAGAACGTACGCATCGACTTCTCAACCGCAGAACTTCACTCAGGCGACATCCTTCGTCTTGGCTCTGAGGTGCTGTTGTGGCTGACCTTCCATTGTGAGCCCTGCTACCTGCTGGAACGCCGCCGCCCCGGCACAGTCAAGCTCATTGGGCGCAACCGAGGCATTCAGGCTCGCGTGCTGCGTGGCGGGGCTTTCGGCGTCAAGGACGAAGTCCTGCTGTCGCGCGCCTACCTGCCTGCCATGAGTGATGACTGGCAAGTGCGGGTGCGGGGCGTTGCAAGTGCAGTACCTCCCGGCCAGTACATCCACTACCGCCAGCTCGCCGAGATGGCGGGCGTGGTGACGGCTTACTGCCGGGCTTTTCCCAAAATATTGTCCAGCTTACCGACTGAAGTCTCCAGCCGGATCGTCAGCGCTGCCAGTTCGCTGCCCGGCCCGCGATGGAATGGCGCGGATTTCTTCGATGTGTCACACGACTTTGGTTGAGTCAGATCGGTCGGCGGTCCTAAACAGAATTCGCCTCCCTGCAACATCCCTTTAAAGTCCCTGGGGCTCACTTGGTCCGCAACGCCATCTCGCTCAAGCCTGCCAGACCCCAAACCCCGCCGAGCGAAGGTCGATACCGATCTCGATTTCCCGGTCGACGGCTTCCTCGTAACTCATGGGGTTGAAGCCTTCATACAGGTCAGGCAGCAGGCGCAGACCGTACTGCTGCACGAACCGGTTCGCCTGTATGCCCGACTTGTGTTTGTCAAAACGCAGATCTGGATTCAGGCCCGTCATGCCCACGTACACACAGGGTTTGCCCTCCACATAGCCCGGGTTGTTCTTGAGAAAACGCGGCTCGTAAAGCACGTCTTTGGAAAGTTCAACCACATAGACATGGTGGTGTTTTCTGCGGGCCATGGGGTGTGCGCGGCGAGTAAAGAGGGTAGGCGGCCCGCGCGCTAAAAGCCGCGAGGTAGGGCGGGCCTGGATATCGCGTTAACTGAGGCCTATGGCGCTGGGTTGACTGTCGGCGCCAGACTGCTCAAGAAATTTGCAATGAGCGCCAGTGACATCGCAGGCTAGCGCTTCAAAAAGGATAGCGCTTACTGCTCGGCAATCACATCTATGAAAACCAGTGGCACCGTGCCCGTGTTAACCAGACCGTGTGACTCATTTTTGCGCACGATGGTCACATCACCGGCTTTGACGGGGTAGTCCTTACCGTCCTTGTCGCGGAACATGCCGGTGCCAGACACGATGATGTAAGTGTCTTCGTTGCTGGTGTGTTTATGGTAGCCAATCGAGTCCCCGGGCAGCAACGTGAGCCAGCTGATTTCCTTGATGGCCTGGTCCTTGGTGGGCTGGTCGCGCGTGAACGCGTATTCACCGGACAGCGTGCCCTTGCCGCCGCCGGCCTCCTTCTTGTCCACTTTGATCAGCGTTTCTTTGGAGTACACCTCGGCCTGCGCTGCAGTGGCAGTCACCAGGGAGAAAACGGCAGCTGTTGTTAGTGCCAATACGCTGGAAATCTGCATAAGTGAAAGTCCTCGTGAGCGATGTTGAAGTTGGGGCATGGAAGCCGTTGTCTGTGTGTTCAGCCTGAGAAGGTGTGAACGAATCCCTCATGCCCGCCTTGACCGCCAAAACCCACCCGCTCTGCGTAACAAATGCTCGCCATAGCCCGAGCTATGCCTGCGCTTTGCGCCTTGATCGGGCGGCTTTTGACGGCCCTTTCGGACACGCCGGATTCATTCACACCTTCTGAGCGAGCGCACCCGCCAAGGTGATGCTAAATGGACGACTTGGCGATACGCCAGCGCGTTTACCCGCCCCCCTTTACCTTGCAATGGGCGATCAGGTAGCCCAGATGCTGAACCCCAGCGCATAAGCGATTGCTTCGGCTTGACCTGGCGTCGGTTCGGCGGTGCCTCTGCATGATTCGTGGGTCGGCTTTCGCAGCGCTTTTTTGAATCAGTATTTGATTCGCCACGCTTATTCATGCACAATAAATTCTTGTTTGTGAATGAACGTTCACATGTATGAACGATAGCTATGAGTGATGTAAAAAGTGCACGGCGCGTGCTGGACATATTGAGATTCTTTTCAGAGGAGAAGGAGCCGGCGTCCCTGGCCAGGGTGGCAGCGGCCTTGGATTTGCCGAAATCGAGTTGCCTGGCGTTGCTTGAGACGCTTGTGGTTGAAGGCTATGCCTATCAGGCAGAAGGCCGCTACTACTTGACTGGGCGATGGGCGCGTGAAGCGGAGATAGTGACGCGTCACGACCGTCTGGCTCCGCGTTGCCGCCAATTCCTACAGCACCTGAGCTCACAGCTCGATGAAACAGTGATGCTGGCGCAGCTCTCGCAACGCAAAGTGGTCTATCTAGATGTACTGGAGGCCTCGCATGTGCTGCGATTTTCTGCTTTCGTCGGGCAACGTAAGCCGGTGTATGCGTCTGCGTCGGGCAGAGCTTTGCTAGCAACGCTCTCGGATGACGAAGTGCTTCAATTTGCGCGGTCGATAGAACTTGCACCGCTCACGCCGACCACGCTCTCTACCCCAGAAGCCTTGGTTGCCGTAGTCCAGGAGGGGCGCAAGCGGGGCTGGCATCTCAACCTGGGTGAACACCAGCTGGAAACCGTTTCGATCGCGGCGCCCTTTCTTCTGGATGGTACGGCGCTCGCGTTCGTGGCTGGAGCGCCAGCAAGTCGCGCCAAAGACCGTATCAATTCGCTGGGAGAGGCGCTCAAGCGCGCAGCCGAGGAAGCTGGAGATCATCAACAACGTAAGGAGAAATGAAGCATGGCAGGTTTGTATTTCGAGGAGTTCCGCGTAGGTCACGTGGTCGAGCACGATTGGACGCGCACGGTCACGGACATGGATAACACGTTGTTTAGTTCGCTCACCATGAACGTGCAGCCTTTGCACATTGACGTGCACTTTGCGGCGAAAACCGAATTTGGCCGCCCCATAGTCAACAGCTTCTTTACCCTGGGCTTGATCGTTGGCATCTCGGTCAACGACACCACGTTGCGCACCACAGTTGCTAACCTTGGGCTGGGCGAGACGCGGTTTCCGGCGCCGGTTTTCGTCGGAGACACTATTCATGTGCGTACGGAAATCAAGTCCAAGCGTGAGAGTCGCTCACGGCCCAACGCGGGCATCGTTGAGTTTGAGCATGTCGGGCTCAATCAGGACAACGTGATCGTGTGCGTATGCCAACGCACAGCGCTTATGCACCGCAAGCTTGAAGGCGACAAGACATGAGTTCATCGCTGCTCTTTGTTCCGGGAACGGACGCCGGAAAGTTCGGCAAGGCCTTGGCTAGCAAGGCCAGTGCGCTGATTCTTGACCTGGAAGACTCCGTAAGACCCGCAGAGAAGGGGGCTGCGCGTGCGCAGGTTGCTGATTGGGTCGCACAAGCCCGCCCCGAGCAACCTCTCTGGGTTCGAGTGAATCCGGAGTCTTCGGGGCTGCTGCTGGAAGATCTGGCGGCCATTGTCAAGACGCGGCCATTTGGCATCGTATTGCCGAAGTGCTGCGGTCGCGATTCACTGCAACCCGTTGTCCACTATCTGGATGCGTTCGAGGCTGCGGCCAACATCGAACGGGGGAGTACGCGCATTCTGGCTATCGTTACGGAGACGGCCGCCTCCATGTTTCGGCTTGGCGAGTTTGCAGGCGCCACGCCGCGCCTGTGGGGTATTACCTGGGGCGCGGAGGATTTAGGGGCCGACGTGGGATCGCTGGAGAACGCCGACGATGCGGGTTACACGGAGCCCTTCCGGCTGGCTCGTTCACTGTGCCTGTTTGGCGCGGCCTCAGCTGGTGTTCATGCGATCGATACGGTCTGCGTCGCTCTGCGTGATGACGAACGCATACTGCAGGAATCGCGTTTGGCGTTCCGTGATGGCTTCACCGGCAAATTGGCCATACATCCTGCCCAGTTGAAGCCTATCCATGCAGGCTTTGTTGCCTCGGCGAAACAGCAGGACTGGGCGGCACGTGTGGTTGCTGGCTTTGAGGGCAGTCCGGCACAAGGCGCGCTTCAGCTCGATGGCAAGATGCTCGATCAACCTCACCTGAGGTTGGCACGCCGAATTCTCGGAGGTGCCTCATGACGGCCGGCGCGTTCGCAGGCGTGCGTATCCTGGATATGACGACT
Source organism: Ottowia thiooxydans (assembly GCF_040548795.1). Taxonomy (GTDB): domain Bacteria; phylum Pseudomonadota; class Gammaproteobacteria; order Burkholderiales; family Burkholderiaceae_C; genus Ottowia; species Ottowia thiooxydans_A. Next base: position 655,958 of record NZ_JBEPSH010000002.1, on the reverse strand, counting down.
GTCGGGATGGGGCCCATGGCATCCCAGTTGCTGGGGGACTTTGGCGCCGAAGTGATCAAGATTGAACCGATGGAAGGCGACATATTTCGTCATGTCCAGCCTCAACGACATTTCGGTATGAGCCACGCTTATCTGAATCTGAATCGGAACAAGCGCAGCGTGCAGCTGGATATGAAGCAAAGCAGTGATCGCGAGCAGCTTGAAACGCTGATCACAGAATGTGATGTCTTCATGTCAAATATGCGAGCGCCGGCCCTGCGTCGTATTGGTCTCGATCCGACTACTCTTCTCGCACGCTATCCGCGCCTGATTCATTGCTGCTGCTACGGCTATTCTGAACGTGGTCCCTACGCGGGGCGGCCAGCCATCGACGACACCATTCAGGCCGCCAGCGGCCTGGCCTGGATACAAGGTGGGGCAGGGGAGCAAGCACCCGCCTATGTCAAATCGGTGGTTGCCGACAAGGCAGTGGGCCTGTATGTCACCAGTGCCATCGGGGCCGCGCTCTATGCACGAGAGAAGAGCGGCCTCGGACAAGCCATTGAGGTCCCGATGTTCGAGTGCATGGTGTCGTTCATGGCGGTCGAGCATCTGGCAGGGTTGACGTTCGTGCCGCCGCAGGGACAGGCTGGGTATTCACGGCTTCTGAGTGAATTCCGTCGGCCATTCCGAGCGAAGGATGGCTACCTTTGCGTCGTCCCCTACACGGACGGTCAATGGAGGCGCTTCTTTGAGTTGGTCGGGGAAGCGCATCTGGGGCAAGACGAGCGGTATTCGACGCAGGCGGCCAGGAGTCGTCACTTCCCCGAGCTGTATGCCTACGTGGAGCGCGTAGTGGAAGGCAAGACGGTCATTGAATGGTTGAGGTTGCTGGAGGATGCAGACATTCCGTTTGCCCGCGTGAACTCCTTCGATGACCTGTTGACCGATCCGCATCTGCAGGCGATCGGTTTTTGGCAAGAGAGTGATCACCCTAGCGAAGGACGCTTGCTCCAACCTGGCCTGCCGATCCATTTTTCCGCGACACCGGCAAGTGTTAGACGCCATGCACCAGGATTGGGGGAGCACTCCAAGGAGCTATTGCCATCGTCTGAGACCAAGTATTAGAGCGCTTGACTCAAGTGATGGCGTCTGCTCTCGCCGTCATTCCCGCCTGCGCGCAGGGCCGACCGTCCGGGAATGACGTTCGTTTTTCGTCAGCATACGATTCAAAAATGCTCTAGCGATTCATCACAATTCCCAGGAGACATCATGAATACAAAACAGTTTTTGGGCGTCTTATCTATCTTTGCGGCCTCCGCTTGGGCTTCCTTTGCGGCAGCGCAAACGTATCCGGAAAAGCCCATTCGATTCGTCATTGGCTTTCCGCCAGGGAGCAGCATCGATACCGTGTCACGGGTGGTTCTGGACGACATTCGTGCACGCACCGGCACATCGATAGTGGTCGAGAACAAGCCTGGCGCACTCGGCGCGTTGGGTATGGAGAATGTGATTCGCTCTGCGCCAGACGGATATACGCTCATGCCCAGCTCTAGCGCGACACATTCTTCGGGTCCGAGTTTGTCCAAGGCGCTGGAAAAAATGGACCCAGTGCATTCGCTGACCCACATCGGCCGTGTTGCCCGATTCGATATTGTGGTGGTCACTCGCGCTACTGGTCCCTATGGTACCGCGCGGGCGTTGGTCGATGCGGCCCGTGCTCGCCCCGACGCGTTAACTTTCGGCTTCGGCTCAGGAACGGGGCAAGTCAGCTCCGTGGCTTTCAGCAAGGTGACAGGCGTTCAAGTGAGGGCGATTCCGTATAAGGGACAGCCCGCCGCCGTGACCGATCTAATCGGCCAGCAGATTGATTTCGTCAGCTCCGATATCGGCGCCGTTCTACCTTTTGTGCGGCAGGGTAGCTTGAATGCAGTGGCCGTCATGGCGGAGCGGCGATCGGGCCTGCTGCCGGACGTGCCCACTATGACCGAGGCGGGGCTTCCTCCGTTGGTACTCAGCGGCTGGCTCGGAATCGATGGACCCGGCAAGTTGCCGCCGGAAGTTGTCGGATGGTGGAGTCGGCAGTTAAAGCTCAGCATGGAAAAACCGGCTGTACAGGAAAGGATGCGAACACTGGGCATGGAAGCCTGGCCGCAGGAGGCTGAGCCGTTCCGTGAGTTTGTGGAGAAAGAAAGATCCCGCTGGGCGGCGCATGTACGCGAGGCCGCTCTTCAACCGGAATGAGGACGCGGCGCCAGCCTGGGATGTGGTGTTCTTCTTGGGCTGGATCATCAGTATTTTTCAGGCGCATCGGTACTTCAATACAGCCGCGAGCCTAATTGACTCGAATGCAAGCCAGCCGCTCTGCTTGATGCCGCTGGCTTGCGTTCGCTTCGTCGTTTTCAATCCCGTTCAGTTATTCCGTCGTCTTTTTTGCAAGAAGCGGCGCCTCAGATATTGACAAGCTGATTTGCCAGTAGTACTGTTATACGTATGAGATACGTATATACGAACGAGAAGATAAAGCCACTGGGATGGCTGCTGTCGGTGTTCCCCTGCGCCTATGAAGCTGATGGGCCTTCTCACATTGAGCAAGGCGTGGCAGGGGAGAGTCGCTACCATGTCTAGGAAGGCCAAGGCATTCATCGCGGGAGCTTACGAACATCCCACCCGTCTGGCGACCGGAAAGACCCTTGCACAATTGCACGTCGAGGTCGCCATGGGTGCTCTGCGGGACGCGGGGTTGGAAAAAGCCGATATAGACGGCTACTTCTGCGCAGGCGACGCACCGGGGCTGGGCGGCTTATCCATGGCGGAGTACCTCGGCCTTAATCTGAGTCATATCGATAGCACCGAGACCGGTGGCTCCTCGTACCTGGTGCATGTCGCGCACGCCATGGATGCGATCGCGGCTGGGCGGTGCTCGGTAGCGCTCATTACCTTGGCGGGTCGCCCGCGTGCGGACGGCTTGTCTAGCGTGGGTGCCCGGAGTTACGGAGCATCTCCTGATGTGGGGTTCGAGATGCCTTACGGCCCCACGGTCGTGAGCCTCTACGCCATGGCTGCCACGCGGCACATGCACGAATTTGGTACCACGCCTGAGCAACTGGCGTGGGTGAAAGTGGCCGCCTCGCAGCACGCACAGCACAACCCGCTCGCAATGTTGCGAAACACTGTAACCGTGCGCGATGTCCTTGAATCTCCAATGGTGGCGGATCCCTTGCATCGTCTCGATTGCTGTGTCGTCAGCGATGGAGGGGGCGCGTTGGTGGTGGTAAGCCCCGAAATTGCACGAACGCTGGGAAATCGATGTGTGAAAGTGCTCGGCCAAGGGCAGACCATCAAGCATCTGAACGGCGGGAGTTTCGACTTGACCCAGACAGGGGCGGTCCAGTCCGGTCGTGACGCGTTCTCCGAAGCGGGGCTTGCACCGGCAGATATTGACTATGTGTCGATCTATGACAGCTTCACTGTCACGGTGCTGATCACACTGGAGGATCTCGGGTTTTGCGAGAAAGGCAAAGGCGGGCAGTTCGTCTCCGAGGGTAACTTGATTTCGGGCGTGGGCCGCCTTCCGTTCAATACCGATGGCGGCGGGCTTTGCAACAACCATCCTGGCAACCGCGGTGGGATGACCAAGGTGATCGAAGCTGTGCGCCAGTTGAGGGGCGAAGCGCATCCGGCGGTGCAAGTGCCTGATTGCATGCTGGCGCTGGCTCATGGGACTGGAGGAACCATTGGCACCCGGATGGGCAGTGCGACCTTGATTCTGGGGGGGAACAATGCATGAGTTCTACTGAACGCCGATATCCAGATCCGGTCGTCGATGACGAATCACGCCCGTTCTGGCAAGCCCTGGAACAAGGTGTTTTCCTGCTGAAGCGCTGCCGCTCTTGCAACCGGACGCACTACTACCCTCGTTCGATATGTCCGTACTGCGGATCCGGTGACACCGAGTGGTACAGCTCGGCCGGGCAGGGATGCATCTACTCCTATTCGATCGCGCGCCGAGAGACCGTTCCCTACGCCATTGCCTACGTCACGCTGGATGAAGGTGTGACCATCATGACCAATCTGGTGGGCGTTCCCTTCGATGAGATCCGAGTGGGCGCGCGTGTACGCCTTGACTTCGTGCGGACTGAAGGTGGCCAGCGCCTGGCAGTCTTTCAACCTGGGTGAGATGCTGCCATGAATGAATCAAGTTCCTCTGTAAAAAAGGGGCCGTTGGACGGCATGCGTGTCATCGATTTGACCACCGTCGTCCTCGGCCCGTGGGCTGGGCAGATGCTGGGAGACATGGGGGCAGACGTCATCAAGATCGAGACGCCTCAAGGAGACCTCACCCGGCAACTGGGACCTCGCCGGAACCCAGGAATGGCAGCGCTTCATCTGACCCTCAACAGGAACAAGCGCAGCGTCGTATTGAATCTGTCTGCGTCAGAAGGCATGGAGGCGCTGTTTCGCTTGCTGACGACAGCCGACGTGTTCTTGTGCAACATGCGGCCGAAGGTGGCCGCAAAGCTCGGATTGGAACCGAGCATCATCACCGAACGGTTTCCGAAGCTGATTCACTGCGTTACCTATGGCTTTCGAAAAGAGGGGCCGCTGGCCGATAAGCCCGCGTATGACGATGTGATCCAGGCCGCTTGCGGGTTGGCAGACCTTCAGGGAATGACCGCAGGTCATCCGCGCTATCTCCCGACTGTGGTGGCTGACAAGACGACAGCCTACAACGTGGTGTCTTCAGTGCTTGCGGCGCTGCTACACCGTGAGCGCACCGGCGAAGGGCAGGCCATCGAAGTGCCGATGTTCGAAAGCATGGTCGACTACGTCATGATCGAGCATCTCTACGGAGCGGCGTTCGATCCACCAATAGGCGAGATGGGTTATGCCCGAATACTGACTCCCGAACGTCGCCCCTATGCGACTCAGGACGGCTATCTTGCAGTTCTTCCCTATACGGACGACAACTGGCGAGACATTCTTCGCCTGGCCGGCCGTCAGGAACTGATGGGAGATCCGCGTATGGCGACACTGGACGCCCGCGTGCAGCATTCGTCGTGGGTATATGCGTTGCTCGCCGAGATCGTGGCCACCAAGACCACGGCCCAGTGGCAGACAGAACTGGACGCGGCCAACGTGCCGGCGATGACGGTCAGATCGAAGGAGCAATTGCTGCAAGACCCGCAACTGGACGCTTCGGGCTTCTGGCATCTGATGGAGCACCCCACCGAGGGGCGGGTTCGCGTCAGTGATCCGCCGATTCGTTTTAGCCGTTCGCCTTCTTCCGTGCGCCGGTTGGCGCCGCGACTGGGTGAGCACAGTAGGGAGATCCTGCTGGAAGCGGGCTACTCCTCTCCGGAGATTGACCGTCTCCTGGAACTTCATGTCAGCCAGGAGCCTCAGGTGCCCGCTGTCTGACGACTGCACGATCTTGAATCCATCACGAAAGGAAAAATCGAATGACTTCCAATCCGCTCACGCTGGAAGGAAAAAACATTATTGTCACTGGCGCCGCACAGGGCATCGGTGAAGCGATCGCCCGCTTGTCGGTCGCACTCGGCGCCAAGGTGACCCTGGTTGACGTGCAAACCGAGAAGCTGCAGAACCTGGCTGAAGATCTGGGTGCTGACAAGGCGCGCGCCTGTGTCGGCTCCGTGGCGGATGCCGCTTTCGTGAATGAAATGGTTCATTCGGTTCTAGAGGCGGATGGCGCCATTCATGGTTTAGTGAACAACGCCGGCATTGTGCGTGCGGCCATGATTACGTCGATGTCGACCGACACTTGGCAGCAGGTCATCGACGTGAACTTGACCGGCGTCTTCCAATGCCTGCAAGCGGTGGGCCGGCATATGGTGGAACGTCGGCGCGCTGGTGACACCAGCCCGGCGTCGATAGTGAACATCTCTTCCGATGCCGGCCGTCGCGGCACGATCGGACAGGTGAATTATGGTGCGGCCAAGGCAGGAGTTCTTGGCATCACTATGAGCGCCGCGCGCGAATGGGCGGCCCAGAGTGTGCGTGTGAATTCCATCTGCTTTGGTGTGGTGGAAACGGAAATGACTGAGACCGTCCGTTCTGACAAGTTCCGCGAACGCGTGCTGGCTCAGGTGCCCATGGGCCGTTTCACCGCGCCGGATGAAGTCGCCCCGCCTGTGTGCTTCCTGCTTTCACCGGGGGCGAGCTACATCACTGGCCAGCATCTCTCGGTCAACGGTGGCTACACCATTGGCGTGTGAAGTGTCACAGGAGATGAAGATGCCTGCGTTCCTTATGAACATTGAAGGCGGCGTGGCGACGATGCGTCTGAACCGCCCGGAAGCGAAAAATGCGCTGAACACGGAGATCTACCACGGCCTGGAAAAGGCGCTGCTGCAGATCCGCGAGGATCGCGATGTCCGCGCGGTCGTATTGACTGGCGCGGGAGGGGTTTTCTGCGCTGGCGGTGACGTCAAGGTCATTAACGCGAATGTCGATTCGGATACGCCCGAGGCGCGTCGCGACCGGCTGCGCGGCGTGCACCGCATCGTCAAGCTTCTGGCGGATCTCGACCGGCCGCTTGTGGCCGCTGTCGACGGGCCCGCCTATGGGGCCGGGTTCAGCTTTGCACTGTTTGCCGACATGGTGCTTGCGACACCTCGCGCACGGTTTTGCATGGTGTTCGCGCGCATTGGCTTCATTCCAGACTACGGCGCGCTCTATACGCTACCGCGTGTAGTGGGCCTCAATCGCGCAAAAGATTTGATGCTCAGCGGACGGGAGCTGGGTGCGCAGGAGGCCCGCGAAATGGGGATTGTGAATGAGATCGTAGATGTGGATCGCCTGGAGGATCGAACGCGCCAGGTAGCGCAGGCGCTGGCAAGCGCTTCGCCGGTGGCGTCCTCGATGACCAAGATCGCGCTCAATCGCTCGCTCTCCATGGATCTGGACACGATGCTTGAATACGAAGCTGCCCATCAGGGTATAGCGGCCGCCAGCGGCTACGCAAAGGACGCAGTCCAACGCTTCGCCGATAAGAAGCCACCGGCATTTCAATGGCCAAAGGCCTCGATTTATCAGATCTAAAGGAGACCGCGATGTTGAACTACGACATTGTCCGAAACTGGAGTTCCGGCGACGTTCGTCATAGCTACACGAAGCGTGACACGATGCTCTACGCGCTCGGCATCGGCATGGGCCAGGACCCCATGAACGAGGCAGAGCTTGCCCATGTCACGGAGTCGGAGCTGCGAGCTGTGCCCTCAATGGCCGCAGTGATCGCCACGCCGGGTTTCTGGATGCGCGACAGCCAGCCTTCCACAGGGATCGACACTGTTCGCATGGTTCATGGCGAGCAAAGCGTCGTTATCCATCGTCCACTGCCCAGCGAGGCGACCGTGAGCGGCTGCTCCAAGGTAGTCAGCGTGGTGGATAAGGGCGAAGGAAAGGGCGCTATTGTCTACGTGGAAAAACGCATCTCTGACGAGCAGGGCGAGTTGCTTGCCACCTGCCTGTCAACAGTGTTCTGCCGCGGAGATGGCGGGTTCTCTGGAGGAGCAGGAGGCGATGCTCCGCTGGAGCCTCCACCCGCCACGCCAGACCGGGTACCTGATTTCACGATCGATCTGGAAACTCGTCCCGAGACAGCGCTTATTTATCGTTTATCCGGCGATTACAACCCTCTGCATTCCGACCCGCGCGTAGCGAAGGCTGCCGGTTTTCCGAAGCCTATTCTTCATGGGCTCGGTACCTACGGAGCTGCCTGCCGCGGTCTCCTGGCAGGTTGCTTCGAACATGAATCAAACCGGATGCGCTCAATCCGCGCCCGGTTTTCTTCTCCCGTCTATCCAGGAGACAAGATCGTGCTGGACATCTGGGCTGCAGCGGCTGACATTCAATTTCGTGCTCGCGTTCCGGCACGTGATGCCACGGTACTGACTCATGGCCATGCCAAAAGAAGCGCCTGAACACGGCCGGCGAGACAGCGCCGAACACCCAATGGAATCTCTGTTGCTCAAAGGCGCGCCGGGGTCCCCCTACACACGCAAGATGTTGGCGTTGCTGCGCTTCAGGCGCATCCCGTACAGGGTGGTTGTGCCCGAATCACCGCAGCTCGCGGGACTGCCGGTGGCCAAGGTGGATTTGCAGCCCACTTTCTATCTTCCGGGACAACAGGGCGAGCTTGAGGCGGTCACAGATTCCACTCCTTTGCTGCGGCGCTTCGAAACGGAGTATGAGGGGCGGCACGCCAGGCCCGATGATGCGGTCCTGGCCTTGCTGGACAGTATTCTCGAGGACTACGCAGACGAGTGGCTGACCAAGGCCCTGTTTCATTACCGCTGGCACTTCGCCGCAGATAGAAAAAGAGCAGGCAATATTCAACCTCGTTGGCGTCGACTCACGGCCAGCGACGAGCAGATGGCACAGATATCAGCCGGGTTTATCGAAAGGCAGGTCGAGCGTTTGCGCTTTGTCGGTTCGAGTCCGTCGACAGCCGCAATCATCGAGCGTAGCTATCAGCGTTTTCTTGGGTTATTCGAAGACCGTCTTCGGAATGCTCCATTCCTGTTCGGCACTCGACCTGCGGCAGCTGACTTTGCGTTCTATGGGCAACTCTCCCAACTGGCACTGTCCGACCCGACGCCTTCCGCGTTAACTCTGGAACTCGCGCCGCGTGTCTATGCGTGGGTCGGATTGATGGATGATCTCTCCGGCTGTGAACCCCTGGAAGATGGGTGGGGAACCAGAGAGCAACTGCCATCAGCGCTCGGAGAAATTCTGAAGGAAGCAGGGCGGATCTACGTTCCCGTCATGTTGGCGAACGCGCGAGCAGTGCTGAAAAAAACATCCAGCTTTTCCCTCGATATCGAGGGTGCCTGTTGGACTCAAAACACCTTCCCCTATCAGGCCAAGTGTCTGACCTGGCTCAGGGAAGAATTCAAGGCGTTGACACCAGCCGACCAGGCGTTGACCAGGCAACTGCTTTCCGAGTTCGGCTGTGCCGCGCTCATGGATGAGCAGATCTGAAATCTGATGGAAACAGATTCATATCGGCTGAACCCGGTGCCCGGCAAGGCTGATGTTTTGCAATATCCCCAGGGTACACATCAGCTACCCGCAGAGAGGAGACTGACCATGAATGCTTTCCTGTTCCGTTTGATAGGCCGCTTCGGCATGCTCGTGGGCATGCTTTTAGGTGTCTCTGGTATCACGGGCGCTCAAATCTTGACCAAGCCGGTGAAGCTGATCGTGCCATACGCGGCTGCCGGCCCCGGCGACGCAGCGGCTCGAATACTGGCCGATGGAATCTCGCCCATCCTTGGCGTCCCGGTTGTGGTGGAAAATCGTCCTGGTGCTACGGGCAAGATTGCCGTGGACGCAGTAAAAAATGCAGAGCCGGATGGCTACACCCTCTTCGTCGGTGGATCTCCGCAGATGGTTCTTATGCCTATATTGGAGTCAGGCGCGAAGAAAAGTCCATTCGAGGAACTGCGCATGATTTCCATGTTCACCGATTACGACATCGTTTTTATGGCGGGCGAGCAAAGCGGCATCAAGACGATGAAGCAGTTGGTCGCCAAGATGCAAGTCAAGAACAACGACGTTAGCTTTGCCTCCATTGGACTACCTCACCTGACGCCGCCGGGGCTGGCGTTTCTTGTAATGGCCAAGTCGACCGGAGGAACCGCCCAGGCGATCAACTACAAAGGGCAGGCACCCGGTACGCTGGATATGCTGGCTGGGCGAATCACGTTTGCTGCCTATTCTCTGACGGGGATGCTCCAGTACTTCGAATCAGGCAAGATCGTGCCGCTGGCCGTCGCGTCGCCGCACCGCTTGAACGCATTGCCTAACGTGCCGACCATGGCCGAACTCGGTTATGCCGAGTTTGCTGCCGCGAATAACTGGCAGCCTTGGATTGCGTTGGCCGCTCCGGCAAAAACAGCTGATTCGGTCGTGAGTCTGTTGAACCGGGCGGTCGCGCAGGCGGCACAGGCGTCGGAGTTCAAAGCCAAGCTTGCGCGTTCAGGCCTGAATGCCCGCCAGATTATCCCGGCCGATCAGGGACAAGCCGCATGGCGTGAGGAGTTCGAGAAGCTTTCCAGCACACTGAAGCGCTTCGACATTCGCGCGGGGGATGAAGCCAGGTAAGGGTGAGTCACCGGCGAATGTCGCCGGTTGCCTCCGCGCGGGCATCTATCTGACTACAACTATCATTGACTGTATTGATGCAGGAGTAGTCAAATGGGAAAAAATGGGGAGGTCATGTGCTCGATTCGCGTTCGATGAACAAAGGCCCGCAATCTGTGGGGCGCGTTTTTTCGGTGCTCGAGTATCTGGTTGCCAATCCAGATGGAGCCTCGTTGTCCGAGTTGGCAACGTTCGCTGATGCACCCAAGACCAGCTTGGTCGGGCTTCTTGATGCGCTGGTTTCCGAGGGCTGCATTCGTAAGGACGATTCCAGACGGTATCTGCTGGGCCCACGCATTTTCACCTTGGCCATGCATGCGTTGGCAGGGCGGCAGTTGCCTGATCTGGCGCATCCATTCCTGGTTGAGCTGGTGGCAAGCACCGGTGAGACAGCTGTACTTGGTGTGCTGAGCGCAGATGGGCGCCACGGCGTCTACATCGACAAGGTAGAGAGTTCTCAGGATATTCGGTATGCCGTAGAGTTGGGTGTGCTGCGGGATCTGCATTCAACTGCACTGGGGAAGGTGCTGCTGGCAGGGTTCGACGAAAAACGGCTAGAGCGCTTCCTGGCGCAGACGGCATTGAAGCAGCATACGCCGGCCACCATTACTTCCGTTGATGTACTGAGGGAGCAGATTCAGAAAGTCCGCAAGGACCGGCTCGCAAGTAATTGGGGGGAGCGTGTTCGCGACGTCAACGGCCTTGCTGCTCCGGTGTTTTCGGCGGCTGGAAACATCATCGCTGGTGTATTGCTGGCCGGTCCCTCGCAACGTATAGACGAGAACCGGGCGCTCAACGAAGCCGCGCTGCGGCGGTGTGCGGCAGGAATCACCGAGATTGTTGCGGGTCGTGTCCCGGACGACTCGCGCTGACCTGGCTGGACGTCACCGCATCGCGTATCTGGCCGCATGAGGCATGGTGGAGTTGTACCCCAGCGTCCCCGGCCGATGACTCATCGCGTGAAACTGATAGCCTCTGCCGGGGAACCGTGGGATGCAGCTCTCCTCTGACGGGCTTCCTCCGCCCAGAACCAGGCTTTCAAACATTTCCCCCGATGGGCACCTTCACCGTCCAACTTGAACCCGTCTCGATGCATGACGCAGAAGACCTTGCCTGGCGTTCGGGATCAAGCGGCCTGGACGTTGCCGGCCATGATGAGGTGCGTCAAATCATCCGCCGTTAAATCGCCCAACGGCCGGTCGACAAACTTGCGGCCTGCACCCATGATCACCACGCGGTCAGCCAAGGCCACCACGTCGCGCATGTTGTGGCTGATCAGCAGCACGGTGCGGCCATCTGCTTTCAGTTTGCGAATCAGGTCCAAAACCAGTGCGGTTTCCTTGACGCCCAGCGCCGCAGTGGGCTCATCCATGATGATGATTTCGGCGTTCCATCGCAGGGCGCGCGCAATCGCCACGGCCTGGCGTTGGCCACCAGAGAATCTTTCAACCGGGCGCGTCATGTCGGTCACGCCTGCCGACAGCCCGGACAAGTAGCGCTGTGACTCGGAGATCATCTTGGCCTTGTCGAGAACGCGCAGAAAAGGCAAACCGAAGGACTTGGTCAGCTCCGAGCCCATGAACACATTGGCTGCGATGGACAGGCGGGGAGCCAGTGCGAGATCCTGGTAGATCGTGGCCACACCCTTTTCCAGCGCGTCATGCGGAGACCGGAACCTGACGGTCTGACCGCGCAAGCTCATGGAGCCCGATGTGGCTTCTTCGGCGCCAGAGATGACCTTGATCAGGCTGGATTTGCCAGCCCCGTTGTCACCGCAAAGAGCGACCACCTCACCCGGATAAATGTCGAGGTCAACCTCACGCACGGCCACGACCGCGCCGTAGCTCTTGCCGATACCGCGCAGCGAGAGTAGGGGAGTGGGAGCGTTCATGGCTGTTCGTGTGATCTCAGGAGATTACTTTTTGGTCAGGAATTGCTGGACGTTGCTCTTGTCGACCAGCACAGCGTCAAGGAAGAGGTAAGGTCCAGAGGTGATGGTCGTCTGTGGCTGCTTCTTCACTACGATGGTGTCGATGGCGTCCACAGCCTTTTGGCCCATTTGCTCGAAAGGCACAGACACGGTGGCCACCAGGGAAGAGGCGGGGTCTGCTATACGGCGATAGGTTTCAGGACCACCATCTATGGATACCAGTGGAATGGCGCCTTTCTTGACGCCTTGCGCTTTCAGCAGATCGTCGATCACGTAGGCTTGGCCGTCAAAGGAAGCCCAGATGCCCTGCACTTTGCCTTGGTTCTTCAGCAGCAGCGCCTGCATGCCGTTGCGCACATCGTCGCGCCAGCTTTGGGTGCGTGACATCGAGAACTTGCCGATTTCTTTCACGGCCTTGTTCTCGGAAAGCACGTCGTCCAGGATCTTGCCGCGAATGCGGGTGGCGAGGTTGAGGTCGAAGCGGGCGGTCAGGATGTCGCCTCTGTAATTCATCAAGCCCATCAGGTACAGCGCGGCATCAGCACCGATCTTGTATTCGTTGGTCTGAATGTCAAACAGCGTATAGGGGCTGGTGCCGGACATGATGGTGATCACGGGAATGCCCGCGGCTTTGGCAGCTTTGAATTGAGCATCGGCTTCCACAGGTTTGCCCATGGCCACGATGATGGCGCCCACCTTTTTGGAAATCAACGCATCAAACTGTTCAGCGTGCTTGGGCAAAGCGCCTTCGGAATTGAGCAGTGTGACACCCCACCCTTTGGCCTTTGCGGCTTGGGCAGCGGCGTTGGCTGCCCGGGCATGGGTTTCAGAAGCAAACTGAAAACCAACGATGCCGACTTCAAAAGCTTGCGCTGCCGGAATGAACGCCACGGTGGCGGCAAGCGCCAAAAGCATCTTCTTCAAACTCTTCATCTCATCACTCCTTGGGTAATCTTTTGCTTGACGATGAACGCGGTGTCTAGACCTTGAATGCAGCTTTCTTCAGCACACTGGCTGAGAATGCCACGGAACCAATGATGATCGCGCCCAGCATGATGTCCTGAATGTAGTAGGGCGCGCCCAGCAGAACCAAGCCATTGCCAAGTACTTTCAGCACCAGGGCCGCGAACACGGTGCCTGCGATATTGGGCTTGCCTGGCTCAAACATGGTCATGCCCAGCAGCACGGCGGCGATGGCATACAGAAAATAGTCTCCGGCCATACCGGGGGCTGCTGAAGACAGGTTCGCGGCCAGCAGCATGGCGGTAACGCCAGCCAACGCACCTGAGAGCAACAGACCGATGCGTTTCATGCGAGCGGTGCGAATGCCAGAAAGGCGCGCGGCCTCTTCGGCCTCGCCGGTAGCGACCATGTGAGCGCCTGTACGCGTCCACTTGACGAGGTACCAGGCAAAGGCTGTGACCGCGATCAGCCAGACAATGAGATGGGGAATACCGCCGGTTTTGCCACGGGCCAGCCCGGTAAAAGCTTCGGGCCAGCTACCCACAAAGGCGACCCCCTCCGTGATCAGAAAGCTCAGACCCTTGGCAATGGCCGCAGTGCCCAGGGTCATGATGAGCGAGGGCACGTGCAGCCGGGTCACTCCAAAGCCGTTGAAAACGCCCAGCGCTGTACCCACCCCCAGAGCGGCCAATGCGGCCAGCGCTGGGTGGTATTCCTGCTGGATAAGAAAGCCGCAAACCACGGCAGCCAGGCTTGCAACTTCAGCGATGGACAGGTCAAGCTCGGCAATCGTGAGCGCCAGCGCAAACCCCATGGACAGAATGGCCAGGGTGCTGGTGTCCTTCAGAATATTGATGAGGTTGCTGCCGCTCGCAAAATTGGGGGCAAAGATGGCAAAAAAGAGAATCAGCAAAAGGCCGGCTATAGCCGTGCCGTAGCGGCTAATCAACTCTTGCCGTTGGAGGTTTCCCATGCTTTGGTTGTTCTTTGCGAAAGTGGAGAGGCGCACCTGAATGTTGAGCCCAAGATGGGCGCAACTCAGCTCACATCTGATCTATTTGATACCCACAGAGCGGTCAATGATAACTGTTGCAGATGGGGCCGTTTTACCGCCCAGGCAGAGCGTCTGTATCAGTTGACAGCGCCACCAGGCCAGCCGAGATAGGTGCCAAAGCCGCCTCACTTCGCTTGAATAATTGGAATAGCGCGTCATAGGCCTCTCGGCGCGCGAGGCGCGGCTCATACCGGGTGGCGACCGTGGCCAACTGGTCTTGCGCCGCAGCCAGCGATGGAAAAATTCCTGTGCCAGTCCAGGCGATGATGGCCGCGCCCAGCAGGCCAGACTCCTTGGCGTGGCCCACCACCACAGGGCGGTTGCAGATGTCGGCTTTGATCTGAGCCCATACCGGGTTGCTCGAAGCACCCCCGCCCAACCGGATTTCACCGACGGGCTGACCAAGCGATGTCTCTGCCCGTTCCAGCACGATCCGATTGAGAAAAGCCACGCCTTCCAGCACCGCGTAGGCCAGGTCGGTAGATGTGTGTTGTCTCTCCAGGCCGATGAAGGCGCCGCGCAGATGAGGGTTCCAGTAGGGCACCCGCTCCCCTTGCAGATAGGGCAAGAACAAGGCCGGCTGAGGATGACGGGGCAGGGTAGTCAAGTGCTCAATCCCCTGCGCCACGCCGCCAAAGCCACGTTCCGCACCGCCCAGCACGCTCATCAGCCACGCAGCCGTGTCAGCACCGTTCTGGCTGGGCCCACCCAGTTGCCAAAGCCCGCACCAATCGACACTCATGAGTCCCTCAGCCGTGGCGGCAGTGGGGCCTACCACGCCCAGCACCTCTGTCGTTCCAGAGATGTTGTACGCATAGCCCGCTCGCATGGCACCCAGACCTGTCACGCCGGCCCAGGTATCATTGGAGGCACAAAACACCGGCACGCCTTGCAACCGGCCTAGGGCGCCGGGCAGGCCCGGTTGAACCGCTGCAACCTGGGCGCAAGGGTCAAGCGTGTTGGGAATGACGGTGGGCTCAATCCCGACCACCTGGAAGGGGCTTGCACCGCCTGCAGGCTCTATGCAAGCACTAAGGCGCGCCATCGAGACTGGATCGCTCGCTCGCTGCCCCGTTAAGCGGAAGTTAAGCCAATCCTTGGGCTCCAGTACGCCATCGAGAGCCCTGAAATGATGTGGCTCTTGCTCTGCCACCCAAGCCAGACGAGCGAGCGGGTGAAACGCGTTGATATGTTCGGCTTCGGGGTGATGGACCAGTTGCGCCTTGAGGCGTGTGGCCACAGCCCCGGCGCGGGTATCTTTCCAGGAAATGGCCGGCCGAATGGCTTGCCCTGCCGAGTTGAGCAGCACCTGGGTCCGTGTGAACCCGCAAATCGCAATGCCCTCAATGCGGTCAAAAAGAGCGGGTTCTGTGCGGGCTAGCCGGTCAGCGGCCTCCACCAGGTTGGTCCACCAGATTTCGGCATCAAATTCGGAACACCCCTGAGGGTCCACCGGGATGGAGCCCGCAATGACGGCCTCTGCGTGTGTGTTGCCTTGCGCATCGACGAGCGCCGCGCGAAAACTGGTGCCGCCCAGATCGCACGCCAGGACCACTTTCATGCCCATGGTTTTTGAGTCATTGTGAGAAGCAGATTCCGACGGTCGCAGAAGTGGCAGGAAAAACTCAACATCATGAAGCAGGCCGTGTCTAAGCAGTTTAGGGCGAGGGAACTCACCCGGTCTCGTATTTTCGTTGATGCCTGGGCTGAAGGTACGGCGGCAAACCAATTCCAACGCACTTATGCCTGATGTGAACGATTCGTTTCTTACGCGTGGTGAAGATCGTGATCATCAGGTGCCTGTATGTGTTTGCTGTGGTCTATGCCTCAGTCCGCCTTCGACGTCTCGGGGCGCTGTTCTTGAAGCATCTGTGATTGTGTACTTTGTATCGAAATATAAGTATTATTTCCGTCCGAGCGTCCGCGGCAGCGCAGCGCCCATACCTGGAGGGATTTCATGAGTTGGATGAAGATATTTCGCGTGCGTCAGTTACGCTGGGCATTGGTGGCCGCACTTTCTTGTGGGTTATTGCCAGCTTGGGCGGCTATCAATGTCGTCGCACATTACAAGCTCGGTGAAGCTGACAGCGGTGCGGCCAACAATGCCGTGATAGCGTCTGGCACAACCCCCACGGTTGGCGCAACGACTCTTCCCGTGATTGGCACCCCACGCTATTCGATAGCCGGGTCGCCGCAGCCCCGTCCGTCGCGGCTCAGCGTGCAATTCAATGGCAGCACCGATGGGTTTCGCACGCCAGCCGTCATCTCGACCGCCACGGACAACTTCGGGGTAGAGGCATGGGTTCGCGCAACTTCTACGGCGGGCAGCAGCCAAGTGGCTTACAACGGCAATTCCTCGACCAGCGGTTGGGGCATTTTCCGCGATGGTGACCGTTGGGGCTTTCTGTACGGCGGTCAGACATTGGAGTTGACGGCCAATTCCAGCGTCGATTTGAATACCTGGACTCACCTCGCCCTGGTAGTGAGTGGCGGTACCTCGACACTGTACAAAAATGGCGCGGTCGTTCATACCTACCTTGGAGCGCCGACCGCTTTGCCAGAAGATGCGTTCGCCATAGGCATTGGTGCTCCTGCGAATGGGGAGTTCTTCAGTGGCAATATCGACGAAGTCCGCGTGTTCACCTTCGCCGAGGGGGAATTCACGCCGTCCGACTTGCTGACTGGTTTGGCCTACACCGATCCGGTAGTTGCACCTGCAGCGGTGCCGGTCAACGCGCCGGTTTGGTTGCTCGCCATGGCGCTGGCATTGTTCGCCGTCGGTGCCGCCGCCGTTCGCTCCCGTCGCTAAGGCTGACCTCGCTTCCTGCGCTGTCCCTTGGACAGCCATGGGAGCGCTTGCGCAGTGCCTGCGTCCACTCCAGGCATAGTCCAAGCGGCAAATCTGGCGGCGCGCCCGACTGAGTTGCGCCATTTGCCTGTACCCTTGGGTAGATGACATCTGATACCCAAGAGCCTATTCAAGAAGCACGCCTGTGGAGCGACGAGCACTGGACCGCCCGCGTCATCAAGAACGACGACGATGACGGATGGGCAGTGGCCATGTACCTGGACGGCGAAGCCGAACCCGCATTGGTAGGGCCCTGGACCATGGGCCGCGACAAGAAAAACCCCAAGCCCCTGGACAAGTCAGCGTTCGACACCTTGGTGAAGACTGCCAAGGAAGTGATTCGCCGTTCCGAGCAGCATCTGCACGCGCAGTTGAACAAGAACGTTAGCGTCACCGTGGAGGGCCGGCGCATTCGGGTGGCCATGGCCATCGTGCCGGACGAGGAAGGCGCCACCGCCACGCTGTGCGCGCAGGACGAATTCGGCGACGAACTGGCCAGTGTGCCTGTGCCACCCACCTTTAAACTGAACGTAGACAGCGCTCTGGCCTGGATCGCCGCCGGCTACGAGAAGCCCCCGCGCTGATCTGGTTTTCTCAAATGCAGACGGTCTGGATGCGCGTGGCTCAAGTGATTGGACAGCCGTGCGCTTGGGTGAGTGTCTAGCCAAAACTGGTGCCGTCCGGAACCCAAGCCAAGGCTCCTTTCATGCTCAGCATTTCTGAGCCCCACACGCACCGACGGTGATTGAATTTTCGAATAGCAGTTAGATGGCTCCAGCCATGGACCAACTTTATGTGCAATGTCATTCTGCCGCTTTGTCGTAGAGCCGGTAGGCAAACAACTAAGGGAGATAGTTTTGGCTGTACAAGATACTGCAATCGTGACGGGCGCCGCTCGTGGCATGGGTCTGGAAATTGCGAGAAAACTTGGAAGTCTGGGACACCATGTGGTCATCGTGGATGCCCTGAAAGACGAATTGAACGCTGCTTCTGAGGCCCTTCAGTCCGAAGGACTCAGTGTGCAGGCTATCCACCTCGATTTAGCTGATGACACGCAAATTGCGGCGCTTCCTCAGCGCATCGGAGACCGATTTGAGCGCGTGGCCATATTGGTCAACAACGCTGGTATCTCACCCAGTCGCAACGGCAAGAAGGTGCCGGCGCCGGAGATAGAACTCTCCGAATGGGAGCACGTGCTTAAAGTGAATCTGACCGCACCATTTCGCATGATGCAGGTTTGTTTGCCTCCCATGCGCGAGCGCAAATGGGGGCGGATAGTCAATATTTCATCGCGCGCCGGTCGTTCCCCGGGTGGTGCCGCTGGTTCGGCCTATGTCACGTCCAAAAGTGGCTTGCTTGGACTCACAAGGGCGTTCGCCAAGGAGCTCGGGCCTGAAGGCATTACCGTGAATGCTGTGGCGCCAGGGCGTATAGAAACGCCTATGGGTGCGAGTTCGCCCCCCGATGTGCTCGCCCAAGTTCTGCAGAATATTCCGGTTGGAAGATTTGGCGAGCCGAGCGAGGTCGCTGCCATGGTCGCCTACCTGGCTTCTCCAGAAGCGGGTTTCGTCACGGGTGCGACCTTCGATATCAATGGCGGCATTCTGATGATCTGATCCCTGTGTCATGCCGGTGGCTGCGCGCGCTCCTGAGCATGCGCAGGGCAGCAAGTGCCGGCATGAGCTGCGCCATATCAAAAGGCAATTTCAACTGGGTTCCCTCGGAGACTGGAGCTCGGCTCTGCTGTGTCCGCCCCGCACCAATCAATTGGCTGCAGTCCGATGGCGACTATAGAAAGATCGAATACCCGATAGTTGGCTGCGAGCATGGATCGCCGGACAAGCCATTTGTAGACTGCCTCGGCCGCATTGAAAGCGGGTGCCGTAAGCGGCAGACATCACAAAACACTCCATGAGACACGCACGATCGCCATGACTCAGTCGACTTCCTTGCCTGGTATTTCTTCCAGCACTTTGCCTCCCTTGCCGATTCCGGTGCGTCCCGAATGGCTAGCCTTATCCACTGAGCCCGTCATTGAGCCAGAGTTGGAAATCATCGATCCCCATCATCATTTGTGGGAGCGTCCGGACAACCGCTATCTCGTGCCGGAACTGCTGGAAGACTTGGCTGATGGACACAATGTTCGTGCTACGGTGTTCGTGCAGTGCCGCAGCATGTACCGCAGCCAGGGGCCTGAGGAGCTTCGTCCTGTCGGCGAAACCGAGTTCGTCGTCAATTCAACCAGAGGGCTCACGGCAGACCAACCTAAGGTCGCTGCAGGTATTGTCTGTATGGCGGACTTGATGTTGGGTGATGCTGTGGTGCCTGTTCTCGAAGCGCAGATCGCAGCAGGAGAGGGGCGGCTTAGAGGGGTGCGCACGATGACGTCTTCGCACCCTGACGTGAGTTCGATGTTCGGGAAAATGCCAGAGCGCAGATTGCTTGACCCGATGTGGCGAAAAGGAGCCTCGCATCTATCGGCTCATGGACTGGTCTGCGACATCTACGCATTCCATACTCAACTGGACGAAGTGCGAGATCTTGCGCGTAGTCAGCCGGACCTCAAGATTGTGTTGAACCATATGGGGACACCACTGCTGTCTGGCCCATTTGCGCAGAGGCGCGCTGAGGTCTTTGCAGAGTGGAAGACGGCCCTTGCAGGTGTAGCGAGCTGCCCTAACGTCGTTCTCAAGCTCGGCGGAGCCGGTATTCACGTCATTGGCTTTAACTTTCACGAGCGCGAACTGCCGCCACATTCAGCGATGCTGGCCGAGGCTTGGCGCCCGTTTATGGAGACTGGAATCGAGTTGTTCGGTGTCGAACGGTGCATGTTTGAAAGCAACTTTCCGGTCGACAAAGGGCAGTTCAGTTACAGGGCTGTGTGGAACGCGTTCAAGCGCTTGAGTAGCGGCGCCAGTGCACAAGAGAAAGCCCAGCTATTTAGAGGGACTGCAGCGCGCGTCTACCGGCTGAATGCCTGAACTTAGATGGTGATTCACGATATCCCTAGACATGGGCCGCTCGCGTGCAATGCGCGCCAGCAGCAGCTCGTGACTTTCGAGAACGCTGCACCAGCGACCCCGCCAGTACGCTGCCAATAGGCAGTGCATTTTTCTGATGCCGAGCAGCCGTCGCATGACGGCGGCCCATCAGCCATGTGCCACAAGGCCATGCCTGGCAGCTTTATCACGCGCAGTTCCAAGTACAGGCATACAGGGCTGCAAGCTGCGTTGAACGATTTATTGAAGAAGGAGACTCTGATGCTTAGTTTTAAAACCACTCGCCGGCGTTCAGTGCTTACGGCTTTTGCTTCGAGCATGTTGCTTGCGGCCGTTATGCCGGGAGGTGCCCAGGCCCAGACCGCGTCAAAGTGGCCGGACAAGCCAGTACATATTGTGGTGCCCTTCACAGCGGGAGGTCCTGCCGACATCATCGCGCGTGCGTTGGCAAACAGCCTTAGCTCAAGCTGGGGGCAGCCCGTGGTCGTGGAGAACCGCGGCGGCGCAAATGGCACCATTGGCACTGCTTACGTTGCTCGAGCCAAGCCTGATGGCCACACCTTGCTGCTCGCTGCAGTGAGCCACGTCATGAATCCTTCGATGTTTCCGAAGCTGACCTTTGATCCGGTCAAAAGTTTTACCCCTATCTCACGCATCGGCAGCTATCCAATGGCGCTGATCGTGCAAGCTGATTCGCCATTTCGCACGGTTGGCGAATTGACTGCTGCCATGAAGAAGGCCCCTGGCACCATCGCAGTGGCGAGTACCGGCCCAGGCTCGGCGCCGCATCTCGCTGCGGCTTTGATGGAGCAAGCCTCAGGCACCAAGTTTCTGCACGTCTCCTACCAGGGCGCAGGCCCTATGTTCATGGCTCTGCTTGCAGGTGAAGTCAAGGCGAGCTTCCAGGGCGGTCTGGCCCTAGAGCATGTGCGTTCTGGCAAGCTGCGTCCTTTGGCCGTCACCGGCTCCGAGCGGCTAACTGAATACCCGGACGTTCCGACTTTTGCTGAGTCCGGGTACCCAGGTTACGACGTCATGGTCTGGTATGGGCTCATGGCTCCTGCCGGGCTCGAGCCTGAACTGCTCCAGCGAATCTACCGAGACGTGCAGCGAGCCATGGGCACAGCCGCAGTCAAGGGGCCCATGGAGAAGGCGCGTATTGCGGTAGAAGACATGCCGCCTGCAGCGTTCAAGCAGTCCATGGAGCGCGAGACTGCACTTTGGCGAAAGGTTATTCAGGAAGGCGGCATCAAAGCCGAATGAGGTTGCGCGTCTTTGTCGCAGTTGGCCTCTGCACGGGCTGCTCCGCTGGCCACTCTGAAGGTGGATCCTTCCTCCTGAGTGAATGCGCGTTGGCATCAGGTCGTGATGGCGCGGCGCAATCAAGTCCGACTGCGTTGTGCTATTTGCCTGTACCCTTGGGTGGATGACGTCTGACACCCAAGAGCCTATTCAAGAAGCCCTCCTGTGGAGCGACGAACACTGGACCGCCCGTGTCATCAAGAGCGATGACGATGACGGCTGGGCCGTCGCCATGTACCTGGACGGCGAGGCCGAACCCGCATTGGTAGGGCCCTGGACCATGGGCCGCGACAAGAAAAACCTCACACCGCTGGACAAGTCGGCTTTCGACACCTTGGTAAAAACGGCCAAGGAAGTGATCTGCCGCTCCGAGCAGCATCTGCACGCGCAGTTGAACAAGAACGTCAGTGTGACCTTGGAGGGCCGGCGCATTCGGGTGGCCCTGGCCATCGTGCCGGACGAGGAGGGCGCCACCGCCACGCTGTGCGCGCAGGACGAATTCGGCGACGAACTGGCACAGTGTGCCTGTGCCACCCACCTTTAAACTGAACGTGGACAGCGCCCTGGCTTGGATCGCCGCCGGCTACGAGAAGCCGCCACGATAATCTTTTTGCTCAGATTCTGGCCGTGTAGGTACTGCTGACGGGCCCTAAGACGGGCGGGGGGTATCTGGTGAGACAGATTGCATCCGCCGCCAGCCCAGTGCCGCGCAGGCCAGGGCTAGGATTATCAGCGCCCATTCGGAAAGGGTGGGCACGGCATTGACGCTGATGGGGGCGCTTGTGGTGAATAAAGCGCCGCTGGCGGATATTCCACTGGAGCCAAACTCGTCTCCGCCGGAGGCAAGGCAGGTGTCGCTGGTGCCATCGGCTGAGGTGCCTATTGCATTGCCCAGGCAAAAGAGGTTGATGGCGGAGAAGGCACCCCCCGAAGGAAACAGCACGATCTGGTTGCGCCGGTCCCCGTCTACGTGGGGCCCTTGAGGAGGCGAACTCGCGGCGGAGTATGTCCAGCGGTGCAGCTCGACGAAGGCGCTGGTAATGGCTCCGGAGGCGTTGGTGGTCACCCGAAAGCTATTGACTCGGGATGCCTGGCTGCCAGAGTCAATGACAAACAACCCGCCATTGAATGAATAACTCGTGAGGTTAGGAATAATATTGGCGTCGACCAGATTGGGCGCTAGCGGAGTGGCCGTGGTGAAGGTGCCTGTAACCACCTGCTGGCCTATCGTGTACTGTCCGCAGTGGTGGGGTGAGGCGCAGGTGACGGAGTTGGAGACGTAACTCGCGGGGCCGCTCTGGTAGAGATAGGTAGCAGCCTGGGCACCGAAAGTGGACACTGCGGCACACAGCATGACAAACCATCGAAGCATTGACGTTCTCCTTGTGGAGCTTGTCACTTTGACAAAATCACTGCTAAAAAGCATCCTTCAAATGAAGGAAACGCGCGAAAATATGTGACAGCGCGCAGGCCTGGATCGCCGCAGGCTACGAGGAGCCCTCATGGTCATCGACCAGACTGCAGGGGCTAGAAGTCACTTTCCGAAAGAACGCTGCGCACCGAGTTTTTTTCCAGCCGTCGTATGCTCCAACTTACCTGACGTGGCCCGCCTTCCGTTGGCACTGGCTCAGCTGCCTGGCTTCGCCGAGCTTGGAGAGTAACTGGACCAGTAGAAACTGCATGGATTTGACTTCACGAGTGCGGCATCACATTTGTTGGGGTGATTCCATGGGAGGGCATAGGCACAACGATGCGGCAGGCGCGGACCGTAGATGTAAAGCTTTGGCCTTCTGCCCGGTTGGCTCCCCAGGGTTCGCCATTGACCAGTTGCGAAATCATCTGCGCTGGACCGGAAATGCCAGGCACGCAGCTAACGTCGTGCTCATTGCAGAGATCGATAGCTCGCGAATAGGATTTTTCAATGTTTTTAATCTAGCCAAAGGTATATAAATAAAGATCCGCTGCATGTCGCCTTTTAAGGCGACATGCACGCGTTCGGGCGCTGTGGCAGCATTGCCCTATGAACAGTTCATCGCCAAGTTCTATGGAAACCATTCGTGTCGCCGTGGCGGAAGACGACAGCGCCTGCCGTATGGCGTTGGCACATGCGCTGCAGGCCGCACCCGACATGCGCGTGCAATGGCTGGCATGTAGCCGCGCGGAAGCGTTGGATGAGTTGGCAAAAAACACGCCGCTGGATGTGCTGGTGCTGGACCTGGGCCTGCCCGACGGCAGCGGGCTCGATGTACTGGCAGCGCTGCGCGCGCGTTCGCCAGAAGCCATGGTGATGGTGAGCACCATCTTCGGCGACGAGGAAAATGTGCTGCGCTCCATCGAAGCCGGGGCTATGGGTTATCTGCTCAAGGACTTGAGTGCCCAGGCCCTGGTGGATGAAATCCGCAGCTTGCGCGCGGGCGGCAGCCCGATCAACCCCATGGTGGCGCGCAAGCTGCTGATGCGCGCCGCCAGCCTGGGCCATGCGGGTGCGGCACCCGCGCCGCTTTCAATGCCGCCCGCGCAGGTTTCCACCTGGAGCGGCCCCGCGCTCTCCGCTCGGGAGGCCGAGGTGCTGCGCCTGGTGGCTCGTGGCTACACAGTAGAAGAAGTGGCCGACGAGCTGAAGGTGTCACGCCATACGGTGCGCACCTTTGTGCGGCGCATCTATGACAAACTCCAGGTGACCTCCCGCGCCGAGGCGGTACGGGAGGGAGAGCGTCAAGGATGGCTGCATGAAAAAAAATAGACCTCAGAAAAGGCTGAATGCCGAAGCGCATTCAAGAGTTCTCGCGACACCATGATGAGGTGCCTGCACTGCCTGTGCCTGATTGCGCTTTGGTGGGTTCTGGCCGGAGCGGGTGCCGTCTGGGCGCAAGTGCACTTGACGCAAGCCAGCATCTGGCCTTCCGCCAGCACCACGTGGGAGCCTCCAAATGCCCTCGATGCCGCCAGCCTCGACAGCAGCGACCGCCTGCTGCTCGGCACCTCGGCGCCATGGCAGCCGGTAACTTTGCCGCACGCCCAGCCGCGCGCGCCTTTCGGTGGCCTGGGGCAAGGCCTTTCCGGCGAGGTGCCCCAGGTACTCTGGTATCGCCTTACGCTGCCTGCCGCCGCCGATACACAGGAACCCCGCCTGTACTTGCCGCGCTGGCAGACCTCGGGCACGCTCGCAGTCTACGTGAATGAGCGGCTGGCCTGGCAGTCGGGCAGCCAGGTATGGAGCGGCTTCAACCACCCCTTGTGGATCGATCTCGATGGGTTCGCAGCGCCAGGACAGGCTACCACCCTCCACATCCGCATGGCCAGTACCCAAGGTGCAGGCGGTGCGCTGTCATCCGTATGGACTGGGACCGCGCAAACGCTGCTGCCATCGCTGCATTGGCGCAATTTCTGGCAGACTGGCCTGGTGACGTATTGGCGTGCCGCGTTCACCATCCTGAGCCTGTTCGCGTTGGCCCTGTGGTTTCGGTACCGCCGCAGCCGGCCCGACGAAGCGGGTCTCTTCTTGTTGTTCTTTGCCATGTCGCTCAGCCAGTCGGTAGCTGCCCTGCTCTTCCTGGTGGACAGCGAAGACCTCGACATGGATTACGCCTGGTTCTGTTGGCTGACACTGTCAGCCTTGCTGGCCTCGCTGATGTTCATGTTTCAGTTTCTCTGCCGGGTGCAGAACCAGCATTGGCCTCGCCTGGACCGGGCCCTGCCGCTGTACTGGACCACGGTGGCACTGGTGACGCTGCCCCCGTGGTGGTCCAACTACCTGGCCATGCTGCCAGTTTTTCGCCTGCTGCTGATGCCGGCCATCCTGACATTGCTGATCGGCGTGGCGGTAGGCGCCTGGCGCCTGCGCAGCCGCAGTAGCGCCTTGCTGGCGCTCTGGGGCGCCACGGTGCCGCCGCTCAGCGCGCACGACATGGCCATGCAGAACCACCTGGGCGATCTCGAGGGCGTTTACCTCACGCCCTACTTCAGTGTGTGGCTGCTCATGCTGTTCCTGGTGATCGTCTTCACCCGCTACAGCCGCGCGCAAGACATGGTGGCACATGCCCGCAATTTGCTGGCACAGCGCCTGGCCGCGCAGGAACGCGCACTGGTGCAGGCGCATGAGCGGCTGCGCACCGCTGAGCGCGAACAGACCTTGATGCATGAACGCCAGCGCCTGATGCGCGAAATGCACGACGGGGTAGGCTCATCGCTGATGAGCGCCTTGCGCATGGTGGAGCATGGGCAGAACATGCCGGACGGCGCGCCGCTGGACGTGGCGCAGGTGCTCAAGGAGTGCATCGACGACCTGAAGCTGTCGATCGATTCCCTGGAGCCGGTACATGCCGATCTGCTGGCGCTGCTTGCCGCCTTACGCTACCGCCTCGGCCCCCGGCTGGAAGGCGCGGGCATGACACTGCGCTGGCGCATGAATGATCTGCCGCCGTTGCCCTGGCTCGACGCGCAAAGCGCGCTGCACGTGCTGCGTATCCTGCAAGAGGTGCTCACCAACATCGTCAAGCACAGCGGCGCGGCGGAAATCTTGCTCACCACCGCAGAGGCCGTCTCACCCACGGACGCAGGCACGCCCGGCGTGCTGGTGCGCGTGCAGGACAACGGTCGCCCGTTCACTCCTCCCGAGGCCGTACCACCGGGCCGCCGCGGACTGGGCAATGTGCGCAGCCGCGCGCGGGCGCTGGGTGCGAATGTATCCTGGACACCCGAAAGCGACGGCACCGTGTTCAAGCTGTGGCTGCCGCTACAGCGCGGCGAGACATGAAAGACGTTGCCAGGCTGCTCAGCGGCCCCCTGCACGGCATTGGCTGACTGCATGAGTCGTAGGAGGCCCGTCAGGCCATGCTCACAGCGGCTTGCGCATACGCCCGCCCAACAAGCCAGCCACGGCGATCAACAGCATCAGGCCCCACTGGCCGAGCGTTGGCACGGCCCGCAGCCCGCTCGTGACAGGTTCCTTCGGAGAGACCGCCAGCGGCGCGAAGGGGTCATCGATCGCGGCGGTGTCGCTGTCGTTGTCTCCCACGCCATCGTTGACCATCGTGTAGGTGACAGTGTCGCCACTGATGGCACCATGCGCGAACCAGTTGGGCGCAGCGCCGGTTTCGGGCGGGCCATACTTGTAGGCTTGCAGCCCGGCCAGGGCGCCTGCCGGGTAGCTGATGACCACCCGGGTTATCTCATCCAGGCCACAGCCCGTGGCCTGGAAGCGCAGCACACCCAGCGGCGCGGCCGCGCCCAAAGGCGCGCCCTGGCTCTGAAGGTCCTCGGTGCTCCGGGCCGTGAAGCTAGGCGTGCTGCTCAGCATACAGGCCGGCTGAGGCTCTTGCGAATTACGGTCCACGAGCGGGCCATGCCAGCGCACGGTCGCTTGCCCGCTGCCGCCAGGCAGACTCAGCGTAGCCACCTGGAAGGTTTCTTCTGAATAAGCGAAATGGCCGTCTCCGGCCCCCGCTTCATTGAAAACCGTGATGCCGATCGTGTAAGCCTGACCATTCTGATAGCCCGGAACACTGCAACTGGTCACATTGCCGTTGCATTGGGCGCCCAGCATATCCTGGAGGTTGCCACTGAAGGGTACAGGCGCCACCCACACAGTGTATTGCCCGATCTCATGCCCGCCGTTGTGCGTCGGTGGCGTCCAGCTCACGACGAGGTTGCCCGAGCCGTCGGGGTGGGCGTCCAGGTTGGTGGGCGGGGTCATGAACGGTACGAAGTTCGCGGCCAGGTGGCGCGGGCCCGGTGCGTTAGTCATCGTGCAAATGTCGTTGTAAGGGCCACTGATGAGGTCGCCGCTCTGATCGCATCCGCCGATGCCCGTGACGTCGTCGAACACGTAGCCTGGCGCGGGAATGGCCGAGCAGGTGGCACTACCGTTCTCGGGCACGCTGTTGCTGGTGCAAACCCACCCGCCGGTACTCATGCCAGAAGTCACAGTAGTGGTGATGGGATAGTCCGCCGCCTCTGCTTTGCCGGGCATAGTCAGCAACATCGTGGCGCCCAACAGCGGCAAGGTCATCTGCAAGAGCTTGGAAGTCAGAGGCTTTGTCATTTTGACGGTTCGATTAAATGAAAATGAAAGCAAGCGTACTTATGCAGAGCTGGCCTGTATGTCGCCTTTTAAGGCGACATGGAACGCGTGAACTCGGGGCCCGCGCAGCAACGACACCGGGGCGGCGCTAGGAGGTGCCCGATGAGAATGCCCAGAGCGAAGGCGATGACAAGTCGATGCAATGCCCCACGCGCATCGAGCAGGGTTTTGGAGGGGCCAAGACGATCGGGCAAGTCCGGCAGGTGATGATGCGTGGAATCAAGAAGGTCGCGCAGACGTTCGTGATCAACATATCTGCCTACAACCTCGTGCGCATGCGCTCGCTGGGAAAAGTCCATCGGCTAGGTGCCCGATGAGCCCGAAAGGGGCGACAAATGGCGCTTGCGCGGCCCGAATCGGGCTCTGAGTGCTCAGTTAAGCTGTCGGGTCCGATCGAACCTCTGAAATCACGCCGTCATCGAGGCAGGAGCGAGCTTTGCCGGGATGTATTTCGGTAGCCTGCTAGGCAGGCCGCTATGCGATGTGGGAGATCAGTCTTTAGAGGTGAGGGTGACCTCGAATGTCGATCTCTCTACACACTGATCTGTTAAAACCAAAATGAGCCAGAAGGACATTCTTGCCGCCAAGTTCAAGCGATCATCCGATTTGCTTCGCTACTGGCGTTTGACTTGGCTAGTCGAGACGGACCATAGGATCCGCTGGGAGTTTGAGGCTTTTATCACTGGGGCACGGGCTTAAGCCGTACCATTGAATTTTTCGCTGCGACAGCACGAAGGGTACACAGGAGCCTCGCTTATTGCCCCCTGATACCCAGCAGTTCCACCTCGAAGTTCAAGGTCGCATTGGGCGGAATCACGCCGCCTGCGCCCCGTGCGCCATAGGCAATCCCGGGCGGGCAGGTCAGCTTGGCCTTGCCGCCGACCTTCATCATCTGCACGCCCTCAGTCCAGCAGGGGATCACGCCTTGCAGTGGAAACTCAATTGGCTCACCACGCTTGTAGGAGCTGTCGAATTCCTTGCCGGTGTCAGGAAAAGTACCTTTGTAGTGCACCTTGACGGTGTTGCTGGCCTTGGGATTGGCACCAGTGCCTTCCTTGACGCTCTCATAAACCAGGCCGCTCTTGGTGGTGACGGGCTTGCTTTGCGCCTGCGCAAAGCCGGCAGCCAAGGCGAGAGCCGCGCACACGGCGCTGGCGGTCAATGCTTTCATAGGAATTTCCACTTTCAAGTCAAAACCACATTCTGCACTCGTTTGCGTGGCGGGCCGGAGCTCGCTACCCCCAGGGCGGCTATTCGTACACGATTGCTGCCCGCCCTTCGTCCGCTTGTTCGATGGGGCACCGGGTACGAACGGCACGCCCGTCCACTCAAGAAACGCAGCCTTGATGCGCTCATGATGCAGGCGCAACATATTTAGCGGGCGCACCTAGCTTTCCAAGATGTCATTGATAGGTTGCGGTATAGCGCCTCACCTCTCGGCCGTTGACCTTTCTCAAGCTGATGATGCGACTCTCGGTCAGTTTCCCGGGCGTGTGGTCATCCATGTCGCCTTTTAGGGTGACAGACAGGCGCCTGATTTTTAAGTAACTTTGGTGCTCACCACGCCCTAGAGCGCGCTCAAAATCTCTGCGCGAGGCCGAAGGTTCAGGAAAAGAGTCGCTGGTGTGAGGGCGGTGGAAATGCACTGAACCAAAGACCAGTTTGAAACAGAAACGTTGCCATGAATCAGGAGCAGGGAATGCGAACACTCAGCCGATGTAACCACCTGCCAATGCCCGAGCACGGCATGCTGGCGGCGCCGAAGTGGCAGCTTCGACGGCTGTGGCTGGCGTTTGTCTTGTTGGCTGCCGCCGCGACCGCCTCCCAGGCTCAAACCATCAACGGCCCGCTGTGCCGCGTCAATCAGGTCGCTACAGGTAGTGGTGACGGCAGCAGTTGGGCCAACGCCATCCCCAGCCTTCGGCTTGCGCTGGACGCGCCTGGTTGCAGCGAGATCTGGATAGCGCAAGGCGTGTACAAGCCCATCCATCCTGTCAACCCATCACAAGTGACAGTGACCGAGCGCCAAGCGCGCTTCAACGTCCGCCCAGGCGTGGCCGTTCATGGCGGATTTGCAGCCACCGAGAGCAGCCGCAGCCAACGTGTACCGGGCCATTCGACCGTGCTGTCGGGCGACATTGATGGAAACGACGTGGTCAATGCAGACGGCGTGACCGAGCGATGGAGCGATGCACAAGGCAGCAACAGCTACAACGTCGTCACACTCACTCCGCCAAGTGGAGGACAAGTCAAGGAAGTGCTGCTGGAAGGACTGATCATCAGCGCCGCCATGTCAGACAATTTCGACCAATCAGGCAGTGGTGTGCGGACAGTGGTGGATGATGACCAGCACGCCAGAATACGGCTCAGCAAGCTGCATATGGCGGGCAATCAGGCAGTTAACGGTGCAGGTCTGTTTGTTTCCTCCCGTCAGGTCCTGGGCGGAGTTGGGGCTAACAACCAGATTGACCTGGTGATCAACGACAGCACGTTCAGCCACAACCACTCCACCGAGCGCGGGGGTGGATTCTCGCTTGAGGGAGTTGGTGGCACGCTGAACCCGGATCTGAGCAATGTCACCTTTGCCGACAACAGCAGCGAGAACGGAGCGGGTATGTTCGTTCTGTTGGTCAACCCCGGCGTCAAGGCCCGTGTCAACATCAAGCACGCCACATTCTCCAACAACCTGGTAAGTCAAAGCGGTGGCGCACTGTATTTGCGGCACAACAGCACCAACTTCCCATTCGACATTAGCATCACGGACAGCGTGTTCTGGGGGAATCGCGCTAGTGCAGGCGCCTCTATCCTCGAGCATCAAGCGACCAGTCTGAGCTTGGGACACAGCGTAGTGGAAAATGCCAGCAGTGGCCTCTCAACCACTGTGCTGGATCCGTTTGCCGCAGGTGTTGGCAACCTCCAAACAGATCCGCTGCTGGGCTCGCTTGCAGACCACGGTGGCTTTGTACTGACTCTGCGGCCCGGCCCCACCAGCCCGGTCATTGACACGGCAAACCTCGACACCTGCCTGCCCACCGACCAACGCGGACTTGCTCGCCCCATTGGAGGGGGCTGCGACATGGGTGCGGTTGAACTGCAGAGATACACCGTTACTTTCAACAACTGGAATGGGGATCCACTGGGCAGCCAAACTGTCGTTGAAGGCGGGGGTGCAACTGCCCCCAACGTTCCCGCGCGTCCGGGCTATACCTTGACCGGCTGGAGCCCCTCCAACTTCAGCAGCGTCACCTCTGACCTCTTGGTGACAGCACAACATACGATCAACCAATACAGCATCAGCTACAGCGCAGGCACGGGTGGCAGCCTCACAGGCAATGTCTCACAAAGCGTCGACTACGGCCAAAACGGCAGCACCATCACCGCGGTGGCCTATGCGGGCTACCACTTCACTCAGTGGAGCGATGGCGTCACAGCCAACCCGCGCACGGACACCAACGTGCAGGCCAGCATCAGCGTGGAGGCGGAGTTTGATGCTGAAAATCAACAGGGGCTGATCATCCCGGAAGGTCCCTACGACGGGCAGCCGCTGCAAGTGGATGGCCCTGCCGCCAGCGACTGGGTGCTGACGCACGCAGAAACGGCAACCACAGCAAGTCTGGGTACGCCACCACCTGCGGGAGTGACTCTGCCGCACGGGGTCGTCAGCCTGACGCTGGAGTATGGAGCAGCAGGCACTGGCACCAGCGTAGTGCTGACCTATCCGCAGGGCGCCCTGCAACCGGGCATGAAGTACTACAAGTTCGGCGCCACCCTCAGCGAGCCAGCGCCGCACTGGTATGTCTTCCCCGGGGCGCAATTCGACTTTGGCGCCAGTACCATCACTTTGTCATTCACCGACAACGCCGATGGGGACGATCGCTACACCACCGATAGTCTCATCCAGGATCCGGGTGGCCCGGGGGAACCACCGGCAGTGACAACCGCGGTGGCCCCCATACCGACCCTGGGTGAGTGGGGGCTGCTCTTGACGTCCGCGCTGTTGGCTCTGGGCGCGGCGGCAAGCGTGCGCAGGCGCAAGGCTGACTGGTTAGAGCATTTCTGGATCAAAAGCTGACGACCAATGTCTATGAACGACTCATGGCAGAACGTGCCCATATCTAGGTGTCCGAATTACTTGACCAGCATACGGCGCTATCAACCAACTTCATGTCCTTGCAAACCTGAGACACGCTCAAACCTTGCTCTCTGACCATGTGCACCACTTGCAGCTTGAAAGCCACATCAAAACTGCGCCGTATTTGCTTGTCTCTTGTCATGCTGTCCTCTCCTTGGTAAAACTCCCTAACGAGGTGTCCATTCAGATTGGACCCTGACTGTGGAGCCCGTGCTCCAGTTCGCCGTGTTCCTTGAAACCCTCCAATTTACCCATCGTTGTACGCACTCCGTTGGTGCTGAATCGACGACCAGGCTTGGCTGAGATTGGAGATCGGCCAGATCAACATCGAGTGCTTGGAATTGATTCCCAACCCCAGCAGCAAATTTGATGGCGATCAGCCCCCGAGTTGACCAAAAACAGTGGCATAGTCGTCAGTTCCGGAGCGATGACCGAGTGGCCGAAGGTGCTCCCCTGCTAAGGGAGTATGGGGTGTAGAGCCTCATCGAGGGTTCGAATCCCTCTCACCACTTCAAGTATTCATGACAGACGGGCCCACGCGGCCCGTTTCGCTTTTCTACCCTCCAATTTACCTATCGCAGCGATGAGCATGTCTCCATGTTTTGTCTCGTCGTGTCGCGGATAGTTGGGCATCAGTCACTTCCAGCCTGCCGCATGCACGCCTTGCAAGATGGCAATGTGAGTCGCGTTCACAGCCTGCGAATACTCAGCCAATCTTTTGCGCGTGATCTGCACCGCGTTGTTCTCGTTCAAGGCGAGGTGAGGCGCTCGTTCAATATCGCGAGGGCCTAGCCGACCATATCGGTGGAGGAGCACGTTGCGCACCATAGATGCCTCATTCAGAGTACTTGATGTATCTGTTGGGATGTCTAGATTGGCTCCGATCCAGTCGAATATCGTCGTCAGCCGAGCAGCAACATCCCATCCACCATCGGGCGTGGCTTTCTTCGCTTTTGGATCAAGCTTTTGAGCGATTTCTAGGCATTTCTCATCCGGCCATGGCCACTCGTCCATGTCATATCGTTTGGGGTCAAATTTGCTGGCAGCAGATGTAGCAGCGGACTTGATCGTTGCCAGTGCTGCCGCGATGATGTTTTCGGTGCCAGACTCGTGTGCTGCCCATAGACTCAGGAATGCAAGAACGTTGATACGGTGATAGTCCTCAGCTTGCATTTCAGACACCCATCGCAAGTTGTCTTCTGCTTGTGCGACTAGTCCTGTTATCGTCTTTGGATCGGCCCCTCTCTTTTGCCCCGCATCCACCAACAGGACTTTGTTTAGAGGTCCCAGGCCTCCCACCATGTGCAGGCAGTCAGTGAGATAGCTAGCCAGAAATCGATCTCCGACCAGACGCGAGCCGGTTTGAGCTACGGCATTTAGAACTCTGTGCTCGGGGGATGTCTTTAGCGAGCGATCTTTTAGTTCTGGCATGGTTGGTACCGATAGCTTTGATGGTGCTATCGTACCTGTGGCCTAGCTTTTTCTGATGTGTTTCGGGCGTCCAGAGCCTGACCATGTGATTCAACTTGGATGAGAGAGCTATCGGACCTAAGCCTGACACGCGTTGCGACGGTCATGGTCCTTGATGGCATGACATCGACCCCGTGATTCTTGGATTTCCGCAAGACATTGATTGCGTCCATCTCGGTCCTTGATGCGGTAGCAGTAGCCCAGCGCTCGGGTGTGAGCGTCTCAGTTGATGTGGCTCCAGTCAGAGTTGCGTGCTTATTTTTCACCGTCATGCCAGGGCCGCTCCAGTGCTCCAGCCCCCGCCCGCCCATCGTCCCCGTAGGGGACGGGCGGGAGGGGGCGAGTACTGGGGACAGCGCATGTCTGCTGGGACTCGGCAGAGATCACTGCACTGGACCATTACCTTTAGAGACGGAGGTCAGACTGGTACTCACGCGCACTTCGGGGGCGGAGTGACTATGGGGGTAGTGGGTAGATTGTTCGCGTGGCTCTTTGGGGCCACGTCGTGCGACTTCGGCACTATTGCGTGTTGGTTGCTCATTGACTCGCGGGTAGCTGTGTAGTGTCTGTCCTGATATTTGCTGGCGAGGTTTGTCCCGAGGATGCTTTGACCAGGGGTCTAGACGTTGACTCCGTACCATGGAGGTCAGTCCTCGTTGTCCCAGAGCGTGTCGGCAGACGGCCTACTCATACCTCGGTGATTGATGTCTAGCCTATCTGCTTTCCGGGATTGACTGAATTTCGGATGCCACCCCGCCCCGGCCCCGTAGGGGCAAGGGGGCGGGGTGGGATGCTGGTCGATCGGGCACGATCGGACTTTATGCGCCCAGGAGCATTGCGCAATGAGCGATCATACGAATTGCCAACTTTCTACCCGCTGCCAACAATGTTTGACGACATCCATGCCTACTTCCATGAAAATGTGCGAGCCGCATATCGAGAGTTCAAGGAGCGCCTTACCGAGCCGCGCGCAGGCAGAAGTACCGATTTGCGATTAGCCGTCGGTGCTTGCGAAGCACTGTTTCACTTACGAGAGCACCTTCCGGTGGCTCATGCGCTTTCTCGAGCCGAGGCGGAAGCACGCTGTCCTGATCTGGCTTTGGTCGGAGACATTGCGAACGTGAGTAAGCACCGGAATGTCACGAGGCCAACCCCGCACGGGACCCCGCTTGTCACTTCTGCAACACAATTGCAGGAAATCATGAGCATGATCGACTACGAGGACGCTGAGGGTGAATACCAGTGCCTCTCAAAGCGGGTTGTCGCCGAACTCTCCGATGGAACACCCGTAGACGTCATGCAAGCACTGACCAGTGTGCTGAATTTTTGGGAAACCTACTTGGCCGATATTGGGGTGCTGGAAGCCGCAACCGTTCATACGTACGATGATGGGTTGGGTTTTCGACCACGTCCACCACAGGCAGTCGGGCCGACATTTGAAATTGTCCGGGGTGTGCGTTTTCGTCAATCTTTGGAATTTATGAAGTTCAATCCCGACACTGGTCGAGCAGAAGCTATAAATTTTCCAGCAGGTACTAAAGCCAGGATGCAGATACGCAAACGTCCACGGCACCAGGTTGACCTCACTGTCCGCCATGACGCGAGTGGTAGAGAGTCCACACGAACGATTACTCTCACGGAAGACGAAAGCGCAGAACTCGATGCAGCGCCTGAGGAAAACTACGAAGATATGCTGAGGGGCTTTGAGTCCATGAGAAATGGCTTCAGAGAGCTTGCGGCTGAAGTGTCTTGTGATTCGAACGCTGAAATCTGATTGACTGTGCAGGGTTTTTGCCTGGATCGCCGCATGAGTGCTGTGGCACGATTCAATTCAAAGTCTCAACTTGGAATGACTGTAGGCATGGCTCAGTATCCGTTTGCACCGCGCGCTAACGAAGATGGAACCCAGAGGCTAGAAACCGAAGCAGAGTTTCGCGAGCGCGTGATTGCCTGTCTTGAGTACTTCGATCAGAGGGATCGCGTCGAGCGTGCGGAGCGGCATATCTGGTTGGGCAAGCATCGCGTCTCTGTGAATGGGGTTTATTGGGAGCGATCGGAGACGTCGGGTGTAATGCGGGAGGCTTGTAGCAGCTATGCTCACGGCAATTTCATTGCGACGTTAGTCTTGTCGTTAGCGTACGTTGAACACGTGGTCAACGATGCTCTTCCACCATTACCCGTAGGTAGAAGGACTCCAACTATGGCTACGGCAATTAAGCAAGCCCGCTCAGCGGGATTGTTTCCGGACGAGTTGCTGGATGGGGCTGCGGTACTCAGTGAATTCCGCAACCCGTTCATACACCGCCGAGATCAGGGCGATCCTGACACGATTGGTCAGCGCGTCAAGAGTCGAAAGATTCACCCATCAATCATTCTTGAAACGGATGCACGTGACGCCTTGCAGATTATGTACGGATTCTTTCGCTACTCGTTCGATCCGCCACTGAACCCGTGATCAGAATTTCCTCACCGTCGTTTGTTGACGATGACAATGGGCGCGTTGATTTCGATACTCCGGAAAATTCCTGGACACTTTCGCTTACGATGGGGAAAACGGAGGAAGTTAGGAATGGCAATTGAGATTGATTGGTCGCTGCGACTGGCAGACGTGCTCGTAGTGCTAGCCACGGCAGTGAGTCCGTTCATAGCGGTACAAGCATCGGAAAAGCTTCGGGCCAGTGCTTCAGCGCGAGACGCACGGGAAAAAGTCTTCCATACATTGATGAGCACCCGAGGGGCACGGATGACACCTGACCATGTAGCAGCCCTAAACCGGATCGATCTTGTCTTCCCCGCCCAGAAATTCTCCGACGTGAGCGATGCATGGAACTTGTACATGCGCCACCTTTCAATCGGTCAGCCGGAAGCGGAGCGAGCAGGTGATGCTCACTTTGAAAAAGGCGGCAGGCTATTCATGTCGTTGTTAAAGGCGATGGCGATGGCTCTCAACACGCCGTTCTCAGAAACGACGCTTCAGCATAACGCCTACTATCCGATCGGGTACATTCACAATGAGCAGCAGAGTTACTTGCTTCGCGATGCCGCATTGCAGGTGCTAAAGGGCGAGCAAGCTATCGCAATCAAGCCAACCGAAAACAAGCCCCATTCGTCATAGAGCTTGTCTGAGACACGTCACTATTCGCTTCATCTCGGCCAGAAACTTCTCGCGATTCGTGCAGGGTAGGGAGGGGCAATTCACTTCTCCGACAGCGTCGCGTTGGGCCAACAGACCGGCGTTCGAGCGTCATTTTGGCGATTTCTCGCGCTTTCGCATTCCGCCTAGGTTCTTCCTGCCCTCCAATTTGCCCATCGTTGTACGCACTCCGTTGGTGCTGACTCGACGGCTAGGCTTGGCTGAGATTGGAGATCTGCCAGATCAACGTAGAGCGCTTGGAATTGATATCAATTTAGATTTCTTGGCGCGAGTGGGTTCGAATATATATATGCTCATCGAGTGATAGGTAGCGCGAGGGGGAAAGGAGCGGGAGGGGCTACGCTGCCTCCCGAGGATCAGATTGCGGAGGTGAGATGGGTCTCTTCAACGCCAACTGGGGCGCCTCTGTGGCAACATCCTTCGTTCGTCAATCCATTTGAGCTTCTATGCAGGAACTGATTGAGCTGCTACGTTCCGAGCCAAATGCAGCAAACGCATTTGGCGCTCTTGCAAGTGCCGCAGCAGCCATCCTGGCACTATTCGTTTCTTGCGCCTCGGTATGGATATCGATATCGGCAGCGCGCAGTCAACGCGAGCACAATAGACTGTCAGTGCGTCCGCTGGCCGAGGTGACTGTCGCGGACTATGAGGACAGTTTGCGTGTCAAGTTGACGAACAACGGCACAGGCCCACTGATTGTCCTCGCTGTGACCGTCTCCGATGGCTCCAAGGCACTCGACAGTCTCATAGAGTGGATGCCATCTCTCCCTGAGCATCGCCCATGGAATACCTTTTCACATGCGCTGTGTCGACGCAGCCTGCAACCCGGAGCGGAGATAGTTCTGCTTGAACTCGCGGAGCACGATGGCGAAATCAACTTCCCGCAGTGCAGGGATCGAGTCCGGCAAGCGCTCGCGCCCCTGACTGTCAACATTGAGTACACAGATATTTACGGCACCATGCTCCCTCCGTGTAGGAAGGATTTGTCATGGTTCCGCCGCAATCTATGACAGATGGCGTCGCCGTTGCCTCTGGTTTGTCTAGTTTGATGCTGAGGCGAGCCGTCGCAAGACCTGGTTATCGTTCCCTACCTAGCACCTATCTATCTACCCATGCATCCATTTACAGCAGACTATGAGGGCGTCCAGTACGCTGGAGAGTACGATTTCGTAGACGGTGACACGATCATCGTTTGCTTCCCGGACGGAACCCAGTCCCCTGAGATACCGCTGCGAGGTCTCAAGCCTCTACCGACAGCCAAGACCGAGCTGCGAGCCTATGCACGCAAGCTCCAGCAGCGGTAGTGGAGCACCTTAGTAGCCTTGTCGGCTTCGCGGTGTGGCGGGTGGTCGGCACAACGTCGCTGCGTCTGATCGCAATCACTATTCCTACCCTGCAACCTACTTACAGGGCCAGCAGCGCCTGAGCGCAGTTGATGAGCTGCGCTCAGAGGGGCTACGTCAGGTCTACGGTGGGTGCAGATGGGGCATGGGTCTTCACCCAGGTGATCCCGTTTTCGCGCGCCGTGGTGGACGAGTACGACTCGCTGACCCCGATTACTTGACCGTTAGTGGCGTTCAGGGTGAAGTAGGGGCTCCCGTTACTGGCAGTGAGCTTCTGATAGCGCGCATCGTACGGCGCATTGGCCTTCACGGACGCGATGCCTGCTTCTGCATTCTGCTTGGTCGTGTAGCGTTCACTGGTCAGGACAACCTCGCCATTCCCGGAGGACTTGAGATTGAACATGTACTGGGTACCGCTACGTTTGAGATGAAAAATTCCGGACATTTGGTGTTGCTTAGTTGAACATTGATGAGGTGAGGACTCCCTCAGGAGACCTGTGAGAGTCCTCACCAAGCTACGTCACCGCTTGCTATTCGGTGTACGGCTTACTGGCTTCCATGTGCTGCCAGGAGTCGTAGTTGGAGGCAAGGGCTTACGGTCAGGCACTGCCGCGAAGTTGTCACGCAGCCCACCACGGGGCCCCACTTCTTGGAAAATGCCGCCACTGTTGCCGGTACTCGTACCGGGCTTCTTTCCTGCTGTCATATTTTTCCTTTCGGCACAGCAAGTTCCCCCGGTACGTAGAACCCTCTAAAGCGTCATCAAGCTGATTCAGCTATGCTCAACGTTTCCTAGGACGTGAGTTCGGGAGCAGATTTCGCCGGTTTCGGTAGTCTGCTTACCTGCCGGGACTGGTACTCTCGGCAGGTCTTCTTTTAGCTGGATGGAAACCCAGCACGCATACTGTATACGGTGTCTCTGGCGGTTGCAAGACACTACTGGTAGTTTGTTGTGGATAACTTTGTGGATAAACTGGGGCTGTTCTGTGGATGCCTGTGTATAGGCCGAGTTATGGCTTGGCCCATAGGCTTCTCCATCGCCCGGTACTTAGCGGCTTGAGCCCGTGCGCCAGTTCGCCGTGTTCCTTGAAACCCTCCAATTTACCCATCGTTGTGCGCACTCCGTTGGTGCTGACTCGACGAACAGTTTTGGCTGAGATTGGAGGTCGGCCAGATCAACATCGAGTGCTTGGAGTTGATTCCCAACCCCAGCAGCAAATTTGATGGCGATCAGCCCTCGAGTTGACCAAAAATAGTGGCATAATCGTCAGTTCCGGAGCGATGACCGAGTGGCCGAAGGTGCTCCCCTGCTAAGGGAGTATGGGGTGTAGAGCCTCATCGAGGGTTCGAATCCCTCTCACTCCGCCAAGATAAAGCCTAAGTGATTCAATCACTTAGGCTTTTTTCTTGTGCGATTCCCACCTTGCGTGGCGAGGACGCGAGAAGGTAATGCGGTGGTATCCCGGATGGCGTCAACGCCAAGGCCGCGTGGGCTGAGCTTGCGGCTGCAAGTGCCGCTTCAAAGCATGACCCTTGGAACTTCCCCCAGAAACGAAAAACCGCCCAGGGGGCGGTTTTTGCGTAAGCTGTCTCGATGAGGGCGCTTGGTGGCGAAGAGTCTGGCGCTTAATCCAGTTGAACTTTCATGCTTCGCACCAGCGGAACCCAGGTGTCGTATTCCTTCTTCATGAATGCAGCCACCTGCGCACGGTTCATGGCGGGGTAAGCGACCACGCCTGATTCTTCGATTTGACGTGCGTTGGCAGGGTTGGCCATGGCCTTGTTGACAGAGGCGTTGAGTCGGTCGAGTACGGCGTCTGGGGTGCCGGCAGGTGCCCAGAAAGCATTCCACGAATAGGCGCGGAAGCCTTTGAGTCCGGCTTCGTCGAAGGTGGGCACGTCGGGCAGGCCCTTCATGCGCTTGGGCACGGCCACCGCAATGGCGTTCAAGCGGCCGGACTTGATTAAGGAGTTGACGACCGAGGGCGCATCCATGGCAAAAGCCACTATGCCGCCCATCAGGTCCGTCATGGCGGGACCTGTTCCGCGGTAGGGGATGTGCTGCACATCCACACCCGCCATCTGGCTGAACAAGTGACAAGCAATGTGGCTGGAGGTGCCATTGCCAGCCGATGCATAGTTGAAGTGCCCTGGGCGAGATTTAAGGCGTTGAAGCAGTTCAGGCAATGTCCGAATCCCGGAGCTGGCTGGCACTACAAGCACCAGGGGGACTTCCACGGTCATCGCCACCGGTGCCAGATCTTTCAGAGGGTCATAGGGCAGCTTGGAATACAAGCCCACGTTCAGCGCGTAGGTGGAAAGCGTGCTGTACGCCAGGGTGTAGCCGTCGGCGGGCGCGCGGACAGCAGCTTCAACGCCAATGTTGCCTCCGGCGCCCGCCCTGTTGTCGATCACGACCGGTTGGCGCAGATCATCAGCCATGGACTTGGAGACTATGCGCCCGACCAGGTCGGTGTTGCCGCCGGCGGGGAAGGGCACGATCACGCGTACCGGCTGGTTAGGCCAGGGAGTAGAAGCATGAGCCGAGAAGGGTGAGAGAACGCCGAGTGGGGCGAGAGGTGCCACAACTGCAGCCTTGACCAAGGTGCGGCGGGAAAGAGCGGTGGTTTGCGGTTTCATCGTCGATCCTTAAAAGTCAGATGGGAAAGTGCGTGTTGATGGAATGAGCGGGTACGCGAAAGCGTTCGCTGTTGATGGATGACGCGTGCCAGGCTGCCACCTCGTCGGCGCGGGCCCACCAGACTGTCGGGTCGCGCCGCATATGCTCGATGAGCTTGCGCAGCAAGCGCAGGCGTTGGGGGCGGCCCGAGATCCAGTCGTGGATCGTCAGCATGAACAGCCCACCGTATTCGCGCATGCCTTCGAATTCTTCGATCCAGCTTTCCAGCACCGCGCCAGGATTGGCGGGATGGGTCTTGTCGCGCGCGCTATTGGTGTAGCGGAAGTACAGGGCATCGTCGACCATCCACTGCACGGGCACCTGCACCAGGTTACCCACGTGATAGGGGTGGTCAAAACCCATCAGGGAACTGTCGTACGAAATACCGCGGCGCTCCATGGCGCTTAGGAAGTCGGGGGTCATCTCCCATGAAGGCGCACGGTGGCCGAGTCCAGTGAGTCCCGTTTGCGCGCGGAACAGATCCTGTGCCTGGCCCAGGTAGTCTTCAGCCTGTGCTGGAGGAAGGGCTTCGATGCGCTCGTGGTAGTAGCCGTGGTGGGCGATCTCGTGCCCGCCGGCCACCAGATGGGGAAGCAATTCGGGGTAGGTTTCTGCCACTACACCGGGCACGTAGAAGCTGCCCTGAATGCCATATTCGGCCAACAGATCCGTGATCCGCTTCAGACCCTGGCGCGGGCCGTACCGGCGCTGTTCGATTTCACCAAGGTGGTTGATGTCCTGTCCGCGGCTGATCCACAGGAAAGGCGACTCCGCGTCAAGATCGAGAGAAATCACCACCGCACAGCGCTTGCCTTCCGGCCAGACATAGTCAGGGTAGTGGATGGTGGGATGATCGTGCATTCTCATGGTGTGACTTTCAGAATTGGGCGCGCAGGTAGGGTGAGGGCACAAGCTCTCGGCGGCCCCTCAGTGGCCAGAACGGGTCGGAGAGCAGCGCGCGACCGAGGAGCAGGAGGTCGGCCTGACCAGTTGCCAGGATCTGCT
Organism: Ottowia thiooxydans; assembly: GCF_040548795.1. GTDB lineage: Bacteria > Pseudomonadota > Gammaproteobacteria > Burkholderiales > Burkholderiaceae_C > Ottowia > Ottowia thiooxydans_A. The sequence continues at coordinate 614,847 of NZ_JBEPSH010000002.1, read as the reverse complement.
CGGCCTGGGCTGCATCGGTAATGCCGCCCACTGTGCCCGTCGCGATGTCCCCTTCCGAACGGACACGCTGAGCGGCGTCGGCGTTGAAGGCGACGCCGGCGGGCCTGGGCTGCGGTGGCGCAATGCCGCCGCTGGTGCAGTCAATCAGATCGACGCCCGCTGCGCGCAGCAAGCGCGCCAGCTTGACTGATTCATCGACTGTCCACCCGCCGGGCACGCCATCGGTGCACGACAGGCGCACGAACAAGGGCATGGCCGCTGGGAGCACGGCGCGAACCGCTTGAAGCGCCTGCAGTGGAAAGCGCGTGCGCCCATCAAAGTCCCCGCCGAACTCGTCGTCGCGCTGGTTGGAAAGGGGGGATAGAAATTGGTGCAGCAAATACCCGTGGGCCAGGTGCAACTCGACTACGTCGAAACCCGCTCGCACTGCGCGCTGGGCAGCTGCTGCGTACGCAGCCACGGTGCGTTCGATGTCATCGCGCGACATCGCAGTCGGTTGGGACATACCTCCATCCTGGGCCAGCGCACTGGGTGCGGGCACAGGCCAGGCACCATCATTGATCCCCAGCGCCTTGCCGCCATGCCAGGGCACCTGAGCGCTGCCTTTACGGCCGGCGTGGTTGAGCTGTATGCCCATGGCCGCGCCCAGATCGTGGCCGTTGGCCACCAGTGCGCGGAGCGCCTGTTCCTGCGCGTCGTTCCACAAACCCAGACAGCCATGCGTGATGCGGCCCTCGGCGGTGATGGCTGTGGATTCGAGCATCACCAGCCCGACGCCACCAATTGCGCGCGCGCCGTAGTGGGCTTGATGCCAGGCACCTGCCAGCCCGTCGACCGCCTTGTATTGGCACATCGGTGAAAGCGCCATCCGGTTGGACAGGGTGAGGCCGTTGACCGACAAGGGAGAGAGAAGGATGCTCATGACAAATGCTCCAGAAGAGAGGTCCAGAACGCCAGGCGTGGCCCGAGGCTGGACACGAGGAAATGTTCGTGTGCGGTATGTGCACCGTCGCCCGCGACGCCTAACCCATCAAGGGTGGGAACGCCCATGGCCGCGGTGAAATTGCCATCGCTGGCACCCCCTGTCATGGGAGCTTCCTGCAGCTCGAACCCGGCCTTCGCTGCGTGCAGTTGTGCCTGCGCCAGGAGATCTCCGCTAGCGGCGGTTTTTTCATAAGGCGGACGCTTGAGCCATGCTTCTATCTGCAGGCGCACATCTGGCGTGCAGGGCTCCAGCGCCATCACGCGTGCGTGCACAGACTCTGCGAGGGCTTGTGTGGGCATGCGGAACTCGGCTGCCAGCGCGGCGTGATCGGGGACCACATTGGTGCCTGTTCCGCCTTCGACGCGACCAACGTTCAGTGTCACACCTTGGTCGTAGTCGGTCATTGCCTCCAGGGCCAGCACCTGGTGGGCGAGCTCGCGAATGGCATTGCGGCCGAGATGGTGCTGCAAACCCGCGTGGGCCGCGCATCCGTGCACCTGCATGCGAAGCGCGCCTATGCCTTTGCGCGCGGTCACGCAGTGACCTCCAGCTCTTGCCGGCTCACCCACCAACGCATAGCGGGCATTGCGTGCTGCGTTCTCAATCAAAGGCCTCGACTTGGCGCTGCCGATTTCTTCATCGGGTACGAACAGCATGTCGATGGGCAGGCAGTGCGCCTGGCGTGCTGAGACGTTTTTGAGCGCCGCCAATGCCACGCAGGCGCCGGCCTTCATGTCAAATCCGCCCGGGCCGAAGACGCGATCGTCTTCGATGCGCAAGGGGTTGCGCGCCAGTGACCCCACGGGATGGACCGTATCCAGGTGGGCCAGCACCAGAATGCCAGGGCGCTCGTCCCCAATTGCCCGGTTGCTCACGGTCAGCAGAGGGCCGACTTCATCACCCAGGGGCTGAAGTTGTGTCGTGAGACCAGCCGCCCGGGCATCGGCCTGTACCAATCTCGCCAATGTCGCCACAGCGGCAGGATCGTGCGAAGGCGTTTCAATCTCGATCCAGCGCTGGATCTGGTGGAGCAGGGCTGGGGCGCTCATGCTGGGATGCGTCGGTTGATGGCGTTGCCGCCATCGACGGCGATGGTTTCGCCAGAAATGAAGGCAGCGGCGTCCGAGCTCAGGAAGGTGATGACGTTGCCGATCTCGCCCGGGCGTGCGAGGCGCCGCAAGGGCACGCCGGAGCCAACGCGCTGCAGGTGTGACTCGGGGATAGGGTCGCAGGTATCGCCGCGCAAACCGGGCCGTACGGCGTTGACGCGTACCCCCTGCGGACCCAGCCGAACGGCAAAGGCGCGCGTGAGTTGTTCGAGGGCCGCCTTCGACGCCCCGTACACGGCACCGTTTTCCCGCACCACACTGGCAGCACCCGAGGAAATGTTGCAGATGGCGCCTGAGCCGCGCACAGCCATGGCAGCGCCCAGGCGCTGCATCAAGTGGAATGGCGCGCGCAGGTTGACACTCAAGATTCGATCGAAGGCATCGAGCGGCATGTCCAGCACATCGAGGAACGGGAACAGCCCTGCGTTGTTGATCAGCACGTCAGGCGTACCCTGCGATAGCAGACCGTCGGCCAGCGCCTGGACATCTGTAGCTTGGCTGAGATCGGCAGGAAGATAGACAAAGCTGCCCGCCGGCAGTTCGTCCGAAGGTGCAAGCTCCGGTGCAATGTCGCTCAGCAGCAACTTCGCACCTTGTTGGTAGAAGGCGGTGGCAATTTCTTGTCCGTATGCGCCGCAAGCACCTGTGACAGCGACCAGTTTGCCAGCGAATGGAAGATCGCTCATGCGTTCAGCTCCCTCACGATTTGAGCGAACTCGACAAGGTTCTCGCGAGCTATGGATCGTTGACCATTCTCGATCTCACGGATCATGCGAATCAGCACCTCAGTGATGGGCGCTTGGCCACCACGGGCTTTCGCCACGCGGACGATTTCACCGATCTGGACGTCCACCTCGGTCTTGCGCTTGCGCACGGCCAGGTCCCGCCAGACGCCGCTGCGTTGCTTGGTCGAATGCCGATAGTGATCGGCCATCAAGGACAGCGAGCGCTTCGATTCGCTCACAGGTGCTTCTACAGCAAACGCTTGGGGTTCGAACCCGTCGAATCCGATGGGGCTGACGCCCGCCAGAATGGCAACGCCGATCACCTCTCCAGCCAGTGCCGTGAACAAAGGCTGATGTTGCGCGTCCGAGAGCGAGTCGCTCATGGTTTCATTGGCCAGCGCGGTCGCAAACAGGAGGCTGCCGTAGGCCAGCTTGCCCCATTTGTAGCGTGCAACATCCGCTTCCGCTGACGTGTCCGGATCAAAGGCGCGCAGCAACGCGGCCAATTCCTCTACGCGCTGTGTGAGTCCGGGGGTGTATTCGCCAAGTTTGATGGCACCCCGATTGCCGTAGCTGATGTGCCCCGGTTCGAGATAGTCTGCGGCAAAGTTCACGAAGCCGGATATCGTGCGATGCGCGCCCACGCCCGCTGCGATGCGTTCTTCGTTCAGTCCGTTTTGAAGGGAAACCACCACGCCGCCAGGGCTCAGGTGGGGGGTTAACTGCGCCACTGCCGCTTCGGTGTGCTGCGCCTTCACGGCCAACAGAATGCAGTCGTAGATCCCCTCCAGGTCTGCAGGCGTTGAAGAGGGAACGGCCTGAACGAACTGCGCAACAGGCCCATCGATGCGAAGGCCCGCAGTCCGGCTGATGTGCACGTGTTCGGCCACTACATCGACCATTTTGACCGGTATACCGGCGCGCGCCAGAAATGCGGCCACACAGCCGCCGATAGCACCACCGCCCCAGACAAGCACAGGGTTTCGAGGCTGCCATTGGCTCGCCGCAGATGTCTTTTTTAGGTCTCTGTCCATGCGAACGAGTCTAGAAGTGCCTCTGCGGCAATACCAGCCATGGGGAATAATAGTTCCCATAACTGGGAGTAATGTTTGAAATGGCGCTGCCCGATCTCAACCTGTTGATTTACCTTCATCTGCTGATCAAATACGGCAACGCGACCAAAGTTGCCCAGGCGATGGGCGTGAGTCAACCGGGGGTGAGTGCAGCGCTAAAGCGTCTGCGTGCCGTCTTGGACGATCCGGTATTCGTTCGTACGGGCGGGCGCATGGTGCCGACGCCCAAGGCGCAAGCCGTACACGCTCAGACCGCTGGGACGCTAGAGATGTGGGAGCGCCTGGCTGAGGGCGAATTGGTCTTCGACCCTGCGCGCACGAACCGGGGCTACACCCTTTTGGCTTCTGACTACATCCTTCACCAGATGTTGGCCCCATTGGCCGGCGAATTGGCGCGCCGCGCGCCCGGTGCCACTCTGCGCGTCATACCGCCCAATCCGTACCGTCGTCTCCAAACCGTTGTGAAGAGGGAGGCGGATTTCGCCATAGGCTACTACCATGAAGCGCCGGAAGAGCTGCGTGTACGGCGCCTCTTCGTCGAATCCGTGGTGTGCGTGATGCGTCAAAGTCATCCTGCAGCCCGAAGCTTCGATCTGGATGCTTTTGTGCGCTATCCCCACGTAGGGATTGCCTCCGTGGCGCAGGGCTCATACAGCGCCACTCTGGAGCGCTCCTTGCTGGAGCGCGGGATTCATCGCCGACTGCCACTCACGGTTCCCAGCTACCTGGCTGTGCCTTCCCTGTTGGTGGAAACGGACTACATCGCATTGCTGCCGGAAAGTCTGGCAACGTCGTTCGCCAAACAGATGCCCTTACAGGTGCACCCCAGCCCGTTCGAGCTGCCTGCTCTGGACGTGTCTATCCTCTACCACAACAATGCTCAAGACGATGCGTCACATCGATGGTTTCGCCAATTGACGGTCGAGGTCGTCGGCATGGCTGGCTTGCGAGGAGTGTCTGAGCCGCAGCTTTGAACCCACAGCTGCTTAAGCGTTGATCAACCAGTTTGCCGAACTGATTTCCTGGTGCGCCCATTCGTTGCCGTCAGACCGTGCTTCACGTCTCCTCGAGAAGCCCATACTTTCACAGACTGCGAGAGACTATGGACGTCGCCTCAACTGAAAAATACCGATACGCAGTGCATCGGGTTCCTTCGCTGCACAGGCGAGCAACGACACTCGGTGAGGGCGCCAAACTTAGCCAGGACGGGCCAGGCAGCTTCAGTCTCTCACCATTTATCTTCAGCTGGCCCTGGCGGCGGAGTCCGCGGTGCTGAGGTAACCGCAGGTTCGCTGCTTTGAGTGGCACGGGAATTTTCCCGGGCAGGGCGCGCGGTAGTCGGTTTTGCCGAGGTCGCCAGAGTCTGGTTTTCTATGGGTTTGGAAGCCGGCGCTTTGCCTGCTACCTTGTGTCGAAGTACGATATCACCCGGTTTGAAGGGCTTGCCAGAAAGGCTTTCGGCACCGTCGACCAAAGTGCCGTACGAGGTCTGCGCTGAAACGCGATCCACGCGGATTGTGCCTAGAGGATTCTCGTGACGGCCAAGTGATCGGCCAGTCTGGGGGTCTTTCAGCTCTTCGCCCAGTGAAACAGCCTGCCAATGCTGCCCGGTCTTTAGGGATTCGCCTCCCTGACTTAGAACAACTTGGTCGCCTGTCATCGAAACCACGGTAATAGGAAAGATCTCTGTCACAACAGCGCCGCCGATCTGCCCGGCCAGAGAGTCCATCATTTCCGAGACCATGCTTGCGCCGTTGATCACGCGGGGGAGGGTGCTCGGATCAGCTGACGCCAGCTTATGCTCGAAAGAGTCTGACATGACAACTTCGCCCGTCGCAGCGTTGAGCAGACGGAGCGTGATACGGCCACCACCCGAATAGGACACCAACTCGCGATCAGACATCCGCAATTTCCGAACGCTGCGGGGGTACTCGAACCGTTCGATGGTCGGGATCAAGATCAAGTCAGTGGCCAGTTGCTGTCCTAGACGTGCGCTGTCCTGTACTCGAACGTTACCACTGTTGATGTGATCGATCTCGGCCTGCATCTCGCTGCCAAACTCCCTGTCTAGAACGATGAAGCGTTTCGTCTGGGTGAGAATGTCAGAAAGCCTGCCTCGCACCGCGCTAGCGACGACTACAGAGTTTGTGCGGCCATCACCTACCGCGTAGCTTGTGGCACTGGTCTTCGGTAGCGCGACGACGATTTTGGGGCGCCCTTGTTCGTCGGGAGCGCGATACTGGGCTACATCTACACGAACGCGCACCTTCCAATAGCTGCGCATCTTCTGTTGGCTTAGGTCCGACTCATACGAGCTGGCGCCACGCCGAATATCCAAGTTGGCCTTTTCATCGGATGAGGAAGAGCCCGCAAATGAGCCGGAATAGCTGGCTTTATCCTGACCACTACTAAGATTGCCGCTTTCACTCGCGTCCACTTTGGCAGTGTGAGAAGTCGAGGCTGAGGCAGAGTAGCTGTAACCCCCGTCGCTAGCACGCACTCTGGCGACGGTCTGCTCGTCGAGCTTGTCGATTTCTTCCTGAGACAGGATTTCGTATCCGGTCACGGCGCCTTGGCTGGCGGCAATCAATTTCTGGGAGAAGCCTTCCGCTTGCGCGGAGCCACCACCTTGTCCGCTGGTTGAAACACTTAACGAGGAGCGGAATCCTTGCATTTGGCTTGCTACACGCACGCCATTGACTTGCGCCACTGCGGATTGCAACGCAGAGATCACGGCCAATTCTTGAGTGGTGCCGACGGCCTCCACTTCCCGGCTGACTTTCGTCACGCCACCGAAATCAGGGGAATTGTTCTTCGCTTCCGGCTGAGCTGGTGTGCTTGCAGCGGGTGCCGGTGAAGGGGACGGCGGAGCAGCAGCCACCACTTCTTCCTTTTTGCTGCAAGCCGAGAGCAGGCTAACGAGCAATACGAAGGTACATATTTTAATTTTTCGCATCACGCGCTCCTACTCTCAAGAATGGCTCTGGTTCAGAGGAGACTGGTGGCGTCTTGAGGGATCTCGACGCCGTTGTTCCTGGCGAAGTCCACGGCGCTCTTCAGGACGCTGGTGAGATTGGTCACACTGGTCGGCACGCTTTTCACAACATACGCACCGGCTTGAAGTTTTCCGAGTTGCAGTGGGGAGATACTGGAGAGGCCTGAAGTGAAGCCCTGTGCTTCGCTGCTCATGCCGATGTACTTTTTGACGCCAGTTGCAAGAAACAGAAGGCCTTGGGCGTACTTGGCCTTCGCCTCTGAGTCCTTCAAGGTCGCACCTGATTTGAGTGCTTCGGATACTGCGGCAGTGTTAGCGCTGATGGCCTTGTCTTGTTCTTCAATGTCCTTGGCAGACAAAGAGTCTGATGTTGCGGCGGCGTTGACCGCCTGGGCTTTGATGCCCAGTGCGTCGGCCAAATGCGAATTGGCGGTGGAAACATCCTTGCCCGCTGCGACGTACGAGCGCACGAGCTGGTCTTGACGTGCGCCAATATCTCCGCCGCCGCTCGAACCAGAGCCGAGAGCCGACTTAACGTTGCCGAGCATGCTCCCAAACTGGGCGTGGCTGAGAGGAGCAATTGCGAGAAGTGCGGCAGCAACCGAAATGGTGACGATTTTTTTCATGACGAAATTTGACTTGAGTTGAAATGAATTGAGCGGGCGCACCTCTGGCGCGCCTTGGCGAAGCAACGTGCCTCTTAGCGGAGCCCCATCGTGGTCATGCGACTTGAGAGCTCTTGAGAGGCACTGTTCGCGGCAGACTTCAAGGCATTGCCGCGCGCTTCCTCTTCGCTAGGGCCAACGCCGGAATAGACCACTGGGCCCACTGCTGCGCGAGTCCTTGGTATTGGACGTGTCACATCCCAAACTTTGGCATTCACGGTCACCGACACGCGAACGAGTCCAGTCTGAGGGTCCTTGGCGGGAAATCCCACGTCAAGAGTACCTAGGGCGATGTAGGGTATTTGAGCTTCCTTCATGCCTGCGGCGATGGAGCGCAGGGTCTTGGGTTGCAAATCGTTGCCAGACTTGTAGTCAGCCTCAATTTCCGAAACCTTGAATTTTTCGGACTCAACCATGGCTGCTTCGATGACGTCATAACCTGCTTGAGAGAACTGCGAGATGAACACTTGATTCAAGTTGGCGCTGGGGACAACACGCCATGTAGATTCATTGGTTCGACTAACCGTGCTTCCGCCGGTCTCGGAGGTGACGGTAGACTTCACCGAGATGTTTACGTTGCGATCCAACTCCCGCGATGCACTGCCATGTGTGCTGACCTGCGAGCGCTTGATCGCCTCACCTTCACTGGTTTTTTCGGAGACGGCGTCTCGAACTTGTCGCGAGCCTGACAACGCAGCGGAATTGTCTTCACGCTTGAAGACACGGTCATCGAAGCTCTTGGTCGACTCGACCTGGCGAGAGACGAATACGAAACTCAGGGCCGACTTTTCGCTGTCGGCAGCTTTGGCAATCGCAGAGCTGGCTTGGACCGCGTTGCGCAAGTTCGCCACATTTAGGGAAACCCGAACGACTACTGAATACTGAAGATCCTTGGTGTTATCGGTCTCGGAAATCACCGTGGTGTCCAGGATGTAGCGGCTCTGGTTTTCCAGGATCTTTCCGCGGACGGCGTCGAAGTTAGCCGATTCAGACTGGCCTGCCTCCGCGTAGTACGCTTCGACAGCCTTCATGGCTGCTTCTTGTTGAGCTTTTTGCTTGATCTCAGCGGGTGCTTCTTTGCGGCCGAACGTGCTCACGGAGTCCTTGTAGCTCAGTGCATACTGGCCTCGGGCCTGATGCACCTGCGCACTGAGTTGGGCCGCGAAAGCGGCGAGGACAACCGCGATGAGATATTTCATTATTTGCATTGCTTGATCAACTCCCTGGTACTTGCTATCTGTAGATCGATGTCTTTGGCGGATGCTGCACTTCGGAGCCACTTTTCATCTCCTTTGCCATCCATACCCTGGGCTAGCTTCACAAACAAGCCGTTCACTGCATCGTAGAAATGAGGGAAGTCGTCCACGTAACGTTGGCTGGCGGGAATGACGCGCGTCTCACCGTTTTTCAGCGCTGTGTTTAGATAAGCTTTCCCGCTCAGAGGCTCTTCGATCTGCATGCGTGCATAGGAGCCATAAACATAGCTGGTTGCTCCGCCCTGGACTTCGTTGAACTTGACTTTGCGAAACCCCGAAAGCTCGACTTTGATTTCATAGTCAGGCTTCGGAAGCTTGAGTTCGAACACCGTGCCGTCGGAGACACGCATGGACATCACGTTTCCGATGGCATAGCCCTTGGCGTAGGGCACGATAGGTACACCCGCACGGGTTGATATGGCTTCACTAACCAGATCCGCGGCCCAAGTCTCAGCGGCACCCGGCTCGCTTTTGATATACGAGGGCAAAACTTCCATCGCTTCAGGGGTGAGTTGAACTGAAGCGACCTGCAGGAATCGGGGAACTCCTGCAGGAATTTGAGCCTTGGCGATGCTCTGACTGAACCGAGCCAACATCCCGGCCTTCTCACCAGTGCCTTGGTACACAAGCTTCACCCTCGTTTGCACCTCGTCTGCGGTAGGGGCGTGATCGAGTAAATCGATGTAGGCAAAACTGATGGGATAGGCCCGGACCACATTCATCGACTTGAAGTCAAAGAACATGGTCTGACCCCGAACCAGCACCATGAGCTTGTGCATGTTTCCGAACTGCTCCACAGAAATCGTTTCGGCACCGATTACAAGCGCAACTGCAAGTGCCTGATCGCGCCCTTTCAGGGCTTCTATCTGCGGAACAATCTTGAGATGGGACGGCGGCGTGGCGTCAAGCAGTCGAAGGACGTTTTGGCCAATCGAAGTGCCGGTTCCCTGAAGCTCCTGCTCGTACCGCACGGAGTGAGGAAATCGGGTGGCTATTGTGCTGGCTGACCCCGAATAAGCGAACCCGGCAAATGCGACCTCGGGTATCTGTTGTGATACTGCCGATTGGCTACAGAGTAGCCAAGTGACGAGCAGGAATAGCCCGCGCAAGCTTACGCCACGTAAAAAGACCCTCATCCCTCGTCCTCTTGGTTTGTTCTTATCTGCGCCAACCTACTCTCGCGAGTCAGTTTCAGCGACACCTTATAACCAGAGCAACGCAGTTTTTCGCGCTATTGCGACCTGGCATCCGTTTCGGTCTGAATCAAACAAATCTCTCCAAAAACAAAGTTTGATTCAGCGCTTGAATGCAACCGATAACGCAATTTAGTATAGCAACGATTTATTTCATCACAGCCAACCAATTACCTACTGTCAGGCCAAAAAATTTGCGTGCACATGAGCGAGATCAAGCACGATTGTGTTTGCGCGCTCCTAAAGGGCTGTGAGCCAATAGCTTATGCGTGGCTTGCCCTTCAAAAACATCCCGCTTGGAGTTGCAGATGCTCGCTGTAGCCTGAGCTGCTCTAACGATTCAGCCGTGAAACCAACTAGCCGGTACGGTCACTAGTTGCGGGAACAGGACCATCAAGAACATGACTGCGAACTCGGCGAGCATGAAGGGCATTACACCGCGCGTGACATCGTCCATCTTCATCTTGCCTACCCCCGCCACTACATTGAGCACCACCCCCACCGGCGGGGTAATGAGGCCTATGGAGTTGTTGATGATGAACATCACGCCGAAGTAAACGGGGTCAATCCCTGCGGCTTTGACGACTGGCATCAAAACGGGTGTCAGGATCAGGATGGTCGGCGTCATGTCCATGGCCGTGCCCACGGCCATGACCAGCAGCATGATCATGATCATCAGCAGGATCTTGTTGTCCAGGAAAGGCTGCAGCAGGCCCACCACTTTGGAGGGCAGGTCGGCCACTGTGATGAGCCAGGCGCTCACCATGGCAGCAGCAATCAGGAACATCACCACCGCGCTGGTCTTGGCCGCGCCGACGAAGACCTTGTAAAGCCCGGAGAAATTCAGCTCGCGGTAGACAAAGGTGGCAACGAAGAAGGCGTAAACAGCGGCCACCACGGCTGCTTCTGTAGGCGTGAACACGCCCATACGCAAGCCTACGAGAATGATCACCGGAAGCATCAGTGCCCACGCTGCCTCGCGCGCCGCGGCCCAGATTTCACGGGCCGACTTGCGTGGGGGCGGCTCGATCTTCTCGCGCCGGACCAGCCAGGCCCAGGTAATCCAAAGTGCGCCACCGATCAGCAGGCCCGGAACAATGGCGGCCATGAAGAGCTTGGAGATAGATACGTTGGCCGCTACGCCAAATATCACCAGCCCGATACTGGGCGGGATGACGGGGCCAATAATACCGGTCGCAGCAATCAGGCCGCCCGCCCGTGCCTTGTCGTGCCCGGCTCTGACCATCATGGGCAGCAGCAGGGCGGTAAGGGCCGCCGCATCAGCGACAGCCGAGCCAGACAGGGCCGATAACAAGCAACCCGCCATGATGGTCACGTAACCCAGGCCGCCGCGCACGTGGCCCACCAGCGCCAGCGCCAGATTGACAATGCGCTTGGACAAACCGCCGGCATTCATGATCTCTCCGGCGAGCATGAAGAAGGGGACTGCGAGCAGGGGGAAACTGTCTGCGCCGCCGATCAGGTTCTGCGTGAGGATCTGAGCATCAAACAGGTCGAGCTGCCACATCAGCGCGACGCCACTGGCCAGCAATGCAAAGGCGATGGGCATGCCAATGGCCATGGCCAGCAGCAGGGAACCGATGAAGACGAGGATGGTCATGGCTGGGGCCTTTTGTCTTGGCCATCAAGGCCGTCAGATGTGTTCTGGGGGGCCAGGACTTGCGCGAGAACGCCGGCCTCCTCGGATTCTTGAATCGTCACGAGTTGGTCTTCGGAAAGCTGTCCGGTCAGCAAGCGATACAGCTCTAACAAGATCAAGAATCCTCCGCATATTGCGAATACGATGCCCGACACGTAGACCACCGCCATGGACAGGCCCGTGACCGGTGCTTGTACATCCCAATTGATGCGGGTTTGCGTGACGCTTCCCTGGAAGAGCAGCCACAACATGTAGAGCATCAGAACATGGGTGATCGCAAGGCACGCCTTCTTGCCCCAGGCGGGCAGGCGGCTCACCACCATGTCAACGCCCAGATGCGCATGTTCTTTGAGCGCCACAATGGCACCCAGGAAAGTGATCCAGATGAAGAGCCAGCGAGAGACCTCTTCAGACATCGTGATGCCCGAGTTAAACCCATAGCGCAGCACCACATTGCCGAACACCAGCACCACCATCACTGCCAGCATCAGCGCAATCAGCCCCTCTATCAAGTGGCAGACGCCGTCAATCCATCTATTCATCTTCGTGCTCCAAACGACAACTGCGCTCATGGTCGAGCGCAGTCATTTTCTTCACCGGATCATTCGTCCCTCAGGCTGCCCGGTTGATCTCTACCAGCGAACGCAGTGCAGCCAGATAAGACTGCGGACCCAGCCCTTGTATGGTTCCACGCACCGCAGGCGAGATGATGGAGTGCGTGCGCCAGGCCTCGCGTGCGGCGATGTTGGACATATGCACTTCAATCACCGGAAAAGGCATGGCTTTTATAGCGTCATGCAGCGAAACACCGTGCTGAGTGAGACCAGCCGGGTTCACCAGCGCACCCTGTGCGTCGTCGATGTGCTGATGCAGAAAATCAACCAGGGAGCCTTCGTGGTTCGATTGAATGGTTTCGACTTCCACACCCAGTTCTTGCGCCAGCGCGGCGATGCGTGCATCGATTTGCGCCAGCGTGGTGGTGCCATAGATGTGGGGCTCGCGGCGCCCGAACAGATTCAGGTTGGGGCCGTGCAGAACAAGCAGTTTCATGAGTCTAGGTCCTGGGATTCACTTACGGATGCGGGTCAGTTCACTGTTGTAGAGCTTGACCAATGCCGGGTCGTACTGCGCAGCGAATTTTTCTATGACGGGTTGAGCGATCTTGCGCATGCGTGTTTGCTCAGCCGGGGTAACGGTGTTGAATTGCGCGCCCTTGGCCTGCAGTTCGCCCACAGATTTCTGAGCGGCAGCTCGGCTGACCTGGCGCTGGTAAGAGCGGGATTCGTTAGCGGCTTCCTGCATCCATTTCTGCTCATTGGGTGTCAGCGTGTCCCAGAACTTCTTGCTGACGAGGATGATGTTGGCGGCATAGACGTGGTTGGTCGCGCTCACGAACTTCTGCACTTCATAGAACTTGTTCGACAAGATCACGGCAAAGGGGTTTTCCTGGCCGTCTACAGCTTTGGATTCAAGCGCACCGTACAGCTCGGCGAAGGGCATGGGCACCGGGTTGGCTTTGAAAGCCTTGAAGGTGTCCAGGAACACCGGGTTGGGGATCACGCGGATCTTCAGGCCGGCCAGATCTTCGGGCTTGTTGATGGGGTGTTTGCTGTTAGTAACGTTGCGAAAGCCAAGATCCCAGTAACCCAGGGAGACCAAACCCTTCTCAGGCAGTTTGTCGATCAAGGCCTTGCCCAGCGGACCATCCAGCAAGGCATCTGCCTGCTCAAAGGTGCTCACGGCGAAAGGGAAGTCGACCACACCGAACTCTTTGACGATGCCTGCCAGCGATGTGGTGGCTGGCGAATACATCTGCTGCACGCCGCCTTGCAAGGCCGACTGCTGTTGCTGTTCGTTGCCCAGTTGGTTGGCCGGAAATTCCTGCACCTTCATCTTGCCGCCGCTCTTGGTGGCTAGCAGTTCGGAAAAGCGCTTCACGCCAAAGCTCACCGGATGGTCGGTGTTGTTGAGGTGGCCGAAGCGGATCACGCGCTCCTGCTGGGCCATGACGGGGAAGGCGATGGCCACGCACAAGCTGGCGGCGGCAAGGCTACGTAAGAGTTTCAAGGTGGTCTCCAGTGGTGAAGGGATGAATGAGCACGGCTTGGCCGCTGAACTGGATGTGATCGTAATAAAAGTGGAAAACTTTTCCATAATGGAATACCCTGCTGTTTTTGCTACAGTTCTCTAGGAACATGCTCAAGGGCTTTTTGACGTACTGGTGTTATTCCTTTTCCCCAGCGCATAGGTAGTTACACATCGTTTTCCCCGTCATCCCCGCGTAGGCGGGGATCCAGTGCGGCCTCTCTAGCGCTCCTGGATCCCCGCCTGCGCGGGGATGACGAAGAGGGGTAACGTGTGATGTGTCGAGACCAATGCCATCTTGGAGCGGGTGAGGGCAATGCGACCGCGTCAGGCCAAGGCTTTGAACAGGTTCTCAGAACGTGGGCGAGTCCTGAGCGTCTGTAGCAGTTAGATCCCAAGGAGACATGATGAGCAGCGTGCTCGAACGAAGTTTTAAGGTGCTGGATCACCTCAGCGCCCACCCGGAAGGGTGTGCGTTGTCGTCGATCGCCAGCGAGCAAGACATCCCGCTTTCGGCCTGCCATCGCTTGCTCACTGAACTGGTCAAAGGCGGTTATGTGCGCCAGGACCCGCTGGACGGACATTACGTGCTGACCATGAAGCTGGTGTCCATGGGCCTGTCCTTTCTCAGCAATTCCGGCGTGGTCGACGTGGCGCAGCCGATGCTGGATCAACTGGCCAGCGCCTCGGGCGAGCTGATTCGCCTGGGCGTGGTGGATGGGGACGAACTCACTTTTGTGGCCAAGGCACAGGGCGCGACCCATGGGCTGCGTTATGACCCAGACATGGGGCTGTCTGTGCCGCTGTGGTGCAGCGCGGCGGGCCATGCCTGGCTGTCCACCATGCCCGAAGACGCCGCGATGGCCCTTGTGGCGCGCAAGGGCTTGGGGAGCCCCGCCAACTATGGGCCGCAGGCGCCTACCACCATCAAGGGTGTGATGGCTTTTGTGGATCGAGCACGCGCGAGGGGCTTCAGCACCATAGAGGAAGTGTTCGCACCTGGCATGAGCGCCATGGCGGCGCCGGTTCGTGGCCGCAATGGGGCAGCCATTGGTGTGGTCACCATAGCTGGCCCGGTGGTACGGTTGAATGCGGCGCGAATGGAGGAGCTGGCACCCGTGTTGGTGGATACCGCGAACGATGTCGCAAAGGCCAGCCGCGGCTCTGCCCTGTTTCGCACACGTGCCTGAGCGCTGGCCGCGTTCAGGCTTCCAACTCAGGCAATCAGGCATCCACCATGTCCGCGGGCGTGGCGGAATAAGCCAGGGCGTAGGTGGCGCGTTCCGCTCCGGCGCTGGCTCCCATGGCTTGCAAGGCTGAGTCGCTGAATTCTGTTTCAGACATCTGCAGAAGTACCTCCGCGTCGTAGGCGCAAGCCAGCAATACCCAGTCTGCTACGCGGTCCGAGGCACCGCGCACGCGCTGCTCCTCAGTCTGAGCGATGGCCGGTGCTTCGTGGCGCAGCAGGTGAAAGCCCGCCATGCCGGGAGCAAACGCCACACGTGCGCCCAATGCCCGCATTGCCGCGCGTAATGCATCCTCCTTGCCCGGCTCGGGAGACAGACGCAGTGTGAGCACGCTGTGGGCCGTCGTGCCGCCAAAGCTTTCCATCACACGGCACTGGCTGCGCACCATGTGCCTATGGTGCGGCATCATGCGCACGGACCACGGTGAAGGTGCGTTCAGCCGAGCCAGATAGGCCGGCGAGCCCAGCACCGCATGCTCTTCCAACTCGTACAGTACGAATATGCCCTCACCGCCATCGGCGCTGACCCAGCGGCTTGCCCGCTGAAAGCCGGGTATGCTCAGCCTCTCAGGGAAGTGCTCGTGAGCGTGCCAGTGTGCAAACTCCGGCAGGGCATGGGCAGCCATGTCCCACCACATGGCCAGGGCGGCCTTTCCTCGCATTGCCATGCAAACTCCTGGCTTATTTGGCGCTGCGGATACGGGCCAGTTCGGTGTTCACCTGCTGCACCACGCTCTCACCAATTTCCTTGGTGAACTTGACGGTCACAGGTTGCACTTTCTGGCGCAAACGGGCCACTTCTTCCGCGCTGACTTCATTGACCTGCATGAGTTTGCGCAATGCATCCACTGACTGGCTTTCCTTTTGTAGCGTCAGTTTTCGCTCTTCCTGTTTGGCCTCTTCCGCTGCGGCGCGGATGATGTTGCGCTCTGCCGCTGACATGCCATCCCAGGTTTTCTTGCTCATGAGAAACGGCATGCCGGTGTAGACGTGGCGGGTGAGCGAGAGAAATTTCTGCACTTCCGCGAACTTGGCGGACTCGATGACTGCTACAGGGTTGTCCTGGCCATCGATGGCGCGCGACTCCAAAGCGCCGTAGACCTCGCCGAAGGTCATTGGAACGGGGTTGGCGCCCAGCGTATTGAATAGGTCAATGAAGATGGGGGATGCAATCACGCGGATTTTCAGGCCCTGCACATCTTCAAACCGGGTGATGGGCCGGCGGCTGTTGGTCATGTGCCGAAATCCTAGATCCCAGATACCCAGGCCGATGGCGTCATGCTTGGCCAGATCGTTCAACATTTGCGTGCCCACCGGGCCATCGGCAATGGCGTAGGCCTCCTGTGCGTTGTTGAACAGGAAGGGAAGATCAAACACCATGAAGCGTTTGTCGATCGAGGCGATCAGGCCCGTTGCCATCGATGTGAAGTCCAACGTGCCGCCGCGCACGGAGGCCAGGTTCTGAGGGTCACCGCCTAGCACCGCATTAGGAAACAGCGTGACCTTCATCTTGCCGCCGCTCTTGCTTGCCACGGCGTCGGCAAACTTTTGCGCGCCCAAACCGAGCGGATGATCCTTGGCCAAGCTGAAGGCGAAGCGCAGATTGCGTTCCTTGATGTCTTGGGCCTGCACGGCGCTGGTGGCGCCCAGCAGGGCAGCAGCGCTGAACATGGTCAGCAGGGCGCGGCGCGCATGACGGAATGGACGGGAATTGATCATGTTGTCTCCTGGTGTTTTGAATCGGAAATCGCGATCTCATGAAGCTCCACATGAAAACGCGGGATGGCGCGATCCTGACATTTTCTTGAAAGGCTTTCAACTTTTTGATATCTTTCAAATTTTGAAAGCTCCGAAAGGCGAACGATGAGTGGTGCACTGGAGAAGTCGCTGGCGGTTCTGGAATACCTGGTTGATTACCCGGACGGCGCTCAATTGGTTCAGATCGCCACCGATCTGAACCAGCTGCGCAGCGGATGCCACCGCACCTTGCAGGAGCTGATCCGCTTCGGTTACGTGCGCCAACTGCCCACGCGCGGAGACTACGCGCTGACCACCAAGATGGCGTCGATGGGCATGAGCTTCATGAGCAAATCGGGTGTGGTCGACATTGCCCAGCCAGTGATCAACCGGCTGGCGCAGACCACCGAAGAGCTGGTGCGTCTGGCCATCGTTGATGGTGAGCGACTGACGCTGATGGCCAAAGCCCAGGGCGCGCGCTCGGGCCTGCGTTATGACCCTGACATGGGCATTGACCTGCGTCTATCGTGCAGCGCCGCAGGGCAGGCCTGGCTGATGACGCTACCTGAAGACCTGGCCATCGAATATGTTACGCGCCAAGGCTTGGGCCAGCCGCGCCACTACGGCCCAGCCGCTCCAACCTCTTTGCGCGCATTGCTCAAGCTGCTCGATGAGCACCGTGAGCGTGGGTACAGCGTCATCGAAGAGTCCTACGCGCCGGGTATGAGTTCCATGGCCGCGCCTGTGCAGCGCCAAGGCGGCCCCGCCACCGGCGTGATCGTGATCGCCGGCCCTGCCATGCGGCTTACCGCCAAGCGGATGCAGCAGTTTGGCCCGGCGCTGCTGGCTGCCACGGAAGAGTTGAGCATCACGGGCGACGCCTCCCCGCTGCTGAAGTCGGCCAATGCCGGGACATGGGGCAACGCGCCTGCCAAACCCAAGCAGACCCCTCGACGCGGCTCCTGACGAACTCTCTACGACCCGGGCGATCGAGGTGGGGACTTTGTAATGAATTCCGGCCAGCGGACGCTGTGGTGAACAGGCCTTAACCCGCGAGCAGATCTGGGGTGATGTCTGCCAGCGTGCGGCATCCCAGCAAGCCCATTTCTCTTTCTATCTCGGTTTTCAAGATGTGCAGCACGTGGGTACCGCCCTCTGCACCCGCCAGTGCGGTGCCGAACAAGGTGGGACGGCCTATCAGCACTGCGTCGGCGCCCAGCGCGCGTGCCTTGACGACGTCGCTGCCACGGCGCACGCCGCTATCCAGCAAGATGGTGGTCTTGCCACCGACGGCGTTGAAAATTTCCGGCAGAGCGTCGATGGGGGCGATAGCCCCGTCAACCGTGCGACCGCCGTGGTTGGACACCACGACGGCGTCCGCTCCCAGTTCTACTGCGCGGAGCGCGTCGCCAGCCCGCAAGATGCCTTTGATCACGAGCTGGCGGGGCCACAGCGCCCGAAGTTCCTGCACGTCCTTCCAGCTCAGATCCTCGCAGCGTGCCGCTGATTTGGAGGTTGAAAAACCTGTCACCCGGGTCCGCAGCTCGGGCGGATAGTTCTCGAACTTCGGCATGCCGGGCCCCAGCGCATAACGGCCCATGACCCCTGCGAGCCAGCGCGGGTGCGCGAGCATGTCCATAGCCGAACGTGCCGACATCCGAAACGGCACAGTGAAGCCATTGCGAGCGTTGTATTCTCGATTGGGCACCACCGAACAGTCGGCCGTCAGAACCAGTGCCTCAAAACCCAGGTTGGCCGCGCGTTGCACCATGGCATGGCCGATGCTGCGGTCCGCAAACATGTTGAGCTGAAACCAGAGGCGACCACCGGCTTCGCGCGCAATGGTCTCCATCGATGTCATGGCGGCGGTGGCAAGCGTAAAGGGAATGCCTGCCTTCGCGGCTGCCTTGGCCAACTCGAGTTCGCCCTGGAACCAAACCAGACCAGCCGAACCTGTGGGCGCCACCGCAACGGGCATGGTCAGAGGTTGGCCGAACAGCGAGGCACCCGCACTGCGGCCTGTCACATCAACCAGCACCCGGGGCTTGAGGCGGATCCGCTCGAACGCTTGACGGTTTTCACGCAGGGCGACCTCGTCTTCGGCACCGCGATCAATGTATTCAAACACGCCGCGTGGAAGGCGACGCTTGGCCAGCTCCCGAAAATCATGCAGGTTGTGGGCGCGGGTCAGAGCGTGGTGCATGGCAGATCGGCGGTCCGGCTCAATGCCGGCAAGTTCATGAGCAAATCAAATGTCCGAAGCGCATCGCCCTGTCCGTAAGCGTGGCCAGCACAATCGATGAACTTGGTTCTATGGTCTTCCCGCTGCAGCGGCTTGTCTGGGTGGCCTAGTGCGACGCTGCAGCCGAGTGATCTCTGGGGCAGACCGTCCAATTCGAGGGTGAGTTCGTCGGTGGGAGAGAAGATGCGGTAGACCGGGTCGCGCTCTTCAGTGATGTCGGTCTTGACGCGTTCCATCATCTTCACGACGGGTTCGCTGCGCACAAATTCGTCGCTCAATTGCTCCAGGCCCACACGGCCTGTCAGCAGCGCAGATGCCATGGCAAACTCCAGGCTGAATTTGGCCTGCAGCGAGTCTTGTGGTGTGTGGATGTGCAAAAGCTTGGCCTGGTCGGTGCCGATACGCACGCGCACCTCGCGTATGCGGCCCACATCGCCTGGGCCGAACTCCTGCTGCAGTTGCACCGCAGCGTCGATGGCGCGGTGCATTGCATAACAGACGGGGTACCGTTTGAAGCCCAGAGGCAACGACAGAATGTGCCAGTCGGCACCATAGCGAGCGGGTTTTTCCAGGTCAAATCGGCCTGACGGAGAAACCGCCTGGATCAGTCCCTTGCCATGTTCCAGGGCGGTCGGACCTCCGGTAAAACCGCGTGCAGCGATCCGCGCTGCGAAGACCCCAGCCTGGGCAGCCAGTCCGGCGTGCATGGGCTTGGTCATGGAACCGTAGTTGGACAACAGGCCTGCCGAGCGCGATGCCGCGATAGCTATCGCAGAGCGCGTCTGCGCGATGTCCAGCTTCAGAAGGTTTGACGCCGCGGCTGCTGCCGCCAGCGGGCCGAAGACCCCGGTAGGATGCCAGCCGCGTGCCAAATGCTGGTCAGCGTCGCGCAAGGCGACGTCGCCCCAGACTTCATACCCCGCCACATAGGCAGCGATCATCTCTGCGCCAGAGGAGCCTGCTTCATCTGCCACTGCGAGGATAGCGGGCACCAGCACCGCACTGGGATGCGCGGGGTGCGCACCCAGGCCTATGTCGTCATAGTCCAGCGCATGGGCGGCCGTGCCGTTGATCAAGGCCGCGTCCGTGGCGCGCACGCGCCGACCACTCAGCAGCACTGCGCTTTGGCCACTGTCTTCGGCCGCAAGCTCTTCGCACAGGATGCGCACGGCTGGCTCGGTCGACCCTGCCAGCATGACGGCAATGCAATCACTGAATCCTGCGGCCACGGTGGCGTGTGCCGCTTGCGGAATCTGGTCAAAGCGCAATGTCGCTGCGAACTCAGCTGCTGCTTGCGTGATGGCTTGCGTGGGGGCCATGGGTTGTTGCCTTTCAGTCAACGGTGAGGTTGCCTTCGCGGATCACCTGAGCCCATCGCTTGGAATCTTCTCGAACGATGCGCGCGAAATCTTCACGGGGCATGTCGGCTATGTCCACGCCCTGGTCCGTGATGCTCTTGCGAATGTCAGGTGCAGCCAGTACCTTGCGGATTTCGGTGGCCAGGAACTCGACCACCGCAGGCGGGGTTCCGGCAGGTGCGAACACGCCCTGCCATACCGTTACGTCAAGTGCGGGGTAACCTTGTTCTGCGGCTGTCGGCAGTTGCGGGAACACCGAACTACGGTTCTTGCCAAGAGCGGCAATGGGCAAGATCAGGTTGCCCGCTGCGGGCTCCTTGGCTGTGGATGCGCTCACGGGCAGAACGGGAATCTGCCCGGCCATGAGGTCCGCCATGGCGGGTGCGCCTCCGCGGTAAGCCACATGCGTCATGTCCAGCTTCATGACGCGTTTGAGCCGTTCCATGGTCAGATGCTGTACGGTGCCAATGCCAGCCGATCCATACGGCGTCGACTTGCCGGTGCCGTAGGCCACCAGGTCTTTCAGGTTGCGGATGCGGGTGGCAGGGTGTACCGCAATCACCAGTGGTAACTCGATCAGCGAGGCTACCGGAATCAGGTCAGTCACTGAGTCGTAGGTTGGCTTCTTCATGAGCGATGGGGCGATGGAGATGGAGCCCGACTCTCCAAGCACCAGTGCGTAGCCGTCGGCGGGCGAGCGCACCACGCTGGTCACGCCGATGCTGCCGCCCGCGCCAGGGCGGTTTTCGACCACGACCGATTGTTTGATGTTCTGCGATAGCCGGTTGGCGACGATGCGGCCCACGATGTCGTTGGCACCACCGACTGCAAATGGAACAACGAAACGAATGGGCCGGTCCGGAAAGGTCTGCGCCAGTGCGTTTGTGGACAGTGCCAGGCCGGCGCTCGTCGCCAGTGCGGCGAGAATCAGGTTGCGTTTGTTCAAGAGAGTCTCCTTTGGTTATATGAGTGCATGCAGTGGCGCCAGGCCGCGGGCAAGAACTGAGCGCTCTCCCGCCTCCAGCGCGGTCACCTGCTGTTGGATCCAGGCGTTCAGAGGAGCGTGCAGCCCGTGCTCCATCGACTTGCGCACTACAAGGCCATTGAAATCGCGCACCTCGGTGCGCCCGCGTGCCTCGAAGTCCGCCACCATGGACAGGCGCCGCTGGCCCAGCAATTCCCCGTGATGGCGCAGCGCCTCATGCAGCGCGGGGTTGTGCTGGGCGTCCGGAGCAGTCCATTCATGGCTCGAATGGCCTAGCACGGGCTCAGGCCGCGCACCGTCTGCCAGTGCTGCACGCTGCACTTCGCCTGCCACGGCAATCATGAAATTGCGCACAGGCGCCTGTGCGTGGAGCTCGGCGCCAGTCAGGCCAGACAGCAACAGCAGGGGATTGCCCATGCAGTTCAACGTGAGTTTGGTCCAGCGGTACCCCACGAGGTTGTCGGTGGTCGTGACTGACCCGCACTTGTTCAGCAGACGTGCCAGCTTGTCCGTGCGGGCCGATCCGTCGGGCACCATCTGACCGACACGCATCGTGTCCTCGCCTTCAATCGCCGTGACCTGACCGGGGGCGGTGAGCTTGGCGCCGAAGATCATCGAGCAGCCCATGGTCCGTTGCACACCCAGCGCTTGCGCAATCGCAAACTCGTGGATGCCGTTCTGACAAGAGACGACGACACCTTGTGGCGCCAGCAAGGCTTGCACCAGCGGTAGAAAACGTGGGGTGTCGTCGCCGCGCGAGGCCAGCAGCACCCACTCAAAAGAGCTGGCATCCACTGCCTCTATGGCCTCTGCAGTATGGAAGGCACGCACCTTGTGGCTGCTGCTTAGCCCTCGCTCTACCAACTCAAGCCCTTGCTGTCGGATAGTGGAGACATGTTCGGCCCACCCGTCGAACAGAGTGACATCATGGCCAGAGCGTTCCAAACATGCCGCCATGCGGCACCCGATAGCGCCGGCACCGACAATGGCAACGCGCTGAGGTGGGAGCAGATGAGAAGTCATTCGGGCGAGCATAGGTTCGGGTTCCCTGTATATGCCAGATAATTGAGATATCCCTATGCCTGTTTGGCATAGGGTCATACAGGGGGCGTGCATGGAATTGAGGCAGTTGCGCTACTTCGTGGAGGTGGCATCCGCCGGCAGCATCAACAGTGCTGCGACCCGTCTGGGGATTGCGCAGTCAGCCGTCAGCCGACAGGTAACTGAACTCGAAAAGGAGTTGGGTGTTCTGCTGTTGCGCCGGCACCGCGAGGGCATATCGCTCACCCCGGGCGGCGAAAAGGTGATACGCGGGGCAACGGCCATACTGGGCGCCATGGAAGCTCTGATTGAGGACGTGCGCACGGACGGTGACGAGCTTCTTTCTGTGCGCATGGGCATGCCGCCGTCGGTGAGCCCGCTGCTTGTGGATGCGATTTCCCTGACGCTGAGAAATGCGCCTGTGCCAATGAGCGTGCAATTGGTAGAAGGTTCGTCGTTCTGGTTGCAGCAGCGCCTGGATGCGGGCGACCTGGCATGCGCCGTGCTGACCAACGGGAGGTCCAGTCGAACAGTTTCCTCAACGCCGCTGTGGCGTGAATCGCTTTTTCTTCTCGGTCCCCATGATTCACCGCTGAGAGGTCGAAAGTCCTGCAAGCTGGCGGACATCAGCGCGATCCCGTTGACGCTCACGCCTGCTCCGGACACCACCCGCCTGGTGATCAATGCGGCCTTTGCCTCAGCTGGACTGCAGCCATTGGTCGTGCAAGAGCACGAGGCTATGACTTTGCTCACGAACCAGCTGGCCACGCGGTCGGCCTATACCATTCTCTCGCGCACAGTGGTCGTGCACCTGCAAAAACAATTGGGCCTGATCGCCATTCCGATCAAAGGCTTGACGGTCGATCGCGTCTTTTCCGTGCGTCGGGGAGCCCTGCCTACGCGGGCCGTGGGCAAGGTCGTCGGGGTACTGCGAGACGCGGCCAGGCAGCGCTACTCCAATGACAAATCTATCGTGGTAAGCCAGGCACCTTGAGGGTTGAACCTTCCTGTATGGGCAGCTTGGAGCTGTACAGTTGGTTTAACACTGGAGACATCAAGGATTTAAACGCTTGGTAATATTTCCATGTAAATATCGCCAGCCTAGTGTCCAAGGAGAAGTAGTTGCCATGGAGATGATCAAAACGGCCAAGGGGCGTGAAGCCTTGACTGATAGAGCCAGCATGTCGATGAGCGAGCGCAGGATCCTGATCTTGTGTGATGGGAAGCGGTCTCGCCAGGAGATCGTTAGTTGGTTGGGCAAGGGTGCCCTGCTTGTCATGGACAGTTTGTTTGAACAGGGTTATCTGGCCATCGCTCGTTCAGTCCCACCTTCCCGCCCAGCCGTTGCTGCCGAAGTGCACATGGTGGCCGCCGATTCTGCGCCGGAGCAGACGGGCGCTCCTTTAAGCCAGTTCAGCTAAAGAGCTCCAGCGGAACGATTTTTATGCGTTTCGTCCGGCACTGACGGCTGGACGCTAGACGTTATGCAGTTGTGTGGTCTTAGTATCCTTGCACTCCACACACCTTGTCTTGAAGATCCATGAAACTCGCATTCATTGGGGCAGGCCGACTCGCCCAGACACTCGCGGCCGCCTTTCATATGGCCGGAATCGAGGTGTCCGCGGTTTTCAATCGGTCCCGGCCTGCGGCCGACGAATTCGTGAAGATGGCGGGGGGAAGAACAAGGATCTGTGACACGCCGCAAGAGGCGGCCGAGTTGGCTGACCTGATCTTCATCACTGTGTCTGACGATGCGATAGGCCCCATGGTGCGCCAGATCGAATGGCAGCAGGGCCAGTACGTGGTCCATTGCAGCGGAGCGAGCGAGGTGTCGGTGCTGGATCATGCGGCCTCTCAGGGCGCAGGGACTGGCGGATTTCACCCGCTTCAAATTTTTGCTGATCCATCCATTGCATTGCCACGAGTGGCAGGCAGCAGCGTAGCCATTGAGGCAGAAGGCCCGTTGGAATTGGAACTGGCCAGGCTTGCGGCGGCAGTAGGTTATCGCGTGATCAAGCTGCCTCCCGGCGTTCGAGGTCGCTATCACGCTGCGACCAACTATGCGGCAAGCTTCATGCTCTCGTTGCTCCGCGAGGCCTGCGATCTCTGGAACGGCTTTGGGGTCAGCGATCAAGATGCGCTGGCGGCCTTGCTTCCATTGACGCGCGGCACCCTGGACGCTGCCACCGCCAAAGGTCTGGCGGGTGCGATGGCAGGGCCGATTTCCAGGGGCGACGCGTCGGTAGTTGCCTTGCACTTACGTGAATTGAGCAAGCTGGGTGGAGACCGGGCGGATTTCTATCGCAGTGTCTCCCTTCGCCAACTGAGGCTCGCTCAAGACAAGGGACATCTGGACAGCGCGGTGCTCGAACGCCTGCAGGCTGCCCTCAATAAGTGATTGCAGGACAAGTCAGTGATTTCATACAATGAAAGTGATTTCATTGAATAAAATTATGACAAAGCTTGCTGAAGACTCTCTGGTCGCCCATTTGATAACGCAAGCCCGGCGTCCGGTACCTGTCGATACCCGTCAACGAGTGGCCCAGGCGCTGTTGGACTGGTTCACTGCCGGATGGTCTGGTAGCGCCATGGATTTGGCGGCACCTTTTCGTGCGTTGGCATCCAAGGCGTTTGCAGGTTCGGGAAACTCACCCGTGTTTGGCGCAGGTCGGCTCACCCCGCTGGGCGCGGGCTTTGCCAATGCCGCCATTGCCCACTTGCGGGAGATCGATGACGCGCACCGAGCCGCCATGCTTCACCCGGGGGTGGTTTCCATCTCGCCAGTGCTTGCACTTGCGGCCGAGGCGTCGTTGACCAGGCGCCAGGCGATTGCGGGCATGGTGGCGGGCTATGAGGTTTCGCTGCGGCTCGGAGAAGCGCTGGGTACGCGGCACGCATCCTTGTTCCATGCCACAGCAACCGCAGGTGCCGTAGGGACGGCCGCGGCGACCGCGATGGCACTGGGCCTTTCAGCAGATCAGCTGCATCACGCGCTTGGTATTGCGGCCACTCAATCCGCGGGGTTATGGCAGTTGGTGGACGACGATGCGCATGAATCCAAATCCTTGCATCCGGGCTTCGCGGTTCGAAACGGCATGATGGCCGCATGGGCGGCCCAGGCTGGATTGCCGGGGGCGCGAGCTTTCTTTACCGGAAAGCGGGGCATGTATGCCTTGTTGGCCGGAGAAGGGCCGTTGTCAGCCGTCGACGGCGGGCTGGATGGCGTAGACCGGCTCAACACGGCCACTATCAAGGCCTGGCCCAGTTGCGCTCAGATTTTCACCCCGCTGGATGCGATGCGCGCCTTGATGGACGAGCACGCTCTGGATGCGCGTGCGGTGGAGGCGATCGATGTGACCATCTTCCCGCATGCGCTCAAGATCGCCGGGGTGGATTGGCCGTTGAAGGCGTCCGAAACGCCTTTCTCCTTGCCCTACGTGCTGGCCGCTTTGCTGTTGAAAGGGCGCCTGGGCATTGAGGAGATGGAGACCCCCGATTTGGCAGACCCGGCGCTGATCGCGCTCGGCCAAAAAATCCGTGTGGCCACCAGCGACGAGTTCCAGAAGGCGTTTCCGGAACGGCGCCCGGCCGAAGTGATGGTCACGCTCAAGGGCGGCCAGCGTTACTCCGCCAAGCGCGAACTCAGGCGGGGAGATCCTGAAGACCCATTCACCTGGGATCAACTGCAGCAGCGCATGCGTGCTTTTGCGCCTGCAATGAGCTCTTCTGCAGCAGGCCACATCACAGCCTGGTGCGAGGCGTTCGCGGATCCGGCCCGGGACGATGAGCTGTGCGTTCCCGATCCCAGGCTGTTTACCGAGACGCCAGTTTCTCGGTAACCGGGCGCGTCTGGAAGCCGTGCAGCGCGAGTTGTTCGCGCGCGTAAGCCACGCCCGCAAGCTGAGCAGCCTCGGGGTGTCGAGACGCCAGGCCAATCACCACCAATGCGCCCAGAAACTGGCCATCACCCTCGAATACCGGAAGGGCAATCGATGCCATTTCGGGCACTCGTTCGGCCCGGGTGAGAGCAAAGCCCTGATCCTGGATTTGCTGGACATGCGGCGTCGGTGAGCCTGTGTAGTGCAGCAGGATGTGGGCAGAAGCGCCGCCGGAGGCCAGATCCCGCCGGGTGCCGGGTTCTACATGATGGCGCACTTCCTTGTGTGTGATTTCTCGATAAAGACAGACGCGCTCATTGCCACTCCGTACGTAGAAGGCGGTGGTTTCGCCCGTGCGCTGCATGACGGCATGAAGTACGGGCTGCAGGCGGCTTCCCAGATCGAAGCTGTTTCGATAGAGCATGCCCATATGCAGCAGGGCAGGGCCTGGCGAGTAATGCCCGCTCTCAGCACGTTGGAGCATGCGCGCCTTCACCAGCACGCCCAGCAAGCGCAGGAGCGTGGCTTTGTCCAGGCCCGTACTGTCTGCAAGGTCCCGCAGCGAGAGGCGCAAACGATCTTCGCTGAAGGCTTCAAGAACGGATATGCCGCGCTCCAGCACGCCAACCGGAGGGGTAGGCCGCGTTGCGGCGTCGATCGGGGAATCTGCGGGCGAGGAAGCACGGCGAATCATGGTTTTGCCTTAGTTGACGGGTGGGGCTTCATCTTTTATAGTTTCGTTTATTAAAACGCATTTTATTGAGTGAAACGAAAAGAGGCCAGACTTTTTGCGGATAAGCATGAGGCAAGCTTTGAAAGCAAGGCTGCTTTTTACGCGAATTGCTGCACCTCATCTTGTGAACTCGGATTTTTGCCCCCTCCACGCACTTCACCAGGTTCGTGGCTCCATTTCTTTTCAATTTCTAGCCGCCATGCCCGTATCAGTTTTTGACATGCAATCGCTCCAACATCTCTGGGGCACGGAAGAGCTGCGCAACATCTTTTCCGAAGAGAACCGTATCCAGAAGTGGCTGGATTTTGAGGCGGCGCTGGCGGCCGCACAGGCTGAAATGAAGATCATTCCAGAGGCCGCCGCCAAGGAAATCGCCGAAAAGTCGCAGGTGGCCAATATCGACATTGCGGCCATGTCGGCTGAGATTCGCCGCATCAAACACTCACTGGTGCCGGCGCTGAAGCAATTGCAGGCGGCTTGCTCCAAGGAAAACGGGGAGTGGGTGCACTATGGGGCCACGACGCAAGATGTGGTCGATACCGGGGTGGCATTGCAACTCAAGGAATTCCACGCAGTGGTGATGCGTGACATGAAGGCCGTGGGCGTGGAGCTTTCCCGTCTGGCTGTGGCTAACCGGGACGTTCCCATGGCTGGCCGTACCCATGGCGTGCAGGCCTTGCCCATCACCTTTGGGCACAAATGTGCGCTCTGGCTTGATGAGTTGGGTCGCCACCACGAGCGCCTTGTTCAGGCTGAGCCGCGTGTGCTGGTAGGCATGCTGGCAGGTGCGGTCGGCAGCCAGGCCTCGCTGGGCCCGAAGGCGCAAGAACTGGAAGAGCGGGTGATGGCGAAGCTGGGCCTGGGGTCTCCCGCCATCAGCTGGGCGCCAGCGCGCGATCGATTCACGGAGTACACCACCCTGCTGGCGATGATCGGCGCCACGCTCTCGAAGATCGGCAACGAACTCTTCAACATGCAACGCAATGAGTTCGGCGAAGTCGAAGAGGGCTTCTCCGAAGGCAAGCTGGGCTCATCCACCATGCCACATAAGCGCAACCCGACTTCGGCCGAGAACCTGGCCGGGCTCTCGCGTCCGCTGCGCTATAACGCCGCCATGATGCTGGAGGGCATGGTGCAAGAGGGTGAGCGTGACGGTATTGCCTGGAAGATGGAATGGAAGGCCGTACCTGAGTGCTGCATGATCGCCGGCGCCATGCTGTTCCAGGCTAAAAATCTGCTGAGTGGCCTGAAGGTCAAACCAGACGTGATGGCTGCCAACCTCGACAAGATGCGCGGCTACCTGCTCTCGGAGCGGGTGATGCTGGAATTGAGTGAGCGTTTGGGTAAGCAAACAGCCCACGAGTGGATCTACGAGGCCTCGATGCACGGAATCGAGAACAAGCTGGCCTTCGCCGATGCCATGCGTCACCACGAAGGCCTGGGGAAAGCGCTTTCCGATGCGGAAATCCTGGACTTCACCAATCCCGCTGCTTACCTCGGCCAATGTGCCGCTTCTGTCGATCGTGTAGTGGCAGAGCAGAGCGGCTGGTTGAACGGTTGAACGACTGAAATCTCTCTTCCTCACCTTTCGACTCATCACGCCTGGAGACAAAAAACCATGAAAGCTCTCGTTTCACGCCGCAGTCTTGCAGCAATGGCATTGACGGTTTGCGGCGCCGTTTCCGCTCTTTCGTTGGCGGCACCCGCTGCTGCGGCTTATCCGGAACAACCTATCAAGCTGGTCGTTGGTTTCCCCCCGGGCGGCGGGGGTGATCTGTATGGCCGCATGATTGCCCAGGCTCTGAGCAAGAGTGTGGGCCAGACCGTTGTGGTGGATAACAAGGCGGGTGCTGGCGGCAATATCGCGGCCGATATCGTGTCCAAGTCCAAACCCGATGGCTATACCTTGTTGCTGGCCATGAGCGGTAATCTGGCCGTAGCTGCGGCTACCAAGCCACAAAGCATCCCGTACAAAGTGCCAGATGACTTTTCACCCATTGGCCTCATCCTTGAAGCGCCGCACGGGCTGTTCGTGGCCCACAACTCGCGCTTCAAAACGGCCAAGGACTACCTTGCCGCCGCCAAAACGCAGAAACTCACTTTTGCTTCCACTGGCACGGGTGCAGCGGCGCACATCGGCATGGAGATGGTCAAGCAAGCAGCGGGTGTGGATATCCTGCACGTTCCCTACAAGGGTTCCGGCCCGGCTATCACCGATATGCTGGGTGGCCAGGTAGACGCCTTCTTTGCCACCGCTTCTCCACTGGTCGGCCAGGTACGCCAAGGCCAGTTGCGCCTGCTCGCCATTACGGGTGACAAACGCAATGCGGCCATTCCCGACGTGCCCACCTTTAAAGAACTGGGCCTGAACATACCGGTCACTCAGTGGTATGGTCTGGTTGCGCCTGCTGGCACGCCCGAGCCTGTGGTCAAGTTCCTCGCTGAACATCTCAGCAAGGCTCTGGCCACCACAGAGGTGCGTGATGCCATCCGCAAGGATGCCGCCACGGAGCGTGACTTACCCCAAGACCGTTTTCAAAAATTCATTCTGGAAGACATCGCGCGCTATAAGAGCGCCCTGACTCCCGCACTGCTTAAGGAAATTACGCAATGAGCTTTGACACCCTCATCTCCGTTGACCAACTGATCAAATTGCGCGCGGGCTCCACGCCGGCACTGGTGATCGATTGCAGCTTTGAATTGACGGATCTCACCGCAGGGCGGCGTGCTTATGACGCCGGCCACGTTCCGGGCGCCGTGTTCGTGGATCTGGAGCACACCATGAGTGCCGAGAAAACCGGCAAGAACGGCCGGCACCCTCTGCCCACCAAAGAGGCTTTCGTGAAGTCCATGGCTGAGCTGGGATTGAACGACGACACCCAGGTGATCGCCTATGACAACGCGGGCGGTATGTACGCTGCCCGCCTGTGGTGGATGCTGCGCTGGGTAGGCCATTCTTCCGCAGCGTTGCTCGATGGCGGCATTGCCGCCTGGAAAGCCGCAGGCCACCCGCTGGAAACCGCCGCGCCCGCACCTCTGGCCAAGGGGAATTTCAGCCTGCGCCCCACGCTGGTCAGCACCGTCGACTATGAAGGTGTGAAAGCCAATATCGACACCAAGAAAAAGCTGGTGTTAGACGCCCGTGCGCCCGATCGCTTTCGTGGCGAGAACGAAACGCTGGACCCCATCGGCGGCCACATTCCGGGCGCCCGCAATCGCCTGTTCCGCGACAACCTGGCAGCCGATGGCCGCTTCAAGCCTGCAGAGCAACTGCGTCAGGAATTTGACGCGATCACAGGCGGCCGGCCGGCTGCGGAACTGATCAGCCAATGTGGCTCGGGCGTGACCGCAAGCCATAACTTGCTGGCCATGGAGATCGCTGGCCTTAAGGGAGCCGCGCTTTATCCAGGGTCCTGGAGCGAGTGGAGCGCGCAGTCTGGAGCGCCCATCGCCACCGGCCCTAACTGATTCGACCATGGAAGGCATGGGTGCATTGAGCACGCCATGCCACGCGAACCGCAGATGCTTGGTATAAGAGCAGGTTTGCAAAATACGGCAAGCCTGTTCCAGGATATGCAATGACCTCTTCAGCCGCTTTTCTTCCGCACAGCTCCCATTGGGGCGTGTTCACCGCTCGCGCAGAGGGCGAAACGGTTTCAGTACGCCCCTATCCTGGCGATCCTGATCCCAATCCCATCCTGGATAACTTCACCAACGCGCTCAAGCATCGCGCTCGCGTGACCACGCCCATGGTTCGACGTGGTTGGCTGGAGCGGGGCCCCGGTCCGGATGCCACCCGCGGAAGTGACGATTTCGTTGCCATGCCTTGGGCAGAGGTGCTTGATCGCCTTGCGGCCGAGCTGCAAAGGGTGAAAGACACCTATGGCAACGGCGCCATCTTCGGCGGCTCTTACGGATGGTCGAGCGCTGGGCGCTTTCACCATGCGCAAAGCCAGGTTCACCGATTCCTCAATACGGCTCTCGGCGGTTACGTCAGGTCCGTCAATAGCTACAGTGCAGGCGCCTCGGCGGTGATTTTGCCCCACGTGCTGGGTAGCATGGAAGAGGTGGCGCGCCGCAACGTGACCTGGGAACAGATCGTCGAACATTCCGAGGTCGTGCTGGCGTTCGGTGGCATGGCACTCAAGAATTCCCGTGTGGCTTCCGGTGGCATCAGCAAGCACATCGAGCGCAGCTCCATGCGGGATGCGGCTCGGCGCGGCTGCCGTTTCGTTTCTTTCAGCCCGCTCAAGAGCGATATGCCTGATGAGGCCGGTTTCGAGTGGCTCCCGGTGAGGCCGACCACCGACACCGCGCTGATGCTGGCGCTTGTGCACTCATTGGTGCGCGATGGGCTGCACGATCGCGCCTTCATCGACCAATACTGCGATGGCTGGGCGACCTTCGAAGATTACCTGATGGGCCGGGCTGACGGTGTGGCCAAGTCTGCGGAATGGGCTGCTCCGATTTGCGACATCCCGGCAGAGCAGATCGAAGCGCTTGCCAAGTCCCTTCCCGGCAAGCGCTGCCTGGTGGTGGTTGCCCATTCGCTGCAACGTGCTGAACATGGCGAGCAGCCGGTGTGGATGGGGGCTGTGCTCGCGGCCGCGCTTGGGCAGTTGGGTCTGCCAGGTGGCGGATACAACTACGCACTGGGCACGCTTGCGCATTACGGCAAGAGAAACAATGCAGTGCCAGCAGGTGCCTTGCCGCAGGGCAGCAACGGAGTCAGGGAATTCATCCCGGTGGCACGCATTACCGACATGCTGCTGAACCCGGGCCAGCCTTTCGATTACGACGGCAAGCAGCGCAACTATCCTCATATCAAGTTAGCCTACTGGGCAGGGGGCAACCCGTTTCACCATCACCAGGATCTGGCACGGCTGGCGGAAGGGTTCCGCACGCTGGACACCTTCGTGGTGCATGAGATTGCCTGGACCGCCACGGCGCGCCATGCAGACATCGTTTTGCCTTGCACCATGACCCTGGAGCGCGAGGACGTCGGCGTCACGCCGACTGATCCGGTCATGGTGGCCATGCACCGCATCGCCGAGCCCCACGGACTGGCGCGCGACGACTACGATATCTTCACTGACCTGGCTGAGCGTCTCGGCAAGCGCGAGGCCTTCACCGAAGGCAGGGACACGCGCCAATGGCTGGCCCATCTGTATGAGCGCACCCGCCAGGGGTTGCAGGACAAGGGCCTTGAGGCGCCCAGCTTCGACGAATTCTGGCAGCGCGGAAACATGGATTTGCCAATTGGACCGGACGATGGGGGGCTGCTTCGCGCGTTTCGCCAAGATCCTGTCGCCAACCCTCTGCCCACGCCTTCCGGGAAGGCGCAGATCAGCTCTCCCACTGTGGCCAGCTTTGGCTATGCCGACTGTCCCGGCCATCCGGCCTGGTTGCCTGCCAAGGAAGTGCCCAACAACGACTACCCCCTGTGGCTCGTGGCCAATCAGCCGGCCAGTCGTCTGCACAGCCAGTTGGACTTCGGCTCACATAGCCAGTCCACCAAGCGCCAGCAACGCGAAGTCTGCACTCTCCATCCTGCGGCTGCGGCAGCACGGGGTATTGCCGAAGGAGACGTGGTCCGTCTGTTCAATGCGAGAGGTGCGTGCCTCGCGTCAGCAGCCTTGTCGTCCGATATGCGTGCCGACGTTGTTCAGCTGCCGACAGGGGCCTGGTATGACCCGGTCATTCAGGAAGATGGCACTCCTCTTTGCGTGCATGGCAATCCCAACGTTTTGACTCAAGACGTGGGAACTTCGTCTCTGGCGCAGGGGTGTTCTGGCCAACTTGGCATTGTGCAGATCGAAAAATTCACGGGAGCCCTGCCACCAGTGCGTGCGTTCGAGCCACCGGCTGCGCAGACCGTTTGAATCGGCTTAGGGCGGTTTGGCATCAAGACTGATGCTAGCCGCCGGATTTGGCGTTGGCTTGCGCGCTGCGCTGAGTACTCAGGCCTGACCGTCGCTTCTGAGCATCCTCTGGCACCCTGCGAGGATGTGTTGCTCAGCGTCACGTGCAGCGTCGGCTTTGCTGCCCGCCGCGATGGCTTCGTAAATGCGGCGATGCTCGCTCAATGACTTCCGCATGTTTCCTGGGTGGTCAAAGTTCTGCCGACGAAAAAGATGCAGTTCTTTGACGAAATCAGAATAAACGCGAGCGGCTCTCTTGCTGCCACAGAGGCCTGTCACTGCTGAGTGGAATTCGAGGTTAAGGTCGTAGTACCTTCCGCTATCCGAGGCTTCGGTTGCTGCGTCCATCTCCTCAATCAAACCTCGCAGCCGCTCCACGTCTTTAGTGGATCGCAGCTCGGCAGCGCTGCCGGCAATGAATCCAAATACAACCGCTCTGAGCTCCGAGATTTCGACCATCTCCCCAACGCTCAATTCACGAACGTAGACGCCTCGATTGAGTACCGGGGTGACCAGGCCGAAGCCCGTAAGAATTCGAATGGCTTCCCGAATCGGACCGCGGCTCACTCCCATCTTGGCGGCCAGCGCGACTTCATTCAATCGCTCCCCCGGCTTCACGTCCCCTCTGTAAATCAACTCTTTGATGCTCTCCGCCACCCGCAGCGGCAAGCTAGTGTCCGGCCGCTGGGGCTGCGCCTCAGCATCGACGGCACTTGATCGAGCCTCATCGGGAATAACTGCCATACAAGAAAACCTCTCTTGGAAACGAAAAATGCACCACCAAGGGTTAACCCGCAAGATGGCCCATCTAAAAAGTGACTACACTTTATAAAAAAGTGAAGTCACTTTGTTTATAACTGTGTTCAATCATAGCCCTATGACCTCCGAATCGAGCAGAACCAACCCAGCTTCCAAGGCGATTAAGCCGAGGATCGCTGTCGTTGGCGCTGGTGGGACGATCAGTACCCTTAGTGCGCTCGGCTCTCTGGATCTTGTGAACTACATGGCATTTGGCTCCATGCTGAGTGTTGAAGAAGTCATTTCCGCAGTGCCAGAGGCCGGGCATTTCGCAAGCATTGCTCCGGTGGCGTTCAATACCGGTTCGTCCACTTCCTGGGGATACCGGGAGTGGCATTCGTTGGTGAAACTGATTCACCGCCTGGAAGAAGACCACGGCCCTGTAGACGGTATCGTGATACTTCATGGCACGGGGACTCTGGAAGAAACTGCCTACTTTCTGAATCTTTGCCTCAAGACCCCCAAGCCCGTGGTGCTTACGGGTTCTCAGCGTCCCTTGAGTGCCATCTCCTCGGACGCCCCCTTGAATCTGGTCAACGCGTTGCGAGTGGCAGGAAGTGCCGGTGCGCAGGGCATGGGTGTGCTCGTTTGCCTGAACGACGAAATTCACGCGGCGCGTGATGTTGTCAAGGGAGCAACCTCAAGGCTGAACGCGTTTCGCACTCCAGACTTCGGTGTTCTTGGCGAGGTCAATGGTGACGGGGTGAACTTCTACCGCCGTCCTGTGCGAAGAAGTTATCCGGAGACCGAGTTCGACATCGCATCTCTGGAAACGCTCCCTCGTGTGGATATTGCCTATTCCTACGCGGGTGAAGACGGGCAGGTCGTGCGTGCTTTGGTTGCGGCGGGTGCGAAAGGCCTTGTAGTGGCCGGATTTCCGGGAGGGCGTCTTTCTCCAGCTCAACGCGACGCATGCCAGCAGGCGCTCGACGCCGGGGTGGCGATCGTCGTCTCCACCCGCGCGGGGTCAGGTCGTGCTCACCTTGCCCAAGATCTGACGCAAAGCGGCATGGTTGCAGCAGACAACCTGAGTCCGCAGAAGGCGCGAATTCTGCTGGCACTCGCACTCACGGTCTCTCGTGAAAAAACTGAGCTTGAACGAATCTTTGCCTACTACTGATTTGAACTAACCTTTAGGAGAAAGCATGCTTGGATCTAAACGTCGCTCGCTCGTGGTCGCCTTGACTGGCGTGCTCATGGCAGTCCCCGCGCTGGCCGCCTTCCCGGATAAGCCTATTAAACTGGTCGTGCCGTATCCTGCAGGAGGATTGACTGACATTCTGGCTCGATCCATCGCCCATTCGATCACCCAAAGCAGTGGTCAACCCGTGGTGGTGGACAACCGCTCAGGCGCCAACGGAGCCATTGGCGCTGTTGCGGTCGCCCGGGCGGCGCCGGATGGTTACACCGTACTGGTCTCGAACACCGACACTCACGCCATCAATCCCTCCATCTACAAGAAACTGGCTTATGACCCGGTAAAGGACTTCGAGCCTGTCAGTCTCTTCGCTACGGTGCCATTCGCTTTGGTCGTTGGCAAATCGAATCCGGCAAGTGCTGATTTCAAGACCTTCGTGGCCGCTGCCAAGGCAAAACCCCGGACCTTGACCTTTGCGTCCTGGGGAGTCGGCAGCGCATCGCATCTTGGGATGGAGTTGGTGTCCACGGCAGTGGGCGTGACGCTGCATCACGTGCCATTTTCAGGGCAAGCACCGGGCATTCAGGCTGTCCAAGCCGGCCACGTAGACGCTATGATGTTGCAACCCGGAGGCGCGGATGCCGCAGCCCGTTCAGGGACTGCGAAGGTGTTGGCCGTTACTTCTGACAAGAGATTGCCGCTCTTGCCAGATGCACCGACACTGCGTGAACTCGGCGTAGATGTGGTGACCGGAAACTGGTTTTCCATTCATGTGCCAAAGGGAACTAAGCCAGACGTCATCAGTCGCATCAATCAACTTGTGAAAGAAGCCTTGGCGGATCCGAAGGTTCAGGAAACCTTCCGTGCGCAGTCGGCCATGCCAGAGTCTTCAACGCCTGATCAACTTGGGAGCTATGTGCTCTCCGAGCAGCGTCGCTGGGGAGCGATTGCGCGGGCCGTGAGCGCCAGCGTTGATTGAGAGGCAAGGGACTTCGAAAAGCTGACACACTCCCGGAAATTTGTATGGATTGGCATATGGAGCTGGTGCGATGACGATCGCCACAACCGACGATGGAGTCGAGCTGTACTACGAGCTAACCGGTGCAGGTACGCCTGTTCTTTTTATCCACGAGTTTGCGGCAACCCATCAAAGCTGGGAAGCGCAGATCAGGCATTTCAGTCGAGGGTACGCATGCCTGGCGTACAACGCTCGTGGCTATCCTCCATCGCAAGTTCCGCCTGATGCCGCATCCTATTCCCAGGCGCGTGCTGTGCGGGATGCGATTGCAATACTTGACCATGCGGGAATCGAGCGAGCCCACATCGTGGGTCTTTCTATGGGGGGCTTTGCAGCACTGCATATGGGACTCGACTATCCCTCCAGGGTTAGATCGTTGTGCGTCGCCGGAGCTGGGTATGGCGCTGAGCCTGAGAAAGCAGAGAGTTTTCGGCGCGAAACCCGAAACACCGCCACCCTGCTTCTGGAGCAAGGTGTCGGGGTATTCGCGAAGAAATACTCAAGAGGCCCCACACGCCTGTCTTTCGAGCGCAACGATCCGCGCGGGCATGCGGAGTTCGAAGATGCACTTGCCAAGCTCTCGGCCCTTGGCCTGGCCAATACGCAGTTGGGGATT
Source organism: Ottowia thiooxydans (assembly GCF_040548795.1). Classification (GTDB taxonomy): domain Bacteria; phylum Pseudomonadota; class Gammaproteobacteria; order Burkholderiales; family Burkholderiaceae_C; genus Ottowia; species Ottowia thiooxydans_A. The sequence goes on along the minus strand of NZ_JBEPSH010000002.1, from coordinate 578,390 downwards.
CAGCTTCAGAGGCCTTCGCTGTATGCATTGACGGACCGGCTTGCCCACTTGAGCTTGCCTACCTTGATTCTGAATGGCGATGAAGACACACCTTGCCTTGGCCCTGCACTCATGCTCAAAGCCACGATTGCCTCGGCAGCCATGAGCGTGATACCCAATTGTGGACACACCATCAATCTGGAAGCGCCCGATGAATTCAATCGAATTCTCGGGAGTTTTCTGGCCGCGGTCGATGGCGGACGCTGGCCTGTTCGTCAATATGCATTGGCGACTACACACGCTACAGGCATGTCCTCGTAAACGGCCTCGCACTTGGCCTGGTAGAAGGCGCCATTGAACGTTTGCAGACCCATTGATTTGCAGCGTTCAGTGCTCTGGGACATTGGGGGGGGCTGGGTGCCCCTGCTCCTAGATATTGTCCCCCCATGGCTGAGGCTCATCGTTTCGCATGGCTTGCTCCACGGTGGCCCGCGTCATGGTCGGCACGAACATCTCTATGAAGTCATAGGCGTAGCCTCTAAGCCACGCGCCTCGCCGCAGGCCTAGGCGCGTGGTGTTCAACTGAAATAAATGGCGTGCATCCAGCATCCGAAGCTGGCGGTCGCGCTCAGGGTCGAACGCGATCATGGCGATGATGCCCACCCCCATTCCAAGCTCCACGTACGTCTTGATCACGTCAGCGTCCATGGCGGTCAACACGATATTGGGCTGGATGCCCGCGCGCTGAAAAGCATCGTCTATGTGTGAGCGGCCGGTAAACCCCAGGTCGTAGGTAATGATGGGGTGCTCAGCCAGGGCCTGCAAAGTCAATGGCAGGCTTGTTTCCAGTAGGGGATGACCTGCGGGCAGCACCACGCTGTGGGACCAGCGGTAGCATGAGAGCGTGAGCAAGCCATCGTGATTGGAGAGCGCCTCTGTGGCCACGCCAATGTCTGCTTCGCCAGACATCAGCATGTCTGCGACCTGTCTGGGTGAGCCCTGGTGCAGGTGCAGCGAAACCCCAGGGTAGCGTTCGCGGAAGTCTCGCACCACGGGGGGTAGGGCGTAGCGTGCTTGCGAGTGTGTTGCCGCTATAGAGAGGGTGCCCTCCATGCTGGCGCTGAAGTCGTTGCCCACCCGCCTGAGGTTTTCTGCTTCCAGAAGCAGGCGCTCAACGACCGGGAGCAAGGCTTGCCCAGGCGGCGTCAGCCCCGTCAGCCGTTTGCCTGCACGGACGAAAATCTCGATGCCGAGCTCGTCCTCCAATTCCCGGATCTGGCGGCTCACCCCCGGCTGGGATGTGTGCAGCGCTTCCGCCACGTCGGTCAGATTGAAGCCGCAGCGCACTGCTTCGCGCACCGAGCGAAGTTGCTGAAAATTCATGGTGTAGATGCGTGGCGTGGGCCAACAATTCAAAGAAGTGCATCATTCACCGGGACTTCGCGAATACCAACGATTTTCTTTTTGTTTGCTTATGGCGCAAGCGCGTACAGGCGTCACCAATGCACGCCAGAGACTCATTGTTGCCCTGGTTGATCGGGGCAGCAAAGAATCTTGCTGACTTTCAATATGCCAATCTTGGAGGCTTGCCCTAAGCGGCGGGTGCGACAGAGGCGCCCTGAATGCCGTGACGGGCGAGGGCTTCTGCCACAAAGCCGCTGGCCTTGCTTTCTTCCACAAATTTGGACAAGGCATCAGCTGCGGCTTGTCCGCGGCTGGTGGGCGTTCCCATGGCCTGTTGAATCACCATGAAGCGCCCAGGCAGCAGGCGCAGCCCACCCAACCTCTGAACATCGCTTTCCAGTTGCTGTTTGACGCCTGCTGCAACCTCAACACCTTGAGAGAGAAAGACAGGCACGACATCGGGAGAAGTAGGGGCGCGCTCAATCGTGGCGGCTTTGAGTTCACGCGTCAGGTAGAGGTCGTACGCGCTGCCTTTGCCCACCATGACACGCGTGCCTTGCCGGTCGACCTCGTCATTGTTTTTCAAGGGCGAGTCCTGGCGCACCAGATAAGCCCCCTCGATCAGGACGTACGGCGCGGTGAAACGGATGCCCTGGCCGCGAAGGGGGTCAATGGCAAAAAAACCAATATCAGCCTGCTCTGCCTTGACGGCGTCCACAGATTTACCTGCCGCGTCGAAGACGACCAGTTCCAGCGGTACCCCAAGCTTTTGGGCGAACGCTTTGGCGAGATCTACGGAAACGCCACCCACTTCTGACGTGTTCGCGTTTCGGTTGGCAAGAATGGGGTTACCCAGATTGATGGAAGCGCGAAGCTTGCCGGTGGGCGCAAAGGCTTTGACGATGTCGGAGGTGATGGTCATGGCGTAGGAGGATGTTGAAGAGATATCTGATGCACCAGCGTTTCGATGAAAGTATGGCTGACCGGTGGCAAGGTGCGCCCGATGCGGGTCACGATGCCTATGGATCGGTGAACCTGCGGGCGTACCAGCGGGATGGCGATCAATTTTTCCATACGAACGAGATCCAGCGCCATGCGAGGCAGGGCGGTGATGCCCAAACCAGCTCCTACCAGAGCGCCGCAGGCTGAGACACTTGGATACTCAATCGAAGGAGACACGGACAACCGCAGCAGGGCGGCATCCGTAATGGGGCGAATGCTGCTGCGCCTTTGCGAACCAATGAATGGGCGGGCGGTGAACACTGACCACGGGACCGAGTCCTTGCTGGCCAGGGGGTCGTCCCGCCTGCATAGCAAAACAAATGGATCATTCAGCATATGGCGGTAGCGCAGCTTCCTGTCCGGGGCAGGCCGCACGGTCAGGCCGAAGTCGGCATGACCTTCGTCGATGCTGGACAAAAGGGCGTCAGCAGGCGCCTCCATGAGCGAGAACTCGACTTGCGGTTGCTGGCTGCGGAAGGCGGCTATGGCTTGCGGAACCAGAGCGGCGCCGATGGAGGGCAGTGTTGCAATCGACACGCGGCCGCTTCGACCCTGAAGGAATTGGCCTAGTTCGCCAAAGGAGTTGTCGAATTCCCGCAGGATGCGCTGGGCAATGGGGAGCAGTTCCTGACCTATGGGCGTAATTTCGACGTTGCGCGTGTCGCGGTCGAACAGCCTGGCTTGCAGGGTGTGCTCTGCTTGCCTGATGGTCCTGCTGAGAGCGGGCTGCGATACGCCGATCTGCGATGCCGCTCCACGGAAACTACCCGTAGCGACGATCTGGACGAACGCTTGCAGTTGCTGAAGAGTAAGGTTTTCGCGCATGAAGATTGATGTGTTTACGTTATCACAGATATAGCGAAATGGCTATTCACAGATCAATCCAGTGAACTTAGACTGTAGGCATTACAAGGTGCTCTGACGTATTGACCGTTCGCTCGGACGCAATCCAGACTTCGTGGGCCCGCACCGAAGAACTATCAGGAGACAAGCAAGTGAATTCACGTGGCACAGGCGTGCTGGAAGGCGTTCGCGTTTTGGAACTCGGCCAAGTGTTGGCGGGGCCGTTCGCCTCTGCGATCCTCGCTGATCTCGGGGCAGATGTCGTGAAACTGGAGCGGGTGGAGGGCGGCGACGACGCCCGCCGCATGGGCCCGGACTTCAGGCATGGCGATTCGCTTAATTTCCAGGTGTTCAACCGGGGCAAGCAGTCGGTTGCCGTTGACCTCAAATCAGACGCCGGCAAGGCAGCTTTCGAGCGCCTGGTGGCTGAGGCTGATATCTTCATCCACAACCTTCGTCCGGGTGTTCCCAAGGCGCTCGGCATCGACGGTGCCAGTGTCTGCGCTCGTCATCCGCGGCTGATCTATTGCGAGATCTCCGCTTTCGGTCACTTGGGGCCCATGGCGCCCAGGCCTGGCTACGAACCTCTGGTTCAAGCATTCAGTGGTCTGTCCAGTACCAACGGTGGCCCAGATGATCCGCCCATGCGCGCCGGCGCTTCCATCTGTGATCAGGGATCGGGCATGTGGGTGGTCATAGGGGCGCTGTCCATGCTTCAGCGGCGCACGCACACAGGGCAAGGCGGCATATTGCAGACTTCATTGCTGGAGACTGCCCTCGTGTGGAACGGTCAGAAGGCCGACGCTTTCATCAACGAAGGCGCGCTTCCCATGCGCCACCGCTCAGGGCACCCCGGCTTCGTTCCTTATGAAGCCTTCGATACGGCCGACGGCCCGCTGCTGATCTGCTGCGGCAACGACAGGCTGTTTGGCAAACTGGCCGCCGAGGTAGGCAGTCCGGAATGGGCGCGCGATGAGCGGTTCAGTAACAACCGTGCACGGCTGGCCAACAAGGCAGCACTTTTTGAACAGCTCGAGCCGATTCTGGCCTCTACATCCCGTGAACACTGGATCGAGCGCTTCGAGTCTGCGGGCGTACCTTGCGCACCTGTTCACACAGTGCCCGAAGCCTTGGCACATCCGCAGGTGCAGGCGCTCGGAATGCTCTCGCCAGTGGGCGCTGATGGCTTTTCACTCACCGCGCTACCGCTCACGATTGACGGCGAGCGTCCTGGCCTGAAGGCCGCTGCCCCGCGGTTGGGCGCTCATAACGAGCTCCATGGATTACCCGCTTTCGACCCCAACAACACCTAGACAGGAGACACCATGAAACGTCGATTCGCATTGGCCATGACTGCGATTTTTGCAGCGGGCGCCACCTTGAGTGCGCTCCCCGCGATGGCCCAGCAGTATCCCAGCAAACCCGTGACTTTGGTCGTTCCCTTCGGCCCGGGTAGCGGCACGGACCAGCAAGCGCGGCTTCTGGCGCAGTTGCTCGGTGACGAGCTCAAGGTACCCGTCGTGGTCGAGAACAAGGCAGGCGCCAGCGGATTCCTTGCTGCTTCGTACGTGGCCAAGGCTGCTCCGGACGGCTATACGGTGCTCATCACTACCAACACCACGCACGCAGCCAATGAGCACTTGTTCAAGAAAATCCCTTATGACCCTGTCAAGGATTTCACGCCGGTAAGTCTCTTGGCGGTTGGCCAGATGCTATTGCTTGTACGACCCGATTCACCGTACAAGTCGGTGAACGATCTGATCGCTGCAGCCAAGAAGTCGCCCGGCAAGCTCAACTTCGGCAGCGGCTCTTCTTCCAGCCGTGTGGCGAGTGAGCTGCTCAAGCAAATGGCCAACGTCGACATGGTCAACGTGCCCTACAAGAGCAATCCATTGGCCATCACCGACCTGATTGGTGGACAGGTCGACTTCATGTTCGCGGATTCACCCACAGCCTTGCCACAGGTGCAAGGGGGCAAGCTGCGCGCATTGGCAGCCAGTGGCCCCAAGCGGGTAGCGTCTGTTCCTGACCTTCCTACCGTGGCAGAGGCGGGTGTCAAAGGCTATGCGATGACCTATTGGACAGCAGCGTACATGCCTCCTGGCGCACCTCCCGCGATTTTGAACACGTTGAACCAGGCCTTCGGCAAGATCATGATGCTCCCGGCATCCAAGGCTTTCCAGGACAAGACCAGTGGAGAAGTCATGCTTTCCACCGCTGACGGACTGGCCAAGTTCCAGGCCGAAGAGTCCAAGAAATGGGGCCAGGTCATACGCGCTGCGGGCATACAGCCCGAGTAGTGCTTGCAGTGATGCGTTTGGGCCTTTGGGCCTTTCGGTAGTTGGGTGGTTGGGTAGTAAGGAAGTTAGATGATGAGCAATGCAGCCGGTACGGCATCTTCCGGACCCCTTGATGGGGTTAGGGTCCTGGACCTCACGACAGTCTTCATGGGACCCTCCTGTACCCAGCTCCTGGCTGACCTGGGCGCGGACGTCATCAAGATCGAATCACCCGGCGGAGACTCTACACGGGCCATAGGCCCGTCGGGTGATGTGGGTCTGGGTCCGCTGTTTCTTGGATTGAATCGCAACAAGCGCAGCGTAGTGATTGATCTGAAGCAAAGTGAAGGCGTGGCCGCACTGCTGCGCATGGCCAAGGACGCGGACGTTTTCACCAGCAATGTTCGCCCTGCTGCCATGCGTCGGCTGGGAGTAGGGTATGAGCAATTGTCTGCCGTCAATCCCAGGCTTATCTATGCCAGCATGGTGGGTTTCTCTCAAAAAGGGCCTTACGCCGGAAAGGCTGCGTTTGACGACATGATCCAGGCAGCAACCGGCTTGCCGGCTGTGGTGGCAGCGAGTTCTGGAGATATCCCGCGCTATCTGCCCATCACCATTGCCGATCGATCGGTGGGCCTCTACGCATTTGGCGTGATCTGCGCCGCACTCCATGCGCGCAACCGCACGGGCGTAGGCCAAAGCGTGGACATCCCCATGTTCGAAACCATGATCCCCTATGTCCTGGGTGATCACCTTTATGGCCGAACTTTCGTGCCCCCCAAGGGAGACTTTAGCTATCCACGCCTGATGTCCAAAAACCGCAGACCCTACAAGACCAAAGACGGCTATGTCTGTTGCCTGATCTATACCGATCGTCATTGGGCTCTGTTTCTGGAGGCAGTGGGCAAGTCGGATCTCATTAAGACCGACCCTCGGTTTCGTGACATTGGCACACGCACCAAGGCCATTGACGAGCTTTACCAGCTTGTCTCCGATGAGCTCGAGCAGCGCACCACGGCTGAGTGGAAAGCGGTTCTGCCTGAGAACGAGATCCCGATTTTCCCGATGCACACCTTCGAGACCTTGCTGGAGGATGAGCATTTGGCAAGCACCGGCTTCTTTCATGAGACCGAACACCCGGTAGTGGGGAAAATTCTTGAAACTGCCGTTCCCAGCGAATGGTCAGGCACTCCGCCAAACCGTCATTTGCCGGTGCCATCGCTGGGCGAGCATACGGTTCAGGTGTTGGATGAAGCGGGCTTTACCGCAGCAGAAATTGAATCTCTTCTGGCGAGTGGCGCAGTCCGCGCTGGCGCTTTGAGTAGCGTATCAAACAAGGAGACAAAAACCTCATGACTTCCGTGAAATATGAAACGAGCGATGAGCTGGACGTGCGCCAGGTTGATGGCGTGTTGCGGCTCACGATACAAAGGGAGGAGCGTCGAAACTCCATCAGTCCAGGGGTGCTGGCAGGACTCAGCGCAGCTCTTTCCAGCGCTAACGCTGATCGTTCGTTGCGGGCCATCGTGCTCACGGGCGCGGGCGACAAGGCGTTTTGCGCGGGTGCAGATCTGCAGACTGGCCAATCCTTCAAGTTCGACTATTCCGAGCCCATGCTGGCTTATGCCAACCTGTTTCGGCTATCGCGTCAGATCATGGTGCCTATGGTGGCCCGGGTCAACGGAGCCTGCATGGCAGGCGGTATGGGCCTGATGGCCATGTGCGATCTCGTGGTCGCTGCCCCGCATGCGCAGTTTGGCTTGCCGGAGGTCAAGGTCGGCGTGTTTCCGGGGCAGGTGCTCAGCCTGCTCAATGGCGTGATCGGCCCCCGCGCGTTGGCCGAACTATGCATTACTGGTGAGCCCATCACGGCCCAGGAGGCGCTGCAGATGGGCATGATCAACCGGGTGAGTGAAGACCTCGATGCAGGCGTTCAGGCACTGCTGGCCCGCTTCCTGGACAAATCGCCCACGGCCATTCGCCGCGGCCTCTATCTCATGAAGCACATTGGGGCCATGTCTTTTGAGCAGTCCATCGCTTTTACCGAAAGCCAGATTGGATTGCTCTCTATGACAGACGACGCAGTGGAAGGGCAGGCGGCTTTCCGTGAGAAACGCAAACCAAAATGGAGTGGCAAGTGAACGGAAAAAATAAAAACCCCGTGCGCATAGGAGGAGCCTCCGGTTTCTGGGGAGATTCAAGCGTAGGTGCACCGCAGTTGGTGCAAAGTGGGCAGATCGACTACCTGGTGTTCGACTATCTGGCCGAACTGACCATGTCGATCCTGGCAGGCGCTAGGCTGAAAAAGCCCGAGCTGGGTTATGCCACTGACTTTGTGAGCGTTGCGATGAAAAGCGTGCTCAAGGATGTGGTGGAGCGAGGCATCCGCGTCATCAGCAATGCCGGTGGCGTCAACCCGCAAGGGTGCGCCGAAGCACTGCGTGCGCTGGCTACAGAGCAGGGCATTGACGTCAAGATTGCAGTCGTCTCAGGTGATGATGTGATGCCCATCCTGCCTGAACTGCGATCAGCCCAGACGCCTGTGCGGGAACTGCAAAGCGGCGCTCCCTTGCCGGCCAAGGTGATCACCGCCAATGCTTACCTGGGCGCCTTGCCCATCAAGGCGGCCTTGGATGGCGGCGCGCAGATCGTTATCACGGGGCGATGTGTTGATTCAGCGGTGACCTTGGGCACGCTGATGCACGCTTTCAACTGGTCCGCCGCAGATTACGACAAGCTTTCCGGTGGAAGCCTGGCAGGACACATCCTGGAATGTGGGTGCCAGGCGACCGGGGGGCTTCACACGGATTGGCAAGACGTTCCCGATTGGGCGCATATTGGCTACCCCATTGTCGAATGCTTTGAGGACGGAAGTTTCCTGGTTACCAAGCCTGCTGGAACCGGCGGGCTCATCGCACCCCAGTGCGTGGCCGAACAACTTGTCTATGAGATCCATGATCCCGCGAACTATCTGCTGCCAGATGTGACCTGCGACTGGCGAGATGTACGCATAGAACCTGCGGGCGATCAGCGGGTGCGAGTGTCTGGTGCCACTGGACGTGAGCCTACAGGTACCTACAAGGTCAGCGCGACCTATATGGATGGTTTCAAGACATCTGCCCAACTGACCATCGTTGGATTCGATGCGGTGGCCAAAGCGCGGCGCACCGGGGAGACCATCCTGCAACGCGTGGGTGAGCTTCTGCAGGCCCGCGGACTGCCCCCTCTCAGCGCCACCAATCTCGAAATGCTGGGTGCTGAAAGTTGCTATGGCGAACATGCCATGCCTGAGCTTGCCCGCGCACGCGAGATCACCATGCGACTGACGGCCTGCCACCCTGAGAAGGCTGCGCTTGAGCTGCTGGCGCGCGAGATTGCACCGGCAGGCACCTCCTGGGCGCCCGGCACCACGGGATCGGGCGGGGGCAGGTCTTCTGCTTCGCCCTCTATACGGCAGTATGCCTTTCTGCTGGACAAGAACCGCCTCAGCCCTACGGTCACGCTCGACGATAAGGCGATAGCCGTGCCTCAGTCGACCCATTCCGCAGTGACGACGCCTCAAGCTGCTCCGTCATCAAGCGTGCCCGACTCGGGTACCACTGAGGCGCCGCAAGGGTGGGTCGAAGTCCCGTTGATCCGCCTTGCCTGGGGTCGCTCGGGCGACAAAGGCAACACCTCCAATATCGGCATCATCGCGCGGCGTCCGGAGTGGCTGCCACTTCTGCGCCAGGAGCTGACAGAGGCGAGTGTCGCCAAATACCTGAAACACCTCGTTCAGGGGACTGTGACCCGCTACGACCTGCCCGGTATTCACGCACTCAACTTCGTCTGCGAACAAGCGCTGGGCGGCGGAGGCATGGCCTCGCTGCGAAACGATCCGCTGGGCAAGGGTATGGGGCAAATCCTGCTCAGCATGCCGGTAAAAGCGCCCGCACATTGGTTTGAACCTAGAAACGGGTTAAATGAAAGGAAACACCCATGAAAACTCTGTCTAGCTTTCGATTGAGCCGCCGTGCTCTGGTCATGGCTTCGGCCATGCTCGCTTCGGGCGTGCATGCGCAGGGCAACGCCAAGCCTATTCGCATCATTGTTTCCTTCGCACCGGGCAGCGCCAACGATCTGATTGCCCGTGACTTGGCCCGCTACATGGCCGAGTTGCTGGGTCAGCCCGTGATTGTGGAGAACAAGCCAGGTGCTGGTGGAATGATAGGCACAGACGCTGTGGCCAAGGCAGCGCCGGACGGTCTCACGCTCGGTTTGGGTACCAGCTCGCAATTGGTCATGAACGTAGGTCTTTATAGATCCATGCCTTTCGATATCGAAAAGGACCTGCATACCGTCGGGCTGGTGGCTCGCACAAATATGGTCCTCGCTGGAAAGGCAAACGGACCCAAGACACTCAAAGCCTTGATAGCCGATGCCAAGGCGCGGCCAGGCCAGATCAGCTACGGCTCGGGTGGCACAGGCTCGATCAGCCACATCGTGGGTGAAGCGTTCGCCAGAGCAGCGGACATCAAGCTGAACCATGTCCCTTACAAGGGCAACGGTCCCGCCATGGCTGACCTTGCGGGTGGCCACGTGGATCTGGTATTTGACGGTCTGGTGACTTCACAACCTATGGCCAAGCAAGGCAGGGTCCACTTGATCGGTATCTCTGGTAGCCAGCGTGACCGTGTCGCACCTGATGTGCCCACGTTTGCGGAGCAGGGGTTGCCAGGTTACGAAGCCTACACCTGGAACTGCCTTATCGCTCCAGCGAATACGCCTGCAGATGCCATGCAGCGGATCAACCAGGCCTTGAACAAAGCTCTGGCCCTGCCTGCGTTGCGCGATCGTTTGGTGGATCAGTTTGGCTCTCAGATTCTGGGGCCGAGCACCATTGCGCAAGCTGAAGAATTCGGCCGCAAGGAGCGCGAGCGCTGGGTGCCCTTCATCCGCAGTCTCAAGTTGAACGTGGGGTAAGCATGGCACAAGTTTTTCCTGCTGGTCAGCGCGTGCTCGTGACCGAGTACGCAGAGACGCCCGAAGAAGCTATCGAGAAGTACGTACGTCTGGTGGAGCAGCCCGCGCCAGACCCGGCGGCGCTCAAGCCGCATGAAGTGATCGTGGCCGTCAAGAGCGTAGCCGTGGCGTGGGTGGATCTGTTGATGACCAGCGGTCAGTACCAGCACATGGCACCACTGCCCTATACGCCGGGCATGGAATACGCTGGTGAAGTCCTCGCTGTAGGTTCTGGGGTTGATCCGGCGCAATGCGCTGTAGGTGATCGCGTGCTGGCCGACCCCTGGAAGATCGGCCCTCGCTCTTCTGGTGACTACCAAGGCTCGGGCGGGTTTGCCAGCTATGCCGTGTTGCCCGTGGATGGCGTGATGAAAATTCCCGCCGAGCTGACGTATGACGACGCCACGGGCTTGTTGCAAGCCTATGAAACGGCTTATCACTGCCTGGTGGCCCGTGGTCAGGTGCAAAGCGGAGAAACCGTTTTGATCAACGGCGCTACAGGCCTGACCGGCCTGGCCGCCGTGCAGGTGGCCAAGCTGCTGGGTGCGACCGTGATTGCCACCGGGCGCTCAGACAAAAAGCTGGCCACTGTCAAGCAGCAAGGCGCAGACCACGTCGTCAACATCCTGGATTCTGACGGAGAGGTGAGAGAGTTCAGGAAAGATGTGAAGGAACTGACGGGCGGTGAGGGCGTTGATGTGGTTTACGACGCTGTGGGAGGCAAGGTCTCCAACGAAAGTCTGCGGTGCATGGCCTTCGGCGGTCGCTTCCTGATCGTCGGCTGGACTTCCACGCCCAACGTGGCACGGGGCAAAGGCCTACGGGGCGCTCCCAATGTCAATACCTTGCCTACCAACATCATTCAGATGAAAAGCCTGAGTGTGTTGGGATGCCCAGCGGTTATTTCGGTGAACAAGAACCCTGCGATCCGAATCCCCCGGCTTGAAGCAATTTTCAGATGGATCAAGGAGGGAAAAATCCAGCCCTTTGTATCCCACACCTACCCTCTTTCGGAGTTCAAGCAAGCCATGCTGGCTCGTTGGAACGGTGATGTCACAGGTGGCTGTGTGCTTCATCCCTGAAAGCGCTGGCCAGTCGCATCCTCTGAAATATAAAAGCTCATTGAATGACTGGTCTGCCGGGGACTGGCCTGCCAGGCGCAGGCCGCCCGGCAAATGCTAGAGAATTCCGGCTTCAGCGTAGGGAGTTTGGCTGTGCACGCGTGCGTATCCGAAATTCGTCAGGTCGATGCTTTCGTATCGACCTTTCAAAATGAGTTCGGCCATACCCCGACCCGCTGCCGGAGCGTGCATCATTCCGTGACCGGAAAATCCAGCAGATGTATAGAGGTTCGCCAATCCACCTGTCCATGAACCGATGATGGGGTTGCCGTCCAGTTCATTCACCTCGTACAACCCCGACCAGGTCCTGTGGCATTTGGCAGCTTCAAACGCCGGAAAGCGATGGGCTACTGCGGGCCAGACCACGCGTTCAAAGTAGTCGTGGTCTACATCGAAATTAAAGCCTCGCTGTTCATTGCCGTTCACTAGCCCACCGGAGAACCCGGCACCTTCAGAGCGGAACGCCAGCCGAGCGACATCCTTGATGTACGGAAGATGTTCCACGGGCGAACCTGCGGTGAAATAATGCTCAAAGCGGCGCATGGGGGTGACCGGCAGCTTCATTCCAAACATGTCCGCGACCAGACCAGCCCAAGCGCCACAAGCATTCACGAACGACGTGGCCTCAAGCTTGACATTGCTCTCAAGCGTGATCGACCGGACTTTGATGGAGTCACAGTCTGCCGACTTGACGCGATCCTGAACGTATTCCGCGCCCAGCTCGACAGCCTTGCGTCGAAAGCCCCACAGTAGTCCGTTGGGATCGCACCATCCGTCGTGCGGTGTATGCGCTCCGTATGCCAGGTCATCTACGTACATCGATGGAAAGCGCTCTTTGAGCTCTGATGGTGTCAAAAGATTCACCACACAACCATGGGCCTGCTGCACTGCGACGTTGCGTTGGATGCTCTCAGCGTTTTCAGGCGGAACGATGAACAGGTATCCACCTTCCACCCAGTCTACGGGAGCCGGGCGTCCGTTGCTGGCCATGGTGGCCTCGAAGTTCCGGATGAAATCAATACTGAACTTCGACATCTCGATGTTCTCCGGGCACGTAAATTGCACTCTGCACCCACCGGATGCACGCACGGCAGATGCGAACTCATAGGTTGGATCTGGTTCGACCACACAGACCGAGAGTCCGGGTGACTCCTTGAGAAGGAAATAAGCAATTGCGGATCCGATGATCCCGCCGCCCATCACAACGGTGTCGTACTTGGTCCGAAGGGGTGTGGTCATGAGAAATATCAGGGGTTGGATTGAAAGTATTGACAATGTATCCTAAATTGGATCCAATGGTCAAACGCTCACTTACCTACCCAGCCTTTGGAGATTCCCATGAAGTTCAGGATTGCGCTTGTTGCCTCAGTTCTGCTGACCAGTACCGTGGGCTTCGCCCAGACCAATGACACGCTTGAAAAGATCAGATCCAGCGGAGTGATCACGATGGGCCATCGGGACTCATCGATTCCTTTCTCGTACATCACCAGATCTGTTGGAGAACCCATCGGGTTTGCCATCGACATTTGCAAGGAAGTCATCAATGCAGTCAAGGCAGAACTGAAGCTACCCAATCTGACAGTCAAGTACCAGCCCGTTACTTCGCAGAACCGTGTTCCTTTGGTGCAAAACGGTACGGTAGACATTGAGTGTGGCTCGACGACCAACTCCGTTGCACGTCAACAGCAGGTGGCGTTTAGCCCGAACTACATCATGGTGGGCGTCAGCGCAGCCGTGAAAAAGAATTCTGGCATCAATACCTTCGCAGACCTGAATGGCAAGACCATTTCAACCACAACAGGCACTACATCCATACCGCTGCTGAGAGCCTACAAGAGAGCCGACAACGTTCAAGTCAATGAGGTGTTAGGAAAAGACCATTCCGACTCCTTCCTGCTGCTGGCGGCAGATCGGGTCAGCGCGTTCATCATGGACGACATTCTTCTGGCAGGCCAGATAGCGGCCTCTCAAGCGCCTGGTGACTACAAGATCCTTCCCGAAGCGCTGCGCCAGGAACCCTATGGAATCATGCTCCGCAAGGATGATCCGAAGTTCAAGACCTTGGTGGACGCCACAGTTTCGGGGCTGATGAAAAGCAACGCAATCAACCAGATGTATGCCAAGTGGTTCACTTCGCCCATTCCGCCGCGCAACGTCAATCTGAACTTCCCCATGTCGGATGCCACGCAGGAACTCTACCGAAACCCCAGCGACAAGGGGATCTGACATTGAAGGAAATGGCAGCCATGACCCAAAGAACACTGATTACCGGCGCGCGTCTTCTTGATCCCCGGCAGGACCGCTTGGGCGCTCCCACCGACGTTCTGATCGAAGGCTCGAGAATCCTGGCCGTCGGCCAGCACATCCAGAATGCACAAGACGCCGAGCGCATTGATGCAACAGGACTTACTGTGATGCCGGGTCTCATCGATGCCCACGTTCACATCTACATGAACGAGCGCAACATTGCCGCTGGCGCCGAAGTTCCACAGACCTACGCCGCTGCGAAGTCCACCTTTGTGCTGAAAGAAATGCTGCACCGCGGGTGGACCTCCGTGCGCGACGTTGCGGGCGGTGACTATGGAATGCGCGACGCGGTGGAGGCTGGTTATGTTCAATCGCCCCGTCTTTTCGTAGGGGGCAAAGCTATCAGCCAGACTGGGGGGCATGGCGACTTTCGTGGTCGTTCCGAATCTGAATACGACTGTGCGTGCTGTACGGGCCGCGCGCTTTTCAGCACGCTAGCCGATGGCGTTCCCGATGTGATCAAAGCTACTCGTGAGCAGCTGCGGCTGGGCGCTGACCATATCAAGATCATGCTCAGCGGAGGGGTGGCTTCTCCCAATGATCCCTTGGACAGCATTCAGTACCGAGTGGACGAAATCGCCGCATGTGTGGAAGAGGCAGAGCGCTGGGGTTCCTACGTGTGCGCACATGCTTACTCGGATATCGCCATTCGGCGCGGTGTTGAGAACGGCGTTCGCACCATCGAGCATGGCAACTTTGTAGGTGACGAGACGGCGGCCATCATGGCCGAGCGCGGGGCTTTTGTAGTTCCAACCCTCATCGTGCATGAAGCCAACCTGCGGCTGGGTGCCGCATCAGGCAAATCGCCCAGCGCGATGGAAAAAAATGAGCGCGTCCGCCAGGCCGGGCTGCAAGCACTCAAGGTCTATCAACGCGCAGGCGTGCAGATCGGTTACGGCAGCGACTTGTCCATGCATGCGCAGCAGTTCCAAAACGAGGGCTTGGCTTTTCACGCTTCATCGCTATCGAATGCTGAAGTTATCCGTTCTGCGACGATCGTGAATGCCAAGGTAATCCGGCAAGAAGAAAAGCTTGGCGAGCTCATTCCAGGAGCGATCGCTGATGTGCTTCTCGTGAAAGGTGATCCTTACCAAGACCTCATGGTGCTGGCAAATCCTGCGGAGAACATGCCCGCCATCTGGCAAGCGGGCAAACCAGTCAAAAACATCCTCGACAGGCGCAATGGGGCGTCAGTGTGAGATGGACCTTCACGGCACGTCATCGCACCTTACGCCTTTTTATTGGCTTGTCAGGACTTGACTCGGAGAGTCCTTGAACCTGCCAACGCATCCGCTGCGCGCAACCGCCCATCTACCACTGGAGAGTTTCATGAGAGTCCTTCGATTTTTATCTTTTGCCCTGATTGCCCTCGCAGCTTCGGTGTCCGCAACAGCACAGAACTATCCAACCAAACCCATTAGATTGGTGGTGCCATTCGCGCCGGGCAGTGCGACCGATATGCTTGGACGCATCGTCGCTCAGGGCTTGTCGGAAAAACTAGGCCAACCGGTGATTGTGGAGCCCAAGCCGGGCGCAGGGACTGCCATTGGCGCACAGTTCGTCGAGAACAGCGCACCGGATGGGTACACGGTCTTGCTCGGCACCAATGCCACTTTTGCGGTCAACAGCATTCTGTATAAAAAATTGCCTTATGACCCGGTGAGTTTCAGTTTCGTTGCGCCAACCGGTGGCATGCCTAGCTTTCTGATCGTTTCAGCCCAATCCAAACACAAAACACTGGGTGAGTTCATCAAAGCTGCCAAAGAGAATCCAGGCAAGGTCAGCTATGCATCTTCTGGTGTGGGATCGACTGGCCATCTGGTTGGCAAGGTCCTGGAAAATGCAGCGGGAGTCGAGTTGCTTCACGTTCCTTACAAGGACGGCCCACAGGGTTTGACTGCGACCATGACGGGCGAAGTGGACGGCATTTTCTATACCTCCATCGCTGCCATGCCCATGATCACCGCTGGACGCGTGAAACCGCTAGCGGTCAGTACTGGCAAGCGTACGCCTGAACTTCCGACCGTACCGACGGTGTCAGAATCAGGGTATGCAGGATTTGATTTTTCCGGTTGGACAATGCTGGCCGTGCCCCGGAAAACGCCTCAAGCCGTGACAGACAAATTGCGTGAAGCAGCCAATAGCCTGATGGGCAACCCCGAATTCCAAGCCAAGCTTGAGAAAATCGGCATGCAGCCAATGGCGCAGCTGTCAGGCCGTGAGCTGGATACTTTCGTGACCAAGGAGCGCGAGCGCATGATCGAGGTCGCGAAGAAGTCAAATATCCAGCCAGAGTGATGCTCGACATGTGCAGGAGCCGTTGCAGCTTCTGCCTGTGACTGCCGTCTTCACCGAAATGTCTTCACAATCCTTTCTCCAAGCTTGTTTTCAGAGCAGAATTTGGATCCGTTATTGGATTTTCATAGAATCGAATCCATGCGACGAACGGAGAGGAAGTAACCATGGGTGCAGTCACACTCGAACGTGAGGCAGTCCTCTCAACAGATGCCGTCACGGATGCCCTGCGGGAGCTTATCCTGACAAGTGAGTTGGGCATCGGAGTTCAGCTCAAACAACAAGCCTTGGCTGAGCGTTTCGGGGTCAGCCGGATACCGGTTCGAGAGGCACTCAAGCGTTTGGAGTCAGAGGGGCTGGTCGTGCACACCCCCCATCAGGGCTCCGTGGTGGCAGCGCAGTCCATTCAGGAACTGATCGAATCACTGGACATTCGCATTGCGCTGGAGACACGGGCTTTGAAGCTTGCGATTCCCCAAATGCAGCCTTCTGATCATCTCGCTGCAAAGGCAATTCTGTCGCGCTATGCCGGTAGTGAGTCTCCACAGGAATGGGCTGAACTCAATCTGGAGTTTCATATGGTGCTCTATCGACCTTGCGCGCGAGCGAAGCTGCTCAGAATGATAGAGGACAGTGTTCGAGGCATTGCTCGCCATATGCGGGCATTGCAGTCTTACAAAGTGGGGCGAAAAGCTCCACAAGCCGAGCATGACTTGATCCTGAAAGCATGCATAGCCAAAGATATCCCTTTGGCTGTCCAGCTTCTTGAACAACACATTGAACATACCCAGTTGGCACTCCAGAATTAAGCCCTCCCATGAATAAGAAATGCTGCATATGGCATTATGCTTATTCAACTCAGTTCCCAAAGGAAGCTCTGCACAAATCGGGTGCTGCGGTGCGTCTTATGCGCTCGGTTCATTGTCAGCGCCTAAGTCCCGACCTTCCGTGGGTAAAAATGTGGAGATAGCTGATGCAGAACTTGCACCGCGTGCGAATAACCCGGCGGGCCGTTGTAGCGGCTTCGACCACCTTCGCCACCGGTCTGCATGCGCAGTCAAGCAGAACAATCAGGCTCATCGTTTCATTTGCAGCAGGCAGTGGGAATGACCAGACCGCCCGCGATCTTGCTCGCTACCTGTCAGGCTTCTTGAAGCAACCGGTCTCGGTTGAGAACAAGCCCGGTGGAGGCGGCTCCATAGGGACTGACGCAGTGGTCAGGTCTGCGCCCGATGGATTGACGCTTGGCTTGGGTACGAGTTCGCAACTGGTCATGAACGTTGGACTCTTCAAGTCGCTTCCTTTTGATGTGGATAAAGATCTGCGCACGATCGGTTTGGTGAGTCGAGCCAATATGGTGCTGGTCGGAAGATCAACCGGGCCGAGGACTCTCAAGGCCTTGATCGCAGAAGCCAAGGCACGCCCGAATCAGCTCAGCTATGGCTCAGGTGGAATCGGTTCGACCAGCCATATTGTTGGGGAGGCCTTTGCTAAGGCCGCGGACATCAAGATCAACCATGTCCCCTACAAGGGCAACGGGCCGGCCCTTTCAGATCTCGCGGGAGAACACGTGGATCTCGTATTCGACGGTCTCGCCACGTCGCTTCCCATGTCTCTTTTAGGACAGGTCAACCTGTTGGCAGTTTCAGGGACACAGCGCAATCAGGCTGCGCCAGGTCTGGCCACTTTTGCGGAGCAGGGCTTGCGGGGCTATGAGGCCTACACATGGAACTGTTTGATAGCGCCAGCTCAAACGCCACCAGAGGTTATGGCGCGCATCAACCGGGCGCTTTCCGAGTCTCTTGCGATCCCGGAAATGCACGCCCGTCTGGTTGAGAAATCCGGCTCGGAAATCCTGGCCCCCAGCACACCTCAAGAAGCCGAGGCATTTGCCCGCAGGGAGCGTGAGCGCTGGGTACCGTTTATTCGGAGCCTTAAACTGGAGACGGCTTGATGGTCAATGCTTGACCCTGTGCTGTCTCGCGAGCCCTTTATGATCAATCGCTGTCTGTTCCAGATCACTCGAGATGGACCACTCGCCCGGCGATCAAGCATTCGGTACAGGTCTCAGGCGGTTTGAGGGAACTTGTGCGCGGGCTTTGCACGGAGGCCTCATGGGACTTGAGTTTCGATCTCAGAACCGGAAAGCATGCCCATGATTTCTTCATGGAGCGTGCGGGACACCTGGACCCCATCGCTCAAGCTTCTTTTTCGTGCCGCGTAGCGGCGCTGCGATGGCAATCTCGCGCCTTGACCCAGGAATTCATCGAAAAGCCTCTCCGCCCTGGCGTCGTCCTCGGCGTAGTGACCTTGCCCGAGGATCAACGGATCCATGGCAATGATGATCTCTCCGTGGCATGGAGAGGCCCCACGGCCATCGTCGTACTTCAATGAGTCCAAGCTCGTCAGGTCACCAATCAGGGGCCCCGCTAGCAGCTCGATCATTGTGGAAAGAGCTGAGCCTTTGTGACCGCCAAATGCAAGCATGGCTCCACCATTCAAGACCGCATCGGCATGGTTTGTAGGTTGACCTCGCGCATCGATTCCCCAACCGTGGGGGATGGATCTCCCGGCGCGGCTATGCAGCTCAATTTCGCCTCGGGCTACTGCGCTGGTGGCGAAATCGAACACGTAGGGATCCTTGCCGGGCCTGGGCCATCCGAAGGCGATGGGATTGGTTCCAAGAACGGCTTGAGTTCCCCCGGCGGGCGCAACGCCCGCATGGCTTGGATTCATCGCGATCGCGGCGAGGCCGCTTGCGGTCAGGACTTCGATCTCAGGCCAAAGGGCCGAGAAGTGGTAGCAGTTGTTGATAACCATAGCGGCAATGCCGGTTTTCCTGGCTTTTTCTATCAACACTTTGCTTCCCATCTCGAAAGACAGGGGAGAGTAGGCAAATTGTGCGTCCACCCCAACGACGGCAGGTGTGCGATCTCGAATCACCGGTAGCGCGTCTCGGGAAATGCCGCTGCTCCTGAGGGTATGGGTCGTGATGAGCAGTCGATAGATTCCGTGCGAGTAGCACTCATCTCTCTCGCCAGCGGTGATGACGCGGGCAACGGCTTGAGCGTGGGCCATAGACATCCCGTGCTCTCTCAATACCCTCACAGAAAGGCCAAATACTTCATCAAGAGTGAGGCGGATGGTGTCGGCCATGTACTGGTTCTTTCCAGATTGATTCATGTGTCGGGGATCTTCGGAGAAACTGCATGGCCGCCGTTCAAGCCGCTGATGCGTGTCTTACTGTTTCATTTCCATTTTTGGAACAATTTTCTTGAACGCCTCGTTTTGCCGCGCGATATCTGTTGCGAATTCCGGGGTGTCTGCCCATGAAAGCGTCAGCCCTTGCTTGGTGATGGTGGTCTGGAAAGCCGGATCCTGGAAGACGGCCTTCGCTACTTCACGCCATTTGTCCAAAGCTTCCTTGGGGCTGCCTTTGGGCAAGCCGATGCCTCGCCATACGCTGTACTGGAGGTCGTAGCCTCGTTCCTTGAACGTTGGGACGTTGTCCAGTCCTGGAATCCGTTTGTCAGCCATCACGGCCAGGGTCCGGAGTTTTCCTGCTTCCACATGCTGTTTCAAATCAGCATAAGGAATTGAAGTGGCCTGCACGTCGCCCGAAAGAAGCCCCAAAGTGGCAGGCGCCGCGCCCTGATACGGAACATGGTTGAACTTCGTGTTGGTCCGCTCTGCGAACGCCACAGCTGCCGTATGGGGAATCGTTCCCAGTCCGGCGTTGCTTATGGCGACTTTTTCAGGGTTAGCCCTTGCAAAGGCAATGAACTCATCAATCGTTTTCCACGGCGCGTCTGCGCGGACCGTTATCGATGTCGCGTCGTCAGTGAACCGTGCGATGGGCTGAAAGTGGTCAACAGTTGTTTTTCCGATCCCAAGGAGGGGAACCACCAGCATTTCCGGATTCATGAGAGATAGCTTGTACCCGTCCGGAGTGCCGGTGGTGACATAGGCCCAGCCGATCGAACCGCTCGCACCCGGTTTGTTCGTCACGTACACGGGTTGCGGCAAGTATTTTTTCGCTGCTTCGGCAATAGCTCTTGCCGCCGCATCGCTTCCCCCACCCGCCGCGTACGCGACGACGAGCTCCACGGACTTTGAGGGGTATGGATCGGCAGCGTGAACCAGTGCCATGGCACTGCTTAAAGCGGCGAACGTCAGAGTGCGTAGGATCTTCATGATTTGAGGGTGAGTGATGGCGCCGATGAACGCTGCCGTCCATCGGGGCGCTGAATCCGATGGGCCTCCAACGCTCTCGCGTGAAGGGGCAGTTGCGTGACGAGGCGGGACGGGGACAATGCGAACTAGTAACCAAGGGCCTTCAAGTTCGCGAGGGTGGCCTTGGTGATCGCTAGAGTGCGTTCACGTTCTTCTCCTTCGAGATTCAGTCTGGGGGGTTTGACCGTTTCGGCGCTTCCATTGGTGATGCTTTCCGCAAGTTTGATGTGCTGGACGAGCTTCACGACGGTATCCAGATAAAACAGCGGGTCCAGGGCGGCGTAGAGCTTGCGCGCTTCATCAAATTTTCCTGAAACGCACAGGTTTAGAAGATCAACCGATGCCTTGGGTACGGCGTTCGCCATGCCAGAGACCCAGCACTTGACCCCGAGGGCTGCGCTTTCGACGATCAAGTTGTCTACGCCGCAAACGACGCTTAGCCGGCCGCCGAAGCGCGTGACCAACTCCGTAATGCGATGCGTCTCATAGGACTCTTCCTTCATGGCGACGATGGTCGGCTCGCTCATCAGCTCGGCAAGAATGTCTGCCGTGAGATCGACGCCATAGCCGCGTGGGTTGTTGTAGAGAAGAATGGACAGGTTGCTCGCCCGAGCTACGGACTTATAGAAATGGATCGTCTCTCTCGCGTCTGACTTGTAGGTCAGGCCCGGAAACACCATAAGACCGTCCACGCCAATTTTTTCCGCTTCTTTTGCAAAGGCCTCAGCTTTTGCTGTATTGGTTTCTGCCAGTCCGGAGATAAGTGGTACGCGGTCTTTCACGACGGCCTTGGCGGTTTTGAGGACCAACAGCTTTTCTTCGGGAGACAACTGGGCGTTCTCACCCACCATGCCCATCATCACTACGCCGCCCACGCCTGCGTCGATCAGTCTCTCCAGGCCTTTTTCAATGGCGGGCACGTCCAATGTGAAGTCAGATTTGAGTTTGGTCGTGACGGCAGGGAAGACGCCGGACCAGTCGATTGCTTTCATTGCAGATCACCTTTCAGTTAAAGAATGCTTGGCCTCATATTGGAGGCAATATATTGGATCCAAATTGAAAGATTGTCAAAAGTCCATGCAAGATGTCACCGAAGGCGCACTTGTCATGTCGCTTTGGATAATTGGATACAATATATTTGCCCCGAAAAAGTTTGTGATAGAGGGTTTACCCTAGTGGGCTCTAGTTCTCCACCATCGTGCCTCCTGAATCCAATAGGTGGGATGGCATACTCATACGATCTCATGGCATACCCCGCGAACATCCAACCGTCGCACGACGTTGAACGCCCGCCGTCGTCGCCCGGGCGGCTGGTCCGTAAGACCACGGTCGAACTCGTCCTGGATGACCTTCGGTCGCGCATTCTTTCCGGGGCCTTGCCTCCTGGAGTGCCGTTAAGGCAAGAGGCACTGGCAGAAGAGTTGGGGGTCAGCCGGATACCCGTTCGCGAGGCCATTCGAATTCTGAGTGCAGAAGGGCTGATAGACGTGTTGCCTCACAAAGGCGCATTCGTCTCCATGCTGTCTACAGAGGAGGTTCGCGAGTTCTTCGATATTCGACAACGCCTTGAACCGTGGCTGTTGTATGAAGCTGTAGCCAATATCAGTGACGAAGAGCTCCGTCGTGCGGAAGCTCAAGTCGAAGCCATGGACCACGCGAACGTCGATGATTGGGGGGCGCTGAATTGGGGACTCCACGAGTTGCTCTACGCCCCCGCTGGCCGACCCGCTGCTCTATCCATCGTGCGTGGACTGCACGAGAAATCAGAGCGTTATTTCCGATTCCAAGCGGTCAACGCGCCCGTCCGCGAGCAAGCTCATCGTGAGCATCAGCAGCTGATTGATCTGTGTCGGCATGGACAAGCTGAGCAGGCTCGGCGTGTTCTCGAGGAGCACATTGCCACCGCAGGAGATGAGATTCTGGGAATCGTCACGCGAATACTCGATGACAAATCCAAGCGGCACAACGCTTGACTAGTCTGTACTGAAGGCCGTTAACGAACCGTCTTGCCGTCCTGTCATAGGCCTGCTTTCACAATGGGGCGTCCACGCCCCGTGTATGAATGCCATAGTGAGCGCCGAGTCTTCCCGTTGTGCAGAAGTGAGAGCGATTTTTAGCGCTAGCTTGACCTGAGGCAAGGCGGTAGAGAGCACTTGGAGGTACCTTTTCCTCAGTTCTTTGCTCTGGCCTTTCCTCCATGAAATTACCTTTTGCTGAACGTGCGGGATTGCACGTCGCTTCAGCTAACGTTCCCTCACCCAATTTCTCGCATTCCGATGCGATCGCAGGACTTTGGTCGTTGTGTCGCGAATCGGCACTCACTCTTCTTCAGCTTAAAGGCCGCTCATTGCTACCGGTCGTGCAAGGCGGAATGGGGGTTGGAGTTTCGGCGGGTGGCTTGGCCGGCGCGGTGGCGCGGCTGGGTGGCGTGGGCACCATTTCTTCAGTCGATCTGAGGCGTTTGCACCCGGATCTCATGCAGCAGACAGGCCATCTTCTGAAAGAGCCATATGCTGCGGAGCGCATCAATGCAGCAAATATCGAGGCGCTCAAGCGCGAGATACGGCGAGCGAGAGCTTTGTCAGAAGGGCAGGGCGTGCTAGCGGTCAATGTCATGAAGGCGCTCAGCCAATATGAAGCCTACGTGCGCTGCGCCTTGGAAGAGGGCGTCGACGCGATCGTTGTCGGGGCGGGCCTGCCACTGGATTTACCGGAACTGGCCAAGGACCATCCGCACACTGCGCTAATTCCAATCTTGTCCGACGCGCGCGGTATTCAGCTGTTGGTTCGTAAATGGGAAAAGAAGGGTCGATTGCCTGACGCTATCGTCATCGAGCACCCGCGTCTGGCAGGCGGGCATTTGGGCGCGGCCAAAGTGGCTGACCTTCAAGATCCACGCTTCGATTTCGAAAACGTTATTCCCCAGGCGCGTGAATTTTTCCGGTTTGCCGGCATTGAGGGCCAAGTTCCCCTTATTGCCGCAGGGGGTATCAGTTGCCTCGAGGATATTCAGCGACTGCAGGCGCTGGGTGCGGCGGGGGTGCAGGTGGGCACTGCGTTTGCAGTGACGCAGGAGTGCGATGCCGCCCCTGAGTTCAAGCGTGTGCTGGCACAGGCCGGCCCGCAAGACGTGGTGGAGTTCATCAGCGTCGCCGGCTTGCCTGCCCGGGCGGTGCGCACTCCCTGGCTGGAAAAATATATTCGTATCGAATCGAAACTAAAAGCAGTTGCACATGTGAAAAAACAGTGCACCATGGCCTTCGATTGTTTGGCACACTGTGGCCTGCGCGACGGTGTCTCCAGCATGGGACAGTTTTGTATCGACCAACAACTGGGTCATGCTTATACCGGAGAGACTGATAAAGGCCTGTTCTTTAGAGGGGCAGGGAAGTTGCCTTTCGGATCGCGAATTGCATCAGTGCAAGAATTAATGGTTTGGCTGCTGGGATCGATCACGCTGGCAGCGTTAACACCGGAGTGCATTACATGAAAAGAGACACCCTGCCCAAAACGCAGGCCCGTCTGGCAGTTCAACCCATCAGCCGTGATGTGTTGGCTGAAAAATACTATAAAGCTGGCGAAACCAGCCTTGATCAACTCTACGGCCGCGTCGCGCGCGCCCTGGCGTCAGTCGAAGCACCCAAACTGCGCGCCGAGTGGGAACAGAAATTCCTTTCAAACCTGCATGCGGGTGCCATTGGCGCAGGCCGCATCATGAGTGCCGCGGGCACGGATATCCAGGCCACGCTGATCAACTGCTTCGTCCAGCCGGTGGGAGATGCGATTCAGGGCACAGATGACGAAGGCTACCCCGGCATCTATGAAGCCTTGCGCGAGGCCGCAGAGACCATGCGCCGCGGCGGCGGCGTGGGCTATGACTTCAGCCGCATCCGTCCCAAGGGTGCCTACGTCAAAGGCACGGCAAGCATGGCCAGTGGGCCCTGCAGCTACATGAACGTGTTCGATCAGTCGTGCTCCACTGTGGAAAGCGCCGGTGCTCGCCGCGGCGCTCAGATGGGCGTGCTGCGCATCGACCATCCGGATGTACTGGAATTCATTACAGCCAAGCGTACGCCTGGCCGCTGGAACAATTTCAATGTGTCCGTCGGCGTGACGGATGCTTTTATGCACGCCGTAAGGGACGGCACCTCCTGGGAGTTGGTGCACAAAGCCTTGCCCGGCACCAAGCTCATAGAACAAGGCGCGAAGCAGCGCGCTGATGGCCAATGGGTCTATCAATCGTTGCCTGCGCGCGAACTGTGGGAAACGATCATGAAGTCGACCTACGACTTCGCTGAACCGGGCATCTTGTTTCTTGACCAGATCCGCCAAGACAACAACCTGAATTATTGCGAGCGCATCGAGGCGACCAATCCTTGCGGCGAGCAACCCCTTCCGCCCTACGGATGCTGCGACCTCGGTCCCATCATTCTCACGAATTTCGTGCGCCATCCGTTTGGCGACGGCGGCGAACCTGCTTTCGATTTCGAAGAATTTGATAAGGTGGTGGCCGTCCAGACGCGCGCACTCGACAACGTGCTCGACGTCACCTTCTGGCCGCTTGAGCAGCAGCGCGCCGAAAGCGCGGCGAAGCGCCGCATCGGTGTGGGTTTCACCGGCCTGGGCAATGCGCTGACGATGTTGAAGCTCCGCTATGACCAGCCAGCAGGCCGGGATATGGCCACTGCGATTGCACGCCGCATGCGTGATGCCGCGTACCGCGCGTCAGTGGCGCTTGCCCAGGAAAAAGGTGCGTTTCCCAAGTTCAACGCGGAGGGCTACCTGGCACCAGGCACTTTTGCCAGCCGTCTGCCAGAGGACATCCAGGCCAGCATCCGCAAGCATGGCATTCGCAATAGCCACTTGCTCTCGATTGCTCCAACAGGCACGGTGAGCCTGGCCTTCGCCGACAACGCCAGCAACGGCATTGAGCCCGCGTTCAGTTGGGCCTATACGCGCAACAAGCGTGAGGCCGACGGCAGTCGCAGCCAATACACAGTTGAAGACCACTCTTACCGTCTCTACAAGTCTATCCACGCGACCGGTGATGCCTCAGATTCAAACGTCGTGACCTTGCCTGATTACTTCGTCAGTGCATTGGAAATGACCGCCGCAGGCCATGTGGACATGATGCAGGCAGTGCAGCCGTTCATCGACACCAGCATCAGCAAGACGGTCAATATCCCGGAAGATTACCCTTACGAGGACTTCAAGGATCTCTATCGTCAAGCCTGGGAAGCTGGTTTGAAGGGGCTGGCTACTTACCGCCCCAACAGTATTCTGGGTGCGGTGCTGGAAGCCACTCCGGTAGCCAAGGAAGCCAGCAAGCCTGAGGCGCCTGTTACCGCTGCGCCGGTGCAAGCGCCGGTTGATCCCATGCGCTCTGTGATCGAGAAGCGTCCTGCGGGCGGCTTGCCTGCTGTGACCGAGAAAATTGAGTACTGGACCAGCGAAGGCCAGCAGCGCCTGTACCTGATCGTCTCATTTTTGCCCGTTGCCTTGCCCGAAGGGCGGAGCGTGGACCGCGCCATCGAGTTCTTCATGCCCGTGGGGCAAAGCGGTGAATCACAGCAATGGATCACTGCCACCATGCGCATGCTTAGCCTGGCTGCACGGGGCGGCTTCCTGGAGCGCGCGCTGTCTGACATGCGCAAGGTGAGCTGGGACAGAGGGCCGGTGCGCCTGGGTACCTATGAAAAACCTGACGGCACGCACGTACCGCTTTGGCATGACAGCGAAGTAGCAGCAATCGGCTACGCCATTGAGAACCTGATCGCTCGCCGTGCTTTAGCGGCACAAGGCTCGTTGTTCGATAGCGAAGAGTTGCCTGCGACCGAGCCCAAGCTGGAAGCCGCGGCGCTGGTGTCTCCTACAGCCATGGCTGGCAAGAAATGCACCGAGTGCGGCGCCCATGCCATGATCCGCAAGGATGGCTGCGACTACTGCACGCAGTGTGGATTTTTAGGAAGCTGCGGCTGATAGCAACTTCCCCGCGCTGACAAGCACTAAGGCGAACCTTCAACCCTTTCGTGAAAGGTTGAAGGTTCGCCATTTTTTTTGCTCTGAACGGATGAATTCTGCGTAGAACGGTCCACTGCGCATGTCGGGTTTGACGCCCAATCGCTCGAACTGTTCGGCAATCTCAGTCGATCGTAGAACGTCGGTGACGGCGCCTGAGAGATGCGCAAGCGCCTGGGCAGGTAGTGAGGCTGGTGCAATAAGCCCATACCCTCCATCTGTGTCCAGGCCCTCCAAGCCCAGTTCGCCGGAGCAAGGCACATCGGGCAACAGGGAGCATCGCTCGGAGCCCGCGACCAGCATGGCGGTTCCTCTCTGGCTCTGAATCAGTGGGAGCACCCCAGTGGGCTCCCCAAACACCAGATCCACCTTGCCGCGCGCAATGTCGCGAACTGCGGGGGAGAGCCCATCGTAGTGTTCTACCTGCAACGAGATGTGAGCCAACTCCTGGAGCAGTTCGGCGAGTACGCGGCTGCTTCCGTGCCCCGCTGCCGCAATCCGCAAACCGCGTGGATGCAAGCGGGCTTGCGCAAGCAATTCCTTGAGGTTGGAAACCGGCAGGTGCTTGCCTGCAAGCAGAACAGAAGGCACCCGAACCAGGCCACTTAGGAATGTGAGGTCCTTGAATACGTCGACGAAGCCTTGCGTCTGCCCACCTTCGGTGAATACGGTCGCTCCATTGCCGGCGATGCCTATCGTGTAGCCATCAGCCTCGGAACGTGTCAGTTCATGCACTCCTTGCGCCCCTCCCATGCCGACCGCGTTTTTGACGACCACCCGCTGGCGAAGGTGCCGGGAAAGGATCTCTCCAAATACACGGCCGTACCGATCAACGGGGCCGCCTTCCGGGAACGGGATAAGTAGCGTGAGCGGGCGCTCCCAGTCCAAATCGTCGGCTCCCGAAACTCGCTTGAGAATCAGATCGTGCAGCTTCTGGGCAGGATCCGACATGGGGATGCCCTTGCGCCGGATCAGCACAATGTCTCTGACTGGAGAGGGATCCAGCTCTTTCGCAATAAGAGACAGTTGCTCAGGCATTGGCAGGCGACTGGCCGGCAGCAGGGCAACTCCCAAGCCTTCGGCCACCATCTCCATCGCGGTAGCGGCCAGCGTGACCTCCTGTGCTTTCTCCACCGCCACGCCATGGCCTCGTAAAAGGCTGTTCAATGCTGAGCGCCCGCCAAGCGCAGTGGCCAGGAGAATCAGCCGCTCCAGCCGAAGTTGAGCGAGTCCGATCACCTTCCTGCGTGCGAACGGATGATCAGTACGGCAAATCAGCATGAACTGATCTCTGAGCAACCGGGTTTGAATCAAGTCCGTGATTCGGTCATCGCCTACCGCGAGGCCGAACTCCACCGTACCTCTGCGCACACTTTCTATGGCAGCAGGCTGGGGCTGTTCCCGCAGTTGAACCTGAAGTTCCGGGTATCGCCTGGCTGCATCGGCCAAGCACTGCGACAGCAGGCGTCCAGACAGATGAGGGGTTGAGGCCATTTGAATGACCTTTTGCGAAGCCGCACCTGCCGATTGCGCTTGCACCAGAACCAACTCCAGTCTATCGAGCGCATCTCTCAAGGGGCTAATCAAGCGCTCGCCTGCGGGCGTCAAGCGGACGTGCCTGGTGGAACGCTCAATCAGTTGGGTGCCGATCGACTCTTCCACGGCTCTCACCCCTTGGCTCACGGCAGACTGCGACAGTCCAATGGCATGAGCGGCGCCGCTGAAGCTGCCGTGATCAGCGACCGCTAAAAGTACGCGCAGCTGACGAATGGAGATGTGCATGATTTATTAGATTATGTGATAAGTCTATCTCTATTTCGCGATTTCCAAATTGCGGATGCGGCGCTTTAATTCCATCGTTGCGTATCTCGCAGAACAAAAACCACGATGAATGACAAAAGACCCCGTATCTGCGTTCTTGGTGCTGGCGCCATTGGTGGCTATCTAGGCATCAACCTTGCGAAATCAGGCGCGCATGTCAGCGTGCTTGCGCGCGGCAGCACGCTCGAGGTGGTGCGCGCATCAGGCTGGACGCTGAAAAGCGGAGATGAAAGTTGGACGGTGCCCGTGGAGGCGGTGGATTCCGAGGCGCTCGTTGGCCTGGGTCCACAGGATGTCGTGATCATCGCTGTGAAGGCTCAAGCCCTGGCCGACATCGCCCATCTCATACCCCCGCTGGTTGGGCCGCACACCATCATCGTGCCCGCGCTCAACGGGATTCCCTGGTGGTTTACGCATGGGTTGAAGGCTCCCGCCATGGCACAGCCGCTCAACTCCCTGGATCCGCAGGGGAATCTGTCGGTGATGATCCCTTCCGGCCAAGTGCTGGGAGCCGTCATCTACCCGGCATGCTCCACACCCGCGCCCGGCGTCGTACGCCATGCCTCAGGTTCTCGGCTGGTTTTCGGGGAAGTCTCTGGCGCTCCCTCGAGTTCCCGGCTCACCGGCTGGGTAGATCTGTTACGGCAGTCAGGACTCGATGCGGTGGCCTCATCCGATATTCGCGCCGAGGTCTGGACCAAGCTCCTGGGCAATGCCTGCTTTAACCCGGTAAGCGTCCTGGCCGGGTGTTCCACAGATCAGCTCATAGATAACCCCGCCATCTTCGAGCTTTTCTGCTCCTTGATGGAAGAAACCCTTGCCATCGGCCGGGCGGTGGGGATCTCACTCGATGTGACGCCCGCTGCACGCATCGCAATTACCCGCAAGCTGGGGCATGTGAAGACCTCCATGTTGCAGGACATGGAAGCGGGCAAGTCCCTGGAGGTTGAAGCCTTGATCGGAGCGGTGGTTGAAATTGCCAAACGCTTGCAAGTCTCGGCTCCTCGCAGCGAATCTCTTTATGCACTCACCAAGATGCGCGCGAACGTGCTTGCGCAGCAAGCCCCTTAAAAATTATGTCAATCTCACCTGAACTCATCAAGACCGTGACGGCAGAGCTGTACGACCGTTCACTGCGGGGTGTACCCAAGGACACGCAGCAGGCCCTGCAAGCTGCGGCACTCAGCGATTCGAGCGAAACAGCTCGCCACACCTTGCGCATCATGCTGCAAAGCGCGGAAACCGCAGAGCGAACCGGTCACTTTGTCTGTTCGGACGCGGGCGTTCCTGTGTACTTTGCGCGGGTCGGAACCCAAGCGCGATTCAGCGGTGATGTGCGGCAAGCCATCCAGGACGGCTTTGCAGAGCTGGTGGAACGCATCCAGCCACCGCTTCTTCCGCATGTCACCAATCCTTTGACGCTTGAACGTGGCTACGCGGGCAAGGGGATGCCCATCACCACCTTCGACATGGTCGACGGCAGCGATTGCCTGGACATCACCTGCAGCCCCAAGGCCTTGGGTTCTGGCCGTTGGGCGGCACTGGAGATTTTCAGTTTTCCTGATCTCGCCACGATAGAGCGGTTTGTTATGGAGACGGTCATGAAGGCGGGGTCGCAACATTGCCCTCCGGTGGTCATCGGTGTGGGCATTGGCGGCAGCTTTGACTATGCAGCCAAGATGGCCAAAGAGGCCACACTGCGGCCTATCTCCGAGCCTCACCCGGAGCCGATGGTGGCAGCCATGGAGCAGCGGCTCAATGCTGCGGTCAACAAGACTGGTTTTGGCCCTATGGGCACGGGTGGAAGCACCACTGCAATGGCGGTCCATGTTGAATACGCGGCGGGCCATGGGTTCACGCCTGTAGCGGTCGCGTTCAACTGCTGGATCAACCGGCGGACACGTGCGCGCATCTATAACGACGGACGAGTGGAGATTGTTGAATGAGCATCACCACACACCGTATGAAGTTTCCTCTGTCGCGCGAAGATGCTCTTCGGCTTCGGGCAGGCGACCAGGTCATCCTCGATGGCGAGATCGTGATCACAGCCGGCCTGCCTACCCATCAGCGCTTGATTGCGGCCCTGGGAGGCGCTGAGCCTTTGCCTATGGACCTGACAGGCCAGAGCCTGTTTCATCTTGGCAGCTATAGCAAGGAAGTTGACGGCAAGTTTGAGGTCGAATACATGAACCCTACGACCAGCACTCGCTTCAATCCATACATGCCCACCCTGATACGAGAACTGCAGCTTCATGCGGTAGGTGGCAAGGGTGGACTCGACAGCGCCTGCGCGCAGGCACTGCGTGAAGTTGGCGGCGTTTATCTGTCCTTCCTCGGCGGTGGTTGCGCGCTCTTGTCTGCCGCCGTCAAGCAAGTGTTGCAGGTGGGTTGGCCGGACATGCTGATCCACTACAGGCTGGTTCGGCTTCGCGTGGAAGGCCTGGGCCCCGTGACCGTAGGAATTGATGCCCACGGCAATAGCTGCTACGACACGGCACGTGAGCAGGCGAGAGACCGGTTCGAAGACATCATGAATGAGCTTGCGTTGGCTCGGGCGCAAACCGCGCAAGCCTCCTGATACATCCGAGTTATTGGACATCGAGAACATTTTTTATAGAAGCGACAAGGGAGACCACAGTGACTTTTGAACAACCCATGACACGCCGATCCATACTTTCTGTGGCGGGTGCAAGTGCTGCAGGTGGCCTGATCGCTCTTCCCACCACAGCGCTCTCACAGGCGGCTGCCTGGCCGAGCCGCCCCGTACGGCTGGTCGTTCCATTCGCCGCTGGCGGGCCCGCTGACACGCTGGCTCGATTCATATCTATCCGCCTGTCTCGAGAATTCGGTCAGCCAGTGGTCATCGACAACAAGGCAGGCGCCGGCGGAACCTTGGGCGCAGCCGATGTGGCCAAGTCGACAGACGGCCACAGTCTCCTGTTCTCATCAACCGGTGCGCTTACAGTGGTGCCGGCAGTGTCCACCAGCATGACGTACAACCCTGATACGGATCTATCTGCAGTTGGTCAGGCGGTAGTGACTCCTCAGGTTATTGTCGTTGCCAGCAACAGCAAGATCACCAATCTGCGTGAGTTAGTCGCCGCGGCGAAGGCGGCGCCAGGCAAGCTCAATTTCGCTTCTGCCGGAAGTGGGACCACCACACAACTGGGTGCTGAACTTCTCAAACGGGAGGCGAACGTTTTCATGACGCATATCCCTTATCGCGGCGCAGCGCCTGCCATCGTCGATGTGATGGCAGGTAACGCAGATTTCCTCGTCGCCGACGTTCCTGCGGTGATGTCTTTCATTGCCGGGAACCGGCTGCGTGCCCTTGCTATCGCAGCGCCCAAACGATCCGAGGCATTACCTCAGGTACCTACCACGGCAGAAGCGGGGCTGCCCAATGTGCTCAGCTCCACGTGGTACGGCGTGATGGCCCCATCCAAGACGCCAGCGGCGGTCATTGCAAGGGCCAATGAAGCGCTCAATCGTGTGCTTCAACAACCTGATTCGCTCGCGTTCTTCAAGGAGCAAGGTGTGACCCCGGTCGGCGGGACGCCCCAGGACTTTGCTCGCTTCATTCAAAGCGAGAGCGCCAAGTGGGGGAGTCTGGCCAAACGAGCAGGTGTCACGATGAACTGAACTTTTCGGACTGAGTTTCCATGATGGCTCAGAAATTCCCGCTCACCCCTTTGCTCATACGCCCGAGGAGAAAAAGTGCCCATTGCGTCCACGAAAAAGAAAGTCATCTATAGCGACCGCGTTCCAAGATCGTCATCCCCACATTGCCATGGTGTGGTCGCCGGTGGCTTGCTTTTCGTCTCAGGGATTCCTGGGTTCGAGGCCGGGGAGCCCAAGGTCAAGCAGGGCGACTTTGCAGCCCAAATGCGCGCATGTCTCACTAACGTGGGCTATATCCTTGAGGAGGCCGGCTGTACCTTCGCGGACGTCGCCAAGGTCAATGTCTTTCTGGACCGACGGGCGGACTTTCAGGTCATGAACGACATCTACCGAGAGTTCTTTGGCACAGACCCGGCGTCCTGGCCGGCCAGGACCACCGTCGAAGCTCGTCTGCCACGGCCTGACTTTCTTCTTGAGATTGAATGCGTCGCCCTCATCCCGGACTGATCAACGCAGAGCCGTGCGCATCAGGCTTCGCAGGACGGGAACATACAGCCCTTCAGATTTGTGAGCGAGCGTGATGTGGGCAAAGCGCGCGTTGGCATCCAGTGCCGGATACACCGGCACTTCGTGAAGGCCAGGTCCCGCTGCGCGAATGGCCAGGAGAACGGTATTTGTTCGTTCGGTGACGTTCAGTAGATGGGCGATCTCGTCGCTCGTGTATTTCACCAGCACCTGTGGGTGTCCTTCTACACCATAGCGTTCAACCAGGATTCGCGCCATCTCATCGCTCAGAGGCGTCGAGGCAATGGGAAATTTGCTCACCTGATCAAAGCGTACCCTTGCGCGATCAGCCAGGGGGTGCCCTTGGCGAACCATAAAACACCCTTTCATCTCTGACAGGTGATCCACGCGCAGGTCTGAAGCCGGACGCAGCGAACGTACATCCACGACCATGGCGTCGATTTGCCGTTCGCGCAGCATGGAGGTCAACGTGTCGGTGTTGGCGCGTAACACATCAATTTGTACCTTCGGGAAGTGTTGGGCAAAGTGGATCATCAACGGGGCTGTCAACATCATGCCCGGCCCCGAACTCAATCCAAGCCGCAGCCGTCCGCTGGCGCTGCTGTCGAGGGCCCTGCCTCCATGCCGCAATTGGTCGGCGTCTTCGGTCAGTCGTTCAGCGCGCTGCAGAGTTTCACGGCCATCGGGCGTCAGTTCGATTCGCCTGCCCACGCGGTCGAACAATAGCTGACCAAGCTCATCTTCCAGTGCCTTGATGCTCCTGCTGAGCGCAGGCTGAGTGATGTGAAGCTGGGCAGAGGCCTTCACAAAAGAACCGACCTTGGCGAGCGTGATGAAGTGGCGCAGCTGGATCAATGTCATGGCTTGGTAGCTCAGTGAGTCAGGCAAGTCTGACTACGAATATCAATGAGTTCTGGATCATGAATATCTCACAAACAATGCATTGGACGAATTTTTTGTGCAGACCTAACATGCGGGCATGGTTCGACCTCACGCAAGGAAACATTCATGATTTGGCTGCGCAAAACTCAGTTGGTTTTTCTAGGTGCCTTGCTTGCCGGTGGTACGGCATTCGCTCAAGGCTATCCGAGCAAGCCTGTAAGCCTGGTGGTGCCCTATCCCGCCGGTGGTGTTTCGGACGTCATCGCCCGCACAGTGAACACTGTCCTGGCCAAGCACCTGGGCCAGCCGGTGATCGTCGAAAACCTGGGGGGTGCGGGTGGCGGCATCGCGGCTCAGAAAATCCTCAATAGTCCTGCGGATGGCTACTTGATTTTTCAGGGCTCGCCTAACGAATTGGTGCTGTCTCCGCTCACCAATGCTGCACTCAAATACAAGAGCGAAGATTTTCGTCTGGTGCAGATGATCACCATCAATCCGCTCGTCATGCTGGCGCGCAAGGACCTGCCAGCTTCCAATGGCGACGAACTGATGTCGTATGCGCGCAAAACAGCCGCAGAGGGCAAGCCCTTGACTTACGCCAGCGTGGGGCCTGGCTCGCTCTATCACCTGCTGGGCGCGCATATGTCCCAGACTACGGGCGTGCCTATGACCCATGTTCCCTATAAGGGCGGCGCTCCTGCAACACAGGATCTTCTGGCGGGCCAGGTCGATATTTTCATGACGCCCTACAACAGGGCTTACGTGGCGATGGTCGAGGAAGGAAAGCTCAAAGCGCCTGCGGTGCTGTCGGCCGGGCGTCAGGAGATGTTCCCCAAGGTACCCACCCTCAGTGAGAGCAAAGCGCTCAAAAGTTTCGAATTTGAAACGTGGGCCGGTTTCTTTGTTCGCAAGGACACACCAGAGCCTGTCGTTCAGGCCCTGCACAAGGCCTTGAGTCAAGTCGCCAATGACCCATCGGTTCGGACTGCACTGGAGGCTCAGGCCATGATCGTTCCGCGGCCTCAACCACTGCCCGCGCTGGACAAGCTGTATTCAGATAACACCGCCCGATACCGCGCCATTGCACGCGAAATGAATCTACAGCCTCAGTAATTCATAACCTCAGTAGAAAAGCTTGACATGCAAACCAGCTATCTGGGGCATGCGCTGTCCCCACGCGTCGGTGAATTCATAGAACTGAGGCGGGACATCCATGCTCATCCGGAATTGCCCTTTGAAGAGCACCGGACGTCCGCCCTCGTGGCCAGGAAACTGACCGAATGGGGTTATGACGTCACCCTTGGATTGGGGGGGACTGGCGTGGTCGGCCAACTGAAACGGGGCAGCGGTAGCCGGTCATTGGGAATCCGGGCTGATATGGATGCCTTGCCAATCGATGAGCAGACCACAAATGACTGGCGCAGCCGCCATGAGGGCGTCATGCACGCTTGTGGCCACGATGGACATACGGCGATTTTGCTGGCCGCAGCCAGACAGATCGCTGAGCATGCGGATTTTCACGGCACACTGAATCTGATCTTCCAACCGGCTGAAGAAGGTGCCGGGGGTGCTGTAAAAATGATGGCCGACGGACTGTTTGAGCGCTTCCCGTGCGACGCCGTCTTCGCGCTTCACAACATGCCCGGAATCGAAGCCGGAAAATTTGTCTTCCGAACCGGCCCGGCCATGGCCTCGAGCGATGATGTTTTCATTGTTCTGGAGGGTATTGGAGGACACGGCGCCATGCCGCATACGTGTGCAGATCCCATCGTCGCGGCCTCATCGATCGTGTTGGCCTTGCAGACCATTGTGGCGCGTAACGTCAGCCCGCTGAGGACTGCTGTCGTCACCGTTGGCGCGCTTCAAGCCGGTAAAGCCAACAACGTTATCCCGCAGCAGGCCTGCATGGCGTTGAGCGTACGCGCTCTGGATCGCGAGGTTCGAAACTTGCTCAAGACGCGGATTGTCCAACTTGTAGAACAGCAGGCTGCAAGCTATCAAGTCAAGGCGCGTATAGACTGGCGTGATGGCTATTCGGTGTTGGTCAATACCCCTGAAGAAACCGACTTGGCAACACAGGTGGCGCTGGATCTGTTCGGCTCCGAGTGGGTGGTGCCACAAGGCGAGCCCATGACCGCCAGTGAAGATTTTGCCTTCATGCTGGAAAAGGTGCCAGGAAGCTATTTCCAGGTTGGCAATGGTGCCCCCGGGACGCCTGGCGCCTGCATGGTTCATCATCCATCCTATGATTTCAATGATGATTTGATCGACCCCGCATCTCGATTCTGGTTCGCCCTGGCAGAGAGGTTTCTGAAAGCGCTGTAAGAGCACGGTGGCTCCGGGATGGGCGTTCGTCGTCACGGTATGGGGTTTGCGTTACGCTAACTGGTATGGAAGACCCCGCATCGACGGCAAACCAAGCTGATTTTGCCGAAACATCGTCAGCACTGGCCTACCCGCGCCCGCCAGAAGTAGCTGAATTCGCTCAGGCCTTGATTCACACGCGGCAGACTATTTTGCCCAGACGCCTGGCAGGGCCAGGGCCAAGCCCCTCGGAACTGCAGGTCATTTTGAAAGCGGCGGGAGCGGCGCCCGACCATCATCGGCTCATACCTTGGCGATTTGTGCTGGTGCCTGCCACCTCACGTGCCCGTCTGGGTGAGGCATTTGCTGCTGCGTTGGCGGAGCGCGATCCCTCCGCGAGTCCCGAGCAAATGGCTCAGGCCTACGAAAAAGCAGAGCGTGCGCCGCTGCTCATGCTGGCTATAGTTCGGATCACAGACGAAGACGCGGAAATCCCGCCTGCCGAACGCCTGGTTTCCGCTGGGTGTGCTATTCAGAATATGCTGCTGATGGCCCATGCGCTGGGCTACGGCGGCGCGTTGACCAGTGGCAAAGCGATGAATTCGAAGCCTTTGCGAACCTTGTTTGATTTGGCAGAGCACGAGCAGGCGCTCTGCTTTGTCAGCATAGGCACGACCATCAAAACCAAACCTATTCCGTTGCGGCCCGAAGTGAGCCGATATGTCAGCGAACTGAACAAGCACTGAAGAATTTATGCACACCAGCGCCCTCGTATTGTTTTCTGGCGGACAGGATTCCGCTACCTGCCTGGCTTATGCGCTCTCACGCTATCACCGTGTGGAGACCATCGGATTCGATTATGGCCAGCGCCACCGCGTCGAGCTTGAGGCACGCCTGGTGGTGATGCGAGAGTTGCGGGCCAGGTTCCCAGCGTGGAACGAAAGACTGGGGCCTGATCACATGATCGATGTCGGTGTGCTTGGTCAGATCAGCGAAACTTCCCTCACTCGCGACACGGCGATCGAGATGCAAGCCTCAGGTTTGCCCAATACCTTCGTACCCGGCCGCAACCTGGTGTTCCTGACCCTTGCAGGTGCATTGGCCTACAGACGAGATCTCCAGGTCATCGTCACCGGAGTCTGCGAAACCGACTACTCCGGTTATCCGGATTGCCGCGATGACACCATGAAAGCCATGCAACTGGCGCTTTCGCTGGGCATGAGCAAACGGCTTGTGATCGAAACACCTCTGATGTGGATTGACAAGGCAACCACCTGGCAGCTTGCGCAAGATCTGGGGCAAGCGGCCGATTCCGCAGGCGGAGGGGATGCCCTTGTGGAGCTGATCGCCGAACATACCCATACTTGCTACCTGGGTGATCGGACAAACCGCCACGAGTGGGGTTATGGCTGCAATCAGTGCCCGGCCTGCGAGCTTCGGGCAAGCGGGTGGCGCCAGTGGCACAATCAATCCAGCTAATGCCTATAAGCGCCCTCAACCGATGAACGATGCGGGTGTTAGGTAGGATTACGTAAATTCTTAGCCGAAAGTAAAAGTTATGACGCCAGCCGGAACATCTCACGAGAGTCAAAAATCAACATCCTTCCCGGTACGCAGCTCGTGGACGGGCGCGCTCCTGCTGGCCGGGGCGCTGCTAGGCGCGCATTCTGGTGCTGCTGCCCAAACGCAGCCACAGACTGCACCGCAAGGCCTGGACTGGCAACTGAACTACGGTGTCAGCGACTCAGCGAACGTGAAAAAGGTAGGCGTGATTGCCGGGTGGCAGCGCGGAGCTCCGTTGTGGCAGGGCGATCAATGGCGCCTGACCTTGCGTCATGAGCTGGAAGTGGCTTTCTGGCGCGTGCCCAAGGCGCAAGACATCGTTGAGGCGGGTTATTCCCCCTTCCTTAGGCTGGAGCGCCCGCTACAGGGCTCGGGCGTATTGTTTGCCGAAGGCTCCATCGGGGTGCGCCTGCTCTCCCACACGCACATATCGCCTGAACACACCATGTCCACCGCCTTCCAGTTTTCCGACCAGATCGGTGCGGGCTTTCAATGGGGCCCCCAAGGACGCTCCACGGTGGGGGTGAGATACACCCACCTTTCCAATGCCAGTATCAAAAGGCCTAACCCGGGTATCAACTTTACGCAGGTCTACTATCGGCACCGCTTTTGAGTTTTAGCCCAATTGCATAAGGCACTGTCCGAAAAGGCAGGCCTAAGGTCACCGACATGAGGCCGAAGAGGGTTTGCTCTTCGGCCTTTTACTTGGGCATCTTTCGTTTTGATGATGCTTTCCGAGTAAGCGGCTGGCCGCCCATCTTGACGACGGGCTTGAGGCACCCAGTGGTCAGGCATCCAGATATGCAGAAGAAGTTCGTCCATAGGCGTCTGACCCGCGGTGTTGTCATGCTGCGTCCGTCACACGCCGCCATGCATCCAGACCGAGGCGCTCGCGGAAGGTTTGTGCACCGCTGGGCGAGATTTCCAGCGTTCGGGTTCCCGCTGCTCTGTTCAACCATCCCATATCGAGGCAGTGGGTGCAAATCATTGCGCCAAGCCGGCCCGCGAGGTGCGCTTTCCGTTCACTCCAATCCAGACAGGGTCGGCAGTAGGGCCTGACCTGGCGTGAATGGTGTAACTCCGGCTCCAGCGTGAGACCCCACTGCTGGAGCACCTGGGGAGCCCGACCCGTGACCTGGCCACCGTCGCCATCGAACTCGATGGCCTGCGCAGCCAATAGCGATTCAGCGATGGCGAGCCCAAGCCGACCGGCGATATGGTCGTAACACATGCGGGCCATGCGCATAGCATCGTTACGCGGCCCCACCACGACTGTGTGATGGATCGGCGGATTTCCTGCGATCCGCATTAGTCCTTCCAGGACCTTGGCCACTTCGCCGGATGCAAGTCGGTGGTATCGGTGCCGTCCTCGCTGCTCCACGCACATCAGGCCCGACGCCACCATCTGAGCCAGATGTCGGCTAGCCGTTTGTGCAGAGACGTTGCCGGCCCTGGCCAGTTCCGTGGCGGTGAGCATGCGCCCGTCCATCAGTTGCAGCAGCATCGCTGCGCGCGCGGGTTCCCCAACTAGGGATGCGATTCGGGCAATGTGATTGGTGTTCATGGCGTGGCTTTGGGGCTCAAGCTTACGGCACGCAGCAGCTTTGACGCTTCGTTCCGCAGCGAAATGTTCAGAGCGACCGGAGCCGTAGTATCGAGTGCATCGCGGCAAACACCGCCTCTATCGCTGCTCGCAACATGTCATTCCTGCCTTCAACGCAACCCTCCAACTTCTATGGCGATAAGGTCGTACGCGCCGCATTTGTTGTAGCGCTCTTTGGCTGGGGCGTGGGCTTCTACGGACCTCCCGTCTTCCTGCATGCAGTTCTGGTCCGGACCGATTGGTCCCTTTCACTAGTCTCTGCCGCTGTCACCTTCCACTTTCTGTTCGGTGCTGGCGTGATCGCCTGCCTACCCAGAATCCACAGGCGTTTCGGTATTCCTGCGGCCACCACGGTCGGCTCTCTGCTGCTGGCCGCAGGTGTACTCGGTTGGGCGACTGCCATCGAGCCTTGGCAGTTGTTTGTCGCCGCCATGTTGACCGGCGGGGGGTGGGCGCCACTGGGTGCGGCAGGGATCAACGCCATCATCGCACCCTGGTTTGTTGAGAAGCGGCCTCTTGCCTTGGCAAAGGCCTATAACGGCGCCAGTGTGGGCGGCCTGGTTTTCTCCCCGACGTGGGCTGTGCTGATCGACCGCGCCGGCTTTCCTGCAACAGCCATAATGGTGGGACTGCTCATGGTCGCCGTGGTGATGTTCATTGCGACACGCGTACTGGCCAGGACCCCCTTCGCTGAAGGTCAAGTCGATGGAAAGATGCAAATTAATGCCCCGGCCACCCCCCATTTTTCTGAAGGAGCGGCATCCGTCCTCAGACCGGTGCTCTGGAAAGAACGCAGGTTCCTGACACTCGCGGCCGCGATGTCGCTAGGCCTGTTTGCCCAGATAGGGCTCATCGCTCAACTCTTCTCCTTGATGGCGCCCAGCACGGGCGTGCGATTGGCTGGCGGGATCATGGCGCTGGCGACTGGCTGCGCAATGGCCGGACGGTTCATCATGGCGCGGTTGCTGAGTGGGCGTGCCGACCGGCGCAGAGCGGCCGCCGCCAGTTACGCCGTGCAGGCACTCGGTACGATACTCTTATGGGTTGCCGGGCCTGAACATTTGCCGCTCTTCATACTGGGTATCGTGCTCTTCGGCCTCGGCATCGGCAATGCCACTTCGGTGCCGCCGGTGATTGCTCAAACAGAGTTCGCCCCGACCGATGTGGCACGTGTAGTGGCCCGGATCGTGGCGCTGTCACAAGCACTTTACGCATTTGCACCCGCCGTACTGGCTGGACTGATCGTCGTCGGCGCTGGGGACGGGGCTTCGTTGGACAGCGCCACCGGCAGGTATTTCGCAGTGATCTTTGCGCTGCAGACGGTGGCCGCGGCATGTATGTTGAGTGGGCGTACGCGGCCAGCCCTCCCTTGACGAAAAACCCGCTGCGACAGTGCCGTTGCTTCGAATCATGATCTATGACTCAGACGGCAGGTTCAAGATAATCCGATTAGTTTTTTACCCTTCAAAGCCTCAGAGAAGTCGTGTGCCCACTCGGCCTCAATTCGCCTGGTCTGGCCTCATCTTCCAGAAATGGTTATGAAACGGCGTGACTGTAGGCCGGTGAGCGATCGAAATCAGCGCACCACCTGCTTGCTCCGTCATATCCCTAAGACGTTCGTACAGGGCCTGTTCTGTGGGTACGTCGAGCGCGCTGGTGGCTTCATCAGCCATGACCCATGCCGGGTTTTTAAGGAACACCCGTGCAATCGCCAGCCGCTGCTGTTCGCCGCCGCTCAGCTTTTGAGTCCAGTTATCGTAATCATCCAGTCGATCTATCAACCCAGGCAAAAGCGCTTGTCTCAGTGCTTCTTGCAGGGCCTGATCGGTGTACTGCGATTCCAGCTCGGGGTAGGCGAGTGCGGCTCGCAAGGACCCGTCCGGGAAATAGGGCCGCTGCGGTATGAACATGGCGTCCTTCGGCATGGTGACCTTTCCGCGTGCCCAGGGCCATATGCCGGCCAAAGATCGGAATAAGGTGGATTTGCCACTGCCTGAAGGCCCCTGAAGCAGGGTATGTTGGCCAGGAGCAGCCTTCAGATTGGCGCTTTGCAGCAGCGTGACTCCAGTGGGCAATTGCACGGTGAGATCGCGCGTTTCCACTCCGCTGAATCCTTCTGCCGGAGCCACATTCTCAACGGCGGTCTGAGTCTGATTCTGGCGCGAAAGCGCAGCTTCAAAGCTGGTCAGACGCTCCGTGGTGGCGCGCCAGCTGGCCAGGCTGTCATAGTTGTCCACAAACCATGAAAGTGCCGTCTGGACGCGGTCAAAGGCGTTGGAAATCTGCATTAACTCGCCCAATTGAATTGCCCCGCTGAAGAAACGGGGGGCAGCCACAATGAATGGAAAGACCATCGCGGCTTGCCCGAACAGATTGGTGAATCCCACCAGTTGCTTTTGCTTGGCAATGAGCTTGAGATAGTTTACAAAGACTGCGGAAAACCGCGTGTCAAGGTTTCGGTTTTCCAATGCCTCACCCTTGTCCAGGGCAATGGATTCACTGTATTCACGTACCCGCATGAGGTGATGGCGAAAGTCGGCTTCTTTTTTCTGCTGCGCGAAGTTCAGGCCAATCAAAGGGCGGCCAATGTAGTGAGTCAATACGCTACCCACACCGCAATACAACAAGGCCATCCAGACCATGAAGCCGGGAATGGTGAAGCTCTCGCCGCCCAGGCTGAATGAAAAACTGCCCGACAGCGCCCACAAGATGCCCACGAAACTCGCCAGTGTGACCACCGCGTTCAGAAACCCCATCGACAGACCGACGGTTTGCGCGGTGAACAGGTTCACGTCTTCCTGCAGGCGCTGATCAGGGTTGTCAGGTACGCGCTGGCCAGGCGCGGGAAGTCCGGTTGCCGTAAGAGGCGCTGTGTCCGAGTCAGTGAATCGTGCCAATTCCATGCCGTAGAACGCGTGGCCACTCAACCAGCGACCCATCATTTGGCGGGTCATCCAGGCTCGCCAGCGCACCTGCAGCAGCTGAGTGAGGTAGAACCTGTAAATCGCAATGGCGATGAAAATCATGGCCAGGTAGGTAAAGCGTCCCAGCTGGCTCCAAAAAATGCCTTGGTCCTTGTTTTGCAGCGCATCGTAGAAAACGCGATTCCAGTCGTTGAGCAGCACCAGCATGTAGACGGCGGCCAGGTTCAGCACCACCACGGCCGCCAGCATGGCGCGCGCACGCCATTTTTCTTCGGACTGGAAATAGGGTAGAGAGAGTTGCCAGACTTGGCTTAGGAAACCCCTGAAGCGCGAGAGTTTTTCTGACCAGTTCATGGAATTTGCTGCTTGGCGCAACCGCAATTGAAGTGTTGCCATGCTAACGCTTGGTACACGTATTCGGGAGGTTTCTGAAGAGCGGGCTTATACTGAATTTTTATGTCTATGTAGTGACATGAAGAGTGACATTCAATGTGCTGTGGAGGAATGGCTGCATGTCGAATACGTTGAGTGGTTTGCCTCAGGCCGAATGGCCTTACGCGCAAATCCTGGTCCGGTTGGCATTGGGTCTGGCGCTGGGCCTTTTGATTGGGTTGGAGCGAGAACGGCGTGGCAAAGAGGCCGGCCTGCGCACCTTCGGGTTTATCGGCCTGCTGGGCACCATGGGAGGCGCGCTAGGGCCTTCTTTCGCACTGGGGACTTTGGCGCTGACAGCGCTCCTGGTGGCCATACTCAATGTTTCATCGCTTCGCAGCGGACTGGGCTCAGAGCTCACCACGTCCGCCGCCATGATGGTGACCTGTGTGGCGGGCGTCATGTGCGGTATGGGTCACACCATTTCACCAGCGGCCGTGATGGTGATCGCGACCGCCTTGCTTGCGTGGAAGGAGCGCCTGGCGGACTTCTCCATGGGCATCTCGGAAGGGGAGGTGCGTTCCGCACTGCTGCTGGCCATTTTGGCCATCGTCATCTACCCGGCTTTGCCTGCGGGATCCATGGGCCCTTGGGACCTGATAGAGCCGCGTGCCGCTTGGGTCACCGTGATCCTCATCGCGGGAATCGGTTTCTTCAACTACGTTCTATGGAAGCTGTATGGAACTCGCGGAACCGAGCTGTCCGGATTCTTCGGAGGATTGATCAACAGCAACTTCACGGTGATTGAGCTTTCCAACCGCGTTCGGGAAGTGGGGCCGGCGTTTGTAGGGACCGCCTACAGAGGCATCTTGCTGGCCACGACGGCCATGGTGGCACGCAATGCTACCTTGCTGCTGATCCTTGCGCCCGCTGCGCTGATTGGCGCCATGAGCGCGTTCGCACTCATGCTGGGAGCCAGCGCCATACTCGTGTTGTTCAGCCTTCGCAATCGTCACAATCACGCAGCGGGGAGTGCGCCTGACATCCACCTGGACATGCCGTTTTCTCTTCCCCAGGCGCTCAAGTACGGCCTCATTTTCTTGCTTTTGCACGTAGTGGGTGCCCTGACGCAAAGGCAGTTTGGGGATTCAGGTTTCTATTTTGTCAGCATTGTGGGGGGGCTGTTGTCCAGTGCCAGCGCGGTGGCCGCTGCTGCGGCGCTGGCGTCTCAGGGAAGTGTTTCGCCCCTCACAGCCGGCGTCGGTGCTGTGTTGGCTTCATTCACCAGCATTGCTTTCAGCCTGTCATTTGTTCTTCGCACGCGCAATCCCCTGCTGGTCAAGCAATTGGCGTTGTCGATGGTGATGATTGCCATTGCCGGGGTATGCGGGCTGCTGCTGGGCCATCTGTTCGAACCCTGGGTTGAGCAGATACTCGCGCTGATGAGACCGTGACCGCTGGCGCAAGTCGCAAAGCCAGTCCTGCAACCTCATACGCATCTGAAGCTGGCTTCTAGCGCGAAGGGCCTTAGACTGGCGTTGACTGGCGTCGCTTGAAGGGCTGGGGCGGGCCTATACCGAGCTGCCCTCCTTCGAAAAGAGCCGTTCTGGCTGAGGTTCTATGGTTTTGGTCAAGTAGAAATTGGCATTTGAACTACCTAAAACCGTTCGGGCTGAGCCTGTCGAAGCCTCGCGCAACGCTTCGACAGGCTCAGCCCGAACGGATTGGCGTGGACTCCGACTGTTTGCAAAAAGCAAATGCTACTCATTGAGGTCGAAGCCTCATGCGGCGCCTCTACACGCCCTAGGCTTGTTTGTGCCGGTCCAGCAAATAAAGCAGCTGCGCTTTTGCTTCAGGCCACTCACTGGCCACCATGCTGTACATGACAGTGTCTCGTACCGTGCCGTCGCGGCGGACCGCATGGTGGCGAATCACGCCGTCCTTGCGAGCTCCCAGGCGCTCAATGGCACGCTGGCTGGCAAAGTTGTAGTTGTCAGTGCGCCAGCCCACCACTGCGCAGCCCATGGTGTCGAAGGCATGGCCCATCATGAGCAGTTTGCAGCTCGTGTTCACGTGGGTGCGTTGCACGCTTTTCCTGTACCAGGTCCAGCCAATCTCGGCCCGCTTGA
Source organism: Ottowia thiooxydans (assembly GCF_040548795.1). Lineage (GTDB taxonomy): Bacteria > Pseudomonadota > Gammaproteobacteria > Burkholderiales > Burkholderiaceae_C > Ottowia > Ottowia thiooxydans_A. Next base: position 534,164 of record NZ_JBEPSH010000002.1, on the reverse strand, counting down.
GGGGCGCAACGATATCGTGGTAGCTGGTGCACCCCAGCACTTTGCCAGTGGCTTCTTCAATGACTGCGAAAGCAAACCGGTTGCCCGCCTCGCGCATGGCGAGCGCGTTTTCTATGTAGTCTCGTGTGTCCTTGGGTTCAGGCACGGAAGTCACCCGAACTCTCCAAAGCTCCCCGTCCGCTGCGGCCTCGCGCAAGGCTTCTTCGTGGTTCAGTGCCAGGGGCTCCAGAAGAAGGCCATTGAGCCGCAAGGCACTCAAGGCGGCAGGCTGTACAAAAACGTCTGCGGTCATATCCCTAGGTTCTTGAAATTCCGTAGCGGCGGTTATACCAACGCCTTGCCAACTGCAGGCCGGCGCCGCCGCCCAAGCCAATGAGCACAATGCCCGCCATGGCAGGCCAGGTGTATCCGTCGGGACCGAAAGCATCCCACCCCACAAGGGTGCCGAGCCATCGGCCCAGCAAGGCTCCAATGACAAATCCGGCAGCTTGGCTGGTGCCCTGAATCAGTAGCTGTGTGGCGGAAGGCGTTTCGTCTCGTTGCATAGGTTCAGCGGTTACGCTGGTTCATGAACACCAGCTTTTCAAACAAGCTGACATCCTGCTCGTTTTTCAGCAAGGCGCCTACTAGGGGTGGCACTGAGACTTTGCTGTCGGCACTTTGAAGCGCTGTCAGCGGGATATCTTCGGCGACCAGCAGCTTCAGCCAGTCAAGCAACTCACTGGTAGAGGGTTTTTTCTTCAGCCCTGGCAAGCCGCGCACGTCGTAGAACACCTTCATGGCCGCACCCAGCAATTCCTGTTTGAGGTTCGGGAAGTGCACGTCCACGATCTGGCGCATGGTCTCAGCTTCCGGGAACTTGATGTAGTGGAAAAAGCAACGGCGCAAGAAAGCGTCGGGCAGCTCTTTCTCATTGTTCGACGTAATGAACACCAGGGGACGGTTCTTGGCCTTGATGAGCTCGCGTGTCTCATAGCAGTGAAATTCCATGCGGTCGAGTTCGCGCAGCAGGTCGTTCGGGAATTCGATGTCCGCTTTATCGATCTCGTCGATCAAGAGCGCTACCGGCTCTTCCGCCGTGAAGGCCTGCCACAAAACCCCCTTGACGATGTAGTTGTGAATGTCTTTCACGCGTGCATCACCCAATTGAGAGTCGCGTAGGCGACTCACAGCGTCATATTCGTAGAGCCCCTGCTGTGCCTTGGTGGTGCTCTTGATGTGCCATTGCAAAAGTGGCATTCCCAGCGATTGGGCCACTTCTTCGGCCAGCATGGTCTTGCCGGTGCCTGGCTCGCCCTTGACCAGCAAAGGCCGTTTGAGCGTAATGGTTGCATTGACCGCCAGCTTCAGGTCTTGGGTGGCGACGTAGTTTTCTGAGCCTTGAAATTTCATGTCGAGTATGAGGACGAAAAGAAGGAGGGGCTGCGGCTGTCGGAACGCTGGAGAGTGTCGCCCAACTTACAGCCCTGGGAAGGGCTGTGGAGCTGCGCGACAAGTCCCAGAAATGGTCGATTACAATCGTCCGCTGATCCGGATCAAACCAACGTGAATTGTGCGCGCAAAATGAAAAAAGCTTTGTCCCCGATGTTCGCAGCACTGACACTCGCCGCAGCGGCGGTGTTTCCGGCCCATGCGCAAGGCACTGCCGGTGATGCCAAGGCAGGTGCCGGCAAGGTGGCCATGTGTATTGGATGCCATGGTATCCAGGGCTATCAGTCCAGTTTCCCAGAGGTGTATAAGGTCCCGAAGATTTCGGGCCAGAACGCCAAATACATTGCCGCAGTGCTGGAAGGCTATAAAAAGGGCGACCGCAAGCACCCCAGCATGCGCGGCATTGCCACCACCTTGAGTGAGCAAGACATTGCTGATGTGGCGGCCTACTACGAGCAAAGTGGTCGCGTCGAGGGGGCAAGCCCTCTGCCTGCGCCACGCGCTCCGTCGGCTCAAGTGGCGCAGTTGCTGCAAAAGGGCGCTTGCATCTCCTGCCATGGAGACAATTTCTCCAAGCCTATCGACCCAAGCTATCCCAAGATTGCAGGTCAATATTCGGACTATCTGTTTGTCGCTCTCAAATCCTATCGCGACAACTCACACCACACCTGGGGCCGTGCCAACCCTGTCATGGCAGGCATGGTCAAACAGTTCTCCAACGCAGAACTGAAGGCTATGGCCAACTACATCAGTTCGCTTGATGGCGAAATGAAGACGGTACCGCAGTCGCGCTTCCGCTAATAAATATCCAGGAGAGGCTCTGGCCAAACCTGGACTCAGGCCGGTTTATTTCCAGAAAACTCCCGGATTGCTCCGGCACAGGAATGCGCCAGCAGCCTGATTGACGAGCTGAAAAAGAAAATGCCCCGCTGCGTGCGGGGCATTTTGCTTGAGGGGAGCGCTTGTGAAGAGCTTGCTCCTCCCGTGTAAAAAAAGCCAAGCGTTACCGCAGAGTCACCTCCACCCGCCTTGCTTGGGCGCCCGTGCCCGCGTGGATATTGTCCGGTTTGGCCATCTCCACCTGATCTTCTGGAACTCCGAGGGTCTTCAGCAGATCGCGCACCGCCAAGGCGCGCTGCTTGGCGACTTCCTCGTTGGCAGCGGCGCTGCCAGAGGCATCCACATAGCCGCTGACCACCGCCTTGCGACCTGCCTTGACCCCGTCTGCGATCACAGCGAGTGCGGTGGCGCCATCAGGATGAGGCGTGGTCTTTCCGGTGGAAAAGTAAAAAAATACCGTAGGACCCTCCAGCCGCACAGCGTCCCCTTCAATGGCTGCCACGGTCACCACAGCCCCGGCGGGCACCGCAGGTGTCTGAGGGGCCGCGGCAACTCCGCCTCCATGGATCTGGACCACCAGCGGTACGATCAGCAGCGCCACGATGTTGATGATCTTGATCAGTGGGTTGATGGCAGGGCCGGCCGTATCCTTGTAGGGATCGCCCACGGTGTCACCCGTGACAGCCGCCTTGTGCGCCTCAGAGCCCTTGCCACCAAAGTTACCATCTTCGATGTACTTCTTGGCGTTGTCCCAGGCACCGCCGCCGGTGCACATGGAAATGGCCACGAACAAACCGGTGACGATCGTGCCCATCAACAGGCCGCCCAGCGCTTTGGGGCCGAGAATCAAGCCCACCAGAATGGGCACCACCACCGGCAGCAGGCTGGGAATCACCATTTCCTTGATAGCCGCGCTGGTCAGCATGTCGACGGCTTTGCCGTATTCGGGCTTGGCCGTGCCTTCCATGATGCCCTTGATGGTGCTGAATTGACGCCGCACCTCCACCACCACGCTGCCTGCAGCGCGGCCAACGGCTTCCATCGCCATCGCGCCGAAGAGATAAGGAATCATGCCGCCTATGAACAGACCCACAATGACCATGGGGTCGCTGAGGTTGAAGCTGATGTCCTGGCCCAGCGCTTCGAGTTTGTGGGTGTAGTCAGCAAACAGCACCAGCGCAGCCAGTCCTGCCGAACCAATGGCATAGCCCTTGGTCACCGCCTTGGTGGTATTACCGACGGCGTCCAGAGGGTCGGTGATGTCACGCACGCTCGCGGGCATTTCGCTCATCTCCGCAATGCCGCCCGCATTGTCGGTAATGGGGCCATAGGCATCCAGGGCCACCACGATTCCGGCCATGCTGAGCATGGCAGTGGCGGCCACCGCAATACCGTAGAGCCCAGCCAGTGCATAAGAGGCAATGATGGCCAGGCAGACCATCATCACCGGCCAGGCTGTAGAGCGCATGGAAACGCCCAGCCCTGCGATGATGTTGGTGCCGTGCCCGGTCGTGCTGGCTTGTGCAATATGACGGACAGGTGAGTACTGCGTACCGGTGTAGAACTCGGTGATCCAGACCAGCCCGCCAGTCAAAATCAAGCCCACCGCGCAAGCACCAAACAGGCGCATTTGCGAGCCACTTTCGGTAATGGCGTTGTCTGGCATCAGCCAGACGGTGACAAAGTAAAACGCAATCAGCGAGAGCACCCCGGCAATTGCAAGACCCTTGTAGAGGGCGGGCATCACATTCCTCATGCCTGGCGAAGCCTTCACGAAGAAGCACCCAATGATGGATGCAATGATGGAAACCGCACCCAGGCCGAGCGGGTAGAGCACGGCGCTGGTGGGCGCGTTCACCACCATCAACCCACCCAGCACCATGGTGGCGATCAAGGTCACCGCGTAGGTTTCAAACAAGTCGGCGGCCATGCCGGCGCAGTCACCCACGTTGTCGCCCACGTTGTCAGCGATCACCGCGGGATTGCGGGGGTCATCTTCAGGAATACCTGCTTCCACTTTACCCACCAGATCAGCGCCCACGTCGGCGCCCTTGGTGAATATGCCGCCGCCCAATCGGGCAAAAATAGAGATGAGAGAAGAGCCGAAGGCAAATCCAATCAGGGGATTAAGGGCCTCGGGCGCGGCTGCCGTCCCCCCCAGGAACCAGTAAAAACCGGTCACACCCAGCAAACCCAGACCGACGACCAGCATCCCCGTGATAGCGCCCCCTCTGAAGGCCACGTCCAGCGCGGGACCTATCCCTTTGGTGGCCGCCTGGGCCGTGCGGACGTTGGCACGCACCGAGACATTCATCCCGATGAAACCACAGGCTCCTGAGAGCACGGCGCCAACTACAAAGCCTATGGCGCTCGTTACGTCAAGAAAGAGGCCAATTAAAATGGCCAGCACGATGCCAACAATGGCAATGGTTTTGTATTGCCGCGCCAGATAGGCCGCGGCACCTGACTGAATCGCCGAAGCGATTTCCTGCATGCGCGGGTTGCCCGCGTCCTGAGAAAGAATCCAACCGCGAGCCCAAAAACCATAGGCCACGGCCACCACCCCGCAAACAAGCGCCAATATCAGCGCTGCATTCCCGTTCATAGACGTCTCCTCATTAGCTGTTTTCGCTCAGGAGACGCCTCTAGCCAATTCGCATCGCAAAGGGCATCTCCCACTGCGTTGCTTCCTCGCTCCCCCGATTTATCGGGCGATGATTGGCCAACGCCCCGAATTTAGCGCGAAAACGTGACTTATGTCCAAGTTGAAAGCCGCGCGAAAGTAAAATTGGCGATAGTTTCTTAAATTCCTATCAACGTAAAAAGCAATATGTCGTTCGACAAAGTGACTCCTGGCAGCAAGGCTCCCGATGAATTCAACGTCGTCATCGAAATCCCGATGAACGCCGATCCCATCAAATACGAAGTAGATAAAGAAACTGGCGCCATATTCGTCGACCGCTTCATGAGCACGGCGATGCACTACCCCACCAACTACGGTTACGTGCCCCAAACCCTGTCGGGCGACGGCGATCCGGTAGATGTCCTGGTGATCACCCCCGTGCCCCTGATTCCCGGCGTGGTCGTGACCTGCCGCCCCATTGGCATCCTGATGATGGAAGACGAAGCAGGGCAAGATGGCAAGGTGCTGGCGGTCCCTACAGACAAGATCCTGTCCATCTATACCCAGTGGCAGAAGCCCGAAGACCTGAACCCCATGCGGCTCAAGACCATCGCCCACTTCTTTGAGCACTACAAAGACCTGGAGCCAGGCAAATGGGTCAAGGTTCTGGGTTGGGAAGGCACAGATTCCGCCCGCAAGGAAATCATGGACGGCATCGCCAATTACCGCAAAGCGCAAGGCTGAGGCTAGGGCGTGTCATCAATTAACCCCCCACGCGCTGATTCGCCCTAAAAGTTGGCTGCCGCTCGGCATAATCGAGCGGTGCCAGCTTCCGATCCAGTAACTTCCCGCCCCCCGCTACCTGCCGCAATCATTGCCGGCACGGTAGCGCTCATAGAGTCCGCAGGACCGCTGGAAGATCAGTCCGAGTTGGTGCGTGCGCATGGCGCACAAGCTACTCGCTCCGCACAGTTCATGGAGCGTGCCTGGCTGCTGGGTGAGCGCTTGGGATTGCCAGACGACTTATCGCGCTGGCGCTCTACCATTCACTTGGTTGTGGCAGCGTTGGCGGTGCTGGTGGCCTTGTCCGCATTGGGCATGAGCCGCGCCGTTGTGGGTGAGTCGCGCAGCATCAATGCCATCGCTGCGCTGGTGACTCTGCTGGGCCTGCATTTCCTGACGCTAGGCCTGTGGTTGCTGAGTGTCCTGTGGCCTGGCGCCATGTCTGGCCTGTCTCTGGGGCGGCTGGCCCTCTGGCTTGGTGCGCGTATGCCTGGCGAACGCAGCCCGCATGCGCTCACCGTCGTGCGCGCCACCAATCGACTGTTGCAAGAGCGCAGGCTTTTGCCTTGGGCGTTTGGGCTCATCAGCCATACCATCTGGGCTCTGGCATTTGTGTTGATTCTGGCAGTACTGGCTTTCGGGTTTTCTTTTCACTCCTATCAACTCAGCTGGGAAACTACCATTCTCAGCAGCGAGTTCTTCCAGCGCTTTGTGCAGATAGCTGGTTGGCTGCCGTCCTTGATAGGCTTTCCCGTACCCGATCCAGTCGCTGTTCAGCATGCCGGTGCGCAAGGGTTAACGGCCTTGACAGGTGCTGACGTGCAGCGCGACTGGGCATGGTGGCTCATGGGTTGTGTTTTCACCTATGGCCTTCTTCCTCGAGTGGGTTTCGCCCTTTTGAGTTACCTGCGCTGGAGTGCAGGTGTGGCTAACATGGGACAACCTGACTCCGGCGACCCCTATGTTCGAGGGATATTTGCTCGGCTGGAGGCGCTTGATCCTCCTCTCGTCACGGATGAAGAGCGGCGTTCTACGCATCCAGCTCACACGCTCCCCCCGCGTGGCCCTGGGATCCCTGGCACCTTGGCCGTGATCGGATTCGAATTGCCCCCTGAGTTGCCGTGGCCGCTTCAGAGTTTGCCTGTCGGAATCGAGGGCACGACTGTGCTCGAATTGCGCCTGGCTGGCGCTGCCGCAGAACGGCAGAATGCAATCCAGGCACTGGGGCAGATCAGGCCCTGGACGCTGTTGCTGGTATGTCATGGCGCGTCCAGCCCTGATCGAGGCACTGCCCGCTTCCTGCGCGAAACCTCACATAGGGTAGAAAAGAGCCGCATTCTTCTGGTGGAAGCTGAAGAAAGCAATCGTTTGTCCAACAGTGCGTCGGGTCTGCGCAGGTGGTCGGATTGGCTCAAAGCCGAAAAACTGGATGCTATAGAGTTGGTGGCCTTCCCCGAAGTCGGTCAAGAAAATGCCTGAACCGATCACCGCACCTATCCGCGTGGCCGTTGTTGGCCATACCAACGCAGGTAAAACCTCGCTGTTGCGCACGCTCACGCGCCAAGTGGACTTTGGTGAGGTGGCGGACCGCCCGGGCACCACTCGGCACGCGGAAGCCATTGACCTCAAGGTAGAGGGCGTGGCGGCCGTACGTTTCACCGATACCCCAGGCCTTGAGGACTCCGTCGCACTGCAGGAGTATTTGAGCCGTTTGCCAGGCGAATCGCGCCCCGAGCGAGTGCGAGCCTTTTTGCAGGGCCCCGAAGCACGCGAGTCCTTCGAGCAGGAAGCCAAGGTACTGCGCGCCTTGCTCGAGCAAGCCGACGCCGCCATGCTGGTCATTGATACGCGTGAGCCCGTCTTACCCAAGTACCGCGCCGAGATCGAGATCCTCACCTGGTGCGCCAAACCAGTCATGCCGGTGCTTAATTTCGTTCGGGCTCCCAACAGCCGGCGTGAGGAATGGCAGAAAGTGTTGCTGGAGAGCAATCTGCATGCGCAGGTGGAGTTTGACGCTGTAGCGCCCTTTGTAGGAGCAGAGCGGCGGCTCTACGGTGATCTGGCAACGCTATTGCATGGAAAGCGCCAGCAATTGAGCGAAATCGTAGAGTACCTGGCCCGCGAGTCAGCCGATCGGCGGCGCGCAGCCTGCCGGGTTGCCGCCAGCGGCTTGGTAGACGTGGCGGCATTAAGGCGGCAAATCAGTGCAGAGGATTTCTCCATAGAGCTGCGTCGTACGGAATTTGTACGAGCCCTGCATGAAGACGTGGGCGCTCATGCTCGCCGGACCGTGGATGAGTTGCTGCAGGTGTTTGCCTTTCGCAGGGGAGACGCTGAAGTGGCGCGTCTTCCTCAAATGGCCGCGCGCTGGGAAGACGACCTTTTCAACTCCGAGACTTTGCGTGAAGCAGGCAAGAAGCTGGGTTTGGGTGCCATGATTGGCGCTGGCGTTGGCGCTGTGGCTGATGTGGCATTGGCTGGGTTGTCTCTGGGTGCTGCCACTACCCTGGGTGCCACCATAGGGGGCGCTCTGAGCGGCGGCTGGAAGCCGCTATGGCGCAAACTGGAAAATCGCCTGAATGGAGTGCAGGAACTGACGGTGGAAGACCCGGTGCTGCTTCTGCTGGCAGACCATCTGGTGCAACTCGTCGGCGCATTGGAGCAGCGTGGCCACGCGGCCATGGACAAACTTCGCCTGCCTTCTCACCGGGCCGATGGCGCAAATAACGCCCTGCGTGAAGTCATCAATGCGCTTCAGCCTGCGCGTGGCCATCCCGGGTGGGAGCGTGGCGCCAAACCAGGGCGTGAAACGGACAATGACCGCAAGGAAACACTGCAGGCGGTGGCTAGTCACCTCGAAATTCTGCTATCAAAACCCCCGTTAGAGGGAAAAGTACCGGAATTGAGCTCTACGCCTCTTTGATAAGCACGCTGTTTGGCGTACAAAAGAGCCATGAAAAATGGCCCCCACGCTTCCCCGCTTCGCGCGGTCCGCTGCCCCCGAAGGGGGTGCTTTTTCATCTTGGGAGCGGCCCGGCCATGAAAAAACAAGCTGCCATTCTCATTGCTGCTGGACTGTTCAGCGCAGCGGCATCGGCGTCATGTTACAGAGTCCTGGGACCGAAAGGGGAGATGCTTTCGGAGTCGACGAATCCCCCGGTCAACATGGCTTACCCACTGCACGTCACCGTTCCAGAACGTTTTGGCCCTGGCGCGGTGCTGGTGTTCGGCATCGCAGACGGTAATTGCGGCGCGCGTATAGACCCTGATCAAGCTCTTCACACTGTGAGCGCCGAGGTGACTGGCCATGCACGCCAGGGCGCTCGAATGCCAGCTCCTCGGCAGGACCGCCAGTAAAGGCGGTCTGCGAGTCAATTTGGCCGATGGCCAATGCGGCCACTCTTCAGTCTCCGCGCCATGCCGATGACGGGGTAACGGCATGATGATGGGCACAGTAGTCCCTGCTATTTGTATTGCTGTAGATACATTGATGCTAAAGTGAATACTGAAATCGATGTGCTCAAGGGATGATGGCGGATGCTGAGTTTTGGGGCAAATGCACTTACTCGCATTCGCGTTGTGTGTTGCAACCCTCAATTCCCAAGCGCACCGGAACGCGCATTAGAAAATCTAAAGTTATCTAAAAAGGGAGACGATCATGGAAAATAAAACGCCCAAAACGGGCACCTTAGCCACGTTTGATAAGACCACGATGACGCGTCGCAATGTCGTACTTGCGGCTACGGCCATTGCCTTGACGGGCGGCGCTCATGGGCAAAGTACCAATGCACCGATACGCATACTTGTCGGTGCGCCAGCCGGTGGCTCGACCGACACGCTGGCCCGCTCGCTCGCTCTTAGCATGGGTCCAGTGCTGGGTCGCATTGTCATAGTTGAAAACAGGCCTGGGGCTGGCGGCAACATCGCAGCCGACGCGGTGGCCAAGGCCGCGCCTGATGGCAATACGCTGTTGTTGAGTTTTACCAGCCACGCAATCAACGCCACGCTCTATCCTTCACTGCCTTTTAATCCGGTAAAGGACTTCACCGCGCTCACCTGCGTGGCGACCTCACCTTCGATTCTTGTTGCACACCCGTCGTTGCCTGTTAAGGACGTGCAGGAACTCATTGCACTCGCCAAGGCAAAGCCGGGCCAGCTCAATTTCGCTATTGGCTCGGTGGGTTCGTCATTGCACATGGCCGGTGAGGCTTTCAAGATGCAATCAGGTGTGGATATCGTGAATATCCCCTACAAAGGTACTGCGCCTGCAGTGCAAGACGTACTGGCCGGGCAAGTACAGCTCATGTTTGCAGCGATAGGGAATGTGAAGGCGCATATCCAGGCTGGCAAGCTCAAGGCATTGGGGGTCACCAGCTTGAAACGCTTGCCAGCTTTCCCGGACGTACCAGCTATAGCCGAGGCGCTTCCCGGCTATGAATCCAGCGCATGGTTCGGTCTCTTTGGGCCGGCTCACATGCCCGCCGCACGAATCAAACAGATATCTGATGCGGCCCGCCAGGCGCTTCAGCAGCCTGATATGCGCCAGCGTCTTGATATTGAGGGGGCGCTGCCTGTGGGCAATACACCCGAGCAGTTCTCTACCTTCGTACAGAGCGAAATAACGCGCTGGGCGAGGGTGGTCAAGTTCTCGGGGGCGAAGCCGGAGTGACGGTACCAGGCACCAGGTCGTTATAGCCCAACGACGACCTGGCCTGTGTGGTGCCGACCACAAGCGTCATGGGCTTGCGGATCAACTGCTCAGCTTAGCCTCGCCGAGGGTAGGCGTAGGCTGGAAGCGCAGAAAACTGGTTAGGCCGGTGCTTGGCTCAGTTTCGCGATCAGCGCGCTGTCTGCGGGGCCCGTGACAGGGATCAAGACCCGCACTGGGTTGCCTACCGCCACTTCCATGGGAGTGCCGTCCAGGCCTTTCATGGTTTCCAGCTTCATCGTGCGGTTACCGCTAGGGTGAATGATTTCAATCCAGTCCCCCACGGCGAAGCGGTTTTTCGTTTCGACCTCGGCCCAGCCGTCTGACACGTTCTTGACTTCCCCCACGTACTGGCTGCGCTGCGTAACAGAGTGGCCAGTTTCGTAGTTTTGGTAGTCGGCGGCAGGACGGCGCTCCAGGAAGCCGCTGGTGTAGCCACGGTTGGCAAGACCTTCCAGTTCCGTGATCAGTTCCGGGTTGAATGGGCGCCCCGCAACGGCGTCATCAATGGCGCGTCTGTACACCTGTGCTGTGCGCGAAACGTAGTACAGGCTCTTGGTGCGGCCTTCGATCTTGAGCGAATCCACCCCAATCTTGGTCAGTTTTTCCACCAACTCGACGGCACGCAGGTCTTTGCTGTTCATGATGTACGTGCCGTGCTCGTCTTCCATGATCGGCATCAACTGGCCGGGCCGGCCTTGTTCTTCGATCAGGTAGACCTTGTCGGCGGACGGATGCCGCTGTCCGTTGCCACAGCTGGACTCAGAATAAGCGTTTTCCTCGGCTTCCTGCTGCGCTGAGGCGAAATTGAAGCCTTGCAACCCCTCTGTCTGAGCCATGGCCTCGCCCGTGTTGGGGTCGACTTCGGCGTCATGCGTCTTGTAGTTCCAGCGGCATGCGTTGGTGCAGGTTCCCTGGTTGGGATCGCGCCGGTTGAAGTAGCCTGAGAGCAGGCAGCGGCCGGAATAGGCAATGCACAGCGCTCCGTGCACAAACACCTCCAGCTCCATGTCAGGACATTCCTCGCGTATGCGGGCCACTTCATCCAGACTGAGCTCGCGCGAGAGGATGATGCGCGCCACCCCCATCTTTTGCCAAAACTTCACCGCCGCCCAGTTGGTCGTGTTGGCCTGAACTGAAAGGTGGATGGGAATATGGGGCCACTTTTCACGCACCATCATGATCAGGCCGGCATCGGCCATGATCAGCGCATCCGGGTTCAGTTGAACCACAGGCTCCAGATCACGGATGTACGTGCGGACTTTGTCGTTGTGGGCCAGCAAGTTACTGGTTACAAAGAACTTTTTTCCCCGCGCATGGGCATGCGCGATGCCGGTCGCAATCTGTTCCAGGCGGAACTCGTTGTTTCTTGCGCGAAGGCTGTAGCGGGGCTGGCCGGCATACACCGCGTCCGCGCCAAAATCGTAGGCGGCAGACATTTTGTCCAGGCTGCCAGCGGGCAGCAGCAATTCGGGGGCTCGTAGCGTCATAGGGGCATATTGTCCGCGTTCTGGAGAATTGGTGCCCGCTAAATTTGTTATTAGGGCGTGTTCACACTAAATTCGCCCCCGCGTGAGGCTCTGGCCAGCCGCAATCAAGGCGCAACTCGCAGCCGGGTTGGACACCCGGCGAGGAGTTGCAACGCCGAGTGCGGCTGGCCAGAGCCTCACCCTTCGGGCTGAGGCCCGGCAGGCCCCGGCGCGGGGGCGAATTTAGTGTGAACACGCCCTAGGGCGTCACATAGTGGCTTAACATCTGAAATTCATTGCTTTTTCTAGAGGGGTTGCCATGAAAGTCGCACAAATTGCTGTGCCTGTTTTGACGGTATTGCTGGCCGCTACCAGCGTCGCCCAAGCGCAAAGCGTGAAACCTGGCCTGTGGGATTCCACTGTGCTGCGTTTGACGGTGGATGGCAAGGACATGCTCGCCCAGATGAATGCGGCCCAGGAGCAAATGCGCAAGTCGCTTGCCCAATTGCCTCCTGACCAACGCAAGAGAATGGAAGCCATGATGTCGGCGCAGAGCGGAGGCGGCGCAACGTCCCGAATCTGTATATCGCCCGAAATGGCCGCTAAAGATGGGTCCATGTTCCAACGGCCCGCCAATTCAGAATGTGAAACTCCGAAGTTCAGCAAGAACGGCAACCGCACCAATTTCGAGATGAGTTGCAAGCAGGGGGGGACCCAAACGGTGGCCAAAGGCGAAACCCTGATCGCAGGCGACCAGATGACCACCAAGGTGGACGCCGTGGTGACTGAAGCGGGCGGCGTCAAGCGCACCTCGGTGACCGAAACTCAGATGAAATTCGTCAGCAGCGACTGTGGTTCGGTAAAGCCTGTCGATCAACTGATGAAAGACATCCGCACTCAAATGGATAAAGGTGCTGGCCCAGCTCCGGCGAAGAAGTAGGCGGCCCACCCATGCAGCACTCCCGCATAGGGGGCATATGCCGAGTGCATGAGCTGACTCAAGACGAAGCTATCAAACCAATGTTTCCAGGCTGATTCGCCTGGAAAAAATCGGTCGGCATGTCCTCTTTGGTAGCAGACCCTTCGCGGGCCTGACAAAATGGTAGCCAGCGCGCTTTGCGCACCTGCCGTATGTTGAAGGAAAACGCCATGGCTACCAAAAAATCCCACGCTTTCTCCGCGACCCGTAAATCGTTCAAAACTGCCTCAGGCAAGACTGGAGAGCTCTATTCTTTGCCTGCGCTGGCGCGCAAATACCCCAATGTGCATAGATTGCCGGTGTCGCTGCGCATCGTGCTGGAATCAGTGCTGCGCCATTGCGACGGCTTGAAGGTGACCGCAGAGCACGTAGAGCAACTGGCTAACTGGAAGCCCAATGCAGCTCGAACGGATGAGATCCCGTTTACCGTGGCGCGCGTGGTGCTGCAGGATTTCACCGGCGTGCCGCTGCTCGCCGATCTGGCCGCCATGCGGTCCACAGCGCAAAGCCTGGGCAAGGACCCCAAGAAGATCGAGCCCCTGGTGCCGGTTGACCTGGTGGTAGATCACTCAGTGATGGTGGACTACTACGGCAAGAAGAACTCGCTGGACCTCAACATGAAGCTCGAATTCCTGCGCAATCGCGAGCGCTACGAGTTCATGAAATGGGGCATGCAGGCGTTTGATACCTTTGGCGTCGTGCCTCCCGGCTTTGGCATCGTTCACCAGGTGAACCTGGAATATCTGGCGCGCGGTGTGCACAAGACCAAAGACGGGGTGTACTACCCTGACACCTTGGTCGGCACCGACAGCCATACCACCATGATCAACGGCATTGGCGTTGTGGCCTGGGGGGTAGGTGGTATCGAGGCCGAAGCTGCCATGCTTGGCCAGCCAGTCTATTTTCTTACGCCTGATGTGGTGGGTTTTGAGCTCAAGGGCCGCTTGCGGGAGGGCTGCACCGCCACCGACCTCGTACTCACAGTCACTGAGATCTTGCGCAAGCACAAGGTGGTCGGCAAGTTTGTGGAATTTTTTGGTGAAGGTACACGCACGCTTTCCCTGCCGGATCGCGCCACCATTGGCAACATGGCTCCAGAGTACGGCGCCACCATGGGCTTTTTCCCGGTCGATGAGCGCACCATTGAGTATTTTGAAGGCACGGGGCGTACCAAGGCTGAAATTGATGCCTTTCAATCCTGGTTCAAGGCGCAAGGCCTGTTTGGGATTCCCAAGGCAGGAGACATTGACTACTCGCAAGTTGTCACGCTGGACCTTGGTGACGTCACCCCCAGCCTGGCAGGCCCTAAACGGCCTCAAGACCGCATTGAGATTGGTAATGTGGCCACTCAGTTTGCTGAACTCTTCAGCAAGCCCATGAGCGACAACGGGTTTAATCGGCCTGAGGGAGAGTTGCATCGGCGCGTTGAGGTGCGCCGCGACAACGAGCCGGATCATTTTGAGCGTGCCCCGGAGGACAAGCCCATTCCCGTGGGCGCACCGCGCCACGTCATGGAGATGGGGGCCAACAAGCCGACTCTCCAATCTGCCCTGGCGGAAGCGGATGTGATCGAGCCGTCATCACCTTACCGATACAACCTGGGCAATGGTGACGTCCTGATTGCGGCCATCACCAGCTGTACCAATACCAGCAACCCCAGCGTTTTACTGGCCGCGGGCCTGCTGGCCAAGAAAGCTGTGGAGGCGGGTCTCAGGGTCAAGCCTCACATCAAGACCTCGCTCGCCCCCGGCTCGCGTATCGTGACCGAATACCTGACGGAAACCGGCCTGCTGCCTTACCTCGAAAAGCTTGGTTTCGCGGTGGCAGGGTATGGATGCACCACGTGTATTGGGAATGCGGGCGATCTCGCGCCTGAACTCAATGAGACTATCTCCCGCAATGACCTTGTGTGCGCTGCGGTGCTCTCAGGCAACCGTAACTTTGAAGCTCGTATCCACCCCAACCTCAAGGCCAACTTCTTGGCCAGTCCTCCGCTGGTGGTGGCGTATGCGATTGCGGGCAATGTCATGGTCGACCTGATGACTCAGCCCGTGGGACGAGGAAAAGGCGGGAAAGAAATCTACCTGGGAGATATCTGGCCCACCAGCGACGAGATTCAGAAGCTCCTCAAGTACGCGATGAAAGGCAAAGCCTTCCGCGAAAACTACAGCAAGATTGCCAGCGAGCCCGGCAAGCTTTGGGAAAAAATAGAAGGGGTCACGGGCAACCTCTACAACTGGCCCGCCAGTACTTATATTGCCGAACCGCCTTTTTTCAACGGTTTTGCGCTTGAGAAGGAGATCACGGAAGAGCCTGTATCAGCCGCCGTGCGAGGTGCCAGCATCATGGCGCTCTTTGGCGATTCCATCACCACAGACCATATTTCTCCAGCCGGTTCTATTCGCGACACTTCGCCAGCCGGCCAGTGGCTTTTGCAAAACGGCGTTCAGAAAGCTGATTTCAACAGCTATGGCGCGCGCCGTGGCAACCACGAGGTGATGATGCGCGGCACGTTTGCCAACGTTCGCATCAAGAACCTCATGCTGCCGGTACTGAGTGATGGCGGCCGTGAAGAAGGCGGCCTGACCCTGCTTCAATTGCCTGGTGAACTGCAAGGCAGCAAACAGTTCATCTACGACGCGGCCATGCGCTACATTTCGGCCAAGGTGCCAACCGTGATCTTTGCGGGTGAGGAATACGGCACGGGCTCCAGCCGTGACTGGGCTGCCAAGGGCACTCAGTTACTGGGCATCAAAGCCGTGGTGGCCAAGAGCTTCGAGCGGATTCACCGCAGCAACCTGGTCGGCATGGGCGTACTGCCGCTGCAGTTCAAGGCGGGCGAATCCTGGGAGAGCCTGGGCCTCAAGGGCGACGAGAAGATAGACATCACTCCTGCCGATGATCTGGCACCCCAGAGCGAAGCTCGCCTGGTGATTACCCGTGCCGATGGTTCCAAATTTGAAACCACGCTGACTTTGCGCATAGACACGCCCATTGAGGTGGAGTATTTCCTGAACGGAGGCATCTTGCCCTACGTCCTCAGGCAGTTGCTGGCGTAAGGTTTCCCGGGATCGGCGCCGGCACCGCTAGGCGCCCCCCGTTTAACTCCCTCTCCTGCGGGCGGGCGCCCGGCTAGAGGAGGGTTGGGGGTGCCCGGCGAGGGGTGCTCGCCAAGGGGCGCCCGACAGGGGGTCGGACGTCGCAGTGCCCCTCCAAAATGAGTTGCTGCCTGCTTACAAACGAGCCCAGCGTCTCTCAACGCCGCTCCAATCTTCCAAGACCAGGACCCTGGCCCCTCAAGAATACAAACCCTCAAGCAGCGCGGTGTATTCTCTCGTTACGTCCTCGTTATCTACCAGAAAGCGCCCTATCTTCTGACGCTGCTCTTCCCGGTAAGTTTGGGCCATTGCATCATGGTTGTGTAGAACATCCAGCAGTCTCGCCGCCCCGGCCGCCACGTCGTTACCCGGATAAAAGTACCCAAGGTCCGTACAAAGCGTCGCGTTGTGAACCAGCGGATAGCCCTGCCAGCAAACTTCCAGGTAGAAATAGTTGAGCGGGTTTTCCCATTGGTGTGAAACCACAACGTCGGTGTGCTCCGCCAGGAACTGTGGCGTTTCATAACGCCCAAGGAACACCGCTTTCTGCTCTCGCACAATGTCCAACTGGTTCATCAGCGCAATGAAATCCATGTTTTCGCGCGCGAAGTGTTCAGCGTTGGTTACCTGGAGTCTTTCTATGGACTTCGGCTGGCTTCTGTAGGCTTCTTCTGCTATCAGTATGGGATACAGGCAGAATTTGACTACGTCAATATTGGGCTCTATGACGGAGATCCGACGCGGCGAAGTCCCCCGCGGTGCATATTCACCGCTGCGAGGTAGATGCTCCGTCCGTTGATTGAGAAACACAGGGCTCCAAACAAACGGGACTGGACGGGCCTGCTGCCGGCGCAGTGTTTCAAAGAAGCTTTTGCTGATGTTCTCGACCTGAGGAATCATCCAGATCGCGTCGTATCTCTGGTTCACAAACAGGTTGCTGCCCCATAGAGGACGATTGAACAGAACTGCCTGCATGGCATGGACGTACTCGAATCCGCAGCAGTACGACACCAGCTTGCTGCCCCGCTGGTGAAGGTAGGCTGTTTGCTCGGCACTCACCTGGCCGCCTAGCTCAATGACCACGTCCAGTTCGTCTTTGGCCTCTTCAAATCCTCTTGTCGGCCAGCGCTGTAAATCCCAGGGCAGGGCGGAGGTGATCGGAATGGCCGTGGTGTTGACCAGCGTGGTGCTGGCTACATTGGGACAGAGACGAAGCGCTTCAGCCAAGAACACGGCGTTTTGCTTGATACCGTTGTTCCACAAGGTTTCGGCCTCGCTGTGCAGGCCAATCGTGATACCTACGCGCAAGCGTCGGGGCGCATTCATTGCGATTGGCGCGGCCGGTAGCCGGTTAGCTCCCAGTGACCCTGCTCATTGAATCTGAAGCTGACCATTTCGAACGAGGTTTTGCCATCCTTTTGAATGCTTGCAAAGTCCACGTTGGCATAAAGCCCCGGTGGGGGAGTTTTGCTGTCTGCAGGGTAGATCAAACGCGTCACCGATGCCCAACGTCTCTCCGTGACTTCGCCCAGTGCGGCACGAGCCTCGCGTGTCTGAGTCTGGAATTCGCTTTGGTTGATCAGGGCCTTCATGAACGGCGCTGCGGTTTGCCAGAGTGAGGTCTCCTGCTTGGCATCGATGCGGCTGAGTACGGCTTGCGCCGCAGTGATCAGGTCATCTGCCGATTGGCTTGGGGCGGGAGATCCTGCCGCCATGGCTTGCGATTGAAGGCACAGGCTGATCGCAAAGGCTGCGGTGCCCGCCGTCCGGCGAGTGATGAGCGAAATGAATTTCATAAAAAAATGAACCGATTGGTATGAGGACAAGTTGAATTGTCTGGCAAACTGCGCGATTTTTAAAAAATGAGAAATTGTGAATTTCGTCACGATTTCTCTCGGTTGTTGGTGTAAACCCTAGCTCGGCACTTCGATAATCAGGAAGTAACAAAACGTGCGCGTTAGATCCGCGTTTGCATCGCTTAGATAGGTATTTCTGATGAACAAGGCATATAGAACCCTCTGGAACGAGGCGCTGGGCGCCTGGGTAGCCGTTTCCGAAACTGTTGTATCGCGTGGAAAGCGATCCAGTGGGTCAAACGTTCTCAATGATGTAAGCGATCGCGCTGGTGAACTGGAGCGTGCGGGCGGGGGGGCGCGGTTGCGAGGGACGGCAATAGCCGTTCTCGTGCTTTTGGTTGGTTTGGGATCAACTGGCGCGAATGCGGGTTACGTTGCAGGCAATGGCACAACCGGCAGCAATGAAGGCTCCACAACCAATATTACGATTGGTTCGCGGGGAAGCGGTTCGTCGAGTGGCACCAACGCGGTCACGAGTGGATCCAATGCCGTCGCCATTGGCAGCGCCGCCCAGGCCATCAACACCAGCGCAGTAGCCGTCGGCAATTCTGCCCAGGCTTCTGGTACCAGCACCGTTGCCATAGGCGAAGGCGCCCGGGCGACGAATACATCGGCTGTGGCCTTGGGCGACGCCGCCATTGCCAGCAATACTTACACGTTGGCCATTGGCCATGACGTTCAAGCGACCGCTAACAGCGCTGTTGCGATTGGCTCAGGAGCCAGAGCGACTGCCAACGGTGCTTATGCTTTGGGAAATGATGCCAATGCCGGGGGCTCGTCATCAATCGCCATCGGCGGTGGCGATGGCAGTGGGGGCGGCGGCTCCAACGCGGCTGGAAATCAATCTATTGCCATTGGGCGCAGTTCATCTTCGGCTGGCGCGTCTGCTGTAGCCATGGGTCTCAGCGCCAGTGCAAGTGGCACCAATACCGTAGCCATGGGCAACGGCGCCAGCGCCACCTTGGCAAACTCCGTTGCGTTGGGCTCAGGCTCGACCGCAACGGCAGTTACCGCGACCACCAACTGGACCACGGCCAATGCTGTGGTGGCAGGGTCGACATTCACTGTTAACCAGGCGCCTACAAATGGTGTGGTGGCGGCCGGAAATCGGCAAATTCAGGGCGTGGCCGACGGAGAAGTCTCGGCTACTTCCACCAATGCCATCAATGGCAGCCAGCTCTACTCTGTAGCCACGGCTTTGGACGGGAGAGCTACGTCTCTTTCCACGGCGCTCAGCACGACCAACTCCAGCATCACCAGCTTGAGCACCGGCTTGAGCACCGCCAACTCCCGCGTCACCAGCCTGAGTACAGGCGTTAGTTCGCTCAGCACCGGTCTGAGCAGCACCAACTCCAACGTCTCAAGCTTGAGCACAGGCTTGAGCACGACGAACTCCAATGTTGGAAGTTTGAGTACAGGAGTCAGCTCGCTGAGCACGAGTCTGAGCACGACCAACTCTAACGTAGGCAGCCTGAGTACGGGCGTGAATTCGCTTAGCACAGGCTTGAGCAACACCAATTCCAACGTCTCCAGCCTGAGCACGGGATTGAGCACGACCAACTCGAACGTTGGCAGCTTGAGTACTGGCGTGAGCTCACTCAGCACCGGCCTGAGCACGACCAACTCCAACGTTGGAAGCTTGAGTACTGGGGTGAACTCACTCAGCACGGGCCTGAGCAACACCAACAGCTCGGTTGCATCGCTAAGCACAGGCTTGAGCACCGCCAACTCGCGAGTGACTAGCCTGAGCACGGGCCTCAGCAACACCAACAGTTCAGTCGCGTCCTTGAGTACGGGGGTGAACTCGCTCAGTACGGGCTTGAGCAATACCAACAGCTCCGTCGCTTCGCTCAGCACGGGCGTGAATTCTCTGAGCACAGGCCTCAGCAACACCAACAGTTCAGTTGCTAGTCTGAGCACAGGTTTGAGCGATACGAACAGCTCGGTAGCCTCTTTGAGTACAGGCTTGAGCAACACCAATAGTTCGGTGTCCAGCTTGAGCACGGGTCTCAGCAACACCAACAGTTCGGTTGCCTCATTGAGCACAGGGGTCAACTCGCTAAGCACGGGCTTGAGCAATACCAATAGCTCCGTTTCTTCCTTGAGTACGGGTCTCAGTACGACCAACTCTCGAGTGACGAGCTTGAGCACTGGTTTGAGCAACACAAACAGCTCAGTTGCATCCCTCAGTACAGGCGTGAGTTCGCTGAGCACCGGTCTGAGCAATACGAACAGCTCCGTTGCTTCGTTGAGCACAGGCGTGAGTTCGCTCAGCACCGGGTTGAGCAACACCAATAGCTCGGTCTCATCCTTGAGCACCGGCTTAAGCAACACGAATAGTTCGGTCTCTTCGCTGAGCACCGGTCTGAGCAATACGAACAGCTCCGTTGCTTCGTTGAGCACAGGCGTGAGTTCGCTTAGCACCGGGTTGAGCAATACGAACAGCTCCGTTGCTTCGTTGAGCACAGGCGTGAGTTCGCTTAGCACCGGGTTGAGCAACACCAATAGCTCGGTCTCATCCTTGAGCACCGGCTTAAGCAACACGAATAGTTCGGTCTCTTCGCTGAGCACCGGTCTGAACAATACGAACAGCTCCGTTGCTTCGTTGAGCACAGGCGTGAGTTCGCTCAGCACTGGATTGAGCAATACCAATAGCTCGGTCTCATCCTTGAGCACTGGCTTAAGCAACACGAATAGCTCCGTCTCATCGCTCAGCACAGGCCTGAGCAATACGAACAGCTCTGTCGCTTCGTTGAGCACAGGATTGAGCAATACGAGCAGTTCTGTCGCTTCATTGAGCACAGGTCTCAGCAATACGAACAGCTCCGTTGCTTCTTTGAGTACTGGCGTAAATTCGCTGAGCACTGGATTGAGCAACACGAATAGCTCAGTGGCCAGCCTGAGCACGGGCGTGAGTTCGTTGAGCACAGGTTTGAGCAACACGAACAGCTCGGTATCGAGTTTGAGTACCGGTCTGAGTCGAACGAACAGCTCCGTGTCAAGTTTGAGCACAGGTTTAAGCAACACGAATAGCTCGGTGTCCAGCCTCAGCACCGGCCTGAGCAACACGAACTCCAGCGTTTCCAGTCTCAGCACCAGCTTGAGCAATGTGGGTAGCTCGGTCTCCTCATTAAGCACTAGCATAAGCTCGCTGAGCACTGGCCTGGTTAACACCAACAGCTCCGTGTCCAGCCTCAGCACTGGATTGAGCAATACGAACAGCTCCGTCTCGTCATTGAGCACTGGCGTAAGTTCGCTCAGCACGGGTCTTAGCAACACGAACAGCTCAGTCTCATCCTTGAGCACCGGCTTGAGCAACACGAATAGTTCTGTTGCTTCGTTGAGCACTGGCTTCAGTTCGCTGAGCACCGGTCTTAGCAACACGAACAGCTCTGTTGCTTCGTTGAGCACGGGCGTGAGTTCGCTCAGCACAGGTTTGAGCAACACCAACAGTTCTGTGGCTTCGTTGAGCACGGGCTTCAGCTCGCTGAGCACAGGCTTGAGCAACACCAATAGCTCGGTCTCTTCCTTGAGCACAGGCTTCAGCTCGCTGAGCACGGGTCTTAGCAACACGAACAGCTCTGTTGCTTCCTTGAGCACTGGCGTAAGTTCTCTCAGCACTGGGCTGAGTAACACAAATAGCTCAGTCTCCAGCTTGAGCACGGGTGTCAGCTCGTTAAGTACGGGTCTGAGCAACACCAACAGCTCGGTCGCTTCCTTGAGCACAGGCGTCAGTTCGCTGAGCACAGGTCTGAGCAATACGAACAGTTCGGTGTCTAGCCTGAGCACAGGACTCAGCGACACCAACAGTTCTGTTGCTTCCCTGAGCACAGGCTTGAGCAACACGAACAGCTCTGTAGCCTCGTTGAGCACCGGCGTGAGTTCGCTGAGCACAGGCTTGAGCAATACGAACAGCTCTGTCGCTTCGTTGAGCACTGGCGTGAGCTCGCTTAGCACCGGTTTGAGCAACACTAACAGCTCGGTTGCTTCGTTGAGCACCGGCGTAAGTTCCCTTAGCACTGGCCTGAGCAACACGAATAGTTCTGTTGCGTCGTTGAGCACTGGGGTGAGTTCGCTGAGCACTGGCCTGAGCAACACGAACAGCTCTGTTGCTTCGTTGAGCACGGGCGTGAGTTCGCTGAGTACAGGTCTGAGCAATACGAACAGTTCTGTTTCTTCCTTGAGTACCGGTGTAAGTTCGCTCAGCACTGGTCTGAGCAACACCAACAGCTCTGTCTCCTCGTTGAGCACTGGCCTGAGCAATACGAACAGCTCTGTTGCTTCCCTGAGCACCGGCGTGAGTTCGTTGAGCACCGGTTTGAGCAATACGAACAGTTCGGTGGCTAGTTTGAGCACTGGAGTCAGTTCGCTGAGCACAGGTCTGAGCAATACGAACAGTTCTGTTGCTTCGTTGAGCACAGGCGTTAGCTCGCTGAGCACTGGCTTGAGCAATACGAACAGCTCTGTTGCTTCCCTGAGCACCGGCGTGAGTTCGTTGAGCACCGGTTTGAGCAATACGAACAGTTCGGTGGCTAGTTTGAGCACTGGAGCCAGTTCGCTCAGCACAGGTCTGAGCAACACGAACAGTTCAGTTGCTTCGTTGAGCACAGGCGTCAGCTCGCTCAGCACGGGTCTGAGCAACACGAACAGTTCTGTCTCTTCGCTGAGCACAGGCGTTAGCTCGCTGAGCACTGGCTTGAGCAATACCAATAGCTCGGTGTCCAGCCTGAGCACAGGCCTTAGCAACACCAACAGCTCTGTATCCAGCCTGAGCACTGGCTTGAGCAACACAAACAGTTCGGTGGCTAGCTTGAGCACTGGGGTGAGTTCGCTTAGCACTGGATTGAGCAACACAAATAGTTCGGTTGCTTCGTTGAGTACTGGCGTCAGCTCGCTGAGCACAGGATTGAGCAATACGAACAGCTCCGTTGCTTCCCTAAGCACCGGCGTTAGCTCGCTCAGCACAGGTCTCAGCAATACCAATAGCTCGGTGTCTAGCCTGAGCACCGGTCTTGGCAATACCAACAGTTCGGTGTCTAGCCTCAGCACAGGTCTAAGCAACACCAACAGTTCAGTTGCTTCGTTGAGCACAGGCGTGAGTTCGCTGAGCACAGGTCTGAGCAATACGAACAGTTCGGTCGCTTCGTTAAGCACAGGCGTCAGCTCGCTGAGCACAGGTCTCAGTAATACCAATAGCTCGGTGTCTAGCCTGAGCACAGGTTTGAGCAACACCAACAGTTCAGTTGCTTCGTTGAGCACGGGCGTGAGTTCGCTCAGCACTGGATTGAGCAACACCAACAGCTCTGTCTCCTCATTGAGCACAGGCCTGAACAATACCAACAGCTCGGTGGCTAGCCTCAGCACAGGTCTGAGCAACACCAACAGTTCAGTTGCTTCGTTAAGCACAGGCGTCAGCTCGCTCAGCACAGGTCTGAGCAACACTAACAGTTCGGTTGCTTCCTTGAGCACTGGCGTCAGCTCGCTGAGCACAGGTCTCAGCAATACGAATAGCTCTGTTGCTTCCCTGAGCACCGGAGTGAGTTCGCTCAGCACTGGATTGAGCAACACCAATAGCTCTGTCTCCTCGTTGAGCACAGGCCTGAGCAATACGAACAGCTCCGTTGCTTCCCTGAGCACAGGCGTGAGTTCGCTGAGCACCGGCTTGAGCAATACGAACAGTTCGGTGGCTAGTTTGAGCACTGGAGTCAGCTCGCTGAGCACAGGCCTGAGCAATACCAACAGCTCGGTGTCTAGCCTCAGCACAGGTCTGAGCAACACCAACAGTTCAGTTGCTTCGTTAAGCACTGGCGTCAGCTCGCTGAGCACAGGTCTCAGCAATACGAATAGCTCTGTTGCTTCCCTGAGCACCGGAGTGAGTTCGCTCAGCACTGGATTGAGCAACACCAATAGCTCTGTCTCCTCGTTGAGCACAGGCCTGAGCAATACGAACAGCTCCGTTGCTTCCCTGAGCACAGGCGTGAGTTCGCTGAGCACCGGCTTGAGCAATACGAACAGTTCGGTGGCTAGTTTGAGCACTGGAGTCAGCTCGCTGAGCACAGGTCTGAGCAATACCAACAGCTCTGTTGCTTCCTTGAGCACTGGCGTCAGTTCGCTCAGCACAGGTCTGAGCAATACCAACAGCTCGGTGTCTAGCCTGAGCACAGGTCTGAGCAATACCAACAGCTCTGTCGCTTCCTTGAGCACTGGCGTCAGTTCACTCAGCACGGGTCTCAGCAACACGAACAGTTCAGTCGCCAGCCTGAGCACGGGTGTCAGCTCATTGAGTACAGGTCTGAGCAACACCAACAGTTCAGTTGCTTCGTTGAGCACGGGCGTGAGTTCGCTCAGCACAGGTCTTAGCAACACGAATAGTTCGGTTGCTTCCTTGAGCACCGGCGTCAGTTCCCTGAGCACTGGGTTGAGCAACACAAACAGTTCTGTCTCCTCGTTGAGCACAGGCCTGAGCAATACGAACAGTTCTGTCTCTTCGCTGAGCACAGGCCTTAGCAACACTAATAGCTCGGTAGCTTCTCTAAGCACCGGCGTAAGTTCTCTCAGCACTGGATTGAGCAATACGAACAGCTCTGTCGCTTCGCTGAGCACTGGAGTCAGCTCACTGAGCACGGGTCTGAGCAACACCAACAGCTCTGTCGCTTCGTTGAGCACAGGTCTGAGCAATACGAATAGCTCTGTTGCTTCACTGAGCACAGGTCTCAGCAATACCAATAGCTCGGTGTCTAGCCTGAGTACCGGTCTTAGCAACACCAACAGTTCAGTTGCTTCGTTGAGCACAGGCGTCAGCTCGCTGAGCACAGGTCTCAGCAATACGAATAGCTCCGTTGCTTCCCTGAGCACCGGAGTGAGTTCGCTCAGCACTGGATTGAGCAATACCAACAGCTCTGTCTCCTCGTTGAGCACAGGCCTGAGCAATACGAACAGCTCTGTTGCTTCCCTGAGCACCGGCGTCAGCTCGCTCAGCACGGGTCTGAGCAACACGAACAGCTCGGTTGCTTCGTTGAGCACAGGTCTCAGCAATACCAATAGCTCGGTGTCTAGCCTAAGCACAGGTCTGAGCAACACGAACAGCTCTGTCGCTTCCTTGAGCACAGGCGTCAGCTCGCTGAGCACAGGTCTGAGCAACACGAACAGCTCGGTTGCTTCGTTGAGCACAGGCGTTAGCTCGCTGAGCACTGGCTTGAGCAACACGAATAGTTCGGTTGCTTCCTTGAGCACCGGCGTCAGTTCTCTCAGCACTGGGTTGAGCAACACGAACAGTTCAGTCGCTAGCTTGAGCACGGGTGTCAGCTCATTGAGTACAGGTCTGAGCAATACCAACAGCTCGGTCGCTTCGTTGAGCACTGGCGTGAGCTCGCTGAGTACAGGTCTCAGCAATACCAATAGCTCGGTGTCTAGCCTGAGCACCGGTCTTAGCAATACCAACAGCTCGGTGTCTAGCCTGAGTACCGGTCTTAGCAATACCAACAGTTCAGTTGCTTCGTTGAGCACAGGTCTCAGCAATACGAATAGCTCTGTTGCTTCCCTCAGCACCGGAGTGAGTTCGCTGAGCACAGGCTTGAGCAATACGAACAGTTCGGTGGCTAGTTTGAGCACTGGAGTCAGCTCGCTGAGCACAGGTCTGAGCAATACCAACAGCTCAGTCGCTTCGTTGAGCACTGGAGTCAGTTCGCTCAGCACAGGTCTCAGCAATACCAACAGCTCTGTGTCTAGCCTGAGCACAGGTCTCAGCAATACCAACAGCTCTGTGTCTAGCCTGAGCACAGGTCTCAGCAATACCAACAGCTCTGTGTCTAGCCTGAGCACAGGTCTCAGCAATACCAACAGTTCAGTTGCTTCGTTGAGCACCGGCGTCAGTTCCCTGAGCACTGGGTTGAGCAACACAAACAGTTCTGTCTCCTCGTTGAGCACAGGTCTGAGCAATACGAACAGTTCTGTGTCCAGCCTAAGCACAGGTCTGAGCAACACCAACAGCTCAGTCTCTTCCTTGAGCACCGGCTTGAGCAACACGAATAGTTCTGTCGCCAGCTTGAGCACGGGTGTCAGCTCGTTGAGTACAGGCCTGAGCAATACCAACAGCTCTGTCTCCAGCTTGAGCACAGGCCTGAGCAATACGAACAGTTCTGTCTCTTCGCTGAGCACAGGCCTTAGCAATACGAATAGCTCTGTTGCTTCCCTGAGCACCGGAGTGAGTTCGCTGAGCACCGGTTTGAGCAATACCAACAGCTCTGTCGCTTCGTTGAGCACAGGCGTCAGCTCGCTGAGCACTGGTCTGAGCAATACGAACAGTTCGGTCGCTTCGCTCAGCACGGGCTTGAGCAATACGAATAGTTCTGTTGCTTCCTTGAGCACAGGCGTCAGCTCGCTCAGCACAGGTCTGAGCAACACGAACAGTTCAGTTGCTTCGTTGAGCACAGGCGTCAGCTCGCTCAGCACGGGTCTGAGCAATACGAACAGCTCGGTGTCCAGCCTGAGCACAGGCCTCAGCAACACCAACAGCTCTGTATCCAGCCTGAGCACGGGCTTGAGCAATACGAACAGTTCGGTCGCTTCGTTGAGCACTGGCGTGAGTTCGCTCAGCACTGGCCTGAGCAACACGAACAGTTCAGTTGCTTCGTTGAGCACAGGCGTCAGCTCGCTGAGCACTGGCTTGAGCAATACCAATAGCTCGGTGTCCAGCCTGAGCACAGGCCTTAGCAACACCAACAGTTCTGTGTCCAGCCTGAGTACTGGCTTAAGCAACATCAACAGCTCTGTCGCTTCCTTGAGCACTGGCCTGAGCAATACCAATAGCTCGGTGTCCAGCTTGAGTACCGGTCTCAGCAATACCAACAGTTCTGTGGCGTCGCTAAGCACGGGCGTGAGTTCGTTGAGCACGGGTCTGAGCAATACCAATAGCTCGGTGTCCAGCTTGAGCACTGGTCTCAGCAATACCAACAGTTCTGTGGCGTCGTTGAGCACAGGCGTGAGTTCGCTGAGCACAGGTCTGAGCAATACCAATAGCTCGGTGTCCAGCTTGAGTACCGGCCTCAGCAATACGAACAGCTCAGTCTCTTCACTGAGCACAGGTCTCAGCAATACGAACAGTTCCGTATCCAGCTTGAGCACCGGCTTGAGCGAGACGAACAGCACGGTTTCCAGCCTGAGCACGAGCGTGAGCAGTTCCACCAGCGCTGTGTCCAGCTTGAGCACCGGTTTGAGCAACACGAATAGTTCTGTGTCCAGCTTGAGCACCGGTTTGAGCAACACGAATAGTTCTGTGTCCAGCTTGAGCACCGGCCTGAGCAATACGAACAGTTCTCTGGCCAGCTTGAGCACCAGTGTGGGCAGCACCGGCTCCAGCATAGCCAGCCTGAGCACCGGGCTTGCCTCGCTGAGTACGGGTTTGAACACTACGAACCAGTCCGTGGCGTCACTTAGCACCGGCTTGAACGCTACGAACCAGTCTGTCGCTTCACTCAGCACCAGTGTCAACAACACCAGCAGTTCGGTGGCATCGCTGAGCACCGGCCTGGTCAATACGAATAGCTCGGTGGCATCGTTGAGCACTGGTTTGGTCAACACCAACAGTTCTGTGGCATCTCTGAGTACAGGGCTTGTCAATACGAACAGCTCGGTGGCCAGCCTCTCGACATCGCTGGCACCGTTGACACAAGCTCAAGAAACAGCCGGCAGCCGGGGCGCAACTATCGCCGCCACGGTCACAGGCGGCGCTACCAGCACGCCGGGTGTCGTCCAGACGCAGGGCCGAAGGTTCGACAACACAACTGTGTCTTCGATTCAGGCGTCCGACTGCCTGGTGGCCAATGGGGTCGACACCACGGCAACGGGCGCGTGCGCAAGTGCAGGCACCATGATTGGCGTGAACGGGGCAACGACAACCACCATCGCTGCGGGCGCGACCGCTTACGGTGCGCAGTCGCTGGCTCAAAACGCCAACACTACAGCGATTGGTTTCCGCGCCACTGCTACCTATGAAGGTTCCACCGCGGTTGGCTATCAGGCGCAAGCCACCTCCGATCGTGCGACAGCTGTGGGTTGGAACTCACAGGCATCTGGCGCCAACTCAGTTGCTTTGGGTGCTGCTGCGCAAGCGACAGCCCAAAATTCAATGGCGTTGGGCGCGGGTGCGCAGGCTACAGGGGCGAACTCGGTGGCACTGGGGGCCAACTCGCTGGCCGATCAGCCGAACACGGTTTCCGTCGGATCTCAGGGTGCGGAGCGTCGCATTACCAATGTGGCGCCAGGTGTGAATGGCACTGACGCAGCCAACATGAATCAACTCAACCAGGTGGCGCGCATAGCCTACTCTGGTGTTGCGATGAGCATGGCCATGGCGGGTACCTATATGCCTACGCTATACGCTGGTGAAAAAGCACTGGGTGTTGGCCTTGGAAACTACAAGGGCTACGGCGCGGTAGCGCTGAACTTCAAGTCGCTCAGCGAAACTGGCGCCATGTCATGGGGAGTCGGTGTCTCCACTACCGGCAAGGAGTGGGGTGTCAACCTGGGTATCGGTTGGAAGTGGAAGTAAATCCGGCGTCACGGGCCCACCGCCTCCTCGTAAGGGGAGGCGGCATCAGGTTCCGTGAAACGCTCGACGCCTCGCGCGGGTGAGGCTGGAAAATTCCCTGGCCACTTGTAGCGTTTGTCCAAAGTCGCCTGGATGCCCACTCGCGCCGGATGTGGAGACTCGTCGCGAGTCGGCTGCTCCATGGCGCCCCTCGCACATTCCTGAGCATGTTCCCGCTGGCGTCCCATGGTGGAATTACTGCGTGGGCACACGGTATGCTCTCGTCATAATGAAATCTTTTGATTAAGAGGCGCGATGCGGATCGGTATTTCGGCCTTCAGCCACAAGAATCAGAACATCTGGTCCAACGGGTTGGGCCAGAACGTCATGTTTCTGGTGCAGACACTGCGCAGAATTCCGTTTGTGACCGACGTCGTGCTGATCGACGCCGGCAGTGAGGAATCTTTGAGCGATCAGATCGATCTGAACAAGTTCGGCACTCGGCTCATGCGGCAGAAAGAAGCGACGGACTTGGTGGACGTCGTGATTGAACTCGCGGGCGCACTGGGAATACCGTGGCTGGATTTGCTGCGTGCGCGCGGCAAAAAAGTGGTCTACCACTGTGTTGGGCAGCCTCATTCGAGTCTGGTGGACACCGCCATCTTCGATCGAGAAGGGTTCTTTTTACGGCCAGATCGCTTCGATGAGGTCTGGGTCCTTCCCAAAGATGCCGTTTTTGCACCAATGATGCGCACACTCTACAGGTGCCCAGTGCAGGTGGCGCCCTACCTTTGGTCACCGCATTTTCTTGACGATCGGATCAAGGAGCTTGCTGGCATTGGACATTTGTACGGGTTCAAGCCAGATCAGCCAGACACGGAGGCCAAAGGTTGGCGCGTGACCATGTTTGAGCCCAATCTCGCACCCATCAAGTCATCACTGATTCCCATGCTTGTGAGTGATGTGGCAGAGCGCCGCAGCCCCGGCACCGTGTCCATGTTGTATGCGCTCAACACGGGGCATCTGGTCAACCACCCCACCATGCTGCACTTTGCGCATTCGCTGGACTTGGTCAAAAGCAACCGCGCCGTTTTCACCGGTCGACACGATATTGCTGGTTTCATGTCTCAGTACGGTGTGGACGCTGCAGTCGCTCACCAGTGGCAAAACGATCAGAACTACAGCTATCTGGATGTGCTTCATGGGGACTACCCTCTCATTCACAATTCGCCCTGGCTGAAGGACGCAGGCTACTACTACCCGGAATTCAATGTCGAAGCCGGGGCAGCGCTGCTAGTGCAGGCCAGACAGCGCCACCAGGAGTCACTTGTTGATTACCGCGAACGCTCTCACCGGGTGTTCAAGGCGGTAGATCCTGAGAGCCCTGAGAATGTGCAAGGCTACGCCGACCTGCTGATGTCCTTGACCAGCAGCCAGTCTCGGGGGATCGCCGCATGACTTCGAAATCTCTACGCATCGGCGTCACGCTCGCGATTCGCGATGGCCAGTCTCTGTGGGAAAACGGCATTTTCCAGAACTGCATATTCCTGGTGCAACTACTCAGGCAGTGTCCTGGTGTTGTGCAGGCGTGTATTGTTTTCGTGGGAGACGGCAGCGAGCACGCCAAGCGCGAACTTCTGCAAGACACCGATATTGCGGCGGTGGATCTGGGCGATGCGGCGACCGAGCTCGACATGGTCATTGAAATGAGTGCCCAGCTTTCCTCCGAATGGGCTGCGGCCTTTCAGGGGCGTGGTGGCAAGCTTGTGAGCATGTGTGTTGGCAACGATTTCGCCATTGATGCTGAACGCTTGGGTTACGACCTTCCTGCAGGCCGTTTGGTACCCAGCCATAGGCGTGATGCGGTGTGGACCTTGCCAGAATACGAAACCGTAGGTGCACCGTACTATGCGGCTACGTTCCGGGCTCCGGTCTCCATCCTGCCTCATCTTTGGGGGCCCGAATTGCTGGAGGCGTCCTTGCGCAAGCGGGAGGACGGAGCTTCATTTGAGTACGTGCCTGGTCGGCGCCGCTGGCGTTTGGCCATCATGGAGCCTAATCTCAGCATTGTGAAGACTTGCATCATTCCATTTCTGGCATGCGAGGTCGCACATCGGCTGGATCCTGACAAGATCGAATATGTCCACGTTTTCAATACTGAGCAGCTCAAATCCAACGCCGTATTCAGTACGGTGTTCGGCAGTACAAATCTCGTGCGCCACGAACTGGCGGGTTTCAACGGCCGCTTTTCGATAGCCGACGTTCTGACTCAGCACGCGGATGCGCTCGTCTGTCACCAATGGGAAAACGCCCAGAACTACCTCTATTACGAAGCGTTGCATGGAGGTTATCCGCTCATCCACAATTCACACCTGATCGCCGACTGCGGCTGGCGTTATCAAGGGTTTGACTGTGAGGAGGGCGGCCGCGTGTTACTTGAAGCTATCGCCGGTCACGATGAAAATCTACAGGACTATCGCCAACGCGCCAATACCTTCCTGCGTACGCTTCACCCTCTGTATGAAGACAATGTTCGCGCCTATAGTGAAGCCATCCGGCGCGTGTGAGGCGATTAGGGCGTGTTAGTACGCCCTTAGACGGGCGTGAGGCCATTGGCACCTAATCTTGTGAGATCCTGTCCATGACGAAGACGAAGCAATTTATCCAATTTCTCAGCGGCGTTGTACTCGTGCTCTCCGCGCCTGCAGTTACAAATGCGCAAGCGGTGCTGGACGCTCCGCGCCCAGCGGCGGTGCCGCAGAACGCATTGGCGGTGGCCTCACAAAATGTGGGAATCAAAACCTGCAGGCCTGCCTTGGAGCGGCTTTCGACACTGGCTGTCAATGGCACGCGGGGCAATGACGTGCTGCTCGATTGGGATCGCCAGAGGGTAGACGCCGGGCCCGTATTTTCGTTGATTGGCCTTGAGTACCCCAACGGAGGGGCCGCCATGTCGGTCACAGCAGTTCCAACGAACAACGGCGGGTGCTCCGTCGCGGCAGAGCGCATATCGGCAGCGCCCGTGTCTTGTCAGGCTGTTGCCCAGCAGGAATTGAAGGGCATGACGGCGACCCGCCTCTTGCCTACTTTCACCGTGTTTACTGACGCCAAGGATCCGACCGCCACGGTTTCCCTGATCGACACGCCTCCTGGTTGTCTGGTGATTCGACGCTATGTGGAGTTCAATTGGAGAGCCCCTCGTTGAGGGTGGGGCCCGGTCACTCGCTTCTAAGCTTTTGATGGTTTTACCAAACCTTGCCAGATGGCTCTAAAACAACTTCTGATAGCCGGAGGCGGTATCGGCGGTCTCGCAGCCGCGTTGGCTGCAACGCGTGCGGGCTGGGGCGTCAACCTTTTTGAGCGGGCGCCGCAATTCAGCGAGGTCGGAGCGGGCATTCAGTTGGGTCCGAATGCAACGCGGATACTTCAGAGTTGGGGGCTGGGTAGGGCACTGGCTGAAGTGGCGGCTTTTCCGGAGTACTTGCAAGTACGCAATGCTTCTAGCGGTGTCGTACTGGGAGTTTTGCCGCTCGGAGAACAAATACGAACGCGTTATAGCGCGCCCTACGCGACTATTCATCGGGCGGATATTCACGGCTTGCTTCTTGCCGCAGTTCAGCAGCAAACTCCGAGCCAACTCCACCTCGATCAAGGCGTGTTGGAATTCAATGACGATGGCAATCAGGTGAGCGTGTCCACAGAAAGAGGTCTGACGGTGGAAGGCAATGCATTGGTCGGTGCGGATGGGCTCTGGAGCCGCGTACGCCAGCAATTGCTGGGCGACTCGCCCCCTCGAGTGACAGGACATCTGGCATACCGGTCCATGCTTCGTCAGAGTGCACTGCCCGAGCGACTTCGCAGCACACGGGTCACGGCATGGCTTGGCCCGCGTCTGCATGTCGTTCAGTATCCTGTCAGAGGTGGCGAGTGGATGAATGTCGTGGCTATTGTTCAGGGAACACCGCCTGAAAGCGCGTCTGGCTGGGACCAAGTCGCCTATGCGGCTGATCTGCAACGAGCCATGGGGGCCACCTGCGAGCCCTTGCAGTCCTTGATGGCTGCAGTTCCAGAGGCGAGCGTCCATACCCACGCGTGGCGCTTGTGGCCGCTGTCTGATCGAGCACCCGTTTCTGGCTCAGGGCAAATGGCGAAGGGGCTTGTGGCACTGCTCGGGGATGCGGCCCACCCCATGCGCCCGTACATGGCTCAGGGAGCCGGTATGGCAATCGAGGATGCAGCGGCATTTGCCGGTGCACTTGCCGAGGATGGCGTTGATGTGCCTGGCCGGCTTGGGCGGTATGCGTTGGCACGCTGGCAGCGATGTGCCCGCGTACAGGCTCGCTCCATTCGAAACGGTGAGATATTTCACTCCACCGGTTTGGTTCGTTGGGGTCGCGATGCGTCGATCCGGCTGTTCGGTCAACGTATTCTTGACGTACCTTGGCTGTATCAGCCAGCCTCATAGATTACGAGCCCTTACCCGTCGAATCCCATAACGTGAACTGGTTCTCATGAGTGGCTCGCGTATCGAGGTAGACTGCTGGGTTTTCCCCTTGGCGACATGGCGCAGCAAAAAACAGTGCAGACCAGCCTCACGGGCGCGGCGCTGGTGCGCCTGCTCGAGGCCCTTTCCGATTCGCGTGTACGCGTTCGGGATGCCCGCACTGGATTTACCGACGGTTTGGTGCAATGGGTTGGCTGGGCTGACGCCATAGCGTTGTCTGCTGCTCTTGAGCGGCCGCTGAACGCTCCGGACGCCAGCGAGGCTAGCCTGGGTGAGCGGGCAGAATGCAACCGCATCCGTGCAAGCTTGACGCAAGGCGCGGCCCGGGCCATGGCCCCTACAGGTCATTCGGCCATGGAGGCTTCGGTCGGCTTTGGTTCCTTGCGCAAGCGCTATGTGACCCAGCAACAAGCCATGGAAGTCGCCATTGGCACATTGCGTGAGCGGGTCAGGGCTGAGCTGGGGGCGCGTTCGCCCGAGCTGGCGCGATTGGCAGCTTTGGACGCGGTGATGGCGCAAGTGCTTAATGTGCAGGAGCGGCGTTTACTGGCCACTGTGCCAGGGCTGCTGGAAAAGCATTACCGGCGTTTGCGCGATGAATACGAAGAAAGTGGTAACTGGGTGACCTTGCTTATGCAGGATATGCACACGGTATTGTTGGCCGAACTGGACCTTCGATTGCAACCAGTGGAAGGGCTCCTTGATGCCCTGGATGAAGACTGATGACGAAACTGATTTTTAGCGCAGCCTTTCTGGCGGGCCTTGGCACCTTATGTTGGGTGGGGGCGGGCTATCTGGGGGGACATTTGCTGGCGCTCGGCATTACTTTATTGATAGCGGCGTTTTTCCTTGCGGGCTCATGGGAGCTTTTGCGTTACCAGCGTGCAACCAAGTCGCTTTCGCTTGGACTGGATGCCCTCAGTTCTCCGCCAGAAAGCCTGGATGCCTGGGTGTCTCCACTGCCAGCCCCATTACGCACCGTGGTTCGGCAAAGGGTGGAAGGACAACGGGCGGGCTTGCCTGGTCCGGTGCTTGCGTCCTATCTGACCGGCCTTCTGGTGCTGCTGGGCATGCTTGGTACTTTCCTGGGCATGGTGGTGACCTTGCAAGGCACGGGCACCGCTTTGCTGGGCGCCGAAGGCTTGCAGGCCATACGCGACGCGCTTGCAGCCCCTGTACGAGGTCTGGGACTGGCTTTTGGAACGTCGGTCGCCGGGGTGGGCGCTTCGGCGGCACTGGGCTTGATGGCCGCCATGGCCAGACGCGATCGGTTGGGAGCTGCAGAACGGCTGGACTTGGCCATGGCGACCCACTTGCGCACGTTCACGCCTTCGCACCAGAGGGAGATTTCGCTGCGCTTGATGGAGCAGCAGGTTGGCTTGATGCCCGAGCTGGTCGAGCGTATTTCCGCTTGCATGGCTGCATTGGAGAGCCAGCAAGTCGCCCTGATTGATCGCCTGACTGCTGATCAGACTCGCTTTCATGCGAATACCGAATCGGCCTACACGGGCTTGGCAGCGTCGGTCGAACGCACGCTCACGGCGACCGCTGCTCAAACGGCCCGGGAGGCCGGTGCGGCCATTCAACCTGCGGTAGAGGCGGCGCTGGCTGGTTTGGCGCGAGAAAGTGCGCAACTGCAGGCGGCTCAGGCCGAGCAAGTGCGCTTGAATCTGGACGGTATGACTGCGCGCTTCAATGATGCCGCTGCGGGGATGACTAGCCAGTGGACAGATGCGCTGGCCACACACCAACAGACGAGCGAAGCCTCCGGGCGTGCGCTCAGCACGGCTTTGGAAGGCTTCAACGTCACGTTTGACGCTCGCAGCACCCAGTTGGTCGACAACCTGGCAGAGCGAATGGACCATCAGGCGCGGGCGCTGGCAACGCGTTGGGACGAGGCCTTGACTTTGCAGTCTCAAAACGGCGCAGAGCAAGCCGCGCAACAACGTCAGGCGCTGCACACCGTGGCGCAGGAATTGGAGCAGGCGCACATCGCCCTGCAAAGCCGCTTTGCCGCACAGGAAGATTCCCGCCAGGCGGCCTGGACCCAATCCTTGCAATCCATGGCAGCCGCGCTGCGAGACGAATGGCAGCAGGCAGGTCAGCGTAGCGCAGAACAATGGCGTGAATTGGGCCAGACCCTGGCCAGCACGGGCGACGGCATTACGCAGCAACTCGAAGCGCAAGCTCGCAATACCTTACAAGAAATTGGTGCACTCATGCAGGCCGCCTCAGATGCGCCGCGCGCAGCCGCTGAAGTGATCGGTGAGTTGCGTCAGCAATTGGCTGAGAGCGTGGCTCGGGACAACGCGCTGCTGGAAGCGCGTAGCCGCAGCTTTGCCGAGCAGGAAGAATCTCGACAGGCCGCCTGGACAGCATCATTGCAGGCACTGGCCACTGCGCTCAGAGACGAATGGCAGCAAGCCGGTGAGCGCAGCGCTGAACAATGGCAAGGGCTTGGTGATGCACTGGCACGTACTGGTGACGCTATCACCCAACAGCTGGAAAATCAGGCGCGCAACACTCTGGATGAGATCAATGCCCTGATGCAGGCCGCAGCCGAGGCCCCTCGCGCTGCTGGCGAAGTCATTGGCGAGTTGCGCCAGCAATTGGCCGATAGTGTGGCGCGGGACAATGCCCTGCGTGAAGAGCGCAGTCGCAGCTTTGCCGAGCAGGAAGAGTCCCGCCAGGCCGCCTGGACAAGCTCATTGCAAACGCTGGCCGAGGCTCTGCGAAACGAATGGCAACAGGCCGGAGAACGCAGCGCACAGCAATGGCAAGGGCTGGGTGAGGCCATGGCTCGTACAGGCGACAGCATCACGCAGCAACTTGAGGCCCAGGCGCGAAACACACTGAGCGAAATCAACGCCTTGATGCAGGCTGCCGCACAGGCGCCCCAAGCTGCTGCGGACGTTATCGTGCAACTCAGACAGCATCTGGACGACAGCGTCGTGCGCGACAACGCCATGTTCGAAGAACGCCATCGGAGTTTTGCGGACCAGCAGGAAGCGAGGCAATCTGCCTGGACCGATTCCTTGCAGACCCTGGCCACTACCTTGCGAGACGAATGGCAACAGGCTGGTGAACGCAGTGCGCTGCAATGGCAAGGGCTGGGTGAAACCCTGGCGCGGACTGGCGACAGCATTACCCAGCAGCTTGAAGCTCAGGCTCACAATACCTTGGGGGAGATCCGTGAATTGATGCAGGCCGCTTCCGAGGCACCGAAGTCAGCCGCTGAAGTCATTTCTGAGCTTCGTCAACAGTTGACGACAAGTCTGGAGCGAGACAACGCCATGCTGGAAGAGCGTAGTCAAATCTTGCAGACCTTGTCTACCTTGCTCGAAACCGTAAACCGGGCCTCAACCGAGCAACGGGGAGCGATAGAAGCACTGGTGGAAACAAGCTCGGAATTGATGGAGCGCGCCAGCAGCCGATTTGCCGATACGGTAGGAACTCAACTGACTCAAATG
This sequence comes from Ottowia thiooxydans, assembly GCF_040548795.1. Classification (GTDB taxonomy): domain Bacteria; phylum Pseudomonadota; class Gammaproteobacteria; order Burkholderiales; family Burkholderiaceae_C; genus Ottowia; species Ottowia thiooxydans_A. The sequence continues at coordinate 497,875 of NZ_JBEPSH010000002.1, read as the reverse complement.
GACACGGTGTCCGCACAACTGACGGGTAGTGCTGTTGAGGTCGCCAGCCTGGGTGAGGCGTTTGGGACGGGAGTCCAGCGTTTCGGCGAGAGCAATGAGCAGCTCATGGCGCAGTTGCAGGTGATTGAAGCGTCGCTGGCCAAGGCGTTGGCCCGCAGCGACGAGCAGTTGGACTATTACGTCGCCCAGGCGCGTGAGGTGATTGAGCTCAGCACCGGGGCGCAGAAACAGATCATCGACGAACTGCGTCAACTGGCAGCTGCCAGAGAGGTCTGATTTGTACCCCTCTGATCAGCTTATGCAAGGCGATGATCTGTCGCAGGACGCCGGTGAAAACTCTGGCACCGTATGGGCAGTGTTCGGTGATCTCATGGCGGGCGCGCTGGGCGCCTTCGTACTCATTCTGGTGGCAGCGCTGGGCATGCAAATGGAGCTGTCCGAACGCTTGAAGGTCGAACGTAGTGTGCGCGAAGAGCAAACACAACGCCTCCAAACCCTGGAACAGGCTCTGGCGGCGCCGTTGGCGGCTGGCCGCGTAACTCTGACAGATGGACGTATCGGAATCAGCGGCAGTGTCCTGTTTGCCTTCAGCTCCGATGAGCTTCAACCCGAAGGCAAACTCCTGCTGCAAAGCCTGGCAGCGCCGCTTACAAGCTATTTGCGTGAGCGCGATGAAATCCTCATGGTGAGTGGTTTCACAGATGATCGGCTCATGCGTCAGTCGCGCGATGCCAATGCAGCGAAATTTGCAGACAACTGGGAGCTCTCGGCACAAAGGGCACTTACGGTCACCCGCGCTTTGATCGAGTCCGGAGTGCCAGCCAGCCAGGTCTTTGCAGCCGCCTTCGGTTCCGAGCAAGCAGTGGCGTCCAATGCGGACGCTGCAGGGCGTGCACGCAATCGCCGCGTCGAGATGGCACCGATGCCTCGTCCTAAACGCCAACAAGGCTCATGACACCGTCTGTGCGTGAAGCCTTGATTGCCGCAATGGCTCGCCGTGCGCAGGACCACCAAGGCGCCACGCGTGAGTTGCTCGAAGCGCGATTAGCGCAGCTTGGAGCAGAGAGCGAATCATCGGTCTCTAAATCGTTGCCGCCTGTCAGCCGATCGAGCGAACGTGGGCCGCTGGGGCGACTGGCTGATGGGTTGGCGGCGCGACACGCCAGCGCAGAACCGTCAGGACCCGACGTGCCTGGGTTATCTGCCGGCTCTGCCGCGCAGCGCGAGCTTGGAACGCTTCGCCAGTTTAGAGGCGCATGGTCGCGCATGTTTGCCGAGAGACGCCTTCGCCAGACCATGGAGCAAGTGCCGCCGCAGGCCGGCCCGCTGAACTCGCACCATATGGTCCACCGTGCGTTGGCTGTGATGCAGGAGATCTCGCCGGCTTATCTGCAGCGTTTCGTGACCCAGGTGGAGGCACTTCTTTGGCTGGAGCAGCAGCAGATGCCAGTCGCAGCGCCTACTCAGCGGCAAGAGAAGAGAAAAAAGAAGTAGGCGCTCTTTGGCCCATTGCGGCACGCAATGGGCCAAAAAGCGGCCATCTACAACGCGGCGGGAATGATGCTTACGAACTCTGAAAGATGCGTTCCATGAGCATGGTCAGGAGGAGTATCTGTCGCGAGATTTCGTACTGCCAAGACGATTACCCATAACGAGCAATGCCCAGCTCACGACAATGAATGTTGCGGTGACGCCCAATGAGTAAGCCGCGACCATGCCATAGCCACCGACATTTGTCGGATTCAGGAAGGGGTAGGGGTACAAGCCAATGCTTGGTGCCGAAACAATTGGAAGATGTAGCTTTAACTTTTCGCTAGGTGCCAGCCCGGTCGAAGACGACGGCGCTCAGCTTACCTCGGGCGGAGGAAACGGAAGGCCTGGGTTTTGCAAGCGTGTTTATGGTGGTGGTTCAGGGATCGATGGTGTTACCAGGCGGCGAACACCTCTTCGGCGATGCCGAAGGCGGTGCTGGCGCCCGTGCCGCTGGTCACAAGGATCAGCCGAGTTGCGTCGTCGGGTGCGTCGATCAGGCAATCGCGAGTGGCTGAAGATGGATAGGTGCCTACCCATCGTGCGGTCACGGTGGCTTGCTTGAGTTTCAGCGTCTCGTGCAGGTGGCGCAGGATCAGGGCATCCACAGCCTCCTTCGCGAACGGTTCAGGGGCTGCGCTGTAGTGGTGGGAGTCGCCCACTACCAGCGAGCCGTCTGCGCTTTGCACCGCGATCAAGTGGATCCCATGAGCCAGCGATGGCGCTTCCTCTTGCTGCAGCTGGGCCAGTAGCGGCGCAGATTCTGGCAACTGGCTATAGCCGTGGTAGCGCACCAGGCTCAAATCACCCATGACCGAACCCGGCAGCCGAAAGCCGGCTTCGGGCATCACGCGCAGCATTTGCAATTGGCACAGGCGCAAGTCCTGGGTGACCAGACGGTCGGCAAAAAGCCCGTGCAGCTCATTGTTGGTGCAAACCGCCACACGCTCGGCATGCAACAGGGCAAGCGAAGTGCGCACTCTTGGCGCAGATACCTCCAGGACCGATTCGCCGAATCGAAAGACCACGCCGTGCTGCTCGGCCAACCAACGGGCCAGCAAGCCGATGGCCGTGCTTGATTCAACGCGCAGGTCATGCGGGCTGTAGAGCACGGCCTGGGCCTCATCCAACTGCAGGGACGGCGTGCGAAGCGCGGCTTCGGCTGGTTCCAGCAATTCGCAGCCCTCGCCCATCTCGGTGTGCATGAAGGCTTCCAGCACGGCGCGTGCCAGCGGACGCTGAGCGCGGACGTAGAGGCCGCGATGCAGTACTTCGATACCAGCTTGCGGAGCTACTGCGTCCCACACTTGCCTGGAGCGGCGTGCACGGCGCCACGTATCGCCTGCGGCCTGGCCTGTGACGGTGACGAAGCCGAAGTTGCGGATGGAGGCGCCAACGCAGGCCGCATCGCGCTCCAAAACGCAGACCTTGAGACCTCGACATGCGGCCACGTAAGCGTGCGCCAAGCCGACGATGCCGGCGCCCACGACGATGAGATCAAAGTGCGTGGAGCTGCTTGCGGGGGTATGAGGAATGAGGCTCATGTGGGGGGTGAGAAATTGTGCATTGGCGGGAAGCGCAACACAAGGAAACGGGAAACGACCGGGTAGGGCACTCAAGCGGTGTCGGTGTTCAAGTCAGGGCCAGCGCTCATGAAAAATGCGACCGCGTGCACCCGACGTGGCGTGCGCGACCATTCTCCCGGCCTCTGCCTCTGAAACGCCATATTCCGTAAAGTGCGTGCGCATGCCCAACTCTTCGATGAAGGCTGACAGCCGTACGGGGGCGTCTTGGAGAGGGGCAGGACCTGCTGCAGCACGGCATCGCGACGGGCATCGCTTTCCATGGCCAGCACCAACGGCAAGGGAAACGCGCTCTCAAATGAATCGCTTCCTTACGTTGGCCGACACCAGATCGATCAACGACACCGTGACCACCAGTATCAGGAGTACGGCCGCGGTCTGGCCGTATTGGAAGCTGCGTATCACCTCATACAGCACCACACCGATACCGCCCGCACCCACCATGCCGACCACCGAAGCGGATCGTACGTTCGATTCGAAGCGGTATAGCGTGAAGCTGAGCCACAACGGCAGCACCTGTGGAATGACGCCATGGATCACTTCCACCAGACGATGGCCGCCGGTAGCGCGAATGCCTTCTACCGGGCGCGGGTCGATGGCTTCGACCGACTCGGAGAACAGCTTGGCCAGCGTACCCGTGGTGTGGATGGCCAGCGCCAGAACGCCTGCGAAAGGACCGAGCCCGACAGCCACGATGAACAGCATAGCGAACACCATCTCGTTGATAGCGCGGCAGGCATCCATGAGACGGCGCATGGGTTGGTATACCCACGCTGGCGCTACGTTGGAAGCACAAAGCAGGCCTGCGGGCACGGCGGCCACCAGAGCCAGCACGGTTCCCCATATGGCGATGTGCACCGTGACCAGCATCTCCTTGGCGTAGATGCGCCAGTCGCGAAAGTCGGGGGGGAAGAAATCGCTGGCGTAAGTGCCGATGTTGCCGGCGTCGCGAATCAAGTCCAGCGGCCGGATTTCGGCCCCTTGCCAAGCCCAAGCCAGTAAGCCCAGCACCGCGGCCCAGGCCACGTAAGTGAGCAGGCCCGGCCGCTCGCTTTCGGCTCGCGCCCGCAACTGCGCCAGGGAGGCCGCGCTCGGTGCCATGCGAATGAGTGTCGCGGTGCTCACAGCTTCAGCGCCGCCAACTTGGCGTCGATGTCGGCCAACTGCCTGGCTCGTGTGGCCGCATCCACCTTGGGATCGTTCTCGATTTTGCTGCGGTCCTTGAACAACTCCAATTGGCGAATCGGCAACAACTGATCATTGCTGGACTCTCGGAAGCCACCATAGTTGTAGATGTTCTTGAGGATGGTCTTTTCTTGCTCATCCGTCTTCGCATAGTTCAGAACGAAGTTCTTGATCTTGGCTTTGACGGCCGGGTCCAGGTCCTTGCGCCACACAAAAGGGTCGCTCGGGATCAACGGGCTTTCCCACAGCACGCGCAATTGGCTGGCCAACTCGGGCTTGTTGGCCTTGAGCTTGTCCAACTCCTCGGTATTGTTGGTCGCCACGTCGATCTGGCGGGCCAGCACGGCCTGGATGTTGGTGCCGTGGCTGGCGTTGCGCGTCGTTTTGAAGGCAGTGCGGTAGTCGATCTTGTTCTGAGAGAACAGGTAGAAGGTCGGCACGAGGAAGCCCGAAGTGGAGTTCGGATCGCCTATGCCGAAATTGAGTGACTTGCCATTCTTGACCACGTCTTCCCACGACTTCAGGGGGCTGTCCTGGCGCGTGATGAGCAAGCTTTTGTAGCCGAAGCTACCGTCGGAAAACATGACCTGCGCGAAAACCTCGCCGTTGGCACGGTCGACGGCCTCCATGGCCGACTTGTTGCCGTACCAGGCGACCTGGATCTTGTTGAAACGCATGGCTTCGATGACGCCCGCGTAGTCTGGTGCATAGAACGACTTCACGCTAAGCCCAGTTTTCTTTTCCATATCGCGAAAGAAGGGCTCCCAGCGGTCGCGCTGGGTGGAGGCAGAGTCGGTAGCGATGATGCCGAAGTTGATCTCCTGTGCGTGGGCGAAAGCGGCTGCGGCAGAAAGTGCAACGATGGCGAGGGTGCGTAGTTTGAACATGAGGGTTGCTTTGGGAGTGAACGGGGGAAGATGTGAATACTGGAATCAGGCTGCGAGTGCCAATGGGGGCATTTCGCTCACGGAAGTGTCTGAGCCAGGCTCTTGGAGCAAATCGGCTGCAGCAGTGCCATAGAGGTGCTCAAGAAAGGCGGGCGTGAGTGCCGCCACGGGTCCGTCGTACACGAGCGCGCCGTGGCGCAAAGCCACCACGCGGTCGCAGTAGCGCTTGGCCAGTGCCACATGGTGCAAGCTCACGACTAGCGTCATTCCCGCGTTACGGTTCAATTCGGCTAGATGTTCCATCACCCGGTGGGTGGATGAAGGGTCCAAAGAGGCCACGGGTTCATCAGCCAATACCAGCTCGGCCCCTTGCAATAGCACGCGGGCAATCGCTGCCCGCTGCTGCTGGCCACCTGAAAGTGTGGAGGCACGCTGAAAGGCTTGCGGCGCCAGGCCGATGGAGTCCAGCGCGTCAAGTGCCCTGGCCCGGTCCCCCATGCCGTAGCGGCCTGCCAATGCGCGCCAAAGCGGCGCTTTGGCAGACAAGCCGGTCATGACGTTGTGCATTACGCTCAGGCGGCCGACCAGATTGAATTGTTGAAAAATGACGCCGATGCGTCGGCGCTGCGCACGGATATCCGGGCTGATGCGGCCTCGTGCCTGCAGCAACTGACCGAAAGCTTCGATCTGCCCACCATCCGGGTCAATGGTTTCCAGCCCGCACAGGCAGCGGATGAGGGTCGACTTACCGGATCCAGATGCACCGAGCAGTGCCACCCGCTCACCGCGTCGGATTTCAAGCGAGACATTGCGCAGCGCCCGATGATCGCCGTAACTGCGATTGACGGAACTGGCTTTCAAGACGATGGAGTTCATGGGACGGAGGCCTTGCACGCCTCTCGGCGATGGACCTTGCAACAGGGATAGGTGCAGTATTTCGACCTCGTTTGACAGTTGCGTGACAGATGACAGCTGCGGAGCTATTTAGTGCATTCAAATTTTTGTCACTGACCATTGGTTAAATCTATAGATCGATTCATACCTTGCGGGCTCCGCCTGTACCTACCGATGCGACTCACACAATTGCGCTCCTTCCATGCCGTGGCCACCACCGGCAGCTTTACCGCGGCAGCGCAACGCCTGCATGTGAGCCAGCCCACAGTGACCACGCAAGTGGGGTAGTTGGAGGCGCTGTATGGGGTCGAGCTCTTTTATCGATCCGGACGCAGGGTCAGGCCGACCCAGATGGGCGAGCGTCTGGCAAGTCTGTCTCGGCAGATTTTTGCTCTCGAAGCAGAGGCTGTGCAATTGCTGCAGGAGTCGGGCGAACTGCGCACAGGTCAGGTGCGTGTCGCGGCGGTGGGGCCCTCGCACGTCACACGTATGCTGGTGGCATTCAATCAGCGCTATCCGGGTATCAAGGTGTCCGTGAGCACAGGAAATTCCCAGCAGGTACTGGACCGGCTGGCCAACTACAGTGCGGACGTAGGCGTACTCGCTCAGGTGGCGAGCGACGAGCGTTTCGTTTCAGTGCCCTATAGCGAACATGCAGTAACGATCTTCTGCTCGTCCGAGCATCGATTTGCTCAGAGGCGAAGTATCGGAATCGCCGAACTGCAGGGAGAGCGACTGATTCTGCGGGAATCTGGTTCCACTACTCGCAAGGCGATTGAGGCGGCACTGGAGGTGGCGGGTGTCACGCCTGAAGTGGTCATGGAGATCGCCAGCCGGGAAATCATTCGAGAGGCGGTGCTTCAGAACGTCGGAGTGGCCGCCGTCTCAGAGGTGGAATATGTACCGGGTCCACGCCTGCGTGCAGTGCGAATCAACGACGCGAAGGTCCGTACCTATGCACACGTGGTTTGTTTGGCTGAGCGGCAGGACAGCGCTGTGGTGCGTGCTTTCGTGCAATCGGCGCAGGAGGGGCGGCCGATGGCAGAGTGAGATTGCAGACCAACGCTTGCAGTGGTGTCGCCTCAAAAAGAAATCTCACCTTGCAGCGCCATGCTGTGTGCAAGCCCATGGTATTGGCGCAGTCCGCGTGAAGGCTGATGGTTTGTAATTTATGAGTACCTTAGGTATAAATTTTAGGCAACCTCCCGAGCAAGCATTGGCTTTGCCGCTAACATACTTAGGGTTAGCCCGAGCGATATGTTCGAGAGGATGAGCGATTGCAAGATGCGCCTTGAGCCACCTTGACTGACTTGTTCCTCGTTGGAGTCGCTCTTACTTTATAGCTATCCGAACTCAGGAGTCCCAATTTTGCTTCTAGACCGCAGACATTTCCTTGCCTCCTCCGCAGCTATGTTGGCTGCAGGCCTTGCCGCATGTGGCGGTGGTGACAATGATGACGGCACCAAGGTCAGAACAACGGTTCTGGTGTACATGCTCGGTTCCGATCTTGAAAGCGGTTCCGATCAAGCCACTCACAACCTGCGAGAGATGTTGAGCACGCCTGGGAACTCCGAGGTGCGTGTGCTGATTACTACCGGCGGCGCGGACAAGGTCGATCCGAAGGGCCTGGTCAGCAACTGGAAAACCGTCAAACGTTTCGAATTGGCAGACGCTCGCCTCAATGAATTGCAGGATCTGGGCAGTCAAAACATGGATGAGTCTGCCACGCTTGAGGATTTCCTCGCCTGGGGTTACAAGACTGCCCCGGCCGAGCGCTATATGCTGATGATGTGGGACCATGGGGGTGGCTATTTCGGTTTTGGCAAGGATGAAAACTTCCCCGACGGCCCTGGAGTCATGAGCATTTCCGCATTGGCCAACGCGTTAAGCTCCGCTCAAAAAACCAGCGGTATCAAGCTGGATTACATCGGCTTCGATGCCTGCCTGATGGCCACTGTGGAAGTGGCACACAGGCTTCAACCGTATGCCCGCTTCCTGGGCGCCTCACAAGAATTGGAGCCTGGCAGCGGCTGGGATTGGCAAGCTAACACCCAAACCCTCACCGGTCAGCCAGATATTTCAATGGCCGACTTTGGCCGAGCCAGCGCCGAAGCGTTTCTGGCCAAGCAGAAACGTGAAAGCGGGCGCAATCCGATCAAACAAATTACCGGTTTGGCCGACTACTCCACGTTCAGCATCATGGATATGGAGAAAATTCCAGCCCTGATGCAACAGATTGACGTGTGGGCACGCGCGATGCTGACCAGCTACAACCCAGAAGTTGCCCGGGCGGCGATGGCCAAGGCTGGCACCAGAGAGTCGGCCTTCTGGCCGCCCTTGCTCGCTCAGTCTCAACATCTCGCCGCGGCCAAGGCCGATACCGCCGCTGCAGAAGTCGATCCGACCATTGAGCATTTCAAGCGTGTCGCGCAACAGCGCTTGCGTGCCATTTCGTTTGGGAATGAGTCCATCATGGCGCTCGATAAGCCCCAACTCAATCTGGTGGACCTGGGGCACTTTGCCGCCCTGCTGGCTGCAGAAGGCATTGCGAGCGCCGAGCAAAAGGCGCTTCAGGAGGCCCTTCTCCGCGCCGTGCACTTCAACGCGGCGGGCCCTCGGGCGGCTCATGCAACCGGTTTGAGCATTTACTTCCCTAAAGGTCAGCAAAGCGAGCTGCATGCTCAGATGTACGCCAGTATGAACATGCCGGCCGGCTATCTCTCTTTGGTTCAGCGTCACGTACGGCAAGTCAGCATCAAGCCTTCGATCATCGAGATCTCTCCATTGCAGGTCAGCACGGTGGGTGTGAGCGTCATTGAAGCCAACATCGCGAGCCTCTATGGGGTGGAAGATGCAGACCTGATGCTTGTGCAAACCAACCTGGGCGGTCCCGCGCGGCTGATAGGCTCGCTTCCGATTGCGGGTGCGTTGGTCCTTCCCACAGGCATTGCACTGTTTGATACCGACGATTGGTTGCTTCTCGACGGCCAGCCGCTGCTGCTGGAGACCTTGCGCTATGAGGCGGCCACAGAGGACAGCGGACCTGCCTACAGTTTAGGCGCGCCCGTGCTGCTCAAGCGCGCTGGTGGCGAAGAACCAGAGCTTTCCATGCTCATCGTGCGGGTGGAGAAGGATGAAGATGGCGAATTGAGCATGGAAATCCAGGGCCTTCAAAATATCGACCTGGATGATGTTGATGCACCAGCCGATCGTGTCGACAGCGACCTGTCCGTAGGAGACGTTCTGACCCCTGTGCACCTGATGTACGACCTGGAACGCAACAAAGTTTATGAAAAAGACGGGCAGCCTGTGATCGCCTTTGGAGAGCCCATTACGCTGACGGAAGATTCCGGGCTGGCCTCGGGTCCTTTGCCCTCTGGCCAGCATCAGTTGTGCCTTATGGTGACTGACACCGTTGGCGAAGATGCTCTATCTTCAGTGCTGGAGTTCGCCAGGGAGTGATCAAACGAAATTCCTCTGAGCGCTGGGGGGGGTGGGGTGAAGGTAGGAGCAGAAGGAAAGCCTTCTGCTCTAGGCAGGCTCGGACATTTGAAGGCCAGTGGGTGACTTAACGCCATCCAAGCTCGCCCTGCAGAAACTGCGCAGCTTCAGTCGGCAGCGGATCGCCTTCAAAGAACTCCTGGACGGGTCTCTGCACAATGAGGTGACCTCCCTGCAGGTAAGCCACGCGCGTAGCCAGGCGTTTGGCCTGACCCAGGTTGTGCGTGCTCATGACGATGGTGACGCCAGTGGAGGCCACTTCTTCTATCAAGCGCTCGATTTCAGCTTTGGCACTGGGGTCGAGACTTGCCGTTGGTTCGTCCATAAACAGAATGTCGGGTTGCAAAGCCCAGGCGCGAGCCAGGCCCAGGCGCTGTTGCTGGCCGCCTGAAAGCTGGCGAGCGGGGCGTTCTGCGTGTTCCAGCAGGCCGACGCGGGCGAGCGCGCGTTGGCAGCGGTCATGGCGTTCGCTGGCTGGTACGCCGTAGAGCCAAAGGCCGATCCATATGTTGCTCTTCACGGAGAGGCTGAGCAGGAATGGGCGCTGAAACAGCATGGAGGCGCGGGGTTGCCTGCCTTCGGGCTGTAGCGCCAATAGTTCACAGCGGCCTTCATCGCATGGCAGCAAGCCGTGCATCAGGCGCAGCAGCGTGGTCTTGCCGGAGCCGTTGGCGCCTACCAAAATCAGGCGGTCGCTGCGGTTCACGGTGAGCGTGGCCTTGTTCAGGGCGACCAACTGGTTGAATCGCACGGTGGCCTGGTCAACTACGATGAGGGGAGCGGCCATGGCCGCGATTGGGTCGGGAGCAAGAGCCCGGGCTGGCAGCGTCGTTGGTTGGGGCCCGCTGGCCGGAGGGCGTCTGCGTTCGGGGCGATTGGCAAGCCACTGCATCAGACCAATAGCGCCGTTGACCGCCCCCACCACTGCGAGCAATACAAAGCCCAGGGCTAGCGCCAAGGCAAGATCGCCCTTGCTGGTTTCCAGAGCGATGGTGGTGGTCATCACCCTAGTCACGCCAGCAATATTGCCACCGACAATCATGACCGCACCAACTTCCGCGATGGCTCGGGCGAACGCGGTTAGCAGCACGGTGACTACGCCCATGCGGTCATGCACCAGCATCAGCAGAGACGCAGTCAGTGGACGCGCGCCCAGCGATTGCAACTGGCTGCCTCCCTCGGCCAATGCCGAAAGCACCAGACGTCGAGAAAGTGCGGCAATGAGCGGGGTGACCAGTACGCTCTGCGCGACCACCATGGCTGGTGGCGTGAACAAAATGCCAAGCTCCCCGAGTGGCCCAGATCGCGAAAGCAGCAGGTAGACCAGCAAACCGACCACCACCGCAGGAAGCGCCAGCAGCGTATTGACTAGCCAGACCAGCAGCCCGTGTCCAGGAAACTTGGCCACTGCGAGCCATGCACCAAGCAACAGGCCGATCAGTGACCCTACAAGGCAGGCGGTCGCACTGACCTGCAGGGACAGCAGGGTGATATGGACGAGTTCAGAATCGGCGTGGGTGATGAGTTGCCAAGCCAGCGCCCAGCTGTCGGTCATGGTGTTCATGTAACGGCATTTTTACCACGACCTTGACCATGACTGTGGCCGGCATGCACACGAAGGGTCAGCCGACGATGGCGTGCGCTTCAGGCTGGTGCAGGGCTTGGGGCTGCAAATCGGGCTCGGCGTCGAATCGGTCGAAGCCGGTATAGCAAAGAAAGTGTCGATTGGCAGCACGGCCAAAGAGCGTCATGCCCAGCTGCGAGGCCAGATCATGGCCCATGGCGGTGACGCCATTGCGTGAGACGACGATGGGTACGCCCATTTGCGCGGCCTTGATGACCATTTCGCTGGTCAGGCGGCCCGTGGTGAAAAATACCTTGTTAGCCCCCGTCACGCCATGCATCAGCATCCAGCCCGCAATGGTGTCGATGGCGTTGTGGCGACCCACATCTTCTACGAAGACCAGCATACGCTTGCCTTCAAACAGCGCGCAGCCATGAACGGAACCCGCTCGGCGGTGCACGCTGTCGCGCTGGCGCAGGGTATCTAGCAGGCCGTACAGCTGCGTTTGAGTAATGCGGGCAGAGCGAGCGTCGGGCAATTGAATGTCGCCCAGTGCGGTCATAGCGTCGCCAAATACCGTGCCCTGACCGCAGCCTGTGGTCACGGTGCGGTGCGCGGTGCGTGATTCCAGGTCTGCAATGCCTGCGCTGGTGGTGACCGCCGCAGCGTTCACTTCCCAATCCACAGTGATGGAAGTGACATCTTCCAGCTTCGCGATCAAGCGCTGGTTCAGCAGATAACCCAGCACCAGCAGCTCGGGGCGCACTCCCAGCGTCATCAGTGTGACCAGCTCGCGCTTGTCGATAAAAACCGTAAGAGGGCGCTCGGCGGGAATCTGGATGCTGCGACGCACGCCGTGCTGGTCGAGAATTTCGATGTCGCGCAGCAGTGCGACACCGGCATGCGTCATGCGGGGCGCAGAGGGCAGGGGCGCAAGTGTGGGTGCTTCTGTTTCAAAGCCAAGCGAGGCCTCTGCAGCTGGAAGCGACGTGTAAATCAGGGTTTGGTCCCCGTAGGGGCAGCCGTAGGTTGTCCGCTGCTGGGCGGAGTTGCTGCAGTGGCGGGGGGCGAATGCGCCCCGGACGCTTCAATAGGCTTGGGTTCCGGAGGCGTATAGCTGAAAGGGCCAGGGTCTGTGCAAGACGGCGTGGTTACGGGCTGCACTGTCTTGGCCGCTGCGCGGGCCTGTGCAAGGTAGGTTGCCGCTACCCGATCCTGCGATTGGCACAACTGATAGCCCGCGACCTTGTCGCTCCAGGCCGTTTTGGCGGCAGCTTCAGCGGCTTTGGCCTTGGCTTCATCAGACAGGGGTGGCAATTTGGCCAAGGCACTGCCAGTGGTCAGAGCAAGAGCCATCAGCGCGATGCAGGCTTTCATATGAAATCTCCGTATGCTTGGGCGTGTGGGGCTTCAGGCTTCGCGGGTTTTGGGCAGTGACGCAGCCGGTTTTACAGAAGCTTCACCGGAACGTTGCGCAGGAATTTTGCCTGCTTTGATGTCGTCGTACCAAAGCTCATGGTGTTCCTTGGCCCAGCCTTCGCTGACGTAACCCGTGCGCATAGCCTTGTAGGCGCCTCGCATGCCGATGGTTCCCAGATAGATGTGCCCGAAGATGATACACAGCATCAGCACGGCGGCAATGGCATGGAACATGTGCGCCACTTGCATCTGGCCACGGGTGTAGAGCATGTTCGGGATCAGGTGGTCCAGCACCAGGCCGGAGGCGACGACCGTGACGCCGAGCAGCAAGGCGCCAAACCAGTAAACAGCTTTCTCCCCCGCGTTGAAGCGGTGCGATGGCACTTCCTGGCCGGAGAAAAGTCCACCAGCTTTCTTGACCCACAGCCAATCCCATGCGCGGGGAATATTGTCTTTCATGAAGGTCACGATGATGACCAACAACGACACGGCAAACAGGGGGCCGACGAAGTTGTGCAAGGTCTTCAAACCGAATGTGATCCACCCGAAGAGGGAGTGTCCCATCCATGGCAGCATGAGGAACTTGCCGAAAGCCATGACCAGACCGGAAACGCCCAGCAGTACAAATGCAATGGCGTTGAGCCAATGGGCAGAGCGCTCAAACGGGGTGAAACGCTCGATTCGCTTGCCACCTTCTGGATGCTCATGGCCTACGGCGCCGCGCGTGAAGTAAAAAATACCGATGGCCACCAGGACAATCAGCAGCAGTGAACCGCCGTAGGGAATGATGATGCGGTTACGCACCTGCCGCCAAGCTTCGCCTGCCGTGGTGTAGCTGACGCCAGGATAGTTTTCAAAGCGCTGAATCAACACACCGGCTTCGGCACCTTGAATATTCGTGATGCCCGAAACCTCGCCGGACCCACGTACGCTGCGCCAGAAAGGGGCATTGTTGCCCGGTTGGGATTTGGCGCGTGCGGCATTGCTGTCATCTGCCTTGGGCTCGGCCGGCGCCACAAAATTAGGGGGTGGGCCTTTGGCTGCGTCCGGGGTAACAGCTGCCGCAGCCGGGGCAGTTGCAGCAGCGGGAGCTGTTGTTTGGGTATCAGTCGGAGCGGAGCTTGGGGCAGCTTGTGCCACCGGCTCCACTGCGGGAGAAGTCTGCGCCTGTGCCAAGGCACTGGCTGCGCCCAGCAAGCCTAACGCCAACCAGCGAGAGAACACCGTTTTCATCGTAGGGGCCTCCGCTTTGGTTCTACGGCGCCATGCGCACGTATTCGTTCTGGCCGCGGTTGCGCTGCTTGATCTGCGCGTCCCAGCTGGCCTTGTCCCCAGGCGTCCAGCCAGGGGCGTCGAAGGCTTTCTGCCCGCCGTTCCACGGTTTTTGATCGGCAGCTGAATGCGTGGTGCCTGCAGTTTGTGGCTTCTCGCTGCAAGCAGCCAAAAGCACGGTCATCGCCGCTGCAATCAAAACCAGGCGCGCCTTGGGTTGTTGCGAGTTTGGGTTTTGATGGTTGTGGTGCTTCATGACTTTGGCTTCCCGTAGGCAGTGCCCCATCCCCAGACTTCGCTGCCCTTGCCGCGGTGCAGCACACGGGTGCGGAAGATATCGGCCACGACGTCGCCATCGCCAGCTAGAAGGGCTTTGGTTGAGCACATTTCCGCGCACGCGGGGAGCTTGCCTTCGGCAAGGCGGTTGCGGCCGTACTTCTCATTTTCTGCAGCGCTGCCGGTTTCTTCCGGACCGCCATTGCAGAACGTGCATTTGTCCATCTTGCCGCGCATGCCGAAGGTGCCATTGCTGGGGAACTGCGGCGCGCCAAATGGACAGGCGTAGCTGCAGTATCCGCAGCCAATGCAGACGTCCTTGTCATGCAGCACCACACCTTCGTCAGTCCGGTAGAAGCAATCAACCGGGCAAACCGCCATGCAGGGCGCATCGCTGCAGTGCATGCAGGCCACTGAAATGCTTTTCTCTCCAGGCTGGCCATCGCCCATGGTGACCACACGGCGACGATTAACGCCCCATGGAACATCGTTCTCAGCCTTGCAGGCGGTGACGCAGCCGTTGCATTCGATGCAGCGTTCGGAGTCGCAAATGAACTTCATTCGTGCCATATTGTTCTCCTTATGCTGCTTTTTCGATTTGGCACACGGTTGTCTTGGTCTCCTGCATCATCGTGACGCTGTCGTAACCATAGGTGGTGGCAGTGTTGATGGCCTCCCCTCGCACGATAGGCATCGCGCCTTCAGGGTAGTACTTGGCCAGGTCCATGCCGCCCCATCGACCAGAGAAGTGGAAGGGCAGAAATACGGTGCCAGCGTCTACACGCTCGGTCACCATGGCCTTCACCTTAAGTCCCTTGAAGTCAGGCAGCGCGGCCATGGGTGGGGTCTTCACCCAGACCTGGTCACCATCACGAATACCACGGTCGTTGGCAGCGCGTGGGTTGATCTCGACGAACATTTCCTGCTGCAACTCGGCCAGCCATGGGTTGGAGCGGGTTTCCTCTCCGCCACCTTCGTATTCGACCAGCCGCCCGGAGGTCATGATCAGCGGGAACGTCTTGCCGATGTCCTTGTTCTTGTCTTGCACCGTTTTGAAGAGCGTGGGCAGACGCCAGAATGCTTTTTTGTCCTCGTGCGTGGGGTACTTGTCTATCAGATCGGCGCGCGTGCTGTAGAGGGGCTCGCGGTGTTGCGGGATAGGGTCAGGGAAGTTCCAGACCACAGCACGTGCCTTGGCATTGCCAAAGGGGTGGCAGCCGTGATTTTTCATGGTCACGCGGATGATCGCCCCAGTCGGGTCAGTCTTCCAGTTCTTGCCTTCAGCTGCCTTTTGCTCGGCCTCACTGAGCTCGCCCCACCAACCTAGCTTTTTCAGGAGCAAATGATCGAACTCAGGGTACCCGGTGGTGAGGTCTGCGCCTTTGCTGTGTGAGCCATCGGCTGCCAGCAGCGAAACGCCTTCGCGTTCCACCCCAAAGTTGGCGCGGAAGTTGCCGCCGCCGTCCATCACGTGGGCACTGTTGTCGTACAGGTTGGCCGTGCCTGGGTGTTTCAACTCGGGCGTGCCCCAGCAAGGCCATGGCAGGCCAAAGAAATCGCCATCCAGCTTGTAGCCAGTGGCCTTGTCAATGCCACCCTTGGCGCGCAGCGTTTTGACGTCAAAGACGTTCATGTTGCGCATGTGGGCCTGCAGACGCTCTGGACTCTGGCCGGTGTAGCCGATGGTCCAGACGCATTTGTTCATTTCGCGCAGGATGTCATCGGGCACGGGCTCATCCATGCCTTTGACCTTCTGCATCTTGTAGTTCTTGACCAGCTCTTTGCCAAAGCCCAGTTTCTCGGCCAACTGATACATGATCATGTGGTCCGTGCGGCTCTCCCACAGCGGCTCTATCACCTTCTCCCGCCACTGGAGCGAGCGGTTGGAGGCTGTGCAGGAGCCACTTGTCTCGAACTGCGTGCAGGCAGGCAGCAAGTAGGTTGCGCGGTTGGGGTTCAGATCTCCTGCTTTGCCAGGCATGGCGGCCATGGCTGCTGTGGCGCTTGGGAAGGGGTCAATGACGACCAGCAGGTCGAGCTTGTCGAGTGCGGTCTTCATCTCCAGACCGCGCGTTTGCGAGTTGGGCGCATGGCCCCAGAAGAACAGGCCGCGCAGATTGCTGTCCTGGTCGATCAGTTCGTTCTTCTCAAGTACGCCGTCGACCCAGCGTGATACCGTCATGCCCGACTTGGTCATCATGCCAGGCGCGTACTGCTTCTTGATCCACTCGAAGTCCACGTTCCAGGTATTGGCGAAGTGCTTGAAGGCACCTTCAGCCAGACCGTAGTAGCCCGGCAGCGAGTCTGGATTAGGGCCGACGTCGGTGGCCCCTTGCACGTTGTCGTGGCCGCGGAAGATGTTGGCGCCGCCGCCTGATTTGCCGATGTTGCCCAGGGCCAGTTGCAAAATGCAGGAGGCTCGCACCATGGCGTTGCCGATGGTATGCTGCGTCTGGCCCATGCACCACACCAGCGTGCTGGGGCGATTTTCGGCCATGATCTTGGCCACTTTATACGTGGTGGCTTCGTCCACGCCGCAGACTTCCTGCACCTTGTCTGGCGTCCATTTGGCCAGGACGTCTTCACGCACTTTGTCCATGCCGTAGACACGGTCTTCTATGTATTTTTTGTCTTCCCAGCCGTTCTTGAACACCTGGTAGAGCACACCGAAGAGGAAGGCGATGTCTGTGCCTGAGCGGATACGCACATATTCGTCGGCCTTGGCGGCCGTACGGGTGAACCGTGGGTCCACCACAATCATCTTGCAGCCCAGTTCCTTGGCATGCAGCATGTGCAGCATGGACACCGGGTGCGCCTCTGCCGCGTTGGAGCCAATGTAGAGCGCCGCCTTGGCGTTCTGCATGTCGTTATAGGAGTTGGTCATGGCACCATAACCCCAGGTGTTCGCAACCCCAGCCACTGTGGTGCTGTGGCAAATGCGGGCCTGGTGGTCGGTGTTGTTGCTGCCCCAGAAGGACATCCACTTACGCAGCAGGTAGGCCTGCTCGTTGTTGTGCTTGGAGGAGCCAACGATGAAGATCGAATCCGGGCCGCTGGCTTTTTTCAATTCCAGCATCTTGGCGCTGATCTCGCTCAGCGCTGTGTCCCAACTGATGCGCTCGTACTTGCCGTTGACGAGCTTCATGGGGTATTTCAAGCGAAATTCGCCATGGCCATGCTCGCGCAATGCGGCGCCTTTGGCACAGTGCGCACCCAGGTTGATAGGGGAGTCGAAGACTGGTTCCTGGCGTACCCAGACGCCGTTTTCCACCACGGCATCTACCGCACAACCGACAGAACAGTGGCCGCACACGGTGCGCTTGACTTCGACCTTACCGGTGCCAGTGCCGGCCTTGGTGGCATCTGCTGCGTCGGCTTTCTTGACCAGTGTCAACTGTGAGGCCGCAATACCTGCACCTACGCCCAGTCCCGAGCGGCGCAGGAAAGCGCGACGGTCGATGGTGGGCACGGCATGTGCAAGACCTCGGGCAAGGTTGGCAACCATGCCCGAATGCTGAGGGCGGCCAATAGCGGAAATGTTTTTGCGGGTGAGTTGCATGGCTGTGCTCCTCCCGCTCAGACCTTGGCGGTCCGGTAATACTGCTGCACGTGCTCAGTGAGTTGGTAACCCTCTGCGGACTTGGGCGCCGCTTTGGCGTCTGCGGCAGTGGTGGACTGCTGAACTACGCCTGGGAGCACAGCAGCTGCCGCTGCGGCGGCACCTACAACACCCGCACCGGCAAAAACGGTGCGGCGTGAAAGGACATGCTTGCGCTCATCGCGCTCGGGGTTTGGCTGAGTCATTGGCTAACCTCTACTGGCGTAATCGCCCGGATGGCGACCATATTACCCCATAAGCATATGCTCTATGCTTCACATCTGTGCTCAGGGTTACCCCTCGTGGGTTTTTCTATCGGCCCATGTGGGCTGGCTGGGCTAAACTGAGTTGATGCCATCATTATTGGGTGCTTCAAAGCATTCAGACCACGGGCCTTCCACAGTGTTTGCGAACGAAAATCCCCTCTCCATGCGCGCCGCGGTGCGTATTGACCGTCAGCGTCAGCCTACTCGCTGGGAAGAGTGGCGCTTTACGGTCGCGGAGGTAGTGATCGATGACGGCGGCTTCGGAGATGAGCGCCGCGTGCTGCGCGACGACGGCTCGACTGCGCAGTGGCTGTTTCCCAATCTGCCCGTCACGCTGTACCGCGACGAAGCCGAAGGCTACTACCTGAACCTCACTTCGGGGTCTCCAGTTTGGTTCGTGATGTGGCGCACTGATCATGCGGACCCCTCTCAGGCCTGGCCTGAAAGCGTAAGCTTGTCCTATAACGAGTGCGGCCGCTGGCTGGACGCGCAGGAGCGGGTCGACAATTGCCCGCTGGATGAAAGCGTGCGCGCCGCGCTGCAGGAGTATGTGGACGTGCACTACCGTCCCGAGCCCAAAAAGCGAAAACGCCCGGCTTCGTTCGTTGATCCAGAAAAGCGGCTCTGAGCGCCATGACAGACAACGACGGCTTTTTCTCGCGTTGGTCCCAGCGCAAAGTGCGGGCCCGGCAAAGCGACGCGGCTGCCACAGAGGACTTATCGGACGTAGCGGTTCCCGATTCGGCGGCACTGCCTGCGACCCTGCCTGAAGAGCTTGGGCTAAACGCTGGTTCTCCCGGAAACGATGAACAGCCCGCCTCGCCGACTCTGGATGACGTGGCGGCACTCACCCAAGAGTCTGATTTCACGCGCTTTGTGACGCCAGGTGTCAGCGGTGAGGTGCGCAATGCGGCGCTCAAGAAACTCTTTGCCGATCCCCACTTCAATGTGATGGATGGGCTGGACACCTACATCGAAGACTACAACACGCCTGATCCGCTGCCGGCCGCGATGCTCAAGAAAATGGCACAAAGCGCCTACCTGGGCCTGGTTGAGCCAGACGAGACCTCCAGCGAGGCCATCGCGCAGGAAGCTTTGCTCAGTGCGACGGATCCCCAAGAAGATATTTCCCATGAATGCGCTGCCGGCAATGTACCGGCTGCCATTTCACCCGCCGCAGATCCCGATGCGGCCGCGTTGAAAGCCCACGATGAAGACCCTGATATGCGATTGCAATCGCACCATGACCCTGGACCGCCCGGCGCTGGCCCGGGCGCTGGAGGCAACGCCCAAGGCTAACGCCGACGGTATTGCTGACGTTCACTCCGTGCTCTGCCGGCGTGAAGCGCCAGCGTTTCAGCGCGCTGCCAAATCGGGCGAAGAACTGCTGGTGGCCTGTACGCAGGAGAGCCGACTGTTTCAGGAACTGGCCGAGCAGACCGAGGGCGCTCCCGGTCTTGCAGAGCGTCCCATCCGTTTCGTCAATATCCGGGAAACCGGGGGCTGGTCGCGTGACGGCTCAGCCGCCACCGCGAAGCTGGCTGCATTGATCGCTGCGGCGCAGTTGCCCCCGCCCGAACCTGTTCCCACCGTGAGCTATCGCTCGGTAGGGCGCTGCCTTGTGATTGGATCAGGCCCTCGCGCAGAGGCTGCCGCGGCCATGTTGGACGGCAAGCTTGATGTGACGCTGTTGGTCGAGGGCGGTGAGTTGCCGCAACAGCATGAGCGCGTGGTCATGCGCGGGCACCTGACTGGTTTGAAAGGGTGGCTGGGCGCTTTTGAAGCGTCCTGGGAAAGCTCTAATCCCATAGATCTGGATTTGTGCACGCGGTGCAATGCCTGTATTGCGGCGTGTCCTGAAGGCGCCATCGACTTTGGCTATCAGGTGGATCTGGCGCGCTGCACTTCGCACCGGGATTGTGTGGACGTGTGTCAGGCTGCCGGTGCCATCGATTTCAATCGAAGTGCGCGCGCCGAAGAAGGGCGCTTCGATATGGTGCTGGATTTGCAGGCTGTGCCGGCATTCACCATGCACGAACCACCGCAAGGCTACTTTCATGCGGCGAGCGACGATGAGCTCATTCGCGTGGCCATGGAGCTGCGCGAGATGGTGGGCGAGTTCGAAAAACCCAAGTACTTTCATTACGAGCAGAGGCTTTGTGCGCACAGCCGCAACCAGCAAATAGGTTGCTCAGCGTGCATTGATGTGTGTTCCACACAGGCCATTCGCTCGGACGCTTCGCTCAAAGGCAAGACCGCTGGTCGTGTTCGAGGCTTGGCCGCGCCCTTGACTGCCGGTATTGTCGTGGAACCCCATCTTTGCATGGGCTGCGGCGCCTGCAGCACGGTGTGTCCCACCGGTGCATTGAGTTTTGCATATCCTGGCCCTGTGGATTTGGGCAGGCGCATTCACACCATGCTGAGTGCCTATTCCGCAGGGGGTGGGCGCCACGCGGCCTTGCTGCTCCATAGCCAGAAAGAAGGCACGGAGCGCATCAATGAACTTGGCCGTTTAGCGAGTGCAGGGCGTGCCCACGGCGTGCCTGCACGTGTGTTGCCGCTGGCCTTGTGGCACAACGCCAGCGTGGGTCTGGACGTGTGGCTGGCGGCCTTTGCGCAAGGGGCCAATCAGGTTTGGGTGCTGGTAGGCGATACCGAAGCTCCGCAATATCTGCAGGCATTGAACGAGCAGATGGCCCAGGCGCAGGCTATTGTGAGCGGCCTGGGTTTTGCGGGTGAGCATTTCAGGTTGATCACAGCCTCCACGGTCCCTACGCTGGATGCTGCTCTGCAAGCAGCTCCCGCCCAAGGCGTGCCCAAGCCTGCTCCGTTCAACATCCTTTCAGACAAACGGGCTACGCTGGAGATGGCCTTATCGCATTTGCTCTCTCAGTTGCCCACCAAGGCGGTAGCGCCCGATGTCATCGCACTTCCCAGAGCCGGTGCGCTCTTTGGCAGTCTGAAGGTAGATGCGAACAAATGCACCTTGTGTCTGTCTTGCGTAGGTGCATGTCCTTCCAATGCGCTTGCAGACAATGCAGATCAACCGCAGATCAAGTTCATAGAAAAAAACTGTGTGCAGTGCGGCCTGTGCGAAACCACTTGCCCCGAAAACGCGATTGAGCTGGAACCGCGCCTTTTGCTGGCCGATGGTGGCCGCACGCGGCTTCAATCCCGCGTTCTGCATGAAGCGCAGCCCTTTCACTGCGTGCGCTGCGCCAAACCATTTGGGACGCGAATGGGTATCGAAAACATGATTGCCAAACTGGCGGGTCACGCCGCGTTTCAGGGCGCGGCTGCGTCGCGGCTCAAGATGTGCTCGGACTGCCGTGTCATAGACATGTATTCCAATTCCAACGAACAACGCATCACCGAACTGTGACTAACACCTCCATCAGCACTGAGCCTTTCAGCGAAGAAATCGCCCGCGCCGAACTTTATGGGCTGCTTGCCCGCCTGTGGTTTGCTCCGCCTGATGAGGCCCTGTTCAAGCAATTCAGCGTTGCAGTGACGCAGGCACCGGAAGCGGGCGGCTATCTCGAGGCGCCCTGGCAGGCGCTGGTGGCCGGTATGCGAGAAACGACAGTGGAATCCGCCTCGCAAGAGTTTGCGGCGTTGTTCCAGAGCGTTGGTAAGCCAGAAGTGTTTCCGTACGGATCGTATTTTCTTGCGGGGTTCATGAACGAAAAACCCTTGGCACAACTGCGTACGGATTTGGCTGCGCTAGGTTTGACAAGAGACGACGCGCAGTTCGAGACAGAGGACCATATTGCCTATGTATTTGAAGTCATGCGTTATCTGATTGCCGGGGACGATGCCGGGGTAAGCAACCTGGAGCAGCAGCGGCGTTTTTTCCGCAACCACGTGCAGACCTGGGTAGAGCAATTGTGCGATGCTGTCGATGAGCAGCCCGCTGCGCAACTGTGGCGCGCCGTTGCGGGAATGACGCGGGCTTTCGTGGTGGTGGAGGCGCAGGCTTTTGACTTGCTGGAAGCCTGAGAAGGTGTGAACGAATCCCTCATACCCGCCTTGACCGGCAAAAACCACCCGCTCCGCGTAACAAATGCTCGCCGTAGCACGAGCTACGTCTGCGCTTTGCGCCTTGATCGGGCGGCTTTTGACGGCCCTTTCGAGCACGCCGGATTCATTCACACCTTCTGAGGAGACGACATGAGTGGCAACATCATTCGCAAAGAAGATATCACCGGCCTGGTGCTGGCCGGCGGCCGGGGTAGCCGCATGGGCGGAGTGGACAAGGGCTTGCAAAACCACCGCGGAGTGCCTTTGGCGTTGCATGCCCTGTTGCGCCTGCAGCCGCAGGTGGGTGCCAGCATGATCAGCGCCAACCGCAACCTCTCGGCTTATGAAGCCATGGCACCGGTTTGGCCTGATTCGATAGAAGGTTACGCTGGCCCGCTGGCTGGTCTGCTGACGGGAATGGAGCGCGCCGAAACACCATGGCTGGTCACTGTGCCATGCGACACACCGGAGTTTCCCTCAGATTTTGTCGAGCGTTTGGCCGCGGCGGCTTCGACCCAGGGTGCGGACATTGCGATGGTGTCTACGCTGGAAGAAGGCGAAGTGCGACGGCAGCCGGTGTTTTGCCTGCTGCGAACCGATTTGATGGACAGTCTGGTGGCCTATCTGCATTCAGGCGAGCGCAAATTCGACAAGTGGACTGCACAGCATCGCGTGATTGAAGTGCCGTTTGAAGAAGCTGATGCGTTCTTCAACGCCAACACCAAGGAAGAACTTCAGCAGTTGCAGAAGCTGAAGTGAATCCGTTCGAGCTGAGGTTCTATGATTTTGGTCAAGTAGAAAGTGGCATTTGAACTACCTAAAACCGTTCGGGCTGAGCCTGTTGAAGCCTCGCGCAACGCAGGCTCAGCGCGAACGGATTGGCGTGGGCCCCAACTCTTTGCAAAAACAGATGCTGTTCATTGAGCTTGTCGAAACCCTGTGCTAGGGCGTGTCATCAATTAAACCCCCCACGCGCTGATTCGCCCTGAGGATGGATACGCGAAGGCAGGCGCAGGCCGTAGTGATCTACGGCCTGGGCTGGCGACAAAGTAGACGCCGCAGGGCGAGCCAGCCCGAAGGGTTGCCAAGCCAGGGGGCGCCATGCGTTGTTGTGGCTCGCTTGTGTACGCTAGTACACGGCGCTCGCCCCGCCTAGCCTGGCACCCCCTGGCTTGGCAACGCGTGGGGGGTTTAATTGATGACACGCCCTAGGCCAGGACAGCCGAAGCTCCGAACGGTTGAGTTCTACAAAGCTCAGCTCAATCGCAGTTCAAGCCCCAAAGGCTACTTCAATCAGACTTTGGGTTTTTATAGCGCCACCATGGCAGCGCCTGGGTCAGAGACAGCACCTCACCCGGTCTATTCACCCCATAGCCGGGCAGTTTTAGAAGCGCCTCGGCCCAAGCGGGAGACGCGAGCCGCGCGCGCAGAGCACGCAGCGGCGGGGTTTCCAGATCTTCTTTCAGACACAGCAGGTAGTAGTTCTCGTCCACCAAGGGTGAGAATGCAAGGCCAGCTTCCATGGCGGCGGCCTCAATCCCAATGCCCACGTCGCCCGCCCCGGAGGCGATGCTGGACGCAACGGCCACATGGGTGTCTTCCATATGCGTGTTGTACCCAGGCACGTGTTCTGGCGATACCTCGCTTTGCGCCAGCAGGTGATCGGTCAGCAAACGTGTGCCGGAGGAAGGCTGGCGCGACACAAAACGCCAATTGCCCGAGCGCAGTGCGCTGATGCTGTCGGGCCGCGTTTCACCCATGCGCCATATCCAACCCTGTCGTCGCC
This sequence comes from Ottowia thiooxydans, assembly GCF_040548795.1. GTDB lineage: Bacteria > Pseudomonadota > Gammaproteobacteria > Burkholderiales > Burkholderiaceae_C > Ottowia > Ottowia thiooxydans_A. Next base: position 474,094 of record NZ_JBEPSH010000002.1, on the reverse strand, counting down.
AGTGGCTGCCGATCAGCTTATGTGTGCCGGGTTGCAGCAGTGGACGCAGCGCCTTGGCCATCAAACTCGTGGATTGGGCGTTTTGCGCCACATGAAAGCCTGCCACGCGGCAGCGCCCGTCATTGAGTGCACGCAGCGCCTCCTGGCTGCCAGCAAAGCGCAGGCCAATGTGCAGGCCGTCGCATTCCTCTGCCAGGGCTTGCAAACGGGGCAGGCCCAGATCGTGGCTGGCGAAGATTTCAAGCACCTGCAGGCTTGCGTCGTCGGCCAACGCAAATACCCGGGCCAGCTCGGCGCGCAAGGCTTCAACGTGCGGCGTCATGCGCACGCGGGCCTGGCGCTCGGCCCACATCAGCCGCTGGGCAAATGGCGTCAGCCGCGCACGCTTGCCTTGTTCCCACTGCACCAGCGGTGAGCCGAGGACCGATTCCCAATGTTTCAGTGAACTCCACGCGTGGCGATACGAGCCGTTTTGCGCACGGGCCGCAGCGCTGATGGAACCATGGGTTTCCAGCGCGGAAAGCAGATCGAACAGCGGATTTTCGATATCCGCGCCGAGCTGGCTTGCCGGCTTGGTGGACTCGAAGGTGTAGCGAAGATGAATGCCGCGGCGGGAGGATGACATGGGGGAGGGGGGCTGAATTCTTCGAAGTGTCTCACGGGTAGAGAAACTCCGAACGCTTGCGCTACTCGTGGGTGGGTGAAGGCGCTTTTTAGCGCATTCCATTCAAGGTGGTAAATCTCTGCTTACTCAACAAGGCAAGTCGAAAAATTCGAAGGCCGAGCGAAGCAATGGCCCGAGTCAGGCTCCCACCCCCTTTGGCCGTGCCGAGGAGCGCAGGGCCAGGGGCGGGCAAGAGCACTGCAAGATGCTCTTGCTTCGTGATCTAGCTTGCGGCAGCTGTTTGAACGTAGAGAGCGAAGCGAACGAAGAGAGTTCTGCCGCACCGCCCCTGGACCGAGCACCGGAGGTTGCCCGTAGCGAAGCGCAGGGTCACGGACTTGGGGCCGCCTTTTCTTGCGCCAGGTTCTTTTGGCGGAGCAAAAGAAGGTGGCTGCGCTGCCGGGCGCACTCCCCGGCCTCCGACCTCGATAGAAAAGCAGAAGGCAATTAGTAACTATAGCGATTCAATCAACCGCCGCTTGCCCTCACCCCTGCCCTCTCCCACAAGCGGGAGAGGGAGTTACGCCACCTACTTATTAGCGTTAGGGAAGAACAATTGCTCCCCACCGATTTTGTAGGAAGCAATAGCTTCTTGCCCCTTGGGCGACACCACCCAGTCAGAGAACACTTGTGCAAAATCCTTCTTGGTGTGAGGGTGCTTGGCCGGGTTCACCACGATCACGCCGTATTGGTTGAACAGTTGCTTGTCGCCTTCCACCAGCACGGCCAGATCACCGCGATTCTTGAAATTAAGCCAGGTGCCACGATCGGTGAGCACGTAGGCATTGGTAGAAGAGCCAATGTTCAATGCCTGGCCCATGCCGCACCCACACTCCTTGTAGCCGGCGGGCTTGTTGGCACCCAAATCAACACCTGCGAGCTTCCATTGCCGCAGTTCGGCAGAGTGGGTGCCGCTCTTGTCGCCGCGGGAAACAAAAGATGCGTTCTTCTCAACGATGCCTTTCAGCGCGCTGGCAATATTGTTGCCGCGCACACCAGCCGGATCAGCCTTGGGACCAACCAGGATAAAGTCGTTGTACATCACCGCCTTGCGTTCCAGACCAAAGCCTTCAGCCACGAACTTTTCTTCTGCCGGTTGGTCGTGCACGAACAAAACGTCCGCGTCACCCCGGCGGGCCATGTCCAGCGCTTGTCCTGTGCCCACAGCTACCACGCGCACGTTGATGCCTGAAGCTTGTGTGAACTGCGGCAGCAGTTGCTTGAACAGGCCTGATTGCTCGGTGGAAGTGGTGGAAGCCATCACGATGAACTTGTCTTGTGCCTGCGCGACCGGAGCGAGAAGCGAAGCTGCAACCAGCGCGGGCAGGGCGAGAAGATAAAAGCGTTTTTGAACGGCCATCGTCGTGGGTATTCCGTAGAGTTATGGGATCGCCTTAATTCTGTAGGAATCACCACGGATGCACCATATGACCTGGTGAGCATAAGTTGATCGCGGTGCTCGCCATCTCATGCAAAAAACGGTGAAGGCCACCGGGGTATTTCTCGATATACAGGGGTGTGCGAAAAATGCAGATGCCGAGCAGGAGCTCGACAGCCCCAGGAGGAAAGTCGGCACCTCATTAGGTATTCCTGGATGCGCCAATGCTATTAAAAAAATAGCAAGATCGTGCGATATGGGCTGTTAAGCTGGGACCGCCGAGCTCCTGCTCGGCATGCGGCGTGTGCGGAGACCTCCACATCTGGAAGGAGCTCGGCGGCCTCAGCGGACAAGGCGGGGGCTGGCCATCCGGGGGCCGGCCAACCGGGGGCCGGCCTCCCGGAGAGCGGCCTGGGTGCTAAGACCAGGCCAAAGGGTCAGTCGACCCGAAAGCCCAGGTTACGCAGCGCCTCACGTGCCGATGAAGACTGAAGCAATGCAATGAAGGCTTTGACGGGCGCGCGCTCCAGTCGCGCCTTGGGTATGACAAAGTCGTAGCGTTCTTCCTGCACAGGAATGAACGCCAGACCATACTGCCTTGCCACGGTGTCGATGGCAAGGCCCCAGTCCGCGCGCTCCTGTGCGACTGCCACGGCCACTGCGTTGTGCGATTTGGTTTGCACGCCGTAACCCGCAGGTTTGGCTCCAGCGAGTAGCCTGTCGATAAGAATGCGCGTGCCGCTACCCGCATTGCGGTTCACCATCGTGCAGGTCGGATCTGCCAAGGCCACTGCCATGGCATCGGCTGCCGTACGTCCTTCAAATCGTGCATCACCAGGGCGGTAGACAATGCCCTGCATGCGGCCATAGCCGGTGATCAGCTCCAGTGCCGGTGTAAGCAGCGGAAGGTTGTATTCCCCGGTGGCGGGGTCCATCAGATGAATGCCCGCGGCATCACACTCACCGCGCTTGGCGGCCATCAGCCCACCTGTGCTGCCCACGCTCATGGATTTGATCCGTATGCCCTGACGCATCAGCTCCCCGCTGAGCCAGTCCAGGCCCACGCAGTGGCTTCCAATGAGAATCAGGTCGGCGGGCTCCAGCGCCTGGCCAAGCAGTTGAACCTGCACCGGCGTACCCGCTTCCACGATTTCAGTGTGCTGCCCAATGGTGATAAAACCATCCGCACTGCTGAATGTGGTGACTGAACCCGAACCCTTGCCCATCGGATAGGCAGACATGCCGTCGTCGGTGGGTACCAGGCCGACCAGCAGGTATTCGGTGCGTCCGCGCTCGGAGTTGATGCGCATCGGCAGTGTGGCGGCCACCTGTTTGCGCTGCTCCGGCGGCAGTCCTGCAAATGCGCGAATGACGGGCGCAAGAAACTCATGAAACGTAAAAACCGCCGAAGTAGGAAAGCCCGGCAGAATGACCACTGGTTTGCCGCCAGTGACCGCCAGGCACACAGGTTTACCTGGCTTGAGTGCAACGCCATGGGCCACGATGCCGGGGTCTCCAAGCGCTGCGACAACGCGGTAGGAAAGGTCGCCTTCGCCTTTGGATGTGCCCCCTGAAAACACCACTGCATCGCAATCCAGGCCTTTTCGAAGCGCGGCAGAAAGCGCTGCTTCGTCATCAGGTATGACGCCCAGGCGCACCGGCTCGCCGCCCAGTTCCTGTACAGCGGCACTGATGATGGCCGCGTTGGAGTCATACACCGCTCCGGTGGGCAGTGGCGCACCTGGCGCCACGATTTCATTGCCGGTCGAGAAGATCGCCACGCGTGGCTTGCGATGAACCGAAACCTCTGCCATGCCCAATGCGGCCAGCACGCCAATTTCTCGCGAACTCAAAGCTTGGCCAGCGCGCAAAACGGTTTCCCCGCGCGCAATATCGGTGCCGGCGTAGCTCACATTCTCGCCAGCAGTAGCTGCTCTGCGGATATGCACCTGGCCCGCATCAGCATCGGTGTACTCGACCATCACGACCGCGTCGGCACCGCGGGGCAGCATGCCGCCGGTCGCAATGGAAGTAGCGACTCCGTTAATGACCTCGCGCTGAGGGACGATGCCTGGCGCCAGAGACTCATCGGTCAGTGACAGCGTCCGCACGTCTTCTTCCATCGCGCCCCACGTGGCTTCGGCCTGCACCGCAAACCCGTCGACGTTGGATCGGTCAAAGCCGGGGACATCGATCTCAGCCCGCACATCATCCGCAAGGACTCGACCCAATGCTGCATGCAGGGCAATGGTCTCTGCTCCCAGCGGAACAAGCGCCAGATGCTCACGGAAGCGGCGCTCGGCCTCGTCCCTGGTGACGACCTGGAGGAATTGCGATTGAGCTTTCACGGGCATTCGTAGAGATAGACAGTCACTTCCGAGCCAGAGCCAAAGCCCTCGCTTTCTGCGGGTGCCACCACAAAACCATCGGCCCGCGTGGTGGTGCTCAGCATGGACGCACCGGAAAGCGCGAGCGGTTCCACGCCTTCTGCCCCCAGTTTGACCCGCACATAGTCCACACGCCCCACTTGCGAGACGATCTTGCGCGCGACGATGGCGCGTTGTGCGCGGTAAGGCCATTCAGTGGGCCGGCCGCCCAATCGGCGAATGGCGCGACCGGCAAAAAAGTCATATGCGCACAGGCAAGACACGGGATTGCCCGGCAGCAGAAATACCAGTGCCTGGCCGATGCGCCCCATTCCCGCGGGGCTGGATGGCCGCATGGCCACACCATGTATGGCAAGTTCCCCCACCTTTTCAAGCAAGCGCGGAGCGTGGTCTTCGGCACCCACGCTGGAGCCACCAGAGATAAGGATGACATCGGCCCCTGGCGCTGCCAGCGCCTGCTCGATGATCTGTGGGTCGTCTCCCAATCTCAGGTGCGACTCAAGCACTGCACCATCGCGTTCCAGCAGGCCGCGCAAGGTCATTGAGTTGGCATCGTAGATTTCGTAGGCGCTCTTGGCCGTGCCAGGCGCTCGTACTTCGTTGCCAGTAACAAGCAAACGCACGCGCGGCTGCTGCACCACTTGCAATTGCGAGAGGCCGAGTGAGGCCACCAGGCCTACGTCCTGCGGGCGCAGGCGGCGGCCAGCGGCCAGTACGCTGCTGCCACGCGCAATGTCTTCGCCGACGTGGCCCACATGCTGCCCAGGTGAGACTGCTTGCGTGATGGCGATTCGGCCATCTTGCTCGGTGGCGTATTCCGCAGGCACCACCGCGTCCGGCCCATTCGGTACGGGGGCTCCCGTCATGATGCGAATGGCGGAGCCCACAGGCACCTGGCCTTCAAACGGCCTGCCGGGCCAGGCATGGCCTACTACGGGAAATTCCAGGGGGTTGTAGTCTCCAGCGCCGGCCGTGTCATTCCCACGCAGCGCGTAGCCGTCCATGGCAGCGCGATCGAACTCAGGCACGGCGATGGGGGCGATCACTTCATCGGACAGAACCCTTGCACTGGCTTGTTCAAGCGCGATTGTCTCGCCGGGCAAAGGCACTGTTGTGCTGGCGTCAATCCAGGCCAGCGCGGAGTGAACTTCGGTGCGATGGGTGAACCCGCGCATACGCACATCGTTCAAGGTTTTTGTGTCAGACGCGCGCATCATGATAAGTATATAGGTGCCCAGAATCTGCTTGGGCTGAGTAAGGTGTAGAAGATTCCCATATGTTCGACGTACCCGTAACCCGGCTACGCTTGCGCTTCGGGCCTGGATCGCGTGGTTTTTTTGACGGCCCTTTGGGGTATGGGGGCATTCGCATCCGCTTCAACATGCGCGGCAGAAACAGGTGGCTTTCGGTTACGCGGATGCCCGAAGCCAAGTTAGCAAATCCGCTTGCGGGGTGCCGGCTTGCAACGGCTGCGGCGATAGCAGGCAATAGTGCGAGCCATCATTGATGAAGCCCATCGGCGCGACCAGGACGCCGCTGTCCAGTGCATCGCACACCAGATGCCAAGGGCCGATCGCCACCCCCAGCCCTGCCACGGCAGCTTGCAAGCTGAAGTAAAAATGCTCGAAGGTTTGTCCTTGCGCTTCTGAAGCGGGCTGACCTGCGGCAGATGCCCATTCCTGCCATGCGCCCATCCTTGTTCGCGTGTGCAGGCGCGGTGCGGTGACCTTTAACGCCGCGTGGTTCTTTTTCGTAGTGAACCAGGGTTCCACTTTGTCGGGGCGACAGACCGGGCCGACCTTTTCCTCGAAAATCTGCTCGACATGGCAGTCCTTTGGCCAGAGAAAATCGTCGCGACGGATGGCCAAGTCGATGCCGCTGGCAAACGAGAACGGACCTCCGCCTGCGACCAGATGCACCTCAAACCCGGGATGCCGGGCCTGAAAGTCCGGCCAGCGCGGGATTAGCCAGCGCATAAGCAGAGTTGGTTCACAGGACAACACCCACCGATGTGCCTGGCGGGCACTGGCGCGCAATTCGCCAACGGCTTGGCGCATCAACTGCAGGCCACTGTTCACCGCCCGCAACAAGGTTCGCCCGGAATCGGTCAAGAACACTCGGCGGCTACGCCGCTCGAATAACGCTACGCCGAGATCATCTTCAAGCAGGCGTACGGCTCGACTGATCGCACCATGGGTGAGGTGCAGCTCATCGGCTGCACGGCTGAAATTCTCCTGACGGGCCGCCGCTTCGAAGCAGCGCAGGGCCAGCAGCGAAGGCAATCGTGAGTTGCTTAATGGTGAGTTTGACTCACCATTTTTGTCAGAAAACATCGTTATTCAATCCAGCTTATTTTTCATAACATAGCCTGAATTTATTGATTTTCCAATGGATACGCCATGACAGAAATGATAGCTGTAATCACAATAACCTTGTTGGCTGTTATCAGTCCAGGGCCGGATTTTGCGATGGTGACCCGCAACAGCCTGATGCTTTCTCGCCGTGCTGGGGTACTGACGGCATTGGGTATTGGCCTTGGCGTGCTCTTTCACGTCACCTATACCCTTGTCGGCGTTGGTTTGCTAATCCAGCAGTCCCTTTGGATGTTCAACGCCCTTAAATGGGTAGGAGCCTTCTACCTTGTATATCTCGGTGTGAAAATGCTGCGTGCCAAATCTGGCGGCGCGCTTGCAGAAAACGCAGTGGCGCCACTGTCGGATGGGGCAGCGCTGCGCACTGGATTTTTGGCTAATGTACTGAACCCAAAGACCACGGTGTTCATCGTCAGTCTGTTCGTGCAGGTGATAGGGCCAGAAACGCCGTTGGCAGTGCAAATTGGCTATGGAATTTTTATCTCTGTCGCACACATGGCATGGTTCGGCTTGGTCGCGTTGAGCTTTTCTGCTGGGGCCGTGCGCGATCAATTGCTGGCTGTGCGTCACTGGATCGACCGCTTTTTTGGCGTAATGCTCGTTGGATTGGGGGTTTTACTGGCGCAAGCTCGCTGAGCATCGTCCTCGAAAGAGCATCGCGACTCACCCTCGGTTGCCTATTCGAAGTTCAATGAGGTTTTTACTATCCCATCTTGCCGGTTCCCAACAACAGGGACTGCTCAGCGCCGATTACGTCTCTCAAATAGTCCCAGGTTATGCGTATGCGGGGCACTTGTTTGACTTCTTCAGGCATGGACATCCAGAACGATCGTTGGAACCGAACTTCCTTCTCAAGCACAGGTACCAGGCGTGGCTCCTGGTCAGCCAGGAAGGCTGGCAGAACGCAAAGTCCGCCACCCGCAGCGGCTGCGTTCAACTGGGCCATGACGCTTGTGCTTCGCAGGGTGAAACGCTCAGGAGGATCAATCTCGTTCACAAACTGCAATTGTTTGCTAAAGAGCAGGTCGTCTACATAGCCAATCAGGCTGTGCTGCTTCAAGTCTTGAAGCGAGCGCAGAGGTGGTCCATTGGACAGGTACTTCTTTGCGCCGTAGAGAAGCAGCACGTAATCGCACAATTTCGTCACCACGAACCTGCCGCGCTGGGGGCGCTCGAGCGAGATCACGATGTCGGCCTCCCGTCGCGAAATACTTACCACGGCAGACACCGCCACGAGGTCTATGGTCAGGCGTGGGTGAGCCGCGGCAAACGAAGCGAGGTAAGGCGCCAGCACGGCGGAGCCAAAACCTTCGGTGGCGCCAATGCGCACCACCCCGCCGAGTTCGTTGGCCGGTTGTTCAGTGTGTCCCTGGACTCTGGAAGCGGCCGCCTCCATGGCTTCGGCATCGGACAGCAAAAGCCGCCCCTCTTCTGTCAGTTCCATGCCCGAGGAGGTGCGCACAAAAAGCGTGGTCCGCAGTTTTGTCTCCAGCGCTTGTACCCTGCGCGACACCGTGGTGTGGTCTACATCCAGACGCCGGGCCGCGGCTGTGAGCTTGCCGGTCCGTGCAAGCTCCAGAAAGTAACGCAAAAGGTCCCAATCCATGCTGTTTGACCGCCCTTTGGAGTGCTGTGCAAATTTGCAAGGCCAATTTCAATTTGGACTATTGTGCATTATCTTTTGCAAGCCTAAGATCAGCCGCATCCGACATCATCGTTAAGGTTCCTTCTCATGTCATCTTCTTCCGCCAAGACTTCGAGCATCCCTACAGTGAAACTGCTGATCGATGGGAAGTTTGTAGATTCAACCACCACCGAATGGCGCGACGTGGTGAACCCGGCCACCCAGGAAGTCCTGGCCCGCGTTCCTTTCGCCACTCAGGATGAAATCAATGCGGCGGTGGCTGCTGGCAAGAAGGCCTTCAAGACCTGGCGCAAAACACCTATCGGCACGCGCGCTCGCATCTTCCTGAAGTACCAGCAACTCATCCGCGAGAACATGGGTGAGCTGGCTGCACTGTTGACGGCTGAACAAGGCAAGACCCTGCCGGATGCCGAAGGTGATGTCTTTCGTGGCCTGGAGGTCGTGGAGCACGCTGCGGGCATTGGCAACCTTCAATTGGGTGAACTCGCCAACAACGTGGCTACCGGCGTGGATACCTACACCTTGCTGCAACCATTGGGCGTTTGCGCAGGTATTACACCGTTCAACTTCCCCGCGATGATCCCGCTGTGGATGTTCCCCATGGCCATCGTGACCGGCAACACCTTTGTGTTGAAGCCCTCCGAGCAAGACCCTATGGTCACCATGCGCCTGTGCGAGCTGGCCCTGGAAGCTGGCATTCCTGCCGGTGTGCTGAACGTGGTGCACGGAGGTGAGGGTGCGGTGAATGCCATCTGCGATCACGCGGACATCAAGGCGATCAGCTTCGTGGGCTCCACCAAGGTGGGTACGCACGTTTACAACCGCGCCAGCCTGGCAGGCAAACGCGTGCAGTGCATGATGGGCGCCAAGAACCACGCCATCGTGCTGCCAGACGCCAATAAAGAGCAAACTCTCAATGCGTTGGCTGGTGCATCTTTCGGCGCCGCCGGCCAACGCTGTATGGCTGTGAGCACCGCCGTGCTGGTGGGCGACGCGCAAAAATGGATTCCTGAGTTGGTGGCCAAAGCTAAAACGCTCAAGGTCAATGCCGGTACAGAAAAAGGCACCGACGTCGGCCCCGTAATTTCGTGCGCCGCCAAGGACCGGGTCGAAAGCCTGATCGAGCGTGGCGTGAAAGAAGGCGCCAAGCTGGAGCTGGACGGCCGCAATCCACAAGTGAGTGGCTTTGAGAAGGGCAACTTCGTTGGCCCAACGATCTTCTCTGGCGTCAAGCCCGGCATGTCTATCTACGACCAGGAAATCTTTGGCCCGGTTCTTTGCCTGGCAGCCGCCAATGATCTGACCGAAGCCATCGAGTTCATCAACGCCAACCCCAATGGCAACGGCACAGCGATCTTCACGCAATCGGGCGCCGCTGCGCGCCAATTCCAGGAAGACATCGACGTTGGTCAAGTGGGCATCAACGTGCCAATTCCAGTGCCAGTGCCCATGTTCTCCTTCACTGGTTCACGCGCGTCCAAGCTCGGCGATCTGGGCCCGTACGGCAAGCAAGTTGTTTTGTTCTACACCCAGACCAAGACCGTCACCGCGCGCTGGTTTGATGACAGCACGACAGCTCAAGGCGTCAATACCACTATCAGCCTGCGCTGAGCACGGGCATGGACTTCGAGCTCTCAGAAGACCAGCGCGCCTTCGCCGATACTGCGCGCCAGTTTGCACAAGCTGAGTTGGCGCCTCACGCGGCGGAGTGGGACGCACAATCCATTTTCCCGCGAGAGGCCATTGCCAAGGCGGGCGAACTGGGTTTTTGCGGTCTCTATGCACCCGAGAACGCCGGTGGCCTGGCGCTGCCTCGTCTTGATGCCACTTTGGTGTTTGAAGAAATGGCCGCGGTGGACCCTTCCACCACGGCCTTCATCACCATCCACAACATGGCGACCTGGATGCTCGGCACCTGGGCGACGGATGCAGTGCGGGAGCATTGGGGCCCGCAGCTGGTTTCCGGCCAGAAGCTTGCCAGCTATTGCCTGACCGAGCCCGGTGCCGGCTCGGATGCGGCGTCGCTCAAGACCCGGGCTGAACGCGAAGGCGATTCCTATTTCATCAGCGGAAGCAAGGCCTTCATCAGCGGTGCAGGCGCCACAGATGTCCTGATCCTGATGGCCCGTACAGGTGGTGGCGGCGCAGGCGGCATCAGTGCCTTCGTGGTGCCAGCGGATCTGCCTGGCATTCATTACGGCAAAAAAGAAGAAAAGATGGGCTGGAACAGCCAGCCTACACGCCAGATCAGCTTCGATCGCGTGCGCGTGCCGGTGGATCATCTGCTGGGCAACGAAGGCGATGGCTTCAAGATCGCCATGAAAGGCCTGGACGGCGGACGCATCAATATTGCCACTTGTTCCGTAGGTGCAGCGCAGGGCGCATTGCGCCACGCGCAGCGCTATATGCTGGAGCGCCAGCAGTTCGGCAAACCGCTGGCCAGCTTTCAGGCGCTGCAATTCAAGCTGGCCGACATGGCCACTGAACTGGTCGCTGCGCGGCAAATGGTGCGCCTGGCGGCCTCCAAGCTGGATGCTGGAGCCCACGAAGCCAGTACCTATTGCGCCATGGCCAAGCGGTTCGCGACAGATGCGGGGTTCAATGTGGTCAACGATGCGCTGCAACTGCACGGCGGTTACGGCTACATTCGCGAATATCCGCTGGAGCGGCTGCTGCGCGACACGCGAGTCCACCAGATACTGGAAGGCACGAACGAAATCATGCGTACCATCATTGCTCGCCGCTTGCTCCAAGGTGATTCGCTGGAGAGCTTGCAGTAAAGGCTGCGCCTTTCAAGGCCAGCGAACAATCGGTATGCGTGAACTACTCCGGTGCGCGCAATCCCCAATTGAAGAATGTTTGACACCAACTAAACCGTTCACGCTGAGTTTGTCCTGAGCATGTCGAAGGGTCGAAGCGCCACGCGAGGCTTCGACAGACTCAGCCCGAACGGTGTTTATCGGTTAAACGCGACTCGGAATGAAAGACTAATGAGCGACCAAACGACGACTTCTCCTGTCCTCTTCGAAACCATCCAGACCGCCAGCGGCCACCGCTTCGGTCGTGCCACCCTGAATGTGCCTGCGAGCTTGAATGCGCTTTCGCTGGAGATGGTGGACCTTCTGAATCCGCAACTGGCTGCCTGGGCGGCGGATCCTCAAATTGCCGCCGTCATATTGGATGCCGCTGGCGACAAGGCATTTTGCGCAGGGGGCGACGTGGTCGGTCTCGTCAAGGCCATTCGGGCACTACCTCCGGGCCAGGTCCCGCCGGAAGCGCCTGCATTTTTTGAACGTGAATACCAGCTCGATTACCTGATTCACACCTATCCCAAACCGTTCGTCTGCTGGGGCCACGGTATTGTGATGGGCGGTGGCATCGGACTGATGGCGGGGGCCTCTCATCGTGTGGCCACGCCCAAGACGCGCATGGCGATGCCGGAGATCAACATTGGTCTGTACCCTGATGTCGGTGGTAGCTGGTTGCTGTCTCGACTGCCGGGCAAAAGCGGCGAGTTTCTGGCTTTGACGGCAGCCTCCATCAACGCGGCGGACGCCTTGTTTGCTGGCTTGGCAGATTTCCTGGTGCCGCATGAGCAGCATGGCGCGCTGTTGCAGTCCGTTGCCAATGCTTCCTGGCAAGGCGAAAAGGAATCCGATGGGGCGCAGTTGTCTCATTTGCTGGAGCAGCTAGGGCAGGGCACTCCGGTACCGCATTCGCCGCTGCGTACGCACCTGGATCGCATCAACGCCGTGATCGGCCATGACCGCCTGCAAGATATGGCACCGCGCCTGAGCGCGCTGGCTCAAGACGAAGACCCTTGGTTGGCACAGGCCGGCAGCACGTTTCTTAAAGGCTCGCCCACGTCCGCTGCCTTGGGTTTGGAGCTGCAACGGCGTGCGAAGCACATGTCTTTGGCGGAAGTTTTTCAGATGGAACTGAAAGCTTCTGTGGGCTGCTGCGCTCATCCGGATTTTCCGGAAGGTGTGCGCGCGCTGCTGATCGATAAAGACAAGAGCCCGCGCTGGACTCCAGCGACTCTGGCGGAAGTGACGCCGGAGTGGATAGAAGCGCATTTGAAGTGATTTGATGCGAGCGCTCTCTCGCTGGCGTTGGAAGCGCGAGAGAACACAGCGTTTCTTGGAAATAGTAGAGACTTTTTTCGTGTGGCGGCGTAACGCGCAAGCGCGCCCTCACCCCGGCCCTCTCCCGCTTGCGGGAGAGGGGGTAAGACATTACGCAACCTGACGGAGACTGAAAACATGAGTACATCTGAACGCGTGGCCTTTATAGGCTTGGGCAATATGGGCGGCCCCATGGCCGTCAACCTGCAAAAGGCGGGCTACGCTGTGTCTGCCTTTGATCTGAGCGCCGATGCGCTTGCCAAAGTGCGAGAGCAGGGTGTCACTGCAGCCACCTCGGCGAGTGCGGCCATTGAAGGCGCTCAGATTGTCATTTCCATGTTGCCGGCCAGCCGGCATGTAGAGGCTCTGTATCTGGGTGAAGGCGGCCTGATGGGAAGTCTGCCTGCAGGCACTCTGGTCATTGATTGCAGCACCATCGCGCCAGCGTCGGCGCAGAAGGTGGCCGCTGCCGCCAAGGCACGTGGCGTGGCGATGATCGATGCCCCTGTGTCTGGTGGAGTCGCTGGCGCTGCCGCTGGCACGCTGACTTTCATCGTGGGCGGAGATGGGGCGGCGCTGGAGCGCGCACGCCCGTTGCTGCAGGCCATGGGCAAGAACATTTTCCACATGGGTGAAGCCGGCGCCGGCCAGGTTGCCAAGCTTTGCAACAACATGGCCTTGGGCGTGATCATGGCGGTCACAGGCGAGGCCATTGCGCTTGGCGTGGCGCACGGGCTGGATCCCAAGGCGCTGTCTCAAATGATGGCGGTCAGCACCAGCCGCAGCTGGGCCACCGAAGTGTGCAACCCCTGGCCAGGCGTGCTGGAAAACGCGCCTTCTTCGCGCGGTTACGCGGGTGGCTTCGGCAATGATCTCATGCTCAAGGATCTTGGCCTGGCCGTCGAGGCGGCCATGGGCATAGGCGCGACCATTCCGTTGGGTGAGATGGCACGCAATCTTTACGCCATGAACAAGCAGGCGGGGCGCGGCGCTCTGGATTTCTCCAGTGTCGTCAAGCTCGTGGCGGCCGACGGCCCCAAAAGCTGAACCGGACACAATGAGCTGGCAGGCCACTGCTTGAGGCCTGTCATGGTCATCCGATGGAGGGTCGCGACGGATAGTTGGCGCCTGAGTGGAATCTCCTAGCTGCTAAACTGGTGCGGTACTTCCCGAGTCAACTTTCCTCATCACATACGCATGAAACTCAACACGAGACAAGTGGTTCTGGGCGGCCTGGCCGCATTGCTTTCTTCAGGGCTGCTCACACCCGCACTTGCTCAAGAGGCCGCCTGGCCAGCCAAGCAACCGCTGACGCTCATCGTGCCTTTCGGTGCCGGCTCCAGCCCAGATACCATGGCGCGCGTGGTGGCCGAAGAAGCGGGTAAGGCGCTCAAGCAAACCATCGTTATCCAGAACAGGCCAGGAGCCAGCGGTAATCTGGGAACAGACCAGATCGCCAAAGCCAAGCCTGATGGCTATACGTTCGGCGTGTCTATCACTGGCCCACTGGTGAACAACACGGTCATCTACAAAAACCTTCCCTACAACCCGGTCACGGACATCACGCCGCTGACACTCGCGGTGCATCAGTTCAATGTGCTGGTGGTCCCTGCCAATTCGCCTGTGAAGAGCCTGGCGGATCTGGTGGCGGAAATGAAAAAACCCGGTGCGAAGCTCAACTTCCCCAGCACGGGTGCGGGCACGGTTTCGCATCTGGCTGTAGAGCTGCTGCTGGACCGGGTTGGTGGCAAAGCACTGCACGTGCCTTACAAGTCTTCCCCTGATGCAGTGACGTCATTGCTCAGCGGAGACACCAGTTTCGCCGCGCTGCCTCCTGTGGCTGTGATGCCCATGATCCGCGACGGCCGCCTACGCCCCATCGCTGCGGTGGCCGGCAAGCGCCTGAGTTTCCTGCCTGATGTGGCTACCACGGCTGAACTGGGCTACCCAGGCGTGGAAGGCTCAGGCTGGATCGGCTTTGTGGCGCCGGCTGGTTTACCTGCCGATGTAAAGACCAAGCTCAACGCTGCGCTCACTAAAGCGCTGGCTTCGCCAGAAGTCGGTCAACGCCTGAACACCATGTACATGGAAGCAGCGCCCATGACACCGGACGAGTTCGGCAAGTACATGCGCGAGGAGCTGCAGCGCTGGTCGCCTCTGATCAAGCGATTGAATCTCTCTGAAGGCTGATCCGATTTCTCAAAACAAACAAGGCCCGCAAAAGCGGGCCTTGTTTGTTTGGGGAAGCAGTCAGGTGAGCCTTATACCGAGTAACGTTTACTTGATAAACACCCTTCAGGCTGAGCTTTTCCTGTCCCGGGTTTTAAGGTTTCGGTCAAGCACTAAAACCGTTCGGGCTGAGCTTGTCGAAGCCTTGCGCAACGCCGCTTCGACAGGCTCAGCGCGAACGGATTTTTGTTCTTGCAATGAAGTTGGTGTCAAGCAATAGCCCGCATGAAGGTTTCCATCTTGGTGGCTGTCTCACGAATCTCGCTTTCAGGATCTGATCCGGCCACAGTGCCCGCACCAGCGTAGAGGCGCAAGGTGCGATCCCCATCGTAGCGAGCGCAGCGCAGGGTCAAAGCCCATTCGCCATCGCCACTTTCGCGCTGCCAGCCCACCAGCCCGGCGAAGTATTCGCGCTCAAAGGGTTCCAGTTCCTTGATGTGCTGGAATGCAGTCGCTGTCGGGAATCCGCAGATGGCGGGCGTGGGGTGCAGCGCGCATGCCAGGTCCAAGGCGGTGGTTTCCGGATTCTTCAGGCGCCCCGTGATGAAAGTGGAAAGGTGCCAAAGCGCGTCCGTGCCAATCACTGAAGGGCCGTCCGGCACTTCAAGCTCATCGCAGTGCTCCTTCAGGATGCGCACGATATCTCGCACCACATAGCCGTGTTCGCGCAAATCCTTCTCAGAAATAGCCAAGCCTTCCTTGCGGGACTTGTCTTCTGCGGGGTCTGCATGGCGCGGAATGGAGCCTGCCAGTGGATTGATGAACACCTGATCGCCTTCGCGGCGCACCAGCAATTCAGGACTGGCGCCCAGCATGACAGCGGCTGGCACATCGCCGCAAGCTTCGTCTGACCAGATGGGCAATGCAAACGTGTATCCGTGCGCGTTGCGGCGCAGCAGATCGAGCATGAGGTATTCGTAATTGACGGGGGCGTCCAGTTCCACATCCATCGCGCGCGAAAGCACGATCTTGCTGACGCCGCCAGCCTCGTATAAATCCAGCGCCTTGCGCACCATATCGCCGTAGACCTCAGGCGCCGGAACGGGAGTGCGCTTCACAACAGAAGGCTTGCGCCCGTTGGGCTGAGCGCTTGTGCGCACACCGTGAATGGAAGGCGTGAAGGCTACCTGAGATGGAATAGTGAAGCTGGCCTTGAGTGAGGGATCAAAAGGAACCAGGCCGAACATCACAGGCTCTGCATGGCCCTGCGAACGCGCTTGCTCAAAGAGGCTCTTGATGGCAGCCGCGCTGGCGGGCACATGGCTGCGCACCGCTCCTTGCAATCCTCGCGAACGCCACTGAAGAGAGGGCGACGCGAAGAACACGTCGCCATTTTTCATTCCATCTACCAGCCAAGAGCTTTGGGTCACTTCATTTTCCTTCGCCTGCACCATGTCAGCTTTTACTCCATCACCATGATCTGGGCCGGGGACCTCGAAAACTCACAGGGCTCCCGACCATTGAAGAGACGATTATCCCTCTCGGTGTTTTTAGATCATGAACAGATTGTTGGGCATGCCAAGCTGAGTGCGCCCCGAGCAAGGAGCGGCAAGGTTTTTAATAGAAACGTGATCAAGATTTATCTGAAACGGCGTGATCCTGATGGCGTTCCAAGGGCAACCAAAGCGTGAACTCTGTGCCTTTGGTGGACTTCGCATGCCATTGCACATGGGCTCCCAGTGCTTCTGCACGGGCCTGAATATTGCCAATTCCCTTACGGCCTGGTTGACGCTCACCGGGCGGTGGCGGAGTGTAGGGGGTACCGTCATCTTCTATGCATACCTGGACACCCGGCACGCCTTGCCAATCTGCTTGCCCAGTGCGTACGGTGATCTCTCGCGCACTGCTATGTTTGACGATATTGGTCAGTACTTCTTGCAAGATACGCAGCACGTGCAGCGCGTTTTGAGCTTCCAGCCAGGGCAGTGGCGGCAGGTCCTGCACGGCCCAATGCAATTTCAAGCCAGCACTCTCCAGGCGCTGCCCCAGGCGAAAACGTAAATTGGCCAGAAGAGCCAGCAGGTCGGCGTCGACTGGTTCCAGCGAATCAATGGAAACCTTCAAATCGTCGATGCATTCGCGGAGGACTTGGGCTACGTCCAAGTGGGCTGTCGATGGGTTCTCCACCATGCGCAGCGCGCTCATCAGCGATGAGCCCACGCCATCATGCATATCGCGCATGACACGCTGCCGCTCGTTCAGCAGGGTCTGGGAACGCTCGGCTTCTCGCAGCCTCTCGTGTGTGATGGCCAAGATGCGTTCTTGTTCGGCCAACCGTTCAGTCAGTGTGGCGCTGGCGCGTGCGGCCACGTGCAACGCACTGGTGTAGCGGTTGAGCGCGATCACGAGAAACAGAGTGATGATGCCCAGATAGATGTACGAGGAGAGATAGATGTTCTCGATGTATTGGTAGTTTTGCAAGACCAGATCGTGCAAACCCATAGGAAACGAGATCAGCATCCACCCCGCGAGCAAGAAGCTGCCTGGCGTGCGTCGACGCCAGGCGCCGGCCACTGCGACGTACATCACCAGCAGGAAGGTCGGTATCAAGCTGAACCGCAGCAAGGGCAGCATGGTGGTCAAGGCGGGGCCCCAGACAGGAATCGCGGCCAGAGTGACTGCCAGGGAGTAAATGAGCAAGGCTTTGGCCTGGCGGGGGCGTTGACGCTGCTCGAAAATGCAAAACACGTAGAAAAAGCAAAGCAAAGAGCCCTGTGATCCTGCCAGCGTCAACCAGGCAAACCAGTCGTCAGGTAGACCAAAGCCGCGTTCATCCACCAGGAAGTGAAGTGAAGAAAACACCTGGCAAATGGAAATCAGAAAAAACAGCAAGTAGGCTGACGCCTCTCTCTTGCGGATGAGCCATACCGCGAGCGAAAACAGACCCAACACAAGGTAGGCTCCGCGCAGCATGGAAATGAGGTCTACCTGCAATACGTTGCGCACACGCCAGGAATTGCCGAGCACCTCGTCAGGACCTACC
The DNA here is from genome assembly GCF_040548795.1 of Ottowia thiooxydans. GTDB lineage: Bacteria > Pseudomonadota > Gammaproteobacteria > Burkholderiales > Burkholderiaceae_C > Ottowia > Ottowia thiooxydans_A. The sequence goes on along the minus strand of NZ_JBEPSH010000002.1, from coordinate 456,312 downwards.
CACACCGAAGACAGGGCTCCACCGACGCCTTCCACCATCGCGGCACGGACGTACAAAACGGCCGGTTCTCCGGGGCGCGTGGCGCCTCCCAGGTCAAGCCAGATCGGACGATTGAAGCTGTTCCATACCCGGCTGCCTCTTGATTGCCAAAGCAGTTGGCCATTGACGTACAGTGCCTTCGTGCCCACGCTCTGCCAGCGCGGGATGTAGAGCCTTGGGCCTTGGGGGGTCTCTGCCAGTGCCGACGCCGGCAGTGCCATGCGGTACCAAAGCACCTGGGGCGGCTCACTCTCAGGGTTGGCTGCGCCAGCGATCACTCGCGGCTTGGCATCAGGAAGGGCGACTGTTTTCCAGGACGTACCGGAAGCCAGTACTGAATCATCGCTTTCAGCCAGGGTGTGTGGAGGTTCCCACTGGGTGCTTGGAGAAGACCAAACCTCAGCGTGTGTCAGATGCGCGGCGGGCGGCAGATTCCCTGGCGAAGGCGAACAACCCGCTAGCAACATGAGCGACGCGATCAGGCAGAGCAGTAGACCTATCCCGCTGAGGCTGTTGCGCCATTCTGCAAGGGGCTGCCCGTAGGCAGGGATAGTCCTCGGAACTTCAGGCAGGCCCATCTAGAAGCCCTTGCCGAACGCCCGCATGTACCGCCTGCGCTCGCGTTTTCACCTGCAGCTTCGCGTACATGCGCCTTATGAAAGAGCGTACCGTGTGGCGCGACACACCCAGCGCATGCGCCACTTCGTCAAGCGTATGGCCCCGGGCTACCAGGCGCAGCACTTCGGTTTCACGTGCTGACAGCAAAGAGTCTGACTCTTGCACTGTTCCCGCTGGGACACGCTTTTCCACGAGCAGCTTGCGCGCCACCATCGGGCTGATCGGGCTGCCTCCTGCATACAAGTGGCGCACCTCTTCCACTACACCTTGGGCCGGCACATCCTTGAGCAGGTATCCCAAAGCACCTGCCTCAATGGCACGAAGTACGTTGGATTCGTCGCCAAAAATGGTGCTCACCATGGACGCGACGTTCGGCCAACGTACCCGTGCCGCCGCGATGACATCCAAACCACTGCCGTCGGGCAGGCCCAGGTCTACCAGGAGGACGTCAGGGGGTGTGGCGTCCCGGGTGCTCACTGCTGCAAGTCCTTCAGTCCTGGTGGCGACAGCCCACACCAGATGCATATCTTCTGCATCATTCAAGGCGGTCACCAGGGAGGTGCGGCACGCAAGGTCATCTTCCACCACTGCGACACGGATAGGGTTAGTGGGCTTGGGCGAGGAAGATGTTGGGAGCATGGCCCATATCTTGACTCAAACAGGCCGTTCATTACAACGTCTTTTGATGTGGCTGCCAGAACTGCTTCATCGCTTGCGCCCTTGATGTCATCAGAATTGAGGACATACAAAGGCGGCTTCTTCGTCTAGCATGGTGCGGTGAACTTTTGCGTTCCGTTCCCCCAAAAGCACACTGCCTGGCTTGCCGCCAATACCCATGTCCATGCTTCGTTCAATTTCATCCAGCCGATTGGTCCCTTGCCTGGCGCTTGCAGGGTTGATGTCCGCGAGCCATGCTGCCACCATTACCGTCAATACGACGGGAGACACCTTGGGCCAGGCCGGCCAATGCAGTTTGCGTGATGCGTTCTACAGCGCTTTGTACGACGACAACGGCGGCAATCCAGATTGTGTGTCGGGGAGCGGTGCAGATACCATCGTGTTCGACACTGTGGCTTTCCCTGCAGACAGTCTCACCGTCATCACACTTGACCCCAGTTGGGGCGCGATGGAAATGAATGGTCCTGACCCCATATGGAGTCCGCTGGACCCAGCCATCGTGTTGGCTATTGACGGGGGTAGGCGCGTGGCCCTGGATGGTGGCAACGGTACGCAGTTTTTCCGAATCGCGGGCAAAGCCGAACTCACGTTGAAGGGTATGACCTTGCAAAACGGCGTAAGCCTTTCCAGTTCCGGCTATGGCGATGGAGGGGCCCTGTACGTGGATTCATCTGCCGCGCTAACCCTGGAGGACATGACGATTTCAAACAACCGGGCCAGTATTTTTGGTGGCGGACTCTATGCCCGCAGCAGTACCGTCATCATCAGAGACAGCGTGTTTACAGGCAACAGTGCAAGCCAAGGGGGAGCTGTGCATAGTCCAGGTGGTGGTTCTTTGACCATTGAGCGCACCCACTTTGAAGGCAACTCGGCGGATGCGCTCGGCGGTGCCATTCGCAGTGGGGGCCCCATCCAGATCAGCGACAGCACGATCACCGCAAATCAATTGCGTTTCCCCGGAACTGGCGCGGGAGTTTCATTTACGCTGACGGGCATCACACCGCGAAACATCTCCAACAGCAGCATTACCGATAATTCGCCGGGCAATAACTGTGGGGGAGAGCCCTTCACGGGGTCCGGCAACGAGTATTGGCCAGAAAGCGACACCAGCTGTCCTGCGGGCACGGGGACTTACGTCAATCCGGTGCCGCCAGCTCCCGCGGCTCCTGTCGCAGTGCCTGTCGATGCGCCATGGGCACTGGGGGTGTTGTCAGCGCTTCTCGGTTTATTCGGATGGTCAAGCGCAAGCAGAAAACCCCGCTGATGTGCCACGTGGATGGCTTCGGCCCGCGAGTTCACCTGTAGCTTCCTGTAGATTCGGCGTACAAAGGTCAGTACGGTCGTGCTCGTGACTCCCAGTGCGCGTGCCGCTTCATCTGTGGTGTGGCCCTGACCTATGAGCCGAAGGACCTCGCGCTCGCGAGGAGAAAGCGCCATGCTGGCGGCTGCGTCCGGCGGGGGGAAGGGGGTGGATGATGCGGTGGCAGTGGCAGTGGCAGTGGCAGAAGCTGAAGACGCTGCAAGCATCAAGATCTTGCGTGCGATTTTTGGGCTGATCGGGCTTCCGTCAGCATGCAGGTGACGTATTTCTTCGATCACCTTATGTGCTGGCAGGTCTTTGAGCAGATACCCCAGCGCACCTGCTTCCATGGCCTTGAAGACGCTGGTCTCATCCGCAAAGATAGTGCAGACCATAGGCGCAGATTCTGGCCAGCGAGTACGCGTGGTCACAATAAGGTCAAGGCCACTGCCATCGGGCAAACCCAAATCCACAAGGACGACGTCTAGCGGGACGGCATCTGGCGCTGTCAACTCCTGATAAGCCTGAGCATGGCTACTGGCTGCCCATACCAACCGCATATCAGCCGCTTCGCTCAACGCCGATACCAGAGCGGCGCGGCACTCGTCGTCGTCTTCGACGATGGCTATGTATATAGGGGCATCTGAAGCCGGCTGAGGCGGGAGAAGCGACATGGCTCCATCATGCGTTAAAAATAGATGGCGCAAAAGGCGCAGGTGAATTTCGGCGGAAAGCCCTGGCCCGAAAGGTGAGGTTCTGGCAACCTGCACTCGGCGTTGCCTACGCCGGTCGCGCAAAGCCCCAGCGGCGCCACCGCCGGCAGGCGATACACCGGTCCTGCTGCTGCGAGCTTCAGCGGAGGAGGTTCATGCTGATCGGATCGGAACCCACGGTAAGTACATCACCACACGGAATTAATGGGGTGCATCAAGCCTCTCCAGCGCGCTGGCCTGGACCAAAGCCAGAGCAGCTTGCTGAGTGCGCGTGGCTGGGCGCAAGGCGCTGACGGCAGTGAACAACTCTATGCGCAGGGCAGGCGCGCCGCGTGTCTCGATTCTTCGGACGCTGAAGGCCTCAGGTCGCGGAGCGCTTGCCACCGCGTTGCGCGACAAAATGGCGCAGCCTGCACCTCCCGCTACCAGGTCCAGGATGGCCGGCACGCCATCTATCTCCAGCTCCACTCTTGGTGTGCACCCCGCGGCAGCCAGCACCGCATCGACATGCATGCGGATAGCGTTGGGATGGCTGGGAATGATGAGGGGCAGGGCGGAGATTTCGCGAAGTGTGGCCGGTTTCGCAACACCGGGCGGCTGGCTGGAGGCCGCTTGGACCAGCAGCAACTCCTCCACCGCCAACGGCGCAATGTCCAGGCCGGCGCGCGCCTGGGCGTTGTAGAGCACGGCAATATCCAGGCGTCCGCTCAGCAGCGCTTCCTGCATGCTGGTGGACAGGCCCTCCGTGATCGCCAGCCGTGCTTCTGGCAGCTCCGCACGAAACGCCTTCGTCAACGGAACGGCCAAGGCGCGTGCCACGCTGGGCGGCAGTCCCAGCGCCACTCGTCCAGCCAGGCTGCCGCGCATACGAGCCAGTTCGTCGCGTGTGCGCTCTACCTGGTGCAAGATCCCGCGGGCATGCTCCAGCAGCAAGGTTCCAGCCTCCGTGGGCGCTGCGCCGCGGCCATTGCGCGTGAGCAGGGGTTGACGCAGCTCCACTTCCAGCAACCGTACTTGGCGGCTGAGCGCGGGCTGCGCAACGCCAATCGCGGTGGCGGCCCGTGTAAAGCTGCCAAGTTCCGCCACGCGGACAAAGTATTCCAGTTGTTTGAGGTCCATGGGAGGGGTTAAGCGGCGTATGAAAGTGCTGATGACGGCATGACTAACGCTGAGTTATATCAAAGTTTTATAACTGATAGTGCCTCCGAAGGCTGGCGTCCCGATCGTCCAGGCGCCAAAATGGCCGGCTAGCAATCGCCAGTCATTCGGCGGGTTTGCCCATAAAAGAGGAGAGTTCATGATCATTGATTGCCACGGCCACTACACCACGGCCCCCAAGGCGCTGGAAGATTGGCGCAACCAACAGATTGCAGGGATTAAAGACCCTGCCGCCAAGCCCAGAGTGGCCGATTTGAAGATCAGCGATGACGAGTTACGCGAGTCCATTGAGACCAACCAGCTCCGCCTGATGAAAGAGCGCGGCAGCGATCTCACCATCTTCAGCCCGCGCGCCAGTTTCATGGCCCACCATATTGGCGACTTTGAGGTGAGCAGCACCTGGGCTGCGATCTGCAATGAACTGTGCTTCCGGGTGAGCGAGCTGTTCCCTGATGCCTTCATTGGCGCAGCCATGCTGCCGCAGTCGCCAGGTGTGGACCCCGCGACCTGCATTCCTGAGCTGGAAAAGTGCGTCAAGGAATATGGCTTCGTCGGTATCAACCTGAACCCGGATCCTTCCGGTGGCCACTGGACCAGCCCACCGCTGACCGATCGCCATTGGTATCCCATCTACGAAAAGATGGTGGAGTGGGATATTCCTGCCATGGTCCATGTGAGCACCAGCTGCAATGCCTGTTTTCACACCACAGGGGCCCATTATCTGAATGCAGACACCACGGCATTCATGCAGTGCCTGCAAGGTGATCTTTTCAAGGATTTCCCCACGCTGAAGTTTGTGATTCCCCATGGCGGCGGCGCGGTGCCCTATCACTGGGGCCGCTTCCGCGGCTTGGCACAGGAAATGAAAAAGCCCTTGCTGCAGGACCACTTGCTCAAGAACATCTTCTTTGATACCTGCGTTTACCACCAGCCAGGCATTGATCTGCTGACCAAGGTGATCCCGGTAGAAAACATTCTGTTTGCCAGCGAGATGATCGGCGCCGTGCGGGGCATCGATCCAGAGACCGGCAACTACTACGACGATACCAAGCGCTATATAGAAGCCTCCACCATCATTGTCGGAGACGACAGGCACAAAGTGTATGAGGCCAACGCGCGCCGTGTTTATCCGCGGCTGGACGCGGCTCTCAAGAAGAAGGGGAAGTAAGCATGTACGAACTCGGAGTGGTCTACAGAAACATCAAACGGGCTGATCGCACGGCGACCGACGGGCTGGCCAAATTGGGCAGCGCCACCGTGCACGAAGCCATGGGCCGCGTAGGTTTGCTCAAGCCTTATATGCGTCCTATCTATCCGGGCAGCCAGATCAGTGGTACGGCCGTGACCGTGCTGCTGCAACCCGGTGATAACTGGATGATGCATGTGGCTGCAGAGCAGATCCAGCCCGGCGATGTCGTCGTCGCTGCCGTGACCGCTGAATGCACCGATGGTTATTTCGGCGATCTGCTGGCCACAAGCTTCCAAGCGCGTGGTGCGCGGGCATTGATCATTGATGCCGGTGTGCGAGATGTGAAGACGCTCCAGGAAATGAACTTCCCCGTTTGGAGCAAGGCGATTTCCAGCAAAGGCACTATCAAGGCGACTTTGGGCTCCGTCAACATTCCCATTGTGTGCGCCGGCATGCTGGTCACTCCAGGCGATGTGATAGTGGCTGATGATGACGGCGTGGTCTGCGTGCCCAGCGCCATGGCCGCCAAGACGCTGGAGGCTGCCGCAGCGCGTGAAGCCAACGAAGGCGCCAAGCGCCAGAAGCTGGCCAGTGGCGTGCTGGGCCTTGACATGTACCAAATGCGTGAGCCGCTGCAAAAAGCAGGCCTTCGCTATGTGGACTGATTTTTCCATTCTCAGACAACAACCAGGAGACAAAACCATGCGTCAATCTTCCATTGCCCGCCGCACCTTGTTGGGCGCCTGTGCCGCTGCAGCTTTTTCTGTCGCTCTGCCGGCGACCGCCCAGAATGCGGCACAGTTCCCGAACAAACCGGTGCGCATCATCAACCCCTTTCCGGTAGGTGGTGGTCCAGATGGCCTTTCACGTCTTGTGGCTGAGAAACTCTCTCGCATGTGGGGTCAACCGGTGACGGTGGAAAACCGCCCAGGTGGTAACGGCTTCATTGCCATCGATGCCTGGAAGCGCGGTGCCAAAGACGGCACCGACCTGCTGCTTCTCGACAACGTTCACCTGACGGCTTACCCCTACCTGTTCAAGAAACTTCCGTACGACGCTGCGAAAGACTTTGACACGCTGCTGCCCTTGTTCCGCACGCACTTTTTCTTCACCGTTCCGGTCAACAGCCCGTACAAAACGGTGGGAGACCTGATCGCGGATGCCAAGGCCAATCCCGGCAAATTGAACTATGGCTCATGGTCCATAGGCAATCCTGTTCACCTGGGCTCGGAGCTCTTCAAGAGCATGACGGGCACGCAAATGGAACACGTGATCTTCAAGGAAACGTCGCAGCTCTATACCTCGGTATCTACGGGTGACATCCAGTTTGCGCTGGGTAGCGCCGCCACGGCTGGGCCGCTGTACCGCGCTGGCAAGCTGCGCCTGCTGGCCTATGCTGGCCCCAAGCGTTCCACCGATTACCCAGATGTGCCGACTGTGGCTGAATCGGGTGGCCCCAAGGATTTTGCTGTGATGGGCTGGAACGCCATTGCGGTTCCTCCGGGCCTTCCTGCAGGCGTGGCTGACAAGATTCGCGCCGACATTTTGCAAGCGCTCAGTGGCCAGGATGTGGCAGATAGATTCAAGACTTTTGGTTATGAACCCTTCCCGGTCACGCGCGCTCAGTTCAATGAGTTCGTCAAGGAAGACTCCAGAAATATTGGGCAAGTGATTCGCAAGGCGAACATTTCCATTGATTGATCAATACGGCGATATGAGTAAACCCACCTCAGGCCCCTTCGAAAAAACACCCGGCTGGCTCGACTGGTATGAAGGGCCTTCCAAGCCTGCATTTCAGGTACCGCCGGGCAGCGTAGATGCACACTGCCACGTCTTTGGGCCAGGCGGAACCTTCCCCTACGCCCCCGAGCGCAAGTACACGCCTTGCGATGCCAGCCGCGAACAGTTGTTTGCGTTGCGAGATCACCTGGGCTTTGCGCGCAATGTCGTCGTGCAGGCAACCTGCCACGGCGCTGACAACCGCGCCATGGTAGATGCCTTGCAAGCGGCTGGCGGACGTGCACGTGGGGTGGCCACGGTCAAACGAGGCGTGACCGATGAAGAGCTTCAAAACCTTCATGCGGCCGGCGTACGAGGCGTGCGCTTCAACTTCGTCAAGCGCCTGGTGGATTTCACTCCACGAGATGAGTTGATGGAAATTGCCAGCCGCATCCACAAGCTGGGCTGGCACGTCGTCATCTACTTTGAAGCCGTGGATCTGCCTGAGCTCTGGGACTTTTTCACAGCCTTGCCCACCACCGTGGTGGTGGACCACATGGGCCGGCCCGATGTGACCCAGCCCCTTGATGGCCCTGAATTTGAGCTGTTCGTGAAGTTCATGCGCGAGCACCCCAATGTGTGGAGCAAGGTCAGCTGCCCGGAACGCCTTTCCGTGAGCGGTCCACAGGCATTGAATGGTGAGCAAAACGCTTATCGCGATGTGGTGCCTTTCGCGCGGAAAATTGTTGAAACCTTCCCGGACCGTGTGTTGTGGGGCACCGATTGGCCGCACCCCAACCTGAAAGGCCATATGCCTGACGATGGCCTGCTGGTTGATTTCATCCCGCATATTGCGCCCACTGCCGAGTTGCAAAGGAAGCTGTTGGTAGACAACCCCATGCGGCTGTATTGGCCGGAAGAATCGGCCGGTAAAGCCTGAACGGAGAGCATGCATGTCGCTTGACAAGCCTTACCTGGATGTACCAGGGACGACCATTTTCGATGCAGACCAGAGCCGCAAAGGCTATTGGCTCAATCAGTTTTGCATGTCGCTGATGGAAGCGGACAACCGTGCCCGTTTCAAGGCCGATGAAGATGCATATCTTGCCGAATGGCCTATGACCGACGAGCAGCGCGCGGCGGTGCGCGCGCGTGATCTCAACTGGGCCATGCGCACCGGTGGCAATATTTACTTCCTTGCCAAGCTGGGCGCTACAGACGGGCTGAGCTTTCAGCAGATGGCTGGAAGCATGACGGGCATGACCGAGCAAAAGTACCGCGACATGATGATCGGCGGTGGCCGCTCTGTCGAGGGCAACCGCGTGGTGGGTGAGGGCGGTGACGCACAGGGACCCGCGTCCCACTCGGACGCGTGGAAAGCCTGGGAAGAGCAAGCCCAACAGCAATTGGCGGCGGCAGTCGAAGCTCAAGACGCAGCCAAAGGTCAAAAGACTGGGCAGGCCCGCATTACGGCATCGGTGTACACCTCGCACGTCCCTGCCATTGGCGCTGCCATTGACCATGGCAAGACGGAGGAACCCTATTGGCAGCCGCTCTTCAAGGGTTATGAGTTCAGCAAGCAATGGATGAAAGACAACCTGCCGGATGTCATTTTCCTGGTCTACAACGACCACGCCACCAACTTCGACCTTGGCGTGATCCCCACGTTTGCCATTGGCACAGCGCAAGAGTTTGAACCTGCTGACGAAGGTTATGGTCCGCGTCCGGTGCCGGTGGTCAAGGGCTATCCTGAACTGGCCTCTCACATTGCACAGTCGGTTATTCAGCAGGATTTTGATCTCACCATCGTCAACAGGCTGAAGGTGGACCACGGCCTTACCGTACCACTGAACCTCTTGTTTGGCTCGCCCGCCGAGTGGCCATGCAAAGTGATTCCTCTGCATGTCAACGTCGTGCAGTATCCCGTGCCTTCAGGTGCACGCTGCTTTGCACTCGGCCAGGCGATTCGACGCGCCATCGAGAGCTTTGACACGCCGCTGAACGTGCAGATCTGGGGTACGGGTGGCATGAGCCATCAACTGCAGGGGCCACGCGCAGGCTTGATCAATGCCGAATGGGATAACCGTTTCCTGGATCGGCTCATTGCTGATCCGGCCGATCTCTCCACCATGCCGCACATCGACTATGTGCGTGAAGCGGGCAGCGAAGGCATTGAACTGGTCATGTGGTTCATTGCCCGTGGTGCCATGGCTGATGTCAACGGCGGGCCCGCACCCAAAGTGGCGCACCGCTTTTTCCACGTCCCGGCCTCCAACACGGCGGTCGGGCACCTCATTCTGGAGAATCAATAAATGAGCAAGACGATCAAGGTGGCTCTGGCAGGTGCGGGGGCTTTTGGTATCAAACACCTGGATGGCATCAAGAATATCGACGGCGTTGAAGTCGTCTCCTTGGTCGGGCGCCGCAGGGACCAAACCGAGGAAGTGGCTGACAAGTACGGCATCAAGCACGTTGCCACCGACCTGGCTGAAAGTCTTGCACTGCCTGAAGTGGATGCCGTGATTCTCTGCACGCCTACCCAGATGCATGCGGATCAGACCCTGCAATGCCTGCAAGCCGGTAAACACGTGCAGGTAGAGATTCCTCTTTGTGACAGCCTTGAAGACGGCATGCGCGTACTCGATGCGCAGAAGAAATCAGGCCTGGTGGCCATGTGCGGCCATACGCGCCGCTTCAACCCCAGCCACCAGTATGTGAACAAGAAGATCAAGGCAGGTGAGTTCAACATACAGCAGATGGATGTTCAGACTTATTTCTTCCGGCGGACCAACATGAACGCGCTGGGTCAGCCACGCAGCTGGACAGACCACCTGCTCTGGCACCATGCCGCGCACACGGTGGACTTATTTGCCTATCAAGCGGGTTCCCCCATCGTGAAAGCAAACGCGGTGCAAGGCCCTGTCCATCCGGATCTGGGCATTGCCATGGACATGAGCATCCAGCTCAAGGCTGCCAATGGCGCCATTTGCACGCTCTCGCTCAGCTTCAACAACGACGGCCCCCTGGGTACGTTCTTCCGCTACATTGGCGATACAGCCACCTACATTGCCCGCTACGACGATCTTGTGAAGTCCAGCAGCAAAGGCGGTGAAGAAACCGTCGATGTCAGCAAGGTGGACGTGAGCATGAATGGCATCGAACTGCAAGACCGGGAGTTCTTTGCCGCCATCCGCGAAGGCCGCGAGCCCAATTCCAGCATTGCTCAAGTGATGCCCTGCTATGAAGTTCTGCACAATCTGGAGCAGCAGCTGAAATAGGACTTCTTCGACGGCCTGGGTTCACGTACCTCCTGCGGCGGCCTTGCGCCGCTGCAATGCCCCTGCCAGCCATGGTCTGAACCACTTGTGTTTAATCTATTGATGATTTCATAAATCAAGACAGATACCCGTTCGCGCTGAGGTTCTATGGTTTTGGTCAAATAGAAATTGGCGTTTGAACTACCTAAAACCGTTCGGGCTGAGCCTGTCGAAGCCTCGCGCAACGCTTCGACAGGCTCAGCGCGAACGGTGGTAGATTGTTTGTCGTGAGTTTCGGAAACGTCAATAGAGAACCCCAAACGGGGGTCTTTCAAGCGGTGAATCCCCCCCAACTGAATTAGGAGCACAAGAGCAATGCATCAACGCCAACTGGGTCCCTTTGCTGTCAACGCCATCGGCCTGGGCTGCATGAATATCTGCCATGCCTATGGAAACCCTGTTTCCAAAGAGCAGGCAGAGCGATTTTTGCGCACTGCACTCGATGTGGGGGTCACCCATTTCGACACGGCGGCACTCTATGGCTTTGGTGTCAGCGAGACATTGGTAGGCCAGGTGCTGGGCCCCTATCGTCAGAAGTTCACCTTGGCCAGCAAATGCGGAATGACCGTCGAAGAGGACGGCCATCGCGTCAAACAGGGTCGCGTAATCGATGGCCGTCCCGAGACGCTGCGCGCGACTTGTGAAGGTTCGCTCAAGCGCCTGAAGACCGATGTCATTGATCTCTACTACCTGCATCGCTGGGACAAGAGCGTTCCGATTGAGGAAAGCGTAGGGGCGTTGGGCGATTTGGTGCGCGAGGGCAAGATACGCACCATAGGCTTGTCGGAGGTGTCAGCCACCACCTTGCGCAAAGCTCACAAAGAGCACCCCATCACCGCCGTGCAGACTGAATATTCTCTCTGGACTCGCAACCCGGAGATCGCGGTATTGGCTGCCTGCCGCGAACTGGGCGTGAGCTTTGTCGCATTCAGTCCTGTGGCGCGCGGATTCCTGTGCGACGCTGTGCCTGATGTCGCCGCACTCCCCGAGAAGGACATCCGCCGGGCCATGCCGCGATTCTCGGCTGAAAACTATCCCAAGAATCAGGCCTTGCTGGCGCCCTACAGAAAAATCGCCCAGGAGGTCGGATGCACCCCCGCCCAATTGGCGCTGGCCTGGCTTTTGCACCAGGGCCAGGACATTCTTCCTATTCCAGGTACTGCCAATGAAGCGCACTTGGTAGAGAACATGGCGGCTGCGGACATTGTGCTGTCCAAAGAGGTCCTGGATCGCTTGAACAATTTGATCAACCAGCGCACGGTCTCTGGAAACCGCTACAGCGAGCAGAGCGCCAGGGAAGTCGATACAGAGCCGCTTGCCTGAACGGTTGAATCAGGCTGCTCCGGGGGCAAGATCCATGTCTGGGGGTGGTTGCTCCACTGCGGCCTGGCTTCGTTTGACGAGCGCCATCAGTTCTGCTGCCATGGATTCAAGCAGCAGGATGTCGCGGGATGTGAGCGATCGGGGCTGGGTGTCGAGCAAACACAAGGTCCCGAGAATCATGCCGTCCGAATCACGCAGCGGTGCTCCCGCGTAGAAGCGAATACCACGCTCACGCAGCAATTGGTTGCCAGCAAAGCGAGCATCGCGCTGCACGTCTGGCACCACCAGGGTTTGACCCAGCGCGACCACATGCGAACACAGGGCTTGATCTCGCGGGGCCGCCTGCTCCGGAGCGAGTCCTGTGAGCGGGCCATCAGAGCCAGCATAGCCGTGCACCAGCTGCCATTGGTCGTCAACCAGTGAAACCTGGGCGATGGTGCAGTCGAAGGCGTCTGCGGCGTGACGTGCATAGGTGTCAAGGCGAGATCGCATACCCTCTTGCAGCAACCCGCTTGACTGCAGCGCTCGCAAGCGCTCTTTTTCGTTTTCGGGCAGGGGCGCTGGCACATAGGGATCAGCGTGATCCAGCAGGGTTCCGGCTTGCAACATCAATTCATCCAGGGAAGTCACCAGCGCGTCAGCGCCGATCTGCTTGACGGGGCTGGGTTCTTTGGGATCAGGCAGGTGGTTCCATGCCGCCAGAATGATTTGCGTGTGGGGCCACCGGCGCTTGAGCCGCCGTACGAAGAACCGCGCGTGTGTGGTGGGGGAGGGAGAGAAGTAGCAAAGGCACACCACGTCGATACCGTCCAGGTCAAGTTGGGCAAAGTGCTCTGCCGAAACGTTGCCGACCTGAACCACCCGGCTTCCATAGCCTTTGAGGGTCAGCACATGCGCTGCCATTTCAGCAGCCAGAGCGTCCACTGCCCACCGCCCGCCTATGCAAGCCACCTTCACCGGCAGGCCTGGCTCTGGCGGATATTGCTCGCGCAACTCTTCGAGTACCTGCTCCATGCCCGACACCACGCGATGCCGATGTTCGGCCGTTGCAACGGTGCCATGGGCGTTGGTGGCCAGTTGCAGCGTCCCCAGACCCACCTGCGTGTAGAAATCTTCAGGAGAAGTCTTTTCGGCATGCTCCAGGGCCAGTTCCACCGCATCTTCGGTATCGCCGGCCAGCAAGCGCTGGTGAAGCCGGGTGGGCTCATCCAGGGCTCGAGAACTGCCTAGAAGCACCTCCAGAAAATTCAGAGCTGGTAGATAGCGGCCCGCCACAAGCAGCGTGACCGTGATGGGCGTAGAGAGAATCAGGCCCATGGGCCCCCACAGCGCGGTCCAGAACAGTGCGGCGAGGATCAGCGAGAGTGTCGATAGCCCTGTGCTGGAACCGTAGAGCCATGGCTCGATGATGTTGTTGCTGATGAGCTCCAGAACCAGAATCAGTGCCAGTGTCCATAGCACCATGTTCCAGCCAGGGTCTATTGCAAACGCCAGCGTCAGGGGAAACACCGCAGAGATCAGCGGGCCTGCATAAGGTACAAAGCGTAAAAGGGCCGCCAGCAACCCCCAAACCAGCGCACCAGGCACGCCAATGACAAGCAGGCCAATGGTCATAGGCACCCCGTACGTCGCGTTGACGACAAGCTGCATGGTCAGATACTTGCTAACGCGTTCGCCGATTTCTGAAAGAGCATCGGTCGCCCGATGCAGATTGCCTCCCATGAGCCTCAGCAATCGGTCTCGCAAGTCCCCTCGATCAAGTAATATCAAGAAAACGAAGACGATCACAATGCCCGCAGATGCGATCGTGGGCACAAAGGTTTCCACCCAGCCCATCAGTCTGGCCATCGGCTTGCCCACCGTGACCAGCTCCACTTGTGTAGGGGGAGCCACCCGGGGACCAGGTGCAGCCTGCACCGCACCGATTTCCTTTTCTACTTTCCCGAATACGCGCGAGTACTGATCCAGGATGCCGGGCTTGCGCAAATCGCGGCCAAAATCCCTGAGTTTCTTGGTGATGTTGGTTTCGTAAGTCGGCAGGTTGTTGCCAATCTGGCGCAACTGCGTGGCGGCGAAAAACCCCGTCGCGGCAATCAACCCCAGGGTGGCGGCCACCACCAATGTCACGGCAGCCGCCCGCGGTACACCCACGCGCTTCAGCCAGGTGACCAGCGGATCCAAAACGAAGCTGATGAGAATGGCAAAGGCCAGTGGCACCAGAAGATCACGGCCAAAATAAAGCGCAGCAGTGATCACCGCCATGCTGACCAGAGAATTCATGATGGGCGTGCGCGAGGTGGGCCCGTACTGCAATTCCTGGCTTGTCAACCTTTGCTCAGAATCTGAAGTGTCTTGCCAATGTGTTTCCCGCCAACCCGACGCATCCACGCGCTGGTCTTGAAGGTTCTGCTTTGCAACTTCCGGCTCAACCGGCTCCTCTTTTGCTCCCCGCATGTCAGCCGCCATAAGGCGCACTCCGTTTATTAAGCATGAATTGTCGGCAGTGTGGATGCTTCTACCCTGTAGGACAAGCGCCTGAAGCCAGGTTGCGTTTTGTCGGCATATAGTTTGCCTTGTGTGAACTGCAGGCAAGCCTAAGGGTATCGCGAGAATTATGCGACACCAAATAGCGGCGACGTTCGGCGGAATGAGGTCGCGAAGTGCCATTGGCCTCAAAACTGCGGTTTCGAAGGGCGCGTGCCGACAGGCCATGGATCTGTCATGGCCTGTCGGCGAGAATACAAATTTGAATCAATTTATCTACTACCGCCATGCTCCACCACCCCGATCGTTCGTTAAAACTCTCTGGTGCAAGTAATTTCCGTGATCTTGGTGGCTATGCGGCAACCGATGGAATGGCTGTCAAGTGGCGGCGCCTTTTTCGCTCTGACCATCTTGCTTCACTGACCCGACAAGACGAACAATCTCTTGCCGCGCTGGGAGTGGTCCGGGCCTTCGATTTCCGCGGAGTGGGCGAACGTGCCGCCGTTCCCTACAACTGGTCCGGCATGGCGCAGCATTCGCTTCCCATTGAGCCCACGGTGGTCCAGCGCATGAAGGACTTGATAGATGCCGGGCACGAAGTCACCCCTGCCGAAACGGTAGAACTCATGCAGCACACCTACAGGGCCTTTGTGCATGACAACGCCGACCGCTTTGCCAGCCTGTTCGAGCATCTGCTGCAAAGCGATGCGCCACTGGTGTTTCATTGCACCGCCGGAAAAGACCGTACCGGCTTTGCAGCCGCTCTGATCCTGTTGGCGTTGGGCGTGCCGCGTGACGTAGTCATGCAAGACTACTTGCTCACCAATGATCTTTATCGCATGCCGGCGCTAAGTACCAGCAAGACGCCTCAAGAGGTGCTGAATGTGCTGTGGCGGGTACAGGAGGCATTCCTGGATGCCGCCATGCAGGCGGTGGAAAAAGACTATGGGGGCGTTGAGGCCTACCTGGCTGACGTGTTGGGTGTGGGAAGCCGAGAGCGTGCGCAGCTGAAAGAAATGTACTTGACCCAGACCTGAACGGCTTTGGCTCCTTCTCCGGTATGCGGGAGAAAGGGCCGGCCATCCGGTGGGGCTGACGACGTTCTAAGGTGGCGCCGCATGCCCTTACCCCCGCTGTCCTTCCCGGTGTGAGGGGAGTAATAGCCTTGGAACGTGTTCATGATCTTTTCACGACCCCGAAAAGATACCCAACATGTTCTTAGAGGCTGTTCATGGTCTCTGCGCGAGGGCCGTTGTGTTCGAAAAGCTGTGGCTGCAAGGGGTGCGACCATGCGACGAAAAACACAGGGATACCTCGTGGTATCGCGAGTATTTTCAACGCCAGCGTAGACAACGCCGCAGACGCGGCTTCCCGGGCGCCGTGCATACGGGCGCAATGGGACCGCGAGGAGGCTTTGAACAGGTTCTTAAGCCCGTTGCCGCTGCGCCACCAGCAGAGTGACGTCGTCGAAGGGCTCGTGGTGCGTGGAGACCTGCAGCTCAGCGCGGATACTGGCCACGGTGCGATCCGCGCTTTGAGCGGGCTGCGCGAGCAGATCCAGCAGGCGGGCTTCGCTGAAGCGTGTGCCGTCGGTGCAGATGGCATCGGTCACGCCGTCTGTGAAGGCGATCAGACTTTCACCTGGGGCGATCACCGCGTGCCCGGGTAAAAAAGGTAGTCCCTGCATCATGCCGACCGCTGGGCCGGTTGGCGTCAGGCGCTCGCGCACGCCGTGGAGGCCGGCCAAAATCGGTGCTTCGTGCCCGCCATTCACGTAGACCAGTCCGCCGGTTGCAGGGTCGAGGATGGCGACGAACACGGTGGCGAACATGTTGGCGCGGTCGTGCGTGCGGGCGATGTAGTCGTTAACGCCTGAGACCAGTTCGCACACCTGCGCCGCGCCGTCGCCGGCAGGGGTGAGCAGGCGTTCGGCCAATACCCGGAACAGGCTGCGAAACAGCGCCATGAAAAGCGCCGCGCCCACGCCCTTGCCGCAGACATCGGCCACCACCAGCGCGGTGCGCGTGTCGCCGAGGACGGGAAAGGCATCGTAGAAATCGCCGCTGACCTGCCGGGCGGGCTGGAACCAGGCGGCCAGTTCCCAGCCTGGCGCTTCCGGCAGAGCCTCAGGCAAGAAGCCAGCCTGAATTTTGCGGGCGATCTCCAACTCACGCTCCAGGCTGCGCGCGTGCATCTGTTCGCGGTCGTGCAAGCGCTTCTTGGCCAGGCTGGCATCTACGCGGGCACGCAAAATATGCGGATTGAAGGGTTTGGGCAGGTAGTCGTCCGCACCCAGTTCAATGCCCTTGACGATGCTCTCGCCATCGCCCAGCGCCGAGATCAAGACCACCGGCACATGGCGCAGGCCAGCGTCGGCGCGTATTTGCTTCAACACCTCGTAGCCATTCAACACCGGCATCATGATGTCCAGCAACACCAGGTCGAAGGCGCTGGCGCGCATCATGTCCAGCGCCTGCTGCCCGTCAGCGGCGGTTTCGGTGGCATGGCCTTGCCTTTGCAGCCGCCGCACCAGCAGGTCGCGGTTGGCCTCGTTGTCATCGACCACCAGGACACGTCCAGGGCTTTGCTCCAAGCTGGTCATGTGCCCTCTACCGATGCATCGGCCAGCTTCAGCTGGCGCAGGTAGGGCAATGCCTCCAAGGTGGCGCGCTCACCTTGCTCGATGATGTACGGAATCATGTGAGTGTCGCTCACGCCGACCGGCTTCTCGAACACGGGCATGATCGGCACGATCTCAGCATGGTGCACGGCGCTGTAGAAGGCGTAGGTCGAGCGCAGCAGGTGGTTGACGGTGGTGGCGATCGAGTGCCGGAACATGCCCCGCAGTGAATCCATGCGTTCGGGAGGAGGGGTTTCAAAGCCCATCGCGAGGATGATGTCGGCACCTTCGCGGATCGCCAGGCTGATGGGCAGCGGATCGGACACGCCGCCGTCGATCAGCAGCCGTCCATCGAGCGGCCAGGGCCGCAACAGCAGCGGCATGGCGATGCTGGCGCGCACGGCGTCAAACAGGCGGCCCGAGGCCAGGCGCACGCGCTCGCCGGTATGCAGGTCGGTCGCGGCGATCAGCAGCGGGACCTTGGTGTCGGCAAAACTGGCATCGCCGAAGAGCTCCTTCAGCACCTCGCTCACAGCTCGGTCGTTGACCAGGCCGACGCGCTCGCTGAAGCCGAACCGCCTGGGCAGCAGGCTGCGCAGCACCGACACATAGTGCACGCGCTCGAACAAGCCGTTCCACATGCGGCTGCTGCGTTGCTCGGCTTCCCGTGCATCCATGCCCAGGGCCATCCCGGCGGTGTAGAGACTGCCGCCGCTGCAGCCTACTACCAGGTCGGGACGGATGCCCTCGCGCTGCAAAACCTTCCACATGCCCACCCCGGCAGCACATTTCAGGCCGCCGGAGCCAATCACTACGGCCAGCCTCGGGCGCCGCTGTAAAGGGCGAGCGCCGGATTTGGCTGCCGCTGCTTCAAGCATCGACGCTCTCCAATGCCCGGATCAGGTGGCCGAGCTGGGCCTCGGTGGCGCGCGCGCCTTCCTCGATGACGTAGGGAATCTCGTGGGTATCGAATAAGCGTATGGGCCGATCGAAGTTGGGCAACACGGGGATGATCTCGGCGTGATGGGCGAGGTTGTGGAAAGCGTAGTTGGCGCGTAGAAGGTTGTTGGTATAGACGCTGTTGACCTGGAAAGCGTAGCGGGTGGCTGAACGGATCGTCTTCGGATAAGGGCTTTCAAAGCCCATGGCCAGGATCACGTCCGCGCTTTCGCGGATGGCCACGTCCACAGGCAACGGGTCGGACACGCAACCGTCCAGCAGCCAGCGCCCGTCGATTTGCCATGGCTTCCAGATGTAGGGGATGGCAATGCTGGCGCGCACCGCGTCGCGTACACGCCCCTGGGACAGAGTGGCCATCCGCCCGCTGTGCAGATCGGTGGCGACGATGCGCAGCGGGATGGCCGCGTCCTCGAAGCGGCGGTCGCCGTACAGCCGGTCCAGTGCCTTCATCAGTGGCCTGTCGCTCACCATACCGAAGGAGCCGTCGAATTTGAAGAGGCGCGGCATGACTGCTGCCAGCAACGAGGGCAGGTCGCGCTGAGTCGTGAGCGCGGGTGTCCACAACTCGCGGGTCAGCCGTTCGCAGGTGCCGACGTCATTGCCTAGCGCCATTACCGAGGCATACAGGCTACCGCCGCTGCAACCGACCAGCAGGTCGATGCCGATGCCTTCTCGCTGCAACACCTTCCACATGCCCAGCGCGGCGGCGCACTGCACGCTGCCGGAGCCGATCACCAAAGCCACCCGCTTGCGGCGCGGGCCTGAACTCGCGCTTGATATCGTGCCTGATCGCATCTTGTGTCTCCTGATTAAGCGCAGTATGGTTTCCTTGGTCGCAAAAACTCCCGTTCGGGCTGAGCTTGTCGAAGCCTTGCGCCCGGCTTCGACAAGCTCAGCCCGAACGGAGGGTGGTCAAGCAAGAAAACTACCCAGGGCGCCGTCCACGTCGTCGTAACATTTCATGATGGTGGTGAAGCCGCTCAGTTCCAGCACCTTGAGGACCACCGGATTGATGTTGGCCAGGCGCAGGTCGCCGCCGCGCTGGCGCGCTTGCTTGACCGTGGCCAGCAGGGCGCGCAGGCCAGCGCTGCTCGTGTACTCCACCTGGTGCAAATCAGCGACTAGCTGGATATGGCCCGCCTCGACATAGCCTTGCAGCGTTTCCTGCAGGGTTTCAGCGGTCAGCCCGTCCACGCTGCCCGTGATGGTCGCAACGGCCGCATGTTCGCGGGCTTGAATTTCGATTTGCATTTCGTAGCTCCTTCAGGAAATCAAAGCGCCCGGTGTCGGCCGGGCGCGGATCTTCTTGACCAAGGTATAGACATTCCCGCCGTGGCTGCCGGGCGCTCGGCGTACCTCATCCATTACCTGGTGAACCAGGTGCCAGCCCAGTCCGCCCACCTGGCGCCCCTGCCAGTCGGAGGACGTATCGGGAACGGCCAGGCTGGCCGGATCGAAATCCGGTGCCGCATCGGCCAGGGTGACGGCAATCGCCAAGGGGGTGGTGGTCACGGTCACCGTGATGGGGCCGGTCGAACTGCGGTAACCGTGCCGGAGAATGTTGGTAAACACCTCTTCCACCGCCAGGCGCAGCTCGGACAGCACCTCGGCACTGGCGCCCACGCGCGTGCAGGCACGCTCGATCAGGGCCTCCAGCGCGGGCAGATCGGACATGGCTGTGGCGCGGAACAGGGCGTCACAGCCGCCAGGGCGTGTCATGGCACGGTGCCTCCATCAGGGATTAGCACGGCGATCTTCGCGCGCAGGCGCTCGAAGTCCACGGGCTTGGTGTCGAAGTCATCGCACCCAGCGGCCAGCGCACGTTCACGGTCGTCGGCCATGGCGTGCGCGGTCAGGGCAATGACCGGGATCGACGCGGTGCGCGGGTCGGCCTTGATCCGGCGCGTGGCCTCCCAGCCATCCAGCACCGGTAAGCCCATGTCCATCAACACCACGTCCGGTTGTTCCTGAAGCGCCGCTTCCACGGCTGCCACACCGTCCACGGCCGCCACCACCGCGTAGCCGCGCCGGGTCAGCCGCCGGGTAAGCATGTCGCGGTTCATTTCGTTGTCCTCGACCAGCAGGATCTTCATGCCGACTCCACCATCGCCGCTTCTTCGGCCGTGGCCAGCACCCGCCGCACCTCATCTTCCAGTTGACTCCCTTTGTATCCGCCCTTGGCAAAGATGCTGGCGGCGCGCAGGGACAACTGCTGCTGCTCGGCACGGGTCAGCTCCTTGGCGGTCAACACAATCACCGGCAATGCGTCTGCCAGGCTGCGCTCGCGTAGCGCATCGAGAAAGCCGAACCCGTCCATCCGTGGCATCATCAGATCCAGCAGCACCAGGGCCGGGTTGGCATCGTCCACCTGCGTCAGGCCTTCGATGCCGTCGGCGGCCTCGATCACCCGCCAGCCTCGGCGCTCAAGCTGTCTGCGTAACATGCTGCGGGTGGTCGGGTCATCGTCGATCACCAGAATAGGCCGGGCGGGTACCGTGCCCAGATGCCGGCGTATCACTTGAATCAGGCTTTCGCTGCGCACAGGCTTGACCAGATAGTCGGCGGCGCCGAGGGAAAAGCCCCGGGGTTTTTGTTCGGTCACCGATACCATCACCACCGGAATCTGCTCCAGCTCGGGGTCTGCCTTCAACTGGGCCAATACATTCCAGCCATCCTTGCCTGGCATCAGCACGTCCAGCAGCACCAGGGCCGGGCGCAGCTCGCGAACGCGCTCGATGCCTTCCGCGCCATTGCTGGCAGACGCAACGCGCAAGCCATGCCGGACCAGCATGCGGACAATCAGATCACGCCCTGCCGGATCGTCGTCGATGACGAAAGCCAGCGGGGCGTCCGCCGGCGCGGTGGCGTCCGCTTCGGGCGTCGCGGGGGCCATGGTGCCATTGGCGGGAAGGCGCACGGTGAAGGTGGTGCCCTCACCGTGCGCGCTGCGCATGCCGATCTCCCCGCCGAGCATGTGGGCAAAGTGCCGGCACAGCGCCAGGCCCAGGCCCGTGCCGCCGTACTTGCGGGTGGTAGATGCATCGGCCTGCGAGAACGGCTGGAACAAGCCGACCTGCTGTTCGAGTGTCATGCCGATGCCCGTGTCTTCAACCTCGAACACCAGCCAATCGCCCGTTGCCCGCTCTTCGCGCCTTACGCGCAGGTAGATCTGGCCGTTCTCGGTGAACTTGGCAGCGTTGCCCAGCAAATTGAACAGCACCTGCCGCAGTTTCGTAACGTCGGTATGCATGCGGCCCGGCGCTTCAGCTTCCAGCAGCAAGCGGTTGCCGCGCTGCTCGGCCAGTGTCTGTACGGTACCGATGACTTCATGCACGATCGGCGCGAGTTCAACGTCCTCGAGATGCACCTCCATCTTGCCGGCCTCGATCTTGGACAAGTCCAGCACGTCGTTGATCAGCCCCAGCAGGTGCTTGCCCGCACGGTGGATCTTTTGCAGATCCGGGATCATCGCTTCGTCGCCTGTGTCTTCCGCTTCTTCGACCAGCAGTTCGCTATAACCGATGATCGCGTTGAGCGGGGTACGCAACTCGTGGCTCATGTTGGCCAGAAACAAGCTCTTGGAGCGGTTGGCCGTATCGGCGGCCTCTTTGGCCTGCTCCAGCTGCGCGCTTTTTTCCTCGATCTTGCGGTTCTGCTCTTCCAGCGTGACGTTCTGCTCCTCCAGCAGTTTGCGGCTGCGCACGAAGCGCTTGCTCTGGAGGTAGGAGTGAAAGGCAAACACCGAACTGGTAAGGAAGATGCCCAGAATGCTGGCGAAGACGGTCAACCGCGGCGTTTCGAATTCGACCCGGTACTGAGTGAACCCGCCGCAGATCAGAAGGCCCAGCGCCAACCCGACCCAACCCCTGCGTGCGGCGCGGAACCCGCCAACCCCCAGATTGCCCAGGTTGACTGCGGTAATGAACATGATGCTGGGCCAGAGGCTGAAGTACATCGCTGCCGTCCAGGCCCCCACCATCATCGAATCGATGAAGAGATTGCGGTGCTCCGCGCGCTTGGAGTCCTTGCTGAAGTACGCATGCAGGTAAGCCAGTTGCGGCCACAGCAAACCCCAGGCCAGCAATACCCCTACCGTGGTTGCGTTCGCGCGGCCTTCGGCATGGAACACCGAATAGAACACGGCGATCAGCAGCGGGAAGCAGGTGATCCGAACGACATAGTCGAGCCGAACGATCGGATGCAGCCTGGTTCTGCTCATGGGAACTCTCGGACGTGAGCGCATGAGTTGCATGGATAAGGCGCCTGGTGCTCGCCTCAGAGGTTTGGGGAAATCCCTTGCACTTCGAAACGAGTCGTAAAAATTGCTTAAGGCGAGGTTACGCAAGCAAGGCGGACCTGTATGTCGCCTTTTTTGGCGACAATCACCCGCTTATTTTGATTTCCCAACTGCCATCGTGACCCAGGGCCTCGTCGCCTCCATGGCGAAGTGCTTGCCTGGCTTTCCGTAGACCATCGACTTTGGAACTTTCGGCGCGACTCGGTTACATACCTGCTGAGGTATCACGTTCTTCGTCCTGCCTCAGTTGACTAGGACTTGCCTGTCGTAACCGTCTCAGAGTCCACCATTCTTTCCTGGAGTCTCGATATGAATAACCCTATTAATTCGCAAAGTTTTAAACCAATTAGTATTGGTGGCCGCGATTTATCGGTCAGTAAGACCGCTGTCGAGCGCGGTTCGGATCGAGAGCATATCGGTAGTGTTGTCAGCCGGATCTTCGATAGCATTGTTGACTGGTTTAGTGGCACTAATCACGCAGAAGCGAAACGTTGCTTATT
Organism: Ottowia thiooxydans; assembly: GCF_040548795.1. GTDB lineage: Bacteria > Pseudomonadota > Gammaproteobacteria > Burkholderiales > Burkholderiaceae_C > Ottowia > Ottowia thiooxydans_A. Next base: position 433,397 of record NZ_JBEPSH010000002.1, on the reverse strand, counting down.
TGATTTGTATTCTCCTGATACGTCCGTTGCACAAAAGTACCAAGCATTCAGTAAGCTGGAGCTACTCACCGGCGAAAGCTACAAAGGAAATTTCGCTGTCGAAGAGGGTTATTTGGATGGAACCTTGATGTGTTCGCTAAACATTGACTTGGGAAATGGATTGGTTGAACGATTCCAGGTGGACAAAAATGAGCTTTGTTTCAAAGACCTGAACCCGACGATTGAGGTAGAGCATCTTCAAAGAATATTTGAGGAAGTTGCCAGTGCCACCATCAGCCCACAGCAAACCCATCAATTTGGAGCAGATCTGGCGCGAACTGGCGTCACCATTGTGGCCAATGGTGATGAAGTGGGCGTTTTTAGATCGGGTGCAGAACTGAGCGCAGAGTTGGAGAAGCAGGGCTATGACTCCGATCAAATTGAATTGATATCCAAGTTTTGCGTTCAAACGACAGAGGGAATCGTTTGCTCAGAGGGTGTCAGTGATTACAAAGTTGGGGTGACACAAGGCCAGGGCACCGCAGCGACTCAGGTTTATACCGTGGAAAGATCGAGCGATGGCCTCCAAATTCGACTAAGTGCCAGTTTTAACGCCGGAGCCGTCAGATCCGTGGAGGACTTGTCCGACATGGCTCAAACTGCCAAAGAAGCCGACCAGATTGCAAGTCAGACGCATCGAAAAGACATGAAAACTTTTATCAAGGGTTCAACTGAGACTACGCTTTTCTTTCCTGTTGGCGAAACGCGCCCTAGCGTCACAGTCGCTATGACCATGAGTGAGTATGTAGGCCCGGGAGCAGCTATGCCTGCCCCCACCCAGGGAGGCTTACCTCCGGCTTTTGGTATCGATCCACGCATGTTTGGTTGAGCGGTTCGGAGCGGCTCACTTGCCGCCCATTCGTCAACCCGTAATATGAGCATGAAACCCTGCGCCAGAGAGCCTCTGGTGCTTTCGATACCTGGGCGCCAAGATTCTGCCGCGCATGTCGGAAGATGGCCGGGAGCATCTTGAGTCGAGCACGGTCAGTCGTTCCTTGGCATTGGAACTCAAAGGGGGCCGCAGTTACTTACCTGTTGAGGCATTACCTCACAGTCCCGCTTCTGAGCGTCAGGTTTGACTATACAGAACCGTCACCGCGGCCAGCATTAAGTCCTGAAGTCACCATGAATAACAGCGTAAACTCGAATAGCTTCAAGCCAATTAGCATTTCTTGCCAGGATTTGGCAGACAGCAAGGCCGCTGTGGAGCGTGGCCTGGATCGAGACCACGTCGGGAATGTTTTTAACCGAGTTTTCGATAAAATCGTTGACTGGTTTAGTGGTACCAATCACGCAGAAGCCAAACGGTGCCTATTTGACTTGTGTTCTCCGGATTCAACCGGTACGCAAAAGTACACAGCGTTTAAAACGCTGCAGTCGCTTACTGGTGAAAGTTACAAAAAGAACTTCTTTATCGATGACGGCTATTCCGATGGCACAAGGGTTTGCACGCTGAATATTGATATAGGCGGTATGATTGAGCGGTTTCAAGTGGATAAAGATGAGATTTTCTTTGAAGATATAGAGCCAGAGATAAATATCGATCGAATCGAAACCTTGTTTGAAGAAATTGCCAAGGAAGCCCTCAAGACAGACAAGGCGAAGTTTAGTGCAGATCTAACGCGAACTGCAGTCACGGTTTTCGATGGTGGCAAAGAAAATGGGGTATATACGTCAGCCAAAAATCTGGTAAGTCAGTTGGAGAAACTGGGCTATAGCGGTAATCACATCAAATTGATAGCCAGGTTTTGCTCTGAAAAAACAGAGAAAATAGTTCTTTTGACGGGTGTCAATGACTACAAGATCGCATTAATGCAGGGTGAACACGACCCAGGCACGCAGGTCTATGCCGTTGAAAGTTTGGATCAAGGGCTCCAAATCCGTCTGAGTTCTCGTTGTAACGCCGGCGTCGGGTATAGTTTGCAAGAAGTCTGCACGACCGCGCGAGAGTTTCAAGAGAACGATCAGTATTCAAGTCAAACGCCAGGAGAGGTCACAAAGACTTTTCTCAGGTGGTCAATGGAGACCACGCTTTTCTTTCCGCTGGGCGAAACCCGACCACGCGTCACAGTGGCAATGACCCTAGGGGAGTTTGTAGGTCCCGGAGCAGATATGCCTGTCCAGCTCCACGCAGAAGGACCTGTCGCTTACCATCGCGACCCACGGCTGCTCGGTTAAGCCCAGCAGAGCGGCCCCTTGCCGCCCATCCATAGGCTTGCCTAGGTCGAATGAGGGGCTTGCACCAATCTCAAGCCCCACTGCGTTTTCTGCCACGCCAGGACTTCCTCACGAAGCAGATGGGCTGATTGCGGCCAGGCTTCTGCCCAGCCTGCCCGGAACGTGAGGGTGAAACCAAGGGCTGGCCCCGGGTCTGCCACGATGACTATGTCCTGGATGTCAGGGTCCTGGCGCGCATGGCAGAAGATGACGGCCAAGCGCAGGGCCATCAACTGGCGCATGAACAGTTCGTCGCCAAAACGTTCTTCGAGCTTGCGCAGTTTTCCGCGGTGGCCGAGGACCAATTGGCTCAGGTTATGCATCTCGTGCATTGAAAATCCTGGAGCATCGGCATTGTCCAGAATGTAGGCACTGTGCTTGTGGTAGTCGGTATGAGAGATGCGTGAACCTATCTCGTGCAGCCGGGCTGCCCATTCAAGGTTGCGCTCGCAAGTCAGGCGCTCAGCCTTCTTCGAACGCGGCAGCAACTGCTCCAGCAGGTGGACCGCTGAACGGCCCACGCGCGAGGCCTGTGCCTGATCGGCACTGAATTTGGCTGCCAACCGCTCAATAGAGGAAGAGCGCACGTCTGTCTGCTTGTCTTCTCTGTCCAGGAGATCGTACAGGGCACCGTGCCGCAAGGCGCCATGCGCATGCTGCAGGGAGTCGATCTTGAGCAGCTCGAATATGGCTCGCAGGACAGCCAGACCCCCGGCAATGACCGGTTTTCGCTCTTCCTTGATGCCCTCAATGCGAAGAGCCTCCACGCGGCCGGCCTTGATGAGCCTGTCTCGCAGCCAATCCAGTCCTTCAAGGGTAATGACACCCTCTGCTGAACTGCGTCCGGCTGTTTGAAGCACATCGGCCACCGCACCTATGGTCCCGGACGATCCGTAGGCGGCTTCCCAGTGTTCGCGTGAATACGCGGTGAGTGCGTCATCCAGCACCGCCTTAGCGGCGATCTCTGCAATCTCGAACGAGCGCGCCGAAAGGGCTCCGTCCGCGAAGTAACGCATGGACCAGGCGACACTGCCAATGCGATAGGACTCCATGGTCTCGGCGGTGTAGCCCTGGCCGAGGATCATCTCGGTGGAACGGCCACCGATGTCGATGACCAGTCTTTTTTCGGCGGATTGAGGCAGCGAATGCGCCACGCCTTGATAAATCAAGCGGGCTTCCTCGCGGCCGGAGATCACGTCGATGGGGAAGCCGAGAATTTGTTGCGCCACGACAAGAAACTCTTCCCGATTGCGGGCTTCCCGCAAGGTCTGGGTGGCTACAGCGCGAACCTGCCCTGGAGCAAATCCAGCCAGCCTTTCGCCGAAACGGGCCAGACAATTCCAGCCGCGCTGCATGGCCTCTTGAGAGAGCCTTCGATCAGCGTCCAGGCCATTGCCCTGGCGTACCGTTTCCTTGTGATACTCCATAGGCTGGATCTGACCCAGCTCCAGGCGGGCGATTTCGAGGCGAAAGCTGTTTGAGCCGAGATCGACGGCGGCGAGACGAGTACCAGTTTGCATGATCCGAGGAGAGTTGGGCGCCCAGCATAGTACTCGCTGGATGTTTCATATCTTTTTGTTTGTCGTGACAGAGAGTCGCGCCGCACGCATTTACAGGCACTAATCGTCATATGACAGCGCTGCAAACGTCATGGTATCCCTGGACTAGTACAACGGCGTTCGCCCATCTTTTTGAAATTGTGTATGTCACGGTTATGTCACACAACGGTCGTACAGTCCGTTGCATTCCCCAACCACAAAGGTTCGATTTCATGACCAACTCTCGCACTTTCGTTCTTAGCAGCTTGGCTGGCCTGGCCATGTTCGGCCTGTCCGCTACCGCATTCGCTCAGGGCGTCACCGGTGCCGGCGCGAGCTTCCCCGCCCCCCTGTATTCCAAATGGGCTGCCGATTACAACAAAGCAACGAACGTTCGCGTGAACTACCAATCGGTGGGCTCCAGCGCCGGTATGCGCCAGATTGAAGCCAAGACGGTTGATTTTGGCGCTTCCGATGCCCCCCTGTCGGACGAAGAGCTGAACAAAAAAGGCTTGGTGCAGTTCCCTACCGTGGTCGGTGGCGTGATTCCTGTAGTGAACATCGTTGGCATCAAGCCGGGCGAGATGAAGATTGACGGCCAAGTGCTGGGAGATATTTATCTGGGTAAAATTACCAAGTGGAATGATCCCGCCATCGTCGCGCTGAACCCCGGCGTGAAGTTGCCTGATGCCGCCATCGCGCCTGTGCGCCGTGCGGATGGTTCCGGCACTACCTTCGCTTTTACCAACTACCTGAGCCAGGTCAACGCTGAGTGGAAGAGCAAGGTCGGCGAAGGCACGGCAGTGAACTGGCCCACAGGTGCTGGTGGTAAAGGTAACGAAGGCGTCGCTGCCTTCGTGGGCCGCCTGCCTAACTCCATCGGCTACGTGGAGTACGCCTACGTCAAGCAGAACAAGATGACTTACCTGCACATGAAAAATGCCGCCGGCAAGTTTGTCAGCCCTGACGACTCAGCTTTCAAGGCTGCCGCCGCAGGTGCTGATTGGGCCAAGTCGTTCAACCAGATCCTGAACAACAAGCCAGGCGATGCTTCGTGGCCTATCACCACGGCTACTTACATCATGATGCACAAGGTTCAGGACAAGCCTGCGCAAGCGACCGAAGTGCTCAAGTTCTTCGACTGGGCCTACACCCAGGCTGACAAGACTGCCAACGATCTGGACTACGTGCCTATGCCTGCCAGCGTGAAGGACCTGATTCGCCAGCGTGCCTGGGGCGAAATCAAGGATGCTTCCGGCAAAGCCGTCGCATTCAAGTAATCCATAGAAGACCCATCCATTCACGAGCCGGACCCAGTTCCGGCTCTTTTTCAAGTATTGGGTATAAACGTCGTGTCTTCCACTCTTCCAGTCGGCGCCGATGGCTTTGCCAGACCTGACCAACGGCCCCGGGTCACCATGAACAATCCGCCCCCCGAGCGCAAGGCTCGTTCTGGCGCAGGCACCGATGTGGTGTTTGCCCTCATTACCAAAGGCGCGGCTCTGCTGACTTTGGTCGTGCTGATCGCCATTCTGGCGTCGCTCGTCGTGGGCGCCTGGCCTGCCATTTCGCACTTCGGTCTTGGTTTCCTGACCAGTGCGAAGTGGGATCCCGTGAAACAGGAGTTCGGCGGCCTGGTCATGATCTACGGCACGCTGGTGACTTCGCTGATCGCGCTGGCGATCGCAGTTCCGGTGAGTTTCGGTATTGCGCTGTTTCTGACTGAGTTGGCGCCAGCTTGGCTTAAGCGCCCGTTGGGAACCGCTGTTGAATTGCTGGCCGCGATTCCTTCCATCGTCTACGGTATGTGGGGCCTGTTGGTGTTCGCCCCCATTCTTTCGACCTATGTGCAGCAACCTTTGCAACGCTGGTTTGGCGACTGGCCTATCCTTGGATCCTTGTTTGCAGGCCCGCCAGTAGGCATTGGCATCTTGTCGGCAGGCATTATTCTGGCCATCATGATCATTCCTTACATCGCTTCGGTGATGCGAGACGTTTTCGAGGTCACTCCGGCCTTGCTGAAAGAGTCGGCTTACGGGCTGGGCGCTACAACCTGGGAAGTGGTCTACAAAGTGGTGCTGCCCTACACCAAAGCTGGCGTTATCGGCGGCATCATGCTGGGGCTTGGCCGAGCGCTGGGAGAGACCATGGCGGTGACCTTCGTGATTGGTAACATGAACCAGTTGAATTCCATCAGCGTGTTTGAGGCAGCCAACTCCATTACTTCGGCATTGGCCAACGAGTTCGCTGAAGCGGCGCCAGGATTGCACCAGGCTTCTCTGCTGTACCTGGGTCTGGTTCTGTTCTTCATCACCTTCGTGGTGCTGGCATTGTCCAAAGTCTTGTTGTCCAAGCTGGCCAAGGGTGAAGGAACCAGAACATGAGTACCGCTTTGATGTCTGCAAGCCGCCTGTCGATCTACAACAGGCGCAAGGTTGTCAACAAGATCGCACTTACGCTGTCTCTGGCAGCCATGGCTTTCGGCCTGTTCTGGCTGACCTGGATTCTGTGGGAAACCTTGAGGCTGGGCCTGTCCGGAATCAGCTGGTCTACCTTCTCCCAGGCAACCCCTCCGCCCAATGCGGAAGGTGGTTTGATCAACGCCATCTACGGCTCTTTGATGATGGTGGGCGTGGCGACGCTGGTAGGCACGCCCATTGGTATCCTCGCTGGTATCTATCTGGTGGAGTACAACCGCAGTGGCTGGCTCGGCAGCGTGACGCGTTTTGTCAACGACATTCTGCTGTCGGCGCCTTCGATCGTGATCGGCCTGTTCGTCTTTGAAGCGGCAGTCAGGCCGTTCGGCGGCTTCTCTGGCTGGGCCGGCTCCCTGGCTTTGGCTTTGATCGTGATTCCGGTGGTGATCCGCACGACAGAGAATATGCTGCGACTGATTCCGCCAGGCTTGCGTGAGGCAGCCTATGCGCTTGGCACGCCCAAGTGGAAGGTCATCCTGGCCATTACCTTGAGAGCCGCACGAGCTGGTGTGATCACCGGAATCTTGCTGGCAGTCGCACGTATTGCCGGTGAGACCGCACCGCTTCTGTTTACCGCTTTGTCGAACCAGTTCTGGTCCGCCGATCTTTCCTCCCCCATGGCCAGCTTGCCGGTAGTGATCTATCAGTTCGCCATGAGCCCATATGAAAACTGGCAAAACCTGGCCTGGACTGGTGTGTTCATCATCACCATGGCTGTGCTTGGCCTGAATATCCTGGCGCGTTTGCTGTCCAGAACCAAGAATTGAAAACGAGAGGTTCCTAGAATGTCTGCCGTCCTTGAAGCTCCTGTCGTCGCTGGAGGCACCAGTGCCTCGGCATCCGCGTCTAAACCGAAAATATCGGTACGAAATCTGAATTTCTATTACGGGAAATTCCACGCGCTGAAGAACATCAATCTCGATATTCCTGAGAAAAAAGTTACCGCGTTCATTGGCCCTTCTGGCTGCGGAAAGTCCACGCTGCTGCGTATTTTCAATCGCATGTTTGAGCTGTACCCAGAGCAACGTGCTGAAGGGCAGATCCTGCTCGATGGCAACGATCTGCTGGACAAGAAAGTCGATGTGGCCTTGGTCCGCGCCAAGGTCGGCATGGTGTTCCAGAAGCCCACGCCGTTCCCCATGTCGATCTACGACAACATTGCTTTCGGCGTTCGTCTGTTCGAGAACCTGAACAAAGGCGATATGGACGACCGCGTGGAGTGGGCGCTGCGCAAGGCCGCTCTCTGGAATGAAGTCAAGGAAAAGCTGGGCCAGAACGGCAGCAGCCTCTCCGGAGGCCAGCAACAGCGTCTGTGCATTGCACGCGGAGTTGCCATCAAGCCTGAAGTCTTGTTGCTGGACGAACCCTGCTCTGCGCTGGATCCGATTTCCACTGGCAAGGTTGAAGAACTCATTGCCGAGTTGAAAGACGAGTACACCGTCGCCATCGTGACGCACAACATGCAGCAAGCTGCTCGTGTGAGCGATTACACAGCCTACATGTACCTGGGCGACATGATCGAGTTCGGTGAGACCGAGCAGATGTTCTTCAAGCCCAAGCGCAAGGAGACCGAGGACTACATCACGGGCCGTTTCGGTTAATCGCCTGGCGGCGATTGCACCAACGCAAACGTGACCATTCCAAGGAGAAGTATTCATGCACGAAAAGCATCTTTCCAGTCAATTCGATAGCGACCTCAACCGCGTGTCCACGCGAGTGCTGGAGCTTGGCGGCTTGGTCGAATCTCAGATTCGTCAAGCGATTTACGCCTTGTCGGAATTCAGCACAGAGGTCGCAGACCAGGTCCTGGAAACCGAGATACGCGTCAACTCCATGGAATTGGAGATTGACCGGGAACTCTCCAGCATCATTGCCAGGCGTCAGCCAACGGCCGTGGATCTTCGGTTGTTGCTGGCGATTTCCAAAACCACTGCCAACCTGGAGCGCGTTGGCGACGAAGCCAGCAAAATTGCTCGCATGGTCAAGTCCATCATTGATGCAGGGGCTGCTCGCTCGCTTCCCGCAGGTGAGCTTCGCGTAGCTGCCGACATGGCCGCCTCGCAACTGCGCAAAGCGCTGGATTCTTTTGCACGTCTGGACGTGGCTGGTGCGGTGTCCATCCTCAAGGAGGATGACTATCTGGACAGGGAGTTCGACGGATTTGTGCGCAAGCTCATCACTTACATGATGGAAGATCCGCGCACCATTTCCGCGAGCCTGGACTTGTTGTTCCTGGCCAAGGCCATTGAGCGGATTGGTGACCACGCGAAGAACATTGCGGAGTTCATCATCTACATCGTCAAGGGTGCCGATGTGCGCCACGCTTCGATGGAAGAAGTGGAATCTGCCGCACGATGAGAAATCGTGATGATCATGCACTCTTGATTCGCATGAACCCCGAAAGCTCGAAAGGCTCCGTTAGGCCCTGCCAGCGCACCCGCGGAGCTGGCTTTGCCAGGCCGCTAGGTGCGTCCCCCTTTGGGGGATGGCGCGTTAGCGCCTCAGGGGGGCTTTTTATTTCTGGAACGGCCCTGCAATGAGAACCATGCCTCGTGTATTAATAGTGGAAGATGAGGCCGCGATCGCTGAGCTGATCGCGGTGAACCTGCGCCACAACGGCTTCCAGCCCACATGGGCGATGGACAGCGAAACAGCCCAGCGAGAGCTGGATGCGGTACTGCCCGACGTCATCTTGCTGGACTGGATGCTGCCTGGAGAGAGTGGTTTGTCGCTCGCCAAGAAGTGGCGCAAGGATGCACGGACCAAGAGCGTGCCCATTCTCATGCTCACGGCTCGTGGCGATGAAGCCGACCGCGTGGCCGGACTGGACGCTGGTGCAGATGACTACATCATCAAGCCCTTCTCCACGAAAGAGATGCTGGCCAGAATCCGCGCAGTGCTGCGTCGCCGGTCGCCGGAGCAGGCAGGTGGTTCGGTGGCCATTGGCGGCTTGCTGCTCGATGCGGCCACGCATCGAGTGTCCTATGATGGGCAGATGCTCAAGATGGGTCCAACCGAATTCAAGCTCCTGCACTATCTGATGAAAAACGCTGAGCGTGTGCACAGCCGTGGCCAGTTGCTGGACAAGGTCTGGGGTGACCACGTTTTCATTGAAGAGCGTACGGTAGACGTACACGTCAAACGCCTGCGAGAGGCCTTGGGTGTGGCAGGCATCTTGATCGAGACCGTGCGCGGCGCAGGCTACCGCTTGACCGCGCAGCCATTGATCCAGATTCAGACTCCCCAGGCAGCCACGCCCACTTGAGTCCTTTCAGGCACATGCTGATTGCACAGTTTGTCTCCACCTTGCCAACGCAGGCGTGGGACACAGGAAGTGCACACCCGAGATGATTTTCCGGCTCGCGATGTTTTTTCTTGCCCAGTTGGTGGGCGGCGTGCCGGGCTGGTTTCTTGGCGGCTGGCCGGGAGCGCTCGCGGGCATGGTGCTCGGTGCGACGGTGGTGTTCATCGCCGATTCCTTGCGTGCGCAGCATTTCATACGCTGGATCACGGATCCGGACACTTCAAAGCCTCCCATGTTGCATGGCCTGTGGGGCGAGGCAGCCTATCGGGCCAGGCGGGCATTGCGCGGGCTTGAGAAAGACGCCCGTGACAGTGAGCGCAGACTGGAAGAGTTTCTGCAAGCCATTCAGGCTTCCCCCAACGGTGTGGTCCTGCTTGACCCCGAAGGCCGCATCGAATGGTGCAATCAGGCCGGAGCCGAGCATTTCGGATTCGACGCCGAGCGCGATTTGATGCAACACATCGCCAATCTGGTGCGTCAGCCCGCGTTTGCCGCCTATTACGCGGGCAAAAACTACGAGCGTGACGTCAAGCTGATAGGCCACGGTGATACAGCCACTCATCCCGTGAAGCTGTCGGCGCAGTTGCACCCCTATGGCGATGGCTACAAGCTGCTGCTGTCACGAGACGTGACGGCGCTGGCGCAAGCGGAAGCCATGCGCCGCGATTTCGTTGCCAACGTTTCGCACGAAATCCGCACCCCGCTGACAGTGCTGGCCGGATTCGTGGAAACCATGCAAAGCCTGCCTTTGTCCGAGGCTGAGCGTTCCAGCTACCTGGCCCTCATGGCTTCCCAATCCGGCCGCATGGAAACACTGGTCAATGATTTGCTGACGCTTTCCCAGTTGGAAGGCAGCCCCCCTCCAGGTGCGGGGGAGCTCGTCGACCTGGGTGCGTTGATGGCTCAGTGCGAGGTCGAAGCACGTGGGCTTTCAAGGCTGCTGCACCCCCTGGACGAAAAGCCTCAGACCTTGAACTTTGCCCCCGCGCCAGATTTCACGCTGGCAGCCTCCGTGGGGGAACTTCGAAGCGCTGCGTCCAACCTCATTAACAATGCAGTCCGATATACCCCGGGCGGAGGCACTATCGACGTGCGCTGGGAACGCTTGGCTGATAACCGTGTGCGCTTGGCTATTACGGACAGTGGCCCTGGTATTGCACCCGAGCATCTTCCCAGATTGGCTGAGCGCTTCTACAGAGTCGACAGAAGTCGCTCACGAGAATCCGGCGGTACCGGACTGGGCTTGGCCATCACCAAGCACGTGGCTCAGCGCCATGGCGGTGAATTGCAGATCACCAGCCAACTGGGCAAAGGTTCATGCTTTGCGCTGGTTTTTCCAGCTCAGCGAGTGAGGCCGGCCAAGGCTTAGGGCGTGTTACCACGCCCTGAGGGGGCATGGGTCACTCGCCTCAGCAACGTCAGGAAAATCACGGCCACCAAAGCCGTGGCTCCTGCACTAGCCATCCAGAATGCGTTGGGCGCTTGCATGGCCTCCAATGCGCCCACGCCTTTGAACGCCAGTTGGTAGCCGCCCATGAGGCCCAGTCCCCACAGCAGCAGGCAGTAGATAAGCAGAGGGGCCAGGACCATGCGGTAGCTGCGCAACACGAAAACACTCACTGCCTGGATGGCGTCTCCCAGGTGGTAAAGCGCTACCAATGTGAGCAATCCGGAAGTCATCGCAATGATCGCGGGTTGATCGACATACAGAGCCGCCAGTGGCCGCGAAAACAACATGACGAAAATGGCCAGGCCCACGGCGATACCCCCCGAAACGCCAATGCCCAGATAGGCAGCGCCGCGCGCTTTTAACGCATCACCCGCACCCAGCCAGAAACTGACGCGGGCGCTGGTGGCGATGCCCAGGGCAAGCGGCACCATGTAGAGAATAGCTGCCACGTTGGATGCGATCTGGTGGCTGGCTGACGCGAGTGTGCCCAGGCGCGCGATGAACAAAGCCATCAGCGTGAATGACGTCACTTCTACCATGACCGCCAATCCCGCAGGAATCCCTAATCGGGCAAATGCGCCAATCCGGCGCCAGTCAGGCGATTCCATGGGGGCCCAGATTCTGTAGGGTAGGTACAGTCGCTGCGTGCGCAGCAGGTAAACAGCGACGATCAGAAGGGCGTAGTTGACCAACAAGGTAGCCCAGGCGCAGCCGGCCGCACCTTGCGGGTCCAGACCGGCGCCGCCGAAGGTGAGCCAGATCGAAAGCAGCACCTTGGGTAGCAGCGCGCCCAACTGCAACACAGAGACCAGCCGTGGGTGGCCCAGGCCTTGGTTCAATGTGCTGAACAACCGAAATAGCAAAGCCGGCGGTAGCGCCCAGGCCAGGACAGCCAGGTAGCGGCTGACCTCTGTTTGCAGCTCATCAGGAACGCCCGTGGCGCGGAGCATAGGGCCAGGCGCCAGAAGGGCCCCCATGCCGACGATGATGGTCAAGCCGCACAGATAGAGTGCCTGCCTGACCGAAGGGCCTACTTCCTCACGTCTTTGCCCGCCGTGCATTTCGGCCCAAATGGGTAGCAAGGCTTGCAGTATTCCCATGAGCCCTACATAGACGCTGATGTAGACGGCTGCACCCACCGACAGCGCCGCGAGGGCGGTTTCCGAGTATCGTCCTGCGACCACCGTATCGGTCACACCGAAAGCCATGACCGCCAATTGACCCACGAGGACGACGCCTGCGTGGTGTGTGATCTGTTTGAACTCGGCCATTCTCCCTGTGGAGGCCACAGGGGTGTTAACTTTAGGCATGATTTGCCGCCGAAAAGGTGATGCGAGAGAACGGCATGTGTGGGGGATGGCAGACGCGAGCGCCTGCCCGGGCGCCAAGGCGGGCAATCATCTCAATCTCATTGAGGTGCAGGTTCGGCGCGTTTGAAGAGCAAAAGGGTGTCGCTGACATCCGTTGGGCGGGGTACTCGGTTCACAAGCGACCATTGCGATGGCGTGATCGCATGCTGAAGGTCTTTCTCGGCGTTGATATCCACCAACAGCCATGCGCAATCTGCGCTGCTGCCAAGTGGCCGCGACATCCAGCCGCCATGAAAACGGACCGCAGCCACTTGCGGCGTACTCAGCCCGTAAACCTGTACGCAGGGGGTCTCGCCAATGATGTGGCGCACCTCGCGCATCTGGGGGGCGAAGCTGCGCCCGTAATCCAGGGCAGGCAGCCAGAGCGTCATCAAGAGCAACCAGCACAGTGTGGCCCCGGCAGCAGGGAGCACCAGGCTTTTCCAAAGCGCGGTGCGGTGGCGTCCGGTGCGCCAGCGAGCTAGCAAGCCCCAGGCCAGTGTGCCGGCCAGCGCAGCAATCAGCGCCACCCACTGAAATACGGGTTCGAAGCCGGGCGCGAGGCGAGCTACGTTGGCGGCCGGCTTGGGCGGTATGCCCGTCTGGAGCGAAAGCCAAACGCCCCAGATCACGATGGCCCACGCACTGAAGAACAGTACGGTGAACCAATCGATGAATGCCGCTGCGCTGCGCTTGAAGGTGGGCAATGCGAAAGCTGCCAGGGCTGCGAGCGCGGGCAGTGCCAGCAAGAGGGATCGGTCTCCGGCGTAGGTGAAGACCGTGCCCGCTACGGGCACCACGGCCATGAAAAAGGGCAGTCCCAGGTGGCGGTGTTGTTGCATGTCAAGCAACTGATACCGCCAACGCCAGAGTGTCCAGAGCACCAGCGGCCAGACCGGCCAGGTAAACCACAGGAACAGGCGGCCCAGAATGCGCCAACGGTCCCAATCGCCCAGCGAGAGGTCAATGCTCCAGATGAATAGATCAAGGCCGAAGGCCAGTGCGAGACTGACCAGCGTACTGACCAGAACCACGATCAAGGCACGCCGGCGTGTCTGGGCCTCCAGGTGCATGACACGCGCGTTGAACAAACCGAAGATGCTGACGGCGCCATAGATGAGGGCAATCGTCGGAGCGCCGGACAGAACAAGCCCCGGCAGCCCGATCAACAGAGCCAGAGTAGAGCTCAGGTGGCGAAATGGTATGGCTGCAAATCCATAGAACACGATGGCCATGAAGCAGAGTTGGGTCAGGGCAGGCGTGGTCTCGTGGGACAACTGCGCCAGTCCCAGAGTGGCGATCAGGGCCAGCAGGCTGCCATCTGCTAGAGCGCGTGCATAGTCTGTGGGCTCAGCTTCACCACCAAACGCAAAGGCAACCGGCTGTGCACCCGGGGTGCGCGCCAGGTAATACACGGCGTACCAGGTGGCTGCGAGCGTGAGGCCAAGCATCAGCGCAAACGGAATGCGAGCCGCGAAATCAGGCGCTATCCAGGCAGGCGCCAACTGCATGGCCCAGGCTCCGATCCAAAAGGGAAGCAGGGCAGAGGTGTCCGAAGGCACGCCCATCAAGGTGGGATGCAACCAGGCCTGCCATTGGTGTGACCCCAGCAGTTCCAGCATGTAGCCGAAGGACGAAATGTCGGCGTTCTTCCAGGGCTCGCGGCCAATGTAGCCAGGCAGCACATAAACCACGCACAGCATGAGCAGTGCCCAGCGCGGCAGTCGGCGCACGGCATCTTGTGTAACGATGGCTGGACTTGGCTGATTCAAAGGGGTCTGTTCAGATGGGGGACCGAGCGATTTTGCCGCATTGTCGCGAGGGGCCATCCATGGCCAAAAATGTCCTTGGCATGCCTGTACCCAATCATCCGATCACGGTCAACGGTGGGGCATCATATTCGTTAAATCGGGGTATGGCCCCATTCCTCTTGTTGGCCTGTTTGGCCTTTCTCCCTATTTCGTCATGGTCGCAGGCCAATGACCCGGCTTCTACGTCGCGAGTGCGGCAAATGAAGGTGCAAACACCGTCTGCCGCGCCGGTAGACCCGACGGGCTCCGCGCCACCGGCGAATCCCATAACCTTTGTTGATGCACATGTACATCTCAATGATCCTGCCATGCAGCTGGATTTGATGAAGCGCTGGGGTGCAAGCGGTGCGGTGGTGTTCTGGGGTGGACGCAGCAACAACGAGTCAGTAGCGGAGGCTGCCCGGGCATTTCCTGACCGATTGATACCGTTTGCTTCTATTTCTCCGGAACGCACAGCTTATCGCCCGGCTTGGATTCAGTTTGACGAAACATTGCTCAAGCAACTCGACGACTTGCTCGCCACAGGCCTGTTCAAAGGTATTGGCGAGATATCAGCTGTGCATTTTCCGTCCGCGGGTTTCGATGAGGCTGATTTCAGCCCGCTGAGTCCCATGGTGACAGGAATAATGGAGTTGGCGCGAAAGCACCGGGTGCCCGTGATGTTGCATGTGGAGAGCACGCGAATGGCTGAGCTGAGCCAATTGCTGGAGCGCTTTCCTGATGTGCCGGCCATCTGGGCCCATGGCGGGTACACGCCGCTGTTTCTGGCGCGCCGTATGCTCGAGCGCCACCCGAATCTGTACTACGAGCTGAGCGCCCGCACCTGGCCGCACCATCCACGCTCGCCCGACTACACCATCTTGCGCGATGGCCATCAGGTCTGGCCGGAGTGGCTGCGGTTAATTGAGGCCATGCCGCATCGCTTCATGGTGGGAACCGATGCGAGCAATCGCTCCGTTTCAGCAGATGCAATGAAGTTTGCCAGTGTGCAGAACTTCCTGTCCCAGCTGTCGCCGGCCGCACGTGAGCAAGTAGGCAGCGGCACGCTGCTGAAGTTGGTGGGGACTCGGGAAAAATAAAAGCGCGCCCCGCCTGCTGAGCCTTTGAAGCGCTACCGACCAAAACCAGGGTGCGGGGCGCCCACTCAAGCTCCGCATTGCATATGCGACAACTGGGCTTGCATATTCACAAGCCTTCTTTCTCATCTTGGCCGCAGGTTCTCATACTTCATCGCAAGTAATAAGGACCTCTATGACCGTACTTGAACGTACCCGACTCGACATCCGCCCGCTCTCGGTCTTTACCGGTGCGGAAATTCATGGCGTGGACCTGCGTGAGCCGCTGGACGATGAGACCACTGCTGAGATCCGTGCAGCCCTGCTGCGCTGGAAGGTGATTTTCTTTCGCGACCAGCACATCAACCACGCTCAGCACCTTGCCTTCGCCCGGCGCTTTGGAAAACCCACGGCCGCACACCCCTACGACGGCCATCCTCCAGAGGGCTACCCGCAGATCCGCACCATCTCGTCCAAGTCCACCACAGGCCGCCGCGGCGACCGCTGGCACACCGACGTCACCGGCGTCATCAACCCACCGGCTGGCTCTATCCTGCGCGCCGGCCAGGTGCCGCCCTACGGTGGGGATACCTTGTTCACCAACCTCGCGGCGGCCTATGCGCACTTGTCGACACCGCTGCGCACCTTGGTCGACGGCTTGTGGGCTCGGCACCAGTTCGGTGGCTACAACGGCGATCTGGATAACGCCACGGTCTATGCACAGAAGGTGCGCTCCAACCCGAATGCGGCGGACCATGCCGTGGTTCGGGTGCATCCCGAGACTGGAGAGCGCGTGCTTTTCGTCAACCCTGGGTTCACGCGTCGGATCAACGACGTAGCCGAGTCGGAAAGCCGCCATTTGCTGAATCTATTGTTCGAGGAGATCTCGCGCCCCGAGTACCAGGTGCGTTTTCGGTGGGCGCCAGGCAGCCTGGCGTTTTGGGACAACCGCGCTTCTGCTCACCAGGGACCAGGCGATTTCGCCTACCTGGACACCGAGCGCGTGCTCTACCGCATCACGCTGGAAGGCGACGTGCCGGTCGGTATCGACGGGAGACCTTCGCGCTTGATTGCCGGCCAACCGTTCACTGCGTTCGACACGCCCGCAGGTGCTCCGCAGTGAGCCCGCCGGGCATCCGGACTTCGGCAAGGCAGCGCCAGCTTCCCACCTTTCCTTCATCCGTAGGAGTTCCGCAATGAAACGCCGTTCCTTTCTTCATGCCGGGGCGCTGGCCCTGCCTCTGATCACCGCCGGCGGCGCGTGGGCCCAGAGCTACCCCACGCGCAACGTGCGCATCGTGGTGCCGGTCGCGGCAGGCGGCAGCGCTGACAAGCTGGCCCGCATCCTGGCTCAGCAGCTCAGCGAGCAATGGAAGCACTCAGTGGTGGTTGAGAATGTACCGGGCGCCAGCGGTGCCATCGGCACGCTCCAGGTGGTGCGCGCGCCTGGCGACGGCCATACGCTGCTGCTGGGTGGTGACCAACTCGCGGTCAGCCTGGCAATTGGTAGCCAACTGGCCTACGACGCCCGCAAAGACTTGAAAGGCATCGTCAAGGCGGTCGTCAATCCCCAGTTGCTGGTGGCCCGACCTGGATTGGGGGTGAAAGACTTCGCAGGCTATGTCGATCTGCTGAAAAAACGCCCTGGTGAGGTCACGCTGGCCCTGCCGGGCGGCAAGGGTAGCCTGCAGCACCTGGCCGTGGAGATGCTGAACGCCCGCCTTGGCCTGCGTACCAACAACATTCCTTACCCTGGCGGTGGGCCGGCCACTCTGGACGTGTTGGGTGGCCACATTGACACCATGCTGATCACGCTGGCTGCGGCCACGCAGAATGTGCGTTCGGGCAAGCTGGTGGCTTTGGCCGTCACCACGCCGACGCGCTCCAAAGCGCTGCCGGAAGTGCCCACTCTGCAAGAGCTGGGCGTCGCTGGCTATGTGGTGGAAAGCTGGCAAGGTCTATTGGCGCCGGCTGCTACGCCTTCGGCCCTGATTGCCCAGCTCAACCGTGACGTGGTCGGCGTGCTGCGCCGACCGGACATTACCGCGCAACTGGAAGACCTGGGTTTTAACCTCTCCGCGGGCACGTCGGCGGAGGTGGACAAGACCATCGCCGAAGACGCCACGGCTTACAAGAAGGTGGTGCAGCAAGCCAATATCCAGTCGACATGATCGAGCTGTTCAGCTGACGCAGCAGCGTGTTGAACCCGGGCCCCTGATTGCCGCAGGTGTGCGAACCCTCCGGACGTGCTATGACCTAAGCGGTTGCGTCGTTCTTCACGCGGTCGCTCAGGGGGGCACTTGCGATTCCGGTTAAATGAAAAAAAGGGGTAGCACGGATGACCGTGCTACCCCTTTTTGGGTACTTGGGTGCGAGTACTTAGCGCGCCACTTTACCGAAGCGGTTACGGAATTTCTCAACGCGGCCACCCATGGTGTCCACAGATTTCTGTGTGCCGGTGTAGAAGGGGTGCGATTCGCTGGAAGTATCGAGCTTGAAGAGGGGCAGGTCGCGGCCATCATCCATCTTCACGGTTTCCTTGGTAGGAACGCAAGAACGGGTCACGAACTTGAAGCCGTTGGAGAGGTCAACGAAGCAAACTTCGCGGTAGTCGGGGTGAATGCCTTCACGCATGATCAAAATCCTTGTATTTACGTTGCGGGAGCCGCGCCAGCCTGTCCGGCGTACTTTCCGATAAACCTCGCATTATAAGCGTTATCCGCCTCTGCGCATCATGTCGAAGAATTCGACGTTGGTTTTGGTCGCTTTCATGCTCTTCAAAACCATTTCCATGGATTCGACCTCGTCCATGTTGTACATGAATTGGCGCAGGATGCGTGTTTTTTGCAACACTTCAGGAGCCAGCAGCAACTCTTCGCGGCGGGTACCGCTGCGGTTGAGCTGGATCGAGGGGAACACCCGCTTTTCGTACAGGCGACGATCCAGATGAATCTCGCTGTTACCCGTGCCCTTGAATTCCTCAAAGATCACTTCGTCCATGCGGCTGCCGGTGTCGATCAAGGCGGTAGCGATGATGGTCAGGCTTCCGCCTTCTTCCACATTTCGCGCAGCGCCGAGGAAGCGCTTCGGACGGTGCAGTGCATTGGCATCGACACCGCCTGTCAGCACTTTGCCGGACGAAGGAACGACGTTGTTGTAGGCGCGGGCCAGGCGGGTAATGGAATCCAGCAGGATCACCACGTCTTTTTTGAGTTCCACCAGGCGTTTGGCGCGCTCAATCACCATTTCGGCGACGTGCACGTGACGGGCTGCAGGCTCGTCAAAGGTGGAGGCAATCACTTCTGCTTTCACAGAGCGCTGCATTTCGGTCACTTCCTCAGGGCGTTCGTCCACGAGGAGCACCATCATGTGGGCATCAGGGTAGTTGGCGGCGATGGCGTGCGCAATGGTTTGCATCATCACCGTCTTGCCGCTCTTGGGGGGCGCCACGATCAAGGCACGCTGGCCTTTGCCGATAGGGGCAATGACGTCAATCACGCGGCCGGTGATGTTTTCTTCACCTTTGAAGGCATCACGTTCCAGGCGCATCTGTTCACGGGGGAACAAAGGCGTCAGGTTTTCAAACATCACCTTGTGCTTGTTCTGCTCTGGCGGGCCACCGTTGACGGCGTCCAGTTTGGTCAAAGCGAAATAACGCTCGCCATCTTTGGGAATACGCACTTCACCTTCGATCATGTCGCCGGTGTGCAGGTTGAAGCGTCTGACCTGGCTGGGGCTGATGTAGATGTCGTCGGTGCTGGCGGTATAGCTGGTGTCAGGGCTGCGCAAGAAACCGAAGCCATCGGGCAGTATTTCGAGAACGCCATCGGCGAAAACCTGTTCGCCGGCTTTGGCGCGTTTTTTGATGATGGCGAACATCAGCTCTTGCTTGCGCATACGGCCAACGTTTTCAATCTCAAGGGCCTCGGCCTGCTTGAGTACTTCAGACACGTGCAGTGCCTTGAGTTCGTTCAAATGCATGAATGCTTGTCCTGCGATGGGGCCACCCGGATGCGCGACCAGAAAAAAACTGAAACTGAATGAAGACAGAGGGGAGTGGATGGAGGCTCAGGCAGAAGGCCTGATCTCTGGTGCCCTGGACTTCAGAGCACGGGGCTGACGTTCACTTGCGCGTCAGCAATGAGGAAAGATTATGACAGGAAAAACGCCGGTGTTGCGTGGGAATGCTTAGCCGGCGCGAGAGAACTCAAAAAAACGTGTGCTTTGAGGCCTGACAAGCGCGCAATAGGGGCGCAAGATAGGCGCCAGGGTTTCAGGCCAGTTGCTGGTCGATGAACTGGGCCATCTGGGCCTTGGTCATCGCACCAACTTTGGATGCGGCGAGTTGGCCGTCCTTGAACACCATCAGCGTAGGGATGCCGCGAATGCCGTATTTGGCAGGAATAGCGCGGTTCTCGTCCACATTCACCTTGGCGATCTGGAGTTTGTCGCCATATGTACCTGCCAGCTCGTCAAGAGCTGGAGCGATGGCTTTGCAAGGGCCGCACCATTCGGCCCAGAAGTCCACCAGCACGGGTTTGCTGGACTGAAGAACGTCAGTTTCGAAAGAGCTGTCGCTCACATGCTTGATCAAATCGCTGGCCATGAAAATCCTCGAAAAAACGGCGGATAAGCAGATAAAGTTGAATCATTGTGACAGAAACCCCATTTCCTTGCGCCCCTGCTGGCTCTCAGGAAGATGCTGGAACATCCGGCGTTTTCATTTCCCCCTCTGCGGATGGCTCCACGATGGCCCAGTCAGGTGTGAGCCTTCACGGGCCCTACCTCGAAACCTGGAGCGCCTTACTCACCCAGATACAGAGCTATCTGGAGGGTGGAGCCGCTCATCCGGCTCGCAGCGTGGTGTTGCTGCCTTACGCGCAGCTGGTGCCACTGGCCATCCGTATGTGGGCCGAGCGTTTCCCCAATGGCTTCGCTCCGCACTTTGAAACCACCCGGAGCTGGGCCGCTCGCGTCGGCATGTTCACGCCGGGCCCCAGTGACATTGCGTTCGACCACGGACGGGATTTGCTCACCGCGACATCGTTGCTGGAAGGGGCTGGACTCGGCGCGCGGCGTGGCCTTCTTTCGGGACCCCTGGTAGAGCAGGCCATGCAACTGGCTCCTTTGGCAGCCAGCGTACCCTCTGCATTGCGCCAGGATTGGGCCGCACAGGCCTACGCAGCCCTGCCAGAGATTCCCAGCGGTCCGCTCGCGCTGGAAGCCGCTGTGGCTCGCATTGCGATCGCATGGGCGGCCACTTCGGACTACGCCACAGATGTGCTGTTCGAATCGAGGGTGGCACGCGATATGGATGCGCTGCTGGTCGTCAATGGTTTGCAGCCGGACGAGCTGACGTCGTCTTTGGTCGATCATTTTGCGGACCGGGCGCTGGTGGTGACCCCTGACTCTGGTGCGGCGCAAGGGGCCATTTCCTTGCATGCAGCGCGAGATGGCGAGGATGAAGCGCAGCGGGCTGCCGCCTGCGTCCTGCAGCACATCGGCGCCGGCCGTGTGCCCGTCGCGCTGGTGGCTGGAGATCGCATGTTGACGCGGCGAATCAGTGCACTGCTGGTCGCGAAAGGGGTACGCCTGCGTGATGAAACGGGGTGGAAGCTTTCCACCACGTACGCGGCTGCGCAGTTGATGAGCGCTTTGCGCGCATGTGCGCACCATGCATCCACAGATGCCGTCATTGATTGGCTCAAGCTGTCGCCTGCCTTTGCTGTCCTTGAGTCCACTGCCGTGCAAGCGCTGGAGAAGGACTTGCGTCGTGGCGCCGTGAGAGACTGGGCCAGCGCCATCGGCATGCCCGATCACGGGCCGCTCATGACCAGCATTGAGGCGCTTCGGCAAACCATGCGTCATCCGCGCCGGCTGCCTGATTGGTTGGCCGGCATGCAGGCGCTGTTGGAAGCGGCCGGCTTGTGGCAAGCCTGGGCCGCAGATGCTGCGGGTGAGTCCGTGATCGCGGCCTTGGGGCTGCATGAGAGCAGGCAGGTTGAACTTCAGGCGTGGCCTGCTGCCCAGCGCAACATGTCCTTGAGCGAGTTCACCGCTTGGGCAAGTGCTGCCCTGGAAGCCGTCAACTTCAAGCCGCTGGCACAGGCAGACGCGCAAGTCGTCATCTTGCCCATGAGCCAGTTGCTGTGCAGGTTGTTTCCCGCGCTCGTGTTGCCAGGCGCAGACGAGCAGCGCCTGCCTGCGGCTCCTGAGCCACCGGGGTCTTGGAGCACGGCGCAGCGCACGGCCATGCGCCTGCCCACCCGGGAACTGCTAGAGGGGGCGCAACGCGAAGCCTGGCGCATTGCACTTCAGACGCCGGCGGCGGATATCCTGTGGCGGCACAGTGACGACAGCGGAGAGCCGTTACTCCCTTCGCCCCTGGTTCAAGCGCTGCGTTTGCGAGGAGCAGGGGATGAAGGGCGAGATCCCAGGCAGACCCGTGTTGTGCCGACACAACCCGTTTATGCCCCCCAGCCGCGTGGAGACGCTTTGCCCGCCATGCCCTTGTCGGCAAGCAGCTACGACATGCTGCGCACTTGCCCCTACCGCTTCTTCGCCCTGCGCCAGTTGGGCTTGCAGGATGAGGGCGAACTGGATGTGGACGTCGACAAGCGGGACTTCGGCAACTGGGTGCACCTGACGCTCAATCTTTTTCATGTGGCCTTGAAAGCCGACCCTGCCGCTGACCGGGTGGCCTTGCTGGATGCCGTCGCACTCAAAGCCACTCAGAATCTGGGGTTGGACGAAGGTGAGTTTTTACCTTTCGGGGTAGGGTGGCCAGGGCTGCGTGATGGTTATCTGAAGTGGCTTGCGGACCATGAAGCCACCGGCGCTGTGTTTGATGTTGCGGAGGCTGACGCCAAAGCGACTTTGGGAATCTTGCAACTGCGCGGACGCCTTGATCGGGTTGATCGCCTACCGGATGGATCGCCTCTGGTGGTGGACTACAAGACTGAAGCACTCAAACGCACCACGGACCGGTTGAAGGCGGGCAACGAGGACACGCAGCTGCCCTTCTATGCCCTGTTGTCAGGTGCAGATTCGCCGCGCGCTGCTTATGTGAATGTGAGTGAGCGAGAGGGAACCAGCTCGCATGAGCCGCCGGACTTGCTGCTGCTGGCTCAGCAGCTGTATGAGGGCATGGAAAGCGATATCGGACGCATATCCCAGGGAGAGCCATTGCTTGCTTTGGGAGAGGGCGCCGTGTGTGAGTGGTGTGAGGTGCGTGGTATGTGCCGCAAGGACTTCTGGAGCGGCGAATGAGCATGAACCCCGCCTACGAACACAACGGGCAATCGTGTACGAGAGAGGCCTTCTATGCCATTGCCTGCGACCCCCGACGCAGCGCTGCAGTCGAGGCCTGCGCTGGCGCCGGCAAGACGTGGATGCTGGTTTCTCGCATCTTGCGCGCGTTGATTGATGGCGCCGCACCGCATGAGATTCTTGCCATCACGTTTACCAAGAAAGCGGCCGGTGAAATGCGCCAGAGGCTGCAGGAATGGCTGGCCGACTTTGGGCAGGCGAGACCGGCGGAAACGGGTGCTCAATGGAGCGAGCGTGTCCGCAAGGAATTGATCTTTCGCGGCGTAGAGCCCGCTAAGCTGGAGGCACAAACTGAGCGCCTGCAGAGCCTCTATCAGAAGGTTCTGGAACAAGCGCGGCCTGTGCAGATACGCACTTTCCACAGCTGGTTCGCTGCGCTGCTGCGAACCGCGCCTTTGCAGGTGCTCGATGACCTCGGGCTGCCTTCCAACTACGAACTGCTCGAAGACGACCAAGACGCTGTCTCGGAAGTCTGGCGCCGCTACCTGCGCGTGGTCGCGGCCGATGAGGTTCTGCGTGCGGACTACACCGCGCTGGTGAATGAGCATGGCCGCCATCAGGCGCATCAGGCGTTGAATGCGGCCTTGTCCCGGCGAGTGGAGTTCAACATGTCAGATGCGGCGGACATACTGGAAGAAGCCGTTCCCCCGTTTGAGACGGTCGTACCGGAGCTGGCTGGCCTGTCTCAACCCGCCGAATCGCTGGCCTCAGAAGCAGCGCGTGCACGGTGGATGGAGCGTGCCGCCGCCTTGGGGCGAGAGGCCAACAAGACTCCGCAAAAGGCCGCCAATGCCGTGGTCGACGCCTTTGCATTGCCGGAGCTTCCAGCTCGGATGGCTGCATTGCGCAAGGCATTTTTCGTGGCGGGAGAGAACCGTCTTACCCAGCATTTGAAAAAATTCCCCGCTGCTCAGGAAGCTGAAACCGAATTGCAGAGCCTGCTGCTGGCGGCCTGCCAGTACCGCGGGCGTTTGCACCAGCAAAGACTGGTAAGGCTCTCGCGCAGCCTGATCCATGAGTTCGCCAATCTGAAACGCGAGCGGGGCTGGATCGACATGGGAGACATTGAGCGAGCCTCGCTCACCCTGCTGAGCGACGACGTTCTGGCAGGCTGGGTGCAGGAGCGGCTGGATGCGCGCGTGCGCCATCTGCTGATCGACGAATTTCAAGATACCAATCCGCTGCAGTGGCAGGCGCTGAGCGCATGGCTGTCTGGCTACGCCGGCTCCGGCGGCGGACACGGCGCGCCAAGTGTGTTCATCGTGGGCGATCCCAAGCAAAGCATCTATCGGTTTCGCAGAGCGGATCCGCAGGTGTTCGTCGCTGCCAGGGAATTTGTGAAGACGGCTTTGGGCGGTGACCTGCTGGCGTGCGATCACACTCGGCGCAATGCGCGGGGCGTGCTCAGTGCGGTCAATACGGTGATGCTGACAGCTCAGTCCGCCGGTGAGTTCGAGGGTTATCGTGCCCACAGCACAGAGTCTGATGTTCCGGGCGAGGTGCGGACACTTCCCGCCATTGCACGCCCTGAGCGCACGGGTACGGCGGAGACGGACGCACTTTTCTGGCGTGACAGCTTGAGCGCTCCACGCACGATTCTTGAAGACACGCTGCGAACCCTGGAATGCCGCCAGGCGGCGCAGTGGATTGCCAAGCAGGTGCAGGCCGGCATCGCCTTGCGGGAGATCATGGTGCTGGCGCGTAAGCGGGAGCCGCTGAGTGTTTTGCAATCGGAACTGCGGAAAATCGGTATTGCATGTGAGCAACCGGAAGAGCAGTTGCTTGGCGATCTGCCGGTGGTCCAGGACGTGCTTGCGCTGATGGACGCGCTGATTTCTCCCGATCACAATTTGTCGCTTGCGCGAGCGCTCAAATCCCCGCTGTTCGGCTTGGGTGACGATGACCTGGTGCGAATAGCCTTGCTGGCACGCTCCGGTGCGCACAGAGGCGCTACCTGGCTCGATCTGCTTAAGCATGTGGCGCTGGAAACCGTTGACGCAGCCGCATTGCATGCAACGTTGATTCGATACCGGAGGTGGCTCACCACCTTGCCGCCCCACGATGCCTTGCAGGCGATCTATAGCCATGGTGATGTGCTAGCCCGCTATGCCGCTGCCGCACCCGCTTCTGAGCGAGAGCATCAATTGGTGGAACTGCGTGCGCTGCTGGCTGCCGCGTTGCAGGTTGGAGGCGGGCGTTATCTGACAGCTTATCAACTGGTTCGTGCCCTGCGTCGGCAGCGCATTGCAGCGCCGCGTCAGGCCAACCCTGATTCAGTAAGGCTGCTTACCGTGCACGGGGCCAAGGGCCTGGAAGCCAATACGGTGATTTTGCTGGACGCACAAGCAGGGCCGCCGCGAGCCAAGAACATGGGCATTTTGATCGAATGGCCCGGTGAATCGCCTGCACCGCATCAGTTCATATTTGTCGCGAGCGAAAAGGATTTACCTCCCAGTGCTGCTCGGCTCGCTGCGAGCGAACGGTTTGAGGGGGCCCGCGAAGAGCTCAACGCGCTTTATGTGGCCATGACACGTGCCCGCGAACGATTGATGCTGTCCAGTGTGACGCCTCATGCGGCGCCCGCCAGCAGTTGGTGGCAACGTATTGAGGCTTTGGCCGAGCCCGAAGCTGGGCCCAGCATAGAGTATCTGGACGCTGCAGCGCAGGTGACCTCATTCGAGTTGCTGGAATTGCCCTCGCTCGCCGGCGCGCAAGCGCTACCTGAAATCGGTGGGGACTTCGTTGAGGCTTGGCCGCCTGCGCCTGAAGTCAGCGATGCTTCTCGCTTGGGGCAGGCGATGCATTGGTTGCTTGAGCATGCCGCCGATACGCCGCTGGGCTGGCGGCCAGAGAGGGTAGGCCAAGCCATGCAGAGATTTGATGCCAGTGTGGAGCAGCTCGCCCGCGCGCAAGCGCTGGCTCGCCGCATCCTGGAGGGGGAGGGTGCCTGGGCGTGGAATGCCGACCAGATTGCAGAACATTTCAATGAGGTCGAACTCATCCACGAAGGTCAGTTGCTGCGCATGGACCGCCTGGTTCGCCGGCGTGCGGGGCCGCATGGCCCTGAAGCCTGGTGGGTGCTTGACTACAAGAGCGCTGCCCAGCCTGAGCGTGATCCCTTGCTGCTTGAACAACTGGCACGCTACAGAGCGGCGGTTCAAGTCGCTCATCCCACGCAAGTCGTACTCGCGGCCTTTTTGAGTGCCGATGGACGGCTGGTGATGGCGCAAGAGGCCTAGCGAAGCGCTGACATGCGCCTCATTGCCGAATCCATGAAGATGGAAATCCCGGTTACCAGCGAGCGGGCAGGGACCGTGGTGGAACTAAGGGTCGGTGAGGGAGAAGCCGTCGAGGACGGCCAAGTGGTCGCTATTGTCGAGACCTGAACGGGATTAGCGCGCGATGAATTGCTGCGCTGCCACTGCCTCGCATGCATCGAGTACAAGCTGCGCTGCCATGGGGGGAATGTGCCCCTTGCGATGGAGTACTACGATCGCGCGCTCGAGCGTCATGCCCTCCAGCGCTACCTCCACCACATCAGCACGTCTCGCGTCGGGTTGTATCAATTGCCGTGGTACGAAGGTCAGGAACGGGCCTCGCTGCAGCAGCGACATGATGACCGTGGCGGAGTTGGTTTCCACGACGACGTGGGGCGGGGCGCATCGAGCCGCCACGAACAGATCCGCCAACCGTTGCCAGGGCGGTCCGTCTCGGGCGGGCGTGATCCACGGGTATTTCAGCAGCTCAACCGGTTGCACCATGCGTTTGCGCGCCAGGGGATGGGCCTTCCCGCAGCAAACCACAAAGTGATCCTTGAAGAGTTCACGCCAGGCCAGATCTGGGCTCACGCCTCTCAATGGGAGGTTGGTCAGAGCGAAATCCAGTTCACCGCGCACCACAGATTGAGCCACGCCTTCATAAATCAGAGCTTCGGTCACGGTGATATTGATTGACGGATGCGTTAACGCGAGACGAGCGAGCACTTCGGGCATGAAGTGGGGCGCCAAGGCAGGCGCAATACCTATTCGTGCTTCCCCTACTTCACCGGCTTTCAGCTTTTGGAGCTCGGCAATCGAGGCGCGCACGTCCGACTCGATCGCTTGACCGCGTCGAGCCAGTGTGTCCGCGTACGAAGTAGGCGTAATGCCTTTGGTCGTGCGATTGAAAAGCGGCACATCCAGGTCTGCTTCAAGCTTTCTGATACTTTTGCTCAGGGCCGGCTGAGATATTCCTAATCGTGCGGCCGCCTTGCCGAGACTTCTTGTTTCGTAGGCTTGAAGAAAGTGTTTCAGCAGCCCCAGGTTCATACTCATAACTGTAGGTTTTCAAGGCATTCCTTTTAGTCTACTACCGGATATGACTTTAAACGCGGATACTTTGCACCCCATGGACATGACAACGCACGAATCCAAGAGTATCGACAGGGATGGCAATGCCATCAATGTGCATACGGGGGACGGAGAAATCGTCGGACGCGTGGTCGGTGGGCGCGATGGCGTTGCAGGCCAAGTGGGCTGCTGGATGAACGTGCCCTACGCACGTGCCCCGGTGGGCCCCTTGCGATTTGCTCCACCTCAGCCACTTTCTCAGTTTGCCGGGAAATCCATCCAGGTGGACGCACGCTCACCAAACCCCATAGTTGCGCCGCAACGGCCTTCCAGGTTGGAAGACGTTCTTGGTAGCTTCGCAGCCGTTCAGCAGGAAGACTGTCTACGTCTGAACATATGGTCCCCGCTGGAAGCGCTGCGAGATGAGCAACCGCGGCCCGTACTGGTCTGGCTACATGGAGGCGCCTGGATCACAGGTGGAGGTGGGATCTCCTGGTACGAAGGTACGCAGTGGGCGAAGGAGGCAGGCATCGTCGTGGTCGGCGTTAACTATCGTTTGGGTGCGCTAGGCTGGCTTGCGGGGGATGACGCCGAACAGAACAATCTGGGTTTGCAAGATAGCCAACTGGCGCTGAAATGGGTGGCGGAGAATATCGGCGCGTTTGGCGGCAATCCGGACCATGTGACCATCATGGGGCAGTCGGCAGGCGGAGACAACATCGGTGCGCTGATGCAATCCCGTCATCCCTTGCTGTTTCAACAAGCAGTTATACAGAGTGCGCCTCTCGGCAGGCCAATGCGCACGCTGGACGAGGCGCGCGCGATTCGCCAGATGGCCATGCAGCAGTGGGGAGTCAGCAACCTGGATCAACTTCAGCGGCTACCGCTGGATACCTTGCTTGAAGGTCAGGCAAGCCCTGCGGTGATGGGGAAAATGAAAGCTCTCGGCATTGCCGGCCAAGCCTACATGGTGGTGGCAGACGATTTGCACGTGAACGCTGAAGGTCGTACGCGCTATCTTCAGTCAGCCTCGCGGGTGCCGAGCATCGTGGGCGCAACGACAGATGAGATGACCGCGTTTCCTGATATGAAGCGCGTGGATCCGGATCTGGCCATTGGGCGCCGGATGTTCAATGCCGGTGCCGAGCAGTGGCAGTGCGAGGCTGAAGCCGCAGGGCAAAAGTGCTGGCGCTACGAGTTCCGGTTTGGTCCCAACCCGCGCTTAGGGGCCTGCCACTGCATTGACTTGCCATTCACATTTGGCACATTGCCTGCCTTTGAGCGAGCCCCGATGCTCGCGGGGGGCGATGCAGCCGAGATGGAAGCCCTGTCGCGGTACTGGCGCAGTGGTCTGCAGAGTTTCGTCATACAAGGCGATCCTCTCTGGCCGAAGCGCGATGGCGGGGTGCATAACGTGGACGCCGTGCGTTGATTGCGTGCCATTTTTGAACCCCTTCGAACACTCTGGAGATCCTATGCTTTCATCATTGAAACCGCTTGAAGCCATGACACGCCGTGACTGGTTGCAACGCGCCGCTGCAGGGGCCGCTGCGGCGGCGGGGCCGGCATCGGTTTTCGCCCAGGAAGCATGGCCTCAAAGGCCTGTGACTATGATCGTGGCGAACGCCGCTGGCGCACCGGTTGACGTAGCGATACGACTGATTGCAAAGGAGCTGGAAGCCAAATGGGGGCAGTCGGTGGTGATCGATAACAGAGTAGGTGGTTCGGGCTTGGTGCCGTTGCGCACGCTCGCTCGAGCCAAACCGGACGGCTATACGTTCGGCACCTTGTTCGGCGCCATATACACCACCTTGCCGTTTGCCGTGGAGCACATGGAGATGGACCCAATCAATGCACTGGACGCCGTAAGTTTGGTGGCGCGCACCCCATTCGTCTACATGGTTGCGAAGGACAGCCCGCTGAAATCATGGCAGGATTACGTCAAGCTTGCGCGTCAGAAAGACACTACAGTGGGTTCTTATTCTGTCGGCACCGCGTTCCATTTGACTTGGGCACAAACGGCCCATGCCGCCGGCATCAAGGCCGTGTATGCGCCCTCGTCCACCGCCGGGAAGACACAGATGGATTTGATCGGAGGTTTGCTGGACATCGCACTGGACGCACCTTCCAGCGCCAAGGGTCTGATCGAAACAGGCCGGGTTCGTCCTTTGGCTGTCACCAGCTCCAAGCGCCTACCCATGCTTCCGGACGTTCCCACGCTGGCCGAGCAAGGCTTACCTGGCTTCTCCAGTGATCCGTGGTTTGCCATGGCCGCACCTAAAGGCGTGCCAGCAGCCATTCTGGCCAAGGTTCAGCACGATTTGAAAGAGGTCATGCAGCATGCCTCCCTGCGTGAGCGACTGGAAGGTATGGCAATGGTGCCGGTGGCTTCGACTGCAGTGCAGATGCGAAGCGTCATCGAAAGCGATCGCAAAGTGATTGAGCCACTGGTCAAGCAGCTGGGTATCCGCATGTAAGAACGTGGTTCGCACCCTGGGCGCGCCGTGGTGCGTATTGTGCGAACGGAGCAACCCGGTCAAATCCGGGTTGTTGGGTTGTTCATGCAGAGGTCAGACCGCGCTACAAGATTCGCCGAATAAGAAACGCTGAATCACCTGCGGGCTCGATCGCGCCAACGGATGAGGCCGTAACGAATCAGGAATGCGCAGCCCAACACCAGAGCGAACCAGCCGGGCAGGTAGGCCTGGCGCAAGATCTCCCCCATGTCGGCTGAGCGCGCAAAGTGTGGCCCTATCAAGATGACCAAGCCAATGAGGGCGCAAATAACGCCCTTGAACAGTAGCTCAGAGTCCTGTTTTTGTTTGGAAGATGGGGTCGATGAGGCCATGAGCCATTATCGTTGACGCGCTCCCATGCCCTATTCGTGAAACTACGCAAGCGCACCTGGATAAGGGGTTCGACGCTAAGAACGCCGCGCTCCTGGCTGCTTGTGTACATTAAGACCGTAGCGCTCGCTGCGTCCGGCCCTGATCACACCTTCTATCCCTTGCTGACATCCTCCGTTTCCGTTGCCATCATTGGCGCCGGCCCTGCAGGCCTCATGGCTGCGCAGGTTCTTTCTGAAGCTGGCTTGCAGGTCGATCTGTTCGACGCCATGCCATCGGTTGGGCGCAAGTTCCTGCTTGCAGGCAGGGGCGGATTGAACCTGACTCATTCAGAAGCCTACGACTCCTTCGTTTCCCGCTTCGGCGCGCGCCAGTCGAACATCGAGCCATGGCTGCGTGAGTTCGACGCCGAAGCCGTGCGCTCCTGGGCGCATGGGCTGGGAGTGGAAACCTTTGTCGGCACTTCGGGGCGCGTTTTTCCGAAAGAGATGAAGGCAGCACCCTTGCTGCGTTCATGGTTGCAGCGTCTGCGCCACCCTGGGCCGGGTGGCGTACCGGTTCGTTTCCATATGCGTCACCGCCTCGTGGGGTGGGCGCCTGCAGCTCAGGGTGAGAGCGGAGGCATTTTTAGTTTCCAGACACCGGCGGGAGAGCAGCGCGTGCAAACAAGCATTGCTATCCTCGCATTGGGTGGAGCCAGTTGGCCCAGGCTCGGCTCGGACGGAGCGTGGGTGCCGTGGTTCTGCGCGAACGGGGTAGGGGTGGCGCCGCTCACGCCCGCTAACAGCGGATTTGATGTGGCCACCACCGCAGCTCGCGAAACAGAGAAGACTTCAAGTGAAGGTACTGCGGCGGACGAGGCGGGTTGGTCCGCTTATTTTCGAGAGCGTTTCGCCGGTCAACCACTTAAATCTGTTGCCATCACGGTCCGGGGTGACGACCAGACCTCCGTGTTTGAAAGACGAGGCGAATTCGTCGTCACCGAGACCGGCGTTGAAGGCAGCCTGATTTATGCCGCATCGTCCCTTTTGCGAGGTGCCTTGGCTGACAAGGGCGTAGCTACGCTGTACCTGGACCTCTTGCCTTCCCATACGTATGCACAAGTGCTTTCGGCGGTACAGGCGCCGCGTGATGGGCAAAGCCTTGCCAATCACCTGCGTCGCCGGCTAAGGCTTGAGGGCGTTAAAACTGCACTGCTCAACGAATTGCTGCCCCGCGAATCGATGCGCGATCATGAACTCCTGGCACGCGCCATCAAATCCCTGCCTATCGTGCTGGCTGTGCCGCGTCCCATCGAAGAGGCGATCAGCACAGCTGGTGGTGTCCGTTTTGAGTCCCTGGACGAATTCTTGCAAATCAGCCATGCGCCGGGGGTATTTTGCGCGGGTGAAATGCTGGATTGGGAAGCACCCACCGGCGGCTACCTGCTTACTGCCTGCATGGCCAGTGGTGTTCGTGCGGCCCGGGGTGTGCTTCGTTTGGGCACTACTCCTGCTTAGGGCGTGTGGGAAGCAGCTGGTATTTCCTGGGAGCGCCAAGCTCCAGCTTGGCAACTCTGGGGGTTCTACTAACGCTTCAATGCCAAGCTGGAGCTTGGCGCTCCCCGGGATAACGCGCGCCTCTCAGGTAACTGGAAGGCGCTTATTTACTCTCCAGCCGAGGTAAGGCGAAGGCACTGCCGAACGGGTGGGCGCGTGGCCCGCACCGTACTCGGCTGCGTCTACTGCCGATTCAAGTCGATGAGCTACTGTAAAGAACTGACCTGATCAGAACCTGTAACCCACAGACAAAGCTGCGGTGGTTGGGTTCAGGCGGGCGTCGATGGTTTGACCTGTGGAGAGAGTCGTCTTGGTCTTGATGAAGGTCTTGCCCACCATCGCTTCGACGAACCAACGCTCGTTGATCGAATACACCATGCCGATGATCAGCGTTGGTGCCAGCTTCGACTGGATGCTCATCGTTGTCGGTACGCTGGGAGAGCCGCCGGTAATGGAGCTCAGCGTGTTGCTGGCCGTTTCCTTGTAGAACTTCGCGTACGTCAGACCACCACCCACGTAGGGGCGGAATTTCGCGTTGGCTTCACCGAACCGCCATTGCCCAAAAAGGGACATGGGCAGGCTCCTGGTGTGTCCAAGCTCTCCCGTTCCTGCCACGGCGCCGTCACCTTTAATGCGGTGTTTGAAGGGCAGAGCCAGTGGTACGTCCAGGGCGATGTTGTCAGTGACCATGTAGGTGATGCCACCGCCCAGTTGCGTGTCGGCTTCTACGTCGATCTTGGAGCCGGGCAGGCTGGGTGGACCCAGGTCGCCGCTGGAAACTGACGGAGCAATATGGATAGCACCCAGACGAACCTGAAACGTGCCTGCACTTTGCGCGAAAGCGCCGCCAGCAACGGTCATGGCAGCCAAAGCAGCCAGGGAGAGTGAAATCGTGCGAATTTTTTTCATGACGGGTTTCCTAATCCAATTTGCAACGAGGCCATCACAACCAGCCAGCTTTAGCCAAGTCAACGGTGACCATCTGGGCCATCAACTGGTAGCCGTAAGGCGTCGGGTGGAAGCTGTCTGCAAAGGCATAAGTGGTCCACCAGTTGGCGCCGCCGGAGCTACCAGCAGGAGGCGTCATGGCTGACAAGGAGGCGGCCGTGCAGGTGGCAAAGGTGTAGGTTGGCAAACCATCGCTACCCACACCGGTAGGTGGGCAGGCAGGTGTGGTGACATTGGTCAGGCCGTACTGGGCTGGGTCTTTCATCTCATTGACGAAATTGGTGTAGAAATCGACCACGATCAGTCGCTTGTCCGTGCCGGCATCTGCAGCCAGACGCGCGTTGAAAGTTTGAATCCACATGTCGAACAGACCGGCTGCCTGCGCACTGGCTGCTTCGCCTTGAGCGGCGGCGATGGCTTTCAGAACCATCTGGAAACGCGGCGTGAGCGTGACAGGCGGCATGTTCAGCACGGCAATGTGCTCTGCGCCCTTGTCCAGAGCTTGAGCCTTGATGGTTCCATGGAGCAAGTCGGCCAGCGCACTCATATAGGCGGCACCGGCTTTTTCAGCTCCTTGAGGCTGAGCCATCAGGGCTTGCAGGGTGGCTTGTGGCAGAAGTGAGCCGAGAAGGGTCGCGTAAGCAACGCCGCCATCTCTTGCCGCACCGATGTAAGCACCGATCAGATCTGCCGCATCATTGCCGCCGCCATCTATCAGCAACAGATCGCTTTTATCGAAACCGACCTTGGCGGCGTCCGTGATCTGCTTGACGACCGACAGCGGGCTTTGCTGGCCTCCCGGCTGGGTAAATGCATTGATGCGGCCGCCGCCGATGGCATAGCTGGTGCACCCTGCGGCCACACTGAAGCCGCTGCCGTTGTAGCGGTAGTAAGCGCACATGGGAGAGGCGCCCACGTTGGCTGCTACGCGCTCAGTCCAGAGAACATTAGGCTCGCTGCTGCTGCCTTGAACAGTGAAGGTGCGCGACATGCCAGGCAGACCCGCGAAAGTTCCGTTATCGGCGAGGCTATCGCCCATGACCTTGACAGTCTTGATACCCGCAGGGTTACCAGGAGATTCGGTGCCACCACCACCGCAAGCGACCAAGATTGCGCATGCCGCCATGACCGGCAAGGTCCAAAAATTTCGTTTCATAGCTGTTTGGCTCCTCAGATGAATGAAAGTAGTTCTTTAGTTGCACTCCTATATTAGCTTATTCGGAGTGCAAATGTGAACTGGAGAAACCCCTGTAAGCTTTTAGGTTGACCGCCAACGAGTGCACGCGCGCGCAAGAAATCGCACCACTCCCTGGCTGGCGATCACTTTTGTATGGGGTTGGGTGAGGAAAGAGCCGGCCGAATTGCCCCGAGAGCCTGCTGGAGGCAGGGGCGAAATTCGGCGGGAAAGCGGGCGCCAGTCAGCGGCGCAGCGTGCACGCCACGTTGGCGTGAAATGGATTCTTATGTATTATTTTGAAGGTGCTAGGCTATGCCAATGCACAGGTACTTCATTTCCAGGTACTCGTCAATTCCGTGGCGCGAACCTTCGCGGCCCAGGCCAGACTGTTTGACGCCGCCAAAGGGCGCCTGTTCCACAGAAATGATGCCAGCATTGATGCCCACAATGCCGTATTCCAGCGCTTCGGAAACGCGCGTGATGCGGCCAATATCGCGCGCATAGAAATAGCTGGCCAGCCCAAAGATCGTGGCATTGGCTGCGTCAATGGCTTCCTGCTCGGTCTTGAAGCGGAACACGGGGGCCAGAGGCCCAAAGGTCTCTTCGCCAGCCACCAGCATC
Source organism: Ottowia thiooxydans (assembly GCF_040548795.1). GTDB lineage: Bacteria > Pseudomonadota > Gammaproteobacteria > Burkholderiales > Burkholderiaceae_C > Ottowia > Ottowia thiooxydans_A. The sequence continues at coordinate 399,370 of NZ_JBEPSH010000002.1, read as the reverse complement.
TTCGATGTGGCGTTGGAAATCACCGTTGGGGCATAGAACTGACCGCTCAGCTTCTGGCCGCCTGTGACAATCTTGCCGCCTTTCTTGACGGCATCGGCCACATGTCTGGCCACCTTTTTGACGGCCGCATCTTCGATCAGCGGCCCGATGGTGACGCCCTCGTCGAAACCATTGCCGACTTTCATCTTGCCCACTTTGGCAGCCAGCTTTTTCACGAATTGGTCGTAAACGCCGTCTTGGACGTAGAGTCGGTTGGCGCAGACACAAGTCTGGCCGGCATTGCGGTACTTGCTGGCAATGGCACCATCCACGGCAGCGTCGAGATCGGCGTCATCGAAGACGATAAACGGTGCGTTGCCGCCCAGCTCAAGCCCCAGTTTCTTCACCGTGGGCGCGCATTGGGCGGCCAGGATGCGGCCAACCTCGGTAGATCCGGTGAACGAAAGGTGGCGAACGACATCGCTTTCGCAAAGTACCTTGCCATAGGCCGCGCTGTCTGTGCCGGTAATCACATTCAACACACCAGCAGGGATGCCGGCGCGCAAGCCCAGCTCAGCTGCGGCCAGAGCGGTGAGGGGTGTCAGTTCCGCGGGTTTGATCACAACCGGGCAGCCCGCTGCGAGAGCGGGGGCTACTTTGCGGGTAATCATGGCCAGCGGGAAGTTCCACGGTGTGATGGCCGCACAAACACCGATGGGCTGGCGCAGCACGGTCAATCGTTTTGTGGGGTCGGATGTTGCCAGCGTTTCTCCGCCCACCCGCTTGGCTTCTTCGGCAAACCATTCCACGAAGCTTGCGCCGTACGAGACCTCACCCTTTGCTTCCGCAAGCGGTTTGCCTTGCTCTGCAGTCATGATCCGGCCCAGGTCGTCCTGGTTGTCCATGAGCAGCTGGAACCACTTCATCATGATGGCGTGGCGTTGCTTGCCTGTCAGAGAGCGCCAGGCCGGCCACGCAGCGTTGGCAGCAGTGATGGCATTTTTGACATCTCTGGGATCCAGATCAGCTACATCCGCTATGGTTTGGCCAGTCGCGGGGTCAGTGACGTCGAAACGCTTTTTTCCCTTGATCCATTTTCCGTTGACAAATCCATCGGTCTTGAGAAGGGTGGGGTCCTTGAGAAGGGTGAGGGGGTTGGCTCTGGTGTCCATGAGGTCTCCGAATGTGTTCTGTGTAAATTGTAGGTAGGTGTCTAGGTTGGCGCGTCTGCTCAAGTGGGAGTCAGCACGTTCTTGGCTAAAGCAAGGGGGAGGCCAGCCTGGCTACGGCCTCGAAGAGGCGTTGGGGTGCTGGCGAACGGCGGTTGGCGTGCACTCGTTTGCATTCCGAAAGATCGCGTTCAAACATCGCTGCCAGTTGCTCGTTGAAAGTGCCACTGAAAACTACGGCAGCCACTTCAAAGTTGAGTCTGAAACTTCGATTGTCGAAGTTGGCTGAGCCCACCATACCGTAGTGCTGGTCGATCAAAAGCGTTTTGGCGTGGAACATGCGTCCGGTGTACTCGAACACCAGGGCACCTGCATTCTGCAGTTCCTCAAAATACGAGCGTGCGGCGGCCGTCACCACGCGGGAATCACTTTTCTCAGGCACCATCAACTTGACAGAAACTCCACGCAACGCGGCATTGGTGAGCGCCATCAGTGCTGATTCCGTGGGCACAAAGTAAGGGGTGGCAAGCCAGATTCTCTCCCGAGCCATGTGAATGGCATCGATCATGGCTCGGTGGATGGCCTCGCTGTCGTTGTCCGGCCCAGAGGCGACGATCTGCACCGGCACCGGCCCAGGTGCGTAGTCGGGCAGCATGTCCTCGTCGGTGACCTGGCCACCTCCTGCATAACCCCAATCTTGCAGAAACAAGTACTGCAGCCACCTGACGGCTCCGCCCCTTAGGAGGAGGTGTGTGTCACGGTAGGCTTCCTTGGGACGCACGCGCTCATTTTCCTCGTCCGTGATGTTGATCCCGCCCAGCAGACCTACGCGGCCATCGATGATGGCGATCTTGCGGTGGGTGCGAAGGTTGACCAGCGGCCGCAGCAGGTCAAGCTTGCGGGGATGGAAGACGGAGAACTTCCCCCCTGCGTCCAGATAGTCGGCCAGAAATCGCTGACCTTTGCGAGAGCACAGCACAGGCGACCCAATGGCATCTACCAAAAGGCGCACCCGCACGCCTTCTTTCGCCTTGTCGACCAGGGCGTTCAGGACAGCCAGGCCCGTCGTGTCCGGCTCGAATATGTAGTATTCAAGGTGGATGTGCTTGCGCGCTGCAGCAATCTCTTTCAAAAGCGTGTCCAGGGTCGCCCCGCCGCTGGGCAGTAGCGTGACCTCCTCGCAACTCGCCAGCTGAAGCCCGCAACTGCGCTCAATCAACTCTGAATGCTGGGTTGCCCATAAGGGCGGCTCTGGGCGGTCTTTGAGCAGGGTTTTTAAGTCCTCCTGCGACATCAAGGCGGCGCGCTTGTGCCAGCGCTTGAGGCGTTGCCGCTTGACTCGCTGAGGGCCGAAGTACGCGTAGACCGCCAACCCAATGACAGGCAGGAGGTTGAGCGTGATGATCCATGCAAGGGTAGAAACCGGCGCACGGCGTTGCATGACGATCCAGGTTGTCAGTACCAGGCTGGAGATGGTCCAGGCCCATCCGAGCCAGTACGACCAGGTTTTATCAACGATTGCCCATTCGGACATGCTCAATTTCCTGGAGTGAAAATATCAGGGTTTAAGCCGGTCTTGCCACAGATCGGCATTGAAACCCACAGTGACGTCGCCTGGCGTGTTCGACCATTCAACGACTGGGCGTTTGATGACACTGGGTTGCTCCAGCATCAGGGCGGCGGCACTTTGACCGTCCACGACAGCAGCTTGCGCCGCAGGATCAAGCCGGCGCCAGGTCGTGCCCTGTCGGTTGAGAACCTTCTCCCATCCAACGGCTTGAATCCACCGTTCCAAGTGGGCAGGGGGGACCCCTTCCTTCTTGAAATCGTGGAAGTGATAGTCGATGCCGTGGGCGGTCAACCATGAGCGTGATTTTTTCACGGTGTCGCAATTAGGGATGCCGAAAAGGGTCAAGGAAGCGGTCATGGCGGCGATGATGCCATGCGTCGGCGAAAATCCCCTTATATGAATACTCTAGAAGACTGGCTCGCACATGCTGAGCAGCTGCATCCCAAGGCCATAGACATGGGCCTGGACAGGGTGCGCGCCGTGGCCGAGCGAATGGCGCTTGGCTTCTCCTGCCCTGTATTTACCGTGGCGGGCACCAACGGCAAGGGGTCCACCTGCGCCATGCTTGAATCCGTGCTCGAGCGCGCGGGCTGGCGAACCGGCGTCTTTACATCTCCGCACCTGGTTCATTTCGAAGAGCGTTGCCGCCTGCACGGCGAGCCCATCAAGGCTGAAAAGCTGATCGGCTCTTTTGAACAAGTGGAGTCGGCCCGAGGGGACATTACCCTTAGTTACTTTGAATTCACAACGTTGGCGATTCTCCATGCCTTGGCCAACGCCGGGCTTGACGCTGTGATCCTGGAGGTCGGTCTGGGCGGACGCCTGGATGCAGTGAACATTATCGATACCGATTGCGCCATCATCACCAGCATCGACATCGACCACGCTGAATTGTTGGGCGATACCCGCGAGAAGATTGGCTTTGAAAAGGCAGGCATTTTGCGTACCGGCCGGCCTGCCATCATCAGCGACCCGGTTCCTCCACAAAGTGTGATCGACCGCGCCCGCGAGATCGGCGCGGATACCTGGCTCTTGGGCCGGGATTTCAATTACAACGGAGATCCTCAGCAATGGGGCTGGGCCGGGCGTGGACGGCGTTACGCCGGGCTGGCTTACCCGGCTCTGCGGGGTGCCAATCAGCTTATCAACGCGTCTGGGGTGCTGGCGGCACTTGAAGCCATGCGTTCGCGGTTGCCGGTGACCGCCCAGGCCGTGCGCAGCGGACTGGCTCTGGTGCAATTGCCGGGGCGTTTTCAAGTGGTTCCGGGCCAGCCCACCTTGGTGCTGGATGTTGCCCACAACCCGCACTCCGTGGCGGCGCTGGCCCTTAACCTGGATGCCATGGGCTTTGCGCCTACGACGCACGCGGTATTCGGTGCAATGGCAGACAAAGACCTTGCGCCCATGCTTGCGCGCATGGATCCCCTGGTTGACCGCTGGTACTTTACAGACCTGCCGACTCCTCGCGCGGCCACAGGTGCCGCGCTGCAGGAGGCCTGGCAACGGGCCACGCGCCGCAAAGACGTGGATGCCAGTGTTTACACAGATCCACAGAGTGCATTGGAGGCCGCGGCGGCGGCAGCCACCCCCGCTGATAGAATCGTCGTATTCGGTTCGTTCTTCACGGTGGGAGATGTGCTGAGGCACGGCGTGCCCCGCCTTCATGCTGGCCGAGCTGGCGACTAATACATGGCGTTTTTCAAGTTCCGGCTGCGTGGGCAGCCCACTGATTCCCTCCCACCTACAGGGCGCAGGCCCTCCAAAGCGGGGGCTGCACCAACGGAGACCGTGGAGACCCTGCGGCGTCGGGCTCGTTACCGGCTCATAGGCGCGGCTGTGCTGGTTGGCATTGCCGTCATCACCTTTCCCATACTGTTCGATACCCAGCCTCGCCCCGTGGCGATGGATGTCCCCATCACGATTCCAGACCGCGACCGTGTAGCGCCTCTCGGGACACCATCTACCCCTGCGCACGGCGGTCAGGTCACGGCTTCATCCAGCCTGGACGCACGCGAGGAAGTGGTGGCAGAAAGCAGCGCACCGCGTCAACAACCTGCGCTTGTGCCGCCTCGCGTTGAGCGGCCCGCCGAGCCTGCGTCAGAAAAACCTGCGGATAAGCCGGCGGACAAGCCGGCCGTGAAGCCGGTGGAAAAGCCCGCAGACAAACCCGCGGAAAAGCCAACAGAGAAGCCAGCAGAGAAGCCAGCAGAGAAACCGGCTGAAAAGCCCGCTGAACGCAAGCCAGCTCCCACTCCTGCTCCCGCTCGTGCCAGTGAAGCGCCTTCCCGCGAAAGCGCGGAACGCAATACAGCCGAATCGCGGGTTCGCTCGGACGAGGCTGCCCGCGCCCGCGCGTTGCTAGAGGGTCGCAGTCCTGAAAGGGCAGCTGCCAAACCTGAGGCCAAGCCTGCGGTTGCACCTGCAGGCGGACGTTTCATCGTTCAGGTCGGTGCATTTGCAGATGCCAACTCCGCACGCGAGGCCCGCAGCAAGGCCGAACGCGCGGGTGTCAAGACTTACACGCAGGAAGTTGATACGCCCCAGGGCAAGCGAATCCGCGTCAGGGTCGGGCCCTATGCCAACCGCGAAGAAGCTGACAAAGCCGCTGCGGCGATCAAAAAATCCGGCTTGCCGGCTTCCATTCTTTCGCTTTGAGCGGCGTAGACTGGATTTGCCTCACGGTGGCAGTGGCCTCACTGCTTCTGGGCGCCTGGCGTGGCTTTCTGTATGAGGTGCTGGCACTAGGAAGCTGGGTATTCGCCTTTTTTGCGGCGCGCTGGGCGGCTCCGGTGGTTGGAGAATGGCTACCCATGGGTGATTCCTCAGAAGGTGTTCGCTATGCTGCCGGCTTTGCGCTTGTGTTCATATTCGCCGCTTTTCTGGGCGGAATGATCGCCTGGGCAGCGCGGCGCGGCGCTTCGGCGCTGGGCATGCGCCCGGTGGATCGGGTGTTTGGTGCCGTCTTCGGTGCCGCTCGGGGCCTGGTGCTGCTGTTAGTGGGGGCGGCAGTCATAGGCATGAGCCCGGCGCGGGATGCCGTTTGGTGGAAGGAGTCCATCAGCGCCCAATGGCTGGGTGACGCGCTGACAGCGCTGCACCCCATGCTGCCGGAACCGGTCGGAAAATATTTCCAGACATGAACGCTGGCATTGGCTCGCTGCGGGGAAAATCCAGGGCTGTGTGCCGGGTTTCGGACCGCAAAAAGCTGGTCGGTCAGGCTTTGGTTCAGGTTTTTCGTCTCTGGAAGGATGCTGGCTGACTGCCGCATGCGCTTGCAGGCCATGCCATGCAGCTTGCCCGCGAGCTTGAAATAACCTTTGCGAAGCGCCATTTTTTAAAGAACACGACCGCTTGAATACGGCTTCGGCCTGACAATCGGAACTTCGACTTTTTCACCCTAGGAGCAGCACCCATCATGTGCGGCATCGTCGGCGTTGTCAGCAACGCACCAGTCAATCAGCTTATTTACGACGCCTTGTTGCTGTTGCAGCATCGCGGACAAGATGCCGCAGGCATCGTCACACAGCATGAGCGCAAGTTCTTCATGCACAAGGCCAAAGGCATGGTGCGTGACGTATTTCGTACCCGCAACATGCGAGCGCTTCCTGGCAACTCGGGGTTGGGGCAGGTGCGCTACCCCACCGCGGGCAATGCCGCGAGCGAGGAAGAGGCGCAGCCGTTCTACGTGAATGCGCCCTTCGGCATCGTGATGGTGCATAACGGCAATTTGACCAATGCCCATGCGCAGAAAGCCGAGCTTTTCAATACGGACCACAGGCACACCAACACCGACAGCGATTCTGAGGTGCTATTGAATGTGCTGGCCCACGAACTTGAAAAAGCTACACGCGGCACCCGCTTGAGCGCAGCTGAGGTCTTCACAGCCGTGGCCGGAGTCCACCGCAGGGTTCGCGGATCCTACGCAGTGATTGCGCATATCGCGGGTCATGGCCTGCTCGCGTTCCGTGACCCCTATGGCATTCGCCCCTTGTGCATTGGACGCAGCAGCGACGGAAGCTTCATGGTGGCCAGCGAATCGGTTGCCCTTGAAGGAACTGGCTATGTCTTCGAGCGCGACGTCGCTCCTGGTGAAGCTGTGTTTGTCACGCTCGATGGCTCGCTGCATTCACAAAAGTCGGCTGGTCACACGCAGTTGTCGCCCTGCATCTTCGAATTCGTCTACCTGGCTCGCCCGGACTCCGTACTCGACGGTATCTCTGTCTACCAGGCCCGTCTGAACCTGGGTCAGACTCTGGCCAAGCGCGTCATATCCATGGTGCCGCCCAACGAGATCGATGTAGTGATTCCCATCCCGGAGTCCAGCCGCCCCAGCGCCACCGAACTGGCACATCTTCTGGGCAAGCCCTACCGTGAAGGATTCGTGAAGAATCGCTATGTGGGTCGCACGTTCATCATGCCCGGACAGTCGGTTCGTGCGCGCTCCGTGCGCCAGAAGCTCAACGCCATTTCCAGCGAATTTGAAGGCCGCAACGTTCTCCTGGTAGACGATTCCATCGTCCGAGGCACCACCTCCAGAGAGATTGTGCAAATGGCACGCGAGGCTGGCGCACTCAAGGTTTACCTGGCCAGTGCAGCGCCACCGGTTCGCTTTCCCAACGTTTACGGCATCGATATGCCTACCAAGGAAGAGTTGGTGGCCCATGGGCGTACACAGGAAGAAGTGCGGCAACTCATCGGTGCGGACGCCTTGATCTATCAGGACGTCGAGGCCATGAAGTCGGCTGTGGGTTCGCTCAACTCGAATATCGCCGGCTTCGACTCCTCATGCTTTGACGGCATCTATGTGACCGGCGACATCACAGATGGCGACATCGCCCGTTTGAACGAAAAACGAGTGACTCCGCAGCAAGAGGGCGAGGAGGACACGTCCCGCCTTTCCCTGCCCAATGCCACCTCGGCCTGAAAAAAGCCTCTGGAAGTCCCATTCGATGAACTCCGTTCCCAAACCCTCTCCTGATCTACCCGAGGGCCTGCACCCGGATACTCTGGCGGTGCGTGTGACCGTGCCTCGAAGCCAATATGGCGAGCACTCAGAGGCCATGTACGTCACCAGCTGTTTTGTGCAGCCTGATTCCGAAACCTCGGCGCGCCGGTTTGCCAGCCAGGAAGAGGGCTACACCTACACGCGTACGGGCAACCCTTCGGTCACCGCTTTCGAGCGCCGATTGGCCGCACTTGAAGGCGCTGAGAGCGCCGTTGCCACTGCCAGCGGCATGTCAGCCATCCTCCTGATGGGTATGGGCTTGCTCAAGGCCGGCGACCACGTGGTTTGTTCGCAATCGATGTTTGGTTCAACCATCAAGATGTTTGGCACCGATTTCGCCAAGTTCGGTGTGGAAACCTCGTTTGTTTCGCAAACTGATGCAGCCGCCTGGCAGGCAGCCGTCAAGCCCAACACCCGTCTTCTCTTTGCAGAAACGCCGACCAACCCCTTGACGGAAGTGTGTGACATCGCCGCCTTGGCGGCCATCGCTCATGAGGCGGGTGCAGTGCTGGCCGTGGACAACTGTTTTGCCACCCCGGTGCTACAGCGCCCGATTTCCCTGGGCGCTGATCTGGTGATCCATTCCGGCACCAAATTCCTGGATGGTCAAGGCCGCGTGATGGCCGGCGCGATCTGTGGGGCGAGCAAATATGTCGATCAAATATTTGCGCCCTTGATCAGGTCCGCAGGCATGGTGCTTTCACCGTTCAACGCCTGGGTGGTCACCAAGGGGCTTGAAACCTTATCGCTTCGCGTCAAGGCGCAAAGCGCTAATGCCCTGCAGATCGCTCGATGGCTGGAGACCCATCCCGCCATCGAGCGCGTCTTCTACCCTGGCCTGCCTTCGCACCCTCAGCATGCGCTGGCGATGGCGCAACAGTCCGGAACCGGCGGGGCCGTCATTGCGTTCAGTGTGCGCGGCGATTCGCCAGAGCAAACGCGCGCGCGCGCATTTCACGTCATTGACAGCGCGCGTGTCTGCAGCATCGCCACCAACCTGGGCGACGTCAAAACCCTGATCAGCCATCCCGCAAGTACATCGCATGGTCGCCTGACGGAAGAGCAGCGTCAGGCTGCAGGCGTCGTGCAGGGTCTGATCCGGCTTGCTGTGGGCCTGGAACACGTCCCCGACATTCAGACCGATCTCCTGCGCGGACTCGATAGCTGCACCTCCATCGTCTGAGAAACCCTACCGTGATCGCCAGTTGCTCAGGCGACCCAAATAATTGAACATGTCAGATAACCAGTCTTCCACCGCCCAACGCGTTCGTACTCGTTTCGCCCCATCGCCAACGGGTTTCATTCATTTGGGCAATATTCGCTCGGCCTTGTATCCGTGGGCATTTGCGCGTTCGCAGGGTGGTGATTTCATTCTTCGCATTGAAGATACGGATCTGGAACGTTCGACTCAGGCGGCGGTTGATGTCATCGTCGAGGGCATGGCCTGGCTCGGGCTGGACCATGACGAAGGCCCGTTCTACCAGATGCAGCGCATTGATCGCTACAAGGAAGTGTTGGCCCAATTACAGGCCGCCGGCCATGTCTACCCGTGCTATACGAGCGTGGCGGAGCTGGATGCCCTGCGCGAGCGCCAGATGGCTGCCAAGCAAAAGCCCCGATATGACGGCACTTGGCGCCCTGAACCTGGCAAGACCTTGCCGCCGGTGCCGGAAGGCGTCAAGCCGGTGCTGCGCTTTCGCAACCCGCTGGATGGCGTGGTGGCCTGGGAAGACAAGGTCAAAGGCCGCATCGAGATCGCCAATGCTGAATTGGACGACCTGGTCATTGCGCGCCCTGACGGAACGCCCACCTACAATTTTTGCGTCGTGGTGGACGACATCGACATGCGTATCACCCATGTGATTCGCGGCGACGACCACGTCAATAACACCCCAAGACAGATCAATATCTTCCAGGCACTAGGCCATGAAGTTCCGATCTATGCGCATTTGCCCACCGTGCTGAATGAGCAGGGCGAAAAAATGAGCAAGCGCAATGGCGCCAAGCCTGTGACTCAATACCGTGATGAAGGCTTCCTGGCAGATGCCATGGTGAACTACCTGGCGCGCCTGGGGTGGAGCCACGGCGACGACGAAATCTTCAGCCGTCAGCAGTTTCTGGATTGGTTCAACCTCGACCATCTGGGCAGGAGCGCTGCGCAATTTGACGAAGCCAAGCTTCGCTGGGTCAATGCCCAACACCTGAAAGCCATGGACGATGCCGCTCTGGCGGGCTTGGTTGCTGCACATCTGCAGCAGCAAGGTATTACTGCGGACGAACGCTTGCCTGCTATCTGCGGCCTGTTCAAAGACCGCTGCGAAACCACCGTCGCTCTGGCCAACTGGGCCAAGGCCTTTTACACAGAAGTGCAGCCCAGTCAGGAAGATCTGGCCACACATGTCACCGAGGCTATCAAGCCTGCACTGTCCACGCTGGCCGATCTTCTGGAAAAAGCCCCCACCTGGGACAAAGCTTCCATAGCCGCTGCCATCAAGCAGACGCTGACCACGCACAGCATGAAAATGCCGCAGTTGGCTATGCCAGTGCGTGTCCTCACCATGGGCACGCCGCAGACGCCGTCAGTCGATGCTGTGCTGGCACTGCAAGATTCCAAAAAAGTTTTAGGCAATTTGCGTAAGGGCTAATTTTCGTCGTATACTTCGAGGCTCGACACCGGACGGGGGTATAGCTCAGCTGGGAGAGCGCTTGCATGGCATGCAAGAGGTCAGCGGTTCGATCCCGCTTACCTCCACCATAAGTGTCGATTGGTTAGTTCCAAGGTTTTGACCCTATCGTCTAGAGGCCTAGGACATCACCCTTTCACGGTGAGTACCGGGGTTCGAATCCCCGTAGGGTCGCCAAGTTTGGCAGCAATTTAACTCGCAAGAGTTGTATGGCAGCTAACAGCGCGGAGCGGTAGTTCAGTTGGTTAGAATACCGGCCTGTCACGCCGGGGGTCGCGGGTTCGAGTCCCGTCCGCTCCGCCAACTTACATGCCCTGTTGCTTAAAATAGCAGCAGGGCATTTCTTATCCCAAGAAATTGGGCTAAGAGTGTTTTTTTGATTGATGACCCTATCGTCTAGAGGCCTAGGACATCACCCTTTCACGGTGAGTACCGGGGTTCGAATCCCCGTAGGGTCGCCAAGTTTGGCTGCACTTGGACTCGAAAGAGTCACAAAGCGGCTACCAACGCGGAGTGGTAGTTCAGTTGGTTAGAATACCGGCCTGTCACGCCGGGGGTCGCGGGTTCGAGCCCCGTCCGCTCCGCCAATAAAATTAACGGGTTGCAGCAGAAATGCCGCAACCCGTTTTTCTTTGGCTGCGGCGTTAGAACACTTGGACGACGACTTTTGTTGATGCGCAGGAGCCAACTCGAGCCGTCATCCCATGGGCACGCATTTACCTTTGGTTGACTTGGCGGTTCGCCATATTCACAAGTTGCACCAGCGCTGGCCCGATGGTCTTCAAGACATCCGTCTTATTCGCTCGGTATCCCGGCACGGCGCAGTTGAACAGCAAGTTCCTCGGGCCATAATGAATTTTTGACGCAACGCCCGCCGCCAGTATCCCCATGCCTGCATCTCCAAGGTTGATCGCAAAACCTCGCTTGGCATATTGAGAGACACTGTCCTTGAGACCTTCGGAGGAACGATTGAATTCATCTGGTCGCGCCTGCTTCGCGCGCGCGAGAAACTCGGTACGTTGCGTTGCCGTGTGCTGCGACAACCAACTGCGTCCCATCGCCGTCTCCACGATTCCCCGCATGGCGCCGACGGCGGGGCGCATCAGAGTTCCACGCGCATACGCGCAGGACTCTACGTAGACGACGTCGAGGTCCATCGCCACGCCGACGGATACCGCGCCCTCGAAGCGGTCTGCCATGGACTGCATGGCGGGCCTCAGTTGCGTGATGAAAGGCATGTTGACGACATAGGGGTAACCCAATGTCAAGGCGGCGGGACCGATGAAGTAGCGGTCCAGGCGGTCGTCATGGTCCAGAAAGCCCAGCGTTTGCAGACTCCGGCAGAGGCGACTGACCGTGGGCCGCGGCAGACCCAGGCGTTCCGACAGCTCGCTGTTGGCGTGTGCGCGTGGATCTTGCACAAAGCACTGCAAGATCATGAGCCCCTTCGCCAGCGTGCCCGAAAAGTAGGGGTCGTCGTCGCGCACCTTTTGCAGGTCCGCCTGGGATTTGATCTGGTGCAGGGCTCGGTGTTTTGGCATGCGCCATTCTGAACCCAGTGCAGTGGTACGGGCAAAACGTCGTTCCAATAGTTGAAACTTTGTTCGAGTAATTTAAGAGGTGCCGAATAGAGTGCGCACATGATTCGAAACCCCGCACGCTTGGAAAACCTGATTGACGAGATACGCCTCTTTGTGCGCGAGTGCTGGCATCCGCTGGAAGACGAAGTTGATCGCACTTCCTCCATTCCCAACGAGGTCGTTGAACGGCTTCGTCGGGAGGGCTACTTTGGCTGGAGCATTCCGGAGGCCTATGGTGGCCTCGGTCTGACTGCAGAAGAACTCGTGCTGTGTGCGATGGAGTTGTCGCAAGCTTCGGTGGCGTTGCGCGCCCGCGTAGGAACCAACACAGGCATAGGGTCAGAGGCGCTCGTGGCTGACGGTACGGAGGCTCAAAAGGCTCGTTGGCTTCCTCGAATGGCAACAGGGGAACTCACGGCGTGCCTGGCTCTCACCGAGCCCGATGCGGGCTCCGACGCCACCAACATCCAGACCACGGCCCGCCGAGATGGCGATGACTATGTGCTCAACGGCATCAAGCGCTTCATTACCAATGCGCCGCTAGCAGATGTCTTTACTGTGATCGCGCGCACCGAAGAGGGCTCGCGCGGCAGTACCGGCCTCACCGCCTTTGTGGTGGAGCGCGGCACTGCCGGCCTCCGTACCGGGGAGCCTTACCGCAAGATGGGCCAGGCGGGCTCTCCGGTGTCTGATGTGATCATGGAGAATTGCCGCGTACCCGCGGCCCACATCATTGGCGAGCGCGAGGGCGTTGGCTTCCAAACGGTCATGAAGGTGTTGAACAAGCAACGTCTGCACCTGGCCGCCCTGTGCACCGGCCCGGCCATCCGCATGCTGGATCTCGCCTTGAGCCATACGCGTGCTCGCAGCCAATTCGGACAACCCGTGGCGAATTTTCAGCTGGTGCAGGCCATGATCGCGGACTGCCGAACAGAAATCTTCGCAGCGCGATCCATGATCCTGGAAGCGGCCCGCAGCCGGGACCGAGGCGAGGACGTGGCGCTCACTGCGTCCATGTGCAAGTACTTTGCCTCCGAGATGTGCGGCCGCGTGGCCGACCGCTGCGTGCAGATGTTTGGTGGCTCGGGCTATATCGCCGATTTCAGTTCCATCGAGCGCTACTACCGCGACGTTCGGCTGTTCCGGTTGTACGAAGGCACCAGCCAGGTCCACCAGCTCAACATCGCGAAGCTCACGCTGCGCGAGCTCCCACAGGTGCGCCCATGAACGCTGCGGGCTACCCGTTGAAGGGCGTTCGAATCCTGGACATGGCAACAGTCATTGCCGCGCCGTTCGCTGCCACGCTGTGCGGGGACATGGGCGCCGAAGTCGTGAAGCTTGAGCTTCCGATGGGCAATGACCCCCTTCGAAGCCTGGCGCCTGTGCATGAAGGACACGCCCTTTTCTGGAAAACCACCAACCGGGGAAAGAAAGGCATCTCACTGGACGTTCGAAAACCTGAAGGGCGCGAGCTGTTTCTGAAGTTGATCGGTGGCTTTGACGTGCTGGTGGAGAATTTTCGCACCGGCACGATGGACCAATGGGGCCTCGGTATTGAAACCTTGCATGCCCACAATCCGGGGCTCATCGTGTTGCGGCTCACGGGTTTCGGACAGACCGGCCCCTACGCTCGCCGACCAGGGTTTGCACGAATCTTCGAGGCCATGAGCGGCTTCACTCATTTGACCGGCGAGCCTGGTGGCCCACCGCAGCACATGAACTACCCCTTGGGAGATGTCACCGCGGGGCTGTTCGGCGCTTTCTCCATCTGCGCCGCATTGGCGGAGTGCAACGCCCAAATTCCTGCTAAGCGCGTGGGTGTCGAGATAGACCTGTCCGCCACCGAGGCCATGATGCGCCTGCTCGATCCGCTCGCTGCCGAGTACCGGATCGGTGGCGTCGTCCGGGAGCGAGCAGGGTCGCGCGCAACCTACACATCGCCGTCGAACGTGTACCAAACGGCGGATGGCATCTGGTGCACGCTCGTCGGTACCGGTGATTTGATGTTCGCCCGCATTTGTCGCGCCATGGGCTGTGCCGAGCTGGCCGCGGATCCGCGCTTCGCCACCAACGAACAACGCATGCAGCACCTGGAGGATCTGGATGCACTCATCGCAGCCTGGTGCAAAGGTTTGCCGTTTGCGGAACTTGAGGTTCTGCTCGACCGCAACGATGTACCGCACAGCAAGGTGTATTCGATCGAGGACAGTCTCCGCGACCCGCAAATGCTGTCGCGCGGCGCGTTCATAGACCTGGTTGACCCGCACTTGGGCGCCATACCTGCGCCGGCACCCGTTCCGCGGTTCGTGGGACGCGAGTTGGGGCGCCTTTCCGTCGGGCCTGACACTGGTCAACACAACGTAGAGGTGTATGGCGAGCTTGGACTGGCTGAGCAGGACCTGCAGGGATTACGCGAAGCGGGTGTGATCTAGGAAAAGAATCTCGCAATCTCTATTACTCACCCAAGGAACACCATGACTATCGCCAAAGCCCTCTGTGTCGCCGCCGCTGCGGTACTCTCTACCACTTGCCTGCAAGCTCAAGAAACCTTTCCCAAGCGCACGGTGACCTTCGTGGTTCCTTTCGCGGCCAGCGGGGCCACCGACCACCTGGCAAGGGTGTTGGGTCTCAAGTTGTCCAAAATTTGGGGACAGGCTGTCGTGATAGAGAACCGCGCCGGCGGTGGAACCATCATTGGCACGCAAGTAGTTAGCAAGGCCCCAGCCGATGGCTACACCTTGTTATTCACCTCCTATGGATTCACGGCCAATTCGGTGCTGCGCAAGAACCTGCCATATGCCAGCGACGCATTTCGCCCTGTGGCACGAGTGGCTACCGGATACAACGTCCTGATGGTGACCAACCGCTTGAAGAAAAAGTCGCTGAAAGAGCTGATCGCGGATTCCAAGACGCAGTCTGGTGGGCTCTCGATCAGTTCATCCGGTTTGGGCTCCAGCCCGCACATCGCGGCCGAGTTCTTCTCCAAGCTGACCGGCGCTAACTACACGCACGTCCCCTACAAAGGCCAAGGCCCGGCCATGGTCGATCTGACCGCGGGTGTAGTGGATGCCATGTTCGATGGCATGTCGTCGTATTCGCACGTTAAGAGGGGCTATGTAGGCGCCGTGGCCATTGCGGCACCGCAGCGGCATCCCGACGCGCCGGAGATCCCGACATTCAAGGAACTGGGTGTCGATTTTGTCGCGGGCTCTTGGTTCGGCATGCTAGCGCCCGCAGGAACGCCAGACGCCGTTGTCGCCAAGATCAATGCCGACATGCAACTCGCCTTGCAAGACGAAGAGGTAAAGGCGCAGATGGTGAAAACCGGAGCGAGTATTGGAATCACCTCGTCAGAGGCCTTTGGGCAATTCCTGAGCCAAGAAGCGACCCGGTTGCAAAACCTTGTCAACCAGGGCGCCAAAATTGAGCTGAACTAAGCAGCGCAGTGTTCATTGCGAGCCCCGCATCTCCCCGCGGCCTTTGAATCTCCACCATGACCGGTTCGCTGGCACTGCAGGACTTCGTTCTCATTTATACCGCTGCGGACAGGCAAAAAATAAGAGCCCCATCAAGGCCCTTTTACGGTAGTCGCTGGCGCGCTCAGTCCGCCTTCAGCTTGACCGCTTGAAACACTCGCTGAAGCCGCTGCGCTTCTGCGTTGTAGAAGGTCTGCGCCTGCTTCAATGGCATGGCTCGCGTGAGGGCCGTGCCGCCCGCTTCGCGCGTGTAGGCGCCGAACTCAGGCCCTTGCAGAGCGGTGTCGATGGCTTTGTGCACGGCCGTCACCACCTCGGCGGGCGTCTGGCGAGGCAGGAACACGCCAGTCCACACGGTGTAGACGAAATCCTTGAGACCGCTGAATTCGTTCAGGCGCGGCAGGCCGGCTACGGGCGTGTCGGCGGTGTGAGCCAGGGCGCGCAGCGTGCCGGCTTCGATCTGCTTTGCGGTGCTGCCGGCCATGGGCAGGAAAGCTATATCGACCTGACCACCGATCAGGTCGTTGACGGCCGGTGCCAGGCCTTTATAGGGCACATGGATCAGTTGTGCACCTGTCAGCGACTTGAAGTGCTCACCCATGAGGTGGTAGAGCGTGCCGCTGCCTGGCGTGGCGTAGGTCAGGGGCTTGCTGGCCGGGTTCTTCAGGTAGTCCAGCAGCGCTTGCGCCGTACGGATCTGCAAGTTGGGACGCACGACGAGCGCGATGTGGGTGTACGAGAGCTGGGAGACGAGCAGAAGGTCGTCGGGTTTGTAGCGCACGCTGGGCATGGTCAGCGGCGGCAGGATGGGCTCGGCCACCGTGGTCAGCAGTATGGTGTGGCCGTCGGCCGGCGCGGCCAGCACCTTGCTCACGCCAATGGCTCCGCCGACGCCCGCGAAGTTTTCGACGATCATGGTTTCGCCCAGGGCCTTCTGCATCAGCGGCTGCATGACGCGCGCCACCATGTCAGCCGGGCCGCCGGCCGGGAAGGGCACAACGACGGAGATGCGGCGCGAGGGGAACGTACCTTGGGCGTTGGTCAGCGGGGCGAGGGTGCTCAGGGCCGGCGTCAGGGCGGCAGCCAGCAGGGAACGGCGGGCGATTTTCATGGTGTTTTGTCTCCGGACTTTGTGGGTGCGTCGGGATGCTCAGGCGGCGGACTTGGCGAGCTTCGCGGGGCGATGCTGCTTGCTCTGGTCAATACGGTAGAGGCGCGTGGCGTTGCCGCCGAGAATGAGTTCCAGTGCGTGGTCGGGAATCTCGGGCATGTCCAGCGCGCGAGCATGTTCGTTGATGTTCTGCACGGTCTTGTGGAAAGTCCACATGAATGGATTTTCCGAGCCGTAGAGCAGGCGCTCCCAGGGGTTGACGCACCCAAAGTCGTGGATCAGCTGGTAGACGGTGCGCGGATGGTAAAAACCCAGTGCACTGAGGTCGGCGTGGAAGTTGGGGTTGCGCGCCACGACGCCCATGGCCTCAGCCGCGTAAGGGTAGCCCAGGTGACAGATGACGACCTTCATCTTGGGAAAGCGCTGGCCCACTTCGTCGAGCAGCCAAGGTTGCTGCAGTTTCATGTCGGCGCCGCAGACGGGGGTGAACCCCATGTGGAAGTGCACCGGCACGCCTAGCGCGGTGGCTGCTTCGTACAGCGGTTCGCAGGTCTTATCGCGTGGGTCGAAGTGTGCGTAGGTGGGATAGAGCTTGATGCCCCGGAAGTCGTGGTCACGCACGCAGCGCTCCAGTTCGTCGGCCGCGCCCCATGGGTCGATGATGGGGTCGGCGCTGCAGATGCCGATGAGGCGGCCATTGGAGGCCTTGACCTGTTGGGCCACGAACTCGTTGGGTACGTTATAGGGGCGTTGTTCGGGCGGGAGCACGCGGTTCCAGTTGCCGGCCAGCACGCAGCACACGTCGATGCCGACATCGTCCATGACTTGGACAAGCATTTCGCCGTCACGACGTTCGGACTTCACCTCGCTGCTGTGGTAGCGAAAGCCGCGATCGCTCCAGTTCTTGCGCAGCTCGTTGTAGATGTGCTGCGAGACGTGAACACCGGGCTGGCCCAGGTGAATGTGGTTGTCGACGACGAACATGTGGTCTCCCGAATGATGTTGCGCCGAAGTGTAGTTATCAAATAGTTTGATGTCAAACTAATTGATGGGAAATCATTTGGGTAGTGGCGTGATATCCTGGCGGCTACCCATGGCAGATTGCACCCCTCCTTCCTCTCCCGCCCTCGACTCCTACGTTGGGTACCACCTCCGAAAAGCCCACAATCAAGCCCTGCGCCGGCTGGATCTTGCGCTGGGCAAGCTGCAGCTGACGACGGCCATGTATGGCGTGCTCGAGTTGTTGAGTTGCAACGAGGAGTTGGCGCAGGGTCAGTTGGCGCGCGGCGTAGGGCTGACCAATCCATCCATGGTGCCGCTGGCGGACAAGCTTGCCGAGCGCGGCCTGATCGACCGCACCCGCCAGGAGCACGACCGCCGCATGGTGTGTCTAAAATTAACGCCAGAAGGGCGCAAGTGCTGGAGCCGCGCCTCGCGCATCGTGCGAGAACACGAAGCGGCGCTGCGTGGCGCGCTCTCCGATGCCGAGACTGCTGAACTGATCCGGTTGCTGGGCAAGATCACCGGGGAGTGAACGCAAACACCCTCACCCCAGGCGCCGCTTCGCCGCTTCCCTCTCTCTGATGCCTTCGGCTGAGAGGATGCGACACCTCGCCAGGGAGAGGCGGATCCATGCCCCTGGTTCAGCCTGCGCAGACGTGGTGCGGTTGCGCAACAGCCCCTACGCATCCATTTCCGGCAATCTTTGTCGATGTAGTCGTCCTGGGTCTGTTCAGCTTGCGCCGCTGTGGCAGCCGCCAGCATCAGCGACACGAATTTCAATACAGCAAATTTCACGCTGTTGGTTGGTTCGTTTACCACTGAATTCTTGGAGGGCCTCAATGCTGCATGGCAGCGGTCAAGTATTACTCATCTCTATATTTGAAAGCCAATATTTCATTATTCAAGAGTAGAAGTGCTGCATAGACTTGTGCGCATGTCCTGCTGGAGACTTTCGTGAATGCGTCCGTTGCACTGCCGCTTCAAGCGACCAAATCCGGGACTAAAGCATCATGAATCTCAGTTGTTCAGCTACACCAAGTCGTCTAAATCAAGGGAAGTCTATGCGTCATGAAAAAACGTCGAACTCGAGAGCACTTTCACGCCGTCGTCTCGTGCTGTGGAGTTTGACCGCCAGCTTGGCAGCAGGCTTGGGCATGTCGACACAGGCGGCTTCGTGGCCGGGTAATAAGCCCATTCGCATCGTCGTGCCCTATGCAGTAGGCGGCTCAGGGGACGTGGCCATCCGCTCGATCCAGAAGCATCTGGAGAAGACTCTAGGCGGATCGATCTACATCGACAACAAGAGCGGTGCCTCAGGCAACATTGGCGCTACGGACGTCGCGCGCTCGGCTCCCGACGGGTACACATTCCTGCTTGGGGCGACGAACAACTATGTCATGAACCAGTTCCTGTTCAAGATGACGTTCGATCCCCTCAAGGATCTGGTGCCCGTGTCGTTGATTGTGAATTCGCCGCTGGTGGTAATGGTCAATCCTGGCTTGCCTGCCAAGACGCTCGGTGAGTTATCGGCCTACGCCAAACGGAACCCGGGCAAGGCTAACTTCGGCTCGCCCGGCCCTGGCACAGCACCCCACCTGGGTGGGCTGCGCTACAACGAATTGAGCGGTGCGCCGCTTACCCATGTGGCCTACCGAGGCGCCGCGCCAGCCGTACAGGCCCTGTTGGGGGGTGAAATCCAGGCCATGTTCGTTACCACTGACTCCACCTCGGGCCATGTGCTGTCCGGGCGTCTGCGCGCCCTGGCCGTGGCTGGTACCGCACGTTTAGCGGCGCTGCCTGACGTGCCCACAACAGCTGAGGCCGGACTGCCCGGCCTGGTGGCCGGTAACTGGTGGGGCTTGTCGGCACCGGCCGGCACAGACCCAGCGATCATCAACAAGATGGTCGCTGCAATCAAAGAAGTCATGGCGCGACCGGAGGTCATAGAACAGTTCGCCAAGCTGGGGACGACTGCCGTGGCGAGCTCGCCGAAGGAGTTCAGCTCCCTCATGGCCAAGGAGGCCACGGAGTGGAAGGCGCTCATTCAGAAGTCCAATGTCACCCTCGAGTGAGCCCCGGAGGATCCGCGACATGGACCATTGCGTTATTGACTTAGGGGGCGTGCGGATCACCCGTCTGGTGGAATCCGAGGGGCCGCTGCTGCTCCCTGCAGAGATCTTCCCCGATTCGACCCCGGAAATCATCAAGGCCAATCTCGACTGGCTGGTACCCCGTTTCTACGACGCACAGACCGATCGATTGATCATCAGCATTCAGTCGTTTCTGCTGGAGGCTGAGGGTCGGCGGATTCTGGTCGATACCTGTGTCGGTGATTGCAAGGATCGTGCACGCCCCGATTTTCACCAGCAGCGCTGGAACTGGCTGGACGGACTACGCAATGCTGGCATCTCACCTGAACAGATCGATATAGCGGTGTCCACACACCTCCATGTGGACCATGTAGGTTGGCACACCCGTCTTGAAGGCGATCGCTGGGTACCGACTTTCCCGAACGCCCGCTACCTGTTTACTTACCCCGAATGGGAATACTGGAAAAACAACGAAGGGCACCCGGCGCTCGTTCGCTCGGGTGATTACATAGGAGACTCGGTCTGGCCGCTGTTCCATGCCGGAGTAGCCGATCTCGTTCCAATGGATCACGAAATCGCCCCCGGCGTGCGCCTGGTGCCGCTGCCGGGTCATACACCGGGGCACGTTGGCATCGCAGTCGAAGGCAAGCTCAAGGATGTCTTTCTTACAGGGGATCTGTTTCACCATCCGCTGCAGTGTTGCTATCCGCACTGGAACACCCGTTTCTGCCTCGCACCGGAGCAGTCCCGATCCACTCGAGAGGCGATCATGGAACGCTGCGCGAATGAGGGAACACTGCTGATGCCTGCGCATTTTCCTGCACCTAATGTGGGCCGACTGGAGCGCGTCACCGCGGGTGACACCAAGGATCACCCCGACCACGTGTACCGCTACACGTTTGCGGAGAGAGGTTGATGCCTTCAGGGCAGAATTTCCGTTTAGACGGACGCGGCTGGCGGATATAGAATCCGTCTTTGCGGCGTTTGCTCACATGCAATGGGCTTCGAGGACCCGGGAAACGCCGAAATTCATTCCAAAAACCTCGTTAGCTGTCACCCCAAGGAACGTTGGTAGCCGCGTATCATCCAATCATGGAAAACGACCTTCAAAGCCTACGTGACGCCCTGACTAGCGGAGGACTGACCGCTGGTCTGGATCAGCTCAACCAGCGAGTTCGTCATCGGTTCACGGCGGTTTACCGCCTGGACGGCGACACGCTCCGAAACGTCGCTATCGTTGACAAACTGGGCGAAGTCGTGCCAGAGCAGCTTCTCGCTGTGCCGCTCGGCAGTAGCTTCTGTCAGTTCGTTCTGCGCGACGGCGTTTTTACCGTCGATGGTTCCTACGACCCGCGTCTCGTGGGGCATCCCTACAAAGGGGTAGTGAATGCCTATGTGGGACTGCCGTTGATGAAAACGGGGGGTGAATTGCTGGGGACCTTCTGCCACTTCGACTTCGAGCCGCTGCAGATGGCCGACAGCGAATTTCAGTTTCTAGAGAAGGTTACACGCGAGTTGCCTCAATACATTTGAGGGCGTAGCCTTTTCCCTAGCTCTCTTGAAGGCGCAATGTCAGGGGGAAAGAATCCAGGCAGGAAACTGCCGAATTAACTTTTGCGCAGCTTCTCGGGCCTCTACAACCCCCTGTTCGGCGATAGCTGACAGCGATGATGCCTTTCTGCGGACGATTCCGACAGAGCGGATGGGACCATCGATGATTCGGCACATTCGCATGCCCTTGAGTCCCAATAAGGGAAGTATTCCGAGATACGGCTGGACAATGATTCCCAAGCCTTCACGCACGAAGCCTGCAGCGGTCCCGACCTGATCCAACGCGAGTTTGGGCTCGAACACCACCCCGCGTTGAAGCATGGCCGCTTTCACGTACTCTTTGGCCGTGCTCGCGTCTGTTCCGCTAATGAGCGGCAGGTTGACGAGGTCCTCCATACGGGTCTTCGCTTTGACGTGTTTCCACGTTTCAGGAGCCAAGAGGACAAAGCGGTCCCGCAAGATTTCTTCATACTCAAGTTCAGCGTGTGAAGGCGCCGCCGAAGCCAATGCAAAGTCCACCTGGTACGTCAGCAGTCGCTGGATGGTGGAGGCATTCGTTCCATCGTAAATAGTGAACTTCGGGTTACCAAATTTCTCTTCGAGTCGCGCGCAAACTGCGGGGAGCAGGCTATTGGCGACTGAGGGCAAAGCCGCAATGGCAACTTGATGGAATTCATGCTCAGCCTGGCTATGGAGCCTTTCGATTCCGCTGTCGAACTCTCCAACCACCCGTCGGGCGATGGCCGTGAGCCTCCCACCTGCCGCAGTCAGGCGTACCGAGCGAGTTGATCTCTCGAAAAGCGTGATTCCGAGTTCATCCTCCAGATCCTTCACGGCTTTGCTCAGAGACGGCTGCGTAACGAAGAACTTCTCCGCGGTTCGACTGAAGTTCAACGACTCGGCAAGTGCGAGAAAGATGCGCAACTGGCGTGGAGTGACATTCATGCACTACCTCTATTAATGGATGAAAAAAAAGAATTTCACCAATCAATTGTGCCCGCATACATTCTCCCCATCAATCAAGACACGGGTCGTCGAGAAAGACCCCTACAACAAGGAGAGACGATTGTTCAAGCTCACGAATAAAGTAGCGCTCATCATGGGATGCGGGTCAGTAGCACCAGGCTGGGGAAACGGACGAACGATGGCGGTGCTCATGGCTCGCCAGGGGGCCTCCGTTTTTGGTACAGATCTGCGTTTGGAGAATGCAGATGACACTCGAAAAAGAATGCACGAGGAGGGCTTTCAGATTGACGTTGTTCAATGCGATTCAACCAAAGCTGATGATGTGCAGCGTGCCGTTCAAGCCTGCATGGAAGTCCATGGTCGCATCGACATCCTTGTGAACAACGTCGGCCTGTCGCAACCCGGTGGCCCGGTTGATATGCCAGAAGAGGTTTGGGATGCACAGATGCAAGTGAACCTCAAGGGAGCATTTCTCGCTTGCAAGCATGTCATTCCCATCATGCAAAAAAACCGCTCAGGCTCGATCATCAGTGTGTCTTCGGTGGCAGGCCTGCGCTATGTTGGTAAGCCTCAGGTTGCCTATGCCGCTGCCAAGGCTGCCTTGATTCAGTTCACTAAAACGAGCGCCGTCATTCATGCCGCCGATGGAATTCGCCTGAATTGCGTGGTGCCAGGTCTGATGCATACCCCCTTGCTGGAAACACTGGTTGCGAAATACGCGAAGGGCGATCCTGAAGGATTCCTAGCCCGGCGCAACAACCAAATCCCCATGAAATACATGGGCGACGCCTGGGACACGGCGCATGCTGCCCTTTTTCTGGCGTCCGACGAAAGCCGCTATGTGACGGGCACCGAAATCGTTGTCGACGGGGGACTGATCGCCAGCACGCCCTGACGTGGGCACTGCCCCGAAGTGATCGCCACCGAGTCGACAGACGAGGTGGGTGTGGAAAAAATTGAAATCGTTGGAGACAAAAATGAAACTTAACCGCCGCACTTTTGGTGCTCTTTCTATCGCTTCCTGCATAGGTGTCACGAACACGATTTACGCGCAATCGATGCCGGTCAGACTGCTGGTTCCTTTTGCTCCGGGAGGTGCCGTTGATCAGACGGCGCGCATCATTAGCAATGCTCTAGGCGAAAAGCTGGGACAACCCATTGTGGTCGAAAACAGACCCGGGGCCGGTGGGTCACTTGCTGCGGCCGAACTGGTGCGCGCAAAGCCGGATGGCACCACGTTAATGCTGGCATTGGATACCCAGGCCGGCAACCATCAGACGATCAAAGGGCTGCGATACGACACGTTCAAGTCCTTCGATTACTTGAATTTGCTTGTGACGACGCCACAGATTCTGGTGGTGCGTCACGACCTCCCTGTGAAGAATTTTGAGGGCCTCATCGCGTATCTCAAGGCTCATCCTGGAGCCACATACGGAACCTCTGGAATCGCTTCTGCAGGTCATGTCAACAGCGCGCAGATGGCATTGGCGCGCCAACTGAAAACCACGCATGTCCCCTACAAAGGGGCGGCACCCATGATCGTCGACTTGTTGGGCGGGCATATTGACTTCGCCTTTGCCGGCGTGTCAGTACTCCTGCAGCATATCCAATCAGGGAAAGTTCGGGCTATAGCCGTTGGCTCTTCCAAGCGTTCGGCTCTCCTGCCAGATATTCCCACTTTGAGCGAATTCATTCCAGGACTTGAGTACCCAACATGGGTTGGACTGGCGGCGCCAATAGGGATGCCGTCTGACGTGCGCAGCAAGATTATCAAGGCGACGCAGGAAGTCTTGCGAGATCCGGATATTGTGAAACGTTTCTCTGAGAACGCGTTTGACGTCGTCAACAGCACGCCGGAAGTTTTTACGGCGCGGCTCAAGAAGGACTCGAATATTCTGGGGGAATTGATTCGGCAGAAGGTGGTTTCAATCGACTAGACCGTGCTGTCTCGAAATTCAATTCACTCTCGCGCCTACGTGCTACCTGCCCCCTGAAAAATGATCACTACCTTAAACCCTGCAACTGGTCAGACACTAGGCGAGCACCTTGTGCAAACGCCAGAGTCGCTGGAAGCAACGCTTTCCGCCGCATTTCTAGCGCAACGGAGTTGGGCCAAAGTTCCCATTGAGCAACGTGTGCGGCTGCTGACAAAGGTGGCAGCTGCGCTTCGGAAGAACAAGGATCACTTTGCCAAACTGATTACGCAAGAGATGGGCAAACCCATCGTCGAGGCTGAAGCTGAAATCGAGAAGTCCGCCTGGACCTGCGATTTCTACGCCGGAGCTGCCGAAGGCTATTTGGCCGACATGCCCGTCAAAAGCAATGCAAGCGACAGCAGGGTGGTTTTCTCTCCGCTGGGTGTCGTTCTCGCCATCATGCCCTGGAACTACCCCTTCTGGCAGTTCATTCGCTTTGCCGCGCCGGCACTTGCGGCTGGAAATGCCACCTTGCTGAAGCACGCGAATAACGTGCCTCAGTGCGCCCTGGCGTTGGAGGCTGTTTTCCGCGAGGCCGGCGCCGCTGCCGGCTTGGTGAGCACGCTTCTCATAGACGCCTCAACAGTCAGCTCTGTCTTGTCCGATAACCGCGTAGCAGCGGTCACTTTGACCGGTTCGACGGCTGTGGGCAAGTTAGTAGCTTCGCAAGCAGCAAGCCTCATGAAGAAGCAGGTGTTGGAACTAGGCGGGTCCGATCCATTCATTGTGCTGTCAGACGCCGACATAGACGCGGCGGCAGAGGCCGCCGTGAAGGCTCGCTTTTCCAATACAGGCCAAAGCTGTATATCGTCGAAGCGCTTTATCGTGCAAGAAGACGTGGCAGATCGCTTTGTAGAACTTTTCTGCGAAGGCGTTCGCAAGCTCAAAGTGGGAGATCCTCTGCACAGGGAGACAACGGTCGGTCCCATGGCTCGAGCAAACTTGAGAGAGGAATTGCATGGCCAGGTGCTGCGCACTCTTGACGCTGGCGCGGTCCTGGCCCAGGGAGGTCATTTCATCGACGGGCCTGGCTTCTTCTATGAACCGACCGTGCTGGACCATGTCTCGGACTCCATGGTCGCCGCTACCGAAGAAACTTTCGGACCTGTCGCCGCAGTCATGCGAGTTCGTACAGCGGAAGAAGCAGTTTCTCTGGCCAACAACACAGAGTTTGGGTTGGGGGCTTCCATCTGGACTTCAAACCTTGAATATGGTGTGAACCTCGCTAAGCAAATAGAAGCCGGAGCAGTGTTTGTCAACGGCCTCGTGGCCTCGGATCCGCGGCTTCCTTTTGGGGGCGTGAAGCAATCCGGCTACGGACGGGAACTGGGGGAGTTTGGGATACGAGAGTTCACCAATATCAAAACACTTTGGATAGGCCCTGCTCAGCAGTGACTATTTCAAAAACGACCTTCAATAGGAGCACCCACCCATGATTACTACTAGTTCAAATTCTGTTCTTCTGCAACCTGACACCATCAAATCTCACGACCGTGGAGGTGGCGCAAGAACGACCCCCTTGGTTGGAAAAGCCATCGGTGCTACGGCGTTCATCACCGGGTACACAGAGTTCAACGGAGGCGCGGAGATCCCTTTTCACCACCACAATACAGAAGAAAGTGTGGTTCTCATCGCAGGTGATGCCATCTTTGACATTGACGGCCAGTCAATTCCTGTCAAGCAAGGTGATGTGACCTTCATTCCGCCGAATGTCCCTCACAGATTTCGGAATGCGTCATCGACAAACCCAATGAAGATCCTGTGGATTTATGGGTCGATGAATGCGAGTCGTACGCTTGTAGAAACTGGGGAAACACGCCCCATTTCGCTAGAGCACGGTGCTTGACGGTGCAGCGCGCCACCGGCCAGTCATAGCCGCACGATTGGTATATGAGAAATCATCCCGAACGTGCGCTTGGTGCCGCTGCCGGGTCATACCTCAAGCGGCTATGCCAACCAGGTGTATCGCTACTCTTTCGAAAAGAAGTAATTCCGTATGGCGGGGATCTCCCGCAGGAGTGGTGATGGGGCGTCGAAAGCCTATGAAGCACTATTTGCGCGCAGCGGCGCGAATCATGTCCGCACCTTTTTCTCCAATCATGATCGTTGGTGCATTGGTATTGGACGAGGTGATCCGCGGCATCACGGAGGCATCGACTACCCTGAGGCCGTCGATGCCCCTGACGCGCAACTCATGATCGACCACAGCCATGGAGTCGATTCCCATCGCACATGTGCCGACTGGGTGATACACCGATTGAGCCGCGTCCCGGATGAAGCCTTCCCATTCGGAGTCTGATTGAACCGCATTCCCAGGCGCATGCTCAGCTGTGATGAACTGGGAGAGTGGTTCGGTCTCGAACGTCTTGCGAATCCATCGCAGACCTTCACGCATGACGTGCAGGTCTTCGGTATTGTTCAGGTAGTTAGCCTGGATCAGCGGATAGTCACGCGGATTCGAACTAGCGAGGCGAATTTGACCACGAGCCTTGGGCCTGAGCAGGCTGCATGAAGCGTTAATCCCTGGAAACTTGTCCAATGCGATGGTTCCCTTCTTGCTGATGTTTAGGCTCATGGGCCTGAAGCTGATTTCAACGTTCGGTCTGTTGGCGTCCGGTGTGACGCGCGGGAAAGCTGTAGCCTGTACGACGCCAATGTTCAGGTATCCGGAGCGATTGACGAAATAACGCATCGCGTGAAGGTAGAGGTTGGGTCCCGACAACTGATGATTGAGAGAGATTTCCTTCTCGCACTTGGCCACGTAGTACACATACAGGTGGTCCTGCAGGTTCTGGCCCACACCGGGAAGATTGAGTACGACGTCAATACCCATCTCCTGCAGATGGCCTGCGGGACCGACGCCGGACAGCATGAGCAACTGGGGCGAGTTAATGACCCCACCAGCGAGCACGACTTCCAATCGAGCCTTCGCGATCTTCTGAATACCTCCTTGCGTGTAGCGAATACCAGTTGCGCGCCTACCCTCAAAAAGGATTCTCTCTGCCAAAGCATTCACCTCGATCCGGAGGTTGCGGCGACCCCGCACGGGATGCAGGAAAGCTACCGAAGTGGAGCTCCGCCTGCCGTCTTTGACAGTTACTTGGGCGCGGCCGACTCCCTCTTGTACGCCATCGTTGAAATCTTTGCGCAGCGGCAGCCCCGCGTTCTGTGCCGCTTCGATGAACAATCGCCCGGCCTTGTCATCAATGGATAGGTCCGTCACTGACAAGCCGCCCCCCACGCCATGGAGTGCGCTTTCCCCGCGTTCCTGATCCTCACTGCGTTTGAAGTGAGGAATGACGTCTTTCCATCCCCAGCCGGGATTTCCCAAACGTTCCCACTGATCGTAGTCTTCGGGATGACCCCGCAAGTACACCATGCCATTGATAGAGCTGGAACCTCCCAGAGTCCTTCCTCGTGGCCAGTAGATCTTTCGATCTTTTAGGTGCGGTTCGGGCTCCGTGAAGTAACCCCAGTTCACGGCGCTCGGTCCAAAGACCTTTGTAGTGCCGGCGGGGATCTTCATCCACATGCTGCTGTCTTCTGGTCCTGCTTCTAGCAAGAGAACCGATTTGGATGCATCCGCAGAGAGTCGGTTTGCGAGGACGCACCCAGCCGAGCCGGCTCCTACGACGATGTAGTCGTATTCTTCTGTTGGGGTCATGAATTTTCTCGTCTGAAGGTCTGAAGAACTGTTCTGCAAGTGAAGTCCGGCACTTCAGATGCGCATAACGAACGGGTTAGCCGTTGGTGCGTCGTAGTTCAGCCAGACGCTTTTTGTGTGCAAATAGCCTTCGATCGCTTCGATTCCGTTTTCTCGTCCTAACCCGCTTCTCTTGACTCCACCAAACGGCATGTGGACTCCAAGTGCACGGTAGGTGTTGACCCAGACGGTGCCAGCTTCGAGCGCGTTCACGACACGAAATGCTCGGCCCATGTTTTGCGTCCAGACACCAGCCGCCAGGCCGTAGACTGTGTCGTTGGCGATCGACAGCGCTTCTGCCTCGTCGCGGAACTTAATAATGGACAGCACCGGGCCGAAGACCTCCTCTCGGGCGATTCGCATGTCGT
The DNA here is from genome assembly GCF_040548795.1 of Ottowia thiooxydans. Classification (GTDB taxonomy): domain Bacteria; phylum Pseudomonadota; class Gammaproteobacteria; order Burkholderiales; family Burkholderiaceae_C; genus Ottowia; species Ottowia thiooxydans_A. The sequence goes on along the minus strand of NZ_JBEPSH010000002.1, from coordinate 371,140 downwards.
TGTTAATGCCCGTGAAGATGGTGGGTTCGATGAATAACCCGCCTAGTTCCTTCGATGCGCGCCCTCCCAGAACGCAGTTAGCGCCTTCGTCTTTCGCAATCTGGATGTATTCCAGTATCTTTTGATACTGTGGTTTGGTGGCGATCGGTCCGATCTGAGTTTCAGCAAGATTGGGGTCTCCCATCCTTGCAACCTTCGCAACGGCAATCAATCGCGCCACCAGTTCGTCATGAATGTTAGCCTGGACCAGCAAGCGAGAGCCGGCAATGCAGGTCTGTCCGGCGGCTCCAAAAATACCGGCTACAGCGCCATTAACCGCATCCTCCAGTGAGGCATCGTCGAAGACGATGTTTGGCGACTTGCCACCCAGCTCCATGGTCACGCCTTTGAAGTCCCGTGCAGCGAGCTCATTGACGCGCTGGCCAGAGGATTCACCGCCGGTGAACGCAATCTTCGCCACCAGGGGATGGCTGACCAGCGCTTCTCCGATCTCTGCACCCAGTCCTGTGACGATGTTGACCACGCCGGGCGGAAAGCCCGCCAGTTCCAGCAGTCGTCCGAACTCTAAAGAGGAAGCAGAGGCGTGTTCAGACGGCTTAACGACTAATGTGCACCCGGCGGCCAGGGCTGGAAATGCTTTGGAAGCCAGCAGCGCGAGCGGAGAGTTCCAAGGAACGATACAGACAACTACGCCTACTGGCTCACGCCTCGTGTAGGTGAGCATCCCTGCGCGGTCGGGTGGAGGAACTGAGCCTTCGATCTTGTCCGCGAGGCCAGCGAAGAAGTAGGCCATTTGAGCGACCGCATTGACTTGCGCCCGCATCTCAGCGTACAGCTTACCGTTGTCTTGAACCTCCGTGCGAGCCAGCGTCTCAGCGTTCGAGGTGATCAAGTCTCCAAGTTTGCGCAGGTGCATGGACCGTGCGCCGGCGGTCAGACGGCCCCATGGGCCTCGCTTCAAAGCCTGATGTGCCGCACGCACTGCTGCGTCGGCGTCCTCGATCTGTGCACGCGGAATTTTGGCCCACACTTGACCGGTGTATGGGTTGATGGATTCGAGCGTCGCCGTCGAACAGGAGTCGACCCACTGGCCGTCGATGAGCATTTGATAGTTCTGCATGATTTCTTCCTTCACTGATCAGGTCATTCACCACTGCTTATGACGGGGCCGAATAGATCCCACTTATCCCCTTTCAGACGCATCATTTGTAGCTGTCGAATCGGGAAAAAATTCGTTGGCGAGCTGTTGGCCTGAATGCCAGGCAGCATCAGCTTGGGCTTGAAATCCTTGAGGCTGGCTGCGGATTTCATGACGTTCTCTCGGGTCAGGTCGTTGCCACTTTGTTGCAGCACCTGAACTAGAGCTTGAGCGGCGACGTAGCCAAACACGTTCATCCAGTCGGCCTTGTTGGCATCCGGTAGGTACTTGTCCATAAAGGCATTCCACTCCTTCATCTCGGGGTGATCGCGCCAACGATCGTCCGTTGCATCCATCAGATAGGCCGAACTGATGATCCCTTGCCCATTTTCCAGTCCTGCAGGTCTCATCACTGCGCCCATAGATATGGAGATGCTGGTGAGAAAGTGGGTAGGCTTCCACCCAAGCTCCGAGACTTTCTTGATACTCTGGGCCGCAAACTTCGGTGTTGTGATGTTGATGAGGACGTTGGCGTTGGACGCCTTCATCTTCAGAATCTGCGAATCGACTGTGGCGTCTGTAGGTTCGTAAGTCGTTTCCGACACGATGAGACTGCGGCCTTTTTCGCCCAGCGCAGCCTTCACGCCTTCTACGTAGTCCCTCCCGAAATCATCGTTCTGAGAGAGGATTGCAATGCGGGCTTGCGGCAGATTGGCAAGAATGTACTTCCCGTAGATCGCGCCCTCGCTGTGATAGACAGGCTGCCATCCAATCGTCCATGGGTACTTGACTGGATCGATCAAGCGTGTCGATCCGGCGCCCACGAGGAGCTGAGGCACTTTTTTACCGTTCAGGTACTTTTGGACCGACAGGTTGGCCGCCGTTCCCACTGCGTTGAACACAGCGAGAACCTGATCTTGCTCCACCAACCGGCGGGTTTGTTCAACGGTTTTTGGTGGACTCAATGCGTCGTCGTATGAAATGAAATTGATTTTTCTCCCATTCACGCCACCCTTTTCGTTGATCATTTTGAAATAGGCGGCCTCCGCTTTTGCGATGGCGCCGTAAGCGGATCCGGGACCGCTGTAGGGACTGGTCGTCCCAATTTTTATTTCGGTGTCCGTGACCCCGGGCCCATACTTTTTCTGCGCGAAGCCCGGTGTGGACAGCATTGCGGCAAAGCTTGCTGCAACCAAAAACATAGACCGTCTTTCCATCTTTCTATCTCCAGTTCTACTTATGAAAAATCGTGTGTGTGAATCAAGTTCGGTTTCGGCTGAGTTGCTTTCGAACCTTGTCCAAGACTCCTTTGAATCCGGATGTAGAGTTGGGTCGCAGGACAATGAGTGCAATTAGCAAGGCGCCGTACACCGCCCCAGATAGACCCTTCGAGATACCTTCTGAAAAATTGGGTACGAACAGGATGAAGGCCGCACCGAGAAATGCCCCTGGAAGTGAACCGACGCCCCCAACGACCAAGCCCACAAGAAGTGCCACCGACAGAAAGAACGTGAAGCTGTCGGGGGAGACGTACTGAACAACGATGGCGCTGAGAGCGCCGGCGGTTCCGGTGAAGGCGGCACTGATTGAGAACGCCAAAGTCTTGTAGAGCGCCACATTGACCCCCATTGATTTGGCGGCTATGACGTTGTCCTTGATGGCCAAGAAGGCGCGGCCTGTTCTGCTTCTCACTAGATTGCTTGCAAGCCAGTACACAAGGCAGGTCACAGCAAGCGCCAGGTAGTACAACCATTGGTCATCGCTCAGCGGCAGCCCAAATGGAGCTGCCGGTTTCATCAGGGAGATTCCCTGTACCCCACCCGTCCAGCTGCTCAATATGGAGAGCTTCAGGATTTGAGGCAAAGCAATGGCGAGAGTGAACGTGGCCAGTGCAAGATAGATCCCATCCAGCCGTAGCGAAGGGAGTCCGAATGCGAAACCTACCGCGAAGGTTATCGCGGCCGCGGCCAAAAGGGCCCACCCGTACGGCAGAGCATAGTGATCAATGAGGATGGCGACGACATAGGCGCCCACTGCGTAGAAGGCCCCGTGACCGAGCGAAAGCTGGCCGTTCAGGCCTACGAGGACGTTCAACCCGATGATGGCGATCGCATAGATCAGCAGTAACGTAAGTTGAAAAACTAGAAAGTCCTTGGCAAGTACTGGGAGCAAGACAGCAGCCGTCAGGATGATTCCCGCGATGAGCCATTTGAGGTATGCGCGGTTGGGAGCAGTGTTTGGAGTCATACGCGTTGCGAGATTCTTTTTCCCAGGAGCCCTTGCGGACGAACGAGCAGTACCATCACAATCGTTGCCAGGGCGATGGTGGATTTCAATTCACCGCCGATGACCGGGACGAAGGCGCTGACGAGGTTCTCCAGAATGCCAATCAACAGTCCCCCGATCAGTGCCCCAGGGAGGCTGTTGAGTCCGCCCAGAATCGCACCGGCGAATCCGTAGATCACGATGCCAGCCATCATGTTGGGCTCCAGAAAAACAACCGGTGCGACCAACATGCCTGCAACCGCCCCGACGCTTGCAGCGAGACCCCAGCCAAGAGCCTCAAGCGCCTTCACCCGAATCCCGAGGAGGCTGGCGGAACTGCTGTTATTTACTGCGGCACGCATGGCGAGTCCCGTGCGTGTGAACCGAAAAAACAGAAAGAACAGCAACAACACCAGGACAACCACCATAACGACGCCTGCCTGATGAGAACTGATCAAGGAACTTCCAAGAAACGGGGTTACCCCAAAGGGCGAGGGAAATGGCTTTACTGTGAAATCCCATATGAATCCAGCCACACTATTGAAAATCAACAGTAGTCCAATGAAAACAATGATCTGATTGAGCTCGGCCGCTTGCTGTAATCTCTGCATTAGCAAGCGCTGGATGAGCACGCCACCGAAGAAGGAAATAATTACCGTTAATGCAAATGCCGCCCAATACGGAACGCCAAACTGAATTAATTGCCATGCGACGAATGTTGACATCATTGCCATTTCGCCTTGAGCGAAATTGATGTGTCCAATCGAGCGATAAATCATTACGATCGCGAGCGCAACACAAGAATAGATTGAGCCGGTTGCCACTCCAGCTACAATTTGTTGAATAATCAATTCCATAGTCAGCCTCCCAAATATGCCCGCTGAATCTGTTCATTTTCTCGGACCATTAGGCTGGATCCAGAGAAAACGATCCGACCCGTTTCTATGAGGTATGCGTGATCAGCAATATCTAAAGCTAGGTTTGCATTTTGCTCGACCACCAGGATGCTCAATTTCTCCCGTTGATTCAATAAACGAAAAATCTCGAAAATCTCCGCAACGATTTGTGGTGCGAGACCAAAGGAGGGTTCATCAAGAAGCAATAGCTTAGGCTTTGCCATCAGAACCCGACCAACCGCCAACATCTGTTGCTCGCCTCCTGATAGAGTGCCTGCCTGTTGTCTGTGTCGTTTCTTAAGAATCGGAAAATAGCCATAAATCCTATCGACGTCAGCGGAAATATCAGCGTTGCTCTTTCGAAATATTGCTCCAACTTTTAGATTTTCCTCTACGCTTAATAGGGTAAAGGTGCCACGTCCGTCTGGCACGTGACCAATACCGAGTCTTGCGATTTTTTCAGTTCTTGTTTGGGATATGTCTTTGTCGTTGAAATTAATGGAGCCTTGACGGGTCAGCATTCCGCAGATGGCGCGAAGAGTGCTTGTTTTGCCGGCGCCGTTGGCTCCGAGCAGTGAAACGATAGTGCCTTGACTAACCGTTAGATCAATTCCATGCAGTACCTTGGTAGCGCCATACGCGGCGCTCAGATTGACTAGGTCCAGCAAACGGCTCATTTCCGCTCTCCTAAGTATGCCGAAATCACCTGTGGGTCGCTTTGGATTTCTCGGGGAGTGCCGGCAGCAATGCGCCGACCAAAGTTGAAAGCTACGATCCGGTCAGAGATTCCCATGACTAGCCCCATATGGTGTTCAACCAGGAGAATCGTCAAGTCAAAATCTTTGCGGGCGCGGCAAATGGTTTCTCCCAATTCCTTGACCTCTTCGTGATTCAGGCCGCAAGCAGGTTCATCCAAAAGGAGAAGTCTCGGACTCAAAGCGAGAGCTCGCGCCAGTTCTACTCGCTTTTTGGTCCCAAAGGGAAGGTCTGACACATTTTTGTATGCAACTTTATTCAGATCCAGATATGAGATTAAATGATCTGCTATCTGCGTAGCTTCTTTATTTACTCGTCGACTGCCCGGGAGGGAGAATATATCGGAAGTCAAGTCGCTTGACGTTCTAGGGTGGCTTCCAATTCGAATGTTCTCGAGTACTGTAGCGGTATTGAAAAGTGCGAGATTTTGAAAAGTCCGTCCGATTCCTAGCGATGCAATTTTATGCGCTGGGAGTGACATAATAGATTTTCCATCGAATTCAATCGTTCCAGAAGACGGCTGATATATCCGACTTAAACAATTGAATAGGGTGGTCTTCCCAGCGCCATTGGGTCCTATTAATCCCACGATTTTTCCTTGAGGCACGTTAAACGCCACGCCGTCAAGTGCGACGATTCCACCGAATCGAACGGTAATATCAGAAACCCGTAATAGGTCGATTTCAGGTCCTTTGGTTGTCATGGTGAATTTTGTATTACCGTTGGCAGTTATTTTGAATTTTCGGGTGGGTGCATGAACCTCTGGATCGCGTGCTTGCCGACATCAGAAAATCTATTTTTAAATCTATCCTTGGTCTGAATTTCGGCTCAACTTTAGAGCTGCTTGAAGTACTAGGCAATGCAATAATTTGAATGCTAAGTTTTAATTTTTCTAAAATGGGGGAAATCAACGAGAGATATCAAAAATGTCAACAGAGCTATCCCTCAACACTGCGGTCGGTTAGGTGAGCGACATTCCATCTGCCAAGTCACCTAACTCTGCTCGGAGAGTGGCCAATCGGGCTTATGGGATGAGGGGGCGACGTTTGCGCTTGGTAGTCAGGCGTTTGAGCTCAAATTGGTGGAGACGGCGTTGGCACAGCACGGCTTTAGCTCCTGCCGAAATTTCAGACAGACCCGAGCTACCGCAATTCCGAACTGGAAAGAACTTGTCTCGACACTGAATCCCCAGGGAGATTTCCCGAGTCAGCGCGGGGCGGGGTCAAGCCTTTTGCCGATAGCTTTTTGGCTAGGCGGTGGATTAAAGGGGGGAAATATCCAGCCCTGTGGGCATAAAGCGACCCCTCCCTCGACATTCCCGCAAGCTTCAGGACACCCCGCCGCCCCGTGCGCTTATGGATGGCAGCTGCCGTTCGGTTTGGCCGGGAGCGAGCGTTCAGCGTCCTTCAAAACGCGGTTTGCGTTTCTCGGCAAACGCGCGGCGCCCTTCGATCCGGTCCTCGGAGTTGCGCAGGATGCCGAAGGTCTGTTGTTCGAGTTCGAGCCCTGCGGTAAGTGGCAACTCTCCACCCACCTGTGCCAGCTTCTTCACTGCTACGACAGCGAGCGGTGCGTTCTCGGCAATCTTGCTCGCCATCGATCGCGCCACTTTCAGCAGGTCTTGAGGGTCAACGATTTTGCTTACCAAGCCGACGCGAAGCGCCTCTGATGCATCCATGCGCTCGCCGGTCAGCAGCATCCACATGGCGTCGGACTGACCGATCGCGCGGACGATACGTTGCGTACCGCCACCACCGGGAATGCTGCCAATGCACACTTCCGGCAAACCGAAGACTGCGTTGCGCGAGGCGATCCGAATGTCACAGAGCATGGCCAGTTCGAGTCCGCCCCCGAGCGCAAAGCCATTGACAGCAGCGATCATTGGTTTTTGTGTCTGGAGTGTCGAGACGACTGGGGCGCCCGTCTGAGAGCCAAAGTGCAGTTCAGCGAAACTCTCTGCCGGGGGCATGGTTTTCTTGAGATCGGCGCCTGTGCAGAACGCTCGCTCTCCCGCCCCCGTGAGGATGCCCACCCTCACGTCCTTGCGTTCCGAGATTTCACGCCACGCATCGTGCAATTGCTGAGCAGACTCCGGATCGATGGAGTTCATGGCTTCAGGGCGGTTCAGCGTGACGGTTGCGATGAAATCACTTATTTCGATGTTGACCGGCATGTCATTTCTCCTCTCGGGCCGCAGACTGTGATTCGTCACGAATGTGATCCCATGAAATTCCGGCTTCCTGCAGTACCTCCTGGGTGTGCTCTCCCACCAAGGGTGCTGGTCTACGCGCAGGGGTCTTTTCTCCCACGGCCCTCAAGGGCGTTCGAGCAAACATCAGGTCTCCCGCCTCCGGATGTCGTACCGTCTCTCGGAGATTTGCGCTGATGAAGGCCGGCGAAGTGACGACTTCTGAATAGTCGTTGATCGGAGCGCAAATGATGTCTGCGGCCTCGAAGAGGGCCAGCCACTCGTTTCGTGGACGGCGGGTCATGCGCTCTTCCAGCAACGCGACCAACTCCTGGCGATGCGCGATTCGTCCGGAAAGATCCTTGAATCGGGGGTCGCCAAGAAGCTCGGTGCGCTCAAGCACATTGCAGAGCGCTTCCCATCGTGACGGGTGATAGGCAGCGAGCATGACCCAGCCGTCCTCACAACGTACCGCTTCATTTGGCGCGGCGTAGGGTGCGGCGCTTCCTATGCGTTCTGGCGCAACGCCATCGGCAAAATAGCTGGCAAATGCCATCTGCTGCATAGCTACGGCGGAGGCGAACATGCCGACGTCGATCCATTGTCCAGTACCATCGAGATTGCGTCGCGCCAGTGCGCCAAGCACGCCAATGCTGGCGATGTAGCCGGTCACCATGTCCACGATAGGAACCTGGACCTTGCAAGGCGCCGAGCCTGGCAGGCCAGTCACACTCATCAGTCCGGAGACGGCCTGCAACACGCCGTCAACGCCAGGCTTGTGCTTCCACGCACCCTCTTGACCGTAAGCAGAGATAGAACAATAGATGACTCCGGCGTTGCGTTGACGAACGTCTTCGTAGCCAAGCCCGAGCCGTTGCATCACACCCGGGCGAAAACTTTCAACCACAATGTCCGCATCAGCGGCAAGCTGAAGGGCTGCTGCGCGGTGCTGCGGGTCCTTCAGGTCAAGGGCGATGCTGCGCTTGTTTCCGTTGAGTGCCATAAAGCCCAAGCTCTGCCCTTCCACGAAGGGAGCCAGCGCGCGGCACAGCTCCCCTTGGGGCGCTTCGATCTTGACGACATCGGCACCGAGGTCAGCCAGCGTCTGAGTGCAAAGTGGTCCAGCCGCGACCTGCGTGAAGTCGACGACGCGCATTCCCGAAAGAGAGTTGCCAAGCATGTTGTTGCTTCCTTCAACCGCCGCGCAGATTGTTCTCGCGGATCACTTTGGTCCACTTTGCGGTGTCTTCCGTTAAAGCCCGCTGCGCTTCTGCTGGCGACAAAAGCAGAGGCTCGAACCCGCTCTTGAGAAAAGATTCTGTCAGCGCTGGCGTTCGCAGCGCCTTGTCAATCGCAACGCGCAGCTGATCAATGATCGGTTGTGGCGTTCCCGTCGGCACGGTGACATGCCACCAATAGCCGGCGCTGAAGCCAGGTACGCCGCTCTCGCTGAGGGTTGGGATCTCCGGCGCAAGCGCAGAGCGCTGGGCACTGGCGACACCGAGTATTTTCAGTTTGCCCTGCCGAGCGAAAGTCAGCGCAGATGGCAAGCCGAGTATGGCCAGCGGTACATGGCCACCGACCAGATCGGTCAGTGCTTGGGATGTGCCTTTGTAGGGGACATGCACCAGTGAGAGTCCGGTCTTCTCTGCCAGGTAGATGCCCGCCAGATGATGTGGTGACGCTGTCCCAGGCGATGCATAGTTCATCGGCGCGGCGCCCTTGGTTTGGGCGGCGGCAAGCAACTCGCGCATCGTCTTGGCCGGCAGGCTCGGACCGGCGGCCAACACGATCGGAACTGTCGCAAGTGTCGCGACAAAAGATAGGTCTGTGCTTGGATTGAATGGGAGCTTTTCGTAGAGCAATGGTAGTGTGGGGTCGCTGCTTCCACCCACTCCGACGGTGTAGCCATCGGGGCGCGAACGCGCCAGCTCGGCAAGGCCAATGGTCGTACCTGCCCCTGCCTTGTTATCGATCACGAAGGGCTGTCCCATCAAAGAGGCGACTCGCTCGAACACCGCACGCGCGACGGTGTCGGTTCCGCCGCCTGGAGGATATGGAACGATGACCCGCACTGGCCGCGCAGGGTAGCTATCAGCGAGAGCCGGAGTGAGTGGCGCCAACATGGCTGCCGCAGCCGCGATCGAGAATTCTCTTCTTTTCATTATTTGTCTCCTGAATAGTTGGGATCAGACAGAGGCACTGCTCAAGCTGCGTCCACCGCACACGTACATGACCTGCCCGGTCACATAGCTGGAGGCAGGTGACGCGAAGAAGCGCACGGCATTGGCGATGTCTTCAGCCTGCCCGATGCGCTGCATAGGTACGCTTTGTTTGAGACCTTGCTTCGTGGATTCAGTCAGCGTTTCAAACAGGGGCGTTTCAACGATCCCCGGGGCGATGGCATTGGCAGTGATGCCATTGCGCGCGAACTCCAGTGCCAGACTCCGGGTCAGGCTGACCACGCCTCCCTTGGATGCAGAGTAGCTGGCCTGCCCGCGATTACCGAGCCAGGCGCGCGAAGAGATGTTGATGATTCGGCCGAACTTCTGTTCCAGCATCGCTGGCACCACCGCCTTGCAGCAGATGAACTGGGACGTGAGGTTTGTTTCTATGACCCGCTGCCAGAAATCCAGCTCCATCTTCACGACAAGCTTGTCTCCGCCAATACCGGCATTGTTGACCAGCACGTCGATTCGGCCATTGCGCGCAAGAGTATCCGCAGTCGCCGCTTGCACGTCTTCCATCGAGATGACGCTAACTTGACGAGTCGAAACGTCAGCACCGCTTCCGCGAAGCTCTGACTCGGCAGCCTGCAACGCTTGCTTATCAACATCCCACAAAACGATTCGACAACCTGCTGCCGCCAGCCCGTGCGCAATGCCCAGGCCAATCCCTTTGGCACCTCCAGTCACTATCGCTGTAAGGCCCGCCAGCTCTGTAGGCGTGGAGTATTCGGTCATAGTCAGGTTCTCCTTCAAGCTGCGAGGATATGAATGGAGCACGCTGCGTGGTCCACACCCCAGATTCCGCCACCTGTGACCTGGCTCAAGCCGACACGGGCTCCGGAAACCTGACGCTTGCCAGCACGTTGTTGCAGCTGTTCGCACAGCTCAACAATCTGAGCGACGCCGGTGGCGCCAGGGGGGTGGCCTTTGGCGATAAGACCGCCGCTGGCGTTGACGGGAATGCGTCCGCCCAGGGTTGTCGCGCCGCTGGCCAACAACTTGGCCGCTTCGCCGCGCCCACAGAGGCCCAGCGCTTCGTAATACAGCAACTCCGAAATCGTGAAGGCGTCGTGCAGCTCGATAAGATCCAGATCGTTCGCGCCGAGCCCCGCCTGTTCATAGGCCAGACGTGCCGCACGCCCAGTAATTTCGGCTTCGGTCATGTCAACCTGGTGCACTTCGAAAAGCCCAGACTGGACCACCGAGGCCAATACGCGGACCGGCTTGGCAACACCCTGACTGGCGCGTGTGGTGAGAACAAGTGCTGCGGCGCCGTCCACCACCCCTGGGCAACATTGCAACAAGGTCAAAGGGTCGGCCACCATTCGGGACGCCAGGACTTCTTCACGGGTGACTTCTCGGCAGAACTTTGCGATCGGATTGAGCATGCCATGTCGCCTGTTCTTTACGGACACATCGGCCAGTACGTCGGCAGAGATGCCATGCTCATGCATGTAGCGTTTCGCGCGCATCGCATACAGAGCAGGCATGATCATCCCGCGGCGGTTGTTCCAATCTTTTTCGTTCAAGGGCAGGGCGCCACCGCCGAGGCCGCTCAGGTGGTCCATGCCGAAGACCAGCACAGTGTCGTACTGGCCGGCCCGAAGGGCCTGTAGCGCCAGATGAAAGGCCGTCGCGCCGCTTGAGCAGGCGTTATCGATGTTGTAGACCGCCTCGCCTCCCGTTCCTAATTCGCGCAGGGCGCGTTGACCGGGCAGATGACCGCCCAGTGCATTGCCGCAGTAGAACGCCTGTACGTCGCGGAGGGTAACGTCTGCATCCTTGAGGGCAGCGAGGATGGCCGATTGGGCAAGCGCCTCTTCGGTGAGATCGGGAAAGCGCCCGAAATCGGAAATTCCTATGCCTGCGATCAGCGCTTCTTTCATTTTGAAACTCCTTGCACAGGTTCAAAGGCATAGTCAGCAGTGCCGTCCGCCAAGGTGAAGGCAACCGCTCTAACGACGTCGCCAATCACTGGCGTCACATCGTCAGGCCAAACCAGTCGACCGAAAACTCTCAACCCGTTCTCGAAATCCACCATACCAAGCGAGTACGAAGGCGCCTTGCCTGGATGCACGGTGGTGAAGGTGTAGAGCCTGCCGCTCGCACCCATCGGGCTGGGCTCAGCAGCTTGTCCGCCGTGAAGAAACTCAGGCGGAGGAAACCGCATTTCGCCCGAAACGGAGTCTCGTGCGCCCATAAGCATGAAGCCGGTTGCATCGGCCTGAAAGTGCGTACCAGGGTACTTGTTGATATCCATAGATTGCCTCAATGTGTTAGATTGGCTGGAGTCCAGTGTATGGAGAGACTCTCTATGAAAACAAGGCAGTTTTTTGTCCAAGATGTTTTAGTGGATCTAAATCAATGAACCACAGGCGTCTCCCCTTGCTTGGATTGCGGGCGTTCGAAGCCACAGCACGCCATCTCAGTGTTTCCAACGCTGCCGCAGAACTGTGTGTCACACCAGGAGCAGTCAGCCAGCAGGTGAAATTGCTTGAGGACCTGGTCGGCGTGCCACTACTGAGGAGGAAGGGGCGCTCCGTTGAACTGACAGATGCCGGGCAGGTACTATGCCCCGCGCTGACGCAAGCCTTTCAAACCATTGAACTGACACTGAATGTCATTGCACGCGGCCCTCGTCACGACACGTTGAAGCTCTGTCTGCTTCCAACCCTCGCTGAAAAATGGTTGATGCCGCGTCTGTCCCGTTTTCATGGCTCGCACTCGCACCTGGACATTCAGCTCATGACCAGCTTTCGCGAGATACGTTTTGAGGCGGAGGACGTGGATATGGCGTCCTTTATGGGTAAGGATTTGCCCGATGGCCTCGAGGGTTTGAGGCTGTTCGATGACGCCTTTCAGCCCGTGTGCAGCCCCGCATTTTTGCGCGAAACCTGTCAGCTGACTGTACCGGCTGACTTGGCCGGGGCGACGCTGCTTCACTCTGTGAGACGCATGGATGACTGGCAGCGTTGGCTGAGCCTGGCTGGTGAGCCACAATTGCGACCACAACGCAGCTTGTCGTTCGAGAACTCCTCGCTGGCCATCCAGGCGGCCATTGATGGGCTTGGCGTTGCGATGGTTCAGTGTGAATACGTCAAGGAGCCGTTGAAGATCGGTTCATTGGTAGCACCTTTCGATCTGATCGCGCACGGTGAGAATGGCTACCATTTGGTTTGGTCAAGCTCGCGCAGCCGTACACCTGCCTTCCAGTCCTTTTTACAGTGGGTGAGACAAGAAGTGAGTCGGCTACCGAATTGACGCTCAGTGCGGCGCGATGGTGCGGACAATGCCCGCCAGAATCGCTTCGCGGTGTTGATCGAGCAAGCGATCATGGTTGGCGTTGTAGTTTCGGAGCGCCAGTTCGAGGATCCTTGTGGCGTCGCCTACAGGAATGCCGCAATCGTGCAGATCTGTTCTCCAGCCGAGTGCCTGGAAATCGCGTTCCACCTCGAGGGCAACCATTTCGGAAAGGTTTGGTTCTGTGCCTGACAGATTAATGCCCAGAGCCTCGCCCAGCGCAACGGTTACTTCGGGAACGGACGCGCCGAGTCCTCGAATCATGGCGGGCGCAAAAGCCGCATAACCACGGGACTGGGTCACACCGTCATAATGGTTGAAAACAGCGACTGCGCACGCGTAGGCTGCACGCGCCAACAACTGGCACGACCAAGGCCGACCGCCATCCTCCTCGTCCCGGTTCTGCAGCAGGCCGGCGGCACATAGATCAATCAGGTCTGCAGCGTCGGTGTGCGTGCTCAACCTTGGATAGGCCGCGCGGGCAAGTTGCCAAGCCTGAAAGCGGCTTCCCTTCACAAGCGGGTTCACAGCCTTCATCGCGCCCATGCACATTAAAGACCACCAATAGATCTCGAAGCTCGTAGAACGTGCCAGTGACAGTGGTGCCGTCTCGAGTGCTTCGCAATCCCAGAAGACAGCCTGAGGGCGAGTCTTTGGATCGAAGAATTCCAGGTGATGAGCAGATCCGGTGTAACGCACCGCTGAGCCACCGCGATTCTGCGCGGACGTGGGCGAAGTCAATACGTTGAAGATCGGTATCTTCGGTGTAAGCAGGCGTTGGCTTTCGGGCGGCTTGCCATCGCGATGCACGGTCGCCATCTCGGTAAGCGTCCGATTCTCGCCAAGCAGCATCGCCACCACCCTCACTCCCTTGATCACGCTGCCCGCTCCTACCGCAATAAGCGCGTCTGCACGGGTATCGCGAGCCATTGCTGCTGCGGCTTCAATACATTGTGCGGGGGCGCCTTCAGAGATTCCAGCAAAGATACCTACGATATTGCCGCTGGCCAACGATTCGATTCGTTGCGTCAGATTGGTTCGCTCATGCACACTGCGCCCACAAACGATCAACGCGCGAGAAATTCTGCGGCTTTGTAGTTCATTGGGCAATGCTGCCAACGCGTCAGAGCCTGAGTAAATTTTCAGAGGATAAGTGCGTGCTCGGAAATTGTGGATGGGAGACTGTTCTTGGTACATTTTTGAACCTAGGGCCTGTTAAGTGAGACACGCCCAAAGAATAAGGAAGGGCCGTTCGCTTCACAATGCAGATTCCATCGATGTTCTGTTGAGAAAATCTATAGGGATCGATGCCCCGCTTTTGTCGAGACACCAATACGCCTTTGCATGGAGACGCACGCGGTCATTGCGGTCCGATCACAGACCTCCGATGTCATCCGGCAAGCAGCTATTCCCAGGCATAGCGCTTGAGGCACTGGTCTGAGCTTTGGGTCCCACTCTTGCGCTGTGAACTTTGGAGATGGGGCCTAGAGCCGTTGTCACATATTCAAAGCGTACGCAGCCACTCCAAATACGTGTGACCACGCCGCTCAGCAAATAGATCCAACAGCAAGACCAAGCCCGCCTGCACAGCCAAACCGGCTCCTGCGCCCTGCATGGTTCCACCTCGCGATGCGAACATCGCCACGAGCAAGCCAATGATCAGGAATCCGATCTCAATCCAGCGATTGGTCGCGAAGCTTTTCATCACAGCCTGCATGCGCGGGATTTCTTCGCTAGCGATGCGAGCTGGTTCCTGCTCGACGATATGCTGCACGCGCTGGCTGTCTTTCGCGCTGCGCAATCCCACGGAGACGCCGACGGAAATCTGAATCAGCGCGACCACCACGAGCGGCCAAGCCGCACCGCGCCAGAACGCCCCTTGGCGCCACCCCCAGATCGCAATAACAATGGCTGCCGCGCCGATGAATGCAAACAACAGGCCTTCGGCTCGTTCAGCGTTGAAATATGTCTCGATCATGTTGGGATTTTCCTGTGGTGTCACTGAGTCCTTTGGCCATTCGATCTAAAGATCTACCCATCTTCGCTAGCAGTGCACGTGCCGCCCAGAGAAAGACGATGCATCCAGGATCGTTCAACGTCCCACCGGTTTTGGCGGAAGGTAGTCCCATTGCGGCTTCACACTGTCATTGGTGAAGCAATCGCCCGTAGGCGCATAGCGAAGGACCTTGGAGCCCTGGATGTAGAACAGGTTGTTGCAGACAATGCGGTTTTCAGAACATGTGGTAAAGGCGCTGTGGCCCACATACTTGTTGTCGTTACGACGGGCGTCGAAACGAGTGAAACATTGTTCAACTTCTTTGCCGTTGACGTAGTTGCGAGTTTCGATGCCGCTTTCGGTTCTTGTGCGGTACATGGGCATTGTGAGAAACAGCGGGTGTGTATCCAATGCTTCAACGGGCGCCCCCACCCAAGCATCTAAATCCTGCTGACGCACGCTAGCGCATCCAACGAGAGTGCCAATTAAGAGGGCTGCGAAAGTGATGGATCTGAAGATGGACATTGTTTGGTTTAGACCTTGATGCGTGAACGATGAGGCGAATGCCTTTGAGGTATCCGACTTCTGAATCTTATGCTCCCAATGCGCCTTTGAACCTGTTAGGGTCTGATGTCGCAATGCCCTTGACTATGGGCACATGTCTGGGCTTGAACAATGCATAAATTTGGCACTTACTCTATAGTTTTTCTCCACTGAGGCGTTCCTCTCAAGAGCGGGCCAAAGTGCCAAGGAGGAACTCAGACGACTGAGGCTGGGCTTTACTCGCCTATACGAAGCGCTGCAATCAGCGCCCGCAGGCCGCTCGAGACGTGTCGATGTCCGGGATAGTACAGATGCAAGCCAGGATACGCTGGGCACCAGTCCGTCAGCACGCGTTCCAGCCGTCCATCGCTTAGCGCAGCCTCGGCAAGGTGCTCCGGAACGAAGGCAATGCCCACGCCTTCAATCGCTGCATCGACCATGAGCGGCTGATCGCTGAGTGTCATTCGGCCATTCACGTTGATAGATTCCGCAGTGCCGCGACGCTCGAACTCCCAGCGATAGATGGTGCCGCTGTCGAATCGGAAACGGATACAGTCGTGCGCATGGAGATCCTGCGGAACGACGGGCCGGCCATGCGCATTGAAGTAGGCCGGTGTCGCCACGGCTGCAAACCGAACGTCGCCCGTCAAGCGGATAGCGACCATGTCCTGAGGGACTGCCTCGCCGAGGCGTATACCCGCGTCGAAACCGCCGGCCACAATGTCGCTGAGCTTTCCGTCAGACACAATGTCCAGATGCACCAAGGGGTGTTCACGCAGAAAACGCATCAGCGCAGGCCATATAACCCAACGGATCGCGCCCTCACTTGCGTTGATCCGAACCGTGCCGCTCGGCGTTTCTCTGAATTCGTCTACCTCGCGCATTGCCTCAGAGATGGAGGTCATGGCGGGACGCAGCTTGATGGCAAGACGCTCGCCGGCATCCGTCAGTGACACGCTGCGCGTGGTTCGATTGAACAATCTGACTGCCAGGCGTTGCTCCAGGACCTTGATCGAATGGCTGACCGCGGACGGTGTGACGTCTAGCTCGATGGCCGCCGCCCGAAAGCTGCGATGCGCTGCAACGGACAGAAAGACGCTCAGCGCTAGGAAGTCACCGGCTTTGGATTGATGAGCGTCTTTCATTTTTATATAAAAAATTGATGGGATTGTTTTGATATTAGGCGATATATAGACTCGCCAGAACAGCAACTTAAAGACTGACCATGTCACAGAAAATTTTGATCACCGGCGCCAGCTCTGGCTTTGGCCGCGGCGCGGCTATTGAGCTTGCGCGCCTTGGCCACGAGGTGGTGGCGACTGCCGAAACCTGGCCGCAAGTTCGTAGTCTCCGTGCCGACGCTGCTGCTGCAGGCGTCTCGTTGGAGGTGATCAAACTGAACCTGCTCGACAAGATCGACATTGCCCGCGCGGGGTCTTTCGACCCGGACGTACTGGTGCTCAATGCCGGTGTTATGGAAGGCGGCTCTGTCGTCGACATTCCCATGCAACGTGTGCGTGAGTCGTTTGACATCAATGTGTTCGGTCATCTGGAGCTGGTTCAAGCCATCGTGCCCAAGATGGTGGCTCGCAAGGCCGGCAAGATTGTGTGGACTTCTTCGATGGGCGGTATTCTGGTGGTGCCATTTCTCGGCGCGTACTGCGCGACAAAGCACGCCATTGAAGCTATCGCAGGCTCCATGAAGGCCGAGCTTGCCCCCTTTGGTGTGAAGGTCGCCACCGTCAACCCAGGCGTCTTCGGCACTGGATTCAACGACACCGGAGCCGAGAGCTACGTGCAGTGGTACAACGCAGCCACTGCGATCGTACCCATGCCGGACTTCAGCGGGAGCCTGGTCGACCAAGCGGACCCGCAGGAAATGATCGACGCTATGGTGGAGATCATTCCCGCTGCAGATCACCTCTACCGCACTATGCGTCCTCTCGCAACGATCGATGCCGCCAAGCAATGGCAAGCCACGGAGTGGTCGCAAAATGCCTAACATCTTGTTAGACAATGCCCACCGAATCGTGGCCCAGGGGCGCGAGGCCGCAGAAAGGGCCGGCCTTAAAGCCGTCTTCGCGATCCTCGACACAGGAGCCAACCTTGTGGCCTTTTCGAGAATGGACGGGGCGTGGCTGGCCTCCAATGAGCTGGCCATCGCGAAGGCTCGCGCATCGGTGATGTTTCAGTTGCCTAGCGAATCGCTGAACTCACCGTTGCAGATCGGACAATCGCTCGCTCATTTCGACCACATTCACTCGGGCGGTCTGTTGTTGATGGGCGGTGGAATACCGCTGTTTGGAGAGGACGGCGCGTTGACCGGCGGGCTGGGCGTGTCGGGTGGAACCCCAGACGAGGACGCTGCTCTTGCTCGTGCAGCGATCAACTGAAATAGAGTGGGCTCTGCCTCACTTCTCCAAAGGTTCAACGTGGTTTATTCTCCAGGCTGCACGCTCCGGATGTAACGTCAGAACGTGGTGAGCAGACTGGGAAAGGTGCTGTTTTCCCAAGTCGCAAGCCTGAAGTGCGAGTTTCATGGAATGGGGAGCGCGCCAACCAAGGAATCGAACTACGCATATGGAAAAAAATGAACAACTTCTCGACATTCTGAAACGTCGTTTTGAGGCCCATTCTCAGCGCCATCTAAAGGTGAAATGGGACAGTGTCCTGAACCGTCTCAAATCGCGACCCGCCAGTCTAAAGACGCTTTGGGAGATGGAGCAGTCGGGCGGTGAGCCAGATGTCGTGGGCGGCGCAGCGCAAGATGGCAGCTATCGGTTCTTTGATTGCGCGACTGAAAGCCCCTCAGGCCGCAGAAGCCTCTGTTATGACGCAAGCGCACTGGCTGCTCGCAAGGAAAACAAGCCAGCAGGCAGTGCCGTGGAGATGGCCGAGTCGATCGGAGCCTCTCTATTGACTGAGGAGGACTACCATGAGCTCCAGCAGTTTGGAGAGTTCGACTTGAAGACTTCAAGTTGGCTGGCGACTCCGGCGGAACTGCGCAAGAAGGGTGGAGCGCTTTTCGGTGACTTCCGTTACGGGCGCGTCTTCATCTATCACAACGGAGTTCAGTCGTACTACGCTGCGCGCGGCTTTCGGTTGGTGGTTAGCGTTTGAATGGTGGTGAAGAGGAGCCTTGAAATAGTTTGGAAATGATTGGATGAAAGCTCTATTAGCTTGCACTCAAAGCGTTAAGCTGAACAGAGTTCATGTCCGGCCAAACATGCTGCGCCGCATTCAGAAATGCAAGGATGAGTGGGTCACCGCTGCGGCTTGACAGGTGAGCGAGCGTCAGCGGCATCTGATCTGGTTCGATGGAAGACAGGGCCAGGTAACCCTCGGCCTTTCCCTGCAGGGCGAACTCTTCGCGCATGAGCATGAGACCCACCCCTTCACGCATCATGGCGTGGGCGAGCGTTGCGTTATTGAAATGAATCACGGCGTTGATCTTCAGCCCACGTGCGGCAAAGATGCGATCCTGAATAATCGCGCCCGACATGTCGCTGCTGGAGGGCGCGATCCAAGGCAAGTCAGCCAGCTCGGCCAGGTCTGATGCCCCCTCAATCACGTCTTTCCAGGCTATAGGACCAGCGATCCTGAAGCGAACGTCCTGCAGCAGGTGGTAGTGAAAATCCGGGTTGGTGGGCTGTGCCAGACATACGCCTACATCCAGCTCTCCGTTTTCCAGACCTTGTTGGACCCCGGAAGAGGGCCTGGCATCCAGATGCAGGTCTATCAACGCATGGTCTCGGCGCAGCCTTGCCGCAATTTCCGCGATTCGGGTGGACGAGGGATCTCCGCTGACGCCGATCGACAGACTGCCTTTGACTTCACCCCGCAATTCTCGGGCAAAGGCGGTGAATACGGCAGCTTCGTTCAAAAGAGCCTTCGCCTTGGGGAAAAGGTGCTGGCCTGACTCGGTCAATTCAAGGCGGCGATTGGCGCGGATGAAGAGTTGTGTATCGAGCCGCTCTTCAATCGCCTTGACATGCGCACTGGCCGACGACTGGCTCATATGCAGTCGTTCCGCGCCTCTTGTCAAATGACGCTCCTCCGCTACCACCACAAAAGTGCGAAGCTGCATTAGATCAACCGGTACGGTGCTCATGAAAAATTCTACCCCGGGAAGGGGTTATGAATGCAAAAAAGTCCGATAGATCGGATAAGCAGCATACATTGATCGGAAAATCAGCGTGGACCATACGACGCGGGATAAATACACTGGTTCAAACAGCTTCGGTCTGAGCAGACTTTCATAGCCGCGGGGCCGTGAACGGCGAGTGGAAAGCTGGTGAAGGACCTTATGAATATGCCCCTGACATGGAGAAAAGCTTTGTGAGCAAACTTCTTGAAGAAAAGACTTCCCTGGTGACCGGTGCAGGCTCCGGCATTGGCCGCGCGAGCGCACTGGCATTGGCGCGTGAGGGGGCTGCTGTCTGCGCAGTGGATAGACATATCGAAGCCGCGCAGGAGACGGCAGAGGAAATACGTCGCCTGGGCGGTCGGGCCCACGCCGTCAGGGCGGACGTGGCTGTGGAGCAAGAAGTCAAGGCCATGATTTCTGAAGCCATGGACGAGTTCGGGCGAGTGGATTGCTATTTCAACAATGCGGGGATAGGGACAGTAGAGTCCAACAGCCGCGGCAAGTCGCTCGCGCAACTGGAGCTTGCGGACTGGCAACGAATGATCGATGTCAATCTGACGGGTGTCTTCCTGTGCATGAAATACGAAATTCTTGCGATGGGGGAGAAGGGCGGCAGTATCGTCAACAACGCATCGATCGGTGGCCTGCAGGGCCTCAAGAATGCCGCCGCCTACACGGCAGCGAAGCACGGGGTGATTGGCCTCACAAAAAGTGCAGCCATCGAATATGGGGAAAGTGGCATCCGCGTCAATGCTGTGTGCCCCGGGCACATTTTGACGCCGCTCATCATGAAGTCGTCCAACCTCAACCCCGACCTGGCCCGAATGAATCCCATGAATCGCCTGGGAACGATGGAAGAAATCGCTGAACTGGTGGTTTGGCTGAGCTCCTCGAGGGCATCGTTCAGCAATGGCGCTGTTTTTGTGGCGGATGGGGGGCGCCTGGCTGCTGCCTGACGGTTCGGAAAATCCGCACAAATCCATTCAAAAAACGGCATGGACCTGATGCGCTTGCGGTTCTAGACTGCCAATCTCGCGGCGAGATCGCGTCGACACCGTGTAGATATTGCGCACACAAGAACTAACAGGAGACAAGATGCCAACCAGAAGGATTTTTCTACAGCAGTCCGGAGTATCTGCTCTCGCTTTCCCCGCTATTGCAAAGGCCCAGACCTCAAAGCGGCAGATGACTTTGGTAGTTCCCTATCCGCCGGGAGGCTCCAACGATGTCATTGGACGTGTCGTTGCTCAAGGGCTGGCTGCCCAGTTGGGTGAATCGGTGGTAGTTGAGAACCGGGCAGGTGCCAACGGCACTATCGGGGCGCAATATGTGGCGCAAGCCCCCGCGGATGGCCGGACCCTTTTGTATTCACAGGGTAATCTGCTGATCAACCAGGAATTCATGATGAAAAATGGATTTAAGGTTCTCGAATCCTTGGCTCCTGTCGCCAGAACATGCTTCATACCCAGCATCATCTCTGCGTCTGTCAATTTCCCGGCCAACAACTTGCGTGAGTTGATTGAGCTGGCCAAGAAGTCTCCGGGGAAATATTCATTCGTGTACTACGGTGACTTGGGAATCACTGCATTGACCAGCGCAGCGAAGATCGAGCTTCTGCGCATTCCCTACAAAGGTGGCAGTGCGGTCACTGACGTGATCGCGGGCACGGTGGACCTGATGACCAATTCGTTCACAGCCGGACTTCCTCTGGTTCGAGGCGGGAAACTGAAAATCATGGCAGTCAACGCGGAGAGTCGTTTGGCGGAATTTCCGGAGGTTCCCACTATCAAGGAGGTCTTGCCTGGATACCTCGAGGTCGACTACCAAGGGATCTTTGCACCCAAGAACACGCCACGTACGGAGTTGGCTGCGCTGGAAGAGCAGGTGCTCAAATTATTGGCGAAGCCGGAAATGAAGCAAGCCATCAGTGAGCGAAATGCGGTACCCAACCCTATGCCGTCCAAAGAGCTGGTCGTTTTCATGACGGAAGACCGGGCGCGGATTTCCAAAACCATCGCAGGCGCTGGCATTCAAGCTGAATAGCAATGCAGCCGATTTGAGTGAGATGGAAGTTTTTTGAAATGATTGAAAAGTCTCAGGCTGCCGAAGCAGCCCCAGGTTCAAAGCTGGATGTCGATGCCATCGTCATAGGTGCCGGCTTTGCGGGCTTGCTGGCCATCTACAAGTTAAGGCAAGCCGGATTGACGGTGCAGGCGCTGGAGGCTTCCGACAGTATCGGGGGGGTCTGGAACTGGAACCGTTACCCAGGCGCGAGATGCGACGTTGAAAGCATGCAGTACTCCTATTCGTTTTCAGAGGAGCTGCAGCAAGAGTGGGAGTGGAGTGAGCGCTATGCCACGCAGCCTGAAATCCTGCGTTACATAGAACATGTGGCTGATCGCTTCGATCTGAATCGGCATGTCCAGCTGAACACCAGAGTCGTCTCAGCCACCTACCAAGCGCATGAAAACGCCTGGCAGATTCAAACCCAGTCAGGTCGTGAAATCACGGCTCGGTTTTGCATCATGGCGACGGGCTGCCTGTCTGCCGCCCGAATGCCTGAATTTCCTGGCAAGGAAAAATTCAAGGGCGACATTCTGCATACCGGCCACTGGCCCAAGTCCGGGTATGACTTTTCGGGGAAACATGTGGCGGTCATAGGAACTGGCTCGTCTGGCATTCAGGCTATACCCATGATTGCCAAGACCGCGAAAAGCTTGACAGTGTTGCAACGCACAGCCACCTACAGTGTCCCCGCGAGAAATCGCGTGCTGGATGCAACTGAAAAGCGGGCGTGGAAGGCCAATTACGCTCAGCTGCGAGAGATGGCACGGTACGCGCCGTCGGGAACCCTCTACGAATTTGGTGAGAGGAAAGCAGAAGAGACGCCCCCGCAGGAGCAAACGGCCGAGTTCGAAAAGCGATGGGCCAAGGGCGGCCCGGGCTTTCTACGTGCTTTCAGTGACATCTCGTCCAGTCCCATCGCCAACAAGGCCGCGGGTGATTTCATTCGCGCCAAGATTGCGGAAGTCGTGCAAGATCCTGAGAAACGTAGACTGCTCACGCCCGCAACCACGCTGCCTGTGGGATCAAAAAGAATTTGTGTGGATACGGGTTACTTTGAGACGTTCAATCGCGACAACGTAGATCTCATTGACATCCGCAATGACCCGATCAAGGGCATTGAAGAGAATGGCCTCTCCACGCAGAACAGAAAGTTCGACCTGGATTGCATTGTCTTTGCCATTGGCTTCGACGTGATTGTGGGCTCGCTGATGAAAATTGGCATCAAGGGGCGGGACGGAAGAACACTCAAGGAGAAGTGGAAAAACGGGCCTGGCACCTATCTGGGCCTGATGGTGGCGGGATTTCCCAATCTTTTTCTGGTGACCGGGCCGGGCAGCCCGTCCGTGTTGACCAACATGATGGTGTCCATCGAGCAGCACATCGAATGGATCACGTCTTGCCTCCAGACCATGCGGCAGCAAGGAAATAACTACATAGAGCCCGACGAAGCGGCAGAGTCCAAGTGGATGGATGATGCCAATAGCCTGGCCGAGACCATGCCATTTCTGCGTGCCAATTCCTGGTACATGGCGTCACCTGAAAGCGGATCGTCGCCCCGAAGATTCATGCTCTATTCCGGAGGTGTCGGTACCTATCGTGAGATCTGCGATCGAGTTGCCGAGAAAAACTACCCCGGTTTCAATATCTGCGCGCGGCATACCGTTTTTGATGTCGCCACTGACCTGTCTTGAGCACGGACATGAACCTTATGAATACTGACTCATTCGTGGGAAAACACGTTCTGATCACAGGCTCGGTCGGTGGTATCGGACACGCGACTGCCGAAAGGTT
The DNA here is from genome assembly GCF_040548795.1 of Ottowia thiooxydans. GTDB lineage: Bacteria > Pseudomonadota > Gammaproteobacteria > Burkholderiales > Burkholderiaceae_C > Ottowia > Ottowia thiooxydans_A. Next base: position 347,825 of record NZ_JBEPSH010000002.1, on the reverse strand, counting down.
TGATGCGCTTGGCGCCACCCTTGTCCTGATGGATCAGGATGAACAAGGGCTGAAGAAGCAAGCGCAAGCCTTCAGCAAGCCTGCTGCCTACTACGCCTTCGACATTGCAGACGAGAATCGTCTGGATGCCGCTTTTGCTGACATTCACACCAGATTCGGTCACTTGGACGCCGCGTTTCTGAACGCTGGAATTGTGGGCAAGGTCTCGCACATCGTGGATCAGGCCCTGGATGCTTTTGATCGGGTGATGGCGGTCAATCTCAGGAGTGTGTTCGTTTGCCTGAAGCATTCCATGCGCATCATGCAGGCTGGTTCTGGGGGTTCCATCGTGATCACCTCATCGACTGGCGGGGTGCGGGGGAGTGTCGGCTTGTCGCCCTATGTGGCGAGCAAGCATGCCGTCATCGGCTTGATGAAAAGTGCCGCCTTGGAAGGCGCCAGACACGGGATTCGCGTGAACACCGTGAACCCGGGAACGATAGAAACAGCCATGATCCGGGAAATTGAAGCCAACTCCGGCGTGGCTTCAGACATACGGGCGAGAAACGTCTCGGGCATTCCGCTCAAGCGATATGGCTCTCCTGCCGAGGTCGCTCAGTTAGTGACTTTTCTGGCCAGTGACCAAGCGTCCTTCATCACTGGGGCCAGCTATCTGATTGATGGCGGTGTGATGGCCGGTAGAAGTCCATGAGTGGGTTGTTGAACTTGGTTTTTCCATCCATTCAAGCTCATTCAAGCTCATTCAAGATGAAAATCGATCCACTAGCCACGGGCATTCAGCAGGTCTGCATGGTCGTAGAGAACTGCGATGAAACCATCAGGAATTTTGTCGAAAAGTCCGGAATTGGTCCCTGGGCGGTATGGACCTACGGCCCGCACAATTTGAGCAATATGCGGGTCAGAGGGGTCGAGACGCCCTACAGCATGCGTTTGGCCATTGCGTGGACCAAAGGCTTTCGCTGGGAAATCATCCAGCCGCTGGAAGGTCGGTCCATCTACCGGGAATTCCTGGAGGAACACGGCGAAGGAGTTCATCACGTTCTCATCGACTACGATGGCCGCGACTTCGATGCGGCAGTGGAAGAATTCCGAAAAAGAGGTTGTCCTCCGCTGATGGAAGGAAGAATGACCGAGCGGGATATCGACTTCGTCTACGTGCAAACAGATGGTCCGCTGAAGGTGGTCATGGAACTCAGCCGTCGTGGGCCGGGGTCAAAAAGACTCCCGCCGGACTATTGGTACCCTTATGCCTTGCCGGAATTCCCGTCTGAACCTGTCCGGCGCCTCGATGCAGGCTCTGCGCCTTCATAAAGTCCTACAGGAGAGCTGCACTGGAAACGTTCCCCCGTTTTCCCTTATCCTCACACAGGATTTTGCAGTACTCCCTAAGGAGGATTTATGAAAATTGCGGTTCTCGACGACTATCAAAGTGCAGTCTCCAGGCTGGAGTGCCATCAGTTGCTGGCAGGTCATGAGGTTCATGTTCTGACGCAATCGCTGAACGACGAGGCCCTCGTTGAAGCCTTGCGTGGCTTCGACGCCGTTGTGCTTATTCGCGAGCGAACCAGTTTTTCCGCAGAGCTTCTCAGAAAACTTCCTGATCTGAAGCTTATCTCCCAAACAGGCAAGGTCAGTGGCCATATAGATGTGGCCGCCGCTACGAGCTTGGGCATCACGATAGTCGAAGGTGTGGGGGATCCAACCGCTCCTGCCGAGCTGACGTGGGCCCTGATCATGGCGGCCTACCGCCGGATTCCGCAGTACGCAGCGCAGATGAAGGCAGGTCGCTGGCAGCGCTCGTCCGATGAGTCTCAGTACGACGGAATTGGCCGGACACTCAAGGGCGACACCTTGGGTATCTGGGGCTACGGGAAGATCGGCCGTTTGATTGCCCACTATGGCAAAGCATTTGGCATGAATGTTCTTGTCTGGGGGCGTGAGGCGAGCAGAGCGCAAGCCCAGCAGGACGGCCACCAAGCCGCTGATACCAAGGAACATTTCTTTGCGCAAGCGGATGTGTTGACGCTGCACCTTCGCTTGAACGATGCCACCAGAGGCATTGTCAGCGCGGCTGACCTCGCGTTGATGAAGCCTACCTCCTTGCTGGTGAACACCAGTCGGGCCGAATTGCTCGAGACTGGGGCAATTCAGCGAGCCCTCGCTGCCGGCCGGCCGGGTGGTGCAGCCCTTGACGTCTTCGAGACAGAACCCGCGAGCACCGACGAGTTGGGCTTGATGGCCGACAACGTGGTGGCGACTCCCCATCTTGGCTACGTCGAACAAAAAGGCTATGAGCTTTACTTTGGCTCAGCATTTCAAAACGTGGTGGACTTTTTTGCAGGCCATCCCAAGAATGTCCTGAATCCGCAGACGCTCTAGCCTTTAGTTTCGGCCGTGGGGTTACTTTGGCTGGCGCGAGTGTTCGCGGTAATCGGACGGTGCAACTCCGAACCTGCGCTTGAACAGATGATTGAAGTGGGAGATGTCGTTGAATCCGTTGCTGTAGGCGATTTGAGAGATCGAAACGCCTTCTGCACCTGCCAGCTGAGATTCGACCGAGCTCAGCCTCTGGTCAAGGATGAACTGCGTGAAGCTCGTATTCATGCCCTGCAGTAGCTGCTGCACCAGGCGCCGCGACATATTGAGCTGCGCGGCCGCCTGGTCCAGAGAGATCGCCGGATCACAAGCATGTTTGCGTAGATAGCGGACCAAGGCCTGGCGTCTGAGCTCCCGGGCATCGCAGGGGGCATCTGTGCGGCCGAAGGTTACCTTCAGCAAATTGCAGACGTTTTCCACAAGGGCTTCTACGTCTGAGGGAACCAGGGTGGTGGCTTCCCGTGAGAGCTCGCTGAGATAGGAAAAAAGGGTAGGAGCGAACGGACCAGAAGGTTGAAAAACCTGCAGGTGAGATGTCAGCAACTGCGGCATTCTTAGCTCAAGCGTTCTAGCTGGCAGTCTGGCCACGATGCGCCTGACCTCCACGGGGAAGGTCACACTCGTCGCTTGCCGGGCATCCACAATGGCGACGCTGCCCGCCGATTGAACCAGCCGCTGTCTACCATGCTCTATATGCGCTTCACCTTCGATCTGCCAACTGACGAGATAGCTTGGATCACCAGGGTCTGACAGTTGGGCCCGGCCCCAGCGCACTCGGTGCGGTTGGCTCCAGAAAAGGCCGCAAGACATGATGTCGTGCTTTCTAACGGTCATTTCTGCAGAGAAAGAGTCCAGAACGGTTCCGGAAACCTCCACTGTGTGAATCATCTTGCTGCAAATGGATCGCCACGAATCAGGGCGTTCTCGCTTGCCCAGCGCCCCCATGTCGACTTTCACTATTTCCACTGCACGCCTCCGATGCATCAACCTTTGACCAATCTACGCCAGATTGAGGTATACCGCAGGCGCGTGAACCTGTCCACAGGGCAATCCTGGGAGGAGGTCGGGCTTTCAGGGGGCAGGCGCGAGTGTGAAGGGCGCGATCTCCAACCCTTGGTAGCCCAGTTCGGCGGCCAGCATGCACTGCCGCTCGAAGGACAAGTGGGCCAGCACTTCGTTGCAAAGCGCGAGAGTCATGAAGTCCAGGCAACCGGGCGCACCTGCCGCCAGGGGCGTGCACACTCGAATCCGTGTGCGGCTTGCAGCACGAGCAGGTCGGCATACGCCGGACCCACTATCTGCAAACCTACAGGCAGACCTGAGCGGGTAAAGCCACAGGGGACGCTGGCTGCAGGCTGCCGGGAGAAATTGAACGGCGGCGTGAAGGGGTACCACTCGGAGGAGTCGGCGTATCCGGCCGGCTGGGTCAGCTCGGCTGAGAACGGTGCGACGGCCACTGTCGGCGTGAGCAGCAGATCGTAGGTTTGGTGAAAGGCGTTCATTCGAGCGCCGAAAGCCGCACGCTGCGATTCAACCGCGAGGTGATCCGTCACCGACACCGATTTCCGGCTGTGGCGGATGGAGCTTGCGAGGCGTTCGTCCATCAGCGCCAGGCGATCTTCATCAAAGGACTGGAATGCGAAATGCGTCAGGCCGTCCTTAAAGCGTTCGATCAGGGGCAGTGGGTTATCAAACACGGCGTCCACCATGGTCACCTGCGCCCCCATCTCACGGAAAACTGCAGCTGCTTGCTCACACAGCGCCTGAACTTCCGGGTCCACACGAGCGTAGCCCAGTGTCGGGCTCCAGGCGATCCTAAGCCCGTCGAAGCTGCGCTCCAGCGAGGCGTGGTAGGGCACCGGGTCGAGTGGCAATGCCCCCCAGTCGCGCGGATCGGGTTCACTGATCACAGTCAACATCAGTGCGGCGTCTTGCACTGTACGGCTCATCGGGCCGATACTGGCCAAGCTCGCGTAGGGTGTTGGAGGGTAGGCGGGTACACGGCCTCCGCTTGGCTTGAAGCCGAAAATTCCACAGAAGCTGGACGGGACCCGGATCGAGCCTCCTGCATCGGTGGCCACCGCCAGCGGGCCGATGCCGGCTGCCACAGCCGCTCCTGCGCCGCCGCTGCTTCCACCTGGCGTGTAGTCTGAGCCCCAGGGGCTGCGCGTTACGCCGGTCAGCGGGCTGCGCGTCACTGCGCCCACAGCAAACTCAGGCGTGGTCGTCTTGCCGAAAATCACGGCGCCATGTTCGCGCAGCCGCGCGACCGAGGGGGCGTCGTCCAGCCAGGCTTGGGCTGGCGATATGGTGCGCGAGCCACGCAGCGTAGGCCAGTGTTTCGTGAGCACGATGTCCTTGATGGAGACCGGAACGCCATCGAGCAGGCCCATGGGTTCGTTGCGTTGCCATCGCTGTTCGGAGGCTGCTGCGGCTTCTAGGGCCGCAGGCGCATCCAGCAAGCAGAAGGCATTTAGCGAGGTCTGTGAGCGCTCTGCGCGAGCCAACACACAACGCGTCACGTCGACGGGCGACAGCGTATGGGAGCGGTACAGGCCTAGCAGTTCGGTCGCAGACAGCCAGGGTATGCGGGCGTCATCGATGGCACTGAAATCATCGGACATGGGATTCCTTCAGGATATCGGGCCAACGAGAAGGAGGGGATGGTGGGAGGCTCTCCCAATCTGGCTCGGCGGCGCAGGCAAAGCCAGGGCCGTCTAGCGAGCCTAGCTGTACCCCGCCTTCATTCAGGATCAATCGTGCGATGCGCTCACCATCGGGCAAAGTGTCGAGCCGGTAAAGATCAGGATGGGCTTGCACGAAGCGGCGTTGTTCCGCTTCAGGGCGGCCACGCATGCCGTCCACAAAGTGGTGGGCATTTTTCTCTACATGGACTAAACCCAATAAGCTCACCAGCGCCAGGTCCTGTTGCAGGGAAATGCCTGGCAGTGTGGTCAAGTCTTCGGCCGACATGAACAGCTTGCCTTGTGGATTGGACGCGTTGCGCACCTCACAGCGAGCCCGATTGATGAGCGATTTGTACAGTCCTTTGCAGATCTTGCTGGAGACTCCACGATAGCCCAATGCAATAGCCGTCGGAAACGCCTGAATATCTACATCGGATTCGTCAATGATCACAGGGCATATCGCATCGATGGCCTTCACACTTGCCTGCAGGGCCACATGTCGGGCAAGCGGCTGCTCAATCCAGAGCAGTGATTGGAAAAAGCGACGCAGACGAGGTGCCTTGGACATGGTGGCCAAGAATTCCATCAAGGGTTCGACGGCTTGGAACTGCTCGTTGCCGTCGAGCGTCACGTGATAGGCATGAGGCAAGGTGTCAAGCACCGAAGCGATGGCCTCGAGCCGCTCCAGGTCTGGGCCCAGTCGGCCGCCGACCTTGATCTTGAAATAGCGCTGTCGGTAAACGGCAACCACCTCTTCCAAGGTCTCGGGAAGGCCGTCGTTTACCGCGCTGCCCGGAGCTTGATCCAGGGGCGTGATTGCATCAACCAGTCCCACCGTGTGACGCAGAAGAAGCTCGCGCTGTGGGGAGAGAGTACCCAGAAAATGACCGAGATCAATACCCTGTAAGTCCGGCGTCCACTGCGTGGTCTGCATGCCCACCAGATTGCCTTGCATCAACGCACTGAATGGCATCCCCCGCAACTTACCCAATGCGTCGATCACGCAGCGGTCCAGTAGCGCAGCACCAAAACCCGCGATCAGAGGACCCAGCGAGTGGCGATGCGCTTCCTCGATCAGGTTGCCATAGGCCACCATGGCATGGCCAAACGCCGTGTTCTCGTCCTGGGAGGTGTAGTGCCGAACCGCGGCCTCGATGGACCACCGCAGCTGGTCGTAGTTGTCGTCATCGGAGAGGCTGGGATTCTTGTCGAACCACTTCGCGCTCAAGCATTCGGCCGCGCAACCCCAGGCGCTGGGCCCGCCACCGATAGAAACCCGGGCGCGTAGCACCACTTGCCGGCCATGGGTCTTGGTGACGTTGCCGAAGCGGAAGGGCAAGCGCAGGCGGTATGGCCACTCCCGTACCTCTACCTCGTGAACACGCAGCCGGTTTTCAGTGGTCATGTGAGTTTCCTTGGAGCTTGGTGTTGTCTTGTCAAAATTCAACCAAACGTTTTTTTGTATCGGCACTGGCGGCATAATCGCCGTGCATGGCAACCCAACGCAACGTCAAACGCGAACCGTCCGCTCGGCGCACGGTCGACTCCAGCAAGGCCGATGCCGATCCGGCGTCGGCCAAGAACGCGATCCTCGCCGCGGCGCGGCAGGAGTTCTCGAGCAAGGGCGCTGCTGGCGCCCGGGTCAACGAGATTGCGGAACGTTCCGGAGTCAACAAGCAGCTGATCTACTACTATTTCGGCAATAAGGAAGGCCTGTACGCCGCCGCTCTGGAAGCGGTGTACGGCGACATTCGTGAGCTGGAGAAAAACCTGCATCTCGAGGAAGAGGAACCCGAGGCGGCCATGCGCTCCCTGGTGTCGTTTTCGTTCGACTACCTGGCCTTGCACCCCGAATTCATCGGCATGCTCAACCATGAGAACGCCATCGGCGCGCAACACATCCAGGCTTCCAAGACCATTCAGGGTATGAACTCGCCGTTGATCGAGTTGATCCGCCAGGCGCTCAAGCGCGGTGTGGCCCAGCAGAAGTTTCGCCGGGGGATCGATCCCTTGAACCTCTACATTTCCATCGCCGGAATGTCCTATTTCTTTTTCTCGAACCGCGCCACCCTGTCTTCGAATTTCGGGCGCAATCTCTCGAGCAAGGAGGTCGAGGAGGCTTACCGCAAGCACGTGGTGGAATTTGCCCTCGCCGGCCTGAGGCCCTGAAGAATTCGGCACCGCGCTCTGGCCGATCATTACGACACCGTTTGCGGCATGGTTTCCAGGTTCTTCTGGGTCAAGTCGTTGTAGAGTTCGAGCGTCATGCGTCCCAGCTCGGGAGAGACTCGCGTGGCAACCGTGCGCGGGCGAGGCAGTTGTACGGGCTTGATGGACGCCACACGGCCTGGGCGTGGGGACATCACTACAACCCGGTCAGACAGGAAGCATGCTTCGGGAATGGAGTGCGTCACGAAGATCACAGTCTTGCGCTCCGCTCCTTCGCTGATGCGCTGCTCACCCCAGATACGCAGCAACTCCAGGTTCATCTCGTCGCGCGTCATGGCGTCCAACGCGCCAAAGGGCTCGTCCATTAGCAAAATGGGTGGGTCCAGAATCAAGGCCCGGCACAGCGAGGCTCTTTGTTGCATGCCACCAGAGAGCTCTCCAGGGCGCTTCTTGGCGAAGTCGCCGAGGCCAACGAGTTTGAGCAGATCGTGCGCGCGGTCGCGGAAATCGGCCGGTTTCAGGCCATACAACTCGGTGGGCAGCAGGACGTTGTCCAGCACAGTGCGCCACTTCAACATGATGGCGGTCTGGAACACCATGCCGACCTTCGGAATCGGTTTGACTACAGGGGCGCCGTCTACGACGATGCGTCCGCCCGTGACTGGCCGCAGCCCCGCGATGCACCGCAAAAGTGTGGACTTGCCACACCCGCTGGGCCCCACCAGCGAAACAAACTCCCCCCGGTTGATCGACAGGTTGATGCCACGCAGGGCTTCCACAGGACCGCTTTCAGCCTGGTAGACCATGTGGACGTCATCTATCTCGATGAAGGGGGACGGGGGGCTCGTATGGTTCATTTGACGGGAAGTGGCAGCGCAACTTTGGGCAGGAGCTTGTTGGTGTAGACCGTGGTGCAATCGACTTTACGGGCTAGCCCCATATAGGTGTTGGCGGTCTCGGTGGATTCGCACATTTTCTTCTCGTCGATCCAGCCCAACCCATGGTCCTTATAGCGCTGGGTGCGCATGAGTTCGATGCCCATAGCCGTGTTGCGACGGACAAAATCTACATCGATCTCGGGCACGCGCTTCTTGTAGATCGCCAGCGAAGGTTCGCGGTCGACCATGACATCGCTCCAACCCTGGTATGCAGCTTGCAGAAATTTTCGGATGATCTCTGGTCGTTCGGCCAGCGTTTTCTCGCTCACCACGAAGGCCATGCTGTACATGTTGTACCCAAACTTTGCCCACGGCATTTCAACGACTTCACCGGCGCCCATGGCTTTCTCGAAGTTTGGCTGGCCAGTGATGAGATCGGCCACTCCATCTACGCGTTTCGTAGCCAATGCCGCCACCTTGGCAGTGGGTTCGATATTGATCCAGGTCACCGAGGCAGGATCGATGCCGTTCTTGCGTGCGAATGCGGGCCACGCCATGCGCTGGCTATCGCCAGGGGGGGCGCCAATCGATTTGCCCACCATGTCTTTCGGTTCGCGCATGGGTGCGTCCTTGCGGCTGAAGACGTTCTGTGGCGTCTCATCGAAGATCATGCCTACGATCTTCACCTTGGCGCCGCGTGCAATAGCCGCCAGCACCACGGAGGTGTCGGCGATCGCTATATCAGCTCGATCGGTGTCGGCTTTGGCCACCGCGTCACCCGAGCCTTTGGAGTTCTCGATGGAAACAACCAGGCCGTTCTTGTCGAAGTAGCCTTTGTCCTGCGCCACATAGTATGGGCCGTGGTCACCGGTAGGGAACCAGTTGATCGCGAGCTTGATCGGTGTCTTGGCCGGCTGCGCCGTGACTGAAGTGCCTATCAAGGGCAAAAGGGAGGAAAGGGCTAGCGCTAGCCAACGCATCGTGAACCGGGGTTTGACATGGTCTTTCAAGAGAGCTCCTTCGGGGTGGGTATGGAACACGAGAAGTTCAGCGTCCGCCGTCGACCGCCCATGGTGCGAGCACGCGGGCCAACAGGGAAACAATGCCAAAGAGCGACAAGCCAATGATGGAGACAAATGCAATGGCCGCAAAGGCCACCGGCGTATTCATGGTGCTTTGCGAGGTGATGATCACGTAACCCAGACCCGCTTGTGATGCCACGAACTCTCCAAGGATCGCGCCTACTACGGCGGAGGTGGCGGTGATCTTGAGCGCACTCAGGATGTACGGGTAGGCATTGGGAATACGGATCTTCACGAACACCCGCCACTTGGGCGCATTGAACACGCGGCCCAGGTCGAGCATGTCCTGGTCAATCTGGCTCAGGCCGGCTGCGGTGTTGATCACGACTGAGAAAAAGCCAATCAATGCACCTATCAGGAGGTTAGGCACGAGGCCGTAACCGAACCATAGCAGGATGAGTGGGGCGATCGCCACCTTGGGCAACGTATTGACGAATACAAGAAACGGCATCAATGCGCGCGCAGCTGTGTCAGACCATGCGATTGCTGTGCCCAGCAGAACACCTACCACTGCCGCTAGCAGGAAGCCGCCCACCACCTCAGTGGCCGTGACCAGCATATGGCTACCCCAGGGAATCTCGCTGTTAGTGATGGCGTTGAGCACGGAAGCCGGGCTAGGGAGGATGTACTCGCGCACGCCGAACACGCTCACTACCAGCTGCCAGGCCAAGAGCAGAAAAGCGAATATCAGCACTGTGGGCATGTACCGCTTGCCCATCTTCAATGACCAATTCATCTGATTTTTTCCCGTTCGGCTCGCTCAGCGTGTCAGAGGCTGGGTAGCGCGTCACCCTCAGAAGACCAAGGCTCATTCCTCGACCCTGAAAGCCAGTTTATGAGGCGGATTCTTAAAAGTCAACTATTCAGTTGAAAATTGGGCCTAGTGGCTTTCCCGGGGTTATGGCATTCACCATGGCAGCAGTTCTGGGACTAGAATGAATTATCAACTGCATGGTTGATTTCTGAGAGAGGCCATGAAAATCGAAGAACACCTGGGCGCAAGAGGTGCGCTGGTTACGGCGGCGGTGGCGGAGTTCTCCCGCAAGGGGTTCGCAGGCGCCCGCGTGGATGAGATCGCCAGGGAAGCAGGGGTTAACAAGCAACTGGTCTACCACTACTTCGGCAGCAAACAGGACCTGTACGAAGCTGCGCTGGAAAAGGTGTACACCGAGATTCGCGAAAGGGAACGTACTTTGTCGTTGGAGGCGCTGGAACCTCGGGAGGCCATGGAGAAGTTGGTGGGGTTTTCGTTTGACCACTTGCAGCAACACCCCGAATTCATCGCCCTGCTGGCCGACGAGAACCGCCACATGGGTAGTCACATGAAGACTTCCAAGCGCTTTCGCAAGATGCATTCGCCACTCATAGACATGATTGGTGAGACATTGGAGCGGGGGGTGCGCAGCGGCGTGTTCAGGTCGCACAGCGACCCGATCCAGGTCTACATCTCCATTGCTGCCTTGTCCTATTTTTACTTCTCCAACAACCATACGCTGTCTGCCATCTTCAGCAAATCCTTGCGCACGCGCTCAGCACTGGCTGCGCGCAGGAGCCATGTCATCGCATTCGCGATGCACGCCCTGTGCCTCGAGCTGCCTCAAGAGAAGGCGAGGCCTTCATGCTGACTGTGCTTGGAGTCGTCAAGGCAGCCCCTGGCCCTCCAGTTCATACACGGCGGACACGATGGGAGGAGACTTCCCGGAGAAGTCGTGTGGTCCATGTTATCGAGTGCCGAATGCGTTCTTCAGAGTCTTCTCACTGAGCCGAATGTGTGTGATTTCAAAAATCAACTATTTGGTTGACACCGATGAACACCACTCCTATCATCCCAACACGTCAGCTTTCTCATCCTTTCCCATGAACTCGAATACCACGTTCTCCGGCCCCTTTCTTGACGAGATGCCCTTTCCTGAAGCCTTCGACGATGAAGAAGCGCTGGAGAGCTACCTCGCCACGCCATCGCGTGCCCTGGTGCGTGACATGGCAGCTGTGGATGGCGACCTCATGATCCTGGGCGCAGGCGGCAAGATGGGGCCTACTCTGGCGCGGCTGGCAAAAAATGCCATGCCAGGCAGGCGAGTCATTGCGGTGGCCCGGTTCAGTGATCCGGGAATGCGTGAATCACTGGAGTCGCAAGGTGTTGAGACCATTGCTTGCGATCTGCTGGACCCCTCCGCTATCGCCACACTCCCAATATGTCGCAACGTAGTGTTCATGGCTGGCCGGAAGTTCGGTGCCGACGCCAACCACGCCCTGACATGGGCCATGAATACGTATGTTCCAGCTCTGGTTGCCCAGGCATTTTCGGGATCGCGCATCGTGGTGTTTTCCACCGCTTGCGTTTACCCCTTTGTGCCCGTCAACAGTCAGGGCGCAAACGAGCAGTTGCCCCCAGACCCGCCCGGAGAGTACGCGAACTCCTGCGTAGGGCGGGAGCGCATGTTTGATTACTTTTCCCAACAGCATGGAACTCCAGGCCGCTTGTTCCGACTGAGCTATGCCATCGATTTGCGTTATGGCGTGTTGGCTGACGTGGCCACCAAGGTCTGGCAGGGTGAGCCTGTCGATGTGACTATGGGGCACGTCAATGTAATCTGGCAAGGAGATGCGAATGCCCAGGCGCTGCGCTGCCTGGCAGCAGCCACGGTACCCACCTCACCCATCAACGTGAGCGGTCCTGAGACCACATCGATTCGTTGGCTTGCGCAGGAGTTTGCGCGGCGCTTCAGCAAGCCCGCCCTGATCACGGGTGAAGAAGCGCCCACTGCCTGGCTGATGAACACCGGGCAGGCAGAGCGACTTTTTGGCTACCCTCACGTGCCAATGCAGCGTCAGATCGAGTGGGTCGCGGACTGGGTCTCACGGGCACAGCGCTCGTTCGGCAAGCCCACCAAGTTCGAAGCCCGCGATGGAAAATACTGAGGCCTGCGCACCAACGGGCGATCAATCGGTTGAGCGGCTCACTGAGTTGAGGCCAGACGACCTGGAAATGCTCAATCGGCTGGTGATAGAGAGCCACTGGAACCAGGTACCGGCTGATTGGTACTTCTTCTTTGACCGTGGCCATGTACTGGTCATGCGCGACGCGCAATCCCGCATCATTGCTAGCGGCGCGGTGCTACCAATGGATGCAGATGCAAGTGGTCACCGCGTGGCGTGGATCAGCATGATCCTTGTTTTACCTGAAGTCCGGGGGCAGGGCCTGGGACGACGCGTGTTCGAAGCTTGCCTGCGCAGCGCGCAAGCGGCGGCCTACCTGCCCATGCTGGATGCGACTCCTCAAGGAGAGCCGCTGTATACCCAGTTCGGTTTCGTGCCGCTCTCTCACATCACTCGCTGGCGACGCGAAGCGCGCGGAGATAGGGCTTTCATCGCCCCCACTCCACAGGCAAATCAGCAGGCAGACCCGCAAGCGTTGGTGGCGCTGGACAGGCGTGTGCTGGGCTTTGGCCGGAGCGCCTTGATCAATAGCTTGCAAGATAGACCCACGACGCATGTTGTGCACAGCTCGCAAGGCTTTTTTCTGGTTCGCGCGGGACGCACTGCACACCACATTGGTCCCCTGGTTGCGGAAGATGAAGGCCATGCGCTGGAGTTGCTCAAGCAGGCTGTAGATGCCGTGAAAACCCCTCTACTGATCGATGCACCACAACAAGGACCAGCGTTCACCGCGGCCCTTCAGGCAGCGGGTTTTTTGCCTCAACGCGACTTCACGCGGATGGCCTGGCTGCCGCCCGGACGCACCTTGCCGCAAGGCCAGCCCCATCTCATTCACGCCATAGCTGGCCCTGAGTTCGCCTGACAAGTGACTCGCGCAGCTCAGCGCCCTACCGTGCTCAAGGATTGATGCCATGCCCTTAAAACGCTCCGACCTTCCGACTGCTATTCTCGATCTCTTGTCGAATGGCACCGTCATTCCGGCTCATCCACTGGCGCTCGACGAGAACCGCGCATTCGATCGACGTCGCCAGCGTGCGCTGACACGGTATTACGTCGACGCCGGAGTGGGAGGCCTCGCAGTGGGCGTGCACACCACCCAGTTCGCCATCCGCGAACACGGGCTGTACGAAACGGTGCTGCGTTGCGCGGCGGAAGACCGGCAAGCGTGGACCGATCGCCCCATGGTCATGGTCGCGGGGCTTTGTGGCGACACACCACAAGCGGTGGCTGAAGCGCGCATAGCAGTGGGATTGGGCTACCACGCTGGACTTCTGAGCCTGGCAGCGGTGGCTGACCGCTCAGAAGACGATCTCATTGCGCACTGCGAAGCTGTGGCCGAAGAGATGCCAATCGTCGGCTTTTACCTGCAGACTGTGGTGGGTGGCCCTGTGGTCAGTAGCGATTTCTGGCGCCGGTTCGCACTCATTCCTAACGCGCTGGCCATCAAGGTGGCTCCGTTCAACCGCTACCGCACCCTGGATGTCGTGCGAGGTGTGGTCGATGCCGGTGCAGAGGAACGCGTCTTTTTGTACACCGGCAATGACGACCACATCGTCCTGGACCTCGCGATGCCATTCACCGCCATGCGCAATGGAAGTGACGTCACCGTGCGTTTCCGGGGGGGCTTGTTGGGGCATTGGTCCGTCTGGACCGCAAGCGCCGTGAACCAGTTCACTCAGATCCAGCATGCGTTAAGAGAGCGACCCGATGGTTTGAGCAACGAACTACTCGCACTCGATTCTCGCGTCACCGATTGCAATTCAGCGTTCTTTGACGTGAAAAACAATTTTCATGGCTGCATTGCCGGCTGCCATGAGGTCCTGCGTCGACAGGGATTGCTTGAAGGCATATGGTGCCTGGATCCGCATGAAGGGCTGGGGGAGGGCCAGCGGGAGGAGATCGATCGCGTCTATCACCAGCATGGCGACTTGAGTGACGACGGGTTTGTTCAGAAGAACCTGGCGCGTTGGTTGTCCTGATTCGAGGTCGTCTGGGCTCCTGTGCCAGCGCGCGTGAAGCAACTGTAATCAGGACGCGTCCGAGGAAATTCAGCTGCCGCGGATAACCGGGGTGCTGGGCAAGGTTCCGACGGCCTCTATAGTTTTGAGCAGGCAAAGCACTCCAAAAGTCGGCGCATCGGGCCGGATGGCCAGCGACAGCCGCAGTTCGGTTTGCCTGGCGTCATCGTCCAGGTCAATGAAACGAACATGGGCATGTGAGTACATCTGAGCCACGCTTGGCACCAGTGCTACTCCCAGCCCACAGGCCACCAAGCTGACCACGGTGGGCAGGCGCATGGCTTCTTGAACGATGCGTGGAACAAAACCCGCACGTGAGCATAGTTCAAGGACGGGAATGGAAAGCGAGGGAACGCTCTCTTGCGCGAAGGCAATGAAGGCCTCGTCGCGAAGCTTGGCCAGCTTGACGCTTACGTGCTGCGCCAACGGATGGCCTGCTGGAACCGCCAGGACCATGCGATCTAGTTCTATGCAATGGGAGGTCAAGCCGCTGACGTCTTTGATGGGCTCGCGGACAATGCAGGCGTCGAGTGCTTCGTGTCGCAACCGGTCAAGAAGGGTAGAGCTCGCGCCCTCTGAAAGTTCCAGCCGCAGATCTGGCCAATTGCTGGTCAAATACGACAGCAGCCGAGGCAGCGATGAGTAGGCCGCCGACCCTACAAAACCCAGGCGCAGCGGTCCGCGTTTGCCAGCGCCTTGGTCTGCCGCCTGGCGTCTACCGATCTCGATGATGGACAGGGCACGGCTGGCATGCTCGTACAAGATCCGGCCGGCAGGCGTCAGCACCACGCCTTTGGGCGTACGGTCCAGCAAAAGGGCTCCCACCGTGGCTTCGAGTTTTTGCATGGCAACGCTGAGAGCGGGTTGGGTCGTGTGCAGGCCCTCGGCAGCCTGTCGGAACGAGCCCGTGTCCGCAATAGCCATGAACCAGGTCAGCTGGCGGTTATTGATTTCCATGTAAGCGGATGCGGGTAGAGCCAGAGAAAGCCTCATATTAATCCTTGCAGCGTTCCCGGCTTCAACTGGGCCCTGGAGGACGCCTGATCCCAATGTCCGTATCACCCAATACGAATCCGTTATTGGACGCCGTGCGCCTGCTTGCAGACAATGCACGGACTCGCCGGCGCTCGCCCGTGCCATCCCAAGGAGACGCAATGCACCCCAAGATCAGAAATTTGTATGTCCGCTTCTCTTCGATGGTGGTGAGAGCGCTCGCGCTCGGCTTAGTGCTCTTGTGGGGTGGGCTCGCCCATGCGCAGTCCGTCTATCCCGACAAGCCCATTCGCTTGTTGGTGAGTTTTGCCGTTGGCAGCGGCAACGACGTACTGGCTCGTGAGATCGCCAAGGAGTTGACGGGGACTTTGGGTCAGCCCGTTGTCGTTGAAAACCGTCTGGGTGCTGGCGGCATGATCGCGACCAACGCGGTGGCTCAGGCCGCTCCGGACGGATATCTGCTCGGTTTCGGTACCAGCTCGCAGTTGGTGATGAATGTTGGCTTCTACAAATCGCTCCCGTTCAATATTGACAAGGACCTCACCATGATTGCCCTGCTGGCCAAGACCAATATGGTTCTCGATGTGAGTGGGAACGGTGCCAAGACATTGGCGGAATTTGTCCAGCGCGCGAAAGCAGAGCCAGACACCCTAACCTATGGATCAGGCGGCAATGGATCCATCAGCCACATCCTTGGTGAAGCCTTCGCACAAAGCGCCGGAGTGAAGCTGCGGCATATACCGTACAAGGGTGGTGGCTCAGCGGTGATGGACGTGGCGGCTGGCAGGGTCGACATGATGTTCGACGGACTCAACAATGGCGCCGCTCTTGCTGCGGCCGGAAAGATCCGGCTGCTTGCCATTTCTGGTTCTAAAAGAAGCCCCCTCCGTCCCGATGTGCCTACTTTTGAAGAGGCAGGCATGAAGGACTTTGAGGCCTATACGTGGAATGCCATATTCGGGCCGGCCAACATGCCACCTGCAGTTCTGCAGAGACTCAATACGGCCATCAATCAAGCCATGGCATCGGCTGGCGTCAAGGCATTTGTTGAGCGCAATGCGGGTGAGATCATGCCGCGCAATACGCCCGAGCAAGCGGAAGCTTTTGCTCGCAGCGAGCGCGCACGCTGGGTGCCGTTCATGAAGAAATCCAACATAGCAGAGCAATGATGGTTGCACCAACTGGTCCGCTCGCAGGGGTGCGCGTGATTGACATCACAGCGGTCATGATGGGTCCCTGGGCCACCCAGATGCTTGCAGACCTGGGCGCTGACGTCATCAAGGTTGAACCGCCCAAAGGGGACTCTACCCGTAGAACGGGCCCTGCCGGCGAGCAGTTGCTAGGGCCGCTGTTTCTTGGCGCGAATCGCAACAAGCGCAGCATCGTGCTCGACCTCAAGGCGCCGGAGGGAGTAGAGGCGCTGCTTCGCCTGGTGGAGGGCGCAGATGTCCTCACTTACAACGTCCGCCCCGCTGCCATGAAGCGACTGGGGCTCACCTATGAGCGGCTGGCTGAAGTGAATCCGCGTCTAATCTATGTAGGCCTGTTCGGGTTCTCGCAAAGCGGCCGGTATGCGGCAGAGCCTGCGTTTGACGACCTGATCCAGTCCGCCATGGGCCTGCCTAATATTGTGGCGGCACACACCGGTCAAGAACCGCGCTACGTGCCATTCAATCTCGCCGACAGGTCGGTAGGCCTGTATGCATTCGGTGTGATTGCATCCGCGTTGTATGCTCGAACTCAAACCGGTCAGGGGCAACGCATTGACGTACCAATGTTCGAGACCATGGTGCCTGCCATTTTGGGTGATCATCTGTACGGCAAGCGGTTCGATCCGGCCCGCGGCGAAGCAGGCTACCCCCGTCTGCTGTCACGGGCGCGAAAGCCTTTTCGCACGCGCGACGCCTATGTATGTTGCCTGATCTACCACGAGCACCATTGGACCGCATTCCTTGAGGTGATCGGCAAAAGCGAGATGATGAAAACCGATCCGCGGCTGGCCAGCATCGCAACCCGAATGGAGAACATAGACTCATTGAATGAGTTCGTCGCAGGGGAGTTGGCGCAAAAGACCACCGCCGAATGGCAGGCACTGCTGAAGGCTGCCGACATTCCCGTTTTTCCGGTTCACACATTCGATTCTCTACTGGAAGACCCTCACCTTCGCGACATCGAGTTTTTCCGTACTGAAAACCATCCGACGGTTGGTCCGGTATTTGAGACCGCTGTGCCGAGCGAATGGCACGGGACGCCGCCAGGGGGATACATGCCGGCCCCGAGTCTAGGTCAGCACAGCGCTGAATTGTTGAAAGGGGTAGGCTACTCCGAGGCCGAGGTGGCCAGCTTGCTGGCGCGCGGCATCAGCAGCGGCGCTGCCTGAGAAGCAAAGCGCACGGGCTCAATGTAGCGAGTAGCTATTCCGGCTTGATACCCGCTTGAGCTGCGAGTTTTGCGGCGCTGGTTTGTTCATGCTCCAGGAACGTGGAGAATTTCTCAGGGCTTTGCTCCCACGGCTCTGCCGACATGTCCGCCAGTTTCTTTGAAACTTGGGGATCTGCCAACATGGCTGAAACGGCGTTTGCAAGTTTTGTCACCACGGCCTGCGGCATGTTGGCCGGTCCAACCACTCCCCACCAGCCTGCAGCGTCGACGCCTGTCAGGCCTTGTTCAGAAGCAGTAGGCAGCGACGCCGCCAGCGTTGCACGTTTTTGACCAAGTACGGCCACGTAGTTGAGCTTTCCCGAATCTCTGAACGGCAGTGTGGACGGATATGTGGCAACTGCAAAATTCAAGTGCCCGCCGGCAAGGTCGGCCAATGCAGGTGCTGCGCCCTTGTACTGCACTGTCTCGAATGGAATGCCGCTTGCCACCCGGACCATTTCGGACGCAATGCGGGTGGTTGCTTCAGTCACACCGACGCCCAGACCATTGACTGGGTTCTTTGCAACGAAAGACTTGAGATCACTGAGTGATTTCACGCCGGTCACATGAGAGGAGACCAACACCAGAGGCGTACGAGCGAGTGAGCCTATCGCAGTGAAATCCTTGCTCGTGTTGTAAGGCAACTTCTTGAACAGCGCTGGGTTTAACACGTGGCCGTTCTGCGCCAGCAAAAGTGTGTAGCCATCCGCTGGGGCCTGAGCCACCATGCTTGTCGCCACGATGCCGCTGGCTCCGGGGCGGTTGTCAACGGTGACGGGCTGCTTCAAGGTGGAAGCCAGGAACTCCGCTAGCAGACGCGCGACCGCATCTGTGCCGCCCCCGGCCGCTGCAGGCACCAGGATTCGCACAGGCTTGGACGGGTAGGTCGTGGCGTCTGCGTAAGCGAGTGAGGAGCATGCCAGGCCGATGGTGAGAGCCGCGACGCCTACACGGCGGATTAGTCGGGCAGGGCGGAGAGAATTTTCTTTCATGATCGTCCATTCAGGAAGAGGTCTTGGGACTAAGTAGGCCAAAGCCATGGCGTAATGCAGGACATTCGAGCGACTCAGTTGGATCCGAAGCGCTGGTCAATTTCCATCCAGGTGTTCGTACCCATGATGTCGGTGAGCATTGAAAAATCGGGCAGGCGTCCCTGGTCGTCGAAGCGACCTTCGCGAAGCGCGGCCAATGCATTCGTCAGCGACGCGACCATCCGCAACAGCAAGGTCGCTGGATACAGAACTATGGAGAAGCCCAGTTCGCTGTATTCAAGAGGCGTCAGGACTGGCGTGCGGCCGCCTTCTGCGGCGTTGACGACCAGGGGCACTTGAAAACTTGAGCCGATTTTGCGCAGTTCTTCAATGGAGGTCGGTGCTTCTATGAACAGAGCGTCCGCGCCACAGGCGACGTAGCGCTGTCCGCGTTCAATAGCCGATTCCAGGCCTTCGATGCTCCTGGCGTCCGTTCGGGCGATGATGGCAAAGCGTTCATCGACACGCGCATCCAGCGCTGCGCGTAGTTTCTGTTCCGCTTCGATGACCGGCACGACTCTTCGTTCGATAGCCATGTGCCCGCACTTCTTGGGGCTGACCTGGTCTTCCAGCACAATGGCGCACAGTCCCATTTGTTCATAGGTTCTTACAGTGCGAACTACATTCTTGACATCGCCATAGCCTTCGTCAGCATCTACGATGAGGGGTAGCCGGGCCGCGCTCGAAATATCCCGAACCGCACAGCTGACCTCGCCGAAACTGGCAAGCCCCAAGTCCGGCAAACCAAGCCGACAGCCCACCAATCCGAATCCGCCGATCGCTGCCGCGCTGAACCCGGCCCTTTCAATGAGGCGTGCGGAGAGGGCGTCATGCGCGACGGGAAGCAGAAGGGGGGATTGCCCTGCGAGCAGCTCCTTGAAGTTACTTTTTTGCATGAGGGTTCCCAGATGCTTGCTCGTAAGGGTTGAGTCCGTGGCTGGATAGGCTGTAGACCCAAGGACGTCGCACGGCATCCTGTGTCTGGAATGCTGCAATGGCCGCGTTCCGTTTAAGGGTGGCGTCTATGGCATCGAGTCCTTCCAGCAAACGTTCGCGCTGCAAGGCAGGGACATGGAAGGCATAGACGTGACCATCAGCCGACTTGATTTCCTGTCTTTCCAGGTTCACGCTGATTTGCGCTTTGATTGCAGTGATCGCTTCCGCGAGGCTGCTCACATGAGCGGCATCTAGGGTGATCGGAAGCACGCCATTGATATAGCAGTTGCTTGCAAAGATTGAACCGAAACTTGGGGCGATGATCGCCCTGATGCCGAAATCCCGAATGGCCCAAACCGCAATCTCACGCGAACTGCCACAGCCGAAATTAGCGCCGGCGAGCAGGAACTTCGCACGGCGGTAGGGCTCGCGATTGAGCACGAACTCCGCGTTTTCCGATCCATCCTCGCTGTAGCGCCAGTTATAGAAAAGGGCATTTCCAAATCCGGATTTTCCGACGGCCGATGTGACTACACGGCCAGGCGTGATCTGGTCTGTGTCCACGTTGTCCAGTCGGAGTGGGGCAGCAACCCCGGTGATTTCTAGGAATGGCTGCATCAGGCGAGATCCTCGTACTGCCGCGCGGCGGTGATGTATCCCGCGACAGCAGACGCGGCGACGGTGGCTGGGCTGGCCAAGTGCGATCGTACGTTGGGGCCTTGTCGATTTTCGAAGTTGCGGTTCGTTGAGGCGATGACGCGTGCATCTGCGGCAAAGCTCTCCCCGCCGGTGGCTCCACTCATGCAAAGGGAGCAACCCGACTCTCGCCATTCAAAGCCTGCATCGATGAAGATTCGATCAAGCCCTTCTGCCTCAGCTTGATGCTTGACCTGGGTAGATCCTGGAACACAAATGGCGGTGATACCTGGCGCGACCTTACGTCCTTTCAATACTTCGGCTGCCGCCCTTAAGTCTTCGAGGCGGCTGTTGGTGCAAGATCCAATGAATGCCCCAGTGATGGCGAGGCCTTCGAGCCGCTCGCCCGGCACGAGTTTGACGTAGTCAAGCGCGCGTAACCTGGAGTCCCGGGCGACGGGGTGCCTTACTTCGTCAGTGGGCGGTACTGACCCATGGATGCCGATGACGTGCTCGGGGCTCGTTCCCCAGGTGACCTGAGGCGTGAGCCTGCTGACATCGACCACGTATTCCCGGTCGAACTGAGCACCCTCGTCGGTGGCCAGGCTTTGCCAATACGCGACAGCAGCATCCCAATCCTTGTCTCTAGGTGAGAATTCCCGTCCTTTCAGATATTCGAAAGTGACTTCATCTGCCGCAATCAAGCCGCTGCGCCCTCCAAACTCGACGGCCATGTTGCACAAGGTCATGCGTCCGGCGATAGACATCGACCGGACTGCCTGACCCGCGAACTCGATCGCGTGACCGGCGCCTCCGCTGGCTCCGTATTGACCGATGAGGTGAAGAATCATGTCCTTGGCCGAGACGCCGGGCTGCAACGTGCCTTCGAAACGTACCCGCATGGTTTTCGGTTTGGTGGTGACGATAGTCTGTGTCGCCAGTGCGTGTTCGCTGTCGCTGGAGCCCACGCCCCAGGCGAATGCCCCGATGCCGCCAATGGTGCAGGTATGGCTGTCTCCGCAGATGAATGTCGTCCCGGGAAGCGCCAGTCCCAGCTCTGGCGCAATCACGTGCACGATTCCCTGGCGCGGATCTTTCAGATCGAAGAATCGAATGCCATGGGGCTGGATGCGTTGAGAAAACTCCCTTAGAAATTCATTTCCGCCGGGCATGCGCGTCGTCATGCCCCGGCCGGGAAGGGTCTCAAGCATGTGGTCGACGGTGCCAAACGTGAGCTCTGGGTTGCGCACTCGGCGACCTTGAAGGTCGATTTCCTTGAGCGAGACCGCGCCACTCACTTCATGCAGGAAATGCCGGTCGATGTGAATCAGGAAAGCATCGTCTCCAAGATCTTCAACGACGTGGTCATCCCAGATTTTCTGGAATGCGGTTTTAGCTTCCGGTGCAGGGGTATGGGCTCTAGCGGAGGTCATTTCGATCATGGGAACTTCGATACGCACATCCTTCAAAAGGGTGTGTCACCAATAATGTACTACATTATTGGTGACACTAAGTCTGACCCAAGCGATGCCCACGACGGCGAACGCACGTTTGCAGATGCAGCGGATCAATGCCAATGCGGCGACGCGTCCTGCCATAGCGATCGTGCGCAACCAGCGCGCCGACAGGAGCGTGCAGTCAGGCTTGCGGGTCAGCCGAAGTGGTCGTCAGGGATCTGCTCCAGGCTTTCCCTTGACTTGCGAATATGCGCGCGCATGGACTCTTCAGCGTCGTCAGCTTGACCGGTGAGCACCGCTTCTATGATGGGGCAATGCTCGCTGTGCGAGCGAAGCGCTCGGTCGGGATTGAGCAGGGGAAGAAATTGCAGGCGGAAGGCCGGAATGCTCAGTTGTTCAACGATCCGGCGCAATGCACTTGAGCCGGCCTGCTCGACGAGCAGGGCATGTAGCCGATCGTTCAGTCCCGCGTAGGCTGTAACGTCGCGTTTGGCCACCGCTTCATCCATTTCGCGTGAAAGCTGCTGCAATTGCCTTGCATGGCCAGGCAGTTCAATCCGCTCTGCTGCCATGCGTGCCGCCAGCGATTCCACGGCCTCACGCACTCTATAGAGATCTAGTGTTTCCGCGCGCGTCAATCTGGGGACTCGGACGCCGCGGTTGTGCTCTTGTGTCAGCAGCCCGTCCGCGACCAGTTGCCGAAGGGCCTCCCGGACCGGCCCACGGCTGACGCCGAAGGTTTCGCACAGTTCAGACTCAATCAGCCGCTGGCCCGAGGCATAGCGGCCTTTGCGAAGCTGTTCGCGCAGGGTCCTGGCTATTCGGTTGGCCGCCGACCCCTCCTGATCAGGCTCTGAATTGGACAAGGAGGTAGCCATGTGCTGGAACGTAGGACATAAGTGTCCGGCATTCTAAGGCTCGGTCCGATTCAGAACTCAAGCCAAATGGTATGGAATGCCGCAATACCCAGAGTGGCGCAGAGTGGACAAAACCGAATTCTCGCTTCAATGGGTGATTGAAACGGGAAATGCCAGTAGTACGGTTGCTGTAGGCCATTCAATCCAGCAATGAAAGCGCGTGTGAAGCGCAGTTACCGCATCGGGATGCGCAAAACCCCAAGACTCGGTGTGTACGACCCCAGAGAATGAGCCGTCACCCCACAGCCCATCATGAAGACGAATTTCAGCGAAACGCAACTGGCAGATCCTCAGATCGCAGAGGCCAACAACATCCTCAAAAGCTGCCAGCATTTCGGATTTTGTACGTCGGGATGCCCTACCTATGTGCTCTTGCACGACGAAAACGATAGTCCTCGTGGGCGGATTGATTTGATCAAGGACATGCTGGAGTCGGGACAAGCGCCCTCGGCGAAGACAGTGGCTCATATTGATCGCTGTTTGTCTTGCATGTCGTGTATGACGACCTGTGCTGTGAAGGTGGACTATATGCACCTGGCGGATACGGCACGCGAATACATTGAGTCTCACTATCGCAGGCCTTGGGCAGAAAGATGGACCAGGGACGTCCTTTCGTTCGTGCTGCCTCGCCGCCAGTGGTTTCGCGCCGCGCTCGCTGTGGGCCGCCTGGCGTCCAAAGTGGGTTTGCCGGTGCCTGCCCGATTGAAGCCTGCATTGGACTTGCTTCCCAAGGAATCTCCACCACCAGGAAACGCGTTACTGGGAGAGGTGTTTCCAGCAGAAGGAACCCGACGTTGGCGCGTGGCCTTGCTTTCCGGTTGCGTGCAACCGGAGATGGCGCCCCAGATCAACGCCGCCACCATCCGATTGCTTACAAGGTTTGGATGCGAAGTGGTGATGCCGGAGGAAGCCGGATGCTGTGGCTCTCTCAATCTTCACATGGGAAAGGCCGATGCTGCCCGCGCGTTCGCCCGCGTGAATGTGAGAGCCTGGGCTCGCTTGCTTGACGAGGGGCTGGATGCCATTGTCACCAATGCCTCGGGCTGCGGCACGACGGTCAAGGATTACGCCCATTTGCTGGGTGAAGATCCTGAAATGGCGGACGTGGCCGCGACGATTTCAGGGCTGGCGCTCGACGTGTCGGAGTGGATCACGAAAATGCGGCTTCCGCACCCGACGCAAGCCAGGCGGCATCGCGTGGCCTACCACGACGCATGTTCTCTGAGAAACGTACAGCACGTCACATCTGAACCTCGGAAGTTGCTGAAGGAAGCAGGGTTTGTTGTGAAAGACGTCCCGGAAGCGCATTTTTGCTGCGGCTCTGCGGGTACATACAACATTTTTCAGCCTGTGATCGCAGAGCAGCTCGGCCAGCGCAAGGCAGCCAATATTGCCAGCACCGAACCGCAGATCGTTGCTGCGGGAAACATCGGCTGCATCACCCAAATCGGCTTGTACAGCGGCACCCCTGTTGTGCATACCGTGGAGTTGCTTGATTGGGCGCATGGCGGTCCCGTTCCACCCGCGCTGCACGGAGTCAGCTTGCAGGAGCTGGAGGCCTTGGAACCGGCGATTGAAGCAGCGCCTGTCGACGAACACGTCATGTCCTTTGTGCAGCCCTCTGCCAAAGGTGCGCCGGATGTTGGCATTTGGTGATTACAGATTACACGCCCTAGTTTGATTGGAGATTGAAATGATGGACCTGGAAGGATTTCTGAAAAGCGTCGGTGAGAAAATTGGCGCGCAATGGGTCGACACCCGGCATGAGACTCTGGCTCGCTACGGGGAGCACACCCTGCCCGCTGAAGCGCGCGCCCCGTCTGCAGTGGTGTTTCCCTCATCCACTGCCGAAGTACAAGAAATTGTTTTGGCAGCCAACGAGTACCACGTGGCGCTGTTTCCCGTCAGCACGGGCAATAACATTGGCCTGGGCTCGAGAGCTCCTGCTCGTGCAGGACAGGTGGTGGTGGACCTCGGGCACCGCATGAACCGAATCCTCGAAGTCAACGAAGAAACCTGCTATGCCGAGTTGCAGCCGGGCGTGAGCTTTACCATGCTCCACGACGAGCTGGAACGCCGCGGCGGGAAACTCATGCTGTCCGCTACGTCCGGCCCCCCGCATGGCGGGGTCATGGGCAACGCGATGGACAGGGGGGCAGGCTATGGGCCCTACTTTGACCATTTCGGCATGCTTTGCGGCATGGAGGTCGTGCTCGGAAATGGCGATGTCATCCGTACCGGCGATGGGAGCCTGGATTCAGAGGAATTGGTGAACTGGCACGTCTCGAAGTTTTCCTTCGGTCCAGCGCTGGACGGGCTGTTCTCACAATCCAACTACGGCATCGTGACACGGGTAGGCGTTTGGCTCATGCCCCGTCCACCGGCCGCCCGTTCTTTTCATTTCACCTTTCCTGACGACGAGGACATCGCAGAGATCATTGAACTCTGCCGTCCAATGAAGCTCTCCAACTTCGTGCCGTCGCTCTTTCGTGTTGCCAACGACCTGTACGCCATCGCACCCGACGAGGTGAGCGCGGAATATGCCCCAGGCGTGAAAAACGCCATCAGTAAAGAAGGGCGGTTGGCATTGCAAAAGCGCCATGGCCTGGGTGCCTGGCAAGTGTCCGGTATGTTCTATGGCGCATCAGACGCCGCCATAGAGCCCCTGATTCAGCGCGTACGAGGGCATTTTGAACGCAGTGGAAAGGCACGCTACATCAGTCATGACGAAGCCCAGAACATTTCTGCGCTGAAGGTCGCGATCGACTCGATGACAGGCCGGCCCAGCGCGTCTGAGCTGGGGATGCTGAAATGGCGTCCAGGAAGTGGCAACGCCTGGTTCTTGCCCGGCACACCCATGGTAGGGGCGCAGGCGTTGGAGCTTGACCGAGTTGGGCGAGGTATCTATGAGAAGCACGGCATGGACTACATCGTCATGCACGTGGCTTCGGCGCGGTTTGCACGGGGTTTGCATGTACTCTCATGGAACAAGGACGATGCAGATGAGAACCGCCGCGCCGATGCGTGCTACAGGGAACTCAGTACAGAGTTCGCCAAGCGTGGGGTAGGGGTAGGCCGCGCACCAGCGGACTACTACGACTTTCACATGGACCAGATGCTACCCAGCTTGAAGAAGGTCTACAGCAGCTTGAAGAGAGCGCTGGACCCTAACGCGGTGATCAGTCCCGGAAAGTACGGCATTGATGGGGAGCAATGAACCATGACAGATAATTGGTTAGGCCCCAAGCCAGGCTCCCACATGGTGGTTGCTGGAGGGTGTGGTGGCATTGGTGCGGAACTCGTGCGCGAGGCGGTGGACAAGGGTCTGCGCGTGACGGTGCTGGACCTTGCGCAGTCCAGGGCGGCTCAGCCCGACATGCAAGGGGTGGACTACATTGACTTTGATGCTCGGAATGCAGCTTCCATTTCGGAAGCGGTAGCGGCTATCGGCGCCAAAACCGATTGCGTGGACAGTTTCGTGTTTCTCTGCGGCTACCCCATCTTGCCGCGTCGGCCTCTCGCAGAGGTGGCACTCTCGGCATGGAATGAACTGATGGAGGTCAACCTGACCTCTGCCTATCTGCTGGCGGGGGGACTGTTGCCATTACTCCGTAAGAGTGATCAGGCCGCTATTGTTACCGTGGCATCCAGTCTGGCGTACCAGGTCATGCCGGGTATGGGCGCGTATGCCGCATCCAAAGGAGCCTTGGTCAGCCTGACCAAGGCCTTGGCCATGGAATGCGCTCCGCACGTGCGTGCCAATGTTGTGGCTCCTGGTGCGGTGGACACCGAGTTCCTGGGAGGCGGGCGCGGGCGGGATTCCTCGGCGGATCGAAGCTGGTTTGACGACATGGCTGCAAAATACGTATCGACGATTCCATTGGCCCGTGTGGCGGAGCCCTCTGACGTGACAGGCCCTATCTTCTTTCTGGCGGGAGCAGGTTCGAAATATATGACAGGACAAGTGTTGCACCTTAACGGCGGTCGTTTGACTCCATGAACAATCTGGCTGGTCAGAAGTACGCGCCACAAGCGATTGCACCTCTTGAGGGTGACGCTGAGTACGAATATGTCACCGGACAGATGAGAGCCAGCTTCCCCGCGCTGCTGGAAGAGTTTCGCGCTGCCAGTGCCGCAGCGCAGGTTCTGGACGGTTGGGTATGGGACGTCAAATATGGCGAGCACCCGCGCGAGACTTTCGACTTCCGCGCGGCACAGGGCAGTTCACGTGGAACTCTGATCTACCTGCACGCGGGTTACTGGCAATCCAGGGACAAGTCGCAGTTCCGCTTCCTGGTGCCAGCACTCAATGAGGCTGGGTTCAACGTCGCGCTGGCCAACTATCCACTTTGCCCTGAAGTGTCTGTTCAAGACATCATTCTTTCTGTCTGCCATCTCCCACCGGCGGTCCGGTCTCTAACGAAAAGCGCTCGCCAGAAGCCTTTGATCGTTGCCGGTCACTCGGCAGGCGGGCATCTCGCCGTCGAGATTGCATGTCGTCCCGACATGGCTGGCTCCGTGGATGGAGTGCTTGCGATCAGCGGCATCTACGATTTGACGGGCCTGATAGGTACTTCACTTAACAGAAATCTGAGGCTGGACGAAGAAACGGCACGTGCGGCGTCGCCATTGCGCCGCGTGCCTGATCATGTGCCTGCCGCAGTGTTCGTGGTTGGTGGTGGTGAAACGACGGCCTTCAAACAACAGAATCAGGCCATGGCCGATGCATGGCGCGCGGCTGGGGATTGCCGTGACGCGGTCTCTGCGCAAGACGACCATTTCATGGTGTTGAGGAGCTTTGGCCATTCGGTTGGTCTGCTGCGCACCATGTTGATGGGATTCTTGGACTAGCTCAGCAGAAAACAGAACGCGGGCAGGACCTGGGCAAGATCCAGGCGGGAGCAAGGGGCAACTCGCCGGATAGATGTTCAAACACTTGGAGGGTCCGTTTCCCGTTCCGGATGGCGATGCCGGCCAATGGCCTCGATGAATGCGTCTATGTCTTGGCCGGTAATGATGCCGGGATCAGGTTCACCATTGGGCAAGACTGCGCGGACGCCTTCGGCTTCAACCAGCGCTTTGGCATCGTCTGGAACCAAGATGGCCTTGCAGTGTCGGTATTGGTCCTTGATGAACTCTGCAGTGTGCCCGTCGAGTGAGAGAACCTTGATGCCGTCAGGGCCTTCGGGCAGTGCGAGTGCGTCGAACAGAAAGCCTGGCTCATTTTCCATGGATGCGTCGGCATCCAGGCGGACACCATCGGCTGTCTCGACGAGGCCAATCCGAGGCGCCACGAACCGGGCGGTGGCGCCTTGCATGCCCAGCGCGGCGTGCAGATCAAGCGCCGTTTGCCCCATGATCCCATCAGCCACCAGCAAGGCAATTTTTCGGCCTTTGACGGAGACGGCTCCTGGCCGGGTCATCAGTGAAAGTGCCGCTGAGTAGCGTACCTCCGGCTTGGTTTCAGTCTTAAGCGCCCGGGGCAAGGGGGGAGGGATCTTCTTCATACCCAATCCCTCAGCGACCTGCGCTGCAAGGGCTTCTGACGCATTGCGCAGAGATGCCACCATTCTTTCCCGGATGGCAGGCACCGTGACCTTGGACAGTTCAAAGCGGAATGCGGCAGCAATATGGTTTTGCTCTACTTTTGTCTGGCTTTCATAGAACAGGGCTGCCTGGGTATAGTGGTCAGCAAATTTTTCAGGTTTGGCCCGCACTTTTCCTTGTTCTTCCTTGGCCTGAATACGCGCGGGAACTGAGACAAAGCCCTGCGCGGCGCCGGCCTGGAACGGGCAACCCCCTGCCAGAGAATTGGGTTCATAGTTGACGCGACCACGGGGTATGGCTTGCCTATGCATTCCATCTCGTTGGTTGTTGTGTACGGGGGCGAGCGGAGCGTTGATAGGCAATTCATGGAAGTTGGGTCCTCCCAGGCGACTGATTTGCGTGTCCGCATACGAGTGAATACGCCCGGCCAATAAGGGGTCGTTGGAGAAGTCCAAACCTGGAATGACGTGCGCCGCACAGAAGGCAACCTGTTCTGTTTCCGCAAAGAAATTGTCGGGATTGCGGTTGAGCACCATTCGTCCCACTTTTCTAAGCGGCACGAGTTCCTCTGGCACGAGCTTGGTGGCGTCCAGTACATCGAAGCTGAAGGCGTCAGCTTCTTCTTCGGTGAAGACCTGAAGAGCCAGTTCCCATTCAGGAAACACACCGCCTTCTATGCGCTCCCATAGATCTCTGCGGTGGTAGTCTGGATCCGCACCCGAAATTTTGACGGCTTCATCCCATGCCAATGAATGCGTGCCGTAAATGGGGTTCCAATGGAACTTGATGAAGACGGATTCGCCAGCTTCATTCACCATACGGAACGTATGCACGCCAAACCCTTGCATGGTGGCATAGCTGCGTGGAATGGCTCGGTCCGACATCAACCACATCAGCATGTGAGTGGATTCCGGCATGAGTGAAACGAAGTCCCAGAAAGTGTCGTGTGCGCTGGCCGCTTGGGGCATTTGGTGGTGCGGTTCTGGTTTCACTGCGTGCACCAGGTCGGGAAACTTCATGGCGTCCTGAATGAAGAAGACAGGCATGTTGTTACCCACGAGGTCCCAGTTGCCTTCATCCGTATAGAACTTCACCGCGAAACCTCGCACATCGCGAGCGGTGTCCTTGGACCCGCGCTCTCCCTGGACGGTGGAAAATCGCACGAACACCGGGGTAATCTTTCCTGCTTCCGTAAATGGTGCGGCCCTGGTGATGTCCGTCAGTGGCTCATAGCATTCAAAGTAGCCATGCGCACCAGACCCACGAGCATGAACGATGCGCTCTGGAATGCGTTCATGATCAAAATGCGTGATCTTCTCGCGCAACACAAAATCTTCCAACAGCGCAGGACCTCTTAGGCCGTACTTCAAGGAGTTCTGGTTATCCGCTATAGGGACACCCTGATTGGTCGTGAGCATCTGACCGGAAGAATCGACACGCACACGGTCCAGTGATCCAATGGTGCTGTTCACGCCCTCGACGGCCACACTCCCTACTTTTTCATTTTTGTTCTCTTCAGACAAGGTACTGCCTGTAGACAACCGCGAAGGGGGTGACACAGTAGATCCTGGCGGTACCAGCAGGCCGTTGTCGAAGCCGTGTTCACTGGCCTTGGTCGGATTGAATGGCACGGCAGCGGCCATCTGATTGACCTGTTCGGCTTGGATGGCGAATACATCGTTTTCCGGCAATCCCTTTGCAGGACCACTATCGGTGCTGGTGGGGCGTCTACGTGCCTTCGCGCTATCTTTTGGGGCAGAGCTGCGGGACGTCGGTTTTTTTGCTGTAGCCATGGGGTCATCCTTTGAAAAGTGGGGTGCGTCTTGTTCTGATCGATTTAATTGAACCTATTTGCCTTGCTTGAACTAGCGTTCAACGAGTCTTTGGAGGCTCCGGTAGCCACCACTGTTCGATCAATTCAATGGGTATCACGGGGTGGCAAGGGCAAGACACGTGCCTGCACTTGCTCATCGATCCACAATTCATCTTCAGGATGCTTTAAGACATGACGTGTCAGTGTTCATAACCTGCTCATGTCAGATAAGGCTGCCGTGCCTTTCGCGGCTGACTCATGCTTGAAAGCTCAGAGACGGCATGAGTGGGATAGGTTTGCAGAAAAATTGGCTGCAAGGATGTACCTGAGCCTAGGAGCCTGTCGGACTTGGAGCGCCGAAAGCGAAAATGGACAGCCGCGGCCCATTGGCAGCCGGCGATTTCCAAGTCCGACAAGCTCCTAGTGCCCACAGGCATCAGAACGCGAAGGCATCGTTCAGGCAGGTGTCGTGTAGACGTCCACTCCGTTCTAGCCCATCACAAGTGAACACCTGTCTCTTAACGAACTGCGTTGGAGATTTTCTTTTGAATGCAAATGCTGCCGTCCGCTTCAAGGAATACGAAGCGCACTTCATCGCGCTCGCAATCTGCACCCCGCAGAGCCTTCTCAATATCGTTTTGCGATATGCGATGCTTCTTGCGAACGGATTCGAATATCTCACCGTCACGCCCCAAGAGAATAGCTTCGCCTTCGAGCAGCTTTTCTGCCACTCGATAGCGCGCAGTGAGTATGCCAATCAAGGTATTGACAGCGATAAGTACCGCGCACACGACAAGTCCGCCCCATAGAGATTGGTCTTTCCCCGTCATGGAAGGGCCTGCGGCTTCGCTGACCAACATGACAACCAGCAGATCAAAAGGCGTGAACTGACCGACGGTACGCTTCCCACTTAACCGCATCATGAACAGCAGCACCAGATAGACTGCCGCTGCTCGAACCATCAGTTCGACGATCGGTAGATCAAGATCCATCACGGTTGAGAAACTCGCTTGGTGTACCTCTAGGCCTGGCTGCGCGCACAGAACATTTGAACGCGCGCTCAAGATGGCGCAGGGCTTGCTGCTTGCGGTGCGGTGATTCAGCTGCCGTGCAGTCTCTTGGAGTCCAGACTTCGTAGCCTGACATGCGGGCGTCAGTGGCAGTGAGCATGACGCACATATCGGTTGCGAAGCCGACAATAACTATGCGCTTGGCTTTCATTCTCACCAGCAAGTGAAGCAAAGGCGTGGAATGAAAAGCCGAATGCTGCGGCTTCAGAATCACGAGGTCTTCTGCCTCCGGCGCCAGCAGTCGTGCTATTTCGCCGCGATTACCATCCAACCCCTTGCACGCCGCAAGGATATCGCTGAATTCACTGTGCCAGGTGCCGTAATTGTCATTGGCATAGATGGCAGGGACACCTCTAGCATGCAAGGCAGACTTCAACGTGGCTATGCGCGGCGCGGCTTTTGCTGCGCTTTTGACCAGATGCCTTGCATTAGGAAACTGCAGAGGATTGATGACGTCCACGAGCAGCAATACTTCAGAACACACCGGAACCGGTGTAGGTTTTAACCAAACGGGACGGGGCATCGATCAAAGCATGGAATCGCGTTGCTGTTCGGCTCGTGATGCACCGATCGCTGTCTCGACCTGTTTGACCTCTTCTGGAGGAGGTATCACTGCAGGCATTCCCAAGGCTTTAATCGCCAACTCACGACACCAACCTTGGGTGTGATAAAGATGGTGGTCCTCATCTTTTTCTACGCGGTTGTAGGCTTCCTTGAGAAATTTCTCCATGTCTCCAGTGGCTGCATCAGCCACCTTTCCAAGTAGCTCCCAATTGGAGTGGTCCTTGGTCTCCGCATGCACAACGCACTCGCATGCTACGAGCTGAGCTGAAGCCGCGTCGCCTACCGACTTGGCCAATTCCATCGCCTTGACCAAAGATGCACCGATGTGTCTGACCACCAATCTTGAAGGAGAGGTTTCGTTGGCGTTGATACCGAGCTGCTCGCACATGGTTCTAACGACGTTTTGATGGGCTTTCGTTTCCTTCAGGTAGCCTCGCCATTCCTCCTTCAAGTCCTTGTTGACCGCGCATGAAATGGCTGTCAAGTACACCTGTTCGCCCCCCAGTTCAGTTTCCATCATTTGAAGCAGTAAGTCCTTCAATTGCACTTCGTCGTAGCCTGGTTGACCCATGGTTGACTCCAATTTTTGTTACATATCTCCCATTTGGCGACAGATCGCCAGCGCAGTCGGGCAGGGATACGACTGCGCTGGTAGATCAAAGCGCTAACCGGCTGAGTTGCACACGTAGCGCGCTTGTACTTTGAGCTTCTTCAACGAGGGTTGAAGTAGGCGGGAATCCTACAAATGTGTAGGCAACAATTGAACGCCCTCTAAGACCTTAGAAGGGCCAGGGCAACTCTTCAGGAATTAGCGCGCATGCGCACGTCCCCGCCGGCAGGGAGACAGACTCGCACACACGCCAAGTGTTGCCACGCTCTCAGGAGCAAAGCCAGCGTCCCCGGGGCGAGCGCGGCTAAAGGGTGTCGCTATTGACACTATTGAGCCCCAGGGGCGGCTTAGAACACTTGGAGGGGAGTAGCGAAGCGCCTAGGCGCTTGATCGGGAACCATCGCGCACATCCAGAGATGAACGCCGATTGACTTCGACAATGCAGGTCACCTGACTACGTCAAGGTGAACCAAACTGCGACGCGGTGGGTGCTGCTGTTCTGGCGCTTCGGTAGCGGTTGATGGAAAGCAGAGCTTTTCCATCCGGCGTGAGACCGCATATCACCGCATACGGATTTGAATCCGTAGAGGCGTGTACGGTCCCTATGACCAGCCCCTGTCTTATCAGGGATGAGAACAAGGTAACGTGCTCATCACCGTGAAAGGTTAGGGTGTCTGGCGCGGAGGCAATAACCTCCAGGATCTTTATATCCATACTTGCTTTCGTTCTCCTCGCATTTGCTCAGAAATGACGGAAATTCAAAAGCGTGGTGCTAGGGCGCTTCGGACACGAAATTACATGCTACGCCTCTGGCTCAAAATAACTACCCTATGGTCAGGTATTGTGTGAGACGAGGTAACGCGTGCTGGAGCTGTATAAATGGCGCAGAAACGATTTAAATCATTTGATGAATCGGGCATGGGAAAGCTTCATCAGCAATTTCAATTCTGATACCCATGAAGAGTGTTGTTGAAACGGAACTCGATAAGCGCCTTGGATTATCTGATGAAGGCATGTGCCCGTGCCGTACATGAAGCGGACAAGTGATCGGCTCGCTTAGTCGGATATCGCACTGCATGTCGCATTTCGTTTAGCCGGCATGTGCTCGTATCAGACGCTGTTGACGTCGATGTCGAAAGGACCGCTCAAGAATTCCGATAGAACCCTTATTTTATTTACGATGCGTAAAAGCTTCTAGCGCGATTCCATTGTCATTTTTAAAGTTAGCTCCTGGATACCGAAGAGGTGACAAGGATGGCATTGGTAAATATGTTCGTGCGCAATTGCTGGTACGTTGCAGCGTGGAGTCACGAAGTCGCTGGGCAGCTCTTTAGCAGAACCTTGCTTGGCGAACCGATTTGTTTCTTCCGCGATTCAGTTGGTAAGGTGGTCGCGCTTGCAGATCGGTGCGCTCACCGGGGCGCTCCCTTATCCAAGGGACGGATCGAGGGCGATTCGGTCAGATGTATGTACCACGGCATGAAGTTCGCCAGCAATGGCCAGTGCCAGGAAATACCGGGTCAGGATCGCATACCCCCGCAAGCCTGTGTTCAGAGCTACCCGGTCATTGAGCGCGACAGCTGGATTTGGATATGGATGGGCGTCCCGGCAAAAGCAGATGCCGCGCAGATTCCCCCCACTTGGTCCCTGGGGAGCCCCGAGTGGCCCTATAAACCTGGTTACTACCGCTATGCAGCGCCCCACATGCTCATATGCGACAACCTCCTGGACTTCTCGCACCTCGGCTATGTGCACCCCACCACGCTGGGAGGAACTGAGAACATTGCACAAAGGCGGCCAACGGTCACCCGTGGTGATGCTGTAGTTCGTGTGGAACGATGGCTGACGAACGAGGTTCCTGCGCCTTTTCATACAAAAGTGGCCAGTTTTTCAGGCCTGGTGGACCGGTGGCACTTCTACGATTTTCATGTTCCAGGTCTTCTCGTGATGCATTCGGGTGTCCAGGCGACCGGCACCGGCGCACCTGAGGGAAATATCAAGAATGCTTTGGAATTTAGAAGCTGCCAGGCAGTGACGCCTGAATCTGAGAGCAGCTCTCACTACTTCTTCGCAGTGCCTCGAAATTTTGCGATAGCTGACCAATCCATCACTGACAGGCTTTTTCAGGACGTTGTGGATGCCTTTGAAGAGGACAAGGTGATGATCGAAGCCCAGGCCCGGAATCTCGAACGGGCCGGGAAATGGACCATGGCGGCCATAGTTGCCGACGCAGCCTTGAGTCAATTTCGCTGGTTGATGAGTCAGGCATTGCAAAAGGATGCGATGACTGAGGCAACGGCCCGTTCTTGAACTGAGCCGGGCTTGCTTGACTAGAGATAGAACTTCATGGATGGCTTGGTGCAAAGAGAGTGTCTGAGCCAAAGGAGACAAACAATGACATTTCTAAGGAACGTTTGGTATGTGGCGATGTGGTCAGAGAACCTCCGCCAAGAAAGCATGGAACACCGCGTTCTCCTTGAAGAGCCGGTGGTTTTTTTCCGCAATGAAGAAGGCCAGCCCGTAGCACTTTTCGACCGCTGTCCTCATCGCCTCGTGCCCTTGCACATGGGAAAACTGTGTGCGGGTGGACGAATCGAATGCGGCTACCATGGACTGCAGTTCGATCAAACGGGGCAATGCGTCCATAACCCGCATCGCAGCGGTCGTATTCCCTCGCAAGCGAAGGTCAAGAGCTACCCCTTGGTTGAAAAGCACTCCCTGATCTGGATATGGATGGGAGACAAGCCAGCGGATAAGTCCTTGATTCCCGACTTCCATGTGCTCGATGCAGGCAGCCCCCTGCCGGTGAGCAAGCGAGACTGCATCAAGATGGAAGTGGGGTTCGGCCTGATCATCAACAACCTCCTGGATTTGAGCCACGCCGCGTTCCTGCATAAAGGGATTCTTGGTAACGAACATACTGCGGCGGCCGAGATCGGTGTGGAAGAGCGAGGCGACACCATTTATGTGCGTCGGGAAAACAAGAACGTTCCTCCTCCCACGCTGTTCGATATGCTTTTTCAGCGCAACGGTGCCTCCGTGGACTTGTGGAATGAGATCCGCTGTGACGCGCCAGGCAACTTTCTTAACGACGTTTCTGTACGTTCTCCTAACGCTCCTCGGGAAAGTGGCACCGGGATTTTCGGCACTCACTTTCTGACGCCGGAAACCAGGACCAGCACGTACTACCACTTTGCTGCGGCTCGGCAAAATCCGCTGCCCTTTCCATCAGGGCAAGAGGCACAGATTCAACAGACTCTTGCGGAACTTCGCCGCTATGCATTCGAGCAGCAGGACGAACCCATGATGCTGGCGCAGCAGAGGGAGATTCAACGTGCTGGCGGAGAAGAGGCAGTCAAGCCGATGTTGCTCGAAATTGATGCCGGCCCGGTTCGGTATCAACGTGTGTTTGAGCGCCTCAAGGCCCGGGACTGCGCCAATTGATTTTCGACCTTCCTTCCACGACAAAAAGGAGACCGCGATGAAACAAACATGCCTCAAGTATGGGGTTCAGCTTATCCTGGGCTTGACCCTCTCGGCCACCGCCACTTTGGTTTTTTCACAGGTAAAAATTGGCATCACAGTATCTGAGACCGGCCCCGCAGCTTCTCTGGGAATCGTGGAGAAGCGAACTCTCCAACTTCTACCCGATACGCTGGGAGGACAGAAGGTCGAGTACATCATTCTCGATGATGCCTCAGACACTACAGCTGCCGTGCGCAATGCCCGAAGGCTGACCAGCGAAAATAAGGTGGATGCCCTGATCGGCTCGACAACCACTCCGAACAGCCTGGCTATGCTCGACGTGGCTGCGGAATTCGGTACGCCGATGATCGCGATGGGCGCAGGTGCAGCGATAGTGGAACCCATGGATGTGCGCAGGCGTTGGGCCTTCAAGGCTGTACACAACGATGGAATGATGGTTGACGCCATTGTGGAGCACATGGTCAAAAAAGGCGTCAAGACCGTTGGCTACATTGGATTTGCCGATGCCACTGGGGAAGGCTACTGGATCCGGCTGAAATCTCAGGCCGAAGCCAACGGATTGAAGATTGTGGCGAATGAACGTTATGGCCGAGGCGACAACAGTGTGACGGCGCAGACTCTGAAGATCGTCAGCGCCAATCCAGATGCCGTCTTGATTGCTGCATCGGGTTCGCCCGCTGCTCTTCCGCAGGTCAGTCTGAAAGAGCGCGGCTATAAAGGCGTGGTGTATCAAACTCACGGTGTTGCCAACAATGACTTCCTTCGTGTTGCCGGAGCCAGCGCGGAAGGTACCTATCTTCCGGTTGGGCCACTTCTGGTCGCCGATCAGTTGCCTGCCGATAGCGAGGTCGGAAAGATTGGCAGAGACGTGATCAAGCGCTACGAACAGAAGCACGGTGAAGGCAGCCGTACGACCTTCATTTCGAACGCGTACGACCCTTATCTCTTGCTGGATTCGGCGGTTCGAGTCGCAGCCAAGAAAGCCAAAGCAGGCACGCCGGAGTTCCGTTCTGCTCTTCGAGACGCATTGGAAAGCACCAAGGAGTTCGCTGGAACCCAGGGGTACTACAACATGACGGCCACTGATCACGTTGGTCTTGACAAGCGGTCACGCTACATCGTCCGGATCGAGGGCGGGAAGTGGAAATTGGCTCCCTAGTTTCATCATGTCGACTGAACCCGAGGCTTCACTCAAGGCAGCGTCATCATGACCATGGCTGAGACACTGCAAGTTCAGGTTAAGTCGGTCAGCCATGAAGCGGACGGGATTCTTCTATTTGAGTTTCGTCCTGTCCCACCATTGATGCAACTTCCCGTGTTCAGCGCTGGCGCTCATATCGACCTTCAACTGCCAAACGGACTTATCCGAAGTTATTCGCTGATCAGCATGCCGGGCGGCGTTCATCATTACGTGATTGGCGTGAATAAGGACCCTCATAGCCGCGGCGGCTCTCTCTACGTACACGAGAGGATGCGACCCGGCGATGTCATCACCATCAGCCACCCCAGAAACAATTTCCCCCTTGAGGAGGACGCCGATCATTCTGTACTGGTGGCAGGGGGAATAGGAATAACCCCGCTGTGGAGCATGATTCAACGGCTGGAGACGCTGGGGCGGTCGTGGGAGTTGTACTACGCCGCCCGATCCCGGCGAAATGCAGCCTTTCTTCAGGAGCTTCGGCTGCTCTCGGATGTCCACCCAGCAAAGGTTCACTTGAGCTTTAGTGAAGAACCGGGCGGGGCCATGCTTGACTTGGTAAAAATCGTCGCCGTCGCACCGTCTGCAGCGCACCTCTATTGCTGCGGCCCGGTGCCAATGATTGAAGCTTTCGAAAAAGCTGCGGCAGGAAGGCCTCCCGCAAGAGTCCACACCGAATTCTTCGCTGCTCGTGAGAAACCTGACATGGCCGGAGGATTCACAGTGGAGCTGGCTCGATCAGGCATGATCGTCTCTGTTGCTACGGGTAAGACGATTCTCGATGCTCTACTGGACGCTGGCGTTAACGCGCCATATTCATGCCAGGAAGGTATTTGCGGGACATGCCAGGTGAATGTTCTCGGCGGCATTCCGGATCACAGAGATCTGGTGCTGAGTGAGGCAGAGAGGGCAGACAACAAGACCATGCTGATCTGTTGCTCGGGCTCGAAGTCAGATAGGTTGGTTATTGATCTCTGAGCGGGAAGCACGTCTGGCATCATTACTGGAAAATGTCCAAGATCCGCCGTTCAGGAGAGCAAAGCTTGGCTGCTGCCGAGCCTCAGCAAAGAGGCGTAGCCGCGGTGGAGAGCGCGGCCGCCATTCTTGACGTGTTGCACAAGGCTCAGGTGCCCCTTGGCGTGACGTCTATAGCGAAAGCGAGTGGGTTCGCACCGGCGCGCGTGCATCACTATCTGGTGAGCCTCTTGAAGACGGGACTCGTGCACAAGGAGGAAGACCCAGTTCGTTACGGCTTGGGACCGTTTGCTATTCGCCTGGGTCTGACGGCTGTAGATCGGCTTGAGATCCAGCACTTCAGCGCGCCTTTTCTTCATGAACTCAGTACTGAGACGGGCGAGGCTTCGTTCTTCAGCATCTGGTCGCCGGCTGGGCCCGTCATTGTGCGTTGGGAGCAAGGCTTGCGGCCTCTTACGGTCTTCGCTCGCCTTGGAACAGTCATGCCCCTTCTGCGGTCCGCTACCGGCCAGGTCTATTGCGCCTGGGGCCCGGGGGTCGCTGTTGCTGAGGCGGTGGAAAGGGCATTGCTCCAACTTCCGCCCAGCGAGCGGGCGGCTGAGAGGGCTGCGTGCAAGGTGCGGACTGAGGAAGCTCGTCGCATGGCGTGCGGAACCACCCGTGGCAGCATGCTGGCAGAGGTAAGCGCCGTGGCTGCGCCTGTTTTTGATCGCGACGGCCACCTTGCCGGTGTTATGACCGTGCTCGGCCTACTTCAAGGATTTGACGCTTCACCGAAAGGCAAGATGGCCAAAGCCGTTCGCAGAGTGAGCCGCCAGCTTTCTGAAAAGCTGGGCTACTCCGATGGCGACGAGTGAATGAGGGGTTCTAAGTGCCCGTTCGCTGCTGCCTGAGTTCGCTTCCGTCGTCGCTTTTCAGTGTTCTGAACGACAGGGCGGACCATGCACTCAACAGCGCAACGCCAACGAACACAATGGCAAAGTCGCTGGCCTGCAAGCCCTCTGTCGCGGGGTGGCGTATGTGGCCGGAGAAAGTTACAGCCCATGCCCCTATCACCACGCCTAGCGCAATGGCAAGTTGCTGGGTCATGGATGCCATGGCCGTCGCATGCGATGCGCGCGCACGAGGTACATCGGAATAGGCCACGGTATTGAGCGTCACCATGACCATGGAGGTCGCCAATCCACCCAGAAATAGCAAACCGCAGATCAACCATACCGGTGTACTGGCGGCGAACAGCCCATAGCTCGCGATCAGGCATGCCATGATCAGCGAGGCTGCGATAAGAAGTGTTCGAAACCCAAAGCGCCCAATCACGTACGTCAGCACAGCCCGGGTAGTGAGGCTACCTAAGGCGATGCACATGGTGATGAGGCCTGATTTCAAGGGGGACATGCCCAGGCCAATCTGAAACAGCAACGGCAGCAGGAATGGCACGGCGCCAATGACTGCTATTCGGACCGGCAAGCCTCCCAGAACAGACACTCGAAAAATTGGAAACCGTAATACCGAGAAGTCCAGAATTGGATTGGAGTGGCGACGGCAATGAATGACATAGAGGCACAAGGCAACGGTGCCCACTACG
This sequence comes from Ottowia thiooxydans, assembly GCF_040548795.1. Lineage (GTDB taxonomy): Bacteria > Pseudomonadota > Gammaproteobacteria > Burkholderiales > Burkholderiaceae_C > Ottowia > Ottowia thiooxydans_A. The sequence goes on along the minus strand of NZ_JBEPSH010000002.1, from coordinate 308,436 downwards.
ATCATTGCGGCCACCAGTGCGGGCGGCAGCAGGTGCTTGCCAGAAAGCTCCAGGCCACCCAGCAGGCCTAGAAGCGCGGTGCCGAGCATGGCGAGGCCCAGGAAATCCATGCTGCCCGCAGATTCAGGCGCAAGCTTTTCGTCCGCGTCAATGAACATCATCGCAAGAACAACGCCCAGAATCCCGAATGGGATGTTCACGAGAAAAATCCAGTGCCAGGACGCAACGGTGACGATGGCACCTCCAAAGAACGGTCCCATCATGCGCCCGATAGCTCCTGGTATGGTGAACCAGACCATCGCGCTCACCATTCGGTCCGGGGGGATGCAACGCAAAAGGATGCTCCGGCCCACCGGCACCATCATGGATCCTCCGGCTCCCTGCAGCAAGCGAAACACTATGAGCTGCGCAAGCGTTTGAGCCATACCGCAAAGTGCCGAACCAATAGAAAAGACAATGACTGCCGCGCAAAATACTCGGCGCGCGCCGAAGCGATTCGAAAGCCAGGCGCTCGCGGGCAGAAAAATGGCGAGACTGATGACATAGGACGCGATAGCCAGATTGAGGTCCAGCACTGGTACCTGCATCGATTCCGCGATGGAAGGGAGCGCGGTGGCCATCACTGAGGTGTCCAGGTTCTGGAGGAACAAGGGACAGGCCACGATCAGCGGAACGATGCGATAACGGATGGCGTCGGAATTCACTTCGGTCAGCGGATTTGTCGGCAATTGAAGCGCGTCAATCTTGCGAGTCTGCTAATGGAGACTGATGATAGAGCTTATACCTCAACTGCTCGCATGGGGCCTGCGGCGGGTGGTGGAGACAGTTTGTTATGATGGCTGTATAAAACATCAGTTCTCGGGTGTTTCCTTGTCCGGGCCAACGCTCCCTCCGCACCGCTTCTATTACCTGCGCAATTTCCAGCAAGCTTTGAGCTGGATAGGTGAGCGCTATGAAGACGTTCTTGACGAGCAGGAACAACTGTTCCTTGCCCGGTTTGCAGAACTGGACCAGCCCTCTCAAGCCCTTATCGTGCGTTTGTTAATGCGCCGGGGCCCGTGGTTCCTGGCGTCCAAGCTTGCCTATGAGGAAATACCGGACGTCCACCTGGCTGCGCAACCGTTGCTGGCGATGGGCTGGTTGGATGCACGCAGCGCCATGGGCTTGGATGAGCTGTTTTCGTTGCATACCAAGCCCGAACTGAGGCGGATCTTTGGCGACCTCGGGGTGCGTGCGGACGTGCGCAAGTCTGACATCCTCAAAGCACTGCAAGCCGTACATGGGACGCCCCGGACCTACACCGAGTGGAACCCTCACGCCGACGATGCCGCATGGCGCGTCACAGTGGGGGAGCTATGCGAGCGATTTCGGCTGATGTTTTTTGGCAATCTTTATCAGGACTGGTCCGAGTTTGTGCTGGCAGATCTGGGGGTGTTTCGCTACGAAACGGTGGTTTTCGATAAATCCTCCAGGGCGTTCCAATGCAGAAGCGATGTAGATCACTACCTCTTCCTGCATGCCTGTCGAGAGGCTCTTGTGGACGCTGAAGAATTGGACGAGTTGCTTGCGGCCGTAGCGGCCCGTCCCAGCGAGAACCCCTGGATAGAGAAGCGTCGCGCCAAGCTTTTGCTTCGCATTGGTCAATCGTGCGAGCGGGCGCAGGATTGGACACGCGCCGAACAGGCCTACGCCTTGTGCGACTACCCTGGTGCCCGCCACAGACGCATGCGAATGTATGAACGCATGGGCCGGTATGAAGATGCTATGGCCTGTGCCCTGGCGTCTCAAGCTGCACCCGAAAGCGACGAAGAGAGCCAGCGGGTAGCGCGCATGCTGCCTCGTCTGCAGCGCGCTCTGGGCCGGGGGCCTGATGGCAGGGCCAGCAGTCTGCGATCTGCCATTGCACATTTGCGCATGGATATTGAGCTTGATTGTCCGGCTGAACCGACCTCTGTCGAATATGTATTGCGTGGCCACTGGCATTGTGAAGATGCCCCTGTTTTTTATGTAGAGAACGCGCTGATCAACTCGCTTTTTGGCCTGCTTTGCTGGCCTGCCATATTTGCGCCTTTGCCGGGCGCGTTTTTCCATCCGTTCCAAAGCGGCCCGGCAGATATCGACTCTCCGGATTTCGTTCAGCGCCGTGAAAGCCTGTTCAATGCCTGCCTGACCCAACTCGACGACGGCACTTATCGGGAGGTGATTCAAGAGCGTTATGAAGACAAGCGCGGCCTTCAATCTCCATTTGTCTTTTGGGGTGCCTTGAGTGAGTCCCTGTTAACGCTAGCGATGGATTGCATTCCGGCCGAGCACTTGAAATTGTTCTTTCAGCGCTTGTTGCTGAATGTGGCGAGCAACCGTTCTGGTTTTCCAGACTTGGTACGCTTTTGGCCGGCGGAGCGCCGCTATGAACTGGTTGAAGTCAAAGCGCCAGGGGACAGGCTGCAGGACAACCAGATTCGCTGGTTGCACTACTGCGCCGGGCATGGCTTGCCGGTGCGGGTCTGCCATGTTCTCTGGCGTATGCCCGTTGAGGACCTGGCGTGAGCTACACCGTGGCGGTTCGGGCGCTGTGCGAATTCACTGCCAAGGCGGGCGATCTGGACTTGCGCTACACGCCTGCGCCCAGTGCGATGGAAGGCATCGCCGGTCACGTCCTCGTTCAGTCTCGCCGCCACAAGGAGTACGAGACCGAGGTCAGGTTGTCTGGCCAATACCAAGATCTGCAGGTGCGGGGGCGCGCCGATGGATTTGATCCTCAGCTTGTGCAACTGGAGGAGATCAAGACCTATCGCGGCAAGATCGAGGGTATTCGTGAGCACCATCGCGCTCTTCATCTTGCGCAGGCCAAGGTCTACGGGCATTTGTTGTGCGTGGAACGGGGATTGACTCAGCTGCGTGTGGCGCTTGTTTACCTGAACGTGGGTACAGGAGAAGAAACTGTATTCAGTGAGATGCTGGAGTCTTCGGACTTGCAGACCTTCTTTGATGATCAGTGCGCGCGCTTTCTGTCATGGGCTCATAGTGAGGCTGCCCACCGTGAGCAACGTGACACCGCTCTGACGGCGCTGCGTTTTCCCATGGAGCGCTTTAGAACCGGTCAGAGGGAACTGGCTGTTGCGGTGTACCGTTCGGCGCGCGCTGACACTTCGGGTCAATGCCTGATGGCTCAGGCGTCCACGGGCATCGGCAAGACGCTGGGCACCATCTTTCCCATGCTTAAGGCGGCACCCGCAAAAAATGAAGTGAAGGGGCTGGACAAACTGTTTTTCCTCACAGCCAAGGGAACTGGCCATGCACTGGCGTTGGATGCTTTGAAGACTGTGAATGCCCAGCTCGAGGGGCAAGCCTCACCTTGCCGCTTACGGGTACTTGATGTGCAGGCGCGCGATAAGGTGTGTGAGTATCCGGAGAGCGCGTGCCACGGAGATTCCTGCCCGCTGGCCAAGGGGTTTTATGACCGGCTTCCGGCAGCGCGGACAGCGGCTCTTGCACAAACGCAGCCGTGGGACGCGCAGAGCGTGCGCGTGGTGGCATTGGAGCAGCAGATCTGCCCCTACTACCTGGCCCAGGAGCTGGTGCGCTGGAGCGATGTGGTGGTGGCCGATTACCACTATTTCTATGACACATCAGCCATGCTTTATGCGCTGACGCAAGCGGAGCAGTGGAAAGTTGGGGTGCTGGTGGATGAGGCTCACAACTTGCTGGAGCGGGCGCGACGCATGTACACGGCTGAGCTGTCGCAGTTCGCATTGGCCGACGCGCGCAAGGCGGTGGGGGTCGAGCCATCGTCCAAGCCGGTGCGCGACGCGTTAGATCGTTTGCATCGCGTATGGCATGCCATGAACAATTCCCAGGAAGAGGAGTTCAAGGCCTATGACACCGTACCGTCTGCCCTGCTGGGCGCCCTGCAGCGCACAGTAAGCGCCATAACTGACGCGCAGTCGGACGCGCCGATGATGCCTGGCGATCTGGTTCTGGGCTTTTACTGGGAAGCCCAGCATTTTTTGACGCTGGCAGAGGAAATGGGCAAGCATGCGTTGTTCGATCTGAGTCACTCGGGACATACCGCCGCGTCAGATCGTGCCCGCACGCCTTTTTCAACCTTGTGCATTCGCAACGTCATCCCGGCGCCGTATCTTGAGACACGCCATGCGGCCGCTCAGGCGAGCGTCCTGTTCTCGGGCACGCTCAGTCCGTCAGACTTTTACAGGGACACTTTGGGCTTGCCGGAAGAGACTCCTTGGATCGAGGTCGAGTCCCCATTCAAAGCCGAACAACTGAGCGTTCGTGCGACCACCCACATTTCCACGCGCTACCGCGACAGGGAACGCTCTCTGCAACCTATCGCGGATCTGGTGGCCGAGCAGTACGTGCGCCAGCCTGGCAATTACCTGTGCTTCTTCAGTAGCTTTGACTACCTGCAGAAGGTGGCAGAAAGTGTGAGGTTGGCGCATCCTGAATTGCCTATCTGGCTTCAGACGCCTTCCATGGACGAGGCCAGTCGCGTCGCTTTCCTTTCGAAGTTCACGGAACAGGGACGTGGCGTAGGTTTTGCCGTCTTGGGCGGTGCCTTCTCAGAGGGGGTCGATCTTCCTGGCGAGCGTTTGATTGGTGCCTTCGTAGCTACCCTGGGCTTGCCGCAGATCAATCCTGTCAACGAGCAGATGAAGGGCGTGATGGAGCGCTACTTTGGACAAGGTAAGGGCTACGACTACACCTACCTTTATCCGGGCCTGCGCAAGGTAGTGCAGGCGGCCGGGCGGGTGATTCGCAGCGAAGAAGACCGAGGGGTGGTGTTCTTGATTGATGATCGCTACCGGCGGCGAGAGGTGAGGGCCTTGCTTCCAGGATGGTGGAAGGTGGGCACTTAAGATCGTTGCGGTCTATCGCTTCGAAAGCTCCCCGTACAGCCAGCTCACGGTCACAAAGTTGTCAGCCTGCTGGCCCGAACCGTGGCATGCTTTCATTTTTAACGAGGGATGTGTAGAGATGACTATAAAGCGTAGAGCCTGCATAGCGGGCGCTTTCGAGCACCCCACCCGCAAGGCGCCGGACAAGACCGTTGCACAACTTCATTTTGAGAGCGCGGTCGGTGCATTGGCCGATGCCGGCCTGAAACTATCGGACGTAGACGGCTACTTCTGCGCGGGGGACGCACCAGGCCTGGGTCCCATGAACATGGCTGAATATATGGGCTTGAAGCCCCGCCATTTCGATGCTACGGACGTTGGTGGCTCTTCCTACCTGGCTCATGTGTCCCATGCCACCCAGGCCATCATGGCTGGGAAATGCGATATTGCCCTCATCACGCTGGCGGGCCGTCCGCGTTCTGAGGCTTCAAGCGGACTGCAGCCGCGCAGCTACGGCGCCAACCTGCCCGATGTGCCGTTTGAGGCACCCTATGCCAGTGTGACGGTGAACAACTACGCCTTGGTCGCCGCGCGCCACATGTATGAGTTTGGCACCACGGCAGAGCAGTTGGCGTGGGTCAAGGTCGCGGCATCGCATCATGCGCAGCACAACCCTAACGCCATGTTGCGCGATGTCGTGACGGTGGAAGACGTGGTCAATTCGCCCATGGTGTCTGACCCGCTTCACCGGCTGGATTGCTGCGTGGTGTCTGATGGTGGCGGTGCCATCGTGGTGGTTCGGCCAGAGATTGCACGCTCACTCAATCGCCCCATCGTGAACGTATTGGGGGCCGGGGAAGCACTTAAAAATACGAACGGCGGCAGGCACGATCTTTCATTTTCTGCGGCTGCGCGCTCTGGCGCTACCTGCTTTGCGGAGGCTGGCGTGAAGCCGTCCGACATTCAATACGCTTCCATCTACGACAGCTTCACCATCACAGTGATCATGCAACTCGAGGATCTGGGTTTTTGCAAGAAGGGCGAGGGCGGGAAGTTTGTGGCTGACGGCAATTTGATTTCGGGCGTGGGCAAGCTCCCCTTCAACACAGATGGTGGTGGGCTGTGCAACAACCACCCCGCCAACCGCGGTGGCATCACCAAGATCATTGAGGCTGTTCGCCAACTCCGCGGCGAAGCTCACCCGGCAGTGCAAGTCAAGAACTGCGCCCTGGCGCTCGCGCAAGGCACTGGCGGTTCCCTGGGTTCCCGGCACGCAAGCGCCACACTCATTCTCGAAAGGCAGTGACATGGCTACCCCCTATCAAGACCGAAAAATTGCGGCCCCAGTTGTGTATCCGGACAACAAGCCGTTTTGGGACGCTGCGGATGAGGGGCGCTTCCTGGTCAAGCACTGCACCGCCTGCAACCAGCCCCATTGGTACCCCAGACCTCTGTGCCCCTTCTGCGGCAGCGACAAAACCGAGTTTCGCGATTCCGCCGGAACTGGCACGATTTACTCACTGAGCGTGACGCGCAAAGCAGGACCCATTGCCTATGCGATTGCTTACGTCACCTTGGATGAGGGCGTCACCATGATGAGCAACATCGTGGATTGCGATCTTGATTCGATCAGCATCGGCGACAAGGTGCGGGTGGTGTTCAAGCCCAGCGATGGTGGGCCCGCGGTACCTATGTTCACCCCTGTCTGAGGTCCCTTCACTGGCCACCTATTGACGGACCTGTTACTGAAAGCGAAGGCAGTTCGCTGGGACCGCCGAGCGCCTGCTCGGCATTCCCAGGGGGCTGGCCCTACTGAATCGATCAGGCTTGCAGGCGCAGAGGCTCCTGGCCCATCGCGGCCACGCCGCGCACCACATCACCAATCACCATCACGGAGGGGCTGGCAAGCCCCTCACGCGCGATGGTGGCGTGCAGATCACCGAGCGTTGTGACGGCATGGCGTTGCTGTGGCAAGCTGGCATTCTGGATGATGACCGCTGGCGTAGAGGCCGGCAGGCCGTGCATTAAGTCGGCCTGAATGCGCTCTGCACCGCTCACGCCCATGTAGATGACCAACGTGAGCTTGGCATCCCGCGCGGTCTGAGCGATCTGATGCCAATCGGTGCTGTCTCTTCCGGGCTTTGAATGGCCTGTCAGGAATATCACTCCGTGCGCGTGGTCACGGTGGGTGAGTGGTGCATCCAATGCAGTAATGCCCGCCAGCCCTGCGGTAATGCCGTTGATCACCTGAACCTTGACTCCTGCCGCTCGCAGGTGCTCCACCTCTTCACCACCGCGGCCGAATATGAACGGATCTCCGCCTTTGAGGCGCACCACGTGTTCGCCTTCCTGAACCGCCTGCAACATCAGTTTTTCAATGAAAGCCTGGGGTGTGCTCTTGCATCCGCCACGCTTGCCCACATAGACCACTCGAGTAGTCGGTGCCGCATAAGCCACGATGGCATCGCTCACCAGATCGTCGACGAAGAGCACGGTGGCTGATTGAATGGCCTTGAGCGCCTTCAGCGTCAGAAGTTCTGGATCGCCGGGGCCGGCGCCCACCAAAGTGCAGGTTCCTGATGCGTTGGTCATGATGTGTGTCGGGCAGAGGTCTTTAATCGTGGAAGGTTTGATACGCTCAATGGCTATATTGTTGCGCGTTCTTTAGAGCTTTTAGTTATAAGTTGCTTTACGGCAGGAAGGCACGATCCGCAGTTGGTCCCGCAACGCAGTTGGGCCTGCAGTTGCTGGAGACGGGCGCTGTCATCGCCTTCGATGTGCACGAGTGCAGCTTCTATAGCTGGTTCGTCGACGTTGAAACACGTGCAGACTTGCTTGCCACGCGCAGGAACGTCAGCAGGGGGCTGGTTGCCGGGCATCAGCAGGTAGCGTCCATGCGTTTGTGCAGGCAGGCTTTCCTTGAGCAGTGTCGTGAGCCACGAGCCGGCGCGCGCGTCGCCTGCCAGCAGAAGGGCCTCTACCGTAGTGCCTTGTGCCTGCCGCGCAAGACGCAGGGCGCGGCTCTGTTGTCGGCGCTTGTCGGCGTAGCGAAGCACATCCGGACCCGTGAGGCCAAGCAATGCTTCGATGCGCTTTACCAGGCTCTCATCGGGAGCTTCATAAGAGGCGGCACGGAGCAACACGCCATGGCGTGCATGAGCGGCGCCAGCCAATGGCATTTGGCTGGAAAACGGTACGCAGGAGGCGAAGTCGAACTCAGACATCAATGCCGCCAGGGCCTCGCGCGTGGCCTGTGCGTCCGGCAACCATGCCACGCCCAGCAGAGTCCAGGGGAGCTCAGCCTTCAGCACTTTGACGGCCGTGTGTTTGAACTCAGGCTGCTTGGACAGCGGGCAGAAGGCGGGATTGGTGAGCGTGTTGACACCGGCCAGGCGCTCGCCGGTGGAAGACTTGCCAGAAAGGTATTCGCCGCCCCAGTGCAGGGCCATGAACAGCTGCGAGAGAGCCAGGCTGTCATCGGCTTGCACAGGGGCGATGATGGTTCCGCGCGGACTGGTGATGTGAACAAGATCGCCCTCGCCAAGTGCGCGGCGCGCCATGTCCTGCGGATGCATTTGCAGGCAAGGCTCCGGCACATGGCCAAACAGGCGACCCAATTGCCCTGTGCGGCTCATACCGTGCCACTGATCACGCAGCCGGCCCGTGTTCAAGCTGAAAGGGAAACGGGCGGTGCGGGGCTCCGCAACCGGTTGCCAGGTCAAGGCACTGAAGCGCGCACGGCCATCGGGCGTGGGGAACTGGCCATCTTCGTACAGCCGCGCCTTGCCTTGCTGCGCACCCTCTTTGAGTGGCCATTGCTGAGGACCGTTGTCCTCCAGCATGGTCCAAGAGAGACCGGTGATGTCCAGATCGCGCCCGCGTGTGCTTTCGCGGTGCTCATTCCAGATATCTTGCGCCTTGGCGTAGGGGAACAAGGTGGGCTGGCCAGGGCGCAGCAGTGGCTCCAGGCACTGTGCGAACTGCGTGGCGATCTGCCAGTCATGGCGGGTGTTGCCAGGGGGCGGGACCGCCGGGCGTACACGCGAGATACGGCGTTCGCTGTTGGTCACGGTGCCCTCCTTTTCTCCCCAGGTTGTGGCCGGAAGCAGCAGGTCTGCGAACGCGCAGGTGGCTGTGGTGGCAAAAGCTTCCTGCACCACAACGTACTCGGCTCGCTCCAGCGCGCGCCGCACGGTGGACTGGTTGGGCAGGCTTTGAGCTGGGTTGGTGCATGCAATCCACAGGGCTTTGATTTCACCATCCGCTGCTGCCTGGAACATTTCTATGGCGGTCTTGCCGGGCTGAGCCGGCACGGATTCCACGCCCCACAACGCGGCAACCTCTGCTCGATGCGCTGGGTTGCTCAGATCGCGGTGCGCCGAGAGCAGATTGGCCAGACCTCCGACCTCCCGCCCACCCATCGCATTGGGCTGGCCTGTGAGTGAAAAGGGGCCCGCTCCCGGCTTGCCTATCTGGCCTGTGGCGAGGTGTAGATTAATCAGCGCGGCGTTCTTGGCCGTCCCGTTGACGCTCTGATTCAGTCCTTGGCAATACAGGCTGAGGGTGGGGCCTGACTGTGCAAACCATTGCGCGGCCTGGCGGATGTCCTCCTTGCGCAGGCCGCAGATTTGGGCGGTGTGCTCGGGCGTGGCCTCGCGCACCAGAGTCTTGAGTTCTGCAAACCCTGTGGTGTGCCGCTCGATATAGTCGGCGTCTATCCACCCTTCCCACAGCATGGTGTGCAGCATGCCGTGGAAAAGCATCGTGTCCGTGCCGGGCTGAAGGGGGAGGAACAAGTCCGCCATTTCTGCGGTGTCCGTGCGACGGGGATCTGCCACGATCACCTTCATGGCGGGGTTGGCTGCACGAGCCTCTTCTATGCGGCGAAACAGGACCGGGTGGGCCCATGCGGCATTGCTGCCCACGAAGAACAGGCAGTTGGCGTGGTTGACATCGTCGTAGCAAGCGGGGGGCGCATCGGCACCGAGTGTGAGCTTGTAGCCTGCTACTGCGCTGCTCATGCAAAGGCGCGAGTTGGTGTCGATGTTATTGGTGCCTATCAAGCCCTTGGCGAGTTTGTTGAAGACGTAGTAGTCCTCAGTGAGCAATTGGCCACTCACGTAAAAGCCCACCGCGTCTGGCCCGTGCTGACCGATGATGCTGGCGAAACGCTCGGCGGCCGTGCCGAGCGCGCTGTCCCAGCTCAGGCCTTCGGGTGCAGCGTCCCGCCGCTGGCGTTGCAGCGGGTGCATCAGTCTGGTTTGTTCGGCAACTGACTGTGTGGCTGTCAGGTGCAGCGTGCTTCCCTTGGAGCACAGCTTTCCGAAGTTTGCAGGATGGTCGGGGTCTCCACGAACGCCGGTGATCTGCGCGCCTTCTGTCTGGATGAGCACGCCGCAGCCGACGCCGCAGTAAGGACAGGTGGATCGCGTTTCTGCCATGGCTTGGCTCAGGAGTCGCAGGGGTGATGGCAGGGGCCTGCCGTCGGGCGGGAGAGGTCGGTGGCGTGATTCTCGAGCTCATGGGCATCCAGGAAAACTTCACCGCTTTCCACCTTTACCGAAAAGCACGGCGTCGCGCCTTCGTCAGGAGCGGTGGCGTGTCCGTCAGTTAACTGAATCGTCCAGTTATGCAATGGGCACGCTACGCTGTTACCGAACACAAGCCCTTGCGACAAGGGGCCTCCTTTGTGCGGGCAGCGATCAAGCAATGCGTGGATGCTGCCTGCGCTGGTGCGGAACAAGGCCACATCAAGCCCATGCTCGCGCGCGACGCGGCGTGCGCCCAACTCAGGGATCTCATCGGAGCGGCAAATGGGTATCCATTGAGTCATGATCTAGGCCTCTTGTGCAACGGTGGAGGTTGGGATGGATGCGGCGGTGGGCACGGAGAGGGGGACGAACTGGCGCTGGTCCACGCCCGCCTTGTCAAATTCGAACCAGGGATCGGGCTCTCCATCCAGTGCGTACTGCAGTTGTGCCCACAATGCCTTGCGGCCTTCAGCGTCATCGAGGATTCGCTGCTTGACGTAGGCCAGGCCGACGCGGTTCACGTAGTGCACTGTGCGTTCCAGGTACCAAGCCTCCAAGCGGTAGAGCTGCATGAATGCACCGGTGTATTCGATCACTTCCTCAGCGGTCTTTAACTTCACGAAAAACTGAGCCACCTCGGTTTTGATACCTCCGTTGCCAGCAATGTGCATTTCCCAGCCGCTGTCGACACCAATCACGCCGACGTCCTTGATGCCGCTTTCAGCGCAGTTGCGCGGACAGCCGCTGACGGCGAACTTCACCTTGTGGGGTGCATGCATGCCGACGAACGCGTGCTCAAGATCCTTGCCCAGTTGGGTGCTGTCTTGCGTTCCCATGCGGCACCACTCGCTGCCCACGCAGGTTTTCACGGTGCGCAGGGCTTTGGCGTAGGCGTGCCCGCTGGGCATGCCAATGTCGCGCCATACCGCCTGCAGATCTTCTTTCTTCACACCTAGCAGGTCGATGCGCTGGCCTCCGGTGACTTTCACTGTGGGAATCTTGTATTTGTCCACTGCATCGGCAATACGCCGAAGTTCCGACGCCGTGGTTTCACCGCCCCACATGCGAGGTACCACGCTGTACGTGCCGTCTTTCTGAATGTTGGCGTGGCTGCGTTCGTTGATCAGGCGGCTTTGCGGGTCATCCTGAGCTTCCTTGGGCCAGGTGCTCAGCAGGTAATAGTTAAGGGCAGGGCGGCAGGTGGCACATCCATTGGGCGTGCGCCATTCCATGAAGTGCTGGACCTGCCCGATGCTGAGCAAGTGGTTCTTGCTGATCGCATCGCGTACGGCCTGGTGTCCGTGGTCAGTGCAGCCGCACAGAGGTTTGGTCTTGGGGGTAGCCGAGAAGTCTCCGCCCGCTGTGAACATGATGATCTGCTCGACCAAGCCGGTGCATGAACCGCAACTGGCGCTGGCCTTGGTGTGCTTGCGCACCTCATCGAGTGTGAACAGGCCTTTTTCCTGAATGGCCTTGCAGATGGCGCCCTTGGTGACGCCGTTGCAGCCGCAAACCTCATCGCTGTCTTGCATGGCAGCGGCTTTACTGTGGCCTTCGTGCCCGGCATCGCCGATGTTGGATTCTCCAAACATGAGCTTGTCGCGAATGTCCTTGACGGCGCGGCCTTCGCGCAGGAGCTTGAAGTACCAGCCGCCGTCTACGGTGTCGCCGTAAAGGCAGGCGCCTACGAGTTTGTCGTCCTTGAGCACCAGCTTCTTGTACACGCCTGCGAAGGGGTCGCTGAGCACGATCTCTTCTGTGTCGGCACCGCCTTGAAAGTTGCCTGCGCTGAACAGATCAATGCCTGTGACCTTGAGCTTGGTGGAGGTCAAAGAGCCCTGATAACGGCCGATGCCGAACTCAGCCAGGTGGTTGGCCAGCACCTTGCCCTGTTCGAACAAGGGTGCGACCAGACCATAGGCAATGCCACGGTGCGCAGCGCATTCCCCTACGGCGTAAATGCGCGCGTCGGTGGTTGTTTGCAGTGTGTCGCTCACGACGATGCCGCGATGGACGTGCAGATTCATTTTCTCGGCCAGCGCGGTATTGGGGCGTATGCCCACAGCCATCACCACCAACTGGGCAGCCACCTCACTGCCATCCTTGAACTTGACTGCGCGAACACGGCCACCTTGGCCACCTTCGTTGTCGCCAAGCAGTTCCTGAGTCTGCGCGCTCATCAGAAACTGCATACCGCGCTCTACCAGCGAGCTTTGCAGCATTCTGCCGGCGACATCGTCCAGCTGGCGCTCCATCAGCCACTCGCCTGCGTGCACTACGGTGACTTTCATGCCGCGCTTCATCAAGCCGTTGGCGGCCTCCAGTCCGAGCAAGCCGCCGCCAATGACTACGGCGCTCTCGTATTTTGTGGCCGCATCGATCATGGCCTGCGTGTCTGCGATATCGCGATAAGCCAGTACGCCTTCCAGGTCTTTGCCAGGAATCGGCAGCATGAACGGGTTGGAGCCGGTGGCAAGGATCAATCGGTCGTATTCGGCGCTCACGCCATTGTCGGCGTGCACCACGCGCTGCCTGCGATCCACGTCGCTCACCACGCTGCCGGTGTGCAGCTTGATGCCGTTTTGTTCATACCATGCCCAGTCGTTGAGCACAATTTCGTCCAGGGTCTGCTCGCCCGCCAAGACAGGGGACAGCAAAATCCGGTTGTAGTTGGGGTGAGGCTCTGCGCCAAATACGGTGATGTCGTACAGATCGGGAGCGATCTTGAGCAACTCTTCCAGCGTGCGTACGCCAGCCATCCCGTTGCCTACCATGACGAGTCTGGGTTTTTTCATCGTGGACTCCTTGTGATTCAAAGCAAAAAGGCGTCTTCATGGAGCGTGGAGATGCCACCGCTCATGAAAGACGCCTTTGTCTGGTGCAGCGCGCCATTGCGCCACACCCGTGCCACGTATCAAGCAATCACCGTGCCAAACGATATGCACAGAGTTGGTGCATTCTGTAGGCCGCCTGGCAAAGTCGCCTCGGCATGGGAATTGCACAGAATGAGCATGACCTCCGCTTTGCATTTCCTGCAACTTGCTCGCCAGTGCGAAATTACCGAGCTGGAATTTCTCCAGCGCACGAGCGCGCTTGTCGACATCCTTGGCCGGTTGATCCACGCGCTGCAAAAGGAACGCGGGTTGAGCATGGTCTATTTGACTGGCCGCGCAGACCCCGAAGCCTTACTAACCCAGATCAAGGAGTGCGAGCCACTGGCCAACAAGGCGCGAGCAGGTTTTGATGACTTGCATATTCCCACGCAAGGGGCCCGCTTACTCAGCCGTATCGCTTACGTGCTTCAGGGACTGGACGCTTTGCCGGACCTTCGAGACCGCATTCAATCCCGGCAGAAAACCCCTGAGGCAGCTGTTGGTGCTTTCACCAAGCTGGTCACAGGTTTGCTTGCCGTGGTGTTTGAAGCCGCAGACGGTGCTGCTGACCCTGATATTTCGCGCCTGCTGGTGGCGCTGTTTCACTTCATGCAAGGCAAGGAACTCGCCGGTCAGGAGCGCGCAGCCGGAGTGGCTGCCTTTGGTGCGGGCGGCGAGCAACGTCAGCAGCACTGGTTACATCTCATCGAGGCGCAAGAAAGGTGCTTCCAGGTTTTTTCAGAGTTCGCGCCACCCACCTTGCTGCTCCAGTGGCGGGGAGAGGACGCTACCTTGGAACGCCTGCGCCGCGTCGGCTGTACGCTTGCTGTGAACATCGAGTCCGGCGCCGATCTGCGCCAGACCTGGTTTGATGTGGCAACAAGTCGCATGGATGCATTGCACACCATAGAAACCCAGCTAGCGGCGGAAGTTCTCTCTCAATGTGAGTCCCGGATTGCGCAAGCGCGCCAGCCTCTACCCGATGCAGATGTCGACGCCGATTTTTTCGACAGCTCTCCCGCGCCCGCTGCAAGTTTGGGGCCGCAGTTGAACCGATCGGTACTTGAACTCGTGCAGGACCAGTCGCAGCGCCTGCAAGCCATGCAGGCCGAGCTTGAAACCACGCGAGCGGCACTGCACGAACGCAAGCTGGTGGAACGCGCCAAGGGTCTGCTGATGGCCAGGCGGCAACTTACAGAGAGCGACGCGCACAAGCTGCTTCGACAAACGGCCATGAACCAAGGGCGCAAGTTGTCAGAGGTCGCGGAGGCGGTGCTGGCCATGGCTGATTTGCTCCCGCCTGCACCGCATTGAGTCTTTTTTGCTGCACTGCAGCACCAGGCTGGTGCGGCATGACCCATCCATGGTCTTGATGGGCGTGTGGGGTGCGGTTCCGGTGACACCAAAACTTGGCTGAAAAGCCGGCTGACGCAAGCCCTCATGGGCTTTCAAAAATCTCGCAACAACACTCTGTGCAGCCGTGATGGGCTCTCAGACAAAAAGCTTTCTGACACGGCGTTTTTGCACCGAATGTTCCGTGTGCAAAGCGGGCTGGCACGCTTCATGCACTCACCTCTGGCAGCAAAGTCCTTCCAATGGCGGAGGGGCGTTAGCAGACAACGGTGTCCTCCTCTACTTGCACGCGCGGATAGAGGCCGGACGCCGTTTTTGTTTTTACGTTCCAAGGAGTTCACATGTCGCCCTCTCAGATTCAACGTCGCGATTTCATTGGCCTCGCTGCGGGCGCAGCACTCAGCGTGAGTGGCGGAGCCTGGGCTGCAGGATCGGACAAGCCCGAAAAAGAAGAGGTGAAGATCGGCTTTATCCCGCTCACCGATTGCGCGAGCGTGGTCATGGCCTCTGTATTGGGCCTGGACAAGAAGTACGGCGTGAAGATTGTTCTCAGCAAGGAAGCCAGCTGGGCCGGTGTGCGCGACAAACTGGTCAACGGTGAGCTGGATATGGCGCATGTGCTCTACGGCTTGATCTACGGTGTGCACCTGGGCGTGAGCGGGCCCAAGAAGGACATGGCAGTGCTCATGGGCCTCAATCACAACGGACAGGCCATCACACTGTCGAAGGCCTTGGCTGACAAGGGTGCGGTAGACGGCCCTTCGCTGGCCGCGCTCATGGCCAAGGAAAAGCGCGAATACACCTTCGCAGGCACCTTCCCTACCGGCACCCACGCCATGTGGATGCACTACTGGCTGGCGGCTGCAGGTATCAACCCCTTGTCAGGTGCCAAGCTCATCACCGTGCCGCCGCCTCAAATGGTGGCCAACATGCGCGTAGGCAACATGGACGGTTTCTGCGTGGGAGAGCCGTGGAACCAGCGCGCCATCATGGATGGCATTGGTGTGACGGCCAATACTACGCAGGAGATCTGGAAAGACCACCCTGAGAAAGTGTTGGGCACTACGGCCGATTTCATGAAGAAGTATCCCAACACTACGCGCGCGGTCATGATGGCTGTGATCGAAGCCGGGCAGTGGATAGATGCCAATCTTTCGAACAAGATGAAGATGGCCGAGACCATTGCGGGAAAGGCGTACGTCAACACCAGTGTGGACGCCATCAACCAGCGGATCCTGGGTCGTTACCAGAACGGACGTGGCAAAAGCTGGGACGATGCCAATCACATGAAGTTCTTCAACGACGGCCTGGTGAACTTCCCATTCCTGTCCGACGGTATGTGGTTCCTTACCCAGCACAAGCGTTGGGGTTTGATCAAGCAGCACCCTGACTATCTGGCCGTGGCCAAGCAGGTGAACCAGGTGGACCTGTACCGATCCGTAGCCAGCGCCATGAAGATCAGCGTCCCCAAAGACGTGATGCGCACCAGCAAACTTATCGACGGTGTGGTGTGGGACGGAAAAGACCCTGCCAAGTACGCCGACGGTTTCAAGATAAAGGCCTGACCATGACCACCAGCGAACTCACCTCAGCTTTTCCTGGCGCTAACTCACCTGCCTTATCGCACGAACCCAAACGCTCTGTCGAACAAGCCAAACATGAGCCTGCGCAGAGCAGGCCCGGCCCGGCCGCTGAAGTCTCCACCAATGTCGCCAGTCGCGATAGTGCCGCAGCGGCAGACCTTGCCAAGCCTGTCGTTGCCGTCGGTAGCGCATCCATGCAGGGGGGAGGGCGCTTGAGTGCCATGATGGGACGATGGCTCATGGCCATCATTGCGCCTGCTTGCGGACTCGCATTGCTGATACTGGTGTGGGCCGTCGTATCGTCGGTCACTGGAAATACCATACCCGGACCCCTGGAGACCGGGCAGCAGGCCGTGGAGGTGTTCCGCGATCCGTTCTATCACAATGGGCCAAACGACCAAGGCGTGGGCTGGAACGTGCTGGCCTCACTGCAGAGGGTGGCGATAGGTTTTGGATTGGCCGCCTTGGTGGGCATTCCTGCCGGTTTCGTCATTGGCAGGTTTGACTTCCTTTCGCGAATGTTCAACCCACTGATCAGCCTGCTCAGGCCGGTGTCGCCGCTTGCTTGGTTGCCCATTGGTTTGCTGGTGTTCAAAGGTGCGAACCCGGCAGCCATCTGGACCATCTTCATCTGCTCCATCTGGCCCATGATCATCAACACGGCAGTCGGTGTGCAGCGCGTGCCGCAGGATTACATGAACGTGGCCCGTGTGCTCAACCTGAGCGAATGGAAGATCGCCACCACGGTCCTGTTCCCTGCAGTTCTGCCCTATATGTTGACTGGCGTGCGGTTGGCTGTAGGCACAGCATGGTTGGTCATCGTCGCCGCCGAGATGCTGACCGGTGGTGTAGGCATTGGCTTCTGGGTGTGGGACGAGTGGAACAATTTGAATGTGAAGAACATCATCGTCGCCATCTTCGTGATTGGCATCGTGGGGTTAGTGCTTGAAATGGCGCTGGTCAAGATCGCTACTGCATTTACGTTTGAAGAGGTGAAGTCATGAGTGATGCCAAATTCATTGAAGTCCAAGGCGTGGAGCAAACCTTCAAAACGGCCAAGGGCTTGTTCCCTGCGCTGCGCAACATTGACCTCTGCATTGCAAAAGGGGAGTTCGTGGCGCTCATCGGCCACTCAGGTTGCGGCAAGAGCACCTTGCTGAATTTGATCGCAGGCCTGACAACACCTACCTCGGGCGTCCTGCTGTGCGCCAACAAGGAAATCAGGGGCCCTGGTCCTGATCGCGCAGTGGTGTTTCAAAACCATTCACTGCTGCCATGGCTGACATGCGAAGGCAACGTCTATCTTGCAGTGGAGCGGGTGTTCGGGTCCAAGGAAACCAAGGCGAAATTGAAGGAGCGGACAGCTGCCGCGCTGGACATGGTGGGCCTCAGTCACGCGGCGCACAAGCGGCCTGGCGAGATTTCCGGAGGCATGAAGCAGCGCGTAGGCATTGCGCGTGCTTTGTCCATGGAGCCCCAAGTGCTGTTGATGGACGAGCCCTTCGGAGCACTCGATGCACTGACACGCGCCAAGCTGCAGGACGAGCTGCTGGAAATCGTCGCTCGCACCCGTAGCACCGTGGTCATGGTCACCCACGACGTGGACGAAGCCGTGCTCTTGTCAGACAAGATTGTGATGATGACCAATGGCCCCGCCGCTACCATAGGCGAGGTGCTGCATGTCGACATCAAGCGCCCTCGCAAGCGCGTAGAGCTTGCGGAAGACCCGCGCTACTTGCAAGCGCGCAAGGCGGTCATTGATTTTCTCTACACCCGGCAAGGGCATGTGGAGAGGGCGGCTTAAGCTGTCAGGATGGTGGCCATGGCGAGATTGGGGAGCAGGGCATTGCTGTTGCCAATAACCTCATCCTGTGATGACGCAATGTTGGCGGCCATCACGACAGCGGACTAATGAGATCGGGTTGCGCTCAGGTGCTGCTGGTGGGCTGATGAATATTCTGTTTGACAGAACATCATTCTTTCAGACAAAATATCTTCCATTCTTTTAGAGAAGCGCGTCGGCGCATTGCGCGCCCGATTTTCTTGTCGTGCTTTCTATTTTTTGAATCGGAAGAACCATGAGCGTTGCAAGAGGCGGGCATGTCCGCGCCAATGGCATCCGTCAGCATTACCTGCATTTTCCTGGCCAAGGCAGGCCGCTGGTGATCGTGCCAGGGATCGTGAGCCCAGCTATTCTTTGGACACATGTGGGTGAGTCGCTAGCGCCACGTTATGACTGCTATGTGCTGGACGTGCGTGGACGCGGGCTTTCAGAATCCGGGCCGCATCTGGATTACGGCGTGGCGGCTTGCGCGCAAGATGTGGCGGCCTTTCTTCAGGTGCTCGGATTGACCGCTCCTCTGCTCATGGGGCATTCCATGGGCGCGCGCATTTCCTTGCGTGCCGCTGCGCTTGCACCTGAGCTGGTTCACGCGCTGATCTTGCTGGACCCTCCTACCAGCGGACCCGGACGACGTCCGTATCCGATTCCCCTTGCACGGACACTTTCGCTTCTGCGCGCGGCACACCAGGGCGAAGCTGCGCAGGCGCTCAGCGCGAGCACGGCCGCGCCTTGGCCAGAAGCGTTGCAGCGCTTGCGGGCCGAGTGGCTCGCTACCTGCGACGAGCGTGCGGCCTACGCAGCGAGTTCTGATTTCCATGAGCAGGATATGTTCGCCGATCTGGCGCGCACCACGATGCCTGTGTCCCTGATCTGCGCGGGAGAGGGTGGCGTGGTCTCGGACGCGGACGTCGAAGAGATGCGGCGTCTCAGGCCTGATCTTCACGCCGTCCGGCTGGCGGGTGCTGGACACCAGATGCAAGCTGAAAATTTTGACATCTTCAGCAGCGTGCTGGAGACAACCCTCAAGCACCACGCCTGAGCGTGTCACATGGACACGTTCCAAGAAGGAGAGCCCATTGAAAATCGATGCTGAAATGCTGGAAGTCTTTACGCGAGAGTTGACGTTGTGTCGCGTGAAGTCAGGTGAAACGGTTGTCGTATTGACGGCCGATGATGAGTGGCAGGATCATGCGCAAGCCTTCATGGCGGCAGCCGAGAGACTGGGTGCCAGCACCTTCAATTTGAATGTGCGCCGCGCGCAAGCCAATGCGGTTGGCGTGCAGGGCCGACACCCCCTGGTGGGCAACACGCTGGCATTGAATACGCTCAAATCGGCCAGCATGGTGATCGATATGGTGGGCCTGCTGTTTTCTCGCGAGCAAGCAGAGATCCAGGCCGCGGGTGCGCGTGTCTTGCGCGTGATGGAGCCTTTTCACGTCCTCAAGCAGATGTTCCCTACCGAAGATCTGGCTCGCCGCGTCGAGTACGCCAAAGGCTTGCTGGAGAAAGCGGGCCGCATGCGGATCACATCAGACGCGGGCACGGACGTGACCTACAAGCTGGGCCAGTATCCCGTGATCTCAGAGTACGGCTATACGCACGAGGCGGGCAGGTGGGATCATTTTCCTTCGGGCTTTGCGTTCACTCAGGGAGACGATGGCGGCGTCGAAGGCCGGGTGGTGCTACAGCCGGGCGATATTCTTTGTGCGTTCAAGCAGTATGTTCAGTCACCCATCACGCTAGAGATTCGTCAAGGCATGGTGGTGGAAATTACGGGCGAGGGCACAGACGCGGAGCTGATCAAAAGCTATATCGACAGCTTCAATGATCCGCGGGCTTACGCTATTTCTCACATTGGCTGGGGGTTGAATGAGAAGGCACGCTGGTTCCAGTTTTCCGTGACTCGCCAGTTGGCGCAAGAGCACGTGATGAACGCTCTATCTTTCTACGGGAATGTGCTGTTCTCACTGGGCCCCAATCTTGAACTCGGTGGCACGAACGACACGGCCTGCCATCTCGATCTGCCCATGCGCCGCTGCAATCTTTGGCTCGATGACGTGCAGATTCTGCGTGAAGGTGATGTGGTTCACCCCGAGATGCGTGTGGAAGTCTCACCCTGACGTAAGCCTCCGGGACCAAGCTCTGGAAGGCCCCGAAGGCCTGACAGCCGGAGCCGAATGCTCGCCTTCTAAGGTGGCGACAGCGCTGTGAGTGAGTCTGCGCGGTCCAGTATGGACGAATCACCGCCCAGGCGCCGCGTCAACTCTGCAGCAGCCTTCAGCAGTGCTTGCGACATGGTCGGGACCAGATCGAGTGAGAAGCGCACCGCTGGCCCGGAAATCGCCAGCGCGCCGCGCAGGCTGCCTTGCGGCCCGAAAACCGGAGCTGCGATGGCAGCTATGTCGGGTTCACGCTCACCTACCGTCGCGATGAGCGGCTGAGTAGGGAAGTTGGCAGGGTCTGTCAGCGTGCGATCGAAGTTGGCGAGGACCCGGCCAGCTGCGCCCTTGTCCAACGGAAGCAGGTCGCCGGTATGAACGTGATCCCGAATTGAGCGCGAGGAATCCACGCGAAACAGGCACACGCGCAGCGTTCCTTCACGGGTGAAGAAGGACGCTCCCTCGCCCGTTTCCTGGACCAAGCGGCGCAGGATGGGCGGAACGTGGTCGTCCAGGCGCAAGGCCGCCTGGTAGAGGCCACCCCAATGCAACAGCATGGACCCCAACTGATAGCTGCCATCGCCCAGCCGCACGATGCAGTGTTCCTGCACCAATGTGGTGATGAGCCTAAGGATGGTGCTCTTGTACATGCCCGTGCGTCTTGCGATCTCGTTGAGAGGCAGTGAAGCATCTCCCGGCCGAAACGCATTGAGTATGGCGAACGCACGCTCTACAGCGGCGACTCCTCCTCCTGGCTTCTGATCGTTCTCTGGTTCCTGGGGCATGAATAAATTGCGAAAAAACTGCTTGACATTGTATCGTGCCGTTGTACAGAATGTAATTCTCGTAGACGGAACGCTATTCCCTCTGACGAAATGTCCCCGGTTTTCACGTCTCAACCTCTTTTGGAGTTGCTGCAATGTCGAAATGGAAGAAATTCTTAATGGTGGTCTGTGGTGCCAGCCTGGCCGTAGCTTCAGCGGGGGTGCAGGCGCAGGCCTACCCCAGCAAAGCAATCACCGTGGTGGCGCCGTATCCACCCGGTGGTGCCACAGATCTCTATGCGCGCTCCGTTGCCAACGGTCTGGCCGAATGGGGCCAACCGACGGTGGTGGATAACAAGGCAGGCGCCTCCGGAATCATCGGTGCGGAGTTCGTTTCTCGCCAAGCTGCAGATGGCTACAACCTGCTGATCGGCGCGTCGTCCATGTTTTCCATCCTGCCTCAGTTGAACGACAGGATGAAAGCCGTGGCACAACGTGTGGAGCCCATTTCACTGCTGGGCTTGAACCCGTCGTATGTGGTCGTGCCCATCACCCTGCCAGTCAACACCATTGGGGAATTGATTGCCTATCTCAAGGCTAATCCAGGCAAGTTCGGCTATGCGTCTGCCGGCATAGGCACATCGCAACATGTGTTCATGGAGCTCTTCAAACAGCGTGCGAACGTCGATGTGTTCGCCGTGCAGTACAAGGGCAGTGGTCCCATGGTGGTAGATCTGATTGCGGGCCGTACTGTGATGGCCATCGAGCAAGGCCCAGCCGTACTGGGTCAGATCAAGGCGGGCAAGCTCAAAGCGCTGGCTGTGACCACGGCCAAACGTTCGCAAGCTTTGCCTGATGTGCCCACGCTGTCTGAAACAGCATTGCCGGGTTTCGAAGCAGTCACATGGTTCGCTTTGTATGCACCTGCAGGAACGCCCAAGGCCGTGGTGGCCAAGATGGTGCCGCAGATCGCCAAGACCATGGCCTCGGCCGAAGTGAAAGAGCGTCTGAACGCCGTAGGTGTAGAGCCCATCTCCAGCAGTCCTGAGGAGGTCAACAAGCGCCAGTCTGCAGAAACCGCCATGTGGAGGGACGTGATCGCACGCGCCAACATTACGCTCTCAGAGTGACCCACTGAACCTTTCACCCATGCACACTCCCACGCATCTGCCGCTCCATGAGGAGCCGCGCGCCGACTATCTGCAAAAGGTGACCGGCGCAGCGACCTATGCGAGCGACGTAGAAGTACCTGACATGCTGCACGGGAAGATCTTGCGCAGCACCGTACCTCATGCTCGTATCCGAAGCATAGACGTCAGTGCCGCGTTGGCCATGCCGGGTGTCGTCGCGGTGCTGACGGGCAGCGACATGAAGGATCTGCCAGGCAACTCAGTACGTTGGGGCTTGTCCTTGCGTGATCGGCCCGTGATCGCGATAGACAAGGTGCGTTATGTAGGCGATCCGGTCGCCGCGGTGGCGGCGATAGACGAAGCCACTGCTGAAGAGGCGCTTGACGCCATCATGGTGGACTACGAGCCGCTGTCCTTCGCGACCACCGCCAAGGAGGCCATGGCCGAAGGCGCCGCACTGGTTCATGAGGACATGGTCAAGTTAAAGGACTTCTATTTCCGTGGTGAAGCATCACCCGTGGAAGGAACCAATATCTTCCAGAGCTGGCAGTACGCATCGGGAGATGTCGACCAGGCGTACGCCAGTGCCGCTCGTATATTTGAAGACACTTTTACTTTCCCCATGGTGTTTCATTTCGCCATGGAGCCGCATGTATGCCTGGCGCACTGGAAGCCGGGCTCGCTCGAGATCTGGAGCGGAGGACAGACTCCCACGGCGATTCAACGCGTGTGCTCCGAGATTCTGGGTGTTCCCCTTGCTTGCGTGCGCGTGCATTCGCCGTATGTAGGCGGGGGGTTTGGCGGCAAAGCGTCGGTGAAGATTGATCCACTGGTGGCCGCGCTGTCCTGGAAAGCACGTGCTCCCGTGCGGGTCTGCCTGTCGATAGCAGAATCCATGTTGACCTGCCGCAGGCTGGATGCTGAAGTCTCACTGAAGACCGCCGTCGACGCGGATGGCCGAATCATCGCGAAATCTGTGCGCGCTGTACTCAACGGTGGCGCCTATGCTGATACCGGCCCAGCGATTGCCATCAAAGCTGCGATCCGCGCGATTGGCCCGTACCACATACCCAATCTCAAACTGGAAGCCATTGGCGTCTACACCAATACGGTGCCAGGAGCCGCGTTCCGGTCTATCGGTGGCCCGCAGGCCGTTTGGGCAACTGAATCACAGATGGACATCATGGCGGCAGCTTTGGGCCGCGATCCGATTGAATTCCGCATGGCCAACATGGCAGACAAGGGCCAGACCATCAAGCCAGACTTGCGTCCACTCGATGTGGATATGCGCAACTCGCTGAATCAGGCGCTGCAAGCACTGGACAAACTGCCAGAGCCTGAGCACACACACCGTCTGGGCCGCGGTGTAGCGGTGGGCGTGAGTGATCCCGGCATCGTTCCCGTGGGCGGAGCTATCGTGCGGCTGCGCGCGGACGGTTCGGTGAATGTGTCCGCCAATACGGTGGAGATTGGCCAGGGCAACCGGGGCGTATTGCGGATCATTGCCGCCAAGGCACTGCGCCAACCTGTGCGCATGATTGCCGTTGCGGAGCCAGATACCTTGCAGGCCCCCTACGACTGGGGAACGGGCGCGAGCCGGTCCACGGTGATCATTGGCTTGGCCGTGCAGATGGCCTGCGATGACATTGTTCGACAAGTCACCGAGACCGCGGCCGAGCTGCTGGGCGGATCTGCGCAGGACTACCGGCTGGAAGAGGGCAGGGTGGAAGGGCCGGGGGAGTCGGTGACCATCATTGAACTCTTGACCCGTCTTAACGGCATGGCAGCGGGCGAGTTCCTGGGCGTTGGCCGCATCAACTCGGCAACAAAGAATGGGGACTTCAAGTTGGCGCCGTTGTTCTGGGAAACGGGTGCCCAAGCCTGCGAGATTGAAGTGGATGAAGGCACAGGCGCTATACGCGTGCTGCGGGTTGGGGGCGCCGCCGATCTGGGCCATGTGATCAACCGCAAAGCTGCTGAAGGGCAGGACGAAGGGGCGATGGTCATGGGGATGGGTCACGCCCTGACTGAAGAATACATCTACGAAGATGGCCAGATCGTCAATGGAACGCTCTTCGACTACAAGGTTCCGACGATGGAAGACGCCCCGCAACATGTGGGCACCGTCCTCATAGAAAGCGGTGACGGACCAGGCCCCTTCGGCGCCCGTGGTGGCGGAGAAGGCGCCATTTTGCCAATTGCACCGGCTATCGCCAATGCCCTCTACCAGGGGTGGGGTGTACGCATCAAAGAGCTGCCGCTGACGCCAGAACGCGTATGGCGAGCATTGCAAGCCGCCAAGAACGAACGTCGCTAGGAGACAACCATGGATTTCAAGATAGACGCTACATTGCCAGCCACGGCCGCTCAGCTCTGGGCAATCTTCTTCGACGTGCAAAGAGTCGCAGGGCTGATCCCCGGTTGCGAGAACGTCACGGAAGTGGAGCCGCTCAAGGAGTTTTCTGCCGTCATGAAGCAGAAGATCGGGCCTTTCAAACTGGAAGTGCCCACGCGCATCGTGCTGGAATCTCACACGCTTGAAAAGCAGGTGGAGCTCAGCGCGACGGGGCGAGACAAGTTCACCGGCACCACCATTGACGTGCGCATGAAGGTGGACCTGGAGGAGCAGAGCAAGGCAGGCACTCCTGCGTGCAGGCTCGGCGTGGACGCTCAGATGGTGGTCGCAGGCAGACTTGCGGCGCTTGGCTATCCGGTGGTGAAAAAGCGCTCTGAGGAGTTGTTCGCCGAGTTTGAGAAGCGACTTCGCGACGAGCTGGCGCAGTTCGGTACTTCCCCGGCTGTCACGTCTTCCCCGCAGGCCGGTGCGTCCTTACCCGCATCAACCCCTCGTACAACCAAACCTGCGGCCAGTGCGCCATCTGTCTTGCCCGTGGCAAGCGCATCTGCCACATCGAATGCGGGAGCTGCGTCGGGCGTGTCTGAAACCGTGAAATCCCGCCCACGTCGCGTGGAGCTGGTTCTGGTCTGGCCGCGCGTAGGAGTGAGTGTGGCGGTTGGGTTTGCGGTCGCGCATGTCGCCTGGATACTTGGGCAAGCTGACTGGTGGTGGCTGGTGGCACCGATGCTCGGCGTGGCAGCAGGCCTTGGCCAACGAGAAGACTGATGCGCCCCGCACGATTCGAGCTGCATCGCCCTACGAGCCTGGAGGACGCGCTTGCGTTCAAGGCCGTCTACGCAGATGAGGCCACATTCCACGCTGGCGGTACCGAACTCCTGGTAGCGCTCAAGGCACGCGTGCTGCACTACGAACACGTGATTGACCTTAAACAAGTGCCTGAGTTGCGGAGCATTCATACGCGTGAAGACGGCACTCTGGTCATTGGTGCCTTGTCATCGCATCACACCATTGCTCGCGACCCACTGGTGTGTCGCTTGCTGCCTGGCTATGCCGAACTCAGTGACAACGTGGCCAATATTCGTGTGCGCGTGGCCGGAACCCTAGGTGGCGTGCTTTGCTTTGCTGAGCCGCATGCAGATGCGCCCACCATGCTCTGTGCGTTGGATGCACGCATGGTCTTGGCCAGCCCTGAGCGTACGCGCACGGTGCCCTCACGCGAATTCCATTTGAGTGAATTCACCACCGCGCGGGAAGAGAATGAAATCCTGGTGGCTATTGAAGTGCCCCCGCAATCAGGTGGCACGCGTTCGGCCTATCGCTGCTTTGGCCATACCGAGCGTCCTGCAGTCGGCGTGGCTGCGGTGTGGTCTTCCGACGGCCCCAAGCGTCTCAGCCTTTGGACCGGTGCCATTACCAGCACCCCGCAGCGTTTGAGTGCCACGGAAGATGCCGCGAACGCGCTCAAGCCTGATTTGACTTTTCAGGAGGTCTGGACACGACTAGCGCCTGTGCTGGCAGCAGAAGCAGCCTCCATTGAGGCGCATGACGACCTTCACGGTGGTGCCGACTACAAGCGCCATCTGGTCAGCGTGCTGGCGCAGCGAGCGATGGAGGCATGCTGGTGAAAAGGCTCCCCCCTGAGGCGCTAACGCGCCATCCCCCTTGGGGGGACGCAGCCAGCGGCCTGGCAAAGCCAGCTCCGCGGCAGCCCGCGCTTGGCTTGCTCCGCAGCCATTTGATTTTCGCTCCCTTTCGCGCCGCGGGAGATGTGATCAAGCTCACGCCTGAGGCGCTTAGGCGCCGTCCCTTGAGCGGTACGCAGCCAGCGGCCTGGCAAAGCCAGCTCCGCGGCAGCCCGCGCTTGGCTTGCTCCGCAGACCTTTTGAGTTTTCTTGCGCTTCATTCACTACACATGACGCGCAGTGGGATGGGGAAAGAATATGAATGAAACTCCTTACGAAATTCCGCTGATGCGTGTGGACATGACGCTCAATGGACGGGGCGAGTCGGTCGAGATCGAGCCGCGCGAGATGCTGATCGATGTGCTGCGTGAGCGCCTGCGTCTTAAGGGTACCAAGCGCTCTTGCGATGTTCAGGTCTGCGGCGCTTGCACTGTGCTGGTCGATGGCATGCCAGTATCCAGCTGCACTACGCTGTGCGCGGATGTCGAAGGACGAAACGTCACCACGATTGAAGGCCTGGCTGATGGCACGCGGCTTGACCCCGTGCAGCGCGTCTTCATCGCACATGGCGCACTTCAATGTGGTTTCTGCACTCCAGGAATGATCCTCGCCGTCAAATCACTGCTGGCTGTGGAGCCCAAGCCGTCGGAAGCCACAGTGCGCCACTACCTGCGCGGCAACATCTGCCGCTGTACCGGCTACGTCAAGATCATCGAGGCCATTCTCGATCTCGCTCAAAACCCAGAACGCTATCAATCGGAGCAAAAATGACAGACAAGGAAAAGCCAGGCCAAAGCCTGCACGTGATCATCGCCGGTGCCGGCATGGGCGGACTCACATTGGCCGCCGCTTTGCTTAAAAAGGGGATTGATGTCGATATTTATGAGACATCGCCTGAGTTGCGCGAAGTGGGAGCAGGTCTGTGGATTTCTGCCAATGGCAGCAGAGTTCTTGCAGACTTGGGCCTGAAGGAGGCCGTCGAAGCCATCAATTTGCCGCCTCAAGATCGCGTGGTCCGATTCTGGAAGACGGGTGAAGAACATTCGGTCTACAACCGGGACGGGCAAGCCTCCAAAGCGGATCATACTTTGATCCAGGTCCTGCGATCAGAGCTTCAACGCGTGCTGTATGAAGCCGTGATTGCCCTGAAGCCCGATGCCGTTCATTTTGGCGTGCGTACGATAGGCGCAGAGACGCTCAATGGGAGGGCGCGGCTGCTGCTGGATGACGGCAAGGTCGTGGAGGGTGATGTCGTGGTGGGGTGTGACGGCGCGCATTCGCGTGTCCGACAGTCGCTGTTTGGAGCGGCGCCAGCACGCTACACGGGTGCCAACGCCTGGCGCGGGCTGGCGCCGATGTCGCGCCTGAAGCCTCAGCATCAAAAGGCACTGGCCTCTACCTGGATTGGCCCCACCGCCCATGTGACGACCTACCCAGTGCAACGTGACGGTGAGCAGTTTGTCAGTTTTTCTGCGCAGGTCGACAGCGAGCAATGGCAGGCTGAGTCATGGTCAGAACGCGGAGAGCTTGCGGATGCCCTCAAGGATTTTGAGGGTTGGAACCAGGACATCCTCGACCTCTTCATGCAGTCGGAAAACCTTTTTCGCTGGGGCTTGTTCGTCCGGGATCCGCTCGAAGCCTGGTCCAAGGGGCGCGCCACCCTGGTGGGGGATGCCTGCCATTCGATGACGCCTTATCTGGGAATGGGCGTGAACGTGACCATGGAAGACGCCTACGTATTGGCACGTTGCCTGGAGGATTCTCCCGAAGACGTGGAAGGTGCCCTGCGGCGCTATGACGCTGCGCGGATTGAACGCGCCAACCTGACCAAGGCCAAGTCGCTGGAGATGCTGCATATTTTCCATAGCCCGGAGCTTGAGCGCATTGAAACGGCACGCCCCTACATTCAGCAGCAGTGGTCGGCTCAGGCGGTGCGTGATCGCTACGACTGGCTTTTGTCGTACGACGCGACCAAGGTGGAGATTTGAAGATGGCCGCAATAGCACCCAAAGCCCGTCCGTGGGACGGCATCATCCCAGCTGAAGAGCTGGCAATTTATCGTCAGGCGGGCTGGGGTTCACCCACTGGAATTGGCAGCAAGCCGGCTCTGCTCATCATCGATGTGCAATACCGCTCCATGGGTGACAAGCCCTTGCCTATCCAGGAGGCCATCCTCACCATGCCGACCAGCTGTGGTGAGTATGGCTGGCGAGCAGTACCGCATATTGCCCGCCTCATAGAGGTGTTCCGAGTAATCAAGGCGCCCATTCTCTATCCGCATGTGGCACCCAAGGGGGCCCATGACCGAGGGCAGTTTGAGAACAAGGTTCCCGGAGTGATGGACGTACCGCAGCACGCATATGAGTTCGTGGCCGAGGTCGCCCCCAAACCCGGCGACATCCTGATTCCCAAGTTCCAGGCCAGTGCGTTCCATGGCACGGCACTCACCAGTTATTTGGTCGGGTTAGGTATCGATACTCTGGTGGTCACAGGATGCACGACCAGCGGTTGTGTTCGTGCCACGGTAGTCGATGCCTGCGCGCTCAACTTCAAGGTGGTTGTGCCTCAAGATGCTGTCTACGACCGCTCGCAAACGTCGCACGCAGTCAATCTGTTCGACATTGCCAGCAAATATGCGGACGTGCTGCCGGCCGATGAACTGGCCGATGCACTTCTCGGCCAGGTCGCGCATTCTTGAGACGTGCTAGGGCCGTTACCTTAGATTGAAAAACGGCCCATGAAGTGCTCCTATCGCTACGGCACCATGGAGCCTGGCCGAGGACTCACGGTGTCTTTCAAGCGCTAGCTCCGCCGCTGCCGCATGCCCCGCATGCGCCGCATCGCCAATGCGGCAAGCGCAGAAGACAGTAGCATGAGCGCCCACTGTGCCAGCGTTGGAACTGGTGTTGGTTGCGCAGGCGTTACTGGCGGGGCCAAAGTAAAGCTCATACGCACCATGCCTGGTTGGCCCGCCTGGCCACCAGCGCCCCCGCTGCCTGCGCCTGCCGCCGGGCCGCCTGCATTGCCGCCGTTCGTGCCTGCTCCGTTCGCACCGGCAAAGGCCTCGCCTGAGCAAGCTGCAATCGCCAATGGGCCGATCAAGGTTTGTCCATCGGCACCCGGGTTTCCGGGAATGCCAGGATTTCCGGGAATGCCCTGCGGACCATCAGGATAGCCCGGTGACCCTTGACCCCCTGGGCCCCCGGCACCGGCGGGACC
Organism: Ottowia thiooxydans; assembly: GCF_040548795.1. Taxonomy (GTDB): domain Bacteria; phylum Pseudomonadota; class Gammaproteobacteria; order Burkholderiales; family Burkholderiaceae_C; genus Ottowia; species Ottowia thiooxydans_A. Next base: position 279,087 of record NZ_JBEPSH010000002.1, on the reverse strand, counting down.
TGCAAGTCCAGCCTCGCCCCCAAGGCCTGCAACGGTGCCGTTCCCTCCGGGGCCACCATTTCCGCCATTCCCGCCGTCCCCACCTTGACCCCCTGTTGATCCTTCGCCGACGGATGTGCCGTCCCAAGGGCCTCCAGAATCGCCATCGTTCCCATTGCCGGCGTTGCCACCTGCTCCGCCTTGGCCTCCTGCAGCCCCGGCTCCGCCACCTCCTCCATGAGCTCCGCCATTGCCAGGGCCTCCCGCACCCCCGGCACCTCCGGTGCCGCCAGTGCTTGCGGTGGCACCTAGCCCTGGCGCTCCTCGTGCTGGACTGTAGAAATTAAAATCGACCGTAGTGCCTCCGCCGCCACCGCCCCCGTTGGCGGTCACTCCGGCCACGCCTGGACCAGTAACCGCAGACAAACCACCACCTGTACTGAAGGTTCCAGGTTTGGTTGAATCCACGGTGTTGGCCACGCCAGCGTTTCCTCCCGCTGCAACCTGAACCATCAAGGTGCTGCCGGCAGTCACCGCTACGGTTGCTTTGCAATAGGAGCCTCCGCCGCCGCCACTGCCTCCGCTGGGAATTCCGTTCCAAAGGTCGTTTGACCCGCCACCGCCGCCGCCGCCCCAGGCCTCAATCGTCATACTCGTCACACCAACTGGTACTGTGCAACTGCCTGCAGCGTTGACCCCGTTAACGCAATCAGCGGCCATGGCGTGGCCTGCTGCGCAGAGAGATATTGCGGCGCCAGCTCGTACGAAGTGACGGAGTTTCATTCGAAGTTCCTTGAATGTATTTGGCCGATTCAACAGACGGGGTTGGAACGTGAGCGTGAATTCGACCATGTGGTCCAGGCCTTCGTACACCCCTTGCATCTTCGATAGCACGGGGAAGTGTGAGAAATACCTCAGGAACTGTCCGGTTCGAAAAATGGGTGTTTTGTTTATTTTAATTATCTTTGTTAATTTTATTTTTTGATCAGGAGTCAGATCAATTGCAAAATTCAAACGTTTATCTAAGCGCGCCGTTTAAACAGCTCCAACACTAGTGCAGTGAGCAGATAAATCGGCTGTGCGCCGGGGCGGCAGGGCGTGCAGGGCAAAGCGCGGACCGCGCCAAGGCTGCGCGCCTTGGCAAGGGTCGCTACGCGGCCATGCGTTATTTCAAGCCCTGACGACGCCGCTGCAGCATGGCCAATACTGCAAGCGCAGAAGACAACAGAAGAAGTGCCCACTGTGCCAGCGTTGGAACTGCGGTGGGCTTCACAGGCGTTATTGGCGGGGCTATAGAAAAACTCATGCGTACCATGCCTGGTTGGCCGGCTTGACCACCTGCGCCACCGCTGCCGACCCCTTCGGCCGGGCCGCCTGCACTCCCGCCGTTGGCGCCTGACCCGGACGCTCCGGTTATGGCTTCGCCAGTGCACGCTGTCACCGCCTGGTCGGGTGGCAGGGTTTGGCCGTTGGCCCCTGGGGTTCCTGGAGTTCCAGGATTGCCGTTTGTCCCGGTAGCGCCTTGAGGATAGCCTGGTGCACCAGTACCGCCTACTCCGCCATAGCCTCCACTACCTGCCGTTCCAGGATTTCCGCCTACACCCGCCAAGGTGCCGTCTCCTCCCGGCCCACCATTGCCACCATCTCCGCCGTCGGTGCCCGGACTGCCAGGAATGCCCGCCTCATCCGGAGTGCCATTCCATGGGTCACCGTCAACGCCAGGCAAGCCCTCGCTGCCCGCGCCACCGGCCCCGCCCATACCGCCTATCGCTCCTGCGCCGCCACCGCCGCCGTGTGCTCCATCACTTTCTAAGTAACCGTTGCCTCCAGCGCCCCCAGCACCGCCAGCGCTTGCGGTCCCGCCACCTCCCGGAGCGCCTATGGCGGTGCTGGAATAGTTCAAACTGACGGTACTGCCCCCGCCACCGCCTCCACCGGATGCTGTCACCCCTGCTACGCCTGGACCTGTGACGGCGGACAAACCACCTCCAGTGCTGAAAGTTCCGGGCTGCGTCCAGTCCACTGTGTTGGCCACGCCAGCCGTGCCGCCTGCTGCAACCTGCACCCGCAAGGTACTGCCTGCAGAAACCGCCACAACGGCTCTGCAATAGGAACCGCCGCCGCCGCCAGTGCCGCCACCTGGAAGACCGTCTCTGCCCAAGTCGTTAGATCCGCCACCGCCACCGCCGCCCCAGGCTTCAATCGTCATACTCGTCACCCCGACAGGCACTGTGCAACTGCCCGCTGCGTTGACGCCATTGACGCAATCTGCTGCCATGGCATGGCCTGCTGCACCGAGCGACAGTACTGCCGCAATTGCCAACTTACGAGATTCCATATGCATTTCCTGGAAGGGATCTAATGAAAACAACCCGCAAGGAGTTGTAACTAAAAAAACATTTGAGCACGAAATCTATTTTGGGTATAGCCCATTTCAGAACGTTGTGACAAAAATGTCAGTAATTACTCTGTTGCATCAAAAACCATTTGGTTTAGCTCAAACTATGTGGCCAGTCATCTATCGATTCAGAGTTGGGACGCGCCTTGTCGTTGGCGATAGAAGCCTTTAAATGCACGTCGGTAGGGAGTGGTGTGGGAAGGCTTAAGTCGAACGGCTGGCGAGTTCGCCGCTGACCTTGCGGCACTCTTGGGCCAGGCGCTCAGCCACCGGGCTCAGTTCCATATCTCTCCGGAAGAGTAGCCCGACGTCGCGACGAATAAGTGGCGCTGTCAGAGCGCGAAAACTGAGATCTCTCAGCATCGGTAAAGCGGCAACCAGTGCAGGAACAATCGCCACGCGCAGGCCGCCTCGAATCATCCAGTGCAGGCTCGTCACGCTGGAGACCTGGTATTTCGGTTCGGCGAGGATGAGTCCGAGGTCTGGCGCGGTCTGCAGTTGCTGGCGAGTGCTCGTGTCCAGCGTGTGGCCAACGAGCTCATGTCCCTTGAGCTGATCCCAACTCAACTGATCACCCAACTGAGCCAGCGGGTGATGGGGACTGCATACCAAGCCTAGATGATCGTGCGCCAAGGTCTCGAAGACCAGGCTGGCATCGTCTACCGTTCGACTCGTCAAACCGAAATCAGCAGATCTCGACTGCACGCGCTTGCGCACTTCATCTGCGGCAGCGTCGCGGATGGTGATGCGCACTTCAGGGTGCTTCTGCGTGAATGCTTCGATGGCGGGCGCCAGGATGGCCTCCAACGCAGATGGTGCCGCGACAACGCTTACGTGGCCTCGGCTGCCTCTTGCAAATCCACGCATGTCACTGACGGTGTGATCGAGATCCTGAAGCAGTCGCTCAGCGATGGGCAACAGATCACGCCCTGCTTCCGTCAATTCAACGTGCCTTGCGGATCGATTGAAGAGCTTGACGCCCAGCTCGCCTTCGAGTTTCTGGATGGTCGCGGTGAGTGCCGGTTGTGCCAGCGCCAGGCGCGAGGCGGCGACTGTGAAATGCCCGGCTTCCGCCACGGCAATAAAGCATTCCATCTGCCGAATGGTGACACGTTGAGCCAAAGCCGCTTACTCCGCCAACCGGACTTACCGGCGAGTTTTTTTCAAGAAACCAGGATCGCTAAAGCTTATCGGTCCATCGTGTATTGCGATTGGACTGAAGCCAAGTGGCACCCGCATACTGAGTTCATATTAACAAGCAACCAACCATGAGGAAATTGAAAATGGCCCATCTGAATCGTCGTCATGTCCTTGTGCACGCTTTGGGTGCTACTGCACTATTAAGCAGCAGGGGTGCGTATGCTCAAGATGCGTATCCGTCCAAACCGGTGCGTCTTATCTCTCCTTGGCCGGCAGGTGGTTCTGCCGACGTCACGACCAGGTTGGTCGGAGATCGCATGGGGGCCATATTGGGCCAGGCTTTCGTGGTGGAAGCGCGCGGCGGTGCTGCAGGGACCATTGGCTTTGGCTCAGTAGCCCGCTCCGCACCCGACGGATACACCCTGCTGCTCGGCACCAACAGTACTTATGGAATTGCGCCGCATTTGTTGCCCGCCACTCAGTACAAGATGTCCGACCTTGCGCCGGTTGCCTTGGTGGCTACCAACGCGCAGATCATCTGTGTCCATCCTTCTGTGCCTGCGAAGGATTTGCCGGGCTTCATTGCGCACGTACGCGCCAATCCAGATAAATATTCCTATGGCTCGGGTGGTATCGGCGGCACCAGCCACATGGCCTCCGTGTTGCTCGCCAACACAGCGGGACTGAAAATGCTGGATGTGCCCTACAGGGGAACAGGTCTGTCCCTTCAGGCGCTCCTCTCCGGCGAGGTGCAGATGGTGGCGCTGGACATTGCCTCCGCCAGGCCACTTGTTGAAGCAGGAAAAGTCCGGGCCCTCGCAGTGACCTCCAGCCGTCGCACGCCTGCCATGCCAGATGTTCCTACCATCGCAGAACTGGGTTACCCCGGTTTTGATTCGGCAACGGTCTTCGCATTGTTTGCTCCGGCGGGTACGCCAGCCCCCATCATCACCAAGCTCAATAGTGCCGTCAATGATGCTCTGAAGCAGCCAGAAATGAAGGCGCGGTTCGTGACTCTGGGCCTTGATGGCAGCGGCGGAACACCTGAGCAGTTGGCGCGGCATGTCACTGCAGAGTCCGAGAAATGGCGAGAGCTGATCGCACGAACGGGTATCAAGGCCGAATGACATTGACCAAGAAGAAAGAGGAGACTTGAATGGCGTTTCGGCTTGCTTGCGATGTGGGCGGCACCTTCACCGACGTGGCGGTCCGTCAGGAAAATGGAGAGATTGTTTTCGCCAAGGTGGCTACTACGCCTCGAGACCCCGTAGAAGGGGTGTTGAATGGCATCGCTGCGCTGGCGCAGCAGCTTGGGCAGGATGCGCGCCAATTGCTTTCTTCCGCTGGTGAGTTTGTTCATGGCACCACCATTGCGACCAACGTGTTGGCGCAAGGGCAGCGCACGCGTTTGGGCTTGTTGACCACGCGTGGGTTTAGAGACGTATTGGAGCTTCGCGACGGCACGCGTGCTGATCGTTATCGCTTGCGCGTGCCTATGCCGCAACCCCTTGTCGAACGCCCCAACAGGTTTGAGGTGACCGAGCGGATGGGCTATGACGGTTCTGTCCTCATACCTTTGGATGAGGGTCAGGCACGCGAGGCCCTACTTGCGGTGCTCGCGCGTGGGGTGGAAGCCATCGTCGTCGGTCTATTGCATGCGCACCGCAACCCGGCGCATGAGCTTCTGCTGGAAAAGTGGCTGCGTGAATCAGGTTGGACAGGGCCCATATCGCTATCGCATCGCGTGCTGCCACAACAAGGCGAATACATACGCTTTTCAACCGCAGCGATTGAGGCCAGCGTGGCTCCGGTGTTGCAAAGCTACCTCGAACGCCTGGGGAAACGGCTTGAAGAGACAGCGGGCCAATCAGTGCGCACCCAGGTCATGCAGTCCTCCGGAGGCCTTTTGCCACTGACTGCTGCCAGCGATCGAGCAGCCCATTTCGTGAACAGCGGCCCGGCGGGCGGAGCCATTGCCTCTGCCAACATTGCACGCCAGCTAGGGCGCGACGTAGTGGCGTTCGATGTCGGAGGCACCACCACGGATATTTCTGTGGTACTTGAGGGGCAGGCGCAAGAGCGCTTGTTGACCAGCACCGACGCGTATGTCATTGGCTTGCCCACCATCGATATCAATGTGTTGAGCCTGGGTGGCGGCTCTATCGCACGCGTAGGCGCAGATGGTGTGCTTCAGGTGGGGCCTGAGAGTGCTCAAGCGGTACCGGGTCCGGCTTCCTATGGTCGCGGTGGGATGAGAGCGACCCTGACGGACGCGGCGGTGGTACTCGGTTTTCTGCCGAATGGTGCTGACAGCGGGCTTGGTGAGACCAGCGGTTTGACTTTGTCGAAGGAATTGGCCGCCGCGGCGATCACCAGCGACGTCGCAATTCCGCTGGGCCTGTCTTTGGAGGCTGCAGCAGAGGCCGTCGTGACGCTTGCCGCCACCGTGGTCGCCGCAGGAGTGCGGGCAGCCACAGTCGGCAAAGGAATTGATCCGCGCGACATGGCTTTGGTGGGGTTTGGCGGGGCAGGGGGCTTGCTTCTGGGTGCCGTCGCAAGAGAGATTGGCGCTGCGATGGCGGTGGCACCCACCGCGGGATCGGTACTCTCGGCTGCCGGATTTCTTGATGCGGAGATCAGGTTCGACACCATCAGACATATAGGCTTGGCTATGAGCGCGTTGCCGGCGTCCCAGGTTGTGGCGATCGTCAAAGACATGCAAGGCGAGTTGGCGAGGTGGCAAAGCCGGCACTCGACGGCAGGTGCCCTTGACCTCATGGATATGGCCTGGATTGCAGAGTGCCGCTATGCGAAGCAAGCCGGCACCGTACCCGTGCCACTTAACGCAAGCGAGTTGCAAAGCGGGACCATGGATGGCTTGGCGGCTCGCTTCGAGGCGCGCTACCAGGCTCTGTTCGGCCATGCACATCGTGATGAGGCCTGCGTTTTGGACACCTTGAGGCTGGTTGCGACGCAATCGCACCATATGCCCGAACGGCCGCAGGGTGGTATGCCTGCGAAATCACGGAGCAGGAGCGCTAGCCGATCTGTTCATCAAAGTGGGGAGTGGCGCTCCTGGCCCGTGGTTGACGTGGGCGATGTCAGCGAAGCCACTGCGCAACGCGGCCCGCTACTGTGCGACTGTGGCGGCGTGATCGTGGTGCGTGAAGACGAAACCCTGGTTAGAGGTGGACGGGGCTTGCTGCTCCTCTCGGTGGAGGCCTGAAATGACATTGCAATCAGTAGACCCTGTGACCTTGGCAGTCGTTCGAGCTCGTATTGCCGCGATAGTGGACGAAACCGTGGACGTGATGGCACGCACTGCGTTCTCGCCCATCCTGAATCAGTCAAGAGATTTTTCGGCCGCTATTTTTGATGCAGACGGAGAGCTATTGACTCAGGCAGAGCGCCTTCCCATTCACCTTGGTGCCTTGCGATTTGCGTTGCTGGCGGCACGTGAGCGGTTCGGTGAGAAGCTGGCCGATGGCGATACCGTTCTTCTGAACGATCCTTACAGAGGCGGGAGCCATTTGCCGGATATGACCTTGTGCCTTCCGGTGGTGGTCGATGGGGTCATTGCGTTCTGGGTGGTGAACCGCGCACACCAAGGCGACATTGGCGGCATTTCCCCGGGAGGCTACAGCCCAAGCGCGACGGAAATCTGGCATGAGGGCATACGGGTCCCCCCTGTTCGCCTGGTACGCGCTGGCCAACTGGACGATGAATTGCTTGATCTGCTTTGCCTTAACTCCCGCACGCCGGCAGACATGCGTGGAGACCTTCTGGCCCAACTCGCCTCTGTGCAAGCGGGTGCCGTACGGCTGCGCGCTTTGGCGGATCACTATGGAGTGCCTTGCCTGGCCGCTTGTGGCAAAGCCATTCTGGCTGCAGGTGAAGCTGCGATGCGCGCAACGCTTGCCGCATGGCCAGACGGAGTGGAAGAGGGCGAAAGCTGGCTTGACCCCTTGACGCCGGGAGCACGTCCGCCCCGCATTCACGTCAGGGTCAAGGTGGCCGGTAGTGAAGCTATCGTCGATCTTCGCGGCACTGATGATCAGGTGACGCAGTTTGTGAACTCCCCGCTGGCCAATACGACGGCGGCTGTTAGCGCAGCCTTTGCTTATGTGAGTTCCGGTGAAGGCAGACAAAGCGGTGGGACCATGCGGCCCGTGCGCATTCTCACAAGGCCTGGTAGCCTGGTACATCCTAACGAGCCAGCGCCAGTGACTGCGTGCACTACGCTCACTGCTGCGCCTATCATTGAGGCCATACTCGGCGCACTCTCCAAGATAGTGCCTGATCAGGTGATTGCCGGCTTTGCAAGGCGCTTCAGGGTGGCCATTGCTTGTCAGGACAGGACGGGCAGAAATGTGGTGTGGCATCACTTTGCCAATCGTGGCGCTGCGGGTGCTCATGCCGGTGGAGACGGCTGGTCCAACCTGGGGGTGGTTCAAAGTCCGGGAGCTACGCCTTCACCCAGCGTGGAAAGGACAGAAGCCGTATTTCCTCTGCACGTAGAGCAATATTCGCTGCGTCCGAACTCTGGTGGCAAGGGCTTGCACCGAGGTGGGCTTGGTGCCACCTACGCGTTCCGCTACGAAGGCGTGCAGCCCGGCCGCATGACGCCTACCGGAGATGGCGTGATCGTGCCTCCGCCCGGTCTGGCTGGGGGAGAGCCAGGGCAGCCCAACTCCGTTCAGATCAGGCGCGGCGATGAGAGTTTTGAATTGCACGCGGTCTCGGGCACGGTGGCCATCTTGCCCGGTGATCTTATTGTTCATGAATCGGCAGGCGGTGGCGGGTTTGGTTTGGCCTCAGATCGCTCCGCTGCGGCGATCGAACATGACGCAAGCTTCGGCTATACCTGTTTAGAGAGGGTTGCCACCCATGGCTGATTCACTCGATCTCGCCGTCATTGGCGCGGGCCCCATCGGTATTCTGTCGGCCACGCTGGCCAGTTTGGCGGGGCATCGGGTAGGCCTTTGGTCGCCTCGCACGCCTGTGCAGGGTGCACGCATCACGCTTCGGTGCTCCGGGAAGCTTGAATCCGCAGTGGAGGTTGAAAACATGGCGGGTCCGGATTCGCTTGGAAGCTGGAGCCACGTACTCGTGGCGCTGCCTGCCACCGCCTACGACGATGTACTTGGAAGGGCTGCTCCGTTCCTGCGCAGCCAGCAGACCGTGATCTTCAGTGGGGCCTTGTCACTGGTGCAATTCTGGCTAAAGGACATTCTGGCCAAGCAAGGATCCAGTCCTGAACTGATTGCATGGGGTACCACTTTGGGCACTGCCAGCCGAGTTGAGCCCTTGCACGCGCGTGTATCCACCGTGAGGCCGCGGCTTGGCGTCAGTGCGCTTCCGAGTGAGCGTCTTCAAGCGCTCACGCAGGTTTGCGCCCGCTTGTTTGGCGATCGCTTCGAGGCTGCACCCGCGCATTTGGCTACCTTGTTGGCCAATATCAATCCTGTCGCGCACGCCGGGCAAGTCATACCCAACCTCACGCGCATTGAGCATGGAGAGCCATGGCGCTTGTTTGCCAACTTCACGAGTGCGGGAACTCGTATAGCCAATGCGATCGATGCTGAGCGCCTGGAAATTGGGCTTCGTCTGGGGCTTCAGCTGCGCTCTCTGGCCGATCACTATCGGCTCTCCTTCGGGGTGGAGGGCGATGATTTGGCTGCGCTTGCACAGTCGATAGAAGCGGCCGGACTTGGGTCTCAGGGACCCGAGAGCGTTTCCCACAGGTACATAGAAGAAGATGTTCCCTATGGGTTGGTCACACTACAGCGGATAGGGGCAGTTGTTGGCGTGGAAACTCCGCATCTTGACATCGCGATCGAACTGCTGAGCTGTGCATTGAACAGGCCCTATGGCGAGATGAACAGGATTCTGCAGGGGCTTGGTCTTGAGAGCGAAACGCCAGCCTCTTTGGCACAACGCTTCTCTTGATTCATCAATGCAGTCCGCTGATAGCCAGGCAGTTAGCTAAAGATTTCCATTCGACCAAGTTCAGGAATCAGAGCGCTGGTGCGTGCTTGGCAGGGTCAGGAAGAATCTTTCTGTCCGCCAAGACCGTCAGCCAGTGCTTGACACAAGCCTCCGTATCGTAGACCTGATGAAAGCCAGCATTCTTGATCTTCACTGTGCTCACGAATGCGGGTGCCGGAGCGGCTTTCAATCCATAGCCAAACCTCGAGTCGGCTGAATAGTGAGATTCGCCCAGGAGTTGGGCCATGGTCAATGGACGCAGCCCCTGCTTGTTGACGATGCTCTGCCAAACCTCTGCTTGAGAGGGCAGATACTCCGCCAGTTTTTGAGGCTGGTCACCCCCTATCTTCACTTGCAGAAAATCCGCTAATGCAGGCCAGAGGTCTTTCCAGCTGAACACTTCTCCATTGGTGAGATTGAAATGCTCATTCCAGGCTTGGCGATTGCCTGCGGCCCACACGCAGGCATCTCCAATCAAGCGCGTGTCCACCGCCTCGCGGGGGAAAGAGATGTGGCCGGTGTATGAGAAATCCTGCTTGAGTTCCCTGCACAGAGCAGCGTAAACGCCAATCACAGGCACAGTGTTCATGGCCACGCCGACGTTGGGGCCCAGCACAATCGTTGGTCTGAAGATATTCCAGCCAAAGCCGATTTCTGCCGACTTTTCCTTGATGTAGTCTTCTTGAAACCAGTAGGAGTTGGGATGGTCGTCACGAGCATAGCGCTCTCTGGCGGGCACGCGAATAGGGTGCAGATGTACGCCGTAGGCTTTGGTGCCCTGCAAGAGGGAGACGTGCTGCAGCCGGCTCCCCTTGCCAAGGGGTTCCACCACGTTGCGAATCATCTTCAGGTTGGTTTCCATCTGATCCATGTCTTGCCAGCCCTGAATCAAACCGGGTTTTTCAAAAACCGCCGCATACACCAGATGACTGACTTCTGGTAGGTCCCCGAATGCACTGGCGCATTCTTCAGCGTTTTGCAGATCGACCGAAAGATGCCTGAACGGTTTCGTGCTGCCGACTTCCGGGCGCCGCCGGGAGACCGCGATGACTTCCCAGCCTGCGTTGAGAAATGAGTCGACGGCGGTGGTTCCGACAAGGCCACTAGCGCCCGCGATAAGAACTGTCTGAGTCATTCGGAGATCAATCCAGTTGCAGGTTGATGGACTTGAACAGCTCCTTGAACCGGGCGTGCTCTGTACTCATGCGCTTGCCGAAATCCTGGCGGCTCTCCGTACCCGCGGCAATGCCCAGGCTGGTGAATCTCTCCTGCACCTCCGGATTGCGAACTGCCTTGGCGATCTCTTCGCTCAGGCGGGCGAGAATTTCAGGGGGTGTGCCTGCAGGGGCGACCACGCCATACCAGGCCACGCTTTCGGCGCCTGGCAAGCCTGCTTCGGCGACGGTAGGAACGTCCGGCAGGAGAGGGGAGCGTTTGGTGTCGGCCACGGCCAGTGCGCGCAACTGGCCGGACTTCACGAAGGGAAGAATAGGGGGCACACCGCTGATGACCAACTGAGTCCGCCCGCCCAGCGTGTCGGTGATGGCTTCGCTGTTGCCCTTGTACGGCACGTGCAATACCTTGGCTTTGGAAAGGTGCTGGAACATCTCCCCCGCGATGTGTCCGCTGGTTCCCATGCCTGCGGAGGCGTAGCTCACCTTCTCGGGGTTGGCTTTGGCGTAAGCGATCAGCTCTTTCAGATCCTTGTACGGCTGCGAAGGGTTGGCCAGGATGACGTTGGGGCCGGTGGCGATCAGGGCCACGGGCACCAGGTCTGTCATGGAGTCGTAGGGCATTTTCTTGCGGACATTGGGATTGACCGTGATCGGGCCCGCAGAAGCAAAACCTATCGTGTAGCCATCTTTTTCAGCCTTGGCGACAAAGTTGGTGCCAAGGTCACCGCCTGCGCCCGGCTTGTTGTCCACGATCACGGGCTGGCCGAGCTGTTCCGAGAGCGGCTTTGCAATGAGGCGGGCAATGATGTCGATGGAACTGCCCGGTCCGTACGTGGCAATCAACCTGATGGGTTTGTTGGGGTAGGCCGTTTGCGCGGTCGCCACCAGGGAACCCAGGGCCAGGCCCAAGCCTGCGAGTAGTCGATGAAGTTTCATGTCGTTGTCTCCTGATCAAAAAAATTATTCAGCGTGGGAAAACATCAGCCGGCCCGGATGGGGCAAGCGGGCTGTCAAGATGGCGCCGCGCTCGGCTTCCGTGATGAAAAGCGTGCGGCGGTCCGCACCGCCAAATGCCACGTTGGTGGTGCGCAGGCCAGTGCATGAACGGATGCGGTAGAGGGGTTCACCAATAGGACTGAAGATCCATACGGTGCCTGCTTGCGCATGAACCACGGCAAGATTGCCCGCCTCGTCCATGGCCAAACCATCGGGCCCCGCCGTGCTGCCGGACAACTGGATGAATCGGCTGACCTTGCCTCTGGTGCCATTGGGCTCTATGCGCAGAGCGTAGATGGCGTTGTCATGCGTCAAAGCCACGTACAACACGTTCTCGGCCTTGTTCATGACCAGGCCATTCGGGCCGGGCAAGCCGTCCATCATCAGGTCTACGGTCTTGCCGTCGGCGCGCAGCCGAAACACCCGCCCAGTGGGGTTGTCCAGGGAACTCTCGCCCTGATCGGTGAAGTAAAGATCCCCGTTGGAGGCAAAGAAGAGGTCATTCAATCCCTTCAGACCTTCCCGCTTCACATGCTGCAGATAGGGCTGAATGGTTTTGGCCACAGGGTCCAGCAGCATCAAACCGTGCAAATGGTCTGCCACGAAAATGCGCCCGTCACGGTGAATCTTCAAACCATTGGGCTCGCCTGCATAGCTCACCACCACCTCAAACTCACCGGCGGGGCTGATGCGCAAGATGCGCCCATGCGCCAAGTCGACGCACCAGAGGTTGCCGCTGCGATCAAAGGCAGGGCCCTCCAGAAAGGAGTGCATCTTCGTATGGCGGGCGTCCAGCCACGTGGACGGCTGATCGCTCAGGTGAAGCGACTCAGGCAGTTGCGCGAAGATTTCTGTTTGCAGTATTTCGGCTGGAGGGTACATGGGGTGCCTTATTGATCGGAAAGCTCAATGCCGAGCATCAAGGCGCTGAGCGTCTTGCCATGAGGGTCCAGCCGCAGCGAGCGGGTCACGCCACCGGCAAGCACCTTGGGAATCACGAAGTTCAATGCCTTGAGGCTTTCAACTTCGTACCGGCGCACGGCACCAGCGCCCAGGTGAGAAAAAGCGCTTTCCACACGTTCTGCCGTGAGCTCCTGGCGCAACTTTTCCCAACCAGAACCGTTGTATGCGAACACCGCGACGTTCGATGTATTGCCTTTGTCCCCTGCGCGGGCGTGGGCCAGTTCATGTACGAGAATTCCCATCTTCATGCTCCCACGGTAATGATTTGTGGTTTGACCCAATCACGGGGAATCAACAACCCGTCCACAGCGATGATTTCCTTGGCACCGTGGTTGAGGGGACCGCCCGCACCATACGGGCCCTGCATGTTCAATTGCCGTACGTGGTCTCCAATCAGGTTGGCACTCTTCTTGTCAGGGCACCGGGCCGCTACGCGCAGGCGTACCTCGTAAGGCTCGCTGGACATCGCTCGGGCGTGGCTGCCGTGCAGGCTGTTCATGCCAATCAAGTCGACCTGGATCTCGCTGGCCTGCCCACCATCAAGGCGAAACCGTTCTTTCACGATGTCGGCGGCAAGTTGAGCACGCGCTACCGCGTTGGGACCTGCGTACGCCACCTCTCCGCTTCCAATCCATCCATCGAAGTAGCCGACAACCACCTTGTAGCTGTCAGTTCGTTGGGTGGCACTCGATACCCGTACTGCCACACGGTCAGGATTGACCTCTTCGAACTGCAGGCCGTTCAGCGAGAGCACACAGTCTGGAGTGATGTAGGCGCTGGGGTCATGAATTTCATACAAAGCCTGCTCGCTGCAGGTCATGCGATCCAATCGGCCGCCTGATCCATCCGGCTTGCCAATAAACAGCTCGCCGTCCGGATAGATATCTGCGAATGGGTAAGGGAGCTCTGCCAGACGAGGAACGTCTTTCTTACCAGGGTCAGCAAAGTAGCCGCCCGTGATCTGAGCCGAACATTCCAGCAGGTGGCCCATGATGATGCCGGAGGCCAACTTGGGCAGATCGTCGTAGCTCCAGCCATGGTGGTGCAATGCCACCCCTAGAAATAGCGAAGGGTCGGCGACCCGGCCGGTCATGACCACGTGCGCGCCAGTGGCCAAGGCATCGCGAACCACGTCCGCCCCCAGATAGGCGTTCGCAGAGGCAATCCTGGGCAGAATGTCTTCCAGGGGCAGTTGGCGATCCATCAACTGCAATTCAGGGTGCATGCGCACGCGCTCAAGCACGTCATCGCCGACCACTGCGGCGCATTTCAGATCTTTCCATCCGAGGGAGTTTCCAATCTCCCTTGCTGCCTTTGCGGCGCCGACGGGATTGGCTGCCCCCATGTTGGAGACCAGGCGCACGCCCTTTTCCTGGCACAAAGGGAGGAAGGCGCGCATGCGCTCCCCCAGCATAGGGTTGAAACCTTTGCTTGGGTCGTTGCGGAGCGTGAGCGTTTCCCGTGCAATCGTGCGCTCAGCCAGGCATTCGCACACCAGATAGTCCAAGTCGCATTGCTCGAGGAGTTTGAGTGCAGGACCAATGCGGTCATCTGCCATGCCGGCGCCTACGCCAATACGCAATCGGTTTTTTTGCCTGTCCATGCTTCGTTTCATGAGTTTCGAAGCGAAGTATCAAGCGATTGTTGCAATGCTCAAAATGTTAAATTTTCATCTCGGTGATAACTCTGGCGTATCATCATTTGAAGCCTCCCAACGCTGGCTGCGCCGATTCGTGCGGCCTGCCAGCGAATGCGGAGTTGCGATCTATGGAGCATCTCGATGACGAGCGCACAACAAACCCTGTCCATTCCGGAGCTGGAAGCGGTATTGCTGGTGGCCGAAACCCGCAACTTCCGGATGGCGGCCGAGCGCGCATTTATTTCTCAGCCCGCCTTGAGCCGCCGCGTTCAGGCGGCTGAACAGAAGATCAACGCCAGGCTTTTTGATCGGACCAAGCACAGCGTTGCATTGACGGATGCCGGCGCTGAGTTGGTTCCCATCGCGCAGCGCATGCTGTCAGAGTTTCGGCATTCGCTCAGCGATCTTTCGGAGTTCATTGCGGGGCGTCGGGGCAGCGTGACGGTGTGGGCATTGCCTTCCATCGCCGCGGCTTTGCTGCCGCCAGCTGCACGGGCCTTTCAGCAGACGCACTCCAAGGTGAGGCTTTTGATCCAGTCTGCGTCCGCGCGCCAGGTGACACAAGCTGTTGCGGACGGAGGGGCCGATTTCGGCCTTTCAGTTGCCGTGCCAGATTCGCCAGGCGGGATTCAATTCGATCCGCTGCTCACCGAGAATTTCGTCATGATCTGCCCTCGTGGTGACCCCTTGGCAAAACGACGCCGAGTCGATTGGAGCGTCTTCGCCAGTCGACCGTTCGTTGCCAGTGGGCCTGCCAGCAGCATCCGGCTCGTGACCGATCAAGTTCTGGTGGCTACAGGGCAAACGTTGGATGCGCAATTCGTGGCAGACAATATTTCTGTCGTGGGCGCCATGGTCGCTGCGGGGGTCGGGATCGCTGCGGTTCCAGAGTTGGCGTTGCGTTTGATGGACAGAGACCGTCTGCAAAGCGTGGCGTTGCACGCACCCACGGCCACGCGCGAGATTGGGGTTCTGACCCGCCAGCAGCGCTCTCTATCGTCAGCCGCGCAGGCCTTTCTGGCGACACTTCAGGCTACAGGGGCGGCGGCGATCAATGCCTGATGCCCGTTTATTTTCGAGATCTATTGCGCGACGGTCAGTATGCGTCCCCCTCATTGAGCCCAGTCACGCTTCGTGGCAACCTTCTCGTTGCGTGACACCCATCGTGCTCGGCTTACAAAAAATCCGTTCGGGCTGAGCTTGTCGAAGCCTTGCGCAACGCTTCGACAAGCTCAGCCCGAACGGTGGTTGTGGTGGTGCAACGGCCGAACAGTGATAAATGATAGAACGCAATCTGTAATTCAGCGGCCTGCAAACCGAACGAAAGCACAACGCCATAATTCAAGCTCTGCCATGAATTCTTTGTCCAAGTCATGACCGTAAAGCAAGCAGCCCAGGTGCTCGATCTGCTTGAGTACTTTGCCAAGCGTAGGCAGCCCGCCACATTGTCGGAAATCTCGGAAGACCTCGGCTGGCCTCGTTCCAGTACCTTCAATTTGCTCACGACCCTGGCCGGGCGAGGCTTTATCTATGAACCCCGTCCTCGGGCCGGGTACTACCCCACGCCCATGCTTGAGGACCTGACTCTCAAGATCACTTCCGGGCAGGTGGTGCCACCTGAGACCAACGCGCTACTGGCAGAGCTTTCCGAAATGTCCGGGGAGACTGCGGTGCTGGCAGCCCAATCAGGGCAGGACGTGGTGTTTCTGGCTTCCGCAGAGTCCGCCCATGCCATGCGCTATACCGCGCCGAAAGGCAAACTGGTGCCGCTGGTCAGTGCTGCAACCGGGCGAGCGCTGCTTGCTCAGCGACCTCTCAAGGAGAGGTCGGCCCTGCTTAAAAAGGCGCGCTACAAAGCCTATACGCCTACGTCTCTCATGAGTGCTGAAGCGGTGGAGGCCGAGATTCAAAAATCCCTGGAGCGCGGCTGGTTCGAGGGGCACCAGGAATACTCATTGGGGATGGTGGCCGTCGCGTTTCCTGTATTTGTGCACGGGAGAAGCTACGCGGTGCTGATCGCCGGTGCGCAGCAGCGCATCGAACACTGCCTGGTTGAGATTGCGGAACAGGCGAAGGCCATCATTGTGAAACATGTAGGGCCAGATGGGCTGGTGAAAACCCTCGCCTAGCTTGTGCTTTTTGTTCTTGCTCATGTATATTTAATTCATGAGTGGGAAAATTAAACCGAGCCCAGTGGCGCCTCGTCCGCTGGACGGTGTGCGGGTGGTCGACGTGTCCACCGTCTTGATGGGGCCATTGGCAACCCAGATTTTTGGCGACTATGGGGCCGATGTCGTCAAGGTGGAACCACCCGAGGGCGACGTCGCGCGACATGCAGGAACATGCAAGGTTCCTGCGATGGGTTCCATGTACCTGGCTACCGGGCGCAACAAGCGGAGCATTGTTCTCGACGTGAAAGACCCGCAAGGCAAGCAGGCCGTGCTTGATCTTTGTCGCAGTGCAGATGTCTTCATTCACAATGTGCGGCCCGAAGGCATGCGCCGCGCAGGCCTTGACTATGAAGATCTTCGAGCCATCAATCCTCGTCTGATCTACGTCGCACTGGTTGGGTTTGGAAGCGGTGGATGCTATGCCAACCGCCCTGCGTTTGACGACATCATCCAGGGAGCCACCGGTCTCGCCGGGCTGTTTTTTGAACAAGGGCTTGATCAGCCTATTTTTGTTCCCTGGAATGCGGCCGATCGTTTGACGGGGACCACAGCGGTTCACGCCACACTGGCGGCCCTTTTGCTCAGAGCCCGAACGGGCGAAGGGCAATTCTTAGAAGTCCCCATGTTCGAGACGGTCGCGCAGATGGTGCTGGGCGATCATCTTGGAGGGCTTGCCTATGAGCCGCAGGAAGGCCCGGCCGGGTATGCAAGGTTGCTGAGCCCTGGCAGAAAACCCTATCGAACGGCCGATGGTTTCATCGTCGTCACGCCGTACAACGACAAACAGTTCAGCGCCTTGTTTGAACTGCTTGAAATTCCTGAGGCCACCAGGCGGCTTCCTATATTTGCATCTCTCGAGGTGCGCCAGAAAAACTGGCCTGCGATCTATGAACTGCTTTCAAACGCCTTCCTGGGGAAATCCGCCAAGGAGTGGGCCGGGCTTTTGAGCAATGCGGCGATTCCTGCTGCCGTGGTCAGCACCATGAGCGATTTGGTGGCTGACCCGCATCTTGAGCAGGTGAAGTTGTTTGAGCTCTCCGATCACCCCACGGTAGGGCGGATTCGCCAAATGCGGCCAAGTACGCGCTGGAGCCATGCGGATGTGTCGATCTGGCGGCACGCGCCCTCGATAGGTGAACACAGCGTCGAAATCCTGCAAGAGTTGGGCTATGGGGCGGAAAAAATAGATGCCATGCTGAAAGCGGGCATTACCAAGACAGCTGATGCCGAAGTGCTTTAGTAAAAACAAGTCCACTCTTACGCTTGCCGAGGCGCAGTGTGAGGCTTCGACTCTTCGACAGGCTCAGGACAGGCCGAGCTCAGCCCGAACGGCCTTGGTCTTTGACAGAGAAATGAAACCCCCAAAAGTCCGTTCGGGCTGAGCTTGTCGAAGCGTTACGCAAGGCCACATTGACCGGGTTGAGGTGCCATGAATTTCATCGAAAAGGAGAACAGATCATGAGAAGAGACATGTTCCTGGGCGCTATCTTGAAGATGGGGCTCGCAACCCTCGTGACCTTCGGGTCGGTCGCTGCATCCGCGCAGACCAAGGCGAGCCGCCTTTTGGTTGGCAACCAACCTGGGGGCGCTACAGATATCGTGGCCAGACTGATTGCGCCCAAACTGGCGGCGGGAATGGGTCAAACCTTCATTGTGGAAAACCGTGCAGGTGCCAGTGGAAACATTGCCGCTGAAGCCGTGGCGCGCGCTGCACCAGATGGGCAGACCATACTGCTGATGTTCAATTCCCACCCCATGACGAGCGCTTTGTTTCCCAAGCTCTCTTTTGACCCCATCAAGGACTTCACCTCGATCGGACTTATCTCTGAATCGCCCTATTTGATCGTGGCTCGACCTGACATAGGAGCAGATACCTTCAAATCACTGATTGAACAGAGCAAGAAATCCGGTAAACCGCTTTCCATGGGCTCACCCGGACCTGCCACGCCGCAGCATTTGCTGATGGAGCGGATCAAGAAGGAAGAGGGGATAGACGTTCAGGTCGTGCACTTCAAAGGAACGGCTCCTGCGCTGACTGATGTGATGGGCGGCCACGTGGATCTCACGTTGGTGACGCCTTCCGCCGCGGCGGCCTTTGTAAAGGCTGGCAAGGCCAAACTCCTGGGTGTGACATCCAATGCCCGTTTGCCGGAGTTTCCCACTGCGCCAACGGCCAGTGAGCAGGGGCTCAAAAGCCTTGCCAACTCTGGTGTATGGTTAGGCTTGTTGGCTCCTGCCAAGACACCGAAGCCTGTGATCGATAAGCTTAATCAGGCCTTGACCGAGGGACTTCGCTCACCTGAGGTGACTCAGGAGCTCGCCAAGATAGGTATGACTCCCATGGGCGGATCTCCGGAAGATCTCGACAAGAAGATGAAGGAAGAGCAGGCCATCTGGCCACCGCTGATCCGTGAATTGAATCTTGCACCGGGGGGTTAGGGCGTGTTCACACTAAATTCACCCCCGCGTGAGGTTCAGGCGAGCTGCAATCAAGGCGCAAACCGCAGCCGGGTTGGACACCCGGCGAGGATTTGCAACGCCGGGTGCAGTTTGCCTGAGCCTCACCCTTCGGGCCGGGGTTTTCCGGGCCGCATTGCCGCGTTGCGCCTCTTGCCAAGGATCGCACCTTGGCGGCACGACGCGCCTCGCACTGCGACCCGGAAAACCCCGGCGCGGGGGTGAATTTAGTGTGAACACGCCCTAGATGTGACCACCCTTGGGTCATTGACGACCTTTGGGTATTGATGGAGACGCTATGAATCAGGCCGGTACAGAATCCAATCTGCTGTATGAGCAGGAGAACGGAATCGGAGTCATCACGATCAATCGTCCGCATCGCATGAACGCGATTGATATCGCCACACGCAACGAACTCCGCCGCCTGCTGGAGAACTTGAGTGCGGACCGGACTCTGAAAGTACTGATTCTGTCCGGCGCGGGTGGCAATTTTTGCTCGGGTGGAGATGTGAAGGACATGAGCGCCGTCGCTGAGGCAGGCTCGGAAAATATCGAAGCACGCCGTCAGCGCATGTTGAATCTCCATCCGATAGTGCAGATGCTGGTGAACTTCGATCGCCCGGTGATTGCGGCGGTTCAAGGCGTGGCTGCGGGGGCGGGGTTTGGCCTGGCTCTGACGGCCGACCTGGTATTGGCGGCCACCAATGCGCGCTTTTGTGCGGCGTTTGGACGCGTCGGGGCTGTCCCGGATTTGGGGACGTTCTACACCTTGCCGCGAGCCGTGGGTTTGCAGCGGGCCAAGGAGCTGGTTTTTTCAGCGCGTGAAGTGGATGCCGAGGAGGCGCTGCAGCTGGGAATTGCCTTGGAGGTGCATCCACCGGAGCAATTGATGGTGCGTGCTCGCGCCATCGCCACCGCCATGGCGAACGCTTCAGGTACGGTTCTAAGCATTTCTAAACGGGCTTTGAATCAGTCAGTGCGCAGCGATCTGCAGACCATGCTGAACCTGGAAGCAGAAGGCGCCGCAATTGCTTTGAACACCGAATTTCACACCGATGCGGCCAAGCGGTTTGCGAACAAGCAGCCGCCGAAGTTCCGCTGGCCTCGCAAGGAAGAAACCTGATTTTTTCAGGGATGCGGGAGTTCCTCCTGCGCATGCCCGGATAGACCTATCACTTATGCGCACTCTGCGCATGGCGCACAATGGCCCAGGAGCGTGGGCGCAAGAAGGAGAGCCTTCTGCCATGCCGGCTTCAGATGCGTATTGATGAGGTCATTTCTGAGGGTCAGAATGGAAAATTCCGATAACGAAAGAGTGGTGATCGTGGGCGGTGGCGCAGGTGGGCTTGAGCTTGCCTGCAAATTGGGAAGAAAGTTGGGCAAGGCGCGCGTGTTTTTAATTGAACGCGACTTGAACCACATCTGGAAGCCCACCTTGCATGAAGTGGCAGCCGGCACCCTGGATATGAATCAGGAGGGCTTGTCTTATTCCATGCTGGCCTACGAGAACAATTTCACCTTCGTCTACGGATCATTTTCCGCGGTTGATCACGCGGCGCGTGAAGTTGTCGTTTCCGCATCGGATGCGATGGACGGCCGGGTGGTCTATCCAGAGCGACGCGTCAGGTTCTCCAAACTATGCATTGCCGTTGGCAGTACTTCGAACTACTACAACACGCCGGGTGCCGCAGAGAACACCATTTCTCTGAACGCCACCAGTGACGCAGAGCGCTTTCGCGTGGCCATGATGAATCAGATGATCCGCGCGGAGCAGAGCAAAGCGGAAGGCGGCCCCGGTGTCGTGGAGGTGGTGATCATCGGAGGTGGCGCGACAGGTGTGGAGTTGGCCGCTGAATTGCGTGAAGCCAGTGGTATTTACGCCAACTATGGCTTTGAGCACCTTGTGCCTGATGTTGATCTGAAGATCACCTTGCTGGAAGGCTCCAGCCGCATACTGGCACCTCTCAGTGAGAGGATATCCAATGGGGCCACTGATCTTCTTGGCAAAAGACATGTGCAGGTGGTGACCAATTGCCGTGTCAGCCAGATAGAGACGTCACATCTGCAAGATAGCGAAGGCCAAAGGTTCAACTTCGACATCTGTGTATGGGCGGCAGGCATCAAGGCGCCGGCATTTCTGTCTTCGTTGGGGCTGCCGGTTAACAAGCTTGGTCAACTGGAGGTGACCGACAGACTGAATGTCAAGGGCCATGACCATGTGTATGCGATAGGCGACTGCGCTTCATGCATTCAGCCTGATGGCAAGCCGGTTCCTCCCAGGGCGCAGGCCGCGCATCAACAAGCTGATTACGTTTACGACGCGATTGTTCGCGCTGTGAATGGACGAGAACCTTCGACAAAGCCCTACCGTTATCAAGATCATGGCTCTCTGGTTTCAATAGGCACCCAGACCAGCGTCGGAAGTTTGATGGGAGCTTTGACCGGTGGCACCCTCTTTGTCGATGGCTTGTTCGCGCGGTGGCTCTACATCAGTCTTCATCTGATGCATCACAAGGCTATTTTGGGTTTGGGCAGAACCGTGGGCCTGGCGATTGCCAGGGCGCTTGTGAAGCGCAGTACAGCGCTGGTCAAGCTGCACTGAGCAGCCTTAGCCAATGAATTTCACTGGAATTTCGCTGGGACCGCCGAGCTCCTGCTCGGCATAGGCGGCGCTACCGGGAAGCAAAGAATGCCAAGCAGGAGCTCGGCGGTCCCAGGGGGGAGCCCTAATGGAGGGAGCGAATCAAATAATGAACCGCCGCGCCATCCGTGCCGGAGTAAAGCTTCAAGAACGGCTTCTGTAATACAAATTTTGCGGGTGCTGTCCTTCCGCGAAGAAGCTCCAACGCTCTGCCAGCATGCCCATCCACTGTACGACAAAGAGCAGTGTCAGCATGACTGCGGACGAGGCGCCCAGCGTGATGGCCAGCACAGCCGCAGGAATTACAAACCCTAGAACCACAGCGCTCCAACGGATGGTTTGCACAGCTTGAGGTGTCTTTCCGTGAAAGAACTCCCGGGTGTTGAACGAGCCACCCATGGCACCCTGTGCTTTCTGATCAATCTTGGGGTGCCGCACACCGATGGCGGTTTGCGTGGTGGTGGTCGGCACGAGGCTCAGATTGCGCCACAGCGTAGCTCCTCGCGCAAGTGCACTCAAGACAATCGCCCCCAGAGTCAGCTTCGCAAGCAGGGGAGTGAAGCCAGGGGCCAGCCATGCAGTCAAGGCGGTAGACAGCAGCAGGCCGGAAGCCAGTCCCAACAAGGCGTAATTCACTGGCGTCATCGGTGTGGCCCATTCCTTGATGGCTTTTACTGCCGCGTAGATCATGCCGGTGCACAGGTAGAGCAGCAACGCCAATACTGCGGCGATGATCGCGGCCGCTGCGCTGGGCGTGCCCAGCCAATGAAACCCGCCCCACACGGCTACCGCGGCCATGAAGGCCGGTAGAACAATGACCTCGCGCGACAGCCATGACGTGCGCCACATGGCGGCTGAGCGCCAGGCGCGCATAGGGCGACCCAGGTGAAACGTTGCCGCGACCAAGCCGATGGCGGAGAGCACCAGGATGACGGCTGCCCCCGCGATGAACAGCGCTTGCGGCGCTTGCGCCAAGCGCCACTGCACCGAGAATTGAATGCCCACCAGCACCAGCAGCAACCCCTGCGCGGCTCCCGCCAGGGTGGTGAAGAAAATCATTGAAAACGGAGGATGCATATCAATTACCCATAGCGCTGCGTTCTACTTGCAGCCTACAAAAATGGTGGAGGTACAGCGGCGCAACCCAGCGTGGGAGGAGAGAAGAGCCCAGGGGCTGCGGAGCAAGCCATGCCAGTGCCACCGCGGAGCTGGCTTTGCCAGGCCGCCAGTGGCGTCCCTCAGGGGGAAGGCGCGCAAGCGACTCAGGGGGGAGCTCATCCTAGTGTTCCCAGTCCGCTTCAAGCGGCCCGCCAGAGCCATACTTCGGCTCGCGGCCTTCCACGCGCAGCGGATTCTCTTCTCGGACAATCTGAGCGGGGTCTATGCGCAACTCGGCCTTGCGGCGAGGCAGGTAATGGTTGGCAGGCAGCGTGCCCTGCTCAGGCATGAGCGGATAGCCTCCGCGCTCCCGGATGGCCGTAGACACCTCGGACTCAGGGTCATGCACATCGCCGAACAGGCGCGCATTGGTCGGGCAGGCGATGACGCAGGCGGGCTTGCGCTCTGCCTGGGGCAGCTTCTCGTCGTAGATGCGGTCCACACACAGGGTGCACTTGGTCATGACCTGGCGCTTCTCGTCCAATTCACGTACACCGTAAGGGCAGGCCCAAGCGCAGTACTTGCAGCCTATGCATTTGTCGTAGTCAACCAGGACAATGCCGTCTTCCTTGCGCTTGTAGCTCGCACCCGTGGGACACACTGGCACGCAGGGTGGTTCCTCACAATGCAGGCAGCTCTTAGGAAAGTGCACTGTCTGCGTATTGGGAAATTCCCCCACCTCAAAAGTTTGTACGCGGTTGAAGAAGGTGCCGGTGGGGTCAGACCCATAGGGGTTCTCATCTACCAGTGCGCCCGCGCTGCCAGACGTGTTCCATTGCTTGCAACTGGTCACGCAGGCGTGGCAGCCCACGCACACATTCAGATCGATCACAAGTGCCAACTGGCTCATGACTGGCCTCCCTCTTTTTCTGCTCGTCCAGCGAACCAGGCTCGCCACTTTGGCGCGCGCGCTCGCCCGGGTGGCGCGGGCACGGCGTCAAATTGAGGCCAGGTGTGTTCTGGTTCATTGGCGCCTGCCTTGCGGATGCTTACGCGCACGTCGTACCAGCCAGCTTGTCCCGTGACTGGATCTGAGTTGGATACTCGCTGGCCACTGGCGTCCGGCGGCAGCTCTTCGCTGATGAGGTGATTCAACAGGAAGCCAAGCTGCGATTCGTTGGCGTCATGAGAAAGCGCCCACGCAGTCTTGGACTTGCCAATGGCGTTCCACGTCCATACGGTGCCGGGTTCCACTGCCTCGCTGTGCCGGCACATGCAACGCACCTTGCCCCACATGGACTCCGCCCACATCCAGTCGCCATCCTCAATGCCTTCTGCGCGAGCGGTCACGGGGTTCACGAACAGGTAGTTGTGCGCGTGAATCTGCCGCAGCCAAGCGTTTTGCGAGTCCCAGGAATGGTACATGGCCATCGGGCGCTGGGTGATCGCCGCAAGCGGGTAACGTTTCAAATCAGTGGTCTGAAGTTCCAGCGGTGCATACCAGACAGGCAGAGGATCGAAATAAGTGGCGACCCGCTCGCGCAGGCGCTCTGGCGGCTTGCGGCCGTTGCCCTTGCCCTGGGCGGCCAATCGGAAGCGCTGCATGAATTCTGAGTAGATGTGGATCACGATGGGATCCAGGTCGCGTCGCAGGCCGACCTTTTGAGCCCACTCCAGATAACCACGGTTCCAGTTGCGCATGTACTGGATTTCCTGCGGCATGGTGACGTGGTGCACGCAGTTGTTGGCGGCGTATTTTTCCCACTGATCCGGATGCGGCTTGCCACGCAGAGACTGGTTGCCGTCTTCGCCGCGCCAGCCAATCAAAAAACCTATGCCGGAGCCCGGTGCGGTTTCGTAGTTGACGATGAAGTCGGGGTAGTCGCGGTACTTGCGTGTGCCGTCCGCCTGTGTGAATGCAGGCAGTTTCAGCCTTGAACCCAGCTCAATCAGTACTTCCTGGAAGGGCTTGCATTCGCCGCGTGGGGGCAGCACCGGTACCCGAACAGAATCGCACGGCCCATCGAACTCGCTGATGGGGCGGTCGAGCATGGACATCACATCGTGGCGCTCCAGGTACGTGGTGTCCGGCAGGATCAGATCGGCAAAGGCTGTCATCTCCGACTGGAAGGCGTCGCAGACCACAATGAACGGAATGCGGTAGTCGTTGGTGCCCTCACGCTTGTCCGTGAGCATCTGCCTGACCTGTGACGTATTCATGCTCGAATTCCAGGCCATATTGGCCATGAACAGCATGAGGGTGTCCACAGGATAGGGCTCCCCGCGCCACGCATTGGTGATCACGTTGTGCATCAGCCCGTGGGCAGAGAATGGATATTCCCAGGAAAAGCCCTTGTCTATGCGGATTGCTTCGCCATCCTCGTCCACGAAGAGATCTTCTGGCGATTCAATCCAGCCCAGCGGCGGGGCATCCAGCGGCTTGCCAGGCTGTACGGATTGCGGCCCCTTGGGCGGCCGGGCGTTCGGCGGCACGGCGCGAGGGTAGGGTGCTTTGTGGCGAAAGCCCCCTGGCCGGTCAATCGTGCCCAGCAAGGACATCAGGATGGCCAGCGAGCGAATCGAATGAAAGCCATTGCTGTGCGCGGCCAGCCCCCGCATGGCGTGAAATGCCACAGGGTTGCCCTTGACGCTGGCGTGTTTGCGGCCCCACCAGTCGGTCCACGGAATGGGCAGTTCAACGGTCTGGTCCCGGGCCGTGACGCCCATCTCATGGGCCAGGCGCCTGATGGTGGCGGCTGGAATGCCGGTGATCTCTGAGGCCCATTCCGGCGTGCAATCGTGCACGCGCTCTTCGAGAAGTTGAAAAGCTGGTACGGCAGGCGTGCCGTCGGGCATGGTGTAGTCACCGAAAAGCGCTGGGTCTGCCCCTTCCGCATGATCGGGCACAGCCTTGTTGGCATGGCGGTCCCACCACCAGAAATTGTGGGGACGCAGCGGGTTGACGACGTCGCCTTCTTCGTTGCGCAGCATCATGCCGAAATCGTCGCTCGCTTCATCGCGATTGACCAACTGTCCGGCGTTGGTATAGCGGGCCACGAAGTCCCGGTCGTACAGACCCAGCGCGATCAACTCGCGAATCAAGGCCATGAACAGAGCGCCATCGGTGCCGGGGCGAATGGGAATCCATTCATCGGCGATGGCTGCGTAGCCCGTGCGCACCGGATTGATGGCTATGAATTTACCGCCTGCCCGCTTGAACTTCGAGAGTGAAGCCTTCATGGGGTTGCTGTGATGGTCTTCAGCCGTGCCAATCATCACGAAGAGCTTGGCGCGCTCCAGGTCGGGTCCGCCAAATTCCCAGAATGAGCCACCTATGGTGTAGATCATCCCGGCGGCCATGTTCACCGAGCAGAAGCCGCCGTGCGCGGCATAGTTGGGCGTGCCGAACTGGCGGGCGAACAAGCCCGTGAGCGCTTGCATCTGATCACGCCCGGTAAAGAGCGCAAAGCGCTTTGGATCAGTCTCACGCAGATGGGCCAACCGCTCTTCAAGAATCTTGAAGGTTTCTTCCCAGGAGATGGGTTCGAACTCACCGGCACCTCGCTCGCTGCCCGGCTTGCGGCGCAGCGGCTGCGTCAGGCGGGCAGGGGAGTACTGCTTCATGATGCCGGAAGACCCCTTGGCGCACAGAATGCCTTTGTTGAGCGGGTGCTCAGGGTTTCCTTCGATGTAGCGAACTTCAGGGCCATCACCCCCGTCTCGCAGATGCACGCGGATGCCGCAGCGGCAGGCGCACATATAGCAGGTGGTTGTTTTGACTTCTGTAGTGGCGCCCGGCAGCGCAGGCGCCAACGGGTCATGCAACGGCGATGTCTCGGAACTGCTCATGGTCTGGCGCTCCATTCGTGGGCTTCACTCTTATGCCTATGAATGGTATGTCGGCGTCATAAAGAATAAAAACGGATAATTGCGTTCAGCATGATCGATAAATATGGTCAATTGCCCCTTCTATCCTTCCCATGACCCCTCCCAAGCTCACGCTACGGCAACTCAGCATTTTTGTGGCCATGGCCCGTACAGGCACCACGCATGCTGCTGCGGCTCAGATGTCCCGCTCGCAGTCGGCTGCCAGTGCCTCTCTGGCTGAATTGGAAGAGGCACTGGGTGCCCCTTTGTTTGATCGCGTGGGGCGGCGGCTCGTTCTCAATTCCAACGGCAGAGCGCTGCTCGCCCCTGCTCAGGCCATGCTCGAACAGGCGAGCGACATGCAGTCGCTTTTTCAGACCGAGCGAGGCGCTCATATCCGTGTGGCAGCCAGCTTCACCATCGGTGAGTATCTTCTCCCGGATCGAATTGCCGCCTGGGTTCAGGCCTGGCCCAAGAGCCTGATCCAGGTTCGCGTCGGGAACACCAAGGAAGTGATAGAGGCCGTGGCTGACCTGGAGGTGGATGTTGGGTTTGTGGAGGGGCCGCAAACCCATACGGAAGTCACAATTCATCCCTGGCTGGACGACGAACTGGTCATTATTGCGGCGCCAGACCACCCTTTGGCGGGAAGTACTGCCACGCAACAGCAATTGGCTCAGTGCCACTGGGTGCTGCGCGAATCAGGCTCGGGCACGCGTCAGGTGGCCGATGAATGGCTTCTCAGTCACCTCACGCAGGTGAGAGTGACCATGGAGTTGGGCAGCACGGAAGCCATCAAGCGGGTCGTGGCTTGCGGCGACGGCATATCCTGTCTTTCCAGGTACGCGGTCGAGCAGTCTCTGAAGGACGGGCGGCTGGCCTTGGTGCAAGCCAACCTGCCACAGGCCAGGCGGCGCCTTAGCATCGTTCTTCACCGCCGTAAACATCAGGGGCAAGCGGTGCTGGATTTTCTCAGGCACTGTGGGGCAGATACTGACGCCATGGCTTGAGTCTTAGGGTTGAGGCCTTAGACCCAATGCTGTTCACTTAAGCACACAAATACCCGTTCGGGCTGAGCTTGTCGAAGCCGGGTGCGACGCTTCGACAGGCTCAGCGCGAACGGACTGGGTTTAACTGAACAGCATTGGCCTTAGACCTTTTTTTCCTTGGGTACACGGCCCATTAGATAGAACTCGGGGTTGGGTTGCATACCGGTGACGCTCGCTACGCGGTTGGACAAGCCGAAGAAAGCCGTGATGGCGGTGATGTCCCAGATGTCTTCATCATCGAAGCCGTGCTGGTGCAGCGCTTCAAAGTCTGCATCTTCCACTTCATGCGATCGCTGGCAAACCTTCATGGCGAAATCAAGCATAGCTCTTTGGCGCGGGCTGATATCGGTGGCCTTGCGGTAGTTCACCGCGACCTGATCCGCCACATTCGGCTTTTTCTCGTAGATGCGCAGCAGTGCTCCGTGCGCCACCACGCAATACAGGCACTGGTTGGCCGCACTGGTGGTTGTGACAATCATTTCGCGGTCACCTTTTGTAAGGTGACTGGTTCTTCCCGTGCTTTCGGGGTCCATCAGCGCGTCGTGGTAGGCAAAGAAAGCTCGCCATTCTGCGGGGCGGCGGGCCAGGGCTAGAAACACGTTGGGCACGAAACCCGCCTTGGCTTGCACCTCAAGCACCTTGGCCTTGATGTCATCCGGTAGGGTGTTGATGTCAGCGAGAGGGTAGCGGCTCATGGGTGCCTTTCTTGATGGTAAGCGGGGACATGCCCAATGATTATGGGCCGGCAGCTTCCCTAGGTCTTAGAATGTCCCGCGGTTGCACATGTTGGAGGCTTTCAATTGAACAAGATATTTCCTTCGGCCGATGAGGCGCTCAAGGGCGTCGTCAAGGATGGCCAGATGCTGGCTGTCGGCGGATTCGGCCTTTGCGGTATTCCCGAGGCGCTGATCCAGGCCCTTCATGACTCCGGGGTCAAAGACCTCACATGCGTTTCGAACAACGCAGGAGTTGATGGTTTCGGCTTGGGCAAGCTCCTGGAAACTCGGCAGATCAAGAAAATGATTGCCAGTTACGTGGGTGAAAACAAGGAATTTGAACGCCAATACCTGGCGGGCGAATTGGAACTTGAGTTCACACCTCAGGGAACTCTGGCGGAGAAGCTGCGTGCGGGTGGTGCGGGCATCCCTGCTTTTTTCACCAAGACTGGCGTCGGCACACTCGTGGCCGAAGGCAAGGAATTGCGTGAGTTCGACGGCGAAACCTACGTCATGGAGCGCTCGTTGGTGGTCGACGTGGCCTTGGTCAAGGCAGAGGTTGCCGATCATGCGGGCAACTTACGCTTTAACCTCACGGCGCGCAACTTCAACCCCGCAGCGGCCATGGCAGGCAAACTCTGCATCGTGGAGGTGGAGCGCGTGGTGGCTACGGGCGAACTGGCTCCCGACGACATTCACTTGCCGGGCATCTACGTGCACCGTATCGTGCACAACCCCAATCCCGAAAAACGCATCGAAAAGCGCACGCTGCGCGAAAGCAAGTAGGAGTAGACGACATGGCTTGGACGCAAGATCAAATGGCTGCGCGTGCGGCGCAGGAGTTGGAGGACGGCTTTTACGTCAACCTGGGCATCGGCATCCCCACGCTGGTGGCCAACCACGTGCCTGCTGACAAGGAAGTCTGGCTGCAAAGCGAGAATGGCATGATGGGCATCGGTCCTTTTCCGACCGAAGACGAGGTAGACGCCGACCTCATCAACGCTGGCAAACAAACCGTCACCACCATCAAGGGCAGCAGCATTTTTGGCAGCCATGACAGCTTTGCCATGATCCGCGGCGGCAAGATCAACCTCAGCATCCTGGGCGCCATGCAGGTCAGTGAAACCGGCGATCTGGCCAACTGGATGATTCCGGGCAAGATGGTCAAGGGCATGGGCGGCGCCATGGACCTGGTGGCTGGTGTGAAGCGCGTCATTGTGCTCATGGAACACGTGGCCAAGAAAAAAGACGGCACCACGGACATGAAGATCCTGCCCAAATGCAATTTGCCCCTCACAGGCGTGGGCGTGGTGGATCGCATCATCACTGACTTGGGCGTGTTTGACGTCACGGAGCAGGGTCTGAAAGTGACCGAACTGGCTGACGGCGTAACTTTCGAAGAAGCGCAGTCCAAGACCGGAGTGACGCTGCTCAAATAGGCAAGCGTCCAAATGCAATACTGTTCAGTTGAATGCGCGACACCCGTCATTCCCGCGCAGGCGGGAATCCAGAGCGTCTTGAACCCCTTAGGTCTTGTTCATGCTCATCCTGGATTCCCGCCTGCGCGGGAATGACGAAGACCCCGATTGAACGGTATTGCGTCGAAATGCACCTAAGTATCTAAGGGGGCAGGGAGCGTGTCGATAACGCATTCCTGCCTTTTTTCTTTTCAATGGCAGGAGAACACGTGATGAATCTCAAAGGTAAAACCGCGCTTGTGACAGGTTCCACCAGTGGCATTGGGCTTGGCATCGCCATCGAGCTGGCCAAGCAGGGGGTCAATATCGTCATGAACGGTTTCGGCGACGTCGAAGGCCCCAAAGCTCAGATCGCGGCTCACGGTGTCAAGGTGCAGCACCATGGCGCGGATATGAGCAAGCCGGCTGAGATCGAAGCCATGATGAAGTTCGCAGCAGACAATTTTGGCGGTGTGGACATCCTCGTCAATAACGCCGGCATCCAATACGTGGCCAATGTCGAAGACTTTCCCACCGAGCGCTGGGATGCCATCATCGCCATCAACCTGAATTCGGCTTTTCACACGACCCGCCTGGCCATGCCCTACATGCGCCAAAAAAACTGGGGCCGCATCATCAACATCGCATCTGCGCATGGGTTAGTGGCGTCGGCAGGCAAGAGCGCCTATGTGACTGCCAAGCATGGCCTGGTGGGGATGACCAAGTCAGTTGCCCTCGAGACCGCCACCACGGGCATCACGGCCAACGCCATCTGTCCTGGCTGGGTATTGACGGCTCTGGTTCAAAAGCAGATCGACGACCGCGCGGCACGCGAGAACATCAGCGTCGAGCAGGCCACCAAAGACCTGCTGCAGGAGAAGGAGCCTTCTCTTCAGTTCACCACGCCTGAGCAACTGGGCGGCATGGCGGTGTTTTTCTGCTCACCTGCAGCGGACAACGTGCGCGGCCAGGCTTGGGCCTCAGATGGCGGCTGGACGGCGCAGTAACTGGCGTTGTGAAGCGTTGGGGCCAGACAGGCCTCATCTTGGTACAAAATCGAGGACATGCTGTTTCTTCTCTCTCCCGCGAAAGCGCTCGATTACGACACCCCCGTCCCGGCCGAAGTACCTCATACGCAGCCGTTGTTTACCCGTCAATCCGCTGAGTTGATCAAAGTGCTGCGCGAAAAAACGCCGGCTCAGATCGCTCAGTTGATGCACCTCAGTGACGCGCTTTCCACGCTGAATGTGGCTCGCTATGAGGCTTGGTCAACGCGATTCACGGCCCGCAATTCCAAGCAGGCTGCTCTCGCCTTTGACGGCGACGTCTACGGTGGCCTGGAGGCCAAGAGCATGACCACCGCTGAATTGGAGTGGGCGCAGGACCACGTTTGCATCTTGAGTGGCCTCTATGGGGTGTTGCGACCTCTGGATCGCATGCAACCCTACCGGTTGGAAATGGGTACACGCCTGCAGACCGACAAGGGCTCCAATCTCTACCAATTCTGGGGTAGCGCCATTGCTGAGCACCTCAATGAGCGGCAATCCGGAGAACGAACGCCTATTGTGGTCAATCTGGCCTCGCAGGAATACTTCAAATCCGTCGACCGAAAAGCCCTCAAGGCACGTGTGATTGAATGCGTGTTTGAAGACTATAAGTCCGGCGAGTACAAGATCATCAGCTTCTTTGCCAAACGAGCTCGCGGTTTGATGGCACGCTACGCGGTGCAAAAGCGCGCAACCACTCCCAAAAAGCTCGAAGGATTCAATCTGGAAGGCTATGCGTTCGATGCGTCCGTTTCTGAAACTGATCGCATGGTCTTTCGCAGGAAGGTGTGACCTCATTCTCGTTACCAGCTGGCTCGCTCAACTGCAGTTCCCAGCTTGATCTTCATCTTTCATAATTCAGGTTATGAGCCAGCACATCACACCCGAACTAAGACAGTGGATTGTTTCTCAGGCCCAGGCTGGCTTCAGTCCAGAGACGGTGCTGGAATCCATGAAATCCTCTGGCTGGGATGAAGACGTAGCGACGGAAGCCATGGAGTCCACGCTGCGCGAGCACTTGGAGAAACAGGCCATTGCGCAGGGCATGCCGCCTGCAGTTGCTGTGCCAGAGCCCGATCTGGATGAGTCTCCGCTGTACCTCGACGGCGGCGACCGCCGCGTTGCGGTGCTCAGCACCATGGTTCTGCCAAGGTTGGTCGTGCTCGGTGGCCTGCTCTCTGATGAAGAGTGTGACCAATTGATCGCCCTGGCCACCCCCCGCCTGAGCCGCTCCCTGACCGTGGCCACCCAGACCGGTGGCGAGGAAGTTCATGCCGACCGCACCAGCCAGGGCATGTTTTTCCAGCGTGGCGAAAGCGAGTTGGTCAAGAAGATCGAAGCGCGGATTGCCAAGATCCTCAACTGGCCAGTCGAGAACGGGGAAGGTCTTCAAGTGCTCCAGTATGTGCCGGGCACCGAATACCGCCCGCACTATGACTATTTCAACCCCAGCGAACCCGGCACGGCCAGCATCCTCAAGCGCGGGGGCCAGCGGGTCGGTACGGTGGTGATGTACCTCAACGAGCCAGAAAAGGGCGGTGGCACGACATTCCCAGGGGTGCATTTTGAAGTGGCGCCCAAGCGCGGCAACGCTGTGTTCTTCAGCTATGAGCGTCCACATGCTTCCACTGGGACCTTGCACGGCGGAGCGCCGGTCATTGCAGGCGAGAAATGGATCGCGACCAAATGGCTGCGCGAGGGCGAGTTTCGTTGAAGGATCGTAGTCGCAGGGCTGACGAGGTTTCGTACTTATCTTTCCCACCAGAGGGAATGACTAACTATTCGAGGGCCGAGCGCAGCAATGGCCCGAGTCAGGTCTCCCACCCCTTTGGCCGTGCCGAGGAGCGCAGGGCCAGGGGCGGGCAAGAGCACTGCAAGATGCTCTTGCTTCGTGAACTAGCTTGCGGCAGCTGTTTGAGCGTATTGAGCGAAGCGAAAGTAGCGAGTTCTGCCGCACCGCCCCTGGACCGAGCACCACAGGTTGCCCGGAGCGAAGCGCAGGGTCACGGACAGTGGGGCCGCCTTTTCTTGCGCCAGGTTCTTTTGGCGGAGCAAAAGAAGGTGGCTGCGCTGCCGGGCGCACTCCCCGGCCTCCGACCTCAATGCAAGCGCAGAAGGCAACTAATAAACGCCGCGGACAACTCAACCGCTGCTAGCCCTCACCGGTTGGCCGGCCCCCCCCGCCCTCTCCCAAAGGGAGAGGGAGTAAAACGGCGCACCCGTTCCCGTTCTGGGGCTCAAGTCGGCAGGCGCGTCCGCGTCAGTCTCTCCGAGAGGCAGAGGGTTCAAATTCAGTCCCGCCGTCCGCAATCGAGTTCAACTAAACCATGAAACTCTCAGTCAACGGCATCCCCATAGAAGCCGAAGACACCGGCGGCCCCGGTGAACCTATCCTCCTGATCATGGGCTTGGGCGGCCAACTCATCCATTGGCCCGCCGAATTCATGCAAGCCCTGATCGACGCCGGTTATCGAGTGCTCCGTTTCGACAACCGAGATGCCGGCCTCTCCAAACACTTCCCGGGAAAGTCACCACCCAACCTGCCCTGGATCGCTACCCAAGCTTGGCTGGGTTTGCGGCCCCGTCTTCCCTACTCGCTGTCTGACATGGCCGCCGATGCACTCGGTGTCCTGGACGCACTGGAGATAGAGCGGGCCCACGTGATAGGCCTGAGCATGGGCGCCATGATCGCGCAGCGCGTCGCTTTGGCTGCGCCCAAAAGAGTTCAAAGCCTCACCTGCATCATGGGCAGCAGCGGTGCCCGCGGCCTGATGAAACCCACTTCGGCCGTTATGCGCGCAGGCGCAGGCAAGCCACGAGGCCAGGCAGATGCCGAGACGCTCGCACGCTACTATGTACGCTTTCTGCAAGCCATCTCAAGCCCTACGCTACCGCCATCCCAGGAGGCGTTCATGGAAGTGTTCGAACGCACCGCAGCGCGGCATAGTCCAGACACAGACGCTACGGCCCGGCAACTGGCTGCCATCCTTACCGACGGCAAGAGGGCCAAGCAGTTGGCGAGCATCTCTACCCCCACCTTGGTCATCCATGGCAAGCAAGACCCCCTGGTGCCGCCGGTTTGCGGTGAAGATACAGCCCGGCGCATTCCGGGGGCTCGCTTGCAGATGATCCCCGACATGGCGCATGACCTGGCGCCTGCGGTTCACCCAGAAATTTTGCGCCGCGTCCTTGCAGTGCTATTACCTTTTCTCGCCGAGCATCCCTTGGGGTCTGAAACTCAGTCCTCTACCCTCCGAGCTGAACCATGAGCCATTCCCAAGACACAGCGGATTCGCCGCTAGGCAAGTCCACCACCTATGTGGATCAATACGACGCCGGCCTGCTTTACCCCATTGCACGTGCTCCCCAGCGCGTGGGCATGGGCATTCATGGCCAACCCATTTTCTTTGGTGCAGACCTTTGGACGGCGTACGAGCTTTCCTGGCTGAATAAACGTGGAAAGCCGCAGGTGGCCATTGCTCAGGTGATGGTGCCGGCCGAAAGCACGCACATTGTCGAAAGCAAGTCATTCAAGCTGTACCTGGGCAGCTTCAGCGGCACCCGTATGGGCGACGCCGAAGAAGTCCGCCAGCGTATCAGCCAGGACGTGAGCCAGGCTATCTGGGGGGGCGGGGAGAAGCGCTCGTCCGCAGGCGTCAAACTCTTGTTGCCAGAAGATTTTGACAGTGCGCCGCTGCACGAGCTGGACGGCGTCAACCTGGATCGGCTAGACATCGAATGCGATCATTTCCACCCAGCGCCCGAGCTGCTGTCATCTGTCGTAGATGAAAAACCAGTGGAAGAAACGCTGACCAGCCGTTTGCTTAAAAGCAACTGCCCTGTGACCGGGCAGCCTGACTGGGGCAGTGTGCAGATCCGCTACACCGGCCCGCAGATCGACCAAGAGGGTTTGCTCCGCTACATCGTGAGCTTTCGAGGTCATGATGATTTTCATGAGCATTGCGTGGAGCGCATGTTCATGGACATATGGGCACGTTGCCGACCCGCCAAGCTTTCGGTCTATGCCCGCTACACCCGCCGGGGGGGTCTGGACATCAATCCATGGCGCACCAGCCATCCGAGCCCGCTGCCGGCAAGTATTCGCACGGCTCGCCAATAGCCACTTGTGCTCGCCTGGCGACGCCGGGGCCGCCAACGTTCTTACTTGAATTCGCTGAAGTTCTTAAGCTCCGAGAGCGGGGGGAACTCCGCCGCCCGTTTCTCTTTCATGGCGGTCACAGCCTCGCGCACATGCGCGTTGCTCCAAATGGTGCCTTGCAGCCAACCCATCTGGCGCAGGCTGTCTTCCACGGAGTGATCGCGCGCGTAGTTCACAGCCTGCTTGGTACCCCATACCGCGACGGGTGGTTTAGCAGCAATTTCCCTTGCGCACTGCATTGCCGCCGCCAGCGTGGCCTCCGGCGTTTCGAACACCTCATTGACCAGGCCGTATTGCATGGCCTTCTGTGCTCCCAGGCGCCGACCCGTGTAAGCAAGTTCCTTGACCACAGCCAGTGGAATCAGTTTGGGCAAGCGCTGCAAAGTACCAACATCTGCCACCATGCCGATATTGATCTCCTGTATGCAGAAGAAGGCGTCGGCGCTGGCATAGCGAATACAGGCGGCGGTCACCATGTCCACCGCGCCGCCAATACAGCCGCCGTGCAGTGCGGCTATCACCGGTATGCGCAAGGACTCCATCTTGCTGAAGGTGGCCTGCATATTCGTCAGCAGATCAAAGATCGCTGCACGGCCTTCTGCGCTCTGGTCGTCCATTTGTATGGCACCACCGAAGACGTCCAGAGCCATGCCAGCGGAAAAATGCTTGCCCGTGCTGGAAATGACCAGCGCTCTGGCTTCTCCAACCCGCTGCAAATGCGTCAACACCTGGTCCAGTTCGCGCCAGAACGCAGGGTTCATGGTGTTCAGCTCGTCAGGGCGATTGAGCACCAAATGGGCGATGTGGTCGGTGATGTTCAGTGAAAAACAGCTAAGTTGCAAAGCCATGGCAATGTCTCCAATATTGTTTAGAACAAATCTCTGGTCAGCGTGTCATGCGCCGCCGATTTTGGTGCGGATAGGAGCACCTCACCTGTTTTTTCTTTTGGATTCTGTACGGACTTGTTCGCCTCATCAAGCTTGACCAGGGAGCCAACCCGTACACCCAGCAAACGCAGGCGGCGCGACAGATCTGCACGCTTCAGGCAGAGTCCTGCGACCTGCCGTATGAGCTTGGGGTCTGCGGTGTGGGTCTCAATGCTCTGATCCCGCGTCATGATCTTGAAGTCATCAAAACGCAGCTTGATGCCTATGGTCTTGCCTACGTATCCTTTGCGAGCCAGATCGCTGGCCACTTGCTCACAAAGCCGCGTAAAAATGGTGCTCAAGGTGGAGCGGTCATGCACCGCATGCAGGTCGCGTTCGAACGTGGTTTCGCGGCTCATGCTCACAGGCTCGCTTTCCGTCACCACAGGGCGGTCGTCCCTGCCGTGCGCGGCGCGGTGAAGCCAGGCGCCATAGGTCTTGCCAAAGTTTGCCATCAACCATGGCAGATCGCGTTGCGCCAGTTCACCAATGGTGCGTACACCATGGCTTTGCAGCCGCTCGTCTGCCTTAGGTCCGATTCCGTTGATCTTGCGGCAGGGCAGGGGCCAGATCATCGTCTCAAGATCGCTCTCTCGCACAATGCTGATGCCGTTCGGCTTATTGAATTCGCTCGCCATCTTGGCCATGAGCTTATTGGGCGCCACGCCAATGGAGCAGGTCAAACCCGTGACGCTGGCAATGCTTTTCTGAATCAGGCGCGCCAGCACACGCCCGCCATCCCGTTGCCCGCCGGGTACATCGGTGAAATCGATGTAGACCTCATCTACGCCTCGGTCTTCCATCAGCGGGGCAATATCCCGGATGGTGTCTTTGAACATGCGCGAATACTTGCGGTACTGCTCAAAATCTACCGGCAGCAAAATCGCCTGCGGGCAGAGCTTGGCTGCTTTCATCAGGCCCATGGCCGAACCAATGCCGAATTGGCGCGCAGGGTAGGTGGCCGTGGTGATCACGCCGCGCCCGACGTAGTCGCGCAGCAGAGGGAAGAAATCGACCGGAATTTCGGCCAGGTGCTCTGGCGTCCACTCCCGTTCCGGGTGGGCTGCCTTCAGACGGGCAATCAGGTCATCTTCGCGCCTGCGCGCGCCGCCAATCACCATCGGCAAGCCTCTGAGCTGCGGATAGCGCAGCCATTCCACGGACGCATAGAACGCGTCCATGTCCAGGTGCGCAATGCGGCGGCTCGGGGTTGGCGACACGGCAGTCTCCCGTGAGTCCAGATGGGAACTCAGGTGGATGGAAGCACGGTCCCTACGCATTCTCCGAAACCGATGCGTGTCGTGCCAGGTTTTTCGCACCAACCACGCAGGATGACGGTGTCACCGTCTTCCAGCCAGGTCCGGCTCTCGCCGTTGGGGAGTTGAACAGGGTTCTTGCCTCCAGAGGTCAACTCAATCAGCGCGCAGGCTTGGTCCAGGCTGGGGCCGGAGAGGGTGCCGGTACCCAGCAGATCGCCCGGCTGCAGGTTGCAGCCGTTCAGCGTGTGGTGCGTCACCAACTGGGCGGCCGTCCAATAGGCGTGGCGGTAATTGGTGAGGGTGATGCGGGCCGGTTCTGCCTTGTCATTGCGCATGCGAGGTGTTTCGATCAGCGCTTCGAGCTGGATGTCCAGGCCGCCTGCTGCGCTATTGGCGGCGCTGCTGAGGTAGGGCAGGGGTTGGGGGTCATCGGCAGGGTGTGCGAACGAAGCGCGAAAGGGCGCCAGTGCTTCCATCGTCACGATCCAGGGCGATACGGTCGAGGCGAAGTTTTTGGCCAGGAAGGGGCCTAGCGGCTGGTATTCCCAGGGTTGAATATCGCGTGCTGACCAGTCATTGAACAGTACGAGCCCGAAGATGTGTGATTCGGCCTGCTCGATAGAAATGGACTCACCCAAGGCGTTGCCCTGGCCTACAAAGATGCCCATCTCCAGTTCAATATCAACACGCGCACTGGGCTTGACCTGTGGAGTATCCGCATCTGGTGGTTTGATCTGACCTTGAGGCCGTTTGAAAGACTGTCCCGAGATGCCAATGCTGGAGGAGCGCCCGTGATAGCCGATCGGCACCCATTTGTAGTTGGGTAGCAATGGGTTGTCCGGGCGGAACTGCTTACCGATATTGGTCGCGTGGTGTATGGAGGTATAGAAATCGGTGTAGTCGCCGATGCTGGCAGGCAGCGCATATTCGGCTTGTGATTGTGGAATCAGGCAGGCTTTAAGCGCTGCTTCGTTCTTGGAGCCGGTTTGCAGGGCTTTAGAAAGCGCCCGCCGCAGGTGTGACAGAGCCACTGCCCCCAGCCCCATCAATTGATTGAGCGTGGTCTCGGCCGCTGCGCGCGCTGCGGGCAGAGCGTCACCTTCGAAGACAGCTGCCCCAAGCGCCGCATGCATGTCGACGATCTGATCACCAATGGCGACGCCGCCACGCCACGGCTCCTGCGAACCTTGGCGGCGGAACACCGCGAACGGGAGGTTCTGGATGGGAAAATCTGTACGTCCATCATTCGCCGACGCCACCCAGCTTGTCAGGGCGGGGTCGTGCGTTTCGTTGAGTTTTGTCATGAAGCTTCCTGTAGCCTGGATATGCGGAATGGTCGAGATGGTACCTGTCTATTGAACCTATTGACGTTTTCGTAATTCGTGACAACAAACCTGCCACCGTTCACACCTTCTGAGCCTGTCCTGAGCCTGTCCTGAGCCTGTCCTGAGCCTGTCGAAGTGGCGTTGCACAAGGCTTCGACAGGCTCAGCCCGAACGGTTTCAGTTAATTCAAATGCCACTTAACTCTTGACCAAAACCATGGAACCTCAGCCCTGAACGGGTATTTGTCTTGATTTTTGAAAGGATCAACAGGTTCAAGGCGGGCCTGCATGCGGTCAATTGGTGGAGAGTCGTCTGTGATCACTCTCTGGAGTCCCCTTGCGGTATGCCGAGCCATGTGCTCTTAGTCGGCGAATAGAACATCTTTTTTGAAAAAGCTCGGGAAAACCCTTTCTCGAAAGCCTTCTTTTTTGCCTCTTTTTGTGGTGGTTGCATGATTTGGGTTTTGCAGCGATAATCAGGGGCTTCGCGCTAGCCAAAAGAGTT
The DNA here is from genome assembly GCF_040548795.1 of Ottowia thiooxydans. GTDB lineage: Bacteria > Pseudomonadota > Gammaproteobacteria > Burkholderiales > Burkholderiaceae_C > Ottowia > Ottowia thiooxydans_A. Next base: position 240,134 of record NZ_JBEPSH010000002.1, on the reverse strand, counting down.
GGCGCGTAGCAGATACATCTCCCTTCTCGCACGCTGTCACCCGCCTAACCAGGCTGGATTGACTAAAAGGTGAAGGACAGGGGTGCAGCCCTAGCCAATTTCAGGACCAGGCCGCACTCTTAGTTACTTCCCCGGCGCTACGCCGTTTCTTTTGCTTGCCGCGTTGTTGGATGGTTGGTGTTTTTTTAAACCCCGGGTTCTATAAGTACCCGACCATTTGACATGCGCGTCCGCGCCGTCCTGCCCAAACCTTTCATAAGGGCTAGGTTCTGCCGCTGCATGCCGGAAAGAAACATGATGGACTCCTTTGATCATTTGACGGCGCTGCCGTCCCAAGAGACTACGGCCGCGGATTTGATGGCTCGGCTCGTTCAAGACACCGTGGCTTCGGAAGAAGCCGCGTCTGCTGCTGCACCCGCTGCGCCAAAAGTAAATGCGTTTGCAGCCATGGGCCTGGCCCCAGAATTGGTGCAAGCCGTCACAGACATGGGTTTCACTGATCCCACCGCTGTGCAAGCTCGCGCCATTCCACTTGCGCTTCCAACAGATGCCAAGAACCTCGCCGACCTGATGGTCTCCAGCCAGACCGGCAGTGGCAAGACTGCAGCGTTTCTGCTGCCAGTGCTCCACACCCTCCTGACTGTGCAGCAAAAGGCCTTTGAACAAGAGAAAGCCGATTGGGACGCCAAAGTGGCTGAAGCCCTGGAGCGTGGAGAGCCTGCTCCCAAACGTCCGCGTCGTAAAGACCCTACGAGCTCGCGCAACTTCAAGCCCGCTGTCCCCGGCGCGCTGATCCTTTGCCCCACGCGTGAGCTGGCGCAACAGGTGGCTGCTGACGCCATCGACCTGGTTCGCCATTGCCGCGGCCTGCGCGTGGCCAACATTGTGGGCGGTATGCCTTACCAACTGCAGATTGCCAAGCTGCAAAATGCTGACCTCGTGGTTGCCACCCCTGGCCGCCTTCTGGACCTGCAACGCTCTGGCCAGATCAAGCTCGATGAAGTGCGTTTCCTGGTGGTTGACGAAGCTGACCGCATGTTGGATCTGGGCTTCTCGGACGATCTCGAAGAAGTCAATAACTTGACTGCCCAGCGTCAGCAGACCATGATGTTCTCCGCCACTTTCGCGCCACGCATCCAGCAACTGGCCATGCGCGTGATGCACGACGGCGGTGCACGTGTGCAGCGCATCCAGATCGATTCGCCACGTGAGGCGCATGCCAACATTCGTCAGGAACTCTACTGGGCAGATACCCCAGAGCACAAGCGCCGCCTGCTGGACTACTGGCTGCGCGACCCTGGCATCAACCAGGCCATCGTCTTCGCTTGCACACAAGTGGAATGCGAACAACTGGCTGAGGAACTGCAGCAAGCCAACTTTGCCGCCGTTTCCCTGCATGGCGCCTTGAGCCAGGCTGTCCGTAACCGCCGCTTGAGCGCATTGCGTGACGGCCGGGTTCAGATTCTGGTTGCTACGGACGTGGCAGCACGCGGTATTGACGTGCCCACCATCACGCACGTGTTCAACTTTGGCCTTCCTATGAAAGCTGAAGATTACACGCACCGTATTGGCCGTACGGGCCGTGCTGGTCGCGATGGACTGGCCATCACCCTGGCTGAAATCCGTGATCGCCGCCGCTTGGCCGATATCGAGGCTTACACACAGCAGCCTTTCCGCCCTCTGACGATCGACGGCCTGGAGCCGACCAAACAGTTCCCTGCAGTCACAGGTCCCAAGGAATATGGCCGTGGCGGCAAGCCAGCCGGTCGGTCGCGTCGTCCTGGCGGCCGTGAAGGTTTCGGTGGCCGTGACAGCTTTGGTGGCGGTGGTCGTGGCCGCGAGTCCTTCGGTGGCCCACGCGGAGGAGACTCCCGTGGCGACTCCCGTGGTCCCCGTCAGTTCAAGCCCGAAGGTGCGTTCGATCGCAGCGAACGTGGTGCGGCTCCTCGTCGTAACGAGGGCGGTGGTGGTAACTTCGGCAAGCCTTCTCACGGCCAACCTGCTGGCCGCGTGAAAGCAGCAGCTTTCGGTCAGAACCGCAAGCCGGGTGGCGCTCCGCGCGGCCATGGCGGCCCTGCTACGCGCACTGCCAAGCCTTATTCGCCGCGCTAATAGTTAACACAAGCGCTGATAGACAAAAAAGGAGCACGCAAGTGCTCCTTTTTTGCTTGGGAAAGCGCAAGCGTGAGTCACGCCGTTTAAGAGAGCGGAAGTGGCTTCTCTGGTTTTCTGGCAAACAGTGCGTGGCCAGGGTTCAACTGGCAGATCCTAACGTCAGGCTCATCGGCTGAACCATGAGGAAGGAGCCTTCACGCAGCGGTTCCGCGGACCCTGCGGAGCGAAAGCCAAATGCCAGATACAGGCGCATCGCTGGTGTGTCTGCTGCGGTGACTCCTAAGCACACCCGACGCGCACCGGCGGCTTCAGCCCAGGCGATGGCTTCTCCAAGCAGGGCCCGTCCAGCTCCCGTTCCGCGGGAAGCTGGATCAACCCACATCTGGTAGATGTTCGCGACCATCGGCTCGTCGGGCGACAACTTGCACCAGACAAGACCGCAAACGCGATCTCCATCGCACGCGAAAAGGGCGCGGTCCTGACCCGAGGAAGCCGCAGCAGCCATCCGTGCTGCCCACAGGGCGTCTGTTCTCCCGACCTCTGCTTCATACGTACTGCCAAAGGCATTTGGAGAATCAAGCAGCGCCTGAAGGCGCACATCTCGATAGGTTCGCCATTCATTGGGTTCTGCTGGTCGAATTGAAATCACCACACTAACTTTCTTTTGAAACCCACTTCCAGAGTGCCGCTGGCGCCGTTCTTGTCTTTAAGAAGCGAACGCCTTGCGCTGCTCCAGCAGGAATGGCCGGTCGATTTGTCCGGCCAGGGATTCGATGTCGGCCGCGATCACGCCCGTATGCGCGAAGTGCTCTTTCCACCCCGATACGGCCGCGCACACCTGACGCACCTCGGCTACGGCTTCATCCCGCCTCAAGCCGAATTGTCCGTGCTCAGATAGCGCGTTTTCCAGAGTCGCATCGCTAGCATCGGCACCCACCCGCATTTGCTGATAGCCGAGTGCCTGGCCCGACGGTAGTATGTCGAATGCGGGCGAGAGTTCGTATTCGCCGCTGTCTGCCATCAGTAGCGCATGGTTCTTCTCGTGGTCGTCTGTGTTATCGATCAGAATGTTGAACACCATGCGGCGGAACAGTTCACGCATCTGAGCCAGGTGCAGGCCACCCGCCGTGATGCCGCGTCGACGCAGCCATTGCGCCAGTTCGGGGTATCCCAAAGCCTCACCGGCACCCTTGAGCGCTACGTTGGCGGAAAGTGCATGCCTGCGCATACCACCCGGCTCGCGGTCGAAGCGCTGAACGGCCACAGCGTGGCCTTGGCCAAGTTTCACAGGCCGCGTACGTGCGGCGCGAATGCCGGCATGGCCGGCTAACGTCATCGCAGCGTGTTCGACCAGAGGCATGTCGATGGGTTCGCCGGGTTCGCTGAATTTCAGCACCCAGGGATGGCCGTGCAGTTCCAACAACGCCTTTGGGCGAGCCCCGCCGAGCGTGGTTCCGGGAGTAATGAGTCTGCGTTTGGATTCTTCCACAGGCTCGCCGGACAGGATTTGAGTAACCAGTGCGTGCACCTGTCCCGCCTCTTCGAGCTGAGGTAATGGACCGGTATCACGCGCCAGGTATTTGCTGGCGGATACGGAAACTCCCAGCGCGCCGAAGCGTTGATCCCCGGCGAAGAAGAGAAAATCGAGTACGGCCAATCGTGGTGGCTTGTCCAGTGCGCGGATCACCCGCTCGCCCCAGCGGTCTGGGCGGGCGTCATCGACCGCGCCAGCAGCGGTTTCTTTTTCATGTGGAAAAAATTCCCCCTGAGTGAGGGGAAGGTCTTCGCTTAGCGCAAAGCCAGATTTCAACCACTGCGGCGCATAGACCAGCGACACGCCCTTGTGCGATCGAGCCATTCGCAATTCGCCGATGAGGCGGGGAGCTGCGGGGTTCGCCAGAAACCAAAGGTACAGTATGTCGCCGGGCTCGTAATGCTGAAGATCGAAAGGGGTCATGGCTCGCCGCTCCCAGTGTCTGCTTCGGAGCCTGCCGCCGGGCCATAGAGGGACGGGCGTTTGCGCACCGACCGCGTCTTTGCCGCTCGCACCGAATCCTCCAGTGCGCCCAAGTCAAATTCCGGCGATGCGCACTCCGGTAAGACCTGCGCGCGGCCCATCAGCCAGAGGGCTGTAGCGTAAACACCCATGGAGACACTTGGATCGCCCTTCTCCATACGCATGAGCGTGGGCTCGGATACGCCGATGCGCTGGGCCCAGGAGGCAAGGGGCTCGCGCCGGCGCTTGCGCGCAATGCTGAGGTTCTCCCCCAGCGCGCGTAAGTGAGCCAGCACGGCGGAAGGCATGGCGTCAATGGCCTGGGAACGCTTTGGCATGGCATATATGTTAGTTCATTTGCGAAAATACCAACATATATATTTGTTTTGGATCAGATGATTATGTTTTCTGACCCTCAATGGCTAAGGCACTGACCCCTGGGGCTGCTCCCAGGATGTTGCGAAGAGCCTTACACCTGAGTGCTGAGTACCCGTCCCGGGTTCATGATGCCTTGTGGGTCCAGAGCTGTCTTGATTGCGCGCATCATGTCCAGCGCCACCGCAGACTTATAGCTGGGCAACTTGTCTACCTTTAAACTGCCAATGCCGTGTTCGGCACTGATGGATCCCTCATGCTTTGCCACTGAATCGAAGACCAGGGCGTTGATCCGGTCTTCGTACTTGAGCAGGAACTCACGCGCATCTCCACCTTCCGGCGTCTGTACGTTGTAGTGAAGATTTCCATCGCCGAGATGACCAAAATCGACCAACCGTACGCCTGGAATTTCACGCGTCAGCGCTGCATCGGTCTCCGCCACGAACGCAGGAATGCGGGAGATTGGTACGCTGATATCCTGTTTGATGTTCAGCCCTTCTTCTGCCTGCGCCATGGGAATGCTTTCCCGGATATGCCACAGGGTGCTGGCCTGGGCCAGGCTTTCTGCGACGATGGCATCGGACACACAGCCTGCTTCCAGCGCAGCCTCAAGCAGGCCTTCAAACTGCGTGCGGGCATGCTCTTCGCTTTCGTGATCGGAGTTTTCCACCAGAACGCACCAGGGGTAATCGCGCCAAAAAGGTACACGCAATTGCGGAAGGTGCTTGTCGACCAGACTCAAGGAAAACTGATTCATCACTTCGAACCCTGTCAGCCCAGCGCCCAGGTGCTTGTGCGCCAGGCCCAGCAGATCCACCGCAGCCTGCATGGATGGCACGGCCGCCCATGCGGTCAGCCGTGCGGCTGGCAAGGGGTAGAGCTTCATGGTGGCCGCTGTGATGACCCCTAGAGTGCCTTCGCTGCCGATGAACAGGTCGCGAAGGTCATATCCCGTATTGTCTTTCCGAAGGCCGGTGAGGCCATTCCAGATCTCTCCTTGCGCCGTCACCACTTCAATGCCCAGGCAAAGCTCGCGTGCATTGCCATAGCGAACAACCTGGGTGCCCCCTGCGTTGGTGCCCAGGTTGCCCCCGATCGTGCAACTGCCTTCGGCAGCCAGGCTCAATGGAAAGAGGAAGCCTGCAGCCTCTGCAGTCTCCTGCAAGTTTTGCAGGATGCAGCCCGCTTCGACCGTGATGGTGAGGTTGGCCGGATCGAGGGCACGAACTTTGTCCATGCGCCTCAAGCTGAGCACCACCTGCGAGCCGCTTGTGTCCGGCACGGCGCCTACGGCCAGACCGGTGTTGCCACCTTGCGGCACGATGCTGGCGCCATGTTTTGAGCATGCGCGCACCACGGCGGCAACCTGTTCTGTATCCGCCGGACGTACCACTGCGAGCGCGGTGCCTTCCGCGCGCTTGCGCCAGTCGCGGGTGTAGGCGCTCAGGTCACCTTCGGTCAGCACATGGGCCGCTCCGACAATGTTGCGCAGGTCTTCAAGAAGGCTGGAATGGTCCATTGAAATATCTTCTCAGTTAGGAGTTCGCGGGAGTGGCTTGCTTGGCATTGCGCTGGCGTATGCGTATGTGCAAGGTGCAGGCTGTGAATAGCGCGACACAAAGCAGCACCTGAACCATCGCCAGGTAATTGCTGGGTGGGCGGTCACTGGCTGCGCGCACAAGTCCTTCGGTGGCGTAGAGCCACACGAAAAGTGAGGTCCAGCGGTAGGTATACATGCGATTTCGGAGCAAGCCTGGCAGCGGCAGGATCAAAGGCAGGGCCTTGAGAGCCAGCCACGAACCCCCGGGCCGCAGTGGAGCCAGCCACAGCTCCCAGGCCAGGACGAGCACAATGAGCGCAATCAGGCTGACAACGGCCACCGCGCGCGTCCTGCGCACTTCAGGGGGCGCTTGTGCTGGCGCAGGGGCAGGAACAGGCTTTGGCATGCGGGTGTTATTCTGGAGATCGAAAGGAAACCTGGGAAGGCCAGAGCGGCCACTTTGGACTTTTCTCTAGCATCTGAAGGGTAGCAAAGAGCTCAATCGAAAGGTGGCGTGGCCATTAGGGGCGCACAAGCCGTCAATTGTGGGTGAAAGGGGTTGTCACTCAAGAGGCCCTAGGGCGAGCCAAGCTTTGTTGTGGCTCGCTTGTGTACAGTAGTACACGGCGCTCGCCACGCCTGGCTTGGCAACGCGTGGGGGGTTTAATTGATGACACGCCCTAGGATGATACTGGTATGAAGTTGAACGCTTTGCGGGCGCGTGCGCACGAATTTATCGATGGAGTAACCGATTTTCCGGTCCTGCCCACTGCCGCGACCTTGTGGCAGCGTTTTCAGCAAGACCGGTTGGGGCTGACGGCCAGTTCGCTGACCTTTACGTCCACTCTGGCGCTGGTCCCATTTTTTGCCATTGTGCTTTCCGTGTTCACGGCGTTTCCGCTGTTTGCGGAACTTCAGGCCGCCCTGGAGCAGTGGCTGATCGAGAGCCTGATTCCAGCCAGCATAGCGAGCAACGTGCTGGACTACCTGACGCAGTTCGCTGGCAAGGCGAGTGAACTGGGTGTGGCGGGGGGCATTGGTTTTTTCATCACCACCCTTATGCTGGTGCTCACCATAGACCATACGCTGAACGATATCTGGCGCGTGACCATTCAGCGTCCGTTAGGGCAACGCGTGTTGGTGTATTGGGCTGTGCTGACCTTGGCTCCGCTGGTCATGGGGGGAAGCCTGGCCATCACTTCGTACGTGGTGACACGTTCGCGCGGTGTCTTGCCTGACCTGCCTGGCGGCGTTAACTTTTTGCTCGACACCGCTCAGTTTTTCCTGCTCGCGGGTGGCCTTGCGCTGCTCTACCGCTACGTTCCGAATACGCCAGTCAAATGGAAACACGCCTTCGCGGGAGGCTTGTTCGTGGCTATCTGCATCGGCCTGGTCAAGCAGATCCTCAGCTGGTATCTGTCTCGAATTCCGACCTATTCGTTGATCTATGGCACCTTTGCGGCGGTGCCCATTTTGCTGCTCTGGATCTATATATGTTGGCTGATTGTGTTGTTTGGGGCCGTCATCGCAGCTTATCTTCCCAGTCTCATATCCGGCGTCGCGCGGCGAGGCGGTGGCCCTGGGTGGGAGTTTCAACTGGGGTGTGAGGTCTTGCAGGCGCTGGCCGACGTGCGAGATTCCAGATCCCGGGGTATGACGCTTCCGCAACTGGCCCAGGCCCTTCGCGTTGACACCCTTCAACTCAGCCCTGTGATTGAAACGCTGCAAAAGCTGGACTGGGTAGGGGAGCTGGCAACTTTGAAGGAGAACGAGCAGCCTCGTTATGTACTCTTGGCCAATCCCGATCAGACCCCGCTGGCACCGCTGATGGAGCGCTTGTTGCTAGTGCCCGACAAAGGGCTTGAGTCCTGGTGGCGGCATGAGGGCGTCGCTGCCTTAATGGTCAAAGATATTCTTGAACGACCCCGGCACAGCTGAGCCTGGTGGACTGGCCAGGGGCTTCGAGGGCGTGGTTGCGGCTGTGAAAGCCTATTGACAGCCTTATCATTTGCGGCGCCCTGAAAGCTTTCATGCCATCTTCTCCCTCCCTTGATCTCATTCCCATGTCCCAGTTGAACCCCGACGGAACCGTCCCGGCTTCTCCCACACCGGCGCAGATGGAGGCGCGCGTGGACGAGTTGCAGGAGCAACTGGATGAACTTCAAGCCATCCTTGCCAAGCCCTTGAATGAAATCCTGGCTGACACAGAAAAGTCGAAGGAGGCCGCTGCTGCCTGGGATGCGTACAGTGCGATGTGGATGTTGTCGCAACGTGCCATGCGGCGCGTGGCCATGGATCTGGCTGCGCAGCAAGGCGTGAGCGAGACCGAAGTCGTGGCGCGTGCCATGGCGTTTGCCAACGATGTACTCAACGGGGACGGTGAGGACCTGGGCGGCACGATTGCTGAACCCCAGATGGAACACATCGCCCGCCACAAACCGTTTCTGCGCAAGCAATTCCGAAAAAATTGAACGAACCACCTGCGCGCGCCAGACGCCCCGGAGCTGACTGCGTCGCCGTGGGAGGAGGGCGCGCAGCCGCCTCAGGGGGCCTTACCCTCACCCCCACCCTCTCCCGCCTGCGGGAGAGGGTGCTGATACCCTGACCCGGTACCGCACTGGTCTTTTCCCCGGCAACAAAAGACGTAAGGTGTATCTCTTTTTCCCGCGGTGCCAGCAACTCGTGGGGACACCGTTCACGCGGTTTGCAAGACCGCCAATAGCGAGTCCCGTAGCGTGGCAATGTGATCAGACTTTGGGGACCCTCTGAGCCAGGCCAATCCCACGGGCGGCAATGAATAAGGCAACACGTGCGGCAATATCTCTGCGGCACCACCAACGCAAACCGCTTGCGCGATATCGTCCGGAAGAATCGTGATACCGCGCGGGAGTGTGCGCAAGGCTGAAGCCATTGTGCGTACTGCGTATGCTTCCAATGCTGGAACTGGCAGTTTGCGGCCTGCCGCAGAAAAAATGGCTTCGATCATTTGGCCGATCGGTGTTTCAGCGGGTGGAAAAATCCAGTCCATTTCATGCAGCCGTGCAACGTCCAACTCTGAATACCTCGTGAGCAAGGCCGCACTTGGACGAGCCACCACCAGGCGAGCCCGCTGGTGATAGAGCAGCACATGCTCAATATCGTCACCGGAATCTCCGCTGTCCGGCGAGAAGCGGCATATGGCGCAATCCAAGGTGCGGGCGCGCAGTGCCGCCAGCAGTGGCCCGGTCGTGTCTTCCGTGGCGGTCATGCTGACCCGTGGACGCAGCGAGAACAGATGCGCCCACGCTGCGTCAAGCACACGGGTGGAGGCGTAAGGAATAACACCCAGGCGCAGTCTGCCCTGGAGACCAGCTTGCACGCTCTCCAGCTCACCCAACAGCGCCTGACTTTCCGAGATCGCGTGCGCTGCCCGGGCTATGACCACATGACCCGCTGCCGTAGGCTCCAAACCTCTGCCAGTGCGGACAAAAAGCGGCGTTCGAAAAACAGCTTCAATGTCTGCGAGTGAGCGCGTCACCGACGGCTGGCTGATACCCAAGGCCTCGGCTACACGTGTGACCGACCGCAGCTGATCAAGGGCGACCAGGAGGCGGTAATGGCGAACCTTGATACGCGACTCAAGTGCGCTTTGGATAAGGAAGCTAGGGTTATCCATGGGTAAGAAATAGCATTAATGATATGAATCTATGCAAATTCATTGCCATCAGTCTATTTCAAAAGCGTACAGTGGATGAGCAAAAGGCCCCGTCACTTACTGGCATCAAATGAGCGAATTCACCACACGGCCGGAGATTTCCGGCACCTTCGGCGTCGTATCTTCAACCCATTGGCTCGCTTCGCAGGCGGCCATGGGTGTTCTTGAACGTGGGGGCAATGCCTTTGACGCGGCCGTTGCCGGTGGGTTTGTGCTGCAGGTTGTGGAACCTCATTTGAATGGCCCGGGCGGCGAAGCCCCTATCCTGCTTTGGAACGAACGTTTGGGAAAAACGCTGGCGATCAATGGTCAGGGCGTAGCACCGATGGCGGCTACGGTTGAGGTTTTTCGGCGCATGGGGTTTGAGCAAGTGCCAGGCATCGGTCTATTGCCTGCTACTGTGCCCGGCGCCTTCGGTGCCTGGATGACTTTGCTGCGCGAGCATGGGACGTGGTCTTTGGCCGACGTATTGGCTCCTGCCATTCGATATGCGAGGGACGGGTTTCCGCTGATTCCGCGCGCAGTACAAGCCATCTATGCAGTGCAGGAGCTTTTTCGCACGCAATGGACCAGCTCAGCCGATGTATGGCTGCCGGGTGGCCGTGTACCCGTGCCTGGGGAGCTTTTCCAGATACCCCAATTGGCAAAAACCTATGAACGCATCATTCAAGAGGCGCAGGCAAGCAGCGAAGACCGGACCACCCAAATCGACGCAGCGATCAAGCTTTGGTACCAGGGCTTCGTGGCACGGGAGATAGATGTTTACTACCGGAGCGCCAAAGTGCAAGACACCAGCGGCGAGCTCCATGGTGGTCTGCTGCGCTATGAGGACATGGCTGCATGGTCCCCAGCAGTGGAGTCACCTCTGACGGTGGACTTTGGCCGCTATACGCTGGCCAAGTGCGGTTACTGGAGCCAGGGGCCGGCCTTTCTTCAGCAGATTGGGATGCTGCGTCACGCGGGCTTGGAACAGTTTACACCTCACACCGCAGGTTTTGTCCACCGCATTGCCGAGGCCGCCAAACTTGCCATGGCAGACCGTTTGGCTTGGTATGGCGTGGCGCCTGGCGCGAACATTGAAGTGCAGATGGCGCTGCTGTCGGACGAGTATCTAGGCGCTCGCTGGGCCGAAGTTGGCGAATTAGCCTCTAAAGAATTGCGTCCTGGTGATCCGCTTGGCCGCAGCCCTCGTTTGCCCGACCTGGATGTAGCTCGCCGCACATTGCTGACCGCTGACACCCGATTCGGCATAGGCGAGCCCACATTCGCGACGCTGCCACCTGTTTCTCAATGGGCAGAGAGCGAAGTGTTCGTTGGCGACACCTGTCACATAGACGTGATCGACCGGCATGGCAACATGGCAGCTGCCACACCTTCGGGCGGATGGCTTTCCTCCAGTCCAACGGTACCGGCTCTGGGCTTTGCGATCAACACGCGACTGCAAATGACCTGGATGGACGCTGGTCTGCCCAACAGCCTTACGCCAGGCGTTTCCCCCTGCACGACTTTGTCACCTTCGCTGGCGCTGCGAGACGGCGAGCCTTACATGGTCTTTGGCACACCTGGAGGCGATCAGCAGGATCAGTGGTCGCCCGCATTCTTTCTTCGTCATGCCGTTCACGGCATGAATCTCCAGGAGGCCATTGATGCGCCTGCCTGGCACGTCGATCATTTTCCCGCTTCATTCTGGCCGCGACAAACCCGCTTGAACCAACTGACACTTGAATCACGGTTCATGCCATCGGAAATCGATGAACTCCGGAGAGCTGGACATGAGGTCAAGGTTGGCCCGGACTGGTCAGAAAGCCGCATGTCCGCATGCAGCAGAGAGCGCGACTCGCGTGGCCGCATTCTGCTGCGTGCTGCAGCTAATCCGCGTGGCATGCAAGGCTATGCCGTCGGGCGTTGAACCGTTTTTAACCCTTGGAGTAAAGCCATGACTTTCATCCGCCTGAGACACTTCCTTGGTGCTTTTCTGCTCGGAGCTGCCGGCATCGCGACCGCAGCGTATCCTGAAAAGCCCATTACTCTGATAGTTCCGTGGGCGCCGGGCGGATCCACGGACATTCTTGCGCGCGCACTCGCCGAACAGCTCACCAAATCGCTTGGCCAATCTGTGATTGTCGACAACCGCGCCGGTGCGTCTGGCAACATCGGCTCAAACATGGTGGCCAAGGCACGTCCTGACGGCTACACCTTGTTGGTGGGGTCAATGAGCACGCACGCGATGAACCCGGCATTGATGGATAACATGCCCTTCAAGGGTGTTGAGGACTTCACGCCGATTGCGCAACTGGCCAACGTCGTCAACACACTCGTCGTGAGCAACTCAGTGCCGGCCAAGAACGTTCGCGAGCTCGTCGCCTACGCCAAGGCCAACCCCGGAAAGCTCAATTACGCCAGCGCAGGTGCCGGCTCAACGAATCACCTCAGCGCCGTGTTTTTTGAGCGCGCTGCTGGCGTGCGCATGACTCACATTCCTTATAAGGGTGGTGCTCCGGCTGTAGTGGATACCGTGGCTGACCAGACTCAAGTGCTGTTTTCTGCAGGCACCCAAACCCTTCCGCATGTCAAGGCGGGCAAACTCAAGCTGCTTGCTGTGACGGAGGCCAAGCGTTCCGTTCTGCTGCCGGAAGTGCCCACTGTGGCTGAAACATTACCGGGCTATGAGCTCGGAGTCTGGTATGGCTTCTTCGGCCCGGCACGCATGCCTAAAGAGCTGGTCGATCGCCTCAACGCCGCTGCAAACGCGGCCATGGCAGATCCGAATGTGAAAGCTCGGATGGACAGCATGGGTGTGGAGGTGACTAACGCGACGGCTGCGGAGTTTGCCGCCACCTTGCGTAGCGATGCCGACCGTTACGGCAAGATTATTCGCGAGCTCGGGATCAAGAATGAGTGACTCTGAACGAGGTGAAGTCCTCATTGGTCTGCCTGCTGACGCATTCTCTGTCTTGTGCGAGCGCTTGCCCAGAGCTGAAGGTTTTGACGACGCCATGGACCTTGCAGAGCACTTTCGTCAAACGGTGTTGGGCGACGGGTTGATGACAGTCAATCGCGTTCATGCGGCTTCGGAGCGAGATGTGCTCTTGCAGCGTATCTGGTCTTCCAGGCCGCACGCATATCCTGTCGGTGGAACGAAGCTCAAGTCCATGACGAACTGGACTCGGCAACTGTTGCTGCGCGGCGAGCTTTTTATCGGCGAGGGCCTGGGTGCGCTGGAAGACGTTTTCGATGACGTTCAATTGATTGCATCCATGGGTCTGCGGGCCGTCATGAATGTGCCTTTGGTGCGGCAGGATGGCAGTTGCTTCGCGACTTTCAATGTTCTCGGAACACGCGAACGCTGGACCTCTGGAGACCAGATCGTGATCAGGCTTCTTGCTGAACTGATGCGGCCTCAGGCAGCCGGTTACTTGGCGAATATGGAGGCCTCACCGCGGAGTCAACAGAAGGCAATATCTACGCATCTGTGACTTGCGGATTGCTAAAACCGCTCTGAAGCTTCCATCACGCGGTGGCAGGCTGGCAGGGGCGCTAATTCCTGCCAACCACGGCCTCCACGCTTTTGCTGGAAGTCACTCCGCCAGAAATTCCCGCAACGCGGCCAACACCTCGTCAGGTGCTTCTGTCATGAGTGAATGCCCTGCATTGACCTCCTTTACCTTGGCCAGCCGCGCGTGGGCTGCCAACGCTTTGGCGGACTTGGGCGGTGTCATCTGATCGTTGCGCCCAATCAGAAAGAGCGTAGGGCAGTGAACTGCCGCCATGGCCTGCTCGCCGCCTGCGTAGCTGTCGCACGCCTTGAATCCGGTATAGAACACATTGGTCTTTGCGTTGCTGAGCAGCATGCGCCGCATCAGGGCTCGCGAGCCGCCGTAAAGCCATGTGCCAGGGCCCAGTGCTGAAGGTGGCGGAGCCAGCATCGAGTGTGAAAATTGATTCACCATGGCAATCGCTTTTTCGGGTGCCTTGATGGAGTTTTCCAGCAGAGCGGGTGACACCTTCATGGGGTATGCAGCACCTGCCAGGACCAGGTGGCTGACCAGCGCAGGCGCGCGTGCAGCGGTCTCCAGCGCAATCAGCGAGCCGAAGCTGTGGCCCACCAAGGCCGCCTGGCTAAGCCCTGCTGCAGCAATCAGGGCAATGATCATGTCAGCGGCGTCTTCTACCGTCGCAGGGGGCTCGCCCATGCTCTTGCCTTGCCCTGGCAGATCAATGGCCAGCACGTTCCAGCCATGATTGGCCATGTACCGGCTCTGCAGTATCCAGACGCTGTGGTCGTTCAGCACCCCATGGATGAAAACAACAGTGGGCTGTGCGGCATTGAACGCCTTGCCACCCGTATAAGCGTAGATTTTTTGTTCGTTGACGGTCAGAAACATATCAATTTTCTCCGGCGCCGAGCGCCCTTGGATGCGCTGCCGGCCCTCACCGGTTGGCCGGCCCCCCACCCTCTCCCGCAGGCGGGAGAGGGAGTAGCAGTCCGTTGCTGCGCAAAAGGTAGTTATTTCTTGCTCCATCATCCTTGAGTGAGCGAGGAAGCAAAAATCAAATGCTCGCCGGGCAGACCAATCGTAAGCAGCCGCGCAGTCGGCTTCGGCAGGCCGCTGGCTGCGTCCCCCTCGGGGGGCCCGGCGAAAGGAGACGGCACGAGTGCGCTCCAGGGGAGTACTCCAATCAAAAGGCCGCGGAGCAGGCCATGCTGGGGCCACCGCGGAGCGGGCTTGGCCCGGCCGCCAGTGGCGTCCCCCGGGGGGGAAGGCGCGACAGCGACTCAGGGGGGAGCTCATATACCAGCAGCAGCCTTAAGCGCCCGCTTCAAATCATCGATGAGGTCATCGGCATCTTCCAGGCCAATCGACAACCTGATGGTGCCCGGTCCAATGCCAGCGCCCGCCAGTGCGTCATCGCTCATTCGAAAATGGGTGGTACTGGCAGGGTGGATCACCAGGCTTCGGCAGTCGCCCACATTGGCCAGATGGCTGAATATCTTCAGCTGTTCTATGAAACGTTTGCCCTGGTCCCGGGAGCCTTTGATGTCGAAGCTGAAGACACTGCCCGCGCCTTTGGCTCCGTGCTTGAGCAGCCGTTCGGCCAACGCATGGCTGGGGTGTGAGGCCAGCATGGGGTGGCGCACACCTGAGACGAAGGGGTGCTCGGAGAGGAATTGAACAATTTTCTCGGTATTGGCCAGATGTTTTTCCATCCGTAGCGGAAGTGTTTCAATACCTTGCAGAATCAACCAGGCCGAATGCGGACTCAGGCAGGCTCCGAAATCGCGCAGGCCTTCGCGTCTGGCGCGCAGCAGAAACGCGCCCACAGTGCTTTCCTCGCTGAACACCATGTCATGAAAACCGTCATAGGGCGCTGTCAGCTCTGCAAATTTTCCGCTGGCGTCCCAGTCGAAGGAGCCACCGTCCACCACGATGCCGCCAATTACTGTGCCATGGCCGCTCAGGAATTTGGTGGCAGAGTGGTAGACCAGGTCGGCACCATGGTCCAGCGGTTTGAGCAGGTAGGGTGTGGTGAAGGTCGAATCCACCAAAAGTGGCACACCGGCTTCATGCGCTATGGCGGAAACGGTGGGGATATCCAGCACGTCGAGGCCAGGGTTTCCCACGGTCTCACCGAAGAAAAGCTTGGTATTGGGCCGAATGGCGGCGCGCCAACCGTCAATATCGCCCGGTTTGACGAATGTGGTCTCTATGCCGAAACGCCGCATCGTGTAGTGCAGAAGGTTCTGGCTGCCCCCATACAGCGCCGTGCTGGCCACAATATGGCTACCAGCGCCCATCAAGGTGGCGATGGTTAAATGCAGGGCAGCTTGGCCGCTGGACGTGGTGATCGCCCCTATGCCGCCCTCTAGCGCCGCGACGCGCTGCTCGAGTACGGCGTTGGTCGGGTTGCTGAGGCGGCTGTAAACGTGGCCCGAGCGCTCCAGGTTGAACAAAGCCGCAGCGTGGTCGCTGGACTCGAAGACGAAGGAAGTGGTGAGGTGGATCGGTACGGCGCGCGCGCCGGTAGCCGCATCGGGTGCGGCACCGGCGTGGATGGCCAGAGTATCGAAGCCGGGATCGGCGTAGCCGGACATGCAAAGCTCTCCTGCTGAAAATTGTTACCGGCCGCTGGTGGCCGTGCCCCATTGTGGGCTATATTTGTTTGGACACGATCATTGGTGCTGGAAGGAAAAGAGCATGAGAGTCAGCGATATCTTGCGCGTCAAGGGCAACGCCCTGTTTACGGTCACGCCCGACGAACCCCTGGCCAATGCAATCAGTGTGATGTCTGAGAAAGACATCGGCTCGCTGGTGGTCATGGAGCACGGAGACTTGGTGGGCATGCTGACGTTTCGTGAAATCATTCTGGCGTTGGCTAGAACCAACGGTCAACTGGGCGATGTGCCTGTGCGCACTACCATGGACGACCACCCGCTCACTTGCACGCTGGAGACCGACATGGACGAGGTCAGGCGCATGATGCTGGACCGCCATGCACGCTATATGCCTGTAATGGACAAGAAAATGTTGATGGGCGTCATCAGCTTCTATGACGTGGCCAAAGCCGTGGTGGACAGCCAGAATTTCGAAAATCAGATGCTCAAGGCTTACATCCGCGATTGGCCTGAGGACGAAGCGCGTCCCTGAGGTTCCACGGAAAGCGCCCTGTGCCTGGCCGGGGTGCCGCGACACGGGAGATAATCGCCACCTATGAGTGGCAATACCTTCGGCTCCCTTTTCGCAGTTACAAATTTTGGTGAATCCCATGGCCCTGCCATTGGGTGCGTCATAGATGGTTGTCCTCCCGGCATGGCGCTGGCGGAGAGCGATATCCAGCCTGACCTCGACCGACGCCGGCCCGGCACTTCGAAGTTTGTCACCCAGCGCAATGAGGCCGACACGGTGGAAATCCTCTCCGGTGTCTATGAAGGCCGAACTACGGGCACGCCCATCTGCCTGCTGATTCGCAATACCGACCAGCGCAGCAAGGATTACGGCGACATCGTCCAGACTTTCCGCCCCGGCCACGCGGACTACACCTACTGGCGCAAATACGGCATTCGGGACCCCAGGGGCGGTGGGCGCTCTTCTGCTCGCCTGACAGCGCCCACGGTAGCAGCCGGCGCTGTAGCTAAAAAGTGGCTTTACGAGAAGTACGGAACCATCTTTCGCGGTTGCATGACCCAGGTGGGGGAGTTGCCAATAGGTTTCGAAGACTGGGCGCACGTCGAGAGCAATCCATTTTTTGCTCCATTGGCCGATGTTTCCGCTATTGAGGACTACATGAATGTCCTTCGAAAATCCGGCGACTCTTGTGGCGCCCGGCTGCGTGTCATGGCTGAAAAAGTCCCCGTCGGCCTGGGAGAGCCCCTCTATGACCGGCTGGATGCGGACATTGGCAAGGCCATGATGGGTCTGAATGCCGTCAAAGGTGTCGAAATCGGAGACGGCTTTGCAAGTGTTGCTCACAAGGGCAGCATGCACGGCGATTCATTGACGGCCGGTGGTGGCTTTGCATCTAACCACGACGGTGGAGTGCTGGGCGGCATCAGTACCGGCCAGAATTTGGAAGTGGCCATTGCCATCAAGCCCACCAGTTCAATCCTGGTGCCGCGTGAGTCACTCAACACTTCCGGTCAGCCCGTCGACGTGATCACCAAAGGACGGCATGACCCTTGCGTCGGCATACGTGCCACCCCCATTGCACAGGCCTTGTTGGCCTTGGTTGTGATGGAGCACGCCCTGCGTCATCGTGCGCAATGCGGTGATGTACCGGTTCCTGCGGGCTTTGAGTAGGGCAGTATCTGACGGGGCTATCGTTCAAATGAAGCCCGATAACGATGGGGTCCTTCCCCCGGAAGGACAATGGGTGGAAGCCGCCGAGTACGGCATGCTCGTCGCTGGCGCGCGTACTACGCAGGTGGCTGCACTCGTGGTGATTGGGCTGATGTGCGCGCTGCTGTACCGTTATGTGCCGGGGTGGCAGCTTGCGTTGTGGGCCGCCGCCGTCTTGACCGCTTCGGTATTGCGTCATGAGTTTGGCCGCCGGTTCACTGAGTTGGAGTCGCAGGCCGTCCGCGCGCAGTTGGAATTTGCACGGCGTTACGCATGGGTCTGGTGGTTGTACGGCGCAGCGTGGGTGAGCAGCGCCTTGCTGCTGTTGGAACGCTTGCCTCCAAGACTGGAGGCCGTGTGCTGGATGCTGGTCGCAGGGGTGTGCGGGTCCGCAGTTCTGTGGATGTCTGCGCATTTGAAGACTGCACGCAGCTTCCTTTTCTCCACCATCACCTGCCTTGCCGCGAGCATTGTCTTGCACCATCTGTTTGATTGGCACGCCGTTCATAGCGAAGGCAGTTTTTGGTTTCCCGGCCTGCTGCTGATTTTCTTGTTGATGCTGCTGCCCGTGGCCAGCAAGCAGCACAGAATGTTTTCCAGCAGAGTCGATCTGAGTTATCAGAATGCGCGTCTGATCTATTCGCTGCGCCAGCAGGCAAGCGCCTTGCAAGAGGCCATGAGGTTCAAGGACAGATTCCTGGCGAGTGCAGCGCATGATTTGAAGCAACCGGTCAATGCGCTGGGTATCTATGCTGAGTGGTTGATGAAAGAGCCCGAGCTGAGCCCCGAACTCAGCCCCAAGATTCTCCGGGCAACGACGGCTGTGAATGCCTTGTTTGACTCGATGTTTGATTTCGTCAAGCTCGATGCAGGCCAAGTCAAGGTTGAGTTGCAGCAGGTAGATGTTCAGCGGCTGCTGTCAGACCTGGAAGCTCAGTTTCACCCTTTGGCTGCGGAGCGCAATCTGAGTCTGCGCATACGCCCGTCGCCTGTACAAACTCTACGGACCGATCCCGCCATACTGCAGCGTATTCTTGGAAACCTGCTCACCAACGCCTTGCGTTATACCCGCCAGGGTGGTGTCCTTCTGGCTGTGCGCAGAGAACCTCGGGCAGTGCGGTTCGAGGTGTGGGATACGGGTATCGGGATGCCGCCGGAAGAGCTGTCGCGCATATTTGGCGAGTTCTACAAGGTGGAGTCCGCTGGCACCGAAGAGGGCTTTGGACTGGGCCTGGCCATTGTTCAGCGCCTGACCAGCCTCTTGGGCTACGGCGTCAGTGTTCGCTCAAGACAACACCGGGGGTCGGTTTTTACCGTGCAAATCCCCCTTGGAGAGAGCGGCACATCGGATAGGCCGCCCACTCCCGTGGCTCGCTAGAAACCGAGCATGCCGTTCAGGCGCGCGTAGTGCAGGGTCTGCGTGCGGCTCTTGACTCCCAGGCGCCGGAACAGGCGCCACAGGTGCACCTTGACCGTATGCTCGCTGATACCCAGGCGTTCGGCGATGTCACGGTTGGAGAGCCCCTCATCCAGCATGAGAATGAGTTGGCGCTGCCGTTTGGTCAGCTTGGTGGGGTGCCCAGCCTCGCCGTCCTCTGATTCGCCGTCTTGCCCTTCGGGCTGCATCATGACCCGCAGAGTGGCAGCGATTTCACTGGCTCCGCTGGATTTCTCGATGTACACATCCGCGCCGGCCTCGCGGCACCATTCCTCAACGTCCGAAGCAGGAGTCGCGGAGATGACGGCCAAGGGAACGTCTGGATAGTTGGCCTTCAATACCTTGACGCCTGAAATCCCCACGGTGTCGGGTAATTTCAAATCAAGACAGAAGATCTCTGGTGCACCGCGCACTGCGACGGTTTGTTCCAGGTCGGAAAGTTGCGACAACTCCACTACTTCAGAGCCGGGTTTCACCCGACGCAACAGCATCACGATGGCATCGCGCATGAGCGGATGGTCGTCGATTACATAGATAGCCACAATGTACTCCCGAACAAGCTTTGTTCTATTTGGTGAGTCATTTTGGACTATCCGAATGCTGAAATTGTCAAATCGCTCAGTTCAAACACTATCAAAACCTCACAATTAGGTCGTATTTCACGGGTTTGTTTCATCAAGCAGACGTTTTAATGCATCAGTGATCATTGGAGTGGTCACTTGGCTCAAGGGTTCCAACACCGCTTCAAGTTCCTTCAAAGCAGCGGAGCCCTCGGTTTGCAAGCGTTTGACAGCCTGTCCGGCTTCGCGGGGGGATTCAAAACCGATGCTTTGCAGCAAGACTTGGCCGTTGGCTTGTGCAAACTTAAAGTAAAACCGGCCGTCTTTTTCGCGATATTGCTTGAACTGCGGCAACGCCTCTTTTTGCTGACTTTTGTGTTCAGTGTGCGATTTATTACTACCAAGCGGACGCAGGCCTACTGCGGAGCGAAGATCCCGCAGAAAAGGTGCGGCAGTGGTGCGAGCCTTTTCAGCGCCAGCGATCAAGATCGCCTGAACTTCAGCAGGGTGTTCAATAAGATGTTGGTAGCGCTCACGCATGGGCGCGATCTCGAGGTCAATGCGCTCAAACAACTGCTGCTTCGCGTCTGCCCAGCCAATGCCGTCCGCAAAGGCCTCTGCAAACGATTGGGTTTCTTTCTCACTGGCGAAAGCGCGGTAAATTGAAAAAAGCGCCGAACCTTCGATGTCCTTGGGCTCGCCCGGAGCCCTTGAATCCGTCACGATGCCCATGATTTGCTTGCGCATTTGCTCGCGTGGGCCGAACAAGGGAATGGTGTTGTCGTAGCTTTTGCTCATCTTGCGGCCATCCAGACCGGGCAGCAAGGCAACGTTATCGTCTATGGCTGCTTCGGGTAACACCAGATGCTCGCCATACAAATGGTTGAAGCGCTGCGCGATGTCACGCGCCATTTCGATGTGCTGAACCTGATCCCGGCCAACTGGTACGCGATGAGCCTTGAACATCAGGATGTCGGCCGCCATGAGCACCGGGTACATGAACAGGCCAGCAGTGACATCGAAATCCGCATCCTGGCCAGCGGCCTCGTTCTTGTCCAGTGCAGCTTTGTAGGCGTGCGCACGGTTCAGGATTCCCTTGCCGGTGACACAGGTGAGCAGCCACGTGAGCTCCGGAATCTCCGGGATGTCGCTCTGGCGATAGAAGGTGACTCTGTCAGGGTCCAGGCCTGCTGCCAACCAACTGGCTGCAATCTCGAGCGTTGAGCGCTGTATGCGGGCGGGCTCATCGCACTTGATAAGTGCATGGAAATCCGCCAGGAAATAGAAGTTTTCTGTCTCCGGCTGGCGGCTTGCGCGTACCGCAGGGCGTATGGCTCCCACATAGTTACCCAGGTGGGGGGTACCGGTCGTGGTGATGCCGGTGAGCGAGCGTACGAGTTTTTGAGCAGTCATGAAAAACGCAGAGAGAACTAGCGGAGCAGAGCAGCCAAGGGCGAGAGCACCAGATCAAGAAAACCGAAGGTCAGGGACATCAATGGGCGCATCCACAAATTGCTGATGACCCCAGCCACGACCAGTGCCATGACGATGAAGAAGCCCCAGGGCTCTATCCGGCTGAACGGAATGGCCAGTCTGGTGGGCAGCAGGCTGGTCATGACGCGACCACCGTCGAGTGGCGGCAGTGGGAAGAGGTTGAAGACGAACATAACCACGTTGACCAGCACGCCTGCGCGGCACATCTCCAGGAAAAAGCGCTCTTGCACGTCGGCACCACGTAGCAGGTAGAGGGCGATGCCCCACACAATGGCCTGAATCAGGTTGACGCCAGGACCGGCCAGAGCAACCCAGACGGAATCCCAACGCGGGTTTCTCAACCGGCCGAAATGCACGGGTACCGGCTTGGCATAACCGAACAGGAAGGCACCGCCGGTGGCTATGTAGAGAAACAGCGGCATGGCGATGGTGCCGATGGGGTCGATGTGTTTGAGCGGGTTCAGCGTGACCCTGCCCAACATGGCGGCCGTGTTGTCGCCGAAATAGCGCGCTACATAGCCATGGGCGGCTTCATGCACAGTAATGGCAAAAAGCACCGGAATGGCGTAGATGGCGATGGTTTGGATGATGTTGGCGATGTCCACAGTCGGATTGTCTCAGAGAGGCGTTGAAGGCGACGTATTCAGAAGGAAGCAGGAGAACCGGCTGAGTTGCGGCGTGAAAATTTCACCCCCCAGTGGCACTCAGGTTCAATCAGGGGTGCTCTGGCTTAAAAAAATGGGGGTGTGGCGAGCGTTAAAGACCCAGTTGCGCGAGATCTCCGCGCCCTTGGCGGAGAACCTCAGGGGGACTTTCGGTCAGATCAATCACTGTGGTCGGCTCCGAGGGGCAGCCGCCAGAGTCAATCACACCTGCAATTTGCTTCTCCAGACGATCTCGAATGGACTCCGGATCGTTCAAAGGATCCGTTTCGCCCGGCAGGATCAATGTGGTGGCCAGTAGCGGTCCGCCGTGCTGTTCAATGAGATCGAGCACGACCCGGTGCTCTGGCACTCGCAGCCCGATCGTCTTGCGTTGGGGGTGACTGAGCCGGCGCGGTACTTCCTTGCTGGCTTCGAGAACGAAAGTGAATGGTCCCGGTGTTCCCAGCTTCAGCAGGCGAAACTGTGTGTTGTCTACGCGGGCGTAGTTGGCCAGTTCGCTAAGGTCCCTGCAAATCAGCGAAAGCGGCTGTTTGTCGTCCAACGCCCGGATGCGCCTGAGCGATTCGGCTGCACTCTTGTCGTCGAGCTGGCAGACCAAGGCATAGCTGGAGTCTGTGGGAATGGCCAGGATGCCGCCTTGGCGGAGCAACTCTGCAGCCTGTTTGAGCAGTCGCGGCTGAGGGTTGGCAGGATGAACGCTGAAATACTGTGCCACTGTGAAGAGTCAATCAATGAATGCGATCGCGAAGCTGCGACCATACGGGTGTAAGGCCCGCGGGTAGGGGAGGGAGTTTGCCAAGATCGACATGGCTTTCCGTGGGGCTGTGAAAATCACTGCCACGCGAAGCGAGTAGATCCAGTTCACGCGCCAACTCGCCGTAGCGAATCGCCTCGGCCGAGGAGTGGCTCCCCGTGACCACTTCCACGCCTTGCCCGCCGTGCTGTTTGAATTCGGTAAACAGCGCATATTCGAGGGTAGGCGAGAGGTTGTAGCGCGCGGGATGGGCAATGACTGCAATTCCGCCGCCTTGTGTGATCCAGCGGACGGCGTCGCCCAGTTTTGCCCAGCGATGTTCCACGTATCCAGGCTTTCCTTCCGTAAGATACTTGCGAAACACCTCGGACGTGTCGCGGCATACGCCAGATTCCACCAGAAACCTGGCGAAATGCGTGCGTGAAACCAGTTTGGGGTTTCCCGCATATTTGAGAGCGCCTTCGTAGGCGCCGTGAATACCAACTTTGGCAAGTTGGTTGCTCATTTCCAGTGCACGCGGGCCCCTGCCATCGCGCGTATCTGCCAAGCCTTCCACCATTTGCGGGTCTGTGTGATCGAACCCAAGTCCGACCACATGCACAGTGACATCTGCAAACGTGACGGAAATTTCCACCCCGGTGAGGTATTTCATTCCCTGCGCCTGCGCGGCTTCGAGGGCTCGTTGCTGACCACCTAGTTCGTCGTGGTCGGTCAGCGCCCATAGTTCTACGCCGTTGGCTTTGGCCCGAGCGGCCAGAACTTCAGGTTCAAGCGTGCCGTCAGAGACGGTGGAGTGGCAATGGAGATCGGCGTTGATTGGTGCATTCACAGCCCCATTTTATGGGTCTGTGGGAATTCATGAACCCAGACTGCCTACAACGAGGCGGCAGACCTGTTTTCACAGGCCCCGCAAAGGCCAGTCTTTCTGCGGACCGCGCAGTTGCTCGAAGGCTTTTGCCATTTGCAGTACGCCCAGATCATCGAAGCGCTGGCCCGCGATCTGCAAGCCTATCGGCCACAGTTTGCCGTCGCCCGAAGCGGAGTCGGCGTATCCGCAGTTGACGGAGATGGCAGGTTGCTCGCCCATATTGAACGGCACGGTAAAACCTATGTGCTCCAGGCCGCGAAGCGGGTCATTGGTGGGAGATGCCCAATCAAATGGCGCGGGCCCAACGGGGGCTGTAGGAGACAGGACGTAATCAAAATCCTGTAGGGCCGCCTGGGTGGCCACGCGCGTGGCGTGCGTGGCATTGAAGGCGCGAAAGACATCCGGCCCGCTCATGGTTCGCGCACTCTCGGCCCAGTCACGGATCACAGGCAACACAGTGGCACGGGCTTCAGAGCTGAGCGCATCAATGTCCAGCATGGAGCGCATGCGCCAGAAATGATCCAGCCCTGACAGCAGCTCTGGTGTCATGATGGGTTTCAACAGCGTCACGATGGCGCCGTGCTCCTCAAACAGATGTGCCGCATGTTCAACGGCCGCGCGGATGGCAGGCTCGACAGGAAGACCGCAGCCAGCTTCCAGCCACAAGCCTATGCGTACGCCAGCCAGGGATTTGTCTTGCCTCCAGGCCAGTGACCAATCAATGGCTTGCGGGGGCAGTGCCATGCAGTCCCTTGAGTCCGGGCGGCTGAGCACTTGCATCAGCAAAGCAGCGTCGTCGACGGTTCGCGTCAAGGGGCCGGCGGCACGTCCCATGTAGGGCGGGTCGATCGGCACGCGGCCCAGGCTGGGCTTCAGACCGACGAGGCCGCACCAGCCTGCGGGCAGTCTGATCGAGCCACCTATATCGGTTCCCAGGTGCAGGGGGCCGTAATCGGCCGCGGCTGCCGTAGCTGCGCCCGCGCTGGAACCGCCAGGTGTGCGAGTGGTGTCCCAGGGGTTGCGTGCAATGGCGTGGTAGGTGGAGAGTCCTGAAGACAGCATGCCGTAGTCAGGCATGGTGGTCTTGCAGACGATGACCGCACCAGCTTCGCGCACCCTGGCCGCGGGCGGCGCGTCAGCGGGCGCGGGCAAAAGGGTTACCGCCTTGGTGCCCAGCGGCGTGGGGTCGCCCTGGGTTGCAATGTTGTCCTTGATGGTGATTGGCACCCCATCCAAGGCGCCACAAGGCTCTCCCTTGAGCCATCGCGCCTCCGCAGCTCGAGCCTGCGCCAAGGCAGCCTCAGGCCGCAGAAGATAAGTGGCCGCAAGATGCGGTTCCCAGCGTTCGATTTGCCCGAGCACGGACTGCGTCACTTCCACCGGGGAAAATTCGCCGGCCTTGTAGCCTGCAATCAGTTCGTGCGCAGAAAGTTCATGCAAAGCCATGGCTGACAAGCTCCTGATCTTTCAAGTCCAGCCAAGCGCTGCCAAATCGTTGACGAACACGGGCATGTCTGTCCATAGGCCTGTCAGGCGGCGGTTCGCCACCGTCAGCCATTGAGGCTGGTAGAGCCAGGCCAGGGCGGCGTCGTCGGCCAGCATCTTCTGGGCTTCGCCCAACAGCTTGTTGCGCTCGGCCACATTGGGAGTGGTCTTGATCTTGTCGAACAGCGCGTTGAACTTTGGATTGTTGTAGCCCCAGTAGTAGTCCGGCTTGGTGAAGTTGACCAGATCGAACGGTTCCACGTGGCTGATGATGGTCATGTCGTAATTGTGTGCCCCGCCATAGGTATTGGAGAGCCACTGGGCCCATTCCACGTTCTGTACCTTGGCAATGATGCCGACTTTAGCCAACTGAGCCACGATCACTTCGCCACCCTGACGTGCATAGGGCGGAGGGGGCAAGACCAGGCTCAGTTCCAGCGGCGTGGTGATGCCTGCTTCTTTCAGCAAGGCGCGGGCTTTGTCGGGATCGTAGGCGTTGACTTGCGTGGTGTCGACATAGCCGGCGGCGCCGGGCACGTAGTGGCTTCCTATGGCTATCCCAAGACCGTCACCGGCGCCGGAAATGACTGCCTTGCGGTCGATGGCTGCCGCAATGGCGCGCCGAACACGGACGTCGTTCAGGGGCTTTTTTGCGTTGTTGATGGCCAGCACGGTCTTGGCTCGCGAGCCGCTGACGATGGTTTGCAGGCGAGAATTGGCCTTGAACTGAGACGCGCCGCGAGGAGTCACGCGCACAAATGCGTCCACGTCGCCTGAAAGCACAGAAGCCACTTGAGCCGCAGGGTCGCTGATAAAGCGGAACGTGGCGCGCTTGATCCGCACAGCACCGGGCGCTCGGTACGTAGAGGATGCGCGCAGGATGATTGAAGACCCCTTGCTCCAACGCTCCAGTGCGTAGGGGCCCGTGCCCACAGGGGTGGCGTTATTGGTGTTGGCGCTCTTGGGCTCGACGATGACCGATGTGGCCTGGCCCATGTAGAACAGGAAGTCCGGGTCGGGCTCCTTGTTGATGATGACCAAAGTGTGTTCATCCACGACGCGGACACTTTCCATGGAAGCGAAAGTGCGTTTGTCCTTGTTCGTACTCTTTTCAGCGCCTGCTCGTTCAAAGCTGAATTTCACTGCAGAGGCGTTGAAGGGCTCGCCATTGCTGAACTTCACTCCTTTGCGCAGGAAGAATGTGTAGGTGCGCAGATCGGGGGACACTTCCCACCGTTCGGCCAGCAGGGGCGTGACGCTGCCATTGGCGTTGATCTTGGTGAGCGTTTCCAGAATGTTGTATTGCACGATCTCCGCAATGGCCGAAGCTGCACCTGCAGTGGGGTCCAGCCCTGGCGGCTCAAGCGTGATGCCCATCACCACGGCATTCTTGCGTTCTTGTGCGAGGGCCGGTTGCCCCACAAGCGCAGCAGCGGCGGGAATGGACAAGGCAAATGCGCGGCGTTTCATTTTCTAGAGTCTCCAGGTCGTGAGCTTGAGGGCGCATCGTAGCTCAGGAGGATCAGCGGGGCCAATTTCCGTGCTTGCCGGTCTCAGAGGCTTTCAGACTCTCTGGGGTTTGTAGGCCACTGGGCTGCTGCCAGACGGGGTACAGACTCCAGCAAGGTGCGCGTGTAGGCGTGACTTGGTTGCGTTAACACCTGCCGTACTGGCCCCTGCTCGACGATCAGCCCGTCCTTCATCACGGCCACGTCGGCGCATAGGTGGCTTACCACCGCCAAATCATGGCTGATGAAGAGAAAAGTCATGCCTTGCTTGTCTCGCAGGTCGGCCATCAGGTTGAGCACCTGCGCTTGCACGGAGACGTCCAGCGCGCTCACGGCTTCGTCGGCAATGATCAGTTTGGGCCGCGTCACAATCGCGCGGGCAATGGCAATGCGCTGTCGCTGGCCGCCAGAAAACTGATGCGGATAGTGGTCAAGCATATCTGCGCGCAGTCCGACAGATTCGAGCACAACCGCAGCTTGTTTGCGTTGCTCCGCATGAGACAGCCGCTCTGTGGCGAACATGGGCTCCATGACGGTCTTCCACACCGGTACACGAGGGTCCAGAGACCCGTAAGGGTCCTGGAAGATCATCTGGAAGTCGCGCCGGGCAAGGCGCAGATCGGCCGCAGACAGGGCATTCAGATCTCGTCCTTCAAAGCGTACTGATCCGCTTGTAGGCCGCTCAAGTGCCATCGCCAGGCGGGCCAGTGTGCTTTTGCCAGAGCCTGACTCTCCTACGATACCCATGCTGCGGCCGGCCCGTATGCTCAGCGTGACACCTCGCAGTGCGTGCACGGAACGTGCCGGCCTGAACAGCGACTCCCTCGGCAGTACATAACTGCGAGTGAGGTCGGTGAGTTCAAGCAGACTGGGGGAGTTGTCCATGTCCGCCATCAAAATGGTTTCCCGTGAAAGAGTTCGGGGCGATCGCTTCAGGAACGCCACAGCGCACGTGATGACTGCTTGCCAGCGTGATCTCGGGAGGAATGGCTACATGGCAGGCAGATTGTGCGAACGCGCATCGAGTAGAGAAAGGGCAACCTGCTGGCATGTGCAAGAGGTCGGGTACGGAGCCCGGTATCGTAGGCAGGCGATCACTGCGGTGAGCGATCAGCCGGTGGGCAAGGCTGGGACGAGAGGCCAGCAATCCACGCGTGTAAGGGTGAGCGGGGCGGGCAAAGATGTCTGATGTCGAGCCGTTCTCGACCACATGGCCCCCATACATCACCAGCACTCGCTGGACGTTCTGTGCAATGACTCCCAGATCATGGGAGATCAGGATGAGCGACATCCCTCGCTCAGTGACCAGGTCTGCAATCAATTGCAGGACCTGCTTTTGCACGGTCACGTCCAATGCCGTGGTGGGCTCGTCGGCAATCAGCACTTCAGGGTCTGCTGCCAAAGCCATGGCGATCATGATGCGCTGACGCTGACCGCCAGAGAACTGGTGCGGGAAACTGTCCACGCGCCTGGCGGGGTCAGCAATGCCCACGCGTTCCAGCAGCTCGATGGTCTTGCGCTGAGCGGCCTCTGCGCTCATGTCCAGGTGCAGGCGCATGGGCTCGGCAATCTGCTGACCAATGCGGTGAACTGGGTTGAGCGCCGTCATTGGTTCCTGGAAGATCATGGCCATGCGTCGACCACGCACTTCGCGCCACGAACGATCACGCAATCCCAGCAGTTCTTGGCCGTGCAGCCGAATGCTGCCGGTGGCCGTACCGTTGCCGGGGAGCAGGCCCATCAAGGCCAGGGCAGTCATGGATTTCCCGCAACCTGATTCGCCCACCAACCCCAGCGTTTCGCCGCGATCGAGCGTAAAGCTCATGTCGCGCACCGCCGTCACGCTGCCTCGGTGGGTGCTCAGGTCGACACGAAGGCGATGGGCTTCGAGTAAGGGCATCAGGTATTTTCTTAGGGTGCGCTTGGTCGCGTTGGGCGTGATCGGAGGACGTGTTTATTATTGCGTTGTGAGGCGTTTTTCAGTGGCCACCAGGTGAACTTATGACACGCTATGTGAGCCGACGATCGAGCAGGTCGCGCAAACCATCGCCCATCAAGTTGAGTCCCAATACCGCAAGGGCAATCGCCAGCCCAGGCCACACAGCCAGCATCGGAGCCTGGAACATCAAAGTCTGTGCCTCAGCCAGCATCCGGCCCCAGCTGGGCTGCGGCGGCTGGGTGCCCAAGCCCAGATAGGACAGGGCTGCCTCGGCGAGGATGGCAATAGCAAAGCGTATCGTCACCTGCACGATCAGCACGGGCAGGATATTGGGCAGCACGTGCTGCCAGGTGATGGACCAGCTGCCCTTGCCGCAGGCGCGTGCGGCCAGCACATAGTCCCGGCTCCAGATGGAGTTGGCGGAAGCGCGAGTGATGCGCGCAAAAGTTGGAATGTTGTAGATGCCTATGGCGATGATGGCGTTGACAATCCCTGGGCCATACACCGCCGTCAGCATGATGGCGGTGAGGATGGCGGGAAATGCCATGCCGAAGTCGGAAACGCGCATGATCAGCTCTTCCATCCAGCCACGCCGCGCCGATGCCAGCAAGCCAAGAGCGGTGCCCACCACCAGGCCTATGCCCACGGCGATCACGCCCACCAGTATTGAAGCGCGGGCGCCTACCAGCAACAGCGAACTGACGTCGCGCCCGAATGCATCGGTGCCCAGCCAATGTTGGCCGCTTGGCGCAAGGAGTTTGGCGTCCATGTTCACTTCAAAGACGGAATAGGGCGTCCAGAAATAGGAAACCAGGGCCGCCAACAACAGGCAAAGAGCCAATACGCCGCCAATGACGAATCCAGGGTGACTGCGGGCCCGCAGCCAGAAACCAGGTACGGCGCTAGCAAACGGGGGGTTCATGGCGCTCATATTTCCTGGCCCCTGACGCGCGGATCGATCCGGGCATAGAGCAGATCGACAAAGAAATTCACCACCACCACCATGGCCGCCAGCAGCATGACGCAGTTGCGCACCACAATCAGGTCACGGTTGGCGATGCTTTGAAAAATAAGGCGGCCAAGGCCCGGCAGGTAGAACACGCTCTCGACCACGATGGTGCCCGCAAGCAACTCCGAAAACTGCATGCCCATGACCGTGATCACCGGGATCAGGGCATTGCGCAGCACATGGCCCCAGAGTGTGGCCCGGTGAGACAGCCCCTTGGCACGGGCGGTACGAACAAAATCTTCGCGCAAGACTTCCAGCACTGCAGAGCGGCAAAAGCGGGCCAGTATGGCCGCTTGCACCACTGCCAGAGCGATGGCCGGAAGAATCAGTGCCTTCAGGCCTTCCCACAGACCGGGCCAAAAGCCGTCTTCAAAATACCAGCCATCGAAGCCGCCGGCCGAAAACCACTGCAACTTCACCGAAAAAAGCAGGATCAGCAGAATGGCGAACCAGAAATTGGGAATAGCTATGCCGATCTGCGCCACCGTCATGAGCCCGACATCCCCCGCCCGGTTATGGTTGGCAGCCGCATAAATGCCTACCACCAGAGCGAGCACGGTGGTCAGCAACATGGCCATCAGCGCCAAAGGCACCGTCAGCGCAAGCCGCTCTGCAATCAATTCGGAAACTGGTGATCCGTAGACATAGGACTGGCCCATGTCGCCGCGAACCAATCCACCCAGCCATTGGAAATAGCGCTGCATTGCAGGTTGGTCAAGGCCCAGCTCCAGTGCCTTGGCGTGTACCGCGGAGGGGTCGGCGTCCGGGCCCATGAGCACCTGAGCGGCATTTCCGGGCAGAATTTCAAGTACGGAGAACACGATGACCGAGGTGGCCGCCAGGGTGGCGATCAGGGTCAGGACGCGTTTGAAGAGAAAGTAACTCATCGTTGCGCGGCATTATCAACACAAAAGGTAGCGGCTTTGCGGAGACTTATGAGCGCAAAGGCCGCGCGAGGCGGATAATTCACACATGAAACCCGAAAGGTCCGCCGGAGTCGCTTTATGGCACTGATGATCACTGACGAATGCATCAACTGCGACGTCTGCGAGCCAGAGTGCCCGAATGATGCGATTTCCATGGGGCAGGAGTTCTACGTTATAGAGCCCTCCAAGTGCACGGAATGCGTGGGTCACTTTGATGAACCGCAATGCGTACAGGTTTGCCCGGTCGAATGCATTCCCTTGAATCCCGAATGGTCTGAAGATAAAGAGACCTTGTGGGAGAAATATAGGCGCTTGCAGGCCGCTGAGAAAGCGAGCTGAAAGCCCCGGTTTTCACGCCTGCTTGGCCCCGTCGCTCCCAGCACCAGGATTTTCCTTTCGCGGAGGTTTCTCACGGGGCGGCTTTGAGGTGTGAATTTGCACTGTAGCCCGTTCCATATCGCCTGTGGCCATCATAGGCAAAGCTATGGCAGACCGAGCGACCGCTTCTTCAATCGCCGCAAGCTCTTCTGAAGGCGGTTTTTTAAGCACCCATCCCACAACCTGAGACTTGTCTCCGGGATGGCCCACGCCCAGGCGAAGCCGCCAGTAGTCCGAGGAACCCAATTGGGCATGGATATCGCGCAGCCCGTTATGGCCAGCATGCCCTCCGCCTTTTTTCAGCTTGGCTTGTCCTGGCGGCAGGTCCAGTTCGTCATGAACGACCAGAATCTCTTCTGGTGCGATTTTGTAGAAACGCGCCAGTGCTGCCACCGATTTGCCAGACAAATTCATGAAAGTCTGGGGTTCCAGCAGCCAAATGGTGCGCCCTTGTACGTTCACACGTGCCATTTTTCCGTGGTAGCCACGCTCCATCACCAGGTTGACGCCTAGTGCGCGTGCTACGGCGTCAATCCACCAAAACCCGGCGTTATGCCGGGTATCTTCATACTCAGGGCCCGGATTGCCGAGGCCTACGAACAGCTTGATCATGTGGTGATTATCGGGCGAGGAATGAGCCGTGGCCGTTGGGTGGCACTATTGCAATGCGATACCTGCGTGAGCGGACTGCCCAGCGAGCCCCGGTGGCTACGCACCCTCCATGGAGTGGTTCGGCAAGGCTGCGCCTCTGCGCCACTGCCCAGGTGTCTCGCCCGTCCAGCGCTTGAAGGCGCGCTGGAAAGCGCTCTGTTCCGAGAAGCCGAGAAGAAATGCGATATCTACCAGGGAAAGCCGCGTGTCGCGTATATAGCTGAGCGCCATTGCCTGGCGCAAGTCATCGACAAAGGAGCGAAAGCTCAGATCGTGTTGTGCGAGCAGTGCTTTGAAGTGGTCGGGCGTGACGCCTATGGCGGCGGCGATCCTGTTTGGTTCGGGGCCTCCACTCCGGAACGCATCCAGAGTGGCGCGGCGGGCGAGCTCCAGCCAAGCTGGCTCGAATGCGCTGGCGAGTTGTCGCATCAGCTTGGCACACAGGTCTTCCATCATCCGCCGCACCTGCGGATCGGCGTGTGGCAGCGGCAGGCTGGCGATGCGGGCATCAAAGGCGATGGCCTGTGTGTCCTCGCCAAAGCGCAGCGGGCAACGAAACAGGGCTTCATATTCCGCGAGATCATCCGGTTGCGGATAGCGAAACGACGCCCAGAGGGGGGTGGCGTCCTCCCGGTTTGTGATCCAGCGGCCAAAGGTGACGGCAATCGCGTGCTGTAGGTCTTCGCAGATGCGCCCTAGTGGCGCATTGCCGGGCAGGTTGCTGTGGATGGTTCGCACGAATTCGTCACCGCGTTGCTCGATGACGTTGCGGCAGGCATCTATGCTGAGAGCCGAGTAGCGCGCCGACTGCCGCGCCAGATCCAGTGCGTCGGTGCAATTCATGAGCGCATAGCCGTGCGAGCCGAGATGGCCGGGCCGGATTGAGGCACCCAGGTGCAGGCCTAGCGAGGGGTCGCAAAGCAGCTCTGCCGCCGCATCGCACAGCGCGCGAAACACGTCAAAAGGTACGCGGCCGTTGGCATCGCCTCGCGCGGCGGAAGTCGGCAGGCCTGCTCGCGCCAGGAGCACAGGCATGGCCAAACCTTTGCGCTCGGTGTAGTCAGCCAGCAGTTGAAAGAAGTGCACCGCCACAGAAAACCCCTCACCGGGTGGTGCCGGTTGGTGCGGTGGGGAGTGGTTTGCGAGGTTGTCCATGGGAAGTTCAGTCAATTTTCCCGCAGATTGGTCAATACGCCCCGCTCGCTTCCACCTAGATTAGGGCCACAAGGATATGAGGAGACATGCATGCCACTTGGCTATACGCCCGAACCTACGGGACCTCTCGACCGGCTCTACCGCAGCATCTCACGTTATGCCTCGCACCGGATGGCTGGTGGGGCCGACCGCCAGGCTACGGCCGAGGCATTGCAGGGCTTCCGCCGCGCGCAGCGACTGGCCTATGACGCTGTTGAGCATGTGGCGGCCCAACTGTTGCCGGGGATGACCGAGCGCGAGGCGGCCAGCCTGCTTGCCGATTACCTGCGAGAGCGCGGCACCGAACGCTTCCTGCACCGCCCATTTGCGTGGTTTGGCGATCATTCGCGGTTCGACGGGTATTCGGGCTATGGCGACTACCACCCCAGTGACAGGCCGCTGGAGCAGGGTGCAGCAGCCATCCTGGATGTATCACCCATCCTCGACGGTTACATCGGGGATGTGGGCTATGCGGTGTCTGTTGGGCCGAATTCCGAGCTGGAGAAGGCGCGTGAATTCATGTTGGTCTTGCGTAGCGAGATTCCTGCGATGTTCGCCAGCGCGATGACACCGGCTGAGATCTGGCACGCGGTGAATAGGCGCATTACCGGTGCCGGTTATGACACCGTCCATGCCAAGTACCCGCACTGTGTGCTGGGCCACCGGGTTTTCCGGATGAAGGTGCGCAAGGGAAGCTCGGCCCGGGTGGGTTTTCGCGCCTTCGGCTGGTTTTCGCTGGACACGAATCTCGCATTTCTACGGCTTGGGCCGTCGGCCGCGCTCTCGCCCGAACACATCGGACGCAAGCTGGGGTTGTGGGCAATCGAGCCGCACATTGGCTGGCCGGGTGGGGGATGCAAGTTCGAGGAGATCCTGGTTGTCGAGGAAAAGCGGTGCTACTGGCTTGACGATGACGTACCGCATGTGCGAAATGGCAAGAGGGGCGCGCCATGAAGAAAGCAGGCATCTTCGCCATCGCCGCCATAACAGCCATTGCCGCTTGGTGGGTGGCTGCCGCCCCGGCGCCGCACCATTCGCCCACGGTGGCGCTGACCATCGACGGCGAGGCTGAGCGCGCAGCGCTCGCCGTAGACAGGTCCGCCGACTTCGACTCGGGGCTGGAAGTGCTGGAAGCCACCGTCCCGGGATACGACGACGTCGTGTTCCTCGACCAAGGCCAACGCTGGCTGTTGTCTGCGATGGACGGGCGCATCTGGTCATACGACCCGGTGGCCCGCAAGGCAGAGCCGTTTGTCGACCCGCCCCTGATGGCCGCCGGCCTGCATGAGTCGCCCACAGAACACGACACGGTGTACTTCTGCGCTTCGCGGCTGTGGGGGAGAACCTATCCAGAAGGCGAGCGCGTCGGCCTGTATCGCCTCTCGGTGTCGACAAGGAAGATCGAGCCGCTGGTGCTGGATGTGCCAGACACGGTCATCGACGGCCAGAGAGCCTGGGGTCTTGCCGATGCCGGCGCGCCGCAGTCCGTACGTGGTGTTGCAAGTGGCAAGCAACGCCCGCTCGCCTTCTGCAACGATCTGGAGGTGTCGGCCGACGGCAAGCGCATTTACTTCTCGGAGCCTTTCGCGTACGCAGGCGCTTCCATGGGCGGAGGGGCCGTGCCTGAGGCGGTGGCCTTTCGCGGCAACGGCCGGATCTGGATGCACGAGGTCGTCACGGGGCAAACGCGCTTGGTTGCGCAGGGCATGCATTTCCCAGACGGACTGCTGGTGGACCTCCATCCCAGTCAAGACCAGGAGCAGGCTATCCTCACGAGCCTGACGACCGGCTTTCAGATCGCACGTGTCCACGTGAGTGGACCGAAAGCAGGGCGCATCGAGCTTGTGCAAAACGGCCTCGCGGGAATGTGTGACGGCATGGATCGTGACGCCGCGGGCCGCATCTGGTGCGCTATGTATGCTCAGCGCTCGCCCCTCATGACCTGGTTGCATGGCAAGCCTTGGGCCAAGGAGGTGCTGTTACGTCTGCCCCTCAACTTGATGCCACAGCCCAAGACCACCGGCGTGCTGGTGCTGAGCCCCGACGCCGCCGAACCGCTGTATAGCGCTTGGTACACCGGCGCCAAGCTCGTGCACAACGCCTCAGCCTTGCCGGGGCCTGACGGTTACGTCTACATGGCGCCGTTCTCAAGCAAGCAACGAGGGATTGTGCGCATTAAGAACCCTCTACGGGATCCGTAGCATGGCTCTGCGCTCCTTAGCGCACCGCGTTAAGAGGTACTTGCAGATCGGCGCTCCGGAGAACCGCGTAAGTAGAGCTTGTGGCGCGTCGTCTTGAGGCAGCCGGATTCAAGGGCGAACGGGCAGACGTTTCTGCCCGGCTGATGCGAGAGGGGAATGGCAACCGGTTGCTGGTGTTTTCGCGATTGCCGTGAAATCTGTCAAACCCGCACTTGAACGCGGGACGTCATGTACATCTGTAGCGGTCAGCCTTCCCGGCCCCACCAAAGGCTACCTCATGATGACGGTAGCTCAATCAAACTTGAAAGCGGTACAGAATCGATTCGCTCGGCGCTTGCAATCACGATTGCGCGGCCGGGTTGACCAGCGCTATCGGAGAGGACTCGCCACAAGAAACGAATCGAGTTGGCATCGAGCGCTGAGGTCGGTTCGTCGAGCAATGTGAGCGCGCGTCCTGAGGCGAGCGCAGCCGCCAACCAGACTTTTCGCTTCGACCCTGTCGAGAGCATGTACATTGGCTTGTCAAGATGCGGCGTTAGAGAGAAACCCTCTGCAAGTGCGCGCCATTTCTGCGCGTCGAAACGCGAATCCCCCGCACTCAACGACAAGGTGCACTCAGTTGCCGAGACCTCATTAAATGCATCGGTCCCTGGCTCAATAAAGAACACGTTCTGTCGATAGGTTTCGGGTTCTACGTGTAGACGCGCGCCGGCGACGCTCAGTTGGCCTTCGCCGAGAAGCTTGCCTGCAAATAACCGGAGGAGCGTCGACTTTCCGCTCCCGTCGCCACCATAGAGCTGGGTCAGCCCGGCACCGATGCGAACGCTCCAAGCTGACAAAAGCGCAGGCCTATTTGCGTACGCGAAGCTTAAATCTTTGACGACGAGAATGGACGCGATGGCCGCTGAGTTCATGCCTCAACCTTACAGCAAACTCGGATTGGCCACACGGTGAGTCCTCCTGGGAGCGGCCCTCGCGCCTCACAAGTCAACAGCGCGCATGGTGGCAAAGCGTCGCCGTACTCATCTGAAGAACGCGTTGGTAGAGCCCAGACTGGCTATTGATAAACTTACCGTTCCCAAAAAAAATGCCCCGCATGAGCGGGGCATTTTCCTCGTCGGTCGCTGACTAATCACTTAGCCTGCGAAACGTATCGGCGTAAGCCGAGAATTACTTCTTCTCAGGAGCAGGAGCGGCTGCAGGAGCGGCTGCTGGCTCTGGCTCAGCTTCTTCAGCAGCAGGATTCACCACGGAAACCAGCACTGGGTTGTCTTTGCCGTGCAGGACAGCTTGGACACCTTTAGGCAGTGCGACATCGTTCAATGTCAGCGTAGCGCCTTTTTCCAGTTTGGACAGGTCAATGTTGATGGACTCTGGCAGGTCGGCTGGCAGGCAGGACACTTCCAATTCGGTCAGCACGTGGTTGACCAGGCACTTGTCAATTTTGACAGCAGTGGACTCTTCTTCACCGGAGTAGTGCAGTGGCACTTTCATGTGAATCTTGGTCTTGGCCGAGACGCGCTGGAAATCGATGTGCAGCACTTGCTGTTTGTAGGGGTGGATCTGCAGATCGCGCAGCAGCACCTGGCTGGCTTTGCCGCCCAGGTCCATCTCCAGAACGGAAGAGTGGAAAGCTTCTTTCTTGATGGCTTGCCACAGAGCATTGTGGTCGAGCTCGATCAGCTGAGGCTCGCCTTCGCCCCCGTAAACAATACCGGGCACTTTGCCGGCATTACGCAGACGGCGGCTCGCACCCGTACCCTGCTTGGCGCGCTCAAAAGCGACAAATTTCATAACTAACTCCTTGGATGAAGCCGACCGCGACCAGTGCAGCTTCGGTTTAAAAAAGCCAGGTCCCACTAACCAGCAAAGGCAGGGGCACTGGCCGTATGTGTTCTTAGAACAGGTTGTCCTGTTCGGAGAACAAACTCATCACCGATTCACCGCGTGCAATACGCTGGATCGTCTGTGCAATCAGAGGCGCCACTGAAAGCTGGCGGATCTTGCTGCAGGCCGAAGCGCTGTCGGACAGGGGAATGGTGTTGGTCACCACGACTTCATCAAGCGCGCTGCCCTGGGCAATGCGTTCAATGGCGGGGCCAGAGAAAATAGGGTGCGTGCAATACGCGTAGACTTTTTTGGCACCGCGCTCCTTGAGCACTTCTGCCGCTTTGACCAGCGTGCCAGCGGTGTCGATCATGTCGTCCATGATGACGCAATTGCGGCCTTCGATGTCGCCGATGACGTGCATCACTTCGCTTACGTTGGCCTTTGGCCGACGTTTGTCGATGATGGCCAGGTCGCAGCCCAGCTGCTTGGCCAACGCACGGGCACGCACCACACCGCCGACGTCTGGACTGACGACCAACAGGTCTTCGTAGTTTTTCTGCCGCAGATCGCCCAGCAATACGGGCGAGGCGTAGATGTTGTCTACCGGGATGTCAAAAAAGCCCTGGATCTGGTCCGCATGGAGATCCATGGTCAGCACCGCGTTCACGCCTACCGCCTGCAGCATGTTGGCCACGACCTTGGCAGAAATCGGCACCCGCGTGGAACGAGGGCGACGATCCTGGCGCGCATAGCCAAAATAGGGAATGACTGCACTGATGCGCTCAGCCGACGCGCGCTTGAGCGCGTCGACCATGATGAGCAATTCCATCAGGTTTTCGTTGGTGGGCTGACAAGTGGACTGCACCACGAACACATCGCGCGCACGAACGTTCTGCTTGATCTCTACCGTGACTTCTCCGTCAGAGAAGCGGCCGACGTCGGCGGCGCCCAGCGTAAGACCGAGATTGCTTGCAATCTCAGCGGCCATAGCGGGATTGGCGTTGCCAGTGAACACCAGAAAGTCGGAGGAGGTTGACGGCTGCATGAGCTTTCCGGTGGTTGCGCGGGCGGGGCGGCAGACTTCTTTTTATCGAACTATGAACCGGGTGGCGCCTTTCGGCGCGCGCCCGGTGTCTTCTATAACGATAATGGTTTGGCAGGGGAGGAAGGACTCGAACCCTCGCATGCCGGAATCAAAATCCGGTGCCTTGACCAACTTGGCGACTCCCCTACACTGGCCACCACCTCCGAAGTAGGAGGTGACTGCCTTCAATCGTCGCTGGCAACCCAACCGACTAGCGGATGACTTGCCATATTGCTACAGCCCCTGATTTGCCAATTTGCCGATTCTAGTGAATGTACCAACTCAGTTGGGACACCGTTACTTGAACGGGCAAATATAGCGCTGCCTGAGCCAGTCATTCTGCCTTGAAGGCCGTGCGCTTTAAAAGCATCAAGACCTTCTGCAATGAGCGGACAAAGCCGCTCTGCTACTGGCTGCAGATCGTTGTGGCCAAAGCCCCAGGGGATTGCAGCGAAGCCTGCGAGTATAGCAAGTTTTGTGTCTCTCTTTAGATTCTCGTCAGAAAAAATTACTTTAGTTTCGAGGCCGGCTGGCGGCTTGGCCACAACAAACGAAGCGGCTGGCAATTCTATAGGAGAGATTTGCTCGCCAACGCCCTCAACCCACGCATTTTGTCCGCGCAGGAAAAAAGGCACATCGGCACCCAGCGTGAGGCCTATGGATTCAAGTTGCCCGCGTTTGAGGCCAAGACCCCAAAGCCGGTTGAGCGCCAGCAATGTTGTGGCCGCGTCCGAAGACCCGCCACCCATGCCTGCCTGGGCCGGAAGCTGCTTGTGCAGCCCGATGTGCACGCCATCCCGGCAACCCGTGGCCGCTTGCAGTGCCCTTGCTGCGCGGGTGCAAAGATCATCAGCGGGCAGGGCTTGGCCGTTCAAGTCTTCCCGCGAGATCTCGCCGTCCGATCGGCGTTCAAAATGAAGTGTGTCGCACCAGTCGATCAGCATGAAAACTGACTGCAACAAGTGGTAGCCATCCGGGCGGCGCCCATTGATGTGGAGAAATAGATTGAGCTTGGCCGGTGCCGGCACGTCGAAAAGGGCGCGCATGAAAAAGCGTCAGGACGCGTTCTAGTCAGTCAAATACCAGGCGCAATTCTGCGGTAGGCAGTGGCTGCAGGCGCTGGGCATGCAGACGGCCATCGGGCAGGGAGCTGAGGTCTGCTTGCCAACCTTCTACGGTTTCGGGCTCGCCACGCAGCCAGGCGAACAAGGCGCGTATGGGGATGGGCGTGCCGCTGGTTTGCGTGACAAGCTCGTCCAGCGAATTGAAGCGCTGTTCCTTGCCGCCCTGGTTCAGTACGGCTGAGCCAGGTTGCCAATGCATAGCAGCCAGAGTGCTCCCGAGGGGCGAACTCAGGGAAAGTTGGCCAGTCTCGGCGTTGCCACTCAGTGAAAAGCCAGCAGAAAACGATTGCGGAGGATCAGAAGCAATGGTCAATCCGAGCCGACCCGTCCAGGACGATCTTTCCTTGTCGACGGCGGCGGGTTCTTTCCGTGCGGTGGCGCAGCCCGACAGCAGAACGACTGATCCCAGTGTCAGCGCCTGGAGGGTTTGGCGGCGTGCGTTGACCATGGAAAGAGCAGGGCCGGCTGCTGCCTTCACAGCGGATTTCACAGCGGGACTTGCAGTCGCTTGAGTGCTTCCTGCAAGGTTTCGTTGTCCGCAGCCAAGCGCAGGCCCTCTTTCCAGACCGCTTTGGCCTCGTCCTGGCGGCCCATGGTCCAGAGCACTTCACCCAGGTGAGCTGCAATTTCGGCGTCAGGCCGTTTGGCGAAAGCCGCTTGCAGTATGCGCAGCGCTTCTGCGTGATTACCCAGACGGAATTCAACCCATCCCAGACTATCCTGGATGTATTGGTCGTCAGGGGCCAGCTTGACGGCGGTTTCAATCAGCTTCTTGGCTTCTGGAAGCCGGATATTGCGTTCAGCCAGCGTGTAGCCCAGGGCGTTGTAAGCACTCTGGGAGTCAGGTTTGCGCTCTATGACCTGGCGCAGCAGGCGCTCCATCTCGTCCACAAAGCCCAACTTTTCCGCGGCCATGGCTGTGTCGTACAGCAGATCTTCGTCGGTTGGATTTTTCTGCAACTCTGCCTTGAGCAGCTCATAAGCCTGCTGTGGTTGCTTGTTGTCGCGCAGAAGCTGCGCTTCTGCTGCAAGCTTCATGCGTGTGTCCTCAGGCCGAGTGGCAGGAATGTCGCGCACCAGTTGCCTGGCCTCATCCAGGCGCCCTTGCCGCGCCATGATGGATGCCCGCCGCAATTGCACGTCCATCGCTTGTTCCGTGCCGCTGACACCTGAGAGCAGGCTTTCTGCTGCCGCATAGTTGCCGCTGCGTTCCGCAATTTGCGCCAGAGTCATGCGTGCCTGATTCAGGCCGTTGGCTCTGTCTACGCGTTCGTCGGCAGGCATTTCCTGGGCCAGTTTCAGGTATTGGGTGAGAGATGCCTCTGCTTGAGCATCGTGGCGCCCCTCGGCCAGCAGCAGGCCCTGCGCCAGCCAGCCTTCTGGATAGTTGGGTTGGCGACGAGTCAGGTCTGCCAGTTGTTCGCGTGCTTGCTGACCACGCCCCGTATCGAGCAGGGCGCGTGCATAGCCAATTTGCACTTCGGGTTTGGGGGAAGGCTCACGCAAATACCTGACTACCAGGGCTTCAGCTCTGGATTCCCCGGCCTCTCCCATGAGCTGGAGCGCCAGCAAGGCCGGCCATTCGGAACTGGCGTTGGCCGATTGTGCCAAGGTCGCCGCGGCCACGGCCCCCGCGTTGTCGCCGACGGCCAGCCGCATGCGTCCAATCGTGGTCCAGGCGGCGGGCGCCAGCGTATTGGTTTTCAGGGCGGAGGCCAAGCCTCGTTCGACCGCCCGGAGTGCTTCAGGTTTGTTGGCCGCGCGCGCATACAACCCGGGAAGTGCCGTGATGAATGCTTCCTGTTCGCCCGCTGGTAGCGCGGCCAGGGTGGCACTCATGGGAACATCTGATTCGCCGACGCGGCCCAGGGCCACCAACAGTTGCAACTCCATCCGGTTGGAATCGACCGATTTGGGCTCCGCCTGGCGCCATGCGCGCACGGCTTCAAGTGCCATGGGGCCTGAGCGTGACTGGATCGCCATCTCGACAGCTCGTTTGTAAAGCGCAGGGTCTGCAGTTCGCCTGGCGGCGTCGAGCATGACTTCCACGCCCTGAGGCGCTGCACCTTCCTGGAAGCTCATTTCACCGATCAGCAACTCATACAAGAGCCGCGCGGTCAATGCGGATGGGCGGGGTGTCTCGGCTGGCGCGGCGACAGACGCGGGGTTGGCTGGCGCCGACGCGGGCTCGGAGGGCGCTGTTGCCTGGGCAATCGCCATTCCAGGGATCAGCGAGATCAGCGGGAGAACACGGAAAAAATGCTGCATGCAATCATAATAAGCCATGCCTGAAATAGATGTTTTCCCATGCCTGAGCTACCTGAGGTCGAAGTAACCCGCCGTAGCTTCGCAGAACGAATCCGCGGAGCACGAATACTGTCAGCCACAATGGGCAAACCCCTGCGATGGCCGCTCGGCCTGGATCCCCAGGAGCTTGCCGGTCTTACGGTGCACGAGGTCGGTCGCAGGGGAAAATACCTGCTTCTCGAACTGGATCAAGGCGTTTTGCTGGTGCATTTGGGAATGTCCGGTAGCCTGGCGTTCTCTCCTTATCCAGGGGCGCCAGGAACCCATGACCATTTCGATCTGGTCACAACCGCTGGCACGCTGCGCCTGCATGATCCCCGCCGGTTTGGCGCCGTGGTGTGGGCTGAGAGTCAGCAGGTCGATCCTGCGCGCAAGCTGCTGTCGGGCTTGGGAATGGAGCCTTTGAGTGAGGAGTTCGACCCGGCGCGCTTCCACGCCGGGCTCAAGACGCGGCGAGCGCCCATCAAACAGGTGTTGCTGGCAGGAGATGTCGTGGTCGGCGTGGGCAATATTTACGCCTCAGAGGCGCTGTTTCTGGCGGGCATTCGTCCCACGGTACGAGCGAGTCGCTTATCCCGCATTCGATCTGATCGCCTCCATGCAGCCATTCGCCAGGTGCTGGCGCGAGCCGTGGAGCGCGGAGGCAGCACTTTGCGCGATTTTTCCAGCGCAACGGGAGATACAGGCCATTTCCAGCTCGAAGCGGCGGTCTACGGACGGGCGGCGCAGCCCTGCCATGTATGCGCATCGCCCATACGGATGATTCGCCAAGGGCAGCGTTCCACGTTTTTTTGCCCGGTTTGCCAAGCCTGAAGTGCACCCTTTCGCCTGTGCTTGTAGCGTCTTCTCCTCAATAAGTCCTAATTGTTCACATTTGACATCGCAAGAGCTCGCGCATGAAGTAGTACAGATAACTTCAAGGTGTAATATGAACCGCAAAAAGAGGGGTCGCGGTGACTGGCTTTAACGAACAGTTTGATCGGTACGGTGCCTGGCGCAAGGAGGCAGCCCTGCGCCTGAAGAATTTAACTGAATGGCTGGAAGAGGCGGAGCTTCTGGATTCCAGTTCCCGGGAGCGTGTGCAAGGACTTTCCGAGCAACTCCGATCGGACAAGGTCATGGTGGCCTTTGTGGCTGAATTCTCTCGTGGCAAGTCCGAGCTGATCAATGCGGTGTTTTTCCCGGCCTATGGTCGCCGCATCATGCCTGCCAGGGCAGGCCGCACGACCATGTGCCCGACAGAGCTGGGATATGACGCCCATTTGTCTCCTTACCTTCGTTTGCTTCCCATTCAAACGCGCTTGCAGCCGCAGTCGCTGCGCGAATGGCGCATGCTGCCAGAACAGTGGAGCCATATTGACCTGAATATGAGTGATCCGGAGCAACTGGCGGCTGCGATGGAGAAAGTCTCAGAAACTATTCCGGTCAGCAAGGAAATGGCGAGCGCGCTTGGTTTTTGGCATCAGGAAAGGCCGCAGGACAATCCTCCTGTCGATGCTGACGGACGGGTGAGCATTCCACGCTGGCGCCATGCGCTGGTGAATATGGTGCATCCGCTGCTCAAGCAGGGTCTGGTCGTACTGGATACCCCTGGCCTCAACGCGATTGGTGCAGAACCCGAGCTGACCGTCAATCTGATTCCGCAAGCTCAAGCGGTGGTCTTCATCCTCGCTGCAGATGCGGGCGTGACCAAATCCGACCTCACCATATGGCGTGAGCATCTGGCCCCCGCTGACGACGGACCCGGGATGCGCTTTGCCTTGTTGAACAAGATTGACACCCTGTGGGATGGGCTCAGTTCTCCGCGCGACGTCGAAGCGCAGATTGAACAGCAGCGTCAGCAGGCCGCTCAGATTCTTGGGCTGGAGCCTTCGGCTGTACAGGCCTTGTCAGCGCAGAAGGGCTTGTTGGCCAAGGTCAGAGGCGATGCAGCGCTGCTGCAGCAAAGCCGTCTGCCGGACTTTGAGCAGGTGCTTGGGCGTGACATGCTGGGCTCCCGTCAGCGCTTGCTGGAAGCCGCTATCTTGCAAGGCGTTAACGAGTTGCAGGCGCAAGCGCAGCGCACGCTTGGAGTCCGTCGGCGTGAACTGTTTGAACAGATGCAGGAACTAAGAGGCCTGCGCGGTAAAAACCGAACCGTGATCCGTCAGATGCGCTTGCGAGTGGAGCAGGAAAAATCAGAGTTCGACCGCGGCGCGGCCAACGTCATGGCGGTGCGCTCCGTACACACCAAGCTGCTTCGTGATGTGTTCAAGCTTCTTGGCAGCACATCTACCAAAGGGCAACTGGCGCCTTTGACGGCAGTGCTCCGCGAGCCAGGCATGAAACTGGGTGTGAAGAAAGCTTATGCCGAGGCGTTCGCCAATCTGCATGGCGTGATCAGGCAGGCGCGCTCTCTGGAAGCTGAAATCGAGTCGATGCTGGCGGTAGCGTTTCGCCAGCTTAACGCTGATTATGGATTCGCGTTGCAGCTTCAGACGGTGCCGGAGCTTGAACGCTTTGAGAATGATCTGAAGGTAGTGGAGCGCAGCCATCTGCAGTACCTGGGCTTTGGCAACATGATTCAGCTTTCGCGCCCGGAATTCGCCGAGAGATTGGCGCGTGCCTTGTTTGCGCGCGTGCGCTCAACTTTCGATGCGGCTTTGGGAGAGATTGAGCTCTGGAACAAGGCCGCATCTTCCCAGCTTGATGTTCAATTGCGAGAGCGCCAACAAGGTTTCGCGCGCCGCATTGAGGCCATTGAGCGGATTCAGGAGGCTGCGGGTGGTCTCGATCAACGCCTTGGCGAAATTGAGGAGCAAGAGGTCGCGCTGAACGTGCTGGATGGTCGCCTGGCGATGCTCACACGGGAATTGCGCCAAGCTCGGCATGTGCCACTGTCCAATTCGGCGTCCGAGGCCGTGCCGGCGTGAGGGGCGCCGGGCCATCATTTTCTGACCGCATCATCGTCTGGCAAGGCAGCCACGGGCGGCACGGCCTGCCATGGCAAGCCACCCGTGATCCCTACCGCGTCTGGCTGTCGGAAATCATGTTGCAGCAGACGCAGGTCTCTACGGTGCTGGACTACTATCCCAGGTTTTTGGCGCATTTTCCAGATGTGGCTGCACTCGCAGCAGCGGCTGAAAATGAAGTGATGGCTTTGTGGAGTGGCCTGGGCTATTACTCTCGTGCTCGAAACCTGCATCGATGTGCTCAGGAAGTGGTGTCGCGTTTCGGCGGCCAATTCCCGAGCAGTGCAGAACTTCTTCAAACTCTGCCAGGCATAGGGCGCTCGACGGCAGCGGCCATCGCAGCGTTCTGCTTTGGGGAGCGCGCTGCCATTCTGGATGGCAATGTCAAACGCGTTCTGGCCCGTCACCTGGGCATGGCTGATGACCTGTCCGTCGCTGCGAATGAACGTGCTCTGTGGGGTAAAGCGCAAGCGCTGTTGCCCACGGAACATCTTCAGCAGAGCATGCCCATTTACACGCAAGGCCTGATGGACCTGGGCGCTACGGTCTGCACCTTGCGAAGGCCGGTTTGCCTGTTGTG
The DNA here is from genome assembly GCF_040548795.1 of Ottowia thiooxydans. Taxonomy (GTDB): domain Bacteria; phylum Pseudomonadota; class Gammaproteobacteria; order Burkholderiales; family Burkholderiaceae_C; genus Ottowia; species Ottowia thiooxydans_A. The sequence goes on along the minus strand of NZ_JBEPSH010000002.1, from coordinate 195,633 downwards.
TCCTTTGTCTGCAGATTGCGTGGCCACGCATGAGGGCGAGCCTGAGCGCTATCCGGTCAAGACCAGACGCGTCAAGCGCTCACGCGCCGATCTATGGCTGTTACATGCCGTCGATGGTCAAGGGCGTGTGGGCCTGGTTCAGCGGCCTGCGCCCGGCATTTGGGCTGGGCTGCATTGCTTGCCGGCTTATGGCTCGTTGCAAGAGCTGATGAAATGCATTCCTGAGGAGCTGTGGGATGAGGTTATCGAGCACGCACCGTTTGTGCATGTGCTGACGCATAGAGACTTGCATCTGTATGTGGTAACCACGCATCTTGACGCAGCAGCAGTTGACGCGCTCTCGGTCGATTTGATCGAGTGGTTCGATGAACGGCAATGGCAAGCCAAAGGATTGCCCGCACCCGTGCGGCGCTTTCTTGAACGGCCGCTGGTTGAAGGGCTTTAGGGCAATGCTGAACAGGTTCTGATGCGCGCCGCATCCCTGGACTCGGGCGGTAAACACCGTTCGGGCTAAGGCGCTATCGTTTGCGAGCGGGCTTTTGACCTGGGACCGCCGAGCTCTTGCTCGGCATTGCGGCGATAAAAGAAACACAGATGCCGAGCAGGAGCTCGGCGGTCCCAGGAAATACCGGGACTTACCACTCAAACTACAGCCAGTTCCCTGTGCCGCCTGAGCGTCAGCCATTCGGTGCTGAATTGGGCTGCCAGTTGTTCGACCAGATAAACCGAGCGGTGCTGCCCACCAGTGCAACCAATGGCCACTGTGACGTAGCTGCGATGGTCCCTCGCCAAAACAGGCAGCCAGGTCCGCATGAAGGCTGCTATCTGTTCCTGCATCAGCGCAACCTCGGATTGCCTGCCGAGAAAGTCTATGACAGGTTGATCGCGTCCTGTGAGGGCGCGCAGTTCCGGTTCGTAGTGAGGGTTGGGCAACATGCGTACGTCAAAGACGTAGTCAGCGTCCAGCGTGATCCCGCGTTTGAAGGCAAAAGATTCGAACACCAGCGTCAAATGGGAAGCCGGGGCGGAGATCAGTTCCTTGATAAAAGCCAGCAACTGCGCCGGACGAAGAAAGCTGGTGTCCACCAGATGAGACCGCTCACGCAAATCGGCCAGCAATTCACGCTCTCGCGCAACCGCCTGCATTAAAGCCTGCTGGGCATCCGCTTCACCGGGCTGTGACAAAGGGTGCCGTCTGCGCGTCTCGGAGAAGCGCCTGATCAGCGTCTGATCATTGGAGTCCAGAAAGATCTGGCGCAATTGAACGCCCCGGTCGCGCAGGCTGTGCAGCAAAAGCGGCAACTGAGGCAGAGAGCGGCCACTGCGCACGTCCATCGCAATGGCAATCTTGCGCGCACGGCGCTCGTCCTCCAGGGCTATGAAAGGCTCCAGCAGCTCTGGGGGCAGGTTGTCCACACAGTAATAGCCGGCATCCTCGAGCGCATGCAGGGCAATCGACTTGCCCGAGCCTGACATGCCGGTAATGACCACCAGTTCCGTTTTCATGCCCGCAACTTTCGCGCACGGGGTGAAGGTGCAGAGGCCGGCACGGGCTGAGCCGGAGAGTCGGGCACTGCAAGCATTTCTCGGGCGTGCGCACGGGTGGTTTCGGAAATGCGCTCACCGCCCAACATGCGCGCAATTTCGTCAACACGAGCGTCTCCAAGCACGGGCCCCACGGTGCTGGTTATGCCGTTCTTGTCGCCCTGCTTGCTTACCAGGAGGTGGTGATCGGCGCAGGCGGCGACCTGGGGCAGGTGGGTGACGCAAAGCACCTGGCGATCTTGTCCGAGACGACGCAGCAAACGCCCCACCGTGGCAGCCACCGCGCCGCCGACACCGCTATCGACCTCATCAAACACCAGGGTGGGAGCGCTTCCCAACTGGCTGGTGGTGACTGCTATGGCGAGAGCCAGGCGCGACAACTCGCCGCCGGAGGCGACACGGTCTACGGGGCGGGCCGTTCCTCCAGCGTGCCCGGCCACCAGAAATACGATGCTTTCCATGCCGTGCGAGGCAGGTTCGGCAAGTGGTTCAAGTGCGACTTCGAACCGCCCACCTTGCATACCCAGTTCCTGCATGGCAGCGCTGACTTCCTTGCCCAGCCGCTGCCCGGCTTTGCGCCGAAGCGCCGAAATCTCGCCCGCGCGTGCAAGATAGCTTGCGCGCGCTTGCTGGGAAGCGGCTTCAAGTGCTCCCAGATCGGCCGCGGCATCAAGACGCTGAAGATCGGCGCGCCAGCTGGCGTGAAGTTGAGGCAGTTCATCTGGCGGATGCCTGTACCGGCGTGCCAGTGAAAGCCATTGGCCCATTCGCTCGTCAAGTGCGGCCAGCTGAGTGGGGTCGGGTTCGGCGCGGCGCAAGTAGGCATGCAGGCTGTGCACTGCGTCCCGCGCTTGCGCCAGGCAGGCGTCCAGCACTTCGGTGACGGCGTTGAATTCGGGTTCTATGTTGCGCAGGCTGTCCAGCGCGTGCTGAGCCTCTTCAAGCCGCTGCAAGCCACCACCCTCATCGGATTCCAGCGCGTCGCTGGCGACCTGGGCGGCGTCGATGAGCGCTTGCGCGTGCGAGAGGCGGCTGTGCTGCAAATTGAGCTCATCCCATTCCTGCGCGCCGGGGCCAAGTTTGTCCAGCTCCCCCAGTTGCCACATCAGGCGCTCACGCTCCTGAGCGAGCGTCTGTTGAGCGGCCCGGGCCTCGACCAGCGTGCTCTCTGCGCTGCGCCATGCCTGCCAGGCCGCCGTGAGCGCCGTGGTGTCAACGCTGGCATAAGCATCCAGCAGGGCGCGTACGGAAGCGGGGCGGGTCAAACTTTGCCAGGCGTGCTGGCCGTGGATGTCAACCAGTTGTTCGCCAAGCTCTCGCAGCTGCGTCGCAGTGGCTGGAGAACCATTGACCCAGGCACGGCTTTTTCCGCTGGTGTCGATGACTCGCCGCACTAACACCGCGCCGCTGTCGTGGTCGAAGCCTCGCTCTTCAAGCCAGGCATTGGCCTCGGCAGGGCAATCGAATTCCGCGCCTATTTCACAGCGTGGTTGGCCTTCACGGATCCAAAGCACGTCTGCCCGTGCACCCAACACCAGCTGGAGCGCGTCTATCAGGATGGATTTGCCAGCGCCGGTCTCACCGGTGAGTCCCGTGAATCCGGATTCCAACTCCAGTTCCAACTTGGGCACGATGACGAAGTCGCGCAGGCTGAGGTTTCTTAACGCCATATTGAAAAAATCTCTGCGCGGCCTTGCGCGCCATAAGTTTTCGGGTTTGACTGCATGGGCGATACGGCGCTCACGAGCCTCCCGTGTTCCAGTGGAGCTTGCGACGCAAGGTGTCGAAATAGCTCCAGCCCTTAGGGTGCAAAAATCGTGCCCGGAATTCAGAGCGGCGCACGACAATACGATCACCGTGGTGCAGCGAGGTCATGGACTGCATGTCGAATGTGGCGCTGGCATCGCGGCCGGCAACGATTTCGATGGCGATCTCTACCGGATCTGCAAGGACGATGGGACGGTTGGACAGGGAATGGGGGGCAATGGGCACCAGGGCCCATGCCGGAACCAGCGGGTGTAGAAGGGGGCCACCTGCAGACAGTGAATAAGCAGTTGAGCCTGTGGGTGTGGCGACGATGATCCCATCTGCCCGATGATTGGCCACGAAGTGGCCGTCGACTTCCACCCTCAACTCCACCATGCCGGAGGCCGCTCCGCGATTGACCACCACGTCGTTCATGGCGTGGGCTTCGAACACACATACGCCTTCACGCATGACCTTGCCCAACATGAGGCTTCGGTGATCTTCTTCGAACTCGCCGGCAAGCATGAGCGGCAGGACTTCCCGGTAGTGTTCCAGGGAAATATCCGTGATGAACCCCAGACGCCCCTGGTTGATGCCTATCAAGGGTGTCCCATACGTGGCCAGTTGCCGGCCAACGCCCAACATGGTGCCGTCGCCCCCCACTACCACACAAAGATCGCACTGCTCTCCGATTTCAGGCACCTCAAGCGTGCGAAATTCCTCAAGTCCGGTGCTTTCGGCCGTACTTTTGTCCAGGACAATCTCGCAGCTCATGCCGCTCAGGAAATTGGCGAGGTCGGAAATAACGGCGCGTGTCGATTCAACAATGGCGCTGGAGCCCGACTCGTGGTATTTGCCTACAAGGGCGACGCGCTGAAAAGTGGGGTGCATCGGCAAATTACATCATAATGATTTGAACCTGGAAGCGGCATCAACCCTGCGTTCAGAATTTCTCTTTTGTTTCAGAGGCTTCTTTCGTCTGCTTTGTCTGCAGCCTCTGCTTGAATAATTGTTTCGTGCTCGCACGGTTTGGTTCAATAAGTCTTAGATCTAATGCTGGATGATCGTTCGCGCCTGCTGCTGAAGATGCTGATCGAGCGTTACATCGCCGATGGGCAGCCTATCGGCTCGCGCACCCTTTCCAGGGCACCAGGGCTTGATTTGTCTCCTGCCACTATCCGCAACGTCATGGCGGACCTGGAGGAGCTTGGCCTTATCACGAGCCCCCATACATCGGCAGGGCGCGTGCCCACGGCGCGCGGATACAGGCTGTTTGTAGACACCATGTTGACTGCGCAACGTGAGGAGTTGGCAGCGCCTTTGCTGCCGGCGGACCAACCGCAAAAAGTCATTGCCAGCGCGGCGCACCTGCTTTCCAACTTGTCGCAGTTTGTCGGTGTGGTGATGGCGCCACGCCGCAGCTCCGTTTTCAAGCATATTGAATTCCTGCGCCTTTCCGAGCGGCGGCTCTTGCTGATCATTGTGGCGCCAGATGGTGACGTTCAAAACCGCGTCCTTTTTACCGAGTCCGACTTCACGCCTTCTGAGCTGGTTGAGGCGTCCAACTATCTCAACGCCAATTTTTCCGGCATGGCCATTGAGCAGGTTCGCTCTCGACTGCGTCAGGACGTTGACAAGCTTCGTGGGGAAATTTCCGGACTGATGCAGGCGGCGGTGCAGGCTGGCTCCGAAGCCATGACGCAGGCCCAGGGTGAGGTGATCATCTCTGGCGAGCGCAATTTGCTGGCTGTGAGCGATTTCTCCAGCGACATGAACCAGCTTCGCCGTGCATTCGATCTGTTTGAGCAGAAGACACAGCTCATGCGTTTGCTCGATGTCTCCAGCCAGGCCGAAGGCGTGCGCATCTTCATTGGTGGCGAAAGCCAGACGGTGCCGGTCGAAGATTTATCTGTGGTCAGCGCTACCTATGAAGTCGACGGGCAGATCGTTGGTACCTTGGGTGTCATTGGTCCCACCAGAATGCCCTACGACAAGATGATCCAGATCGTGGACATCACCTCGCGCCTGGTGAGCAACGCGCTCAGCCAGAGCGGAAGGTAGCCGCGTCCTACCCCAGCCAGGCGCTCAAGCCGTCTTGTTTTCCTGCAGCTTGAGCTCCTGCTTGGTCAGATCGCGCATCACGAACTTTTGAATCTTGCCGGTGATGGTCATCGGAAACGATTCCACAAACCGGACATAGCGCGGCACCTTGTAGTGGGCGATCTTGCCCTGGCAGAATGCTCGAATCTCATCTGCGGTGGCTTGTTCTCCGTTCTTAAGGATGATCCAGGCACATAGCTCTTCGCCATACTTGGCATCTGGCACGCCGATCACCTGCACGTCTGAAACCGCGGGGTGTTTGTATAAGAATTCTTCAATCTCTCGCGGATAGATGTTCTCCCCGCCTCGAATGACCATGTCCTTGATGCGCCCGACGATATTGACATAGCCATCTGCATCCATGGTGGCCAGATCGCCCGTGTGCATCCAGCCCGCAGCGTCTATGGCTTCTCTCGTTTTTTCCGCGTCGCCCCAGTAGCCCTGCATGACCGAATAGCCCTTGGTGCAAAGCTCGCCAGTGCTTCCCACCGGCACCACATCGCCCGTGACAGCGTCGATCACCTTGATCTCCAGGTGCGGTTGTACCAGGCCCACTGTGGAGACGCGTCTATCAAGCGGTGTCTCGGTGGTGCTCTGGCAGCTGACGGGACTGGTTTCCGTCATACCGTAGGCAATGGTGACTTCACGCATATGCATGAGTTCGACCACTTGCTTCATGACTTCAATCGGGCACGGCGAGCCCGCCATGATTCCGGTACGCAGACTTGAGAGGTCGAACTCCTTGAATCTGGGGTGCGACAGCTCCGCAATGAACATGGTGGGAACGCCGTGCAGCCCGGTACATTTTTCTTCCTGCACGGTTTCAAGCACGGTGAGCGGGTCAAACCCATCGTTCGGGTAGACGATGGTGGCGCCATGCGTGAGACAGGCCAGATTGCCCAGCACCATACCGAAGCAATGGTAGAGCGGCACGGGAATGCAAAGCCTGTCGTGCTCGGTGAGCTTCATGCATTCGCCGATGAAAAAGCCGTTGTTAAGAATGTTGCGGTGCGTGAGCGTTGCGCCTTTGGGAAAGCCGGTGGTGCCGCTGGTGAACTGGATGTTGATGGGATCGTTGGCGTCGAGCGTGGCGCTCACTTTGGCAATCTCTGGATCGCCAGGGTCACCGGTTGAAAGCAGATCAGCAAAGCTCAGCATGCCGGGCACCGGCGTCTGGCCGAGCTGCACCACCGTCTTGAGGTCTGGCGCCTTGGCTGCAGATAATTGGCCGGGCAGGGCGCTCGCGAGTTCGGGAGCGAGCTCGTTCACTATGGCCAGATAGTCACTGGTCTTGTAGGCCGTCATGGTGACAAGCATCTTGCAGCCAACCTTGTTCAGCGCGTATTCGAGTTCGGTGACACGGTAGGCTGGATTGATGTTCACCAGGACAATGCCGGCTTTCGCGGTGGCTATCTGCATGAGCAGCCATTCGCTGCTGTTGTGCGCCCAGATGCCTACCCGGTCACCCTTGCGCAGATCTGCACGAATCAGCGCACTGGCCAGACGGTTCGCCTCGCGATCAAGTTCGGCATAGGTCAAGCGCATCCCTTGATGGCGCGACACCAAGGCTTCGCGTTCAGGAAAACGTGCTGCCATCAATTCAAAGTGCTGGCCGATGGGGATTTCGATAAGCGGGGTGTCGGTGCTGCCGATGTCGTGACTGAGGCTGAGGCTTGAACGATTCATGGTGGGCTTCTCGAGATGCGGACTACTGCCTGGCAATGTCGCAAGAGTATGAAGCAATCCGAGTCGCCAAGTGCGCATGACGCTGCTTTGCGTCACTAGTGTTTTCACGTAGGGAGAGCGGAATGCCTTCCAGAAATTCAAGCGTGCTTTGCTGCCAGCAAGTTCTTCACATCGCACTGCGGGCACGGCGCAACCGCGAGACCCCGAATGCGCCGGCAAGCATGCACAGCAGGGCTAACATGCCCTCGCTCAGGCTGGGCACAGCTATAGCGCCTGCCACAGCAAATCTGGCTGTTACCGTTGGCGCATCTTCTTGCACATCGGTCAATGTACACAGATTGCCACTGACCGAGGTACAGCCTGTAAAACCACTGAGTGTGTAACCCGCGTTGACGGTGGCTGTGCAAGTGGCATCACTACCCTGAGCTACCGGGTTCGGCGTGCACTCCACGGTGCCACCTGCTAGAGGGCTCGGCGTGGCCGTAATGGTGTGCATGATCTGGGTGAAATTGGCTGTCACGTCAATGGGGGCTTGCACGCTGCTCAATGTGCACACGTTGCCATTCACAGAGGAGCAGCCCGTGAATCCGCTCAGCGTGTAATCTGCGTTGGCCGTGGCAGTGCAAGCGGCATCACTCCCTTGGGCCACCGAGTTGAGTGTGCAGGCGATGCTGCCACCAGCTGCAGGGCTTGATGTGGCCGTAATGGCGTGCATGATCTGCGAGAAATTAACCATCACGTCAGCGGGCGCTTGGACGTTGCTCAACGTGCAGAGGTTGCCGCTGACCGACGAACAGCCTGTGAACCCACTCAGCGTGTAGCCTGCGTTGGCCGTCGCCGTGCAAGTGGCATCACTTCCCTGAGCCACCGGATTGGGCGTGCACGCCACGTTGCCACCAGCTACAGGGTTGGGCGTGGCCGTGACGGCGTGCGTGATCTGAGCGAAGTTGGCCGTCACCGAGGTGGGCGCCTGCACGTTGTTTAGCGTGCACAGGTTGCCGCTGACTGAGGAGCAGCCTGTAAAACCGCTTAGCGTGTAGCCTGCGTTGACCGTGGCCGTGCAAGTGGCGTTCCCACCATGGAGCACAGGGTTGGGCGTGCACGCCAAGCTACCACCAGCTACAGGGCTTGGTGTGGCGGTGATGGCATAGGTGATTTGGGAGAAATTGGCCGTCACCGAGATGGGCGCCTGGACGTTGTTCAACGTGCAGATGTTGCCGCTCACTGAGGAGCAGCCTGTAAAACCGCTCAGCGTATAGCCCGCACTGACCATGGCCGTGCAACTGGCGTTGCCCCCATGATTCACAGGGTTGGGCGTACAGACCACACTGCCGCCCGCAAGGGGTGCTGCGGTGGATGTGACTGGATACTGAATGGGGGAAAAGTTGGCCGTCACTGTAAGCGGCGCCATTACAGCGTTCAGAGAGCAAGTATTGCCACTGACCGAAGTGCAGCCTGTGAAGCCGTTCAGCGTGTAACCTGGATTGGCGGTGGCAGTGCAACTGGCGTTGGCACCGGCCTGCACGGGGTTAGGTGTGCAGTTGACGGTACCCCCCGCAGACGGCACCGCAACGGACGTAATGGCATGCGGACTTGGCAAAAAATAGCGCACGTCATCGAAAACCATCTGTGACACTGCGGAACCACTGAACACCACCCGGTCAACGTTCACCATGCCCGAGAAAGTCACCAGTGTCGGCGCGGTCCTGCTGAGGGGGATCGTCTGCGTCGCCACCGGTGTCGCACCCAGATATCCGGTCGCCGTGGCAGTAATATCCTGCCACGCTGCCGTCATCTGAGCGCTGGTCAAGCTGAACACACCGCCGCCATTGCGCATCAAGGTTCCTGACCCGAAGGCCCAGCCAACGTGAGGTGCAGACGTGGCGCCCACAGCATAGCTCTGCCCAGGCGTCGGATTATTGGCCCCATTCATGCAGAAGAATCCGGTCCAGGCGAGCCCACTCGTCCCTGCGGGAACGGTCGTCGTGCCAGTAACCCCAGCGTCGAACTGGCAAGGGATGGCGTCGAAGTTCTGCAGCATGTTCTGCGCCGAGACCGATGGGGCAATGAGGCCCAGCAGCACGCTGAATAAGCCGATGAGGCCGGCGCGTAGCGCACGCAGGCGGACGTGCCCTTTTGAAGGGTGACTCATGAACCGCGACCTGCATGCTGGGTGAAATGAATTGGACCGATCAAAGGCATGCACAGCTGTTCCCATAGGTTTATCTTCTCTCGCGCATTTGGCAGGAGTTGCCTTCATAACTTGCGGTATCGCCTGCCCAACGTTGTTATTGCCGCGAGTAATACCGACATCAGCAGTAAACCCCACTGACCCATAGTCGGCACTGGAGTGATGCCGACGAGTGCAGGAGGGGGCGCAGCGGCAATCGTGATGGTGTACTGCTGCTCCACTGTAGTCACGGTGGGGCCAGCTTTGCTCATCAGACCTGGCTCCGGCACGGTGCTGTCAGAGACACTCAAGGTAAAGGTAGCGGTCTGCGCCTGGCTGGGCGTGCCGGTGATCAAAATGCTGTTGCCATCGCTTGCCATGGCAGCACTCAGCCCTGTGGGCAAACTGCCGGATGTGATGCTGAAGTGGTAGGGCGCTGTTCCTCCAATAGGCGCCACGCTGGCGTCGTAGCTTTGGCCTACCTGCCCACCCGGCAAGTTGGAGCTGAGTGAGACACTCAAAATAGGTGCGATGGGGGTGCTGCCCGATACGCTGCCGGCCACGCCAATAGCGGTGTTGGTTTCAACGGTGATGTTGTAGAGCGTGCCATTGGTGAGGCCCGTGATGACGCAGCTGGTGGCAGGCAGATCAGGCGGCGTGGCTGAGGTGGTGCATGTGCCAGCCGCTTGAGGCGGGCTCCCGGTGGTGTAGGCCGTGGCGGTGTAACCAGTGATCACTACCCCTGCATGCGGTGAAGGGCTCCAGTTCACGGTAATTTGCTCATCACCAGGGGTCAGCGTTCCCAGAGTGGGCGAGGCTGGTCCCGTCAGTAGCAACAGACGCGATTGAGCGGGCGCAGCTGCGGTGGTGCCATTGGCTCCGTCATCGTGTCCGACCCGCCACGCCCGCACGCCGCACAGGCTTCCTGCAGGTGCCGTCGGGTTGGGCACCAGTGTGTTGGACACCACGGAGCAGGTGTCTGGTGTCCACACACCAAAATAAATAGGGGCGTAGCCTGGGGAACTGCTGATGGCTGACAGAGGCATGGAACTCGAAACGGGCCAGGTATTCAGTGGTGTGCCTGAGTAGCCCGGGGCAAAGCTCAATTGCTGACCTACGAAGACCGATACGGGAATGTAGAACTGAGTGTTGTTGACGTTGCCCAGTTTTCCGAATTCGTTACTGCCCCAGCATTTGAGCCCTCCAGCCGTGGTCAACGCGCATGTGTGCATGTTGCCCGCCGCCACCACCGCTGCACCGCTACCCAGTCCATGTACATCGCCTGGCGTAAGGCTATGGGCGGTGCTGTCGTTGCCCATCTGACCGAAATTGTTGAGACCCCAGCATTTGACCGCACCGCCTGAAGTCACTGCGCAATTGTGAAAGCTGCCCACTGCCAGCGAAGTCACGCCACTCGTCAGGCCAATGACATCTACAGGCGTGTGCCTGGATGTTGAGGTGTTATCTCCCAGCTCGCCCTCCGCGTTGCTGCCCCAGCATTTGACAGCTCCGGTCATGGTCAATGCGCAATTGTGAGATGCACGGGCACCTAACGCAGACACGCCGACCAGGCCACTGACATCTACCGGTGTAAGGCTGGTGATAGTGGTGTTGTTACCCAGTTGGCCGAGCGCGTTCCAGCCCCAGCATTTTGCCGCCCCTCCCGTCGTCACAGCGCACGTGTGGCTGTCTCCCGTGGCGACAGAAAATACGCCGCTGCTCAGGCCAGACACATCCACAGGCACGGGGCTATTGGTGGTGCTGTTGTTGCCCAGTTGGCCACTGACGTTCCAGCCCCAGCATTTCACCGCCCCGGCCGTAGTTAGGGCGCATGTATGACCGGTTCCTGACACGACCTGTTGAACTCCTTCCCCCAGCAAACTTGCCGGTAGCGCAACACCCGGCGGCGTTTGCGCCAACGCAGCGCTCTGCATGAACAGGCCGATCAGCCATGTGGCCATCCACCAAAAACAAGTCTGCATGCGCATGAATGCCGCGCTCTGACTTATCCTGGCGGTCTGAATTGGACTGATCAAAGACATGATCTGACTCCCGGAAATTTATCGTTTTTGCAAGCAGAGTCATGGAAGCCTGAACTACACATGGCTTGTGCGTGTCACCCGCTGCAGCGAAGTCATTCAAGTGAAAGACATACACAGTGGAGCGTTAACAAGCCATCTTTCGTGCTTCTGTTGAATTAGATCGTGTAACCAGGGATTTGTATGTAGCCCACTCGGGCTACAAAAGTGCAAAAAAAGGGGGAGGACACTCTACTGAATGGAGACAATGCATGTACTGAAGGGAGTTGCCGGGTGCCGCATCTTCACGCGCAGCCAGCGCGTCTTCGGGACTCGTATCGCCATGCTCAAGCCAATGAAAAAGGTCCTGCAAACGAATTGCAGGACCTTGAAGACAGCGCAAGCGGACTAAGCGTTAGCCGCCTTCGACGCTAGCTGTTGGCGGGGCCTCGTGTCACCCAGGAGCGCGACCAAACCCCAATCCAGCCAGTAGCGACGGATTCCGTCACTACTGCAACAGGGCGCCCACCTGGATCCATGGCCAATGAAGCTGAGAAGCTAGAGCCCTCCCAATGCTCTGGGTATGACGAAGCCATAAAAAGAGAGCTTTCCCCGCCCGCCACGCTCAGAACCGCAGGCTCACCCCATTGCAGGGTGGTAGCGTCAAAGCGATTAATCCAAAGCACGGGCAGATCTTGGTCGCTGGAAGATTTGCGGCGTGCGCCAATGGCCCAAGCGTTGCCATGTCGATCAGTCGCAATGGGCGGTGTAGGGTAGCTCATCGTTCGGCTCGCGTCTGCAGGGGCGTAGTCCACATTCTGCGGGCCCATCCACGTGCCCGTGCCATCGTCGTACCTGGCGTAACGGTCTACCTCATACACCCAGATGTTGCCTGGCGCATCTACGTGCAGACTGATCCAGCGGGTGTTGAGGGTCGGAAGAGCCAAGTTTGTCCAAGAGGCGTCGACAGGGTCAAAGCGGGATACCGAAAAGGGCATCGGATCGATTGGATCAAACGTATTGCTCGAAACGGGGCGGTGGCCCACTATGATGCGCCCGCGCGCATCGATACCCATTGCACAATCTTTGAAACGGGGCGTCTCGGCCGGAATCAAAACGGGGGCTGACCATGTGGTGGCTTCAGGAGCCAGGCTATAGAGCTTGAGTTCCCATTCATTTCGGCCCGCGCCAGGTGATGCCAGCACCATCCAAACCCTGCCTGACTGATCGAAGGCTACGCGAGCGGTGTCGAACGGGTCAGGACTTTGCGTGGGTTCAGGCAGGGCAATGTCTTTCGTCCATTCAGGCGCAGCCGCGGAAATCATCAAAAGACCGAATTTTTGGGGCAATGGATTCCATCGCAGCAAAGATTGCCCTGCTGCATTTTGGCCCAGCAAGGTCACTTGCGGGGTGTGGCTAGAGTTCCAGGGTGCCTCCTGTAGAGGGCCAGGCAGCCCGGTAGACGCATCGGACTGGGTCCATAGAAATCGGACCTTGTAGGGGATCGACGCCGACCCTAGCCACAAAACTCCACCGCGCGCATTGGGTATCGCGTTGACAACCTGGCTGTCAACTGAGCCTGGAACTTTGAAATCCGGAACAGGAAATGCGCTGGCTGATCCGCTCGTAACGTCAATGCTGAAGGCTCGCCAACCGGAGTAGAGGTCGTTGACCACCAGCATCTTGCCTGCACCATTGGGCTGCAAGTTGGACCCATAAGAATTGAAGATGTGACCTTGGCCACCAGCCAACACTCGGCCCGTCGTCCATCCCGCGGCGAGATCTATTGGCGCTGGAGGTGGTGCTGGGGGCGGCGGTGGTGGAGGGGGCGGTGGTGGAGGGGGCGGTGGTGGGGGGGGCGGTGGAGCGGGCGGCGATGATTCATCACCGCCACCTCCACATGCAGTGAGTAAGCCGGGAACTGTCAATGAACCAAGAGAGTAAAGGACTTTTCTTCGCTGCATTGGAGTCTCCTTGTTGGTGCTGAGTGCGTGCGAACTCGATCTGGCGCGACCGATAAGTTCAGAAGTGCTCAGTATGCCGTTTCTGCAATTCTTGTAATGGCGGGTGATTTCCGGGTGTTCATGGTGTTCGCTTCGATTTCAGATTCAGGGTACGTTGAGCGGAGCGGATACAGGCCCGCGTGTTATCCAGTGGCGCGACCACGACCCAATGAAACCGGTACTTACTGATTCACTCACTAACGCAACCGCACGCTCCTCCGAATTCATCGCCACAGAAACCGAGAAGCTGGTTTCCCCCTGGGAGCCCAAAGAATCCGCGAAGCGCGGATCTTCACCACCGGTCACATTCAGTGTGGCAGGCACACCCCAGACTCCAGTGCTGGCGTCAAAGCGATTGATCCAGAGCGTGGGCAGGTCTTGATTGCTGGTTGACTTGCGGCGTGCTCCTATTGCCCACGCGTTGCCCTGGTGATCAGTCGCAATGGGCAGCGAATTTGGCCCACCGTAGTTGATTAACTGGGCCGCGTCGGCCGGTGGGTAGTCAAGCTTTTTGAAATCCGTCCAGATGCCAGTCTTGTTGTCATACCGGGTGTACCAGTCTTGTCGAAAAACCCAAATGTTGCCTGGCGCATCCACATGCAGCTGGTGCCAAACGACGGTAACGTTGGGCGGAGACAGGTCTGTCCAATTGGAACTGGCGGGGTCGAAGCGGGATACCGATAAAGCCCTTGTGATAAATTGATCACTGGAAGCGCGAATGTGTCCCACCACGATGCGACCGCGAGCATCTATGGCCAGAGTGAACTCTTTGGCGCGGGACGATTCGGCGGGAATCGAGATGGGAGCTGACCAACTGGTGGCGTTCGGGGCCAGGCTGTACAGCTTCAGATCCCAAGAATCCGGGACAGGTGTTGGTGACGCTTGCACCATCCAAACTCTTCCTGCTTGATCGAAAACGGCTTTGGATCCTTCAAGCAGGTCGGCGCTCTGCGTTGGGTCGGGTGGGGCAATATGTGTCTTCCAATCTGGCGCAGTGGCCGAGATCATTACAAGACTGTCTTTGACGGGTGTCTCATTGGCTTGCCGAAGCCCAGGATTCCATCCTAACAAAGACTTGCCACTAGCATCTTGAGCTAGCACCACCACTCGTGGCGCAGTCCTTGAGTAGAAAGGTACCTCATTGATGGGGCCAGGCAGACTTGTGGATGCGTCGGCCTCACTCCATAGAATTCGATTTGGGGGAGACGAAAATCCCAGCCACAAAATACCTCCACGCCTATTAGGAATTGCGCTCACCACGCTGAATTCCGGGCGTGGCAACGCGGTCGGCGATCCGCTCGCAACATCAATATTAAAGGCTCGCCAAGATTGAGGGACCGCCAGCATTTGGCCTTCACCGTTCGCTACCAAACCCCCACTGGAGAGGGAGCTAGGGCTAGGTTCAAAGACATGACCCCCGGCATCAGCTAGCACCCGCCCAGTGCTCCAGCCCGCCGCAAGATCTACCGGTTCTGGCTCAGGGCCAGGGGGTGGAGCTGGCGGTGGAGGAGGAGGGGGTGGTGGTGGTGGTGGTGAAGGAGGAGGGGGGAGTGGTGGTGGTGGTTCTTCGCCCCCACCTCCACACGCGGTGAATAACCCTGGAAGCGTCAATGAGCCAAGGGAGTAAAGGGCTTTTCTTCGCTTCATTGGAGTCTCCTTGTCGAGTGTTGAGTGCTGAGTGCGTGCGAACTCGACCTTGCGCGACCGATAAGTTCAGAAGTGCTCAGCATGCCGTTTCTGCAATTTTTGTAATGGCGGGTGACTTCCGGGTATTCATAGTTGCTCGCCTCGATTTGAGATTCAGGGTACGTTGAGCGGATCGGATGCAGGGCCACGCGTTATCCAGGAGCGCAACCACAACCCAATAAATCCGGTCTCAACTGCTTCAGTGACCAGCGCCACTGGTCGTCCCTCTGCATCCATCGCCATGGAAACGAAGTACCTGGAGCGATCGCCTTCGTAAGCCAGGAAACGACGGTCTTCCCCCTCCGTCACGTTCAGCGAAGCAGGCTCACCCCATAGACCGGTACTGGCATCAAAGCGGTTGATCCAGAGTATGGGCAAATCTTGCTCATTGAGTGACTTACGGCGTGCTCCAATGGTCCATGCGTTGCCTTGACTATCGGTTGCAATGGGCAGAGATTGTGCGCCGCGGTGGCTGGAGGCCCAGGCTGCGTCGACCGGTACGTAGTCAAGCTCCGCAGACTCCGTCCAGATGCCCGTCTTGTCGTCATAGCGTCCATAGCGGTCTTGTTGAAAGACCCAGATGTTGCCAGGTGCATCCACATGCAGCTGGCTCGCAACGACACTGAAATTCGGCGGAGAAAGATTTGTCCAAGTAGATGTGGCCGGGTCAAAGCGGGATACCGATAATGGCCTTGATGTGTATTGGTCACTGGAAGCGCGAATGTGTGTCACAACGACGCGACCACGAGCGTCCATGCCCAAATTAAACGCTTCGGCGCGGGCTGATTCGGCGGGAATTGGGATAGGAGCTGACCAATTAGTGGCGTTGGGAGCCAGGGTGTACAGCATCAGATTCCATGCATCCGGGGTAGCTCCCGGTGACGCTTGCACCATCCAAACTCTTCCTGCTTGATCGAAAACGGCTTTGGATCCTTCAAGCAGGTCGGCGCTCTGCGTTGGATCGGGTGGGTCAATATGTGTCTTCCAATCTGGCGCAGTGGCCGAGATCATTACAAGACTGTCTTTGACGGGTGTCTCATTGGCTTGCCGAAGCCCAGGATTCCATCCCAACAAGGACTTGCCACTAGCATCTTGAGCTAGCACCACCACTCGTGGCGCAGTCCTTGAGTAGAAAGGTACCTCATTGATGGGTCCAAGCAGACTTGTGGATGCATCGGTCTCATTCCATAAAATTCGATTTGGGGGAGACGAGAATCCCAGCCACAAAGTGCCTCCACGTCTATTAGGGATCGCGCTCACAACGTTGAATGCCGGGCGTGCCAACGCGGTCGGCGAACCGCTCGTAACATCAATGTTGAAGGCTCTCCACGATGGAAGCACTGCCAGCATTCGGCCTGTGCCATTGGATTGCAAGCTCCAATCGGAAAAGGAACTGGGCCCAGAATCAGTGACAGGACCCTCGGCATCGGCCAGTACGCGCCCGGTGGTCCAGCCGGCCGCCAGATCGACAGGTTCTGGCTCGGGGTCAGGCGATGGTGGTGGCGCTGGGGGCGGAGGAGGAGGCGGTGGGGGAGACGGCGGCGGCGGTGGAGGGGGGAGTGGTGGTGGTGATTCTTCGCCCCCACCTCCACACGCGGTGAATAACCCTGGAAGCGTCAATGAGCCAAGGGAGTAAAGGGCTTTTCTTCGATGCATTGGTATTTCCCTATAGGGCGCCGAGCAGCGTGCGAAGCCAGCCTGGCGCGACCCATCAATTCAGAAGAGTTCAGCATAGCCCCTCTGCAATTTTTGTAGTATGGGGTGAATCCTGATGGTTCATGGGTGCCTGCCTCAAGTCAAGATTCAGGGAATCTTTGAGCGTAGCCTATGCAGGGCTGTGGCTATCCAGTTACCCCGAATGGAAGCCTCATGTCTCCAGTTCATTGGATTGAGAAATCAACCCTGGTCTATGCCGAGGGAAGGCTACGAGAAATTTAGATATCGGGAAGATGCCTTTTCCCGTAACGGAGGGGCAGAGGGCCCAGGCTTTGGGCCTTGAGGCAAATAGCGTCAGAGCCCATTTCGAGTATCGAAGTCTGCCTATCGGCTTTCGGGGTGCAGCATGCGAGGCAAGACGGATCAATCCACCCAGACGCCATTCAACCCGTGAAAAGGCAGCCTCCGAAGCCAGACGTACAAAAGCCCTGCAAATCATTGATTTGCAGGGCTTTAAATACTGGTGCGGCTGGCAGGATTCGAACCCACGACCCCTTGGTTCGTAGCCAAGTACTCTATCCAACTGAGCTACAGCCGCCCGAAGCCATGCAGTATAGCATGGTATTTTTTGACTTTGAAAGCTTGAAAAAACTTTTTGCTGTCAGTGAGTAGCCCCGGTCTTGCTTCCCCGGAAGGTCTGCAAGACTGCGACGATTCGGTGAATCAGGAACCGATGGGTTTCTCTGAGGCCGCTAGTGTACGACGAGCCTCATCGAGTTTTTGCTGCCTTGTCATAATTTTTTTTGCGTCGCCCTTTTTCTGGGCTTCAGCGAGGTCTCGCTCTCGTTCTGCTACTTTTCGTTGTGCTTGCTTGATGTCCTTTTCGCGTTCTTTCGCAAGAATTTCATCGGTGCATCGCGCCTTGTTGGCCCTGAGGGCTTTTTGCAAGCCCATCATCTCCTGCTTGCGATTGCGCGATTTGGCTTCTTCCAACTGAGATTCGATACTCGCCCGTTTGGCTAAACACGCGGGGGAGGGTTCTGATGCCAATGCCGGCGTGATGGCGGTGCCCAGCACCAGCGCCAAAGATAAGACGTGCTTCATGATAGATCCTGTGATTGTGTGCGTGGTCTATCAGCCTCGCATCCAGTACCACACGCCGACGGCCAATGCGGCCAACACTGCGACGAGAAACGTCCCGCTTTGGCCAGAGGCCTGCTCGCCGGGCGCGCGGGATGTGTGAATTGGATTGGCCGGGGCTTGCGGTTGAACCGGGTTTCCTGGTTTTCCGCCTCGACTGCCGCTTCCTGACTCTTCAAGAGACTCAGAACCTGCATTCTGCTCGTTCAACTTGTTCTCGTCTTCGATGGTTTCCACCATGTCTCGCCATTCCATGTAGTCGCGAGCCTCATCTGACGGAACGGTGAGCACCCAATCCTCGTCATAGAGCACGACTTTCGATGGATCTGGCGCCGTAGCAGTCAGCTCACCCAACAAGCTCCAGAGAAATGCGTCCTTCGAAGTGGGGTGCAGTTCGGTGCGAACCTTGACATGCGCTACCTCGGTTTCTGCCCGGAGAAGCGCTGGGACTTCTTCGCCTTCTTCGGTCAGCGCGTCGATGATCTCCGCTTGCAGCTCCGCCTTCGCTCGGGCGAATGCGAACGTCACGAGCTGCTCCGCCGGTTGACCCAGAGACTGCTGAACAGGGTATTCAGGGTGCAGCACGGCGTCAGGCTGCCAGCGCACGTACAAAAGTTTGGCGGAGCTATCGAACGCCAGTTGCGCATGAAAGTCCAGCTCGGCCAGACCCTGTTGCGTGGCTGCAAGGTCCAGGGCAGACAGGCTGGTGACGAACAGGGCATAGTGGCTGCTGATATCTTCTTCAGCAGATGGATGCATTTCGAATCGGCTCATGTGTCGGCTCCCTCGCAACTACGGGCGCAGTGACCATACCAGTTTTTCAGCGTGAGTCGCCGATCAGTGGCAGCCAGTAGCTCCATGATGTGTGAGGTGCTGAAGGCAAGACGTCCTGCGGCAATGAGGGATTGATGAGCCGGGCTTTCCAAGGCCTGTGCTGCCACCATGATCTTGCCAATGGAGGTGACAATTCGCAGAGCGTCTTCGGGTGTGGTGCCCTCAGGCAACTGGATGTTGCGCTGGTAGCTGGAAGTCAGCAGTAGGCCCAAGCCTGTATTCCCCAGACCCGTGCCCAAGTCATAACCTCGCTGCCTCCAGCGCACCGGCCATCTTGGGCGGCGTACCGCCCAAGATGGCTACAGCTTGATCATCTGCGCGCTGCGGCTGAACAAGCATACAAGGTTTGCAACTGTCACCCTGCCGAAGACGACGAGCAGCTATAAGGGAAGGTCCAGGTCATGGTGCTCGTGTTGCCTGGTGCAAAGACATAGCCCTCTGGTGCGGTGGAGGTGACGGTAGCTACGCCCGACTTCAACGCCTCACCATTCGTCAGGAAGTCGTTGTCATCATAGGCTGCAACGGTCGCATTACGGGTATAGCTGATACTGGTTGTGACGCCGGGCTCGTCAAAATCAGGTTCTGTGGTTAGCAACGGTGCATATACATAGAACTCCCCATAAATCGGGGTGTTCAAACGGTTGGTATAGGTTGCCAGCACGGGGTCGGCTGTGCAGCCGATAGCAGGTGCGCTGGTGTTGCTGATTGCCACAGGCTGGACGGGCGGCGTGCATGAATAGGCTTGCGTTGTGCAACTGGCTCCCGATGCCAGTTCTTGATTAACAATGCAAGTTCCCGTCTCTGCTGGATTTCCGTTGGCGGTAATGCGCATGCGTTTGCCACTGGTATTGGTGACTGTCAACAGCGGTGCAGGATCGGAATAGGCCACTCCACCATCTGCAAGCATTCCACCCGCAGGATTAACAAATTCATAGGGTCCTGCTGCGCGCACCGATTCGATCCACGATCCCCCCCCCATGGAAAACAAGCTGACAGCCGCAGCCATTGCTGCGACGGCCATCATACGGTGCTTATCTCCGTGACGGCGACTGCGCCAGGCGAGCACCGCTATGAGCGCAGCCAACGCGCCCACTGCAAAAGTTCCCAAGGTCGGAACCGCCGTCGTAGGCCCCCCTGGCACGGAGGCTGCGGGCATATAGCTCAGCGAAATGTCGCAGGTGCCTGCGACCTGATCCGTGATCGTTATCGTCACGGTAGTCGGCTCTGAGCATTTCTCAGACAGCATATCCGGGGTCATTTCGAATGTAATGAGATCGAGTAGAAATCCACCAGGGAAGCACGCCTTGTATACGATGGAATATGATCCTGGCGGCACCGAAGCTGTTGCTGTCACTGCGCCCGTTGAAGGTTTCAGCTTAACTCCCGCATTGGAGGCCGGGGTTACTACCGCTAGCTGAAAATAGTTGATGTTTGCTGCTTCGACTCTATCCGGCTCAGACGTGTCGTCAATGCTCCAAAACACGGTGTCATTGGCTAGCACGTTGGCGATCAAGGTCGAGGGTACGCCTGACGGCGCACTCGCTGCGTCTGGAGTGGTGCTCAGATATGACTTGTCAGACACAAACTGGCATGCGTTTGTTGTAGTCATGAAGATCGTACCAGTGGGGCACACCACTGGAATTAAATCCTGTGCCTGCGCGTGTGTCACTCCCCCAAGAGCCAAAAACATACCCAGAAGAATGCGTAGTCGCAATATACAAAAATATGATTTAAATTTTTTCATAGAACTGCCTCTCCTCAATTGAGTTTTCTATTTGAAGTCACCCTGGTGCAGCTCAATTATTACTGTGGTTTTTTATTTTTGGGAAGCGTGATTTCCTATGGTTATCAATTGTCTGCAATGGTTTTATTTTAAATAATTTTAAAAAACCAAAGATTATTGCAATATACAAGATGATACGAGTGTTAAATTGTGATAGTTAGCCTGCCGGCAAGGGTGGGTCGATTTGAGTCTATAACTACGCACATAGGCGGGCGTTCAAGCCGAGCGGTTACCAGCCTGTCATCAAGACTCGACACCCGTACCTCATCGAGCCTTGGGATTGGCCAAACCGTAAGGGAACAGTGACCCACGAAGTGTTCCAAGGCACCAACATCGGCCCGTTCACGGCCCGAAGGAAATCGCTCGAGTGCAGTTGTCGCGTATGAGCGGGATTTAGGTGCGCTTCTTTTGGAAAAGCCATGCGCTCCCGCGATAGGCCCAGCCGTTGGGCCGGGCCTTGTCGCGACCGCTGCCCAGCAATGGGTGCGAACAAGTGGAGACTGACCTTCCGCCTATGGTGGCGAAAGTATGGCCGCAAAAGGCAAATTGACTTACAAATACCCTTGAGTCGACCCAAAAAGAAAACCGCGCTATCTTTTGGATAGCGCGGTCTCTAGAAATGGCGTGGTAGGGCGTGTAGGACTTGAACCTACGACCAAAGGATTATGAGTCCTCTGCTCTAACCAACTGAGCTAACGCCCCGGCCAAGGGGGGCATTCTAGCTGGTTAGACGGGCTTCAGATCGCCACTCACACCGCCATCGTCCATTTTTGATCCCGTAAGAGCGGCAAAACTCATTTTGGCGAAGGCGATGATCTTGCCGTTTTTCGTTTCCCAGTAGTGCCCGTCACTCGGGACAACCTTGATCACACTGACGCGGGGATCATCTTTGCCTTCAAACCAGGCGTTGGCAAATGAGGTCCAATATTTGTCTATGCTCGCGCGATCTGTGTGGATAGTTGCGTGGCCAGTGACTGCCAGATACTCCTTTTTGCCTTCGTTCTGGCAGGTCAACACCACACGAGGATCATGAGCAATGTCCCGGTTTTTTTCACTTTCTGTAGAGCTTAAGAACCAGAAGGTCCCGCTCTCATCAACTTCCTGGATCGCCATGGGCCTTGTGTCGCCGGGAAAGGCATCAAAACCGGTCTGGAACATACACGTGCCTGTATCTTTGGCGATTTCGCGAATTTTCTTGCCCGCTTCCAGCCCGGAGAGATCCTGTTGGGGTTGGTTGTCCATGTCTGCCATTGCTGTTTCCTTGAATTTCGGTTGAGGGGGAGCGATCTCCAATCCTCGTGGCTTCGACCACTTTAGTATGTAGGAGGCAGTCACCTTGGACTGCAAGAAAGTCCCACGCCAGCAGACGGCCAGGGCCTGTCTATAGAATGATGGACATCATTCGGCATCGTCGGAATGCCGATATTTCCAAGCCTTGCAACTCAGGAGATTGCGAGGCTTTTCTTCTGGAGAAAGTTCTATGTTCACAGGCATCATCACTGCGGTGGGCCGCATCGCCGAAGTCAAAGATCTCGGGAGCAGCAGCGCCTACGGAAAGCAGCTATTGATCACGACTCCTGCGGGCTATCTGGATGACGTGGCGCTTGGCGATAGCATCGCCATCAATGGCGCTTGCATGACGGCAACAGGTATTGATGCGTCTGCCGGCAGTTTTGCCATTGATATTTCTGCTGAGTCACTGGCGCGCACCAGTGGCTTGGCCCAACCCGGACCGGTGAACCTTGAAAAAGCCCTGCGTGCCCATGACAGGCTTGGCGGGCACATTGTGTCGGGTCACGTCGATGGCATCGGAACGGTTTCTCAGTTCGAACCCGTGGGTGAGAGCTGGTTGCTGCGCATTGTGGCGCCACAGGAGCTGGCCAAGTACCTGGTGTACAAGGGCTCCATCACGGTCAACGGCGTCAGTTTGACGGTCAATCAGGTCGAGGATCTGGAGGAGGGGTGCGCTATCCATATCAACCTGATTCCTCACACGGTGCAGAACACGGCATTGCACGCGTTGGCGAAGGGTGATCACGTCAATCTGGAGATCGACACGATTGCCCGCTACGTTGAAAGAATGCTTTCTCTGGAATCTGGTGCGCGGGTAGGCTTCAAACCCGCAGTTTGACCAAGCCTGTGGCCAATGTGGTGCCACAGATGACGATTCCGCCGCAAAGCAGCATCCATGGTGTGACCGCTTCGCCAAGCAGTGTGGCGCCATAGAGCAGCGCGAACACCGGGATGGTGAAAGTGACTGTCAGGGCGCGCGCCGGGCCAAGATGCTCGATCAGGCGAAAGTACAGTACGTAGGCGACGCCCGTGCACAGTGCGCCCAGGGCAAGCATGGCACCCCAGGCCTTGGCGCTGGGCATGACGGCCGGGCTGTACCAAAGCGCTGGCAATGCCAATCCCAGGGCAGCGCCAATCTGGCTGCCCGTGGCTGAGGTCAGTGCAGGAACGCCTGTAAGAAATTTGCGGGTGTAGCTGGCGGCTACCGCATAACTGAAGGTGGCTAGCAGACAGGCCAAAACCGCCCAACCGCTGGCAACGCCAGAGGCTACAGGCTGAAAGCTTGCCTTGTCCCAGGCCAACATGGCTACCCCACCAAAGCCGATCATCAGGCCGATCATGCGAGAGCGGCCTGGCGGCTCTTTCAGCCATGCCCAGGCTACCAGGGCTCCAAACAAGGGCACTGTGGCATTCAGGATGGCAGAAAGCCCTGTGCTGATGTGCAGCAAGGCAAAACTGAAACAGGCAAATGGCAATGCGGAGTTAAGCAATCCGCATACAAATACCGGACGCCAGTGTTGCTTGAGCGCCGGCCACTGCCCGCGCGCCATCATCAGGGGCAGCAGGCACAGTGCGGCCACTGTGACGCGCACGGCGGCGGTCGGGAGTGGCCCGAATTCCAACGCAGCCTGGCGCATGAACATGAAAGATGCTCCCCATATCGCTGCCAGAAGCAAGAACTCCATGACGATACCGGGCGTAAACGGCGTCAGGCTGGGATTGGAGGGCGCAGTTCTCATGGCGAAGCTGAGTATGCGCCAGCGTATGACGGGGATGGCCTCTTATTGATGCTCAATATCAGCCCATTTCATGCATAACGCCCATTAATCGCCATCTGCACGAGATGGTGAGAGTCAGCCCAGGTTGTGCGAGCGTTTCCAGAACGGGCCGGCGCCTGCCTACAATCCCCCCATCTTGCTTACCCGGACCGTTGTGCGCGGCCTCACTTCATGCTCTTGCATTCCTCAATTTTCAAAGCCTACGATATTCGAGGCACGACGCCGACGACATTGAACGAGCCCGTGGCTGAAGCGCTTGGCCGCGCGTTCGGCACGCAGGCGATGGCGTTGGGTGAGCGAACAGTAGCTGTAGGGCGTGACGGGCGCCTGTCAGGCCCGGCCCTGTCTGCCGGGCTGGTTCGGGGATTGATATCCGCTGGCGTGGAGGTCATCGATATAGGCATGGCCACTACGCCCATGCTTTATTTTGCGGCCAGCACGGTATGCCGCAGCGGCATTCAGGTCACGGGTAGCCATAATCCGCGTGACGACAACGGCTTCAAGATGGTATTGGCAGGCCGCGCGATCTATGGAGATGACATCCAGGCACTGCGCAAGATGATCGAAGAGGAGAGTTGGCAACTGCGGGAAGGCGGCAGCGTCAGGCTGCAGGATGTCTTGCCCGACTACCAGGCGCGTATCGTCCAGGACATTCGTCTGGCGCGACCCATGAAGATCATTGTGGATGCCGGTAATGGAGTGGCGGGTGCCACAGCGCCCGCCATACTGCGCGCCATTGGGTGTGAAGTCACAGAATTGTTTTGTGAAGTGGATGGAAATTTCCCCAACCACCATCCAGACCCCAGCAAGCCAGACAACCTGCGTGATGTGATCGCTGCGCTGCAGGGGAGCGACGCGGAGCTGGGCCTGGCCTTTGACGGCGACGGTGACCGCCTGGGCATTGTGACCAAGGATGGCCAGAACATATTTCCGGATCGTCAGATGATGCTCTTTGCAGAAGACGTGCTTTCGCGTGTGCCCGGCGGCACCATCTTGTTCGACGTCAAATGCACGCAGCGGCTGGGCCCAGCGATTGCGGCGGCGGGCGGGGTGCCCATGATGTTCCGTACCGGTCACTCACTCATCAAAGCGAAGATGAAGGAAGTGGACGCCCCACTGGGTGGGGAGATGAGCGGCCATATCTTCTTCAAGGAGCGCTGGTTTGGCTTTGACGACGGTACCTATGCGGGCGGCCGCCTGCTGGAAATTCTGAGCCGCCATGCGGACCCCAGTGCTGTGCTGAATGGTTTGCCCACCAGCTTTTCCACGCCCGAACTCAATGTGGCTTGCGCAGAAGGTGAGCCGCATGTCCTCGCTGCGCAATTGCAAGCGCTGGCAGCAGGTGCATTTGCAGAGCCCGCCATCGTGAGCACCATTGACGGCTTGCGGGTGGACTGGCCAGATGGGTTTGGGCTGATCCGTGCCAGCAATACCACCCCCATGCTGGTGCTCCGTTTTGAAGGCCAGACCTCGCAGGCTTTGACTCGCATCGAGGGGGAAATGCTGGCCTTGCTGCAGCAAGTCAAGCCTGGCGCGCAAGTCGGGGTGTCGGCGCACTGAAAGGCCGAAATCAATCCAGGCAGTCAGCCCGGCAGCGTGCGTAGCCTTGCGAGCATCAATAAAACGAATCCCAACTACAAGCCGGATGCTTCTTGCTGCCTATAACCTTGTTGCCTGGCTGGCTCAGCCGCTGCTTCGTCGCAAGTTGGCGCGGCGTGCGGTGGCAGAGCCGGGTTACGGCGAGCATGTAGAAGAGCGCTTCGGGCGTTATGACGTGGCTCGGCCAGAGGGCGGGGGGCTCTGGGTCTGGATCCATGCGGTGTCACTCGGAGAAACGCGGGCCGCTGCTATTTTGCTGGCGGCGCTTCGCAAACAGCTTCCCGGCATGCGTCTTTTGTTGACCAGTGGCACGGCCACAGGACGCGCGGAAGGGGAAAAACTTCTGCAAACAGGCGATATGCAGGTTTGGCAGCCCTGGGATGAGCGTGGCGCCGTCAGGCGTTTTCTTGACCATTTTCGGCCAGACGTGGGCATCCTTATGGAAACCGAAATCTGGCCTAACCTCTTGTTGGAAAGTGCTGCGCGCGGCATCCCCATGGCGTTGGCCAACGCGCGGCTTTCTGAAAAGTCGCTGCGTGGGGCAGAACGCGGGGCCTGGTTGATGCGTCCGGCCTATGCTGCGCTGACTGCTGTCTGGGCGCAGACTGAAGCGGATGCGGCACGATTACGCGCCATCGGAGCCCCTTCGGTCAGTGTGCTGGGAAATCTGAAGTTCGATGCCGACCCTGACCCCGCACTCCTGGCGCGAGGTCGCAATTGGCGTGCTTCAAATACGAAGCCGGTGGTCATGTTGGCCAGTTCTCGAGAGGGGGAGGAGGCCGAACTTCTAAGGCAAATCGATAGGTCTACCATCCAGTGGCTCATCGTGCCGCGTCATCCACAACGTTTTGATGAAGTGGCTGAATTGGTACAAAGCCAGGGCTTGAGCCTGAGCCGCCGGTCTTCCTGGTGCGAGGACGGCACGCCTTCTCCTGCAGATGTCTGGCTTGGTGACAGTCTGGGCGAGATGGCAGCGTACTACGCCATGGCAGATGTCGCTTTGCTCGGAGGCAGCTTTGCGCGTTTGGGTGGGCAGAACCTGATCGAAGCGGCGGCCTGTGGGTGCCCTGTGTTGATGGGGCCCCACACTTTCAATTTCCATGAAGCCGCGAATTTGGCTGAAAGCGCTGGGGCAGCAGGGCGTGTTGCTGATTTTTCAGAGGCCGTTCGTGCCGCCAATCAACTGGTTCAAGATGTGGCCGTGCACACGGCCATGCGAGAAGCTGGGCTCGCCTTCGCTGCTGAACACCGGGGTGCAGCGGACCGCACGGCTGAATCGGTGGTGAAGTTGCTTCAAGGTAGTCTCAAGTCCTAGATTCCCCTGCGATGGAAGTATTTCCTGGGAGCGCCAAGCTCCAGCTTGGCACTGCAGCGATTGCGGAGGCGGCGAAGATGCCAAGCTGGAGCTTGGCGCTCCCAGGGGGCGTCATTTTCTGAACAGCCGCGGTGCCGCGGAGTTCCCGGCAAGAAGGTAATGGCGCTCGTGTAGCATGTTCGGGGAATGGGGTTGGAGGGGTTTCTCTAGGGAGTTTCCCCCTTTGAACAGGGGAAAATAGATCCAAAGTCCTGGAAGCTCTATATCATCTGCATGTACATTTCCTTGCAGGAATGCTCCAGAGTGGAAAGCGCGGCATCGCGACGATCATTTTTGGTTAAAGAGCCTGACAGGACACGTTTTGCCCACTAACCTAACGGGATGGCACTGTGTTTCGTTTTTTTCTGATTTTTCTCGCTGTTCAAGCCACATTGTTTGGCGTCGAGATGCTGCAGCCTGTGCAGCAGGCCATAGTGGATCCCTGGACCGGTATCGTCGCCAAAGCCAGTGCCATCGTGGTTCATTTGTTTGACCCGTCGGTCATTTCATACGGGCGTGTGTTGCAAAGTGCTCAGACCGGCTTTGGTGTTTCCATTGAACCCGGTTGCAACGGGGTAGAAGCAACCATCGTGCTCGTGGCGGCCATGCTGGCCTTTCCATCCAGCTGGAAAATGAAGGCTTGGGGCATCGGCCTGGGTTTCATTGCCGTGCAGTTCGTGAATCTGCTGCGGGTAGTGAGCCTGTTCTTCATTGGCCAGTGGAATCTGGAAGTATTCGAGTTCGCTCACTTGTATATGTGGCAGGCTCTGATCATGCTTGACGTATTGGTGGTCTGGCTGCTTTGGATGCGAGTGGTTGCGCGGCAAGACCGGGGCGCCGCCAAACCGGTGGCTGCGTGATGAGAGCCACGCTGATTGGGCGGTTTCTTCTATTGGCCATTCTTGGCCTGATGGTGTTGTTGCCGCTTTGGTATTGGGCGTCGCCCTGGCTGGCCACGCCTCCGATCTGGCTTGCCGGCACTGTGATGAAGCTGCTCTTTCCCTGGGCAGAGAGTTTTGATCAGAAGGGCGTCATGGCAGTGCTGCATACCTTGGTGCAGGTGCGCATGAAGGGTCCCCAAGGCGACGTACTGGGTGAATTGACCCCCGAAGTAAGTTACCCCACCTATGGATATGGGTTGGTACTTCTGTGGGCCATGTTGATCGCATCCCACCCCCCAAGGTGGTGGCTCAAGGGCCTGATCGGCAGCTTGGTTCTAATTCCCCTGCAGGCTTTCTGCATTTGCTTTCAGTGGCTGCGCGACGTGGTGATTTACTCCGGACCTTCCGGAGCGGCCTACCTGAACTACCCTTCATGGGTCAACGAAGTGGTCGTCTACGGATATCAGTTCGGATTTCTCATGCTGTCCCCTGTCGCGCCCATTGTGCTTTGGCTGCTGTTCGATAAGCGATTCGTGGCCGCCTTGTGGCTAGAGGCCGCCTTATCAGACAAGCCCGAACCTGCTCGTCAAACGGCGCGGATGGACTGAGCTTAAACTTCTAGGCACTTTCCTGGAAGGAATGAACTGCGGTGCAGCCGCAGGGAACGGCTGTATTCGTAGTTCTTTTTTTGTTCTGAAACCGTTTATGTTGATGTACCAGGCGAGCGCCTCAACAACGGTGACCTCACGTCCGTTTCGTCATGGACGTTCGAGCCTGGCAAGCTGACGCAACTCGCGCTTCAAAACTTTTCCAATCGCATTGCGTGGGAGCTCCTTGAGCAAAGTGACGGATACCAGTCGCTGGGTTTTGCCGACCTGATTATTGACCCAGCGCATCAGATCGGCTGGCGTAGCGTTTCCGAATGGCTTGAGTACTACAAACGCAGCGGGGGATTCTCCCCATTCTTCTGAAGGAATGCCCGTAACGGCCGCTTCGCTGATGTCAGTATGTTGGTGAAGGATGTCTTCTAAGTCCCGAGGGTAGACGTTGAATCCGCCAGAAATGAGTAAGTCCTTGATCCTGTCTACCAAGATTAGAAAGCCGTCTTCATCGAATCTTCCTAGGTCGCCAGTTCGTATGTAGCGGCGTCCTTCCTGATCGAACCACTCTGACTCAGACGTAAGGCCGGGTCTCCCGTGGTATCCGGTCATCATGCCTTTGGATCGCCCGACGATTTCGCCCAAACTACCTTCGGGTACCTCGGTGCCACCCTCGCTGATCACGCGAAACTCGCTGCCAGGCGCAGGTCGGCCGACAGTGTGAAGTTTGCCCGGATATACATCCGCTTCAAGCAAGCAGCTTCCTCCGCCTTCTGTCATACCGTAGATTTCCGTTAAGCCACCTGGCCAGCGGGCGAGAACTTCTGACTTTAGTGCTGCAGGAAATGGCGCGCTGCTGCAGAGCTTCATCACGAAAGTCGACAAGTTATGCTGTCCGAAGCCTTCGTGCTGCATCAGTCTGAGGTACTGAACCGGGACCAGCATCGTGTGGGTGGCGCGATGGGCCTCGCACAGAGCCAGATATTTTCCCGTATCAAATTTCGACATGAGGACGACAGTCCCGCCGAAAGCCAGCGCTGGGAAAAACGCGACGAGCGTAGTATTCGAATAGAGCGGCGTAGACAACAGCGT
The DNA here is from genome assembly GCF_040548795.1 of Ottowia thiooxydans. Classification (GTDB taxonomy): domain Bacteria; phylum Pseudomonadota; class Gammaproteobacteria; order Burkholderiales; family Burkholderiaceae_C; genus Ottowia; species Ottowia thiooxydans_A. The sequence goes on along the minus strand of NZ_JBEPSH010000002.1, from coordinate 166,670 downwards.
GACGCTGGTTGCGGAATACTTGTAGCGGCGCGCACGTTGGATGTGAGCCCATCGCATCCTATGTGATTGCACAACCCCCTTGGGCTCTCCGGTGGTACCGGATGAGTAGATGATGTTGAAGGCGGAGTCGGCGTCTACCGTACGGCCTAAAGCGATTCCGCTAGCGGCGCTGTGAAGCCAGGCTTCCATCGTCAGCAATCCCGGGCAAGCGTCAAGGGCAACGCGCATCGGATGACCGGGAGCTTGCTGCGGCAGAGCAGCATTTCCATCACTATCGAGAAACACCAGCTTTGCTTCAGAGTCGACAAGCATTTTCGTTAGTGTCGATGTGGTCGCACTCGGCGGAAGCGGTGCCACCGCGATTCCTGCACGCAAGGCACCTAAGAATATGCTTGCATACGCGCTGGAGGATTTTGCACAGATTGCGATTGTCGAGCCTGCCTGCAATCCGGCCGTAGTTAGACGAGAAGCGACGCGATCCATTTGCGCGTCCAGATCGGCGTACGTGAGCTCGTGAGGTACCTCCGTGTCATCAGTAATGGCCAGCTTTAGTGGCGTTGTCACCGCATGTTGGCGAATCAGGTCGGCCAGCAGAGCAAATTCGTCATCAACGGAGTATTTCACGATGCGCTCGGTGTTCACATGCGTCATTCAAGGGTGATTTGAGCTTTGCGGACGATGTCACCCCACTTGGTTGTTTCCGACATGATGAAATCCTGAAACTGATCTGGGGACATTGGGGCTGATTGCGCGCCGTCCTTTTCTAGGTACGCTCGGATATCCTTGCTCGACAAAGCCTTTCTCACTTCAGCGTTCACGCGGTCCACCACAGCTTTTGGGGTGGCTTTTGGGGCGATTAGCCCGAACCAGGCGACCATCTCGAAGTTCGGGATTCCTGACTCTGCAACCGTTGGTACATCCGGCAGTAATGGTGAGCGTACTGCACTAGTGACAGCAATCGGCTTCAACCTGCCCGAGCGGATCAGATGCAGCGAAGATGGAAGGTTGTCGACGATGGCGTTGATGTGGCCGGCACTGGCATCATTGAGGGCTCCCGCGCTACCCTTGTACGCCACATGCAGAAAATTGGCACCGGTAGCTATCCTGATACTTTCACCGGTGATATGTCCTGAGGAGCCGGCGCTTCCTGAGCCGTAGGTGATCGCTCCAGGATGTTTTTTGGAGTACTCGACGAGTTCTTTCAGATTGTTCACTGGAAGCAACGGATTCACCGAAAGAACATTGGGGACCTTAGCCAATAACGCGATCGCTTTGAAGTCTTTGGTGAAACTGAAAGTCATGTCCTTGTACAAAGCTGGACGTATTGCGATTGAGGAAGTCGGGACATATAAGGTGGAGCCGTCGGCTTCGGACCGCATGACGAACTCGGCACCGATATTGCCGCTTGCGCCTGGTCGGTTCTCTACCAGCATAGGCTGGCCGGTGCTTTCGCTAATCGATTTGGCGAATATGCGTGCGATCGCATCGTTGGTTCCGCCGGCCTGCACCCCGACCACAAACTTGACAGCCCTTGTTGGCCACACTTCAGCTGTTCCCTGGGCGGCGATCTGCCCCGATGCAAGGAAGAACGCGATCATCAGCGAAGCATTGCGATAGGACATGTCTCGTCTCCAAAGTGGGGTTTTTAATAGTCGAGGACCAGCTGATTTGTCTTGCTACCCGAGCAGCAGATCATCATGGTCTGGTTTGAGTCACGTTCTGGCTGGGTCAAAACTGAATCGCGGTGATCCGGTGTCCCCTGAATTACGCGCATTTCACAGGTGCCACAAATCCCTTGGCCGCATGCGTGCGGCACGTCAATTCCTTTGTCCCGCAGATTGTCAAGGATGGAGGTGCCAGGTGCTACATGGACCTCTACGTTAGATCTTGCCAAGCGGACGGAGAAGCCTCCCTTTAACGAGGCCTCTTCTTTAGGACTGAAGTACTCGACGTGAATTTGCTCAGTGGGTAGTTCGGCTGTTGCAACGAGGAACGCTTCCATCATCGGCTTGGGGCCACAACAGTAAAAATGAGTTCCCGCTGGTGACGCAGCAATGCACGACTGAAAATTGATGTGCCTGGGCGATTCCTCGTCGTCTGTGACGAAGCGAACTTGATCTCCATGACGAAGGAGCTCCTGGCAAAACAGAAGTTCGGATTTGCTCCGTGCCCCGTAGTGCAATGACCAGGACCGGCCTGACTTCTCCAGTGACTGGATCATGCTCCAGAGGGGCGTGATGCCTATTCCCCCGGCGAATAGCGCTGTATGGGGTGCGCTACGTTCCAACTCAAAGTGATTTTTAGGAGCACTAACGTCGAAGCTCATGCCGACCCTAGCCTCTGAGTTCAACCAGCGCGATCCACCGGTCGAGTCCACAGCATCCTTCACTGCAATGACATAGCGCGGCAGGACATCGTCGGGGTTGATGATTGAGTAGGAGCGAGCTGCCATCGACGGGAGATGAACCTGGATGTGGGATCCCGCACTAGCGGGAGGCACCCATCCAGTCTCAGACCTGAATTCGAACAGCTTGCACCGCTCAGCAGCGTGTTCAATGCGGAACAGCCGCATTCGATGGATATCTCTCATTGAGCATCAAAGAAGTTGCCAGCCTCAAGCTGGATCACAGCTTCCTCTTTGTTTCTCCAGACGCCGAGCGGGTCGTTGCCCGCCGCGACCACTGCCAATTGTCGCTGGAGCAACCGCCGGAACATCACCAGCCCGACGTCCGACGTGACCAGATGCTCGTCTGTATGCCAGGTGATCGGACCCTGACCGACCTGCGCTTCCCGGTCATCGGGAAATGCGCGGTGCTCTTCCTCGGTCATGTCCTCCCAGAGCTTGCCGTCATGCAGCACGCGCCGTTCGCGTATGACGGTCGCGTCTTGATGCACCACGCCCGCGGTGAACGTAGTGAAGTGTGTGTCGTCCACGGGGATTGTCCACTCGATACGGTCTACCGGACCGTTCTTACCAAAGGCATCAGGAACGCTGCGCACATTGGGCGCAAGCGCTTCGGTGACGCGCAGGAAAAGCCTACCATCCGGCAGCACCCGTTTCTGTGTGGCTTTGACACCAAGCTTGGTTAACGACCACTCCACGTTCGGCATCACGGCCATTTCCGGAATGAATTGGAGGCCGCTGAAGTTGCTATGTAGGACTGAAACGTGGAATGTGTCCAGGGCGTTTTCGAAGTATTGAAGCCAGTTGCAGTCAGCAATGGCAGGACCTCCAGACGCAAAAGCCTTTTGTTCACCAAGAATCTTCTGATCGGCGTTGATACCCTCCAGCGCTTCCACGCGCGGGAGAATCGGCATTTTCTCAGGAGGGCCCATATAGGCGAATACCAAATCGTAGGCGTCTTGCACCGGGTACCAGGGCTGCCGCACCTTGCTCCGATGCTCTCCGTTGTTGGGCTCGCAGGGCTGCTCGACGCATTTGCCTTCAACATCGAACAGCCATCCGTGGTAGCAGCAACGTATACCTCGCTCTTCGACCTTTCCGTAGATAAGTGAGGTCCCCCTGTGCGCGCATCGAGGATGGACGAGACCAGGGCGTCCGGATTTATCTCGGAAGAGGATGAGTTCTTCGCCGAACACTTGAATGAGCTTTGGCGTCGTAGTTGCCTCCTTTGCCAAGGCGACTGGCTGCCAGTACCGGCGCAGAAGCTCGCCCATGGGCGTTCCTTGGGAGACCTCGGTAATTTCGGGAATGTGTTTGCCCGGCTTTTTCCCGTACAGAGAGCCCATGAATACCGGTTTCGATTCGACTTCCATTTGTGTTCCTGTGCTTGGATTGCGTTGAGAATGTGTCGATCTTAACTATGAAGATATTCATTAAAAAATAGGTGTTTTTACCGATGAGCAAGAAGCCTCTGTTCGATGAAAGTTGTTAAGATCATCAAGATATATTTCAAGAAAACCTCTTACCAACAGATGAGATCTCGTCGCTACACCAACATCGCGCACCTCCTGATGGTCGCCCGTGAGGCTGCTTTGAAGCCGTTTCGGCCTATCCTCAAGGCGCATGGTTTGACAGGTCAGCAGTGGCGCGTCATCCGAGCACTCCACGATTCGAAAGACGGTCTCGAACCTAATCAAATTGCTGATCAATGCCAGATTCTTGCGCCCAGCCTCTCGCAGATCCTGGCTGGAATGGAAAAGAACGGTCTTATCCAACGTGCTCGATCTGGCGTTGATTTGCGTAAGCAGCGCATTAGCTTGACGCCCGCGTCTCTTAAGGTCGCGCTAGAGGTTTCTCCACTCATCGAACAACAGTACGCATTGATTGAGAAGGTAGTCGGGCGGCAGGTCTTGAGCAATGCCGTCGAGGCAATTGAGAAGTTGCGCGATGCGCTTGAACCCGGGGTGCCCAGTGTCATGGACGGCAAATCCCCGGGTTCGGCCACAGAGAAGAGCAGCGAAAGATGACATCACAACTTCTTTTCGAGCTCGATGAAGGAGTTTTGACACTCACGATGAATCGGCCCGAGCGCCGTAATGCGCTAAGCCCTGAAATGTGCCAAATGCTGGAGGCTCAGCTTCAATCGACCACGTCCAACTCGCAGGTCCGTGCCATTGTGCTGACGGGGGCAGGTGACGCCTTCTGCTCAGGCGGCGACGTGAAAGCAATGGCCAGCCCTGCGAACCAAAACCTTAGCGAGGATGCGAAGGTAGAGGCTCTGAAGCGTCGTATGCACGTGGCTAAGCTTCTGCACACGATCAGCATTCCTACGATCGCCAAAATCCGCGGATCTGCCGCCGGCGCCGGCTTGTCGCTAGCCATGGCATGCGATCTGCGGATTGCGTCAGTGGGCGCCAAGTTGTCGACCGCATTCGGAAGCGTTGCGCTGTCCGGTGATTACGGCGGCAGTTACTTCCTGACAAGCTTGGTGGGAACTGCCAAGGCGAGAGAGCTGTATTTCCTTTCGACGATACTGGACGCTGAACAAGCTGAGCGGATTGGCCTGGTTAATCGCGTGGTGAACGCCAAGGATTTGGACGCACAGGTTGCTGCTTTGGCACGCAGTCTGGCTCAAGGGCCTTCCAGTGCGATCGCAGCGATGAAGTCCAATCTAAATGTTGCCATGAAAGGCAATTTGGAGGCGTCGTTCGATGCGGAGCCAGCTCACCACATCAGGTGTATGTCGACAGCAGACCACAGGGAGGCCGTGGCGGCATTTGTCGAGAAGCGTGCTCCGCGGTTCGGCTGACTCAGTAACTTACGCCGCCATCGTGCCGTGGTGGCGAGTGACAACGTCCGGCAGCACGCAGATGTCGAAGCCCAAACGCCGCAGCGTCATGCAGGCCCAGAAGTCTTCTGAAAGGTATTCGCCTTCGTGTACGCCCACGCCGAACACATCGTAGTGAATGGCTGGGCCTCCATCGCCGTGAAGGGTCTTCATGCGCTGATAGACCCGGCCCTGTGCAATGGCATCTTCCACCAAGGCTGCCACAGCCTGGCGCGAAAACATCAATGCTGCGGTGCCAATGCGATCAACCAACAGCATCGGGCCACTCTCGCCTACGACCCGCCCAATGTTGAAAATGCGGGAGCCGTCAGCATTTCGTCCCTTCAAGGCCACGGGGGCGCCAATGACGTCGCGTTGCTCCGACAGCATCATCTGCAGACTGGCGGCGGAAAGTGAGACATCAGCATCCAGGAAAAGAAGATGTGTCATGTCTGTCTGGTGATGGAACATGGACACCAAGGTGTTTCGGGCGCGTGTGATCAGGCTTTCGTTTCCCAAGCTGGCTAGCGTAAAGCGGATTCCTGCTCTTTGATAGTCCAGCAGAGAGTGCACGAAATCCATATGAACCATGCCTGCGTAGGCGGGCGTTCCAATCATGATGTGTGCTTGGCTCATGAGACGCTCCTGGGGCGGTATTTTTCGGTTCTGCCTATGACTTGCGACTGGACTTCCTGCAGACGTTCAAGTTGCGATTGATCGTAGTGGTAATAGCGCTTCAGCAGTGCGAGGTTGGAGGCGTACTGGGCAGCGTTGGTTTCCCGGTCTCGCGATCTGGGATGATGCAGGTGCAGCGCCGCCGCATCGTCGAACTCAAGTGTCGAAAGTCTGGCGCGCTGCACTTTGTAGGAGAACGCGTCGTCCTCTCCTCCCCAGCCGACGAAGCGCTCGTCCCAGCCTCCCAACTTCAGAAAAGCATCTCGGCGGATGGCAAATGCGCCTCCACACAAGGGCGCAGATTCCCCTTGCATCTGGCGAGTGCTTGCAGTGGCGGGCATTTGCTGCAAGGCAGTTGAATCGCCGGCGCGTAAAAGCGCCGTTGTTTCTGGAGAGAGATCGAGAACCTGGCGATAGGGCTTGACCATTTGGGTGTTCCTCAGGCAGTGCTCGACCGAGCGCGGCAACATCCCAGGTATCAGCAGGTCAGCATCAGTGAACACGATGACTGTGCCATTGCAGTGCCGTGCGCCGACATTCAGTCCCCAGGCTTTATTGAATGCTCCAGCGTTGTAGGCGAATATGACGGAGCAATTGGGATGAGGAAGAGGCGTTGTCAGGCTGGGTAAGCCATCCTGCTCGACGATCACCACGGGCCATTCTGGCGTTTCTGCCAGGAAAGTCACCACTGCGAGCAGATTGGCATGGCGAATGCCGCTGGGCTCGCCTCGATAGGTCAAAATGATGTTTGCTGACATAGAGAATTTTTGCTAAGCATGATTATTTCCTGCATCACCATCACCCAGCCAGGCCGGCTGCATCTGTTGCGTGAGTCTGTGGGCGATTTTGCCCGGCAAACGTATGAGGCGCGAGAGTTGATCATCTTGCACGATGGCGATTCAGCATTCGATCAGGAAGTTCGGAAAATCGCGGTGCAGTACGGGGGTGCCGGCCCTATCAGTGTGCATGCGGTGGCCACCATGCCGCTGGGCGCGCTGCGCAATACCGCAGGTGCACTGGCGCAAGGCGAGCTCGTTTGTCAATGGGATGACGATGACCGGTTTCATCCTCAGAGGCTTCAGGTCCAGAAAGACGCGTTGGTGCGCGAGGGTGCGGACTTCTGTTTTCTGAGCGACCAATTGCACCTCTACCGTGACGCGGGGGAGTTGTTCTGGGATGATTGGGATGCTCAGCCCTATCCGCTCAATTTCATCCAGGGCACCCTTATGGGGCGTCGCGAGAAGATGCCCGTCTATCCTGGCATCGCACGCGGCGAAGATACAGGGGCTTGCCTCGATATTCTCAGAGCGGGCCATAAAATCTGCAGACTGCGAGACCACGGTTGGTGTTATGTGTATGTGCAGCACGGCAACAATGTCTGGCCTGACACGCATCACAGAGCCATTTCGCAAGGTCACGCGCTTTCGGCAGCCAGGCTCATGGCTCGGTTGGGAGTTGCGCGCGAGCGCCTGGCTGAATATGTTCCGCCCATTGAGGCAACGGCATTGAAGGATCGCTCGGGCAGCATGGCATTTCCTATTCGCTAGGATAAGGTGATAAAGGCGTTTTCAATGCGCCTGAATGCCATCCACCACGAAGCGCGTCGCCTGGTCTGATCAGCGCTTCGGTGTCATTCGGGTCATACGGTCCTGGCAGGCGTTATCTTTTCCATGTGGTGCGGTGTCCGAGAAAAGCATCGCTTTGAAGTGCGCCAACGCGCCTATTTTTCTATCAATTTGATTGCAAAGTACTCACAACTTTGAGCGGAGCCAAGTGCTCCTTGCACTGCCTCTGCCGAGTCTCAGAAGGCGTTTCTCCAAAGCGCCTTCGGTAGCTCTCGGCGAGATGTCCCAAGTGAAAAAAACCATAGCGCGCTGCAACATCCGACACCTGCGGCGCGCGCTCCGACGCGGTGGGTTGTTGCAGTGTCGCGCGCACAGCATCTAGCCGCAGGTCACGCAGGAAGGTCATAGGGCTCTTGCCTGTGCACTGCGCGAAGCTCTGCTGCAGCGAGCGGGCGCTGACACCCACATGCGCGCATACCTCGACCAGAGTGATGGGCTGCTCCAACCGCCCATGCATGAACTCCTGCGCGCGTTTGACCACGCGCGGCAGAATCATGGAAGCCGTACCGGGGGTGGGCGCCTTTCCCGTAAGGGCCGCTGAGTAGTTGTGCCGGGCAGACAGCAGCAGGGTGGTGAGCAGATGGTTCTCGGCCTGCTCTGCCAACACTGGGTGGCCCAGAAGAACAGTGTTGGTCTCCGCCACAGAGCGCAGGTAGGCGATGAAGCTGGCCATGCCCATGAGGACGGGGTGAGTCAGGTCCACCCCCAGGTCGAACACCAAAGGTTGCTGCACTGGGGCCTGCAGGAGGGCCGACAGGCGGTTGTGCAGGGGTTCGCTCTCGATCTTGACGATGAACTGCGGGCTGTCCTCGTGCCAGTGCATCGATAGCGGCTCGGTCGGCGAGGGCAGGGAAGCCATGAGCGCGTGCGAATCTACCGTCTGGCTGCCGCAACGCACCGTGGCGCCACCGCGCAGCGGTATCTGCAGCAGGTAGAAGCTACCCAAATGACCCGGCTCGATACGCACGGCCGGCCCGTACTGCACGTAGTTCAGGCTGGCATCGCGATGCAGGGGTACGCTGTGGTGGCAGGCATCAAGCTCCGCGCCTGGGCGCAGCGTGGCTAGAACATGCGGGCAGAACACGCGGCCCACGAACTCGCGTGTTTCATCCAGGTCGTTGCTGTCGAACAGGCGAAAGCGCTCCAGCGGGAGCTGCTGCGCGTTGTTCTGTAGGGCCATGTCCATGGGCGGTGCCTGTTCGGGTGGTCATGCATGAAATCGCTGCCCGGCTAGGAGGCTGTTGGACTTGGAGCGCCGATAGCGAGAAAAGGCCCCAGCGAGGACAGTTTTCAAGGGATTTGCAGGCCCATAGCCAAGCTATGGGTCAAGAAAACCTTGAAAAATGGACCGCTGCGGCCATTTCGCAGCCGGCGATTTCTAAGTCTGACAGCCTCCTAGAGCGCGAAAAAATGCGTTTACGGGATAGACCGTGCGCATTCGGGATGCGGATGCACGGCCTGCCTTCCTATTCTTGCGCATGCGCCGAGCGATGCGCAAGAGCGTTATCCCCGGAGCATGGTGTGACTGTGACGGCGCATTGTTGTTGCTGCGGTGCAGCAAGGCGCGCTGGCGCGCCGCCAAGCCCATAACTAACAGGAGACAGCATGACCCAGGGATTCGAAGGAATGCGCGGCAAAAGCGCGATCGTGACGGGGGGTGCCACCCTCATCGGCGCCGGAGTGGTGCGCGCACTGCACCAGGCGGGGGTGAAGGTCATGGTGGCCGACATCAATGCCGAGGGAGGGCAGGCACTGGCCGATGAGTTGGGAGCCGGCGTAGTGTTTCGCCGTACCGACATCACCGACGATGCCGAGGTGGCTGCCTGCGCCGCCGAAGCCGCCGAGCGCCATGGCGGGGTGAACTATCTGGTGAACCTGGCCTGCTCCTATCTGGACGACGGCATTGCCTCGCCGCGCGAGGATTGGTTGACATCGCTCAATGTGAACCTGGTCAGTGCGGTGATGATGCTCAAAGCCGTGCGCCCGCACTTTCAGAAGGCGGGCGGCGGGGCGGTGGTTAACTTCACCAGTATTTCCTCGGGCGTGGCTCAGACGGGGCGCTGGCTCTACCCTGTGAGCAAGGCGGCTATGGTGCAACTCACGCGCAGCATGGCCATGGATCTGGCGGGCGAGGGTGTGCGCGTGAATAGCGTGTCCCCGGGCTGGACATGGTCGGCCATCATGGATCAGCTTACCGGTGGCGACCGCGCCAAAACCGACCAGGTGGCCGCCCCTTTTCACCTGTTGCGCCGCGTGGGCAATCCGGCTGAGGTGGCCAACGTGGTGCTCTTTCTGTGCTCGGATCTGGCCAGCTTCGTGACCGGTGCCGACTATGCGTGCGACGGCGGTTACTCGGCTATGGGACCTGAGTCGTACGAGCCAGCCATTCCAAAACTCATGTCCTGAAGGAGCCGGTGTCATGATCAGAACAGTAGGCATCATCGGCGCCGGCTTTGCCGGGCTTTCCACGGCCAAGGTGTTGCGCGCCTTTGGCTTCGAAGTGACGGTGTTCGAGAAGGAGCCCGATGTGGGTGGGGTATGGGCCGCCTCGCGCCGCTACCCGGGCCTGACCACGCAAAACCCGCGTACGACCTATGCGCTATCGGACTTTCCGATGCCGACGCACTACCCTGAATGGCCTTCTGGCCAACAGGTCCAGGCCTACCTGAAGTCGTATGCCGAACACTTTGGCCTGGTGCCGCATTTGCGCATGTCCACCACCGTGGAGAGCGCGGTGCTGGATGAGGCGGATGGCGTATGGACCGTGAAGGCGCGCCGGGCCACGGCGGAGCAGGGCGGCGCCTCGTCGGTCGAGGTGCACCGCTTCGACTACCTGGTGGTGTGCAACGGCATCTTCAGCGAGCCAGCCGTGCCGCAGTATCCGGGCGCGGAGAGCTTTGTGTCGGCGGGCGGGCGCGTGTGCCACACCAGCCAGTTCAACGACGCGGGCGATGCGCGTGGCAAGCATGTACTGGTGGTGGGGTATGGTAAATCTTCCTGCGACGTGGCCAACGCCATCGCGGCAGACAGTGCCAGCACCACGGTGCTGGCGCGCCACCTGATCTGGAAAATCCCCAAGAAGTTCATGAATGTGCTGAACTTCAAATTCCTGCTGCTCACTCGCATGGGCGAGGCGCTGTTCAAGTACATCGAACCCAAGGGTTTCGAAAAATTCCTGCATGGCGCGGGCCTGCCGATTCGTAACTCCATGCTGGGCAGCGTGGAGTCCGTGGTGACGCGCCAGTTGAAGCTGCGCGAGATCGGCCTTCACCCAGGCACGCCGCTCGAAACCATTGCCCGTAGCACGGTAAGTCTGGTGACCGATGGCTTTTACGAGAAGATCGCCGCAGGCACTCTGGGTGTGCGCAAAGGTGTGAGCATCACCGCGCTTCAGCCTGGCCAGGCATTGCTGAGCAATGGGGAGACCGTACCGGCCGATATCGTGGTTTGCGGCACTGGCTGGAACCAGCAGGTGCCTTTCTTCGATGCCAACCTGCTGCAGCGCGTGACTGACGCGCAGGGTAATTTCCGCCTCTACCGCTCCATCATGCCCACAAACGTGCCGCGCCTGGCGTTCAATGGCTATAACTCCTCGTTTTTCAGCCAGCTCAACTGCGAGATCGGTGCGCTCTGGTTGGCCAACTATCTGCGCGGCGGGCTGCAGTTGCCTGAAGAGGGTGCGATGAATGCCTACATCGACCGGCGTTTGGCCTGGATGGAGGCGCGCACGGATGGCAAGCACTCCAAAGGCACTAACATTATCCCGTTCTCGGTACACAACATCGACGAATTGCTGCAAGATATGAAGCTGCCGCTGGGTGCATTCACGCGCTTCAGACAGTGGCTGGGGCCGGTGAACCCCGAGGATTACGCGGTGGTCACCCGGCAGTTGCTGGCGCGCCACGCGGGTGCATCGGCGGCTGTTCCAAAGGTGCCGCAGGCCGCTGCGCACCACGGTCTTTAAGTATTTGATTATTGGTTTTCCCACACGATAAGGAACTCAAGATGCCAGGACAATGGATCAAGCTGGAAGCTGCGGACGGCAGTGGCAGCTTTCGCGCTTACCTCGCCACTCCGGCGGCAGGCGGTGGCCCCGGCCTGGTGCTGGCGCAGGAAATCTTCGGCGTCAACCAGACCATGCGCGACGTGGCCGACTACTACGCGCAAGAGGGTTACACCGTCCTGGCACCCGATCTGTTCTGGCGCCAGGAGCCCGGGGTCGAGCTGGACGCTGCTACCGAAATGCCGCGCGCCTTTGCCCTCTACCAGGGCTTTGATGAGGCCAAGGGCATGGAGGATCTGCAGACCGCCATTACCTCTCTTCGTGGGCGACCTGAAGTGCAAGGGCACGGCGGCAAGGTGGGGGTGCTGGGGTTCTGCCTGGGCGGCAAGCTGGCGTACCTTTCGGCCTGCCGCACGGACGCCGATGTAGTCGTGGGTTATTACGGCGTAGGCATCGAGGCGGCTCTGGCCGAGGCATCGAATATCCGGTGTTCTTTGGTGCTGCACATTGCGGAGCTCGATGGTTTTTGCCCGCCACCGGCGCGTGAGGCCATAGTGCAGGCACTGTCGGGGCGCGAGAACGTGGAACTCCATGTATACCCTGGCGTCGATCATGCGTTTGCGCGCGCGGGCGGCGACCATTTCCATAAGCCCTCTGCCCTGATGGCGCATCAGCGCAGTGTGACGGCGCTGCGGCGCGCCATGGGGCCCCACTACGACTTGTCGGCCTTATGGGACAAGCACTGCGAATATGAGTTCGGCACCCGCGATGTGGACGCCACCATGTCCACCATGGTCGCCGAGCCGTACGTGAATCACATCCCCACCATGACGGGTGGAGTGGGCTATCGCCACTTGCATGATTTCTACACGCGCCACTTCGTCAACAGCAACCCACCCGACACCAGCCTGACCCCTATTTCGCGCACGGTGGGCGCCACGCAGGTGGTCGACGAGATGCTGTTCTGCTTTACCCACACCACCGAGATCCCATGGATGCTGCCGGGCGTTGCGCCCACCGGCCGGCGCGTGGAGATTCCGTTGCTGGCGGTAATCAAGTTCCGCGGCGACAAGCTCTACCACGAGCATATCTATTGGGACCAGGCCAGTGTGCTGGTGCAGGTGGGCTTGCTGGATCCCAAGGGCTTGCCCGTGGCTGGGGCGGAGACCGGGCGAAAGCTGCTCGATGAGACGCTTCCTTCCAATGAGTTGATCGACCGTAGCGATTCCAACCCACGCCACTAGCTGGGTTCTAGAAACTGCGAGGCGAGCTTGGCATAGGTGGTTTTGGCACTTCTGATATGCGTTTCATTCAACAAGCCTTCATGAAACGCGCTGAAATCGGTTCGGTCGGCGCGCCACCAGAGATGGGCCCATAAGTGGATGCTGCACAAGCCTTCAGGCAAGGGCGCGTCTTCCTCAAAAAGCTGCGTGATGCCTTGCCTATTAGCCGGAAAACCGTAGAACCACCACCAGGGAACCACGTGCAGACTGGCTGGCGTCCTGGACCACAGGAGACTGGCGGCCTGACAGGAGTGCCGGCTCCACGTGCCGTCAAAGGTATCGATCGCGTTGGACAACCAGTCAGACAGGAATTTAGCGCCCGGCCGGGCAATGATCACGGCATTGCATAGCGATGGTCGCTGGATGCCAGTTTGTGGATCACGCATGGGAGATTCTTCGCCCAGGACACAATCATGTTGATACAGCGTACGGGGATAGGGACGCACGAAAAAAGTGTCCATGTCGGCATAAATGCCGCCGTGATCTACCAATGCGCGCAAGCGTATGAAGTCTGCTTCATGCGCGTAGTCAAGCCCTGCACTCGCGATGAAGCGGCCTTCCCTCGTATCCTGATAGCGCGTTGGATCAAAACCTGGGGTTTGCTCATCTACCTGATGCAAGATCAACTCTGCGGCAATGCGATCCCACCAGGGGCCGTGCGGCAAGTGCCGGTAATGCAGATGTATCTTGCTGCCTGGATGCACATGGCGGCATGAACGCAGGCACAAGTAGTGCATCAAGTGCAATGGCTCATTCTGCGGCTTCAGACCGAAAACAAAATGAAACGCTGACGACTCTGTGGGCAGCTTTTCAGGCATATAGGACAGCACCTAATTGCGCGGTGATCACAGGCTCGGCAAAGCGGTTGGCAATCTCTGCTGCGATGGTTTGCGCCGCGGCTCGGTGGTATTTAGCGTCGGCCAAGGCGTTTTTCCATGCCTTGACCATGCCTTCAGAATCGGGCTCAGCCCATCGCTGAGGAGGCCAGAACAAAGGCGCGGAAGGAGGCCAGACAGGCACCGTGTGCATGTTGAACGGGATGGCGCCGGGCCAATCGGAGCCGAGGTAGTCAAGCTGGCCACCCCATCCTGTAGCGAGCACAGGAGTGGCACGTGTGGCAGCGTCGAACATTCCCATGCCCCAACCTTCACCGCGCGAGGCTGAGACATAGCAATCTCCCAGGGCGTGCAACATATCTATTCCGCGACCTGATAATTCGAAAGGCAGCAGGCAAATCTGGGCTGGGGTACCGCCGGTGACAGATGTGATATTTGCCATGGCGCTACTGACGATGTCTGAGGTCGCCTGCCATGAGTAAAAAGGGGCCTCTCCATACCCCTCCTTGCTTGTCTTCAGAATCAGGGTCACGGGAGATTCCGCCGAGAATGCTTGCATGTAGCTTTGCAGCAAGCCTATATTGTTTTTTCGCGGGTCCCAGGTATTGATCGAATAGAAAATGAAATGATCTGGTGGAATGCCTAGCGATGCGCGCATCGCCTCCAGTTCCGCGATGGTGAAGTCGTTCCAGGCGTGGCGGCGGATATGTGGAATGACGTGTATTGAGGGGCGGAGATGCGCTTTTTCGAATGTCCGCAGGTTGAGTTGGCAGGGCACGCAAATGGCATCGGCCAGATCAAGCCAGGGCTTCCAGTGCGGGGGGAGGGCATCAGCTTCCCAGGTGGTGTAGCCCACGTTTTTCTTGCCGGACTCAAAAAATTGGGGCCATTGATCAGGCCCGGTTTGAGCGAAAACCGTTGAGTATTCAACCGGACGAGATGTGGCAGCCCGGATGGCGGCCAGATCCTGAAGAGACGCATCGCCCTGCGCCAGACTCAACAGGGGCGGGTTTTCTGTGGGCTGCAACGGAACGAAATTCTTGCCGTTGTAGACGAGCGGAACCCACTGAACTGACCACCCTGCATTCAGCAGCCCTCTCAAATACGCTAGCCCTGAACTTCCGTATCCAGAGGAATCGCAATAGGAGTAAAACTTGACGCCACCACTCATTCGTAGATAGCCGACCCGGGCCACGCTTTTCTAAGGCGAATCAATCTTCTTTTTTGACTCGCCGGCGGGCCCCGAGCAATGCAACGAGTGCGCCCAAGCCTCCTACAGCAAGCGGGGCCAAGGCAGGCACAGCAGTCACTGGCGCCGGCGCTGCGACGGTAATAGTTACAGTAGCAGCAGAGTTGGAGTCTGGAAACTCTTCGCCCAGAGCGTACAACAGGGTGGCAGTGCCACTAAAACCCGGGGCAGGCGTAAAAGTCAGCAGGCCTTCTGGGGTCAGGGTGGCTGTGCCGGATGCCGGTGCCGGAGGTGTAACGATCATCACCGAGTAGGTGTTGCCCTCGATGGAGTCGTTGGTTGTGACATTGACACCTGTGACGGGTGTATTGATTGACGTCGTGTAGGAGTCATCCGCGGCAGGACCAGCCTGGACTGGAGCAGCGGTCCCTGCAGCAAGCATCCCAAGTCCTACAAGAACCGCCGGATTGACGACGCGCAAACCTCCGGTTGTATGCTGAATCGGCTTGGTGTTTCCACTGTTCAGCAGATTCTTGTCAGTCTTTTCCATGTTCACTCCCATTGCTCGCAATTACTCACATGGTATGTGTTGGGTCGCGGTTGCGCAAGTGGGGGAAACAGCAGCGCCGATCACCACAGTCCAACGTGGCTCACTGGTATTTCAACAGTCCGATCACGTTTCGCGGTGAAGGGTTGTCTACCAACGCCTGCATATCAACGGACCAGCATTTGATTGATTGGAACCAGATCGTCTGGTGTGAGCGCTCCGCTCGCTTGCTTCAGTCGCAAGATTCCTACGAGAACGTCATAGCGCGCCTTGGCCAGATCGCGCTTGGTCTGGTAGAGCTGGCTTTGCGCATTCAAAACGTCAATATTGATGCGCACTCCTACTTGGTAGCCAAGAAGGTTGGCTTCCAAAGCCGTCTGACTAGATCTTTCTGCGGCTTCGAGCGCCTGGACCTGTCCGGCGCCCGATTGAACACCAAAGAATGCTGCCCGCGTGGCCTGCGCCCAGGCTCGCTGTGCATTTTCTAGATCTGCACGCGCCTTGTCTTCGAGCGCCAGGGTTTCGCGAATACGGTTTTGTACTGAAAAACCTGAAAAAAGTGGCCAATTCAGCACGACGCCAACGCCTGCCACCCGGTTGCGATAGTCGCTGGAGGGTGCCGCAGCTATCGAGGGATTGCCGTTGGGATAGTGGGTCAGGCCCACATTGGCTTGTAGATCAACCGTCGGCAGATGCCCCGTCTTGGCTTTGGATGTTTCCAGTCTGGCTACGTCCAGAGCCAACCTGGCCTGCATGACGGCGGGGTGCTGTTCAGTGGCTTGAGTTACCCAGGCGTTGACGTCGGCGGGATTCAGCGGCGGCAGTTGAATGGGTTGGGCCAGGGCTCGCGGTGTCACGCCGACGCGACCTACCAATTGTTCGAGAGCGAGCTGTTTGACATGCATGTCGTTCTCGGCGGCAATTTCCTGCGCGCGAGTGAGATCGAAGCGTGCTTGCGCTTCGCGGCTGTCAGTGATGGTGGCATTGCCGACCTCGAAATTTCGCTTGGCGGATTCGAGCTGTTCTACGACCGACGCCTTGAGTGCCCGCACGAAAGTAAGCGAGTCCTGGGCACCAAGCACATCGAAATAAGCCTGGCTCAGGCGAATGATCAAGTCTTGGCCAGCAGCGTCAAGCTGCTGGCGTGCCATTTCTGCCTGTTTTTTGCCCTGATACCAGGTAATGCGGTTGGCGGGGCGGTAAAGCGGCTGGGAACCCACCAGGGATCCGTTGAAGACGTCCGAGGCTTGTTGGACGGTATTGGGGCCGACCTCAGTTTTGGTCCAGTTTCGGTTGGCACCCGCTTGCAGGCCCAATTGAGGCAACAGGCCGGCTTGCGCCTGGTCCGCTCGCGCTGAACTCGCCTGCGCCTGCGATCGGGCGGATTGAAGTGCGGCGTCAAAGCCGGACGCCGACGTATAAAGCTCCAGGAGCGACTGCCCCCACGCTGCAGGACTTGCCAAGACCGATGTGAACAGCGCGCATGCCAGCCAGAGACTGAAGGGGCCGCGACATGAGGGGCGGCGAGAGGACACGCGCATCCAATAGTGCTTTCGGGCGATGCGCCGAAAATCAGTAGCGGGGCACGGAAGGGTCGAAGCGCAGCGACCAGGCGTCAATGCCACCAGCTACGTTCACGACATGTGAAAAGCCTTGGCGTTCCAGGAATACCGCCACGTTCATGCTGCGAGCACCGTGGTGGCACAACACCGCGACGGGCCGCTCGGGGTCGAGTTCAGCCAATCGGGAGGGAATGGTCTGCATGGACATCAAGACAAGGTCCGCGCCCGTTGGCTTGACGCTGGCCGCATTCCACTCCGCAGGTTCGCGCACGTCAAGCAGCACGGGCTCGCCGTGAACCCGGACGGCTTCAAACCAGGTGGGCAATTGGTCCGGATTGACTTGCTCGATCATGGTGTTGGGCAATACGCTGTGGGGAGGGTGTTAGAAGCTGAAACGGCTTGGCTCAGGAAAATGGAGCAAACGCGGTGCAATGACGTCCCAAGGCTGGGTGGTGATCAGGTTCCCGCCTTCGGCGCGACGAACCAGCGTGGCCCGCATCATCGGTTCGTCGCCCACGATGGTCATCAAGCGACCGCCGGGCTTGAGCAGCTCGAGCAGCGCACTGGGCAACTGGGCAACCGAGCCGGAAAGCACGATGACGTCAAATGGACCGTCGGCTGAAAAATTGGTGCTGGCGCCGTCGGCGACCCGAACCTCCGCATTCATGACACCTGCGCGCTGCAGGTTGGCGTGGGCTGTGGCGGCCAGCTCGGAGTCAATCTCCAGCGTGAGCACGCGCTGGGCACGGTGTCCCAGCAGCGCAGCCATGAAGCCAGAACCCGTGCCGATTTCCAGCACCTTCTCGTGCTTTTGCACGTTGAGGTCTTGAAGCATGCGCGCCTCCACCCGGGGCGCGAGCATGACTTGACCCAGGGCGATCGCCTTTTCCTCATCCCTGAGCGGAATTTCCATGTCTGCGAAGGCCAGTGCGCGGTGTACCGCTGGCACGAAATCTTCGCGTTTCACCACAGACAGCAGATCCAGCACATGGGCGTCGAGCACGTCCCATGGACGTATCTGCTGCTCAATCATGTTGAAGCGGGCCTGTTCCAGATTCATCGCGGTTCCAAAAATAAGGGGCAAACAGCCGATTTTACCGGTGCTGGCATTCTGCCTGACGTATACCCTCATTTTTCGCCGCGACCCCAGGGAACGTGAACCGGGGGAGGGCGGGGGCCACTATCTGAATTTGCGTCTTGCCCACTCAACGAGATCATCCAGATAGCAGTACATCACAGGCACAACCACCAGTGTCAGGAGCGAAGAGGTAATGACCCCGCCGATCACCGCCTGTCCCATGGGTGCTCGCTGCTCAGCACCTTCACTGGCAGCAAAGGCGAGTGGCAGCATGCCGAACACCATCGCCAGGGTGGTCATCAGGATAGGGCGCAGGCGGACTCGGGCAGCCATGAGCAGCGCTTCATTGCGTGGCAGCGGCTCAACGAGATCGCTGGCTTCACCAACTTCGCCAGCACGGGCACGGATAGCAAAATCCACCAGCAAGATAGCGTTCTTGGTCACCAGGCCCATCAGCATGACGATGCCGATGATGGAGAACATGGACATCGTGGAGCCGAACAGCATCAACGCGAGCACGACGCCAATCAATGTCATGGGCAGCGCGGTCATCAGCGCTACTGGCTGAATGAAGCTTTTGAACTGGCTGGCCAGGATCATGTAGATGAAGATGATTGCCATCGCGAGGGCCTGGACCGCGTAGCTGAACGATTCCTGCATGTTCTTGGTGGAGCCGCCGAACTGATATCGGTAGCCGGGAGTGAACGCCGTGGCATCCAGCACCGTGCGGATATCTCCAGATACTTCACCGGCCGACCGGCCATACACGTTGGCGGTGATCTGCACTTCCCGCATCATGTCGCGCCGGTTGATCTGGTTCGTGCTGGTGCCCTCGCGCAGGTCAGCCACCTGATTGAGTCTTACGACGCGGGCAGTCCCATCGGCGTTCATGCCAATGGTCAGCGGCATGCGCTCCAGGTCCTGCGGGGTGGTTCGGGCTTCAGGGGCCAAGCGCACGTTGACGTCGTAGGTCTGGTCATCCGGAGCCCGCCAGTTGCCGACGGTCTGCCCTGCCACCAGCGTGCGAAGCGGGCCGGACAGTTGCGCCACGCTGACACCCAGTTCGGAAGCGGCTTCGCGCCGGAGTTGTACGTCCACCGTGGGCCGGTTCGGTTTGACGCTGGAGTCCAGGTCCACCAGGCCAGGAATGCCACGCAGCTTGGCCAGCACAGGGCCGGCCAGTCGCTCCAGTTCGGCCTGGTCTGGACCTTGGAGCGAGAACTCGATCTGTTTTTGTCCGCCAACTGGTTCCAGCAAGCCCGCTTGCGTCACCGTGATGCCGGGTATCTGGCGCAGGCGTTCACGCAGGGCGGCTGCAATCTGCTCGGCACTGCGCTCGCGCTGATCGCGATTAGTCAGACGAACATACACGCTGGCATTGGTCTTTCCCTGGGCTGCGCCCGTGTTCAGGGTGGCGAGTGTGTAGCGCACCTCTGGAAAGCTCTGGATGATCTCGACCACTTGCCTGGTTTTGACTTCGGTCGCCTCCAGCGAAGACCCCTGGGGTGTATGGAACGCGACTGTGGTTTCGGAAAAATCGGCTTTGGGCACGAATTCAGTTCCCAGCATGGGCACCAGTACCACGCTGCCCGCAAAGATTCCGGCACCTAGCAGCAGGGTCGTCAGCTTGTGGCTTAGCGACCATCGCAAGATATGTTGGTAGAGCTCCACCATGTGCTCGGTTGCTCTGTCGAACCAGCCCGTCACACGGCCGATGGTCTTGTCGTAGAAGGTCACCGGCCGCCCTTTGGGCTGTCCGTGGCCATGAATGCTGGGGTCCTCCCAGACGCTGGAGAGCATAGGGTCGAGCGTGAAGCTCACGAACATGGAAATCAGCACGGCCGCCACAATCGTCAGGCCGAATTCGTGGAAGAACTTGCCGATGATCCCTCCCATGAAACCGATGGGCAGGAAGACCGCCACGATCGATAACGTGGTGGCCAGCACCGCCAGACCGATTTCCTGCGTGCCTTCCATGGCCGCCGCGTAAGAGTTCTTGCCCATCTGTACGTGCCGCACGATGTTCTCGCGCACCACAATGGCATCGTCTATGAGCAGCCCCACACAGAGGCTGAGCGCCATGAGCGTGATCATGTTCAAGGTGAACCCGAACACCTGCATGAAGAAGAAGGTGCCGATGATGGAGATTGGCAGCGTCAACCCTGTGATCACCGTGGAGCGCCAGGAATTGAGGAACAGAAAGACGATCAGTACGGTGAGTACAGCGCCTTCAATCAGGGTCTGGCGCACGTTTTCCACCGCCACCCTGATAGGGCGAGATGTGTCACTGATGGGTTCCAGCCGAACGCCAGGTGGTACTTCTGCCTTCATGGCCGCTACGGCCTGGTAGAGGCCATCGACCACTCGAATGGTGTTTTCGTCCTGGGCTTTCTGCACGGACATCAGCAAGGTGGGCTGGCCGTTATAGAGCGCCAGGGTCTCGCGCTCCTGTGCCCCGTCGTGTACGGTGGCCACTTGATGAAGAAAAACCGGGGAGCCACCGCCGGTTTGCCCCGCTGCGCCGCCGCGGCGTGCCACGATGATGCGGCCAAAGTCTTCTGGCCGCTCCATGCGCCCGTCCAGTTGCACCGTGATTTCCTGGGCGGACGATCTCAGTGCACCCAGCGGCAGATCCTGATTCTCGCCGCGCACCGCAGCGCTGACTTGGTCGGCAGTGACGCCCAAGGACTCCATCGCCCGCGGATTCAAGTAGATGTTGATCTCTCGCTTGGAGCCGCCGACGATGCTCACCGCACCGACGCCGCGCACGTTCTCCAGGCGCTTTTTCAGTACCTGGTCGGCCCAATTGGTCAGCTCGACAGGCGAGGGTGCACGCTGGCCCTGCACGGCCTCGGGGAGTACGGCAAGCGACCAGACCGCCCGGGCTGCGGGGTCGAATCGAAGCACACGAGGCTCTTTGACATCATCGCGAAGCAGCGGCCGGACCTGGCCGATCTTCTCTCGCACATCGTCAGCGGCCTTTCGCCCCTCCATATGCAGCTGAAACTCCATGATCACCACCGACAGCCCTTCGTAGCTGCGTGAGGTGAGGGCGTTGATGCCGGCGATGGAGTTGACGCTTTCTTCGATTTTCTTGGTGACTTCGCTTTCAATGATGGCAGGTGAAGCGCCTGGGTACTCGGTCGTTATGACGACCACCGGAAAATCTATGTTTGGAAACTGATCGACTTGCAGGCGCTGCAAGGAAAACAGGCCCAGCACTACGAACGCCAGCATGACCATGGTGGCGAACACCGGGTTCTTGAGGCTGACTTTGGTGAACCACATGATTTAACTCAGGCTTGGCGAGCGTGGCCAAACTCGGTTCTTTTCCGAGAGCAAACGGCTTGCCCGTTGGATGCCGTGCCGACCCTCACCCCCGCCCTCTCCCGCAAGCGGGAGAGGGAGCTTGAGAGGGAGCCTGGAAGGGAGCTTGAGAGGGAGCCTGGAAGGGAGCTTGAGAGGGAGTCTGGAAGGGAGCTTGAGAGGGAGCCAGAGAGGGAGAGGGAATAGCCGCCGATGGGTGGCGAAAGAACGTCGCCTGTCTCTCCCCCTCTCCCGCTTGCGGGAGAGGGCAGGGGTGAGGGAAAACGGCGTCTGAAACCTTGGATCATGGTCATGGCTGCACGCCTGTCGGCAAGCGCACAGCCGTGCCTTCGCGCAGCGACCCCGCTGCGCCGCGCAGTACCCAAGCACCTTCGGCCACACCTTGGACTGCGACCACCGTTTCACCATCCACCGCCCCGCGCGCACCGGTTTCCACCGCGCGGTGCGCTATGCGGCCATTCTCAACCGCTTGCACGTAAGGCAGCGGTTTGTCTGTGCGCACAGCCGAAAGCGGAACTGCCAGAACGGTTTGCTTTTCAGTGGCCAACTGGCCTTGTGCGAAGAGGCCCTGGCGCAAGCCGGGCATGGGCTGCACTTGCAAATAGACCAGCACGCTGCGGCTACCGGCTTGTGTCGAAGGGTTGATGCGCGCCACGGTGGCCTTGACCGGCTGAGGTACTCCTTCTACCGTCAGGCTTGCGCCCTGCCCCACGCGCACAGCGACAGAGTCGGCGGGACTCAAGGCGGCTTCCAGTTCAAGCCGGCTTACATCGACGATCTCCACGATGCGTGCCTCGGGGGCAACCCGTTCACCCGGCTGCGCCAGGCGTTGAGATATCTGCCCGCTGATGGGCGCACGCAGTATGGTGTCGGCCACAGATTTGCGAGCTATCTCGGCGGCTGCCTGGGTGGCGCGATGGCTGGCCTTGGCTGCGTTCAAGTTGGCCTGCGAAGTGTCCAAAGCCGTCCGGGAGATAAAACCCTGGTTCACCAGGGCAGCATTGTTGTCATATTGGCGCTGAGCAATGTCCACCTGAGCTCGCGCCGCATCAGCCTGCTGCTCGGCCTGGAGCACTCTTTGGTTGTATTCGCCAGGCTCCACCCGTGCAATGACCTGACCGGCCGTGACGGTGTCGCCCTCCCGTACGGTCAGTCCCTGCAGTTCACCCGGAACGCGGGCTTTGACCAACGCACTGCTGACTGCCTTGAGGCTGCCGGAAACGGGTACGCCTGTGTTGATCTCCAGACTGCGTGCCTTGGCTATATCGACAGCTGCTAGTTCAATCACAGGCTCTTTGACCACCGCAGCTTGCGCTTGCTGTTTGGCTGCCTGCCTTGCGGCCCACCCGCGCCAGCCCAGTGCGGCCATCAAAAGGAGTGCCATCAAGGCCGCCACCCACATCCAGCGCGCGCGACGGCTCATGCCGCCCGCCTACCGTGAGCTGCAAGGATCGCCTTGCAGTCCAGTCCACAACCAGCGCCGAAAATCCACAACAGGTATTGCAGGCGATGGGTGAGCTGGGCGGGAGCGGTAGTGATTGAAATCTGAGTGGTGTACAAGGTCGGGTGGTCCGAAAGGCGCAAACGCCACAATAGCCGCGATTATGAATCCCTCCAAGGGACACAGTCCCTGGTCACGCCATACTTCGATAATGCATCCTATGACTCCACGCAACATTGGCCTTATCGTCATCGGTGACGAAATCCTTTCCGGCAAACGCATAGACAAGCACCTTCCCAAGCTGATTGAAGTTCTCGGCGAGAGGGGGTTGCATTTGGAATGGGCCGAATATGTGGGCGATCAGCGTGAGCGCATCACTTCGGCTTTGAAGCGAGCGTTCTCATCTAGTGACATCGTGTTCAGTACCGGCGGTATTGGCGCTACGCCGGATGACCACACGCGCCAATGTGCTGCCGCCGCGCTAGAGGTGCCGCTGCAATTGCACCCGGAGGCCAAGGCCCTGATTCAGGAGCGCATGCGAGATACGGCGCTTGAAAAAGGCCTGCCCTACGAGCCTGATCGAGACGACAACATTCACCGGCTCAATATGGGCGTGTTCCCGGAAGGCGCCCGCATCATTCCGAATCCCTACAACAAGATTCCCGGCTTCAGCTGCGACGGTCCCGGCGGCGGCACCATTCATTTCACGCCAGGTTTTCCCGTGATGGCCTGGCCCATGATGGCCTGGGCCCTGGATACATACTATTCAGATTGGTTTCACCAGGGCGGCTGGCAGGAAAAATCCGTCATCATCTTCGGCGCCATGGAAGCCAGCCTCACGCCGATCATGGAGCGCGTAGAGGCATCACATCCGAAAGTGAAGGTGTTCAGTTTGCCCAGTGTCGATCACCCTCAGTTTGGCCAGCACATTGATCTGGGTGTGAAAGGCCCTGTCGATGCGGTTGCTTCGGCCTATGCGGATCTCAGGGAGTGGCTGGTGCCCTTTGGCCTGCGGTACGGCCCGGAGATTGTGAGATAAAGGCCTGCACCAAAAACGTGCATTTCCAGGTTTGCACCAAAATGGTGCTTTGATGCGGCATTGATGCCCCATTTTGAGTCGTGAGCATTCCTGCCCTTTATTTCAAATTTGCAGGGGAAACAGGTCAACCTTCCCCTTTGCAAAGGCACAATGCTGCCTTTATCTAGTGCATCGTCGGTTTATTCGGTGCACTGGCATGGAACCTGCGTTCCCTGTGCTCAGCTTTTTTACAACCACTAGCCCAACTAGGAGAGCCTGATGGCCAAGACCGTCGCAGACGTCATGAAATTGGTGAAGGAAAACGAAGTCAAGTTCGTGGACTTCCGTTTTACAGATACACGTGGCAAGGAACAGCACGTCACGGTGCCGGTTTCACATTTCGACGAAGACAAATTCAGCGATGGCCATGCTTTCGACGGCTCCTCCATCGCCGGCTGGAAAGGCATTGAGGCTTCGGACATGCTGCTCATGCCCGATCCCAATACCGCCAATATCGACCCGTTCTTTGAAGAACCGACCCTGTTCCTGACCTGTGATGTTCTGGAGCCAGGTGACGGCAAGGCCTATGACCGCGATCCTCGCTCCATTGCCAAGCGCGCAGAAGCCTACCTGAAGGCTTCCGGCGTGGGCGACACAGCCTACTTCGGTCCTGAGCCTGAGTTCTTCGTTTTTGACGGCGTGCGTTGGAGCACAGAATCCGGCCATAGCTTCTACAAGATCGATGAGTACGAAGCACCCTGGAACTCAGGCAGCGAACTCGAAGGCGGCAACCGCGGCCACCGTCCCACCACCAAGGGCGGCTACTTCCCTGTGCCACCAGTGGACAGCACGCACGACATGCGCGCTGAAATGTCTCTGGTGCTGGAATCCCTGGGCATCCCTGTTGAGGTGTTCCACCACGAAGTGGCTGGCGCAGGCCAGATGGAGCTGGGCACCAAGTTCTCTACCCTGGTGCAACGCGCTGACTGGACGCAAGTTCTGAAGTACGTCGTCTGGAACGTTGCCGATTCATACGGCAAAACCGCCACATTCATGCCCAAGCCTTATCACGGCGACAACGGCAGCGGCATGCACGTTCACCAGTCGATCTGGAAAGGCGGCAAAAACCTGTTCGCAGGTAAGGGCTACGCCGGCTTGTCCGACACTGCGCTTCACTACATTGGCGGCATCATCAAGCACGCCCGTGCACTGAACGCCATCACCAACCCTTCGACCAACAGCTACAAGCGCCTGGTGCCTCACTTCGAAGCTCCGGTCAAACTGGCCTACTCCAGCCGCAACCGCTCTGCTTCCATCCGCATTCCACACGTGATGAGCGACAAGGCCCGCCGTATTGAGGCTCGCTTCCCCGATCCAATGGCCAACCCTTACCTGTGCTTCTCCGCACTGCTGATGGCTGGTCTGGACGGCATCGAGAACAAGATCCACCCAGGCGAAGCCGCCACCAAGGATCTCTACCATCTGCCTCCAGAGGAAGACAAGCTGGTTCCAACCGTCTGCCACAGCCTGGATCAGGCTCTGGAAGAGCTGGACAAGGACCGCGCCTTCCTGACCAAAGGTGGCGTATTCACTGACGCCATGCTGGACGCCTACATCGAACTGAAAATGACGGAAGTCACCCGTGTTCGTACCAATGTGAACCCAGTTGAATACGACATGTATTATTCGCTGTAATCGACTCGTCACAGCTCATGTAAAAAAAGGTGGCTCAGGCCACCTTTTTTTTCGGAACGGGAACATCGCTTTGTCAACCGACTCTATTGGTAGATACTTGTGTATGCATCCTGGTGAATTCGAAGCTTCGGTTGAGAATTTCCCTCCCATATTTCTGCTCTGTTCGGTACTTTGCGTGTCACTCACTGCCCCTCGTGCACTGCTTTCTGTTGTTATTGAACGCCCGGTCTCTGGCCGCTGCTTTCTGGCTGGCCGGCCGTTTTGCCAGGCTGGAATGCAGAATGCTCAGGAAACCTGAAATGAAAATTGCTTGGCTTCTGGCGTCTTCCGTGGTTTTTACCTCCAGCTGGCTGGTGTCGGTGCCCGCCGCGGCGCAAGAACGCATCTACAGATGCGGAAATGAATACACCAACCGCATCGGCAACCGTAAGGACTGCAAGGTGGTCGAGGGCGGCAATGTCACCATTGTTCAAGGCACGGCGCCTGCGGCAGCGCCCCCACCACGGACTTCGACGGCGCCAGCAGCTTCGGGCGGCACGCCACGTGTGGTCAGTGCGCCACCGTCAGCACCGCGGGGCGATTCGCCCGAACAGAGGGCCCGAGACGCTGATGCCAAAGCCATTTTGGCTCAGGAGCTGCGCAACACGGAAGCGCGCCAGGCGGAGTTGATCAAAGAGTACAACAACGGCGAGCCCGACAAAATCGGGGGCGAGGCTCGTAACTACCAGAAGTATCTGGATCGCGTGGCAGAGATGAAAGCCTCGATCGATAGAAACCAAAGCGACATCGACGGCCTCAAGCGTGAGCTCGGCCGACTCAAGTAGAGCACGCACAGAGTGTGATTGACTCAGACCTTCTTGGAAAGTATTCACTGTCCAGGAAGGGGGGCTCGACAGGTATTGGCGCTCTTTCTTGCCAAACGTTAGCTAAAAGGCAGGCCGCTTACCGGGCTCTCGGCAACCTGTGTGCGCCTAATCCAGATCCAGCAAGACCATGACGCTTCCCTCTCACAGACCTCATCCTGCGCGCTTTCAGGCGTTTGACCAACTCGCAATTCTCGTGGCGGTATTGGCAGACGATGGGCAGGTGATATTTGCCAATGCGGCCCTTGAAGATGCAATAGGCCTGTCTTGGCGAAGTATTGAAGGCTCGTACTTTCAGGACTATTTTGCAGAGCCGGCTGCATTGCAGCACGCGCTGGAAGGTTCGCGGGAAAACGCTTTCGCCGCCTTGCGCTACGACGCGCAACTCAAACGCCACGGCAAAGCCAGTACGGACATGCTCCCTGTCCACATGATCGTCGCGCAGACGGAGCGCACAGGTGAGCTGATTGCTCAGATGCTGCCTCAGGAGCTTCAGGCCAGGCAAGAGCGGGAAGAGCGACAGGCTGACCAGGTGCGCGCGAACAAGGAGCTTTTCCGCAACCTGGCGCATGAGATCAAGAACCCATTGGGAGGCATTCGGGGCGCGGCCCAGCTGCTGGAAATGGAGATGGCTGCCCCTGAATTGAATGAGTACACCCAGGTCATCATCCATGAAGCGGACAGGCTCCAGACGCTGGTCGACAGATTGCTGGCCCCGCACCGCCACCCGCAGGTGGTGGGAGACGTCAATATCCACGAGGTCTGCGAGCGTGTACGTTCACTCATCGTGGCCGAATTTCCGGTTGGCTTGAAGGTTGTGCGCGACTACGACACCTCCATCCCCAACCTTCGGGGGGACAGGGAGCAATTGATTCAGGCGCTGCTCAACATCGCCCACAATGCTGCTCAGGTGCTCTCTGAGCGTACGGCCAGCAGCGGTGATGCCCAGATCATTTTGCGCACGCGGGTGGCTCGTCAGGTCACGGTGGGCAAGCAACGCTATCGGTTGGCACTGGAATTGCATGTCATAGACAACGGACCGGGTGTACCCGATTCGATCAAAGACCGTGTGTTCCTTCCTCTGGTGACCGGACGCGACGGAGGCAGTGGTCTGGGGCTGACACTTGCACAGACTTTCGTGCAGCAGCACCATGGGTTGATCGAATTGGAAAGCGTTCCGGGCCGCACGGATTTCAAGATATTGATTCCGTTGTAGTAGACCGAGTGCATGAATTTGAGGAACCGATGTATGAAGCCGATCTGGATCGTTGATGATGACCCCTCTATCCGCTTCGTGCTGGAAAAAGCGCTTGCGCGCGAGGACTTGCCAACGAGATCTTTCACCAACGCGCGTGATGTGCTGGCCGCCATGGACAGCAGTTCAGGCACAGGCGATGGCTCCGAGGGCCCGCAGGTGTTGGTCAGCGATATCCGCATGCCTGGCGGCTCCGGCCTGGAACTGCTGGAGAAGGTGAAGGAACGCCAGCCTGGCTTGCCCGTCATCATCATGACTGCGTTTTCGGATCTGGACAGCGCGGTGTCTGCCTTTCAGGGCAGAGCCTTTGAATACCTGCCCAAGCCTTTCGATGTGCCCAAGGCGGTGGAACTGATCCGCCGTGCCGTGGAAGAAAGCGTAAGGGAAGAGGTGGCCGAGCTCCAGCATGCTCAGGCACCTGAAATGCTGGGCCAGGCCCCGGCAATGCAGGACGTGTTTCGCGCCATTGGCCGTCTGTCGCAAAGCAATGTCACCGTGCTCATCACAGGTGAATCTGGTAGCGGCAAAGAACTGGTGGCGCGGGCGCTGCACAAACACTCGCCTCGTGCCAATGGGCCATTTGTAGCGATCAACACCGCTGCCATTCCCAAGGACCTGCTCGAGAGCGAGTTGTTCGGCCACGAGCGCGGAGCCTTTACCGGAGCACAGACCTCACGGCGAGGCCGCTTTGAGCAAGCTGACGGTGGCACCTTGTTTCTGGACGAAATTGGTGACATGCCCTTCGACCTGCAAACGCGGCTGTTGCGTGTGCTGTCAGATGGACATTTCTATCGCGTGGGCGGCCATAGCGCGGTCAAATCCAACGTGCGCGTGGTGGCTGCCACTCACCAGGATCTGGAGCGGCGAGTGCATGAAGGCGGATTTCGGGAAGATCTTTTCCACCGCCTGAACGTGATCCGCTTGCGCCTGCCTGCTCTGAGAGAGCGCAGGGAAGATATTCCCGCGCTCACCCGGCATTTTCTGGTGGTGGGGGCGCGGCAGTTGGGTGTGGAGCCCAAACGCATATCCGAGGCCGCGCTGGCACGCCTCACGGAATTCAGCTTCCCCGGTAACGTGCGGCAGCTGGAGAACATTTGCCATTGGCTGACCGTGATGGCTCCCGCGCAGGTTATAGAAGCGAAAGATTTGCCGCCTGAGGTGCTTGAGGCGACCTCAGGGGTAGCCCCTGCCCAGGTGGGGGTCGCTGCGGCTTCACCCATTTCCAAACACGAGGCTGAAGGCTTTGATTCTTTCGCTCGTGCAGAAGTCATTGCACCGACGGACTCACTGGTTCCTGTGCTGGCACTGGAGCCCACCGGCCTTCCCACGGAGTGGGAGCGCGGCCTTCAAAGCGAAGCCTCTGCGCTGCTGGCGTCAGGTCAGGAAAACGTGTGGGACAAATTGATTGGCCGCGCGGAGATCTCGCTGATCAAGGCAGCTTTGGCGGATACACGTGGCCGCCGCATAGAGGCGGCGCAAAAGCTCGGCATTGGCCGCAACACCATTACGCGGAAAATTCAGGATCTCGGTCTGGGTTGATGCTTGGTGGCTGGTGGCTTGACGGGATCAAGCCACCAGAGGCGGCTCTTCCATGGCCTCGATCTGTTCGGTCAGGGTGTGAATCTGTCCGCGCCAGTAGTCCGGCGTGCCAAAGCCACTGAAAGCGACAGGGAAGGCGGGGTCTTCCCAGCGCCGCGCTACCCAGGCGCTGTAATGAATCATCCGCAAGGTACGCAGGGGCTCGATCAGCGCCAGTTCGCGGCGGTCGAACTCCCGCATTTGTTCGTACCCGTCGATCAGGGCGCCGAGTTGTTGCTGGCGTTCGGCTCGCTCGCCGCTCAGCAGCATCCATAGGTCTTGAACGGCAGGGCCACTGCGGCAGTCATCCATATCGACGAAGTGCGGGCCGCCACCTGGCTCCTCTGCAGGGGTCCAGAGAATGTTCCCCGCATGGCAATCGGCGTGCAGCCGCAGAGATCTCAACTGGCCTTTTTTGGCGCCAGTCAGCCCATCAAAACGCGCCACCGCATCGAGCGCTTGCTGGCTGACATTCGCCCACTCGCGCTCTACTTCCAGCGGCAGGTGGTTGTTGGCCAGCAGCCATTCGCGAGGCTGCGTGCCGTAACTTGCCAAATCCACCGCCGGGCGGTGTGCAAAAGGGGCGCGGGAGCCTACCTGGTGGAGCCGCGCCAGAAAGCGGCCAATCCACTCCAGTGTTTCACCGTCACTCAGCTCGGGTGATCGCCCGCCCCGCCGGGGACTGACGCTGAAATGGAAGCCATCATATTCGTGAAGAGTGCGACCTTCCACGGTGAGGGGGCCCACTACGGGCACTTCGGCTTCGATCAATTCCAGTGTGAACCCGTGCTCTTCCTGGATCTGGGCCACACTCCAGCGGCCGGGCCGGTAGAACTTGAGCACCACGGCCCGGTGCTCATCGGCATATGGCGTCCCGGACTCCAGGTGTGCGAGATAGACGCGGTTTTCATAGGAATTGAGCGTCATCAGGCGGCCATCTCCAACCAATCCTAAAGAGGCGAGGGCGTCGAGTACGAAGTCAGGCGTGAGCGTGGCGAAGGGATGGGTTGCGTGGGGCATTCCCCTATTGTCGACGCAGAGGCAAAATTGGCTTTATGACCACACCCCAATATTGGCTGATGAAGTCCGAGCCCGATGATTGCTCCATCGACGATGCGCTCGCTGCACCGGAGCAAACGGTGCCCTGGACTGGCGTGCGCAACTACCAGGCGCGTAATTTCATGCGTGATGCCATGCGTGTAGGAGACGGTGTGCTGTTCTACCACTCCAGCTGCCCGGAGCCCGGCATTGCAGGCATTGCTCGAGTGGCATCTGCCACGCGTACCGACCCTACGCAGTTTGATCCGAAGTCTGCTTATTTTGATAAGGCTTCCAAGAAGGAGGCGCCGCGGTGGCTCCTGCTGGATGTACAGGCGCTGCGTAAGACGCGGGTTCTGGGTTTGGCTGAAATGAGGGAGATGCCTGCACTGGAAGAGATGCGGGTTTTGCAGCGTGGGAATCGCTTGTCTATCACTCCGGTGACGAAAGGGGAGTGGGATGCGGTTGTGGCGCAACTCGCTTAGCGCTGGCTAGGTCGATCGCTTTTTCTGCAAGATCGCAAACGCCGGGTTCTACTCCCTCTCACTTTTGGGAGAGAGTGGAGCGGGGCCGGCCAACCGGTGAGGGCATACGGCCGTAGATCAAGCGGTCCGGTTGCTAATTACCTCCGGCTGTTCTCTTGAGGTCGAAGGCCGGGGAGTGCGCCCGGCAGCGCAGCCACCTTCTTTTGCTCCGCCAAAAGAACCTGGCGCAAGAAAAGGCGGCCCCACTTGCCGTGTCCCTTCGCTGCGCTTCGGGCAACCTGCGCTGCTCGTGCGAGGGGCGGTGTCGCAGAAACTCCCTGCGTTCACTTCGCTCACTTCGGTCAAACAACTGCGACAAGCTAGTTCACGAAGCAAGAGCATCTTGCAGTGCTCTTGCCCGCCCCTCGCCCTGCGCTGCTCAGCACGTCCAGAGGGGTGGGGAACCTGATTCGGGCCATTGCTTTGCTCGGCCCTCGAATAGATAGTCGCTGGCGCGAGGATCCTACTCGCCCATTAACTAAACGCAGCAATCCCCGTAATCGCGCGGCCCAAAATCAGCGCATGCACATCGTGCGTACCCTCATAGGTGTTCACCACTTCCAGGTTCACCAAGTGGCGAGCCACGCCGTATTCATCACTGATGCCGTTGCCGCCCATCATGTCGCGCGCCATGCGCGCAATATCCAGCGCTTTGCCGCAGCTGTTGCGCTTCAGGATAGAAGTCAGCTCGACGGAGGCCGTGCCTTCGTCCTTCATGCGACCCAAACGCAAGCACCCTTGCAGGCCCAGGCTGATATCGGTCAGCATGTCTGCCAACTTCTTCTGAATGAGCTGGTTGGCTGCCAACGGGCGTCCGAACTGGTTGCGGTCCATGGTGTATTGGCGTGCACGCAGGTAGCAGTCTTCGGCGGCACCCAGGGCACCCCATGCAATGCCATAGCGCGCGCTGTTCAGGCAGGTGAAGGGGCCTTTGAGGCCACGTACTTCAGGGAAAGCGTTTTCTTCAGGGACGAAAACCTCATCCATCACGATTTCGCCGGTAATGCTGGCGCGCAAGCCCACTTTGCCATGCACGGCTGGCGCAGACAGGCCTTTCCAGCCTTTTTCAAGAATGAAGCCTCGAATCTGGCCGCCATCGTCCTTGGCCCAGACCACGAAGACGTCAGCGATGGGGGAGTTGGTAATCCACATCTTGGCGCCGCTCAGCGAGTAGCCGCCATCCACTTTCTTGGCGCGGGTGATCATGCTGCCAGGATCGGACCCATGGTTGGGCTCAGTCAGACCAAAGCAGCCAATCCATTCACCGGCAGCCAACTTGGGTAGATACTTCTTTTTCTGAGCTTCCGTACCAAATTCGTTGATAGGCACCATGACCAGGGAGCTCTGCACGCTCATCATGCTTCGGTAGCCAGAGTCCACGCGCTCTACTTCGCGCGCCACCAGGCCGTAGCAGACATAGTTGAGGCCGGCGCCGCCGTACGCTTCTGGAATAGTGGCGCCCAGCAGGCCCAGCTCACCCATTTCACGGAAGATGGATGCGTCGGTCTGCTCATTGCGGAACGCCAACTGCACGCGCGGCAGCAGCTTTTCCTGGCAATAGGCATGAGCGGCTTCCTGCACCTGACGTTCGTCGTCAGTCAACTGATCCGTCAGATTGAACGGGTCTTGCCAGTTGAAGGTATTTTTGCTGCTAGCCATGCGCGAGTCTCCGGAAAGAGTAATGTGTTGATGGCTCTATTTTGCCGTTGATATGAATAGCTGTCTAATATCGGATACCGATGCATGAATAGGTTTGACGTATCAATGGAACTGCGCCACCTTCGCTATTTCCTGGCCTTGTCCGAAGAGCTGCATTTCGGCCGTGCGGCGCAGCGACTGGGATTGAGCCAGCCGCCGCTTTCCGTTGCGGTGCAGCAACTTGAAGCAGCCGTAGGCGCGCCGCTTTTCATTCGCAGCAGCCGTGGCGTGCAGCTCACAGCCGCCGGGGAGGCGTTCGTGCCCGCCGCGCAAGCCGTGCTGGATCGTGCGGCGCAAGCTCTGGTAGAAGCGCGTGATGTGGCTGTTGGTGAGGCGGGCAGTCTCAGAATTGGGTTTGCCGGCACCATGCTGTACCGGGGCCTGCCGCTGATGCTTCAGCGCTTTCAGGCCGAGCACCCGCGTTTGAAGATTTCGCTGCGAGAACTCAGCTCCAGCGAGCAATTGCTGGAACTGCAGCACGACCGGCTGGACGCGGGATTTGCCCACACCACCCAGGTTCCTTCAGGCTTGTCGCAAATCCTGGTGTCCAGCCAACCCTTCGTGGCATGCGTTCCAGGCAACCACACCCTGGCGCGACAGCGGACTGTGCCCCTGGAGGCGCTTGCGGGGCAGCCCTTCGCGCTGGTGGCTCGTGCCGTGTCCCCTGACTACCACTCACGCATTTTGATGCTCTGCGGTGCAGCAGGCTTTACCCCGGAGCCTGCGCATGAGCTTCAGCATTGGCTCAGCGTGGTGTCGCTGGTGGGGCAAGGTCTGGCAGTGGCCCTGGTGCCGGCCGCCATGCAGCAGGCGGGCATGGCAGGTGTGGCGTTCCTGCCGGTCAAGGGCACACGCCGGGACTGGTTGCGCTATGAAACGCACTGCCTTTGGAAGGCCGGGCGAGACCAACCTGCGCTCGGCCTGTTTTTATCTGCAGTGGGCGAAGTAGCAGCCAACCGATAGCGGTTGCATCGCTTTTTGGCGGGGGTCCGCTTTCTTCCCCATGCACCGGACCGCATTGATTGGGTCGGAGAGTGCAAGCTTGCGGGGTAGGGCGAGCAACATGGTTTTCCTTCCGGCGGTAGGATGCGGTTGTAACCTGTCTCAGCAGGACAGGTCGTCACTCCGGCCATGCCATGCCGGATGCAAGACCTAAAGGACCAAATGTATGGATGCAGTTTCTAATTCGGGCAAACCAACGGCGCTGGAGACCATCACGCTGGGCGGCGGCTGCTTCTGGTGCACAGAAGCGGTTTTCAAGGAAGTGCGTGGCGTGACGGATGTAGAGTCAGGCTATAGCAATGGCCAGTCAGCCAGGCCGACCTATGAACAGGTTTGCACTGGCCGCACAGGTACGGTTGAAGTCGTCAAACTGGAATACGACCCTGCCGTCATCAGCACTCGGCAAATCCTGGAGATATTCTTCGTGGTGCATGACCCCACGCAACTCAACCGCCAGGGCAACGATGTCGGAACGCAGTACCGTAGCGGGATCTACTTCTCCACGCCAGAGCAGGAGAAGATTGCCAAGGATCTGATCGCAGAGGCTACGCGTGATGGTTTGTTCAGCGGCCCCATCGTCACTGAGGTGCTTCCTCTACTTGATTATTGGCCGGCGGAGGACTACCACCAGGACTTTTTTGAAAACAATCCCACGCAGGGTTACTGCATGGCGGTGGCGGCGCCCAAGGTCGGTAAATTCCGCAAGACGTTCCGGGAGCTGGCCAAGACCTGAGAGCGAGAGATCGCAGATTGGACTTCGCTTCTCTCGACTCAACCTGTCCTGGGCTTGTGAAAGGGGCGGAAGCGCCGCGCAAGGCTTGGACAGGCTCAGCCCGAACGGTTGTGGGGCTGAATCCGGACGGTTTTTGGGTATCGACGTCCCCAAAAGGGTCAGACCATAGCTGCTTGACCCCCACGCCTTTCAACGCCCCATAGCGATGAATGCACGCTCAGACCCCACGGCCGGGGAGCAGGCCAAACAAGTGCACCCGCGGAGCTGGCTTTGCCAGGCCGCTGGGTGCGTCCCCCTTGGGGGAAGGCGCCGAAGGCGACTCAGGGGGCCATTACCTCGTGCCAAAAATCCGGTCGCCCGCGTCGCCCAGACCTGGCACGATGTAGCCATGGTCATTCAGGCCACGGTCAATGGCCGCGGTAAAAATCGGTACCTCAGGGTGAGCCGCGTGCAAGGTGCTGATGCCCTCCGGGGCAGCAAGCAGGCACAGGAACTTGATGGAGCGCGGCTTCGCTGACTTGATCTTGGTGATGGCCGCTGCGGCTGAGTTGCCAGTGGCGAGCATGGGATCGACCACTATGACGTCCCGGCCTTCCATGCCGGTGGGCATCTTGAAGTAATACTCCACCGCCTGCAGGGTGTCAGGGTCGCGGTACAGGCCCACATGGCCGACGCGTGCGTTAGGCACCACGGAGAGCAGGCCGTCCAGCATGCCGTTGCCAGCGCGCAAGATGGATGCGAAGGTCAGCTTCTTGCCGTCGATCATGGGACTCATCATGGTCTCCATCGGCGTTTCAATCTCGACGTCGACCACCGGCATATCGCGCGTAACCTCATACGCCATCAAGGCTGCCAACTCATTCAAAAGCGTACGAAAGCTGTTGCTGCTGGAATCTTTCATGCGCATCAGCGTGAGCTTGTGCTGCACGAGCGGGTGGGTAACGTGATGGACTTGAGGCATTGGAGTTGCGTGTTTGTCTTGAAAGTTCGGAACCGGTGGGACTGCACACCGGGTTCCATGGGTGGATGTGCGAAGGGTATTGGCCCTCAGCGCTTGCCGCCGAATAGGCTGCCCAACACTCCCCTGAGGATTTGCTTTCCTGCGTTGGTGCCCATGGTGCGCACTGCGGACTTGGCCATAGTCTGCACCAGGCCATCGCGTTTGCCGCCACGGGGGCCCGTGCTGCCAAACAGGATTTCCTTGGCTATATCCATGGCGCCACCCGATTCAGCCGCATTGGCCGCCCCGCCAGAGCCTGCACTCGCGCCTTCGCCCTTGGTGGCCTGTGCTCGTGCCTGAAGCGTTTCGTAGGCGGACTCGCGATCCACCGCCTTTTCGTAGACGCCTGCCACCAATGAGCTGGAAATCAGGCTTTGGCGCTGGGCGTCGGTAATGGGCCCAATCTGGCTAGCCGGTGGAATGACGAACACGCGCTCGGTCACACTGGGGCGGCCTTTTTCGTCCAGGAAGCTGATGAGGGCCTCTCCGGTGCCGAGTTCGGTGATGGCGGTTTCTATATCCAGCTTGGGATTGCCGCGCATGGTCTGTGCGGTCGCTTTGACGGCTTTCTGATCGCGAGGCGTGAATGCGCGCAATGCGTGTTGCACCCGGTTGCCCAATTGAGCCAGCACAGTGTCAGGCACGTCGATAGGGTTTTGCGTGACAAA
The DNA here is from genome assembly GCF_040548795.1 of Ottowia thiooxydans. Classification (GTDB taxonomy): domain Bacteria; phylum Pseudomonadota; class Gammaproteobacteria; order Burkholderiales; family Burkholderiaceae_C; genus Ottowia; species Ottowia thiooxydans_A. Next base: position 130,801 of record NZ_JBEPSH010000002.1, on the reverse strand, counting down.
ATAGACGCCGACACCCTTGGAGCGAACCAGCCGAACGACCAGTTCGATGCGCTCAAGAAGTACCTTGGGCGCGTCATTGAAGAGCAGGTGAGCTTCGTCGAAGAAGAAAACCATCTTGGGTTTTTCGGGGTCGCCAATCTCGGGCAATTGCTCGAACAGTTCGGAGAGCATCCACAGCAAAAATGTGGCATACAGCCGCGGGGCCGTGAGCAGCTTGTCTGCGGCCAGGACGTTGATCACGCCCTTGCCGCCCGAAGTCTGCATCATGTCCTGGATGTTGAGCATGGGCTCACCAAAGAACTGATCTCCACCCTGGCTTTCGATCTGCATCAGCCCGCGCTGAATGGCGCCGACGCTGGCGGCGCTGATGTTGCCGTACTGGGTGGTGAATTCCTTGGCGTTCTCACCCACGTACTGCAGCATGGCCCTCAGATCTTTCAGGTCCAGCAGCAACATGCCGTTGTCGTCTGCAATCTTGAACACGAGGTTCAGCACGCCGGACTGGGTTTCATTCAGATCGAGCATGCGGCCAAGCAGCAGCGGACCCATGTCCGAAATGGTGGCGCGCACTGGATGGCCTTGCTGCCCAAAGACATCCCAGAAAGTAACGGGGCACGAAGCTGATTCCGGCAGCGGCAGCCCCCGTTCTTTCAGGATACCCGCCATTTTTTCGCCTATCTGGCCTTTCTGGCTGATACCGGACAGATCGCCTTTCACGTCGCTCATGAACACTGGCACGCCGATTTGTGAGAAAGATTCGGCCATTTTCTGCAGTGTGACGGTCTTACCCGTACCGGTCGCACCGGTGATCAGGCCATGGCGGTTGGCCAGGCCGGGCAGGAGGGCGCACTCAATTTCGCCGTGTTGGGCGATCAGCAAGGGTAGGGCGGACATGGGGGCTTTATGTGAGGAGCAATGAAAAGCCGCCGTGACGAACACGGCGGCCAGTTTCGTGGCGAAACGAGTATATCTATCGCATCTCACATGAGCACGTCATAAGCACGCGTTCACGTGCTTATTTCTCAGCGCTGAGCTCTTAAACAGCCAGCAGCCTCCCTTGGATCGCCAGAATGGAGGCTGTTCGCATGAACATCGCAGTCATCTCTTTTTGCGATATTGGCCGCCTGCTTCCTATTTTTGCACTAAGCGGGCGGGCTTGTCGGCTTCGGAATCTCGAGGCTGGTCAGAGGCAGTGTCAAAGGTATGACCGTCTGGCGTTCGGCGCGTACGTACCAGGTGCCTTTACCCGGCGGCAAGGACTGGTTGCTGGCGCAGTTGGCGCTTTTCACATACTTGGGATCGAGCTGGTCGACTCCCAAAGTGCCACCCTTGCTTTGTTTGGTCAGGCGGGCGCAGCCGGCCGCGTCAAACCAGGAAGTTGAGGTGAACTTCAGGTTGACCGAGTTGAGTTTGTTGTTATCTGATCCCAGATCCCACGCGGAAAGCCCATTCAAGGTCATCGTGTTGTAGGAGAGGTCCTTGATCGTGTCAGTTCTCACGTGCTGCGGTAAAGCGCTGCAATGGGTGCCGGACCATTGGAAAAGAAAATTGCCCATGGCAGCACAATCGGCGCCGGTTGCGCCGTTTACTGCATACGGCATGGCCTGCTGGGTGTCGAAGCTCCAGACGCCGTTGACAGAGTCAGTGTTGTCCAGGATTTTCCAATCGGGGATGGTGTTTGTGGTGCTGTGCGTGACCGAGACGCTTCCGCCCAGGGTGCCCGTTCCGTAAGCGGATCCCTTTCCGCCTTGCGTTCCACCGGTGAACGCGAGCGAAACGTTGAGGCCCCAGGTCACGCCGTCTGTTTTCGTGGTGGAACCGTTTTGGGTGGTTGGGGCGTTGGCCAACCAGGAAAAGCCATGTTTGGGAGGGCTGGCGGAGGAGTCGTCGCCCACCACCAGCTTGGAATCGTCGGGCCTGAGGTCAAACTGGTGGCGAGTCTGGTACCAGGCGTATTGATCGCCGTTCTTGTCGGCGGTGCGTGGATCAAGGCTGGCAGACATCTCGACGTAAACCACGCGGCTTGGGTCGGCGAGCAGTCCGGTCGTGTCGTCTACCCGGTAGGTCAGGTAGAGAACCGGAGCAAAATTCCATTGCTGCGAGGGGCATTGCGCTTGCACGTAAGTGCTATGGGCTCGGTTGCTGTATCCAACATAGTGACGACCTCCGCCACTAGCGTAGGGTGTCCAGTCACGGCTCAGGCAGTTGAAATTTGCTTTTCTCGAATCAGAATTGATGTCAATGACCTTCTTGTTTCCCAAGACGCGTTTTTGCACGTACTCGCAATGAGTCGGATCATTGGAAGTGCAGTCGCTGTTTCCAGGAGGGGGATCGGCCTTTGCCACAAGCTTGGGATTGGATTCGCGTCGTGCATGGAAAGCCAGCAGTTCGCTTGAGATGCTGGAGAGCATGGATTCGGTCATGATGACTTGCCTATCTTCCTGAGGCAAAGTCAGCAAGACGGAGGCCGCACTGACGTCCTCACCGGGAAGTGCTGGCAGCAACAAGGACATGCTACTGAACCCCGTGACGTTGACTGTAGGTATCAGCTTGTTGGCGGCTTCTTCCAGTGCGTCGTCAAAACCAAGAATAAGTATGGGCACCTGAGCGGCGTGCGCACGCGCTGCCAATTTGTTAGATCCTGCCAGGTCATCCGGTGTGACGCTTGATCCATCCAAAACGAGGACGTCACCCGGCTGGAGCGCATTGGTGTCGGTGTAAGGCACCTGCTGTACGAAAAGCTCGCTCACTTTGGCGAGTGCATCCTTGCCAGTGGTTGAGAAGGAGCCCACAACCAGACGACCTAATTTGGCATTGGGTGCGTTGTCAGAAATTGAAGGCAAACTCAGCGGTGGCAGGCCTGCCGATAGAACACTTGGGTCGTCATCATCAGCCATAACGCTCTCCTCGCTTCCCCCGCAGGAGGCGAGGAGGCTGAACATCGAGGCGCATGCGAGCGCGATGCTCGCTATCTTCCAGCAGGGGCGCGTGGTGTACAGAGACGGGTGCATCATGATCATTCCTTTTTTCCTGCTGAGTGGGGCGAACCAAGTACAGCGGCTCTTTCTGTATGAGTGTGAAAAGCTGCGAATCGTGAATCAACCGATGTCATACGTGCTCCTTGAAAATTCTTGTTGATGAGGGCGTCTGAAGGGGTCAAGCGATAAACTGAAGTGGCAAGGCGGGTGCGTCTGCGGGCACTGAGATAAGGTCGGCGCGCAACCAACTCTGCGCACGGGTAGCTGAGGTGCCGTAGGCGCCTAGATAGGGCATCATGCAGGTCGTCTGGTAGGGCCGTGGAGTCCAGCCCGCTGGTGCCAGGAATGCCGACGTTCCGCGCTTTTCGCTGTGCACGCTGGCGCCGAAGGTGGACACGTTCCACAGTGTTTTCTCGTGGCTCGAGAAATCAGCGTTATGCCTGCTTGAGATGGCCTGCCAGCCTTCAAGCTGTATGAAACAGTTGTAGGCACCAGGGCCAATCAGCGTGCTGTTGACTGTTCGGCCGGTGACCAACGCCAGCAGCAGGCCGCATTCTTCGGCCGCGAAATCTGCATTGGAGTGCAGGTAATACCGACCGGTTGTATTGACCAGACCTGCGTAGTGCGAATTACCGGGATGGTCCCGCGCAGGCAGTCCGCTGTCGTTTAAAACTTTGTCGAACGCCTGAAGCGTGACGCCAGCAGGCAGATCGCGTTGCGCGCAGATGGCAACAAGGTGTGCGCCCGATGCCAGCATGAGCAGAAACGCGCTCACTGACTCGCGCACCCAGTCGCCGTTGTGCATCAGGGGGAAGGCTCTGTAATCCAGCAATTCGTAGGCCGCCGGTTCGGTCCCTGGCCGGTACCGAAGCTGAGGTATCCACAGGACGAGGGGGCCATTGTTGGCAGCGGTGGCGGTGTATTGCTTGAGTAGACGCAAAATCTTGGCGTCATCTGAAGGCAGCGGGCTGTTTTCTGCAGAGGGGGCAGACATCCAATCGGACAACCACAGCTCTGCCATGCGCGGCACTTGGCCACCCGTGAAGTCCGCTATGGGGGCAAGGCCGGTGGTGGCATCGCTGTCGCCGTAAGCAGCGTGCACCACAGAAGCGTCTCGCACCCCTTGCTCATACAGGCTGTTGACGAAGTCCTGCGAGTTGTTCTGGCTGGGGTCCTCCAGCAAACCCAGCGGCACCACCCAGGCGCCGCTGCTGGTCTTCACGCCTCGGTAGAGATTGATCCTGGCTTGTGAGTAATGCCCCGGAAACGTCTTCGCGTTGGCACCGGCCAGATAGCCAGCAGCAGGATGAACTGTGACCGTAGTGGACCCAGGTCCATACGGGTGGGAGTACTTCACCGCAAAAAGTGTTTGCCCACCGTCATTGAGATTGAACGAGCCCGTGCAGCTTCCGTTGTTGTTGCGCGAGATGACTGAGCGCTTTGCATAGGGCGCGATCGCAGTTGCGCTCCCGGCAGGCTCGACCTGGGGCGGCGAGCCACTTTCGGCGTGGGCGTCGCCCAATTCCAAAGAGACACCTGGCACCGCATTGGTCAGTTCGATGGTGATGCTGCGGTTATAGGAGGTGTGGCCGGTGGTCGGCGGCGTGTAGGGCACAGGCTCTTGCGGAGCGGATGTCGAATCTTCTCCCTGGCCGCCGCAACCCGCGAGCAAAGCGGAGGCCGGCACCCACGAGAACGCTACGGCAGAACCCAGAAATTGCCGCCGACGGTAAGCCGGCGTGGGCTGAGGGGCGGGGACAACCATGGGATGGGTCTTCAGTCAATAAATACAAAAAGAGTGCGGCGTAGCCCTTGATGTGCGCATCGCGGAAGCTGCTGCTTCGACTGCTATGGAGGTTGAGCTGCCGAGCGTGAGGCTGTGGATGCACTTTTTTGGGGCACAAATCGTCTAAACACTTAGCGACAAGTCTGCGTAAACAATCACATAATCACAGTACCTTGATGCAAAAACCTGAACTCAGTTTATGCAGCGCACTAAAGCCTCAGTAGTCGGTTTGTCTCGCCTTTTGGATGTTTCGTCGCAGCGGGGTGCAGACGATCAAAAGGTTTTGTACTGAACAAACGCAGTTGTTGCCGATGCCCTCTACTCGTCACCGAGAGCCTCAATTCCCTCCACTCGGCGGGGGTTTAGGACTGATCACGACCTTCAGCACGGACGACGTTCCCCCCTGGCACAGACGCGATTACTGGATGGCGCACGCTTATCGGGCAGTAGAGGCCCATATGGACCGAGATGCTGACATCCGTGGGCAGGTAAGCGTAGGCGGGCATATCGACTCCGGCCAGATCGTGCTCTGCGAGAGTTCGGCAGTGTCCACGCGCATGACAGCGCAGCGATTGAGGGCTCAACTCTCTGATGAACACATCGCCATCTGCCTGATGCTCAAAGGCAGCTTCGATGTCCAGGAGCCTGATGGCACGCAAGCGCGCATGGCTGCTGGTGATCTCTTCATGTTCGACTGCGGGCGCCCTATGGCGGCACGCTGGAGCGATTCCGTGACAAGCTATCTGCGCTTGCCGCGCAGCATGGTTCGGCAGCGGTTGGGGCGGGACCCCTCAGCCTTCTCGGGCGTGCTGTCGCGCTTGTCCAGCAACGCGCTGGCGCCCTTTCTGGCAGCTCAGATGCGGGTATTTGCCACGCATGGGGCGGCGCTGTCGGCTTCGGCGCTTCCTACTGCATTGCAGGCAGCGGTAGAACTCTCGCTGCGCTTGCTATCCGATCATTTTGGAGTGGGCCAGGACGGGATCACTTCCAGGGACGACAAGCGGCGAGCGGTCTATCAGTACATGCGCCAACATGCGCACAGCCCTGAATTGACGGCCGAGACCATCGCGCAGGCGCTCAATTGCTCTCGCACTCAGCTCTATCGCCTGTTTGAGGATGAGCCTCTCAGTGTCAAGGCGGCCCTGCGTGAAATGCGACTGCAGAAAAGCCGGGAAATGCTGAGTCGGGCAGGCTCTGGCATCAATGTCGGGGCGGTAGCCAATGCCTGCGGATTTTCCGATCCATCGGTCTTCGGCAAGCTCTTCAGACAGCGGTTTGGCGGGACGCCGCGTGATGCCGCAAACGGTCGGTTGATCCTCTCCAGTGACCCTGCATTCCCCCTCTATCCAGCCGAAACGTAAAATCCCGATCTACGCATTCATTATTTTCTAGGGGAATACCTTTGGCCGGCCATAGTAAATGGGCAAACATCCAGCACCGCAAAGGCAGGCAGGATGAGAAACGCCAGCGCATCTGGACCCGCGTCGTGCGGGAGATCATGGTCGCTGCACGCACCGGAGGCGGCGATCCCACCGCCAATCCCCGCCTGCGCCTGGCCATTGAAAAGGCCAAAGCGGCCAATATGCCGGCTGACACCGTCAAGCGCAATATCGATAAAGCCACCGGAAACCTCGAAGGCGTGACCTACGAGGAAATCCGCTACGAAGGCTACGGCATCGGCGGAGCGGCCATCATTGTCGACACCATGACCGACAACCGAGTGCGTACGGTGGCGGAAGTTCGCCATGCTTTCAGCAAGTACGGCGGCAACATGGGCACGGAAGGCTCCGTGTCTTTCCAGTTCAAACACGTGGGCCAACTGGTTTTCGCACCTGGTACCAGTGAAGACAAGATCATGGAAGTCGCACTCGAAGCGGGCGCTGATGACGTCATCACCGATGACGAAGGCGCTATTGAAGTGCTCACAGATCCCACCGCCTTTGAAGCGGTCAAGAATGCATTGGAAGCTGCAGGCTTGAAGCCTGAGCTTGCCGAAGTCACCATGCGCGCCGAAAACACCATCGACCTCACGGGAGACGATGCAGCCAAAATGCAAAAGCTGCTCGACGTGATTGAAGATTTGGACGACGTGCAGGATGTTTTCCACAACGCCGTGATCAACGAGCAAGAGTAAGTAAGGCGCTCCCTTGAAAATTCTGGTTATCGGTTCAGGCGGCCGCGAGCACGCCCTGGCTTGGAAGCTTTCGCAATCTCCGAAAGTTCAGCAGGTCTTTGTTGCTCCAGGCAACGGTGGCACTGCACTTTCGCCCACTCTCAAGAACATTCCCATCACCGATCTGGTGGCGCTGCGCGAATGGGCTTTGAACGAGAAAATCGCACTGACCGTGGTTGGCCCTGAGGGGCCGCTGGCCGCGGGCGTCGTGGACGATTTCCGTGCCCATGGCCTGCGCATATTTGGCCCCACCGCCGCGGCCGCTCAGCTCGAAAGCTCCAAAGCCTTCAGCAAGGACTTCATGAAGCGCCACGGAATTCCCACCGCGCTTTTTGAGACTTTCACTGATCCTGCTGCCGCCCATGCCTATATCGACAAGATTGGCGCGCCCATTGTGGTGAAGGCGGACGGCCTCGCCGCCGGCAAGGGCGTGGTAGTGGCTCAGACCCTGGAGCAAGCACACGCCGCAGTAGCCGACATGCTCGAGTCCAACACACTCGGTGTCTCTCACAATGCCGGATCTGATGGCGTAGCGGTTCCCCGCGTGGTGATCGAAGAGTTCCTGCAAGGCGAGGAAGCCAGCTTCATCGTCATGTGCGACGGCAAGAACGTGACAGCGCTGGCCAGCAGCCAGGATCACAAACGCCTGAAGGACAACGATGAAGGCCCGAATACGGGTGGCATGGGCGCATATTCGCCCGCGCCGGTGGTCACGCCCCAGGTACATGCCCGCGCCATGCGCGAAATCATCTTGCCCACCATTCGCGGGATGGACAAGGACGGCATAGGCTTCACAGGTTTCCTGTACGCCGGCCTCATGATCGACGAAGAAGGCAAGCCCAAGACGCTGGAATTCAACTGCCGCATGGGCGATCCAGAAACCCAGCCCATCATGATGAGGCTCAAGTCTGACCTCGTGGACGTGATGATGGCCGCCACGTCGGGCAAGCTGGACACCCTGGAACTCCAGTGGGACCGCCGCGCGGCATTGGGCGTCGTCATGGCTGCCGGCGGGTACCCGCTAAACCCCAAAAAGGGCGACCTTATCACCGGTCTGCCCAAGCCTGAGGACGACGCCGTGGTGTTTCACGCCGGCACAGTGCTAGAAGGTGAAGAGGTGCGCACTTCAGGTGGCCGGGTGTTGTGTGTCACCGCTTTGGCTGATTCGGTCAAGCAGGCGCAGTCCCGGGCCTATGACGTTTCACGCGGCATTCATTTTGACGGCATGCAGTATCGCCGGGACATTGGTTTTCGCGCTATTAAATGAGCCCCCCCCTGAGTCGCTTCGCGCCTTCCCCCCTGGGGGGACGCCACCAGCGGCCTGGCGGAGCCAGCTCCGCGGTGGCACTTGGATGGCTTGCTCCGCAGCCTTTTGGCGCCTGGCGGCGCGTTGAGGTAACTCTGCTGGTTAGGTCAGTGGGTGCACGCGTATGGAGTGCCCTCTGCGGTCTAGGGATTCAGCTCCACCGTGGCGTGCGATTGGCTGGCTGCGTAGCCTTGTGGGCTTTTGGCTTCATTCGGCCTTTTTTTGGGGCTCGGAATGCCTCCTTGCAATAAATAGCTGACATGGCATCCATTGATTCCAATAGCGTGCGGCAATACCTTGTTGGTTTGCAGCAACGCATTACCAGTAGCCTTGAGGCGGTGGATGGCGAGGCGCGGTTTCTGACGGACGCTTGGTCTAAGGAGCCTGGGGAGCCGTTGCAGGGCGACGGAATTACTCAGATTCTGGAGGGTGGGGCGGTGTTTGAGCGGGCTGGGTGCGGTTTTTCGCATGTCAAAGGCCCGCGCTTGCCGCCTTCGGCCACTCAGCACCGGCCGGAACTTGCCGGCGCGCCGTTTGAGGCCATGGGCGTATCTTTGGTGTTTCATCCGCGCAACCCCTATGTGCCCACGGTGCATATGAACGTCCGCATGATTGCGGCCGGCCATCCGGGGCAAGAACCGGTGTGCTGGTTCGGTGGGGGCATGGACCTCACGCCCTACTATGGCTTCGAGGAAGATGCGGTGCACTTCCATCAGGTATGCCATGACGCCCTGGCGCCGTTTGGTGAAGACAAATATCCTCGCTTCAAGCAGTGGTGCGATGAGTATTTTTTCAACAAGCACCGCGGCGAACCGCGCGGCATCGGTGGCGTATTTTTTGACGATTTTGCTGAGGGCGGCGCCGACAACGGCTTTGCGCTGATCCGCTCCGTGGGCGATTCATTCCTGAAGGCCTATCTTCCCATCGTGGAGAGGCGTCAGTCCATGCCCTGGGGGGAGCGCGAACGTGAGCATCAGTTGTATCGCCGTGGCCGCTACGTTGAATTCAACCTGGTGTGGGACCGAGGCACGCACTTTGGCTTGCAATCGGGTGGGCGCACGGAGTCCATCTTGCTCTCCATGCCACCTTTGGTGCGGTGGGCCTACCAGCATGAGCCCGAGCCAGGATCACCGGAGGCCAGGTTGACAGAGTTCTTTCTCGCACCCAGGAGTTGGCTGTGAGTGCGCCGCGCCGTCGCATTGGCATGTTTGGCGGGGCATTTGACCCCCCTCACAACGGGCATGTGGCACTGGCCCGCATTGCGGTGGAGCAGCTGCGCCTGGACGAATTGCATATTTTCCCCACCGGTCACGCGTGGCACAAAGCCCGGGCGCTGAGCGACGGTCCGTTGCGTGTGGCCATGTCCGAACTGGCCTTTGCGGGGGTGCCCAGGGTCGTTCTAGACACCCGGGAGGTGCACCGCGCAGGTCCCACTTACACTGTGGACACCCTGCGCGAATTGCGCCAGCAATCGCCAGATGCACAGCTTTTACTGATAATTGGCGCAGATCAGGCAGAAACGTTGCATACTTGGAAGGACAGCGCAGATATTGCGCGGCTGGCCATTTTGAGCATTGCGGCGCGTGCACGCCCCGTATCGGATGCACCGCCCGCCGACATTTCCAACCTGCCGCCGGGCTTCTACCAGCCTATTAACTTGCCACCGATTGTCGTCAGTTCGACTGAAATCCGGGCCCGCGTAGCGGCTGGCCTGCCTATCGAACATCTGGTACCGCCAGCAGTAGCGCGGTATATTGCCGAACATCACCTTTACCAGCTGCCTCCGAGCCCTTGATGAGCGAAACTGCCCAAAAGAAAGATATCCAAAAACTCCAGCGTGCCATTGTGGACGGTCTGGAAAACGTCAAAGCACAAGATATTCGCGTGTTCAACACCGAGCATCTGTCGCCGCTGTTCGAGCGTGTGCTGGTGGCCACTGGTACCTCCAACCGACAAACCAAGGCGATTGCGGCAAGTGTGCGAGACAAGGTGCGCGATGCGGGTTTCCCTAAACCCCGCATTGAGGGCGAAGAAAACGGTGAATGGATCATTGTGGACTGCGGTGCTGCTGTGGCTCACGTTCTGCAACCAGCGATCCGTCAGTACTACAACCTGGAAGAAATCTGGGGTGACAAACCAGTACGGCTGAAAGGTCCTGCCGCAGGTGGCAAGGCAGCAGCCAGGAAAGCGGCAGAGCCTGCGCAAGAGGCCAAGTCGGCCCCTGCCAAGAGAGCTGCCGCAAAATCCCCTGCAGCCAAGGCCGCGCCTGCTAAATCGGCCGCTGCCAAAGCGCCGGCCAAGAAGGCGGCTGGCAAGTCGCCTGCAGCCAAAGCGCCCGCTGCCAAAGCACCTGCGGTCAAAACCGCTGCCAAAGCAGTGGTGGTGAACGCACCTGCCAAAAAAGCAGCCAAGGCGGCGGCGCCTGCGGCCAAGAAGGCTCCTGCCAAGAAAGCCCCTGCCAAGAAAGCCACTTCGGTCAGAAAAGCTGGCTAAAGAGCCGAGCGTCGGCTCATGAAAATCATCATCGTGGCGGTGGGTCAGCGGGTACCCGCATGGGCCCAGCAGGCCTGGGATGACTACGCCAAGCGCTTTCCGCCTGAAATCCGTGTTGAACTCAAGGCTATCAAGACTGAGCCTCGCGCGGGTGGGAAGACGGTGGAGCAACTCTATGCTGCTGAACGCACTCGCATAGAGGCTGCTATTCCGCGTGGCACCCGCATGGTGGTGCTGGATGAGCGGGGCACTGCCTTGACTACCACCGCGCTGGCAGACCAACTGAAGCAATGGCAACTGGGTGGCGGAGATGTCGCACTCATCATAGGCGGCCCGGATGGCCTTGACCCTGCGTTGCGCGCTGCGGCCCACCAGCGCATTCGCCTGTCTGATCTGACCTTGCCTCACGCCATGGTGCGCGTGCTGCTGATTGAGCAGCTATACCGCGCATGGTCGGTCAATGCCGGGCATCCCTATCACCGGGAATAATCGGGCATGCCTGATTTCATTTACCTGGCTTCCCAGAGCCCGCGTCGCCGCCAATTGCTGGAGCAGATGGGTGTTCGCCATGCGCTTTTGCTTCCTGGAGACGACGAGGATGCGGAGAGCCTGGAGGCCGTACTCCCCGGAGAATCTCCTCGCGCCTATGTGCGGCGAGTGACCTCCCTCAAGCTTGAAGCGGCAGTCAAGCGCCTCCAGGCTCGCGCGTTGCCACCTGCGCCTGTGATGTGTTCGGACACCACGGTCGCCCTCGGGCGCACCATCTACGGAAAACCCGCGGATGATGTCGATGCTGCGCGTATGTTGGGGCAACTGTCCGGCACCACTCACCGCGTGCTGACTTGCGTCAGCCTTTGGAATGAAGGCCATGAAAAGCAGGCTCTGAGTGAATCACGCGTGCGCTTTTCTGCCATGACCCAAGCGCAACTGCAGGGCTACATCGCCAGTGGGGAACCCATGGGCAAAGCCGGCGCGTACGCCGTGCAAGGGCGGGCGGCGGAGTACATAGAGCATATCAGCGGCAGCTACACAGGCATCATGGGTTTGCCACTCTATGAAACCATGCAGCTCTTGCGCTCGGCTGGTTTGCCTGCATAGCCGCAGCTGGTAAACAAGTTTGGTGTGGTGTTCCGAACGCCGGACGAAATAGGGGTGAGAATGGTGTGTGCTGCCCCATAGATACCTGCCAAAATGAAATCGATGCGTTCGTGCGCAGGGCAAGGCGTAAAACGCAGTGATACCGGCTGGTATCGCGAGGATTTACAACGCCGCCATGGGTGCGAAGGCGCGATTTAATTGGCTGGTATTTATGGGACAGCACACTAGTATGCATCAAGACATTCTCATCAACTGGTCACCGCAAGAAACGCGTGTGGCTATCGTCGAACATGGCGCGGTTCAGGAATTGCACGTGGAGCGTGCCCTGGAGCGTGGCCTGGTCGGCAATGTGTATTTGGGCAAGGTGGCGCGGGTGCTTCCTGGCATGCAATCCGCGTTCATTGATATAGGCCTGGAGCGCGCGGCCTTTCTTCATGTGGCTGACGTGTGGCAGCGGCCTATGGCAGGTGAGAGCTTGCCCGCCCACCGCACGGCCAGCACGCCGCCCAAACCGATTGAAAAACAGGTTTTCGAAGGCCAGACCCTAATGGTTCAGGTCATCAAGGACCCCATTGGCACCAAAGGCGCTCGCTTATCCACCCAGATCAGTATTGCGGGCCGCATGCTGGTGTTCTTGCCTCAAGACGAACACATTGGAATCTCGCAAAAAATCCCCGCCGGTCAGCGGGACGCACTGCGTAGCCGCGTGCAGGCACTGGCAGGGGAGAGTGCCCCCGGGCAGAGCAGAGGTGGCTACATACTGCGCACCAACGCAGAAGACGCAACGGACTCCGAACTTGCAGAGGACATAGCGTACTTGCGCAAAACCTGGACGCGCATCCGGGAAGCATCATTGAAATTGCCACCTACCAGCCTGCTGCATGAAGACCTCAGTCTGCTGCAACGCGTGCTTCGAGATCTGGTCAACGAAGAGACGCAATCCATCCGGCTGGATTCACAAGAACAATTCAAACAACTGGCCGCGTTTGGCCAGGAATTTATGCCCGCCGCCGCGGAGCGGCTGTCGCTCTACAAAGGTGAGCGGCCTATTTTTGACCTGTATTCCGTGGACGACGAGATCGCCAAGGCGCTGGGCCGACGTGTAGACCTTAAATCAGGTGGCTATCTGGTCATAGATCAGACCGAAGCCTTGACCACCATAGATGTCAACACCGGTGCATTCGTAGGTGCACGCAATTTTGATGACACCGTGTTCAAGACCAACCTGGAAGCCGCGCAAGCCATTGCGCGACAACTGAGGCTGCGCAACCTTGGCGGCATTGTCATTGTGGACTTCATCGACATGACCCTGGCTGAGCACCAGCAGGCAGTGGTTGCAGAGTTCAAGAAGCAACTGGCGCGTGACCGCGTCAAAACACAGACAGGCGGTTTTTCTGCGCTGGGACTGTTGGAGATGACGCGCAAGCGTACCCGCGAATCCCTGGCCCAGATGCTGTGCGAACCCTGCGTGCAATGCCAGGGCGCTGGCCGGGTCCGCACGGCCCGTACCGTGGCCTACGATATCCTGCGCGAGATCCTGCGTGAAGCGCGGCAGTTCAATCCTAAGGAGTTTCGCGTGGTGGCTGCCTCAGCCGTGGTGGATATGTTACTGGATGAAGAAAGCCAGCATCTGGCTGGCTTGTCTGACTTCATCGGTAAGCCGATCTCGCTCAGAGCAGAGTCGGCTATGGGGCCCGATCAGTACGATATTGTCTTGCTTTGAGAGCGTGAAGGCTATTGCGGTTTCGGCAGACTTCACCATTCAACATGCGTCAAGTATTCCGCAATGACTGTATAAAAATCGCTACCCCGACCAGCTTCTGGATTGCTATTAATTTGTGAGCAAAAAGTCATTGGTCGAGCACTCAAGGCGAAGGCTCCTGCGCCCCCGCCTCGATTTTCAAGGTGTGAAGTGGCGAACGCACCTGGCCCTGACTGTCATCATCTTCAAGATGTCAGCTATAAAGCCACTAGAAAAAATCTTCACTTCGGCATAATTGGGATTCACCGGCGACTCCGAGGATGACCAATACATGTCGCTGGAGAAGCCGCCGACAGCGGCCCTGTTGTCATACAGCGCTGCCAACTGGTTCTTAGCTGGAAGAAACCAGTCGCTATAACAGGAATTACCAGGCTGACAGGGCGTGTTCCCCAGGGAATCAACCTCAAATGCGCTGCACAATCCAGCGGCAGAAGCTTGGGGGATGGAGCCACCAGGGGCTGCTACGATGGCAGCGGTGTTGCCTGCGCCATTGCTTGCGCTTTGTGCGCTGGGTCCTATGGGCGTCAGACTGCTAAACCAGGCCACTCCAGCGCTGATATCTTGATTGGCTGCAATCAAGTTATTCAGCCCGCCGCCTAGTGCTGCAATCACGCCGCCCTCTCTGATTTGCCCCACGGCTGGTGGAAGATAGTTAAAGCTTTCGACGGCTGACGCCGTCCCGCCCTGCGTAGTTACCACCACGTCTACGACACCCGCCGCGTGCGCAGGCGTGATCAAAGTGATGGTGGTCGCGGTGACCGTTGAAACAGTGGCAGCTATGCCGCCAAAAGTGATGCCGGTGGCTGAAGCCAATCCAGAGCCCGTCAGAGTGACCGAGGTGCCGCCCGATGTGGGTCCAGAATTCGGAAGAATTTGAGTCAACGTGGGGGCGGCCAGAAATGTATAGGCAGAAGGAACATGTGCTATGCCGCCCGGCGCGGTCACCGTCACGTCCACCGTGCCGGCTAGGTGTGCAGGAGTCACAGCAGTGATAGTGGTGGCGCTGGTCACGACGAACTGGGACGCAGCTACTCCACCAAACCTAACTTCCGTGGCCCCGGTCAGGCCGTTTCCCGTCAGAGTGACCGAGGTGCCGCCCGATGTGGGTCCGGAACTCGGGAGAGTTTGAGTCACCGTGGGGGCGCCCAGGAATGCATAGGCAGAAGAAAGTTGCGCTGTGCCGCCCGGCGTAGTCACCGTCACGTCGACCAGGCCGTCCAGGTGCGCAGGAGTCACTGCAGAGATGGTTGTTGCGCTGCTCACGAAGAACTGCGAAGCAGGTATGCCGCCAAAGGTAACCTCCGTCGCACCGGTCAGGCCGCTTCCTGTCAGAGTGACCACGGTGCCGCCCGATGTGGTTCCAACATTCGGGCTGACTTGAGTTAACGTGAGCGCAGGCAGGAACGTATAGCTTTGTAAGGCTTGTACTGGCCCGCTCGCTGTGAGCACCTCAACATCTACAACACCCGCAGGGTGGGCAGGCGTGATTGCAGTAATGGTCGTCGGGTTGATCACGGTCACCAATGTCGCCGCAATACCGCCAAAGGTGACGCCAGTGGTCGTAGACAGTCCGGTGCCCGTCAACGTGACCAGGGTTCCCCCGGCTGTGCTGCCCGAACTCGGGCTGAGAGCCGTCAGCGTGGCAACTGGTTCAGGTGCAAGCGCACGGCATATGGCTTCCACATCGATGCGGCAGACGGCGCTGCTGGCCAGCGTGGCCCCCGCAGTGCACGCTGGATGCGGCGACGGCACGGGTGTTCCGGCGGGCAACAACGTGTTGGCTGGGTTGGTGGCAAAACACTCGGCCAGGTTGGGTGGATCGATCGCTTCAATCTTCAGCGCAACGCCGGAGGCGTTGCTGAAGTCCGCCGGCTGAAAACCCGTGAAGCCCCCAGCTGTGATGGGGACGACGCCAATGGAAAGTGTCTCTCCCGAAGAATCGGTGAACGCGTTGAGTACTTGCGCCATCAGCCCCGAGCTATGTCCTGCCAAACCGGCGAGCGCGCCCACTAGAACGAGCGACGCCACACGCTGCGCGACATGGCTGCGCCGCAGGGACCACCATCCAGCGAACGCAAGCAGTAGAAACAGGCCTGCAAGTGCCAGCGGGTTGTCCACGGGGACGGCTGTCACAGCGGGAGCTGCGGCATCCAGCGGACGGGTGGTTATCGTTTGAGCCGATGCGGTGGTGGAAAGCCAGAGCGCGAGAAGCGCCAACTTGCCGGTGCTAATAGATTTAACGGTCATCAGTCACATCGTCAAGGAGTTGATGGGTGCAGTTGCTGACGCAAATTATCACAATTTGGCGCGCGCTTGTGAAAAAGAGAGTCGGTGGAAAGTTCGCTTTTTCGTCACCGCGGGGGGAAGCTGCCCGAATAGTGGATCTGGTTTACCGCTAGAACTAAATGTCCCCCTATATTCCGCTGTCCGTTGCAATCGTGGCTGAGGTTGTTGCCACGACGGCCATGAAGTCGTCCGAAGGGTTTACGCGTCTCTGGCCAAGCGTTTTGGTGGCCGCCGGGTATATGGCCGCGTTTTACTTTCTGTCCTTGACGCTCAAAAGCATACCGACCGGCACCGCGTACGCGATCTGGGCAGGCGCGGGCATAGTGCTCGTGGCATTGTTAGGTTGGGTTAGTGCGCAAACAAAGCCTTGACGTTGCCGCTATAGCCGGCATGGGCTTGATTGTCTCCGGCGTGCTGGTCATCAATCTCTTTTCCAAAAGTGCTGCGCACTGAAAAGGTATGAACGGCTTCAACCCGCCCAACTACCGCGTAGGGTAGTAGAGGCGGGTGGGGTGGCCAGCTCAACTCAGGGTGAAGTGCCAGCCTCCACATTGGACATCAAGGCTTCAGATCGATCTTGCCGGCAAGTTGCTTGAAGTACTGAAAGTTCTTTTCTGCAAAGGTGTGGAACTCAGGGCCATCCAGGTAGGCAAAACCAAGATTCGCTTTGTCCAGCCCGGCCTGAAACTCCGGATCGGCCATGGCTTTGCGTGTGGCATCGCGCAGCACGGTCACCACCGCGTCCGGGGTGTTCTTTGGCACGGTCAAGCCGCGCCAAGTGCCGATCGCCAGAGGAATCTGCTTTTCCGTCAGCGTAGGGATGTTCTCAAAGCCCTTCACGCGTTTCTCGGACATCACGGCCAACACGCGAAACTTTCCACTTGCCACGTGTGCAGATACTTCGGCGGGACTGACCGCCACTGCATTGATGTGTCCGCCCAGCAGTGCCGTCACGGCGGGATTGGCTCCCTGGAAGGGAATATGGCTGAACTTCAAACCGGTCATGTCCTCAAGTGCAGCGGCAGCAAAGTGATAAATCGAGCCCACGCCCACGTTGCCGATGGAAATCTGGCCGGGACGCTTCTTCGCATCCGCAAGAAACTCTTCTACAGTTTTCCACGGTGCATCTGAGCGCACGGTGATGGCAGCAGGGTCTTCGTTGATGCGGGCGACGTACTTGAAGTCGTTAGCCGTCCAATTCGCTTCGCCCAGGCTCGGCAGAATGGCCCACGCCGCGATGATCATGGCCACTCTGTAACCGTCCGGAGGTGCTGTCACCACGCTGCGCATGCCGATAGCGCCAGCGGCGCCGGGACGGTTGACTATGACCATGGATTGCGGCAACTGCTTGCGAGCAGCGTCCGCGAACAAACGCGCCAATACGTCTGTACCGCCCGCTGGTGAAGTCGGAACGACCAGTTCAATGGGACGGTCCGGGTAGGCGTTGGCGTGAACGGCTGGGGTCAGACCGATGGCCAGTGCCAACATGCCGATCTGGCCGATGCGGCGAAGAAATCGTGAAGAAACGCGCGGGATCATGTTTTTGTCTCCTGGTGGTTATTCATGGGTTCTCCTTCCCTTGCGGTGGAGAAGGAGTGCTACCAAGCTTGTGGGCTTTGCCAACATTCACTGGTATTCGACTACTCAGGCTGAAACTGCAGCTTTTTCAATGGATACGATTGCAAGAACAATAATGTATACGTTAATGAATTTTTGGACTATGGTGTTATTACGGATCAGCGCAACAAACCGCGTGCCGCTAGATTGCGAAATAAATGGCTGGCAGAGAAGGTCCACGGCGCGCACTGATCCGAGGTGAGCATGCGATTGACCAGACGCCCCAGCTTCGGCGTAGACACGGTGACGCGATCATTGACCTTGTGGGTGAAGCCCTGGCCTGGGGCATCGCGATCCTGCGTGGGAGCAAACATCGTGCCTAGAAACAGCACCAGACCATCCGGGTATTGATGGTGAGGTCCGATGGCTTGTTTCACCAGGTCCTCAGGATCACGGCTGATCTTGGAAAGCGATGAACCGCCCTCCAGTCGAAACTTGTCTTCCCCCTCGATGATCAGTTCTATGTGCATGCCGCGCACATCGTCCAGCCCGAAGCTCCTATCGAACAGACGAAGAAACGGCCCGAGTGCGCAAGACGCGTTGTTGTCCTTGGCCTTGCCCAGCAGCAGGGCGGATCGCCCCTCCACGTCGCGCAAATTGACATCGTTGCCCAACATCGCACCAACGATACGGCCGCTGGAACTGACCGCCAGCGCGACCTCCGGCTCGGGATTGTTCCAGGTCGACATGGGGTGCAGCCCGGCATCCATTCCTGCTCCCACAGAGGACATCGGCTGGGACTTGGTAAAGATCTCGGCATCTGGCCCAATTCCCACTTCCAGGTATTGACTCCAGGCCCCCTGATTGATCAGAACGTCCTTGAGCTTCATGGCCTCGGGTGAGCCAGGTTTGAGCCGGGATAGATCATCGCCCACCAGGCTGACCACCTCAACCCGAATGGCGGCCGCAGCATCCGGGTTGCCCCGCGCGCGTTCTTCGATCACGCGTTCCAGCATGGACGCCGCAAAGGTGACACCTGCCGCCTTGAGCGCCTGCAAATCTACCGGAGCGAGCAACCACGGCTTGGTGTCATCGCGGTCTGCGGTCGGGGTGTTGTCGAGAATCTCCTGCAGCGATGCAATGCGAGGTCCTTTTGCTGAAGCCGCTTTCGCTGCCGGGTCAGGCGTTTCGCAAAGATCGCGTACGGTGGGGAAGACCTCACTGATGTCGTACACATCATGACCGCGGACCACGGCAACTGCCGGGCCTCTGGCTTGCGGTAGCCATACACGAGCGATCAGCGTGGCATCCGCTGCGTCTTCGGGAAGAATCTGCGCTGCGTTCAGCGCGGGTTTGATGGAAACAACAGACATCGATTTCTTTCTGTAATCGGATAAAACGAAGCTCAAGCTGTCGCCGCGACATGCCCCCGGACGACGGCATTGGGGGCCACCCCTTCACGCTTCCATGCCACGACATTGACGGCAAATTTATGGCGTAGATCCAGCACTGATTCCGTCGAGTAAAACGCGGCATGAGGCGTCACAATGGCGCGCGGATGGTGAAGAATGGGGTGATCGGGTGCAGGTGGCTCGACCGGCAACACATCCAGTCCCACCCCGCGAAGCCGTCCGCTGTCCAATGCCGCAAGCACGGCGTCCAGATCGGTCAGTCCACCCCTCGACGTGTTGACCAGGTAGGCTCCACGCTCGGGAATACAGGACAAAAGTTGCTGGTTCACGATATGACGTGTATCAGCATTCAAAGGCAGGTGCAGGCTGATTGCATTGGCTTTCTGAAACACTTCTTCCAGCGAGCACTTTTCAACGCCTGCGGGCCATTTGTCGTCAGGTAGAAATGGGTCGAAAGCCGCCACATGCTTGAAGAACGGCCTGCACAATTCCATCGTGAAGCGACCCAGGCGCCCTAACCCCACAATGCCCAACGTCATGTCGGCAATACGGTCGATGCGCCCTGTCTGCGCGAAATTCCAGACGCCGCTTCGCACCTGGCGATCGTGGAAGGTGATGTGCCTCAGCAGCGAAAACAGCAGAGAAATGGCGTGCGTTGGGACCTCGTCATAGCCATAGTCCGGCACGTTGGAAACCCACACGCCGTGTTCGAGGGCGGCATCGGTGTCGATGCTGTCCACGCCAATGCCGTGGCGGCTGATCATGCGCACGCTGGGGCACGCAGCGAAGACTGCAGCGGTGACAGGCGCGTAGGTGACTAACAGTGCGTCCATTCCCTGCGCGCAAGCGATAACGTCGGCCTCGGTCTTGCAGTGGCCAACCGTCACTTCAAAACCCGCTGCTTCCAGCAATTTCCGTTCGATGTCGGGATCAGCCATCTCCGTATCGGTAATGAGTGCTCTCACGCTGGGTCACTCCGGTAGGAGTTGGCGAACTTCGAATGGTGTTCGGATTTCATAGTGGCCGTCGGACAAATCATCGTGGTCTCCTTCTTGGTGTGTTCAGGAAAATTCTGAGTTGCGTTGTGAATGGGAACTCTGTTTTCAACTGGCAAGCCAGCCGCCGTCGACGCGGATCTCTGCGCCAGTGACATAGTCAGAAGCAGTGGAGGCGAAGAACACTGCAGCACCCGCGAGGTCCTGGGGGTCACCCAGCCGGTTCATGGGAATGCGCGACATGACCCAACGGTGCTTTTCCTCATCCGCCAGCAGATCGCCGGTCAACTTGGTGTGAAAGTAGCCCGGAATGATGGTGTTGACGTTGATGCCCGATGTGGCCCACTCGGCCGCCAGCGTGCGTGCGAGTCCTGCCACGCCGCTCTTGGCTGCAGCGTAGGGTGCAATGCCACGAAATCCGATGTGCGAGGTGAGTGAGCCGACGAAGATGATCTTGGCGGCTGCCTGTTCGGCCATGGCGTGCCGTGCGGTGGCCTGCGCCAAAAGAAATGCCGTGCGGAGGTGGATGTCTGTGACCCGATCCCAATCGTCTGCCGTGATGTCAATGGCATTTTTGCGCACCTGCATGCCCGCAGCGTGCAGCAGCACGTCAAGCCGGCCGGCTTTGGCCACAACGTCCCTGACCACTTGTTCGTGCGCACCATCCTGCATCAGGTCAACGATCACATAGCTGGCAATGCCGCCTTGTGCGCGGATCGCGGCAACGGCCGCTTCCAATTCATGGGTGCTGCGGCCAGCAAGGACCACATGGGCGCCAGCTTGCGCGAGGCCTGCGGCCATGGCTTCACCCAGACCACGGCCACCGCCGGTGACGAGTGCCACTCGTCCTTTCAAATCGAAGAGGGTCATATTGACTTGCGCAGTTTAAAAATTCGGATGGCGTTTCCACCAAGTACATCAGCGCGATCCGCGGCGGACAGGTCCGCGCAGAGCGCATGAATTCCATTCCAGACGGTGCTGTAGTCCGCGGCGAGATGACACACCGGCCAGTTGCTGGCTGCCATGACACGCGCCGGGCCGAAAGCCTGCAATACCGTATGCACGTACGGGCGTAGCTGCTCCACAGACCATGTCCAGCCCATGAGCACATCCAGACCAACTGACAGCTTGATCGACACATTGGGGAGCGCCGCTGCACGCGTAATGCGCTCTGACCATTCAACCGAATCGGCTTGTCCTACCGGGGGCCTTGCCAGATGATCCAGCACCACTGACATGTGCGGATAACGTGCGGCGATGTCCAGCACCGCATCGAACTGCACTGCATTGATCGGCACGATGTCAAACACCAGTCCGCGCCGAGCGATTTCACCGATCGATGCGATGACGCCGTCGCGCAGCAACCAGTTGAGGTCTGGCTCGAAATTGATCAGATGGCGAATGCCCACCAGCAATTCGCCGTGCTCCATCTTGTCCAGATGCTGTGCGGTGACATCGGCATCGCCCAGCGGAACCCAGCCGACCACACCAAGAATGTGGGGCACCTTCGCCGCAATGGCCAGGAACTCCTTGGTCTCGTCATAATCGTTCAGCGACTGAATGAGTAACGCCGCATGCACTCCGGCTTTCTTCATTGCGGCCTGAAAGTCCTCGGGTGTGAAGCTGCGGTGCAGCGTGTCGCCCGCCGCAGCGGGCCAGCGGTGACTGCGTTTGCCCAGCCACCAATAGTGGTGGTGGACGTCGATGACGCGATGGGGCGTGCTAGACATTGCAGTTTTTTCGCTTGGTTGTCGTTTGCTAGGCAAGCTGTTTTCAGCGTCTTCGCCCGCGGGCGTGTGTCACGCCCGGCGGAGCGAAGGTTGGGAGCCTTGGTTGGACCTGTGCTTCAGTGGGTTTGTTTGTCGAGTACGGTCTTGCCGTCTTCACTGAGCCACACGGTCTTGGCTGCGTCGGTGTTGGGAACACCGACATAGCAGAAGATCAGAGAGGCTTCTTCTGTTTCCGAGGCGTTGGAAATGACATGGATCGCACCGCTGGGTACGTATACAAAGTCGCCTGCTTCCATGACAACCTCTTTGCGGTCGCTGCCGTCATGGCGCGCATACCAGCAATGGATTTTTCCGTAGAGGATGTACCAGACCACGTCATTGACGGAGTGGTAGTGAGTGGCATTGGCCTTGGCCCCTGGCACAAGAACGGTACGTCCCATGGTGGCGTTGGGGTTGTCAATGGTTTTGTCACTGATACCGAAGCCGATGCGCAGCGGCGGCTCATAGGTTGTGTCGGTGGAAATACCGCCAGCACGAATGACGGTCAGATGTTGTTTGTCGTAGGGGGCCATTGCTTTTCTCCAGGTTGCAGGTTTACGGTTTGTGTTGCGGCAAGATGCCAATGGGGTGCAGTAAAAGGCTCTGTCACGTGCCGAGCGTGAAACTCAGAGATCCGGGGCGCTCTGAAATGAAGCTGTGCCAAATCGACAAGGCGCAACTGTCCACACGAGGTTTCATCGTTTTTTCTCTTGTGGCGGCGAGGTGCCCGCCGGTCAGGGGGAAATCAGGCTATGAATGGAGGGCACTTACCATCAGCGGCCCTCCCAGTTGGCGCGTCGCTTATCTACAAATGCAGCGACACCGGCATGAAAGTCCTGGCTGCCATAGCAGCGCGCAATCAGGTCATCGTCCTTGCCCGCATCTTCCTCATGAGCTAGCCGGCGCAGACTTTCCTTGCCTGCCCACATGCTGAGCGGCGCGTGTTCGGCAATACGCTTGGTGAGTTCCTCTACGCGCGCATCAAGCTGATCGGCCACGATGAGTTCACTGACAAAACCGCACTCCAAGGCTTCTTGCGCGCCTATCATGTCGGCGAGCATCAGCATGCGTTTGACGCGCGCAGCGCCCAAACCTGCTGCCAGACGTGCGTAATTGCGGTTGGAGAGGCAATTGCCGAGTGTTCTGGCAATGGGCATTCCAAAACGCGAATCCGGTGTGGCTACGCGCAGGTCACAAACACCAGCGATAGCGAGGCCACCTCCGATAGCCCAGCCCTGCACGACGGCAA
Organism: Ottowia thiooxydans; assembly: GCF_040548795.1. Taxonomy (GTDB): domain Bacteria; phylum Pseudomonadota; class Gammaproteobacteria; order Burkholderiales; family Burkholderiaceae_C; genus Ottowia; species Ottowia thiooxydans_A. The sequence continues at coordinate 107,937 of NZ_JBEPSH010000002.1, read as the reverse complement.
TGGTCGGCATGCGCAGGGTCTCTACCGCAGCGATGTACTTCTCGCCCTGGGCTTCATACTGCAAGCCTTGTTCCGGCGTCTTGAAGTCGAGAAATTGCGCGATGTCTGTGCCTGCGATGAAAGCTTGCTCCCCGGCGCCTCTGAGCACCGCGCAACGCACGGACTCATCTGCATTCAGCGTTTGGCAGTGGGCATGGAGCTGCTCGTACATGTCCCATGTGAGTGCATTGCGAGCCTCGGGCCGATCAAACAGCAGGTGCGCCGTGGTGCCGGTTCTGGTGAGCGTAACGCGGCCGCTGGTCATGACGCCACCCCCGCATTCGCTGGGGTAGCCAAGGCATCATGTTGAAATCCGAGCTCGGCCAGTATTTCCTGCGTATGCTGGCCCAGCAGTGGTGGTGGGTAGCGCAGCTGTTGAGGGGTATCGCTCATTTTGATGGGAAAGCCAAGCGAGCGAATCGTGCCTTCTCCTGGATGCGCCATCTCCATGGTCATCTTGCGCTCGATGGCATGGTCACTTGCGAGTGCTTGCGCAAAATCATTGACAGGGCCGGCAGGAATGCCAACTTTGAGCAGCTCTTCAACCCAGAAGGATGCGGGCTTCGTCTGGAACACAGGCTCCAGCTCTGCAATCAGTTCGAGCCTATGCTTCAGGCGCGTGGCGTTATTGGCATAACGGGGGTCATCGAGCATCTCGGGTTTGCCGATCAGTTGACACAGTGCAGTCCACAATTTCTGGTTTGCCGCGCCTATGACGAAATAGGCGTCCTGAGCTTTCACCGCTTGATAGGGGGCGCTCATGCGGTTGGCCGTGCCCAATGGCTTGGGCGTGACGCCTGTTCCCCAGAGCTCTGTGGTTTCCCAGATGGACAAGGTCAGTGCGGTTTCAAACAAAGAGGCATCCACGTGCTGTCCTACGCCTGTTGAAAGTCGCCCTATGTAGGCGGAAAGAATGCCGTACATAGCCATCATGCCGGAGCCCAGGTCCGCAATGGAGACGCCGCACTTCACAGGCTCCGCACCCGGCAGGCCGGTGGCACTCAGCACTCCCGACATGGCCTGGGCTATGAGATCAAACCCGGGCCGCTGCGACCACGGACCAGTCTGGCCGAAGCCCGAAATGCTGGCGTAGATCAGCCGTGGATTGATCTTCTGCAAGGTGGGGTAGTCGATGGCCAGGCGCTGCGTGACCCCGGGCCTATTGTTTTCGACCATGATGTCCGCGGACTCCACCAGCTTGTAGAAAACCTCGCGCCCTTCCTCGCTTTTGAGGTCGATTTCAATACTGCGCTTGTTGCGGTTCAGTGCGAAGAAGCCTGGGCTGTCTTCTGTTTTGAGCCGAAAGCCCATGGCCTTGCGAGTCTGATCCCCCACTCCCGGTGGCTCCACCTTGATGACGTCTGCCCCCATGTCGCCCAGCAGCATGCAGCAGAAGGGTCCGGCCATAACCTGGCTGACGTCGAGAACGCGAATACCTTGGAGTGGCAGCGGGGAGGGTGGGTTGGTCATCGTTTTGTGGGGTTAAGGGCTCGCTGGCCTATAGGCGATTCAAGCCAAAGTCTTCGATCAACTTCATCATTCCTTTGGCTGCCGTCTCACGATGCGACCGGTAGAGGTCGCGCGCTTTGGCTGCGTCGCCGGCCAGAATGGCTTCTACGATTTCGCGGTGCTCGCGTGTGGACTGCACCGGTTTGGCGCGCAGTCGAAGTGTGAACATCCGCGCGCGGTGAGATTGCTCCCAAACGCCTGACACCATGGTGGCCAGGCGACGGTTGCCGCAGAGGCCTATCAATGAGGAGTGAAAACGTGCATCTGCAGTTGCCCAGCGAGGCAGGTCGTCGTCTTCGAGCGCTTGCTCCATCGCTTCGCACGCTTCGATCAGCGGGGCGATTTCTTCTTTGGAGGGGCGACGAAGTGTCAGCATCTCAGTTGCGGCGGGCTCCAGTGCGATCAGCACTTCATAAATTTCGCGCATGTCATCTGGTGACATGGGCAGCACCCGAATGCCGTGGCGGGGCACCACTTCCAGCAAGCCTTCTTGCGACAAGCGGGTGAGCGCATCCCGCACCGGGGTGCGCGACAGACCGAGTTGATCGGCCAATGTTTGCTCCAGCACCTGCGCGCCTGGCGCCAGTTCGTTATCGAGGATCAGCTGTTTGATGCGGCTATAGGCCACGAACGTCGACGTCTCGCGCTGCTTCTCATCTGCAGCGGGGGCTGCAGATTTGGCAGTGGAGGTGAGCGCGCGCGCCTTGGCTGTCTTCATGGTTGCCATGATAGTTTATTCCGTATCCGTGTCAATATACATTTACGTATCCATTGTTGAATTTGTTATGAATTCAAACTTCGGATGCTCGTTTCGTATTCTGAAGGCAATTCGTTGAGAGCCCATTGGCTTCAAGCCCCACAAGACAAATCCGGCGGTCAAGTCTGGAGCCGCCTTTCAGCGAGCTGATCCGCTCAGAGCAAATGTGAAAAGCGGTTGTTCACGACCGGCCTACGGGTTGCAATGATTTGAGGCCGCGCATCTAGGGAATGCTCAGAACACCTGGAGCGCACTGGCCATCAGGTCATGAGAGCCGGTCTCAACGACCGAGTTGTGGCCCACAATGACTCTGGTAAAAGGCCACTCGAGCAGCCGCTTTGCACTTCGGGCAGCAGCTTGCTTGTCGCGGACCAGCGCTCGCACAGTACGCGGCACGGCCAGTTGGTGGCGTACGCCGGAAAGGAGGGCATACGCTGTGGCTCTCCATGGGAGAGGATCTTGCCAACATTGGACCAAGTCGGTCACGATGAGCGTGGCAGATGGCCTGTGAAACCAGATCGATTCCTTACCCGCAGGAAAACCCTCGAACGCCATATGCTCCAAATCTGGCAACCATGGAGCGTGCTCTGCCGCAGGCAGGTCTTTCAGCGAAACCAGGTCGGGGCGTTTCTTGCGGAGACCGTTCGGGCCGTACACCTCAGCAGCAGGATAGGCTTTGGCCAGTGGCCCCAAAAACAGGTGATGCATCAGGTTGGGCGCCACGATAAAGGCTACCGATCCCAACGCGTCCATTTGAGCCCGCATTTCGCCAGTCAGGGGTATGGGCGAATGCACCAGTAGTTTGCGATCCGGCAGACACACCACGGTCATGCGTGAGGTGATGGGAACTCCGTAAGCTACGAAGTGATGGACCGCATGCCAGATGTTCTTGTCAATGGGTTCGAGCATGGTCCCATCTTGCCAGCTTGAACGTGCTTTAACGGGTCACATCATCTTTTTAATCACCGCCCCTTTGAATAGAACGGGGCCGGTAGGGCCAGTCTCACTGGGCACTCCCCCCTTGGGCTCCAGGCTGATGGCCAAGCTGGGCACACCACTTACATCGCTTTCTCCGGTGGTCAGGCGAATTAGCTTGTCGTTGCCGAGCACACCAAGTGATTTGGGGTTGCCTGTAGGAGACAGGGCCCAGAGCTGAAGGGATTTGTCGGGCGTTTCTTGGTAGTTACCTACGCGTTGCAAAGTGAGTTTCTTGCTCGTGGGGTCGAAGGTCACAAGCATGGATGCTGCGGATTTATCGTCTGACAGAACGGCCACATATTCAATGGAAGGTGCGGTTCTTAACTTGGCAATTTCACTGCCCATTTCTTGACGCAGATTCAGACCAACCACTACAGCAGCCACGGTGGCGACGGCACCTACTGCACTAGCCACTCGCCACAAGGTCAGGCTGCGCAGCCAGCCACCCAGTCCCTCGCCGGAGGCCCCGGTTTGTGCCAAACCTTGTTTCGTGTCAGCCTGGGTGGCTTGCTCTACATCGGCGCGAACCAGATTGTCGATACGGGTCCACACGGCGGGTGCAGGTTGGACGCTGGTTTGTAGTTCGTTGAGGCTGGACATTCGGCTTTGCCAGACGAGAGCTGCTGCGCGTACGGCAGCCTGCTCACGTGCGATGGTTTCAAAACGGCGGCGTGCTGGGCCGCGCAGCGTGCCCAGGGCATAGCTGGCGGCCAGACGCTCCAACAATTCGGGATGCTGGTGAATCTTCATGAATGGCCTCTACGCGAAACGAGCCATGCACAGGCGCAGTTGATCCAGGCCTCGGCGGATCCAGGTTTTAACCGTGCCAAGGGGAAGCTGCGTATGGGCCGCGAGTTCACTGTGGCTCAAGTCGCGCATATAAGCCAGTTTGACCAGCTCGCATTGCTTGCTCTCCATGCGGCTCAGGCATTGATTCAAGGCCCAGGCTTGCTCGCTGGCCTCTGCGATGTCCATGGGCGTAGGGTCATCGGTTTGCAGGGTGTCAGCCAGATCTGCGTCTAACTCCTGCGTGAGGTGAGAGCGCGCCGCAACGCGCCGACGCATCAGATCCAGAGAACGACTGCGTACGATCAGGCCCATCCATGCCATGGGTGGGCTGAGCGATGCACTGTATTCCGGGGCCATGCGCCAGATGGTCAGGAAAGCGTCCTGCAGCGCATCTTCTGCAGATTCACGGTGACTGAGCACGCGAAGTGCCAAGCCATACAGCTTGCCTGCGCAGGCGTCGTACAGAGACTTAAGGGCCGCCTCGTCTTTCAGCGCGACGCGCTGAAGCAGAGCGATGAGCTTGGCGTCGGAGTATTCAGCGTTCATAAGTTCATTGTGTTCCGAACCTTGTACGCCTGAAACCAGACAATGGATTCAACTTTTTTTACTTCTTTTCTGAATCTGGTTACCCTGGGGTGAGTATTTGAGGTGAGCGCCTCAGCGATCTGGACAACGAAGGACATCAGGCTTGGTTAACCGACCCTGAGAAACTGGTGCCTGGCCAAGTCATGAATGACGGCTGGACGAAGCGCAGGACAGGCAAATACATGGCGGCCTATCTGACGACGCTGTCCTTGCACCCTCGCAAATAGCAAAGGGCTGCATAGGCTTGACCCCTCGCCTGGGTAGTCGACTCAGAACGTTCTGAGTATTTTCTGGAAGACTGAGTCGAGCGCTTAACCCGCAATGACCTTGGCTTGGTAGCCCTTACCGCTTTTGATCACTTCAAGCAGCCTGTCGATATTGGGATGGTTGCCCGGATTCTTGCGGGCGTCATCAGTATGTTCTGCAAACAGGCTCAGTCCTTCTTCTGCTGCCGCCACGTTGATGCTCCCGTGTTTGGCCACCAGCGCCGCATACACCGCCAGAGAGCCGGCCTTGCCCGGCAGGTTGGGAATTGTTGCGGCCACTTGGCCGGCATCGTCCAGCAGTTCGATGGCGGAGATTTGGGCTACGGAAGGCAGGGTACGCAGGTTGTCGGCGAAAGCCATGAGAATTCTTGGGAATTGGTTGAACAAGTGTGCGTATCGTAGCCGGAGCGCGTGACGTTTCCGTTTGACCCCGCGTCCGCTACGGGAACACTTGCGGCCGGGCTTGGGTTTGTCAACGCGATGGCACGGTCGTCAGAGTTCTGATCGCAGTTCCAGAACCTTCAGGCATTGAATCTACCCGCCCGCAGGCGTTCAGCAAGACTTCGCTCCACCGGCAAGGGTTCGCCGTGAAGCCAGCACGCCAGGATTTCACCGCACAGTACGGTAAGGGTCAGTCCGCGTGCGCCAAATCCCGTGCACAGTTGCAGTGGGGGTGTCTGCGTTGATTGACTCGCACCTCCGGCAACGGTGGCGATACCCCAGGTGCCGACTGCAGGTAGGCGGTCCGGGAGGGTCGCACGGACTGCAGCCCAGGCTTTTGCCTGGCCATCTGTCCATTGCCGGCCTACTGCCGCGGCGGCGAGCGGCAGGAGTTCTGCCAAGCGTTCGCGGTTGTGGGTGTGGTCAGCTTCGTGCAACTCTGCGCGAGGGTTACCCCGGTCAAAGGTGGACCCCGTGACCCACATGGCCCCATTTTGAATGGGCAGGTGCGAGATCAGGCTGCCGTGGCCGTTGACTGGAAAGACGGGTAGTGCGGCGTCATGAGAGCCGCCAGGCATGGGGCCAAAGGCAACCTGACCGCGCAAAGCGTTCAAGGGCAACATGTCTCCCGCGAGTGCTCGTGTGTCAAAGCCTGCGGCCATGACGATCAAATCAGCCTCAGCCAATACCGCACCTCCTTCGTCCAGCACGCGCCAGGCCGATGCATCGATAGAGGGGGCGGGTTCAATTCGTTGTGCGATCTGATTCGCCTTCCATTCAATGCCCGGCGCCGCCAGCATGCGGCGCACCAGCGCTGCAGGCCTGACCCAGCCTGCTTGCTCATGCCAGAGCGCGAGGTCAGATTCATTCAATGGCACGCCAGCCTGATGCGCTTTTTCTATGGTCTTGTTGGCTGTGGCTGAATAGGTGGTGGCCCGGATGGCGGCTGCTTCTGATTCCGCAGGCCAACTCGCAGGAAGCCTGCGTTCACCGGGCGCGTGCCGCTCCAGTACCCCGGTGGCGGCGAACTCAATTCCTTCTGTCAGCAATGCACGCGCGCGTGCCAAAGTGGCCTGGGCGCCGGCACGCGTCAGACGGGAAAGCGGGCGGTCGTCCGGGGAAACGTGGGGCGACACAATCCCGGCGGGCAAGCCGCTGGCACCCGCAGCTGGTTCTGCGGCTTGGTCCAGCACAGTGACCTGCCAGCCTCGGTGCGCCAGGCTGTACGCACAGGAGGCTCCGGCCAAGCCTGCGCCAATGATGACGCAGCGGCGCGGCGTGGTTTTTTCGGGGAGGGGCTGGGCGGGTGCTTCGGCACGCCCCTTGGGTTGCCAGCTTGGGTCAAAACGGGCGCGCAAGGCGTGTCGTTTTGGCGGCAGTCCGGCGACGCGTTCCACCACAAAGCCGCAGGTGATCAGCCGCTCGCGTACTTCGCCTTTCACGCACCAACTGGCAGCTACTGCGCCCCGACGGGCTAGCCGTGAGACCGCCTTCAAGGTGTGAAGATCCCACATCTGGGGATTCAGGCGTGGGCGGAATCCATCAAGAAAAATACTGTCGAATTGACCTGTCATTTCACCCAGCATGGGCTGCGCTTGCCCGACGGCCAGGGTGAGCTGTACTCTGCCACCTTCGAATTCCAGGCGGTGAAAGCCCGCAAGCAAACCCTGCCAGCGCGCGGCCAGTTGCTGCGCCAGCGGAATCAACTCCGGGAAGGGTGCTGCGCTGCGCACAATGTCGCCAGCCTCTGGCGGCCAGGCTTCCACAGCGCTATAGAAAAGCCGTTGTGGCCGCGCGGTGTCTTTGGTCCACGCATGCCAGGTAGCCAAAAAATTAAGGCCGAGACCAAAACCTGTTTCCAGAACCTGCCAACGAGGAGCGTGTGCCCACGCCGTCGGAGCCGTGTTTTCGCTCGTACCTTCATCGACCACAAGCCCGCAGCCTTTGAGAAATACATGGCGCGCCTGTGACCACCCAGCGTCACCTTGCAAGCCACGGCTGCGGTAAACGTCGCCAAAGCGCGGGTTGGCAGGCATGCCATCTTCACGCCAGACGACTGTGTCCTGATTCTCCGGCTGCATGGGGCTTGCGTTGTCAGTAGGGAAGATGTTCTGGCGCCACGCCCACGTAATGCGGGGCAGGGTCTTCCAGGAAGCGAACTGCCTGGATGTGGGTGCGCCCCTCGCGCAGAGCTTGAGCCACCCTGTGCATGCCGTCCATGAGGCGGCCGTCAGAGCTCAGGATGATGGGCCAGTCGAGTTGGCAGCCGTCCATGAGCTTGATGTGCTCCACAATCGCACGGGGTGTAGGCGGCGTGCCTTCATGTTCGAACCAGTAGGGCTCATCGAGTTCGCGGATCTCGGAAAGAGGTACTTCCAGCAGGGGCAAATTTTGCTCCTGTGCCAACCGGATGAGCTTGTGAACATCCCAGGCCCGCAGTCCGCTGGAACCAGGCCGAAAGTGATACTGCCGGCGCAGGCCCGGGATCAGGTGCTCTGAGCCACTGGATTCAAGTTCACTCAAGCGCTTGGCGGTACGTAGCCCATGGCCTGGTCAGCACCGGTGCCAAAGAAGTGGTTTTCCATTTGCCGGGCAAGGTACTGGCGTGCGCGCTGGTCAGCCAGGTTGAGCCGGTTTTCGTTGACCAGCATGGTCTGGTGCTTGAGCCAGCCGGCCCAGGCCTCTTTGCTGACGCTTTCCCAGATGCGTTTGCCGAGTTCGCCGGGGTAAGGGGGGAAATCCAGGCCTTCGGCTTCCTTGCCGAGCTTGATGCATTGAATCATGCGTGCCATTTTTTACTGCCTCTCGCGTAAGCTGGTGGGTGTTGTAATTAGCAACTGACTAAATTGACTTAAGCAGTTGCTGGATTTTCAATGAGAATTCACACCAGCACCCGAATTGGCGGACGCCGGCAGTGTTCCAAACCCTCAACTTTACCCGAGCGGTGCAGAACGCCGGCCCGCCATAGCCCCTTTGTGAGCAGGTGGCTTTGTGCCCCGACACTAAAACTTGAAAGAAAAGGAGAACTCACATGTCAGAAACATGGAAATTTGAGACCCAGTTGGTCCATGCCGGCTACCAGCCCGACCCCACTACCAAGGCGGTCGCCGTGCCTATCTACCAGACAGTGGCGTACGCTTTTGACAGCGCCCAGCATGGGGCTGATTTGTTTGATCTGAAGGTGCCGGGCAATATCTATTCCCGCATCATGAACCCCACCTGCGACGTGCTGGAAAAGCGCGTGGCAGCGCTCGAGGGCGGCATTGCAGGCTTGACCGTGGCCAGTGGCCAGGCAGCCATCACCTATGCCATTCAAACCATCGCCGAAGCAGGCGACAACATCATCAGCAGCACCGCCCTTTATGGCGGTACTTACAACCTGTTCGCACACACGCTGCCGCAGTTGGGCATCACGACCCGCTTTGCAGACCACCGCGATCCGCAGAGCTTCGAGAAACTGATCGATGCCAAAACCAAGGCCGTCTTTGTGGAGACCATTGGCAACCCGGCTGGTAACGTGACGGATATCGCCAGCGTGGCCGCCATTGCACACAAGCATGGCGTTCCGCTGATCGTGGACAACACCGTGGCCTCACCCTATCTGGTGCGCCCGATCGATCACGGCGCGGACATCGTCGTCCATTCGCTCACCAAATATCTGGGCGGCCACGGAACGACCTTGGGCGGCATCATTGTGGACAGCGGAAAATTCCCGTGGGCAGAGCATAAAGAGCGCTTTCCTCGTCTGAACGAACCCGATGTGAGCTACCACGGTGTGGTCTATACAGAAGCGCTGGGTGCTGCCGCCTACATTGGCCGGGCGCGCGTCGTGCCTCTGCGCAATATGGGCGCTGCACTTTCGCCCTTCAATGCGTGGCAGATCATTCAGGGTATCGAAACCCTGGCGCTGCGCATGGACCGCATCTGCGAAAACACTTTGAAAGTGGCGCAGTTCCTGCAAAAACATGACAAAGTGGCCTGGGTCAGCTATGCAGGACTTCCCGATCATGAAGACCATGCCTTGGCACAGCACTACATGAAAGGGCGTGCGTCCGGTCTGCTGACGTTTGGTGTGAAAGCCGCTGCCGGTGGTCGTGAAGCCGGTGCGAGGTTCCTCGATGCGCTGCAACTTTTCACCCGTCTGGTGAACATCGGAGACACCAAATCATTGGCTACGCACCCAGCCAGCACAACGCACCGCCAGCTCGCGCCTGAGGAACTGGCCAAGACTGGCGTGAAAGAAGAAACCGTGCGCCTGTGCGTGGGTATCGAACACATCGACGATATCCTGGCCGATCTGGAGCAGTCGCTGGCGGCAGTGTAAAAACTGGACTGGTCGGGCCACGCCGCCCTGGCGAACTGAGGTTTTTTAGTTCGGTTCGCCGACACGGCGGAATGCCAGCGGTGCCATGCCGTGGCGCTCGCGAAACGCCGCGCCAAAGCGGCCCTGGCATTGCCAGCCGGCTTCTTCGGAGACCTGGCGGACGGGCAGGGCTGTCTCGCGCAGTAGACGCGCGGCAAGATCAAGCCGCGCGTTGCGCAGGTATTGATGTACAGATTGCCCGGTATTGGCCCGCAGGCTGCGCTGCAGTTGGGCTTCGCTGCAACCGGCTTCGGCAGCCAGCTCGGCCACGGTCCAGTCTCGAGCGGGCGCTTCGTCCATGCAACTGCGCACTTTGCGCAGCGCGGTACTCCCATCGGCTTTGGTGCTGGAACGTGCAGGGCGCAATAGCTCCATGAGATCCAAAAGCACGTACGTGAGCAGCTCAACCGAGTGTGCCTGGAACAAGGGGGCGAACGACGGTGCCTCCACTTTCTGGCTGCGAATGCGCTCCAGGGCTGCCCGTACCCTTGCCGTCAGCGCCGCGTTGCACAGAACGGTGCCGTTGTTCAGATGCATGAGGCGCTCCATCTGGTGCACGTCGATGTGGACACCAAGCGAGCGCAGCCACAAGGGTATTTGCGCGCGACGCAGGCGAAACTGCACAAAGGCATTCCGGCAAGCGCCAGGGACCTGAATCAGATAGCCACCATCGTGATTGGGCGTGCGAAGCAGTGCGCGGCCTCGCTGAAAGTCCAGTGAGCGCAAATGGCCACGGCTTGCCCCGATGCTGCCCTTGACTTCTCCTGCAAGAAAAAAAGTCAGTAGCAACTCGTCTTGTGGCTCCAGGCGGATATGCAGGTCGCGCTGCAAGCGAAAGTCAAAGAAAAGTGCGGTAGCACCTTCCCAGGGCGTGTGGCGAAGTTGCGTCAGCTGGCCGCCGTCGTCCGGCCAATGGGCGTTGTGCAGGCTACCGCGCAGCGTGGGCAAGCCGCCGTGCCGCGTGGCCTGCAAGCGCCACATGGTGGCGTTGAAGTCATCTTCAGGAATGGCCGGCATAGAAGCAAACGGCACAGAATGTGAGCGGATCGGCATAGCGGATTCTCCGGCGAGGCGCTACCTTTGCGTCTGCAAAGGAGTTTTTTCATGACGATACGCGAAGCGAGCCAAGTCTCAAAGCATACGCCAGCCAGGCGAGCCGTGCTGCGAGCAGTAGCTGCCGGTGCCACGGCCTTAGCTGTTCCCGGCGCTTTTTCTCAGACCTGGCCCGCCAAGCCCATCAGGCTGATTGTGCCGTTTGTAGCGGGTGGCGGAGCCGACGCCACGGCACGCCTCATCGCAGGCAAGATGGCAGACAGGCTTGGTCAACAGATCTTCATCGACAACAAGGCGGGCGGCAACACCATCATTGGTGTGCAAGACCTCAAGCGTGCAGCGCCTGATGGTCACACCCTCATCTGGACCATGGACCAGACGTTTGTGCTCAATCCTTCGCTGTACAACAAACTGCCGTACGACCCGGTCAAGGACTTTACCCCGGTAGCGCTGGCAATCACCTCGCCCATTACGGTGATTGGCAGTACGAGGCCAGGCGATGCACAAACCATTCAAGAAGTTGTGCAGCGGGCCAAAGCACAGTCTGGCACCTTGAATATAGGTTCAGCCGCCATTTTGGCCCACATCGCGCAGGCAGAGTTTGCCCAGTTGGCCGGAATTGACGCCACTCGCATCACCTACAAAGGCAGTGCGGAAGTGGCGCAAGGTCTGATTGCAGGTGACGTCAACCTGGTTTTTGACGGCTTGGCCCCGTATGTTCAGTTTGTGAAAACCGGCAGGGCCCGCATTTTGGCCGTGACGTCGTCCAAGCGTTTTGGCGCCTTGCCTGATGTGCCCACCCTGGACGAGTCGGGCTACAAAGGCATGGATCTTTCGGTCTGGTTTGGTTTTGCAGGGCCGGCAGGCATGTCCTCGGCCATCGCGCAGCGTTTGGCGCAGGAGGCCGAATGGGCCGTGAGGCAGCCTGATGTCATTGAAAAGCTTGGCACCTTCGGCTTTGAGCCTGCTGCGGCGATCAGTCCGGCCATCATGGCAGAGCGCATCGTGCGTGATGGGCAGCGCTATGCGCCAGTGATCCGCAAGCTGGGTTTCAAGCTGGACTGAAGGCATGAAAACAGTTGGCCTTATTGGCGGAGTCGCGTGGCCTTCCACGCTGGTCTACTACCGCCTGCTGAACGAACAGGTTCAAGCGGCGCTAGGCGTTCCGCATTCGGCGCGTTGCGTGATCGTGAGCCTGGATTTTGCAGAAGTTCTGCAAGACATGAACGAGGGGCGACCGCAGGACGCCAGCGCACGCATGCAGGCGGCTGCCAGGCAGTTGCAGGCCGCCGGAGCGGAGTTGGTAGCCATTTTGGCCAACACAGGCCACTTTGCCGCGGATGCGGTACAGAAGGCGGCGGGTGTGCCCCTGGTGCATATTGCCTCGGAAACCTCGCGGTCCATTCGCGCCCAAATGCCTCAGGCCAAGCGCTTGGGCATATTAGGTACCAGCCATGCGTTAAAGGCAGATTTCTTCATGCGGGCATTCAGCGAGCAGCAAGCGTTTGAACTGGTGCTGCCTGACGAGCATGAGCGCTCCGAACTGGATTCGCTGATTTTTGGCGAACTGGCGAGCGGTCACGCTGGCGCTGAATCCGCTGCGGTGGTCAATCGCATATGCGCCAACCTGGCCACTCGTGGTGCTGAAGGCATCGTACTGGGGTGCACTGAACTCGCTGAGCTGCAGGCCTGGCTTTCTTCACCTGTCCCCCTCTTTGATTCGACCGAGTTGCACGCGCGCGCGATCGTTCGCGAAATGCTCGCAGTTTGACAAGTTCTAGATTTTTATTCAGGAGACTCCATGCAAATTCCCGTGATTACTCCCATGCCGTTTGCGAACGCGCCATATTCCCGCGCCATGTACGATGAAGAATGGATCTTTGTGTCCGGCACATTGGGCATGGATTACGACGCTCACAAGCTTGCAGATGGTGCTGGAGCGCAGACGGAGCTCATGCTGCGCAATATTGAAAACTATCTGTCCAAGTGCGGCGGCACTTTGAAGAACATCGTGAACTACACGTTGATCATCTCGGCGCACGAGCACCTGCCCGCCGTTCTGGAGGCTCTCAGCAAGCATTTGCCCTGCAAACCCACGGGCACTGCGATGATTGCCGGCATTGCCATCCCTGAGGCCTGCGTGGAAATGCAAGTCATTGCTCGCAAATCCCACCAGGGTTGAGTACGAGATCCCTGCCAAACCTCTGTTCTATGTGAAAAGCATCCCAGAGCTTTGGCAGTCGCTTCGATCCAGCGTATTTGACGCCGCCTTTCACGCCCCGGTTTGGGGCGTTTTGCATTTCCGGGCACTGAAACTGGGTGGGGCGGACTTTGGGTGGCCCTGCTACTCACGTGCGTACATAGGTTCCCAACTGTGGTCAGGGCCCCTTCGTTGCAGCTCGATCTTCTGGCACGTCTTATGCATTGCATTTCGTATCTTTGGTAACCAGAGGACGCGAGATGGTTTTGAGATGGCTTCGAGACCTTTCCTGGATGGCGGTGCTGGCTGCCCCATTGATTGCGCAGGCCGAGCCGGCTCCACTTGCACCGGCGCTGGTTCAACAGTCCACCCTGCAGCCCGCAGATACTGCCTGGGGCATGGTGTCCGTCGCCCTGGTCCTGCTGATGACCTTGCCAGGCGTTGCGCTGTTCTATGCGGGCATGGTGCGCCGCAAGAATGTGCTGAACACCATGGCCTGCGTATTGGCTGTGGCTGCCCTGGTGAGTGTGCTGTGGTTTGCAATGGGGTATTCGCTGGCCTTTACGCCGGGCAACGCGTGGATAGGTGGAACAGACAGGTTCTGGTTTGCCGGGCTGGACTATCAGAAAGAGGCGGCCATGGTGTCGGTGAGCCACCTGGCGCCGAACATCCCAGAGTCTGTGTATTCGATGTTTCAGCTGGCTTTTGCCATCATCACGCCTGCACTGGTCGTGGGCGCTTTCGTGGAGCGCATGCGCTTTTCCGCCATGCTTTGGTTTGTGGCCATGTGGACTCTGGTGGTCTACGCACCCATCGCACACTGGGTGTGGGAGCCGGGTGGCTGGCTGGCAAAGCTGGGCGCACTGGATTTTGCGGGCGGTGCCGTGGTGCATATCAATGCGGGCGCGGCGGGCCTGGCCTGCGCTCTGTTTCTCGGGCCTCGCCGTGGCTACGGCAAAGAACCGTTCGAGCCCTACAACCTGGGTCTGACGATGACCGGTGCCGCACTGCTGTGGGTAGGCTGGTTTGGCTTCAACGCAGGCTCCGCTGTTGCAGCGGATGGCCGTGCCGGCCTTGCGTTGGCTGTGACCCATATCGCAGCCTCGGCCGGGCTTTTGGGTTGGATGCTGGCGGAATGGATTGGCCGGCGGCGCCCGTCGCTATTGGGTACTTGTTCTGGTGCAGTAGCGGGGCTTGTAGCGATCACACCGGCTTCCGGCTTTGTCACGCCCGCCTCTGCACTATTGATAGGTTTGGTGGCAGGACTCGCATGCTACTGGGGCGCCACAGGTCTCAAGCGCTTGCTGCGTGCAGACGATTCGCTGGATGTCTTTGGGGTGCATGGCGTGGGTGGCCTGGTGGGCTGCGTCATGACCGGGCTGCTGGCTGATCCGATCATCGGAGGTGTGAGCGTGAGCATGACAACGCAGATCGTGAGCGCACTGGCCGTCATGGCTTACAGCGGCCTCATGACTGCCTTGTTGCTGTGGGTAACCAGCTTGATCGTCAACTTGCGCGTCAATGAAGACGAAGAAATCGAGGGCCTGGACCTCGCCTTGCACCGGGAAAAACTGGGAGCTTAGCCATGAAGGAAACTCAGCGTCTGGCGATTGCAGCACACATGCATGTAACGCTGCGCCGTAAAACCGGCCGTGTGACCGACACTGAGTGGATGGCCAAGAACGCCGAATACGCTGCGGAGATCGTGCGCTACGCACGAGCGCGTGCGCGTGAGGACGGGCTGCCGGAATTGGGCGAGTTGGCTGATCGCCTTGAACAGGCCATGTTTCCCAAGCCACCGGCACCTGCGCCTGCGGCCGCGGCCGCAGCGTCTGAAGAGCGCAGTCTTCTCGCCCGTTATGTCGGTCGATTGAGGTGAGTGGGGTTAGTGCTGGTCTACCGGGGCGCTGCCGTCGTGCATCCAGCGTGCATGGGCAGGTGCTTTTTTGGTGCGGTCCCATTCATTGAGCATGTCCCACTTCACGCGATCAAGCGCCTTGTCCATTTTGGGGGTAGAGGTATTCGCCGCTAACTCCAGCCGATGGCCGCTGGGGTCAAAGAAGTAGATCGACTTGAAAATGGTGTGGTCCGTCGGACCAAGTACCTCAATGCCATCTGCTTCCAGCCTGGCTTTGGCCTTCATCATGGTCTCCACGGAATCCACTTTCAAGGCCAGATGTTGTGTCCAGGTCGGCGTGTTTTCATCGCGTCCCATCTCTGGCCGGGTGGGCAGCTCAAAGAAGGCCAGCACGTTGCCGTTGCCAGCATTCAGGAAGACGTGCATGTAGGGGTCAGGTTCCTTGGTGGAAGGCACTTCATCTTCTGCAATGGCAAGAATGAAATCCATCTCCAGGTATTTTCCGTACCACTCGACGGTCTCCTTCGCATTCTTGCAGCGGTAGGCGACGTGGTGGATTTTTTCAATCATGGCCATGGGGAGTCTCCTTGGATATTCGTGAAGATTTGAATGGGTGCTTAGACACCTGAGCGGGCGATCTGCATGGCTTCGCGCAAGACCGCAATGTCGCCAATGTGATTGGCCAGCAGCAACACCAATCGCGCATTGACCATGGCGCTTTGTTCGTCGCTCAGGTCGCGGTGCGTGTCGATCAGCGCTTCATAGAAGTCGTCGCCTGGTGAATACGCATTGAAGTAGCGCTTGCCGGGTTCAGAGAAATTGGGCTGGGTGTTCAGAGGCATGGTTCTGCTCCTTGAATCGGTTCTAGCCATTGCAGGTGGCACGCGCCACTGCTGCGTTGAGCTTTGACGTGTCCAATGCGCGCCAACGCGCGGCCACATGTTGATCGGGGCGGCTGAGATAGGTGGTGCCAGGTTTCATGTCGTAGCGCTGGGCTATGCAGCCTTTGCTGTCGATCAGGGTTTTAAGCCCGGCAGGAGCCACGCCCTGGCGAGCCACCACCATCGGCTCTACTGCGACGGTGCTCAGGGCCAACTCCGCCATGGATTGCGCGGTGTTGGCGTCAAGCAGACTTGCATCTTCCACGTAGTGCAGGGCCTGGAAGCGATTACCCATCTCGCTCAGTAGCCAGCCTTCTCCCTTGTCAGTCTGCAGCGGTGCATCCGCCATGGGAGCACCTGGAATCATGTTGCCTGCGAAGTCATCCACGTCTGGTGTGTTCAGGCTGGATTCGGCCAACCACGTCGGCACAGACAGACGCCCTGAGTTCACCAGGGAACGCGCAAACGGATGCTGCGCCGCAAGCTCCAGCACAGCGTTGCGGAACATGCGGCTGGTATTGCTCTTGGGTGTGATGAAATCCGTGGAGCGGGTCGAGTTCATGATGTTCTCGTCTGCCGCGTAACTACGCTCTTCCGTATAGGAATCGAGCAGGGTGGCCGGTGCTTTGCCGTCCATGACCAACTTCAGTTTCCAGGCCAGGTTGTCTGCGTCCTGAATACCGCTGTTGGCACCGCGCGCGCCAAATGGCGAAACCTGGTGTGCACTGTCACCCACGAACAGCACGCGCCCATGATTGAAGCTGTTCATGCGCCGGCATTGGAAGGTATAGATGCTGACCCATTCAAGTTCGAACTCGCGTTCATCGCCCAGCATCGCCTTGATTCGTGGGATGACCTTCTCTGGTTTTTTCTCTTCCACTGGATCGGCGTTCCAACCCAGCTGGAAATCTATGCGCCAGACGTTGTCGGCCTGTTTGTGCAGCAGCACGGATTGATTGGGGTGAAATGGCGGATCAAACCAGAACCAACGCTCTGCGGGAAAGTCGGCCTTCATCACCACGTCGGCAATCAGGAAGCGGTCCATGAAGACCTTGCCTTCTATGTCCAGGCCCAGCATGGTGCGGATGGGGCTGCGTGCGCCGTCTGCCACCACCAGCCAATCGGTGGTCAGGGAGTAGGGCCCCTCTGGAGTGTCTACCTGCACAGTGACTTTGTCGTCGCTCGGTACTGCGGAGATCACATTGCTCTTGAATCGCTTTTCCAGCCCTGGCAATTCATCTGTGCGTTCCACCAGGTATTGCTCCAGGTAGTACTGCTGGAGATTGATCATGCCCGGACGGTGGTGGTGCTCTTCCGGCCGCAGGTTGAAGTTGAACACCTCGCTCTCACGCAGGAACGTCCGCCCCACATCCCAGGAAACGCCTTTGCGCACAAACTTATCGCCACAGCCCATGCGGTCGAGTACCTCCAGCGTGTGCTTGGCATAGCACACACCGCGCGAGCCCAGCGAGACCGTGTCATCGTTATCCAGCAGCAAAACCTGCTGACCTTGCTGGGCCAGATCAATGGCAGTGGCCAACCCCACAGGCCCGGCTCCCACCACCACCACAGGGTAATGCCCAACTCGCCCCTCAACCAATTCAGGCGGGCGAACAAACTCGAACTTCGGATACGTGAATGTCTTTTGCACTGTTGTCTCCAGCGTGTTCTATCTACTTAAGAGTTCTTCCCCGGTTGGCGAGGGAAGAGCACTTGGCTTGCCTCCCTTTCCTGCCACCGGGAGCAGAAGTCTCTGCTTGACTCCCTCTCCCGCGAGCGGGTAGGGGTGAGGGTCGGGGTCTGAGCACCATCGCCCTTTTAAGGTCTACATTGGCAGGATGAGTTCGGACAGCACTTGCGCTTAAAGGAGCTCATTCCCAATAGATGCGCTAACCCTCACCGGTTGGCCGGCCCGCCCAACCCTCTCCCGCCTGCGGGAGAGGGAGCCAAAAACAGAAGGACGCGGAGCAGTCCATCCCAGTGCCACCGCGGAGCGGGCTTTGCCCGGCCGCTAGTGGCGTCCCCCTTGGGGGAAGGCGCGACAGCGCCTCAGGGGGTTACTCTTGAAGCGAGTGCCACATCTGCTGATCCCTCTCCGCAGTCCAGATACGCGGATCACGAATGCCACTGGCCTCATCATGGGCGCGCGTCACATCAAACGGCAGGCAATGCTCATAGATGAAGACATGGCCAAAATCAGGGTCCATCTTCTTGCGCGTATGCGCCATGGTGGCCTTGAGATCCATGCCCTGGGCCACCGCTTCCTGCGCACTGGTGTACAGCGCACTGGTGAAATCACGCGTGTACTTGAGCCCGCTTTCCACTGCCTCTGGCGTCATCAGGCTGGGTCCACGGCCGGGAACGAGCTTGTCGAACTTCATGGCCGCCAGGTTGTCCAGTGTTTGAGGCCAATCGGCCAGATAGGCGTCGCCCGTATAGCAGGCGGCGTCAGCCTCCACCAGGTCGCCGGAGAAGCAGATGTTCTGGCCAGGCAGGTAGACGATGGTGTCGCCTTTCGTGTGGCCGCGTCCCACTTGCTTGATCTTGACTTCCAGCTTGCCCATCCAGAGTGTCATCTCTCCATTGAAGGTGAGTGTGGGCCATGTGAGACCCGGCACGCTTTCGACAGCCTGGAACAAGCGCGGGAACCGGCCAATTTCTGAGTCCATGTCTTGCTGGCCACGCTCTACGATGAGGTCGTAGGTGTCCTGGCTGGCAATGATCTGCTCCAGGCCTTCGTTCTTGTAGCCGCTCGCACCCAGTACGCGCACAGCGTGATAGTGCGTGAGTACGACGTACTTGATCGGTTTGTCTGTGATGGCCCTTACTTTTTCAATCACGCCCTGCGCCGCTACGGGGGTGGCGGTAGCGTCAATGATCATCACGCTGTCATCACCAATGATGATGCCGGTATTGGGGTCACCTTCAGCCGTGTAGGCGTAAGCGTTGTCAGAGAGCTTGTCCCAACTGATCTTCTTTTCTTCCAGATCGGCGTGGGATGCAAATTTCTTTTCGCTCATGGGGCGTCTTTCCGTGGGTGGCTGGTATGGACTGAACCTGGAAACGGCAGTTGACCGCTTGTAATCATAAGGAGAGTCGCATGAGCACTCCGTGTGGCTGCTTCGATCACATTGGCCAGTGAGGTGAGAGCGCTACGCACCCGAGCAGGCCGCCCTCGGCCACGCTGGCGGCGTTGTTCGTCCTTACAGGCACGAGCCTGTCGCGTCCTCACGTCTTGCCAACGCGCCCGATGACGACCTCCTCGGGCGCGTCCAACTGCCGTTTCCAGGTTGAATTCTCCCTCGAATTTTGTTATTGGTCAATAAGTTCGTTAATGTTTAATTTTATCGCCCGGAGTAGCCTAAGCGGCGAGAGGCTCTATCGGCGTGTTCGCGCAGTTGCCGGCCCGCCGGGCTATCCATGCTGGCGTCAAACACGCCCTGTGGGCCGATCATGGTGATGACCAGGGCGATCTTTCCGTCGGCCGCAAACACCGGGGCGCACAGGGTGTTCACGCCCGGCTGAGGCATGGAAAGACCGCGTCCCATTCCCGTGGCGCGAATTTCCTCGAGTAATTGCTGTATTTCCGGCGAATCAAAGGCGGCGGAGCGTCCTCCCACCACGCGGCGGTGTTCGTCTTCCAGCATGGTGCGGACCATTTTTTCAGGCAGGTAAGCGGCGAAAACCCGGCCAGTGATGGTGTTGAAGAGCGACATCACGGTACCCACCCGCAGGTTCACATGAAGGGGGTACCGGGGCTCGTCCAAGCGGACCACGGTAGGCCCCAACTGGCCCCAAACTGCCAGCGCAATGCTGAGATCGGAACTGGTTGCCAGCAGAGCGGCTTCCTGGCTGGCCTCGGTCACAGGGTCCAGCTGTTGCAATGCGGCCAGCCCCAACTTCAGTGCGCCTGGGCCTAACTCGTACAGTCCCGTCAGCGGGTGCTGCTTGACCAGACCCACGCTCATAAAGCTGACCAGGTAAGGGTGAGCCTTGCCCGGAGGCATTTCGGCCAGGCGGGCAATGTCCTTCAAGGGTAGGGGCTGCGCCGCATCCGTCAGCGTATCGATCAGGCGCATGCCTACTTCGATGGACTGAATTCTGCGTTGTCGCTTGGATTCAGCGGCGGCGTCGTCAGGCGGGAATGAGGGAAGGGTAGTATCGTCAGGCATGGATCTTTGCATTATCAGAGCCGAGGCAGTTTGTGGGCGCTCTTATCGCAGAAAGCAAAGGTCTGCAGCGGCAGGGCTGTTTGGGAACTGCCATGATTGTTCAACATCAGTTTGATCTTTTTCTGGAGAAACGCATGAGCCTCAATATCGCGGTCGTGGTGGGCAGTATCCGCAAGGATTCATTTAATAAGCAGTTTGCCGAGGCGTTGGTCAAGCTCTTCCCGGGCGACGTCAAGGTGAACTTCATCCGAATCGATGACCTGCCCCTCTACAGCCAGGATGATGATGGCAGCCCGGCGCCGGAAGTCACGCGCCTGCGTGAGGAGATCAAGGCTGCCAGCGGCGTGTTGTTTGTGACGCCTGAGTACAACCGCTCAATCCCTGGCGTGCTCAAGAATGCCATTGACCATGCTTCGCGGCCCTGGGGTAAAAGCGTGTGGGCTGGCAAGCCGGCTGCAGTGGTCGGTGTCTCCGTGGGAGCCATTGGCACAGCCCTGGCGCAGCAGCACTTGCGAAACGTCTTGGCCTACCTGGCCATGCCCACCCTGTCTGGACATGAAGCGTTCATTCACTGGAAAGACGGCCTGGTGGAAAACGGCGAAATCGGCGCGAACAGCAAGGAGTTCGTGCAAGGCTTTGCCAGCGCCTTTATTGATTGGGTGAAAAAGACCGCCTAAAGGCAATGCTGTTCAGTTGAACCCAGTCCGTTCGCGCTGAGGTTCTATGGTTTTCGTCAAGCGGCAAGTGTCGTTTGAACAAACAACACCGTTCGGGCTGAGCTTGTCGAAGCCTTGCGCAACGCTTCGACAAGCTCAGCGCGAACGGATTGTTTTTGCCCTAACTCTTCGGGACTAAAAATGCTGATCATTGAGCCTGTCGAAGCGTCGCACCCGGCTTCGGCAAGCTCAGTCCGAACGGGTATTTGTGTGCTTAAGTGAACAGCATTGCGCCTAATCTCCATCAATCCCCTGGAAACCCGCCGCTCGGCGGGTTTTTGCACTTCTGGCGCAAGAGATAATCCAAATCATGGAACCTCTTGATGTATTTTTGTGTCAGGACCATGCACGTTGTTTGCAATCACCTTCTTATCCGTCGGTAGATGGAGCAGGCAGGGTGCGTATGAACCATTTTTCGGAAATCATCTTGCTCAAAAACTGTTTTGCTCACCCCCGCCGGGTTTTCGCCGCCATTGCGATCATTTGCGCGGCCATGCTGGCCTTCGGCATTCTTTACCTTCAGAACGTAGTAGGGCTGGACCCTTGCCCTATGTGCATCGTGCAGCGGTACGCCCTGATCATTGTGGGTGTGTTCAGCGCATTCGCCGCATTCTCCAAGAAGCCAGGTGCATGGCGTCTATGGGGCATCCTGGCTGTGATCGTCTCGGGCCTGGGCGCTTTCACAGCCGCTCGCCAGAGCTGGTTGCAATGGAACCCACCTGAATTCGCCACCTGCGGGCGAGACATTTACGGCATGATTGAATCGTTCCCGCTGCAAAGCGCCATTCCCATGATCTTCAAGGGCAGTGGCGATTGCAGCGCCATTGACTGGACTTTCCTGGGCGGCACCATTGCGAACTGGTCGTTCGTATGGTTTGTAATCTTCGCCATCGTGATTCTGGTAACCCTGCTGCGTCTTCCGCGCAAGTAATGATTGGGGGCCCTGGTGCCCCCTTTTGATAGGTCCCCACTCTCCAGACACCCCCTCGCGCAGGGCGCCCCGATCAATTTACAGCTTCTTGACCAACACCTGGCTCTTGCGATCCCAGTTGTATTTGCGCTTGCGGGCTTCAGGCAGCCAATCGGGATCCACCGGCTGAAAGCCCCGCTTGATGAACCAGTGCATGGTGCGCGTAGTGAGCACGAAAATGCTGGTCAATCCCATGGCGCGTGCACGGTGTTCTACACGGCGCAGGATCTTCTCGCCGTCTCCCTGGCCTTGCGATTGAGGTGACACCGTGAGAGCAGCCATTTCACCGGTCTTGGCTTCCGGGTAGGGATAAAGCGCTGCGCAGGCAAAGATGACGCCATCGTGTTCCACGATGCTGTAGTTGCCTATATCGCGTTCGATCTCGGTACGGCTGCGTTTGACCAGCGTGCCGTCTTTCTCAAAGGGCTCAATCAGCTGAAGGATGCCGGCTACGTCATCCGAGGTGGCCTCTCGCAGGCTTTCCAGCTTCTCATCGACCACCATCGTGCCAATACCATCGTGCACGTAGATTTCCAGCAGCAGTGCGCCATCTACGGAATAGGGCAGGATGTGGCTGCGCTCCACACCGTGCAGGCAGGCAGTGACACAGTGGCGCAGGTAATAACCTGGGTCGATAGGCCTCTCCGGGGTCGGCAGGCGTGCCATCAGCGCTTGCGCGTCTGCCAGGGGCAGTTCCGTGTCGATGGGGTTGTCATCGCTCTCTGGCTCAGTCGGGCGTATGCGAACGCCTGCCGTCTCCGTCACGAAAAGCAATTTGTCCGCCTGCAATGCAATGGCCACCGACGTCGCCACTTCTTCCATCGATAAGTTGAAGGCTTCCCCTGTGGGTGAAAAACCAAATGGGGAAATCAGCACCAGTGCGCCCGCGTCCAATGAGCGCGTGATACCCGCCACATCGATCTTGCGCACCACGCCGGAATGCTTGAAATCAACGCCGTCAATGATCCCAATCGGGCGCGCAGTGATGAAGTTACCAGAGATCACTCGCACGGTGGCGCCAGCCATGGGGGTGTTGGGCAGGCCTTGGCTGAACGCTGCTTCAATCTCATAGCGCAACTGGCCGGCTGCTTCCTGGGCGGAGTCAAGCGCCACCTCGTCCGTGATGCGTATGCCTTGCGAGTAGCGGGGCTCATGGCCTTTCGCTCGGAGCTGCTCGTTCACTTGGGGGCGGAAACCATGCACCAGCACGATCTTCACGCCCATGCTCTGGATCAACGCCAGATCGGTGGCAAGGGAGGCAAGCTTGCCTGCGGCGATGGCTTCGCCTACCACGCCAACTACAAAGGTTTTGCCTCTGTGCAGGTGGATATAAGGCGCAACGGAGCGAAACCACGGAACAAAGGTGAAATTGAAGACAGTTGACATCAGGCGCAGGAAAGAAAGGTGTGACCGGGGCCTCAGGGCGCTTGCGGGTCCTGATTTTCGGTATAGCTCAGGGCAGTATGTTTATTCCCTTTTGGTATACCGCAGTGTAGTATTCTCGCGGATCGTTTTGTAACGGATGTTCCCATGACTTTTAAATCCCGTGCCGTTTGGTGGATCGCTCCCTTGCTTGCTGCGTTTGCGCTCAGCGCCTGTAGCCCGAGTTCCGACAACAAGGAGAGTGCCAAGGCTGGGTCGGAAAAGGTCGCTGAGGCGCCGCCGATTTCGTTCATGTATTCGCCCTATGCAGACTATGCAGGCTTCTTCGTAGCGCAGGAAAAAGGGTACTTCCGTGATGCAGGGCTCAAGGTTGAGCTCATCTCCAAGGCGGGCAGTTCCGGCGAGACATTCCAGCACGTCAGCACCGGCAACGTGACCGCCGGTGGCGCCTCATGGGCCGCCGGCCTGTTCAATGCCACCAAGGCTGGCACCTCCATCTCCATCGTGAACAGCGTTTCGCGCATTCCAGATTCAGGTCCCAACCCCGCGCCGTTGATGGTGTCTGAGAAGTCCGGCATAACGGACGCCAAGCAGTTGAAAGGCAAAAGAATCGGCACCCCCGGCCAGGGAGGTTTTGGCATCTATTCGATTCACCTCGCGCTCCAGTCGGTCGGCCTGACTTTGGCAGATGTTCAACTGGTGAACTTGAGCCCAGGCGACATCATTCCCGCCATGGCCAATGGTTCAGTGGACGCGAGCTGGACGATAGAGCCGATTTCTTCTGCGGTTAAGAGCAAGAACATTGGTCGCGAAATTCTTGACGTGAGCTACCAGGCTGGCACGGAGATCGGCATGGTCATCTTCAACACCAAGTTTGCGCAAGACAACCCGGACACCGTGGCGGCCTTCGTGGGTGCCTATTTGAAAGCAGTCAACGAACTCAGCAATGGTGGCTGGCAAGACCCCGAGATCCAAAAGATCATCTCCAAGTACACCGACCTGCCTGTAGAGGCATTGAAGTCACTGGCACTCACGGTTCCTGGCAAAGACGGCCAGATCAACTGGGACAACGTCGCCAAGCAAGAGCGCTTCTTCCACGAACGCAAAGTCCTCGAGTACGAAGGCACTCTGGACATGAAGAGCGTTTTCCGCGCGGACATCCTGGAAAAAGCGGTCAAGCTCTCTCATGGTGGAAAGTAAGCAACCCGTGAGCCATGGCGTTTCCGTCAGAAACCTATGGATGGCCTACGCCGACGCCGAGGAGCGTGGCAAGACCCGGGTCATTCTGGAGGACGTCTCGCTCGACATAGCGGAGCGCGAATTCGTATGCGTGCTGGGGCCTTCCGGATGCGGCAAGAGCACGCTGCTACGCATCGTGGCGGGGCTCGAAAAGCAGAGCTTGGGAACAGTGGAGACCAGTAGCCGCCCCTCGGTAGTCTTTCAGGAACACGGTGTGTTTCCCTGGTTGACTGCCGCCGAGAACATTGCCTATCCGCTGCGTTTGCGCGGCATGCCGAAGGCCGAACGTACGGACCGCGTCAACGAGCTGCTGGGCATGATGGGTTTGAAGGACTTTGCTTCCTACTACCCCGGCCAGATTTCCGGGGGCATGCGCCAGCGCGTTTCTGTGGCCCGGGCATTGGCAGACGATGGCGGCGTGTTGCTCATGGATGAACCCTTTGGCGCTTTGGATGAGCAGACTCGTGTTTCGCTTCAACAGGAGTTGCTGCGCATATGGGAGCAGACGTCGAAGGCTGTGATGTTCATCACGCACAGCGTGGACGAGGCACTGACCCTGGCCGACAGGGTGCTGGTGATGTCCACCAGGCCGGGCCGAATCATTGAAGAAATCAAGATTCCGTTTGGCCGTCCGCGCGACATCCTGGCCTTGCGGCGAGACCCTGTCTATGGGGAGATTACTTCCAGGCTCTGGGAGCTTTTGGGCAAACACCCGCAGGGAAAGAGCGCGTCATGAATCAGCCGCAAACCACTTCGCTTTCCAAGGAACAGATAGAGCAGCAGTTGGCACAGGCCGTCGCGAGTTCCCAAGGCTCTTCCTGGGTACGCCGCGTCGGGCCGTTCACGCCTCTCTTGCTGTTGGTGATCTGGGAGGTCTGCAGCCGCTCCGGTATGCTGGACACGCGCTTCTTTCCTGCTCCCACTTCCATTGTGGAGACCCTGGGCAAGATGATGGCTGACGGCTCGCTCGTCACGCACATCAAGGCCACGCTGCTGCGCATTGCGGTGGGGTTTCTGATGGGAGCCATTCCCGGCGTCCTCTTTGGCTTGTTACTGGGTTCTGTGCGGCCGCTGCGCCAGCTGCTGGAACCAATTTTTGCGAGCCTGCTGCCCATTCCCAAGATTGCTATTTTCCCCTTGCTGCTGCTTATCTTCGGGTTGGGTGAGACAAGCAAGTACCTCATCATTGCGATTGGCGTTTTCTTCTATTTGCTGTTCAACACCATGAGCGGCGTGATGCAGACGCCGCCGCTGTTCAATGAAGTGGCGCGAGCCAATGGCGCAACGCGTCTTCAGCAGCGACTGACCGTGTCACTGCCCTATGCGCTGCCCTCCATCTTCACCGGCCTGAAGCTCGCAGCAGGCGCCGCGTTTGTGATCATTGCTGCAGCGGAATTTGTCGGATCGCAAAGTGGCCTGGGCTACCTGATCTGGAGCGCGTGGTCTACCTTCGCAGTGTCCAAGATGTATGTGGGCATTGTGACGATCTCCGTCCTTGGTTATGCCGCGACAGTGTTTGTGGGATACCTCGAACGCAAGTTCGTACCATGGATCAAATATTGATTCTTTGAATGGCCCAGTCAAACAGCGCGCAGTTGAATGATGAAATGTCCCCAGCGGGCTCAGGATCGGCCCTAAAGTGATAGTGGAGCATTGGCATTGACGGAAATCAGCACACAAGACCTGGTTGAATTGATCGAGCGGGTACTTGGCCCTTTTGCGTCACTTCAGGAACCGCTGGAAGCCAGAAACCCTGCCAAGGCCGATGTGCAACTGGCGGCTTTCTGGTTCGTTCAGGCTGAGCTTTTGAAGCTCCCTGCATTTGGCATCCAGATGCTTCTCAGAGACCTGGAGCGTCTGGACGCCCTGGATTCCCTGGCGCCGGGGGGTGAAGCTGGTGCGGCCTTGCTTTCTATTGATGCACAGCGCATTCCGGGACACGTGTCGCTGGCGTTGGCTGTGCGCCTGGCTGCGCACACCGTCAAGGCGCAAGGTTGCGCCATCCTGGGTATTCGGAATGTGGGGGCGCTGGGCGTGCTGGGCTGCGCAGCCCGCAGTCTGGCAAGTGAAGGCGCAGTGGCCATCATCTCTGCCAACTCATCTGCATTTGTCGCCCCCCTGGGGGGAACTGCTCCAGCCATTGGAACCAACCCGCTGGCGGTGGCCGCACCGCGCGCCCATGCGGCGCCGTTGGTACTGGATTTTTCAACGTCGCCCATGACACTGGCAGCCCTTCGGCAAGCCCGCGCAACGGGTGGAACACTGCCTGCCAGCGGCGCAGTAGACGCTGACGGCCAACGCACCAGCGATCCCACGCGGGCGGCGGCGCTGTTGCCCGAGGGGCGTATCAGTTCACTCACAGGCCTGGGGGTAGAGCTCATCACGGGGGTCGGGGTAGGTGGCCGTCTTGCTGCAGGATTGCCAGCGCCAGAGCGGTCCGCGCTGGTGATCGCTTATTCACCTGAAGCCATGGGTAACCGCGATGCCGCCGAGCTATGCGCGCAGCTCACGCAGGATTGGCAGGGTGCCGGCGGGCATGTGCCCGCCCGGTTCGATTCGCTGCCCTTGAAGCGAGAGCAATTGCCTTCCAGGATATCGGTTCACAGCGAAGCGTTGGCGGCGCTCGAGGTGCGCGCACAAGGTACGGACTGATTAGCCCGTCTCGCCTGGAGCGCAACCGACTGTCACTCAATTTTGGACCCAAGTTCGCGCCACCCTGCACAGATCATGAACACGTCTTCCCCCATTCCACTCCAGATTACCGTCACTCCCCGGGTCGGCCCGCTTTGGCAGCGTCGCCACATCGAGATCAGCGCAGCCGTGCCAGGCTCTGTGGTGACGCTGCGTGCGCGCACCCTCCGCAATGGTGAGGAATGGACGGCGCAAGCCAGCTTTCTTGCAGATTCCGAAGGGTGCATTGACGTCGGTGCGCAGGTACCCGTCTCCGGCGACTACCGGTGTTCAGATTCCATGGGCCTGTTCTGGTCTCAATGCCTTGCCAGCGGCGCCACTGGCAAGTCAGAGCCGACAGACGTGCATGTGCCCATCGTCACGGAACTGCTGGCGCATGCCGAAGTTGGCTCCGGATACCTGGACGCGCCTGCGACCACCGCAGGTGCGCAAGAGCAAAAAATAGAAGTGGTGCAATGGCTGTTGGCGCCAGATACCGAACGCATTGAGGTGCGCGCCCATGGGCTGGTAGGCACCTTGTTTCGACCAACGGGGCAGGGCCCTTTTCCCACCGTCATCGTGATGAACGGCTCTGGCGGCGGTATCAACGAAACGCGTGCGGCGCAGTATGCTGCGCGCGGCATTCAGGCGTTCGCGCTCGGCTACTTTCGGGCTCCAGGACTGCCTAACCACATCTCTCGCACACCATTGGAGTATTTTGAGCGCGCGCTGGACTATGTAGCGGCTGAGCTCTCTCCACGCGGCGGTAAGCCCGTGGTCAGCGGACAGTCTCGCGGCGGTGAACTCACACTGCTGCTGGCTAGTCGCTTCCCCGACAAGATTGCCGCAGTTGCGGCCTTTGTGCCTGGTTCGTTTGTCTTTGGCGCGCAGGGCGCTGCAGATCCGGCGGAAGGCTGGAATGGGCCCACCTGGACCTGGCAGGGCGAGCCCTTGCCCCATTTCTGGCATCAGAACGCCGGGGTGACATGGCAACCATGGGAAGGAGGGGAGGCGCCTCCTTCCCGCCATGCGGACGTCTATATTGATGGCCTGCACGACCGTCCGCTGGCTGAAAAAACGCGTATTCCTATAGAGAACTTCAAAGGCCCTGTGGCCTGTGTCTCTGGCATGGACGATCGAGCCTGGCCTTCCAGCATGGCTTCGCGCGTGGTCATGACCACTCTGCAGCGTCATGGCCATGCCTCTGAAAGACTTCATCTGGACTACGAGAGTGCGGGGCACGGCATTGCAGTTCCGTTTCTACCCAGCACCCATATCCAGGTGCTTCACCCGGTCTCGCGCGTGGCGTATTCAAACGGAGGCACACCGCTGGGCGTTGCAAGGGCCAGTGAGCATTCATTTGAAGAAATCTGTGCATTCATCGAACGATCAACCAAGTAAAGGAGCATCCACATGCCCACCAAAGAACACCTTGAAGGCCAATGGCGCGAATGGCGCTATGCCCACGTGGCCACCATGTTCAGACCCTACGGCTGGACGTCATTGGTGGCTCAATATTGGCTGGAAGCAGACGCTCGCGGAGAGACTTTCGAGCTGCTTCCTGGTACCTGGTCCGTCGAAGCAGGCAAGGTGATCTTCACCCCGCCCAGCACAGGAGCAAGTTTGTCCGTGAATGGCGAGTATCCCGCCGCTCCTGTGGAAATCATTCCCGGCCGCAATCAAACGTACGGCCACGGAAAGAGTTTGCCCGTCTATTTTGGTGTGTGCGAAGTGGAGACTATCGTGCGCACCAAGACCGACGGCAGCAGTCTGTTCGGCGTCCGTGTGCGCGACCCGCGTATCACGACACGCGTGGAAGACGCCGGGGTGACGGCGTTCGACTACAACCTGGATTGGCGCATTGCAGGCTACTTCACGCCTACTGAGCGCGTCGAGTACGAAGCGGACACTGTCGAGACGGGTGTTCGCGAGACCACGCCACGCATTGGCACGTTCACTTTCGAGCACAAGGGAAAGACGTACAAGCTCGAACTCATTGGCAAGGACACCCCAACAGGAGTGCAACCGGTAGCCCACGTGCGCGATTTGACCAACGGTCCTGTCACCTATGGAGCGGGCCGTGTGATTGAGCTTCAGTTCGCGGACAAATCCAACACGCGCATTGATTGGATTGATTTCAATTACGCAGTGGCCCTGCCATGTGCGTTCACGAATTTCGTGACATGCCCGATCGCACCCGATGAAAACCACCTTGACTTCGAGGTATTGGCGGGTGAGAAGCGTCCTGTCCAGGGTGTGGTTCGGACCACGACCTACCAAGCCGGGTAAGGGCAACTCAAAGCCTGTCCCAGGAGTAAAGCGGCGGTGGATCTCTAAAAAATCAACCAGTCCGTCATTGCACGAGCCACATCACCTGGTTGTTCCATCGTGCTCATATGGCCACACGTCTCGATGATCTCCAGATGGGCCCCCGGCATAAGCTCCTGCATTTGCTGATGCCGCGCCAGAGGGCTCCAGACGTCTTGGCGGCCGCAGACGAGAAGCGTGGGCGCAACAATGCTGGGTAATAGCAGCGTGGCATCGGGCCTGTGCAGCAGGGCTCGAATCTGCGCTTCAAACTGGTCTGGCGTAAACCGCTCGATCATGCGCAGGATGTCTTCAAAAACGGGCTCACTCCAGCGCGAAGGGTGCACCATGCCGCGCGCCCATTCGCGGCCCATGGAGCGCATGCCTTCGCTGCGCGCCAAGTTCAGCAATTTCATGCGCTTTTCGGCTTCCGCCTCACCTGTGGCCCCTTCTTCGCGCGCCTGGAACCCTGTGTCAAGCAAAGCCAACCGGTCCAGCCTCTCGGGCACCATGCGTGCAATTTCCAATGCACACCGCCCGCCCATGCTATGGCCTGCCACGGAGAACCGGCGCTCTGGCGGGACAAGCCGCAGGGCTTGTTGTGCCATGGTTTCAATGGAGTCTGCCGCCCCGTGATCGGCCACCACGCAATCGACCAGTGGCGAAAGAACCCTGATCTGCTCCTCCCAAATGGCCTTGTCGCATAGCAATCCGGGAATCAGCAGCAGCAGCGGTTTCTCGTCTGAATGCAACTGGCCGCGCCTAATGTCAGTCAAGCTTGGCTCCAGACTTGACCACGATCTGTGCCCACATGTCTTTTTCAGCGACCACGAAGCGAGAGAACTCTTCCGGGCTGCTGGCTACCACTTCCGCACCTGTCGGGCGGATTTGAGCCTGGACTTCCGGGGTTTTCAGCGCCTGAGAAGCGGCGTTGTAGATCCGCTGCACCGTCGCAGCGGGCGTGCCTTTGGGCGCCCAGAGGCCGTACCAGTTGGTCAAGACATAGCCAGGCAAGCCGGCTTCAATCATCGTCGGCAGATCAGGCACCAAAGCCATGCGGGTCTGCGACGTCACGGCCAACGCGCGCAGCTTGCCTGAGCGCACGTGCTGCATGGAAGACGATGCCGGGTCGAACATAACCTGGATCTGTCCGCCAATGAGGTCCGTCAGCGCCGGGGCTGCCCCGCGGTAAGGCACGTGCACCATGTCTGCGCCAGTCAATTGCTTGAACAATTCGCCAGCCAGGTGGGCAGCGCCTGCGTTGCCGGACGATCCGAATGACAGCTTCCCAGGGTTGGCCTTGGCATAGGCAATCAGTCCCTTGACATCGTTGACGGGCAACTGGGGGTTGATCACCAGCAGCATGGGAACGCGGGTGAGCTGGGTGATAGGCGTGAAGTCCTTGATCACATCGAACGCCACCTGCTTGAAAAGAGCGGGGTAGGTCACGTGAACAGACGCATTGACCAGCAAGGTCTCGCCATCCGGCTTGGCCTGGGCAACCGCCTGGGCGCCCAACATACCGCCGCCGCCAGGACGGTTGTCCACCAGCATGGTGGCGCCCAGGGGTTGTGCCAGACCATTGGCCACGATTCGTGCAATCTGGTCCGCCGGTCCGCCAGCAGGATGGGGAACGACCACACGTACAGGCCCTTTGGGCCCATCCTGCGCATGGGCCGGCCATGCCAATGCAGGCAGTGCGCAGGCGACAGCGCTGGCCACGAAACGGCGGCGGCTGGTTGCTTCGCCGGCCAGGGCCAGAATCTTCTTGCTAGGGGTCATTTTGTCTCCTTGGGCACCGGCAATGGCCGGCATACGTATCGTGACCCAGCGGGTGCAAGCTTTCGATGCATTGCAGAGGGTAGCAATGCGTTTTACTTATCACCCGAGGCTGGCCGCCTGCAAAGCTTTCTGAAAGGCGCGCAGCGCAGGCGTAGGGGCGAAATTGGTGCGAACCGTGAAACCAATGGAGCGTGGAAAAAACTGGGCCGGTACTTCCAGGGTGGCCAGCAGACCTGCCTGCAGTTCTCTTTGCCATTGGCTGGGGGGCATCAAGGCCAGGCGGTCGCTTTGCTGGAGCATGGCGCACACGAGGGTTGGGCTATTGATGTACACGCCTTCTGGCGGCGCCAGTGATTCTGCCGAAAAAATATGCGTTAGCGCCTGGCCTGCAGGCGATCCCGGCATAGGCAATACCCATTGCACAGTGTTCAAATGGGAGAGCTTGAGACGGCGTTTCTTCAGAAGAGGGTGGCCGGCCCGCACCACGATGGCCAGGGGGTCCTGGAACAGCGGCGTCTGAACCAGCTCGCGCGGTGCTTCGGGCCTGAGTGCGCCCACCACAATGTCTATCTCGCCCTGGTGCAGCTTGCTGATCAAGGACTCGTAAGTACCATCGACCACAGACACGTTCAAGCCTGCCCATTGGGAGGTCACGTTCTGGATGGCAGCAGGAACGATAGAGCCTGTGGAATAGGGAAGGGTGCCGATGGTCAGATGCCCACGCATATGCCCGAGCATGGCAGCGGCATCTTCCGTCATGGCCCGCATTTCCACCAGAGCCAGCTCGGCTTGGCGGGCCACCCATGCGCCGCGGCTCGTCGGCCTCAAACCACTCGCCAAGCGGTCAAACAGGGGTTCACCGGTCAGATGTTCTACTTGGGCCAGAGTTTGCTGCACCGACGCCTGTGACACCCCGATGCGGGTCGCTGCTTGCCTTTGGCTGCCGGCTTTTGAAAGCAGAAGCACCGTTTCCAACTGCGCTGAGGTCGCATGGCCCGCCAACCTGCCGCCCTGAAGGGGCACGCGCCATGGCCCTGCGTCTGCACGGGCCAGGTGGGCCAGGGTTTCCCGCGCTCGTTTAAGAAGTAGTTCGCCCGCGCTGGTCGGGTGCATGCCACGGTGGCTTCGGTCGAACAGGAGAACACCCAGTTGCCTCTCCAGTTGGCCAACCGCCCTGGCGGCGGCAGGCTGTGATAAGTGCAGTGCGCGTGCTGCCGCGGCGGTGCCGCCGTGAATGGACACTGCCATGGCGGCACGGATGCCTTTCAGAGATAACGCACTCGGTGTTTCCAACTTGGTCATTCCTCGCTCGCTCGGTTTCCATCTCCATGTTCTCGGCTATCGTAGAGGAGACTTGGTTCCTCCCATTTCAGCACTGTCTGAGCGGCAACGGCATACTGCGCCCATGTACTCCATTCTCAACGGCTTGCGCGTCGTCGAATGCGCATCCTTCATCGCTGCACCCTCTTGCGCCTTGCACTTGCACCAGATGGGCGCGCAAGTCATTCGCATAGACCCCCTAGGCGGTGGGCCTGATGCACGCCGCTGGCCGCGAGGGCCAGACGGCAACAGCCTGTACTGGGACGGACTCAACAAAGGCAAGCAGTCGGTCTCAATCAACTTTTCCAGCCCCGAAGGCCGTGAACTCATTACTCAGCTCGTCTGCGCGCCAGGAGACGGGGCCGGGCTTTTCGTGACCAACTTTCCTGCCAATGGCTTTCTTTCACATGAACGCCTGGCCAAACAGCGAGAAGACCTGATCACCGCCCGCGTGATGGGCTGGGCAGATGGCTCCCCCGCAGTGGATTACACAGTGAACGCGGCGATTGGTGTGCCGTACATGACGGGCCCAACCCGGCCGGAGTCAGATGCCGGGCAGGCAGAGCCTGTCAACCATGTGTTGCCAGCCTGGGACCTGCTGACGGGAGCCTATGCTGCGTTCGCACTCTTGGCGGCTGAACGCCACCGGCAGGCCACCGGGCAAGGCCAGGAAATCCGGGTGCCGCTCTCGGACGTAGCCATTGCTTCGTTGGGGCACATCGGGCAGATCGCTGAAGTGCTCACTCAAGGTGACAGACCCCGCATGGGAAATGCGCTCTTCGGAGCTTTCGGCAGAGATTTTGTCACCGCCGATGCGCAGCGCCTCATGGTGGTGGCCATTACTTCGCGCCAATGGGCCGGCCTGCTGGAAGCC
The DNA here is from genome assembly GCF_040548795.1 of Ottowia thiooxydans. Lineage (GTDB taxonomy): Bacteria > Pseudomonadota > Gammaproteobacteria > Burkholderiales > Burkholderiaceae_C > Ottowia > Ottowia thiooxydans_A. The sequence continues at coordinate 74,785 of NZ_JBEPSH010000002.1, read as the reverse complement.
CTGGGACTGCTTGAGGCCGTGGGCAGAATAGAGCGCGCGCGCGGCGTGAGCTTTGCGAGTGATGAAGGTTTGCGTTTTGAATACCGCGATGTGCTGACGCCCTTGGTGGAAGCGGCCATTGGCTCACGAGACGCAGCAGATCTCGCAAGCGCTTTTGACGCTCACGGCGTGTGCTGGGGTCATTACCGCACGCTGGCCGAGGCTTTGACCGACGAGCCGAGGCTGGTTGCGCAAAATCCTATCTTCTCTCCGGTGGTCGATGCCAAGGGTGCGACGTACCCCACGCCCGGAGCTGCGGCCACTCTCACTAAAAGCACCCGCAGTGCACCTGTACGGGCGCCGCGCCAAGGAGAACACACGGACCAGGTACTGGCCGAGGTTCTTGGTTTGTCATCGGCACAGATCGGGCGACTGCATGACAGCCATTGCGTAGCCGGGCAGACGCCATGAGAAGATCCATTCGCATTTCTTCAGGCGCCGCAGAGGATGCTGCCTTGAACGAACACCTTATGGAAGTGGCGACAGCTGCACAGGCCTATGGTGAGCAGGCGCTGGAGGCTACGCGCGCTGTGGTCTATGCGGATGGCGCTTTTGACGCCCACCTCGCTCATCAGCATCAGCGAGCCTTGCATGGGCTGGCGTGGATAGCGACCACGGTAGCAGCAGTTGCGAGTGCGGCAGATTGGGCCCATCGCCTCGCAGCAGCCCGGGGACTTTCCAGTATCAACCAGCTTGTGCTCAGGGTGGGTGTCGGTGAATACCTGGAGCAACTTTGCGGCGGCATACCCATGGGGGCACACGAGATTTTTCGCCCTCATGAACTAGCTCTGGAGCAGGCAGCGCTCGCGTTTCGTTCCAATGCTTCAGTGACCTGGTGGATGCGGCACGGGAACACGCCGGAGACGCGCGCAGCGCTCATGACTGCTCTGCTGGCGGGCGAAGAGGTGTCTGAAGATCTGAGTGATGCCGATCTCAACATGGTGCGAGATCAGTTCAGGCGCTTTGCCGCCCAACGCGTCGAGCCACATGCTCAGCGGTGGCATCTGGCGGACGAACTTATTCCAGATGAGATTGTGCAAGCCATGGCGGACCTGGGTGTGTTCGGCGTTTGCATTGCGCAAGAGTACGGCGGCTTGGGGCTGGGCAAACTGGCCATGTGTGTGGTCACCGAAGAACTTAGCCGGGCGTGGATTGCCGCCGGATCGCTAGGCACTCGCTCGGAGATCGCGGGGGAGTTGATTGCACTCGCCGGAACGCCTGAACAAAAGTCGCACTGGCTACCTCTGATTGCCTCCGGTGCAGTGCTTCCGACGGCGGTGTTCACTGAGCCAGACACGGGTTCTGATCTGGGTGCCCTGCGTACCAGGGCTTGGCAGGCAGAAGACGGCTCGTGGCGCCTGGAGGGCAACAAGACTTGGATCACGCACGCATCGCGCAGCGACCTTATGACCGTGCTTGCTCGCAGTGATCCAGATGCCAAAGCTTATGCGGGCCTGAGCATGTTTCTGGCGGCCAAGCCAAGAGGTACTGCGCAAGACGATTTCCCGGCGCAGGGAATGAGCGGAGGTGAGATCCCGGTTCTTGGCTACCGCGGTATGAAGGAATATGAGATCGCTTTCGCTGATTTCGCCATTTCTGCGGACGGACTTCTGGGAGGTGTCCAAGGCCAGGGATTCAAACAGCTGATGCAAACCTTTGAAGGGGCGAGGGTGCAAACGGCTGCGCGCGCGGTAGGTGTGGCATGGAAGGCTTACCAGTTGGGACTGCGTTACGCCCAGGACCGCAGGCAGTTCGGGATAGCCATTGTGGGTTTTCCCAGAGTGGCGGACAAGCTGGCCATGATGCTGGCTGAAACCGTGCTCGCGCGCGAACTCACGTATTTCGCAGCCAGCGAGAAAGACAAGGGTTATCGGTGCGATGTCGAAGCCGGCATGGCCAAGTTGTTGGCAGCGCGCGTTGCGTGGTGCAACGCCGATGCAAGCCTTCAAATCCACGGGGGTAATGGCTACGCTCTGGAGTTCGAGATCAGCCGGGTGCTGTGCGATGCACGCATTCTGAATATCTTTGAAGGCGCTGCGGAAATCCAGGCGCAGGTTATTGGCCGGGGGCTCCTGGCGCGCGCCTGAACGCAACGCAACTGATCCTGGTCAAAAGCCTCTGATTCTTCAGGCTTTCAATTCACCTTGATCTGACTGGACTACTGTCACTGACTTATGCTTGCGTTTTTCTGCCGTGCATCATGTCACACACTCCTTTTCCGCCACCACTGACCGCCCCGGATCAACTCAATTCAAAGTTGCGCGATGAGGGATTCGCGGTTCTGGACGCCGCCACCGTACGTCAGCTCGCGGGGGTCAGCGCGGAAAAGCTAGGAGACATTGCGCAGGATTGGGATCATCTGGCCCCTGACCTTTATCTGAAGGACGGTGGCAAGTACCGCTCCCGGCGGCACGCGTCTTTCGTCACCCAGCAAGGCGAGGCCCAAGCCATTGACCACCGCGCGCATTGGCAACCGTTGGAGTACAACGCACTGCACGGTGGCATGGAACGCTGGTTTGAGCCGGTGACGCAAGCCACCATGGCCAGCCCCGAATGGCTAGCTCTTTTGAAATGGCTGGCCGCGACAGCCTCGGCCTTGAGAGGCGAACAGCCCTGGTACATCGAGACCCATCAGTTCCGCATAGATACTCACGGCGGCATCGGACGGCCGACGCCCGAGGGCGCACATCGGGACGGGGTGGATCTGGTTGCCGTTTTTCTGCTGGCGCGTGAAGGCATCAAGGGTGGTGAGACGCGCGTGTTCGAATTGGCCGGCCCAAGGGGACAGCGCTTCACTCTCAGGGAGCCGTGGTCAGTTCTGCTGTTGGACGACAGGCGGATGATCCATGAGTCAACCCCTATTCAGCCAGTGGAAGAAGCAGTCCATGGTCACCGCGACACCTTGGTCGTTACCTTGCGTGCAGGTGGATTCCAGGATCCTTGACCCTGCTCAAGAGTCTTTGATTGATCCTCGTCAAGCACGAGGTTCTTGTAGACTGCAAAATGGCATGGTCAGCAAAAGGAGTTACTTATGTTCAAGCACATCCTCGTACCTGTAGATGGTTCAGACACCGCACTGGCAGCCGTTGACAAAGCGGCTGCGCTCGCCAATGCCTTTGGCAGCGCTGTGTCCATCGTCTACGTGATTGACCCCTATCCATTTACCGGCGTGGGCGCTGATTTTGCTTACGGCCAAGACCAGTACCTGGGGGCGGCCACGGCGGAAGCCAATTCCTCTGTGCAGGTAGCCACTGAACGGGCTGCTGCATTGGGCGTTCAAGCGACTTCGCGTGTGATTGAATCGCACACCGTCTGGCGCGGCATCCTGGAGGCCGCTGAAAACACAGGTGCCGATCTCCTGGTCATGGGATCGCATGGCCGCCGTGGCCTGGAAAAGCTTGTCCTCGGAAGCGTCACGCAAAGCGTCATTTCACGCGCCAAGATCACCACCATGGTGGTGCGCGGCGAAGTTCAAGAGTAAGCCCTGCGTTCTGAAGGTTTCAGTCCGCACGGATATCTTTAATTTCAATGGACGCAAAAAGGGGAGCCAGTAAGCTCCCCTTTGTTCCAATTTGCAGGCTGGTTAAATCGTCTACCAGCTCTTAGGCACGTTCAAAAATCGCCGCGATGCCTTGTCCGCCTCCAATGCACATGGTCACCAGAGCGTACCTGCCTTGAATGCGCTGCAATTCATGAATCGCCTTGACGGTAATCAGCGTTCCAGTCGCGCCAATAGGATGGCCCAGGGAAATGCCAGAACCATTGGGGTTGACCTTGGCAGGGTCTGCGCCCAAACCGCGGGTCACAGCGCAAGCCTGAGCGGCAAAGGCCTCATTGGCCTCGATCACATCCATTTGATCGATCTTCATGCCCAGTTTTTTGAGCAGCATCTGGGTGGCAGGAACCGGGCCTATACCCATGGTCTTGGGCTCGACACCGGCGTGTGCGTAACCTACCAGCCGCGCCAAAGGCTTGGCACCGCGCGCTTTGGCTGCGCTGGCTTCCATTAGCACCACGGCTGCGGCCGCATCGTTAATGCCGCTGGCGTTGGCTGCGGTGACTGTGCCGTTTTCTTTCAGGAACACGGGCTTCATCTTCTGGAAATCTTCCAGTTGGGCGCCGGCACGGAAGTGCTCGTCTTTGTCAAAGGCCACTTCGCCTTTACGGGACTTGAGCATGATGGGCACGATCTGGCCAGCAAAGCGATTTTCGGCCCAGGCTTTTTCGGCGCGCCGGTGGCTCTCCAGCGCCAGCGCATCCTGGTCTTCACGTGTGATGTTGTGCTCCACCGCCACGTTTTCTGCCGTGACACCCATATGAATGTTGTGGAAGGGGTCATGCAGCGCGCCCATCATCATGTCCACGAGCTTCGTGTCACCCATGCGAGCACCAAAGCGGTTGGTCAGGCTGGCATAGGGTGACCGGCTCATGACCTCTGCGCCGCCGCCGATGGCGACGTCGTAGTCGCCCAGCAAAATGCCCTGGCTTGCAGATACGATGGCCTGAAGGCCGGAACCGCACAGGCGGTTGACGTTCATCGCGGGCGTCTCTTTGGGGCATCCACCATTGATGGCCGCCATGCGAGAGAGATACATGTCACGTGGCTCGGTGTTCACAACATGGCCAAAGACCACATGGCCGACATCCTTGCCCTCGACCTGAGCACGCGCCAGCGCTTCCTTGACCACCGTAGCACCGAGGTCGACGGGGGCGATGTCTTTCAAGCTTCCGCCAAAAGTACCGATGGCGGTTCGAACACCGCTGACGACAACGACTTCACGAGCCATGTAAATCTCCGTTTATTGGGAATTGATATTGCGCATGGCCGGGAGGGCGTAAGCCCACTGCCGCCGGCCAAACGTCTCAGTATGCCACTACCAAGGAGCATGCATGGAGGGCACTGCTCAGAGTCTGCATAACCCTGGGGGTTTGCCTTTGCGTACCTTGAAAGGGTTCCCCCTCTAGGTGAACCTGGGGCTTATTCATGCTAGTGCCTAGTGATCTTGAAAGAACACGTTCACCTTATTGGCGTGGGAGGCGTAGAACTGACTGAGCGGGGTCGGCTTTGGGAATTCACGTAGAGAATACCTGAGTAATTCGAGTAATGTTTCTGTCATTACTTCGATTTCAGGGGGTGCTTTTGTAGTATTTACAAAATTGACATCAAGCAGAGGTGATGACGGAGGAGTATTGTCATCTTTAAGGCTATTCGCGTAGTAGCTGATAATGTCCTTAACTTCAAGGTGGAGTTTAATTAAAGCTTCGGTTTGTGATTTATTAAGGATGATTTCGAAAGGCAAATGAGAGAATTTTTCATCACTATCTGATTGGTGTGAAGTGTTTGGATGAAATGTAGATAAATTGAACAAGCTCGCTTCATTAAAAATGTGCGCTGCGAATGAAGTGTAGTTGCTTATGTCTAAGTGAAAATGAGAAAGAAAATAATGTTTTTCTTTGTCGATGTTGTTTGATTTTTGAATTCCAAAAATAACGTTAAGGTCATCAAATACTTTGTTAAAGTTTTCTAGATTTGAACTTGAATAAATTTTATCTTGATTGTCGGTAGTAAAATTAACTTTTGGTCTGTGACGTTCTATTCTTTCTATTTCTCTATGAGAGTTGATCGCAGTTGCCAGCGTCAAATTGAAATCAAGGTCATCGTCTTTTTGATATTTCTGTATTCTTTCATCGGCTATGTCAATGATTTTTTGGATCTTCTCGAAGGCGCAAATTCTCTTTCCTTCCAACTTTTCCAGAAGTACCATGTTGTCAAGTGCGCACTCTGGTGTCAGCGATGTCTTGGCTTGAAGTTCGGTTTGGCTGTGCTTTGATTGGGTTTTGAGGGATATTCCAGCTGCCGTTAGTATGATGTTTGTAAAGTCATCAAGAGCGCTATGGCTGGCGTTTTTAATCATCTCCCAGCATTCAAGCTCAATTGCAGTTAATTTTGAGAGTTGAAGTGCTTTCTCGTTTTGGACATCCCAGTCATTAATGGCCTCATTGTCATCACTGATTTCATGGTAATTGAGTTCCTCAACCAGGGAAAAGTCCAGTCTGAAATCATCATCAAACGAAGGCGATGAATGGACTGGGGTATTAGACTTGGCTGACTGCTGATTTAAATCGGCTGCGGCGCTACCTGTTCCAATCTGGATAGCCCTGAGTCCATGGCTGGAGTGGTTAGAGTGCAATGGGGGCGTGAACCCCGGCTGGTAATTCGCTGGAAAAGGGGCGGTGGGGGCAACGGCAGGGGAAATTCCGGGCGGCATGAGTGGCAATAATCTTGAAGGATTTAATAAGATTTAAATATGTGGCATTGTTTTCAGCCCTCATTTTTCAAGGACTGTATTCAGCCTCTGGCACAAATTGGGTGTTGTCAAAGTTTTGAACACTGTCCCTGGGTGTGCTTGGATGGCTTGGGGGTGTCCCAGTGCATCGGCGCACGCTGCGGTCGATTGGTAACGAGCCTACGCAGTTGAGTAACGCAACTGAAAACATAGTTCCATCGCAATTGGTGCTTCTACTTACGAGGAGTACGGAACAGCGTTCGGCTTACCTGAGGCACCCGTCGCCCAGAGTGTTTTTAGCAAGCCTGGCTCCGGTCTATACCGCGCCATGTGACAGTCACACGTTTGACACATCTCGGCGCTAACCTCGTGAAAGAAATTTGCGGAGAACGATCTTGAGCGACGATGAACTGATGCAGCGACTTCGCCGGGAGCTGGTCGACGGATACGATGAAGAGCTGGAGATGGAGCTCGAAGACCGTAACGTCGACGAAATTGCCGGCATGGCACTGGACTCAAACGATTACAAGGAAGAGCGGCAGCGCTATTTCCGTGAGCTGTTCCGCCTGCAGGGTGAGTTGGTCAAACTGCAGGACTGGGTTGTGAGCAGCGGCCACAAGATGGTGATCATTTTTGAAGGGCGGGATTCCGCAGGCAAAGGGGGCGCCATCAAGCGCATCACTCAGCGCCTGAACCCTCGCGTGGCACGTGTGGCAGCCCTTCCAGCACCCAATAATCGCGAACGTACGCAATGGTACTTTCAGCGTTATGTATCGCACCTGCCTGCCGCGGGAGAAATGGTGCTGTTCGACCGCAGTTGGTACAACCGCGCTGGCGTAGAACATGTCATGGGTTTCTGCACCGACAGCGAGTACGAGGAGTTCTTCCGCTCAGTGCCGGAATTTGAGCGCATGCTCGTTCGCTCGGGCATCCAGGTCATCAAGTATTGGTTCTCCATCTCCGACGAGCAGCAGGAGCTGCGCTTTCTCAGCCGCATACATGATCCGCTCAAACAGTGGAAGCTCAGCCCCATGGATCTTGAAAGCCGCCGCCAATGGGAGGCCTACACCCAGGCCAAGGAAGTCATGCTGGATCGCACCCATATTCCGGAAGCACCCTGGTGGGTGGTGCCCGCTGATGACAAGAAGAAGGCCAGGCTCAACTGCATTGCCCATTTGCTGAGCAAGGTGAACTACACAGAAGTCGAGCGGCCCAGCATCACATTGCCGCCCAGGCTTCGCCATGAACACTACCGGCGCCATCAGGTCCCTGGCGAGATCATTGTTCCGCAGGTGTACTGAGAGGATTGCGTTTCGGAGGCTGATGCGTGCTCAGGCAGTGTCCGCTGCGGACGCCGACACTCAAGCAGGGAAAAAACCGGCGATGTGGTGGTCGCGCCACCTGATTGCCATCTGCAGCAATTGAAGCATCAGTCTTTGCTGCTCCACAGGGCTGGCAATGCGCGCTTGCCATGCTTGCAGTTCCAGCATCCTGGTCTCCGGTGCCCACGCCTTGCGTGGCGGGCTGGGAAAGGTGAGGGCAGTCGGAAGCGTGCCACTGGCGCACCTGCATTCTGCAAGGCGTAAAAATTTTCGGAACATATGCCAGTCGGTGGGCTCACCGTGAGGTGTATCACTCCAGCCTTCGGGCATGCGCTTGTAAAAGTTCAAGGTATGGCCCGCACACGATAAAGGTATGCGATTGCCATGGGTGATGACCTGATCGCGAAACGCGGGGTGAGCCAGGTCCAAGGGAAAGAACAAGGTCTGATCGGGCAGCAAATGCAAGGGCAGGGAGTGCGCGAAGTCGGCGTTTTGCAGCAGATGCAGCAATTGCGCCACATGGTCGGGCAGCCATAGATCGCGGTCGCATAGATAGCAGATGATCTCACCCCGCGCTTGCAGGAGCGCCTCGTGCCTGTAGCGCTCACCCCTGCCAGGGCTCTTGGGATGATCAAAAAAGCGCACCCTGGGATCTTGCGCTGCCAATTTGCGCAAAAAGGGCTTGTGGCCCTCGGGCACGCCATCTCCGATGATGAACACTTCTACCGGCACGCTCTGTCGGAGCGCACTGTTCACCGCCAGCTCAATAAGCGGGCCATGGTCAAAGGTGGGGACCACAACCGTGGCCCGGATACTGGTCATAATGGCCATCTTACCGCTCGGTGCATTACTGTGTTCAAGAGCTCCATGCCTGTTCTAAGCACCTCTATTTCCGGTCTCCTGGTCGTCACCTGGGATATGCGCCATGACGAGCGGGGCTACTTCAAGCAGACCTATCAACATGGTGAATTGGCGCAAGCTCTTGGCCGTGAACCTCGGCTGCGCCAAGGCAACCACTCACGTTCGCGAGCGAAGGTGCTGCGCGGTTTTCATATCGAACCCTGGGACAAGCTGATTTATGTCCCCCGTGGCCTGGCGACATGTGTCGTGGCAGATGTCCGTCCTGACAGCCTCACCTTTGGGACGAGCTTGCAGTTCCTGCTGGGCGACAGCCCTGGCCGCCTGGACCGGTTGTTTATCCACCGCGGGTTGGCCAACGCTTTCTACAGCCATGCGGAGACCGACTATCTGAACGACGTGTCTGAGGAATACACCCCCAAGGGCAGGGGAGGGGTGGCTTGGAACGATCCGCATTTGAACGTATCCTGGCCAGACACAGCCCCCATTCTGTCGGACGCCGACCGCCAGCAACCGACGCTGAGCACCCTGTTTCCCAGGCACCCGTTCCTGGCGTGAGGTTGGGCGACAGCTAAGAAATCGCTTTGGAGTTTCTTATGTCGTCTACGGGTTCCGCACCAAAATCAGGCCGCTGCAGCCAGGCCAGTACACGGCGCGCAGCATCTTCTGGTGATGTGAGCTGGCCTTCGCTTTTCAATCGCTCGAAGTTTCCGCGATCAGGGAAACTCGATTGATCGGCACCTCGCAGATGGCTCTGCATATCCGTGTCAATGACGCCGGGCGCGAGGGAGCAAACTCTGGCGCCATTGGCTTGTCCAGCTTCATCCAACGCCAAACAGCGGGTGAAATGATCCATACCTGCTTTGGCAGCGCAATAGGCCGCTTGGGATGCCATGGCGCGGCGGCCGAGGCCGGAGGATATGTTGAGCACTCTGCGAGGGGCCTGCCAGTCCCGAGTGCTGTCCAGGAACGCCGCGGTCAGTTGCATGGGGGCCTCCAACCCCACACGCAGGGCTTGGGCCAGATCCGCTGGATCGGAATCGCGAAGCGGCACAATGGCCGGTATGACACCAGCGTTATTGATCAAGCTGGCGCTGAGACAGGCTCCTGGCTGCTGTGTACTCAACCACTCACTTAATCTTGCGCTGGCGGCTGCGCCATCGCTCAGATCGGCAGACCATTGGGTCAGGCGTGCCCCGGTCTTATCCGCAAGCGATTGCAGAGGGTCTGATACCCCGCGCGAGATGCACAGCAGGGTGTGACCAGGTGCCAGCAATTGCTCTGCCATTGCACGGCCCATGCCACGCGATGCGCCAGTGAGTATGAAAAGGTGTTGAGGGGAGGGGGTGTGAATCGAGGGCATGCGGCTCATATTAGTGGATTGTCCCTGCTCAGAGCAAGCAGCCGAAATGGAGGTATCGGAAGGATAATTTCGTGCCGAGCTTAGCGCTTGAGTCAAGGTCCTTTGCCGCGGCTCACGAGGCGTAATTGTTCGATAAATGCGCGCGCGGCTGGACTGGGGTCGCGCTTGCCAAGCCAGACCACGCTGATCGGCGGCACCGTCAGGTCCAGCTCAAAAGGCAGTAACTGGGTCAACCCCAGTTTCACGTCGTCCTGGAAGACTTCGATAGGCATGGGGCAGACGATGTTGGAATTGAACATGAGCGAACGCATGACGAGATAGGACGTGGATTCCACCGGAGTCTTCGGCGGGCTCACAAGTGCGCGGCGAAACATGTCGTCCAGGGCTGGCCTTGTTCGGACACCTGCGGGCGGAAGTACCCATGGGTAGGCCAATACGTCGCTCCATTCAAGGTGCGGAGACGATGTCAGTGGATGACCTGTCCGCACTCCCAGTCGGAATACAGATTTGTACAAGGCTTCGGTGCTTAATTCTTCGTCCTGACCTGGATAAAAGCGCCCCACCAGAAGATCAATTCCGCCGGCCTTGAGGTCTTTGAACATCGCTTCTGAATTGCCTTCCAGTACGGTCGTCGTAATCCGGGGGGCAACCTGCAGGAGCTGCGACAAAGCAATGGGCACCAGGTGGGGCGTAGAGACGGGTAGCGTTCCAATCGTGATGTGCCCGGCCGCACCGCTGTGCCACAGGCCCAACTCTCTTTCGGCGTCCTGAAGTTCTGCCAGCACCAGACGCGCACGGCGGCACAGTATCTCTCCCTGTGGAGTCAGTACGCTGCCTATTCCGCGGCGCTGCACCAGCATTTCACCCGCGCCTTGCTCGAGTTGCTGCAGCGCTTTAGTGGCCGCTGGCTGTGAGATGTGGACTGCGTCAGCCGCGCGTTGCAGTGAGCCTGTTTCAGCCAAGGCCACCAGCAGGCGAAGCTGACTGAGGCTGATACGGTGGTGCAGCGGTGAGGTACTCATGATCAGGCGGATCCTCTTTCGACGTTTGGATCATGCCCGAAGCCAGTCATACCTGCACCTTGTGCGTGGGAGTGGAATTATTCAGGCTTCAGCCCCAGGCTCTGAATCAGCTTGTTCATCTTTTCGTCATCGCGGCGCAGCTTCCGCTCGAGCGCATTTGAACTGGTATCTGCCACGGTGCTCATGCCCACAGACTTCATGCCCTTGACGACCTCCGGTTCGGCGAGCACTGCTGCTATGTCCTTGTTCAGGCGTTGTGCGATGGCGCTTGGTGTCCCGGGAGGTGCAAAAATTGCGAACCAAAATTCGCTCTCATAACCAGGGACTTCTTCCGAAATGGCGGGAATAGATGGGAAGTCGGGCAGGCGCTTGGCGCCCGAAACACCGAGTGGCAAAAGAGCACCGCTCTTGATGTGGGGCTCTGCAGTGCTCATCACTATGAACATCAGGTCAGAGTGCCCTGCAAGGACGTCGTTGAAGGCCTGAGGCCCGCCTTTGTAGGGCACATGATTTTGCTTGAGCCCGAGCTGCTGTTCCAGCAGTGCCATATTCAAATGGTGAGGTGAGCCCAGGCCCGCGGATGCATACGCAATTTTCCCCGGCTGAGCGCGCACTTTGGCTACGTATTCCGCCATATTGGAGACCTTCAGCGAAGGGTGTGCGACCAGCACCATCGGCGCTGCTCCCAGCTCGATGACAGGCACCAGGTCTTTGAAGTTCTGCGTTGCGCCGCCCTTGAGCAAGCGCGGAGACACCGTCAGGTAAGAGTCTGCAGCAATGACAAGCGTGTGCCCGTCAGGTTGAGCTTTCACAGCCTGGCCGACCCCGAGGGTGCCTCCCACGCCGGGTCGGTTGTCGATGACCACTGGCTGGCCCAGGCGCGGGCTGAGTCGCTGCGCAACGAGGCGTGCCACCGCATCCATGGCGCCGCCCGGAACCGTAGGCGTGATCAGCGTGATCGTCTTGCTCGGGAAGTCGGCGGCTGCGGCCGGAATGGTCCACATGGACAGGCTCGAGGCGGCGATGGCGGCAGCGTAAAGCCAGCTGCGGCGGATATGTTGGGATGTGGGCATTTTTTTGTCTCCTGGCGTCATCGAGAGGATTCTGGAGTCCGTGGTCTGCGGGAAGGGGGATGAGGTATTGGGCGCGGGCTTGGCGGCCAGCTTGGCCGATCAGGCGCGACCCATGGGAAAAGGTGAACGATCGTCGGCCAGCATGAGCTCCCGTGTCATCGTTTCGAACATGGTGGCGCGTACGCTGGCGTGTGCGGGATCGTTGATCAGGTTGACGAGCTCATCAGGGTCGCTCTGCAGGTTGTACATCTCAGTCCAGCCGGCTTGGTCATAGGTGGTCAGACGGTGGGTGTCCGTGACCACGGTGCGCGCACGGACAGGAACCTTCAGCCCGAAGGTGGGCGCGTGACCGTCTTCCTCCACCAACACGGCGCTCCGGCCAATGTGGTCTTCGCCCGTGAGAACGGGCTGCAGGTCGCACCCCTGCATTCCGTAAAAAGGAGCCAATCCTGCGCGTGCCAATATCGTGGCGGAAATGTCGATGGTGGAGGCCAGTGCCGGTGTGGAGCTGACCTTGACTTGCGAGGGCGGCGTGCCCAGATCGGACCATATGAAGGGCACGCGAACCAGGCTCTGGTAATGCAGCGCTGCCTTCAAGAGCAGACCGTGATCCCCCATGAAATCGCCGTGGTCGCTGGTAAAGACCACGATGGTGTTTTCATCGAGTCCAGTGCGTTCGAGTTGCGCCAGGATACGGCCTACCACGTCGTCGATCATGGTGATCATTCCGTAGGTCAAGGCAAGGGCAGCCTTGGCTTCTCGCTCGTGAGCGGCGAAGCTTACGGTCGAATTGATACGGCCGACTCCATTCGCACGCTCCCGGTGCAAGGCCGCTACTGGAGCGAACGAGTCGTCAGCAGCTTGATAAAAAGAGCGCGGCAGCACCATCTGTTCCGGGTCATACATGTCCCAGTACCTGCCTGGGGGCGTGAAGGGATGATGAGGGTCGGCGAAGGAACAATGCAAGAAGAAGGGTTGCCCGCGTTGCGCGGCACCGTCAAGAAAGGCCAATGTCTGGTCGCCCACCCAGGCCGAAGGGTACTGATGCTCGGGTACCCGTGTGCGGTAGGCCTGAGGCGCAGGATACCGGTCATCGGCAAGGGCGTTCGCGGGGCCGCGGAGAAGATCGATATCACCTGCTACTTCGCGCAACCAGCGTGCGTAGTCGCCTTCAACCATATCGCCATGCATGGTGCACAAGTCGACATGGTCAAAGCCATAGTACGGTGTCTGCACACGGTGTGCCGGGTCTGTGCGCCAGCGGCTAACCATTTCTTGCTCGTAGCCGCCTTCGCTCCACCGGGCGGTCACTGCGTCCGCGTGTACTGCCGTGGGCGCTCGCAAGCCGTCGGGAATGACATGACGTGGGGCCTCAGCAGGCAGATCAGTCATGTTCTGCAAATGGCACTTGCCTACGAGGCCGGTCCAGTAGCCATCATCGCGCAGCAGGTCCACGAACGTGGTGGCATTGCGGGCCAACGGAATGCCATTGCAGCGCGTGCCGTGCGCGGACGGCATACGGCCCGTCATCAACGAGGCCCGATTTGCCATGCATACGCCGGTGGCGACATACATGCGTTCAAAGCGCGTCCCTCTTTTGGCCAGACCGTCAAGATGGGGTGTGCGCACTTGCGGGTTGCCATAGCAACCCAGATGGTCGGCGCGTTGTTGATCTGTCGTGATCAGAAGGAAGTTGGGTTTGCGGCGCATAGGGCGGGCTATGTTGTCTGCGCTGTTTGATAAGCGCTTGTTGGATTGGCTGCAGTCTAGGCAAGCGTGACGTGCACCGGTAGTGAAATTAATTCCCTGGCCCATAACTAAAGGTGATATGGCCTTGCGTCACACGCTAGGTTCTCGGCTGGATGACGTAACGATGACCGATATGCGCAGAGCCGCGGAAGAATTAATTCAAGCTCGGACTTGTAGAATTGAAAGCCTTTCGCTCTCGTTTCTTTAGGCTACCTGGTGTTGTTTTTTTTGAGTCAGAGCTACCCCAATCAGTCGATGTGCCACGCACCAGGGAATCCATCGTCTTTCAGGATTGAACATTGAAGGTCCACGATCGGACGCAACTTGGGCGAAGAGCCGCCCACATTCAGACTGGTGAGGCATTGCGAGGCAGTGAAACTCGCTCCCGGGGCGCTATCGGTGTCGTGCCGATCATGGCCGAGCCAGAAAGGCACCTATCGTGACGACGTCCATGCAATGGTTGGAGGCCGCATTTCTGGGGCTGATTCAAGGCTTGACGGAGTTCCTGCCTATTTCGTCCAGCGCTCATCTGCGCATCATGGGGCCTCTGCTCCCCTCAGGGCAGGATCCGGGCGCGGCCTTTACGGCCATCACACAGTTGGGCACCGAGGCAGCGGTGCTGATCTACTTCCGGCACGACATCGTGAGGATCCTGCGGGCCTGGACGGCGTCGCTGATCAAGTCCAGACCCTACGCTCAAGCTGACGCCCGGCTGGGCTGGCTCATTATCGTAGGCACCTTGCCCATTGTCTTTTTCGGAGTTTTACTGAAGGACTGGATTGAGGGTTCGCTTCGCAACCTCTACCTGACGGCGTTCATGCTGATTGCCTTTGCCCTGGTGCTGTCCGCTGCGGACAGGTATGGCCGGAAAGTACGCACTCTGAATCAACTGAGCTGGATACAAGGCATAGCGTTCGGTTTTGCTCAAGCGATGGCTCTTATCCCCGGGGTATCCCGCTCCGGGGGCACCATCACGGCAGGTCTGATGATGGGCTTCACGCGAGAGGCAGCGGCACGTTATTCCTTTCTCTTGGCCATACCTGCGGTCACGGGTTCCGGCTTCTATCAGCTCTTCAGAAGCTGGGAGCTCGGCAGCCCCATTGCCGCGGGCCCTACAGCGCTGGCTACGTTGATTGCTTTTGGAGTGGGATACGGTGTCATCGTGGCCTTTTTGAAATTCGTGTCGACCCGCAGCTATATGCCGTTTGTTTATTACCGATGGGCTCTTGGCCTGCTGGTGCTTGGCTTGCTGTATGGCGGGGTCTTGAGCCCGTTATAGATGAGCTGAGGAGTCTCTCATCAATGCTGTGAAGGTAACTTAGGCGGCAAGCGGTTCAGTCACGCGCGGATGCTTTGAGCCTAACGGCCACTTAATTGAACGAGTTGGATAAGGTTGCCGCAGGTGTCGTCAAAGACGGCCATGCGAACCGTACCTGCGTTGATAGGTTCCACAGTAAAGATGACGCCAAGGGCTAGTAGCCTCTCGTATTCAACGTCAAGATCATCTACCTGAAACGACGCGGCCGGAATGCCATCTTCAAGCAGGGCTCTTTTATAAGGTGGAACGGCATGGTGAACGCTGGGCTCCAACAGCAGTTCAGTGCCGGCAGGCTCTTCATTTGAAACCACCGTGAGCCAGCGGCTTTCGCCTAACGGCACGTCATGCTTGACGGTGAAACCAAGAACCTTGGTGTAGAACTCCAGTGCCTTGGATTGATCATCGACAAAGACACTTGTGACATAGATTCTCAAAGGACTTACCTTTCCAAAAGCGCCGGGGAGAGTGCTCTGGCTGCAGGAGTTTCACAAGCAGTACCAGTTCTACAAAGCCTGGCGATACATTGCAACGTCCGGACGAAAAAAGGCGCCATCACCGGCGCCTTCCAAGAGCAGCAGGTCAGTTTACAGTGTGACCTTGTTGATCTTCGCACCTTGAACAGACACACCGACTTCCAGACCCACGTTGGTCAGCACGAAGCTGGTGACTGGTTGTTGAATGGTCTGTGTGTCCACGGAACCATTGGCGCCCACGCGACCCATGGTAACGGTAGCGTCAGCACCTGCGCTCCAGCCATTGCTTGCGCGGAATTTGTTCAGCGCTTCTGTGGAGTTGAAAACATAAACGATGGCTTTGGATTGTCCGCCGGCCTGGAAGCCGATAGAGCCAGCGGTGGTGCTGTAGTAATCCGTTGTACGGCCCCCGACGCGCAATGCACCGCGGCCATACTCGGCACCAACTACAAAGCTGCCGCCCACCACGGACGGGAACACCAGTACGCCGGCAGCTTTCTGAACCATCTCGCGTGAACCTGGCACTACGTTGTACAGGCGTGCGAGCGTGGCATCGACCTGTGAGTCCATGGAAGTTTTGTCAGCACGTGGCGCGCCCTGTGCATTAGGCGGGGTGGTCGTGCAACCCACGATGGCGAAGCCGCCCAGGGCAATAGCGGCAGCGAGGCAAGCGGAACGGAAGGGCGTACGGTTTTTCATCTCTCTAACTCCAATTTGTTTTGTTGACGGAGTTATTGTGCGGTAACAAAAAAACAAAGAATGTCAGAAAAAGCCGCGAGTTGTCCGCGGTCAAATCTGTATGGATTGGGTTGTCGCGGCTTTCCAACGGTTCAAAATGGCACGTGGCTGACAAAATTCAGTTCCGTCTCGAGCGCAGGGTGCCTCAGCTTCAATTCGCACGCATGCAGCATGAGTCTCTCCGAGCCATCTTTGGGTCCATAGAGGGTGTCGCCCACAATAGGATGGCCCGTTGCCTGCAAGTGCACACGTAACTGATGCGATCTGCCGGTGACGGGCTCCAGGATCAAGCGTGCTCTCTGATCCGTCTCATGTCGTGCCAACACTTTCCACCTGGTCTGACTGGGTTTGCCGTTTTCCAGGTCGATCTTGCTGCGCGGGCGGCGCGGCCAGTCCGGCATCATGGGCAGGTTGATCTCGCCCCAGCCATCATCGGATTCAGGCTCAGAAGGCAGGCCATGAACCATCGCCACGTAGCGCTTGTGGACCAGACGGTCCGCAAAAGCTGATGAGAGGCGGCGTTGCATATCCGCACCGCGCGCCATCAGCATGATGCCGCTGGTGGCTTGGTCCAGTCTATGCACTACCAATGCATCTGGCCAACGCATTGATGCGCGCGTGGCCATACAGTCCCATTTTTCCAGACCACGGCCAGGCACGGCCAAAAGGCCAGCCGGCTTTTCAAGCGCCAGCAAATGATCGTCTTCATAGAGCACGACGCCATCAAACATGGGGACGCCCGAAATCCAGTCAGTCAAGGGTGCTCCGCGACTCGGCTCGCATCGTATGAACATCCAATACCGAGACTTCTGGTGCGTGGTTGCCCCAGCTGTTGCGTATGTAGCTGAGCACTGCAGCCAGTTCCGTATCGCGAAGCTCCAGCACGAAAGGAGGCATGCCGAAGGGCCGGGGGTGTCCAGAGGTCGAGGCTCCAAAACCTCCGTACAGCACCATCTGCATCAGGTTTTCAGTTCTGGGCAGAGTCACGGCGCGATTGCCAGCAAGAGGTGGGTACGCTCCTGCAAGACCTTCGCCCTCGGCGCCGTGACAAGTAGCACAGCGGTTCTCGTAGATCTTCTGGCCTGCTATAGCTCCGTTTCCTGCCCGCCTGCTGACTGAAGCAGTGGGTGAAGAGGCTGACTCTTGCGCAGGCAGAGATTTCAGATAGACCGCCATGGCGGTGAGATCTTCCGCGGAGAGATATTGGGTGCTTTGGCTTACCACTTCGGCCATGGGACCACTGGCAGACGCATTGCGTGCATACCCGGTGCGCAGGAGTTGAACGATGTCCTGCACGGGCC
Source organism: Ottowia thiooxydans (assembly GCF_040548795.1). Lineage (GTDB taxonomy): Bacteria > Pseudomonadota > Gammaproteobacteria > Burkholderiales > Burkholderiaceae_C > Ottowia > Ottowia thiooxydans_A. Next base: position 57,242 of record NZ_JBEPSH010000002.1, on the reverse strand, counting down.
AATCGCCGACACCGGCTTCACGGGAAGAAATCAACGACGGTGCATACCAGCCCTGGGCGGGCATCAGGCCGCCGGTGAACTTCTGCCAGTCTGCCCCGGCCAGTCCATCACGGGGAGCGTGGCAGGCTGAGCAATGTGCCACTCCTCGCACCAGGTAGGCGCCACGATTCCACTGTTCACCCTGCTGCGGTTCATCAATGTAGCTGCCAGGTTTGAAGTAAAGCGCGCGCCAGACGGCCAGCGCAGCTTGGGTTCCATACGGCCAGCTCAGTTGGTGTTCGGGTACTGAAGAGCGCACTGCAGGCAAGCTCTTCAAGTAAGCGTAAATGGCATCCGAGTCGCTGCGAACCAACTGGGTGGTGTGGGTGTAGGGAAAGGCTGGATACAGCAGTCGCCCGTTCGCTGAGCGGCCATTATGAAGCGCACGCCAGAAGCTGGCTGCGTTCCACTGGCCAATGCCGGTTTCGGGGTCCGGCGTAAGATTGCTTGAATACAAGGTTCCAAAGGGCGTTGGAATTCCACGCCCGCCTGCCCAGGGGGCACCGCCTCGCGTCGTGTGGCAGGCCATGCAATTGCCAGCACGGGCCAGGTAAGCGCCCCGCTCCAACTGCGCAACTTGATCACTTCCATGGGTCTTCTCGACTGCGCCGGAAACGTCTATGCCGTCGTTGTAATTCACATGCCATAGCCAGCCCATGGCGACCAACACCAGTGCAGTGGAGATCAGCAGAGTTTTGATTGCCAGTGCCTTCACCGCGGTGCTCCCGGTGCGGCCGCGCTGCCGCATTTGAGATCGTTGGGCCCCTCTACGCGCAGGGGAAGGCTGGAGGCATCGCCGGCCTTGGCAGGCACTGGCTGGTTGGCAAGCCATGTAATCGCCGCATAGGCGTCGCGATCAGACAGGCGCTGAACAATGGTGGCCATGCAATCTGGCGCGTGCGCGCGCCGCTGGCCAGTTCTCCAGCCCCCGAGTTGGGCCATCAGGTAGTCCACCGGGAGACCAAGCAAGCCGGGAACATTGGGCTGCGCGCCGGTCAGGGCTTGTCCATGGCATTGGACGCATGCCGGAATACGCAACATGCTGTCCCCGTGCAGTACGAGTGTTTGCCCACGCTCCATGACTGCGGTCGCAGGCGGCGTCGACGAGGCTGACGGCGGAGGGTAGGGCGCCTTCATGGAGGCGAAATGCTCGGCTATTTCCATGAGATAGGCATCGTCGAGAAGGTCAACCATGCGCGTCATCAGCCCATAGTGTCTTCTGCCATCCCGGAAGTTGAGCAATTGGTTGTACAGATAACCCGCCGGCTTTCCCGCCAGCCGTGGGTAGTAGCCGTCCGGTCCTGCGCGACCTTGCTCTCCGTGGCAAGCGACACAGGCCAGCGTGCGCTGGGCGATGCTGTCTTCAAAAGCAGGCGCGGCGCTAGCAGCGCCTGTAGACAAAACTGTAACCAGGGCAAGCGTTCCAGCCGCTGCTAACGCCGTTATTGAGGCACTTGCCACCTTGCGAAGGCTGGCCATGCCAAATACTCCAAATTTCATTTCGTCACTGTAACGGGACTTTGGGGGCGCTCCATCAAATCCATCGCGGATTCGGCCCTTTATCACCTACCAGGGCCTACAAAAAACCCACGAACACCTGCAAAAGCCTACATGCGAAAAAATCAGCCTGAAAATGCCGCGTGGACAAGTTGTCAGCCCTCTCCAAGGCACACACCAATATCGCGTGCCGTTTCCAGTAACGGGTGATCAAGGGGAACTTGGCGGGTACGGTCGGCAACTTCTGCGAGCAATATGCTGCTCATCGTGCCGTGTTCCAGTGTCACCATTCGATTGAACTGTCCCCTCTCCACCAGTTGCGCTGCATGGTTGCCAAACTGAGTGGCCAGGACGCGGTCAAACGGTGTAGGAGCGCCACCTCGTTGGACATGGCCCAGAACGGTTGCGCGTACTTCGCTGCGCAGCCGTGGCTCGAGCAGCGCGCGCAAGTGATGCGCGACCCCGCCAAGGCGTATGGGATCCGGGCTGTTTTCGATGGTGCGTTCGACCGTCATCTGCCCGCCACTTGGCTTGGCGCCTTCCGCGATACAAATCACCGTGTAGCGGGGCCTGGCTTCGCGCTCGCGGCAGAGTTCTATGAGCACTTCCGGATTGAAATCTATTTCAGGCAGCAAAATGGCATCGGCTGCGCCTGCGATACCCGCTTCCAGTGCAATCCAGCCTGCGTAGCGCCCCATGGTTTCGACGATCATGACGCGGCCATGGCTTTGACCTGTGGTTTGCACGCGCTCCAGTGCCTGCGTGACTGTCGCCACCGCGGTATCAAAACCAAAACTGCGTTCACAGCCTTCAATATCGTTATCTATGGTCTTGGGCACGCCGACAATGTTCAGTCCTCGCTGAGCAAGACCGTGGGCGATGGTCATCGTGCCGTTGCCCCCAATGGCCACCAGCGCATCCAGGCCCAGCTTGCGAGCTTGCTCAAGCGCCACTTGGGTCGTCTGCTCGTCGGCCAACGGATCGGCTCGATTGCTGGTCCCCAGGATAGTGCCACCGGAAAAAAGAATGCCGCTGACCGCCTCCCAGTCAAGGGGACGGGTGCGCCCTTCCAGAAGCCCCGCGAATCCGTCTTCGATGCCGATCACTTCGGCTTGGCAGCAGCGAAGCATCGATTTGGTCACTGCGCGGATCACCGCGTTCAGGCCCGGGCAGTCTCCACCGCCAGTGAGTACTCCGATCCGCATCTCAGGTTTTTCTCAATTAACGTACTACTATTTCAACCCGCCGGTTTCTGGGTTCATCCACGCCATTGCCGGTGGCGATGGCGGGTTCACGTTCTCCACGGCCCACGGCCTGGACCAGCAGGGGGGGGAACCCGCGCTGAATGACCTGCTCGCGGATGACAGAGGCACGTTGCTTGGAAAGTGTATCGTTCGATTCCAGGCTACCGACGGTATCTGTATGGCCGACGATCAGGATTTCGCCTCCTGGGCGAGCGGTTGCCTGGGCGAGAATGCCTCCCATGGCCGCCTCGGATTCAGGCGTCAGTGTCCAGCCACCGGCTGCGAAGTACAAGATAAAGCGTTCCGGTGGAGCTGGTTGTACCGCCAGCAGTGCTGCGTGCCTCTGCTGGACATCAGCCGCATTGGTTCGATCAGCCGAAATGCTACCGCGCGATGTGACGTTGGCAACTTCGAAGGGCATCGTCATTGCCCAGGTTTCGCTTGTCGTCTTGACTTCCACGGAGCTTGGCCGTTTGCTCGGCAAAGGCAATAGGGTCACTCGAGTAGCTGGGGCGCAACCTAACAACGTAGCGAGTAAAACTACCGCTAGGAATATCCTCATGGAGCCTCGGCCTCCACGATAAAGTCAGTTCCGCGTACGCCAATGACAGCAGTCGGCGTTCTGACGCTGACTTCTTCGGGTTTTAGCTTGGCGATCAAGCCAGTGACCATTCTCAGACTGCCGCGAGCGAGCCGCACCATGATGCTGCCGTGCTGAGTGGTCGGGTCATAGCTGAACTTTTCCAGATCGACTTCGCTGTCTGGGCCCACGGCGAGGGTTGTACCGTCCTGTAACGTCAAGGCGGCAGCGCTCTTGGCACCTACCAGTAGTCTGTCGGTATGGAGAAAGCCATCGCCGGACTTTGCCGGACGGCGCGTATCGCCGCGCACGAGGGTGACGTCTCCCTGGACGGACTTCAAGGTTCCGTGCCGATTATCGGCAGGTGTTATTTGCACCATAGCTGCAGCGGGCGCTTCCTGCGTCGCGCTAGTCTGAGCTGGTGCTTCCTGGGCCGTAGCTGGTGCAGAGATCAGCAGGGCCACTATAAGTGCATAGGGGCTGTAACTGAAACTTTTGGAGGCGAATGGCTTCATTTGAAAATCTCCCTGGCTTAGCCTGGTATCGGGACCGGGCACCCGAACTAGCTGCTGACAGCGGTTCTCGTGGTATAGCTTTTATGCCATCGTACCTTAGTACGCGATAGCAACCTTGTAGGAATTGCTAGATGCTCAGGTGACAATACCACCCGATACCATTTTCCGGACTCAACTTTGGCAATTCTGCTAGCCCCCATGGAGGGCCTTCTCGATCACACACTGCGCGACGTGCTCACTCGTGTCGGCGGCGTGGATCGTTGCGTTTCCGAGTTTATCCGTATCACGGATCAGCTTTTGCCCAAGCGGGTCTTCACGCGCGTGGTGCCTGAGCTCCTGAACGGCAGTCGCACGCCGGCCGGCGTGCTGGTGAGACCCCAACTGCTGGGGTCGGACCCTGGCTGCCTCGCCGAAAATGCGGCACGCCTTGCCGAACTGAGGCCGGCGGGTATTGATCTCAATTTCGGCTGTCCTGCCAAGACCGTGAATCGGCATCGTGGTGGAGCGGTGCTATTGGACGAGCCAGAACTCATTCATCGCATCGTGGCAGAGGTGCGCACTGCGGTGCCAAAAGAAATAGCTGTATCGGCCAAAATCAGGCTCGGTGTGCAGGACGCCTCGCGGGCCATCGAATGCGCGCAGGCTATAGACCTGGCTGGCGCCGACGAGTTGGTCGTTCACGCGAGGACGAAAGCCCAGGGGTACAAGCCCCCGGTCTACTGGGAGCGCGTGGCGGAAGTTCGGGAGGCGGTACGCCTTTCGGTGGTGGCCAACGGGGATATCTGGAGTGTGCAGGATGCCCTCCGATGCCGTGAGGTGACCGGCTGCAAGGACTTGATGATTGGTCGCGGCATGGTGCGTGACCCCGGCCTGGCGCTTGCTATACGCATGCAATCATTGGCGGGGCCCTCAGTTGGGCTGGCCATCCATGCTGACGCAGAACCACGAGTCGCCTGGAGCGATTTGATGCCTCTTATAGTCGAATTTTGGCGGCAAATCAGCTTACGCGTGGAACAGCGCCACCGGCCGGGTCGACTCAAGCAGTGGTTGAGCTCTCTGCGTACTCGATACCCTGAAGCGCAAGCGGCATTTGACGAATTCCGCACCGTACATGACTGCACCCGCATTGATGCCTGGCTGGCCAATGCTGCGGCTCTTCGCGCACTGGAAGTGGTTGACCTCGAGTCAGACGGGCTGATTACGCACTGATGGGGCCGGGTTGGGGGCGCAAGCCCCCCAGGGAAGCCCGGTCGCGAGCAGGTAGTGGCCAGAGCCTATGGCGTGGCCCGTCGACGCAGTCTAAGCGCGCCCAACCCTGCAGCAAGCAGGCCGGTCAATAACAAGGCCCACTCGCCAAGCGACGGCACGGCCATGACAGGAAGAGCCTTGAAGGTCACAGTCACCGTGCAATCGCCCGTCACGGGGCCTGCCGTGAATTGGTTGCCCGCGCGAGACCCTCCGCAAGTGCTCAGCAGAGTATCTACGGCGTAAGAGAGGTTAGGCATTGCAGTAAATGCGACGGTTTCGCCCGCTGGCACTGTCTGAGGGGTTGCAGGCGTGATGGACCCTCCAGGTCCTGCACTCGGGGTCACCTGGTAGGTCACAGGCCTGAAGGTCACCGTCACCGTGCAGTCTTGCTGAACCTGGTTGGTCGTGAAAGTATTGCCTGCCAGGGTTCCTCCGCAAGTACCTCCTGTGGTATCGATGACGAAGTTGGTATCTGGCGTCAATGTGAAAGAGGCGGTTTCACCAGGCAGCAAAGCCACTGCTGCCGGCCCATCAATACTGCCACCGGCACCGGCACTGGCAGTAGCCAAAAACCCCGGGGTGCACCATCTGGACCAGTCGAGCTCGGACGTCGCAGCACTCCATTGAGCGTCAGTCAGGGACGGCGAGTGGAGGTAGTTAGGGCATAGACTGGAACCGCCAGGGAGTAAGCCTGAGGGTGCGGGGGGCGGGGTACCTGTGAGCTTATTGGTGCTGACGCGAAAATCCTTCAAAGACGTCATTCCTGAAATATCAGGTATGGGCCCCACCAGTTGATTGGCACTGGCGTAGAAAAATTCCAGCGAAGTCAGGCCTGAGAGTTCAGGAAGAAAACCGCTGAACTGGTTGTCATTGGCCCAGAAGCCGACCAAGGCCGTCAACCCTGCCAAATCGGGCATGGGGCCTGTCAGGTTGTTGTAGCTGACGTTGACTCTTTGCAGCGAAGCCAGGGCGGTGAAGCCCGGCAATGTGCCGCTCAGCGCGTTATTGCTGAGATGGAGCTCAGAAACATGGTGTTCCGGCCCTCCGATGCAGATCACTCCTGCCCAGGCATCTTCGCAAGGGTCACCTGTCAACCAATTAGCATTGTTAGACCAGCTTGCTCCGCCCGTACTGTTGTAAATCTCCTCCAAAACAGCTCGTTCAGCCGGAGGGACGGCGGCGCTGGCAGGTATTGTGACGGTGGCCAGTGACCAGGCGGCCATGGCGGCGATCAACCATCTAAAACGGGTCATGCGAGTACGCTTTCAGGGAGGAACTGGATTTCGAACAGGAATCAGTGAGGGGCGTACTACATGTCCCTACAGGGCTGCTCCATTGATTTTCATACCAATGCGGCGCCTTTCCATAGGCGTTTTCCCGTGAAGGCCTGGGAGGTGCAGAGATCTGGAACCTGATCTAATCCCCCCATCTCCATTCCCTTGCTTCTGCCATGGCCTCCAGCTTGCTCGCTCTACTTGACGATATCGCCACTTTGTTAGATGACATTGCGGTCATGACCAAGGTCTCGGCCCGAAAGGCGGTGGCTATGTCGGACGATGTGGCAGTCCTTACCAAGCTTTCCGCCAAGAAGACGGCAGGAGTGCTGGGCGATGATCTGGCACTGAATGCTCAGCAGGTCACCGGCCTTAGTGCCAGCCGGGAAATTCCGGTGGTTTGGGCCGTGGCCAAGGGTTCATTCCTGAACAAGGTCATTCTGGTGCCGGCCGCCTTGGCGATCAGCGCCTTTGCTCCTTGGGCGGTGACACCGTTGCTGATGGTCGGAGGCGCATTCCTTTGTTATGAGGGATTCGAGAAGATTCTTCACAAGTTCTTGCATAAAGAGGGGGAGGACGAAGCAGCAAGCGCGGCTCGGATCGCCAGGCTCGCCAATTCCGAGGTGGACCTGGTGCAACTTGAAAAAGACAAGGTCAAGGGTGCCATACGCACCGATTTCATTCTCTCTGCCGAAATCATCGCCATTACGCTAGGCACTGTGGCAGGGCAGCCCTTCCTGACACAAGTCACAGTGCTGTCGGGCATTGCGTTGCTGATGACCGTGGGTGTTTACGGGCTGGTGGCCGGTATCGTCAAGTTGGACGACCTGGGGCTTTATCTCAGCCAGCGGGCGGGGAAACTTGCGCAGTCCGTAGGGCGGGGAATTTTGGTCATGGCGCCCTGGTTGATGAAGTTCCTCTCGGTTGCCGGAACAGCTGCCATGTTCCTGGTAGGGGGCGGCATCCTGGTCCACGGCGTGCCAGCGCTGGCCCACTGGGTAGAGGGCTGGTCCGCCGGGATGGGGGGCATCGGTGGCGCATTGGCAGGCATGCTCGTCAATATGGTCGTGGGCATGGTGGCGGGCGCCGCTGTGGTGGGCCTGGTTCAATTGGTGAAGCGCATCCGCCGTTGACCGCCTGTGCCGCGAAATAATAATTCCCGCGCTATTCAGGTACTTCACCGACGAAGATGACCCGGTTATTTCGCGCAGAGACTATGAACAGGCTCTTAGAACCTCACTTCATTCCTGGAATAATGCCTCGAATCCGCCTGGAGGCTCAAAGCGCTTGTCTTTCCAGACGAGCCGTGTAGGGGTGGGCAGGGCGCGTTCTCGAACCGAATGGCGCTCGTCTCCTGGGTAGCAGAGCACACGAGTGCCATCTTCCTCAAATGATTCCGGCTCTACCAGCGGAGGCTTTCGGGTGAGGGCGTCTGATCGAGCCTGCGCCACTGTTGTGAATCTGCTCAGATGCGCCAAGCCCATGATTTGAGGTGGTGCCAGATCGATGCGCCCCTCTTTGTACTCGATGAGTGCATTGCGCGGCGTGAGCCACAGCGTCTCGGTGGTTTCGAAGTTATCGTGCCGTGCAATCTGATCCGCTGGAGCCACTGCCAGAAAAAACCGCGTGTCAAAGCGTTTGTTCATGACCGATGGACGGCGCGGCGTGATCCAGCGCGACCAAGGCACCAGTGCGTCTGTGTCCAGTGTGAGGCCAAGCCTGGCTAACAGGGCATTGAACGTCTCACCTGCACTCAGGCTGGCACGTGCAGCAGCATCCACCGTCGCCACTTCCGCGTTGCCAACCTGCTGGTAAAGCACGCCAGCTTCTTCAAATGCCTCGCGCGCAGCCGCAACGTAAAGAGCCGCTGCGTGCGCGGGCGATAGCTCCGGCTCGCCCAGCCTTGCGTGCAACTCGGATGGCGAACGGTCAAGCCGTTCCAACAGCTCGGCACTGCTGTCGGCAGCGTCCAGCTTTCCTCCAGGAAAAACACATGCTCCGCCCAGCACGCTTGAATCGGTATGACGCCGCATCAACAGCACTTCCAGGCCCTGGGCTCCGTCTCTGATCATGACCAGGCTGGCAGCGTCGCGTGGGGGGGTGTCAATCACGTTCGAGTTGAGTTCCATAGCCTCCATTTTGCGTGAATCGCAGCCGTTGTGGATCGGCGCATGGTCGCGTAGGCGTCTTTCGAACCAGGATGCCAGCGGCCCTTTTCATCGGAGATAGGGCGCCTGTCTGATGCGGAACACAGTTATCCCGGTGCACCTGCCCCTAGAGTCCGTCCAAAGGGGAAGGGACGGCATCTGCTCAGTTGGCGCACATCCGGCGCGTGGTGATCGGCGTTAGACTATTTCGGCGTTCGCTGTAGACAGTCGCACTGTTCCCCGCAGATCCTGCCTAGTCCTCAGCACGCATCCAGGCTGCAGCCGCATGAATATGAGAATGCCACTTCCTGATCGTCCAACCATGTTTGCGGTCCATCTCAGGCGGCTCACACTGATTGCGGTCTCGGCGACAACCAAGGACGTCAAATGATCGACCCGCGCGAGTTTCTCCGGCAGCTTTTCGACTGTGCTGTCCGTGAGGCATCACCCGCGAACAAGTTATCGACCTACCTGCCGGCCCCACCGCGGGGGCGCACTGTTGTGCTTGGCGCCGGCAAAGCTGCGGGTGCCATGGCGCACGCGCTAGAGGACCATTGGCCCACAGATGCTCCGCTTTCAGGCCTTGTTGTCACCAGGTACGGCCACACACCATGTCGTGAAGTCAAGTCGGCTGCGCGTGTTCACGTCATTGAAGCTTCTCACCCTGTGCCTGACGAAGCAGGGCTGGCCGCCGCTGAACGCATGCTGGCACTGGCAGGAACTCTGACTGCAGACGATCTCGTGATCGTTCTCATTTCTGGCGGCGGCTCGGCACTGCTCACTCTGCCGGCAGAGGGCCTGGACTTTGCAGACAAGCAGCGCATCAATCGCGAATTGCTGAACTCCGGCGCAGATATCGCCGAGATGAACTGCGTGCGCAAGCACCTTTCGCGCATCAAAGGCGGTCGGCTCGCCGCGGCTTGCGCTCCCGCCCGGATAGTGACGCTGGCCATCAGCGACGTGCCCGGCGACGATGTCTCCGTCATCGCGAGCGGCCCCACGGTGCCGGATGCCACGACCTGCGCTGATGCGCTTGCCATCCTTCGGCGCTATGACATCGCTGTGCCCCCGGACATCCGCGCGAGGCTTGAGTCAGGTGCGCTGGAAACCCCCAAACCTGGCGATGTCTTGTTCAAAGGCCATGAGGTGCACCTCATTGCGGCGCCGTGGCAGTCCTTGCAGGCCGCAGCCCAGATGGCGCGCGCTGCCGGACTTTCCGCATACATCCTCAGTGATGAAATCGAAGGGGAATCGCGTGAAGTCGGCAAGGTGCATGCGGCTCTGGCCCGATCGGTGGCCCACCATGGTGAACCCTTTGCCAAACCATGCGTTTTGCTCTCCGGTGGCGAGACCACGGTGACGGTCCGGCCCCCGCCAGCCGGCGCGCCGCGCGGACGGGGTGGACGTGCTGGCGAATTTTGCCTGGGCCTCGCCTTGGCGCTACAGGGCCAGCCGGGCGTCTGGGCGCTGGCAGCTGATACCGATGGCATCGATGGAGTCGAAGACAACGCTGGCGCGTTTGTGACGCCCGACACCCTCGTTCGCGCCGCCTCCGCTGGGCACAAGGTGGCGGACCACCTGGACCGCAATGATGCCTATGGATATTTTGACGCCATTGGCGACCTCGTGATTTCCGGGCCGACGTTTACCAACGTAAATGACTTCAGGGCGATTTTGGTTCTCTGACTGAATCAGAACAAGGGCGGAGACCTCTCCGAGACCTGGAAACCAGGAATCACACGACCTGCCGCGCTGCCTCAGAAGGCGTGACTGAGGCCGTCGGGCGTGAGGGAGTCGCTCACACCTTTTCATCCCATTCTTAGGTCGTCTAAGCGCCAGCGCTACGCCACCAAGATCGTCGCTACTCCGGGGCCCTGCCAACAACATCCGAAAGTCACTTCGGCATAGCGACCCGGAGACGGAGCCAGCTCCGCGACTCCGGCCACCGCCCATCGCTTATCGCCCTCAAAGAAACCCATCACCCAGCTCACTGGCGAGTACGAACGGCTGTCGATTCATGTTACTTCGAAGGCGAGGGCGGATTCCCTGTTGACACGTGCAGAAAACGACGGCAATAATGGATCCACTTTAAATGAATCCATTTTTCGGTATGAGCATGAGATCTTTTTCGAACTTGCGAGAGAGCTTCCAGCGCGGTGACGTCGTGTATGGCGCCTGGTCCGCACTGCCCTCCGCGTTCGCAGCCGAACTGATGGTTTCGCCGGGGGTCGGCTATGTCTGTGTGGATCAACAGCACGGGCTGATTGACTATGGGGACTGCCTTGCGATGTTCGCCGCGATTGAAGCCAGAGGAAGCGTGCCCATTTCAAGGGTGCCTGCCAATGAGGCCTGGCTCATCGCCAAGACATTGGACGCGGGCGCTCAAGGCGTTATTGTTCCTTTGGTCAATAACCGCGCCGAGGCACAGAAAGCGGTAGAAGCCTGCCGGTATCCGCCTCAGGGTGTCCGCTCCTTCGGTCCTATCCGTGCGGCGGTCGTCAGCGCAGCACGTGACACCGACACACTGGGAAATGGACCTCTGTGTTTTGTCATGGTGGAGACCAGAGAAGGCGTGAAGAACATCGAGGAGATTGCAACGACGCCTGGCCTTGACGGTATCTATGTCGGGCCTGCCGATCTTGCCTTGGGATTGGGACTTGCTCCTGATCTGGACAAGGCAGAGCCGGAACATGCGCAAGCAGTGCAGGATATCCTGCAGGCGTGCAAGCGCGCGGGCATCGTTGCCGGAATTCAATGTTCCGGAGGACGCACAGGCAAGCAGTACGCGGATAAGGGCTTTCAACTGATCACGGTCATCAAAGACTCCGCCCTTTTGCAGGCAGGCGCCAAACGTGAGATCCGGATCGCGCTGGACCAAGGTGCCACTCCAGCAGAGCAGGGGGGCTACACGTGAGTTCGCCCGCCGTTGACTTGACGCAAGCGGCCTTGGCTCGATTCGCACTCGGAGTGCCTGCAGGTTGCAGTGAGGCCTTGCAAAACGAAGTGCGGCACGTACTCATCGACTCCTTTGCGGTTGCATTGGGGGCCTTGAGGCATCCGGCAGCCATCGCTGGGCGGAGGTATGGCAGGAATTCGCAAGTCCCGTGGGGAGCCAGGATCTGGGGCACTGGAGAAGTCGTAAGTCCTGAGACGGCGGCGCTGGTCAACGGCGTACCGCTGCGGGGTTACGACTTCAACGACGTCTACATAGGAACTGGGTGCGGCGGTCATCCGAGCGACATCGTGCCAGGTCTGGTTGCACTGGCGGAGACGCGGCATTGCAGTGGTCAGAAGATGCTCGACGCCTTGGTAGTCGGGTATGAGGTCATCATCACCATGATGGACGTCATTCGTTTGGGTGCGTCCGGGTGGGACTATCCGAACATTTGTGCGATAGGCATGACATGCGCCGCTGCGAGACTGTTGGATCTGGATGAGTCTCAGACGCGTGAGGCGCTGGCCATTGCCGTAGTTCCCCACTTTGCATCTCTCGAAATCGAATCCGGCGAACTCAACGCGGCAGGCGATCTGACGATGTGGAAGCGATTCAATGGCAGCGACGCCATCAGGCACGCCATTTATGCTTGCTTGCTCGCGCAGGCCAATGTTGAAGGTGCGGTGAGACCATTCGAAGGCAACTTTGGTTTCCTCGCGAAAACGGCCACCCACGCTGAACAAAGAGTGGCCTTGCTGGATCAGCTGCACCCATCAAAGCCACTGAATGCCATCTGCAGGACCATGTTCAAGCGTTGGCCCGTAGGCTCCCGGGGACAGAGCGCCATTCAGGCAGCGCTTGAAGTGCGAGGTCAGCTTGGTGATCCCGCAGCTATTCGTGAGGTCCGCGTATTCACCGGGCAGGATGTACATGAGCATCTCGTGTTGAAACGCAGCGCACCATGGGCGCCCACCTCGCGTGAGACGGCGGACCATTCACTGCCCTACATCGTAGCGGTGTCGTTGCTGGACGGCCGGGTGGGCGTTGAATCCTTCAGCCCAGAACGCGTCATGCAACTCCGCGAGAACGGGCTGTTGGACAAGATGTCCGTCATTCCAGATGAGCGCCTGGATGGGAAGGCAACTGGATTCACAAGCCGCGTGGAACTGACAGATCTTGAGGGCCGAGTCTTCACCAGCGTGGTCAAGCCGCAGCCCGGACATAGGCTCGCGCCGCTGACGGACGAGGAGTTCGAAGAAAAATTTGTCGACTCTGTGACGCCGCTCTTTGGAGCGGAGCGCGCGGCAGAGTTGATTTCTTCCATCGCCATGCTGTCGCGCATGGAAGACGTGGGGTGCTTCACAGAAAAGCTTGTTGCTCCTCACCCTCTTATGGACGTGGTATCGCAATGAAAATGTCGCAAAGCAATGAATTCGCGGAGCGCGTGGTCGCAGTGGTCGGCGGGAACGTAGGTGTAGGCCCGGCAGTCGTCAAGGCATTCAAGGAGTGTGGTGCCAAAGTCCTGGTGGGATCGCTGCACGCATCGGCTTCGGCTGAACTGGGTGCAGATACAGATTGCATTTCGGTAGACCTTGCAGACCCCTTGGCAGCGTCTCAATTTCTGGATGAATGTGAGCGACGCGTGGGCGTTGTCCAGATCTTGATCATGGTGGCCCCGCCCGTCGAAACGAGAGACGCGCTCGGCATCTCTCGCCAATACATGCAGAACGTCATAGATGTTGAGCTTGTCGGGCCGGCCTGCATGCTTCAGGAATGCGCGCGCAGGCTCGTGTCGCACAAGCTGGGAGGGCGCCTTATTTCCTTTGTCTCGATGTCGGGAAAGACGGGTGCGCACAAGCATGTAGCTCCCTACGCGGCGGCCAAAGGCGGGTTGATTACTTATTCGCGTGTGCTGGCAGCCGAGCTCGCCGCCACAGGCATCACAGTCAACATGATCGCAACCTCTTTGTTTGAGGTTCAGCTGGCGGGCAAAACGGATGCAGCCATGGCAGCGCTGGTTTCAGGCATTCCTATGGGGCGCGCCGGGCGATCAGAGGAAGCCTCGTGCGCAGCGATGTATCTGGCATCGGACGATAGCGGCTATGTCACGGGAGAAACCTTGAATCTTTCCGGTGGCCGCTTCATGGATTGACGTGGTGACTTCAGCCACAAGGCGGCTGGGCTTCAAAAATTCGATGACTCTCATTTTCTTGAAAGCGAAAAATGAAATTATTTTGCAAAACTGCATCTGTTTTCGTGGCGCTTCTAACGCTAACGGTGCCGATGGCCGCGGTCTCTAGCGAACCATTCCCGAGCAAACAAGTTCATCTCGTAGTTCCCTTCAGTCCAGGGGGCGCGACCGATGTCGTCGCGCGTGTAGTCGGTCAGAAACTCTCGCTGCTATGGAACAAGCCAGTCATTGTTGAAAACAAGCCTGGCGCCAGCTCCACGCTTGGTGCGGACTACGTCCGAAAATCACCTGCAGACGGGTACACGCTGCTGGTCGGCGGTCCATCCGGTATGACGGCTACTGCGGCAGTCAATCCGAAAATAATGCGTTTCGATCCGGTCAATGATTTCAAGCCAGTTTCAGTGATCGCAACAATGCCATTCGTTCTGAGCGTCAATCCAGATATTGGCATCAAGAGTGTGGAAGATCTGGTCGGACTCGCCAAGGCCAATCCGGGCAAATATACCTATGCAAGTTCTGGTCCTGGATCGAGCAGCCACCTGTTCACTGAGATGTTCAAGTTCATGGCTGGCGTGGATATTTTGCACGTGCCATATCAGGGCTCTGCACCAGGACTCAATGCCGTGACGGCTGGCCAGGTGTCCATGGTCATGACGCCCATCAACGTGATTTCTGTGCTGGCAAAGGGTGGTCGGGTCTTGCCTGTAGGAGTGAGCACCGCTGCACGGACTGCAGACATGCCGGAACTTCCGCCCATTGGCGATAGCGTCAAAGGATATGCCCTGGAAGGCTGGCTTGCACTGTTTGCCCCAAAAGGAACGCCTGACTCAGTGACGCAAAAGATAGCCGCCGATCTACGCACCGTCATCCAATCGCCTGATCTGGCCCGCACCTTTCGGGAAAATGGACTGGTGGCCGTGGGGAGCAATCCTGATGCCGCTCTAAGCGTAGTGAAGAACGATCTGGAACGGTGGCAGCGCGTTGTGAAAATGGCAAATATCAAACCCGAATAGCAATGCTCCGCGCAATTGCACGAAGGCCGCGATCACCTGGAACCAGGCGCGGACCTTTGGATGCACATCAATAGCCTATCCATAGGCTTCTATCGATGCCAGGCATTGCGCTGGCTTCACGGTTGCAAACTCCGGGACGTACTCAACGATGAAAACTCAAACGATTTCTTGGCGTGTGGATGAATATCCAGTGGATGCGCTCATCCAGGAAGGCCCAGCCACGTTTCGCGTCAGCGGACGTGCGTACTCCGATCAGCGCATATTCGAATTGGAGCAGGAGAGAATCTTCCAGAAAACCTGGAATTTTGTTGCGCACGAAAGCGAAGTCGCGAAGCCTGGTGACTTCAAGACGGCTCACATAGGTACTCAGCCAGTCATCGTTACTCGCGGCCAAGACATGGCCCTATCCGTCTTGCTGAATCGCTGTGTCCATCGCGGCGCCGTCGTGTGCCGCGAGCGTAGCGGAAATACCCGCGCATTCGTTTGCCCATACCATGCCTGGACTTACGCAACGGACGGGAGATTGACCGGAATAACCGGTCGAGACGATCCCAACGGATACGGCCCGGATTTTGTGCAACCTCAGGGTATGCAACGGGTGGCCAGGGTAGAGAACTACCGCGGTTTTATTTTTGCCTGCATGGACCCCGGCGTTGTTCCGCTCGAACAATACCTGGCCGGAGGCGCAGCGCAACTTCTAGAGCGAAAACTGCAACAGTCCCCGGTGGGGAAAATACGCCTGACGGGAAGGCCGTTTGTGGGTACGTACGAAGGAAACTGGAAGTTCCAGGCTGAAAACATCGTTGACGGTTACCACTTCATGTATACCCACAAAGCATTCGTCAATCTTCAGCAGAAGTATGGGGACTCGACTGGTGACTTCGGTGTGCACAAGGGCGATAACGCAGCCAAGATGCGCCTGCTGCGGGCTCGTGGAAACGTTCTTGGATCGCGCTTTGGCCATGGCATCAACCAGAAGCCAGCGGCTGAGTTCGAGCAGCTGTTTGAGGGTCCTCACTCTGAATACTACAACCAGCTGAGTGAGAAATATGGCCGAGACGAGCTTGAGTGGATCGCAGGTGTCGGGGCGGCTTGCATCTTCCCAAATTTCGGGCTTATCCATAACCAGTTGCGCGTATGGCGGCCCATCGGGCCGGCGATGACCGAAGTAACCGTCTACCCTTATGCGCTTGAAGGAGTCTCCGATGAATACAACGCAGGCATGCTGCGCAGCCATGAGCGCTTTTATGGCCCTGCCGGTTATGGGGCGGTCGACGACATTGAAGTTTTCGCACTGAACCAGCAAGGGCTGAGCGCTACGCAGAATGATTGGCTCATCCTGGAGCGTGGGATGCACAACGAAAAGCCTTTGGAAAATGGCGAGATCGAGGGCTTGCCGTCCAGCGAGACGGTGCACCGGGCCTTTTGGCGCTCATGGCGAGACCTGATGACAGCCCAGGGGAGGGCCGTGCAGTGAGTGACATTCAAGACCGCATACGAGATCTGGTTTTTCTCGAGGCTGAACTACTCGACGACCTGGAACTTCGGCCGTGGCTGGATCTTTTCACGGAAGATGGAATTTACTGGGCACCTATCGACGACGCCGTGCCGAGATCGCAGAGCGCATCCCTGATCTATGACGATTCAATGAGCAGGCAAGAGCGGGTACACCATCTTCTGCAGTTGCCGTTTCCTGCACAGAACCCTCGCTCGCGCACGGTCCATTTCGTCAGCAATCTGCGCGTGACTGGTACAGCGCCGGGCTTCTACAAAGTCCGCTCAAGTCAGTTGATCGTTGAAGCCCGGCCGGGCGACTATACTCAAATCGGGCTTGGCAAAGTGGCTACTTATGTAGCCAAGGTCGAGCATCACATCGAGGAAGTCGAAGACACCTTGAAGGTCAAACTGAAGAAGATCCTCTTGATAAATCGCGACATGCCGCTGGGCAATCTGACCTTCATGCTTTGACGGGTTCGGCGCTCTCCGGGGAGCGATGGGGTCGCATATGGACGAGCCATGAACGAGAAGAGCAAAAAAGTTGCTGCAGGGACAACCCAGCCTGCGCGCGTGTCAGGTGACTTTCGGGATGTCTATGCGCGCTTGCGGCGTGACATTCTGTCCGGAGCGCTAAAGCCCGGTGACATCCTCAACACGGTTCACATTTCCCAAACATTCGGGGTGAGCCGCACGCCTGTGCGCGAGGCGCTGCGCATGCTGCAAACCGAAGGTTTGGTCGATGCGCCTTACCAGTACCGGATGAGGGTCAAAGCCGTCTCGCCATCAGAAGTTGACGGGGTCTACGCCATCTGGATCCTGGCGCAATCGCTTGCGGTTGGCCTCACTTTGAATAAGACCACGCCATCAGAGCTCGACGAATTGCGTTCGGTTGTCGCTGACATGAATAAGATAACCCCCATCAATGCACGGTCGAAGTCGGCGTGGGAAAAGTTGCATTTGAAGTACAACGCCTTGTTGAAAAGACACGCCGGGCAGGAAATCATGGCGACGATTGAATCCTGTTGGCTTCGCTCGGAGCGTGCGCGCAGCATGAACATGAGAGACGCGCCGCGCTCATGGATGACTTCGCAGGCTGAGCACGTTGCGGTCCTGCGCGCCTTCGAGCGAAAATCCGCATTGGAAGCCTCCAAGCTGGTCAGCGCGCACTTGGCTCGGGTTGCGCTCGAGACCATCCATCTCATGGACCCTGAGTACGTCCCCATCGCCATTCCTCAGGCACTGTCCATGGCGGCTGGCGGAGGCGGCAGTGCAACCGGCCAAGCAGCGGCCGTGTCCTGACCGCTGCGAGACGCGCATCTACGAAGCTGGAGCTCCGTCTGACCAGGTTGCCCTTGGAGTCGGCTGTTCCCCTGGGAGCTCCACGCTCCAGCTTGGCACTGCAGCGTTAGTAGAGACCTCTGAATAGCCAAACTGTAGCTTGGCGCTCCCAGGAAATACCTGCTTCCAACGCGCGCACCTATGAGGCTGCAGGTGCGCCTAAACCACCAACCGCCCCTGTGGCCGATTCACAGCCGCACTCCAGTGCGCTGATGCGCTAATGCGCTTGGCTTAAGGGGTTGCGTCATCGAGTTGACATCCTCCGAATTGCGGGAATAATGGATCCACTTTTAAGAATCTTTGTCTGACACGCATTGCTCTCAAAACGAGAGTCTCGGCAATTCAGTCTGTCGCAAGCCATGAAACCCATTGCATCAACGTCGCTCAAAGTCAAACTTGTAAAGCGCATCGACGAAGCTCAGGATATAGCCAGCTTTGAATTGGCACCGTCTGATGGACAGCCGCTGCCGGCCTTCTCGGCCGGGTCGCACATAGACGTGACAACAAGTGAAGGAATAGTGCGGCAGTATTCCTTGTGCAACGAACCCTCAGAGACGCATCGGTATCTCATCGCTGTATTGAAGGAGCCGCATTCAAGAGGTGGGTCCAAATACATGCACGAGCAGTTGCGCGAGGGCGATGAATTGGAAATCAGCGCTCCCAAGAATCGGTTCGCGCTTGCGCATGACGCGCCTTTCAGTTTGTTGCTGGCTGGCGGGATAGGCATCACGCCTCTGCTTTGCATGGCCGAACGCCTGGACAGTATGGGCTCCCAATTTGAGATGCACTATCTGACGCGTTCGGTGGCGCGAACCGCTTTTCGAAGCCGCATCAAGAATTCTCCCTTCGCAGCGCACGTTCATTTCCACCACGACGACGCAGAGCCCAGCCAGAAGCTGGAACTTGGAGAGCTCCTGAAGAAGCACCACGGAAAAGCGCACCTGTATTTCTGTGGTCCGCCGGGCTTCATGAGTGCCGTGCTCGATGCCGTCAAAGCTCTTCAATGGCCAGAGGAGCAGGTCCATTTTGAATACTTTGCGGGAGAGCCGAAATCTTCAGGCGATACCGATAGCTTTGAAGTCCAGATCGCCAGCTCAGGAGCAGTCATCGTGGTCCAAAAAGACCAGACAGCCTTGGAAGCTCTCTCCGATGCAGGGGTGCAAATACCTTCGGTGTGTGAGGAGGGCGTTTGTGGGACCTGTATCACGCGCGTCTTGGCCGGCGTGCCAGATCACAGGGACCATTGTCTGACACCTGCGGAACAAGCTGCGAATGATCTGTTCACGCCATGCTGCTCGCGCGCAAAATCAACACGGTTGGTTTTGGACATATAGGCTGTCCTTGAGCCCGCTCGTCGGCAACAAGGGCTCAACCTGCGGCCGCGGGACTTTGCATTTCATGGAACAGCTGCCGAGGCATTACATTCAGGGGTTTGTCCGCTAGTTTGAATACAAGGAGTGAAGGCATGAGCAACCCCCTCGATTTTTCCGGCCGCGTAGCCATTGTCACTGGTGCAGGCGGTGGCCTGGGTCGCCTGCATGCGCTGGGATTGGCCGCACGCGGGGCCAAAGTGCTGGTCAATGACTTGGGCGGTACCGTGAACGGCAGCGGCAGTTCGGCATCTGCAGCGCAAAAGGTAGTGGATGAGATCAAGGCCGCTGGTGGTGAAGCGATTGCCAACGGCGCCTCTGTAACAGACTTTTCTGCGGTACAGGCCATGGTGCAGCAGGCCATCGATACCTGGGGCCGCGTGGACATCCTGGTCAACAATGCAGGCATTCTGCGCGACAAATCTTTCGCCAAGATGGACCTTGACGATTTCCGGCTTGTCCTGGATGTGCATTTGATGGGCGCCGTGCACACCACCAAAGCGGTGTGGCCGCACATGGTGTCACAAGGCTACGGACGCATCGTCATGACCACATCGTCCACTGGTCTTTACGGCAATTTTGGGCAAAGCAACTACGGTGCAGCCAAGTTGGCTCTGGTGGGCCTCATGCAGACTTTAAGCCTGGAAGGCGCCAAGCATGACATTCGCGTCAATTGTCTGGCCCCTACGGCGGCCACCCGCATGACCGAAGGGTTGATGCCCGCCCCGGTGCTGGAGATGCTCCGTCCCGAAGCCGTAGTTCCCGCCATGCTGGTGCTGGCGTGCGAGGATTCCCCCTCGCGTACTACGCTGTGCGCAGGCGCAGGTACCTACGAGGCTGCTTTCGTCACCATGACCAAAGGGATGCACCTGGGCTTGACGCCGGACACGCCAGAGCGCCTATTGGCCAATCTGGCAGAAGTCACGAGCCGGACTGGCGATAGCGTTCCGGCGAGCGGAGCAGACCAGGGCACCAACGAAGTGACCCAGGCCATGGCAGCCCACCGCTGATCAGGCGCGCAAGGCACGTTTCGCAAAAGCCGCGTACTATAGAACCGAACGCGGTCAAAATCTGCATATCACAGCGCAGGCAGGCCGCCGGGAGCCCTCGCGTGCGCGTGGAATTGCCGCCTGTGATACCGTCGCCCCCCTGCCTGAGAAATGAGACACGATATGAAAAAGCTAAGGAGCCAATTAGCGGCGCTGCCTGGCGACCGACTGCGGGGTATTCGCCGTGGAATCGAAAAAGAAAGCCTGCGTGTCCAACCAGATGGTCGGTTGGCGCTCACGCCGCATCCTGCTGCTTTGGGTTCTGCGCTGACCCACCCCCATATCACCACCGATTTCAGTGAATCGCAGGTGGAACTGGTCACGGGCGTGCACGGTAGCGTCGAAGCTTGCCTGGAAGAATTGACGCAGATCCATCAGGAAACCTATCGCGTGCTTGATGAAGCGGGCGATGAAATGCTCTGGGTCTCCAGCATGCCGTGCGCATTGCCTCCGGATGAAATGATTCCCTTGGGCTTCTACGGAAGCTCCAATGTCGCGCGAGCCAAAAGCGTCTACCGGATGGGCCTGGGCCATCGGTATGGTCGGCGCATGCAAACCATTTCGGGTATTCACTACAACTGGTCCATGCCTGGTGTGACCAGCGATGAGTATTTTGGTCTTATCCGAAATTTTCGCCGGCATGCCTTCCTGATGCTGTTTTTGTTCGGCGCTTCGCCCGCGGTGTGTTCCTGCTTCGTTGAAGGGCGACCTCACGAACTTGAGGCGCTCAGTGAAAACACCATGTACCTGCCCCATGCCACTTCGCTTCGCATGGGGCGTCTGGGTTACCAGAGCGAAGCCCAGACATCTCTGGCGGTCAGCTACAACAGCCTCGAAGGCTACGGAGCCTCGCTGGAAGACGCCTTGACACGCCCTTACCCAGCTTACGAATCCGTGGGTTTGCGCAATCCTGGCGGCGACTACAACCAGTTGGCGACCACCTTGCTGCAGATCGAAAATGAGTTCTACGGCACCATCCGGCCCAAGCGAGTGATTTTCCCGGGGGAGCGCCCTTTGCATGCGCTGCGCGAAAGAGGCGTGGAGTACGTCGAAGTGCGCCTGATGGATCTGGATCCGTTTGTGCCTATTGGTATTACCGCGGAGACGGGCCGTTTCATTGACATGTTCCTCTTGCACGCGTTGTTTTCGGACAGTCCTCCAGACACTCCGCAGGAAATTGCAGCCCTCGGGCGCAACCAGCACCGCACAGCAGCTCGAGGTCGGGAGCCAGGGCTCATGCTCGAGCGTGATGGTGGGGAGATCTCGCTGCAGCAATGGGGCAACGAATTACTGAGTGAGTTTGATCCCATCGCAGACGCTCTTGATGCAGCTCATGGTGGCAACGCCTACCGCGCAGCTCTCGATGCGGCGGTGGCGGCCATGCGTGCGCCTGAGAACTTGCCGTCCGCGCGCGTGCTGAGCGCCATGCAAAGCGAGTTTGGGAACAGTTTCATGGGCTTCGTGCGTGAGCGATCCACTCAAACACGCATCGAATTGCTTGCGTTGCCTTATCCGCATGAGTGGCAACAGCATTTTGAGAAGCTTGCTGCAGAGTCGGTGCAATCGCGCAAGCGGATCGAAGCCTCGGACACGATGCCATTCGAGCAGTACCGTGAGGCCTATACTTCGCCCGATCGGCTGGGCCTGCGCACAGGCGCTCTGATGGCCAACGCAGAATCCGTCTGACAAGTCCTGTAGGCGGGCAGCTTGAGCGCTCCATCACACAGCGCTTTGGAGGGCGCTCTCTACCTTCTCGACCCTAAAAGTGTTTATAGTGGATAAGTAATTCTTGATGCAGCGTAAACGCGCCACGCATGCGGCCTAGCGTCCGATGCATGGCATTGAATAGCGTTGTGAAGCAGTCCCCGAAGCTATATGGAGCACGGACTGTAAAGATTGCATTTTTAGGAAGTAACTTATGTCCTCCAGTCGCGGTCGTAGTCGAGAAGTCGCCACGCTCTTTCGTCAAAGCACGGACCTCGCGCTCGCTGCCCCTCAGGTTGTCGCCCATCGCATGGCCCGCATGACTGCAGGCAGTGGCGGCATGCCCTCGGCGCGTGACCAAAAAGAGTTCACGCAAATGGTGGTAGAGAAGCAGGTGGCATTTGGTCAAGCGTGGGTAGCCATGGTCATGCATGCCGCGATGTCCGGCCCCTCCCTGTTGATGGCCATGGCACAGCCCTGGGGTCCCCCCTGGACTGGGCAAGCCACGCCTGCAAGCAAGTCAGCACTGGCTTTGTGGCAGAGTGCAACGCTTGGCATGCTCAATGCGGGGCTGGCGCCTGTGCGCGCCAAGGCGGTCGCGAACGCCAAGCGCCTAGCGCGCGGTTGATCACAGAACTTGAATAGTTGAAGCGCTGCGCAGGGCTTCAACCCGCCGAATAGCTCAGGACAGGCCAAGCTCGGCCCGAACGGACGGGGTTTAGGGTTCACTATTCACCCCGGGCCATGAATAGCCGCTTAGCGTGAGCGGCTTTTTTTCGAGGCTAGCTTGGGGGCGGTTTTTGGAGCTGCTTTGGGCTTGGGCCTGGGCAGTGCTTCGGCTGTGGCCATCACCAGTGAACGCAGCCATTCGCGTTCGTCCCACCTGTCTGCTGTGACCAAAAGGTGCGGCTTCACCTTTTCATAGAACGTTCCCCACACCGGCGGATCCATGATGCCCACCCCGGCGTCTGTGGGCTTGACATACAGCATGTCATTGCAAACAAAGGCGACGGGTTTGTCGTCTACATACACACAGTATTCGCCAAACATTCGCCGCGAGCGCAGCCCGGGCAGGTCGCCAAGCTGATCAAACAGGAATGCGATCGTTTCGGGCTGGGTAGACATGATGTTTGGGCTCCGCAGGAGTTGCCGCATTGGGACGCGGGTCGCACCCAGCTAATCGGTCCTTCTCATTGGGTGCAGCACGCGAGCAGCTTATTTCGGTGCCAGTCGGATAGCACCGTCCAGACGAATTACTTCGCCGTTGAGCATGTCGTTTTCAACGATCTGTTTCACGAGCTTGGCGTAGTCTTGGGGGGTGCCCAGACGACTAGGGAAGGGCACGCTGGCTGCCAGAGAGTCTTGCACTTCCTGAGGCATTCCGAACAGCATGGGGGTTCCGAAAAGGCCCGGGGCGATGGTCATATTGCGGATGCCGTTGCGTGCAAGATCGCGTGCGATCGGCAGAGTCATGCCCACCACGCCCCCTTTGCTGGCAGAGTAGGCGGCCTGGCCGATCTGACCGTCATAGGCAGCAACGCTGGCAGTGCTGATCAGCACTCCACGCTCACCTGTGTCTTCGGCTTCGTTCTTGGCCATGGCGTCAGCGGCCAGGCGGATCATGTTGAAGGTGCCCACCAGATTCACCATGATGGTTTTGGTGAACATTTCCAGCTTGTGCGGGCCGTTCTTGCCTACCGTCTTTTCAGCAGGGCCCACGCCTGCACAGTTCACCAGGCCCATCAGCTTGCCCATGGAAACGGCCTTGGCCACGACGGCCTGGCCGTCGGCTTCATTGCTGACATCGCATTTCAGGAACGCGCCACCAATCTCCTTGGCTACCGCTTCTCCCTTGTCGGCCTGCATGTCGGCGATCAGCACCGTGGCGCCTTCAGCGGCCAGCATGCGCGCCGTGCCTTCGCCCAAACCGGAAGCACCGCCTGTGACGATGAAAACTTTACCCTTGATCTGCATGGATGGCTCCTTTTGGTGTTGATTGTTTCAAGGTCGATTATCGGTTCTCGTTGCTTCGCGGCCTTGTGAGGTAGGAGGCTGCAAAGCAAATGGCCAGAGTGGGTAGCGCGGAGCCCGCCATCGGTACGATCTTGGGCAGCAGATGATAGAGCCCAATACCGGCCACCCAGATCAGGGTTGGAGTCCAGTGCACGCCTTGCGCATTGGCCAGCAACTGCTGGGCGTTGGCGCCCAAAGCCAGGCGGCCCAGAATGACGCCAAAAAGAGGCACGAACACCGAGCTCAGTAACAACAGGAACGGCTCCAGGCTATGCATGGGCAGCACCAGCGCAAAGGCCGTGCAAGCAGCGGCAATAATGATCCCCCACCGACGTACGCCCCATTTGGGGAAAAGGCTGTGGGCAGAGACAGAACCCGAATACGCATCTCCGTAGGCGTTGTCCACCTCGTCTATCAGGATGAGCGACAGCGCGATCAGCCCACCTTGAGCGAGCAGCAGGGCCGTGACAAGGTCTTGGCTGGGAAGCACCAACGCCACGAGCACCCCCAATGAGTAGCACCACATATTGGCTATGGCGTATCCCAACCAGGTACCGCGCAAGGCAGAGCGGCCATTACGGCCATGTCGGGCGTAGTCGGCAACGAGGGGAAGCCATGAAATAGGCATCGCAATGACCAGATCCAGCGCAGGAAATACGCCCATTCCACCTGTGCCGGGTCGGTTCCATAGCGAGGACAGACCTTGGGCTTGGGCGAGCGATAGAAACTGCCACGACAACCACAACAGAGAAAGAACCACCAAAGGCAGTGCAACGCGGGCGATGAGCTGGCGTACAAGGCGCACCATGCTGCCGCTGATCAGAGCAATGACTACTGCACCCCAGGCCAAGGTCGCAGCAAAGGGGGCGAGGCCGAAGCCGGCCGCCCCTGTGCTGGCCTCAATGAGGCCTGACTGCCGCGCCAATGCCACCGTGGCATCGCGCATGACCACAAGCTCGAACGCACCCCATCCCAGAAGTTGCACGATATTGAGCACAATGGGCAAGCTAGCGAAACGGCGACCATACACGGCGTGCATCAGCCCGGCACTTGCCAAGCCGCTGTCGCAGCCCAGCTTGGCAACCCAGCCCAGCAGTCCAGCGCCTATGAGGGATCCGAGCACGATGGCAGCCACGGCCTGGGGAGTGCTCAGCGCCGGCATGAGGTACGAGCCGACCTGCATGACCAGCAGACCCACCCCCAGGCTGAACCATAGGGAGGCGTGGTCGCGCATACCAAAGGCGCGGTTCTGCGGCGCAATGGGAGCCAGGGCTTCGTTGGTGGAGGCGGTTACGGCGTTCATGAAGTAGACAGGCCCAGCAGCCTGTGCAGTTGCGTGGAAGAAGTGGTGTATTGCAAATGCACGGGTGCTCCGGAGAGCTGCTCTGCAACTGCGAACGCGGCCAGTGTGCCCTCGTGAAAGCCACTCAGAATGAGCTTGCGCTTACCTGGGTAGGTATTGACGTCGCCCAGAGCGAATACGCCCGGCTCGCTGGTCTGGAATTTTTGCGTGTCCACCACGATTTGCTTGCGCTCCATGGCCAGATGCCAGTCTGCAATGGGGCCAAGCCTGGGAGTGAAGCCCTGCATCACCAGGAGCTTGTCGGCGCTTACAGTTTGCGGATGGCCTTCCACATTCAAGATGTGCAGAGCGGTCAGTCGGCCCTCTGACGCATCGATTCCTTGTGCCTGGCCGACTACCAAGTCAATTTTGCCTTCAGCACACAAAGAACGAAATCGCTCCACGGTGGCGGGCTCGGCTTGAAAGCCATCGCGACGGTAGAGCAAGCTCACACGGGCAGGGCGGGCCTCTTGCCGTGTGGCCAGATCTATGGCTTGTTCCAGCGCCAGGTCTTCCCCGCCAACGATGACTACCTGCTGGCCGCTCAAGACCTCAGGGTCGGGTGGTCTGTAGAAAAGGTGTTGGTTTTCAAGCTCATTCAGCCCGTCGAGCTTGAGCCGCTTGGGTTCAAACGCGCCCACCCCCGCTGCGATGAACACGGCTTTGGAAAGCAGACGCAGGCCTTGATGAGTGGTAAGCAGAAAGCGGCCATCGGGTTGGCGCTCCAATCCGTCTACACGATGGCCCAGATGCAGCGGAGGTTTGAAGGGAGCAAGCTGCTTCATCAGACCGTCAGCCAACTCTTGCCCGGAGCACACTGAAGTGCCGGGAATATCGTAGATAGGCTTTTGTGCGTAAAGCTCCACTGGTTGCCCGCCAACACGGGGCAGCGCGTCGATGATGTGGAAGGAAACAGCGAGCAACCCCAGCTCAAACGCTGAAAAAAGCCCCGTTGGGCCCGCACCGATGATGGCGACATCGGTTTCAATGGGCGAAGACGCGTCTTCAGCGATGTTCATGGCTCTCCCTCACAAAAAAAAGCGGCTGGCGCAGATCAAGCCTGCGTCAGCCACCGTGTATTTGAGCCGATTCTCACGTTTTGCGCAAACCCATGCGCAGGCGAGGGATGTGCTCGCCCCGTTTCATGGTTGGTGATGCGCGTTTCGGAATTAGCGCTTGAGTTCGGCCAATTTGTCGGTGCGGTCTTTCCATTCTTCAGCTGTGGGCAGCGGGTCTTTGCGCTTTGTGATGGTCTTGAAGTTGGCAGAAAGAGCCAGGTCAGCGTTGATCTTGATCATATGCTGCTGGTCTTTGGGGACGTCTTCTTCTGCGTAGATGGCGTTGACCGGACATTCAGGGATGCAGACAGCGCAATCGATGCATTCATCGGGATCGATGGTGAGGAAGTTCGCACCTTCCTTGAAGCAATCGACCGGGCAGACGTCCACGCAATCGGTGTATTTGCATTGGATGCAGGCTTCGGTGACGACGTGGGTCATTTTATTGTTACGGGATCAAAGTTGATAAATTATTCCGGCGCTCGGCTGCAGGCGTAATCTGGAAAATCCAGCGATTTTATCCCCGCGAGCGTTCACGGGGAATGTGGCCGCGCCGTCAGAGCGGTTATGGCTGGCAGGCAGCTTGCCCAGGCCCTTGGCCATCTCGATGATCTGCCAAGAGAAACAGCAGAGTTCAACGCACGAGTGCAGCCCCTGCGGTCTTGTGATTCGAAGTATCCACCAGGATCAATGAGCCCAGCGCACGGCTGTGCTGGAAAGGTGTCGCAGGAATGGCTTCCTGCAATGCCAGTTCTACATGCCCTATGGCGTTGGATTCAAGCTGGCTCGCCTCTTCCCGTGCCAGTGTCTGGATGTTCAGGCGCTCCACCACGCGCTTGACCTTGGCTTTGACCCAGCGATGGCCATGAAGAGCCCAGTAAACGCGCCCGGCGACCAGGGCTTCGTCATCCAGCCACGCGATGGTGGCATTGATCTCCCGCGTTGCAGGCCATGCGGAGCCAGGTGTGTCGCCAAAACCATCATCATCAGCCGGTGCGGAAGCTGGCACTGGGACCGCAACAATCCAGTCACCACGAGACACATCGAGCTCACGGTCCAGCACAATCCCTGCGCTGTGGCCGGCCGAGACAGTTTTGGGCGCACGGGCGTGGTTGAGCACGCGTGCCACCACGGCTGATTGACCGCTGGGCAAGACCTTGATGTGCGTGCCAGGGCCGACATGCCCCGTCGCCACACGACCCCAAAATACGCGGCGGCCTTGTGATGTGTCGCTGGAAGAGGAGAATTTCTCTACCCATTGCACAGGGAAAGCGAGCGGCAGCTCTGTCTCACGCGGGGTGACCGGCAGAGATTCCAGAATCTGCAGCAGGGTGGGACCCTCGTAGCCGCACCAGCCAGCCTCGTGCTGACCCGCTTCCACGACATTCCAACCTTTCAGAGCGGATATAGGCAGAACTGCTGCAGTCTGCACGCCTGCCTCGTTGGCAAAGGCTTGCAAGGCACCGCGTATATGCGCAAAAGCCAGTGCCGGGTCTGCCACGGCATCCAGCTTGTTGACCGTGAAAACCACCGAAGGCACACGCAGCAACTGCAGTAACAGTGTATGGCGCCGGGTCTGAGGCAGCAGCTCAAGCCCTGCGTCTTGCCAGGCCAGCTTGGTAGCATCCACCAGCACCACCGCCGCATCCGCCTGAGAAGCGGCCGTCACCATATTGCGCGTGTACTGCTCATGCCCCGGCGCATCACCAATGATGAACTTGCGCGATTCGGTACTGAAGTAGCGATAAGCCACGTCAATCGTGATCCCTTGCTCACGCTCGGCAGACAACCCGTCCGTCAGCAGCGCCAGATCCGTCTCACCCTGCCTCATCACGCCCGCCAGGTGATCCTGCAACACCGACTTGCTGTCCACCAGCAACCGCCCAATCAAAGTGCTCTTGCCATCATCCACGCTTCCGCAAGTAATAAACCGCAGCGCAGTCCGCGTGTCATCCTTGGATTCAATCCCCGCCGAAACTTCAGGAGAAACCGTCAATTCAATTGTCATCACATCACCTCTAAATAGGTTAGAGCATCAAAGGCCGGGCCCTAGCCCGCCGTTGTCCGGGAGCACCACGGCGAAGGCTTTGCCGAGACGCTGGTGCGTCCCCTTGAGGGGAAGGCGCCGGAGGCGCCACAGGGGTGCTCAAAAGTCCCCCGCCGCCCTTCGTGAGCACCACGGCGAAGGCTTCGCCGAGACGCTGGTGCGTCCCCCTGAGGGGAAGACGCCGAAGGCGCCACAGGGCTGCTCAAAAGTCCCCCGCCGCCCTTCGTGAGCACCACGGCGAAGGCTTCGCCGAGACGCTGGTGCGTCCCCTTGAGGGGAAGGCGCGCAGCGCCTCAGGGGTGGGCTAAAAATACCCGTCTTTCTTACGCTTCTCCATGGAAGCCTCAGAGGTCTTGTCATCCATCCGCGTGGCGCCGCGCTCACTGACATCCGCAGCCAGGGTCTCGATCACAATCTCACCTGGTGAGCTCGCCAGACTGGGCACCGGGCAGGTGCAGGTGATGTCGCCTACCGTACGGAAGCGCACAGTGCGCGCTTGCACAGTCTCATCTTCCCTGGCGGGCGTGAGCGGCGTGACAGGAACGAGCAAGCCCCTGCGCTCCACCACCTCTCGCTGGTGCGCGTAGTAGAGGCTCGGCAGGTCGATGTTTTCGCGTTCGATGTACTGCCACACATCGAGCTCTGTCCAGTTGCTGATGGGGAACACCCGGAAGTGCTCGCCGTTGCTCAGACGCGTGTTGAACAAGGTCCAGAGCTCAGGCCGCTGGGCCTTGGGCTGCCATTGGCCAAAGCTGTCGCGATGGCTGAAGATGCGTTCTTTGGCGCGCGCCTTCTCTTCGTCTCGCCGGGCTCCACCGATGAGTGCGTCAAAGCGAAATTCTTCAATGGCCTCCAGCAAGGTGACGGATTGATGGACATTGCGGCTTTCACCTGGGTGCGCCAGGCGCACCGTGCCACGCGCCATGCTGTCTTCCACGTTTCGTACGATGAGCTTGGCTTCCAGCTCCTTGGCACGCTGGTCCCGGAAGTCCGTGACTTCTGGAAAATTGTGCCCGGTATCTATCATCAGCAAGGGGTAGGGGAGTCTCCCCACGCCAAAGGCTTTTTCCGCGCATTTGAGAAGCACCAGCGAATCCTTGCCGCCCGAAAACAACAAGGCAGGGCGTTCAAAAGATGCGGCTACCTCGCGCAGAATGAAGATGGTTTCTTCCTCCAGAGCGTCCAGATGGGCATTGCTCAGCTGAGGCCTGGGGTGCAAGAGTTCGTGGTCAGTGCGGGCGTTCATGCGTGAGCCTGTGATGCTGATGGGCTGAGGGAAGAAGATAAAGCTGGCTTGACATGCAGGCCGCATTCCTTGGCGGATTCGTTTTCCCACCACCATCGACCGGCGCGAAAATCCTCGCCTACTGTCACGGCGCGCGTGCAGGGTGCGCAGCCTATGCTGGGGTAGAACTGATCGTGCAACGGGTTGTACGCAACCTTGTTCTCCGCAATGAAGTGCCACACGTCTGACCAGGTCCAGTTGGCCAGAGGGTTGTACTTGAGCAGACCTTTGCTTTCTACCTCGGAACGGTCCACCAGACTCACCTCCGCGCGGGCACCGGATTGTTCGCGGCGAAGTCCGGTCACCCAGGCGTTCTTGCCGGCCAATGCACGGGACAAAGGCTCCATCTTGCGGATGTTGCAGCAAGACTTGCGAAGCTCAATGCTCTTGTACATGGCATCTTTTCCCTCACGGCCCACGAACTGTATGACCGCTTCCTGGGACGGTTGATAGATCGTGAGTGGGGCGTGAGCGTGCTGCTCCTGCTGAGCTTTGAGCTGTTCGATCAGCGCCACTGTTTCGGCATGCAGCGCGCCAGTGTCGAGCACGAAAATCCCTATCGGCAACGCATGGGTGTTGATGAGATGCGTGATGATCATGTCCTCGGCGCCAAGGCTGCTTGCCTGGGAGACTTGGCCCGTCGCTGCGGCCTTGAGCAGCGTGACCACGGTCTCATGCAGCTTCGCATCGAAGTCCGGAGATGGGCGCGCATAAAGATCTATAGCCGACGAGGCCATCACTTCGGAGGGATCGAACCGCGAAGAGGGTAGGGCGCTGACGGCGGCATTCATACGGTCTCCGGCCGGGCAAAGTGAGGAAGGGGCTGTTGCGCGTCGCCTTGGTAGAAGCCGGCGTAACGCTTGAACTGTCTTTCGGCAACAGCAGGGTCTACGCCAGGCGCCAGCACGGCGCTGGTAAATCCGCTTCGCGACATCTGTACCAATTGGTCCACCAGGACGTCACCCGTGGCGCGAATATCGCCTTCGAATCCAAAGCGCCGACGCAGGAGGACGGCCTGGCTGAAAGCCCGGCCATCTGTGAATTTTGGAAAGTTCAGCTCAATAAGTTTGGCAGCCTGGATCGCGCCTTCCGTCGCGAGAGCTGAAAGGTCAGCGTCGTTGGCAATTTGCAGGGATTCGGAAGTGTCTGCAGCGGCGGAGTCTGTCGTGAGAATGTTCATGATTTTTATGGGGAGCTAGGGGAAACGGAAGGCGGTCAACGAACCGTTTCCCTGATCACTTAAGCCAGTGCCTCTTCGTTTTCACGATTGGCGCGGTGCCCTGAGCTGCGGGCGCCATTGGCGGCCAGCTTGAAGGGCTCATGCCCCACACGACGCAGCGTGTCTATGAAATGCTCGGCAGAGCTGGTTCGCAGCGAACGGTAGGTTTCCAGCACCGCTTCCACGACGCTCGGCACTTCGGCTGCCGTGAAAGATGGGCCCACGACCTTGCCGGGATGGGCGGGTCCTGAAAGCGCGGATCCATCGGATCCGCCAAGGGTGACCTGATACCACTCCTTGCCGTCCTTATCCACACCCAAAATGCCAATATGTCCGCTGTGATGGTGGCCGCAGCTGTTGATGCATCCGCTCATGTGCAGGTCAATGGGGCCCAAGTCAGTGACTTCGTCAATGTCTTGATAGAGCTCGGTCAACGCAGCGGCGATAGGCAGCGAGCGGGCATTGGCCAGGGAGCAGTAGTCGCCGCCCGGGCAAGCGATCATGTCGCTGATGAGGCCGATGTTGGGGCGAGCCAGGCCCAGGGCTTTGGCACGCTCGTAGAGGGCAGGCAGGTCGCTTTCATGGACCCAAGGCAAAGCGAGGTTCTGCTCATGGGTGATGCGAGCCTCACCTGCGCTGAACAGCTCGGTCAGTTCGGCCACTGCCTCCAATACTGACGCATCGGCATCACCGGGCGCTGCCCCAGGGCGTTTGAAGGAGAGCGTGACCACACGAAGATCTGACAACTTGTGAGCGCGTACGTTCTGGGTCAACCAGCGTTGGTAAGCCTTGGACTGGACATCCGTCTGGCTAGGCAGATTGGTTGGGCGCAGTTCAGGTTGGACGAAGCTGGCCGAGACGCGGCTTAATTCAGCGGGCGTGATGGTGTGCGGCGCGCCGTCCTGTTCGACGATGGAGCGGTATTCCGACTCCACCTCGTCAATGAACTTCTGGCCCTCGGCCTTGACGAGAATTTTGATGCGGGCTTTCCACTTGTTGTCGCGACGGCCGTAACTGTTGTAGACACGAATGACCGCTTCAAGGAAGTTCAGAAGCTGATCCCAGGGAAGGAATTCACGAACGACGGTTCCAATCACAGGCGTACGACCCATGCCGCCGCCTACTTTGACCGTGAATCCAACCTCGCCAGCCTCATTGCGCTGAGCCTGCACGCCAACGTCGTACCAGCCGGTGGCAGCCCGGTCTTCTTCAGAGCCATTGAAGGCAATCTTGAACTTGCGTGGCAGGAAAGCGAATTCGTGATGCAGCGTGCTCCACTGACGCACAATTTCCGCGAAGGGGCGCGTGTCTACGATCTCATCGGGCGCAATACCCTCCAGCGCTTCGCAGGTGATGTTGCGAATGGTGTTGCCACTCGTCTGGATGCCGTGCATGTTCACGCTGGCAAGAAGATCCATCACGTCTGCGGCCTTCGAGAGCGGAATCCAGTTGAACTGAACGTTGGTGCGCGTAGTGAAGTGGCCGTAGCCGTAAACCAGCGGTGGGGCGGCCAGCGTCAAGCCGGGTTGGGCTGCTTGCAACTCATCCTGAGTGGCCTGGGCCTGGGCCAGCAGCGCGGCGTCCGGCTTGTCATAGTCTCGCGCAATGCGGGCCAGCATCCGTAGTTGTGTGGTGCTGATCTCGCCGTACGGGACGGCAATGCGCGCCATGGGGGCGTAGCGTTGAACATACCAGCCGTTTTGAAGGCGCAAGGGCAGAAACTGCTCGTCTGTCAGTTCCCCCTTCTGCCAGCGATCTAATTGGTCTCGGAACTGCTGAGCTCGGAGGGTGACAAATTGACGATCGAATTCGGTGTATTGGTACATCAGTTTTATTCCGTGGGTCAGGCCCGCTGAGCGGGTTCAGTCGTAGACGGAATTTACCGGTGCTTTATTCCAAATCAAACCAATAGTTTGTTGTTGATATATGCTTATTTGTCATAAGAGGAGTAATCGCTCACTTGAAAGCGAAAAATCACGCTAGTAAGATGCTTTAATTTTTATAGCATTTAAATCAATACCAGCAAGGAAATCAACGGCTTATTGCTTTCAACGCCTGGTGGAGGAGTATTGGTGGCTGCTAAAAAAAAGCAAAAATCAGATCAGTGCAGTAGGAGGCGCGCAACCTGGCGCCGCCGCCAGCTTGCGGGAGGCGTGCCGTACTCGCGGCGAAAAGCTCGGCTGAAAGCGGTGTCGGTTTGATAGCCGATCTCTTGCGCGATGTGGATCAGGGGTGCGTTGCTGTGGCTCAGCAGGTTGGCGGCGAGCAGCATGCGCCAATGCGTGAGGTACTGGATCGGCGAGCTGCCGACCAGCCGTGCAAAGCGCTCGGCCAGCACCGAGCGCGAGGTGCAAGCCACCAGCGCAAGGTCGTCCAGCGTCCATGCGCGGGCCGGCTCTTTGTGCATTGCGTGCAGCGCGGCGCCGACAATGCGGTCGCCCACACCCGCGAGCCAGCCGGTGCGGCCATCGGTTTGCTGGTTCATGTACTGCCGCAGAACCTCGATGAACAGCACCTCCGAGAGCTTGGCGAGCACGCCGGCGCCTCCGGGACGCGGCGATCGCGCCTCGGCCAGCGCATATCGCACGGAGGATTCGAGCCACCTGCCGGCGTTGGAGCCGCGTACGCTGACCTTGATCAGCGGCGGCAGCCCCGCCAGCAGCAGTTGCGCGAGTCGTTCGCTGCAAGCGAGGTAGCCGCACACCAGCCGGGTCGTGTCGCCGCCGCCGCCATAGGCCAGTTGGCGCGGCCGGCGCGCGAGCACTTCGGCCAGGGGCGCACCCCGGGCGGGCGGCAGGCCGGGCGTTGAAGCCATGCGATGCGCATCGCCTTGCGGAAAGAGGATAGCGTCGCCTGCCACGAGGCGCACGGGCGGTTCGGTGCCCAACTCGCACCAGCACTCCCCCTCGGTGATGAGGTGAAAGATCACCACGCGCTCGGCACCGGGCTCGAGAAAGGGCGCCGCCATGTCGGCTGGCGGCGACTGGTAGCACCATGGCGCGGTAAATCGGGCATGGATGAATATCGCGCCCACGAGGTGGACCACGCGCAGAGTTTCGGATAGGGCGTCCATGGAAGGCGCCTCAGTTCGTGTCGATGTGCACAGCCAAGGGCAAGGCCTGCTGCGTCGCGCTGGGAATGGGTGAGCAGCGGAGGGCTTTCTCCACCAATACGCGCAGGAGCTCGGGGGCCACATCGTCGGCCGAGATGCGTACCTGCAATTGCAGCTCGCCCGGGGCAGGGTCTACCGGCTTGCCATCGGCGCCTTGCATGCCGAGCAGGCCGCGCGTGTCTGAGCGGCTGCTAGCGCGCAGTTCCAGCGCGCCGAGCGCAATGCCTTCGCGAGCAGCCTGCAACACGATGCTGGTGGTGGCGCAACTCGCGAGCGCCGCACGAAACAGCCAGCCGGGCGTGACGTCGTTGCCGACGCCGCCGAACTCGGCGGGCATGTCGGTCAGCACCCGCTGGCCATTGCCATGCAGCGCAATGACGCGTGCGCCACCTTCCCAGCGCGCGGTGGCCGGCGCATCGTCTTGCAGGCCGGCGCCGGGTCGGCGTTGCAGCAGGGTCTCGAAGCGGTGGAGTGCCGCAGCGATGGGGGAGGTGGCCATGGACGTCTCCAGGCTCCGGACGCCAGAAATGGCAGGGAGAGGACCATTCTAGGCTTCGTCGCGAGCCTCGCCAACTCTTTGCAGGCATAGACCACACAGCATGCCCGGACGATGAGGCAAGCCAGGGAGACGTTCGGGTAGGACGGCGCGCGACATTGCGCCTGATAGTACGGTTTCCACCCTGCCCATTATTTGAAGGAGCACACCATGAACATCGCCGCCACCGTACCCGCCGCCACCCCAGACCTCAGCGCCATTAAGGCGCGCCAGCAAGGGGCATGGGCCAGCGGCGACTACGCCGTCATTGGCACCACGCTGCAACTGGTTGGCGAGCGGCTGGCCGAAAGCTGTGACCTGCGATTCGACGAACGCGTGCTAGACGTTGCTGCCGGCAACGGCAACGCCACGCTGGCCGCCGCGCGTCGTGGTTGCCAAGTCACCTCGACCGACTACGTCGCCTCGCTGCTTGATCGCGGCGCCGAACGCGCAAGGGCCGAACGGCTCGATGTGACGTTCCAGACCGCGGACGTCGAGGCGCTGCCCTTCAAGGATGGCAGCTTCGACGCAGTCCTTTCCACCTTCGGCGTGATGTTCGCGCCCGATCAACCCCAGGCGGCAGCGGAGATGGCTCGTGTGTGTCGCTCGGGTGGTCGCATCGGCCTGGCCAACTGGACGCCGCAAGGCTTCATCGGTCAGCTCTTCAAGGTTTTGGGTGGTCACGTGCCGCCGCCGGCCGGTGTGCAGCCGCCGTCACGCTGGGGCGTCAAAGAGCACTTGCACACGCTGTTCGGAGACAGAGCCGCAGCGATTGCGCTGACACCATGCACCTTCAACTTCCGCTACCGCTCGGCGGCTCACTTCGTCGAAGTGTTCCGCACTTGGTACGGCCCGGTGCACAAGGCTTTTGCATCGCTACCGACCGAGGGGGCGGCCGCACTGGAGCGCGACCTCTGCGAGTTGCTGAACCGATTGAACGTCGCAGGGCCGAACTCGCTGGTGGTACCAAGCGAGTACGTCGAGGTCGTGGTCACGCGGCGTTGAGGCCCCTCGCGAAAATTCATCGGTGGATCTGCCGCATTGGACGCGAGTCAGCTGTTTGGTGAGCCTTGGTTTTCTGACCTGAAAACCAAGGACAGAAGTTATAGCGCTGGCTTAACCGCCGCGCCTTACCTGCCTAGCTTCTGAAATTGCACGTCGGCCAATGCGATCTTGCCCGACTGAGCCGGAAGATCCAGACGCAGTTCCTGCAGCCGGTTCATATCCACTCCCGGAAAGGCGCTGAGCGGTATCGCAACCATATTCATCAACTGCACGGGTTCGCCATTGCCAAAGGGAAGGTCAGCAATATCCGGTATCAGAGGTGAACCAGAGCGCGGTGCTTTCGGGCCTG
Source organism: Ottowia thiooxydans (assembly GCF_040548795.1). Classification (GTDB taxonomy): domain Bacteria; phylum Pseudomonadota; class Gammaproteobacteria; order Burkholderiales; family Burkholderiaceae_C; genus Ottowia; species Ottowia thiooxydans_A. The sequence continues at coordinate 21,636 of NZ_JBEPSH010000002.1, read as the reverse complement.
AATAGAGTGCGTCACTGAAGCGGCTCGCTCTCACGGACGCCGATTTCCCGGAAGCGTCCGTCAAGGACACCTCAATCTCCTGGCCAAAGGGTCGCACAACGGCAACGCGGAAAGAGAGTGTGTCGAACGCTTTTGCAGAGGCCCCATCCAGCTTGGTGGACATGCTGGCCTTCGGACTGCTCCAGGACAGCTGAATATGCTCGGAAATGGAGCGCAGTCCACCCGCGGCCAAGGCTTTGGTTTCGAAACCAGGTAACCGGGCGGGCATGCATGCCCCTTCGGATTCTGAGTTTCCATAAGGCATTTCGCACAAAGCAGCCGCATCAAAGCCACTCAAACTGACGGCACCGCCCAGATCATTTCTTCCCATGCTGTCGGCGTATTGAAACCGATGGATGCTCAGGCGGCTGGTGGCGTCTTTCTGTATGGTCAGAGCAATTCGTGCATCGCACGGCCATTCGCCCTCGGGGCAGGCCGCACGAGGCAATTGTGCCAAGCCGTCCCAGTACGAGCCGAAGGCCGATTCGCCCCCCACAAAATGGCGCATAAAGCCGTTGATGAGGAAAAGGCCGCCGCGGCGCTGATCCTCAGGGCTCATGTGAGGCGTTTGGTCACGCTGCGCATCGCAATAGGAATCGTGGGGAAGGTAAGGAGGGTTAGTGTCATCTCTTCTCCACTCTGTGTTGTAGTAGTTGTGGTTGGCCCCACGTACCAACACTTGGATATCTGCCGCAGTGTCGTAGTCGAAGCTATAGCGGTTGTTATCGTAAGTGCGGGCGCCCTGCATATTGAATACATCGCCGTCGCACGAAGGCAACACGACTGCCAGCGGAATGTTGGCCAAGCCAACAGTGCCGTAGAAATCAGTGGGGGCCAGCAGGAGCCCGCCTCGAAAGTTATAAGGCCTGACGGTGTTGGCGCTCGGGCTAAAGGTGACTTCCTCGGTTTCAAGGGCTTTCACAAATAGTTCGTTGTCGACTACGCCGGGGCTCACGACGGCAGCTAACAGTTCAGGATATCTGGCAAAGGTATCTGGCCTGTTAGCCAGTTGATTCTTCAATTCGATGGGTGTAACGGATTCGCGCTGCAGGTTGAACTTGAAGGCGTTGGTGAGGCCCTGGCCTCCACGAGAGTGGCCCATCACCCCGATACGTTCGAAATCGAGCTTGTCCTTCAGGGCAGACATCCAGCCGGGGCCACCGGATCTGTCGATCTTGCGCAGTTGGTCCAGAGTTCCCAGGATCAACTGTCCTCGCGAGACGCTGGAGGTGTCCCCGAAGTTGGATGGATCAAAGGGGTCATCTGTGCTGGCGTTGATGGCATTCGCGTCAATAGATACCGCCACATAGCCATGTTCGGCCAGATTCTGGGCGAGATAGTCGTAGCCTCTGTAGCTTGGGTCCGTGACTTCGTGATTGCCGTGCAAGAGCAAGACGATAGGGAAGCGGTCATTCACGCGCCCGCTTTTAGGCAAACTCGCTTGCGGAAAACGGATGGCTCCATGTATTGGCGTGAGAAAGACGCTTGGGAATGGCGCGATGCCCCGAACCGGCAAATGTCCGAGCTCATATTCGATCGCTTCAGACGCAACGTGCGTTGGCTGATCCTGGGGAGCGGGTGCTATTTGCGTGAAACGGACTGGGTCGGTAGGCTGGGGAGAAGGCGTTGGCTGAGGCTCTGCATCACCACCACCACCACAGCCACCCAAAGCGAGCAGCGCCACCAGGGCAAGCGTATATCGATTCATATAACTTAAAAAATGAAATCTATAGTTATATTCAATTATCCCGCTTTTTGACGCCCGTTTTGGTCGGTGCCATGAGCAGCCGCAGCTTGTCGCCCGAGAGGGCGGAGCCCAGGCTTCTCGGGCAAACCGGCCGGGACGCTACAGCACTTCGCTCGCGAAATCCGCCAAGCGGGAGCGTTCACCGCGAGCAAGCGTAATGTGGCCGCCATGGGGCCAGCCCTTGAAGCGGTCCACCGCGTAGGTCAGGCCTGAAGAGCCTTCTGTGAGATAGGGCGTGTCGATCTGGGCCAGGTTGCCCATGCAGATGATCTTGGTGCCAGGCCCCGCTCGGGTGATCAAGGTCTTCATCTGCTTGGGCGTCAGGTTCTGCGCTTCGTCGATGATGATCCACTTGTTCATGAAGGTGCGGCCGCGCATGAAGTTCATGCTCTTGATCTTGATGCGGCTGCGGATCAGCTCGTTGGTCGCCGCACGTCCCCATTCACCGGCGCCGCCTGTCTCTCCTTTGGCCAGGAATTCGAGGTTGTCATCGAGCGCACCCATCCAGGGGCCCATCTTTTCTTCTTCGGTGCCCGGCAGGAAGCCTATGTCTTCCCCGACGCTGACTGTGGCGCGGGTCATGATGATTTCCGTGTAGCGGCGGTCATCCAGCACTTGCGTCAATCCAGAGGCCAGCGCCAGCAGGGTTTTGCCCGTTCCGGCGGTGCCGGCCAGGGTGACGAAGTCGATTTCAGGGTCCATCAGCAAGTTGAGAGCAAAGTTCTGCTCGCGGTTGCGGCTGGTCACTCCCCAAACTGCATTCTTCAAATGACCGAAATCCCTCAATGTCTTGAGGACGGCGGTCTTATCTCGGATTTCCGATACGCGGGCGTAAAGGCTTGGCTCTCCGGGAGATTCGAAGTAGACGAATTGATTGATCATCAGGCTGGGCACGATAGGCCCGCTGATGCGGTAGTAGGTGTGGCTGCCAGATTGCCAGCTTTCCACCGTCTTGCTCTGGCGGGTCCAGAAATCCGATGGCAGCGCGAGCGAACCAGAGAACAGCAGATCGCCGTCTTCCAGCGTCTTGTCGTTTTCGTAATCTTCAGCACACAGGCCCATCGCACGGGCCTTGACGCGCATATTGATGTCCTTGGACACCAGAATGACCTCGCGGGACGGGTGCTTCTTCGTCAGTGCAGCGAGCACTCCGAGAATCTGGTTATCCGCCTTGCCTTGGGGCAGCGCCACAGGCATGGTGGTTTCCAGGGGAGTGGTTTCGAAATAGAGCTTACCTCCCGCTTCTCTGTAGCCGGTGGAGTCCAGCTGCAATCCCGCCGTCATGTCAGCGTCCTTGACGCCCGCCAGGGCATCCAGCGAGCGGCTGGTCTGCCGACCGTTGCGAGCGACCTCGGTCATGCCCTTCTTGTGAGCATCGAGTTCTTCCAGCACGATCATGGGCAGGAAAATGTCGTGTTCCTCGAAGCGGAACAAGGCCATAGGGTCGTGCAGCAGGACGTTGGTGTCGAGCACAAACAAGCGCGTTGGCCCCGTGTTCTTGGGTTTGCGTTTGGCCTCGGACTTCGGTGCGGGCTGGGGTGCAGGCGCTGACGACTGCTTGCGGTTCGTGGTGGCGGTCCTTTTTGGGGCCACTGCAGTGGTTTCCGAGTTGCTTACCGGAGACGCTGACGCGGACGAAGACGTAGCGCTGGTTACCGTGGACACGGCAGGGGGGGGCGGTGCTGCCAGCAAGCGGGCTGCGGGCCGGGGCGCTTCAGTCGCTTCTGCCGACGTGGCATGGGCCGCGCGCGGCTTGCCTCGCCGAGTGGACTGGTCTATGGCTTCTGAAGACAACTGTGCGCCGCGTTTGGCGGGCGGAGGAGGCAGAGGCATGAGTTATGTAGACGTGAAGCTAAAACGAAAAAGCCGCCTTGAAGCCAAGGCGGCCTTGTATGGAGTCGATCGATCCGGTGTGCAACGGCATTCAGGCCATTATGCACAACTGCGAGAGGCTTGGAACCTCAAGCCGCTTTTTTCATCACCTTGACGGCTTTCAGGACATCCTCAACATGACCTGGAACCTTGAGGCCACGCCATTCCTGCACCAGCAGGCCTTCGGCGTTGACAAGGAAGGTGCTGCGCTCAATGCCTTTGACCTTCTTGCCGTACATGATCTTGTTTTTCACCACACCGAACATGTGGCACATTTTTTCTTCGGTGTCAGCAATCAGCTCGAAAGGCAGCTCAAGCTTGGTCTTGAAGTCTTCGTGCGATTTCATGTTATCGCGCGAAACGCCGAACACAATGGCTCCGGCTTTCACGAAGTCTTTGTACTTGTCGCGAAACTGCATGGCCTCGGTTGTGCAACCGGGCGTATTGTCTTTGGGATAGAAATAAAGAATCAGCGCCTGGCCGAGGTGAGAGGTGTTGGTAACTTTGATGTCGCCTGTGGCGATCGCTTCAAATTCGGGCAGGGGTTTGTTGACAACGATCGCCATATGAACTTCAATCTCTCTCGTGACGGGTTTTTCTTAGACGCGGCACGCCGTCTCCCGGCGCTGCACCCGTACTTCATAGAAGTGAAAGTGGAAGGCTTTTGACCTCACTCTGGGCCTCCATAACTCAAGGTTTGTGTACTTAAGTTAAGTTTTCTTGGCTGTGATCGTCATGTTTCACCATGATGATCCAAGCTTGAGGCCGCTTGTCGGGCGCCGCAGCAGTCGGCAACCCTGGATTTTACCTCATTTCACGCTTCGTTGCTTGGTTGCCACTTTCTATGAGTAGAGCCGCCACTACGCGGCGACCTTCACCAGCCAGAATATTGTAGGTACGGCAGGCGGCGGGTGTGTCCATGGTTTCGATGCCGATATTGGCTTCAATCAGTGGCCTCAGCCACTCCGGGCGCGGAAAACGCAACCTTTCTCCACTACCAAATACCACCAATTCCGGGGAGGCCGCAGCCAGGCGTTCGAAATGCGCGGCACTCAGGTGTTCGAAATTATCGCAATCCCACGCTACGCGTTCGCCATTGGCATGGAGCAGGAAGCTGCTGGTAATGCGCTCGCCGCCAACGGCGATCCAGTCAGGGCCATAGCCGCTGATGGTGGCGGCGCCAACGAGGTCGGGCTGAAATTTCATGAGATACGCTCAAACTCAGTAGTGAACTGTGGTCAAATTGTAGGTTTTCCCAAGCGAGAACGCTCACTGGAGGGTTTCCTCATGAAGGCGATCAAGAAATCGGCCAAGCTGGCCAACGTGCTCTATGACGTACGCGGTCCCATTGTGGACGCCGCCAAGCAGATGGAGGACGAAGGTCAGAAGATCATCAAGCTGAACATCGGCAACCTGCTGCCGTTTGGATTCGAAGCACCGGAAGAAATCGTGCAGGACATGGCCAAGAATCTGGCCAACTCTGCCGGCTATTCAGACAGCAAGGGCATTTTTTCCGCGCGCAAGGCGGTTATGCACTACACCCAGCAGCAGGGTATTGCTGGCGTCACTATGGACGACATCTATCTGGGCAACGGAGCCAGCGACCTGATTGGAATGGCCGCCAATGCGCTCCTGTCCGATGGCGATGAAATGCTGGTGCCTGCGCCCGACTATCCTCTGTGGACTGCAGTGGCCAGCCTCTCCGGCGGAAAACCAGTTCACTACATCTGCGATGAATCCAGCGGGTGGATGCCCAATCTTGATGACATCCGCGCCAAGATCACGCCTCGTACCCGGGCCATCGTGGTGATCAATCCCAACAACCCTACCGGCGCTCTCTATTCAGATGAGCTGCTGCTGGGCATTGTGGGCATTGCGCGTGAGCATGGCCTGGTACTCATGGCCGATGAGGTCTACGACAAAGTCCTGTTTGACGATGTCAAGCACACGGCCATCGCGTCGTTATCCACCGATGTCCTCACGCTGACCTTCAACTCGCTTTCAAAGGCCTATCGCTCCTGCGGGTTTCGGGCCGGCTGGATGATCGTCTCGGGTGACAAGAGCCAGGCGAGCGACTACATCGAAGGCCTGAACATGCTGGCCAACATCAAACTTGGCTCCAACGTTCCAGGACAGTTCGGAATTCAGACCGCGCTGGGCGGGTATCAAAGCATCCAGGACCTGGTTTGCGAAGGAGGGCGTTTGCGCCGCCAGCGCGATCTGGCTTACGACCTCATCTCTGCCATTCCAGGTGTGACATGTGTCAAGCCCAAGGCTGCGCTGTACATGTTCCCGCGTCTGGACCCCCAGATGTACCCCATTGAGGACGACCGCCAGTTCTTCATGGAGGTGTTGCGCGCAACGCGTGTGATGCTGGTGCAAGGCTCGGGCTTCAACTATCCCGATAACCAGCATTTCCGCATTGTTTTCCTCCCTCACGAAGACGACCTTCGGGTGGCCATCGGCCGCTTGGCCAAATTCCTGGAGCAATACCGTGCCCGCCACGCGCACGCCGCGCCGGTGGTCAATATTGCTTCAAAAAAAGAAGCCGCACGCGCCTGATTCATCAGGCTTGATGCTCCGCGACTGATCGTAAGTTTGAATCTTTATCTCATGAATCCCATAAAAGTAGGCTTGCTTGGCATAGGTACCGTCGGTGGCGGCACATTCAACGTTCTGCGGCGCAATCAGGAAGAAATCCAGAGCCGCGCTGGACGAGGCATTGCCATTACCATGGTGGCTGATCTTGACACCGCCCGTGCACGTGAGGTCGTGGGACCTGGCGTGGAAGTCGTCTCTGATGCCCGCGCGGTGATTGCCAATCCTGAGATCGAGATCGTTGTCGAACTCATTGGAGGCTACGGTATTGCCAAGGCGCTGGTCCTGGAAGCCATTGCCGCAGGCAAACATGTGGTGACCGCCAACAAGGCATTGCTGGCAGTGCACGGCACCGAGATCTTCGAAGCAGCGCAGAAAAAAGGCGTCATAGTGGCTTTCGAAGCAGCGGTGGCTGGTGGCATTCCCATCATCAAAGCGCTTCGCGAGGGCTTGACGGCCAACCGCATCCAGTGGATCGCCGGCATCATCAACGGCACCACGAACTTCATCCTCAGCGAAATGCGCGACAAGGGGTTGGACTTCAACGTGGTGCTCCAGGAAGCGCAACGTCTGGGCTATGCAGAAGCAGACCCGACATTCGACATCGAAGGCGTGGATGCCGCTCATAAGGCGACCCTCATGAGTGCCATCGCTTTCGGTATCCCGGTTCAGTTCGACAAGGCGTATATCGAGGGCATCACCAAGCTGGCTGCCACCGACATCCGCTATGCGGAGCAACTGGGCTACCGCATCAAACTGCTGGGCATCACCAAGCGCCGCGAAGGCGAAGGCGTGGAGTTGCGAGTACATCCTACCCTGGTGCCGGCCAAACGCCTCATTGCCAACGTGGAAGGTGCCATGAACGCAGTGGTCGTCAATGGCGATGCCGTGGGGACCACGCTCTACTACGGTAAGGGCGCCGGCAGCGAACCGACGGCAAGTGCAGTCATTGCTGACCTGGTGGACGTGACGCGTCTGGCCACCAGCGACGCGGCGCATCGCGTGCCGCATCTCGCGTTCCAGCCTGGCTCTCTGCGTGATGTCTCCGTGTTGCCGATGGACAGGATCATCACCAGCTACTATTTGCGCCTTCGCGTGAAAGACGAAGCGGGCGTGTTGTCTCAGGTCACGCGAATCCTGGCAGATTCCAATATCAGCATCAATGCTGTGTTGCAGCGCGAAGCCGATGAAGTGGCTGGTACCGACGCCGGCGCAGGCGAGGTCACGCCAGATCAGACTGATCTGATCATCCTGACCCATGACACTACCGAAGGCACGATGAATAAAGCCCTGGTGCTGATGGAGGCATTGCCCGCAGTGCTGGGTGGCGTGGTGCGTATCCGCAAGGAAGAGCTGGCCTGAACTCCAGAAGAATTTCCTGACAATGAACTACATCTCCACCCGCGGCGACACCACCCCCCGCAAATTTTGCGACATCCTTCTTGAAGGACTGGCTCCCGATGGTGGCCTGTACCTACCGCAGCAGTACCCCCAGATCGATGCCGCCACCCTGGCGGCGTGGCGCGAGGTTCATGCCCAACAGGGGTATGCTGCGCTGGCGTTTGAAATCCTGTCGCTGTATATAGACGACATTCCGGCTGCTGATCTCAAGGCCATTTGCGCCAAGACTTACACGTCGGAAGTCTTCGGCTCTGAAGCCATCGTGCCTTTGAAAAAGCTGCGCGACGGATTTTTCCTCGAGGCACTGTCCAACGGCCCCACATTGGCCTTCAAGGACATGGCCATGCAGTTGTTGGGCAATCTGTTCGAGTATGAGTTGGCACGACGGGGCCAGCAGCTCAACATCCTTGGCGCGACCAGTGGCGATACTGGCAGTGCGGCGGAATACGCCATGCGGGGCAAGAAGGGTATTCGCGTATTCATGCTGAGTCCTCACGGGCGCATGAGTGCGTTTCAGCAGGCGCAGATGTTTTCTCTGCAGGACGAGAACATTCACAATATCGCGGTCGAAGGTGTGTTTGACGACTGCCAGGACATCGTCAAGGCAGTGAGCAATGATCTGGCGTTCAAACGGCGCTATAGCATTGGGACTGTCAATTCCATCAACTGGGCACGGCTGCTGGCTCAGGTGGTCTACTATTTTGCTGGGTATTTCCAGGCTACGGCCTCCAACGACGAGCGCGTCAGCTTTGCGGTTCCCAGCGGCAATTTTGGCAATGTTTGCGCCGGCCATGTTGCGCGCATGATGGGCTTGCCCATCCATCAACTGGTGGTTGCCACCAACGAAAACGATGTGCTCGACGAGTTCTTTCGCACCGGCCTCTACCGTGTGCGTTCGGCTGCGGACACGCATGAGACATCCAGCCCGTCCATGGACATCAGCAAGGCCAGCAACTTCGAGCGTTTTGTGTTCGATCTACTTGGGCGAGATGGTCCCCGGGTGAAGAAACTCTTCACGGATGCCCTGGCAAGTTCAGGCAGCTTCGATCTGAGTGCAGACCCTGCCTTTAAGCAAGCCAGTTCGACTTACGGATTTGTGAGCGGCAAAAGCTCCCATGCCGATCGCCTTGACACGATTCGCCAACTCTTTGAACAGCATGGCGTGATGGTGGATACCCATACCGCCGATGGCGTGAAAGTCGCTCGTGAGCATGAGCAGGCGGGCGTGCCCATGATCGTGCTGGAAACTGCGCTGCCGATCAAATTTGCTGCGACCATCGTAGAGGCACTGGGTCGCGAGCCTGATCGGCCCGCCAAGTTCGAGGGCATCGAAGCGCTGCCGCGCCGCGTGCAGATCATGTCCGCAGATTCAGGTGCCGTGCAGCGACTCATCGCCGCCAATTGCTAGAGAAGGTGTGAACGAATCCCTCATGCCCGCCTTGACCGCCAAAAACCACCCGCTCCGCGTAACAAATACTCGCCATAGCACGAGCTATGGCTGCGCTTTGCGCCTTGATCGGGCGGCTTTTGACGGTCCTTTCGAGCATGCCGGATGCATTCACACCTTCTGATATGCCCATGAAAGTGGTTTGCTTTGCCGGGTACTCCGGCTCCGGCAAGACACATTTGATTGAGCGTCTTATTCCTGTCTTCAAAGCGCGTGGCTTGCGGGTTTCCGTTGCCAAGCACGCCCACCACAAGTTCGACCTGGATCATCCCGGCAAGGACAGCTTCCGTCATCGCGAAGCGGGGGCCTTTGAGGTTGTGGTGGCGTCTGGGCGGCGATTGGCGCTGATGCGCGAGTTCGAGCGTGAAACGCAGCTCTCGGTGCGAGATCTCATTGCGGAACTTGACCACCGCGTAGACTGGGTTTTCGTCGAAGGCTTCAAACACGCAGACTTACTGAAGATTGAAGTCTGGCGCGCTGCGTGCGGCGAGCCTCCGCGCTACATCAACGACGAGTTCATGGCCGCCATGGCCACTGATTCACCGGGCGAGCTTTCGGTTCTGCCCTCTTATCCTTTGCTGGATCTGAATGCTACGGAAGCGGTGGCGGCGTGGTTGCTCGAAAATCAAGATCGCTTCGAATACGATTCTTCTCCAAATCTTAAGCTCAGTCTGACCGATGCCTGCTGATTCACCTCGCCGTCCTCCGCTGATGCCCCTTGACGAGGCTTTGGAGAGGGTGCTTGCGCAAGCAACCCCATTATCTGGTCGGGAGCTGGTAGATACCTTCGAGGCCGATGGCAGGGTCTTGATGGAAGACGTCGTTTCGGGTCTGCAGGTGCCGCCCCAAGATAACTCCGCCATGGATGGCTACGCTGTCCGTGCAGCAGATGTGACCTCTTCCGGGGCGGTGCTGCCTGTCACGCAGCGCATCGCTGCAGGGCATGCGGGTGCACCGCTCCTGGCGGGAAGTGCTGCGCGAATTTTTACCGGTGCACCCATTCCTGCTGGCGCTGACGCGGTAGTCATGCAAGAAGACGCAGAGGCCTTGGACGACGGTGCACGCGTGCGCATCCATGCTCCACCGGCCAAAGGTCAATGGGTGCGCAGTGCAGGCGAAGATGTCACGCGCGGTGCGGTGATCCTCAAGAGGGGAGAGCGCCTCCGTGCGGCCAGCATTGGACTTGCGGCGGGCATAGGCCGGGATCGTCTTCAGGTGAGTGCGCGGCCGCGTGTGGCCCTGTTTTCCACCGGCGACGAGCTGGTCATGCCAGGGGAAACGCCACCAGAACTCATGAAACCTGGGGCCATCTACAACAGCAACCGCTACTTTCTCCGCGCGCTACTCCGTCAATTGGGTTGCGCAGTGACCGATCTGGGCATCGTTCCTGATCAGCGGTCGGCTACGCTGAGTGCGCTGCAGAGTGCTGCCGATCAACATGATTTGATTCTCACCAGCGGCGGCGTATCTGTCGGAGAAGAGGACCATATCAAGCCGTCTGTCGAAGAGCTAGGCGCACTTGATCTTTGGCAGATTGGCATGAAGCCTGGAAAGCCTTTCGCATACGGTCACGTGAAGCGATCTGATGCCATTGCTGGTGCTGACCGCACTCATTTCGTCGGACTGCCCGGTAACCCGGTTTCGAGTTTCGTGACTTTTCTAATGCTGGTCAGGCCCTTTTTGCTCAAGCTCCAAGGTGCCAGCGAAGTAGGTGTTGCATCAGTTGCTGTCAGGGCTGATTTCGATTGGCCCAAAGCCGATAAGCGACGCGAATTCCTGCGGGCCAGGCGCAATGCCGACGGGGGTCTTGACCTTTATCCGAATCAAAGTTCGGGAGTGCTCACCTCCGCGCACTGGGCCGATGGTCTGGTAGACAACCCCGCAGGCGCAACCATTGCCAAGGGGCAGCTTGTACGTTTCATCCCGATGGCGGAGTTCCAGTAAGTCGACATGAAAACCATCACCATCCGCTACTTTGCCAGCATCCGTGAAGCATTGGGGACGGGCAGCGAGACAGTGCAAACTTCCGCCACTACGATTGAAGCGCTACGTGACGAACTGATCGCACGCGGCGGCATTCATGCGGAAGTCCTCGCCCGGGGCAAGGCAGTGCGAGTCGCATTGAATCAGATCATGAGTTCAGAGGCGGCCGAATTGATCGACGGGGCAGAGCTGGCATTTTTTCCTCCAGTGACAGGCGGCTGACACTTCACTGACGAGAGGGCTTTCGTTGGCAATGTACAACTTAAGTTTGCATGCATCCCCGCGCCGAAGGAAAATAGGGGAATGTGCGCGCCAGCCATGAAATTCCCGCAATCATCTTCGCTATAGCGAGATTTCGAGGGGATTTGATGGATGGTACGTCCAGAGCGGTTTTTTTGAAAAATGCGCCGGTACAACGGGGCTGCAGATTCGAAGCCGTCCAATAAAGCGTGACAGCCGCTCGCCGTACTCAGTCTATTCAGACTATTGAGCTACAGGGCCCGATGCGTTCTGTCGCGCGTTGACATCCAGCACCTATCAAGGCCTAACCACCCGTCCTCTGACACCTGCTGCCGTGCGCGGCAGCGTGGCAAGCAATGAGGTGCGCTGTCAAAAGCAGCGCGACTCCAACCTTACCTATTCCCCCGTGTGGATCGAGGAAGGCCAGCAGCCAGAAAGAGGGCGTTCCAAGCCATCAGCCGGGAGGCATTCATGCTCGAACTAAGAGACGATTCGCGAAATCGTCCGATCTATCATTCTCTTTATTTTCAGGTGATCCTGGCCATCGTGCTGGGGGTCGCTCTAGGACATTTTGCGCCAGGCACTGCTGTCAAAATGCAGCCGCTAGGCGATGGCTTCATCAAGCTCATCAAGATGAGCATTGCGCCCATCATATTCTGCACGGTGGTGGTGGGTATTGCGGGCATGGAAGACATGAAGCGCGTGGGCAAGACAGGCGGCATTGCCTTGCTTTACTTCGAAATCCTCAGCACGTTGGCACTGGTGGTCGGTCTGGTGGTCATCAACGTGGTCAAGCCCGGAGTGGGCATGAATGTGGACCCCACTACGCTAGATACCAAGTCCATAGAGAGCTACACAAAGCCTGGGCAGATGCAGACAACGGCTGATTTTCTGCTTCACGTGATTCCCGAGACCATTGTGGACGCGTTTGCAAAGGGCGAGATTCTCCAGGTGCTGCTGTTCGCGGTGCTGTTCGGATTCGCACTGCATAAGTTCGGCGGGCGCGGAACCTTGGTGTTCGACTTTATCGAGAAATTCTCCCACGTACTGTTCGTCATCGTCGGCTACATCATGAAGGCTGCGCCTATAGGGGCGTTTGGTGCCATGGCATTCACCATCGGCCAATACGGACTGGGTTCGCTGGTACAGCTTGGCTCTTTGATGCTGACCTTCTATGCCACCTGCCTGATCTTCATTTTTGTCGTGCTCGGGCTTGTGGCTCGCTGGGCGGGCTTCTCTATCTTCAAATTTCTGAAGTACATGAAAGAGGAGCTTTTGATTGTGCTGGGGACCTCTTCTTCGGAAACCGTGATGCCGCGCATGATGGCCAAACTGGAGAATCTGGGTGTGCGCAAATCCGTGGTCGGGCTGGTGATTCCAACCGGGTACTCCTTTAACCTGGATGGCACTTCGATCTATTTGACGATGGCTGCGGTATTTATTGCCCAGGCGACCAATACGCCCCTGGACCTCTCTCATCAACTGACCTTGCTCTTTGTTCTGCTCCTGACTTCCAAGGGCGCTGCAGGTGTGACAGGCAGTGGCTTCATTGTGCTGGCAGCCACGCTGGGGGCTGTGGGGCAGGTGCCCGTAGCGGGGATCGCGTTGATTCTTGGCATTGACCGTTTCATGAGCGAGGCGCGCGCGCTGACCAACCTGGTGGGCAACGGCGTCGCTACTGTGGTGGTTGGCAAGCTCACCGGTGAACTGGATGCCCAGCGTATGCGGCAAGTGTTGAATGGTGAATCCGTCGAGCTGAACGAAGAGCCAGAAGAGGTGCTGGATGCCAAGACGGAGACCATGAACGTACGTTCATGAAAACCGGGCATTTCGAAGCGCTGCGAGGGTGCTTGGTCTCAGGAGCCCTTGGAGTCCCTGGAGCCTCTTCCCTTAAGAGCGCGCCCCTTCGGTGGGTGTAACGCTCCTGGAGAAGAAACAGCTTGTGCGCGACTCCCATGAAGGTCCCGGGGCAGTGCACAATCTCTCAATGGCTTCTGCACGCGTTTCCATCCAGACCGAAGATTTCAACCTCAGCAAGGAAGTGGCCGCACTTCGCGCTGGCGATGCGCGGGTGGGTGCAGTTTGTGCATTCATCGGCACGGTTCGTGATCGCAACGATGGGCAATCCGTGGCAGCGATGGAGCTTGAGCACTATCCCGGTATGACCGAAAAGGCCATTGAGGCCATGATTGACGAGGCGCACGCTCGCTTTGACCTGTTTGGGGTGCGTGTCATCCACCGTGTGGGTTTGCTCGCCCCGCAGGACCAGATCGTCATGGTGGCTGTGACCTCAGCACACAGGGGGGAGAGCTTTCAGGCCTGTGAATTCCTGATGGATTACTTGAAGACCCAGGCGCCGTTCTGGAAGAAAGAAGAAACCCCTGATGGGGCGCGGTGGGTGGATGCCAGGACTTCAGACGACGCGGCGCTGGCCCGTTGGGGCATTCAGGCTGCCAATTCCTGAGTTTGCGGCGCCAAGTGGTGGCGCTACGCCGCCTTCAAACGATGACCTTGACCGCGCGCCCTCGCGTTGGCTGGTCTTTTTCAATGAGATGTATGTTGATGCACTTTTCGCGATACCTGTCCGCGATGTTGTTGTTCGCCCTCGGCTTGGCGGCCCAAGCGCAAGAAGGTGCCAGGCCCCGAGCTGGCCAGACCTGGAAGGCCGAGGTTACCTACGTGGTCGACGGCGATTCGATCTGGGTGCGATCGGAGCCAGACGGTCGGCGCCGCAAGTTGAGGTTGGACGGCGTCGACGCACCGGAGATTTGCCAGACTTACGGTCCTGAGGCGAGAGCGGCCATGCAAGCTTTGGTGAAAGGAGGACCTGTGCTGGTCACCGTGCGCGCCTATGACCGATTTGGCCGTGGTATCGCGTCGGTCCGCAGGACTTCGGACAAGCTGGACATTGCTGCGGCCATGGTGGAGCAGGGTTGGTCTTGGACGCCGGTCTACCAAGGCCGGCGTGGCAAATATTGGCGTCAAGAAGCGGTTGCGCGTGAGCAGGGCAGGGGTGTTTTTTCAGAGCAGACGCCCATGTCTCCCGCCGAATTTCGAAAAAAACATGGCCCGTGTGGAGCCAAGGCGTATTCTTAAGTCTGAGTTTTAGTCTTGAAAGCCCGGGTGCAGGCCCTCAACTGGGGTTCAATTGGAGGCTATTCATGCGATTGGACAAACTTACCACCAAATTTCAGGAAGCACTGGGCGACGCACAGACACTCGCCCTCGGAAATGACAACGCCTATATCGAGCCCGTTCACCTGCTGGCAGCCATGCTGCGGCAAAACGAGGGGCCAAAGGCATTGCTTCAGCGTGCAGGCGTCAACGTAGCCAAACTGGCGCAGGAGACTGAAGCGGCCATCAAGCGCTTGCCCAGCGTGCATGGGCACGAGCAGGTCAACGTCGGCCAGGAAATGAACAAGCTGCTTCAGGCGACCGAAAAGGAAGCCATAAAGCGCGGTGACCAGTTCATCGCTGCGGAATTGTTCCTGCTGGCTTTGGCGGACGCCAAGGATGAGGCAGGACGCCTGGCTCGGGAGAACGGGCTGGCCCGCAAGAGCCTTGAAGCAGCCATTGACGCGGTCCGCGGCGGCCAGACCATGGATTCTGCGGAAGGCGAGTCGCAGCGCGAGTCATTGAAAAAATACACGCTGGACCTGACGGAGCGGGCGCGCCAAGGCAAGCTCGATCCGGTGATCGGTCGCGACGATGAAATTCGCCGCACTATCCAGGTGCTGCAGCGGCGCACCAAGAACAACCCGGTACTGATCGGCGAGCCGGGCGTGGGCAAGACGGCCATCGTTGAAGGCCTGGCTCAGCGCATCGTCGCCGGCGAAGTTCCGGACACTCTGAGAGACAAGCAGGTCCTTTCGCTGGACATGGCTGGCCTTTTGGCCGGAGCCAAGTACCGGGGCGAGTTCGAAGAGCGCCTGAAGTCTGTGTTGAAAGAGGTCGCGGCTGAGGAAGGGCGCATCATTCTCTTCATAGACGAAATCCACACCATGGTGGGCGCTGGAAAGGCCGAAGGCGCCATGGACGCCGGCAATATGCTCAAACCTGCGCTGGCCCGCGGTGAGTTGCATTGCATTGGAGCCACCACACTCGACGAATACCGCAAGTATCTGGAGAAAGATGCTGCGTTGGAGCGGCGTTTTCAAAAGGTGCTGGTGGGCGAGCCAAGTGTGGAAGACACCATCGCCATCTTGCGCGGCTTGCAGGAAAAATACGAAATTCACCACGGTGTCGACATCACTGACCCGGCCATTGTTGCCGCTGCCGAGCTGAGTGCCCGCTACATCACGGACCGCTTTTTGCCAGACAAGGCCATCGATCTGATCGATGAGGCCGCAGCCAAGATCAAGATAGAAATTGATTCCAAGCCTGAGGTGATGGACAAGCTTGATCGCCGCATGATTCAGCTCAAGATCGAGCGCGAAGCGGTGAAAAGGGAAAAAGACGAAGCCTCTCAAAAGCGGCTGGGCCTGATCGAAGAAGACCTTGGCAAGCTGGAAAAGGAATACGCCGACCTGGATGAGATCTGGAAGGCTGAAAAAGCCAATGCTCAAGGCAGTGAACAGCTGCGCAAAGACATTGACCACATCAAGTTCCAGATTCAGGAGGCCACTCGCAAAGGTGATTTCAACCAGGTTGCGGAGCTCCAGTACGGGAAGCTGCCCACTCTGGAAAAGCAGCTGAAGGAAGCTCAGGCCAGCGAAGGCAACAAGGCGCAGACTGCACCGCAATTGCTTCGTACCCAGGTGGGCGCAGAGGAAATCGCTGAAGTGGTCAGCCGCGCCACGGGCATTCCTGTCAGCAAGATGATGGAAGGCGAGCGCGAAAAACTTCTGCAGATGGAAGATGCCTTGCACCAACGTGTCGTGGGGCAGGAAGAGGCGATCAGCGCGGTGGCCAATGCCATTCGCCGATCACGCTCGGGTCTTGGCGATCCCAACCGACCCCTTGGCAGCTTTCTGTTCCTGGGTCCTACCGGGGTAGGTAAAACCGAGTTGACGAAAGCCTTGGCTGGATTCTTGTTCGACAGTACCGATCACATGATTCGCATCGACATGAGCGAATTCATGGAAAAGCACAGTGTGGCTCGGCTGATTGGCGCGCCTCCTGGCTACGTGGGGTACGACGAGGGCGGCTACCTGACCGAAGCCGTTCGTCGCAAGCCCTACAGCGTGGTCCTGTTTGACGAAATCGAGAAGGCTCATCCGGACGTTTTCAACGTTCTGCTTCAAGTGTTGGACGATGGCAGACTGACAGACGGCCAGGGCCGAACTGTGGACTTCAAGAACACTGTGCTCATCATGACCAGCAATATTGGCTCGCCCATGATTCAGAGCATGGCTGGCCAGCCCTACGACGACGTCAAAGACGCTGTGTTCGGCGAACTGAAGAACCACTTCCGGCCAGAGTTCTTGAACCGGATCGATGAGATCGTCGTTTTCCACGGTCTGGATGCATCGCAGATTGGCTCGATTGCCCGCATACAGCTGCGTACGTTGACAGAGCGCATGGCCAAGATGGATCTGCAGCTTAGGGTGTCGGATCAGGCGGTGGATGAACTTGCCAAGGTGGGGTTCGACCCTGTCTTCGGTGCGCGGCCTCTCAAACGGGCCATTCAGCAGCGCATCGAGAACCCGCTCTCCAAGCTTTTGCTGGAAGGTAAATTTCCGCCGAAGTCAGACATTGACGTGTCGGTTGACCCCATCAAAGAGCCTGGAGTCTTCAAGTTCACGACTTGAGGTGATTGCTCGTTAGCTGGCATAGGGGCGGGTTATCCGCCTCAGCCCAAGAAAGGCACACCGGCATCATGCCGGTGTGCCTTTCTTTTCTCTATCATTCGGACATGACTTTACCGAGCCACCTGCGAGCTGTTTTTGACGAGCAGTTTCGCGCAAGCCGAGCCCAGATCGACACGCCGATTGAAGAGCGTCGTCGGCGCCTGGATCTGCTTGAACGCTTGCTGACAGACAACGCCGAAGCACTGGCGGCGGCTGTGGACGCGGATTTCGGAGGACGGGGCGCTGCGTTGACGGATATCGCCGATATGTTTGTGCTGCGCGCTACGTTTGCCGAGCTCAAGCGGAATCTGGTCCACTGGAGCAAACCCAAGCGCGTACGTACGCCGATCTACCTGCAGCCTTCAACGGCACGCATAGAGCGCCAGGCCCTCGGCGTGGTGGGCATCATTGGGCCTTGGAATTACCCGTTGCAACTGACGTTAGGCCCTGCGGCCACAGCGCTTGCTGCAGGTAATCGGGTGATGGTCAAACCCAGCGAACTGACACCTGGCACTTCGGCCTTATTGGCCAAGTTGGTGAAGAAATATTTCCCCGAGAGCGAAATGACCGTGGTGCAAGGTGGGGCCGAAGAGGCGGCTGCTTTCGCGGCGCTGCCTTTCGATCACCTTTTCTTCACGGGCTCTACAGCGGTAGGGCGAAAAGTGGCGGAGTCTGCCGCCCGCAATCTGACCCCCGTTACCCTGGAGCTTGGAGGCAAGTCACCTTGCATTGTGGACGTTTCCTGTGAGGATCTGCGTGACGCTGCGCTGAAAATTGCCCATGGCAAGTTGCTCAACGGCGGTCAAACCTGCATCGCGCCAGATTACCTTGTGCTGCCACGGCATATGGAGGCCGCGTTCGTCGATGCTTACCGAGGTGCGATCGCTCAGATGTTTCCGCAAGTCGAAGGCAATCCAGACTATGCTGCCATTGTGAACGAGCATCACCAGGCTCGGTTGAAGGGCTTGCTCGACGACGCAGTGGCTCTGGATGCCAAGGTGATGGACGTGGGACCTGCAGCCACGGGCACCACCGACGCCAGCCGTCGCATGCGTCCTGTGCTGGTGTTGGATGTGCGGCCGGACATGCGGATCATGGACGAAGAGATTTTTGGCCCGGTTCTACCCGTGGTGCTCTACGACCAAATCGATGAAGTGTTGGTCAGAATCAATGCCGGTCCAAGGCCTTTGGCCTTGTATTGGTTTGGGGAAGACACTGCGCGCCGGGACAAAGTGCTCAGAGGAACTGTGAGTGGCGGCGTCACGATCAATGACACCTTGCTGCACGTCGCGCATGAACGCTTGCCGTTTGGCGGAGTAGGCGAGAGCGGTCAGGGCGCCTACCACGGCGAGGCTGGCTTTCTGCGCTTTACCCACCAGAAAAGTGTGTTGGTGCAATCGCGTTGGGCGCAAGGGGGCCTGCTGTACCCGCCCTATGGCGCGCGTTTTGAGCGCATCATGGGCTGGATCAGAAAGCTGCTTTAGGGCGTAAAGAGGGCCTCGAAATGCCTTCAGCCGTTTCGCTTTGCTTGCATACGAGAGAATGCACGAGGCGACTGTCCCAGCGTACCTTTGAACATGGCGCTGAAGGCGCTTTCACTGGCGTAGCCGCAGCGGGTCGCGACCTGCCCGACGGGTATGCCATTGGCCAGGAGCGGCAGGGCATGGGCGAGCACGACCTGCTGGCGCCACTGCTGATAGCTGGTGCCCAACTCTTCGTGAAACAGCCGCGCTGCAGTTCGCTCACTGGCTCCTACGCTTTTGGCCCAGTCAGCCAGTGTGGCCCGTTTGGCAGGGTTGCGCATGACCGCCTCGCACAGTGCGCTCAGTCGTTTGTCACCGTCACTGATGCGCGGCAAGGGCACTCCCAGAGTCTGCAGGTCTGCGCGTTGGAGCTCGTCCAGAACAAGCTGACTCAAGAGTCCTTCACGCGCGATCGACAGATTGCTGTCATCGAGTGCGAGCGCCAATTCACGAAACAGACCGCTCACTGCCAGGACGCGAGGTGTCGTCCAGTCCTGAGGTAGCGCAGCCCCGTCTATATATAGCGTATGCATGCGGGCTGCCTGAAGCGCTGTGATGGCGTGAGGCTCGTTCGGAGGAATCAGTATTGCTCTTGAGGGCGGCACAATAAAGCTGAGCTGCGCATCACTGCCGAGCACCACTTGCAGGAGGCCATCTGTGCAATAGGCCAATTGTGCCCACGCATGGTGATGCCGCTCAAAGTGCCACTCAGCAGGAAGATTCCGAGGGCGCGTGCGAACAGGGTGCTGGCTCGATGGAGCGAACGCCATAGGGTCGGCGACCAAGAGGGATTGGTCGGCAAAAAGGCGTTGCCTGGCGGCGTGAGCGAGTGGCATGGCGTGTATTCGACGATCCATGGCAGTTTATCGAATAGTGGAAAACCGTGCTCTGACGTAGCATTGCGAATTATGAGTTCATCCATCGTTGACCCTGCTGCTGCCTCCGGACCTGCGTCCCTGAAAGACGATGCGTCTGTGATTGGACTGGTGGGTGCCGGGCACTTGCTCAGCCACTACAGCCACCTGCTTCTTGCACCGCTTTTTCCATGGCTTAAGACGGAATTCAATGTCAGCTACACCGAACTCGGTTTCTTGATGACCGTGTATTTCGTTGTCTCTTGCGCTGTTCAAACCACCTCCGGGTTTATGGTGGACCGTTTTGGCCCGCGACCCATACTGTTTTTTGGACTGACATTGCTGGCCTTCGCGGCCTTCGGCTTTGCCGCCAGTACCAGCTACGGCATGCTGATGTTTTTTTCTGTAGTGGGCGGCATAGGCAACGGTGTTTTTCACCCGGTGGACTACACCTTGCTCAACCGCAAGGTGAGTGCTGGCCGATTGGGGCACGCCTACAGTGTTCATGGCATCACGGGCAGTCTGGGCTGGGCACTGGCGCCTGCGATGCTCGTGCCGTTGGCCATCACCTATTCGTGGCGCGTGGCATTGGTCGCCGCGGGTTCCTTGATTGTCCTCGTCTTGGCCTTACTGCTGGTGTACCGGGCACATTTGCATCTGCCGGTTGCTCCTGCGAGCAATTCGCAAGGAGAGGCAAAAGGGGAAGGGCGGTTTGACTTTCTCGCCATTCCAGCGGTTTGGATGTGCTTTGGTTTTTTCTTTTTCTACGCTGCCGCTCTCAGCGCTGTGCAGACCTTCGCTCCCGAGGCTGCTGGCAAGCTGCACGCGGTGCCTCCAGGGCTTGTGGCCATGTGCCTGACGATTTATATGCTGGCGGCTGCAGCCGGGATGGTGTTGGGTGGGTTTCTTATCAGCAACCCGGAGCGTTGTGAGCGCATCGTGGGCATAGGTTTTGGAGTGGTCGTCTGTATATCGCTTTGGCTCGGTTTCGGAGATTTGCCGGTGTGGATGGTACCGGTGCTGTTCGGCATGATGGGCTTCGCAGCCGGCAGCGCAGGCCCTTCGCGCGACATGCTGGTCAAGCGATCGGCACCTCCGAATGCGTCGGGTCGCGTGTACGGAGTGGTCTATTCCGGTCTTGACATCGGTCAAGCGGCCATGCCGCTGCTGTTTGGCGTCATGATGGACAAAGGGCAGTACCAGAACCTTTGGCTTGTGCTGGCGTTGACGCAAGCTGTGCTGATCGCCAGCGCGTTCAATGTACGCAAGGCTCGCAAAACCGCTTCTCCCGTTGCGGCCTGACAGGAGGAGGATCCCGCATTGTTTTGACCATGTCGTGAACCCTGCTGACTTCACGACTAAAGGAATTTTCCACGCTTCCTTGCTTCGCGTAGTCCGCTGCCCCCTATGCCGGGCGCCCCCTTGGGGGGTACTTTTTATTTTGGGACGGCCCGGCAATAAAAAAGCCAGCTACAAGAGCTGGCTTTTCTTTGGCCCAAAGGCGCGTGGATCAAGACAGGTGCGCGTTGATGAGTTTGGTCATCTCGAACATCGTGACTTGTGCTTTGCCGAAGATAGGCTTCAGCTTGGCATCTGCATTGATGTTGCGCTTGTTCTCGTTGTCTTGCAGCTTGTTGGCCTTGATGTACTCCCAGACCTTTTTCGTCACTTCAGTGCGTGGAACTGGCTTGTTGCCGATCACTGCAGCCAAAGCGGCGCTAGGTGTCATAGCCTTCATGAAGGCAGCGTTTGGTGTGCGCTTCTTGGCTGGAGCGGCAGCCTTCTTCGCAGGTGCAGCAGCTTTCTTGGCAGGAGCAGCGGCTTTCACCGGAGCGGCGGCTTTCTTGGCTGGAGCAGCGGCTTTCTTGGCCGGCGCCGCGACGGGAGCTTTCTTTGCAGTTGCCATGGTTGGATCCTCTTTGTTTGAAATTGGGAACATTTGGCCGGCGCAGTGTTTGCACCTTGCAGGCTGATCGCCATGCTACTGGATAAGTAGCACCCTTCCAAGAGGAAAATGTCCTTTTTCCCTCTGTGATGTTGCTTTTTTCTGTCGCTGGGCCGCCCCGAGACAAAAAGGCCCCCTCAGGGGGCAGCGAAGTCCACGAAGTGGCGAGCGTGGGGGTCCGTTTTGTCGCTGGGCCGC
>NZ_JBEPSH010000001.1:0-797615 GCF_040548795.1 Ottowia thiooxydans | reverse complement strand
AAAAAATGAGGCCCCCACGCTTACCTGCTTCGCATGGAACGCTGCCCCCCGTGGGGGTGTTTTTCAGCTCGGGAGCGGCCCTTCGCTGAAAAATGGCGAAAATACGCGCCATGCTGACTGAACTACGGCACTCCTTGGTCAGCAAGAGCTGGCTGCCGGACCTTGCCTTGATTGCACTTGCCTGGTGGATGGCTTTTTGGCTCCGTTTTAACCTGGGGTTACCTGCGCGCTATGTCTATGACGCTCTGATCACCACACCGATTGCTCTGGTGGGGATGGCCTGCGGTTTGATAGTGTTGCGGGTGCCTCGCCAATCGTGGCGATATGTGAGTCTTGCCGATTTACGGGGGCTGGCGGCCGGGGTAGGGTTAGGGGCTCTTTTGACTATGGCCGTTGTCCTGGGCTTGCGCATACAAGGCTTTCCCCGGTCGGTGTTCCTTATCAGCGCAGTCCTGGCGCTCGTGTTTCTGGCTGGAGCCAGGGCTACCTGGCGCACTCTGATGGAGTTGGTTCACGCGCCCACTGCTGGGACATCTGCTGCACAGCCCTTGCTCGTGGTGGGAACTCTGGAAGAAGCGGACCAGGCGTTGCGCACCCTGAAGGGCGTGACAGGCTGGCAAGTTCGCGGCGTGGTGTCCCCCAACGTTCAAGATACTGGTCGAACGCTGCAAGGCATTCCCGTGCTGGGCTCGGTCGAACAACTGGCGAAGGTCGCGCAAGCGGGGCATATCAGCACGATCTTGCTCGCGAGCCCGCCAGGGGCGGCCCTGAGGCGCGAAGTATTGCTGCGTTGGTCTGCCTCGGGATTGGTGCTGCTCACCCTGCCTAGTGCGGACGAATGGTTGAGTCCCGGCGCAGTCGCGCCGCGGGAGGTGCGGCTGGAGGACTTGTTGGGACGAGCGCCGGTTCAACTCGATGCTCAGGGGCTATCGGCGTTGGTGGGTGGACAAACCGTGCTGGTGACGGGGGCTGCAGGCTCCATAGGCTCGGAGCTATGCCGCCAGGTAGCGCGCTTTGGTGCCACGCGTTTAGTCTGTGTGGACCAGTCTGAATTTTCGATCTACCAGCTCGAGCAGGAGCTGCGCCGCAGTTTCCCTAATCTGCGCGGCGTGTTCCTGACTGTGAACGTACGAGAGTCCGAACGCATAGCCGATATTGCCAGGCAATATCAACCGACCATGGTGCTCCATGCGGCAGCTTACAAGCACGTGCCTTTGATGGAGGAAAGCAACGAAGTAGAGGCTCTGCGCACCAATGTCCTCGGCACGCTGTATGCAGCAAAGGCTGCAGCCCTTTGTGGCGCTCAACGCTTTGTTCTGGTCTCCACCGACAAGGCCGTCAATCCGACCAGTGTCATGGGAGCCAGCAAACGCCTGGCAGAACTGGGGGTTCAGGCCGTGGCAGACGAGTTCCCTCGCACGCAGTTTCTCTCGGTGCGATTTGGAAATGTTCTGGGCTCCAGTGGATCTGTTGTACCGTTGTTTACTTCCCAGATAGAGAAGGGCGGCCCGATCACAGTCACCCACCCTGAAATCGTGCGCTACTTCATGACCATTCCTGAGGCTGCGCAATTGGTACTGCAAGCAGGTCTGATGGGAAGTTCAGGTCAGATTTTCGTGCTTGATATGGGTGAGCCTGTGAAGATCGCAGAATTGGCTCGCATGCTGATTCGGCTCTCCGGCAAGTCAGAGACTCAAGTGCCCATTGTGTATACAGGCTTGCGCCCTGGGGAGAAACTGTATGAAGAGTTGCTCGCCGATGATGAAACCACCGAACTCACGCCGCACCCCAAGCTCAGGGTAGCCAAGGCGGGAGGTTCGGAAATCGCAAGCCCTTCAGCGATCGAATCAGCGATCCTCGACCTCGGTGTTTCGCCTTCTGGAGATTCAGTGCGTGGATTGCTCCACCGGTTTGTTCCCGAATATCAGGTGGGAAAACCGAAAGGAGAAGGGGTGCTTCAAGCGCAGTGATCCAAGCAGATTCTCCCGGTGGCCTGTCTTGGCATGTGCGCGGGGATGACGATGATCGGGAATGAAGGGCAACGGGGTGTTGTGCTGACCAACTCACGACACCAGCGGCTCCAGCGGGACTGCGTTACCTAGCCCGGGGCGGCAAGTACTCAACGCCTGAACTCAAGGCACGTCGGGCCCTGCTGTCTGTCCCCCGATATTGGAGCGGTTCAGTACATCAGCCACCAGTTCAAGCCGCAGGAGAGGATTTTCCAACGCCATCAACTGCTGCTTGGTTTCGTTCGGTAGCGGCAGCAGTTCGCACCAACGATTGGCAACCCAGCCGCAGTCTGCGTAAGCACCTGAGGGATCAGACGCCGTCGTCAGCACACCATTTGCACGAAGCGTTGTTCGTAGCTGCCGCAACAGATCGACGGTAAAGAAAAGATCGTCCGGGATATTGACGGTCTGATCGTCTTCGATCAAGACCACGTCGGCGACCCAGAGACCATGTTTGAGACGTTCCTTGCGAACGGTGCGAAACCGTTGCTTGCCCTCACACTGCATCACGAACAGGCCAGGTTGGGGGCGTTCCAGAGTCACAATATGAGCCAGCGTACCTTCCGAGTGCAACTGCTCTTCGGGCGCACCCGCCACCAGAACCTCATGACCCTGGCGTAGGTTGACTACGCCAAAGGGCGCGCCAGCTTGATAGCATTTTTCAATCAGATCAAGATAGCGCACTTCAAAAATACGCAGAGGCAGTTCTCCGCCTGGAAACAGCACGGTGCCCAGCGGAAATAACGGCAGTCGAGTGAGGGTAAGTGGTTCGTCAGCCATAGGTATCGCTATGATCGCACGCATATGAATCCACAGGCCGATCTGTCGGCAGCCAATGCTCTACCAAATCGTTTCATTTCTGCTTGAAGTTGCCGCGACCTTGGTGGGCGGAGCTTGCCTGCTTCGCCTCTACATGGGGTGGCGCCGTATGTCCATGGTGAATCCGGTCGGAAGATTTGTCCTGGCACTCACCGACTGGCTGGTCCTGCCCCTGAGGCGGGTGATACCACCGCGCGGTTCTGTCGATGCGTCCAGCCTACTTGGCGCCTGGTTAATCAAGATGCTGCAATTCGCAGTCATGATGCTTTTTCTGGGTGGTCACGGTTGGGCGGTCTTGCCAGTACTGGCGCTGCTCGGCATTGTCAAACTCGCCATCTCCGTGGCTACGGCGGTGGTTCTTGTTTCCGTCATCATGTCCTGGGTGCAGAACCGAAACGCCATGGGGGATGTGTTTGAACGCCTGAGTGAACCTCTGCTTGCACCTTTGCGCCGCGTTATCCCGCCTATTGGGGGAATCGATCTGTCTCCACTGGCGCTGCTCGTGTTGCTTCAGATCGCAAGCATCATGCTCGGGGCTGCCCAAGCGCGCTTGCTGGGTGGAGCGGTGCTTGGCGGGTAGTGCTTGGCGGGTAGTGCTTGGCGGGTATTGATTGGCGCCTAGGGCGTGTATAGGCGGCCTTGGACGACGCGCATTGGCGTTCCGCTCAGCACAAAATGCGCCGTAGCCTTTGAAGTGAGCCCGGGAGGAGAGGAACGGGCCCTGCGCATGGCAGGGCATTTACTCAAGTGGTCAACGTTTTGCCGCGTGGCACTTGGCGTGCCATTTTTGAGCGGCAGACCGGCCGTTTATCAGCTCACTGAGTCCGCAGGCTGGCGCTGCAGCATGGCCAGCAGTTTGGCTACTTTTTCGCGCAGTTCGCGTCGATCGCAAATAAAGTCGATTGCGCCTTTGGTTTGCAGGAATTCTGCACGCTGGAAGCCCTCAGGCAGCGTGACGCGCACTGTGCTTTCGATGACACGGGGACCTGCAAAGCCGATCAACGCCTTGGGCTCTGCGATCACCACGTCGCCCACAAAAGCAAACCCTGCGGACACGCCACCCATCGTGGGGTCGGTGAGTACGCTGATGTAGGGCAGGCCCTTCTTGGCCAAGCGCGTCAAGGCTGCATTGGTCTTGGCCATCTGCATCAGGGACAGCAGGCCCTCCTGCATACGGGCGCCACCAGTGGCCGTAAAGCAGATGAAGGGCACTTTCTGTTCAATGGCGGTTTCAACACCGCGCACAAAGCGCTCACCAACTACCGAGCCCATGGACCCGCCCATGAAGTCGAACTCAAAGGCGGCTGCCACGACGTTAACCGATAGCACAGCACCACCCATGACCACCAGGGCGTCGGTTTCACCGGTGTTTTCCATTGCCTCTTTGATTCGCTCCGGGTACTTCCGGCTGTCCTTGAACTTGAGCGCATCGACCGGCACCACCTCCTGGCCGATCTCATAGCGTCCTTCATTGTCGAGAAAGACGTTCAGGCGCTCGCGCCCACCCAGGCGATGATGGTGACTGCAGTGTGGGCAGACGTTCTGGTTTTGCTCCAGATCCGTCTTGTACAGGACGGTTTCGCACTGAGGGCACTTGATCCAAAGGCCTTCAGGCATTTGCCGCCGCTCGGCCACGTCAGATTTCTGAATTTTGGGAGGAAGAAGCTTTTCGAGCCAACTCATGGAAATTCCTTGGAGGTTGTCGGACTTGGAGCGCCGATAGCGAAAACGGGCTCCAGCCAAGACGGTTTCATTGTATTCGCAGGCCTAAGAGGCCGGCATACCGATCGCTGGCCTTCATGCGCCACAGGGGATTCGCAACAGGCGATTGGCAAGTCCGCAAGCCTCTTGAACAATAGGAGGATTATCAGGCGTCCAGCGCAGTACGGATGCTGCGCATGAAATCAGCCGCCACCGCAATCACGCGTTCGTGTGGTTGATCTTCGATAAGCTGAATCAAGCGACTGCCAATGACGACTGCGTCCGCAATGCGTCCGATGGCGCGGGCTGTCTCGGCATCCCGAATTCCAAATCCCACACCCACTGGCACGTGGACGTGCTGGCGAATACGGGGCAGCATGTTCTCGACTTCTGCCGTATTCAGCGTGCCTGACCCCGTCACGCCCTTGAGCGATACGTAATAGACATAGCCACTGGCCACTTGAGCAACCTCTTTCATGCGTTGCTCGGTCGAAGTGGGGGCCAGCAGGAAGATAAGGTCAATGCCGTTCTCTCTGAGCTTGAGCGCGAAGGCTTCGCACTCCTCAGGTGGATAGTCGACGACCAGAACACCGTCGACACCCGAGGCAGCGGCATCGCGAATGAATGCGTCCGCACCGTGCTTCTGGTCATAGCGCTCAATCGGATTGGCGTAGCCCATCAGGACCACTGGGGTCAGAGCATCCTTTTCCCGGAATACCTTGACCATGGCAAGAACCTGCTTGAGGCCGACGCCTAATGACAGCGCGCGGTCTCCGGCCTTCTGGATTACCGGTCCGTCTGCACTCGGGTCCGAGAACGGGACGCCGAGCTCGATCACGTTGGCGCCTGCGGCCACCATGCCATGCATCAATGCAGGCGTAATGTCGAGGTAAGGAAAACCAGCCGTCACATAAGGGATCAAGGCCTTGCGGTTTTCCTTTTGAAGCTTTTCGAAGGTCGCGGCGATGCGGCTCATGACTTGGCTCCTCTGGACGCAGGTATACCCTTGACGACATGGCCGCGCATGGAAGGGCGGTCATAGAACTCCGCCCCATCAAGGTCGGCTACGGTGCCTATATCCTTGTCGCCGCGTCCTGAGAGGTTGACCAGGATCGATTGGTTCGGGCGCATGGTGCTGGCGAGTTTCATGGCGTAGGCAAATGCATGGCTGGATTCCAGCGCGGGGATGATGCCTTCAGTTCGGCACAAGTGGTGAAAAGCGGCCAATGCTTCAGCGTCGGTCGCTCCTACGTACTCAGCGCGGCCAATGTCTTTCAGCCATGCGTGTTCAGGGCCAACCCCGGGGTAATCCAGTCCGGCACTGACACTGTGCGTCTCGGTGATCTGGCCGTTGTCGTCCTGCAGTATGTAGGTTCGGTTGCCATGCAGGACGCCGCTGGAGCCTTTTTGGAGGCTGGCAGAGTGTTTGCCACTTTCCAGGCCCTCTCCAGCAGCCTCTACGCCGATGAGGCGCGTATTTTCGTGCGGAATGTAGGGGTAGAAGATGCCCATGGCATTGCTGCCGCCACCCACACAGGCAATCACGGCATCAGGTTGCTCGGCGGCAATGTTTTGGGCGGCCAGCATCTCGGGCATTTGGGTCAGGCACTCCTGCCCAATGACGCTCTGGAAGTCCCGTACCATGGCGGGGTAGGGGTGCGGACCAGCCACTGTGCCGATGATGTAGAAAGTGTTGTCTACGTTGGCCACCCAGTCGCGCATGGCTTCATTCAGAGCATCTTTGAGCGTCTTGCTGCCAGATTCCACAGGCACCACAGTGGCACCGAGCAGCTTCATCCGGTAGACATTGGGGCTCTGGCGCTTGACGTCTTCGCTACCCATGTAGACCACGCATTCCAGCCCGTAGCGCGCGCAAATGGTCGCCGTGGCAACGCCATGTTGGCCGGCGCCGGTTTCTGCAATGATGCGCGGCTTGCCCATACGCTTGGCCAACATGGCTTGACCGATTACGTTATTGATCTTGTGAGCGCCCGTATGGTTGAGATCCTCGCGCTTCAAGTAAATCTGCGCGCCCCCAAGTTCACGGCTGGTGCGTGCTGCGTGGTACACAGGCGAAGGACGGCCCACGTAATGAGCCAGCTCGTAGTGGAATTCAGCTAAAAATTCGGGATCGTTCTGAAATTTGGCATACGCTTGTCGCAGTTCGTTGATTGCGAAGGTCAGCGTTTCACTGACGAAGCTTCCGCCATAAGGACCAAAATGTCCGGAGGCATCGGGTTGTTGATAGGAGGACATGGGATGGGCAGCCTATTTTCTAATGGATGGCGAAAATCGCGCCGGAGCAGGCGGATGTTCCAGATTGGTAGTTACTGACGGCAACCAGGACTGCGTCACAGGTCAATGAGCGCCACAATTCAGGCGTTGGTCAGTCTTCACGGGCGTCAGCGGCTCTTACGGCTTCGACAAATTGAAGAATTTTGTCTGCGTTTTTGATGCCTTTGAGCGGCTTGCCGTCGGGACCGTCGGCTTCGACGCCAGAACTCACGTCAACGCCGAGCGAAAACCCCCGAGTGCGAAGTGCGCGCACTCCTTCTCCCACGTTTGCAGGTGTGAGTCCACCAGACAAGACGAGGTGAGCATTGACGCTTGGTGGTAGAAGTGACCACTGAAATGCCTTACCGCCGCCGCCATAACCCTCGACTTCAGCGTCGAGCAATATGGCTTGGGCGTGATGAAAATCCTGGGTGAATTCTATCAAGTCGAATTGCGCCGCGGAACCGAGTGGAATCCGGGCTGCGCGAATCCATGGCCTGGTGCACGCTTTGGCAATGCTCTCGCATTGGATGGGCGTTTCGTCTCCATGAAATTGAAGCAAAGTGGGCGCAATGAGTGCGCAATCTGAAGCTATTTGCTCTTCAGCGGCATTCACGTAGAGCAGGACCGAGCTCAAGAACGGTGGCAACCTGCGAACCAACTCCGCCGCACGCTCAGCACTGACATGACGAGGGCTTTTGGCATAGCGGACAAATCCTATGGCATCTACGCCTGCAGCCACGGCCGCATCCACGTCCTCTTCGCGAGTCAGGCCGCAGATCTTGATGCGTGTTCTACTCATAATGGCAACCAATCATACGCGGGTGTGTGCTCCGGTAGTCCCCACTTCTGATCGTACAGTGGCCCAAGGAAATACAGTCCGTCAGGCGAGAACGTCGGGGCCGCCACTTTCCGGTTGCGCGCCAGTAATACTTCGCGCATCCAGTCTGGGGATTGTGCACCTTGGCCCACTGCAATCAGGCAGCCCATGATGTTGCGGATCATGTGGTGCAAAAAGGCATTGGCTTCGAAATCAAAACGCCAGTAGGCTCCTCGTCGGGCAATGTGGATGCGCTTGATGGTTTTCACTGGAGAGAGTGCCTGGCACGCCGAGGCTCTGAATGAGCTGAAGTCGTGTTCGCCCATCAAATGGTCTGCGGCCTGACGCATGGCCTGCTCTTCCAGTGGACGGAATACCCACCCCACGCGCCCCGCATCAATACTGGGCCGCACGGGTGACTCAAGCAGTATGTACGCGTAGCGGCGGGCGAGGGCGCTTGCGCGGGAGTGAAACTCCAGCGTGACCTCTTTGGCCCACTGCACCGCAATGTTGGAGGGCAGGTACCGGTTGGTCCCACGCACCCAAGATGACAAGTCCCGCACGAGATCGATGTCGAAATGCACCACCTGCATGAGGCCATGAACACCTGCGTCCGTACGGCCCGCGCAAAGCGTAGATACCGGACGGTTCGCAAAAGCGGTCAAGGCCGTTTCAAGCTTGTCCTGAACTGTGAGTCCGGTGGCCTGACTTTGCCAACCTTGGTAGGCGCGGCCATCGTAGCTGAGGCCGAGCGCAAGCCTCATGTGGTCAACTCAATTCATTCAGGAAGCGCTCGGCACGTGCCTTGAGTGGTCCAGACGCTTCGGCGACGACCTCCTTGATGAGGCTGCGTGCGCCTTCGGTGTCACCAATGGCATGGAACTCTTGAGCGAGCGCCATTTTGGTGCTCAAGGGGTTGTCATCCAGATCGTCCGCAGAATCAGGTTGCTCCGTGCTTGGCTCTCCAGGCGAGCGGGATTCTGGATCCATGGAAAGGGCCTCCAGATCGAACTCGATCATGCCGGAATTTCCAGTGTCGACAGGAGCAGGCGGAGGCGGGACCGAAAGGGAGGATGGCGTTGGATAGGCCTTGGGCGTATCGAGCGTCATGGGTTCGGAGCTTGCGAATTCTGCTGCAGCGGCAATGTCAAGATCCAGATCGAAATCCAGAGGCGGCATGACGGAAATCGGCGAGACCAGCAGGTCAGCCGATTTCGAATCAGGCTGCTTCGGTGCCGCTGCTGCAACAGCCGCTGCCGCAGCAGCAGCACCGGTGACAGCAGCAGTCGTGCCCATGGCTGGTGGGGCTTCTGGCGGGACACTGCGAGCGCTGCTTGTCTTGGCAGGTTGGGCGTCATTGGCCTTGACCGGAGCGCTTTCCAGATCCAGGTCCAGAGCTGAGAAGCTGCTGGGTAAGCCGCTTTTTTCGTCGATCAGCCGGGTAGGCATGGGGCCGGTGTCGGTGCCGAATGCGCGGCGGGGAATTTCAGCATCGTCCGCAGCCAATAGGTTGGACTCGGAGGCGTACAGCGGATTATCCGCGTCGATCTGTGAGCCAAGTCCGCGGATGTAGGCCCAATCGCCACCGGTTCCGCCAGAGATCGCATGCGCTTCGGTCGCAATGGCCTCGAGCGCGCGTGCATCGCGGCGCTTCAGGTAGATTTCTGCCAGCTTGCGGTGAATGGACAAACGCGTAGGGTTGACGCGCAGGGCTTCTTTCAGAATTTCTTCTGCCTGCATGTCACGGCCATAGGCCAGATACACGTCGGCTTCGGCCACTGGATCCACATCACCAGCCGCGTCGATCTGACTTGGCGAGTAAATCATGGACGACTGATTGCCCATGTGCGAGGTGCGGTTGGTCGTATCTACACGCCTGCCACCGCTCGATCCAAAGAATGAGTCGCCTTGTGGGCGGCTTTCGGTCAGTGTGCTGTCAAATTGGCCATCTGCTTCTTTTTTACGGCGTGAGCGATAAAGGCCGTATCCCAGCAGCAGAGCCAACAACCCGCCGCCTGCCAGTGGGAGCATTGGATTTTCTGTGAGGGAATCAAGAAGAGAAGGCTCTTCTACCAGTGGGGGCGCAGGCCTCGGTGCAGGCGGTTTGGGTGCAGGTTTCGGCGCACTGCTCGCTGCGGCCGCAGCCGTGGCGGCGGCTGCTGTGCTCGCAGTTACGGCAGCCGCTTCCGCCGAGGACGCCGCTTGGATGCTTGCGTTGGCCGCTGTGGTTGATGCCGCCGCTGCTGCAGCAGTGGTTGCTGCACTTGTAGCAGCCGCGCTAGCCGCAGGTGATGCGCCGACAGGCACGTTGATCGACGGGGCCTGTGCTGTGCCACCGGCGGAGGGCGTTGTGGGTGCTGCAGGAGTTGCTGCTGTCGCAGGGGCTGTGCTTGGTGCTGGAGCGGGTACTGCAGTGCCTTGCAGACGTGACAACTCGGCAATGTTCCGGTTCAGTTCTGCAATGCGATCTGCTTGCTCTTGAGCTTGTCGAGTACGTGCGGCGCCAGTTTCGGCTGCGCCCGGAGAAGACGCAGCGCCTGCTGCCCCCTTGGAGATAGTCAACCGATCCGGTGTGGCCGGAGCAGGTGCGCCGTCACGGACGCTCGCTGAAACGCGGCCAGAAGCGCTTCTGCCTGCCGCCTCGACTTGAGCGGCGGGGGCGCTTTGGGCCAAGCCACGGCGGAATTCGCGGAAATCTCGGCTTTGCGCCACTACGGCCTGGCGTGCTTCTGAACGGGGTATCGAGGACGCCTGCTCCGCATTGGGCATATCCAGGACAACGCCAGCCTTCATATAGTTCACGTTGCCCCGTATGAATGCTCCCGGATTGGCTCGCAGCATGGCCATGAGCATTTGATCCAGAGAAACCCCAGCAGGCAGGTTGGCAGACGCTAGTCCGTAGGCCGTGTCGCCACGCCGAACCGTCACTTGCCCACCCCCTCCGGCTGCGGAGTTGCGGGCTTGCACCGCTTCGGCGGCTCTTGCACGTTGTGCGGCACGTGCGGCAGATGCCGTGCCAGGTGTCGTTTGTTCTGCCACTGAGGGGCGTGTGCCTGGTGCCGGAGGCGGCGCCTGCAAGACCTGCGGGCCAGCAGGCGACTGCGTCTGAGGCGCTGGAACGGGTGTCACTGGGGCGGCTGCCTGAGGGCGCGATGGCGGATCGACCAGCATCGTGTAGTCGCGCACCATGCGGCCGTTGGCCCAGTTGGCTTCTATGACGATCCCCAGGAAGGGCTCATTGATAGGGCGTTCGCCAGTCAATCTTAAATAGGCTTGCCCGTTTGCTCGCCGCTCGAGGCTCAAACGAGCGCCTGTCAGTGCTGCTGTGTAGTCCACGCCCACAGAGCGGAAGGCTTGCTGGGAAGCGATCCGAGCCTGAAAGGACGAGGCCTCTTCGGAAGAGATTTGTGGCACTTCAATCTCGGCACGCAAAGGCTCTCCGAGAGAGGAGCGTACGGTAATGGCGCCTAGGGCCAGTGCTTGGGCATCCAGACTGATGCCCAACGTAGTCAATGCGACCGCTGAAGCAAGGGTTGCCTTCTTCCAGACAGGGAACCTATTGCTGGCAATATCCGACCCCCGTTGAGCAGCGTTGGACTTTTTCTTCATAGATCATTAGACAGGCTGGGCCTACCGCAAGGAGATACGGAAATCAACATTAACATCAACGAATTAGGCTGACAAGCTAATGGGCAGCCTGAAATTCGAGGTTGTCGGCAGAAAATTCACCTAAGTCAACTCCCGGTTGGTAATGGTGCCAATGATATAGCCAACCGTGGACTCTCCTGGAGCAAGCGGCGTCGCTCTGCAGTGGCGGCATCATCAGGAGGCATGATGTTGTCGTGGCGCAACGAGCCAGGCTCGATGCGCTACTAAACAATGAACCCGAATCCGGGTCAGGAGCGCGCGGTCCTGACATTCAGAATGTCAGAGCGTCAGAGCGTTTGCCCTGCAGCTCAGTCACGAATCAGGCATCCAGCAAAATGCGCAGCATACGGCGCAAGGGTTCCGCAGCACCCCAAAGCAGTTGATCCCCAATTGTGAAGGCGCCCACGTATTCGGGGCCCATGGCCAATTTGCGGATCCTGCCCACAGGAATGGTCATGGTGCCGGTGACGGCCACTGGCGTGAGGTCTGCCAGGGTGGCCTCCTTGTTGTTGGGCACCACCTTGACCCACTCGTTGTCTGCTGCAAGCATGGCTTCTATATCGGCCACTGGCACGTCTTTTTTCAGCTTGAAGGTCAAAGCCTGACTGTGGCAACGCATGGCACCGACGCGCACGCAGAATCCATCGACTGGAATGGCCGCTGTACCAAAACCTTCACCAAGACCCATGATCTTGTTGGTTTCGGCCATGCCTTTCCATTCTTCGCGTGAGTAGCCATCACCCAGATCCTTGTCGATCCAAGGAATCAGGGAGCCGCCAAGGGGTACGATGAAGTTGGCTGTCTCGTCCTGGCTGAGGCCACGTTGGCGGCCGATGACCTTGCGATCGATTTCAAGGATGGCGCTCTTGGGATCATCCAATAGCGGCTTCACTTCGGCATAGAGAGTGCCGTATTGAGTCAGCAGTTCGCGCATGTGCTGTGCACCGCCGCCGCTAGCAGCCTGGTAGGTCTGGGTACTCATCCATTCCACCAGCCCCGCTTTGTAGAGTGCGCCTACGCCCATCAGCATGCAACTGACTGTACAGTTGCCGCCCACCCAGTTGTTGCCGCCCTTGCTCAGTGCATTCTTGATGACCGGCATGTTCACTGGGTCGAGAACAATCACCGCGTCGTCGTTCATGCGCAGCGTACTCGCCGCGTCGATCCAGTGGCCTTTCCAGCCGGCCGCACGCAACTTCGGAAACACTTCAGAGGTGTAATCACCACCCTGGCAGGTAATGATGATGTCGCACTTTTTCAGCGCGTCGATATCGTGCGCATCCTTAAGCGTTTTCTCATTCCGCGCCAGAGCAGGCGCGGGGCCGCCGGCATTGCTGGTAGAGAAAAAAACTGGCTCGATCAGTTCGAAGTCTTTTTCGGCCTGCATGCGGTCCATGAGGACCGAGCCGACCATGCCGCGCCAGCCTACGAGGCCAACCGTGTTTCCGATTTTCATTTTCTTTCGCGCCTTTCAAACAAAGTTAATCTGTCTGACCTCCCCGGATCGTCTGGCTCCGGGAGGGTGGGCGCACGACGAACCGGGACTGAGGTCAGCCCTTTTTGGTGATCGTGGTAATGGAGGAGATGAGCGAGACAATGACAGCGTTCGCCTTCGGTGTTGAAACCGAAGCGAGGGGATCAAGGCGATCGCACGCGTTCATAGTGCGCTAATTTTAGTGGAGCATGCCTTGTTCGCCGAAGGCCAATCAATCAATTCCCGTCAGGCGCAGGGGGAAATGTCTCTTCGGTACGACGGGTGTGTTCTGAGATGTAGAAAAAAGATTTCAGTTATTGCAGTTGATTGGCCAGGTCCATAAGGTCGCTTGCGTGCAGCGTGTTGGCTGGATCGGGTGAGACAGCCTTGGGGCGGCGAGAACCGAATTCCAGCGGCCTTTCTATATAAGCGGTCTGCAAACCGCAAGCGCGAGCGGCGGCCAGATCATCCTGGTGGGCAGCCACCAGCATGACGTCGGACGGCGCCAGATCGAACACCTCAGCGGCACCGCGGTACACCACGGGGTCAGGCTTATAGGCTCGGAACACTTCGGCAGAAAGCACGCAATCCCAGGGAAGGCCGGCTTGCTTGGCCATGTTTGTCAGCAGGCCTATGTTGCCGTTGGACAGCGTGCAGATCGTGTGCCGTCGTTTCAGCAGCGACAAGCCTTCTATGGCATCTGGCCATGGAGCCAGGCGATGCCACACGCGATTGAGTTCCCGGCGCTCTGTGCTCGGCATACTTTCCAGGCCGAATCGGGGAAGGATGTCGTCGAGGATCATTCTGTGCAGATCATCCACTTTGGTCCAGCCCAGCTCGCCGGACGTGACCCGTGCCATAGCCGGACGATAACCTTCTCGCCAAGCGACTGCAAACGCGTCGCCGTCTACTTCAGGGTAGAGATGAGCCATCTCAGCGACGATGGACCCATGCCAGTCGACTACCGTGCCGAACACGTCAAAAAGCAGGACCCTGGGCGGGGTGGGAAGTACAGCGGCCATGTCTTTTTACCGTGCTGCGCAGGAATTCAAATGCGGGTGGATGGAGCGTTCAATCCATCTCACATGCTGGCCAGCCACGGGCTCGCAGGCGCGCTCCACATCATATGTCGGCGCCAAACCGAAGCTGATCGCGCTTTTCCAAAGCACTTTGGCAATGATTTCAGCGGAGGGCGCAGGGATTGCGGAAAGGGCTATTTTGGGGGAATAGTCGGACATGGCAGCGTCTCTCTGAGATGTTTCAATCCAGCCTTGCGGCCTCCATCTCAGCATAGGCGCTAACACATGCAACTGTCTGTAGGACAGAACACCAAGCAAGACCTTGGGAGAGGTGGTCTTGCCAATTCACCCCTCGCTCTCCACGGTAGCCCTGGGGTGCAGAGGAGGGGGGGCCGACTGCGCAGGTAACGCAATGGGCGCAAACGGTTATCTCAGCCCAAAGCCTTGACGACCGCTTCGCCCATTTCGCGGGTGCCGACCTTGGTCGTACCTTCGCTGTAGATGTCTGGCGTACGCAGGCCCTGCGCCAACACCTTTTTGACAGCGCTTTCGATACGATCCGCCGCCTCTGGCTTGTTGAGCGAAAAACGCAGCATCATCGCCGCGCTGAGAATGGTGGCCAAGGGGTTGGCTACACCTTTGCCAGCGATGTCGGGTGCGCTGCCATGGCTGGGTTCGTAGAGCCCTTGCTTCTTGTCGTTCAGACTTGCCGAAGGCAGCATGCCGATGGAGCCGGTGAGCATTGAAGCCTCGTCGCTCAAGATATCGCCGAACATATTGCCGGTCACGACGACGTCAAAACGCTTGGGCTCCTTGACCAGCTGCATGGCAGCGTTGTCGACATACATGTGATCGAGCGCCACGTCTGGGTAGTCCTTATGGACATCAGTAACCACGTCTTTCCACAGCTGGAAGGTTTCCAGAACGTTGGCTTTATCAACGCTGGTCAGGCGCTTGCTGCGTTTGCGCGCGGCTTCAAAAGCCACCCGGGCGATGCGTTCGACTTCCGGACGTGAGTAGCGCATGGTGTCAAAGGCTTCTTCGGCACCAGGGAAATGGCCATCAGGCGCGACGCGTCGTCCACGGGGCTGACCAAAGTAAATGTCGCCAGTCAACTCGCGGATGATCAGAATATCCAGACCGGCCACCAGCTCGGGCTTCAGGCTACTGGCATGTGTGAGCTGCTCATAGCAGATCGCAGGGCGGAAATTGGCGAAAAGACCCAGGTGCTTACGCAGACCCAAGATAGCCTGTTCGGGGCGCAAGGGGCGATCGAGCTTGTCGTATTTCCAATCACCTACGGCGCCGAACAAGATGGCATCAGATTGCTGGGCCAACTTGAGCGTGCTGTCCGGCAAAGGATGGCCGTGCGCGTCGTAGGCGGCACCACCTACTGGCGCCTCTTCCATTTCGAATTGAAGATCAAGCGAATTGAGGACTTTTACTGCCTCGGCAACAATTTCAGTGCCAATGCCGTCACCAGGAAGAACTGCGATTTTCATATTAGATTTTGAAGTCAGGACTTGCGAACGTCATCGCGTTTCAGTAGGCGGCCGCTGTTTTAGCCAGCCAAGGCTTGGTTGCCAGGCGCTCAGTCTCAAATGCCTTGATTTTGTCCGCTTGGCGCAAGGTGAGCCCAATGTCGTCCAGGCCGTTCAGCAAACAATATTTTCTGAAAGGCTGCACATCGAAGGCCAGTTCGCTTCCATCGGGTTTGACAATCACCTGGCGTTCCAGGTCGATGGTGAGTTCATAGCCGGGGAATACTTTGAGCTCGTCGAACAGTCTGGCAACGGTGGCTTCCGGCAGCACGATGGGAAGCACGCCGTTTTTGAAGCAGTTGTTGAAGAAGATATCAGCAAAACTGGGTGCTATGACGCTGCGAAATCCGTATTGCTCCAAAGCCCAGGGCGCATGCTCGCGGCTTGAGCCGCAGCCAAAATTCTTGCGGGCCAGGAGAATGCTTGCGCCTTGGTAACGCGGCTGATTCAGCACGAAGTCCGGGTTGGGTTTGCGCTGGGTTGGATCCTGGCCGGGTTCGCCCTTGTCCAGATAGCGCCATTCGTCGAAAAGATTAGGGCCGAAGCCGGTTTTCTTGATCGATTTGAGAAACTGCTTTGGAATGATCGCGTCGGTATCGACGTTCTCGCGGTCCATCGGGGCGACCAGGCCTTTGTGTACGGTGAATTTATCCACGGTGGCAATCGTTAAGAAGTTTAAAAAATGCTTGAAAGGTCGACAGTCAGGTAAGCGCTTGAACGAGACGCGTCGTCCTGCCAACTCCCCATGTATTACCTGGCGATCAACTGCGGCAGGATAAGTTGGGGGGATTGGTTGAAGGCTGACGCCATCCAGGGAACAAGGAGCGCTTATTTGGCAACGCCTTTGACTTTTTCACCAGCGGTGTTCAGGCCGTCGCCGGCCTTGTCCAAGCCGGTGCCTACGGCGTTGGTGACTGTGCCTCCCACTTCCTTGGCGTCTTGTTTAGCAGCGTTCCATGTATTGCAACCGGCCAGAGCCGCAGCAGCAACAATGAGCGTCAGGGCAAGAGTTTGTTTCATGAGAGATTCCTTTCGGTTGTTTCAGTAAGTAAGGATTACAAGCTTACCAAGGACGAAGCCTGACCGCTCAGGAAAAACGGCGGATATCTACAAAATGTCCGTGCACTGCAGCAGCCGCGGCCATGGCAGGGCTGACCAAATGCGTGCGACCACCAGCGCCCTGGCGACCTTCGAAGTTGCGGTTGCTGGTGCTGGCGCAGCGCTCACCGGGTTCCAGTCTGTCCGCGTTCATGGCCAGACACATGCTGCAGCCTGGCTCACGCCATTCGAATCCCGCGGCCGTGAAAATCTTGTCCAGGCCTTCTGCTTCGGCCTGGGCCTTGACCAGGCCCGAGCCAGGCACCACCATGGCCAGCTTAACGTTACGCGCAACCTTCTGACCAAGTCGTTTGACCACGGCAGCAGCTTCGCGCATGTCCTCAATTCGGCTGTTGGTACATGAGCCGATGAAAACCTTGTCTATATGGATGTCTTCCATCGCCTTGTTCGGCTCCAGGCCCATATAGACAAGTGCGCGCTCAATGGCGCCACGCTTGTTGGCATCCTTCTCTTTGTCTGGATCAGGCACTCGGGCATCGACGCCCAGCACCATTTCCGGGCTGGTGCCCCAAGTCACCTGCGGCACGATGCTGGCGGCGTCGAGTTCCACCACAGTGTCGAACTTGGCGTCTGCATCGGAATGCAGCGTTTTCCAATACGCGACCGCTTGATCCCATTCGGGCCCACCCACAAACTTGCCTGACACCTGATCGGTTCCAGGCGAGAGCAGACGACCTTTGACGTACTCGATGGTTTTCTCATCGACAGCGACCAGTCCTGCGCGGGCGCCTGCTTCGATGGCCATGTTGCACAAGGTCATGCGGCCTTCCATGGACAGCGAGCGAATGGCGCTGCCCCCGAACTCGATCGTATAACCCGTACCGCCTGCCGTACCAATCTTGCCGATGATAGCCAGGGCAATGTCCTTGGCAGTGATGCCGGGGCGCAGGCTCCCTTCGACCTTGATCAGCAGGTTCTTGGCTTTCTTGGCCAGGAGCGTTTGGGTGGCCATGACATGCTCTACCTCGCTGGTGCCAATGCCGTGCGCGAGGGCGCCGAAAGCTCCATGCGTACTGGTGTGGCTGTCTCCGCACACGACCGTCATACCGGGCAAGGTAGCACCATTCTCTGGGCCAATGACGTGCACGATGCCCTGGCGTTCGCTCAGGAACGGAAAGAAAGCGGCTGCACCAAAGGACTTGATGTTGGCATCCAGGGTAGTGATCTGCTCTTTGCTGATCGGGTCTTCAATGCCGTCGTAGCCTCGCTCCCAACCCGTGGTGGGCGTGTTGTGGTCAGCAGTAGCCACCACCGAACTGACGCGCCAGACTTTGCGGCCTGCCTGACGCAGGCCTTCGAAGGCCTGCGGACTGGTGACTTCGTGCACCAGGTGGCGATCAATGTAGAGGATGGCAGTGCCGTCTTCTTCGGTATGGACGACATGTTCGTCCCAGAGTTTGTCGTAGAGGGTGCGGGATGTCATATTGAGTCTCTCGTGGGAAGTCAAATTTTATGCGGCTATGGGAGAAAACGGAGTGGTCTCGGTCAGGTGTTCGACCAAGGCTCGTGCCGTCACAGGGAGGCTGTCGAAATCACGTGCGACCAGGTTGATCTGGCGTGATGCCCAATCATTGGTGAGAGGCACACCGCGGAGATCACCCACGCCGTGCATGAGCCCAAACGCGCGCTCAGGCATCACTCCCACGCCAAGGCCGTTATCGATCATGCGGCACATGGCGTCCAGGCTGGTGATCCTGATACGGAGCTTGATGGAGCGTCCCGCGTCGCCTGCTGCGTGGTGCATGGCAAGGTAGAGGGATGAGTTGGCGTGCAAGCCGACATGGTCGAACTCCAGAGTCTCCATGAAGTCAATCGACTCTCGTTCCGCCAGCGGGTGCCCGCTCGGCACGATCAATGCAAGATGATCTTCACGGTAGGGGCGAGATTGAAGCGGCCCACCATGGCTCAGAGCGCTGGCGTTGCAGATTCCGAGATCGGCAGCACCTTCCTGCACGGCGCGCACCACTTCGCTGGAGAGATGCTCTTCAAGGTCTATCTTGACCTGTGGATGTCGGTGGGAGAAAGCCCCCAAATCTTCCGGCAAAAACTGGACGATGGCAGAGATGCTGGCGTGCATTCGTACATGGCCGCGCACCCCATCAGCGTATTCCGACAACTCGCCCTGCATTTTCTCAAGGCTGAAAAGCACACTGCGGGCGTGATGGAGCAGGTTTTCCCCGGCTGGGGTGAGGTCGACACCTCTCGTGTGCCGATAGAGAAGGCTGGTCCCCAAGGCTTCTTCCAGGTCAGCCAGCCGTTTACTGATGGCCGATGCGGCAATGAACTCACGCTCTGCTGTGCGCCCAATGCTGCCCAGCTCGCACACAGCTACAAAAAGCTGAAGCGAGGTGAGATCAATGCGACGGACAAAACTGCGCTCTGTGGGTTTCATTTCTTATAGTCTTCTCGTCTGGAGATGACTTAGGCGTATTTTCACACTAGTTGAGGCTGTTTGCCTTCTCCGTTCGCGATGGCCGTACTGGCGACCTTAGCTTACCCACCTCCATTCTTGGCAACTCTCGCCGATTAGAACCCGGCGAATGAACGCCTGCCTATCCGGGCCGAACGAGCTGTCAAAGAAATTTGGAGAAAATGAGTAAATTGGAACTAATTATTTTTCCTGGTCACTCAACGTGAAGTGCTTCCGGTTCTCAGTCTGGCTTGGCTCTCATATCCACGTCTAAGTTCGTTCTTTTTACGGCTATAGTTCGCATCAATGTAATTAGAACTTATATATTCAATCACGAACTCAGTGGTTTTGAGATAGGCGCGCGCATGCAGGATGAGATACAGGCAATTCAAAACGGAGGAGTGAACGACCAGACAGCCGGCGAAGGGCCCTCTGAGGCCACCAAAAGTTTGATGGCACTGTGTTCCCTGGCGCGTTTGCACCAGACGGCGGTAGATCCCGCCACGCTCGCGCATCAGATGGGATTGCAGCCCGGCGAGGCAGCGAGCCAGGAAGATCTACTCCGCGCTGCGAAGCACCTGGGTTTGAAGGCCAAACTGTCCCGCTCCAGCGTTCAACGCCTTTCTCTCAGTCCTTTGCCGGCGCTGGCAATACTGCGTTCAAAGGATGGAGGCACTAGGGTCGTCGTACTGGCGCAGTGCGATACCCAGCGCGTGCTGATCCAGGATCCCGCAGCCAGCGGATCCGCAAGCCGGCCTGTAGTGCAGACCCTAGATGCTTTTGCGCAAGCCTGGACAGGTGAGCTGATCCTGATGACCAGCCGTGCAAGCTTGACGGGCCAACTCGCCAAATTCGACTTCTCCTGGTTCGTTCCCAGCCTCGTCAAATACCGAAAGCTGCTGGGCGAAGTCCTCCTCATTTCTTTGATGCTTCAGCTCTTTGCCTTGGTGAGCCCTTTGTTTTTC
Source organism: Ottowia thiooxydans (assembly GCF_040548795.1). Classification (GTDB taxonomy): domain Bacteria; phylum Pseudomonadota; class Gammaproteobacteria; order Burkholderiales; family Burkholderiaceae_C; genus Ottowia; species Ottowia thiooxydans_A. The sequence continues at coordinate 777,816 of NZ_JBEPSH010000001.1, read as the reverse complement.
CAAGTGGTCATGGACAAGGTGCTGGTGCATCGAGGCGTGACCACCCTGGATGTACTCGTGATTGGGCTCGTAGCTGTGGTGGTGTTCGAGAGCATCTTGAACGCGCTGCGCACCTATGTGTTCAGCCACACCACCAATCGCATAGACGTTGAGCTGGGCGCCAAGCTCTTTCGCCATCTGATGTGTTTGCCTTTGGCCTACTTCCAGGCAAGGCGCGTGGGAGATTCTGTGGCGCGGGTGCGAGAGCTTGAAAGCATCCGGAGTTTTCTCACAGGCAATGCCTTGACCGTGGTGCTGGATGTCATGTTCTCGGTCATCTTCGTTGGCGTGATGCTGTTCTACAGCGTACCGCTGACGTTCATCGTCCTGGTCAGTCTGCCGCTGTACTTTGGACTCAGCCTCATGGTGGTGCCCATTCTGCGGCGCCGCCTGGACCACAAATTTGCGCGCGGCGCGGAAAACCAGGCCATGCTGGTCGAAACCATCACAGGCATACAGACTGTGAAGGCCAGCGCCCTGGAGCCTACCTTTGCTCGCCGCTGGGATAGCCATCTGGCGGCGTATGTCAGCGCAGGCTTCAAGGCCCAGAACGTCGCCAGTTGGGCGCACGAAGGAGTCAACCTGATTGGCAAGCTGGTAAATGCGGCCACGCTCTGGTATGGCGCTCACTTGGTCATGAGCGAACAGCTCACCGTAGGCCAGTTCATCGCTTTCAATATGTTTGCACAGCGGGTGGCCCAACCCATCATGCGAATGGCTCAGCTATGGACAGATTTCCAGCAGACCGGCATCTCCATGGCGCGACTGGGCGACATATTGAACACCAGGACAGAGGCGCCCCCCAGCAGCGCCGCCCAGTTGCCGCGCGTTCAAGGGCGTATCACTTTGAACACCGTGCATTTTCGCTACCGCCCTGAAGCGACTCCAGTACTGCGGGGCTTGAGCCTGGACGTGCGCCCAGGCGAGGTTCTGGGCATTGTGGGGCGTTCGGGCTCAGGCAAAAGCACACTGACCAAACTCGTCCAACGACTGTATGTGCCGGAGCAGGGCAAAGTGTTGGTCGACGGCATCGATATCGGGCTTATCGATGCGGCGCAGTTGCGCCAGCAAGTGGGCGTCGTGCTGCAGGAAAACTTGCTGTTTAACCGCAGCGTGCGCGAGAACATCGCGATTGCCGACCCGGCTGCACCGCTCGAGGCCGTCATGCGGGTGGCACGCCTGGCGGGCGCGCACGAGTTCATCAGTGAACTTCCAGAAGGCTATGACACGCTGGTAGGAGAGCAGGGCGGCAGCCTCTCTGGCGGGCAACGCCAGCGTATCGCCATTGCGCGTGCGCTGTTTACCAACCCGCGCATCCTCATATTGGATGAAGCCACCAGTGCATTGGACTACGAGAGCGAGGCCATCGTTCAGCGCAATATGGCCTCCATTTGCCACGGACGTACAGTGCTCATCATTGCTCACCGCTTGAGCGCGGTCCGCCAGGCGCACCGCATCATCGTCATGGACAAAGGGCGAATTGTGGAAGCGGGACCTCACGACCAGTTGGTTCAACAACCGCAAGGCCTTTACGCGCATCTATGGCGAATGCAGGGAGGGCAGGGCAGCGCACCAACCCCCAGCGCCGTGTCCGTACCCTTGCCTGAAGAGGCCTTGGCATGAGCGCCAATACGCCCGCAGCGGAGCAGCGACATCCGTTGCTGGATTTGCTCGCAAGATACCGTGCAGTTTTTCGCTCTGCGTGGGAGAACCGCGCCGATTTGGCGGGACCCACGCGCCTGGCAGATGAAAGCGCCTTCCTGCCGGCAGCGCTGAGCCTCCAAGAGACTCCAGTCCATCCAGCGCCACGTCGTCTGGCGTGGATCATCATGGTGCTGTTCGTCATCGCCGTGGTCTGGGCCATTCTGGGCTCCATCGACATCGTTGCGGTGGCACCCGGTCGCATCATAGTGAGCGACCGGACCAAGCTTATTCAGCCGTTGGAACGCAGCGTGGTACGTCGCATCCTCGTGAAGGATGGCGACCAGGTCAAGGCAGGGCAGCCACTGGTGGAATTGGACCCCACCACTGCCCAGGCTGACAAATCCAGCCTGACGGAAAGCGGACGGGCGGCGCAGTCGGAGTGGCTGCGCTCGCGCGCCTTGCTCCATTGGCTCTCAAGCCGTTCGACATCGAGAGTGTCGTTTGACCCCAAAGACATTCCGGCTGAGTGGAGCGCGGCCACACGATCCGAGGCCAACTCCCAGCTCATCGCAGAGTGGAGTGACATCACGGCCCGGCTGGCGCGTCTGGCTGCCGAACAACAGCGCCGAGATGCCGAACAAGCCACCGTTCAAGCCATGCTCGCCAAGATCGAAGCCACCCTTCCTATTGCGCGCCAACGTGAGCAGGACTTCCAGTCCCTTGCAGCCCAGGGTTTCATGTCTGGCCATGCCAATCAGGACCGCATGCGTGAGCGGATCGAGCTTGAACAAGACCTTGCTACCCAGCAGGCACGCTTCCGCGAAGCTCAAGCCGCTTTGCACGAAGCAGCCCAAACACGTGGCGCATACCTCGCCGAAACCAGAAAAGCCTTGAAAGACCGTGAGGTCGAAGCTGACCTCAAGCGCCATCAAACCAACCAGGAATTAGCCAAGGCGACCCAGCGCGAGCAATTGGCGACTTTGAGCGCTCCTGTGGCTGGCACGGTGCAGCAACTGGCCTTGCACACGGAAGGCGGCGTGGTCACCGAAGCCCAGGCATTGATGGTGATCGTGCCCGAAAGCGCCGAGGTCAGTGCAGAAGTCACCCTGGAAAACAAGGACATCGGCTTTGTCTACCCGGGCCAGGAAGTCACGCTGAAACTGGAGACCTTCCCGTTTACGCGTTACGGGACAGTGAACGCCACGGTAGACAAGGTGACGCAAGACGCAGTGAACGACGAGAGACGCGGAGCGATTTTTCCGGCGGTTTTAAAGCTGTCTCAGAACCATATTCAGGTAGACGGCAAGCTCATCAAATTGGCGCCAGGAATGAATGTGACGGCTGAAATTAAAACTGGGAAGCGAAGGGTGATTGATTATTTATTGAGTCCAATTCAAAAGGCTGGTAGCGAGAGTTTAAGAGAGCGTTAATTGCAAGCGAGTTGCATTATAGGAGGTTCATGCTTCGTTTTTTTTGCTAACAATTGGTTATTTTTTGATGTCATTGATATTTCGGAATTTAATTTGATGCCATATCGATTGAACTCGCCGCATCTGGCGGAATTAGTAGTTGAAGTAAATATCAGGAGAGCTTTTACAGGCTTGAGTTGTATGTATTTTTTATGTTTTTGATCAGATTTCTTGCTCAGCTTATGATTTGCTTGATGTTGATAATGAATAAATTTGCGGGTTTTTTTGATACTGCCCCCCCCGTTGCTGATGAGATCTTTGAAGAGTTTAATTTAATATATTGGTCTATTGCATTCGATTTGAAAGGTGTATAAATTTATATAAATAACTTCATGGTTGTGTTTTTTGTTTTTCTTGCTATTTGGGGGCCTGCATTTACTTTTGTCGCATATGGATATGGGGTGGTTGAATCTGAGTTAGATTTGAAAATATTGAAGAATCGCCATCACCCGAGTTTTTATATCAGGTGCTGGGGGACTGTTGTATGGATTTTTTTCAATCAAATTAATCGTTGGATTGTTTCTCTCGTTGGATTTTTGATGCTGTTTGCGGTGAGGATTGGCTAAGATAATGAATTTCGCGGATGCTATGGGCGCACTTGGATGGGGAAGCCCAGCAGGAAGTCGGCGGACCCAGGGAAAACCTCTTGCCAATTCAATGTTGGCGTTTTGCTGAAGCGACTTAAACAAGGATATTAGCTTTGTCTATCTGGTCAGGAAGTCACGCTGAAACTGGAGACCTTCCCGTTTACGCGTTACGGGACAGTGAACGCCACGGTAGACAAGGTGACGCAAGACGCGGTGAACGATGAAAGACGCGGAGCGATTTTTCCGGCTGTTTTGAAACTGTCTCAAAACCACATTCAGGTAGACGGCAAGCTCATCAAATTGGCGCCAGGAATGAATGTGACGGCTGAAATTAAAACTGCAAGACGGAAGGTTATCGAGTACCTACTCAACGCTATTGAGAAGGCGATCAACGAAAGGTTAAGAGAGTGCTAAGTCCAAGGAAATTGCTTTGTAATTAATTCTAACGGTGATTTTTGACCCTACTTGCCTACATTTCATGTGTCGAATGTCAACCGCGTTTTATGTTCCTTTAAATAATGACAAATAGTAAAAATATTAAATGAATTTTGTGGATTGAATTTATATGTACTTTTTTTGCTTTTTAATAGGATTGGTTTTTCAGTTCGCAATTTTATTGATATTGAAAACTGGTCAATTCGCAGATTTTTTTACTGGCGCATATATTTCTATGTTATTTCTTTTGTTGGCAATTTACATTGACTCAATTTTCTCAAAAAAGCTTAACGCGCAAGTTAAAAGTGTTCTTGGAGAAACGATGCACGCCGACTGCGATTTAAATATAATTGAATTAATAAAAATGGATCAATTTGTTTTGGCGAAAAGATGCAAAAGAAATACTCAGGGGGATTGGTTTCTGTTTGGGTGCCTGGCTTCTAATTTAATCGTGGGGCTTGCTGGTTCTGTTTAATGAAGAGTTATTTGAATATAATTTAGTCTTTGCTATTAATTTTATATGGATAAGTTGGAAGTAATATTAAAGGGCGGTAATTCGCCGACTGCATGCTGCGGCCTACGACCAACATACCCAACAACGCCCCCTAGCTGGTGAATCGACCCGTCAGAAATAGACACCTTCGAACCTCAAGCTGGGCTCATTCGGAGACACCGACGGTGCAGCTATCAGGTACCGAAGGGCGTGGGTTAGGCGTGTAAGCTATGGCACCAAGAGATGGATGAATTTCCTGCCGCATGTAGCGGGGTGCGCATCGCACTGTGACCCACAATGGCCTCATGGTAGAAAACGCGTTGCGAGTGGTAAGTCAGTATCATTCGAAGTAGCCGCACCCTGGGGGACCCAGCGATTTCACGCCAACGAATGACCGCATCACCTCTTTCCGATCAAGAGAACGTCTGTTCGAATGAAGACGTTCCAGAAGACGTTCCAGAAGACGAAGGACTATCCTTACCGTTCGTCGATGACTATCTGTCCGCGTTGCTGGCGCAGGCCAGCAACCTCATATCGACAGAATTTCATCGTGAAGTGCAATTAGCAGGCTTTTCTGTGACTGAATGGCGAATACTGGCTTCATTGACCGGCCAACCTGGCATTAGTATTGGTGGACTAGCGCAAATTTCCGTCAGCAAACAACCAACGATCACTCGCCTGCTTGACCGCATGGAGGCAAGGGGATACGTGGAGCGCTTTGCGCATGGAACCGATCGTCGCGTCACCATGGTTCGCATCACAGAGGCTGGAGGGACCATTGTGGCCAGCTTGATTCAGAAGGCCAAAGAGCACGAACGACGAGTGCTGCAACCCTTCGGGTTGAAGCGCGCTGAAGCGCTAAAGGTCACCTTGCGGCGTATCATCGAACTGCATCGACTACCAGGGTGATTCTGGGCTCTCCCTCATGGCGTCAATCGGACTTGATGCCGCGTGCCTTTACGATTGGTCCGAACAGAGCGCTCTCGGCTTTCACCATCTTCGCAACTTCCGCCGGTGACAATGCGACCGGCTCAGCGCCCACATCTGCGAACCGCGCCTTAACGGCAGGCAACATGAGTAGTTTGTTGAGTTCGCGATTCACACGGGCCACATTCACCGCCGGCATCGCGGCAGGCGCGTACACCGCGAAAGGCGTGTCCACGTAAACCTTGCCAAAGCCCGATTCCTCCACCGTGGGGGCATTGGGGTAGTAGGACGCGCGCTGGCTGCTGGCCACGGCCAGCAGCTTGAGTTTGCCAGCCTTCACACTGGGGAACACCGTGCCCGGCACGAACGCATAGTCGATCTGCCCGGCCATCACGTCCTGGATCGCAGGGGCCATGCCCCGGTAGGGAATGTGCGTGGCGAATATGCCGGCCGTCTGCTTGAACAGTTCACCGCCCACGTGCGGCGTGGTGCCGTTGCCGGCCGAGCCATAGCTGAGCTTGCCGGGGTTGGCACGCGCATAAGCCACGAATTCAGCCAGCGTGCTGGGCGCAAGCGTGGGTCGTGTGACCAGGAACAGCTGGGTGTTGGCCAGCAGCGCCACATGCTGCAAGTCCTTGGACGGGTCCAGTGGCATACGCTCGAACATGAGAGGGTTGACCGACTCGAGCGTCGTCACGTTCACGAGCAGCGTGTGCCCGTCGCCACCGTTTCGTGCCACTTCGACCGCCGCCACGTTGCCGCTGGCGCCGCCACGGTTGTCGATCACCACGGGCTGGCCCAACGCCTCGCTGAGCTGTGGCACTAGCAGGCGGATCAGCACATCGGCCAGGCCGCCGGGCGGGAAGGCCACGACCATGCGCAGCGGCCGGCTGGGCCAGGGCGCAGGCTGGGCCGACACGCCCGAGGCCGCGAGGCCGGCGGCAAGGCTCAACAGATGGCGGCGTGTAAGAGCATGGTGTGCAGGGTTCATGAGGGCTCTCCTGGTGAAAAATTACAACGCGAGGCTGCCGACGCTGGTGCCGCCGCAGACATACAGCACCTGGCCGGTGACGAAACCGTTGGCCGCATCGGCGAAGAAGCCGACTGCGCGCGCCACGTCGGCCGATTCGCCCAGGCGCTTGACGGGCACTGATGCAGCCAGCTGGCGCTCTTTTTCGCTGCCTTCCTGCACCACATCGTAGAACATGTCGGTGCGGACCGGTCCTGGCGCCACCACGTTCACCGTGATGCCGTCGGCCGCGAGTTCCAGCGCCCAGGTGCGTGCCATGCCCAGCATGCCGGCCTTGGTGGCCGAGTAGCTGGTGCGCGTCTGCAGGCCCAGCGCGGCGCGCGAGGACAACAACACCAAGCGGCCGAACCGGCGTGCACGCATCGCCGGCAATGTGGCCTGCAGCATCTGCACGGCGCAACCCAGGTGCAGGTCGACCAGCGCGTCCAGGTCGGATAACTGCACATCGGGCAGCAGCGCCGCGCGGATGACGCCGGCGTTATGCACCAGCGTGGTTACTTCGAAGCGGCGTGCCATGTCGCGCACTGCCTCGCCCGTAGCGGCGCGGTCGGTCAAGTCGACCTCGATGTTGTGCAGCCTTGGATGTGTGATGGGGCTGGCGCGGCGCGCGAGTGACACCACCTCGTAGCCCTGTTCCAGCAGATGTTCGCAGATGGCCTTGCCGATGCCAGCGCTGCCACCGGTGACGGCGGCGATCTTATGGTCTGCCATGCTCATGCCTCCACCAGTGCCAGCACGCGCAGGGGGCTGCCACTGCCCTTCTGGATCTTCAGCGGCGCGCTGAACAGCACGGCGCCCGTGGGTGGCAGCTGATCCAGATTGGTCAGGCACTGCAGCCCATACTTGCCCGCGCCGTGCATGAGCGAATGGCAGGGGTACGGAGGCAGCAGGTGGTAGCCCTGGCCGGCGTCGGTGCCGATGGCCTCCGTGCCGAAGCCCAGCACATCGCGCTGCTCCACCAGGAAGCGCACGGCCTCGGTGCTGGGGCCGGGTGTGTGCTGGCCGGTGTCGTCCATATTCTGGAAGGCCTGGCCGTCCTGCGCTTTCGACCAACGCTGCGACCAGTCGGTGCGCATTAGCACCCAGGAGCCCGCCTGTATACGGCCGTGTGCGGCCTCGAAGGCTTCGATGTCTGCGACGGTCATCAAGTAGTCCGCATCGGCCGCAGCCTGGCGCGAACAATCGATAACGCAGGCGGGTGCGACGAGGCGCTGCGGGTCGATGGTGTCCACCGAATTGTTTGGCAGGTCGCGACCCGAGATCCAGTGGATGGGCGCGTCGAAATGCGTTCCGGTGTGTTCGCCGCACGAGAAGTTGTTCCAGTACCAGCCCGGGCCGCGCTCATCGTAGGCCGATATCTGCTCGACACGGAATGGCTGGCATTGGCCCATTTCGGGCGGCAGCGCGATGGCGGGAAACTCGGGCGCCAGCGTCTGCGTGAGGTCGACCACGCGGACCTGACCGCTGGCCAGTGCGGCAACCAGGTTGGCCAGGATGGGAGAAGCATTGTGGCTAGCGGTCGTCATCTCAAGATCCTCCTGCAGCGAGTTCGCGCTCGAGCACTTTGGGGTTGTCGCGCCAGCGGGCCAGCCACTCCTGCGCGATGTCGCCCGGGTAAACGTCTTCCACTCCGTCTTGCAAGGCCTTGACGATGGCTGATGCCAGCGCAGCGGGGCCGAGCTTGGGCGGCGGCATGTTCTGGTTCCATTCGTCGTCCACCGGGCCCGGGAACACGTGAATGACCCGCACGCCGGCCGGCCGCATCTCGGCGCGCAGGCATTGCGACAGCGAAAGCGCCGCCGCCTTGGAGGCTGAGAACGTGCCCTGCGCTGGGTAGTTGGCCAGCGCATAGATCGACAGTACGTTGACCCAGGCACAGGCGTGGGTGGCACCGTCAGCTGAGCGGCCGCGCAGCGCCGGGCCGAAGGCCTGGGCCAGGCGCAGCAGGCCGAAATAGTTGACCTCCATTTCGGCCTTGGCTACGTCGGTGCCGCGCCGTGCGTTGATGCCAAAGGTCCTATGCAGTTCGGCCGTGTTGACCACGATATCGACCTTGCCACCGATCTGGCCCGCAAGCTCGGTCACCGAGCGCTCATCGCTGACGTCCAGCGGCACCAGTGCGACCTTGGCTAGCGCGGCGAGTTCGGCCACGCCGGACGCCTTCTTCCAGGGTTCGGCATGGCCGACCCAGACCAGGTCGGCACCGGCCTTGAGCAGCGCACGCACCACGGCCTGGCCCACCGGGGTTTTGCCGTCGGTGACCAGCACCTTGCGAAAGCGCGGGTCGCAGGCCATCTCGCGCAGCATCTTGTCGTCTGCCATGTGTTCGCTCTCTTTCTCGGGAAATCCGATTAGCACAGCCTGGCCGCTACGGTCGATGCGGGCGCCGACGCGCACTCGTTCTGGTGCAGCGCCGACATCCCCGTGCAAATGAACCATCACGCTGGGACCGGCGTCCAGTTGCACCATGCCCAGCCGCCAGGGCAGGCGTTCGCGGAAGAACAGGTCGTTGCTGTGATCCAGCGTGGTCTCGGCCAGCAATTGGCCAGCACCAGACTGGGCACACCAGCGCACCCGGGCTGACACGCAGCGCCCACAGGCCTCACGCGGAGGGTACTGCACTGCGCCGCAGTCTTCGCAGACCTGGAGCTCAAAGCGGCCCTCGGCGGCTGCGGCCGTCAGCCCCAGGGCCACACGGCCCCGTGCGCTGGGCGGCAGGTTAATTTGCGGCGTGCGCAGGATGGGGTTCTTGCGCGACGGACGCGGCATAGGAATGCTCATGTTGAAGCCCCCAGCACCACGGCACCGGTGCACAGACAGCGGTCGTAGGTGACCATGCCGAAGCCGCCCACCAGGCCCAGCTGCGCGTTGGCAACCGCCCGCTCGCCGGCCGCGCCAATGAGCTGTCGAATGGTTTCGGTCAGCCCCAAAAAGCCGCCCGCCGCACCGGCCTGCCCAGCCGAAAGCTGGCCGCCGCTGGTGTTGTTTGGAAAGTCACCGTCGTGCGTTGTGCGACGTGCACGCACGAAGGCGGGGCCCTCGCCCTTGTCACAAAATCCCAGGTCTTCAAATTGCATCATCACGATCACCGGGTAGTCGTCGTAGGTCTGCACGAAGTCGATGTCTGCCGGCTGCGCACCGGCCATGGCGTAGAGCTCGTCACGGTCCATGCGCCAGCCGCCGCGCAGCATGACCGGGTCGTCGGCATAGGCGTTGTGGCGCTCGATAGCGCCGCGTAGCAGTGCATGCGGCAGGCCCAGGTCGCGCGCGCGCGCCTCGGACATCACGAGGAAGGCCTCAGCGCCCGCGCAGGGCATTACGCAGTCGAACAAATGGATGGGTGCGGAGATTGCCTTGGCGGCCACGTACTCGTCCAAGCTCAAAGGCTTCTTGAACAAGGCGTTCGGGTTGCGCAGCGCATTGGCACGCTGGTCCACTGCGATGCGGCCGAAGTCCTCCCGCGTGGCGCCATAGGTGCGCATGTAGTTGGCGGTGATGAAAGCGAACATCGAGTTCGGCCCACCCGCGCCATAGGGGTAGGTGGCGTCACGCGCGAAGTCACTGAATCCCCCCAGCGTCTGGCGGAACGAGTCCACATGGTTGGTGTCGGCCGCGATGCAGGCCACGATGTCGGCGTCGCCGGCCTGCACGGCCCGCGCCGCGCGGCGCAGCGCCATGACACCGCTGGCACCGCCCGTGGGGATGTGGTCCAGCCAGCGGGGCGACAGGCCCAGGTGCTGGGTCACGCCGACGGCCGTGTCGGGCGCCAGCGAGAAGCTGCTGACCGTAAGCCCGTCGATGGCGCTCTTGGGCAGGCCGGATTGTTCGAGCAAGGCATGCAGAGCGCTGCCGATGAACCAGTGCGCACCGCGCGTGGAATAGCGCTCGTAGGGCACCGTCACGGGCACGGCGACGGCCACGCCTTCGTATCCTTTGCGAGTATGGAAGTGGGCCATGTCAATCCAGGCGGATACCGGCGCTTTTGATGATGCGGCCGAACTTGACCGTGTCGTCACGGATCACCTGCGCGAACTGCGCGGGTGTGTTGGCCACCACTGTCATGCCCTGAGCAGCAAGCTGCTCGCGCGTGGCAGGCAGTTGCAGGATGCGCGCCAGCTCGTTGTGCAGGCGCTGCACGATGACAGGGTCTGCCCCGGCTGGCAGCACGAAGCCGATCCACGTCACCAGGTCCACACCGGGCAGGCCAGACTCGGCCAGCGTGGGGACGTCAGGCAGCAGCGGGTTGCGCTGGGCGCTGGTGACCGCCAGCGGCCGCACTTTGCCGGCCTTGAGGAAGGGCATGGCGGGGCCGAGTGCATCGAAGATCACGGGTACGGTGCCGCCTACGGTGTCGGTCATGGCCGGTGCACCCCCTTTGTAGGGCACGGCCAGTAACTTGGCCCCGGTGGCGGCCTTGAAAACCTCGCCAGCCACCTGCGCCGGCAGTGCGCCGTGCGCATAGGCCAGTTCGCCTTTGCGCTCGCGCGCCAGGGCCAGCAGCTCGGGCACGTTCTTGGCGGGTGTGGTGGGGTGCACGGCCAGCACCATAGGCATGGTGATGGCCAGCGTGACCGGTGTGAAACTGGCCACCGGGTCGTAGGGTAGCTTGCTGTACAGGCTCTGGTTCATGGCCAGCGTGGAGTCGATGGCCACGAACAGCGTGTAGCCATCGGGCGCGGCCTTGGCGGCCGCTTCGGCCGCAATGATGGTGTTGCCGCCGGGGCGGTTGTCCACCAACACCGGCTGCTTCCAGCTCTCGGACAGCCGCGTCGACACGATGCGCGCCACCATGTCGCTGCCCCCGCCGGGCGGAAACGGCACGATGATCCGGATCGGCTTGCTGGGGTAGGTGCCCTGCGCGCCCGCAGTGGCCAACATGAGGCTGGCGCAGCACGCCACGAGACCTTTCAGGAGAATGCGTTTCATACGGTTCCTTCCTTTCAGCGTTTGAGCTGGTAGCCGGCCGCCTCACGGTCCCAGGTTTGTTCGGTGGTGCCGCGTTCACGCAGCTTGAATTTCTGGATCTTTCCGTTCTCGGTGGCCGGCAACTGCGCCATGAACTCCACGAAACGCGGCACAGCGAAGTAAGCCATGCGTGGCTCGCAGAACTGCATCAGCGCCACGGCGTCTAGACTGGCGCCTTCGCGCAGCACGATGGCCGTCATGACCTCGTCTTCGGCCATCTCGCTCTTGACTGGGTACACGGCCGCGACCGCGATGGCCGGGTGGCTCAGCAGCACCTGCTCGACCTCATAGGACGAGATGTTCTCGCCGCGCCGACGGATCGCGTCCTTCAGCCGATCCATGAAGGTGAAGAAACCGTCGGCGTCGCAGACCACACGGTCGCCAGTGTGGAACCACAGGTTGCGCCAGGCCTCTACCGTCTTCTCGGGCATACCGAAGTAGCCTGTGGCAAACGCATAGGGGTCGCGTGCGCGCAGCAACAGCTCGCCGGGCTGACCGCGCGGAACGGGGTTATCGTCCTCGTCGACCACGCAGGCCTCAAAGCCATCGCCGGTGCGACCCATGCTGCCAGGGCGCTGCTCGGCGTCCAGGCCGATCACGAAGTTGGTCTCAGTGGATCCATAACCGTCCAGCAGCCGCATGCCGAAACGCTTGGTGAACACGGCGTGGAACTGCGGCGGCACGCCGGGTGCCAGCGCAATGCGCACGCGGTGGGCGCGGTCGTCCGGAGTCGTGTCCTTGGACAACAGGATGGGCACCATTGCACCCAGCACGTAGGTGACGGTGGCCTGGTGCCGCACCAGTGATGACCAGAAGGCCGAGGCCGAGAAGCGCTTCTCCACGACAAGCGTCGAGCCGCTCAGCAAGGCCTGAAAGAAGGCGTTCATCGCATTCGTGTGGAACAGCGGCAGCGTAGTCAGCAGCACCTCGCCCTCCTGCAGGCCCAGCAGGCTGCCGCTGTGCACGCCCCACCAGAAGAACTGCGCATGCGGGCAGCAAACGCCCTTAGACAGGCCGGTCGTACCCGAGGTGTAGAGGATCAGAAGCGTGTCACCCGGGCGCACGGCGGCCGGCGCTGCGGTCTCGGCCGGCTCAGCGGGGAAGGGCGTGCAACCGACCTCGCCCTCGGCTGACGCGTCGAGCAACCAGATTGATTGCAGCGGCAGCGCAGGGGCTTCCAGCACCGCCAGCGCGCGCACGGCCTGCAGGCCCTCGGCCTCAGTGACCAGCAGGCGCGCCCCGGAGTTGGACAGGATGTGCTGCAGCTGGCTACCGCGCGAGGCGGTGTTGATTGGTACCGCCACGGCGCCGATCCAGGCGCAGCCCAGCACCACTTGCATGAACTCCGCCCGGTTCGAGCACAGAAGCGCCACGCGGTCGCCGGCCTGCACGCCGGCCTGCTGTAGCGCCGTGCCATAGGCACCTGCGATACGCAGCGCATCGGCGAAGGTCCAGCGTACGGAGCCGGCCACGAACAGCGTGCGCCCGCCGAAACGGGCGGCCTGGTGCTGCAACATGCGCGGCAGCGTGCGATCGGGCGGGGCGAAGGCCTGGGCCAGAGGAATAGGTTTTTGCATGGCGGGCTTACATGAAGAGCTGCATGCTGCCAAAGGCTGCATCGCAGTTGACGAGGTCTACGCGCTTTTCCCTGATGCGCAAGGCTCCGGCCTGCTGTACCAGCGTGTGCGTGGCCCAGCCCGCATAAAGCGTCTGCGTGTCCTGTCGGGTTTCGACATAGTGGAAGGACGTGCGGCAGGTGAAGATGCCGGCCGCGTCGTCACGTGCCAGCACGCGCGGCTGCTGCAGCAGGTGGTGGCAGCGGCTGACAGGTTGTTGCGAGAAAGTACGCGCACCGGCCAGGCGCGCCACGCGCACCTGCAGCAACAGCTTGTCTTCATACAGTAACGAGGCGTGCAGGCGCGGGTCAGTCTGGCCGTGCGCGAGCGGCATCCAGTAGTGGCCGTCTTCGGTGAACAGTTGCAGCCAGTCTTCGAAGCGCAGCGCATCAAGCATGGCGGCCTCATCGAGTACGAAATCGATGAGCTGGGTGTCCGTGGGCGCAGTCATGCAGCTTCCCCTTTCGCCATGCCGGCCGTCATGAACCGTACCCAGGCACGCATCTGGCTGCGCATCTGCCATTCGTTGGTGCCGTTGGTGACGGCGTCGGTCTGCCCGTGTTCGGCGCTGTCGTACAAGCGCCCGACGTTCACCCACGCGGCGCCGCGCGAATGCAGGCCCTGTTGAGCGCGTTCGTACATCTCGAGGTCGTCATGGCCAACGACCGAGGTCGGCGCATTGACCAGGCGGTTGTACATGAGCGTGCGCTCCAGCAGCAGGTCGGGCGCGCCGACCAGCCGAAAGGTCCAGCTTTCCACTAGCGTCTTGTTGGCAGCCAGCGGCTTGAAAAGGCGCAGCGTCTGGATCGGCCCCTTGACCATGATGTTCGGGAAGTACACGGTGTTATGACGCACCTCGCTGAGGATGCTGCGTGCACGCTCTTCGCCGTAGGCCGCAACCATGCTCTCCCAGTAGCCCGCCGCAGGCGAATACTCAGCGTGGATGGAGTCGCTGACGCCGGTGTGGCCGTGGCCGTTGGTCCAGACGCGGATACCCATGTTCTCGAAGAACTCGTAAGGGTTCACGAAGGGCGCGAACAGCTCCACAGCCATGGGCTTGGGCGTGCCTTCGGGTGCCTGTTGCCAGACCTTCACTGCGGTGCCAGCCGACGACTCGTGTGCGACCATGGGGTGGCAGGTGTCGGTCTGGTTGTCCACCAGCATCTTCCAGTTGCAGTGATGCAAGTAACGCATCACGCCCCCAGCCACTTCGAGTCGGCCTTCGGGTGAGCGATCGACCATGTTGTCCAGCGTGGACAGCGACGGACCGAAGAATTCCGCGAAAGAGATTCCCTCCGGGTTCAGTCGGCAAAAAACGAAATCCCGGTAGACCTCGACCGCGCCAACGGCCGCCAGGCCGCGGCTGGCTTCGCAGTTCTCGAAGCCTGTGTTGTCGTAGCCCTTCTTGAGCGGGATGGACAGCAGCTTGCCGTCGGTGCGGTAGGTCCAGGCATGGTAGGGGCAGCGGAAGAACTTGCCAGTGTTGCCGCAACCCTCAGGTGCGATCTGCACGCCCTTGTGCGCGCAGCGGTTGTACAGCACCTTGATGCTGCCGTCCGTGTGGCGCACCATGATCACGGGCTGGTCGCCCACGGTTGTGCCGTAGAAGTCGCCAGGCTTGGGAACCTGGCTGGCGTGGCCGACATAGACCCAGGTGTGGGTAAACAACTGCTCCATCTCTAGCGCGAAGACTTCGTCGCTGACGTAGCAGTCCTTGTGCACCTCGGTGTCGCGCACCAGCGCAGCCACGGCGGCGGGGTTGTCGTGGTAGCGGGACATGATGCCCTCTCAATCGAGCTTGATGTTGGCGTCTCGGATCACGCGGCCCCAACGCTCGCGCTCCTGAGCGGCGTAGCGCGTGGCTTCCGCTGCCGAGGTGGGCAGCGGCTCGATGCCAAGCGTCGCCATGCGGGCCTTCACATCATCGGAGTTCAGTGCCGCGTTCAGCGCCTTGTTCAAGGCTTCCTTCGTCGCCGGCTTGGTGGCAGCAGGGACTACCAGTGCCTGCCAAGCGTAGGCCTCAAAGCCGGTCAGGCCCTGCTCGGCCAGCGTGGGCACGTCGGGCATGGATTTGACGCGTTGACCGCTTGCCACGCCGATCGCGCGGACCTTGCCCGAAGCGATGAAGGGGCCGCCGCTGGAAGTGTCGACGAACATGAAGGGCAACTGGCCGCCGACCACATCAGCAATGGCCGGTGCCGCGCCCCGGTAAGGCACGTGCGTGAGCGCAAGGCCAGTTTGCGCACGGAACATCTCTACAGCCAGATGGTGTGGACTGCCGGCGCCGGGGCTGCCGTAACTGACGCCTTTGGGGTCGTTTTTCGCCCAGGCCAGGAACTCAGGCAGGGTTTTCACCGGTGCATTGGGCGCGACCACCAGAACGAGAGGGAAGCGTGCGATCATGCCAGCCAGCGCGAAGTCCTTCTCGGCGTTGTAGGTGAGCTTGCTGTAGAGAAAGGGGTTGGCTGCGAGCACGGCAGAATCAACCGTGGAAACGGTGTGCTCGGGGCTGCGCGTCTTGGCCACGTACTCGGCCGCGATGTTTGCGCCGGCACCGGGCTTGTTCACTACGATAAAGTTCTGGGCCATGCTCTTGCTCATGGCATCGGCCAGCATGCGGGCGACCACGTCGGAGCCGCCTCCCGGCGCGTAGCCGACGACCCACTCCACGGGTTTGCCATCATTGGCAATCGCCGCGAGCGGGAACAGGGCGAGGGCACAGCGCATCAAGGTTCTACGAATCATCATGGGGCTCCTGGGGTGGTTGGGGGTCAAAAAGATTCGGGTCAAAGGTCAAGCACCAGGCGAGAACCCTTGGCGCGCGAGATACAGATCTGGATCACGTTGCCGGCGGCCTTTTCGCTGGCGTTGAGCACGTAGTCGCGGTGATCGATGTCGCCTTCCAGTACGGGCACGGCACAGACGCCGCACTCGCCGCGCTTGCAGTCGAACAGCGGGTCGCAACCGTGGTCGATCAGACATTCAAGGATGCTCTGGTCCGCCGGCACCGTGAAGCGCTGGCCGCTTTGCGACAACACCACTTCGAACGCATGGTCGCCGGCCTGGGCTACGGGGGCGGTGAACAGCTCGAAATGCACGCGTTCGCTGGGCCAGGCGCGGGCGTGGGCGGCGGCGAGCACGGCGTCCAACAGCGGTTGGGGGCCGCAGACGTACAGGCGGTCCTCGGGGGCGCAGGCGTCCAGTAGCGCGCCTACATCGAGGGGTGCACCGGACTCCTCGTCGGCATGCACGTGCAGCGCGTCGCCCAGCAGAAGCTGGAGTTCAGGCAGCAATGCCATCAACGCACGGCTGCGGCCAGCGTAGACCATACGCACCGGCCGGCCATGGGCACGGCAGCGGGCGGCCATGCTGGCCAGCGGCGTGACGCCGATACCACCCGCCACCAGCACCACGGCGCCATCGTGCGTGGCCAGGGGAAAGTCGTTGCGCGGCGGCTCGATGGTGAGCGCGTCGCCCGCCTGCAGGCTATGCATGAAGCGCGAGCCACCGCGGCCAGCGTCTTCCATCCGCACGGCGATAGTGTAGGCCTGCGGTGCAGCACCGGCATCGGCCGCCGTGGAGAAGTCGATCAGCGAATAGTGGCGCCAGTCGTCGGCCGTGCCGATACGCACACGTACATGGGCACCAGCGTCGAAGGCCGGCAATATACCGCCTTGTACGGGCTGCAGCGTGAAACGGCGGATCAAGGCGTTCAGCGTCTCGACTTGTGCGACGCGCATGGAGATGGTGGACATGGAGGTTCCTTGTTCAAGCCAGTGCGTGTCGGACCAACAGGGCCTGCAACTGCTTGCCGTGCTCGTCTGCCAGCGCGGCCTCGCGCAGTGCGCTCAGCGTGGCGGGTGCCAGCGTCGCGCCGGCTGTGCGCACGGTGTGCATCAGCAGCAGGTAGTTCGCCAGGCCATGGGCATGCGTATCGCTGTAGCCCTTGACCAGACGCTGGCACCGGGCGACCTCCACCGCTAGCGCGGGGTTGATGGCCGCCGTGCTGGCGATCTGCTCCAGCCATTGAGTGATGCGCGCGTTCTCGTGCTGGTAGCGCAGCGACCTGCGCCTCGTGCCGCGCAGCCGTGCCAGGCTCCACAGCAGCAGGAAACCACGCAATGAGCTGGTGGAGACGGTGCGCCCGCTCCGCGTGAAGCGCGCCACCAGTCGATGCACCGCATGTGGTTTGGCCAACCAGCGGCCCAGGCCGGCGGGCAGGGTGTCGCAGATCTCCTCAATGCGCGGGTGCATGTACTCGTGGATGGCGATCTGTTGATCGGACTGCAGACCCACCTCGGACTTCACACGCGCGAAACGGCTCCCGCGTGTCTTGAGGTCGGCCACGCGCACGGTGTCCTCGTAGCTCATCCACAGCGCCAGGTGGCGCGCGGTGTCGCGCAACAAGGCGCCCGTGCCATCGTCGGGCAAGGCCTGCACGACAGTCAGACGGTCGAGATAGAGCGCGGCGTAGGCCGGGTCCTGGTAGTCGATCAAGCGGCGCACGCCTTCGGTGGCGAGCTGCTGCGCATCGGCCGGCAGGCTGCGCACGCGGGCGAGCAGGGCGGCGACGGCGGGGTCACGCGGCGCAGCACCTGCGGCGGCCAAGTCCCGTGGCACCGCGTTTGCGACGGCTGCCGGCGCTCCGGCTTCCGACCCACCGGTTGTAGCCCGCGCATAGGCCGCGTCGAAAGCCTTCAAGCTGGACTTCACGCCCACGCCGCCGCGCTCGACCGTGGTCTCGAACTGCGCGCGGCTCCAGGGCAGTACGCCGGTCGCGGCCAATGCGCCGAACAGCGCGGCGCTGACCACGCTGCCAGCGTCCGTGGCCAGTTGCGCCATGTCGAAACCTACAAACCGCTGGGCCGCTTTGCGCGCATGGGCTAGCAGCTCGGTGCTGTCGACGCGGCCGTCGCC
The DNA here is from genome assembly GCF_040548795.1 of Ottowia thiooxydans. Taxonomy (GTDB): domain Bacteria; phylum Pseudomonadota; class Gammaproteobacteria; order Burkholderiales; family Burkholderiaceae_C; genus Ottowia; species Ottowia thiooxydans_A. The sequence goes on along the minus strand of NZ_JBEPSH010000001.1, from coordinate 759,694 downwards.
CATGGCGGTCTTCTCGGCGATCGAGTAGACGCGGTGGGTAGACGCGACCAGCGTGGTGCGGTCGGGCGTGACCAGGCCACGTTGCACGGCGCGGCCAGCTTCCATGAGTTCGGAGGCCAGCACTACGTCCACGTCGCCAGGCAGCGGCATCAACGCCAGCACAGGCTGGCCGCCGTCCTGCAGCGCGCGGGCGCCAGGGAACAGCTCGACGTAGTAGATGGTGGCGCCGGTGCGCTGGGCTACGCCGGGCACCGAGGTGGTCTGGGCGATGTAGCCGTTGAATTCGCCCAGGTCGACCAGCCAGTCGGCCAGCACGCCGCCTCCCTCGCCACCCATGGCGAGGATAGCGATCTTGATAGGTTGTGGAGTGGACATGAAAGACCTTAAAACGCGTAGCGCGCGCGCCGCTGCGCATCGCGGGCCTGCAGCCGGCCGATCACCGCCTGGCGCACGCGCTGGCGCAGGCGGTCCCAGCGGCTTGGGTTGCTTACGATCTGCGCGCGATAGAACGAGGGGCACAGTACGGCCGCGTGGGACACCTCGCCGCACAGGCCGCAGCCCACGCAGCTGTCCAGCACAGTGGCCACCGGGTCGGTGCGCAGCGGGTCGGGGTTGGGCTTGACCGACAGCGAGGGGCAGCCTGACAGCCGGATGCAAGAATGGTCGCCGGTGCAGGTGTCCGCATCGATGCCGAAGCGCTCGCGTACCACCCGCTTGCCATTGGCGATCGCCTGACGCACCTTGGGCTTCTCGCGGCGTTGCAGGTTCAGCATGCACTCGCTCTGAGCGATCAACACCTTGGGCCCTTTGACGGTGGTGGTGAGCGCCTCGCGCAGCGTGCTCACCATGGTCTTCAAGTCATAGGTGCGACGCACGGTCTGGACCCATTGCACGCCGACGCCGCGCACGGCCTGCTCGATGGCGTGGTTGGTGCTGCGCGTGGGGTTTAGCGCCTTGGACGACAGGATGTCCTGCCCGCCGGTAGCCGACGTATAGCTGTTGTCGACCACAATGGTCAGGTTGTCACTCTTGTTGAAAACCGCGTTGGCAATGCCGCTGGTCAGCCCGTTGTGCCAGAAGCCACCGTCGCCCATGACTGAGATTGCCCGCTTGCCTGCAGGCACGTTCAGCGCCGCCGCGCCGGCCGCCCCCAGGCCGTAGCCCATGGTGGTGTTGCCCAGGTTGAAAGGCGGCAGGATGGAGAACAGGTGGCAGCCGATGTCGGCGCTGACATGGTGCTCGCCCAGCTCGCGCTCCACAAGCTTCATGGCGGTGAAGATCGGCCGCTCGGGGCAGCCGGTGCAAAAGCCTGGCGGGCGGCCATGCACATTGGCGTCGATCGGCAGGGCCGGTTCGGTCGTCGCTGCCACCAGCGGAATGGTCTTACGAACGGGCGTGGCCGATGCGGGCAAGCGCTCATAAGTCCGTAGGAAACTGCGCAGGCCCTTGAGCACGACGGCGGTGGTGTATTCGCCGGCCACGGGCAGCAGGTCCTTGCCGTGCAGCTGCGTGACGCTGTCGGCCTGGCGCAGCACGCTAGCTATGTTCTGCTCGACGAAATTGGGTTGCCCCTCTTCCACTAACAACACCGCACGCTTGCCGCTGCAAAAGCGCAGCAGTTCGTCATTGACCAGCGGATAGGCTACGTTCATCACGTAAAGCGGGATCTGCGAGTTCCCATAGGCGTCAGCGAGATTGCACACCTGCAGCGCGCGCACCAGTGTGTTGTAGCAGCCGCCTTGCACCACGATGCCGACGTCGTCGGCATCCTCGGCAAAGAACTCGTTCAGGCCACGCTCGGTGATGAAGCGCAGTGCGGCTGGCCAGCGCTCGTGTACCTTCTCCTGCTCGTGGGCGAAGCTGGCGGGCGGCAACACGATGCGGCTCACGTCGCGTTGTGGCTGTTCCATCGCTTCTGCGATCGTGTGCGTTGGGCGACGGTTGTCAGCCGCGACAAACTGGCCGTGCACATGGCAAGCGCGGATGCGCAGTTGCAGCATCACGGGAGTGTGGCTGGCCTCTGACAGGTCGAAGCCGTCTTTTACTGCCTGCACGATGCTGGGCAGGTTGGGCCGCGGATCGAGCAGCCAGATCTGCGACTTCATCGCGAATGCGTGGCTTCGCTCCTGCATGATGGACGAGCCCTCGCCGTAGTCTTCACCGACGATGACGAGCGCACCGCCGGTAACGCCGCCCGAAGCCAGGTTAGCCAGCGCGTCGGACGCCACATTGGTGCCCACCGTGGCCTTGAAGGTGACGGCGCCGCGCAGCGGGTAGTTGACTGAAGCGGCCAGCGTGGCGGCAGCCGTGGCCTCGCTCGCGCTGTTTTCGAAACGGATGCCGTGTTCGGAAAGGATGTCCTGTGCGTCGGCCAACACGTCCATCAAGTGCGAGATCGGCGCGCCCTGATAACCGGCTACGTAGTTCACGCCTGATTCCAGCAGCGCTTTGGTCACGGCCAGGATGCCTTCGCCATGGAATACCTCGCCAGCGCCCAGGCGCAGCTTCTTGACTTCTTCTGCGAATGAACGCTCGGCCATGCGGGGTCCCTTTAAAGTCTCTGCAATCAAGTAAATACATGATTTTGGATGGATTGTATTGATGGAATTTCAAAAGTAAATACATCCATAATCATGGATTTCCCTAATGAGAAAAGCCGAAAACTGAGAGAAAAGGGAACGGATCGCAGATAGACATCTCCTTTTCGGCTTTGCATCCACACCGGTCAAAAAGCGATTACGCCTCCGCCACATCCGACGCTGTAGACCACAAAACTTGCGCAAGTTATGAAAAAGGCGTTCTAGCCGGCGGTTGAATTTCGTTTCCAGAAATCCGGCGCGCGGGAGCATCGTTGTGGATGCTGACTTCTCATCCCACAAGGAGGCCAGACGATGCAGTGACTAAATGCGAAGCAGGAGTCACTGTGGACCGTGGCAAAGTTGGAGGACTTTATGCAAACAGACCGTCCGTTGCGGTTGATCCGAAGGCGGGTGAAGCCCTGGAGCGCCTGAACGGCGTGCTCAACACCCCCAACGCAGATACAAACAGAGCCTCGGGATGAGCTGCCGAAAATAGCTGGGACTTCGAGGCCAGCGCAGTCGGACATCACCGCGCTGGGACTGCGGAACAGATGGGTTGGGTAGTCCCACTGGACGATATTGGTACTTTCGCGGCAGCAAACTCAGAACCGGATGAGAACAATGACCCCCACGCTTGCCAGCTTCGCGAGGTCCGCTGCCCCCCTATACCGGGGCCCTCCGAGGGGGCGTTTTTCTCTTGGGGCGGTCCGGCAATAAAAAAACCCGCCAACGCGAGGCGCTGGCGGGTTTTGAGCAAAGGGCAGGGGTGCCGATTACTTGATGTCGCGGCGAACTGGGCCGGTGTACAACTGGCGTGGGCGTCCGATTTTGTAGTCGGCGTCGCCAATCATTTCGTTCAACTGGGCAATCCAGCCCACAGTGCGTGCAAGGGCGAAGATGCCGGTGAACAGTTTCACTGGAATGCCGATCGCACGCTGAACGATGCCGGAGTAGAAGTCCACGTTCGGGTAGAGCTTGCGCTGCACGAAGTAATCGTCTTCCAGGGCAATCTTCTCCAGGGACTTGGCCAGGGCGAAGAGTGGATCGTTTTCCAGACCCAGTTCAGCCAGAACCTCATTGCAAGTTTCTTGCATGAGCTTGGCACGTGGATCGTAGTTTTTGTAGACGCGGTGGCCAAAGCCCATCAGCTTGACGTTGGAGTTCTTGTCTTTGACTTTAGATACGAACTCGCCCACTTTGGCAACGCCACCCATTTTCTGGATGTCTTCCAGCATGTTCAGCGCGGCTTCGTTCGCGCCACCGTGAGCAGGGCCCCAGAGGCATGCAACGCCGGCAGCGATGGCTGCGAACGGGTTGGTGCCAGAGCTGCCGCACAGGCGAACCGTGGAGGTGGACGCGTTCTGCTCGTGGTCAGCGTGCAAGATGAAGATGCGATCCAGCGCTTTTTCCAGCACAGGGCTGACTTTGTACTCTTCGCAAGGCGTACCGAACATCATGCGCAGGAAGTTGCCTGCGTAGGACAGATCGTTCTGCGGGTACATGAAGGGTTGTCCAACGCCGTACTTGTACGCCATGGCCACCAGAGTAGGCATCTTGGCGATCAAGCGGATCGCTGCGATGTCGCGATGTTCTGGATTATGGATGTCAGTGCTGTCGTGATAGAAAGCAGACATGCCACCCACCAGACCGGTCAAAACGGCCATCGGATGGGCATCACGGCGGAAGCCACGCAGGAAGAACTGCATTTGCTCGTGCACCATGGTGTGGTTCATCACGAGCTTGTGGAAACCATCACGCTCTTTCGCGTCTGGCAATTCGCCCTTCAGCAACAGGTGGCAGGTGTCCAGGTAGTCGCAGTTCTCTGCCAACTGTTCGATGGGGTAGCCGCGGTACAGCAGTTCGCCCTTGTCGCCATCGATATAAGTAATGGCAGACTCGCAAGCCGCCGTCGACATGAAACCTGGGTCATAGGTGAACATGCCTGTTTGCGCATAGAGCTTGCGGATGTCGATGACGTCCGGCCCAATGGTGCCTTCATAGACTGGCAGTTCAACTCCGTGGCTGCCGTTGGAGAACGACAGGGTAGCTTTGTTGTCGGAGATTTTCATCTATTAATTCCTGATGAGATGGCGGTTGAAATCAGTTGGATGGCCTGCGTTGCCTTGAATGTTCAGTGCCGCATGGCTTGCAGCACTTCATGCACTTCCGGCGTGTCGAGGTCGTCCTTGGGTTCGGTTCGTCGCAAAAGCAGATCAAGCAGATCGTTGTCAGCAAGATCCATCAGCTGCGTCAAACCGTTCGCCTGCGAGTGAGTGATGCACGATTCGTGGCTGGCAAAGAATTTCTCGATGAAGAGATCATTCTCCAACAAGCCCCGCCGGCAACGCCAGCGCAGCTTGCTGAGAGCACGTTCATCAATGCAGTCGGTACTCATGGTCAGGCAGCGCGACGGACCATCAGTTCCTTGATCTTTCCAATGGCCTTGGTCGGATTCAAGCCTTTCGGACATACATCAACACAGTTCATGATGGATGTGCAGCGGAACAAGCGGTAGGGATCGTCGAGGTTATCGAGACGCTCGCCAGTGGCCTGGTCGCGGCTGTCGGCAATGAAACGATAAGCTTGCAGCAAACCGGCAGGACCTACGAACTTGTCAGGGTTCCACCAGAAGCTTGGGCAAGACGTGGAGCAGCTGGCGCACAGAATGCATTCGTACAAGCCATTCAGCTCTTCGCGTTCCTCAGGCGATTGCAGGCGCTCTTTTTCGGGCGGAATCGATTCGTTGATCAGATAAGGCTTGATCGAATCGTATTGCTTGAAAAACTGCGTCATATCGACGATCAAATCCCGAACCACGGGCAGGCCGGGCAGGGGTTTGAGCACGATGGGGTCTTTGAGCGTACGCAGGTTAGTCAGGCATGCCAGACCGTTCTTGCCGTTGATGTTCATGGCGTCGGAGCCACAAACGCCTTCGCGGCAGGAACGACGGAAAGACAGGGTAGGGTCTTGCTCTTTCAGCTTGACCAGCGCGTCAAGCAACATGCGCTCATGGCCTTCGAGTTCAATCTCGATGGTTTGCATGTAAGGCTTTGTATCCTTATCGGGATCGTAGCGGTAGATCTTGAATGTGCGTTTTTGCATCGTGTAGTCCTCGTGGTCTTTGCTTAGAACGTGCGCACTTTAGGCGGCACTGATTCCACTGTGAGCGGTTGCATGCGCACGGGCTTGTAGCTCAGGCTGTTGTCTGCTGAGTGCCACAGCGTGTGTTTCATCCAGTTGGCGTCGTCGCGGCCAAGTGGGGCAGTGGGGTGGTCGGCAGGGTGCTCGTAGTCAAGCACCGTGTGGGCGCCACGGCACTCTTTACGTGCGGCGGCTGAGACCATGGTGGCTTGCGCCACTTCGATCAGGTTTTCGACTTCCAGAGCCTCGATACGTGCAGTATTGAACACCTTGGAGTTATCTTGCAGACCGATGCCTTTGGCACGCTCACGCAAAGCAGCGATCTTCACAACGCCTTCGTCCATGCTGGCCTGGGTACGGAACACACCTGCATGCGCCTGCATGGCAGATCGGATGTCGTTGGCCACGGTTTGCGAGTATTCGCCGCCACCCGCATTGTCGAGGCGGTTCAGGCGCTCAAGCGAAGCGTCTGCTGCGTTGGCCGGCAAGTCTTTGTGCGATGTGTTCTTTGTGAACTCAATAATGTGGTTACCGGCGGCTTTGCCGAACACCAACAAGTCGAGCAACGAGTTGGTGCCCAGGCGGTTGGCGCCGTGCACGCTGACGCAGGAGCATTCGCCAACGGCGTAAAGCCCATTGACTGGCACGTTGTAGTCGCCCTCAGTGGGCATGACGACCTGGCCATTGATGTTGGTAGGAATGCCGCCCATCTGGTAGTGGATGGTGGGCACCACTGGAATAGGTTCCTTGGTGATGTCGACGTTGGCGAAGTTCACGCCAATCTCATACACCGAAGGCAGGCGCTTGTGAATGGTCTCGGCGCCGAGGTGGTCCAGCTTCAGCAGGATGTAGTCCTTGTTGGGACCGCAGCCTCGGCCTTCCTTGATTTCCTGGTCCATGGAACGGGAAACGAAGTCACGGGGCGCCAGGTCTTTCAGCGTAGGAGCGTAGCGCTCCATGAACCTTTCGCCGTTGCTGTTCAGCAAAATGGCGCCTTCACCGCGGCAGCCTTCTGTGAGCAACACACCCGCACCAGCCACGCCGGTGGGGTGGAACTGCCAGAACTCCATGTCTTGCAGCGGGATGCCCGAACGAGCCGCCATGCCCAGGCCGTCACCGGTATTGATGAAGGCATTGGTACTGGCACCGAAGATGCGTCCGGCGCCGCCGGTAGCGAGCATGACCGTCTTGGCATGCAACACGTACAACTCGCCGGTTTCCATTTCGAGGGCAGTCACGCCCACCACGTCACCCTGATCGTCACGCACCAGATCCAGGGCCATCCATTCAACGAAGAAGGTGGTCTTGGCCTGAACGTTCTGCTGGTACAGCGTGTGCAGCATGGCATGGCCGGTACGGTCGGCGGCGGCGCAGGCGCGTTGTACGGGTTTTTCGCCGTAATTGGCTGTGTGGCCGCCGAATGGGCGCTGGTAAATGGTGCCGTCCGCATTGCGGTCAAACGGCATGCCCATGTGCTCCAGGTCATAAACGACCTTCGGTGCTTCGCGGCACATGAATTCGATGGCGTCCTGGTCACCCAGCCAGTCACTACCTTTGATGGTGTCGTAGAAGTGATAGTGCCAGTTGTCTTCGCTCATATTGCCGAGCGATGCGCCCACACCGCCCTGAGCCGCCACTGTATGTGAGCGGGTGGGGAAGACTTTGGACAGCACAGCAACGTTCAAGCCGGCACGTGCCAATTGCAGGGAGGCACGCATACCGGAGCCGCCGGCGCCTACGATCACCACATCGAACTTGCGGGTGGTTACTTGCTCTTTTGTATAACTCATGGTCGTGGATTCAATTTTTTTGTCGTTTCGAGTAGATCAACGGCATCTCAGAGGCGCCACAGCACTTGCACGGCCCAACCTGCGCAGCCCACCAGCCAGATCAGCGTCAAAGTGTCCAGAACCAGTTTGAGACCAACTGGCTTGACGTAATCCATGAAGACGTTACGGATACCGACCCAGGCGTGCCAGGCCAAGGCCACGATGACGGAAAACGTCAGGACCTTCATCCACTGAGAGGAAAAAATACCTGCCCATTTGTCATAGCCCATGGGGCCCTTGTTCACCAGCACCTGGACCAGCACGATCAAGGAAAAGATGGCGATCAGTGCGCCGGTGAAACGTTGGCTCAGCCAATCACGCAGACCATAGTGCGCGCCTACGACGAGACGCTTGGAACCGTAGTTCACTGCCATTTTTTTCTTCCTTCTTCTCAATACAAACCGAACAGCTTGGCGCCCAGAATCACTGTGAGCGCCACGCTCAGCACCAGCGTAGTCACTGCAGTGCTTTTGCCAAATTCCTTGCTCAGCTTATGCGTTGCATCCATGTAGAGGTGACGCAAGCCAGCGATCAGGTGATGCAGGTAGGCCCACATGAGAGCCAGCACAACCAATTTGATGAACCAACCGGGAAGGATCCACAAACCGCTGGAGAAGGCGGCGCTGAACTGGCCGAAAGATATCTCCGATGAAACTGACTTGTCGAACATCCAGATGATGAACGGCAACAAGAGGAACATCAGGGCACCACTGATCCGATGCAAGATCGACACGATTGCCGCAGGCGGCAGGCGGTAGGTCAATATATCGGTGATATGGATGTTGCGGAACTCAGGCCGTTTCTTGGCAGCTTCGCTCATGTGAGATCTTTCTTCAAATGTGTAACGACTAGGTCGTAGTTCGCGGGCAAATTTTGTAAATTCTATTGCAATGCAGCAGACTCAACTGAGGTGGTTGCGATAGTAGTGCGTATCAGTCCGGTATAGACCGCGTCGAAGCTCCATAGGAGCGTCGTTGTAGGTATAGGCGATTCGCTCTACGCTGAGCAGCGGTGTCGCCTGCGTGACCCCGAGCAAACCTGCTTGAGCAGCGTCCGGCAGGACGGCGCGGATTTTCTCATCTGCACGAACCATGCGCACACCAAATTCGGCTTCGAACAGCGCATACATGGGGCCGTGGTAATCCGCAAGTCGTTCAGCAGTCAGCCCTTTGAAAGGGCCACCGGGAAGCCACAGGTCTTCGCAGATGGTGGGAACGCCGGCGAAGGTAAGTACCCGTCGCGCCTGGAGCACTGGATCGCCTGTGCGCAAAGCCAGCGCGCGGGCGATTTCGGCGCTTGCCCGCAGACGCCGACAGTCGATGATGTCCCTTTGAGCAGGGCCCTCGCTGTCCGTGGTGCCGCTGTCCGGTTCCAGGCGAAGAAAGCGGTATTGAACGTGCTGCTCCGCATGTGTGGCAACAAAAGTGCCACGACCTTGGCGACGTATCAGCAGGTTTTCTGCAGCCAGTTCATCTATGGCTTTTCGAACGGTTCCCTGGCTGACGCGAAACCGCGCCGCAAGATCAAATTCACTGGGAATAACCTCACCTGGCTTCCATTCCCCTTGTTGCAAGCTGCGCAGAATCAGGCCTTTGATCTGCTGGTACAGCGGACTGAACGCAGGCGTTGCGCTACCCGAGGGCGCGCCGGGAGGAAGAGGTGGCTCAGTGTCTGCGAGAGAGAAGGCTGGGATGGCCATAGGTGGGAGTGGTCTTCGGCGCAAAAAAGAGCAAAAAATTAAAAAAAGCGCGCTCCGACACCAGCCGCCGCCAGAGCAGGCCAATCATATCTTATATAAGACACAAGACAAATTGACCTCATGGGGATTTCCCGGATACACTCCCAGGTTAATCGCCATGCGCCGAGGTTCGCGGTTTGTTCCGCCTCAGGGTGCATTGCAGTTGCCGTTTTCTCATTACAAACTGGAGTTTTTTCCATGAGCAAGAAGCCTGTTCGCGTCGCCGTCACCGGCGCCGCCGGTCAAATCGGTTACGCCCTGCTGTTTCGTATTGCTTCCGGCGAAATGCTGGGCAAAGATCAGCCGGTCATCCTCCAGTTGCTCGAAATCCCTGACGAAAAAGCGCAGAAGGCGCTGACTGGCGTCATGATGGAATTGCAAGACTGCGCATTCCCCCTGCTTGTCGGCATGGAAGCGCACAGTGATCCCATGACCGCGTTCAAGGACGTCGATTACGCCTTGCTGGTGGGCGCACGTCCTCGCGGCCCTGGCATGGAACGTGCCGACCTGCTGGCTGCCAACGCGCAGATTTTCACGGCACAAGGCAAGGCGCTGGACAAGGTTGCCAGCCGCAACGTCAAAGTGCTGGTGGTTGGCAATCCCGCCAACACCAACGCCTACATTGCGATGAAATCCGCACCTAGCCTGCCAGCGAAGAACTTCACTGCCATGCTGCGCCTGGATCACAACCGTGCCCTGAGCCAAGTGGCCGCCAAGACTGGCAAGCCAGTGGCCGCCATCAAGAAACTGACCGTCTGGGGCAACCACTCTCCCACCATGTACGCTGACTATCGCTTTGCCACCATTGATGGCCAGGACGTCAAGGACATGATCAACGATCAGGAATGGAACGCCAACGTGTTCCTGCCTACCGTCGGTAAGCGCGGCGCCGCCATCATTGATGCGCGTGGCCTGTCTTCTGCTGCCTCTGCTGCTAACGCCGCAATCGATCACATGCGTGATTGGGCGCTGGGCACCAATGGCGAATGGGTCACCATGGGTGTTCCATCGCAAGGCTGGTACGGCATTCCTCAAGATGTGATCTTTGGTTTTCCCGTAACGTGCGAAAACGGCGAATACAAAGTGATCGAAGGCTTGCCAATTGATGCTTTCAGCCAAGAGCGCATCAACAAGACCTTGGAAGAACTCGAAGGCGAGAAAGACGGCGTCAAGCATCTGCTTTGATGTGACTTGGCTCACTCTCCCTAAAACAGGGGAGAGTGAGGCCTGGTTGGGGGGAGGGCGGCAGTGCACAGAAGCTAAAGATGCCTGCTGTTACAAGAAAGATGAAATCTCTCTCCATACCGGCCACCCAAAGGCTTAGCAATACTTTCCCACCATGCAGCACCCACGCGACGTTCTTCTAGGCGCCCAAGCCACAGCCGGCATGCTGCCGGTATGTGACCATTACAGCGGCGTGGAAGCGCGTATGCGCAAAAGCCTGCAATTGCAGGCCGAGTTGACCCAGGAGTTCGGAACCTGTGTCTTTGATGTGACGCTCGACTGCGAAGATGGTGCTCCCGTAGGTGGAGAGGCAGAGCATGCTGCTCTGGTCACCGAATTGGCCCTGGCTGCCTCCCCGCAGGCCCGGATCGGCGTGCGGGTACACCCGGTTGATCATCCTGCATTCGCCGCCGACATAGCGCAGATTGCTGGCAAGGCAGGGGCCAGGCTTTCGCACATCATGATTCCCAAGGTGGAATCGGTGAATGACGTCGTCTTGGCCGAGAAGGCCCTACTGGCCGCGTATCCTGCAGGCCTGCCATTGCAGGTCTTGATTGAGTCTCCCGCAGCCGTACATCGAGCTTTTGACATTGCAGCTCACCCGCGCGTGCAGTCGCTCAGTTTCGGGTTAATGGACTTTGTGTCGGCCCATGCCGGCGCCATCCCGGCAGACGGCATGGGAATAGAAGGTCAGTTCACGCATCCATTGGTATTGCGCGCCAAGCTTGAGATTGCCTCCGCAGCGCACGCTTATGGCAAAGTGCCTTCGCATTGCGTAGTGACCGAATTCAATGATGTTCAGGCCATGCGGACTGCTGCACGGCGTGCGGCGCGTGAGTTTGGCTACACACGTATGTGGAGTATTCACCCCAGCCAGATTCGCGCCATTCTGGAAGCCTTTGCTCCGGATGAAGGGCAGATCGAAACCGCCGCCGCCATCCTGCTGGCAGCGCAGCGAGCCGACTGGGCTCCCATCAGTTTTCAAGGTGCATTGCACGACCGGGCCAGCTATCGTCATTTCTGGCATGTGCTGGAGCGAGCTCACAGCACCGGTCGGACTCTTCCCGCTGAGGTGATGGCATGGTTTTGAGCGTGAAGGCAGCGATGCCCTCCCGTTTACGTGTCATTTCATCTCCTTATTCTTTGCTTTTTTACCCAAAAGGTGGCTTCTCCATGACCATGAAGTTCATTGCTCTCGCTACCCTGACAGCCGCTCTGGCATTACCGTTTGGCGCTGTTCAGGCACAAACTGCTAACAACACGACCAAGAAGCCGGCAGCCACAACCAAGGCTCCAGCCAAGAAACCAGCGGCCACGCAAGCCAAGAAGCCCGTAGCCAAGCGTAAGGTGCCCGCTAAGACAGCGAAGGCAGTGGAAGCCGCTACCCCGGTCGAGTCGCTTTCCAGTCGCCTGTCCGAGAAAGAATTGGCCATTGCTGACCTCATTCATACGGGCAAGATCCAATGTGAGCTTGGCGCAGACGTCACCGTGAAAGCCGATGAGGCCAACCGCGGCTTCTTCCATGTCACCACTGGCAAGCGCAAGTACTACATGCACCCGGTCGAAAGCCGTACGGGCGCACTGCGCATGGAAGACGGACGCCTTGGCGCCATGTGGCTGCAGCTGGGCAACAAATCGATGCTGATGGATCAGCGCGCAGGACAGCGACTGGCGGACGAATGCGCCACGAATGAGCAGCGTCTCATTGCCGAACAAATGAAAGCCAACAACACGCCCGGTTTGCTGGATGACTTGAAGAAGTAAGTCTCCTTCATGGCCTTGTTTCGCAGTCAAGGCCTGAGCATCTTGAGTGTTTGAGTCGTTAAGTTTCAGGAGAAAGAAAAATGTTGAAGAACTATCGTGACCACGTTGCTGAACGCGCTGCCCTGGGCATTCCACCACTACCACTGGATGCCAAGCAAACCGCCGAACTGATCGAACTGATCAAGGCGCCACCTGCGGGTGAAGAAGCATTCCTGCTGGATTTGCTCACGCATCGCATTCCCCCAGGCGTGGATGATGCTGCCAAAGTAAAAGCCAGTTTTCTAGCCGCCGTCGCCCATGGTGATGTCAAAGTCGACCTCCTCAGCAAGTCTAAAGCCACTGAACTGCTCGGCACCATGGTCGGCGGCTACAACGTTCACCCCCTGATTGAGTTGCTGGACGATGCAGAAGTGGCTGGCGTGGCGGCTGATGCGCTGAAAAAGACTCTTTTGATGTTCGACTTCTTCAATGACGTCGTTATCAAGGCCAAGGCAGGCAATGCCAAAGCCAAGGAAGTCATTCAAAGTTGGGCTGATGCCGAGTGGTTCACTTCGCGTCCTGAAGTGGCGAAGAAAATCACCGTGACTGTGTTCAAGGTACCGGGCGAAACCAACACCGACGACCTTTCCCCAGCACCTGATGCCTGGAGCCGTCCTGACATTCCGCTGCACTACCTGGCCATGCTGAAGAACACTCGTTCTGATGCGGCCTTCGTGCCAGAAGAAGATGGCAAGCGCGGCCCCATGCAGTTCATTGAAGACCTGAAGAAAAAAGGTCATCTGGTGGCCTATGTCGGCGATGTGGTGGGTACCGGTTCCAGCCGTAAATCGGCTACAAACAGCACGATATGGGCGACGGGTGTAGATATTCCCTTCGTGCCAAACAAGCGTTTCGGTGGTGTCACCTTAGGTGGCAAAATCGCCCCGATCTTCTTCAATACGCAAGAAGATTCCGGTGCGCTGCCTATCGAAGTGGATGTCAGCAACTTCAACATGGGCGACGTACTCGACATCTTCCCCTATGAAGGCAGGATCGAGAGAGACGGTCAGAAGGTTGCAGAATTCCAACTCAAGAACGATCTGCTTTTGGATGAAGTGCAGGCTGGTGGCCGTATTAACCTCATCATCGGCCGGTCGCTGACTGCCAAAGCACGCGAAACCCTCGGGCTTCCTGCTTCAACTGTGTTCCGCCTGTCCGTAGCACCTGCTGCCAGCAAGGCCGGTTTCACACTGGCCCAAAAAATGGTTGGCCGTGCATGTGGGTTGCCAGAAGGGCAGGGCGTTCGCCCCGGTACTTACTGCGAACCTCGCATGACCACCGTGGGCAGCCAGGACACCACTGGGCCCATGACACGCGATGAGTTGAAAGATCTCGCCTGCCTCGGATTCTCCGCAGACATGGTGATGCAATCGTTCTGCCATACCTCTGCCTATCCGAAGCCAGTGGACGTGAAAACCCACCGTGAGCTTCCAGCCTTCATGAGCAACCGTGGCGGCGTGTCGTTGCGCCCAGGTGATGGCGTCATCCACTCATGGCTCAACCGCTTGCTGCTGCCCGACACCGTCGGTACCGGTGGCGATTCGCATACACGATTCCCTATCGGTATCTCCTTCCCGGCAGGCTCTGGCCTGGTGGCTTTCGGTGCAGCCACAGGCGTCATGCCGCTGGACATGCCTGAATCCATCCTGGTGCGCTTCAAAGGCGAGTTGCAGCCAGGCGTCACCTTGCGTGATCTGGTGCATGCGATTCCTCTTTACGCGATCAAACAAGGTCTGCTTACCGTCGCCAAAGCCGGCAAGGTCAACGCTTTCTCTGGACGTGTTCTGGAAATCGAAGGCTTGCCAAACCTGAAAGTCGAGCAAGCGTTTGAATTGTCCGACGCGTCGGCCGAACGCTCAGCTGCAGGTTGCACGATCAAGCTCAATAAAGAGCCGATCATGGAATATCTGCAGTCCAACGTGGTTCTGATGAAGAACATGATTGCAGACGGTTATGCAGACGCCAAAACGCTTGCACGCCGCATCGAGAAAGTGGAAGCCTGGCTTGCCAAGCCAGACCTTCTGGAAGCGGACAAGGATGCTGAGTACGCAGCCGTGATCGAGATCGATCTGGCCGACATCAAAGAGCCGATTGTTTGCTGCCCCAACGATCCTGATGACGCCAAGTTCCTGTCAGAAGTGGCCGGCACCAAGATCGATGAAGCCTTCATCGGCTCTTGCATGACCAACATCGGCCATTTCCGCGCTGCGGCCAAGCTGTTGGGCGGCCAGCGAGATATTCCTGTGAAGCTGTGGGTGGCACCGCCTACCAAGATGGATCAGAACGAGTTGATCAAGGAAGGGCACTACTCGGCTTTCGGTACAGCTGGTGCGCGCACGGAAACGCCCGGTTGCTCGCTGTGCATGGGTAACCAGGCTCAAGTGCGTGAGGGCGCCACGGTGATTTCCACCAGCACCCGTAACTTCCCCAACCGTCTGGGCAAGAACACCAATGTGTATCTGGGCTCTGCGGAGCTGGCTGCCATTGCCTCGCGTATCGGCAAGCTTCCCACCAAAGAGGAATACCTCAAGGAGATGGGCGTGATCGATGCGGACAAGGCCAGTGTCTATCGCTATATGAACTTCGATCAGATCGAAGAGTATGCAAGCGTGGCAAGGGAAGTTACAGCCTGAACGCTGTAGCTTTGCTTTTCACTCAAGCAGTCTTCGGGCTGCTTGAGATAGCTGAAAAAGCCTCCCGTAAAACGGAGGCTTTTTTATTGCCGGGCCGTCCCAAAATAAAAAGCGCCCCCACGGGGGCGCCCGGCATAGGGGGCAGCGGACCTCGCGAAGCGGGGAAGCGTGGGGGTCATTTCTATTTTTTCCCCATGACTCCAACACCGAATTTCCCGGGACTAAAACCACCCGCGGGTCGCAACCCGCAGGACGCGCCCATGTGTGGCCTAGCCGCGCAGACTCCTAAGTAGGTTTGGCGAAAACGTCAATCGCGTGCCCAGTCTCCAGAAAGGATTTCAGGCTCGACAACACGATAGGCCAACCCTTGCTGATGCCGTTCAGCATTCCGCTGCCGGGAATCAGTCCGTCGTGCGTGATCGTCAGACGCACCATGCCGTCATAGGGCGCGAGGTCGAAGGTCACCCGGCTATAGGCGGCAGGATCGTCCGCTTGCGAAGCATTGGCCCAGGTGATGACTAGACGACGCGGAGGCGCATGTTCCACCACCTCGCCCACCAGTTCCACCGTCCGCTCCGCGTTGGCGCGTACATGCTTCCATCGGGCACCGGGTGTCCAGTCGGATATATTCTCGTGTCCCCAATAGGCTCTGGCCATCTCTGGTGTTGTGATCGCCTCGAACACCTTTTCAGGGGTCGCGCGGATGTAGGTGATGTATTGGAAATTCGCGGTTTGCTCGGTCATGGTCATTCTCCTTCGAGTTGATGTTTGAGGTCGTGTAAGAGCCGCAGCCGCTCGCGCTCGAACTTGCGGACCCAGCGTTCATAGATGTCGTGCAGCGGCACGGGGTTGAGGAAATGCAGCTTCTCGCGTCCTCGACGGACCGTGCTGATCAGGTTGGCGGTTTCGAGGATGTCCAGATGCTGCGTGGCTGATTGCCGGGTCATATCCAGCCCCTCGCAGAGTTGGCCGAGGCTCTGCCCGTTCTGCTCGCACAGAAGATCGAGCACCCGCCTGCGAGTGGGGTCACCCAGCGCCTTGAAGACCTTGTCAGCGTCCATTCGTCTTCACTTACGTTCTCCTGAAGGCAGGCCAACTCTTCGTCAGTTCCGGTTGTCGATCTTGACATCGTGCGGACTCGGCTGGCCCTTGCCGGTTTCCACGACATCTCCTTCTCGATCGAACAGAGAGACCGCGGATGCCGCAGCCTTAATCTTGTGATGAATTATGCAGGTAAATACCTGCATGTCAACCAGGACGCAAAAAACATGAGCTGCTTCTATTTTCCAAGCGACCCGCGGGGCGTGTGTGAGGCCAATACAACTATGGGGCGTCGGTCCAGTCAGATTTGCCGACAAAGGGAGTAAGAAGCCTGCAAGGAAAACGCGTAGCCGTGTATCATGAGAATGATTCTCATTTATATGTAATGCACCTTCGGAACGCAGCCTTGTGATCGCGACAGATTCCAGTCTAGATTTATCAACCGAACAACAGATCGACGTCCTCTATTGCCAGCACCATGGGTGGCTGCATAACTGGTTGCGCCGCAAGTTGGGGGATGCTCATCAGGCGGCAGACCTTGTGCACGATACTTTTGTGCGTATTCTTGAGGCCTGCCGGGCCGAAGAATTGGCCCTGAACTCCGTGCGGGAGCCACGCGCATATCTCACTACGGTGGCGGGGAGGGTGCTCGCCAATCATTATCGAAGGGCCTCCCTCGAACAAGCCTGGCTGGCGGCCCTGGCACTTTATCCCGAATCATTTGCGGTTTCTCCCGAGGACCGCCTGAGCATCTTGCAAACATTGCACGAAATTGATGCCATGCTCGACGCTTTGCCTTCAAAAGTGCGCACCGCTTTCCTGCTGGCACAGCTCGAAGGGCTGACCTATGCGGAGATCGCCTTACGCATGGATATTGCCGAGCGCACCGTCAAACGGTATATGGCCCAGGCATTCGAAGAATGTTTGATGCAAGTCGAATGACAGGCTCAGCTGAGGGTAGGCCTGCCGGTGTGCCGCGTGAGGTCTTGCGCGCAGCATCCAGGTGGATGGCACATCTGAATTCGGGGGAAGCTACAGCGGCCGAACGGCAGGACCTGGAGCGATGGCGCAGTGCAGATGAGTTGCACGAGTTGGCCTGGCAGCGCGCTGTACGTCTGAACGCTCAACTGGGGCGTTTGCCTGCGCTGGTGAGTCTGCAGGTTCTAGGCCGTGCTCGTCGACAAGCCGGACGCCGCTCTGCATTGCAGAGCTTGGCGGTGTTCGCGGTGGCCGCACCGGTGGTCTACACAGTCTGGCGTGGAATTTCCCATGGGCAGGATACCTGGACCGTCAGTCATAGCACTGTAACGGGAGAACGCCGTAAAGTGGTGCTACCCGATGGCACAAAGCTTGAGCTCAACACGGCCACAGATATCGACGTCTCCTTTGACTCAGGGGAGAAGGGACTGCGTCTGGTCAAGCTTCACTCTGGAGAGCTTCAGATTGAGACCGCACAGGACTCCGCACGCCGGCCGTTTGAAGTGCAAACACGCCACGGCCGCATTCGGGCACTGGGTACGCGGTTCCTGGTGCGCCAGACGCCAGAAGACTCCGCGACCCTGGTGGCAGTGCAGCAAAGCGCGGTTGAGATTCGCCCGAAGAATTCTGGTGACCACCCCTTCCGTATCGAGGCTGGCTTGCAGACTCGCTTTGATGCTGCTGGCGCGCATGACATAGTTCCGGATCATCCCCACCAGGCCTCATGGGTGCGCGGAGTGCTCTTTGCCAGCAACCAGCGTTTGGCGGACTTCGCAGCTGAACTTGGGCGATATCGGAGAGGCGTGGTACGTTGCGCGCCGGAGGTCGCCGATCTTCGAATTAGCGGAGCATTCCGCTTGGACAGCACAGACGAGATTCTTGCAGCACTGCCGGACACCTTACCGGTCCGCATGGCCTACCGCACACGTTGGTGGGTCGAGATCAGGCCACTAGCCACTCGTTGAAAGCTATTTGGCACTTTCTTTGTCACCTTTTGACGTTTCGGGTGTCATACCTATAGAACGCCAGCAAGCCGCGTCGCGGAGCCAGCTAATCAATCCATCCAAGGGAAGCTCCGCATGTCTCGACACCGTATCTCCAGAGGCGCCCCTGCGCGCTCGAAAACTGCCCCGCTCGCCGAAGCTGCGCGCCAAGCCATGTTGATGATGGCGCTGACCACTGGTGCAGGCTGGCTGCCAGCCGCCTTTGCCCAAGTTCCCGCGCCGGCAAGTGCCTATGCAGTGCCTGCAGGGCCGCTCGATGACGCTTTGACCAATTTCGCTGCCAGCGCCGGCGTGACCGTGCAACTGGATGCCAGGTTGGTTTCGGGTCGCCGAACAAGTGGGCTTCAAGGGCGCTATGGCGTGCGTGAAGGGTTCACCCAATTGTTGGCTGGCACCGGGCTGG
This sequence comes from Ottowia thiooxydans, assembly GCF_040548795.1. Lineage (GTDB taxonomy): Bacteria > Pseudomonadota > Gammaproteobacteria > Burkholderiales > Burkholderiaceae_C > Ottowia > Ottowia thiooxydans_A. The sequence continues at coordinate 741,321 of NZ_JBEPSH010000001.1, read as the reverse complement.
AAGTGCATGAGCGTAGCCGCGGAGTCTGGGTATTGCGCCAAGCGTCGTCACCGGCTTCGGCGGCAGCATCCACATCGAACTCCGCAGCAGCCGCAACTGTCGCACCGCCCGCGCAAGGCGACGTTACCCTGGCTGAAGTCAAGGTGACGGCAGACGCCGGTCGGCGCGAAGCGGGAACCCGTACGGTGCTTACTCAAGATGATGTCGAGCGCACAGGGGGCAATAGCATTGCGGACGTGATTCGCTATCAGCCGTTGGTCGAAGCACCGGGCACGGTGCAAGGAGCCACGCGCGGAGCGAGCCGCTATGACCGTGGCGGCACCACCGGATACAACATCCGTGGCGTAGAAGGAAACCGAGTGGGATTGGACGTGGATGGCATAGAAATGCCAGACGCAGTCAGCCGCGCACCGCTCACAGCTCGCTCAGAAGACGGTACCTTCGGGATGGGGCGTGATTTTATCGACCCTGACCTGTATTCCTCGGTGGATATTCAGTCAGGGACGACCAATTCGCAGCGTTCTGCTGGAGGCATCGGCGGCGCGGTGAGCTTCCGCAGCAAGTCGCCAGAAGACTATGTGAGCGCCAGCAATCCGTTCTATGCGGGAGGCAAACTCGGCTATAGCCAAGCCGACCGTGCATGGTCCAAGGGGGTGACGCTCGCGGGGCAGACTGGCGATCTCGGGCTATTGTTAGGCTACTCGCGCCGTGATGGCCATGAGTCCAAGAACAACAGCGAGTCCCTGTCGAGGTACCCGGAGCGCTGGAATTCGGACGCGTTGCTGCTCAAAGGTGTGGTGCGTGTAAATCCCGAGCACAAACTGGAACTGGCCGCCGACCTTTACCGCAAACAGAACCAGTCCACCTTCGCAAGCTGGAACGCCGACGGTACGGCTGTCACCGGCACTTCAGATCAAGACGCCCGTACCAAGCGCGACACGGTGTACGCCGCGCACACCTGGACGCCTGGGGTCGGTGGTCCCATAGACCAGGTCAATACACGTCTGTTCCTGCAAAACACCGACATGGACGACGTGACCAACACGGTCACGACAACCCCAGGTGCCGCAGTCCGAGAAGCTTCGCAGAACACTACGCATCAGATCGGCTTTTCCAGTGTGGCAGACAAACGCATTGCCAACCATGCGATCAAGTTCGGTGTGAACTACTCGCGAACCAAGAACGAGCACCCATTTACATCCAGTGAGGCGTACGGCGCGGGTCAGCCATTTCCTGACACGCTGACGGTGCGTTCGGGGGCGTTTGTACAGGACACCATTGACTTCCAGCTAGGTGGCCGGCGTCTCGCAGTCGTGCCGGGTTTGCGGGTGGACCGTATCGAACCGAGCATCCGAAATACGGGCAACTTCGGCAATGACCGCATCTCTCAGGCTGAGTTGGAAGCGATGTATGGCAACGCACCGACGACGACCATCGTCAGTCCGAGCCTGGCTGTCTTGTATGACGTGATGCCCAGCATGACCGCCTACGCGCAGTGGAAGCGGGGTGGGCGCGCTCCCACCAACAGTGAGATTTTCGGCTATTGGAATAGCGGTGGAGGCACGTACGCGCTGCTCGGTGACCGAAATTTGAAGGCAGAGACCAGCAACGCCTTCGACGTCGGCCTGAAGGGCTCTCCGGTGCCCGGGGTGCAATTTGCGGGTTCTCTCTTCTACACGAAGTACAAGGACTTCATATCCTATACACGCTACACGCGGGCGAACAATCCTGAAAAATTCGTCAACATTCAGAACAGCCTGAGCATCCTCTACCAGGCCGAGAATCGCGATGAGGCGAATATCTACGGCACTGAACTCAGCGTTCGGCTGGAACATGGTACCTGGACGCCCGCTTTGCGCGGCCTGTACACCACCTGGGCAGTGGGTTACAGCAAAGGCAGCTCCAAATCTAACTATGCGGGCGACAAGAACGTCGACCTCGACTCCGTGCAGCCTGGCAAAGCCATTATCGGCGTTGGCTATGAGGCACCGCAAAAGGCCTGGGGTTTGAACCTGATGGGCACATTTGTTCGCGGCAAGCAGGCCACCTCTACGAATCGCCAGTCTTATAGCAATAACCCCGGCGCCGAATTGACTGACTCGTCAACGCAACTGTTCCGCGTGCCCGGCTTCGCGCGTTTTGACATTTCCGGCTACTGGCGCATCAATAAGCATGCCCGCCTGAACTTCGGCATCTTTAACTTGGCTGACAAACGGTACTGGGCCTACAGCAGCACACGCAGTCTGCAACCAGTCAACCCCCGGGATCGCCAACAGATTGAGCTTTCTACCGCGCCAGGCCGCACATTCGCTGTCAGCTTGAATGTGGACTTCTGAAGGCACTGGCGCATCTACCCCCCCATCACTCCCAAGCACCGAGATCCTCTATGCAATATTCAAAAAAACCTGTTCTTGCAATACTGGCTGTAGCCGCATTCCTGTCGGCTTGCGCCGGCAGCGTTGCGCCCAGAAACGCCGCGTCTACTACACCCCAGTCCCAGCCCGCACGCCCCGCAGGGGGCCATGGCGTGGCAGCTTTCCTTGGCAGCTACGATGCCGACCGAGACGGCAAGGTCACGCGTGCCGAGTTCGATGCGATCCGCGCACAGCGCTTTCAAGCTGCTGACACCAATGGTGACGGCTGGCTCAGCGAAGAGGAGTACGTCGCAGAATTCGAGTCCCGGTTGAAGCGGCAGTACTTTGATGCTGGACGTCAGCCGGACAAGGCCTACGAAAACGGGATCAAACAAGCGCACGTGCGGTTTGGCATCGTCAACCGAGCGCGGGACGGCAAGTTCACGCGTGCTGAAGACAGTGCCATTGCTGAAAAGACCTTCGCCAACCTGGATACCAGCGGCGATGGCGTCGTGTCTGCGGCCGATCCGCAGCGCCCACGTGAGCAGCAGAGCGGTAATAGATGAGCGCGCCACAACGCGTTGCGGCCAGGCACGCACAGCATAGAACTCACTGGTTGGCTGGCGCTGCACTGAGCTTGCTGGCAGTGCCGGCGGGCGCAGGCACTCTCTCGTTGCAGGTCACTCTGCCAGCCATTGATACGGCTTCTTATTACCGGCCCTATCTCGCGGCGTGGATTGAGAAAGCCGAGGAAGACAAAGCTGTGCTCGGTACTCTGGCCGTTTGGTACGACACACGGTTGCGAGACAACGGCGGCAGGGGCTGGTTGCGCAACCTGCGTACGTGGTGGCGCACTAGTGGCGAGCAAATGGTGTTGCCTGCAGATGGCGTCAGCGGCGCCACTCGTCCGGCTGGCACGCACCTTCTTCAATTCAGCGATGCCAAGGGCGTACTGTCAAAGTTGCCTGCAGGGCAATATCAGCTGGCTATCGAAGTTGCACGCGAAAACGGTGGACGGGAAATGCTGCGTCTGCCTTTCACCTGGGGGCGTTCCGCCAGTCAGGCCGACGCGCAGGGACGTACTGAGCTCGGAAAAGTGAGTGTGGTGGCCGCGCCCTGAAGCGAATCTGCAGCCTCTGCATTCCAACCCATCCAACAATGGAAACATTAATCATGAATTCGTTTCTTTCTCGCTCATTGGCCCTGTTGACCGTGGCTTGCCTCAGCGCTTGCGGAACGCAGGCGCCTGTCGGCCAATCAGTGTCGGGCCCTGTCGTCTACAAACACGTCCAGAGCTCTCAAATTCAACGCGCAGCCGTCGCACCAGCGCTGTACGAAGTTGCATTCTCCGCACGCCAAAATGCCGTGTTCGTGGCCTCTTCAGGAGGCTTTGGTGAGGGTGCCGGGGCCAGCAAGGTGTTGCGGCTCGATCCCAAGACGCTCGCCGTGCAGGCTGAGATCACATTACCGCTGCGCGGATTTGGCGTGGTACTGGATGACGCTTCCAACAGACTGTACGTCGGGAACACGACAGAAGGTTCGGTCACCGTGGTGGACACTGCCAGCAATCGGGTGGTGCAGGCCGTCCCGCTGATGAAGAAGGTCAAAGGTGCCGATGGCAAGGAAAAGTATCCGCATCATTTCCGCGAGCTGGTGCTCGATACGGCCAATGATCGGCTTTACGCTCCGGGCCTCAGCTCGGATGGCAGTTCGCTGTATGTAATGAACACCCGCACGCTCACGCTGGAGAAGGAGCTTCCAGGGCTGGGGGCGGTCGCGACGGGCATCGCTTTGGACGCAGACAACCATCGCTTGTTTGTGTCCAACATGCGCGGTGGTCTTTTCGAAGTCGACACGCGTAGCCTGAATATCAGCAAGAGCTATGACGTAGCCGCGGACCAGATGCTTAATTTGGCCTACGACCCTAAAGCTCGGCGACTGTTCGCAACGGACCAGGGCTTGAGCAGCATCAGCGAACGCCGTCAGAAGGCGGAGCCCGGCTTCAAGCCCACTCCTGGCAACCGTGTCGTGGTATTTGATGCTGACAGCGGGAAAATCACCACCAGTATGCAGACGGGCGACGGTCCGATTGCGCCGCTGTTGGACTTGTCACGCCAACGTTTGTACGTCACCAACCGCGGTGCAGGTAGCGTCAGCGTGTTTGACACGTCCAGCCACCAATTGCTGCAGACGATCGCGCTGCCAACGCATCCGAACAGCATGGCGCTGGACAGTAGGAATAACGTGCTTTACGTCACGGTTAAGAACGGCCGTAATGATGTACGAGGCAGCCACGAGGCCGTGGTGCGCATCGCTTTCTGATGCGGGCAAAAGAGGCTGGCAAGCGAAGCTTCTGGCTTCGGCAATTGCATACCTGGCATTGGATTTCCGCTGCCATCAGCTTGGCAGCGATGCTGATGTTCGCCGTCACGGGCATCACACTCAACCACGCAGCCAGCCTCTCGGCCAACCCCAGCAAACATGTGCAACGCGCAGTGTTGTCGGCAGACTTGCGGGCGGTACTTGAGGCCATGGCGGACAGCGCCACTGATTCGGCGCCCCCTGAACTCGCGCGCTGGGCTTCGGAAACCTTCGCTATCAATATTTCTGGCCTCCCTGCGGAGGCTGGCCCCGATGAGGTTTTCGTGGGGATTCCCATGCCCGGAGGGGAGGGGGCCTTGGTGATTGACCGCACCGACGCCAACGCGACCTACACAGTCACCAAGCGCGGGTGGGTAGCCTACTTCAATGATTTGCACAAAGGCCGCAACGCTGGCGTCGTGTGGTCGTGGTTCATCGATGGCATGGCGGTCAGTTGCGTGGTCTTCACGCTGACGGGGTTCGCGCTTCTGTGGATGCATGGCCGCACCCGGCCTCTTACTTGGCCATTGACGGGTTTGAGCTTGTTGGCACCCATCTTGATAGCGTTACTCTTTGTCCATGGCTGAAGCTAGTGTGCTGTCCCGTATTCGGTGCAACGCAGACTTATGCAACTAGACACTCTCAGCAACCGCGTGTTCTTGCCGGTTGACTCTGGTAAGAACATACCAGCCGTGCCGCGTGCCGGCGACCCAATGCACCGATTCGAGGGGACGGCGATGGGGACACACTGGTCGGTTCAGGCTTATGCGCCGAAGAGCGTGGATCCCCAGCGTTTGCACTCGGCCATCATGCAGGAATTGGCCCACGCCATCAAACTGTTCAGCACCTGGCAAGCTGACAGCGAGGTGGCCCGCTGCAATGCAGCGTCTGCTGGCGACTGGCAATTTTCGGCCCCCTGTTGGACCCTTCTGGAAAGTAGCTTGGCCTGGGCGCAGTCCAGCGGTGGCGCGGTCGATCCAACGCTAGGTGCGCTGGTGAATTTGTGGGGTTTTGGTCCAACGGGGCCACGTCCGGAGCGGGCACCTCTGCCGACTCAACATGAGATCGACGCGGCATTGCGTGCTAGCGGCTGGCGCAATGTCCAAATTGATACGACGAGGCGAACACTGCATAAACCCGCTGGCCTGCAACTTGATTTCAGTGGCATCGCCAAGGGCTGGGCTGTTGACCAAGTCTCCTCCAGGTTGGTGCGTGAAGGGGCCTGCGTGCACCTGGTCGAAATCGGCGGGGAGCTCAAGAGCCGCGGGCTGAGACACGACCTGCAACCCTGGTGGGTGCTTATGCAAAACAGGGGTGGCAACCCTCGAAGCTTGCTGGCATTGGTGGATATGGCAGTGGCCACCTCGGGCGACACCCATCATCATTTCAACCATCAAGGGCGCCGATATTCACACACTTTGGACGGCCAAAGCGGTTGGCCCATCGCGCATGGCACAGCTTCAGTCACCGTGTTGCACCCTCAAGCCATGCAGGCCGACCTACACGCAACGGTCTTGACTGTCATGGAGCCTGAGAGGGCCTTGGACTGGGCCGAAACGCATGAACTTGCAGCGCTGCTGACGGTGCGGAATTGCCAAGGCGTGGAGGAACATATCAGTACCGCCATGATGGCTATGTTGGATTCATAGCAATGACGGTCGACTCGAGTCGCTGGATGTGGGCGGCGTTCGCCTGTGTTCTCTGGCTGTCGCTGTGGATCCGACCGATGCGTAATAAGCTCGGCATCTGGCAGCCCATTCGCAGGGTCGCTCGGCGCCTTCCTGCTCAAGCCCAGGCTGAAGCATTGTTGATTGGCTATGCGAGCCAGGGCGGCTTTGGTGCTCTATTGGCTGAAGATTTGGCACGCAACCTGGCAGCGGGCGGTTACCCGGCCCACGCTCGGTCTTTGCACAGTCTAAGTACGCTCGATATCGGCAAGGCAAATCGCATGCTCTTTATTGTCAGCACCACGGGCGAGGGCGACGCACCTGACAACGCCGCTGCGTTCGTTTCCAGGGTGATGAGCGGCACACTCAATCTTCAGAAATTACGCTACGGGATTCTGGCCTTGGGTGACAGCAGTTATGCGAATTTTTGCAAGTTTGGCAGACAGCTGGACGCCTGGTTGATCTCCGCGGGTGCAATCTCGGTCTTCAACCGTATCGAGGTCGATAGCGGCCATGCTGCCGCCTTGGACATGTGGCGTCAAGCCGTTGAACGTTTTACAGACCACACCTTGGCTGCTGACCCACTGCCTAGCCGGCAGTCGGCACTTACGCAACGTTGGATGCTGGTTCGGCGTGAGATCCTGAATAGCGGCAGTCCTGGCGCGCCCATTCACCACATAGTGCTGCAGCCGATGGAGCCGGCTGTGCATTGGCAAGCCGGAGACGTGGGGCGGATATGGATTTCCAATAATTTCGACGAAATAGCCACGAGCCGCGATTACACACTGGCGTCATTACCGCAGAGTGGTTATGCGGAATTGATGGTGCGGGAGGTTTTGAGGCCAGATGGTCAGCGGGGTCTGGGGTCTGGTTGGCTGGGACACGGTCTTGTCATAGGCGGTGAGCTCAGAATGGAGATCCGCTGCAACCGTGAGTTTCATAGTCCGGGGGCCACCGTACCCCTGATTCTGATCGGTAACGGCACGGGATTGGCTGGACTGATGGCACACCTGGAGGTGCGTGCGCTGGCGCAGCGGCTCGGACAACCCATAGGGCCTGCATGGCTCTTGTTTGGTGAGCGAACTTCCCAATTTGATGCGCTGTGCAGTGAAAGACTCGAGGGCTGGCTTGCCTCTGGCGTGCTAAAACGCTTGGATCGCGCATTCTCTCGGGATGCAGAAGCGTCTGCGCATTACGTCCAAGACTTCATCGGCCTTTACTGTGAACTGATGCAGCAATGGGTGAGCCACGGTGCGGCCATTTATGTCTGTGGTCAGCGCGAGGGCATGGCGAGCGGCGTGGAGGCAGCGCTGCGACAGGCGCTGGGCGAAACCCTTCTAGAGCAACTGACCATCGAGGGCCGGTACAGGCGAGATGTCTATTGATGCGAGTTTCATCCGCAACGCATGGGCACCAGCCCGCCGGTTGCTTGAGACTGCTGCAAAAGCCTCCGAAAAGAAATCGGAGGTTTTTCCATTTTGGGGCGATGCGAATCGCTGATGGATGAGACGATATCGTCGGATGGAGCCAACTTTTCGCAAAGCGGAATAAATTCGCGGCGCTGTGTTTGTTCGCAATGGGTGGGGTCGGTACCTTCGAGGCTTTCCAACTACCAAGCTCTGTCATGGCCTATGTTGTCACCGAAAACTGCATCCGATGCAAATATATGGACTGCGTCTCCGTCTGCCCCGTCGATTGTTTCCATGAGGGCGAATCGATGCTTGTCATCGACCCGGATGTTTGCATTGATTGCGGGGTGTGCACGCCAGAGTGCCCGGCTGACGCGATCCGTCCTGATGTCGACGACGGCATGCGTGGCTGGGCTGTGTTCAACGCCAAGTACGCATCTGCGTGGCGTTCTATTTCCTCCAAAGGGTTACCGCCAGATGATGCTCCAGCCTGGGATGGTGCACAGGGGAAACTCCAAGCAGCGTTCGGCGCTGCCGATCCTGCGTTGGCCTGAGAAAGGAGCCGTGCCATGAGTAGCCTACTGCGCGAAACCGTATCCTCGATCCACCACTGGAATGAAGAACTTTTCACGTTCCGTACCAGCCGTTCCTCCGCACTGCGCTTTCACAGCGGTCATTTTGTGATGCTGGGGCTGGAGGTTGAGGGCCGACCGCTGATGCGTGCGTACAGCATTGCCAGCCCGCACTATGCCGAGCATCTGGAGTTCCTGAGCATCAAGGTGCCAAATGGCCCATTGACCTCGCGGCTGAAGGATATCCGCGCTGGCGACGAAGTGCTGATAAGCAGCAAGCCTGTTGGGACACTGCTGATTGATGACCTCCTGCCCGGCGAACACCTGTATCTATTCAGCAGCGGTACCGGCTTGGCTCCTTTCATGAGCATCATCCAGGATCCCACCATCTACGAACGTTTTCGCAAGATCGTACTGGTGCATTCTGTGCGTCGTGTGTCAGATCTTGCCTATGCTCGTTTTCTTATGAACGATCTGCCGCAGGATGGCTTCTTGGGGGACATGGTAAGAGCTCAATTGCTCTACCTACCCACCGTCACGCGAGAGAGTTTTCACACCACGGGGCGCATCACTACCCTTATGGACAATGGAACGCTTGCTCGAGTGAGTGGCCTTCCGGAGCTCAATGCTGCTACCGACAGGGTAATGCTTTGCGGAAGTGCCTCCATGCTCGCGGACCTGACGCAGCGACTCGAGGCGCGAGGGCTGCAAGGCTCGCCGCAGATCGGACAAGCTGGGCACTTCGTGATTGAAAAGGCGTTCGCTCAGCGATAAGCCAGCGCAAGAAGCTCGGGTTTAAATGCGGGGGGCCCGACTCTCACGTTCCCGTACAAAGATGCGCGCCACTGAGGACAGGGCCAACAAGTTCGGGTCGCGCTCGCGCGCTTTCATGACGCTCAACCCGATGGTCTGGCTGGCGCCTTCGCTTTCAGCAAACGGAATGAATCTCACCAGGTGCTGGTACATGGGGCGGATGCGGCCTGGCACCACTGCGCAGGCCACTCCGCTAGACACCAGGTTCATTTGAGTGAAGATGTCTTGAACTTCCATGATCACGCAAGGGTGAAAATCCTTGAATCTCTCAGCGAGATGGACTGCTGAAAACGGGCCCTCTGCCAGAGTGACCAACTTCTCGCCTACGTGCTCGGACAGCACAATCGTCTCGTGCGCAGCGAGCGGTGAGCTTAGCGGGGCGGCGAAATAGGACTCGTCTTCGAACATCGGCAGAGACACAAGGTCTGAGTCACCTGGAAGAATTTCGGCAAACACGGCATCGATCTGGCCTTGCTTGAGTCGGGGAAGAAGTTCATGGCGGGATTTTCCCAGGATCAGCTCGCACTGCAAGTTTGGCCGGCGCTGGTTCATGGACTTGATGAGCTCCGGAAGCACATGGCTCGTGAGGGAATAGAGCGATCCAATCTTGAGTCGATCCGAGGCGTAGCCAGCCGCGATGCGCGTAGCCTCGATGCCGCGGTCCAGCCTACCGAGCACATCCCTGGCCACGCCCGCGAGAGTGTGAGCGGCTTCGGTGGGGACCAGGCCACGGCCTTCGTGTCGGAACAGCGAGCAACGCACACTGTCTTCCAGTGAATGAAGAGCTCGGTGCACACTCACGGCACTGGTATTGAGCGCGTCAGCGGCGGCGTTGAGCGTCTTGTGATCAAGATATGCCACCAGGGCCTCCAGCTTGCGCGACGAGATGTCTTCATTCAGGCGATGCAAGACTTTACTCCCGGATCCTAGCGCGTCAGGATGACAACCTTGCCTTTAACGCGCCGCTCCATCACGTCGCGCAGGGCTTGGCCGGCTTCTTCCATGCGATAGCTTCGCGTAACAGGTGGTCGCACCGAGCCTGAAGCGTGCAGCGCGAAAAGGTCCCGCATGTGCGCGCGGGTTGTTTCGGCGTCCCGGCGCAGGAAGTTGCCCCAGTACACGCCAACTATCGACGCGCCCTTGAGCAGCGGGAGGTTGAGGGCTATCTTGGGCACCTCGCCAGCTGCGAATCCGACAACCAAATGTCGCCCTTCCCAGGCCATGCAGCGAAACGCTGCTTCAGACCGTTCACCGCCGATAGGGTCCAGGGTGACGTCAATGCCGTTAGGTGCTAATTCCTTGAGGCGTTCGCGCAGGTCTTCGGTGGTGTAGTTGATGACGGCGTCTGCGCCGTGGGCAATGCAGAGCTCTAGCTTGCCTGAGTCTGAAGCTGCCGCGATGACGCGTGCGCCCATCGCTTTACCGATTTCAACTGCTGCGATGCCGACGCCTCCACCAGCGCCTAACACTAAAAGTGTTTCGTTCGATTTCAGCCGGCCTCGGTCCTTCAGTGCGTGCAGGGTGGTGCCGTAGGCCAATACAAACGCGGCGGCGACTGAATAGTCCATTCCTTCGGGTATAGGTACTACGCGTTCCGCCTCAATGACCGCTTCCTGCGCAAAGCCACCAAAAGTAGCGCTGCCGACCACGCGATCGCCTACGTTCCAGTTGCTGACACCCAGCCCGAGCGCCTTCACGCGACCTGCCACTTCGCCACCTGGCGAGAACGGCAGTTCGGGTTGCACCTGGTACTTACGCTGAATGATGAGGGTGTCAGGAAAGTTGACCCCGGCTGCGTGTACCTCGATCAGCACCTGCCCCGGCCCAGGAATGGGAGGGGAGATATCGGCCACATCAAGGAGCTCGGGAAGTCCCCACTGCTTGCACACCACTGCTTTCATCGTCGTATTTTTAGTTGGAGCTGAAAGGTCAGTATAGCCAAGAGACCCCTTGTTCGCTATCTACTTTGAATCTATATTCCGCACAGCGAAACTAGAAAGATGCCCTTGGGACGAATTGTCAAACCTATCAAAACTCCCCGCAGCGAAGCTGAGGAGGACCGCCGCTTTGTGAATGCCCTCGCGCGCGGCCTGGACGTCTTGCGTTGTTTCGAACGCGCGGAAAGGTGGTTGCCTAACCAGGAGATTGCACGCCGCACCAGCTTGCCCAAAGCGACGGTTTCGCGCTTGACGTACACGCTTACCACGCTAGGCTATTTGGAGCATTCACCCGAGCGAGAGATGTATGCTCTCGGCTTACCGGTGCTGGGCCTGGGCTTCAAGGTGCTTTCGCACTTCGAAATGGGTCGCATTGTGCGGCCGTTCATGCAAGCCTTGGCGGACGAGGCTCAGGCGGCCGTTTCATTGGCGGTGCGCAGTGGCGGCTGGGTTGTTTACGTGACCCACTGCCGTTCAGATGCTCCACTCACATTGGGTTTGGACGTCGGCGCTCGTCTGTCGCTCACGCGCTCAGCCATCGGGCGTGCAGTATTGTTTTCGCTGGATGAGTCCACAAGCGACAAAGCGCTGGCCAGTCTTCGCGCCGAAGCGCCGCATGAGTGGGAGCAAGGGCAAGCTGGCCTGCAGGAGGCCAGGGAAAGCTTCACGCGCCGGGGCGTGGTGTTTTCCATGCCGGGAGCAGACATTGGCGCGGCAGCGGTTACCTTGGATCCCGGCGATGGTCGCGAGTGCTTTGGTCTGAACTGCGGTGGACCTGCCAGCATCATGACACCCGCGCGGTTGGCTCAGATCGCCCCGCGCTTGCTGGATACCGCAAACCGGATGGAGCGCGCCATCCGTTCCGAAAACTGAAAACAAGGTTCGGCTAATGAAACCTTTTGGAGCGCACAAAGAGCGGTGTTCAAGGCTAAACCGGGTTTACCGGACTCCGCTGCGTCTGTAAACTTAATTTCAGATTGCACCAAATTCCGCAAGGCGGAACTGAGAAAGCATTCTGTACTCCAGGTTGTCACTGGTGTCCTATCCCACTTACAGGAGTCTTCCATGCGACGTCGTGAACTGCTTCTCGCCACCGGTGCCATTGGCTCACTGCCCTTGGGAGCCGCAGCCCAGACCTTTCCGTCCAGGCCCATCACCCTGTATTGCCCCTTTCCGGCGGCTGGTCCCACCGACCTGATGTTTCGCTCACTGGCAGAGGCGGCAGCACGGGTGCTCGGCCAGCCAGTGATAGTGGAGAACCGGCCAGGCGCGGCAGGAACCATGACTGCGCCTACCATGCGCACGGCACGCCCCGACGGCTATACGCTCACGCAATGCCCCATGGGCATGTTCCGCGTGCCGCATATGCAACGCGTGCAGACGTTCGATCCGCTCAAGGACTTCACCTACATCATCAACCTGACTGGATACACCTTTGGCATGGTGGTGCGGGCCGACTCGCCGTTCAAGAGCGTGCAGGACGTAGTGGCCTACGCCAAGGCCAACCCGGGCAAGCTAACCTACGGTTCCACCGGCATTGGTGCGGGCCCCCACTTGGCCATGGACGAGTTCGCTTCCCGCGCCGGTATTGATATCGTCCATGTGCCCTTCAAGGGCAGCTCCGACATGTTGCCCGCACTGCTGGGCGGACATGTGATGGTAGGCACCGACACCACCGGATGGGCACCGCATGTGGAGAGCGGCAAGATGCGCCTGCTCGTTACCTACGGTAGCCAACGCACCAAGCGCTGGCCACAGGTGCGCACGCTGAAGGAACTGGGCTTTGACATGGCCTCGGACTCGCCATTTGGCATTGTCGGCCCAGCCGGCATGGATCCTGCGGCGGTCAAAATTTTGCACGACGCCTTTCGCGCGGCGCTGGCAGATCCGAAGGTGGTTGAAATGATCGATCGCTATGACCAACCCACAATTTACATGAGCCCGGCCGACTATGCCGAATGGGCAAAGAAAACTTATGCCGAGGAAGCGCGCACTATTGCACGCCTGGGCATGAAGAACTCCCTGTAGGAGGAGTTGCCATGAACAGCTTTCAACAGCCGGCTTCGCTAGCGAAGCCCAACGGGTTTTCACATACTGCGCGCTCCGAAGGTGGGACCACGATTTACGTGTCTGGGCAAGTTGCCTACGATGGTGCGGGCGGCGTGGTGGGTGAGGGCGATTTGGCAGCGCAGACGCATCAGGTCTACCTCAATATCCAGCGCGCTCTGCAGGCACAGGGTGCTTCCATGGACGATCTGGTCAAGACGGTCCTCTTCGTCCGCGATCTGGATCCTGACAAGGCTCGAATCATTCGAGAGGCAAGAGCCTCCTTCCTCCGATCTGATGGCCCGCCTGCCAGCACGATGGTCGGTGTTTCTTCCCTCGCTCGGCCAGATTTGCTGCTCGAAGTGGAGGCGATTGCAGTGGTCCACTGACATGACTGCACCATTTCATAAGTTCAGGCCCAGCGGCTTGACACTCAATGCGCGCGAGTTTGCTCCGGGTTCGGCACGCGTAGCGGTACTTGGCGCAGGCGTTATGGGCCCAGGCATTGCCCTGGTCTTTGCTGAGCACGGATTCCAGATCGACCTTTGCGAGGTGCGGCAGCCCGCTCTTGACGCCGGGATGACATCATTGGCAGATGCCTTGGACCTCAAGGTGCAGGCCCAGGTATGCGACGCTGCAGCAGCGCGCGCTACGCTGGCCAGGGTCACGCCACGTATCGGTATCGCGGATGGCATCGCGCACGCGGACCTGATAGTGGAAGCCGTGCCGGAAGACAGGAACATCAAGCGCGCCGTGTACACACAAGTGGCTGACGCAGCGCCCTCACACGCCGTGGTCTGGAGCAACACCTCGACGCTGGACGTTTTTTCTCTCGCACCCCCGGCATTGGCTCATCGGTTATTGGTCGCGCATTGGTTTGCGCCGCCCCACATCTTGCCGCTGGTAGAAGTTGTCTGCCAAGAACCCGCGTCCGATTCGCTATGCGACGAGAGCGTCTCCCTGCTGCGCGCGTTGGGCAAGGCACCCGTGGTGCTAGAAAAGTTCGTTCCTGGTTTTGTCATCAATCGGCTATTGCGCGCACTTGGTCGCGAATCCTTCGACATGATTGAGTCGGGCGTGATCTCTATCGCCGACCTTGACGTTGCCGTGCGCACCAGCTTGGCGCCGCGCATGCAGATCTTAGGCGTCATGCAACGCTACGACTACACGGGCCTCCACCTTAGTCTGCGCAACTTGGCCGATCCAGACATCGTCGACGCGCCAGTTAACCGAAGCCCTGCGTTACTACAGGATCGCGTGGACCGTGGCGCACTCGGGGTTGCCAGCGGGAGCGGCTTCTACGACTACGGCGGTCGCTCCGCTCTGGAGCTGCAGCGCGAGCGCGACCTTCGCTTGTGGCAGGTCATGCGCGCCCTGGCCGAACACGCCACTGATCCGAAGCCCATCTGAGTTCACCTCCATGACATCTTTCTCATCCGAAGAGGCTGCACGCCTTCGACCCCTTGTCGATCCACGCTCGATCGCGGTGTATGGCGCCTCGGCCGACCTTACCAGGCTTGGCGGTATGCCCGTGGCCTTGCTTACGGAGCGCGGCTTCCAGGGCGCCATCTACCCCATCAACCCCAAGTACACCGAGATTGCGGGGCTGCGTTGCTACCCTGACATCGCATCCCTTCCCGTACCCGCCGACCTGATCGTGATCGCTGTTGCTGCGCCCGAGGTGGTGGGCGTGATGCGCCAGGCGGCCGCGCGCGGCATCCGTGCCGCTGTGGTATTTGCCGCCGGGTTCGCTGAAGCGAACGACGTCGAAGGATTGGCTCTGCAGGCTGAACTGGTCGAAGTGGCGCGGGAACTTGGCATTGTGGTCGCGGGTCCGAACTGCATGGGTTTCGGCAATCTGGACAGCCACGCCTACAGTACTTTCACCGCCATCTTCCGCACTGTAGAGCCGCCTGCCGAGCCGAGAGACACAGGGCTGGTTACGCAAAGTGGGAGCATTTGCTCTGCGATCTATGCTGCTGGCCGGCAATTGGGAGTGCGCTTCAACGTCGTAATCAACACCGGTAACGAGGCCTGCGTCGAGTTTTCCGAGTATCTGGAGTACTTGGCAGACCGCCCCGGCACCGAGACCATCGTTGGCTACATCGAAGGCCTGCGCGATGGCGCACGTTTTGAACGCGTGGCAACGCGCCTGCGCGACGAGGGACGTTTATTGGCTTTGCTCAAAGCGGGTGAAACCGAAAAAGGAGCGCTTGCGGCGGCATCACACACCGCCGCGCTCGCAGGCTCCGGTGCGGTGTACCGTGCGATGTTCGAGCGGCTTTGCGTGGTTCCAGCACACGATATTCTGCATGCTGCCGATGTAGCCTACCTGGGGCGCTTTCGCCAACGCGCCAGCGGTTCGCGCGTGGCCGTCCTCACCATTTCCGGAGCCATCGGCGCGTTGCTGGCCGACGCATTCACGCAGTCCGGCATCGACTTGCCCGAGCTGAGCGCACCTGTGCGTGAGGCGCTTCGCGAAGGCATCCCGCGCTTCGGAATGGTTCACAATCCCGTGGACTTCACGGGAAATATCGTCAACCGTCACCAGTTTGCGGCCCAGGCGCTTGAGACGCTCTTCGCATCAGGCGAGGTGGACTTTGCAGTGATCTATGCGCCGGGCTTCCTGATCGACCGCATGTCCGAGGGACTGGCCGCGGTGTCCAAGGTTTCAGGTAGGTTGGTGGCGGCCATTTCCACCGGCAAGGTGGCCTCGCGCGAGATGCTCGAGGCAGCCGGCGTTCCGGTCTTCGATGACACCACACGCGCGGTGCGTGCGTTGGCCAGCCTGGCCCATTGGCACGAAAACCGTCGACGCCACGTTGGTCGTCTTCGCACCACTCGCCCCGCGAATCTAGAGGTGGTGGCGAGGGAGATCGTGAGTGAAGCTCGCCGCGATGGAGAACAGACGATTGACGAACATCGCGCGAAACGGTTGATGGCCGAGTTCGGCTTGCCTGTGGCTCGCGAGCGCGTGGCGCTCACGGCGCCGACGGCGGTGGAGGCTGCGCAAGCTATTGGCTACCCCGTGGTACTGAAGGTGCTGAGCGCCGACATCGCTCATAAATCGGATATCGGGGGGGTGCGCCTGAACTTGATCGATGACGGTGCTGTGCAGACCGCCTTTACCAGTGTGCTGCAAAGCGTGACCGATAGACAACCCCAGGCGAGGGTTACAGGCGTGTTGGTGCAGAAGCAGGAAGCGGCCGGCACAGAATTGTTGGTGGGTGTTGTACGCGATCCGGTCTTTGGCCTCATGATGACTTTAGGCATGGGGGGCGTATGGACGGAGGTGTTTGGCGACGTGGTGCATGCACCACTGCCAGTCACGGAGGAAATCGCAACTGTCCTGGTGCGGCGCCTTAAGGGTTGGCCGTTGCTGGAGGGTTTACGAGGTTCCGAGCAGGTGAACATGACCTTGCTGGTGAAGGCCATTGCGTGCGTATCCGATGCGGCCTGTGCGTTGGGCGGCGACCTCGATGAATTGGAAATCAACCCTTTGATCGCGCGCGCAGATGGCGTGGTGGCTGTCGATGCTCTCGTACGCTTGAGCCTTCTTCCGGCAACTGTGGAAACGGTGGCCAGTCTCAACGAGACCGCTGCCGGGCAGCCCGCATGAGCGCTCTCACCACAGGTTTGGCAGGCCGGGTGGCCTTGGTCACGGGCTCCACCAGCGGAATCGGCTTGTCTATTGCGCGGCGTCTGGCGCGAGGCGGATGCCGCATCGTCCTGCATGGCTTCGGCGAGACGGCACAGATCGCCGACCTTGAGCAAGAGCTGATGCACAGTGGAGCTCCTAACGCTCAGCATGTCATGGCAGATCTTGTACAACCCGCCGAGATCGAACGCATGATGACCAAAGTAATCGAGCTTCACGGACGCTTGGACATTCTTGTAAATAATGCGGGCATCCAGCATGTCGCGCCGCTGGAGGCCTTTCCGGTGGAGCGGTGGGACGCCATTCTCGCCGTCAACCTCAGCGCAGCTTTCCACACCACGCGCCTGGCTTTGCCGCTTATGCGGCAACATCATTGGGGCCGAATCGTCAACATCGCCTCAGTAAGTGGTCTTGTGGCGGCACCAATGAAGTCTGCGTACGCGGCCGCCAAACACGGGCTCTTGGGGCTGACCAAGGTCACCGCGCTAGAGACGGCCACGTCCGCCATCACCTGTAACGCAGTCTGCCCAGGCTGGGTGCTCACGCCGTTGGTGGAACGCCAGTTACAGGCTCGGATGGCGGCCGATGGGGTTGACCGGGAGGAAGCTACGCGCCGTCTGCTAGTCAAGCAGCCTTCGAAGGCTTTCGTGACACTTGAGCAGGTGGCCGCATTGGTGGCCTACTTCGTTTCGGATGAAGCGGCGCAAACTCGTGGGGCGGCCTGGAACGTGGACGGTGCGTACACCGCCGCTTGACGGAGAAGCCTTCCGAGGCAGCTTCGCTGCCTCGGTGGCTTGGGATCACTGGGGCGCGAAACTGCAGAGCCCACCTCGGAACTCAGCTGAAGTAAACACCTCCGGCAGCACCGCTGCGAGTTCTTCCGGGTCCATATTGATACCGTTCGCTTTTAGCATAGGGCCGGCCTCCAGAACCATGGCCCGCCAGTCGTTGAGCTGGCGGAAGGGCTCAACTGTGTCTGGGCACGGCTGCTCTCCAAGGGCTGCGACAAGCAGCTCGGTGAAGTTGACCACCTGGAAGCCGTGGGTTTGACCCTCCTTCGACAGTTGCAGATGGCAGCCATGGAATAGCGACACAAGTGCATCCACGTCGTCTCGCTTGCAAAGCGTGATCGTGTCCTTGCGCACGTGTGCCTTGAGCTCGGGAGATCGGTCGGAGCCTGATGCGCCACACATGTAGCCCGGCTCCTCGGCCTCCTCGACAATGGTCAGGCCGGGTATGGCGCGAAGCAAGCGCAGCACGGCCTGACCCACCTCGGGCAGGCCATGGTGAGTATGGACCACAACCCGCTTGTTAACGGGGGTGTTGAAGCGGGCGATAAGATCGTCTTCACGCTCCAACAGAAACTGGGTGATGTGGTCGAAGTCGAATTTCACTTCGCGATAGCCCTTGATCGTCTCGCCCAGATGGATCTGGCAGGAGGGGCACCAGCTCAAAACCTTCTGCGGCTTGAAATCGCCGAAGCGATGCAGGGTCTGCTCCGCCACTCGGCCACCTTTCTTCAGATCGCCTTCCCATTTGCTGTAAACGATGCCGCAGCATGCGGAAGGGCCGCCCATGACCTCGTATTCGATGTCCAAGTGGTCCAGAACGGTCATGACGTTGAATAACACATGTGGGGTTCGGATTGGGTTGCAGCCGGTGTAGAACACCACATCGACATCGCGTGCCTGAGGAGGCCGAAGCAAGCGTGCGACGTCCGCCGGAACGAGTTGCATCGACACCATGATTCGGATCGCTCGCGCCATTTTTCGAAATACATGAGGCGTGGGATTGTGGACCTCAGCGACCTTGGAGCAGCTCATCATCAGCATCTTGCGTGGGTTGACACCCTCCGGACAAGCGGGGATGCAATCGCCACAGCCATTACATTGCCGGATCCACGTGGCAGACGTCTCGGGCAGGGGGACCGAGTCACGCATGAAGTCGAGCACTCCGGTGACCACCTGGACGGGGTCTGCAAGTGCCATGCCGGGGGCGAATGGAACAACCGGGCAGACCTCTACGCATTTGCCGCAGCGCGTGCAGGCAGAGAGCATGTCGTCCCAGGATTGAGCGACGAAGTCGGAGAAGCCAATTTCGGTTTGAGGGGGGAGCGTGGTCATGGGCAATTTCCTTCGCGAGCTCAGACGTTGCGGCGTACTGCAATAGCTTCGATTTCCACGCGAACTGATGGCGTGCCTAGCCGTGCCTCGACTGCCGAACTTGCGGGGGGGATCTCCACGTCGGAAAATAGCTCGTTGCGCACGTTGCTGAACTGGGAGTATTCCCGGATGTCCGTGAGGAAAACGGTGAGCTTGCGGATATCGTGGTGATCCGAGCCGTGCGCATGGAGGAGGGCGCGGATCTTGTCAAAAACGATCCGTGTCTGAGCCTCCGCATCGTAGGGCGCTGCAGTTCCCGCGGTGATCCCAGAGACGAACAGCATGGATGCCTCGCCGATTGAGACGGCGTGGATGGGAGAAAAACGTGGGCTATCGGGCATCGTGGTTCCTTGCTTCGCATGAGTTTGCTGAGGGGAGCTTATTCAGGTACCTTTTGAATATCAATTGCTCCCATCAAGCGATCTTTTCGCATCTCGGAACGATGCGTCGTCAAGCGAGCAGGGATAAAAAAATCCTGAGCAATTCAATTGCTCAGGATTAATTGAAACTGATGCCCAGCCGCCAATGGCTGCAAGAGGGATTGTGGTGTGAGGCGCTCCGTTTTGGAGCGTCTCACACATCGCGCCTTTTGACGTTGGGCAGTGGCGATGCGCCGCTACCGTGAGTCCCTTTGAAGGTCTATTGCTTGAGCGTCGACAGCCACCACAAGACATTGGTATTGTTTGATGGCGTCGACGCGTCTTTCAATACATCAGGATCCACGCCTGGCGCTGCGTAGGTACCCGAGACAACCTCCTTGGTGTTTGAATCCACATAGGAGAAGGGGGTGCCCACCGAGTTGGCCATGAAGGCTGAAGTCTGCTGAGGCAGCTTGGCCATGTAGCTGGTGTAGCGGTCGAAAGCGGCGGCAGGGTTATTCATGCCATTGACCGAATTGATGATCTGGCGCCAGCTGTACAGCACCCGCGCCTGGCCTGCGCAATCAGCCGCCGGCATAAGTGACGGAGTGCCTGTTGCCGTGGTTCCGCATTGAGCACCCACAGGAGATGCCGTGAAGAGCTTGTCGAACAGGCCGGTATCGTTGGCCTCCAACTGCAGCAGGGCGCTGGCATGGTGGCTCGCCCAATCCTGCGAGAGTATGTAGGGTGTCAGCGGACTGATAGGCAAGATCTGAATCCCGACGCGATAAGTCTCGCGTTGGCCAAAGAAGACCTGTGTTTCAGTCAGATTGAAGCGCTTGATACCCACTGTGATGAGTTTATTGGGATCGGCTGTGACAGAGCCTCCACCCTTCAATGGGATCTCAATCGGGGTGACGTCCTGAAAGACACTGTTGGTTGGCGTCACCTGGTACATGGCCTGAGCAGAGCGGATTTCGCCCGCTGCCATGACCATGCCCATGGCCTGCATCTCAGGGTTGCCGGTGACGGCGCCCCACAACACCAGGCCGTAGTTGGCGTGGATAGCTTCGCTGGAAGACTCTGTGTTACCACCATTGGCATCCGGTCCTGCGTCTGCCACGTTTTGCATGCGGAACCAGTCGTAGGTGCGGGTGATAGGAAAGTACGTGTCGTCGCTGCTGTAGTTGGCGATATCGCGAGCCAGGGTGTTTACCGGCTCCTTGTACTTTTCGCGCCATGTGGCGTCGTAGCGTCCCAAAACCGCAGAGGCATACAAGAAGTAGCCGTAGTGGAACATGTGATCCAGGTAGGTGGCGTTGTAGAAGTCTTGCTCATAGTCGTTCTGCAGAAACGGACGGTTGGTCACCGTGCCGCCATTGGTGGTGTCGTAGCGGAAGTAGTCCTGCATTTTCTTGGTGAGCTTGTCGCCCCATTCAGGATCGTCGGCGTCCTTGGCGTCAAACCACGGGTTGAGAGTCGACTTCAGGAAGTCGAGCATCTCATTGCGGGTGTCCTTGGCCTCGTCTCCCAATTGGGCTGCGATGAGCACCAGGCGTGAAATGTTGCCTACATATTTGCCGCAGAGATAAGACTCGTAGTTGCAATGAGCGATATAGCCTTTGGCGGTGGCCGCGTCGGCCTTCAGCGAGGCAAGTACGGCTGCACGGTCAGACGCCTTGATGGTGCCCGCACCTTGCCAAAGACGCTCGGCCTGAGTGGATTCTTGCAATACACCTGGGATTTTCAGGGTCTGCGTCCAGGAGTTGCCCACCACGCCGGTCATGGTGCCGAAGTTGGAGCGGTACTTCAGCCCTACGGTATTGGCGTTGTTCATCGACTTGAGGTGCAGCTGATCGAACGCCACCATCAGCAGACGCTGACCGCCGGCGGTTGAACCATCAAGGGTTTCCGTGTTCCAGCCGTAGCGCACGGTGGCGTCGTTGCCACCTGTGTATTGCAGGTTGATGGTCGAGGTGACGGGGTACTCGACGGAATGTTTGTCGAGCAAAGCCTCCTCAGTCGGGTAGCTCACGAGCGTAGGAGCCGGTGCCGGACCGGCGGGTTGTTCGTTCACGAACGCCACCCGCACGGTGCCGTTGAAGGGCTCGCTGAACACATAGGTGCGCGAAGGAATATCCCACTTCAAGGTGACTTGAGAGGAGGTATAGACCACCATCACGCGTTGCATGAACGCCAGGTTCGGGTCAGAACTGACGGAGTTGTCGGAAGTACGATATACAAATCGGAACTTCTTGCCCGTCAAGTCTGGCGTTGTGGGCGCGCCTCCGTTTTCAGCAAACGGCTGGATTTCTCCATTGTCGGCAGAGATGGCCTGGATTTCGGGGATTGCTTCCCACTTGTTGGGGTCGCCATTGCCTGGGTCAGTAGGGAGCCGGGTGACAGGGTCCTTGGCCTCTTGTGCGCGGATGCCTTGACCCAGCCCAATCTGAGGACGCAGATTGGAATACTTGGCCGTGATGTAGGGCGAACCTACGGCCATGATCAACTGCATGCTGGGCAGGCCCGCACCGTTGGCGGATTTGCCGTACCAGGAAGTGGCGATCGTCAGCTCGTCCTTGTGGTCGATACGGCGAGTGAGCCGTCCTTCGGCTGCAGGCAGGTAAGTCAGCTGCAGGTCCGGATTGGGCGATGGCACCATGATGTACGGCGCAGCATCGACGTAGTATGGATTGGACATATCCAGCGGCGCACCCGGTTGAGGGATATAGCGCTTGCGCGGGAATGCCACGTTGACCATGCCGGACCGATCATCCAGCCATGCCTGGTTGGGGAATGCGAAGACGGATTGCTCACGCGAATCGCCAGGCACTCCCAGGGGCACATCCATGTTCCGGGGACTTTGATAGAAGAAGGACTTGTACCACTTACCAGTAGGCAGCGGGCGGCCGGCCATGCCTTCGACCAGCTTGAAGTTCTTGTTGGCTGGCTGGAAGGGGTTGGTGACCGCCCCCCCGCCAAGCACGGTGCTGGGGTCAACCGTGGAGATAGGAGGCAGGTTTGAAGCCTTTGCCATCAGCGCGCTGGAAGATTTCGCTCCAGCTGCGCTCGGAGCCAATGTGGCAGGAATAGTGCTGTCAGCCAGCACGGGCGCAACGCGCGTTGGCGGATGGTCGCTGTAAGCACTGCTGCTGGAGCCGTCGCCGCCGCCGCCGCACGCCACCAGGCCAACGGCGCTCAATAAGCTCATCGTCAGCAGACTGAAGCGACGTCTTGGTTGCCAGTCATTTTTCATCATTCTTTTCCTTAGATGGAGAATTAAATAATACTGATTCAGTATTGAAATTTGTACCGTTGATGCCCGCTTTTACTGACTCGCAGTGGATATCACACGTCGAACAGCGGCAAGTAGGCGTCATTTGCACCGATTTGGTGCTGGTTTAAAAGCACTGTTTACGGAGCATCCGGAGATAAGACTTGAATATACGCAGGCCAGCCAGAATGCGAAAGTGGTAGGTGACGAGCGTGCGTCCCAGGTTTCGGGGCTGCGTACCACCCAGAGAGTGGGCGCAGAAAACCACATGTCTCGAAGGGGGAGCGAAGAAAGCCTGTCCCTAGGCTTGAGAATCGTTCTTCAGGGGGACGGTAGCCGCAGCACCTCCTCAGGCGCTGCCGCGAGAATGCGCGCAGCAAGCTGGGCAAATTGCTCTCCGGTCACTTCGTATCGCATGAACCAGGGTCTGCCGTTGTTCACCCGATGCACGATTACGATATCTCGCACGCGGTCAATCAACATGAACTGCCCACCCGTGCCTACGGCGAAAGCGAGTTGATTGCCCGAATGGCGCCAGAAAGGGAAGGCCTTCTGTGGAACCCACCACATGTATCCGTATCCATTCAAGCCCCGTCCGACTGTGCTGTACGCGGTGGTGCTTTCCTGTAGCCAGTTTGAACTCACTATGTCCTTGCCTCTCCACTGGCCGCCGCGACTGACCAGCAGTCCTATGCGTGCAAGATCGCGTGCGGACAGCTTCATGACGTAGGCAGGGTGGTCGGAGGCTCTTTCGTAGACGAGTTCCAAGTCCTCTGGGTAGCGAAAATCTTCAAGCTGCAGGGGATCGGCTAAATCGGCCTTGAAGGCTTCATAGACACTTTTTCCGGTCTTTTGCTGAAAGATCGTCCCCAGGGTGTTGAAATCCCAATTGTTGTAATACCAGAATTGTCCAGGGGCATGGCTTCCGCGGGCAGGCCGCTCTTTTTTCGCCTCCGCTGTTTCGTAGGCGGCCGGGTGGTAGACGCCAGACCTTCCCTGCAGGAGCTGGCGCACGGTGGCAGTGCGCTCAGTGGCACTGAGTCCACCCTTATCCGTGATATTGAGGTCGGCAAGGCTCTCGTTCAGATCAATGCGCCCACGATCCACATAGATTCCATACAAAATGCTCAGCACGCTTTTGCGAACCGATGCCAGGTTCATTGGCTGAGTGATGTCGCCGTATGTATGTACCAGGCGACCGCGATGAATGACCAGATAAGCGTCAGAGCGGATGGACGCCGCATATTCATCTGCAAGCTTGAACTTTTCTGACGACCAGACGGGCGCTTGATCAGCTTCGCTCGAAACCAGCCACTTCGTATCCGGAAACACCGACTGCGAATGCGCTCCCGTGGCTGCACTCAGGAAGAATAATGACACCAAGCTGGTGGCCAGGCGATTTTTCAGGAGAGCTGTCCATTGAGATGTGGCCATGGTTTGAGTCAACAGAAATAGGACGACTGAAGATGAGTCAATGTAGCCTAACGAGCCTCTAAGCGCCCAGTGTTGGCGATGCCAGAGGGGCTTAACTCAGGTTCATGACCTTATTATTGGTCCGGGACGTTTGCAAAGCGTGGAGCGCGCCAGAACCAATCTTTTTAAGTCCGCAAATTGCTTGCTTACCATAGATTTCCTGGCCTTCTGGCTTGTCGCGCTCGGGACAAGCCCTATTGCGCTGCAACATGCAACTCCTACAATGAAACAGAACGATCGTTCTTTTATCTTTTTTTAGGGCCCGCATGACCGCTGAATACAAGCTCCATGGCAACGTCGCCGTTATTTCTTTGAACAACCCCCCCGTCAATGGTCTCGGTTTTGAAACACGGGTAGGCATTGTCAACGGGCTTGAGAAGGCCAACGCGGATCCCGCTGTCAAAGCCATTGTGCTGACGGGCGCTGGCAAGGCTTTTTCTGGTGGCGCTGATATTAGGGAGTTCAATTCTCCCAAGGCCATGCAAGAGCCTATCTTGCTGAGTGTGATCCGTGCCTTGGAGAACTCGCTCAAGCCTGTAGTGGCTGCAGTTCACAGCGTCGCCATGGGCGGCGGTCTGGAGTTGGCACTTGGTGCGCACTATCGCATTGCAGCTCCAGGTGCAAAGATTGCGCTGCCAGAGGTCAAACTGGGTCTGATTCCCGGCGCCGGCGGTACGCAGCGCCTGCCTCGCGTACTGGGTGTGGAAACTGCGTTGAACATGATCGTCAAGGGTGATCCGGTCAATAGCGAAGTGTTGGCAGGCCTGCCTGGTCAAAAGTTGTTCGATCAACTCTCCACCACGGCAGAATCGCTATTGGATGAAGCCCTGGCCTTGGCCGAGAAGGTGGCGGCTGAACACGCCAATGGTTCACCGTTGCCGCTGGTTCGCAACTTGCCGTGCAAGCACCCCAATGGCGACGCGTACTTCCAATTTGCCCGAAATATGGTCAATGGAATGGCGAAGAATTTCCCCGCGCCCGCCAAGTGCGTGGATTCCGTGGAAGCCAGCACCAAGCGCAAGTTCGAAGACGGTATGGCGTTTGAACGCGAAACCTTTATGAACCTCATGTTGACGCCAGAGTGCAAAGCGCTGCGTCATATCTTCCAGGCTGAGCGTGCCGCATCCAAGATACCCGATGTAGGCTCTGACATCGCTCCACGCGAAATCAAGAGCGTAGGGATCATTGGTGCGGGCACCATGGGCGGCGGCATCGGAATGAACTTCCTGAATGCAGGCATTCCAGTGATCATGCTCGAGATGAAGCAAGAAGCGCTGGACCGTGGCCTTGCCATCATTCGCAAAAATTATGAGGCGCAGGTCAAGAAAGGCAAGCTGAAGCAGGACAAATACGACCAGCGCATGGCTCTGCTGACCACCACGCTGAACTACGACGATCTCAAGAATACAGATCTCGTCATTGAGGCTGTGTTTGAAGATTTGGGCGTGAAAGAAGCCGTATTCAAGAAGCTCGATGAAGTGATGAAGCCCGGGGCCGTGCTGGCGTCCAACACCTCCACCCTGGACGTAGACAAGATCGCTGCCTTCACCAAGCGGCCGCAAGACGTGGTGGGTATGCACTTCTTCAGCCCTGCCAACGTCATGAAGCTGCTCGAAGTGGTCCGCGGCGCAAAAACCGCCAAAGACGTGCTGGCCACAGTGATGGCCGTTGCCAAAAAGATCAAGAAAACTGCCGTGGTTTCGGGTGTGTGCGATGGTTTCATCGGCAACCGCATGATTGAGCAATACAGCCGTCAGGCCGGCTTCCTGTTGGAAGAAGGTGCGACGCCTCAGCAAGTGGACAAAGCCATTGAAAAGTTTGGGTTTGCCATGGGGCCCTTCCGCATGGGTGATATGGCGGGCAACGACATTGGTTGGGCTATCCGCAAGCGCCGCTACCAGGAAACCCCGGACATGAAATACAGCAAGACTGCGGATCTGCTGTGTGAAATGGGCCGCTACGGCCAAAAGACCGGGGCCGGCTGGTACGACTACGTGCCCGGCAAACGCGACGCCATTCCCTCCAGCGCCGTGAACGAAATGATCGAGAAGCACCGCAAAGACCTCGGGATCACCCCGCGCAAAATCGGTGACGAGGAAATCGTTCAACGCTTGGTTTATTCGCTGGTCAATGAGGGCGCGCATATCCTGGAAGACGGGATTGCAAGCAAAGCCAGTGACATCGACGTGGTCTATCTGACGGGCTATGGTTTCCCGATCTGGCGTGGCGGCCCGATGCAGTACGCAGACCAGACAGGGCTCTTCAACGTTGCAGAAAGTATGAAGCGTTTTGCGCGTAATCCGATGGATGACGCAAGCTTCTGGCAGCCGGCGCCTTTGCTTCAGAAACTGGTGAAAGAAGGTAAAACGTTCAACGGTTAATCCGGTGAAAAAAGCCCTTTTTTCTCTCGTGCTGCTGATCGCCATATTGATTTTGGCGATTGGCGCGAACACTTGGCGCCAGGGTTCGCGCCAGGTGAGCGTGCCACCGGCGCCAGAGCTTGCCATTGACACGGGAGCAGCAGCTACCCGGTTGGCTGGCGCCATTCGGTTCAAGACGGTATCGAGCCTGGAGGACGCCAATCTCAATGCAGACCAGTTCACCGGTTTGCACGCGCACCTGCAAACCAGCTACCCCCGGGCGCACGCAGCACTCAAGCGCGAAGTCGTGGGTGATCTCACACTGCTCTATACATGGCCGGGAACCGACCCCGCCGCGCCACCCATTTTGCTGTTGGCCCATCAGGACGTCGTGCCCATTGCGCCAGGTACGGAAACGCAATGGCAAGCCTCTCCGTTCGCTGGTGAGATCAAAGAGGGTTATGTATGGGGACGCGGCGCCTGGGACAACAAGGCTAACTTGATTGGCCAGATGGAAGCCGTGGAGATGCTGCTGGCCGAGGGCTTTCAGCCCCGCCAGACGATTTACATCGCCATGGGCGCGGACGAAGAGGTCGGCGGATTGCGGGGAGCCAAGAAGGTTGCCGAATTGTTGGCCTCGCGTGGCGTCAAGCTCGACTTTGTACTTGACGAAGGTCTTCTGATCACGGAGGGCATCCTCAAGGGACTCAGTAAACCCGCAGCTCTGATAGGCATTGCCGAAAAAGGCTACTTGTCAGTGGAAATGCACGCTCATGGAACGCCTGGGCATTCCTCCATGCCGCCGGCAGCGGGTACAGGTGCCATCGGCATACTGAGCTCCGCTTTGGCCAAGCTTGAAGACAAGCAGATGCCAGCGCACATACGCGGCGTGGCGCAAGAGATGTTTGACACCATAGCACCGGAAATGGATGGGTTTGGACGCGTGGCGCTTTCCAACCTATGGTTGTTCGGGCCGTTGGTGCAGCGTCAACTTGAAGGCGCGGCCAGCACGAATGCCATGCTGAGAACCACCACTGCGCCTACTATTTTCGAAGCGGGCAACAAAGACAACGTGATACCCGGTGAAGCCAAGGCCACGGTCAATTTCCGTTTGTTGCCGGGTGACACGCAGGAAAGTGTCCTGCAGCACGTGCGCGATGCCGTCGGAACTCAGCCTGAGGGCAGATTTGAGATGAAGACGCTGAAAGGTGCGTCTGAGCCTTCGCCTATTTCACCCACGGAGTCGGCGTCCTATCAATTGCTCAATCGCACACTGAGGTCGCTATTTCCGGATACCTTGGTAGCGCCGGGGCTGATGATTGCGGCCACTGACTCACGTCATTTCACTGAGATCAGCCAGCACATCTATCGTTTTTCCCCGGTCCGCGCCAAGCCGGAAGATCTGTCGCGTTTTCACGGAACCAATGAGCGCGTGAGCGTCGCGAATTTTGGTGAGTTAATCCGCTTTTACGTCCAGCTGCTCCGCAACTCATCCGCGCCAGCCCGCGCCAATTCTTAGTTTCAGGTATTTATCAGAAAGGTCATCATATGAGCCAAGCCGTCATAGTCTCCACTGCACGCACTCCACTTGCCAAAAGCTGGAAAGGCGGTTTCAACATGACCCATGGCGCAACGCTTGGAGGCCATGCAGTGCAGCACGCCATCGGACGCGCAGGTATAGAAGCCGGTGAAGTCGAAGATGTCATCATGGGCTGCGCTAACCCCGAGGGTGCCACGGGCTCCAATATCGCACGCCAGATTGCATTGATGGCCGGTTGCCCCATCTCTGTTTCTGGACTGACCGTCAACCGCTTCTGTTCCTCAGGCTTGCAAACCATTGCCCTGGCGGCGCAGCGCATTATTGCGGGCGAGGGTTCGGTGTATGTCGCTGGTGGGGTTGAAAGTATTTCTTGCGTCCAGCAGGAGATGAACCTTCACATGATCAAAGACCCCGCTCTGGAGCGCATCAAGCCCGAGATTTACTGGAACATGCTCCAGACTGCCGAACAAGTGGCCAAGCGCTACGGTATCGGGCGAGACGCTATGGACGAGTACGGCGCGGCCAGCCAGCAAAAAGCCAGCGCAGCGCTGGCGGCGGGCAAGTTCACTGATGAAATTGCTCCTATCACCGTGACGGCTGGCGTGGCTGACCCAGTCATGGGCTTGCGCACCAAAGAGGTTACCGTCTCCAAGGATGAAGGCATCCGAGAAGGAACCACGAAAGAAGGTATCAGTGGGATCCGCTCTGCCATCCCCGGCGGCCTGATTTCCGCAGGCAATGCCAGTCAGTTCTCGGACGGCGCCGGTGCCTGTGTGGTCATGGATGAAAGCCTGGCGAGCAAGAGGGGACTCAAGCCACTTGGTCGCTTCCTGGGGTTTGCCGTTGCTGGCTGCGAACCTGATGAAATGGGCATTGGCCCGGTGTTTGCCGTACCCAAAGTTTTGAGCAGGCTCGGCTTGAAAGTCACCGACATCGACCTGTGGGAACTTAACGAAGCTTTTGCAGTACAGGTGCTGTATTGCCGCGACAAGCTGGGCATCCCTGCCGACCTCTTGAACGTGAACGGCGGAGCCATTGCAGTCGGCCACCCTTACGGCGTGAGCGGTCAGCGATTGACAGGCCATGCACTGATTGAAGGCAAACGTCGTGGCGCCAAGCGGGTCTGCGTGACCATGTGTATTGGCGGTGGCATGGGCGCTGCGGGCGTCTTTGAAGTCCTCTGAGTTTTCCTCCCCTGCAGTTACCACCCCATGGGGTGGTAACGCCAATGCCGTTTCTGACACCCCATGAGCCTGCGAAACACCCTCGAATTTTTGCTGTATGACTGGCTCGATGCGCCGGCGCTGATTGAGCGTCCGCGGTTTGCCGAACATTCCCGCGAGACTTTCGATGCGGTCATGGACACATGTGAACGTATCGCTCGCGACAAGTACGCACCTTTCAACCGCCTGATCGATTCCGAGGAGCCACGCACTGAGCAACAGCCCGACGGCAATCTGCACGTGGTGCTTCCCCAGGCTACCTATGACGCTCGCATCGCCTACGCCGAAAGCGGCATGCTGGCTGCGGCACAGAACTACGAGCACGGCGGCATGCAGTTGCCTTATCTGGTGGAAGCCGCTGCCAATGCATTCTTCGGCAAGGCTTCGATTAGCATTGGTGCCAACCTGTTGACTGTAGGTAATGCCAATCTGCTGATGGCCTATGGCACGCCGTCGCAGAAAAACGTGTTCGCTGCCAACGAATTCAACGGGCGCTGGACTGGCACCATGTGCTTGAGTGAACCTCAGGCAGGCTCCAGCCTGAGCGACGTGGCCACGCGTGCCGAGCTTGAAGAGCAGGGCGATCCGCTGGGCCCTCGATATCGCCTGCGCGGCAACAAGATGTGGATTTCCGGCGGCGAGCATGAGCTTGCCGAGAACATCGTGCATCTGGTGTTGGCCAAGATTCCAGGACCAGACGGCAAGCTCATACCTGGCGTGAAAGGTATTTCACTGTTCGTAGTGCCCAAGAAACTGGTGGATACCCAGGGCCAACTGACAGGCGTTCGAAATGATGTCGCACTGGCCGGTCTCAACCACAAACTGGGGTGGAGAGGCACCACCAATACACTGCTCAATTTCGGCGAGGGCAAGTTTCCAGTTGATGGAAAAGCGGGTGCCGTTGGATATCTCGTAGGGCAGCCAGGTGAAGGCCTGAAGTGCATGTTCCACATGATGAACGAGGCGCGTATAGCCATAGGCATGGCGGCCACCATGCTGGGATTGGCCGGATACGAGGCATCACTGGAATATGCCCGTACACGCACACAAGGGCGGCCCGTCGGTGCAGGCGGCAAGGATGCCAGCCAGGCACCTGTTCGTCTGATTGAGCACGCCGACATCAAACGCATGCTCCTGACTCAGAAAGCTTATTGTGACGGCGCGCTCGCCTTGCTGCTGTACTGCGCGCGCCTGGTTGATGAACAGCACACGGGTGCATCAGGCGCCGCTGATGAAGCCAGGCTGCTTCTGGAAGTGCTGACGCCCATTGCCAAAAGCTGGCCAAGCGAGAACTGCCTGGAGGCCAATTCACTGGCCATCCAGATCCACGGTGGTTATGGCTATACCCGCGACTTTCCTGTTGAGCAGTATTGGCGTGACAACCGGCTCAACATGATTCATGAAGGCACCCATGGCATACAAGCGATGGACCTGCTGGGGCGCAAGGTGTTGATGGAGGGCGGGCGCGGCTTGAAGCTGCTGGCTGCCCGCATCAACGACACCATAGAGAAAGCGCTGCAGCAGCCTGAACTTGCGGTCTACGCCAATGCGCTCGCGCAGGCGCTGGCACGTGTGGGCGCAGCCACCAAAACCGCATGGGCTACGGGTCAGCCGGCAGAGGCTCTGGCCAATGCTGTCCCTTACATGCAGGCATTCGGTCATATGGTTCTGGCTTGGGTATGGCTAGACCTCGCACATACAGCTTCGAGCGGCGACGCATCGGCGAACGAGGCTTCACAAGCTTGTATTCCCGCCATGAGCTTTTTCTATCGTTATGAGTTGCCCAAGATCGATGCCTGGTTGCGTGTGGTGGAGTCACGTGATATGACCTGCGCGGAGATGCCAGAGCACCTTTTTTGAAGACAGCTGCACCCAATTTGCTTCTCAATCTGCGCGTCGCGTGTCTCAAACGCTTCGCGTTTCCCGATCAACTTCTACATCCACGATCATGACCCGTACTATTCAGCAACTTTTCGATCTCAAGGGTAAAACCGCCGTCGTGACCGGCGCTTCCCGCGGCTTGGGCCTGCAAATGGCGCATGCCCTGGGGGAGGCGGGGGCACGCATCATGCTGAGCTCCCGCAAGGAGAGTGACCTGGAGGAAGCCGCCGCAGAGCTGCAGAGCGCGGGTATTGATGCGCGCTGGGTCGCAGCCAACTGCGCAGACGAAGCGGACATCGGCCGCCTGGTGGATGAAACCCTGCAGCGGATGGGTGATATAGATATTCTCGTGAACAACGCGGGAGCTGCATGGGGCGCACCAGCTGAAGACCATCCGGTGGACGCCTGGGACAAGGTGATGAACTTGAACGTCCGCGGCTACTTTATCTTGAGCCAGCAGGTAGCCAAGCGCAGCATGATCGCGCGCAAGACGGGCCGAATCATCAACATTGCCAGCATTGCGGGCCTTGGTGGCAATCCCCCAGAAATGCGCACGATTGCTTACAACACAAGCAAGGGCGCTGTTGTGAACTTCACGCGCGCACTCGCATGTGAATGGGGGCGCTACGGCATCACCGTCAATGCGATCTGCCCAGGATTTTTCCCCAGCAAGATGACACGCGGCACCCTGGAGTCGATGGGGGAGCAAGAGCTTGCTTCCCATGCGCCTCTAGGCCGTCTTGGCGACGACGAAGACTTGAAAGGCCTGACGCTGCTGTATGCCAGCGATGCCGGCAAGCACATCACGGGGCAATGGTTGGCCGTGGATGGCGGTGTCAGCGTAGTCACCGGAGGGTGATCCAGGTAGCGCGTGGGGACCGGGTGTTTTTACTTGAATGAGGTTCGACCGTGAGTCTTGAATTTGGGAACAGCATCCCGTTCGTCAATCATCTAGGCTTCACGCTTGAAGCGTATGAAGCCGGTGAATCCAGGTTGCACTACCTGCCAAAACCTGAGCATTGCAATTCCTTTGGCGTCGCGCACGGGGGGGCGCTGATGGCTTTGATGGATGTGACCATGGTCATGGCGGCCCGCAGTAGCGGAACGCAAGATATGGGCGTCATCACCATCGAAATGAAGACGAGCTTCATGCGACCAGCAGGGGTCTCCAAGCAAGGCGAGCCACTGGTGGGAACAGGGAAGCTGTTGCATCGAACCCGCAACATGGCTTTCGTAGAGGCCACTATCCACGATGCCGATGGCCAGTTGTGCGCTACGGCCAATGGAACTTTCAAGTTCGTACCGCAGGCTCCTATAGCTTGACCGCCAGTGATCGCCTTTGTGCATCCCAGACACCTCACCCTGTTTTTAACTATTTTGCAATGGAATGACCATGCCTAAAAATCGCCAGATTCTTCTAGATAACCGTCCAGACGGCGAAGCAACGACCAGCAACTTCAAGCTGGTTGCCAGTGAAACACCGGCTCTTCAAGACGGGCAGGTCCTGGTACGCCATCATTACCTGAGCCTGGATCCCTACATGCGTGGGCGCATGAGCGACAGCAAGAGCTACTCTGCGCCCCAGCCGTTGGGCGAAGTGATGATTGGTGGTACGGTAGGGGAGGTTGTCGAATCGCGGCACCCCAAGTTCGCTGTGGGCGACAAAGTAGCCGGCATGGGCGGTTGGCAGGAATACAGCGCAGTTGACGCCTCACAGCCAGGCCTGTTGCGCAAGGTCGACACGACGCATGTGCCGCTCTCGTTCTACCTGGGTGCCGTTGGTATGCCCGGCGTCACCGCCTGGTATGGCTTGAACGAGATCATCGCACCCAAGAGCGGGGAAACTGTGGTGGTGAGCGCAGCCACGGGAGCGGTGGGTAGTTCATATGCGGCATTGGCCAAGGCCCGGGGTTGCAGGGTGGTCGGGATTGCAGGCGGCCCTGAGAAATGCAAGTACGCCGTCGAAGAACTGCATTTCGACGAATGTATTGATTACCGCACCCATCCAGATGTCAAGACTCTGTCCAAGGCTTTGAAGCAAGCCTGTCCGGATGGGATTGACGGCTACTTCGAAAACGTGGGTGGCTACATTCTGGACGCTGTATTACTGCGCACTAACGCGTTCGCACGGATTGCTGTTTGCGGAATGATTGCAGGCTACGACGGCCAGCCGTTACCGCTGCAGAACCCCTCACTCATCCTGATCAATCGTTTGAAGATTGAGGGTTTCATCGTCAGTGAGCACATGAATGTGTGGCCTCAAGCCCTGCAAGAACTGGGGACACTGGTGGCGCAGGGCAAGCTCAAACCCCGTGAAACTGTTGCTCAAGGCCTGGACGCTGCCCCCGAAGCTTTCCTTGGGCTGCTCAAAGGAAAGAACTTTGGCAAGCAACTGGTCAAACTGATCTGAGCGACAGAAGGCAGCCTACGCACTTTCTCCCACCCCGGCTACACCCCTCGGTCAACCCAGGAGTCTCTCATGCCCTTGACACACGAAGTCCTGAATCAGGCGGCCCCTCTTTCCGATTTCAATCTGTTCGAGGGCAATCAGCCTTTGCGAGACGCCCTGGCGTTCAATGCACCAGGGTTGAATGACAAACCGCTGGCCTCGCTTGGTGCGCTGGTAGGAAGCGCTGAAATGCAACGCCATGCGCGGCTAGCCAATGTGCATACGCCCGAACTGCATACCCATGACCGTTTTGGCTATCGTATAGATGAGGTCGAGTTCCATCCTGCTTACCATGCGCTGATGTCGGCGGCCACCTGCGCGGGCCTCCATGGAACGCCATGGGCGCAAGACAGTACGGCTGGGAACAGCCCCCACGTGCTTCGCGCAGCGGGTTTCATGCTGTTCACCGAGCTGGAGCCTTCCACGCTTTGCCCGATTTCCATGACCTATGCGGTCACCCCGGCACTGAAGGACAACCCTGCGATCTACCGCGACTGGGCTCCCCAGCTGACCAGCCGGGCGTACGATCCCGCGCTCAAGCCTTGGCGTGACAAGTCCGGGGTCACCATGGGCATGGGGATGACAGAAAAGCAAGGTGGCTCGGACGTTCGAGCCAACTCCACACGGGCAGTCCACGACGGGCGAGATGAGTGGGGCGAACGTTACCGCTTGACGGGCCACAAGTGGTTCATGTCTGCTCCCATGTGTGATGCTTTCCTGGTGCTTGCCTACGTGGAAGGCATGGGGGAGGGTGGTCTGTCCTGCTTCTTTCTGCCTCGCGTACTGCCTGACGGATCACGCAATACCTTACGTATACAGCGCCTCAAAGACAAGCTGGGCAACAAGGCCAATGCCAGCTCCGAAGTCGAGTTCGACCAGACACTGGCCTGGATGGTGGGAGAGCCTGGGCGGGGCGTGCCCCAGATACTTGCCATGGGAACCATGACCCGGCTGGATTGTGCGCTGGGCACGAGCGGCCTCATGCGTCAGTCGCTTTCCATCGCCTTGCACCATACCCGCCAGCGCAAGGCTTTTGGAAAGCACTTGAACGAGCAGCCATTGATGCAGAACGTTTTAGCCGATCTTGCGCTTGAAAGTGAAGCGGCCACTGCGCTGTCCATCCGGCTTGCACGTGCCTTCGACCATCAGAACCAGCATTCCGAGCAACTCCTGGCACGCGTGCTCACGCCCATTGCCAAGTTCTGGATATGCAAGCGCGGCAGCCTATTTGCCCAAGAGGCCATGGAGTGCCTGGGCGGCAATGGCTACGTAGAAGAAGGCGGCGAAGGCATTCCGGCGCGCATCTACCGTGAGATGCCGCTCAACAGTATCTGGGAAGGCGCCGGCAACATCATGGCGCTTGATTTGCTGAGGGCCTTGCGTAAAGGGGATGTGGCTGCAGCGCTCGACGAAGAACTGGCGCCAGCCCGTGGCGCCCACGCTGCGCTTGATGCCATGATCAATGCCATGCCGGCCTTGATCAGCAGCCACGCTACGGAATCCACTGCTCGCCAACTCGCCCGTGATGTAGCCCTGACAGTACAAGGCGCGCTCCTGGCTCAGACTGCGCCTCCTGAGGTATTCGGCGCCTTTTGTGACTCGCGCCTGGCGACACGCCATGACGTGTTCGGTACGCTTGGCCCCAATGCCAATTGTGGCGCCATCATCCGCCGTGCCATGCCGGCTTGACTGTCAAAGAGAGTCATCATGATAAAAAACTTCAAGGGTAAGACGGCTGTACTGACGGGCGCTGGTTCAGGCTTCGGCCTCGAATGCGCGAGGCTCGCTGGTGAGCTTGGCATGAACGTTGTCCTTCTGGATATTCAATCGGATGCACTCGAAGCTGCTCAGACCGAGTTGAATTCAAAAGGGGTCCGAACCTTGGCACGCCGTGTAGATGTCAGTAAGGCACCTGATATGGAGTCGCTGGCACGAGATGTCCGGGAAGAGTTCGGTGCCCCGCATTTCGTGTTCAATAACGCAGGGGTTGGTGCAGGTGGTTTGATTTGGGAGAGCTCTGCCCAGGATTGGGAGTGGGTGTTAGGCGTCAATCTGTGGGGGGTGATTCATGGCGTGCGCTGCTTCACTCCGATGATGCTGGAGGCAGCCAAAGCAGACCCGGCATACGAAGGCCACATCGTCAATACCGCCAGCATGGCCGGGTTGCTGACGCCGCCCAATATGGGTGTCTACAACGTGAGCAAGCATGCCGTTGTAGCCTTGACCGAGACGCTCTATCAGGATCTGAAGCTGGTCTCAAACCAAGTCTCGGCGAGCGTGTTGTGTCCATACTTTGTTCCCACAGGCATCAGTAAGAGCGAGCGCAATCGATCTTCCGATTTGCCTGTTGCTGAGTTGACCGCCAGTCAACGCATCAGCCAGGCTCAGACCGACAGGGCGGTGGGAAGTGGCAAAGTGTCTGCGGCCGAGGTGGCGCAAAAAGTGTTCGATGGCATTGCCAACGATCAGTTCTACATCTTCAGCCACCCGAAGGCATTGGGCAATGTAGCCTCACGCATGGAAGCGATCATGAACATCCAAAACCCTCCAGATCCGTTTGCCGAGCGCCCTGAGATTGGCGAGGGATTGCGCGCGGCACTTAGAGCCTGACTTCAACGCCCCATTTGCGTCACTTGCCTGCGCCAGAACTGAGGCAGCAAATCGTACAACGGGGTGGGTTCCCGATAAAGCAAGTCTATGCTGCCGGGGATCCCTAGCGTAGGAATGGTGGTGGTGGGGTCCGCATAGGCCAACTGCTGCATCCAGCCTATATCGATGCCTCCATTGGGAGAAGGCCGAGAGAAAATCAGCCCGAGCATTTTCTTGGCTTCCAGGCTGCCCTTGGCTTCGGCCTGACGATATAGTCTGACGGCTTCCACGTAGTTCACAGGCACGCCTATCCCTCGATGAAACTTGTGCGCAGCTGCCAGCAACTCATCAGCACTTGATGCGTTGGACACTGTCACCTGGCTCAGCCGGCGGGAGTCCATGCGGGATTCAATCTGCCGGATATTGGCCAGCGCTGCTTCTGAGCCATTCCCGGCGCGGCGGAAAAATTCCAGTGCCTCAGGCAGCCGATTGTTGGTGACTGCATTCAGCCCAAGCTCAATCAGCGCGTGTATGTCTCCCTCGCTGGCCGCTTTCTGCAACAGCGCGGGTTGCGGCATGCGCAGAATCTCGGTTTGCGCCAAGCCCGGTTGGCTGACCTGCAGTGGCGTTTCCCTTGCCAGAAGCACCCACTCAAGAAAGTCTGCGCGTGCGCGGTGCACACCACGTAGCTGCGCAATCACCCGGCGGGCGCGATTCGGATCCGACGGACCCTGGCAGCCGTCAATGGCGCACCAGGCCTGGCCTGCATAGGCCCAGGGTTCCCTCCCCAACCGAGCAGCGCGCTCGAACCACACTTGTGCCAATGCGGTATCTCTACGAACACCTGCCCCATGGAGATAGATCAAACCCAGCAACCAGGCAGCTTGAGCAGAGGCCGCCGAAGTACCGTAGGCCCTCGTGGACTCAGCTGTCCGCTGCAGGCGCTGCAACTCGCGCTGAACATCAGCACCGATCAGTGGGCGCACGGCCAGAGGGTTGATGACCAGAGACTGGCCGGCGATGGGTGGCGCCCCGTCGGTCCGAGGCTCTATCTTGGGCGTAACGATTCGGGGTGCCGTGATATGGGGTGTGATTGAAGGGGCTGCTTCAATGGAGCCTGGAGTCGCCATTGGGAGAGGCGTCTGCGTTTCATCTATGGCGCGCCCGGCAGCCCAAGCACCTCCAGCTGGCACAACCGCGCTCCCCATCACCAGCGTTACAAGTGCAAATAGAGTAAGTTGCATGATCGTAGCCTTGGGTATGCGTCGGGTGTGAGCCATGCACTTCAACGTGCTTTACTTGGCTGCAGGGGCGGGGGGCGCAGGAGGCGAAGGCGGAGCAGGTTTTCTCGCGACCACGTTCCACTGCAGCACTTGGGCGACGAACTCGTCAGTGCCAAGAATGCTTGAAAAGCGTTGCTGAACTCCTTGCAGCCCTTGTATGCCCCTCATGT
This sequence comes from Ottowia thiooxydans, assembly GCF_040548795.1. GTDB lineage: Bacteria > Pseudomonadota > Gammaproteobacteria > Burkholderiales > Burkholderiaceae_C > Ottowia > Ottowia thiooxydans_A. The sequence goes on along the minus strand of NZ_JBEPSH010000001.1, from coordinate 703,741 downwards.
TGGACAACGCCGGAGCCTGCATTTCAGGTGGCAGCCGAGATGCTGCATCTTGAGCGGTTGCGACACACATGACAGCTTCTACACCCGGCTTGCCGGCATCCAGAATGAAGCCCGGATTCGGAGCCATCCAGTCGGGAATACGAACGGCCTGGTCAGCCGAAATCATGGCATTGGTCGTGATGGCATTCGGTAGCAAGCGCATCACGTTGCCCGCGGCGTCCGAGAAGTAGCAATACAAGTACGAAGAGCGAGAAAGCGTGGCAGAAAGAAACACCTGCTCGCCTTCGGTAAACGCTGGCCGTTCACCCGCAGGTTGAGGGTTCTCGATTTGCATGTCGATCATCCACGGTCTGACCGAAGAGATTCCATCCGAACGTGCTGCGCTTGCAACAGTCATGTCGGCAGGGCCGGAGGCAGACCATCCCATACGGACCATACTTCCGTCCTCGCTCAGTTTCACGAAGTTGCGCAGAGCTCGTTCATAGGTCGGAAAATCCAGCACGCCTGTGACGACAATGCCGCTATCGGACTGAAATCTGGCCAGGGCGCCCCGCATGCGAATGTCATTGACAGCAAGGCCGCTGTCGCTGCTGGACAGGTAGCCCTGGTTGAGCAATGAGTTCTCAATCAGACGCAACTGGCCGCTAGGTCCGCTTTGGTCGAACCAGTCGCGCATTTGTCTCTGGAAGTTGGGGTTGGTCTGCTCCAGCATCAGACACTGCCAATAGGGCACCCGAGCCCATTTGCCCACCAACTCAACTGCCGCCAGGTCAACCAGGGTGCGCAGCGCGCCGCCGGTGCCTTGGGTGTAGTCCCGCCCCAGCGTGAACTTCACACCATAGAGGCCGATGGTAGCGGCAGCGTCCAGACCTTGACTGCCTCCTCCAAAAACCACTTCATTGGCCGAGTCCAGACCTGGCAGCAAGGTGCGGGTGCGAAAATCGCCCAGGTGCATTTCCAGGCCGAGCAAGGTCGCGCTGCGATTGCGGTTGTAGCCGGCGTTGAATCTTTCGCCGGCGGCGCCAAAGCTTTCGCTGTTCGTGAAAACGTTCTGGTCTACAAACGATACGCCACCCGATATGTAGAGCGCTGGGCGCTGCAACTGCATCTGGTTGTTGTTGAGCAAAATCGTTGTCAGATTCTGTACGGTGTCCTGGGTGACCAGGTTGACCTCGTAGTCGACATAGCGAAACGCGTTGGAGACGCGTGACATTCTCGACAACGCGGTGATCATCATGTCCTTGGTCGATGCCGGCACTTTTCCGGAATAGTCGGGAAATTGCTTCGCTGTGATCAGGGTCGTGGGAATCTCCGCCGCACGAAGCATATAGTCCATGCACACCAGAGACTCGTTGAAGCTGGAGATCGATCGGATAGGGCGTACCACGGGTCGGTCGGCTGTGGGCGCATAGGACTGGTATTCGGCGTCCTTTCGCGGATCCAGATGAGAGCAACCGGCCAGAAGCGCAGCTGCAGATATCGCCGCCCATAACAAGCACTTTCCCGAGCTTGCCGAAGGACTGAAGCAGGAAGTCCGTGAGCCAATGTCTGAATCCATGATCGTTCTCCTCGCTGCTGCCCTGATGCGGCAGCTGGACTAGCGCCTTGAGCCGCCAGGGTGCGGCTCGGCGCAGGTGGTTGTTCTTAGTTGCAGACGTTCACAAGGTCGCCCCTCAACACCACCACTTGCTGGGTCGCCAACAAGGCGGCAGCTCCCGATGCAGGTGCGACATTGCTGCCGACGCTCTGCGTACAGGTGGTATTCATGCCGTTGGTATGGACCGCGTTGACGACGTCCTTGTCCGTCAGTACGCCTGGCGTTGCCGAATACGCCATAGCGGTGTAGCGCGCAATCTTGGCTTGGTCAGCTCCCGACATGCCCATTTGCATGTTGATCGCGGTAGATTTATTGACGATGGGGTTGGGAGCCATCTGGTAAGTCACCTTGGACTGGATCTGTACGGGGTCTTCGCCGGGAGCGTTTTGCGCCAACGCGGTCAGGGAGAAAAGCGACAGAGCACCAATGGTCGAGACTTGGGCAATGGTTGTATTCAACATGGCATCACCTCATTTCTTTTCACAAAAAGAGTTGGGTTGCGATGCACAACCCAACTTCGGATTTCGCACCTGGTGGACCTCGGGCCTGCAGATTCGGCGAAGTCACATGAAGCAACTCGCGCCGGCTGGCCTTCAGGTACTCAGGTTACGAATCAACGACGCGCAACCGAGAAAGGTCCGCATGCTGCGCCCACACAGATGGGAGGAGGTGGCAAGCAGTAGTCGTTCGATGCGAGGTTTTGATAGGCTGCACTGCCACTGCCGTGGGCCACATTGGACAGCAGTGAATTGCTGGCGATCCATGTGGTCTGGTTGGATGTACCGCTGATCGTGACCTTGCCGTAGTTGGACGACAGGTTCTGGATGGCCACTGCATCGGCACCGTCAGCCAGGTTGCGAACGGTTGAGCCGCCACCGACACCAAGCGTCTGGTTGCTCGTTCCGGTGATGGTGACATCACCGAAGTTCGTTGCACCATTTTGGTAGGCCGTGGCAGTACCCGCACTGCAATCGTCACAGCCCTCGCCTCTGGCTTCGTTTGTCATCGTGCTGTTGGCGACGTTGGAATTCTGGGTTGAGGTGCCAGAGATCTTGACGTTGCCTACGTTAGAAGCCAGGCTTTGCACTGCAACGTCCCCGCCGTTGTATCCGACGTTATGCACGCCAGAACTGACGATGCCGGAGCTTTGGGTGGACGTACCGCTGATGACGATGTTGCCTTGATTAGATGCCTGGTTTTGAGCCGCGTAGGTTCCAGCATTGCTGGTGTTCGTGACGGACGAGCCATTGCTGACGCTGGCCACCTGAGTGGACGTACCAGTTATGGAAATCGCTCCCGGCTGAACAGGACTAGCGGCAAATGTCGCGGTTGCAATAACGGTCAACGCGAAAAGGGCAAGCTTTTTCATGATAGAGATCCTCCAACGATTTGCTGACAGGGATTCGGCTCGCCTGGAATCAGGATTGCCGACGTTTGACGCTTTCATCTTCGGGATTCGCCGTCTTTCCGGTTTTTCCTGATGACGATGTCGTCGGAGGTCAGTGTCAGGCGCATGCTTGCACCTACCAATCGCCAGCTTTGGTTAGGTAGGACATGCTGTGTCTTAAGTTGTATTTTTTTCTTCTCTAGCGCTTCAAACTGTTCATTGATGGGTAGTTCTTGCTTCTAAAAGCATAGCTGCAGTCCGCTCAAAACTTATTAGTATCGTGTTGTATATTGCGTAACTAAGTGATTTTTAATCCAATTATTTCACGACAAGGGCTTTTGGCTGGATTACGCTGTACCCGTAACGTCTTAAGCCGCTTTTGTGTTGAGGGGTGATCACTATTAGCGGCGGTTGGAGAGCTGACGCCCGTACTCTGTTCGTTACTGATCACCCCTTGGATGAGGAGAGAAAAAAATGAACTCACTAAACCAGACCATGGGGGCGAACGGACTAACCATACCCACGAGCAATGCCGGTACTCTTGTGGCTTCCGAACTTGGTGCGTCCATGTGGCCACATTTCATGACGGGTCAAGTCAATCAACCTGTCAGAGTCGTTCTGGTTGATGACGATCCTCATATGAGGCGAGTAATTTCACAAGAGCTTCTGGCTGATATGCGCATCCACTTGGTGGGGCAGGCCGAAAGCCTCAGGGACGGCAAGCGCATGATCGCCACCAACGAGGTGGATGTCATGCTGGTCGACCTCAATCTCGGTGACGGGACAGGTTTTCAGCTGATCGAATACATGAAAACCATGCGCCCGGCCGCTGAGGCTGTTGTAGTGTCTGCGATGGAAGACGAGGATAAAGCGATCCAGGCATTCGAGCTCGGCGCGACGGGCTACCTGATCAAGAACTCCTGGTTTGGGAGCTTTGCGCAGGCGGTATTGCAGGTAGTCAATGGAGGTGCGTCTATCACGCCTAACCTGGCTCGCCGACTTCTCCACAGGCTTGATTCATCAAGCGCATCGCGTCGTGGGCATGCCCAGCCCGGATGGACGCCTGGGGGAGCCAGCGGGGGCGACCGCATGTCTGAACGCGAGCGAGAAGTCCTGAGGATGGTCGCGCTAGGTTATACGAGTGCCGAAATCGGCAAGCGTTTAATCATTAGTGATCAAACGGTGAATTCGCACATCAGAAATATCTACCGAAAGTTGCATGTGCACACCCGCGCTCAGGCGGTGAGCCAAGCTTCTATGCACGGCTTGTTGTACTGATATTTCAGAGCCAGCCAATGTCAGAGCAGGAGATCGTCCATGATGATAGCCTCGCTCACGATGATGTTCGCATCACTTTGCCTTGCGTTCTATGCGGCTCATGGCTTTGGACGTAGTGGCAACGTCTTGGATGTGCTCTATGCCGCTGCGATGCTTCCCTGGACGCTCGTGGTGGCAGTCATGTTGCTGACTGACCGCGGCTGGCTTGGGCACGACGGCCCATCCGTGGTGAGAATTTTCTATCAGATTGCGATCCTCAGCATGGCCGTATTCCTGCTGCACGGCATGGGTGCTTTGCATGTGCCTGAAACGGCCCTGGTAGGAGCGCAGGCATTGTTGGGTATCTTTCTGGCCGCGTTGCCCATGGCCGACCTGATGTGGCCGCCCCATGTTCTGGAGTGGGGGTGGGCCTACATGAACGGGGCCTTTGCGGCCGTATTGGTGGCGCGAGTCATCCAGTTGGCGTGCCGGACAGCGGAACCCGAGGGCTGGATTGTTCTGATCGTCATGCTTTTTGCCCTTGGGGTAGCGGCGGTAGATGTTCAGTCCCATGTGTTGAGTGACACGCTGGGCTCCATTTCCCATGGCTTCCTGGCTGCTGCACTGCTGGTGCTGTGGCTGGTTCTCAGCCGGCGCATAGAGACCGCAGCATGGAAGTACGCTCGCCACGCCGATGACTCCAACCGCGGTCAGTTAGCCCAGGATCTGCACGACGGTGTGGGCGCGCATCTGACCAGCATCATTGCAGCACTGGCTACCGGCACCGCCCAACAAAGAGCGACGGCACTGTCGCTTCAGCATTGCTTGCTGGAGCTGAAGGTGCTGGTTGACGGACAGACGCAAGACGGTAGCGTGCTGGAACATTTGGCTAGCCTTCGATACAGGCTGCAGCCTCTGCTGCAAAGCGCGGGCCTGCAAATGAACTGGCACATCTCCGATGAAGAGGTGTTGGAGCGTCTTCGTGGGGACGCTGCCTTGCAGGTTTTGCGGGTAGCGCAGGAAGCGCTAGCCAATGTAGTGCGTCATTCTGGAGCCGATGAAGTTTCTGTCGCGTGTGGCTACATGAAAACCACGCGCTGCCTGGTTCTGGAGGTCGTCGACAATGGAATCGGTTTACCGTCAAAGGTCCTTTCCGTTGCAGATCAATCGCGCCCCCCTGGCGGCAATCGGGGCGGCAAGGGCCTGTCGGGTATGGCGCGCCGTGCCAACAAGCTGGGCGGGGAAATCGTCATTGAGCCTGCTCAAGGCAGGGGAACGCGCGTGAAATTGCAGCTGCCGCTTTGGCGCCACCTGGCCACTTCATCGCATCAGGTCAGAAAGGCAGGATGGGCGAGTCAGCTTCGCTGAACGAGCGCCATGGATTTCAAGCATCTATGGATACCCGGTGCGTAAACATGTGAAATTTTCCATTTGCAGCATTGGATATTGGCCCCTCTGAGCAAATGTGGCGGGGGCGTACTAACATGTCTGCCCTTGGAGAATTTTGCCTGTGTTTTTTTCTTTCTTTGAAAATCGAGTTCCCCCTTATCCCGGTTCGGACCCCAGTCCTCCGCCGCGAGGGTTTTTTGCGTTTCTGTGGGCGTGCACGAGAGGCATGCGTGGCTGGATCGTATTGCTTACGAGCACGTCCGCATTGCTTGCGGCCTATGAGGCCGTGCTCTTTGCCATCATGGGCAGGGTTGTGGATTGGCTCGCTTCCGTTCCGCCGGCCGGCTTCTGGGAAGCGCAGCGGGGTAATGCCATTGGAATTGCAGCCATCCTTTTATCCAGCGTCTTTCTGTTGGCGCTCCATACGCAGGTCATGCATCAGGTGCTGGCCATCAACTTTCCCATGCGTTTGCGCTGGGTCTTCCACAGGTTGATGCTAGGGCAGAGCATGTCGTTCTATGCAGACGAGTTCGCAGGACGAATCACCACCAAGATCATGCAGACCGCGCTCTCAGTGCGTGAAGTCATCTTCCTGGTGGTCGATGTCCTGGTGGGCGTGAGCGTCTACATGATTGGCATCTTGATACTGGCAGCCAGCTTTGAATGGCGTCTGGTGCTGCCATTCGCTATTTGGCTGATCCTCTACATTGCCGCGTGCTTCTATTTTGTTCCCCGGCTGGGGAAAATAGGCAAGGAGCAGGCCGATGCCCGCTCGATGATGACCGGCCGCATTACGGATGCGTACACCAACATCGCCACGGTGAAGCTGTTCGCCCACACGCGTCGCGAGGCGGAGTACGCGCGCAGCGCCATGGACGCCTTCAAGAATACAGGGTATGCCCAGATGCGCCTGGTGAGCCTTTTTGAGATCACCAATCACCTGATGATCACGCTACTGCTGCTTAGCAGCACAGGCACCGCGCTATGGCTGTGGTCGACTGGGCAAGCCACGGCAGGCGTGGTGGCTGCTGTCATCGCCATGGCCCTGCGCCTTATGGGGTACTCCCATTGGGTCATGTGGCAGATGACAGGATTGTTTGAAAACGTCGGAACAATCCAGGACGGTATTGCCACGCTCTCCAAACCGCGCGGTATTGTGGACGCGCCCGACGCCAAGCCGTTGCAGGTGACCAAAGGCGAGATCGCATTCGAGAACGTTACTTTTGCGTACAAGGAGGGTGGTCGGCCGGTCATGGATCGCTTGTCCCTCACCGTTCGTCCCGGCGAACGCATTGGGCTGATTGGGCGTTCCGGTGCCGGAAAATCCACCCTGGTGAATCTTCTGCTGCGTTTTCACGAACTTCAAGGCGGACGCATCACCATTGATGGCCAGGATATCCGCATGGTCACGCAGGACAGTTTGCGTGGTGCCATCGGCATGGTGACGCAAGACACTTCATTGCTGCATCGCTCCATGCGCGACAACATTCTCTACGGGAACCCGGGGGCGAGTGAAGAAAAAATGCTCGCAGCCGCTGAACGCTCGGAATCTTCGGAGTTCATAGCCCAACTGACTGACCTTAAAGGGCGAAGTGGCTATGACGCCCAAGTGGGTGAGCGCGGCGTGAAACTCTCAGGCGGGCAACGTCAGCGCGTGGCCATCGCGCGTGTGATGCTCAAGGACGCCCCCATCTTGCTTCTGGACGAAGCTACCAGTGCGCTAGACAGCGAAGTGGAAGCCGCCATCCAGCAGAGTCTGGACACGCTGATGCAAGGTAAAACCGTGATCGCCATCGCGCACCGGCTTTCCACCATTGCGGCTTTGGATCGTCTGGTTGTGCTCGATGCCGGCGGCATCATGGAGGAGGGTTCACACGCCGAATTGCTCGCCAAAGGCGGCATCTACGCGCGTCTATGGTCACGTCAGAGCGGCGGCTTCCTCGGAGAAGTCCAAACTTGAGGGTGAAACGCTAAAAAAGAATGTGCGGTGTGACATTCTCATGGTCTATGGGGGAAATAGATCATGAGGATGCACGCAGGGGCATTTGGGGGGCTGCCGTACTTCATAGCGGTGAATTAATCAGCTAAACCCTTATTTTTGAGTCCGAGTCTTCCGCGCAATCGACCCGATACGTGTGGCAAACTTCCTTGCTTCGTTTTCCGAGAATATTTTCCTCAGGCACATGCAGCAAATCTTTCGGCAGTTGGCCACAGAAATCAAGATCAGTGAAACCCAGGTACGGGCGGCAGTAGAACTGCTGGATGGCGGCGCTACCGTGCCGTTCGTTGCCCGCTATCGCAAAGAGGCCACTGGCGGCCTGGATGACGTTCAGCTGAGAGAGTTGGATACCCGCCTTTCCTACCTGCGTGAGATGGAAGATCGCCGTGCGTCCATTGTCAAAGCCATTGACGAACAAGGAAAACTCACAGACGCCTTGCGCGCGGCGCTGGCTGGCGCAGCCACCAAGCAGGAATTGGAAGATATTTACCTTCCGTTCAAGCAAAAACGCCGAACCAAGGGCCAGATTGCTCGCGAATTCGGCATTGAGCCTTTGGCTGACAAATTGCTTGCTGACCCGACGCTGGACCCACAGGAAGAAGCCAAGTCCTTCTGCCAGCCTGCCACCACTTTGGATGACGGCAAACCGGGCCCCGATTTTTCAACTACTTTCGCCGTGCTCGATGGCGTGCGCGACATCCTGTCCGAGCGTTGGGCCGAAGATGCGCAACTGGTGCAGTCGCTGCGCGAATGGCTGTGGGAAGAGGGTCTTCTGCGCAGCAAGAAAGTTGACAGCAAGAACGAGAGCGATCCGGAAGTCGCCAAATTCCGCGATTACTTTGAATACGATGAGCCCATTGGCCGTGTACCTTCACACCGCGCATTGGCCGTGTTCCGCGGTCGAGCACTGGAAATACTTGAAGCCAAGCTGGTTCAGCCACAAGAACCTGAGCCGGGGCAGGCCAGCCTGGCAGAAGGGCGCATTGCCCTGCACTTGGGCTGGAGCCATCAGGCACGCAAGTCTGACGACCTGATCCGCAAGTGCGTCGCCTGGACCTGGCGAGTCAAATTGGGCCTTTCCACCGAACGTGATTTGTTTTCGCGCTTGCGTGAAGATGCGGAGAAGGTCGCCATCAAGGTCTTCGCGGACAATCTGCGTGATTTGCTCTTGGCTGCCCCGGCGGGACAAAAAACTGTCATGGGCTTGGATCCCGGCATCCGCACTGGTGTGAAAGTGGCAGTGGTGGACGCGACCGGCAAGCTGGTGGAGACGGCCACCGTCTACCCACATGAGCCTCGCAAGGACTGGGAGGGCAGCCTGCATACGCTGGCCAAATTGGTCGCCAAGCATGGTGTTCAACTCATTGCCATTGGCAATGGCACAGCCAGCCGCGAAACCGACAAGCTGGCAGCAGATCTCATCAAACTCTGCGCCAAAATGCTGGCCGCCCAAGGTGCTGAGCCTCACCAGATCGAGAAGATTGTGGTGAGCGAGGCCGGCGCCTCCGTGTACTCAGCCAGTGAATACGCGAGCCAGGAAATGCCTGATGTGGACGTCAGCTTGCGTGGCGCGGCCAGTATTGCCCGCCGACTGCAAGACCCATTGGCCGAGCTAGTGAAGATCGACCCCAAATCGATTGGGGTGGGACAGTATCAGCATGACGTCAACCAGAGCGAGCTGGCCAAAACACTTGATACGGTTGTGGAAGATTGCGTGAACGGTGTGGGGGTTGATCTCAACACTGCAAGTGCGCCTCTCTTGTCGCGAGTCTCTGGGCTGTCCGGTACGGTGGCCAAGGCAGTGGTTCGTTGGAGAGAAGCGAACGGCGCATTTGTTGATCGTCAGCAGTTGCTCAAAGTCAGTGGTCTTGGCGCCAAGACCTTTGAGCAGAGCGCAGGCTTCTTGCGCATTCGCGGCGGTGAAAACCCGTTGGACATGACCGGGGTGCACCCTGAGACCTACCCCGTGGTCGAGCAGATCATCGTCAAGACCGGCAAGCCGATTGACCAACTCATGGGGCGTGGCGAACTTCTCAAACCGCTCAAGCCTGAGCAGTTTGAAACCGAGAACTTCGGCGCCATTACGGTCAAGGACATTCTGGCTGAACTGGAAAAGCCTGGACGCGATCCACGTCCGGACTTCAAAGTGGCCCGCTTCAATGACGGTGTGGAAGACATCGCCGACCTGCAGGAAGGCATGGTTCTTGAAGGCACGGTCAGCAACGTGGCTCAGTTTGGCGCATTCGTGGACCTCGGTGTCCACCAGGATGGCCTGGTCCACGTGAGCCAATTGGCCAATAAGTTTGTCCAGGACGCGCGCGAAGTCGTGAAGACCGGGCAGATTGTCAAAGTGAAAGTGTTGGAAGTTGACGCGGCCCGCAAGCGCATCAGTCTGACCATGAAGCTTGACGCTGCCCCTGTTCGGCGTGATGGACCAAGAGAAAACCGCTTTGAAGCGGCCGGACGCGGTCCACGCGGCGGCGGATTCTCATCGGGGCAGGGCAGGGCGACTGCACCCCAGGGAACTGCCATGTCATCAGCCTTCGAAAAGCTCAAGGGGCTTCAGGGTAAATAAGCGCCGTGCCCCCCGTGCTCTACACCTTCCGCCGCTGCCCTTATGCCATGAGGGCGCGATGGGCCATCCTCGTCTCGGGCGTGGAGGTGCAGATGCAGGAGGTCTCCTTGAGAAACAAGCCTGCAGCCATGCTGGCGGCCTCTCCCAAGGCGACCGTGCCCGTTCTGGTCGTCAGTGATGGGCAGGTGATCGATCAGAGCCTGGACATCATGCTTTGGGCGCTTGGGCAACACGATCCAGAGCAGTGGCTCGAGCCTGTTGGCAGCGATCCAAAGGAAATGCTGGAGTTGATCAACGCATGTGAACTTGATTTCAAGCCGTATCTGGATCGATACAAATACCCTACTCGATACCAGTCTGAATGGGCTCCATCTGCAGCGGCTTCAGGCTTGGCGGAGCAGGAAAAGGCATTTTCTGACCTGAACTTCGCCAAGGCACACCGATTTCTTGAGCAACTTGCCCAGCAATTGGCACAGGCGCCCGCATTGAGCGGTCAAAAGCTCGCGCTTGCAGATTACGCCATAGTGCCTTTCATACGCCAGATGGCTCGGCACGATAGGCCTCGATTTAAAGATTCGATGGTTCCGGCGCTCACCATGTGGATGGACAGATTGCTGGCCCAGGGGAGTTTCGAAGCGGTGATGAAAAAACCCCCGGGGACTTCGGAGTAGACCTCCATACAAAGCCGACGACTGGCATGGGGTTGGTTTGCCTAAGGGCCTGATTGACATACTTGAAACCCTGAAGCTGCAACAGGGTAGTGCGTCCTGCGTCAAAATGGTGACCAAGCGTTGGCCGCTTGTTGGTACAGGAGCAAAAATTTTGAGAATTGGTGATCTCGCGACGGCGTCAGGCACGGCTGTCGAAACTATTCGGTACTACGAGCGAGAGGGTTTGATGCCCGCTGCTGCCCGTACCAGCTCAAATTATCGCCAGTACGAAGATACACATCTGGAGCAGTTGCGCTTCATCCGGCACTGCAGGAGCCTCGGTATGTCTTTGGGCGAAGTGCGTGAGCTGCTTGCGGTACGCAACGCGCCACAAGCAGGGTGCGAGGTAGCCAACCGTGTGCTGGATGAACACATCGGACACGTTAGCAAGCGAATACACGAGTTGAGAGCGCTTGAATCTCAGCTCAAGGAGCTTCGAGCTCGGTGCGCTCATGCGCAGCAAGCGCAAGAGTGCGGCATTTTGACGGGACTCGCTGAACCGGCATTGGCTGAAGATGCGGCAGGTACGTTCATTGCAGGTACTCGTCATCTGGCTGACGTTCATACCGCGACTCGGGCCGTACCCAAATTGTGACCATGCGTGCCCTCCATCTATACGCTGGACCGGTTGCTCGGCAACACATCGAAAGACATGGTCTTGACGCCTCCGATGTAGGCGTCATTCCTGCGGCTGCCGGTGGTCCCAAGGGCCTGATTCTCGGCCCGCTAGACCGATTTATCTTTGGCCACTGGCTCCCAACTTCTACCCAATCTGTCGATCTGGTGGGAGCTTCCATTGGTGCATGGCGCATCGCCACGGCCTGCATGGACAAGCCGGTGGCTGGCTTTGAGATGCTGGAGAACGGCTATATCCATGGCGATATGAAGGCGCCTCCAGGTCGAAAGCTTCCCCTTCCCAGCCAGGTGAGCGCTACATTTGCGGCCAACTTGCGCACCATGTTCGATGGGCATGTTCCAGCATTGCTGAGCCACCCCAGGTATAAATTGCATGTGGTCACCTCGCGAGGCCGTCATGTGCTGGCTCGCGAAGGGCGTTTGCGCACCGCAGCAGGGTATCTAGGTGCAGCGCTTACCAACGCGGCCAGTCGCCGAGCCATGGGGGCGTGGATTGAGCGCGTTGTTTTCTCTGGCCCTGGTGCAGACCTTAAAACGCCTGCACCCTTGCCATTCGACACACGCGATTACCGAACTCGGCACGCACTGCTTGACCCGGACAATTTCTTTTCCGTGCTGCAGGCCAGCGGCTCGATACCCTTCATGCTCAAGGCTGTACACGACATCCCCGGGGGTCCGCGAGGCGCCTACTGGGACGGTGGTATTACCGACTATCACCTGCACCTGGCCTATGCGCGAGCTTTGCCGACAACAGGTGATTCCAAAGAAAAGGCCCGTCTGGTGCTGTATCCTCACTTTCAGAAGGAAGTGGTGCCCGGTTGGCTCGATAAGCCGTGGAAGCGCCGGCATAGTGCCAGTTCCAGCCTGGATGGCATGCTGTTACTGGCGCCCAACCCAGAGTGGATTGCAAGCCTGCCGAATGGGAAGCTTCCCGACCGCAATGATTTTCAGACCTTGACCCATTCCGAGCGGGTGCGTGCCTGGACCACTGCTGTGTCAGCTGCCAAGCAATTGGCGCACGAGTTCTCGGAGTGGCTGCAGAGGCCTGATCCAGGCAAGCTGCAACCGCTGTAATTGCCCACAGTTACCGAAGAAACCGCTTAAACGAGGTCAAAGCGACATCAAGATGGTGCCGGAGATCTCTCGCTCGGCGCATCTACATCAAGTTGATCTGCTGCCTTACCCAGCGTTTGAGTGCTGCGTCCTGGCGAATGCTCACCAAGTCATGCTGCATCATGGCAATATAAGACTGCAATTGCTGAATTTGAGCGCGAAGTGCCGCTTCTATGCTGCGCTCAGTCACTGAGCTATTCCAGGGCAAATCAAGTCCGTCACGAATTTGCATCGCCAATTGCTCATGTTCCTGACGCAGGCTTTGGTCCTGCTCCTTCAGCACTCGATTGAAGCGGCGGAGCTTCTCATCAGCCATGGATGCGACGTCTTGCAGGTTCAGTTGCTCGATCTGCAGCTGCAATTGAAGCAAAGCCAGCAGGTCTCGGCGATCATTCGCGATATTGACCTGGACCATCAATGCTGACTTGCGAGCGCGCTCATCTGCATCTGGCTCGCGGTCTGGGTGCAGCACGCTGGCGAGTTTTCGATAGATCTCCCTCAATGCCTTGTCTGCATCCAAAGCCTCCTGGACTTCCTTGTTTTTAGTTGGGTTTTTTTGTCGCTTCGCTTGCCGGGCCGCACGCGCTCGCTCGACTGCCTCCTGCCTTGCCCTGGCCTGGGCAAGCTCGACCTCTAACCAGTCTTCGACAGATTCGGTAGGGTCTGACTCTTCGAAATCCAGTCCGAATGCGTCAGCAAGTGCGCCTTTAAGTTCGGCGATGGCTTGCTCTTCATCCGGTGCGTTTGAAGTTTCCGGCACTCGTCTTGCGTGGATTTCAGCTATAGCCGGGTTCACAGGCTCATCTTTAAGCGAAATTTCAGCCAGGAGCAGCAAGATGGTGGTGACATCGTCTTGCAACTTCTTCGACAAGCCTTTGGAGTCTGTAAGGCGTTGATCGAGCCATATCACCATTTGCTCACGCAATTGGTTGGCTTGCAAGATGAGGGGCTGAAGTCGGCGCGCGCGTTCGGGCACATGGGTGGAAAGCAGGCGTCGCAGTTCGACCAATGCAGCCTTTCCAGCTTCGATCTTCGCCAGAAGCTGGTTGAACTGTTTTTGCGCCGGTCCCAGTGGCTGCCCACCCGCAGAAATTTTCAGCACGGTCTCCTTAGAGGCTGGTTTGTTCGATTCCCCTGTTGCAGTATTGACAGTCATTGTTCGATTATCTGGTTTGAAAGGGAGTCTTGAAAAATTCAAGGCTGTTGGTTGCCCCGTTTCGCGATTTGGCGTGCACTGATCAAGTGAGCGGCAGCGGGAGTGCAAGACTGTGATTTCCCGTATAGGATCGCTGGCTCAATCCACAGAAAGCACAGGTCTTGGCTTCTTCGAATACCTTTGTCCCAGCCTATGGCCCCGATATCCATGCGCGCTTGACGCCGGCTATGCGCCAACTCGTAGAGCGCATGGAAAGGGCGCCTTACCCGCCCATGCATACGCTGAGTGCCGCGGAGGCCAAGGCCGCTTACGCCAAGTCCATCGGCGTGCTGGACCTTCCCAAGGCAGAGTTGGCGCGCGTCGAGGATTTTTCCATTCCCGCGCGCGATGGCTTCAAGCTTGCGGCTCGACTTTATGCACCAAGTAAGGATGCTGGCTTGCCTGTCTTGCTGTATCTGCACGGAGGCGGCTTTACCATCGGCAGTATTGAGTCTCACGATACGTTCTGCCGCAGCCTAGCCCATGGCAGTGGTGCGGCTGTGGTGTCCCTCGACTACCGTCTGGCCCCTGAGTTTCGCTTTCCAACGGCTGCTAATGACGCTTGGGATGCACTGCAATGGCTCTCACGCGAAGGCGTGGCATTAGGTTTAGACACTCAGCGTCTGGCGGTAGGAGGTGATTCCGCTGGGGGCACGCTGGCTGCCGTCAGTGCCCTTCAGGCCAGGGATGCAGGATTGACCTTGTCCCTGCAGTTATTGATCTATCCGGGTACCACTGCGTACCAAGATACGGATTCTCACGCCCACTTTGCCCATGGACCGGTTCTGGATAAGAACCTGATCGATTGGTTTTTTGCGCAGTACATTGACATGCCAGATCGCGCAGATTGGCGCTTCTCTCCTTTGGGCGCTGACGACGCCGAAGGGGTTGCTCCCGCCTGGATCGGCTTGGCCGAATGCGACCCTCTGGTAGACGAAGGCGTGTTGTATGCTGACAAATTGCGCGCTGCTGGCGTCAGGGTAGATCTGGAGATTTACAGGGGCGTCGTACATGGCTTCATCAACATGGGCCGTGCTATCGTGGAAGCGCGCCAGCTTCATTCCGATGCGGCGGCGGCCATGCGAGAAGCCTTCAGCCGTTGAGCTCTGCTTAGTTGCTCTCTCCTCGGCTTGCGCCCGCACGCTCAACCTCCTGTGTTTTCTCATGCCTATGAATCGCCACGACTTCCGATTTTTTGACCACCTGCGCGTCCGCTGGGCAGAGGTCGATATGCAAAAGATCGTCTTCAATGCGCACTATCTGATGTATTTCGACACCGCAGTCACAGGCTACTGGCGAGCATTGGCCATGCCCTATGCGCAGGCTATGGAACAGTTGGGAGGCGATCTTTATGTACGCAAGGCTTCGATCGAATTCCATGCTTCTGCGCGCTGGGATGACAGGCTCGATATCGGCATGCGTTGCAGTCGTGTTGGGAACTCCTCCATCACCATCAGCGGCGCTATTTTCCGGGGAGATCAACTTCTCATCACGGGCGAATTGATTTATGTGTTTGCCGACCCGGCAACGCAGACTTCTCGCTCCGTGCCGACAGCGCTACGCCAGTTGCTGGATGATTTTGAAGCGGGCAAACACATGCTGGATGTGCAGACAGGCGACTGGTCTGGACTCGGCCAGGCTGCAGCTACCGTACGAACTGAGGTCTTTGTAAATGAGCAGGGCATTTCCAGTGAAGACGAGTGGGACGGCGCAGACCCGACCGCCGTTCACGCCTTGGTCCGCAATCATCTGGGCCAAGCCCTGGGTACTGGCAGGCTGCTGCAGGACTCTCCCGGTGTTTCACGCATTGGCCGCATGGCGGTGCTTCAATCGGTACGCGGCGCGGGGGTAGGCCAGGCTGTCATGAACGCCCTGGAACAGGTTGCGCGTGCACGCGGCGACCGGGAGGTCATACTAGGAGCTCAGTGCAGCGCAGAACCGTTTTATCGCAGCCTGGGCTACACGCGACGAGGTGATCCGTACGAAGAAGTGGGAATTCCTCACGTCTACATGGGCCGTCAGCTCAACTGACAACCCCAACGGTTGAACAGACCCACCCTGAAGCGCATTGCAAGCCAGGTGTGATATGCAGCGGTCAAATGTCGTCAAGTAACGGGTAGGGCAAGTGCCACCCCGTCAAGGTGGGGCCGCCTGGACCGGCCACGGTCAACGCGTCAGCTCCGTCGAGGGCGCCTAGCTGCAGCGAAGCGATCACCTCGGTTCCGCCCCCAGGTGCAGGGGCAGCGAGTGCCACCAGACCGCAGGGCTGCTCTGCATCCGCGCTGGTAAAGATCTCTTGGCCTGCCTGCGCAGCACCGTTCACATGGGCCACGAAGGCACGGCGTTTGATTGCACCTCGAAATTGACTGCGCGCAACCACTTCCTGCCCCGGATAGCAGCCTTTTTTAAAGTTCACGCCCCCGATGGACTCGTAATTGAGCATTTGAGGAACAAACGCTTCAACGACGGGTTGGGTGACCAGAGCGACGCCGCTGCGCACGTCCGCCCAGTGCCAGGAGCCAATGTCCAACTCGCCAAGCTCATCCGAAGGCCCTGCGATATCCGTTGGGCAAACCAGAATGGCGCGCGCGAGATTGTCTGCGGGTGCCAATGGGCAAAGGTACTGGCCGGTCGCCGCAACTTGACTCTGGGCTGCCTGACCAATCAGGCCAAAAAGATCGAACTGCTCTGTGGCATCAGTCAGCTTGGCCTTGGATCTAAGCACAAACATGGACAGGCGTTTCAAGGTCGCGGCCAATATGTCGCGACTACAGATCAGAAAAATTTCTTCCTGCGTCACTTTCAGCGCTATGAAGCTCGCCAACATACGCCCTTTGGGGTTGCAAAAAGCAGCAAGGCGGGTCTCACCCGGCTTGGTCAGGACCATATCCTGGGTTAGCTGGCCTTGCAGGTACTTGGCAGCGTCTTCACCCAGTACACGGATCACTCCTAGGTGAGTCAAGCGGGCTGCACCACCCTCGGCGGTAACAGAAGTGGGCAAAGTGACATCTGGGGAGTTCATGCACTGAATTATCATGGTCGGCTTATTGTTCTGTGGTTTGAAGGGTTGTGCGTCGTATTTTTCAATTGCTGCTTCTGGCAGTTTTACTCGCGGTTTCTGCAGCAGGCGCGTTCTGGTGGTGGGCAAGCCAGCCACTAAGCCTGGCCGCTGAAACGGTCGAGATGAGCGTCCCTCCCGGCGCGTCGCTGAGAACGGCTGCTCGCAAAGCGGTCGAAGGAGGCGTTCGTGCGGAAGAAACCTTGCTGTATGCGTACTTTCGACTGGCAGCCAACCCAGACCAGACCATCAAGCCAGGTGATTACGAAATTACTCGTGGCATGACGCCTCAGCTTCTGCTCGACAAGCTCGTACGCGGTGATCGCATCGTACTGGCTGTGACTTTGGTTGAGGGATGGAATTTCAAGCAGGTACGAGCCGCCTTGGCAAGAGCCGAACACCTCCGCCCCGAGACCCGGGACATGTCGTCCGATGCCATCATGAAAGCGCTGGGATTGCCCGGTGTCCATCCTGAGGGCCGGTTCTTCCCAGACACTTACAACTACACCAAGAACACGAGTGACCTCGCAGTGCTGCGCCAATCCTTGCACTTGATGGACAAACAGCTGGCCGCGGCGTGGGAAGCCCGATCGCCTGGTCTGCCGCTGAAGTCCGCGTCGGAGGCATTGATCCTGGCCAGCATCATCGAAAAAGAAACCGGCGCTCATGGGGACCGGCCGGAAATCTCCGGGGTATTCATCAATCGCTTGAAAATTGGCATGCGTCTGCAGACCGATCCGACCGTTATCTACGGCTTGGGAGACAAGTTTGACGGCAATTTGCGCCGTAC
This sequence comes from Ottowia thiooxydans, assembly GCF_040548795.1. Lineage (GTDB taxonomy): Bacteria > Pseudomonadota > Gammaproteobacteria > Burkholderiales > Burkholderiaceae_C > Ottowia > Ottowia thiooxydans_A. Next base: position 686,035 of record NZ_JBEPSH010000001.1, on the reverse strand, counting down.
TGATCTAACCACCGACACACCCTGGAATACCTACACCCGCGCCGGGTTGCCTCCGACTCCAATCTCCATGCCTGGCAGGGCATCCTTGATTGCCGCCGTCCAACCTGCATCCACCAGATCACTCTACTTTGTGGCGCGCGGCGACGGCTCCAGCCATTTCAGCGGTTCCCTGGACGAACACAATCGGGCTGTCAATAAGTACCAAAGAGGCATTCGATGACCGCGCAGGGTTTATTCATCAGTTTCGAAGGCATCGATGGCGCTGGCAAATCCACCCATGTGGAGGCTCTGGCCGAGCGCGTACGCGGGACTGGCCGGACAGTTGTGCTGACACGAGAGCCTGGCGGCACGCCTTTGGCGGAAAAACTAAGGTCGCTGGCGTTGCACGAGGCCATGGATCCCTTGACGGAGGCCTTGCTGATGTTTGCTGCGCGGCGCGATCATTTGCAGCAAGTCATAGAACCTGCACTCGCGCGCGGCGACGCGGTGCTGTGCGATCGCTTCACCGACGCCACATTTGCGTACCAGGGGGGAGGGCGCGGCTTCGATTGGCAAACGCTCTCAACGCTTGAGCGCATGGTGCAATCTCTTCCTTCCGTCTCCGAGGCCTCGGGCGTCAAGTTGCGCCAGCCAGATCTGACTCTTTGGTTTGACCTTCCGCCCTCCACAGCCGCTGAAAGGCTCGCGGGGGCGCGGCTTCCGGATCGGTTCGAATCTCAACCCATCACATTTTTTGAAGCCGTGCGTGCAGGCTATGAACGCCGGATGTCAGAAGACCCGTCACGGTTCGCACGCGTCGATGCCAACCAGTCTCGCGAACAGGTATGGCAGGCCGTTTGCCAGTCCGTACACTCGAGGGGGTGGATTTGAGCGCGACTGCCCCCTGGATTTCTCGGCAAGTGGAAAGCCTGCTGGCCCAACGCGGCCACGCCTGGTTGCTCCAGGGGCCCTCTGGTCTGGGGCAACTCGACGTGGCTGATGCCTTGGTACGCGCGTGGTTGTGTGATGTACCTACTGCTCAAGGCGCGTGTGGTCAATGCACCAGTTGCCATGCCATTGATGTGCACACCCATGCGGATTTGGCCGTTCTGATGCCTGAAACGGTCATGATCGAGCGCGGCTGGCCGTTGTCGGAGAAAGCCCAGGCAGAAATCGACGACAAGAAGCGCAAACCGAGCCGCGAAATCCGTGTCGAAGCGATGCGGAACGTGATCGAATTTTCCCAGCGCACGAGCGCCAGAGGGCGCGGCAAGGCTGTGCTGGTTTACCCCGCAGAGCGCATGAACCAGGTCACAGCCAATGCGCTGCTCAAAACGCTCGAAGAGCCGCCTGGTGACGTCCGTTTTGTCCTCGCCAGCGATGCGGCACATCTGTTGCTCCCTACCATCCGCAGCCGCTGCCTGACGCATGTGATGGCGTGGCCGGAATCCCGTGAGGCCACGAACTGGTTGGCCAGCAATGGAATGTCGGAGCAGGATGCCCAGACCATGCTGCACGCAGCCGGCGGTCGGCCCGCTGCGGCCTTGGCGGGAACCGCCAGCGCCATGAATGCCAAGTCATGGAAACTGTTGCCGCGGGCCATGGCCAAGGGTGACGTGGCGGCCTTGTCGGACATTCCGTTACCTGAGGCGGTCGCTCGATTGCAAAAACTCTGCCACGATGTGACTGCGCTACAGTTAGGCGCGTCCCCCAGATTCTTTGCAGCGGAGGATCTGCCCGCGAAGCCGCTGCCCCTGGGCGCACTTACCCGGTGGTGGGGACAACTCGTTCAGTCCGCAAGAAGCGCCGAACATCCATTGAATCCAGGCTTGGCTGCAGAGTCTCTGGTCAGTTCGGCGCGCGAAGCATTAAACTCCAGGCATTGAACATCTATGGCACGTCCTAGCGTCATCCAGCTCGCCATCAAGGAAAAAGCAGCTTTATACGTTGCTTATATTCCCATGTTCACTGAAGGGGGCATCTTTATTCCCACGGCGCGTGAGCATCGACTGGGGGAAGAGGTCTATCTACTCCTGTCACTGCCTGATGATCCGCAGCGCTACCCGGTGGCTGGGAAAGTCGCCTGGATCACGCCGGCAGATGCGGCAGGCAACCGCACTCAAGGCGTTGGCATTCGCTTTCCAAAGGACGAAAAGTCCGCTCAACTCAAAGCAAAGATCGAGGAAATCCTGGGGGCTTCACTCACGTCGGAGCGACCCACGCAGACTATCTGAAACAAGTTCAGGTCGTTAGGCACGGTTCAGTGGGCGCCACGGTTTTTTAGGTTTTCATGTTTACCGATTCACACTGCCATCTCACTTTTCCGGAGCTCAGCGCTGACATGCCGGGCTTGCGCGCCGCCATGGCGCAGGCTCAGGTCACCCGCGCGCTGTGCGTCAGCACCACTATGGAAGAGTTTCCCCAGGTGCACGCCTTGGCCAAGGCCTACGACAATTTCTGGGCTACCGTGGGTGTCCATCCTGACAATGAAGACGTCCTGGAGCCCACTGAAGACGATCTGGTGGATGCTGCTGCGCTAGAACGCGTGGTCGCCATTGGAGAAACCGGGCTCGATTACTATCAAATGGAAGAACGCAAAGGCGGCCGCTCCATCACCGACATGGAATGGCAGCGAGAGCGCTTTCGCACACACATTCGAGCAGCGCAGCGCACCCGCTTGCCGCTGGTCATTCACACGCGTGCAGCATCTGAAGATACGCTGGCTATCTTGCGCGAGGAGGGGGAGGGCGCGGGGGCCTCAGGTGCAGGAGGTGTTTTTCACTGTTTCACCGAAACACGTGAGGTTGCCAAAGCCGCGCTTGATATGGGTTTTTATATTTCCCTGTCCGGCATTGTTACGTTCAAAAGCGCCAAGGAACTTCACGAAGTGGCACGCATGGTGCCAGATGACCGTCTTTTGATCGAGACAGATTCTCCTTATCTCGCGCCGGTGCCTTTTCGCGGCAAAACCAATTCGCCCGCTTATGTTCCGTATGTCGCAGCGCATCTGGCTCAGCTGCGTGGCACCAGCGTAGACCACATTGCAGCGCAGACAAGCGCCAATTTCACTAGTTTGTTTCCTAAGGTTGTCTCATGAAAAGTACCGCAATTCGCTGCCTACTGGCTTTTTGCATGATCCTGATGGCGCCTATGACCTGGGCGAACGACGCAGATTCATTCATCCGCGCCATCAAGCAGGACAATGACATCGCTATGCGCAATTTGCTGGCGCGAGGCTTTGACCCCAACACCAAAGACGAGCGCGGCGTACCAGGCCTGTATATGGCTTTGCAGGAAGGTTCGCTCAAGGTTGCACGGTTGCTGATCGACTCTTCCCGTCTCAAGCCCGAAACACGCAATCCCACCGATGAGAGCCCACTCATGATGGCGTCCTTCAAAGGCTATCTGGAGTTGGCACAGCGGTTGATACAAAAGGGTGCCGACGTCAACAAGCCCGGTTGGACCCCACTTCACTATGCAGCCACCAACGGCCAGTTGAAGCTCATGGAACTGCTGCTTGAAGAGCACGCTTTCATCGATGCAGAATCACCGAACGGAACCACCCCTTTGATGATGGCGGCGTCCTATGGCGCTCCTGAAGCCGTCAAGCTGCTGATACAGGCCGGTGCTGATCTGCGTATGCGCAATCAGCAGGGCCTGACCGCCCTGGATTTTGCGCAAAAAGCGGAGCGTCCAGACGCGGTTGAGCTTCTCACCGCTGCATTGCGGGCCAGTCCATCCTCTTCGAAAGGAAAGTGGTAACCAACACTGCCCGCAAAGGGGGCAGGCAGGCTTTTAGACTGACATCCTCAGCGTTTGCACCTCTAACGGGGTGAATTCGTCCATGGTTGCCATTCGGCGGAATTTCAGCGCTCTGACCCCTTTAGCGGGTTTCTCCGTGCAAATGGCCAGTTGATAGTTTTCTGGCAACCGCAATTGCCAAAACTGCCATCGTCCGGCGTCATCGCCAAGAACGGGATCAGTGCGCAGACTGACGGTTTCGGGAGTTGGAAACGCGAAACTGAAGCGATCAAGTGGAATAGACAGGCCCATACCACGCGCTTTGATATAGGACTCCTTGAGAGTCCAATAATCAAAAAACCTTTGAGACTGCAGTTCAAGGCCCAGGCTCGCAAGCTCTGCGGCCTCAACGGGAGAAAAGAAGCGCTCGGCCACGCCCAACGCAGCTTTCCTGTCAAGATGCTCCACATCGACACCCATTTCGAATGCCCGGCAAACGGCCAGCACAATCAATCCACCGGTGTGCGATAAATTGAATCGAAGTCCACTGGCCTGCGTGTGCAAACCTGAAATTTCAGGGCGCCCATAGGCATTGTTTTCAAAATTCCATGCCTTCGGGGCGACGTCGGCGTAGCGAGAGAGCACCTTTCGCACCATGGCGCGAGTCACCAGGTAACGGAGGCGATCATCTCCAAAATGAAACCGGGCCTGTTGCTCGCGCTCTGCAGGATTCAATAGCTCAAGCAGGGCAGGGTCGTCGTTCTGGAACTCGCCGTAGTAGGCCAGCCAAAGGTCTACGTGAGCGCCCTGACTTTCGCAGAACTTTGAAGAGTTCATCAAAACCAAGCCTCCTCAATGCAAACCAATTGCTTGGCCGTGATGCGCGTTTCCTGGGGTGTTCCGAACGCATTATTGACATACCGAACGCCTTCCAACTCCACAGACTGGTTGATGTGGCTGTGACCATAAACATGTATCGACGGATCTAGCTGACGCAATTGCTTTTCCAGCCGTGTGGTGCCCAACACCGGGTCCAGAATGCGATGCCGAGCGGAAACGAATGAAGGAATCAGGTCTATCCGCGGCAAAAAATGAGAAACGGTAATTCGCATACGGGCACTGTCTGCACTCGGAACGACGTTGAGCTTTTCGAAATAAGCAGCGACGTCTTCCATCTGGAACCCAGTTGGCCAGCGGCAGGCCCGGTAATCGGTCCATCCTCGAAGCAGTTCACGACCTGGCTCGCCGAAGGAATAGTCATACCAGCCCAAGAGCGGTACGACCAGCAATTGTCCGTGTCGAACTATATCCATCGTTGCTCCGCATTGGATGGCTGTATGCCTTACCTGCTCGAATTTCTCCAGAGAGTCTATGGCCGGTGTCTGCCCGATCACCCAAAGATCATGGTTCCCAGGTACGAAAAGAACCTGCCGAAACCGCTGAGCCAGAGCCGTCAAGCATTCATCAAGCAACTCGCGTTTGTGGCTGACATCTCCAGCGAGAATTAGCAGGTCGTCTACATACTCACCTCGAGAAAGCTGGTGAACCCAGGCCATATTGGGTTGGTAGTCGGCGTGTATGTCTGAAAGGGCGAATATTCGCATCCTGCGATTGTGGCCTGTAAGGCCGTCCATAGCGTGTGCACCAGCTCGAATTCACTCATTTCACCCCGTGAGGCGTCCAGCATGATGCCATCTGGCCTTAGGCGGTTCTAGTTAAGCCGGGGGTTGACTCTGAAGTTACTACAAGGTTTTTAATAGCTGCGATCAACAGCAACATCAGGTCTGGAAGAAGTTTGAACACCTTCGGCAAAAGAATTAGACCTGCAGTGGATGCAGAATTGGCCATCGCCAAATCCTTGGAAGCCTCGGCAAGGGCTGAATCCAGCTTCAAACACCTTGAGCGTGCTCACGTCCTTGGTCAAGCATCTACGGTGCAACATGTACGGGTCCACTTCGAAATGTTGCGCTGGGCTTGGAGAAAGGGCAGGGCCTCAGAAGCTCTGGGCCAGGTCATTCGCATCATCGGCGCAGCCACCAAGACGGCTGCAGGGTGGGTGCCAACTGGCAATACAGGCGGAGCCAATGTCAGCCCGTTCAAGGTCATGCCAGTACCGCAGGACTTGAAAGAAATTATCCGATCTGCAGCGAAACCCAACACGTGACTTAGTCAGGGAAAGAAACGCAGAGCCTGCTTTCGCCTACTGAAACTTCAACGAGCCACCGAACCTCTCCTCTTGCCCGTATCCTTCGCTTGATAGTACGCTCCGCACTGCCAACCTTTTGCCCTGGGAGGCATTTCGCCATGGTTCCCAGTTGTGCGACATACACACGTTGTTTTCTCGGTAACGGTCATGAAGCCCCTGGCATTTTCTTCTTGAATCTGCTGGGCGACGACTTTCAAGACAGCATCGCATGCCGCCACGCGAGTATCCGCTACTCTGGTGTTTCCCAGCCAGGGGGATTTCGGCAAATTCCAAGCGGAGGAGGCATCTGGATAGAGTTCATAGGGATTGGTTTCCAGCACCGGCGGAAACGCTTGTGAATCCTGTGACTGACTACCAGGTGTCCTCGGGTTTTGTGGATCAGAGCGAGCTGCCAACACCAAGTTCTGCGGTCCTGTGCCTGTACTCGTACTTGTCGTCAACTGCTGTGCTTGCTGCACAGCTTGAGCAGCCAACTGCTGCTTTTGTTGTTCAATTTGAGCACGCAATTGTTGTCTATCTTGTTCGGCACGAGCAAGCAACTTTTGGTTTTCCTGGCGAGCCTTCTCCGCTGCCAAAGCTCTTCGTTGCTGCTCTTCCAAGCCTTGCTGCACATTGACCGACATTGATTGTGCAGATCGAATATCTCGAGTGGCGCCCTGGATGCCACCTGCTTGACCGTTCGTAGCCACGTCAGCGAGAAACCCACCGGTCATACGCAATTTTTCGGCGTCTCCTACGCCCTGAGCACTCCCAATGACCGCAGCACCTATTAAGCCTGCGATTAACTGGGATGTATTGCCCGTATTTTGACGTCCCCGAGCCTCGTTCTGAGTGGGGCCGACGCGTTTACCGACCTTCCATTCTCCTTCGTAGCGATCTCCGTCTGCATACCGCATTTCACCCCAGCCATCAAATTCCCCATTCAAAAAGTCGCCTTCGTATCGTTTACCGGATGGCCAAGTATGAACCCCTTTTCCGGATGGTTTGCCGCCTGAAAACTGCCCCTCGTAGCGCTGTCCACTTGGATAAACCAGATTTCCATAGCCGGATTCTTCCCCGTTGAGGAAGTTGCCCTCATAACGCTGACCGGAAGGCCATGTATAAACACCCTTGCCCGCTCGCTTCCCCTCTAAAAATTGCCCTTCATAGCGCTCACCACCTTCGTACAGCTTGGAGCCATGCCCGCTTTCTCTTCCATCCAAAAATTCGCCTTCGTATCGTTGCCCTGTCGGCCAGGTTAAAACCCCTTTACCTGCCATTTTCTCATTCACAAACTGACCTTCATAGCGCTGGCCATTAGCGTAGAACATGACTCCGTGGCCGTGTACTTTTCCGCCCGCCATTTGCCCCTCATACCGATGTCCGGCTACAAATTTCATGATGCCCCGGCCGTGTGGAAATCCGGCATGAAAATCGCCATCGTAATGCTGACCATTGGTCCAGGAATATATGCCTTTCCCCGACATTTCTCCTGCTATAAATTCTCCTTCATACCGATTCCCACTCTGAAACTTCATGGCGCCATACCCGTGTTCCTTCCCATCTAGATAATCGCCCTCGTAACGCTGGCCATCTGGCCAGGTATATATTCCCTTGCCAGTCCGCCTACCATTTAAAAACTGACCCTCGTAGCGTTGCCCACTTGCTGAAACAATGACCCCATGACCGGTCCGCTGGTTGTCGACATAAGTTCCCTCAAAGCGTTGACCGTTCGGGGAAGTCATGACCGCGTGCCCGTGGAATTGTTTGTTGCGTACGCCTCCTTCATACCGTATTCCATTCTCAAAAAGATAGACACCTTTTGAACTGGCTTCGTCGTACATGAGCCATTTGTCCTGTGCATTTGCGCAAAGAATCAGGCTAAACGTTAGAAAAAGCGCATGGATTGCACGAGCGGCGAAATTCTGAGCCATATATTGCGGACGGATTTTGGGATGGGTACGAGCCTATGCTGTGGGCCAACACATGTCTATCACCCGTTCGGGTGATATGGACGTCAGCAGGGCGCGCACAAGCAGTGAGTGGAGCAGGGTGGTTCTTGACTTTAAGCGCAAGCTCCACTCGTACGATTGCAGCACCATTACAAACTCTTTTGGTCGCCAAGAAGCCGTGAAGGGTGGGACTAAGGTGAGGTGTTACCTTACCCCCACGCCTAAAAGCAACCGGAACCGCCTGGTGCTTCGCCGCCGTATCCACCCCACAAGCGGGGCCCTTCGGCGGCTGCGCTCCTGGCTTTCCAACATTGATGGCTTGAAGCCTGGACAACTGGCTTATGGCCTGGCTACCGATTTCCGCGCGTCGATGGAGCATGGACCACGACTTGGTGTCATGCGGGTTAAGGCCATGGCCTTCAGGCCTCCAGAGCTTGCCAGCGGTGATGTGCCAGCCTTGCCAGTCCAGCTCGTAGCGCAGGTGCAGCCGCCTCAGCTTGAAGGCTGCTAACGGCACCGGATGGTGGCCAGACTCCCAGTTATGCAAACAGCACTCGGTGACATGAAGGAACTTCGCGCAGTCCTAGCGTGACATGCCCATGCAGCGGTACATCGAGCGAAGCTTACGGCCTTGGCTGACGCGGGTTTCCCGTACGTGCAGGGGTATCTGTCGTGTTAGAATTACTTCATACGATGTGTATTATGTAAAGTCTCATGCGCAATGAAAAGGCCAGAGTCTCAGTCTGGCCCTTCAGCAGCTCCCTGTTGAGCCGGAACACTTAGTCTGCCCACCCTTTGCCCGAATTCACGCTGAACGTCAGCGTCGGCGCGCTGAAGTCTGTAAATGGTGCACCTAGCGCCATCTCTCCGCTTGAATGCAGGATGTATTGGGTACGGCGAAGCTGAATCTCGGAGCCCACCTTGCCGGAAAAACGGAGCCAGGTGCCGTAGCTGCTAAGGTCTGTCAGTACAAAGGCGCCGTTGAGCCACTCTATCCGTGCATGCTTGCGTGAGACACGTTGATCGCTCACTATAAAGGCGCTGCTGGTCGCGCGCCCCAGTTCGATCGGCATTTCGCTATCCCGAAACGTTCTTTGCGTATCCAGCCAGGAAAGCAATAACGTGCTCTCGGCCTTAGGCGCATCGACGCGACCGAATTCTGTCAGGCTTCCTCGCACGGTCATCAAGTCCGTCGAGACTTCGTCGTTCCACTCAATTTGAAATACGGAATGAGGCTCGGTAATGCCACGGATTTGAATCGTGCCCAGTGTGCGGTAGCGCACGCGCTCCAACACGCTCTCTTGCGCATCGGGAGGCACGTTCTCCCTCGGACCCTGCAACTGCCCAATGACGGATTCAGTGGCCCATATGGAATTGGAGCCGCTCATATCGGATAAGCGGGCGGCGATGTTGATAGGGTCGCCGTAGGCATCGTCACCCATGCGCACCACCAAGCCTGATGCAAGCCCGATCTTCAAGCCCATGCGCAGTGGCTTTGGCCAGGGCCGGATTCTTGCGGTATGTTGTTGCTGAAGAAAGACAGCTGCAGTAGCGGCAGCGGATCCACTATCAAATTCCGCAAGCACGCCGTCCCCCAGGAATTTGACGATTCGCCCATTGTGCGCTTCGCAGACCCTTCCTATCCATTGCGTGAGCTTGGATATCACCCCGGCAACCTCTTCATTTCCCAGAGCCTGAAAGGCGGCGGTACTGTCTGCGAGATCAATAAAGACGATAGTCTGCAGGGGGTTGTCCATAGGAGGCGAGACAGGTGGCGAGGGCGTAGGTTCAACCAAAGAGATACTTTTAGCGCTGCGATGGCGCCCTCTTATGTAAGCCCAATACTTCGCAATGATGGGGTTGAAAAGGAAATTCAACACGCTTGGCGCCAATCGCTGAGCAGTTTTTCAAGCAATCGTCGTAGTTCGACAACGAATAAGCCAACTAGGTAGAAAATATTTCTCCCTCACATCTCGTAGCTGGAGTAGCATTAAGGATTACAAACTTACTAATAACTACGTTCAATCTTGGCATGATTTGGACCGTTACAAACATCTTTGCAGGGCTGCGTGGTAGGCGGTCAGGCCTGCAAACAACCCCTAAACCGCTGCCAAAGCTGCAGGCGGATCGACTTGAGGACATTCGTCTGACAATGCTCGATATGCTGGGTATGGATGGAGCCAAACACTACCCCCAGGTCGTTCGCCGGATCCACCTCAGCGGCGATGCCCAGGCGCTCTGGTATGCACGTGCAGATCTCATGGCCGCGTTGGCTGGCCTGCATAGTGAACAGGTTGCTCATACCAAAATGATTAGCCTATCAGCGCTGTTTGATGGCATGCTGCCCAGGGGGATGATGTCGCGCACCACCACCTTGCGTATGTGAGTTGATTGAAATGCAGGGGATCAGTGCTTGTGGATGTGGCCCCAGAGCAAAAGCGCCTCTCTGTTTTCCACTAGAAGCTCCACATGCAGGCCCACCGGCAGGAGCACCTTGGTAGGGACATGACCAAACGGCAGGCCTGTAAGAACCGGTATTTTCAGTTTCCCTCGCAGCCACTCAACCACTTTGGCCAAGGAGTAGCCTTTGTCGTGGGATGACAAGCTGTAGTCAGTGAACTGCCCTAGGACAATGGCCTGTTGTTGGGCAAGTACGCCAGAAAGCAATAATTGGCTCAACATCCGCTCTATGCGATAGGGGTGTTCGCCCACGTCTTCCAGGAAAAGAACGCCCTTCTTTATCTGAGGAAAATACGGCGTTCCCAGCAGTGAGACCAGCACCGCAAGATTGCCTCCCCAGAGCGGTGCGTGGCGCGCCTGCAGCCCCTCAAGTCCTAGCTTCGCGGAATCTGCGGGAAGACGCCAACCCGTGCCCTCGCCTACTCCATGGATCAAATCGTCGAAGCACGCGAGCATGATCTCGTCCGGGCCATCTTGGCCGGCCCCGGAGGCTTCAGCCTTGCCTTTCAGACTTGCGTCGTCCGAACTACCGAGGGGACCAAAGCCTTCACATAGTGCAGGGCCTGACCAGCTTATCTTTCCAGTCTTGGCTAGCAATGCCAATTGGAACGCGGTGAAATCGCTGAAACCCACAAACTCTGTGCCTTTGTCTATCGACTTGGCAATTTGCCGATACGGCAAGTCAGGCAAAAGACGGGTGAGACCGAAGCCGCCGCGCGATGTAAGCGCGACATCTGCTCCGCTGGCCGCCGCGCGACCGATGGCTGCCAACCGGGTGGCATCGTCACCCGCAAATCGTTGCCAGCTGTCAAGCGCTGAGGGATCTACCTCCACTTCATGGCCAAGCGACTCCAGGCGTTTGACGCCTCGCCGAAAAGCGGCTCGGTCACGCACGGCACCAGAGGGAGAGTAAATATAGATATGTGCCATAGCTTCGGTATTTATTGGAGTTAATTGACTGCGACGGTGAGCCAAGTCTGGACCGCCCTGCCCTCACCCAGGTTGGCAAATCGCCACCGGAGAAAGTTGGACCGACACTGTCTTTCACAGCCCATGAATATATTAGAAAACGTATAAGGCCGTATATTTCTCAGCTCACTGAAAAATACGCGAGCGCGTGTTCGGCAATAAGTTGCCCGGCTTCCGGCGCGAAATGACCGGCTTGCTCCAGGACCCAAGGCGCAGGGCAATTGCGTATCTGAGCTTGCAGCATCTCCATGTCGTGGAGGCTGACCAGGGGATCCTGAGCGCCCAACACCATCAAGCTACGCCCTGCCCACTCGTTTCTTAAGAATTGCAGCGCTCTCTGCAACAAAGCAGCCCTTTCATCCTCGCCAGAGTCCGATGTGGTCAGCGAAAGTGCCCGGATAGCGGCACGAAAGCCGGCGTCCGGGAAAGGTGCCTGATAGGCTCTTTGCTCGTCAGCGGAGAGTTGCGGGTGGCTGAGTGCGACAAGGCTTCCTAAATCCACGCCAGGTTTTATAAGCATCCGGTGCCACTCTAGAGAACCCCCCGACTGGAGTACGTCTGCCTTTGGGAGCGCAGCGTTCATGGCAAGCAGTCCTGCGTAGCGATGCGGGTCCGTCATGGGAAGGGTGAGGCCCAGCAACGCTCCCACGTCATGCCCGATCAGAACAACATTCGTCAGATCCAGCCGCTCAACCAGTTCCAGCAATATTTGCCGGTGCCAAGAGAAGCTGTGTGCAGCCTCTCGTTTGGGCTTGTCGCTCTTGCCGAAACCCGGCATATCGGGCGCTATGACTCGGTCACCAGCGGCAGAAAGCACCGCAATCATTTGGCGATAGAGGTAGCTCCACGTGGGATTTCCATGCAGGCAAAGCCAGGTTCGTGAAGCTGCTTGGTCGCCTTCATCCACGTAGCTGAGTCGCAGGCCTGCCAGGTTTGGAAGGTCACTGATGTACTGGGTCTGCCGCGGATACCCGGGGAGATTGGAGAAGGCAGCCTCCGGCGTGCGTAGCGCGTCTTCTCGAAGAGGATTGCGATTGCCGCGTTTAGGACGGAAAAACTCCCGCAGGAGTTCACCGCACTCACGCTCCAGAACGCCACCTGAAACTTGCGTCTGATGATTCAGTTTGGGCTGATCGAACAGGTTAACAACCGAACCGGCGGCGCCCGTCCGTGGGTCTGGCGCGCCAAAAACCACGCGCTTGAAACGCGCGTGCAGCATAGCGCCAGCGCACATGGAGCAAGGCTCAAGAGTGACATAGAGCTCGCAGTCGTCCAGCCTGTAGTTGCCAAGCTTCAGGGCTGCCGCACGCAGTGCAGCGATTTCAGCGTGCGCGGTGGGGTCGTGCCCCGAGATCGGCGAATTGCTGCCGGTGGCAATCAGCTGGCCGTGGCGCACGACCACGGCCCCCACTGGCACTTCACCCTGCTCGCCCGCCGCCCGTGCAGCCGCCAAGGCTTGTTGCATCCAATGCGCGTCGTCCAGCAGGACCTGTGGTTCATTCATTTCTAGGGGCGCAACAAGGACGCGGAAATCTGATCAATTGTGAATACGATGGAATACGCATAATCGTAGCGCACGCCCAAAAGTTGAGACGAGTCGAAGGCATGCCCTTTTCTACTTCTTCACCCTGACCCAACCCACCGCGACATGGCAGCCTCAGTTGATCAAGCCTCGCTCTTTTCTGAAGACCCGCCTGAGCCTACAAAGACAGACGAATCACCCCCTGAATCATCGGCCACACCGACACCTCCCTCACCAGTGCGTGTTCGCACAGCACGACGGAGCGCAGGTGTTCAGCCTGCGGACGTGTCCGAGGAAGTCATGGCGGTGGCTGGCAGCTTGCCTGGGCAGTTGTGGCTGGGAACGTCGTCCTGGACCTTTCCGGGCTGGACCGGATTGGTCTGGGGCGGACAGTACGCAGACGCCAAATTATCGAAAGAAGGGCTGGCCGCTTATTCAAGGCACCCGCTGCTGCGCACCGTCAGTCTGGACAGAGCGTTCTACAGGCCGTTGAGTGTCAGCCAATACGCGCACTATGCGGCTCAGGTGCCCGAACACTTTCGCTTTGTAGTCAAAGCCCCTAGCCTGGTGGCTGATGCACAGGTTCGCTCCGAAAACGGGCGAGGCATGACGCTCAATCCTGCATTCCTGAATGCGGATCTCGCTGTTCGGGAGTTCGTGGCGCCGGCCCTGGAAGGGCTGGGTCCGAAAACGGGGGCTTTGGTATTTCAGATCAGCCCCCTGCCCCACCAATTACTGTCTCGTATCCCAGAAATCATTGACGGAATCGGCGTGATGCTGGCTGCGCTTCCTAGCCTATCGTCAGTCGCTCCCGATGGGCTTGTGGCTGTAGAAGTACGCGATGCGGAGTTTCTCAGCTCAAGTAATGGGCCGCTATTGGTGCGCATGCTCCGCGAAGCACGTGCTTTCAATCCAACGACCTATTGCCTTGGATTGCACGCCAAGATGCCGCCGATTGAGGATCAGTTACCTATTCTGCGGGCGCTCTGGCCTGGCCCATTGGTCTGTAGATGGAATCTGCATCGCCGCCATGGTGCCTATGGATATGAGACAGCAAAGCAGTCCTATGAGCCTTTTGATCGAATCGTGGATCCTGATCTCGAAACCCGCCACGCATTGGCACGTGTGATCGCAGGAACCACGGGCGCCAAGCAAGCTTCTTACGTGACGATCAACAACAAGGCGGAGGGCTCGGCCCCTTTGTCCATTCTGGAACTCGCCAAGTCGTTGAAGATGGACTAGGGCGTGTTAACAAGCCCTAGTGCGTGTGAACACCCCCCGGTGTGATTCAATCCAAGTATTCTGTTTCTGAGTCAGTCTCTACCCTGTCCGTGCGCGCATTCCTAGATTTCATTTCTCCCGATGCAGGTAAACCGCCGATTCGAGCTGCATTCGAGTCACCCCTGCATGTACTTGAGGCCTCTGTACTGGATCAAGTGCAAGAGGTACTCAGTCAGGCGCAGGATTTTGCCAAGGCAGGATATTGGTGTGTTGGCTTTGTTCGCTACGAAGCTGCAGCGGCTTTCGATGCTGCATTCTCGGTGCATGAATGCTCGTCCAGCCCACTGGCCTGGTTTGCGGTGTTCGAGGGAGTCAAGGCAGATGTAGAGAGTTGGGCACAAGCTCATCAGGAGGCGGCAGAAGTCCAATGGGAAGAGCCTTTGCGAGCCGAAGACGCGTCCGCGGCCATTGAAGACATTCACAGGCGGATTGCAGCGGGTGAGGTTTATCAGATCAACCACACCGCTCGAATGGCAGGAACCCTGCGTAAAGGCACGCCGTTTTCGCTATTTTCAGCATTGCAGCGCGCTCAACCTGGCACTTATGCCGCTTTCATAGACACAGGCAAGCAGCAGGTTCTTTCCGTCTCACCAGAGCTCTTCTTTGATTGGCAGCCTGACGAGAATGGCCGAGGCCCGATTCTGGCCAGACCCATGAAAGGGACGTCCGGAAGGGGCGCAACCCCGCACGAAGACGAACAAAATGCGGCTGCACTTGTATCAAGCACCAAGGAGCGGGCAGAAAACGTCATGATCGTGGACCTGATCCGCAACGATCTGTCTCGCATTGCCGAACTCCATAGTGTGAAAGTACCGCGCTTATTCCACCTGGAGCCCTTGCCCACTGTCTGGTCAATGACCACAGACGTCGTAGGCCGGACGAGAGCGGGAACCTCACTTACGGATGTCTTCTCGGCGCTTTTCCCCTGCGGTTCGGTCACCGGTGCACCCAAGATCCAGGCTATGCGCACTATCCGCGAACTGGAGCCAAACGCGCGCGGCGTCTACTGCGGCGCGATCGGACTTCTGCGGCCCGGTGGCGCCGCAACCTTCAATGTCGCAATTCGTACGCTGGAAATAGAGGGAAAAGACGTTCGCTGTGGAATTGGTAGTGGCATCACGATAGATGCGAAGTTCGACAGTGAATGGAAGGAGTGGCACCACAAAGCAGCTTTCGTGCAGCGGGCAAGCGCGCCGTTTGCACTTCTGGAGACCTTGCGCATTGAAGACGGCGCCGCGCGCCATATGGACGCACATCTGGACCGCATGGCCGCAAGCGCTTCACATTTTGGCTATCCGTGGAACAGGTCCGTGGCGTTGCGTGCTCTTTCGGAATTGACAAATGCTCATCCGCAAGGTGTTCGCCGCGTGCGCCTCTTGTTGCATGCTGATGGCAAGTTGGAAGTCGAGGCGCCAGCGATGACAGACGTTGCAGGGCCTGTTTTGGTCCAGCTTGCATCCAGGCCGCTGCTGGAGGCTCATGGGGAATTCGTTCGTTTCAAAACAACGCGCCGCGCCCACTACGACTCCTTTGCGCCCGCCTCTGGTGCGTTTGATACCTTGCTATGGAATGACGCGTGCGAGTTGACCGAGTTCACTCGAGGAAACGTCGCCGTCAAGCTCGACGGAAGATGGCTGACGCCTCCTTTGAGCTGTGGTCTGTTACCTGGCATTGAACGCGCAATGGCGATTTCGTCAGGGCGGGTTGAAGAAGGCGTGGTGCGCGTAGCCGATCTTTCTCGCGCTGAGTCCATTGTCTTTTTCAATAGCCTGCGAGGGTGGATTCCTGTTCAACTTCCGAATAGGTGATTAGCCACGCTTACGGCCTTTTTGGGGCAATCCACCCTGACTCGCAATTGCGGGCTGCATAGTCCACACGCTGGCTTAGGAACGGATGTAATGGCAATATCTGCACATGAAACTCCCTTCTGATGCTAATAGCGGCGCCGCCACCAATGCCGAAGCGGCGTGGAGATACGCGCTGCAGGTTTATTCCAGGCCGGGCGTTTCTCAGGCGTGCCTTCTCCTGCAGGACGAGTTGGACCTTGATGTGCTGGTCATGCTGCATCTTGCGCATGTGTCCGGCGCCATCGGAGCTCCACCCATTACCTCATCCGATGTGGAAACTGCCGATAACTGCGTACATGACTGGCGCAACACTGTGGTTCGTCCATTGCGATCGGCACGGCGAGCCATCGCGAAGAACGATCCAGAGCTGAGCGATTTGCGAGCCATGATTCAGAAAGCCGAACTGGCAGCTGAGCGGCATGCACTAATGCGATTGGCCGCCCTATCCTTCTCCAAGGGTTCGGGCCAAGCCAAACAGATGACTCCCAAATCGATACGCAACGTCGTTCAGTTCTATGCGTTGCGTGCGAGCAAGTCCCAGTTGCCAAACCGCGCGGATCTGGCTGATGCAATCGAGCTGCTAGATCGCACGCTGTTCGACTGAACTCTTTCCATATAGCGCCTTAGGGCGTGTTAACACGCCCCTAACCGATACATCACTCCATGAGTGAGGATTTTCCGTGCTCGAGTCGTTTTTGCCCTACGCACATATGCGCTTGACAAGCGATTGCATTCTTATATAGTCCGGACAAATGAGATAAAAAACCCACGGAGACAAGATGCAAGCTGTCAAGAGTCTTTCGGCCGCCATGGCCGAAGCAGAAGCAAACGATGACCTGTTGCGCATTACGCGCGAAGCCAATCCCTATCTGGAAATTGCGTCAATTGCCCGGACCACAGACAATGGACCGATGGTGCTCTTTGACAAAGTGAAGGGCCATGAAGGGCAGCGAATCGTCACCAACGTTTTCAGTGATCGCAAGCGCATAGCGCGCTGGTGCGGCATTGATTCGATTGATCTTCCTGAGCGCTTGGCCGATGCGGCATTGAATCCCATTGCCTCCAAGGAAACCTCTGACGCCGCGTGTCAGCAGAACGTGATCACCAGTGGAATTGACTTGTTCAAGACCCTGCCGCTGACGCAACAGACATCAGACGATGCCGGTTATGTGATTACAGGTGGCCTGGCGTTGGTGCGCGATCCGGATACGGGAGCCTTCAACGGCTCATACCATCGCATGCGTGTGCTTGGTCCGAATCTGACTTGCATCACGATTCAGGCGGGGCGTCACCTGCTGGAGATTGCACGCAAATTGCGCGCTCGTGGCGAACGGCGCATTCCCATCAGTGTGAATATAGGCGCAGGGCCTGCTGTTTTGTTGGCATGCTCGGGGAGCACTCAACAAACCCTCACGCCTCTAGGCTACGACGAGATGGGTATGGCCGGCGCGCTCCAGGGGGAAGCCGTGGAGTTCGTGAAGTGCCGCTCACAGGAAGGCGCGTGGAGCCTGGCAGAGGCCGAGTATGTGCTCGAAGGCTATATCGACACTGACCGACTAGCGTCGGAAGAAGACTCGGGCAAAGACGGCGAGAAAGGCATGATGCCTGAGGCCGGTGGCTACATGGGCCGGGCATGGCGTGTATGGGAATTCAACGTCACGGCCATCACACACCGCAACAATCCGGTGTATTGGTTCCCGCTGGCGGTCAATGCGGAGACAACCAACCTCATGGCGCTGCCGGCAGAGGCGTCGGTGTTCGATGCCTGCCGTCGCATCAGCCCGCGCGTATTCGAGAACTGCCACGTGTTGCAGGCCATGCGCGGCTGCCTGGGGGTGGTAATTCGCATCCGGCGGAAGAGTTTTCGCGATGAAGGATTGCAGAACAACCTGGCGTTTGGTGCGCTATCGGCGCACTCCGACCTGGGATGGGTGATTGCGGTAGATCACGACATCGACATCACCAATGCCGACGATGTCATGTGGGCGGTGATTACCCGATCGGACATGCGAGAAGGGTTGATGCTCTCGCCGCGAGCCAAGGTAAGCGGCATGTTGGCTGAGGGGGATGCAGCAGGCACGGGGCGAAAGGTGTACATCGATGCGACGGCACCATTCAGCAGTTCGGACCGCTATACACGAGGAGTCTTTGAGAACGTAGCCATCGAAGAGTGGATCGGCGCGGATGCTGCAGCCAAGCTCCGTGCCCGGCAGCCAGACTATTTGAAGTCGCTGCTGTCGCGCAGCTTTTGATCCAGACAAGAAAGCTGATTTGCATTTTTCACGTTGATTGAAAGGCGAACACCATGAGCGACATCTCCAATCCTCCAGGTACCCCCAAGGCACCTAAGCCCTTCAACTGGGACAAATTCCAGACCAATATGGGCTATACCGACGAGCAGATAGCCGAATTCCGAGCTGATGAGCGTCGCCGTAGAGCTGCAGAGGCCCTGCCTGAAGCAAACCGCCGCACCGTAGTGGCTACGGTGGTCTCCGCGCATGGCTGTGCTGCAGGATTCAAGGATGGCGACCGTATTGAGGTAAGTGCTGCGGGCGTCGTGAAATCCTGCAATATCTGCATCTATGCCGTTGCACCCATGACCATTCACGCGGCCATGGCTCATGACCGCATTGCGGAAGGGCTTGATCCCAACGGCATGTGGTTCAACTCCTATAGCTGCCAGGACGCGGGCTTTTGCAATGGCAGTTGGGGCCAGGTCTGCTTCAAGGTGACTGTGGAATGACAAGCCGCGCCCACGCCTCCGGCAAGAAGCGCGTGGTGGTGGGAATCTCCGGTGCAAGCGGCAGTGCCTACGGCATTCGCCTGCTGGAGATTCTGCGCGCCACGCCCGATGTAGAAACCCACCTCGTAGTCAGTCGCTCCGCTCGGCAGACACTCCAACTGGAAACTTCGTTGACAGCGGCAGACGTCGAGGCGATGGCCGATGTCGTGCATTCCAGTGTGGATATCGGCGCGAGTATTTCATCGGGTTCGTTTCGCATTCACGGGATGGTTGTAGCGCCCTGCTCCATCAAGACCATGTCCAATCTGGCCTGGGGTAACACGGGCGAGTTGATTGCGCGTGCGGCTGATGTCGCGCTTAAGGAGCGGCGCCGCGTGGTGCTCATGCTGCGCGAGACGCCGCTGCATGTAGGACACATTGAGAGCATGTTACGCGTCTCGCAGGCTGGCGCTATCGTGTTTCCACCCGTGCCGGCGTTCTATAACCGTCCGCAAACAGTGGCCGACATCGTCGATCACAGCGTGATGCGCTGCCTTGATCTCATTGACATCGAATGCGAAGCCGCTCCCCGTTGGGGCGAAACCAGTCGCGCCTTGCTGGCTGCGACCACAACAACCGTTCCCGGCGCACAAGCCCATTCCGCACAAGGAGCCATGACCCATGACTGATGCAGTCGCTACCGAGATCAACTACGCGGACCTGGTGGAGCGTCTTACGCAGCGCCTTCGCCTGCGCACAGCACCGCTGGCCTTGAAGCTATTTGAGACCGTGGACGAAATGAAGGCGATCAAGGGTATTCGCTGGCCGGCTGCGGGCGTGCGGTTCTCCATGTGCCAACTTGTCGGACAGGCCCGCTGGCTGGGTTGGACCCTAGGTGCTACGCACGAAAACGTACCGGCCAACAGCAATTGCGGCGGGGTGATGGGCTTAAATGCCCCGGGCACGAAGTACCTGGATGGCAGCATGTTTCATGGTGTGTGGTTTGCCACCATTGAGGCCTCGCGCGAGCATCAGGCCCAGATGCCGCGTGTGCCGCATGGCAAGTATGTGGGTGTCGTGTTGTCTCCACTCGCGTCGGGCCGCTTGATTGATCCAGACACCGTACTGGTCTATGCAACGCCGGGCCAAATGGTCACCCTCATCAATGGCTTGCAGCACCGCAGCTATGTGCGCTACCAATTCGGAACTACAGGGGAATCCGCATGCGCAGACAGCTGGGGTGCGGGGCTGGCAACGCATGAGCCCAGCATGTCCATCCCTTGTTATGCCGAGCGCAAGTTTGGCGGCGTTCAAGACGATGAGATGCTGATTGCTTTGCAGGTCTCTCATCTACAGGAAATCGTCACCGGCCTCGACTGGCTAGCCAGCCATGGCATCCGGTATCCGATTCCCCCCTACGGTATTCAGTGTGACCCGGCTATGGCGTTTCAGGCGAGCTACGCGGGCAAGCTCTGATAAATGGCAAACAAAACCAAGGAGACAAAAAGTGATGCAAAGACGTCTACTGATTCAAGCTCTGGCCGCCGGCGCCACGGCGCCGACTCTCGCCTGGGCTCAGGGTGCGGCACTGAACTATCCCGTCAAGCCAGTACACCTGATCAATCCTTTTTCTGCTGGCGGAGCGCTGGATCAGCTCGCTCGCATGCTGGGCCAGCATCTGAGTGAGAAGCTAGGCCAGCCGGTTGTGGTGGAGAACAAGACCGGTGCAAGTGGCAATATCGGCGCCGAATTCGTGGCGCGCGCCGCGCCTGACGGCTATACCCTGGTGATGGCTTCCAGCGCCACACACGGTATCGCGCCAAGCATGTACGGCGCGCGACTGCCGTTCGATGCTTTAAAGGATTTCACAAGCATCTCCGCCACCGTGGTGCAAAAGAATGTGCTTGTCTTGAATGCGGCAGTCCCCGTGCGCAATGTTCAGGAGCTGATAGCTCTGGCAAAAGCGCAGCCGGGAAAACTTTCATTTGGCTCCTCAGGTGCCGGGACATCACAACACCTCAGTGGAGAACTCTTCAAGAGCTTGGCCAAGGTGGACATGCTGCATGTGCCCTACAAGGGGAGCGCCCTGGCCATGCAGGACTTGATTGGAGGCCAGCTTACGATGATGTTCACCGACATCCCCACAGCTTTGCCTCATATCCGTACAAACAAGCTGCGAGCATTGGGACTGACCGCGGCACAAGCTTCACCCGCGTTGCCAGACGTTCAACCCCTTGCTCAGCAAGGCTTGCCAGATTTTGACCTTAAGGCGTGGTACGGGGTGATGGGGCCAGCGAAAATGCCGGCGGCCGTCGTAACTCGTCTCAATGCGAGCATCGTGGAGTTCCTCTCCAACCCGCGCAATCGCGAGAAATTGCTGGGCATGGGTATGGAGCCACTGGCGATAGATGCACCTCAGTCTGCCACCTTCATTAGCGATGAGCTCAAGAAGTGGACCGAGGTGGTCAAGACAACCGGTGCGAGCGTCTGACGGATCTGACCCGTCGGGCATTAAACGCTTCTCTCGCTCGTAGAAAAATGCCGCCCAGTTGGTGTGACTGGGCGGCATTTATGAGAAGCGTGCTTAGCTGACTGCGTTTTTCCCTCTCACTCAGGTCGAAGGCCTGCGGCCTTTACCATTTCTCCAGTGGCTTTGACTTCTTCTTGAATGACGTTTGCAAACTCGTCCGGGCTGCGCGTGGGAATTTCATATCCCCGCTTGGCCATGTCCTCGCGGAACTCTGGTTGATTGAGCACTGTAAGCACGTCCTTGTTAATCTTGTTGATGATGTCTCTGGGTGTACCTTTGGGTGCGAAGACGCCGTGCCAGGTGGCGACCTTGAAATACGGGTAACCCGATTCGGCAGAAGTAGGAATGTCTGGATAAGCCGGGTCACGCTTGTCGGAGTTGTAGTTGAGCACTTTGGTCTTTCCAGAGCGAATGGCCGCGTCGCCTGACCCCCGCCCGGTGAGAGTCAGCATGGTCTCTCCTGCCATCACGGAGGTGAGCGCCGGACCCAGCCCCTTGTAGGGCACGTGAGTGATCTGAATGTTCTCGCGTTTGTTGAATAGCTCCATGAGCAGGTGCGGTTGTGAGCCGTTGCCATAGGAAGCATACGTGACGCTGCCAGGATCCTTTCGGGCTTGTGCCACC
Organism: Ottowia thiooxydans; assembly: GCF_040548795.1. GTDB lineage: Bacteria > Pseudomonadota > Gammaproteobacteria > Burkholderiales > Burkholderiaceae_C > Ottowia > Ottowia thiooxydans_A. The sequence continues at coordinate 664,223 of NZ_JBEPSH010000001.1, read as the reverse complement.
AGTTCCTTGAGCGAGTTGGCGGCCAATGCCTTGTTGGCGAGGACCACCATGTCGATGTCTGCCAACTGTGACACGGGAACGAAGTCCTTGTCCGGGTTGTATGGCAGGCTTTTGAACAGGTAACGATTCCCGACGATGGCCCCATTGGTGGTCACCAAAAGCGTATAGCCATCGGCGGCAGCGCGGGCGACTCGCTGCGTACCGATGATGGAACTGGCACCACTTACGTTTTCAACCACTACCGATTGACCCCAGATCGGCGCAAGCTGCTGCGCTAACTTTCTAGCCAGAATGTCCGTACCACCGCCAGCGGCAAGCGGCACGATGAAGGTGACGGTTTTCTGGGGGAACGCGGGCTCGCTCCATGCAGAGGTGGCGAGTGCCATGGTCGAGATGGCTACGACGCCTGGTAGCAGGAAGAAACGACGCTTCATATGGGAAATCCTCGTGGAATTTGCCAGGCGGCCGGAGTCCCCCTGCCGGGTCTGGCTTGTCTAATGGAGTCGGGGACGTAACGCGTTCTGATCCGGACAATATCTTTTAGATAAGTTCATGTCAATGCAGATCGACGTAGTGAGTTTCCCTATGAAATTTCCATATTTCTCAATTGACGTCCAATGAAAATACCACTATTGTCCGGACATTACTTAAAGCCCGCGAACTTGCTCATCGCATGAACATCACCGATCTGATCTACGAAAAGCGAGATGGGATTGCCTCTATCACCATCAACCGCCCGGAGCGTCGCAATGCGTTGGGTGACACCACTACTCAGCAGATCGTCGCGGTGTGTGAAGACGCTGCGGCCGATGCTGCCGTCCGAGTGGTGTCTATTACGGGAAGCGGTGATGAAGCCTTTTGCTCTGGAGGCGACTTGCGGGACACATTCCAGCGAGGAGCGTCTAACACTGAACAGCAATGGAGCGATCGCATTCGCCAAGGGCCGAATGTGCTCGCTCAATTGCTCCAGAACATGCCCAAGCCGGTCGTAGCGAGCATCAATGGCGTTGCTGTGGGTGGCGGTGCGACGATCGCGCTGGCTTGCGACTTGCGCATTGCCTCAGACACGGCCCGGTTTTGCTTTCCGTTTGTTCGCATTGGTATTACGCCGGAGTTTGGCTGCTCGTATCTGCTGCAGCGCACTGTAGGCCTTGGACGTGCCAATGAACTGCTGCTACTAGGCGATTTTGTGGATGCAGCCACCGCAGAACGCTACGGTTTGCTCAACCGGGTAGTGCCACACGCTGAACTTTTCAAAACGACACAGGAAGTGCTTGCGCGATTGGCTAGTTTGCCTGCGGCAGCTCTTGGCCGCATCAAGACTTTGCAGCGATTTGCGCAAACTGCTGATCTTTCGTCCACGCTTGAGCAGGAGGCAGTTTCACTGGGTGCTTCTTTCATCTCTGCGGAGCACCGTGCGGCGGTCAACAGCTTTCTGAGCCGCAAATCATCGCCCTATTGACGTTTTCGTAACACATGACAACAAACTTTCCGCCGTTCGGGCTGAGCTTGTCGAAGCCTGTCCTGAGCTGGTCGCGGGGCCTTGCGGAAGGCTTCGACAAGCTCAGCCCGAACGGGTATTTGTCTTGATTTAGGGAAACATCAATAGTTGAACCTCGTCGGCGAAAACATTCACTCATCAGGAGACAGTGGCATGGAATTTGGATTCACCGAAGAGCAGCAGATGCTGCGCGAGTCAGTTCGCAAATTCATGAAGAAAGAATGCACACGCGAATACATCCGCGACTGCAGCGACAACGACCGCTTTCCGCATGAGCTCTACGACAAGATGGCTGCTCAGGGATGGATGGGAATTCCCTTCCCCGAAAAATACGGCGGCGCAGGTCTTGGCCCGATGGAGCTGGCGATCTTCCTGGAAGAAGCTGGCTACGGATGGTATGGCGCAGGTACTTCGTACTTCACTTCGGTGGTGCTGGGTGCCTACAACATCATGACCTACGGCACCGAGGCGCAAAAAGACGAGTTCCTTCCCAAAGTAGTCGCGGGGAAAACCAAACTCGCGTTTGCGCTGAGCGAGCCGAACGTCGGCTCTGATGCTGCTGCGGTGGAACTGTTTGCCGAGGAGCGCGGGGATCACTTCGTACTGAACGGCCAGAAAATGTTCACGACCAACGCGCATGTGGCTGACCAGATAGTCACCGTGACGCGCAGCATCCGAAACCCCGAGAAAAAGCACCACGGCATCACCATTTTCCTGGTGGATGCCAAATCTCCAGGTATTGAGATTCGTCCGCTCAAGCAGATGGGGCGCTCTGCCACACACACCAACGAAGTGTTCTTCCGCGATGTGAAGGTGCCGCGTGAGCGCATGATGGGCAAGCTGCATGAAGGCTGGTCCAATCTCAACGGCGGGCTTGGCATTGAGCGGCTGAGCGTCGCGATGATGTACGCAGGCACCTCCCAGGCGATGATCGACTATGTATCGGCCTACGCCAAGGAGCGCAGGCAGTTTGGCCAGCCCATATCCAAGTTCCAGGCTGTGCAACACAAGCTGGCGGATATGCAGATCAAGACCGATGTGGCACGCCTGCTGGGCTACCGTGTGGCTTGGATGCTGGAGCAGAACATGCCTTGTTTCAAGGAAATGTCCATGGCCAAGCTATACGCTAGTGAAGCCATGTTCGACATCGCCAACAACGGCGTACAAGTGATGGGCGGCTACGGTGTACTCAAGGAGTACGACATGGAGCTGTTCTTCCGCGACTCAAGGATTGGCATGATCGGCGCAGGCGCCTCGGAGATTCAGCGCACCATCATTGCCAAGCAAATGGGGCTTTGATTGATGACTGCACCTACATCGAGCCAGGTACAGACGATCAGCCAACGCCTTTGGCGGCGCCGTAATGACTTGCCTGCTCTTCAATACCACGAGGCTGACATTCCAGTGGGCTTACCGGTGGAGCTGACTGAGGGCATTTTTCTAGTGCGCTTGCCGCTACCGTTTGCGCTCAATCACATCAACCTGTATCTAATTCGCGAAGCTGGCGGCTGGACTTTGATTGACACCGGCATCAATACGCAGACTGCCCGTGACCTGTGGGATTCGATCTTTGAATCGTCGTTCTTCACTGAGCATGGGCCGCTGACACGCATTGTCGTTACGCACCATCATCCAGATCATATCGGCATGCTTGGCTGGATAGCGCAGAAATTCCCTGAAGCTCCGGTCTATATGACAGCTGGTGAACTTGAAGTGGCCGGACGCTATTCGGACCCCAAACGCGACGTAGTGGCCGAGCGGACACCGCTTTGGATCGAGCATGGAATACCGGCTGTCGTATCCACAGAGCTGATCAACCACATGCCTCGTTACGGCACTCAGGTCGGCGCGCTGCCGACCGGGGTGCGGGTGCTGGATACAAGTACCTATCTTGAGTTGGGTGGGCAGCGCTGGATACCCATCATCGGACGCGGTCACTCGCCGGAGCATTTGAGTCTGCTGCGAGAAGATGGACAGGTCTTGATTGGCGGCGACCAAGTGCTCCCAAAGATTACTCCCAATATCGCCGTGTGGCCAGGGGGCGATCAGAACCCGCTGTACTCCTATCTGGATACGCTGCGCTTGTTTGAAGGCATTTCCGCATCGACCCTGCTCCTGCCTTCCCACAAACAACCCTTCAACGGGGTGGCGCGGCGCGTGGAAGAGATCCGGGCACACCACGAGGAACGCCTTTCAGTGGTGCTGAACGCCTGTGATCGCCCAATGACGGGTTATGAATTTTTACCTGCTTTGTTTGGGCGCCAATTGCATAACGAGCAGATCGGCTTTGGTCTGGGCGAGGCCATAGCGCATTTGAACTATCTGGAGAGCGTGAGCCTGCTGACATCGTCTGTGGACGACACGGGCTTGCGCCGTTTTGAACGCACTTGAATGAGACACACCGTGAATACGATGACCGAAACCGCCCTCCTCCAATCCGCTGAACATGCGGCGTGCGGCAATGCCCTTTCCTCACTTTTTCATCCGCAATCTATCGCGTTCATTGGTGCTTCCGAACGGCCCAATACGCCTGCATCACGCGGTTTGCGCAACTGTTTGAGGCATGGCTTCAAGGGCGGCCTGTATCCCATCAACCCCAAGTACCCCGAGCTTTTTGGAGTGCCTTGTTACAAGACACTAGCCGACCTGCCTGAACTGCCAGACCTGGTGATGATCGCACTCAGTGCAGAGATGACGCTGAGTGCCGTAGCTGAATGCAAGGCGGCTGGCGTGAAGACCGTGGTCGTCTGTAGCGCTGGCTGGGAAGAACAAGGACCCGAAGGCGTTGAACGTGCGCAGCGCCTGCAGCAAATCATGGTCGGCGCCCAGATGCGTATGCTCGGCCCGAATTGTCTGGGCGCAGGCAATCCGGCGCAAGGGCTCTGTCTGGGATACAACAGCAGTTTTGAATCCATGGCTCATGCGCGCACTGGCCGCGTAGGCTTGGTGACTCAGAGCGGCGCGATGATGGGCGGCCTGCTGCTCAATGGGGAGGACGCAGGGGCCGATATCGGTCTTTACGCGCATGTTGGCAATGCCATGGACATTGGCATGGAAGAGTTGGCGCAGCACATGCTCGAGAACGCGCAGATCGACGTGGTGGCGCTGATGATTGAAGGTTTGCGCCAACCGCAACGCTTTTTGGAGCTGGCGCGCCGCGCACGTGCCATAGGTAAGCCGCTTGTGGTGTTCAAGGCTGGTGCTTCTGAGCTGGGTAGGCAGGCTGTGATGTCGCACACAGGCGCCCTGGCGGGATCGGATGAAGTCTTTGCTGCCGTATGCCGCGAAGAAGGCATTTTGCGAGTTTCGGAAAGTGAGGATCTGCTGTCCACAGCCTCAGCACTTGCGAAATGGAAAAACAAGCGCCCAGTGGGAAAGGCAGGCCTGCTCGTGTTTACGCTCTCGGGCGGCGCGGCTTCGATTCTTGCGGACGAATGCGCTGATGCAGATGTGCCTGTACCTGAACTCTCTGCCGCCACCCTGCAAAAGCTGTCAGCTATTTTGCCGAGCTATGTGAAGGCTTCCAACCCGCTCGATGTGGGCGGTGCGGTATTCAGCGACCCGGAATTGCCTCGTCGAGCGCTGGCCATCGCGTTGGAAGACGAGGCCATAGATTCGGTATTGTGGGTGGGCGTGGGCGCGCCGCGTGATGATCGCTCTCAACTGTGGCTGAATCAGGCGCTCGATGTCATGGCTACAAGCGACAAGGCCAGCATCATCATCCCGGTCTCAGGTTACGTGCAGGAGGCCGGCTTCGAGCGTGCGCGCGCCATGGGTGTTCCAGTGGCGCGCAGCTTGCGAGCATCGGCACAGCTCAATGGCTTCGCGCGCAAGTTCAATCAAGCCACTTATCCGCCGGGTGAGTATGGCGCCGGCATCCCCGAGCTGCCGAAAATCGGGGGGCTGATTGATGAGGTGCAGTCAAAGGCTCTTCTCAAAGCACTCGGCCTGAAAGTCCCGGATTCACGCGTGGCCAACACCGCTGCCGATGTGGAAAGTTGCGCTCGAGAGCTTGCTGGTACCGTGGTTGTGAAGGGGCTTGCACGAGGGATTGCACATAAGAGCGAGCATGGCTTGGTGGCGCTGAACCTTGGCACGCCCGAAGCAGCCCGGGCGGCAGCCGAGAAGATGCAGGCGCAGGCAGCTGAGCTTGAGTTTCTGGGTTTTCTAGTCGAGCGTATGGCTACGAAGGGCGTGGAAGTGGTGCTGGGCATCAAACGAGATCCGGGTTTTGGTCCGGTCTTGATGTTTGGTCTGGGCGGGATTTCCGTGGAGCTATTCAAGGACGTCGCGTTTGGAATGTGTCCTTTGAGTCCCGAATCCGCACGTGAGCTCATCGGTCTGACCAAAGCGGCCGAACTGCTGCGCGGCTTTCGTGGACAGCCCAAAGCTGATGAACCAGCGCTGATTGATGCCATGGTCCGCCTGTCTCAGTTCGCAGCCCATCATGCCGGTCGGCTCTCCGAAATGGATGTCAACCCTGTTATCGTGCTGCCTCAAGGACAAGGCGTGCTTGCTCTCGATGCGATGATTGCGTGTGATGCGGCCCCCTGAAACGACGCAATAGATTGCGGCCTGGCTCCTGTTCCGTTGGGGGTATGCTCGCATCATCAAACAAAAACTGAGATTGAGCTTGGGTAAACCTATATACGTTGAACTGGCCGAGACGCTGCAGCAGCAGATTACTTCAGGGAAATATCCGGTAGGCAGCACTTTGCCGCCAGAGATGACGCTTTGCGAGATCCACGGCGTGAGTCGCTTTACGGCACGTGCGGCGCTGGCCGCATTGCAGCGTCAAGGATTGGTCTCGCGGCGGCCACGCATTGGCAGTGTCGTGATGGCCAGCAATCCCCAAGGCTCCTACAGTGTCCAAACAAACAGCGCAACTGATATTTTGCGTTTCACGTCGACTTCGGATCTGCATCTGGTCAGCACCGAAGATGTGGTTGCCGATGCCATGCTCGCACGTGAATTGGGTGGGAATGTGGGAGAGATGTGGATCAAGGTTTCCACATTTCGCGATTCACCTGACACCAAGGTGGTGGCGTCATGGACTGATTTCTATCTGCGCCCGGAGCATAGAAGCGTGGTTCCGCTGATTGGCAACAAGCGTGGTTCGGTGTGGCAATTTCTCAGCGAGTTGCAGCAGCGGCCCATTGACCGCATTGAGCAGACCGTGGAAGCCTGCAAACTCCCCAAGGAGGCCGCCGTCGTACTTGGGGTCGCACCCAAAAGCCCAGCGTTGCGTACGGTATATCGTCTGTATGCCGAGGGACTTTCGGAGGTCTACTATGTGGCCATTAGTCTCTATCCCGAAGGTCGATTCAAACTGTCGCAGACGCTGAGAAGAGAACGGTAGATAAGTAGCTCGCTCAGAATCTCCAGTAACCGTAAGCTCCAATAAGAATTTGCAGAAATCGCCTGGACGCGTGACGGTTCAATATTTCACGCTAGGGCCGCTGCACGAACTACCTCAAGATTCTCAAACTAGTCAATGCAATCCATATTCTTCTTTGTTGCCCTGGGAGCAATTGTTGCGGGTTTCGTTCAGGGGTTGTCCGGCTTTGCGTTCGGTATGGTGGCCATGTCAATCTGGGCTTGGGTGCTGGAGCCGCAACTTGCAGCAACGCTGACTGTTTTTGGAGCGTTGACGGGGCAGGTATTGGCCGCCTTCAGTGTTAGACGTGGGTTCAGTTGGGGATTGCTCATGCCCTTCGTGCTCGGGGGGCTGATGGGAATTCCACTTGGCGTTCTGCTGCTGCCCTATCTGGACATGGCGTGGTTCAAGGCCATTTTGGGAACTCTGATGGTTTCGTGGGGTTCAGCGATGTTGCTGGCCAAACATCTGCCCAGGATTACCGCGGGCGGGCGGGTGGCCGACGGCGCGATAGGCATGGTGGGCGGGGTACTGGGTGGACTAGGCGGTTTCACGGGCACCGTGCCAACTCTATGGTGTACGCTGCGCGGCTTTCCCAAGGACGAGCAGCGCAGTGTGATTCAGAACTTCAACCTTTCCATGCTGGCGGTGACCATGGGCACCTACCTGGCTACTGGAATAGTCAAGACTGAGATGCTGCCCTACTTCGGGATCGTCGCGGCAGCCATGCTGGTCCCAACGCTACTGGGAACGCGGCTCTATATTGGCATCTCGGAGGCCCGTTTCAAGCAAATCGTCCTGGGACTGATTACTTTGTCTGGCATCGCACTGCTGGCGTCCGCCATTCCTTTGCTCATAAAGAGGTACGCAGCATGAGAGGGTGGCCCCTCGCCGGACGCGCTGACCTTGGCCACCGTTGCTTTACTCGGGATCTTTCCTCCCCTCACGCTCTGCCGAAGGTTCAACGCGCGGCAACGCAGCAAGAATAAGCAGAGTAAGCACTGTCGCCAGCACTGCTGTCGACTCACGCCCCAATCCGCATGCAACCCCAATTGCGGCCGTCATCCAGATCCCCGCTGCGGTAGTCAATCCTTCGACCTGCTTTTCCGACTGCCGTTTGATGATAGCCCCTGCACCCAGGAATCCGATTCCGGTGACCACCCCTTGAATGACACGACTCATATCCGCAATCTGAAGGCCACCCAGGCCTGGAGCGAGTATCAGGAGCGCGGCTCCCATAGCCACCAGCATATGCGTGCGAAGTCCGGCAGCCTTTCCCTTGTGTTCTCTTTCGTAGCCTAGTGCGCCACCCAGCAACGCGGCCAGCAGCAGACGCGTCAATACGCGGGTGATCTCGGATACATCGGTAATACCGGCGAACTCCGATGACACCACTTCAATGACTTGGTTCCACATGGTTTGCTTTCAAATGGCGCCGACGCTGCCAGTAATGGGAAGAACAATGCCTGTGATGTAGCCGGACATCACGGGGGAAGCTAAAAACACATAGGCGGGCGACAATTCTTCAGGCTGAGCGGCCCGCTTCATATCCGTATTTTTTCCGAACTCGGCCACGTCTTCAGCGGCCGCATCCGCGGGGTTCAATGGCGTCCAGACTGGGCCAGGCGCAACAGCGTTGACGCGTATGCCCCGCGCAAGGAGGTTTTGCGCCAGTGACTTGGTCAACGCGTGGATAGCTCCCTTGCTCGCGGAGTAGTCCAGCAAATGCGCACTACCACGCAAGCCCACGACCGAACCTGTGTTGATAATCGCAGAGCCCTTCTGAAGGTGTGGTACGGCCGCACGCGTCATGTGAAAGTAGCCACCAATATTGGTCTGAAGGGTTTCGTCCAGGCGCTTGGCAGACACATCCGAGATGGACTTGGCATGCTGCTGAAAGGCGGCGTTGTTGACGAGCACGTCCAATTTCCCGAACTCCTTCACGGTTTTACGCACCGCCCGTTCACAGAAACTTGCCTTCTTGACGTCACCCTGTATCAACAGGCAGCGCCTGCCTTCATCTTGAACGCACCTGCGGGTTTCCTCCGCATCTTCGATCGAGCTGAGAAAGACGATGGCCACATCTGCGCCTTCTCGGGCATAAAGCACGGCAACCGCACGGCCTATACCTGAATCACCGCCGGTAATGAGGGCTACGTTGTCTTCGAGCTTTCCGCTGCCTGCGTAGTCTGGAGCCATGAAACGCGGCTGCAATTTCAGATCAGCCTCGCTGGCTGGTTTGGCAACGTGTTGGGCCGGCATTTTCACAGGTTGTCGCCGCGCGCCAGCCTGAACGGCCGCCTTGCGCTTTCCGCCTGACTTCGGCTTAGCTTTGCTGTCCTTGGCATCTTGCTTTTTTTGTATGGCGCGCTGCGTGGTAGCGGTGGCGCTGGATACCCGAGATGATTTGGACTTAACCGTCATGATTTTTCTCCGATTATTGGTTGGTCGGCGAGAAGCGATCTACTGGACACGTGCGATCAGTCCGGGGTCCTCCGCAAAGACCCACACGCGGCTTGATGAAGAATGGCAAGTCATACCTGCCGTGAATGCCGAAAAAGCAGGCAATACAAGCTGAGTTCCTTCTTGCACCAAGGCTGGAAGCGCGCGCCGCCAACCAGGTGCCTTGAATATGGGATGCACGTGGCCGTGCACATTGAGAAAGTGCTCTGGTGCCAGGGCGACAGGAAACTTGGGCTCATGGCTGAGCAACACCGGACCTACCTGAACGAAGGACACAACTTGATCAAGCTGCCAATCTGCAGCGTTGATGGATCTGTCGTGATTGCCCCTTGTCAATATCAGATCCACGTCGCGGTGAGCGTTCCGAAAATGACTCCAGGCTAAGCGGGTATCGTCTCCGACAATACGGCCATGTACAAAATCACCCAGAACAACCAGCGATCTGGGCTGGACTTCCTGCAGCAGATGGTTTAGTCGCATGAGGTCGTGGCGCTGAACAGCCTGAGGCACGGCAATCCCGAAGGCGCGAAAGGTGTCGCTTTTTCCCAGGTGCAGGTCTGCAATCATGAGCATGCGCTCACGCGGCCAGTACAGCGCTCGCCCGGACAAAGCGATCATGGCTTCACCGGCCACATCGATTTCAAGACTCTGGTGCTGCACGGAATCTTTCATGCGGCTTTGCTCCTTGAAGCAGACACCTTGCTTGCACTCAAATTGGACGGCTCTGCGTCTACCTGCAGTGCCGCGCGTTTGACTCTTTCCGTCCAGGTTTCATTGGAAATCTGGCCTCTGAAGCTTTCGGCCCAAAGGCCGAAGGAAAACGGGGTATGTTTGACTGGACGTGTGTGCACTCGTTCAAGTTGGCTGAGACGCTTAAGGATTTCTCTAAGCGTCGGAAGGTGCAACTCCTGCTCCAGTGCTTCTCGCCTGGCTTCGCCCAGCAGAATATGCTCAGGGTCGTATTTGCTCAGGACATCAAAAAGAAGGCCTGCGGATACCTGAAGCTGCCGGCTGGAAACCCGAGAACCGGGGATCCGGCTCGTTACCAGTCCTGCGATTTGCGCAATGGCCTTGAAACGTTTGCGCGCTAGTTCGCCAAAATTGACGGCTTCCTGGAGATCTTCTTCCAAGCGCGCCGTGCTCAACAGTTCGGGCCAGTCAAGTCGGGATTCATCGACAGGAATCTGCGGTTGCAGCATGAAGCCGACTTCATTCGTGGTCCATGAAAAAGTATTGCTTTGAAGCTTGGCCAATCTGGTGGACAGCAATAGTGCCAGCCCTTCATGAACTACGCGGCCAGCAAAGGGGTAAATATAAAAACCAGGCGCATTCTTGACCCCGCGTGCTGTTGAGCTCTTTCCACGCGCACCGCCTACATGTTCTATCAGGAGTTCGTCGATGCCAGGTACGTGCGAACGCTGCTGCTGCAACTCAATGAGAGGCATCAGGTGCCGAAGTTCTGGTGTCATGGCCCGGTGCGGTAAGCCGGGCCTGGCTTCGGCGGCTTCCGCCAGAAGGACCTGCATTCGCTCGCCTACTCGCAAGGACATGGTCAGCAAAGTCCCCGCCCAGGAGGGCGTATGGGTTCCGATGCTGGAAGAACGGCGCACCCAGGCTGTGGTCCCCTCAACCCGAACAAATTCAAGGCTGCGGCCAGCAAAGTTGAAGATATCACCGGGCTGTAGCCGCGCTATGAAAGCCTCTTCGATGGAGCCTACCCGCGCTCCGCGAAGATAGCGCACGCTGAAGGCGGACTGCGTCACTATGGTGCCAATACTCATTCGGTGGCGCCGAGTCACCACCTGATTCGCCGGTTCGTAGCGATTGTCTGCGCCTCGCTTCAGTCGCTCGTATTGCGGGTAGGCAGCCAATGAATCGCTGCCTCGAATGAGAAAGGCAAGCACGGCCTCCCATTGGGCTAACGTGATTGCTTCGAACGCTGCAGAGGTCTTGACCTCCTGCAAGAGTGCGTGCGAGTCGAATCCGCCAGCGAGCGCCATGGACATGACATGTTGACTCAGGACATCCAGTGACAGCGCCAGCGGCATACGGCTTTCATAGATCCGCTGCTGCGCCAGCTCTCGGGTGGCGGCAAATTCGCACAGATCCATGGCTTGAGTAGCGACACCATCCAGGTGAACCGCCGCTCCGGGCCGGTGCCGCGCTCGCCCGGCTCGCTGAACGGTTCGAGACACGGACCGAGCACCACCGACCTGTATGACGCGATCCACCGCAGGAAAATCCACCCCCAGATCCAGACTGCTGGTGGCGACCACGCATCGCAGCTTGCCTTCTCGCAAGCCATTCTCCACCCCCTGGCGGACTTGCAAGTCAAGCGAACTGTGGTGGATAGCCAGCGTTTGCGCTGTCTCCGGCCAGATAGAGTTGAGGGCGCTGAACCACAGCTCGGCTTGAGAGCGCGTGTTGGTAAAGAGGATGCTGGTTCCGGTGGACAGTACGAGCTTGGAGACTTCTCCCAGGTTCGCGAGCCCCAGGTGCCCCGCCCAAGGCAAGCGTGTGTTGGCAGGCGGCAAGATGGAATGCAGGTGAAATGGCTTGGCACGTGTGTCTTCGACAATCGTCATTTGGGCCTTGGGTCGTTCGCGCACAAGAACCTGAAGCGCCTGATCCAGATTACCAATGGTGGCAGAGAGTCCCCAAATCTGCATATCAGGCGCCAGGGCTCTAAGACGCGCCAGATTCAGTTGCAGCAGAACACCTCGTTTGCTGGGAAGCAGCTCATGCCATTCGTCAACCACGACACTTTGAAGTCCCGAAAAATGCTCGAGACTGCGCTCGTGACTCAGAAGGATGGCCAATGATTCTGGCGTGGTGATCAACATCTGCGCGTCGCCAGTTTGAGACAGGCGTTTGTCTTGAGCGCTGGCGTCACCGGTGCGCAGGGCAACTTTCCAATCGGGCAGGAGCTCCTGCACGGGACGGGTGATGCGTTCGCGTGTGTCGCTGGCTAGCGCACGAAGAGGTGTGATCCATAGCAGGCGAAATCCTGGTGTCTCGGCCTTCGAAGCTCTCGGTCTTGATGCAGTGCCGCGTTTTTCCTGTGCCTGTTCCTGTGATTTCGCCACATCTGCCGATTGAGAGGCCAAGGCAGCCAGGATGGGCCCGCCCAATGCAGCGATGGTCTTGCCGCTGCCAGTGGGCGCGCTAATGAGACCACTTTGGCCCTGCACATGGGCGTCCCATGCTTGCTGCTGAAAGCGTGCTGGTGCAATCCCTTGCGATTTCAACCACCGTTTCCATACCCGCATGGCACCCGACACGCCCAGCTTGGCCCCTGCCTTTTCCGGAACTTCGGATAGAGGTGTACCTTGCACTGGACTTATTCTCGGCATAGGGCTTGGAGTGCTGACAGATGGTCCGCCTGACTCGGCGGCTTGTCCTCTCTCCAGCGAAGAATGCGTGGAAATCGAACTGCTACGCCCGATTTGTGGCGTGCTGAACGGTTGACGGCTTCAAAAGCGAGTTCGAACACGAGCTCCGGCTTGACTGATCGGACCGGGCCAAAGCGCTCGATGGTGTGGCTGCGAATCCACCTGTCGAGCTTGAGGATCTCCGCGTCATTAAGACCTGAATAGGCCTTTGCAACAGGGACCAAAGCGCCCTCCTCTCCCCATACGGCAAAGGTGTAGTCCGTGTGTAGAGTGCTTCTGCGGCCGCTACCGCTTTGGGCGTAGATCAAAACGGCGTCAATGGTGAAGGGGTCTATCTTCCATTTCCACCAATCGCCTCTTTTTCTCCCCTCTTGGTAGGGAGAGTTCAGCGCTTTGAGCATAAGGCCTTCGGCGCGTTGTTCGGCGGATCTGGCGCGGGTTTGACCCAGCTCAGGCCAGCCATTGAATTCGACCACTTCGGACAATCCCAAAAGCGAGCTTTGAACTTCGCTCTGCGCAAGAACGCGTTCCAGTTCAATCCTCCGCTCAGCCAGTGGTCTTGAGCGCCAATCTTCTCCGTTGGACTCCAACAAGTCATAAAAGAGGATTCGGACGGGCGTTTCCTTCAGAAGTTTGGCCGAAGGGCTTCGCTTCTGAATGCGTTTTTGCAAGGCCACGAATGCGCGCGGGAGGTTTGCCGCCTCATCCCATGCAAGCAATTCTCCGTCCAACACCACTCCTGGAGGCAGTCGAACGGCCTGCGCCTCCAGTTCCGGAAATCGACCATCCAGGCGCTCCTCACCCCGGGACCAGAGGTAAGGCGCATGACCCTCTCGGTACACCAGTTGCACCCGGATGCCATCCCATTTCCACTCGGCCTGCCAGGCCCCCGGCGAGCCCAGCGATTCGGCCTCTGCAGTTAGCGGGGAAGCCAGAAAAAATGGATAAGGTTTATCCAATGAACGCGCTGAAACACTCGTATCCATGAGAGTCTCATAGGATTGAGCAGAAGGCAGCCACTCTCCCACCATTCGGTGGGCCATATCTGCGGTGCTGATGCCCGCAAGTCGGGCTAGACTGACCTGGATAGTTCGGCGTGACACACCGACGCGCAGCGACCCAGTGAGCAGCTTATTGAACACGAGCCTGGACTCCGTGTCGAGGCACAACCATGCAGTGTGAATAGCGCTCTTCCTTATCTCAGGCGTTTCACCGGATAGCGGCAGAAGAAATTTCTCGATCCAGTCGGCAAGTGAGCTCGCTTTGTCTGGTACCGACCACGCCGCCTCCAAAGATTCCGCCTTATGCATCGGCGGCAAGCTCGGCCCTTGTGCAGCCACCAGCAGCGCGAGGGTTTCGGCCAAATCGCCAACCTGACGATAACTGTCCTCTACAAGCCAGAGCGGGAGCGCGGTGAGCTCACTGACCCACTCCCTCAGCTCGGTGGTTTTGGCCACACGGTGCCGTCCGGCATTGACTTTGCCCCCTCCAAGTACGTGTATGGCCCAACTGGCCTCCGTACTGCTCACGCTGGCGAAGTACGCTTGCACAGCGTCCTCGCGAGCGCGTGTTCCTGAAGACTGGTCCAGAACTTGATACAACTCTGCGAAGCGATTCATGCGGAAGCTCCTGCATCTCCTGCATCGACAAGCTCCTCCTCGTCTCCGTAAACAGTGCGAAGCCGCTCAGCTTGCAGGCCTAGGTCGCGTTCAAGGAAGGGAATCAGCGCGTCTGTATTGCCGTGCGTTGCCAACACCCGCTTTGCGCCTGATTCACGAATAGTGTTGACCAGGGATCGCCAATCCGCATGATCTGAAATGACGAAGCCTCTTTGCAAATTGCGGCGACGGCGGTTTCCGCGCAGTTGCATCCAGCCAGAAGCCAGCGCCTGTTCGAAGTGACGAAAACGCCTGGTCCACGCCGAATCCTGGGCGGACGGGGGAGCCAGTATCAGGCGACCCGAAAAATCCGTTTCCACAGGCAAGTCAAGAACCAGCTCTGTAGGCGTCAGGGAAATACCTGCCTGACGATAGATCTCTACGCCTTTCGCCATGGCTCCATGCAGCAACACTGGCAGATCGAGCAAGCCATCCAGTTCCGCCAGGATGCGCTGAGACTTGCCCAATCCGTACGCGTAGAGGATGGCCGCCTTGCCTTGGGCTTCACATTGCTCACGCCACTGAAGAACTCGGGCTATCTCGTCTCTGGTGTCCGGCCATGCGTACACGGGGAATGCAAAGGTCGCTTCACAGATAAAGACATCACAAGTGACCACTTCGAATGGCGCGCAAGTGGGGTCTGGATCGCGCTTGAAGTCACCTGTGAAGACCCAGACCTCACCTTGGTGCTCTACACGCACTTGCGCTGAACCGAGAATATGGCCTGCAGGGTGAAGCGATACGGTAACGTCACCGAATTGACGGGTCTCACCGTAGGGCATGGTGTGAATTTTCTGATCGCCCAGGCGCCAATTCAGAATAGGCTCACTTTCACGCGCGCACCAATACTCCTGCATCCCAGTGTGCGCATGGTCGCCATGGCCATGGGTCACAAACGTTCGGTGAACAGGCTTCCACGCATCTATGAAGAAGTCTCCCGCTTCGCAGTAAAGGCCACGATCCGTCAACTCGATCAGTTCCGCCATCGGAGGTCCATGACGATGCAGCTTTGATGTCTTGTCATGCCCGCATTCTGGCAACGGAAATGCACGCGTAGCGTAAGCGGAAGCCGCGTCAAATGTATGAAATCGGCCTTGCTGCCTTCTACGACATCGCTTTCAGCATTTTTCTTACACGTCTGCGTGTGCGTGGGGATGATGATTGTTGCCATCTGCCCATAACTACAGACCAGCGCATTGAGCCAGGTGTGATCACTCCTTTTACGACCACCCCCCGCTAAGCGCTTTCAAAAATGCACCCACAAACATTTCAAGCTCAGGCCAAGGCCAAATCCATTGCCAAGGCAAAGGCCATCGTTCCCGACCTGCCCGTCAGGCTTGGAAGCACTCCTGCGACCACCTTCCGCGGCAATCCCGATATTTTCGGCCGCCTTGTGGAAGATCACGATATGCATCGCGCTCTCTTCGCCATGATTGAAGAAACTGAAGGGAAGTCGCCTGAAAGGAAGAAGCTTTTCAGGGAGCTTGTAAAGGAAATCAAGGCCCACTCAGCCGCAGAAGAGCAGGCACTTTGGTCTACAGTGATGCGAAATCCCAAGACCACTGACGACGCAAGACATGCGGTCAGCGAGCATAAAGAGCTGGACGAAATGCTAGCTGACCTTGCCGCACGGGATATGGCTTCTCCGACTTGGATGCGCCGTTTCAAGAAGGCGAAGGACGAGTATCTACACCACGTCAGGGAAGAGGAACAAGAACAATTTCTCGCGGCACAGAAACATCTGTCCACCGCTGATGTGGCTTACATGAAGCGAGTGTTCATTGCGCGCAAGCGCGATGAAAAAGCCTCAGTCAAGATCGATAAGAAGATCAAATTAAACTAGAGCTGGGCCTTTCCAAAGCCCTCGGCTAATCGAGCAGCCCCGGGGGAAGCAGATGCTTCTTTCGGTAGATGGTGTTGCGCGATATACCGAGAGCTTTGGCCACGGCAGAAATATTTCCTTTGTGCTCACGCAAAGACTGAGCCATGGCCTGAAGAGCCAAATCCTGAAGGCTTTGCACGGGACTTGAGCTCTCGTTAGATCCTATGAACTGAAGCGATGCAGGGGCGTCATGGTTCTGAGCGAGTGACAACCGATCCACGGCTTGAGCTTGCAAGATGACGTCACGCACGTCTTCAAAACCCACCTCTTCCAGAAAGTCATCAGGGAGATGACCGCGTTCAATTAGCCGATCCTCTCCCACCATCACAACCGCTGTCCGCAACAGGTTATGCAGTTGGCGAAAGTTGCCTGGCCAGTGATAGCGATGGAACATATCAACAACGTCCCCGGAAATAGCCACCGGATCGTTGCCTTCGCAGAGGCTATCAATAAGCCGGCGCATCACAAAATCAAAGTCCGTGCGGTCACGCAGTGCTGGCAATTTGACCACCAGGCCGTTAAGACGGTAATACAGGTCTTCTCGGAAGTCTCCAGCGAGGATCATGGACTTGGGATTCTTGTGCGTGGCACTGATCACCGCCAGGTCGACATCTATTTCCTTGCCCGAACCAAGCGGGCTTACTTTTCGCTCCTGAAGCACGCGCAGCAGTCTCGCCTGTAGATGCTTGGGCATGTCACCGATCTCATCGAGAAACAGGGTTCCGCCGCTGGCCTGAAGAATCTTGCCCGGAGAGCCTTTTTTGCGCGCACCCGTAAAAGCGCCCTCCTCGTAGCCAAATAACTCGGCTTCAATCAAAGTGTCCGGAATGGAGGCGCAGTTGACAGAGACAAAGGGTCCCCCTCTTCGCTCGGAATCACTGTGGACGGCTTGCGCAAGCAGGTCTTTGCCTGTTCCGGTCTCACCCAGAATCATGATGGGAATGTCGCGACCAGACAGCAAGCGGAGCTTGCGAATGACCGCTGAGACCTGAGCGTCCCCTGTGTCCAGATACTGCAATGATGAAAAACGGGGTTTGCGCACCGCAGGAGATGCCGAAGGCCTTGTTGCCGCAGTCCCCGCTGATGAGCGAGGCGCCGCCCAGGTTGGTTCGCGTTCCAATTGAGCGCGGCACCAGACACTCACGCCGTTATGCATGCAAAATTGTTGGGGTGTCGGCAGGCCCCCCCAGGATTCTTCTACTAGAGAGGAAATCGGCAGCCCGAAGAGCGACGAAAAAGTATGCGCCTTGAGTGCGTTGAAAGGCAGTCCGAGTTGAAACTGAGCGCTGCGGTTGGCAGACAGAAAGCGGCCATCGGGCGTGAAGGCCGCGATACCTTCCACCAGAGTGCCCAGGAACTCGGGCCGCGCGTGAAAATGCAAGCGGATGGCCCTCGGAAATACACCGGCAAACATGTGGTTCTCAATCATCTGAGCCGACATACGCACCAACGCCAGCGTGTGCTGGTGGTATCCCCGCCGATCCCCCGAGACATCGAGAGCGCCTATGACCTGACCGTGTGGGTCATAAATAGGAGCGCACGAGCAAGTAAGGAAATGGTTGGCTTCCAGGTAGTGTTGGTCACCATGGACGGTCAGGGCCTCACCCTCTGTGAGTGCAGTTCCCACCGCGTTCGTGCCTTTGCCGCGTTCAGACCAATCCATACCGGGCGTCAAGGCAACGCGCTGAGCTTTTTCCAGAAAGTCGTTGTCACCCAATGAATGGAGAATCATTCCTGAAGCAGAGGTAAGCAATACCATGCTATGGGTGTTGGCTATCTGCCCGTAGAGGGTTTCCATCACGGGAGCCGCGTGCTGAAACAAGAAGTGGTTTGCTTCCAGTTCGCTTCGCAACAGCGAGGTGTTGGGACTGGCGAAATCAGGGATGTCACCGCTACCCAAGCCGTGCGCGCGGGAACGCTCGTGCGCCAAGGGAATATACGCATCGGCCCTGCCCTCGCCGTTCGCGCCAGGTGGTGTGACCGAGTGGCCGACCTCCTTGCTTTGTACTCCCGCGTACAGATAGTCGCCCGCACTTTGGGGCGAAGTTCTCCAGCGCCCGGCCCTGCTGGAGGCGGCATTCGTATGCAAGTCGCTGAGCAACGGAGCCTTGTTGTGATCCATCCGCGTTTCCTGAAGAACTGTCAAAGCACTGACAACTGGGCTAGGGCGTGGTGACTGCGGCTCGTCAGAGCCTTACGCGGGAGCGAACTTACTTGTGAACGCGCCCTAAACCCTTGGGTCCCACACTATCACAATTGACTGAGTTTTGGACGCCGAGTTGATTACAAGGCCCGGTTTGAGTCAAGCGGTGCTGCACTTTTCTCTACGGGGCGGCGGGTACAGATTGCTCCATTCTGAAACAGTGAGCCTGCGCTGTGATGGAACGTGTTGCTCCAATTCGGACGAGGTACATGGGCCTGGAGCTTGTTCCGCCACGCGGTTTCCGGCAAAACTACAGTGTTTACCCTGAGTCTTCAGGTCATCTAACGCCATGGCATCGGTCTTGCAATGAGATGAAGTGTGCGGAGTGTTCCGCATCCCCCAGTTGAACCTCTTACCAATAAGGAGACCTCCATGGCAATTTATGCAGCCCCCGGCCAGGCCGGCGCAAAAGTCGAGTTCAAAGCCCGTTACGACAACTTCATCGGCGGCAAATTCGTGCCACCGGTCAAGGGTCAATACTTCGACGTCATTACCCCGGTCAATGGCAAGATTTATACGCAGGCTGCTCGCTCGGGAGCGGAGGACATCGAGCTGGCACTGGATGCAGCCCACAAGGCCGCTGATGCGTGGGGCAAAACGCCTGCAGCTGACCGTGCCAATGTGCTGCTGAAGATTGCTGACCGGATTGAGCAGAACCTGGAGGTGCTGGCATATGCAGAAACCGTGGACAACGGCAAGGCTATTCGCGAGACGCTGGCAGCCGATATTCCACTGACGGTGGACCATTTTCGGTACTTCGCCGGCGCCCTGCGCGCGCAGGAAGGCGGCCTCAGCGAACTGGACGAGACCACGGTGGCTTACCACTTTCACGAACCGCTGGGCGTAGTGGGTCAGATCATTCCATGGAATTTTCCTATTCTCATGGCCGCGTGGAAGCTGGCCCCTGCTCTGGCCGCTGGAAACGCGGTCGTGCTGAAGCCAGCGGAATCAACGCCGGTTTCCATTTTGATTCTTGCAGAACTGATCAGTGATCTTTTGCCGCCGGGCGTGTTGAACATCGTCAACGGCTTTGGCCGCGAAGCAGGAATGCCGCTGGCTCAAAGCAAGCGTATCGCGAAAATTGCCTTCACTGGATCGACCAGCACCGGCCGCGTGATCGCTCAGGCAGCGGCCAACAACCTGGTTCCGGCCACCCTGGAGCTTGGTGGCAAATCACCGAACATCTTCTTCGCAGACGTCATGGACAAAGACGACGCGTTCCTGGATAAGGCGATCGAAGGGCTGGTGCTCTTTGCGTTCAATCAGGGCGAAGTCTGCACCTGCCCGAGCCGAGCGCTTATTCAGGAGAGCATCTACGACAAGTTCATGGAAAAGGTTCTTAAACGGGTGGCAGCCATCAAGCACGCCAACCCGTTGGATAGTGACAGCATGATGGGTGCACAGGCGAGCAAGGAGCAACTCACAAAAATCCTGTCCTACCTGGAGCTGGGCAAGCAAGAAGGTGCGCAAGTACTTGCCGGGGGTGAACAGGCTAAGTTGGGTGGCGATCTCGAAGGTGGCTACTACGTACAACCCACTCTGTTCAAAGGCCACAACAAGATGCGCATCTTCCAGGAAGAAATCTTCGGCCCTGTCCTGGCTGTCACCACTTTCAAGGACGAGGCAGAGGCCTTGGAAATCGCCAACGACACACTGTATGGTCTGGGTGCCGGCGTGTGGACACGCAACGGAAACCTGGCTTTCCGCATGGGACGGGCTATCAAGGCTGGCCGTGTGTGGACCAATTGCTACCATGCCTATCCGGCGCATGCTGCCTTCGGCGGGTACAAGGAGTCGGGCATTGGCCGCGAAAACCATAAGATGATGCTGAACCATTATCAGCAAACCAAGAACTTGTTGGTGAGCTACAGCGAAAACAAACTGGGATTCTTCTAAGAGCCTGTTGATAGCCTCTGCGCGAGTGCAGACCCCGTGTTTCAGGCGGCGTGCAACGAACACCATCGCACAGTGAGGAGGCTCTGAACAGGCTCTAATAGATCGTTTTCGTCGCTATTTTTTTCCAGGGGCGAAGCGATTCGCCCTTTTCCTCTTGATATGGCAGTGGAGGTCTTCTTATGGTCGAACGCGTCATTGCAACTCCTGCCGCCCTGGCGCTCATTGAAGAGATGAAAGCGCTGCATGGCCAGATCATGTTTCACCAGTCCGGCGGTTGTTGCGACAACAGCGCTGCCAATTGCTATCTACCAACAGATTTGACCATTGGCTCCCAGGACATCAAACTGGGAGAAGTGGGTGAGGTGCCCTTTTACATAGGCAAACTTCAGTATGAATACTGGAAGCACACCCAACTCATTCTGGATGTCATTGAAGGCAGTGGTGGTACCTTTTCGCTGGAAGGAAATACCGGACGGGCTTTTCATACCCGCTCTCGGTTGTTCACCGATGACGAGTGGGCTGAGATTGAGGCAATAGTCGAGCGTGACCTGGCCTGAGGATCCGAATCGGAACCTTCAAGCTTTTGGTTAACGCGCCTTCCTCAATGGGAACTCTGAATCTGGCTCAGCCGGTAGACCGAGGCTGGCGGGATGTTGGTGAGCGTGCCGCCAATCCACTGTGCTTGCAGGCCAAGGCGAGTCAATAGCTTGCGCGGCACAGGGCAACGCGGTCCGTAGGTGAACTGGTAGAAAGCACCGTCCGGTTTCATTTTGCGAAAAGCGCCCCTCAAAATGGCAGCCGACTTAAGCGGGTGCATGGTCAATAGTGGCAGTCCGCTGACGACAGCACCTGCGGGCCGGCCCTCAAAGATGTCGGCGGTGCGCAGTCGCGCAGCATCCATGCGCAGAGTGCAGGCTCTCGGATAGCTCAAGCGAAGTGCTTGAGCAAACTCTGCTCCGAACTCGATCAGTGCAAGATCTTCCTGCCTGATGCCGCGATCAATCAAGGCCCGCGTAAAAACCCCGCTGCCCGGCCCCAGTTCAATCACTGGCCCGGTGTCTGGGGAAATCTCCGAGGTGATGAGTTGAGCGAGCGCCTTTCCTGAGGGGACGACGGCGGCCACTCGCAAAGGATTCTTGAGCCACGCTTGAAAAAAATCGAACGCTTCGGCCATAGGTTATTGCATCATGGAATAGGAGTTGGAGCAGCATTCCAGGCTCATCGCAGGCAAGCTGACAACGCTGGTCCTCGATGCACGGAGGTGCTCCCGCCGCATGTTAGCGCACTAACACCCCATATCGTGAGCCCCATTCGTTACCGTTTCAAACGCAGTACGGCGACGTATTGAGTCATTGGCGTGAATTTGAAACCAACGATGTATACGTTCGTTTCAAACCATTCCCCTGTGCGAGGCTAATTCCAATTATGAATCTCAGGTATGACTCAAAACTTGCTGTGCAGTCCCACGGTGACCGCACGTCCTGCCCCTGGAAAAACCCGAAGTTGCCCACTCAAGCGGTCGCAGGGCGCAAGCTGAGTTTGGCTTCCCGAATGGGAAGATGGATGAGAGCAGCGCCTGCAGCAAGCGCAATGTCGATGTACCAGACCCAGTCGTAGCTGCCGGTGGCCTGGAACACCTGGCCGCCCAGGTAGGCACCAGCAAAGCCGCCTATCTGGTGCGCCAGCATCAAAACACCAAATAACATGGCCATGTTGGAGGGACCAAACATCTTGGCGACCAGCCCAGCCGTGGGGGGAACTGTAGAGAGGTAAGTCACCCCCATCACTGCTGCAAATATGAGCATGATGGCCGGCGTCTTGGGTGCCAACAGGAACACCAGCACTGCCAAACCGCGAACAGCGTAGAGCATGGAGAGAAGAGACTTCATGCGCCAACGCCCTACTGCCCAGCCCATAGCCAGGCTCCCGACAATGTTGAATAGGCCGATCATGGCCAGGGACCAGCCCGCGATGGCTGGCGGTAGGCCGCAGGCTTCGACGACACCAGGCAGATGAGTTGCCAGGAACGCCACGTGAAAGCCGCACACCATGAAGCCCAGCGCGAGAAAACCGTAGCTCGGCGTTGCCAACGCCTGGCTCAGCGCTTCGCGTGCGGTGAGCGCCTTTTTGCCAGAAGCCGCTGCTGCGGCGGCGGCCATGGCTTTGGAGTTGCCCTTGAGCATCCAGATGGCAGGCAACGCCAGAAGGACCAGCACGCCCAGCCACTGCATGGAGGCGGCCCAGCCAAGAGTTGCCGTCAAGCCGATCGCGATGGGAGCCATGGCGAATTGGCCGAACGATCCGCCAGCGTTGACGATGCCCGAGGCCATGCCTCGTCGTTCAGCGGGCACCAGCCGAGCCGTAGCTGCCATCAATACCGACGGTCCGGCCATGCCGGCCCCACCGGCAGCCAGTACGCCAATGGCGAAAATCAGGCCCATGGTGGAGGTCATGAGCGGGGTGATCACCGTCCCGATGGCCACCAGCAAAATGCCTATGAAAATGACGCGTCCTGTGCCAATGCGGTCGGCCACGGCGCCCGCAAATGGTTGAGTCAGGCCCCACCATAGCTGCCCGAAGGCAAACGCCAGACTGATATTGCCAATGCCGAGGCCGGTGGCTGTGTTCAAGGACGACAGGTACAAGCCCATCGTGTTGCGCACGCCCATGGAGAGCGCGTAAGTTCCTGCGGCCGCAATGAGCACGAGCCACAGGGCATGGCGAGAAAACCTGGACGTGGCTGGCAAGTGACGACTGGATTGACTCATGGAGTTCTTTCGAAATTTCTCACTGCACCAGCTTTAAGCCTCCGCAAGCTGAGCAGACCAAGCACTTTCGCTGAATGCGCTTCTCGGACCTATGGCATGACGCTGTCCTTCACATCTTCTGAGCTCTCGCCAAGCCCGCTGCTACAGGGCATTCACTGCGCTGAATTGGGACGTCTCTGGACCACTAGATTGCCGACCGAGGTCTGAACTACATGGCCGTCCTGGTTCAATGTGTTGGTGCGAACCTTTACCAGACCTTGCTCCGGACGAGACTTTGAGGGCCGCACCTCCAGAATCTCGCTTTCAACACGCAATTCATCACCAGGACGCACGGGTCGAGGCCAGCGCAGTTCATCGAAACCAGCCCCTACGATGCCACCCGCAGGTTTGAAGTCGCTTTCGACCAGCAAGCGCATGGTAATGGCAGCTGTGTGCCAGCCGCTGGCGGCCAGGCCGCGAAAGATCGAGGCGGTCGCAGCTGTCTCATCCAGGTGAAAAGGCTGTGGATCGAACTCCGAGGCGAAAGTCTTGATTCGGCTCTCTTCCACGCGAATACGCGTGGCACCGCCCAGTCGCTGGCCGGGAGTGAAATCTTCCAGATAAAGAGTACTCATGGAAATTCCGTCAATTAAAAGTGCTTTGAAAATTGACTCTGCACGGAATGCAGAATCTTTGCAGCTGTCTTCATGCTTCTATCAAGACGCTGACTGAGGGACATCGAAGATGAGACACGTGGTGCTGGCGTGGGCGTACAACTTGCCATCCGGGCCGACAATGCGCGCCTCGGACGTGGCTACCTGGCGCCCGGGGTGGACAATCTTGCCTTCAGCGCGAACAAAAGGCACTCGGTCATGGAGTGGACGGACAATGTTCACCTTCAACTCCAGAGTGGTGTAGCCCTTTCCCGCAGGGAGTGTCGTATGGACTGCGCAGCCCAAAGCCGAGTCGAGCAGTGTGGCGAACCATCCGCCGTGCACCGTACCCAATGGGTTGTAATGCCGACGCTTTGGCCGGCCTTGAAACACCGCTGAACCAGGCTCCATGTGGATTGGCACGAAGTCCAGTGTCTCCCCAATGGGCGCAGGAGGCAGATCCCCTGCGAAGATGGCCTCGAAGATTTGCATACCCGAGAGATCCGTCGCCTTCAGTTTGGGTTTGGAGTCAGGCGCAGCCAAACGCGCACGAACACGCGCCTCATCAGCCTCCCAAAGTGCAACAACTTTTTCGACATCCATGTATATCTTCCCTTCAGGATTAATATTGTATATGCAATAGTTGCAGGTACAATGTATCACATGAATAGCGCCCTCAAGCCACAAGGTTGTACTAACCTGAAGCTACGTCAACTCACTCGTTTGGCCACCCGGCACTACGACCAGTATGTTGCGTCCGCTGGACTCAAGAACACGCAATACGCTTTGTTGTCTCATGTTGTGGGGCTGGGCCCTATCGAGCCCGGTGAACTAGCCAGACGCATGCAGATGGATGCGTCCACGCTGACGCGCAATCTGCAACCGCTCTCTGCACTGGGACTGATAGAGGTACGTGCGGGCAAGGATGCGCGCAGCCGGCTCGTGGAGGCTACCTCAGCGGGTCGGGCCAAGAGAAGCGAGACTCAGCTGGCGTGGAAGGCCGCGCAGGTCGCGCTGAATGAACGCTTGGGCGAAGACAGGGTTGCCGCACTGCATGAGCTACTCGATGCCTGCATTGGTTGCTTTGACGAATCCGTCGAGACCGGGGCAGCCTCATCAGGGTAGCCTGCTCTTTCCGCGCACCCGTGGTCAGCCAGTCCTGTTACGTCTCAGGAGGCCAAGCTTCGAAAGCACCGATTCAAGGGGCTGAAAGATAAGCAGATGAAAGGCCCGGGGAGCCTAGATCTTCACAACCGACCAGCCCGCATGCAGGTTCTGGGTGTCGTTCTCGTAATCCCAAATCGTCGCACAACGCTCGCACTGAT
The DNA here is from genome assembly GCF_040548795.1 of Ottowia thiooxydans. Taxonomy (GTDB): domain Bacteria; phylum Pseudomonadota; class Gammaproteobacteria; order Burkholderiales; family Burkholderiaceae_C; genus Ottowia; species Ottowia thiooxydans_A. The sequence continues at coordinate 639,126 of NZ_JBEPSH010000001.1, read as the reverse complement.
ATCGAGTAACAGTGACCAACCCAGACGCGCGCTCCTCTTTACGATTGCGACGCTGGGCCAATTCGGCGTGGCCTGGGGCACGGCGCCAATTAAGCTGGATTCCGGCGCAGGAATCACACATGGGCGCCTGATCTGGCTCCGAAGGTGGGTGGGAAGGCATAAAGTATGAGAGAGGGAGTACTGGCCATTGTGCCGCATACAGGCCACGGCACGGCCTCAATGACCAGCAGACTTCAGCTTGCCGGAAGATGCGTGCGTGCATTCCGCCAGGCTTGGCAGGCTGGGCTGTCCATGTTCGCCGGCAATTGTTGCTTGGCCTGCAAATAGTAGTGGGTAAATAGATCCAGATAGGCTTCGAGTGTCTGCGCGGCCCGAAGATCGCCACTAAGCTCCAGACACATAGCTGCAACCTCGGCCGTACAAAAGTGGTCACTGCGCGTGGAGCGGCGCAAGCGATAGCGAGATAGCCGCTCAGGTTGCAGGCTCAGCACCGGAAAGCGATCCAGATATGGGCTCTTGCGGAACATTTTTCGCGCTTCGGACCAGGTCGCATCAAGCAGAACAAACAAAGGGCGCTTTTGCGCGACCCCGTCCGACTCTTGTTTTGGTGCGTCAAGCGAATGCAGCACACGCTCGGCACTCACATATTCACCAGGAAAGACAATATACGGCTGCCACTCGGGGTCAGCAAGCAACGCCAATAGATCGGCGTCCACTTCAGTCCGTGCCCAGCCGAATGCGAAGGTGTCTGCCACCACATCGGCCACGAGCCAGCCCGTGTTACTGGGTTTGAGGGGCTCAGTGTCTGCGAGTAAAAGGCAAACGCCCGCCTGCGTTGCCTGGGTGGGGCGCTGCGAGCACAGGCAATGACTAGGCCGCAGGCGGCAGCCAGTACAGCGCTCCCCGCGCACTCCCCCACGGGCCATGAACGGCTTGGTGCTACGCGCAATTCGACGCGTACGCAGCAGCGAGACCGCATGCGGTGCGAGCGGAGGAGAGCTGATGTGGTCGGGTTTCAACGGGCCGCGCTTTCAAGCTCAAACAGCGGCACCGGCGCGTCGCGATTTAGCCAGACGCCGCCGCCGAGCTCATTGAAACTCCGCGACAGCCCACGCCGGTAGAGCTGAGCACGATGCCGGAACAGGCGCGGATCTGTCAAGGTTTCATCGAGGGTCTCGCGCTCCCAGTCCTCATGGGAGACAGCCTCTATGTAGAGCGCGCCCTGGCTCAGCGCGCCAAAGTTGCGCAGTGCGAGCTTGAGGTCTTCCGGGCTCAGGTAAGGCAGTACCCCCTGACAGATAACAAAATCAAACGGCTTGTTCGCACGGTAGTCAACCACCGAACCACGCTCCCAGCCAAAGCGCTCGCACAGATAGGCGCTGAACTCCACGCCATGAAACCTGGCCTGAGGGAAATGCCTTGCAATCACGTCGCGCCACAGCCCAATTCCGCAACCCACATCCAGCACCCTGTGCACCGGCAGTCGCAGATACTTTAGATAACTGCACACAAAGCTACCCAGCCGCTCGATGTGCATAGGGTCAACCACGCTCGTTTTCTTATCGAAATAGTAGCGCTGGTAATACGCTTCGTCGAACCAACTATCGCTCGCAGACTTCACGGACTTTCCTCTAAAACCAAAAGCAAGAAATTCATAGACGGATACTTGACCAGCGCGATCACAAATGCGGGGCGGGAATTCTGCGTGACCGAAAGGCCCCGCTTTGCACGCGACGGTTATGCCATGGGAAAGAAGCAACGCTGCGAACCGCGCTGGCGTCGTGGCATCTTCTTTCCAACAAGGCTGGAAAGATGAATAACATGTTCCCAGACGCTGGAGTATCGCCAATCGCAGGATCAGGAGCGAAAGAGCATGCCAAATTGGGCATGCTCCGGCAAAGTCAACAAGATGGAACACCTCTCACGGTGTCCTGTTGTCTTGCGTTGTCTTGTGAGGCTTGCGCGAGCCTACTCCAAATGTTGAGGCTGCATGACATGCAGCGTTCATTGCGCAGTTCGGGAAAAAAGTGCATGGCTGGCCGATAGAACCGATGGCTAGCAAAATCGGCCGCAGCGGCTATGAAGCCCTGGGCCGTCCCACGATGAACTGCCTGACAAGAAACTCGGTCTGAGATCCTTGTCCATGAGGTCATCATACCATCAATTGAGAATGCTTATCATTTATAACCCTTCCGCGCGATGTACCTTCGATAAGCGCGGCTAATTAGGCATTCATGCCTGCGCGCAGGCCTGCCTTCTCAGTCGACGTGTTTGTCCTTCAGCCCACCGCAATAGGCGGCTTGGCGCACAAAGGCAAAAGCAGGTCTCGCGTCAGTGGCGCTAAAACCAAATCTCCAGGGGCATCAGGATTCACCCACATGGCGTCTTCAATCTCTGCAGCGGGAAAGACATCAGATGTCACGCGCAGATGAAAGACCTCGGCTACGACTGTATTGCCGGGCTCATTAGCTGCAACGGCAGAATATTGCCCAAGATACAAAAGCTCGTCCGGTTCCACGGATAGAGCGAGCTCTTCATGAAGTTCGCGGCAGAGTGCATGGCCCGCAGACTCCGCAGGTTCCATCTTGCCGCCGGGCTGCATGAATGCTGAAGTTCCAGCCTTCCTCACCAACAAGGTTTGGCCGTCCGAACGAGTGATTATGGCCGCAGCGATGCGTATTTGTTTATTCCCGGTCATTGATCGTTCACTTGGCGCGGTGCATATCGACGGCGGGATGTTAACTCCGCCCGGATCGGACTAAACAAACCTGCTTCGCAGAAGTATCAAGTGGTGCGGCGCATGTGGACGAGATCACCGGGGGACCTCGAAGCTGAGTGTTGCCGTGTGACGAACGTCGTCATACTTTTTCCCCCCTAGCGTCACACTGCCGTTGTCAATACGCGCAGTGACTTCAAGCACATACAAACCGGGAAACGATGGTGTGAAACTTACCGTGCCGTCTTCAGCTGGCGACAGCACGCGGCGCCAGCCTTCGGTGGTGTCTACGTTCACTTGGCTGGCAGTCACAGGGCGACCCTTGAACATCAGGCGAAAAGTGTTGCCTCCCGATACCGTGGGCACCAGCTCAAGGTCGTTGATAGCCTTGATTTCATTTCTTCCCAGTCGAGTCTGGTAATAGGTAAGCACGCCGTCCGATCCGGCGTGCGTTGCGGTAAACCGCATATCGTCCTTAATGCCCTCCCCTGTTGCAAGCTTGAAGTGATCCGAAGCCTGTTCATGGTGGGGTGCCGGCTTGCCCTCGGGCACTACAACCCGCACATCCGTCAGCGCGGGCAGCTTATCCAGGGGCTTGCTCAGTTCGCCTGCGTACACATGGACGCCACTGCTACGAAGTTGCAACCAAAGATAGTCCGCATATGCCAGCGTGGTGGCGAACAGACCGGAAACCCCCAAAACCCCTGCGCCTAGTCGACGCAGGAAATGGTTCCTGGAAGATCGCGTATGCGTCATGGATTCTCCTGATTACTGATACGGGTTTATGGATATTTCATCCAGAGCGGTATGCGTTCACGTGGCGGCGAGGTGATCTCATCTTGTTCCACGGTGATCTGCAAGCCTGGTCCGGTGTCAAACAAGACGTAGAAATTCTTTGCAGGCTTCTTGAATGTCCAAGTGGAATCCTTCCCAAGCTTGCCTTCCAGCAGCGTCGGGCCATCCACTGCGATCACTTGCATGCGCGAGCCGGGCATCTCGTCGCCATCGTTGCTGGCACCCCGACAGCGCACAGTGGTTTCGTCCAGCAGAAAGCAACGCGCAACGGGCTCATGGGCATGGGCATTGAAGGCGCCCAGGGTAGTCAAACTCATGACTAAGCCCGTCACCCAGTGCATCTTCTTTTGCTTTGGGTCAATGCTGCGCATGAGCCCTCCTCCTTTCGTCGAACCAGGCGACCGTGGACGGCGAGACTTGTTCTATCCGCCATGCTCTCTGGTGCACCTGGCCATCCTTGCCCACCACCGTAAGCCATAACTCGCTGCCCGCTTGGGTGGTGCTGGGCAGCGGAATCTCCACCCGCCTCTCCCAGCGCTGGCCCGTAAAGCCCATGCCCGTGGCGTATGCCGATCGAGGCTTGTGCACTTTCAGGTAGGCCTGTCGAATCTCGTTGTCGCAGGTGTCGCAAAAGCGCAAGCGGTATTGCTTCATCGGAACGTCCATTTCCATGACTTCGGGCGGGCTTTGGTAGGCCTCAGCCAGAGTAAAACGCCAGGGGCCTATGGAGGCCTGCAGCGCGCCTGGGTTTTTGAGAGGCTGCGACTCCGTGCGCGCCAGGGCAATGGAGAACCCTGCGATTGTGGTCACGAACAGGCCCGAAGCGATCCAACGCTGAACACGGGACTCCGAGATGGGTTGAACGGACTCCTGATTGGGCTTAGGCAGGCGTGTCGGCTTGTGTCGTACCGGCGGCTGCCAGGGCCATTTGGGGAAAATGAAGACCCAGGCCAGCGCCGCGATGCTCAGCCACCCTAACCAGAGGGTCACGCCCACGCCGATGTCCAGTACCGCAATGGCCCAGGCCAGCGAGAGGCTGAGCAGCAGCCATCCGAAGATCCGAGCAAGCAGTCGCCAGCGCGGTGCAGGCAAATAGCCCAGCAGGTGTTCGGAATAGCGCTCAGTAGCCAGTGCGAGTGCAAAAAAGCCTGTCAGGCTCACGGCCAGGATGCCCAGGTGGGCGCCTGTCAAGATGGGAGCGTTCATACGCCTGCTCCGCGGATGAGCCACCATGACAGCGCCGTACAGACAGCCGTTCCCAACGCCATGCCCATCCAGGCTCGGCTGGCGCTGCGGGTGTAGAACGCCCAGATCACGGCGACGGTGTAGACCACAAAGCTCAGCATGGTGGCCCAGAGCACGGCTTGCGCTTTAGGCGCAGGCCAGACGAGGCCCAAGAGTACGGTCGCCACCGAAGACAACGCGTAGCCGCCCAGCGCGGCGGCTGCCACTCGCGAAGCGACGGACCAGCGGTAGGCAGCGGTGGGTGTGGAGGGCTTGCTCATGCAACGCCTCCTCTGCCAATACCTTTGACAATCCCTTTTGCAAGCGCCTCTGCCTCTTGCACAACAGGTATGCCGGGCTGCTCGGGCTTCAGGCGCCGCTGCACCTTGAGCGCTATGACGGCGATCAAAGCGGACAATGCCAGCATGGTCAAATCAAAGCCCGCGAACTCCCAGTCGCCCGCGCTCAGGCTGCGGCCCAGATGGCGATCCGTGGTTAGTGCATTGATCAGCGGTACGAGCGCATAGGCCAGGCAGCCAACCCAAAGAAGCTCGATCCAGGCTCGGGTAAGCGGCCGCGCCAAGGCGTAGAACAAGCTGCCCAGCCACACTGCGAACAGGGTATGGAATTCCCATGCGGCGCGATCAAACAGCTCGACTGGCAGCAGTCGGTTGGCCCAGAAGTAACCTGCCACAGCGAGGGGCAAGCCGGCGATGGTGGCAACGTTCAAGTTCTCTACGAGCCTGACCCCAAAATGTTCAGCGCTCGCTTGGCCGCTGGAGAGATGGTGCTTGCGGCGCTTGACCGTCCAAAGGACCAGGCCGGTGGCAATCATGGCGCAACCGAGCAGTCCGGCTATGAAGTACAGCCATCGGCCCCAGATGCCGGCAAACAGCCCTTCGTGCAGATCGAGAGTGACACTTTGCGTGAGCGCTGCGCTGCCGCCAGGGCGCGGCTCGTCGGGCAAGGCCTTTCCCGTTTCCGCGTGAAAGCGAAGCGTAGGCGGGTTCCAGAAGTCCACGCTACCGCCTTGCGCTTTTGCCAGAATGATCTCCGGAGGTTTTCCTTTCAGGTGCTCAATAGTGATCGTCGCCAACCCGCCCTCGCCCCAGGTAGTGCTGGCTGCAGCCAGCACCGGCCCCCATGAAGCGGCTGGTCGGTTGATGGGAAGGTGATGATGTTCCGTCTGCTCTTGCAGCTCCTGGAAGAATGCTTTGCGCTCCACAGGACCACTGCCGTAGATGACATCCCGACCTGCGGGCATATAGGAGTACATGAAAAAGATCAACCCGCTGTAGGTGATCATCAGGAAAAATGGCAACGCCATCACGCTAATGGCGTTGTGTGCGTCCAGCCAGCTTCGCTGACCCTTGCCGGGGCGGAAAGTGAAAAAGTCCTTGAAAATCTTCTTGTGCGTTATGACGCCACTGACGATGGCAATCAACATGAGCATGGTGCAGGCGCCGACGATACGAATGGCCCACTCGTAGGGCATATAGTGAAGTTCGTAATGCATTCGGTACAGGCCAGTACCGCCAGAAGTAGCGCGCGGTTCTGCCTGTGCGGGAAGCACTGCACCCGTGTGGGGGTTCAGTCTTTCGATGGTGGTGGCGCCGAAGTCGTGGCCAGCTTCGGGCATTTGCTCCCAACGGATCGCAAGCTCTTGCCAACCACGAGGAATCAATGTTTCGTGCGGTAGCGTGATGCGCCAACTGGCCGCGTCAGGAGCGACTTTTTCCAGGCGCTCAAGGGCCGCGGCCAGCATGGTGGCTACAGGCGCCGTCTGCCCCACTGGCTGCGCCATGGGTTGTTCAGGCTGCATCCAGCGAGTGATCTCGTGCTGAAAATAGCCGGCTGTTCCTGTCACGAAGACAAAAAACAGCACCCATCCCACCACGAGGCCCGACCATGTGTGCAGCCAGGCAGCGCACTGCCGGAGGCCTTCTTTCATTGCATTACTTTCTTGGCTTATTGCGCGAAGGGGATTTCCACACGATCATGCTCAGCCCAAAGCCTTGGCCATAAGCTGAGAAGGTGTGAAGGAATCTCTCTGTCGCACGTTCGCTGAGCCTGCCGTTACAGCTTGGGCGTGTACTTCAAGGTCAACATGAAATTGCGCGGGTCGCCATAAGTACCGCCTGTGTACCCAATGAAGCCCGGCTGCAGGTAACGCCTGTCGAACACGTTGTTCACGTTCAATGCCAGATTGAGCTCAGGCGTGAACTGATAACCCACACGCAGACTTGCCGTGGCAAAACCCGCCACGTTGAACGAACGGTTGTAGTCGAGCGTATGGCTTTGGGCGTTCACGCCAGCGCCCACCGTGAGCCGGCTCCACTCACCTGGAAACCTATAGGAAACCCATGCGCGAAGCAGATGTTTGGGGGTCCATGTGCTAAATACCTTGCCTTGGTTGGTGGGATCACTCAGGAACCTGGTGGTGTTGTAGGTATAGCCGACCATCACCTGCAGATTTCTGAGCACTTCTCCGCTGACTTCAGCGTCAACACCCTGGCTGCGGACCTTGCCCGAGGGCGTGGAGCAGTACCAGCCATCACAGGCAAATCCCGAGGCGAGATCGTTGACCGCGCGGTTCTTGTGGTCGTAGCGGAATATTGCAAGCGACGTGTTCAGCCGGCCATCGAGCAACTCTCCCTTGATGCCGATTTCGTAGTTCTTTCCAATTGCAGGAGGCAGCACATCGCCCGCGACAGTTCTGGAGGACTGCGGTTCAAACACGCTGGTGTAGCTGCCATATACCGACCACTGCGGCGTGAGTGCGTAGACCAGGCCGGCGTAAGGCGTGATTTCGCCAGAAGTGGATTCAGTGGTTTGCGAGCCAAGCCGATAGTCAGAAAAGGTGTTGTTGTACCAGCTGGCCCGTGCACCCAGTATGGCCGTGAGTGGGTCCGTGAGCCGTGCGCGCCAACTACCGTACACCCCTTTTTGCTGTACGTCATACCCCGAGCGGGACTGCCTACCTCCCGCGGCCAACAGGCTTTCGACCGTTGGCTCAGGACGATGGTGGTCAATGTCGAAGATGTTGGCGCCGTCGGTGAATGTACGGGCATACATGTCCCTGGACCTGTACTTCGAGTAGTTGGCTCCCACGGTGATTTCGTTGCGTAGGCCGAAGGCTTCGAAGCGGCCGTTGACGTAAGCGTCGAGCCCCACTTTCGAAGAGTCGAAGTCGGTGATCCAGTCGTCATAGCTCGGCCCGCTCCCGTCGGGCGCCACTTCTCCGCTCATGCGCTGATGTTTGGAGGAGTTTTTCTCGGTCATGCGCATAGCGGAGACCTTGAGCTTCCAATCCTCATTGAAGCGGTGGTTGATGTCCGCATAAATCGTGGTTTGCTCCACGTTGGATCGGTTCCACCAGGATCCTGTGAACGTGGAACGCGGCAAGCCGACATCGCTGCCCCCGGCATAAAGCGGCACACCCAGAATAAACGGGCGTCCCTTGCTGTCCAAATGGCTGATGCCTACACCTAGCGTCGTGTCAGGGCTGATGTCATAGTCAAGCGCGCCATAGAGAGACCTGGTGCGGTCATTGGCGTAGTCGACGAAAGAGTTGCTTCGTGCCTCATCAAGGACCACGCGGCCGCGCAATGTGCCTTCTTTGTTCAAGGGGCCACCAGCGTCCAGCTGCATGCCATAGCGGTCCCAGGAGCCTGCACGGGCGGTCAACGCTACTGTTTTCTCTGACTGCCCGCGTTTACGCACCAGGTTGACTGCTCCTCCAGGGCTCCCGGTTCCCTGCAACAGCGCTGAAGCACCGCGCAGAACTTCCAGACGATCGTAGAACACCATGTCTTCGGTGCCCCAGTTGCCCAGTGTGTAGTGGTTGCGGGGAATGGCCACGCCGTCGTATTGCCAAGCGTCGATCTGAAAGCCGCGTGCGGAGAGCACCATGCCCTGACCGACACCGGAGATTCCGACGGTACCCGTGGTGTCATTGATCGCATCCTTCAGATCGACTATGCCTCGTTCGTCCATCTGCTTACGCGTGAGCACACTAATGGATTGGGGAATGTCCTTGATGGCCTGGTCGCCCTTGTTGATGCTCACGGCCCGGGCTGCCAGCGAATCCGTGCCTTCTGTGGTAGCGCTGCGTTCCGCCAGGGCGGTTACTGTCACTGAGGGCAGCGTTGCAGCGTCACCTGTCGGCGGCGCCGCCTTGATGACAATGGCGTTGCCTTCCCGAGTGGCCATCAGCCCGCTGCCGCTCAGCAGGCGATCCAGCGCCTGGTTTGGCGTGAGCGAACCCGAGACGGCCGGAGCTCTCTTTCCGCTCACCAATGCCGGCTGCACAATAAGTTGTGCTCCTGTTTGCAGTGCCCAGTCGTTCAGAGCCTGGCTGAGGGGCTGCGCGCTAATGTTGAAGGTTGCTGCCGCCCCGGGCAAGCCAGCACCGGAGCCCTGAGCAAGCAGAGGCCCGGAAGCAAAGGCCAGCGCCACAGCAAGGGCAAGCGGCGCCGGGCGCATCGTTGAAAAAGACATGCAGTCCTCCAAATGTAAAAGCGAATAGTTCTTACTTAGGAAGACGGACTGTGGATTCGATACCCTAGGCCATAGCTCGAAAAAAAATGAGAACGGTTGACGGTGCTGAAGATGACATAGGTTGACCGATGTCCCTTAGCAGGGCCGAAGTCTTACATTGGGGTAGGCGGTACGCCGCGAGCTATCGAACAAGCACGACTTCGGCCAGATCCCCGCTGACCACTTTGAGCTGTACGGGTAACGAGGCAGGCAATAAGCGCCGGAAAGTACCCATGTCGCGTGGGTCGAAAACACCAGTGATGGGCATGGCCGCTACCACCGAATCGCGAATAAGCAGCTGAGGGTCGCCATAGCGGGCGAGCTCAGCCAAAGCGTGGTCCAGGCGCCGGTTGTTGAAACTGACACGATTTGCACGCCATGACGCAATGCCCGCAGCAGGGACACGCGATACGGCAGACATCTCGCCGGAGCGGTCGGCAGAGATTTGCTGTCCCGCCGTGAGAAGGACGGACTCCATCGACAGCTTGGACGGATTCGGTGCGCTGTCTGCTCGTTCCGCAACGCGCTCAACCCGTACCCTGCCCTCCTCTACGGCGACTTCTACGCCCGAGGCGTCTGGCACTTCAGGCGTATGCCGCACGGAAAAGCGCGTGCCGACCACGGTCACACGGAGCGGCCCGGCGAGCACTTGGAAAGGCCGGTCGGCACTGCTTCTAACCGCAAACACCGCTTGCCCCTCTATCAGTTTGACTTCGCGCCGGTGCTGGTAGTAGACAACCTCCAGGCGCGTAGCGGCGTCAAGCCGAAGCCGAGTCCCATCGGGCAAAGGCACTTCAACCTGTTCGCCACGTGAGGTGCTAAAGGCCTGCTCAAACACGGGTTGGGCTTGCCATTGGTTCCACGCGAGAAGGCCAGTGCCACCCGTGACAGCGGCAATTCCGGCTATGGCCAATGCAGGAGCGAAGATACGTCGGCGCGAGGCCGTGGGTTGTGGCGCACGGGGCTGACGGCTGGTGCCCGCAGCTTGCGCTGCAACTTCTGCTGAACTGGTGCTGCGGGCAAGGTCCATCGCCTTGTCAAAAGCCAGATTGCGCAGCAGCAGCTTGCGCATGTCCCGAGGAATCTCGCCCGTAGCTTGCCACTCGCTTTGCCAGTGGTCAAAGGCGGTCCGGTGCGCGGAGTCTCTCGCCAGCCAGGTCTGGAAGCTCTGCTCATCTTCGGCGCTGAACCGCTCATTGCAGCGCCGAACGAACCAGTCCAACGCCTCATCGCGCTTAAGCGAAGAGTCGGCTGCCTGGAAGGTTGAGTTGCTCATGGGATCTTGGTTCTTATTTAAGTAGACGTACGAGCCGTCAAATACCCTAGGGAAGCCAGGAAACCTCCCACTTTGGAAGTTGGCGTCTGGTAATGAGGTCTGCAATCAATCATGCCGTGAGCGATTCAGTTTTCTTCTCACCGCGCCAACTGATTCACTTTCGCCGGCAGACTGCGCACGAGCGCGTTCGCATGCATCCAGGGCGTGCTTGATATGTTGCTCCACCGCCTTCACTGAAATATCCATTCGCTGCGCAACTTGCGGGTAAGTCAACCCTTCAAAGCGATTGAGCATGAATGCTTCTCGGCAACGCAGTGGCAAGTTATCTATCACCTTGACCAACGCCAACACACCTTGCTGTGAAGACACTGCTGTCTCAGGCTCCCAATTGCGAGAGCCCTGCGCTTCTTCGGCCTCTGTCTGCGCATCGACCGCTTCAACGCTGGCTCTGACGACGCCGTGACGCTGGTGATCTATCACCAAATTGCGAGCGGTCTGATAGAGCAAGGCACGTGGATTGTCCACTTGCTGGCCACCTTGCTGAGCCGCCAGTACGCGTGCGTAGCTCTCCTGCGTTAGATCGGCCGCCGTGTCGCGGTCTTTCAAAGCGCGGGAAAGAAAGCTCAGCAGTTCTCGATAGTAGCGCTCAAGCACAGACCAGCCAATGCCAAATAGGAAAGAGGGGAATCCCCGGTTTTTGGCGTCAAGATTTGGCTGTTTGGCTAACCTGGGGTGGCCACGAAAATAGGAATGGTTCGCATTATCACTTATCCAAAGACCCTATGTGAACGGACGACTCAAGATGGCGTGGAGGCGCTCGTTTTTGAGCAGCAGCAGAAAGCGATCGCGTACAGAGCAGGCACAGTCCCTCAAGAGGACGGTGTTTGACCAGCCGTCAGGCGGAGGGCATGGCATCTCGGAAAGCGGAGGCCTCCTTCAATAGCCACTCCCCCACGGCGCGGGCGGATGGATTGCGCAGAACCCGCTTCGTCTGCAAAAGGTGGTAGCCCGCGGATATGGGCGCGTAAGAAGGCCAGGCCTCGACCAGGCGACCTTCGCTGACGTCGTGTTCTATCAGCACAAGATGTCCCATGGCGATTCCCAGCCCTGCGACCGCAGCTGCCAGCGTGGACTCGGTGTCCTGCAGCCTCATGTTTCTCACACTGGCGAGCTCGTCCTCGCCGCATGCCGCTAGCCAGTGCTGCCATTTGCTGGCACGCAGAGAGTCGTGCAGCCAAGGATGCCGCGCGAGGTCCGTAACCTTGCCGGGTTGCTCACCCCTCAAAAGTGAGGGAGAAGCGACTGGCACCAGACAGTCATGCATCAATAAGCGGGACCCTGGCATAGACCCGTCCCCATAGTGCACCGCAATGTCGAAGCGCTCTTTGAGGAAATCTGCATCCCAGATGGAAGTAGCCAGTTCGATGTCCACATCTATACGTGCCGAACGCAGCTTGTGCAACCGAGGTATGAGCCACCGCGCGGCAAAGGAAGGCATGGCCAGGATCTTGACGGTCGCACGGGCTCCTCCGGCGTCGGCCATCCGTATGGCCCCATGGTCCAACTCGTCCAGTGCACGGGTAACTGTTTCCAGATAGATCTCGCCAGCGGGCGTGAGCTGCGCGTTGCGATGCCCGCGCAATACCAGAACCTTGCCCGTATGTTTTTCGAGCGCCGCAACCTGACGACTGATAGCCGACTGAGCGCACCCCAGGTCGCGTGATGCGGCGGTGAAGCTTCCGCACCGCGCCACCGCCCTGAACGCACGGAGCGAAGCCAACGAAACATCAAGCATTTGCCATGCCTTTTCCGGATGGCATGTGATCCCGATGGTGAGCGAACAAAGACAGTCTCCCGGTGCCTAATAGCGCATTGTCCCTCAAAGTCAGATGATTCTCCCATGTTGAAACTGCATACACCGCCCGACATATTCAGTCCCATAGCGCCTTACGCGCAGGCGATTGAATCCACATCCATCAATCGGCTCTTGTTCATCAGCGGGACCATGGGACTACTGCCTGATGGGCGTATTGCCTCCGGATTCGACGCCCAGTGCGAGCAAGTGTGGAAGAACATGGAGGCGACGCTTGCCTGCGCAGACATGAATTTTTCAAACTTGGCCAAACTCACCGTATGGCTGGCAAACAGCGACGACTGGAAATTGGCCGCCCAGATTCGCCAGCGCTATCTCGGCGACCACAAAGTGGCAATGTCAGTGGTTCAGGTTGGATTCGTGGATCCAGACTGGCTAATTGAAGTTGAAGCTATCGCGGTGGCCTGAAATGCAGAACTTTGAACTCAATGGTAGGCCTGCTGCGCTTGATCTGCCCGGTGAAATGCCCCTGCTTTGGGCGCTGCGTGATGTGGCTGGACTGACGGGCACGAAGTTTGGCTGCGGAATGGCGATGTGCGGTGCCTGCACCGTACACGTCGACGGTGTCGCCATGCGCTCGTGCGTGACACCATTGGCTGCGGTGCAAGGTAAGCGCGTCACCACTATCGAGGCGATCGGTCAGACTCCGATTGGACGTAAGGTGCAGAAGGCCTGGTTGGAAGAGGAGGTCGTGCAGTGCGGGTACTGCCAGTCCGGCCAGGTGATGTCTGCTTGCGCACTGTTAGCCCAAACCCCCAACCCCACGGACGAACAGATCGATGCGGCCATGTCCGGCAACATCTGCCGCTGCGGCACCTATTCCCGCATCCGCATCGCCATCCACCGCGCCGCCGCGGAAGCAGGTAAGTCATGAGTAGCGCGATCGATGTTTCACGTCGGGTGTTTCTGGCTGGTGGGGGCACGCTGGTGCTGGGTGTGGCTTTTCAGGGCTTGCCAGGCGCCAAGGCGCAGGCAGTGCAGGCTACGCCCGGGTTCTCTCCCAACGCGTACGTCCGAATCGATGCCGACGAGACGGTCACTCTGACCATGGCACGGGTGGAAATGGGCCAAGGCATCTACACCGCCCTGGCCATGCTGATAGCAGAAGAGCTAGAGGTACCGTTGGCTCAGGTGAGGTTTGCACACGCACCACCCGATGGGTCACACTATGGCAATCCGCGCGCCGGCGGTGCACAGATCACGGGAGGGTCCAACTCGGTCATGGGCGCATGGGAGCCGATGCGTATCGCAGGGGCAACGGCCAGGCTCATGCTTTTGGAAGCCGCGGCTCAGCAGTGGCAGGTCAAGGCGAACGAGTGCTTTGCACGGGAAGGTTATGTCATTCACACCCGCACTGGCCGGCGCCTGAGTTACGGCCAACTTTCCAGACAAGCATCGAATGTTGCCGTGCCGAGGCAGGTCACGCTCAAATCACCGCAGTCTTTCAAGCTGATTGGACAGCCAGCCAAACGCATCGATGTGGCCGGCAAGGTCAACGGCCAGGCCATCTATGGCATTGATGCGAGGCTCCCCGGGATGCGCTTTGCAGCGGTAGCTGCGTGCCCCGTGTTCGGCGGCAGGCTTTCGCAAGTGGACGATGAGGCGGCCCTTCTGGTACCAGGCGTCAGCCAGGTGGTTCGGATCGACAATGCAGTCGCGGTCATTGCAAGCCACACCTGGGCGGCGCGGCAAGGGCTGGCAGCACTGAAGATCGTATGGCATGAAGGCGCGAATGCGAGCATATCCAGCGACGATCTGCGCGCAGATTTGGTGCGCGGGCTTGATCAGGAGCAAGCCGGACTGGCTCTTGCAAAGGGTGATGCTGAAAGCGCAATGCGAGCGGCCGCCCGGCAAGTAACGGCCACCTATTACTCTCCATTTCTGGCGCACGCGGCTCTTGAACCGGTCAATTGCACCGTGGAAATTCGAGCCGACAGCTGTGACGTTTGGGTAGGTACGCAGGCCCCTGTTCGTGCTCGAGACGCGGCATCGCGGGGAAGTGGTTTGCAAGCTGACAAGGTGCGGATCCACAATCATTTACTCGGCGGCGGATTTGGACGAAGGTTGGAGGCTGACTACGTGGAGCAGTCTGCAGAACTCGCCAAGGGCATCAAAGGCCCGGTCCAATTCATCTGGTCGCGCGAAGAGGACATTCAACACGACATCCCAAGGCCGTGTTACGTTGACCGCTTTACAGCTGCTCTTGACCCAAGTGGTCACCCGCTGGCGGTAGCGCACCGTGTGGTCGGCTCGTCCATTGTTGCCCGTGTCGCGCCAGGGCTTTTCCGTGATGGTGTGGACCGAGATGCCGTAGAAGCCGGATTGGGCCCATACCACTGGCCGGCTGCCAAGCTCGACTTTGTGCGCAAGGAACCCATGCCCGGATTGATAACAGGGTGGTGGCGTGGCGTCGGCCCCACCCACAATTGCTTTGTCGTCGAGAGTTTTGTGGATGAGCTCGCTGCGGCGGCTGACCGGGACCCAGTCGCCTACAGACTCGCCCTACTCCCACTTGATAACCGTTCGCGTGCCGTCCTGGAATTGGTGGCTGCCAAATCAGGATGGCAGCAGCCGATGTCGAAGGCATCCAAGCCTGGCGAACGACGGGGCCGGGGAGTATCGCTGCTTCACGCCTTCGGATCCTACCTGGCTCAGGTGGTTGAGGTCACAGTGAATGACGCGGGCGAGATTCGTGTAGATCGCGTGGTGTGCGCCGTGGACTGCGGCATGGTGGTCAATCCAGACACCGTCAAGGCGCAGATCGACGGTGGAATCCAGTTCGGGGTGGGAGCGGCGCTCTGGAGCGAAATCACGATTCAGAAAGGACGCATCGTGCAGAGCAATTTTCACGACTACAGGATGTTGCGCCTATCAGAGGCTCCGCGAGTCGAGGTCCACATCATGGCCAGCACCGCAGCGCCGGGCGGCGTGGGGGAGCCAGGCACCTCTGCAGTCATGCCGGCCATCGCAAATGCAGTGGCGCATGCTACCGGCCAGCGACTGCGCAGCCTGCCTCTCCAGCTTCAAAAAATTTGAACCGCTTGCAACGCGCAACATGCCATTCGAAGCGTACCCTGCCAAATCTTCGTTCCACGCTAGGGGGAGGCTAACGGCATTCGTTAACCGCCGGA
Source organism: Ottowia thiooxydans (assembly GCF_040548795.1). Taxonomy (GTDB): domain Bacteria; phylum Pseudomonadota; class Gammaproteobacteria; order Burkholderiales; family Burkholderiaceae_C; genus Ottowia; species Ottowia thiooxydans_A. Next base: position 623,572 of record NZ_JBEPSH010000001.1, on the reverse strand, counting down.
CTTGAGTGCGCGGGACAATACGCGCTGTGTGCGCGTCTAAGCCAGTACGCGATCAAATCTGTTTCCAAATATGAAAAATCCAACTTTCCGACCTGCCAGACCTGATGACGCTTCGATCTGTATCGCTCTGCGGGGTCTGACAAGAGAAAATGCATTCACAGAGGGCGAGCTGAGCGCACTTGGCATCACTGTCGACTCATGGAGCGCAGGCATCTCTGGCGGTAGCTCTCCCGGGTTCGTCGCCTGCTTGGATGGCCAAATAATTGGCTACTGTTTTGGCGATAGAGACAGCGGTGAGATCACCGTCCTGGCCCTGCTTCCTGCATACGAAGGGCAAGGCATCGGCAAGCAATTGCTGGGGATGATGAGCGATAACTTCAGAAATCAGGGGTTCAGTCGCCTGTTTTTAGCTTGTTCCAACGATCCGAAGATGCGTTCATACGGTTTTTATCGACACTTGGGGTGGACGTCTACGGGAAAACTCGATGAGGCTGGAGACGAAATTCTTGAGTTTTCGTTTCGCGGATAGTTGGTGACGGGCTCACGACAACTTTCCTGACTGCTAAAGACTGGCATACCCCATGCAATGGAATACGATCTCAATTGAGACTGCGCGACTGTCACTTCGCCCTTTTTCACCGAAGGACGCAGACGAAGCATTCGATTGCATCACGTCTACGCTCACGCGCTATATGTCATTTGACCCGCCGACATCGAAAACAGCATTTGAAACTATCTGGCGGAGCTGGCTGAACGAAATCGAGGCAGGCATTGACTTCACGTTCGCTATCCGGACCCGGCCCCTGAACGGTTTTATAGGATTGGCAGGCTTGCATCGCGTCCAAGAGCCTGAGCCCGAACTTGGAATCTGGGTGCGAGAAAACGAACACGGTCACGCGTACGGGCGTGAGGCGGTCGCCAGCCTCGCGGGTTGGGCAGCGAAGACTCTCCATGTGGCGAGTTTCGTTTACCCCGTCGCAGAAGAGAATATGCCTAGCAGGCGTATCGCCGAATCGCTTGGTGGAACTGTGGTGGGGCGCCATGCCACTCAGAAGTACAACGCGCTGATCTACCGGATTCCAGTGAGATAAATAGCTAAGGCGTAACGCGCCGCCTCACGGCGAGTTGGTTTTGGACGGCATTCGTTCCTGCATCAACTCCACGAATGCCCTTACCTTCGCAGATCGAAACCGCGCTGCGGGGAACACAGCGTGGATGCCTCCAGAAGGCAGCCCCCATTGCGGCAAAACCTCAATCAGCCGGCCAGCCTCAATGTCCTCCGAAACTGCAAAGTCGGGTAATACTGACAAGCCCGCGCCATGGCGAACCGCTTCGCGCACAGCGAGCGTTGCATCCAGTGAGATCACCGGATGCACCACCAAACTCTGGCGCTCCACCTCGCTGCGCGAAAAACTCCAGTGAACCGGATCGCGCAATGCTGTGTTTGCAATGAACGGTAGCGCGCTGATGTCCTGAGGTGCTTTTAATCTAGCCCGTTTCTCCAGCAAGGCAGGGGCCGCCACCAACAATTGTCTGAAACTCCCGATTTGCCGCGCCTGCACGTTCAACTGGGTCACCCAGCCCACGCGGATTGCCAACTCAACCTGGCCCGACATGAGGTCAAGCGACTGATCGCTGAGGATCGCATCCACTTTGCATTGCGGAAACCGACGGGTGAATTCCGTGATGACGGGCACCACCGCGCTTATCCCGTAATCGAGCGGCGCAGTCAGCCGCAAGATTCCTGAAGGCTCTTGCGCCACTTCACCCAACTCGTCAAACGCCTCACCCGCTTCCCTGAGGATCAAGGCGCAGCGCTGGTAGAAGGTTCGGCCCGCATCGGTGGGACTCACCTTTCGTGTGGTTCGGGTCAGCAGCGTCGTTCTGAATTCCCGTTCAAGGCGCGCCACCTGCTGGCTGACCACGGCTTTGGTAATGCCCAACTGGTCGGCGGCAGCCGTGAAGCTGCCCGTCTCCACTACTGCCGCGAAATAGGCAAGGCGCTTGAGGTTTGCCAAGTTGCCAGGGCTTGACTCTTCTTTATTGTTCGCTTTTGACATACGGTCTATCTATTCCATCTGGATTTATCTGTCAATCCTTGACTCCTACCATCGAGCCCATGAATGAAAGATCTGCCATGAACAAGACCTTGTACTACGTCTTCGACCCCCTCTGTGGCTGGTGCTACGGTGCTGGCGAGGCGGTGGCGACTCTGAACAACACGCCAGGTGTGCAGCTCCAACTGCTGCCCAGCGGACTGTTCTCCGGCGAAGGCGCGCGCCCTATGGATGTCAACTTTGCCAACTACGCCTGGAGCAACGACCAGCGCATAGAGCGCCTGACAGGACAGCGATTTACTGACCGCTACCGTGGACAGGTTCTGGCCGACCGTGGGCAGATGTTCGATAGCGGTCCTGCAACCGTGGCGCTGACAGCCGTCGCCCTGACCTCGCCGGATCGTGAATTGGAGGCGCTCAAAGCGATCCAGATGGCCCGTTATGTTGAGGGACAAGACATCACACAACTGAGCACGCTGGTCAGCGTTCTTCGCTCACTTGGCCTGGAGCAGGCGGCCGGACGACTCAGCTTACACGATGAAGATTTGTTGGTAGCCAATTGTCTTCGCATCTCCGACGCGCAAGCCCTGCTGGGCCAGTTCGGCGCGAGAGGCGTGCCCGCTTTCGTTCTGGATACAGGGCCTCAGCGACAACTGATGCATTCCAGCGCTGTGTACTCCGATCCCCATGCTTTTCTGGATCAAGTTCGGGCCGCTTGAGGCTGCAGATCCCCGTCTGGCTTCTTCCTTTTCTCTGTTTAAACCTTCACCCAAAAAATATCATGATCAATCGTCGAGATTTCGTTCGAACCGGTGCCGCCGCCGGCGCAGTAGGCTTTCTTGCCGCCACCGGGTCCAGCGCTATAGCCGCCACGCCGCTGCAATGGAAACACTTCCCCACCAACGACAAGGGTTTCTTCCGCGCTCCGGTACTGCTGTCGGGTGAAAGAGAAGCCATTCTTATCGATGGTGGCTTCTCATTGCCGGATGGGCGCGCCGTGGCCGAGGCTATCGAGGCATCCGGCAAGAAATTGACCACCATCTATATCAGCCAGAGCGACCCAGACTACTACTTCAGCCTCGCTCCGATCAAAGCAGCCTTCCCAGGTGCCAAGGTCATCGCAGCGTCGGAGACCATTGCGGCGATACGCGCTAACGCCCAGAAGAAAATCGACACCTGGGCGCCGCAACTCAAGGAAAATGGTCCACAGAAATTGGAGGATATTGTCTTTGCCGAAGCCTTCGATGGACCGTCCCTGGTGCTGGAAGGCAACGTCATCGAGATCGTGAAGGCCCAGGGCCTGGACAACCGGCGCTACCTGTGGGTGCCTTCCTTGAAAGCCGTGTTCGGCGGCGTGTTGGTTTTCTCCGGTCTTCACGTGTGGACGGCTGACTCCCCAACGCCAGCATCGCGGGGAGCCTGGATCGAGAACCTCGAAGCCATTGCATCGCGTACGCCGGCAGTTGTTGTGCCGGGACATCTGGCTGCGGGCGGTGCGCTCAACGTATCTGCCGTGACCTACACCCGCGACTATCTACTGGCCTTCGAAGAGGAGCTAACCAAAGCTGTGAACGCGGACGCGTTGATCGCTGCAATGAACCAGCGTTACCCGACCGCTGGCCTGGGCCCTGCCCTGCAGATCGGCGCCAAAGTTGCCAAAGGCGAGATGAAGTGGGGTTGAGCCCCTTCGCGTAAGACCTCTAACGGTTTGGAGGTTGCTATATCTGTACCGCGCGCCCAATGAACTGTATGGGTCCCGTCGGCTTGCCGATGGGGGATCCGCCAGCGGGCTCAAGTGTCAGCTCGAACAGTTGGTTGGGTTGAAGTGGCGGCAGTTGATCTACGGGCACTTCGATCGCCTCCCCGGGCTTGACCAGACCGAGTGATACTGGTGCGCTCCAACTGTCTGCCTTGGTCCAGAACTGCAGAGATTTCTCGGCCGGTACGTTGTCTATCCCCAGGGGCACCAAGCGCAGCTTGCCTGCTGCCTGCGCTTGCACCAACCACCCAGGCGCCTGGTTTTGCGGAGCCGCAAGAACAACAAAATAGCGCGCCGCAGGGGGCGGTGTGGCTTGTTGCACCATCAGAACGGTGGCGAGCACTGCAGCAGCCGTAAAGCCACTGCCCGCCAGTCCGCGCCAGAGCAGAAGGCTGTCCCAATTCCACCAGCGGCGGGCTGGTTGATCAGGTTGGGCGCGCCGAGCTGGCGCAACGCTTGCGGCAATACGCGGCCACAACTCAGGATTGGGGTTGGCTGGTTGGGCAAGCGTCGTCAAGGGGAACAACCGCTCCTCCCATGCATGAACCGCCGCGCGCAGTGCGGGTTCGTGCGCCATGCGGCTTTCAATGGATCGTCGTTGCACGCTGTCCAAAGTGCCAAGCACGTATTCACCTGCCAGTGAATCCAGGTCCTCAGGGTCGCCAGCGTTCAGCGGCGACCCTGAATGGTCGTTGGCGCTCATTGCATGCACTCCTTCAGGACGCGCAAACTGCGCTGAATCCACGCTTTTACCGTGCCCAAAGGCGCCTTCACCCGCTCCGCAATTTCGCTATGGCTGCAGCCATCCACGTAGGCATGCAGGACACAGGCTCGGCGTTCTGGTTCAAGTGCGTCCAGGCAATGGCTCAAGCGACCAAGTGCGGCATGCCGCTCCATTTCATCACCGCCCTCTCGCCAGGCCGCAAACGCGGCCTGAGCTTCATGTTGAGTGCTTACTGAGTCATCCAGCGGCGCCTGCCGAGCGCCATCTCGCACTCGGTTGAGCGCGGCGTGGCGCACCACGCTGAAAATCCAGCCTCTGCCCTCACCTCGACGGGGGTCGAAGCTGGAGGCACGCCTCCAAATGGCTACAAAAGCGTCATGCAATACGTCTTCTGCCGAAGCGCGGTCTCGCACAATGCGCAGAGCCACGCCAAGCAGGTAGCGTGATTCGCGTTCGTAAATGCGTTGCAGAGCACCCCGGTCACCAAGCCCGCAGGCTTGGATTTCGGCGTCATGGTTGAAACTGTCGTCGGCGAGGTTGTCGGCAGGCAGCACGAATAAATGATGCAGAAAAATGGAAGTTGGGAATACCCTTTGCCCAGTGTAGCCGCACGCCTGACGCAGGTTCTACCAAATAATTAAACTGCTTTCCAGAAGATGTAGTCAGCCTGGTACTTCACTGTAGATTTTTGCCCCTTGGTCGCCATGGTGCAAGGTTTGTCTGCAGGAGCCACGCCACCTTTCAAGGCCACGCGCTGGATATGGGTTACACCGACGAGGGCGCCACTACCCATTGCGAGGTTAGCCTTGACCAACTGGTAGGGTAAGTTGCCGTCACCTGCTGGCGCAACAGCGAGCTGCGTTGCCGTCAGTTTGGAGCCGTCATTGGCCTCCCAGGTGGCGGGCGGACCGTAGTAGCGACCCACCTGCTTACCGCTGCGGTCCTTGAGAACGGCGTCAGGGCCGACGAAGACCCACTCGGTCTGCCCGGCTGCTCCAGCCTTGTCGCGACACTCGTAAGTGATGTCCCCGCTGCCAACGGTTTCCCAGGCGACCTTGTGACCTGATGGCACTTGAATGGGCGCTGGCAGCGAAGCCTGTGAGAAGTTGCTGGCTTGCGGCTTCATTGACCCGCAGGCTGTCAGCAAGGCTACGGCGGCAGCCGCAGTGGCGAGGGTAGCAAGACGGGGTGCGTTGCGAGTAGTCGACATTTGTGCTTCTCCAGACAGTTGATTGGTTGAACTAAAGCAGCGTGTTCAGGTGCTGCTGTAGGTACTACCCGCCACCCGCCTGTTTGGATGCACTTGGATCGAAAAAAATAGTAGACCGATGGGAAGACTCTTTTTTGAAGCCTCTTGAGGATGCTTTTGGGCGCCGAGTTGCCTGATTTGCAATCGTCGCTGCAACCAAGTGCTTGCCTGATTGGCACCTAATCGCTCAGCTTATTGCTTTTCTACGCCAGCAATCTCTATGTATTGCTTCCAGCGTGCGTTGTCACTGGCCATAAAGGACGGGATGTCTTTGCGAGGCGTGTGGTTGTAGGGCTTGAAACCCTGCTCGCGCGCGACCTTCTTGACGTTTTCCTTGGCCATGGTCACCCGGATCTCTTCGTTCAAAAAGTCAAGGATATCTGTGGGCGTGCCTGCTGGTGCGAACAATCCATGCCATGTGGACATGTCGTAATCCTGACCCAGGACACTGGTCATGGTGGGCACATCGGGTACCCAGGGCATGCGTTCACGACCCAGTGTGGCCAGGACGGTCAGTTTCCCGGCAGTCACCATAGGCAGTGGCGGATTCCACGCATCGGTCTGGAAGGTGTTTCGGCCTGCGACCAGATCGGCCAGGGAGCGGACATCGTTGTAAGGTACGTGCAGAACGCCATTGGCGCCTATACGTTTGACGAACAGCGCGCCAGCGAGGTGGCTAGATGTTCCCTTGCCGTAGGAGCTGTAGCTGCTTTTTTGCTCATTGTGGCGAAGGTAGGTGATCAACTCATCAATGGTCTTGAATCCCGATTCCTTGCTGGTGTAGAGGAATGTAGGCAAGTTGATGGTCAACGCCACTGGTGCAAAACTCTTCAGAGGGTCGTACGGTACCGTCTGGTACACGTAGGGACTGATGGAGAAAGGTGTCGCAGTGCTGTAGAGCAGCGTCTTCCCATCCGGCGCTGCGTTGGCCACCGCACGTGAGCCTATGGTGGCGCCCGCGCCTGCGCGGTTCTCAATGATAAATTTTCCCGGGTGCCTTGTGTTGATGTCCGCGATGACGATGCGTGCAAACGCGTCTGTACTGGAACCCGCCCCAAAGGGCACGATAACGGTCACCGTACCATTGGTGTAGATCTGATTCTGCGCCCGAAGTGAGGGTGACATGACGCTCGCCGCACAAAACGAGGTGGCAAGCTTGATGACGCTGCGTCGCTGATGATTCATGGTGACCTGTGGTACTGGGTTAGGTTGAAGGAGGGGTGAAACGGGAAACCGGTAAGGGCTTATTCGCTTGACGGATGCAGGGATAGCCTGGCTACGGCACAAAGCCAGGCCACACCCAAGCCCAAAACTTGATCGTTGAAGTCGTAATGAGGGCTGTGCAACTGCTGTGCAGGCTTGCCGTCAGTGCGGCCCTGGCCCAACCAAAGATAGGCACCAGGCCTTTGCTGCAACATGAAAGCAAAGTCTTCCGAGGTGAAGGCCCCTTGAGGCGCCTCGCTCGCGTGCAAGCCAGCCGACTCGGCTGCTTGCAGGGCGATGGACGCTTCTTTCGCTGAATTGATGGTGGCGGGGTAGTAGCGGTCGTAGCGCAGTTCCGCAGTGACACCAAATGACATCGCTACACCTTGCGCCATATCCCGTACGCTGGCTTCAATCGCATCTTGAACTGCAGCGTCGAAAGTACGTACCGTACCCGTGATGGTCACCTCAGCCGGCAGCACATTGTGGCTGTGGCCACCGTTGATACGGGTGACTGAAAGCACCGCGGAATTCACCGGGTCGACGCGGCGGGACACAATCGTGTGAAGTTGACCAACCAGATGGCTGGCAGCTAAAAGCGCATCCGCCGTGCGCTGAGGCTGGGCTGCGTGCCCGCCTTGACTGGTGATGGTGATGTCGAAACGGTCAGCAGCGGCCATGATCGCGCCCGCTCTGGTCTGGGCAGCGCCCTCTGGCAACTCCGGCCAATTGTGCAGGGCAAAGACTCGGTCGCAGGGAAATCGGGTAAACAGTCCTTCCTGCACCATCTTCCTGGCACCGCCCTGGCCTTCTTCTGCGGGTTGGAAGATAAAGTTGACTGTGCCTTCAAAGTCCCGCTGGCGAGCCAATTCACGCGCGGCGCCAATGAGCATGGCCACGTGCCCGTCATGGCCGCAGCCGTGGTGGACCCCGTCGTTCCGACTGCGATACGCCGTGCGTCCCAGCTCCACCATGGGCAATGCATCCATGTCTGCACGCAAGCCCACACTTTTAGTACTACTTCCCAAGCGTAGACGGGCCACCACCCCGGTGCCGCCTATGCCCTCCTCCACTTCCAGTCCAAGCATCCGTAGACTCGCGGCCACGATGCCGGCAGTGCGTTGTTCAGAGTAGGCCAATTCTGGGTGGGCGTGCAAGTCTCGCCGCAGGATGATGAGCTCCGGCAGCAAAGTCCCAATGGAGTTCGGTTCAGTCCTCATGCTCATGGACCTCACCAACGCTAGCCGCTGCACCTGTAAATCGGTCGATGGAAAAGGGGGCAATGGGCGTCTCGCTCTCACCGTTGGCAAGGTACTCAGCGGCTACAGCACCTACCGCCGGGCCCAGTTGAAACCCATGGCCACAGAAACCGTAGGCATGAAAGAGCCCGGGGGTTGTCGCACTGGGTCCCATCACGGGTATACCGTCCGCTACGTAGGCTTCTACCCCACTCCAGGTTCGGATAACCTGCGCTCCGCGCAGGGCGGGCACCAGACGTACGATGTCTTCAAACTGTTTGGTGAGATGCTCTGCATCCGCCTTCGCGCGTGGTGGCTCAAGCTGAGGTTGGCTCCAACGGCCGCCTCCCCAGATCACATTGCCGCGCTGGACCTGGCGAAGATAGCAAGGCCCATTGCCGCTACCGAGTGCTGGCGCGAGAAAGTACGGCAGAGGTTCGGTCACCGCCATAAGTGGACCTTTGATCTCCAGCGGCGCGGCTTCGCCGAACCAGGCCGCTATACGGTTACCCCAGGCGCCAGCGGTGTTGAGCAGACGCGGTGCCAGAAAAGTTTGGCCATCGGCGGCGTGGACCCGAAAGCCAGAGGGGTCGTGGTCTATGGCCAGCACCTCGCAGGATTCGCGCACCACCACGCCCAAGGCTTGCGATGCCCGGCCGAAGGCGGGAGTGACCAGGCGCGGATTGGCGTGGCCATCGTCCGGCACGCGGGTACCACCCAGCACCTCAGGATTGAGCCAGGGATAGTCAGCGCGCAGCTCTGCCGCACCAAGCACCTGGATTTCCAGCCCCCAGTGTTTGGCTTCCTGTGCATAGGACACCAGCTTGGCCATCTCCTCCTCGGCGAAGGCCAGCTTGAGACTGCCCGAAGGAAGAAACTCGCAGTCGTGGCCGACCAATTCCGCAAGCGCCCCCCAAATGCGGCGAGAACGGTGTGCCAAAGGCAGCTGCGGTAAGAATCGGCCTTGGCGGCGCACATGACCGAAGTTGACACCGCTGGCCTGCGCGCCCACATAGCCACGCTCCAGCAGAGCCACGGACATGCCGTGGAACTTTCGCAGATGCAAGGCGGCTGAAGTCCCCATCAGCCCACCGCCTACGACAATGGCGTCGAAACGCTGGGTGGAACTCATGGCGTCTTGCCTCCCACTGGCGCGACGGGGAGAGGCTTGATAGGCGCCTGCCCTCTTATACGGCCAATGCGCTCCAAACGCTCAGTAATCGCAGGCAAAGGCAGGCTGCCATCTTGGCGCTGGGCCATGGCGCTGACGGCTGACAGCCCGCAAACGCGGCCTTGGCATCGGCCCATACCCACCCGCACCAGTGCTTTGGTGCGATTGACGTCGTTGTCTTCCGGGCCATGCGGCGCTTGGCAGACGCTGTTCATGGTGATGTTCTCACATCGGCACACCACCGTTTCGCCGGGCAGTTGGGAGAGCAGATGGTGCGGGACCGGAAAGACCCGTTGCAAGGCGGTCGCAAAGCGTAGACCTCGCTGAAGTTTGCTGCGCAAGGGCTGCATAGCTTGGTCGTTGATCTGCCGCCCCTGACACTTGAGCCAAGACAGCGCAGCCAATGCACCAGCCGCTTCAGCGTAGTCCGCGCCCCGGATGCGCGCGCCATCACCGCACAGATAGACATTGAGTACAGAAGACAGTCCGTCGCCGTCGGTTTGCGGCAACCATTGGCGCGACAGTGGGTCCAGCGCAAATTTGCACCCGGCCAGATCGGCCAACTGAGTCTCTGATTGCAGGCCATAGCCCAGTCCCACTGCAGAGCACTCTATGGTTTTTTCTTGACCACAGCTGTCGGAGTAGCGTATGGCGCCAACCCGCTCATCACCCTGCACTTGAAGTGGCACGATACCTTTATGCATGGGAATGCCGGCGGCCTTCAAGGCTGCCACGTAGTACAGCCCTTTTGCCATCGCGGCAGGCGCATTCAGCAAACCCGCGCCATGGCGCAATGCAGTGGACCACTGGGAAGTGTCCAGCACAGCAGCCACCTCCGCGCCAGCTTTGTGGTACTGGTAGGCCACCAGGTAAAGCAGCGGGCCCGTTCCCATGAACACACAGCGCTGGCCGATCGCACAGCCTTGGTACTTCAGGGACACCTGGGCCGCGCCCAGCGTATAGACACCGGGTAGCGTCCAGCCGGGCAATGGAATGATGCGGTCCATGGCGCCGGTGGCCAGAAAGAGCACGTCATAAGGCACGTCGCTCGTACTGCCATCCTCATGGCTTGCGGTATGTACTTTCCCATCAGCAACGGCCCAGGCCAGTGTGCCTGGGCGGTGGTCGATATCACCGCGGATGCTGTCGAAGGCCTTGTGCAGCCTGTCTGCCCTGCTGGCTTCAAAGCCGTAGAGCTTCTCATAGCTGCGCTTGAAAGATGCAGGCTGGCGCCGGTAGATCTGGCCACCACTGCGCGGCGATTCATCAAGCACGGTGGGCCGTATGCCGTGGGCCACCAGCACTTGCGCGGCGCGCGTGCCAGCGGGGCCAGCGCCCACAATTACAGCGACTGGATCTGCCATGACGTCAAAGGTGAGCGTGTGAAAACGGCCAGGCCTTCGCTGACCAGGACACTGCAAGCTCTCAGCCGCGTGCCGTCGGCTTGCCAGACCCAACACTCCTGGCAGGCGCCCATCAGGCAGAAGCCCGCGCGTGGTCCACCGCCAAACTCGTTGTCGCGCAGGCGAGCCAGTTGCGTCAGGATGGCAGTCAGCACGGTGTCGTCCTCCATGACCTGAACGGGTTGCCCATCAATCGTGATGCCTACGGGCGAGCGACCGCCTTCCGCAACGCGTACGAGTTGTGCGCCAGAGCGTCTGCGACCTTCGGCGGTGTCTGGAGGGACGTTGGAGACCATGATCCGTATTCAGCGGTGTGGGTGGAGGTGGAGCTGGTCTTTCGGCTTTAGAAATCCAGCAGCACACTTTTTTGGCGTAGATTGGCCTCGAAGGCTTGGCGACCCAGATCCTTGCCAAGGCCAGAACCATTGAAGCCGCCCGTAGGCACGATGAAGTCCGTCGTGCGGCCGTAACGGTTGATCCAGACGGTGCCCGCCGCAATAGCTCGGGTAGCGCGCATGGCTTGACCGATGTCCATGGTGTGTACCCCGGCGGCCAGGCCATACACGGCATGGCCGGCTTGCGCGATGCCCTCTTCCTCTTCGTCGAAGATTTGTACCGTGAGCACGGGGCCGAAGATTTCTTCTTCCACCGCAGGCATGCCCGGCTGCACGCCGGTCAATACGGTGGGCTGAAAGAAAAATCCACCACCGAATCCTTCAAAAAAATCTCCCCCACACAGCGCCTCAGCTCCTGCAGCCACAGTTTTGCTGACCGCCGTATGCACCTTTTCAGCTTGCCGCTGATTGATAAGTGGTGCAAAGCGTGATTTGGCTTTCCATGTGGCTCCGGGCACTGCGTGAGACGCATGCCGCACAATGGCAGCCACCAGCGCATCCGCGATGCCGCGCTGCACGATCAACCGGGTGCCTGCCACGCAAGCTTGGCCTGCATTGGCCATGAAGCCACGTGCAATGCGCTGGGCCACGGTCTCTACATCACCTGCATCGTTAAACACCAATTGGGGGCTCTTTCCGCCCAGCTCCAATGTGACTGGCTTCATACCGTGATGGGCTGCGTCCGTCATCACGTTTTTACCTGTCAGGGTAGAGCCAGTAAAGGAAACTTTGCGCACCAAGGCATGGCGTACCAGTGCAGAGCCTGTAGCTTGGCCCGAACCCTGTACCACATTGAAGATGCCAGGCGGAAGGCCGGCCTTTAGCGCCAACTCGGCCAGTCGCACGGTAGAAAAAGGCGTCAGCTCCGACGGTTTGAGCACAATGGCGTTGCCTGCGGCCAAAGCCGGACCGCATTTCCACGAAGCCATGGACAAGGGAAAATTCCAAGGCGCGATAGCACCCACCACGCCGTAGGGCTCTGGCATCAACATGCCCAGGCTGCGGCTGCGTGTCGGCAGTACATCGCCGGAGTACTTGTCCGCGCATTCAGCAAAAAAGCGGATGGCCTCAGCCGTAAAGGGCACCTCCCCGGTGTAGGCCTCAGCGATGCAGCGGGTGGAACCCACTGCTTCCAGTTGCGCCAACTCCAGGCGGTTTTCCATGATCAAGTCGGCCCAGCGACGCAATACCGCCCCGCGCTCACGAGGTGGACAATCGCCCCAGCCACTTTTTTGCTGTGCCTCACTGGCGTCGCGGACGGCGACATCCACACCGGTTTCGCCGGCTTCAGGAATTTCCCCGTAGGCCAGTCCGTCAGAGGGGCGCCGCACCTCGATCGCCGGGCCGTCACCCGGCACGATACGGCCGCCTATGAAGTGGCCGGCCGGCAGAGCAACGAAGCGGGGGTCAAAATCCTGCACCGGGTCAGCCGCTGGCTGGTCAACGGTTTTGGGTATCAAAGTTGCGAGCATCTAGTGGCTCTCTCAGGCTGCAATCTGCGTCAGCGCCGCAAAGCGAGCACGCTGAACAGCGAAGACCTCTTCCATCTCAGCTCGCATCGCGGTGTCGTTCGCAGCCTCTTGTGTGACGGCGGCGAAGATTTTGTGCTTGAGGAAGTGCCTCCACAGCACAGGCATTTGCGACAGGAACTCAGTCAGAAGCGCATAGCGTGCAGGCGTCCAGATGCGTTCGTAAGCAGTGCGGTTAGGGCCGAAGTCAAAAAGCGCGACTTCGGCTGCATCATTTTGGTGCTCGGCACGGCGCTGCCGGGTGGCTTGTTCGTCAATTTGCCCGTCTGCGACCACCACACCGTACTGCTCCAAAGCTTTTTCCGCGGACAAAAATCCGCGCTGGACATCCCTCAGAACTGCATGCGGCTGGCGTTCAAACGGGTTGCCCCAGCCACCGGCCCCGGGACCTATGACCTGAATCACGTCCCCAGGCTCACAGGCCACTACGTCGATGTTTCCAAGTTCTATGGCGCGGTCGGTTCCAGGGTTTTTGGTAAACCGGGACAGCGTACCCACTCCCCCACCCTGCGCGCCCCAGGAGTTAAAGCGCGAACGGTTGCGGTTGCGGGCTGTCACCACCGTGTTGGGAGACGACACCTCAAAGCTCATGACAGTCGCCAAGCCGCCGCGGTACCGACCTGGACCCGCGGTATCGGGCTGCAGGCCATAGCGCAGAAAGCGTATGGGCACCTCTACCTCGTTGACTTCAACGGGCGTGTTTTTCAGAAAGGCTGAAGAGCCGCCCATACCGTCGGGCCCGTCTGCGAATGGTGTTCCGCCACCGCCGCCGCCCACCGGGCCGATCGAGGCCATGACGGGACGGTCATTTCTATCGTTGGTCTTCACGTTCATGATGGCGTTGCCACCCGGCGCAGAGACTGGCATCTTTTCCGGCAGAGCCTGTGCGAAGGCGCCAAAGGTCACGATCTGAGTCAGCATGCAGGTAAGCGAACGCATGCCCACAGCCGCTGGCTCGACACAGTTGACTACCGTGCCCCTGGGCAGTACGGCCCGTGCCACCCTCAAGGTGCCAGCGTTCAGGAGAATGCCCGGGTACAGCGTGTAGAGGACGTATGTCAGTCCCACCAGAGCCAGCGGGTGCCGCTCGCGGCCGCCCGTGGGCATGTTGAGAGAAGACGCCAATTGCGGATCGCTGCCGGTGTAGTCAAGCTCGACTGCACCGCCTTTCACACGCAAGGTCAATGCCACTCGGCACGGGTACTTGCTGTCGCCGTCTTCATCGGCGAAGTCGGCAAAGAAGTATTCGCCGTCCGGCACGCTTTCAATCACACTGCGCGCCTGCTGCTCGGCGTAGTCAAGAATGGCATAGGCGCCTTCCTTGAATTGATCCACGCCAAAGCGATCAATGATCTCGAGAATCTTGCGCTCGCCAATATTCACCGAAGCGATCTGGGCATTGAAGTCACCCCAGTTCTGGCGTGGAGCCCGCACGTTGAGCCGCATGATGGCCGCGACGTCTTCATTGAGCTTGCCTGCGCGCATGATCTTCAGCGGCGGAACGCGAATGCCCTCTTGCACGATTTCGGTGAGCGAGCGTGACAATGACGCAGGCACTGCACCACCTACATCGGTGTTGTGAATGTGGCCCACGACAAAGCAGACGATCTCACCCTGGAAGAACACAGGTTTCCAGATATGGATGTCAGGGCTGTGGGTGGCCACACCGCCGCTGTAAGAGTCGTTGGTAATGCAGATGTCGCCCGGCTCGTAGGACTCGATCATGTCGAGCACAGGCGAGTAGTCAATGCCGCTGTACCAAGGCGCGCCAAAGCTGCGCGGCGACGCAAATGCCAGGCCGTCTCTGGTTACTATGGTGCATGAGAAGTCTTCCGTTTCCTTCACGAAAGCCGAATAAGCGGTTCGCAGCAGTGTGTAGGCCATCGCGTCGGCTGCTGCCGCACAGTAGTTGGCCAAAACCTGCAGATTGCGTTTATCGAATGCCATGATGATTGCGCCCTCTGCTCAAGACGGAATGAAGGAAATAATGAGATTGCCCCAGCGGTCGACCTCTACGGCCATTCCGGGCAGCACACACGTCGTGCAGTCGTCCTGCATGACCACTGCGGGACCATCAAAGCGGTGGCCCGCGCACAGCTGCGCCCGGTGATAGACCGGCATCGTGCGCGTAGCGCCGTCTACATAAGCCTCAATTTGCCCCGCCGCTTTGGCTGCCCCAGTGGCATCAGGCAGTTCGCGCAGGACAGGTTTTGGCGTGGCGCCGGCAATCACCAGGCGCAAGTTGATGAGCTGTACCGTCGCAGTGGTGTCGCTATGGCCAAACAGGCGTTCGTGCTCACGGTGAAAGGCCGCCACCACTGCCTGCACATCGCCGTCGGAGACCCAACCAGGCTCCATGCGGGTCTCAATTTCAAATGACTGTCCCAGGTAGCGCAGATCAGCACTGAAGGTTAGTGTGTGATCGCCGTCGAAGGCCTGCTCACCTTGCAGCCAGTGCAAGGCACGCTGCTTGAGATCATTGAAGGCAGCGCGCAAAACCGGCGCAACAGATGCATCCACCTCGCGGTAAACGGTTTGGATGAAATCGTTCTTCAGGTCAGCGATCAATCCGCCCAACGCACTGAGTACACCAGGCGTAGGTGGTACCACTACGCCCTGCATATTGAGTTCACGGGCGAGGTAGCAGGCCATCATCGGACCAGCACCGCCGAAGGCGAGGAATTGAAACTCACGAGGATCAATTCCAAAGCGCGAGAGCAGCGCACTGACGTCGGCGTACATCTCCGAGTTGGCAATCCGCATGATGTTCTCGGCCGTTTCGAACACCGACATTCCCAGAGGTTCGGCCAAACGGCCAATGGCTGCGGTCGCCTTTTCGCGGTCTACGTGGATGCTGTTGTATCCAAGTTGACCGTGGCCAATCAGGCCTACTGCAGCGTAGGCGTCTGTGATGGTGGCGTTTTCGCCTCCCCGCCCGTAGCAAGCCGGGCCGGGATTGGAGCCCGCACTGTCCGGACCGACCTTGAGCACGCCATGGTGATCCACCCAGGCAATGGAACCACCACCCTGGCCTATGGAGGTCACTGAAACTGATGGGATGTGAATCTGGAACTCGCCCACCACCTCACCGGTACCGTACTGCGGCTGGCCTTCCATGATGACCGCAACGTCCGCACTGGTGCCCCCGATGTCCAGGCTCAGAACCCGAGGCATACCGCAACGTGCAGCCACATAGCTGGCACCTATCACGCCTGAAGCGGTGCCGGAGAGCACCATCTGCACGCATTCGGCGCGCGCCTGGGCCACACCCATCACGCCACCGTTTGATTTGGTGATGCGCGGAGCAGCCGGTACCCCCATGTCGGCCAACGCCTTCTCAAACGACGTCAGATAGTGGTCTACGCGTGGTTGGACATAGCCGCTGATGACTGCAGTAATGGTGCGCTCGTACTCACGAATAATCGGCCAGATCTCGCTGGAACAAAATACTGGCAGGCCGGGCGCCAGCTCTGCCAGCAGCGCCTTGACTGCGCGCTCGTTGGCACCGTTACGATAGCTGTGCAAAAATGAAATAACAACCGCGTCGCAGCCATGTCGGCGCACTTCTGCCAGCGCAGTATGCACACTCTGCGTATCAACCTCGCGAGCCACCTGGCCATCGCGATCCATGCGTTCATCAATAGCGAAAACGCGGTCACGTGGTATCAAGGGTTCCGGCCTGCGGCCATAGAGGTTGTGAATGGGCGCGATCTTGAGGCGGGCTACTTCAAGGACGTCCTCAAAGCCTTTGGTGGCCAGCAGCGCGAGCTTTACACCCTTTCGCTGAATCACTGCATTGATGCCCACCGTGGTGCCATGGGTGAAGTAACCGATGTCCCCCGGGTTGATGCCATCTCGCTTGGCGAGGACGGAGAGGCCTTCGGTCACCTCCGCGCCGGGCTTATCCGGCCGGGAGAGCACCTTGAGCGTGCGCACACTGTTGTCTTTTTCGTCGAGCACCGCGAAGTCGGTGAACGAGCCGCCAATATCAACGCCTACCCTGAGTCCCATATACCGTCCAGTCCAAGTGGGGTTTAGCCATCAACTCATGTGGGGCCTTCTTCAGCCTCACGATAGATTTCATTATCCTGAAATAAATGAACGTCGTCAAACAATATATTGAACAATGCGACGCAACTACGCCTGACCTTGCTTGCTCCCCGCGCACCAGGATTGCGGCCGGTTCAGTGCGAGTGACCGGACCTAGAAGTGAACGACCGGAGGACGCGTGTTCATGATCCACAGAACGCGAGCTGGCTCTTCGAAGGGATTGTCCACTCCGTGCGGAATGCTGCTATCGAACTGAAAGCTATCACCCATATCCAGCGTTTCACGCCGATCACCCACAGCCAGAGTGATGCGTCCTTCCAGGATCAAACCGGCCTTCTCGCCTGGTCCAACCAGGATTTCCTTGGAGCGGGAATGCGGAGGGATATGGATGATCATGAACTGCAGATCGTGCTGGCCGTGTGGAGACAGCAATTCCTTGTTCAAGCCACCCGCCGTAACTTTGAAGTGCGGCCTTTGCGCAGCTCGCCGAACAAAATCTGCCACCGGCCCTGGCACGCCCCGGGTTTCGTCGGCATCGCCTTCGAGCAGGGTGGTCAGTGGCACATCCAACGCAATCCGCAGTCGCTCCAGGATGCGCACTGAAGGATTGGCCAGACCACGTTCGACCTGGCTGATCATGCCCACGGACACCTCGGAGCGCTCGGCCAGTTCCTTGACCGAAAAACCCGCTTGGCGACGCAATTGGCGCAGTCGGGTGCTGAGTTGCTCTGAGCCCTCGCCCACGGCCTGAGATGCCTTTGCGCCGCCAGCGTCGCCTTGCTTGTTCTTCATAACTGAGATGTCGCGCAAAAAAGTTCATTATATTGCTGCTTTTCACCCGGTTGATGACGTGCTGAGATTGAGCCCGATCCGCCCGCTCTCCGAGCAAGATCTGGGGCCTCAAAGCTATGACGCAGGGAGCGTGCCAATACTGCGCTCCTTCTCTCAAGGCCGATTTCATTCGATGGCAAGCAGCGGCTTGAAGGCAGAGTTTTGAGTCTTTTCCTGGCCAGTTAACTCCAACCTATGGTCACAGCCTTGCACAGACGGGCATGAACCTAGGCTTGACTCAGTACGATTCGTTCAATCAAGTCTGCTACCGCGCGGACTGTCCGATTCTTTCGCTGGCCGCTGGCGATGACCAAGTTGGTTTCCCAGGCTGCTTCAGCACCATTTACGGGCACAAGCACATAGCCCTTTCGGGTCGGACGATCGAAATTGGAACGTGGGGCTATCATTGCGCAAGTGCCGTGACTTACAAGCTCCGTCATCCGAGTGGGGGAGTCGACTTCGGCAGCAATGGACAGCTTGAAGCCGTAGGTCTTTGCCAGATGCTCCACAATCTCCCGATGACAATTGCGTCGTGTAGACATGACCAAAGGGACTTCTGCGAGATCTGAGACGGTAAACGGTTTTTTGCTTTTCAAGAGTTGGCCGATTTCCCCTACTCCGCCTATAAGCAGCCGCTCAGTACGCAAACACTTCGACTGTGAAGCTTCGTTAGGCATTCTGGAATTGAGCAAAGCTATCTCAATCGCACCCGAGGCGAGCCGATCTCTCAGGACTCCCGTCATCAGTTCCTGAATCTCAAGTTGCAGATTGGGGAACTCATGACGCGCGCGGCTTAAAAGCGCAAGGCTAAGTGTTTTGGAGACCAGCGGCGGAATCCCCACCCTGATGCGACGCGTATCGCCTGCCATCGCTGACATCGCAGTTTTGGTGGCTTCCATCTGATCATTGATTTCGCTGGCGTACTGTGCAAATCGTGCCCCAGCGTCAGTAAGCTTCGCGCCCCGCTGCGATCTCACGAAGAGCGTGCAATTGAGCTCTTCCTCCAGCTTCTTTATCTGCGTGCTCAGTGCAGGTTGCGCGATAAACAGTGCTTCAGATGCCCCTCGGAAAGTGCCGTGGTGAGCAATAGCCAGGAAATATCGCAATTGACGGAATTCCATGAAGCAGCATCCTGATAGGTGATCGCGAATCGTTATCACATCATAGATCAACGGTATTGGACTGATCGCGAGACTGAATCAAGAATGAACTCTCCCACACGTTGATTGATCTTTGTTATGCAACTAGACGACGGCCCCTGGATTCACCAAATGAACTGGAAAGCAATCCGTGACTACCTCAGTCACAGCGACATCGCTCTGGTTCCGGTGGGGGCGACCGAACAGCATGGCGATCACACGCCACTGATGGTCGACACTGGTTGGGCCATAGCTGTAGCGGAAGGCGCGGCACGAGAAACGAACGTCCTTGTGACGCCGCCTATGCACGTCGGCTGGTCGCCGCATCACCTGGCCTACCCCGGCGCCCTGACACTGCGCCCGGAGACCTTGACGGCGATGCTGGTAGATGTTTGCGAGTCATTGATCTATCACGGCTTCAAGAAGATCGTATTGGTCAACGGGAACCGAATTTCGAACCTGCCCCCGATGGAGATTGCAGCCGCGAAGGTGCGATTCTCAACGGGCGCCTACGTCTCTCTGATAGATGTCGGCCTGATCGCCCGTCAGGAGGTGTCCAGGATTTGCACAGTGGGCGAGAACGGACATGGAGGAGACAGCGAAACCTCTTTCATGCTTCACTGGAAGCCCGAACTAGTAGACATGACGCGCGCCGTAAAAGGGCATAGCGGAGGGTCAGGGCCTTTTGCAACCATGCCTATGCCATGCGAGCCGCCGTTTGACGTGAATGTGCTCTCGGTTCGCCCCACAGCTGAAGAGTATGGGCGGGCTTCTGCTCCTGAGGGTATAGGCGGAGACGCAACGCTCGCGACCGCTGAAAAGGGCAAGTTGGTGCTCGAGGCTATTGTGCGAAATACGGCGATCCATATCAATGACATTCGAGGCAAGACGGTTTCGGTGAGACGCCCGGCAATACCCATTTAGACAAAACACATACGCAAGGACTTCTCATGAAACGCCGCGACCTTCTCTCAGCTGTCAGCGCAGGTTTAGCTCTTCTTAAAGCTTCTTCGGCATCCGCTCAGACCAGGCCCGTGTCAAAGATATCGGTTGGGTTCTCGCCAGGCGGGTCAACAGACGTCATTGCCCGGCTACTTACGAATGCAGCCAGTGCTACGTCCGATGGACCATTGGTTGTCGTGGAGAACGTCAGTGGGGCCGCCGGCCGCATCGCGATCACCCGGGTCAAGGCTGCCCCGCCAGATGGGAGCTCCGTTCTGGTGACTCCTTTGTCACTCATGACGCTCTACCCACATGTCTACAAGAAGCTAGGGTACAACCCTCTTGTTGACTTCACGCCGGTCACGGCAATCGGCCAGATCGCGTTTGCGTTGGTTGTGAGCAATGATGTGGTGCCTTCGTCCATCAGGAACATCCAGGATCTGGCCGCTTGGTACGGCGCCAACCCGAGCAAAGCGACCTACGCGAGCGGCGGTGCGGGTACTCCAATGCATTTCGTCGGCGAAATGCTCGCGAAGTTCGCGGGGTTGAAGCTTGTTCACGCTCCCTACAAAGGCGGAACACCCATGATTCAAGACTTGCTGGGCGGCCACGTCAGCACAGGCATTACAGTCATTGGAGAAATTCTTCCTCACCTGGAATCAAAAAAAGTCCGAGTGATCGCAGTCACCAGCCCTACCCGATCAAACCGGCTTCCCGAAGTGCCAACAT
Organism: Ottowia thiooxydans; assembly: GCF_040548795.1. Taxonomy (GTDB): domain Bacteria; phylum Pseudomonadota; class Gammaproteobacteria; order Burkholderiales; family Burkholderiaceae_C; genus Ottowia; species Ottowia thiooxydans_A. Next base: position 603,153 of record NZ_JBEPSH010000001.1, on the reverse strand, counting down.
TTGTGGAATCAGGTGCGCCCGGCATTGTTGCGCAAGAGTACTTCGGCGTGTTCCTTCCCAGGTTCGCAGATGCTTCCAAGGTGTCCAGTTGGGAGCGTCTGGTAAAAATGGCAGTGTCTACCCCGCAAGCGAAAGAGACTCTCAGGAGCCTGGCATGCGAGCCGTATAGCGCCAGCCCCAGCGAATTTGCGCAGTTGCTCAAGTCTGACTACGAAAGGTGGGCACCTTACGTCAAAGCTTCTGGTTTTTCCATCGACGAGTAAACGGCGATGAGCTCCCGCTTGGCCGAAAGCGTTCCCCATTTTTCAAAGACGAACGAACGCAATGGGCTGGTCTTCGTCTCAGGACAACTCCCGATTCTTGACATGGTGCTGGTCGAGGGCGATATCGCTGCACAGACAAGGTATTGCTTGAATCAGATCCAACACTCACTCCGCGACATTGGGCTGAGCATGTCCGACATCGTCAAAACAACCGTCTGGATTGCCCGGGTGGAGGACTTTGTGGATTTCAACGCTGCTTACGCCGAAGCCTTCAAAGGCCTTATCGCTCCTGCCAGATCAACCGTACGAGCCGACCTCATGATAGAAGGTGCCTTGGTGGAAATTGAAGCCATTGCTTTGCGCCCCTGCCTGTCGCGTGAAGCCACTGAAAGCTGAAGAATGAAAATACCCGAATCCCCCATCGACCTCACTCTTGATCAGATCCGAGCCACTGCATCCCGGATCAGCAAGTGGGTGGACAAAACGCCGGTAGTCCGTTTTCAGGGCATGCTTGTGGACCGGGAGCCATGGCTGGCTAATGTCTGGTTAAAGCTCGAACTGTTTCAGAAGACCGGGACTTTCAAGTCACGAGGAGCAGTCAATACCGTGCTTGAGCTCGATCGCGAACAGATACAGCGCGGAATTACTGCAATGAGTGCGGGAAATCATGCTGTGGCTGCAGCGTACGCAGCCAAGGCGGCTGGGGCTTCCGCCAAGATAGTTGTACAGGCCTCTGCTAACCCGATTCGCATCGAAGCAGCCAGAGCCTATGGCGCCGAAATAGTTATGGCACCGGACGGTAAGAGTGGATTTGCAGCCGCAGAGATGCTGGTAAAGAATGAGGGGCGCTTTTTTGTTCATCCGTTTGAAGGCCGAACAGTCTCATTGGGTACCGCAACGCTCGGCCTGGAACTTACAGAGCAGCTTCCTGACCTGGACGCCGTAGTCGTGTCGATTGGCGGAGGCGGTTTGGCGAGCGGCGTTGCCGCAGCCATCAAACTTGTCAATCCACGTTGCAAGGTCTACGGGGTGGAACCCGAGGGCGCTGCCGCAATGTCCCGCAGTTTTGAACTGAAGCGCCCCACAACTTTGGACGCAGTCAACACCATCGCGGACAGTCTCGCGCCTCCCATGACATTGCCCTTCTCGTTTTCGCTTTGCTACAAGAACGTTGATGAAATCGCCACAGTCACGGATGATGAGATCTGCCGGGCCATGTACATCCTTTTCAGAGATGCCAAACTGACAGTGGAACCTGCTGGCGCAGCAGCGTTGGCTGCCATTCTTGGCCCGCTGAAGGGAGCTCTGAACGGTAAAAAAGTGGCATCGATTGTTTGCGGTGCCAATATCGACCACAGCACTTTTTTCCGTTTGATTGAGCGCGGTGAAAAGCTTGCCCGTTGAACTCTTTGCGTCTTGAGCACTACCCGTCTATGGACATCAGGCAGGTCGCATGAGCATTGCGACGAGCATAGAGACGGTTTGGAATTGACCCGTCCGGCAACGCGACCGCGTTGTACCAGTAAAGTAATGCACTCCATGCCAGAGATCTACTGGCGCGCAAGGGGGCATAACGACATGCATATTCCAAAAGAGTGGTTGGAGAAACTCCAGGGAACGTCCATTGAACAGCAGACCATAGGGGAGTCAGGTGCGGACGTTTTCCGCGCCCGCAGCAGAAGCGGGAAGGATCTCTTTCTGAAATCGGAGCCGATCGGGGTACTGAGTGAGCTTCCGGGTGAGGTTGACCGTCTTCGCTGGTTGAACGAATCCGGCCTACCCGCACCTGCCGTTCTGGGCATCACAACAGAAAACGATCGCTTTTGGCTGCTCATGAGCGCGATCCCTGGAACCGACTTGGCCAGCGCGGCTACGCTCCTTCCCTCACAAGTTATCAAAATTGTTGCGACGGCGCTGCGCGACCTCCACCAACTGCCCATCGGAGAATGCCCCTTCGACCATCGTCTGGAGCAACGTATAGCAGTCGCCAGGAATCGCGTAAACGCTGGGCTTGTAGATGAATCGGATTTCGACGAGAAACGACTGGGTCGAGCTGCACGTGATGTGCTCGATGAGCTATTGGGCTCGAGACCGCTCTGTTCGCCTGATCTTGTGGTCACCCATGGAGATGCGTGTCTACCCAACTTCATCTCAGAAGCGGACCAGTTCACGGGCTTTGTTGACTGCGGCCGGCTCGGCGTGAGTGACAGGTTTCAAGACCTCGCGCTTGCAGCCCGCAGCATCGAGAGAAATCTCGGTGCGCAATGGGTTACGCCGTTTTTCCACGAGTACGGTGTCGCGCCGGACGAGCAGCGAATTGAGTTCTATTGCCTGTTGGACGAATTCTTCTGAGTCAGCTGACTTCTAATCCGCAGGTCGAGTCTTCGAGTCACTCAGGATCCAGCACTTACAAATCGCGTAGCGCATGAAAAGCCTGCTATCTCTATCTATTCGGTAGCAGGCTCTCTTATTTCCTAACGCCGAAATCCTGTCTTGTGCTCTTCCACGTGTTCGCAAGCTCGCTCCTGAACCACCACAACCATCCACGCGTCCATAGCAGACAAAAAAGGGCGCAGACTATCCGTCCGCGCCCCTCCCGTCTTCTGGGTACTGCCAGGCAGAGGTCATCAAGCCCGGCCCCAGACGGCCTCACTTCACTTCAAGATACCAACGCAGCCATTTCTCCCGCCGGCACCACCCCATAGTGGTCTAGCTGCATGGAGTACTGTGCGCGCCCCGAAGACAGCCCACGCAGGTTGCCGATGTAGCCAAACATCTCTTTCAGCGGAACCTGAGCCTCGATCGTGGCGGCATTTCCGCGTTGGCCCTGCCCGCGCACGATGCCGCGGCGGCGGTTCAGGTCGCCGATGCAGTCGCCCAGATACTCGGCCGGGGTGATGACCTCGACGACCATCACGGGTTCCAGCACCTGCGGCCCGGCCTTGGCAAATGCCTCGCGGAAGGCGGCCATGGCCGCCAGCTCGAATGCCAGCGTGGAGGAGTCGCGCTCATGGAAGCTACCGTCCACCAGTGTGGCCACGAAGTCTACGGCGGGGAAGCCGGCTATCACGCCTGCCTGGGCGGCGCGGCGGATGCCAGCCTCCACGGCGGGAATGAATTCGCGCGGCACGGCGCCACCGACGATGCGGCTGTCAAAGCGGATGCCTTCGCCCCTGGGCAGGGGTTCGAGCTGCAGCGTCACCTCCGCGAACTGGCCGGGGCCACCCGATTGTTTCTTGTGCACATGGTGTACCTCCGCATTGCGTGAGATAGTTTCGCGGTAGGCCACCTGGGGGCGACCCACCGACACGTTGACGCCGTGGCGCGCGCGCAGCTTCTCGATCGAGACTTCGAGCTGCAGCTCCCCCATGCCGGACAGGATGGTCTGGCCAGACTCGGCGTCGTGCTGTAGCTTGAGGCTCGGGTCCTCGCGCAGCAGAGCCTGCAGGGCCTTGGACAGGCCTTGCTGGTCCGCACTCGCCTTGGGCTCGATGGCAACGTGGATCACCGGCTCGGGTACGCTGATCTGCTCCAGCACCACGGGGTGGGCCGGGTCGCTCAAGGTGTGCCCCGTTAGTGTGTCCTTGAGGCCAACGACGGCGGCGATGTCACCCGCCACCAACTCGTCGCGCTCGATGTGCTTGTCGGCATGCACTTCGTACAGGCGCGATACGCGCTCGGTCTTGCCCGTGCTGGTGTTGAGCACCACGTCACCCCGGCCCAGCCGGCCGCTATAGACGCGCACGAACACCTTCGCGCCATGGTCGTCAGTGACGACCTTGAACGCCAGGGCCGAAAACGGGTTTTCAGCCGACGCGGGTTTACCGTCGCTGTGGCCTTCGCGCAAGATGTCATCTGGCGAGGGCAGGTAGTCCACCACGGCGTCGAGCAAGGGCTCCACGCCGCGGTTCTTGAAGGCCGAGCCAGCCAATGCGGGCACGAAAGCGCCTGCCAGCACCCCCTTGCGGATGCCGGCGCGCAACACGTCCACGGCGATGTCATCGCCGTTCACATACGCCTGCAAGGCAGTGTCGTCCTGCTCCACAACAGCTTCGACCAGGCGGGCGCGGGCGCGCGCGGCGGACTCGGCCAGGTCGGCGGGCACCTCGGCTTCGCGGTACGGAACACTGGCGTCGTCCTTGTCCCAGATGCGGGCGCGCAGGCTCAAAAGGTCCACCACGCCGCGAAAGTCGCCTTCCGTGCCAATGGGGATCTGCAGCGGCACCACGCGCACGCCCAGGCGCTCTTCCATCATGGCCACCACGCGGTGGAAGTCGGCCCCCACACGGTCAAGCTTATTGATGAAGGCGATGCGCGGCACGCGGTACTTGTCGGCTAGGCGCCAGTTGGTCTCGGTCTGCGGCTCAACGCCGGCCACGCCGTCGAACACGACGACGGCCCCGTCGAGCACGCGCAGCGAGCGATTTACCTCGATGTTGAAGTCGATGTGGCCGGGCGTGTCGATCAGGTTGAGCTGCGTGCCCTTCCAGTGCACGGTGACGGCCGCGCTGTTGATGGTGATGCCGCGCTTTTGCTCCTGCGGGTCGAAGTCCATGTGCGCCGTGCCGTCATGCACTTCGCCGATTCGATGGCTTTCGCCGGTGTAAAACAGGATGCGTTCGGTGGTGGTGGTCTTGCCCGCGTCGACGTGGGCGATGACACCGAGGTTGCGCAGACGGGCGTTGTTGTTGCGTGAATTTCTCATGGCGAATCTTTCAATCTTTCGTGCAGCTGTATTCGACTGTGCGAGCAGCTGCCGCCTGGTTGGCTTGTCTGCCAGCCCGGCGAGATGGATTCGCCTTCAGGCTAGCGTTGAATGGGTGTTGTGCTGTCGCCGGAGCCCGGGCGCACGGAACTCAAGCTCCGGCGGTCGAAAATAGTGGCGATCAGCTTGTCGTAGGTACGCATAGGTTGATGAGGCAATAAGTAGGTCTGAAAACAAAAAACCCCGGAGGGAGGACCTTCCGGGGTTCTTGGGACCGGAAGGCGCACAGCCCTCCGACACGCGATCGAGGGGCGCAACTAGGTGGCGAACAATGCCTTGATCACGTTGGTGAGAATTTTCATAGGGGTGAATTATCCCCCTCGCGCAGAAAGTTTGCAAGAAACATGTCTGCCCTAGCCGCTTCAGGCATTGGCGAAGAACCGGCCAGGTGCCTGGTCGAGCTGCTTTCAGAACATGTGGCAGTAGGGATCTCATCGGGCTTCAGGCTTGCGATCCTGACAGTGGTCAGCGGCTTCGGGGCAGTTCATTTGAAGCGGAAATGGTGTTTATCTGACTCTGCTATCCGTTTAAGTTCAAGCCGCCCGGCATCGGCATCACCTATTTCGCCGCCCCTACCTTCTGGTTAAGCACCGCTTTCAGTCGATCCACGTCGAACCCTTGCGCGGCGACAGCGGTCGGCACGACGTAATAAAGGCGCGGCATCGGGTATACCAGCACATAGTCGGCGTTATGACGCCACTTCAGGACTTTGTTCCACGCAAGGCGGCTTTCGCCGTCAGGTGATGAATAGCGTACGTAGTCATCATGCAAACTGACAACCTGCTCTTCCTGAATGGCCTTGTAGCGTCGGTAATGCCGTTTCAGCAGCCATGGACTGATGACGAAGTGGATGGCCAGACCAACGAGCAATCCACCCAACATTCCACCCAAAGCGGCAAACCGTAGCCGTGATGAACCCAGAAGTAAACACACCAGAACCAAGGCCAGCATCAGCACCAGGAAAATCCACACTCGACGCGTAGGGCGCGCATAGAGTGCGCCCGCCTTCACATAATCGCGTTCGGACAACCGAAAGCGCGCTTGCATTGGTTCAGACATCTATAAAGTCATTTCGGATAGAGCTGCTAGCTCGGATTGACTAAGGCGCCAAGCCTAAGTCATCGCCTCCACCTTTTGCCCGGATTCTAAATCTCGTGGACGTCAGGACCCAGCCGTGCAATTGATACAAACCGTCTTGCTTCTCCGACCAGTGCGGATAAAGGTTGAGCCGAGTGTGAGGATGGGCTGGCTAAGGCAGGGGTAGCAGAGGCAGGCATTACCCATGGTGAGCTGGCCCGGACGGAGGCTGCTACAGCTCCTCGTCCGTCCTAAGTTTGCACTCGTAGGCCAGCGTCGTTCTAGTGTCAGCGAAGAGCGGCGCAGTTCTTCATGCAACGAGTAGCCTTGACGTCGGGGCGGTCATCAATGATGAAGCCATTCCGGTTGGGCATCTTGAGTTCGGACAATAGCTTCGCATCCACCACCGCGTCTGCTGGTAGCAGGCCGTTGAGATGCAGGATGTATCCGGTAACACCGTAGACTTCTTCATTGCTAAGGGACTGTGGTTGCAACAGCGGCATGGCTCGACGAACGTAGTCAAACAGTGCCGGCGCATAAGGGTACATGCTGCCCGGCGTCAATACGCGTGTATTGGTAGTGAATGACCCGATGCCGCCCACCATGGTTCCGAACATCGCTCCGCCCGCAGCCTTTTCGCCATGGCAAGACGCGCACTTCGACTCGTAGACGTTCTTGCCTTGTTCGATCGTGCCGCTGCCCGGTGGGAGCCCTGCACCATCCTTCGTCCGGATGTCGATGTTCCAATGGGCCAAGTCTGCCTCGGTGATGTGCTGACCATAGGCTGGCTTCACGCCGGTCACCGATTGCTGATTGGCTTTTGCGGGCTGCGCTGCCAACACGCCACCGGAGGAGAGCGCGCTGCACACTGCGAGCAGAGCGAGAAGATTGTGCAATTTAGGCAATGGCATTGGCAACCTCCCCTGCTGCGTTGATGGACCACGGAAAGATCGCGTTGTGGTGCTGGACGAAACCGGTGATGGCACGGACTTTCTGAATCTGCTCTACCGTTGGCTGCACATACCCCGTCGAGTCGACGGCTCGGCTGGCGATCTTGGTTGGCGTTCCGTCCCAGTTCCAGCGAAGGCGAAAACGGGTCAGGCATTTGTCCATCACCGGTTCTTCCAGGGTGGCCTGGCGCCAAGTCTTGCCACCATCGAGCGTGACATCCACAGCCTTGATCTTGCCCACACCCGACCACGCGAAACCAACGATTTCCATCGGCCCTGGTTTGACCCGCATGTCGCCCGATGGGGCTGTAATAACTGACTTGGCTTCCATTTCAAAACTGAATTGGCGCCACTTACCGTTCGGCATAGGGTCTGTGTATCGCGCGGTTTCACTCCGCAAGTTCCAGGGCTGGTCCCCCAGCTTCAGACGCCGTAGCCATTTGATGCTCACGTTGCCTTCCCATCCCGGCACAAACAGCCGAAGCGGGTACCCATTTTCCGCGCGCAGCATTTCACCGCCAGCAGCGTAGACCAGCAAAGCGTCATCGAGCAGCTTCTTCATCGGAATGCTGCGTGAATGCGCAGAGCCATCTGCCCCTTCTGCCAGGCCCCAGGTGGCAGTCGGCAGCACGCCAGCTTCGTCCAGCAGAGCCGACAAGGGAACGCCGGTCCACTGTGTGCACGACAGCATCCCATGTGTTTGTTGCACGGTCTTGGACGCCGGCTTGAGCCAATCAGCCAGACCGTTGCCTGAGCATTCCATGAAATAGAAACGCGACACGGAGGGGTAGCGCATCAGGTCGCTCATCGTAAAGACCAAGGGCTGGCGCACCATGCCGTGAATGGCAAAGCGGTGCTGCTCGGGATCGATCTCCGGCACGCCGTTGTGGTGGCGTTCGTAAATCAGACCATTGGGCGTCACGATGCCATGCTGCTGTGCCAGAGGGGTAAAACTCCAGTCAGAAAAATTCTGCTTATTCACAAACACGTTGGTTCGGTGGCGTTTGACCTTGGCCTCGAACTTCGACGGCAATCCGTATTCGTTCTCTGGAATGGGCGTTCCGGGTCGCAGGTTGGATTCCGGAACGGCAAGGGACGCCGCTTTAGCACCGCCTGCCACCATGCCCGCCGCGACGGCAGCCGTTCTTGCCATCACGGCGCGGCGGGCGGGCTGTTGAGGATGGGTAATCGATTGGCGAGAGGTCAACTCCGCCGATGCCGTTCGCATTAGGACTTGTGCATCTTTTTCATCCATCACTGCGTCTCCTTGGGGTGTGGTTGGTGTTGTTATTGGTCTGTACCGACCGATCGGTACAGACCATCCTAACCAACGAGTGCTGAAACGCTCCTAGCGTTAACCCCAATGGCAGTTTCTCTCTGACTAGGGAGCGAGCATTCGCAGTGTCAGTTCAACAAAGTGCTCGGCGATGTCATCGGCCGCCTGCGGGAGATTTGGCTGCATCCACAGGTAGCTGTAGAAGTACATGCCCAAGATGCCCTTGAAAACAATGTAGCTGTAGGGGCGAAATTGGCCTTTCCTGGCCCCCTCCTCCATGCACTCACGCCAGATGCGCTCGTAGCGAGCGTGATAACCAAGGACCTCGCTGTGGCGATCAGCGCTCAGTGAATGCAGCTCCTTGAAGCAGACGGTGAGCTCGGCCTGATTCGAGGCAATCTTTCGCACCAGGTGCTCGCCCAAGAGGGCCACCCGTCGAGTCGGGTCAGCCTCTGCGTCCCGAATGCTTTCAGCCGTCACTCCGAGTTCCTGGATGTACTCCCGCAGGATCTCGTACAGCAAATCCTCCTTGCTGCGGATGTGGTGGTACAGAGCGCCACGCCCCAACCCCACTGCTTTCTGCAAATCGCTCATTCCCACGGCGTGGTAACCATGGCGAGCGAACAGCTGAGCCGCAATCTTCAAGATCCGTTCTCTCTGAGGTAAAGCGGGGTAATCGATGATGGCCACGGGAGCTATTGTGTTGCAAGACGAGCCATCATGATATGTTGCGGCAGCAATAAGCGCGGACAACTGGCAGGCGTCGCTACCGCAGGGGCTTTAGAAGCTAGCCGACGTGAACGCAGGTGCCCCGACACGAAGGTCGGGCTGCCTGCTGGTTCTTCGGCCTTCGCTTACGCAGCTTTTTTCAAGGGAATCACCTTGCGCTGCAGGGCTGCGAGCAAATCGGCCTCTCGTTTTTTCGCTGCCTCAATGCCCCGCTCCCGTACTTGCCCGTAACCCCGGATTTGCTCTGGCAGACTGGCCAGTTCGATGGCCACCTGATGATGCCCACTGTCGCGCGTGACCTGTAGGGTATCGATGGCCTTGTCAATATTCGCCTCGTATTCACCGATGAGAGCGCGTTCGGTACGCCTCTCCTGCGTGTAGCCGAACAGGTCGAACGCGGTGCCACGCAAGCCGCGCAAACGGGCCAGAACCTTGAACACCGGAACGATCCAGGCGCCGAACTCCATCTTCTTCGGCTCGCCGGTGGTCGGGTTGCGGCGCGCAAGCAAGGGTGGCGCCAGATTGAAGACCAACTTGTAGTCGCCCTCGAACTGGCGATCGATGTTCTGCAGGAAGCCGCTTTGTACGTGCAAACGGGCCACCTCATACTCGTCTTTCATGGCCATGAGCTTGAACTGGTAGGTCGCCACGGCGCGCGTCAGCTCGGTCCGCCCCGGAAAAGCAGCCCTTTCTGCGGATCGGACCTTGTCTACCACGGCCATGTAGCGTTGCGCATACGCCTCGTTCTGGTATTCGACCAGGAATTTGCGCCGCAACGCGATGGCTTGCTCCAGGTCCTGAACTGGTACGGGAGAAATACCCGCGTTGCCGACGGCCTGGCGCGAGGCGATCAGGTTCTCCACCGCTCGGGGGTCTACGGCGGTACGGCGCCCCCACATGAATGCGTCACGGTTCATTTGCTGTGCGGCACCATTGAGTTCGATGGCGTGGTCGATCGCCTCGGCCGAAATGGGAATGAGCCCATGCTGGAAGGCAAAACCCATCATGAACATGTTGGCGGCGATGCTGTCGCCCATCAGGGCTACGGCAATACGGCTCGCCGCGACAAAGACCGCACCATCCGTGCCCACAGCATCGGTGATGTTCTTGCGCAAGCCGCTGCTGGGGAACTGCATGTCGGCGTCGCGTGCGAAGTGACCTGGCATGGTCTCTTCGGTGTTCACTATCATGCGGGTGTTGCCCTTGCGCGTCAGCGCAAGCGTCTTCGAGTTGCCCGCCACGATCACATCGCATCCCAACACCAGGTCGGCGCCGCCGGCTGCGATACGGATGGTCTTGATAGCTTCGGGGGACCTGCCAAAGCGCAGATGGCTCCAGACCGACCCGCCTTTCTGCGCCAAGCCCGCCATGTCCAGGATGCCGCAACCCAGACCTTGCAGGTGCGCGGCCATGCCGAGGATGGCGCCAATGGTCACCACGCCGGTGCCACCCATGCCGGTCACCAGGATGCTGTAGACGCCCTTGTCCAACGACGGAAGGACAGGCTCGGGCAGCGGCGGGAACACCGCGTTGTTGCTCACTCGATCCGGCTTGCGGAGCTTGCCCCCCAACACGGTCACAAAGCTGGGGCAAAAACCCTTGGCGCACGAATAGTCCTTGTTGCATGAGGACTGATCAATCCTGCGTTTGCGGCCCAGCTCAGTTTCGAGAGGCTGGACCGACACGCAATTGGACTTCACGCCGCAGTCCCCGCACCCCTCGCATACCAAATCGTTGATGACCAGGCGCTTGGCTGGGTCGGGAAACTCGCCGCGCTTGCGGCGGCGCCGCTTTTCCGCGGCGCAGGTCTGGTCGTAGATGAGAACGGTGGTTCCTTCGATCTCACGCAGTTGCTTCTGAACTTCGTCGATGTCGTCGCGGTGGTGTACGGTAAGGCCGGTGGGCCACTGGATCCCCGCTGGGTACTTGCCGGGTTCGTCGGTCACTACAACGATGCGCTTCACGCCTTCCGATTGCACCTGGTGCGCAATCGTTGGAACGTCGAGCGGGCCATCGTGCTTCTGCCCGCCGGTCATGGCCACCGCGTCGTTGAAGAGAATCTTGAACGTGATGTTGGTTTTGGCGGCCACAGCGGCCCGAACAGCCAGCAGCCCGGAATGGAAGTACGTGCCATCGCCCATGTTCTGGAACATGTGACCGCGTTTGGAAAACGGCGCCTCGCCTACCCACGACATGCCCTCCGCGCCCATCTGCGTGTAGCCCTGGGTGGAACGGTCCATGGCCTGTGCCATCCAACTGCACCCAATGCCAGCGTAGCCCTTGCTGCCTTCTGGAAGCACGGTGGATGAGCTGTGCGGGCAGCCACTGCAAAAGTAGAAGCTGCGCGAGAGGATGTCGATTACGCCCTTGGGCGCACGGTAGCCACGAAGCTCTTGCACGCGCTGGCGCAGTTCATCAAGATTCCCTTCGTTCATCTCAAGCAGCCGCTCGCCGATGGCAATGGCGATCTGGTTGGAATCCAGCGCCATCTCGGACTGAAGCAGCGTTGCGCCACGCTCGTCCTTCTTGCCCACAATAGCGGGTGCATCGGGCATGCCGTAGAGTTGCTCCTTGAACTGGAATTCGAGCAGGCTGCGCTTTTCCTCCACCACCAGGATCTTCTTCAAGCCGGATGCAAACTCTTTGGCGCCTTCAGGTTCGAGCGGCCAAGTCATGCCGACCTTGTAGACGCGCAATCCGAGTTCTGCGGCAACCTCCTCAGAGAGATTCAGCTCGTCCAGCGCCTGCAGGACGTCGAGGTAGCTCTTGCCGTGGCTGGCGATGCCCAGCTTGGGTGTGGTGGAATCCAGCACCACGCGGTCGATGGCGTTGGCGCGGGCAAACGCGGACACCGCCACCAATTTGTGGCGATGCAGGCGTGCTTCCTGACTATGGGGAGTGTCCGGCTGGCGCAGATTCAGTCCATCGGGCGGTATCTCCACGCCTTCGGGCAGCCGTATCTGTACGCGATTCAGGTCGACATCGATCGATGCTGTCGCCTCCACAGTATCTTTCACGCACTTTATGCCCACCCAGCAGCCGCTGTAGCGCGAGAGCGCCCAGCCGATGACGCCGTAGTCCAGGATTTCCTGCACGCCCGAGGGGCTGAGCACCGGGATCATGGCGTCGACCATGGCGAACTCGCTTTGGTGGCAAGTGGTCGATGACTCACAAGTGTGATCGTCGCCCATGAGCACCAACACGCCACCATTCTTCGACGAACCTGCCAGGTTGCCATGGCGGAAAGCGTCACCGGTACGGTCCACGCCCGGGCCCTTGCCGTACCACATGGCAAAGACGCCGTCGTACTGACCCTCGCCAGTCGCTTCTGCCTGTTGCGTGCCCCATACGGCAGTGGCCGCCAGGTCTTCGTTGACGCCCGGCACAAACAGCACGTTGTGCGCGGACAGGTGCTTTTTCGCCTTGCCGAGTTGGTCGTCAAAAGTACCCAGCGGCGACCCTCGGTAACCGGAGATATAGCCGGCAGTGGTCTTGCCGTCTTGCCGGTCGCGCAGATGCTGCGTCATGGGCAGGCGCACAAGCGCTTGGGTGCCGGTGATGAAGATCCGGCCTTTTTCCAGGGTGTATTTGTCGTCCAGGCTGACGGTTTTGAGACTCATGGGTTTCCTTCTTGGCTGAACCAGGACAGCGTGGCAATTTGACTGAACCACCAAGTGTCGACAGGCGTTTACTCACAAGTAAATCATGCCCATAACAGGCTTGTCAACCGTTTAGGGAAAGTCTGGATATGACTCGCATGACATGTCTATTCTTTTACCCGCCGCCTGCACAAGCCGAGTGCGTCGTGCACCTTGATGATCACGCTAACTCTATTGTGGTGCTCGAAAAAAGTGCAAATAATCAATGTGTCGACACATATATAGCCACTTATAGCTAGTGGCATGGTTATTGCAGTTGTCAAACTAGGGAAAACACTATTCCACACATTTGCGATTGGCCCATATAAACATTGTCTCAACAAGTGTCGACACACAGATCGACATACTCATTTTTTTTTAACCTCTCAAGGAGCAATCACATGAACATTCAGCGCATTCAACCCAACGCCCGCATGAGCGCCGCCGTCGTCTGCAACGGCTTTGTATTTCTCTCAGGCCAGGTGGCCGACGACACGACCGCCGATGTGGCTGGTCAGACCCGTCAAATCCTCGACAAGATAGATCGCATCCTGGCTGAGGCTGGCAGCAGCAAGGAGCGCGTGCTCAGTGCCAACATCTGGATTGCCGAAGCTTCGACGTTCAATGAGATGAACAGTGTGTGGGACGCCTGGGTTCCGGCCGGCAACACACCTGCACGTGCCTGCGTGGAGTCCAAGCTCGCGTTCCCGCAGTACACGGTCGAAATCGGTGTGATCGCCGCCGTCTGAGCGCACACGCGATGAAGACGGTCATTCTCGGAGGGGGCATCGTCGGGGTGACGACCGCCTACTACCTGGCCCGTGAGGGGCACGAGGTAGTGGTGGTAGACCGGCAACCCGAAGTCGCCAGGGAAACCAGTTTCGCCAACGCGGGCCTGGTGGCGCCCGGCCACGCCTACACCTGGGCCTCGCCGCGGGCGCCCAAGATCCTGCTCAAGTCTTTGTTCCTGAAGGGTCAGGCACTGCGGCTCAAGCTGCGGTTTGATCCGCGCATGTGGGCCTGGGGACTGCAGTTCCTGGCTCAGTGCTCAGCGGAGCGTTCGCGTGAGAACACGGCACGCAAGCTGCGGCTATGCATGTATTCGCAGGATCTCCTGCAGGAACTTACGCACCAGGAGCAGCTGCAGTACGACCTCATCTCCGGAGGATGCCTCTACGTCTACCGCGATCCCGTTGCTTTCGAGCGCGGCGTGGCCGCCACCAGCGTACTCTCCGATGGCGGCCTGACGCTGCAGAGGCTCACGCCAGATGAGGTCGTCCAGCGCGAGCCGTCCCTGGCCGCCGCCCGCTCACAGTTGGCAGGCGCCATCTTCTGTCCATCCGACGCGAGCGGCGACGCCCATCTGTTTGCGCGCCAGTTGGCCGAGCGCTGCAAACAGCTGGGTGTGCAGTTCCTGATGGACCGCCAGATCACCGGCTGGGACAACAGTGCCGACAGCATCCACGCGGTCCGTACGGACAAGGGGCCCATCACGGGCGACCGGTTCGTACTGGCACTGGGCAGTTACTCACCTCTGCTGGCTTCCAAGGTAGGCTATAGCCTGCCCGTGTACCCGGTCAAAGGCTACTCAATGACGCTGCCCATCCGCCCGGGAGACGAGGCCCCCACGCTCGGAGGCGTCGACGAGCACAACCTGGTCGCCTGGGCTCGCTTCGGAAACCGCTTGCGCTTCACGGCCACCGCGGAGTTCGCAGGTTACGACACAGCGCACACCCCGCGCGATTTCGAAGACATGCTGGGCGTGGCCCGCCAGCTGTTTCCGCGTGGAGCTGACTACAGCTCGCCGTCGTACTGGTCCTGCCTGCGCCCCATGACGCCTGCGGGGGCCCCCATCCTCGGCGCCACGCGCCACCGCAATCTTTTCCTCAACACAGGCCATGGACACATGGGCTGGACGATGGCCTGCGGCACCGGCCGCATTGTTGCCGACCTGCTTTGCGACCGCAAACCCCAACACAGCCTGGAAGGCTTGACACTATGAGCACCCTGACCGCGCCCACCCGCACCTATCAGAAGCACCCGTTCAAGCTGGGTACCGGCCCGGCGTCACGGGCCGCCATCGGGCTGATCGTGCTGGCCACCGACCACACCATTGAACACGAATGGCACCGCATCATGCAGCTCGATGGTGTGGCGCTCTATCAAGCCCGCCTCTACAACTCAGCAGATATAAACCCCCAGACGCTGGCGGCCATGGAGAAGGACATTGCTCCCGCCGTCTCCCTGATTCTGCCGGGCCAGCGCATGGATGTTGTGGCGTTTGGATGCACTTCCGGCGCTATGGTTATCGGCGAGGAAACGGTCTTCGAGCGCATTCGGGAGGTGCGCCCTGGTGTGGCCTGCACCAGCCCCATCACCGCCGCACAGGCCGCGCTCAAGACCTTGGGAGCACAGCGAGTCGGCCTGCTGACCCCTTACGTGAAATCGGTTAGCGACTGGATGGCTGACTACATCGCAGACCGCGGCTTTGATGTCACGGCGAGCGCCTCCTACGAGCATGCCGACGACAACGAAGTGGCGCGCATCGACGAGGCATCCATTCGCGCGTCGGTATTGGAAATGGGCAAGTCCCCCGACGTTGATGCCGTGTTCGTCTCATGCACCAGCATGCGCCTGGCCAGCCAGGTGACCTCGCTTGAGCAGGCCATTGGCAAGCCCGTGATTTCAAGCAACCACGCGATGGCATGGCACGCCCTGCGTCTCGCAGGCATTCAGGACGCCCTGCCCCAATGGGGCCGCCTCTATAGCCTCTGACCCTTTTTCGCAGCCCCGCTGCATTTCCGCGCCGCCGGCACCGCCGGCGTATTTCCCACCGGTTCCCATAGGAGTGAAGCATGAAGATGATTGCAACGAGATTCTTGGCAGCGGGCTTGCTCGCCGCCTCCGCAGCCGCGCAGGCGCAGGACGTCACGATCGGTGTAGTTCTGCCGCTGACCGGCGCCAGTGCCAGCATTGGCGAAGACCAGCGCAGGGGCGTCGAGCTCGCCACGGAGCGTGTCAACGCCGCCGGTGGTGTGCTGGGCCGCAAGCTGCGCGTGATCATTGAAGACTCTGGCGGGCGCGCACCCACGGCGCTTGATGGCGCCAAAAAGCTGGTCACCGTGGACAAGGTACCAGTGGTGCTCGGCGAGTACTCCTCTGGCATCACCATCCCTACGGCCCAGTACGTCATCAAGGAAGGTGCATCGCACCTGAATATTGGTAGCTCCAGCCCGCGCGTGCGTGAGATCGGAGCAGGCTCCTTCAGCGTGATCGGCCTGGACAACGTTTCCGCCAAGTTCGGCGCCAATGACGTGTTCGAGCAGAAGTTCCGCAAGGCTGCCTTTATCGCACCCAACAACGCTTACGGGCAGGGCGTGGCTGAGGAATTCAAGAAAAACTTCGAGGCCCTGGGTGGCAAGGTGGTGACTTCCGTCCTCTATACCGCCGGGCAATCCACCTACCGCCGCGAGTTGCAACAGATCGAGCGCTCGGCACCTGATGTTTACGTGTACAGCGCTTACGGCCAGGAGGCCGCCATCATCAACCGCGAAGCCTTCGACCTTGGCCTCAACAAGACTCAGTGGTACGCCATCTACCAGACGATGTGCACCACAGACACGCCGGCCCAAATCGCCAACGGCCAGATCGGCATGGAAGTGAGCTCGATCGGCCCCAATGGACGCTCCTACGAGGAGGCCTACACCAAGAAGTACAACGAGAAGCTGAAATCGGCATACGGTAGCTACGCGTATGACGGCGTAATGCTTGCCGCTGCCGCAATCAAACAAGCCGGCTCCACCGACAACGCGAAAGTCCGCACGGCCCTGGCCGAAGTGGGTCGAAAGTTCGAAGGCGTGACAGGCGAGATCTCCTTTGACCAGGACCGCCAACGCTCGGTGCAGCCGTACCTGCGCACACGCTATCAGAACGGCGTGCAGCCACGTTGACGTCCCTGGCGCGGATAAGCGTGTTCACATGGACCCGCCCGTCCGCGCCCTTCTCTCTTCCTTCATGAGACCCGCCCATGTTTCAGTTCTTCCTGGATGTGCTCATCCGCACGGCTGACCTCGCACTGGTTGCCGTGGGTCTGAGTGCCGTTTACGCCTTGGTCAAGTTCCCCAATGTGGCCCACGTCCAATATGCGGTCGTGGGAGCCTTCCTGACGCTGACGGGCCAGCGCATGGGTATGCCATTTCCGGTGGCCATGGTCGCCTCATGTTTGCTGACCGGCGTATTGGCCGTGCTTCTCAACACGCTGGTATTTCGCCGGCTTCTGCGTTCAGGGCCGGCCATCGCCATGATCGGTTCTCTCGCGGTATCTATGGTGCTGGTGGCCCTCATCCTGGGCATTGCCGGTTCGCGCCCCCAGCGGTTCCAATTCGACATTGTTGCGCCACTGGTGATTGCGGGTGCCCGTGTTTCCCATGCACAGGCGTATTCGATAGCGGTGGCCATCACAGTGCTGTCAGTTTTCACTTTTGTCCTCTATCGCACGCCGGTCGGCCGATCAATGCGGGCCTTGGCTTCAAACCGTGCGCTGGCCGAGGCCACAGGCATCAATGCCGCCGCCATCACCAATCAGATCAGTTTCGTCAGTGGTGCACTGGCCGCAGTAGGCGGAACCATGCTCGCCATGACAGGTGACGTTCACATGAATCTGGGTACCGACCTCTTGTTGCCCGTGTTTGCTGCCGCCATCCTCGGAGGGCTGGGCAGCCCCCTTGGCGCGGTCGCAGGAGCCATGCTCATCGCGATCGCCGAGACGCTCGTGACTAATCTGAATTTCGGCTGGCTGGTGGGCCAACCGCTTGCTTTCCTGCCCGTGACCTATATCGGAGCGGCATCGTTCATCTTCCTGCTGGTCGCGTTGCTGTTCAAACCCTATGGTCTGTTTGACCGGGAGGTGCGCCGTGTTTGACTTTCTGCTTCATGCCGTTACGGTGACGGCCATCTACGCACTCATCTCCGTTTCCCTGAACATTCAGGCTGGCTACGCAGGCCTTCTCAACCTCGGCCACATCGCCTTCGTGGGCGTGGGTGCCTACGCGGTGGGCATTGCCCACCAAATGCATTGGAACCCTGCCGTCGGGTGGATGCTGGGACTGGCGGTGGCCGCCGTCCTGGGGTTCTTTGTCTCTCGGCTCGGCCGCAACCTGGGCGCGGACTACTGGGGCATTGCCACCCTGGCGGTGGCGGAGATCGTCCGCACCGTTGCGCTGAATGAAGATTGGCTTACCGGCGGTGCGCAAGGCATCAGCGGCATTACACCCATGTGGAGTTCGCTGAGCTCTTCCGGCTCCCGCTGGGCCTTTCTGGCGACCGTTCTGCTCACCCTGCTGGCTGCCGCCGCCCTGACAAGCCGGCTGGGCGCAGGCCGCTTTGGCCGCTCGCTGCGGCTTATGCGCGAAGAGCCTTCGCTGGCGACCAGCATGGGCTACGACCTGGTGGGCCTGAAGTCGCGGGCCACGGTGGCCTCGGCCACGATAGCCGCCGTCGCCGGGGCTTTTCTCGGCCACTACGTAAGCTACGTCGGGCCCGACTTCATGCTCGCATCTGAGACCTTCATGATCTGGACGATGGTGATGATCGGCGGCCTGGGCAATGTCGCAGGCGTCGTATTGGGTGCGCTGCTGGTGCAGAGCATTTATATCTCGGTCCCGTTTGCCCGTGACTTTCTCGGTATCGGCTCCGACGTGGCAGGCGCTGTCCGGCTGGGCCTGATCGGTTGTCTGTTGCTGGCTTGCCTGCTGTGGCGCAAGGACGGCCTTATGCCTGAAACTCTAAGGAAGCTGTAATGCCCGCCCTGCTCGATATCCAAAACATCCACAAGGCCTTCGGTGGCAACGTGGTGCTTCAAGGTGCATCGCTGAACGTGATGCCGGGCGAGATCGTCGGCCTGCTGGGTCCGAACGGATCCGGCAAAAGCACCTTGCTCAACGTAGCGTCCGGGTTCACCAGGGCAGACTCGGGCGAGGTACGGTTCGAAGGTCAGGACATCTCTCGCCTACCGGCCCACCGCATCGTTCACCACGGTATGGCCAGAACGTTTCAGTTGCCATCGATGCCGAGCAAGATGAGTGTGCTCGAAGTGACTCTGGCCGCCGACACCCGGCTGCACGGCGTGTGGTCCACGCTCCTCAAGCCCAGTGCGGTGCGTGAGGCCGAGGCCGAGGCACTGCAACAAGCCAACCAATTGCTGGATTCTCTCCTGCTGACGCCTGTGAAACAACTCGCGGCGTCGGCGATTTCAGGCGGCCAGAAGAAGCTCTTGAGCATCGCGTGCGCATTAATGGCCCGACCCAAGTTGCTGATGCTCGACGAACCCACCGCTGGCGTGCACCCCAACCTGCGCCGTGACATCGTTCAGACACTGCAGCGCCTGCGCGCTCAGGGGATTTCACAGCTCATCGTTGAGCACGACATGCACTTCGTGCGCGAGGTGTGCACACGTTGCATCGTTCTCGACAGAGGGCAAATCGTGGCCGATTGCAAACCTGAAGAGCTCTCTTCCCACCCCCAGGTCATTGAAGCGTACCTGGGGCGCGCGGCTGCGCAGGCTGCACAGATGAAGGCCGCATGATGACGCCCGAACACAACGCCTTTCCCCTCACTAGTCGCCAACCGCGAAGCGCCAGGATACACAGCATGAACGCAAGAGCCCAGAAGGAAGTCGACGTTCGCGACGTGGTCGCTGGCTACAGCGCCGAGGTGGATATCTTGCGCGGAATTTCCCTGAACGTCATGTCTCGTGAAATCGTCTGCATACTTGGCCCCAATGGTTGCGGGAAATCCACCCTGCTCAAGACCGTCGCGGGGTTCCTGCGGCCTCGCAGCGGCAGCGTCCATATTCGCGATGAGGACGTGAGCCAGATTCCGGTACACCGCAAGGTCCGAAGCGGCACCATAGGCTTCGTGCCCCAGACCGACAACGTCTTCGGTTCATTGACCACCTGGGAGAACCTCGCCCTGGGCGGCCAGTTCATGTCCAAGACCGACTGCGCGCAGCGCATTGAGGAGCTGTGCAATACCTACCCCGTACTCACGCGCAAGCTCAACTCTCCTGCGGCATCGCTCTCCGGGGGTGAACGCCAGGTACTTTCGCTGGCGCGCGCGCTCATGCCACGCCCACGCGTGTTGCTGCTTGATGAACCCTCTGCCGGCCTATCTCCCAAAACCCTTGCCGAAGTCTTCGAAGCCATCTCCGCAACGCGTGACAAGGAGGGCATTTCCGTACTGATGGTCGAACAAAATGCCATGGAGGCCTTGCGTATCTCCGACCGTGCCTATGTTCTTTCAGTGGGCACCGTCGCACTAGAAAACAAGGCCAGTGTGCTCATGAACAGCCCTGAAATGCGCGAACTCTACCTGGGCGGTCGCCCCCACTGATGTCCCTGCCTATGCCTACATACTCCATTCAAACGCTGCCCCACGGCAGCCTGGTTGCCATCATCACGCCCTTTGATGCCTCCGGCGCTATCAACTGGTCCGCGCTGGAACGCCTCATTGACTGGCATGTTCGAAGCGGTACACGCGGTCTGGTAGTGGCCGGCACCACAGGAGAGTCGTCTACCCTCAGCATGGACGAACATGCCGAGTTGCTGAACCGTTCGGTAACCCACGCCAATGGCCGCATTCACGTGATGGCAGGGGTGGGAGCCAACTCGACAGCTGAAGCGGTTCAGCTCGCACGCATGGCACACAAGGCGGGCGCGCACTCTCTGCTCAGCGTGGTGCCGTACTACAACAAGCCCGTGCAAGAAGGCCTTTACCGCCACTTTGTAGAACAGGCAGACGCCACTCCCCTGCCTCTGGTGCTCTACAGCGTTGCTGGCCGCACTGTTGTCGACTTCTCTGTCTCCACTTTGCAGCGCCTGGCTCAACACCCGAACATCAAGGGCATCAAGGATGCTTCTGGCGACATGGTGCGGGCTCTGCAACTCGCCACTGCCCTGCCTGCGGATTTCGTGAGGTACAGCGGCGACGACCTGACCGCTGCGGCCATGCTTGGTCTCGGTGCGCACGGGATCATCTCTGTTACGGCCAACGTGGCTCCTGCGGCTGTCCAGGCGCAATGCGCCGCCATTGCCCAAGGAAGGCTTGGACAGGAACTCCCGCTGGTGCGCGAGCTCTTTGAGCTGTCCCAGGCACTGTTTGCCGAGAGCAATCCGATTCCCGTGAAATACCTTGCCAGTCTCATGGGCCTATGCCAGAACAGATTGCGAGAGCCGCTGGTGGGCGCCGGACCCGCCAGTTCACATGCTCTGGACCAGGTTTTTGCGAAGTCGGCACTCGTTGCCGATGCGGCCCAGGCTTTCGCCGGCGAACAGTCCGCGGCCATAGTCTGAACTAGCACGTGTTAACACGCCCTGGAGAACGCAGCAGCCCAGTGACGTTCGGCTCTGACGGCCTGCGAAGGTGTAAAATTTGCGGGAAATAAACTGTCTACACTTGTTGCGACAAAGTCGACGAGGTCATGTAGAGTCTTCCCAGATATCTTGAAGCCAGCTTCTCCCACTCTCTAAATATGGCCACCTCCCCTTCTCGCCGACGCACTGTGCCCCGGCACATACCTCAGCCGCGAGACGAGAGCTCTGTAGAGCGCCTGTACCTCCACCTTCGGGACCGTGCCATGCGCTACGAATTTCGGCCTGGCACCCGTATCAACGAGCAGGCACTGGGCCGTGAGTTCGGCGTAAGCCGCGCACCCCTGAGAGAGGCACTGAATCGGCTGGTGGCTGAAGGCCTGCTGGACTTCGTCATGAACAAGGGGTTCTTTCGCAAGAACATCAGCGTTGACGAGGTGTTCGACCTCTATCAGGTACGCATCGCGCTGGAACGCCGTGCGATCCTGCTGGCCTTGCAACGCGCCACTGACGCCGAGATTGAAACGGTTCGGCAGTACTGGACTGAAGTGATGTCGCGCTCAGCTGAGATGTCTTCAGACGACTTCCTGCTGGCGGATGAGGAGTTCCACCGTCGCATGATCGCGCTGGCTAGGAACAAGGAGCTAAACGCCTTCATGGAAGTGGTTACGCGGCGCATCCACATCGCCCGCCACATCGACATCCAACAATCGGCTTGGAACACCAAGGCTTTCGATGCCCACTTCGAGATCCTGCAGCTAATGCAGGATCGCAAGACGGACGCCGCACTGGAGTGCATCACCGAGCACATCGACATGAGTATGAAGCGGGCGGTTGAGATCACCAAGGAAATGGTAGCCAAGTTCTTCTTGGTCAATTCGGCCATGCCTGAGACCTCACCGACCCCGCCGCAGGGCTACTGACGCAAAAATGAGAACGCGCCGCGGACGCGGTACCGGTTTCACTAAGTAGCGTCCAACTCGAGGACTTCCCAGTGCGCGCGGGAGTGACCAAACCATAAATGAACGACCATGCCACCCTTCATGAGGTGCCCGGGCGTTACAGTCGCTCTATTAGGAATAACGCGGTAATCACAATGGCAAAAACCAACGAATGGGCAGGCAAGGTGGTGGCGCTGATCAAGGGCGGCAACAGCTCAGCAGCTATCGCTCAGATCAAGGTGGCGCCTAGTGTGAAAGACCTTAAGGCACTGCACGCTACGATGCATACAAGTCAATTGTCGGGCCGCTGGCGCGATGTGGACGCCGCGATTGACGACAGCCTGGCGTTGCTTTCGGCACCGCGCTTGCACCGAAGTCCTTGAACCAGGGCGTGTTCACATTAAATTCGCCCCGCCTCAGTAACCGGCCTTACTCGTTTTCAAGATTGTCCTGATTGTCGTCCGGCATGTCTGCGTCGGTGCTGGCTGCACCGGGAGGTCGCGCTTTGCGGTGTCCGGGTTTGGCCAGGATTTCCACATAGACTTGGTCTCCGCCTTCGCGGGCAACTGTGTCGATATGGCCGATCAGTGCAGACAGATGCACCTCTTGGGCGGCTTCCTTGTTAACACCGAAGCGACAATCGAAGTCCCAGTAGTCCGCGCCTTCAGGTAAAACGCGGCGCCGTTCACGCTTGACGTATTTGCGCACATCGTGTTTCACAGCATCCAGAATTCGGTCGCGATTCTTGCCTTCTATGGCCAAGGGGAAATTTTTTCTCATGTGCGATGGTAACGCGCAGTCCAAGCCAAGCCCGCTTCTTGACCAAAATTCAAAGAAATTACCCGGACAATGTGCTCCGGAATGCTTCCGATTCCGCAGTGGCCCTGTGCTCCACCTCTGCCAACCTCGTCTATGCAAGACATTCAATGAACTTTCAGCTCATTCTTGAAGAAATTGTTGCCACGCTTCGCCCTCAACTTGGGCAAGAAGGCGCTGTAGCCAACTACATTCCCGCACTCGCCCGAGTATCCACCAACCAATTCGGCATTGCCCTGCGCACAGTCGACGGCCATGAGGCCGCGGCGGGCGACGCTTTCACGCCGTTTTCAATTCAGAGCATTTCCAAGCTATTTGCACTCAGCATCGGCATGCGCCTGATGGGTGAAGAATTGTGGGACCGTATTGGCCGTGAGCCGTCAGGCAACCCATTCAACTCCTTGGTGCAACTGGAAAATGAACAAGGCGTGCCGCGCAATCCTTTCATCAATGCGGGCGCCATAGCGGTCACGGACCGATTGGTCAGCCACTGCGAAGGCAAGATCGAGATGCTCGCGCAGCTCTCCAGCGTCTGCAACGAGGCCGTGCACTACAACCCTGAGGTGGCCGCATCGGAAGCTGCCACTGGCTACCGCAACGTGGCGCTTGCCAACTTCATGAAGAGCTTTGGCAAAATCGACAACGATGTGGCTACCGTGTTGGACGTGTACTTTCACCACTGCGCCATCGAGATGAACTGCCTGCAACTGGCACGCGCTGCGGGCTATCTTTGCCGGGACGGTGCCCATCCGTATTTAGCCGATCGACAAGTGGTCACTGAGCGTCAGGCACGCCGCATCAATTCCTTGATGCTGACCTGCGGCACCTACGACGCCGCGGGCGAGTTCGCGTTTTTGATAGGCCTGCCCTGCAAGAGCGGTGTGGGGGGCGGCATTGTTGCGGTCGTGCCCGATAAGCTGACTTTGTGTGTCTGGTCCCCGGCCCTGGATTCCACAGGCAACTCGTTGCTGGGGCGCAAGGCCTTGGAATTGTTTGTTGCGCGGACAGGCTTGTCGGTTTTCTAAGGACGCTGGGTCAT
Source organism: Ottowia thiooxydans (assembly GCF_040548795.1). Taxonomy (GTDB): domain Bacteria; phylum Pseudomonadota; class Gammaproteobacteria; order Burkholderiales; family Burkholderiaceae_C; genus Ottowia; species Ottowia thiooxydans_A. The sequence goes on along the minus strand of NZ_JBEPSH010000001.1, from coordinate 579,293 downwards.
TCGCGTTAGAGATGGCATTAAACCGAGCAGGAAGATTGCTTGCGTCACGCCTTAACGCGGGCAGTTAGCCTTGACAGGGCTGCCTTGCGGCAGACTTCCAGAATTTCATCGGCAAGTGGCGAGTCGTCCGGGCATGCCCGCGACAGCATGATGGCGCCCATGACCTGCGCAATGACGTCTATCCGCTTGGCACGCAAGGCCGCTTCGCGCTCTCGGTCCTCCGCAGTGTCAGATGGCTTGCCCAGAGTTCCCAGCAAGCTTTCCAGGCCCACTGCGAAGGCCGTCTTGATGGACTCCGGCTGACGGGCAGCGTCACCCGAAAGGGCCGCCATGGTGCAGCCCTCACCCCGCGCGTCACGGTGCTCACGAGACAGATATTGCTCGACGAATGTTTTGGCATCAACGCCATCGGCTTTGGCCGCCGTCTGCGCAAACCCGCAGGTCGCTGCTTCAGCCATCAGGTCCACCTTTGACCCAAAGTGCTTGTAGAACCCCCCGTGGGTGAAACCAGCTGCGGCCATCAAGTCCGCAATGCCCACGCCATCGTAGCCACGCTCGCGAAACAGCGCAGATGCCGTTTCGACGATATGGGCCCGGTTGGCTTGCACCTGTGCTTTGGTGACCTTCATGTGGGGGAATCTCTATGGGTTCGCGATCCGTGAAGTCATGACTATACATTGATGTTGATTGACATCAAAGCCCTTGACATTAAAGATGATGATTGACATCATTGGGCCTTGACAGATTAGATTTGCGCCTGGGTCACTCGGCCCAGGGCGTCTACGTTCAGGCAGCGTTACCTGCCGGCACGCCAAAGCTTGCTTTCAGATATACGGCGAGCGAATGTGGCAGAACGTTATCTAACCGCCGCCTGAAACGGCAAATGCATTCAAGACCGAAAGGACATTACATGACATTCAAAGCACTGCTGGCAAACAAAACTGGTGACACCATTTCCAGCACCTTGGTTGACTTCAAGGATGAGGATTTGATGCCGGGTGACGTCACCGTAGCAATCGAGTATTCGACAGTAAATTACAAGGACGCGATGGCACTCAGTGGGCGGTCACCGGTTATCCGCCAGTTTCCGCTGATTCCAGGCATCGACTTTGCAGGGGTCGTAGAGGCGTCCACTTATCCCGGTATCGTGGCAGGAGACAGAGTCCTCGCCAACGGGTGGGGACTGAGCCAGACCCACCATGGCGGTTTTGCGCAACGGGCGCGGGTGAGCGGCAATTGGCTGGTCAAGGTTCCGGACGTATTTTCTACCCAGGAAGCCATGGCCATTGGCACAGCTGGGTACACGGCCATGCTCTCGGTGTTGGCACTGGAGCATGGAGGCGTCAGGCCTGAGCACGGCGACATCCTGGTGACGGGAGCGAACGGAGGCGCTGGCTCCGTGGCGATTGCCCTGCTCTCTGGCCTGGGTTATCGCGTGATCGCATCGACCGGTCGCCTCGAAGAAGCCGCCTACTTGCGTTCGTTGGGTGCAGCGGAAGTCATTGATCGCCGCACCTTGTCCGAAGCGGGCGCACCGATCGGCAAGGAGCGATGGGCTGGTGCCATCGATTCGGTCGGCAGCCATACGCTGGCGAACGTGTTGGCACAGACGCGCTATCGTGGTGTGGTTGCAGCCTTCGGCCTCGCGCAGGGCGCGGACTTGCCGGCGTCCGTTCTGCCCTTCATCCTGCGCAATATCACGCTCGCTGGCATCGACTCAGTCAATGCGCCGCAGCCAGTGCGACTGCAAGCGTGGTCCCGTCTGGCCAAAGACCTTGATCTGGGCAAGCTTGCGCAAAGCACCAGGCTTATTGGCCTGGCAGACGTTCCTGACCTTGCCAGCCAGGTACTTGGCGGGAAGGTGCAGGGGCGCACCGTAGTGGATGTCAACGCCTGACCAACGTGGGGGCGTAGCGCGCCTTACTTTTCTGCAACAGAGTCAGCACGTCAGCACGCTTACCTAACCCTGGCCACGTGGACATAAGAACCTATGAAAGCTTTCATCATCGATAGGTACGGAAAGAACGAAGTAGGCCGCATCGGCGAATTGCCCGAGCCCGAAGTGAGGGACGATGACGTTCTGGTTCGCATCCACGCGGCAAGCATCAACCCGTTGGATTCGAAAATCAAGAGCGGTGAGTTCAAGCTGATTCTCCCCTACCGCTTCCCCCTGATCCTGGGCAATGACATGGCTGGAACTGTCGTCAGGGTCGGCCATCGCGTTCGCGGCGTCAAGCCAGGTGATGAGGTTTATGCACGTCCTGACGATGATCGTATAGGCACTTTCGCGGAGTTCATAGCGGTCAAAGAATCGTCCGTCGCGCTAAAGCCTGCCAATCTGAGCATGGTAGAGGCCGCATCCCTTCCTCTAGTCGCACTCACAGCCTGGCAGGTTCTGGTTGAATCTGCCAAGCTGAAAGCCGGCCAGAAGGTGCTGATCCATGCCGGCTCCGGCGGCGTGGGCAGTATCGCCATTCAGCTTGCCAAGCATCTTGGCGCGGTTGTTGCCACAACCACCAGTACGGCCAACGTTGAATGGATGAAAGCGTTGGGCGCGGATGTCGTGATTGATTACAAGCAACAGGACTTCTCCACCCTGCTTCGTGACTACGACGTGGTATTGAACAGCCTCGGCAATCAGGAACTGAACAAGTCTTTGCAAGTTCTCAAGTCAGGCGGCCATCTCATTTCCCTTTCTGGACCGCCCACCCCACAGTTTGCCGTTGCGCGCGGGATGTCCTGGCCGCTCCAGCAGGTGATGCGCTTGCTGAGTTTTGGCATCAGGCGGAAGGTAAAGAAGATCGGAGCGAAATATACGTTCGTCTACATGCTGGCCGATGGATCGCAGCTGCGAGAGATCACATCACTCATCGAATCCGGCGCAATCCGCCCGGTAGTCGACAAAGTATTTCCGTTTGAGGACACCGCTAAAGCCATGGCTTACGTAGACAGTGGGCGCGCCAAAGGCAAGGTCGTGGTGCAGATCGAGTAGTTGCCGCGGCGCCAATTCGCCGCCAACAGCTTGGCGGACCTTCGACGTACCGACATATCCGCACATTCATAACTGTATTGCGGCGCTGCAAGTAGCCACGGCGCGACCCAGCGCATAGAGTGAGCCGCCCGTAGTGTCAGTGCGCTATCGCCTTGGCCAGGCCAAGACTTCGGCTGTTGGCCGAAGCAGGACCCAAAAAATAACTCTGGAGACATTGAAATGACCATTCGAACCGATGTGGTGCGCCACGTAGGAATTGCCTGCGTGCTCGCAGGCGCCGCATTCTCGGCCATCGCACAGCCGACGCAGCCGACGCCGGACTTCAAGGCATCGTGGGTCACCACAAGCGACGGTACGCGTCTTTCCGTACGCGAGTACGGCAATCCGCAAGGTCCTGCCATCGTCTTTGTGCATGGCATCGCGCAGAGCCAACTCGCATTTGCGCGGCAGATGCGCTCCCCGCTCGCAACCACCTACCGGTTGATCTCCTATGACCTGCGAGGCCATGGAGAGTCCGACAAGCCGAGCGCCGAGGCCGCCTATACCAACGGCAAGCGCATGTCAGACGATCTGCAATCCGTGATCGATGCGACTGGTGCCAAGCGGCCCGTGCTGGTGGGCTGGTCGCTGGGCGGCATCGTAGTGGCCCAATACCTCAGTGACTACGGCGACTCGGGCATCGCCGGTGTTAATTTCGCGGGCGCCAGGATTGCCCAGCCACCGGGTCAGGCTGCTCGCATGCCAGGCGGCGCTTTCCTTCGAGAAATGCTGCTGCCTGACCTCGAACGCAATATCCGCGCGACGGGAAACTTCGTGCGCGCATGCGTGGCGGCACCCTTGGCAGCTGAAGACTTTGAATTGATGCTGGGCTACAACATGGCCAGTCCTGTGAGCGCGCGGGCGGCCACGTTGAAGTGGAGTGGCGGCACCAACTTCGCTGATGCCCTGCTTCGCATCAAGGTGCCCGTGCTGATTTCCCACGGGCGGCGTGACCAGGTCATCGCACCTGCGGTAGCCGACGAGGCTGCACGCTTGCTCAAGACCTCGAAACTCTCGTGGTACGACGAGGCGGGACATTCGGTTTTCTTTGAAGACGCACCACGTTTCAACAGCGAACTGGCCGCATTCGTGAGCAGCGCACAGGCCCGCTGAGCGGAAGCGCAAAACCCGACTTCGAAGCCTGTTATCGCGAATATGATGATCAAACAAAGGAATTCTATGTTTGACCATATCGGCATCCGCTCCAACAGCGTCGAGACGCTGGAAACGTTTTTCCTTCGCGCTTTAGCCCCTTTGGGCGTGGCCGTGGCAATGAAAGGTCCGCATGGCGCGGGCCTGGGGAAGAACGGCAAGCCTTCGTTATGGATTTACCAGGCTGCAGAGCCTGCGACACCTCTGCACCTTGCTTTCACTGCAGAGCGCCGAAGCCAGGTTGATGCGTTCTACTCGTCGGCCATTGAAGCCGGCGGGCAAGACAACGGACCCCCGGGTCTGCGCCCCCATTACCACCCCTCCTACTACTCTGCTTTCGTTATCTCTCCTGAGGGACACAACGTAGAGGTGGTCTGTCACCAACCCGAAGCTTGAGCGGGGGCAGGATTGACCTCCGCCAGAATCACTGCTCCGAGGAACTTTGTCTTCAGTGATTTAGCGGAATTGCACAGGGCAACGTCACACCGATTCACTGGTTTTCCCTGGCGTGATTGATCGTGTATTTGGGGATTTCGACAGTCAGGTCATCCCTTGCGACAATGGCTTGGCAGCTCAGGCGCGACTGCGCCTCTACCCCCCAGGCCCGGTCAAGCAGGTCTTCCTCAGATTCCTCGATTTCGTTGAGGGACCCGAAGCCCTTGCGTACGATGCAGTGGCAGGTAGTGCAGGCGTTGCTCTGGTCGCAGGCATGCTCGATCTCAATGCCATGATCTAAAAGTGCTTCGCAGATCGAGGTACCTGCGGATACTTCAAGCACGGCGCCTTCTGGCGCCAGTTCAGCATGGGGTAGGACGGTAAGTTTGGGCATATGGTTTCCTCGCTTGGAAATAAAGGCATGTTGGTGAGCCTAGACGTTGTCAATGTGGTAATGTCAAGCGAGATAGTTATCTGGAGGCGATTCGTTGTCGGTTTTGCTGGCGCCAGTGCCTCTTTAATATTTTTGGCATGCCATCTATCTGCGGCCTTCGGGTTTTTGTTTGTCCGGTGTATTCTTCGGTGCTTTCATCCCTGCGCTGCGCAACTGCACCATGGATCCGTGGAGATTGATTGATGACTGGGCGCAAGACCAAGACCCACCCTGCGGGTGAGAGCGTAGGATCGACGGAACTCTCCCAGAATGAGGTCACGATCCTGGCAGAAACTTTCCGTTTACTCGGAGACCCATCCCGCCTGAGGATCTTGTTCTGCTGCATGCAAGGGTCTCGCTCGGTGGGCGATATCGCTGAAAACCTGGAACTGTCCCAGTCGCTGGTCAGCCATCACCTGCGTCTACTTCGAGGTGCCCGCCTGGTCAGGGGTGTGCGAAACGCCAAGCAAATTTTTTATGAAGTCGCTGATGAACATGTGAGCCAGGTCTTGTTGGATATGGCTCACCACATTGCTGAAGAGCATGGGGATGACTAGCTCCGGTGAGCGACCTTGCTGACCTTCGTTGTTCGGGCTTAGTGCACGTGCCCTCTTCCGGAGTGGTCGTGTCCGTGATCGTCGCTGTCGTTCTCGCCAGACTGAGCGAGACTGCAGCCACTTGCCTGCTCATCTGAATTCCAGTCAATCGCGACGGTTGAATGCTCAATGCTGAATTGATTCTTCAGCTGCTTTTCAACCATCTGGACCACTGACTTCGCCTGCGCGTCATCTTGCGCACGAACGTGCAGTGTCGCCATCGTCCGGCCGGAGGTGAGCTGCCATACATGTACGTGACTGACAGCCGCAAGCCCGGGAACAGCCTCCAACAAGCCGCGCTCCACATCGGCAGGAGAAGCATTGTCCGGTGCGCCTTCCAGGAGGATGTGGATCGACTTGGCCAGGAGCTTCCAGGCACTGCGCACAATCAACAGGGACACGACCACCGAGAGAATCGGATCGATTGGGGTCCAACCGGTGTAGTAGACCACCACAGCCGCGACGATGGCGCCCACCGAGCCCAGCAAGTCTCCCATCACATGCAGTATGGCGCCCTTGACGTTGACATGATCGGTCTCACCGCGGGTCATGATCCACAGCACTAGAAGATTGACCAGCAAACCGATGATGGCAACGAGCATCATCGGGCCTGCCAGGATTTCGCGTGGTTCGGAGAAGCGAATCCACGCTTCATAGCCAATCCAGGCAACGATGGCGAACAGTGTGATGGCATTGATGAAGCCAGCGATCACCTCCAGCCGCAGATAGCCGAAAGTGCGCTTGCTGTCCGCAGCGCGCCGACCGAAACGGAAGGCGGCATAGGCCAGCGCCAGCGCAACAGCATCTGTCAGCATGTGCCCGGCGTCAGCCAGCAGGGCAAGCGAGCCAGACAGCACGCCACCGGCCGCTTCCACCAACATGAAGACGAAGATCAATACAAAAGACAGTAGAACCTTGCGCTCGTTGGCGCTGGTCACGGTGGGGGTGTGCGAATGGTCATGGTCGTGACCATGGTCCTCGTGAGTGTGTGAATGGGAATGTGGGTGTGACATGGAAGGTCTTGAATGAGGGGCAGTACATTTAATATAACATATGAATAGATGTTCATGTGTTTAATTTAAAAGAGACCGGTTTCAGTTCTCGTTACGTCCATTCACGCGTTTAGTGCCCGGCCCTCAGAGGTACCCCAGCGACCTCCCCTCTCGCCAAACGCCCTCAATAGCACTCGCAGCGCACCGGCCAGTAGCGCTCCATGCAACGGAATGCACAAACCCAGAAAAAGCGCTTGACCTTCCAAGCGTAGTAAGCCGGATAAACGAAACAGGAGCCATTTCGGCTCAGAAATAACAAGTCGACTCCAGTCGCGAAAGGCAAAAAGATGAAAGTCAAACGCTTAACCCTGGTCACTGCGGCGATAGGCCTCGCGCTCGCTATCGCCGGATGTTCAGAACCAGCGCCCCCTCCGGTACCCGCAAAACCACCCAGCGTTCCAGTGGCCGAGGTCATGGTTCGACCGGTGACGCCCTCTGTCGAGCTCACCGGCTCGCTGACGGCGGTCAAGAAAGTTGAACTGCGCCCGCGGGTCGCTGGCTACATCCAGGACGTGAGCGTACCCGAGGGGCGCTTCGTCGAGAAAGGACGTTCGCTGTTTCTTATCGATCCACGGCCCTTCCAGGCGGCTTTGAATGCGGCGACAGCGAGTCTGCGTAAAGCAGAAGCAGCATCCATGCTCGCACAAGCTGAACACGCACGAGCCGAACAGCTGTTTGTCCAAAAGATCGTTGCGCGTGATCGCCTGGACACCGCCGTCGCTTCGCTGAATGCAGGCAAGGCACAGGTGGATGCCGCCAAGGCGGCGCTGAACGCCGCGCAATTGGATTTGAGTTTCACGCGTGTCACGGCCCCCATCAGTGGCCGTGTCGGTCAGACCCTGGTTACCGAGGGCAACTATGTCGCCAGCGGCGTGACGCCTCTTACGACGATCGTTTCGATCGACCCGCTCCATGTCTACTTTGACGTCGACGAACGTACTTATTTGCAATCGCTCGCGGCAGACCGGGCCAGCGCGGCCCCGCAAGGAACAAAGGCTGCCAAGGTGATGGTGGCATTGCTTACCGACAAGACGTATTCGCGACCCGGCCGCGTCGATTTCCTCGCCAACGCCAGTGACCGTGGCACGGGCACGGTGCGTGTCCGCGCTGTAGTGGAGAATCCTGATGGGCATCTGACGCCCGGTCTCTTTGCCAAGGTCAAACTGGAAACTGGCGCACCCCAAACCCGGGTGTTGATATCCGATCAATCGATTGGCACCGATCAGGGTACCCGCTATGTGTTGGTGGTCGGCAAGGACGACAAGACGGAATATCGGCCCGTCGAGCTGGGCCCGGTAGTAGACGGCTTGCGTGTGATCGAGCAAGGCCTGCAACCCGGCGAACGCATCGTCGTCAAGGGCCTGGTTCGCCCGGGTATGCAGGTAGCACCACAGGCCACCGCGATCGACGGAACACCCGATGAAGCGCCTCAATCCTCGGGAGCAGCAAAATGAGCTTCCCTCGATTTTTCATTGAGCGGCCGATCTTTGCGATCGTTCTCTCGATTCTGATAGTGATTGCGGGCATCGCCGCGTTCTTCCAGTTGCCCCTCAGCGAGTATCCGGCAGTGACGCCTCCCACCGTGCAGGTGAGCGCATCCTACCCGGGCGCCAACCCCAAGGTGATCGCAGAAACGGTGGCCGCGCCGCTCGAACAGGCGATTACCGGGGTCGAGGGCATGCAGTACATGTCCTCGCAATCGTCCACCGATGGTCGAATGACCCTGACAGTGACATTCGCACAGGGGATCAATGCTGACATGGCGCAGATCCAGGTGCAGAACCGGGTCTCGCGCGCGCTGCCGCGTCTGCCTGAAGAGGTTCAGCGCCAGGGCGTCGTGACCCAAAAGACTTCGCCAGACATTCTGATGGTGGTGCACCTTCTGTCGCCCGACAACCGCTACGACCCTCTTTATATTTCGAACTACGCTTACCTCCAGGTACGCGACGAACTGTCCCGCATTCCGGGAATCAGTGACGTACTGGTCTGGGGTGCAGGCGAATACAGCATGCGGCTCTGGCTCGACCCCAACCTGATCGCCGCACGCGGGCTGACCGCTGGCGACGTGATTGCCGCGGTGCGTGAGCAGAACGTGCAGGTGGCAGCCGGCTCCGTTGGACAGGCGCCAAACTCCAGTGCCGCATTCCAGGTGACGGTGAACACGCTCGGGCGTTTGACCGACGAACAGCAGTTCGGCGACATCATCATCCGCACAGGCAATGAAGGCCAAGTCACGCGTCTGCGCGATGTCGCCCGTATCGAGATGGGGGCCGACGCCTACGCGTTGCGCAGCCTGCTTGACGGCGAGCCGGCCGTTGCGCTGCAGATCATCCAGAGCCCGGGCGCCAATGCGCTTGACGTCTCGAAAGCTGTTCGGGCCACCATGAAGCGGCTGGAAGACAACTTTCCGGCTGGTCTTGCCTCCCGCATTGCGTATGACCCGACGGTTTTCGTCCGTGCGTCGCTGGAGTCGGTGGTCACCACCTTGCTGGAGGCCATCATTCTGGTGGTCATCGTCGTGGTGCTGTTCCTGCGCAACTGGCGCGCGTCCATCATCCCGCTCATGGCCGTTCCGGTTTCGCTGATCGGCACCTTCGCCATCATGCACATGATGGGCTTCTCGCTCAATACCTTGTCGTTGTTTGGCCTGGTGTTGTCGATCGGGATCGTTGTTGACGATGCGATCGTCGTCGTTGAGAACGTCGAGCGCCACATCGAAAACGGCGAGCCACCCATGCAAGCCGCCAGGCTCGCCATGGACGAGGTCACAGGTCCAATCATCGCGATCACATCGGTGCTGGCCGCAGTGTTCATCCCAACCGCGTTCCTGAGCGGTCTGCAGGGCGAGTTCTATCGCCAGTTCGCGCTCACGATTGCCATCTCGACCATTCTCTCAGCGGTCAATTCGCTCACGCTCAGCCCGGCCCTCGCAGGACTGCTGCTGCGACCGCGCAAGCATGGGGTCGTGCATGACCCGCGCAGCCTGCGAGGTCGAGCCAATCGCATTCTTCAAGCGCTGGGGCGGCCGTTCGGGCGTGTGCCGGATGCCTATGGCAATACGGTCCGCAAAGTCGTGCGGATCAGCGGGCTTGCGCTCCTGGTGTATGTGGGACTTCTCGCACTGACCTTCTTCGGGTTCAAGGCGGTCCCACCCGGTTTCGTGCCCATGCAGGACAAGTACTTTCTGGTCGGAATCGCCCAGCTGCCTAACTCTTCTTCGCTGGACCGCACAGATGCGGTCGTCAAACAAATGTCGAAGATCGCGCTGGATGAACCCGGCGTCGAAAGCGTTGTGGCATTCCCGGGGTTGTCGATCAACGGTATGGTCAACGTTCCGAACGCTGCGGTCGTATTTTTTATGCTTGACCCGTTCAAGGATCGCACGACACCTGAACTCAGCGCGAACGCAATCGCCGGACGTTTGCAGGCGAAGTTTTCCGGCATTCCCGATGGCTTCCTCGGCGTTTTCCCGCCTCCGCCAGTGCCCGGCCTGGGTGCAACGGGAGGATTCAAGATGCTGATTGAGGATCGAAGCGGCGTTGGACTCGATGCGCTGGTTCAGCAAACCCAGATCCTGATGACCAAAGCCACGGAAACGGGCCAGGTAGCCGGGCTGATGACCAGCTTTGATGTCAATGCGCCGCAGCTCGACGTCGCCATCGATCGCACCCAGGTCAAGAGCCAGGGGGTTCGCCTGGCGGATGTGTTCGAGTCACTCCAGGTCTATCTGGGCTCGCTCTATGTCAACGACTTCAACCGATTCGGCCGCACCTACAAGGTGACAGCCCAGGGGGACGCCGAACACCGCATGCAGGCCGAGGCCATCGGACGCCTGCAGGTGCGCAACGCAGCAGGGGACATGTTGCCCTTATCTTCGTTCGTCACCGTGACGCCCAGCTCCGGCCCAGACCGCGTAATCCACTACAACGGCTACCCTTCTGCCGACATTTCGGGCGGTGCGATGCCTGGCGTCAGTTCGGGACAGGCGGTGGCGCTCATGGAGCGCCTTGCCAAAGAGGTCCTGTCTGAAGGCATGAGCTTCGAGTGGACCGACCTCACCTACCAGCAGAAGCTGGCCGGCGATTCCGCGCTGTTCATCTTTCCGCTGTGCGTGTTGCTGGCCTACCTCATCCTCGCTGCGCAATACAACAGCTGGCTGCTGCCCTTGGCGGTCCTGATGATCGTGCCAATGTGTCTGCTGAGCGCGATCCTTGGCGTCTGGCTGGTAGGAGGCGACAACAACGTCTTTGTCCAGATCGGCCTCATCGTACTCGTCGGACTGGCGGCCAAGAACGCCATCCTGATCGTCGAGTTCGCGCGCAGCCTTGAAGCCGGAGGGGCCAGCGCGCTGGACGCGGTCGTGGAGGCCTGCCGCTTACGGCTGCGGCCCATCGTGATGACCTCATTGGCTTTCATCGCCGGCGTCGTTCCGCTGGTGTTGGCGACCGGTGCCGGTGCCGAGATGCGTCATGCCATGGGAATCGCAGTTTTCGCCGGCATGCTTGGCGTGACACTGTTCGGATTGTTCCTGACGCCGGTTTTTTATGTGGTGATGCGCAGCCTGTCGGCCCGCTTTGAGCGTCCCAAGGCGAATACACAAGCGCGCTTGAAAGAGAGAACGTCATGAAAAGTCCCTATAGAGCCGTTCTGGCCCCCTTGAGTGCGCTCATGCTGCTGGCCGGATGTGCAGTCGGCCCTGACTACGTACCGCCCTCGTTGCATTCGTCGCAGGTTCCCTCCAGCTTCGGCGAGGCACCTGCGGGCCTGGTCGCAGGCGACGTCGAGGTTGCGTGGTGGCGCAGCTTCGACGACCCGGCACTGGCGAGTCTTGTCCAGCGGGCGCTCGCAGCAAACCATGACATCGGCATCGCAGCCGCACGGCTGGAGGAGGCTCAAGCGGGGCTGCGCGAAAGTCGCCAGGCCTATCTGCCAAGCGGTGGTCCTGCGCTTGGATACGAAAATCGTCGCCGCAGCGAGATCGAGACCCCTCCTGGCCAGCCGCGCCGAACCGAAAGCTATCGCGGCGCCGTCGACGCTGCCTGGGAGGTCGATCTTTTCGGCCGCATACGGCGATCGGTGGAGTCGGCTCAGGCGCAAGCGGGTTCGCGCACAGCGTTGCTGCGCGGGGTGCGGGCGGGCGTAGCTGCCGCCGTGGCCGCCACCTGGTTCGAGCTGCAAGGGATAGAGGCCGAACTCGCGGTCGTTGTCGACATCAGCCAAAGCCAGCGCAACAGCCTGAGCTTGGTCGATGGTCTCCTGGCCGCAGGTTCTGCCAACGAATTCGACCGTCTGCGTGCCGAGGCGGCGTTGCGCAACATCGAGGTGGCCGTGCCCGAACTGGAGCGCCGCCGCGCGGCCTCCGTCAATGCCTTGGCCATTCTCCTGGGCGAAACGCCCCAGGAATTCAAACCACCCGCCGCCACACCCGCCTCTGAGACGCTGACCGTTCGAACGATAGCTGTAGGTGATCCAGCCGCCCTCCTCTCACGGCGTGCCGACATTGCAGCCGCCGAACGCAACCTCGCTGCGGCAACCGCACAGATCGGGGTGGAGACCGCCGGGCTCTACCCCGAGGTGCAGGTGCAAGGCTCCATCGGGTTTGTTGCGGGAAGTCTCGGTGCAATGAGTGGCGCCGCGGCATTGTCTGGCGTCATCAGCCCGATCCTTCGCTGGTCTTTTCTTGATACCGGGCGCGTTCGCGCTCGAATCGCTGCCAGCGAAGCGCGTGCCAAAGAGGCTTTGATCGTCTACGACCAGACCGTCTTGCGCTCGTTGCAGGAAGCCGACGACGCTTTCAAAGCTTACGGCGCAGTGGGAAGCACTCTGGAATTGCGCCTGCTGGAGTCAAGGGCCCATCGCGAGGCAGCGCGTCTTGCCAGGGCGCGCTTTTCAGCCGGCGAAGGTCTCTACCTGGATGTGCTCGAAGCTGAACGCTCCGACTTTGCAAGCCGGCGCGCGCTGGCAGTCGCTCGCACCAATCAGCGGCTTGCCGTGGTGAGCATTTACAAGGCGCTGGGCGGTGGCTGGGAGATTTGCGGACAGCCAGATCAGGACTGCGGCGGAGCCGATGGCAAGCCAAATTCGCGTTTAAAGACATATTTTGCGAAAAAACCTTGACCTTCCCATCGTGTCAATCTTTAAGCTTGACTACAACACAACATTAAAGGGGTAGTTCAATGGTCTCCGTTGCTCTCCAGCAAGACTCCAATTCATCCAAATCCAGCGTCATGCGCCTGAGCCTGCCAGTCGAAGGCATGACCTGCGCCTCATGCGTCGGCCGTGTCGAGCGCGCGCTGAAGGCGGTTTCCGGGGTGGCAACGGCCTCGGTCAATCTGGCCACAGAGCGCGCCGACGTCAGCTTCACTGGCGTGGCCGATCCGCTGGCAGCCGTGCGCGCCATCGAAAGCGCCGGGTACTCCGTGCGCGAAGAGACCATAGAGCTCGCCATCGAGGACATGACCTGCGCCTCATGCGTGGGCCGGGTCGAGAAGGCGCTCGCCAAGGTCCCGGGCGTAATAGAGGCCACGGTCAACCTGGCTACGGAGCGCGCGCGGGTGCGGCACCTGGCCGGCGTCGTCTCCACGACTGACCTGGAAGCGGCAGTCGAACAGGCGGGCTACAAGTCGCGCCGTTTGTCCTCCGACACGCCGAATGCGGACGATCAGGAGACCGAACGCCGCGAGAGTGAGGGACGTGAATTGCGGCGCTCTTTGCTGATAGCCGCCGTCCTGACCTTACCCGTCTTCATCCTCGAGATGGGCTCGCACCTGATCCCCGCCATGCACCATTGGGTGATGAGTGTTCTGGGTGAGCAGACGAGCTGGTACATCCAGTTCGCGCTCGCAACCCTGGTCCTGTTCGGGCCGGGCCTTCGCTTCTTCCGCAAAGGCGTGCCGGCCTTGCTGCGCGGTGCGCCTGATATGAACTCGCTGGTATCGGTGGGTACGGCAGCGGCCTACGGCTATTCCGTGGTCGCGACGTTCGCTGCCCGCCTGCTGCCCGAAGGCACAGCCAATGTTTATTTCGAAGCGGCCGTTGTCATCGTGACCTTGATCCTGCTCGGACGCACGCTGGAAGCGCGCGCCAAGGGGCGAACCTCTCAGGCTATCAAGCGGTTGGTTGGACTGCAGGCGAAGACTGCACGCGTTCAGCGCAACGGCGCGACGGTCGAACTCCCACTCGATCAGGTGACAACAGGTGACGTTGTGCTGGTGCGTCCGGGCGAGAAGGTTCCGGTCGACGGCGAGGTGGTTGAGGGCGCCTCCTATGTGGACGAGAGCATGATCACTGGTGAGCCAGTGCCCGTGTCCAAAGGCGTGGGCGCCGAAGTGGTTGGCGGCACGATCAACAAGACAGGCGCGTTCAGTTTCCGCGTCACCAAGGTCGGCGCAAACACGGTCCTCGCGCAGATCATCCGTCTGGTCGAGGAAGCGCAGGGCTCGAAACTGCCGATCCAGGCCCTGGTCGACAAGGTGACGATGTGGTTCGTGCCGGCCGTGATGGTCGCGGCCACGCTGACTTTTCTGATCTGGCTGGTCTTTGGTCCGGATCCGGCGCTTACCTTCGCGCTCATCAATGCAGTCGCGGTGCTGATCATCGCCTGCCCGTGTGCCATGGGGCTGGCGACGCCGACCTCCATCATGGTCGGTACCGGTCGCGCCGCCGAGCTCGGCATTTTGTTCCGCAAGGGGGAAGCTCTGCAGGCGCTGCGCGACGTGAGCGTCATCGCACTCGACAAGACCGGCACACTGACCAAAGGACGCCCCGAGCTGACCGATCTGGTTCCGGCCAAAGGCTTCGAATACAACGAAGTGCTGGCGCTGGTTGCGGCAGTCGAGACCCGCTCTGAGCACCCGATCGCCGAATCGATCGTCGCAGCCGCCAAGCAACTGGGCCTGACAGTTGCCCCTATCGAGAGCTTTAATGCAACACCGGGCTACGGCGTGTCGGCCGAGGTTGCAGGACGCACTATCGCCGTCGGCGCTGACCGGTTCATGACGCAGCTCGGACTTGACGTGGGAAGCTTCCAGCAGACCGCACAGCGTCTTGGCGAACAAGGCAAGAGCCCGCTTTATGCCGCGATCGACGGTCGCCTGGCGGCGGTGATAGCGGTCGCCGACCCGATCAGAGAGACGACGCCCGCAGCGATCAAGGCGCTGCACGCGCTCGGACTCAAGGTCGCCATGATCACGGGCGACAACGCAGCAACGGCCGCCGCCATTGCCAGGCAGCTTGGCATCGATGAAGTCGCTGCCGAGGTCTTGCCCGACGGCAAGGTCGCGGCGTTGAAGAAGTTCCGGATCAACGGCGCGCGGGTTGCCTTCGTCGGAGACGGTATCAACGACGCACCAGCGCTCGCCGAAGCAGATGTTGGGCTCGCCATCGGCACAGGTACCGACGTAGCGATCGAGGCGGCTGACGTGGTGCTGATGTCGGGCGACCTGCGGGGTGTGCCGAACGCCATCGCGCTCAGCAAGGCAACGATCCGCAACATCAAGCAGAACCTGTTCTGGGCCTTCGCCTACAACGCCCTGCTGATCCCCGTAGCGGCAGGCATGCTTTACCCGGTGAACGGCATGCTGCTGTCGCCGATCTTCGCTGCAGCAGCGATGGCGCTCTCCAGCGTCTTCGTGCTCGGTAATGCGCTGCGACTCAAGCGCTTCCGGGCTCCGATGGCGGTCGAAGCCCGCAGCGAAATGCCGGTGAGCCCAGTCGCATCGCCCCGCCACGCCTGATGGATGACCATAGACCTTAAGCCCGGGCCAACGTACGGCCTGGGTGAACACCCCTACAAGCTCAAGGAGCCCGCCATGACCAGCGCAAACCATCCCCCCGTCATCGTCTACACGACACCGACCTGCCCTGACTGCTGGGCGCTGAAGGCTTGGCTCAACAGAGAAGGAGTCGCATTCGAAGAACGCGACCTCACCGTACCTGAAATCATGGCTGAAGCCAAGGTACGCACTGGCGTGCGTGTGGCACCCATCACCCTGGTGGGTAAGCAGCTTTTCTACGGCACCTTTCCGTCGCAAAAACCAGGCCTGACGGTGGCACTCGGCTTGTCCCACGCCCCCAATGAGCGCGCGTCATAACGAAGCTCGAAGGAGGGCCGACTGGACGAATGACGACGGGCGTCGACTGCGATCCCAGGACCTGCATGTCGACGTGTTCCCTACGCCCGAATGAGTATTGGGACGTAGGTAAGGCCTCCGGTTATTCCGGTGGTGTTTGATTAATCCATTGGGAGAGAATGATGAATATTGGACAAGCGGCCAAGTTCTCCGGCGTATCGGCGAAGATGATTCGCTACTACGAGCAGATTGGCTTGATTCCGCAAGCCAATCGTTCTGATGCAGGCTACCGGCATTACAACTCGGCGGACGTGCATAGCCTTCGCTTCATTCGTCGGGCGCGCGACCTTTTCTTTTCTGTCGAACAGATATCAGCGTTGCTGGCCTTATGGAACGACCGTGACCGCGCTAGCGCCGACGTCAAGACGATGGCGCTTTCCCATGCTGCCGGACTAAAGGCGAAGATCGCTGAACTACAAGCGATGGCGCAAACGCTCGAGCACCTGGCCGATCACTGCCACGGCAATGACCGTCCAGATTGCCCCATCCTTGAGGATTTGGCCGAGCCGGCCGTCGCAGCGGCGGCGGATCGGGGTACGCAGGCGCCGCACAGGACGCCTCTGTTCGGGGTCGACACGCCGGCCTCATCTCACCATCGAGCCTCCGTGGCGAGGCCAGCGTGAGTTAAGGCAAACAAAGTTGAAAAATTCTCTGAAAAGCCTTGACCTTGCCACGCTGTCAAAACCCACATTAGGACTTGTTAACACGCCCTAGCAACCAACCAGGAAATCAAGATGCATCGTTTCTATATTCCCAACATGACCTGCGGCGGCTGCGCCAGATCCGTCACCAGGGCGCTGCTGAGCGTCGACCCGCAAGCGCGCATCGAATCTGATCCGCCCACGCGCGAAGTCCGGGTCGACAGCGCGCTGGCCAAAAGCGCTTTTCTCACGGTTCTTCAAGAAGCCGGTTACCCAGACAAGCAGTAATCCGAGCCCATGAACCAGCCGACTAAGGAGCAAGACTCATGAACATCAAGCCTCTTCTGGCGATCGGCGCGACCGTGGCAAGCACCACGGGACTGCCTTCATTCGCGGCACAGCCCCTCAAGGGCGCCTTTGCTCTTCCCGGCGTGACCGAGAAGGTCACTGCCGAGCTTGTGGTCCGAGACACCGGGCCACTCTCGCGCGAGCTACTGCTTGCTTTCAAGGACAAGGCGACGGGTAAGCCAATCAAACATTTCGAAGAGGAGCTGACGCAAGAACTCCACATGCTGGCGACGCGAGCCGATTTTTCAAACTTCGTGCACGAGCATGCAGGCAAGCGTGACGCTGACGGTCGTTTCAGCGTCGCGATGCGATTTCCGAAGCCCGGGACCTACCATGTCTACGCCGACGTTGTGCCAAAGGGCCTTGGCCAACAAGTCGTCCGCTTCGAAGTGCCCGTAGGCATTGCAACGGATCCAACAGCCCAGCAACAGGTGCCCGTCGGTGCGACCAAAGGGTCCGACGGTCCCTATACGGTCAAGTTGGACGCATCGGCGCTACGAGCGGGGACCGAAAGCATGATCGCGTTGACAGTCCTGAAGGACGGCAAGCCTGCGAAGGACCTCGGGCTATATCTTGGAGTGCCGGCGCATGCTGTGTTCGTGAGCACCGATGATCTTTCCTATGTACACGCTCACGCCATGGTGGCAGACGCTCCAAGAGGCGGCCATGGATCACATGCGTCCCACGGCTCGCATGACAACCCTAAGGCAGCCGTTCCAGCAGACTTGATGCTCCACGCAACGCCCCCTCGTTCGGGTCGGTATGCGCTGTGGATCCAGTTCAAGGGCAGCGACCAGGTGCGAACAGTGCCATTCGTTGTCACTGTCCCGGCAGCGCCGTGACCTCATACGATGCTCGTCGACAGATGGAAGCTCTGGATTTGGAGAGCGTCATGTTGCTGTTGTCGAGCCGCGAACTCCAAGGACCTAGGCGTTCTTCACCGACTTAAGTCAAATATTTGAGATGTATTTGCAACGTTAGCCCAGGAATATAGTTGTCGATCTGCGCGCGCGTCTGGTATCCGGCGCGCCGATACATTGAGGCAGCGCTGTCGGACAGCGATTCGATCTGGAATTCTGTGCAGCCAGTGCGCTTCGCTGCTTCCTCGATATCTTGGAGCAACCTTGCGCCGAGTCCCTTGCCCCGGTGGCCCACATCCACCCAAAGGTACTCCACGTAAAGTCTTCCAACTTCAATTCGTCCTGCTGCACCGCCGATCAAGCGACCATCTTCTCGCGCCAGACACGCCAGCGGCTGTGGGCTGCGTGCTCCTATAGTCGCACGATCGTGGGAAATGACGGCTCTTGAGATTTGCAGAAGATCATCCGTCTCAGGGGAAAAGGTAGTCTCAACGTTTTGCATATTTCAAGCAGTGAATATCCAGGCGCACCGGCAATTGCCTGGATCGGTTTTGCGTGTTTTCGATCGTTGCCGAAAAATCGCAGCCCAATTCCGCGCTCCCGTGATGATGTGTTGAGGTGCAGATACATCGTCACCCAACTTGCGCCTGAGTTTGCCGACCAGCATGCGTACGGCATCTTCCTAATGAGCGAGGCGCCCAAGTCGGTCGGGCTCAGTCGGGCTCAGTCTGTCTCGGCTGGCCGTGACCCCGACACACCGCCCCTCATTCACAGAACCCGTCTCGGGTAGCAGTAGTGGCGGAAATCCCGCTGGATTGCAAGTGGTGCGGAGGTCCAACGGTCGAAGATCTCTTTAACCTGCGCGGGATCGTTGCAGCGATGCAGCGTTTCCCGAAATGCGGGATCGGAAAACAGGGATACGGCGTCGGCCAGGATTTCGAGGTGGATTTCCGTCGCTGGTCCGGGGACCATCAAACCTAGTACGTCGGTCACAGGCTTTCCGTCAGGTGTCTCGAAAGAAATGGCGGGGGAAAGGCGGAGGTAGAGAGCGCACACCCGACCCAGATCTCTCACCCGTGCATGAGGAATGGCGACACCTTCTCCTAACGCGGTCGACCCTGCTTTTTCGCGCCGCAGGAGGCCGAAGACAACCCAGTCGAACGGCAAACCGTGCACGCGCTCCATGTGCCGACCGATCTCCCTGAACAGATGCAGTTTGTCAGGCACCTCCAGGTCGAGAACCACATCTTCGACCTGGAGGTAAGTGCTCAGGGTGCTCATTGGCCACTCACCAGGAAAGTGACGGGCGCTCTACTCATCAAGCTGTTCAATGCAAGATTGAGTTCCAGCAGATTCACGCGTGGCATTCCGAGCTGGCGCGACTCTGTTTGCCGCACGAACATGTTGCCCGACAGCTTGGCGAGTGCGTGGGGAGACAGTGTCGACAGCCAGCCACCGCCAGAAAAAAAAGCAATCCCTCGCATGCTTTTGGTCTTAAAGCCCATATGGATTTTTCAAATGTTGACGGCGAAATTTCTAAACCGAAGTGGTCTCTAAAGGTGCTTAAATTTTCTATGCATACAGCCATGTTTGGCATAAATTTTTCGTAAATCGTCGGCCTTTCCTCGTCAAATCTGACGCACCATTTTTAGAGAACAGAAAGTTGAGGATTCCTGACATCTAAACGTGGCATCGCCCTCTTAATTTACGACGAATTTACGATCCGAATATGCGGATTGCGTTAAGGTTGCGTCGTGATTTCACGGATCTTTAAAGCGACAAGAACGATTCTCTTATTGAATGGAGATCTTCTAAAAACAGGCGGACTCAAAAAAATCCATCGAGTTGCAGATCTATATTTTCCTGGCACCTCTTATTCGAAATGAAGAGCGATCTTTTAAATATATTTTTTTCGCTTCTCTCAATACTCCTCCCGCTAGCATTTGCATGCCTGGTCGTGTATCGGAGCGACTCATCGCCCCGGGAATCTCTCCCTGGAACAAGGCGACATGAAAACTCCCAAGAAACAAAGAGCAAACGGTGATGTATGACGACAGTCAATGTGCGAAAGGCGCAAGTCCATGACCTGCCTCATCTTCTGAAACTCGAACACGAGGCATTCTCTGGCGACTGCATCTCAAGGCGCAGCTGGATTGGCCTGCTCCGCAGCCAATCAGCCCTCGTGCTCGTCGCAGCACATCATCAAAGTATCGTCGGCGCCGCTATCGTCCTGACACGAAAAGGCTCCGCCGTTGCACGGCTGTACTCCATCGCGGTGGAGCATGGACATCGGCGTTCGGGGATTGGGCGCGCGCTGATTTCCGAAGCGCTGGCGTGCGCCGGGGAGGCGGGCAGCGCAGAGATGCGTCTGGAAAGTCGCAGTGATAACCCGAATGCCCACCGACTCTTCAGGAGCCTCGGATTCGAGTCGTTTGGTCGGGTTGTCGACCGCTACTATGAGGATGGCATGAGCGCCGTTCGCTTCCGCAAGGTGCACCATTGCACGGTTCCACAGGCCCGCCCCCTCAGGGGAACTCCAAGCTCTACAGGTGGCCCTTCGTCTCCGCTTATGGACATGAAGGCGCTAACGCCAGAGATCTCCGTAGCCAACTTGATGGCGCTCCAAGTTTGGAACAAGGCCACGTTGGTTGTGGCCCGTTCAGTCTTGCAATGGCCACCTGCCGTGGGGATTTCGAAATCGACTGTCGCGACGAATTCTTGGCGATCGCCGTGGTTCTTAAATACGCAGGAATAAAAAGTGAATTCAGATCATTTAGTAGTGGTAGAGAAAATTTCCGATTTCCGATGGAATGATCCAGATATCGAGATCATCACGGCCGAGAGATTCATCGCAGAGGGATCCCGAATACGAAGGCGGCCAGGGAAAGTGATCAATCTCTGCCGAAGCTACAGCTATCTGAGCATTGGCTACTATTGTTCACTCTTGGCCGAAGCCAGGGGCGATCGTGTGACCCCCAGCGTGGAAACGATTCTCGATTTGCAGCGAAAGAAACTTCAAGCTGCCTCACTGCCAACTCTCAACCGCTTGGTCGGGTCGCTAAAGGAGGTTCCGAAATCCGTCAGGAGCCTCACATTGCATGTCTTCTTCGGTGAGATCGAGGATCAGCAATTAGCGGCTCTTGCACGCAAGAGCTTTGAAATTTTCAGATGCCCTCTGCTGGAGATTGAGCTTGAGCGTTTAGAGAAGTCGGGCGGATGGCAAATCTCAGCCCTTCATCCCCTGGAGCCCAGGGACGTGGATCCGGAACGCGATGTGGCCTTCATTCGGGGATTGTCCAAATTCACGCGCCGCGCCTGGAAGCCGGCAGTTCAACCTCGAACCTATCGCATGGACCTGGCCATCCTGCACGACCCCAAGGACCCGCTGCCTCCGTCCAATCTGAAAACCCTCAGGAGAATCTCCAGTATTGCTGAGACGATGGACATTTCTGTCGAGTTGATCGAAAAGAAGGACCTCTCTCGGTTGACCCAGTTTGACGCATTGTTCATACGCGAGACGACGGCTGTTTCGCATCACACCTTCCAGTTCGCAAGGATGGCCCAGTCCGAAGGCATGCCGGTCATCGACGATCCCGCTTCGATTCTTCGCTGCACCAATAAGGCGTTCCTGGCCGAATTGCTCCAGGAGAACGGCGTTGCGACACCCAAAACATACTTGCTCAGCCGCCAAAGCCTCGCAGGGTTCGGAATCAAGTTGACCTATCCTGTGGTTTTAAAAGTTCCCGATGGCGCCTTTAGTCGAAGCGTCAAGAAGGCCGACGACGCTGTTCAGTTGCAAGCAATTGCACAGGAGATGCTCAAGGAATCAGATGTCATCCTCGTTCAAGAGTTCATGTACACGGAATTCGATTGGCGGATCGGCGTCCTTGAGGGCAAGCCGTTGTTTGCAGCGCAGTACCACATGTGCCGGGATCACTGACAAATCATAAAACACTCTTCGGACGGAAAATCCGTTGAAGGCCAAGTGGAGGCCATTCTTTTAGAGGACGTGCCGGAGCAGGTTCTTCTTGCAGCCTGCAAGTCAGCCAGTCTGGTCGGCGACGGATTCTATGGCGTAGACATCAAGGTGCAGGCGGGGAAGGCCTTCGTCATAGAGATCAATGACAACCCCAATCTCGACGCGGGCGTTGAGGATGCCAAGCAAGGTGATGAGGTGTATCGCAAGATCCTGCGGAATCTTCTGCGGAGCTTCGAGTCTCGCCATAACCACTCCGAGATCTCGAAAAAACTTGCCTACCCGGAAAATGACTCACACGACGTTCACGACACTTTCTCTCTGACGGCTAAAAGCGAAGGTTGTGATGATTCGACTGCAGCCAATCTCGCCTTTGCGGCCTCGTCTGCTTCCCCTCCCAAAGGGGTGACCTCCTTGCGGCGCTCAGCTTAGCGGATTAGACGTAGAGGTGACCGTTCACGACGGGCCACTGGCTGCCTTATGTTTGGCACTGTCGCGCATACACAGACCATTTCGCCTCCGTCTGCATGGAGGAGCTGTGATCCCGCTCAGGCCCGCGATGCCGGTGGGCCAGTACGCAACTTCAGTTGCGCTGTAGCTGAGGGTCCTTGGCAAACAGCTCGGCCGCCCAATCCACAAAAGCTCGAACCTTGGCACTCAGGTGCCGGTTGGGTGGGTAGACCACATGCATTGGAATCGGCGGGCAGCGCCATTCCGGCAGCACTTCAACCAACTCACCGTTTTGCAGGTACGGATCGGCAACCAGCCGCACACACTGCGATATGCCGAAGCCGCCGAGCACCGCCGCTAGATGGGCATTACCGTCGTTGACCGAGACGCGGTACGGGGAGGTCAGATCGATAACCTCATCGCCTTTGTGAAACTCGTGGGGATACGGCCGGCGGGCTGTGCCTGAAAAGAATCCAACCAGCTGGTGCCTCTTTTCGATGTCATTCGGGTGCTGCGGCATGCCATAGCGCTTGATGTAGGCGGGCGAAGCGACTGTGACGAAAGCGAGGCTGCCGATACGGCGTGCTACGAGCGACTGGTCGGCCAGCACGCCACCACGGATCACGCAGTCGACGTTGTCGCTGAGCAGGTCAACCGTGCGGTCGCTAACGCCAAGGTCGACCTGCATGTCTGGGTAACGGTCAAGAAAGGTATTGAGCGCAGGCAAGATCACATGTTGTGCGATCTGGGTGCCTACATCTATGCGCAAGCGCCCACTTGGGTTGGCCTGTGCGTTGGTCATGCTCGCCTCGATATCGTCGAAGTCGTTAAGCAAGCGCGCGGTACGTTCAAAATACGCTGCGCCGTCAGGCGTGACCGTGACACGCCGCGTGGTACGGTTGAGCAGCTTTGCGCGCAAGCGCGCTTCCAGCGCCTGGATCTGTTTGGTGACGGTGCCCTTGGGCAGGCCTAGAGAGTCTGCCGCACGCGTGAAAGATCCGGTTTCGACGACGCGGACGAAAACTCGCATGGCCTGGATCTGATCCATCAATGTGCTCCTTGCAGCGCACGGCGAAATACCGGCGCTGCGGAATTCTCACACACAGTTTCGGGCTGATTGTTGGTCGAATGGAAACAGAGCGGTATCTTCACCCCCCTTTTTTGACACGCCGAACGATTTATATTTGATCCGTCGGTTCATACCACCTCAAGGTCTATCATGTCACCTCGTTCTACACCGCTTGCTGCCGCTGAAGACGCCACCGCGACCGCGGTGGTCATCGCCGAGGCCGACATCACGATCGATCTGCCCAACCGAGAGCCGGTAAAAGCGCGCATCTATGGCGCCAAGCGCAAGGGTGCCGTATCGCCGCTGGTGCTGCATTTTCATGGCGGGACGTTCGTGTCTGGCAATCTGGAGAACGGTCGCACCGTCGGTTTGATGCTCGCGGGCGCTGGAGCAGTGGTGGTATCGCTGGCCTATCCACTGGCACCACAATACCCGTTTCCGGAGCCTATCGAAGTGGGCTACGCGGCGCTGTTATGGCTACACAAGCAACGCACCAAGCTGGCAGGCAAAGGCGCCCCACTCTTTCTTGCAGGTGAAGAAGCCGGCGGAAATCTGGCCGCTGCAGTGGCACTGATCTCTCGTGACCGGGGGCATCCACCCTTGTCAGGGCAAATCCTGTTGTCACCCATGCTGGACCCGTGTGCTGGCACCGCGTCGTTGCGGCAGGCGACTGGCGACGCCACGGATTGCAAGTTCGCTTCGGGCTGGAGAGATTTCTTTCGTTGCCCGAACGATGCGGTGCATCCTTATGCAGTACCAGGCGCTTCGCTGCGTTTGGCTGAGATCGCACCCACCCTGGTGCTGGTCGGCGCCGACGACCCGATGCGCGACGAGGCCTTGGCTTTCGCGGAGCGTCTGCGAGAAGCAGGCAACCCGGTGACGAGCAGCGTGCTGCCCTCGGCCACTAACTGGCCAGAGGCTTTGTCAGCGCCTGAAGCCAACGAGTGTGTGTGTACCGCCACGGTGCAGCAGCACTTTCTTGCGTTCTTCAGCAAAGCGACGCCCCCTCCCCCGCTGGCGGCAGAACCGCCCGAATCGGCGGGCTGACGCCGCTCCTTCTCTTTAATTTTCGGTAACCGGCGATTCCGGTTACCGGTTCGCTCAGTCCGTTGCGAAAGGCACCGGGCTGGGCCGCTGCATCCCGAAATCATCACAAGGACCTCTCATGTCTAAAAAAGAAATCTCCAGCTTGGCGCGCCGCGGCGTCTGGCCCGCTATCACCGGGCTCACCGCCCTCGCTGCAGTGCTCTCGGCCGGTCTCGGTCTTCAGAGCTTCAGTGCCGAAGCGACCGACGTGCCGGCCGCCAGCGCACCGCAAGCCATCCCCGTCTCGGTAGCGACCGTGGCCGAAAGCGAAGTTGCGGGTTGGAATGAGTTTTCCGGCCGTCTCGAAGCGGTCGAACGCGTCGATGTCCGCTCGCGCGTTGCGGGCGCCGTGCAGACCGTCCATTTCCGCGAAGGTGCGCTGGTCAAGCGAGGTGACCTTCTCATCACCATCGACCCCGCCCCGTACGCAGCCGAAGTCGAGCGCGCCTCGGCGCAGGTCGCAGCGGCCCAGAGCCGTGTGGCGCAGGCGCTCGGCGAGCAGACCCGCGCCAAGCGCCTGTGGGAAGAGCGGGCCATTGCACAACGGGAGTTCGAAGAGCGTTCCAACGGTCGTGATGAAGCGGACGCCAATCTGCGCGCCGCGCAAGCGTCGTTGCAAACCGCCAAGCTAAGTCTTGACTATACGCAAGTGCGCGCTCCGGTCGCGGGCCGTATCGGCAAGCTTGAAGTGACAGTGGGCAACCTTGTGGCTGCCGGGCCGGGCGCGCCCGTGCTGACCACGCTGGTGTCCGTAAGCCCGATCTACGCCAGCTTCGACGCCGATGAAAGCGTCATCGTCCGGGCCCTGAAAGACGTATCCACAGCCGGATCCAGTGCGCGCGGCCTCATCGAGCGTATCCCGGTTCAGATGGGCACCGCGGCAAGCGAAGGAACGCCATGGCGCGGCAAGCTGCAGCTCATCGACAACCAGGTCGACGCGAAGAGCGGTACGGTGCGCGTGCGCGCCGCCTTCGACAACGCCGACGGCTCACTGATGCCCGGCCAGTTCGCTCGCATCCGAATGGGCCAGGCGCGCGCAGACAAGGCGATACTGGTCAGCGAGCGTGCCATCGGCACCGATCAGAGCAAGAAGTTCGTGATGGTGATCAGTGCCGACAACAAGGCCGAGTACCGTGAAGTGACGATTGGCGCACCGAGCAATGGCCTGCGCGTCGTGCATAAAGGGCTACAGCCTGGCGAGCGCGTGGTCGTGAACGGCCTGCAGCACATTCGCCCTGGCGCATTGGTGGCGCCCCAGACCGTATCCATGGATGCGACGGCCGCGGCGTCTTCGCAAGCCAAGCCGGAACGCGTGGCGCAGGCCGACAAATCCTGATCAGGGACGAAGTAAAAGCATCATGAATTTTTCGAAGTTTTTCATCGACCGGCCGATCTTTGCCGGCGTGCTGTCGGTGCTGATGGTCATTGCGGGGCTCATCGCCTTGCGGGGGCTGCCGATCTCCGAATACCCTGACGTCGCGCCGCCTTCCGTGGTGGTGCGCGCCCAGTACCCGGGCGCGAATCCGAAAGTGATCGCTGAGACGGTAGCGACGCCGCTAGAGGAATCGATCAACGGCGTCGAAGGCATGCTCTACATGGGTAGCCAGGCCACAACCGACGGCGTAATGACACTGACCGTGACATTCAAGCTCGGCACAGATCCCGACAAGGCGCAGCAGCTGGTGCAAAACCGCGTCTCGCAAGCCGAGCCGCGTCTGCCCGAAGAAGTGCGGCGTCTGGGTATCACGACGATCAAGAGCGCACCCGACCTCACAATGGTGGTGCACCTTGTGTCGCCAAACGACCGATACGACATCAACTACCTGCGCAACTACGCAGTGCTCAACGTGAAAGACAGGCTCGCCCGTATCCAGGGCGTGGGGCAGGTGCAGATTTTCGGTGGCGGCGAATACTCGATGCGCGTGTGGCTAGACCCGCAGAAGGTCGCTCAGCGCGGCCTCTCGGCCAGCGACGTGGTGGCCGCTATCCGCAGCCAGAACATCCAGGCGGCCGCCGGCGTAGTGGGTGCCTCGCCCGGACTTTCGGGTGTGGACATGCAGCTTTCCATCAATGCGCAGGGTCGCCTGCAGAGCGAGGAAGAGTTCGGCGACATCATCGTCAAGAGCAGCGCCGACGGCGCCGTCACCCGGCTGCGCGACATCGGCCGCCTCGAAATGGGTGCAGCCGACTACTCGCTGCGCTCTCTGCTGAACAACGACGCCGCCGTGGGCATGGGCGTGTTCCAGGCGCCCGGCTCCAACGCGCTCGATATCTCGCGCGATGTGCGACTGACCATGGACGACATCGCCAAGGGCATGCCCGAAGGCGTGGAATACCGCATCGCCTACGACCCAACGCAGTTCGTCAGGGCCTCGATCGAATCGGTCATCCACACGCTGCTCGAAGCCATCGCGCTCGTGGTGTTGGTCGTGATCCTGTTCCTGCAAACCTGGCGCGCATCGATTATTCCGCTGCTGGCCGTGCCGGTGTCGGTGATCGGGACATTCGCGATGCTGCATGTGCTGGGCTTCTCGATCAACGCGCTGAGCCTGTTCGGGCTGGTGCTGGCGATCGGCATCGTGGTAGACGACGCGATCGTGGTGGTCGAGAACGTCGAGCGCAATATCGAGGACGGTCTGACCCCGCTGGATGCCACCTACAAGGCAATGCGTGAAGTGTCGGGGCCTATCATTGCCATCGCGCTGGTGCTGGTGGCCGTGTTCGTGCCGTTGGCTTTCATCAGCGGTCTCACGGGTCAGTTCTACCGCCAGTTTGCGGTGACTATCGCGATCTCGACCGTGATCTCGGCGATCAATTCGCTGACGCTCTCACCCGCGCTCGCTGCTTTGCTGCTGCGCGGTCACGACCAACCGAAGGACGCGCTGACGCGGGGCATGGACAAGTCGCTGGGCTGGTTGTTTCGCGGCTTCAACAGGCTGTTCCACCGCGGCTCGCAGGCCTACAGCGGCGGCGTCAAAGGCGCGATTTCGCGCAAAACACTGATGCTGGCGATCTACCTCGCACTGATCGGCGTAACCTTCGGCCTTTTCAAGGTGGTGCCGGGCGGCTTTGTGCCGGCGCAGGACAAGCAGTACCTGATCGGCTTTGCGCAATTGCCTGACGGCGCTACGCTTGATCGCACTGAAGACGTCATCCATCGCATGGGCGAGATTGTCAAGAAGAATCCTAACGTAGAAGACGCGATCGCATTCCCCGGCTTGTCGATCAACGGCTTTACCAACAGCTCGAATTCAGGCGTGGTGTTCGTCACCCTCAAGCCTTTCGACGAACGCAAGCGCGTGGACCAGAGCGGCGGCGCCGTCGCAGGCCAGCTCAACCAGCAGTTCGCGAGCATCCAGGACGCATTCATCGTGATGTTTCCTCCGCCGCCGGTGGCCGGACTTGGCACCACGGGCGGCTTCAAGATGCAGATCGAAGACCGCGCCTCGCTCGGATACGACCAGATGGATGCTGCTGTGAAGGCCTTCATGGCCAAGGCTTATCAGGCGCCAGAACTGGCCGGCATGTTCACCAGTTGGCAGGTCAATGTGCCGCAACTGTATGCCGACATCGACCGCACCAAGGCGCGCCAGCTCGGCGTGCCGGTGACGGACATCTTCGACACCATGCAGATCTACCTGGGTAGCCTGTATGCGAACGACTTCAACAAGTTCGGCCGCACCTACAGCGTGCGTGTGCAAGCCGATGCGCCTTATCGCGCGAGGGCCGAAGACGTGGGCTTGCTCAAGGTGCGCTCGACCTCGGGTGAAATGGTTCCGCTCTCTGCGCTGATGAAGGTCAATTCGAGCTTCGGCCCCGAGCGCGCCATGCGCTACAACGGCTACCTGGCGGCTGACATCAATGGTGGCCCGGCCCCTGGTTACTCGTCGGGCCAGGCGCAGGACGTCGTGGCGCGCATTGCGGCTGAAACGCTACCCAAGGGCATCAGCTTCGAGTGGACCGAGCTGACCTATCAGGAGATCCTGGCCGGCAACTCCGCGTTCCTTGTGTTCCCGCTGGCGATCCTGCTGGTGTTCCTGGTGCTGGCTGCGCAGTACGAAAGCCTGACGCTACCTGTGGCGATCATCCTGATCGTGCCGATGGGCCTTCTGGCCGCTATGACAGGCGTGTGGCTTTCGGGAGGGGACAACAACGTTTTCACTCAGATCGGACTGATCGTGCTGGTGGGACTAAGTGCAAAAAACGCGATTTTGATCGTGGAGTTTGCACGGGAACTGGAGTTCGCCGGGCGCAACCCCGTACAGGCTGCCATTGAAGCGAGCCGGCTGCGCCTGCGCCCTATCCTCATGACCTCGCTGGCCTTTGTGATGGGAGTGCTACCGCTGGTCTTGTCGACGGGCGCCGGCTCTGAAATGCGCCAGGCCATGGGTGTCGCGGTGTTCGCAGGAATGATTGGCGTAACAGCCTTTGGGTTGTTCCTGACGCCGGTGTTCTATGTGGTGTTGCGTCGTCTCGCGGGCAACCGGCCACTCAAGCAACACGGCGAATCCACGGTCTCAGCCCCGACGTCAAGCGGCGGAGCGGGTCGCCTCCATCTGCAGCCTGCTGCACCGCATCCTTCGCACGAATGAACCAGGGATTAAGTTCGATCATGACCATCCGTTTCTCATCTATCACGGCCCCCTTGCGCACTAGCCTGCTGCCGCTGGTCGCCGCACTGGTGCTCGCCGGCTGTGCCTCCACGGCAGAAGTGGCGACCAATATCACGGCACCCGCGCAGTTCAAGGAGCAGTCGGTGAACACAGATGCCGCAGCGGCACCTGTTCAGGCCGCTGGCGATTGGTGGCGTGCCTTCCACGACCCGTCGCTCGACGCCTTGGTAGAGCGCGCTGCCGCCAGCAACACCAGCATTCAGCAGGCGGCAGCCCGTCTGGCCCAAGCCCGCGCACTAGCACGCACGGTAGATTCCGATCGCTCTGTGCAAGTGGGTGTCGGCGCAGGCGCGAGCCGCCAGGCCGGCCTAGACCGCAATCAGGGCAACAAGCCGTCGACCTTGCTGAACGCCGGCGCCAGCATCTCCTACGAGGTGGATCTATTCGGCAAACTAGCGGGCGCCAGCAATGCTGCCACGCTTGATGCGCAATCGCGCGAGTCCTTGCTGCAAAGCGCGCGCTTGCTGGTACAGGCTGAAACTGCGCAAACCTACCTCTCGCTGCGCGCGCTCGACGCCGAGCGCGGCCTGGTGCGCGAGCAGGTCGAGGCCTATGGCGACACGCTGCGCCTGACCGAACGGCGCGTGCGCGCGGGCGATCTGGCCGAACTCGACATGGCTCGCGTGCAGACCGAACTGTCGGCGACCGAGTCCGAAGCCATCGCGCTGGACCGCCAGCGCGCCTTGCTTGAACACGCGCTCGCCGTGCTGACCGGTGACATCGCTTCCAACTTCGAGCTGCCCTCGGCCGAATGGTCGACCGCGTTACCTAACATCCCGGCAGGCGTCCCCTCGACCGTGCTGGAGCGCCGGCCAGACGTCATTGCAGCGCAAAAGTCAGTGCAGGCCGCGCAAGCCCGCGTGGGCGTGGCGCAGACAGCCTGGTTTCCGAGCATCTCACTCACCGGTGGAGGCGGTTCCGCGTCGCCCGATTTGAGCGACCTCTTCAAGTGGTCGGCTCGCTCATGGGGCATAGGCGCGCTGCTTTCGCTGCCCATCCTGGACGGCGGCCGGCGCGAGGCCGGCGTGCAGGGTGCGTCTGCCCAGCTCGACGGCGCGCTGGCCAGCTACCGCGAACAGGTGCTCATCGCCTTCCGCGAAGTCGAAGACCAGCTCGCATCGCTGAGGCTGCTGCGCGAGCAGTCGGCAGTACAGGCGCTGGCGGTCGCCTCGGCGCAACGCGCCACGGTGCTGTCAGACTCGCGCTACCGCAACGGTTACGTGAGCCAGCTCGACCTGCTCGACGCCCGCAGGAGCGAGTTGCGAAACCGCCGCCAGGCCCTGCAGGTGAAATCGGCGCAGTACCAGGCGACGGTAGGGTTGATTCGTGCGCTAGGAGGCGGATGGGGCGTGGCGACCGCCGTAGGCGCTTTGTGACATAAGGGAGCTGTCAGCGCGGATGCACCATCTCGTACCATCGGGACATGATCACAGCATCAAAGCCCGCATCCACCCAACTGGTCGACATCGGCGTCAACTTTCACTCCGGGCAGTTGGTCTCGCTTACTAACCAATTGTTGGAGCGTGCACAGGCGGCCAACGTGACCCAAATTCTGGCTACAGGCACATCGGTGGCGTCGAGTCGTCTGGCCCTTGAACTTGCAAGAGCCCATCCAGGCACCGTTTACGCAACAGCAGGGGTACACCCCCATGACGCTAAATCGTACGATCAAGAGACCGTCCGCTATCTGAGAGAACTCTGGTTGTGCCCTGAAGTGGTTGCTATTGGAGAGTGTGGCCTGGACTACAACCGCAATTTTTCGACACCCGAGGCACAGCGGGCGGCCTTTGAGCAGCAGCTCTCAATGGCTATAGAGACTCGCAAGCCGCTTTTTCTTCACTGCCGCGACGCCTTTACCGACTTCCACGACATGCTGACCCCTGTGGTGGCCGACGGGGCGCGCGGCGTTGTGCACTGTTTCACAGGCAACCGCGCGGAAGCCGAAGCCATTCTTGCGATGGGGCTGGACATTGGCGTCACGGGCTGGGTCACAGATCTTCAGCGTGGGCAGGCACTGCGCGAAGCCTTGCCAGCCATTCCGCTGGATCGACTGCACCTTGAAACGGATGCGCCTTATCTGTTCCCCAAGAACGCCAAAAAGCGTCGCGGGCACAACGAGCCCGCGAATCTTCCATGGGTTGCTGCGAGCGTGGCAGAGCTCTTGGGGTGCAAGGTCGAGGAGGTCATTCAGGCCTGCAGCTCCAATAGCCGAAGGATGTTTGGCCTTCCAGGCAAGTGACAGGATTACAGGACGAAGTTTGAGTGTTTCCTTACACGAAGATGATACACTTCAAACATACATACCGATTATTCGGTATCTTTAAAGCTCCAGCTTCATCAACGTTTCAGGAGACCGAACCATGGAGTCAGATTTCGACGCACGCGACCTGAGAAACGCATTCGGCCGATTTGCTACGGGTGTCACCGTGGTCACCACCATACTACCCAGTGGGCAACCCATCGGCTTGACTGCCAACTCATTCAGCAGCGTGTCGATGTCCCCGCCCCTTGTGAGTTGGAACTACCGACGCGAGGCGCTAGGGTTCGCTGCCTTTGTGGGAGCGCAGCACTTTGCCGTTCACGTGCTGGGGCAGCACCAGTTGCACCTCTCCCCACAATTCGCTTCATCTGTGCCTGACCGCTTCCAGGGCGTCGAACTGGAGACGGGCCTGGGTGGTGTGCCGCTGATCAAAGACTGCGCAGCGGTTTTTGAATGCCGACAATGGTCCACGGTCGAGGCCGGCGACCACGTCATTCTGCTCGGGGAAGTGCTGCGATACATGCACAACGATGCGCCTCCTCTGGTGTTTCATGCAGGCAGGTATATGCAATGGCCAAATGCTCAGCACGCATGAGAAACCACGCAACCGTGTCAGCGCCGAGCATCCCTGCGTTCATCGGGATAACGCGCCATCACGTCGCGCCACATGCGCAAAACAGTGGCGTCCCGCTCTCGTCCGCGAAGGAACGAACCCAGAGCAAGGCCGCGCACCATCACAACCGACAACTCCATCGCCCGCTCGCTCCACTGACGCGAATGGCCTGCCTGCTCAAAGGCATGCAACCAGGCGACGTTGACTGCCTTGCGAAACGCATCAGCCGCCGGGCGCATGGCCTGCAGCAATTCGTCGGACGTTCGCCCTGCGTTAACAAGTTCGTGCTGCACCAGGTAGCGCTGGCCGGAATAGAACTGGTAACTGTCGTCGATGAACGCCGGCAACGGATCGGATTGCGCCACCGGCGAGGCGGCGGCACGGACCGACTCCTCCGTGGCCTTCTCATAGGTGTACACAGCCGTAGCAATCACCAGATCCAGCTTGGCTTTGAAGTGGTGAACGCGTGCGCCGCTGGAGACGCCAGCGCGCTCACTGATCTCGGCAGTCGATGCCCCGGCATAGCCCTTCTCTGCGATACAGTCGATCGTCGCCAGAATCAAGCGCTCGCGGGTAGCCTCACTACGCTGCTCTTGCGTGGGTCGGGGTTGAGGGACTTTGGACGCCATGTGCCTATCAAAAAACATACCGAATATTCGGCATCTAAGCCATGATTGTGCATCTAAACGCGGCGGGACAACTCTTTCTGGCCGAACAGAATGACTTCAAACGACTGCATTGTGCGTTTCCCCGCCTTAAAAAGGCGCCCGACTTAAGAGGTCAGCTTGGTGACTTCGTCGAGTTGGAAGGTACCGAGGCCGCCTGGATCAGCCTCGACTGGATGCGTAGGCAGGCGGTGGAACCTCGCGCAGCATGGTTGTTTGAATTGGATCGAATGATCGATTGGGCCAAGACACGCGGCTGGGTCAGCCCAGATGACCAGCGCGTGAAGGCGCACGTGATCTGGCACGACGCAGATCCTCAGCTGCCACGGTGAAATCCAAAGACGAAAGGACTCGCAATGAAAATCGGAATTTTTGACCATCTGGACCGGCGCGACGTGCCCCTGCACCAGTATTACGCCGACCGACTTGAACTGGTCGAACACTATGACCGCCTGGGCTTTTACGCGTACCACGTCGCCGAGCACCACGGCACGCCACTGGGCATGGCGCCTTCCCCCTCGGTTTTCATGTCTTCAGTGGCGCAGCGTACGCGCCGACTGAAGTTTGGCCCACTGGTCTACACGCTGCCCCTGTACCACCCATTGCGTGTGGCAGAGGAAATCTGCATGCTCGATCACCTTAGCCAAGGCCGCCTGCAGGTTGGTGTGGGGCGAGGTATCTCGCCTATAGAGGTGGGGTTTTATGGCATCGATCCTGCCAAATCGCAGGCGATGTACATCGAGAGCTATGCAGTACTGATGAAAACTCTCACGAGTGAGGTGCTGGACCACGAGGGCGAATTCTTCCACTTCAAACAAGTGCCCGTTGAGCTGCGCCCCTTGCAGCAACCACATCCGCCGATTTGGTACGGCGTGGGCAACGCAGACGGGGCCGACTGGTGCGTAGCCAACAATGTGAACGCCGTCGTGAATGGCCCGATCACCCGTGTACGCGAGATCACCAACCGCTTCCGCGCAGAGTGGGCCGCGGCTGGCAAGGACTTCAGTGCGTTGCCGCTGATAGGCACCAGCCGCCATGTGGTCGTCGCACCAACGGATGCCAAGGCTCTGGCAATCGCGGAGCGCGCTTATGCACGCTGGTATGCGAGCTTTATGTATCTGTGGGTGCGCCATGGCAGCGCGCCGCAATTCGCACCGTTTCCCGAGAGCTTCCAGCAAGCGCAGACGCAGGGATTGGCCGTGGCCGGCAGCCCATCCACCGTGAGACAACTGCTCGCCGAACAGGTGGAGCAAGCAGGCGTCAACTACCTCCTGTCTCGCTTCGCCTTCGGCGACCTGACGCTTGCTGAATCGACCGCTTCCGTCGAGCTCTTCGCTGCGGAAGTGATGCCTGCGCTGTGCGAAGAAGTGGCTCTGTCATGACAGGAATCCCTGGCCAGCCCGCCTTGCCCACCTTCCTTTCCCGGGGAGCGCCCGAAGCGCAAGCCCTGGTATTGCTGCATGGCATCGGTTCGACTTCGTTAGGCTGGCATGGCCAGCTGAACGCTTTTCCTGGTCGCCGTGTCCTGGCCTGGAACGCACCCGGTTATGGGGAGAGCGATCCCCTGCCATCGGCCCAGCCGCTGGCGCAGGACTATGCTGGTGCCCTGCTTGCATTGTTGGACAGCGAGGGCATCCGAGAAACTGCGCTGGTGGCCAGTTCGTGGGGAACGCCCATAGCGATCGCGCTGGCCGTGCTGCAACCTGCGCGGATTAAACACCTGATCTTGAGCGGGCCAAGCGCAGGGTACGGCGCCCTCCCCTCACACCAACGCTCGGAGCTGCTCACTGCACGGGGCGATCGCGCCAGGGCACTCGGAATCTCGGCCATGCTGGAGCAGGACGCACCGCGCCTGGTGGCGTCGGGCCTTCATGCTGCCGGGCGCCAGCAACTTATCCTGGCACGCCAGGGCGTGACGCTGGATGGCTACCTGCAGGCACTGCATGCGCTGGCGGCGGCCGACGCGCCCAGTGGGCTGCGACAACTTGCCTGCCCTGCGCTGATCGTTTACGGCGAGCAGGACGCGATAGCGCCGCCACCGGAGCACGCCTTGCGTCTGGCCGAAGCCATGCCCAGCGCCCAGCTACACGCATTCCCCCAATGCGGCCACTTGCCGCATTTGGAGCATCCAGAACGCTTCAACGACTTGGTTGAGGCCTTCATCAAATCCTGAGACCATTCCACCATAAGGAGACATCACTATGCAGATCAAACTTTCAATGCGAGCGCTCGGGATTGCCGGACTGCTGCTCGCCACATTGGCAGGCCCACTGGCGGCGCAGCCGGCCTGGCCCACCCGTGCGGTCAAATTCGTCGTCCCCAGCAATGCTGGAGGCAGCCCTGACCGCGTCACGCGGCTATTGGCAGAGCGGCTATCCAAAAAGTGGGGGCAGCCGACAGTTGTGGAGAACAAAGCGGGCGCCACGTCCATCATCGGGACCGACTTCGTCGCCAAATCGCCCGCCGACGGCTACACAATGCTGTCCACCTTCACCTCTCTCGTGCAGGTGCCGGCGCTGTTCAAACGCGTGCCCTACGACACCGAACGTGACCTCGTAGCGGTCACTCAGACAGTGGCCGTGGACGTGCTGTTCCTGGTGCGAGCTGATTCGCCTTACAAGACCCTGCAGGACTTCGCTGCGGCCGCCAAAACGGCTAAACCGCCGCTGAGCTATGGCTCCTTCGGCAACGGTTCATCCTTCCACATTTATGGAGAGAAACTTGCACAGTCCATGGGGGTCGATCTGACCCATGTACCCTACAAAGGAGAACTGCCATCTACCACTGATCTGCTGGGCGGACAACTCAGCTCTTCTTTCGCATCGGTCGGCACGGCCTTGCCGTTCCTCACGGATGGCCGTCTGCGCCCGCTGGGTGTCGCCTCAACCAAGCGCTCGCCGGTCCTGCCGAATGTGCCGACGCTGGGCGAGTTAGGCATGAACATGCCCGACCTCGTGGGGTGGTTCGGGGTGCTCGCGCCCGCCGGCACGCCTGCGCCCATCATTCAGAAAGTTGCAACCGACATCCGCGAAATCCTGACCCAGCCAGACGTCGTGAAAATTCTGCGTGACCAGGGGCTGGAGCCAGTGGCGAGCTCGCCCGAGGCTTTCCAGCGCCGTTTGAACGAGGATCTCGTGCAGTGGAAAAAGCTGCTGCCCGAGGTTGGGATCAAACCGGCCGATTGAAGACCGTCCCGCGGCCCGGCGCAAGCCGTGCCAGCCGGAACGTCCATTGATTGCGTCAAGCGCGGAATCCGACAATCTTCCATCTTCACTTTGCTCGTACAGGGGCAAGCGCTTTTCAAGCACGTGCCCTGAGACAGTTAATGCGCCCTCACGGCGGTGCGCAAACAGTGGTCGTGGGTTACTGATACATGACGACCATGTGTACGTCACTCCGCCTTGATACCCCCGGAGCGGATGAGATCTCCCCACTTCTTCTCCTCCTTGCGCACAAAATCCCTGACTTGCGCCGGGGCCAGCTTTCCGTCGGGCTCATAACCCAGTGCCCTCAACCTGGTTTGAGTGTCCGGGTCGCCCAAAACTCTTCGCAGTTCGCCGTTTAGTTTTTCGATGACCTCTGATGGCGTACCCCGCGGTGCGAACCATGCGTTCCATGCCGCGATATCGATTTCACGCATGCCCGCCTCCTGAAAAGTCGGCACGTTCGGCAGACTGCTCGTGCGCTTGGCCGTCGTGACAGCGATACCTCGAAGCTTGCCTGACGAGATGTTCGGTGCGGTGGCGATCACCGTGTCAATGCTCAACATCACATGTCCACCCATCAGGTCTGTGGTTGCGGTGCCGCTTGCCTTGTACCCGATCGGGTTGAACTTCGCGCCGCTGGCCTTGGTTAGCATCTCCAGCACCACCCGAGAGGTCGAACTGGGTATCGCAACGCTTACCGTGCCGGGTTGCGCCTTGGCGGCTGAGAAAACCTCCTTAGGCGTCTTGGCTTCATGGTTAGGTGCACTCACCAGCACCATTGCCACGGAGCCGATATAAGCGATCGGTTCGAAGTCTTCTAGCGCGTTGTAGGGCAGCGTGGCATACAGCGAGGGGTTCGCTGCGTGAGTGCCATTGGAGCCCACAAGCAACGTATAGCCGTCCGCCGGCGCCTTGGCGACAGCTTCGGTGCCGATAACGCCCCCCGCCCCCGGGCGATTGTCGATGACCAGCGGTTGCTTGAGGTTATCGGAGAGCTTCTGGGCGACGATGCGCGCGGCGGCATCCGCCCCTTGTCCCGGTGCAAACGGAACTATCAGCCGAATTGGTTTGACCGGGTAGTTCTGAGCTATCGCAGTCGAGCTCCAGGCCATGGCGACGGCTGCCAGCAGACTGATTTTTTTCAAGATGCTTTTCCTTCATTAAGAAAACGTTGAATTTCGGCGCTGATAAGCTCTGCTTCGGGTGCGCCATCAATGGGTCGCCACCCCAGGTGACCATGCTCGCTGGGTACTTCGACGTAGCGTGCATGGGCGACGTGTTCCGCGATCTGACGGGCCGAAGAAACGGGCAAAAGCCGGTCTGTACTTACCGGCAAGATCAACATACGCGATGCGACACGCGTTAGGGCTCGCGCGACATCACCACCAAACGGGGCGGCAATGTCATGGCTGGCCGACGCCTGGTAACGTCGAATGAAGTCCCAAGCATCCCACTGCGTTGCGCGGGTCACTGTCTGGTGGATTGCATCTTGCAGAGCGGACGCGCTCAAGCTCTCAATATAGGCGTCGGTCACCGTCCAGGGGTAATACAGCCTTCCAGCGGCGCGCAGACCCTTGAGAGGCTGCGTAGTGTAGTCACCTGCATTCCACGCGGGGTCCATCTGCACGACATCGGTCGCCGCTCTCACAGCTGCCCTGAACACGTTGCTGGCGCGTACGGCCGGCACCATGAGGATCGAGCCGTGTACCATGTCAGAGTAATGGATGGCCCACTCCAAGGCCTGGAATGCACCCATCGAAGCCCCAGCAACGCAAGCGATGCGCGTGGTCGGCCCAAAGGCGCCGGTTACGAAAGCGGCCTGCGCCCTTACCATGTCACGGATGTTGTAATGGGGGAAGGCGCCTCTCAGGCCGTCCGATGGCTTGGATGAGGTTCCTGCGCCAATGGCGTCGACCGCAACCACACAGTAGCGGTGGGTGTCGAAGGCTTTTCCGGGGCCAATGTAGCCGTCCGCACTATGCCGTGTGTTGGCAGTACCGGGCAGCACAAGCAGCAAATTGTCCCGCGTTGCATTCAACTCGCCATGCATGGCATAACCGATGCGAAGCGACTCAAGGCGACCGCCTCCTTCGAAGGCAAAGGGACCGATATCGTGAGTTTCCTCGCGCATTGCGGAGACATCTGGTTGAACCATTTCGTACCTCATTCCTGACGATGGTTTTGAACGGCAGCCAGATGCTCCCGTAAGTCCCGCGGCACAGCAATTTGCAGTTCCAGCAACAAGAATGCAAGCGCCTTACCGTGTGCATCGAGGTTCAAAGCGTCGTTGACCCCTCCGTCCAGCACGTCGTCGAGGACAAAATTCATGGCGTGCAAGGTGGGCAGCAAAAAGCGTTGAACCTGGCTCGGGCGACGATGCCGGAACTGGTACCCTACCTTTTCCTGCGTGACCTGGTCAACCAACAGCGGGTAGAGCCGGGGATGCCAGGCAATCACACTGATGTTGGCGCGGTTGCCCTTGTCACCGGTGCGGCCATGCGCGGCACGCCACAGAGGAACGGTGGCGTACTTTCTGTCGTCCTCAGCCATTACTGGCCCTCCACCATCTCGAAGCGTGTCGGCACCGCAGTGCGAGGCAACAGGCAGCTCAGCGTGTTAAGCCGCGGTGTGAGCGTAGTGCGCACCCCCCCACCGCCAGCCGGGCCACACGTATACAACGCCATCACCTCACGCGCCACGCGCTCGGCCTGTGCCCGCTCGCTGTGCGTGGCTGCCACGCGCAACCGCACGTCGCTCGCGCCGACGTCGGGCGTGCCGGACAGTAGGCGGCCGGCATCGTCGCCAAAGATGCTGAGTGCCCCGATCAGATCGACACGCAACGTCAGGTCCGGAAGGCGCTCGCGCAGCACTTCGGCCGCGAGTCTTGCTCGGCCTTCGGCGCGGGCACCTGCATAAGAGATCTCTCCTTCAGCCAGCCAGCCGCCCTCATAACATACGTTGACCTTGTAGTGCGTCGGTCTGGTGTGGCCCCGCACGCCATCAAGCGTGACCAGATCTTCCCCGTCTACGCGCACCTGCGCTTGGGAAATGTCGGCCACCACGTCCGGAGTGAGGTAGGCCGCGGGATCGTGTACCTCGTAAAGGAGCTGCTCCTTCACTCCAGCCTCGCTCACCAAACCGCCGGTATATGCGGCCTTACCGATGCGAACGCTGCCGTCCGCGTAGATTTCAGCGATGGGAAAACCCACTTGCGCCAGTCCCGGTACATCTTTCAGGCCAGGATCGGCGAAATAGCCACCACACAC
Organism: Ottowia thiooxydans; assembly: GCF_040548795.1. Classification (GTDB taxonomy): domain Bacteria; phylum Pseudomonadota; class Gammaproteobacteria; order Burkholderiales; family Burkholderiaceae_C; genus Ottowia; species Ottowia thiooxydans_A. The sequence goes on along the minus strand of NZ_JBEPSH010000001.1, from coordinate 540,350 downwards.
CTGTGCTCCGCATTCGAGCAGGTGGCCTGCCATGGTGGCGCGTGCGAGGAGGTCCCAGTCGCAGGGGTCCCAACCAAAGTGTGCCATCGCCGGACCTACCGTGAGCGAAGGATCGGCCACCCGGCCACACACCACGATCTGCGCACCTGCAGCCAGCGCAGCAGCAATGGACTCGGCTCCGATGTACGCGTTGGCGCTGACGATACGGATTTCATCCATGGCTGTGCCAAGCTGCTCACGCAACAGGGTTCGCTGCGCTGGTGAGGTCAACTCATCACCCTCCACCATGGCGATGCGGGGAACCGTCTGCCCGAGTTCGCGCGCCATGCGGGCGATGTGACGCGCCGCCCCGCGCGGGTTAGCGGCCCCGAAGTTGCTCACGATACGAATGCCATGCTCCAGGCAGCGTGCCAGCACCGGGCGCAGCATTTGGTCCAAGAGCAGCTCATAGCCAGCTTGCGGATCGGCCTGACGGCGCAAGTGCGCCAGTGCCAGCGTGCGCTCGGCCAGTGTCTCGAAGATCAGGAAGGCGCGTGGGCCTAACGGGGCATCCCCAGCCGCGAGCCGCGCCACCAACGTATCGACCACTGGGCCAGCCGCATCAATCCGGTCTCCCGAGAAACCGGCCGCACAACCAATCAGCAACGGCGGTACGTGCGAGGTGGGCGAGTGAAAGTCTGTCATTGCAAATGATCGAATTTGATCTGCACTATAGAGGCGAAAGAATCAGCCGTAAAATCGAAAATTCGCATAGACTGATTTGTAATTCAAATTAATGCCAGACCCCGACTTTTCCACCCGGCAACTGCGTGCGTTCCTGGCCTTGGCGCAATTGCGCAACTTCACCCGAGCGGCGCAGGCCTGCCACCTTTCGCAGCCTGCGTTCAGCGCGCTGATACGCACGCTGGAAAATGCGGTGGGCACCCGCCTGTTTGATCGAAATACGCGCAGCGTGGCACTGACGCCGGAAGGTCGGCTGTTTGAACCAGCCGCTGGTCGACTGCTAAATGACGCGGCAAGCGCACTTGCCGACTTGACCGACCACACCCAGCGGCGAAAGGGCCGTGTGCACATTGCCGCGTTACCTTCTCTGGCGGCAGACTCGCTGCCGGGCATCCTGGCCGAGTTCCACGACCTCTGGCCGGGTGTGGAGTTGATGCTGAGCGATGTACTTTCAGATCCCTGCATCGAACTCGTACGGAGTGGCCAAGCTGACTTCGCATTGGCCGCAGGCGGCAACCGTCCGGCTGACGCGGGGGAACTGAGCACCCGGGTCCTGTGTGCGGATCGTTTTCACCTGGTCTGTCGCGCTGATCATCCTTTGGCGCAAGAGCCGCGGCTGACGCCCCGTAAGCTTGCTCCATGGCCATTCATCCACATGACGCGCAATAGCAGCGTGCGCCAGGCACTGGACGCGACGTTGCATCCGCTACGAATGAACACGCTACTGGAAGTAGAGCAGCTCGCCACCGTTGCAGGCATGGTAGAGGCCGGGCTGGGGATCAGCGTGGTGCCCACGCTGACGCTCTACCAGTTCAGGCGCGACACGCTGGTCGCCCGGGCACTGCCGTTGCCCCCGTCACAGCACAGGCGCGTCTACCTCATTCAGCGACGCGAGGGCAGTCTATCGGCCGCGGCGCAAGCTCTGTATGAGCTGGTGGTGGATAGGATGGGCTCGCTGCCCAAAACCTGAACGTGGATAGGATCACTCCAAGGTCGGATGGAGCGTGTTTGGCAGTGACCGGCGACCAGGGAACAAGTCCTGCTTTCTCCGTGGTCCGAGTGGCCATAAGCCCTGGGACGGTCTGCCAGCCGGTCCGTTACCCCACCACAGAAGGAACACGATAGTGAAGTTCAGCAAAGCCCGTGCCCACCTGCCTGACCGAGAGCAGCTCAAGCGCGGGCCTGGTTAGCCGACGCGGAAACAAAGGCTTGCCCTTGCCCAGGGTCACGGAGCCGACTTGTACCATGATTTCATCCAACAATCCGGCGTCATAGAACTGCCCAGCGAGATCGCCGCCGCCCACCACCCAAATGTTTTTGGAACCTGCGGCAGCGCGCATAGCTTCGTGCACAGGCCGCACGTCGCCTTTCACGAAGCGCAAATCGGCTCCTTCAACTGCAGGCAGTTCCCGGCTGGAAAAAACCCAGGTTGGCTGAGCATATGGCCAGGCAGAACCCGTCTCCGTAGCAACTTTTTCACTGTGTCGAAGCATCCACTCATAGGTGGAAGAGCCCATGGCCAGAGCTCCCACGTCGGAAATGAACTGTGGATAGCTGGTCTCATTCACATCGCCAAGAGGAAAAAGCCAATCTATTGAATCTTCTTCAGTGGCAATGAAGCCGTCGAGGCTTGTAGCCGTGAAATATTTGGTTGTCACACCGACTCCAGAAAAATAGTAGAGTGCCTCATAGCCCGGTGCCCCAGGCGAGGCTGCGAGAAACGCCTTCCCCTACCTGATTGCAACCGATCCGGGTAAAGCATGGGCTGTCGAGCAAAAAAACGAGTGCAGTTTTTTTATGAGGGCCAAGTCAAGCATGAAAAACGAACTTACCACTAACGCAGTCGTCTCGCACTCTGAATGGCTTTCTCGCCGTAAAGAGCTTCTCGTCCAAGAGAAAGAATTGACTGACCAACGTGACCGTGTCGCAGCGTTGCGTCGAGCACTGCCATGGGTGCGGGTCGATAAAGATTACGTGTTCGACAGCGTGCACGGCACGCAGTCGTTGGCCGACCTCTTCGACGGGCGTAGTCAGTTGATTGTTCAGCACTTCATGTTTGCGCCGGGCTGGGCGCAAGGCTGTCCGAGCTGCTCGTTCATGGCTGACCATACTGACGGAATGAGAATTCACTTGGAGAACCGTGACGTCAGCTTCGTCGCCATCTCTCGGGCAACACTGCCGGAAATCGAGCGATTCCGCGCGCGGATGGGCTGGCAATTCAATTGGGTGTCATCGAACAAAAGCGACTTCAACTACGATTTCAACGTGAGTTTCCCGCCGCAAGAGGATGCAGCTGCACAGGCGAACTACAACTTCAGCAAGGTCGACTTTTCAGAGGAGGAAATGCCCGGAATCAGTGTGTTTTTCAAGAATGAAGCAGGCGAGATTTTCCGCACGTACTCGGCTTACGCGCGTGGCGTCGAGGCCATGATGGGAACCTATGCGATGCTCGACCTCGTTCCCCATGGGCGTGGTGAGCGAGATGTGCCGCACAAAATGGAATGGGTGCGCCACCACGACAGATACGAGCCGAAGTCGCAAGCGCTTCATGGGAAAGAAGTATCAACGCACTCCCAACAAAGCGGTTCTGAAGCAGCGGACAGGACGTGCTGCGGAGCGAAGCAGCAGCCACCAACCGAGTAGTGCTTCCCACGCGTGATGCGCCGGGACTTCCCTCCTCTCGCCTAGGCCATGGAAGGCCGCCTTCCGGTCGCACCCCTACTGCACGGGGGCACGGATCAAACCTCGCCAGGAGCCCGACTCAATTCATTGTTGGCCACCACCAGGATGCGAAGCATGCGCATGAATTCGGCACGCTCCGGCTTGGTCAATGGATCGAGCATTCGCTCTTGAGCCTGCAACATGGAAGGGATGACCGCTTCGAGCGCTTCCCGACCCATGGGTGTGAGGGTGAGCATCCGAACGCGCTTGTCCGTCGGTGACGCGTTCCTCGACACCAGGCCACGCACTTCGAGGCGATCGATCACGCTTCCGATGGTGGAGGTGTCCAACCCAATGGAGCGCGCCAATGACCGCTGGTCGATTCCAGGGGCGTTCATGACGCCTTGAAGCGCCGAATACTGCACCGGGGTCATCCCATGTGATTCGGTCTCCTGCAGAAAAACCGCTACAGCGATCTGCTGCAGCCGGCGGATGCAGTGACCTGGCATGGATTCCAGATCAACCGCCTCGGCGGTGGTATTACTTTTCATGACCCAATGCCCCAAGTCCAAGGGAAAACCCTTAATTGCCTTACCAATCTTATCACTACACTAATTATCAGTATACTGATGATAAGTGTGCTGCATTTATTGGGCACATTCGTGAGTCGAGGATTTGCTATCTATCCACTCTTTGATGCTGTCCGTAGCATGGCTCATGTTCCAGCCTCGGCTCAGATTCAGAGCATCGACACCCTTTATTCCGAACGAACGTTGCAACTTAAGGAAACGGCATGCAGTTCTACCTGAACGGATACGCTCCCGGGGATCCAGATATCCAAAAGAAGGAATTGCCCGACGCGGTCGACGTCCTGGTGATCGGAAGCGGACCGGCCGGCGCCCTTTTGGCCGCGCAGCTTTCCACGTTTCCCGGCATTACCACGCGCTTGATCGAGCGCCGCGATGGGCCGTTGCAGGTTGGTCAAGCCGACGGCATCGCTTGCCGCACTGTAGAAATGTTCGAGGCATTTGGGCTTAGTCAGCAGCTCCTGCGAGAAGCCTACTGGGTCAACGAAACGGCTTTCTGGCGCCCCGCCAAGGCAGATCGAAGCCGGATCGAGCGAACCGCACGCGTGCAAGACACGGAAGACGGGCTGTCAGAGTTTCCGCACGTGATCGTGAACCAGGCACGCCTGCAGCAGTATCTGCTCGACTACATGTACAAGTCACCGACGAAGCTCGAGGCCAACTACGGGTTGGAATTCGTAGGTCTGCAAGTAGAGTCGGAAGGCGAATACCCCGTTAAGGTCACACTGCGGGACGTGAACAGGCGTTCGGAAAGCGTCGTGCGCGCCAAGTACGTGGTGGGCTGCGATGGTGCGAGCAGTCGGGTACGCAAGTCGATTGGAGCCGAACTCCGCGGTGACTTCGCCAACCACGCTTGGGGTGTCGTAGACATGCTGGCAGTGACCGACTTTCCGGATATCCGGCTCAAAGCCGCCATCCAGTCGGCCGAGGAAGGCAACATCCTGCTCATTCCGCGAGAAGGCGGCTACCTGGTGAGACTCTACGTAGATCTGGGCGTGGTCGACCCGGACAACCGAGAAGCCTTCCGTGAAAACACGCAAGAAAAAGTCATAGGCATTGCCCAACGCGTTCTGCGCCCCTACACGCTGGATGTGAAAAGCGTCGTGTGGTTTGCCCTCTACCAAGTTGGCCAGCGCGTGACCGACCGTTTTGATGATGTGCCGCAAGACCAGGCGGCTACGCGCCTGCCACGCGTATTCATCGCAGGCGATGCGTGCCACACGCACAGCGCCAAAGCCGGTCAGGGCATGAACGTTTCAATGCAGGACACGTTCAACCTCGGGTGGAAGTTGGCGGCCGTGCTTGAAGGCCGTGCTGGCCCGGAACTGCTGCAGACCTACTCCACTGAGCGCCTTGCGATTGCGCAGGGGCTGATCGACTTCGACAAAGAGTGGTCCAAGATCATGGCTTCGCCACCCAAGGATCCCAACCACCCTGAACTTGGTGGCGTGGATCCTCAGGAATTGCAGGAATATTTCGTACGTTCGGGACGCTACACCGCAGGCGTTGCAACTCACTATGCACCGAACACGGTGTTGACGGCCGAGGCGACTCACCAGCACTTGGCCACTGGATTCACGATCGGTATGCGATTCCAGTCCGCCCCCGTCATTCGGCTCGCGGACGCAAAACCTGTTCAGTTGGGGCACGCGGCCCGCGCGGATGGTGCATGGCGCATCTACGTGTTCGCAGACACCAGTGGTGAACGTTTGCGCAAATTGGCAGCCTTTCTGGCAGACTCGCCTCAGTCCCCCGTTCGCCGCTTCACGCCAGCGGGTGCCGACATCGATAGCGTCATCGACGTCCGCGCTGTGTTCCAGCAAAGTCACTTAGATCTCGACGTAGGGCAATTGCCGGCAATCCTCTTGCCACGCAAAGGGTCCTTCGGACTGGTTGACTACGAAAAGGCCTACTGCGTCAACGCCAAGGCAGGCGATGACATCTTCGATGCGCGAGGAATAGATCGAGCCAACGGGGCGATGGTGATCGTGCGTCCCGACCAGTACGTTTCGAACGTGCTGCCGCTCGATGCGCACATCGCACTCGCCGCATTCTTCAGCCAGTTCCTTCTCGATCGGCACTGAAGGTCGCCGACGTTACCGCCACTCTTGTTCGGAGAATGCTGGCATAACGACTTATGCGTCGAGACGCCTTTCGAAAAAGAAGCAGTCAGGCAGGATGGCTGGAGCAATGTAGTCGATGTCCTTAGCCGACACGCCACAGGCGAAGAAGCTGTCGCGCCAATGCCGGACGACCTCGACGATCCGATCAATTTGCCCGCGTGCCTCTTCCGCCGACAAGCCGAAACGCCCTGCCTGGGACAGGATGTTGTAGATGCTGGCCGTGCGACCGTAGCCGCCAACGGTCAAGGCGAGATCGCGCCGCTCCAGGCTGACCATGGGTGCGGGCACGAGGTCGTAGGCCGGAGATAACCGCCATCCTTTCTGTCTTCGTAGCAGAGCGTGGTTGCGCGGATGATCATCATTGTTGGTCACGGCGGCATTGAAGACCATCCGCCTGAATAGTTCTGCGCAGTCGGCTTCCGGCTTGTCGGACCAGCGACGCAGGTTGTCGGCCATCAATGGGTAGGACCAACGTTCCCGGTCCAGGTGGCTATCGCCGCAGTCGAGCACGGTTAGGCCACTGACCAGACCGAAGCGCAGATAACCCTTGTCGGTGTAGTCTCGATCGAACCGCTGCAGCATCAAAACATCATTGTCGCCAACCGCCTCCAGGCGGGCTTGTGTGACATTCAGGCCGCATCGGCGTGCCAACTCAAGCGTCGCGAACTCGACGCGCTGAAGGTTGAAGCGATCGTCTCTGGCTGGGAACTTGCCGAGCCAGAGACTTTGTGCGTCTTCGATTGTGGCCTTGGGCCGCGCACCTCCCATGCTGGTGCCAGGATCGAGCTGTTCGAGAAGATGAGCGGCCACCGGGCGCCCTTCTTCGATTGCCTGTGAGGCTCCAATAAGTTCAGCCAGTTGATGCGTGCGGTTGTACTGGCGCTTGGGCGCGGGTGGGTCGGCCTTCAACCCAAAGCTCAGATAGCCTGCGCCATCCTGCGGACCATGTAGCAGATAGTCGATTTCCTGGAGGTCTGCCGCACTGCGCTCGAGCTTGTGCTCGATCACGCGCCGTCCCCAAGCGTCGGGACCAGCATCTCGAACAGCACCGGGAATCCCCTTGAGCTGAGTAAACTCGAAAACTTGCCTGGCAAGAGGCAGCTGGAACGGATCGAGTGCAACAGCCTCTTGGCGCTGAAGGTAGCGGTCGCCGTAGCGAAACCGCCCTATCTGTGTGCCATCCGGCAGCGTTTGCACCCTGAGCAGGGCTGCCGGCACCGTTTCCAATGTGCCGGGTAGCTGAATGTAGACATAAGCCTCGCGGACTGGTGCGCCCACGCTCGGCACTGTGCGTACTCGCTGCCCCCCAGGGGAGTTTGAGCGGACTTGGGGCGACCCAGCGCTGCGCTCAGAAGTCATACTCGTCGCTCGCCTTGCGGGTTTTTCCAGCCCGCATCGGGCGGCGCGACGCTTCGAGCGCCTTGCCATGGAGATCGCTATCGGGATCCGCAACAGCGTCCAACGACTTGTCAAGGCCGAGTGCCCACAGCACTGTGAAGCACACACCGACTGCGGTTCCTGGCTTACCAAGTTCAAGCGCCGTGAGGGTGTTTCGGTTGATACCGGCCTTGCTAGCGAGGTCGGCAACCGACCAGCCGCGCCGAATCCGTGCAACCCGGATGCGCTGACCCAGTTGGACAACGCGCTCGATGGCTTGCAATGAAATAACGAACTTGCTCATGAAACTAGGCATTTTTGCACTTAACGCTTATTATTTTAGGCACTTATGAATTTCACGGCAAGCAAAAAACCAATATTTTGCCCATCAAATTAGGCAAATAACGGTATATTGCCCTATATTCTAGGCAATTTATGACCAAAGCCATGGCGCATTCTGTCGCAATCCGGCGCGTAGCCGGACGTCCCTAGGCCGAAGAAACCGAAGAAAATTCATGACGGAGACGTTCGAGACGCTACGTCAAGCCGACACTGACTCTGCGAGATATTGGACACCTGATATACAAGCCATCTCCGAATCAGCCGCAGCAGAATTGACTCATGTGCAGGCCGTTTGCACTGAGATTGAATTACCGCTTCTGAAAATTCACGGGCTCACTTTCTCCAGGCTGACTGGTGCTCTTATCAAGGATGCTTAAGTCCTAGATCCCATGAGCTACGCGATCCATTGCACATGCTCCGTCTGGGTACGGCGGGTCGGCGTGCAAAGTGCCCCTTATGTAATCACAGTGACGGGCGACTATTAGGCGTGATCTGAGCGGCGTGCTCAGCAGGCGGTCCTACTTCATGGTCGATGACATAGAGCCAACGACCATTCGCCTGCCTTCTCTCCAGCCCGACAGAGTTCCCGACTCAACGATGAGTGTCATCATCGGCGACCGGCGCCCAAGTGGCCGCTCGAGCGGAGCGGTCGAACTTCTCGCTCACATCCTTGCCGACGCGCCTCAAGAGCGCCGCCTCCTTCAGGACGCACCGGATTCCTGGAGGATTGTGGTGGGTGGGCGCCATCACAAACGTTCAAGACATGCACAAGGGCGGTCGCTAAAGCTCGAAGCGATGAATCTCGTCGTCGAGGCCGCGATATGTCCACGCGAGTGCAGTGAAGAAAGCGTGCGCCGCCTCGTTCTCGCGATCGACGAAGGCAACCCAGCCCGCGGCCGGCGGATGGCCGTCCCAGCGAACGACTGCGGCAACTGCCCCGCGCCCAAGGCCCGTCCCGCGCGCCACGGGCGACACCGCAATATCCGTTATACCGTGAAGACCGCTAGCTTCCGGACTCCAGGCGCATCCGATCAAGACGACGGGCGCGTTGTCCTCGACGCCGACAAGCTGGACACCGTCCGTGGCGTGCAGGACATGATCGAGCCACGCATCATCAAGCGGCCCGAGCGCCCTGTTGAGCCTCTCATCGTCGAACCAGCGCTGGATCCATGGCCAATCTAGCGGGGTGATCTTTCTCAGCTGCATAGGCCTCCTGGTGTTCCTTGATCGAATCTGTTGCAAAAATTATATTTTTTTGAGGAAATCTCGTGTCTTCCGCCCTCACGGGGTCTGCTCCCCGACGTGCTGGACGAGCGAAGCAAGGCTTGTGTCAACCCTCCCGGTCCGATGCCAAAAGCTCGTTGACGATGTGGGCTTCTCCAAGGACCTCGCCCGTTAGATTGTTAAATTGCAACCTCCCGCCTATCCCTTGCGTAAAGCGCGCATGACATGAAAAACATTGAAGTCGCGTATGCCGTTTTCATCATTTAGCCCCCTCGGGTTGGCCTATTCAACCGCTTTGGTTGCTTGTGATCGACCTCAACGGAGGTATTCAGGAATGAAAGGTCTTCCTGAAAATTTTTTGCGCCCTTCGGCTATCAATACGGTTCTTCGCATAAGCCACTCAGCGTGCTGCGAGGAACTAATGGCGGTGCCTTTCGTTGCTTCAATATAGTTCTGCCTATTTCACCTCTCTTTCCCGCAGGGATTCAGATTCAGCCATGCAACATCTGCCACCAGAAGTCAGAAGTCAAATCGCCGTCGTCCAGGCCGCTCTGGAACGCCTCCTGGGCGACAAACTCTGCGGCATTCACCTGTTCGGATCGGCCGTTGATGGCGGCCTCAAACCCTGCAGCGACATCGATCTGATGGTGACCGTCAACAGCCCCCTGCCCGAGCCCCTGCAACAGCGCTTGCTGCAGACGCTGCTCGCACATTCGGCCTGGCCCGGCAGCGATCCCAGCCTGAGAGCGCTGGAGGTCACGGTGGTGGCGTTGAGCGAAATCCAGCCATGGCGTTATCCACCCAGGCGGGAGATGCAGTTTGGTGAATGGCTACGCACCGACATACAGGCCGGGCGCTATGAACCGGCCATGCCAGACAACGACCTGGCGATCTTGTTCACCAAGCTGCGTCGTCACAGCCTGGCGCTTCACGGTCCTGATGCCCACGTGCTGTTCGAGGCTGTGCCTCTGGCCGACCTGAAGCAGTCCCTGGTTGACACCCTCTCACAATGGCAGCAGCCATCAGACTGGGAGGGCGAAGAGCGCAATATTCTTCTTGCCCTGGCCCGCATCTGGTACACGGCATGCACCGGCGAAATCGCGGCCAAGGACGCAGCGGCCGCCTGGGCTGCAGAGCGCTTGCCTGCCGCGCACAGCGCCCTGATGGCACGCGCTGCCGCGGCCTATCTCAGCGGCCAGCCAGATGGCTTGGCGGCCATCCCCGAGCAAGTGGCACACACTATCCACTTTTGCCGAAGTGAGATTGAGGCGGTGCTGCGCGTGCGAGCCTGATGGGCCCCGAGGCACGGATCAGAGCGTGTTCACGCGCTCAGACACCGACGTACTTCAAATGAACGAGTGGATAAGGCCTGCCCTGCCCATCCAGGGGGGAGCGGCCTGTCCGTTCAAAGCCCATTTTTTCGTAGAAGCCAACAGCCTGGTCGTTTTGCTCATTGACGTCGGTGGTCATACGCGGATGAAGTACCAAGCCGTGGCGTACCAGGGCCGCGCCAATGCCCGTGCCACGGTAAACTGGGTCCACAAACAAGGCCTCCATGTGCCCGTTGTCGATGAGCATGAATGCCAATGGATAGTCCTCGACATCTACCGCCAACCACAGCGGCGCCTGCGGCAGAAAACCGCAAACCAGCTCGTCAATAGCTTGTCTATCTTCCCCAGACAAAAAACCATGGGTGGCATCCACCGCGCGGCGCCAGATTTCGACGACCCGCGCTCCCTCATCGAGGCGGGATTTTCGAACAGCCATCATCGTCCTTCTTTCCTTCGGAGTCCGGCCAGACCCCATCTCACAACGCAGTGGATCAGCCGGTTCCCGGTGCATATTTCAGGAACAACTAGCTGGCGGCCGCGGCCTTGAGGCTTCGCCCCAACAATTGGCCGGGCCAGCCATCTACGCTGAAAGTCGTCATGCGCTCATACCCACAAGACTCATAAAACCGTACCAGCGCCCCAGTTCCACCACCATAGCAGTCCACACGCAGGCGCTGCACCCCTGCCGCCCGGGCGCGATTATCGGCAAAGGCCAGCAAACGCCGCCCTATGCCGCGCGCTCGGTCATCGCGCGAGGCGACCAATACCCGCACATAGATTTCTGGCTCCGTTGCGGGAGGCACATAGGGCTGTGCCGCCCCCAAGACCAAGGCGGCTAACAGGCGGCCACGCTCGTCCTGCGCTACCCAGGCCTCGGGTAAGGCACAGGCGTCTTCTACCAGCTGAATCCGCCGCGGCGATGCTGACCAGGGCTCGCTACCCCATTGCTCTTTATTGCCCATTTGCACAAACCAGGCAATCACCTCATCGAAGACCTTCAGTACTGCAGGTGCGTCAACCGACGTGGCCCGACGAATCACTAGCTGTTCAGCAGCCACGTCCATCCCTTTCGACATGCCGTCCTCCACACTATCTAATGGCACCAGATTAGCATGCTCTCAACGGGGCGCAGAAGAGTCCATATATCCGTTGCACCCTGCGGTGAAAGCGCTGGATAGCCATGGAGTACTCAGTTCTTTTGCGCCAGCTGCGCGAGAATGGCCGGATTCTCGAGCGTGGACGAGATCTTCGCTGTGCGCCGCATGAGTGCGACCTCAGGCCGCGCGTGAAGTCTAGGCTCCGTATGCCGCCATGAAGACCCGAACGGCCTCGCGCAGCAGTGCCTTGTTTTCCCGGGTATCAGGCATCTCTAGCTTCAGCAATCCGCGGATGTGTGCGGAACCCAGGAACATCGACAAGAACAGGTCCGCTGCCTTGAGCGGATGCTGCACCTTCAGCGTCCCCGCCGAGTTGGCACGGCGCAGGTATGCAGCCAGCTCACCATTCACACGCTCAGGCCCCTCCTTGTAGAACGCGCGGCAAACCTCCGGCTGCGCCCCTGCTACGCCGTAGACAGAACGTAACGCACCCAAGGCGTCATCCCCTCGCGCTAACGCAAGAAACCGGGCACCGATCGCTAGCAGCGCTTGCTCCGGCTGGCCCGGGTCCAGCGCACCGGTGCCCGGGAAACCAGCCACGACAGGAGCCGTCCTGTCGCGTACGACCACCTGAAAAAGCCCTTCCTTGGAGCCAAAGTTGCTGTACACGGTCATCTTGGAAACACCGGCTTCCGCGGCGATGGCATCGACGCTGGCTCGTTCCAGGCCATGCTGGTTGAAGTGTCTCTGCGCGGCTTCCAGGATGCGCCGGACCCGCTCGGGGTCTCGTGGTCGGCCACGTTGGGGTTTGGGGGCGGTAACTACGGGACGGGACATCTGCTGATTTAGTGGACTTGGCGGTTCAATATAGCTCAGATGCGTTGGAGGGCAGCGTTCATGCAATGAGCAAGAAGGACGCGAGGCGGCAGACGGGGGCCAGTCCTTGCCTATGCCATTTAGTTGATCTCAATACACGTATTCGTGGCTGCAGACCCATGAACACGAGAACACCCATCGACGCGGTCGCAACCCAATCCTGATCTGAGAGAACTCGGAGCGTAGCTCTTATCACCGCTCACAGCAAGCGCGAACGCGTACCCGATTGCACGGAATATTTCATGTACTTGACAGTACACTATTTATGAAGCACATTACTGTACTTATTAGTACAGTAGAAAATCAAGCCATGATCTTTGCCTCCGTGCGCAGCAGCGGAACGTCCCCACGGGCAACCAGCCTCTTGTCACTGGCGGCATTGACCTTGCTGTCTGCGTGCTCCACACCCCCTGTGCTGGGGCCCGAACCCTCAGTACCCCTTGCGCCCGCCTTTGCCCACAGCCATGCGGCCAAGGCCGAAGGAGCAGCCTCAAGCGATGCATGGTGGGCCGCGTGGGGAGATTCCACTCTCACCGCCCTGGTTGAGGAAGCCCTGGGCGCCAACCAGGACATCAGCATCGCGCTCCAGCGCGTCGCCCAGGCCCGCGCGGGAGCGGATTCACAGACCTCGCGCCTTTGGCCAGCGGTGGGTGTACAGGCTTCCGCATCGCGCAGCAGCACCGGCTTGCCCGCCGCCGTGAAGCAAGGGATGCCCGACACGCGTATGCTGCGCGCCGGAATCGAAGTAGCCTGGGAGATAGACCTTGCGGGCGGCGTACGCGCCGCGCGCGATGCCGCGCAGGCCGACGGCACGGCGGCGGCCGCAGGCGCGCAAGGTGCGAGCCTTCTGGTAGCCAGCGAGGTAGCGCGCCAGTACTTCGTCCTGCGCAGCGCCCACGAGAGGTTGCGCATTGTGCGGGCGCTGGCAAAGGCGCAACGGGACACCGCTGATCGCGTCGAAAAGCGTTTGCACGAAGGTCTGGCGAGCGCCTTCGACCTCGACCGCGCCCGCGCCGAGGCCGAAGCGTTCGATGCACAAGTGCCGCCCCTACAAATGCTGGCCGGGACGTCTCAGACACGGTTGGCTGTGCTGCTGGGGCGCAATCCGTCGGTCCCTGTCATCCAGCCCGATTCATCATTCATCTGGCATGGGGTTCGCGACATCGGCAGCGGGCATCCAAGCGAGCTTCTAAAGCGCCGCCCCGACCTCATTGCCGCGGAAGCGCGCGTCGCCGCGGAAACTTTTCGCACCGGCGAAGCGCGCGCGCAGTGGTGGCCGAAACTGTTTCTCAGCGCATTGACGGGCCGTCAAGACCTGCAACTGAATGCCCTGGATTTCGCACCGGTGCGTTTCTCAAACGTAGCACTGGCATTTGCCGCACCGATATTCGACGCCGGGCGCATTGATGCCGGCATCCGCGCGCAGTCCGCGAAGGCCGATGAGGCGCTGCTGGCCTGGCAGAAGTCCGTGCTGGTCGCGGTGCAGGAGGTCGAGGACAGCTTGTTATTGAGAGCGGAGGAAGCCAGGCGTGCCGCCGCCTTGGGCAGCTCAGTGGAGCACCGCCGCCGCTCCCTGCGGCGCGCAGAGTCGCTGCACCGCGAAGGACAGACCGACCTGTTGGCGTTGCTGGACGTGCAGCGGTCCGTACTCGCCAGCGAGCTTGCTCTGGCTGACAGCAGCCTCCAGCAGGCGCTTGCAGACGTACAACTCTACAAGGCTCTCGGCGGCGGCTTCACGCCGGCTGCAGCCGGTGAAGCCATCGCATCAAACGCCAGGAAGGCCCATTAAGTGAAGCGCATCCCCTCATTCGCACTGCCTGTAACCATGGCTGCCTCCCTCCTGCTCGCCGCATGCGGCCAACCGCCCGCGCCGGCCGTCGCAGTGAAGTCCGTGTTCGTGACGACGGTCTCGCCCGCCAGTCAAGCGCAAACCCGCACGTTCACAGCCACGGTTGGGGCGCGCGTGGAAACCGATCTAAGCTTTCGCACAGGAGGCAAAGTGGTGGAGAGGCTTGTAGACGTCGGCAGCGTCGTGAAGGCCGGCCAAGTCCTGGCGCGCTTGGACGCAGCCGACTTACAGCTCGCTGAAGGTGCCTCCAGCGACGCCGTGCAGGCCGCACTGGTAGATGCGCAGCAATCGGCATCCGATGAGATGCGGTTTCGCCGGCTGTTGGCGGACGGTTCGGTGGGAGCCGCAGACCATGAGCGGCAAAAAGCGCGCGCGGACGCGGCTGCAGCACGCTTGGAACAGGCGCGCAGGCAACTAGATCTGGCCCGCAACCGCGCAGGTTACGCGACGCTCGTGGCGCCCTACGCCGGTGTAGTCACAGCAATGCGCTTCGAGCGCGGCCAAGTGGTGGCCGAAGGCCAGCCGGTGATGTCGCTAACCCGCGATGGTGCGCGCGAAGTCATCGCCGACCTGCCCGAGGAATGGATCGGCCGAGTGCGGACGCTGGTTGCTACCGCCACGCCCTGGCACAACGGAAGCTCTCCCTTGCCCCTGGTGTTGCGCGAAGCCTCGCCGCTGGCCAGCGCGCAGGGGCGCACATTCCGAGTGCGCTTCGCTGGCGCCCCCGCGGCGCGTGACTCCCTCGCCGCCCTGCCCTTGGGGAGCACCATTCAGTTGCACCTATCCGCGCCACCCTCCACGGGACCGACCTCTGCCATCCTGCCGGTCACGGCGCTGGTAAAAGCCAGCAGCTCGGCAGGCGTGTGGGTGTTGAATGCCGAGGGCTCTGGTCTCATCTTTACACCCGTGCAAGTCGTGAATGCGGATGACGCATCCGTGCGAGTAACAGGCCTCGCCGTTGGCAGTCGCGTCGTCAGCATCGGTGCGCAGAAGCTCGATGCGAGCATGGCCGTGCGCGCCGTCGACCGTAACCCCGAGTCCGTCCAGGCACTCGCCTCTGAGACGAGCCAACGATGAAGCGGTTCAACCTGTCGCAGTGGGCCGTCACCCACCGGCCAATGGTGCTTTTCCTGATCATCGCGACGCTGATCATCGGCGTCCTGTCCTTCAGTCGCCTCGGCCGGCTGGAGGATCCAAATTTTGATGTGCCGCAAATGACGGCTATCGTCGTGTGGCCGGGAGCCACCGCACAGGACATCCAGGACCAGGTTCTCAATCGCATCGAGCGCAAGCTGCAGGAGCTGGATCATTTTGACTACGTGCGCAGCTTCGCGCGCCAGGGTTACGGCGGCATCACCTTGTGGATGAAGGGCGGCAGCAGCAAAAAGGAGCTGGAGAACGCCTGGTACCAAGTTCGAAAAAAAATCGGCGACGTGCGCCAGGAGCTTCCTGAGGGCGTCCGCGGGCCATTCTTCAACGACGAATACAACGATCGCTACAGCGTGCTCTACGCGCTGAGCGGCCCGGGCCTGTCGATGGCTGAGCTGCTGGACGTGACCGAGCGGGTTAAGCAGCAGCTCCAGAGCGTCCCCGGTGCCGGCAAGGTTGACGTGTTGGGCAAGCAGGCTGAGCGGGTGTATGTGGAAGTGTCTACCCGCCGCCTGGCGGCACTGGGCATCGCACCGACTGCAGTCTTTGAGGCGCTGGCGCGCCGCAATCTCGTGACGCCTTCCGGTTCGTCTGACGCCACCCATGACCGCGTGCATGTGCGCGTGGACGGTGGGCTCAAGAGCGCGGCGGACGTCGCCAACGTCACGCTCGAGGTAGGCGGCCAACTGCTGCGAGTGGCCGACGTCGCCACCGTGCGCACCGGCTACGAGGACCCGCCAAGCATGACGATCCGCCACAACGGCGTACCGGTCTTGGCGATCGGCGTGACCATGCAGGCCAACGGCAATGTGCTGGAGTTCGGCCGCGCGCTGGCTCAGCAGGTGGAAAAGGTTCGGCAGGAGCTTCCGGCGGGCTTGGACATTCAGCAGTATGCAGACCAGCCGCGCGTGGTGGCGGAGTCCATCTGGGAGTTCGAACGCGCGTTCCTGGAGGCGCTGGCGATCGTACTGGCGGTGTCCTTCCTGTTCCTGGGCTGGCGCACAGGTTTGGTGGTGGCAGCCTCGGTCCCGCTCGTGCTCAGCCTGGTTGCGGCCGTCATGTATGCCGCCGGCTGGAACCTCGATCGCATCTCGTTGGGCGCGCTCATCATTGCACTCGGCCTGCTGGTAGATGACGCCATCATTGCAGTGGAGATGATGGTGGTGAAGCTTGAGGAAGGCTGGGATCGCGTGCCCGCCGCCACCTTTGCCTATACCTCTACGGCCTTTCCCATGCTGACTGGCACACTGGTCACCGCCGCGGGTTTTATGCCGGTGGGCTTCGCGAAGTCGATTGCGGGGCAGTACGCAGGCGGCATCTTCTGGGTCGTCGGCGTGGCGCTCATTCTGTCCTGGCTGGTGGCCGTGGTGTTCACACCCTACCTGGGTGTGGTGCTGCTCCCAAAGAAGATGGCCGCAGCCGGGCATGGCAACGTCTACGATCGGCCGGTCTACCATCGGCTGCGCCGCGTCGTCGACTGGGCCGTGCAGAGGCGCTTCTGGGTGTTGGCCGCCACCGTCGTCGTCTTCGGCTTGGCCGGCGCGGGTATGCTGCAGGTGCAGCAACAGTTCTTCCCCACGGCGGCACGCCCGGAGCTGCTCGTTGAGTTGCGGTTGCGCGAGGGCGCTTCCTTCGCGGCCACCGAGCGGCAGGTGAAGCTGCTGGAGGCGCAACTGGCCAAAGACCCGGACGTCGAGTTTTTCACCGCCTATACAGGCGCCGGCACACCCATCTTCTACCTGTCCGTGCTCCCGGAGCTGCCGAACCCTGGTTTCGCGCAATTCGTAGTCAAGACCGGGGGGATCGAGCAGCGCGAGCGCGTCCGCGCCAGGCTCATGGAGCTGTTTGCCAGGGACGAGGCGCTGCCCGACGTGAAGGCACGCGTCACCCGGCTGGAGTTCGGCCCGCCGGTGGGCTTTCCCGTTCAGTTCCGCGTGATTGGCCCCGACAAGGCTCAAGTCCGGGAGATTGCCTATCAGGTGCGCGACACGGTGCGCCAGAGCGCCTTGGTGCGTGATACGCAACTGGACTGGAACGAGCAGGTGCGTTCCGTCCAGGTGCGCGTCGACCAGGATAAGGCGCGCATGCTGGGCCTGACGACCGGAGATGTCCAGGCCCTCGTGCAGACAGCGCTGGACGGCGCTCCGGTGACGCAGATCCGCCGCGGCGAGGAACTGGTGGACGTGGTCGTGCGGGCGTCACCCGACGAACGCAAGCACATCGGGCAACTTGGCGACCTCCAGGTGTTCACGCGCAGCGGAGCCACCGTGCCGCTGTCGCAAATTGCGCAGATCGAGCCGGCATTCGAGGAACCCGTGCTTTGGCGGCGCAACCGGCACATGGTGCTGACGGTCCGCAGCGACGTTGCCGACGGCGTGCAGGGGCCCGACGCGACAGCTCAAATCCGCCCGACTCTGCAACCCATCATCGAAAACCTGCCGCCTGGCTACCGCATCGAGGAAGGCGGCGCGATCGAGGAAAGCGACAAGGCCAACGATGCGCTGTTCTCGGTGTTCCCAGCGATGTTCGCAGTGATGCTGACATTGCTGATGATCCAGTTGCAAAGCTTCTCGCGGCTGTTCATGGTTTTCATGACCGCGCCTCTGGCGCTGATCGGCGTGGTTCCCGCGCTGTTGCTGTTTAACGCACCTTTCGGTTTCGTTGCACTTCTGGGCGTGATCGCCTTGGGTGGAATGATCATGCGCAACTCGATCATCCTTGTCGACCAGATCGACCAGGACATCGAGCGGGGTTCCGACCGCTGGACCGCCATCGTCGACGCCACCGTCCGCCGCTCGCGCCCCGTCGTGCTGACGGCCGCTGCCGCGGTGCTGGCCATGATCCCACTCACACGCAGCGTTTTCTGGGGCCCCATGGCCATCTCGATCATGGGCGGGCTGGTGGTTGCCACTGCCCTCACGCTCATCTTCGTGCCGGCCCTTTATGCAACCTTGTTCCGCGTGCGACGCGAAGAAGGACACCATGTTTAACAAACCAACCACCGCAAAAGGAGGACTATCATGAGCATTGGACATAGGCTTGGCCATAATGACCGAAGGCCTGGGGGCTCTCACCTGTCGCGTTATCGTGCAGAGCGGTACCGCCGGCAGCGAAAGCGAAGGCTCCAGCAGAAACCTTACCGGCAAGGGCATGGCGGTTGGCCAGTCAGAGAAGGCGCATTCGATGAATGCTGCATCGTCTGGCAGACCAATGCAGTCACGGGCGACTTCCTCGCCAATGCCGAAACCCTGCTCACTGTCCGTCTCGAGCGCGAATCGCTGGACGATATTGCGCCGACGCAGAATACAAGGAGGCTTCCATGCACCGAAGAACCCTGCTGACGCTGGCGGCGCTTGCCCCCGCCGGCCTCGCCTATGCACAACCCCCTGTAAAGCCCACCCCAGTCCCCTCCACCCTCAACACGGAAACCTTCACCATGAACGACGTCATCATCATCGGCGGCAGTTTTGCGGGCCTCGCCGCCGCCCTGCAGCTTGGGCGCGCGCGGCGCAAGGTCACGGTTCTCGATACCGGCCTTCCGCGCAATCGGTTC
Organism: Ottowia thiooxydans; assembly: GCF_040548795.1. Classification (GTDB taxonomy): domain Bacteria; phylum Pseudomonadota; class Gammaproteobacteria; order Burkholderiales; family Burkholderiaceae_C; genus Ottowia; species Ottowia thiooxydans_A. Next base: position 521,458 of record NZ_JBEPSH010000001.1, on the reverse strand, counting down.
GCTGGCCACTCGCACGGCTTGCTGGGGCATGATCACAAGCCACCTTTGGAGATCCTGGCCGAAGCGCGCAAGCAACTTGCGCGGTATCCGACGGTCAAGCTGGTCAATTCTCGGGCCGACAGCGTCTCTGGCGGCATCGACCGCTTCTCTGTCCTCACTGCCAATGGCGAAAGCCTTGCGGCACGCCGAGTGATCCTGAGCTATGGTATCGCGGACCAGATGCCTGACGTTCCGGGCTTTGCCGAAGGCTGGGGCACGTCCATCGTGCCCTGCCCCTACTGCGACGGGTTTGAAGTCGCCGGCCAACATTGGGGCCTCGTCTGGTCCGGCCCGCAATCCCACAATCAGGTCAGGCTGTTCCACGATTGGACCGACAGGTTGACCCTTTTCGCTAACGGTCACGACATTCCGCCTGACATCCGGACCGATTTGGCGCGCCGCAAAGTGCCTGTAGTCGATGGCCGAATCACCGAAATTGTCCGTCGCGAAGGCCACAATGCCACGGTCAAGATCGATACCGCACCCGACGTCGCAGTGGACATCTTGTTCGCACATCCGCGCAACAAGCCGTCCGCAAGCCTGCATGAATCACTGGGACTCGCCACGGTTAATACGCCTCTGGGCATCGCCCTGAAGGTCGACGAGCGCCGCGAAACCAGCGTGCCGGGCATCTACGCTGCCGGAGACCTCGCCAACCCCCTCATGCCCTCCGTCACCACGGCCATATCGTACGGCGCAACGGCGGGCATCTCCGCCCAGCAGTCAATGCTGGCTTGAGAGCACGCATATCTACTTCGCTGTGTCGGGAGGCTACATAACAGCGGCAGCCCCCCCGATCGCGAATAGAGTTGCTCTCATCCACAAGACTTTCCGCCATCGAGGTTGGCGCGTGGTGGGTCATTCCAGTGTTAAACCTCAACAAGGAGTCTTATGAACGCGCTTGAACTGAAGGTTCCTCCCCCCATCGTGATGATGGCCCTGGCGCTTCTTATGTGGCTGACGCCAGCCGCCGCAGGCCTCGTGCAGATTCCCTATCCCGCCCGCGTGCTCGGCGCCGTCGTTCTGCTGTGCGTTGGCCAAGGCATCAGCATCGCCGGAATGGTTGCGCTTCGGCGAGCCAAGACCACCGTGAACCCAATCAAGGCAAGCTCGGCGTCCTCATTGGTCATCCGAGGCGTGTACCGCTATACGCGCAACCCCATGTATGTAGGAATGTTGCTTACCCTGTTGGCGTGGGCAGTTTATCTGGCGAATCCGCTTGCTGTACTGTGGGTTGTTGTGTATGTGCTCTACATCACTCGCTTCCAAATCATTCCGGAAGAACGTTTGTTGGCGTCTCTATTTGGGGCAGAGTATGAGGCTTACACAGGAAGCGTACGCAGGTGGGTATGAGCACGGGTCAACTCACTTCGCACTGAACACGGTGCTGACGGCAGGGCCGACCTACCAGCACTTGGCCACTGGATTCACGATCGGGTTGCGATGCCATTCGACGCTCGTCATTCGGGTTGCACATGCCAAACCCGTGTGCAGGCTGCGCGTTGGCGACGAGCGCCAATACAAGCGCCCGAAGATGACGCCTCACCGCGGATGCGGTGGTTCGATGTCCATCTCGAAGCGGAACAGATCACCCGAATAGATGACCTCGCCTAGATATATGACCCGTCCGTCCTTGTCAGTGAACACACGGCGCACCTGTGCCACCGCGTCGCCGAGGTGAATGTTCAACAGCTTCGCGATGTCCATGTCAGCATTGCCGACGGTCAATGCCTGGCGCGCCTGAGTGATCCCGCCTTGAGGCAGCGTCGCCAGCAAGGGAATGACGGCCTCACTGCGGTAGCGATCAGGCGCGGTGCGAAAGATGGCCTCGTCCAGATAGATCTCGATCACACAGTACGGCTCATCCTTCTCGGAATGAACGCGTCGCATGTACACGTATCGATCGGCCGGTATGCCATCTGAGGGTTGCAACGGTGCAACTGAGCACAATTCGTCGATGTTGACGATGCGCGGTTGCGTGTCCTTGAAGGCTTGCGCCAGTCCATCCACCGACGCGTGCACGGTCTGCCACTCGCGCTGCCACTGTCGCTGCGGCGGGGTTCCGGTCACGAAGGTTCCCCTGCCCCGCTGAGGCAATACCAACCCCTCCCGCGCCAGCACGTCGATGGCTTGTCTCACAGTCACCCGCGAGACGCCGAACTCGCCCATCAAGGACTCGAGTGAAGGCACCTTTTCCCCGTTCTTCCAGATCCCGCGAGCTATGCGTTTACGTAGCACGTCGGCTATTTGCAAGTACCGAGGAACTGAGCTGTCAGAGAAGGACATGAGGGGGAGTGACCTAACTAAGGGGTACGGGCGCGCGGACGTGAGCAATTGATCATAAACACAGTAACCACACAGGCGTCATCATAGGGTAAGCACCATAGTCATAACGTCTGATCGATAGGACTATATGACTTATCTAAATTTCTACCAACCTACTTGAGTCGCTCTCACCCATGTCATCCGCACACGCCACTGGAGTCTGGGACTACATCATCATCGGCGCGGGCTCTTCGGGATGCGTGCTGGCCAACCGCCTCAGCAGCGACCCAGCTTGCCGCGTCCTGCTGCTTGAAGCCGGAGGCAGCGCCAGGAACTTCTGGCTCAAGCTGCCAGTTGGCTATTTCCGAACCATTTACGACAAGCGCTTTTCCTGGCAGTTTCCTACCGAGCCGCAAGTGGAGACGGGTGGCCGGACCATTGTTTGGCCGCGTGGCAAGGTCCTCGGGGGATCCAGCGCCATCAATGGACTGCTCTACATACGGGGGCAGCACGCGGATTACGACGATTGGGAACGACTGGGTGCCACCGGTTGGGGCTACCGCAACGTGCTGCCATTCTTCAAGCGGTCGGAGCGCTATGCTGGAAAACCTTCGCAATACCATGGTATCGATGGGGAGCTCAGCGTCTCAGACTTGCGCAATGATCATCCATATTGCCGCGCCTGGCTGCAGGCCGGGCACGAGGCGGGTTTTGAAGCGACGGATGATTTCAATGGCGCGCAGGACTCAGGCCTGGGCGCTTACCAGCTCACGTTGCGCGGCCACTGGCGCTGTAGCGCCGCCGATGCCTTTCTGACGCCCATCGCCTCTCGGCCGAACCTCACGATAGCCACGGGTGCTTTTGTCCGCCGCATCGTCATCGAGAAAGGAAGGGCCGTCGGCGTCGAATGGGTTCGTGATGGGCAGCAGGTAGCAGGTCGCGCCGAACGGGAGGTGCTGCTGGCTGCGGGCGCACTGCAGTCGCCTCAACTCCTCCAATTGTCAGGGGTCGGGCCCGCCGCGCTGTTGGCGCGCCACGGCATCGGTGTGCAGGTCGATGCGCCAGATTGCGGCCAAAACCTGCAGGACCACTACCAGGCCCGGGTGGTCGTCAAGCTCAAGCACCGACGCTCGCTCAACGACGACGTACGGAATCCTTTGAAGCTCATGCAGATGGGCGCTCAATGGGCCTTTGGCCAACGCGGGCCGCTGACCGTCGGCGCAGGCCAGGTAGGTGGGATGGTGTGCAGCCAACACGCCGAGGGGGGGCGCCCCGATCTGCTGTTCAACGTGATGCCGCTGTCGGTCGACAAGCCGGGCGATCCGCTCCATACGTTCTCTGGCTTCTCAGCCTCCGCCACCCAGTGCCGTCCGCGGTCCATGGGGCATGTGGGGATCAGGTCCGACGATCCGGCGGTCCCGCCCCGGATTGTCACCAACTACCTGACCGAGCCGCACGACGTCAAGGTACTCGTTTCCGGCTTGGAGATCCTGCGAGACATCTACCAGCGCCCCAGCTTCCGTGACCTGCTGGCCAAGGACGAGTACGCGCCCGGGCACGGGATCCAGTCCAACGCCGAGCTCGAAGACTATGCGCGCAACAAGGGGGGCACCGTGTTCCACGCCAGCGGCACCTGTCGCATGGGTTCGGACGAGCGGGCCGTCGTGGATCCTGAACTGCGTGTGCGTGGCATCGACCGCCTACGTGTGGTTGACGCATCAGTCATGCCCCGGATGGTCTCAACCAACACAAATGCTGCTGCCATCCTCATCGGAGAAAAAGGCGCGGCGTTGATCCAGAGCGCGGCCTGAGGCCACCAGGGTATTCGCATCTGGCATTGCCAGGTATCACCAAAGCAACCAAGGAAAAACACCATGAACTTCAGACATGCAATCTGGGCCGCCTGCTCCGCAAGTGCCTTGCTGGTGCCGTTAATCACTCACGCCGCAGACGATGCCACCTATCCCACGAAACCCATCACCTTGATCGTGCCGTTCCCAGCCGGCGGCGTGATCGACGCGACCGCCCGCATGGTCGCCGAGAGGCTGCAGGCGCAGATGAAGAGTTCAGTGCTGGTCGACAACCGTCCGGGCGCAGGCGGAACCATCGGCACGGCGCTGGCTGCGCGCGCACCGGCAGATGGCTACACATTTCTTGTCGGTGATGCGGCCACGCAGGTCTACAGCCCCGCCATCTTCAAGAACGCAAAGTACGACCCGATCAAGAGCTTTGCGTCCATCGGCCAGATCAGCTACGGGCCACTCGTGATGCTCGCAGGCCAGCGCAGTCAGTCGAAATCCGCTACAGAACTGATGGAGGAACTCCGCCGCGGCGTCGACAAGATCGATTACGCCAGCAATGGCAACGGTAGCACCCCCCACCTGGCCACGGAAATGTTCAAGAAGGTCACGGGCATCAAAAGCTCTCACATCCCTTTCAACGGCGGCCCCGCAGCCATGACCGCTCTGGCGGGGGGCGACGTCACTTACTCCATCAACCACATTCCGTTGGCACTCAGCATCATCGCGACGGGCCGGGTAAAGCCGGTGGCCGTCACCGGCGCGAAACGTTCACCCGTCTTCCCTGACCTGCCAACCTTGACCGAAATTGGCATCAAGGGCTACGAAGCCTACTCTTGGATCGGTCTATTTGCGCAGGCTGGCATGCCTGAGCACATCCAAAAAAGGATGTCCGCTGAGCTCAAGGCGGCGCTGCAGGACCCGGAGCTGCAGAAAAAGATGGAGAAGCTCGGTGACGTGCCTTTCTACCAAACGCCCGCAGAGTTGAACCGTTACATCGCATCCGAAACTGCCCGCTGGGTTCCGCTCATTCGGTCATCGGGCATCTCCCTGGATTGAACTCCCGCGCACAGCTCCTCGAAGCTTGAGCCCTCGACAACGGCATCTTCAATTTCACACACCATGAGAGCCATGAACCTTCCAAATGCCAACACCGACTTGAGTTTTTTCATTCAGAGGATCGACGTATTCGTACTGCGCGTGCCGGCAGATCCGCCAGTGCAGACTTCGTTCGGGATCATGAAGGACCGGCCAGCCGTGTTGCTGAGAGTGCTGGATCCCGATGGAACTTATGGCTGGGGGGAAGTCTGGAGCAACTTCCCTGTGGTGGGCGCAGAGCATCGCGGGCGCATGGCAGCAACTTACCTGCCGCAACTGGTCTACGGCCGTCGCTGGGAATCTCCACAGGCCTGCTTCGCAGCATTGACCGATAAGCTGGCGGTCCTTGCGATTCAAGCGGGTGAGCCGGGCCCCATCCAACAGATCATTGCGGGACTCGACGTTGCCATTTGGGACATGGTCGCACGACGCGCAGGCCTGCCCTTGTGGCAGTTGCTGGGCGCCCCCCATGCAACCGCGAGTCCGGTCATCGCGCTCTATGCGTCAGGCATCAACCCCACGGACCCAGAGAAACTCGCGGCGCAAAAGCTGACCGAAGGTTACCGCGCCTTCAAACTCAAGGTTGGTTTTGGTGAAGAGCGCGATTTGCGCAACCTGGCGGCCGTGCGCGAAGTGATCGGACCCGATCTGCCCTTCATGGTCGATGCCAACCAGGCGTGGAGCGTACAGGAAGCCATCGCCGCCGGACGTCGCATGGCGAACTTCGACCTGGGATGGCTGGAAGAGCCGGTTCGTGCCGATACATCCAATGCCGATTGGGCGAAGCTCGCGCGCGAACAGCCCCTGGCGCTGGCTGGCGGCGAAAACCTGGCCGGAACTGCTGATCTGTTGGCATTCGCTGAAACGGAAGGCGTCGCCGTGGTGCAGCCCGATATTGGTAAATGGGGCGGCTTCAGTGGCTGCGTACCGGTCGGACGAGCCGTTCAGTCACTTGGCAAACGCTTTTGCCCCCACTGGTTGGGTGCAGGCATCGGCCTGACGGCTTCGCTGCATCTCAAGGCTGCGGTGGGTGGCCCCGGCTATGTGGAGGTAGATGCCAATCCGAATCTGCTGCGCGATCTGTTCGCCGGGGACGCCTTCCGAGTGGTGGACGGTCGTGTTTCGCTCCACACCGCTCCGGGTATGGGCGTAGAGCCGGATCTGGCTGCATGCCGTGAGCATGTAACCTACCAGAGCCCGTGAATACAGCGCTGGATCCGTAAATCACCCGAAGCAGAGAGCGAGCGCTCCTTCCACCGAGGACAAGACAGCGCGCGCAACCAGCCACAAAGGCGCGAGCGCGTGCAAAGCTGGCTGTCCTGGAGCAACCGCCAGGTACGATTCAGCACTGGCCGCGCCAGGAATTCGGCAATGAGAGCAAGCCCCCGCAAAAAGCGATGCCTCCTGCCGTGAATTCTTGCGGAAGTATCTCAGCAACCCGCTAAGTTTTCAAATGACTCCGATCGCTCTTCGCCAGCGCATGTATACCGGGAAAGTCGAACTGATCCACTAAATCGCGCAGCGAGTCCGCGAACGGAGAATGGATGGTTTCTTTGAAGTGGTATTCAATCCAGTGCTCGATATCGGTTACGCGGCCATGAAGCGCCAGTTTGGCGAGCTCATCCAGGGCCTCATCGTTGATGTGGCTTTCGATATGTACATGAGCTCGAGGTATTCCCACTTCCGCTTGCGGCAGCGAGGGGATGGCCACTGTGGACATGCGCGGCCCTATATCAGAGCCGTCAGAATCTGAAGCAGCAACGATGGGTGCGGAAAGCTGAAAAGAAAACGTGCTGCCTTGAGAAGGCATGCTGGCCACACTCAAAGATCCACCCATGGATGAGACGATACGTTGCGCGATAAACAACCCCAATCCAGTGCTTCCACTGGCTGCCTGAATTTGCTGAAAGGCGTCAAAAATATCCACCTTCTCGGTTAAATCGATCCCTATTCCTGTATCGCTAATCGCGAAGTCTAGTGCGCAAATACCCCCTTTAGTCTGAGCATTGACCGACATAGTCACCACGCCATCATGCGTGAATTTGGCTGCATTCGATAGAAGATTAAGCAACACTTGTTGCAGACGGTTGCCATCTAAATAAATCGCCGGAGGGAGCACTTGGGGAGGGTGGTATTGGAATATATTATTCTGTTGCAAGCACAAGGAACTCCCATAATCTGAAATATCATTCAACAAGCGTGATAAATCGGTTTTGGCAGAGTTAATGGTTAGAGGCTGCAGCTCTACCTTGGAGAAAGTCTGCAATTCTTCTATAAGACCTAATTGATAATTAATACTACGCTGAATTGAGAGTAGCGACTTTTTTTGGGCTTCGGTAGCATCGTTAAGTAGGAGTGCTGTGTATCCAGAGATGGTCGCAAGCGGGGCGCGCAAGTCATGACTGATATACCCAATAGTTTCTGTTTTTTGCTGATTCTTTGCCTTGGCATCTGAAATCGATTTTTCTTGAAGCAAGTGCATCCCGTTAATCATTAAGCAAATAGCAGTCAACGGAACTACTGCCGAGAAAACAAAAATATAGGATAACTGAATATAAGAAAATTCTGCAGGATTGGACGGAACAAGACTTGGTACGAATAATGTGCTAAATCGAATTGAATAAACAAGGCATTCGATTGCGAGCGATGCAGAAAGCAGCCGATTGATAAAAGACTTGTCCCCGTGTCTAGTGACGGTCCAAAACTGGATCAGGACAAAAATAAAGAGAAAAAATGTAAATCCCTTTAATCGACTTGGATAGTCAGGATCTACACGTAAAAACCAAAACAACAGAACTTCAGAGACCACAGTGAAGGGCACAATCAAGCTCCAGAGTGGAGGTTTATGGTAGAACTTCCGAATGCCAATCGTCTGTATCGCTACGCCTAGAGTCAGTACATAATTCCCGAGAGACAAACGGGAGGTATGTTCATTGAACCAACCTGCATATAAATAGACAGCGAGAGTTGTAACTATAAATCCGAGAGCGTAAGTTTTTATTCTTTTTTGGCCTATTTTTCCAATGGATAACAGCAAAGGAATTAATACCAGCGTTGAAGCAAACGCCGAAATGGCAAAAAATAATTTATGATTAATTACGGTTGTCATATTCGCACTCATCTCAGAAAATAAAATTTAGATGCAATGCGTTGCCCCGGCTTTTCTGAATCTGCTTTCAATTCGCGTTGAACCTGCTCTGAAGTTGGATCATCGCTCACTATCAGGATGTGCGTAATAGAGCTTCATTGTTGCTTCTGGAATCATGGTCTGTACATGACTTATTTTTGCACGCGAATTGTGACATTGATGCTATCTAGCGTGCACTTAAAGTCAAGAGCGAACCCATTGATATCGAGCCCGTAGCACCTGATAAGCTCCCCACCGAAACCACCCTCCTCCGATTAGACGGCCTCAGCATCAGGCGGCCCAGTACTGCTTTTGGTTGTTGATGCACGCAAACCGTACCGGCTTTAGGGCGACCGCTTAATCTATCTGTACATTCGCGCGGCGGACTAGCGATGCCCACACTGGTGTTTCTCGTTTGGCCAACTCGAACAAAACATCGGTCGGGCCGCTTGCAGGTTCCAGCGATAGTCTCGTCAGGCTCTCGCGCACCCCTGCGTTCGACATCATCGCCGTAAACTCTCCGTTAAGGACATTAATGATGTCTGTTCGGGTTCCCGCAGGCACAACGATACCGCCCCAAGCCACACTTTCGTAACCGGACACTCCAGCTTCCCGCACCGTTGGAAGATGGGGTAACAGTGGTGACCGGCGAGCGCCCGTCACCGCAAGCCCGCGCACACGGTCGGATTCAATGAAGGGGCAAATTGACGAGAGGTTGTCAAACATGACATCCACACGACCACCGATCAGGTCTTGAATAGCGGCAGAGCTGCCCCTATAGGGAACATGAAGCATGGAGGTGCCCGTCATGCTCTTGAACAACTCTCCGCTCAAATGGCTGGTGGTGCCATTACCGGCGGAAGCCATCGTCACCTTCCTCGGATTTTTCTTTAGATAGGAAATCAGGTGACCTACTGTCAATATTGGTAGCTCATTTCGCACCACCAGCGCGTTCTGCACAAAGCCAGTCATTGCCACCGGCGCAAGCTGTCGGTCCGGGTCATACGGGAGCTGACCATACAGCGCCCGGTTGATGGCCAGAGTTCCGACGTTTGCATAGCCAAGCGTATAGCCGTCTGGGGCGGCGCGTACCATCTCCAACGTGCCGGCAATACCACCCGCTCCTGGCCTGTTGTCGATCACCACAGCTTGCCCGAGCGCACTTGCCAAAGCCGATCCCATGACGCGGCAGAGAAGATCCGGCGCGCCGCCGGCTGCTCCGGGGACTATCAATCGGAGAGATCGATTGGGGTACGAGCTAGCGGACGCGCCAGACCATGACCCAGCCGCAGCCAACATCGCCAGATTCGAAAACAGTGCGCGGCGCGTCTGCCAAGCCTTCTTCTCTTTTGCCACAGTCTGATTCCCATAATCAAAACCGATCCTATTTGGCGTGCAGTCAATGCGGTTGATCATTAATTGGCGCTCAGAGCCTCAACATAAATCGCTGCTGCTAACATGCACTTTACTTATGCCCTTGCGAATTCCATCGACCATTGCACTACAGTGTTTAGAGGTAAGCGAAAGACTGGGCAGCTTCACGCGTGCAGCCCGGGCGTTAAACCTCACCCAGGGCGCGGTCAGCCGTCAGGTCATTGGACTTGAGCATAAGCTGGGATTGCAGTTGCTTGAACGTCGGAGAGAATCTTTGGTTGCAACGCCGGCGGGCCGGGCCTATCTGCTCGAAGTTCGGCAAGCACTCAGCAGGCTTGAGCGGGCGACCATCGACATCGCACTGCACCAAGGACGGGGTGGTCGGCTGCACCTTTCGGCTCCTTCGTCTTTCTGCAACTACTGGCTAGCGCCTCGCCTGTCCGGCTTCGTGCATGCTCACCCACACATCACGCTGAACCTCTCCACGTACCTCGGTCCTGTTGACTTCAGCGCCACGAGTATCGACGCAGCGATCATGGTAGTCGAGGGCCCGGTGCCTGGGCTGCATTCTCTACCAGTTCTGCAACTGGCACTGCGCCCCTACGCATGCCCCGCCCTCGCGGCTCGAGTTACCGAACGCGGCGATTTAGCGCGACAGATCCAGCATGCCTCGCCCTTGCTTACGCTTATTCACACCACCTCACTTCCTCAAGCATGGGAGACGTGGACCCGACAATCAGGGCAGCTTGACGCGCCTCTGCCTGACGAAATGCAAGCAGGGCCCAGTTATGACTTGCTCTCCATGTCGCTTAATGCAGCCATCGCGGGTATCGGTTTGGCACTACTGCCAAGCTTCATGACTGAGGCCGCTGTCGGTTCGGGACAACTGGAGCCAGTTTCGGACTTCGAGATTATTTCCGACCGGTCGTACTACCTATGCTACCCCTCGCATAACGCCACCCTGCCAGCGTTAGCACAGTTTTCCCATTGGCTCCAGCAGTCCATCTAATCAAGCGTCTGAGCGCTTGCAGTATTGCGGCGTGAGGCGCATGCGACGCCCCCTTTTGTCACACCGTGATTTTGCTGATTTTCGGCCTTTTCGCAATACCGATTGATAACGGCCGCCCCCGTCGCCCTCGTTTTCTCACACAGAACCGAGGGGCATTCCAAAAGCTCATGGTGCCATTAAAAAATATCGAGCCATTAAGCCCGGCTAGCATCGCGCCAGGTAAGTAATCGGTAAGGAATATTTCGAACACTTAGTTCCACATTGGCACGCCGGCCAATGTGCGAGCGGTTATCTCGACCGACCGCCATAAAACGCTAATTTGGCGTATTTGTAGTAGATCAATCGCATTATCTCAATGCGATGGTTAACAACAAATTTCGCTAAATTTCAGCCTATTACAAAGGAGACGTTGTGAAACTCGGAATTTTTCTCTCGCCGTTGGTAGCCATTCTGGCTCTGGTTGCATGTGGGGGTGGCTCTGATGATGTTAACCCGCTCGATTTCAGCGGAAAAGCGATGACAGTCAATGGCCCGGTAAATCCTGACCAACTAGGAATTACTTTGCCACATGAACATATTTTTATCAACTTTGCCAAGCTCGATCATATTGTGCCGGTTCCAACCAACATCAATGTTTTGACTGAAACAAGGAACCCAAATGGCTTAACCTACTATCCAGATGCGCTTTCGGAAATATTGCGCTTCAAGGCTGCGGGCGGCAAGACCATCGTTGACACAACGAACTTTGGATTGACTCGTGATCCAAAAGCGCTGAAGAGAATTTCCGATGAATCTGGCTTGAACGTCATTATGGGCGCAGGCGTTTACATGCGGCCACAACACCCTGCCGATATGGGCAAAATTTCTGTTGAACAATTAACGCAGATCATCGTTGATGACATTACTGTCGGAGCTCAAGGGACAAACATACGCTCTGGAGTCATTGGAGAGGTTGGTCTTGGGGATTTTTCCAATCCTGATGTACTTAATGACAATGAGATCAAGAGCGTAACCGCTTCTGCTCGGGCCTCACGTTTGACCGGGGCGCCAATAAACCTGCATACATTCGTAACTTTGCGGGCTGCTCATGAGGTATTGGATATGTTGGAGAAAGAAGGAGTCGACCTCAATCATGTAGTCATGTCACACGTTGGCGGCAAATTCTCCATTGATGAACTTGCTGCGTTGATGGACCGTGGTGTCTATGTAGAACGGGATTTTGTCGGTCAGGCACCTGGCTCCTCCTTTGGGGGAGCCTCCGCAACAACAATCGCTGACTGGGCTGCTGCGCTTGCAAACAAGGGAGACAAGTATGCCAAGCGCATTTTGCTCGCTCATGATATTTGCATCCAGGCGCAATTGACCATCAACGGAGGTGGTGGCTACGCCTACATCTTGGAAGAGATAGTGCCTCTGTTAAAAACTCGAGTCAGCCAAGGTGTCATTGATGACATCCTCAAAAATAATCCTCAGCGCGCCATGACTTTCACCCAACCGAAAAAGTTGATCCCCAGAGGATAATTCTATTTTTTACCCAACCGCAAATTAGTGGATCTGATCAGTGCTTGTTTTATTTTTTTATAAATCCATTTGTGCTGATCAGAGTGGCGATTCATGCCATATGGACGAAAGCTTGAAATATGGGTCGTCCGGTGCATTTACTGACCCTACTTTTCTGACTTATTCAGGGAACAACTGAGCACGATGGCCGGCAGGATGCCGATCACGCCGAACTCGACGGCATACTAGCCGAACAGTCCCAGTGCGATGAAGAATAATGCCGACCCACCCTGCCCCACCGGGCAGGAATTGCACCGGGAGCGACCGCCTGCCCTCACCGTCGGGGATCCGGGCATCCAGGCCGGCGCGGCGTATCGCCGCAGCCACGGTCAGGTTTGCGAATTGCATGGCGACACCTCCTATTGGTCCGGATGCTGGTGGCGGTATTCCTGCGTCTTGCCGCCAAAGCCGTAAGCGGTAGCCCGCACGTCCTGCACGTAGACATAGCTTTCGCGGTGAATGTCCCCCAGGAGGCGGGCGAACGCTTCGAACGCCTCGGCCACGTAGCGGGCCTTTTCGGCTTTGGTGTTGGTCTCGTCGACTACCTTGACGTCGAAATAGAAGCTTGCCTTTTTCAGTTCGGCCAACGACTTGCCAGCAACGAACCAGTCGCGCGGGTCGACATACTCAATCACCACCGCGGTGAGATCGCGCCGCTTGCCAAGCACACGGCTTGTCAATTCCAGCAGGGTTTCGGTGATGCGCTCGGACAGCTCGGGCGTGCGGTGCGCGGAGACTTTGACGTTCAGGATGGGCATGTCTGATTTCCTTTCGGTGGGTGGGAGCCCCAACTTTAGGAAAAGTGGCGGAGCGCGGAAACCCTCTCGCGCCATAATTGGTTTTGCTCCGCACGCAAAGGCATTCGAATGCGAAATTACTTGCCCGATCCCTCAGATTTGCGCTGGCTGGTTCGGTCGCTCGAGCTGGGCTCGTTCTCCGCAGCTGCCCGCGAGCTCGATGTGGCTGTTTCAGTCGTGACGCGTGGCGTGGACCGCCTCGAAGCCGGCTATGGCGTCACGCTGTTGCGCCGCTCCACGCACGGGCTGTCGCCAACCGCGGAAGGTTCCGAACTGGCGCAAGAGGCGCGCGAGCTGCTGGAGCGGCTGGAGGACATTTCCGGCGCACTGTCCAAGCAGAAAAATCGCGTGGCAGGCGTCGTGCGCTTGGCGTCGAGCCAGGAAATCTGCGAGGAATTGGTGGTGCCTCATCTGGCTCGGCTTCGTGCGAAGCATCCGGCGTTGCGCATTGAGCTGGTGGCCGAAGATCGCGTTGCCGATCTGGTGACGGATGGCATCGATGTGGCACTGCGCACGACGGTGGGCAACAGCGAATCGGTGGTTGCCTGCGCGCTGGGCTCGTTCGAACGGCGTTTGTATGCCTCGCCCACGTATCTTCGCGGTCATGGCGAACCGACCAATCCACAGGAGCTTCACCAACACTTCGCTGTCGCCCACACCGCACAGGGCCCCACCGTGGACTGGAAGTTCTCCAAGGCAGGCCGGACAATGGAAGTGACCGTCCGGCCGCAGCTTTCTGCCAACACCACGGCCCTGGTGCACCACGCCTTGGTTGCCGGGGCAGGCATTGGGATGCTGTCATGTCCGCTGGCGGCCGCAGACGTGGCCCAAGGGCGACTGGTAGAGGTGCTGGCACCTTTCGCGTCTGGCACATGCCACACGATGTTCGCGGTTTCTCTTCCAAGCCGGCGCCGCGCCGCTCGCGTGGGTGCGGTCATCCAATTTCTGCAGGATGCCGCGCGAAAGCAGTGGGGCTTGAATAGCGGTGACTGAATCAGCCTCCGGTTTCGACTGTCGCCCTGATTTTGGGTGCCAGATAACGCGTTGCGGGCCAGAGCGCTTGAATTGGAGAACCCTCGATCCCTTGTGTCGCGAGAACCGTCTGAAGCGTGCCGCGCCTCACCGCATCCGCCACCAGCCAAGTAGGGAACTGCCCGATGTCCAAACCATCGAGCACCACGGCGCGTAACGCATCCCCATCGCTGATGGTGTGGCGCCCTTTGATCTTGACGTCCACGGATCGCTCCTCGCTGCCCAGCAGCTTCCACGGGAACACGTCGCCGCACTATCCAAAGGTGATGCAGTCGCGGTGTGCAAGATCGTCGATGGACGAACGATTCAGCGCCCCGCGCAAGCGCCGATGAGTTACCGACCGCCTAAACTACCGCCGCCATCAACGGCAAGAACTTGACCGGTGATAAAACTCGCATCGTCGGACAATAAGAAACTGATGGCTGCCGCAACCTCATCGGTAGTTCCAAGTCGTCGCATGGGGATGGTAGAAAGAACTCGTTTTTCTGCGTCGCTCCCAGCGGGCCGAGTCTTCCGGAAAAGCTCCGTTTCGATCGGACCGGGTGCTACGGCGTTCGATGTGATCCCGTGCTCGGCAAGCTCCAATGCCCACGTTTTAGTGCATCCAACCAGTGCACTCTTGGCTGCCGCGTAGGCGGTTCGATCAAGAGCACCATGAATGGCGCGACTGCAGACATTAACAATCCGACCCTTGCCACGTTGTTTCATTGGGGCGACAAGAGCCTGCGTTACTTGCACCGCAACCCGGACGTTCAGGTCGAATACGCTCTGCAAAAGCGCCAGATCGATTGCACCGAGCGGCTGAGGGGACGCTATTCCTACATTGTTGACGATCCCATATATTTCGAATCGCTCGGCAACACTGCGTAGAGCGACTTCCGTCCCTTCTGCATTCGAAAGGTCGCAAGAGATGAGCGTGCCAGGGAAGTTCACGCCTTGTGTATTTCGAGACATCCCTATGACCTGGTACCCCTTTGCGGATAATTGATAAGCGACAGAAAGCCCAATGCCCTTTGATGCACCGGTTACCAAAACTGCAGGCTTTTCCATAATCTAATCCTCGTCATTGTCTGAATGAAGTTTCAACTCTCGTGCAGGTTTCTTTGCCAGATCTGCCGGTAGGTGATCGGGTCGCCTGAACGGCTTGTTCGATCATCTGCAGAAACCAAGCTCATCGTTCAGCATCGCTTTCTGCGATCTGAGCGTCACGCAGTTTCTCCTGAGTGTCCCAGACCAGCACCACGTTCTCGGCTTTCTCCATGAACTCGCATCCATCCAGCTGACGCACCAGGGCTTCGTTCACCTCGCTGTTGCTGAAGTCAAAGCCTGATCCCGTGAAGCTCTCTAGATTGGATCCGCTCTATCCGGTTGCACCGCGTAGCAGCATCACCTTAAGCCCCGTTGCCGCGTGCAGATTTGACTCAAAGAAGGCGTCAAAGGCTGATCGCCGCAATCCCAGCCAACACGATCACCGCGCCAGCAATCCGCCGCGCCAGATGACCCTCGCCAAACAGGCTGCACGCAGCGAGTGAGCCAATGACGATGGACGACTCGCGCAGTGGCGCGACGAGCGCCACCGGCGCCTCAAGCATGGCGGTGAGAACGAGGATGTAGGCGAGCGGGGAAAACACAGCCACGATGAGGATCGGCACGGCGTCGGCACGGATAGCCGCTCGAATGCGATGGCGTCGGCGCAGCAAACTTGGGGTCAGGATCAGGCTCTGTAGCAGCAGCGTGGTCGCGTAATAACTCACGGGCGCCAGGTGCAGTGCAACCACCGAGTAGCCGTCCCAGACCGTGTAGGCGGCGATGGTCGCCCCCGTCGCGGCGCCCCAGAGCAAGCCCTGAAGCGGCCGACGGCTCCCGTTTCTGAACGGGTTGCCGGTGACGACGAGAACGCCCGCCACGACAAGCGAAGCGCCAAACATCGCGGCCGCGGTGAGCTGTTCGTCCAGCAGCAGGATCGCGAACAGCATCGCCAGCACCGGCCCGGTGCCGCGGGCGACTGGATAAACCACCCCCAGCTCGGCGCGTTCGTAGCCTGCCTGCAAGGTCAGAGAGTAAGCGGTGTGCAATACGGCAGAGACAGCGGCGCCCGCAGCGAGCGGCCAGCCGAACACCTGCTGCCCATTCGCTATGAAGACAATGCTGATCGGGACGCACAGCAGCGCCGAAGCGTAGGTGTAGCCGCAGACGAACAGCAAGGCATCACCCCGCTTGTACTTCGAGGCCAGGTTCCATACCGCATGGGCTACCGCTGCGGCGAGGACCATCGCGACGGTGCCGGGCAGCATCAGGCGATATCGGGCAGGTCGATGCTCGCCCGTTCCGCGCGGCGGCTGCGCTCCGGATCGCGCAGAGCGAGGGCCGCGACCAGCGCGTCAATCACTACGAGCTGTGCCAGCCGGCTTCCGGCTGCAGCCATTTGGACCGGCAATGGTGCACCTCCGACGACAAGCGCGACATCTGCGAGGGCCGCCAGCGGTGTGCCGTACTGGTTGGTGAGCGCGATGAGCGAGGCCCCGGCAGAAGACGCCGCATCCGCGATCGCGAGCGTCGTCGAGGACCGCCCGGTCGAGCTGACGGCGATGACGGCATCACCAGGGCCGAGGAGCCGCGCCGCGATCATCGCCGACAGATAGTCCGGGATGCCGATGGTCCTCACGCCGACCGCGCGCAGCCGGAAAACCGCATCGGCGGCGACCGTTGCCGAGGTGCCAGCTCCGAATGCGATCACCTGGTGCGCGCCCTGGATGGTGCTCACCGCTTTGTCGAGCGCGGCCAGCTCGACAGCCCCGCCAAGGGCTGTCAGTGCGTCGGCGCCTGCGCGGATCGAGGCCTCGAGCACCGCTGCAGTCGTCGCACCCGCCGCAAGCACGTCGGGGGGCGCGAAGAACCGGGTGGTACCGCGTGCACGAGCGATCTCGATCTTGAGCTCGGTGAACCCGCTGAAACCGATTGCACGTGCGGCGCGGATCACGCTCGGGGGCGAAACGCCAGCGCGCGCAGCCACCTGCGCGGTGGTGCTCTCCCCAACGAAAAGGGGATCGGCGAGCAGTAGCTCAACGACCCTCGCCTCACTGGCAGCAAGGTCACCACTTCGGGCCTGGATGCTTCCAATCAATTGCATCAGTGGCGCGTCGCCAGAAACTCCATTACGATTATCACTCATCATCTGTAATAGATTACAGTGTACTGGCGAGAAGCGCAAGCACTGCGTACACGATCGCTGAACGAGACGCTCGAAGTAGTCTATGTTCATGAATACTGCATGTGGACACGTCCCCATGGGTCGGGCCAGATCTCCAACGGCCATGAAGGCGCGGCCAGTGCCGCGAATCTATACGGCGCCAAGACCGTTTAGGCTGGCAATACGTCCGCACGCTACGGAGAACTCGCGCGCCATCTAGACCTTGATTGCATTGAGTGACTGAGGGCGGTTAAAGCGCAGGTGGGGGTGAGCGTGTGGAGCCGGATGCCATCGTGGCAGAGGCAGCCACTGGCCGGGCCTTCCTCGTGCGGCATATTGAAATTGCGATTCTCTCCAAAGACACCGGATCGGATTTTCCGTGCCAGGGGGTGCGAAAAGACTAATTGAGTATGCGTTTTTAGCACCCCAGAATCAACTCTGACTAACCAATGACTCCTTGCCGCAAGGCGATGGAGCCCGAAGATCCTACGGAGAGAACCCAATGGTGATGCAGACAATTCTTGAACCTCAGCGCAGTATCGAAGTTGCAAGCGAGGTGGACGTCGTGGTTGTGGGCGGCGGACCTTCGGGGGTGTGTGCAGCTATCGGCGCCGCGCGTAGCGGCGCCCGTGTCGCACTCATCGAGCGCATGGGGTTTCTAGGTGGGTCAGCAACGTCGGCAATGGTCGCGAGCCTCGTCGGCTACTACCGCGGCACGGAAGAACTGGTAACAGGCGGCGTGGGCTACGACATCGTCCGTCGCGTGATGGAAGCAGGCGGTTCGCGGGGCTTCTGGCTGCAGATGCACGGCGCTTCCACCGGAACGCCCATCCCGCTGTACTCTTTTCCTTTCGAGCCGGAGATCATGAAGAAGGTGCTGGATGACATGGTGTGCGAAGCCGGCATCGATCTCTGGCTGCATACTCAGGCAAGCGACCCTCTGATCGTCGACGGCAAACTGGCGGGAGTCATCGTTCAGGGGCGCTACGACCGAAAAGCCATCCTTGCGAAGACTGTCGTGGAAGCCGGCGCAGACGGTCTGATGGCTCGTAAGCTCGGCTGCAAAGTTGAGAACGCCGACCAGGACCCGCGCAGCCGCCAGCCGATGTCGCTAATGATGCGCATCGGCGGCGCGGACGGAATGATCTACCGCGCGCTGCCTGGGCCGGAAAAGCAGGCCATCGTTCGTCGCGGTTTTGAGGCCGGCATACTGCCGTCCAAGCTGCTCGCAATGATCAGCGCACCAAACGAAGGCGACGCCTTTATCCTGACTACGCGCATTCCGGGTTGGGATGGCGCTGACGAGCGTGACCTCACGCAGGCCGAACTGGCAGGGCGGGCGCAGGTGTTTCCCATCGTTGATTTCCTGCGCAAGGAAGTGCCGGGGTTCGAGAAGTGTTATCTCGCGTCGCTGGCACCGACTATTGGTATCCGAGAGACGTGGCGCATTGTCGGCGACTACGTGCTCGAGAAAGAAGACGTGATGGTGGGCCGGCAATTCCCCGACAACATCGCCCAGGGTGGCGGGCCGCTCGACATTCACCACACTAGCGGTGGCGGTCTGACGCTGTACCACCCCGAGGCCCCGTTCGCGATTCCCTACCGCTGCCTGTTGCCGCTCGGCGTCGAAGGGTTGCTGATTACGGGGCGCTGCGCTTCCGCGACCGAAGATGCTATGGGCGCATTGCGTAGCATGCCGCCTTGCATGGCGATTGGTCATGCCGCCGGGGTTGCCGCCAGCCTCGCAGCGCAGGCCGGCTTATCGCCGCGCCAGCTGGACGTGGCGGACGTACAGCGAGAGCTGAAAAAACAAGGCGCGGTGATCGACCAACCTCGTGGCATCGCCACGGTCGAATACATGGCACCGGGGCAGCGGCCATATCAGCCCGCGCCGGCCCAACCAGCCGCAGGCGCAGGCGCCGCACCCATGCCATCGCCAGTGGCAGGCGCCTGATCGCAAGGACCTCAAACCCGCGCCCGGCGGCGCCCTCAACTGGAGAGACCTCTTGAAACCCGAAACGAAAAGCCCCCGCTCGATAGTTCTTGCACGGCGCCAATTGCTGAGGACGGGCGCCGCCTGGTCGATGCTGGGGACGCTGGCCCCCCTGGCTGAGGCCAATACAAGTTTCCCATCCCAACCCGTGCGAATCATCCTGCCCTTGCCGCCAGGGGGTGCTGCGGACAAGGTGGCGCGCGCGATCGCCGATCGTCTGTCGGACATGTGGAAGCAGCCCGTCCTGGTAGAGAGCCGTCCCGGCGGCGGGATGGTAGTCGGCACTCTCGCGACTGCACGGTCCAAACCGGACGGCCACACCATTGGTGTGGTCGGCGGCTCCATGAGCATCAACCACGTGCAGCGTTCGGACCTGCCCTACGACGCGTTGAAGGAATTGCAACCTGTCGCACGCCTGGGCTATTACACGATCGCGGTGCTGGCGTCGCACAAGGTTCCAGCCAATGACATGCCCGGCCTGATCCAGTGGGTCAAGGCGCAGAGCGCGCCGATTTCCTGCGGCTCGAACGGCATTGGGACATCCACGGAACTGGGGATCGAGTTGCTCAACCAGATGGCCGGGATCAACTTGCGCCACGTTCCCTACCCTGGAGGTCCCAAGCTCTACACCGACATGCTCGGCGGTCACATCGACTTGGCCATCTCCATCATGGGCGCCGCCGACGGCTTCCTGCAGACCGGTCAGCTCAAAGTGTTGGGCGTGACCGGCCCCACGCGCGTTCCGTACCTGCCACAGGCCGCGCCTATCGCCGAAACACTACCGGGATACGAGGTGCTCAATTGGACAGGCTTCGCCGTGCCAGCTGGCGTGCCGCAGGATGTGGTGACCAAGATCTCCAGGGACATTCTTTCCGTCGCGGAGCGTCCGGAGGTAAGGAAGATTTTCCTCGAGATGGGCATCGTACCGGCGCCCCTGGGTGTCACGGCGATGAGCGATTTCGTCCAGGCCGACATTCGCAAGGTCGCCGCTGTGACGAGCCGTAAGGCGTCACTGCTCAAGTAACGGGTATGCCCTACGCGCGAGGGGAAGGTGCTTGCCTGTATTTCGAGGACAGTGGCCAGGGGCCGCCCCTCGTCTTCGCACATGAGTTCGCAGCCGATGGTCGAGCCTGGGAGGAGCAAGTCCGGAGCTTGTCCGTAAAGTACCGCTGTATCATTTTCAACGCGCGCGGCTACCCGCCTTCCGACGTTCCACACGAGGCGGGGCTTTACAGCCAGGAGATCGCGGCGGACGATATCCGCGCAGTCCTGGATGCAGCAGCGGTCACCTCGGCCTATGTGGTGGGGCTGAGCATGGGCGCCACTGCCGCTCTCGAGTTCGGATTGCGGCACCCTCGGCGCACGGCAGGCCTCATCGTGGCGGGTGCGGGCTCGGGCAGCGGAGCGATCGACCATGCAGCGTTCGTGCAAGGAGTTCTTCACCGCGCAGAACGGGTGCGTGAGCTGGGCATGGCCGCGGTCACCGAAAGCATAGAAGGGGCACGCAACCGGACGCAACTTAAGAGAAAGTCGCCAGCCGCTTGGCAGCGCTTTCTAGCCCACCTCTCCCAGCATAATCCTCTGGGCGCCGCCATGACGCTGGAGAATGTCCAGGCGAAACGGCCTGTACTCGGCCAGATGCAGCCCCGGCTGGTGCACTTGCAAGTCCCGACGCTGCTGATGGCCGGTGACGAGGACGAAGACGTTCTCGAAGCGCAGTTCCTGCTCAAGCGCTGGCTCCCGAACTGCGGATTACGTCTGCTGCCGCGAGCCGGTCATGCAGTGAACCTAGAGGAGCCGGAGGAGTTCAATGCGGCTATCGATCGCTTCATTACAGAGGTCGAAGCGGGCACATGGGGCTTTGAGCCATCTGTGAGGTAAGTGGTGGGGGATGGGGAGCGCTCTGGGTCGAGATTGCCGAGCCAGTCTGAGAGTCGCTCTCTGAGTCTCGAGTTCTTCACCGCTTCCCCTACTCCCCTCGGGCGCACCGGAGAGCACCCGTTCAAGACCCTTTCATAAGCACCGTGGATGCCGCACAACTGAAGATGGCTTCGTGGTCAGTCGAGCGAGACCTTGGCAGTCTGCACGTACTGACGCCATCGATCGATCTCGCTGGAGTAGAAGTCCTGATACGAGCTTTGAGGCGCGTAGTCGAGGATCATGAACATCTTCTTGGTCTGCTCGACAATGGCAGGCTCCCGCAGGCTAGCCTCGATCGCGTCGTGCAGTTGCGAAATGACGGTAGCCGGCATGCCTGCTGGCCCGACGATCCCCAACCAAGGCCCGTTGTCAATCCCGATGCCAACTTCTTTCATGGTCGGAACGTCTGGAAATGCCTGCATTCGCTGCGGCGCCGCCAAGGCCAATAATCGCAGTGCGCCACTCCGGATATGAGGTTCGACGACAGACAGCGCGTTCATGGAACTGTCGATCTGCTTCGCCAACTGGGCCTGCAACAGCAGCGCGGTGCCGTTATAGGGCACATGCAACAGGTCGACATTCTTCGATTGCTTCAGAACCTCCATCGTGAGGTGAGAGATCGTTCCAACACTCCACGAGCCATAGGTCAGCGGCTGCAAGACTTCTACCTAAGGAGAATTCGACGTCGTGCCTCGCCCGGTCGTCGCCTAGGCCTACTTCCTTTATCCGCGCGTGATGCAGTTGCTGCACCCGGTGTTTTGTCAACCTGGACCCTGCGTCCGACTCTGGACGATCGAATACCGTGTATGCGAGACACTCAGTGCGTCGCAGTTTCCGCGACTTTTTTGCCCCCGCAGCTAGCCATCGCCAATCAAAGCCCGAGTTTGGCACTCTCATGTCCCCCGGACAATCGTGTCCTGAGACGGCAGTCCAGCACGGGTTTCGCCTCGCATGTACTGATGTGGCACCTGCGTCTTCGCACCCAGGGCCTCTGCCGCATGCCAGGCCCAGCGCGGATCGTTGAGCATGCCACGGCCCAACGCCACCAGATCCGCCTCGCCGTCAGCAACGATCGCCTGCGCATGCAACGGGTCTCGGATCAATCCCACGCACATGGTGGGCACGTCCACCTCGCGCCGCACTTGCGCGGCGTAAGGCACCTGGTAGCCTGGCGCCAGGGGGATTTCGGCTGGCGCGCTGCCGCCAGATGACAAGTCCATGTAATCGCATCCACGGGCCTTGAGCTCGCGCGCAAAGGCCACCGCATCGTCTCCTTGCAGGCCCTCGGGCAGCCAATCGGTGCCGTTAAAGCGCATGCCCAACGGCTTTTGCGAAGGCCACACCGCGCGCACCGCGTCGAAAACCTCCAGCGGAAACCGCATGCGATTGCATTGACTTCCACCGTATTCGTCGGTGCGCACATTCCCCAGTGGGGAGAGAAAGGCGCTCAAAAGGTACCCGTGCGCAGCATGAATCTCCAACAAGTCCAAGCCGGCGCGGTCGGCACGCTGTGCGGCCTGGGCGAATGCGCACACCACGCGATCCATGCCCTCCCGGTCGAGCGCGAGCGGCGCCTCCCATCCCTTGTCGAAGGGCTGCGCCGTGGGGCCATAGGTTTGCCAACCGCCTTCTTCGCGTGGCAAGGGACCGCGCCCCTGACCCGGCCTCCTCACCGATGCCTTTCGGCCTGCATGGCTCAGCTGGATGCCGATCGGCATGCTCGCGTAAGGGCGAATGGTGCGGATCACGCGCGCAAGCGCTGCTTCGTTCTCATCGGACCACAAGCCTAGACACTCTGCGGTGATGCGCCCGGCTGGTTCAACGCCAGTGGCCTCGATCATCACGAGACCAGCGCCGGACACCACGTATTGCCCCAGGTGCAGGATGTGCCAATCGGTCGCGCTGCCATCGACGGCGCTGTACTGGCACATCGGCGAGACAACGATGCGGTTGGGCAGCGTGAGGCCACGCAGAGTGAGGGGTTGAAAGAGAGCGCTCGACATCTTTTCTCCGACATGTGGGAAAGCCATTGTCCGTGTCGCAGCGCGTCGCTTCAAGACGCTGCGACACTGAACGCCACAAAGCTGCTTTGCGCGCCTTGCAAACATCGCTTACAAGGCGCGCCGGTACACTTTTTCGCCATGACGATCAAGCCACAGGCTTGGATTGCAGGCGCATTCGAACACCCCACCCGGCACGCACCGGAGAAATCCGTCGCCCATGTTCAAACCAGTGAACTGAGCACGGCAAACGGGGACATGGCCGCATGCATGCTCAGGCCGACATGGCCGGCGCGTTTGCACTGGCCAAGGCCATCTCGCGCTGGAACTGCTCGACATGCCCGAAGTACGCGGTCATGGCCTCCGTGGCGCCTTGCGCATCGCGGGCCCGCATGCGCTCCACCATCTTATGCCGCAACGGTGTCAGTTCGGGCTGGTGCATGGCGTCCCACGGCAGTGCCGTGGCCTGCGCCATCACAGAATGCTGCATGAGCGTACCCAACGACTGGGCGACGATGGCCAACACATCGTTGTGTGCAGCCTGGGTCAACAGCTTGAAAAAATCGAGCGCTGCCACGGCGCGCGCCGCCATGTCGCCGCGGGCTTTTTGAGCATCCATCTCCCGCAGGAGTTTCTCCAGCCCATCAAAATCACCGTCGTTGCCCTTCTCGCACGCCAGACGCAGAAGAAGGCCGTAGACCCCGGCGCGTGCCTCGATCAAGGCCGGCGTCGATACACGCCCCTCGGCCGATAGCGCGCGCAGCGACTGGGCGAGCATCATGTACGCACCCTTGTAAAACACCAGCGGATCTTCCTCGCGCCCGTGCTCGAAGTGCTCGACCTTGCCGATGAAAACCACATGGTCGCCAGCCTCGTGTACGGAAAACGTGCTGCACTGGAACCGCGCCACGCATTGATTGATGAGGGGCACACCACGAAAGCCTGGGTTGTGCGCAACCCCCTCGAACTTGTCCAAGATCGAACTGGTTGCAAACCGCGCCGAAAGCGCGCTCTGGTCCTCCGCTAGTATGTTGATGGCAAAGGCAGACGTCCCCCGGAAAGCTCGCAACAACTTGCTCGACGTGCGCAAACTCCACAGCACCAGTGGCGGATCTAGCGACACGGAGCTGAACGAATTGCAGGTCAGGCCTACCGGCACACCTTCGCCGTCGCGCGTTGTGATGATGGCCACGCCGGTGGGGAAAGTGCCGAGGGCACGCCGAAATTCGCGTGCGTCGAATGGCGCACACGCTGGTTGCGGCAGAGGGTTCGTATCGGACATGTCGTTCCTTTGACCGCGCCGCTGCGGACAGTCGATGCGGTGCGTTTCCGCCGATCTTTGGCGTCGGAAAATTCTAGGCATCCAAACAGCCAAAAAAAAGCGCGTGTTGCGCACAGTTTCTTTGCGAAAACCGGAACGATATCGGCACCCACGCTGGCCGTATTCGTCATACGCTGGGGGCCGCAACCCAAGCCCCCCCTTGACCATGAGGACACGACCCAATGCCATCCGAAGAACCTAGGGCAGCCACGAACGCAAGCGCTTGCGCCACCCCCGTCTGGAAGCGCTATTACTTCGTGCGACGCAACCCCGCCATTGCGGCACCCGACTTCCCGGCACGCTGGGGTGCCCACGGAGATCTCGGCGGCACCTTCCCGGACGGTTTGAAGCGCCACCCTCGCACCAACTACGGCGTGGTCACAGCCATGCGTGGTGGTACAGCGGCCATGCAGCGCGACGGAATTGGCCTGCTGTGGCTGGGCAGCCCCGAATGGGCCGACCGCGCCAGCAGCGACCCATTGCACCGCCCCACCATGCAGCAGGACGAACTACGGGTGTTTCAACAACCGGTCTACGACTCGGCGATGCTGACGGAACAGCGCATCAGCAAACCCGGTCCGCTATCGAAGACCGCATTGCTGCGTTTCATCCGGCGCGAGGACGTATCGGATGCGGCTTTCGGTGCGGCATGCGAGGCCGTGGGACGCACCATGGCCGAGCCCCCGTTTGACGCCTCGGTGACCCGGTGCGCATGGGGCACTGCAGTGCGTGCACCCACCATCGCATTCGACAGCGTCATGGAATTCTGGTTCGACACACCCGCGCACGCGACGGCGGCGCTGGAAGACGAAGCGTTCTACGCTGCGGCCTTCAAGCCGATGGACTTTTCTGCGGGATCACAAGACCGCGACGGATCTGACCGCGACGTGCTGTATCGGGTCGACATCTTTCACGAGCGTGTCACCCCGGGCGCTCCGGATTGACGCCGATGCTTCAGAGGCCGAGTTCCTGGCGGCGCGCGTACAAGAAATCGCTCTGGTCGCGGACCGACAGCGTCAGCGCCGGGTTGATCGGTGCGCTGCGCTGGGCGATCCTGGAACGGTAAAGATCGAACAGGACGTCGCGGCGCTGGATGCGCCATTCACCCTCGCGCCGCGTGAAGTGGTCGACGTAGCGGCCAATGGCTTCGTTGTCCACGGAGTCGGAGTCGCTTGCAATCTCACCGTCCAGATACGTTTGCCGAGACGCACCTGCCGAGGGCGACAGGCGCTGGTAGGCCGTGAAGTAGCTCTCTACCAACGCGCTGTCCGGTGCGTTGAATTCGACCAATACGTTGCTGACGACATGCAGCGACTGCTCGATGTGCGCGTGACGCGCTACCAGCGAAGACACAAACCCTTCGATCGGGCCTCTGTAGTTGCCATGGTTGTCGATCGCATCGGGGTGGTAGGCCGATCGGACAAGCGTCCAGTCTCGGCGATCGACACCGCGCGCGTAACGAAACAGCGCCTGTTCGATCGCCGTGATATCGGCGAGACGGTCTGCGGTGGTGTGGCAATTGGCGATCGGCATCGGGCTTCCTTGTCGGGTCTCTTGTGATGGGGCGCACCTGGAAGGAAGCGCCATGCTCTATTTTCCGGTGAAGACGGGCGTCCGCTTTTCGAGGAAAGCCGCCACGGCCTCCTTGTGATCGTCCGTGGCATAGACCACGGCCATGTGCGAGGAAATCTGGTCCAGGTGGGAGGCCAGGTCCATGGTCTGCGCCTGGCGTGCGGCGCGCTTGATCATGCGGATGGCGATGGGCGGTCCGGCGGCGATCCGCTGCGCGAGCGCCAGCGTGTGGCGCATAAGGCTTTCGTCGGGAACCACATCGCTCACAATGCCCAGCCTCAGCGCTTCCTGCGCATCTACAAAGCGGCCGGTCCAGAGCAGTTCCAGCGCACGCGACATGCCGACGATGCGCGGCAGGAACCACGCGCCGCCATCGCCCGGCACGATGCCGATCTTCACGTAGCTTTCGGCAAAACGCGCACTCGCCGCCGCGATCCGGATGTCGCCCATGAGCGCCATGTCCATCCCCGCACCGGTCGCCACCCCATTGACCGCGACGAGCACGGGCTTGTCCATGGCGAGCATGGTCAACGGGATGCGGTGCACGCGATCGGTGAGCGAATTCTTTCGATCAAGAGCAGTGTCTTCAGCCCGGTCTTTCATACCGCCCACGTCACCGCCTGAGCAAAAAGCCTGACCCGCGCCAGTGAGAACGATGACGCGCACATCGTCGCGCGCCTGCGACTCCTCGAGCGCTGCCGTCCAGGCCCGCAACATCGGCGTGTTGAATGCGTTTCGCTTGTCGGGCCGGTTCAAGGTGATGGTCGCGATGCCTTGCGACACATCAAAAACAAGTTCACTCATGGCGTGAGGCTCCTGACGCCTAATGCGTCAACGATGGTGAGACCGGCGCCGTCTTCGTGCACCAGGATCGGGTTGATGTCCATCTCGACCAGACGGTCTCCAGAGCTGGCCGCCAGCTGTGACAACTTCACGAGCAGCTGGCACAGGGCCGGCACATCGCACGGCGGGCGCCCGCGCGCACCAGAGAGCATCGGGTAGCCCTTCAAGGACTGGACCATCTTCAAGGCGGTGTGGGCCGTCAGCGGCGCAGGCGCCAGCGCGGTGTCTTCGAGAACCTCGACATAAATACCGCCCAATCCCACCATCACCATGGGGCCGAAGCTCACGTCATTGACAATACCCGCCATCATCTCCAGACCGGGCTTGCCCATAGCCTGCACCAGGACGCCGTGGATGTCGGCGTTCGGCACATGCAAGCGCGCATTCTTCAAAATCGCTTCTGCGCCCTGCCGCACAGCGTCCGAGGTTTCGAGTTTGAGAAGAACTCCCCCGGCTTCCGTCTTGTGGGGAATGTGCGGGGACTGGATCTTCAGCGCGACCGCGCCACCGATGTCGGCGGCGTGCGCCACTGCTTCTTGCGGTGTCTTCGCCAGGCGCTCGACGGGCAGCTCGATGTCGAACGCGGCCAGCAGGTGCTTGGTCTCGTACTCGCACATCGTGGCTTCGGTTCCCTCCAGCGCTCGCCGGACACAGGTCGGCAACGCTTGCGCATCCGGTGCACCGAAGCGACCGTTCAACTCCTCCTGGAATTTCGAATACGCTCGCAACCCCTGAAGGCCGCGTACGCACCCCGAGATGGTGGAGTAACAGAAGAGGCCGAGCTGCTGCAGGATCTGCATGGAACTCGCGCTCGGCAGTGTGTAGGTGTAGATGAAGACAGGAATGTCCAGCTCCTTCACCAGACGTGCAATCGCCTCACCCTCCTTCTTCAGGCGCGTGTCATGCGCAAAGGAAGACGCGATGATGATCGCGTCGATATAGTCCGCGTCGCCCAGCACCTCCAGCGTCTGCGCGTAGGCGTTCACCCCCTGCGCCGTGATGTCCACAGGGTTGTTGGTAGACCCATACGATGGGATGAACTGTGCCAGCCGCGCCTGACGTTCGCCGTCGATCGGCGGAACCTCAAATCCCATCTCTTCGCAGGTATCGGTGAGCCAGACAGCCGTACCACCGGATGTCGAGACAATCGCCACGCGATCGCCCCGCATGCGTTTTCCTTGCGAGAAGGCGGCCGCCAGATCGAGCAATTCGTCCTGATCGTTGGCGCGCAGCACCCCGTGGTGGTCGAGCACGGCATCCGTGACCCGAACGGAACCTGCCATAGCACCGGTGTGAGACGCTGCGGCACGCTGTCCTGCGCGGGAACGTCCTACTTTGGCCACGATGAGAGGCTTCTTGAGTTGCGCTGCGCGCCGGGCAAGCTCGAGAAAGCGTTTGGGCTTGCGGAAGCTCTCCACGTACAGCATCACGTTGCCCGTCGCCGGGTCGTCCAGCAGGTGGTCGATGTAATCGTTGAGTTCCAGATCCACCTGGTTGCCGACGCTCACGATGTGACTGAAGGCCATGTTGCGCTGGCGTCCCCGGTTGTAGAGCGCGAACCCCAGCCCTCCGCTTTGCGAGACGATGCCGGTGCCCATGCTGCCCTGGGGCGGCTTCGGCACGTCCAGCGCTGGGCTGAAGGTGGCCGCAACACCGGCATGCACATTGAAGAAGCCTTCCGAGTTGGGTCCGTTCACACGGATGCCGGTGCGTCGGCAAATGTCTTCGATCTGGCGCTGCAGCGCCGCGCCTTCACCACCTTCCTCGGAAAATCCCGAACTGAAGATCACGGCATTGCGGATGCCCTTTTCAGCGCATTCCTCGAGAACGCCCGGCACCTGGCGGGCAGGAACGGCAATCAAGGCCAGATCCACGCTGTCAGGCACCGCGCCGATCGACGGGTACGCAGCATACCCCGCGATGCGGTTGCTCGTTCGATTCACCGGATAGAACCTGCCCGCGTACTTCTCGCGCAAGAGCGTCAGCACGATCTTTCCACCAATCTTCGAGGCGTCGTCGGTCGCGCCGATGAGGGCGATGCTGGTCGGGTCGAAGAATGTCTCAAGCATGGTGATTCAGCCGAAAACTGTTGGCAGATGGAAAGTCTTGCGCAGCGGTGACAAAGGACCACAGCTGGTCGCCACCGATGCCCGCCACCGTGCGGCCGATCCAGGCCGACCATTCGGCCTCGGAGCCGAATTCGTCACGCCAGGCCATCAGGCGACGCGTGCTGCGGTGCAGCGCGTGTTCGCGGGTGAATCCCATAGCGCCGTGCACTTGATGTGATATGGCCACCACATGCCCTGCCGCCTCGCTCACGCGGGCTTTGGTCGCGGCGACGGCGAGCCCGGCCTGATGCCCGTCCGCCGCCGCTGCGACCGCGGCCTCGACAGCTGCCGCACCCGCCGCCACCTGCGACGCCATCATCGCCATTTGCTGCTGCACCGCCTGGAACTTTCCAATGGGACGGCCAAACTGTTCGCGCTCCATCGAATAACGCAGCGACAGGTCCAGCGCGGTCTGCATGGCACCGGCCATCTGAGCGGATCGCCACAAGGCCGCGTGAAAGTACAAGGTGTCGGCGTCAAGACCCCGCCCCTCTTCCCCTACGGACGCAGCCGCCAATGGCCATGCATCAAACACGAAGTTGTCGCGCGGCTCACCTGCGTAGTTTTGACCCAGACTGGATGGCGTTGGCCGCGGAATGCAGACCGTGGCATGCGACTGTCCGCAGCGCGCCACCGCGACGACGGCGTGCACGTGGCGCCCCCACGGTATGCGGTGAAGGTCTCCGCTCAGCAACCAGTCGGCACCCCTGCGTTCGAGCGCCAACACATCCGTCGTCAGCACCGGGCCAAAGGCCAGGGGGCCATCAGGCACCGCCAGTCCAGCGGCCTTCAGGGCGAACTGTCCCAGCAAGGTTTCGACGATGGGAATCGGCGCCGCTTTGGCACCCGCCGCCCGCGCAAGAGCGGTCAACAAATCCAGAGGCAAGCAGCGCCCGCCATCGCTCTCGGTGTCGATCGCTGAGGTCAGGCCAGTGTCTGTCGCCAGCCGCCACAGGTCGGCTGGCCAACCGCCCCCCTCCAGCCCGTCATACAGGTCGGCCGTGCACGCGTCGGAAAACAGGCGCGTGGCCGACTCGACCACGATATCGTTCAATTCGCTCATCGCATTCCCATGCTCTTGGCAATGATGCCGCGCAGAATCTCTCGGGTTCCGCCGCGGATCGAAAAAGAAGGTGCGTGCAAGGTGGCTCGCTCCAGCGCAGCCTGCAGCACGCCGTTGTGGTCTGCTCCGAGACGCTCCAGTTCGGGAACCACCATGCGGGCAATGTCCGGAATCTCGCGTTCGAATCCTGTCCCCAGGTCCTTCACCAGCGCGGCTTCGGTGTAGGGCGTGATACCCTGCTGCAACATCCCCGCGATCGACAACGACATCCGTTGAAGCGTCCACAGATGGGCCACGAGCCGACCTGTCGCGACATGCGACGAACCACTCGGCTGTCGCGCGGTATGCGCCACCAGCTGGCGAAGCAGGAAGTAGGTGCTGAGCCAGCGGTCGGGTCCGCTTCGTTCGTAGGTCAATTCGCTGCTCACCTGGTTCCAACCATTGCCGACCGTGCCAATCAACATATCTTCGGGGATGAAGACCTCGTCGAAAACGACTTCGTTGAAATCGGATTCGCCCGCCAGGTTCTGGATGCCGTTGATGGTGATGCCCGGTGACTGGAGGTCCACGAGAAACTGGCTCACGCCGCCACGCCGATCTTCTTCCACGCTGGCCGTTCGCGCAAAGAGAATCATCATGTGCGCGCGGTGCGCGTTGCTGGTCCACAGCTTGGCACCTGACACGCGCCAACCGCCCTCGACAGGCACCGCGCGGGTTCTGACCGACGCCAGATCCGAGCCCGAACCGGCCTCGCTCATACCAATACAGAACGTGCATTCTCCCTTGGCGATGCGAGGCAGATAGAGCTCACGTTGCCGTTCGGTCCCGAAACGCAGGAGCACCGGACCGCTCTGGCGATCGGCGACCCAGTGGGCGCGCACCGGAGCACCGGCCGAGAGAAGCTCTTCCGTGACGACGTGGCGCTCCATGGCGGTTCGCTCATGGCCACCGTACTTTTTTGGCCAAGTCATCCCCACCCAACCACGCGCGGCAAGCCGTTTGCTGAACCCGCGATCGAAGCCCGCCCAACCTTCGGGGCCCGGGGTCCAACTGCCTTGCTTTTCCTCATCGCCAAGGAAACACCGGACTTCCTTGCGAAGCGCCATCAGCGCTTTCGACTGAGGGAATGGTTCGAATCTGAAATGGGACTGTTGAGACAAGTCCGTCTCCTTTTATATGAAGCCGGAGCGGCGGTCTGAAGCCGCTCGCCAGGGCTGGGATATAGATTTGGCGAAGGAATTATTAGCCATGCCGAAAGACGGATGCCCCACAGAAACTGCAAAGGTGCTTTTCGAAATTGACGAAAACCGATATGCGTTTTTCAAGAGAGAACGCGCTCCCTTATCCGCCCTTGATTCCGGTTTCTGCAAAGCAAGTGTTCGTGTTGCTCCACTTATCACATGCCGTATCGCTACCTAGAATTTCTTTCATCCAGCGAGGGTCGTTGACCCCCACGGCACCGTCACACCAACCAGGAACTGCAATGGACTTCGGCATCTTCAACCTCTTGCAACAACGCAACCAGACGCTCTCATCCCACGAGATCGTTGCCAACACCGTCGAGCTCACTCGCCTCGCCGACGAGCTCGGCTTCGGCGCTGCCTGGTTCGCGGAACACCACTTTTCAAACTACGGCTTGTGCCCATCGCCACTGATGCTGGTCGCCCATTGCGCGGCGCTGACGAAGAACATCCGCCTGGGCACCGGCGTCATTGTCGCGCCGCTTTACACGCCTGCTCGGCTCGTGGCCGAGATCGCGCTCGCGGACCAGTTGAGCGGCGGGCGTTTCAACCTGGGCATGGGCGGAGGCTACCAACAGTTCGAGTTTGAGCGGTTCGGTGTGTTGATGGACAACACCAAGGAGCGCACGCAAGAGATGTTGGACATCATCGAGCGCGGACTGACCGAGAAGAAGTTCAGTTACGACGGCACTTACTACAAGCAACTGTTGTCGTCGATCAGCGTGCGAACGGTGCAGAAGCCTATGCCCCCGGTCTGGATCGCCAGCGGAGATCCTGCGCTGATGCGCCGCGCTATCCGCGACGACCATTCCATCTTCATCGGCGGCGGGCTCGGGAACTACAAGCGCATGGGCGGCTTGCGTGGTGTCATCGACGGGATCTGCGAGTCCGAAGGCAAGGACCCTGCCAAGGCCAAGCTGGGCTTGCTGCGCTTTGCCTTTGCCAGCGACGACGACAGCGAAATTGATCACTTCGTGGAATGTGCGCGTTACCAGCAGCGTGTGGCCGTCGCGCT
The DNA here is from genome assembly GCF_040548795.1 of Ottowia thiooxydans. GTDB lineage: Bacteria > Pseudomonadota > Gammaproteobacteria > Burkholderiales > Burkholderiaceae_C > Ottowia > Ottowia thiooxydans_A. Next base: position 489,092 of record NZ_JBEPSH010000001.1, on the reverse strand, counting down.
CAAGACGCGCAAGGAATCCGTTGCCGACGATTACATGATTCACGAGCAACCGTTCCCCGAGGAGTTGACGCTGGAAAAAATCAAATCCAACCTCCCCGTTGGCAACGTCGACATGGTGATCGAGCGCCTGGTGCGCGACATTCAGATCGTGCGCCCGCACCACGTGGCCATCCACACGCAGATAGGCGACCTCCCGCACGACCGCATGTGCAAACAATTGGCGCTGTGGGCGGAGAAAATCATCCCGGCGGTCAAGAAGGAGGTTGCCAAGTTCGACCCATACATCAGCGTCGCCCCTGCCGTGACCGAGGAGGCGGTCGGCCGTTGAGGCTTGCACGCGGAAAACCTGATGCAACAACCACAACAGAACACCACCTCGGCCAAAGCCAACACCAACACCAACACGAGCGAGGGACCCTTGGCCGGGATTCGGGTTATTGACGTGAGCCGCGTGCTGGCAGCACCTTTCTGTGGTCAATTGCTGGCCGACATGGGCGCTGATGTCATCAAGGTCGAAGGGCCGAACGGCGACGAGAACCGAGGCTGGGCGCCTTTTAACGCTTCCGGCGAGAGTTGCAACTTCATGAGTGTCAACCGCGGAAAGCGCGGTATCACGCTCAACCTCAAGACCGAGCGCGGCCGTGAAATTCTCTACGAGATGCTCGCCGGCGCCGACGTGCTGATCCACAACTATTTGCCGGATGTGGCCGAAGTTCTGGGTATCGACGAAACGCTCTTCCGCGAGAAGTACCCGCATCTCATCGTGTGCGGCATCTCCGCGTTCGGTGCCAAGGGTGACATGCGCAACCGCCCCGGATACGACTCGCTGCTACAAGCGTTCGCGGGCATCATGGGCTTCACCGGGGAGCGCGACGGACAGTCGGTACGGTCCGGCGTGTCGTTTGTCGACATGACGACCGGCGTCTTTGCTTACAGCGCCATCCTGTCTGCGTTGATGGGCCGGGTGCGCACCGGCAAAGGTTCGAACGTGCGCGCTTCCCTGCTTGAAACCGCCTTGGGCTTGTTGAGCTACCACGGCGTCTCCTGGCTCGAAGCGGGTGTGCTGCCCCAGAAAGAAGGCTCCGGCCTATGGAGCCAGGTGCCGTACCAGGCCTTTCAGTGCAAGGACGTGGAACTGGTCACGGGCGCACTCAATGACGCGACCTGGCGCCGCATGTGCCAGGCCATTGGCCGCCTGGACTTGCGCGACGATCCGACGCTGGCAACAAACGCCCAACGCCTTGAGCGCCGACAGGAAGTCATCGACATCTTTGCCGAGACCTTTCTCCAGGACACAGCCGCCAACTGGACACGGAAGCTCGGCGAGCTCGGCGTGCCCGTTGCGCCTATGCATACGGTGGCGGAAGCACTCACGCACGAGCAATCGCTGATCAACGGCATGGTGCTGAACATGACCGACCAGGACGGCAAGGCCATTCGCCTGCTGGGTGTTCCGTTCAAGGTGGGCGACACGGCGAGTTTTGCTCGACGCCCTCCACCGCGTCTGGGTGAGCACACTGAGCACGTGCTGCGCGAATACGTTTCGCTCTCGACCGCCGACATCGCCGAGCTGCGCGAGCAGGGAGTAATCTGATGGGACGGGTGGAGATCGCCGTTGGTGACAACGGAATGGTGACCTTCTGGCTGGACAACCCGGGCAAGCTCAACGCCTTGAACGAGACCATGCTGGCCACGTTGACCAACGGCATCCGTCACCACGGCGCACAAGCGGCTTGCCGCCTCATCGTGATCCGTGGCCGCAACGGAACCTTTTGCGCGGGTCGTGACGTGGCCGGCCTGCAGCGCACAGAAGGCTCGGCACCGCCGGATGCCCTGGAGCAGATCCGACCGGCGCGAGAGCTCGCTGAGACCTTGATCGGTTGTCCCGTACCGACGGTTGCAGCCGTTGCCGGCCGCGCTGTCGGGCTCGGCATGGGCATGGTGGTCTGGTGCGACATGGCCATCTGCGAGACCAGCGCGACCTTCAGCGTGCCCGAAGCGCGCATCGGCATTCCGCCGAGCATGATCGCGCTCTCGCTCGTTCGCGCCATCGGTCCGCGCGCCACCGCCGACCTGGTCCTGCGTGGGCGCACGGTGGGCGCCGAACACGCATTGCAGGTAGGACTGATACAGAAGGTCTGCGAAGACGATTCGGGCATCGATACGGACCTTGCCGCCTTGTCATCGGACGTCTGGCGCTGCAGCCCGGCCGCACTTCGCAGCAGCAAGCGCCTCTTGCGCGAGATCACCGACATGCCATTCGACGATGGCTTCTCACGCGCCATCGAAGTGGCTGCAGCGTCTCTCGGCAGCGCCGATGCGATCGAAGGCATGCACGCCTTCCGATCTAAAAGACCGCCAACCTGGACGCTGACGCCCACACCGGCCGACAGCTGACGCTCGCAGAACGCCATCAACACGATCAACTAACAAGGAGACAGGCAATGGAAACGACAACAGGACTCGCGGGCAAAGTGGCCGTGGTAACGGGCGCAGGGCGTGGCATAGGACGCGAGATCGCTCTGCTCCTCGGGCGCTATGGCTGCAAGGTGGTGGTGAACGACGTAGGTGCAAGCCTGCACGGCGAGGGCGACGACATGATGCCCGCCGATGAGGTAGTGCACCTCATCAAAAGCACCGGCGGCGATGCGGTTGCCAACAACGACAGCGTGGCCGACTGGGACGGCGCAAAGCGTATCGTGCAGCAGGCACTGGATACCTGGGGAACGCTCGACCTGGTAGTCAACAACGCGGGTATCCTGCGCGACGGCATCTTCCACCGTCTGAGCCCGGAGGAGTTCGATGCAGTGGTGAAGGTGCATCTGTACGGCAGCTTCCACGTAAGCCGTGCGGCGGCCCCGCATTTCCGCGACCGCACCACCGGCGTCTACCTGCACATGACATCGACCTCGGGGCTCATTGGCAGTCTGGGTCAGGCGAACTATGCATCGGCCAAAGCGGGCATCACCGGTCTGTCGCGTTCGTTGGCCCTGGACATGGCGCGTTTCAATGTGAGATCCAACTGCATCGCACCCCACGCATTCAGTCGCATGATCGAATCCGTTCCCGGCAAGAGTCCTGAAGAGCAGGCCGCCTACCTTGAAAAGCGCAAGGCCACTACCCGGCCCGAGCAGATTGCCACGGTGGCAGCTTTCCTGCTGGGAGATGGGGCCAAGGACATAACCGGCCAGATACTCGGCGTGCGTGGCAACGAGGTGTACCTGTACAGCCAGCCCCGGCCGATTCGAATCTTTCAGCGCACCGACCCCTGGACGCCCGAGACGCTGGGTGAGCAGCTCGCGCCCGCGTGGGCCAGTTCGTTTGTGCCGCTGGAGCGCACGCGAGACGTCTTCCCGTGGCAACCCGTCTGACGCGCAGGGGACCCCGACGATGGCATTGAACCGGCAACAGCTTCTCGAGTGGAAGGTGGACGACATCGTCCAGACCTACAACGAGCGCGACACGATGTTGTACAGCCTCAGCCTCGGCCTGGGCATGAACCCGATTGATTCGGCCGAGCTTTCGTATGTGCTGGAGCCAGCGCCGAACGTTTTCCCGACGATGGCGCTGGTTCTGGGAAATCCCGGCCCCTGGACCGGCCATCCCGCGTTGGGCATCGACCGCAAAATGATCGTGCATGGCGAGCAGGGCATCACCTGGCATCGTTGCCTTCCGGCTTCGGGTACCGTGATCGGCCAGACACGTGTGCTCGACGTGATCGACAAGGGCGTAGAAAAGGGCGCGCTGCTGCTCACTGAACGCAATCTCTACCTGGCCGAGTCGAACGAGCTCATCGCATCGATCACGGGCACGACCGTGTGCCGCGGAAACGGTGGCTTCGGCGGTCCGTCGGGCCCGGTGCCGCCGCCACACAAGCTGCCCGATCGAGCACCTGATCTCGCTGTGGACATGCCGACCACGCCGCAAGCTGCGCTTTTGTATCGGCTCAATGGTGACTACAACACCTTGCACGCTGACCCCATTCGCGCCAGACAGGCCGGATTCCCGAGACCGATATCGCACGGGCTTTTCTCGTTTGGACTGTGCGCGCGGGCTGTCGTCCAAAGCCATTGCGGCATGGATGGCACGCGGTTGAAAGCATTCTCGGGACGCTTTGCCTCGCCCGCCTACCCCGGAGAGACATTGCGCATTCAGCTCTGGCGTGACGGCGACGTTGTGTCCTTCAACGCGATCGAGACGCTGCGCAACGTGCAAGTGGTTAGCAACGGACGAGCGCAGATCACTTGAATGCATTTCCTCGCTGGTGCCGCAAGGCCGGCATCCAGCACGACCCACAAGCCAGGAGACACCGCCCATGAGCACCACCGTCCAGCGCATCCAGAACACCTACCTCGCGGCCACAGATGCCGACGCGCTAGCGCACTTCTACCAGTCCGCGCTCCAGCTGAAGCTGAAGTTCCGCGACGGCGACCACTGGATTCAGTTCGGTGCGGGCGGTCACAACTTCGCCATCGCCGGGCCGCGCGAGGCCGCCGTGGCGCAGGGCGCGGTCGTGGTTTTTGAAGTCAACGACCTCGCTCCCGTGTGCCAGCGGTTCGAGGAACTTGGTGGCCGTGTGGAATGCATTCGAGACATGGGTTCCCACGGAAAAGTAGCGACTCTGGTCGACATTGCCGGGAACACGATTCAGTGTTTCCAGAGTGCCAGCCAGAACGCGGGTGTCGAACAGAAACAGGAGACAACATGATGACGATAAAGGCATTCAAGGCATTCAAGACATTCAAGGCGTGGGGACTGGCGGCCATGCTGGGATTCGCCTCTGTGGGCGCTGTGCAGGCGCAGCCAGCGGCGCCCTTCCCTTCGCAGCCGATCAAGCTGGTGCTGTCGTATCCACCGGGCGGAGTGATGGACCCCGTGGCCCGCTTGCTCGCGCCGTACCTCACACAGGACCTCGGCCAACCCGTGGTCGTGGAGAACCGAACCGGCGCGGCGGGCACCATTGGTGCGGCCTACGTGGGGCGTTCCAAACCAGATGGCTACACAATCCTGCTGGCACCCAACGGCGTGACACTGCACCCCGTCACCATGAAAGCCACTGCCGGCTACGACGTGCGCGCCGACCTTACCGCGGTCAGCATGATCGCAACGGGGCCCTACGTTCTGACGGTCAACCGCGACCTGCCGGTCAACAACGTGCGCGAGCTTGTGGAGTACGCCAAGCGCAATCCCACCAAGGTGTTCTACGGCACTGCGGGCGTTGCATCGCCCCTGCATCTGCTGACCGAGCTTTTCAATGGCGCTGCCGGCACCACCATGACACATGTGCCCTACCAGGGTAACGGGCCCGTCGTGAAAGCGCTGCTCGGTGGTGAGATCCAGGTCGGCTTCGACACCATCCCCGGTGCACGCGCGTTGGCCGACTCCGGGCGGCTGCGCATGCTAGCCGTCACCACTCCCAAACGCAATCCGGCGCTGCCCAACGTCCCAACGCTGGAAGAGTCAGGCATCAAGGGCCTTGAGGCGGACCTGTGGCAGGGATTCTTCCTGCCCAAGAATACGCCCAAACCCATTGTTGATCGTTGGAATGCTGCCATCGTGAAAGTGATGGCTGTGCCCGAGGTGAAGGAGAAGATGGCCGGACTTGGCTTCGAGATAGCAGGATCGAGTCCCGATCAACTCGACGCACGCATCCACCGCGAGATCGCGCAATGGGAAAAGGTGATCAAGACGGCCAACATCGATCTGAAGTAACCTTCAATCAGGAAATCGATGCGAGACCCATGCCCGACGGGATGGGTTTTCTGATCCCTTGCACGTGTCATTGACGTTCTGGGAGTTCAGTGCATGACTATGCCAGAATCGAGGGCCTCCCTCGCGCGGGCGCGGGCCGTGCGGCCCAGCTCGGGTGTTGCCTCGCTGGCCACGTACGAACGCACAGAACCACGTTGTATCGGATCAGACAGGATGTTCAGTTCCATTCGCCTATTCTTGAGAGTCGTGCAAGACGGTAGTCTTTCCGCTGCGGGAAAAAGCTCCAATTTGTCGCCCGCTTCCGTCTCCCGACGCATCGCCGCGCTCGAAGAAGAACTGGGTATTCAGCTGTTCAACCGCACGAGCCGCAAAGTCTTGCTCACGGACGCCGGCGAAGCCTATTACCAAAGAATAAAGCCGGTAGTGGAGGAGTTCCTGGACGTCCAGATCTCCGCGCGCCAGATGCAGGACGACGCCCAGGGCTTGCTGCGCATTCACTCCAGAACGTCAGTGGGCATACAGCTCATTGCACCGCGCATCAAGGAGTTCTGCGAACTCCATCCCAAAGTCACGGTGGAGCTGCAACTCTCCGAAACGCCCGTGAACCTGATGGACAAAAACTTCGACATCGACATCCGTCTCGGCGAACTTGAGGATTCGTCCTTTCTGGCTCGCAAGCTCGCCTCGAGCGAGCGCATCCTTGTGGCGAGTCCAGCCTACCTTGCCGCGCATGCACCGATCGAGAAACCTGATGACCTGATGCAGCACAACTGCCTGACCTATCGGCTGGATTCCGAACCGACCTCCTGGCGCTTCTCCAAGAAGGGCGAGCCAGCGCAAGAGCTCAAGATCGCGGGCGGCTTTCACACCAACAATGCCGAAGTTCTCAGATGCGTCACTCTCTCAGGGCTTGGCGTCTCGCTGCTCACGGACTGGGGCATTTATGCCGACCTTCAGGAGGGTCGTCTGATGCAGGTCCTGCCCGACTACCGCACGACCAACTACACCTTCACCAACGGCATTTACGCCGTGTTCCGCCAGACCCGCTACGTGCCCAAAAAGGTTCGGGTGTTCGTTGATTTCATGGTCAAGCGAATGGGCGTCTCACAGCCTTAGGCGACTGAGCATCGGGTGTTGCGCTTCTCGAAAAGATGATGTGCGCGCGGCGCAAACACGAACCAACGGGTTTCGTGCGAGCATCCAACGCGTCAGTTCAAAACACCGGAGACAACATGTTCGCAGCCTTCTCAAGACGCGCTCTGCTCAGCGCCGTCTGCGTGGGCGCCTGCATCGCCGCAACAGCGGTGCACGCCCAGGATCGATTTCCCAGCCGTCCCCTTACGCTGGTGGTGGCGTATCCGCCGGGCGGGTCCACCGACCCGGTGGCGCGGCTGCTCGCGCAGCACATGGCGAAGACCATGGGTCAACCTGTCATCGTCGAGAACCGCCCTGGCGCGTCCGGAACCATGGGCGCTGCCTACGTAGGTCGCCAGGCGCCCGATGGCTACACGGCCCTGTTCGCACCCAACGGCGTGACCATCCACCCGGTCACCATGAAGAAGACCTCGGGCTATGACGTCCGCTACGATCTCGTGCCGGTGAGCCTGATTTCTCAGGGGCCCTACGTGCTGACCGTCGGCGCACAAGTACCGGTCAACTCCGTGGCCGAACTGATCTCCTATGCCAAGGCACGCCCACAGAAGCTGTTCTACGGCACGGCCGGTGTGGCGTCACCCCTGCATCTGCTGCAGGAGGTTTTCAACCGGACTGCCGGCATTGACCTCACGCACGTGCCTTACAAGGGCAACGGCCCGATGCTGGTGGGACTTATGGGCGGCGAAGTGCAAGTGGCGCTTGACACTGTGACCAGCGCACGCCCGCTGGCCGAAGCCGGCAAGCTGAAAATCCTTGCCGTTACCAGTCTGAAGCGCAACGGGGCGTTGCCGAACGTGCCCACACTCGAAGAGGCCGGCGTGAAAGGTCTGACCGGGGGCACGCTGTGGCAAGGCGTCTTTCTGCCCAAGGGCACCCCGGCACCAATCGTCGCCAAATGGAACGCCGCCCTGCTGGACGCGCTTCGCGTGCCTGCCGTGGCGGCCATGCTGGCCGAGTTGGGCTTCGACGCGATCGGCACCACGCCGGCTCAGCTTTCTGACCGCGTCAACCAGGACATCGCCCTTTGGGACGGCATCGTGAAAAGCGCCAACATACCGCTGGATTGACATGCAGACAACACCCAACAAGCAAGAAGTCGCCGTCGTCATTGGTGGTGCAAACGGCATCGGTGCCGCCGTGTGCCGATTGATGGCGCGGATGGGCTGGCGTGTGGTGGTCGCCGATCGCGACGCTGCCGCGGCCGAAGTGCTCGCGCAGGAGATCGGTGGCGTGGCGCGTTCGGTGGACGTGACCGATGCCGGGCAGATCAACTCCCTTGCCAACGGCGTCGAAGCTGAGCTGGGTGGCGCCGATGCACTGGTGGTGTCGTCGGGTGCATTTCAGCTGGTGCTGCCACCAGAGCAGATCACGGAGGAGGCCTGGAACCACATCGTGAACGTGAATCTGTCGGGCACCTTCCGCTGTAACACCGCCTTCGGCGTTCAGATGGCCAAACGCGGCGGCGGCAGCATTGTCAACATCGCGTCGGTCACGGGCATGCAGGCCTCTCCGGTGCTGGCCTATGCGTCGACCAAGGCCGCGGTCATCAACCTTACGCAGAGTCTGGCTTGCGAGTGGGGGCACGCGGGGGTTCGCGTCAACGCGGTTTCTCCGGGGGTAACGCTTGTGGCACGCATCCTCAAACGCTGGTCCGAAGGTGGTGGCACCCGCGCGGCGGGCGATCCGGGACAACATGCTGCGCTAGGGCGCTGCGTCGAGCCGGACGAAGTCGCCGAGGCAGTCGAGTTTCTCGCGTCAAAGCGCGCGCGCGCCATCACAGGCATCAACCTGCCGGTCGATGCGGGCTGGTTCGCGGCGAGCGGAACCGAAATGTACGGCGGCCCTCGCAGGGCTACGTCCCAGTCCTGAAACACAGATAGCGATCTTCACCGAAAAAACCGCCGGACACGGCAAGGACTGGCATGACTTCATCACATCTCTCCGGCCGCGTGGTCATCGTCACCGGCGCAGGTCGTGGCATTGGCCGTGAATCCGCCTTGCTGATGGCGGCCGAGGGCGCGTCCGTCGTCGTCAACGACATGGGCACAGCGCTCGACGGGGACGGTGCAGACGCCAGCGTTGCGCAATCGGTGGTGGACGAGATTGCAGCACACGGCGGCAAGGCCATTGCCAGCAGCGCGGACATCTCGAAGACAGACAGCGGCGCGCAGCTCGTGGCGGCCGCGCTCGACGCGTTTGGACGCCTTGACGCCATCGTGAACAACGCCGGCATCATGCGCGGCGCGCCTTTTTGCGAAATGGATGCCGATACCTGGGATCTTGTGCTGCGCGTCAACCTGAGCGGCGCCTTCCACTTGAGCCGTGCAGCCGCACCGTATTTCGTCCAGCAGAGATCGGGCGCCTTTGTTCACCTCACCTCCACGGCGGCGCTGATCGGCTCGATGAACCAGGCCAACTACGCAGCATCCAAGAACGGAGTGGCGGCACTCTCGCGCTCGCTGGCGATCGAGCTGGAAGCGCACGGCGTGCGGTCCAACTGCGTGTCGCCGCTGGCGTTCAGCCGCATGACCACGGGTGCCACCGGGCGCTCTGAAGAAGACCCGGTGGTGGTGAAGCAACGTGAGGCCGAAGGCGCCGCCGCAGTGGCCCCGCTGGTGGCGTATCTCGCGAGCGACGCGTCCAGGGACATCAACGGGCAGATCATCGGTGTGCGCGGCAAGGAAGTTCACCTCTATTCACAGCCGCGCCCCGTGCGCACGCTGCACGAGAGCGATGGCTGGACGGTCGACAAGATGGTCCAAAAGCTCGCGCCGTCCTGGCGGTCCTCACTCACGCCCGTGGAACGCACGCGCGATGTGTTCACCTGGGATGTCTGACCACCCTGCCACGTGCGGCGCTACATGAGCACCGGCAAGCACTACCGCATCGCGGTGCTCGACGACTACCAGGGCGCCGCGCTCCAGCATGCCGACTGGGAACCGGTGCGTCGCGACGGGAGTGTCACGGTCTTCCGGGACACGCTTCGAAGCGTGCCTGCCCTGGCCGAACGGCTGAAGCCATTCGACATCGTCTGCGCCATGCGCGAGCGCACGCGCTTCGACGCGGAACTCATCCAGCAGCTGCCCAACCTGCAGCTCATCGCGAGTAGCGGTTCATGGAATGCCGCCGTGGATCTCGCGGCGGCACATGCAGCCGGGATCATCGTCTGTGGCACCGAGGGGCTCGGCACGGCAACGCCGGAATTCACCTGGGCGCTGATCCTGGCCGCAGCACGGCATTTGCCCGAAGAAATTGCTTCCATGCAGGCGGGTGGCTGGCAGCGGAACGTTGGCACCGATCTGCATGGCCGAACGCTCGGCCTGCTGGGACTCGGTAACGTCGGCAGCGCCGTGGCAAAGGTCGGCCTGGCATTTGGCATGCACGTGATTGCATGGAGCCATAACCTTACGCACGACCATGCGACTGTGGCCGGTGCACGCCTCGTGGACCGTGAATCCTTGTTCCGTGCGTCCGATGTCCTCAGCATTCACACGCGGCTTTCTCCTCGCACCGAAGGGCTGGTAGACGAAGCCGCTTTCGCGAAAATGAAGCGCCACGCCATCCTGGTCAATACGTCGCGCGGCCCCATCGTCAATGAACGCGCGTTGGTGAATGCGCTCCGGCAAGGCCGCATCGCGGCAGCCGCCGTCGACGTCTACGACGAGGAGCCGTTGCCAGCGGCGCATCCGTTGCGCAACACCCCCCGCCTCATCGCCACTCCCCATCTGGGGTATGTGACCGAGGGCACATACCGCCGTTTCTTTGGCCAGACTGTCGAGAACATTCGCCAGTGGATGGACGGGGCTCCCACGCGCCGGATGACGCCGCCAGGGTGATTCAGATAGTGGCCATGGGCGTCACGGGCGAATCGAACACCCTCGGAAGCCGCAGCGGTGGGGCCGTCAACGCTTTAGAAGTTCGAAACAAAAATTTACACTTTTGGCTGCAGCGCCCTCCCGAAGGGGTCTGCATTAACCCGCAAGTCGAAGTCTTTCTCGACACCCAGAACCTGCATGACAGCAAGGTAAGCACCTGAATGCAGACCCATGACTCGCCCGCCAGTTGAACCGTGCGCCAGCGATCAATCTCCGGTCGCGGCGCCCGACTGTGCCGAGGCCAGCACTCGCCGGACTATCCGGCCTGTTTCCCGGTAATGCCGGGCAAGCAGTCCCGCAGCAAGACCCGCGTCGCGTGCTACAGCAGCATCCAGAAGTTGCCGGTGCTCGGCCCCGACGTCACGCTCCAGATTCCAGTAGCTCCTGTCGCGCAGGCTGGGCTGCCGGTAGCGCTCAGTCTGGGCATAGAGTTGATCAGACAGATCCACCAGCCAGCGCGAACCGCATGCGGCCATTAAGCTGCGGTGGAAGTCGTGGTGGCGCTCTTCCAGTTGAATTTCGTCGGGGCACTCGGGGTCGCTGGTATCAGCAATCCGACGGCCGGTGGCCAGCATCAGTGCATGGAAGGAAGCGACCAGCCTGGCCTCCCACTCGTCATCGCCCCGCACAAGGGAACGCCGCAGCGCCTCGCAGTCGATGACGATACGCGTCTCGATGGCGTCCCACATCTCATCCTCGGAGAACGGTGCCACGCGAAAGCCGCGCGACGTCGTCGAGATCACCAGCCTTTCGCTGTGCAGGCGGTTCAATGCTTCCCGCAGCGGAGAAAAGCTGATGCCGTATCGCTCCTTAAGGTATTCAAGGCGCAAAGGCTGCCCGGCCGGGATCGCCCCGGAAATGATGTCCCGCCGAAGCATACGATGCGCCTGTTCGGCCAGCGTGATCTCTTCGTAGGACGCACCATGGGACTCTCCCGGCGCTGCGGCCGGCCTGACGACCTTGATGCGCGGCTTCATGATACCGCCCGTGTACGCAGGACCGGTCCGCGCTGACCGGTGCGTGGAGGGGTCATGTCGTCGGCTGTCTCGTGGTTGAAAGGATCGTTAATGTGCATGATGCAGATCATAGAGCGGGACCTGTGGGCATTACTCCAGCTTCAGTTGCGCGACCATAGGCCGGAAATCCGTTCGACCCGACGGGCTCGGCGCCCAGATCCCGCAACCGCTGATGAACCTGCGGTTCGCGCGCGGCGGCAGCTGCGGCGTCCTGCAAAGACGCCGCGACGCGCGAAGCTGGGATTTGTAGCGAAATGCAGGTGCGTGTTCATTGTCAGTATTTCCCCGACAGGAGCGAGCCAAAGCCTGGTATGGCGGTAGACAAGCCCGTACGCGCTTCGATGGCCTGCACTGATGGAAGCGAGGGCATCTGCACGCAGAGCCGACGATGGCGTCGGTGTAGAGGAGGACAGCCACCGCCTGCACGGCCGCCGCTTTGAAACGGGGACGGCACAGCATGTTCAGTTCCTGGCGGGTGGAGAAAGGATGGCGTCGCGCACGGCACGCACCAGCGTGCCATCAGGCTCGACCAGCGTGCGTGCGATGTCGAAATGGTTGTACTCAGGCATCGGCACGGTCTGTCCAGCATGGCCTGCTTGCCGCCAGCGCGCGGCGTAGTCCGCGGTCTGGCGCCGGAACTCGTCGGTCTCGTGGCCACCGACCGCAGTCAACAGATGGGCATGGCTGCGCGCCGGGATCCAGCGCTCGGGTGACTGCGCGGCAATCTCCTCGGGCGTAAAGCGCATCCAGCCGTTCACCTGCACATGTTGCAGCGGCGTGAGGTCATAGAGGCCGCTGAGTGCCAGAGCCACGCCGATCACGTCGTCCGGCAGGCCGAAGTCCTGCGTCCAGCCATCGGCCAGCAGCATGCCGACCAAGTGGCCGCCGGCCGACGAACCGCCCACGTGGATACGCTCGGTATGCAGGCCCCGCGTCACCTCTGCGCGCACCAGCCATTGCACAGCCGTGCGTACCTGGCGCACGATCTCGCCAATAGACGCCGTCGGTGCCAGCGTGTAGTCCATCACCGCTACCGAGATGCCCTGGGCCACCAGGCCGCCGGCCGCGAATGCATTATCGTGGCGCGAGCCGGCCCGCCAGTAGCCCCCGTGGATCCACAGAAACACCGGGCTACCGAGACCGGTGCGGTACAGGTCCAGCATCTCCCCGCTGCGTTCATCGTAGACGCATGACACGCGGTCGGTGCAACGCACCTGCACTTGCGCGCTGTCACGCACAGTGGCGGCGTATTCCACGTCGAACGACGGTACGCTGGCACGCGCGTTGTACTGGCGTTCCAGCGTAGGCTGGTCCATGCCGCGGTAGAGAGCGGCTGATGGAGAGTCTGATCGTGCGGTCATCAGATCCCCAGATATCGGTGCGCAAGATCGGCGCGCGCCTTCAGCTCGGACGGCGTACCGGACCAGACCACCCTGCCCTTTTCGACTATGTGGTGACGATCCAGCAGGGAGGCCATCTCGGTAAGGTTCTTGTCGATAACGACGATGGTCTGGCCCTCTCGCTTGAGCGTGCGCAGGCAGTCCCAGATCTCTTGCCGGATGAGCGGCGCCAGGCCTTCGGTCGCCTCATCCAGCACCAGCAGCAGCGGGTTGGTCATCAGCGCGCGTCCCACTGCGAGCATCTGCTGCTCGCCGCCCGAGAGTGTTCGCGCCGACTGCCGGCGACGCTCGCGCAGTCGCGGGAACAAGGTCATCACGCGCTCCAGCGTCCAGGCCGTTCGGCCCGGGGCGGTACGGGCAGTCGCAACCAGATTCTCCTCGACCGAAAGCGAGCCGAATACACGCCGCCCCTCAGGCACCAGCCCCACTCCCAATCTCGCCACCGCATGCGACGCGAGCCGATCCAACACCTTTCCCTGCAACTCGATGCGACCGGCGCGCGGCGGCAACATGCCCATCAGCGTGCGGACGGTGGTAGTCTTGCCCATGCCGTTGCGGCCGATCAACGATACCGCCTGGCCCGCGTGGGCCTCGAAGTCCATCCCAAACAGCACCTGGCTGTCACCGTAGCCTCCAGTCAGTCCTTGCACTTTCAGCATGCTTCCTCTCCCAAGTAAGCCGAGCGCACCTCGGGATGCGCTCGCACTTCGTCCGGCGTTCCGGTGAAAATCGTCCGGCCATAGACCAGCACAGTCAGGCGGTCAGCCAGGGCGAAGACCGCATCCATGTCGTGTTCGACCAGCAAGATGGTGTAACGCCGCTTGAGCCCCAACAGCAGCGCCGTCATGCGAGCCGACTCCTCGCCACCCATGCCAGCCATCGGCTCATCGAGCAGTAGCAGCCGAGGTGAACGCGCCAGCGCAACGGCTAGTTCCAGCTGCCGTTTCTCGCCGTGTGCCAAGTCACGCACGTGCGCGTCGCCCCGATCGCCGAGGCCGACTTCCTTGAGCCATCGGCGCGCACCCTCTACGAGCCCGGAGTCACGGCGCGGGTTGGACCAGGCTTGAAAGGCACGGCCAGAGGTCAGCATCAGCGAAAGGATCACGTTCTCCAACGCTGTGTAATCCGGGCACAACTCAGTGATCTGGAAAGAGCGGGACAGGCCCTTGCGCGCCCGAGCGAAGGCCGGCAGGCGCGTCACGTCCTCCCCGTCGAGCACGATGCTGCCTGCGTCGGGACGCAGTTCACCGCACAACTGCGCAATCAGGGTCGACTTGCCAGCGCCGTTGGGACCTATCAATGCATGGATCTCACCCTCCGCCAGCGCCAGGTCCACGCCATCTGTGGCCTTCACGGCACCGAACGCCTTGCGCAATCCCCGCACCTCGAGCATAGTCCGCTTCTCAGTGACCATGGCTACCTCCCAACCAGCGGCCGAACAGTCCGTTGCGCCCCGCGAGTACGACGATCACCAGGATCGGCCCCATCACCAGCATCCAGTGCTCGGTCCAGGCAGCGAGGGTCTGCTCCAAACCCAGGAACACCGCCGCACCCGCGATAGGACCAAGAAGCGTACCCACGCCTCCCAGGATCACGATGGCCATCAATTCCCCGGATTTGGTCCACGACGCCATGTCGGGCGTCACGAGGCCCGCGAAGTTCGCCCACAGCACACCGGCCAGGCCGGTGCCGACGGCCGACAGCACGAATGCCGACAGGCGGTACGGCGTCGGCGCAGCCCCCAGATTGACCGCACGGCGCTCACTCTGGCGCAACGCCTGCAGCACCATGCCGAATCGCGAGCCGACAATACGCGCGCACAGGAAGGTCCACGCGGCCAGCAGGCCGAGACACACGTAGTAAAACACGACGGGATCGTCCAGGTTGAGTCCCGGCAGCACATTGCGCTGCGACATCATCAGGCCGTCGTCGCCGCCGTAGACCTGCAGCGACATCAGCGCGATGTACACCAGTTGCCCGAAGGCCAATGTGATCATGATGAATTGCACGCCCCGCGTGCGCAGCGCCAGGTAGCCGACCACGGCGCCTAACAGACCACAGCAGGCCAGCGCCAGCGGCCAGACCACCAGCGCCTGCATCGAGCCGCTCCAGCCGAACAGCGGTCCGGCTTCCAGCGCATGGTGCGCCACGATCGCGACCACATAACCTCCGAGGCCAAAGAACATCGCATGGCCGAAGCTGACCATGGCCCCGTAGCCAAGCACCAGGTCGAGGGACACTGCGGCCAGGCCATAGATCAGAAAGCGGGTGGCCAAGTTGATGGCGTATGGCGTGCCAGACACCTCTGCGCCGGTGGGCAAAAGAGCCAGCACGAAAACTCCCACCAGCGCGACCCAGGCCCGTTTGGACAAGAGAGCGGGCTTTGGCGATGGCGACGCAGGATGAGCGGACATGGGAACATGCCTTGTTAAGGGGGGTGACTGAGGGGTAGACACGGGATCATGACCTCGCGGAAAACAGCCCGAGCGGACGCACGATCAGCACCGCTGCCATAAGCAAGTAGATTGAAGCGGACGCGAGTCCGGCGGCAAGCGGCGTCGCGACCTCAGGGGACAGCAGCCCCTCCAGCAACTGTGGCAGGAAGGCACGCCCGAGGCTGTCCACCATGCCGACCAGCAGCGAGCCGGCCATCGCGCCTCGCACCGAGCCCACCCCACCGATGACGATCACGACAAAAGTGGTGATCAGCACGCGTTCACCCATGCCGATCTCCACCGCCAGCAGCGGCGCAGCCATCACTCCGGCCAGGCCGCACAGCAACGCGCCGAGGCCGAAGACCAATGTGTATAGCCGACGGATGTCCACGCCGAGGGCGCTGACCATCTCGCGGTCATCGGCGCCAGCACGCACCAGCATGCCCACACGAGTGCGGTTGACCAGCCACCAAAGGCCAAGTGCCACGAGGGCGCCCAACGCAATAAATGCCAGGCGCAGGACCGGATACTCGAAGCCCGGAGCCAGCGTCACCGCGCCTTGCAGCACCGCTGGAGTATCGACCAGGGGAGGCCGACGCCCGAACAGGAGGCTCACCGCTTCGTTCGTGAACAGAATCAGCCCGAAGGTAGCCAGCACCTGATACAGGTGATCGCGCTGGTACAGACGCCGGATCACGGTGAACTCGATCAACAGCCCGTAAGCGCCGGCCCCCAGCAACGCGGCAGCGACCGCCGCAGCGAAGGACCCCGTGTGCGCGAGCGCAAACGCCGCACAGTAGGCCCCAACCATGTAGAACGAGCCGTGTGTAAGGTTAACCACGCCCATGATGCCGAAGATCAAAGTCAGTCCTGAGGCCAGCATGAACAGCATGGCACCAAACTGCAGCCCATTGAGCAGTTGTTCGAGCAGCAGCGTCATGACGGCATCTTGCAGGCGGCGGAGTAGCTGTCGCGGTCTTCACTGACGATCTTGCGCAAGACCTTTGGCGCGAGTTCGCCATTGGCGGACTTCTCTATGCGCATCAGGTACAAGTCCTGAATCGGGTGCTGATTGGTGTTCAGCGCGAACTTGCCGCGCAGCGAGGTGAAATTGGCCTTGCGCAATGCCGCCCGGAATTCGGCGTTCTTGCCCAGGTCGCCGCCCACTGCCTTGAGGCCTGAGGCGATCCATTGCGCGGTGTCATAGGCCTGCATCGCATAGTCGGTCGGCACACGCTTGTAGGCCGCCTGGAAGTCCTGCACGAACTTCTTCGAGGCAGGGTTGTCCATAGCCACGGACCAGATGCCAGTGGTGTAGAAGCCCTCGGATGCGCCGCCTGTGGCAACCAGCATGCGTGCGTCCATCGAGAAACCAGGCATCAGCATCGGGATGGTCTTGCCCAGGCCGGCGTTGCCGTATTGCTTGGCAAAGTTGATGCCAGCACCACCCGGATGAAACTGGTAGATGGCGTCCGGTGCCAGCGAGCGGATGCGCGCGATTTCGACCGAGAAGTCCGACTGGTCGAGCTTGGTGTAAACCTCTGCCAGCACTTCGCCCTTGAAGGTGCGCTTGAAGCCGGCGATAGCATCACGCCCGGCCTGATAGTTGGGAGCCAGCACGACCACGCGCTTGAAGCCCAACTCATTGGCCGCGACGCCTCCGGCCGTGTGATAGGCGTCGTTCTGGTAGGAGGCGACGAAGTAATTCGGGTCACACTTCTCGCCAGCGAACACCGAGGGACCGGGGTTGGCGCTGATGTAGGTGTAGCCGGCCTTGGTCACACTGGGGACCACCGCAGCCAGCACGTTGGAGAAGTTCACGCCGGTGTAGAGCCGAATGCCGGACTGCACCATGCGGTCGGCTGCCTGCTTGGCGTTGGCGGGCTTCAGACCGTCGTCCTCCACGACCAACTCAACGGGCACACCGCCCAGTTTGCCGCCGCCCTGCTGCATCGCCAGCAGGAAGCCATCGCGCAGGTCTTCGCCGATGTAGCCCGCGGGCGTCGACAGCGTCGTAATGAAGCCGATCTTGACGGGCGCCTGCGCCGCAGCGAGGCCAGCGAAAGTGCCTATCAGCAAAGAGAGACTGAGGTTTTTGAGCACGGGATTCTCCAAGTTCGAGTTGGTTTGAGGGGCCCATCGGCCAGCGATGGGCACGGGACTTTTCAATCTGCCTGCACGTGGGATTTCTTGAGAACGGCGGTGACGACTAACTGCCGCTGCGCGTCTGCGGGCCGACCGCCACAACAGGATTTCGCAGCGTGCCGATACCCTCGACCCAGGCCTCGACCACATCACCCGGCCATAGCCATTCCTGCGGCGTACGCCCCGCGCCCACGCCCGAGGGCGTGCCAGTGGCAATGATGTCGCCCGGCTCCAGCGTGATGGCCGCGCTGATGTCTGCGATCAGGTGATTGATGTTGAACAGAAGGTGACGTGTGTTGGAGTTCTGCTTCTCCACGCCGTTGACCTTCAAGCTCAGGTTCAGGTTGTGCGGATCAGCCAGCTCGTCGGCAGTAACGATGACCGGTCCCAACGGCGCATAGGTATCCTGGCCCTTCGAGTAGATCCACTGTCCGGCGCGGCGGTTATCGCGTGCGCTGATGTCGTTGAGCACCGTGTAGCCAAATACGTGGTCTAGCGCCTTTTCGTCGGTGACCCGCTTGGCGCGTCGGCCTATGACCACCGCCAGCTCCACCTCCCAGTCCAGTTGCTGTGTGATGGCCGCGTTGTGCTCGATCGCATCGTCCGGGCCGATCACTGCGGTCGGCGGCTTGGAGAAGATTACCGGCTGCTTGGGCAGTTCCTTGGCCGTGTCCAGCGTGCGGCTGGACTCTTCCACGTGCTCGACGTAGTTCAGGCCGATGCCGAAGATGTTCTTGCGCGGCCGCGGAATGGGCGCGAGCAGCTTGACGTTGACCAGCGGTAGCGCAGTGCCCAGTGGCCACTTACCCCTGTGCGCTTCCAGCAGTGCGGTGGTCGAGGCCACTGCGTGCGGACCCAGGTCGATAAAGTCGAGGATGTCGGCGGGGATCGCCTGACCGGCATGTGCGCCCAGGCGCTGCAGATCGACCACAAGGTCATCGACGATGGCGCCCAGCCGGGCGGAGGCGCTTACGTTGGCGCGAAAGGTGACGAGTCGCATGTTGTTCGGTGTTCCAAGAAATGCAGGTTGGGAAATAAGGTCGAGATGAAGGGCTCAGGCTGCGGGCAGCACCGTCTGGTGACCACCCCTATCCGCAAGGGCCTCCTCGCGGTACAGCGCCAGTTTTTCCATTACTGGCAGGTCGCTGAAGCAGAACAGGCACGCGTCCTCCGTGGCCGACGCATTGGCGTGCTCGTGCCACGCCCATGACGGCACGCAGAAGATGTCGCGCTCCTGCCAGTCGAAGCGCTGTCCGTTGATGATCGAATAGCCCCGGCCCTTGGCCACCTGGTACAGGAAACTACCCGTGTGCCGGTGCGCTTTGCTCTCAAACCCGGGGCGCAGCAGTTGCATACTTGCCCCGATCGTGGCCATTACATGCCCACCGTTAAGTGGGTTCGTGTAGTGCATCAACACCCCATCGAACGGACTGCCCTCACTGGCTGCAGCCAGCCGCTTGAGCGCCTCGTAGGTCGGCTCCCACTGATACTTGAACAGCGGCGAGTACGGCTTGCTCCAGCCCACGTCGTGTGGCCGCAGCCCTGGCGCGCCCCACAGCGCCAACGAGTCGTCCACCGGATAGGCCACCTGCTGATGCATGTCAGGGTGCACCTTGAAGAACCCGGCTTCCAACGCATTGACCAGCGGGATGTCCAGCCCGTCCTGCCAGATGCAGGGTAGCCCGTCTGCCTCCACCCCATGCTCGTGCCAGCTCCCGTTGGGCGTGAGCACGAAGTCATTTACCCCCAGCGTCATCTTGTGGCCATCCACGATGGTGTAGGCCCCCCGCCCTTCCATGATGAAGCGCAGCGCCGACGTCGAATGCGCGTGCGCTGAGGCAGCCTCTCCGGGGTGCATCACCTGCAGCCCTGAATACAGCCAGCCCACCGCCGCAGCGACCTCGCGCCGTCCGGGGTTATCCAGGTAGATCACCCGCCGCCCCGCCTTCTCTGGCGTCACGAGCGACACCGAACGCAGCACGTGCTCGCGCAAATCCCGGTAGCGCCACAGCACAGGCACCGATTCCGACTTCGGCTGCCATGGTTCGATCTTATTGGCCACCGTCCACAGCGCCGCTGTCTTCAGTCGCGCCAGATCGCCGTAGTACGCCACCAGCTCAGGGGTGTCCTCGACGTCCGCTCGCCCTGCAACGCTCTCGCGATGCGCGTCATAGGTCATTGTCGTCATGATCCGCCTCTCTTTTCGAAGATGCGTATTCTTTTATAAAATTAGGTGAAGCAGTAATTGGTAAAAACCCTGATTTACTGGAACCTTGGTACGCAAGCTGACGTAAAACCACAATGACGCCCTCAGCACACGTCGATCTTTTATAAAATCTCTATATCAAACAACTCCAGCCTGCGCGGGGATGAACTTTTATCGCCGCAGAACGCGGCAATGCAAAGAACTTCTGATATGGACGACCATTTCTACAGCTACGAGCCCGCCAAGGGACACGGCTTGAAGCACGACCCAATCGCCTCGATCCTCGGTCCACGGCCGATTGGCTGGATCTCCACGCGTTCTACCGACGGGCATGCGAACCTCGCGCCATACAGCTTCTTCAACGTCTTCAGTTACCAGCCCCCGATCGTGGCGTTCGCCAGTGTCGGCTGGAAGGATACGATCCGCAACGCGCGGGACACCGGCGAATTCGTCGTCAACCTCGCTACCCGGGCCCTGGCCGAACGGGTGAACCTGACCAGCGCGTCCGTGCCGAGTGACATAGACGAGTTCGACCTCGCGGGCTTGGCTCCGGCCCCATGCCTGCACGTGTCGGCGCCTCGGGTCGCGCAGAGCCCTGTGGCCCTTGAATGCCGCGTAACGCACCTGCAGCAACTCGCAGGCGCCAATGGCGTCAAGGTTGAAACCTGGATAGCTTTCGCGGAAGTCGTGGCAGTTCACATCGCCAGCGAGCTGGTGCGCGATGGCGTCTACAGCACTGAGAACGCCCGGCCCATCCTGCGCGCCGGCGGTCCGGCGGATTATTTCGAGATCGGGCCCGAAGCCCTCTTCCAGATGCACCGACCTCGTTAGCGATCTGCCAGGGGTATGCGTCGGAGGGTTGGGAAGATATTTTTCAATCGTACTTCCTCGCCAAGTTTATCGTTCGGGTCGGCTTCCAGCCGCCGGCTGCAGAGACTCTTTGTTATGCCGGAACCGGCGCGTTCACTTGGTTGTGCAACCCGCCATCCACAAAAATGTCCGCTCCGTTGATGTAGCGTGCAGCATCACTGGCAAGAAAAACTGCGGCATCGGCTGCATCCCAGGGTGTGCCCATAGCACCTGTCGGGCAGACTGCGTTGCGAGTCGCCAGCAGATGTTCGAGCCCTTGCGGATGCGCAACCGCCAGTTGCTGGCGCACCAAAGCAGTGTCCATCATTCCCAGAATGATGTTGTTGCAGCGGACGCCGCGCGCAGCATATTGCATTGCTACGCTCATGCCAAGCGCGTTCAGCGCAGCCTTGCTCGCGCTGTAGGCGCAGAAGGGGGTGCCGCCAGCGCGCGTTCCCGCAACGGATGAGACCTGCACGATGGCGCCCCGGCCCGCCTTGCCCATCAGCGGTAGCACATGCTTGAGCGCAAGAAATGCCGAGCGCGTGTTCAGCGCGAAAGAGCGATCCCAGTCCTCAACCGACAGTTCTTCCGGGCCGCCATGCATCACCACCCCGACGTTGTTGACGAGGATGTCGATGGTGCCATTGACGGCCTGCGCGAACCGCACCGCGTGCTGGACGGAAGCCTCCTCGCACACGTCCGTCTCGATCACCTCGCAGCGCCCGCCAGATTGCTCCGCTAGCCGTTGGGTGCGCCGTGCGGCCTCGATGTCCTTGTCGGCGGCAAACACCAAGGCCCCCTGTTCGGCCAGCCGGATCGCAATCGCGGCACCATTGCCAGGGCCCACCTCGGCCGCACCTGCGCCTAACACCAGGGCGGTTCTGTTCTCGAAGAGCTTATTCATCGCGGACTCATCCTTACCGCGCCATCCAGGCGCACACATTCGCCATTCATGTAGCCGTTGGTCAGCAAAAATTCCACCAGCCGCGCATACTCGTCCGGGTAACCCACCCGGCTTGGGAAGGGCACCGAAGCCTCCAAGGCCCGCCGCACGTGTTCGGGGCCGCCGCGCAGCATCGGCGTGTCGAAGAAACCCGGCTTGATGGTGTTGACGCGGATACCCTCGCTCGCCAGATCGCGTGCAATGGGCAGCGTCATACCCACCACACCCGCCTTGGATGCGGAGTACGCTGCCTGTCCCATCTGTCCTTCATCGGCCGCGATCGACGCGGTGTTGACCACCGCGCCACGCTCGCCGTCCGGCAACGGATCCAGCGCCAGCATGCCGGCAGTGGATTGGGCTATGCAGCAGAAGGTGCCAAGTAGGTTGATGCGGATGACCCGCTCGTAGTCCGCCATCGGGTGGGTCCGGATCGCGCCTGTGTGTTTGTCGCGTGCAGCGGTTTTGTGAGCGCTCACGATGCCGGCACAGTTCACCAGCATGCGCTCCTGGCCATGGGCTTGCCGGGCTCGCGCAAAAGCCGCTTCGACACTCTGCTCGGACCCTACATCGGCATGGCAGAAGATGCCGCCGATCTGCCTTGCCAGTGCCTCGCCCGCCTCGGCGTCGAGATCGAACAGCGCCACCTTGACGCCATGCCCAGCCAGCCGCAACGCAGCCGCGGCACCCAGTCCCTTGCTACCGCCCGTTACCACGGCGGCCACACTGTGATCGAGTTTCATGTCGCCGCCTTCCTGACGCCTGAGTATGTGTCGGCCGCTTTTTCTTCGGTATACACGCTCTGTGGTTGGGCAACCAAAGCCTCGACCAGGAAGCGCTCCTGCGGTTTTTCGGACGCAGTCTTCGGAATCTCCGGAATCACCTGAATGAAACTTGGCACGAAGTTGGGCTCCAGCGCCTCGCGGCAGCGGCGGAACAGCGCTTGCACGTCGAGTGCTTTCCCCTGGGCAGGAACCACAGCAGCGACCACGTCTTTTTCGCCAGGCACGCCCGAAGAAGCCGGCACACCATACACATAAACATCACACACTTGGCCTGACTCGGCGAGAGCCTTCTCTACGTAAGCCGGTGTGATGAAGTCACCGTTTCGGCGGATGCCGCCGCCCTTGCGGTATTCGAAGAACAGCCACCCGTTAGCGTCTTCCCGCACCACGTCACCCATGTGCAGCCAGCCGCCAGAACCCTTCTTGACGGACGCCTCTGGATTGCCAACGTATTCCACCTGATACGGCGATCCATTGGCCGGGCGGAGCAGCAGTTCGCCAGGCGTTCCACGCGGCACCTCTTCACCTACTTCATCAACTATGCGATGAATGAGGTAAGGCGCGATGCGGCCGATACTGCCTACCGGGCCGACTCCGATCGGCTTGACCGCAAGCCCCCCTTCGGCTGACCCATAGAACTCCAGCACCCTCACGCCGAAGCGCTGCTCGAATTTCTCCCAGATCGCCGCCGGCATGCCAGCCGAGACGACGAAGCGCACTGGGTTGTCGGAGTCGTCCGGGCGTGGCGGCTCTGCGTATAGCGTGGTCGTCATGCCGCCCAGCAACGTGAACGAAGTGCATCGGTATTTGCGGGTGATGTCCCACAGCCGCGAGCGCGTGAAACGCCGCGAGAACACCACATGCAAGCCGCCCAGCAACGCGGGCGCCAGCGTCACCAGCAGCGCATTCGCATGCGTGAGCGAGAGGCCGGAGTACAGCCGGTCATCCGGCCGATAGCCAAAGCCCTGCATGGCCGCCGCGCCTGTTTCACAGAAACGGCGATGTGTCAGCACAATACCCTTGGGGTCGCCCGTGGTGCCCGAGGTGTGGATGATCTGCATCACCTCGTCGCCATTGTCTTGCGGCACGGGCAAGTCCTCGCCCTCGGCGCTCAGGCGGGCGTAATCCTCCACGCGCAGGGTCCACTTTTCCGGGATCGGTCCTTCATCGGTGGTGAGCGCGGCAATCCAATCGACCCGGGTGCCCGCATTCACTATTTCCTCTACGTTGTGCAGCGCGTAGTCGGCGGTAATGATGCCGATGGCCTTGGAGTTGCTGATCATGAATGCCAACTTCTCGCCGCGTGTGCGCGGGTCGATAGGCACGAGCACCGCACGCAGCAATGCAGTAGCGATCATGATCTCGACGAATTCAGCGTGGTTGGCCATCAGCAACGCAATCACGCTGCCCTGCCCCACACCGCGTGCGGAAAGGCCACGTGCCAGACGCTGCGCGTTTTTCCACAGATCGCCATAGCTGCGATGCACATCCGCCAGCGCGGGCCCGCCTTCGAACAGCAGCGCCTCGCGCTGTGGATCGGCCTGAACAAACGACGCGACGATTGACGCGATATTGGGGTGCAAAATCACGGTCATCGCGCCTCACTCCTTTTGAAGAATGCTGATGACGATGGCCGCAGCGTCCTCGCCAATCCAGCCGCCGCCGTTCTCCGCGAGCGCGGTGCGCGCGCCCTCTACCTGACGCGGGCCGCAGCGCCCGCGCAGTTGATCGGCCAGTTCCACCAGTTGGGCGCAGCCCGAGGCACCGATGGGGTGGCCCTTGCGCAAGAGGCCGCCGGAGGGGTTGACCGGAACGCGCCCGCCCAGCCGCGTAGCCCCGCTGTGGAGAAGCGCTGCGCCCTCGCCTTCGGCGGCCAGGCCCAGATGCTCGTAGTACATCAGCTCGGCCGGTGCGCCCGCGTCGTGGAGCTCAACTACGTCCAGAGCCTCAGGCCCCACGCCTGCCGCCTCATAGACCTGCGCGGCTACCACCGGCACCAGCCGCTCCTTCTTGTCGATTCCTTCAGCGTAGTCCCAGCCCGACGCCATAACGGAAGACAACACGCGCACCGTGTCACGCAGGCCAAGTTGCCTCGCGGCCTTGCCCGATACGAGCACTAGCGCCGCCGCGCCGTCACCGATAGGCGCACACATGGGGCGCGTCATCGGGTCTACGATCATGGGGGCCGCTAGCACCTGATCCACCGTTAGCACGTCCTGGAACTGCGCCTTCGGGTTCAGGCTTCCATGGAAGGAATTCTTGGCCGCCACCTCCGCGAAATCGCGCTGGATCGCGCCGCTTTCCGCCATATAGTCACGCGCCATCGCGGCATATACGTCCATGAACAGCGAGCGAGAACGGCCCGCACCTGCGAAGTCGGCGGCCGAGCCGTTGCGCGACAGGTTGGCCTGCAACATAGCCATCACGTCATCGATAGCCTCCAGGTCCACCGCGCCGTGGAACACCGAGAAGGTACGCTCCTTGTCCTCGCTGTAGAGTTTTTCAAAACCCGCGACGAGCACGATGTCGTAGGCGCCCAGCGCGATCATCTGCACCGCTTGCTGAAAGGCCGTGGCCGAGGTGGCACAAGCGTTCTCGATGTTGACGACCGGGATCCGTCCTATGCCCATACCGCGCAGGGCCACCTGTCCGGGGATCAGTACCTGGCCAGTCATGACGCCGGCAGCGGCGTTGCCCATGTAGGCCGCCTGCAACTGGGCCGCGGTGATGCCCGCGTCAGAGATGGCCGCGCCGATCGCCTCGGCGGCGAGCGACTTGAGACCGCGATCAATGTGTTTGCCGAAACGGGTCATGCCCGTGCCGGCGATGAATACTGGTTGCATGGAACAAGCCTTAAGATTGGTTCGAGGAGGAATTTGCGCGGTTACGCCAGAGGCCGGTGATCAAGCCGCTCAAGCCGTTAGGCGCAAGGAAAACCACGGCCAGCAGTGCGGAGCCAAAGATCAACCACGGGGCGGATTTCGACAGGCTCTCGGCCATATTGGGCGTGAGCACGATGAAGGCGGCGCCCAGGAAAGCACCCCACAGGCTGCGCACCCCGCCCACGAAGCTACCCACCAGCAGGGACACCGAGAGCAGGAAGGGGAAGCTCTCGGGTGAGACGAACTGGCCCACCACCACGCTCAAGGCGCCAGCCAGTCCGGTGAAAGCCGCACTGAGTCCGAACATCTGCGTACGGATGGCAGTGATGTTAAGTCCGCCCGCTGCCGCCGCGAGGGGCTGGTCACGCGAGGCGTCCACCAGGCGGCCGAACTGAGAGCCAAGGATCCTCCGCGCCAGCAGGAAGGCGCAGAGCGCGCAAGCAGCGACGCTGATCATGATGGCCCAGTCCGCCCGGTCGGCCAGCATGCCTGGGAATGCGGGCTTGTCCAGGATGATCCCCTGCACGCCGCCAGTCAGCCACTCGATTCGCTTCCACTTGAGCGCCTGCGGCGTCACCACCGCCACCGCGAAGGTGGAAAGCGCCAGATAGAGCATGGGCAGCCGCAGGGCCGGAAAGCCGAAAAGAAAACCGGCAACGAAGCACAGCCCCGCCGCCGTCGGCACGCCCACATAGAGCGGCCAGCCCAGGTGGTGCGAGAGCACCGCGGTAGCGTACGCGCCGATTGCGAAGAAGGCGCTATGGCCTAGCGAGATCTGGCCCGTGTAGCCGGTGAGCAGGTTCAGGCCCATGATGGCGATGCCGTAGATCAGCACCTGCGTCATCACGTACAGCGGGTAGCTTTGCCAGCCGAAGGACCAGGCCATCAGCGCGAGACCGGCCGCCGTGGCCGCCCCGCGCAGCCAGGCTGTCGATGCCGCCGGGCACGCGACGAAGGGAGTGTTCAAGGTATTCATGCTCACACCCTCGCCTGTGCGGTCTTGCCGAAGATGCCGGCGGGCCGCAAGACCAGCGTCGCAATGATCAGCAGCATGATGCAGGTCAGCTTCAGGTCGTTGCCGACCACGTAGGCCCCCAACAGGTTCTCCAGCACCCCGACGGTGAAGCCCCCGACCACGGCCCCCACGGGGCTGGCGATGCCGCCCAGCAGTGCGCCCGCCAGCGCATAGATCAGCGGGCTCATCATCATCGACGGCTCCAGGAACACGATGGGCGCAGCCATCAGCCCCGCCACGGCGCCGGCCACCGCCGCAAGGCCCCAGCCCACGGCCAGCACCTTGTTGGTGTTGATGCCTGCCAGCTCCGCCGACGCCGGGTTCACCGCCACAGCGCGCATCGCCAGACCGAAGCGCGTGAAGCGGAAGAACACGAACACCGCCGCCAGTTCGGCGATGGTCACCAGCAGAACGCCCGCCTCGTGGGCGGAGAGAAAGGGCTCCGCACGGCTGAGGGTACCGCCAAACGGCGTGGCAAACTCTTGCAGTTCATGCCCGAACAGCCAGCCGACCAGGCTGTTGAGTATGATGAGCAGCGCAATACTGGCCGCAACGACCGAGAGTACGGGCTTGTGCCGCAAGGGCTGGAATATCGTCCGATCCAGCGCGACCCCGAGCATGAAGGAACCCACGACAACGATGGCGAAGGCCACCCACCACGACGCGCCGGCCTGAACCAGCGCCCAGCTCATGTAGGTGGAGAACATCGCCAATTCGCCCTGCGCGAAATTAACGGATGAAGTGCAGCGGTAGATGAGCACGAGCGCGATGGCGAGGCTGGCATAGATGCCGCCCGCAGCCAGGCCCGAGGCTATCTGGTGAAGGATTGCTTGCATGGAAAGTCCTTGGTTGATCTAGTGGCCGAGGTAGCTGCGGCGCACGGTATCGTCTTCACGCAGCGCGGTGGCGGTGCCTTGCGCGGTAATGCGTCCGCTTTCGAGCACGTAGGCCCGGTCGACCAAGTCGAGCGCAATGTTGGCGTTCTGCTCCACGATGAGCGCAGTGAGGTGCTCGCTTTCGCGCAACTCGCGCAGGAGCTCGTAGATCTCCTGGGTCACGCGCGGAGCAATGCCGAACGAAGGCTCGTCCAGCAGAAGCATCCTGGGACGCATCATCAGCGCGCGGGCGATGGCGAGCATCTGCTGCTCGCCGCCGCTGAGCGTCCCCGCTATCTGCCTCGCACGGGTGGCCAGCTTGGGAAACAGCGCTTGCATGCGGGCGATGTCCTGCTCGATGCCGTCCTTGTCGCGGCGGCGGATCGCGCCCACGCGCAGGTTCTCCAGCACCGTCAGGTCGGCAAAGGTGCCACGGCCCTCCGGCACATGCGCGATGCCCAGTTCGGCGATCGCTGGCGCGGGCATGTCGATGATGTCCTGGCCTTCGAAGCGCAGCGTGCCCGTGGCCGTCACCTGCTGGTGGCTGATCGCGCGCAGGATCGACGTCTTGCCCGCGCCGTTGGCACCGAGCAGCGCCACCATCTCGCCGGCCTGCACGTGCAGGTCGATGCCGTGCACCACCGCGGTTCGGCCATAGGCCACCGCCAGATTGCGGATTTCAAGCCGTTGGGTCACAGCACACCTCCGAGATAGGCATCGATCACCGCCGGGTCGTTCGTCACCGCCTCGGGCGAGCCCTGCGCCAGCTTGCGGCCGAAGCTCAGCACCGCGAGGTCGGAGCAGGTCTTCATCACGAAGCGCATGTTGTGTTCCACGATCACCATGGTCAGCTTCAGTTCCTCGTGCAGGCGCAGCAGCACCTCACGCAGTTCGTCCACCTCGCCGGCGGTCAGTCCAGCGGCTGGCTCGTCGAGCAGCAGCAACCTGGGCCGGGTCACCAGCGCCCGTGCGATTTCCACGCGATGCTGGATGCCCACCGGCAGTTCCGCCACACCCCGTTCCGCATACGCGGACAGCCGCAGCGTGGCCAGCGCCACGTCGGCCGAGTGCGCGATTTCCTCCTCGACCGCACGGACGGCACGCGAGCGCAGCGCGGCGCCCAGCATGGACATGGGCAGCCGTGCGTGCGCGCCCACCATCACGTTTTCACGCACCGTAAGCGAAGGATAGAGCGCCACGTTCTGGAAAGTGCGGCTGAGGCCCAATCGGGTCACGCCGTGGCGTGGCAGGCGCGTCAGTTCTGAGCGACCAAAGCGCACGCTACCGCGCGTGGGCCGGTACAAACCGCTAATACAGTTGAAGCAGGTCGTCTTGCCTGCGCCATTCGGCCCGATCAGGCCGAAGATGCTGCCCTCGGGCACGTCCATCGAGAAAGCGTCTAACGCGACGACACCGCCAAAGCGGATCGTCAGATCGCGTACGGAAAGAATGGGGTCCATCGCTACGCTCACCTCGTCAGACCGACATCAGCTTCCAGCTCGTGCCGTCGAACTGCTGCAGGCGCAGACCCGTCACCGGATGCGGATGGGCGTCACTGGTCTTGATGCGCAGGCCTGGCAGCATCATGGGCAGTTCCAGGTCCAAGCGACGCGTCTGGCGCACGATGTTCTCGCGCGTGAGGTCGTTGGCGCACTGCTTGAGCACCTGCACCACTGTTTGCGCAACGCAGGTGCCGTACACGGCGTTGTAGTCTTTGGCGGCGCCCCTGTTGTACTTGTCCATGAAAGCGCTCCAGGCCTGGAGCCCAGGGTCATTCTTCCAGGTAGGGTCGGCCGGGTCTTTGAGGAATGCCGCGCTGATGACACCCTTAGCCTTGTCCAGCCCCACCGAGGTCAACACCGTGGGCACCGATGACGAGTTCTGGTTGATGTAGATGGTGGGCCGCCAGCCGATGTCATGGGCCTTGCGCAGCGACTGGATAGTGGCCTTCGGGGAACCCCACATCACCAGCACGTCGGCGCCCGATGCCTGCATGGAGATCACCTGCGAGTCCACCGTCGGGTCCGTCACCTCGTGCGACTCTTCACGCACGATCTGTTTCACGGCGACGCCCAGGCCGTCCTTCAGACCACGCAGCAAATCCTTGCCGGCGTCGTCATTTTGGTAGAGCACCGCGACCTTGGCGTTCGGCCGCGTCTGCAGGATGTGCTTGGCCAAAGTGCGCCCCTCGTCGGTGAACAGGGGCTGCCAGCCCAGGCTCCAGGGAAACTTGGCCACATCGTCCGTCCACGTAGCGGCACCGGAGCCAATGAAGAGCTGCGGCACCTTTGCGCTGTTGAAGTAGCCACGCGCCGCCACTCCGGTGGGCGTTCCCACGGGCAATGCGATGAAAGCCACCTGTTCGCGCTCCACCAGGCGGCGCGATTGCTCCACGGTTTTCGGTGGGCTGTAGCCATCGTCGAGCTGCACCAGCTTGAGCTTGCGCCCATTGATGCCGCCCTCCGCGTTGACCAAATCAAACCACGCAGCCATGGCCTTGCCGTTGGTAGCATAGCTCGCAGCCGGGCCGCTGAGCGGCAGCGTCTGGCCGATCTTGATTTCGCTGCCCGTCACGCCCGGGGTGCCCAAGCGCTGCGCGCGGGTCAGGCCGGAGATACCCGCCAGCGTGACGCCGGAAAGCGTGGTAATGAATTGTCTTTTATGCATGTTGTCTCCTGTGGTGGTTGAAACAGCGGCCTCGTCAGGCGCAGGTAATCCTTGGGTCTCTGGCGGACCCAAATTCGTGTCAGAGCGGTATTGATTCGAGGCGGTCTTACTTCACGGCGGTCTTGCGCGATGAAGCCTTCTTCACAGAAGCCTCTAAGGTATTTTTCGCGGGAGGCCTGCTGGCCACCACCCCGTTCCACAGCACCGACAGCAGCGGCTCTGCTTGCGCCGTCAGCGAATAGCTGCGGCGGCGGTATTCCCACATGAGGAAGGCACGGTTGAAGATCGCGTTGAACATGTCAAGGATCAAGCGGCTGTCCAGCTCATACCGCAGCTCTCCCCGCTGTTGAGCGTCACTGATGGCCTTGAGCATGCGCAGCATCAGTTCGCGCTGGGCATAACTCGGGTCACGCATCCATCGTTCCAGCGGAACCGTCATGAAGATGATGCGGCCCACGTTCGGATTCTTCTCATAGAACTCGAAATGCAGCTTCAGCACTCCCAGTAGCTTGGAGCGCAAGTCTCCATTGCCGTCGAGCGGCGTCAACGCAGCCGGGTATAGCCCGCTCAGCCAATACTGGATGAAATAGAACAACAGCGATTCCTTGTCACCAAAGTACCGGTAGATCGTGCGGAAGCTCATGCCAGCTTCACGAGCGATGGTTCGCATATCCACACGGTGAAAGTCTCCCGCGGCGTATATCTCCATGACGACTGGCGAGAGGCGCTCGCACATGGCTACTGGAACGCGTGGCGCGGTCTGCTCCAAGGACTGTGTCTCACTCTCGCCTTTCGGAAGTGTCGGCATATAACTCTCTGTAGGTAACATCGTTACCCCAAAGGATAACATCGTTACCTCCGGTTGATAAAAGGGGTTTACCCTAGCTGTGACAGCGGCAGTAACTGGGGGTCCGCGCACCGTAGCTAGTGTCCCGTCCCGGTAGGCGCTCCCCGGTCCTTTACCTTGTTGGGGCGGTCCTGTGGCCCGCGGGCGGCAAGGTGTCTTTTGTCACCGGCACATTCCTCGATATCACCGACGGAAAGTGACCGGCGGTTCAGCAGCGCCGTGGTCATCTTGGCATCGCCGAAGACGTTGGCCAGGAAAAGCAAGGCCCCGCCCAAGGCGCTGAAGAGCAGAGAGCCCAACTCGTCGAGCACCATCATGTTCAGGTGCGCCAGGCCGTGAGCCATCTGCCCGCTCTTGTTGCAGACCATCTCCTGCTCCAGCAAGTTGACCAATTCGACCTTGGAGAAGAAACGCACCCGGCGCCCATGGTGTTCGACGGTCTGCTCCCGCGAAGCTTTTTAGATTGGATCCGCTCCGTCCGGTAGCAACATCACCCTAAGCCCCGTTACCGCGTGCAGAGTTGACTCAAAGAAGGCGTCAAAGACTGATGCCAGTATTCGAGCAGACCAACTTCTGGTAAAGGTGAGGTGCTTGCACTCATTGGTTGAGGACGCTCGCGCGCACGTAAGCGAAGCCATCCATCAGCCGCCTGGCAGTACGCACAAAGTGAACTTCCTGCACCGACCATTCGCCATCAACGCCACAGGTTACATGCCCGTATACGCTTAGTACGCCGCTCGGATGTCCGATCCGAATGCGCGCTGGCCCTTGGTGGTCGCCACGCGCTTGGGCTGCCACCGTCCCTTCAATCTGGGCCGCGATCGACAGGCATACCGAGCCTCCGCCGGGGAACGCCTTGTGCACGAGGCTGTTCGCGCCCACCATGCGCGCCACCAGATCCATCTCAGTGGCTTCGATCATGCGCCCACCTCCAAAAGCCCTGTAATTCTGGCGCGGGCCGACGAGAATCTGATAGGGCGTGTAGATGCCTTTAAGCCCGCAGTGTTCGGCAGCCCATTGGCGTATGAATTCCGCGACCTCGAAAGTCCTGGCGTTGAACTCCCCCGGCAGTTCGCATCCCATTTCTCCCAGATCCGTGGCGTGGATGAAAACGCACACAGTGCCCACATCGACAATGGAAACTTCGATCTCCCTTCCCAGGAGCGGGACGTGGATCGAATCCCGCGGGTTCCCCGTCGGCAGGAGCTTGCCGGTTGCTCCGCCGCTGGTACCTGAATAGTCAAGAGCGACCTCTGCGCCGCTGCCTGGAACGCCGTCAATCTCGCAGCTCCCCTCGACGCGGGGCTCGCCGTCCGCGCATTGCACCAGCAACCGGAGAATCGTTCCGGTATTGGTGTTGTGGACGCGCACTTCGGTGACCGGTTCCCGGGCCTCGATCAGTTTTTCCTGCAATGCATAGACGCCCGTCGCCGACGATATGTTGCCGCAGACCATTTCGTAGCTGACCGTCGGCGCATCGATTCCGATCTGGGCGAACGTGTAGTCAATATCTGCATCCGGCCGCGACGGCGGGCCGATGATGGCGCACTTGCTGGTGAGAATGTCAGCGCCACCAAGACCGTCGATCTGCCGTGGGTCAGGGCTTCCAAAGAGCGCCAGCAGCATGCGTGCTCTGCGGTCTGCGTCGGACGGCACATCACGCTGCGCGAGGAATACCGCCTTGCTGGTGCCGCCGCGCATGATGGCGACCGGAATCCGAATTTGCTCGCTCATTGCCTCCACCTTATTTAGAGAAGTCGATCTGAACTTGCGCAAGAAAGGTCTTCATAAAGCGAGCTTCTTCCTTGAGCTTCGCAAGGCATTCCGCGCGGGACATTGGGATCGGGACTATCCCGAGCTCCTTGAAGCGCTCTTCCAGCTTCGGACTGCGCAATGCGGCCAGTGTCGCTTGATTCACTGCCTCCATCGCGCTATCCGGTGATCCTGCAACGGCGAAGACGCCGCTCCATGTGGGTACCGACGTGCCACCCAGCTCGGCATTAAGCGATGGAAGATTGTTGAAAGCTGCACCCGACTGCAGCGATCCGAGCGGCTTGAGCTTGCCGGAAGCAACCAAGCCGTGCGCGGTGCTCCAACTCGAGAACACCGCATCGAGATGCTGCCCTGCAAGATCCGCCACCATGGGGGATCCGCCCTTGTACGCCACATGAATCATCCGCACGCCGGTGTGCTTTTCCAGGAGCAGTGCGGCGAGGTGATGAGGCGTTCCAACCCCCGGATTCCCGAACCGGAGCTCGGAGGTTTTGGCTCTTCGCGTGAAGTCGGCGAGGGATTTGACACCACTTTCTGCGTTCACCATGAGAACGAGCGGTATGTCGGCCAGAGGCACCACGGGAACGAACCGCTCAAGGACATCAAGGCCCTTGATACGAAGTTCCGGAACAAAGGCATTCGTTGTCAATTGGGAGGATGGAATAACCAGGAAGTTGGTTCCATCCGCGGGCTGGCGAGAGACGTATTCGGTGCCAATGTTCCCATTTGCTCCAGGCCGGTTGTCGAGGACAACGGGCCCTGAGCCGAGCGCAGCCTGCAAACCTTCAAGCCCAATGCGGCCGCTCACGTCCGCAACGCCGCCCGCGTTGTATGGAATGCAGAATCGCAGTTGCTTGCCGCTGAAGCTGTAAGGCTGCGATGCAAAGGATTGGCTTGCAGCCGCGATCGATCCCAGCGTTGCAAGAAAGTCTCTGCGCTTCATAGAACTGTCTCCTGATGATTTTCAATGGATTCCAAATCCGGCCTGCGAGACGGGCGTTCAATGCCCCAGGAAATTGGGCTTGCGCTTCTCGGAGAACGCTAGACGCGCTTCTATCCTGTCAGCCGAGTTGCGCAGGATGCCGAAGGTCTGCTGCTGCTGCTCCAGCTCAAGCCCCGCAGTCAGCGGTAGTTCACCCGGACCTTCGCCAACCTTTTCCCCCAGCGCATAGGCTGGTGCCTTGCCGGGATGCACGGTGGTATACGTGTACAGGCGCCCGCCGGTGCCCATGGCCACATGTTCCGCTGTCTCGCCAGCATGCAGAAACTTGAGCGGAGGAAAGCGTGTCTCGCCACTGCCTCCACGGCGCGCGCCCAACAGCACCATGCCGTTCGCGTCATTGTGGAAGTGCCCATCCGGGCACTTATTAATTTCCATGGATTGTCTCCAGGTTTTAGATTCACTAGATTTAAGTATCGGAACCTTCCTCTTTTTGGACAAGGGAGTTTTTTCACCAGAAATCTTTAGTTTTTCTCAAAAAAATCAACCACAACCGCCTGCTTTCGCGACATTCGCTTTGAAGCCGAAGATGTGGATATGGCGTCCTATATGGGCAAGAAAATGCCGGTTAGCCTGGAGGTAGTTCGACTGTTCGACGACGCCTTTCCACCGGTGTGTAGCCGGCTTACCTCCGCGACACTTGCCAGCTCACCACGCTGGCGGATCTATCGCAAGGAACCCTGCTGTATTCGATGCGCCGCATGGATGACTGGCAGCGTTGGCTCCACCTTGCCGGATTGACCGAGCTGAAGTCCAAGCGCACCCCGTCATTCGAGAACTCCTCACTCTCGCCAAGTGCATCAATGCGCCTGCGGTCGCAAAGCTGGCCATGTCACCAATGGCCGCTTGCTCTTTCGGTGAGACCATCGCGGTTGCGTGCGCCTTTTTGGACTCGAAGAACACCTCGGCGATCTTGTGCGCCTGTGGGGCCGTCGATGCGGGGCGGAACAAGATCCGGCCTCTCTTTAGAAGGACTCAACCAAACAGCGATGAGATTTGCATTGTGGGTTCGTCATGACAGCCCTAACCTTAGTGCAGACGTTGGCCTGGCCGCACCTGCAGTCCTGATGGCCGCATCGACCAAAAATCGCATGAAAGAAGTAGGGAGACAGACATGACCGTATTCAAGGAGGCCAATGTGGTCATCACCAATGGTGGCGTTGGCGTGGGGCGCGCCCTCGCACTCGAAGCGTCTCTGCGACGTTCGCGATCAGCGTCCCACACAACGCCTTCGGGAAGATCAGAGCACAACCTGGCCTGCATTCGCAGCCGTCCGGATACGCCACCTTCAACTGCGGTTTCTAGATGGTGACCCACGACTGAACATTTGATTAACAACAAAGGAGACGAAAGTGACCAAGCACAACATGTACGACCTGGTAATCGTGGGGATGGGAGCAGCGGGACTCGCCGCCGCCGCGAGTTGTCACGATGCCAGCGGCGGGCGGGCCAGGATCGCCGTGATCGAACGTGCCCCGAGCGATCAACGCGGTGGCGCGACGCGGTGGACGAATGCCGCACTGCGCCTGAACGACGACGGTGAATTCGACCCCGACTGGAAGCATCTGGTCTCCCAACAAAGCAACGGGCTCGCCGACGCCACCTACTGCGAAATCATGGAGGCGAACGTTATGGAGGCGCTCGACTATGTGAAAGGCTTCGGCGTCGAGATCGAGAAGTTGCCCCTATTCGCCCTTGGATTCCACGAGAGCGGTGGCGGAACACACGCGATGTGGCAACCGGTCGGCGGCGGCGCGTCTATCGTGCATCACGTCGGCGACGCCGTTGACGCGCACAAGCACACCGACGTTTTTTACGAGACCGAAGCGGTCAGTCTGCACCTCGAAGATGGCCTCGTCGCCGGTGTCAACGTTCGAGGCGCAGACGGACGGATCCGACCACTGCTCGGCAAAGCCGTGCTGCTCGCGTGCGGAGGATTCGAAGGCAACCCCGAGATGCTCACCCAGTATCTCGGCGAGCGCGCCGTCGACCTCGTGCCCATCGCCCCCGGCATCCTGAACAACACCGGCGACGGCATTCGCATGGCGA
Organism: Ottowia thiooxydans; assembly: GCF_040548795.1. Lineage (GTDB taxonomy): Bacteria > Pseudomonadota > Gammaproteobacteria > Burkholderiales > Burkholderiaceae_C > Ottowia > Ottowia thiooxydans_A. Next base: position 453,463 of record NZ_JBEPSH010000001.1, on the reverse strand, counting down.
TGAACATCGGCGCCGGCACTTCAGGGCAGTTCGACATGATCCACGCAGAAGGGGTCGACCCCCGCTCTCGCAAGGCCGATGCGGTCGTTTGGTCATACTTGTTCGGCATCGTGGTCAATGCGCAGGGCGAGCGCTTCTTCGATGAGGGGGCGAGCACACTGGATCGCACCTTCGAGCGTCTCGGATGGGAGATATGGCGTAACCAGAACCAGAAGGCCTTCCTGATCGGGGATCGGAAGTACATGGCGAATCCGTACTCAGCCGCCCTCAACGTGACAGACATCGCGCCGGTCGTTGCCGACACCATCGAGCAGCTAGCAAACCAGCTCGGGATCGACGCCGAAGGGCTTGGGAGAACGGTCGCAGCATTCAATGCCGCAGTGCCTGGCACGCGGATCGACCCCAGCCGACCCGATGGCGCGGCCACGACCGGTATCAACCCGCCCAAATCGAATTGGGCCGAGTCTGTGAGCGAAGGCCCCTTCTATGGTTTTCCGCTCACCGGGGCAGTTACGTTCACTTTCGGTGGCCTCAAGACCGACAGCGATGGACGCGTCCTCACGCCTACGGGCCGGGCCATCCCCGGCCTGTACGCGGCAGGAGAGATCACGGGGCTTTTCTATCACGAGTACGCCTGCGCTACATCCGTGCTGCGGTCAATCACTTTTGGTCGTCGCGTCGGCCTGCGAATCGGCGCCGAACTGCCTGTGCCGGTGACGCAATGACTGCGGCCGCATTCCAAGTGTCGACCCGATTCCCGGAGATCGACCCCAATACTCAGTACCAGCACTTCATTGCCGGCGTTGCCGCCACCCCCTCGGATGGCAAGACCTTCCGGTGCCTCGATCCGTATGAGGAGACCGAGTGGGGCTTCGTAGCACTCGGCTCAGCGGCGGACGTCGACCAGGCGGTACGCGCAGCCCGCGCGGCCTTCCCTGATTGGGCGAACACACCGATCGCCGCACGCGCCGAGATCATGCGGGTCTTCGCCAACCTGATCCGGGAGCATGTCGAGGAACTAGCCCGGCTGCAAGTCCACGAGAACGGCAAGACGATCACCGAGATGCGGGGCGTCACCTCGATGCTTCCGGCGCTGGCCGACTACGTCCGGCATCTCGCGATCAACGATCACGGTGCGGCGCTTCAGCCGACCGCGCCGGGACACGACGCGTGGACCCGGCCGGAGCCCATCGGCGTCATCGCCGCGATCGCTCCGTGGAACAACCCGCTGCTGCTGCTGTCCTGGAAGCTGTTCCCGGCGATCGCGGCGGGGAACACGATCGTGGTCAAGCCGTCGGAGGTCACGCCGGTCTCGACGCTGCGGCTGGCCCAACTGGCACACCAGGCTGGCGTGCCGGCAGGCGTGATCAACGTAGTAACGGGTGGCCGTGAGACGGGCCAAGCGCTGGTGAATCACCCCGACATCGACAAGGTGGCGTTCACAGGTTCGACCGGCGCCGGGATCCAGATCGCCAAGGCCGCGGCGAACCGCGTCCTACGCACGACCCTAGAGCTGGGCGGCAAGGGACCTCAGATCGTTTTTCCCGAAGCGGACCTCTCTCGAGCCATCCCCAGCCTTGTTGCCGGCCTGATCTCGGGCACCGGCCAAGCCTGCAACGCCGGTTCGCGCCTGCTGGTGCATGAGAGCGTGTATGACGAGGTACTCGCCGGGCTACGCGCTGCACTGGAGAAGGTCGTGATCGGCGACCCTCTCGACCCGAAGGTTCAGATTGGCCCGCTGGCGTCGCGTCCGCACTATGAGAAGGTCACTGGCTACTTCGCCATCGCGGAACAGGAGCAGGAGACCACACTGCTCTACGGCGGACACTCCGGCGCCGCGCTCGGTGGAGGCAAGACCGGCCTGTTCGTCGAGCCGACCGTGTACGCGACGCCTGAGCGCACGTCGCGGGTCCGATGTGAGGAGATCTTCGGCCCGATCGGATCGCTGATCCGCTTCGGCAGTGAACAGGAAGCCATCGCCATCTCGAACGAGTCCGAGTTCGGACTTGTGTCCGGATTCTGGTCCCAGGACGTCGACCGGATCGCCCGGGTGTCGAAAGCGCTGCGCACCGGCGTGGTGTGGGTCAACACCTGGCGTGCATTCGGGCTCAACGTGCCGTTCGGGGGATACAAGCTCAGCGGCATCGGCCGGGAACTTGGCCCCGACATGATCCGCGAGTACACCGAAACGAAGGCCATCTGGTTGGGGCACGGGCCACTGGCCTGAGGCGGCTGCACGCTGGGCGACAGCTTGAACGCCACCGGCTCGACACGCCCGATGGCACGACCAGAGGCACGCCAACGTGCAGCGAGTCGGCGGTCATCACGGACGTTTCTCCAGCCAGACCGGATGCTCCATGCCGATCACGGCGGATGCGCTGATCGGCCCGAAATACCGCCTGTCGAACGACGCCGGGTTGGTCAATCTCGTCTCAGGTGGCCTCGACCAGCTCGCTTTTGCGCACCAGCGTCAGCAGAATCATGCGCAGAGGCAGACGAATAGTCGGATACGTGGCCACCGACTCGATCTGCCGCGACGTCAGCCGGATCTCCAGCGGCGACACGGCGCGCTCCTTGGGTGCGAAGGTCGCAATCGAGGCTGCGCCCATATCGGTCGCCGGGTTGTCCACCTTTTCCCCATGCAGGATGGCGAAGGCATAGACCTGCTTCACGATGTCGCGAACGTGAACGGCTGTCGCAGGCGCGCCGCGAGCCTTCACTTTGTTGCACAAGGCGTGCTAGGTCGTCGGACCTGATTTCGTTGAGTAGACAGTTTTTAAACGCCGGCAAGAAGTCCCGACCAACGATGCTCTTGCGCATCGCCCGTGTGCCGTCGGCCATCTTGGCATCGGCGAGGCAGCTAACGGTCATGTCGCAGACGTCCGACTTCCAGTTCTTATTTTCCGCTCTACCGCCAACCTGTTTTCCTGGCCGGCGATAGTCACAAATAGCTCGCGTGACGTATTTTTCCTGAATTAACACGTACAGCAGTTTTTCAGTAACTGGCGATAGTCCCTGGAACACAGTGACCTCTGGAGATGTACTTCCGGCGGGGAATGGTTCGATACGGCATCGGCAGCCAACTGGCTCTGCCCCACCTTTTTGCTCTTCCTCCATGCGCCCGCCCTGCCCTTCACCGTTAGTGGCGACCCATCAAAAATCGCGCAATCCGACCTTGCAGATCGAGGATGTGGCTATGCGGGAAATATGGCCGCGCTCGCCACGCTGCATTCAGTTAGCGGAATAAAAAAACCCAGCCAAGAATAAAATAACCAAGAGACTAGTCGTGTTGGGGCGTTTTCAATTCTTCTGTGCAACTTTAGCTATCGTCCAAGTTATTCCTACGCTCAGTTTCTCGAGCGCGCATTTCAGAAATCCGCTCTTCGATTGTATTGAGGCCGACTGCGGAACGCCGTTGGTTCACTTGCTCGGGATTGTCTATCGCAAATGGGATAGGCCAACCGTCTTCATCGACGTCAAATTGTGTCCCATAGATCTGCTTTTGACCACTTAACGTGCAGATGCGGTCTCTAAGAAAGGCGAGCTGCCAGCCCTCGACCCTGCCGCTTGTCACGCCTCGCTCCATAATGCTCGCACATTCTTGCATGAACGGGATGTTGGACACGGAATGCTGAGCGATCAGCCAAGCAGCCTCCGCTCCCTTCATTCCGGCAATCAGGTTATCAGGCCATCCTTGCTTCTCAATAATTGATTTCAGCCTACCGACATTTTTTTCGTGAACAGAACGCATCGCCGGATGGTACTTTTCCGAGGGGAGCTCTCCAGTCTTGAACAGTTGCTTGAGGACACGCTGATCCTCATCAGCCATCTCTACGAGAGCCCGCTCCAAATCGCTAACAGTCGCTACATTCATCTGCACTGATCCTCTTGAGTCAGATTATATTTTGGCCCTATCCTTGTCCTGCCCTGAAAATAATGCAGTAAGCCAAGACATTCGCCGTCTCACTATGCTCAGCGATTCCTGTGCCGCTCTGGCAAATCCCTGCGCATAACCTTCATAAAAATCACAAAGCACAAGCCCTTGAAAGATAATTGGTTGCATATGCTAACTTCAGGACCACAACCGTTGAATGTTGGAGCAAAAATCTTAACCATGTTGTCCATCTATCAGTAACTCTAAAATTTCATCACCCAAGTCGTCATATTCCCCAGTGGGCTTCCAGCCCAGATGGCGATAGAAGCCGTAGGAGCGCACGCCGGGGTCAGCAGCGCAGCCCAAGAACAGCCGGGCGAATCCCCTACGCCTGAACTCCGCGACAACAAGTTGTAGCAGCGATTTTCCGATCCCGCATCCTTCATACTCCGGCAGTAACGCCAGCACGACGATCTCTCCGCTGTCGCGATCACCAAAGCAATAGCCAATCATCCTACCTTCTATGTCGCCGATGTAGCCGATCATGCTGCCTCCAGCGATGCCATTTGCCCAGCTTTCTTCATTTACTCCCAAAGCACTTAGATCCTCCCGAGAGAAAGCATTTTCGCGCGTTCGTCCTCGCAGGTCGATGCAGGCCGTAGCGTCCTCAGGGGCAGCAATTCTGAAATCAATACTCTTCACTATTTCTCCTTTTGGGATAATTGCATACGCAGCGCAGGCAACGACGTAGAAATAGCACTGGAGAGAGTTATCTCCAATGCTATCTAGTTTAGTGATTGCCGTCCTGTCGGTTCTTGAAAATTACTCATCCTCAGGAGAGCGAAAAATTACCGCGTGTCAAGATAACTAACTCAGAGAACGGTCTTGATGCTCCGGGTGCATCCTAAATCCAAAATCTAAAGCTCCAGAAAAACTTCATCCGGGCATCTGTCGTCAGCGCGTGAAATAGAATTCGCTATAGCGCCTATTTTTCCAACTGCGGCGTTTTCCACTGGACGCGTCCAATAAGCCTCAATTCAGAAAACGTACAGTCTCTCCTCTGTAAGAAATAAGAATTGTGGGGGAAACTGTTGTTCACGTAATTTGCTTAGCATCTTTTACTGCTGGGGGCTCCATACGGCACGCCCCTACCCACGCTCTGCCAGACGGGTAATGAAGTGCACTAGGGGAGTGAGCCGACTATCGATGTTTTTTTCTCACCTATCGTCTCGCCGAAATTTTCACTCTTCATCCGCCGGAACGTATGCCAGAAGATCACCGGGCTGACAATCGAGATACTGGCAAATTATCTCTAGTGTTGAGAACCGGACTGCGCGAACCTTCCCAGACTTCAGCAATGAGACATTCGCCTCGGTGATGCCGATAGCACGTGCGAGTTCATTGGAGCGCACTTTTCGCTTAGCGAGCATCACGTCAAGATTTACTACGATCGGCATGAGTTACACAGTCAACTGTTGTTCTTCATCAATCTTGCGGGCTTCATTCATGACCCAAGCGATCACTAATAGCAAGCCCCCGACAAGAGCGGCCTCCAGCATGCCCACAGTGACCCCCACGCTTAGCAAACGTTCCCCCGGGGGATTGCCTGCGGAAAGCGCCAGCGCCATGGCTGGCGTGAAAAGCATCTGGACAATGGAGAACAGGATCAAGCACCGTCCCAAGCCACGCAGCGCTTGCACATTCAACTCACCGAACATCGTTCCTTCAGCATAGAGAAGAAACAGGCGGCGAAGATGATTCAGCCCTGACAGCATCGGCAGCGCTGCTATCAAGGTCAAGCCGAGGCCGACACCTCGAAGAACTGGCGTCAAGGATTGAACCGAAACCATGCCGCTCAGCCATTGCCTGCTCAAGGTCTCGGGGCTCACGACCAGCCAGTAGGCTCCGATAGCCACGAGACTCCCAACCATCAACCACACACAGACGATGGAAAAACGCTTGCTGACTAGGCGGATCCTCTGTCTCGCTTCGTTGTGTTCTGCATCCACAGCGGGCTCCTTTGTTGAAAACTTATCAATTCTAGATAAAATTATCGAAAAACAGAAATTAAATGTTGTTTAATTTATTTTTTGCCAGATGGGTATGGTGCTTGGACCTTTGGCCTGTGCCACGTACGCGCACCCACTTGCCCGTCATCCGCTTGCAACCCATAAGAAAACTCCGTGTATTCGCTCTCTCCAACCTCTCGTAGGACGCACTTCGGGCGAGTCGCCATTGCGTTGTGGGTCACCGTGCTGCATCTCGCGGCCTTGTGGTTGGTCGACGCCTTTGACCGCAAGAACGCCACACCCACGAGGCAAGCTGTATCGCCGATTCAGGTGAGATTGCTGCCGCCATCGCCATCGCCCCGCGCGCTCACGAAAACCGCGCAGACCTCTGAAGAAAGACATCTGCCTGCGGCAACGCAGAAGCTGCGCACGACGCAGCGAGCTGTCGCGACGGTCGAGCGTCCTTCCAGAACACGTATAGAGTGGAGCAATCCGCCCGATAGCTCCCATCCAACGCGTCCTGACGAAGTCAAGGTCACGCGATCTGCAGAGGCGACGGAAGCGGTTGACGAGCCATTCAGCGTGCGAGAAGAAAGGTACGCGCCTCTGGACCTCAGTTTGCCCCGACAGCACGCCGACGCAACGGTGTTTGACCATCGAGTATTCAAAGGCACCAACCCGAAAAAGAGTGCAAACCAGGTATTCTCCGAGGCCATAGAGCGGGCTCAACGACCCGACTGTCGATCCGCCCACGCCGGGGCGGGCGTTCTGGCAATACCACTCCTGCTGGCGGACTCCATTTCTGGTCGCGGATGCAAGTGGTGAGGGGGCCGTGAGCACTCAATGCGGGTGGTCTGAGGTGGATGGCCGCAGGGTTCCGGTCCTGCGGTCGTCGCCTGGCGGTAATCCTTGGCGATGATGGGGCGCACATTGAATTGGCTTCAGCAATACAAGTTGAAACTGGCCTCTCTAAGCGCGTACGAGTTAGGTGCGTATTCGGGCTTGTTGTAGACCGAACGCGAGGTTCGCCCCTCCTCGTGGGCCAGGCACTTCTCGATCCAGTCACCATCGAAGCCCACTTCGTTGAGCAGTGTGGAGCCGCTGCGGCGCAGGTCATGCACGCTGAAGAGCTCCAATGGCAGACCGGCCGCTTTGGCCCGCGCCACAATGAGCTGTGTCACCCGGTTCAGGGTCGCATGCGACATGCAACGGATCGGGTCGTAGCGCGAGGGCAGTACGAACTTCGAGCCAGCAACGCAGGTGTACAGCTGTGTCGGTAAGCATCGAGGTTTTTCTCCTGTTTCGTGACGGCTTTTTTTTACCGTCAGGGGTCAGGAGACCCGTCGATGCCCGGAAATCCGCATGAAACAAGCTTTCCAGGGGAGCGTTTTACCGTCAAAGACCGGTTTGGTCTCAATAGTAAACGAGAGGGTCTTAATCAGACCCCCGATTCTTACCGTCAGTTCTACCGTCAACCCGTTTCGCTGGCCGGCGATAGCCACCGATAGCTGCCGTGACGTATCTTCTTTTAAATCAAAACGTTACGACGGTTTCTCGATGCCTGGTGATAGTCCCTGGAGGACCTGGTTTCACTCCCACTCAATCGTCGCCGGCGGCTTGCTGCTTACGTCGTAGGTCACGCGGTTGATTCCGCGAACTTCATTGATGATGCGGCTGCTGACTTTCTTGAGCAGGCTGTAGGGCAACTCGGCCCAGTCTGCGGTCATGAAGTCGCTGGTTTGCACCGCACGCAGCGCTACGACATAGTCGTAAGTACGGCCATCGCCCATCACACCCACGCTCTTGACTGGCAAGAAAACCGTGAAAGCCTGGCTGGTGAGGTCGTACCAGCTTTTACCGCTGTTCTTGTCGATGTGAGAGCGCAGCTCTTCGATGAAGATGGCGTCGGCACGGCGCAGCAGGTCGGCATACTCTTTCTTGACTTCACCAAGAATACGCACGCCCAAGCCAGGGCCGGGGAATGGGTGGCGGTAGACCATGTCGTGCGGCAGGCCCAGAGCTACGCCCAGTTCACGGACTTCGTCTTTGAACAGGTCGCGCAGAGGCTCCAGCAGCTTCAAGCCCAGTTGCTCTGGCAAACCACCCACGTTGTGGTGGCTCTTGATGGTGACGGCCTTCTTGCTCTTGGCTCCGCCTGACTCAATGACGTCAGGGTAGATGGTGCCTTGAGCCAGGAAGGTCGCGCCTTTGTTGCCTTGGCCGTTGGCCTTGAGCTTTTCGGCTTCGGCCTTGAACACGTCCACGAACAGGCGGCCGATGATTTTGCGCTTTTGTTCAGGGTCTGTGACGCCGGCCAGTTCACCAAGGAACAGGTCGCTGGCGTCTACCCGGATCACCTTGGCGTGCAGCTTACCGGCAAACATGTCCATGACCATGTCGCCTTCGTTCAGGCGAAGCAATCCATGGTCAACGAACACGCAGGTCAGCTGGTCGCCAATGGCGCGGTGGATAAGGGCTGCAGCTACGGAAGAATCAACACCTCCGGAGAGGCCGAGGATGACTTCTTCGTCGCCCACTTGCTTGCGGATGGATTCCACCGCTTCGGCGATGTGGTCGCGCATGACCCAGTCTGGCCTGGTGCCGCAGATTTCCAGCACGAAACGGTCAAGCAAGGCCTTGCCTTGCACCGTGTGCGTGACTTCTGGGTGGAATTGAACGCCATAGAAGCGGCGCTCTTCATCAGCCATGCCTGCAATGGGGCACGAATCTGTACTGGCCATGAGCTTGAAGCCGGTGGGCAGCTCGGTGACTTTGTCACCGTGGCTCATCCAGACCTTGAGCATGCCGTGGCCTTCCGGAGTGTGGAAGTCCTCGATGCCTTTGAGCAACTCGGTATGGCCGCGAGCGCGCACTTCGGCGTAGCCGAATTCGCGTGTGCTCCCGCCTTCTACCTTGCCACCCAATTGCTGCGCCATGGTTTGCATGCCGTAGCAAATGCCCAGTACGGGCACGCCCAGGGCAAAGACTGAATCAGGCGCTTTGTCGTCTACTTCATACACGCTGGCATGGCTGCCAGAGAGAATGACGCCTTTCAGGTTTCCGTCAGCGGCGTAGGCGCGTACCCAGTCGTCATTGACGTCACAAGGGTGTACTTCGCAGTACACATTGGCTTCCCGCACGCGGCGGGCGATGAGCTGGGTGACCTGCGAGCCGAAATCTAGGATCAGGATTTTCTGGTGTTGCATGGTGCCGCTTCAATCCGCCCGGTAGTTCGGTGCTTCTTTCGTGATCTGCACGTCATGGACGTGAGACTCACGAATGCCCGCTGCCGTGATCTGGACGAATTCGGCCTGGTTGCGCATGTCGTCAATGGTGGCGCATCCGCAGTAGCCCATGCTGGCACGCAAGCCGCCAGCCATCTGGAACAGAATGGCAACCACGCTGCCCTTGTAGGGCACGCGGCCTTCAATGCCTTCTGGCACCAACTTGTCTGCATTGGGGTTGCCCGTGCTGCTTTCCTGGAAGTAGCGGTCTGCACTGCCCTGCTGCATGGCGCCAATGCTGCCCATGCCGCGATAGCTCTTGTAACTACGACCTTGGAAGAGCACGATTTCACCGGGGGCTTCTTCAGTTCCAGCGAACATGCCGCCCATCATGACGGTGCCGGCACCGGCTGCGATGGCCTTGGCGATGTCACCGGAATAGCGGATGCCGCCGTCAGCGATCAGGGGCACACCTGTACCTTGCAAAGCTGTGGCCACGTTGTCGATAGCTGTGATCTGGGGCACGCCCACACCCGCCACGATACGGGTGGTGCAGATGCTGCCTGGGCCGATACCGACCTTGACACCGTCAGCGCCCGCCTCTACCAGCGCGCGCGCTGCGGCACCCGTGGCGATGTTGCCGCCGATGACTTGCACACCTGGGTAATTCTGCTTGACCCAGCGCACGCGCTCGATCACACCCTGGCTGTGACCATGGGCGGTGTCTACGACCAGGGCATCTACCCCGGCTTTGACCAGCGCTTCCACGCGCTCTTCAGTGCCCTGCCCTACGCCGACGGCTGCGCCTACGCGTAGCCGGCCATTGGCGTCACGTGCGGCATTGGGGAAGGTGGTTTGCTTGGTGATGTCTTTGACGGTGATCAGGCCCTTGAGGCGGTCCTGGTTGTCAATGATCAGCAGGCGCTCCAGCTTGTGCTTATTCAGGATGCCCTTGGCTTCCTCATGGCTGGTGCCTTCTTGCACGGTGATCAGGCGCTCGCGTGGCGTCATGATTTCCCGAACGGGGACGTCATAGCGGGTCTCAAAGCGCAGATCGCGCCCTGTGACGATGCCCACCACACGGCCCTGGTCGATGACTGGGAATCCGCTGATGCCCAGTTCGTCAGACAGCTGCATTACCTGGAGCACAGTGTGCTCGGGTGTGATGACGACGGGGTCGCGCAGCACACCACTCTCGTAACGCTTCACTTTAGCGACCTGAACAGCCTGTTCCTGGGCTGTCAGGTTCTTGTGAACAATGCCGATACCACCCTCTTGTGCGATGGCAATAGCCAGGCGCGCTTCAGTGACGGTATCCATCGCAGCCGAAACCAGGGGTAGGTTCAGGCGGATGTCACGTGTGAACTGGGATGAGAGATTGACGTCCTTTGGGAGGACTTGGGAGAACGCGGGGACGAGCAGGACGTCGTCGAAGGTAAGCGCGTTACCGAGAAGGCGCATGTGAAAGCTCCAAAAAAAGAATTGTATCCGTGTGCGCTATGACCCTGTCATGAGATACCCTTTCTGTTTTCCCAAGTGGACAGGCTTTAGAACGTATTCACGGCTTTTCAAGTGTCGAAAAGATAATTAATATGTTCTCATTAATTGACTAAATGACTCTCGTCAGAATCTTCACCGCTTGTTTGCTGCTCGTGGCAGCGGGCACCGCGTCGGCCCAATATCAGTGGGTCGACAAGGATGGCCGCAAGATCTACAGCGACCGCCCCCCTCCTGCGGACGTGCCTCAAAAGAGCATCCTGAAGGAACCGCGCAGCACCACCAGAGCAGCACCTCGGGTGCCGGCTGAAACTGCCGCCAGCAGCCCTGCGGCTTCTGCCGCACCTGCACCTACACCCGCCGCCGCTACCGGGACCGACAAAGCCCTGGAAGAGAAGAAAAAGCAGGCGGATGCCGCTGAAGCAGCGAAGAAAAAAGAAGAAGAGCAAAAACTCGCTGCTCAGCGGGCAGAAAACTGCAGACGCGCTCTTTTATCCAAGGCAAGCCTTGATTCCGGCGTACGGGTCACTCGCACCAGTGAAAAGGGTGAGCGGGAATTTCTGGATGATGCTGCGCGAGCTGCAGAGCAGCAGCGCGTGCAGTCGGTTATTCAATCGGACTGCGCCAAGTAGGCCAAGCTGATCTTCACGCTGGCTACTGGCCGGGCTTTCAGTAGCCTGATTTAGCGCCGGCCCTGCGCTGCGCGAACAAGCCTGCTCCTCTGGCACCTTGCTTGTTGAAGCGCTCGCGCCGTGCTACTTTGGGGTCTACCGTCAGCCCGCGCCAGATCTCCACCCGGTCCTGGTCTTGCAGGGGCTGATCAAGGGGTGCCTTGCGGCCCCAGACACCTGCGCCTGCCGGCTCCAGCACGGCCTCAGGAAAGTTGGCCTGCCAGCCACTGGCATCTATGGCCTGCCTGATCGTGCTGCCCAGGGGAAGTTTCAATGTCACTTCCCAAAGCTGCCTCTGCGCGGGCGCAAAGACCACGGTGACCGAGAGAACTTGGTCGCTCACGCTCAGGTTTTTCCGTACACCTGGTCTGCACGCTGAACAAAGGCGTCCACCATGCTGGAGGCGATCTTGTCGAACACGGGGCCGACCAATTTGGCCAGCAAGGTGCTCGAAAATCCATAGTTCATGGATAGGTCGATCTTGCAGGCTCGTTGACTGCCGTCGCCCACGGGGCTGAATTTCCAGATGCCTTCCAGCTTGGAAAACGGCCCTTTCACCAGATGCAGGCGTACTTCACGGCCGGCAACATGCTCGTTGCGGGTGGTAAAGCTCTGCTGTATGCCTTTGAACGAGATGCCGACTTCTGCCAGCATGCCCGTCTCATCTTCAGAGATGACACGGGCGAAGTTGCACCACGGAAGAAATTCAGGATAGCGCGCCACGTCGGTCACGAGGGCGAACATTTCTTCGGGGGTATACCAGATGAGGACTGATTTGCTGACAGTTTTCATAGAATGCACGTTTCGCCTCCGATTTTAAGAGGCTCTTGCATAAGCGCGTGTATAAGAACGTGGTTACGATCCCAGAGCCTGCCGCTTCGCATCAGATCACTTGCGGCGGGCGGGCATCGCCCCCATATTGTTTCCCATGGCCACCAAATCTCCTGCATCCAAATCCCCCGTCATAGCCCAGAACAAAAAGGCCTCTTTCAATTATTTTTTTGAAGAGCGTTTCGAAGCCGGGATGGTGCTCGAAGGCTGGGAGGTCAAGGCCTTGCGCGCCGGGAAGGTCCAACTTCCTGACGGCTATGTGGTGATCCGAAACGGTGAGCTGTTCGTCGTCGGCTGCCAGATCAACCCTCTGGGTACCGCTTCCACGCACGTCCGTCCAGACGCTGTTCGCACGAAGAAACTTCTTCTCAAGAAAGACGAAATCCGCCGCCTGGTTGGGAAAGTCGAGCAAAAGGGCTATACCCTCGTTCCGATCAATTTGCATTGGTCGAATGGCAAAGTGAAGTGTGAAATTGCCTTGGCCAAGGGCAAGGCTGAACACGATAAGCGCGACACCATCAAGGACCGCGAAGGCAAGCGCGAGGTGGAGCGAATCATGAAAGACCGCAACCGGTGATTTTGGCTCTGGCCAACCGCAGCAAGTAGCAACCAGGCAAGCTGGAATCCGCGCCTTCTCAAGCGGAGGTTTTATGGTCACGCCGAAACAGACGCACAAGGCCTAGCCACTGCTGGGCCCAGAACCCACGCCCGTAGTCCCTGCCCTCTTCAATCTGGTCCTGAATGCCCGTGGGTTTAAGCCCGCCCTTCCAGTCTGCACTCTTGAACAGAATGTCCCAGCAGGAAAACAGGATGCCAAAGTTGGCGCCATAGGGTTGCTGAGCAGTCACGCCGGGCTCATGGCCTAAAGTGACCTCATGGTGGCGGCGGTGAAAACGGGGGCTGACAGCCAGGCGCTCCACCCAATTGGGCCAACGCCAGCGCAGGTTGGCATGCTGCAGGCTCTCAAACAACTGCGAAATCGCGACGAGGGCGACAAATTGCGAAGGTCCTACGCCCACCAGCAAAGCAACGGTCACAAAAACCATGTCGACTATGACCGAGTCCAGCAAATGGTTGCGGTTGTCCGTCCACATGGTCATCTGGCGCTGGCTGTGGTGCACCGAGTGCAACTGCCACCACCAGTGAAAACGGTGCTGAGAGCGGTGCACCCAGTAGCCCACTGCATCAAATACCAGCAGATACAGCAGAAAGCTCACCCACGCCACGTCGGTCACACCAGGCCAGACCTGGTCAATCTGCAGTGTGGGCATCCCCTGCGCGCGCAACATGCCAAAGAACTGCGTCGCCCACTCATCGAAGGTGAAGAACATGGCGAGCTTGAAGACGCCCAGGCGGTGCAGCAGCGTGTAGATCACGTCCACCCGGATGGCATGGCGATCAGTAACGGGTTCTACAGGCCAGAGGCGTTGAGCGGGGCCTATCACCAGGACCATGACGACAATCTGAAGCAGGCCAACCACCAGCCAGCCAGTGGCTGTATAGCCGTCTTCAAGCAGGTTGCCTGCGCCCACGGCAAACGCGAGGGGCTGCACCAGGCCCTCAAATAGCCATTGCTGCACGGCGGCAAAGATGTTGGAAAACCAATCCATGGATCAGATTCTGATGGGATGCGGTGAAAGCTTACCTGTGCGACGTTAGTGCACTGCTCGGAAGCGGATTCCTAGCCCCCATGAGACGTAATCCAGCCTTTGAAATCTGGATGTTCCCGCAGAGTGGCAAAACAAAACCCCTTGTTTTTCAGGCCAACAATAAGAGGCTCCAGCACGGCCGGCGCCCAGGGGTCACGGCGGGACCATATACCCAGGTGAGCCAGCAAAATGTCACCTTCCCGGATGTTGGCTAAGGCATTTTTCAGCAAGACAGCGTTGGGATACTTTTCACTGGGAAGCTCGTCTCCCAGGAAGCCTGCCGGTGACCACCCGGCGTGCTTGTAGCCACACTGCGCTGCAGCTTTCAGCAGCGTTGGTGAGGTTTTGCCACCTGGGGCACGGTAGATTGGCAAGGCTTTCTTGCCAGTGATGCTGGTCAAGCGGTTGGCCGCCAAGGCAATGCTTTCGCAATACTGCTTGGCTGACCAAGTGAGGTTCTGCCCGGCTTGGGGGCCAGCAGAAGGCCGCACCTGAAAGCGTACAGGTGAGCCGGCCAGGTCGCTTCGCCAATAGTCATGCTGCCAAGTGTGCGATGCGAACTCATGCCCCTCGGCGGCACGCGCTTTCCACCAGGGTGCCCAATGATCGCCCAGGCTGCCATCGCCTTCCTTGGTGCGTTCGTTGGCGGCAAAAAAAGTGGCTTTGACACCTTGGCGTTTGAGCACCTCGGCAATCAGAGGCGCGATGTCCATATGACCGGTGTCGAACGTGAGATACAGCGGCTTGCAGGTCGACTCCGCGGGCTTTTGGGCACCCGCGCTGACACAGGCCAGGGATGCGCCTACAAGGGCTAAACCCTTGAAAACGCCGACTAGCCTTGCCACGCCTAGCCTGGCACCCCCTGGCTTGGCAACGCGTAGGGGGGTCAATTGATGACACGCCCTAATGACGTGCCACATGATCGAGCGTCCAGACGCCATGAGGAGACTTGCCTACCGGGATTTGACGTATGACTTTCTGACTCGCGACATCGATGATGGTCAACTTCTTGGCCCAGCGGGAGCCCACCATGATGAGCTTGCCGTCAGAAGAAATGTCCATGCAATCTGGGCCAGAAGGCGCGGGGAACGTGGCATCAACAGCAAGGGTCTGATAGTTGATGCGGCTGATGCTATTGGCTACGCGGTTGCTCACATAAACGTGCTTGCCGTCGCCCGCAGACCGAAACGCATGCGCGCCTTTGCCGGTCGGGATCTTGCGCACCAGCACGGGAGCTTTGCCTCCGGCCACGTCGTAGACCTCAACGCCATCGCTTCCTGTCAAGCCCAACAGGAGGGTCTTGTCGTCCGGGGTGACGTACACATCTGCCGGCATGGGGCCGGTTTTGACCCGTGAAGTCAAGGTTTGGGTCGCAATGTCGATCACCACAAGCTCGTCGCTGTCTTGCATGCTCGCCCAGATGGTCTTGCTGCGACTGTCGATCCAGAGGTGGCTGGGCGTGCGGCTGGTGGGGATGCGCTTGACCAAAGTGGGGTTGGTGCCATCCCATCGGTAAATGTCGACGTGGTTGAGCCGGTTGGCAGCGGTCACGAACCATTTCATATCTGGCGAAAAGCGCAGGTGATAGGGGTCAAGGATGCCCCTTATGGTGCGCTGCTCCTCACCCGTTCGAGGGTCGATGAACGTCAGGGAATCAGCGCCTGCGTTGGCAATGATGACGGATTTCTCATCGGGCGTGAGGTACAGGTGATGCGGCTCCCTGCCAGTCGGAATGCGCTTGGTTTCGGTCCAGGTGGCAGGATCTATGACACTGACATTGCCGTCCAGCGAATTGAGTACGAAGACGGGGGCCCCCTTGCGGCTGAGCGGAGCAGGCGCTGAGGAGCTTTGCGTTGCGACGGCTGGCTTGGCGCCTGGCTGGGCCGGCCTGCTCACCTGGCCGGGTGCTGCCGAGGAGCCTGCAGGGCCAGCTCCAGCGCCGGTTGCAGGCGCGGTGACTGGCGTGGTTGCAGGCGATGGGGTGCGCACTTGCTGTGCATGCAAACTGAACGCGCACGCGCTCAGTACACCCACCATCAGGGCGCAACGAAAAAGACGGGAAGCTGTGATCAAAGGGAGCTTTCTCAGGGCAGCATGAGAGTGTATGGGGCGTTCGGGCTCACGCGAACCCTTCCATTAACATTCGAGACATGAAACAGGTGGACATAGACGGCGTTTTTCTTGAGGTAACGCAAATCCAGGCGCCATCTGGCGCGGTGCCCGCATCTGCCCCTTTGGTCTTTCTGCATGAAGGCTTGGGGTCCGTGGCCATGTGGCGCGACTGGCCGGAAAGCCTGTGTGCAGCCACTGGCCGCACGGGTTGGGTGTATTCACGCCAGGGCTATGGCCAGTCCAGCCCGGTGCAAGACGTGCGCGGGCCATCGCGCCAGGATTTGAACGGTCAGCGAAGTGGGCGCCTGAAGCCGGATTACATGCACCGGGAGGCTTTGGACATCTTGCCGAAATTGCTCAAAAAGCTGGGCGTTGAACGGCCGGTATTGGTGGGCCATTCCGACGGAGCCACCATTGCGCTGCTCCATGCTGCGCGGAATCCGGTGAGCGCCTGCGTTGTGCTGGCACCACATCTTTTCGTGGAGGACGTGACAGTCAAGTCCATCGAAGAAGCTCGCCATGCTTTTGAAACCACTAATTTGCCGGAACGCCTTTCGCGCTATCACCGCGATGTGGACGTGGCCTTCTGGCAGTGGAACGACATTTGGCTTTCCCCAGAATTTCGCAATTACGATATTCGTGAGGACTGCAGGCGCATCACGGCACCTCTGCTCGCCATTCAAGGCGAGGACGACGCCTACGGGACCCTGGCTCAGTTGGATGAACTGCAGCGTGCCGTTGCGCATGCGCGCAAACTGGTTCTGGCTGAGTGCGGGCATTCACCCCATCGTGACCAACCTCAAGCGGTCAATGACGCCATAGTGCGCTTTTTGGATACGAGCTCAGGGGCGGCGCCCCAGTAGTCCAGTCGTCGAATAACCGGTCCTGCGCGGCGCGCAACGCGCCCAGGGTCATTCGCTGGGCGACTTTCCAAGCAGATCGAGCTCCGCAGGACCAAGCCAACGCCACTGCCCTGGCAACAAGTCCGCGGGCAAGTCCAATCCACCGATTTTGGACCGGTGGAGGCCTTCCACCCGGTTGCCCACCGCCGCCAACATGCGTTTGACCTGATGGTATTTGCCTTCGGTCAGCGTCAGGCGAAGGTGAAAAGGCGAAATGATCTCGCAAGCAGCAGCCTTCACTGGTTTCGGGTCATCGTCCAGCACCACACCTGACAGCAGGCGGTCCCGCTGTTTTTCGTCCAAGGCGTGCTTGGCGGTGATCTCGTAGATCTTGGGCACATGGCGCTTGGGTGAATTCATGCGGTGAATGAAGG
Organism: Ottowia thiooxydans; assembly: GCF_040548795.1. GTDB lineage: Bacteria > Pseudomonadota > Gammaproteobacteria > Burkholderiales > Burkholderiaceae_C > Ottowia > Ottowia thiooxydans_A. Next base: position 436,320 of record NZ_JBEPSH010000001.1, on the reverse strand, counting down.
CACCGTCATCCGACAGCAGCAATAGCCCCGTCGTGTCCTGGTCCAAACGGCCTACGGCTTGGGCACCCTGCACTTTGCCAGCCGTGGGGCGCTGACGCAGGGGCACGGGCAAAAGGCTGTAAACGCTAGGCCAGGCGCCGGGCTTGTGAGAGCACTCGTATCCGGCCGGCTTATGCAGCATGAGATAGGCGTTGGCATGAAAGCGCCATGGCTCGCCCTGGACTGTGTAGTCCAGGTCCGGGGTTTCAGTGTCAATCTCTGCGCCTGGGTCTTCGCACAGGCTTCCTTGCACCGTGACCAAACCGCGCTCGATCAGACCAACGCAAAGCCGCCGGGTGCCAAATCCTTGAGAAAACAGCAGCTCATCAAGCCGCATCCTGGTTTTTCGTTTCATTCTCAGCTTTCCAGCTTGATGAAATGCGTACGATAGTGTTCAAGCTCGTCAATTGACTCATGCACGTCGGCCAATGCGGTGTGCGCCTGCTGCTTCTTGAACGAATCACACACTTCAGGTCGCCAGCGCCTTGCCAGTTCCTTGAGGGTGCTGACATCAATGTTGCGGTAGTGAAAATACGCTTCCAGCTTGGGCATGTACTTGACCAGAAAGCGCCTGTCCTGGCTGATGGTGTTGCCGCAAAGGGGCGATGCGTTTTTACCCACGTACCGCGATATGAAGGCGATGATCTGAGCCTCGGCTTCGCTCTCTGTCAAGGTAGACGCCTTCACTTTGTCTATGAGACCGCTGCGCCCGTGCGTGCCCTTGTTCCAGGCATCCATCTGGTCAAGTTGAGCATCGCTCTGGTGGATGACCAGCACGGGGCCCTCAACGCGAGGGCTCAACTGCGGCCCGGTCACCACGATGGCGATTTCCAGAATGCGCTCTTTTTCAGGGTCAAGCCCGGTCATTTCGCAGTCTAGCCACACCAGATTCTGGTTGGATTTTGGTAATTCGGCACCATTTGCCGATACAGAAACGGAGTTCTCAAGGTCAGTCATGGCTGGGATTGTCCACGAGCCGTGCCCAGATCCAGGAGACACCGTATCAATTGAGGCCCAAATACCCCTACACTCGGCGCGTGCAGCGTACTGAATACTGCCCCGAGATTGACTAAGCCCGCACCACCCTGCATAGAGATTTCTCTTGAACGAAACCGCTTCCTACCTATCTCCCGCACTGCTGACCAGCCTGGTATTTGGCTTCATGCTGCTTGCCAATCTGGGCGTGAAGTTCTGGCTGGCCACGCGTCAGATTCGCGCCGTGTCCCGGCATCGGTCCGCAGTCCCGCAGGAGTTTTCAGAAACTATCTCGCTCCAGACCCACCAGCGCGCCGCTGATTACACGGCAGTCAAGCTGCGCTTCGGTTTGCTGGAGTTGGCGCTAAGTGCTGCGGTGCTTTTGGGATGGACACTGCTCGGCGGGCTAGACTGGTTGAACGAAGTCCTGCTCTCTGCGTTTGGACCTGGCTATCCGTTGCTGCAGCCCTTGGCGTTGCTGGCAGTGTTCACGCTCATCAATGGCCTGATAGATCTGCCTATGTCGTGGTATCAGACCTTTGTGATCGAAGAGCGCTTTGGTTTCAACAAGATGACTCAGAAGCTCTGGCTGGGAGACCTGCTGAAGTCCACCGTGGTGGGCATTGCCATTGGCCTGCCCCTAGCGGCATTGGTGCTGTGGCTGATGAACGCGACGGGCAGTTTGTGGTGGCTCTGGACCTGGGTCGCCTGGATGGGCTTCAGCCTTCTGATGATGGTGGTCTACCCCACCCTCATTGCGCCCATCTTCAACAAGTTTCAGCCTCTGCAAGACGAATCACTCAAGGAGCGCGTGACCCAGCTGATGAACCGCTGCGGGTTTGCCTCCAAAGGCCTTTTCGTGATGGATGGTAGCCGTCGCAGCGCTCACGCCAACGCTTACTTCACGGGTTTCGGCGCTTCCAAGCGTGTGGTGTTTTTTGACACGCTTCTCTCCCAATTGACTCCGGCAGAAGTGGAAGCTGTGCTGGCCCATGAGCTGGGGCATTTCAAGCACAAGCACATTCTCAAGCGGATCGTGGGAATGTTTGCATTCAGCCTGGCCGGACTGGCCTTGCTGGGATGGCTTTCAAACCAATCCTGGTTTTTTGCAGGCTTGGGCGTGATGCCGAACCTGCCCTTGCAGATGGGAGGAACGGTTTCCAACCATGCACTGGCGTTACTGCTTTTTGCGCTTGTGGTTCCCGTATTCACATTTTTCCTGTCGCCGCTGATGGCTCAGCTTTCTCGTAAACATGAATTTGAGGCTGATGCGTACGCGGCAGCTCAAGCCAACGCACAGGATTTGTCCAACGCACTGGTCAAGTTGTACAAGGACAATGCCTCTACCCTGACACCAGACCCGCTCTACGTGCGCTTCTACTACTCGCATCCACCCGCCTCCGAGCGCATCGCCCGCATGGGCGCAGCGATTGCACCGGTCTGAGGCGATGGCACCACCTGTGAATAGACCAAGCCTTACGGCCGACGAGCTCAGCAAGGCCCTGACGACTATTGATGGCTGGAAGCTGTCCTCCCGAGTCGGCGGACCCTGCATTGAGAAAAGTTGGCGCTTCGCAGATTTTCACCAGACCATGGCGTTCGTGAATGCGGTGGCTCAAATAGCGCATTCCCTGGACCATCACCCAGAGCTTCAGGTCAGTTACGGAACTTGCCTTGTCCAATACACCACGCACGACGCTGGGGGCCTCACGCACCGTGACATAGACTCCGCGCTGCGCGTCAATGCCTTGGCCGAAGGCAGGATAAGCGCGTGAGCAAGTCACGCCCTGCTCCATCGGCCTCCGCGGCTTCCCTTCAAGACGGCCTGGTGGTTGCCAGCCATGGACGACATTGCGTGGTGGAAGTACTGGGCGGTGACCGGGTGATTTGCCACCCTCGCGGCAAAAAGCTAACGGTGGTGGTTGGTGATCGAGTGCGATGGCAGCCTTCCCAGGACGAAGGCACCATTGAACAGATCGTCCCACGACGTAATCTTTTCTTTCGCCAGGACGAAATTCGCACCAAATCCTTTGCTGCCAACCTGGACCAGGTATTGATTCTGGTCGCAGCGGAGCCTGAATTCTCAGAGCATCAACTAGCCCGGGCCTTGATTGCGGCCGAGGCTGAACATATTGAACCCATCATCGTGCTGAACAAGGCTGATTTGGGCGATCAGTTTTTGCACGGTTGGAGCCGGCTTGAACCCTACCGAGCCATGGGTTACGCCGTGCTGCCACTGGCTGCCAAGCCTGGCGTGATTCCCTCAGAGGTATCTGGCGCGCCGAACATGACGGGCGACGGCCTGTCTGCCTTGACCGAACGGCTTCATGGCCGCACGACACTCATTCTGGGGCCATCCGGGGCCGGCAAGAGCACCTTGATCAACCGCCTGATTCCTGGCGCCACCGCGCAGACGCAGGAAATCTCCCAAGCGCTCAACTCAGGAAAACACACCACCACCACCACCAGCTGGTACTGGATGGACGAGGCGCGCAGCACGGCGCTGATCGATTCCCCGGGGTTTCAGGAGTTTGGCTTGCGCCAGATTGACCCCATGCAATTGGCAGCCTATATGCCGGACATCAGGCCGCACGTACCCGAATGCAGGTTTTATAACTGCACCCATATGCACGAACCAGGTTGCGGAGTGATTGCAGCGTTGAACGACAATTCCCAGCCGGAAAAAATCGCTGCGGCCCGCTATCGGATTTACACGACGCTATTTGAAGAGCTTAAAGCAGGTCTAGCCTGGGGCGGCTGACGCCCGACGTCGGGCCCGGCTAAAAGGTCACCAAATCCATGCGCCTGCGCACGCGTGCGGCTTCTTCTGGATCGCCCCGCTCCTCTGCCAAGCGCGCTTGCACACCCAGCCAGGCCAGCAAGGGGCGACGCCACCCCTGCCGGGATGCAGTGTCCACCGCAGCAGCGACCGCATCTGGCGTAGCCGCGCTTCGACGCATCAAGACACCTGCTGCCACCAAGCGAGCAACTGGATCTTCAATGCTTGCGACGTTCGCCCCGCCCTGCGCTACCGCACGGTGGTGCGCTGGCAGCAGCGCAATCTCACTGCCCAAAGTCTGGCCAGATAAATACTTCTCATAGGCGCGTTCAACGTCGGAAACGTCCGCCCTCAAGGCTTCAAAGCCCGTACATGGTTCAAACACCAGGCTGGCCACTCTGGTGGCACAGCGATTGAGCTCAATGCGCGCAACCAACTCTGGCTGACCAGTGCGCGCGGTCTCGGCCCTAGCCAGAGTGAACTCGCGGGCCTCAATGCGGCTGTCGCCCTTCAAATAGGCTTCCGTAAACCGCTCTGTGTGGCCCACCGCGTTAATGCTCCAATCTGGGACCTTGGGGCCACCAGCACAGGCCGATAGCAGCATGGTGCAGGTGGCCAGAACCAAGGTTGGGAAAGACCATTTACGGTTAACCAACGCAGACGAGTCGTGGCTTTGGCGCTGCACGAACGATGGCATAAGCGAGCGCGCTTGAAAAAGACGGGTCATGGCAATTTCACCTCTTTTTCTTTGGGTGCGAACGGCCATTTGCGGTTGATTTCGGTGATCAAGCTGTCGATTTTCAGCAAACTTGATTCCACATCGGCGCGCAAATCTCCCAGGTTGTTGGTGGCTTCGGCGGCATTTCCGGCCACGGATTGCACATCCTTGAGCACGGCGTCGACCTTGACCACGGTCTGCCTGGCGTCCTGAAGCAGCGAGTTGAGCTGTTTCACTGCAGCCTGAGCATCCGTAATCAGGCCGTCCTTACCCAGCACCTGTTGATCTGCTTTCTGAACAACACCGTCCACCCGGGTGGCCACGCTGTCCAGACTTTTGAGCAACTGATTGGTGCGAGCCAACAACTCGGTGACTTGCTTGGCATCTGCTTCATTGCCGGTCACTGCTGCCAGCAGGCCACCTTTTTCACTATTGAGGCGAGCAGTAAAGCTGCGTAACTCGACCATCGTACCGGCCAGCGCAGATTCGGCAGACGTCAAACGGTTGAGGTTCTGCAAAACGTCCCTGGCATCTGCGACCATCTTGGGAATTTCAGCCGAGACATCACCGCGCAGGACGACACGTTCTGCATCGGTGGGCAGAGGCTCATCATCTGGCACGCCCGTGAATGCGCGAAGCCGCGCAGCTCCTACGATGCCTTTTTCCAATGTGAACACGCTGGATTGGCGTAACCGGGGGGCGTCTTTCAGCGGTATGTCGACAAGAATGCGCACCACGCCTGCGTCACCGAGCTCAATGCGGCTGACCCGGCCAATAGGAAAGCCGGAGAAGGTCATATCCATTCCCACCGAGACGCCTTCAGAATCGTCCGTGGTCAGAACAAGTCTTTGCGTGGCCTCAAACGCGCCGCGAACCCACATGAGGTAGAGCACGGCGCCGCCGAGCAGCAGCACCATGAAGATCAGGAGCACAGCTGCTCGAAACTCCAGTCGGCGCCATGCCAGTGAGCCCTCGGGAGGTCCATCGGGCATATTGTTGGCTGGCTGCTCTGGAAGGCCCGAACCGGGTTCATTGGACCTATCTGAGGAGGCTGGCGTGGGAACAGTCATTGACTCAATAGTAATTGCCAATAAGAGAGGCGATCTCAATGATCAGCATCAACACAAACATCTGCACCAAACCTTGGAGTTCAACGCTGGTGCGCGATGCCCGGCGTGGGAGATCTCGAAGTGCATTGCCTACTGGCAAAAGGGACACCGAGATGGCAAAAAGCAGGGTCTTCATGCTGAAGATCAGCGAAACCACGGGATTGAATATTTGCCCTACCGCATGGTTGTACGAAGACAGTCCTGCGACCGTAAAGCCATGTACGGCGACGTAGGCCAGGACCAGTGAAATGGAGCAGCTGATCACCGCCAGCAGCACCACAGCAAAGATTCCAGCCAACACACGCGGCAGGACTTCCTGGTTGAGGGGGTCGACGCCTTGCACCCTTAGCGCATCGAAATGGCCGTTTCGCCTGCGCTTATAAAGCTCCGAGCCACCTGGAATGGTGTATTCCACCGCGACGTACAGGGCAGCCGCCAGAGGTACGAGCTCCAGCACCAGTACGCGCACAACCGCGTCGAGGGCGTACTGCGTCAACCCGTAGGAAAACGCGGTCACCACGAGGATGCGGATGACGACCACGTTAAAAAGCGCCATCAAGATGGTAAAGCCTGGCAGACCCGGCCCGGCTGCGTAATACATCTCGCGCAGCACCAAACTGCGAGAGTCGCGCTTGTAACTCGATGGAGAAAATGCCAGAACCATGAGCTTGGCGCCCACGAACAAGACGGACCACCAGCCAATGAACCAGCGCAGCAGTCCTCGCCCCAGATCGAGCAACCAGCCGTAGAGCGAGAAGCCGGAAATCATGGCAACCATGATACTTGCCAGCGCGCCTTCGCCCTGCCTGAAAACTCAATTCGCCCTAAAATTACAAACATCCTGGGTTTGTAACATGCTTGTCGTTTGCACGAAAGTTCGCAGTGCTGTTGCAAGCCCGCCATAGCACAGCCGATTTGCTCGGACTAGAGTTAGTCCCCTACACGCCAGTCACGTTTGGGCTGTTATATTGCACTGCAGCATTTTTGGATCCGAACTAGCATGCTTTATCAAATTTACGAAGCTCAACGGTCATTGATCGAACCCTTTTCCGATCTAGCCGAAGCCACGGCAAAGCTCTACGGAAATCCCCATTCCTTGATTGGCCAGCTTCCCATGGCCCATCGGATCTCAGCCGGCTATGCACTCATGCATCGGCTGGGCAAGGACTATGAGAAGCCGGAATTTGGCATTCGCAAAGTGGAAGTCGATGGCGTGGAAGTTGCCATTGATGAGCGAGTAGAAATCAACAAGCCGTTTTGCGAGCTGCGCCGCTTCAAGCGTTTTACGGATGATCCGGCAACGCTCGCCAAGCTCAAGAACCAGCCGCCCGTGCTGATTGTGGCTCCCCTGTCTGGCCACTACGCTACCTTGCTGCGCGATACAGTGCGCACCATGCTGGAGGGGCATAAGGTCTACATTACCGACTGGAAAAACGCCCGCACAGTGCCTTTGTCCGAAGGTGAATTTCACCTGGACGACTACGTGAACGACGTGCAGGAATTCATTCGCCACCTCCAGGGCACCTACGGCAATTGCCATGTGGTGAGCGTCTGTCAGCCTACGGTCCCTGTACTGGCAGCGATTTCCCTCATGGCTAGCCGAGGAGAGAAAACTCCTCTTACGATGACCATGATGGGTGGCCCTATTGACGCTCGCAAGTCGCCTACGGCAGTCAATAACCTGGCTACCAACAAGAGCATCGAGTGGTTTCAGGACAACGTAATTTTCCGCGTGCCGCCCAACTACCCTGGTGCCGGCCGCCGCGTGTACCCAGGCTTTCTGCAACACGCAGGTTTCATCGCGATGAACCCGGATCGCCACGCGTCCAGCCATTACGATTTCTTCAAGGATCTGGTCAAAGGCGACGAATCCAACGCTGAGTCGCACCGCAAGTTCTACGACGAATACAACGCGGTGCTCGACATGGACGCAGACTATTACCTGGAAACCATCCAGGCGGTCTTCCAGGACTTCAAACTGGTCAACGGCACCATGGAAATGCGCTCCGCCCAAGGCCGTGTTGAGCCTGTGCGTCCGCAAGACATCAAGACAACCGCCCTGTTTACCATTGAAGGCGAGCTGGACGACATTTCCGGTTCTGGCCAGACGCAAGCTGCACACGATTTGTGCACCGGCCTCGGCGGTGTTGAAAAGCGCCATCTTGAAGTCAAAGGCGCTGGTCACTACGGTATTTTCAGCGGACGCCGCTGGAGAGATGTCGTCTATCCGCAGGTCAAGGCGTTTATCAACCGAAACGGCTCTCCTGAAGTGCACGACGAAAAGCCGGCTCCGGGCGCTTCGAAACCTGCTCGAATCACAGAATCTGAGAGCAGCGCTGAAGACAGCCTGCTTCCGTCCAAGCCGGCCGTTAGCGTGACTTCACCTGCAACGAAGTCGCCTGCCAAGCCGGTCACCAGATCCGCTGTGAAGCCAGCCGCCAAGACAACCGCCAGCACAGCAGTCAAGTCAATGACCAAGCCAGCGGTCAAAGCCACTACCAGTGCGCCTGCTCGGGCTGCCAAGGCACCTGCCACACGCCGCAAAGCAGGTTGAGTCAACTTATCTCGCCTCTCGCAGAGCGCCTGCTGAATGCACTGCCACAAACGCAGTGCACTCGCTGTGGCTACCCGGACTGCGAAGGGTATGCTCAAGCCATTGCGGACGGGCAGGCATTGATCAATCAATGCCCTCCTGGCGGAGCGGAGGGCATTCGTCGACTTGCGGCCATCACAGGCACCGATGAGCTGCCACTCAATCCTGCCAATGGCACAGAAGGGCCGCGCAGCGTGGCCTGGATAGATGAAGCCTGGTGCATTGGATGCACGCTCTGCATCAAGGCTTGTCCTGTTGATTGCATAGTGGGCGGCAATCGGCGCATGCACACAGTGATTGAAAGCGAATGCACGGGCTGTGAGTTGTGCATACCGGCCTGCCCTGTGGACTGTATTGCACTTGAAAACGTCACGGGACAACACACAGGCTGGGCGGCATGGTCACTCCAGGACGCTGACTCTGCACGCGAGCGTTACGAACTCACCATGGCCAGACGCAAACGGACGGGAGATGCCCATGCCGTGGCTCTTGAGAAAAAAGCCGAGCACAAGCTCGCGAACCTGCCTGAATTGGTCAAAGGTGCAACTGGGCCAGAGCTGGACCGCAAGCGCTCGGTCATAGAAGCCGCACTCGCCAGAGCCCGGGAAAAAAGGCAAGCAGCAGATTAATTGCTAACGTGCCTTCGGGCCTTCTGGTCCTTCTCGATATTCCAGCGTCTTCACAAGCCGCTGAAGATGCCAAGCTGGAGCTTGGCGCTCCCAGGAGAACGGCCCGGGATGCGCAGTCCCGGCGATTGCGCTCAGCGGCTGGTTCCTAGACTTCGTCAGGCACCAGGAAGTCGCGGCTGATGTGGGCACCCAGCTGGTTCACGCGATCGAGGAACTGCGTCAAGAAGGCATGCAACCCAGTGGCCAGAATTTCATCAATTTGCCCGTAACGGAGGTCAGACTGCAACTTGCCAGCGTGCCGCATGGTCTCGTCCTGCGGCGTCGTGCCGACATGAAGCAGATTGCCCACGACTTCGGTCATGCAATGGTGCAGTGAACGAGGCATGTCTTCGCGCAACATCAGAAGCTCGGCCACCCTCTCTGGCTTGATCACATCACGGTACACCTTGCGGTAGACCTCAAAGCCACTGACGCTTCGCAATATGGCCGACCAGTGGTAGAAATCGTATTCCTGATCGCGTTCACTGGCTGCGCCAAAGAAGTCGCTCTGTACTGCGTGAAACTTCACGTCAAGCAGGCGCGCGGTATTGTCAGCGCGCTCCAGGAATGTACCCAGGCGCAGGAAATGAAAGGCTTCATCCTGCAGCATGGTGCCCAGCGTTACCCCGCGTGAGAGGTGCGAGCGGAATTTGACCCATTCGAAGAACTCTCCAGGGTCTTTTTCGTACATACCTCCGCGCAGCAGACGAATGCACTCAAGCCATGTCTGGTTGAGGGTTTCCCAAACTTCTGTCGTCAATGTTCCTCGCACTGCGCGGGCATTTTCTCGCGCGGCCTTGAGGCATGCAATGATGGACGAAGGGTTGTTCTCGTCCTTGACCATGAAATCCATGACACCCTGCGGTGTGATTTCATCGTGGATGGCTGCGTAGGCTGGCAACAGCTCACTGATGGACAGAATGCCCTGCCAACCGTAGCGCGTGACAGCGGCTGATTGCGGAAGCAACGCAGTTTCGTAGTGCACGTTAAGCATACGTGCGGTGTTCTCTGCCCGTTCGGTATAACGGGACATCCAGAAAAGATGATCGGCGGTGCGCGAAAGCATACTGTCTCCCTAATCTTCCAATACCCATGTGTCTTTGGTGCCACCGCCTTGAGACGAGTTCACCACCAGAGAGCCCGCCTTCAGGGCTACCCGTGTCAATCCACCAGGGACCATTTGCACTTGTTTGCCGCTCAGCACGAACGGCCTCAAATCGATGTGGCGAGGCGCTACTCCGCTCTCTACGTAGGTGGGGCAGCTTGAGAGGCTAAGAGTTGGTTGGGCGATGTAGCCCTTGGGATTGGCCAGAACGGCTTTTCCGAACGCCTCTATCTCAGCAGCGGTGGACGCCGGCCCAACCAGCATTCCATAACCGCCCGCTCCATGCACTTCCTTGACCACCAGGTCTTTCAGGTTGGCCATGACGTACGACAGCTCGGATGGATCCCGGCACATGAACGTGGGCACGTTATGCAGGATGGGCGTTTCGCCCAAGTAGAACTCAATCATCTTGGGAACGTAGGGATAGATGGACTTGTCGTCCGCGACCCCCGTGCCCACTGAATTGCATATGGCCACGTGGCCCTCCCGGTAGGCGGCCATCAAGCCCGCGCAGCCCAGGGTGGAGTCAGGCCGAAAGACCTGGGAATCCAGAAAGTCATCATCTACCCGGCGGTAAATCACATCCACACGCTTGGGGCCGCGGGTGGTTCGCATGAAGACAAAGCCGTCCTTGACGAACAGGTCCTGGCCCTCAACCAATTCCACCCCCATCTGCTGAGCCAGGAATGCGTGCTCGAAGTAAGCGCTGTTGTACATACCTGGGGTCAGCACCACCACCGTGGGATCGCCCGCCGTAGGGGGGCTGCTTTCACGCAGGGTCTCCAGCAACAGGTCTGGATAGTGCGCGACCGGCGCTACACGATGGCTTGCGAACAGGTTGGGAAACAGCCGCATCATCATCTTGCGGTCTTCGAGCATGTAGCTCACGCCGCTGGGAACCCGCAGGTTGTCTTCCAGGACGTAGTACTCTCCCTTGCCCCCTTCAGTTCCAGCACGAACGATGTCGATACCTGCGATGTGTGAGTAGATCTGATTGGGCACCGTCACGCCCTGCATGATCGAGCGGTACTGCGCGTTGTGAATGACCTGCTCAGTGGGGATCACGCCGGCCTTGAGAATTTCCTGATCGTGGTAGACGTCGTGCAGGAATCGATTGAGAGCCGTCACCCGTTGCGCCATGCCGCGCTCGAGCGTGTCCCATTCACTCGAAGGAATGATGCGCGGAATGAGGTCGAAAGGAATCAGCCGCTCCGTACCGGAGCCGTCTTCGTCTTTTGCACCATAGACGGCGAAAGTGATGCCCACGCGCCGAAAGATCATTTCCGCCTCTTCGCGGCGGGAGTTCATGAGCTCAGGGCTCTGTCGGCTCAACCAGGTCGCGTAATCCCTGTAGTGTGGGCGTACGGGATGCCCGGGATCATAAAGGCCGCTCTGGATTAGAGATTGAGCCACTGATTCGTACATTTCGTCGAAGGGATTCATACCTTAGGCTCCGGTCTCCAAGACTATCTGGATGTGTTTGATGAAAGGATAGCAATTTGCAGGCCAATAGCGATGTGTTCAGCTACTGACTTCATTTTCATGGACTTTTTTGGCACAAACAGCGTAGGGCCATTGGTGCGCAAACCACGTGAATGCACTCTTTCAGTGCGTCGCACTGAAATGGGGTGATACCTAATATAGGCTGACTTTTTGCACCCATTTGCAGGGGCTTACCCTCAGGTGATAACCCGTATCCTAGACCGGGGAGAGGCTCGCCACACGGCCGCGGTGCAAGACATGACGTTCGGCCTGCTGCGGCATGAAAAGAGCGAGCAACGCGTCCATCAGGGCCTGGGCTTTGGCCGAGTGATCTCCACCAAAGTTGCACACATACACATCCAGTGTCACGGCGCGCTGCTCTGGCCAAGTGTGGACGCACAGATGGCTCTCGGCCAGAAGCAAAGTGGCAGTCACGCCTCCGGGCCCGTGGACGGAAGCAGGAAATGTATGAAAAATCTCGTTGACCACCTGCAGACCCGCAGCCTTGACAGCGTTGCGGCACGCAGTGCCCAGCTGGGCAGCGTCCAGGAGCCAAATGCTGTTGCAGCGGCAGTCACGGAGGTCAGCGGTCAGGTGAAGGCCTTGCATGGACTCAACTGTAGCCTACGAAGCGATGCGGGAGGCACAATACGTGCTGCATCGAAGTGCGATGCGAAACCGCATGTTCAAGCGCGCGTCAAACAGTGCCCCAAACCGTGCGCTTGCGAGTTGGTAAGGCGTTCGGTAAGGCGCCCGGTAAGGCGCCGGCCCGGGTATCATCGCGCAACCTTAGTCATTTCTTCTCTGGAGCTCTACATGGCCCTGATGGATTTCATCCGCAAACAGTTCATAGACATCATCCAGTGGACTGAAACTGGCGATGGAACACTCGCCTGGCGGTTTCCCATGGCGGAGATGGAAATCCAGAATGGCGCCTCGCTCACGGTGCGAGAGTCTCAGGTGGCGGTGTTCGTCAACGAGGGTCAGGTCGCCGACGTCTTTGGCCCGGGCATGTACAAGCTCACCACCCAGACGCTGCCGGTTCTTACCTATCTGAAGAACTGGGACAAACTGTTTGAGTCGCCCTTCAAAAGCGATGTCTACTTCTTCAGTACACGCCAGCAGTTGGACCAGAAGTGGGGTACGCCCCAACCAATCACTATCCGCGACAAGGATTTTGGTGCGGTGCGGTTGCGAGCCTTTGGCAACTACGCCTTCCGCATCTCCGACCCCAAGGCATTCCATACGAACATCTCGGGCACGCGGGACATCTACTCGGTTGCTGACCTGGATGGCCAGTTGCGCGGCTTGGTCTTGCAAAACATCAGCAATGCCATTGCCGGCAGCGGTTTGCCTTTCCTGGATCTGGCGGCCAACCAGATCATGTTCGCGGACGCGCTGGCCAAACAACTGCAGCCCGAGTTCGCCAAGCTGGGCATCCAGCTCGACAGCCTCACGGTGCAGAGCGTTTCTCTGCCAGAAGAGCTGCAGAAGATTCTTGACCAGAAAATTGGCATGGGCATGGTCGGCAACGACATGGGCAAGTTCATGCAGTATCAGACAGCGCAGGCTATCCCCCGCTTTGCCGAAGGCGGTGGTGGTGGCAGCGGCATAGCAGGCGACGCCATGGGGCTGGGTGCAGGGGTCGCTCTGGGCCAGGTACTGGCCCAGAACCTGCAGGCTGGCTTGCAAGGTGGAACCCCTGCAGCAGGGACTGCAGGAGGCGCCGCGCCCGCTGCGCCGGTAGGTGTCAAGCCCGAAGATGTGATGGCCACGCTGGAAAAGCTGGGCGAACTCAAATCCAAGGGCATTCTGACTCAGGAAGAGTTTGATGCCAAAAAAGCAGAACTGCTGAAGAAATTGGTCTAACCTGAGTTTTGAAGAGCAGCGCTCCGCGCTCGCGAGTAACCTTCACCAAAGCCTGACACCTTAAGAATGGCAACCGACGCCCCCGAGCGGCACTACCGTGCACCGTGTCCTGGCTGCGGCGCGCCCGTTGAGTTTAGAAGTGCGCAGAGCACTTACGCCATCTGCCCGTTCTGCCAGAGCACCGTGGTTCGCAGCGGTGATGTGCTCGCGCGGGTGGGCAAGATGGCCGAGCTGTTTGACGATCACAGCCCGCTGCAGCTCATGGCCAGCGGCCGCATTCAGCTGGAGGAAAAAGCCCAGCCTTTCACGCTCATCGGCCGAGCGCAGTACAAGTCTTCCAACGGCGTTTGGACAGAGTGGAACGCCATTCTTGAAGACGGCCGCATGGCGGCGCTTTCAGAAGACAACGGCTCTTATGTCTTCACCCTGCCCCTGACGCTGCAGCGCCCAGTTCCGGATGCAGAGCATTTCCGGGTGGGGATCACGACGGCCATTAACGGCAAGCCCTACAGCGTGGCATTCAATGAGCAGGTTTCGCTCATCTCCGCGCAGGGCGAGTTGCCCAAGCTGCCGCCCGTGGGGGTGCTGTTTTCCGTGGTTGAGCTTCGCGGTGCCGAGGGTGATGTAATCAGCATCGACTACAGCCCGCCAGGTACGGTGCCTGCTGTTCAGTCCGTCTCGCGTGGGCGAGCGGTTCTGCTGGAAGACTTGAAGTTTCAGGGCCTCAAAGACGAATCCGCTCGCGAAGAAAAAGGCCGCCAGTTCGCCTGCCCCAATTGCGGTAGCCCTGTGCAGGTGGCGCTGGACACCACCAAGACCATTACCTGCCGCTCCTGCAACAGCATCATTGACCTCAGTTCAGGCTTGGGAGGTGAGTTGCGGCATGCGGAGCAGAACGAACCTATCAAGACGCTGATTCCACTGGGTGCGAAGGGGCAGTTGCAAGGTGTGCATTGGCAAGTGGTGGGGTTTCAGCACCGCATGGGGCAAGAGCCAGGAGATGACGAACAGTTTGGGTGGGACGAGTACCTGCTCTACAACCGAAAGCGCGGCTTTAGCTTTCTGGTGGACTCCAGCGACGGATGGAGCATGGTCAAGCCCGCCACCGGCGCCCCCACCATGGCCAACCGCAGCGCGCAGACCGCAACCTACCTGGGAACGACCTACACGCTCGAATACAGCTACGATGCGGAGACCACCTACGTAGCCGGCGAGTTCTATTGGCCCGTTTCGCGCGGTCAAAAAACATTCAACCGTGATTTCGCCAGCGCCAATGGACTGCTCTCCCAGGAGCAGACTCCGAATGAAGTTACCTGGTCGGTCGGCAGCAGGATCAGCAGCGACACCGTTGCCAAAGCCTTCAAGCTGGAAGACAAAGCCGCGCTACTGGGACGTGAAGACGTCAAGCCTTTCTCCGCAGCGCCTCAGGTCAGCCTGCGCGCCATCATCATCTTGCTGGTGCTGCTTGTGATAGTGATCATGATCATGAATTCGTGCAGCGGCTCCCGAGGTGGCAGTTCTCGCAGCTCTGGCGGTTCCTACGGTGGTTACTCCAGTGGTGGTGGCCATAAATGACATTTTTTTCCGGAGGTCCTCATGGGATTTGAATACTTGAAGCCTGGCGTGATTCTGGCGTCCTTGCTCTTTGCGCTCATTGGCGTGGTGATCTTCTGGGTGTGTTTTGTCATCATCGACAAGCTCACGCCCTATGACCTTTGGGCCGAAATCGTGGAAAAGCAGAACAAGGCCCTGGCCATGGTCGTCGCGGCCATGTGCCTCGGCGTCTCCATCATCGTGGCCGCGGCCATACATTAAAGGATGTGGCCCCCACGCTCCCCCGCTGCGCGAGGTCCGCTGCCCCCCGGGGGGGGTGCTTTTCATCTTGGGGCGGCCCGGCGATGAAAAGTCCAGCCACATTACCGGCCTCGTTTAGCGAGGCCGCCTGACCCATGTGTTGAATGACTGAGCAGAGCGAAGCCGCCCGCCCCGCCCCGCGCCCGATCGAAATCGCCCTGCTGTGCAGTGTCTTCGTCGTGGCCGCCTGCGGCCTGTTGTACGAATTGGCGGCTGGCGCACTGGCCTCCTATGTGCTGGGCGACTCGGTGCTGCAATTCAGCACCATCATTGGCACCTATCTGTTTGCCATGGGGGTGGGGTCTTATCTTTCGCGTTTTTTCGAACGCCAGCTTCCTGCCCATTTCCTGCGTATCGAGATGATGGTGGCGTTGGTGGGAGGGCTGCTTCCAGCCGTACTCTTTTTAGCCAACGCGTATGTGCCGGGTGCTTTCCGGTTCCTGCTTTATTCCATGGTGCTGATGGTGGGCACCCTGGTAGGGCTGGAAATTCCTCTGGTCATGCGCATCCTGAAGCGAAATGTGGCTTTGAAGGATGTCGTCAGCCAGGTCTTGACCTATGACTACCTGGGGGCGTTGGCTGTTTCATTGGCGTTTCCTCTGGTGCTGGTTCCCCAGCTGGGCCTGATTCGTACCGGCTTGCTATTCGGACTGATGAACGCCGGGGTCGCGCTGTGGGCTTTGTGGATGTTCCGCCACCAATTGGCTCATCGGCGTGCGCATGCGGTGGCGGGTTTGCTGACCTTCGCAACCCTTGGCCTGGCATTCGCAGGTGCTGACCACATCAGTAGCTTTGCGGAGGACAAGTTCTATCAGGAGCGCATCGTTTTCGCGGAAAGCTCGCCCTACCAGCGCATCGTCGTCACCCACGGCCGCGGTGGGCACCGGCTGTTCCTGAACGGAAACCTGCAGTTTGCCGAGCATGATGAGTACCGCTATCACGAAGCTTTGGTTCATCCGGTCATGTCCGCCCACGGAGCTCCGAAAAAGGTCGCAGTGCTGGGGGGCGGAGACGGCATGGCGGTGAGAGAGGTACTGAAATACCCTTCGGTGGAGCAAGTCACTCTGGTGGAGCTCGATCCCAATATGACGCGGCTCTTCAGTGAGAACGCCACTCTGGCGGCACTCAATGCACACGCATTGGCATCTCCCAAGGTCAAGGTGGTCAACACAGATGCCTTTAAATGGCTGCAGGAAACGCCAGACCGCTTCGACGTGATCGTGGTGGATTTTCCAGATCCAACCAACTTTGCCATCGGAAAACTCTATACCAACAGTTTCTACGCCCTGCTGGATCAGCGGCTTTCAGCAAGTGGCTATGCGGTCATTCAGACGACCTCCCCTCTGGTGGCCCGCAAGAGCTTCTGGACTGTCGCTGAGACCGTTGCATCCACCGGCCTGATCCCTACGCCCTACCATGCCCACGTGCCAAGTTTCGGCGAATGGGGGTACATCATTGCCAGTCGAAGGCCGTGGCGCCAGGCAGAAGTCCTGCCGCAGGGCCTGCGTTTTCTGACCAGGGAATCCTTGCCCTTGCTTTTCGATTTTCCGGCAGACATGGCCCGCGTTCCTGCTCAGGTGAATCGTCTCTCCAACCAGATTCTGGTCACAACCTACGAACAAGAATGGGGCAAGGCCCCTGTGCATTGATGCAGCGGCGCACCTTTCTCGGCCTGCCGGGTGCCGCGTTGGCGCTTGCCGGGTGCGAGCGGCCTGAGTCCATAAGTGGCGGTTTTACCGGCATCAATGACCAGCGCGGCCACGCCTTGCGAGACCGGCGCCAAAGTCTTGAGCCCACCACCACCCGCCGCACGCAGATACTGATTGCAGGCGCAGGTGTGGCCGGCCTTGCCGCAGCCCGCGCGCTGCGCTTGCGCGGTATGGAAGACTTCGTTCTCATGGAGCTGGAGGACGGAGCCGGCGGCAATGCCAGGGGCGGTCAACTGAGTGGCATGCCCTGCCCCCTGGGTGCACACTACCTTCCCGTGCCAGGTGATGATGCCCATGAGGTACAGGACCTGCTTGAAGAGCTAGGGCTGCGCCAGCGGGTCGCAGGCCGGTGGCACTACGCGGAGCAGCATCTTGTTCACAGCCCCCAGGAACGCCTTTTTTTCCATGACACCTGGCAGGACGGGCTCCTTCCGGTGGACGGGGTGAGCCCTGCTACGCTTGAGCAATATCAACGTTTTGCACAGCGAGTCCATGCGCTTTCGCAGGCGGGACGATTCAGCATTCCAGCATCGCGCACTGCTTTCACTGCCGAGCACGCCGCACTGGATGCACAGACGGCAGATCATTGGCTGCGGTCCGAAGGGTTTGACGATCCCCATCTGCTTTGGTACCTCGATTACAGCTGCCGAGACGATTACGGAGCCGGCCTTGCGCGGGTCTCGGCATGGGCCTGTATTCACTACTTTGCCAGCCGCCACGGCTTTCATATGCCTGGCGAGCATGGAGACGGCGACGATGACGCGGGCACCTTGACTTGGCCCGAAGGCAATGGCTGGCTGACCAAGCGCCTGGCGGCACCTCTGGGCGATCGGCTGTACTCAGGGCACAGTGTGCTTCGCATTACAGAAGAAAGGCAGGGTGTCGCCGTCGACACCGTGAACCATCACGATGGCACGGTCACGCGCTGGCAATCCGCGCAATGCATCATCGCCCTGCCCGCGTTCATTGCGGCCAGGGTTGTGCAAAGCCCGCCCGCGGTGCTCGTGGAGACCGCCAAACGCATGGCCTACGCGCCCTGGCTGGTCGCTAACCTTCACATCTCCTCTCCCCTTCAGGACAGAGTCGGCGCAGCCCCCTCTTGGGACAACGTGGTGTACGGAGAAGCCGGTGGCGGCCTGGGGTATGTGGACGCCCGTCATCAAAGCCTGGACCCCACCCCAGGGCCCACCGTACTGACGTACTACCGCGCCCCCGGAGATACGCCCGATGCCCGCCAGCAGTTGCTCAGGCAGCCCTGGACGCACTGGCGCGATGTCGTGGTGTCCGCACTGAGTATTCCCCACCCGGACCTGGCCGAACGCCTGACCCGTATGGACATCACCCGGTACGGCCACGCCATGGCCATACCCACACCAGGTACGCAGCAGTATCTGCTCGGCAAAATCGGAAGAAATGGCGTGCGCAGCGGCCGCCTGCACTTTGCGCACGCAGATTGGTCGGGGTATTCCATCTTTGAAGAAGCGTTCACCCGCGGTCATATGGCGGGGCTCGCGGTTTAGCGCTCTCTTCGAGCGGCCACGGCCGGTGGATTTCAAGCGATGGTCATCAGGCTGGCATTCCCGCCTGCCGCGGCCGTGTTAACGCTCAGCGACCGCTCCATGAGCAATCTTTCCACAGGCACTTGCGCGCCCACGGCAGTCATTGAATTCACTCCAATCACCGGCCCCTCCCGCGTCGCCAGTTCTTTGTTCAAAGACATGAGTGATGCCTGATCGCCGCAGTGCAAGACAGCGTCAAACACAGTCGTGGACGCCTGCCAGTTTTCTATCAGTTCGCATGAAGCCCGCACCACTGGCGCAAGCGAGCTCACCAGGGCCTTGGCCCGGGCAGGAACCATCGCCTTGCTGCCCACAGCAAGCACCGCGGCTATCTGAACGAGAAGACTCTCATCGTCATTGGCCAGGCACAGGACGGCCTCACGCGGAACGAGCGAATAAAGATTGCGCTCGCCCGTGGGACCGCGCAGCTCATAGGAGTTGACGGATTTGGCGGCGCTCTCAAAATGTCTGCACTGCGCTGCCAGCGCAGCCTTATTCGCGGAGACTGCCCACGCGCTCAACGCTGCGAACGCCTGGTTGTCGTAGGGTTGGTCTGGTGCCGTCGTAGCGCCAGCCTGTGTCAGGTAGTCGCGCACCTGGGCAAGAACACCTTCTGGTCGGCGCGAGAGCAAACGGTACAAGTACAGCGGCCCGCCGGCTTTGGGCCCCGTGCCTGACAAGCCCTCACCACCAAACGGCTGTACGCCCACCACCGCTCCCACCATGTTCCGATTCACATAGACGTTTCCCACGTGTGCAGCGTCCACGACTGTCGCAATGGTTTCATCGATGCGGGTATGAACGCCCAAGGTCAAGCCGTAACCTGTTCGGTTGATCTGCTTCAGAAGACTGGGCAGCTCTTTTCTGCCAAAGCGGACTACATGAAGGACAGGACCAAAGATTTCACGCTGAAGTTCATTGATGCTGCCCAGTTCAATCAGGGTGGGCAAGACAAAGGTACCCTGGCTCGTCGCTTCGCCGTCCATATTCCATGCGGCGCGCGTCACACGGCGACCGCGCTGCTGCATGGTCTGGACATGCTCTTCAATGCCACGCTGCGCCTGGGCATCAATGACTGGACCGACGTCCACTGCCAACTGAGTGGGGTTGCCGATCCGGGCTTGTTCCATGGCCCCCTTCAGCATCTCCAAGGTGCGGTCAGCAATATCGTCTTGAAGGCAAAGCACACGCAGCGCCGAACAACGCTGGCCTGCGCTGTCAAAGGCCGATGCCATGACGTCGGAGACGACCTGCTCCGCAAGCGCGGACGAGTCCACCACCATCGCGTTCTGCCCCCCTGTTTCAGCAATGAGAGGAATCGGCTCGCCGCCTTCGCCCAGTCGGCTGGCCAATACCCGCTGCAGAATGCGGGCCACCTCGGTGGAGCCAGTAAACAACACGCCTTGAATGCGCGCATCCGCCACCAGGCTGGCGCCGACTGTTTCTCCTTGACCCGGTAATAGCTGAATGGCTCCCTTGGGAACGCCAGCTTCCCACAGGCGCCGGACGGCGTGTGCAGCCACCAACGGAGTCTGCTCCGCAGGTTTGGCCAACACGACATTGCCTGCTGCTAACGCCGCAGCCACCTGCCCTACGAAAATGGCAAGCGGAAAATTCCACGGGCTGATGCACACCACAGGCCCCAAGGGCCGGTGCGTTTCGTTATGGAAGTTGTTCTGAACTTGCAAGGCGTAGTAGCGCAGAAAGTCCACGGCCTCTCGCACCTCGGCCACGGCATTCGCAGCCGTCTTGCCAGCTTCTCGCGCCAGAAGCCCAATAAGTACGGTCATGTCGGACTCCAGGCTGTGTGCAGCCACCATCAAGAGCCTGGCCCTTTCAGCAGGGGGTGTGTTCGACCATTCGGGCACGCACGCTGCGGCACTCGCCAGAGCAGCTTCAACTTCGTCGGACGAGGCTTCGCGTACGTAGCCGACCAGGTCACCCGCATCCGCTGGGTTTCTCACAGCTATGGTTTGAGATTCAAACCGCGCCGTGTTGCTGGGCGTCTCCTGAAGTGAGACCTGGCTTGCGGCGATCAGCGCGGTGGTAGACCAATCGCGCCCATTCGCATCTGTCATCGCGCTGGCCAGTGTATGCAGAGTGTCTTCGTTCGACAGATCGAGGCCTGCCGAATTGCCTCTTTGACCACCTGACGATGCACCGTATAAGTCGCCGGGTAACGGAATCGCCGGATGCGGCAAACCTACTACGCCTTCCTGCTGGGCCAGACGATCCACCGTGTCCGCGGGGTCTTCCACCAACGTCTCCAGCGCAATGGAAGAGTCCGCAATGCGGTTGACGAATGAGGTGTTGGCACCGTTTTCCAGCAGGCGGCGAACCAGGTAAGCCAGCAGTGTTTCATGGGTGCCTACTGGCGCATAGATACGGCAGGGACGACCCAGACCACCGGCTGCCTCGGCGCCCACGACCTGTTCATACAAAGGCTCACCCATGCCATGCAAGCACTGGAATTCGTATTGACCAGGCCAATAGCCTGCCGGTTCAGCCATTTGATAGATCGCAGCCACTGTATGGGCGTTATGCGTCGCGAATTGAGGAAAGATGGCCTCAGGAGCCGACAGGAGCTTTCGCGCACAGGCGAGATAAGCTACGTCCGTATAGGGCTTACGGGTGTACACGGGAAATCCGCTTTGGCCGTCCACCTGCGCCCTTTTGATTTCGCTGTCCCAGTAGGCGCCCTTGACCAGGCGGATCATGAGTCTGTGCGCACTGCGGCGGGCCAGGTCAATGAGTACGTCAACAACGTACGGACAGCGCTTTTGATAGGCTTGGATCACAAAGCCAATGCCGTTCCAACCGGCCAGTTCGGGGGCAAAGCAGAGCCGCTCCAGCAAGTCGAGTGACAGCTCAAGGCGGTCCGCCTCTTCTGCGTCAATGTTCAGCCCAATATCGTATTTTCTCGCCTGAATGCTCAACGCCAGCATCCGGGGATAGAGCTCATCCATCACGCGCTGGTATTGAGCGCGGCTGTAGCGCGGGTGCAAGGCAGACAGTTTGATGGAAATCCCGGGGCCATTCGTGATGCCCGCGCCAGCTGAGGCACGCCCAATAGCGTCAATGGCTCGCTCATATTCACCGAAATACCGATCGGCATCTGCCTTGGTCAGGGCGGCTTCCCCCAGCATGTCGTAAGAGTATCGAAAGCCTTTGGCCTCCTGCGACTTGGCATGGCGCAACGCGCCTGCGATGGTCTCACCGCAAACGAACTGCTCACCCATCATCCGCATGGCCATATCAACGCCTTTGCGGACCAGAGGCTCACCACCCTTACCTATAAGTTGGCCCAGGGTCGCAGCAAGGCCTGTTTCGCTGTGAGTGGACACAAGCCGCCCCGTCAGCAGAAGGCCCCAGGTGGCCGCGTTCACAAAAAGCGACGGACTCTGGCCAATATGGCGCCGCCAGTCTCCATGGGCAATCTTGTCACGGATAAGTGCGTCGCGGGTGCCTGCGTCCGGAATACGAAGAAGCGCTTCAGCCAGGCACATCAGCGCGATGCCTTCCTGGGATGACAAGGAATACTCTTGCAGCAGGTTCTGGACGATGCCTGCTCGGCCGACTTCGCTTTTACGGGAGCGCAACGTGCCAGCCAGGCGCAGGGCCAGTTCTTGGGCAACTCTCTGGTCTTCGGCACCGGAGCGTGCCGTTTTAAGCAGCGTGGCTACGGCCTCCGGCTCTGCCAGGCGTGTTGCCGCTGTAACCTGTTTTCTCAGCTCACTTCTAGGCGCTGCAGAGCCCTGGAAGGATGGTTTACCTA
Organism: Ottowia thiooxydans; assembly: GCF_040548795.1. GTDB lineage: Bacteria > Pseudomonadota > Gammaproteobacteria > Burkholderiales > Burkholderiaceae_C > Ottowia > Ottowia thiooxydans_A. Next base: position 414,086 of record NZ_JBEPSH010000001.1, on the reverse strand, counting down.
CGCGCACGCAATCGATGTCCGTCATGATGTTTTCCTAGCGAATAGGATGATCATTTCACAATACAAATAGATAATAATGCTGAAATATCGTCAAATGACCGAATAAATATCCAATGCAAAACCAGTCTGCCCAAGCTCCACTGGACCGAAGCGATCTTCGAATCCTTGCACTTTTGCAGAGCGACGGGCGCATGTCCAACCTGAAGCTGGCAGAAGCAGTTCATCTCTCCCCCACTGCCACCCTGGCGCGTGTGCAGCGCCTTACCCGTGATGGCTTCATTCTTGGTTACGAAGCGCGCCTGAACCCTTTGAAGCTGGACGCAGGCATGCTGGTCTTTGTAGAAGTGTTGCTCGACAAAACCACGCCGCACGTGTTTGAAGAGTTCAAAGTGGCAGTTCAGCTCAAGCCGGAGATCATGGAATGCCATATGGTGGCCGGCGGCTTCGATTACCTGCTCAAGACGCGCAGCGCAGACATGACCGCTTACCGCGCCTTCGCTGGTGAAGTGCTGTGGCAATTGCCAGGCGTGAGGGAAACGCGCACCTACGCGGTCATGGAAGAAGTCAAGAACTCAACCCATCTTCATTTGCGCGGGATTTGAAGGTGCCACGGTTCACCTGGGAGCGCCAAGCTCCAGCTTGGCAATCGGCTGCCTCTGCAAGCGCTGCCATGCCAAGCTGGAGCTTGGCGCTCCCAGGGGGAGACCGGCGAGCCGACTTAAGCAAAACCTCACGCCCGCCCAACTAAAACTCAGAGCTTCACGTAGCGGCTGTTCACCTGGGAGCGCCCCGAGAAATAACCTTACCGGTGAAATAGATTCAATTTAGATATATCTTATTGGTATCTTATCTTTAGAAAGATACCTCATGTCTGATTTCGATTCGCCGGCCCGCGGGGGCTCTTTGCGCCGAGCGCGAGTGCTGGGGCATGGAGGGCTCAAGCTCGTGTTGATCCGCTTGATCGCAGAAAAACCCAGCCATGGCTATGAACTGATCAAGGCCATTGAAGACCAGGTACACGGTAGTTACAGCCCCAGCCCTGGCGTGGTCTACCCCGCACTGACCTTGCTGGAAGAGATGGGCTATGTCAGCGTGGGCTCTGCTGAAGGTGGCCGCAAGCTGCACACCATCACTGAGGCCGGCCGCCAATACCTTGAAAGCCAGCGTGACGAAGCTGACGCCCACTGGGCACGCCTGCAAGCGAAAGCCAAGGCCCATGCAGAGCGGCCCCCCCAAATCCAGCGCGCCATCGAAAACTTCAAGCTCGCTGTTCACATGCGGCTCCAACGCGGCGCTCTTACTGAAGAGCAAGCCCATGCCTTTGCTGCGGTACTCGATTCAGCAGCGCAAAACATTGAAAAAATCTGAAAGCATCCAATGACTACAACCAACCCTCTCGATTCCAGCACCGCCGTTGACCCCAGGGCCTCACAACGCGTGCGCCACGAACTTCGGCTGCGCCAGCCCACTGTGAAAAGCGTGGAGCGCCTCAGCCCCAATATGATCCGCGTCGTTCTTCAGGGCGACGATCTCAAGGGGTTCACGAGCCTGGGCTTTGATGACCATGTGAAACTCATGCTGCCCGATCCCGCCACGGGCACCCTATCGGTCCCCTCGGTTGGCCCCGACGGTATTCGCCACGCGGACGGAGCGCCCCGCCCTGCCATGCGCGACTACACACCCCGCAGCTTCGATGCACAAGCCGGCCTGCTGACTCTGGACTTTGCCGTACACGACGCGGGCCCCGCAACGCAATGGGCAGAGCAAGCCCAGCCGGGTCAGAAAGTGGGCATTGGCGGGCCTCGCGGCTCCATGATCATCCCCATGGCCTTTGATGGCTACCTGCTGGTGGGCGACGACACGGCGCTCCCAGCCATTGCGCGCCGCCTGGCCGAGTTGCCCAATGGCGCCCCGGTTGTCGTGATAGCGGAGGTAGACAGCCCCGCAGACGAGCTGGTGTTTGAGACCGCTGCCGACTTGCATCTGACCTGGGTGCACCGCCAAGGCGCCGCCCCGGGCACCACGACCTTGCTGCTTGATGCGCTTCGCAAGGCCGAGTTGCCTGCTGGCGACTTTCACGCCTGGGTCGCCTGCGAAACCTCTGCCGCCAAGGCGATGCGTGCGCACCTCGTTGGAGAACGTGGTGCCCGACCCGCATGGACCAAGGCCGCGGGGTACTGGCGCGTGGGCGCTGCTGACTCGCACGAAACGCACAACGACTAAGTTATTCGGTACTGTGTGCACCCTATTGGTGCTTACCCTCTCTTTGCAGGGTAACGCACCGGTCTGGGCAGGCACGGAATCAGGGCCTGACAATTTTCTCGCCCGATAGGAGCGCATACTCTTGTCGTTGCCGGCTATTTTCCGTAATCGGTGGCGGTCTAGGAGCCTGTCGGACTTGGAGCGCCAATGAAAAATGGACCGCTGCGGCCCATTTGCAGCCGGCGATTTCCAAGTCCGACAGGCTCCTACGTGCACTGATCGTCCAGAATTTCCGGACCGTTAGTGCGCTGGTCATCATGGCGCAGGACTTGCTTCGTACAACTCGTCCACAATGTGTTGGCTGAATTGTTGCTTCGCGCAGAAAGTACATGACATGGCCATCCACGTCGCCCTGAACCACGTCACTCATTATTCATACGACCGCCTGGTCGAGCTCGGACCTCAAGTGGTCCGCCTCAGACCCGCGCCTCACAGTAGAACCAAGGTTCTGTCGTACAGCCAGCGCATCGAGCCGGCCAATCATTTCATCAACTGGCAGCAAGATCCGTTTGCCAACTACCAGGCCCGCCTGGTCTTTCCTGAAGCCACGCGCGAGTTCAAGGTCACAGTAGACCTGGTGGTGGAAATGGCGGTACACAACCCGTTCGATTTCTTCCTGGAACCGCAAGCTGAGAACTTTCCGTTCGCCTACACGGCGGAGCAATCCAAGGATTTGGCCCCCTACCTTGCTACAGACCAGCTGACGCCAAAATTCAAGGCTTACGTCGACAGCATTTCCCGCGAAGAATGTCGCACCATCGACTTTCTGGTGGGCATCAACCAACGGCTGCAAAATGACGTTGGTTACACCATTCGAATGGAGCCGGGTGTTCAGACGCCGGAACAGACCCTGACGCTGGGCACCGGCTCGTGCCGTGACAGCGGATGGCTTCTGGTGCAGATGCTGCGCCATGTAGGCCTGGCCGCTCGGTTCGTATCGGGCTATCTGATCCAGCTGGCTCCAGACGTGAAGTCCATCGACGGCCCCAGCGGTCCTGAGAAGGACTTTACCGACCTGCACGCGTGGTGTGAGGTCTTCCTACCCGGCGCGGGCTGGATTGGGCTTGATCCCACCAGTGGATTGTTGGCTGGCGAAGGTCATATTCCGCTCGCGTGCACGCCCCAGCCGTCCAGTGCTGCCCCCATTGAGGGAGAACTGAGCGAAGCCGTAGTGACCTTCCAGCACCACATGGAAGTCAAGAGGGTCTATGAGTCGCCGCGCGTGACCGCCCCTTACTCGGACGCCCAATGGCAGGCCATCACTTCGCTGGGCGATGCGGTCGACAAGCGTCTGCAGGCCGGTGACGTGCGCTTGACCATGGGGGGCGAGCCCACTTTCGTGGCAACCTCTGACCGCGACGCGCCCGAGTGGAATACGGATGCCCTGGGCCCCACCAAGCGGGGCTACGCGACCGATCTGATGTACCGCCTCAGCGCCCAATACGGCCAAGGAGGGTTTCTGCATCTCGGACAAGGCAAATGGTACCCAGGCGAGCAATTGCCACGATGGGCCTTGTCGATTTTCTGGCGGGCTGATGGACAAGCGACCTGGCGTGATCCCAAACTGTTTGCCAACGAAAGCGATCCAGCTCAATACACCTCGAAAGATGCCGAGCGATTCATACAGGCATTGGCGGGCAATTTGGGTCTTTCATCGCGCTTCATCATCGCGGGTTACGAGGACACCCCCTACTACCAGTGGCGTGAGCGCAAGCTGCCAGTCAACGTCGACCCTACAGCTTCAAAGCTAAACGACGAACTGGAGCGCGTACGACTGCACCGCGTATTCAATCAAGGCCTGGAGTCGCCCATAGGCTATGTGTTGCCACTGGGTGTAGAGGAACTTCCTGCCAACGACAAACCCAGAATCGGATACACCCTGTGGGTCAGCAAGCCCTGGTATTTCCGTGAAGAGTACATGTACCTCGTCCCTGGCGACTCGCCCATGGGCTACAGGCTTCCGCTTGAATCGCTGCCTTGGGTGTCCAAGTCCGACTACCCCTTCCACATAGAGCAAGATCCCAGCGTGCCTCGCGACGAACTTGACTCAAGCGACGGTGCCGAGACACCGGCGGGCGAGAGCAAGTCAGAAAAAGAAGTCACCACAGACGCAGAAACCCGCGCTCCAAAGCACGGTGAGTCCGCGGCCTGGCTGGGCCGCACGGCACTGTGCGTGGAAGCGCGCGACCCGCACCGTGCCAACGGCCCCAAGGCAGAACTCAGCCATGGCGGAAAAAGCAGCCATCTCTACGTATTCATGCCGCCGCTGAAGTACCTGGAAGACTATCTGAATCTGCTGACGGCCATTGAGAACACCGCCCGCAATCTGGGCGTCAAGCTTGTACTGGAAGGCTACCCGCCTCCGCGCGATCCGCGCCTGAAGATGCTGCAGGTCACGCCTGACCCCGGTGTCATTGAAGTCAACATCCATCCTGCGCACAACTGGGTTGACCTGGTCGAGCACACTGAGTTTCTTTATGACGCGGCGTTTCAGACAAGGCTCTGCGCAGAAAAATTCATGACCGATGGGCGTCATACAGGAACAGGCGGCGGCAACCATTTTGTTATGGGAGGCGCTACGCCTGAGGACAGCCCATTTCTCAGAAGACCCGAACTCTTGGGGAGTCTGGTGGCCTACTGGCACAACCACCCTAGCCTGAGTTACTTGTTCAGCGGCCTGTTCATTGGTCCCACGAGCCAGGCGCCTCGCGTGGACGAAGCACGCAACGACCAGTTGTATGAACTGGAAATCGCGCTGGCCCAGATTGAAGCCACCCGCAAGAAAGAGGGAGATAGCATGCCTCCCTGGATGGTGGATCGCACATTGCGCAACATCCTGGTGGATGTCACAGGCAATACCCACCGCAGTGAGTTCTGCATTGACAAGCTGTATTCGCCCGACACCAGCACCGGGCGATTGGGCCTGCTGGAACTGCGCGCGTTTGAAATGCCACCCCATGCACGCATGAGCGTGGCCCAGCAGCTTCTGCTGCGCGCCCTGGTGGCCAGATTCTGGGAAAAACCTTGGCAGGGGCGCCTGAGCCGTTGGGGCACGGAGTTGCATGACCGTTTCCTGTTGCCGACCTTCATACGAATGGACTTCCAGGATGTGCTGGAAGACCTCCGGCAATCTGGTTTTGCCTTCGACAATGCCTGGTTTGAGCCCCACTTCGAGTTCCGTTTCCCCCAGGTAGGCCAAGTGAATGTGGGCGGCATAGAGCTGCGGCTGCGCAATGCACTGGAACCATGGCACGTGATGGGCGAAGAAGGTTCTGCAGGGGGCACGGTCCGCTACGTAGACTCATCCCTGGAGCGGCTGGAGGTGCATGTATCCGGATACAACGATAGTCGCTATGTCGTCACCTGCAATGGACAAGCGATACCTCTGCAGCCCACGGGTGTCGCCGCGCAATTCGTAGCTGGAGTGCGCTATAAAGCCTGGAACCCGTATTCCAGCCTGCATCCCAGCATAGGCGTGCATGGCCCGCTGACTTTTGACATCGTCGACACCTGGAACAACCGCTCTTTAGGGGGCTGCCAATACCATGTCGTGCATCCTGGCGGGCGCAACTACGATACCTTGCCCATCAACGCCTATGAGGCAGAAAGTCGTCGGTTGGCACGGTTTTTCCAGATGGGGCACACTCCAGGAACCGTGAACATTTCCACTCCGAAAGTGAATCTGGAGTTTCCCTTCACCTTGGATTTAAGAGCGTTTTCTTAAAACCTGACGCATACTAGGCGCGTCGCCGTTTCCATCCTCGGGTGAAACTTCAATTCACCCCAGGACTTGACTTTGAAAGACGCAGCACTACCACTTTTTCCTTCGGGCACACCGGTTGATCCGGCGAGCTTGGCTTCAGAGTGGGCAGAGGCTTCGTCGCCGGGCCATCTGGATGAACTTCGTGACTCCACAGATGGCCAGCTGACTCCCCACTGGGCAGCTTTCTTCAAGCATGTAGGGCTTGAGGGCATGGTCGATCTGAACCGCCGCGCACAGAGCCTGGCGCGGCAGTTACGTGACAACGGCGTCACTTACAACGTCTACTCCGACGCCAACGGCGCGCAACGTCCATGGTCCCTGGACCTGCTTCCGATGATCGTGTCCCCAGACTCCTGGGCAACGATTGAGGCCGGGGTACTGCAACGCGCCCGCCTTCTCAACGCCATGCTGGCAGACATTTACGGACCGCAGCGCCTTCTTGCGCAAGGACTGCTGCCTGCGGCTCTGGTACACGGCCATCCGGGCTACCTTCGGTCCATGAAGGGCGTTCAGCCGGTGGGCGGCACCTGGCTGCATGTGGCCGCGTTTGACCTCGGGCGCGGCCCGGACGGCCAGTGGCGAGTGATGTCGCAACGCACTCAGTCACCTTCTGGCCTCGGCTACCTGCTTGAAAACCGCCTCTCCATTTCCCGGCAGTTTCCCAAAGCTTTTGCCGGTCTCAACATTCAGCGATTGGCCGCGAGTTACCAAGGCATGCTGACCGGTATTCGGGCCATGGCACCCAATGGCGACAACGCTCGCATCGCCTTGTTGACGCCCGGCCCCTATAACGAAACCTATTTCGAGCATGCGTACCTCGCTCGCTATCTGGGCCTCAGCCTGGTAGAGGGTAATGACCTGACGGTACGTGACAACCGTCTCTTCCTCAAGACCTTGACGGGCCTGGAACCAGTGGATGCGCTGATCAAGCGCCTGGACGATGAGTGGCTCGACCCGCTGGAGTTGCGCCACGATTCAGCACTGGGCATTCCCGGCTTGCTGCAGGTGGTCCGCGCTGGCAATGTGTTGCTGGCCAATGCACCCGGTTCTGCATTGCTTGAATCGAATGCCTTGCTTGGCTTTCTCCCGGCTATTGCGCGCGAACTGCTCTCAGAAGAACTTCGTTTGCCCGCCTTGGCTACGTGGTGGTGCGGTGAACAGCCCGCACTGCAGCGAGTACTCCCTCAGTTGCGGCACGGGGTGATCAAACCTACCTACCCCGGCTCTCCTGTATTCACGCTGATGGGCCGTAGCCTGAGCCGCAACGGCCTGGAAAAAATCACTGGGCGGATGCTGCATAGTCCTGATGAATTCACGGTTCAGTCTTTCCTGCCGCTGTCAGAGACTCCTACCTGGACTGGCAAGCACCTCTCGCCGCGCGCGGCCATGCTGCGCGTGTACGCCATCGCCGACGGCCCGCAGAGCTGGCGCGTATTGCCCGGCGGTCTGGTGCGCCTGGCCCAGCGCGGTCAATTGATGGCCTCCATGCAATATGGCGGTAGCAGCGCTGATTGCTGGGTCATGACGCGCGGGGAAGTCGACCGGACCAGCCTGCTGTCAAGTGCTCCTACCACTCTGGATCTGGCGCAGACGCGCCGCCCGGTCACCAGTCGCGCGGCAGAGAACCTGTTCTGGCTGGGTCGATACACCGAGCGATCGGAAAACGCGGTGCGCCTCGCACAGGTCATCCTTCGCAACCTGCATGATGAAGAGCCCACGACCCGACCGCTTCAAGCCTGGATGACCAAGCAGGCGAAGGCGCAGGCTTTGGTAAGCGACCATGTACCTGGCATGCTGGGATATGCGGCACAACGGGTTTTCGAGCGATCGCTGATTGCAGCCCTGGCCGACGCGGAAGGCGCCCACAGCGTCGCCTACAACCTGCGCTCTTTGCGACTGGCCGCCGCCAATGTACGTGAGCGTCTGAGCCAGGAGCAGCGCAACCTGATTGAGCAGGCCGAACAGAATTTTCTCGAACACTCCGGTCCACTCAGCGCCGACACCGAAGCTACCGCCCAGGAGGCCTTGAATGCGCTGGAAGGAGCCAGCGAGGCTTTGGCCGGCATCACAGGGACTCAAACCGACCGCATGATGCGTGACAACGGCTGGCGGCTGCTGTCCATAGGGCGCCATATTGAACGCCTGGCCACTTTGTCCCAAGCCATGCGAGAAGCTTTTGAGACCGGCAGCATCCTTGATCCTGCCGGGTTCGAGGCGTTGGTGGCTCAATTCGACAGCACCATCACATTCCATTCGCAATACCAGCAACGTCGCGATGTGGTGGCCTTGCTGGACCTGCTCCTGGTCAATCGAGACAACCCCAGGTCATTGGCCTGGGTACTGGATACATTGCGCTCACGCCTGCGTAAGCTCGAGAACGACAATCCGGAATTTGCCGAGCGCCTTTTCACCGATCTTCCAAACCCGGGCGATTGGGATCTGGCACACCTCAGCACGCCGGATATCGAAGGGCAACACAGTGATTTGCTGACTGTATTGCAAGCCTGCGAAACATCGGCTTTCCTGCTGTCTGACGCCCTCAGCCAAGAGCATTTCAGCCACGCAGAGCGCACCAACCTCAGCCTTCTGGCCTGATCCACTGCCCGCCCCAGCCCCCGAACCAGAGCTCACTCATGCTGCTGCGAATCATCCATGACACTACCTACGAGTATGGAAGGCCTGTGGTCACCGCTCAACACATGGCCCACCTGAGTCCCGTTGATCGGCCTGGCCAGCAAGTGCGGTTCCATGAACTGACGGTGGAGCCTACGCCAGCCCAACGGCAAGACCGCGCGGATGCCTTTGGAAACCCATGCAGTTATTTCGCCCTGCCGGGTGCGCACGAAAAGCTGACCGTGCTGGCCACTTCGGAAGTATTCACTGAGCCGCCTGCGCCTTTGCCACCCGGGATGCCTTGGGAACAGGTGGTCGATGGCTTTCGCTACCGCGCAGCAGCGCCGTACGATCCTGCCGCGGAATTCGTGTTCGCGTCTCCGCGCGTGCCTCACGACAGCCGCCTGGCCGATTTTGCCCACCCCGTATTCGAACCCGGGCGGCCTTTGCTGGAAGCCGCTGAAGCTCTGATGCACCTGATCTACGCAGAGTTCACCTATTCCAGCGGCAGCACCAACGTCAACACGCCCACGCTGGAAGCTTTGGCCCAGCGCAAAGGCGTATGCCAGGATTTCGCTCACATCATGATAGGTAGCCTGCGCAGCCTGGGACTGCCGGCTCGCTATGTCAGTGGTTACATGATGACGCGACCCCCACCCGGAAAACCGAGACTGATCGGAGCAGACGCCTCGCACGCGTGGGTGCAGGTATACGACCCACAACTTGGTTGGGCGGATTTTGACCCCACCAACGACCTTTGTGGACTGGGCCGACCAGCCGAGACCCACGTGACTCTGGCGATCGGTCGAGACTTCAGTGACGTCTCGCCCCTGCGCGGCGTGATTCAAGGGGGCGGCAAGCCGGACCTTGAGGTCGCAGTGACCGTGGCACCGCCGGAGGAGCTCCTTCAATCTGAAGCGCTAAAACGTTGAAACGCCTTTCACCTTGAAATGAGCGCCAGTGGCTGCCCCCATGCAGTTATGCGAAAGCCCGACGGCCCGGTCACCTGCGCACACCTTGCCTCGGTCGGCCGATCACTTTGCTAAAAGCGACAACACTACTCTGAGACCGCCGTTCTTGGCGTTTTCACCCTTGCCGAGGAGTGCCGCACTCTGTACACCTGCAAGCCACCTGGAATCGTTCTTGCTTAGCTGGAGTGCTGCGACCACTGGAAAGGCTCCCATGACTGCTTATGACCATGTCTTACCTGGCGATCCATTCGAGCGCTGGCATCAAGTCACCTGCCGCAATTATTCGGTGACTGAATGCCGCTCTGTCAAAGACGCTTCCTTCAGTGCCCAGGTCAGGGTTCGTGCCCTTGGAGATCTGGCGATCAGCCAAATCAGCTCACACGTCAGTCAGGGAGTGGACCTGAAGGTGACACGTGGACGTCGCGAGATCCGCAAGGATTACCGTGATGACTTTCTGATCTGGATTGGCGGATCCGGCACAACCGTGCTGGAACAGGGTGGCCGCGCCACTCAGCTGCGTGCAGGTGACATGTGCCTGCATGACCAGGCCACCCCCTTCAGTCTCACTTTCAGCCAACGCTCCGCAGCGGCCATGATCACCGTGCCCAGGCCCATCATGCTCCAGCGGTTCGCGCAGGCAGAACAATGGACTGCCCTGCAAGCCCGCTCTGAATTGCCCATATCCCGCCTTGCCACGGCAACTTTCAGAGAGATCGCTATGCAAGAGCCGGACACGCAGTCCGACTTTTTTGGTGAAAAAATATGGAGTGCCGCACTCGATATCTGGCTCGCTGCCATACAAACTTGTGCTCCTGCCCCCACGGCGTCGCGCCTGTCTCGAAAAGAGCAGCGCATGCGATCGGCTGAGCGTTTTTTTCTGCAGCGTCTGAACGATCCAGAAGTCACCTTGGAGAGCGCAGCAACAGAGCTGCACATGTCCAGCAGAACACTGCTGAGGCTGTTTGCCGACCGGGGCACAACACCTATGCACTGGCTTTGGGAGGAGCGCCTCAAAGCCTGCCGAGAGGCCCTGGTCCGCGGGCAGTACGAGCGCGTAAGTGACGTCGCGTTCGCCTTCGGCTTTCGTAACCTTTCGCACTTCAGCCGAGCGTTCAAGGCCCTGCACGGCGTCAACGCGCAGCAACTCCTGCGTCAATCGACAAGCCATTAAGCCATTAAGCCGGTGGCAGGCGCCTACCGATTGAAAAAGAAGCGCCGCGGCAAATTGGACGCGATGCGGACACCGTGCCAATGCGGCCACTGGCATAAGTGCGGTGCGTATCGACTATGTCCAGCAGAGAACAACAAATGGCTATTTCGGGCAATTGATACTGCCGCTTGAGAGATATCGTAACTCTGGATTCCCCCAAAACCACAACCCAGAGGTGCAAGCCATGCCCTATCAGCTCAAGCAAATCGATCCCAAGAAAACAGCCATGATCGTCGTGGACATGCAAAACGACTTCGTCGCAGAAGGCGTTCCCATGCAATCAGCCCAAGCCCTGGCCATGGTCCCACGCCTGGCAGAGACACTGTCTTTCTGCCGGCAAAAAGGTATCAAAGTCATCTATACCGCACACGTTCATCGCAAGGACGGCAGTGACATGGGTTTGTACGATGATCTCTACCCGCCCATTGCATCCGGAGCTTCATTGGTTGATGAAACCCCGGGTGTTGACATCTATCCAGCGCTCGCCCCCGCACCTGGCGAGCACGTCATCAAAAAACACCGATACAGCGGTTTCTTTGCCACTGACCTGGACCTCATGTTGCGCGAATGGGGTATCGACACAGTGATTATTTCCGGCACCACCACGGAGAACTGCTGCCTTTCCACAGCACGCGAAGCCATGTTCCTGAACTACAAGACAGTGTTTCTGTCAGACGCAACGGGTACGTTCGACTACCCCGACGTGGGCCAAGGGGCGATGTCAGCAGAAGAAGTGCACAAGGCCACTCTCATCATCCTGGCATTCTCCACTGCGCATGTGATGACCGCCAAGGAGTTTGAGAAGCTGGTCGGCTGACTATGACCTCGCCTCATCGGAAGTGAGATTCAGCTGCGCAGGCTGCAAGGCAAGCTTCGCATGAGGGGCAGTCATGGAGAGGCTGCCTCTGTCACTCTTGGCCGTGCGCCCTGCTCACTCCCGCTCCGAGCGAGGATGTAGCGCCGCCGTTACGGACAGCAGGAAACCATCGACGAGAACTCCAATGAGTTGTTGGTATGCTGAGCCAAAACGGAATAACCATGGACCTGAGACAACTACGCCAGTTCGTCGTACTAGCCACCGAGCTCAACTACCGCAAAGCTGCTGAGCGTCTGAACATGACGCAACCCCCTTTGAGCATCGCCATCAAGCGCCTGGAATCAGATATAGGCGTTCAACTATTTGAGCGCGATCGCCTGGGCGTGCGCCTGACCATGGCCGGCGGTGTTTTTCTCAGCGAAGCCAAACGCCTGCTTGATGGCGCTGACGCCGCGATCAAAGCCACCCGTGATGCCGACCAGGGGCGCGTAGGAAGCTTGCGGGTTTGCTCCGTGCCAAGTGCATCTCTGGAACTACTCCCAGGTCTGCTGCATCGATTTGCAGCCAACTTTCCTTCGGTTCGCCTTCATTTAAGCAGTGGCAGCACCGTAGGAATTCTCGGCGAGTTGCAAAGAGGAGAACTTGATGCTGCTTTTCTGGTGCCACCTTCTTCCGGTGTCCCCGGCATAGAGTTGCTGGCGTTGCCCCGGCAGGATCTGGTGTTGGCAGTGCCTTCCACTCATCCCCTTGCCCGCCGGGACACCGTCAAGCTCTCAGAGCTGGGAGAGGAAACCCTCGTGACCCTGGCGCATTCGGATAGCCCAGGCTTCGCCGGAGAAGTGATGGCTTTGTGCAGGAGTGAAGGCTTCTACCCCAAAGCACTCCAGGAGTCTTCACACGCACTGATCACCTTACCGCTCATCGCCGCGGGTTTGGGAGTAGCCATCGTTCCTAAAGCCTCGCGGCGCATTGCCGTGGACCACGTGAGTTTTGTGTCCTTAACTGATTCGGACAATCAGGCACTGACCTACCCTCTTGCGCTTGCAACGCCTTCAAAGTCCGGCAACCCGGCCGTGCCATGGTTTGTGGACACTGCTCGTGACTTATTACTGCGGCGTTCATAGACGATTACGGGTACCCGTTCGGGCATGTAGGAGCTTTGCGCGAGGCTTCGACCTCATTGAGTAGCATCTTTTTTTGCAAAGAGTCGAGGTACACACCAATCCGTTCGCGCTGAGCCTGTCGAAGCGTTGCGCAAGGCTTCGACAGGCTCAGCCCGAACGGTCTTAGGGAGATCGAACGCCACTTTAGGCTTGACCAAATCCATATAACCTCAGCCCGAACGGTTTTAATGCCTGTCCAAAACCATTGAACCTCAGCGTGATCGGGGTGTGGACTCTCGATCTTCTTGCGTTTACTTGGGCACCGCTTTCAGCATGGTTGCCCACTTCGCTTGTTCATCGCGAACGCGTTTTTCAAAAGCAATTTGAGTAGGGTCAACAGCCTCGCTTCCCTTCGAGTAGATCCTTTCCTGCACCAGCTGACTTCCTGCCACCTTGGCAATCGCTGCGTTCAGCCGTTTCACCACCTCCGCTGGCGTACCTGCTGGAACGGCTAGCCCGGAGAGCGAGCCGCCTTCCACACTTTTGCCCAAAGCCTCCTTAACCGTGGGAATGTCTGGAAAATTTGCCAGGCGTTTGGCAGAGGTGACGGCGAACGGGCGAATCTGCTTGGAATCCACAAAGCTGACCGCACTCACCGCTGAAATTGCGGTGGCATCGGCCGTGCGGTTGATCACGGCGGTCAAGGATTCGGTGCCGCTCTTGTACGGGACAGCAAGAAACTGAGTCCCCGTCGCCTGCTGAAGAAGTTGCAAAACCTGGTAGTTGTCCGAACCCTCCCCCGCCGTCGAGAAGCTGAGCTTGTCTTTTTCTGCAGCAGCCGCCTTCACCAGTTCTGGAAGCGAAGCGTAGGGACTGCTCGGATTCACCGCCAAAATCGTAGGCGTATTGGCCAGCATAGCGACATATGTGAAGTCCTTTTTGGGGTCATACGCCAAGCTGGGATAGATCAACGGATTGACTGCGAACATGCCGTTGGTGATGACAAGAAGCGTGTAGCCGTCCGGCTTGGCCTTGGAAACCAGAGCCCCTGCAATCCCGCCTGCGGCCCCAGCCCGGTTTTCCACCACAAAAGGCTGGCCCAGCTCCCGGGAGAGCCCTTCGGCAAACACGCGCGCAGTGATGTCGGTCACACCGCCGGCACCAAAAGGCACGATGATGCGGACGGGTTGGGTCGGGTAGTTCTGAGCATGCGCCGTAGTCGCTGCTACGAATGCAAGCAAGCCAGTCGTGGCCAGTTGGCGAAAAGTACGAATCATCAGATGATCTCCATGGTTTCAAGAATATCTCTCATAGCCTCGTTCTGCGCCGGGCTCAAAGCGGAAAGCGGAGCACGCAACTGACCTGCAGGCACTCCGCTGAGCTCCAGGCCCGCGGAGACCGTGCGGGGCAGCCCGTGGTCCATCAGAAAATTGAGCAGATCCGCCTGCCTGGCAAACCAGTGCTCTGCTCCCGCCCAGTCGCCGGAGACCACGCAACGGTGAAAATTCAAGATGAAAGGCGCGCAGACATTCGGCGCGGCCGTACACCAGCCCGCAGCCCCATCGCGAAAACCTTGCTTGGCCATGCTGTTCAAGCCCACGAAGATCCCCACGTGATCCGGGCAGGCGTCTCGAAGGCGTGCGATCTTGGTCTCATCCGGGCTGGCTTCCTTGATGAGTGAGACATTGGGCAACTCAGCCAGCTTGCTCAAAAAGGAAACCGACAGATCCAGACCCGTGGTGAAGGGGTTGTTGTAGACCATCAAAGGAATGGAAACCGCTTCTGCGACTTGACGGTAATACTGAAAAATCTCCGCTTCCGTGAGTTGCCAATAGGTGCTGGGCAAAACTTGAATCGCCGTAGCCCCCGCAGCTTGCGCAAACCGCGCATGACGAACCGTCTGCGCCGTGCTGAGGCTGGACACCCCAGCCAGCACGGGAACGCGGCCAGCCGCCGCAGCAACGGTCGTACGTATGACCGCTTCACGCTCTTCATCGCTCAGGTACGGCAGGCAGCCCACGCTGCCCAAGGGACACAAGCCATGCACGCCTAGGCCCACAAGCCGTTCAACATGTTGGCTCAATAGAGAGTGGTCTACCTGCCCACCTGCATCGCAAGGGGTGAGCAGATAGCCGACGATGCCGTTTATTTTCATAAGGACTGCTTCCGTTTAAAAACTGACCGCAGTCTAGAAACCGCCACCGCACCCGTCCAATTCAATTTTTGTGTGCGCTTGATATCTTTCGCAGCGCTTCGTCAGGCTTACTAGTGTGCTGTCCCGTAAATACCTGGACAAGATGAAATTGATGCATTCGTGCCCAGGGCCAGGCCTAGGCGGCCCCGCACAAACCGCAGTGATACCGGGCGGCATCGCGAGGCTTTGAACGCGGCCGGCTAGGCGCAGCCATGGGTGCGAAGGCGCGATTTCATGTACAGGTATTTACGGGACAGCACACTAGCCTGGGTGGTGCCAGTAGCGGGCCGCGGTCTCTCGCTCACAGCGTATGGCTGCAGGTTTCAAACTCGTCCAATGCATGGCACCACAGGTAGGTGAGTCCACAACGCGTATGCCGCGCTCCACATAGCGTGCCAGCACATGCGGTGCAGGATGCCCAAACCGGTTTCTATAACCTGACTGAACCAGGCCCAGCCTGGGCTGCACGGCATCCAGAAATGAAGCTGAAGAAGAAGTCTTGCTTCCATGGTGCGGCACCAGCAATACATCAGCCCGCAGGTTCTCCTCGCGCGCCACCAGGGCGGCTTCTGCCTTGGCTTCTATATCACCAGCCAAGAGCGCCACGGCCGCGTGCTCACCGGACGCACGGATTCGAAGTACGCAACTCATGTTGTTCGATCGCTCCGAAGCATGGTAGCTCTCGGCCAGTGGATGCAGGATCTCGAACTCCACACCATCCCACTCCCACCGTTGACCGGCTTGGCAACGCATGGATACCCTCGCACGTTGCAGCGGGTGATCATCTTCAACAGAAGACACAAGTGCCGCGCCAGGGTGCATGGCCATGACCGAGCGGGCTCCGCCTATATGGTCTGCGTCGCGGTGGCTTAGCAGCAGTATGTCCACACGCTCGCCCAAGGCTCTGAGCAGTGGGACCAATACCCGATCGCCCGCGTCGCTTTCCAAAGAAAATTTGGGCCCGGTGTCGTACACCAAGGTGTGCTCCGCCGTCCGGATCAGGAGTGCATTACCCTGTCCCACGTCCGCCGCCAGCAACTCGAAAGCGCCGTGCATGGGCCGTGGCGCCTGCCACAGCAGCAATGGCAAGACAAGAGGCAGGCCAACCATTCGCCATGCCCACGGCCAGCGCATCACCATCAGAACACCGCCCGCGATGGCCGCCGCGCCGACCCAGACCGGAACCGCCACCATTGAAACGCTGGCGAAAGGCCAGGAAGCAAACCATTCCAGTAGCCACGCCATGGGACGCAACGACCAGGCGGCTGCCGACCACAAGGGAGCCCATACAACACCTGCCATGGCCAATGGCGTCACCACCAGCGTCACCCACGGAATGGCCAGCAGGTTCGCGGGCAGGCCCACGACGGATGCCTGACCAAATATCATCAGGCTCAAGGGCGTCAGCGCCAACGTGACTACGCCCTGCTCTCGCAGCAACTTCACCAGAAAGCCGCGCACCTTCTCACGGGGGGCCTGTGGGCCCACAACCGGCGTACCCACCGGATTGGCAGCGAACAACACCCCCACGGCCACAAAGCTGAGCCAAAAGCCCGCCTGTAGCAACGCCCAGGGATCCAGCGCCAACACTGCTGCGCAAGCCAGCAACCAGGTCATCCACCAAGGCCAACCAACGCCCAGCAGCCTGAGACATCCAAAAGTGCTGAGCATCAGAATGGTGCGCTGGGCAGGCACACCCCAGCCGGAAAACAGCGCATACAGCGCCGCCATTGCAACCCCGCCGATCAACGCGGCGGTGGGCGCCGGAAGCCAGACACACCAACGCCATCCCCACAGGGCCGTTCGCTTCCACAAGAGCGCGATCAGACCCGACGCCAGCCAGGCGAACATCGTGATGTGCAGGCCAGAGATGCTCATCAAATGGGCCACGCCAGTCGCCCGGAACACATCCCAATCCGCGCGCTCGATCACGTTCTGGTCACCCGTGACCAACGCAGCTACGATGCCGGCAAACCGGCGTCCGTCCAATGCCTGAGTAGCCTCCCCTGACCCTCCCACACGCTCCAGAATTCGCCCGCGCACAGACTGCCTGGCGCGCTCTATCCAGTGCCCTGTGCTGGCTTGTAAACGACGCGGCAAGGTGTCCTTACGCCCAGCACGTACATAGCCCGTCGCCCGCACGCCTTGCTCCCATAGCCAGAGCTCGTAGTCGAACCCATGCGGGTTCAAGCTACCGTGAGGTGCTTTGAGCCGCACAGTGAATTGCCAGCGCTCGCCCGCCCAGAGCTCTGCGGAGAAAGATTGGGGTTTATCGGTTTCCGCTTCGGTACTGACGGACCCATACCAAGCCAATTGCAGCATGCCCGGAACCTTCACCGGTTCTCCCCGCCAGTGCGCCGAGTCCACTTCGAAGCGAAAACGCTGCCCAGCTTTGTTCTTCTGCGGCATGGCATCAATGGTTCCCGTGAGCACCAAGTCAACGCCCTCCAGAGCTGGGTCGAGCGTTTCAGACTGCATGCTGTTGGCGCGCAAGCCTATGGTTCCAAACGCTGCTGCAGCGCTGACAACCAGAAGCAGCAAGGCCGACAATGGGCGCTGCCGCCAGGATGTGCCCAGTACGCACAGCACCCCCATCAAGGCACCCGCAAGGCATCCGGTGTAAGCCACCTGTGACCACAGCGCCGTTTGCTGAATCTGCAGCGCAGTACCTGCCGCCCATCCCGCCAACAGTGCCAACAGCAGGCGCGCTGCGATGCGGGCGCGGTAATTTCTTTCAGGGGGTGAACGCATTAAAGAATCGGCTGGCTGCAAACGCGAAACGGTTGCTCACGTCCTGATCAAGGCATGGAGCAATCTTTTATGTAGTATTTATTACTACTTTACAGCATCACACCGACATTTGGCTTAGCAACACCTGGTGGGCAAAAACGTCGTACATTGAGCTCCTTGCGTTAGCAAACCAGCCTTTTTCTCCCTGCTGGGGTACCAACCACTCTCTGCACACCATGCTTAGCCTCAGACCCAACTGCGAATGCTGCGACAAGGATCTTCCGCCGGCAGCTGAAGCGAGAATTTGCTCATTCGAATGCACTTTCTGCCCTGCATGCGCGGATGAGGTGCTTCACGGCCTGTGCCCCAATTGCGGCGGGGAACTGGTTGCTCGTCCACGCCGGCCTGATGCGAAGCTCGAAAAATACCCCGCGTCCACACAGCGTGTGCTCAAAGCCCACGGATGTACAGGGACCGCCGCGGAGCAAACTGCTTAAATCATCAAGAGAAACTTTTCCCCTCGCAGGACTTCCGGCCTCCACGCACAGAGTGCATGTTGTTAAGCACAAGCGTCTGGTTATCTGCCGCAATGCTTCCGCGCTCTCTTGCCTTGGCAATCCAATACGCTGCTTCGCAGAAGTCGGTCTTCACCTTGGGCCCATACACAGTAGACCCGGCCAGTAGTATTCCGGCCAGGAGCTCCTGAGCGTCCCGGTCGCCTCGGGTTGCTGCACTTCGCAGCAGCGCCAGCATCCTGGGGTAGTCGCGCTCAGTGCGGGCCTCAAGCGCCAATTGGTAGAGCTGGTCCGGAAATGCCAGAGCCAACGAATGTTTCTCAGTCTCGAGTTCCTTGGGCATTGGCTGAGCGTTCGCGGTGAACACCGCCATCATCAACGCTATGCCCCAAGTGAGCGGTCTTGCATGGACATCAGGCACGCCCCGATCAAGAATGCCTGGCAGACGTGCGGGACAGGTTTTTTTCATTTTTTCTTCCTTTGGAATTAGAGCCACCGTGGCTCGAGATAGGTGCCTTCTACTGATTGGACAGGTGGCGCCCTTCAAGCACAATGCGGTTTTTGCCGCCGTTCCTTCGGATGAACCGAAGGCTCCGATAAGGATTGCTCAGGCTGAATCCTTGGGGTTTGCCTTGTGCATAAGCGGCTGATTGCGGAAGCTCTAGCCAGGAAATTGTCAAGCATGCGGGAAGCCGGATACGCACTCCTTAGGGCCATCAAACTCGCCTCGGTGGCGGGTGGGGTCTGTGCCATGACCTTGCTTGCCGCCTGCGATGGCTCCAAAAGCAACGCGACGGAACTCGCGCAAGCTAAAGTGGAGCAGAAGGCTGCTGAACGCCTGGCTGGCGCCAGGTGCGTGGGCGCCAAGGCTACGCCTCAAGCGAAGCTGGCCATTGCACGAATGCTGGCTGTAGACGCCGTGTCGCCGGGCGGAAATTTGCCCGCCTGGATCCCGACCTCCTTTGTGGCTGCCTCCGAAGGCATGAGCGGCAGCGACGCCTGGAACGCTCTCGTTTCACAATGTCCCCATGCGCCGGCTTTTGGAACACCGTTTGGTTTTCCCACTGCCGACATAGAAACAGAACTCAAGAAAGATCCGGAATTTGCGGCGCTATCGGATGAGCAGTGGCGCCAGATCAAGCTATTTGAAGCCACCGCGGCAAACACCTCCAGCTGAACTTCGTAAACTCCTACCATTCACCCTTTTTCAGACTGACCGCGTGACTGACCGCGTCTAGCAGCAAATTTTCGATGGACTCCTTTCTCCTGGCGTTTCTGGCCGGCATGGCTGTGTACATGCTCATCGCATCCGAACAGCGAAAGCGCATTGCCTTGCTGGGTGTTCACCTCCACCAATTCAATATCGAGCGATTGATGGAAACCTTGGCCGATGGGTATTTGAGAGCCTTGGGCGAGAGCGATCAGGCCAGGCGCGATCAGATCTGGGGACTGTTCGATAGCTCCGAGGCGCAACTGGGCGATCAGTTTGCAAGCTTCGCGAAGAGCTTTGCCAAGCTGGATGAGTCGCACACCCGTGTCAGCAAGCTCGCGCTGACCCTGCCCCTGGCGACCCGCTTGTTGCCCGCGTTTTGCTTCGATGCCCGCAAAGCTTTTGTTATCCATTCAGAGGGCTTTACCCGCGTAGCCACCAACGCCAAAGGCCTTTCCGCGCGCGACAAGGCATTCACCATGATGGCGGAACTGCTGCTGATGCAACATACCTGTCACTGGTTCTGCAAATCACGCGCTGTCGCTTCTGCGCGCTTGCTGGCTCGCCATCAAACTCCGTATGAGAAGGTATTGGCCTCTGTCTCCCCTGAGACGCGTCAAGCCTACCTTGAACTGACGGGCCAGTGAAGCCAGTGAGGCGATTAAGTGCCGCTATTCAAACATGTGGTGCTTGAAGTGAGAGAATGGTCCTGTTGAAAAATTCAGCGACACACGAGCTTTGAATAGCGAATTTCCTTCGCCTTCGATTTCGCCCTCCCCTGACGCGCTCGCATTACCAGCCACGGGCCGCTTCCCTGTGGCCGACGCTGGTCACTACGATGAGCTGCACGCGAGGTCAGCCGCGCAAGGCGCCTCAGTCTCGGTCGACGGCAATGTACCGCTAGCCCCGGCTTGGGCCCAGTTCTTCAATCAACTGGGCGACGAGGGGTGGAATACGCTCAATCGCCGGTCTGCGCTTCTTACCCGGCAATTGCGCGACAACGGCGTCACCTACAACGTCTACGCAGACGAAATCAATATGCAGCGGCCATGGCCGTTGGATTTGTTCCCGCTTCTGATTACCTCGGAAGATTGGCGTCGTATAGAAGCGGGCGTATTGCAGCGCGTTCGTCTCCTTGACACCGTCATGGGAGATGTTTATGGCGAGCGCAGGCTATTGAAGGACGGTCTTCTGCCTGCCGCACTGGTGCAGGGCCACCCGGAGTATTTACGCTCCATGCACGGTGCCCCGCCGGTCGGAGGCATGCATCTGCACATCGCTGCATTCGACCTCGCCCGCGGACCCAATGGCCACTGGTGGGTAGTTTCCCAGCGAACCCAGGCACCTTCCGGGCTGGGCTATCTTCTGGAGAATCGTCTGGCCGTTAGCAGCCAGTTTCCGCGCGCATTTCAAGCCATGAACGTGCGGCGGCTGGCTGCCACCTACCGTTCCCTCATAGAAAACCTGAAACGCCTCTCGTCGGCCGGGGCGGATTCGCATATCGCCATGCTAACGCCGGGCCCGAATAACGAAACCTATTTTGAGCAGTCGTATTTGGCACGCTATCTGGGCGTTACCCTGGTGACCGGGGGCGATTTGACCGTCCGAAACGAACGCCTGTACTTGAAAACTCTGGGCGGCCTGCAGCCTGTGCACTGCCTTATCAAGCGCGTAGACGACGCGTTCATTGATCCGTTGGAAATGCGCCCAGACTCTCGCCTGGGTGTTCCTGGACTGTTGCAGGCCGTGCGAGCGGGCAACGTATTGCTGGCCAACTCACCGGGAGCAGGGTTTCTGGAATCCAGCGCATTGCTGGGCTTCCTGCCCTCCCTGGCAAGGCACCTGCTGGGAGAGGAGCTGAAATTGCCAGCCCTTCACACCTGGTGGTGCGGCGAGCCAGCAGCCATGAGAGAGGTCCTGCCCAAACTTGACCGCTGCGTCATCAAGGCCACCTACCCGTGGTCTTTGTCTCGTGGAACATTCCAGGCCGGTGTGGGCCGTCTGATGAGCCCCAGGGTGCTGGAGTCATGGGCAGAGAGCATCAAGCGCGCCCCCGATGAGCACACCGTACAGGCTTACCTGCCCCCGTCACAGATGCCGACATGGCGTGCCGACCACCAGGCCCCCGCCATCGTCCCGCGTTCAGCCATCTTGCGGGTCTTCGCAGTCAGCGATGGCGTCCGTTCGTGGCAGGTGCTGCCAGGCGGAATGACGCGCCTGGTCAGTGCCAGTGCCGGGCTTGCCAGCATGGCGATGGGCGGCAGCAGCGCAGACACCTGGGTCTTGAACGATGAGCCTCTCTACGAGGACCTGGAAGCCGACCAACCATCCTTGGTCGCCATGACGCCTTCAGCCACGGCTCTGGTGCAGCGAGAGCGCCTCGTCACAAGCCGTGCAGCCGAAAATCTGTACTGGCTGGGGCGCTACACAGAGCGAGCGGAAAACAGCGCGCGGCTGGCGCGCATCATCCTGCAAGCGCTTGACGGCGACGAAGAGCCCTCCTACCCCTTGCTCATGTGGCTGGGCCAACTGGCAGAGTCCGCCGGTCTGGTGCCGGAAGACACGCCCTCTCCGCTCGACGACCGATATGCGTTTGAAAACGCACTGATACGCTCGCTCGGTGACACCCAGACGCCCAGCGTAGGCTACACCTTGCATGCGCTGCGTCAGGCAGGCTCGACCTTGCGAGAGCGCCTCTCTCCTGAGCATTGGAGCCTCATCAAAGAGGCTGAAGAAAGCTTCCTGGCAGACTGCGGCGAGTGGACAGGCAGCCACCCTTCCAGCTCTGACGCACTTCGCGCTCTGGTTCGATGCGGCAAGTCCCTGGCAGGCATCACGGGCGCTCAGAACGACAGCATGTGGCGCGACGACGGTTGGCGCCTTTTGATTGTTGGACGGCAGATAGAGCGGCTCACCCACTTGGCGGACGCGCTTTCGAAAGGGTTCTACACCAATGCCGTGCACGATGCCGCAGGTTTTGGTGTGGTGCTGGAGTTGTTCGACTCCAGTATTTCATTCCACTCCCGGTATCAACGAAGCCGGGCTATCGCAGCCTTGATCGAGCACGTGGTCATGAACCACCAGAACCCAAGGTCTTTAGGCTGGGTGACGCTTGAACTCAATACCCTGCTGAGCCACCTTCACCGGCACGACGTGGCGAACCTGGAAGATCTTTCACTCCTTCTGCGCCCGCTCTCGCCGGAAGATCTGCCCAGGCTTTGCGAGGCCAACGAAATTGGTGATTTCACCCACCTTCAGGCCCACCTGGCGCACTGCATCGGCACGGGCACTGGCTTGTCGCGCGAAATCAGCCTGAGGCACTTCACCCATACCGGTGTTGCTGGACGGAGTGTCGGAGCATGAGACTGCGCATTACGCACGACACCTGCTACAGCTACTCCACCGCTGTGGAGATGGCCCTGCATATGGCGTTCCTCAAACCCCCGCATGCGCGTTGCCAGGAGCGCATTGACTATCAGCTACAGGTCATTCCGGAACCCGTCGTGCTCAATGAGCGCCTCGATGTCTACCGCAATGTTCGTGCGTTTTTTGAAATAGACCAGCCGCATGCGTCCCTGACCGTACGCGCCACAACCCTGGTGAATACGAGTCGGCCTGAGCCAGTCACCAGCCTGATGACGTGGGAAGCCGTTCGGGATGCCTTCATCTACCATGCAGACATCCAGTGGCACCCGGCAGCCGAGTTTGTCTACCCATCGGTCTACGTGCATCCTGGGCCGGCCTTTGCAGACTACGCCCGGCCTTCCTTTCAGCCAGGTGTGCCCTTGATCGATGCAGCTCGAGACCTGATGCACCGCATCCACACCGAATTCACATACGCTTCCGACAGCACGGAAATCAACACCCCGGCCGCAGAAGCACTTGCCAACAGGCGTGGCGTATGCCAGGACTTTTCACAAGTGATGCTGGCCTGTCTGCGCTCCATCGGCCTGCCGGCCCGGTATGTGAGCGGATACCTGCTGACGCAGCCGCCGCCCGGCATGCCTCGCCTTGTGGGCAGCGACGCTTCGCACGCTTGGGTCTCTGTGTTTCTGCCCGATGTGGCCGCGAAAAACGGCGGGCATGGGTGGTACGACCTCTGCCCCACCAACCACCGTGATGGCTGGGGTACCCCCGGCGAAGACTATGTCCGGCTGGCCGTTGGCCGTGACTATGCGGACATCTCCCCCATGCGGGGTGTCATCCAGGGCCTGGGTGATCATGAACTGAGCGTCGGCGTTACAGTGGAGCCCTTCGAGGCTCTCACGCTGGCCGATGCGCCCCCGATTGCATTGCCTTTGACGCCCTATTGATCTCCAACCTTGACGAAAAGACCCATGAGCATTGAACAGAAACTCCAGCAACTTGGTATCACACTTCCTCCCGTAGCCGTCCCCGCAGCGGCTTACGTGCCTTTTGTTCAGACTGGAAAACTTGTGTTCTTATCGGGCCATATTGCCCGCAAGGACGGCAAGCCCTGGGTTGGACAACTCGGTAAGAACCTCACTACGCAGGACGGCCAGGCCGCCGCACGAGCCATTGCCATTGACCTGCTTGGCACTCTCCACGCGGCGGTAGGAGACCTGAACAAGGTCAAGAGAATCGTCAAGGTGATGAGCCTGGTGAACTCAACGCCGGACTACACCGAACAGCATCTGGTCACCAATGGCTGCTCAGACTTGATTGGCGAAATCTTTGGCGAAGCGGGCAAACACGCACGCAGTGCCTTCGGCGTGGCTCAGATCCCCCTGGGTGCTTGCGTTGAAATTGAACTGATCGCAGAAGTCGAGTAAAGCCTGGTCCTCTCGAGGTCGCGCAGATGTTCAATACGAACACACTCTAAGGAATCAACGCGGATCGCCAGGCCGCTCGTGAGGCGTTTCATCCACGCGCAAGCCTTTGACCGAGGGAGCGCCAACGACCAGCAGGCCACCGATCAGCCAGAACAGGCCGCTCACTCCCAGCACGGCTCCTAGCGAGCCGAACAACATCGGCATCAGAAAGCTGGAAAAGTTGAGCGTCATGATCCGCAGCGCCATGGCCTCTCCTTGGCGATTGGGTGGCGTGATCTGATGGAGCACGCTCATGATCATCGGTTGAACTGCCCCCAGCGCTACACCGAGCACGGCAGAACACACGCCCATCGATACGGCCCCCGGAGTGAGCGGGTAAGCGACCAATGCACACGCGGCCACCACCGTCGAGACCAAAACGACGCCCCATTCAGGAACCCGCTCACTCAAGATGGGCAGCACCACGCGCACGGCTGCTGCTGCCGCAGCAAACACGCCCAGCAAGACACCAATCGTGGAGGCCGACATGCCTCGTTCATGCCCAAGAATAGGCACCACGAATGTGTGCACATCCCAGGCCGCCGACTGCATCCAGTTCACCAGGAGCAGCAAACGAAGCTGCGGTACGCTCAAGAGATCCCATACCGAGCGGTCTGCCGGGGCTTCTTCGGAAGGCTCAGGTGGAGCTTCGTGTGCGCCCCGCAGCAGCCAGAGGGTAATCAGGGGCATCAGTGCCAGAACGGCGAAGGCTGCACGAAAGCCCCATTCATGCGCAGGTTCGGGACCGGCATGGTCAATCACAACTCCAGCGATCAATGGACCCAGGAAATTGCCCAGGGCTGGCGCAATGGCCATCCAGCTGAACACCGCTTTCAACTCGCTCGTATTCTTTGCAGCCCGCCCTACGTGACGCTGCATGGAGATTTGTGTGGTGGCGGCGGCCGCACCTGTCAGCAGCGCTGAAACACAAAGAACGGGGAAAATGGGCCATATAGCCGCTATACCGGCACCTAAAGTGGCACCACCGATAGCCAGGTGCATAGGTAGACGCAGGCCATGCTTGTCAGCCAATCTGCCAGCAGACAGCGCCAGCAATACGGGCGAGAGGGCAAAGAGCGCCAGCATCACACCCACCTGTGCCGCGCTATACCCGATTTGAAGCGCCAACAGCGGGGCTGCCAAACGCGTACCGGTCATTACCCCGTGCACGCAGACCTGGGCCGCAACCATGCGCAGCAATTCACGTCCTGTCATGCAGGGGGTCGCTCCATGTCCGGATCTGCCGGTAACAGGCCTTGGGCTTCATGGTCGGGCAATGCCTCGACCTGCCGCAAGGCGCGGTTCATGACATTGCTGCGGGTCTGGGCTTTGTCCAAAGTGTTCAGCACGGTCTGTGTCTGCTCCTTGACGCGCGAGAGCACATCGCCAAATTTCCCGAACTCCGTCTTGACGGCTCCCAGAACCTGCCAGACCTCACTGCTGCGCTGTTCAAGTGCCAGGGTTCGAAAGCCCATTTGCAAGGAGTTGAGCATGGCCAGCAAGGTGGTGGGGCCAGCCAGGGTGACGCGATGCTCTCGCTGCAATGCTTCCATCAGACCGGGCCGCCGCAGTACTTCAGCATACAGCCCCTCCGTAGGCAAAAACAAAATGGCGAAGTCCGTGGTGTGGGGCGGTTGGATGTACTTGTCTGCAATGGACCGGGCTTCCAGGCGAATGCGGTTCTCCAGGGATTTACCGGCGGCTTCTGCCCCAAGGGCATCAGCACGCTGCTGCGCGTCCAGCAAGCGCTCGTAGTCTTCGTTAGGGAACTTGGCATCAATCGGGAGCCAGACGGGTATGCCATCGGTACCGCGCCCCGGCAAGCGGATGGCAAAGTCGACCGGGTTTTTCGAGCCAGGCCGCGTGATCTGCTGGGCCGCGTATTGCTCCGGAGCGAACACCTGCTCCAGGAGGGCCGCCAACTGGGCCTCTCCGAAGATTCCGCGCGACTTGACATTGGTGAGCAAATGCTTCAAATCACCCACGCCTTGCGCCAGTGTCTGCATCTCACCCAGGCCCTTGTGCACCTGCTCCAGCCGGTCCGCCACTTGCCGGAAACTTTCACCCAGCCGAGTCTCCAGAGTAGCCTGAAGCTTCTCATCCACCGTGCGGCGCATTTCGTCCAGCTTGGCCGCATTGCTTTCCTGCATGCTTTTAAGCTGAGTCTCCAGAGTGGCCCGGACTTCGCCCAGCCGGCGTGCATTGCCCTCCCCCACAGCCTGAAGCTGAGTGGCCAAGGTGTCTGCAAGCGTTTTCTGCAACAGGGCCAACTGCTGGCCAAATGCATCCATCTGGGTGTTTTGGGTTCGCGTGGCCTCTGCGCTCTGCTGAGTCAGCGCGCGCTGAAAAGTCCCGAGGACTTGCATGAACTCCTGCCGCCCGTCTCTGGCCGATGCGGTAACTTCATGACGGAGCTCGCGCTCAAGGCGCTCAGATGACTGACTGACTGACTGAAACACTTCATGGCGTGAAGCCACATCTTCAGGGCGTTGCGGCTTGCGCAACATCATCACCAAAAGCAGCACGCCGTTAAACAGCAGCCCAGCGAGGAGGACCCAGAAAAATAAGGGGAGTTCTGACAACATTCGTGCGGATGCAACGGCTCGCAGGACAAACGGTTGTTCTAAAGTTTCGCCGTACTCCTGATCATAGTCTGGGAGCCGTTTTTATGCACCACAAGGGGGATTTTTAAGAAGCACCCCATCAAGCCCCCGGTGCACTCTCAGGCACCGATGGAGTCCCCACCACCCATAACCTCCTGATTGAGAGGCGTCAGCGGTTTGCCGTGGATCAAAAACCCGATGAGATTGTCCGCGGCCAGGTCAGCCATGGCCAGGCGCGTAGCCATGGAAGCGCTCGCGATATGGGGTGTCAAAACGATGTTGGGAACAGTGAGAAGGTCCGGATGGACTTTGGGTTCACCTTCGAACACGTCCAGCCCTGCAGCTGCAATTCGCTTGTCCTTAAGTGCCGCTGCCAGGGCCACGTCGTCCACGATGCCGCCGCGCGCCACATTGACCAGCG
Source organism: Ottowia thiooxydans (assembly GCF_040548795.1). Classification (GTDB taxonomy): domain Bacteria; phylum Pseudomonadota; class Gammaproteobacteria; order Burkholderiales; family Burkholderiaceae_C; genus Ottowia; species Ottowia thiooxydans_A. The sequence goes on along the minus strand of NZ_JBEPSH010000001.1, from coordinate 386,842 downwards.
TGGCCGTGGGTTTCATCATGGCCAGTTCGCTGGCCCCTATCGTATGGCGAGATTCGGGCGTAAAAGGGACCACCAGAACGACGTGGTCTGCTGTGCGGAGCAGTTCTTCCTTGCTCACGTAGCGGGCTTTGCACTCGGCCTCGGTGGCAGCGTCCAGCCTCGAGCGGTTGTGATAAATCACCTGCATGCCAAAGCCATGTGCTCCGCGGCGCGCAATACCTTGGCCGATACGCCCCATGCCGATGATGCCCAGCGTGGAGCCATGCACATCGGTTCCGGCAAACAAATCGTAGCGCCAGCGGTCCCACTGCCCCGCACGTAACCAGTGTTCGCTCTCGCTCACTCGCCTCGCGGCAGCCATAAGCAATGCAAAACCAAAGTCAGCCGTCGTTTCATTGAGTACGCCCGGTGCATTGGTGCCCAGCACACCAGCGGCCGTCATGGCGGCCAGGTCGAAATTGTTGTAGCCCACTGCCATATTGGCGCAGATCTTCAACTGCGGGCACTTTGCAAGCAAGTCTGCGTCTATGCGGTCGCTTCCGGTGGTAAACACACCCTGCTTATCTTGAAGATGGCGCGCAAACTCATCTTGCGACCACGCAATGTCTTCCTGGTTGGATTCGACCTCAAAATATTCAGAGAGCTTTTCTATGGTCTCCGGAAACATGGCGCGTGCTATCAAAATACGAGGCTTGCTCATCCCATAAATCCTTTGTGCAATTTCCGTCGTCAACGGATGAATATAAAAGTCAGAAGAAGGAACAGCGGAACCAGAATTCCGACGCTCCACAGCATGTACCCAAAGAAACTCGGCATGCGCACGCCGCGGTCCTCCGCGATCGACTTGACCATGAGATTGGGTGCGTTGCCAATATAGGTGTTGGCGCCCATGTAGACGGCGCCGGCGCTGATCGCTGCGAGCGCTGGTGCAAACGTGGTCATCAGCACCTGCGCATCGCCACCCGCTGTGTTGAAAAACACCAGGTAGGTGGGCGCGTTGTCCAGAAAGGAAGAAAGCAAGCCGGTCATCCAGAAATACATCACGGGATCTGGGGAACCATCGCTTCGAGTCACCGCGCGAACCACTGCGCTGAAAGGACCCTCTGTTCCCGCCTGAAGCATGGCAATGACCGGAATAATGGTCAAAAATATACCGGCGAACAGCTTGGCTACTTCCAACATCGGACCCCAACTGAACTGGTTGTCGGCATGCACCTTGGCAGGGGTCACATACAGGGATGCAACTGCGACCGCAACCAAGCCTAAATCCCTCACGATGCTCGGCAATGCCAATGGCGTGCCCGCAACGTCAAACACGATGTCACTTTTCCACATGCCGCTCATCAGCACCAGACCCATGATGATCAGCAAAAACCAGAAATTGATGGCGCCATCGAAACCGAATGCAGCGGTATCGGGCGTAGGATCCGGTTTGACAATCCCTTGCTTGCGATACAGCCAGCTGTCCAGCACAAAGAATATGACCAACAGGCTGACTATCAAAAACAGCGTTTCGCCCAGAATATGACCTGCCGTCCAGAAAAAGGTGACCCCTTTAAGAAAGCCCAGGAACAAGGGTGGATCGCCCAGCGGTGTCAGTGAGCCTCCAATGTTACTCACGATGAAAATGAAAAAGACGACCACGTGCATGCAGCTCTTGCGGTTATCGTTGGCGCGGATCAAGGGGCGTATGAGCAGCATGGACGCCCCCGTGGTGCCCATGATGCTCGCCAGAACAGCGCCGACCGCCAAAATGCCGGTATTGAGCAACGGAGTACCGTGCAGGTTGCCCCGAATGTAGATACCGCCGGAAGCCACGAACAACGCAGTCAGCAGCAAGATGAACGGGATGTATTCACCTAATAACGCATGTACGAACCCAGCACCTGCAGTGGCGGCCCCGAAGGTGAGCGCAAATGGAACGAAAAAAGCTAACGCCCAGGCTGCAGTGACTTTGCCAAAATGGTGATGCCAGAAGCTGGGGGCCAGCAACGGCAGGAGCGCAATGGACAACAATATGCCGGCAAATGGCAGACCCCACAGAGGTGACAGTGCGGCGCCATCCAATGCAGCGGCCGACGCGGGCAACGCCGCAAGGCACGCAAATGCACCTATCCCAAGAGAGCGGCCAAACGTCATTGCGGCGCCTCTATTTCAAAAACCTGGCGCAGGTAGGTGAGATACCCCTCATCTTCCACCATGGTCTTCCCGGGGGTATCTGAAATTTTCGCCACCGGTTGACCATTGCATTTGACCATCTTCAAAACGATCTGCAACGCGTCTGGCCCGAGATCATTGGTGAGGTTGGTACCCACGCCGAAAGCCACCTGGATACGGCCGGAGAAACGCTCGAAAAGCTCCTTGCAACGTGGAATGCTCAAACCGTCACTGAAGATGATGGTCTTGGTCCGGGGGTCGCATCGGTTGGCCTGGTAATGTTCGATCATGCGCTCGCCCCAGTTGAATGGGTCGCCGGAGTCATGCCGCGCACCGTCGAACAGCTTGCAGAAATACATATCGAAGTCACGCAGGAAGGCATTCATTCCGTAGACGTCGGACAGCGCGATGCCCAAATCTCCCCGGTATTCCTGCGCCCACTTTTCAAATGCGAACACCTGGCTGTCGCGCAGCCTGGGACCCAGCGCCTGGCAGGCTTGCAGATACTCGTGCGCCATGGTGCCCATGGGACGAAGTCCCAGCTCTTTGGCGTACAAGACATTGCTGGTGCCTGTGAACTGGCCATTGGGACCCTCAGTGCCGAGTTCAGCTTTCAGCGTTTGGACGACCTCAAAATGCCACTGGCGTGAAAAGCGCCGACGCGTGCCGTAGTCTGCAATCTTCAGGTCCTGCAGACCTTGGGTTCGCAGCATGGCGATTTTGGCGGCCAGCCGACGGCGGCCTTCCGCCCAATCCAGATCCGGCTGCGTGTTACGGAAATACACTTCGCTCACGATGGCCAGCACCGGTATCTCGAACATGATCGTATGCAGCCAGGGGCCTTTCACACGAATGTCTATTTCACCATTGTCCAAAGGCGTGAGCGTGATGTACTTTTCATTCAGCCTGAACAACCCCAGAAAATCAACGAAATCACTCTTGATAAAGCGCATGGAGCGCATGTAATCAAGTTCGTCATCAGTGAATCGCAATTCGCACAGCTGGCGAATTTCGTCCCGGATCTCGTCAATGAAGGGTGTCAATTGCACATTCGGTGAACGGCATTTGAACTTGTATTCGACCTGCGCCCCTGGGAACTGATGCAGTACTGCCTGCATCATCGTGAATTTATAAAGATCGGTGTCTAGCAGGCTCTGAATGATGCCGGGCATGGCGCTTGTCTCTCTGAGTGTCCGAGTATCAACGCAGTGTAGCCTGAGCCACCGCCGGGACAGTTACTCCAGCCAGTGCGTGAATGCCTGCACGGGGTCGCGCGGTGTGCGGAATTCGTTGACGGGCGCAGACTCGTCCGCATACCCCAAGGCCATGCCGCACACCAGCATTTCCTCACCCCCCGCACCAATATGTTCCATCACGATGCTCGAATAATTGTTCCACGCCGCTTGCGGGCAGGTGTGCAGCCCACGCGCACGCGCGGCCACCATGAGGTTTTGAATGAACATGCCGTAATCGACCAGACTGCCCTGCCCCATGACTCGATCTACCGTGAACATCAGGCCCACGGGAGCATCGAAGAGCCGATAGTTGCGCTGATGCTGGGCATGCATCTTCTCGTTCTCCCCTTTGGCAATACCCAGCAAGCCATACAGGCTCCATCCGTTTTGTCTGCGCCGTGACAGATAGGGTTCCACCCATTGTCTGGGGTAGTAGTCGTAATCGGGACGGAACTTCGACTCGAGCTCAGGGTGATCTCGCAAGGCATCATGGGCGGCACACACTTTCTCGATCAAGCCTGCTCTTGCGTCGCCTTGCAGCACGTAGACCTTCCAGGGCTGTGCGTTTGAACCCGAAGCCGCACGGCTGGCCACCCGCAAGATTTCTTCCAACATCGTGCGCGGCACTTGGTCAGGCAAAAACGCACGAACGCAAAACCGATTCTCTATAGCGGCATCCACGCTGGCGGGGTCAGAGATCAAAGCATTCAATTGAGACATTGGTTTTTTCCAGAACGGCTTTCAAGGATTTCGCAAGCTGCCGCTGGTAGCCGCGCTTACGGACCAGCTGAAATGTCACGACGACCACGCAGAAGTCGGGCTTGCACATTCGTGCTTCCATTCTGCCAGCGCTCTATTGAGTTAAGGCCTATGTGGAAGGAACAAGCACATCGGCGCAGGGGAAATGCGGCGACTCTGCAGGCCTGCCCCGCTTCGAATCAACCAGTCACGCAGTTTTAGAAGAGCTCATCTAAAGAATGCTGCGGCGCAGCAAATACCTATGAAACCCTGCTGCACTGCCCTAGAATTCGCCTAAATGCTGCACTGCAACATAAGAAGTGGTTCAGAGCGGCGCAACAAGCCCCTTTCGTTTAAAAACCTGGAGATGGATATGCTGACACCTGAACAACTCATTGCTTCGCAAAAAGCCAACCTGGAAACTCTGCACGGTTTGACCACCAAAGCCTTTCAAGGCGTTGAGAAACTGGTCGAATTGAATCTGACAGCTGCCAAAGCCGCTCTGTCTGAGTCCGCCAACCACACACAAACCATCTTGAGCGTCAAAGACGCTCAAGAACTTCTCGCCATACAAGCCAACCTGTTCCAGCCTTTGGCGGAAAAAGCTGCTGCTTACAACCGTCATCTGTATGACATCGCTTCGGACACCAGCGCCGAATTCAGCAAAGCCTTCGAAGGCAAATTGGCTGAAAGCCAAGCTCAGTTCGCCACTCTGGTTGAAAACGCTTCCAAAAACGCACCTGCCGGCTCTGAAACTGCTGTGGCCGTCATGAAAAACGCCGTAGCTGCCGCCAGCAACGCATTTGAATCCGTTCAAAAGGCGGTCAAACAAGCTTCTGACGTCGCTGAAGCCAACTACAGTGCCATGGCATCCAGCGCCACCAGCGCTGTCAAAAACGCTACTGCTGCTGCCAAGAAAACTCGTTAATTCAACACCTGGGTCGTGCGGTCTTCCCGCAAGATTGAACTACCCGGCTTGAATTGAGTGACTGGCGAGCTTTCTTGCTCAGGCAAGGGAGCTCCCAGTGGAAAAAAATGCACTCCTGACATTCTTTTCCACTGGCTCCAGCCTTGAGAGCGTTAACCGCTCTAGCACCGACGCACCAAGCTTCAATGGTTGTCTTCGATGTTCAGAATCTTCCCCAACCCCAGGAAGTAGTTGGCGAAAGCCAGCACAGCGGCGGTGACCACGATATAGACCACAGAGAGGGCTGCCAGAGTGGGATCTGCGAACTCGCGCACATAGTTGTACATGGCCACTGGCAGCGTCTGTGTCTCCTGAGTCGTCACGAAGAGCGATGCGGTGAATTCGCTGAAAGACATGATGGCTGCAAACAGCCAGCCACCAAAGAGTCCTGGTGCCAGCAATGGAATCGTGATCGTGAACATCACCTTCATCGGCGATGCTCCCAAGCTGGCAGCGGCCTGCTCCAGGCGCTCGTCCAGATTTTCCATTGAAACGTAGACACTTCTCAACACAAAAGGCAAGACCAGCATGACGTGGCAGAGAATGACGATGCCATAGCTGCGGTGCATGGAGGCTTGGGACACCAGAATCAGCAAGCCCAGGCCCAGTGTGAAATGCGGCACGACCAAGGGCGAATGCAAGATGGCCAAAAGTATCTTCTTGCCTTTGAATTCAAGCCGCTTGACTGCTATGGACAGGCAAGTGCCAATTACCAGCGCCAGGACAGATGACCACCCGGTGATGATCAGGCTGGCACGGAAGCCCTCCCGAAAGTCCGGGTAGCTGAAGGCTCGCACAAACCATTTCACGGAGTAGGAGTCAGGTGGAAAAGACAGAATAGCCTTCTCGTTGAATGCGGCGAGAGTGACCACCACCACCGGCAAAAGCACGAACGCCATTAAAAGCGCGACCAGCGCGGGGCCGCCAATTCGCAATGGCAAGGGCAAGGAGCTGCGGATTTTCATTTTTCAGTGCCCTCCAATGGTTTGAAGACGTTTGGTGAACAGGCCCAGAGCAAACAGTGCAGCGGCCGTCAGCAACAGGCCCATCACGCTCAAGCTGGCAGCCAGCGGGAAATTCATGGAAGAAAAGCCAAGTTGATACACCAGCGTGGACACCGTCGGCACGCGCCCGCCGCCTATCATCTGCGGCGTCGCAAATGCGCTGAAAGTCCAGGCAAACGCGGTCGTGATGCTGGCCAGAATGCCGGGCATCGAAAGCGGCAAGGTGATCGTGAAAAAGGTTCGCACAGGGCCCGCACCCAGGCTCTGGGCCGCTTTTTCATAATCTCGGTTGATATGGGAAATCGCCGTGGCAAGCATCAGCACCACCACGGGGATCGTCACGTGGACCAGCGCCACAAGCACCCCAAAATGGGTAAACATCAATTCCAACGGCCATTCAATCAGGCCGAGCTTTCGCAAGGCACCATTGATGAATCCGTTGCTGCCCAACACTGCGATCCAGGAATAGGTGCGAACGATCTCACCCAGAAACAGCGGTGTGATCGAAACGACCAGGATGAAGGACTTGAGCGCACGGTTCCTCACCCGCACCAAAGCATAAGCCAGCGGGTAAGCGACCAGCAGAGAGAAGATCGTCGTCTCTACACTCAAGAGCAAGGTGTTGGAGAACGCATCGAGATAGATCGACTTGCCAAGCCCGCTGAAGTTCTCCAGCGTGAGCCCGCCCACATCCAGGGAACCGGGAACGAATGCCCGGAAGCTGAACTGCAGAACCGCTACCAATGACACCGTGATGCAAAGCGCGATAAATATGGCTGGTGAAACCAGCCAGGCCCGTGGATCGGAACGCATTCCTAAACCTTCTTCCTATGTTCAAACGAGGGCGAAGGATTCGAAGGCAAGGCCTTTTCGAATCTTTCGCCAGGCGACCTGAATCAGGGTCAGTTCATGATGTTTTCAGTGAACCACTTGCGCCATTCGGCAGTTTTCTCTGCGCGCAGCTTGTCGTCGATCACGATCGCCTGTTTGGACCATTGCTCTTTGGTGGTGAACACACCTGGCAGCTTGGCATCTTCCGCAGAGACTTTGGCGTTGTCGACGACCGGACTGGCTTTCTTGGAGGCGACGATCTTCGATTGCACTTCTGGCGACAGGGCAATATTCATGAACTTGTAGGCCAGATCAGCCTTGGTGGAGCCTTTCATGATGCCCATGGTGTCCACGCCCAATACGGCGCCTTCCTTAGGCATGACCACCTTGATTGGCACCCCTTGGTTGACCATGTGGTACGCGTTCATCGAGAGGATGACCTCGACCGGCGTCTCCCCCGTGGCAATCAGTTGCTGTGCATTCGCATCATTGGTGTAGAAGGCCTTGAAATTGGGTTTCAGCGCTTTCAGTTTTTGCTGACCTTTTTCCCATGACTTGGCATCAGCGCCCGACAACATGGCCGAAACCGCGATGATGTGGCTCGGATCGAAATCAGGAGCGCTGATCTTGCCCTTCAGCGCAGGGTTCCACAGATCGTTCCAGCTCTCGAACTTGACGCTGGGGGGCACCATGTCGGCGCGATACCCAATGGTGTACACATACGCCCAGCTGCCGATGTGGAATGGGCTGATCTTGGCGCGGTCTACAAGACGGCTGTAGTTGGGGATCTTGCTGGTATCCAGCGTCTCGAAGAGATTGCCATCGGCATACAACCAGCCGACGTGGGACGTCGTGAACGTGATGTCGCTCTCTGGCTTGGAGGCCAGCTTGGCTTTGTTCAAGCGATCAATCGTACCTCCAGTGACATATTTCACCGGCACACCAGTCTGCCGCGTGAACTCCTTGCCTATGTTCTCGTCGATGAGATCGCGAAAACTGCCGCCCCATGTACTCACCACCAGGGCGTCCTGGGCAAATGCACCCGTGCCACCCAGGGTGGCGGATAAAACGCACAACGTCAAAAGCTTACGAATCATTGTTGATCCCTCATCGAAATGTTGAACATATGCCCGAACGGAAAGAGTCTCGGCGGCGTAGGCGAACTTGCATAAATCGGGCCAACGACCATTGACTCAAATCACAGGACAGATGATGAGGAAAGAGACCTGCTCCGGCCAAGTCGCCTTTTACATACAGGTGCCTCAAATTTCCCGATGGGGCTGATAGGCGTCATCACGGCGTAGGAAATTCCTAAACGGCCAGCCAGAAAATACAAATGGCGCCATTGGCAGGCTCGCACGAACATGTCCACTTCAGTCTTTTTTTCAACGCTCGCGAGTCCGACCATGAAGCACACCCGCATCCGCACCTTCAATACAAAAGACACCTATCCGGAGCAAAAGCTCGACAACGACCTCTGCCAGGCGGTGGTGGCCCGGGGCAGCACAGTTTTCCTGCGTGGGCAGATCGGCCAAAACCTTGACACCTCCGAGAGCGTGTGCATTGGCGATGTCTCAGGGCAAGCTGAGCAGGCCATGTCCAACATCGCCATGCTGCTCAAGGAGGCTGGTGGTGAACTTGAGCACATCTGCAAGATTACGATCTACATCATCGATCCGCGCTATCGCGAAGCAGTCTACCGTGTGGTGGGCCGCTGGCTGAAGGGCGTTTTCCCTGTATCGACCGGCATCGTGGTCTCCGCCCTCGCCCGCCCGGAATGGCTGGTGGAGATCGATGCAACCGCCGTCATTCCCGATTGAGCGGTAAAACCGCAGAGCGATAAAACCACCATGACCTTTTCCATCATCGCGCGTTGCCCTGCCAGTGGACAGTTTGGCGCCGCCGTTGCCTCATCTTCGCCAGCGGTCGCCTCGCGTTGTATCCGTGGGCGCAAGGGCGTGGGCGCAGCAACGAGCCAAAATATCACCGACCCCGAACTCGGGCCGCTCGCTTTGGATCTGATGGCCGATGGCCTCACCCCGGAGCAGGCACTGGCGGAGCTACGCAAACGCCCCTTCATCGACTATCGCCAGCTGATGGCCATAGATGCGCACAATCCACCGGTGGTATTTACAGGAGCCCAAGCCTTGGGCACCCTGGCCAGTGTGGTAGGCGAGCATGCGGCGTGCGCCGGCAATATGCTGCGTACCACCGATGTGCCGCAGGCGATGCTGTTGGCCTTCGAGCGGGCTGAAGGGCCTTTGGCCGAGCGGCTGATGCAGGCCATGCTGGCCGGCCAGGCCGCAGGGGGCGAAGAAGGCCCTGTGCATTCGGCTGGCTTGCTGGTCTATGCCGATCAGAGTTGGCCCGTAGTGGACCTTCGGCTGGACTGGGTGGAAGACGATCCGGTTCAGGCCCTTTATGCCACGTGGAAAGTGTACGAACCCCAATTGAAAGACTATGTGACGCGGGCATTGGATCCTCACGCAGCGCCAAGCTTTGGCGTTCCTGGAAATCTTTGACCTTGCGATGGCGTCGCTACACTGACCGGTGATACCGAGTTGCGGTCGCTCGATAAGAGCCGTTAGGGCTGAACCGGTCGAAGCCTGTCCTGAGTCCGTCAAAGTGGCCTCATGCGGAGCTTCGACAGGCTTAGCGTGAACGGTTTGGTATTTTTGAAAGCAAATTGGTAGCAATCCTCAACACCGTTCTATTCACCCGTACATGCTCAACCGCATTTCCCTGCGTCAGATGGAGTATTTCGTCGCCACAGCCAAACATGGCAGCATTGCCACGGCTTCGGCGCAAATCCATATTTCCTCGCCATCGATTTCAGCGGCCATCGCCCACATAGAGTCTGAGCTCGGGGTGCAGTTGTTCGTACGCCATCCATCCAAGGGCCTGGGTCTGACTGCCATTGGCACGCTGGTACTGCAGCAATGCGAAGACGTGTTGAGCCGATCTTCACGCCTCTACGAGATTGCTGCGGACTCAAGCGACGCTATCCAGGGCTCTTTGCGAGTGGGCTGCTTCCAATCTCTGACGGCCATGATCGCCCCAGAAGTCATCTTTGGGTTTTCGAGGGCTTTCGACAAGGTTGAACTTCAGATGATCGAGGGCGATCAGGAAGTGCTCATGAACAAGCTTCGCGCCCTGGAAATCGATCTGGCGATTACCTACGATTTGCATCAGGGAGACGACATCCAGTTCGAATGTCTGGCGAGCCTGCCTCCTCATGTACTGGTGGGAGAAGTTCATCCGCTGGCCAAGGAGCGAGCGATCACCTTGGCAGAGCTGGCACCACAACCCTTTGTGTTGCTGGATATGCCTATGAGCAGAGACTACTTCACCTCGATTTTCGCCAAAGCTGGCGTGGCGCCGAATATCGTGGCGCGTTCGAGTTCGACGGAAGTTGTGCGCTCCATGGTGGCCAACGGCATCGGCTACACACTGTTCAACGTTAGGCCCAAGTCCAACGAAGCGCTCGATGGAAAACGAACGGTACGCGTTCGGCTTGCGGGTGACAACCGTCCCATGCTCCTGGGATTGGCCACCTACAAGTCCGTGAAGCAACCACGCCTTACGCGCGTTTTCATGGAACGCTGCCGAGCCTACATTTCAGATCAGTACATCCCCGGGATGAGCGCTGCCAATTTCTTCGATCCCCATATTCCAGATTCCTGAAGAAAAGACGATGGAAAAACCACAATCCTCAAGCAGCATTGCCCTGCTGGAAACTCTCGTTTCCTTTCCTTCCGTATCGTTGAAACCCAACATAGGTCTGATCGAGAAAGTGGAAGAGATCCTGGCACAAGCCGGTATCGAATCCATGCGGGCGCCGGATCCACAGGATCCGACCCGTACCAACCTCTTTGCAACGGTAGGGCCCCAGGGAATTCCGGGTGTACTGCTCTCCGGGCACACGGATGTGGTTCCAGTGGAGGGACAGCCCTGGACTTCGCCGCCATTCGAGGCTACACATAAGAACGGCCGCCTTTACGGGCGCGGCACAGCCGACATGAAGGGATTCGTCGCATGCGCCGTCACAGCCATGGTGGAAGCCGCGAGCAGACCGTTGACACGACCTCTGCAGCTGGCGCTTTCTTTCGACGAAGAGATTGGATGTGTCGGCGTGCGCCACCTGTTGCGCCGACTCGAAAATAATTTGCCAGCGCCTTATCTTTGCATCATTGGCGAGCCGACTTTGATGCGCATCGGAACTGGCCACAAGGGTAAAGCCGCCTATCGCGCCATCTGCTGCGGCGAGGCCGGGCATTCGGGGCTGGCACCTCGCTTTGTCAATGCGATCCACATGGCAAGCGACCTGGTCGCATCGTTGCGTGATGTGCAGCGCGAGCTGTCCGAAAGCGGTCCTAGAGAGGAAGGCTACGGCGTGCCCTACTCCACCGTGCATGTCGGCACGATCCACGGCGGAAAGGCTCTTAACATCGTCCCATCCGAATGCGAGCTGGGTTTCGAGATTCGCAACGTCTCGCAAGATCAGCCTGAGTTGATACTGGCCCGCATCCTGGAGCGCCTGGCCGAGCGCGTGAAGCGAGAAGCCATGAACGCTGATGCACCGACGCCGGACATCCAGCTCGTCAACAGCTACCCCAGTCTGGACACCCCATCGGATTCACCTGGCGTCGGCCTGCTTGCCTCACTGTTACCGCCAGGTACGCCATGCACCAAGGTGGATTACGGTAGCGAAGGCGGCTTGTTCCAGCAAAGCTGGACCCAGACACCGGTGCTGGTCTGCGGGCCAGGCAGCATTGAAGTCGCGCACAAGGCAGATGAATACGTGGAGCTTTCGCAGATCGAGGCCTGTGACCGGATGCTCCAGGGCTTGGTTGATTTTCTTTGCGATAAGAAAGACGGCTAGCTCCAAGAATTCAAACCGCTCTCTCTGAGCCTGTCGAAGTGGCGTTGCGCAAGCCTTCGACAGGCTCAGGCCGAACGACTTTTTTCTGTTTGAACAATGAACAGTATCTTTGTCACCCAGGGGTTAGGGTGCACAACAATCAACAGCCTCTTTATTACCTAAACGTAGGGCTCACAACAATCCGTTCGCGCTGAGCCTGTCGAAGCGTTGCACAAACCTTCGACAGGCTCAGGCCGAACGGTTTTTTCTGGTTCAACGCCACTCTTCGTTTGACAGAAGCCAGAACCTCAGCCGAACGGTTTTGTTGGTTCGAATGCCACTTTCCGCTTCCAGAAAACCATGGAACCTCATCCCGGAAGGCTCTTGTCGAACGGCCGCAACTCAGTGTCTGTCAGAGGATGATCAGCACCCTCTGACTTATCAAGACCGATCTACGGCTTTGTGTACGACATATAACCGTTTTGAAGCACGATATGGTCGGCCACGTATTTCGCGTCGTGCCATACACCGTAGATGAACGACGATGCTCTGTTGACCAGATTCGGCAGACCCAGGAAATAAATTCCGCTTTCCGCGGAAATTCCGCGTTTATGGAAGGGCTCGCCTTTTTCGTTGAAGGCATTGACCTTCAACCAGCTGTAGTCAAACTTGAAACCGGTGGCCCAGAGAACGGTCGTGATTCCGGCAGCGCCAAGGTCAAGGCTCAGGATTGGATCCTTGAGGCAGTCTGGGTCAGGAAGCAGTTCCCACGCTTCAGGCTCGGGTGGAAAAGGCAGGCCATTCTGTTCAATATAGGCATCCGCCTCCCGCAGCACGTCGAAGTACGCCTGATCACCGTCGGCCACATTTTTTGCCAGTCCTTCTTCGAACTCTATAACACCATCGCGATAAGACTTCGTCAACCCAACCAGCGTAATACCCATATGGGCCAGGCGACGGAAATCCACCGTCTTACCGCCTTCGTAGCCGCTGACCGCGAAGGCCACATGCTCTTTCTTTGGCCTGATCTTCACTTCATCCCACAAGCCCAGCGCGCCCAGCCACCAGCAATAATCGCGGCCACGATAGGAGCGCGGTGGCCTGTAATGCTCGCCCACTGAAAGATAAACCTTCCGGCCGGACTTGCGCAATTCCTCCGCGATCTGAGAGCCAGATGCACCCGCACCGACCACCAGTACAGCACCTTCGGGCAATTGGCCCGGGTTCTTGTAGGTCGATGAATGCAGTTGCTGGAGGCCACTGCTTTCGGGAATGATCTTTGGATACGCTGGAGTCTGGAAGGGCCCGGTAGCTGTCACGACATTAGCCGCCTCAATCACTCCTGCGGACGTCGTCACCTTGAAGCCCGGCCGACCTTGAAGACGTTCGACTTGAGTGACTTCCACGCCTGTTCGCACGGGCGCCTTGATCATCTTTGCGTAGTCCTCGAAGTACTGGGCCACGCGCTCTTTCGCTGGAAATGTCTCCGGCGAGATGTCGTCGAATTTCAACGCCGGAAAGCGGTCATGCCAGGCGGGCCCGTTGGCCACCAGGGAATCCCAACGCTCCGAGCGCCACCGCTCCGCGATCCGGTGGCGCTCCAGCACGATATGCGGCACGTCCATCTGCGAAAGGTGTTCGCTCATCGCTATTCCGGCCTGGCCAGCACCAACCACGAGGGTATTGATTTTTTCCACTGACATTGAGGTTTCCTAAAGATAATGTCGACCGGATAAGGTCCGTCATTGCCCGGCAAGACGGCGCACAGATTTATCCGTCATCGATGGCGACAAGTTTGGTCAAGCCAACGAAGTTTGGAAATCACGTTTTTCGAACTCAGGACTTAGGAAAATACAAAGTGCTGTCAACAAGGCCTGGGTGAATGCGCCAGGTGCTCCCAGGAACGCGCCGAGCCAGCATGAGTTTTCCTATGCCCACGCAGGTGTTATCGGGTGGCGTCTCACCCTGAGAGGACGTGAGCTGAAGCCCGCGGCCGGCCCGCTCACAAGCGTTATTGAAGCCTGGCTCAGGCTATTTCGTTTTTTCCGAGGGGTGACATCAATTTCTGCAAAGATCGAATGGCCGCGGTTTGCCTTATCGTCTCCGCAGGACCTGACTCATGACCAGAGTGGCCCAGCGCGATGGATAGCATCGTCGCCTTGAGTCTATTGGCATCCCGCACGCCCCTTATTCATCGCGCAATCATGAACGTATCCAACCAGCCTGCACGGCAACAAAACCAGCCAAAACCCGAGGCCGATATTGCCGTCAGCCTGCAAGGCGTGGGCAAGAAGTACCACGATCAGACCGTGTTGCACGAGCTCTCGTTAGACATCAGCCGGGGCGAGTTCCTCACGCTGCTGGGCCCCTCTGGCTGCGGAAAGACGACGCTTCTCAACCTGATCGCAGGCTTCGCCGAAGCTGACTCTGGCGAGATCTTCGTCGACGGCCAGCCGATCACGAGCGAGCCTCCGCACAAGCGGCAAATCGGCATTGTGTTTCAGAACTACGCACTGTTCCCGCACATGACAGTCGAGCACAACATCGGCTATGGCCTGCGCATGCGAGGCGTATCCAAAGCGGAAGTGGCGCAGCGCGTGAAGGATGCGATGGCCATGGTCAAACTCGACGGTTTGGGACACCGCAAGCCTCGGGAGCTCTCCGGCGGGCAGCAGCAGCGTGTGGCCCTGGCGCGAGCACTCATCATCCAGCCCAAGGTATTGCTTCTCGACGAACCCTTTTCTGCGCTGGACAAAAGCCTGCGCGGCTCCATGCAGTTCGAGATTCGGGAAATTCAGCGCCGCCTGGGACTGACCACTGTGTTCGTCACCCATGACCAGGGCGAGGCCTTGGCCATGTCCGACCGTATTGCGGTGATGTCCAGCGGCGTAATCCGCCAGATTGCTTCGCCAGCGGACCTCTATCAAAACCCTAGGGATCCCTTCGTGGCATCCTTTCTGGGCGACGTGAACATTCTGCCGGCCCATTACCACGGCAAAGTGGCCACGGACATCCAGCTGCGCCTGGGCGCCGGGTTGCTGAGCCTGCCGCAAGATCGCCTGGCAAATCCTGCTCACGAAGGCCAGCGGCTGGACGTCTATGTGCGACCCGAACACATCACTCTGGAGAGCCTTCATGCCGGCTCCGTGCTGAGTGGCACTGTCATCAACCACGTCTTCCAGGGCGATCACATCAATACCTTCGTCGATGTCGCCATTCCCCCAATGACTACCCGCCACGTCGTCACTGTGCGCAGCGCAGGCCCGGGCGCCCTGCAGCAATGGCCTATAGGGTCGGTCGCCGGGCTTGCCCTTCCAGATGAAGGCATCAGTGTCTTTACCCCACTGAAATGAACAGGAAAGAACTGACGTGAGCGAAACCACCCCCTCCTCCCGCCCTTCATCCATGCGTGCCATCATCGCGCGCGAACCCGGCAACGCCAGCGTGCTGATGATGGCAGACCGCCCTATGCCGGAGCCCGCGGCTGGTGAAGTGCTACTGCGAGTTCTGGCAGCCGGCATCAACCGCCCTGACATCATGCAGCGGCAGGGCATTGCAAAACCAGCCCCCGGCGTCACCGACGTGCTCGGCCTGGAAGTGTGTGGCGAAGTGGTCGCCTGTGGTCCCGGCGTAGACAGCACCTTGCTCGGCCAACGGCTGATGAGTCTGGTTCCCGGTGGCGGCTACGCGCCCTGGTGTACCGCAGCAGTCGATCATTCATTCGTGGTGCCCTCCGGCCTCTCAGATATCGAGGCCGCTGCGTTGCCTGAAGGCCTTTTTACCGTCTGGCACAACCTGTTCGAACTAGGCCGGTTGCGCATGGGAGAGACGGTGTTGATCCACGGCGCAGCAGGTGGCATTGGAACCTTGGCAATCCAGATGGCCCGTGCCGCTGGCGCTACCGTAATCGCCACAGCCAGCGACGAAGATCGCTTTGCCGAACTTAACGTCCTTGGAGTCGATGCCCCCATCTGCTGGCCCACCACCGACTTTGTGCAAGCCTGCCTGGACTACACCGAAGGACGTGGGGCCGATGTGGTGCTTGATGTCGTCGGAGGGGACTACGTTCGGCGTAACCTGCAAGCCATGGCTTTTGGCGGTCGTCACGTCAGCCTCTCATTCATGCAGGGCTCCACGGTTCAGGTCGAGCTACTGACGCTCATGCAGCGGCAGATCAGCCTGCACTCTTCTACCATGCGCCCACAGAGTCGCCTTGAGAAGACCCGCATGGCCCAATGCATTGCGCATCATGTGATGCCTCTGCTCAGGAATGGACGAGTAAGGCCGCGCATTCATGGCACTTTCCCGCTGGCAGAAGCTGCCGCTTCACACGAAATGCTGGAGAGCGGCAAGGTGTTCGGCAAGCTCGTTCTAACAACTTGATCAAAATCTCCTAGCGAGAGCACGAGGCATCACTTCTGTTTTCGTCGCATGGGCGCACCCTTGCATCCACAATTGTTCGAACACAACCGTTCTCTCCTTGAGACATTGAACACGCTTCACAATGAAAATTCTCTTCGCTCCCACATCACCCTTTGTCCGCAAAGTCATGGTCTGCGCGCATCTGACTGGCCAGGCGCAAGAGATCGAGCGCCTGGACAGTGCGGCGCACCCTGTTCGCCGTGACCCGAGAATTGCCGCTCACAACCCGCTGGCCAAGGTCCCCACGCTGATATTGGACAACGGCCAGTCACTCTATGACAGCAGGGTAATCTGCGAATACCTGGCCGATCGCGCTGGCGCCAGCGCCAGCTACATCTTTCCGGCGGCAGGCCCCGCGCGGTGGACCGCCCTGACGCGCCAATCCCTGGGAGATGGATTGCTTGATGCGGCGTTGCTCGCGCGCTATGAGTTGACGGCACGCCCACCTGAATTCCAGTGGGCCACCTGGAGAGAAGCGCTTTTGAACAAAGCTGAAGCCTGCCTGGAGTCCATCGACGCCATGGCACCCGAGTTGGCTCTGGAGCAGCCCAGCATCGGCGAGATCACCATAGCTTGCGCGCTCGGTTATCTGGACTTTCGCTTTCCTGAAATCGACTGGCGCGCCCGGCACACTCATGCAGCCCGCTGGAACGAAGCCATTCAAAATCTCCCAGCCTTTCAAGCCACCCGCCCCTACGAAAGTTGAACGCCATGAGTGACATCACCATCTGGTTTCTGAACGGACCCAATGCCAACCTGTACGGCCTGGATGCCAACAAAACCTACGGAACGGACAGCTTTCCGGTGCTGCAGTCACGCTGCGAAAAAAAGGCGGCCTCTCTGAACGCCGAGTTCCGGTTCCTTCAATCGAACTACGAAGGTCAGTTGATCGACTGGATCCAGGAGGCCCGTGGCGTAGCCGATGGCATCATCATCAATGCGGCCGGCTTGACTTACACCTCTATCCCGATCCTCGATGCCCTGATGTCCTTCCCCGGCAAGATCATTGAGGCTCATATGAGCAACATCTGGAAGCGCGAGCCTTTTCGCCATCACTCCTATATCTCCAAAGTGGCCGATGGACTCATCGCTGGCCTGGGCGGCGATGGCTATGAACTGGCCATCCAGGCTATCGCCGATCTGGTTAGAAAAAGCAAATAGGCAGGCCCGATGATGAAACCTGAAGCAGCCCCTTTGGGTACCCTGGCCTTCTATAGTGATTTCGACGATTTTGAAACCTGGAAGCGTGCGCTCCAGGCACAACTGCCCGATTTGAAGATCGTGCATGCGAGCGAGATCGACAACCCTCAAGAGATCGCCTATGCACTGGTCTGGAAGCCGCCAGCACGCTTTTTCGATCGCATGGAAAACCTGCGGCTTATCGTCAATCTGGGTGCGGGGGTAGACTCATTGGTGAACCGGGATGATTTACCTGCAGGTATTCCTATCACGCGGATCACGGACCCCCAGATGGCGCGAATGATGGCGGGCTATGTGCTGTTTTCCGTACTGCGGCATGCCCGAGACATTCCCTTTTTCGAACAGGCTCAGCGCCTGGGAAAATGGGCGTACCGGCACCCCCGCTCACCGGATGAGATCACAGTCAGCGTGCTGGGCTTGGGGCAGCTGGGCGCCAAGGCTGCGTACGAATTGCAGCGCCAAGGTTTCAAAGTGCTTGGCTGGTCGCGCAGCCCGGCTCAAATAGAAGGCGTGGAGTGTCATTCAGGCATAGAAGCGCTGGATAGCGTAATCGGACAAGCGGACATCCTGGTGCTCATGCTGCCGCACACCCCGCAAACTGTTAACTTGCTCAACCGCGAGCGCCTGGGAAAAATGAAGCCTGGCGCTGCCTTGGTCAATGTGGCGCGGGGGAGCCTGGTAGATCAAACAGCCCTGATTGACCTCCTCAAAATCGGGCACATCGGCGCCGCCACGCTGGACGTCTTTGAGCGTGAACCCCTACCGGCAGGACATCCGCTGTGGAGCATGCCGAACGTGCTGATTACCCCGCATCTGGCCTCCGTTGCGATTCCTTCCTCTTCCGCCACCCAGATTGCGGCCAATATCCGGTGCATATCAGCAGGCATGCCACCAGACAACGTCATTGATCCTTCGCGGGGATACTAGGCATTTTCAAGTCTTACAGCCGCCCAGGGTGTTCGGCACGCTATCAGCCAATACCGCTGAGCTGCTCCAGAACAGCCCTGAGCTTTTGAGGAAGCGGTACGGGCCTTTGTGTTTCTCGGTCCACGTAGACATGCACGAAATGGCCTTTGGCTGCTGTCTTGTCGGCACCTTGAGCGAAAAGTCCGACCTCGTAGCGAACGCTGGAAGAACCAATATGTGCCACGCGAATACCCGCCTCCACCGTCTGCGGGAACGACAAGGGTGCGAAGTACTGGCATTGTGTTTCGATGACGAAACCAATGGTGCCGCCGTTTTCGGTGTCTAACGCGCCCTGCTCAATGAGGTGCGCATTGACTGCTGTATCAAACCAGCTGTAGTAGATCACGTTGTTCACGTGGCCGTATTGATCGTTGTCCATCCACCTGGTGGTGATGCTGCGGAACGCGCGATAGCTGTCACGATGCTCGGGCTGAGGGCGGGGTGATGCATTCATCTTCCCATTCTGCCAGCGCTCGAACAGGGTTCTGGCCCTGTGCAGCAAACTGTGCATCCACGACTTATCCGCAGACCTGCCCGGCGCGCAGCCCATCTCGTAGCCCACGCCCTGATCCGTGATCGATCTTGCGGCGACTCTCGAACTGAATCTCCAGGTTTTAGAAAGCCCCATCTAAAAATGCTGCAGCGCACCAAATACGCTTGCAATCTTTCCTCGTCGGCCTAGAATTCATACACATGCTGCACTGCAACATAAGAAGTCGTTCAGAGCTGCAAAACAAGCCCCTTAATTTAATCCTGGAGATTGATATGCCACTGACACCTGAACAACTCGTCGCAACGCAAAAAGCCAACCTGGAAACTCTCCATGGTCTGACCACCAAGGCCTTCGAAGGCGTGGAAAAATTGGTCGAACTGAATCTGACCGCTGCCAAAGCTGCTCTGTCAGAGTCCGCTACCCATACACAAGCTCTGTTGAACGTCAAAGACGCTCAAGAACTGGTCGCTCTGCAAGCTAACCTGTTCCAGCCTTTGGCCGAAAAAGCCGCTGCTTACAGCCGTCACCTGTACGACATCGCTTCTGGCACCAGCGCTGAATTCAGCAAAGCTTTCGAAGGCAAAGTCGCCGAGAGCCAAGCTCAGTTCGCCTCCATGGTCGACAACGCTTCCAAGAACGCACCAGCCGGTTCTGAAACCGCCGTTGCAGTGATGAAAAGCGCTGTAGCAGCTGCTACCAACGCGTTTGAATCCGTGCAAAAGGCTGTCAAGCAAGCGTCTGATGTCGCTGAAGCCAACTTCAACGCCGTTGCTTCCAGCGCCACCAACGCTGCCAAGAGCGCAACTGCTGCTGCCAAAAAGGCTCGTTGATTCGAGTTCGTCGGTAGATGAACCGGGGTTAGTGAAGTTTGCCAGGCAAATCACATCTCTGAGCACATCGACTGACCTGTGAGCTTCCTTGTTCAGACAGCGAAGCTCCCAGTGGAAAGGGATTGCACATGGACATCCTTTTCCACTGGTGCCAAAAGCCAAGGCTCCTAAAGCTTGTCTCCTCGGATTCTTTCGAAACCTCAGGGTTCAGGAATCCCTTAAAGGGTTGATCGCAAGATCAGCCCTTTTTTTTCCCCGACACTCACCAGAGACGCTGCCAGTACAGAAAGATGCGACGTTGCGGCGCATACCGCTGACGGTTCTTTTTAGCGCATATCAGCCTGATTCAGTGGTGGAACAGCGTTCTGCCGCTTCTTGAGAAACGAATTTTTCGGACTTGATCGCCAGTATCATCAGTCAAGTTGATAAGGCCACTCGAGTCCGATGTGCCGCACCAAGACATCATTGTTACGAACCACAAGTCGAGAAACGTTTCGTAAAAATCTTGATGTCGTCTGCGAATTGCATCGGATGATCCTCTATGCCCATGACTCGATTTGACCGAAAAACCCTTTTCTTCAGCCTATTGGTTGTTGTAGCTGCTCTTTGCATCTACCTCCCGGGGCTTCATCACTCTCTGATTTTCGACGATGCCCGCCTTAGCGATGGCAGCATCTTCGGCAAATATGGCAATCTGCTCGAGTTGAAGCCTCGCATGTTGTCGTATGGCAGCTTTGTCTGGCTTCAACCGTTGTTCGGCGATGCGTACACGGGCCAAAGAGTGGTTAATCTACTTTTGCATCTGGCAACCTGTGTGGCCATTTTCATGATGCTGCAGGAGCTTCTCCGCTCCGTAGAATTTTCAGCTAATGAGGTTTCTGATCCGGGTTTTGAGGCTTCAAAGCGCGCTGCGCTGTTAGTGGGTGTGGGCCTTTTTGCGGTGCACCCGGTCGCCTCCTATGCCGTGGGATATTTGATCCAGCGCTCTATCGTGATGGCAGCACTGTTTTCTGCTCTGAGTTGCTTCGCAGTTGCGCGTGGGTTCCGAACCAAAAAAGCCGCCTGGTTTGTCTACGCTTTGCTCGCGTATGTACTGGCACTCATGTCCAAAGAGCATGCGATCATGGTCGCGGGCGTGTGGATTGCGATCTACATTTTCGTCGCCCGTCCAAAGTGGCAGCATACGCTTGCGGTTTCGGGCATAGCGCTTACCCTGCTGGCAGTTGCTGTGATGGTCCTGATGCAACGGTATGGCTCAATGATTGGAGTAGCCGCATTCGACGGGCCCTCAATAGGCTATGTGAAGCTGCTGGAGGAGCTCAAGCCGGGAATATCGAGCCAAGTCTATTCCATCAGCGTCGTCAATGAAATGGCGCTTTTCTTCTATTACGGCTTCCTTTGGCTCGTCCCCAATGTACTGTGGATGTCCATCGACATACGGCCCCATTTTCCCTTGTCACCCACCGCTTTCCCGCAAGTACTTGGAGCGCTTGGCTTTCTGATTCTCGCTGGAGGCTCCTTCTGGGCGCTGCTGACAAGAAGAGACCGTTGGGGGTTCGCCGCCTTGTGTGCGCTCTGCGCCATTTTGCTTTTCGGCACGGAGTTGGTCACTTCCTGGGTGCAAGATCCATTTGTGCTCTATCGGAGTTATCTCTGGGCCTTGATGTTGCCTGGTCTCGTGGCCATTGCATTGGTTGGCCGAAAGTCGCGCACCATTTACACCTGTGCCATCGTGGCCGTTTTGGTGTTCTCGGCACTCGCATGGGGACGCGTGCAAACGTTCCGAAACGACTTCACCCTCTGGTCCGATGCCGCGGAGAAAATAGATCTTTCGGCTCAGCCCAATGCCGTTGGCCGCTGGCGGTCCTTTTTAAATAGAGGGGCTTATTTCCTGGAGACTGGTGAAGATCAAAAGGCTCTGGAGGATTTCACCAAGGCGTTCAAGCTCGGAGAGCCTGTAGGTTCGGCAGCCTTTAATGCGGGCATGGCTCTTCGGATGCTGAAACGTTATCCGCAAGCCTTGGAAGCCCTTGCCAAAGCTGAGTCACAAGGTTTTACAGATGCCGCGCTCTACTACCAGCGCGCGGAGACGCTGAAATCGATGGGTCGCTTCAAAGACGCCTACGACAACTACTCACTGGCACTGGCCAAACCACAGACAGATCAGGTACGGCAAGCCACCTTGCTACAGCGAGCCGAACTCGCTCTCCCCGCAGGCCAATATGCCAGCGCCATCGACGACTTCAAAGAACTGCTCAAGCTCCAACCCGGCTCCGAACGCTATCTCGTAGGCCTGGGAATTGCCAATGTAGGTGCCCAAAAGGCCACTGAAGCCATGAGCATATTCAATCAACTGCTGGCTAGTAAGCCAACGGCTCCGGCGCTCTACGGAAGAGCGCTTGCCCATGCCGCGTTGAACGACAAGCCGAATGCGCTAAAAGATATCGATCAGGCTATTGCTCTGGAGCCCACCAACCCCGGTTATAGGCAAATGAAGAGCAAATTGGAAGCCGGTACCGGTGCCGAGCCAACGCCAACGGCCACCAGGTAGTCCATGACCCGCTCGCTACATGGCCGAGTGCTTCACGTTGGCAAGTTTTTCCCGCCTCATCGTGGCGGCATGGAATCCTTCCTGGCAGACCTGATCACCGAACAGCGCCAACAAGGGCTCTACGCTATTGGACTGGTGCATGGTCTGCCTCGGCACGACGACCCCTCCTGGCTGCACCGGGTGCGGGTACAGACTGAAGTTCTTTATGCACCCATGGGAATGGGGTTCCCATTCAAGCTTCGACGGTTGATACGCGAATTTGAACCGGACGTCATTCATCTGCACATGCCTAACAATGCCGCCTTCTGGGCGTTGATCATGCGCAGTGCCCGGCGAATTCCCTGGGTGGTTCACTGGCAGTCAGATGTCGTTCCCTCGCGAGTCCGGCGTGCGCTCTCGGCCGCCTACATGCTGTATGAGCCTTTCGAGCGCGCCATTCTTGCGCAGGCTTATCGCGTGATTGCCACGTCACCGCCCTATCTCGCGGCCAGTCCTACCTTGCAACCCTGGTTGGACAAATGCTGCATCGTCCCATTGGGCCTGGCAGACCAATCCCTGGACTCCCCTGCCCCCCGGACCAGCCTCTCTAAGCAGGCCTTATGGCGCCCAGGGGCGTTTCGCCTGCTCTCGATTGGACGTCTGGTCTACTACAAGGGCTTTGAAACACTCATCCAGGCAGTTTCCTCCATTCCTGGTGTGCAGCTGCTGATCGCTGGAGAAGGCGAAATGAGGCCAGCACTCGAGGCCCTCATTAAGAGCTTTGAAGCAGAGACCGGCCAGGAATCGCCGGTACAACTGCTGGGCTCTGTCTCCGAAGCCGTCAAGCACGAGCTGTTTGAGACGTGTGATGTGTTTTGCCTGGCATCCTGCGAGCGAACTGAGTCGTTCGGCCTCGTCTTGATTGAAGCCATGCAACATGCCAAGCCTTGCATTGTCTCGGACCTGCCTGGTTCGGGCATGCCGTGGGTGGTCAAAGAAGCGGGTGCCGGAGTTGATGTTCCGCTGGACGATCTTGGAGCTTGGCGGACGGCCATCCATCAATTTCGTGGCTCGCCAGATTTACGCCAGCAGATGGGAGAATCCGGGAAACGTGCAGCAGCAGGCAGGTTCTCGATTGCCACCTGCGCCTGGAACATCGCGCGTCTCTACGCCAGCGCATCGCCGGAAATCGGATTGGCCGATCAGGACAACGACAGCCTGATCATTCTCCACACCGAAGGTGAAAACCCCCTCGCTCAAACATACATAGATGCGCTGCGCCTCGCTGGCTGGCAAGACATCCTGGTGGTAGGCGACCAAGCTCAACGGCGACACCTTGATGGCGCACTGCCCTTGCCATCCGTTCTTTCCATGGGCGCTTGGAACAGCATTCAGACCGGTCTACGCTACGCCCTTCAGCACGGGTACAAACGCGTTTTTACCGTTGACATCAACCGGTTTCCCCAAGTGAAGAGCCTAGAGGATCTTCAAAACGCCATGGACCAGCCGTCCGGCCCGGACGTGGTCATTGGCGCGTTTCCGAAGGTATCCGGCAAGCATCGCGACTGGGCATGGAAATGGCTCAAAACCTTGACGGGCATAAGCCTTCAAGACCCTTCTTCTGGTTTTCGTCTCTACAACCACGATGCCATGGTGGTGTCGGCGTCCCGTGAGGCCACCCTGCTGGACCACGAAGACATCGGGTCGCTGCTGCTATTTCGCAAGTCGCGCTTGCGGGTCAGCGAAGTGGCCGTTGCCCCGCTGTCCGAGCTGGCTCAACCGGTCTCACCCAAAGACTCGTTCGCATCAACCTTGCACTACCTTGCTGCCACCACAGTGCTCTGCTGCTCCAACTGGTCTAACAGGGCCAAGCGCCGATAGCCAAGAGTAGCCGCCGGTGCCTCACCATCTGTCCGTGACGAGCTTGTAGACCTCCACAGTCCTGTCCGCACAGGTGTCCCAGGAGAAATCACGCGCTCGCTCCAGTCCGGCAGCTATGGCTTGATGACGCCAATCCTCATCTTGCAGCGACTCCAGGATAGCCTGATGAAGTTCATCTACATCCAGAGGATCAATGAGTCGCGCGGCGCCTCCCGCTACTTCGGGCATGGATGACACCTTGGATGTAATCACCGGTACGCCACTGGACATCGCTTCCGCGATCGGAAGTCCGAAACCCTCATAGATTGACGGATAGATGAAAAGCCGGGTACCCGCGTAGATATAAGGAAGGTCACCCTGAGGCAGGAACTTCAGGTAGCGGAGCCAACCTGCGGCTTCTGCCCGACGAATGCGCTCGTGCGTCTGATCTGACCGCCAACCCGTGTCGCCCACAAGCACCAGGGGCCATTCCTCGCGCATAGCTACCGGAAGCGCCTCATAGGCCGACAGCAGGCGGTCCACATTCTTGCGCCCTTCTATGGTGCCCACAAAGAGACTGTAGCCTCCTGCTCGCAGTCCATAGGCTGCCAGACGCGGGGACAGCACATCAGTGCCCCGCGGCATGAAGCACGGGTCTGTGCCCAAGCCAATGGCGGTCACACGGTCTTCGGGCCAGCCCAAATCCTCAATGACCTGCTGCCGCACCGAATGAGAAACCGTAATCATGTGCGACACGGTGCGCAAAGTCTTGGGGAACATGGCGTTCATGTAGTTCACCCTGGCTTCGGGATGAAACTCTGGATAACGCATGTGGGATAGGTCGTGCGTTGTGCTGATCGTAGGCCCCGGAAACCTGGGGACAAAATAATTGGGCGAATGAAAGACAGCGCCTTTGACGGACTGCAAGCGCAGAGCGTTGATAGAGGGCCCGGCCAGTTGGTACGCCTTGACCAGCCACGGAATCTTCGAAAGTGTGGACCTCCATGACTTGCGTCCGGTATTGCTCAGCTTCGCTGCTTCAGAGTCTTCCCTGACATGATCCCCCATGTCCAGCTGGTCAATGGGATCCTCCACCCACCGGCCAAAGGAATAAAAACGCAGTTCATCAATATCCGGGCGAGCCTGCAGACGCTTGACCAGCTCGAATGCGTATCGGCCAATGCCTGTGAGCGGAGGCGTCAGCGCATCACTGGCCACCACCAGATTCAGTGGCTTCAAGGCTGCGCCCGCGGTGCGGGACCCTGGTTTTGAAGCATCCACTGCAAAGTCTCTCGAAGCGGAATCTGCATCCATTCTCCGATGGTCTTGCGCAGCAGGGCCGTGTTCGCGCACAGCGTGCGAACCTCATTGGCGCGAACAAAAGCCGGGTTCACTTGTATTTCGAGGTGATGGCCGGTTAATTCTTCCGCCATTTGAACGATCTCGCGCAGCGAGTGCGTCGCGCCCGAACCCACATTGAATACGCCACCTGCAGGTGCCGCTTCCAACAGCAGCCTGTACGCCCGAACCACCGCTCGCACATCAGAAAAATCGCGCCATACATCCAGGTTGCCCAACTCGATGATCGGCGCCTGTCTTCTGAAATGATCCAGAATCTTGGGCACCAAAAAGCTGCTCGACTGCCCTACTCCCGTGTAATTGAACGGCCTGGTCATCACAATGGGCAGGCGAGGCAGCCAGAGCCTGGCCATGTATTCCATGGCCAGTTTGCTGACCGCATAATCATTGGCAGGGTTAGGCGGGGTCAATTCATCGATTTGTCCGCTGGCAGCGTTGCCATACACATTGGCACTGCTGGCCAGCAGAACGCAACTGGGAGGCACCGCCAGTTCAGCAAGCGCTTGCAGCAGGCTGTGGGTTCCCATCACATTCACGCGATAAAAATCTGCTGCGTTGCCATGCCCCACATAGGCTACCGCCGCCAGGTGAACCACAGCATTCGGTTGGGCGCGGGCCACTGCATCACGCATTGCGGACGCATCATTCAAATCGGCCACAAGCATGCGGCTTGAATCAGTGGACAAGCTGCCATTGCTGTCTGGATGCTCCGCCAAACGCCAGACTTCCCAACCACAGCTGGAGAGTTCGTCCACCAAATGGCCCCCGGTAAACCCGGTAGCGCCTGTAACAAGCACCCTTCTGGCGTTCATCAGTACGAAAGCCCGGCGGTATTTCGACGCAGATCAGCTTCAACCATCATCTGGCAAAGCGATTCCAGATTGGTCTTCGGTGTCCAGTGCAACTTTTCTTGCGCCTTCGTGGCATCGCCAATCAGCAACTCCACTTCAGCAGGGCGGTAAAACTTGGGGTTGACCGTGACCAAGGTCTTGCCCGTACGCGCGTCGACTGCCGACTCGTGCTCTGCCTGCCCATTGAATTCGATGGGAATATCCACGGCGCTGAACGCCAGTTTCACGAAATCTCGCACCGTTTCAGTCCGTCCAGTGGCCAGCACAAAGGTGTCCGGCTCATCCACCTGCAGCATGCTCCACATGCCTTCGACGTAGTCCTTGGCAAAACCCCAGTCCCGCTTGGCATCCAGGTTGCCCAGCTCCAGTACGTCTTGCATGCCGAGTTTGATTTTGGCAACGGAGTCCGTGATCTTGCGGGTCACGAATTCACGGCCACGCAAGGGACTTTCGTGGTTGAAAAGGATGCCGCTGGCACCAAAGATGCCATAGCTTTCACGGTAGTTCACCGTCATCCAGTGCGCGTACAGCTTGGCTACGCCGTAGGGGCTTCGAGGGTAGAAGGGAGTCGACTCCGACTGCGGAATGGCCTGCACCTTCCCGAACATCTCAGAGGTGCTGGCTTGGTAGAAGCGAATCTTTGGATTCACGATACGAATCGCCTCCAGCAGATTGACCGCACCAATGCCGGTGATCTCTGCCGTAGTGACCGGCTGCTCAAAGGACACGCCCACATAGCTTTGGGCGGCCAGGTTATAGACTTCCACAGCGCCACTTTTTTGCAGCAGGCGAATACTGGAAGACAGATCCGTCAGGTCGTACTCGACAAGGTGCAAATTCGGGTGGTTATGAATACCCAATTCCTCGAGGCGCCAGAAATTCACTGAACTGGTTCGTCTGAAGGTGCCATACACCTCATACCCCTTATTCAGCAACAACTCTGAAAGATACGCGCCATCCTGACCGGTGATGCCGGTCACAACCGTCTTTTTCAAATCTTTTCCTCGTCCTCAGATGAAATTAGTACAGGTTTCGGTCTGCGCACTTCAGTCGCAGCTCGACCTGAGAAGGTGTTCTACGTTTGGCCTGTGCCCGACGAGGCTGGCCCTTTGGCATTTTCGGCAGCCAACAAGGAAACCACCTGATTGAGGCGCCGCAACTGCCGCTCCATGCGTGTGTTCACCATATCCGCGTGCAACGCCTTGACGAACAGAATGACCCCCACGCACAAAAACAGGAAAGCGGGCGGATAGACCACACCCACCCAGAGTGCCAACTGATCTATCAGCCGCGGCCAAATACCGAACATTGCAGCAGCGATTGCCACGAGCATCCAGAATAGGCCGTGAGGCCAATGCAAGTGATCTCTGCGTACCAAATACAGAATCAGTAGCGCCAGCCCTATTCCAAGCAACAGTGTCGTAGTTTGAAGATTCCCCATGGCTTGGCGACAGCCCGCTCCTTTTCGTTAAGTATCGATTGTAGGGGGTCACTGTTTCAGCAAAATGGAAGGTGGCCTCAGGCGACCCATGCTGATAAGAATGATTGCTGTTTGCGTTATTATGGAAGCAAACTGACTTATCACCCTCAAGGATCTACTCCACATGAAAAAACGACTGGTGCTTACTGCGGCGGCTGCCACCACTCTCGCCGTTATGTGTGCCGGAGCCGTTCAGGCGCAGGAACCGGCCATCAATCTCTATTCTGCACGGCACTACTCGTCAGACGATGCCCTGTACGCCAGCTTCACCAAGCTGACGGGTCTCAAAATCAATCGGGTGGATGCAGATGATGCGGGCATCATCGCTCGCTTGAAAGCAGAAGGATCCGCATCCCCTGCCGATGTCATTTTGCTTGTGGATGCTGCACGCCTCTGGCGCGGCGAGCAAGACGGCCTGTTCCTGCCCATCAAATCCGAGCCGCTGGAAGCCAGAATTCCCACCGGGTTGCGAGCCACTGCCGTCGCGGAAGGCACTCCGTGGTTCGGGTTCTCAACGCGCGCACGTGTCATCGTCTACGACAAGACCAAGGTCAAGCGGGAAGACGTGGACACTTATGAAAAGCTGGCCGACCCAGTCAACAAGGGCAAACTGTGCATCCGCTCCGGGTCGCACCCTTACAACCTGAGCCTCTTTGGCGCTGTATTGGAACATATGGGTCCTGAAAAGACAGAAGCCTGGCTCAAGGGCATGGTGTCCAACATGGCGCGCGCGCCCAAAGGTGGCGATACTGACCAGATCAAAGGCGTTGCGTCAGGCGAATGCGGCGTGGCCGTTACCAACAGCTACTACCTGGCCCGCCTGATTCGGTCCAACTCACCGGATGACCGCGCTGTGGCAGAGCGCGTGGGCGTGGTGTTCCCCAACCAATCCAGCTGGGGCACTCACGTGAACGTGGCCGGCGGTGCTGTGGCTCGCTATTCCAAGAATGTTCCAGGCGCGGTCAAATTCCTCGAATTCCTGGCCAGCCCTCTCGCACAGAATCATTTTGCCAATGGCAACAACGAGTGGCCAGCAGCCTCCAGCGTGACTTTTGACAACCCTGCCCTGAAATCGATGACGGCTGGCAAGCCATTCAAGACTGAAACCATCCCTATCAGTGCAGTGGGTGCAAACCAGGTCAAGGTTCAGCAGATGCTCGATCGCGTCGGCTTCAAGTAATCCTCCAGCCAGTTGCCGGGAAACCATAGCCCGGCGAACATACAGACGCCTCTTTGATGATTCCCGGAAACGCCGGGCTCTATCAAGGAGGCGTTATTCTTATAAGCCTGCCGCTCGGGCTGTCTGTCACTACATACAGAAGCCCATCAGGCCCTTGGCGTACATCGCGTATACGCTGCCCCACATCTTCCAACAACTTGTGTTCAGCCACGACCTTGTTGCCCTTGATCTCAATTCGGTCAAGGTATTGGAATTTCAGTGATCCAATGAAGAGATTCCCCTTCCATGCGGGTCCGTAACGGTCACTCGTAAGAAACGCCATGCCAGAGGTTGCGATAGAGGGCGTCCAATGGTGCAGAGGTTGTTCCAAGCCAGCCTTGGCGGTCAGGCCGTCCCCGATCTTGCCGCCGCCATAGTTCTCGCCATAGGTAATTACCGGCCAACCGTAGTTCTTTCCAGCCTGCGGTACGTTGATCTCGTCGCCACCTTGCGGCCCGTGTTCGTGCATCCAGAAGGTGCCATCAGGTGCCAACGTGGCGCCTTGGGCGTTCCGGTGGCCGTAACTCCAGATCTCCGGCAATGCGCCGGGCCTGGAAACGAAAGGGTTGTCCTTGGGCACCGAGCCGTCCTTGCCGATGCGCACTACTTTCCCTATATGGTTGTCCAGCTTCTGTGCGTCCTCTTTCCTCGAAAAACGGTCACCCAGGGTCAGAAACAGGGTGCCGTCACCCTGTCCCTTGACCTCTCGAAAGACGATGCGGCAACCAAAGTGCGCGCTGCTGCTGACCTTGGGTTTTTGGCTGAAAATAACCTTCATCTCTTCGAGTTGCTTCAGATCGTCTGAAAGCCTCGCACGGGCCAAAGCCGTGCTATTGGTCGTGCCCGGTCCTGGCTCCGAAAAACAGAAATAGATGGTTCGGTTCTTTGCGAACTCCGGGTCCGTCACCACATCCAGCAGCCCGCCTTGGCCGCCCGCGGCAATATCTGGCAGGCCAGTGACCGGGGGTTGCACGCGCCCGTCGCCCTCTACCACCCGCAGACGTCCAGGCCGCTCGGTGACCAGAAAACGCCCTTCGGGCAGGAATGCCAACGCCCAAGGATTCTGAAGCCCCTTGGCCACTGTCTCAGGTTTGACGCCCGCAGAAGGCTGCGCTTGGAGCGTAGAGGACGCCAATGCCAAGGCTGCAGAAAAAAATACAGATAAATAAGCTTGCATATGATGACAATTGACGTAGAACTTGTCCTACACTAGGCGCTCGGCTCGAAATCAGGTATGTACGTGGTTTCGAAGTGTTGCGCGGCGGGTTTCGGGGGGAATTCTTCCTGGACCAGCATCCTCGGGTGCTTGGAACTGCCAATCCATAAACGACCGATCAGATTTTGCAGGCAGGAGTTCCCGCCGTGTGGTGGTAGCTTTTTTTGCATTTTCTGCTCAACCTAATTCGTACATTCGCATACATGAGCATGAGCAAACTGTTTGCCGTCATCATCGCCCTCGCTGCCGCCAATGCCGCCCAAGCGGCACCCGCACAAGACGAAATCGACAAACTCTTGCATCAAAAAGGCTTGGTAGCCCGTCTTGGTGACTCCATTCAGCACGCTACGAACCGTGCTGCCGACTTGGTAGTCAATGCAATGGACGCTGTTGGCGTACCTTACCGTAAAGGGGGCAACTCCGCTGATACCGGGTTTGACTGCAGCGGCTTCGTTCGCGCCATGTATCAACAGACAGTGGGCATGATTCTCCCCCGACGTGCGGAAGAGCAAGCAGCAGCCACGGAGCAGATCGAAAAGGCTGAACTACAGCCCGGAGATTTGGTGTTTTTCAACACCATGCGGCGCGCATACAGCCACGTAGGCATTTACGTGGGCGACGGCAAATTCATCCATGCACCCCGCACTGGCGCCCATGTTCGCGTAGAAAGCATGAAGGTCAGTTACTGGGAAAAGCGTTTCAATGGCGCAAGGCGCGTTCTCGACGCTGCGCCTCAGGAGCAAATCAGCACATCCCGTGTGACCACCCGCGAATCGGTTGCTCCACGTAGTTATCGTTTGGGCGGCACTTTCTCCCAGCCCTCCGTGCCTGCTACGCAGCTAGAGACAAAAACCGCACTCGGCCAAGGCATTTGATCAAGGGTGCCAAGTGGGGATGGCCGCCAAGAAGCCTGCTGCACTGACTTCCAGGGCTTTAAAAACCTCGTTCGTCAAGCTCCAGGCCGCCTCTAGAACAGCATTCAAGCCCTGACGCTGGCGGACGAAAGCAGCGCCTGTGTGTCCAGGGCATGCTCACCCGCCTTAGTCGTCTGAAGCGTCAAGGCCCGGGAACATTACGTCGGTGAATCCGAATAGCCTGAAGTCTTTCATTCGCATCGGATAAAGTTTTCCGACCAGATGGTCGCACTCATGCTGCACCACGCGTGCATGAAAATCCGATGCCTCCCGGTCAATAGGATCGCCATAAGGGTCAAAGCCGGTATACCTGATCTTTTTCCACCGAGGTACCATGCCGCGAAGCCCAGGGACCGAGAGACAGCCTTCCCAGTCGTCCTCTTGTTCCGCAGAAAGCGGTGTGATGACAGGGTTGCAAAGCACGGTGCGGGGAACCAAGGGCGCGTCAGGATAGCGTGGATTGGGTGCTCCCGTTCCGAAGATAACCAATTGCAGGTCTACACCGATTTGCGGCGCAGCCAAGCCCGCACCATTGGCGGCGTGCATGGTGTCTATGAGGTCATGTACGAGCGCATGTAACTCGTCACTGTCGAAATTGACCACAGGTTGGGCGACGCGCAGCAAGCGGCGATCGCCCATTTTCAGGATGGGATGAATAGCCATCCCTATATGCTAGTGCCAAAGACCGGGTCTAGGAGCCTGTCGGACTTGCAAGACTTGCGCAGCCACATCGCGGAGTACGGCACTCAGAAAACCGCGTTCAGCGACCTCGAAAGCCGCCACCCGAGCCTGGGCCCCGCGGCGGCCTGGGCCCGCCACCTCCCCCGCTCCAGCCCGGTGGGCGTGGGCCTGCGTGGTGCCCGCCACCTCCGCCCGGTGGGGGTCGGAAATGATGCCCACCTCCTCGAGGAGGCTGGTTGAAATGAGGCCGTCCGCCCCTGTGCCCATCATGCCATCCATGATGCCGTCCGCCCCTGTAGTTGCCCCAAATGCCAATGGACACCGGAGGCGCGGCATAAACGGGGCCACCATAGACACCTCCGTAGTAGGGCGCCGGGTAGTAAGTGGGGGCGCCGTAGTAGGTCGCGGAAGTCACCACGGGAGTGCCCACCACGTAGGAGTCTGCAGGTACGACCGCACAACCGCTTAACAACACAGCACCGCCCGCTGCGACGACATACGCAATTCGGCGCAAGACTGGAAAAATCCGGATGGACATAAAAGCTCCTTCTGTATGCGGGTTGTGGCGTACCGCGCGCTCCCATTGACCCAATCATCGCCACGCATGTCATGCGGGCGCCATCAGTCATCTAAGCGTGTTCAAACCTCCAACACGGCACATTTCCGATGACAGGATCGATGAATGCGTTGGCTTTCATCACAGTCGCGCGGGTACGGCAACACGATCTGCCTTGTACTGCAACCCAGCCATCGGCCTGACCTTCCTCGTGAAAGTTGAACACATTCCTTAATAATAAAACGCGCCAGTCGAGGGTCCGGGCCACACCTTTCTTGTCACAGACGTGTAAAGACTGGGTCCTTGCTCTCATCAGATCCTCAAAGGAACAGAGAGTTCAAATGAGGCCGGCGACGATTCTCGAGCCGCGTGATTGACAGATTCAAGCCATTAGTTGAGAACTTAAGTTTTATCTACCAGCAAAGCGAGCATCTCAGCTTCGTCAAGAATGTTAAGTCCAAGTTCCCTCGCCTTATCGAGTTTGCTGCCAGCCTCCGCACCCGCCACGACGTAGTGGGTCTTCTTGCTGACGCTGCCTGCCACTTTGGCGCCGGCAGCTTCGAGCATTTCCTTGGCCTGCTCGCGGCTGAGGGTAGGAAAGGTTCCGGTCAGCACAAAGGTCTTGCCTGCCAATGGCCGCATGGCAGCCGATGAAGGCGCCCCCTCCTCCCACTTGATGCCGGCAGCGCGCAATTGCTCCACCACTTCGCGGTTGTGAGCTTGCTCGAAGAAAGTGTGGACGCTGGTGGCAACGATGGGACCTACATCAGGCACCTGCAGCAGCTGGTCCGTGCTCGCGCTCATGATGGCGTCCAGGTTGCCAAAGTGTCTGGCCAGGTCCTTGGCGGTAGTTTCACCCACATGCCGTATGCCCAAGGCAAACAAAAATCGGCCCAGGTTGGTGTTCTTGGACTTTTGCAGCGCGTCCACAATGTTCTGTGCGGATTTTTGCGCCATCCGGTCCAGGGCGGCGAGAGATACCACCCCCAGCTTGTAAAGGTCAGGCAGCGTCTTGACCGCGCCACTTTCCACCAACTGCTCCACCAGCTTGTCTCCCAGCCCTTCGATATCCATGGCCCGCCGGCTGGCAAAGTGCAGCATGGCTTCCTTGCGCTGCGCCGCGCAGAAGAGGCCTCCTGTACAGCGGTGATCAGCCTCACCTTCCTCTCGAACGACTTCACTGCCGCATACTGGGCAAGTAGCAGGCATGGTGAACTCTGCGGCCCCAGGGGCCCGCTTATCTGCAAGTACAGCCACCACTTCCGGAATGACGTCTCCCGCACGGCGCACGATCACGGTGTCGCCCACGCGCACATCCTTGCGGCGGGCTTCCAGTTCATTGTGCAAAGTGGCGTTGGTAACGGTGACGCCGCCAACGAACACCGGAGCGAGTTTGGCTACTGGAGTGAGTTTTCCTGTGCGACCGACCTGTATGTCGATGGCTTGCACAGTGGTCAACTGTTCTTGCGCTGGATACTTGTGCGCCACAGCCCAACGCGGTTCACGGCTGACAAAGCCCAGTCTTCTTTGCAGGTCAAGGCTGTCGACTTTATAGACCACACCGTCTATGTCAAAGGGCAATTCATCGCGCGCGCCGGCGATTTTCTGGTGGTAGCTCACCAAATCCTCAGCGCCACGTGCCTGTTCAATCAAGGGAGAGACCGGAAAGCCCCAGGCCTTCAAAGCCTGAAGCACTTGCCAGTGCGTGGAGAAATCCGGGCCGCCTTCGTTAGCGGGGGAAATCTCACCCAGGCCATAGGCATAAAAGCTCAAGGGACGCTGACGTGCTATGCCTGGATCCAACTGACGAACAGCCCCTGCGGCCGTGTTGCGTGGGTTGATGAAGGTCTTCGCAGCTTTGTCGCCGGCCGCTATTTTCTCGCGCTGCCTAAGGTTAAGGGCGTCGAAAGCATCTCGGCGCATGTACACCTCGCCGCGCACCTCCAGGACTGCCGGGATCGGCCACTGGCCACGTGCTGTCGCGGCTTCGTCGTCCTCTAGCAAAGCCAATTGTCCAGCGGAGGTTTGTACAGTTGGTACGGTCTGGATCAGACGCAACGGGATCTGTCCGATAGTGCGTATGTTCTGCGTGACATCTTCCCCAACCTCACCATCGCCACGCGTGGCCGCTTGCACAAGCAAGCCATCTTCATAGCGAAGATTGATGGCCAGGCCATCGAATTTCGGCTCAGCGACATAAGCTACTGCGGGAGCGTCAGCCCCAGCTTTCAATTCGCGTCTGATACGGGCATCGAAAGCTTGCGCTCCTGCCGCAGTGGTGTCGGTCTCGGTGCGAATACTCAGCATGGGCACACGGTGCCGGACGGGCGAGAACCCTGCCAGTACGCCTGCGCCTACCCTCTGAGTGGGTGAATCAGGCGTAAGCAGCTCGGGGTGCGCAGCTTCAAGGGCCTGCAGTTGCTGAAATAGCTTGTCGTATTCCGCGTCAGGAATCTCCGGGGCATCCAGAGTGTAGTACTGGTGGGCGGCTTGATTCAACGCGGCTCGCAAGCGTTCCGCTTCGGTACTGGGATTCATCGTGTTTAACTGAACAGGCGCCGCGCCTGCGCGGAGCCGGCAGCGAGATCGTGCGCATCCAGGGTGTCATACAGGTGCTGCAAGTCGCTGCCTATGGTCTCTATCATCTCAGGACGCAACGGGTGGCCCGCGTCGTCCGTAATCACCCCGTCCATGGCCTCGGCCAAAGCAAAGGCGGCATCTCGCAGACGTGCAAAAGGTTGCTCGTTTCGGTGTACTTGGGGCACATCCAGGCTGAGCGCCACCTCGGTCACGGCCGACTGGGTAGGATCTTCCGAGAGAGCAGCCTGGGGATCAAAACTGAGACCCAGGATGGATGGGAGTCCAGGCTCGCTGGAGGGCAAGACCATGCGTCCGGGAATAACCCCCGCCACAAAGCCCAGCTTGGAGGCCTGTTGCTGAACAAAACCCGGGCTCCAGGCAGCGCCGCGGGCACGCAACATGAATCCCAACTGCGCGTCGTGTCCGCCGGCAAACTGATCCAGTTCCCGCCCACGCGCCACTTCATCGAGCATTTCCGGAAAATCAGGCGCCCCACCGACCGAATCAGCGAAAGCCTGGGTCTTCATGACGTACTCTGAGAACTCGATTTCATTGAGCGCTCCGGTCCGATTCGCCAACTGCACGCCGGCCTGCAATGCGGTGTAGCGCTGGCCAGCAACCGGGAACTCCCAATCACGGCTTTGTTCGTTCAAACCTTCCACCGCGAATGGTTTGCTACCCACCCTGCGTGTATGTGGCAAGGCAGCCAATGCGGCATCGCCTGAGACAACTTTGCCATCCAGCGCGACCGGAGTAATGACGTCTATGAGCGCATCAAGCCGTGGACGTTTTTCAGGCACGGGCAACGGGCCCAGCGGCGGAAGCGCTCCAGTGGGGTCAAACGCTGGCTCGACCCGGTCCGGATGAGCCATGCCTGGCTCACCTGTGGGATCCGAACGATCCTGTGGTGACACGGGCCTGTTTTCAGGCACAGCTTGCCGAGGCGTATTCCGGCGAGAAGCCCAGGTGTTGTAGGCGATGACGCCGCCGAGAATAAGGCCACCTGCAACGGCCAGGCCAACTTGCAATGAACTCATGCGGCCTCCATCATTCCGACTGCACTTTCCATATCTACCGCGACGATTCGCGAGACGCCTTGCTCCTGCATGGTCACACCAATGAGTTGCTTCGCCATCTCCATGGCGATCTTGTTGTGGCTGATGAATAGAAACTGCGTGCCCTGCCCGCTCATTTTGGTCACCAACTTGGCATATCGCTCCGTATTGGCGTCATCCAAAGGCGCGTCAACCTCATCCAGCAAGCAGAACGGCGCAGGGTTGAGCTGGAATATCGCAAACACCAGAGCAATGGCCGTCAGAGCTTTCTCGCCCCCTGAGAGCAGGTGAATAGTCTGGTTTTTCTTGCCTGGTGGCTGCGCCATGACCTGCACGCCAGAATCCAGAATTTCCTCGCCCGTCATCATCAGCTTGGCATTCCCACCCCCGAACAGTTCAGGGAACATGCGACCAAAATGCTCATTGACGGTGTTGAAGGTATTGCCCAGCAGGTCACGCGTTTCGCCGTCAATTTTCTTGATGGCGTCTTCCAGCGTGTTCATGGCGTCTGTGAGGTCAGCCGACTGCGCGTCAAGGAACTGCTTGCGCTCACGCGCTGCGGTCAGTTCCTCAAGTGCTGCCAGGTTCACAGCCCCCAGTGACTGGATCTCGCGATGCAAACGGTCGATTTCGCTTTGCAGTCCTGACAGTTTGACATTGCCTTCCAGGATGGATTGCTGAACCAAGGCCAGATCGGCCTGCGCGTCGGCCAACAACTGCGCATACTGCTCAGTGCCCAGGCGGGCGGCTTGTTCTTTCAGTTGAAGGTCCGTGATGCGCTGGCGAAGCGGGTCGAGTTCACGCTCCAGCGAGAGTCGGCGTTCATCGCTCGCACGCAACTTGGCTGTCAAGTCGTCGTAGGTGCTGCGTTTGGCGCCCAACGCCTGCTCCCTGTCCATCTTCAGGCTGAGCGCGGCTTGCAATCCGGCTTGGGCAGCAGCATCGTTCAGGCGAGTCAATTCCTCTTGTGCCCGCTCTCGCTCAGTTTCAATGCCTGCAGCCTGGCCGGTCGCGGTATCGATCGTTCGCGCCAGTTCAGCCCGCCGAGATTCCAGTGCCCGCTGAGCAAAGCCAGACTCCTGTGCTTGTCGCTCGAGGCTGCGCTGCTGCTCCCGTGCTTCATTCAACCGCCGTTCGGCTTCCATCACCCGTTCATCGAGCTGAGCATGGCGTTCCTGGGTGTCCGCCAATTGCATATCCAGCTCTTCGAACCGTGCTTCAGCGGTGATCCGGCGCTCCTGCAATTCCTCGGACTGAGCGTCAATTTCTGCCAGGTCACCGGCAATCTGCTCGCTGCGCGCACGGGTTTGCTCGGCCAGCTGGGAAAGACGCAAGGTCTCCACTTGCAGTTCGTGCGCACGTTGCCGTGCCTCTGCTTCCTCTCGACGCGTGGCGGCCAGGCGCTGTGATGCGTCGCTGTAAGACGCTTCTGCCTTGATCAACGCATTGCGTGCTTCTTCACTGATGAGCGTCTGCGCGCGCTGCAGCTTCTCAAGGTTTTCGATCTCCTGAGCCCGGGCCAGAAGACCTGCCTGCTCAGAATCAGGCGCGTAAAAGCTGACCGCATGTCGGCTGACCGCATGACCAGATCGGGTAAAGAGCAGTTCGCCGGCCTGCAATTGATCCCGCACAGCCAAAGCTTCTTCGAGCGAGTCGGCCGTGTAGCAGCCGGTCAGCCAACTCTCAAGCAGGGCGGTCAACCCGGCGTCGTTCAACCTCAGCAAATCGGCCAGTCGGGAAAACTGGCTGGCTTTGGGGGGAAGCGAAGCTTCCGGGGAGCTGTAGAAGGTCAGCTTGGCCGGTGGCGCGTCACTTGCGAAGGCACGCACGATGTCCAGACGGCTGACTTCCAAGGCGGCCATGCGCTCGCGCAGCGCGGACTCCAGCGCGTTCTCCCACCCGGATTCGATGTGAATACGGCTCCACAGACCCGAAAGACCCTCAAGTCCGTGCTTGGTCAGCCATGGCTTGAGCTTGCCGTCCGTCCGAACTTTCTCTTGCAATGCTTTGAGTGCTTCCAGCCGCGCAGAGAAGTCCGCCTGCTTGGCGCCTTCCGAGTTCACGGCCTGCTGCCGTGCCCGGCGGTCCTCATCGAGCTGAGGTACGCTTTCCTGCAGTTCATGCAGGCGAGCTTCAGTGATCTCTGCGGCTTCCTGGGCGGTAGCCAGCTGGGTTTGCAGATCGATGAGGCGAGCCTCATCTGGAGCAGCAAGCGCATTGCGGTCAGCCGCCAGGCGCTCCCGGCGAGAGCCCAACTGGCGGGACTGCTCCTCAATGTGCCGCTGGTCTGCCGCCAGCACCTGAATCTGTTGCTGGACTTGCCCAACGGCTGCGCGTTGTTCAGCCGCCTTGGATTGTGATTGCCGGAGCGCATCTTCAAGATCAGGCAAGGCCTGCTGCTGCTCTTCTACCTGAGCTGCGAGCGTGATGGCACGGTCTTCCGCCTCCACGGTTTGCTCAGCCAATGTCTCGATCTCCAGTTCAGCCTCTTCTTTGCGCAAGAGCCACTGAGCGACCTGCTCTTTCAGCTGCGTGAGCCGGGTTTCCGCGCGTTGGCGCCCTTCCACCACGAAGCGGATCTCGGCTTCAAGCTTGCCCACTTCGGCCGTAGCTTCATACAGGAGCCCCTGGGCCTGGTTCACATGGTCGCCAGCGGCATAGTGCGCCTGACGGATGGTTTCAAGATCGGCTTCAATGTGGCGCAGGTCGGCCACACGTGACTCCAGGTCGTTCACAGCTTTGTCGGTTTCGGCCTTCAGGCGCCCCTGGCCTTCGTCTGCCTCGCTGCGCTTGAGAAACCACAACTGATTTTGCTTGAGCGCTGCCGTGGCTTGCAGGCCCTGATACTGCTGCGCAACTTCTGCCTGTTTTTCCAGCCTCTCCAGGTTGTTGTTGAGTTCGCGCAGGATGTCTTCAACCCGGGTCAGGTTTTCGCGGGTGTCCGAGAGGCGGTTTTCGGTCTCGCGCCGGCGTTCCTTGTACTTGCTGACGCCCGCCGCCTCTTCCAGGAAGAGACGGAGTTCTTCGGGGCGCGACTCAATGATGCGGCTGATGGTGCCCTGGCCGATGATGGCATAGGCGCGCGGGCCCAGGCCAGTGCCCAGAAACACGTCCTGAACGTCACGGCGGCGTACCGGCTGGTTATTGATGTAGTAGCTGCTGTTGCCGTCACGCGTGAGCACACGCTTGACCGAGATTTCGGTGAACTGCGACCACTGGCCGCCCGCGCGGTGGTCCGCATTGTCAAAAACCAGCTCAACCGACGCTCGGCTGGCTTGCTTGCGGGTGGTGGTGCCGCTGAAAATCACGTCCTGCATGGACTCACCGCGCAGTTCGCTGGCTTTGGACTCGCCCAGCACCCACCGCACAGCATCCATGATGTTGGACTTGCCGCAGCCATTAGGCCCCACCACGCCGACCAATTGCCCGGGCAGCATGAAATTGGTGGGTTCAGCGAAGGACTTGAATCCGGAAAGCTTGATCGAGTTAAGACGCACGGAAAGCCGATTCTCAGATGAAGGCGTATCTGAGCCAATCCCATATGCGGGCGCCAACGACGCGCGGCACCGGAATTGGCGCGAAAGAGGCGATTATCGTGCCATATGAGACCGGGGGGCGCCGGAATCCGGAGCTTCAAGGGGGAAATCGCGGACAAATACTCAGCCGATGCTGGTGATTGGGCATCAATCACAAGAAAAGTACGCCCCCGGGGGACGGATAATGCCCACTATGAACCCCCTGCTCTCCAAGCTTCAGCCCTACCCATTTGAACGGCTGCGCCAGTTGTTTGCTGACGTGACGCCCAATCCGGACTATCGGCCCATTAGCCTGGGCATTGGCGAGCCCCGCCATGCCACACCCGATTTCATCAAACAAGCCCTGGCTGGATCGCTTGACAGTGGTCTCACCGGGTATCCGCCTACCGGTGGCGACCCGCAACTGCGCGAAGCCTGCGCGGCCTGGCTGAAACGACGCTATGACGTGGAGGTGAGCCCTGCCACGCAAATCCTGCCCGTGCTGGGTTCACGCGAAGCCTTGTTTGCACTGGCGCAGACCGTGGTGGACTCGTCACGACCTGACGCAGTCGTGGTCTGCCCCAACCCGTTCTATCAGATCTACGAAGGCGCAGCCTTCCTGGCAGGCGCCTCTCCACATTACGTGCCTAGCGACCCGGCCCGAAACTTCGCGCCTCGCTGGGACCAGGTTCCGGCAAGCGTCTGGGAGCGCACGCAACTTGTTTTTGTTTGTTCACCCGGCAACCCTACAGGGGCAGTCATGCCCTTGCCGGAATGGCAAATGCTGTTCGAGCTTTCCGACAAGCATGGTTTTGTCATCGCCTCGGACGAATGCTATAGCGAGATCTACTTCCGCGAGGAAGCGCCCCTTGGCGGACTGGAAGCCGCACTGAAACTCGGCCGGACCGATTTCAAGAACCTGATCATGCTGACCAGCCTTTCCAAGCGAAGCAACGTGCCCGGTATGCGCTCGGGCTTCGTAGCGGGCGACGCGGCGTTGATCAAGCCGTTCCTGCTCTACCGCACCTACCACGGCAGCGCCATGAGCCCTGCGGTTCAGACTGCCAGCATAGCCGCGTGGAACGATGAGGCGCACGTGGTCGAAAACCGCCGGCTTTACCGCGAAAAATTTGCACTGGCCGCGCCCATGCTCGAAAAAGTCATGGACGTCCGACTTCCTGATGCCGGGTTTTATCTATGGGCCGGGGTGCCTGCTCAATGGGAAGACGACACTCGTTTCGCCCGGGAGCTTCTGGCTCAATACAATGTGACGGTTTTGCCCGGGAGCTATCTGGCTCGCGAGGCCGCAGGCTCCAATCCTGGCCGGGGGCGCGTTCGTATGGCGCTCGTGGCCGAGACCGCTGAATGTGTCGAAGCGGCGGAGCGCATCGTCAAGTTCATCCATTCCAACACCTGAAAAATCATGAGCGAACAATTGCAAAAAATTATCGATGACGCCTGGGAAAACCGCGCCAGCCTGTCCCCCTCCTCCTGCCCCAAGGAAGTGGCAGACGCTGTCGAGCAGGTCATCGAAGACCTGAATGGCGGGCGCCTTCGGGTGGCCACCCGCTCTGGCGTCGGTCAGTGGACTGTGCACCAGTGGATCAAGAAAGCCGTACTGCTGTCTTTCCGCCTCTATGACAACGAACTGATGAAGGCGGGCGACCTGGGCTTTTTCGACAAGGTCAAGACCAAATTCGCCCATCTGGACGCTGAGGGCATGAAAGCATCTGGCGTTCGCGTCGTGCCCCCCGCCGTCGCGCGCCGCGGAAGCTTCATTGCAACTGGCGCCATCTTGATGCCCAGCTACGTCAACATCGGCGCCTATGTGGGCGAAGGCACCATGGTCGACACCTGGGCCACGGTAGGCTCGTGCGCACAAGTTGGCAAGAACGTTCACCTGTCCGGCGGTGTAGGCCTGGGCGGTGTGCTGGAGCCATTGCAAGCCAACCCGACCATCATTGAAGACAACTGCTTCATTGGCGCACGCTCCGAAGTGGTCGAAGGTGTCATCGTCGAAGAAAACTCGGTCCTCGGCATGGGCGTGTACATCGGCCAGAGCACTCCGATTTTCAACCGCGACACGGGTGAGATCAGCTACGGCCGCGTGCCCGCCGGCAGCGTGGTCATCAGCGGGAATCTGCCCAAAACCTCGAAAAACGGTACGGCTTACAGCACCTATGCCGCCATCATCGTGAAGACGGTCGATGCCCAGACGCGCTCCAAGACCAGCTTGAACGACCTGCTGCGTGACTGACCTCACTGGCCTGACTGACAGATAAGCTGACAGTCAGGTAGATTGGCAGTTCAGCGTATTCGAGGCAAGCCCCCCACCACCAGAGGATGCGATCCATGCAACCGC
The DNA here is from genome assembly GCF_040548795.1 of Ottowia thiooxydans. Taxonomy (GTDB): domain Bacteria; phylum Pseudomonadota; class Gammaproteobacteria; order Burkholderiales; family Burkholderiaceae_C; genus Ottowia; species Ottowia thiooxydans_A. The sequence continues at coordinate 344,960 of NZ_JBEPSH010000001.1, read as the reverse complement.
AGGCACCCAGCACCATGATGGAGCGCATTCTTCGCCTCATGGCGGAAAAAAAGGCTTCCGACGTCTATCTGTCGGCGAATGCGCCTGCCACCATCAAGATCAACGGGCAGCACATGCCCATCAATAGCCAGGTTCTCCCGCCCGAAGCGGTCTTGAACCTCCTGATGGATGTCGTCGCGCCCAACCGGATTGAAGAGCTGAAGGAAACTGGCGAGCTGAACATGGCCATTCCCGTGCAGGGCGTGGGCAACTTCCGGCTATCCGCCATGCGCCAGCGCGGCACCTATGCGGCGGTCCTGCGGTTTATCAGCCCGGATATTCCTGCGCTGGAGACGCTCAATCTGCCTTCCATCCTCAGCCAACTGGTGATGGAAAAGCGTGGACTTATCTTGATGGTGGGAGCCACCGGTGCGGGCAAATCGACCACCCTGGCATCCATGCTGGACCAGCGCAACAGAAATGCCTCCGGTCACATCCTGACCATCGAGGATCCGATGGAATTCATCTTCACCAACCGCAAGTCGCTGATCAACCAGCGCGAAGTGGGTGGAGATACGTCCACCATGCATGTCGCGCTGAAAAACGCCCTGCGACAGGCGCCCGACGTGATCATGATTGGCGAAATCCGGGATCGCGAAACCATGTCTGCGGCCATCTCGTACGCGCAATCCGGCCACCTTTGCCTGTCTACTCTGCACGCCAACAACAGTTATCAAGCACTCAACAGGGTGTTGAGCTTCTATCCCGTGGAGGTACGCCCCACTTTGCTGGGCGACTTGGCGGCTTCTCTCAAAGCAGTGGTGTCGCAAAGACTCGTGCGCACCCAGAGCGGTGGGCGCGTCCCCGCCGTGGAGGTCATGCTCAATACCAAACTGGTTGCTGACCTGATCGAAAAGGGAGACTTCTCCGGGGTCAAGGAAGCCATGGTCAACTCCATGGCAGAAGGGTCGCAAACCTTCGAGGAGGCCCTGGCGCGCTTGATCAACGACGGCATCATTGACCGCAAGGAAGGCCTTGCCCATGCGGATTCGCCCACCAACCTCATGTGGCGCCTCCAGAACGATGCACTGCGATCTCCCGACAAGCCGCGCGAAGAAGAACACCCCAGTGACGAGCCTTCGTTCACAGAGATCACACTGGACGTGCGGCCTGGTGACGACGATTCCAGCGCTTTCAGCAAGTCGGGACTTAGCGGCCATTCACTCCGAGGCTCGGATTTTGAGAATTCCGGCTCAGGTAGCGTCATTGCCTCCCGTCTGGGATAGAGATGAGGCCTCTGCGCACAAGTTAGCGCATAGAGTACCGGTGTGTGGCATCCAGCTTTCAGGTCCTCGACAGTGCTGAGGCTTTTCCAATCGAAGACATTGGCCATGCCTGTGTTCAGGCACCACCGCCCGCTCTGGAAGGACCGGCCGGCCCCTGGGCAGGTAATCACGTTTGAAAACTAGCAAGATCATATGACTCACTCCCCCACCCGCACGCTTGCCGAGGCGCTGATCGCCCGTCCATCCGTCACCCCGGAAGATGCCGGCTGTATCGACCTGCTTAGCCAGCGATTGGCTGCCGTCGGGTTCCGATGCGAAGTGATTGACAGCGGACCAGCGGAATTTCGAGTGCGCAACCTCTGGGCCAAAAGGGTTCCAGCAAGCGCAGTGCAAACCGCGCAAACCTTGCCTACCCTGGTCTTTGCGGGGCATACCGACGTCGTGCCTACCGGCCCACTGGGTGAGTGGTCAAGCCCGCCTTTTGTGCCCACAGAGCGTGATGGCAAGCTGTACGGGCGCGGCGCCAGCGACATGAAAACCTCGATTGCAGCATTTGTGGTTGCCGCAGAAGAGTTCATCGCCGCCCAGCCGGAAGCGCCCCTGAACATTGCCTTGCTTTTGACCAGCGACGAAGAAGGTCCGGCGCTGGATGGCACCACCGTGGTCATAGAACACCTGCGCGCGCGGGGTGAAGGCTTTGAGTGGTGCATTGTGGGCGAGCCTACGTCCGTCAGGCAAACCGGCGACATGATCAAGAACGGCCGTCGCGGCACCATGAGCGGAAAGCTCACGGTCAAAGGCATTCAAGGGCATATCGCCTATCCGCAGCTTGCGCGCAATCCCGTGCATCAGTTGGCGCCTGCACTTGCCGAGCTGGTCTCCATCGAGTGGGACCGAGGCAATGAATTCTTCCCGCCCACCAGCTGGCAGGTCAGCAACATTCATTCCGGCACAGGTGCGAGCAACATCATTCCCGGAGCTGCCGTGGTGGATTTCAATTTCCGCTTTTGCACAGAGTCGACACCTGAGTCGCTGCAGCAACGATTGGAGGCCATACTGAAAAAGCACGGCCTTGACTACGAACTGGCCTGGACTCTGGGCGGCCGCCCGTTTCTGACCACACCCGGTACGTTGGTCCAGGCCGTTCAAGCCGCTATTCGCACCGAAACCGGTTTGGAGACCGAGCTGTCCACCACCGGTGGCACCAGCGACGGCCGCTTCATTGCAACGCTGTGCCCGGAAGTCATTGAGCTGGGACCGCCCAACGCGACCATCCACAAGATAGACGAGCATATTCAGATCTCGGACATCGAACCGCTGAAAAATATCTATCTCCGCGTACTCGAAAATCTGAGCTAGAAAGACAAAGCGCCGAAGGCATTGAGGCTACTGCTTGAACGAAGCTCGTCCCTCAGCGCACTTGCAAGACCATGAAACTAGTTGATCTCATAGAAGAAACCGAGCGTCGCCTGACCCAGGCGCAGGTGCATTTTGGCCACGGCACGGACAATGCCCGTGATGAGGCCGTGTGGCTGGTACTGCACGCGCTGGGTCTGCCACTCGACTCCGATCTGGACGACGCGGTAGTCGGTGACCAGCTTGTATCACCCGAGAATCAGGCGAAGGCGGAATCTCTGCTTCAACGGCGCATCTCTACGCACAAACCCCTGGCCTATCTCACCGGCCAAGCCTGGCTTCAGGGCATTCCGTTTTACGTGGATGAACGCACCATTGTGCCCCGCAGCCTCATCGCCGAGGCCATTGCAGATGGAAGTATTGACCCCTGGCTTGCGGCAGACACCCACCGCGTGCTGGACTTGTGTACGGGCAACGGCAGTCTTGCGGTACTCGCGGCCATGGCCTGGCCAGAAATCAGTGTAGATGCCGTGGACATCAGCGCCGATGCGCTCGCGGTCGCGCGCATCAACGTTGACGAACATGGTCTGTCTGAGCGCATCCGCCTGATCGAGAGCGACGGATTCACGAAGTGCCAGGGGGCCTACGATCTGATTCTCTGCAACCCACCCTACGTCAACCAGAACAGCATGGATGCCCTGCCTGCAGAGTTTCGCGCTGAACCATCGCTGGCTTTGGCTGGGGGTGCAGACGGTATGGATTTCATACGAAACATGCTGGCCGCCGCGCCCCGGTACTTGAGCAAATCCGGGGTACTGGTGCTGGAAATCGGAAACGAGCGAGAGCACTTTGAAGCCGCCTTCCCTGATCTCCAGCCAGTCTGGATAGACACCAGCGCGGGAGGCGACCAAGTGCTTCTGTTGGCCCCACAGTAGGGCAAAGGTAGCCCAAGGGAGTGTCCTGCCCCGTAACTCGTTGCCCAATATGAGAAAAATGTCAATTCCCTGGAGAAACTTGCAAATGACTGGCTTCCTGAAGTTTTTCCTTTGCTTGCTGGTTAGTGTTTCTGGACTGCTACCGACAGCCATGGCGCAAGGCCCTGCGGCTCAAGCCGCCCCAGAACCGACGCTATTCGTAGATGGCGTCGCCGTTTCTCCAGACGGAAGGCAGATTCGCGTGAAGGGATGGGCCGTTGACCCTTCAGCTCAGAAAGGCCCTGGCGGTGTCGCCGTCTCCTCGGGAGGAATCAAAGCCGACAAGATGGACTGGAAAGCCGAAAGCCGCCCTGACGTCGCGAAGCACTGGAAAATCTCCAACCAACAACTGGGTTACGAGGCCATGGCGACGTGGGACACGCCCCTTCCCAGCGGGCCACAACAACTCGTCATTCAAGTTGAGGTGAACGGCAAGGTGGCTGGTGCCGCACTTAACATTGAAATCGCTCAGCGGGCGGTCGCAGCGGCACCCACAGGCACGCCTCCCTCCCGGACAGGACAATCACCGACTTCAGCCACTGCCCCGGCCACCGCAATCACCGACCCCAGAACCCCGAACGCGGCCGCGCCGGTCTCTTCGGCCACTGAAGGCCAAGCCACAGCCCCCAGATCGACCGTCGCAACACCGGACGCAGAGAGAGCATCCGCGCAAGCGGGCCCGGCAGCTCAGCCCAAAGGAGCACGCTATGCCGTGTTCATTTCGCTATTTCTGGTGGTGACATTGGTCTTCTGCTTCTCATTCCACCGCTCGGTTGGCTTGAGAAACATCTCCGAGCTGGCATTTCGTTATCCGGCCGCACCCGTGGCCACGCTTTTAGTGCTGTTCGCTGCACTTGTATTGGCGGGGGTGACGGGCTCCTCGATGGGGCATTTGGTTGGTCGAGCCAACTCACCTGCGGAACATTTGATTTTTGACCGTGAAAGCAGCGTCAAGCCGCTGGCATTTTCTCCCAAAAGCATCCGCTCGGACGAATGGATGGTCCTGACTTCAAATGTGCTCGCACAGGTCAACCACTGGCCACCGTTTCCCGTGGTCAACCAAAACCTGGGGCCAGACGGTCAGAACATGTTGATCATAGGCATGTCGGGAGCGCCTGTGTCGCATTGGAGCACTCTAGCCAAGCCGGCTACTTGGGGGTACTTTTTCCTTCCTCTGAAACAGGCGTTGGCATTCCAGTGGCAGCTTCCCATTTTTGGTTGCCTGATTGCGCTCTATTGCCTTCTGAACTTGCTTACGCCCTTGACTCGAGGACGAAATCTGGCCCTGGCGGCCATGTTCTGTATCGCACCTTACGCGGCAGGATGGTCTTTCTGGCCACTCTATCTAGTGGGTCTCGCATGCGGGGCGCTGGCACTCCTCATTTTCATCTTCAAGCCCACATCAGGTGAAAACGACCTGGCCAGCAAGCTCAAGCTATGGATTTCCGCGGTGGCCCTCGGTTGTCTGACAGCAGGATTTGCGCTGACCCTGTATCCGCCTTGGCAGATCCCACTCGCTATCTTCTGTTCGCTCTTTCTCATTGGATACGCCGTGAACCAACGCGGCAGCTTGCGCATAGACAAACATAGCCTTGGCGCCTTGGCGTTGGCAGTCGCTATCACGATCGCTTTGCTGTGGGCCTGGTGGATTGACGCCAGAGCGGCCGTCGAGGCCATACAAGCAACCGTCTACCCTGGGCAACGCGCCGCACTCACTGGAGGGGGTGGATTTCTAGACTTGCTCCGCGGTTATGCCAATGCAGAAACCTTGGCGTTCAAACCGCCCGCAGGCTCCAACCCATCGGAAACAGCTTCGTATTTCTACGTTCTGGTGCCGCTGCTGGCTTTGTCGATCATGAGACTGCGCGCAAGCGATCCTCAACGCTGGATATGGCGTGCGTGGACTTTCTTCGTCGTCGTTGCGCTGCTCTACGTCATCACAGGTTTCCCGCTTTGGCTCGCGGAAGTGACCGGACTCAGCAGAGTACCTACGAGCCGTTTGGATATTGCCCTGGGACTGGCGTGCGTTCTGGGCATCGCATTGCTTCCGGGCTCGCAAGCAGACAGAGCGCCGCTTGCCAAGCCTTTAGTCTGGATCACTACAGCGCTCGCCGGGGTCTTGATCGCCGTGGCATTCTGGGGGGCGCCGAAAGCCGCCTCAGCTGCATCCTCTGCATCTATTGATCCAGTGCTTGCTGCTGTGCTTCTCGTAGCAGGTCTCCTGATGGCGTACTGGCTACTCATTGGCCGGGTCGGAAGTGCCATAGCCATCACACTTGCCATTTATGCTGCCTCGGTCGCCACGTTCAACCCGTGGTCCATTGCTCCTGATCGTGTAGCCATCGCGGAACCGCTGCGAAAGCTCCTGACAGAGGACAACCCTCTGGAGAAAGCGCCCAGAGTTCTGGTCCTGACTCCGGGTGCAATGTGGTCCATGGAGCTTCTGGCTGGCGGCATTCCGGTGGTCAGCGGCGTTCATTACTACCCGCAAACTTCGCTTTGGAAAGGCTTGGGTGTATCCGTTCAAGAAGAGGATGTCGTTAACCGTTATCAACACTTGCTCTTCGTGCCGGTTGCGCCAGTCAACGGCGCTGTCACAGCCATCGACTCCCCGCAACTGGACGTCGTCAGGGTATTGGTCGATCCAAGCCGCTTCTCTTTCGCCACGGTCGGGGCGAACAAGGTCATGGCTCCCCTGGCTGCAGGCCTGGCTTTGCAGACGAACCCCAACCTGCGACTGAAAGGCCAGCATCGCGCATGGCTGGTCTACGATGTCCTTCCCTTAGCTGCGCCGCGATGAGTCCGGCGGCATCCTCTTCTGACTCAAGACTGTCCATTCAACCTGTCAACGACGCGGCCGAGTGGGAAGCCTTCGAAGAGTTGCTTCGCCATTACGCCAGCAACGATCTGGGCCAGGCAGCGAGCAGCTCCATCTGGACGGACCTGAAAGATTTGCCTGCTCGGTACTCAAACTCAGCCGGCGGTGGCGCCGCTCTGGCCCTGGTCGAAGGCACGCCCGTGGGTTGCGGCGCCTTCGCAGCCACCAGCGAGCAAAGCCTGTGCGAACTCAAGCGCTTTTACGTACTTCCCGCCTGGCGCCGACTCGGTTATGGCCGATCTTTGGTGCTCGCCATGCAGCGGTCAGCCAGTGCGTATGGGTACCTGCAAGCCGGGCTTTCCGTCTGGCCCGATAATTCCTCCAGCTTGGCGCTTTATCGCGCCCTGGGTTTTGCACCCATACCGGCCTTCAAAAGCCACCCCGACCCGACGCTGCTCTTTCTTGGCCGCGCGTTGTCAAATTCCTCTATTTTCGAATGATCAGTCTGTTAAATCTCACCTTGCGCCGTGGAGCCAAGGTGTTGCTCAATGGTGCCAATGCCACCATTCACCCGGGTGAAAAAGTCGCCTTGATTGGGCGCAATGGGGCGGGCAAATCCACTCTTTTTGGCCTTCTGAACGGAACGCTTAACGAAGACGGAGGCGACTTCCACATGCCCGCCGGCTGGCGCTTGGCACAGGTGGCTCAGAACATGCCTGAGACTACAGAAACCGCCACGGACTTCGTGCTTTCTGGCGACACACGCCTGATGGAGTTGCGCGACCAACTGGCCGAAGCAGAACGACTGGTCACAGAAGACCCCCTCGACTTGGATGCAGGGATGGCTATCGGCCAAGCCCACAGTGATTTGCATGATGCGGGGGCCCATGACGCCACCTCACGCGCTCAAGCCCTGATCCTCGGCCTGGGCTTCAAGGTGGACGAACTTGATCGCCCTGTCAACAGCTTTTCCGGTGGCTGGCGCATGCGCCTGCAATTGGCGCGGGCACTGATGGCACCCAGCGACCTCCTGCTGCTGGATGAGCCCACCAACCACTTGGATCTGGACGCGCTGGTCTGGCTGGAATCCTGGCTGGCCCGCTACCCGGGCACGCTGATCGTGATCAGCCACGACCGGGAATTTCTGGATGCGGTCACCAGCGTCACGCTGCATATCGAACACGCTCGGCTGACACGCTATGGCGGCAATTACAGTTCGTTTGAAGAGCTACGGGCGCAACAGCTGAGCTTGCAGCAGGCAGCCTTCTCCAAGCAACAGGAAAAAGTCGCCCACCTTCAGAAGTTCATTGACCGCTTCAAGGCCAAGGCGTCCAAAGCGCGCCAGGCGCAAAGCCGGGTCAAGGCTCTGGAGCGCATGGAGAAAATCGCACCGGTACTGGCAGACGCGGAGTTTCAGTTCGAGTTCAAGGAGCCTGCCAACCTCCCGAATCCTATGCTGGCGATGCGAGACGCGGCCTTCGGCTACCGCGCTCCGGAGGCATCGGCCAAGGTTGCGGCGGCCCGCGCCGAGGCGAGCGCTCTGCCCGACCTTCCGGAATACGCGACAAGCGCACTGCTGAATGCCGAACTGGCTGCCCGTGGAGAGCTTCCCCCTGAATTGGAAGCCGGCGACCGCCTGATTCTGCAAGGCGTCACGCGCACCGTATTGGCGGGGCAGCGAATAGGTATTTTGGGCGCCAACGGCCAGGGCAAGTCGACTTTAGTCAAAACCGTGGCGAGAGCCATGCCTTTGCTCGGCGGCACTTTGACCGAAGGCAAAGGCCTGTCGATCGGTTACTTTGCGCAGCAGGAACTGGATGTGCTCAGGCCGCAAGACACGCCGCTCGAACATATGGTGCGATTGGCTCGCGAAACCGGGCAAGCGAATGCCGAAGGGGCACGAGAACAGCAACTGCGCAACTTTCTGGGGACATTCAGTTTTCCAGGCGAGATGGTGCTGCAACCCGTAGGCCAGTTCAGCGGCGGAGAAAAAGCCCGCCTGGTGCTGGCAATGATTGTGTGGCAACGCCCTAACCTGCTGCTGCTCGATGAACCAACCAACCACCTGGACCTGGCCACCCGTGAGGCCCTGGCCGTGGCCTTGAACGAATTCGAGGGCACCGTCATGCTGGTCAGCCATGACCGGGCCTTGCTGCGCAGTGTGTGCGACGAATTCTGGCTCGTAGCTCGTGGCAACATCTCCGACTTTGAAGGCGACTTGGACGACTACCAGCGTTACCTTCTGGATGAAGCCAAACGTCTACGTGAAGCTGCGAAAGAGGTCGCGGTAGCGTCTACCAGTCCAGCCAGCCACCGGCTTGAGGACAGCCAAGTCCCCGTTGAGACAAAACCAAAGCTCGCAGAGACCGGAGTGACATCAGTTGGTGCCGCAGAGCGGCGCAAGCAAACGGCACAACGCCGCCAGGCATTGGCTGCTCAGTTACGCCCCCACAACAAGGCGCAAGCCGATGCCGAAGCCCGCATGAGCCAGTTGCAAAAAGAAAAAGCTGAACTCGAAGCACGATTGAGCACCCCGCTCCCCCCCGCAGAACTGGCCGACGCTGGAAAGCGGCTGAAATCCATCGATGACGCGTTGACCAAAGCAGAAGAATCCTGGCTGGCAGCGGGCGAATCCATCGATCAGATCAAATCGATGGACGCCGCCCTCTCCGATTAGGACCATCCGCTGCAACGATCCTGATCACTTCTAGTGACCTGAATTGCAAGTAAATCAATGCTGCAGACCGCCGGCGGGTAGTGATTCGGGGGTTCGGGCCATCCGGCCGTGAGGGGTGTGCAGAGGCGCCTTAAACATGTACGGCCTCGGGTTGCGGTGCTAACATGAAATTGGTGCGAGGGACTTGAGCAAAGGCCTGGATCATGCGCATCGTGAGGAAGCGACCAAAAACTCGGCAAAAGGAGTGAATGATGCAGTTCATGAAGTTCCCGGTTGAAGTACCTCCTACATCGATTGCCATAAAACGTTGCGGCTGGAAGATCGTTTCGGCCATGCTGGTGACGTTGGGCTCGTATCATGCCGGCGCCCATTCAGCGCCGTCGACCTCCAGTTCAACAAACAAAATTCCGAACCAGGTAGAGATTCAACAGGCTCTGGGCACCCTGAGCATTCCTTTCGAACAAAACACGGGCCAGTTCGACGCGAACATCGCATTCATGGGCAACACTTTTGCTGGCGCTGTGTACGTGACGCAGGACGGCAAGATGATCTATCGCTTGCCGGGAAAGCCCGTCTCTACCCAAGTCAAGTCCGGCATCAGGCTTGACAACTCGGAGCATTTTCAGAAGCGGCAAGAGCGGGGACCAGGCTGGCAGTTGACCGAAAGCCTTGTGCGAGCGTTGCCGATGTCACCTCAAGGAAGAAAGGGCGCCTCAACTCACGTGGCGCGTTTTACCCCCCAAGGCCGGTTCAGCTCCCCTACCTGGCAGAGCGTGACGGTGGGAGAACCCTGGCCAGGGGTAGTGCTAGAACTCGCCGCCCGCGGCCACAACATTGAAAAACTATTTCATGTGTCCCCCGGAGCGGACGCTTCGCAGATTGCGGTCAAAGTGGAAGGGGCCACCAGCCTGGCGCTTGGCAAGGACGGCTCACTTGTGGTTGGCACCGGCAATGGCGAGATCAGCTACACCGCGCCTATAGCTTGGCAGGAGATTGGGGGCAAGCGCTTTCCTGTGGAGGTGCGCTACACCTTGCAATCGGAGGAGAGCGCTCTGTCGCCAGAAGCAAAGGACCTTTCTGGAACGCCGAATCGCTATGGGTTTGTCCTGGCCAGGCATGACCCCAGTTACCCCCTCGTCATTGATCCTTTGATCCAGAGTACATACGTTGGGGGGACGGACAGCCAGGATATTTACAGTATCGTGATCGACAGCAACAACGCAGACGTGTTGGTGGGCGGGGAATCCAGCGCCGATAGCGTGCCCTGTGTCAGCAGCGCTACCAGCGGTTGTGCCAATGGAGCGCAGAGCACATACGCCGGCGGCAGCAGCGACGCGTTCGTGGCCCGCCTGTCCGGTGATTTACGGACCTTCAAACAAAGCACGTATCTGGGTGGCAGTGGAGCAGAACGGATCTTTAGTCTCGCTCTGGATACCACCAACGGTGATTTATTGGTGGCAGGCTCAACATCGTCAGCTAATCTCCCTTGCGTCACTGCATCCATCAGCGGCTGCGCCAATGCCGCCCAAAGCATTTTTGCAGGCGGTGATCCGGGTATGGGTGGCGATACCGATGGTTTTATTGCCCGGCTCTCCGGCAATCTTCAAACGCTCAAGCAAAGCACCTATCTTGGAGGTACAGGGGCAGAATCGATTCAGAAACTTGTCCTGGATGCCAGTTCTGGCGATGTTCTGGTAGCTGGTCAAACTTTCTCCAGCGACCTGCCTTGCACCACTATCGCCAGTGGGTGTGTAGATGGGGCGCAACCCTCACGCCTCGGCTTGAGTGATTCGTTCGTGGCGCGGTTGTCCGGCAATTTGCAAACGCTAAGGCAAAGCACCTACCTCGGGGGAAGTGGCTGGGATTTGGCTTATGGCCTCGCCGTCAGTAGCAACGGCGATGTCGTTTTGGCAGGCTACACCGAAGTCGGTGACTTTCCCTGCACTTCGACCGCTTCCAGCGGTTGCGTCGATGGGGCACAGGCCACCTATGGCGGGGGGCTCAGCGATGGTTTCGTATCCTTGTTATCCGGGAACCTTCAGACACTCAAACAAAGCACGTACCTGGGAGGCTCAGATAGCGAAATGATCCTGACCTTGACGCTCGACGAAACCAGCAATGATGTCCTGGTGGGAGGTGTGAGCAGCTCGACCGACCTGCCCTGCCTTACCAACGCTACGCCTGGTTGTGGAGCTGGAGCGCAATCAGCTTACGGCGGGAATTCTTACGATGGATTTGTGACGCGATTGTCCGGCGATCTGCTCACGTTCCGGCAGAGCACACTGCTGGGCGGCTCCGGAATCGACTGGCTCTCCACGCTCGTACTGGACCCGAATTCAGGAGACGTTCTCGTAGCAGGCTACACCTCATCTACCGATCTGCCTTGCATCACTGTGGCCACGGCTGGTTGCGCAAGTGGCGCACAGACCGCGTTTGTGGACGTTCCTGGAGGGATGCTCGGTATTGCCAATGGATTTGTTTCCCGCTTGTCCGGTAACCTGCAAACACTAAGACAAAGCACCTATCTTGGCGGCACCCAACGCGATTTACTTCGCGCCTTGGCTCTTGATGCCAATGGCGACGTGGTGGTCGCCGGAGGCACCCTTTCCAGCGACTTTCCCTGCACGACCAGCGCCCCGGATGGCTGCTCTGACGGCGCCCAGCTTGCATCCGGAACAGGAGGAGATGGCTTTGTGACGCGCTTGTCCGGCGACCTGAAACGCGTGAGCTCTCAGTTCATCACATTCCCGCCACAAATACCCGCAGTCAGGGGCTTTGTCTCGGGCCTCACATTTACGATCAATCCGCTGGCAAGCGCGAGTTCAGGACTGCCGGTGAGTTACAGCAGCGGCACGCCAGGCATCTGCTCCGTCAGCGGCAACGTTGTCACGGTGTTGGGGCTGGGAACTTGCGACATCATTGCAGCGCAGGCAGGCAGCGATAACTATACGGCCGCAACCCCGCAGACTTCAAGCGTGCAAATAGCGGCGCTGCCCCCAGGGGCGGCCACGATAACAGCCGTGCCGCTGCTGGAGCAATGGTGGGAAAAAACACTGTTAGTGCTCCTGCTGGCCGGTACAGCGTGGGGCCTGCGTAGTCGCCAGACTGGCCGTTGAGGGACGAGCGTCCTGCCGGAAGGCCTTTGATATCAACGGATGCCTATTAAGAGATGGGGCTTAAAGCCCCATTTTTTTGTAACATCGCATTCGTCTGACAAATGGACATCGCACGACAAGGTTACATTGACCCCACCACAACATGTGGCAATTAAGAAATCACTAGAGAGGAATTTTCATGGGAATTATCGTCACCATCATCGTGGGGTTCATTGTCGGATTGCTTGCGCGCGCAATCATGCCCGGCAACCAGAGCATGGGAATCATCATGACCACGATTCTGGGTGTGGTGGGCGCGCTGTTGGCAAGCTATGGCGGCGCCGCCCTTGGCCTGTATCCAGCAGGCGCACCCGTCGGTTGGATCGCTTCCATCCTTGGCGCGATCGTTGTCTTGTTTATCTACGGCTTGGTCACCAAAAAAGGCTGACGCCAAATTTTCACTCAACTATGAAACTGCTGCCTTCCCGCAAACTGCGCGAGCCTGATGCTCTTGAACTGGCTCGCGGTAACTCGGAACTTGAACAAGCGGTGCTGCACAGCCGCCGCCTGTTGCGTAAACGAGCGATGGTCGCGGGGGTGGCAGGCGCCATTCCAATTCCAGGTCTGGATTGGGCAGTAGACGCCGCCATGCTGGCGCGCCTACTGCCCAAGATCAATGCCGAATTCGGTTTGACGCCTCAGCAGATTGACAGGCTTGATTCCAAGGAAAAGGAGCGTGTTCAGAAGGCTGTAGCCATGGCTGGTTCAGTCATTATTGGCAGGGTCGTGACGCGCGATCTCATCTTGAAATTTGCCAAAGCTGTTGGTCTACGACTGACGACAGCCCAAGCGAGCAAATATGTTCCGTTTGCTGGTCAGTTCATCTCCGGTGCACTCGGCTACGCTGCGTTGCAGTATCTTGGCGAACAACACATTCGTGACTGTGTGAAAGTAGCCAAGTCCGCCGTACTGGCATTGCCCGCGCCTGAAAGACGGATCGCGCTGTCTTACTCCAAGACACAGGCACCCCAGGCCGCTCCCAACGGGGTCATCGGCTAGCCTCAATGCTGTTCACTTAAGCACACAAATACCCGTTCGGGCTGAGCTTGTCGAAGCCGGGTGCGACGCTTCGACAGGCTCAGCACGAACGGACTGGGGTTAATCGAACAGTATTGCGGCGGCTAGCCTGGTCTCTCGGCACCCTTTCCGGTCAGCCTGGATCTAGGGTGCCATCAAGCTCGTTTACCAGCGCGTATGACCTGCACGTGCGCGTGTGGGTCAGATTGAGTGGACAGCTCTTCCTTCGCACGAAACTGAATGCGTGACTTGGTGATGTCCAGATGATTGACATCAGCCCATTGAACCAGTGCCTTCATTGGAACCAGAAACGACCGCCCCAGCTCGGTTAGCGTGTAATCCACTCGGGGCGGAACCTCGGCAAACAGGGTTCTCTGAACGAACCCATCTGCTTCCAGCTTCTTCAGCGTACGGGAAAGCATTTGCTTTGAAATATCTCCGATTTCCTTGCTCAGCTCGTTGAATCTGTAGGTTCGCACGGACAGCGTGTCCAGCACAAGCAAGCTCCATTGATCGCCTATCCGGTCGAGCACATCACGAATGGGGCAAGGATGATCAAAGGCGATGACGTTGTTTGCGGTAGGCATATGGAGAGCCTGCAGAGTAAATAAAGCATGGTCACTCGGAAGTGACTTGGTCTCATTTTGATGACTTCTTGTGCGACCAAGGCTCGAAATGTAGCATTCACAACCTCAATAGTCTATTTTTTTTACCTAGTCTCATTTTTAGATTTAAGGAAGCAACATGACACGCATTGCACTTATCGGCGCCTCTGGACAAGTAGGCTCACGCATTCTCAAGGAGTTGTCAGACAGAGGATTTTCAGTGACGGCGATTGCACGGCATCCGGAAAACATTCCCCAATTTCCCCACGTCACCCCGCTCAAAGGTGACGTTCAAGATGCTGTGCAGCTCGCAGAGCAGTTGAAAGGGCACGACGTGGTGGTCAGCTCTGTCAAGTTTGGCGACTCTGATGCCAGGGCGTTGATAGAAGCGGTACGCGCCTCTGGTGTGCCTCGTTACCTCGTGGTGGGAGGAGCCGGAAGCCTGGAAATCGCTCCTGGCAAGCGTCTTATCGGCTTGCCCGACTTCCCTGAAGCCTACCGTTCAGAAGCCACCCGCGGCGCAGAATTCCTGGATCTGCTGTTGGCTGACAACGAATTGGACTGGACCTTCCTCTCGCCGTCTGCAGAGTTTGTACCGGGCGAGCGCACCGGTGTGTTCCGCTTGGGTACCAACGCACTGCTGAGCAATGAGACGGGCAGCCGCATTTCCTTCGAAGACTACGCGCTGGCGCTGGTCAATGAAATTGAACAGCCAGCACATTCTCGTCAGCGCTTCACCGTAGGTTATTGAAGGCTAAATGCCAGCCATCTTCAAGAACTTTGGGCTCGAGAACGAAGTTGGGGCATAGTTCGGCGACAATATACGGTTTTGAGCCAACCAACGCCATTTCAAAGGAAGAGAATCATGGGCAACCGAATCGTTACTGAAGCTGACCGCAAAGCAACCCCTCCACTGGAAGGCGCTTTCGTACGCAAGCAAGGTATTGGCCAGCGTAAAAGCCAAGAGCGCGGTTCACACACCCGCAGCAAGAAAAACGCGGGCAAGCGGCCACACCAAGGCTGAAAAAACGCCTTCGTGAGAAACTGGCGCCTTCGTGGCGCCTTTTTTTTACCTTGTGCAAGCGCGAGCTCATGGGCGTCAGCAGCGTGCCGAGCTACAGGATCACAGTGCCATAGAGCCATGGCAGCCGCAGCCGGCGCATCAACTGCTATCTGCGCCTGAGTTTCAGACTTCCAGCCACTCCGTGCTCACTGCGGTATTCGCGCGGAGCGCCTGGGGCCTACCTTCGAACACGATGGTTCCGTGTCCCATCACCAACACGCGGTCAGAGATGCCCATGGCAATGCTGAGCTTTTGTTCTATCAGCAGCACTGAGCAACCGCTATCTTTCAATTGGTTCAGATAGGTGCCCACGTATTCAACGAATCTTGGCGCCAGGCCTTCGGTGGGCTCGTCGATGATGATGAGATCAGGCTCGCCCATAAGGGTTCGACACAGGGTGAGCATCTGTTGTTCGCCACCCGACAGCACCCCCGCTGGCGTGTGTTGACGCTCTTTCAGGGGTGCAAACATACGGTACATGTCTTCAAACGTCCAGCGAGGCTTTCCGCTAC
This sequence comes from Ottowia thiooxydans, assembly GCF_040548795.1. Taxonomy (GTDB): domain Bacteria; phylum Pseudomonadota; class Gammaproteobacteria; order Burkholderiales; family Burkholderiaceae_C; genus Ottowia; species Ottowia thiooxydans_A. The sequence goes on along the minus strand of NZ_JBEPSH010000001.1, from coordinate 329,518 downwards.
GTTGGGAGCTCTTCTGTCCCAGCAGCAGGTTTTGATGCACGGTGAGTTGCGGGAAGACATCACGGCTTTCAGGCACATAGCCCACACCTTGGCGCGCAATCTCGAACGGCTTTTTGCCAAGCAACTGTTGCCCGTTCCACAGAACTGAGCCCTCGGCAGCAACCATGCCCATGATGGCCCGGGCAGTGGTCGAACGACCAGAACCGTTGCGGCCCAGCAAGCTGACGATTTCGCCCTCGCCCACTTCAAACTGAACTCCGTGCAGCACGTGGCTCTTGCCGTAATAGGCGTGAAGATCATTCACTTGCAGCACTACGTGTTCTCCGTGGCACCCAGATACGCCTGTTGCACCTGCCTGTTCGCGCGTACGGCTTCGGGCGTGTCGAACGCCAGTACCTCACCACGCACCAACACCGCAATTCTGTCTGCCAAATCAAACACCACCCCCATGTCGTGTTCAACCATGAGCAAGGTCTTGCCCGCAGTGACTTCTTTGATCAGCTCAACAAAGTGCGTGGTTTCGCTGCGGCTCATGCCGGCGGTAGGTTCGTCTAGAAGCACTACGTTAGCGCTCCCAGCTGAGGCGCTCCCAGCTGAGGCGCTCCCAGCCAAGGTCACACCCATTTCGAGGGCACGCTGTTCGGCATAGGTGAGGTTCATGCCCAGCACCTCGCGTTTACGTTCAAGGTGAATCATTTTCATGAGCGCCTCGGCACGTGCATTGGCATCGTCAAGATTGGCGAGGAACCGCAAAAGCGTGTAGCGGTAGCCAAGGCTCCATAAAACCGCACAGCGCAGATTCTCGAACACGCTGAGCTTAGGAAAGATATTGGTAATCTGAAAGCTGCGAGAAAGGCCCAGACGATTGATTTCAAACGGCTTCATGCCCTCAATGCGCTTGCCATTGAGCACGATGTGACCACCCGAAGGAGCTAAACGGCCACTGATCAGGTTGAACAACGTGGACTTTCCGGCGCCATTGGGCCCGATGATGGCCACTCGCTCGCCTGCGCGCACAGCCAGCTGGACCCCACGAATGATTTCTGTCTGGCCGAAGCTCTTGCGCAGGTCTTTGAGTTCAAGCGCGTGCATCATCGCCACCTTTGCCAACCGCGCCACGGTTGCCCACCTTCCGCTCGGAAACTTCGCGTTGAATTGCCTCCTGCTCGATCACGGCCTGTACACACTCCCATTGCACCACCGTGCGGCGCCTGGCCCATTCAAACAGGCCTGCTCCCACCAACGCTGCTGCTGCCGCCGCCGCCCAGTGCAGAGGCTGTCGCGGGTCCCAATTAGCGCCCAGGTAGCGCAATTGACCGCCCAGACCGTCGAGTTTGGCGTGATAGATCATCTCGATGAGCACAGAAACGCCCAACAGCATCAAGCCTGCCGCTGCTGCCAGGGCCAGGTAGCGCGGCAACATTTCCAGCAAGCGCCCGTGCCTGGCCACGCGCAAGTTCGTCATGACCAGACCGGCAATGCCGGCGGGGGCATACATCACCATCAGCATGAAAATCAGGCCCAGGTATAAAAGCCAGGCTTTGGTCAGCGCACTGAACAGGGTAAAGGCCAGCACCATCAGCACCGCCCCGATGATGGGGCCAAAGAAATAGGTGGTGCCGCCAATGAAGGTAAACAGCAGATACGCGCCCGAACGCGTACTGCTCAGCACCTCTGCTGTGACGATCTCGAAGTTCAACGCGGCCAGCCCACCCGAAATACCGGCAAAAAAACCAGCCACCATGAAGCCCAGGTAACGCACACGGCGCGCGTCATATCCCACGAACTCCACCCTTTCCGGGTTGTCACGCACGGCGTTCAGCATGCGCCCCAGGGGCGTGAGGGTGAAGGCATAAAGAGCGGCTACGGAAACAAAAGTGTAGGCGGCGATCAGGTAATACACCTGCCGAGGCGGGCCGAAGCTGATGCCCAGAAATGGCTCGCCCACTACGCGGTTGCCGCTCACGCCGCTCTCGCCACCAAAGAATCCGGGGAACATGAGAGACATGGCAAACACCAGCTCACCCAGGCCCAGGGTGATCATTGCAAAAGTGGTACCTGACTTCTTGGTAGTTATCCAGCCTAGCAAGGCAGAGAAAAACAGTCCAGCCAGCCCGCCCACTAGCGGAATCATGGATACAGGGATAAGAATCTTGCCGGCACTCACGAGATTGAGCGCATGAATGGACAGGAAAGCGCCCAGGCCCGTATAGACAGAGTGCCCGAAACTGAGCATTCCGCCTTGCCCCAGCAGCACGTTGTACGACAGGCACGCCACCACGGCGATCCCGATCTGGCTCAGGATGGTGACGGACAGGCTGCTTGCAAACATCATGGGCGCGAGCAGCAGCACCAGCAGGAAGGCGGCCCAAGTGAGCCACCCCGCCACACGCAGTCGCGGGGGTTTTAATTGATGAGACGCCCTAGTGACCGACATCGCGCGTTCCCAGCAACCCCTTGGGGCGCAAAGCCAACATCAACACCAGCAACACATATGGCAATACAGGCGCAAACTGAGATACGGTGAGTTTGATCAGTGCATGGTCTTGCGCCGCTGGGCTCAAAGACACCCCCAGCTGCCCCAACACCGAACCCAGAGAGTGGTCCAAGGTAACTGCAAAAACCTGCATGACGCCAATCAATATGGAAGCCAGGAAAGCGCCCGCCAAAGATCCCAGGCCACCCACCACCACCACCACGAAGATCACAGGCCCCAGGGCGGCCGCCATGGTGGGCTCAGTGAGAAACGCACTGCCGCCGATCACCCCGGCCAAGCCTGCCAGCGCGGAACCTGCGCCAAACACGAGCATGAAGACACGCGGCACGTCATGGCCCAGCGCCTCCACCATGGCGGGATGGGTCAACGCAGCCTGAATGACCAAGCCGATCCGGGTTCGTTTGAGCAGCAACCAGACAGCCAGCAACATGACCAGGGCCGTCACCACCATGAACCCTCGCGTGGCAGGAAACTGCGAACAGGCCACGCTCACCGCCGCATCAACGGCCTGGCAAAAGCCCGCTGGTGCCTGGCCCCAGAACACGCTCATGCCATGAACCGAGTGGTTGACCAGCGTAAAGGCCGGGCCCCGCAAAGCTTCAGGCGGCTGGAAGTCCATCGCCAGACGCCCCCAGCCCAATTGGACCAACTCCAGAATCACGAATGACAAGCCGAAAGTCATCAGCAGCTCGGAAACATGCCCGTGCTTGTACACCTTGCGTAAAGCCAGCCGCTCAAACAGGGCACCCAGCACGCCCGTCGCCAAAGGCGCCAGAACCAGTGCGGGCCAGAAACCGGTGACTCGGGAAATCGTGTAGCCGAAGTACGCGCCCAACATATAGAAGCTGGCATGGGCAAAGTTCAGCACCCCCATCATGCTGAAGATCAAGGTGAGGCCCGCGCTGAGCATGAACAGGATCAAGCCGTAGCTCAGTCCGTTGAGAAGCGAGATTAAGAAAAACTCCATGGGAACAGATTCGGGATTGCTACATGCGCAGACGACCAGTCGCCGTCGATCGCCGGGGTTAAGTGTCGTGCAACCCCTGGATAGTACCTACAAGTGACTGATTGGAACCCGGGGACCCGCTTCAATATCCCAGTTGGCGGATGTTCGCATCCTCAGTGCGGTTCGTGGGGTTGATTTTCTGGCCAATAGAACTGGATATTGGCAAGACGAGCCTCGCGGTCTATTACGAGGCCAGCATCTGGCATGACTTATAGGTTTTACGCAGTTCCCCGGCAGCCGCAGCGATCTTGGAATGCCGTGCCTATTAACCCTGGATTCCCGCCTGCGCGGGGAAGACGGCACAGGATCGTCGCGCCAGCGACTAGTTATTCGAGGGCCGAGCGAAGCAATGGCCCGAGTGGGTGTCCCACCCCTTTGGACGTGCCGAGGAGCGCAGTGCCCAAGGCGGGCAAGAGCACTGCAAGATGCTCTTGCTTCGTGAACTAGCTTGCGGCAGCTGTCTGAGCAGAGAGAGCGAAGCGAACGCCGCGAGTTTTGCCGCACCGCCTTGGGCACGAGCACCGGAGGTTGCCCGTAGCGAAGCGCAGGGACACGGACAGTGGGGCCGCCTTTTCTTGCGCCAGGTTCTTTTGGCGGACCAAAAGAAGGTGGCTGCGCTGCCGGGCGCACTCCCCGGCCTCCGACCTCAATGAAAGATCAGAAGGTAATTAGTTATCGCAGCGTTCAATCAACCGCCGCTTGCCCTCACCCCTGCCCTCTCCCCAGGGGGAGAGGGAGTTAACCCCCCGCCGCGTGCCCCCACCGGTTGGCTGCCCCGCCCTCTCCCAGAGGGAGAGGGAGTTAACACGGCGTGCCTCACCGGTTGGCCGCCTCGCCCCAGCCTCCCCCAAAGGAAGAGGGAGCAAGAGTTGGGGCTCAACTCGGACGGCGCGCCTTCATCAGTCTCTCCCGAAGGAAGAGGGACCAGTACCCCGTTCCTTCACCTGTCCATCAAGCAGGAAGCTTGTAATCCTTCAACATCTCACGCAGCCTGGTCTTCAGCATCTTGCCCGTAGCCCCCAGCGGAATGGCGTCCACAAACACCACATCATCCGGTTTCTGCCACTTGGCCACTTTGCCCTCGTAAAAGGCAAGCAATTCTTCACGCGTGACCTGCGCATCCGGCTTTTTGACCACGGCCACAATGGGCCGCTCGTCCCATTTGGGGTGCGGCATGCCGATGCAGGCTGCCATGGCCACCCCGGGGTGCGCCATGGCCACGTTTTCGATATCGATGGAGCTGATCCATTCGCCACCCGATTTGATGACGTCCTTGCTGCGATCAGTGATCTGCATGAAGCCATCCGCATCGATGGTTGCCACATCGCCCGTAGGGAACCAGCCATCTATAAGCGGATATCCTCCTTCGTTCTTGTAGTACGTGTCCAGAATCCAGGGGCCTTTCACATACAGATCGCCATAGGTCTTTCCGTCCCATGGGAGTTCGGCTCCATCGTCGCTCACGATTTTCATGTCGACGCCGAAGATCGCCCGACCCTGCTTGAGCCGGATCTTCATTTTTTCTTCTTCCGACACGTGGCGGTGCTTTTCCTTGAGAGTGCACAAGGTTCCCAGAGGGCTCATTTCCGTCATGCCCCAGGCGTGCAGGACATCGACACCATAGTTGTCCCTGAACGAAGCGATCATTGCAGGCGGGCAAGCCGAGCCCCCGATAACGGTGCGCTTCAAGGTCGAGAACCTCAGATTGTTGGAGCTTGCATACCCCAAAAGCATTTGCCAGACAGTAGGCACACCTGCGGCAAAAGTGACTTTTTCAGCCTCTATCAGGTCAAAGACCGACTTGCCGTCCAGCGCGGGACCTGGAAACACGAGCTTGCAGCCCACCATGGCCGCCGAATAAGGCAGGCCCCAGGCGTTGACGTGGAACATCGGTACCACCGGCAGCGCTGAATCACTGGCTGACAAGGCCATGGCGTCAGGCAGAGCGGCCGCAAACGCGTGGAGCACCGTGGAGCGATGGCTGTACAGCGCTGCTTTGGGATGGCCAGTGGTGCCGCTGGTGTAGCACATGCTGGAAGCCGTGTTTTCATCAAACACTGGCCAGGCGTAGGTGTTGGGCTGCTCGCCAATCCAGGCTTCATAACTGCGCAGATTCGGGATGCCTGAATCTGCAGGAAGCTTGTCGGCGTCGCACAACGCAATCCAGTGCGTGATGTTGGGGCAATGCGCGTGAATGCCTTGGATGATGGGCAGAAAGCTCATGTCAAAGCACAGTACCTTGTCCTCGGCGTGATTCACGATCCAGGCAATCTGCTCTGGAATCAGGCGCGGGTTGATGGTGTGCAGCACTCGGTTGGACCCGCTCACTCCAAAATAAAGCTCAAGGTGCCGGTAGCCATTCCAGGCTAGCGTGCCTATGCGCTCACCTAGACCAACCCCGAGGGCGTCGAGACCGTTGGCCACCTGCTTGGCACGCTTTTGCACGTCTGCCCAGGTGTATCGGTGAATATCGCCTTCCACGCGCCGCGAAACCACCTCACTATCCGCGTGATGCCTCGCCGCGTGGTCGATAAGCCTCGAAATCAAAAGCGGATGGTTCTGCATCTGACCAAGCATCGGGAAATCTCCTGAGAACAGCGTTGATAAATACGACATTGTGTACCACGCCCGGGCGCCTCTCGCGCCTGCTCCCCCCAGGGTTACCCGAAGGCGGCGCCTGCGCGTTGCGGCGCGTCCGGCGACAATGGCGGTATGCAAGATGACGTTCAGACAGGGCCACAAGCCTTTGACCTAGGCAAGGTTTGGAACAACCGTTTCTTCGGTCTGGGATCCGCGTTCTTCACCGCACGGGCGCCCACGGCGCTGCGAGACCCTTACTGGGTGGCCCGCAGCCAATCCATGGCCCGCGAGCTGGGGTTGCAAGACAATTGGTGGCAATCGCAGGAGGCGCTAGAAGCGTTCTCCGGGAATCGCCCCCTTGCCGGTAGCCAGCCACTGGCCAGCGTTTACAGCGGCCACCAATTTGGCGTATGGGCCGGACAGCTGGGAGATGGCCGTGCCATCTTGCTGGGTGAGTTAGAAACACGGGACGGCCAATCCCTTGAACTCCAGCTCAAGGGCAGTGGGTTGACACCCTACTCCCGCATGGGCGATGGCCGTGCAGTATTGCGCTCTTCGATTCGTGAGTTTCTGTGCAGCGAAGCCATGCACGCGCTGGGTATTCCCACCACGCGGGCCCTCTGCATTACCGGTTCTGATCAGCCTATACGCCGTGAAACCATTGAAACCGCCGCGGTGGTCGCCCGCACGGCCCCCAGTTTCATCCGCTTCGGCCATTTCGAGCATTTCAGCCATAACCAGCAGCACGATGACCTGCAAAAGCTGACCGACTATGTCATTGACCGCTTCTATCCCGAATGCAGGGATGCAGCCAATCCAGCGGCAGCGCTACTGGCCGCCGTCACGCACCGAACTGCGAAACTCATGGCCGATTGGCAAGCGGTTGGCTTTTGCCATGGCGTCATGAACACCGACAACATGAGCATCCTGGGCCTGACCGTGGACTATGGGCCGTTTCAGTTCCTTGACGGATTTGATCCCGACCACATCCCCAATCACTCCGATACCAGTGGCCGCTATTCCTACAAGCGTCAGCCTCAGGTAGCCTACTGGAACCTGTTTGCGCTTGGACAGGCCTTGCTGCCGCTGATTGGCGAACCAGACGATGCCATGGCGGCTCTTGAGCCCTACAAGAGCTTGTTTCCAGCTGCTCTCGACCGGCGCATGGCGGCCAAACTGGGTTTTGCCGATTCCAGCGAAGGCGTCAAGACCTTGGTCAATGATCTGTTGGCTCTGATGGCATCCGAGCGTACGGACTACCCCATCTTCTGGCGCCGCTGGGCACAGCACCTTGATGGCGCGCCAGCGGATATGGTTTTGGACTTGTTTCACGACCGCCCGGCCGCAAATACCCTGCTACAACAATTGCAAGACCCGGATCAGAAGTTCGGGCAGAGCCCCAGTGCGGCTCTTGCACTGCAAAGCAATCCTTCCGTCATACTGAGAAACCATCTTGCAGAGCAGGCCATCGCCCTGGCGAACCAAAAGGACTTCTCCATGATCCAACAATTACTGGACGTCCTCGAAAATCCATTCGAAGATCACCCTGACCACGCAACCTGGTCTGGATTTCCTCCAGACTGGGCTTCTTCCATCCAAATCAGTTGTTCATCATGACTCACCCAGTTCAGAAAACAGATGAAGAGTGGCGCTCTCTTCTCGATTCCAAAAACGCCGAACCCGTGGCCTACCAAGTGACCCGTCACGCCGCGACAGAACGCCCCTACACGGGCAAATACGAGCAGCACTGGGCCGACGGTAGCTACCACTGCATCTGCTGCGGCGCGAAACTCTTCGAATCCGGCACCAAATTTGACGCGGGCTGCGGCTGGCCCAGTTTTTCGCTGGCCATTCCTGGTGCCATTGAAGAGCACCGTGACGTCAGCCTGGGCATGGTTCGTGTTGAAACCGTCTGCGCCAACTGTGGCGCGCACCTGGGCCATGTTTTCCCTGACGGCCCTGCGCCCACAGGCTTGCGCTATTGCATGAATTCAGCTTCCCTGGACTTCACCCCCCGATAATCCAGCCTGTCCATCACGGCTGACTGCCCGCTCCCTCATGAAACTTCTGCTTGATTTCGCGCCCATCGTCTTTTTCTTCATCGCTTACAAGCTGGAAGGCATCTATGTAGGAACTGCTGTATTGATGGCAGCCACCACGCTACAGATGGCCATCATCTACCTGATGGACAAGAAACTCAGCACGATGCACAAGGCCACGCTCGCGCTGATCCTTATTTTTGGCACGCTGACCCTGGTGCTGCAGGACGAGCGTTTCATCAAGTGGAAACCCACGGTCCTGTACACCGCCATGGCCATTGCACTGGCCGTTGCACTTTGGGGGTTCGGCAAGAATTTCCTGAAAATCATGCTGGGCAGCCAACTCAGCCTGCCGGAGCCTGTATGGGTACGTCTGAACACCATATGGGTGCTTTACTGCTTGTTCATGGCCGCCATCAATGGTTATGTGGCGGCCTTCTACTCAACCGATGCATGGGCTAATTTCAAGCTTTGGGGTTACGCTTTTCCGGTGTTGTTCATCATCGGGCAAGGTTTCTATGTGGCCCGCCACATGAGTGAACCGGAGCCAGAGCCCGTGAACAACAGCAAAGATGATCCAACCCTGCCGCCCGGGAGCGCGCAATGAGTATTCACCCAGAAAACGCCCCCCAATCGTCCACTTTGGCCGATCAGATGGCGGCCCGGCTGCGGGAAGCCCTGCAACCCACCGAACTGGATGTGCAGGACGAAAGCTGGCAGCACGAGGGCCATGTAGGCGCCAACGGATCAGGTCATGGCACGCACTTCAGAGTGCGCGTGGCCTCCCCGCTTTTTGAGGGCAAGACACGCGTAGCCAAACATCGCATCGTCTACGAAGCGCTGCAGACTTTTATTGACGAAGGCGTCCACGCGATCGCCATTGAGACGCGCTAAAACTACAGCTGATGCTGGCGCATATACTTCCGCTTCGGCAATTCTCGCGTCTTCACTCCTCGCAAGGGCATAAAGCCCTGCGCAGCGAGAGAAAACTGGCAGACGCCAAGAACCTTTTCAAGACTTAACGGTCTCACTGCACATACTTATCTGCCCCGCGTGGGTTCTCCAAGGCAAATATCAATGAAAAAACAGATTCTGGCAGCTACTGCAGCCGCTTTTGTGATGGGCGCACTGGCCCTTCCAGCCGTTGCGCAAAACATCGCCATCGTCAACGGCAAACCGGTTCCCAAAACACGTTTGGTCGCTCTTGAAGAGCAAGTGGCTGAGCAGGCCGCGCGCACGGGCCGCCCTGTTCCCCCAGAGATGGCCGGACAGATGAGAGAACAAGTCATTGCCATGGAAATCTTCATGCAGGAAGCGCAGAAGCAAGGCATTGAAGGCTCTGAAAATTTCCGCAAAAAAATGGAAATGGCTCGCCAGAGCGTGATGATCAACGAACTCTTCAATCAGTATCAGGAAAAAAACCCTGTAAGTGATGCTGAAGCCAAAGCTGAATACGACCGCATTGTCGGTGCTCAGGCTCCCGCTGCAGGCGCCAAGGAATACAAGGCACGCCACATCCTGGTAGAGAAGGAAGATCAGGCCAAGGCCATCATCGCCCAACTCAAAAAAGGCGGCAATTTTGATGACATCGCCAAGAAGCAATCCAAGGATCCAGGGTCCGGCGCCAACGGCGGCGACCTGGGCTGGGCCAATCCTGCAGGCTATGTGCCAGAGTTTTCAGATGCCCTCAAGAAGCTGAACAAAGGCCAGACCACTGACGCGCCCGTCAAATCACAATTCGGCTACCACGTTATTCGCGTGGATGACATTCGCGAAGCCAAGGCACCAGAGCTGCCCAAGTTCGACGACGTCAAACCCCAGATCGCCCAGCAGATGCAGCAGCAAAAGCTGATGAAGTACCAGGAAGAACTCCGCGCCAAAGCCAAGGTGGAATAAACCAAGGCTACACCAGGCAGGGCCGGCACTTGACTGCGCGATCATCCACTCATCGATCAGGTCCCGAGCTTTCGCTTGGCGGGGGACGCCTATCCTGCTCGACCGCGCTCATCAGGCGCTCCGCATTCGCTGGCGACCGCTGCAACCGCTGCAATCGAATGGTTGCCAAGTGCTAGTGCTCAATCCGAGAGAATGGCAGCGCTAAGGTCGAATCAACCCGCGCTTGAACTCCTTGATAAGCTCGCCCGCCCTCTGCGCGTCTTTGTAAACTGGCGGAACAGCAGCGTCTGGGCCTTCTGCACTTGCAGACTTCATGTTGGCTCGCATGGCCAGTGCATCCTGCTCCAGAGGATGACCCGCGCATATTTCCTCGTGCGTGGTGGGCGAATTACCCAATAGATAATTGGTGACGAGCGGGTCTACGCAGGAGTCGGCGTAGGGATACACCCCATGCTGATAGTCATCTTTCACATAGACTCGTCGTGCTGCAGGAAGATGTGAGAAGAACCTGGTGGCGCCTTCCGTGAAGGTCGCTGAATCGTATTGAGTCTGCACAAAAAGCACATCAAGTGGCTTCATGAGTGCCAGATCGGGTTTGTTCACTTTCGGACCATTCCAGAATCCACACAGGTTTCTGTAGTTGTCGACAAAGAACGTAGGTGAACGTTCAACCAAGCCTTCGACCAGTTGGTCCCAGACCGCCATGTCTGTGGTGGCCGAGGTGTCGTTGCATTGCACTGCCCAAAAAACAGAATAAAACGAACTCAATGCAATCGATTTGTTCTGCGGGACTACCCAGGCTGAACGATAGTCTTGCCACATAGCCTGTGCATATACCTTCAAAACGGCGTTTCGCCCAGCATCCCCTGGGTAGAACGCGTGGGCCTCCAAGGCTTCTGCTACAGCCGCTTCGTCCATCGGATCTACGATGTCCAGCACTGCGTTCAAGCCTCGCGCCGCCGAAATCTGCCAGAGGAAGGTGTCGGCATCGTTGCGTGACGAAGTGAGGTCTGCCAGCCGTGGGTTCAGCACAGCCTGCATTCGTGGGCTGAGGCTTGGGATGACAGCACGAACATCTTCTTCACGCTCACCCAGCTGAAAATAGGCCGCATGGCGAACCGCGTAAGGCACCAGAACTTCGTCAAGCAGCCTCTGGCGTGTGGGCGGCTGGGCCAGAGACGCTTCTTCAAATCTGGAGCTGAAGTCCATGGAACTGTCTAGCACCATCTTGCCCACTCTTTCCGGGAAAAGGCTGGCGTACCACGCTCCCAGCCAAGTTCCGTAGGAATGGCCGACATAGTTGAGCTTTTCATCACCCAGCAAGCCGCGCAGAAGGTCCATATCGCGCGCCGTTGCGTCGGTATTGATATACGGAGTGACGGGGTTCTTCAGGCACGCTTCCGCCGCCTTGCGGTCGTTGTAATGGGCATTGGCAATATTCGCAGGCGCACTCCAGCCTGATGCACTCAAATCAACCTTGCGGCTGATCTCATTGGTGGAGCATTCGAGCCGCGTACTGGCACCAGTCCCCCTTGGAGAAAACCCCACAAGGTCATACTCGCTCAGCAAGCGCAACTGGTTTGCGCCCTGTGCCGAATCTGGATTGCTACCCTCAAACACGCCGATGAACTTCAGGGTGTTAATGAATAACCCATCCGCACCCGGACCGCCGGGGTTCATGAGCAAAGCGCCACGCCGTACCTCTGGTTTACCTGCTGCCAGCCGAGTGACACCCACGAACACATCGCCACGCTCAGGATTGGCCCAGTCCATCGGGGCACGCACCGAGCTACAGCGAAGCCTTTCGCCGTACGCATCTATCGCGCCTTGAACCAGAGCGACGCCTTCCGGCCCCATCATTGCAGCATCACAGGCAGTCCACTCCACGGTCTGCTCACGGTATTTACGCAACGGATCAGAGTCACCGCCACCTCCGCAGGCCACAAGAGTTGAAGCCAGAGCGGCGCTGATCAGCACAACCTGGAATCTCCCAGGCAGTCTATTACGCCTCATAAGGATCCAAAAAGTCGATTGGATGATGGTCACAACTTTGTGCGGTCAAACAACCAAAGCCCGCCGCATGGGCGACACCTGTGAATGCACCCAACAAAGTTAAGGCTTGAATTGAGGTGGAATCAAGCCACGCTTGAACTCTTCTATGAGTTCACGCGCCCTCTCTGGGTCTTTGTATACAGGCGGTTGGCTCGCAGGCACTTCCGGTGAATTTGCTGCCTTGGCTTTTCCCTCAGGTGTCGGTGCATCTTGCTTCAATGGATGACCGGCGCAGATCTTTTCACGCTGAGTAAGGGAGTCGCCCAGCAGATAGCCGGTCACCAACGGATCCACGCAGGAATCGGTGTAGGGGTAAACGCCGTGTTGGAAGTCGTTGTTCACAAACACCCGGTGAGCTTTCGGCAGCTGTTGAAACAACGCGTTGGCGCCCTCTGTTCCGGTGGCGGAATCATATTGGGACTGGACCAGCAGCACATTCAAATCCTTCATGGGTGTAATGGCTGGCTTGCTGACCTTTGGCCCACCCCAAAAGCTGCACGCATGCACTTCAAGCAGACTGGAGAAAAACATGGGGAATCGAGGCGCAAGCCCCCTCAGCAGATTTTCCCAAACCGTCAAATCAGTAGTGGCCGGCGTATCGTTGCAATGCACCGCAACCAGCACGGAAGCGGAAGAGCTCATGCTGATGCTGGTGGGTGATGGGCTCACCCACGTGCCAGCGTACTGCTTCAGAAGTGAGTCCGCAGTTTCACGCAGTGCTGTATTGCGCTGCGGGTTGGACGAGTCAAAGACGTGTTGGTCCAGCGCTTCATCCACCGCCTCCATGTCCGCAGGATCTGGTGCAAGCCCGAGCAAGACATCCAAGCTTCGGGCAGCAAAAATCGTGTCCAAGTAACGGTCGGCGTTGGTACGGATATAACCCAGCCCACTCAAGGGCGTCGCAAGCACCTGTTGAACACGTGGACTCAGAGAAGGCATGATGCCTCGTACTTCTGCCTCCGTGTTGCCTAACTGAAAATAATCTGCGTGCCGAACTGCATAAGGCGCCAGGACATCGTCAAGCAATCGCTGGCGCGCCGGAGGTTGACCAAGGAATACGCCCTGCTCCAGCGTAGCGCTGAAGTCCAGCGAACTGTCCAGCACCATGCGGCCTACTTTTTCAGGGAACAAGCTCGCATACCAGGCTCCTAGCCAAGTGCCATAGGAGTAACCCAGGTAGTTGAGTTTTTCGTCTCCCAGCAGGCCACGAAGCAGGTCCACGTCACGCACCGTGGCATCGGTATTGATATAGGGCGCGATAGGGTTTTTCAGGCATGCCTCGGCGATCTTGCGGCCGTTGTAGTTGGAATTGGCAATGTTCTCTGGCGTGTCCCATTCAACCGCGTTGGTAACCAGAGTACGTTCAAGTTCATTGGTCGCGCACTGAAAGCGGGTGCTCGCACCAGTTCCGCGCGGTGAAAAACCAATCATGTCGTATTCGTTGAGAAGACGAAGTTGAAGAGCGCCTTGAGGGTTTTCAGGATTGCTATTGCTGAACGCTGTCAACAAACTTGTGGCCAAGCCCAAGCCATCGGCTCCCGGCCCTCCTGGGTTGAACACGAGGGAACCATGCTTTTTCTCTGGGGTGCCGGCCGCCAGACGCATGACTGCCATGACCACGTCACCGCGCTCGGTATTGGACCAGTCCAGCGGAGCCTTCACGTAGCCGCATTTCAACCGATCGCCTACTGTCGCCCAAAGCTCGTCAATTGCCGCGTTGCTGACGCCCAGGATGGAGGGATCGCATGCAGTCCATTCAACGGTTTGCTCGCGGTATTTTTGCAGCGGATCGGAGTCGTCTCCGCCACAAGCACTGAGACCACAAGCCAGTACAACGCTGGCGAGCACAGAGGCTCTAACATTCAATCGGCCCCTGATATGGAACAACCCGCGATTGCTCACCCGCCCCTCGGTTCTGTCCACATGGCCTTTGTTGTGGCATGCAATGCCAGCCACATCACTTAACTTCATTACTATTTCTCCAACTTCAAATAATTAACTAAAAAAAGTGAGGCTCGCTCCTGAGCCGAACGCTCAAGACAGAAGAAAAGGGGTTCAGCCTCACCTTGTTGCAATAGATAAAAGCAGCCTGCGACCGTACACAGCTGCTTGGGTGTTGCGGCCTTTGCCGAAGACCGAGGCGATATTAGCAATGTCCGTTCGTTCACTGCCTGAGTCGGCAAACAAAAGAAATATAAAGTATTCTAAAATTAACTGTACGGAATGCCCTCTTGAGGCCAAGTTTTGATCACCGCGCCAAACGCGCAACGCTGCGTCGGCTTTATCGTGAGCAGCCCGGCAATGCGTCCAAAAAGCCCTCTACGCGCCGCATGCAAACCCGTCATCCTTGCTTCTCGTCAGAGCCTTGGCAATTCCCTGGCCTGGGTCTGATTCAACTGTAGGACAAGGGCGCTACCCCCCTCGGAGGTACTCATCAAGTACTTTTAATCACTAGTATGAGAGGGATGATAAGGAGTCGACTATTTCGCATTGCTCTCTGGTTTGTCCTGGCCGCTCTGATATGTATATCAGCCGCCATAGCGTTCATTTATTTCAGCGACTGGAATAAGTACCGCCCCTGGATCAACCAGAGAGTGTCTGAGGCGCTGGGCCGGGAATTTGCCATACGCGGTGACCTGACGGTTGATTGGCAATGGCCGCAGACCCTGGAGCCCGGGTGGCAGCGCTGGATCCCGGGGCCGGTGGTCCGGGGTAACGATATCCACGTGGGCAACCCGACGGGATTTGTTGCAGAAACGCCCTCCCCCGTTTCCCGATCGCCTGCATCGTCTTCCTCACCATCAGCCGGACCGGGCCTTGCAACCGGCGAGTTTGCCCAGGTCGGCCAGGCGGCCATCAACCTCGTGTTACCGCCACTTCTCTGGCGCACGTTTGACATCAAACGAGTCGATCTGACAGATCCTGATGTGCGGCTTATCCGAAAGGCCGACGGCTCCAACAACTGGGGCTTGAGTTTGCCAGCCCAGAAGGACGCGGGTGCAAAACCATGGAATGTCTTGCTGGGCGGTATTGCCGTCAATCAGGGCCGATTGGCCTATTCAGATGCCAAGATGGACCTGTCGGTTCAAGCCAACCTGGCTAGCTTGCCGGCTGAAGAGACGGAGAATGGGCGTTACGGCGTCGGTTTTACATTGACCGGTCAATACGCCAAGGCCGAGATCAAGGGTGAAGGCAAGGCCGGACAACTGCTTTCATTGCGAGATGAGAAGGTCGACTACCCACTCAAGGTGGATGCCCGCGCCGGAAAGCTGGCTGCCACCGCGGTGGGCGTCGTCGAAAACCCCAGATCGCTGTCCGGACTGGACTTCCGAGTCTCCGTCAAAGGCGCAAGCATGGCCGATCTGTATCAACTGACGGGGCTGGTCCTTCCCGACACACCTGAATTCCAGACCCGCGGGCAGTTGATAGGCTCTCTTGAGCCCGAACGCGCCGTGTGGACCTATCGCGACTTCACTGGCACCGTAGGGCAAAGCGATCTGCGAGGCGAGCTGACCTATACGTCTGCAAAATCCCGGCCCAAACTCAGCGGCCAGTTGAGTTCACGCCAGCTGCGCCTGGCCGACCTGGGCCCCACCGTGGGCGTAGGCTCCAGTAAACCTGACAAACCCAAGCGGCCAGGCAAAGTGCTTCCGGACGAACCGTTCGCTACGGACCGCTGGGACAAGATGGACATGGACATCCGATTTGAAGGCCTGAAGATCATTCGCCCTGAGGCAGTCCCTCTTGAGAGCCTTCGTCTGCGTGCAGTAATGGAAAACGCTCGGCTCAGGTTGGCGCCGCTGGATTTTGGTGTGGCAAATGGCAGGTTCAAAACCCAGGTGCAACTGGACGCCAATGCAAAACCAATGCGTGCGTCTGTGCGCGGAAACGTGGATGGCTTGAGTCTATCTGCGCTTTTCCCCAAGATCGAACTGATGAAGAAAAGTCTGGGCCGCGTGGATGGCGGCATCGCCCTGGATGGTCAGGGTAACTCCGTCGCCAGCATACTGGCGAGTGCCAACGGTGAAGCTAAACTTTATGTTCGCGACGGCGTCATGAGCCAGCAGTTGCTGGACCTGGCTGGCTTGAATCTGGGCAGTGTGGTGCTTTCAAAATTGTTCGGTACCGACAAGGAAGTCCAATTGCGCTGCGCTGTGGCGGACGTACCAGTCGTCAACGGAGTTGCGTATGCGCGCAACGTCAAGATCAACACCGAAGATGCTTTGATCGACATCACCGGCACCGCAGATATGGCCCGCGAAATCGTCGATCTGGATGTGAATCCCAAAGCCTACGAGCTCAAGTTTTTCTCTTTGCGCACTCCGCTGGAAGTCCGCGGGCCTTTCGCGAAGGCCAACGTCGGCGTCAAGCCAGGCCCCCTGATCCTTCGGGCAGCGGTCGCTGTCGCTGCCGTCGCTGCGGCGCCGGGTGCACTGGCTTTGGTGCCCATCACGGTTCCTGGTGCGGAAGACGATCAGGGCTGTGCGCCTCTGTTGTCCAAGGCCACGCAAGCACCCAAGGCAGGAGCGGCCCCCAGAGCCACGCAGGAAGAAATTAAGCGGGGCACACCCTCCGCTCGGCCAGCACCCGTGCAACAACCTGCGGCCGGCGAATCGTCTGCAGGCTCGCCCGCTCAATAAGCAGGAAGGGATTTCGCCGCTGATTCTGTCGACTTAACCCCAACTCGAATAGAACTATTCAATGATGACCAGTCTCTAAAAAATGTGATTACGAGCAACGATCAACCTCGCTCTGTTTGTGAGCACGCCCCTGAGTCACTTATAAGAAAGACAAGCATGAAAATTCTTCTACCAGTCGACGGCACCGAACTTTCGCT
Organism: Ottowia thiooxydans; assembly: GCF_040548795.1. Classification (GTDB taxonomy): domain Bacteria; phylum Pseudomonadota; class Gammaproteobacteria; order Burkholderiales; family Burkholderiaceae_C; genus Ottowia; species Ottowia thiooxydans_A. The sequence goes on along the minus strand of NZ_JBEPSH010000001.1, from coordinate 312,611 downwards.
TCACGAAACCCGCTTCGCTTTGCGTTTATTGCAGGACGGCTTGAGGGCCAGCTTCGTGCTCGCCAATGTGCAGGAGCCCGCTTCTTTCTACGAGATCGTCACGGCCGATCATCCACAATTGATAGAAAACGCCGCGTTGGAAGTTGGGGAAGACTTGATCGCACCTTCGGCCCTGCTGCTGGAATCAGCCGGAGTGCCGTATGAAACGGCTGTCATCTCAGGCGATCCTGCGCAGGCCATGCTCGAATTGATAGAAATTCACCAGTGCGACATGGTAATCATGGGCTCTCGCGCCCTGGGCCTGATCCGCCGGGCACTAGAAGGCGGCTCCACATCTGAGCGCCTGGTTCAAGACTCGCCCGTCCCAGTGCTGTTGGTCAAACCACCGCCGCCAGTTGAGGCGGTTGAGCCTGAGTAAGGCCCTACCCAGCCTTAGCCCGAAATTGCCAAGCTGGAGCTTGGCGCTCCCAGGAAACAGCCAACTTCCAAGAAAGCACCCAAAGCGCATACTTAAAACTGCCAAGCGTCCGGTTTTTGGTTCCCCCCTGGGAGCGCCAAACTCCAACTTGGCATTGCAGCCCCTAGCAAATAGCCCTGACGGTTGAGAGAACGACTGAATTCAAACGGGAACGCCCTTAGCCTGCGCTCGAAATTGTCAAGCTGGAGCTTGGCGCTCCCAGGAAACAGCCAACTTCCAAGAAAGCACGCCAGAGCGCTTACTTAAAACTGCCAAGCGTCCGGCTTTTTGGTTCCCCCCTGGGAGCGCCAAGCTCCAGCTTGGCATTGAGGCCTCTGCAAAATGCCTCGGGCCCCAGTGCTACAACTTCTCAGTCTGCCCCGAACGAGGCTGCCATTTCATGAGCCTGCGCTCTGCCACCCCCACCAGACCATCCAGAACGAGCGCACAGGCGGTGAGCAACACGATACCGGCCACCACCGTGTCAATATCAAAACTGCCTTCGGCCTGCAAGATCAAGTAACCCACGCCGCGCGCAGAACCCAGGTATTCGCCCACCACGGCCCCGACAAAGGCAAGGCCTACCGAGCTGTGAAGACTGGAAAAGACCCAGCTCATGGCACTGGGCACGTACACATGGCGAAGCAACTGGCGTGCATTGGCCCCCAGCATTCGGGCATTGGCCAGCACCACCGGGCTGACTTCTCTCACACCTTGATAAACGTTGAAGAAGACAATAAAAAACACCAGCGTGACCGCCAGCGCCACCTTGGACCAGATACCCAGACCAAACCACAACGCAAATATGGGTGCCAAAATCACCCGCGGCATGGCGTTAGCGGCCTTGAGGTAGGGGTCCAGCACGGCAGAAGCAAATGGAGACAAAGCCAACCACAAGCCCACACCCAGGCCAGCAATCGTGCCAATGGCGAATGCCAACAGCGTCTCAAGCAGAGTCACGCCCAGATGCTGATAGATATTGCCCTCCGTCACAAACCAGTTCCACAGACGGGATGCCACTACAAGCGGTTTTCCGAAGAAGAAGGCCACTTGATCGGAAGACGTGGATGCAATATGCCAAAGCACCAAGATGATCAGCAACAGGCCGATTTGCCAGGTGCGCAAAGCCAAGCGATTCATGATTACGCGGCCTTTCTTTTTTGTTGTTCGTAACCACGCAAGACTTCATCGCGCAGTACCGCCCAGATAGCGGCGTGCAACTCCGCAAAGCGCGGATTGTCTCGAATTTCAGCGACATCGCGCGGACGCGGCAGGTCAATGACAAACTCACCGATAGGTCGGGTGGCCGGGCCTGCGGCCAATACCACCACCCTGTCGGACAAAGCAATTGCCTCATCCAGGTCATGCGTAATGAACAGCACTGCCTTGCCATGACCGCCCTGCCCTGGCGCGGCCCATAGCTCAAGCAGCTCGTTTTCCATCAGCTGGCGAGTTTGAATGTCCAGGGCAGAAAAGGGCTCATCCATGAACACGATGTCCGGGTCCATGATGAGCGTCTGGGCCATGGACACCCGCTTGCGCATACCGCCTGAGAGCTGATGCGGATAGCGGTCTTCAAAACCTGCCAACCCCACACGGGCCAGCCAGGCTTTGCCCTGTCTCTCAGCTTCATCGGTGGGCACACCGCGGAACACCAAACCAGCAGTGACGTTGTCCAGGGCATTCTTCCACGGCATGAGCGAATCTGCCTGGAACATGTAGCCTGCACGGCGGTTCAAGCCTTGCAGCGGCTCGCCAAACACTTTGACTGTGCCACCGGAGGCGTGCAGCAAGCCCGCGCCAATGTTCAGAAGAGTCGATTTTCCGCAGCCCGTAGGGCCAACGACTGAAACAAACTCGCCAGGCGCCACGGACAAACTGGCCTCCTGCACGGCCACATAGCGCTGCCCCGGGTTGTCGGGACTGGTAAAAACGACGCTGATGCCTTGCAGGTCCAGCGCTGGAGTTGGGGAATTCATGCTTTGTACGGGCTTGGAGAAAAATTAGTTTTGAAGCGGGTCGAGGTCAAAGCGTTGGACGAGGCTTCGACAGGCTCAGCCCGAACGGTTTTAGTTAGTTCGAATGCCACTTCCCGCTTGACCAAAACCATAGAACCTCACAACGGACAACTTTTAAACTGTTGTTTTTGGTAGGCTACAACTCATAAAAGTCCGTTCGGGCTGAGCCTGTCGAAGCCTTGTGCAGCGCTTCGACAATCCCGATCGGTATTTGGTGTGGCAGCCTTGGTGCGGCTGTCAGCATCTGTTGGGTCCTCTCGCCTCTCAGCCCCGGGAGGTAAATCACACTCAGCTCGATCGGTGTGTCCGGTTTCGGAGCAGAGCAAGCCAGCTCAGCCGGGACCGCGCTTGAGGTTTAAGCCGGAACGGCTGGCCCTCCGAAAAAACATCCCCCTCACAAGGCCGCGCCAGACGAAGAGCGCATGGCGCGGCATCTAAGGTGCCATGCCTTAAACGTACTTGGCAGCCGCTTTCTTGGCAAACGCGTTGGTAAACGTCTTGGACAGATCGATCTTCTTGCTCGCAATCTCGGCGTCAAACGTTTGCAGCATTTTCAGCGCCGTTGCCGGGCCTGCGTCCGGCATGATGCCGTCAGGCGACATGGCTTCCTTGACACGCAGCCAGGCATCCAGATACAGCGAACGGTCACCCAGCAAATACGCCTCGGGCACCGTTTTCACCAAATCGGAAGGACCCGTCTTTTGCAGCCAACGCAAAGCGCGCACCATGGCATTGGCCAGTGCCTGGGCGGTGTTGGGGTTCTCGTTCAGGAACTTGGTGGGCGCGTACAGGCAGGCAGCAGGCATGGGGCCACCGTAGACTGCTTGCGTATCCTTGAGCGTACGGGTATCAGAGATAACCTTGATCAGCTTGTCACGCTCGAGCATAGTAATGACAGGGTCGAGGTTGGCAATCGCATCCACCTGACCAGACTTCACTGCGGAAAGCGCGCCGCTTGAGGTTCCAACCCCCACGAATGACACGTCGGTAGCCTTCAGCCCGGCCTTGGACAACACATAGGTGGCCATCATGGAAGTCGAGGATCCAGGTGCAGAGACACCAATTTTCTTGCCTTTGAGATCGGCAATAGACTGGTAGTTAGGCATGTTGCGGTTAGACACTGCAAGCACGATCTGCGGCGCACGACCTTGCAGTACAAACTCTTGAATCGATTGATTCTTAGCCTGCATGTTGATGGTGTGCTCGTAAGCACCAGACACGACATCCGCACTGCCCCCAATCAAGGCCTGAAGCGCCTTGGAGCCACCCGCAAAGTCAGGAATCTCTACGTCAAGCCCCTCTGCCTTGAAATAGCCCTGACGCTCAGCTATGGACAGCGGAAGGTAGTAAAAAAGGTTCTTACCGCCCACCGCGATGGTGAGCTTTGGTTTCTCAATCTTCGCAGCTTGCGCCCACACGGAGGGGAAGGCGGCGGCCACCGGGGCAGCCAGCAAGGATTTAAGTATTGTGCGACGCATAGTCCCTCTCTTTAATTGCAAATAGCTACAACTTCAAAACTTTAGCAAATAGCTCCGGGATACGGACGCAGGATTACCCGCACGCTGGCATGTCTATTCGGGGCAACCGCCCCATCCGGAACAGGCCAGCTACAGCCTGGTCAGCCCGTTGGCCTTGCCTACCCCACCCACTTGCGCGCATTGCGCCAAAGCTGAATCCAGGGGCTGAACGCACTCTTGTCCTGTGATGTCCAGCTCATCTGTACATTGCGGAACACGCGCTCAGGGTGCGGCATCAAGGCCGTGAATCGCCCGTCTGCGGTGGTCACCGAGGTCAACCCACCTGCACTACCGTTAGGGTTAAAGGGGTAGGTTTCAGTCGCAGCGCCCTGGTTGTCTACGAAACGCATGGCCGCAATGACCTTGGCAGCATCCCCTCTCGCGCCAAAATTGGCATAGCCCTCGCCGTGCGCCACCGCAATCGGCAACCGGGCGCCCGCCATGTCCTTGAAGAACAGGCTGGGTGATTCCAGCACTTCAACCATGGACAGCCGCGCCTCAAAGCGTTCGCTGCGATTGGTAGTAAAGCGTGGCCAAGCCTCTGCACCCGGGATGATGTCTGCCAATTCGGCGAACATCTGGCATCCGTTGCACACTCCCAGGCCAAACGTATCCGTGCGGGCAAAGAAAGCCTGGAACTGGTCTGTCAGCAGCGGGTTGAAAGTGATGGACCTGGCCCAGCCGATGCCAGCACCCAGTGTGTCGCCATAGCTGAACCCACCGCAGGCCACCATGCCTTTGAAATCAGTCAGAGATGCGCGGCCGGTTTGCAGATCGGTCATGTGCACGTCGACCGCTTCAAAGCCAGCCTCTGTGAACGCATAGGCCATTTCAACATGCGAGTTCACGCCCTGCTCGCGCAAGATGGCCACACGCGGGCGCGCCGTGACCACAAAACTGGCCGCCACCGGCACCGGCAAAGGCGTAGGCAGGTGCACATGCATGCCTGGGTCATCTGCAACGCCAGCTGCGGCGTGCTCTGAATCGGCACAGGCTGGGTTGTCACGCTCGCGGGCGATCTTCCAGCTGACGCTGTCCCACACCTGATGCAAATCGTGCAGCGGGGCCGAGAAGATCTCCTTGGCGTCACGCCAGATGGAAAGCTCGCCCTTGCCTTTGTCAATGCTGGAAGAAGCTGGGCGCGTCTTGCCGATGAAATGGCTGTGCTTGGACAGGCCATGCGCGCGCAGCTTCTGCATGACCGCATCGCGCTCCGCCGTACGCACCTGAAGCACCACGCCCAATTCTTCAGCAAACAGAGCTTTCAGCGTGAGCTCCTCGCGCCGTGCACTCACCTGCCCGGTCCAGTTTTTGGCATCGCCATACTCGGCCTTGCTGTCACTGATGCCGTCGCCTTCAGTGACCAGCAAGTCAACATTGAGCGCCACCCCTACATGTCCCGCGAAGGCCATTTCGGCAGCGGCCGCAAGCAGGCCGCCGTCACTGCGGTCATGGTAGGCAAGGATCTTTCCTTCGGCGCGCAGTTCATTGACCGCAGCCACCAGGGCCACCAGGTCTTTCGGATCATCCAGATCAGGCACACCATCGGTCTTGGGGCAGCCTGACTGGTCAACGGTTTGCGCCAAAACACTGCCCGCCAGACGATGCTTGCCCTTGCCCAGATCGATCAGGACCAGGGTGGTGTCGTCTTGCGCCTCCAGTTGCGGAGTCAGGGTGCCGCGCACATCGTCCAGCGTTGCAAAGGCGCTGATGATCAGGCTGACGGGTGAGGTGACTTTCTTGGCCGCACCGCCTTCGTCTTGCCACTGCGTGCGCATGGACAGGGAATCCTTGCCCACGGGAATGGCCACGCCCAGTGCCGGGCACAGCTCCATTCCCACCGCCTTGACGGTGGCGTAGAGCGCAGCGTCTTCGCCAGCTTCGCCACAGGCTGCCATCCAGTTGGCAGAAAGCTTGATCTTGGGCAGCGAAATGGGTGCAGCCAGCAAATTGGTAATGGCCTCGGCCACCGCCATGCGGCCGCTGGCCGGTGCATCTATGGCCGCAAGAGGCGTGCGTTCGCCCATGCTCATGGCTTCGCCGGCAAAGCCAGCGTAATCAGCCAAAGTGACAGCGCAATCAGCCACTGGCACCTGCCAGGGGCCGACCATCTGGTCGCGGTGCGTCAGTCCGCCGACGGTGCGGTCTCCGATGGTGATCAAAAAGCGCTTGCTAGCCACTGTGGGGTGGCTAAGTACCTTGATCACCGAGTCCTGAAGCGTCAGGCCATCGAGCTTCAAAGGCGCAAATTCGCGCTCCACCGTCTTCACGTCTCGGTGCATCTTGGGCGGTTTGCCCAGGAGCACGCTCATGGGCATGTCCACAGGCTCACCTTCCGCTGACGAGGCAGAGGGCGCCGAAGCCTCCAGATCCACCTCGCCCACCACCAGTTGGCGCTCTTCGGTGGCCACCCCTACGACCGAAAACGGACACCGTTCACGCGCGCAAAGTTCTTCAAAAAGAGGCAGCGACTCGGGCGCAATGGCCAGAACATAGCGTTCCTGGCTCTCGTTGCACCAGATTTCCTTAGGTGCCAGACCGCTTTCTTCCAGCGGAACCGACCTGAGATCAAAGCGTGCACCGCGGCCCGCGTCATTGGTCAGTTCAGGAAAAGCGTTGGACAGCCCGCCTGCTCCCACGTCGTGAATGGCCAGCACGGGATTGGCATCACCCAGCGCCTGGCATTGGGTGATCACCTCCTGGGCACGGCGCTCAATTTCCGGGTTACCGCGCTGCACGGAGTCAAAATCAAGATGGGCCGCATTGGTGCCGCTGGCCAGGGAGCTGGCTGCGCCGCCGCCCATGCCAATGCGCATGCCGGGGCCACCCAGCTGAATCAGCAGGCTGCCCGCAGGGAATTCAATCTTGTGCGTCAGGCGTGCATCGATGCTGCCCAAGCCGCCGGCAATCATGATGGGCTTGTGATAGCCGCGCTGCACGCCTGCCACGTCCAGCTCATATTCGCGGAAATAGCCCACCAGGTTGGGGCGACCAAATTCATTGTTGAATGCCGCAGCGCCCAGAGGGCCTTCGGTCATGATCTGCAGCGGGCTGGCCATGTGCTCAGGCTTGCCCAGCGGGCTGTCCCACAGCTTGCTGACCGTGAACCCAGACAACCCGGCCTTGGGCCGCGCGCCCCGGCCGGTAGCGCCTTCATCGCGAATTTCACCACCAGCGCCGGTACTGGCGCCTGGGAATGGACTGATGGCCGTGGGGTGGTTATGCGTTTCCACCTTCATCAGTACATGCCGCAGCTCGGTTTGCTTCTGGTAGCTGGCCGACCCGGACGAAAGGGGTTGCGGCTGAAAGACTTCGCTGATGTTGCCTTCCATCACCGCCGAGTTGTCGCTGTAGGCCACCACGGTGTGTTTGGGCGCCAGTGCATGCGTGTTGCGGATCATGCCGAACAAGCTGCGCTCTTGCGCCACGCCGTCAATGGTGAACTCGGCATTGAAAATCTTGTGCCGGCAGTGTTCGCTATTGGCCTGCGCGAACATCATCAACTCCACATCAGTGGGGTTGCGGCCCAGGTTGGTGAAGGCCGCCAGCAAATAGTCAATTTCATCGGCCGCCAACGCCAAACCCCAGTCAGCATTGGCTTTTTCCAGAGCAGCCTTGCCACCTGCCAGCACGTCCACATGGTCCATGGGCTGTGGTTGCAAAGCTGTGAACAAGGCTTTGGCCTGGTCACGGGAGGCCAGCACGGTCTCCGTCATGCGGTCATGCAAGAGGCCCGCCAGTGCGACAAGATCAGCCTCTGACACTTTTGCGCCACGCAGATCCACGCGGTATTCCACCAAACGCTCTACCCGGTGCAGAGAAATGCCGCAGTTGCGGGCAATATCGGTGGCCTTGCTGGCCCAGGGAGACACCGTTCCCAAACGGGGTCCCACAATGACTGCCACGCCGGAAGCCGCGCCAGAGGCCGCTGGCTCGCCGTAGGTCAACAAGGCTGCCAAACGCTGCTCATCGGCCTCAGAAGGGCTGGAATCAAAAGACACCAGGTGCACAAAGCGGGCTGAAAGCGACTGAACCTGCGGGTTGACCGCCTGCAGGCGCGGCAACAATTGGCGAATACGGAAATCGCTGAGCGCGTTGCCGCCCTCAAAAAAATTGATCTGCTGGGTCACGGTGCGGGCCGACGGTGGCAAGACGAGGTGAATTGGGCAACGCCCACCGCTGACTGGGGTGGACGCTGGGAATCCGTAATTTTATCCGCCGTGCAAGGCCCTGGTTCCCGACCTTGCAGATGACCCCGCAAATGCCCATGAACATCAGCCTGCGCAAACGGCGCCACGATGGGATAATTTTGCCTATGACAATCACCATCAAAGATGAAGCCGGCATTGCGGCCATGCGCACAGCTTGCCGTTTGGCGTCTGAAGTGCTGGATGCGATCACTCCCCACATCGTGCCCGGCATCACGACACTGGAAATCGACCGCCTGGCCTCTGCCCATATGGCCACCCAGGGCACAAGGTCGGCCACCATAGGCTATCAGCCCCCCGGGTACCCGCCCTTCCCCGCCCACCTGTGCACTTCGGTCAACCATGTGGTGTGCCACGGCATTCCCGCAGACAAACCCCTCAAAAAAGGGGATATCGTCAACGTGGATGTGACCGTGATCACCCCTGAGGGCTGGTTCGGCGATACCAGCCGCATGTTCCTGATTGGTGAAACCTCCATTGCTGCCAAGCGCCTGTGCTCCATCACCTATGAATCCATGTGGCACGGCATTGAGCAGGTCAAACCCGGGGCTCGCCTGGGTGACATTGGCCATGCCATCCAGAAATTCGTGGAAGGCCATGGGCTCTCAGTGGTGCGTGAATTCTGCGGCCACGGCATTGGCCAGAAATTTCATGAAGACCCGCAGATTCTCCACTACGGCAAGCCAGGTACCGGTGAAGAGCTGGTCCCTGGCATGATTTTCACCATCGAGCCCATGGTCAACATCGGACGCCGCGACATCCGTGAAATGAACGATGGCTGGACCATCGTTACCAAAGACCGCTCACTGTCAGCCCAGTGGGAGCACACTGTCGTGGTCACCCCCACCGGGTACGAGGTGCTGACACTCTCCAGTGGCAGTCCAGCCATACCGGACTTCGTTACCGCCAAGTCGGCCATCGCCGCCTGACAACCTGCCCACCAACTGCCCTTATGAGCATCGCGACAAACTCTGCACTCCCCACCCCAACGCAGACGCTGCGCGATAACTATCGACAGAAAAAAGCCGCCCTGCTGGCCGACATGCTGGCTGCGGGATCCAACACCCGGGGCGTGCGGGCGGCGCTGGCGGGCGTGTCCAAATGGGCCGACGACGTTCTGCGCGACCTATGGCGTGCGGCGGGCTTCGACGGCCACTTTGCCCTGGCTGCGGTGGGAGGTTACGGCAGAGGCGAGCTGTTTCCGTATTCGGACATTGATGTCCTGCTCCTGTTACCTGCAGACGCGAGCCCGGCCACTGACGAAGTACTGCGCCACCGCATAGAACAGTTCATAGGCAGTTGCTGGGACGCAGGCCTGGAAATAGGCTCCAGCGTCAGAACCATAGCGGAATGCCTGTCTCTGGCTGAACATGACGTCACGGTGCAGACTGCTTTGCTCGAGAGTCGGCTGATCATTGGAAACCGTGAGCTTTTCAAAGATTTTCAGAAACGGTTTACAGCGCAGCTCGACCCGCTGGACTTTTTTACCGCCAAGCGCCTGGAAATGCGGCAGCGCCACGCGAAATACGAAGACACTCCCTACGCGCTGGAGCCCAATTGCAAGGAATCGCCGGGCGGCCTGCGCGACTTGCAGATCATCCTCTGGGCGGCACGCGCCGCCGGCATAGGCGGCAAGTGGGAAGATCTGGCGCGTGCCGGCCTGGCCACTCCGCATGAATTGCGTCAGCTTCGGCACAACGAAGCCGTGCTGTCCCTTACCCGCGCCCGCCTGCACCTGATAGCCGGCCGCCGTGAAGACAGGCTGGTGTTCGACCTGCAAACCTCCGTGGCCGAATCTTTCGGCTTCAGCAACCGCTTTTCTGAAGACGGTCGCATCGTCACACGGGCCAGCGAAGTGCTGATGCGCCGCTATTACTGGGCAGCCAAGGCAGTCACGCAACTCAATCAAATTCTGCTGCAAGGCATTGAGGAATATCTTCGCAGAGCGCATGGCGAGCCTTTGCCCGAATTGGTGCGCATCAACGACCGGTTTTTCGAGAAAGCCGGCATGATCGAAGTGGCCAGCGACGATCTCTACGAGAAAAACCCAAGAGCCATTTTGGAGACCTTTCTCCTTTATGCCCAGACGCCCGGTGCCAAGGGTTTGTCCATGCGCACCCTGCGCGCGCTCTACAACGCGCGCACGCTGATGAACCACGCGTTTCGCACGGACCCGGTCAACCGCGCCACATTTTTATCCATCATGAAGCAACCGCAAGGCATTACGCATGCCATGCGGCTGATGAATCAGACGTCGGTACTAGGCCGTTACCTGTGGATATTCCGGCGCATCGTGGGGCAGATGCAGCACGACCTGTTTCACGTCTACACCGTCGACCAGCACATATTGATGGTGCTGCGCAATGTACGGCGGTTTTTCATGGCAGAGCATGCGCATGAATACCCGTTTTGCTCCCAGTTGGCCGCCGGCTGGGACAAGCCGTGGATTCTTTTCCTGGCCGCGCTGTTCCATGACATAGCCAAAGGCCGGGGCGGAGACCACTCAGACCTGGGCGCGCAGGATGTGCGGCGCTTCTGCCAGCAGCACGGTATAGATCCACAAGACACCAAGCTCATTGAGTTCCTTGTGCGTGAACACCTGGCCATGAGCCGGATCGCGCAAAAGGAAGACTTGAGCGATCCAGACGTCATCACCAGCTTTGCCGCCCGAGTAGGCAATGAGCGCTACCTAACCGCGCTCTACCTGCTGACCGTGGCCGACATCCGTGGCACCAGTCCCAAGGTATGGAACGCCTGGAAAGCCAAGCTGCTGGAAGACCTGTACAAACTGACCGTTAGGGCCCTCGGCGGCCGTGCACCCGACGCAGACGCCGTCATCGAATCGCGCAAACGCGAGGCTCTGGTGCAATTGGCTCTGGCGTCTGAACCCCATGAGGCGCATAAAGCGCTGTGGGATACGCTGGACGTCAGCTACTTCATGCGCCACGACGCCGGTGAAATTGCCTGGCACGCCAAACAACTGTCGCGCCATGTGCCATCCAAGGGCCTTGGTGCAGTTGCCAGTACCAGTGCTGTCGCGACCACAACTGCCAAAACCATTGTGCGCGCTCGGGTGTCCCCCATTGGTGAAGGCTTGCAGGTACTGGTATACGCCCAGGACCGCCCAGACCTGTTTGCCCGCATCTGCGGGTACTTCGACCGCGCCGGCTTCTCCATTCTGGACGCCAAGATCCACACCACACGAGATGGGCATGCGCTGGACACCTTTCAGGTCGTCAGTTCCATGATCCCCAACCACTACCGCGAGTTTGTCAATCTGGTGGAGGCAGAACTTCCTCTAGCCATCAGCAGCGAGGCCCCCTTGCCCGCGCCCCGCCTGGGAAGAGTGTCCCGCCGCGTCAAGAGCTTCCCCATCACCCCCAGGGTAGACCTGCGGCCAGACGACAAAGCGCAGCGGTGGCTGCTGAGCGTCTCTGCCAGCGACCGCGCCGGCTTGCTCTATGGCATAGCGCATGTCCTGGGCGCCCATGCAATCAGTGTAGAGCTGGCCAAAATCACCACGCTGGGCGAACGCGTTGAAGATACTTTCTTGCTTCAAGGGAGCCAGTTGCAGCACAACAAAACGCAGTTGGAGATTGAGCAAGAATTGCTTGATGTATTGGCGGCCAACTGAAGTAGGACGACGAGCTCCAGCTCAACTCATTTGAACTAAAAAGGCCGTTCGGGTTGAGCCTGTCGAAACCTTGCGCGGTTCTTCGCCCCTTCGGCCAATTCAGGACAGCCTAAGCTCAGCGTCAATAGGTGACCATGAGGATTCGCAAGACCAGCCAGACTGAGAAGGTGTGAACGGATCCCTTATGCCCCACCGGCAAAAACCACCCGCTCCGTGATCTCGCACACAGCCATACCGTTGCTCGTTCCTCGTTCCTCGTTGTCCGATGTTGACAATTTCACCGCATGAACGCTCTTGGGGCGCTTGATAACTTTCGTTCTGAAAGCAGCTCAAATGTATCTGTATACTTTTAAGGCATCCATACGTTTCAGATCTTCTTTAAAGTCTCCGTGAACGCCATCTTTAGCAACAGACTCCCCCGCCGCGCTTTGGCTCTGGCCACTTTATTGGTGTGTTCCTTCTCGGTTCAGGCCGTGCAGCAGTGCCTGACCCGTGGGCCTGGAACCTATGGGTCAGTTACTGTTTCAGGTTGCGCTGACGATCAAGCCCACGGCGTGTGGAACCCCATGGGGGCGGCGCAGTTTCCACCGAGTATTCCCTGGCCCTATTCATACGAAGGTATTGGATTGGGTGTCAACGAGAATGGGGCATTTGCCTGCTCGCTGAATTTCAGCCACCCGATCAACACCAGCAGCATTCGCTTAATGCTGGAGGGCCATCAAGCGCTGGATGTGCTGTCCATCTCTACCAGTACAGGCCCGTACACACCAGTGCCTAGCGATATCTCTGCGCTGCCAGGAGGCGTTTCGCCTGGTCCCTTGGTGATCAGTGGTAACACTATCGTTGGCACTGAAATGATTAGTTCTGGCATCGTGCGCCTCACAAACAATGTTCCGGTGACCATAACGAGCCTGACGCTTCAGGAAAACACGGGGGATCTTGGAACGCTAATAGGCGTTTGCTTTGATGATGCAGCGTCAGCTCCGGTCCCTGCGCCTGAAGTCACCGCTGTGCCGACTGCCTCTGAATGGGTATTGGGCGGGCTCGCACTGCTATGCGGCATGCTGGGCATGCGGCGCTTGGCGGGTAGACGCAGTCAGGCCTGAGATAGCCAGGCACTTGCTGTTTCCGCTGAGCTACCCCCTGGGAGTGCCAAGCGCCAGCTTGGCATGGAAGCGTTGGCAGTGGCCACGAATTGCCAAGCTGGAGCTTGGCGCTCCCAGGAGAGCATCCGACTGGCTAGGGCTGTACGGCCTGAACGGAATGGTGCTTCGTGGAGTCGCATCCTGACGCGCTTTGGTTTTCCCTGGGAGCGCCAAGCTCCAGCTTGGCAATTTGGGGTTCCTAGGGCGCTGTCCCAGCCAAGCTGCAACCAGGAGGTGCCAGGGGGAACAGCCTACTTGCAAGCAGGCTGTAGCTTATTGCGGGGTCAGGCCAGCAGTCTGGCCTTGGCTTCCTGGTATTCGCGCTTCAAACGCGCGGTCAATTCAGCGGCGCCCACCACCTCTTTGATGGCGCCAATGCCTTGGCCACAACCCCAGATATCTTTCCAGGCTTTGGCTGAGCCACCGCCAGAGAAGTTCATTTTGCTGGGGTCGCTTTGTGGCAGATTTTCTGGGTCCATGCCAGCATTGCGAATGCTGCCTTTGAGGTAGTTGCCCAGCACACCTGTGTAGAAGTTGCTGTAGACGATGTCGTCAGAATTGCTTTCGCAAATCATCTGCTTGTAGCCATCTACGGCACGGGCTTCGTGGGTGGCAATGTAGGCTGAGCCGATATAGGCAAAATCCGCACCCATGGCCTGAGCAGCCAGAACGGCGCCGCCTGATGCAATGGAGCCCGACAGGGCCAGTGGGCCGTCAAACCACTGGCGGATTTCCTGAATCATGGCAAATGGGCTCTTGGCGCTGGCATGTCCGCCTGCACCTGCTGCCACTGCAATCAAGCCGTCGGCGCCTTTTTCAATCGCTTTGTGAGCAAAGACGTTGTTGATCACGTCGTGCATCACCACCCCACCCCACGAATGCACAGCCTGGTTCACATCTTCACGAGCGCCCAGGCTGGTGATGATGATGGGCACCTTGTACTTGGCGCAAAGCTGCATGTCGTGGTCCAAGCGGTCATTGCTCTTGTGCACGATTTGGTTGATGGCAAAGGGCGCTGCCGGATTGTCCGGGTTAGCCTTGTCCCATGCGGCAAGCGCCTCAGTGATCTCGATCAGCCATTCCTCCAGTTGTTCTGCCGGACGGGCGTTGAGCGCGGGCATGGAGCCGACCACGCCGGACGTACATTGGGCAATCACCAGCTGAGGATTGCTGACGATGAACAATGGCGAACCGATCACGGGGAACTTCAACTTGGCGAAGACCGGAGGAAGTTTGGACATGAGAGCGCCTTTTTTGTAGTGAAGGAAATTAGTTTCTGGTCCAGCTCGACAGGCTCAACAAACCTCTGAACGGCTGCACCAGGTCAAAAAATGTTCATGGGTTGATGAGCACGGTTTGATGCGCTTGGGCAAATTTACCGCGCCCCTGAGATCACAGAGACCACGGAGCTAAGCGAACTGAAGACCCGCAAGCTCCGTGTATCGAGCGATCAGAAGTCGTCGATCGCCAGCGCGGACACGCTGCCCGCACCTTCGACGATGGCGTCACGCAGGCTAGATGCACGCGTCAGGATGTGGTCGGCGTAGAAACGCGCAGTCGTGATCTTGGCTCGCATGAAGGCTTCTTCATGGCCTTTTGCCAACTGCTGCTCAGCCACCTGCAAGGCACGGCCCATCTGCCAGCCCGCCACCAAGTTACCTGCCAGCATGAGGTAAGGAACGCTGCCAGCATAGGCTGCGTTGGGGTCTGCCTTGGCCTGCGCGGCAATGAAGTTCACCACGTCCACGAAGGCTTTGCGCGCTGCTGCCAGGCGTTTGCCCACGGCGCGTGCGTCATCGCTGCCTGCGGCCAACTCTTTCTCAGTGGCTTCAATCTGCGCTGCCAGACCCAACGCGGTTTGGCCGCCATCACGAGCAGTCTTGCGCCCTACCAGGTCATTGGCCTGAATGGCCGTAGTGCCTTCGTAGATGGTCAGGATCTTGGCGTCGCGGTAGTACTGCGCGGCACCGGTTTCCTCAATGAAGCCCATACCGCCATGCACCTGAACGCCCAGGTTGGTGGCTTCCAGACTCATCTCTGTGCTGTAGCCTTTGACCAGCGGCACCAGAAATTCGTAGAAGGTCTGGTTTTCTTTGCGGACTTCTGCATCCGGGTGCTGGTGAGCCGCGTCATAAGCCGCAGCTGCCACCGTGGCCATGGCACGGCTGGCCTCAGTCAGGGCGCGCATGGTCATCAGCATGCGGCGTACGTCCGCGTGATGAATAATGGTGGCGCTGCCTTTGACACTGCCATCCACTGGGCGGCTTTGCACGCGCTCCTTGGCGAAGGCGGCGGCTTTTTGGTAAGCCCGCTCAGCCACTGCAATACCTTGCACGCCCACCGCATAACGGGCAGCGTTCATCATGATGAACATGTATTCCAAGCCGCGGTTTTCCTCGCCGACCAGGTAGCCCACCGCGCCAGGTTCAGCCGCTTCGCCAATGCCATCACCAAACTGCAACACGGCCGTAGGGCTGGCCTTGATGCCCATCTTGTGTTCAAGGCTCACGCAGTGAACGTCGTTGCGTGCGCCAGGTGTGCCGTCGGCCTTCACCAGGAATTTGGGCACCACGAACAAGCTGATGCCCTTGACACCTTCGGGAGCACCAGCCACACGTGCGAGCGTCAGATGGACGATGTTCTCGGCCATGTCATGCTCACCGTAGGTGATAAAGATCTTGGTGCCGAAGATTCTGTAAGTACCGTCAGGCTTGGTCTCCGCACGCGTGCGCACCAGGGCCAGGTCACTGCCCGCCTGTGGCTCGGTCAGGTTCATAGTGCCTGTCCATTGGCCTGCGACGAGTTTTTCCAGATAGACGCTTTTCAGCTCGTCGCTGCCCGCGGTGAGCAGAGCTTCAATGGCGCCATCGGTCAGCAGAGGGCACAGTGCAAAGCTGAGGTTGGCTGAGTTCAGGATTTCACCACATGCTGCACCAATGGTCTTGGGCAGGCCCTGGCCACCATACTCACTGGGGTGCTGAAGGCCTTGCCACCCACCTTCCGCATACTGCTGGAAGGCTTCCTTGAACCCTGGCGTGGTGGTGACCACGCCATCTTTGAGTGAAGACGGTGCAAGATCGCCTTCCACGTTCAACGGCGCTGTCACGCCTTCGTTGAACCGCGCGCACTCTTCAAGCACCGCTTGTGCTGTCTCCAGGCCCGCATCTTCAAAGCCGGGAATCAAGGCAATCTGGTCTATGCGTGCCAGATGCTCTATGTTGAACAGCATGTCCTTGACGGGAGCTTTGAAACTCATGATGTCTCCGTAATCTCAGTTCTCAAACATCGCCGTGGGAGGCGATTGCTGGGTATCCAAACCTGAACGCAGGAAAAAAAACGGCGTTCGCACAACTGCTGAACGCCGCCTGGCCGGGATTCATTTCATCCTGGCCTAAAGGATCAAAGTGCCTTTTCGAGCTCAGGCACTGCAGTGAACAAGTCGGCTACGAGACCGTAGTCGGCTACGCTGAAAATCGGGGCTTCTTCATCTTTGTTGATGGCCACGATCACTTTGGAGTCTTTCATACCGGCCAAATGCTGGATAGCGCCGGAGATGCCTGCTGCCACATACAGCTGTGGAGCCACAATCTTGCCGGTCTGACCAACCTGCAGGTCGTTCGGTGCGTAGCCTGCGTCCACAGCCGCGCGGCTAGCGCCAATGGCAGCACCCAGCTTGTCGGCCAGGGGCGTCATGACTTCCTGGAACTTCTCTGCACTGCCCAGTGCCCGGCCACCGGAAACGACGATCTTGGCGGCTGTCAGTTCTGGGCGGTCGTTCTTGGCCAGCTCGGCTTTCACGAAGCTGCTCTTGCCAGCATCTGCGGCAGCAGCCACGCTTTCAACAGCTGCGCTTCCACCGGTGGCGGCTGCGGCGTCGAAGCCTGTGGTACGAACGGTGATCACCTTGACCTTGTCGGCGCTTTGCACAGTGGCAATGGCGTTGCCTGCATAAATAGGACGCTCAAAGGTGTCGGGGCTATCCACCTTGATGATGTCGCTGATCTGGGCCACATCAAGCTTGGCGGCCACGCGGGGCGCGACGTTCTTGCCGCTGGCAGTGGCTGGGAAAAGAATGTGCGAGTAGTCGCCTGCAATGGCGAGCACCTGGGCTGCAACGTTTTCTGCCAGGCTATGGCCCAGCGCGGCGCTGTCAGCCAACAGTACTTTGGAAACGCCTGCCACTTTGGCAGCAGCATCAGCTGCGGCTTGGGCATTGTGGCCGGCCACCAGCACATGCACGTCGCCACCGCAGGCTACTGCGGCGGTAACTGTGTTCAGGGTGGCGCTTTTGATGCTGGCGTTGTCGTGTTCAGCGATGA
This sequence comes from Ottowia thiooxydans, assembly GCF_040548795.1. GTDB lineage: Bacteria > Pseudomonadota > Gammaproteobacteria > Burkholderiales > Burkholderiaceae_C > Ottowia > Ottowia thiooxydans_A. Next base: position 295,313 of record NZ_JBEPSH010000001.1, on the reverse strand, counting down.
CGAGTGTGGTCATGTCTTCAAATCCTTGAGTTGGGCCTGTGGCTTGAGGTGCCTCAGATCACCTTGGCTTCATTACGGAGCTTGTCCACCAGGGTGGCCACGTCCGGCACCTTGATGCCAGCGCCGCGCTTGGGAGGCTCAGCCACTTTCAGGGTTTTCAGGCGGGGAGCCACATCAACGCCCAGCTCGTCTGGTTTGATCACATCGAGCTGCTTTTTCTTGGCCTTCATGATGTTAGGCAAAGTGACATAGCGTGGCTCGTTCAGACGCAAGTCGGTGGTAATGACCGCTGGCAGGCTGATGGAGATGGTCTCCAGGCCGCCGTCGACCTCACGGGTGACATTGGCCTTGTCGCCTTCGACTTCGACCTTGCTTGCGAAAGTGGCCTGTGGCAGGTCGGCCAAGGCTGCAAGCATCTGGCCAGTCTGATTGGCATCATCATCAATGGCTTGTTTGCCCAGGATGATGAGTTGGGGTTGTTCTTTGTCGACCAGGGCCTTGAGGAGCTTGGCAACTGCCAGGGGCTGCAGCTCGGCGTCGGTTTCGACGAGAATGCCGCGGTCAGCGCCAATGGCCATGGCCGTGCGCAGAGTCTCCTGGCATTTTGCATCACCGCACGAGACGGCGATGATTTCTGTGACCACGCCCTTTTCTTTCAGGCGAACAGCCTCTTCGACAGCAATTTCGTCGAAGGGGTTCATACTCATCTTCACGTTTGCAATGTCTACCCCAGTGCCGTCATTCTTGACACGCACTTTCACGTTGTAGTCCACGACGCGCTTGACGGCGACGAGTGCTTTCATTTAAGAAATCTCCTGCTGGTTTTGAAATTCGTGGCCGGGTTCAAGCCTCAGCACGAGGCGCCCCTACCGGCCTTAACCAAACATTCTAGTCCACCGTCTGGAACGTTTCAGCGGGGTGTACCAATCTAGGAACATCTCCTGGAACGCGCGCCCCATTCCAAAACACGGAAAACTAGCCTGCTGGCCACATGTTAAGCGAAATTCGAACGATCGTTCTTTTTATTTTTTCGGATTGTCGGTTGGCGCATTGTTTTTGTCCGCTTCACGTTTGGCGTCAGGTTCAGCGCTTTCCCCCTCAATCGCAACTTTGACTGGCGCATCAGACACGGTATGCACCACCCTGTGCGGGTAAGGAATGTCGATATTGTTCGCACGCAAAGCGCGCAAAATGGCAAGGTTGACTTCAGAACGCAGTCCAAGTTGACCTGATTCAGGCTGGTCCACCCAGAAACCCACCGTAAATTCCAGGCCATCTGCCCCGAAAGAAGACAGCGACACTGACGGCGCGGGTTCGCGAAGAACACGAGAGCTGGACAATGCCGCTTGACGCAGCAAGGTCATGACCAGATCAACGTCGCTGTCATAGCCAACTGAAACTACGGTGGACCTTGAAACCCGCCGGTCCGCCAGCGAAAGGTTCTCCACGCGCTGAGTCACCATCATTTCATTGGGTACGATGGATTCGCCGCCATTACCTGCACGAATCACGGTATAGCGAGTACGGATGTCGGTCACCTGGCCCTCATAGTTATCGACCCGAACCACATCGCCTATGCGAATCGCACGCTCAGCCAGGACCACAAATCCGCTGACATAGTTGGCAGCCAGCTTCTGCAAGCCCAAACCGATACCCACACCGATGGCACCACCCAATACAGAAAGCGCCGTGAGGTTGATCCCCACCGTGGACAACGCCATCAGTACGCCAATGAACAGCAACAGGGCGCGAACGGCATTGGCGATGGCAATACGCACAGAAAGGCTGGCGCCACTCGCCGCCTTCAGCAGCCTGGCCTCAATGGCCGCTGAAACCCACAACGCGAGCATGACAACGGCGCCCACGGTGACCGCACCACGCAGCAACATCGCCACGGAAATCTTGGAGCCGCCCATCTGCCAGGTCAGGCCGTCCAACTCTTCCATGACCAGTGGCAACACCCCGATCACCCAGAGCACCACCCCAAGCCAAACAGCCCAGGAGATGGATCGCTCCAGCGCCCGCACGGATTCGGCTTTGGGAAATGCCGCCTGAAGCACCTTCACACCGATACGAATCACCACCAGAGCCACGAGAGCAGGCAGGGCTACGCGTAAAAACGGCACAGCTTGCCAGCGTGACAGCTCCAGACGGGTCAAGTAGGTTAGACCCAGCCACAACATGGGAAACAGCACGCCGTCAAAAGCGCGTGTGCCGGTAAGAATGGAGGACGTGTCCGATACGCGCGGCCAACTGCGGCGCGCAGCCGCTGCCAACCCCCACGCGATCAGCCCACAACAAGCAATCAGTGCAATCTCTATGAGCACGCCCCGCTGGCTCACGCTGGCCCACCAGGCGTGCCAATCATCGATGCGCATCCCGGAAGCGTTGGTCAAATCTGGGGTTAACGACGCCATGCGGGTTCCCTTTTCTCGATGAATGCCTGCACGCCTTCTTGCGCCACATCCAGCATCATGTTGCACGCCATGGTCTGGCCTGCGAGTTGATAAGCGGCTTCCAGGCCAAGTTCGCGTTGCTGATAGAACAATTGCTTGCCCACAGAAATGGCGTCTCGGGGCTTGGAGCAGATGGCCGTCAGAAATTCATCAATGGCAGTGTCCAGCTCAGCCGCCGGAACAACCTTGTTCACCAAGCCCTGCTCAAGCGCTTCCTGGGCAGCAATGAAACCGCCGGTCAGCAGCATTTCCATGGCTTTCTTGGCCGGCACATTGCGCACAAGAGGAACGCTTGGCGTAGCGCAGAAAAGACCCACATCGATGCCATTGACCCCGAAGCTGGCACTCTCCGCCGCCACCGCCAGATCACATTGCGCAACCAGCTGGCACCCCGCCGCAGTGGCCAGGCCCTGAACCCGTGCAATGACAGGGATTGGCAGCTTTGCAATGGAAAGCATCATCTTGCTGCACTTGGCAAACAGGCCCTGGTAGTACGCCAACTGGGGATGGGCCTTCATCTGTTTGAGGTCGTGCCCGGCGCAAAAAGCCTTGCCCTCAGCCGCAATGACCAGCGCCCTGGCCTGCTCATCTGCTGCAATGGCGCCAAGCTGGCGCTGCAGTTCGTCAAGCATGGCTTCGCTCAGCACGTTGAAGGATTTGGGTTGATTGAGCGTCAGCACATGGACACCACGGGCATCGCAGCGGTGAAGCAAGAGGGGTTCAGAGTTGCTGGTCATGGTTTCATGAAAGTGCAGGCCAAAGCATAGCGTGAAGTGCTTTTGCGAAGCCTGTTCAAGGCAAAGATCAGGAAGAAGCGGGTCAGCGAAGGACCCTGTCACACACCGCAGGAGCCCATCATGGTCCGGGCCAACGGTAAGGCAGCGTGTCAACTATTGGCCGGCCCTGCGAAACAGTCTACTCAAGAGGACGCTGAGTTGACTCTGTTGAGACATGCTGTTTCAACGGTCACAGTCCTGCCAGAACCCGAATATGCGCCTCGACACTGCGCGCAAGCGCCCCCAGGTTGTACCCACCTTCCAGGCAACTGACAATGCGGCCACCCGCATAGCGATCAGCGACATCCTTGACGCGCTGGGTGATCCAGGCGTAGTCCTGGTCTACAAGGCCCAGCTGGCCCATGTCATCGTCGCGATGCGCATCAAACCCGGCGCTGATGAGTATCAGCTCTGGCTTGTGTGCTTCCAGGCGGGGCATCCACATGATCTCTACCAATTCCCGGATATCCATGCCACGGGTGTAGGCCGGTACGGGGCAATTGACCAGGTTGGCGTCGGTTTTGGTTGAGCCACCTTCAGGATAGAAAGGATGTTGAAAAAAACTCACCATGAGTATGCGGTCGTCTCCCGCCACGATGTCTTCCGTGCCGTTGCCATGGTGGACGTCAAAATCAACAATGGCCACCCGTTGGAGGCCAAGCCTCTCGCACGCATATTTGGCAGCCACCGCCACATTGCTGAAAAAACAGAACCCCATGGCCTGGTTACGCGTGGCATGGTGACCGGGCGGCCTGGTGCAGCAAAAGGCGTTTTCAAGCTCACCGCCGACTACTGCATTGACCGCATCAATAGCCGCCCCCGCCGACAGCAAAGCGGCGCGGTAGGTATGGCTGTTCATGGCCGTGTCAGTGTCCAGTGAATAGTGGTCGGGGCCTCCAGCGGCCATCTCTTCGATCAGAATTTCACTCAAACCACGCAGGGCTGCCACATGGCGCCGACCATGAGCCAGCAGAAGTTCGCTCATGCCAGCGGGGCTGGCTTCTCGCCGATCAAGCGCATCTCCTACTCCTGTCACCAGGAGACGGTCTTCTATGGCATCCAGCCGCTGCGGGCATTCGGGATGGCCTGCGCCCATATCATGCTTGCGACAATCATCGTGTCTGAAAAAACCTGTCTGCCCCATGTTTTTCTACCTTCGCTACAACCGATTTTTTAACGCAGCGCCTTAAGCCTGTTCAATTTTTCATGTAATGTCAACCCATGGACATTGCGATAAAAATCAAATCGGTTCTTGATCAGCTTAACACGGTGCTGATAGGCAAAAACAGTCAGGTTCAAGACAGCGTAGCGTGCCTTTTGGCGGGTGGGCATCTGCTGATTGAGGATGTGCCAGGGGTGGGCAAGACCACCCTCGCCCATGCGCTGGCGCGCACTTTCGGCCTGCAGTTCTCTCGGGTGCAATTTACGGCTGACCTCATGCCGGGTGACCTATCGGGTGTCGCCGTGTATGAACGCCAGAAAGAAGCTTTCGTATTTCATCCCGGGCCCGTCTTCTCCCAGGTCTTGCTGGCTGATGAGATCAACCGCGCCAGCCCAAAGACGCAAAGTGCGCTGCTCGAAGCCATGGAAGAAAAACAGGTGTCCGTGGAAGGCCAGACGCGCCCCCTGCCTTCCCCGTTTTTCGTGATTGCAACGCAGAACCCTTTTGACCAGCTGGGTACCTACGCGCTGCCTGAATCCCAGCTTGACCGGTTCCTGATGCGCATATCGCTGGGCTACCCAGAGCGGCAGGCCGAGCGGCAGCTTTTGACAGGCAACGACCGGCGCGACGTACTCGCCACTCTACCCGCCGTCTTGAACGGTGCTGAACTGTCGGTATTGCAGGCGGCCGTCGGTCAAGTGCACGCGGCAGACCCGCTTTTAGATTATGTGCAAGACTTGATCACCGCCACTCGGTCCGGACATTGGTTCATGCAAGGGCTCTCGCCACGCGCAGGTATCGCACTGATGCGGGCTGCACGCGCGCAAGCCTTGATCTCCGGCCGCAACTATGTGGCTCCTGATGACGTGCAAGCCATCTTGCCTCAGTGCATAGCCCATCGATTGGTGCCCGTCGGAGACGCCGGCCGTGGTGCCGTTGAACAGGTACGCGCCATGATAGATGCCGTGCCCCTCCCATGAAACCTTCCCGGGAGTCGCGAGCGAACGCCAGCGCAAACGTCAACGCAGACTCAAGCGCACACCTGCGCTGGTGGCAGCTTCGCCCACGGATGCGGCAGTGGTGGCTTTCCCGCCTCAGGCTGACGGACACTTTCACGCTGACTCAGCGCAATGTGTACATTCTGCCCACCCGGGCGGGATTGATGTTGGCAGTGACCCTGGCGGTGCTGCTCGTCGCGTCCATCAACTACCAGCTCAACCTGGGTTATTTGCTCACGTTTCTTCTGCTGGGCTGCGCTGCTGTGAGCATGGTCGTTTGCCACAATACGCTGCGCGGCTTGACGCTTCACCTACTGCCGCCGCAATCTATCTTTGCTGGTGGCCTGGCCCTGTTTGATATCCGGCTGGTCAACGGACGCAGCACACCGCGCTACGCCATAGGTATGGCCGTGCAAGGTTCAGACCACTGGACCTGGGCCGATGTACCTGCGCAGGGCGAGGCGGCGGTTCAGATCAGCTTCAAACCCGCGCGGCGCGGTTTGCATCGCGTACCCGTACTGACGTCAGAGACGCGCTTTCCATTGGGTACCTTTCGCGTATGGACCATCTGGCGCCCTGCGTCCCAAGTTCTGGTGTACCCGGCCCCAGAAGCCACACCTCCGCCCCTGCCGCAAGGAGAACCCCTGTCTGGCGCTGGCGCCTTGGCCAGCGCCCGGTCCGCCGGAGAGTTCGATGGCGTTCGCTCCTATCAGCGCGGTGACCCCATGAAACTGGTCGTATGGAAAAAATTCGCCAAGTCAGGCGAGTTGGTCAGCCGAGACTCCAGCCAGACCCAGCGCTACGAGCTTTGGCTGGATTTCGCTCGCGCGGGCTCACTCGACCAGGAGGGGCGCCTGTCTCGCCTGGCTGCCTGGGTCATGGCCGCAGATGCGCAAGGTCTTCAATATGGTCTGCGCGTGCCTGGCTCCGAGATCAAGCCTGACGGCGGTGTGGCGCACCGACTTCGCTGCCTGCGGGCATTGGCGCTAGTATGAATTTAGTCGATTTCAAACACCTGCCCAGGGAAGCAAGAGACACTCTCTTTCTCCTCGCAGTGATCGCGTGGGTCATCATGCCGCAGGTGCCCTACCTGCCCATCTGGTGCACGGCGTTCACCGCCGGCGTGCTGATATGGCGAGCATTCATTGCCATCAAAGGCCGCCCTCTGCCCAATCGTTGGTGGTTGCTGGCTCTGCTGCTGATCACGATGGCGGCCACCTTCATGACCCACCGCAGCCTTCTGGGACGCGAGGCCGGAGTCTCACTGATTGTCATTCTGCTAGCCCTCAAAACCCTGGAGCTGCGCGCCAGACGGGACGCCTTGGTAATCTTCTTTCTGGGCTTTTTCACCTTGTTGACAGGGTTCTTTCAGTCACAGTCGTTGACCACCGCCTTCGTCATGCTGGTTGCATTGGTGGGGCTCTTGACCGCGTTGATCAATGCGCACCGTCCAGTCGGCCACCCGAGCTTGCGAGAATCTGCGGGGTTGGCTTGCAAGATGGCATTGCTGGGCGCCCCCATCATGGTGGCGCTTTTCATGCTGTTTCCGCGTTTCGCGCCACTTTGGGGACTGCCCAGCGATGCCGCCACCGGAAGAAGCGGACTGTCGGGCGCCATGAAAGTCGGCTCCATCGCGGAATTGGTTCTGGATGATCGCGTGGCACTGCGCGTGCGTTTTGAAAGCAATCGCCCACGGCAAAGTGAGCTGTATTTCCGTGGCCCCGTTCTAAGCCGCTTTGATGGGGCTGAATGGACCATGGCCGACAGCTCCTTCGCTCCCCCTTTGCCAGCCGGCGATTTGCAAGTGAGCGGCGAACCTGTGCGCTATGAGACCACCCTGGAGCCCAACAACCGGCCGTGGCTGCTCACGCTGGACGTGGCTCCCAACGCACCGGCGCTACCCCGGTCTGTGAACGCGCGCTTGACTTCCGACCTGCAGTGGCTCGCTTCCAGGCCGGTGACCGATCTACTGAGGTACCGTTCTGAAAGCTATACCCAGTTCCAATATGGATTGACCAGCCCCAACGGCCGGCCACGCCGCGACTTCAACGAGTTCCTGCGCCTTCCGCCCGACTTCAACCCCCGTACCCTGGCATTGGCCCAGGAACTGCGAGGCCGAGTCGCAGAAGGAGACACAGATGCTCTCGTTCAATCTGCCCTCGGTCGGCTGCGCACAGGAGGCTACGTGTACACACTGCAACCCGGTGTGGCGGGCCGGCACAGCGCCGACGAATTCTGGTTTGACACCAAAGCAGGTTTCTGTGAGCACATTGCATCGGCATTCGTCATCTTGATGCGTGCCGCGGGAGTTCCCTCCCGCATCGTGACTGGGTTTCAAGGAGGAGAAATCAATAACGTTGACGGCTATTGGACCGTGCGCAATACCGATGCCCACGCCTGGGCTGAAGTGTGGACCACGGACCGAGGCTGGGTGCGTGTAGACCCCACGGCCGCCGTCGCGCCAGGCAGAGTGGGCCAATTCCAGCGTCTGCGCGCCCCAGACGGCGTCATGGCAGGTGCCATTGGCGCCTTCAGTCCCACGTTGCTGGTACAACTGCGTGCCACCTGGGAAGCCATCAACAACGGTTGGAACCAGTGGGTGCTCAACTACACGCAAAGCCGTCAGCTGGATTTCCTCAAGAATCTGGGGTTTGAAGAGCCAAGTTGGGAAGACCTGGGCAAGGTGCTTGCAGGCCTGCTGACCATCGCCGCTCTGGTTGGCGCTGGGTGGGCCATGTGGGAGCGCGGCCAGCACGACCCCTGGCAACGCCTGCTGGGGCGTGCGCGAAAACGACTCCAACGCGCGGGCGTGCAGATCCCGCCCAATGCGCCGCCGCGAGAGTTGGCTCGCATTGCGCAATCCACTGATCGCCTGCCTGTGCCTTTGAAAGATGCCCTCCAGGAGTGGCTGCTGGCCCTGGAGCGCGCCAGGTACGCACCTGCCCCAGAGAACTCGTCCTCACAGATGGCCCAGTTGCAAAGCCAGTTCAAGCAACTCAACTGGCCGCGGTCAGCGTGACGCGGCCCGCGCGACCCGGTCTGACGCGACCCGGTCTGACGCGACCCGGTCTGACGCGACCCGGTCTAACGCGACCCGGCCTGCCAGACATCACTCCAGCTGTCTTGCCCTCGGTTGCTTCGCGCAGTTTGTGGTATCGCCTTCACCCGGGAAGATCAGCGGCTATATGCAAGGGGCCAGGAGCGTGCTTACGATCTAAGATAGGGTGAATTAAGGTGAACGAATCCAGCATTCCGGATTCATTCATATATCTTGAGCTCCTCAGCGCACGCACATGCACCGACGTCCGTTTATTTTGTCTTCAGTTGCCACGTTGCTCGCAGCCGGCACCCCCATCCTATCGTCGGCCAATCCGCGCCAGCAAAAAGGCAGACGCAGCGAACCTAGCGAAGACCCCGCGCGCCCCTATCTTCTGCGCGAAGACGCCATGCGTTTTGCAGACGACCTGGCGGCGCGCCGCGGTCTGGACCCTCAGTGGGTGCGAAGCTCCATTGGTCAGGCGCTATTTATTCGGTCCATTCCACGCCTAATGCTGCCGCCTCCGCGCGGCACGGCCAAAAACTGGCGTGTCTACCGAAGTCGCTTTATCGACCCGGTCCGCATTCGTGCCGGTGTTCGTTTCTGGGCAGCTAACGGCTCGGCATTGGCGCGCGCAAACGAGCAGTTTGGTGTGCCTGAAGAGATCATCGTCGGCATCATTGGTGTGGAGACCATCTATGGACAGAATATGGGTAGTTTCCGCGTCATGGACGCACTCGCTACCCTGACTTTCGATTTTCCGCCTCAACACCCTCGTGCCCAGGCCCGGCAGGCGTTCTTCCAGGACGAACTGGAGCAGTTCCTGAGTCTTTGCCACAGAACTGGCATGGACCCAATGACCCCACTGGGCAGCTATGCCGGCGCTATGGGCATGCCACAGTTCATGCCGTCCAGTTGGGTCAAGCACGCCATAGATTTTGATGGCGATGGCCGTATAGACCTGTGGAACAGCCCCACTGACGCCATTGGTTCAGTCGCGAGCTATTTCCAAGGTTACGGTTGGCGTCCGGGCATGCCGACTCACTACCCGGTGCAATTGGCGCCAGAAGCAGACATGGACGCCTTGCTGGCGCCAGATATTCTTCCCTCATTCAGCCAGGCAAGCTTTGCAGCCAAGGGCGCCATTCTCACGGGCGCCGGACGGGACCATGCAGGCCCGCTGGCACTGATCGAGCTTCAGAATGGCAGTTCGGAGCCGACTTTTGTCGCAGGCACTGAAAATTTCTACACCATCACCCGCTACAACTGGAGCAGCTATTACGCCATGGCTGTGATCGACCTAGGCCGTGAGGTGGCTGCAGCGCGATGAGAGCTTTTACAGGGCTTCACCGGCCTTGCTCAATCGGCCAATCTCTTGCAGAAATAGGGTGGATAGAGAGCGCATACAGAAAGTGACTCTCGCGAGGCGCATCAAAAAATGCGGACGCTGAAGGTGATGAAAGATAAAGTTGGAACCATTGTTCGTCGATGGTCACTCATTCGGTAGGGTCAATCGACGCAGCTTGCCTATGCCCGCCTGGTTTGTATGCCGGGAAACCGCTTTAACTATCCTAGAACGCGCCGAAAGTAGGCCACCATGAACATCAATCTGAATTTCGCAGAAAGAGGCTTGTCCGCTGAAAAGCAGTTGGGAGTTGCGGCTGCAGACTACAAACGGACAACCACCGGGATAGTCTTAGAGATTATCGCGGGCATTTTGACTGGCGGCATCGGCTTCATTGCAGTTGAGGCCTACCACGTCTACAACCGGTCCCAGAAAACGCAGGAATTTTCCGAGTTGGCCGATGCCTTGCTGCAAGGAATGCGGAGCATGGAGCACGATGGGAGTGGTTTCATCACGCAGTATCAGGGCACGACCCTCGCCGTCACCCCCAACGGGAAAGACCTGCAAATTAGCCTTGGGGCTGACGTAAAAATCATTCCCGACAAAACCTTGAGTGCTGTCCGTGAAAATCTCAAGGCAGAAATACTAAGCAACCCTGATTTATACAAGACCAGTACGCTGAAAAATGCTCTTTGGGATCAAACACACGGCCAACGCGAACTTGCCACTGATTTTTTAAAAAAACACGCCAACCTGGACTCTTTTGATCATTTGAGCAAGGAAAAACTAGTTGCCTCCTGCATCATATTGGCGGAAGACCCGTCCATGCTGCAGGAGGTCAGAGACAGTCTGACTCCAAACGACAAAGCCATCAGAAGGGTCGTCGATCACGAGACTCTTGAACTCATTGAAGCTTGGAAGTCCAAGTCTCCAACAGAAACAGCAAGGGTGGACTTTGAGCCGGCAGTAGAGGCAATCAGTGCCGATAAAATCAACTCCACTCAAACCAGGGATGAGAAGCGAGTTCGAGCCCTGTTCGCTGAAATTCTCTTCCCTGAAAATTCGTGGGAAGCGGACACCAGAGAGGATGGCTCGCGGTTGAAGTCCACTCTAGTTAATAACTCTGCTCTGCTCGCCGAAATTTACGCCAAGCCCGAACTCATTGATTCAGCGGAACTCCCTCCCGAGCTCGCCAGCATGGTCAAGGGATACATCGACAACCTCAAACGCGACATCAAACTCCCGACAGATTTTGTAAACCAACAAAATCTCGCTAGAGCGCTGAACGCCCTTCCAGAAAAAAGATATAGCGAAATTTCGGCGGATATTGACCATAGAATTGATTCATTCGAATTCAAGTCACTGGACAGTGTGAAAATGCTTTCAACCATTTCCACAATGGGCGAAGGCAATTTTCAGACTTTCATGGCTCGCATATTCGAGAATTATTTCGATGCACAGCCCGTCATGGACAAACGAGCCATGATGGCTTCCTATCTCACCAATTCCAAGTCCAATGACATGGGCGAGATGAAATTGGTGGCGCTACTCAAGGCTGGGGGGCCTTATATACAAAAGCTGCTGCAGCTATTCGGAGACAAGGCTGAAGGTGACCTTAAAAATGCGCTTGATGCATTAAAAACGGATCTCAGCCCCATCAAGCAAACTATCATCGAGTCGGTTTTGAGCGGCATCGTTGAAAGATCAAATGGGCGTATTTCCAGAATCGAAGTAGAAAAGAACCTGGGGGCAGCATCCATTGGCCAGACGGTGCTGGCCAAAATGTATGGAGAAGATCCAGATAAATTTCAAGAGGTAGTTATCAAATTACTACGTCCTGGAATTCGCCTACGCGCCGAGAGGGAGCTTCAGTTCTTCACTGACGTAGCCACCGAAATTCCTGGAATGTTGAAAACATTCGAAGGCATTTCAGCTCAGATACAGGTGGAAATGGATCTCTCCAAAGAAGGCAACTACGTCGAACTGGCGCAAGTCTACAGCGGAGCATCAACCAACCTTCAAGCCATGAAGTTGGCGGGAAATATTCCGCCGACTCAAGGATACCTGGTACTGGAAAGAGCACCCGGAAGCACGGTTAAATCTAACTTTGAAGATTTGGAAAAACCGCTTGCCGATGAAGAAATTTACAGTATAGCCAACGATCAAAAAGGCGTCAAACTAGCCTCTGGCATTCGTTCTCTAGCCAAAACCTGGCTAGAAGAATCCTTGTTTGGCTCAGGCTTTTATCACGGGGATTTGCACGCCGGAAACATCATGTTTTCTGCCGAAGCTGGCGAGAATGGTATGACGACGGTAATTGATATGGGCAATGCCTATATTCTGTCCATTGATCAGAGGAGCGCCATATTTAAAATGGTACTTGCTGCCGGATTGCTGAAACCTGAGGTTTTTTCTAAAAACTTTGAGAAAATTTTGTCGGATGACGGAAAATTACTTTTCGCCGACAATAAAGAAGAATTCTTTACCAAGATTCAAGAGGCCATGCGTACTGAGGAAGACCCAGGCGCTGTCATCGTATCCATACTCAATTCTGCGAATCAGCTTGGACTGGAAATTCCTGCAGCGATATCCAATTTCTCTCGCTCGCAGATCATGCTGCAAAACGCGATCACACGAATTAATAATATCAATATAAAAACAAGAAAAGATCGGCGAAAACGCATCGTCGAGCTTCTAGATAAGCATATCTTCGGCACAAAAAGCCTGGCAGAAGCTCGTCAACAGGCCGAAGAGTTCATCAAAACATTTCGTCAAGCACTTCCGGAATCTCCGCTTGGGCCAGTACAGACCGAACTAGCAGAATTGATCACTTTGATTGATCGACACCAACCATTCGACGAAATCGTCTTCTCAGAGATCGTCAACGAAATTGTGAGCGACCATAAGTTGAACACCGCCTGGCTGGTAACTGGAGATATCTGGAACATCTTGACGGGCAGGGTTTGACGCTTTTGGCGACACCCCTGCCTATCGCGTCTTGACATCAATCCGCGCAACGCCCCACGCGCACAGGCACGGGGGCTTGTTCAATGCGCCCCTGCTGCAGCATCTGCCGCAGATGCGCCAGACTTCGGCCGCTTGGCCAGCCACACCAGCGGAATCAGCATCAAGAACAAGAATGCTGAACCATAAAAAATCTCCTGCGTAGACAGCATGTACGCCTGCTGAGTCGTGAGATTGTTGATATAGCTCAGTGCTTGTTCATGGCTCATGCCGCGCGCCTGCAGGCCCTCAAGGGTAGACATCGCCACCTGACTGCCGTGGTTGATGTTCTCAGCCAGGTTCGCGTGATGCATGGCCGCACGGTCTTCCCACATGGTGGTCGCCACCGAGGTGCCAATAGCCCCGGCCGTAATCCTCATAAAGTTCGACAAGCCAGAAGCGGCAGGAAGCCTGGAAGGCTCGATCCCCGAAAGCGTAATGGTCACCAGAGGGATGAAAAAGAACGCCATCGCCACACCCTGAATCAGGGTGGGAATCATGATGGTGCCAAAATCAGTCTGCGTGGTGAAGTGCGAGCGCATCCATAGGATCAACGCAAACACCAGGAATGAGAAAGTGGCGTATCTGCGCGGATCCACCTTGTGCAGCGTGAGGCCAACGATAGGGGATAGGACGATGGCGAACAGTCCCACCGGCGCCATGATCATCCCGGCTTGGGTGGCCGTGTAGCCCATGAATTGCTGTAACCAAAGCGGCAATATCACGACGTTGCCAAAGAACACTCCATAGCCCACCGCCGTCGCCAAGGCGGCGGACCAGAAGTTGCGCCGCTTGAAAAGCGATAGGTCCACTATCGGGTGCTCCTCAGTGAGCTCCCATATGAGAAAGAATGCAAAACCCACCACTGCCACCACTGCAAAGGCAATGATCTGGCCAGAGTGAAACCAATCCAGCTCCTTGCCTTTGTCCAGCATCAGTTGCAACGCACCCACCCAAATGACCAGTAGAGACAAGCCCACCGCGTCAATAGGCACCTTCCTGGTCATGGTTTCGCGTTCGCGGTAGAGCGCCCAGGTGGCAGCAGCCGCCAGCAGGCCTACCGGCACGTTGATATAGAAAATCCACGGCCAGCTCACGTTATCCGTGATCCACCCGCCTAACAATGGGCCCATGATCGGCGCCACCAGTGTCGTAATTGACCACATGGCCATCGCAAGGCCGGCCTTGGCGGGCGGGTAGCTCGACAGCAGCAGGGTCTGAGAAAGCGGAATCAATGGCCCCGCCACAAAACCCTGCAACGCCCGAAATGCGATGAGCATGCCCATGCTCGGAGCCAGGCCACAAAGCCAGGAGGTCAGCACAAACAGCAGTACGCTGGCCATGAAAAGCCGGACTTGACCAATGCGCTGAGTCAGCCAACCAGTCAATGGCACAGATATGGCATTGGCCACGGCGAAGCTGGTGATCACCCATGTGCCTTGAACCGGGCTGACGCCCAGGTCACCAGCGATGGCAGGCAATGAGACGTTGGCAATGGACGTGTCGAGCACGTTCATGAAAGTAGCGGCAGATAAAGCCAACGTGCCAAGCACGCGTGCGCTGCCGGTGAGTGGCGGATGCGCCACTTGAGCTGAAGGGGAACTCATGACTTGCTCGGGTGAAGAAGAGCTTTCTTCAGACCGCCTTGCGAGCCGGCTTCACCTGCACGTGTTGTTCTGCACTGCTGTGCTGACCAGAAGGCGTTGCAGTAGTGGCCTTGATGGGGGCGAGCGGCACCGGCCGGCCCATGTTCTTGGCAATGATGCTCCTCACCTGTGCCTCTGCACCTTCGTCAGCCTGTGCGTACACCTGGGTCTGGGCCAACGGATTGGTCCCTGTCGCCTCTGCCAGAGACAGGCCAGTCTTGTCTGCCACGTCCACTTCAGCTTCCATGGACAGGCCTACGCGCAGAGGATGCGCCTTGACCTGCTCAGGATTTAGAGCAATTCGAACAGGCACGCGCTGAACCACCTTGATCCAGTTGCCGGTCGCATTCTGTGCAGGCAAAAGCGCTGAAGCCGAACCAGTGGAAATGCCCAGTCCTGCTACTTTGCCTTCAAATTTCACCTTGCTGCCATAGGCGTCTGCGGTCAGGGTCACAGGCTGGCCGACCCGGATATTTCGCAACTGGTTTTCCTTGAAGTTGGCATCCACCCACAACTGATCCAGTGGCACGATGGTCATCAATGGCGTGCCCGGCGCCACGCGTTGGCCCAACTGCACACTGCGCTTGCCCACGTACCCACTGACCGGCGCAGGCAGAGCCATGCGGTGCGCAGCAATCCACGCCTCACGCAGCTTGCCCGCAGCTGCCAGCACGCTGGGGTGCTGTTCAACCGGTGTTCCGTCAGTCAATGCCTGATTGCTGGTGAGTTGTTCCCGGGCTGCAGCCACGGCAGCGTTGGCGCCTTGCAGCGCACTTTGTGCCGCAGTCACCTGAGCATTGGCGTGGCTCAATTCTTCACCGGACACTGCGCCACCAGCTACCAAGCCCTGGCGACGTGCCAGATCTTCCCTGGCCGTGGCCAATTGAGAGCGGGTGCGCTCTACCTCTGATTCACGCAGCTTGATCTGGGCACTGAGCGACGAGTTGTTCACATACAAGGTGCGAACCTGGCGAACCGCCTGACCCAGGGCGGCCTCCGCCTGAGCCAGCATCACGTTGGCATCTTGCGGATCAAGCTTGATGAGTGCTTGGCCAGACTGGACTCGGTCGGTCTCGTCGGCCAGTATGGCGGTGACGGTACCGCCCACTTGCGGCGTGATCTGAATCACGTTGCCCTGTACGTAGGCATTGTCAGTTTCTTCGAAATGGCTGAGCACCATCCAGTCGTAAGCACCCCAGGCCAGCCCGGCCAGCACGACAACGCTGGCCAGCGCAATCAGCGCCGGCTTGCGTTTGGAGTTTTTGGAAGGCGCTGCAGAAGGAGCGGCGGAATCATTTGGCGCGGTGTTGCCCTGCGCTTGGTTGTTATCGGCCATGGCTTTGTCCTGGGAAAAAGTTATCTTGGGAATGAATTCAGTGTGTCGTGGCTTGACTTTGCAAGACCACGTTCTCGGGGGTGGGCTGCCAGCCCCCACCCATGGCTTGCGCCAGGCCCACCTGGCTGAGCAAGGCCTGCGCTTGCAAATCCACCTTCTGGCGGCGTTGCGCCAACACGGCGGTCTCCGCAGAAAGCACGTGTAAATAGGTGCCCAGGCCCGCCTTGTAGCGCTGCTGGGCAATGTCGTAAGCGCCCTCTGCCGCACGCAAAGCACTGGCTTGCTCGCTTTGCTGCAAAGCCACTGCGCGCACCCCTTGCGACTGGTCAGACACATCGCGCATGGCGTCAATCACGGTGGCGTTGTAGCTCTCAATAGCGGTGTCGACATCGGCACTCTTGCCTTGCAGATTGGCCCGCAAACGGCCTGCTTCAAAAATCGGCAGCCTGATCGCAGGGCCTACACCCCATTGCATGCTGCCCGCCTTGAGCATGTTGTCAAAGCCAATGCTCTGGAAGCCGACAAAGGCCGCCAAGTTGATGTTGGGATAAAACTGTGCACGTGCGACCTGCACTTCACCGCGCGCCGCCTCCACACGCCAACGCGCCGCAACAATGTCCGCGCGGCGCCCCAGCCAGTCTGCGGAAAGTTCGTCCGGAACCGCCATGGCCTTGAACTGACTGAGTTGTGGGGGAGTAACCCCTTCAGGCAGTCGCGGCAGCCCCATCAGTGCGGCCAGGGCATTCCGGCTGGCTTCAACCTGCTGCGCCAGTGCAGCAATGCTGGTGCGAGTGTCGGCTCGGCCCGTCTCGCTCTGGCGGACTTCAAGCTGGTTGTCCAGGCCTGCCTTGACGCGATCTTGCACCAGTCCCAGCATCTGCTGGCGCTGAGTCAATGTGCGCTCAGCGACATCTTTCTGCCCAAGCAGGCGCGCCCATTGCAGATAGGCCCGCACGACGTTGGAGGTCAGCAGCACGCGGGCAGCATCGCGCTCAGCTTCTGCGGCCCTCACCTGACCGAGCGCAGAGGCCAACTCTCCACTGTGCTTTCCAAAGAAATCCAGCTCCCACCCCATTGACGCCTGGAGGTTGCCAATGTTCTGGACAGATCCACCCAAGGGGGCCGGGTAGATGTAATTGGAGGAAAACTTCTGCCGATTCAAGGACAGTTCGCCGTTGACCTGAGGCCAATCGGTCGAGCGCGCGAAAGCAACGCCTGCCTGGGCCTTGCTCACCCTCGCAGCGGCCACCCGGAGGTTGGGGTTACCCGCCACGGCATCTGCCACAAACCTGTCGAGTTGAGGGTCCCCGAAATTGGTCCACCAATCTGCAGCAGGACTCAGTGCTTGAGTGTCCGTGGAAGCAGCCAGACCCAACTCGCTGGCCTCACGCAGTTGTGCGCCTGGGCCCATGTTCTTCATATCCGCACAGCCTGCCATCAACAAGGCAGCAGCGGTCAATATGGTCAACGTCGTTTTCATTCACCCCGCTCCTCGGCGGCTTTGCCGCTCAATCCTTCAGCGTTTTCAATCAAGCGTCCAAGCAAGTGCTGAAACGTTTGCCATTCCTCTTGACTGAACCCTTCCAGCGCGGCGTTGTAGACACGGCTCAGCACCACGGGTACCTGTTCGGCTGCCGTCACACCCTCTGGGGTAAGCTCAATATTCACCACGCGCCTATCGCTTTCGGAGCGCACACGGCGACACAGCCCCTTGGTCTCCAACCGGTCGAGCAGTCGCGTCATGGCCCCGGTGTCCTGAGCACATTTACGTGCCAGTTCGGCCACTGTGTTGGCATGGCCCAAATGCACCTTATGAAGAGGCACCCATTGAGGAAGGCTGGTCCCGCCCAAGTCAGTCTGCTCGTTGACCGCCTGATTGATGCCAATCATGGCTCGGCGAAGCTTGTAAAGCAGGCTTTCCTGCGGGTCATAAGTCTCAGCCGAGAAAAAGCTGGGTTGCCCCCCCTCCTCCGCTGCTTTGATCTCACGGCGAACGTGATCCTGGGGCGGCGAGTGGACGACAGAACGCCCGTCGGACGGTGAGTCCGCGGGCGGAGATGGACGGGAAATCATCGGCAAACCTTGAATTAGTTGCCGTTAATTTATTTGCCTATGCAAATATTGTCAAAGCAGTGTTTGTAATGGCACTATTTTCACAAGGGTTTTCCCGGATTTCTCGGGAACAATCGAATGTTGCTTGAGGTGCAGCAGACACCATCGCGCGCAATTATTCCCTGGGAGCGTCAAAATCCTGCTCTGCACGACGGCGCCAGCAACAGCCTCGATGCTGGTTACGCAGATCGCGTACGGTTGTCGCTTTGCGGATGCAGCCTACTTCAGACTGGTGTTTCGCAAGCGCCATGGGAGTACGCCGCGCGCCTATGCCAGCGCTCATGCATCAGCCACACAGGGCGACGAAGCCATGGACAGGCGAGTCGCTGCTTCTGAGGTGAACACCCCATCGCACACGGTCGCACCTCTGAGAAAGGGGTCACCGCCTTTGATCAGCAAAAAATCCCTTGGCTTGTAAAGCCGTTGACATACGGCTTCGCACGGTCGTCCTAGACTGGCCCTCAGTACGACGCGTCCGCCAGCCATTCAAATGACAGCAGCGCGTTGCCTCAGTCCTTGCATGTCCCGGATGACACAATGCGATTTGTCCTTGTCGGTCAGTCCTTGTTCGTGAAGCTGGATCAGCACGTTCGAGACCATGACCCGGCTCAGGCCCGTGATGTTTGCCATTTCCTGGTGGGTGAAGGCGATGCCGATGCGCGTACCGCCTTCTTTCTTCGTCTCGCCATAGGTGTCGGCCAGCTGCACCAGGTGATGGATCACGCGCTGCGCGGCCGTGCCCTCGCTCAGCAGCAGGTTCTGGTTCGCAAGAATGCGCAGCTTCACGTTAACCAGCCAGAGCACCTGGCGCATGCACGTTGGGTGGCGAGTGATACCGTCGAGCAACTGCTGGTAGCCGATGGGCCGCGCCACAACGTCCGACGAGGCCACAGCCGTCACCGAATGCCGGCCGTCGAGGAACGCGCTGCATTCACCCACCATGCCGTGTGTGCCGACGATGGCCATGTGCTTCTCGTGGCCGGCGGCCGACAGCAGCAGCAACCTCACGCGGCCTTCTTCTACGACGTAGACCTGGCGCACCACGTCGCCCTGCGAGAACAGCGTCTCGCCCTTGCTGAAGCGCGCCGTCGGTGTGTCCTCGGCCATCAGCGGTCCCCAGTCGAAATGCGGCAACTCGATCCATGCAGAGGGAGACGCTGCCGCTTCGGTACTTTTATTCACCGTCTCAAGCCTTTTGTTTTGCGCAAGGCAGTCTCATGAAACATCCATTCTCTTCTTACCGAAAACTGTTCCCCATCCTGGAGCGAACGGCGCAACTATCGAGCTGCTCGCAGAGCGCGCTCAGTTTGCCGGTGCGCGGCGCCATCGACGACTACCTCGAGGTCTGGTTGCAGCGCGGCGCGGACTGGGGCTACTGGATGGAGCAGGTGGAGCTAGCCCGCGCCGAGTTCGCACGCATGATCAATGCCAAGCCCGACGATGTGGCAGTGCTGGGTAGTGTATCGGACGCGGCTTCCAGCATTGCATCAGCGCTGACGTTCGAGGGTGACCGACGCGAGATCGTCACCACCACGCTAGACTTTCCGTCGCTGTGCCATGTGTGGCTCGCGCAGCAGCCGCGTGGCGCGAAAGTGCGCTTTGTGCAGGCCGAGGCCGGCAGCACGCGCACCACGGCGCAGATTGCAGAGGCGGTCGATGCGCGCACCGCGCTGGTGTCGGTGTCGCAGGCCTGCTACTACGACGGCCAGATCATCGACATCGCAACCACGGGCCGTGCAGCGCGTGAGCAAGGCGCCGTTCAGTTCGTGGATGCCTACCAGTCGGCCGGTTCGATTGCCATCGACGTGCGTGCGCAAGAGGTGGACATGCTGGCCACCGGCGCGCAGAAGTACCTGCTGGGCATTCCGGGCATTGCCTTTCTCTATGTGCGGCCCGAGCTGGCGCAGCGGCTCACGCCGAAAGTCACGGGCTGGTTTGGCCGCGTGAATCCGTTTTCCTTCGATCCGGAGCATCTCGACTTCGCCGATGGCGCTGCGCGATTCAACACCGGTACGCCACCGATGATGTGCGCCAGCGTGGCGCGCGCGAGCATGAGCCTGCTCAACGAGATCGGCATTCCGTCCATCGAGGCCTACTTGGCAGAGTTGTCTGCCGTGGCCCTTGAAGAAGCCGCACGCCTCGGGCTTTCAGTAGCGAGCCCTGCCACACCTGCTGCGAAAGGCGCGAACACGGCCATCCGCATTCCGAATGCAGCAGAGGTCGAGGCCCGGATGCTGCAGTCGGGCTATGTGGTGTCGGCCCGCAACGACGTGATCCGCGTGGCGCCGCACTTCTACAACACGGCCGATGAAGTGGTTGGCGCCCTGCGCGAACTGACGCGGCTGACCCAATGACCGCGATGAATAACACCATGCACCTCAAAGCGTCGGTGCACTGCGCATCGGTTCTGTGCCGCGTGCCGGCCTCGCTGGCGCTGGCCTTCCTGGCCGACGGGCGCCAGCTTGGCCGGTGGGCACTGGGATGCTGGCAAACCGAACCAGCCGCCGAGGGTGTGGTGCGCGGCCACTCGCTCTTCGACGGGGAGCTGACCTGGGTCCGGCCCGTGGCCGATTCGCAAGCCCTGAGCGTGGTCTATCACGTCGGGAGCTCGGCGCAAGAGCTGTCGCCACGCATTCGCGCCACGGTGCAGCCCGAATCCGACGGTGCTGCCTGCCACATCAGCCTGCATGCCGAGCGCATGCCCGACATGAACGACGACCGCTGGCTGCGCCTGGTGCGTTGTCACGAGGTCGAGGTACTGCTGATCGACGCGCAACTGTGTGCGCTGCACCCCACCTCGCAGCCACCCATCGCCCCTCTTTGAAACCACCCGGAGAAGCCCCCATGAATCGACGCGATTTCAGCCAAGTCTTGGCTGCCACCCTGCTGACGCCAGCGTTGGCCGCGCCTCTGGCGGCCAACGCCAAACTCCACAATGGGCCAATCCGCGTGCTGGTGGGCTTTCCGCCTGGCGGCGCGACGGATGTGGTGGTGCGAGCCCTCATCGACAAGCTCAGCAAGGCGATAGACGGGCAGGTCTTCGTCGTCGAAAACCGACCCGGCGCGGGCGGACAAATCGCCGCGCAGTTGCTGAAGGCCGCGCCGCCCGATGGCTCTACCATCATGCTGTCCATTGATCACACGCAGGTGATCGTGCCGCTCACCATAGCGGCCGCGACCTACAACCCGGTGACCGACTTCACCGCGCTGGCCGGCGTGGCCACGTACTACAACGCGCTGGCTGTGAGTGGGAGCACAGGCATCAAGAACCTGTCCGAGTTGGGCGCCTGGGTGAAGGCCCGCCCGACCGAAGCTAATTTCGGTGTGCCTGCATCCGGCAGCGTGCCACAGTTCATCGGCGATATTGTCGGGAAGTCCTTTGGTGTGACGATGAATCCTGTGCCATACAAGGGCGGCGCGCCCATGGTTCAAGATCTGCTTGCCGGCCAAATTCCGATCGGCATTGCGTCGATGACCGAGCTCATCGAGTACCACCGCGCGGGCAAGGTCCGAATCCTTGCGAGTTCGGGTGCCGAACGCAGCCGCACTGCGCCGGATATTCCCACGTTTCTCGAACTTGGCTTCAAGGGCATTGACAAGAATCCCTGGCTCGCTTTCTTCGGGCCGAAGGGAATGTCGCCCGAATTCGTGGCGCAGTTCGACCGCGGCATGAAGACCGTGCTGGCCCAGCCCGACCTGCAGGAGCGCCTGGCCAAGATGGGCAACGAGGTGGCGCCCGTGTCGTCGAAAGAGGTGCGGCAATGGGTGGTAGACGCCTCGCTGCACTGGAGCCGCGTGATCCGTGAGTCAGGGTTCAAGCCGCAATGAGTCGTACCACAGACACCCAACCAAAGCCCGAGGTCCGCTTCATCCAGAGCGGATCGCGCTGGGAAGAGCTTGCCGGCTATTCGCGCGCCGTGGTCGACGGCGAATGGATCATGGTGTCCGGCACCATCGGCCAGGACTTCGCGACCGGCCAATTTCCACCCACGGCCGACGCGCAGTGCGAGCTGGCGCTCGACACCATTGCGGCGGCACTGGCCGAGGCGCAATCGAATCTAGGCGACGTGGTGCGCGTGCGCGTGTACGTGCCCGACCGCGCCGACGTGATCGCCGTCAGCCAAGTGCTGCGGCGCCGCTTCGACCCCAACCGCCCGGCCAACACCACCGTGTGCTGCGCGCTCGCGGTCGAAGGCGCGAAGGTGGAGCTGGAGGTGACCGCGCGGCGGCGCCGCGACGCTCCGTCCACTGCCTGACCACGCGCTTGCTTCTTTCATCCTCCTTTTTCTTCCTGAAGGGATCCCGGCGTTAGCAACCAACGTGCGTCGAACGTTGTGCACGCTGCCGGGTCAACCTAAATAGCCATGCGGATTCCCGCAGCCGCACCTGCGTTGCAACCACAGAATGTCAACCGACATTCACCCAAACAACCTCTGCAAGCGTATTTCCAACGTTTCTGAACGCGTGTGGCGTGGTGCTGGAAAACCGAAAACTGTCTCCGACAGCCAGCCGGTATTCCGTCTCCGCAATGTTCAGCACAATCTCCCCCGCCAACACGTAACCTGCCTCTTCCCCCTCGTGGGTATATAGCGCGTCGCCGGACGAGCCTCCAGGTTCGATCTGCATCACATACATCTTAAGCACGCCTTCGTTCCGAGGGGTCAAAACACGTTTGCGCGTTTGCTCTCCACGAAATGGAATAAAGCTGCGATCAGCGTCACGCCGCACCGGTGGGTGCGTATCCGCTGAAGGCGTGTCCGTCAGCAGTGACACCATGTCCACGCCCAGGACTTCAGAAAAAAGGCTGAGCTCTCTCAGCGTGGGGGAAGAGATACCCCGCTCCACCTGGCTGACATATCCGACAGATTTCCCGCTGGCCTTGGCGAGAGCCATCAGTGAGATCTTTCTCTGCTGACGCAGCGCGCGCAGCCGCGGGCCCAGGGTTATTTCCAAGTTTCGGGTGATGTCCATATCCCGATTATGCATTTCATGTACATGAAAATTCTATATCGTTTTCATGAAAACGCTGCTAGACTGAAGTCGTCTGCATACACACCAAGAAAAGCCATGTCATTCAGTCATCGGAGGGGTGCCTTGCGCGCCTTGATCGCAGCTACTTTCCTGGCCCTGGCCAGCGTGCCCTCGCTTGCGCAGGATTCATATCCCAATAAGCCTGTACGCATCGTCGTCGGCTTTGAACCAGGCGGGCTCACGGACACCTACGCTCGCCTGTTCGCCACGCACCTCCAGACCAAGTTCGGGCAACCCTTCCTCGTAGAGAACAAGCCAGGCGCGGCAACCATCATCGGCACCCAGTTTGTGGCCAAAGCACCTGCCGACGGGTACACGCTGTGTTTCTGCGTCAGCAACGTGTATACAAACAAGTTCTTCCGTGCGCAGCTTCCCTACAAGATGGAAGACCTCACAGCCATCGGTCTGGCTTTCCGTTCATCGTCCGTGTTGATCGTCCCAGAGACATCACCTTTTCAAAACGCCGAACAATTGGTTGATTTTGCGAAGAAGAACCCGGGCAAGCTGAACTACTCCACCACAGGTGCTGGAGGCGCCACGCACATCACAGGTGAGCTGTTTTCCTCCCTGGCCGGCATCCGCGCCACATCAGTCCACTACAAAGGGGCGGCACCCGCGTCCATGGCCGTAGGCACGCAGGAAGTCGATTTCGCCTTCTCAGCCATCGCAACGGCACAGCCGCTACTGAAACAGAAAAAGGTCCGTGCACTGGGCGTTTCAAACGACGTGCGCACGCCCGCCCTGCCCGATGTCCCAACCCTGGGTGAAGCTGGTTTCAAAGGCATCGTGACTGGCGTCTGGTATGGACTGATGGCACCTACGGGGACGCCAGCCTCCGTTATCAATCTAATGAACAAAGAGCTCAACGCTTTCTTCACCAGTCCGCCCATCAAAGAGCGCCTTCAGGTAGGCGGCGAGACCCCTATGGGCACCATGACTCCGCAGCAGATGACAGAGTACGTCGCCAAAGATACGGAAATGCTCCGTAAAGTCATTGAACCCTTGAACATCAAGTTGGATTGAGCACCATGAGCGTTGAATTCGAACCAGGGATCCAGGCCTATATCGACAAGATTCGGGAGACGGTGGCAATTCACCCCGTTCCCCGCAATATCGAAGAACGGCGGCGCAACACCGACCGCACCCATTCGGTATGGCGGCGCCCGGCACCAGAGAGCATCGACATCGTGAACTGGTGGGTCAATCTGCCAGGACGTGAGGTGCCCATCCGCATCTACCGCCGCAAGGACGTGACCGGACCAGCCCCGGTCGTGATCTACATACACGGTGGTGGCTTTGTGGCCAGCAGCTATGACACCCATGACACCATCACCTGGGGTCTGGCAGAGGAAACCGGCGCCATTGTCATCAGCGTTCATTACCGCCGAGCGCCTGAGAACCCCTACCCTGCCGCACCGGACGATTGCTTTGGTGTGCTTCAGTGGGTGCACCGCAATGGCGACTGGCTGGACGCAGATGTGTCCCGCATCGCCGTGGTGGGAGACAGCGCAGGTGGATGTCTGGCGGCCGCATTGACCATGCAAACGCGAGACCACGGAGGGCCGCCCTTGCTTTTTCAAGGCTTGCTGTACCCTGGCATCGACCCCATCAAAAACAGGCCATCGCACCAGCGTGGACTGGACCCAATGCTCCGCGCAGACATGATGGATTATTTCTGGGACGCCTACCTTCCAGGTCAAAGGCACACCAAGGACCCCATCGCCGCGCCCATACGCGCTACTCGCTTCGACGGCCTGCCTCCGGCGTTCATTGCGGTGGGTGAGTACGACCCCCTGCACGACGAATCAGTTGAATACGCCCGCTTGCTCCGTGAAGCAGGTATTCCCACTGAGTTTCAGGTGGTGCCCCGGTCTATCCATGGGTTTCTTCGAGCCCGCTTTGTGAGCCCAGGTGCTCGAGCAACTTTCGAAGCCCTGTCCGCCGCCATTCGCAACGCCTTGGGCTCCACAGCCCCTTCCAAACCTACGACACCATGAGCATCCAGCACGTTTCCAATACTGTCACCAGAACACTCAAAAGCATAGGGCCGGTCGGTGTTCCTCTGAGCGAACCCGCTTGCCAACTCACTGGCGAAGACTTCAAGATCCCAGGCAAAGAAGCCACCTCCACCGGCATCTGGGAATGCTCGCCAGGCCGTTTCCAGCGGCAGGTAGTGGCTGGAGAATTCATGCACTTTCTGGCGGGCCGCTGCACCTTCACACCGGATGACGGTCCTTCGATCACCATCGCCGCAGGTGACACCTTGTTCTTTTCCCCGAACACAACCGGGATCTGGGACATTCAAGAGACCGTCAGAAAAGTCTACGTTCTCCTGTAGACCGTATGCCAGGGATGGACCAGGCCCGCTGCGCCTGACCTGGTATTCCCCTGGGACCGCCGAGCTCCTGCTCGGCATGACAGCGCCAAATGAACCCAAGATGCCGAGCAGGAGCTCGGCGCTCCCAGCGGGCAGCCCTTCAAGCAAGACCGCGCGGACTTGGTCCAAGGACTCTTCAGGCCGGCTCGCCCACTGAATCCAACATCTCCACCAGCGCATTCGCCGTGAACTCCGGGTTATCGCCCCAGATCGAATGCCCCGCATTAGGCACGTCCACAATGCGCACCCCTTTGAATTCCTTCTTCAGCCGCTCCACGGTAGACGGAATCAACACATCGCTATCCGCCCCCCGCAGAATCGTGGTAGGAGCGCGCACCGCCCGAACTGAATCCCACATATCGCGCGCCGCGCAACGCAGTGTCTCAATCGCCGCGTCCTTCTCGTAGCGCCATTCCAGAGTGCCATCTGCGTGCTTCTGCAGATCCCCTTCCAATGTCAGCCGATGAATTTCATCAGTGAAGCGAAGCCGCTGAGGCAAGGTCTTGGAAAAAGCCACGGCCTCTTCAAAATTGGCGAATGTACGCGGGCGGGTAACGTGTGCATGCACCATGTGCTCCGATGCCGCTGTAGGCATCTCGAAGCTGAGATCCAGCAATCCCAGGGAATCCACGCGCTCGGGGTGCTTGGCCGCATAGAGCAATGCCACACGTGAGCCCAGAGAAGAGCCGACGATAGAGAAGTGATCCAGCTTCATGGCGTCAGCAAAGGCTTCCAGGTCGGCGCAGTAATGATCAACTGTGTACTCCCCAGGCTTTGCACGGTCAGAATCTCCGTGCGAGCGTTGGTCCAGGCCAATCAGACGGTATTCCCGAGGCAAGGCCTGAGCCAGCCAGTACCAGACCTTGCCATGCAGTGAAGTGCCATGAAGGGCCACCACCGTTTTAGGGCCGTTGCCCCATTGTTCGTAGTGCAACTTCAATGCACCCGCTTGCACATAGCCGTCGCTGTGTTGGTTGATGATCGAGTTAGTCATGTGGTCTCCGTTTAAGAAAAGTGAAATCTGACTGGCCGAGCTTCGCCCATGCCCCCGCTCCGAATTCGGTGCCGGGCCTGCTCTCTGCCTTGATGCTTGGTCTAATGCGTATTGCCAGCGTAAAAGACGCCTGGGTGAAATCTTTTAAAAAACGTGCTTCAGGGTCTACTTGATGCCCTGAATGGTGGGAAATGGGCGTCCTTCTCCCGACTCAAGATCAAAAATCCGTCTGTCGTTCAAATGAGCGAAGCCCTTGCCATACAAGTGAAGGTGCAAGGCTTCGTCCGGACCCAACACTTCAATGGAATGAACGTCATCAGGCCCCATGGCAATCACCCGGCCGTGATCCACGGTGATATCAATCAAATGCCGCACACGCGCATGAGGCTGTGCCGGCTCACGCACGTACAGCCTGTTTTGCTCGCGCCCCCTCACGCCTGCAATAGCTGCCCAGGTGGTGTGGTTGTGTGGAGGTTGCTGATGCCCCGGCTTCATGGCCACCGCGTACATGGCATAGGAGCCATCCGGTTCTTCGTGCAACTGGTACGCCTGCCAAAGCTTGTCTTCCGGCACCGGAAAATCATCGCTCTCCCACAGCGGTAGATCAGCCGCCAACTGGCCCATCAAGTCGCAGATGCCTTGAGAGGTGGCAATACCAATATGCTGATGACCCGAGACCAGCGCCTTGACCTGTTCAATCGTGCGCTGGACCGCTGCGGCCCTTCGAAGAGAAGGCGTGCCACTCAGCCCATCACTGCGCCGACTACTCAAGTCATGGATTGCTTCAACGCTGGCCATCATTCCACCTTCACATTTGCACTTTTCGCGATGCGTTTCCAGGCATCTATATCAGCACTCACGAGTTTCTGGGTTTCCTGCGGTCCCAGGTACATGGGAATGAAGCCGAGTTGAGCAAGGTGCTTGCGGAAGTCTGCAGAAGCAGAAAGGGTTTCAATCGTCTTGCTCAGGTTTTTGACCACTTCCTGATTGACCTCTGCTGGCGCAAACAGTCCAAGCCACGTGCCCTGATTGAACGGCACGCCTGATTCAGACAAGGTGGGAACTTGCGGAAACGTGGGGTGCCGGACGGGTGACGCCGTCGCCAGTATCCTGGCTTTGCCAGCCTGCACGTGGGGCGCCATGGAGAACGCATCCACGACACAAAAATCGAGCTGCCCGCCAATGAGGTCGGTCACCGCCGGTGCAGAACCCCGGTAAGGAATGTGCCGCATGGGCACGCCAAGCTCGGACTTCAGGACCTCCCCCGTCAGATGTCCAAAGGTGCCTTGGCCACCCGTTCCAAAAGTCAGCTCTTGTCTTTCCTTGACCAGGGGAATCAGGTCTTTGATCGTTCGGCAGGGGCTGTTTGCCGCGACAGCCACCACCAGGCCACCTTGCGCAAAAACGGCGATAGGCGCCAGGTCCTTCAAGGGGTTGTATTGCAGGTTTGGATTGACGGCGGTCTGTACAGAGATGGTGGCCGCAATCCCCAACACCAGAGTCTGCCCATCAGGTGCGCTTTTCACTACGGACTGAACCCCGATGGCACCACCCGCCCCGGCCCGGTTCTCCACAATGAAGCGTTCGTTCTGCACTTTGTTCAGAGCGTCTGCGAGCAGGCGCGCACTGGAGTCCACCGATCCACCGGGTGCCGTGGGCACCACGATTTTCACCACCTTGCCGGTGCCCGGCTGGGCTTGGACAACAGGTACCCACGTCACAGCTGCGGCAAGCGCGCCAGCCTGCTTGAACCATGTGCGCCGGTGAACCAAATGGCTTTTTCCGCTCTTCATGTTTGCTCTCTTCCAATGGTGAATGCAGTTGCGAATAACGTGGTGAATGCAACGCGCGGTGGACTATGTCTAACCATCTCGCGCCGTACGGCTCAGCCCGGCCACAAGGCAGAAATATCCACCTCAAGCCGGTAAGCGGGGTTGAACAGCTTGGACACCACCAGACCAGTGGACGCCGGCCTTGCGTTGCCGAGATATTTGGCGCGAACCTTGGCGTGAGCTGGGGCATCCAGTGGGTCAACCAGGTAAGTCACCACGCGGAAAATGTTGATGTAGTCCAGCCCTGCTTCTCTGAGCACAATCCCCACCCGCTGCCACACCAACTCCGCCTGAGCTTCTATCCCTTCGGGAATGGACCCATCTTCTCTGAGCGGCGTCTGCCCAGACAGTTGCAGAAGTTGACGTCCGGCAGGCACGATCACCGCCTGGGAGTAAGGTCCGAGCGGGGCACCCAGCTCCTTCGGATTGATGCATTCAAATGGATACGCACTCATGGGTTCAGAACCTGTTGGGAAACCAAGCCGTGCTGCTCAGCCCCTCCCGCTCCGCCCACGCTCTACGTGTTGAGAAAAAGGTCTGCCTTGCAACACCAATGCCCGCAGCTTAGGCCTCTTCCCTGATTCACCATAATGCTTTTTTTTGTGATCTATATGCCAAAAATGGATCACCTGATGAAAGCCGCCAACCCGGAGGTAAAACCTAGGGAACACAAGGCCGCCGCACAAGCCGGACCCGATAGGACGCCTTTTGAAATGATCAACCCAAAGCTGCCATCCCAACTTGGAACGAATCACATGGGGGTGTTACCAATGCCAAGGCTGGCTTGCAAGTTGGCGCTCAAAGGCTTCTGGCTCGCGGAGCGGCAGGCACGGCATTTCCCGACTCGCCCTCGGGGCCTCATAAAAGGAGACTAGACAAACCATGCAAAGACCGATTCCACCAGGAGCTTCACCTTCTCCATCACTGGCTTTTTTTCTGGCTCAGGCTCAAGATGCCGATGCGCATCTGCAGCACACGGACGAGGAGAGTCGGCCAATCCAAGTGGGAAACTCGCAAACGAGCAGCACAATCTTCCACGGCAGAAGCTTCAGTGAGTCGGCTATCGGCTACTCCAGCGCTGATTCACAAAGCCCCATCATGGAACGGGTGCACCATTTATTCCCGGCGGGCGGACAGATCCCCCACTCGTACGACGCCGATGCCACCCATCAAGGGGTTGATTCCGAATCGTGGCAGTCGCAAGCCGACTCCCAGCCAGATTCCCAAGCAGAATTGATGTTCCGCATGGAGCCTTGAAAGATTCTTTGGCGAGGGGCTGTCTCCTGGGAGCGCCAAGCTCCAGCTTGGCAATTCGGCTTTTGTGGATGCCCAGAGTTGCAAACTGGAAACTGGCGCTCCCAGGAAGGGCCTATCCACCATCCCATTTTCTAAGCTCCGGTTGACCGCAGCTCTCGACCCAAGCGCCGGCTTGCAGGCCTGCGCACGTCGCAAGGGGTCGCCACGCCGCCTCGTCGTGTGCCCTACCGCGCCGGCCCTCCAGGCGGTGTCTGGCAAAGCCGATTTCTCTGCTTCACTGGACCAGACCCGTCAGAGTCTCCAAAAATGCCGTCATCGCGGGTGAGCGGCTTCCATCCTTTCGCACAGCCACCACGTGCGGCCCCAGAGGACTTCCGAGCGACATCGGCAGAATACGCAGCACCCGCCTCTGCTCATAAGTCTGAGCGACCGTCCTTTGCATGAAGTTCAGATAACCGTAGTGCTCAATGAGCATCAGATTGGTCGCGAGCGAAGTTGTGGACTCCACCACGTTGGAAGGAATGCGGCCCGCCTGCGTTAAAAACAAGGCGCGGACATGCTCATACAGAGCGCCACTGGAGTGCGGCAACACCCAGGGCGCGTCGATGATGTCGCTCATCGCAACAGTTTTCGCTTTCGCCAACTTGTGCGTACGCCCGCAAACCAACACAAAGTCATCATCGAACAACACCGTCTGCACCAAATGATCCGCGTCAGTCGCATTGGTCACGACCCGGCACAAAATGACATCAAGACTGCCTTCCCGTAGCCGGGAGATCAAAGGTGGCTGGGGCAGTTGTTCCAGAGATATTCGCAAGTTGGGGTGCTTGCGCTTGACCTCCCCAATGGCCATAGGCAGCAACTTCACCGCCGACGATAGCAAAACCCCGACCCTGACCAGCCCATGCGAGCCTGACCGCAATGCTTGAACCTCTTCATGCGCGCGCTGAACGTCAAACAGCAACTGCCGCGCATGACGGATCACAGCCTCCCCGAACACGGTGGGCGCCATGCCGCGGTGAGAGCGTTCAAACAGCAGAACGCCAAATGCAGACTCGAGCTCTGAGATCGCCCGCGTGGCAGCCGGTTGAGTCAGATGGGCGACCTGAGCAGCCTTGCGCAGCGACAGAGATTCCCCCAGGGCGTCGAGCAGCACCATGTGCCTGAACTTGAGCCTGAAAGGAAGCGCGGCAACGTCGGGGGATAGATTGGAATCCATAAGTCATCGCAATCTAATTCAAATACGGCTCGCTCGCTCTCTCACGTCCGTAATGCAAGGCTCAGCCCCAAAAAAAAGGAGCGGATGGAGCTTGTTCAATCCCCCTGCCTTTCGGTTGTGCACAGAATCGCTCCAAACGAAGAGCGCCTCCATTAAAATAACACTTTAGATTTATTTAAAACGCCATATTGAATGGCCGAGTGCACTTTTTTACCGTTCGCTATGCAGAAACCCAATTCAACCAGCAGCACCCCTGTGCTGCCCATTCCTCCCTCCGCTTTCACCCCCTCCACTTCTTTGGATTCATACCATACGGCAACTCCGTCCAACGGAGACAGGCATATCGTCATCGGAGATTCGAGCGCCACAGACTCACTGCCTTGGGCACTGAGCTTTCACAATTTCGACCTTGAAGACCTTGACTTCGAAGACCTTGAGCTCCAAAACCTGGATGAAGGGCAACCATTGGCCCATGGCGATCTGAATGCGCCACACCCAACTCAATCAGTCATGCCACCGAGGCTTCTGGTGGGCACATTGCAGTTCCCTTCTCTTTCCAACTCTCTAACGCAAGATTCTTGCAACGGGGCCTCCAGCGCTGAGCCCTCATTAAAACCAACGCCTCCCGAGCTGAACAGATCCGGTCGATAAGAATCTATGGCGGCGTCCCAGACTCCTCAGCAAGGCGCCGCTCACCTGATACCCAGCATCGATAGCCGTTCCCCCGCCAAACGGACGCCTTAGCGACGTGCGCCTCATGCGCTCATCTGCATCACGATACCTATAGGGAAAATCCATGAAATATCAACTTTAAACACCATAAATTCGTTGATATAAAGATGAAAACCCTTACTACCGGCAAACACCAGGTGCGGATGGTCCAGCGCTTTGACAGAGCTCGCAATCCATTCAAGCCAACGCGCAAGCTCTACGCCAGCGCCCACACAGTATTGCGTTTGCGTCTTGATGCAGTCAAAGGGGACCCGGAGCGCTCAACTCAGAACACGTACGACAACGACAGATAGGGGGACAGACGGGCGCTTCTATAACCTGAAGGCTTGGAAAGCGGCTTTGCCAGGGAAGCGTCAAAATGAAATTGACGCCATTGCGAACGAACACCTAGAGCAGCGCCAGCCAGGCGCTTTCCGGAGAGCTGGCCACTGGAAGGCCCCCAGACCCGGCCAAGGTCGACAACCACGTAGCCGAGAGCAGGCAAGCTAGCGATCTGCATCGGCATGGTCCACTCGTTACGCCAGGCAAAGCCGTTTTCTGCGAGCAATGAAGCGGTGCCATCGAAACCGCGCACAGTGCCTCGGCTGCCGATGCTGAATTGATCAATCGTGAGCGTGGTGTCTTTGGTGTACTGAAGCCGGATGCTGCTGCGCAAACCTATCGGGCGCACTGCCTGCCCGGGTTGTGCGCTTGCGCGCCGATTGAACACGTCAGGCGCATCTACCGCTACGCTGGCATTCCAGATCTGTGGACGCAACGTGAGCCCCTGCGAAACCTGGGGGTCGTAGTCTGGCTCTGCGCCAAACCAGCCCAAGCCTTGGCGCAGCGACAGTTCACCATCCAGACTGGCGCGCTTGAAAAGGTGTTTGTAGTGAACGCCCAGATTAGCGAAGCTGTTGCGTCGTTTCTGCACGAGCAACTCAACGTCACCCAGAAAGCTGTTTGAACGGCGAATCGACGCACCGGCAAACACACCCATCTTGCTGGATTGGTTACGCCAGACGGTGCGGTCCCAGCGCAATTCAAGACCCTGGCTGCGGCCGCTAGAGACCACCGCTGCCGTGGTAAGTTGTATTTGCTGTGCGAACCGAGCGCTGTAGGCGCTGAGTGTGAACAAGTTGTATCCCCACGGAATGCTGTAGTTCGCAGACAGCGATTGGCTGCGGTGGTCCGCGGCCAAGCCTTTCAGATTGGTGTTGATGCTGGCGCTGATGAGATCGTTCAGGCCGGTTGGGTCATCGAGCGCCATGTTGGCACTCAACTGAGGCCGACCGAGACTGGGAGAACCGGAGTTATCAAACGTGAAGCCGCCACGTAATCGGGAACCAGACGGGTTGCTTTGAATGCGGACGATGCTGGTGTCAGGCTCTGGGCCAGGGGCAAGCTGAGTCTGAACCGTGCGGCTGGGCAGCCGGTTCATCTGCTCTACGCCTTGGTCAAGGTCTCGAACGTTAAGCAATTCGCCGGGACCCATAGGGAACGCACCGGCCCACAAAAGGCCAGGCGTGCTTTCGACGGCGGCGATGCGCCCCGCATGCAAGTTGATCTGTAGCGTGCCGTCTGCCAGGTTTTGCGGGGGAAGGGTTACTTTGCTGGTGACAAAGCCAGCCTCCAACAAGGCGGCATCCAAAGCAGACGTGAGCTGGCCAACACCTTTTACGCCCAAACAATGGTTCATCCAGGGCTCGGCACGAGCGTGCAACCAGTCAAACTCCTTCGCCATGGCACCCAGCAAAGCGATGCGCTGGACGTTAAAACAGGGGGTCTCCTGAGGAATCTCAGTTGAAACTGCTTGCGACTCAGCCGGACGCAGAGCGTCACGTACCGGATCAGCGGCTTGCTCCTGCAGGCGCTGGGTTTCCCGTCTCAATCCTTCTTCGATGATTCGAGAAGGAGGAAGAGGCGGAGCTTCTTGCGCGAAGGCAGGAGTCAGGAACCAAGCCATCGCCAAGAATCGGATAAGCGCAGTCAGCGCTTGGTTTGGCGAAGTTTTGGGATGTGACCACTGATCGGTGGTAAAGGGGCAGCTTCTAGAATTCAAAATCAAAAAAGAACGAACTTGTGATTTCTGTACGGAGAAGCTGCTCCTTATTCCATTGATATGAATACTTTTTTTTATTTTATTCAATCAGCTTCAGAAGATTAAGTAACAATTACTACCAAAGAGTTCAAAAAAATTAGGGCACGTGAAGTTCTGCCAAGTGAAACGGGAGTTGCACGTAAACAAGCCGCCCC
The DNA here is from genome assembly GCF_040548795.1 of Ottowia thiooxydans. GTDB lineage: Bacteria > Pseudomonadota > Gammaproteobacteria > Burkholderiales > Burkholderiaceae_C > Ottowia > Ottowia thiooxydans_A. The sequence goes on along the minus strand of NZ_JBEPSH010000001.1, from coordinate 261,765 downwards.
TGGAGCAGGCGGTTCCTCCTGGGAGCGCCAAGCTCCAGCTTGGCAATTCAGAGCTTGCAGAGACCCCCGAATTGCCAAGCTGGAGCTTGGCGCTCCCAGGAAATACCAGATGCTTCCAGCACGCGTAGGCAAGTGCGCTGGGATGCGCGCCAAAGTCACATTACGCGCGGCGGCCAACGATCACATGGCGATGTTGGAGCCCCCCCCGAGCGCGTCATGAGTTACTTCAAGGGTGGCCGCAGGCGCTATGTTGGTTAGAAACTCACAGGGCAGGATGAAGCCGGAGTCGCGCGCCAATAAGCCGTGCCTTGAGCCGGCTGTTCCTCCTCGGAGCGCCAAGCTCCAGCTTGGCAATTCAGCGCTTGAAGAGACCCCCGAATTGCCAAGCTGGAGCTTGGCGCTCCCAGGAAATACCAGATGCTTCCAAGAAGCGTAGGCAAGCGCTTTGAGGTGCGCACCAAGGTCAAATTTGGTTCGCTCTAGCGGAACCCAGCGTTGATCTTCTCCAGCGCCGCTGCGCCTGGACAGAGATCCGTTGTGCCTAATCCATTGAGTGGTTTGGCGGAGGTATTCAAGGAAGCATGCAGATCGTCGGTCTGGCCTTCAACAAAAAGCAGGCCGGTCAGTAGTTCGCCTTCTGCGGCTCTGGCGTTCATGTAGCCCATGGCGCTCACCCGATCAGTGGGATCGTAGTCAGCGTGCAACTTGCGCAATCGCAGCACGGTGCCGTCATGTTGCTCCACATCCCTGACCTCACCTGGTGCAATGGTGGCGGTGATCTCCTCGCGCCCGGTAATGAAATCGATGCGGCTCACAGCCTCGTTGTGCTCGCGCACCCAATCGTAGCTACGCGTGGAACCTGCGTGATTGTTAAAGGTCACGCAAGGACTGATGATGTCGATGAACGCGGCGCCTCCATGGCCGATGGCAGCTTTGATGAGCGGCACCATCTGCGCCTTGTCTCCAGAAAAGCTACGGGCGACGAAGCTGGCGCCAAGCTGCATAGCTAAACCGACAAGATCTACCGGGCTATCGTTATTGACCACGCCTTTCTTGCTCTTGCTTCCCTTGTCTGCCGTTGCCGAGAACTGGCCTTTGGTCAAACCATAGACACCGTTGTTCTCGACGATGTAGACCATGTTCACGTTGCGCCGCATGGCATGTGCAAACTGGCCCAGGCCGATAGAGGCGGAATCACCATCGCCGGAGACCCCCAGATACAGCAGATCGCGGTTGGCCAGGTTGGCTCCTGTGAGCACGCTGGGCATGCGCCCATGTACGGTGTTAAATCCGTGGCTCGCGCCCAGGAAATAGTCTGGCGTTTTAGAAGAGCAACCTATGCCCGATAGCTTGGCTACGCGGTGCGGCTCTATGTCCAGCTCCCAGCAGGCTTGAATGATCGCTGCAGAAATGGAGTCGTGCCCGCAGCCGGCGCACAAGGTAGAGACCTTGCCCTCATAGTCGCGGCGGGTGTAGCCCACCTTGTTGCGAGTGAGCGATGGGTGATGCAAGCGGGGTTTGGCAATGTAGGTCACGGCTGAACCTTCATACGAGAATTGATCGCGCGCCCAGGGCTACGCGCCCCGGACTATAGTGAGAACCGCCTGAGCGGCGTGAATTCGCCTTCCTGCAGTCTTGATGAAGATGAGCTTCTGTTGGCCGCTTCAAGATTTCACCTCCTGGGGAGCCACCACGGCTTCATGTACATGGTCGGTGATCCGAGTGGTAATGAAGCGCGCCGTGATCGGAGTGCCGTCGTAGTGCAGCATCTTCTGCAGCTTCGCCGGGTTCACCTCCAATTCGTTGACGAGCAGGGAGCGCATCTGCGCGTCGCGGTTTTGCTCCACCACGAACACCAGTTCGTGCGCGTCTATGAACTCTTTCACCGAAGCAGGGAACGGGAATGCGCGCAGGCGCAGGGCATCCACATGGATGCCCTGGACAGCCAGGTCGTCCAGCGCTTCGTGCATGGCCGGGCTGGTGGAGCCGAAGAAAATCACCCCGAAGCGCGTACGCTTGGCCGCGGGGCGCGGAACGGGCTGAGGAACAAGCGTGGCTGCAGTGGCAAACTTGTGCAGCAGGCGCTGCACGTTGTAGATGTAATCTGGTCCGCGTTCTGAATACCTTGCATAGGCGTCCCGAGTGGTGCCACGTGTGAAATAGCTTCCTCTTGTGGGATGCGTTCCGGGCAGCGTTCTCCAGGGAATGCCATCACCGTCCACATCCTTGTACCGGCCGAAATCCTTTTGCTCCAGATCTTCGGCCGTCATCACCTTGCCGCGGTCATAGCCGCGGGCGTCGTCCCAGGTAAGCGGCTCACACAAGCGCTGGTTCATGCCGATATCCAGATCGGTCATCACAAACACCGGCGTTTGAAGACGATCAGCCAGATCAAGTGCCATGGCCGTGTGCTCAAAACATTCACGCGGGTCTTCCGGCAGCAGCAGCACATGCTTGGTGTCGCCATGCGACGCATAGGCACATGCAGTGATGTCAGCCTGTTGCGTGCGCGTGGGCATGCCTGTGGAGGGGCCGCCGCGCTGCACATTGACGATGGTGACGGGTATCTCCGCGAAATAGGCCAAGCCAATGAATTCGGTCATCAGCGATATGCCGGGGCCAGAGGTGGCAGTGAATGCGCGGGATCCATTCCAGCCGGCGCCCACCACCATGCCTATGGAGGCCAACTCATCTTCACCCTGCACAATGGCATAGTTGTGCTGGCCTTGCGCGTCTACTCGGAACTTGGCGCAATACGACATGAAAGCCTCGGCCACGGAGGTGGACGGTGTAATGGGGTACCAGGCACACACCGTGGCTCCCCCGTAGACCGCTCCCAGACCAGCTGCGGTGTTGCCGTCCACGAAGATCCTCTCTCCCACGCGGTTCGCCTTCGCTATCTTGATAGGCAGCGGGTGAGTCAGGTGTTCTTTGGCAAAATCGCGCCCAAGGTTGAGTGCTTGCACGTTGGATGCGAGAAGTTTTTCCTTGCCCTTGTATTGCTCCGCCAGCAAGTTTTCAATAACCTGCGCATCCATCTCCAGCAACACGGAAAGCGCCCCCACGTACATGATGTTCTTGAAGAGCTGGCGCTGGCGCGGATCGCTGTAGACCGCATTGCAGATCTCAGTGAGTGGCATGCCAATGACTGTGATGTCATCCCTGAACTCCGAAGCCGGCCTGGGGCGCGTGCTGTCATAAAAGAGGTAGCCACCCGGCTCGATTTCTTCCAGATCAGCCGCCCAGGTCTGCGGGTTCATTGCCACCATCAGATCGATTCCACCGCGTCGGCCCAGGTAGCCTTTCTCACTCACCCGCACCTCATACCAAGTGGGCAAGCCCTGGATATTGCTCGGGAAAATGTTTCTTGGGCTCACGGGGACACCCATGCGCAAAATGACCTTGGCAAACAGCTCGTTGGCACTGGCTGAACCAGACCCGTTGACGTTGGCAAATTTGATGACGAAGTCGTTGGTAGCTTCAACCTGCTTCATGCCAGCATCCTTTCTGCCGTAGCGGCGATGGGATTGGCCTGGCTTCCAGCCTTCGCCGTAATCAGCAAGAATTTCTGCATGTCCCACGCGCCGGTTGGGCATCGCTCTGCGCAGAGCCCGCAGTGCAGGCACACATCCTCATCCTTGACCAGCACCCTCTGGGTTTTCAGCTCAGGAGAGACAAACAGCGCCTGATCCAGGTTGTCTGCCGGAGCGTTCAGCTCCTGGCGAAGCTGGGGCTCGTCGGCATTGCCAGTAAAGGTAATGCAATCCATGGGACAGATGTCTACGCAGGCATCGCATTCAATGCATAGCTTGGGCTCGAACACCGTCTGCACATCGCAGTTCAGGCATCGACTGGCCTCCTTCAGCGCCGTGCGCGCGTCAAAGCCCAGTTCCACTTCGATCTTGATGCTGGAAAGTGCCTTCTCCGCATTGGCCCATGGCACTTTGTAGCGCAGGTCATTCGATGGGTCCTGGTCGTAGCTCCACTCATGAATACCCATCTTCTGCGACATGAGGTTGGTGCGCGGACCAGGGCGCGCGCTCACATCCTCGCCGTTCAGCATGAGATCGATCGAGACCGCCGTTTCATGCCCTTGCGCCACAGCCGTGATGATGTTCTTGGGGCCAAAAGCGGCATCGCCAACGAAGAATACCTTGGGCTGCGAAGACTGAAAGGTACCCTCGCCAAGCACAGGTAGACCCCATTTATCAAACTCGATGCCGCAATCTTCCTCGATCCATGGAAACGCATTTTCCTGACCCACGGCGATCAACACTTCATCGCAGGCAAAGAACACTTCCGGCTCGCCTGTAGGCACCAACTGGCGCCTGCCCTTCTCAACATGCTCAGCGCGCACGATCTCGAAGGTCATGCCGGTCAACTTGCCGCCTTCGTGCACGAAGGCTTTAGGTACATGCATATTGATGATGGGAATGCCTTCGTGCTGCGCGTCTTCCTTCTCCCAGGGAGAGGCCTTCATCTCGTCGAACCCAGAGCGCACGATGACTTTCACATCTTCTCCGCCCAGGCGCCGCGCCGAGCGGCAGCAATCCATGGCGGTATTGCCGCCGCCCAGCACGATCACGCGCTTGCCGACTTTGCTCACGTGTCCGAACGACACTGACGCCAACCAATCAATGCCAATGTGAATGTTCTCCGCGGCTTCTTCGCGGCCGGGGAGTTCAAGATCACGTCCACGCGGCGCGCCACTGCCCACCACGACGGCGTCATAGCCCTCGGCCATCAACGCCCTCATGGATTCGATTCGATGGCCCGCCTTGAACTCAACTCCAAGCGCGAAGATGTAGCCGGTTTCCTCATCGATCACGCTCTCAGGTAGGCGAAATCGGGGAATCTGCTGGTGCATGAAACCGCCGGCCTTGTTGCGGCTGTCAAACACTGTAACGTGGTAGCCCAACGGCGCCAGATCCCGGGCGACGGTAAGCGATGCGGGGCCAGCGCCCACACAGGCTATTCGCCTGCCGTTTGAGGCAAGGGGCCGTGGCATGCGGGGCACCACATCCTCCTTGAGGTCGGCTGCGACTCGCTTCAAGCGGCAAATGGCAACGGGCTCGGGTTTCTCTGCGTTGTGCTCTTCCACCCGGCCACGCCGGCATGCGGGCTCGCAGGGGCGGTCGCACGTGCGCCCAAGAATGCCTGGAAACACATTGGACACCCAATTGACCATATAGGCATCGCCGTAGCGGCCCTGGGCAATCAGGCGTATGTATTCAGGAACGGGGGTATGCGCTGGGCAGGCCCATTGACAATCAACGACCTTATGGAAATAAGCCGGATCCGCAGTATTGGTTGGCTGCAAGTCTTGTCTCCTAGCCCCGTGGGAATCGCCGCGTTAGCGCGGTCTATATTGGCGGAGCAAGACGTAGTCTACGCCTAACAGTTCAGATTCGACGCGGGACAGGAGACGATTGCGGGAAATCCCTCAGTGCTTGGCAATGACTGCAAACGCGTCCACGACCTCTGCCGGCGCTTGCACAAGTTCAATCAGAACGCCCTCTCCGGCAATCGGAAATTCATCGTTGGACTTGGGGTGCAGGAAGGTGATGTCGTAGCCTGCAGCCCCTTTTCTGATACCGCCTGGTGCGAACCGAACGCCCTGTCCAGTCAACCATTCAACGGCCTTCGGCAGATCATCAATCCACAAACCAATGTGATTGAGCGGCGTGGTGTGGACGGCGGGTTTCTTTTCTGGATCCAGTGGCTGCATAAGATCCACCTCAACCTTGAATGGGCCCGAACCGATGGCGCAAATATCTTCGTCCACATTCTCACGTTCGCTCTTGAATGTGCCGGTTTTTTCCAGACCCAGCATGTCGACCCATAGGCGCTGAAGCTTGAGTTTGTCTGGGCCGCCAATGGCGACTTGCTGTATGCCGAGAACCTTGAAAGGACGGGTCATTAAAGCTCCTGAATTTGATGATTGAGTGTTCGTCACTTAGTACTTTAACGCTGATGCGCCCCAACCCGGACTCGGCTGTTTCCTGGGAGCGCCAAGCTCCAGCTTGGCATCTTCCAATCTCCACAATCCGCGCTAAGTCAACTCACGAAGCAATTGCCGCAAGCGGTTTTCCACCCACTCTGCTGACCTGCCCAAGGAGCGCCCTTGCGACCAAAGCATTCGCACCGACAGCAGAGGCAATGCCAATGACGAACAGACAACTTGCTTCAATGGCTTGGAATGACCATCTGCGGCGATATTGACGGGCAGGATGGCCCAGCCGAGATCGTCTGCAACCATCTCAGCAATGGTGTAGAAACTGTCAGAGCGCCAAAGCTTGGTGGACACCACAATCTCTTGTATGTCTTCGGCATGCATGACCAACTGGCGATAGCGCGCCAAGTCAGTGCGCCGAACCACGGCTTTTTCCAAGAGTGGATGTCCGAGCGGAACAAAAACTCCTTGGGCCAACACCCCCACATGTCGTTGATCAAAACTGTCTTCCAGCGGTCCACGGTCCAGGTGGAAAGCCACGTCCGCGTGTTCCTGACGAACGTAATCGGTAACTTCAGTGGCGGTTCCATTGAGCAGGGTCAGCTCAAGGTCTGGAAAATTCGCCGCAATATCGCGAATCAATGATTTGATGGCGCTGAACGGCAGGGCCTCATCCAGGGCCAAACTCAGCTTGGCTTCGCTTCCTTTGGACAAGGATTGAGCACGCTGGTCCAGCGCGTGAGCCTGCCGCAGAAGTTCTCTAGCCTCTAAAAGCATGAGATGTCCTGCGTCTGACAAGGTCGCCCTGTGCTTTGAACGGTCAAACAACTCCAAATCCAGGTCTGCCTCCAGCAGCGCAACGGCGGTACTTACCGCGGATTGAGCCTTTCCGATGCGCCGGGCAGCCGCGCTGATAGACCCCTCTTCCGCAGTGATCACGAACTGGCGAAGTTGATCAAGATTCCATTGCATAAACAACTCTATCAATAAATCAGATAAATATCGACTTTATAAATCAATAGTTCAGCTAGACAATCCAAAAAACACCGAAGAAAAACAATGCAACGCCGCCCCTGGATATTTCTCTCAGCCGCTGTCGCCTCCGAAGTGGCTGGGCTCACCGTGATGAAGATCGCTTCTGATACCGACTCGCTCTTCGCCCTGCTTTTCATGTACACACTGATCGGCTTGTCGTTCTGCTTTTTCTCCGTGGCTGTCAGGCGCCTTCCGCTAGCCCTGGCCTACGCGACCTGGGAGACGCTTGGTCTTGTCAGCGTCACCGCAATAGGGTTCCAGTTCTTTGGTGAGCACATGACCCCGCAGCGATTACTCGGCGTATCAGCTCTGTTAGCCGGCGTTTTAATGCTCAATTTCAGCCCTGATCCCCCTGATGCTGAGGGTAGGAACCGTGGCGCCGCGAAGCCCGGAGAATAAGCATGCAGAACGCTGAATTAAGTCACTACGTATTCATGGCTATTGCCATCGCACTGGAGGTCGCTGCCAACCTTTTCATCAAATACTCAGATGGATTCCGCAAACGCGCCATCGGTGTAATGGGCATCGTCTCCATCTTGGCGTCGTTTACAGCGCTGTCGCAAGCCGTAAAGGGAATCGATCTTTCCATTGCATATGCACTCTGGGGGGGTACCGGCATCATCTTTACCGCTTCAGCCGGGCGCGTTCTCTTCAAGCAACGCTTGAGCCGAATGGGTTGGTCTGGGATCCTTGTGATCGTGCTTGGAATGATCACACTCAAGCTTTCATAAGCTGCGTTGACAGGGAGCGCCCGCCCTACCCGGTTTCCACGCACCCGAGCAGATCAGAATGCGCTAGGGATCCAACTGATTGGCAGTGGAGTTCAAGGCCGTCTGATACGAAAAAAACAGGTCTCCCGTAGCTTGGGCTCCAGCAAAACGACTATTCTTTTCGTTTTTCAAGAATAAGAGATCGTGCCCATGAAAGCCAAACTCCACCACACCGCGATTGCCATCAGCATGGGACTGGCCATGGCAGGCGTCCAGGCTGATACGCTTAAAAAGCCCGCACTCGATGCGATTGCTGCCCAAGCAGTCAAAGCGCAGTCCACCTTCCCACAGTTTTTGAAGAGCGTCGCCGAGCAGGACGCGAGCGTAGCGGGTGCTGTCAGGCGCTATGTGGCGGGCGAAGCGCTGCAGGGGGATGACCTGACCAATGTGGCACGCTTACTTGGTCTGTACACACGGCTGACCCAGGAGACTCACGTGGTGCGCAGCATCACGGAAATGGTGGCCCTGCCCACGGTGCGCGACGCCAAAATCCCGCCCCATGAACACAAAGCCATCATCGACTTTGGCGCCATGGTAGAAAAAATGGCCAAGGACTTTGGCCTGAAGTACCGCAATGTGGACAACCGCGTTTTCGAAGTCACGTTGCCGGGTACTGGCGCAGATGAGTTCGGAATACTCACCCATGCCGATGTGGTGCCGGTAGTACCCTCTGAATGGATACTGGAAGGCCAGCAGCTTGATCCTTTCAAAGTGACCCGTGTGGGCGACAAGCTCTATGGGCGCGGCACCATCGATGACAAGGGCTCGATTGCCACCGTGCTGTATGCGATGAAGGCCGTAAAAGAAGCCAGGCTGCCTGTGCAGCGCAGTATCAGGCTGATGATCGAGACCACGGAAGAAACCGGTGGCGAAGCGATGAAGTACTACCGTGAGAAGACTCAGCTGCCTGAGTACAACATCGTGCTGGACAGCAAGTACCCCGCCGTTGTGGCCGAGAAAGGCACAGGTGCAATCAAGGCCTTTTTTGCAGATATGCACACGGATGCGCAGCGGCCCATCATCACCGCTTTGGCGGGAGCTGCATCTTCCAACGCGATCGCACAGACCGCCACTGCTTCCATCGAAGCTGGCGACGCGGCCATGCTGACGGCCGTGATGCAAAAGCTTCAAGCAGCCAAAGATGGCTTTGTGGCGCAGCACCAGAGTTCTGGCAAATTCGGGATTGACGTTCTACCGAGTGCAGGCAAGATTGAGATCAAGGTGACGGGCAGCTCCGCCCACGGATCGCGCCCGGAGGAAGGTGTGAATCCTGTGCCACGCCTGAGTCTGTTTCTGCAACAGACCCTGCAACTGGATGGCAGCCAACCCATGGTGCAGGCCAATCAATACAGCCGGGCGCTGCGCTACATCAACGGCGTCTATGGGGTGGATTATTTTGGCAAAGCTTTGAACGTAGCTTATGCCGATGATTTCATGGGGCCACTGACCATTTCACCCAACTTCATCAAGGCAGGGAATGGCCAGCTGGAAGTCACGGCCAACGCCCGCATGCCACGCGGAAAATCGCCAGAGCAGTTGAAGGCTGAAGTAGAAAAGGGTATTGCCAGCTGGAGCGCGGCCACCCAGGTTCCGGTGAAGATTGAATACACCCAAGGCAACTGGATGGCACGTGACCCGAAGGGCGCCTGGCTCGCCACCCTGCTGAACATATTTGGGGACACCACCGGTCTTGACGCTAAGCCCGTGCCCACTGCGGGCAGTACTACCGCCAAGCTCATGCCTAATGCGATCAACTTTGGTCCTGCCATGCCGGGCAAGAAATACACCGCGCACAACGCGCTGGAGTACAAGGAGTTGCCAGATTTGCAGGCCGATATGCAGATGTTTACCGAGATGCTGGTGCGTATTGGGAATCTGAAGCAAATGCAATAGACGTCTGACTAGGTTCAGGGTTGCATAAGCTCACTTGAGCTGATGCGCCCTACCCCCGCGTCAGCCATGGTGACCCACGCCTTTTGAAGCGAACCGTTGAGATCTATGGCCCGGCACGCGTCTTCAATTAAGGTGGCTTCAAATCCCGCAGCGCGGGCATCGAGTGCACTCCAGGCTACGCAGTAATCAGTGGCCAAGCCGCACAGATACACCGAAGTGATATTTCGCGCCTTCAAGTAGGCCGCCAGACCAGTAGATGTTTTGCGATCAGCTTCCATGAACGCCGAATAGCTGTCCACACTTCTGTGGAACCCCTTACGAATGATCAGCTGCGCCTGCGGTACGTGAAGCTCATCGTGCAAGGCTGCATCGCGCGTGCCCTGTACGCAGTGCGTAGGCCATAGCACCTGCTCTCCGTAGGGCAAGTCTATCGTCTCAAAGGGCTGACGCCCCGGATGGTTTGCAGCAAATGAAACATGATCGGCTGGATGCCAGTCCTGGGTAAATACCGCGTTAGTGAAAAGTGGTGCAACCCGATTGATGACAGGCACCACGGCATCACCGTCTATGACGGGCAAGCCTCCGCCCGGCATGAAGCCGTATTGGACGTCAACAATGAGCAGTGCAGTAGAAGGATTCATAGTTGAGGCGCGTTCTACGCTTTCATCCAGCCAGATAGAAGGCTCTGTGATGCGGCCAATTCTGCCTCGGTCTCAAACACTATACCCAGCAGCTTTTGCCTGCTTGTTTCGCCGCGGAGCAACTGAACGCGGCTTTTTGAAACTCCGAATGCTTCCGAAGCCCAATCGATGAGAGCCGCATTGGCTTTGCCGTCTACTGGCGGGGCGGCTAGGCGCACGCGCAGCGCCTGAGCATGGGCCCCCGCGGCCTGCGTACGCTTGGCACCAGGTACGGCGTGGATTGAAATTTTCAGTTCGTGGGCCATGCAGAAAAGTAAGCTAAAGTGTCGGCTCGCTTCTCTCGAGTTTTATGTAGCGTCGCTTATCGCGGTCTGAACCATGCAAATTTTCATCAGAATTATTGTCGGCGCGGATCAACTCAAAACCATCGCAATTGAGGTTGAAGGCAGCGACTCCGTCCAGCAAGTCAAGCAAAAAATACAGGACAAGGAAGGTATTGCGCCGGACAAACAGCAGTTGTTCTTCGCCGACCAACCATTACAGGACGGCCGGACCCTGGCTGATTACAACATTCAGAGGGAATCTACCCTGCAGTTGGTTTTGGCATCACCTTCGAGTGTCAATGCAGTGCCCGCATTGTCGCCTGCGGGGTTAGGGGTCGCAGCGGCTCTGGTAGGCCTGGGGGCGGTGTTGATCCGGCGGCAGCGGATCGAAGGGCGCCGCTAGATCTACGCACCCCATAGATAGCCCCCTTCAGGCTTTCAGATTATTCAAACTCCACAATGACCTGATCCACGGAAAGGCTGTCGCCTTGCTGTGCTTTGATCTCCTTGACGACACCATCCGCGCTGGCAAACAACACGTTCTCCATCTTCATGGCTTCAATCACGGCCACGCGCTCGCCTGCTTTGACCTCTTGACCGTTTTGCACGGCCACCTGGACCAGCAGGCCCGGCATAGGAGAAAGCACAAACTTGCTCATGTCGGGCGGTGCCTTGTAGGGCATGAGCTGGTGCAGTTTGGCAGTATCCGGATGCATCACGATCGCATCCAACTGGGTGCCGTTGTGTACCACGCGTGTGACCAGCGGATTGCGGTTTTTGCCGCGCTCCATCTGCGCCGTGAACGCTTCACCATTGGCTACACCGTGAATGCGAGCATCACCCATGCCCTGTTCAACGGCGAGTTTGTAAACCTTCTCTCCGTCAGGCGTTTGCACTGTCACGACCATGGGTTGCCCGGGAACGTCTTCTCCCACGCTGGCATTCACGTATTGATTGCCGCCTTCCTTGCCCAACACGCAAACCGTGAAGTCACGCTTGTGTACGCGTTTGAAGCCTTCCCAAAACTGGCCGCCCAGCCCCTGCGCCCGATCTCGATAGCGCATATGCAGGCTGGCAACCAGAGCCACCAGGAAATGAGGGTCCTGGTGCGGGACATCCTCCGCTTTGAAGCCTTGTGAGTAGTGCTCAGCGATGAAGCCGGTGTTGAAATCTCCAGAGACGAATTTGGGGTGCGCCAGCAGCGCAGCCTGGAATGGAATGTTGCTCTGCACACCCTTGATGACGAAGCCATTGAGAGCTTCACGCATGCGGGCAATGGCGTCCATGCGGTCCTTGCCGTGCACAATGAGCTTGGCGATCATGGAGTCGTAGTGCATGGGGATTTCACCGCCATCGACCACTCCGGTATCCACACGCACGCCCTCATCCGTCGTGGCCTGGCCTTGGAAAAGTTGCTGCGTGGGCGGATCAAATCGCACCAGACGCCCAGTGGAAGGCAGAAAATTGCGGAACGGATCCTCCGCATTAATACGGCACTCCATGGCCCAGCCGATTTTTTTCACATCCGCTTGAGTGAAGCTCAGCTTCTCGCCAGCAGCCACCCGTATCATTTGCTCCACCAAGTCCAGACCGGTGATCAGTTCAGTTACCGGGTGCTCCACCTGCAGGCGCGTGTTCATCTCCAGGAAGTAGAAGTCCTGGTTCTTGCCAACAACAAACTCGACGGTACCCGCGCTCTGATAATTCACCGCCTTGGCCAGCGCAACAGCCTGTTCACCCATGGCCTTGCGCGTGGCATCCGTGATGAAGGGTGATGGCGCTTCTTCGATCACTTTCTGATGACGCCGCTGAATAGAGCACTCGCGTTCATTCAGGTACAACACATTGCCGAAGCCATCACCCAGCACCTGAATTTCGATGTGGCGTGGTTGCTCGACGAATTTTTCAATGAAGACTCGGTCATCGCCAAAAGAGTTACGAGCTTCGTTGCGGCAGGAGTCGAAGCCTTCGTAAGCTTCCTTGTCATTGAAGGCCACGCGCAGGCCTTTGCCACCGCCGCCGGCGCTGGCCTTGATCATGACGGGGTAGCCAATGCCTTTGGCAATCTCGACCGCGCTTTCCGCTGATTCAATCGGATCGTTATAGCCGGGAATGGTGTTGACCTTGGCCGCATTGGCCAGCTTCTTCGAAGCGATCTTGTCGCCCATGGCAGCAATGGCAGCGTGCTTGGGCCCAATGAAGACCAAGCCCTGCTCTTCCACTTTGCGTGCAAAGGCTTCGTTCTCGCTCAGAAATCCGTAACCAGGATGAATGGCTTGCGCGCCGGTTTGCTTCGCGGCCTCGATGATCTTGTCACCCAACAGATATGACTCACGCGACGGCGGTGGTCCTAAACGAACGGCTTCGTCCGCCATTTGGACGAAGCGCGCTTGTGCATCCGCATCGGAGTACACCGCCACGGTGGCGATTCCCATTCTCTTGGCGGTGGCGATCACTCTGCACGCGATTTCGCCACGGTTGGCGATGAGAATTTTGTTGAACATGGAAGATACCTTCTAAGAATTCGGTCAGAAACCTTGCACTCGAATGTGCGAGTTGCGTTGCTGAAGTGCTTGAATAAACGCCTGCTTCTGTTTGGGTGAGACAAGTGTCTGCCCTGCTCGGCCATAGTGAATGCGCAGCCTGTCGAGAGAGAGCGCCGGTGCTGATATCCAGCTTCTCGACGGCTCTACAACGCGAATGCTCTGCACCGGGATGCGCCAACGCAGGGGGCCGCTTTGGATCATGAGTTCCGTTTCATCAAGCCGATACGCTGTGCTCAATAGCAACCACAGCGGAAACGCCACGCCAGGCACCAGCAGGGCAAGCAGCACGAGCTTCCCGACCAGCCCTGTGGCCACCGGCCATGCCAATGCGACGGACCCAAGCACTGCCAAAGCACTGATCACAAGCAGTGCTGCGAGCCATAGGTCGACCTTCGAGCGGAACACATCGTGCCTTTAGAGCGGGATATTGCCGTGCTTGCGCCACGGGTTTTCCAGCTTCTTGTCTTTCAGCATGGCCAGGCTGCGGCAGATGCGCTTGCGCGTTTCATGTGGCAGGATGACGTCGTCAATGAAGCCTCGGCTTCCGGCCACGAAGGGGTTGGCAAAGCGGGCTTTGTATTCGGCCTCTCGGGCGGCGAGCTTCGCGGGGTCGTTCTTGTCCTGGCGGAAAATGATCTCGACCGCACCTTTGGCACCCATCACAGCGATCTCGGCGTTGGGCCAGGCCAGGTTGACATCACCGCGAAGGTGCTTGGAAGCCATCACGTCGTACGCCCCACCGTAGGCTTTGCGTGTGATGACAGTGACCTTGGGCACTGTGCACTCCGCGTAGGCATAGAGCAGTTTGGCGCCATGCTTGATGATGCCTCCGTATTCTTGCGCGGTTCCTGGCATGAAGCCGGGCACATCAACGAAGGTAATGACGGGGATATTGAACGCATCGCAAAAACGCACAAAGCGCGCGGCCTTGATGCTGCTCTTGATGTCCAGGCAACCCGCCAGAACCAATGGCTGGTTGGCAACGATGCCCACCACTTGCCCATCCATACGTGCCATGCCGATCACAATGTTGGCCGCGTAGTCTGGTTGCAGTTCGAAGAATTCGCCGTCATCCACCACCTTGGTGATGGCTTCCTTGATGTCGTAGGGCAGGTTCGGGTTGTCGGGCACCAGCGTGTCCAGACTCATGTCGACCCTATCGGCAGGATCTTCCGTGGGGCGAGATGGCGCTTTTTCCCGGTTGCTGGCTGGAATGTAGTTGAAGAAGCGCCGCAGCATCAGCAGCGCTTCCACATCATTTTCAAAGGCCAGGTCGGCCACACCGCTGCGTGTGTTGTGGGTCAGCGCGCCTCCCAGTTCCTCAGCTGTGACCGTTTCATGCGTCACAGTTTTAACCACTTCAGGGCCGGTGACGAACATATAGCTCGTGTCTTTGACCATGAAGATGAAGTCTGTCATGGCGGGGCTGTAGACCGCACCACCTGCGCAGGGGCCCATGATCATGCTGATCTGCGGAATGACGCCGCTGGCCATGACATTGCGCTGGAAGACGTCTGCATAACCTCCCAGTGAGGCAACGCCTTCCTGAATGCGCGCACCGCCGGAATCGTTCAAGCCGATCACCGGAGCGCCCACCTTCATGGCTTGATCCATCACCTTGCAGATTTTTTCTGCATGCGCTTCGCTCAGAGCGCCGCCGAATACGGTGAAATCCTGGCTGAAGACGAAGACCAGGCGGCCATTGATGGTGCCATAGCCAGTGACCACGCCATCGCCTGGAATATGGGTTTGGTCCATGCCGAAATCCGCGCAGCGGTGCTCGACGAACATGTCCCATTCTTCAAAGCTGCCGGCGTCCAGCAAGACCTCAATACGCTCACGCGCGGTCAGTTTGCCTTTGCCATGCTGGGCCTCGATGCGCTTGGTGCCACCGCCAAGGCGGGCCGCTGCACGCTTTTGTTCAAGTTGTTCTAGGATCGGTTTCATGGTCCGGTGTTCACTTCCTATGTTGATCGGTCTTGATCGTTCAAACTGGATGGGGAGGCATCGCTGCCAGATCCAGCAATCGGCGCGCTGCGGTGGAAGGGGCTAGCTGCCCATCTGCCACGGCTTGTGTAGTGCCAGCGAGCGCATCGCGCACGCCAGCATGTTGACGAAACGCCGCTCTCAGTCCCGCATGGATGCGTTCCCACATCCATGCAAGCGCCTGTTGCTGGCGGCGCTGCATGAGACGGCCGTTGGCCGTCTGCAAGGTTTTGAATTCCGTCACGGCATTCCAGAAATCATCCAGTCCCTGACCCTTTAAGCCGCTGATCTGGATCACGCGGGGATGCCATAGCTGTGCATCATGAAGTGCGTGCTCAGGATTGCCGTGCATACCGAAAAGGCGCAGAGCGGATTGAATCTGGGTGCGCGCACGCAGGGCGGCGTTGGGATCGATGTCAGCTTTGTTGATAACCACCAGGTCAGCCAGTTCCATCACGCCTTTTTTGATGGCTTGCAGATCATCGCCCGCGTTCGGCAACTGGAGCAACACGAACATATCCGTCATGCCGCTGACTGCGGTTTCACTCTGCCCCACCCCAACGGTTTCGACCAGCACGACGTCGTAGCCAGCGGCTTCGCAGACCAGCATCGCTTCGCGGGTTTTCTCAGCTACACCGCCTAAAGTGCCGCTGCTGGGGCTGGGGCGGATATAGGCGCCATCCAGCAATGAAAGACGTTCCATGCGGGTCTTGTCCCCAAGAATGGACCCGCCTGATACCGTGGAAGAAGGGTCGATCGTCAGCACCGCCACACGGTGACCACGATCGATCAGGTAAACGCCCAGCGTTTCAATGAAGGTGCTTTTGCCAACGCCAGGCACGCCACTGATGCCCAGCCGCAAGGCCTTGCCCGTATAAGGCAGCAAGGCGGTCAGCAGCTCGTCGCCCTTGGCGCGGTGGTCTGCGCGGGTCGACTCAAGCAAGGTGATGGCCTTGGCAATAGCGCGGCGCTGCCCCATGGGCGAGCCGTTGATGATGCCTTCAATCACATATCACCTCGGGTTGAAAAACATCGGCTTGATGCTCCGCAGAAGCTCGGATTGACGCATTTGGACTCTTAGGCTTGGCCCTGCCTTTGACAAGCTCAGGTCGAACGGGCAGTGAGTGGGGCAAGGGGTGTGCAAGCTTAAGCTCTGCACTGCCTTCGACAGGCTCAGGCCGAACGGGGTGTGAGGGGGACGTGGGATGTACAAGCTTAGGCTTGGCCCTGCCTTCGACAAGCTCAGATCGAACGGGCGGTGAAGTAGCGACGCGGGATTGAGATCTTGAACCTGAACTTTCAGTGCTTAGCGCCGCCCGAAAACGCCCCCCTACGTTAGGGCCGGAATTCCCCCCCTCCCGTTCGGGCTGAGCCTGTCGAAGCCTTGGCGCAGAAGTCACCTCATTGCGTGACCGTGCAAGTTGTCGAACGCGCTTCCAATCGCCCTCTATCAATGCCTCTTTCTTTGCTCGAGACCAGCCTTTGATCCTCTGTTCAAATGCGAGCGCGCCCTCCCTGGTTTCGAACTCTCCTTGCCAAACCAGTTCAATTGGCTTGCGCGAGGACGTGTAGCCAACCGGGCTGCTTTCATGTTGGCGCATGCGCTCCACGACGTCATCGGTATGCCCGATGTAATAGGAGCCATCTCCACAGCGCAGGATGTAAACGTAGAAGTAGCGCATGGTCAGTTGACCGTCAATCCCAAAAATTCTTAGTAACAGTAGTTAAAGGCTTCGACAAGCTCAGCCCGAACGGATGGGAGTGAGCTGAGGCCCGACGGGTGGGGGTGAACCTGTACCCTGAATTGACCGGGCTTAGCTTCTGGACTCTGGCGGAACGGAATGACGGTCGTCATAGGTTTAGACAAATTCAAGCCGAACGGATTGGGTTGGGTTGGGTTTGGTAAGGGTTGGATTTTTGTAGGCGCACGAAGAGGGAAAACTCAGACAGAGCTGGGTATGGCCTTCTTGATCTGCTCCAGAACATCTTTTGCGCTGGCCGGAATCGGGGTGCCGGGGCCATAGATGCCCTTGACGCCTGCTTCGTAGAGAAAGTCGTAGTCCTGCCGGGGAATCACGCCGCCTACGAAGACGATGATGTCGTCAGCACCCTGCTTTCTCAACTCGGCAATGATGGCCGGCACCAGAGTCTTGTGGCCGGCAGCCAGGGTGCTCACGCCTACGGCGTGCACATCGTTTTCAATGGCCTGACGGGCGCATTCCTCAGGGGTCTGGAAAAGGCTGCCGATGTCTACGTCGAAGCCCAGATCGGCGAACGCAGTGGCGACGACCTTGGCGCCGCGGTCATGGCCATCCTGGCCCAGCTTGGCGATCATCACCCTGGGGCGGCGACCCTCAGCCTCAGCGAAATCGCTGATCTCCTGCTTGAGTTTGTCCCAGCCTTCCGCACTGTCATAGGCTGCTGCGTAAACCCCTGTGACCTTTTGCGTATCAGCGCGGTGGCGCCCAAAGATTTTTTCCATGGCATCTGACACCTCACCCACAGTAGCGCGGGCGCGAATGGCATCGATAGCAGCGGCCAACAGATTGCCCTGCCCGGTTTCCGCAATGTTTGTGATGGCTTCAAGTGCCTGCTGCACACGCTCGGAATCTCGTTCTTTCTTGATGTCGTTCAAGCGGGCAATTTGCGAATCACGCACCTTGACGTTATCCACCTCCAGGGTTTCGATGGGGTCTTCCTTGGCCAACTTGTACTTGTTGACACCCACGATCACATCTTTGCCCGAATCGATACACGCCTGCTTTTCAGCCGCGGCGGCTTCGATCTTGAGCTTGGCCCAACCCGAATCAACAGCCTTGGTCATTCCGCCCATAGCATCGACTTCTTCGATGATGGCCCAGGCGGCATCAGCCATGTCCTGGGTGAGCTTCTCCATCATGTAGCTGCCAGCCCAAGGATCGACCACGTTGGTGATGTGTGTTTCCTCCTGAATGATCAGCTGAGTGTTGCGCGCGATGCGAGCTGAAAACTCCGTGGGCAGAGCAATGGCTTCGTCGAAGCTGTTGGTGTGCAGGGATTGCGTACCGCCAAACACCGCAGCCATGGCTTCGATGGTGGTGCGCACCACGTTGTTGTAGGGGTCTTGCTCGGTAAGACTCCAGCCGCTGGTCTGGCTGTGCGTGCGCAGCATCAAGCTCTTCGGGTTCTTCGGATTGAATTCTTTCATGATGCGGCACCACAGCAGGCGGGCGGCACGCATCTTCGCAATCTCCAGGTAAAAGTTCATGCCCACGGCCCAGAAGAACGAGAGCCGCCCTGCAAAAGCATCTACGTCCATTCCTTTGGCAAGCGCAGTCTTCACGTATTCTTTGCCGTCTGCGAGTGTGAACGCCATCTCCAGCGCCTGGTTGGCGCCGGCTTCCTGCATGTGATAGCCAGAAATGGAGATCGAGTTGAACTTGGGCATGTTCTGCGCCGTGTACTCGATGATGTCGCCAATGATCCGGATACTGGGCTCTGGTGGGTAGATATAGGTGTTGCGAACCATGAACTCCTTCAGGATGTCGTTCTGGATCGTGCCTGCGAGCTGGTCTTGAGCCACGCCCTGTTCCTCTGCGGCCACGACATAGCCAGCCAGGATAGGGAGCACAGCGCCGTTCATGGTCATGGATACGCTGACCTTGTCCAGCGGAATGCCGTTGAACAGGATTTTCATGTCTTCCACGCTATCGATGGCCACGCCAGCCTTACCTACATCGCCCGTAACGCGCGGATGATCGCTGTCATAGCCGCGGTGGGTGGCCAGATCGAACGCTACGCTGACGCCCTGCCCGCCTGCAGCCAGTGCCTTTCGGTAGAAGGCATTGCTCTCCTCCGCAGTGGAGAAGCCAGCGTACTGGCGAATGGTCCATGGTCTCACGGCATACATCGTCGCCTGAGGCCCACGCAGGAATGGCTCAAAGCCCGGCAGCGTGTTCGTGTACGGCAGGTCTTTGACATCTTCAGCGGTGTAGAGCGGTTTGACCGTGATGCCGTCCGGTGTACGCCAATTGAGCGCTTCGACGTTGCCAGCAGGCGCTGATTTTGCAGCGGCTTTTTCCCAGTCAGCCAAGCTGGCGGGTTTGAACGAAGGTGTATTGGAACTCATGGCAGATCCAGAAGCAGACAAATGAACAGAAGGCAAGTCGCCTGATGACCGGATCGAACGCCCACCTTGTGGCGCATTCGAACATCCGTAATTATTAATGCAAAACCGGGTCTTATGCGTACAATCGGCAAAAAATGATTGCTCCATGACCCCAGCTTCCGCCCGCCTTTCCCCCCGAGCCCTCTACGAAGAAGTGGCCGAACTGCTGCGCCAGCGCATCTTCAGCGGCCAGTTGAAGCCGGGTGACTGGATAGACGAGCTGAAAATTGCGCAAGAGTACGGAATCAGCCGCACCCCCCTTCGCGAAGCGCTCAAAGTTTTGGCCACAGAGGGGCTGATCACGATGAAAGTGCGGCGCGGCGCCTACGTGACCGAAGCTACGCCCAAGGATCTCGCCGATGTCTACCACCTTCTGGCATTGCTGGAAACCGATGCCGTGGACACCGTGGCCCGCCATGCCTCGGACGCAGGTTTGGCGGAGCTAGCCGCCCTGCACCAGGAGCTGGAGGCAAGCTTGCCAGACACCGCGCGTTTTTTCGCGCTGAATGAGGCATTTCATATTCGCGTACTGGAGTTGGCAGACAACCAGTGGCAGTTGCAGATGGTGCAAGACCTGCGCAAAGTCATGAAGCTGCACCGCCAGAATTCGCTGCAGAAAGCCGGCCGTCCTGAGCAATCCTTGGCAGAACACCGTGAGCTGATGTCGGCGTTGGCCGCGCGCGACGGCGACAGAGCGGCCGCTTGCATGCGCATTCATATGCAAGGCGGCCTGGAAGCCGCCAATTGAGAGGTCAGCCGCTAGTGGGTACGAACCTGATCATCATGCGTTGAACAGGCGAGACAGCCAACCCTTCTTCTTTCGCCCGCTCAACTCCTGCAGGACCTCGGCGCGCATGCGCTCTTTTTCCATATCCCGCTTGTGCGTGACCATGCGCAGATAGGTGTTGACTGAGTCAATGTAGCCGTGGTCCTCATTGCGAATATGGTTGAAGAGCCACCGTGACAGCATTCCGTGCAGTTCATTTGTCACGTCCTCACCTGCATCAAAACGGCTTTGCATTTCAGCCACCTTACGGGTAAAGAGTTCATGCACCTTTTTGTGCGGCCCTGCAAACATGTAGCCCGCGTTCTCAATCATGCTCTCTTCGAAGGCAAAGTGTGAAATGGTGTAGTCCACCGTCTCGGCAATCACATCGCCCAGGACTTCCCTGTCATGAGTGCCCTTGAGTTCATGCAGCTTGTTGATGTAATCCACGATTCGCTTGTGCTGAACATCAATCTCGGGAATACCCGTGTCCAGTTCCGGAACCCAATGAAGAATACCCATGGTGCTGACCTTTTTTTAAGATGAGCTGAGTATCAAGGCGTCACAGATAAAACGTTTTGACTCATGTCAAGAACTGGTTACACCAAGACTTGAGACCAAAACATTCCAGGAGCGGTCAGCCTCCTGCCCCGGTTTTAGAATTGCTCGGATAACTCAGTCACCAACAGCAACTTGTTGTGCCTCTGAAACACCGATACTCCGATACTTCTTGTGATCCGCGTTTCTCCCTGGCTTTGACAATTGCAAATCTCAATGCGGTGCTGCACCAACATGTGCAGTCCCTTGAAAAACTGAAATGAACCCACCCCAGGATCTTTGCCCCAAATCCATGCGCCGCCTTGTGTTGTTGGGGGGATTGAGCCTTGCCCTGCCACGCCCTGCTCTGGCCATCGATCCCCAGATTTGGCCGCGGCACTCGGCCGTTCCCGGAGGGGTTGCGCGGATTGATCTCGGTCCTGCCACGGAACGCCCAAGAGCTACGGTTGACGGCGTGCCTCTCCTGGTGGTCGGTGACCCGATTGTCTGGACGGCACTCGTGGGGATTCCGCTGTCTGCCTCTCCAGGAAAAGCCAGCATCGATGTGCACGCTGGAACGACGCGTTCCGAGGCCTACATCATTGAAAGCAAACGCTACAGCGAACAGCGATTGAAGGTTTCGCCCAAGACGGTTGATCTTTCTCCGGAAGATTTGAGCCGCCATGAACGCGAGCGAGCGCATCAGGTCGGAGTGATTGCCACATTTACAGAGCCCTTACCGAGCACTTACAAGATGGAGCAACCTACGCCCGGCAGGCGCAGCGGTTCGTTCGGTCTGAGAAGGGTCTTCAATGGCCAGCCTCGCAATCCCCACAGCGGGATGGACATTGCCGCTCCCACAGGAACGCCTGTGGTGTCACCTTTGCCCGCTACGGTGATCGACACGGGTAATTATTTCTTCAACGGCAACACCGTGTGGCTCAACCACGGAGGCGGCCTGCTCAGCATGATGTGCCATCTGAGCCGCACCGATGTCAAACCCGGTGACAAGCTTGCAAGCGGTCAACGTATAGGAGCAGTCGGAGCCACCGGACGCGTCACAGGGCCACACCTGCATTGGTCCATCAGCCTCAACAGGGTCATGGTTGATCCGGCGCTGTTTCTAGCCTGATTGCCCGGTTCAGTTTCAGGTCATGCCCATTCCCGCTCGTCAGGCCCCTCTACCCTGGATCACCTGGGGTAAAGCAGGTGCCTCGCAACTTATCGTCTGGCACCACCTGGTGCACTACGGACCACTGGTCGATCGAGCAGAGCAGGTCGTACCGGATTTCGTGAATTGGCTTGATACCCAAGCCCTCATGGCGGTACAGGTATTTCTGGTCATCGCCGGTTTCCTGGCCACCAGGAGCCTCTGGCCCCGGCCGGATGCTCCCAGCGTAGTGCTCTCTGAATGGCCAAGACGGGTATGGCAGCGGTATCGAAGGCTGGCGCCGCCTTATCTCGCTGCATTGATGGTGGTCGTAGTTTGCTCAGCGATGGCACGCGGACTGATGAAAGACGTCGACACTCCTGCGGCGCCCACCGTAGCTCAGGCATTGGCGCACGCGCTCATGTTGCAGGACGTCCTGGATCAGCCAGCGCTGAGCGCGGGCGTTTGGTACGTAGCCATGGATTTGCAGCTGTTTGCCTTGCTGGCTTTGCTAGCCAGTTTGATAGCCAGGAAAACCAGTCCGACCACAAGCAAGGTGCCAAGCAGGCGGTCTTTTTTGACCTATGTCCCGCTCATTCTTCTGGTCAGCGCTGCGCTGACATCACTCTGCATATTCAATTTGAACAGCAGCGGCGATATCTGGGCGCCCTATTTCTTTGGCGCTTATGCCTTTGGGGTACTGGCTGCCTGGGGAACCAATAAGTCATTGCCTGGCAACAAGACTGGCGCCAGCTTACTGATTGGCGCTCTTTTAGCTCTCGCGTTGACACTTCAGTGGCGTGACCGCATTGCTTTGGCAGGGCTGACCGCGCTTATCCTTCTTTGGCAACCAGGACGGTGGGCTTTGGTCCGCTCGCCTATCAATCCATTGATGGAGTGGCTGGGCAAGATTTCGTATTCCGTTTTCTTGATTCACTACCCTGTGAGCCTTGCCGTGAATGCCCTGGTGGTACGCCTGCTGCCCGATTCCACGCCCATCCACGTAGCTGGTTTGCTCATCGCCTGGCTATTAAGTCTGGCTTGCGGTTGGTTGCTTTGGCGGGGCGTTGAGTCGAACATGTCCAGCGCACGCAGTCCAGCTTCGCCCCATGAAGCATCGCCCGGCCTTGGAGCGATCTTGACTTCATCTGCCAGGCAGGAAAAAGCAGGTTAACCGCTTGAGGGGGTGAGCCACTCCGGGTTGGCGGGTTTTCAGTCAGGAATCTCTTGCGCCAGACCCGGCGTTGGGGCGGGAGCCATGCTTTGGCGTTCCCCAATTTGCTGGCGCCACATGGCGTAATACAGGCCCTTTTGCCCGACCAATTCGTCATGGCTTCCGCTTTCCACAATGCGGCCACGCTCGAGTACGTGGATGGTGTCCGCATGCATGATGGTCGAGAGTCGGTGCGCAATCATGATGCTGATCCACGAGTGGCTGTTCGATAGCGCCCGGACTGTTTCGGTGACCTGTTGCTCGGTGAGAGAGTCCAGCGCCGAAGTGGCTTCATCGAATATCAGGAGGCGAGGCTCACGCAGCAAGGCGCGCGCAATGGACAGCCTTTGGCGCTCGCCGCCTGAAAGCTTGTAGCCAGATTCGCCTATCAGCGTGTTCAAGCCTTGCGGGAGCCGATCTATGATCTGCGCCGCTTCAGCCCGCGTCAGGGCCTGCACGATCTGTTCGTCGCTCGCCTCCGGGCGTACAAACTGCAGGTTCTCGCGCACGGTACCGGCAAAAAGCGTGGTTTCCTGCGTCACATAGCCGACCTGCCTGCGCGCCTCGTTGTAGCGCAGGCGCCGTGCGCTGATTTCATTGAATAGCACGGCGCCCTCGTCTGGCCTGTAAAGGCCTAAAAGCAGCTTGATCAATGTGGATTTTCCAGACCCGGATGGCCCCACGAAGGCCACCGTGTCCCCTCGCCGCGCGCTGAAACTTACCCCATCAATGGAGTTCTCCAGGGCTCCGCGGTGGCGAAACACGACTTGCTCAAAGCGCAAAGACTCTATGGGCCCCAGTTGCACCGCATCGGGCGGACGGCGCTCTACTGGCTTGGCCATCAGTTCTTCAAAATTAGTCATTGAGGAACTGGCCTCGCGCCAAGTGAGAATGATCGTACCCAACTCCTGCAAGGGCGCCAAAATGGCCACCGAGATGAACTGCATGGCGATCAGTTCGCCCGTAGAAAGCACGTCTCGAAAGATCAGCCACAGGAGCGTGAACAACACGGACAGCTTGAGTATGCTCAGCGTGGAGCCTTGCAGAAAGCTCAGCCACCGGATGCGCCTGACCTTGGTCATCTCGAGCGCGAAAATTTTCTCGGTCTCTGCCTGCATCCGCCGGATCTCCCTATAGGTCAGACCCAGGCTCTTGATGAGCGCTACGTTGCGCAGTGATTCTGTAATGAAGCCCGCATTCTTCGTGGTTTCCCGGTTGATCGAGCGTTGTTGCGTACGAATCTGCCGGCTGAGCAGACCGCTCAAGCCGCCCAGGACCAACAAGCCCACCAGGAACACGGGCACCAGCAACCAGCTTTTGGTCACGGCATACCAAAGAAGAAACCCAAGACCCACCACCGAGGCGTAGAGCACGTTGATGAAGGCGTTGATGAACCGTTCTGTGTCCTGGCGCACGCGCAGCAGAAGCGACAAGGTTTCACCAGATCGAACGTCCTCATACTCCTGAAAATTCAGGCGCATGGTCTGGCGCAGCCCATCATTGAATATCTGCGCGCCAAAGCGCTGAACCACCATGCGAGTGACATACTCTTGCAACGCTCGCGCGGCTCGTGAGGCCAGCGCTACGACGACTGCCAGCGCCAGAAGCGCCAAGGCACCGCGTACCAGTTCATCGTCGGGTTTGATCCCTTTCTGCGTCGCGTACTCATCGATGAGCTTGCCAAAGATAATGGGGTCAACCAGCGCAAGAATTTGACTGAGGCCCGCGAGCAGCAAAGCCATCGCGGCCAGCCGCCACTGAGGTTTGAGGTACTTCCATAGCATTCGCATGGCGTGATCATCCACGCCTTTGCGCGCGTGCGCTGTCAGACAGCGGAGTGTCCCTCGCGCTCACGACATCTCAGCTCTTGGCCGCAAGCACTTTCAGCAACCAGTCGTTGAGATCGCTCACCTCTTGAGCGCAAACGGAATGCGGCATGTTGTACTCATGCCACTCGACAGAGTAGTTCAGCGCCTGCAAGGCATCTCGCGAGGCCATAGCGCGCTGGGGGACGACGACCTCGTCTTGACGGCCATGTGCCAGAAATATGGGCACATCCGCATTCGCGCTGCTGCGCTCCGCAGACAAGCGGCTCGCGAGCGGCAGATAACCTGAAAGACCCGCAATGCCCGCCAGCCGCTCGGAGTAGCGCAGGCCGGTCAAAAGCGCCATGGCGCAACCCTGCGAAAAGCCTGCGATGACGATGCGTTCGGCAGGGATACCCCTTGCCGTCTCACGTGCCAGCACCGCCTCAATGGCGACCCGGGAACGGTGCAGCCCTTCCACGTCTTCCGTGGAGCGATCAGGAAATATGTCGTACCAGGCGGGCATGACATAACCGCCATTGATAGCCACGGGAATTTGCGGGGCGTTGGGGAAAATCCACCTCACCGGCCCCACCGCACTCAGATCGATCTCGCTCACGAACGGCGCGAAATCATTGGCGTCAGCACCCAGTCCGTGCATCACCACAATGGCGGCGCGAGGCTCTGGACCTGTATCGAACTCAAGGGTATGCAAGGGTGAAAGGTCTGTCATGGTAAATAGATTAATACCTATTGGTTTTCAAGGATGCTGGCCGTTCGCATTGAGGAATGGGTGGACGGCCAGCATCCCTTGATGGCAAGAGGGCAAAAGAAAAAGCAAGGGCTGATATTACGGGTGAACGCCGAAATGAATGCGCATTACTACCTTGGCATTCATTCATATCAGTCCCCTCGAAGAGTCATCCTCTCACATTACCAAACCGTAACCTAAGCGTCACCCCAAAACCTCATCCGCCTTTCTAGCATCGCACCCTGTCATCAGAGCTCGAAGCCACGCGCGCTTCGGCGCAAGAACAAGCCAGGATCAAGGGGATGCAATGAACAAGCGTATCGAGAGTGAATTCCGCACCGAGCGGAAGGGGTCATGCTTCTACAGTCGACCATGGGCCACCGTACTCGGAGCATGGCTGTCAGCTTCCGCGCTACTGGGTTGCGGTGCGTCCGACTCCCCTCCCCCCGTGCAACCCAAGACAACCGCAGCAGCGGCAGGTCACACAGACAAAAACGAAGTCAAAATTCAGGCGGCTTCAGCCCGCATGTTGGACATTGCGGCCGTCTCGGATCCGCAAGGCGTTCAAATGGCATGGGCGCCCGCACGTGTCGCCTTCAAGGAAGATCGCGTCACTTCCATTTCCGTGCCTGTGGCGGCCCGGGTACTGACCATTCAAGCGCACGTGGGAGACGTCGTCAAACAAGGTGATGTGTTGGCCACCTTGGTCAGTTCTGATGCATTGCGCACGCGCCACGAAATGGCTGCGGCCTTGACTGCGCAGGACGTGGCTGCAGCTGAAGAGCGACGCCAACAGACCATGGTCGACAAAGGCGTGGGAGTGGACGTTGAGCTTCGCGCCGCACAGGCACGCCTGCGTGAATCGACACAGGAGCTGAGCCGCGCAAGAGGCACCGCAGCCTTGCTTGGCGAAGGAGGCGGCGACAGGCTGGTGGTCCGCGCACCCCGTGCAGGTGTCGTGGCCGAAAGAAAAGCCATCCTTGGCGGGGCAGTTGAACCCGGCGCGGAATTGTTCTCAGTGGGGGATCCACAAAGCCTGAACGTCGTTGCTGAGGTGTTCGAAAGCGACATGCCAGGTATTCGCAAGGGCAGCGCAGTGGAGGTGATCGTCTCCCAATTGCCTAAGCCCCTTACAGGCAAAGTGCTCTACCTCGGAGCCACCATGGACAAGGATTCACGGCGCGCCAACGTGATCGTAGGTCTTGATGCGCAGGACGCAGCGCTTCGCCCCGGCATGCATGCACGGGTAGGCATACAGGTGTCCAACCAGAACCAGATGTTGATTCCCGTGACGGCAGTGCTTATCAAGGACGAGAGCCGCAGCGTGGTGTATGTACAGCGTTCAGAAGACGTGTTTGAAGCCCGCACCATTGAGCTGGGCCAGCCCACGCGCGGTTTGGTGCCCGTGATCTCCGGCCTCAAGCCAGGAGAAAAAATAGTGGTTAAAGGCGGCATGCTCCTCGACGGTGCAGCCGCTCAGTTGCTCTGAACGTAGCGAAGGAATTGACGGAATGCTGCGTTCTCTGATTGCGTTCGTCGTGCACAGGCGCATGGTCGCCTTGTGCGCCACCCTCGCCATAGCTGTCTTCGGCGTTTACGCGTACTTGCATACGGCCATCGAAGCTTACCCTGACGTCACGAACGTCCAGGTCGGCGTGATTGCCCAGGCACCCGGCCTGGCCCCGGAAGAAGTTGAAAGGCAGATTACCCAGCCTTTGGAACGGGCGCTCAATGGGACCCCAGGCCTGGCGTCGCTTCGTTCGGAGAGTTACTTCGGGCTCGCCATGGTGAACCTGGTCTTCGATGACCACGCCAAGAGCTTCACGGCACGCGCCGAAGTGGCCCAGCGCCTGCCGCAAGCCGATCTTCCGGAGGGTGTGACGCCTGAGATGGCACCAGATTACACGCCGCTTGGCAAGATTTTCTACTACCAGCTCAAAAGCGACCGCCACACCCTCGCCCAACTTCGAACGGAGCAGGAATGGCATGTGGTGCGCGTGCTCAAGCAAGTCCAGGGCGTGGCAGACATTGTCAGCATAGGCGGGTTTGTCAAGGAGTTTCACATAGAGGCTGACCCAGACAGGCTCTATGCGATGGGCCTCACATTGGACGACGTGAGCGAAGCGATTTCCAAGTCCAACCGAAACGTGGGTGGCGGCCTGATGCGACGTGGAGAGCAGTCGCTCATCATCCGCGGTATTGGACTGCTTCGCACGCCGCAGGACATACAGACGGTAGTGATTGCTCTGCGTGGCGGTGCGCCCGTGACCGTGGGAGACGTGGCGCGCGTATTGCAGTCACATACACCGCGCCAAGGCTCAGTCGGCCAGGATGAGCACGATGATGTGGTGCAAGGCATTGTGCTGCTCAAACGCGGGGAGAACCCTTCTGTCGTGCTTGATGCCATCCACCTCAAGGTCGATGAACTCAACAGTGGCGGCTTGCCCGAAGGCATGAGCATGGTCACCAACTACGATCGATCCGATCTGGTCGGCCACACTCTGGCCACTGTGCAGCACAACCTCTTGTTCGGTGCCACATTGATCGTGGGCGTGCTTTGGCTCTTCCTGCGCAGCCTGCGTGGTTCGCTGATTGTGGCCACGGTGATACCACTTTCATTGCTGACGGCATTCATAGGGCTCTACCTGCTGGGCATGCCTGCCAACCTCATCTCCATGGGCGCAATCGATTTCGGGATCATGGTCGACGGAGCGGTGGTTCTCGCAGAAAACATCATTCGAAACGCGCGGCTTCGCAAGCCTACCAACCGACGCGAGATGAGAGAGATCATCATCGACTCTGCGGTCGCGGTGGCCAAGCCAACCTTGTTCGCGATGGCTATCGTGATTGCCGCTTTGATTCCCGTGTTTTCTTTGCAAAGCATCGAAGGCCGCATCTTCCGCCCGCTGGCCATGACCTACAGCTTTGCATTGCTGGGGGCACTGGTGTTTGCATTGGGCCTGGTGCCGGCGCTGTGCGCCATCTTCCTCAAGCCCAAACACGTCATGGTCGATGAGCCCAAGATCTTTGACAAAGCTCATCACGGCTATCAGCACTGGATAGGCGCTGTACTGGGCACGGGGCGCAAGCGTGCCGGCGTGCTCATCGCATCCTTGATCATTCTGCTCATAGGTGGCGTTTCAGCCAAATTCCTGGGTACAGAATTCTTACCCGCACTTGATGAAGGCGACGCCTATGTGCTGGTGCAAATGCCGGCATCCATTTCGCTAGAAAAAGGCCAGGAAGTGCTGCGCGATGTGCGTATGCGCCTCAAGGCTTTCCCGGAAGTGATCTCGGTCACCACCGAGCAGGGCCGTCCTGAATCCGGTACAGACAACGAAACGCTCAATCTGGCCAAGGCACTGGTGCGGCTGAAACCGCATGGGGAATGGCGCAAAGGCATGAGCAAGCCCGAGCTGATCGAGCAAATGCGCGAAACGCTGGGCGAGATCCCAGGGGTGGCGTTCAACTTCGCTCAACCTATCCGTGACAGCGTGGAGGAATCGACGTCTGGCGCACGCGGACAAGTGGTGCTGAAGCTCTTCGGGCCCGACATCACGCAACTGCGCCAGATCCTTCAAACCACCTTGGCCGTTGTCAAGAATATTGAAGGGGTCGTGGATCTGGATCTCTACCGCGATGCCCCTGCCCCGCAGGTGCATGTGGAATTTGATCGCCGTGCCCTGGCACGCCAGGGTATTGCCATGGAGACCGCCCAAAAGACACTGGCCGGCGCGTTGGCAGGCGATTTGGCTACCACGCTGTGGGAAGGTGAATACCCCGTGCCGGTGCGCGTGCGCCTGCCCTACATAGACCGCATGGACGAGGAACGCATACGCAACATCGCCATACCTCTTCCTGATGGTGGCTCCGTGCCCCTGCATGCGGTTGGAACGGTCAGCGTCAAGATTGGCAACTCTTCCATCTTCCGTGAAGGCAACGCGCGCTACATGGCGCTCAAATTCAACGTGGAAGGTCGCGACATCGGTTCGGTCGTCAAGGAAACCTTTGCCTTGTTCAACCAGAACGTGAAGCTGCCTGAAGGCTATCAGGCCGTCTGGGGCGGTGAATGGGAAAACCAGCAGCGCGCTGCTGCGCGCCTGAAGGTGGTGGTGCCGCTGTCCTTGCTGGTCGTGTATGCCTTGTTGTTTGGCGCATTGGGTCAAGCGCGCAGCGCGGGTGTCATCTTGCTTTGCGCTCCCTTCACCATGGTGGGCGGCCTTGCCGCACTACATCTGGCGCGCATCGACCTGTCCATCAGCGCGGCCATTGGCTTCATTGCGCTGCTGGGTCAGGTAGCGCTTGCAGGCTTGTTGGTGATTTCCGCCGTCGAGGAGCTGCGCCGCCAGGGGATGCCCCTGATGCAAGCCCTGGTGGAAGGAACGGCAGAGCGCATGCGTTCTGTAGTGCTGGTGGCTTTGCTGGCACTGCTGGGACTGTTGCCAATGGCTCTGTCTACAGGCGTGGGCAGCGAAACACAGCGCCCCTTCGCCTCCGTGATCGTAGGTGGCATGGTGATCCTGCCGATAGTCGCGCTTGTGCTGCTGCCCGTGCTCTACGCCATGTTGGGCCCCCGAAACATGATGACGCAAGAAGAACGTGATGAGGCTGCTCAGAATGATTGAAACTCCAACCCCCATTGCAAGAAAGACCCAGTCTGAACACAGCAGATTGGCGCGCGCCAACCAATTGTTGGGCGTGTGCGCAGCGGTTGTCGTGGCCTGGGGCTTGAGTGCCCCCACGAGCTTCGCGCAATCTGCCCAATCTCCGCAATCACCCCAAGCGCCGGCCACGCTGCAAACAACCTCTCTCATGGCCGATCTGTCACCGGCACCGCAACATCCGGTGACGCTGGAGGAATACCTGCGTCTGGTCGTGCGCAATCAGCCCACGCTGGCCGCGGAGCAAATGCAAATAGGCCTGGCCCGCGCGGACTCCAGAACCGCGCGGGCATTCCCTAATCCGTCTGTATCGGTGTCCAGCAAGCCCGGTGAGCGGGAATGGAGCGTGCAGCAGCCCTTGCCTATCTTTGGACAACGCAGCGCCCGTATTGAAAACGCGCGAAGGGGCGAGGTTTCCGCCGCTGAACATGCACGTGCGGCGGTGGCCACCACCTTGGATGATGCCGCGCAGTCCTTCAATGACCTGCTGATAGCGCAGCGCCGCCTCGTCATTTGGCAGGAAGCGTCCGAGGAGCTGAACAAGGCCGGACGCATTGTGCGCGGCCAGATAGAGGCAGGCGCGCGTAGCCGCTACGACGGCGCGCGCCTCAGTCTGCAGCAAGCCAGAATGGCCATGGAAGTGGCCAAAGCAGACGCCGGCATGCAGGAAGCGGCCTCTCGCGTGGCAGCGCAGGCGGCTTTGCCCGGCTGGATCCCCCGCGTTGAAGGCAGTTTGCATTCCGGCGATTTACCCCAGGCCAATGCATTCGATAAATTGTGGGAAACCGCAAGGCTGCAGTTAGCGCCCTTGCGCGCGGCACAAGCAGATTTGGACCAGGCCAGACACAAGGTCGAATTGGCTCGTCGTGAAGCCTTGCCCACACCTTCAATAGGCGTCACCAGGGTCACTAATCGCTTTGATGGCAGCTACACCCAACTGGGAGTATCCGTCGAGATCCCCTTGTTTGATCGTCAGCGCGGAGCAGTAGACCGCGCTTCAGTGGAAGCAGAACAAGCCAGTTTGCGCCGAGACGCTGCCGTATTGGCCGCGCAGTCTGAGCTTCGCACGGCCTTGCAGCAATTGATACTCAGGCACGCCAACGTAACGACCTACGAGCGCGAGGGCCTGGCTCAAATTGCACCGCTGCGCCAGATGGCACAGGACGCTTATCAGCTCGGTCGAGGCGGCATCCTGGATCTCATCGACGCGCTGGAGTCCATTACCGAACACCGTGTGGAGTACCTGGATCTTGTCAAGGATTTGCTGGACGCAGAGTGGAAACTTCGCGTGGCCAGTGGCAATTTGCCCGACATACGCCCTTGAGTCGCGACACAGGCTTAACGCAGGCAAGGCAAGATGTGCTGGATCTTGGATATAGTGGCCGCATACCACGCGCTTTCTCCGCCTTACGCTCTACGTCTCGCAGCATGTACCGTTACCTGATCATCGAAGACGACGTCCTCAACGCACGCTACATCGCGGAAGGCCTGCGCGAACAGGGCGCGCAGGTAACTGTATGCGGCGAAGGCGTCCAGGGCATTGCCCTGGCTGTCGGAGAGCAATGGGACGTCATCATTCTTGACCGCATGTTGGCCAACGGATTCGATGGCCTGCAAATTCTTCAGACCTTGCGCTCGCTCGGAAAACAAACTCCTGTGCTGGTGCTAAGTGCTCTGTCAGCCACTGACGAGCGAGTCAAAGGCCTCAAGGCGGGCTGCGACGACTACCTGACCAAGCCATTTGCGTTCTCGGAACTCTCCGCGCGCTTGGAGGCGCTGATGCGGCGGGCGCGTATTCCCGCGCCCGAGCGCGATTTGCGCGTCGCCGACCTGCGGGTGAACCTGATGGCCCGCAGTGCCGAGCGCTCGGGCCAACCCCTGGCACTACAGCCACGAGAGTTTCGGCTGCTGAGTTTTCTGGTGCAACACGCCCATCAGATTGTCACGCGCACCATGCTGCTTGAGTCCGTATGGGACTACCGCTTCGATCCTCAAACCAATGTGATCGACGTTCACATCAGCCGATTGCGAGGCAAAGTGGACAAAGGATTCCAGCCCTCTCTTATCCATACCGTGCGCGGGGTGGGCTACAGCTTGACCGACCAGCCTCAGTCATTGCCTCTGGGTGTTTGATGGCACGTTTGCGTCCCTGGAGTTCGCTGGCATTCCGCCTGGCCTTGAGCTACAGCGCCTTATTGATTTTGACGCTGACGACTGTACTGGCGGTCTTTTATGTACAAACCGTGGGCGTGCTGCACCTGCGCGCCGACAGGCAAGCTGAGAATCATCTGCGCCGCCTGCTGGATAAGCACACACAATACGGCCAGTCTGCACTCGAAGACGAGATCCGCTGGATGCTGCAGGACGGCCAGGACACAGACACTGAAATTGTGATCTTGTCCGACGCACAAGGCCAAGTTCTCATGGGCAACGCCAAGGCCGAACCCCTGCGCAAACTGAGCAGCATGGGCGTACGGGACTTGAAAGTGCGACGCGGCGCGGAGGTGGCATTGGCTCGCGTAGCCGTGGCCGAGCTTCCCAATGGCCAAGTACTCGCCGTGGGCAGCGACCTGCAGGCTGTGCACTATATGGAAGAGCTTATCAGCCGTGCATCCCTCATGGCAGTTTGTGTGGCTTTGATCCTGGCGGTAGCCGGAGCGCGCATCTTTCGGCGTTTGGTGGGCGACCGAGCATCCGAAATCCGCTCTACGATGGCCCGGGTCGCCGCAGGAGATCTGCGCCAACGCATTCCTGAGGGGGGACCGGAAGACGAGTTTACCCAGCTGAATCGCGATATCAACAGCATGCTGGACCGGCTGGAACAGCTCATGGAAGGTATTCGCCATGTATCCAACACCATTGCACACAACCTGCGAACCCCGCTGACCCGGATGCTGCTGCAACTGCGCAACGCGCAGAACGCGCCAGCATCCGAGCAAAGCGCCACCGTGCAACGCGTTGCGCAGGAAGTCGAAGAATTAGGCGTGATCTTCGAAAAGCTTCTGCAAATCGCTGAAGTGGAAAGCGGAACCAGCCGCAACAGCTTTGCGCAGGTAGACGTGCGAGCACTGCTGGTAGATCTGGTCGATCTGTATGCACCTGTCGCGGAAGACGGTGGCGGCAGTTTGCGTTCGGAAATTATCGGATCCCCCGTCGCACTGGGCGATGGAGACCTGATTGCCAGCGCGGTGGCCAATCTTGTCGACAATGCGCTCAAGTATGGAGGAGTGCAAAGCGCCCACGCTACGCAGGCGCCTGCAGCCGACATCGTTCTCAGATCCGCGCAAGCTCCTGAGCAAGGGCCTGGCAGCCCTCTTGGCGTGGAAATCGTGGTGCGCGATCACGGAGCCGGCACCGATCCGCAGGTGCTGGAGAAAATGACCACCCGCTTCTATCGGGCCCGATCGGACCAGCAGGGGTATGGCCTGGGGCTCTCCAGTGTGCAGGCCATCGTGCAGCTTCATGGAGGTCGTCTGGAATTCCAGAACGTTTACCCAGGATTACAGGCCAGAATCTGGCTTCCTGCCGTGCCTGATGCCCACCCTTCCAGCTGAATACCCCTCCGCCATCCGCACTTCTTCGGTGGGAACCAAGCCGCCATCGCACCTATAAAACCGTTGTCTCAAACGGCCACTGTGATGCTGTGCTGAAAAAATTGGCTACTCAGCGCAAAATCCCCTCATGACAAAACCGCTGAAAGACATCGCTTTTTCCATGCTCGACCTGGTGGCCGTGCGCGAGGGAGGCACGGTTGCCGACGCCTTGGCCGTGGCGCTGCGAACCGCTCAACATGCAGAGCGCCTGGGCTTTACGCGCTATTGGCTGGCCGAGCATCACAACATGATGGGGATTGCCTCATCGTCAACCGCTGTGTTGATCGGACACATAGCCGGAGGCACCAAGACCATTCGTGTGGGCTCAGGAGGCATCATGCTGCCCAACCACGCGCCCCTGGTCGTCGCTGAAGCATTTGGCACGCTGGCAGAACTCTATCCAGGCCGTATTGACCTGGGCCTGGGAAGAGCCCCCGGGACCGATCAAATGACCATGCGCGCACTGCGGCGCAATCGGGTCGAGACCGCAGACGACTTCCCCCGCGAGGTCACTGAGCTCCAGCATTTCCTGGATGTTCCCGCGCCCAATCAGAAACTGATTGCCAACCCCGGTGCAGGCACTCGGGTGCCTCTCTGGATTCTGGGCTCAAGCCTGTTTTCAGCGCAACTGGCTGCGGAGCGTGGGCTGCCGTATGCCTTTGCTTCTCACTTTGCACCCGCACTGCTCCTGCAGGCCGTCGATCTTTATCGGCGGTACTTCAAACCTTCGGCGCAGTGCGAAAAACCTTACGTCATCATCGGTGTGCCGCTGGTCGCCGCGCCTACGGACGCCGAAGCCACCTATCTGGCGAGCAGCGTGTTCCAGCGCGTGCTGGGTATTTTGCGCGGCGCACGAGGCAAATTGCCCCCACCCATTGAGCACTTTTTCGAGCGGCTCAGCCCGCAGGAGCAAGCTGGCATTGCGGACTTCCTGTCTTGCGCCGTGGTCGGCGGGCCCGAGACTGTTCGCTCGGGCTTCGAGTCCTTGGCAGAGCAAACGGGTTGCGACGAAATGATGCTGGTCTGTGACGTGTTCGACCCCACCTTGCGCCTTCGCTCCCTGGACATCGCCATGTCCGTGCGCAATGGTGAATTGGTTCCCGGCACAGCGACAACACCATGATCGGCCTGCTCGGGCTCGCGTGTCTCAGCTCGGTTTTTCTGGTTACCGGATGCTCGGTGGCTGGTGCAGCTGCGGGTGCGGCTATCAGTGTGGGCGGCGCCGTGGTGTCGACCGGCGTCGTCCTTACAGGCAAGGCGATAGGCGCTGGAATCGATGCCATGTCCTCCAGTGGAGAGCCCCCTGACCATAGTGGCATTGTCGTGCGCGAACGCATCACCGACACTCCAGGCCCTTGCCGTCCAGACGTAGGGGACACCGTCAACCAGGCCCCTTGCACGTGATGTTGACGACAAAGGCATTCAGGTTCGGCGCAGCCAAGCCTGAGACGATCCCGACGCCCCGCCTCGCAAAGCCCTCGGCACAGGCCTCATGAGCACGCGCATGTGCGGCTAAAATGTCCGCCCTTCTCCTGAATCCGAAGCGCTCAAGCGTAATTGGCATGGACTATCCCGGTAATCTTTTCGTTGTCGCCGCGCCCAGCGGAACGGGCAAATCAAGCCTTGTGAAAGCCCTCATGGAGGTCGACTCAGGAGTTGCGCCCTCTGTTTCTCACACCACGCGGGCACCACGCGGTCAGGAAATGCATGGCCGTGAATACTTCTTTGTGCAGAATTCCGAATTTGACGCCATGGTCGCCGCGGGCGACTTCCTGGAATGGGCTCATGTCCATGGCAATCGCTACGGAACCTCCCGTCAAACCATTGAGCAACGCATTGGCGGGGGTGGGGACATCGTCCTGGAGATTGATTGGCAAGGCGCATTGCAGATCAAGCGCCTGTTCCCCAACGCCATCCTCGTTTTCGTGTTGCCACCCAGTCTGGAAGAACTGCGTGCAAGGCTGTTGCGGCGCGGAGAAGACTCCCCAGAGGTGATTGAGCTCAGGCTCAATAATGCCCGCCTGGAGGTGGCTCAGGCCAGCAGTTTCGATTTCGTTATAATCAATGAGATATTTGAACGCGCACTCTTTGACCTCAAAGCCATTGTGCACGCGCAGCGCCTTAAGTTCAGCGCGCAGAAAACGCTTCGCGCTGATACGTTCAAGGCGCTCAACATTACCTGATCCCGGAGTACTACAAGATGGCCCGCATTACCGTTGAAGATTGCCTTGAGCAAATTCCTAATCGTTTTCAGCTTGTGCTGGCAGCCACCTACCGCGCTCGCATGCTGAGCCAAGGCCACACGCCAAAGCTCGAAACCCGCAACAAGCCTGCCGTTACCGCTCTGCGCGAGATTGCAGCAGGCAAGGTCGGGATTGAAATGCTCAAGAAAGTTCCTTGAGCGCCTGAGACGGCATTAAAGAACTTTCGATCAAAAGGCGCTCCAAGGAGCGCCTTTTTCATTGCAGGGCCAACCCGCTTTGACCATGGGCGCAATCCGTCAATCCGGATGCACGGCGGAAAGCACCGTCTTCTGGCGCTCAACCTGTGAGCCTGCAAGAACTGCATTTTTCTTCAACGCCGCCGAGACTCGAACTGCACTGAAAATGGCCAGGAATGGCGCAACCGCCAACACGGAAAATAGCCACCATGCGGCACTGGATGTTCCCTGGATTCCGCCGGGTTGATTCAGTCCTCCCATATTGGCGAGCATGCCCGCCAGCGCAGACCCCAGAGCAGTCGCAAAGAGTTGCACGGTGGTGATCGAGGTTGCGGCGGAGTCCTGGTCCTTCTTGGGCGCCACCTGCACGACCCGAGTCAACAAGTGGGGCCAACCCAGCCCGATGCCGAACCCGACCAGGACGAGCCCCAGGCATATCAAACCCAATACCAGCACCTTACCGGGCGCGTGCATAGGCACACTAAAGGCCAGCAGCCCCATGCCTGCAAAAACCAACACCGGTCCGATGACAATGCCACGCTGGACAGCCCGCCCCTTCCATCCGGAACTCCATATCTCCGATACGGTCCATCCCGCCGCCATGAGTGCGGCCAGATAACCCGATACCAAAGGCGTCTGAGCATGCAGTACCTGCAGGAAATAAGGCACAAAGGTTTCGCTGGTCATGCCCACGACCAGCAGCCCGATGGTGATGTACAGGGGAAGTAATGGTGAATGCAGGCGCAAGGCGTTCTCAGGCAGCAAGCGCGTCTTGCTGACCAGCTCCCTGCGCACCAGGAGAATGAACAAAACCAGGGCGGTCAGCACGCCGCAGACGTTCCACAGGGGATCTGGCGAGATACTCCCCGCACTGACGGCCAGGACCGCCGCCGTCAACATAACAAGCTGCACAAATGGCAGTTTGTCGGCGTGCTCAACCCCCTCTCGCTGACGAGCGGGCAACACCAACCACACCCACAGCACATACGCCAAGGTCACAGGCACCAGCGAGCCGAACGCGGCGCGCCAAGCATCCATTTGAGCAAACACACCGCCCACTGCCGGGCCCAGCAAGGTGGCCACGCCCCACATGCCGGAGATCAGCGCCATGGCTCTGGGCCACAAGCGCTCATCAAACACCGCATAAATCATGGCGTAGCAAAGCGCGAACAGAAATCCGCCCCCAAAACCTTGCAACGCTCTGCCCATCAGCATGGTGGGCATATTGGGTGCCAGAGCGCAAAGCATGCTGCCCGCAATGAAAACCACTGCAGCAGTGGCATAGGCCCCCCGAGATCCTGCCGCAGCCAGCAACTTGGCTGTCAGAGCTGAACCGAGTATGGAGGCCACAACGAAGAGTGTGGTGTTCCAGGCGTAGAGCTCCAGACTTCCGAGTTCTTTGACTACCGACGGAAGCACCGTGGTGGCGATATAGATATTGATCGCGTGCAATGCCACTCCTCCTGACAACGCCACGGATCGCCCCAGATTTTTCCCGGAGAGCAGATCTCCCCAGCTTCCTTCTTCCCCAGACATGAAACCTCCAAGCCAGTAACTAACTCGCGCACCTCGTTGCCCACGAAAGCTGAATGCGCTACATTAATAAAACAAGTTTATTCTTTGTATATTAGAACTCGGATCAATAATTTGTCAAGCAAACACTTGGAATATTCAAAGGAATCAGCTTCGTCTACGGCCGAGCGCCTGCTTCACCTGCTCAAGACACGCGGGCCCCAGCAGGCGTCGGATGTGGGAGACAAGCTATCCATGACTGCTGAAGCGGTGCGCCAGCAATTCACCAAACTGGCCGCTGCAGGCCTGGTGGAGGCTTACTCTCAAGTCAAAGGAGTGGGTCGACCCAGCCAGTTCTGGAAACTGACGCCCAAGGGACACCAGCGTTTTCCGGATACCCATTCAGAACTGACAGTTCAGTTGCTTGATACCGTTCGCCAGGCATTCGGTGAGCAAGCGATCGACCGTCTCATCGACATGCGTGAGCAAAAAAGCCGCGAGTGGTATCTGCAGGAGCTGCGCGATGCACCAGATTTGCCAGCGCGGGTGGCTCGTCTGGCTCAATTGCGCTCGAGCGAAGGCTACATGGCGGAGTACGAAATTCTGGAGGACGGCAGCATACTGTTCATCGAAAACCATTGCCCTATTTGCGCTGCAGCCACGGCCTGCCAAGGCTTTTGCCGCGCCGAGCTCGCCATATTTGAGCAAGTGCTACAGGCACAGGTAGAGCGGGTAGAACACATACTCCAGCAGGCGCGCCGCTGCGCCTACAAGATCACGCCCGTATTGAATTGAAGGCGACTGGCGCCAACTGATCAGGCCGAACGCCTTGGGATATTCAGCCCCGAGCTTCGTGCTCGCCCACGCTTAAATCAGAGGGCGTTTTCCTTCCGCAAGAATACAAACCATGCCCACCGCCCTGCTCAGCCTCCTTGCGCCCTGTCCCACATGGACCGTCCTGACCGGTGCGGGTCTCAGCACAGGCAGCGGCATTCCTGACTATCGCGATGAACAAGGTGCCTGGAAACGCCCTTCTCCGGTCACCTTCCAGGACTTCATGGGCAGTGTTGCCGTACGGCAGCGCTATTGGGCCAGAAGCCTTATTGGCTGGCCCGTCTTCCGCCAGGCTCTGCCCAACGCTGCCCACCATGCCCTCGTACAGCTGGAAGGGTTGGGGCGCGTCTCGCAAATCATTACCCAGAACGTGGACGGCTTGCATCAACAAGCCGGTAGCCGCCACGTCGTTGACCTGCATGGCCGCCTGGATACTGTGATTTGCATGCAGTGCTCCGCGCGGTCCAGTCGAGCGGACTGGCAGAACGCGCTTTTGCAAGCGAATCCGCACTGGCATGCCCAATCTGCCAATGCCGCCCCAGATGGAGATGCAGATCTCGAAGGTGTGGACTTCTCGATTTTCGTGGTACCGCCCTGTTCTCAGTGTGGCGGGATTATCAAGCCTGACGTTGTTTTTTATGGGGAAAACGTGCCCGTGGCCAGGGTGAAGGCGGCCATGGAGCACCTACAGGGCAGCGACGCTCTCCTGGTGGTGGGCAGTTCCCTGATGGTCTACTCTGGTTTGCGCTTCGTACATGCCGCCAAAGCCCGGCAGATACCTGTGGTCGCCATTAACCTGGGGGTGACGCGCGCAGACGCCGAGCTCGATACCAAACTTCAAGCGCCATGCGATCAAGCTCTATCGCAACTTGCCCTTCACCTTGGCACGGCCACCGATTCAAATCGGTGAATGAAAGCGTGTTCATGAATTGGCGACACATGGGCGTCATATTTCACATTCCAGAAACTTTTGTGCGTAAAGCGACTGCGTAGACAACTCGCCGGTACCTAGACTTCGTAAAGCTTTCTAGGAGGAGACCCATGGGTAAGTCAGCTGCTCGCAATATGTTTTCCCGTCGTTTGGCTCTGGGCATTTCCGCCTTGCTCCTGACTTGCACCACCTCAGCGCAACCCCAGACAGCGCCCCCGAGCACGGCATTTCCACCCACGGCCCAGGTTGCCAATGCAAACCTGGTGCTCAATGGGGTTGGCACTCGTTATAGGGTGGTGTTCAAGGTCTACGACATGGCCTTGTACCTCCCACGCAAAGTGGGCACTACCGAGGAAGTGCTGGCCTTGCCAGGCCCTAAAAGAGTCGATCTGGCCATTCTGCGTGAGGTCACCAGCACAGACCTGGGCCTGGCCATGGTCAAGGGTATGCGTGCGAACGCCACCAAGGATCAAACCTCCCGCCACCTGATGACCATGACGAGATTGATCGAGATCTTTTCCAGTCGCGGCAAACTCGTGGCGGGGGACCGGATAAGCCTGCATTTCGTACCCAGCAAGGGTTCTCTCTTCTTTGTAGGTGATGAACAACAAGGCGCTCCATTGGGTGACGCAGAGTTTTTCTCCATGGTGCTGAAGATCTGGCTGGGCGACTCACCGGCAGATGCCCAGCTCAAGGATGCGTTGCTGAACCGTTAGGCACAATCCCGGCATCGGCCCGCACCCAGCGCGCGCTATGCGCTCACAAGGGGTGCCGGACTCGCCGGACGCCGCCCTGAGGCATGGCGCGCGTGGTAGGCTTGGGCTGTGTCCGCGTCTCCAGGGACTTTGCTCAAGAATCCGACGACGCGCGATTAAGATGACGAGCCCTCGATCCTCCCCAATTCAGCAAATCATTTGAATTTTCGGAGTTTGGCCCATTCTTGGGAAATAGTTGCTTCATACGGTGGTCTATGGCAGACCAGCCACTTTTCTCTCATGGTCAGTGTGCAACGATGACTACTTCGGGATATGCACTTTTATGCAGCATTTGCACGTTTTTTGCGCAACCGGGTTAAGCTAAGGGCATGAGTTCGGTGCTATCGACCCACACTATGCCGTCTGGCCCCTCTCCTTCCCCTCAAATAGCCGCGGCCAATGCCGCAGCTGCAAGTTTTGCGGCGCTGGAGGCCAAGCTGGACTATCTCGACGCGAGTGACGTTGAGCAGGTTCGCCGCGCCTATCGTTTTGCCGACACAGCCCACTTAGGGCAGATTCGCCACAGTGGCGAACCCTACATCACACACCCTATCGCTGTGGCCGCTCAATGCGCCGAGTGGAAGCTGGATGCCCCCGCTCTCATGGCAGCCTTGCTGCACGACGCCATGGAAGACTGCGGCGTGACCAAGGCTGATCTGGTCGAGCAGTTCAGTACCACCGTGGCGGAACTGGTAGATGGTCTTACCAAGCTGGACAAGCTTCAGTTCACCACGCGTGAAGAAAATCAAGCCGAATCATTTCGGAAGATGTTGCTTGCGATGGCGCGCGATGTCCGGGTCATTCTCATCAAGCTGGCCGATCGGACGCACAACATGCGCACCATGTCCGACATGCCGCGCAGCAAATGGGCACGTATTTCCACTGAAACCCTGGAGATCTACGCGCCCATCGCTCATCGCCTCGGTCTGAATCAGACCTACCGCGAACTGGAAGACCTGGCGTTTCGCCATCTCAAGCCCTGGCGCTACAGCATTCTCTCTAAGGCGATTGGCCGCGCACGCCAGCGTCGCCGCGACTTGATTCAGAAAGTCCAGCACGAAATTGAGTCCGCGCTGAACGAAGCGGGCTTGGTCGCGCGCATCGTCGGTCGCGAGAAAGCGCTCTATTCCATCTACACCAAGATGACGGAAAAGCACCTGTCTTTTGCGCAGGTGAATGATCTCTACGGCGTACGCGTGATCCTCTCGAGCGTCATCAACTGCTACACCGCGCTGGGCTTGCTGCACCAACTCTACAAGCCAGTGCCGGGGCGATTCAAGGATTACATCGCCATACCCAAAGTCAATGGCTACCAATCCCTGCACACAACCCTCGTAGGTCCAGCCAGTGTCAACATGGAGTTCCAGATCCGCACCGAGCCGATGGACCTCGTGGCCGAGTCCGGGGTGGCTGCGCATTGGCTCTATAAAGCGGGGGAAAATGAACGTCCGCAGGGCGAACAGCTGGGCACGCAATGGCTGCAGTCCCTGCTCGACATCCAGGACGAAACACGCGACGCCACGGAGTTTTGGGACCACATCAAGGTGGATCTTTTCCCCGACGCCGTGTATGTGTTTACGCCCAAAGGGCAGATCATGGCGCTGCCGCATGGGGCTACCGTGGTGGACTTCGCCTATGCCATCCACAGCAATATTGGCGACCATATGGTGGCGGCCAAAGTCAACGGTGAACAGGTGCCGTTGCGCAGTGAGCTGGCCAACGGTGATGTGATTGAAATCATCACCGCACCCGTGTCCGCACCCAACCCGGCGTGGCTGGGCTTTGTACGGACGGGGCGCGCTCGCTCCAGCATTCGGCACCACCTGAAGACCCTGGCGCACAACGAGTCCAGCCAACTGGGTGAAAAATTGCTGGCGCAGGCATTGCGGGCAGAAGGCCTTGACCATCTGCCCGGGCTGGAGCCTGTAGACAAGCCTATCTGGGAAAAACTGCAGCGCTTTACGGGCAACCGGACACGGGAAGAACTTCTGACCGACATCGGCCTGGGAAAACGCAGCGCCAACATGGTAGCCAAGCGCTTGGTCACCATGCTGGCCGCGCAGGGCCACAAACCCGACGCCCTGCTTCTGACCCGCGAACGCTACACAGCGCATGAAAATCTGTCGCAGGGCGCAGTCATGCTGGATGGTGGCGAAAACACGTCGGTCAAATACGCCACATGCTGCCGCCCCATCCCTGGTGATGGCGTGCTCGGCTACCTGGGACGGGGAGAAGGCCTGGTCGTGCATACCGATGAATGCGCCGTGGCACGCCGACTGCAGCACAAGGATGCAGAACGGTTTATCACCGTAGCCTGGGCGGACGAACCTGTACGGGCTTTCGAGGTCGGGCTTGTGGTCACCGTCGTCAATGGAAAAGGCGTGCTAGCCCGGGTTGCAGTGGCTCTGGCGGAAGCTGAAGCGGACATCATCCACTTGGGTATGGCAGACGAGGCCGCCCAGGATGCCATTGATCTGCGCTTCGTTATTACCGTGCGCGACAAAGCTCATCTGGACGCAGTGCTGCGCAATTTGCGCCGCACTCATTCAGTCCTCAGAGCTTCCCGCATCACGCCTGCTGCACACTGAGCTCCAGCACCGTATCAAGCTCTCGATAGGGGGCGAAGCACCTGCTTGGCATGCGCTTTTAAAAAACGCGTCGTTCTGGCGTGGCTGACTAGACACCAATGCGCCGTCACTGCCAGAGGTTCTCAGGTTCTTCACCCAGGAGCGTCGGGTGCGGGGTAGCTCACGCTCAGAACTTCGATTTCTCGCTGTCCTGCGGGCGTTTCCAGCTTCAAGACGTCGCCTATGCGTGACCGCAAGAGCGTCCGGGCGATGGGGGAAACCCAACTGACCTCCCCGAGTTGGCTTTGTGCTTCATCAATGCCTTTGATGGTTACGGTGCGTTCCTTGCCGTCGTCCTCCACGTAAGTGATGGTCGCTCCAAAGAAAACCTGTTCTCCGCCGTAATGTGCGCTAGGGTCTGTGACTTCGGCAATCTCCAGGCGTTTGGTCAAGAAGCGAACTCGCCGGTCGATTTCACGCAGGCGCTTTTTTCCGTAGAGATAGTCCCCGTTTTCAGAACGGTCCCCATTCTTGGCGGCCCAATGCACAGCCTCCACCACTTTGGGACGCTCGTCATCCAATAGGGTCAGCAGCTCGTCACGCAAACGGGCGTAACCCTTGGGAGTCATGTAATTGCGAGTACCCGCCGGCAACGGGGGCTGTGAGCCGCCTGCGTCGTCGTCATCCTCGTCTGCGTCGGATTCTCGTGTAAATGCCTTGCTCATAGTTTCAAACAATAACACCCCCAGCCTTTCCCACAGCCAGCGCCCTCATGTGCATGAAGCCGCACTGAAAGCACTCATTTTTCCGGTGGTAGTGACGTAAACCCTTATCCGTGGGAAAATAGCTCCTTTGCCCCTGCCATCGCGCGGGCTGGCAGGCTTTGCTCTTATTACAACCTATGACGACATCTACCCTGCATCCCATGCTCAACGTGGCCGTACGCGCCGCGCGCGCCGCTGGCGCCATCATCAACCGTGCCGCGCTCGACGTGGAAGCGGTTCGCATCTCCCAAAAGCAGGTCAATGATTTCGTCACAGAGGTTGATCACGCGAGCGAAGCAGCCATCATTGAGACGCTGCTCACTGCATACCCCCAGCATGGCATCCTGGCCGAAGAGTCCGGAAGCGCCCACGGCAACCCGAAATCTGACCACATCTGGATCATCGATCCGCTGGATGGCACCACCAACTTCATTCACGGATTTCCTGTCTATTGCGTCAGCATCGCCCTGAGCGTGCGCGGACGTATCGAGCAGGCGGTGGTCTATGACCCCTCTCGTAACGATCTGTTCACCGCTACCCGCGGGCGTGGCGCCTATATGAATGATCGGCGCATTCGTGTCAGCAAGCGCACCGAGATGAACCAGTGCCTGATCTCCACCGGATTTCCTTTCCGCAAGGGAGACGATT
This sequence comes from Ottowia thiooxydans, assembly GCF_040548795.1. Lineage (GTDB taxonomy): Bacteria > Pseudomonadota > Gammaproteobacteria > Burkholderiales > Burkholderiaceae_C > Ottowia > Ottowia thiooxydans_A. The sequence goes on along the minus strand of NZ_JBEPSH010000001.1, from coordinate 217,544 downwards.
TCCCCAAGTATCTGCGCATGATGTCCGATGTCATGCAACGCACCGCCGGACTGCGCCGCCCAGGGGCTGCTGCGCTTGATCTGGCCTATGTGGCTGCTGGCTTTACTGACGGTTTCTTCGAAACAGGTCTCAAACCCTGGGATGCAGCCGCAGGCTCTCTTCTGGTGACGGAAGCCGGCGGCCTGATCGGTAACTTCTCTGGCGAATCCGAGTTTTTGGAAGCCGAAGAGTGCCTGGCCGCCAGCCCACGCATCTACGCCCAGCTGGTGGCACTGCTGCGCCAATACTCCAAGTTCCAGGGCGTTGCCCCCCGAGGCACCATCTCCAGCAGAGCCGAGCAAAATGTGGAGACACAGGAGCCAAACCGTGGAACCGAGCCGACATGATGGCAGGCCAAGCAAATGGCGAAGCTGCTGAACACCCAGAACAGGTAGAAGAGCACCAGCCTCCGGCCGAGGGCGTGCCCTTTCCCCGCGCTGTTCGCAGTTTCGTCACCCGCGCCGGGCGTGTGACCACCGGGCAGGCCCGCGCTTTGGCTGATCTGGGCCCGCGCTACATCGTGGCCTATGACCCTGGCACACCTGATCTGGTTGCGGCGTGCGCTACGTCGGCCCAGGCGCAGGGGAAAACCTACGAGAAGACCGTTCTGGAAATCGGTTTTGGAATGGGCGCCGCCACGGCGCATATCGCTGGTTTGCAACCAGACACCTTGTTCATCGGCTGCGAAGTCCATGAACCGGGCGTAGGCGCCCTGCTGAAGTCGATGGGCGAGCAGAACCTGGACAACATTCGCATCCTGCAGCACGATGCCGTGGAAGTGCTGGCGAAAATGATCGCGCCCGCCTCCCTGGACGGCATTCATGTGTTCTTCCCAGACCCCTGGCACAAAAAGCGTCACAACAAGCGGCGCTTACTTCAAGCACCGTTTGTTCGAGAGCTTGCCACCCGTCTGAAGCCAGGCGGCTATATCCACTGTGCCACCGACTGGGAACCCTACGCGCAGCAAATGCTGGAAGTGCTTGGCGCAGAACCATTGTTAGCCAATTCGGCTGAAGGCTATGCTGCAAAACCAGAGTACCGCCCTCTCACCAAATTTGAGCTTCGGGGATTGAAGTTGGGACATGGCGTGTGGGACTTGGTGTTTCGCAAGGTCTGATCAAGACTCTCCGTTTGTTCACGCCGCATGGTCGAGACAGCGTTCCTGCAGTCGACTCAGCGCAAGGTAAAAGGCCAGCCAAGTGCCATGCTTTAATTGGCTTCCCCTGAATCTCGCGCCCTCTCGTCTACCTATGGCCGGCCCCTTGCCAACACGGAGCGCTCAGCCCCGCATTTCAATGCCCCCCGAATGCGCCTGCGCGCGCTGCCGGGTAGGCCGGCATAGCGAAGGGAATGCCTGCTGATGGCCCACGCCGCGCGCCCTTTCAATTTACCCTTGCGTGACGGTGTGAGTGCCAGCACGGTGGCCATACCCACTGCCTCGTGGCCTACCGTACTGGATTTCCTCTCGGAGCGCTTTCCTGTTTTAACTCGAGACGATTGGGCAGCGCGGCTGCTTGCAGGCGAAGTGGTGGGCGATGATGGGCAGGCCGTTGCAGCCACTGCTGCGTGCCAGCCTGGACAGCGCCTGCACTATTACCGCAGCCAAACCAATGAGCCTGAGGTCTTGCAAAGCGAAACCATCGTTTTTCAGGACGAATGGCTGGTGGTGGCTGACAAGCCGCATTTCATGCCAGTCATCCCTGGCGGACCTTATCTTCACAGAAGCCTGGTGGTGCGGCTGAAGCGTCGGCTCGGTCTGGAGCACTTGAGTCCGCTTCACCGCATCGACCGGGAAACCGCAGGTTTGGTCGCTTTCGCTGTTCAACCCGCCACTCGTGCCTCATACCAGGCATTGTTTCGAGATCGCAAGGTGGACAAGGTATATGAAGCTGTGGCGCCGTTCAGGCCAGAACTTGCGCTGCCTCATACACACATCAGCCGACTGGAAACTGATCCTGAACGCTTCTTTCTGTCACGGGAAGTGGCGGGCGAAGCCAATAGCCACACACGCATCGAACTGGCTGCAGTGCGGGGTGAGCATGCCCATTACAAGCTGCGCCCCATCACAGGACAGCGCCACCAGTTGCGCGTGCATATGGCCGCGCTGGGCGTACCGATTTTGGGTGATGCTTTTTACCCCCGAGTGTTGCGGGGTCCTGGCGAGCCCGACGATACAGAACATCCGCTGCAACTATTGGCCAGTCAATTGGCTTTCAATGACCCCATAACCGGACAACGCCGGGAATTCACCTCAGGCTTGAAGCTGCAACAATCAGGTATCTGAACCATGCAATCTGAAATGAACCTGGCCTCGACACTCTTGCCTGCCGATATGCGCGTCCTGGAGCGTGGCTGGCTCTCTTCAAACAATATCGTTTGCCTGGGCGACGAGCCGTGCGTGATCGACACCGGCCATACCAAGCACGCCGGTGAAACAGTGACCTTGTTGCGCGATGTACTCGGCGACCAAGCCTTGGTCACCATCGCACACACACACCTTCATAGTGACCATTGTGGCGGCACAGGTGCGCTTCAGGCAGCGTGGCCGGATGCTTCTACCTGGGTGCCGCTGCCGTCCTTGTCTCATGTACAGACTTGGGACCAGGATGCCCTGACTTTTGGCGGAACGGGTCAGCGCTGCGATGTGTTTACGGCCAGCGACGCCTTGATTCCAGGCAATACGGTGCGATTAGGTAACCATCATTGGGAGATTCACTCTGCACCCGGACATGATGCGCTGGCCGTTCTGTTGTTCGAGCCCGAACACGGCCTCTTGATCTCTGGCGATGCCATGTGGGAGAGTAGTGTTGGAGTCATCTTCCAGCACATAGAGGGCACAGGCAGTTTCGACACGTATGCGGATACGCTTGCGCTGATCGAGAAGCTGTCACCCAGGGTAGTGATTCCTGGACATGGAGCGCCCTTTGCCCGGGATGACGGTGCCATTGATGCCGCCTTCGCCTCAGCTCGCAAGCGGATAGAGTATTTCAAAGATAACCCGGCTCAACACGCGGCGCATGCAGCCAAGGTGATGATCAAGTACCAGATGATGGACTTCGAGACTCTGCCGCGCGCGGAATTCGACGTCTGGCTGAACTCGATGCCTTTGCTGGCGGTACTGCATCAGCAGCATCGCCCTGATGTGCCCTGGAACGATTGGCTGGAATCAGTATTGGAGCCTATGTTCAGCAAGGGCGTGCTGCGGCGCAATGCCACGCACGTGATGAACGGTGACTGAATGGCTACTAATTACCTTCTGTGATTGCATTGAGGTCGGAGGCCGGGGAGTGCGCCCGGCAGCGCAGCCACCTTCTTTTGCTCCGCCAAAAGAACCTGGCGCAAGAAAAGGCGGCCCCACTGTCCGTGACCCTGCGCTGCGCTCCGGGCAACCTGTGGTGCTCAGTCCAGGGGCGGCGCGGCAGAACTCACTTCTTTCGCTTCGCTCTCTACGTTCAAACAGCTGCCGCAAGCTAGATCACGAAGCAAGAGCATCTTGCAGTGCTCTTGCCCGCCCCTGGCCCTGCGCTCCTCGGCACGGCCAAAGGGGTGGGATACCCAATCGGGCCATTGCTGCGCTCGGCCCTCGAATACCTAGTCTTCCCTTGCAGGAAAGATGAATCTAGGACTTGACTGTGTCCGGTCTCAGGAAGTACTTAGACCCTCTCGGCAACCCATCCCTGAACAGATTGCAACGCCTGTGGCAAGCCGCTGGCATCGGTTCCGCCAGCCATGGCCATATCAGGTTTGCCACCGCCCTTGCCGCCGACTTGCTGCGCCACAAAGTTGACGAGTTCTCCGGCCTTGACCTTGCCCACGCTGTCCGCTGTGACGCCTGCTGCCAACTGGACTTTGGTACCGTCCACAGCAGCCAGCACAATGACCGCAGACTTAAGCTTGTCCTTGAGCTTGTCCATGGTCTCGCGCAAGGTCTTCGCGTCCGCACCTTCCAACTTGGCGGCCAGAACCTTGATGCCGTTGATATCAACGGCCTGCGTGAGAAGTTCATCTCCCTGGGACGACGCCAGTTTGCCTTTGAGCTGGGAAATTTCCTTCTCAAGCGCTTTGACCTGATCGAGGACTTGCCCAAGACGACCCTGCACTTCTGAGGGCGGGGCCTTCAACGTGGCCGCCACGCTTTGCAGCGTAGATTCCAGGCCCTGCAAGTAAGCCAACGCATTGGCGCCAGTGATGGCCTCAATGCGGCGAACGCCGGCTGCCACACCGCCTTCGCTGACGATCTTGAACAGGCCGATGTCACCGGTGCGCGCCACGTGGGTGCCACCGCACAGTTCGCGGCTGCTGCCAATATCCAGCACGCGGACGCTTTCACCGTATTTCTCACCGAACAGCATCATGGCGCCGGTTTTTTGCGCGCTTTCTATGTCCATCACGCGCGCCTGCGTTGCGGCGTTGGCCAGGATCTCTTCGTTCACGCGGCGTTCGATTTCGACAACTTGCTCCGGCGTGACCGCCGAATTGTGAGCAAAGTCGAAGCGTGTCTTGTCTGCATCGACCAGCGAGCCCTTTTGTTGCACGTGGGCACCCAGCACCTCGCGGAGAGCCTTGTGCATCAGGTGGGTCACGCTGTGGTTGCGCATGGTAGACGCGCGGCGCTGCTCATCTACCCGCGCATCGATTGCATCACCCACTTTGAGCGCGCCCTGGGTCATGACACCATGGTGACCATAGACGTCGGCACGGATCTTCAGGGTGTCTTGCACGCCGAACTCGACGCCCTCTCCGACCAGTACGCCCTGGTCACCCACTTGACCGCCGGATTCAGCGTAGAAAGGCGTGGAGTCCAGCACGACGATGCCGCTCTGGCCTTCTTTGAGTTCGTTGGCTGGCGTGCCGTCCACATACAGGGCCACGATCTTGCTGCTGTGCGAGAGTTCGTCGTACCCAGTGAAAGCATTGGACGTGCCACTGTATTCAACGGCCTTGTCCATCTTGAATTTGCCCGCAGCCCGGCCTGCTGCCTTCTGGCGCTCCATGGCGGCGTCAAAACCAGCCACATCCACGGTGACGTCGCGCTCACGGCAGACGTCTTGCGTCAGATCGAGCGGGAAGCCATAGGTGTCGTGAAGCTTGAAGGCCACCTCGCCCGGCAGCGACTTCTGGCCGTTCGCCAGCGCGACATCCAGAATTTCCATGCCGTTGGCCAGTGTCTCGAAAAAGCGCTCTTCCTCGGCCTTCAGGACCTCGCCTACACGCTGCTCATCGGCGGCCAGGCGGGGATACGCCTCACCCATGAGCTGAACCAGATCAGGCACCAGTTTGTGGAAGAAAGGCTTTTTCTGCCCTAACTTGTAACCGTGTCGAATGGCACGGCGAATGATGCGTCGCTGTACATAGCCGCGCCCCTCATTGCTGGGAATGACCCCATCACTGACCAAAAACGCCGTGGCGCGCGCATGGTCTGCAATGACTTTGAGCGACGGATTGGTCAGGTCTTCACACCCGGTTGCACGCGCTGCGGACTTGATGAGTGCGTCAAAGAGGTCGATCTCGTAGTTGCTGTGCACGTGCTGCAAGATGGCAGCCAGGCGCTCCAGGCCCATGCCGGTGTCTACACACGGTGCGGGCAATGGAGTCAGGCTTCCATCGTCATGCATTTCAAACTGCATGAACACATGGTTCCAAATCTCGATGAAGCGGTCGCCATCTTCATCGGGCGATCCGGGCGGGCCACCTGGAATTTCCGGGCCATGGTCGTAGAAGATTTCGCTGCAAGGGCCGCAGGGGCCGGTGTCAGCCATCATCCAGAAGTTGTCGCTCTTGTAGCGTCCGCCTTTGTTGTCGCCAATGCGGATCACGCGCTCTGGCGGCAGACCGATGATTTCGGTCCAAATACCGTAGGCTTCGTCATCTTCTGCATAGACGGTGGCCAGCAAGCGTTCGGCGGGCAGGCCAAACACCTTGGTCAGCAGCTCCCAGCCCCACTCTATGCTTTCTCTCTTGAAGTAGTCGCCGAAAGACCAGTTACCCAGCATCTCGAAAAACGTGTGGTGGCGCGCGGTGTAGCCTACGTTTTCCAGATCGTTGTGCTTCCCGCCGGCACGTAAGCAGGCTTGCACACTGGTGGCTCGTACATAGGGCCGCTTGTCGGTGCCCAGGAAAACATCCTTGAACTGCACCATGCCGCTGTTGGTGAACATCAGCGTGGGGTCATTGCCCGGCACCAGCGGGCTGCTCTGCACGACGGCGTGGCCTTTGCTCTCGAAGAAATCCAGAAAAGTCTTGCGAATCTCAGCGACAGAAATGGGAGGACGATTTGTTTTCATATTATTTGACCGACTCAAGCACGGTCACAAGCGTCAACAGTTTTTCTTGCCACGGGGAAAAACCGTGACAAGGTGAAAAACCTCGGGCTTTCTGGGGAGTTAGGTTGAATCAGGCAAATTTTAGCTGTTTCACCCTCAGGGAGCCCTGCTCGCCCTCAGGAACGCTAACTTGCGCCGAAAAGTGCACAGTGAGGGGGCCATCAATGGAAATCCCGACTGGTGGTTGATTCCGCCAGGCGTCCCAGTAAATGGGTCAGGTCATACATATGTTGGGCGATCAGATGCCGCACAAGACCTCCGCTGCCCGCGTCTTTCTGCCATTCACCCTCCACCGCCAGCAAACGCGAGCGCAGCAGGGCGTTTCGTTGATCCTCATCGATACGGGCGCTTTTCCAGACAATGACATTCACCGGGCCGGTTTCGTCTTCCAGCGTCACGAAGATCGTTCCCTTGGCCGTGCTGGGCTGCTGCCGCCCAATAACCAGGCCACAAGCAGTGACACGACGCCCATGCGGCAATTCACTCAGCTGAGCAGCACTTTGTATGCCCCGCCGAGCCAACCGCTCACGCAGCAAGGCCAATGGGTGCTTGCGCAACGTCAGGCCTAATGTGGCGTAGTCATGGACGATTTCCTCACCTTCGACTGCCGCAGCCAGGGACAGCACCGCCTCTTGCACCGGCGCCTCACGCAGCAAACCTGGCGCACGCCGCTCAGCAGAAGCCTGCCAGACCTGCTGGCGGCGATGCCCACTGAGGGAGCACAAAGCGTCGGCAGAGGCCAAGACATTGATGTCTTTAGACTCCAGGTCGGCGCGCAGGCATAGATCGTTCACACTGGCAAAGGGTGAGGATTTTCTCGATTCCATCACCCGCTTGGCCGCCTCCTGGACAAGTCCTTTGACCAGCCGCAGGCCCAAGCGAACCCGGGGACGCGAATCAGAACCAGGAGGGAAACCCTCCAGCGTGCAGTCCCAGTCACTGACCGTGACATCGGGCGGCAACACCACGACATCGTGCCTGCGTGCATCTTGGATCAGCTGCGAAGGGCCGTAAAACCCCATGGGCTGGGAATTGATCATGGCCGCCAGGAATGCTTCAGGTTCATGGCATTTGAGCCAGCTGCTTTGGTAGGCAATCAGCGCAAAACTGTAGGCATGGCTTTCAGGGAAACCATATTCACCAAATCCTTCTATCTGCTTGAAGATGCGTTCGGCATACTCTTGCCGATAGCCGTTTGCCAACATGCCGGCGATCAGCTTTTCACGGTGCGGCCCCAGGCCACCTTTTCTTTTCCAGGCGGCCATGTCCCGGCGCAGCCGGTCGGCATCTTCAGCACTGTAGTTACCCGCGAGCATGGACAATTCCATGACCTGCTCCTGAAAAATAGGAATTCCCAGCGTGCGCGCCAGTGCCTTGCCCAGGCGGGGCTGGCTGCCCGGATCGTTGGGACTCTCAAGATCGAGGGGTGGGTCTTTGGAAGAGCGTTCGTATTCAATGGGCAGACCTTGCCTGCGCCGCTCACGCGCCTTGAGATAAGGATGAACCATACCGCCGGTGATAGGCCCGGGCCGCACAATGGCCACCTGCACCACCAGATCGTAAAAAGTGTCGGGCCTCAACCGAGGCAACATCGACATCTGTGCGCGGCTTTCGATCTGAAAAGTGCCCACCGTATCGGCCATCTGAATCATCTTGTAGGTTTTCGGGCACTCCGGCTGAATATCCGAGCAGCTAAAAGTCTTGCCACGCCGGGCAGAAACCATCTCCAGACAACGTCGCACCGCTGTCAGCATGCCCAGCGCCAGCACGTCGACCTTCATCATGCTCAGGGCTTCCAGGTCGTCCTTGTCCCACTGGATGACCTGGCGCTTTTCCATGGCGGCCGGCTCTAAGGGCACCAGGCGGTGCAAGGGGGTTTCAGTCAAAACGAATCCGCCTACGTGCTGGCTTAGATGCCTGGGGGCACCACGCAACTGGTTGGTCAACTCCAGCCATAAGGCAGCCAGCTCTGGGGTCAAGGTGGCGCCCACATCCTGAGCCAGTGCACTTAGCCGGTGGGCTGCAAGGTCGGTGTCGAACCAGTGGTGGTCCTTGGCAAAAACGTCGATCAGCCGCTCATCAATGCCCAGCGCCTTGCCTACATCGCGCAGCGCGCTGCGCCTGCGGTAGCAAATGACCGTGGCGGAGAGTGCAGCGCGGTCACGACCGTATTTTTCATAGATGTATTGAATGACGTCTTCGCGTCTCTCGTGCTCGAAATCGACATCAATATCAGGGGGTTCATGGCGTCGTTGTCTACTGATGAATCGCGCCAGCAGAGGGTGGGACACACGGGGATCAGCCTCTGTAATTCCAAGGCAATAGCACACCACGGAATTGGCAGCCGAGCCACGCCCTTGGCACAAAATGCCCATGCGGCGCGCTTCACGCACGATGTCATGCACAGTGAGAAAGAACATCTCATAGTTGCAATCGGCGATGAGTTCCAGCTCTGTGTCGATAAAGCCCTGGATTTTTGGTGGTGTTCCGTAAGGAAACCGCCAAGCCGCCCCTTCTTGAGTAAGGCGCGCCAGGGTCTCTGTAGCGGTCAGCCCCTCAATAACGCTTTCCTTCGGGTAGTTGTAGCAAACCTCGTTCAGCAAGAAATTACAGCGTTCAGCCACGGCCAAAGTGCGGGTCAAAAAATCTGGCGGGTACACCTGAGCCAACTGCATGCGAGGACGCAGGTGGCGCTCTGCATTGGGCTGCAATTCAAAACCACACTCATGAACAGGCTTGCCCAGATGGATAGCGGTCATCACATCGTGCAGCCGCTTGGCAGAACGCACATGCATATGCACGTCGCCCGCAGCGATCAAGGGGCAACCCGTGGCCTGGCTGAATTGCCGCATGAAAGACAACCACAGGGCATCATCGGCTCCGCCATTCAGTTCAACCAGCAAAGAGACACCAGAATCAGAAAGTGACCGTTCTTCTTGCTCGGACAAAAGTGAAGAAGCTTGGCCATGGGAAACGCTTTCAGCGCAGCGCCAGGGCGACCACAACAGTTCGCAATCGCCCAAGGCGGCCAATGTTTGCAAGAGCGAACCCATGCGGTACTGCCCCTTGATCGTGGCCCGGCGCGCATGGGTAATGGTCTCGCAAAGATTGCCCCAGCCATTCAAGTTGCGAGCCAACGCCACTAAAGTCCCCAGCCCTTCAAAACGAAACTCGCTGCCGTAAACCAGACGCATGGGTTGCGACATACCCAGCGCAAGACGAGCAGCCCGGATTCGCCCTAACTCTTCGTCATAGGCATCGCTACCCGTTTCGCACAACCCGAGCTCTTTCCAAGCCCGCACCACACCAGCAACCGAACATTCATCAGTAATCGCCAGCGCCTCATACCCCAGCGCCCAAGCACGCCGCACGAGGCTCTCAGGGCTGGAAGCGCCACGCTGAAAGCTGAAGTGCGTCAGGCAATGAAGCTCCGCGTAGCCAGGCAGCTCTGTCTCAGCCAACGGGGCAGACGCAGCACTCCGCCTTGAAGCTTCGCGTCGACGCTCTGGTAGCCGGAGAATGGTGGCGGTGCTCATGATATTTTTAGAGGCTTAGCGTGCTGTAGTGGCGAGCAGCCCTGGGCGGGCGGCCCCCTCACCCTGCCCTCTCCCGCATGCGGGAGAGGGGGCAAAAACCCAAGGGCCGCGGAGCAGGCCATAAAGGTGCCACCGCGGAACGGGCTCCGCCCGGCCGCCAGTGGCGTCCCCCTGGGGGGCGCCCGGCGTAGGGGAAGGCGCGTAAGCGCCTCAGGGGGGTCATGAATACATTCCTTGAAGAAACCAGCGAGGTTCATTTCCCCCATGGTGAGAGCTGGCTCGCTCGCGGTACACCCACAGCAACTCAGCCCCCGGGTTCTGGGCTATGTAGTAATCACGCGCGGCAGGTACGCCCTGCCCCTGCATGGCAGTCCCCCACCAGCCGGTCTCCACTCGGCGCGGCCCCGTCAGTAAACGCAAGCCACCTCGGTAGTAGGGCTGGTCGCCCCGCACTTCCAGCGACAGGGGTTCACGCAGCAGCCAGGTGGGCGCCAGGGCATCAGGCAGGTAGGGAGCGCTGCCTTTGTCTGAAGGAGAGTAAAAACCAGAGGGCGGTGGCGGTCGTTTGGTCTCTTTCGTCTCTGCGTTTTTCACGCCAAGGCTTCTGCCGATGGCGGCCGGTATCCGACCACCTGAACCCCGGCCTTGACGCGTATGAAGGCCGCCTGAACCAGCAGTCACTCCTACGGCTTCGCTCCATTCTTGCGCGCATTCGGGCCTGTGATCGGCACGCATGGCAGGAGACAGTACCTGAGCAGCCCCCAGGCGCGCACTGACACGTTCAAGAAAGGCGTGCATTGGCTCTCCGTTGCGCTGGTCTTCAGGCAAAAAGCTGGTAGTGCCCCCAGACCATGGCGCGGTCTCCAGAGAACGCAAGCGCAAATGCACGGCGGGCGCCATCAGCTTCACCTGGGCCAGGCGCTCAGCCAGCAAACGCCTCAAATGTTCCATGGACTGAGCGGGCTCTGCCGTGCGGATGATGAGCGACTGATTCGGTGGCAATGGCCTGCCGTCCAGGCGTTTCAGGTCCAGATCCCAGATCAATTCGAAAGCCAGCACCCCAAGCTGTCGCGCGCGCAGCCAGATCTGCAAGGCTGCCAGCAAACGGTTGGACGACCACATGAGGGCCTGTGCGTTTTCTACTCGGGCAGCCAGCTCCAATGACTGGTCAAAGAGGTCAGGCAGCTCAAGCCAGCGGTACCCCTCAGGTGCCGAGCCCCACGCCATATCAAGTGCAGCGCGCAGTTCGGCCCCAAAACGCCGCACCAAGGGTCCGCGCGGCAGCGCAACCACATCGCCCCAGGTACGGCAACCCAGGCGCGCCAGCAGATCGAGGTGCGGGCGTGCAGCCGTCAATGCAGCAAGCGGTAATGCGCCAATGCCTCCAGTGGGTAACGGCAGGCCAGCAACACGCAGGCGCAAACGCGCCAGTGCGCCAATGCCGCTGGTGGCTTGGGCCAGTCGCATCTGGCCGGGTGCAGGGTTGGATTCAAGCATCCGGTTCAACAGGGCTTGCCGCCCACCCCAGAGCCGCAGGCTGGCCGACACTTCCAGAAGCAAAGCTTCGTCTACCCAGGCCACGCGGGGAGTGAATCCCAGCGCCCACCAGCCTAATGCCTCATGCATGGGCAGTGCTTCCGCTCCACTGCCGGCGCCTTCAGGCGGCCACTGCAACGCGATCCAGTGCATGGAAGCCTCCTGATGAGTCTGCGGCGACTGGAATGATCAGCCTTGCAGGGGTGAGTGACTGTGCGAGTGGTAGTGATAGCGGTAATGGGGACGCAGGCTGATTCGCCACAAAGGGCAGTACCTCAGCGCCCGCGTTTTCGCTCGCGCCTTGCCGGTATTCCTGCGATTTCTGCGCAGCCTGGACCGCGGCCAGCAGGGCCCGCATTCCATCGCTCTGGGCGCTCAGGAACAGAGGCTCCATCAAGGGAGGTCCACGTCGCTTGAGAATATGCACTTGCAAGCTTGGCTCGGCACCCTGTTCTACCCGGGTGCTTCGAACCACCAGACGTATGCGGGCGGGGGAGGCAGAGGCCGCCGCGCTCTCTGGCCGCAACACAAAGAGCAGGCTTTCAACCCGCCGTGCAGCCGCACCTTGCAAGCGCCGGAGATCGGCTGCACGGACACCAGGCAACCAGGCCATGACGGCCCCGACGTCAGCGCAGTGCAGAGCCTGCTCTGCAGCCCATAAGGAAGCAGCGGCCGTTTCACCACGAATCCATAGAACAGACTGAGCCGCCAGACCTGCTGCTATCAATGCGGGCATGAAAGGCTCATGCGGTGGATGAACCAGCGCCACAGCTTCTCCGTGGGTTTGCCAGTGCGTAGCCAGTGCGGGCAACAGAAGATGCCATACAGGCGCATCCAGTGCGGGCTGAAGCAGCTCGGTCATGGCCCCTAAGGGCCAGCCACCTCCAGGTAGTTCTGCGTCTAGCCGAGAGTGGCCTGTGGCGACCGTACGCAAGGCTCCGCTCGACAATTCATCGGCGTGCCAGACGCCGGGCAGGTCAGTTTGAGAAAGTGAAAAAGCGCCCATGATTTAAACTTCAATACTGCGTTTTTATACAGTATTTTTGATTGTCTGGGAAGCCAAACTTCAGACTTGTAACAAGCCAGGTGCTTGATTGAACGCAAAAATCTCCACCCTCTTGCCCCTCAGCCTCTTGTGAGACTTGGGTACTCAGATGCGTCACAATCTCGACCATGACCACGCCGATTGACCGCCCCATCCGCCAGCAGTACGAAGACTTCATGCGCCATGTCAATGAACATGGCGTGTTCAAGGCTGACCGCACCGGCACGGGCACCAAAAGCGTGTTTGGCCATCAGATGCGTTTTGATCTGAGCGAAGGCTTTCCCCTGGTCACCACCAAGAAGGTTCACCTGAAAAGCATCATCAATGAGCTGCTCTGGTTCCTGCGCGGAGATGGCAATGCACGCTGGCTGCAAGAGCGCGGCGTGACCATCTGGGACGAATGGGCTAACCCGGAGACCGGAGACCTTGGTCCTGTGTATGGGGTGCAATGGCGCTCTTGGCCCAAGCCGGATGGCGGGCACATAGACCAGATTGCCCAGGTCATGGAAACGCTCAAGAAGAACCCGGATTCACGCCGCATCATCGTCAGCAGCTGGAACGTGGCAGAACTGGACAAGATGGCCCTGATGCCTTGCCACGCCTTCTTCCAGTTCTATGTGGCCAACGGAAAACTCAGTTGCCAGCTTTACCAACGCAGCGCAGATATCTTTTTGGGCGTGCCATTCAATATCGCCAGCTATGCCTTGCTGACGCACATGATGGCCCAGCAGTGCGGCCTGGAGGTGGGTGACTTCATCTGGACCGGCGGGGATTGCCACATCTATTCCAACCATGAAGAACAGGTAAAAGAGCAGCTTTCACGCCAGCCCTTCCCCTATCCCACACTGGTTATCCGCCGCAAGCCCGCTTCGATCTTCGACTACGAGTACGAAGACTTTGAAGTTCAAGGCTATCAGCACCACGCAGCCATCAAGGCGCCAGTGGCCGTGTAATTGCCACCCCTGAATGAGTTCGCCTGCATCCGGCAAGCCGCTTCAAGTCCTGCTTCAAGAGGCCTCTGCACATCTTCAGCAGCGTTCGTTCAGTTCTGCCCAGGCGCTGCTGGACGAAGCTGCTCGCCTGGAGCCGCAGGTGCGCGACGTGCGAATGCTGCAGGCCATTTTGGCTGTGCAGACGCGTCAGGCTGAAAAAGCCGAACAGATTTTCAAAGGCCTTTTGCAAGACAACCCTTCAGATGTCGATGCGCTGGCCAATCTGGGCTATTTGCTGCTACAGGCCGAGCGCACGAAAGAAGCCCGCGAGCTGCTTGAACGCGCTGTTCGTCTTCAGCCCCGCCATGCCGGGCTGCACCTGAATCTGGGGGTAGCCCTGGAGGCTCTCGGCCACACGCCAGAAGCCCTGCAAAGTTACCAACGCAGCCTGGCGCTCGACCCGCGCGATGCTCAGACCCACTATGCAGCAGGCAAGCTGCTGCAGCGTGGGCAGGATTACCAGGCTGCATTTGCCAGTTATCAGCGCGCCTTGTCGCTCAACCCTTCCCATAGTGAGGCATTGAGCAACCTCCTGTTCACACACCACTATCTTGAAGACTTCAGCCCCTTGATCAACAGCGCCTGGGCTCGGCGCTTTGCACCACCTGCCAGCGCGGCGCACGAACGCACGGCTTCAAGAGGTTTGCTCAAGCCGCCGCTGAAGGTCGGCTTTGTATCTGCCGATCTGCGACAGCACCCTGTAGGCTACTTCCTCGAAGCCGTTCTTCGGGAACTCGATCGCTCACGCCTGTCGCTGTTCGCCTATAGCAACAACATTTTTGAAGATGAGGTGTCCGCCAGACTAAAACCTCATTTTGCGCAATGGCACGTCATAGAGTCTCTCAATGATCAAGATGCTTCGGCACTGATCCAGCAGGACGAGATAGATGTACTGATTGATCTTTCTGGCTATACGGCCGGCCACCGCCAAAGCCTGTTCTCTTTGCGGCCCGCGCCACTGCAGCTGTCCTGGCTGGGCTATTTTTCCACGACTGGCCAGTCTGCCATGGACTACGTGCTGGCAGACCCGGTGAGCGTTCCGCCTCAAGAAGAGAACCTGTTCTCAGAACGGGTGTGGCGCATGCCTGTCATCCGCTATTGCTTCACGCCACCAGAAAATGCACCAGAGGTCGCTCGCTCGCCAGCGGCCGAACGCGGCCAAATCACCTTTGGAAGCTTTCAGGCTCTTGAGAAGATCAATAACCGTGTGTTGCGCGCCTGGGCTGAAATTCTCAAGGGTGTTCCTGGGGCCAGGCTACGTATTCAGAGCAGCAAGTTTGACCATCCCTCGTCGCGCAGCGAGTTTGAACGCCGGTTGCTGGCATGCGGGTTGCCTTTGGAGCAGGTGCAGCTTGCGGCGGGCCAGAGCCGATCAGATTACCTGGCCGCCTACAAGGAAGTCGATCTGGTGCTGGACACCTTTCCCTACCCTGGAGGCACCACTACCGTAGAGGCGCTCTGGATGGGCGTGCCAACGCTCACGCTCGCGCTACCGGGCATGCTTGGACGGCAAGGCCAAAGCATCATGTCCGCCGCAGGTCTGCCCGACTGGGCAGTGACTACCGAGGCAGATTACGTGGCACGTGCCCTACATTGGGCGCAATCTGCCACCGGCCATCCGGTTGAATGGGCTGAGCTTCGCAAGAACCTCCGTGATCAGGTGCAAGCCAGCGCCCTGTTCAATGCCACCCAGTTTGCCCGCGATTTTGAACAAGCCCTTGAGGGCATGTGGCAAGACACATCAGGCTCGCGCGGCTCTGCGCCGCAGCCACTCAACGCAACCCCAACACCGAAAACACCATGACATCGAAAATCGGCCTGATCTACGCACGTGCGCGCAATGGCGTCATTGGCAAGAACGGCGTCATGCCTTGGCACTTACCGGAAGATCTGGCGCACTTCAAACGCGTCACACTGAATCATCCCGTCATCATGGGGCGCAAAACCTGGGATTCGCTTCCCCCGCGTTTCCGCCCTCTGCCCGGCCGAACCAATATCGTGATCACACGACAATCCGACTGGCATGATCCAGGTGCCACACGCGTTGCCAGTCTGCAAGAAGCCTTGCAAACATGTGGAGATGCGCCTGAAGTCTGGGTCATTGGTGGTGCCCAGATATATGCCCAGGCCATTGACCTGGCACATGAGGTGGTGGTCACCGAGATTGATGCCGACTTCGAAGGCGATGCCTATGCGCCATCGCTCGACAGCTCCTGGCAAGCAGTGGAACGCAATGAACTGACCTCCGCCAGCGGCCTGGGTTTGAGTTTTATCACCTATAGAAAGTCGGCTTCCGACGTTTGAGGGCGTCATACCGTTGCGCCAGGAAGCTGCCTGACTTGGATCGCCGAAAGCGAATGGGCCCCAGCGAGGACAGTTCTTTCGAGTAAGCTCGGCGGCCCCAGGTGAACGGGCCGCTTCGCGAAGCCTGTTAAGGAATCACAATGGCCGTATCGGTCTTTACTCTGTCCAGCGCCACCAGCGTCCTGAAGTACACCACCAGTTCGTTTTCCGCGAAAAGGCGGCGGGTCAAGCCTTCGTAGGTGGGCATATTGGGGGCAATGATGATCAAAATGAAACTCATCCCACCTGTGACGTAAAAGCACTGCTGCACTTCCGGTGTATTGCGAAAGAGCTCCCTTGCAAGATCGGAAGTGCTTGCACGTTCGTCCCTCAGCTGCACTTCCACAATAGCGGTGATGGTGGCGGACACTGCATCAGGGTTCACCACCGCAACATTGGCTGCAATGACACCAGACTTTTCCATGGCGGCAATGCGCCGCTGAACTGCTGCAGTAGAAAGGCTGACCGATTCTGCAATCACCCGTTGCGGCGTCTTGTTATCGCGCTGGATGATGTCCAGAATGGCTCTGTCGTAGCGATCCAGGACAAATAGCGAATTAGTCATTTTCTTCGGCATAACTGAGAAATTCTCTCTTTTTTGAAAAAAGATAGAGTCAATTTATAGCACTGAAACGAGTAAATTACTCGCCATGATGACCCTCCCCATTTCTCGAAGCCACCACAGCGGACTCTGGATCGGCGTAGCCTGTGGCATGGGGGCAGGTGCGTTTTGGGGTTTGGTGTTTCTCGCTCCGGAATTGGTCGGTGAATTCAGCCCGCTGCAAATTGCCATCGGGCGGTATCTCAGTTATGGCTTGATTGCCGCTGCACTGCTGGCTCCTCGCTGGCGCTCAATCGTGGCTCATGTCCCGCGCCGACAGTGGTGGAACCTGATGTGGCTCGCCTTTGCAGGCAATACGCTGTATTACATTTTCCTGGCCAATGCCGTGCAGATTGGTGGAATCGCCATGACTTCACTGGTGATTGGCTTTCTGCCTGTTGTGGTCACCATTGTCGGTAGCCGCGAAGATGGCGCTGTGGCCTTGCGCAAGCTGGCCCCCTCGTTGCTGCTGTGCGCTCTTGGCGCCATCTGCATTGGCTGGCAGGCCGTCGCCGGGCCCAGCGCCGCATCGCCCGCCCAACAATTGACCGGCCTTCTATGCGCCATAGCCGCCTTGGCCTTGTGGTCAGCCTATGCCATTGGCAACGCGCGCTGTCTCGCAAAGCTCGATCGCGTTTCATCTCATGACTGGAGCTTGCTGACGGGCGTGGTCACCGGCGCTCAAAGCTTGCTCTTGATACCCTTTGCCCTGGCATTCAACAAAGCAGACCATTCCATCAACGCGTGGCTATTGTTTGGAGCCGTGTCGGTGGGTATCGCAGTTTTAGCGTCCATCGCCGGCAATGGCTTGTGGAACCGTGCCAGCCGCTTGCTTCCGTTGACGCTAGTGGGCCAAATGATCTTGTTTGAAACGCTTTTCGCACTGCTATACGGTTTCATGTGGGAGCGCCGCCTGCCCACCTGGTTGGAAGTTGCTGCCCTGATCTGCGTCGTGCTCAGCGTTCTTACCTGTCTTGCCGCCCACCGCAAGCCTGTGCCCATGGAGCCGGCAGCGTAACGTCTCAGGCGGCCAAGAGCTCTTAAACCGGCACACTTTCTTCCTTCAGCACACGCAGCACGAAGCTGGATTTGCTGTGCCGGATACCCGGAATCTTGTAGAGCTTTTCGCGCAGCAGGCGCTCATAGTCACGGGTGTCGCGCACCGCGATACGGATGTAGTAGTCGTAGTCGCCTGAGACCAGGTAGGCCTCCAACACTTCCGGAATAGTGGCCAGAACCTGGCCGAACGCGTACAGCGTGTCTTCCGTGTGGCTTTCCAGATTGAGTTGCACGATGACGGTGTCCCGATACCCCAGGCTCGCCGGATCCACCTCTATGGTGTAGCGCTTGATCACGCCTTCTGATTCAAGGCGCTTGATCCGGCTCCAGCAACTGGTGGTGGACAGACCCACTTCCTGCCCAATTTCTTGCAGAGTGCGGCGAGCGTCCTGGAGGAGGATGCGCAAAATGCTCAGATCCGTCTTATCAAAAATCTTTTCTTCTTTTGATGAATTCATAGAAATATTTTCCGGTTCATTGCCAAGATCACTGAAAATCTCGAAGCCAATTCTGCCTGATAACCTGAAAAATTGAGGCCATGAACTCCTCTTCCGTATTTGATTGTCAGGCTACTGCCTCCCACAAGGCACTGAGTGCCAGCCCGCAGGCGCATCGCAACGGCGCACAAGCTTTGCTGGAAACGCTCATTGAGTGCGGCGTGGACACCCTTTTCGGCTACCCCGGCGGTGCGGCGCTGCCCTTGTATGACGCCTTGCATGGCGAACCCCGGCTGCGGCACATACTGGTTCGGCATGAGCAAGCGGCCGTTCACGCAGCCGAAGGCTATGCGCGCAGTACCGGCAAAGTAGGTGTGGTCCTCGTCACCTCCGGTCCGGGCGTTGGCAACACCATCACGGGATTGCTAGACGCCATGAGCGACTCCGTTCCAGTCCTTTGCATCAGTGGACAAGTCGCCACCTCCGTGATCGGCACACAGGCTTTTCAGGAGAGCGATGCTCTGGGCATGTCTCGCCCAGTAACCAAATGGAATTTTCAACCACGCAAGGCGGAAGATATCGTAGGCGCCGTGCGTCGGGCGCTGGCCATTGCATCTGAAGGGCGGCCCGGCCCGGTGCTGCTGGATATCCCCAAAGATGTCCAACTGGCCCCAGCAGGCCCCTCTGTCCCAGCCCCGTCGCTGGCCAGCACACGGCCCGCACGTCTGCCGCTCGCCAATCTCCAGCGAGCCGCCCAACTGATAGCCGAGGCCAAACGACCTGTGTTCTACGGCGGTGGTGGCCTTATTAACGCTGGCACTGCTGCTTGCGAAGCCTTCACAAAACTGGTTCGCGAAGTCGGGGGGCCTTGCACGCTCACCCTCATGGGTCTGGGTGCTTTCCCCGCATCAGACCCGCAGTTTCTTGGGATGTTGGGCATGCACGGCACGCTGGAGGCCAACCTGGCGATGCACGAGGCTGACCTCGTCATCAACGTGGGTGCACGCTTTGACGACCGAATCACCGGCAAGCTTGATCAATTTTGTCCATACGCCCGCAAAATCCACATCGATATCGACCCCAGTTCCATCAATCGAACTGTCAACGTGGATGTCCCCATAGTCGGTGACTGCGGCGAGGTACTGAACGCCCTGTTGGCCCTGCCCCATCTTCGCGGCTTGAATCCCACCAGGCTGTCGCCCTGGTGGGAGTGTGTGGCCCGTTGGCGTTCCCAGCGTTGCCTGGATTTCCTTCCTGACGCCACATTCATCCTGCCTCAACAACTGATGAGCACGCTGAATGCCAAGATCGCAGGGCGCCAGGCCATCGTTTCCACCGATGTGGGCCAACATCAAATGTGGGCCGCCCAATACCTGCAGTTTGAGCAACCACAGCGGTGGCTGACCTCAGGCGGTGCTGGCACCATGGGCTACGGCCTGCCCGCCGCCATCGGTGCACAGATTGCCCACCCGGACGCTCTGGTCGTCTGCGTCAGCGGAGATGCATCGGTCTTGATGAATATTCAGGAGCTCTCTACCGCCATCCAGCATGCCACGCCAGTGAAGCTGGTTCTCTCCAATAACGGCTACATGGGCATGGTGCGGCAATGGCAGGAATTGATTCACGGCAACCGCTTGTCTCACAGCTGGAACGCCGCATTGCCTGACTTCGTGGCCTTGGCCAAAGCCTTCGGCTGGGGCGCATTGAGCGTCAGCGATCCGGCAAAACTGGACGACGCCTTGGCGCAATGCCTGGAGTATGACGGTCCGTTCTTTCTGGATGTCAGAGTCGCTGCGCAGGAAAACTGTTTTCCAATGATTCCTGCCGGCGCTGGCCATCATCGAGTGATGTTAGGAAAAGACCGATGGTATGACGACAAAGCAAACGGCTGT
This sequence comes from Ottowia thiooxydans, assembly GCF_040548795.1. Taxonomy (GTDB): domain Bacteria; phylum Pseudomonadota; class Gammaproteobacteria; order Burkholderiales; family Burkholderiaceae_C; genus Ottowia; species Ottowia thiooxydans_A. Next base: position 197,741 of record NZ_JBEPSH010000001.1, on the reverse strand, counting down.
GAAACAAGCTCAACCGTGCTCCCAGCCACCGCCTGACGAACTCAGAAGGTATGAACGAATCCGGCGCGCTCAATGGGGCCGTCAAAAGCCGCCCGGTCAAGGCGAGCATGAGGGATTCGTTCACACCTTCTTAGTGCCCCACGTTACGGATAAGCACCGATTCGAACCTGTAATGCTCAGCAGGAAAAACGCTGAGCGACAGCAAAAGTAGCTTGCCCTCACGCCCCAAATACCAACGCCTGGAGCTCACCGCTGCAGAGCCCTCCGCTTGTTTGAGCATCTCTGCCTGCGTGGCATCCAGCAAGCATGCGCCAATTTCCTGGCGAATGGTCTGGATTTCGTCTCCGTGAGTCTCTGCTATGAATTGGGCGAGCGAGCTACGCAGCTTGGCCAGTTGGCCCACTGACGGAGTCAGCAACGCTGGCACATAGTGGACGCTGGTCAAGAGCTTGCTTCCGTTTGCAGCCTTTCGCAAGGCATGAAGCCGGGAAAAGCGTTGGCCTTCTGGAATTTTCAGCTCCTGTGCCTGCTCGGGCGTGACTGTAAATATCGTCTTCTCCAAGAGCTTGAAGGACACGCCCTGGGTGAAGTAGAGCACCTCATCAATGCTGCCGCCGGCATGAGCGAACACCGGCCGGCTCAGTGTCTGTGAGAGCACCTTGGTGCCAATCCCGGCCCGGCGAGAAACAGCGCCGCCTATCTCCAGCTCCTTCAGGGCCGCGCGCGCCGTAATACGGCTGATGTTGAACTGTTCACACAACTGGGCCTCCGAAGGCAGTAGATCACCTTGGCGGTAAGTGCCTTCCTGGATCTGCTGCAGCAGATGCTCGGCCAGCCGCATGTACTGCGACCCGGCGTGGCGCTTAGTCATGCGCGATCATCCTGGCAATGACCGTTGGAGGCTCTTGCCCCCAGCAAGCGGGAGCAAGCCAGGCAGCTGAAATTAGTGTGCATCCGAAATTTACAAGGTTATCAAGCGGTCACAACCGCCTCCACGATCATAAGACCCCTTCTGTCCGCAATGCCGCGATCTCTTCGGCATCGAAACCGCATTCGAGCAAAACATCATCTGTGTGCTCACCGAGCATGGGCGCCATGTTCTTAGGCTCACCATCGGATTTTGAAGAAGACAGCGGATTGCGAACAAGGCGCACTTCCTCCCCTTCATCACTGCGAACAGTCATGATACGTTGCCGATCATGCACATAGTCGCTCTCAAGCGCATCGTCCATAGACAATACGGGTGAAGCAGGTACCTGACCGCCAAAGATCGCCATCCATTCGCCAGTGGTTCGTGCGGATAGCGCGTGATCAATCAGCTCGGTCAATTCATTGCGGTGTTCCCAGCGACTCGGAAAGTCCTGGTAGCGAGGGTCTTTCGTCCATTCCGGACGCTCTATGCACTTGCATAGAGCGGCCCAGAATTTCTCTTTGTTGCACATCAGGTAGATCCAGCCGTCAGCGGTTTTGTAAAGCTGACACGGCACCAGCGAAGGGTGCGCAGAGCGGGCCTGCCTGTGCGTGGTCGCACCCGCATTCAAATACCAGGCGGCGAGGTAGTTCAGGTTATGAAGCGCCACATCGAAGAGCGAGACATCTACGTCGCTGCCAGTCCCACTGCTGCGGGCATTCAAGACCCCGCTGACCAGACCGAGCGACATCACCACGCCCGTCATGTAATCGATCATGGACAAGCCCATGCGTGACGGAGGCCCGTCTGGCTCTCCCGTCAAGCTGAAGTACCCCGCCTCAGCCTGCATCAGATAGTCGTAGCCAGGCCATTTGGCGCGGGGGCCTTCTCGCCCATAACCACTAAGGTGCGCGCACACAATCTTCGGATTCGCACTGGAAAGATCAGCATAGGTGATGCCAAGCTTGGCCGGCACATCGCCGCGGAGATTGTTGAGCACCGCATCGCTCTTGGCAACAAGCCTTTTGAACACGTCCCGCCCGCGCTCAGTTCTCAAATCAAGCGCAATGCTTTTCTTATCCGTATTAAGGCTATGGAAAAACAGGCTCTGCGCAGTTTCCGGCAGCTTGGGATTGAAATGCGGGCCCACTTGGCGAGAGACGTCTCCCCCTTCACCCGGCTGTTCGATCTTGATCACTTCCGCACCCAATGCAGCCAGGTATTCCGTCGCGAACGGCCCTGCTCCGTACTGCTCAATCGAAAGAACGCGAACCCCTCGCAGCAACGCCATTGGTTTTCCTTGCAAGCTCAAATGCCATAATGATATGATATTTAAGACAATATGATGAGACAAACTTGAAAGGGTTGACATGCAGCGACGCAGCTTCTTGCTTTCTGGAGCCGCCGTGGCTCCATGGGTATTCAACACATCCCCTGCCCTGGCGCAGTCTGCCTACCCAAGCCGCCCCGTCCGCATCCTGATTCCGTTTGCCGCTGGCCAAGGTTCCGACATTCTGGCCCGCGCATTAAGTGAGCACCTCACCACCCTTTGGAGCCAACCGGTCATCGTAGAGAACAAGGCAGGCGCCAACGGTGCGTTGGCTGCTCAGGAACTTGCCGGATCCGCCGCAGATGGCCACACGCTGCTTCTGACCTCCAACTCCCCCATCGTGGTGAATCCGGTTCTCTACAAGAGCCTCAGATACGACGTGGAGCGTGATTTCCATCCCATCGCCCTGCTCTCCACCACCCCATTGGCTTTGGTAGCCAATGCAGCACAGCCTTACAAAACCGTTCCTGAGCTACTGGCTTATGCAAAAGCCAACCCTGGGAAGCTGAGTTACGCGAGCATAGGCGCCGGCTCCACCAGCCACATGTGCATGGAAGCTTTCAAGCAGATCACCGGGCTTGATGCCGTCCATGTACCCTACAAAGGTAGCGCACCCGCACTGGCCGACGTCATGGCGGGACATGTGCACATCATGATTGACGGTCTGCCCAGCGCACTGGCCGCTCACAAGAGTGGCAAGACGCGCGCGCTCGCCATTACCGGCCCTAAAGAATCAAGTTTCATGCCGGGAACGCCCACATTCGACTCCCTGGGCATCAAGGGCGTTCCAGCCGGAGGCTGGTATGGCTTGATTGCCCCTGCGCGAACCGATGCAGCCGTACTGGACAAGCTATACAAGGACTTCACGTCCATCATGAAACGCCCGGATGTGGATGCCAAGCTGCGCTCCCTGAATCTGGAGCCAGCGCCCACGATGACATCCGCCCAATTTCATGAAATGATCCGCAAGGAAACGGCCATGTGGGAAGGCACTGCCAAGAAGCTTGGGCTGTACAAATCGGAGTAACCGAGCCTCTCAAACTTCCGCTCCCAAACCGCCCCCTTCAGATAGCTGCCCATGAACTCCAGCGAACTCGACCTTACGGAAAATTTCCTCAAACACCTGCCGGCCTATGAGACAGTCAGATGCTACCGGGCAGCCGATCATGTTGTGGGCGTCGAACTCGCCCGGCCAGATTCAGCCAACGCGCTGAACACGCAGATGGGCCATGATTTACTGGATGTCTGGACGCGCCTGACCGCTGAGCCGCTGGCGGCTCGCTGCGTCCTACTTGGAGCCAGTGGAACCAAGATTTTCTGCGCTGGCGGAGATCTGAAAGAGCGCAACGGAATGACTCGGGCTCAGTGGATACAGCAGCACGAGCTGTTCGAGCGCATGTTCTGGACCCTGGTAGATCTGCCGCAGCCCGTCATTGCTGCAGTGAACGGGCACGCGTTCGGTGGCGGGCTGGAAATGGCGCTTTGCTGCGACTTCATCTATGCCGGAAGCCATGTGCGCTTCGGGCTGCCAGAAGTGGGTCTTGGCATCATGCCCGGAGGCGGAGGCACACAAAATTTGCCCCGTGCCGTGGGAGAAAGGCGAGCAAAGGAAATCCTTCTCAGTGGAGCCCCCTTCGATGCGGAAAAAGCCTTGCGCTGGGGTTTGGTCAATGAAGTCTTCTCGCAAGAAGAACTTCCATCGGAAGCCTTGCAGATTGCCAGTCGCATTGCTGGCAATGCCCCCCTCTCGACCCGGCAGATCAAGAAGTCCGTCCGTTATGGGACTCAGATGGAGCTTCGCACTGCGTACCGCTTCGAAATCGAGGCTTACAACCACCTGATTGATACCGAAGACCGCATGGAAGGCGTACTGGCTTTCAACGAAAAGCGTGCACCACGATTCAAGGGCGTCTAAGGCTGTCCTCTACATAGCCCCACTATCGTAGCCACGTGGAGCGACCAAGCTGTAAAGTTGCGCCATGACCAAGACCACGGCTGAACTTCGCACGCTTTACCCCTCCATCGAACCCTACGAGACTGGACATCTCGACGTAGGTGATGGACATGTCATTTACTACGAACGCGTGGGCACTCCCGGAGCCAAACCGGCGGTGTTCCTGCACGGAGGACCAGGCGGAGGCATTTCACCGGAGCACAGGAGGGTCTTTGACCCGGCGCGGTATGACGTCGTCCTGTTCGATCAGCGTGGATGTGGGCGCTCTACTCCCCACGCTGGCCTTGAAGCCAATACGACTTGGCATCTGGTGTCCGACATAGAAACGCTGCGCCAACTCGCCGGGGTAGAAAAATGGTTGGTATTTGGCGGTTCGTGGGGATCTACCCTGGCACTGGCCTATGCACAGAAGCACCCGGAGCGGGTAAGCGCCCTGGTGTTGCGCGGCATCTATACCGTGACCCCGGCGGAGCTCTCCTGGTATTACCAATTCGGAGTTTCAGAGATGTTCCCGGACAAGTGGGAGCGTTTTCAGGCGCCTATCCCGCCAGAGGAGCGCGGCAACATGATGGCAGCCTATCGCAAAATCCTGACCGGCCCGGACAAAGCCAAACAGATAGAAGCCGCCAAAGCCTGGAGCCTGTGGGAAGGTGAGACCATCACCTTGCTACCCGATCCATCATTCACTGCAACGCACGGAGATGACCACTTTGCGCTGGCCTTCGCCCGGTTGGAAAATCATTATTTCGTGCATGGCGCCTGGCTGGAGGAAGGACAACTGCTGCGAGATGCGCACCGGCTGCATGGCATTCCGGGAGTGATCGTTCATGGGCGCTACGACATGCCCTGCCCTGCTCGCTATGCCTATGCACTGCACAAGGCCTGGCCTGAGGCGGAATTTCACCTGATCGAAGGTGCCGGGCATGCGTGGTCCGAGCCGGGCATTCGGGATCAGCTCATCCGGGCGACAGATAGATTCGCTCAAGAATAAGCCAAGAAAAGCCGGTGGGTCGTAGACGCACCGGAAGTGGCTTTTGCTTGAATTTTCACGCCCCGAAGATCAGCCCATTTCAGCTCGTTGCGCCGGGTATGGGTTTTGGCAAAAACACTCGCCCAAAGTTCATTAGTGCCATGCCCACGATCGCCATCACGCCCCCGGCTAGCAGTGACATGGTGAGTGACTCACCCAGCCACAATCCGGAAAACAACATGCCAAATAGGGGCACCAGCGCCATGTAGGCTGCAGCTGCGCCAGCACCCAGAACTTTGACACCGTGCAAATACCAGGCATACGCCAAGGCTGTACTCCCAAATGCCAGAGCCATCAGGCTAAGCCACACGGTTGTTGAAGCGCTTGGAAGAGTCTTCCAAGCGGCTGGCCCTTCCACGATCATGCTCGCGATGAACAGAAAAATGGCGCCAATCGCCGCAGTAATAGCCGTGGTCGTGAGCGAATCAACTGTGACAAGGACTTTGCGCCCGATCAAGGTGTAGCCCACCCAACAGGCTGCGCAACCGAGCAGCAACAGCTCCCCGGCACCGGAAAGGCCGGGTTGCATCAGAGCAAGCGAACCATCGGTCAGTGCGTAAAGCGCGCCAGTCACAGCCAGCACCAGTCCGAGCCCCATGATCCAGTTCACCGCCTCGCGAAACAGCAACACCGCAAATATCAAAGTCAAGACGGGGTTGAGCGCCACCACCATGGCCGCCTTGCCGGCTGGCACTTTTTGCAGCGCAAACAGGAAGAAGCTTGCATATCCCAGCACGCCGACCGCCGACGCAGCGGTCAGTCCCCACCATTGACGCACGCGCAGGCCACGCAAAGTGTGCATGCGTCCGCTGCCCTTGAGCCAGAGCAAGAGCACCACACTGGCAAAAACAAAGCGCAGGCAGGCTGCAGCCAAGGGTGGCATGGCTTGGGCCACGACACGCCCCCAAGGCCAGGAAGCGCCCCATAAGGCGGCCATGCCGACCAATCCGAGGTGTGTGGAATATCGAGCAGAGATCATGGTCCGTAGTATCTGCTGATGTGCTCATCATCGAATGTGCAGACACCCATGACCCCACGCAAGCGCAAATTTCTGCCAGCGAGGTCAGCTTGAATGCGCCGTTGCCTCGTAGTAGGCGCGAGACAGACGGTACAAGCGGTGGGGCAACGAACTGGCGGCTTGCACTCACGCGCGCAGATCCACCTTTTTCCACGCTTCGAATACTTCCATCTGATTTCTCAGCCATGCCACAGGAGCTGAGCTCGTACCCCAGTGGTGCAAACGCCCCACCGCCTCTCCAAGATTCCATAAATGCCTGAGCTGTATGAACAAGGGCAGCGCAGCCAAATCCGCATCTGATGGATTGCCACCACCCGCAGAGTAGCCACGCAGGTAGTGCGCCCAGCGCTCCCGCAGGGCTTCGTCGGGTTGCTTCAGGGTCTTGCGAACCATATAGGACCATGGCATCACACAAAGGTCGTACGACAAAAACCCAGGCCCCGCGTCATCGAAGTCGAAGAAAACAGTTTTCTTCTGTCCATTGGCATCCACGAAGACATGGTTATTGAACCCGTGGGTGTCGCCATGGCAAATGACCCGGGTAAGAGCGCCCTCAAGGTCCGCCAATTCTTCAAGTAGGCCGTAGATCAACCGGCTATACGTGTCCAACAGTTCCGCTCCCAACTCCGGGTAAGTTTGCAGATACATCAAAGTCTTGCCGGCCAGGTGATGCCCATCAAGCGTGTAAAGACTTGGCGGACCTGAGTAGTCGCGTGCCGCCCCGTGAATGACGGCCAAAAGGCGGCCAGTTAATTCGAACTCGTCCAGAGTATCGGGCGTGGTGCCCTCTGCATGGCGAAACAGTGCCAGTGCACGCGGACCTTCAGGAAACTGCAGCATGAAGTGCGTTCTCCCGTCCGCAGCGGGAACCACCACAGCCACACCCGCGCCTTGGCTCTCCAAATGCGCCAGAAGTGCGGATTCAAAGTCAATATTGAAGGTCCCACGTGGACGGATGGAGTAAAGGCGTGCGACGTACTGGACGCCTTCGGCAGACCGAAGGGCATAGTTGTCGTTCAGGCCGCGTCTGATCAGATGGCAGTGCTGCACCGCGATGCCATGGTGCTGCGCCACCCACCGAGCAACCGAAGCTGCTGCGGCAGTCGTGTGGGTGGGGACCAGGTCGGGGTCTTGTACTCGTACTTGTTCTTGGGAATCTGCCATGGCACATTGTCGATCCAAAGGAAGGCTCTTCGCGCAAGTTCATCATTTTGCTGTTAGCCTCACGTGGTCGGTAGTGCCCTGCCGAGCCAACCCCGGCCACGCGCCAATCAAAAAGTAAACCCACAATGACCAGCCCTCTGTACACCGCTTCCGTCCCCGTCATGCAGCAGATGCTGCGCGCCATGTCAGATGTGCTGAAGAAAGCCGAAGACCACGCGACACAAAAAAATATCGACCCCAATGCGCTGCTGCAGGCGCGGCTGTTCCCCGACATGTTTCCGCTGGTACGCCAAGTCCAGATCGCCTCAGATTTTTCCAAAGGCATTTCTTCCCGATTGGCTGGCGCCGAGGTGCCATCCTGGCCCGACACCGAAGTCAGCTTCGCTGATCTGCAAGCCTTGATCGCCAAGGCCCTGGACCATATCGAATCCTTCAAGCCCGAACAATTCGACCAAAGCGAAAGCCGTGAGATCGTGTTGCGCCCAGGCACACCCAAAGAAAGGAAGCTGACTGCAAGCACATATCTTCTGCACTACGGGCTGCCACAGTTCTTCTTCCACGTGACCACCGTGTATGACATCCTGCGCCACAACGGTGTTGAAATTGGCAAACGCGACTACATGGGAGCCTATTAATTCACGAGTTGCTAGCAGGCGAGCCCACCCTTAAGGATCCTCTGCATATATCGATCGGCGAGCTGCTGGCGCTCTCCTTAGATATTGCAAAATGTTAACTATTCACTAATAGTTAACGCAGGAGGCTAAGAATGTCGAGACGCCGCAAGTCCAGCCCAGTAGAAGACCTCATGGACTTGGTGGCCATGCTGCCCTGGTGGCTGGGCGTAGCTCTGGCGATCGCTAGCTATTGGGTGCTGCACGCAGTGGCCTCCCGCTCCCTCCCTACCGCAACGTCTGCACCACAAATCGGGCAATTTGCGGTAGACGCCATGGTTCAGACTCTCGCCACTTTTGGCCAATACCTGCTTCCGGTTCTCTGCCTTATTGGAGCGCTGGCTTCGGCACTCCGCCGCAGGCGTAGACACGCTCTTTTTGACTCTACTTCCTCAAGTAGCAGCCCCGATGCACTGCAAGGCATGTCGTGGCAACAATTCGAAGTTCTGGTGGGAGAAGGATTTCGACGCCGAGGCTATGCGGTCAAGGAACTGGGCGGTGGCGGTGCAGATGGTGGTGTGGACTTGGTGGTCACCAAGGCGGGAGAAAAATCGTTCGTACAATGCAAGCAATGGAAAGCCTTCAAAGTAGGCGTTTCTACAGTGCGCGAGCTCTATGGCGTCATGGCCGCCCATGGTGCCTCCGGCGGCTTCGTAGTGACTTCCGGACGCTTCACGAAGGAGGCCTTGGCGTTTGCGCAGGGCCGCAATATCCAGCTCATGGATGGCGCCGCACTCATGAGCTTGCTACGCGAAGCCCGTGGAAAAGGCGATGGGAATACGTCCTCGCCCTCACTAGGGTCAAAATCGCCAGGGTCGCAGAACTTGAACCCGCAAGGCCTGACGCCCCCTGCCACTGAGTTGACCATTCCGGCAGCAAAGACGGTAATACCCACCGAACCACCCTGCCCCCGCTGCAGTAAGCCAATGGTGCGGCGTGTTGCAAAGCAAGGCCCCGCGGCAGGAAAAGCCTTCTGGGGATGCTCTGAATTTTCGGGCGGATGCAGAGGCACAAGAGACATTTAGGCAAGTACATTCGAGGCAACACCAAGCTTTTTCGCAACAAACGCTCTCCATAGTTCATCTACGAGCGTCAGGTTTTGACAACCATAAACCTCGGTCACTATGTCCATAGCGACTCAGGGCCTGTTAACACTATTTCTCCAGGTGCTAATAGGTTAAAAACAGCGCTAAAACGGTGTTGAGATCGGCAAATGCGACTACATGGGTACCTGCTGACGCAAGCGCTCATCCACGCGAGCCACAGCCGGCGCGTTCAATCTCATGACGACGCGCGTCGGTAACTCCTATGCTTGCCAACGTATTCGATTAGCGCCTTGAGCTTGGAAGGTTGGTTGTGTCGGGTGGGGTAATACAGCTGGAAAGCGGGAAATGTGGGGGAAAAATCAGTCAACACCCTCACCAGTCGCCCAGCTTGAATATGCGGCTCAGCAAAGTCCTCGAAGGTGTAGGCCAGGCCAATACCCTCGAGCGCAGCGTCAATGCTGAAAGTCGTATCGCTGATGATCAAGTTGCCTGCGACCTCGTAATCTATCATCCGGCCGCCCATCTCGAATTCCCACTTATAGATGGCCCCAGTCGTGGAAAAGCGCAGACGTATGCAGTTGTGTTGCACGAGCTCATCCGGATGGTGAGGCGCAGGCATGCGACGCAGGTACTCCGGTGAAGCCACCACGGCGACCCGCACCGGCCCTCCAATGGGGACGGCAACCATATCGAGGTCTATGCTCTCCCCGAAGCGGATGCCTGCGTCGAAGCCTCTCTCAACGATATTCACAAAACCCTCGTCATTGGTGATTTCGAGCTGCACATCGGGGTACGTGCGCAGAAAACCATCCAGCAGCGGTCGCAAAGCGAGTGCGATAGAGGCTCGCGCCGCGTTCAAACGCAATAGGCCGGAAGGCCGCCCCTGAAGCGCATTCAATTCGTCGCCCGCATCGATCACCTGCCCAAGGGCCGGGCCTACGCGCCCAAGATAGGCCTCGCCAGCCTCGGTCAAGCTCACGCTTCGGGTGGTTCGGTTCAACAAGCGCACGCCGAGACGAGCTTCGAGCTGCCGTATGGCCTGGCTAAGTGCCGACGGCGATACAGCCAACTCTGCAGCCGCTGCTGTGAAGCCGCGATGTTCGGCGACTTTCCAGAATGCGATCAGTCCGTCCAGGTGATTCAGCTTCATATCTTGAAGCTTAGCTTAATACGGCATGCGGATTTACCCCATTCCTCTTCCTGGTCTAACTCCATAGACTTCTGTTGACAAGCCCCAGAGCATCTACAAGGTCTCGTGGCCTCACCGCCCCGCAAACCCGCATCGGCGCTCTTCAATACTGCCACTTCAAAAAAATACCCATGAGCGTGCTCCAAATTAACGGCCGAGACCATGCGATTGAAGCCGATCCTTCTACCCCCATTCTGTGGGCTCTGCGCGACACGCTGGGCATGACCGGCACCAAATTCGGCTGTGGCGCTGCCCTCTGCGGCGCCTGCACCGTGCATTTGGACGGGCAGGCTATCCGCTCCTGCATTACGCCCATTTCCGCGGCAGAGGGCAAGAAGATCACCACCATAGAGGCTGCCACAGATGGCACCGACCGAGTCGGCTCCGCCGTGCACGCAGCGTGGGTCAAGCACGACGTCGCACAGTGCGGCTACTGCCAGAGTGGCCAGATCATGAGCGCCACGGCGTTTTTGAAGTCACAGCCCAAAGGCAAACAACCCACTGCCGCAGAAATTGATTCAGCCATGGCTGGCAACATTTGCCGCTGCGGGACCTATTCACGTATCCGCGCCGCAATAGCCGACGCGGCCAAAACCCTCGCTTGAAGGAGTACCCATCATGATGCCTACCTCCATACAGCCGAGCGAGTGGCCGCGCGCCCTGCAGCACCTTCTGGAACGAGATCAAGCCAGCGACACTGATATCCCAGGCCTACCACGCCGCAGCTTCCTGAAGATGGCCAGCGTTGGCGGCCTGGCGATTGGTGCCTTTCCACACCTGGCATTGGCACAGGCAGACGGTGCAGCGAAACCGCCGGGCGCTTTGAAGCCCACACAGCAACCCTCGGCCTTTGTACAGATCGCCCCCAATGGTGAGGTCACCATCACCATCAACCGCCTTGAATTCGGACAGGGGGTACAGACTGGCTTGCCCATGATCCTGGCAGAAGAGCTCGATGCGGATTGGAGTTTGGTGCGCAGCAAGAGCGGCACCAACGACGCCGCTTACTACGACCCACTCTTCGGCATGCACTTGACCGGTGGTTCCAACTCGATCAAGAACAGCTTCACGCAATACCGCGAACTCGGTGCGCGTGCGCGAGCCATGTTGCTGTCTGCCGCAGCCTTGAAATGGAATGTGGACGCAGCCACGCTTCGCACGCAAGCCGGCGCAGTGATCGGCCCCGGTGGCCGCAAGGCCGGTTATGGCGAACTAGCCGAGGCAGCCATGGCACTGCCCGTTCCCGAGAAAGTGGTACTGAAAGACCCGAAAGACTTTCGGATCATTGGCAAGCCAACGACGCGCCTGGATGCACGCGCCAAGAGTAGCGGGCGCCAGGATTTTGGAATTGACGTCAAGCACCCGGGTCAACTCACCGCGGTGGTGGCGCACCCACCCGTTTTCCGCGCTCGCCTTACCTCTGTTGACGACAGCGCTGCGCGTGCCGTGAAGGGCGTCAAAGCGGTGTTTCGCATTCCGGTGGATGGTGGCGGCGAAGGGATCGCGGTAGTGGCTGACGGTTATTGGCCCGCCAAGGTGGGGCGCGACGCGCTCAAGCTGCAATGGAACACGGCGGCTGTAGAGAAAGTCGACAGCGAAAAACAACTGGCGCAGTACAGGGAACTGGCCAAGACGCCTGGCCCGCGAAAGTACGATGCTGACATGTCCGCACTCGATAAGGCGCCCCACCGGATCGATGCGGAGATTCTGTTTCCCTATCTGGCCCACGCTCCGATGGAGCCACTGAACTGCACAGTTAAGTTGACGGAAAACGGAGCCGAACTGTGGGTTGGCACGCAGAGCGCTGGACTGGATGCTGGCGCAGCAGCGAAGGCGCTCGGTCTGAAGCCGGAGCAGGTCAAGGTGAACGTGCAGATGGCAGGGGGCGGCTTCGGCAGGCGTTTCGTCGGAACCAGTGACTATGTGGTCGAGGCTTGCGAGGTCGCCAAGGCTGCGCGCACAGCGGGCTTGAACGTACCGGTCCGCCTTATTTGGAGCCGTGAAGACGATGTCAAGGGAGGCTACTACAGGCCCATGCACCTGCATCGCGCAAGCATTGGGTTCGATGAGCGCGGCAAGGTGCTGGCTTGGGATCATGTGCTGGTTGGACAGTCCATTCTGGCGGGGACGGTATTTGAGTCGTTTCAAGTCAAGGATGGCATTGACGCCTCGGCGACGGAAGGCATGCGCGATCCGTATGACCTGCCCATGCGCCTGACCGTGCACCATCCCAAGCTCAACGTGCCGGTTTTGTGGTGGCGCAGCGTGGGCTCGACCCACACCGCGTTCGTCATGGAAACCTTGCTTGACGACATAGCTCGCACTACCAATCAAGACCCGGTGGCCTATCGGATGCGCCTTTTCGACGACAAACATCCGCGCCACCGCGCAGCGCTTCAGCTGGCGGTAGATCAGAGCGGCTACGGCAAAAAGCAGTTACCAGCGGGCCGCGCCTGGGGTGTGGCCGTGCACGAGTCGTTCGAATCCGTGGTGGCTTACGTTGTCGAGGCCTCGGTCAAGGATGGCCAGCCGGTACTGCACCGAGCCACTGCCGGTGTGCATTGCAACCTGGCAGTTAACCCACGTAGCGTCGAGGCCCAAGTTCAGGGCGCGGCAGTCATGGGCCTTTCAATGTGCCTGCCGGGCTCTGCAATTACCCTGAAAGACGGTGTCGTGGACCAAAGCAACTTCGGTGATTTCACCGTTGCACGCATCACCGACGCGCCGGAGATATCGGTGCACATCGTGCCGAGTGCGGAACCGCCCAAGGGCATGGGAGAGCCGGGCCTTCCGCCACTGGCACCGGCATTTGCCAACGCCGTTGCGAAGCTGACAGGAAAACCGATACGCCAGATGCCCTTCAACCTCGGTTGAGGTGAAAGCCCCGCGCCCAGGCTTGCCTGGGTGTCGGTGACAGTGCGGTAAATTATCCGGTCGCTGACCGCTTTGCTAACTCACACAGAGACAGAATGCTCCACGGCGCGTGGCAGAGAAAACTGAAAACTGGCGCCTGTGTCTCCAGTTTCCACAAGTTTGATTGAGCTGCCCTGAAGTTCCAGCATGGTGTGCACGATGCGTAGCCCCAAGCCACCATCACGACGCGCACCGCCCACGGTGAATGGCCTGCGAAAGAGCCCCTCTCGAAGCTCACTAGCAATGCCAGGGCCCGAATCACTGACCGTAATTTCAAGCCGGTCGCCCTTGACGACAATCACCACCCGAACCCGCCCACCCTCGGGTGTGTACCGCAGGGCGTTGTCCAGTAAATTGCTCAAAACGCGCTCAATCATTCCCAAGTCAGCCCTGACAGAAGGCAATTGCAGAGGAAAGTCTGCGTCCAATTGAACGTGCTGGGCCTGCGCACGCAGCTCAAATTTCTGGAAGACATCTTGCACCAAGTCAGCCAGGGAAAAGGCTTCAGGCTCAGGCTGAACGAAGCCATACTCCAGGCGTGCCAGTTCGAAAAGACTCTGGGAAAGAGCCCCCACTTTTCGGCTTTGCTCCAGTGCAATTCCCAGGTAGCGGCGACGCTCCGATGGCTCCAAACTAGCGTCTTTCAACAGCAAAGTTTCCAGGTAGCCATGCAGAGAAGACAAAGGTGTGCGCAGGTCATGTGACACGTTGGCAATCAGCTCCCTGCGCTCCTGGTCTTGACGCGTCAGCGCTTTCCACTGCTCACCCATGCGCCGGACCATCTGCCGGTAGGCGGAATCCAACACTGCAATCTCGTCCTGGCCCTTCTCCATACTTCCGGCCGGCAAAGCAGAAAGCTCAGGCGGTGGGCCGTCGATATCAAACTGGCGCACTGACTCAGTCAGCCGGCGCAATGGCCGCGTAATCAGCGCAAACGCCACGAGGCCGGCCGCAAGGCACAGCAACGCCACCATAGCGATGGAGAGCAGCGCAGTCTTCAAGACGGCATTGGCGGATCCCTTGGCCGCAAGCAGGTCATGCGCCTCCCCCAGTAGCACGACATAAATGAAGCCCACCTGCTTACCCTTCACACTCAATGGGGCGGCGCTGAACACTTTTCGGCCGTCCGAGCTGCGTGGATCGTCGCCCAGAATGGGCAGCATTCGACCCTCCAGAAATCGGCGTACAGGGCCTAGATCGACCTGCTCACGGCGCAGGCGGCCTTCGGGAGCGGCGTGCCCTGCTATGCGGCCATCAGGCTCCAGCAGGTAAACCTCCACACTGGGGTTGACCATCATGAGCTGGTTGAAAAGATTGCGAACGGCGCCCGGCATGAGGCCGTTGGCATCCGTGAGTTGGGCGTCCCGCGCGATGCTCTCTGCCACATCACGTGAAAGCGCTTGGACCACCTCCAACTCATGCATGCGGTTGGAGCGAACCTGGAGCCACGCCGACGTGCCGCTGCAAATCAACAACAAAACGGCGAACACCACGGCCAGTCGCTGCGTGAGTGTGAGCTTCAGGCTCATTGACCTTCCCCGTCTTCGGCAAACTTGTAACCACGCCCCCAGACCGTGAGGATGCGCGCTGGTTCTGCCGGATTGGCCTCGACCTTGGCTCTAAGCCGGTTGATGTGGGTGTTGACAGTGTGCTCGTAGCCTTCATGCTGGTAGCCCCATACGGCATTCAGCAAATCCATGCGTGAAAACACCTTGCCCGGCTGCCGCGCAAAGAAATACAGCAGGTCAAACTCTCGCGGTGTCAGATCAAGCCTTTGGCCTTCAAGGCGTGCGTCACGGGTGACCGGGTCGATGGTCAGTCCATGTCTGGAAAGCTGGCCCGAATCCAGGCGTGCGTTCTGCGCCAGTGCATCCACGCGGCGCAACAGCGCTTTTACACGGGCCACCAACTCCAGCACGGAAAAGGGCTTGGTAAGGTAGTCGTCCGCGCCAATTTCCAAGCCAAGGATGCGGTGCACTTCGCTGGACCGAGCGCTGATGATGATGATGGGGGTGTAGCGCGTCATGGCACGCGCTCGTCGGCAAATCTCCAGGCCATCAACTCCAGGCAACATGATGTCCAGCACCAGCGCATCCCAACCACCCCGCTCCAACTGCGCCAAGCCCTCATCGCCACGCGCGCAGTGGACCACCTCCAAGCCTTCGTCCCGCAGATGGAGCAAGAGAAGATCGGCGATGTGGACGTCGTCCTCAACCAGCAGGACTCGGCGGGCAGTGCTCATAAATACGGGGTTTCAAGGTAGACGACAACGCGGAACGGTTCGCTGCTTCACATTGTGCGCAATCCTGAGTCTCAGACCCCGAGTTATCACGAATCTTTTAACTTTGCGTGAAGACTTCGAGACTCTGCACCTGTAAGCTGACTGGCATTCTCTCTAGGAAACCGATGTCATGACCACCAGACGACACTTGCTCCTGGCCACAGCCGCCTCTACCAGCGCTCTTTTGGCCGGGGTTTTTCACCGCAGTGCGGTCGCAGCAGCTGCATCCGAGACCTTCGAGGTGAACTACACAGACGCCGAATGGAAAAATCGGCTCAGTCCACAGCAGTACGCCGTCTTGCGCAAGGAGGGTACGGAGCGGCCGGGAAGCAGTCCACTCAATGCTGAAAAGCGCACAGGCACGTTTGCATGCGCAGGTTGCGCTCTGCCCCTGTTTTCTTCCGCCACCAAGTTTGAAAGCAATACGGGTTGGCCCAGCTTCTGGAAGCCTTTGGAAAACGCCGTGAGAACTCGGACCGACCGCAGCTATGGCATGGTTCGCATAGAAGCCCACTGCAGGCGCTGTGGCGGCCACCTCGGCCATGTCTTCGAGGACGGCCCTCCTCCGACAGGACTGCGTTACTGCATGAACGGTCTGTCTCTGACATTCTCGCCCAAGCCCGCTTGAGCAGATCGTCACAGCACAACCGTTGTACTAGGGCGTGTTCACCCAACAGACCTACACCATCGATTTTCCTGGGCTCGGGTAGTTCGGCTTACGCCTTTACTTTTGGATGAAAGACATGAAATCTTCTGATTCTTCGAAATCTGTGCCCAGCCGTCGCAACCTGCTCCAGGCTCTGCTGGGAAGTACTGTCTTGCTGGGCGGCGGACTGCTCTGGCAAAGACGTGCTTACTCCGCGGAAGAAGCTGTGCGGATTCCAGCTCCTGCGCAAGACCTCCCAACCAGTGACCAGACGCCACAGCGCGCGATATTTGCAGGCGGATGTTTCTGGGGTGTGCAGGGCGTGTTCCAGCATGTCAAAGGCGTACAACGTGCGGTGTCCGGCTACAGCGGCGGAACCGCAAACACTGCGGCCTATGAGCTGGTCAGCCGAGGCAATACCAACCATGCCGAATCAGTCGAGGTCACTTTTGACCCCACCCAGGTGAGCTACGGCACCTTGCTGCAGATATTCTTCTCGGTGGCGCATGACCCCACTCAGCTCAATCGCCAGGGGCCCGACGTCGGAACGCAATACCGCTCGGCCATCTTTGCCAGCAGCCCGGCGCAACTCAAGGTGGCGCAAGCTTACGTGGCTCAGCTGAACGCGGCGCGCGTCTACCCCAAAACCATAGTGACGCGCCTGGAAGAAAAGCCCAGCTTCTACCCTGCTGAGATGTCCCACCAGGACTACATGACCGAGAACCCTCGCAATCCATATATCGTCATCAACGATCTGCCCAAAGTAGAGGGGCTCAAACGCCTTTTTCCCGACCGCTACCGAAGCGAACCGGTGTTGGTGAAGAAAGCACGCACTTGAGGGACTCGGACTGCCTAGCGGTTAGCGCCTGCTTGGTCATGGCGCGCTAAGCGGCTTCGGACTTGATCTCTTCAAAAGCTTCGCACAAGGCTGTGATCTTTCGATTTTCACCGTCCGAATGCCTCCACGCCAGAGAGATCTGCCTGGATGGCGCCGTGCGACCGAGCCCAAGCACCTGGACGTTATAGGCTGCCAAAAGCCGATTCCTGGGCTTAGGCAAGATCGCCACGCCGATTCCCGCAGCCACCATGGACACAATGGCGTCAATGGAGCGGAGTTCCAGAATAGGAGAAATTCCAGGCACCAGTGCCCGCGCGGTTCGGGCGGCAACCCGACCTCCAGCGATGCCGGGCTCATAACTGATCCAGCCATAGCGCTCAAGAAGCTCTCCAGCGTCGAGTTCGGAGGCATTGGTGGGTGCAAGCATCACGTAGGGTTGCCGAAGCAGGTCGTACCAACCCAATCGCGTAGACCCTCCGCTTTCCGGCCTCGCAAGAAGCCCCACATCAATTTGACCTGACCGTAACGCGGCCAGCAATTCTCCGGGGTCATTCAACGGGGGGACCTTGATTTCCAACGCGGGGTGCTTTTCTCGCAATACACCCAAGGCCAGAGGCAGCAGTTCACTTTGCATGCTGGTCATGACTCCAAACCTAAGCTTTCCTTCCACCGCCATGGAAGGTCGTGCCCGAAGAGATTCAATGCGCTCAATAAAAGACGAAGCGGCAGCACCAACCTCTTTGGCAAATGGCGTGGCAACCACCGCTCTTGTACTGCGGTTGAACAGAGGTCTCCCGAAGTACTGCTCCAGTTGCTTGATCTGAATACTGACAGCACTCGGTGTACACCCCACTACCACCCCCGCAGCAGTGAAATTGCCGTGCACAAGCACTGCCTGCAAAGTTCTGAAGGCTGATAGATTCATGAATATTATTTGAAATTGATTCATGAATTTATCACTTCTCATCACAAAATTTTAAAAATAGGATCTCCTCAACCGCATCGCAGTTGCCTGCCAGCGGCAAGTGAGCCCCCCACAGTGGGACTCAATGCACTCATATCGCACTGTTTATCAATGAGTCTTCAAATGATCGACCTGAGAAGTGATACGGTGACACTACCGACGGAACGCATGTATGAGCAGATGTGCACGGCTCCGCTCGGCGACGACGGCCTGGGAAGGGACCCTACCGCTCTCAAGCTGGAGCAGCATGCGGCGGCGCTTCTCGACAAGCAGGCTGGCTTGTATGTGCCCAGCGCCACTATGGGCAACCTTCTGGCGATACTTGCCCAGGCTGGAAGGCAGCAAACCGTCATCGCTGGCACAGGCTCGCATATCCTGACTTCAGAACAAGGCGCCGCGGCCCTGACCGGCTGTTTTTTTCAATCAATACCTGATGCACGCGGTGCGCTTTGCGTGACTGCATTGGCAGCGTCCCTTCATCCTTCCGATGATCCGTTCAGACCAAGTCTGGTTTGCGCTGAAACCTCACATAACAACGAGGGCGGTGCAGTCGCGCCTCTTGGGCACATGCAAGAGGTCTATCGGCTGGCTCATGCAGCAGGAGCCAGGGTCCATCTTGATGGTGCGCGTTTGTTCAACGCAGCGTTAGCGCTTGGCACCAGCGCCGCCAGCATCTGCGCCCAGGCGGACACCGTTTCAGTGTGCTTGTCCAAGGGATTGAGCGCCCCTATGGGAGCTGTCTTGGTAGGCCCAAAGGAGTTCATTGACCGTGCGCGCTTTCTTCGCAAGGCTTTAGGCGGTACTCAGCGCCAGGTAGGCATATCTGCTGCTGCCGGCCTGGTGGCACTTTCTCCGGAGCAAATTGATCGACTCTCGGAAGACCACGCCATGGCCAGGCGTTTAGCACATGGCTTCAACGCTTCAAGCCACCTGTCAGCCAATACACCGCAAACAAACATAGTTCAAGTCAACGTCGCGCGAACAGGGATGACCGCAATCGAATGGGTCTCCAAGCTTCGTGATCGAGGCGTTTGGGTCCGGGAATGGGGACCCCACCTGTTGCGGTGCGTAACCCACCGTCATCTCGACGCCGAGTCCATAGACCGGGCCACGGCTGAATTCCTGAGCATAGAAGCAGAACTTGAAGCCGCTTGAACGTTGAATTCCACGACACTCATGCCACTAGAAGACGCCCACCTGGTTGAACTCCCAACTTGAGAAGAATATGAAAAATTACCTGCAACGAGCCCACGATAGGCTTGATGACATCATCGAAATCAGACGCGATATCCATGCTCATCCAGAGCTTGGGTTCGAGGAGACCAGAACCTCGGAACTGGTGAAATCCAAGCTCCTCAGTTGGGGGGTGGAAGTGGAGCACTCCATCGGAAAAACTGGCCTGGTTGGCACCATCCACGGCCAAAGAGCTGGAAACCGCGCCATTGGCTTGCGCGCCGATATGGATGCCTTGGCCATGAAGGAAACCAACAATCTCCCTCACGCGTCTCAACATGCCGGAAGAATGCACGGCTGCGGACATGACGGGCATACAGCCATGCTGTTGGGTGCGGCCCGCGCATTAGCTGAAGACCGCGATTTCGAAGGCAAGGTCCATCTCATCTTCCAGCCTGCCGAAGAAGGGCGAGGTGGTGCGCTGGCCATGCTGGAAGACCAGTTGTTTGAGCGCTTCCCATGTGACCGCATCTTTGGCCTTCACTCTTTCCCCTCAATTTCATTAGGTCATTTCGGCATGCGGGCCGGTGCCATGATGGCCGCTTCCGGACGCTGGCAGGTCACGTTTCGAGGAGCAGGAGGCCACGGAGGCGCGTTTCCTCACTTGACCGCAGATCTTGCTGTAGCTCAAGCCAACTTTGTGCTTGGGCTGCAAACTATCATTTCCAGAAATGTGCCGGCTACAGAATCGGCCATTGTCAGCGTGGGGCACATTAGCGCCGGGGACCCGAACGCCATGAATGTCATGCCTTCAGAGCTGCTCATATCGGGAACTATGCGCGCGTTTTCCCCAGCAGTGCAAACGCTTCTGGAGAGCAAGATCAAGGCGCTCGCAAAGGCGCACGCCGAGCTTGCAGGAGCCAAGGTAGAAGTCAAGCTCTGGTGGAATTCCGCGCCGGTCATCAACGACGATGACGCATTTGCTTCTGCCGCACGCGCCGCAGCTCGAGTCACCGATGGCCAAGCCGTGGATCTGGATATTGCCCCGACGACAGGTGGGGAGGACTTCTCCTGGATGATGCAAAAGCGCCCCGGAGCCTTCATGTTGATCGGTAACGGTCGCCGACTGGGTGATGGCGGCGGAGATCTTCACATGCCCAATTACGACTTCAACGACAAAGCCATTCCTTACGGTATTGCCTACTGGCTGTCGGTGGTAGATGAAGAACTCGGCTCCCGCAAATAAGGCTTGTAAGCCCCATCACCCCACCCACTGACCCGAAGAAGGAAAAAGTATGTCTAGAAATCTCCGCTCGGTCTCCCGCAGAACCATGCTCTCCTACGTGGCGGCTCCGGCATTGGCACTACCGGCCGCAGCCGCCTGGGCATGGCCAGACAAGCAAATCAATATGGTGCTGGGATATGCGGCAGGGGGAAGCGTCGACGCAGTCGCACGCTTGATCGCCCCAGCCCTGTCGAACAGGCTGGGGCAGTCGATCGTCATAGAGAATCTGGGCGGCGTTGGTGGGGCCCTCGGTGCCACCCGTGTAGCAAGAGCCGCGCCTGACGCCCATACCCTCATGCTGGGCTCTACGAGTGAGGTGTGTATTGCGTGGGCCGTCAACCCCAACCTGAAATACAACGGGCTCACGGACCTGGCGCCTGTAGGGAACATTGCATCATCGGGGCTCGTCCTGGTGGGTAACAAAGGCATTCCCAGGCAAACGACGCCCGAACTCTTGCAATATGTCAAAAGCAACCCCGGAAAGGTTAGCCTGGCAACGGTTGGAGTCGGTACTCCCCACCACCTCATGCTGGAATACATCAATCGCATGACAGGCACAGACATCCTGCATGTGCCTTATCGCAGCGCAGCGTCCATCACGACTGACGTTATCAGCGGTCGGGTCAGCCTTTCCCTCTTGAGCGTGACGACTGCACTTCCCTTCATCGAATCTGGTCAGCTTCATGCGTTTGCAGTCACCAGTAAGCTGGAAGACCCTGCCCTGCCTGGTGTTCCCCCGCTGTCCAGGGTGGCCGGCTTGAAAGACGCTGTATTCGAGCTCTTCTACGGGATGTTTGCACCGGCCAACACACCGCAAGCCCTTCTTGAAAAATTAAATACTGAACTGAATGCGATCCTGAAGACACCGGATATTCAACAGGCGCTTCTTAAACAGGGGATTGTGGCTTCTGGAGGCAGCATCCATCAGTTCAAGAAACAGGTGCGCGACGATTCGGAAAAGTATCAGCAGATAATCAAGAGCGCGGGGATCACTTTGAGTTGATCCCCTCCTTCTTCACGGCTCGCCGTTAGTTGAGGACAAGCTGCGCGATGATGCCCGTGGCGATGGCAATCAGCACATAGTCACCGCCCACCTGAACCCAGCGATGCCCCCGGGGAGGTGCGCTCAAGTGGTGACCGCGCCAATCGCTGACCACGTAATGTGGGGTCCGGTAATAGGTGGGCAGCCGATCGCCCCTGTAGAAATGCCGGCCAGGACCCGCACCTCTGCCGCGATGTGCATGAACAGGCGGGCGGACGTGGACTGCCACCGGTGCCTGGTAGAGGGGTCCGCGCGGAGGGCCCGCATGGCGACCGTGTTTATGCGCATCGCGCGACGGAGAATGATGACGCGATTGTTCCTGGTGCGGACCCCTGCCATGGCGGTCCTGCGAATAGGGCTGCGCGTTGGCCACGCCTGCACTGATACCAAAGGCCATAGCCGTCAAAGCGATGATGCCGCGTGCGTTCATGGAAATACTCCTTTCAAGGGTTGAAGACTCGTCGCTCCCATTCCATTCACAAGCGATAAACGCCTATTGCGGAATGCGAACATACGCTGGCAATCAGCTTAGATGCGCACAGGGTGCGGTCTTATGACCGGCGTGTAAAGCATCGTGAAGCATGTAAGAACTGAATCAACCGGGCTTGCTCTCGGACTGCGCAACCAGGCCCCTAGCTGGGCAGACACACAGCCTTGGGACGGTGACAAATCCGCATTGAATGGAGTCAAAGGGTTTTCACCGATAATTAGCCTATGCACGCGTTGCGCACATCTTCCGTTCTGAGCCGCCTGGTATTGGTGTGGTTCATGCTGATGCTGGGTGTCGCAACGGCCTCTCCTATCGTTCTGCCCAAGGCTTCGGAAATCATCTGCACCGTCGGCGGCGCGATGAAAGTGGTTTACCTGGACGATGAGAGTCAGGCCGAAAACAATGTCCAGCACACATTGGACTGTTCGCTGTGCTTGGGATCCACCTTACCGCTTCCATCGCAGAGCGTTGTCGGGACCAGCGCTCCTGCGCCCTTGCATCTGTTAATGCCCGAGCTGGCGGCGCCTTTTGCCGCCCTTGCAGGCGCGCCTCTGCCACCTCGCGGCCCTCCCGCTCTTACTTGAGTTTTTCTTAGGTCCTGCGTTGGTTGGCCTAACGCGAATGGTCAAAGATCATGACGAACATGACGAACATGACGAACATGACCATAGGCCCTACCAACGAAGACTCATCATTTCGAGCAAGAATTCGAAAAGCAACTGGCCGTGGATTTCGTGACGCGTTGCGACGTGCCTCTAGCCGCCGCCAGATTTGAATATCTGCGCTTTTCTCCGTAGTCTTTGGGAACATATCCAATCAATCGTCCAGTCAGCAAGTCTTGATATGCGTTCGATCTATCCGACCGCCGTTAGATGACTGTTCAGTTCGCGATGGGCTTGCACCGTTCTCACCCTATTCACTCCAAGAACTTCAACATGAAAATTTCAATTGCATACATCGCCATCGCCGCATCCTTTTTTGCATCAGTTGCCCATGCGCAGGTGACCGTGACGAACGCCTGGGTCAGAGCGACTGTGCCGCAGCAAAAAGCAACGGGCGCGTTCATGCAGATCCAGGCTGCTCAAGACACCAAACTGGTGTCTGTAAGCTCGCCACTGACCCCCGTAGTCGAAGTCCATGAAATGGCCGTGCAAGACAACGTCATGAAAATGCGCCATATCCCCGCCCTCGACCTGCCTGCCGGCAAAGCGGTGGAACTGAAACCCGGTGGTCATCACGTGATGCTGATGGACCTGAAGCAACAAGTCAAAGAAGGCGAGTCTGTACCGTTGACCCTGGTGTTCGAAGACAGCGGCGGTAAACGCGAAACAGTACAAGTTGCCGCGCCCGTGCGCGCCTTGAATGCCGCCGCACAGCACAAGCACGGCGCTGGCAAACACTGAGCGCGGGACTGACACCGAAACGAACCGTGGTGAGCCAGGAATCTAGCGCTGGTTCACCAACTGCCAAGCCATTCGGATACACCACATGTCGACCCATCCCATGACCCGCCGCGCCGCATTGGCGGCCGCCACAATGCTGCTCGTCACGCTCAATAGCGGGGCTCATGCACACGACTTCCGCGCAGGTGACGTGGTGATTGATCACCCTTATGCCACGCCCTCGCTGCCTGGGGTCAAAAACGGCGCTGCCTACTTCCGGGCCATTCGCAACGCTGGGGGTGCAGCTGACCGCTTGCTCGGCGCACGCACGGATGTGGCTGCGAGGGTAGAACTGCACTCCATGCGCACTGAAAACGACGTGATGCGTATGCGCGAAGTGCAAGGCATTGAGCTGCCTGCAGGAAAGAGCGTTCAGCTTCGTCATGGGCAGAAGCAGCACTTGATGCTTGTTGACCTGAAAAAGCCCCTGGTGGTGGGCGACCGCTTTGATTTGACTCTGGTGTTTGAGAAAGCCGGAGAGAAAACCGTGAAAGTCTGGGTTCAGCAGCCCAGAGAAGCCAACAGCGGACACCACCAACACTGAGTGCCGCTCCGCCGCGGCTCACCTCTTCCCTTTGCCACAGGTCGCGCGATGAATGACACGCGCTGTGGAGCGGCATCGCCACTCCAAAAGAGCGCCTCTGCAAAAACCTAACCTGCGGCGATCCCAGGGGAGTTCACGCGCAACAGCTTCCTGAACCTCGTGCACGCCATATGCGATGGCGCAGGACATTCGGCCACGTGCCTAAGCAATTTGCTGAGTGTCATCAGGCGCAGGATCTGTGCATCCAGCTCATCTGCGCGTTGATGCAAGGTGGGCCTTGGCAAGTTGGGCCGCCTTTCCTTGTCGAACATGCCCCTGATCTCATCCAGGGAAAAGCCAGCTGCCTTGCCCAACGAGATCAACGAGAGTTGTACCAATGCGTCCTCGTGGTACTGCCGGCGCAGCCCAATTCTGCTGACTGACTGTATCAATCCCACTTCCTCGTAGTAGCGGAGCGTGGACACGGGAATTCCCGCTGTTTTTGAAAGTACCCCTATATCTACAAGGCTCATGTTCGACCTCAAGTTGACCTCAAGTTGACTTGAGGTTGCATAGTAGGCCTTCATTCCAGATCAAGCAAGGAAACGCCCATGAAGACTGAAGGCTTTAACCCTGAGCAAAGGCTCGTCATGACCGCTTTAGCGGGATCCATCCTCCTTGCCTCCCTAGGCATCAGCATAGCGACCGTGGCACTGCCTACACTCGCGCGAGCCTTCTCTGCGGAGGTTCAACAGGTTCAATGGGTGATGCTGGCTTACCTTCTCGCTGTGACGGTGGCCATTGTTTCGGCCGGACGCCTGGGTGATATGTACGGGAATCGGCGCGTGCTCCTAGCCGGTCTGGCGCTATTTACCTCGGCGTCAGCCGCCTGCACTTTGGCTCCCACTTTGGAGTGGTTGATTGCCGGACGAGTAGCCCAGGGATTAGGCGCCGCCACCCTTCTGTCGTTGCCGATGGCCATGGCCAAAGGGTTGATGCCAAAAGAACGCTTAGGTACCGTCATGGGCTTGTTGGGAAGTACGTCCGCGATCGGCACCGCCATGGGGCCCTCACTAGGCGGCATGTTGATCGGAAAATTAGGATGGCAAGCAGCTTTTGCCTTGTTGACCTTACTCGCTGCAGCCATGTGGATCTTGGTCTCGATTGCAGTGCCGAAGCCAAGAGCGCGACAGGTCACGAGCACCTATATGGATTGGTCAGGCAATTTCTGGCTTGCCGTGACATTGATTTTTCTCTCGCTATCGGCAGCTGGCGGGAAAGTGGTCCTGAACATTGCTCCGATCCTGTCGCTGATGTGCGCTGCCATCGCATTGCTTTTATTTGTACGCGCAGAGCTTGCGTCGGATCGGCCATTGGTTCCCGTGGGTTCGCTGCGAGATCGAAGCATCTCTACCTCCTTGTTGATGAACCTTCTCGTAGGGGCCATCATGATGGCTACATTGGTCGTAGGGCCCTTCTTCCTCTCCTTCGGACTAGGTCTGACCGACGCTCAAACCGGGCTGGTCATGGCAGCCGGTCCTGTTGCAGCTGCGCTTTCCGGGGTTCCGGCTGGACGTTTTACGGATAAATTCGGGGCGGACCGCTCCTTGCTGGCAGGACTCACGCTTTCCACTGCGGGGCTTTGCTGCTTCGCGGTGTTGCCTGGTCTGTATCAGATTCCGGGTTATGTGATTGCCCTGGTACTGCTGACACCAGGGTTTCAGCTCTTTCTGGCGGCCAATAGCTCGGCCGTCATGCTGCGCGCGGCAGATGAGCACAAAGGCATGATCTCGGGGCTATTGGGTCTGTCACGCAATCTAGGCTTTATGGCTGGCGCCTCTCTGCTGCCACTGCTTTTTACATCCGTGCTGGGCGGCGACGGCCTTGCACACAGTTCACCTCAAGCTATAACCGATGCCTTCTCGTGGACGTTTTTCTCGGCAGCGGGTTTGTGCGCTTTAGCCATTCTTCTTGCATTGACTGCCACGAGACCCCTTGCCGCTGCCATTCGCACCTGAACCGATTTCAAAGAATCCAGGCCATGCACGGCCCGCTTTCATTCACAGAGGTCAGTAAGTGGCACCTGCTGAGATGAAGAAAGATGAACCCTATGTCTCCGTAGTCATTTTTCTGGTGAGGAAACTACCCGCGCGGAGTGCTCCTCGAGCGAATTGAGAAGCACAGACAAATGCGCATCCAGTTCAGCCAAGAGCCCCGCAGGCAGCGATTTCAGGATCGACCGCTCTCGCTCCAGGTGAACTTCGACCGCACGATTGACCAGCTCCAGACCCTTTGCGCTCAACGTCACCAGCATGCTGCGCGCGTCGCTTTCATTGGGAACACGCTCGATGAGGCCAGAACCCTCCAGACGCTTGAGGCGGTGGGTCATCGTGCCAGAGGTCACCATCAGTGATGAGAACAATTCGGTGGGGCTCAAGCGATAGGGCTCACCCGCACGGCGCAGCGAGGCCAGCACATCGAACTCCCAGATGCTCATGCCGAACTGGGAAAAGTTTTCATTCAGGCTGTGATCAAGCAAGGCCGCACAACGCTTTATTCGCCCTATCGGCCCCATGGGGCTGGGGTCCAGATCAGGTCGCTCGCGTTCCCACTGCATGAGGATAGCGTCCACCGCATCTTTCGGGCGTGTGGTCAAAGGCGTCTTGGCTTTCATTTGTCTTGACTTCAAGATAAATTACGTTGAGAATCATTTTATCTTGAATTGAAGATAAATGACCATGACGAACAGCGCCTCCCCGCCGCGATGGCAAGACTTCCTGCTGACTGCGGTGGCCCCTGCCATTTGGGGCTCCACCTACATCGTCACCTCCGAACTTCTACCACCGGAGCGGCCATTCACTGCAGCACTGATCCGAGTGCTGCCAGCTGGGCTTCTGCTCATCCTGATCACGCGCCAGAAACCTGAGTCCCAGCATTGGATTCGCCTTCTGATCCTGAGCGCGCTGAACATTGGCGCTTTCCAGGCCCTGCTCTTCGTGGCAGCGTACCGTCTGCCAGGCGGACTGGCAGCGGTTCTTGGGGCGATTCAGCCGCTCTTGGTGATGGCGCTGGCGTGGCTGGTGGATGGCAGGTCCCCGGCACGTACCGCCTTGATCGCAGCGCTGGCAGGTGTCTTGGGGATGGCCATGCTTTTGATCTCGCCACAGACCGTATTTGAGCCCATCGGCATACTCGCCGCATTACTGGGTGCAGCGTGCACTGCAGCAGGTGTCTGGCTGACCCGCCGCTGGCAACTGCCACTGCCTGTGCTGGCGCTTACTGGCTGGCAGCTGTTTCTTGGTGGGTTGATGCTCGCCCCATTGGCACTTCTAGTCGATGCTCCCCTCCCCCGGTTAACCCTTCCACAGTTCGCAGGATATGCCTACCTATGCCTCGCAGGCGCTCTGCTGTCCTATGTGTTGTGGTTCCGAGGGATTGAGCGACTGTCTTCCGTGGCGGTGACATCCCTGGGGTTGCTGAGCCCCTTGACAGCCGTGATACTAGGCTGGGTGTTCCTGGCCCAATCCATCACCGGAATAGCTTTCGCCGGATTGGCGATCGCTTTGGTAAGCATCCTTGTCGTTCAGTGGACCTCTGCACGACCTGGTTGATGATGCAGTCTTGGAGGCTTGGCCCTGCTTCAGGAAAAAAGCGCAGTCAAAGCAAACTAGCTTCCGCTTCTCCCTCGCACCAGCCAGGCCAGAACTCTCAGACAGCGCGGTCTCCAGGTCAAGATCAATGCAACCAGCAATGCGGCAGCGGTCAGCGTCATAACCCAGACCAGAACTGCCATGGACGGATGGTCCGTCCAATGACATAGAGCCAGTCCACAAGCCAACGACAGGACGCCGCACACTCGCAAACGGATCACGAGCTCAGGGTCCTGCATTTGGCCTTGAACCTGCTCCCAGTGGAAATCCAGGGACAACGCCAGCCAAGCCATGCCGAGCACGTTTACCAAAGCCGCGACGAGCATGACCAATGCGGCAGCACTTGCATCAAGCACCGGCTGTCCTTGAGTGCCGGGTGGGCTCATTTTTATCTGCGTTGGACTTCAAGCGGCGCGCGGCCACGAAAGCCAGCCCCCCTGTGCTGAGGAGGAAAAGGTCCACGCCTGCCACCGGCCAGTAGGTGCTGGTGAACACCGTCTTCAAGAGATGGTCGCCTGTAGTGATCCAGTTCAGCAACACCGCGGCCAACGCCATGGTCGCAACTGCGAGACATTGCTCACGCCACGCTGGGCTCTTGCGACTCCGCGCGACGGGCGCATTGCGCAGGAAGGCGTGCGTCATTGCCAGCAACCAGCCAGTCCAGAACACGAGCTGCTCCAGGCGGCCCCGCGGGATCCACCCCGTGGGCAAAGCTTCCGGCAGAAGTCGATTCGCGATGAGCAAGCTCAGAGTGGCTATCAGCATGCCTGTGATGATGGTCACAGCCATCGCGTCAACCACCCTCGCACCTTGTGCTCCCGCTTTGGCATGCTGCATCTTCCGTTTCTCGACGAAGAAAATGAAACCCGTGGCGATGCATACACAACCCATCAGACCTCCCAGCACATAGAGCCAGCGCAGCAACCAATGACGGAAGTGCTGCAGGTGCAGCCCCGTTAGAAATGTGTTGATGCTGCTCACAGTGGAGCGCGGCGGGTCCTGGCGCAAAACTTCGCCTGTCGCGGCTTTGAAGTGAATGCCATCGCCAACCAAGGCAATACGGTCCGTACCCGCACGGTAGATACTCACGAAGCCGTTGTCATCCCCGACATGGTTGATGGAAAGAAAACCCACCTCCCCCGCCATCCCCATCAACTCCCACCGGCGCTGTGCTTCGGCCACCATGGCGTCCACGGAAGCCAGAGGCGCGGCCACACCCGCGCGTTCATGCGGCAAGCCTGTCTCTTGAAACTCCAGTTTTTCGTGCAATTCGTGCAGTGGGCCCAGCTGAATGTCAGACACCGGGAAGTAGACGCCTGCGGAGATCACCATGCCGGTAAAGGCAAAGAAGAAATGAAACGGCAACGCCAGCACCCCGGCCATGTTGTGCAGGTCCAGCGTACTGCGCTGACTGGACCTGTGACTTCTGAACGTAAAGAACTCTCGAAACACCTTGCGATGCATCACCAGCCCGCTGACCAAGGCCACCAACATGACCAGCGCTGCAAAGCCGCCAATCCATGTACCCAAGCGTTTCCAACTCAGGTTAAGACTGTAATGAAGAGGATAGAAAAATTCGCTACCTATCTTGAGTCGGTCTTGAGGTAATGCGGCACCGCTGCGAGGGTCAATCGTCAAGGTACCTGCAGCAGCCTCCTCAGGGTCCTTGGCATTGGGGACCACATGAGCAGAAAACAGACTTAGCACTGGGTCGCGGTGCGTGGTGTAGGCCTCCCAACTATGGACGGTATTGAAATGCTCGGGCAATGTGCCATTGACGCGGTTACGCATGAAATTCCTGCTGGACTCATCGGGCTGCATGGCCTCAAAGACAGGTCGCAGCACTTTGTCGAACGACGGCATGGGCTGGGGCGCGAAACGTGATGAGGCAATCGCCCAACGGTCAATTTCACGGTCAAACACCGACATGGAACCGAAGAAGAAGCACACCATCAGTACAAAGCCCAGAACGAGACCGAACCAGGTGTGCAACCAGGCCATGGATTGGCGCAGATTCTGAAACATACGCGCCGCCTTCAAGTCAGGACGAGCTGCAGCAATGAAGCCATCGCCGTCATGACCACACCGCTAACGGCGAGCACGCTCCACACCAGCGCTGTGCTGCGCCTCGAGAATGCCCATAAAAACGCGACCAGGTACACCAGCATCCCCAGGATATTGCTCAAGCGCTCGGCGTCGTTGAACGGCATCCCCAGCGAGAAGAAACCTGATATGCCGAGAGCAATGAAGCCCCAAGTGAACATATAGCCGCCCAGGCACGCAGCGAATATTCGCGGCACGGCGTGCCAGCGCGAACGGAAGTTATGGCTGGCCATGGTACTGATAGCGAATGCGTGAGGCACCGAACGCACCAAAGTGTGCAAACGGGCTAATGAGTCGCCTCTAGAACCGATATTTAAGGTTGATGGTTATCCTGCGTGGCTCACCAAAGGTGGAGTAGTACTTATTTTCCAGATAAGCGCGGTACTTGCGGTCAAACAGGTTGCTTACCGCCATCACCAGTTCTGTCTTGGGAGTGATCTGGTACTTGGCCATGAGACCGACCAGCAAAAGCCCGCCACTGCGAATGGTGTAGGAATCGCCAGTGGTCCAACTCGAGTCGTTGCGATAGACCTTACTGCGCGCAGTAAGCGTACCGCCTAGCGTCCAACTGGTCCCAGGGAGCGCATAGGCGGTAGAGAGGCGAAGACTGTGCCGAGGCAACTCAGGGCTGTAACGCTGCCCATCCGTGCCGCCGCTGGCGTACTTGCTGTCTACCAAGGTGTAGCCCGCGGCCACGTTCCAGCCAGGCGCGAGCAGGCCGCTCGCACTGAGACTGATACCCTGGCTTACCACCTTATCCGCGGCTACATAGCAGGTACCTCCGCAGGGGTTGGCAGGGTCGTAGGGCACAGTGGAGTCTTCGCGCGGGAGGTTGGTTTGTTCCAGACGGAACAACGCCGCTGCAACGTGAAGCCGCTTGTCGAACAAATCTCCTTTGATCCCCACCTCATAGTTCGATCCAACCACCGGTTTGAGAGATGAACCACCCACGTTCTTTTCCGCTTGCGGATTGAAAATGTCGGAATAGCTTGCATACACGGAAGTCTGTGGAGTCAGTGCCAGAACCACGCCGGCATAGGGACTGATGACTCCGGTTTCTCGGCTATTCGCGAGCCCGGTCGTCACGTCCAGTTCCTTGTAATTGCTGACTCGAATGCCGGTGATGAGCTTGAGCGAATCATTGAGATTGAAACGGGCCACACCATAGGCCCCCAGCTGGGTGGTCTTGGTGTTGCTGGAATAGCCGCCACCTTCCGGACCTTCATCCAAAGACATGGGGTCGAAAGAATAGACATTGAAATCATTGGCAATGGCATAGCCCGTGCCCCGGGATTTGTAGTGCATGGACGACCCGTTCAAGCCGAAAGCAGCCTCGTGCTTTCTCCCAAAAAGATGGAAAGGTCCCGAAGCATGGACGTCCAGTGCATTGGTGCTGAAGTCCTGTGTCAAGCGGCGCTGACGTTGCAGCTCCAAGCCTTCGCCTGTCGCCACATCCAACTCACCCATCACGTAGCTGTCGCGAAACGCACTCATGGCGGTCTTCCCATGAGTGAACGTGGCCTTGGCCTGCCAGTCTCCGGGAAGACGCTGCGTCAAGCCCAGCGTGGTCAGGGTGTATTCCTTCACCGTGCGATTGCCTCCATCTGCAAAAAAGGATGACCGCGGGATATTCAGTTCGCTGCCATCGCCTGCAAATGGCGCGCCATAGTCATGACGCCCCACGTCTCGCTGGTATTGCACGCTGGCGTCGAGCATGGTGGTAGACGTGAGGTCGGCCTCCACCACACCATAGAGAACCCGGCGATTTCGGTAAGCGTAGTCCACGAACGACTGACTATTGTCCGCCACGACCACCAGGCGTCCGCGAACACGAGCCGACTCTGCGAATGGCCCAGAGATATCCCCTACGATGCGACGCCCGTTCCATGAGGAAAGTTGTGCCTCTACATGCGCTTGAAAAGTCTCTGTCGGCCTCTTGCGCACGAGGTTGATGGTGCCGCCAGGCGCTCCTGCGCCCGTCAAAAGGCCTGCCGCACCCTGGAGCACTTCAACCCTGTCAAGGATGGCATTGTCGATCTGAGGGTTTCGGTTGTTGTTGCTGATGCCCACCGGATTGGGGGTACCGTCATACTGAGACTGCATGGCAAAGCCGCGGCTGTAATACATGCTGCCGTTACCGCCCTGATCAGCTACGAATGCTCCACTGACTGATTTCAACACGTCGTCAACGGACGTCATTCCGAAGTCTTCCATCTGCTGGCGTGTCACGACGGTCACCGTCTGTGGAGTCTCGATCGGAGTGAGCGAAAGCTTGGTTGCCGTGTTGGTGTACTCAGCCTTATATGTTTGAGAGCCCTCAGTGACGGGGCTGCGCTCGGCCTGGGCTGTGACCTTGACCTCCGGCAGAACTCCTGCGCTTGAAGACGACGAAGACCCCTGCGCGCCCGAGGGCATCCGTTGCACAAGAAAGCCCCCATCGCCCTGGCGAACAGCCTGAAGCGCTGCACCCACAAGCAATATTCTCAAGGCGTCAGACACGGTATGAGCGCCTGACAGACCTGGACTTTGCAAGCCGTTGGTCAACTCCGTCGAGAAAGACAGCATGATCCCGGCCTCCCGGCCGAAGCGATTGAGCACCCCAGTCAGCGGACCGGCGGGTATGCTGTAGGAACGTGAGGCTTCCGGCTGCGCGTGCACGGAAGTAGCCGCCAAGGCGATCGAGCCTGCCACCACGCCGGCCAAAGCATGTGCCACGGCCAATGCAATGCCGCTGCGTCTGCCATACCGAAGAGCTGCGGACTGAATCGAAGGGTGATAAGGCACTGTCTGGCGCATGTGCGCTCCTCTTGAAAGCAAGTAAAGATGGGTTCCTTACTTTCATTGCCACTTGAGAACGCAAAAGGGATCAATCGACAAGAAGTTTTTTAAAAATTTTTAACTTCATGGCCGCCCGAGGGCTCGCGGCGAGCTCATTCGCTACGGGTCGAAGGCTGCACGCTCGCCCAGAAACGGGTGCGGTAATGAATTTCAACTGGCAGCGCCCTGGTGAGCATGCCCAGTACCTTGGTTGTATCGCTGACAGGGTAGGTGCCGGTCACTCTCAGATGCGCTACCGAATCTGCACAGCCTAGCCAGCCAGAGCGATAGCGCGCCAGTTCAGCGATGAATGCAGCCAGCGGCATGTCTTGTGCGACGATGATCCCTTGTATCCAGGCCGTGCTGCTCTCGTCCGCATCGACAGGCTCAGCCACCTGTTCACGTGTAAAACGTGCCTGCTCACCTGCATTGAGCAGACGAGGACTCCCCTGCTCGGGCTGCACCATGACAGCACCGGCGTAGACGGCCACAGTGCTTTGTCCTCGCACCGTCTGGCGAACCGTGAATTGTGTGCCTATCGGCTGTACACGCCCCTCCGCTGTATAGACAAAGAAGGGACGAGACAGAGCGCGATCATCTGGCCCGCTCGCTACAAAGATTTCACCAGCCACCAGCCGAACCCCGCGCTCTGAATCTGAGAAAGCCAACTCTATCGCCGTATCAGAATTGAGCTCTATGCGCGTGCCGTCCGGGAGCATGATGGTGTCGCGCTCGCCCACCCCTGTTCGGCGATCTGCCGCCCATTGGCGCCACGGCACTCGCTCTTCGCCTACCCAGGCTATCCCGCCCGCAAAAAGGGCCACCGCCAGCGCCTGTACTGTACGCCGTCGGCCAGAAGATTTTGCAGGAGACAGGGCAGCATGGGCCAGAGCCGGTTGCAGCGCTTGAAGTTTGGTGCCCAGTGACTCAATGCGCTGCCAGGCACGTTCATGATCTGGATGCGCTGCTCGCCACCTTTGCCATTCGTAGCGTGTGTGTTCGCCAACCTCGTCCGACTGAAGCTCCACGAGCCAGGCCGCCGCTTTCTTCCGGACGTGCTCTGGAATAGGAATATGGTTGGCCGTCGGAGCAGACATGAATCGAGGCTTTAAGGTGTGCTAACGCAAGGCGCGATGCGCGTCAGTCCTGGAAACAGCACTGCTCCAGCGCTCGGGCGATGTAGCGCTTCACCGTAGGAATAGACACACCCAGCTGCAACGCAATATCCGACTGGCGCAGGCCGTCAAGCTGCGACAAGAGGAAGGCGCGGCGTACCAGCGACGGCAGGCCATCTAGCAAACGATCTATCTCCACCAGAGTTTCAAGCATGATGGCTCGAGATTCCGGAGATGGCGCTACTTCTTCGGGCACCAGAGCGAGCGCATCCATATAGGCTTGCTCAATCTTGCGACGCCGAATATGGTTGAAAACGACACCCTGCGCCACCGTAGTCAAAAACGCGCGCGGCTCCTGAATGACCAGCGGCGCGTCCTTGCACAGCACGCGCACGAAAGTGTCGTGTGCGAGATCCGCCGCATCAAACGAATTGCCCAGTCGCCGACGCAACCAGGCCTGCAGCCAGCCATGATGGGCGGAATACAGATTTTCCAGACTTCCCGGTTCATCCAAGACATGCGCAGCCACAAATACATCCCAACCAAAATGCGATGACGACGCCCGTCCTGCGGTGGCTGAGATGTGGCGGCTGCTGAATCTTTAGCGCGAAGTTGGACGGGGAACGCCGCGATTATAGGCACCCAATGAGAATTACTCTTATTTGCATAAGATCAACCGCGCCGACAAGTAGGCAAGGCTTTTTTCAGCGGTGCGTCTTCCGACGTCAAAGTCCCAGGTAAGCTTTTTGCACCATCGGGTCGGAGCGGACAGCTCGGCTGTCTCCTGTGAATGCAATGCGGCCCGACTCCATCACGTAGGCGCGGTCTGCCACTGTGAGTGCGAGGTGCGCGTTCTGCTCCACCAGCAGGATGGTCGTGCCCTGAGTGCGCAATTGCCGGATGATGCGAAAGACCTCGTGCACGATAACCGGGGCCAACCCCATGCTGGGTTCGTCAAGTAGAAGCAGGCGCGGCCTGGCCATCAGAGCGCGACCCAGTGCCAACATCTGCTGCTGCCCGCCCGACAGGCTGCCGGCTGGCAAGTGCTGCTTCTCACGCAAGATAGGGAACATGTCCAGCACGCGCTCTATGTCTTGCGGGACCTCTGCCTGATCGCGCACGTACGCCCCCATGAGCAGGTTGTCGCGCACGCTCAGAGGTCCAAAGACCTGACGCCCCTCAGGCACCTGCGCCATGCCAGCGCGCAATCGCACCTGTGACGGCTGTGCACTCATGTCTTCCCCGCCAAAGACAATGCCACCGGAGGCCAACGGATGCACGCCCGACAATGTTCGCAGCAAGGTAGTCTTGCCTGCGCCATTGGCGCCTATCAAGGCCACGATCTCACCGGCGTCTATGTGCAGGGACACGCCGTGCAGCACTTCAATGCGGCCATAGGCGGCTCGCATTTCCTGTACTTGGAGCAACTTCATGCGGCCTCCAGCGATTCAGCACCTAAGTAGGCAGCCAGAACAGAGGGGTTGCTGCGTATCTGTGCGGGCGTTCCTCTGGCCAGTTCCTGGCCAAGGTTCAGCACCACAATGCTGTGTGAAATTTCCATGACCAGTTTCATGTCGTGTTCGACCAGCAACACCGTGATGCCCCGAGCGGCGATCGCCTGGATCATTCGCTTGAGCTGCTCCGTCTCAGCGCCATTGAGACCCGCCGCTGGCTCGTCCATGAGCAACAATCTTGGCTCGGACGCAATGGCGCGCGCAAGATCCAGCCGCTTGATGGCACCGTAGGACTGCTCGGCCGCTGGCATATCCGCCGCATCAGCCAGGCCCACGAAATCCAGCCACTCCAGACTGCGCTCACGCAGCGTACGCTCCTCACGCCGGTAGGCTGGCAAGCGAAACAACGCGCTTATCAGGCCACGATGGGCAAAGCGGTGACTGCCAATCTGCACGGTCTGGAGTGCGGTGGCTCCTTCGAAAACCTGAGGGTTCTGGAAAGTCCGCGCTACACCCAACCCCGCCAAGCGGTGCGGGCCCACACGCGTGAGGTCTTGCCCTTCCCACAGAACGCTGCCGCTCGTAGGGCGATACAGGCCACTGATCACATTGAAAAGCGTCGTCTTGCCTGCCCCGTTAGGTCCTATGACGGCCATGATGCTGCCCGGCGGGACCTCGAAGCTGATGCCCGACAAAGCCTGCACTCCCCCGAAGCGCATTTCTATGTTTTGTACCTGCAGCATCAGTTCCCCCTCTTGCGCCAGCGTTGCTGCAACGTCGGCAGCAGACCGCGTGGCAGGAACAAGACGGTAAACACCAGCACCAGACCGAAGACCAAGGTCTCGTAGTCATGAAACCAGGTGAGCAAGTGGGGAAGAGACATCAGGATCGCTGCACCCACGATTGCGCCGTAAATCGATCCCATGCCACCCAGCAAAACGATGATGAGCATCTCGAACGAGTACAGCAGATCTGCCTCCCCCGGTGTGATGAATTCGGTGTAGTGGGCGAAAAGGCTCCCCGCGACACTGGCATACACGGCTGAGACCACAAAGATCAACAGTTTGTAGCGCGCAATGTCCACGCCAGAGACCTCTGCCGCCACCTCGGATCCCTTGATCGCCACCAGCGCCCGTCCTATAGGCGAATTCACCAGATTCAGCGCCAGCCAGGTTCCCGCCAGCAAGGCACAGCAGATCGCGATATACCACTGCACACCGCCCTGCAGACGAAAGCCGCCCACCTCAAACGGCTTGACGGATATGCCATCCGGCCCACCAAAAAGAGCTACGTTCTGATTGAGGATGATGTAGATCATTGAGCCCATGGCCAGCGTAGCCATAGCCAGCAAGTGACCGCGCAGACGAAGGATGGAACGGCCAATGATGAGCGCAATGAGCGCGCACAAGCTCGCGCCCGCCAGCAGTGCCACTGGTACCGGCCAGTCCAGCCGAGAAGTGAGCAAGGCAGAGCTGTACGCGCCAATGGCGAAAAAGCCCGCATGTCCCAGGCTGATCTGCCCCGCAAATCCTAGTAGCAGGCTCAGGCCCAGGCACAGCAAGGCACGAATGCCTATGTTGTTGGCTACGTTGAAGTAGAGGTCACTGGTGATGAGCAGCGGAAGCAAGGCCATGATGGCCGCCAGCGCAACCAGCCCGCCAGTCTGCGGTTGCAAGAAACCGGATTTCATACACGCTCCTTGTGGCGGGCACCGAAGATTCCCTGTGGCGCCAGCAACATGACCGCCAGGATGACCAAAAGCGCAATCAGGTCCTTGTAGCTGGACGACAGATAGCCTGCAGCCATCGACTCCGTCAATCCGAGCAGCAGGCCGCCCACCACCGCTCCCAGGCCGTTGCCCATGCCACCAATAATGGCCGCTGAAAAGCCTTTGACGCCCAGGTTCAGACCTACGTCGTACGAGGTAAAAGTCAGCGGCGTCACGAGCACGCCGGCCAGGCCACCCAGAAATGCTGAAAGAGTGAAACTCCACCGAAGCACCACATCGATCTTGATTCCGAACAACTGCGCCGCCATGGGGTGCGCTGCAGCCGCCAAAATAGCCTTTCCGTGACGGCTGCGCCGAAAGAAGCTGTCTACTGCCACCACTGCGACGATCATCAGACCGATGACCCACAAGGTCTGGGGCACGATAGTGACACCCATCACCTGAATGAGCTCACCGCTGCCGATGGGCGCCAGCGTATGCACTTCCTTGTCCCAGAGCAGCATGGCAATGCCCCTGAAGACAATGCCAAGGCCAATGGTCAGCAGCATGAGCGTGAGTACAGGCGCTTGCCTGCGAGGCTCTATTGTCAAGCGCGCCATCAGTAATCCGACCAGGGACGTGCCCACTACAGCCAGGAACATGGCCACTGGCAGCGGCATGCCAAGGCCGGCGAGCGAGACCGCACCCATGCCTCCGAGCATCACAAACTCTCCCTGCGCCAGATTGACCACGTGGCTGGCGTTGTAGATCAGCGCGTAGCCCAAGCCGACCAGCGCATAGATTGAACCCATGGCGACACCGGAGATCGCCAGCTGCAGAAAACCATCCATTGGTCGATCCCGATGCGGTTGCTGTCAGAGGTCCGGGCGCGCCTTAAGGTGCGTCCTTCTCCAGTGCGAAGCCCTTGCCTTTTACACGCATGGTGTAGACGGAATCGATATCCAGGCCAGCGTGGTCCTTCGGTGTGTAGGTGTAGGTGCCGTTGATCATCACCAGGCCCTTGGTCGACTCCAGCGCTTCGCGCACCTTTTTCTTGTCGTGCGCACCGCCCGCGCGGCGGATGGCATCCACTGCGATCATCAAGCCGTCGTAGCCGGTTGCAGCGAACGCCGACACTTCGATCTTGTATTCCTTCTCATACTCGTGCTTGAGCGTCTGGATGATCTTCTTGCGCGGGTCGCTGTCTGCCAGCTGATCAACAATCGGCATCGCCACAGTGGACATCAGAACACCTTCTGCACCTGGTCCTGCCAGTTCGATGAAGCGCTCAGTAGCATTGCCGGTGGCCACGTAGAAGGGTTTTCCGATCTGCAACTGGTGGAAGTTCTTGGCAGCCAGCGCAGCGCCCGCACCCAGGCCAAACACAAAGACCGCATCCGGACCTTTGCCCCGAATGGTATTGAGTTGGGGAGACAGGTCCTTGTCGTTGTCAGCATATTGCTCATCCGCCACCAGGGTCATGCCCATGGCGGGAACCAGCTCCCGCACTGCCTGCTGACCAGAAACGCCGAAAGCCGAAGTGGAAGACAACAGCCCCACCTTGGTGACACCCCGATTCTTCATGTGAATAAGCGTCTTGCGCACGGTGAGCGCTTCGCCAGCAGCGACCTTGAACACCCACGGACGCACAGGCTCCGTCAGGCGGCTCGTGGTGCCCATGGCCACAAACGGCACGCCAGCGGCTTCTGCAATGGGAGCGGCGGCCAGCGCATGGCCTGAAACACCGCCGCCGACGACGATGTCCACCTTGTCGTTCTCGATCATGCGCTTCATGTAACTCACAGCCATCGCCGACTTCGACTGATCGTCGTACTCAACCAACTCAATCTTGCGACCGTCAATACCGCCCTTCTGGTTGAGCAACTTCACCCATAGCCGAACGGCTTTGAGTTCAGGATCGCCAATCGTTGCGGCGGGCCCCGTCGCTGGGTTGAAAGTGCCGATGCGGATGGTGTTGCTGTTGGCGGACACCGTAGGGGCTACGGCCAGCGTCAACGCAGCCGCTACCGAAGCCAATAGATTCCTGATGTTCATGCTTGTCTCCTGAAAGTTAAGAAAACGGGTCTGGTGCCCATTGCGGGGAATTCCGGAAAAAAATTCGGAAAGTTTGAGAGAGCGGGCCATCCCCAATCTGGCGAAAGCCTCCAGGCGTTCAGAGCTGCGTCAGAAATCCCTGGATCTGCCGAGCCGTCTCTTCCGGTTGCTCAAAGTGAGGCAGATGGCCACATTGCGGCAAGATGACCTTGCGCGAACGCGGCAGTGCCTTGCTCCACACTTCAGCGTATGGCGTGGGACAAATCAGATCGGTGTCCCCCCATAACACCAACGAAGGTGTCATGAGCGCATTCAACTGGCCTTCCAGGACTGGATTGAAAAATCCTGTGGGTCCACCGCCCAAACGCGCAGTGCTGGCGCGGTTCTTGGCAAGCATCTGTTTCTGCTCATGCGTCATTTCCATGGACAGGATGCGCTCCACGATGGACTGGTCGAAATAAGCTTTTCGAGTTACTTCTTGCGGCGTCCAGGACAGCATGTCGGGCACGGGAATATCATCGCGCCGCAATCCTGCCGGACCGAGTAAGGTAAGACTGCGCAGCAGCGTGCTGTTTCGAACGGCAATCTCGCTCGCCAACCAGCCCCCCAGGGAACTGCCGATCAGGTGGACGCGATCTACACCAAGGCCCTCAATCACGTCCAGATAGAACGCCGCCAACTCGCCCATGGAAGAAATCCACTCAGGCGCATCCGACTTACCGTAGCCTGGGTGCTCGATAGCAATGAAGTCGAACCCGTGCGACATGGTTTCAAAGAATGGCGTCCAGTGGCTCAAGCCGGCTGCACCGTGCAGGAACAGCGCAGGTTCGCCCTGCCCGCCTCGGAACATTCGCAGCTTGACGCCGCGCACGGTGTAGGAAGATTCGAATTGCATCATGTCAGATCAAAAAATTGCGGGCTAAGGGTTCTTATGCCGATTGGCCGGCGGCTTCGTCGGTAGATTGGTCGGCGGGGTCATTGACGATGGCGATCGCAGGGGAAATCGCAGGGACGATGGCACTGGGAGTAACGAGATAGTCATCCGGCTCGAACTCGCGCGTGAGCTCCCAGTAGTCCACCAACTTCCAAGGTGAAGTGATGGTCACGCGGTTCTCGCTGTTTTTGTACCAACTGCTCACCCCTGGGTGAGACCACACCATGCCGCGGCAACGTTCATCGACCTCATCGTTGTAGCGGTCATGGATGTCTTCACGTACTTCAATCGCTTGCCAGTCGTTTTCCAGCATGGCGCGCAAGGCCTGCATGATGTACTTCACTTGGCATTCGGTGTGGAATACAAGGCTGCCACCGTGTGCCAGCGCCGTATTGGGGCCGCAAATCACGAACAGGTTCGGAAAGCCCGGCATGGTCATGCCTTTATAGGCGCGAGGATTCTCGCCCTTCCAGGCATCTGCCAGGTTCAGGCCATCGCGCCCGGAGATCTCCAAAGGCCACAGGACTTTGCCCGCATGAAAGCCGGTGGCGAGAATCAGAACGTCTACTTCATGACGAGTACCGTCCTGCATCACGACTGCGTCGTTTGTGATGCGCTCGATCGGACCGTTCTCAAGCGCCACGTTAGGGCGGCGCAGCGTGCGGTACCAATGGTTGTCACGCAGCATGCGCTTGCCATAGGGAGGGTAGTTGGGAACGCACTTAGCGATCAGCTCTTCGTCATCTTCCAGTTCGCGCCGGATATGTGAGATGAGCACTTCCCGCATGGCGTGGTTATCGCGATTGAGCGACAACTCGGGCTGCGTCCAGTCCGGATCAACCTGCAGCGTATCGTGGAAACCATCAGAGCCTGCCCAGAACAATAGAAAGCGGCACCACTCCGTGAACAATGGGATGTTCTCCAGAGCCCACTGCTGACCTGCACTCACAGGCTTGTGGTAGTTGGGGTTGTGCGCCGCCCAGTGAGGAGAACGCTGAAAGAGTGTCAACTTGGCGACGTGAGGAGCTATCTCCGGGCCAGCTTGCATGGCACTGGCCCCTGTACCTATCATGGCCACGCGCTTGTCCTTCAGGTCAACCCCGTGGTCCCACCGTGCCGTATGAAAGCTCGGGCCGGCGAACTCATCCAGCCCCTCAATGGCCGGTAGCGCAGGCCGATTAAGAAGACCTACAGCGCTGATGACCGCCTGAGCGTCCAGCGTCTCAAGAGCCCCATCTTCCTTGCGCAATTCAATGCTCCAGGTCCCAACGTTCTGGTGGTACTGAAGCCGCGTAACCTCAACCCCAAAGCGCACGTGGCGGCGCAGGTCGTGCAATTCGGCGGTGTCTCTGAAATACTCGAAGATCTCATCCCGCTTGGCGAAGTGGTGAGACCAGTCGTTTTTGGGGTTGAAGGAAAAGGAGTAAAAGTGGTTGGGCGTGTCCACACCACAGCCTGGGTAGTCGTTTTCGAACCAGGTTCCCACCATTTCATGATTCTTCTCCAGGATCACAAATGGTATGCCCGCCTGCCGCAAACGTATGCCGGCGCAAATGCCAGACAAGCCGGCACCTATGACCACCACCCGGAAATCCTCTACCGACTCCGGTGCCTGACCGGAGTGCCAGTGCACGGCACGTGGGTCTTGATCTGCGAGCCGCATTTCTTCAATCAGCAGCGGCACATAAGATGCGGGCACTTGCTGCCCGGCACCCACGCTCATGATGCGTTGCAAGCGTTCATCAGGAACAACGCGCGGCACTGGTCGTTCACTTTGTGCGTAGTCCTGGAGCACGCCTATCAGGCGCTCTCTGATACGTTTTGCCAGCTCAGGGGGAATCTTTTGTTGATAGCTCCATGCCCCTTCAATGTAGGGAGCGGCCTCCTCCAGCAGTGCGCTTTCGTCTGTCAACTGGGCCAGGACCATCAGTGCGGGTACCACGTCCGCGTCCTCCAGAGACTGGCGTAGCAGTGCCTCATTGCGGCACGCGCTCTCTATCATCGGATCCATCTTTGTCTCGGTCATTTTGTGAATGACCGCAATACTAGTCAGCGAGACAATTCAGCAAAAGCGATTTAAATGGATGGCAACCATCACTCAATCCGATGACTCGTTCGGCACATGCCCCAAGTTTTTCCGGGGGCAAGCTCAGGTTGCCGAGGAGCTATGAGAGCGACTTGCCGTGCTCGCTTACGGCAGCGTCCCATAGCGCACGCACTTCAACCAATCTGCGTTCCAGAATCTCCGCGAAGGCTCTGGCGGCGGGTGTCAGCGGTCTGCGTTGGTCGCGAACCAGGTAGAGATCAAAGCGCAAGTCCGGATTGATCACCGGGTAGATGAAGTATTCCTTCGAGTCGAGTTCATGAACCACCGCGGTCATGGGAGACAGGCAAGCCCAATCTGATGCAAGCACACTTTCCATTGTCGCAATAGTGCCATCGACCCGCATCAGCGAGCGGGGTTTCACGGCGCCGCTGGCAATGAGCGTACTGATGGCTTGACCCAGCAGATGGCGGTCAGAAGGCACGACCAGCTTGAGGTCATCGCGCGCCGTCAGATCGCACGGCGTGAGAGACTTGCCGTGTATGGGCTGCCCAGAGACCATCACGCACAGATCCCGTATGCTGGAGTGAAACGCCAGGCCGCTGTGTTCCTGCGGCATGGCAGCCAGCGCCACATCCAGTTGCCCGGCCTGAACCTGCTCCGTCAGCGTGCGGTGATAGGCCTCCACGATGCTCACATCCACCTTGGGATAGCGCTCTCGGAACTCCCGCAACACACCCCCCAGGATGCCCCTGCAAATGGACGAAGGCAGGCCAATGCGCAGCGATCCCGTGATCTTTTTGCCTTGGACCAGATCGATGACCTCCTGCTCCGCCGCCGCCAGATCGCGCAGCAGCGGCAAGCTGAGTTCATACAGGCGCTGTCCTGCAGGGGTGGGCACCACGCCCCTTGCTCCGCGCTCGAAAAGCGGTGCTCCAAACTGCTCTTCCAGATTACGGATCTGCGCGCTCAAAGCCGATTGAACAACGTGTACTTTCTCCGCTGCTGCGGTGAAACTGCGCTCCTCATAAGCATTGACGAAATAGTAAATCGCACGCATGTCCATGGTGATCGATCGGGAGAGTGGCAACGGTGCGGACTTTAGCGGACCTGGGTTGGAGGTGCATCGCAACCCAGCGATCGGCGCTCTCGACAGGCGGGAATTACCCTGAATCGATGTGCGATGTGTTACTTGGGCTGCAGGCGGCGTAGAACAGCGGCATCCGGGTAGCTCACCTTACCCGTCAGAAGAGGCGATTCATGGATCGCGCCCTTCACATACCGGTCGAAGAACTCCAGTACGTATCCGTTGATCATGGCATGCGCAGCGCGCGGATGCAGCATGCGCGCATCGTGAGCTTTGAAGAGGCTGGTATCCGCAAAGCTACCGTGATCGGTGCGATCCATAGTGATGTGAAACCAATCTGCTGAAGTTCTGTCCAGCATGGTCCAGTAATGCAAGGCGGCGGCACTGCTCATCTCAATGCGCGCGGCGTCTGCTTCGATGTTCTTGCCACGGGCTTGAGGCACGGGGCCCTCACCCCCGAACATCAGGAGAACTGGCCGTTCGCTGCCCAAGGTGACCACTCCCCTTGGCCCAAGCAGGCCATGTGGCCAACCATCGAGATTGGCTGCTGCTTTGACACGTGGTTCATCACGCGTGGCTTGCAGTGACGTAAAGCCCCCAAGAGACCAACCCAATGAACCCACCCGCTCGAGGTCAAGGCGGGAGAAAAGGCGGCTCTTGGGGCTTTTATCCAGTTGGGTCAACCGGTCGAGCACGAAGCTGATGTCCTGGACATACAGGCTCACATCGGAAGAAGCCAGCATTATTTCCAGTTGCTCGCGACGAGAAAGCTTGCCTCCATCAGTGACTTCCCCTCTCCATTTCTGGCCATCGTTTGAGTAGGATGTTCCATCTGGAAAGCGGCGGATTTCGTTGGCACCTGAATGCCCTATGGACACCACGATGTAGCCGTGGCTGGCGAGAAACTCCGTCTGAAACGTACCGCTGAAGTGGGTATGCGTGCCGCCGTGGTTGTAGATGAGAACCGGGTAGCGGTTGTTGCCGGTCGCAAGCGATGCGTCCAATATGGATTGAGTACGCACATGGGCCAGCTTGTGCACCCAGTGATCATCCGCATAGAGCTGTGGGCTGATCGCATACGGCGCCTTGCGCGGATTCTCCAGGACAGCCGCCGGATACCAGACCTGGACCATCAGCTTGCGTGCGTCACCTGCATTGGAAGTGCTTGGATCATCAATGCGGTCATTGACCCAGAGCTCCTCAAAAGTGCCTATAGGGTGTGGGCCGCGCGGGTCGCTCGCAAACAAGTCCGGGGGTACGCGGTAGGCGGCTTTATCAGAATCACTCGCCCAGGCTGTGGGTACTGCCATGCCGGTCATGACGAAACACCCACAGACGACGAGCCAACGGCCCGCGGACAGAAGCCTGGACAAAGTTGTCTTCACTGGCGTGAATGGCGAAACGCGGATTTCTGACTAAACGGGCACAACAGACGCTGCCGCAGCGCGAGCCCTTGCCGCATGGAGCTTCCTGTAGCTATCCATCAGCCGGTGATGCCTGTCCAGGCCCTCCAGTTTCAAGCTGGTCGGCGTCAACCCAAAGAATCGGACACTGCCATCGACCGAGCCCAGCACGGCGTCCATACGCTCGTCGCTAAACATCCGCCGAAAGTTGGCCTCGAAATCTTCGATCTCAAGCTCGTCGTCCAGCACGACTTCAAGCACCGCATTCAAGGCTTGATAGAACAAGCCACGATCAACGGTGTTGTCGTTGTATTGCAGGAACGCTCCAACGAGCTCCTGAGCTTCTTCGTACCGCTGCAGTGCAAGTTGAATCAGCAGCTTCAGTTCGAGAACGGTCAACTGGCCCCAGACGGTGTTCTCGTCAAACTCGATGCCAATCAGCGTGGCGACATCACCGTAATCATCCAATTCGTTGTTCTCGAGTCGATCCAGCAATGATTCGAGGCTGGAATCGTCCAAGTGATGCAGATTCAGAATGTCGGCGCGGAACAGCAAGGCCTTGTTGGTGTTGTCCCAGACCAGGTCTTCCACTGGATAGACTTCTGAGTAGCCTGGAACCAGGATCCGGCAGGCCGTGGCACCCAACTGGTCATACACCGCAACGTAGGCTTGCTTGCCCATTTCTTCCAGAATTCCGAAAAGTT
Source organism: Ottowia thiooxydans (assembly GCF_040548795.1). Lineage (GTDB taxonomy): Bacteria > Pseudomonadota > Gammaproteobacteria > Burkholderiales > Burkholderiaceae_C > Ottowia > Ottowia thiooxydans_A. Next base: position 152,758 of record NZ_JBEPSH010000001.1, on the reverse strand, counting down.
CGGCCGCTTCGTCCGCGTTGGATTGCTCGCCTTTTCCGGAGAAGTCCCACTCTACAAAATCGTAGTCAGATTTGGAGCTGAAAAACCTCCAGGAGACGATGCCGCTGGAGTCAATGAAGTGCTCCACAAAGTTGTTGGGCTCCGTCACCGCATTGCTGTTGAAGGTAGGCCGGGGTAAGTCGTTCAAGCCCTCAAAACTGCGACCTTGCAGCAACTCGGTCAAACTCCGTTCCAGAGCCACCTGCAGGCTGGGATGTGCTCCGAATGAGGCAAACACGCCGCCTGTACGCGGGTTCATCAAGGTGACGCACATCACGGGGTATTTCCCGCCTAGCGACGCGTCCTTTACCAGCACAGGAAACCCCTGCTCTTCCAAGCCTTTGATACCCGCCAAGATGCTGGGGTACTTGGCCAGCACATCTGCGGGCACATCGGGCAGCGCAATCTCGGAGTTCAAGATTTCGCGCTTGACGGCTCGTTCAAAGATCTCGGACAAGCACTGCACCTGAGCTTCAGCCAGCGTGTTACCTGCGCTCATGCCGTTGCTGACGTAGAGGTTCTCCACCAGGTTGGTGGGAAAGTACACGGTCTCGCCATCGGAATGGCGCGTGAAAGGCAGCGAACAGATGCCGCGTTCTACAAAGCCCGAATTGGTGTCATGCAGGTGCGAAGCTTGCAGCTCGCCATCCGGGTTGAAGATCTCCAGGCAGTAATCGTCCAGGATTTCTGGCGGCAGTGCATCGTCCGGGCCCGGCTTGAACCAGCGCTCGTTCGGGTAATGAACAAAATCCGCCTCAGCAAGCTCTTCACCCCAGAACTGACCCGCATAGAAATGGTTGCAACTCAGTCGCTCAATGTATTCGCCCAAGGCGGATGCCAACGCGCTTTCCTTGGTCGATCCCTTGCCATTGGTAAAGCACATGGGCGAGTGCGCGTCACGAATATGCAGCGACCACACGTTGGGAATGATGTTGCGCCAAGAGGCGATCTCAATCTTGATGCCCAAGTTTGCCAATACTGCTGACATATTGGCAATGGTCTGCTCCAAGGGCAAATCCTTGCCAGGAATGTAGGTGCTGGCGTCAGAGGCCGGATTCAGCGTGAGCAGCGCCTGAGCATCCGCATCCAGGTTCTGCACTTCTTCGATAACAAACTGAGGGCCTGCTTGCACGACCTTCTTGACCGTGCAACGCTCAATGGAGCGCAAGATGCCCTGGCGGTCTTTGGCGGATATGTCTTCCGGCAGCTCTACCTGGATCTTGAAGATCTGTTGATACCTGTCTTCAGGATCGACAATATTGTTCTGCGACAGGCGAATATTTTCTGTCGGGATGTTTCTGGTCGAACAATAGAGCTTTACAAAATAAGCAGCGCACAGAGCCGATGAGGCCAGAAAATAATCAAACGGGCCAGGTGCCGAGCCATCGCCCTTGTAGCGAATGGGCTGATCGGCGACTACCGTGAAATCATCAAACTTGGCTTCCAGCCGGAGCTTGTCGAGAAAATTGACCTTGATTTCCATAAATACCCGAAATGGTTAAGGAGCCTCTGCAAAACCTATCGCGGATGCCGGGCGCTGATGCGGGAATTATCCCGGAGATGCCTTAACCACTTTTTCTTGGGGATTGGGCTCAGACTGCAGAGAGGTGTCGAGGGCTCTGTGGATGCTCACTAACATTCCTGGCGTGCTGGATAAGCAAGGTCAGCTTTTGCCGGAACTTACGCCGGCCGGCATTGACGATCTGATCGCAGACGGCACTATCAGTGGTGGCATGCTGCCCAAGATTGCTGGCGCCCTGGATGCCGCCAAAAGCGGGGTCAATGCCGTGCACATCATTGATGGCCGCGTACCGCATGCGCTGCTTCCGCCCCCTCAAGGGGACGGTAAGTACAAGGGGGCAAATGCCAGGCGGGTCAACGCCGGATTCCAGCGCTCAGCCTTTCCAAATCCTGGAGTTGCCCAGGTTGCTGCAAGAACTACTTCAGAACAGCCAACGACGCGTGAGACGTGCTGTCAGCCTCGAACTGTATGGTTGCAAGCCCACGATCCAGATGGATATCCAATTCGGCCAACATCTCATCCAGACTATCACCCAATGCGCACTCAAGGAATTTTCGGTGGTTCTGTTCGAAGTCAACCTTGGGGGCGTGGGCGATCTGGCAGATGGCAAACCCGAGCTGAATTTTTTGGGTCATCTGCTGCCAGAAGGACGGCATCAGATGGTTGCCACAGCGCTCATAGACGAGGCCGTGAAAATGTGCCTCTGCGCGAATCTCATCCCCAAGATCATCGCTCTCGACCGCAGCGATCATCTGCGCAAAACGGCGGCTCAACTCAGTCCGGAAACCCAGGTCGCGTAAGGGCCAAATGCGTGCGTAGGCCTGCCTTTCCATGACCCGCCGCATCTCATAGACATCGCGCAGAACGTCCGAGTTAACTTCGGTCACGAAGGTACCGGCGTAAGGCCTGTTGTGAGCCAAGCCGCTCTCTATCAGCTCCCTGATGGCCTCACGGAGAAGTCCACGGCTCACCTCCATATCGTTGGCGAGCCTGCTCTCGATCAGTTGAGTTCCAGGAGGAATTTGCCCGGCCAGGATGGCCTTGCGCAGCGTCTCGGCCACTTGGTCGCGCCTCGTCAACGTGGGAACGGGTGCAAATTTTGGGATGCTGCTCATGATGGGGTGATTGTCCTTCGAAAACCTCACACGACCGTCATACGCGCGCGGCGTATCGCTTTTCCAGCCGAGACGCCAGGTACGAACCGGGGTAGATCAGGAGGAAATAAATGATGCCCACCGCCGTCAGAATCTCGAGGGGCCGGTAGAAAGCAGAAGACAGCGCTCTGCCTTGATACATCAGTTCCTGCACGGCAATGACAGAGGCGATAGAAGTATTCTTTGCAAGTTCGATTCCACGGTTAGTAAACGCAGGCAGCATGCGCGAGAACACCTGCGGGACGATAATTCGCTTCATCAATTGTTGGCGGCTCATCCCTAGCGCTCGCCCACCTTCCCATTGCCCCTTGGGTATGGAAGCGATTCCACCGCGGAAAATCTCCGAACAGTACGCCGATGCATTCAGTACGAGACCAAACAGTGCAGCCACGATAGGTGTCAACTGTTGACCTGTCAGGATGGGGAACGCGTAGAAAAACCAGATCAATTGGATAATCACGGGTGTGTTGCGAAAGATCTCGACATAGCCTCGTCCCACCAGATTGGCGGCTCGGTTTCTCGATCCAGTCACCAGCGAAATAAAAAAGCCGATCAACATCGAGACCGGGAACGCGATGACCCACAGCAAGGCTGTCATGCCTACACCTTTGAGCAGCACGTAGTAGTTCTGAAATACCGGAGTGAAGTCCCAAGTAAATTGCATGGCTGTCACCCGGCAAAAGAATCGGAGGAGCGCGCAAGACGAGCTTCCACAACATGGGCCAACATGCTCAAGGTCAACAAGGTGACAAAGAAGATGCCCGCAACGACGGTGTAGACCTCAAGCGGCCGGAACGTGATCGAATTAACTTGCATTGCCTGATACATCAGATCGGAATATGCCAAAGTAGATGCGAGCGCGGTGGTCTTGATGAGCTCAAATGAACGCTCCAGAAACGGGGGCAGCATGCGTTGCGTCGCCTGCGGCAAGATCACCCGCCGCAGGACCCACATGGGCCTCATCCCCAAGGCGCGGGCTCCTTCCCACTGCCCACGGTCCACCGAGATCACCCCGCCACGGAAAACTTCCGCATAGAACGCACCCGACTGTGTCGACAGCGCAATGATGGCCGCGGCATACGGATCCAGACTGACGCCAATCAAGACGGGCAATGCGTAGAACGCCCAGAAGAAATGAACCAGGGGCGGCGTGTTCCGATAGAACTCGGTGAACCACAGGGCTGGGTACATCAACCACTTGCGCATGGAAAGCCTCATGGTTGCCAGCAGAGCACCGATGATTACGCCAACAAAGATCGCCACGGCAGCAATCTTGAGCGTACCGAGCGCCCCGTCCAGGAACATCTGGCGGTATTCCCAGACAGCTCCAAAATCCCAGTCGTAGTTCATGACGGCTGCGCCTAGTCGGCTATTTATTTTTCCAGAGCTTCTTTGGTCACACCGGGTTGTTTTTCCGGATCGAGCCCCTTGGTCTTGAGGTATTGGCTATAGAGAGTTTGAGTCTGGCCAGAGTCATACATCTTCTTGAATTGCTGGTCTAGCATGTCCCGAAAGGCGGGTTCCTTCTCCTTGCGTACACCCGCACTGGTGGGGATAGCGACGACGGGTTTAGGCACTTGCACACTGCCTTTCTTGATCTTGGAGTAAGCGATGGCAAGCACGGAGTGATAAAAGCCAATCGCATCGACCCTGCCTGCATTGAACGCGGCCACGGTCTCGTCGGTATTGGTAAAGCGCTCAATCCTGGCGTTCGGCAAGCGCTTGGTTAGATCACGGTCCGTTGCAGTGCCCAGAGCCACGCCGATGCGAACGTCGGGCTTGTTCAGATCCTCCCAGTTCTTCGCAACAAGACCATCCTTTGCCAAGACGCCTTGCGCATACCAAAGCAGAGGTGTGGCCGGAAAGTCAATAGCTCGCTTGCGTTCCTCTGTTGCGTCAAGCACAAACATCACGTCGAATTGACCCGACTGAAGACCGGCTACGCTGTTCCCCCAAGTCGTCTCGACAGGAATCATCTTGACGCCCATACTCTTTGCAATCTGCTCGCCTACCAGGACACCTACGCCACTCCATTGGCCAGATACCGGGTCACGGTAATACCAAGGATCGCCTGCAGCCACGCCGATTTTCAACTGTCCAGACTGCTTGACCTTATCAAGGGTTTGGGCGCCCGTGGCGGCCCCAGCCAGCAGGCCCATGCAGGCAAGCCCTGCAACGATGGTGCGGCGAAGAGCCGCAGAGCGAGAAAAAACGGTCATGGGAAGCTCCTGTCAGAGGTTGGTTATGAGGAGTTGGAAACTCAGGCAATGATGTACTGCTGATACAGATCATTGAGGCGACTGGTGAGCGAGCCCATGCCCTCGGTGGGCACCCTCCGGCCGTCGATCATGGAAACGGGGGTAATGCCGCCCAATGTTCCCGTCACAAAAGCTTCTTGTGCTGCATAGGTCTCAGCCAATGTGTAGTCGCCTTCGTGAACGGGAATGCCAGCTTCTCGCGCAAGACGAAGAATGGTCGCTCTGGTAATGCCATTGAAGCAGTAGCGTCCCGATGAGGTCCAAAGCGCGCCATCCCGGACCACAAAGAAATTAGTCGAATTGCAACTGGAGACAAACCCGTGCGGGTCCAGCATGATGGCCTCATCCGCTCCGGCGTTGATCGCCTGAATCAGCGCCTGTATGAAGTTCAGGCGGCTGTGGGAATTGAGGCGGAGGTCGAATACATCAGGAGCACTGCAACGGATAGTGGACGTGTAAAGCGAGAGCCCTTTTTTCTTTGCAGAGGCGTCCACGACCTTGTGTTCGGCAACGCACACGACTGTCGCCTTGCCGATGATGAAACGCGGGTCCTGATTGGGCGTTTTCTTGACACCGCGTGTGACCATCAACCTGGCATGAGCACCATCTACCATGCCGTTGGTCTCGAATGTCTTGGTAATGACATTCTTGACTTCCTCTCGGGACAACCCGATGTCCATGGCAATGGAATTCGCACCTTCAAACAGGCGATTGACGTGCAGGTCGAAGGAAATGACTTTGCCGTTGACAAGACGAACACCTTCCCAGACCCCGTCACCGCAGACGTAGCCCGCGTCAAAAACGGAGATGCGCGCCTCCTGACGCGGAACATACTCTCCGTTGATATAGACAAGCACTGTCTCGTTTCTATCGTCCGCGCGATACGCCTGGGAACTGGTTGTTGAAGCTTGGGGGGAAAGTTGCATAGTTGGCCTTCAAGAATCTAGAGGGGGCGGCTTCGGCTTCAGAAGCTGAATGCCGTAAACCGCTCAAGGAAGCGTTGCGTCCGCTCTTTCTGCGGGTTTCGGAGCACCTCGTCAGGGGTACCTGTCTCGTAGAACTGACCGTCCGCAAGAAATAGAACCTTGTTCGCGTAGTGATAGGCAAACCCCAGTTCGTGAGTCACCAGGAGCATCGTCCGCCCCTCCTGAGCCAGGTCCTTGATAACGTTCAAGACTTCTCCCACCAGTTCTGGGTCCAGGGACGAGGTCGGCTCGTCGAACAACAGAACCTCAGGTTCCATCGCAAGAGCGCGGGCAATAGCAACCCGTTGTTGCTGACCACCAGACAAACGCCCTGGATAAGCATCCGCCTTGTGCGCCATACCAACCTTCTCCAATTGCGCCATGGAACGCTGCCGGGCGATCTTTGCCTCAAGCCCAAGCACGGTGGTCAACCCTTCCATGACATTGCCTAATACCGTCATGTGGGGGAACAGGTTGAACTGCTGGAAAACCATGCCGACCTGTTTGCGAACTTCCGAGAGTTCGCTCTGCGAATAAGACGTACGCTCGCCCTTGGCGTCCAGGCCAGATGGCTTGCCTATGCGCTTGCCTTTCAGTTCAATGCTTCCGGACGTGGGTATCTCCATGAAATTCAGGCATCGAAGGAATGTGCTCTTGCCAGAACCACTGGATCCGAGAACCGCGACCCGATCACCCGGCTGGACATCAAAGTCAATGCCTTTGAGTACATGGTTTTCGCCAAACCACTTGTGCAACCCGCTGATACGAACGATTGGAGCAGTCATAGGTCAAGACCAATTTCAAAGATGGTTAGTTTGTTTGATTGTCCGACAATCAACAATCGGGTTTTCACTTAAGAAAAACTTATCCACTCAATACAGCCGGCAATAAAAATATATAGTTGGCAGGCCTATGAAAATCACTACCTGGAACGTCAACTCCCTCACCGCCCGACTGCAGCACGTGCTGGATTGGCTCACTGCCAACCCCGTCGACGTGCTGGCTTTGCAGGAGCTCAAGCTCACCGACGACAAGTTTCCGCACGATGCGCTGCGTGAGATTGGGTACGAAGCGGTTGCCTTCGGACAGAAGACTTACAACGGCGTCGCCCTGCTCTCTCGTTCGCCCGTGGCCAACGTCGCGCGCAACATAGAAGGCTTTGCAGATGAATCGGCTCGCGTCATTGCGGGAACGGTAGAAACGCCCAACGGCCCACTTCGTGTGGTCAACGGCTACTTCGTCAATGGTCAGGAGCCGGGCTCCGAGAAGTTTCAGTACAAGTTGAATTGGCTCAATGGCCTGCAAAGCTGGTTACGCAACGAACTGGCAGCTCACCCGCGTCTGGTGCTGCTGGGGGATTTCAACATCGCGCCTGAAGACCGCGATAGCTACGACCCCGTGGGCCTGGCTGAAACCATTCATCACACCACCGTGGAGAGAGATCACTTCAAGGCGCTGTTGGGCCTCGGCCTGCACGATGCCTTCCGCATGTTCGACCAACCTCCCAAGAGTTTTTCCTGGTGGGACTACCGCATGCTGGGCTACCAGAAAAACCGGGGCTTGCGCATTGACCATATCCTGGTCAGCACGCCTCTGGTTCCGCAAGTCAAGGCTTGCAGTGTGGACCGTGTTCCGCGCAAATGGACCAAGCCCAGCGACCACGCGCCTGTCACCGTGGAGCTAGGCTAAATAGCCTGTCGCGTTCGGACGGGCCAACGCGAACGGCTCAGGCCTTGGGCTGTTCACACGCCCGTGTCGGAACCCACGTTCAGGGTAGTTACCTCAGGCCAGACCCGCGCTGCGGAATCCAGAAATGCCCGGATGAGCGGGTCATTACGCCGGCTCGCCAAGTGCGCGGCGCAAAGAGAATACTGAGACGGCACGGATAGGGGCGAAACGACCAGGCGCCCTGCCGCTTCACCCTCTACAGCGTGCTCTCGCCTGACCAACGTCACACCTGCCCCGCGCTCGACCAGTGCGCGTGCGGAGGTGGCGTTATCAAACCCTATGACGGTGTTGAGCGTGAGACCCCTGGCACCAAATACCTCCTGCAAGACCGCTGAATAAGCCATGCCGCTGTCTGCAGGCGCGATCCAGGGAAGATCCGCCAATTCTTGCCAGCTGGCCGATTCGATCTGCTCCTTCCAGCTCACTGGCCCGACGATGCTGAAGTGCACTCGCGTCAGTTCATGGTAGACCAGTGCGGCATCCGTGGGGCGGTCCAGCAGCACACCTATGTCCAATTCCCCGTTCTTGAGTCCCTGGCGTGTACTGGATGAGGGGCGCACCCGCAAATCGACCTTGATCAGCCTGTGGTGCGAGCGCAGGTCAGAAACCACTTCTCCCAATCGGTTGGCGGTGAGATCGCTGCTGGTTCCCACCATCAAGGTTCCCTGGATCTTTCCCTTCAGTTCGCTGGCAAAGGACGAAAACAGCACCGCCTCGTTCAACAGCAGCTTGGCTTTGCGCACCAGTGTCTCGCCGGCCTGGGTAAGCTCCAGGCTTCGATTGGTGCGCACAAATAGTTGAGTGTCCAGATGCTCCTCTATGGCGCGCACGTGGGCACTGGCTGCGGACAGACTGATGTGCAAGCGCTCCGCAGCACGGGTGAGATGCTGCTCTTCGGCCACGGCCACGAAAGTGCGTAGCTGAACAAGATCAATCAACATGGTGTTGGCTCCATTTTCTTAGGCAACTGCCTCGGCTGGCCAGCGCGGCGCCCATTGTCGCTTCTCAATGAGCGTGACAACTCAAAAGTTGCCTGTTTGACCCATTTTCCTCCAAGGGTAAGCCCATGGATCAACCGAACCTTCACGAGACATGAAGACGGTGTTCCGAAAAACGCCATGGACACAGCGGGCTTCCATTTCTAGACTAGCCCCACTTATCCATAGAAGGTCTGGTTCATGCAAGAGACAACGACAGAAGACTACGCGGTCACCCTTAGCCGGTTCGCCACTCAGCTGTCGCTGGATACTCTACCTCCAGAGGCCGTATTGGCCGCCAAAGCCAATATCTTCGACACCCTGGCGTGCGCTGCCGCCGGTTCGAGCGCCGCAGGCATATCGGAACTTCATGGTCTGGCCACTCAGTGGGGCGGCGCGCCGCAAGCCAGCATACTGGTCTTCGGAGACAAGGTGCCCGCCCATCAGGCCGCCTGGGTCAATGGTGCCATGGCGCACGCCAGGGACTACGACGATACACATGACGCAGCCGTTCTCCATGCGGGTGTTTCAGTGGTGCCCGCCGCTCTAGCGGCTGCGGAACTTGCGGGCGGCGTGTCTGGCTCCGACTTTATCGCGGGCGTGGCCGCCGGCCTGGAAACCATTTGCCGCATTGGTGTTGCAACGCAGATTGGCATCATCGAGAGCGGGTATATGTACACCTCACTGTTCGGTCACTTTGGCGCTACCGTGGCCGCCGGACGCGTGCTCGGATTGAACGAAACCCAGATGATCAACGCACTGGGCATAGATTACTCGCAGGTCGCCGGCAACCATCAGGTCACCCGGGATGCTGCGCTCACCAAGCGCATGCAACCGGGCTTCGCAGCCATGGCAGCACTGATCTCGGTACAGATGGCGCGTGTCGGTATTCGCGGAGCGCAAAAAACCTTCGAAGGCGAAGACGGCTTTCTGAGGGTTTACCTGCATGACCGGTGCGACCGCGCCGTGTTGCGAGATGGCTTGGGCGAACGCTTCGAGTTCACCCAACTGAGCTACAAGCCCTTTCCTTGCTGCCGCTTCAATCATCCTGCCATCAGTGCGGCCTTGACCTTGCGCAAGACGATTGGACAGCGGGTGGACCGCATCCGGGCCATTCGAGTCGGTTTGAATCACCAGGCCTACCAAGCCGTCTGCACTCCAGTAGAGGTGCGCAAGGCGCCTAAGACCATCGTTCAAGCACAGTTCAGTATTCCTTACACCGTAGCCACGGCGCTGATAGACGGCCGGGTGGGCATGGATCATTTTGCGGACGCATCTCTGGTACGAAAGGATCTGCTCGCCCTCGCCAGCAAAGTGGACGCATCCGTTGATGCCGACATTGAACGCCAGGCGGGCCGCAATATCTCGCCCGTGCTGGTGGAAATTGAAATGGACGACGGCACCGTTCACCGTGAACGCGTGGATGTGCCCCTGGGGCATCCCGATGCCCCCATGTCTGAGGATGACTTCAATGGCAAAGCCCACGATTGCATGCGCGCGTCGATTCGCCCCCTCGGCGACGATGCCGTGGCCCGGCTACGCGCTCAGGTCAATCAGCTTGAAAAACAGAGCGATGCCCGTGAACTCATCAAAGCCTTGAGCCCTGTCACATGACGGTTTCATAGCGCGCGATCAAGACCCAAACAACTAATTGAAGGAGACAACATGAGCGATTTCAGAAACATCAGCCGCCGAATGATGCTTGCTGCTGGCGCGGGCGCACTGCTTCCGCTACAAGCCAATGCACAAGCAGCCTTTCCAACAAAACCCATCAAACTGGTGGTCCCTTTCACACCAGGTGGCAGCAATGACATCTTGTCGCGCATGGTGGGAGCCAAGTTGAGCACCCGCCTGGGGCATGCGGTCGTCATTGAGAACAAAGGTGGCGGCGGCGGCACCTTGGGCACAGACTTCGTGGCCAAATCTCCAGCTGATGGTTACACCCTGCTGTTCGCATCCACATCTGTCACAACCAATGCCGCCAGTGGCAAGAAATTGCCGTATGACCTGTTCAAGGATCTACAGCCAATTGGTCTACTGGGCGCAACCCCGTTCGTGATTGTTGTGGGCAACCAGGTCAAGGCCAATACGCTTTCTGAGTTCATTGCACTGGCACGCGCCAATCCGAAAGCCGTGAACTACGGGACTGCCGGCATCGGTGGCATCAACCATCTGGGAACTGAACTGTTTGCCTCCGCCGCGAAGATCGAAATGACCCACGTGCCCTACAAAGGCATTGGCCACGCCTTCACCGATCTGATGGGAGGCTCCTTGCAGATGACGCTGCCTACCCTGGCCTCGGTGCTGCCTCATATCCGTGGCGGCAAGATGCGGGCTCTGGCCATCACGAGTGCAGCGCGCTCACCGCTGGCTCCAGAAATTCCAACGGCATCTGAAGCTGGTCTTCCAGACTTCCAGTTGGAAGCCTGGTATGGCCTCCTGGGCCCCGCCAATATGCCCGCTGCTGTCGTCAGCAAGCTCAACACAGAACTTAACTGGGCTCTCACCCAGCCCGATGTGAAAGAAGCGATGGCGCGCGAAGCCGCGACCACCACGCCAGGCGCGCCCGAGCAGTTCACCAACCTGATGAAGTCAGAAGTCAATCGCTGGAGCAAGCTGATCACCGAGAAGAACATCCAGATCGACTGAGGTCATTAGCAAGAAGACCGATCTCTGGACCGCGTCCGAACCTCGGATAGCCGTTCGCTCAGCGTGGCCCGTCCCAAGTTGTCGAAGCAAGGAAGCGTTGTGCAAGACCCTTCGACAAACTCAGGACAGGCTTCGACAAGCTCAGCCCGAACGGCGGAATGGCTCAGACGGTGGTTTTGCTCAGACGGTGGGTTAGCTCACACGTCATTTTGGACTGAATAAGCAATGAAGCAGATATCTCTCACTCAACTGCGGTTCGCCGAGTTACTGGTACCAGGTGATGTCATTGCCTGGCCTCAGGGTCCTGGCGAACCTCTGGCCCTGACTGAGCGCCTGGTAGAGCAACGGGCGGAACTGAGCCGCCCGGCACTTCAGTTTGGCCTGACTCAGTCGCCCACACTGCGCCCGGAACTTGCGGAACACTTTGACTTTCGCGCACTCAATGGCGCGGGCACCAGCCGCAGAGTCACCGCCTTGGCAGACATCATTCCCTGCCAGATCAGCACTATGCCCGCCTTGCTTAGAAGCGGTCGGCTCAGAGTGGATGTAGCCCTCATCCAGGTGCGCCCTCTTCCAAGCGGTGGTTTTACAACTGGCGTGATCGCTGACTTCACCCAGGCCATGATTGAGCGCGCCCGCGTGGTCGTCGCATTGCTCAATCCTTCGCTGCCGTTGATGGGCGGCGACGCCTGTGTAGATGAGTCAGACATTGACTGGCTGGTAGACGGCGACAGCCGCATCATCGACATGCCAGACCCTGCACCATCCTCGGTAGAACTTGAGGTAGCTGCACGTGTTGCCGCGCTCATACCCAACCGCGCCACTGTACAGCTCGGCATCGGAACTCTGCCGGCCGCTGTGGCGAAGTACCTGAATCATCACCAGGAGCTTGGTGTGCATTCCGGGGTGGTTTCTGATGTGCTGGTGGACCTTGTCGAGCAAGGCATCGTCACCAACGCATACAAGGGTGCAGACGTGGGCCGCACAGTGACCGGTGGCCTCTTCGGCACGCAACGCTTGCGAGATTTTGCTGAGCAAAGCAAGCTCGTAGAGCTGTGCAACGCAGGGTACACACACCAGATCAGCACCGCTCAATCGCTGTCCGCATTTCATTCGATCAATTCCGTGATCGAGATGGATCTTTCGGGCCAGGCCAACGCTGAAATTGCAGGCGGCCGCTATCTGGGCGCCATCGGCGGTCTGGTGGACTTCATACGCGCAGGCACAGTGTCGCCCGGTGGGCAGTCCATTCTGGCCTTTCCCTCGACCACGCCAGATGGCAAGAACTCTCGAATTGTGGCTTCGCTGGGCAACCGACCTGTCACCGTGCCTCGTGTCGAGGTCGATGTGGTCGTGACCGAGCACGGCGTGGCTCATCTGCGCGGTTGCTCCCTGACCGAACGTGCCAAACGCTTGCTGGCCATAGCACACCCGGACCATAGGGAGTCACTTGAACGAGCGCTGCGCGCCTCGGACCAAGCCTCCAACCCTGCCTGAATCAAGAATTTCTTTCGCCTTACCAACAGAGTCTCATATGAACCCCGTCCAACTCAAGCTTTCCGATGAACAACGTGCCCTGGTGGGTGCTGTACGCGACTTGTCTCACTCCAAGGACTTCCGCGGAAACTCCATCAAGTACCTGGATGGCACCTACCCTTGGGAAAACCTGGATGCACTGGCAGAAATCGGCATCCTTGGCATGTCCATACCAGAAGAGTACGGCGGTTCCAATCTGCCTGTTTTTGACACGGCTTTGGTGGTTGAAGAGGTTGCCAAGGGCTGCTACGTTACCGCGATGGCTCTGATGGGCATGCTGGGCGTTCAGGTTCGCGTGATTTCCACGTACGCGCCTGAATCCATGAAGCGCGATATTCTGCCTAAGGTTGCCGCAGGCAAGGTCCACCTTGCCGTTTGCATGACAGAGCCGCATGCAGGCACCGACGTCCCTAACTACAAGACCAACACCGTCATCAAGGACACACACGCCGTGGTCAATGGTGTGAAGACGCTCATCAGCCGCGCCAACGAGGCCGAGTGGTTTGTGGTGTTCACGCGTATCAATGGTTCTCCCGGACGCCATGGCATAGGCTGCGTGCTGGTCAATCGCAACTACCCAGGCTTCGAAGTCACCGCTCGCTATCACACCATGGGGGGCGAATACCTGGCAGAGATTCAGTTCAACAACGTCGAGGTTCCGCTCGAAAACGTGATCTTGCGTGAAGGCGGTATGAAACAGCTGATGAGCGCTTTCAACACACAGCGTTGCCTGAATCCAAGCATCTCGCTCGGCATGGCTGAAGCCGCCTTCGAAGAAGCCATCAAGTACGTGCGTGAGCGCACCATCCGAGGGCAGGCAGTTGCCAATTTCCAGGGCATTCAATGGAAGCTGGCTGAAATGTACAGAGACATCGAAGCTGGTCGCGCCCTGCTCTATCAGGCAGCGCTCTCGGCCAACCCTTTCCCTGACCCCTATCAGGCAGGCGTGGCCAAGATGTTTGTGAACGAAATGGCGATTCGCGTCGCCAACGAAGCCTTGCAGGTCCATGGTGGCTATGGCTTCACAGACGACTATCCCATCTCGCGCATCTACCGCGGCGTACGCTACGGCACACTGGGCGGTGGAGCCACAGAAGCCTTGAAAGACCTCGTGGGCAAAAAACTCGTCAACGACTTCGATCCCGTCGACGGATTCCTTTCCATGGGTAACTTCTAAAAATGCGCTCGCTTCTCTTCGTTCCGGGGCACGACGAGCGCAAGCTCGTCAAGGGTCTCAGCTGCAGCGCTGATGCGCTGATCGTCGATCTGGAGGATGCCGTTCCGGAGGCAGAGAAGCCACGCGCACGGGGCATCACCTCAGACTTCGTCAAGGCCCACTACGCCGAAGTCCCCATCTTTGTTCGCATTAACGCCTTTTCTACCGGGTGGGCGCAGGATGACTTAGCCGCAGTGGTGCTTGCGCGCCCGTACGGCATTGTGTTGCCAAAATGCGCATCGTCGCGGGACGTCAAGCTTCTGAGCATTCACTTGAGTGCGCTGGAAGCACGGGAAGGCATACCCGCAGGAAGCATCCGGATCTTGCCCATCGTCACAGAAACGGCAGCCTCCGTGCTGGGAGCGGCAAGTTACGGTGAGCATCCTAATGACAGGCTGGTCGGCTTGACCTGGGGCGGCGAAGATCTGGCTGCAGACATAGGAGCCACGGGCAACCGCGGGCCTGACGGTCGATACGCCCCGCTGTATGAGCTTGCCAGATCGCTCACGTTACTGGGCGCGACGTCAGCTCAAGTGGCTCCCATTGATGCTGTCTTTACCAACTTCCGCGATACCTCTGGGCTCAAGAGCGAAGCTGAGCAGGCATTGCGTGACGGTTTTACCGGAAAGATGGCCATCCATCCGGACCAGATTGGCACCATCAACGATGCTTTCACCCCCACGACCTCGGACGTGGAGTGGGCCAGGCGCGTCGTTGAAGCATTTCAGGCGGCGCCCACCAAGGGCGCCATCCAGCTCGATGGAAAGATGCTGGATCGTCCGCACCTGCGTTCGGCCCAACGCGTGCTCGCGCGTTCTGCTGCGGCAAGCGCGAATTGATTTTTTCGGAGGCAGAAATGTCAGACGCCCAAAAATATCCGCTGTCGGGGATCACCGTTCTCGACCTGTCCCATGTTTATAACGGACCTTACGCTACCTTCCTTATGGCCATGGCCGGGGCGGATGTGATCAAGATTGAGCCGTTCGAAGGCGAACACCTGAGAAGCCGTGGCGATATGGGCGGTGCGGCGCTACCGTTTGCCATGTTGAACTCCAACAAGAAACCGGTCACCTTGAACCTCAAGAAGGACAAGGGACGCGAGCTTTTTCTTGAGATGGTGCAGCGCGCTGACATCCTGGTAGAGAACTTTGCCCCTGGTGTGATGGACCGTCTGGGCCTTGGTGCAGACGTGCTGCATCAGCTCAACCCCGGGCTGATCTACGGATCTAGCTCGGGCTATGGCAAAGAAGGCCCGTACAGGGACTACCCTGCGATGGATCTCGTCATGCAAGCCATGTGCGGCGTGATCGAATGCACTGGCTACCCCGATCAGCCACCTGTTAAAGCCGGAGCAGCCCTGTGCGACTTCATGGCAGGCATTCATCTGTACGGGGCGATCATGACTGCACTTTATGAGCGCGAGCGCACTGGTGTTGGTCGTACGGTGGAAGTTTCCATGCAAGAGGCCACCTACGCGTCGCTGGCCTCGAATCTGGGCATGTTCCACGCACGTGGCGCCGCAGCGCCATCACGCACCGGCAACCGCCACGGCGGCCTGGGTATTTCTCCCTATAACGTCTACCCCACGACTGACGGTTACGTCGTGCTGAACGCCCCTGGCGACCATCATTTCCGTGCAATCCTTCAAGTGATGGGTCGCTCTGATCTCAAGGATGACCCCCGCTTTGTCAGCCGCTCTTCTCGCGTCGCGAACTTTACCGACGTAGACGCTTTGCTTGAGAGCTGGACGACCACGCTCTCCAAGCAGGAAGTGGCGGACCTTATGCTGGCTTCCAAGGTGCCCTGTGCACCTGTACGCGGGCTTTCGGAAGTCATGAACGATGAGAACATGCACGCCCGTGGCAGCCTGCAATGGATCGACCACCCAGAGATCGGCAGAGTCGCCCTGCCCCACTCCCCACTCGTCTTTGAAGACAGCCCGCGTAAACCCATAGAGCCCAGCCTGCCTTTGGGCGCCAAGAACGACGAGATCTTCGGCAAGTGGCTCGGCCACTCGCCGGAGGAATTGCAGACGCTCCGATCGGATGGAGTCATTTCCTGATCGAGCCTCTAAAGAACCGTTCGGGCAGAGGTTCTATGGGTTTAGTGAAGCGGAAAGTGTCGTTTGAACAAACAACACCGTTCAGGCTGAACCTGTCCTGAGCTCTGTCGAGGGGCTCAGCGCGAACGGACTTTTTTTGGCCCTGTCCTGAGCTCTGTCGAAGGGCCCAGCCCGACGGTGCTCAGGTGTGTGAAGCTCTGAGCAATAGTCCGCCTGCTGAAATCAGAACACGCGTTTATTTCGGAGAATTTTCTACTCATGACCAATAAGAATGCCCCCTCTACAGCGAACGCTTATAACGTGGACCTGCTCATCAATAACCAGGTTCTCGCCGGCGAAGGCGAATCACTGAGTGTGATCAGTCCCACCACCGAAGAGGTGGTGACAGAGTTTCGCGGTGCGTCACCAGCCCAGGTAGACGCCGCAGTGCAAGCCGCCAGGGCGGCGTTCGACAGCGGCGTCTGGACCGACCCCGTCAAGCGCAAAGCCATCCTGATCAAATTTGCGGACTTGATTGAAGCGCACCGTGACGAACTCATGGAAGCGTTGATGACGGAAGTCGGATCGCCCGTCAACCTCAAAGCCAATCACATAGACACGCCAGCCAACTTCATTCGTTGGTTTGCCGAAGCTGGCACGCGTGAACGCACAGTCAACCTCGGCTACAACAATACGCACACCGCCACCAGCTCAGTCGCCTATCGACCGGTGGGTGTCGTGGGGGCCATTACCGCCTTCAACTACCCCATCTTGATCGGCGGCAGCAAGGTAGGCGCCGCGTTAGCGGCTGGATGCACTGCCGTGTTGCTCTCATCACCCCAAGCCCCCATCGCAGTGGCTATGCTCGGCAAGCTTGTTCTCGAAGCCGGCTTTCCTCCTGGTGTGGTCAACATCATCTCGGGTGCTGCAGAAGCTGGCCGCGCATTGACCGAACACCCGGGCGTGGACAAGGTCAGCTTCACGGGATCCGTCAACGTGGGCCGTATCGTCATGCAGCAAGCTGCCGCAGGTCTGCGCAGCGTGGTGTTGGAGTTGGGCGGAAAATCAGCCGCCATCATGTTGCCTGGCGTGGACTACGAAAAATATGCGCTCTGGCTGCACGCCCGCTATGCGCGCAACGCGGGTCAGGGTTGCGGTTCACCCACGCGCATCCTGGTGGAGGAAAGCCGTTACGACGAGTTCGTGGAAGTCAGCCGCACGGCCTATGCGCAGATCAAGGTGGGAGACCCACGGGATCCAGCCACCATCGTCGGCCCCGTCATATCGTCCGCACAGCGTGAGCGCATTGAAGCCGGACTGGAGCGCGCCGTTGCGGCTGGGGCACACATCCTCGCGGGCGGCGGACGCCCTCCTATGGAAAAGGGCTGGTTCACCAACCCCACACTGGTGGGCAACCTGGACAATCAGGCTCCCCTGGCACGCAATGAGATTTTTGGACCTGTCTCGGTGGTGCTGACCTACCGCACCGTGGATGAAGCGATACACATCGCCAACGATTCTGAACTGGGTCTCAAGGCCTACCTTTTTGGCGCCAAAGACCAATGCCTGAAACTTGTGCCACGCCTTCGGGTGGGCACGGTTCAGATCAACGGCGGCAGCCCTCTCCGGCCTGACGCTCCCATGACGGGATACAAGCACAGCGGCGTCGGTGCCGAATGGGGTGAAGACGGTTTGCGTGAGTTCATGCTGCCGCAGCACATCGACTGTGCGCTGAACTGACACCCGCTTTCATTGAAAAAAGCGTCGATTCGGTTCGAAGAGAGGTTTTTGTTTTCGACAAACGGCAAGGTTTGTTGGAAGCAAAAATCCGGTCGAACTGAGGTTCTATGGTTTTCGTCAACCGGAATGTGGCATTCCAACTCAAAAAACCGTTCGGCCTGAGCCTGTCGAAGGCTTGCGCAACGCCACTTCGACAAGCTCAGCCCGAACGGATTGTTGTGGAGCGTAACTCCTCGGCCATACAACGGATTACGCACCTGTCGATCCTCGCGCCGCGCCACTTCGACAGGCTCAGGACAGGCTTTGACAAGAACGAAACGGTCTACTGATCTGCCACCAGCTGGCGTCAAAACATACCGCACAAACATCCCCCTCCTATCTTTAGAAAGGGGAATCTTGGGGACTTACTGCGCTTCCATCCCGGCTTGTTTAACCCATTGTTGCCATGAGGCAATCTGCTCCTTGTTGAATTCGGCCAATGCCTGAGGAGTAGAAGAACGACCGATCATGCCCAAGCGACGAAAATTCGCTTGTGCATCAGGGGTATCTATGGCTTTGACGAACGCAGCATTGAGCGAGTCGATCACCTGCTTGGGCGTGCCCCGTGGTGCATAGATCGCTGTAAACGAAACATAGTCGTAGTTTGCAATGCCGGCCTCGGCCATGGTCGGAAGCTCCGGCATAGAGGGAAGACGAACCGAAGAACTGACAGCCAAAGCGCGTATTTTTTGCTGCTTGATGAAGGCATCAGCAACAGCGGGGTCGACGAACATGAAGTCTAGACGCCCGGCGACCAACTCAAGCATGGCCTGCGACGTACCGGAGAACGCCACATCCTGCGCTTCTATCCCGGCAGCCGACTTCAGCAGCTGAACCGCAACCCGCCCACCCGCATTCCCGATTCCGTAGTTCATCTGCCCAGGTCGAGCCTTGCCGTAGGCCACCAACTCAGCCACGGATTTGATAGGCAGATCTGACCGGACCACCAACACCAATGGGTTGAGTGTGACAAGGGACACAGGCTCAAAATCTCGCAAAGGGTCATAGGACAGGCTTTTGAGCAAGAATTTATTCGCAGCCATGATCGTATTGCCCGCCAACAGGATGGTGTAGCCGTCAGGTGGGGCACGCCGCACAAAATCAGCAGCAATCACGCCCGTCGTGCTCGCCTTGCTGACAATCACAAACGGCTGCTCCAGCGTTTTGGTGGCGTCATTTCCCACATAGCGCATGATCACGTCGGAGGCTGAACCTGCCGCTGTAGAAATGATGGCCTGAATGGGCTTTGCGGGGAATTTTTCAGCCTGTGCAGCGGCAAACTGAGCACCCAATGCGAGCGTGATGGCAAACGATGCCCGAACTATCTTGATCATGAAGTCTCCTGAGTTTTTAGTGAGCGAAAGATGAGTCCAGCGCGCAGCATTGGCATGGTGGCCAGCAGGCGCTCTTTCCATTCTGGAAGCGCGAAGGGCCATCCGTCCATGGCGATTTATGAGACTCGGTCTGCGGAAATTCCGCAGCCCAAAGCGGTTCATAGGACTGTCCGCTTTCGCGAATCTGGGACACGGACTTCCGAAAAACCTCATGGACGCTCAAAAGCACGGCTCTTACACTGCTTTTTTCGCCCGTTCGCTGCGGCGTATCGGCTTGATTCACATTGGAAGAACAATCTCATGAGTCCAGGCAACAGCACCACCGCTCCAGAGCACATTCGCATGCATATCGGAGGCCAGTGGCGCGACGCCGAGCAGGTGGCGCAGGTCAAGAACCCTTATGCAGGCAATATCGTCGCCCACATGCCCGTATCGAGCCCCCGGGATCTGGACGATGCGCTGAACGCTGCACGAGGTGCGCGCGCCGCCATGGCAGATATGCCGGGTTATGAGCGGGCCGCCATGTTGCAGCGCGCTGCAGATCAAGTCGCCAAGCGAGCAGAAGATATCGCCCGAGCCATGTCGCTTGAAACCGGCAAGGCCCTGCGCGACTCTTTGCTCGAAGTGCAGCGCACATCCGGCGTGCTGCGCTTGTGTGCAGAAGAAGCTGTTCGAATTCAAGGCGAACATGTGCCCATGGACGCCAGCGCCCTTGGCGCAGGAAAAATCGGTATGGTGATGCGTTTTCCGGTGGGGGTGGTCGCAGCTATCACGCCATTCAATGCACCGGTCAATCTCGCCGCACACAAGCTGGGGCCAGCACTCGCTGCGGGCAACAGCCTGGTACTCAAGCCCTCCCCTAAAGCGCCGCTTAGCGTACATAAATTCATTGAAGCCGTGCTGGAGGCTGGTGTGCCAGAGGGTGCTGTCAATACGCTTTATGGCGATGCAGTCGCACCTCAGCTGATCTGCGATCCAAGAGTTGACTTTGTCAGCTTCACTGGTTCCATTCCCGTGGGCAAAATCATTCGCGACCGGGTGGGCATGAAACGCGTCGCATTGGAGCTGGGTGGCGTGGGTCCGACCTTTGTCCACCGCGATGCAAACTTGAAGGCGGCGGCCATCGCGTGCGCGCGCAACGCAGTGGGTCTAGCGGGTCAGAGTTGCGTGTCGGTACAGAACGTCTTCGTTCATCAAGCCATCCTGGAAGAGTTCACGGAAGCGGTTTGCCGTGAAATGGACAGTATCCGTTTTGGCGACCCCATGGATATGGCCACTGAAGTGGGCACCTTGATCGACGAGCAAGCCGCTATCAGGGTCGAAGGAATGATCACAAGAGCCCTGGAGTCTGGCGCCACAGCGCTGCGCGGTGGTGCACGTGCCGGC
The DNA here is from genome assembly GCF_040548795.1 of Ottowia thiooxydans. Classification (GTDB taxonomy): domain Bacteria; phylum Pseudomonadota; class Gammaproteobacteria; order Burkholderiales; family Burkholderiaceae_C; genus Ottowia; species Ottowia thiooxydans_A. The sequence goes on along the minus strand of NZ_JBEPSH010000001.1, from coordinate 132,174 downwards.
GCTCAATTGCCTGGGACCATTTTGACGAACGTCAAGTCCAACATGAGTATCGTCTGCGATGAGATCTTTGGCCCCGCCATGAGCATCCAACCGTATGAGCAGGTAGAAGCACTCTTCTCAGCCATCAGCGACAGTCCCTATGGATTGCAATGTGGCATCTACACCAACTCACTGGATCTCGCACTGAAAGCCATCAAGACGATCCGCACCGGTGGCGTGATTGTCAATGGCACCTCGCGCTGGCGCTCGGACCAGATGCCCTACGGCGGGGTAAAGGACAGCGGCATGGGTCGTGAGGGACCCAAGTACTCCATTCGAGACATGACTGAAGAACGGCTGTTTGTGCTGAACTGAAGGTCAGTGCGCAGTCAGATCTGTGCGTCGAAGACGCGGACCTGAACTTCGTGGATAACTCGGCGCCCTGCAACTTCGAATCCACAGGTGCGGTGCATCAGCGGCAGGTTGTGCCAGGCGATCACGTCGTTTGGCTGCCACGCGTGCCGATACACATTCTCCGGCCGAGTTGCGTGGCGCATCAGCTCGCTGAGCAAAACATCACTGGTTTCGCGTTCCATACCAACTACCTGCGCGGCGTGGTAGCCCAATAACAGGTGCGAAGGTGATGCATCTCGGACCAGGGGCAAGGTACCTTTGCGCGACGGGTCGTCAGGGTGTGCAGTCGTGTGCCTTACCGAGGTGAAATCGTGCTCGACCTCCAGTGCACGCAAGCGATGTTGGACCTCGGGCGTTAGCTCTGACCATGCACGCCGATTGGATACCAATTCGAACTCTCCGCCATGTGATGGAAACTCCCGGATCGACATCAGGGTCAGTTCGCAGGGACGGCCATCGTACAAGTTGCCGACATGGTGCCAGCGCCCCTGGCCGGACGAGCCGGTAGGCCCCTCAACCACGAAGCGCTTGATCTCGCTGCAACCTTCGCCAAGCATCCCTCCGACCAGACCCAGCTGCTCATCATCCAATGGTGCGTCTCGTAAGATCACAAGGTCGTGATCCATCAGTAGCCGGCGTAGTGTGGTCGCCAGATCCACGGTGTCGCGCCGCATCATCCGAACGTCCACGCTGCGCGGGATGAGAGCACTTAATGCATCACTGGCTGGACCTTGGCGTTCGGCCGCAGGATGGAGGGTCATGACTTAATCTCCCGAACAACAACTTCGTGAATGACACGCAGCGATTGGCTGCTCCATGGATGGCCGCGATGCGCAACTGCTTTGAGATCCCAGATCAGCAGGTCATGAGGTCGCGCTTCGTGCAGTTGGCGCAGTCCAGGGGTCCTCGCGAGGGCGAGAATTCGCACAAGCGGCTGCGCGAGTGTGCCTTCAGCAATAACGCTTCCGTCCGCGAGTTCAACGGCATGCCCACCCAAATAAAGCGCCTCCTGCACACCCTCTGGAGTGATGCGTTGCGTCACCATCGGATGCCACGCAGGCTCGGCGATGGGCGGTATGCCCGCATGCGCAACGGGAGAAAAATCATGGCGCACCTGCTGCTGTCGTGCCCATTGCTTGTCGGCTTCTGAGAGCAATTCGAACCAAGCTACCGAGTCGAACAACTCGGTTGAGCCTCCGTGCTCAGGAACCGCTGGCGTGTAGTACAGCAACCAATCGTCCAGCGAACCGTTGCAGTTGCTGTGATGGTGCCAGAGCGAAGGCTGTGGTTTTACCGACGGTCCTATCGTGCTGTACTTGATGACGCGCTCTTCAATGGCGCCGAACTGTCGGCCTAGCGCCATGAGCGCCGTGTCGGTGAATCGTTGATCACGAACTACGACAAAACCATGCCGGAGTACGGCTGAGTGCAGATTCCGGTACACATCTAGTGCATCGTCTTCACCACCGAGCTCGTCAAGTCGACCGGGATCAAGAGTGGCGCCGAATTGGCGCCCGAGAAAAGGCATAACCTGGCCTATTTCTTCACTGCAACCAACATGATCTCGACCAGCATCCGCGGATTGCCGAGTTTCGCTTCTACAGTCGCGCGGGCAGGTAGATGCTCAGGGTCAGCCCACGCGAGCCAAGCCTCGTTCATTTCGTCGCGAGTGCGTATGTCGGCCAACCATATGTTGACAGTGAGGATGCGTGACTTATCTGAGCCGACGCTGGCCAACATGCGATCAATGCTCGCCAGGATTTGTTGGGTCTGACCCCGCACATCCTGGCTAAGGTCGTCTGCGACCTGACCGGCGAGGTAGATTCGTCCGTCATGCTCGACAATATTGCTCAGGACTTTAGAGGACGAATGGCGCGTGATGGTCATACACATACCTTCAATGACGAGATAGAAAGATTAGAGAGTGACTCTTTTCTTTGTCGACTGGACTCAAGAAAACTCCACTCTGCATTGGAAATGCGGCAGATCGCAGTTAGCAGGGCAAGCGTGAAAACGCACTCTCTAATTCACTCCGGCTCCGGTTTCCTTGACGATCTTCGCCCAGTGCGCCGATTCGGTACGAATGCGGGAGGCGAACTCCTCGGGAGTCAAAGCCATCGGCTCGGAAGCTTGGCCTTCAACCAAGGTCCGCATCTCGGGCGTTTTCATGATTTTTTCGATCTCGGTATAGAGTCGCTTGACAATGGGTGCAGGTGTCCCGGCAGGTGCAAAAATGCCAACCCATGAGTTGATGTTCTCCATACCCTTGACGCCCTGCTCTGCGAACGTTGGTATGTTGGGCAGCACCGGGCTGCGTTTGGCTGACGTCAGCCCAATAGCGCGCAGTGTGCCCTCCTTCAAATAACCGAAGGTACTGGGGCCGCCCGCGCAGTAAAGATGTACACGCCCGGCCAGCAGGTCAGCAGTAGCGACGGATCCGCCCTTATAGGGTACGTGCACGATGTCAACGCCGGCTTGTCGCTTGAACCATTCGCCACACAGGTGCGGCGTGGTGCCATTGCCAGACGAGACGAAGTTCAAGGTTCCCGGGTTGGTCTTGGCGAGTTGGATGAACTCCTGTGCCGTCTTGGCTGGAACGGAGGGCGGTACCACCAACATATAGGGCACCAGTGCGAACAACGATATTGGTTGCAGATCCTTCTGGGGATCGAACGGCATCTTCGAGCCGTAGACGCTGGGCGCAATGGTGATGGTCCCGTTGGCCGCGAGCAAAAGCGTGTAGCCGTCTGGAGCTGCTTTGGAGACTTGGTCTGCACCCAAAGTGCCACCGGCGCCTGGACGGTTCTCGACCACGACGCTCTGGCCGAGGGCTCGCCCCAATTTTTCGGCCATGGCGCGCCCGAACACATCGCTACTGGTTTGGCCCGGCGGGAAAGGGATGATCAGCTTGATGATCCGTTTGGGCCAATCATCCGCAGCATGCGCGTTGCCAATGGCACCAAACCCCAGCGCGAGAGCGGATGTCGCCGTAAGCAAGATGCGACGCCAAGTGACGTTGAACGAGATAACTTTCATGTCGAATGACCTTTCAGTGATGCTCAAGCCGAAATGGCGTAATTCAACGCTTGCCATAAGCTGCATTGAAATTTTCTCTAAATTTCGCGAATAAATTATTCTTTCATTGAAATTGATGTACCCATGATAGGGAAAACGAGGATAAATGTTTAATTACAATGAAACACCTTCTCGTTGCCTTATGGGGCCGCCCGAAAGAACAACCTTGCTTAACTCCACTACGACAACCTCCCAAGAAGAAAGCACCTTCGATGCATTAGGTGACTTGGGTCCGAGACTGCGTGAACTACGCAACGAGAAAAAGATGACCTTGGCTGAGTTATCGCTTCGTAGCCAGGTGTCCATCGGGATGCTCAGTCACATCGAGCGTGGGCAAACTTCACCATCATTGAAAACGCTAGAACGCTTGCGATTAGCGCTGGAGGTTCCTCTGGCCCGCTTCTTCGAGCGTGAAGACTCCGCTCTACGTGACGACGGCACGGTCGTACGGGCCAACGCGCGCTCGCGGTTACCGTTCAAGAAGCTAGGTTTGACCAAGGAGCGCCTGTCTCCGCCTGGGCATTCAGATCTCGATCTCTTGATGCTGGTGATAGAACCCGGAGGCGGCTCAGGGAACGAGCCCTGGACGCGCAGAGGCGAGAAGGCAGGCTTGGTGCTGGAAGGAACATTCGAGTTGTATGTGGGAGATGCCCGCCACGTGCTCCAAGAAGGTGACAGCTTTCAGTTCGATGGCAGCCAGCCTCACACTTTTCGCAACCCAACTGAATCACCCGCGCGCGTACTCTGGATTATTAAGTCAGACGAAGCTGGTTGATCAATTCCTGGAGCAGCCTCCGCATGTCGATCTCGAAACTGCTCCGCACCGCAGCGAGCAACGGATCGCAAAGCGATCAGGCGGAGATTTGTGTTTGAGGAAGCTTCCGATTACCACAGGGTCATAGGCCTGTTGATAGCGAGTTAGCTGCGCCCCTGATCCGGACACAAAATCACAGACGTGCGCGGTAGGCGGCCGGCGTGTCTCCAAAGGTACGCCGGAACAGCCCGATGAAAGCGCTCGGTGTCGAGTAGCCCAGGTCAAGTGCGATGGCAGTGACCGACATACCCGCCGCAAGCATCTCCAGGGACCGCATCATGCGCGCGCGCTGCCGCCATGCAGTGAAGTTGAACCCGGTCTCGGTCACGAACCGCCGGCTCAGCGTGCGCGAACTAACGGCTCCCCACGCAGCCCAATGCTCCAGGTCCCCGTCGTCGGCAGGATCGGCAATCAGCGCCCGAGCGACGCGTTGCAAACGCGGATCGCGCGGTAGCGGTAGTCCGAAGGGCTCGACGGGGAGGCTGCGGATCTCGTCGAGGATCACCGCTGCGACGTGGGCCTGGGACTCGGTCAAAGGCAGAGCTGAGACGGATTCCCAGGCGCATGCACGCAGTACCGCCTCGCGCAGCAGGCCGGAGGTGCGGAGGGTGCAGGGATGCTGCGGCAGCTTCGCGCAAGCGAGCTCGGCGACGTAGACGCTCCAGCCATGAAACGGCCCGTGCGAACGGCCCGAATGGGGCGTGTGAGGCGGCAGCCATACGGCGTGGATCGCCGGGACAATCCAGACGCCGTCATCGACCCCCACTGAAAGTAGTCCGCGTAGCGACCCGAACAGCTGCCCACGTGCGTGCTGGTGTGGGGTAGATGCCAGCTCACTGTCGTGCCGCCCCTCGGCTGCGACCAGAACAGGCCCCTCAGCCATGTTGAGGAAGTCACGCAAGTCAAGGATCGGATCGGACATGGCGGCTACAAGCTATTGAATGGCCGATAAATTCTACAGCCGCCACAAAGATGCGCCTTAAGCTGGAATTCTTCCAAGCAAGAGAGCCACCCATGCGCGCCCAGGACATCCTTCCAGACCACGCCGACGAGATGCAGATCAACGGGCTGACCGTCCGCAAAGGATCGGTCGGCGCATTCCTCGTCAACGCGAGAGCACTCAGTGACCCGGCCGTTACCGGAGCGGCACGCGAGGCCTTTCTGAGCGACATCGAGGCGGCGCTGCCTGCACTGCGTGCCTTGGGCTTGTTCGATGTACTGGAGATCCGTGATCCGCAGCTGCGGGCCTTCGTGGAGGAGCGGTCATGACGGACCAACCCAACGTGGGCACTCTGTACGCACTCCCCACCGAAGTGATCCAGAGAGCCGTGTTGGATCAGTTGGTCGACTCCCGTGTGGACTACCTCAAGGTCGCCACCTTCTTTTTGCCTGGCCGCCCCACAAATCAATTCACATTACGACCGTTCGGTCTGGCACGACTTCTACTGAACAATGAAAAGGACTGAGGATGCAACTCGATACCACGCGATTCCCCCTGGTGTTTCTGAGGGAGCACGATCATGAGCAATCACATGACGAGGCCGAAGCACAGATCGCAGCCCTGCTCGACCGCGGAGAGCGCTTCGTTCTTTTGACCGATCACCTGCCTGGCGACGACCATAGACATAACGACAGCCACGAGGACCGCAAACAGCGGGCGCTGTTCTTCAAGCGCAACAAGCAGAGGCTCAAGGACTTGTGTGCGGGCCTGGTGATCATCACGGGTGACCGTTCGATACCCGCTGCGGCCAAGTTGGCGTTACAAACGCTTGGCAAGGTGCTTGGGCTCGGGTTCGTGATTGTTCGCGACACGCACGATGCGACGGAACAAGCCAGCAAACTCCTCGGACATTGAGTCCGCTGACCGCCACACACCTGCAGCGCTTAGCGATTGAGCAGGCGACCGCCGTCGACAACGATTTCCGTGCCAAGCGACCAGCGGGATTCATCAGAGGCCAGGTACAGCACGGCCTTGGCTACCTCTTCAGGCGTGCCGAAGCGGCCCAGCGGGATGGTGGCCGCAATGTCCTTGTTCAGTTGTTCGCGGTGGGCCTCAGGAATGCCCAGCTTGTCGTACAGCGGCGTGTCGACAGGCCCCGGGCTGACCGCATTGACGCGAACACCGCGTCCGAGCAGCTCGGTCGACAGCGTCTTCGACATGTTCAGGACCGCTGCCTTGGTGGCTGCGTAAACAGAGGAGCGGTCTGCACCCACGTGCGCGCTGATGGACGTGTTCAGCACGACCGATGCGGAGGGGGCGAACACTGGCAGCAGCGATTGGATCAGGAAGTACGGGCCTTTGACGTTGACATCGAATGAACGGTCGAACATCTCTTCCGTCCAGTCTTCGAGCGGCAGCCAGACGGAGATGCCCGCGTTGAGGAAGGCCACGTCCAACTGGCCGTAGTGGTTCTTGACGGTTTGTGCCAGGTCCTTCTGCGCGGCCACGCTGGCCGAGTCGGCGCGCAGAACCAGCACCTCAGGTCCGAGTTCGGCCTGGGCCTTGGCAATGGAATCCGGCTTGACGCCAGTGACGATGACGCGGGCGCCTTCGGCCAGAAACTGCTTGGCAGTTTCCAGGCCAATGCCGCTGGTGCCGCCAGTGATGAGGGTGCGTTTGCCTTGCAAGCGTGACATGACTTTCTCCTGTAGACGGCCACCCACCGTGGCCGATGAGGATAATGTGCATCCATGCCGAAATTTATATAAGATGGAAATATTGAATACCATCCATGCATTTCAGGCATGAATTGGAGGGAGCTTGGACCGATTTCTGCTGATGACCTGCTTCGCGCGTGCCGTGGAGACGGGGAGCTTCACGGCCGCAGCTCGTGACCTGGGCCTGGGGCAGCCGAACGTGAGCCGCTACGTCGCGGCACTGGAGGAGCACCTCCAGACCCGGCTCCTGCACCGTTCCACACGGAAGCTTGCCCTCACGCCTGAGGGGCAGCGCTACTATGCGGAGGTCCGACGGATTCTTGATGCTGTGGACGAGTCCGAATCGTCCTTCAGGACCAACGTCGATCCGTCAGGCCTCTTGCGGGTAGCTTGCCCCACCGCGATGGCCCATGCTTTCGTGTTGCCGCACGTTCCGACTTTTCTTGAGCGCTATCCGAAGTTGACCCTTGATCTGCAGATCAATGACCGCTTTGTCAACCTCGTAGATGAGGGGACGGAGCTGGCGATTCGCATCGGACAACTGGAGGACAGTGCGCTGCGCGCCAGACGCATCGGGGCTTACGAGCGGGTGTTCGTTGCGAGTGCAAGCTACCTGGCGCAGCGCGGCGTGCCGCAAACGCCTGACGACCTCCGAGACCACGACTGCGTCATCTACACGCTGCTGTCGTCAGGTGCTACCTGGCGCTTTCGCGAGACCGATGTGCCCGTTTCCGGCAGGCTCAGAGTGAACTCACCTGAAGCGGTCAGCGCGGCGGTCATTGCAGGCTTGGGAATCGGCCACGGTCCGGCATGGCTCTTCGACGAAGGGTTGAGGAGTGGGCGCCTGAAGTTCATCTTGACGAGCTACTCCGCGCCGGCCGTTCCTGTCCAGATCGTCTACGTCGCTAATCGACTTTTGCCGACGCGTGCAACCGTGTTTATGGATTTCATTGCTGACGTGTTCGCCCGGATTCCTGCCCTTGGCGGCACCGTCAAGCCAGTCATCGCCGGTCAGCAATGACCGCCACTCACGGATAGGGTTTGCCTCAATCGCGCGGCCCGCGCTGATGCTGCGTTCGATGTCGCTAAGTTTTCACCCCACACGCTCCAGGGCCAGCTTGACGGCGGCACTGGCCCGATGCCGAACATTCCCGGCTCCACCACAGCCAAGCCTACCGGTGCGCTGGCTGATGTTCCGAGATTTCGTGAACGAACTGCTTTGAGTACCTGGGCCTACGCCTAGTCGGACGCTTCGCGAGAAATGGCGCGGCAGGTTGCTCATCCCGTGCTGGCTGCGAGCGTGTTCGGCGCTGTCAAGACAAGCGATAGATGCGCCGCGCTGTACCGCTGAAAAGCTGCTCCCGCTCGCGGGAAGACAGTGTGCCCGTCGCGCGCTTGTAGGTGTTCCAAAGCGCACGGTAGCTGCAAGATTGGCTATCGACCGGGAAATTGCTCTCGAACATACAGCGGTCCGCCCCGAAACGGTCAATGCAATCCATGATCAAGGGCTGCCAGACAGGCAAAAGCTCTTCCGAGCTGGCTGGACTTGCACCGTGTTCAAACCCAAAGCCGAACACCGCCATGCCCAGCCCGCCAATCTTCACCACGACGTTGTCCAGCGCTGCCAGGGCATCCAGACCGGCCCGCCATTCTGCGAGTACCTCAGCCCGGCGATCGCGAAACTGCTCCACGCCTATCAAGCCACCCACATGGTTCAGCACCACCGTCGTTTCGGGAAAGGCCTTTGCAAGTTCTGCCAAATCCTTGAGTTGGTGATGAAACAGCCAACTCTCCAGGTGCAGCCCTCGCGGCGCTAGCTGAGCCACCCCGCGGCGAAATTGCGGGTCAACCAGACGATCTGGCGGGGATTTGTGTTTGATGAAGCTGCCGATGGGACCTGGGTCGTAGGCCAATTGATAACGAATGCCACGCAGCCTGCCGCGTCCGGCGATAAGTTCTTCATCAAGCACGGCACCCACCGCCTCGCCCAACATCAGATCGGCATGCCCCACCATGGCGGCGGCAATCTGGCATGGGCCATAAGTGCCACTGGCTCCGATGGCGCCCAGGCCTGCTGCAAACTCAATCTCCCCGACGGGCCGCATTTGCTCCGGGCCGCCTTGGCGCCACATGGAGTAGTAAGCTTCTACATAGACCGTATGGGTTATGCGGTGCCCCTGACCAATATCTGCCAGCAGATCGGGCAACATGTACCGGCTTCCCCTGGCAGGATCTTCGTACAGGTGGTGATGCGGATCCACGATGGGAAGATCAGGCTCCAGCACAGGCTCTGGCTCCGCCAGCTTGTGCCAGGCCAGGAGCTCAGAAGTGGATTTGGGCTGGTTGCCCGCGAAAGCGTGTGGAGATGCAGCCATAGCGGGTTACCTCATGGCATTGATGATTTTCTGACGACCATTGAGCCACCAGCCATACTGCTCCGGCCAGTTGTGAAACGGCGCTGCAGGGTCGTTGTGACCCAAGCTAGCCTCCGCGTGCAATGGCCAGTTTGGATTGACCAGCGCCTGCCGACCTATGGCGATCAGGTCCGCTCTCCCTTCGGCAATGACAGAGTTAGCGAGATCCGGCTCGGTAATCAAGCCCACCGCCATGGAAGCGACCCCTGCCTCACGGCGAATGCGCTCCGCATAGGGCACCTGAAATCCATACCCACGCGGCCCCCCTCCTCCCGCTGTAGAGGCCGAGTGCCCTCCGATGCCACCAGATGAGCAGTCAATCACATCGACACCCACTTTCCCCAGTTCGCGGGCAAACGCCAGGGTCTCGTCGAAAGTCCGACCAGCATCAACGCCATCCAATGCAGACACTCGAGTAAACAATGGCCGTTCGGCGGGCCACGCTTTGCGCGCGGCGGCCACAACTTGCAGGGGAAATCGGTGGCGCCCCGCAAAGTCGCCACCAAAGGCATCTTCACGGTGGTTGGTGCTGGGCGACATGAAGCTGTGCAGCAGGAAGCCATGCGCCAAATGCAGTTCCACCACATCAAACCCGGCAACGTGGGCTCGCTGCACGGCGTCCACGAATTGCTGGGTGACTGTGGCCATGTCTTGCTCATCCAGCGCAGAGGGCGTGTCGTAGTCCGGCCCGAATGCAATGGCGCTGGGAGACACCAGAGGCCAGCGGGTTTCCCCACGTTGCTGAAGATCCTCCTCACCCAAGGGACCATTGCCGTGCCAGGGCCTTTGCCGGGCAGCCTTGCGGCCGGCATGGCACAGCTGGATACCCACCGCGCCACCTTGGGCCTTTACCAAAGAAGCGATTCGTGCCAGTGGCTCAATCTGCGCGTCGTCCCAAAGCCCGAGATCTCCGTGGCTGATGCGGCCTTCCGGTGCGGTCGCCGTCGCTTCCAGCATGACCAGCCCGGCTCCACCAAAACCGAATCGGCCGTAATGAGCTACATGGAAATCGTTGGCCACGCCCTCCTTGGCAGAATAGGTGCACATCGGAGAAATGGCGATACGGTTTCGCAGCGTCAGTTCACGCAGGCGAAGCGGTGAAAACAAATGTGTCATGACCATGCCGTCAAGCACCTCCATCAGACACTGCCATGCGGCAGAAGGATCTGGCGCACAACTTCGCCGCGGTCGAGCAGATCAAGGCTGACGTTCAGTCGGTCAAAGTCAATAGATTCGCTCTTGAGGCGATCGACAGGCAGGCGCCCCTGCCGGTACATCTCGATGTAGGAGGGAATGTCTCGCTCGGGTACGCAACTGCCCATGAAGGAGCCGCGGAAGGATTTTTCTTCTGTGACCAAGCCGGCGTGCGCGTACTGGAACTGGGCATCCGTCGCTCCCAGACCCACACAGATGATCTCGCCGCCTCGGCGTGTGATGGCGTTGGCCATGGTCATGGCCGGAAAGCTTCCCGACATCTCGAAGGCAATGTCTACGCCGCCGTTGGTAATGGAACGCACGTGCTCTACCGCCTTGGGGTCACGCGCATTGACCACATCTGTCGCACCCAGTTCACGAGCCAGCGCAAACTTGCCTTCGTTGATGTCGACGCCGATGATCTGAGAGGCTCCGGCCACCTTGGCGGCCATCAGGCCGTTCAGGCCAATGCCTCCCAGGCCAAAGATCGCGACGCTCGAACCTGGCGCCACTTTGGCCGTGTTGAACACCGAGCCCGCTCCGGTCACTACGGCGCAACCGAACATGGCTGCCACATCCAGCGGCACATCATCAGGAATACGCACCAGCGACTTGGGAGAGGTGATGGCGTATTGAGCAAAAGCTGAGATGCCACTGTAGTGATAGATAGGCTCGCCTCTCAGGCTAAGCTTGCAAGCGCCATTGGCCAGCAAGCCCTGGGTGCGCGGCAAGGTCACACTCTGGCAAAGCGCTGGGCGCAGCGTAAAGCAAGTACGGCAATGCCCGCACCCTGACACCACTGTCATGACGACATGATCGCCCGGCTTCAAGTCAGTGACGCCGGCGCCAACCTCACGAACGATGCCGGCACCCTCATGGCCACCGACCACGGGCAGCTTGCGCTTGCGCAAGCCTGCAACCTGGGAAAGGTCTGAATGACAGAGGCCGGCCGCACGGACTTCAACCAAGACCTCCCCGGGGCCCGGCCCTTCCAAGTCCACCTCTTCAATATGAAATGGGTGAGAGTCGGCATAGGGCGCGGGCAACCCTTGTTCATACATTACCGCAGCCTTCATTCGCATGGTGTTCCTTCGTAGACTTGATTCGTTGGGAAAGACTGAAAATAGTGTTGGAGACTTAAGCCAGAATGCGTTCGTTCCGATAGTGGGTAAGTTGGTCGATGACCATGTCTTCGGTGTCCACCATTCTGTGAAACCCTGCCTTGCGGATCTTGGTGGTGGACGAGATGATGTCGAAGTCGCAGCCCAGCAGAAAATCGGCGAAACCCCAGGAAGCCACATCGTCAAGGGAGCGCGCCTGCAGCCCTTCCTTTTTTACTATTTCGTCCCAGACGGGGCCTTTGTCTGCCATCCATTGCACCAAAGGAAAGTACCTGACGGTACCCATCTTCATGCCGTAATGCTCAGCGATGCGAGGCCAGATGCTCTCCCAGCGGAACAGATCGCCATTGACGACGTTGAACGCCTGATTCTCGGCTGCCGGGGTCTGGCACATCCAGAAGATGGACTCTGCCACCTGCTCCGCATCTGACAGCTCCATCAAACTCTTGAAGGCCCCGGGCTTGCCCGGAAAATCCAGCGGCAAGCCAAGATGCCTGGAGATAAGAGCGTAGACGCCCAGGGTGGAAACCAGGTTGGGGCCGCTACCCACGTTCTTGCCGTTGATGGCCGCCGGCCGGCTGGTCGACCATGTCCATGGGCCGCAGGCTGACTCGAGGAACTTCTGCTGATCAAAATAGAAGTTGGGCGGCATGTGCCCGGGGGCCGATTCCCGCGCAGGCGTCGGGTAAGGGCCCATGTGAAACCCATACCACTTGGATCCCTGGATGACATGGACGTGCTTGAGCGAAGGACCTTCACACGCAGCCACCACGTTACGAAGCATGGTGATGTTGGGCTCCACGTTTTCAACGCCTACCTTGGCACCTGGTGCCATGGTGGTGTAGAGCTTGTGCTTGGCACGGGCGGCGAAAACCAGATGCGTGACCTTCACGTCCTTCAGTGCACGTTTGCAGGCTTCGGCATCCATCATGTCTGCTGCAATATGCAGCACCGAAGGAGGCAAGCTCGCAGGTGGAGTGCGGGACAGGCCAATCGCCTTCCAACCCTTCGCTTTGCGGACGATTTCAATCAGATTTTGAGCCGCAACGCCCGTCGCGCCCGCTACCAGCATGGTTCCACCTTCTATTGGCATGTCATCTCCGTTTTAGTTTTTAAACCCAGCCACCGTCACACCTTAAGGCGCAAGTTTTATCCGCCCAGATAGATTTTTTGCACGGCTTCATTTCCAAGAAGTTCGGCGCTGGTGCCGCGCAGTGATACCTCACCGTTTTCGAGCACCACGCCGCGATCGGAAATACGCAACGCCAGGCGTGCGTTCTGCTCCACCAACACCACGGCAATGCCTTCCGCGTTGATCAGCTTGACCAATCTCGCCACCTCATGAATCATCTTGGGAGCCAGCCCCAGAGTCGGCTCGTCCAGCAGCAAAAGCTTGGGCTTGCTCATGAGTGCCCTGGCAATGGCCACCATCTGCTGCTCGCCACCCGACAGACTCGAAGCCGTCTGCTCTGTGCGGTCCGCCAGTTTCGGAAACATCTCATACATCTGCTCGAGGCGTTGCTTGAACGCCGCGCGGTCGCGTGAGCTGTAGGCCCCCATGCGGATGTTCTCCAGCACCGTCATCTCCGGGAACAGGCGCCGCCCCTCCGGACACAAGGTAATGCCCAAATCCAGGCAGCGCGGAGGAGAAGAACCACGCAGGTCCTTGCCGTTGAATCGTAATTGGCCTCGCTGCGAAGGAACCAGGCCCACAATGGCTTTGAGCAAGGTCGATTTACCGGCACCATTGGCGCCCAGCACCGTGACCACCTCGCCTTCAGAGACCGTAAGGCCTACCCCTCTCAGTGCGGGCACACCGTCATAGGCGACATCCAGTTCGCGTACTTCAAGCAAGCTCATGGTCGCCCCCAAGATAGGCCTCGATCACCGCAGGATCCGCTTGCACAGCTTCCGGCGTTCCCAGCGCAATCCTTCGTCCCTGGTTGATCACCAGAATTCGATCGGACAGGCTCATCACAAGGCGCATGTCGTGCTCTACCAGCAGGATGTCGATGCCCCGCTCATCACGCAGACGTCGAATGAGTGCGCCCATCGCGACCTTCTCAGTTGAGTTCAAACCGGCCGCTGGCTCGTCCATGAGCAGCACGCCAGGCGAAGTCATCAGTGCCATGGCAACGCCCAGCATCTTCTGCTGGCCGTAGGGCAATGCACCGCCAGTCTGGTCAAGTTGGCCTGTGAGTCCTACGAAGGCTGCCACCTGTTGGCTGCTTTCCTCAATCTGTGCCTCATTGCGCGCTCGAGGACCCCAGAAATGCACCCACGGCCCGTAAGACCGCTGCAGCAGCGCGGCTCGGCGGAGGTTCTCCCGAACCGTTTCCAGCTTGAAAGTATGCGCAGCCTGAAAGGTGCGGCCAATGCCTCTTCGGGCGATGACATCAATGCCCTTCCCGGTCACATCAACGCCATCATGCAGCACCTGGCCGTCAGAGGGTTTGTGCACACCCGCCACCAGGTTGAACAAGGTGGTTTTTCCTGCGCCATTGGGGCCAATCAACCCGAAAATCTCTCCGCGTTGTACCGAGAACGACATCTCCGACACTGCGTGCAAACCACCAAAGCGCTTGCTCAGGTTGCGCAGTTCAAGGCGTGGTGGCGTGGTCATGAGCGACCTCCTTCATGTGCGGGCCGGGGCTTAGGAGGCTCGCTGGCAATTGGCGCCTTGCGGGGCGGCCGCGACACGAACTTCTGCACCAGGCCGACAAGACCGTCTCGGAAAAACAGCAGGAAGACAATCAGCACCACGCCGTAGCACAGCAGTTGATATTCCTTGGCTCCTCGCAATAGCTCAGGCAGTGGCACTATCAGCATGGCTCCCAGAAGCGGACCCCACGCAGAAGCTGCGCCGCCAATCACGTTCATCACCACCAGATCTACCGACAGTCCGAAGCCAAATGGTGCGGGTGAGAGAAACCCAATGATGTGTGCGTAAAGGCTCCCGGCCACCCCGGCCATGGCCGCCGTCAGCACGAATACTGCAATGCGCCACGAGAGCGCGTCCACACCAAGCGAACGGCTCAGGGCCTCATCCGCTTCCAGCGATTTCATCAATGCGCCAATGTCCGATCGCAGCACTGCGCGCACCAGCAGGAAAGAGCCCAGCGCAAAGAACAGAGCAACTCCGTAGATCATGGCCGGATCGGTGAGTCTGTAGCCGAATGCCGAGAACTTCGGAATGCCATGCAATCCACCGTTACCGCCAAACAGACCCGTCCATTCCTGAAACACCAGATTGACAATCTGGCCAAAGGCATAGGTCAGCAACACGAAGTGCACCCCTTTGATGCGCAGGAACACCGGCCCCAGCACCGCAGCCAGAATGGCGCAAACAAGCGCGCTGAGCGGCAATGCCAGTGCGGGCGACAGACCCAGTCGCATCGACAGCAGCGCAGAAGCGTAGGCTCCTATACCCATGAACGCCCCATGCGCCATCGACAGTTGGCCGATCTGCAGCATCAGGTTCATGCCCAGAGCCAGTATGCTCATAATTGCAATCATGGTGGACACATGCAGTACATACCGCCCACCAATGACCCAAGGCAGGATAGCCATCACAGCCAGCAAAATAAATGGCAGCCGCTTCATCGCCCACCCCTCGCCCACAGCCCATTGGGCTTGACAATGATGACCGCGAGCACGATCACGAAGGAGGCAATAAGCGCAAGCGTTGTGTTGAACATCGTGGAGAACACGGATTCAGACAAGCCGATCAGCAGACCTCCCAGCACCGCGCCAGGCACGCTGCCCAAGCCGCCAAGAATGACGACCACAAATGCCTTGAGCATGGGCAATTCACCCATGGTCGGAGCTACCGTATACACGGGTGCCATCAACGCTCCTGCCAGCCCTGCCAGTGCAGCGGCGATCGCAAAAGAACGCAGGTATACCGAACCCGCCTCCACACCCATGAGGCTGGCCGTCTCGCGGTCTTGCGCCACCGCCTGCATGGCCAGTCCCATTCGGGTGTGGCGCAGGAAAAGCTGAAAAATCACCAGGGCCACCACGGCGCAGACAGCAACCACAGCACGGTCCAGTGGAATCACGGCCTCGTGAACACGCCAGATGCCCGTCACAGGACGATCGACTGACAGATCGGCAGGCCCGAAAAAGATGAGCGCGAGCGCTTGCAGCGTGATACCCACCGCAAGGGACATGATCATTCCGCCCAGTTCTCGCCCAACAAATGGTCGATACAGCACGCGTTCGACGGTTGCGCCGAACAGGGCAGTAATGACCGTCGCCAGGATCACCGCAGGAAAGTAGCCCAGGCCGAGCTGGCTATTGAGCGCCAGCACTGCGAAGGCTCCGATCATGTAGAACTCGCCGTGAGCGAAGTTGACCATGCGCATGATGCCGAACACCAGCGTAAAGCCCAGCGCCATCAGCGTATAGACCAACCCGGCCATCAGGCCGTTGACGGCCATCTGTTCGATCAACCCGATCATGTGGCTAGCAGGGGGCGCTGATTACTTGGTCTTGCCGATAACCACCGGCTCACCGTTGCGAATAGAGCCGATGTAGTTGATGGTCATCACTTGTGCATCAACGCCATAGGTCGATTTGCCACCGAAGGTCAATTGGTCGCCTTGAATTGACTTCATGGGGAGGGCTTTGGGAAAGGCCGCAATGACTTTGGAGGTGTCATCGACAGTACCTGCCTTCTGCATGGCGTTCAGCAGCACGTTGGCACCGTCGTAGAACGAGACAATGATCTCGTTCGCGTCCTGGCCGCGTGCTTTCTTGTAGGCGGCAGCCAGCCGCTTGTAGCCTTCGTTGGCCGGGTCGGCGTAGAGCATGTTGATGGTGCCCTCAGCCGCTTTGGCGCCCGCGCTGGCGACAATGTCCTTGGGCCCAGCACCGCCTGTCTTGCTGAACAGCTTGTCATAGCCCAATTCACGCGCCTGGCGGATGATGAGACCCGCTGTAGCTGGGGAGGTACCGCCCAGCTCGATCACGTCAGGCTTCATGGCGATGACCTTGGTCATCATGGGTTGAAAGTCTTTCTGGACCCGTTCGAACAACTCGCTGCCCAGCACCTCAAACCCGTTGGCTTTGAACACGCGCGTCGCCAGTTGAGTCTGGTCCCAGCCGGTTTCGTCATTGGGGTTGATGATGGCCACGCGACGGCCCTTGACGTTGTCCTTCATCCAGGCGATGAAAGAGCCAATATAGTCATCTGGTGGGCTGTACAGGCGAATCATGTACTTGGAGCCCTTGTCCAGGGCCTTGCCTGTGTAGGAGGCCGTCAAGGCTACGACCTTGTCGTCCTCTACCTGCTGCTTCAGCGCCATGGTGGCGGCCGAACCCATGATGATCACGTACTTGACCTTGTCCTGGTTCACCAGACGGTTGTAGGCCGCCACGGCGTCCGCCGCTTTGTACTGATCGTCATACGCGACGATCTCGACCTTGTGCTTTTTCCCCGCGACCTCCAGGCCGCCTTTGTCGTTGATTTCCTGGGCAAGAATGCGCGGGCCTTCGGCTGCGGCCAATCCCCAGGGGGCGCCGCCGCCAGTGAGCGCCGCAATCACACCGATCTTGACGGTCTGCGCGGATGCGACGCTGAGAGTCATGGAGGTCGCCAGAAGCGCCAGCGCACGGGGAATGTTCAGGGTCACGAGATGTCTCCTTCTGTTATGGGATCAACGCAAGAATGCGTTTTGGCCTCTTGATCCAGGAAGCAGTCTCGATATCCAGATTGGACGGCGCCCCAGAAGGAATTCAGTTTAGGACCGCCCATCCGGCGGTGTCCATTCTGATTTCCGGGACACGGGGTCTTTGATTCGCGAAGAATGTATACAGGTATACGATCAGACCCAGGTCCTGGGACCAGCCCGGAAGACGGGTTTATCCGAAGCCCTTGGCGTCCATCCTCACCCCGTCATCCCATCTTCCGTCACCCCGGGTGAGGCGGTGAATAGACGCCTAAACAATCCGATTGCGCAGCACACCCAACCCTTGAACTTCGAGTTCAATCACATCGCCCCGACGAAGCCATCGATCCAGCTCAAGGCCGCATCCGCCCGGTACCGTTCCTGAACCGAAAAACTCACCCGGATAAAGCGTCTCGTCCTGGGAAACGTGCGCGATCATGTCTTCAAAGCGATGGGCCATCTCGCCAGAATTTCCACTCGACCACTCTTCGCCGTTCACACGTGCAGTAAGGACCAGGTTGTAGGGATCCGGTAGTTCATCAGCGGTGACCAGCCACGGCCCAATCACGTTGCCGGTGTCAAAGTCTTTGCCCTTACATGGGCCGAGTTGGCCGTCTGACTCGCGGGCCTGGGCGTCTCGGGCACTGATGTCGTTGAATATGGAAAAGCCGAAAATGTGTTGATGAGCGTTCTCGCGCGAAATGTTCTTCCCACCGCGACCGATGAATATGCCAAATTCAAGTTCGTAATCGAGCAGCTTCGAATAGCGGGGCCACTGGATATCCTGTTCATGCCCTATGACCGACATACGGTTGCCCTTGTAATAGATGGGCTGCTCATACCAGACGGGCGCGAGTTTCAATCCACCCGCCGCAACAAATGCTTCCCATTGCTGTTCGGCGTCCGGCATTCCCTGTGTGCGATGCTTGAATCGAGTGGTTCGGCAACCTTGCACATGCCGCTCAAAACTCAAAAAATCTCGCATTTGCGTGGGCCGAGGAACTGGGGCAAGCAGTTTGAGACTCGCCAGCGGCAGCCGCAAAGAACAGTTCCCGGGTAAGGATCCATGCTCCAGTGCCGCCTTGGCCAGATCAAGACCAACTTCATCGGATTCGATGAGCGCAAGCATGGAAGTGAGCGCCTCGGTACCTCGGCCAAGCGCCTCGGCGGAGTCCGCCAGGTCGACCACTTCGCTCAAATCTGATGTAAGGGCACCTACTCGCGCAGCGCCGTTGTCAGGATGAAGATAGGTGACAAGTTTCATGGTCGCTGTAGCGCCTCGGTCAATGAAGATGCATTCAATTCCAGCCATGCATGCATGGATTCCCCAAGGCTGCGTTCGACATGCACGTCATAGGTGAAGTCTGCAGTTCGGTGAATGAGTACCGCAAACGGCCCTAGTCGAGTCTGTGCGAACTGATTGACTGCAAACCGGTCAGGTCGCAAGTCCACGCCGCAGCCGGAGGCCAGCAGTTCCCTGGCACGATCGCCTTCAAGTCGCAAGACAAGCTGCGCGCTGGATACATCAATGACGAAAACATCCGATCCGGCGGAAGGTTGAATGCTCATGGCTTCAGATCCTTCGGGCAAGAAAAGCTGCTCACCGGGGGCCAGAGCAAAGCGCGTCCCAGCATCGGTCCGGGCAGCGAAGTGGCGATCGCCCTCCAGGAAGACACTTCGCTCGTCATAACTACGCAAGAGGTATCTAGGATGCCAAGGCACCCATGAAATACTCGTCAGACTTGAAGCTTGATCGCCAACATGCGAATGCGATTCGAGGTCAAGCATGAAGTCGCTCCCCTGCCGGGTCCACAAAACAGCTATCTGTTAGCCGAATGGCCACGGATTCGTTGGCCACAGGTGAGACCGCATAGAGCGATTTCCCAATTTGGCTGCGGCCGGCTTGCACCATAGCCAAGCCAATGGATCGTCCCAAGGTAGGGCTATAACACTGTGAGGTCAGATACCCCAGCGAATCCTGGATGGCAGCTTCGCCGTCCGCAACGATGTGCGCGCCGGGCGGGAGTTTCGCATTGGGATCCAGGCATTGCGCTCCGACCAACTGCAGACGATCTGAATCCGTGTGTGCGGGAAGTGCCAGGGAACGTATTCCGATGCAGTCTTTGCTGGTATCCAAAAGCCCGCCAAGACCAAGATCATCCAGTGTGGCTGTTCCAGCGGCCTCCCGGCCTACCACGAAATGCCCCTTCTCGATACGCAGCACCCCCATCGCCTCAGTCCCGTAGACCACCAATCCCAAAGGCGTTCCCACTTCGATCAAGGTAGTCCAGAGTCGCATGGCGTCAGCGGCCGGCACACTGATTTCATAAGAAAGCTCTCCGCTGAAACTCATGCGGGTAACTCGCGTCTTGATACCGAAGAGCCGTCCGACACGAACCGACATGTGCGACATCGCCTTGGCAGCGAAATCAATATCGGAATCGAGTTTCTCGAGTACGGCGCGCGCGCGCTGGCCGGCAAGCGCAAAGGTAGCCCATTGCTCGCTGACCGGCGTCACGCACACGCGAAGATGCGGCCACATCGTGTGCATGCAGTAAGCGATGTGCTCCGGCACGGTTTTGCTATGCGCGGTACTGGTGCTCATCACATAATGGAATTCGCCAATTCGAGCCACCACGCTATCGTCCAGGACCATTCCGTCCTCACGCAGAATCACGCCGAACTTGGCTCGGCCCACTGCCAGTTTGTCCCACCGATTGGCGTAAATGCGGTTTAGCAGTTCAATGACATCAGGGCCGTGCAGCTCTACTTTCCCCAAAGGAGAAACGTCGATCAATCCAACTCCGTTGCGTACGGCGTTGACTTCTCGATTGACCGCTTGCAGATCAGTCTCCCCTGCTTGGCGATAGAACTGAGGTCGCAGCCAGGGGGCTGATTGCGTGAAGAACGCGCCGTTCTTCACCTGCCAATCATGCGTGGCCAGGCGACGTACGGGATGAGCCGGGTGGCTGAGTACAGGCCCAGCTGCAGTGGCCATGTCGATCGGCACATACGGCGGGCGAAACGTGGTGGTTCCGGTCTGGCCCGGGGTTTGGCCCAACTGATGAGCCAGGATCTCAAGACCGTTGAGGTTGCTGAGCTTTCCCTGATCGGTGCCCATGCCCAAGGTGGTGTAACGTTTGAGATGCTCGACGGATTTGTACCCTTCGCGCGCGGCTTGCAGAACGTCGTCCACGGTGACATCGTTTTGGAAGTCAACAAACGCTTTCTCCCTCCCATGGAGTTGCTCAACATTCTCGATTCCAAGCCAAGTACTTCCCGCATCCGGTGGGCCTGTGAATTTCAACGGCGATCCATCCGCGAGCATCTTCTCAATTTCTGGTGCGGACTCATATCCGGATGCTTTGCTTGCAGCAAAACCAGCCCTTACGCCCTCGCCTATGCATTGGGCTGTGTCAAACTGGCCATTGCAGGCCCCAGCGCTGTGGTTTCGCCCTCCAGGCGCGTTGGGGACGAAACCAGCCAGCTCAGGCGCATAACGCAGCGTGCCACGTGCTTGCGAGAACAGATGAACCCGCGGCGTCCATCCACCAGATACGGCCAATAGGTCGCAGGTCACTGTGCCGGCGTCACCGCCCTCGCCTTTCCAATGGATGCCACTGATTTCAGTGCTTCCACTGGTACCTACAATTCGCGCACCCGCAACAACACGCACCCCCTTGGACGAAAGCGCCTGCGCGTATGGGCTGAGAGAGCCCCTTGTGTCGACGACAAGGCGAACGATGGCGCCCGCATCCTGCAAGGTCGTGGCCAAGCCGTATGCGCTGTCGTTATTGGTATAGAGAACAACCTCCCGACCGCACAACACGCGATACCTCTGCAGGTAGCTTCCGACGGAAGCGGCCAGCATGACGCCAGGACGATCATTTCCCGGAAAAACAAGTGGGCGCTCGATGGCTCCCGTGGCAAGTACCACCTGCGAAGCGCGGACCTTCCAGTACACCTGCGCAGGTTCTGAGCCGTTTGCGGATTTTGTAGCGGCAGTGTCCGTTGACTGAACCATCGTGAGGTATTCGTGGTCGTAATACCCGGTGACGACGGTGCGCGGCATCAATTGAACATTTTTTAGCTGTCGCAACTCATGCAGGGTCGTGGCAAGCCAGTGCGCCTTGGACCCCGCTGCGGTGTTGATCGGAGTGTCGAGCAAGCTCCCACCCAGGTTAAGACCGTCGTCGGCAAGAATGACTGTCGCACCCGTACGCCCGGCTGCGAGGGCCGCAGCAAGTCCAGCGGGGCCTCCGCCTGCGATGAGAACGTCAATGTGCACATTCTGCTGAGAGGTAGCGGCTTTCTCTTGCGACGTTGGAGGTGCTCCCAAGCCGGCGGCTTTCCTGAGTATGTGTTCGTAGCTGGGCCACCAACGACGGGGCCACATGAAAGTCTTATAGTAAAACCCCGCTCCTAGAAAACGCCCCAGCCAATTGTTGACCGCGCCGACGTCAAACTCCAGGCTTGGCCAATGGTGCTGGCTTTCCACCTCAAGTCCTTCGTACAGCCTCATCAGCGTGGCTCGGGCATTAGGCTTGCCACCGCCGGAGCGATCCATAAGGCGAACCAGCGCGTTGGGCTCTTCCGACCCGTGGGCCATGA
Organism: Ottowia thiooxydans; assembly: GCF_040548795.1. Classification (GTDB taxonomy): domain Bacteria; phylum Pseudomonadota; class Gammaproteobacteria; order Burkholderiales; family Burkholderiaceae_C; genus Ottowia; species Ottowia thiooxydans_A. The sequence goes on along the minus strand of NZ_JBEPSH010000001.1, from coordinate 110,222 downwards.
TGCCGCGTGGCCGGTGGTACTTGAAGCTTCGGCCCAGCAGCCGAACACCGTTGGCAAGCAATGCTGATGCCAAAGTGTCGCCTTCGAATCCTTGATAGGTGCGACCATTGAACTTGAAATTCAGGGGGGTGTTCCGGTCAATGAGGCCTTCACCTTCCACGCGCCATAGCTGAGTCAAGACGTCTCCTTCGGCGTAACGATCGACGTGAGGGCAATTGCCGTGTGATCCAGCGTATTGCGCTCAAGCTCGAACCATTGGCGGCAACCGTAACGGTGGTTCCAGTGCTCGCGATGCATGCCGCGAGGGTTGTCTCTAAGGTAGAGATAAGACGTCCATTCTTCATCACTCGCAGCGCTTGGGTCCAGAGGTCGGAGGATCTTCGCGTCGCCCTGATAAACGAATTCGTTCTCGTTGCGCGGGCCGCACCATGGGCAAGGTATGAGCTGCATCTTGAAGTCAATGCGCGTTGGGTTGAGGGCCGGCGCCACGCTCATTGAGCAGGCGCCCAGTCCTGAAGCGGTCAAGCGAGTGTTCGACGTTCAGCGGGTGCGGTTCGTCATTGGCGATCATGTGGGCAAAGCAATATCCGGAGGCGGGCGTGGCTTTGAAGCCTCCATAACACCACCCGCCATTGAAGTAAAAACCTGAGACGGGCGTTTTTGAGATGATCGGGCTACCATCCATCGACATATCTACCGCACCAGCCCAGGATCTCATCAAACGTGCCCCAGCCAGCTTGGGAAATAGTGCAACCGCACCGCCAAGCACCTCCTCCAGTGCCGGCAGGCTTCCTCGCTGGGAGTAGGAGTTGTAGCCATCGAGTCTGCCTCCCATCAAGATTTCGCCTTTGTCGGTCTGGCTGACATAGACGCGCCAAGCCCCGGTCGACACCACCTGGTCGATCATGGGCTCCACAGGTTCAGTGACTGCGGCTTGAAGCAAGTGGGTCTCCACGGGCAGGCGAAGGCCGGCCATCGCTGCGACGCGGCTTGAGTGCCCCGCGACACAACAGCCAAGCCTTCCGGTTTCGATATACCCCAGGGAAGTCTCCACTCCACGAACTTTCCCGCCTTCGATCGAGATGCCGAGCACCTCACAGTTTTGAATGATGTCTACGCCCTCGGCATCGGCAGCTCGCGCATATCCCCAGGCAACGGCATCATGACGCGCTGTGCCGCCGCGTGGCTGAACGACCGCGCCAACTACAGGGTAGCGGCCATCGCCTGCAAGATCCAAACCGGGAATGCGCTCGCGAAGCGCTTCAGTGCTCAAAACTTCTGCGTCAATTCCCCGCAGTCTCATGGAGTTGTATCGTCTCACCCAGTTCTCGCGTTCGTTGGATGAGTGCACCAGATTGATCACGCCGCGTTGACTGAACATCACGTTGAAGTTCAACTCCTCACTGAGACGTTCCCACAATCTCAATGAGTGCTCATAGAAGTGGGCATTGGCACGCAGCGCGTAATTGGAGCGGATGATGGTGGTATTTCTGCCTGTGTTTCCGCCGCCCAACCACCCTTTCTCGAGCACAGCGATGCGCTTTATACCGTGATTCTTTGCGAGATAGAAAGCGGTAGCCAACCCGTGCCCACCTCCACCTATGATGACGACGTCATAGCGACTGCTCGGGGTAGGTTGGCGCCATGCCGGTTGCCATTCAGGGCGGCTCTTAAGCCCCTGAGTGAATAAAGAAAGCGCACTGTAACGCATGGGTTTCCTCAGAGCACTTGCCTCAGAAACTCCTGCGTACGCGGGTCTTTCGGGTTGCTGAAGAACTCCTTCGGATGGCCTGACTCCACAATGCGACCTTGATCAGTGAAGTGAATCGAATCAGCTACTTCGCGCGCAAATCCCATTTCATGGGTGACCAGAATGCAGGTCATCCCTTCATCAGCGAGGTCACGGATCGTGACCAACACTTCCTTGACCGTCTCCGGATCAAGCGCCGCAGTGACTTCGTCGAACATCATGACTTGAGGGGACATGGCCAAGCTTCGCGCAATAGCCACCCTTTGCTGCTGCCCTCCGGAAAGTTGGCCGGGGTAGTGGTGCTCCTTGCCGCTCAGTCGAACACGCTTAAGTAGAGAGAGCGCGAGCGCCTCCACCTTGGCTTTATCCTGCTTCAGAACATGAATGGGCGCCATCATCACGTTCTCGAGCGCAGTCTTGTGGGGGAACAGGTTGTAGCTCTGGAAGACCATTCCAACGTTGCGGCGAAGTGCAAGCTCATCGAGCTTCGGATCGTTCACTTCAATGCCCGCCACCTTGATGGTGCCACTGTCGATGGGAATCAAGGCATTGACGCAGCGCAGGAGCGTAGATTTTCCGGAACCAGACGGACCGATGATGCAAACAACCTCCGAATGGCGTACGGACAGTGAAATATTCTTCAGCACCGTGTTGCTGCCAAAGGATTTGCATACGTTGTCAACAACTACTTGGAGATCACCCAATTGCTTCGCCACGTTTATTCCTTAAAAGCCCACTTGCGTTCAAGCCATAGCGTGAGCCGGCTGATCGGGAAGATATAGATAAAAAACCAGACCAGGATGTATCCGTACATTGGAAGCAAGAGGTCCGAGCGCCGCTCCGATGCCAGGATTTCGCGAGTCATCGTCATAGCTTCGGAAACCCCCACCACGTTGGCGAGAACAGTAGCCATGGTCAAGATCGAATAGAGGTTCATCCACGGCGGAAGCATGCGTTTGGCGCACTGAGGAAGGACGATCATCCAGAGTGTCTGACGGCGAGTGAAGGCCAATGAGCGGGCCGCCTCCCACTGCTGAACGGGGATCGATGAAATGCCTCCACGCACTATTTCCGACACGTTGGCGATCACTGGCAGCGAAAAGCCCAACGTGGCCTTCAGCCAATCAGGAATCTTGATGAGTACGCCGCCTACATGCACCTCGTAAGGAAGCATGTACATAGCATAGAAGATCGCCACCAACCAGGGCGCATTGCGCAGAATTTGGGTCAACAGGCTCGCAGAACGTCTCACAGGGCCCAGCAGGGAGACCTGCGCAAGCCCCACGAAGACACCCACTATGGTGCCGCCAATCATGGCAAGTGCACTCATGAGCAGGTTCAGCAGAAAGCCATCAAAGAGCATTGGCGTCCACTTCCACATGACGCTAAATACGCTGGGGCGCGACGGGTCTATCGCTTGTGTCTGTGCAAAAACAGAGCCACCGACCAATAGAAAGGACACTGCTATCAGCAGGGCACAGCGCTGACCGGAACCAGCACCTGGAGTGGAGCTTGATCCTGTCATACAGAGTGCCCCGGTATGCGCAGCCAACGTTCCCACCGTTTGAAAAGTAAGACGAAGAAGCCAACCAATGTGAGGTAAGTGACGAGCACCACGTTCATCATCTCCGTGACATTCAGGTTGTCCGTCCAGATTTGATTGGCAACGTATAAAACCTCTGGGACGGCGATCGCATACGCAATAGAAGTGGTCTTGACCAGGTTCACGAGATTGTTTCCCAGCGATGGAAGGCAAATACGCAAGGCCAGGGGGAAAATCACATGGCGATAGGCAGCGATCCGGCTATATCCAAGCGACTTGGTGGCCTCCACCGTAGAGTGCGGTACGGCCTCTATGCCGGATCGAAATATCTCCACATTGAACGCCCCCGCGAACAAGGACAGGGAGATGATGGCCCAATGTATGTTGTTGAACATTGGCTCCGCTACTCCGGAGGTATTGACAACCCGAGGCATCAAAGAACCTATTCCGAAGTAGAGGAAATACAGTTGCGCCAGAGGAGGCGTGTTGCGAAAAATCTGAACGTAGGTATACACCACCGCCCGAACTGCGCGCCACCGTGACATCTGCATCCCAGCCCCGATGATGCCCAGCACGAGCGAAATCAGAATTGAGAGCGTGGCGAGCATCAGCGTGTAGCCAATGCCTTCCACATAGCGAGCACCATCCCATGAGTCGTAGAAGATGGTCAGGTTGACCCCGGTGGTCTCGTACAGGCGCAAGAACCACCGCTGAATTGAGGCAAGAAGTTCCATTCGGATTGACCGAAAGATTTGACCGAAAGATTTCGGACTTCTTACTTGGCGTTCTTGTACTTTTCCTGCATTTCCTTAACGAAGGCAGTGGGCTGCAGCTCCCATTTCTTCTCCAGGGCGATCAGGGTGCCTTCCCGGTGCCAGGCAGTGACCGCGGAGGAAAGAAAGCCAGCAAACTCGTCGTCGCCGTATTGAGTGGCAACCCCCCAAGGCTCACGGTCTTGAACCGGCAGTTTGATCTCGAAATCTCCCCAGGTTGCGGTGTCCAGGAGGCGAGAAGCCGCGAGAGCGTCGTCTGTCAGATTGCCGATGCAACGACCGTCCTGCAACGCTTGGCCCGCTTCGGCTATTCCTGCGAAAGCTTGCAAATCAAGATCGTAGCGGCGTTGATATTCCTTGTTCCAGAAGGCGCCCTGGCTGACGCACAGCTTTTTTCCTCGGATATCGTCCCAGGTCTTGATCGGAGTGGATTTCCGTGCAATCACCGTGATGCCTGATGAGTAATAGTTTGGCTGAACAATATTGATGACCTTCCTGCGCTCAGCGTTGTCGGTCATTGTTCCTATAAGCACATCACATTTGCCTTGTTGCACGAACTGAACGCGATTGGCCGCAATCACGGAGATTTTCTCGACCGTGATGGGCTTGTTGAACTTCTGTCCGAGTCGCTTCGCCAGATCCGCGACCAAATCGTGTTCCAGTCCTACCTGGTCGCCATTGGGAGCACGGTAGCCAAATGGTCGATAGTCGAGCTTGATACAGGCGGCAAGCTGGCCTCGCTCGTTGATCTTGTCCATGACCTTGCCGGCCATTGCCGATGTTGAAGCCAAGAGCGTCAGCGCTGCGAGGGATGCTGATGCAAAAAGTCTGATCATGAAAGCTCCTTATACAAGTTTCGAACCAAGAGGATCTATCGTCTTCCAGCGGGAGTAAATAGTTTTCGCGCCGCTACGAGGCTTCTGGCCGTGCAGGACATCAACGGTTCGTTGCCGGAGCAAAGGCACACGTGACGCCATTCGGCCACCACATTGGAAACAAAGGCGCGACCAGAGGGGACTGGGGGTTACCCCAGCCGCGCAAGGCTCGCCCGGCATGCATAAGGTGTTTGACGCGTTTGCGGTTGCCTTGTTGACGCACTTCAGACGCGCCTGGAGGTGACGCCGATCGGCATGACCTTGTAGGTGCCTGAATCTGTATCGAAGGCAATACGCTCGTCCAGAATCTCCAGGGCTTTTCCGTACATGTGCAGGTGGCGAATAGCTCGCTCCCCCTGAATCTGAACGGCATGGATGTCATCAGGCATCAGCGCGATGCCTGCTCCAGGTTCAACAATCACCAGCTCCCGTTGCCTGACTTCGCCCTTGCCTTGCACACTGGCATCATCGATTCGATCGTATACATAGTTGTATTCGATGCCCTCGACGGAAGCGATGCAAGCCCAGGTCGTGTGATTGTGCGGAACAATTTTCTTACCCGGCAACATGACATTCAAGTAGAGGGCAAACCCCCGATCAGCATCTTCACTGATCAGATATCTCGCTTGATTCTCTCCCGCCTCTGGTTCTGCATAGCGGGATTGGGTCCACCAGTCCTTGTGTGAAGCAAGTTCTACCAGGCATGCGAGGACGTCTGCGAGGCTCTCACGGGTCAAGCCTTGTCTGCTTAAGTGCCCCTTCATCCGGCTAATGGATTGATGAACGCCAGATTCCTGCAAGTCACTTTGCATCATGAAGCAAACTCCTCTTAACCCGGTAAATGTTGAGTCACTTTACTGTTAAAGAAAAGGTGCGACAAATTAGAAATGATGCAATACTCATTAGGAACGCTTAAGTGACACCCTGCGGTCGAACATGCGCAAGCGCATAGAAATGCCGCGCCCGACAGGTGTGTGCGGGGCTCCAATGATGGCCTTCCACCCCCCCAAAATATCACTTACTACCTGTGGATTCGTAGCAAGCCTCCTGCGGATGTGCAAAGAGCGTATGAAATGCTTAAAGAAAATATGGGCTTAATTGAGACCTGCACACTGTAGCCAAGAGGCCACGGCGACCCCGGAAGAAGCCCGTCTGATCAAAGCGTGAACGCCTTAAATGCTGTCCAAAGGAAATACCGGGCGGCTCACGTGATCAAAGGTGAAGCGGGTGTAGTCAGACGTGGTCACGCCTGGGCTGTCACACTCCACTAACCCCGCCGAAAGTGGCACAAACACGGGGCGGCAGTACATGCGCGATTTGAGCAAGAGGTAGCGGAACCGCGTGGGATCGATGCCCACGCAATGGAACACACCAAGGTCCCATGGTTCGTGCGTCTGCTCGGTCACAACAATCTGCGCAGCCCCGATGTCGAAGCACACCGCTCGACCCATTTGGCAGCGCTGACCCGTGTAGATGGGGCCGGTCACGGTGTAGCTACCGTCACTCACTGCTCGCACAGTACCGCGTAAGCGCAGTGGCTTCTTGTGCAATCCAATGTGCTCAAGCGAAACCTTGTTACCGAGTTCGATCTCCAGTTCCGCGCCGACGCCTGCAGCCGTGAGCATGGCCACCGCTTCCGGGTCACACAAAGGCCCCACCGCCATCCCGGATAGCCCCAGCTCCAGCGCGGCCTGCAACACATCCATGGTGTCGCAGGTTCCGCCAGACATACAGTTATCTCCATGGTCCAGCAACAACACAGGCTGGGTGGCGTCCTTCGCAAGGGATTGCGCGCGTAGCAGGGAATCAGACAGCGGCTCACTTTGGTAGATGTAGTCTGTGCGGCGCTCCCAGATTTTCCCAGCCAGGGCTTGAACAGCCTCTTTACCTGCTGCCACTTCGCCTTGACTGCAAGTAGCCACCACGCTCACGCAGGGCGCCTCGATATCGGCTAGTGAAAAGCCACTAAATACCGAAACCGCGGGTACACCCCCGCGTTCCATCTCTCGCGCAAGCTCTACTGCTTCGCGCATATGCCCACTCAGCGTGGTACTGCGCAAAGTGTGACTCATCAAGGGCAAGGACTTCCACACCACCTGATACGCGGCAGCGCCCCGCCACATTTCAAGCAACAGGCGTCCAGCCTGCTCACCCGTCTCATACATATCAACGTGAGGATAGGTCTTGAAACCCACCATGACGTCGGCGTTGGCAATCATCTTCGGTGTGATGTTGCCGTGCAAATCCAGGGCCACACCAATAGGCACACCTGGCGCGGCCGCGCGAACACGCGCAAGCAAATCGCCTTCACCATCGGAACTGTTCTCTGCCACCATCGCCCCATGCAGATCGAGCAAGATGGCATCGCAGCCGGGAACCGCTTCGACGATGCGGCGCGTCAGCTCATCGTAGGCAGCAGCATGCACAGGGCCACTGGGATTCGCCATAGCCGAGACCGGCGATACGATCTCCGCCCCTTCAGCCTCAGCGAGGTCGATGAAGGCCGACATGGCGGTCCTCATGCCTTTGTTGGCCTGGTACGCTTGCCCGCCGTAGACAGGCGCGAAAGCTTCTATCGGAGTCGGAACCGGAGAAAAGGTGTTGGTCTCGTGGTTCAGTCGCGCAATAAGAAATTTCTTCGAACTCATTGGGCAATTCCAGCGCTATCGAGCATTGCACGCAAGAGCACGTTGCAACCTGCCTCCAGATGTTCTGGCTCGGCGTCTTCTATTTCGTTGTGGCTGATGCCATCCGCACAAGGCACAAAAATCATGGCTGCTGGTGCCACTCGTGCGACATAGACCGCGTCATGGCCGGCGCCGCTCACGCAATCCATCGTGCTGTAACCCATGTCCTGGGCGTTTCTGCGCACAGCCTCCACCAGGCTGGGTGCGAAAGGCTGCGGTGGAAAGTAAACGACTTGCTCGATGTTGATCGATGTTCCGCTCTCTTTCGCGATGCGCTCACAGGCTGCACGAATATCAGCATCCATGTCAGTAAGCTGAGCGTCGTCAGGGGCTCGCAAGTCCACACTGAACTTCACACGTCCCGGAATGACGTTGCGTGAATTGGGAAACACTTCCAGGAAACCCACCGTACCGCGCGCATGGGGCTTGCGATCCAGCGCGATGCGGTTGACCTCTGCAATCAGTGTGCTGGAGGCCAGGAGCGCATCCTTGCGCAGCTCCATGGGTGTGGGACCCGCATGGGCTTCCATGCCCTGCACCGTCACGTCATACCAGCGCTGACCGAGTGCCGCCTGCACGACACCAACCACCTTCTCGTGGTTCTCGAGTACGGGACCCTGCTCAATATGGGCCTCAAAATACGCGCCCACGGGGTGGGCAGCATCGCCCTCGCCCGCATAGCCAATCTGCTTGAGGGCATCGCGAACACAGACACCTTCAGCATCTTGCTGCCCCAGCGCATGCTCCAACGTGAACGCTCCCACGAACACACCGGAGCCCATCATGACGGGCACGAAGCGTGATCCTTCTTCGTTGGTCCACACCACCACTTCCAACGGAGCGCGGGTGCGGATGCCCGCGTCGTTCAACGTGCGCATCACTTCAATGCCTGCCAGAACACCGTAGTTCCCGTCAAACTTTCCACCGGTGGGCTGAGTGTCAATATGGCTACCCGTCATCACCGGGGGTAGCGTATCGTCTGCCCCTGCTCTGCGGGCAAAAATATTGCCAATGGCGTCGACCCTGATGGTGCACCCAGCGTCCAGCGCCCATTTGGAAAACAGATCACGTCCCTGGCCATCAAGCTCTGTCAATGCCAGCCGACAAACCCCGCCCTTGGGGGTGCCGCCAATCTTTGCCAGATCCATAAGAGATTGCCAGAGACGAGATCCGCTGACACGCAGTGCCCGGGTATCCTGCGTATTCTGGTTAGTAGGAGCGATGGTGCTGGTATTCATGTCAATGTTTCACTTCTTCAATAGATTGGCTCTCAGGCCATGCCAACGCCCAGGTAACGGTCCTTGATGGCTTCGTCCGCCAGAAAATCGGCATTGGAGCCCTCATACACAATGGCGCCCTGCTCGACGATGTAATGGCGGTCTGCCAGTTGGGTGCAAACCTCCAGGTTTTGCTCCACCAGAATGATGGACACGCCTGCGGCTTTGATCACCTTGAGCTGAGCCACGATCTCTTCAACGATCACCGGCGCAAGGCCCTCCACAGGTTCGTCCAGCATCAGCAGACGCGGCGCGTTCATCAAGGCGCGGCCAATCGCCAGCATTTGCTGTTCGCCACCTGAGAGCTGACCGCCCCCATTCGAGCGTCGCTCCTTCAACCGGGGAAAGATCTGATAAACATCGTCAAGTTGCCACTTGGACTGCTTTCGCTGGCCCAGCATCAGGTTTTCTTCCACCGTAAGCAGCTTGAAAACCCCCCGGTGTTCCGGCACCAGGCAAACTCCCCGCTGCGCCACTTGGTGCGTAGCCAGTTTGCTGACGATTTCAGTGCCAAATCTGATCTGTCCCTGAGTAGGCTGAATGACCCCCGCAATAGTCTTGAGTGTGGTTGTCTTACCTGCTCCGTTACGGCCGAGCAGCGTCACGAGTTCACCGTCGGCAACGCGCAAGTTGACACCTTGCAGCACATGGCTCTTGCCGTAATGCGCGTGGACTTGCTCAACTTCAAGAAGAGTAGGAGCGCTTGCACCATTCATGCTTTACCTCCGGTGATCATGTTGCCCAGATACGCTTTGCGTACTCTGTCGTCATTGCGGATTTGATCAGGCAAGCCCTCAGCCAGCACACGGCCTTGCTGCATGACCGTGATGGTGTCCGAGATGTCCATGACGATGTTCATGTTGTGTTCAATCAGTACCACGGTCTGCTCATCCTTGAGACTGCGAATCAACTGCTTCATGTCTTCGAGATCGTCGATGCCCATACCTGAAGTGGGCTCGTCCAGAAAGATGGCTTTGGGTTTCGCCGCCAGTGCCATACCTACCTCCAGGCGTCTCTGCTGCCCGTGGGAAAGGTTGCCCGCCGGAGTGTCTGCATACGCCTGCAGCCCTAACGTGCCCAGAACCTTGTCGACTGTCTCGGAACAAGCCAAAGCGCCGGTGGGCGGCTTCCAGGGGTTAAGCGCAACGGCTGGCGCCACACCCTGAGCGGCCAGACGCAAGTTCTCGCGAACGGGCAGTGTGAGAAACAGGCTGGTAACCTGGAATGAACGCGCCATGCCACGCCGAACTCGCACATAGTCCGGCTCACGCGTGACATCGTGACCATCAAAGATGATCCGTCCGCCACTCACAGTCTTGGTTCCGGTGAGCATGTGGAACAAAGTGGTCTTACCGGCACCGTTGGGACCAATCACAGAATGGACCGTATTGGCGCGCACCTTGATGTCTACGCCGCCAAGGGCGACAAACTTGTCGTAATGCTTCTCAACCCCTACGGCTTCCAGCAAGATATTGCCGGGTACAGATGCCTTGGTCATGCGTGGCCTCCATCAGCTTTGACACCAGAGCGACTGGGCTCAGCGTCGGTAGTGCTCTCTTTTTCAACACTTTTTCCACCACGCACCAGTTGAATCAACTTCTGGCACAGCCCCCACAGGCCACCTTGCATGCCCAGGCTTACGACCATCAGCACCACGCCCAGAAGCAAGAGCCAACGCGGCCAGAGAGTCGATAGCCAGTCGCCCAGCAGCACATAGAACGCGGCACCCAGTAGCGATGCCAGCAAATTTCCAGTACCGCCAATCACCGTCATCACCAAGATCATTTCACTGGTGTGGAACTCCACGTTCGATAGCGGCGCAATACCCGTCATGAGCGAGTGCAAGGCCCCCGCCAGCCCCGTCACGGCGCCGGAGATCACAAAGGCTTGCAACTTGAGCAGACGCAAGTTGTAGCCTACTGCGGCTGCACGCTCTTCGTTGTCTCGCACCGCAAGGAGCGTGCGCCCAAAGACAGAATCGCAAACGCGCTGCAAAAGGAAATAGACCACCATGAACACCACCGCCACAAAGGTGTAGTACTGCCAAGGTGTCGCCAAAGGCACAATCGTTTGACCACCCACAGTGAGCGAATGACGCGGAATGTCCATCAGGCCGTTGTCTCCGCCGGTCAGACCGGTGGCGGTGTAGGCCAGAAAGTAAAACATCTGGGAAAAAGCCAGCGTCAACATGACGAAGTAAGTGCCCTTCTGGCGGATCGCCACCCAGCCGACGATGGCTGCACCTGCCGCGCCCATGATTACGGCGCTTGCCAAGGCCAGAGGAATCGGTATGGGCAACCTCGTGAGCACGATACCCAGCGTGTAGCTACCCAAACCAAAGAAGATTCCCTGACCAAATGACAACAAGCCGGTATAGCCCAGCAGCAAGTTGCAACCCATGGCCGCAAGGCCGAAGATCAGAACCTCACTGGCCAGTGAACCCGACTTCATGAAAAGCGGCATCGCGAGCACAATCACTGCGGCCACGAGGAATTGAATATGCTTGAACATCATCTTTTCCTTCACACCGCACGGCCGAGTAAACCATTGGGACGCAGCAGCAAGACAGCTCCCATGGCGATATAGATCATCAAGCTCGCACCCTCTGGCCAGATGGTGCTCATCAGGCTCTGGACGATGCCTATCAACAAGCCACCTACCAGAGCGCCACTGAAACTCCCCAGGCCGCCCACGACCACCACCACGAAGGCGACGGCTAGCGCTTCAACGCCCATGAAAGGACTCACGCCGCGTATGGGCGCGGCCAAGACCCCAGCCAGTGCAGCCAGTCCCACACCCAGGCCAAACACCAGGCTGAAAATGCCGAACACGTTGATGCCGAGTAAGGACACCATTTCTGTGGATTCGCTACCGGCGCGCACCATGCCCCCAAGGCGCGTGCCTTCCAGAATCCACCAGATGGCGACCGCGAGCACCGCTGTAAAACCGATCACGAACAGCCGGTATTTAGGGTAGACAAAGCTGCCCCACATCACCACGCCGCTGAGCAGATCAGGCGTAGCCACACTATCGCCAAGCGGCCCCCAGATGATGATCACAATCTCTTGCACCACCAGAGCAAAGCCCACAGTCACCAGAATGTGAAACTCGTGCGCCTTGGCATAGACATGCCGAAGCAACAACTTCTCCGTCAGCCACCCAATCGCGCCCACTGCCAACGGAACGACCAGCAGAGTGAGCCAGAAGCTCATTCCCCATCGGTTCAGCTGATAACAAAAGTACGCCCCTACAAGGTAGAACGTACCGTGCGCGAAGTTCACAAAACGCAAAAGGCCGAAAACGATGGACAAGCCCACCGCCAGCAAGAAATACAGCATTCCGATACCAATGCCGTTAATGATCTGCAGCAAATAGATGCTCATGGGAGATCCGAGACGTCAAACGGGAGGCATGCAACCGGCACCCTCCCTTGGGGAAGGCGCCTCGCGCACAAGGTGAGTAAAAGTCGAGCCTCTTCAGGTCATCTTGCAGCCGGCATCCGCCGCTGAAAGGAACGATTTACCGGAACTCACGACGTCCGCGTAATCGTCCTTGTTTTTCATCTTGGCCTTGCCCTTACCCTTGAGCAGGTAATAGTTCTTGAGAACCTGGTGGTCCGCCTTGCGAATCTCTTCGTCACCCGTGAGGCCGGCATACTTCATACCTTCCATGGCGGCGATCACTGCCTTCGGGTCCGCAGAACCCGCTTTGATGATGCCGTCGATCATCAGCTTGGTGCAGATATAGGAGCCTGCCAAGCTGTAGTTGGGGTTGTATTTCAACTTGTCGTTGCAACGCTTGACCAGATCCTTGTTCAGCGTCGAATCCACCGTGTGCCAGTATTGCGCGCCAAAGTAAAGACCGTCACACAGATCGGCTCCCAGAGACTCGAACTGCTCCAAACCGGAAGCCCATGCCACCAGGATGATGCAGTTCTTGTTCAGGCCAAAGCTCACCGCCTGGCGCAGCGTATCGGAACATTGCTGACCAAAGTTCAGGATCAGCAGAACGTCTGGTTTGGCTGCGACTGCATTGGTCAGATAGCCGCTGAATTCTTTTTCCGTCAACGAGTGGTAGCTATTGCCCACATGCTCGACACCCTTTTCCTTGAAGATGTTCTTGGCTGCAGTCAACAGGCCATCACCAAACACGTACTGCGGCGTGATGGTGTACCAGCGTTTGGCCTTTGGATTGGCCTCAATGAGCGGACGAACCGTTTGCTCAATAGCACCGAACGTCGGAACAGACCAGCGGAAGGTCGCGCTGTTGCAGTCCTTGCCGGTAATTTCGTCGGCGCCTGCGGTGGTAATGAACACGCCGCCGGTCTTCTCCGCTTCCTTGCCCATGGCCAGGGCCTCTGACGACAAGATACCGCCTGCAAAGAAGCGTGCGCCTTGCTGCGATGCATCTTGCACCTTGCGAATAGCAGTTGCAGGTTTGCCTTCAGTGTCCAGCAACGTATAGGCCAACGGACGATTCAACACTTTGCCGTACTGCTCAATCGCCAGCTTCATGCCCAGGTCAGCAAACTTGCCGTTAGCGGCGAACGCGCCAGACATGGGTACCGGGCATCCGAATTGGATGGCGTTGTTGCCTTGCGCAAAAGCGCTGTGCGCGAGGCCCATGGATGCTGGCAGTGCGCTGAGCGCGGACATGTGCAGAAACTGACGACGTTGCATGTGGTGACTCCTGGGTTAGTTGAGGCACGAGGGCCTTCTTTATTCGGAGCACAATGCATGCCAAACTCATCTGCATGTCGCTGGGCTCCTAAATTCATATTTATAGTGACAAATAGAATAAATATGATGCGGACAAACCCTATGGCATGCGGTGCGTGCCCCGGCGAGGTGCATACTGCACCAAAAGCGCACTGCAACAAGTTCCATACGATAGAACAATGGCAACACGGAAGACCGTTCCTGCGGCGATCAAACAACTTAAACGCCCCGACCTCGTCGCACGGGAAATCAAGCGATTGATTGCGGAAAAAAATCTCAGCCCGGGTGATCGACTACCCCGGGAGAGCGAACTCCAGACTCAGTTTCTGGTAAGTAAAGGCACCATTCGCGAAGCGCTCAAGTCACTGGAAGTTCAAGGGCTGGTCACGATATCTACCGGCCCATCGGGTGGCGGCACCATCGTCGAGGTACCGCTGGATCGCACCTTGCAGTTCATGCAGAACTACCTGTTCTTCCAGGAAGTGACGATCGACGACATCTATGCCGTGAGGCAACAACTGGAGCCTGAACTGGCGGCAGGTGCGGTGCCTCATTTGACCGACGCCGATTTCGAAGCGCTGGAACACAGCATCAGCTGCTGCGACCCTACTCAAAGTCACGACGACTTGCTAAGCCAGCGACGCGAAGACGTGAACTTTCACGACATCCTGGCTGCGGCCAATCCCAATCCGTTTCTGCGCTTCGTCTGTGAGCTGATCAATGAGATGATTCGTCAACTTATTGTGTATAGCAATCGCACATCACAAGCGGAGCACCGCAGGTTCGGCGAAGCCAACGCGCAGATCCATCGCGAGATCGTGAAAGCAGCACGGGCCCGCGACGTAGAGGAGGTTCGCGCGCTCATGAGACGCCACATGCAAGACGCCGCCAGCAGCGTGAAACGCATGAAAGGCCGTATTCAGGGGCGCCTCATTCTGGATGCGGAAAGCTTGCGCGCGCCCCGCGCCGAGATGGCTAAGCGGGACAGCCCCAAGCGCAAATCCAGCGATTCGTAGGCGGCAGGCAGGCCAGACCGCCCAACGTGGCGGGTGCAGGCAATCCCGACTCCATTTCGCTGGTTATGCGGATTTGAACGCAGCGTTTCGAATAGCGCCTTGCGTCATGCATGGCTTGAGCCTGGCATCTCCACGCTCGTCCACCGGCCAGCCCGAGCAACCCAAAAAGTAGTTCCGCCCTACTCGCGGGAGGCATCGCTACATCTCAGGCCCTCCCTCACCAGATCATCGGGTTTCTACGAGTATCGTTCAAAACTAAGATTGTCGACAATATTTGAATGCAGCAATCGAGCTGAATCAATAGGAGACCGGCTATGCAAACGACGAAACTGAAAAGTCCTGATGTCTGGCGGAGCGAGCAGTTGGGCGGTCCGGAAAACTGGGTCCAGCAGCTGACACCCGGGGAGCTGCGTGAGATATCGCAAGCAGTTCTACGGTGCGAGAGCAACAACGTTCCTCTGTTCGAGATCACGAAGGACGACTTCCCCTTGACGGAGTTGGCCGAGCGACTCAAGCGCCTTCAGCATGAGCTGGAAGGTGGTCGGGGCTTCGCGGTATTGCGGGGATTGGATCTGAGCACCACCAGCGCTGAAAGCTGCAAGCGCATCATTTGGGGAATGAGTCTCTACCTGGGAACCCCCGAACCCCAAGACCGGGCAGGCAGCCTGGTTCACAGCGTCACCAACACGGGCAAAACCATCGCCAATAGTGATACCACGCGCGGATATGAGACCGACGATGAGTTGAAGTTTCACAACGACGGCGGCGATGTTTTCATGCTCCTTTGCCAGCGCATTGCCAAAGAAGGCGGCGTGAGCAAATTGGTGAGCGCGAGCGCGCTGTTCAATGCCATTCTGGAAGAACGACCAGACCTTGCTGCTGTCCTGCAGCAACCGTTCTACTTCGATTCACGCGCACAGAACGTGAACGAGAGCAAGGTTCAGGTCGTTCCCATCTTCACGGAATACATGGGTCGCTTGAATGTGCTGTACAAAAGGCGCTACATAGAAACCGCTCAGAGGTTTCCAGAGGTTCCCCGTCTGACCCCTCTGCAGGTCGAGGCCCTGGATATCTTCGATCGCCTGTGCGCCGATCCTGCGTTGCAACTGTCCTTCAGTATGCAGCCCGGCGATATCCAGCTTGGAAACAACTATTCCATCCTGCACTCGCGCACCAAGTACCAGGACTTCGAAGAGCCCGAGCGTCGCCGCCACCTGTTTCGCCTGTGGCTTACCTTGGACAACTGCCGCCCCCTGCCCCCCGCTTTCGCGACCACTCGGGAATTCGGCCCCACCTATGCGAGGCGGCAAGGCCGAGGGTTGGCCGCTTAGATCAAACAGCCATTGGAGCAGTAAGCATGGAACAAGTGCAGTTTCTTTCTCTTCCCGATCAGATCGTTAGCAGGCTGACAGAAGACATCCTGAAAGGGGTGTACCAACCAGGGCAACGGCTGAAGGAGCAGGAGTTGGCGCTCAAGATGGGTACGAGCCGGGCTCCCCTGAGGGAAGCTTTTCGTGTACTCGAGCGCGATGGCCTGATCGAGATCTTGCCTTGGAAAGGGGTACGCATCGTAGAGCCCACCAACAAGGAAATCAAGGAACTGTTTGAAGCTCGAGCCGACATGTTCGGTCTGACCGTCAAGCATGTGGCCTTGAATGGTGATCTGGCCCTTCTGAAGAAAATTGAGGCTGAAATTGACGAGCTGATATCGCAGACAGACGCCGGTTGCGACGAGCGTGAGTACAAAGAGATGACCAACGCAATCAGCTCGCAAATGTACGCGCTCATCCCCAACAGATACACCCGCGCATTCATAGACGATCTGCGCCAGAAGATGCTCTGGCATTACTGCTACATGGGCATCTCTTCCTACGCGAGCCGGCAAGACGCCAACCGGCATTGGAAAGATCTTGGCGCGGCGCTGTTGAAGCGGGATCCGCAGTCAGCAGAAGCTGCAGCGCTTTCGATCATCAATGCATCAAAGGACTTTGCGTTGCGCTTGCTGGAAGAAAAGCGACATGGCATCCCTGCACCAACCACGGATGACGACTGAAACCGAAGTGCTGTCAAAAAACAGCTCCTGGTCAGTATTGCATAGCACACACATCGCATGAATCAGGCTCTGAAGAAGCCTGAGTGTGGAGTTGAAGGAGACAAGAAATGCTGAGTATCAGACGGATGTTTTGTGGCCTGGGTTTAGCCACGCTTTGCTCATTGCCCGGCATGGCACAGTCCTGGCCGGAAAGGCCGATCACCATCATCAATTCCTATCCGGCAGGAGGAGCTGGCGACATCGTCACCAGAGTTGTCCTGAATGAGTTGTCCAAAAGCCTGGGCCAGCCGATTGTTCCTGACTCCAAGCCGGGCGCGAACTCGAATATCGCAGCAGATTGGGTCGCCAGGGCCAAGCCCGACGGCTACACGCTTCTGGTCACCAGCCCCTGGTTTGCCATCAACCAATACGTGGAAACAGGCAGACGCTGGGAGCCCGACAGCTTTATACCGGTGGCACGATTCGCGCAGACGGACAACGTGCTGGCCATACCCGGGAGCGCGCCATTCCAGACTCTGGCCGAGTACGTGGAATTTGCTCGCAAGCAGACCACGCCTTTGCACTATGGAAGCCCGGGAACAGGATCAACTCAGCGCATGGCCGCCGAGTTGTTCCTCAAGCAGGCTGGCATCACCATGGAGTCCGTTCAGTACAAGGGAGCGCCACCCATCATTCCGGATCTCGTGAGCGGGCGTGTCTCCACGGCGGTTCTGGCCTCGGCCAATGTCACTGCATTGATCAAGTCAGGCAAGTTGAAGGGGTTGGCCACTTTTGGGGAAAAGCGTGACCCCAATATGCCCAACATTCCGACCATGGCTGAACAAGGCTACCCAAGGGCCATTGTGACCTCATGGTTTGGATTGCATGCCCCCGCAGGCACGCCAGCGGAAATCATCAAACGCGTATCAGATGCCATCAAGGAAATCGTTGCAAGACCCGATGTTCAGGCGTCGCTGCGAAACGCAGATGCGCAAGCGGCCTATCTGAACACGCGTGATTTTGCCGAGTACATCCGAGGCGAGCAGGTGCTGTGGAAAGAAGTCGCTTCGAATCTTGATGGAAAAAAATGACTGAAGTTCATGTCGTAGTGGAAAGTGGAGACACGCTGGGGGAAGTCCCGCTATGGTCTTCATCGCGCAAGCTGCTGTTCTGGATCGACGTCCGCAAGCCCGCGCTGTATGCCTACACGCCCGGCGTCGGTACGGTGCGAACTTATCCGCTGCCCGAACTGGTGGGCAGTTTCTGTGAAACCAACCAAGGCCGGGTATTGCTCGCCCTGAAGTCCGGCCTGTATTTTCTTGACCTGGAATCTGGCCAACTGCAATCTTGGTTCGACCCGGAGCCAACGCTGCCGAACAACCGGCTGAATGACGGCAAATGTGACAGACAGGGGCGCTTCTGGGTGGGCAGCATGAATGACGGAGACCGCATTCCAACCGGCACGCTCTATTCCGTTTCGGGCGATGGGAAAGCAAGAGGCCATTTCTCGGGCATCACAGTTCCCAATTCGCTGGCGTGGAGCCCGGATGGCAAGACGATGTACTTTGCCGACACGCCCACGAAACGCATCCTCGCTTTTGACTTCGATTTAGACGACGGTGTGCTGCACAACCCCCGCACTTTTTTAGAGATGGCCGACCATGTCGGTCGCCCGGATGGCGCGACGATTGATGCTGAGGGGTGCTTGTGGAGCGCCGAGATTCATGCAGGCAGAGTGGCTCGCTACACCCCGGACGGGCGGTTCGATAAGGCCGTGCAACTCCCGGTGACCAGCGTCACCTCATGCGCCTTCGGGGGTGATCGCCTGGACACACTGTTCATCACCACCGCCACCCAAGGCATGACGGAACAAGTTCGTCAGGAACAACCGCTGGCCGGTGCGCTTTTTGCAGTGAACGTGGGTATCTCAGGGGTACTGGAGACGCCTTTCGCGGAAGCACCTGGAGCTTTCGAAGCTCGTCAGCAGACATAAACACAAGGAAAAATATGAGTTCAATTACGGGTGGCCGCGTCATTGCGCAGATGCTTCAGGCGCATGGCGTAGAGCATGTGTTCTTCATGGATGCCATTCTCCGCCGTGGGCTGGTCGAGATGGAGGCACTGGGAATCAAGCGCATCCTGGCGCATTCAGAAATCGCCGCAGTCTATATGGCCGACGGTTATTCGCGAGTCAAAGGCAAGCCCGGCGTCTGCATGGCTCAGTCCGTGGGCGCCGCGAATCTGGCGGCGGGTTTGCAAGACCCCTTCTTTGCCCAGACCCCTATCGTGGCATTGACGGGGCGACAGCCCGCTCCCATGCAATATCGCAATGCATACCAGGAGCTACCCCATGAACCGCTGTTTCGTTCCACGACCAAAAACAGCATGCGCGTGGACACCATTGAGCAACTACCGCACGTCCTTCATCAGGCATTCCGGGAAGCAGTCACCGGCAGGTCAGGCCCCGTACACGTTGATATTGCGGGACACACGGGTGACGCTATTGCTGCGGCAACCCTGAATGGATACCAGGCTGCCAACCGGCCCTTCTCTACCCTGCCCGGCTTTCGACCTCCTGCCGAGCAACGGTTGATAGAAGAAGCCGTTCACCTGATTTCGAAGGCCGAGCGGCCAGTGATCGTGGCGGACCAGGGCATATGCCTTATGCGTGCAGAAAAGGCATTGCGCCAATTCGCTGAAAACGCATCCATTCCCGTAGTGACCTCACTGGACGCCAAGGCGGTCTTGCCCGAAGCCCATCCTTTGAACGGCGGCGTCGCGGGCACGTATTCGCGCGCTTGCGCGAATCAGATCGTGAGTGCGGCAGATCTGGTGATCTTTACCGGCAGCATCGTCGGTGACCACATCAGCCACAACTGGACACTGCCCAAGCAAGGAGTGCCCGTTATCCAGATCGACATGGATCAAGCGCAACTCGGCCGGAACTACCCCGGAACGCTGGGGCTTCCAGGTGATGTTCGGACCATTCTCGAACAGCTGACCCAGGCCTGCGCAACAGTTGAGCGCCCTGAATGGAAGGCCAAGGTTCAAGATTTTGTGCGGGATTGGAACACCACCGCTGCGCCGATGAGAACAAGTGATGCCGTTCCGATTCGCCCTGAACGGCTTTGCGCTGAACTGAGCAAAGTGCTGCCCCCAAACACCATCCTGGTGTCCGATACAGGCTATTCGTCTCAATGGTCCGGAACCTATGTGGAGCTTCGCCACGAAGGACAGCGGTACCTGCGTGCCGCCGGATCCTTGGGATGGGGGTTTCCAGCCTCGCTCGGTGCGAAGCTCGCAGCACCTGATGCCACAGTGGTCTGTTTTACGGGTGATGGCGGCTTCATGTACCACCTGCCTGAGTTGGAGACCGCGCTGCGTAGGGGCCTCAACACCATTACCGTAGTCAACAACAACCACTGCCTCGCACAGGGAGCTCGCTCGATCCTGAGCGCCTATGAAGGAGTCAACGGCAATCACGAAGAAATCTACCACTACCGGCCCATGAACTTTGCGGCCATTGCGCAGGCCATGGGAGCCGTGGGAATCCGGGTGAATCATCCCTCGGAGTTCGCTGCGGCATTTGCGCAGGCGCTCGCGAGCGATCTGCCCGTGGTGATCGATGTAGTCACTGACCCAGAAGCCCTGGCCCCTCTGGCCTGGACGCCCTGACCATGCTGACATAGTCAATTTCCGGGCCATTTTGCTGATCAAAAGGAGACCATCATGAGACTTAAAATTCGCACATTGAATGTTGCCATTGGGGTGTTTTGTGTTGGTTTTTCTGCCCTGGCCTCAGGCGCGGAGACGGACTATCCATCTCGCCCCATCAGGTTGATCGTTCCCTACGCGCCCGGTGGCAGCACGGATCAGGTGGCGCGTCAGTACGCCGAGCTGATGCGGCGCGAACTGAAGCAGACGGTGCTGATAGAAAACAAGCCCGGCGCATCCACCAACATCGGCAACAAGATGGTGGCCGATGCCGACCCAGATGGCTACACCCTGCTCTACGCCACGGGGCAAGTAGTCCAGAGCTTTGTCTTCGGGCCCTTCCCCGCTATTGACCCCAAGGCCGCCTTGGAGCCTGTCAGCCTGATACTGACTTCGCCGCAGATGATTGCGGCCGGAAAGGATCAGAAAATATCTTCGCCGGAAGAGTTGATCGCAGCGGCCAAGGCCAACCCCAAAGGAGTAAGCGTTGCAACAGCGGGCCTCCAACTCTATGTGAGCGTGCTGCAATCAGGGGCAGGCATCGAGCTGCTTCATGTTCCCTACAAAGGCGGAGCGCCAGCGGTTACCGACACCATAGGAGGCCGCACCAACCTGGTGATGGGGCAACCTCCTGTCTTGATGCCCTTCTTCAAGAAAGGTTTGCTCAAACCAGTGGCCATGCTGTCCAAAGAACCTTTTGCCGGACTTCCCGACGTCCGGACCTTTGCGCAGGCCGGTGTGTCCAATGTGAACCTGGTGACGTGGAACGCAGTGTTTGCGCCTAAAGGTACCCCCGCCTCCGTAATCAAACGCCTTTCTCAGGCCACACAGGCTGCCTTGTCAGACCCTTCCTTGCAGAAGCTTTCAAGCGAGGGATTGATGGTTCAAGCAAGCACCCCTGCTCAACTGGCAGAACGTGTAGACAGCGAACTCGAATTGTGGAGGGGACAAGCCAAGCGCAGTCCGGAGCTGATGCAGGCACGCTGACCTATCGAGACTCCTACGCTCAGAACTCAATTTGAAGGGAACGGATCCAATGCAAGCAACTTCGGACCAAGCCGGTCGCGGCTACATCATGGTGACCGGTGGCAGCCGGGGTATTGGTGCAGCGATCTGCGATATGGCAGCCCGTGACGGCTACGACGTCTGCATCAACTATCGAAGCGACGAAACACAAGCGCAAGCGGTAGCCGAACAAGTACGCAGCCATGGCCGCAAGGCCTTGGTGTTTCAGGCAGACATCGGCAACGCCGAACAGATCTCGGATCTGTTTCAGGCGGCTGACGATAACCTGGGTACCTTGACCGCACTCGTCAACAACGCCGGCACGAGCGGCTTCATTGGCCGTGTAGATGCTATCTCTGCATCTGACCTACAGGAGATTTTTTCGCTCAATGTCGTCGGCAGCTTTTTGTGCGCCGGAGAAGCCGTGCGACGCATGTCGACCATGCACGGGGGACAAGGCGGAAGCATCGTGAACATGTCCTCAGCGGCCGCGCGACTGGGAGCAGCCGGGCGCAATGTGCACTACGCCGCGAGCAAGCGTGCGCTGGAGGCGCTGACCTTCGGCCTGGCGCAAGAAGTGGCCGGCGAAGGAATACGCGTCAACACTGTGTCCCCTGGCGTCATAGATACGGAAATCCATTCGCGAGAGCGGCTAGCGCAAATGGGGCCGCAACTACCGATGAAACGGCCCGGCACCGCTGCTGAAGTGGCCAACACCGTGATGTGGCTCCTATCGCCCGCGGCCAGTTATGTATCAGGAACTAATGTAGGTGTGTCGGGGGCGCGTTGACGCAAGAGATGATCATCCGGCTCATCAGTTCAATTTTCTTCCTGATTCAGGAAGGCCTGCGGCGTGAGCTTGCTGCGGCGATTCCTGCTATGGATAACGAGAGCAGCAACATCGCCCACTGGCCCAGCGTAGGAACCGGCGTAGGGGGCGCAGGAGTTACGACGGCCGCATCATCATTGCGCACCAACACTTGCGCCGGCGAGCCTGCGACCGTGTAGCTATCGACCGTAGTAGGCGCCGCTATTGAGAGCTCTGCAGTGACATCACCATCTCCTGCCACCGTATTCTCCACTGCGGTAATCGTGCAGGTTGCTGAACTCGTGTTGGCCGCCATCACGATGGGCGACGTGCAGGTGGTGCTGTAACGAGTGCTCGCAACGGGCAGATTCAGGTTCACACTCAAGTCTTGCGCAGGCGCGTAGCTCAGAGTCAGAGTGCAGGTACTGACTTGGGCCTCGGAATCAGTCAATTCTGAAGGCGCACAAACTACGCTGGCCTCCGGCGGGATGAGTTTGGATTGCAAGTACCAAGTGTTTCCCACCTGGTTCAGAGTGTAGAGAAATCCACCGACTTCCAATTGCCCGCCCGCCAAAACGAAAGCACCGGCCGCCGCTACTCCACTGGCGGTAGCTACGGCGATCCCATTACCTGTCGTGGCCGCCCCCAACCCATTGAGATTGCGAACATCCAGAGTCGTCGTGCCCGTTGCACTGCCCTGCACCGTGAATATGTCGGTAGGTGAACTGGAGTCGCCCAGCACGGTGTCCAAACGTATGACACCTCCGGCGCCAAAGTAATTACCGACGACCGTGAGCGAGTCACCCGTCTGAGGGCTAGCACCACTTAAGTCCACCAAGCCGGATGTGTTAGTCACCGAACCGCTCATGGTCCGCGTGGCATTGGGGGTGGACAGGGTGCCGCCGCCCGCTAAGCTGAGCATCGTAAGAAACGCATCAGCCGTCAAGTTCCAGGTAGCCGAATTGAACAGGGAGACACTCAGTGCGCTGCCTGCTTCTTGCGCGCTGGTACCCGTGTAAGTGCCGCCGTCGGCGATGAAATTGGGCTGCGCAGCAGCAGTGGTTTGCCACAGCGTGGCCGCAGTGACATTGGCGCCATTCAATGTAGTGGATGGAGTGATGGCACCACTATAGGCAAAGCCCGTTAAAGCCGAAATGCTCAAGCCCGTCCCCGCCACCAGTGGTTCGGCGTTTGCACTGCTGATGCGTACCGCCACACCGCCCGTGTTATCGAGCAAAGAGCCGGCACCTACGGTCAACTTCGCTGAACCCTGAATGCTGGCAGCAGAGTCTGCTCCCAAATCCCCATGTATCTTGAGCCAGCCGTCGACCGTGGATTCTGCTGAAGCGTTGGTCAAAAAACCGACTGCGCCAGCTCCTTCTACCCACACCTCCGTATTGCCTGTGCCGTGCAGTCTGGCCATACCTGTCAAGACCCGAATGCCAGTGGAGCCTGCGTCACCTCGGAAGTCGATGCTGGCACCTGCGTAATTGATGCTTCCGCCGCCTTCCGCACTCAGACCTCTGTGAGAGGTACCGCCGGTCTGCGTCACGGTGATGGGTCCATCAATAGTGACCTCGCTTCCGACACCGTTGGCCATGATGGCCCGACGCGTAGAGCCACCCGAAGCCATGGTCACATCCACTGCGCCTCGTATGCCTACCGTGCCGACCCCGGCTGGATTAACTGGCCCCGCCGCGACCCCATAAGAGTTAAGGGCGCCAGCCTGAATAAGCGTAACGTTGCCCTGGGCAATCAGGCGTCCTCCGGCCCCTGCAGATACCACGCCCGTGCCAGCATTGGATCCGTAGCCTAATGGGTTGGCACTGACGTTGCTTGAGATGGTTAGCGTGCTGTTGGCTCCACTTGCCAGCAAGGCGTGAGCCGCATTGGAAGCTCCGCTGTAGACCGTGCCAGTAGCAGGACAGTTGTCACCAGCAGTGGCCTGCGCTCGCGAGGCAGTATCGATACAGGCTGCGTGGGCGGCGGGTACACCAGCTACAAAAATGAGGGCCAACTGCCAAGGACGCAACAAGGAATGAATAGGGAAATGCATAACCCTGTTTTTCGCGGAGGCTGGCCTCGATGGCAATAGCGATCTCCCCAGGTGTTAAAGACGAAAGTCCACTTTCAGGAAAAAATTCACAGAGTGCCTGGATCCTGAGGCGTACCCCAAAGCCGCGTCGCAACAGCTGTCAATACTTTAATCAAACATATACAATAGTTTCCAAACGACACAACATTAACAACCTAAGGTTACTATGCACTTGAACCGTGGGCGCCTCTCCTGTGCATGGGCACTTTCTCTGTGCCTTCCATTCTCGGCGTGGGCCGGTTCGGCATCGTTTACATACACAGGGACGATGCAGACGTTCACAGTTCCTGCTGGTGTCACCAACCTCACCATCAGTGCCAAGGGCGCACAAGGCGGTTCTGTCTCGACTGCCTGCGTGGCCAGCGGCGGCCTCGGTGCTCACATGGTGGGTGATTTCGGCGTGGCGCCAGGTGAAGCGCTAAGCATTCTTGTAGGCCAGCAAGGGCAAAGTAACGGTCAGGATGGCGGCGGCGGAGGAGGCTCTTTTGTCGTCCGACAATCCAGCACGGCTCCATTGGTTATAGCGGGCGGAGGTGGCGGTGCCACGAACAACATACTGGGATGCGGCAGTAACCTCAACGGTATGGATGCCAGCATTACCAACAGCGGCACAGCGAGTGCAGATGGCGTCGTGGCTGGAGGCGCGGGCGGCGGCGGCGGAGGTGCCAATAGGGGAACCGGCGGAGGCGGGGGAGGCTTTCTCACCAACGGGGTTGCCGGTGATACCAACCCAGGTGGGAACGGAAAATCCTTCTTGAACGGCGGCGCCGGCGGTACTCCCAGCGGCGGCAGTTCGGATGGCGGCGGATACGGCGGAGGCGGCGCGGGCTGGTACACCGGTGGCAATGGAGGAGGAGGCGGTGGATATTCAGGTGGTGGCACCAATGGCAACATGCCCTTCTCAGGCGGTGGTGGAGGTGGTTCGCTCAATGCCGGGGACAACCAAATCAATACGGCCGGTGTTCAAGCTGGCAATGGCGAGGTTTCAATTACCTGGACAGATGAGCCTGGCGCCCCTACAGGAGTCACGGCCACATCGGGCAACGCCCAATTGAGTCTGGCCTTCAGCCCTCCGACCCACATCGGCAGCAGCGAAATCACGGCATATACGGCTACTTGCACTCCAGCGGCCGGTGGCGCGGCAGTCATTGCCTCAGGCATGAGCAGTCCCATTGTCGTGACTAGCCTCACCAACGGCACCGCTTACAACTGCACCGTCACAGCCAGCAATGCCGTTGGAAGCGGGCCTGCGTCCAGCCCCGTGGCGCCGGGCACTCCGCTTGCCAACGTTCCCGGTGCGCCTACAGGCGTGACCGCCACGGCGGGCAATGCGCAAATTTCTCTGGCCTTCACCGCACCTGCGGACACTGGCGGAAGCCCCATCACGAGTTACAGCGCGAGTTGCACCCCATCGGGTGGCGGTACAGCCCTCACAGCCCAAGGCAGCGCCAGCCCTGTTGTGGTGGCAGGTCTGACCAATGGCACCGCGTACGACTGTGCAGTCACTGCGTCCAACGTAGCCGGGGCAGGTGCCGCGTCGACTTCGGTGGCGGCAACCCCACGGGCTCCCGTTCCGGCACTGGCACCCACTGCGGTACCGAGCTTGAGCGAATGGGGGTTGATGCTAATGGGCTTGGTGGCTGCAGGTCTGGGCATGCGTAGGCTGCGTCACCAGCAGTCCTGAAGTTCGAAGAAAAACTGCATCTCGTGGGGGGCGGGACAGCGGCTTCTGCAGAAGCCGCTGGGCTGAAGATCATTGGATTCTGGTGGATTGGAATTTCCAATTCCGCTAACGTAGGCACCTCTACTAGCGCCTCGTAATGAACGGCTAGCAACACTTACGAACCACATAAGCAACTCCGAAGGTATCGCGGCCGCCTCAAGACTATTGAGCCCAGTTATTCAGGGCCTGAAAGCGAAGGAAACGCGTATCAAACAGGGTGGCAGTGTTGGTGGTAAAAAGTCTGCGCGTACGAGCCAGTCGAACTCCAAAATTCCCGAGTTGTTTGATCTCGTGCACGAGCGCAATCGACTACTTGAAGCGGGAAAGCAAGCTAAAGACGTCGCCAGCATCCTTGCTCAACGTTATGGGGTCCACGCCAAGCATCCGTCGCATTCTCAACAAAGAGTAAACTGGTAGTGAGCGCATCTTCACCGGAAGCGCTCGCATGGGGTTAGGCTTCTGCTATCGGCCACGAGCAGCCGGTGGTGGAAGACGAAAGTGGACACACAACGTCGGAGTTGACCGGCACGCAGTGGCATTGCGCCGCCGGACGTATGCTCACTGGCATGTTTGGCAGCGCAATGCCGCCGTGTGACCGTGTCGAACGACTTGTTAGGTCTCACTGCCTGCTTTGCGAGTTTGTATGTAGTCCATATTGGCCTTGCCCGAAAGCGTTTCCACGAACAGCTTCCATTCGCTTAGCAGGTTGGCATGGTCGGTGGGCGAGAGTCTGAAGTTCTCTGTGGAGCGCCACTTCTCCACCGTAGTGATGAGTATGTCAAACCACCACTTGGCGCTGTGAAAGCGGATGACTTGATCCTCATTGCCCGAGTCGGCCACCGATTTCCTGACTGCTTCGACAACGGGCTTGAGCGCGAGCAAGTGCGCATAGAAGCGAGCTAGGTTCGTCAGGTTCCGAGCCTCGTCCGCGAGAATGAGTCTGCCACCTGCTGACTGCGGAAAGTACTCGGGAGGTGGCGCTACCTTGGCAACTAAGCTTCTTAAATTGTCGATTCTGCGCGCAACGGTCCATCCCGCCGAAATCTGGTCGAAACGATATTTCCCATAAAGTGCCAGCATACCAAGGACGAACGCCAATGTTGGCCCGATCGCCGGGCCGTAGTCTTTGAGAAATTCCGCCATATCTGTGGATGAGACCTAATGTGATGTATGCCGCAAACCTTGCGGGATAAGCTGGACCGCGCGGGATATTCTGGACATTGATTCCTCCTGAACGCGGCTGCAGCTTGGGGTTGCGGGGTCTGAGCTGTTCAAAAGCACGGGTATAAAAATTCCGCGAAACCCGGTAAGTCTCACGTTGCCAAACTATAGCTTGCCAGCTGGCAGGGACCGGACACTTCAACAACACGTTTTGGACTATCAGCCAGCGGGCAGTGAATCAGCGGCAGCTTCCGGGTGGAGCGAAGCGCGATGATGAAGCTAGCTCCAAATGAGTTCACCGCGCGCTTGCATCACAGCAGACGAGCCTTCAGAACAATAAGCATGATGGAACAAAGGCGTGCACGAAGAGGGTTCGTGTACGCGACACAGGGAAAAGTCGAGCCATCGCAACACACCCAAACAGACCCAAACAGACCCAAACAGGCACAAACGATGGCAATTAGAAACGAAGCTTACCCACCGATCGAAAGCATCACAAAGCCTACGGTTCCGACGCCTCAGGCGGCCTACTATCTAATCGTCGCACACCGGAACGGGCCCCAGGGCGTTGTGCCCCTGCAGTTCATTGGCAAGTACCAGCAAATGGGTGACTGGATGGGATCCAAGCCACTTCATAAGGCCGCGCCTGCGTCATTACGAAGCCGCAGTGCCGACTTTTAGTTCCACCCTCGTCGGCGCAGGCCATCATGTGCTTCAAGCGTTTGATACGCGAGAATTGCAACCTGAAATCGACCGGCTGAGTTTTCAGCCGGCCCAAATACGGAAAATCGCCGCATTTACACGGCTCAGTTCTGAGCGTTTGGTGACCGGCCCCTCTTCCATTGAGGTTATGAGCGTCAATGGCTCCGAACGCATGACGTGCGATGTCACCTAGTTGGAGGGAATCCAGGCTGTTGGCGCTGTGGTCACGCCCCGCAAATGGATGCCTGACTAGTTGCCATTGCGTCGCGGCTATGATGTGAGCGATTGTTTCAACGGAGGATGGAAATGAGGAAATTAGCTTTAGCCTCGCTGCTTTGTGTTGCCGCTGTCGCACCTACCGTTTC
This sequence comes from Ottowia thiooxydans, assembly GCF_040548795.1. GTDB lineage: Bacteria > Pseudomonadota > Gammaproteobacteria > Burkholderiales > Burkholderiaceae_C > Ottowia > Ottowia thiooxydans_A. The sequence goes on along the minus strand of NZ_JBEPSH010000001.1, from coordinate 81,978 downwards.
ATTGGCGCAAGGCCTAAAAAATGCGCAAACTGTCTTCACCGCAGGTAAATGGAAGGTTGTAAGAGATATCGACAAGATGACCGATAAGGTTGATTGCACCGGAATCTTTAACAATGACTACTCGGTGCAGCTCACGGAAGACACTCTTTATATGGGTTTCAGCGGCGGCCTACAAGGTGTCACCCTACGGTTTGACGATCAAGCCCCTAGCCCTCTTAGACTCGCGAACGAGACCGAGAAGAAGATTCGAACTGTCGTTATTTCCGGACGTGAGTTCGTAGAGGCCCTGAAGTCCACCCGACTTCTTGTGCAAGTATCGACGTTGGTTGGTGGCGTGAAAATGCAAGAGGTGGACACCACAGACATGATGGCAGCCCTGGATAACATAAAGGCAGGATGCCCTATCGCAGCAACCCCCATCACACCCAAGCGGGAGGTTGGCGCCGAGCAAAGCGTCAGCGGCAGCTGCTCACCCGAATTAATCGAACGGATGAAAAAAGCAAAGATCTCCGCCAGCCAAATTGAGTTGGCCTGCAAGGGCTGACATCTTTCCACCCCACCCGAAGTGCTGTTTAGGTCGCGGGGGGAGGCGGCTCAGATGGAGTTTGATTTGGAGGGGTGAGATGAGGCGTCCGCCTTCGGAATAATTCTTGGAATAATTTAAGGAAAAAATTAAATCTGAGGTATGATTGCTTGCAAAGGAGATTTGCACCCATGGCGATCGTTTCCCAAGATTTAGTGTGTGAGGAACTAGACCATCACCTGGAAGCATTTGATGAGATGGTAAGGGGGGCTTGGGCCGATTACAGGGCACTCCCTAGCATATGCCATGTCACTTTTGGCGCTCGAAGTCGAGCCTCAGTTGTTCACGATTTCTTGCTTAGTCGAGCTGCCGCTTATGCCGACTCAACACCTGGAGTTTGCTATTTCAAACTGAATCTCATGCATGGCATCGTGATCGGCGGCAGATACGCGATCCGCTTCAAAAAATTTGACTACGACAACCGTTCGCGGAATCAGCCCACCTTGCAGGTCGCCGAATTCCGCAGCCAGATTGAACTTGATGGTATCGACGCGGCGCACCATCTTGAAGTCGGCTACATACTGGATGATTTAGACGCAGACGTAGTTGATGTGAGGCTGGCCTGCCCCTCTGGATATGGAAACGCATGGGTGGTTTCACTTTCTGATCGAGGCACTGCAACCGTAGTCGCCGATCTATTCTCGCCCAGCAATGACGGCGACACTGGTGGTGAAGTCGAACCAGCTGGGATCAAGCCAAGGAAACCTGAAGGCAAAGTCATTTCAATTACAACCAAGTCACGATGATGTTTATCGTTGGACAGATGCTGACTCTCGCACGAGACTATCGAGCGATAAGTCAAGAGGAACTGGCCCGCATGCTCGGAATGAGCCAAGCTCAAGTAGCCAAAATAGAGGCTGGGCTGAAAAAAGAAGTAGACGAAAACACCGCGATTCGCTTAGTCCAAACCTTGGGCTTTCCGCGCGGATTCTTCGAGCAGGAGGAAGACTTGCTAGGCTTTGGCTCCAGCGCTTACTTTTACAGGAAGCGCGCGACCATAAGCGCTGCTGACAGAAGGCGCATTCATAGCCTTGTTAACCTGTTGCGTATTGCAACTAAGCGCGTGCTCCCTCATGTCGAGATTCAACCCAAACGCCCTCTCCCTTCTTGGGACATTGAGAACTATGGAGACCGAGCAAGCAACGTGGCACGCGCGCTTCGTGCACATTGGCATCTACCCGATGGACCTATTAGAGACCTGACGGCATTAGTCGAAAGTGCTGGCGTGATAGTTATTTCATGCGAGTTTGGGCACAAAACAGTAGATGCAACAAGCCTAAGACTTGCAGGAATGCCGCCACTGATTTTCATGAACTGCGAAGTCCCAGGGGATCGCTGGAGGTTCACACTTGCTCACGAGTTAGCTCATTTGGTCATGCACAGAGAGCCGCATGATCAAATGGAGATTGAAGCTGATGAGTTCGCTGGCGAATTCCTTGTGCCGGCCGCAGAGTTGGGGCCTCAGCTCTCGAAGTTACCTCGCGTGCAGGTGCGTGACTTGCTGCCATTCAAGCGACACTGGAAGGTGTCAATTCAGGCGCTGATATTCCGAGCTTTCGAAGCTGAAGCAATAACAGAAGCGCAAAAGAAGAGCTTGTTTGTACGCATTTCCCAGCTGAACATGCGACAAGTGGAACCCGAAGCCATCGAAAGGGAAACGCCCGGCAATTTTGCTCGTATGTTCCAGACGCTTACTGACACTCTTCATTTCAACTCGGATGAGTTAGCCAGTTTGCTGGAATGGGGAGCATCAGACATGCGGGCTTTGCTACCGTTGCCAAACTTACCTCCGGTGCGACACTTACGCGCGATCTAGCGTCCCAAGCCATGCGCAAAGATGCGGAAGCCGCATTGCGCTCAGGTAAATCGCTTAATTCGACCGCGTTGTCGCGTCTCTTGGATTTCCAGCGAGTGGGGGCTATGCCGACTCGCGGCACCCTCACGCTTGACCCTATCCAAATTACACGAGAACAAAATCTCTCCAAAATCGGAGCGAATTCGAACGATAGTGGCCTCCACGGTTTGGCCAAAGTCCAGAATGAAAACAACAGCGCTCTGATCGGCACCATCAACCGCCTAGGAGCTGGAAGCTCTGATGATGCTCATTCGGTGGGTGAACGAGCTATCAGCGCACTTCAAGGCGGGATCAAGCGCGAAAAACATAACATCGATCAACTATACGATCAGGCGCGAGACAGCGCAGGTCGCTCATTTCCGCTGAATGGCAATGAATTCACATCCAAAGCCAACCGTCTGTTGGACGATGCATTGCTGGGCGGTGCGCTCCCCTCATCTGTCAGTCAACATCTAAATCGCATTGCGCTACCTGAGTCTGTGGAAGGACTATGTCTCTGCTGGCGGAAACCGACTGCCGGGTATTCTGCGGGACTCTCTGTGCGATGAAGTGACTCAACGCCAGGCGACCGTGTGCGCGTCATTCATGGTGTTCATGGGTTGCAACTGCGGCCTCGGCTTCACAAGGGCTGCAGAGAGCCTTTGCGCCATCGACAGCGGTGGGCCATACCGATTGCGCGCACACGCATTTCTCATGGCATGGGCTATTGAGAATAGGCGCCACTGCGGGATCAATCGCAACCTCCGGACCATTGAAGCCATGCTGGCGCGGGACTTGTGGATATACGACCCTCCATACCCACCATCCGTCAGATTTGAAGCTCTAGACGAGATCACCACTGATGACTACGACACCGTTGAGTGCATGGTGGAGTGGTGGGCGGGCGAAGAGGCGAAGAACATGCGCGAGATTGCAGAACCGCTAATACACGCGGCCTATCGCAAGGCCTCGAGTGGATTGTTTACCCAGGCCAAGGAAGGAAAGTCATGACCATCGCCTCAATCCGCAACGGGCGGAATGACAACGTCAACGAGGAAGGCGCATCATGAACAGCCCCTATTTGACTGACGCTGAAATCGACGAGATGTGCGACGGCCTTGAGATCAATGCCGCCAAAGTTCGCCACCTCCAGTCCTTTGGCCTCACGGTCAACCGCAAACCGAACGGCCGCCCACTCGTTCTGCGCTCGCATTCCGACGCCGTATTGAGTGGGCAAGCGGAAGCCATTGCGAAAGCGGAAGCTCCGCCCCCCCAATTGAACACAGCAGGAATCATTGAATTGTTCAGTCGCAGAAAGGTAGCCTGATGGGCCGTCGCCGCAAGACCAATCTCGATCTTGAATCACGCGTCTATTTCAATCACGGTGCGTATTTCTACGTCCACCCAGATGGCAAATGGGAACGCTTGGGCACAAACCGCGAGGATGCCAACGCCAAGGCCAAAGCCTTCAATGACTCGAGCAATCTCTATGGGACGATGGTTTATTGGCTCGACCAGTTCCTTGTCCATTGCGAAACGAAGGTCAAAGCACGCACGCTCTCCCAGCGGACGCTCGAAGACTATGAAGACGCGATCCTGGCGCCGACAGCGACACGTGCGCGCGGAGCACTTCGCGTTGCATTCGCTCCGCCTATAACGCCCCATGATGTCGAGGCTGCCATGGTTCAGAACTTCGTCACGACCATGGCTGAACTGGGACGCCCTACGCCGGCCAATCGCGAGCGGGCCTGCTTATCGGCTTGCTTTAGCTGGCTCCTGAGAACCGGGAAAGTGCCAGGCCTGAAGGTCAATCCCTGCCTTCGAGAGTCCGGTGTGCAGCGCAACAAGGAAACGAAGCGGGCTCGGTATGTCACTCACGACGAGTACCGGGAAGTCTTTGCCGTCGCCAGCTCCGCTGAACGCTTGATGATGGAACTCACCTACCGCACTCTCCAGCGGCCTCAGAGCGACATCATTTATTGGACGTCCGCTAACTTGGCGGTCGAAGGTGGCCAGCGGATCTTGGTGCACCAGCAAAACAAAACGGGCTCGCCCATCAAGATTGCTCTGCCAAAGAACCTGGTGGAATTGATTGACAAAGCGATGGGACCCTTGAACGCGAGTGTCGTAAAACTGCGCCAGCCTCTGGTGCACCGCCTGGATGGTGATCACTACACCTATCACGGGCTAAGTTCTATGCTGCGCGAATCCATCGCAGTGGCGAACGTGCGGCGCAAGGCACGCAAGTTGGCGCCCATGGCATCTTTTGGCTTCCGGGATCTGAAGGGAAAGGGCGCAACTGACATGTGGCTAGCCGGTGTTCCCATCGAAAGAATCCAGTTGCTTTGCGGACACAAGTCCAAGAATACGACGGAAATTTACATCAAACAGCGCTGGCTTGAGACGGCCCAGCCCAACATGGTGGAGATGGGTTAGGAGTACTGGATATTTGGCACTGCCAAATATAAAGCTCCCGGGCAAGAAAAAAGCCACTAAGGCTTGTGACCTAAGTGGCTGATTTCGTTGGAGTTTTTTGGCTCCTCGACCTGGGCTCGAACCAGGGACCTACGGATTAACAGTCCGGCGCTCTACCGACTGAGCTATCGAGGAACAAGCTTTAAATTATAGCTTGAAATTCGGTGGTTTCTTCTTAGCGATGCAGTTTTGACTTGAAAATTTTCTTGTCGCTTACTGGGCGCTGCGGATGAAATTGCTCTCATCAGCGAAGCCTGCGATCTTAGCATATTTCTTGCGCATTTCCGGCCCTCAGTCCACCTTCGACAAGAAGAACTCGAAGTACGCTGATCCCCACCCCCCCATTGCCGAACTGTAGATCTTGCTTGTGGCGTCTGCGGGTGATTCTCCTACTCTGCGTGCCGGCTTCGCGACCTATAAAAGAAGTTTAGAAAGGAAGCTCAATGAGAAGAAAGTCGCTACAAGCTTGTACCTCTCAACGTTCCGCAGCCACCCTGCTCGCCGGTGGGGTTGGCATTGCGGCGGGTTGGTATGTAGCTCAACGCGTATCACCTCCTCCTGCAGTGCAGCCTGTCCGTGACTTCAATCTTGAACGTTATCTGGGGCACTGGTACGAGGTCGCCCGAATCGACTTCATGTTCGAGCGCGGGATCACATCCTGCACTGCCGACTACTCGTTAAACAATGACGGAACAGTAAGCGTGTTCAACCAAGGGTTTGATCCCGAAAAAGGAGTCTGGAAGTCGGCTAAGGCGATCGCCAAGTTGGCCGGTTCACCGAATGAAGGAGCTCTCAAAGTTTCATTCTTCCGTCCGTTCTACTCCGGGTATTACGTGGTGCACGTGGATGAGGCCTATCAACATGCTGTCGTAGTGGGTGATGGATGCAAGTACTGCTGGATACTGTCTCGCTCGCCAGATATGGACGAGGAGCTTTATACAGAGCTGCTATCGGTAGCGGCTGCAAACGGAGTTGACAGGGGAAAGATGCACAGAGTGCCTCATGGCGCTCCGCTGGAACCAACCGAATAGGCTGCCTATGGGATGCTTTGAACGCGGTGTACAGAGGAACCGCGTAAAGGCTGGCATTGAAGTTTTTCCGCCTTCCCAGGAACGGGCAAAACTCCCTGCTACAATCAACGGCTCGACACTGCGGAGAGGTGGCAGAGTGGTCGAATGTACCTGACTCGAAATCAGGCGTACGGTTTCCGTACCGAGGGTTCGAATCCCTCCCTCTCCGCCAAGATAAAGCCTAAGTGATTGATTCACTTAGGCTTTTTTCTTTGGCGGCCTGCTTTCCCGCCCAAACACCCGCCCAAAGTTGACCCGGTAGGAGCTGCACTTGATTGCAGGATGCGGGGGAGACTTCAAGGTGTTGTGCTTGGCACGAATCCATAGCCGGGATCACGTGAAAAGGTGAAGCTAGACCGTATGACCTTGCCCTTTGCCGGATGTAGGGTCACTGTCACACGTAGGCGCTTGCGGCCATCGTGAATGTCCATGCCCGTTGGTTCGGGCAACACGACATCTAGCCATAGCTCCTTGCTTTCGCTTGTGGCGATGGTTCCCACTACATCTTTGCCGCCAATTTTGGCCGTGAGGGCTGAACCGTCCAAGGTGGCTTGCACTTCCGTTCGGGCAATCTCGCCTATTGCACTGCCGTGGTTTGTGATTCTGGCCTTAAAAGTGTTGTCGCCATCGTTAAGGGACAAGTACATCAGGACTACCCCATCAATTCGCACATCGGCCTTTGGCCCTTGTCGAAGCCCTGCCCATATCGCAACACCGGTAGCGGCAACGATGCCTGCAATACCGATACCCCAGCCTACATAGTCTGCTGCCATGCTTTTCCCTATGCTGCTGCAAGTGCAAGCAAGGTTGCTATGTGCGGCTGGGCAAGCCCTGCAATGAGCCCTCCCGCTGTCCCTTCCGCTATGGTCTTAATACTGCGTGCGGTGGCCTTGATGATCTCCCACTTGGGCTTTGGGGAATCGGCCTGAGCCTTTAATGTCGCCAGTTCTGACCGTAGTTCGTCGGCTACATCCCCTTGGGCAGGCTCAAGCACGGCCGCTAGCGCCTGTACCAAGCCTTTGAGGGCTTCAAGGTTAGCACCCGTGGTATTGGCCTGTGTCTGGGTTGATCCACTGGAACTGATCTGAATCTGCGATCCCGATACGTCGCCAAAGTGATTGTGAATCTGCTGCACTGCTAGTTTCTCCTGCTGAGTGAACGTCATTCCTTCACCGATGATGCCGCGCCCCTCAAGGTCTAGCGCCCAATCAAGAATGCGACTCCTGACTGTTTCAATGATCCCCTCAATCTGGACAGTCGAGAATCTGAGAGCGGGCCGCATTGCTACGCCCATGCTTTCACGCATCATGCGTATGAGCGTTTGTTCAACGTCTGGAGGAAAGTGACTGAAAATTCCTGCCTCATTGGTCTGAAGGCGGATTAGCTCGGGGATTGACTGGCGTGCAGAAAAGTCCGTTAAGAGTTCAGTCATTTCGGGCGGTGCAAAAAACGGCATCACTCCGTTGTATGGGTTCTCTGCAACCAATTGCCCATTAAGCCGCCTGTAGTCTGGAACTTCCTCTTGCTTATAGCCGGTTAGCTCCGAGTTGATCCAATCCACAAGCTCAGGAGCTGCAAGGCGACGGGCTACGACAAGGGCACGGCGCAACAGATCGGTGGTGGACACGGTGGGGTCGCTTGCCATGTTGACAAGCTCAGGAACAATTGCAGGCATCTTCCCTCGTTGGTGTTGCCTGCACAGGCGGATCAAGCGAAGCGCTTGCGTTGTACGTTGTAGTACCTGTTGCAGGTGCTCAATTATCTCGTGCAATCAGTTGCAAGAGGGGCCATCCTCGCCGCTGCATTCACCGAACGGAATCGGCGCGAGTCTTCTTGGGCGTGCTCATGCGACGCTCTACATCCTCAATCATGGCTGCTGGGCTGGTCTCCAGCACCTTGCATAGCTTAAAGATCGTTCGCAGGCTCGGGGACTTGCTGCCTAGCTCTAGCTGGCTGACGTAGTTGCGGGCAAGTTCGGCCTCAAACCCAAGCGCTTCCTGCGATAGGGATTTTTGGTTGCGCAAGTCACGTAACGCCTTGCCGAAAGCTATTTCCAGTTCTGCCATGTATGCCCACTAAAGTGAGCAAAGCATCTCGTTTCGTTGTTTTTCCGTCTTCCACCTATAGTTAGAATTTTCAGTTTTGAAACAACCATAAAAGAGGATGCTATAGCGATGACCACATGCAAGGAGTGCGGCAAGCAGGTCAGCACAGGGGCGAAAACTTGCCCACACTGCGGAACATCAGCCCCCGCGAAAAAGAAGGCCAAAGGGGGCATTGGCAAGTGGCTGCTGATCGTCTTCGCCATCGGTGTGGTTGTGGCGATCCTCACCAAGCAAGACAAAGCTACGCCAGTTGCAAGCGCACCACCGAAAGCGCCAACTGTGCGCGCCGTAGAGGCTCCAAAAGCACCAGCTCCAATCGAGGAAAAGCTGACTGAGGGGCAGCAAAAGGCGTTGGATGAAATCAGGGCAAGCAGTGCCCGACTTGCCAAGCTGAACGCTGAGACCCGAGAACTATGGGATGCGGAAACCAAGGCAGATGCAAAGCTACTGCGCGGATGCCTTGAGCATCAAGGTTGTGACTCTGGAACCTACCCCCGACTACTGCGCGAAAAACCGCATGCCTTCGTCAATGACCTTCTTGGTGATCCTGCTTCGGTGCAGAACATCGGTGGGCGGGAAATCCACTACTTCAACGTCCCGACGACTGACGGGCGCAAGCGTGCAAAACTTCAACTGAGCTACAAGAACTTTGCGGTCGAAAGCGTCAACGTCTACTAGGGAGTTGCTCACACTAGCCTGCCTGCCACCAGCTTTAACTCAACAATCACCTGCCTCATGGCGTTGCCCCACCTTCGACAGTACACTTAACCCAAATATTTTTCACCTAGAGGAGTGGGATGAAAGTTCGGTTCTTTGGCTTCACCTTTGAGGCGGTTAGTAAAAATCTAACCCTCGATCAATGGGCATCCCACCTCCACCAGAATCCTCCCAATATTGGCGCTGTGGTTCAAGGGCAAAGACTCCTTCTTATTAATGATGCCGTTAATGCGAACTATCGAGTCGGCTTGGTTGTAACAATAAAGGATCAGCGTAGGTTCTGTCAACTGATTAACGATGGCGCTGGAGTGGTCGTGCGGGTAAATGAGCTAGGACAAGACTCCGGTCTCATGGATTTCAATTTCTTTGTGATCCACAAAACAACGGGGGCGGGCCTTTATCAACACTATCATCAATCTTGTAGTGTTCCCAGTTTTTGTGAATTGGCTCGAAAGAGTTTCGGTTCATTTAAAGAACAGAAGATTGAGAGCATATTTTCGGCACTCCCTCCTGGAGACCAAACACCAGAAAATCGGATAAAAATCGAAAAGAAAAATTCCGGACGTTTAAAATGGACTCAGCTAGTTCGACAGGAAGCGCTTGAGGCATTAATCGCCGAATTTGATAAAGTTAAATCATTTGAATACCTTCTCACCACTCCTTTTGTTACGGAGAATGAGTTTCGCCCACTAGCGAATCATATTCGCGCTAGATCAACTAGAATTGGCTTTGCCACGGGTACACCTACACAGCTCGCGGCTGGCGCAATTGCAAATTTTGTACGATCTGGCGAAGCTAAGCGTGGCAAGGTCGAGGGGAGTGATGCAGAAGGAAACCCTCAGTATCTTTCGATTCTTAATAATCCCGATAATTTTGCGGAATATGAATTTGACGATGTTGCCGCTCAGCTAAATGATCTAAATTTATCTCAATTTCACGAATCTTGGGTTGTTCAAGAGTTGCTAACGGCCTGTCAAGGCAATAGCCACATTATTGAGGTTCCGATCCAACCATGAACAAAATGATTGCTGCATCTATCCTGGCCGCGTTGGCAGTTTTGGGTGCGGTGATTTTTTTTACGCCTGATTCCGCACAGGCAATCCAGTTTTACGACGAAAAAATCCGCTCAATTCTTTTTTCTGGCTTGCTAACCGTCGGCAGCTTTTTACTATCCTTGAAAGTTTTTATCGTTGTCAAATTCAAGGAGAATGTGTTTGACAGCGAATCTTACAAGAAAAAGTTGGCTGAGCGGCGAAAAATTAATCCAGATTTATCGCATTATGGCCCTGTCCGAAATCTTAGCAAAGTCTTATTTGTTGCAATCATCTCAAGTCTTTGTGCTTCTGCAATTCAAGTTACAATCGGCCTAATTCCTGAGTGGTGGGCATTATTAATATGTGTCGGACTTGCTGCGTTTGCAGGTGTAATGCTTCTTCAGGTATTATTTTTGATCAGAACAATTCTCAAAGACTGGCTTGATCACATGGAAGACAAGCCGCAGAAATAAGTACGGCTAGTTTGGAGATGAAGAGAGTTGATCCGGCAACCATGGCAGGCAAAGCCAGTTTTTGAAGGTCGGCCTGTAGGGGACTTCAGGGCTGGAAAGTTGCCGCCATTGCAAGTCTTCCAGCGCAGATAGCTTCACCTTGTGGACAAGGCCAGCAATGGCAGTACCGAAGCCGGGGCAAGCGTTATTGATGATGGCGTAAGGGTCAAGCCCTAAGGGCAGGCTTTAGGTTTGCTTGCGAAGCCCCCATAGCAGGGCTACGGCTTCCCCCCATGCAATTGATTGCAGGATGCGATCCGGCAACGTGTGCAGGGCTTCGGGGTTGGCTTTGTGCGCTGCCTTCGCCCCTTCCCATAGCTGGGCATCCGCGCCCACGTTGCAAGCTGGCTTGCCCGCATGTGGGGTGCATTCGCAGTCACAAGCCATGCCATGGCGGCGCGTGTAGCTGAGCTGTGGCCTTTGCAATCGCCCGTCATGCGTGCGTGCTGTGCCTTCAGTGCGTCCAGGTCTTCTCGACGCATGGATGCGGGCAACGATGGATGGAGGGTCGTGCCGGTGCCGGTGCTGGCTTCAATGGTGGTGCTTTGGCTGGCTTGCATGGGTCAATCCCTTTCCAAAATGCTTCATGAATTCTTCATAGCTTGAGGCGGAATCCTGCGCGGGTGGCGTGGCCTTGTTGATCTCGAAAATCAACCGGATGGCCTGTAATTTCGTTGCTGGTGGTGCGGTCTCTAGGAGGCTTGCCAGCACTTCCGCTGCCCGCTGGTGAAGCCCTTGCAGGGCTGTTTGCACGCCTGTATGGGCAGGCTGTAGCAGAGCCTGTACGTGGCTTTTGAAGGCTTCCTTCTGTGCCCACGCGGTAAGCGTTTGAGGCGACACGCCCACGGCTTGCGCTGCCTGCCGACCGTCCTTGCCAAATCGGGATCATTCTGTCAGGACGGCTCTCGGGCATCCACGACAAGCGGGAATGGCGCAGAGCTCCTACCAGACCAGGCACGTTGCGCATGCGCCGACGCCTTACCGAGCGACGACTAACCATCATGGCCACCGACTGATGTGAGTCCGTCGCGAGCCAACATCCCATGAGTTAAACGAATACCTAAAGCTTCTTTAGGAAGTTCTGATTTCTGAAATGCGTTTCTACACTGACCACTTGATTTATTCACGATCAAGGGTTTAAGGAGGCATATGAGCACATCCATTCCAATACGAAATCCGCGCACCGGCCAATACGATTTCAATTTGGTCAGCAATGAAGTTTCTGATCTGCCAGTTCTAGCTGATGAGTTGCGAGCAAACCAGACCCATTGGGAAAGCATAGGACTGGAAGGGCGACTGGAAGTACTCAATGCCTGGCGCAAGGTGTACTTGGAGTCATATGACGAGATTCTGGCATCACTGGTTGCGGATACGGGACGATTGGCCGAATCACAAAAAGAGATGCAACGGCTTTCGTCCAGCATAGACAAGCTCACCATCATGGCTCGCGAGGTGTTCCAGGAACGCGCGTTCCACCTGCGTTCAATGAAGTCCGTTGAAATCCGAGGAAGCTACCACCCCTTTCAAGTGGTCGGCGTCATCAGCCCATGGAACTTCCCCTTATCTAGCTCCTTGCTCGACACTATTCCTGCGTTGGTCGCAGGCTGTGCAGCTATCGTCAAGCCGAGTGAAATTACGCCAAGGTTTGTTAAGCCGCTGGTCAAGACCATTCAACGGGTGCCTGAGATGAATGCGGTCTTGCGCTACGTACAAGGTGACAAAGCTATTGGCGAAGCGCTTATCGCTCATGCGGATGCAGTTTGCTTTACTGGCAGCGTGCAGACTGGTCAGAAGGTCGCCGAGGCCGCTGCCCGCGCCTTTATTCCAGCTTTCCTGGAGCTAGGCGGCAAAGATCCCGCTATCGTCACCGAATCAGCCCACCTCGATGCAGCCGCTGCCTCCCTGGTCGCTGGTGCAACCTCGAATGCCGGGCAAGTTTGCGTATCCATCGAGCGAATCTACGTCGCAAGGCCGGTGATGGACAAGTTGGTTCAGAGCCTTGTTGAAAAAGCAAGTGCAGTCAAGATCGCCTATCCAACTCCTGACGACGGCGCCCTAGGACCCATCATCTTGGAGCGCCAAGCTCATGAAATCAATCGTCACCTCGAAGACGCCTTAAGCAAGGGCGCAAAGATCCAGTGCGGAGGCATGGTTGAGCAGCGCGATGGTGGCTGGTACGCGCCGGCCACCGTGGTTACCGGAGTTGACCATAGCATGGTGTTAATGACCGAGGAGACCTTTGGTCCGATCATGCCTGTCATGGCCTACGACACGGTTGAGGAGGCAGTGGCGCTGGCCAATGACAGTTCCTATGGCTTGAGTGGAGCGGTTTTCGCGGGCTCTGCCGATGAAGCAATGGCTATTGCACGACGAATTCAAGTCGGCGCAGTGAGCATCAATAGTACGGGCTTAGGCACTGCAGCTATTGGCGAAGGTGACATTCATGAGAAAAATTCCTTCAAGCGCTCAGGCTTGGCGGGATCACGCTTGGGCTACGACTCGATCACTCGGTTCATGCGCAAAAAAGCTTATCTGGTTCAGCACTGAGCAATCCGCAACAGCTCATTTATCAACTACCACCTAGAGGCTTTCAACATGCTCGATTTCAGCGAGAAGATAGTGTTTATCACAGGTGCCAGCGGCGGACTAGGCGGCCAGATGGCACGCGATTTTGCCCGCGCTGGCGCAACGATTATTGCCCACGACTTCGGTCTGGCGGGTGCGGCGTCGGACCTAATGACAGACATTGCGACCACGGGGAAGAAGCATCTCCTTGTCGAAGGCGATCTCACTGACGCGGCGACAGTCAAGGCCATCGTGCAGCAGATTGAAAAAAACTGTTCCCGAGTCGATGTGCTGGTGAACAATGCGGGCGCATCGCCCAACAAAACACCTTTTCCTGATGTAAGTGTTGATCTTTGGGACAAGGTTATCGCCATCAATCTGCGTTCGGTCTTCTTGGTCACGCAAGCCTGTCTTCCCCTGCTGGAGCGCTCTGGCAAAGGCCGTGTCATCAACATCAGTTCGACCGCTGCTCGCAATGGTGGCGCTCCAGGTGGCCACGCTTACGCAAGCTCGAAAGGAGCGGTCTCGTCGCTCACCAAATCGATGGCCAAGGACTTCTGTACAAAAAACATCCTTGTCAACGCTATCGCGCCCGGACTAATAGACACGCCCTTTTACGGCGACGTCAATGTCGGTGAGAAATACGCGGAACGTCTTAAAGGAATTCCGCTTCGACGTGTAGGAATTCCGAGCGACATCTCAGGCCCGGTGATGTTTCTGGCCTCCCCACTGGCTGGCTACATCACCGGCGAAGTGATAGAGGCCAGCGGCGGCCTTTCAATGATGGCGTAGCCCCATTCAAACAAAAATATAAAGGAGATAAGAATGCAAAGCAGAAGAAATATTTTGGTGAAATCAGGCTTGACGCTGGCTGCAGGGCTGCTGACGTCGACGCATTCGGCCGCAGATTTAAAGGGTAGCGCACCCATCCGGTTAGTGGTGCCGTTCGCGGCAGGTGGGGCATCGGATACCATCTCGCGAACTCTCGGTGTAAAGATCGCCGACATCATCGGCGCGCCAGTTCTTGTTGATAACAAACCTGGTGGTGGAGGTGTCATCGGAGCAACGGCTACGCTTGCAGCGAAGCCGGATGGCCGTACCCTTTTCGTGGCTTCGAACGGGGCGATGATTATCAATCCAGCGCTCCGCGGAGACCTGAAATACAACCCGGACAAGGACTTCAAGCTTGTTGCGAGCATGGTTCGCGCGCCGATCTGGATTTGGGTGCGTGCTGACCTCCCGGTGAAAAACGTTGACGAACTCGTTCGTTTGGCCAAGCAGCGTTCACTGTCCGCAGGTTCGGCTGGCAACGGCAACATTACCCACCTCGCGATGGCCAACTTCGCTGACATCGCGGGCTTGCAACTTAACCACGTTCCATTTAGTGGCGACACACCGGCACTCACGGCATTAGGCAGTGGCACGCTTGACGTAAGCTTCAATGCATTGATAGCCGCACTGCCTATGTACCAATCGGGTCGAATCCGACCCATAGCCATCCTGGACGGCAACCGCGATTCTGCTCTGCCTGAAGTCCCCACGCTGACCGAAGCCGGCTACCCCGGAACTTCAGCAGCAGCATGGTTCGGCCTTGCCGCACCCGCCGGAGCGCCCGATCAGGCTGTGCGCGAAATCAACAAGGCAGTGAATGAGGCACTTGCCATGGGGGATGTCCGTGAACGCTTGAAGGGACTAGGGTTCACCGCGCTGCCAGGCTCAATCGCGGAGTTTCAGCAAATGTACGACCGCGAGGTTGCCACTTGGCGTCCGCTTGTGAAGAAGCTGGACTTGAAAGCTAGCTAGATGCAGATCGATTGTTGATGCAAGGGCCGCGCGCGAAGGCGCGCCCAGGCGGTGGGATGGAATGGGCGGAATCTTTGACTGCGAGGTCTCGAAATGCGCCGCTGGAAACTCTGGAGAGATGTTAAAGACAGACTTAGGGCGACTTCTTTCTGCGCGTGAGCCCTGCCGCCCCTGCCACCAATCCGGATAGCAACAGCGCTCCCAAACCACCAAGTGCAGGCACTGCTGTGGTCGTGCCAGCTGTTGATCCACCTGCTCGGGTGTTGGTGTCGGTTGCACTGACGCTGCTGCCAGTGTTGTCCGGGCCAGGCGCCGCGGTCGCCGTATTCACTAGATTGCCAGTGAAATTGGCGGGCACTTTCAGCGTTAGTTGGTAAGTCACGATGCCGTCTTTTGGTAAGGTGACGATGTCATCGATAGCCCCGCTCCCACTCGCTTGGCATGTGGCGCCGCCCGTAGCACTGCATGTCCAGTTGGCAGTCGTGATACCTGCAGGCAAGGCATCGGTCACCTTCGTATCAATAGCGGCAAAAGGCCCGTTGTTCTGTACAGTGATGGTGTAGACCACATCACTGCCCGGCGCGTACGTGCTATTGCCGTCGGTCTTTGTGATCACTAGCTCGGCAGGGAAGGCGATGACCGCGTTAGGGCAGTTGGCGCCGTCGTTGGTACCCGAGCCCGGCGCGCTGGAGATAAGAGTTTTCTTGCCCGTAGTCAGGTTGATCTTGTAGAAACCGCTACCATCGTTAGCGGAGCCGAACAGCCCATTGACGCCGCCAAACTGCGCGCCCAGCACGCCGCCGGTGGCATCAGGGGTACCGATTGCAGTCACAGTGGCTGGCGCGGTTGCAAGGTTGATGGAGTAAAGCTGCCCATTGTCCCCAACCGCATAGAGTCCACCTCCTGCTCCTCCCACCCAAGCCAAGTCGGATATCTGGATGGACTGATCGAGGGCAATCCATGTGACGGCTTTTGTTGTGACGTTGATGGCCGCGATTGCGTCATTATCGCCAGTCATCTTGACGTAGTACACGCCATCGCTTCCCACTGTGCCAGCATTGAAAGGCGTGCCGCTAACCAGGTCGATATCGTGAGCGGTTACCGCACCAGTGGCGGGATCCACCGTCAGAAAATCGTTGCCATTGGTGACTATCGAGAGGGCGTAAAGCTGCGTGCCGTCCGGCGACATGCCCAGCGAGTTGTACCAACCATCGTTGGTGCCAATAGGCGTGAATGTCATCGGGGACGTCGCGGTGGAGATGCGGTTGAGCTGAGTTTGATCACCTTGCGACAAAAACAAGCTGCCATCACAGGTAGTTTGCGCCATGGCCAGCCCCGGCGCAGCCATGACTGTCACGGCGAATAGGCAGAGCGCACGTCTAGCTTTCTTGACAGAGTGGGATTGCAAAGTGGCAAAGCTGGAGCAAGCTCGGTTATCCAATGTCATAGAAGCAACCTTGTAATGAAAAGCGTTCGGAGTAAAACGGAAATCGGTGTCATGCCGGCAAGCATCGGCGGTACATCTACGAAGCCACCCTTCAGAAAACAAGTAGCTGAAGAATGATGTTGTAAAAATCAATGAACAGCAGCCATTCTTTCATCAAAAAATATTCGGTTTATCTGTAAATTTCGATATCTCTTTGATTCTTAGCGTCAAAATGGATCCGCGCAGGAAATAATTGATATCACCCCATGCAGATGGATCAAACAGCCCTAGCCTCATTGGCCGACCAGATAATGCACCTCATCGCAATGAAGCGGTCAAAGCGCGCAAACAAGTGGGGCGTGCTATCTGGAAATGCTGGAGCGGCTACCACCGAAGGTCATTGGTGGAGACCAAGATGAATTGCTTTAAGCGCCTGGGCGAGAAAGTGATGGTCAGAACGTTTGAGCGGCAGGTGGCAAAGCTCAGCATTCGCACCTCTATCCTTAATCAGTTCACCGCACTTGGCACGCCCCAGACGGCCGCTGCTTCATAAGGAGGCCCTGGGGTCGGGAATTGCTCGGCCTCTGGCCGATTTATGCAACAACACCGTTTATTGGTTGATCTAAGTGATTTCAAAGATTATTCCTCGTAAGGATTAACCCTTGGAAAATCAATCGTTCATAGTCCTTATTGGCTGAAATGATGCAGTAAGATGAATTAGGGACTGCGTTCAAAGCGCTGTATAGACGCACGTCAAGGCTTGATGAACTAGAAAAACTGAAGGCCAAAAATGGCCTCTTGGAGACGGCTACATGGACAATGTCGGTTCCCCGCCTGAAGGAATCAGCATCAGCTTTCCGCCTGAATCAGATGCCCATCACATGCACGATCAGGTCACCCAGATACTGCGGCCGCTGGGCGGGTTGGACTGGTGTATGGGAGAGTCCCTTGACCTGCCGCAAGGCAGAGTATGGCGACTGCGTTTGAAGGAACCGCATTTTGAGATTCTGCTGCCCTCACATGACACGCTGGGATTGCGACAGCGGTTAACTCAGATTACCAATATCAGCGGCAATGACCTGCTGATGCTTGAGGTGTGGGTGGCCCTGCTCGGCGCGCCAGTCAGAATTGACTTCGCAGACCTCGATGAATTGCAGGCGCATGTGCGGATCAGGTGCAACATCGCTCGAGCGGCGGAGAAAACTGCACTGGCCTTTAAAACCGATGCAGCAGAAAGACCCAGCGCTTTCTGGCAGGATCAACCGGGTACAGGGTTCTTGCTCAAACCGGAGGCGAGCCTCACAGATGCGCTCACAGCAGCGACGCAGCCCGAGCGTACCGGGCGCTTGTATGAATTTTCCTGTTATCGCGCGACCGAATACGTCATTTTGCTTGGTATCGCGCAAGAGGCTGAATGCTCGCGGCCAGGCTTGTACGAACAGTTGGAGCGTACGGCCAGAACGCGTTGCATCAAGTCCGGTTCATTTCACGAAGTTTTTCTTTCTGAGTACGGTACTGCTGATGTACCCATACCCATGAACTACTATGTGCCAGGTGATCGGGTGTGGTTCAAAAATCCTGATGAACCCTCCTCGAATGCCTCCGGGTATGAGGGATCCTGGGTCATCTACCTTGGGGATGGATGCTTCAGCAATTTCTGGAAGCGAGACAGCCCGTATACGCTACAAGACAAGATGCTGGAGATCTACCATTGGCGCGACGGGGCTTACCTGGACGACCAATCCATGCTTCAGATGAATGAAAAATTGGTCGAGGACAAAGTTGCTTCAACGCAAAAAAGCCCCGACAGAGCGCAACAGGTTCTCAATCGAATGATGCGTTACCGAGATTTGATGGGTGTTTACTCCGAAGGGGGCAGCATTGATTCAAGCCGCGAATTTCCGAGAGATCTCTCAAGCATTGCTGCATCTCTCGCAAAAGAAACAGCTCACTCAAGTACCAGCCATTAGGACCATGCTGTTTGACCTACTCAGACCCAGTCCTCCCGATCAGGTGACTGGGGGCATCTGATGCAGCAACTTGTCCAAAGTGATTGGATAGTCGCGAACTCGCACGCCAGTTGCGTTGTAAACGGCGTTGGCTACAGCGGCGGCTATTCCGCACAAGCCTAACTCGCCAACACCTTTCGCTTTCATCGGTGAAGAAATAGGATCCGTTTCGTCCAGGAAGATGACTTCCTGGTGTGGGATGTCAGCGTGTACAGGCACCTCGTAGCCGGCCAGGTCATGGTTTACGAAAAAGCCATGTCTTTTGTCGACTGCAAGCTCCTCTATCAACGCTGCACCTACGCCCATCGTCATGGCGCCGATGACCTGGCTACGCGCGGCCATTGGATTGAGTATGCGCCCGGCTGCACACACGGCCAGCATGCGCCGCACCCTGATTTCCGCTGTAGCGGCATCCACACCCACCTCCACGAAGTGGGCACCGAATGTGGACTGCACGTACTTCTTCTTCAGATCCCCGAACTCGATCTTGTCTTCAGCGCTCATGTCCTCCGATCCCGCCACCTCTGCAAGAGCAACGGCGCGGTCACCCGAGCGGACCATGCCATCCGCAAACGTGGCGTCTGCGACATCGAAACCCAGTTTTTTTGCAATGTCGCCGCGCAACTTCATGCAGGCGGCATATACACCTGCCGTCGAACTGTTGGCACCCCATTGCCCTCCAGATCCGGCAGATACAGGGTAATTCGAGTCTCCCAGACGCACGAACACCTTGTCCAGAGTCAGCCCCATCGTCTCTGCCGCGGTCTGGGCAATGATGGTGTAAGAGCCAGTACCGATATCGGTCATGTCCGTCTCGACGGTAAGGCTGCCATTTTTGTTCAGCCGAACGCGCGCGCCGGAGTTCATCACAGGGTTACCGCGGTACGCGGCGGCCATGCCCATACCGACCATCCAGCGGCCATCACGCACCTGTGCCGGACGCGCATTGCGTTTGTTCCAACCGAAATGTTGCGCGCCTGCGCGCATGCACTCGATCAAGCGACGCTGCGAGAACGGCCGCTTCGGGTTTTCCGGATCGACCTGAGTGTCGTTAAGCGCCCTTAGCTCGATGGGATCCATATCCAGGCGCTCGGCTATCTCGTCCATGGCGCTTTCCAGGGCCATCATACCGCTGGCCTCACCTGGGGCGCGAAGAGCATTGCCCTCCGGTAGGTCCAGGACGGCAAGACGCACGTGGGTTTCTCGGTTCGGCGCGGCATACAGCAACCTGGTCTGATCCACTGCAGGTTCAGTGGATCCGCCAGGAAGGTTTCCCGACCAGCTCAAATGTGAAATCGCAGAAAGCTTCCCGTCTCGCGTGGCGCCAAGACGGATGCGCTGGATAGTGGCGGGGCGATGAACTGTGTTGTTGGCGATCAATGACCGCTGCAGTGCAACCTTGACCGGACGACCTGCAACCCGCGCGCCCAACGCAGCAAGCAATGCGTCAGCTCGAATCCAGAGTTTGCCTCCAAAGCCTCCTCCAACGAAGGGCGACACAACGCGCACATCGGACTTTGGGATGCCCAAGGTCTTGGCCAAGTCCGACGCGCTCCAGTCGATCATCTGGTTGGCAGTCCAGACCGTCAACTTACGGCCTTCCCAAGCAGCCGTGGTTGCGTGCGGCTCCATCATTGCGTGAGTCTGATCGGGTGTCGTGAAGGTCACATCCAGTTGCACCGGAGCCTCGGTAAAGGCTTTGGCGAAATCGCCCCGTGTCTTCTCACGAGGGCTGCCGTCTGATGAGCCAGGCATGGGGGCCGAATCTTTCGCCACGGCAAGGTCAAATTCCCCGGAGCTAGTGGTGTACTCGATTTTCACAAGCGCGGCTGCGGCGCGAGCTTGCTCGAATGTCTCAGCAACGACCAATGCCAACGCTTGATGGTAGTGTTCGATGACTGGACCGCCCAATAGCTTGGCAGTATTGAACTTTCCCTTGCCGAGCTTTCCCGCGTTGCGCGCATTGATGATGGCCAGCACGCCGGGTGCAGCCCGCGCCGCGCGCAGATCCATGGATGCGATTCGTCCCTTGGCAATGCCTGCTCCCACGACATAGCCGTAAGCCGCATTGGGCGCGACGTCGTGACGCTCGTAGGCGTACGGCGCCAAGCCCGTGGTTTTGAGAGGGCCGTCTATTCGAGGGGTGGGCTTACCTACTATCTTGAGTTGATCAATGGGGTTGTTGGTTGCTGGTGAATCAAACTTCATGATCAGCTCCGGGCCTGCAGCAAGACCGATGCGAGTGTGCGCTCGACCAAAGTCAGCTTGTAGGCATTATCGTGGCTGGGTTGGGCACCCGCCAGCAGACTTGCGGTCACTTCCTTGGCGCCTTGTGGCATGGCGGCTTCCGAAGCCTCGACGCGCCAAGGCTTGTGGGCCACGCCTCCTAAAGCGACCCGCCCCGAGCCGTCTCTCTGCACCACAGCAGCTACGGAGACGAGCGCAAATGCATATGAAGCGCGGTCGCGCACCTTGCGATAAATGTGAACACCGCCCAGCGGCTTAGGCAGCGTGACGGCAGTGATCAACTCGTCGCGCTCCAACACCGTCTCGATGTGCGGTGTATCTCCGGGCAAAGTATGGAAATCGGCGATGGGAATGGTGCGCGATTGGCCATCAGGCCGAACAGTCTCTATGGTGGCATCCAGCACACGCATCGCCACCGCCATGTCGCTGGGGTGGGTAGCCATGCAGGCCTTGCTATGGCCCATGACCGCGTGAAGCCGAGTGACACCGCCCATGGCACTGCAGCCGCTTCCTGGGTTGCGCTTGTTGCAGGCCTGCGCCGTATCGTAGAAGTAAGCGCAGCGAGTGCGCTGGAGCAGATTTCCCGCAGTTGTGGCCTTGTTGCGTAATTGGCCTGAGGCGCCTGACAACAGCGCACGCGACAAAACTGCATAGTCTTTGCGTACACGCTGATCAGCGGCCAAGTCGGTATTGCGGACCAATGCACCAATGCGCAATCCTCCGTCGGCCGTAGTTTCGATTTTGTCCAGCCCCAACGCATTGACATCCACCAGGTGCGTTGGCGCTTCTATTTCCAGCTTCATGAGATCAAGCAGGTTGGTGCCGCCCGCTATGAACTTGGCTCCCGGCTGCCGCGCCACCGCGGAAGCAGCTTGAACGCCGGTTGTGACACGCTCGAATGTAAAAGCCTTCATGCTCGGCCCCCTGCAACTTCGATCATCGCTTCGACAATGTTCGAATAGGCGCCACAGCGGCAAAGATTGCCGCTCATACGTTCGCGCAGCTCCTCTGGCGAGAGCAAGGGCTGCGACGTCAGATCCGCGCTGACATGGCTGGGGATTCCTTGCCTGATCTCATCGATTACCGCGACGGCAGAGCAGATTTGCCCAGGGGTGCAGTAACCGCACTGGTAGCCGTCATGTTTCACAAAAGCAGCCTGCATGGGATGCATCCGTTCAGGAGTACCAAGCCCCTCAATTGTGGTGACCTTGGCGCCTTCATGCATCACGGCCAGCGTCAGGCAGGAATTGATTCGCCGACCATCCACCATCACGGTGCAGGCGCCGCACTGTCCGTGATCACAACCCTTCTTCGTTCCCGTCAAGTGAAGATGCTCCCGCAATGCGTCCAGCAAACTGGTGCGGGTATCCAACTCAAGCGTTTTCGGCTCATCATTGACATGCAACGTGACTCGCACGAGGGTAATGGAAGACTTAGAAGGAGTGCCTGGAGATGCCATTGTCGTTTCAGGTATTCCACCGGTTGCTGTAGCGGCACCCACCAACAACGTATCGCGCCGCGTCATCAAAAAAGGGCTGGGGTGATGCATGTCACTCCTTAGGGTGGTTCGTGGGAAAGTATGGCCAACGGAACCCAGATAGCTGGCGAGATAAGCCCAGCTTTCCGCGTAGGCGTATAACGACTGTAAATGCCCAAGCCCAAGTGAGCAAGTGCGTGTGCACGCTTATGAGAGCCGAGCAGGAGCTCGGCGGTCCCAGGTGAACAGCCGACTTCGGAGTACCTTAACGACTGTCGCTTTTGGCCTGAACAGCCCGCGTTCGCGCTCTGGCCGACGCATGGATTTTCCGATTGACGGGCTCGTCCTTGAGCGGATTACTGCGCGCTGCTGCAGCTGGCATGGAAGAAGGGACCGCCCCTTGGGATAGCTTCGTAACTGAATCGCCCAAAACCTGCTTGCGTTTGCTCGAGCGAGGGAGACTTTCCCTGGCTGCATCCCCGCCGTCTTTTTGTTTGGTGACCACGGCTTTTCGTACCGCTTTGACAAGCTCAGTGACGGCTTTGGTCTTCGGCCGCTTGGCACTTGTTTTCTGTGAAGCGACAGGCTTTGTGCTTTCAGCCTTCACCGCCCGCTTGCGCACGACCTTGTGCGCTTCGTCTTCAGCCGCTTTGTTCGCCCTTGCCAGTTGTCTGGGGGATGCCGCCTTGGTCCCCGCTGTAACGATGGCCCCCCTGCCCTTCTGCCCTGCAGCGCCAGATCGACGTGCGGTGGGCCTGGAGGAAGCATTCCCAACTTTCGCGTCACTTTCACTGGACTGATGCTTCAGGAGCTGATCTTCAAATCGAGAAAGTATTTCCTGAAAGACATCGGACTTCAATTCTGTTCGAGAATTTTCTCCACCGAGCGCCTTGCGCTTGGTTCCGGACTGGGCTTGAGTGGAAACCGATTGCCTCCGAAACAAATCGCGGTACTTATCGCGCAGCGTTCGCGACCTCTTGATTTTTGCCTCGAGCTGCTTAGGAGAAAGTGACCTGACAGCATTCATTCTGCTGGCTTGAAACAGGTCTAGCTCTGGATTAGTTAAAAGATTTTGGACGTCTCTCTTCTGATATGCCATGGGCTCTCCTAAGTTCAAATTACAGTTGATGGAGCGAGATCAATTTCTAAAGTTCAACTTCCTTGCAGATTGAATATCTAGGGCGTGTTCACACTAAATTCACCCCCGCGCCGGAGTTTGCCGGGCTGCAGCGCAAGGCGCGCCGTGCCATCAAGGTAACGGAGGCGCAACGCGGCAATCCGGCGCGGCCGGCATAGGCCCGGCAAACACCGGCCCGGAGGGTGAGACTCTGGCAAACCGCACTCGGCGTTGCAAACCCTCGCCGGGTGTCCAACCCGACTGCGGTTTGCGCCTTGATTGCGGCTCGCCAAAGACTCACGCGGGGGTGAATTTAGTGTGACCACGCCCTAGAATTCTCACGTGGAGTTTCATTCTGCCAACTCAGGATCGGGTGTGATGTAGGTGAATCTCCAAACATCGACCGATGAAGGCTTTTTTGGAGACTGCGTTTTTAGAGCGTTGAAGTGATCTTGGACATAAAGCAAAAACCGTTGAGATATCTGTTGGCCGCCACAAGCCTGCTGCTACTAGGCTTAGGCCTCGCCCCCTTGATTGCAGGAAATTTTCATCTGGGTGTGGCCGTGCCGATGGTGCTGGGCGCCGGCGGCTTATGGCTGGCTTGGCAATGGCAAGCGGTGCGCCGTTGGCGTGCAGCCGCACCATGGCGTCGGTGGCTCTGGCGCGCTGGCTGGAGTGCGCTGGCGGCGTGGACCGCCAGTGTGGTGGGGCTGTGGATGATGATTGCAGGTATGGGGTTTGAACCTCAAGCAACGCCCCGGGTAGCAGCGATGGTTGTCCTTGGCAGCGGCACGCAAGATGGTCACCCGCGCGCACCACTTGCCTTGAGGCTGGACACAGCTGCTGAACTGGCAGCGGCGCAGCCTGACGCCATCGTCGCGGTGAGCGGAGGCGTGGATTTTGGTGAGAAAGAAAGTGAAGGCATCATCATGGCGCGCTATCTGGCTGCCAACCATGGTTTGCGACAGAGTGCCGTGGTGGTTGAAGAGGTCAGCACCAGTACCGAACTCAACCTGGCATTGACCAGGCCATTGCTGGAGCAGCGCGGCGTCGATTTGAATCAGCCCATCGCCGTTGTGACGAGTGACTTTCATCTTTGGCGCGCCTTGCGGATTGCCAAGCGCCAAGGCTATGTTCAGCCGGTGGGCGTCGGCGCTCCAACACCGCTCATCATTCGTTTCAACGTTTGGCTGAGGGAATATTTTGCCGTGGCGAGCAGTTGGGCGCTGGGTGAGTGGTAGCAGACGTCAGAAGCTCTGTCTCGGCTGAACTCAACGACACCACACTCTGGCAAGCTCTGCATGGAGCGCACTTCCCCAGGTCAAGGCGCTAAGCTACTCGGCCTTAATGCCTAAGTCCTTGATGAGCTTGCCCCACATCGCACCTTCGTCGCTTATGGTTTTGTCCAGGGCTTCTGGAGTGCCAGGAAGGGGCACCGCGCCCATGCCTTCGATCTTTGTCTTCACATCCGGACGGGCCAGGATCTGGTTGATCGCCGTGTTGTAGCGTCTAGTGATAGCTGGGGGCGTTTTGGCCGGGATCACAAGCGCCAGCCAGCCTAGCTTCACGAAGCCTTCCACACCAGACTCACGAACGGTCGGAACGTCTGGTAGTTGCGGCAGACGTTGATCTGGCGTGACCGCAATGGCCTTCAGTTTTCCCGCTTTGACTTGAGGAAGTCCAAGTGCCACCGAGGAAATGGTGAAGTCCACATGTCCGCCCAGAACGTCGGCCTGTCCGGGAGCAAGGCCTTTGTAGTGGACCACGGTGATCGGCACCCCGGTCTGGATAGCCAGCCGCTCTGCCATCAGGTGTTGAGGCGTACCGGCTCCCGGCGAAGCAAAGGAAAGCGGCTTGCCGGATCGACGTGCATTGGCAAGAACCTCCGCCAAGGTTGCGCCTGACACCGCAGGATTGGCCACAAGCAAATAAGGAGTACCCGCCACCATACCAACCGACTGGAAAGACTTGATGGGATCAAAGGAAAGGTTGGGATACAGCGCAGGGGTTGACGGGTGTGAGTTATAGATAAGCAGCATGGTGTTGCCATCGGCTGGCGCACGAGCGACGAATTCCGCTGCGAGGTTTCCACCAGCTCCGGGTTTGTTTTCGACGATAAATGACCGGCCTTCCGCGGCGGTCAGCTGCTCGGCCATCAATCGCGCCATGATGTCCGTGATCCCTCCCGGAGCGTTACCGACGATGATCTTCGACACCGCTCCGGGTGGCACTGTCTGAGCACTTGCCAAAGGATTGAGCGCAGTGAGAACGAGGGTCAGGGATAAGAGTTTGAAGATTCGGCGCAAAGCATGGCTCCTGAAATTTATAAGATTTACATGCCATATTATCTTATTTGCCTACTATTAGGCATAGCTAGCCGTCTTAGGTGATCTACCACCCTCGCCCACCCTAGGCAGGTCCCCTAAGCGGCCCCCCTAGCCAGGCTCCTTGGCCAGGCGCTCGTGGGAGAAGAGGAAGTCATAGACCTCTATTCCAGCTGGGACGACCTGAAGGGCCAACATCCCAGGAGAAATTGGGGGGTAAACCACATGCGGTATTCTGGCGGCCATGCTCGACATCAATAAAATTCGCGCCATTTCCCTTGACCTGGACGATACCCTCTGGCCGATCTGGCCGACAATCGCAAAGGCTGAAGCTGCTCTGGATGCCTGGCTTCTGAAGCACGCTGTTGCCACGCGCACCCTGCTCTCCGATCTGGAAAAGCGGCACTTGATTCGCGAGCAGGTTGAGCACGACAACCCACAACTGGCGCATGATGTCGCTTCACTCAGAAAAGAAGCCATTCGTTCGGCCTTGCGATTGGCTGGCGACGACGAATCGATGACGGATGTTGCTTTCGGCGTTTTCATGGATGTTCGGCATGAGGTGGAGTTCTACGAAGACTCTCTGGAGTCACTCCAATACCTTGCCGGGCGTCTTCCCTTGATTGCATTGTCCAACGGCAATGCAGACCTTGGCCGCATTGGCGTGTCGCATCTCTTCAGCGGTGCGCTCGCCGCTGGGAAGTTTGGTGTCGGCAAACCTGACATCCGAATTTTTCAGGCTGCAGCTGATATGGCCGGTGCCCCGCTCGAGTCCATATTGCACGTGGGTGACGACGCCTCGCTTGATGTGCTTGGTGCTCATGCCGCAGGCATGAAAACCGCCTGGGTGAACCGAGGTGATCACCCTTGGACTCACGATGTACTGCCAGACTTGCAGATCACCAATCTGCACGAACTCTGCGCCTTGTTCAAACAAGCACCGGCTTGAACCACGCCCCTACCGCAAGGTCAAGGGCGTCATCACCGCCGGCGCCTCCAGTCAGGCCAATCCGCTGTTCAGAGTAGCCAGCAGCCTTGCCCATGCACGGTCTGCCTGCGCAGCATCGTAGACACGACTGTCGGGCGGGCACCAGCCGTGGGCAGCGGGGTATACCTCCACCTCTGCTGGCCGCTTTGCGCTTTCCAACGCCGCGCGCAGTGCGTTCTTGGCTTCGGGCTCTTTGGTGTCGTCGTTCTCGGCAATGGCAATCAAGTAACGTGCCTGAGTCTGGCCCACCAGGCGATGAGGGCTGTCTGGAGCTGGGGTCACCATGGCTGCGCCATGGAAGCTGGCCACTGCGCCCACGCGATCCGGTGCCACAGTGGCCGTGCGTACGGCAATGGGGCCGCCCATGCAGTAGCCGGTGGTACCGATTTTCTTGGTCTTGTCCACTTGGGGCTGGGTATCGAGCCAGCTCACGAAGGTCTTGCCATCGCTCAAGTGCATGGCCGGCGTCAAGGCCTGCATCAGGGGCCTGACCTCCTCAATGGGCGTTTGGCCGCCTTGAGCTGCAGTGGGCGCTTTCTTCTGCCGGTAAAACGGGTTGACCACCAGCACGCTGTAGCCAGATTCGGCCAGCCTGCGCCCCATTTGCTTGAAAGCGGGCCGAAGGCCAAATACGTCGGGCCACACCAGCACGCCGGGTGCGGAACCCGAGCTGGGTGCGACAAAATAGGCGTCGCAGGTACCGTCAGGCGTGGTGATGGTCACCTCACGCTCGGTCACGGCCACAGCGTTCGCCACGCCAGGCAACACGGCCAGCACGCCGGCCGATGCCGCCCAGGTACCGAAGTCACGGCGGGTGTATTTGCTCAACTCTTCCTGGTCATTCACATCACACATGGATGGCTCCTTTTAGGGGGGTTCAAATCACAGCACAGCTTATGCCACGAATCATGACGATCAGCAAGAACGCAACTTCTCAGGGGTTGTAGGGAGAGGCTTCGACAAAGCGCCACCGAAGCGCCCCATGGAGACGATGAATGCGCCAGTCATGAACTGTGAACTCAATCCACCGGCCTGTTCCGCCGGTGGAATGGCACGAGCGCCAAAGCGGCGGACCAGATCCAACAAGGTGAATACCAGGCGCTCTACGGATCCAAAAAACAGGAAACCCTCCATGGGGTGAATCATGATGCGTGCATTCACTTGCATAGCCAGAAAAATGCAATGGGGACACCATGGCCATCAACAAGGCAAAATCCTGACGCAAGTGATCGCAAGGCCGATTGAGCTCAAATAGGAAGTACGATGAAAGAAGAGATTTTTCTGAAGAAGGCTATAGAGCTGGCGCGCGCCAACATCGATCAGGGTGGCCGGCCATTTGGGGCAGTCGTCGTGCGCGATGGCCAAGTCATTGCCAGTGGCGTCAATGAAATCCATTCCACCAACGACCCTACTGCCCACGCCGAACTCACCGCGCTTCGTGCTGCCAGCCGCGCACTCCAATCGCCTGATTTGAGAGGCTGCGCCGTGTACGCCAGCGGGCATCCTTGCCCCATGTGCATGGCTGCCATGCGGATGGCGGGTGTCGAACAAGTGAGGTATGCCTTGACCAACGACGATGGCGCGCCGTTCGGGCTTTCGACCGCTGCCGTCTATGAAGATCTGTCCAGACCTTTTTCCGAGCAGAGCATGGACATCCAACACATGCCGGTAAGTACGGAGGGCCAGCCGGAACTCTACGAGCAATGGAATCAATGGCGGAGTCCGCAGGCTAAAAAGGAATGAGGGCCCAGCGCCCAACATCGGCCAACCTCGTGTTGCTGGCCGCGGTTGCGTTGATAGCGCTGAATCTGCGCCCATTCATGACCGGTATTGGACCGCTTGCCATCGACATCACTCAGACCACTGGGCTGCAGTTGCAAGGCATGGCCCTGCTTACTTTGGTTCCCATGCTACTGATGGGCCTGTTCGCGTTCGCCGGGCCTTTCTTGCACAACCGAGCGGGAGCTCGGCGCTCCATTCTTGCCGCTCTGGCTTTGCTTGTACTTGGCTCATTTCTTCGGCTCTGGACGACCAGTGGATGGCAATTGGTGGGCACTGCTGCGCTGCTAGGTCTAGGCACAGCTGTGGTACAGGCATTGCTACCCGGCATCGTCAAGCGCATGTTTCCCCGCCACGTAAGCATGGTGATGGGCTTGTATTCCGCGATGCTGATGGGAGGGGGCGCGCTGGGTGCTCAAATATCTCCGCTGGTGACGTCCACCACCGGGGATTGGCATATTGGCTTGGCCTGGATGGCCTTGCTGGCTAGCCTTGCGTTCGCCCTTGGGGCTTTCACACTACCTGATGATGAAGCAGCTGGAACGGGTCGAATCGCAGTGGGCGAGTACTTACGGCGACCCCGGGTGTGGCTGCTGATGGCCTGCTTCGGGTTGGTGAATGGAGGTTATTCCACCGTGGTGGCCTGGCTATCACCTTTCTACCGCGAGCTCGGATGGAGCGCGACTGCCAGCGGAAGCCTGTTGGCTATTTTGGCAGTCGGCCAGGCAGCCTCGGCCTTGTTGATGCCGGTGTTGGCTCGCACGAGCGAAGACCGGCGCCCGTGGATCTGGCTGGCGCTGGCGATGCAAGTGATGGGCTTCACTGCGCTTGCATTTTGGCCAGAAGGTGCACCGGCCATCTGGGCCTTGCTTCTGGGAGCAGGGTTGGGTGGCTGCTTTGCACTCACCTTCATCGTGGCGCTGGACCATCTTTCAGATCCCGCCCAAGCCGGGGCACTTTCCGCACTGATGCAAGGTGGTGGGTTTCTGATTGCAGCCATCCCGCCCTGGATCGTAGCCGTACTTCACGATTACGCAGGAGGCTTTCTGGCCGGATGGCTGCTCCACTTGAGCTGCGTTGGCGTGGCGATCGTGTTGGTGAGTCGGTTGAGGCCCGCAAGTTATGCGAAATCCATGGCCATGACCGATCGATGAACACTATCCAATTGCTTCCCCATGCGATTTAGAGAGGCTGCAGGCTGAGGGAGCCTACGGTCAAGCCTGCGTCGATGCGCAATCAATAGTAGGCACGAAGTTAGCATCCTGCTCCATCATTTTTGCCCCTCCGTCATCAATATGCCATCTGTCCGACACATATCGGTTGGACACATGAGTACACTGCTGAAGTGTTCTAACCAAGGGGAAAATATGAAACTCGCAGGGATTGCTCTTATCGCCGCTCTGGCACTGGCGGGCTGCGGCAGCATGGGTACTTCAACGTCCAAGCCCAGTACGCCCGCGCAGGCCGCTGACGGCACGCTGATCGGACCCAACGGCAAGACTTTGTATTTCTTCAGCAAGGATACAAAAGGCAGTGGCGCATCTGCGTGCTATGACACGTGCGCCAAAAACTGGCCGCCGCTGGACGTAGCCTCAACGGCTCAGCCCATTGGGGACTACAGCATCATCATCCGTACAGATGGTGCGCGGCAGTGGGCCTACCAAGGTCAACCGCTCTATTACTTCGTTAAAGATGCAAAGCCTGGTGACAAAACCGGCGACGGCGTTGGCGGCAACTGGAAAGTCGCCAAGCCGTAAGTAGGCGCTTGGGGTTGGGCGAGAGTGCCACTTTGCACGCTCCCTCACCCTGCCCTTTGAGCGCCCTTTGAGCGCCCTTTGACTGCCCTTTCCTTCATGCGGGAAAGGGCGGTTCGAGCTTACTCCACAACCTGAATGCGGGGGGCGGCCTGCCTGCTGCGCCAGCCCAGAAGCTCATTGACGAGCAAGGCACCCACCACGAGAGATCCGCCCACAAGCACCTCTTTGCCTGGTGCTTCGCCTGCACCCAGCCAGGCCCAGAGAATCCCGAAAATCACTTCAAGCAAGGCCAGCAGAGAGACTTCCGGCGCCTTCAGCACGCTCGCACACAGAACGCAAAGCACACACGGTATAGCCAACTGCACCACGCCCAGCAGGGCAAGCCAGCCTAGGTCCGCTGCCGTTGCTGAGAATGGAAATGCCAAAGGCAGTGTGGCAAGGGTAGAAATAACTGCACCTATCAGCACGGCTGGCACCAGATCTACCCGTTCGCCTTGAGACTGGCTGCGTTGAACTACGGTCCAGTTGATCGCACTTCCTATGGGGACGCCAAGGGCCACGGCCATGCCCGCCAAGGAGGCTTCTGCGTCGAATTGGCTCGCGAACATGTAGAAGATGCCCGCACCAGCCACCAAAATAGCCCACCCTGTTCGGGCAGGCATGCGATGGCCTATGGCCACTCTCGCCACCAGAGCGGTCAACAGAGGTCCTGCTGCCATGGTGACCAACACATTACCCACACTCGTGAGCGTGAGGGCCAGCATGAACGCAGTAAACATCAAAGACCAGCACACGCCCGATAGCAGCAAGGCCTTGTGCCGCCAGTCCACCCTGCGATGCCAGCCCGGGCCTTGCCACAAAGGCAAGATGACCAGCAGGGCCAGCAGCGTGAAGAAGCTGCGCCAGAAGGTGACTTCGAAACCTCCGGCGCTGGTCAATTGGCGTGTGACTACGCCAGCAATGGACCACATCAGCGTGACCGCGACCATGCTCCATACGGCACGGGCGTGGCTCCAGGCAGGAGTGGCTGATTGGACCATTTGTCTACCTACCCTTACGGGCAAGCGTGTCAGGCTTCGCGGCTGGCGCGCTTGCGATCATGTTCCTTGAGGTGGCGCTTACGCAGACGGATGCTCTTAGGAGTGATTTCGACGAGTTCGTCGTCCTCGATGAACTCGACGCCGTATTCCAGCGTGAGCATGATCGGTGGCGTGATCTTGATCGCGTCTTCCTTGCCGCTGACCCGGAAGTTGGTCAGTTGCTTGGTACGGGTAGCGTTGACGACCAGATCGTTGTCCCGGCTGTGAATGCCGACGATCATGCCTTCATACACAGGGTCATTCGGACGTACGAACATGCGACCGCGGTCGTCCAGCTTGCCCAGGGCATAAGTGAAGATCTCACCGTCGTCCATGCTGATCAGCACGCCGTTTTTGCGGCTGCCAATATCGCCTCTGTGCGCTTCGTAGCTGTCGAAGATGTTGCTGATGAGACCAGAGCCGCGTGTCAGGTTCAGGAATTCGTTGGAGAAGCCGATCAAGCCACGAGCCGGGATACGGTACTCCAGGCGCACACGACCGCGGCCATCGGGTTCCATGTTGACGAGGTCACCACGGCGTTCACCCAGGGCCTGCATCACACCACCCTGGTGTGCTTCTTCGATGTCAGCCGTCACCAGTTCGATAGGCTCATGACGCTCGCCATCCACCTCACGGAACACCACGCGCGGCTTGCTCACTGCCAGTTCGTAGCCTTCGCGGCGCATGTTTTCCAGCAAGATGGTCAAGTGCAATTCGCCACGACCTGACACTTCAAAAATGCCGTCTTCGTCTGTTTCACGAACGCGCAGTGCCACATTGCTCTGAAGTTCTTTCTGCAGGCGGTCCCAGATCTGGCGGCTGGTCACGTACTTGCCTTCACGTCCAGCCAGCGGGCTGGTGTTCACGCAGAAGTTCATGGTCAACGTGGGTTCATCCACATGCAGCATGGGCAGAGGCTGCGGGTTGGCCGGGTCCGTCAGCGTGACGCCAATACCAATGTCCGCTATACCGTTAACGAGCACAATCTCGCCGGGGCCCGCTTCTGTGACCTGAACGCGGTCTAGGCCTTGGAAAGTCAGGACCTGGTTCACACGGCCTTTGAAGGTCTTGCCGTCAGTGCCTTCAGCTACGACCACGTCCATGCCTGGCTTGACGGTGCCAGCGCTGATGCGCCCAACGCCAATACGACCGACGAACGTGGAAAAATCCAGCGCAGAGATCTGCAATTGCAGTGGTGCAGCAGGATCGCCTTCGTGCGCAGGCACGTGCTTGAGCACGGTTTCGAACAGGGCAGACATGTCTGGACCCCATTGCTCGCCCTGCTCGCCTTCCACCAGCGACGACCAGCCGTTGATACCCGAGGCATAAACCACTGGGAAATCGAGCTGTTCGTCATTGGCACCGAGTTTGTCGAAGAGTTCAAACGCGGCGTTGATCACATGGTCAGGACGGGCACCGGGTTTGTCGACTTTGTTGACCACCACGATAGGCTTGAGACCCAGGGCCAACGCTTTTTTAGTCACGAAGCGCGTTTGCGGCATGGGGCCTTCTTGCGCGTCAATCAACAGCACCACGCCATCCACCATGGACAGGGCGCGTTCGACTTCACCGCCGAAGTCCGCGTGTCCGGGCGTGTCGACGATATTGATGTGTGTGCCACCCCAGGACACAGCGCAGTTCTTGGCCAGGATGGTGATGCCACGCTCGCGTTCAATGGCGTTGTTGTCCATCACGGTGTCCACCACTTTTTCGTGGTCGGCGAAGGTGCCCGACTGACGAAGCAGTTGGTCAACCATGGTGGTTTTGCCATGGTCAACGTGGGCGATGATGGCGATGTTGCGGATTGGTTTGCTCATACGATAGCTTCAGGTTGTTGGCTGCGTGGAGACGCAGCGAGGATCTGCTGGATTTCAATTGGGCTCAGCAAGCGCGCCGGGATGAGTTCTCCGGACTTGACGTGCGCGGTGCCAAGAAGGGCATGCGGCTCGCGGCCGAATACTGCTACGGTTTCGTTGTCGGGCCACGTGCCCCGACGCCTCATACCACTCAGGAACCGTCCGGCATCTTCGCCGTCTAGCGTGACAGGTGAGTGATCGGGCAAAAGTGCCTCGGGCAACAAGAGTCGTTGAAGACGTTCTACCTCCGGCAGAGCCTCCAAGGTCTCCAGACTGAGGCATTGGGCCGCCCCGAAAGGGCCAGTGGCCACGCGGCGCAATGCCGTCAGGTGACCACCACATCCGAGAGCTTCTCCGATATCCTGGCCCAGCGTCCGGATATAAGTGCCCTTGCTGCAACTGACAAAGATATCCAGAGTCTCAGGATGGAGCCCTGGCTGAATCTTAAGCGAGTGGATGTTGACATCACGAGAGGCTCTTTCAACCTCTATGCCTTGGCGGGCGTACTCGTACAGCGCTTTGCCGTCTTTCTTGAGCGCGCTGTGCATGGGCGGTACTTGGGAGATAGGCCCAGTAAATCGCAGGCGCACCTCTTCCAGCTGGGCTGCAGTGATGGTCGGAACGGGTCGCCGTGAGGTCACCTCACCTTCGGCATCACCGGATGAGGTACAAATACCGAGTTGGATAGTGGCTTCGTAGGACTTATCAGCATCCAGATGGATTTGGCTGAATTTGGTGGCTGCGCCAAAACAGAGTGGCAGCACACCCGTAGCCAAAGGGTCTAGCGTGCCTGTATGGCCCGCTTTTTCAGCGCGCAGCAACCATTTGGCCTTTTGCAAAGCCTGATTACTGGACAAACCCAATGGCTTATCCAGCAGGAGCACCCCGTGCACGGGGCGCCGGACGACCCTCGTGCGCGGCGCGTTCATACGTTACTCTTCGGAATCTTTCGAACGAGATGAAACGGCCTTGGCAATCAAGGCGTTCATATCGGCCGCACGTTCGATCGTGCGGTCAAAAAGAAAGTGCAGCGTGGGCACAGTGTGGATATGCAACCGCTTGAAAAGCCCGCTCCGCAAGAAACCCGCAGCGGCATTCAAGCCTTCAGCGGTCTCTTCTGGATCTCCGGTCAACAGACTGAAGTACACCTTCGCATGCGCGTAATCTGGTGTGACTTCAACTGCGTTCAAGGTCACCATGCCCACTCGCGGATCTTTCAACTCGCGCGCGATCAACTCGGCCAAATCTCGCTGGATCTGGTCGGCAACCTTGAAACTACGGTTAGGCGTAGTGCTTTTTCTTGGCATGGCGAATGCGTGGAAGCTGCTGGAGCTGCCCTTGCCTCTTGAGAGGCAAGGGCGTTGACCCCGTTTTACAGCGTGCGCGCGATCTCCTTGATCTCGAAAATCTCCAGCTGATCGCCTTCGCGGATGTCGTTGTAGTTCTTGAGCTTGATACCGCACTCAAAGCCCTCTTTGACTTCGCGGACGTCATCTTTCATACGCTTGAGCGAATCAAGCTCACCTGTGTAGATGATGACGTTGTCACGCAGCAGACGGAAGCGAGCATCGCGACGGACGACACCGTGTGTGACCATACAGCCGGCCACAGTACCGATCTTCGAAGCCACGAACACGGTGCGGATTTCCGCATGACCGATAACTTCTTCCTTCTGTTCGGGCGCCAACATGCCCGACATGGCTGCCTTCAGCTCATCAACAGCGTCGTAAATGATGCTGTAGTAATGAATGACCACATCGTTACCTTCGGCCAACTTGCGAGCGCCGACGTCTGCACGGACGTTGAAGCCGATCACCAGTGCCTTCGAGGCAATAGCCAAGTTGATGTCGGATTCACTGACACCACCCACGCCGGCGTAAACCAGCTGAACTTTCACCTCGTCGGTGGATAGTTTCAGCAACGACTGTGCAAGTGCTTCTTGCGAGCCCTGTACGTCGGCCTTGATGATGATCGGCAACTGCTGGACTTCACCGGAGGTCATGTCGGTGAACATGTTCTCCAGTTTGGCAGCTTGCTGTCTTGCCAACTTGGTGTTGCGGAACTTACCAGCACGGTAGGTGGCGATTTCGCGCGCACGGCGCTCATCTGCCATGACCATGAAGTCGTCGCCAGCTTGTGGCACTTCAGTCAAACCCTGGATCTCAACCGGGATCGAAGGGCCCGCTTCCTTGATAGACCTGCCATTTTCGTCGAGCATGGCGCGAATACGGCCAGATGTCTGACCGGCGAGAACCACGTCACCTGCCCGCAGAGTGCCGGACTGAACCAAGACCGTAGCCACAGGACCACGTCCTTTATCGAGTCGGGCTTCGATCACGATACCTTTGGCCGCAGCATCCACTGGGGCCCTCAGCTCGAGAACTTCAGCCTGCAACAGGACTTGCTCAAGCAGGTCGTCCACGCCCTGGCCAGTTTTAGCCGACACAGAAACGAAGGGCGAATCGCCGCCAAACTCTTCTGGCACGACTTCTTCGGCGACGAGTTCAGACTTGACGCGCTCTGGATTGGCATCCGGTTTGTCGATCTTGTTGATGGCCACCACAATCGGCACACCCGCAGCTTTTGCGTGCTTGATGGCTTCTTTTGTTTGCGGCATGACGCCGTCATCGGCGGCCACCACCAGGATGACGATGTCGGTGGCTTGGGCACCACGAGCACGCATCGCTGTAAAGGCTTCGTGGCCGGGAGTGTCCAGGAAGGACACGACGCCACGAGGCGTTTCCACGTGATAGGCGCCAATGTGTTGCGTGATGCCGCCTGCTTCGCCAGACGCCACTTTGGCGCGACGGATGTAATCGAGCAGCGACGTCTTGCCGTGATCGACGTGGCCCATGACGGTGACCACAGGCGCACGAGGCAAGGCCTCAGCAGCTTGCGCTTGCACTTCGACTTCAGTGAAGGCCTCTGGATCGTCCAGAGCAGCGACAACTGCTTTGTGACCCAGGTCTTCGACCAAAATCATGGCGGTGTCCTGGTCAAGTGGTTGGTTGATGGTGACCATCTGACCCAACTTCATCAACTGCTTGATGACCTCGGATGCCTTGATCGCCATTTTGTGGGCGAGCTCAGCAACCGTAATGGTTTCAGGCACGTGCACCTCGATGACGCGCTGCTCGGTCTGAGCAGCTTGCATCGGCATATCGCGATGGTCGCGATCACCTCGACGTCCACGCGGACCGCTGCGCCAATTGCCGCCACGTCCAGCACCGCCAGAGGTGTCGCCACGAGTTGGAATGCCCTTTTTCTTGGCCGGATCGCCAGCCCAGCTAGAGGACAGCTTGGCCGATTTGACCTCTTTGTTTCCAGACGGCGCAGCCGCGCCGGCACCAGGGGCGCCCCCAGCACCGGCGGGTCTGACCGCACCGGTGGCGGGTTTATGCAGCGTTCCCTTGACACCAGCAGCCTTAGGCGCCTCAACCTTTTTCGGCTCTTCAGGCTTCTTGGCCACGAGGACGCGCCTAGGCGCGTTCATCATGTTGCGGATGGCCTCGGCCTCCGCCAGAGCCTTGCGACGACGCTCATCCTGCTCACGCTGGCGCGAAGCCTCGTCTTCTGGTTCGGTTTTGGCTGCCACTGCAGGTGCAGCAGGAGCGGTGATCGCGGGTGCGGATGTCGAATTCACAGATTGCTCAACAGGCGCCGCAGGCGCCTCAGTACTAACGGTCTCAACCTTGGCTTGCACGCTCTTATCCGACTGAGCTTGGGCAGACTCAGCTTGAGCGGCTGTCTTCTGAGCGGGTGCCTTTGATGGCTCGTCCGCAGAAGAGTCGGCAACCTGAGCGGCGCGCGCAGGCTCAGCCACCTGCTCTGGCACAGAAGCCGATTCGGAGGCAGGAGCTGACGCGGCGGAGGCCGCCACTTGAGCCCGGGCAGCGTTCGCGCTGACCTGCGCTTCACGCTGACGGCGCTTCTCCGCCTGATCTTCTTCTTGCCGGCGCATGAACTCTGCATTGCGGCGGGACTCAGCCCCGCGGCGAGCCAACTCCGCTTCATTGATAACGGAAGTGGCTTGAACAGGTGCCGACGCGGGTGCTGCTGCTGGTGCCGGTGTTGGCACTGGTACAGGCTCGGGTGCAGGGGGAGGTTCAGGGGCGGGAGCAGGCTCAGGTACTGGAGCCGGCTCGGGCGCTGGTTCAGGCGCAGGTGCAGGTGCGGGCACTGGCGCTGGCAGAGGCTCTGGAGTCGTCGCTGGCGCCTCTTCAACTTCCGAATCCATAGCGGAAATTTCGTCGTCCCGCTTGATGAAAGTGCGCTTCTTGCGAACTTCAACCTGGATGGTACGTGCCCTGCCGGTGGCGTCGGCCTGCTTGATTTCGCTGGTCGATTTCTTAGTGAGCGTAATTTTTTTGCGTGCGGCCGATTGCGTTCCGTGGCTGGTCTGCAAGTAATTCAGCAACTTCTGCTTGTCATTGTCAGTCAGAGCGTCGGTGGGGGCCGACTTGGGCACCCCCGCTGCCTGCAATTGTTCAAGCAGAGTTTCTGTCGGCTTTTTGAGTTCGTTCGCGAACTCGGAAACAGTGGTGTTCGT
Organism: Ottowia thiooxydans; assembly: GCF_040548795.1. Taxonomy (GTDB): domain Bacteria; phylum Pseudomonadota; class Gammaproteobacteria; order Burkholderiales; family Burkholderiaceae_C; genus Ottowia; species Ottowia thiooxydans_A. The sequence goes on along the minus strand of NZ_JBEPSH010000001.1, from coordinate 44,672 downwards.
CATATGCTGTGCGTGTCTCCATGACCATTACTCTTGGTCTGCAAACCAGTGCTCGCGCGCCTTCACAATGAGCGCGCGGGCTTCGTCTTCGGACTGCTGGGTGATGGCGGTAAGCTCATCAACTGCCAGATCGGCAAGGTCATCACGGGACTGAATACCCGCTTCGGCCAGTTTCGCAATCAGTTCAGGCGTCAAGCCTTCAAGGTCACGCAGATCCTGAGAAACGGCGTCCACCTGTTCCTCACGAGCAATTTCAATGGTCAACAAGGCGTCCTTGGCACGGGCGCGAAGCTCATTGACCGTATCTTCATCAAAGCTTTCGATGTCCAGCATTTCCTGGATGGGCACATAGGCAACCTCTTCCAGGTTGGTGAATCCTTCTTCAATGAGGATGTCTGCAATTTCCTGATCCACATCGAGCTTTTCCATGAAAAGCTGGCGTGTGGAGCCAGTTTCTTCGGCCTGCTTCTGAGCCGATTCAGCAGCGTCCATGATGTTAATCTTCCAGCCCGTGAGGTCTGAAGCCAGGCGGACGTTCTGACCGCCACGCCCAATGGCGATGGCAAGGTTTTCTTCGTCCACGACCACATCCATGGCGTGCTTTTCTTCATCAACCACGATGGATTGCACGTTGGCCGGAGCCAGCGCGCCAATCACAAACTGGGCAGGATCTTCAGACCAGAGCACGATGTCCACACGCTCGCCAGCCAATTCATTGGTCACTGCGTTGACGCGCGTACCACGCACCCCCACACATGTACCAATGGGATCGACTCGCTTGTCGTGGCTCAGGACAGCAATCTTGGCACGGCTGCCGGGATCGCGGGCACAACTCTTGATTTCGAGAAGGCCTTGTTCGATCTCTGGCACCTCATTGCTGAACAGCTCAATCATGAACTCAGGCGCAGAGCGCGAGAGCAAAATAGGAGCGCCGCGCAAGGTCAGATCGACCTCCATGATCATGGCACGGACGCGGTCGCCATTGCGCAGGTTCTCCTTGGGGATCATCTCGCTACGGCGCAGACGCCCTTCCACGCGGCCTGATTCGACCAGGATGTCGCCTTTATCCATACGCTTGACGGTGCCAGAGAATATTTTCTCGCCGCGCGACATGAAGTCATTCAGAAGCATCTCGCGCTCAGCGTCGCGGATTTTCTGCAAAATAACCTGCTTGGCAGCCATGGCGCCAATACGGCCGATAGGCACCGACTCCACCGACTCTTCGATGTACTCGTCAACTTCGACGTCAGGAATCTGCTCTTTGGCCTCAAACAGAAGAATCTCCTGCTCGGGCAGTTGAAGACCCGCCTCATCGGGCACCACATGCCAGCGACGGAAAGTCTCGTACTCACCCGTGTCGCGATCAATCGCCACACGAATATCCACCTCGCCCTGGTACAGCTTCTTTGCCGCTTGCGCCAGCGCAGCTTCAACGGAGCCAAATACCACGTCGCGCTCGACGTTTTTCTCGCGCGAAATGGCCTCGACCAGCATCAACAGTTCGCGATTCATGATTAAGACAACTCCATATCAAATCTCCCCGCCTTAAACAAAGGCGCGGCAAGCACGGCTCTAAACCGTCAATCCTTTTCGTTTTCCGGGGCTTCCAGAGACGATTGCCCACGCCCCTTGAAATCCACCATGGGCGCCAACCGGGCGCTCTGCAATTCATCCAGCGCAAATGCCATGACATGCACCGGAGGAGGCGCCCGCTTTGCGCTCACGCGCTGCCCCGGCTTGACCACCACCTCGTCGCTCCAGATGATTTGCCAACCCGCAGGCTCAGCACGCTGCAGCGTGCCGCGAAACTTCTTTCGATTGGCGTTGACCTGACCTGCAGCCGCAGCAACCCCCAAGGGAGCCTTGAGCACCAAATCAACCACCTGCCCTTGAAAACGCTCGAAATCCAACTCGTTGCGCAGAGGCCTGTCGATACCGGGCGAGGACACCTCAAGCCGCTTGTAATCAACACCCTCGACTTCCAGCACATACTGAAGTTGACGTGTTACGCGCTCACAATCCTCAACAGTGATAGAGTGGACCACGGTATCACTGGGGTTCCAGGGAAGATCTATGGAAACGCGCAGCAACCCGCCAGCAGAGCGCTCCGTCTCTACCGGTTCAAATCCGAGCCCGCGAACGGTATCGTCAATCGTTTGCTGCAGCGCAACACTCGTCAAATTATTTACCCCGGGCCATTAGGGCCTCAAAAACGAAAAAGCATAAAAAATGGGCGGTAGCAACCCGCCCATTTGGTCGTGAATTAATGTAATTCTACCACGAAAGCGCAGACTCTTGGACTCGGTTATGCGCTTACCAAGCTCAGCCCTGCTCTTCGCATATCATCTAGGCACCCTCTGCAAAATCCATCGTGAATACCGGGTGACGGACCCAGTCTCAAGAACGCTTTTGCAAAGGGACACGACGAGCCAATTCAGCGTAAGAATGAACACCGCGAAGGTGCCTGACAAGTGAATATATTGGAGCTAATGAGGGAGTTTCTAGCCGACCGGCTGGAAATACCGGGAGAAAAAGTCGTGCCCGAGGCTAAATTGGCTGATCTGGGCGTCGATTCCTTGATGTTTGCAGAAATGCTGTTCGAGCTGGAAGACAGAGCGAAGACCGAGCTGGACATCCGCTCGGCCGACGCTCTGCCTGAAACCGTGGGTGAATTGGTGGGCTTGATTGAAGCCCATCTTCAAACCGGAGCTGCTGAGCTCCCGGTACCGCCCAGCGCAGCGCATTGAGCCCATCGCAAGAATGTTTCACAGAGTAGCCGTCACCGGGCTCGGCATTGTCAACCCGTTTGATGCTGAAGGCGCGCCCGCTTCTGACGGAGTGACTGATTTCTTCCAGCGGGTCGCCGGCGGACAATCCGCCATCTCTCTCTATGAGACAGAGGATATTCCCCGGGCGATTTCTGTTCCGGCCGTGCAATGCGCCGCGTTTCGGCCAGATTTGAGATTGGGCAAGGCCTTGTCAACCATGATGGAGCGCTTTGCCCAGTTGGGCGTCGCTGCGTCGTTTGATGCATGGAAAGACGCAGGCTTTGATCGCGACTACACCAAAGCCTCAGGAAGGTCCGGCGCAAGTGGCGTGGCCTGGGGCACTGCCCTGGGCGGGCTGATGGCATTTGAGCGCGGTTATCGAGATTTCTGGCAACACGGACGCGAGCGCGTGCCTCCCATGTCTGTAGTGTTGGGCATGAACAACGCCGCGGCAGGGCATATCTCTATTCAGTTGGGCCTGGGCAATACCGCCCTCACCTACTCAGTGGCCTGCGCCTCAGCGGCCACTGCGATCGGCGAAGCATTCCGCCAAATTCGCAGCGGTCGGGCCAAAATCATGGTGGCGGGTGGTTCCGACGCCACACTCGCCTACGCAGTGGTTCGCGCCTGGGAGGCTCTCAAGGTGCTCGCCCCAGGCGATAGCGAGACCGCACCCCAGGCTTGCAAGCCTTTTCACCCGGACCGCGCAGGACTGGTTTTGGGAGAAGGAGCTGCGGCACTTGTCCTCGAAGACTGGGATCATGCCGTGGCGAGGAACGCGCGCATTTATGCAGAGCTGGCCGGATACGGCGCCAACGCTGATCATGTTCATCTCGTCCGCCCTGACCAAAGCGGTCAGGTAGCGGCCATGACCATGGCGCTCGAGGAAGCAGGCCTGTCACCCGCAGAGGTGGGCTATGTCAATGCCCACGGAACTGCCACACGCGAGGGCGATCCGATCGAAATTTCCGCCTTGCGAGCCGTATTTGGGCCGCATTCTGAAGGCCTTGGAGTAAGCGCCACCAAATCAGCACATGGGCATTTGATGGGCGCAACGGGCGCGGTTGAAGCACTGCTGACTGTTCTGGCGCTGCACTACGATACATTGCCACCAACCGCTCATCTGGATGACGTGGACGCTCTTTGCGCAGGAGTCGCGCACATTCGCGGCACAGCGCTGCGCGGCTCGAAGGTCAAAGCGGCCCTCTCCAATTCCTTTGCCTTCGGAGGCAGCAACGCAGTGCTTGCTTTCAAGGCCGCCAGTTAGCCGACCGCTTGGCACTGGTTATCAAAAAACACTTGACCCCACTTTTTATGTCTTCATCTCCTTCTGCAAACGACGCCGACGCTCTGATCCCCGAAGTGGCGCAGTTGATGGTCACCGCCTTGAATCTGGATATACAAGCTTCTGAAATCTCTCCCGACGCCCCCCTCTATGGAGACGGCCTGGGTCTGGACTCCATCGACATTCTCGAAGTGGCGCTTGCGGTATCAAAAAAGTACGGCTTTCAACTTCGCGCCGATGATGAGGAAAAGGCTGCCATTTATGCGTCGCTGCGAAATCTGACGCAGCACATTGCGAAGCACCGAACGACCTGACTGATGTAGTCGCGGGCCGGAGCTTGCGGCTGAAGATGATGCAGTACCCATTAAGCAGCCATTTGCCGGAAGATGTGATTGCCCATCGACCCGGCGAGTTAATCACGGCCAGCCAGTTTTATCAGCAAGCCGTGGCTCTCGCACGCGAGTTGCCTGAAACTTCATACATCATCAACACGTGCCAGGATCGCTATCTGTTCATGCTGGGTTTTGCCGCCGCTGCTTTGTCCGGCAAGATCACCTTGATGCCCTCCAGCTTTGCGCCCAATACGATCTCGCAGTTGCAATCACGCTATCCGGGTTTGCTTTGCGTTCATGATGGCCGGGACCAGGCTCAGGGCTTACCCGATTTCTTGATCACTGGCCGTGCTCTCGCCAATATCGCCGATCTCGGCGTGGCAGAGGTGCCTCAGATAGACGCGGAGCAGGTGGTTTCCATAGTCTTTACTTCGGGCTCTACTGGTGAGCCCACCGCGCATTCCAAGCGCTGGGGGCTTCTTTGCCGCAATGGTGCGTCCGAGTCCGAACGCTTGCAAGCCAAAGGCACGACCATCGTTGCGACCGTCCCGCCGCAGCACATGTATGGTTTTGAATCCAGCGTTTTGCTGGCACTTCATGGTGGCTCCAGTATCTGGAACGGTAAGCCCTTCTATCCAGCAGACATCATTGACGCACTCCATGCAGCGCCCAGTCCGCGCATGCTTGTCACGACGCCCTTCCATCTTTCAACCTTGATGGCGGCCAACCTTCCCTTGCCGTCGTGCGACATGGTCCTCAGCGCTACGGCACCATTGCCCTTGCCTCTGGCGGAACGGGCAGAACAGGAATTTAAAGCACCTCTGCTGGAAATCTATGGCTGCACTGAAAGCGGGCAAGTGGCGAGTCGGCGCCCCTCTCACAACCCAGCCTGGGAGTTGCTTCCAGGAGTGAAAATGGATGCAAGGCAAGACGGCGCCTGGGTGTTTGATGGTCATGTGGAAGGCCGTGTGCAGCTGTCTGACCACATCGAAGACCAGGGCGACGGGCACTTCATTCTTTTGGGGCGTCATGAGGATATGGTCAACGTTGTGGGCAAGAGGACATCCATCCCCTACCTCAATTCGCAACTGCAAGCCATTCCAGGCGTTGTAGACGGATGTTTTCTGCAGCCTGACCCCTCGACCGAGGACGCCAAGGATCTCGAAACTGTACAGCGCCTCGTTGCCTTGGTTGTCGCGCCTACCCTGGAGACCCGAGAAATACTCGCGCAATTGCGTTCACGGATCGATGCCGTTTTTCTCCCCCGCCCCGTGCTGCGAGTCGATGCACTTCCACGCAATGCCACAGGCAAGCTCGTTCGATCTGAACTCCTTGCTCTATACGACAAGCACCGCTCATGAAAAATTGTTGGGTCTCATGCCGCCTCTCTGCGCACCGGGGGGCGCTTTTCATCTTGGGAGCGGCCCTGCGATGAAAAATATGCCCCCACGCTCACCTGCTTCGCATGGATCGCTGCCCCCCAGGGGGGCGCTTTTCATCTTGGGAGCGGCCCTGCGATGAAAAGGATCCTCAATTGGCAGGACTGGCCAGTGCTTGGGCGCTGGCAGGTAAGCCCTGACCATCCGGCGCTGGAGGGGCATTTCCCGGGAACGCCTGTGGTACCCGGGGCCCTTTTGCTCAGTTGGTTTTTGCAGCAGCTCACTCGTTCAACTGGATGTGCTGTGGCAGAGATCAGGGAGACACGCTTTTCTGGAGTGGCATTGCCTGGAGCACAGCTTGAGTCCCGCGTTTCGGTCAATGGTATGGATACCCGGTTTGCCATCGTGGACAGCAGTTCAGAACCAGCGCGTGTTGTCGCCTCGGGATGGGTGATTGTTGCCAGTGGAGACGCGGCAGCATGAAGCCCACGTCTGCTCGCAAGGCTTCGTGGGCGCAAAGCCCGGAGCGCAGTTCCATGGCTGCACTGCGCTTCATGAGCTGGCTCTCGCTTACTCTGGGACGCAGGATCAGCCGCCTGGTGCTTTATCCGATTGCCCTGTACTTCCTGCTGTTCTCTCCCTCAGCTAAAAAGGCTAGTAAAACCTTTCTAAGCCGCGCCCTCGGACGCCCAGCGCGGCTGCGTGATGGTTTCAAGCATGTGCTGGCGTTTGCCTCAGTGGTGCATGACCGTGTGTACTGGCTTCGCGGCCGTTTCGAACTTTTTGACCTTAAAGTCTCAGGCGAGCAGAGCATCGCCGTTCCACATGCAGAAGGCCGAGGCATTGTGTTGTTGGGAGGACATTTTGGAAGTTTCGAGGCATTGCGCGTATTAGGCGAGCGCCACGCTATTGATGCCAAGATGCTGATGTACCCCGACAACGCACGCATGGTGACCGCGGTGCTGGCCGCCATCAACCCGGCCTTGACGGACAGTGTCATTTCTCTTGGGCGGCCAGAATCGATTCTCCATGTTCGGGAGCACCTGTCCACGGGGGGCTGTGTGGGCATACTGGCTGACCGCACGCTGGATAGCAACAACACGCGCGCACTGTCATTTCTTGGCAAGCCCGCCCCCTTCCCCTTGGGACCCTTTCGCCTTGCGGCCATGCTCCGCGCGCCAGTGGTTTTTATGGCAGGAACCTATCTGGGTAGCAATCGGTACCATCTTCACTTTGAGCCTGTCCTCGATTTTTCCGAAGTCGCGATTCAAGACCGCGATGCAGCCATCACCTCCGCTCAAGACCGCTACGTCGATCTGCTGCAGCAGCATTGCAAGAGCACTCCCTGGAACTGGTTTAATTTCTATGATTTTTGGCAAGAAACTCCTCAGTGAATCCCGATCTCGCAGGCTTGTGGTGCTTGCAGTATTGGCCTGCGCAACAGCAACGCCTGTCTGGGCAAACTGGAACATCGACGCACTGATGAAGCAGCTTTCTCAGCATCCAGGAGGCAGTGCACGCTTCACGGAAACGAAGAAGCTTTCTGTTCTGGACACCCCCGTAGTGAGTTCCGGCACTTTGCTTTTCAGCCCGCCTGACCGGTTGGAAAAGAACACGCTCCTCCCAAAGCCGGAGTCCATGGTGCTGGAACGCGACCGCTTGACGCTTGTGCGCGATGGAAAAAAACGAGAAATACGTTTGCAGCAGTACCCGGAAGCGATGGGCATCGTCGAAGCCATTCGCAGCACACTGCTTGGCAATCAATCCGTGCTGCGGCAGCACTACGCTCTGCAACTACAAGGCACAGAAGCGAATTGGCGATTGGTGCTGACTCCAGCCGAAGAACGGACGTCGCGCTGGATCACGCAAATCCTGATCAGCGGCAAGAGCAACCAGGTTACGACCGTAGAAACACTGCAGGCCGATGGCGATCGTTCCGTGATGGCTATTGAACCCCACAAGTAAGGTCAGCGCCAATGCCTTCGACTTCAGTACGCGCCGGCTCCTCACGCGGCGCGCTATGGCTTTGGGCCTTGATCATGGTCTCATGCGTCGCGATTGTGGCGACAAGCCGGTTCAGCACCGATATGTCGGCCTTTCTGCCCAAGGACCCGGATGCGCGCCAGCGCCTGCTGGTTGATCAGATTCGTGAAGGCGCCCTCTCACGCATGGTGTTGATGGGCATTGACGGCGGTACTTCATTGGCCCGCGCAGATGCATCTCGCGCCCTGGCGGCAAAGCTGCGTGCCAGCAGTGAATTTGTAGGCGTGGTCAATGGCGATGAAGCCAGTCGCGAGCATGACCAGGAACTGGTGCTCAATTACCGATATTTGTTGAGCCCGGCCGTGACTTCGGAGCGATTCAGTGCTGCCGGTCTGCACGAGGCCATCTCTCAGACCGTAGCCGACCTCTCTGGCTCTGCTGGCCTTTTGCTGAAAAGCCTGCTGCCGCGTGACCCAACGGGTGAATTGGTCAGGACGCTCGATTCCATTTCAGGCGCCAATATGCCTTCTACCAGCGATGGCGCCTGGGCTTCGGCCGATGGTGAACGCGCCTTGCTGGTCACCATGACCTCTGCCTCCGGCACCGACACCGATGCTCAAGAGCGCACCTTGGCAAACATTCAGGCAGCCTTTGACGAAGCCAATCCCACCGGGGAGTTGCGTCTGCTGATGTCCGGTACGCCGGTGTTTTCCGTCCACGCGCGCAGCACCATCAAATCCGAGGTGGAACGCCTTTCATTGATTGGTAGTCTCACGGTGTTCGCATTGCTGTTTGCCGTGTATAGGTCCATACGCAATGTGGTGATTGGATTGATTCCTGTGGCATCGGGCATTCTTGTGGCCGTTGCGACAGTAGGACTGGGCTTTGACACCATCCACGCCATCACCATAGGGTTTGGAACAACCCTGATTGGCGAATCGATCGACTACAGCATTTATTACCTGGTGCAAGCCCATGACCCCGACACATGGCGACGCAGCTATTGGCCTACTATCAGGTTGGGCGTTGCCACCTCAGTGTGCGGGTTCGCGGTGCTCCTGTTTTCCAGTTTTCCGGGGCTGGCGCAACTGGGCGCTTATTCTGTCGCGGGCCTGATCGCCGCAGCGGCCATCACCCGTTTTGTACTTCCTGCCTTGCCCACCGCGCCCGTTCCCATGGAACGCATTGAGTGGCTGGGTGCGCGCATGGCCAGCCTGAGTACTTGGGCACGCCGCTTGCGGTGGCCGGTGGCCGCTCTGGCGCTGGCAGCCTTGGTGGTCGTCATCATGGGACGTTCGCAACTGTGGTCAGAAGGCCTCTCAGGTTTGAATCCCGCGCCTATGGACCTGCAGAAAATTGACGAGGAATTGCGCAAAGATGCCGGGGCGCCAGATCTGACCCACATGGTGGTCGTCTCAGCCGCCACACAGGACGCGGCGCTGGCGGCTGCAGAGCAGATCGAGAAGCAACTGCAGCCCCTGATTGACAGCGGCAAGATCCGGGGAATCGAAACTCCTGCGCGCTTCATGCCCAGCCAGGCCACGCAGATCGCGCGCAGAAGTGCCCTCCCCGAAGAACCGGAGCTGCGCCAGCGCCTGACGTCAGCACTGAGCGGTCTGCCGCTTCAAGCGGCAAGGCTTGAACCCTTCATAGAAGATGTTGCGAATGCGCGTACGGCGCCGGAACTCAATGCCAAGGTGCTGCAGGGCACCAGTTTCGCTTTTGCCGTGCAGAGCCTTCTACTGCAGCGCGCTGAAGGCTGGTCTGTCTTGATGCCAATCAAAATGCCTGAAGGTGGGGGCGCGACTGAGGCAGCTGCAGCCAAGGCAGCCGCCAACACGCTGCTCGCGTCACCGGGACCGGGCATTGATGTGTTCTATCTGGATCTGGAAGAACAAGCCACCAGCATGTTCGGTCAGTACTTGCAACAAGCACTTATGCTTGCCACGATAGGTGGACTTTGTGTGGTGCTTTTGCTTGCGGTTGCGTTGCGCAACCCGGTTCAGGTTCTCAAGGTAGTGCTCCCGCTGGCAGGTGCCGTGGTTCTGGTGATGGCTGGACACGTCCTTGGAGGGGTGCGAATGACTCTGCTGCACTTGGTCGGCCTGCTGCTTATCATTGCCGTGGGATCCAACTACGCACTGTTCTTCCATCAGCGTGTGGGCGATGACACGCCAGGGTCAACGCCAGGAAGCACAGGCCTTCCTCGCGCGACAGCTCTGGCGTCCTTGGCCATGGCCAATATCTCCACCATGATTGGATTTGGCGTTCTGTCATTTTCAAAGGTTCCCGTACTTCACGCCGTCGGGGCTACTGTAGGGCCGGGCGCCTTGCTGGCCATGCTGCTTGCCATGAGTTGGTCAGGCGGCGAAAGTGTGAATGACACTCAAGGACGCGCATGACAAAAACCGCTCTGTCCCATAAAAGTGCCAGTCCCTGGCTAGAGGACATGCGCCGACGATTTCGGACCCTGCCTTTTCTGAAAGCTACAGGCAACACTGTATTTCTGTTTATTTTTTTCTACCTGTATCTCTACATACAGCGCAATCCGGTCTTCGAGGTCACTCAAATACCTGCTACCCAGCTTGACCGCTGGATAGGCTTTCAACCATGGGCACTGGCTTTGTATCTCTCGCTCTGGGTCTACACAACATTGCCTGTAGCACTTCAACCAGACTTGAAGCAACTCACCAAGTATGGCCTGCATATTGGCTTGATGTGCGCCCTCAGCCTGCTGATTTTCGTTTTCTGGCCAACTTCCGTGTCAGCGGCGGTAGGACCGCGCGAAGGAGGCGGGATGTTTGCGATGATGTACGCCGTAGACACGAATGGAAACGCCCTCCCCTCACTGCACGTGGCAGCAGCCGTGTTTTCATTCATGTGGCTGCAAACCATATTTCGGTCTGTGAGAGCACCCATATGGTTAAGGGTGGTAGACGCACTCTGGTGTGCGGGCATTTGTTATTCCACACTCGCGGTCAAGCAGCACCTGCTGCTGGATGTGATTGCGGGTGGCGCACTGGGCGCGGTGGCTGGATGGCTTAGCCTGCGAAGCGCAGGAAGAGGCAAAATAGCCGGGTAACAACAGTCGGCAAATTTTGGAGGGTGTCCGACAAGCAGTTCGTGCCAGTTTAAGCATAATTCAACCTGGGCAGCGCCCGCTGGCGCAGCTTGCCCTGCGCTCACGTTTTTCTAAGCCTACCGCTCTTTTGTGCCGAAATTACTCTGGCGTGTCTATGAACCTCTAGCTATGGCCTTGGGCGTCGGACTGCTGACGCTCATTTGCCTTTCCTGGACACCGTTCGCAATGATTTTGGGCGTCGTACTTCCTGAGTCGCGCGCCAAGCATATTGGGCGCGCAGCCATTCGAACCGGGTTTCGAATTCTCCTGCGTTTGCTGGCCATTTTTTGCGGCTGCCGGTTTGATCTGCAGGAAGTCAAAGAATTCGGCCGTCGGCGGGAACCCATGGTGGTGGTAGCCAACCACCCGTCACTTTTTGACGCCATCGTCCTGGTGTCGTGCCTTCCCAATGCCGTGTGCGTCATGAAAGCCGGGCTGATGCACAACCTGCTGCTGGGTGCCGGTGCTCGGATGGCGCGCTACATAGTCAATGACTCTCCTCTGCCCATGATACGAAGTGCCATCCACGAACTTCGAGATGGCGCGTGCCTTGTGATCTTCCCTGAGGGCACACGCACCAACACCCCCCCGGTAAGCCCATGCTCCGCTACAGCGGGCGTCATTGCGGCGCGTGCTGGCGTTCCTGTGCAAGCGCTGATGATTGAAATGAGCTCCAACTACCTGGGCAAGCAGTGGCCCATGTGGCGCCCGCCTCGCCTTCCGCTCACCGTACGCGTGAGACGAGGGCAGCGCTTTGACGCTATCCAGCAACCGCAACATTTTGGGCGCGAAATTGAGCTCTATTTTCGTGAGCACCTCTCAGCCGCCCCCCTCAACAGCGCACAGAGGAATTGAAGAGAGCGCCATAAAAGCCTCTGAGAAATGGAAAATACCCACCCATTTCCACTTGCGAATGTGGATAATAAATCGCAAAGGCAGAACAAAAAAAGGAAGCATCAAGATCGCCCCCCATGCGTAGTGTTGCGGTGGACCCCATTTACGAATTGATCGCCTACGGATACCGACTAAAAATATCTATTATCTCCCCGGAAAAGCAGATATTTCTTAATTCACCCAGATTTTTGCCATAGAGCGATCAACCTCGCCAATTGAAAGCTGCTCAGTCGACACCGCGACTATATGGGGTGCAAATGCGAGCAGAAAATTACGTACTGTCGCGGGCAACCCCATTCTTTTATCAAATACTGCATACACCGTAGTGGGTTCAAACAAATGATCAACGGAACGCACGCATAAAGCAGCTCGATCGTCCTCCGTCAACGATAAACTCGTGATAATCGCAATACCCAGACCGTCACGCACACAGCTTTTTACCATGTCCACACCGATGGCACTAATGGTCACGTTCGGTGTTAAATTTCTTCGCGCAAACGCGCTGTCCAGGATATTTCGTCCCGTAAAAGCCCGGTCATAAGCGATCATCGGATATTTGACCAACGCCTCCATGGTGAGCAGCTCTAAATTGGCCAACGGATGGTTCGCTGGCATGATCAATACACGCGGCAACAGATAGCATGGAATGTAGGCAAGTCGATCAAAATGCTCGGCGAGTTCCGTCGTAACCGCAATGTGTGCTTGACCGGTATTGACCTGCTCCAAAGACTCAAGCGGAGTGGCATTGGCCAGGTTGATTCGAGTGGACGCATGGACCGACGAGAACAGCCGTAACGCTCGCGGCACCATATAGCGAGCCAGCGTGTGTGACGCCGCAACCCTGATATCCAGCAACTCAGACCGGCGTTGACGTCCCAGCTCGAGCAACCTGTCCAGATCATCGGCAATACGAAGCGCCAAATCAATGATCGGCTGCGCCTCCGGGTTGACATGCACCACTGCGTTGCGCTGCCTGATGAATAGCGTCACGTTCAACTCTTCCTCAAGTTGCCGTAACTGTCGGCTTACGCCGGGCTGAGAGGTGTGCAGTCGCCGCGCCGCTTCAGAAATACTGAGTCCGCTTCGCAGAACTTCACGAAGGTAGCGTAGCTGTTGAAGATTCATGTCATATCTCGATGTTATGGCTCCATTCATATCAAGCATTGGCCCGATAGTACCCAGGCTTGATAGGATTCTTGCTGAATCAAAAATTCAAAAGGAAAATTAATGAGAGGCGCGCTTTCTGGATATCGCATTTTAGACATGACGCGTGTATTGGCTGGGCCTTGGGCCACTCAATTATTCGCAGACCTCGGCGCGGAGGTCATAAAAATAGAACGAATTGATACCGGCGACAGCACGCGAAAGTTTGGTCCATTTTTCAAAAGCGAAGACGGCCAATCAAAACTGGCAAGCTACTTCGCCAGCGCCAACCGAGGGAAAAAATCATTGGCAATTGATTTCTCCCGCCCTGAGGCGACTGATGTTGTCAGATCTTTGGCTTGCAAATGTGATGTGCTGATTGAAAACTACAAAGTTGGCGACCTTGCACGATTTGGACTAGATTATCCAGAATTATCAAAAATCCACCCTGGTTTGGTGTATTGCTCAATTACCGGTTTTGGACAGACGGGGCCTTACCGTTATCGTGCCGCCTACGATTTAATTCTACAGGGAATGTCCGGTTTGATGAGTATCACCGGCCCCCGAGAAGATGAGCCAGGCAGTTCTCCTTACCGAACAGGTGTGGCTATGTCGGACCTGAACACCGGTTTGTACGCCGCAACATCAGTGCTCGCTGCGCTGCTCCATCGTGAGCGGAGGGGCGAAGGCCAGCATATCGACCTGTCGTTGCTGGAAGTTCAAATGGCCCTTCTTGCCAACGTGGCGCAGGGCTACCTGGCTTCCGGCGAAGAACCTGAACGCCATGGCAACCGGCATCCAACTATCACGCCCAATCAAACGTGCAGATGCAGGGACGGCTACATCAACATCGTGGCAGGCAGCACTGGGGGGCAGTTTCAAAAGTTGTGCGACGCCTTGGGTTGCCCGGAACTCAAAACTGACTCACGTTTTATGGACAACCCTTCGCGCACGCGCCATAGGGATATCTTGATTCCGTTGCTCGAAGCGCGATTGATGGAGCAAGACCGCGCTTACTGGGTCAGCAAGCTAGAGCCGCTGGGAGTCCCGTGCGGGACGGTCAATCGCGTTTCTGAGGTTTTTGACGACCCTCAGGTCCGCGCCAGAGAGGTAGTGCAGACCATGCAACACCCCAAGGCAGGCGCCATGTCTTTTGTGCGCAATCCCATCCGATTCTCAAAAACGCCGCCTCAGCATGGATTGCCCCCTGACCTGGGAGAGCACAGCAAAGAGATTCTGCGCGAACTCGCGGGTCTCAATGACCAGCAGATCGAGCATCTTATCGAAATCGGATTGGTTCAATAGAGCACGTGTATGAACAACGAGTCATTTGCTTCCGTCATGGACTTCTCTCACATCCAGTTTGAAACTCACGGCCACGTCGCTGTGGTCCGAATGAACCGCCCGCCGGTCAATGCCCAGAACACCACCATGCGACAGGAATTGATACGGGCGTTCGATACCATCAACGACATGGTAGACGTTCGCTGCGTCATTCTGACCGGTAGCGGTGACAAATTTTCTGCGGGAGCTGATCTGCGCGAACGTGACCACTTCAAGGAAGCAGGTTCATACTGGGCACACAATCGCAACGCCCGCGAAGTGGGTAACGCCATAAACGAGTGTTCTCGACCGGTGATCGCCGCTATAAACGGTCCAGCCATAGGCGCTGGCTTTGGTCTCGTCATGCATTGCGATATTTGGATCGCTTCCAATGAAGCCTGGATCTCCATGCCCGAAATCAAGGTGGGCCTGGCTGGTGGAACGGCGTCCCTGCAGCGGGTGTTCGGTAAATCTCGTGCTCGCCGCATGATCTATACCGGCATGCGGGTCAGCGCTAACGAGTTGTATCGCCTGGGTTTGATCGAGGCGTCCGTTCCTCGTGACAAGCTCATGGACGAGGCGATGGCAATCGCCAACGAGGTCGCCGAAAACAGCCCAACGGCCGTGCGCATGGCCAAGGAATCCGCAAGGGTAACGACGCTCATGCCGCAACGCGATGCATATCGGTTCGAACAGAACATGACGGTCGCGCTTTCCCGGACCGAAGATGCTCGAGAAGCCCGAATGGCATTCCTTGAAAATCGCCGTCCGCTTTTCAGAGGTTGCTGACGATGACAGGAACCCATAGTGCACTCAAGGCGCTTGAAGATGAGATACGCAGCTTTGCGCGCACACAGTGTCCGACGGACTTGCGCCGCAAGGTAGCGTTGCATAAGAAGATAGGCCGTTCCGAGCTGGCCTTCTGGCAAGCTTCCTTGAACAAAAAAGGCTGGGGCGCTCTGGACTGGCCCAAGGCGCATGGTGGTGCTGAATGGGACATAGCAAGTCGTTTTTTGTTCGAGCGCGTCATGGCGGAGGAGAACTGTCCCGTTCAATATCACCACGGTATTCGCCAGATCGGGCCGGTATTGATTCGCTTCGGCAATGATGCACAGCGGCAGCGCTATCTTCCCAGGATACTGAGCGGCGAAGAATGGTGGTGCCAGGGCTATTCCGAACCACAGGCCGGCTCGGATCTGGCCGCACTGTCCATGCGGGCTGTCCCCGATGGAAAGCACTACGTCGTCAACGGCCAGAAGATCTGGACGTCCCACGCCCATGAGTCGGACATGATGTATGCGCTGGTACGTACCGCACATAGCGGAAAGCGGCAGGAGGGCATAAGCATGCTGCTCGTTCCACTATCACTGCCCGGTATCGAGGTGCGCCCTATCCACACCATCGATGGCATGCATCACGTCAACGAGGTGTTTTTCACAGACGTCCGGGTTCCGCGTGAAAACTTGGTTGGCACCGAACACCAGGGTTGGACGTATGCACGATACCTACTTGATCGGGAACGTTTGGGTGGAACTGCGGCCATACCGCGGCTGGTGGAACTCATCCGGCACCTGGCATCGCTGCTGAAAGAAAAGAAGTCATGGCTAGGCGAGCCGAGTTACCACACCATCCGATTGCGGCTCGATTTGGCGTGGGGAGAAATCGACGGTGTCAGTGCGCTGGCCACCCAGGTCCTGGAGGACGCGCGTCTGAATCGCCCCCTCGGCGCGAATCCATCGATTCTGAGACTGACAACAACACTGCTCCATCAGCGATTGACCGAGATCGGCGTCGAACTGGACGGGCTACGCAACGCATTGCTTTTCAAAGGTTTCGCAGAAAGCGCGGACCGAGTCGAATGGATGGCTGTGCACGCATTCGGCCGCTCAAAAACCATTGCCGGTGGCACCAGCGAAATCCAACGCACGGTGATTGCGCGCGAACTGAACAAGGATTGATCATGCCCTTCGTCAAACCTTGCATATTCCCATCAGACATCCACGACGCCGCCGTAAGGCTGGCGAAGGAGACAACCGCTGAGTTAATGAACAACCAGTCAGGCGATGCGCAGGCGCAAGCTTACGGGGAGTGTCTGCGGAAGTCGACACCGCTGGGCTGGACGTTGGTCTTCATCCCGGAGTCGGATGACGGTTTTGGCGGAACTTTGACCGACGTTGCCAGCATTGCCGAGGCGATGTCTGAAGCCGCCATCCCCTACCCCGTGATGGAGATGCTCCTTGCACCCGCCATGCTCGCACGCGCCGATCCATCCAAGCGCCTGCTGTCAATGCTGAGGGATCAAGAAGGCGTGCACCTGACGGGTAGCAGCTTCGGTACCACCGTGCAGGCGTCTTTTGGCGGTACTGAACGCGCGGTATGGCCCTTTGGTGAATATGCTGACACCTTATTGGCTATGCACTCCGATGCTAACGGCTCGGCGTGCGTCACACTCGTTCCCCGCGGCAGTTGTACTGCGGTGGCAGTTGCCCAACGGCTGGACGGAGCGTCAGTGAGTCTATTGAAGGCTGAGCAGCCTACGCTCAGCCGATGCGAGCGCATCGTTCTGAACCAGCCATACGCTGAAATGGTGATCGAACTGCAGGCCGCGCAATGTCTGTTCGCCAGTGTCAGCCAAGTGGTGACCATGGGAAGAATGGTTCAGGAGACGAGAGACTATCTGGCCACCCGGCAACAGTTTGGAACCAAGCTGATCAAGCACGAAGCTCTTATGCATCGCCTGGTCGACATTTATGTGAAATACGAACTGTGCCGCGCCTCGGTATTCGAGCATGTCAGCCGCGGCGAAACGGGTGATCGGGCATCTCTCCTTCGTAACCGTCTATACGTACAGCAATGCGCCCGCGAAGCTGCCCACGAAGTCATTCAACTTCACGGCGGCATGGGGATGACAACCGATTTGCTGGCGGGCCGGCTAGCTCGGTTGACGCTCGCAATGGAGTTCGCGGGCGGCGACAGGCATTGTCTTGTCCAGGGGTTGGCACCCACCACCTGACAAAACCGAGTTCCAAACCAAATCATAAAGGAGACAATTCAATGATGAAATCGAAGATTTTCCTGGGCGCGCTACTTGGCGTCTCGGTATTGCCCGCATGGGCATCCGACTATCCGAGCAAGCCCATCCGATTGGTTGTCCCTTACGCTCCAGGAGGCAGCACCGACAACATGTCCCGCAGCCTGGCCAAGCTTCTTGCCGAGCAACTAAAGCAAGCTGTCATCGTGGACAACAAGCCAGGAGCTGGAACCATGCTGGGGACCAACGAGGTCGCGAGGTCATCTCCGGACGGGCACACTTTGGTCGTCGCCACCAACGCCTTGACTATCAACCCTAGCCTGATCCCCGGTTTTCCAGCTCGCCCTTTGGACGTACTTGCGCCCGTCGCTCTGTTTGCATCGGCGCCCAATGTGCTGGTCGTCAGTCAATCTCTTGGTGTCAGTACAGTCGCTGATCTGATCAAGATGGCCCAGTCTCAGCCCGGCAAACTGAATTACGCAACTTCCGGTATCGGAACATCCATCCACCTTGGGATGGAAGTCTTCAAACAAAGAACCCAAACGGACATTCAGCCGATTCACTACAAAGGCGCGGCTCCGGCGCGCAATGACCTCGTCGCCGGTATCACACAAATAATGCAGGGCAACGTGGCCAACTCGCTCCCCTTCATTCAGGACGGCAAGTTTGTGCCGCTGGGCGTGACATCCCTCACGCGATCGCCGCTGCTGCCAAAGGTACCCACACTCGACGAAGCTGGGGTCAAAGGCTTTGACGTCGTCACCTGGTATGGCATCCTTGCGCCCAAAAAAACACCGCAGCCCATCATCGATCAACTCAACAAGGCTATCAATGCGGTGATCAGAGACAAGGAACTGGCTGAAAAGCTGGCAGTCATGGACGGTGCGGTACCTGAAGGAGGATCACCTCAGCAATTCGGCACTCGAATCAGTAAAGACTTGGTATTTTGGCGGGAAGTCATCAAAAAAGGCAACATCACCCCTGAGTGAACGACCTCGCCATCTGCGAGCAGTTCTCACGGCAGATTCGTCAATGGGGGCGATGAATCAAGCTGTTTCGATGCAAAGCTCGCAGGAGGGTCGCCCCAGCCCCGATGATCTTGGGCGAAAAATGCGTTTCCCGATCGCTGCGCACCATCGTGCAAGCCTCGCCAATGCTTGCGCAAGTAGGCTCAGAAGGCTTCGCTTCGCGCGGTCCCACCGTCAGATCGCGCAAGCCATCTACACGCGCATAGTGCACCTTCCCTGCTGGATATGATCAGGGCATAGCTGGAATCGGTTGGACTCACCAAAATCACCGAATATCGAATTGAAGGCTGTAGAAATATCTCACTCCCGTTCTGAAAATTCCTGGATACCCCACATGGGCGATCACCCTCCTCATTCCTCTCCTCGAGCCTCATCCACACACTTGGTGCTGATACCCAGCTACAACCCCGGCCGCAAGGTGCTGGAGACAGTGCGTGCGGCGCGGGCTTACTGGACGCCGGTTTGGGTCGTCGTGGACGGCAGCACTGACGGCAGCGCTGATTGGTTACGCGAGATGGCGGCCCACGACCCAGGTTTACGCGTCATTGTCAAACCTCAGAACCAGGGCAAGGGTGCTGCTGTCCTGACTGGAATTGACCAGGCAGCGCAAGAAGGTTTCACCCATGCTTTGACGATGGATTCTGACGGCCAGCACCCTGCCGAACTCATTTCGGATTTCATGAAAGCCTCGCAAGCCTCGCCGGCAGGGATGGTGTTGGGAGTTCCGGTCTTCGGTACCGAAGCCCCTCGGCTGCGCGTATGGGGAAGAAAAGTCTCCAACGGTTGGGCTAACCTGGAAACCTTGGGGATGGGGATCGGGGATTCGCTGTACGGCTTCAGGGTCTACCCCATCGCCCCGCTCGCCCGCGTCATGCGAAACCAGCGCTTCATGCGCCGCTTTGATTTCGACCCTGAAGCCGCAGTGCGCCTTTGTTGGGCTGGCGTTCGCCCCATCAACCTGCCTGCACCAGTGCGGTATTTCACTGCAGAGGAAGGTGGCGTTTCGCACTTCAAATACCTGCGAGACAACACGTTGCTCACATGGATGCACACGAGGCTCTTCCTGGGGTTTCTTTTGCGTCTACCCTTGCTGGCTTACAGGCGTTTGTTCAGCCGATAGCGGTTGAGTTAAACACGCCCGCCAGGCACGGCCAGCCACCCCGCCAGCGAGCCAGCGAGCCAGCGAGCCAGCACAACGATGGCATGTTCGAGGAGGGTGAAAGAAGCGCAAGGCTTTGACAGGCTCAGCCCGAACGGTTTTAGTTAGATCAAATACCACTTTCCGCTTGACCAAAACCATATAACCTTAGCCCGAGCGGCTCGTATCGATCGACCGCAACTGGGTACTAAGCCTTGCGCACCGCCGACAGCCAAGCCGCGCGCCTTGGGGGCTCATGAGTACATGGCTCCATTGATCCCTATGGTCTGCCCAGAGATGTAGCTCGATTTTTCGCTCGCCAGGAAGGCCACAAGGTCAGCCACCTCCTGCGCTTGACCGGCGCGTTGCATGGGCACCAGTCGCTTGATGGAAGCTTCGTCGAATGCGCCCTCACTCATGTCCGTGGCGATGATCCCAGGCGCGACCGCGTTGACGGTAACGCCTCTGCTGGCACATTCTTGCGCCAGCGCTTTGACCGCGCTGTGCAATGCTCCCTTGGCCGCTGAATAATTGACCTGGCCGCGATTGCCAGCTTGACCGGCCACTGACGTAATGGCGATGATGCGACCCCAACGCGTGCGCAGCAGGGGCAGCATCAAAGGCTGAGTGACATTGAAAAAACCATTCAGATTGACGTCGATCACGCGATGCCATTGCTCAGGCCGCATGCCTGGAAAAATGGCGTCGTCGTGTATACCAGCGTTGTTGACGATGACCTGGATGGGCCCTGACTCCAACTGCACGGCCAGGACTTTATCGCAGGCCCCGCGATCAGTCACGTCGAACACCACAGGCCGGGCAACTCCGCCAGCACTTTGGATCTCCAAGGCCAGGGCCTGGGCAGCTTCAAGCTGACGATTGGCGTGAACAAGGACTTCGAAACCTTGTGCAGCCAGCGTGCGGGCAATAGCCCCGCCAATACCGCCACTGGCACCGGTTACCAGTGCACGGCGAAGAGAAGATGCGGAAGTAGTCATACGGTGGGCGTGGAAGCATTCAGCATGACCATGGCGCGCCCTTGAATAAGGACGCGTTCTGCCGCTGACAGCTTGAATTCATAGACGCAATGATCGCCGTTGTCGGCTTCGCAACGCGCGGATACGGTGAGGTCTTCCGACAGGTCATCAAGTCTGTCAACGTGCAGTGACACATTTCTTACGTTGACCAGAAACCCCTTGCTGGAACGATCGGTCCCCTTAATTTCAGCTATCAAGGCGCCGTGCAACGCCATGGCCTGAGCGGCGTATTCGATACCGCAGGCAGCCCCTAGCATTCCATCAACGCGCATAGGATTGTGTGGCGAACGATGGCTACTGGAGGTGCAGACCATCTCCTGCGCAGATGCTAAAACCACGTTGTCGAGCAGACACATGAGACCCTGATGGGGAATGCGTGTGGCAATCCAGTCTCGCTGCTGCCCGGCGGCACTTGCCCAAACGACAGATGAGCCTAGCACGGTCATTGAGCCTCTGCGCTGGTCACCTGCACCACAAGCGATTGGGGGGTGAAGTATTCGATAGCGACCTCCCGCAGTGCGGGTTGCGAATCGTCTGGGTTGAAGATGAGTGCTTGAGCCAAGGGCAAGCCACGCATGCCGGGCATGGTACGAACGCATGCTGCCAGCGCACTGTGGTTTCCCTGGAGTTCCGATGAGGTTCGCTCCTGCAAGGCACCGCGGCGGGCCAGGCGTATCTGTGCAATGGAGCGCTCGGTACGCACAGGCGAAAGCACCAGCGCCAGGCCCCCTGTGTCCCTAAAAGGCCGTTTGGCATGCAAAGGGTCAGGGTACTCACTGTCGCAGGCTACCAGCAGCACAGATTGCCTGGACATCTCCACCTGGCTGATGGCTTCCAGCAAACCGGCGGCAAAGCTGGCGTCAAAAGCGCCCAGCACCTGTCCTGCCGGAGTTGCCCCCGTTGCAATGGACCAGTATCCGGAGGCTGCGTTATGCACCGAATTATGAAATCGAGTGGGCGAAATCTGCCGGTCCTCAGACGCGAGCAACTCACATAAGGAGTGGCAATTGTGGCCATCGCCGCCTGAAGAGGCAAAGACATTGGGCAGGGAGCCTGGATCTACCTGCGCATGCTGGCAAGCTTCAAGCCCCACAGCCAAAGCCGCTTTAACGATTCGGCTGGCTCGCCGGCGCTCTGCTGGAGGCAACAGCTCGGGCGCTGGCAACACAGTGGGGGTGCATTCATAAGCACTTTCACCGCGCAGGATTGACTGTGCGCCCTTCCAATCAGAAATGCCGGGTGCCAGCATACCAATACCTTCCACCCAGACTCGGATAGGCTCGGCTGAATTCACTTTCACATGGGCTCCCTTCGGGACAGAATCAAGCTGCAATTGCTGCCACCGAAACCAAAAGAGTTGGAGAGCACGTGCTGGAGCGAGGGTGCTGTTCTTGGCGTTAAAACCAACTCTATCGCAATGGAAGGGTCGGGCTTTAGGGTCCCTACGCTGGCGGGAAGCAGTTGGTGGCGCAATGCCAGCGCTGAGATGACTGCCTCCAGGCCCCCTGCGGCACCCAGCGTGTGCCCTGTCATGCCCTTGGTGGAACTCGAGGGGACACTGTTGCCAAAAATAGCCGCCACCGCAGCGCCTTCCGACGCATCGTTGGCGGGCGTCGCGGTTCCGTGGAGGTTGATATAGCCGACATCCGCCGCACGCAGTCCAGCACGCTCCAGAGCCTGCTGCATGGCCGCACGAGACCCCCGCCCTTCTGGATGGGGAGCGGACATGTGATGAGCGTCACTCGACTCCCCCCAGCCGCTCAAAATAATGTCGCCAGAGCTTTCCGAGGCGCGCTCCAGCAGGGCGAACGCAGCAGCCTCGCCAATTGAAAGGCCCTGGCGTTCGGCATCCCCTGGCCTGCAAGGCTCGGGTGACGTCAGCTCCAGTGAAGAAAAGCCATAAAGCGTTGTCAGGCAAAGTGAATCCACTCCGCCCACAACGGCCGCATCTGCCAAGCCGCTGGATATCAAACGGTCTGCCGCTGCAAAGGCCTTTGCAGACGACGAACAGGCGGTGGACACCACAGTGACAGGGCCGCGCAACCCCAGATAGTCGCGCACGAATGAGCCGACTGAGGCCGTATTGTGCGTGCAACGGTAATCGAACCACTCGGGCAAGGCGCCCGAAGCATCTCGCTCACGATAAGCCAGTTCGGCCGACAAGATTCCAGAAGTGCTGGTGCCCAGTATCAGTGCCACTCGGTCCGCGCCGTGACGAGACATCGCAGCTCTGACCGCATCTTCGAAGCCATCGGCGCGCAAGCCCAGCAAAGCGAGACGATTGTTTCGACAGTCGTATTCGGCCACCGCCGGAGGCAAAGTCACGCCGTCAATGCCAGGGGCTTCGCCGATCCAGGTGTCAATAGACGCGGTCTCGAAATCGCAGGGTTTCAGGCCGCATTTGCCCGCCTGCAGCGCGTCCAGGTGTGCTTGTAATCCAACACCCAACGCTGAACTCGCAGTAAACGCCGATAGAACCAATGGTGTGCTTGAGCTCATTTGGAGACTCCATGGCGCGGTACCCGTGCGATGAGCATCGTGTTGGCAAAAGGTGGCCCGCCTTCTGTTCGAATGGTCCGCACTTCAAAGCCCAACTCTTCCAATGTCCGCGCCCAATCTGATACCGGACGGCAGTACATGGGTGAAAACCCATGGCCTCTTACGAAGGTGACCGCCTGATCCACCCAGCGGCTGAGCGAAAAGCGAAACCCACCTGCAGCGTCACCCACCCGAGCCAGCAGAACGCCACCTGGCCGTAGAGCGGCCCGAATGCGGCGCAGCACATCTTCTTGTGCATCTGGGCCGAAGTAATGCAGTACGTCAAAAATGGTGATGACATCCACGGTCTCAAAGCCGGTCTGGCAAATGTCGCCCCGCTCCACCCGCACACGAGCCTCGCCAGCAAAGGCGGCCTCCGCGCGGGCCACGTCTTTGGACATCAATTCGAGTCCATGAAGGCTTTCCATGACGGGAGGCGGATTCCAGCCGGCTGGCCATGTTCCGGCCTCATAGCACTGGCGGGCTGCCAGAAGCCAGGATGCAAAAACCGCCTGGCCGCAACCCAGATCAAGAAAGCGCCCATGAGCCGGAAATTCGCCCAGACGGAGCAGGTCTATAAAAAGCGGGTCGATGCCTAGCTTGCCTCTCGCGAAGTGATAGCTGAAACGCCCTCCACTCCTATAACGGGCGCTGGCGACATCCACCAAGGCCCTGTGCAAGGCATGCTGATCCGGAAAAACTCCGGCATGCGCAGCGGGAAGCCGAGCCTCTTGAATGGCTACAGAGGCCGCTGAAGTCGGCTTATCTCGGGGGAGGCCCAGAACTTGATCGGGTTTTTTCATACCTGCACCTCCTTCAGCGCATGGTTGGCAATTGGCATGCAGCCAGCTTGCAAAGTGACAGAGTGCAGTCCTTGTTGTTGAAGTGCCGCCAGAAGAGGCGGCAAGACATTCAGAATCACGGGGGAGCCGGTGGCATCTCGGGCCGAATGCCCGTCATGCATCAACAGAATGTCGCCCGCAGACAGGCCCCGCGTGAGGCGATGCAGCACAGTCAGCGCATCACCCGTACGAGTATCGTAGGGCCTGCGGGTCCAGCTCGCCAGACGCAGGCCACGCCGTGCCAACAGGGGGTCCAGAAAGGGATTACGCAATCCGGCGACGGCTCTGAAAAACTGTGGAGCGCGGCCAGTAATGTCCTGCAATGTGTACTGGGCGCGGTCGATTTCCAGTGCCATCTTCCTGGGGCCAGAAGCGGCAAAGGAATGGGGATGGGTATCGGTGTGATTTTCTATCAAATGCCCGCGACGCAGAATTTCGAGAGCCAGCGCGGGGTGCTCGCGGACACGCTCGGCAATACAAAAGAAAGTAACCCTGTGTTCAGTGCGATCCAGAATGTTGAGCACCTGGGGGGTGACTTCAGGATCTGGACCATCATCGAATGTGAGGGCAACCTCGCCTCGGGCAGCGGCCTGAGGCGGAAGTCGAACCAGATTGGGGCCCAGCAGAGCACTACGAGGCAATAACCCGGATATGGCGGCCACAGCGTGGGTGGCCAGTACCGCACTCCCCCAGTAAGGCCAGAATTGAGGTGCCAGCAAGGCACCCGTGCCTGCGCCCAGATGCGCGGCGGCACTTAATTTCAAAAATGGACTTGGCCGCCAAGACCGGTACGGTGACTGAAGCATCGCGAACGATTATCCGCGATGCATTCATTGTTTAGGCGACGCGAAAGCCCAATGAGAGAATAACCACCCGTTTCATATTGCTGGCGGATCCATGAAGCCGAATAGACGTGGGGTTTTCCAGACAAGGGGCTTCACACCGCCGCCAGCAGTCTCTGGGTATACGGGTGTTGCGGGGTGTCAAGCACCTGTGCTATAGAACCCGACTCCACGATTTCGCCGTCTTTGAGCACGATCACGTCGTGCGCCATGGCGCGAACCACGTCAACGTCGTGCGTAATGAGCAGGTAGGCCAACCCACGATCACGCTGCAAGCGCTGAAGAAGGCCTAACACCTGCTTTTGGATAGTGACGTCCAGTGCACTGGTCGGTTCGTCGAGCACCAAAAGACGGGGTTCGACAATCAAAGCGCGCGCCAAGGCAATCCGCTGTCGTTGACCCCCTGAAAATTCATGGGGGTATCGCGATAGCAGGTGCGGAAACTGCGATTCTTCAAGGCCGACTTCGCCAAGCGCCTGACGAACACGTTCGGTACGCTCCACCGCGCTCACTTCAGGGGCGTGCACGAGCAAGCCTTCTCCTACGATCTCCTCCACGGTCATACGGGGAGAAAGAGAGGAAAAAGGGTCTTGAAACACCACTTGCACCAAGCGGCGCAGCGGCTTGTCGGCCCCGGCCTTTCGTTGCCAACGCCTGCCGCCCTCCAGTTCAAGGTCGCCAGTAAAGGGGAGCAACCCCAGGGCGGCGAGCGCCACCGTTGATTTTCCAGAACCAGATTCGCCAATGACGCCTAAGGTGCGACCCGACAGCAAGCTGAAACTGGCGTCTTGCACCGCAACAAACTCACTTTTTCTGAACCAACCGCGCAAACCTGGCAGGGGCACGGGATAACCCACCCGCAAGTTCCGTGCCTCCATCAACAGCGGCCCTTCTCCATTGGGTTCCACCACATCACGCTCTGGCTTGCTGTCCAGCAGCTTCCGGGTATAGGGGTGCTCTGGCGATTCGAACACATCGACCACAGCGCCCTGCTCCACCAGTTTCCCCCTTTGCATGACGGCGATGCGATCTGCGAAGCGGCGCACCAGGTTGAGGTCATGTGTGATGAGCAGCACAGCCATGCCATTTTTTTGCTGCAAGCTCACGAGCAAATCAAGAATCTGCCCGCGCAGGGAAACATCCAGTGCTGTAGTAGGTTCGTCAGCAAGCAGCAGCTTGGGTTGACAAGCCAGAGCCATGGCAATCATGGCGCGCTGACGCTGGCCGCCGGAGAGCTGGTGAGGGTAAGCGCTGGCGCGCCGTGCTGGCTCGGGAATGCCTGTGCTCGCAAGCAGATCGACGGTAGCCTCTGCCAACGGAACACCCGACAGGCCGCGCTTCAGGCGAAGCACCTCGGCAATCTGCTCACCCACCGTCATCAGTGGGTTGAGAGCTGTCATGGGCTCCTGAAAAATCATGGCAATGTCGTCCCCACGCAGCCCGCGCATGTCACGCTCAGGCAGTCCAAGCAGCTCACGCGACTGGCCGCCGTCGTTGAACAGTACGCGCCCGGTTGTTTGCGCATCCGGCAGCAGGCGCAGCAGAGCCAATGAGGTCACTGTCTTGCCGGAACCTGATTCGCCCACCAAGGCCAGCTTTTCGCCGGGGGCTATGCTGAAGCTGACATCGTCGACGACTGGCCTGCCTCCAAACGCCACAGTCAGGTGTTCCACCTTCAGTAACGGCTCCACGCTCTGTGAGAAATCGCGCTCAGTCATTGCGCCTTCCTTGGATCCAACGCATCGCGCAGGGCGTCGCCCATGAAAGTCAGCAACAGCAGGGTCATCACCAGCACACCAAAGGTGGATAGCGAGATCCACCAGGCGTCGATGCTGTTTTTACCCTGGCTGAGCAATTCGCCCAGGCTGGGTGTACCAGGGGGAACGCCCAACCCCAGGAAGTCGAGAGAGGTCAAGGCCAAAATGGCCGCACTCATGCGAAAGGGCAAGAACGTCACCACAGGCGTCATGCTGTTGGGCAAAATGTGGCGCCAGATGATCTGCCCATTGGAGACCCCCAAAGCCCGCGCCCCTTTTACATAGTCCAGCTGGCGGTTTCGGAGAAACTCAGCTCGCACGTAATCCGAGAGGCCCATCCACCCAAACAGGCTGAGCAAAACCAGCAACAGGCCCACGCTGGGTGCAAAGATGGCGCTGAAGATGATGAGTAGATAGAGCTCGGGCATTGAGCTCCATATCTCAATGAACCGCTGAATCGCCAGGTCGGTCTTGCCACCGAAAAAGCCTTGCAATGCCCCAGCCGCAATGCCAAGCAGAGTACCTACCGCCGTCAGTGCCAGCGCGAACAGCACACTCACTCGAAAACCGTAGATAAGCTGCGCAAGCAAGTCGCGCCCCCTGTCATCCGTACCCAGCCAATTTTCAGTGGTGGGGGGCGCAGGGTTAGGGGACTTGGCGAAATAGTTGATTGTTTTCGCACCGTAGGGGTTGAGTGGGTACACCGCCCAGTTGCCGGGTTTGGAGAACTGCTGTTTGATGAACGGGTCCAAGTAGTCCGTTTCGGTTTCGAAGTCACCCCCAAAGGTTTTCTCCGAATAGGTCTTGACTACGGGAAAATAAAACTTCCCTTCATAGCGGACGAGCAACGGATCGTCGTTGGACAGCACCTCGGCGAAAAGGCTAAGCACGACAAGGGTCACAAAAAGAATCAGGCTCCAAAACCCCAGGCGATTTCGCTTGAACCGCTGCCAGGCGCGAGCCCGCGGCGAGAGCACTAACGCTGGGCTGTCGCTCATGGCTTGTCCTTCGTGCAAGTACACGGCCCCTTACCTGTGTAGAGGCACCGCTCGGAAGTGGGGGAGGAAGAAAATGCGGCAGTCACGCAGTCAAGTGTATTCGGGTCTTTCAATATAGAACGGCTTGTCCATCCAGTCGGGCTAGGCTTGCGCGGACATTTTGGCCTAAAGCATTCGGCGCGTCGCGAAAAATCTTCCGTAGAGATGACACTATGATCGCCCCATTGCAGGTCAAACAGCACAAGCCGCCTGGAGAACATACTGCTAGTCGGTGCGCCGCGGCCGGTAGGGCTTCACCTGCTGAATCAATCAATTAGAGGCCTGAACTGCCTGCATCAAGCACTCATTTTGCAGAGGAAATTGAGGATGATCATATCGGGACACATCGATGTCGTCTCACCGGAATTAGTCTCGGGCTGGGCAATTGCACCCAGCAACCCGGGCATGCTGCTCAATCTCCGGCTGTGTCTTGGGGGGCGTGAAATCAGCCGCAGCACCACAGCGACTGACAGGCCGGACGTTGCAGAACACTTCGGAATTACCGGCCACCGGAAGTTTGGCTTCCTTTTTCCAGGGTTGCCCGACGAACAGCAACGTCAGAGCTTTGAGATAGAGGTGCTCACTCAAAACGGTTGGCAACCCTTGGTGAAGAAATCAACACCTGGCAGATATCAAAGTATTGACGGGAAGGGAGACGGCGCATCGAATTCACAGAACAAGTTGGAGGCGCTCCGCCTTAGTGAACTCGCCACTGAGCAAGGCATTCCGCCGCTGCGTGGAAAGCGCATTCTTGATCTAGGATGCAATGAAGGATTTTTCTGCCGGGAAGCGATGAGTCAGGGTGCGGCCTCTGTGCATGGCGTCGACCGATCGAGCCACTTCATCGAAGCAGCACGCCAGCTTGTGCCAGACGCCACGTTCACCAACGAATCCTGGTGGGACGTCCAGTCAGGGCAATACGACGTGATTTTCTTTCTTTCGGCCATTCATTATGAAGATCGGCAACGCGAACTGTTGCGCCATTTGTCGGGGCTTCTAGCGCCTGGCGGTACGCTGGTACTGGAGTGCGGCCTGTGGGCTTCCGCGCCCAATCAGGCATGGCACGTCATACAGCGCCATGACGGACCCATGCGCTACCCAACTAGAAGCCACCTGGAAAATACCCTACTGGCCGACTTTTCCATTCGCTACATAGGGCCAAGCGTGGCACAAAGCGGCGACCCCGTTCCTCGGCATGTGTACCACTGCAGGCGCAAAAAGAATTCGGTCATTCTGGTCCACGGGGATAGCGGGATCGGCAAAACCGCCATCACGCGGCTGATTGCGCACGACAACAACAGCTACAGCACTGATGACCTGCTCCATCGCCTGTTCAATGAGCAAACCATGAATGGATTGCCTATCCGCAACGCGGTAGTCAAGAAACTTCAACATGCGCCTCGTGATTCGGCGGAGGAGATGGCAACGGAGATCATGGAACTTGGTTTGGTCAAGGAATTTTGCGCCTTGATGGTGCAAGAACTGCCGCTGGATCTGGAGCTCGTCATTGTCGAAGGACAAGCACTTTCACACCCTGATATTCGGATGGAGCTGATGGATCTCCTCCGCCTTCGAGGAGTCAGTTCGTGGGAACTCACTCAGGGCGGTATACCGGCACTGGAACCCGCCATCATTGAACAAGTACACACTGGTTTAGCCGCAGCCTGAATGCATTCATGCTGAACCATCAAATCCGCTACCAACGAATTCTGAGAGATAGCCCCGAGCTGGCTGATCCGCTGCTGAGTGTGTTGGAAGTGGGAAGAGGTTCGCAGAACATCTCTGATCTTCTCCAACGAAAGGTGACTACGCTGCAAGCGGGGCCCCGAGCAGACCCCGCCTCAGCATGGACCGAACCCGTTGCTGGGTCTTTGTTCTGCCTGCCTTTTGCCGACAACGCATTTGACTACGTGGTCTGTGTAGACGCTCTGCAATTTGTTGCCAAGCCGGAGCGGGCCCGGGCACTGAATGAATTGGTGCGCGTGGCACGCAGGGAAGTGATCTTGTCACTGCCCTGCGGCTCACCAGCCAGGCAAAGCGATCTGGAGCTTGCTTTGGCGTTGCAACGAGCAGGCAAAAGCGTTCCGCTTTGGCTACAGGAGAGATTCATACGAGCTCTTCCCCAAATGTCTGAGATGGTGGAGCTTCTTTCACGCACCGGAATCCGGTTCGAAATTCATACCAACGAGGCCTTGCTGCAGCACTACAGCGGCCTTTTGCTGGATCTTTTTCATCCGTTCTCATCGCAAATTCAACAGAGGGTTCATCAAAAGAAATCGACGGAGCTGGTACTGCCTGCGCATGAATGGGAAATCTACTACAGCTATCGCTTCCAACTGTTCAAGGCAGATAGGATCAGCACGGCTTTTCGAGCAGTCCGCTCGTCTGCAAGCCATGGGCGCGAGCCGGGTGCAGCGATGTACGCCGTCTATCACAAGCGACTGCCCTTGGCGACGGGCACCGGCATCACACCCGTCTATGTGGGAGAAGCTGCACAAAACGCCTTCCCGGGTGAGCGTGCCGAAGCTGCGGCCACCTCACCTGACAACAAGCGATGGTGCGAACTTTCCGGCATCAATGAAGTCTGGCGAAACGGTCCGAAAACGGAGTTTGTGGGCTTTTGCCACTACAGGAGATTTCTGGACTTTTCACGTGGGGAGGCACAGGCACACGCCGAGGCCTCTTCCCATACCCTTGAAGGCCGCGATCGTCCGCGCACCTCACAACTGACATTCGAAGCCTATACCGACCGGGCTGCCGACACCGCCAGGCATCATGCCGAGCTGGCACTCCAATCAAACCCGGACACCATCCTGACGGCACTGCCATTGGATGTCGGCATGAACGTCTGGGATCAATACGCCAGCGTGCACAACGCGAACGATCTTTGCGAGATCACTAACCTGATCGTCGAGCGGCATCCTTACCTGACGCCCTTTCTGGCTGAAAGCTTCGGTTCGAAGGCGTTCTACGCCAACAATCTGTTCGTGACCCACTGGGAGCACTTCGACGAGTTGTGCTCCATCTGGTTTGACGTATTGGGAATCTTCGACGAGAAGGTGCCTGCGCGTGTCGAAGACTCCTACCAAAGGCGAGATATCAGCTTCCTCTCAGAACGCATATTCGACGCCTGGGTACGCTACAGAGTGTCGCAAGGTACCAGGCTGGTAACCTTGCCCATCCTGGAGATCGTCTACCCAGGTCTTGACGTGCTTGCATGGTCGCGCGTGCCGTCAACAGCCTCATGAACGCCAAACCGAACGACGGACTGAAAAGACGGGATTGTCCATGGACCAACGCGAAAAGCAGCGCATACTCGTGACCGGCGGCGGAGGCTTCATAGGCTCCCACCTGTGCCATAGACTTCTAGGCAACGGTCACTCGGTTGTCTGCCTTGACAATTTCGTCAGCAGTTCGCCGCGCAATATCGATACATTGCTGAGCCATCCCCGGTTCGAGTTGATTCAACAGGACGTTTCATTGCCGTTGAACGTTCGGGCGGACCAGATCTACAACCTCGCCTGTCCGGCTTCCCCCGTTCAATACCAACTTGACCCAGTGCAGACCATTCGCACCAACGTGGCTGGCGCTACGAATGTGCTCGAGCTCGCAAAGGCCACCGGTGCCCGGGTTCTGCAGGCTTCCACCAGCGAAATCTATGGAGACCCTGCAGTTCACCCTCAAGCTGAAAGTTATTGGGGCCATGTGAATCCGATTGGATTGCGCGCCTGCTATGACGAAGGCAAGCGTTGTGCAGAAGCGCTGTTTTTTGCGTATCACCAACAGTTCGCGGTCGACATCAAGGTGGTCCGAATTTTCAACACCTACGGCCCTCGCACCCAGTTGGATGATGGCCGGGTCATTAGCAATTTCGCTGTCCAGGCGCTTCGTGGCCAGGACCTTACCGTATATGGGGACGGATCACAGACTCGAAGCTTCTGCTACGTGGATGACCTGGTGAGCGGTCTGATCGCCATGATGAATTCCGAACAGGGATTTACGGGCCCCGTCAATCTGGGAAATCCGGAAGAAATCACGATCCTGGAACTGGCTCAGATGCTACGGGAGATGACTGCCAGTGCCTCGAGCATCGTGCTCAAACCATTGCCGCAGGACGACCCTCGCCAACGCATGCCAGACATTCAACTGGCACGCCAGCGCTTGAACTGGCAACCCAGTACCCCACTGAAACATGGTTTGGCGCGCACCATAGACTACTTTGGCCAAGAGCTCATCAGAGTCAATCGAACTTCACTCGTGGGTCAACCCATACATAGCATAGATCACTGATCAATTTGGTGAACAGGCCAATGAGTGTGAACAAGTAGAGCGTGCCGAGAACTACCGGGTAGTCGCGCCGGATCACGCTCTCATAGCTGAGCAAACCCAGGCCGTCGAGCGAAAACAGAGTTTCAATGAGCAGCGCGCCCGTGAAAAATGCGCCGATGAAGGCTGCCGGAAAACCTGTGACCAGCGGAATCAGCGCGTTGCGGAAAACGTGCTTCCAAAGCACCTGCCGTTCACTCAAACCCTTGGCTCGTGCCGTCAGCACGTATTGCTTGCGGATTTCTTCCAGAAATGAATTTTTGGTCAGCATCGCCGTGACGGCGAAGCTACCCAATACCATGGCGGTCACGGGAAGCGTGATGTGCCACAAATAATCAACTATTCGGGCTGGCCAACTGAGCTCTTCCCAATTAGCAGAAGTGAGTCCACGCAGGGGAAACCACTGCAGCTGCCCACCGAAGATCACCAACAAGGCCACGCCCAGCACAAAGCCCGGAATAGCGTAGCCAACCAACACGATGAGCGTGGTGACCATGTCAAAACGCGAACCGGCTCGTACCGCCTTGGCAACGCCAAGCGG
Source organism: Ottowia thiooxydans (assembly GCF_040548795.1). Lineage (GTDB taxonomy): Bacteria > Pseudomonadota > Gammaproteobacteria > Burkholderiales > Burkholderiaceae_C > Ottowia > Ottowia thiooxydans_A. The sequence goes on along the minus strand of NZ_JBEPSH010000001.1, from coordinate 12,327 downwards.
CACTGAGATCAGATAGCTGATGAAAAACGTCCACAGCCCCAGGCTGATGGAGACCGGCAGCTTTTCCTTCACAAGCGTCCAGACGTCCTTGTTCTGGAAAAAGCTATGGCCAAGATCAAAACGCGCAAACTGGCCCAGCATCTGGAAGAACCGTTCATGGGCAGGTTTATCGAATCCGTAAAGCGCCTTGATTTGTTCCAGCTGCTTGGGATCGACGCCCTGGTTGCCTCGGTAGGTGATGCCACCAGATTCCACACCACCGCCGGCCGAACTGCGCGCTTCCATCAAATACTGCTCGACCGGGCCGCCGGGCACAAATTGCAGCACCACGAAGGTCAACAGCAGTACTCCCAACAAGGTAGGGAGCATCAACAAAAGGCGCTTGACGATATAGGCAAACATAGTTTTTCAAGACCCGACTCAAATGCCTGAAATCAAAGGACCAGTGTCACGCTGATGGCCCTATGGCTTGCTCGCCTGAGGCTGCAAGGACCACCACGTGGACATCACCCACTCCTCTGCCCGCGCATACGCCGGCATCGGTGGCTGGTAAGCCAGCTTGTGAGCGTTATAGACCAGTCGATGCGAGGAAAGCGTCCACTGAGGGATATGGTAATGACTGTGCATGATGACACGATCCAGTGCGTGACAGGCGGGCAAGAGCTCTTGCAGGCTGCTCGCGCTCACGACGCGCTTGACCAGAGCATCTACCGCAGGGCTTTTCACACCTGCGTAGCTTGCGCTACCCTCAACATCCGCTGACTTGCTGCCGAAAAGCTGCTCGAGTTCCTGGCCCGGATAAGGCGTACCAGGTATGTTCAGGCTGATGATGTCGTATTCGAACTTGTCTACCCGTTGCTGATAGAGCGCAAAATCGACCGCAGCAAACCGAAGCCGGATACCCAATTTCTCAAGGTTCTGAGTCCAGGGACCCACCGTGCGAATCCCTCCCTCCCGGCTATCCAGGTACTCCAGCACCATGGCTTGGCCTTTGGCGTTGCGCAAGGCTCCGTTTTGGTAAGTCCACCCTGCTTCGCGTAGCAGTTCCTTGGCCTTGCGGAGATTGTCGCGCAATGACTGCCCCGCTTTCTCGGTATTGTGGGGTTCATACATGGGACCAAAGACGGCATCAGGCACCTTGCCGCGCCAAGGCTCCAGCAAAGCCAACTCGTCGGCATCAGGCATTCCCGTGGCCTGGCAAACCGTGTTGCCAAAAAAATCCTTCACGCGAGGATAGCCGCCGTAGAACATCTGCCGGTTCATCCACTCGTAATCAATGGCCAAACTCAATGCCTCGCGAACACGTGGGTCGCGAAGCATTGGCCGACGCATATTGAGGACATAACTTTGGAAGCCGGCTGGGAGCTTGTGCTGCAGTTCTTTTTTCACTAACTCGCCAGTGTTAAAGCGCCGCCCAGTAATTCTGCGAGCCCAGTCGCCTGCCGAATAGACCGTCATGAAATCGAACTCTCCGGCCTTCATTGCCTCCAGCCGGGCCGTGTTGTCACGGTAGATCTTTACCGTGATTCGCTCGAAATTCGACGCACCTCGCGCCACGTTCAGATCGCGTGCCCAATACTGGGGATCGCGCACATAGGTGATGTCACGTCCAAATCGAACAGGGCCTATGCGATAGGGACCACTCCCAATGGGTGTGTCCGTCACCACTTCATCGAACGGTTTGCCCGCTCCCCATTTGCGGCTGAACACCGGAATCGCACCGACAGTCAAGGGAAGTTCCCGATTGGGCACCTTGAAGCGAAAGCGCACGGTCCGCGAATCAATGACATCCACACCTGCGACTTCGTGCAGCATCGTCCGATACCCTGGTGAGGCCTGTGGACTCATGAGCGTGTCGTAGCTGTGCTTGACGTCCTCAGCGCGGACAGGATCGCCGTTGTGAAACCGGGCTTCTGGCCGGAGCCTGAACACCACCGAGAGGCGATCATCGGACACCTTGACGTCTTCAGCCAGCAGGCCGTAGCCACTGCTGGTTTCGTCCATGGAACCTGTGAGCAAGCTGTCGAACAGAAGATTGCTCAGATAGGCGGGAGGCGAGCCCTTCATGGTGAAGGGGTTGTACTTGTCGAAGGTGGAATAGCGTGTGTTGCTCACCAGGCGCAATTCACCGCCTTTGGGCGCTTGCGGATTGACATAGTCAAAGTGCGTGAACCCCGGCGGATACTTGAGCTCTCCCCACAACGCATAGCCATGGGCGGCCCACGCAGAGGCTGACAGACCAAGAATCAGGGCACCGAAAAAAAGTCGCATGCTGGGGATTCTGCCGTGAATTTAAAAAAATGCTGCTTTTACTTGAAAAAGGCAACCTGTGGCCTGCCACTGCCCGGTGGCCTCGACATGCGACAATTCCGCAGCTAATACATCTAGGAGCGTTTACGCATGAGCCAGAAGACCGGCTTTCTCGCTGGCAAGAAATTGTTGATTACCGGCGTTCTTTCCAACCGTTCAATCGCCTATGGCATCGCACGCGCTTGCCATAACCAAGGCGCTGAACTTGCCTTCAGCTATGTAGGTGAACGCTTTAAGGACCGTATCACCGATTTTGCCGCCGAGTTCGACTCCAAACTGATTTTCGATTGCGACGTGGGCAACGACGATCAGATTGCCGCGATGTTCCAGGATCTCTCGGCCACGTGGCCGAAGTTTGACGGTTTCGTTCATGCCATCGGATTTGCGCCGCGCGAAGCTATCGCCGGTAACTTCCTAGAAGGTCTTTCGCGCGAGTCGTTCAAGATCGCGCACGACATCAGCGCCTACAGTTTTCCGGGCATGGCCAAGGCCGCCCTGCCCTTCCTGAACGATAAAGCCGCTTTGCTCACGCTAAGCTATTTGGGCGCGCTGCGTACCGTCCCCAACTACAACACCATGGGGCTGGCCAAGGCATCTCTGGAGGCTTCTGTACGGTATCTGGCTGAGGCGGTGGGCCGCACAGCAGATGGTCGCTCCATTCGCGTCAACGGCATCAGCGCAGGGCCCATCAAAACCCTGGCGGCCAGCGGCATCAAGGACTTCAGCAAGTTGCTTGGCTTTGTGGCCGCAGGCTCTCCCCTGCGCCGCAACGTGAGCATTGATGACGTAGGCAATGTGGCCGCGTTCCTGCTAAGCGATCTGGCTGGCGGCGTGACCGCAGAAATTACCTATGTGGATGGCGGCTTCAGTCAAACGGCAGGTATTAGCTCGGACAGTATTGGGTAACTGAGTATCCCCCTGAGGCGCTGTGCGCCTTCCCCCTCTGGGGGACGCAGCCAGCGGCCTGGCCAAGCCAGCTCCGCGGCTACTCACGCATGGCCTGCTCCGCGGCCTTTTGATTTTGACTAGAGCCAAAGTGTGCGCTGGCACCCTCTGGGGACCGCCGAGCTCCTGCTTGGCATCTTGGCTCTGTGTGAACGCTTGCGCGCCTTCCCCCTCGGGGGGACGCAGCCAGCGGCCTGGCAAAGCCAGCTCCGCGGCGGACAGAGCCTCCCCCCTGTGGCGCTTGCGCGCCTTCCCCCTCCGGGGACGCAGCCAGCGGCCTGGCAAAGCCAGCTCCGCGGCTACTCACGCATGGCCTGCTCCGCGGCTTTTTGATTTTGACTAGAGCCGGAGTGTGCGCTGGCACCCCCTGGGAGCGCCAAGCTCCAGCTTGGCAATTCTTCTGTTCTTCTCAAACGCCCTGTTGCCAAGCTGGAGCTTGGCGCTCCCAGGGGGCCAAAGAGGCCTGCGGCGCTATCTGGCGGCGTATTTCTTCGCACCTACGACGCAGACAACGGCTGCGAGCGTGACCACGAGCATCATCCAGCTCACGTTCTCGTGCAGCAGCAGAGCGGCCAGCGCGAGCCCTATGAAGGGCTGCAACAGTTGAAGTTGTCCCACTGCGGCAATGCCCCCTTGTGCCAAGCCGCGGTACCAGAAAATGAAGCCTATCAACATGCTGAACAATGAGACGTAGATCAGCCCGAGCCAGGCTGGCGTGCTCACATGCTCAAAGCTGGCAGGCATGCTCCAGAGGGCTACAGGCAGCATGACGGGCAGTGACAGCACCAGCGCCCAACTGATCACTTGCCAGCCTCCCAATGTTCGGGTCAGGCGCGCTCCTTCGGCATAGCCGAGCCCGCAAGCCACGACAGCCGCCACCATGAGCAAGTCCCCGGTCAACGAGGTTTCCCCGCGCCCGAGCGCCGCATATCCGGCAACACAGGCCGCACCGGCCGCAGCAAACAGCCAAAACGCCGGCTGAGGGCGCTCACCCGCGCGAAGCACGGCAAAGGCCGCAGTACAAAGGGGTAACAAGCCCACAAAAACGATGGAGTGCGCAGCAGTGATGTGCTGAAGTGCCAGGGCAGTCAGCAGCGGAAAACCCACCACCACGCCCAACGACGTAAGGGCCAGCGAACTTACTTCTGCGACCTTGGGCCGGGGTTGGCGGAGCATCAACAAGAAAAACAAACCCAATACAGCGGCCAGCGTCGCGCGAGCGCTTGTCAAAAACGTGGGATTGAAATCGGAAACTGCCACGCGGGTAGCAGGCAGCGATCCGGCAAATATGGTGACCCCGGCAAGACCATTGATCCAGCCACTTCGTGATTCATGCATCGGAACCTCTTTAACAAGAGAGCAAGTGGAGCACTAACCCGCCCAATAATCCAAGCACAATCCACTACAATTAAAAATAACTGTAATGCACACAGAACCAATACGATTAAGTCAATGAGGCAAAACATCACCCGAATCCAATTGGTCATGGCTGAAGTTCAAGCCCGGATAGCCTCCCGCGCGTATGGTCCCGGCTTTCGCCTGCCGTCAGTGCGGGCCCAAGCGCAAGCCTTGGAGGTTTCGGTTTCTACCGTCGTGGAGGCCTATGAGCGTCTGGCGGCAGAGGGCGTTATCGCCTCCCGGCCTGGGTCCGGCTTTTTTGTGGCAGGCCCGGTGGCGCCACTGGCCCTTGCCAAGATGGGGCCCAAATTGGACAGGCAAGTGGACCCGCTCTGGGTCTCCCGGCAATCATTGGATGCAGAAGCCGCCACGCTCAAACCTGGTTGCGGCTGGCTGCCGCCTTCATGGATGTACGAAGCTGGTGTGCGCCGTGCCCTGCGCACACTGGCAAGGGCAGAGTCCAACGTCTTAGCCGACTACGCCACGCCCCTCGGTCATCCAGGCTTGCGGCAATTTCTGTCGCGCAGACTGGCAGGAAATGGCATTCAGGCTGCGCCAGAGCAGATCATGCTGACTGAATCAGGAACGCAGGCCATCGATCTGATCTGCCGCTTTTTATTGGAACCTGGCGACACCGTGCTGGTCGATGACCCCTGCTATTTCAATTTCCACGCTTTGCTCAAGGCACACCGCGCCCGTGTCGTCGGAGTTCCCTACACGCCCCACGGGCCGGATCTTGAAAAATTTGAGGCTGCACTGCGCGAACACACGCCGCGGCTCTACATCACCAATTCAGGCATCCACAATCCGACGGGCGCTGCGCTTTCCCCCGCCATTGCTCACCGCATACTGAAGCTTGCCGACATCTCCAACCTGGTGATCGTAGAAGACGACATCTTCTCTGACTTTGAAAACACGCACGCACCGCGACTGGCGGCCTTTGACGGGCTCGCGCGTGTCGTGCACATCAGCAGTTTTTCGAAGACCATTTCAGCTTCAGTACGCTGCGGTTACATCGCCACGCGAGCAGACTGGCTGGAAAGCCTGTGTGACCTGAAATTGGCCACCTCGTTCGGCGGAGGGCAGCTTGCCGCGGAAATCATCTTGACCGCGCTGACTGACAGTGGGTATAGACGGCACCTCGAAAACCTGAAGCGGCATCTCACCGAAGCGATGACCAAGACCGCTGCAAAACTGAATGCGCTTGGGATCAAGCCGTGGCTGACGCCGCAGGCCGGCATGTTTCTCTGGTGCCAGTTGCCTGAAGGCCTGGACGCTGCCAGCGTGGCCCGCTTTTGCTTGAAAGAAGGCGTGGTATTGGCACCCGGCAATGCGTTCAGCCAATCGCTCACTGCCAGCAACTTCTTGCGCTTCAATGTAGCGCAGTCATTGGACAAGCGAATTTTTGAAGTCCTTGCCCGCGCGCTTCGTTCGCCCTGAGTGCCCGCTGGCACATCAGTGTTGCCAGATAGGCATGCCGAGCGGGAGCTCGGCGGTCCCAGCAAATACCAAGACTCGCATAATCTCTGATTGCTGGAACGAGTTGCTCGAATTTGGAGGGCCTGGCCGTCCGTGGCGAGACGCCGTCTTCCGAGAGCCCCAACTCCCCGATCACTAGAAACAATACCTTCATGCAAACCGATACCCCTGCGTTCTGGAGTCCGCCTGTGGCCAAGCTTCAACCCTATGTGCCCGGCGAACAGCCGCGCATTGCCGGGCTGATCAAGCTCAACACCAACGAGAACCCCTACCCACCCTCTCCCGCTGTTCTGGCTGCCATCGGAGAGGCTGCGGCGACAGGACTGGAACGCTATCCCGACCCTGAGTCGCTGGCTTTGCGCCAGACCATTGCCACGCGTCACGGCCTCCAGCCGGACCAGGTGTTTGTGGGCAATGGATCGGATGAAGTCCTGGCACACGCTTTTTCTGCCTTCTTCCGCCAACCGGGTCAGGCGCTGCTTTTCCCGGATGTCACCTACAGCTTCTACCGCGTCTACACCCAGCTCTTCGACATTGAAGCTGAGCTGATGCCAGTGGATGAGGCGCTGCGCATTGATGTTGATGCACTGGTGGAACGCGCCGCCAAAGGCTGTGCTGGCATCGTCATAGCCAACCCCAACGCGCCTACGGGAATTGGCTTGCCCCTCTCAGACATAGAGCGCCTGCTTCGCGCCTGTCCTGATCGCGTGGTCCTGGTCGATGAAGCGTATGTGGATTTTGGTGGCACTTCCGCGCTGTCCCTGGTTCAGCAATACCCCAATCTGCTGGTTGCGCAGACTCTGAGCAAATCGCGTTCGCTAGCAGGCTTGAGAGTGGGCTTCGCATGCGGCCAGGCCGTCTTGATTGAAGGCTTGACGAGGGTCAAGGACAGTTTCAACTCCTACCCTATCGACAGACTTGCCAGCGCAGGCGCCATTGCGGCCATGGAAGACGAGGCCTGGTTCGATCAGACTCGACACGACGTGATGCAGGCCAGGGACATGCTCCGCGGGCAGCTTCAGGACCTCGGTTTTGATGTGCTGCCCTCGGAAGCCAATTTTGTATTCGCGCGCCACCCAAAGCACGACGCGGCACAACTGGCGGCAGCTTTGCGAGAGCGGGCCGTGCTGGTGCGCCATTTCAAGCAGCCCCGCATTGCCCAATACCTGAGAATCAGCATTGGAACGCCCACGCAGTGCGACGCCTTGGTCACAGCGCTCAAAGCCATTTTGTAAGCAACAAAATCTTAACTGCGCTCGGCACCCTCTGAGGGAGTGTGCCCAATAAAAAACCCGCCATGTCCTGGCGGGTTCTTTCGGCTGAATTAACTCACACAGCCTGGGGATCAGCTTTCTTCAAGATGACATACAACTCGTCTTTGATCTGAAGCTTCTCTTTCTTCAAGACTTCGATCTGTTCTTGCGACGCGGGCTCCTGACCGTCTGTCATGCGTTTGACCTGATGATCGAGCACATGATGCTTCTCAAATAAACGCGCGAAATGGGCATCCTCCATTTTCAGCTTGTGAATCAGGTCGCGGTACTCAGGAAACATTGTTTCTCCTTTCGGTTGTTACGAACCCGTCCACGATCTCGCAGGGGATCGCGAACAGGTTCTTATCCTGTCTGCCCCTGGATGCACCCCCAAGGGGACTCAAACAGACCCTCAGGGTAGCCTTTATCAGGATGCTGTCAACCTCAGCTGGTCAATTCGCAGTCACGTAAGGGGAATCTTTCTGGGTTTCGAGAAGATCCTGGATAGTTGTGGTTGGAGTGACCTGTTGGGGGGCACCGTCTTCTGCCACGCAGTCGGCGTAATAACGAACCGCACCTGAGTCATCTCTGACCTCGACCAGACCATGGATATCGGTCTCGAAGCCCGGACACATCAGCGCGAATTCACGCGCAAACTTCAAGTAATCAACAATTTTCTTGTTGAACACCTCACCCGGAATGAGCAGCGGAATACCTGGTGGGTAGGGAGTCACCAGACCCACGGTGATACGACCTTCAAGCTGGTCGATCTCCACCCGCTCCACCTTGCGCCGCGCAATGCAGGCGTAGGCGTCTGACGGGTTCATAGCCGGCTGCAGCTCCGAGAGGTACATGTCGGTGGTCAGCCTGGCGATGTCGTACTTGGCGTACAGCTGGTGCACGTGCTGGCAAAGGTCGCGCAGACCCATGCGCTCATAGCGCCTGTGGTGCTGGCAGAACTCCGGCATGATGCGCCAGAGCGGCTGGTTGCGGTCGTAATCGTCCTTGAACTGCTGGAGCTCTGTCAGCATGGTGTTCCAGCGGCCCTTGGTGATGCCGATGGTGAACATAATGAAAAAGCTGTAGAGGCCCGTCTTTTCAACGACCACGCCGTGCTCAGCCAGATACTTGGTCACGATGGACGCCGGAATGCCTGTCTTGTGGAATTTTCCGTCAAGATCAAGCCCCGGATTAACGATAGTGGCCTTGATGGGGTCCAGCATGTTGAAGCCGGCGGCCAGCTTGCCAAATCCGTGCCAGTTGCTCGCCCGCGTGGTGCCGTTCTTGATGATCCAGTCGTCCGCGCGGCCCATGCCCTCAGGGCTGAGCTTGTCCGGGCCCCAAACCTTGAACCACCAGTCGTTCTTGCCGAAATCGGCCTCCACCTTGCGCATGGCGCGGCGGAAATCCAGCGCTTCCACCAGGCTTTCTTCCACCATAGCTGTGCCGCCAGGAGGCTCCATCATGGCGGCTGCGACATCGCAGCTGGCAATGATGCTGTACTGCGGGCTGGTCGAGGTGTGCATGAGGTAGGCCTCATTGAACAGGTAGCGATCCAGCTTGACGTTCTGCGAGTCCTGCACAAGCACATGGCTGGCCTGGCTGATCCCCGCCAGCAGCTTGTGGATGGACTGCGTGGAATACACCACAGACTGCTTGGGGCGTGCCCGCTTCTTGCCCATGGCATGGTAGGTGCCGTAGAAGGGGTGGAACGCGGCGTGTGGGAGCCAGGCTTCGTCGAAATGCAGATTCTCTACGTAGCCATCCAGCATGCCCTTGATGGTTTCCGTGTTGTAGAGCACGCCATCGTAGGTGGATTGCGTGAGGGTCAAGATGCGTGGCTTGACCTTGTCTGCGTCCACGTGCTTGAGCAGCGGGTTGGCGCGAATCTTGGCCTTGATGGTTTCGGGCTCGAACTCGGACTTCGGGATCGGTCCAATGATGCCGAAATGGTTGCGAGTTGGCTTCAGGAACACGGGAATGGCCCCGGTCATGATGATGGCGTGCAAATTGCTCTTGTGGCAATTGCGGTCCACCAGCACCACATCGCCCGGCGCCACTGTGTGGTGCCAGACCATTTTGTTGCTGGTGGAGGTGCCGTTGGTCACAAAAAAGCAGTGGTCGGCATTGAAGATGCGCGCCGCATTGCGCTCGCTCTCACCGATGGCGCCATCGTGATCGAGCAACTGGCCCAGTTCTTCGACGGCATTGCAGACGTCGGCGCGCAGCATGTTTTCACCATAGAACTGGTGGTACATCTGGCCGATGGGGCTCTTCAGAAACGCCACCCCGCCCGAGTGACCGGGGCAGTGCCACGAGTACGAGCCGTCTTCGGCGTAATCGAGCAGCGCCTTGAAAAATGGGGGTTGAATACCTTCGAGGTAGCTCTTGGCTTCACGGATGATGTGCTTGGCCACGAACTCTGGCGTGTCCTCGAACATGTGAATAAAACCATGCAACTCCCGCAGGATGTCATTGGGTAAATGCTGACTGGTCTTGGTCTCACCGTAGATATAGATCGGCACATCGGTGTTCTTGCGTCGCACTTCCTGTATGAAGTTACGCAAATTCACCACAACGGGGTCGAGTTCCGGTGCCGCTGCAGAGAACTCTTCGTCATCAATGGACAAAATGAACGCGCTGGCGCGGCTTTGTTGCTGCGCGAACTGGCTCAAATCACCGTAACTGGTGGCGCCCAGTACCTCGAAGCCTTCGGCTTGTATGGCATCGGCCATGGCCCGAATGCCCAAACCAGAGCTGTTTTCGGCACGAAAGTCTTCGTCAATGATGACGATGGGAAAACGAAATTTCATAAGGCAGGCTCCCGCCACGTATGGCAATGCAGCGGCGAAGTGTACGGAATTGGAAAGACAGTGCGGCGTCTAGGGCGCTTTTTGCCTCAGAATGTCGTCATATGGTCACAGTGACCGTCAGAATCAATAGTACAGGAGGCGTAATGGCCGAATCGACGATGTGGTGGATCGCCGCTGGCGCCATGGTGGCCCTGGAGCTGTTCACCGGCACTTTTTATCTGCTGATGCTCAGCATCGGCTTGGTTGCGGGCGCCTTGGCCGCCATGGCGGGCGCTTCCCTGGCTACACAGTTGATCGTTGCCGCCGTGGTGGGCGGAGGCTCGGTGCTCATCTGTTACTTTGTACGGCGCCGCAAGCCAGGGGACCCCTCGGCCCGTGCGCAGCGGAGCGTGAACCTTGATGTAGGAGAAACTGTGGAGATTCCCGGCTGGAGCGCCGACGGCACCGCACAAATCCGCTACCGTGGCGCGCAATGGACCGCCATACACCGCCCGGGCGTCATCCCTCAGCCCGGCATGCACCGCGTCGTTGAACTGGTAGGCAGCCGCCTGCTGGTTGAAGTGATCTGAAACCCCTCCCATCCCCCTTCCCTGAAAGGAAACCGCTTTGGAAATCGCAATCGTCCTGTTTGTAATAGCAGTCGTCTTCATCACCCGTGCAGTCAAGGTGGTGCCTCAACAAAATGCCTGGGTGGTGGAACGGCTGGGGAAATACAACGTCACCCTGACGCCCGGCCTCAGCTTTCTGGTGCCCTTCATCGATCGCGTGGCTTATAAGCACAGCCTGAAGGAAATTCCTCTGGACGTGCCCAGCCAAGTCTGTATTACGCGAGACAACACCCAACTGCAGGTAGACGGCATTCTGTATTTCCAGGTGACCGACCCCATGCGTGCCAGCTACGGCTCCAGCAACTATGTGGTGGCTATCACTCAACTGGCGCAAACCTCGCTGCGTAGCGTGATCGGTAAGCTGGAACTCGACAAAACCTTTGAAGAGCGCGACATGATCAACGCCCAGGTGGTGCAAGCCATCGACGAAGCGGCCTTGAACTGGGGCGTGAAGGTGCTTCGCTACGAGATCAAGGATTTGACACCGCCTGCCGAGATTCTGCGCGCCATGCAGGCGCAGATCACTGCCGAGCGTGAAAAACGCGCTCTGATTGCCGCTTCTGAAGGTCGCCGCCAGGAGCAGATCAACATCGCCACCGGTGAGCGTGAAGCCTTCATTGCGCGCTCTGAAGGTGAAAAGCAGTCCATCATCAACAATGCACAAGGTGAAGCGGCATCTATCACTGCAGTGGCCGAAGCGACTGCGCAGGCCATCGAGCGCGTCGCGGCCGCTATCCGGCTTCCGGGCGGCGAGCAAGCGGTGCAGCTCAAGGTGGCGGAGAAATCCGTGGACGCCTACAGCAAGGTAGCAGCCGATGCCAAAACCACGCTGATCGTGCCGTCCAACATGACCGAAGTCTCTGCGCTCATCAGCTCTGCGATGAAGATGGTGCAGGCCAATCGTTCAGCTCCCTGAGCAAGGTCCAATCCATTGACCAAGCGGGCCCCTGCGGCCCGCTTTTTTTGCATTTGGCGCAGGCAGTCAACAAACTCATTTTCCAGGGGGGCCAAAAGTGGCCCAAACTCTTGCTAGAATAGCGGGCTTCGGAGCGGTGGATGAGTGGTTTAAGTCGCACGCCTGGAAAGCGTGTGTGGGTTAATAGCCCACCGCGGGTTCGAATCCCGCCTGCTCCGCCAAAAAATCAGTTTTGAATGGTCCCACACCGTTCCAAACTATCCCCTAAAAGCCTCGGTTTCTCAAGAAGCCGAGGCTTTTTTGTCTCCAATGGCTGATACAGGCCATCATGTCCTTGAGCCGTGTGCGGCGAGGGCGAACATAGCTGCTTTGCAACGGCGATCGGAGACAACTGCAGTTCTGTTCGCCAGAATACGAGTGTCACCCTCACGCAGAGCCTTCATGAACGAAAACTCCCGCGCCCCGCGAGCTCCTGTTTGGTCCCTTGAATCTATGCCCGTGCAGGCCCCTGCCCAGGAAGGCTGGATTGATGTCGGGGGAGCACGCCTTTGGTATTGGGATACCGGCGGAACTGGGCAACCAGTCGTGTTCATGCATGCAGGCTC